>NZ_JAQMWP010000001.1 GCF_030403745.1 Streptomyces sp. S.PB5
CCTGATGGTTCGTACAAGGTCTGTTTCGTGAAGCCTGAGGGCTATGACTGGACGAAGCAGAACGCTGGTGCCGAGGGCGATGACTCTGTTGTCGACCCGGCGACTGGTTGCACGGACCCGGTGACGCTGGGCCCGGACAAGCGTGAGGATCTCACGCTGGATGCGGGTCTGGTTCCGGTGACGAACCGGCTGGGCGACTTCGTCTGGTACGACACGAACGGCAACGGCATTCAGGACGCGGACGAGAAGCCCGTGTCTGGTGTGACGGTGAACCTGGTCGACCCGGCCACCGGTGATGTCATCAAGTCGACGACCACCGATGACCAGGGCAAGTACCTGTTCGATCAGCTGCCTGATGGTTCGTACAAGGTCTGTTTCGTGAAGCCTGAGGGCTATGACTGGACGAAGCAGAACGCTGGTGCCGAGGGCGATGACTCCGTCGTCGACCCGACGACCGGTTGCACGGACCCGGTGACCCTGGGCCCGGACAAGCGCGAGGACCTCACCTTGGACGCCGGTCTGGTTCCGGTGAACAAGTTGGGTGACTTCGTCTGGTACGACACCAATGGCAATGGCATCCAGGATGCGGACGAGAAGCCCGCTCCCGGCGTCAAGGCCGACCTCGTCGACCCGGCCACCGGTGATGTCATCAAGTCGACGACCACCGATGACCAGGGCAAGTACCTGTTCGACCAGCTGCCTGACGGTTCGTACAAGGTGTGCTTCACGGCGCCCGACGGTTACGGCTGGACGAAGCAGAACGCCGGTGCCGAGGGTGACGACTCCGTCGTCGACCCGACGACCGGTTGCACGGACCCGGTGACCCTGGGCCCGGACAAGCGCGAGGACCTCACCTTGGACGCCGGTCTCGTGCCGGCCAACAAGCTGGGTGACTTCGTCTGGTACGACACCAATGGCAATGGCATCCAGGACCCGGGCGAGAAGGGTGCGGAGGGCGTCAAGGTCAAGCTGATCGACCCGGAGACGGGCGAGGTCATCAAGACCGTGAAGACCGACGCGGACGGCAAGTACCTGTTCACGGACCTGCCGGACGGCAAGTACCGGGTCTGCTTCACCGCGCCGGCCGACTACCAGTGGACCAAGCAGAACGCGGGCGGGAACGGCGACGACTCCGTCGTGAAGCCCTCCTCCGGCTGCTCCCCGGTGGTCACGCTCGGCCCGGGCAAGCGTGAGAACCTCACGCTGGACGCCGGCCTGATCAAGAACCTCGGGCTGACGGTCGTCAAGACCGACAAGAAGACCGGGAAGCCGCTCGCCGGCGCTGTCTTCCAGCTCTGGCACGACAGCAACGGCACGCCCGGGCTGCAGCGCAAGGGTGTGAAGAAGGACGCCCTGGTGGGTGACTGCGTCACCGCGGCCAAGACCGGCCGCTGCTCCTTCGACCGACTGCCGATCGGCACGTACTACCTGGTCGAGACGGACGTTCCCGAAGGGTACGTACTGCCTGCGAAGCCCGTCTTCGGGCCGTACGCGGTCACCCTGCGGAACGCCTCGTCGGACGACGGTCTCATCGTGAAGATCGCCAACAAGCGAGGGGAGCCGTGCAAGGGCAAGTGCTGACCGTGGCCACTCGGCCACGGGGGTGAACCTCGGGCGGGCCGCTCACCGGTGCAGACCGGTGGGCGGCCCGCCCGCCTGTAGAGACGTGGCATGCACAGCAAGACGAAACGACTCCTCACCGCGGGAGCGGTGGTGGCGGCGGGCGGCCTCACCGCCGTGGCCGCGATGTCCGTGACCGGTGGCGGCTCCGCCGACGGCCCGCGCCCCGTCTCCGCCGACGAGGCCCAGCGCATGGCGCAGGCCCGCTTCCGCGTCTACCGGGCCAGCCCGTCGGCGGTCACGCTGCGGGTGACGACGACAGCGGGGGACACCACGATCCGGGCGGTGGTCGACCACCGACGGCACCGCGCGGTGGGGATGTACGACGCCGAGGCCGACGGCGGACGAGGGCTGCTGGCGTGGGACTCCTCGGGGGTGGCGGTCGCGCGCGGCACGGAGAAGGGTGCCGCGGGGAAGAAGCCCGGAGCCGCCGGGGACGGCGCCGCGAAGCCCGAGGAGAGCGGCCGCAAGGGGGCGGAGGCCGCCCGGCCCGGGGCGTCGGGGACGGCGGTGGCCGAGACGCCCGCGCGGGAGGTGCTGCGGGCGGCCCGCGGTGTGGAGAAGAAGAAGTGGGCGCGGCGGGGGTTCGTCGGAGGGCCGCTCGACGTCGGGCTGCGGCTGGTGCTGGGCATGGCCTCCGACCGGCCGGAGAACGCCCAGCTGCTGGCCCAGTCGGGACCGCTGTGGTTGCGGGACGACCGGATCGAGGGGCGTTCCCTGGACGTCTTCTCCGGCCCCCGGCCCCGCCCGCAGGGCTCGGCCGCGCCGTCCGGCAGCTCCCCGCTGGCGTACTGGATCGACGACGACGGCGACCTCCGGCGGCTCACCGCAACGCTGGGGCAGAGCCGCACGGTCACCGTCGACGTGACCGAGCACCAGGTGGCGGGGAAGCTGCCGGCCGGGCCCTGGAAGAAGCCGGACGACTGAGACGACTGAGGCGACCGAGCGGCCCGCGCCGGAGCAGGGGTGGCGCCTCGACCCAGGTCGAGGGGCCACCCCTGGCTTGTTCAGTCCCGTGCCGGGACCGCCTCGGCCGACTTCGGCAGCGGGAAGTCCGAGGGCTGCACGCGGCCCGGCAGGGCGACCGCCGGGCGGGGGGCCGCCGTGGGGGAGCCGGGGAGGTTCGGCTGGGCCGGGGGCGCCGGGACGTCCTGGAAGGAGATGCCCGGCGGCGCCTGGACGGGGTGCGCGCGGCCCAGCGGGGGGTGGCCGGTGCCGGGCTCGGCCGAGACCGGGGTCTCAGTACCGGTGGCGCGGCTGCAGCGGGCCAGTCCGGACAGGTCCGCCGGGCTCGTGACCGACTCCCCGTTGTCCGTGAAGCAGTTGCCCGCCGGGGCTCCCGTGGCCAGGACCAGGTCGGTGCCGTTGCCGGTGACCCGGTTGCCGCGGACCCGGTTGCCGTGGGCGGGGTAGCCCTGGACGTCGGTCAGCAGGACGCCGGCCGCGCGGTTGCCCGAGACGAGGTTGCGCTCGATCAGGTTGCCGTGTCCGCCGCCTGCCCCGATCCCGATGCCGAAGCCGCCGTCGGCCTGCTCCGGGCTCTGGTCGTCGTTGTTGTCGGTGAGGGCGTTGCCCGCGACGACCGCGCCGTGCTGCGGGCCGAGCGCCTCCAGGTCGTTGGAGTTGAGGGTGAGGCCCACCCGGTTGTGGGCGGCGCGGTTGCCCAGCAGGTACAGCTGCTCGGAGGCGTTGGTGACCTCCAGGCCCACCGCGTTGTGCTCGACGGTGTTGTGCCGGACCACGGTGGCGCAGGGCCGGCACTGGCCGACGTAGATCCCGGAGTCGGCGTGCCCGGAGGCGTAGGAGTGCTCGATGACGCCGGAGCGGGCGTCGAAGGCGTAGATGCCGTACAGGGCGTTGTCGTAGGCCGTCACATAGGAGGCCCGGAAACCCTTCAGCGGGGGGAACTTGACCGTGTCCAGCGGGTCGTAGCCCGCGCCGCCCGCGCCGCCCGCCTGGAGCCGCTCGTCCGTCACGCCGGTGAACAGCACCCCGTTGGCGAGGTGGTTGCGCACGGTGAGGTTCTCCACGACCGCGCCCGCGCCGGTGACCGTGATTCCGTTGGACCGCTCGAACTCGCCGTCCACCACGACCGTCGACCGCTCGGTGCCCCGCAGCACCACGCGCGGCTTGGACACGGTGACGCTCTCCCGGTAGACCCCGGGCGACACCAGCACCAGCCCGCCGGGCCGCACCCGGTCCAGGGCCTCCTGGAGGGAGCCGGTGTCCTGCGGGACGCGGACGACGGCCGCGCCCGCCGTGCCGCCCGAACGGCCCGACGAGCCGCCGGGCGAGCACGCGACGAGGATGACGAGAAGGGTGGCGGCCCACAGGACAGGGCGCGGGAAACGGTTCGATCGCACGCCGCAGATGTATCGTCCCGTTCGTGCTCAAGGCAACGAATGCCGGATTCGACACGCTTGATACCTCATCAGGGCCCGGAATCGACCGCCGCACCGTGCTCGCCGCCGGCGCCGGACTCACGGTGGCCGGCTGCGCGAAGGACCCCGGCGACGGCCACCGGGGCCCGGCCCACGGCGGCGTACGACAGCCCGGCGTGACCACTCCCCAGCAGCGCGCCGCACTCGTCCTGGCGTACGACCTCGACGCGGGAACCCGGCAGCTGCGCGCCGTACTGCGCACCTGGGGCCGCGCCCTCAAGGAGGACCGCACCCCCACTCTCACCGCCACCGTCGGGCTCGGACCCCGGCTCGCCGCCCCCGCCCTGCGTGAACTGCCCCCCTTCCCCGGCGACCGGCTCGACCCCGCCCGCTGCGGCGGCGACCTGCTGCTCCAGCTCCGCGCCGACGACCCGCGCGCCCTCACCCGCGCCGCACCCCGGTTCGCCCACCCCGCGCTGCGCCCGCGCTGGCGGCAGCGGGGCTTCCTGCCGCCCGCGCCGCCCGGCTCGGCGCCCCGCAACCTGCTCGGCTTCAAGGACGGCTCCGCGAACCCGACCCCCGAGGAGTGCGAGCGCTGGGTGTGGACGCCGGACGGGGGGACCTTTCTCGTCGTACGCCGGGTCCACCTGCGCGTCACGGAGTTCACCCGGCTCACCACCCGCCGCCAGGAGGAGATCGTCGGCCGCCGGCGCGCCGACGGCGCCCCGCTGGACGGCGGCCGCGAGACCGACGACGTGGACGTCTTCGCCAAGACCCCGCAGGGCCGCTACATCACCCCGCTCGGCGCCCACGTCCGCGCCGCCAGCCCCCGCCTCGACGCCGGCGCCCGCATGCTGCGCCGCGGCTACTCCTACGACGACGGCCCCGACGACCGCGGCCTGCTCTTCCTCGCCTACATGCGCGACCCGGGGCTCTTCGTACGGGTCCAGCGGCGGATGGCGGCGCAGGACGAGCTGAGCCGGTTCAGCGAGCACCGGGGGTCGGCGGTGGCGTACGTACCGCCGATGGCGGAGCTGTGGGACTGAGGGAGCGTTCCGTGCCCGGCTTGCTGCCCACACGTACACCGAGTCGTCCTCGGCCAGGGCGTTCCACAGCCGCCGCGCGTCGTCGAGCCGCAGGTTGACGCAGCCGTGCGAGCGGGGGGCGTCGTACAGGTCGGAGTAGTGGTCGCGTTCCCGCCAGTGGACCGAGTGCCATCCGGTGCGGGTCTCGTACCCGTCCCGGCCCGACCGGACCGGCACCGGCGCGAAGGTCACCCGCCGCCCGTGCTGCACCCACATCAGCCGCCGGTCCAGGTCCATGCAGGCCACCCGGTACGCGCCCACGGGACAGCGGCCGGCCGCGTTCGGGTTCCGGCGGGCCTCGACGACCAGCATGATCCGGTACGTCACGAGGCCCGCGCAGCCGTCGGCGGGCCGGATCCCGTTGCGGGACTGGAACGCGCGGATCGCCTCGCCGTCGGCCACGAACTGCCGCCCGTCCGCCCGCAGCCGCAGATGCCTCTCCAGCTCCCGCTGGTAGGGCCCGGTGCCGGTGTGTGCGGGGTGACCGTATTCGAGCTGACTGAATTCGAGCTGACTGAATTCGGGCAGACCGGATTCGGGGCGGCCCGGACGCGCCCATGAAGGCCCCCTGCCCAGGTGTGCCAGGGGTTCCAGCAATACGGCAGGCCGCCGTGGGCCGCGGTCTGGGCTGGGCCGTCCGGGGCCGCCGCGGACGTACGGGACAATGGAGGGCATGCCTTCCGCACTCCCCGACGGCGAGCCCGTCCCCGACGACGGCACGCTCCCCGCGTCCGCGCTCGCCGGGGCCGCCGACCGCCCCCTCGGGTTCTATCTGCACGTTCCGTACTGCGCGACCCGCTGCGGGTACTGCGACTTCAACACCTACACGGCGACCGAGCTGCGCGGCACGGGCGGCGTGCTGGCGTCCCGTGACAACTACGCGGACACCCTCATCGACGAGATCCGCCTGGCGCGGAAGGTCCTGGGCGACGACCCGCGTCCCGTCCGCACGGTGTTCGTCGGCGGCGGCACGCCCACGCTGCTGGCCGCGGGCGATCTCGTACGGATGCTCGCGGCGATCCGCGACGAGTTCGGGCTCGCGCCGGACGCGGAGGTGACGACGGAGGCGAACCCCGAGTCGGTGGACCCCGCGTATCTGGCGACCCTGCGGCAGGGCGGCTTCAACCGGATCTCCTTCGGCATGCAGAGCGCGAAGCAGCATGTGCTGAAGATCCTGGACCGCACCCACACGCCCGGGCGTCCGGAGGCGTGCGTGGCGGAGGCGCGGGCGGCGGGCTTCGAGCACGTCAACCTGGATCTGATCTACGGCACCCCGGGCGAGTCGGACGACGACTGGCGGGCCTCGCTGGAGGCGGCGATCGGGGCGGGTCCGGATCACGTCAGCGCGTACGCGCTGATCGTCGAGGAGGGGACGCAACTGGCTCGCCGTATCCGCCGGGGCGAGGTCCCGATGACCGACGACGACGTCCACGCGGACCGGTACCTCATCGCGGAGGACACGTTCTCGGCCGCGGGCTTCGAGTGGTACGAGGTGTCGAACTGGGCGACGTCCGAAGCGGGCCGGTGCCTGCACAACGAGCTGTACTGGCGGGGCGCCGACTGGTGGGGCGCGGGGCCGGGAGCGCACTCGCATCTGGGCGGGGTGCGGTGGTGGAACGTGAAGCATCCCGGGGCGTATGCGGCGGCGCTGGCGGCGGGGAAGTCGCCGGGGGCGGGGCGTGAGCTGCTGTCGGAGGAGGACCGGCGGGTCGAGCGGATTCTGCTGGAGCTGCGGTTGCGGGAGGGGGTGCCGTTGTCGCTGCTGCGGGAGGAGGGGCTGGCGGCTTCTCGGCGGGCGCTGGGGGAGGGGCTGCTGGAGAGCGGACCGTACGAGGAAGGGCGGGCGGTGCTGACGCTGCGGGGGCGGTTGCTGGCGGACGCGGTAGTGCGGGATCTGGTGGACTGATCACTCCCACGAGTGAATCCCCCCGGAACGCCGGTTCGGTGCCTAACCTGGTTCGTAGGCTGCCGCCGACAGGACGCGGCGGATGTGGAGGCCACGGAGATGACCGCTGTGGACGAGCGTGGGATTGCCAAGTTCTTCGAGGAGTTCGAGCCTCCCGAGGGCATCAAGGCCGAGCTTCTCCGGGGGGAAATCGTGATGATGGCCACTCCCGATCTGGTGCACAACCGGATCGTGGCGGACGTGGTGGACCAGATCCCGCGTAAGCGCTGGGAACGGCTTCAGGTGACGGACGTGGACATCATCGATGAGACCAGCGAGCCCATTCCGGACTTGGTGGTGGTGGAACGCGGTGTCGCCCCGGACTCAGGCCGTCTGCTGCCGTCCCAGTTGGTCACGATGGTGGTCGAGGTTGTTTCCAAGACCAGCGTCCAGCGGGACTACGAAATCAAGCGGTCGATCTACGCCGCCGGCGAGGTGTCTGCCTACCTCATCGTGGATCCGATCATGGCGCAGTGCGTCTTGCTGACGAGGCCCGTCGGGAAGGGGGAGAACGCCGATTACCAGAGGCAGCAGGTCACCAAGTTCGGGGCGCCACTGCCGCTGGAGGATCTGGAGCTCGAATTGGACACCAGCGAGTTCGGCACGTATCCCAACGTCAGGCCCCACCGCTACCCGTGACGAAGTCGATCAACTCCTCCACCCTGCCCAGCAGCTCCGGTTCAAGGTCCTTGTAAGACTCCACCCGCTTCAGAATCGCCTGCCACACCGCCCCCGTGTTCTCCGACGGCCACCCCAGCGCCCGGCACACCCCCGTCTTCCAGTCCTGCCCGTGCGGCACCCGCGGCCAGCCGGCGATCCCCAGGGACGACGGCTTCACCGCCTCCCAGATGTCGATGTACGGGTGGCCCACCACCAACGCGTGTTCGCTCGTCACCGCCTGCGCGATGCGCCACTCCTTCGTGCCCGGGACCAAGTGGTCCACCAGGATGCCCAGGCGGGCGTCCGGTCCCGGTGCGAACTCCTCGACGATCCTCGGGAGGTCGTCCACGCCCTCCAGGTACTCCACGACCACGCCCTCGATGCGCAGGTCGTCGCCCCAGACCTTCTCCACCAGTTCCGCGTCGTGGCGGCCCTCGACGTAGATGCGGCCGGCGCGGGCCACACGGGCGCGGGCGCCCGGAACGGCCACCGAGCCGGACGCGGTGCGGGACGGTCGTACGGGAACGCCTGAGGGCTTCACCAACGTCACCACGCGGCCCTCCAGCAGGAAGCCGCGCGGCTCCAGCGGGAACACGCGGTGCTTGCCGAAGCGGTCCTCCAGGGTCACCGTGCCCGCCTCGCAGCGGATCACCGCGCCGCAGAAGCCGGTCGCGGGCTCCTCGACCACCAGGCCGGGCTCCGCCGGGACCTCGGGGACGGGCTTCGGCTTCTTCCAGGGCGGGGTCAGGTCGGCGGAGTACTGGCGCATTCGGATGACGATAGGAGAACCGGCCGCAGGGTCACTGCGACACGCCGAAACGGCGGGCCAGAGCGTCGCGCTGACCTCGTACGAACCCCGCGTCCACCACCGCTCCGTGACCGGGTATGTACAGCGCGTCCTCGCCGCCCAGCTCCAGCAGGCGGTCCAGGGCCGCCGGCCAGTGCGACGGTACGGCGTCGGGGCCCGCCTGCGGTTCGCCGGACTCCTCGACCAGGTCGCCGCAGAAGACCACCTCGGGGTCGCCGGGGACGAGGATCGCCAGGTCGTGGGCCGTGTGGCCGGGGCCGACGTTCGCCAGCAGGACCTGGCGGCCGGTGCCGAGGTCGAGGGTCCACTCGCCGGAGACGTGGTGGCGGGGGTGGGCCAGGGACTCCAGCGCCTCGTCGGCGAGCGCCGCCTCCAGGCCGTTGCGGATCGCGTCCGTGCGGAGTTCCTCGCGGGCCTGGTGCTGCTCGAAGAGCGCGGCCATGCCCACCGGGCCGTACACCTCCGCGTCCGCGAACGCCCCCGCCCCGAGGACATGGTCGAAGTGGGGGTGGGTCAGCGCGAGATGGGTCACACGCCGGCCCGTGAGGGTCTCCGCCTGCCTGCGCAGGAGCGTGCCTTCGGCCAGGCTCGACCCGGCGTCGATCAGCAGGGCGGTACCCTCGCCGACGACCAGCCCCACCGTGCAGTCCCAGCCAGGGAGCCGGCACCGGCCGACCCCGGCCGCCACCCGTTCCCACCCCAGCTCTTCCCAAGTCACCGTCATACGGCGACGCTAGCCGTATGGGCGGTCGCGGCAGGACCGACCTTGCCGGGGCGGTACCCCACCGCCGTACACTGGGCCGGGGAACGCTGGCACTCGGATGTGAAGAGTGCCAGGAGGGGCGCCGCGGGAACGACTTCTGGAGGTGTGCGCGATGCTGAGTGAACGCAGGCTTCAGGTGCTGCGCGCCATCGTCCAGGACTACGTGGGCACCGAGGAGCCGGTCGGCTCCAAGGCCCTCACCGAGCGGCACAGCCTCGGTGTCTCGCCGGCGACGATCCGCAACGACATGGCGGCCCTGGAGGACGAGGGGTTCATCGCCCAGCCGCACACCAGCGCCGGGCGGATCCCCACCGACAAGGGCTACCGGCTGTTCGTCGACAAGCTCGCCGGCGTCAAGCCGATGACCGCGCCCGAGCGGCGGGCCATCCAGAACTTCCTCGACGGCGCCGTCGATCTCGACGACGTGGTCGCGCGGACGGTACGGCTGCTCGCCCAGCTCACACGGCAGGTCGCCGTCGTGCAGTATCCGTCGCTGACCCGGTCCACCGTCCGGCATGTGGAGCTGCTCTCGCTCGCCCCCGCGCGCGTGATGCTCGTACTGATCACCGACACGGGCCGGGTCGAGCAGCGGATGATCGACTGCCCCGCCCCCTTCGGGGAGGCGTCCCTCGCCGACCTGCGGGCCCGGCTCAACAGCAGGGTCGCGGGGCGGCGCTTCACCGATGTGCCCAGGCTCGTCGAGGACCTCCCCGAGGGCTTCGACCACGAGGACCGCGGCACCGTCTCGACCGTGCTCTCCACCCTTCTGGAGACACTCGTCGAGGAGAACGAGGAGCGGTTGATGATCGGCGGAACCGCCAATCTGACCCGCTTCGGACATGACTTCCCCCTCACTATCCGACCGGTCCTGGAGGCCCTTGAGGAGCAGGTCGTGCTCCTCAAGTTGCTTGGCGAGGCCGGGGATTCGGGCATGACCGTACGCATCGGTCATGAGAACGCCTATGAGGGACTCAACTCCACGTCCGTCGTGTCGGTCGGCTACGGTTCGGGCGGCGAGGCAGTCGCCAAGCTCGGCGTGGTCGGACCGACCCGCATGGATTACCCGGGAACGATGGGAGCGGTACGCGCAGTGGCACGGTACGTCGGACAGATCCTGGCGGAGTCGTAAGTGGCCACGGACTACTACGCCGTTCTCGGCGTGCGCCGCGACGCGTCGCAGGAAGAGATCAAGAAGGCCTTCCGTCGGCTCGCCCGCGAGCTGCACCCGGACGTCAACCCGGATCCGAAGACCCAGGAGCGGTTCAAGGAGATCAACGCCGCTTACGAGGTGCTGTCGGACCCGCAGAAGAAGCAGGTCTACGACCTCGGCGGCGACCCCCTGTCCCAGGCGGGCGGCGGTGGCGCGGGCGGCTTCGGGGCCGGCGGGTTCGGGAACTTCTCGGACATCATGGACGCGTTCTTCGGTACGGCGTCGCAGCGGGGACCGCGGTCGCGGACCCGCCGGGGCCAGGACGCGATGATCCGGCTGGAGATCGAGCTCGACGAGGCGGCCTTCGGCACCACGAAGGACATCCAGGTCGACACCGCGATCGTCTGTTCCACCTGCAGTGGTGAGGGCGCCGCTCCCGGTACCTCCGCCCAGACGTGTGACATGTGCCGTGGTCGCGGTGAGGTGTCGCAGGTGACGCGGTCGTTCCTGGGCCAGGTCATGACCTCGCGGCCGTGTCCGCAGTGCCAGGGGTTCGGGACGGTCGTTCCGACGCCGTGCCCCGAGTGCGCGGGCGACGGCCGGGTGCGGTCGCGCCGGACGCTGACCGTGAAGATTCCCGCCGGCGTCGACAACGGCACGCGGATCCAGCTGGCCGGCGAGGGTGAGGTAGGGCCCGGTGGCGGTCCCGCCGGTGACCTCTACGTCGAGATCCACGAGCTGCCGCATTCGACGTTCCAGCGGCGGGGCGACGATCTGCACTGCACGGTGACGATCCCGATGACCGCGGCGTCGCTCGGTACGAAGGTGCCGCTGGAGACGCTGGACGGTCTCGAGGAGGTCGACATCCGGCCCGGTACCCAGTCCGGGCAGTCGATTCCGCTGCACGGTCGTGGAGTCACGCATCTGCGTGGCGGCGGCCGCGGTGACCTCGTCGTCCACGTCGAGGTGCAGACGCCGAACAAGCTGGATCCGGAGCAGGAGCGGCTGCTGCGCGAACTGGCGAAGCTGCGTGGCGAGGAGCGGCCTCAGGGGCAGTTCCAGCCGGGGCAGCAAGGGCTGTTCTCGCGGTTGAAGGATGCGTTCAACGGTCGCTGACGGGAGCTGAGCGAAACTGCTGGGGGTCCGGGGGTCGGCCCCCGGGGGACGCAGTCAGCCGGGGCAGCAGGGGCTGTTCTCGCGGTTGAAGGATGCGTTCAACGGTCGCTGAGCGGGAGGCGCGCGGGGCCCGCGGCGGAGCCGCTGATGGATGCTGCTTCGCCCCCGCCGCCCCTGCCCGTCCCCTCCTTCTGGGGCTCCGCCCCAGACCTCGCTCCTCAAACGCGGGAGGGGCTGGATTCAGCTCAGGCACTGTCCTGTGCCAGTGGAAGGCCGGATTCGGACTTGTTCGGGGGACGTGACAACATGCGGGCATGTCCACCGCGCTGACCGATCTTTTTCCGCATCCGATCGTGCAGGCCCCCATGGCGGGGGGCGTTTCCGTGCCGCAGCTCGCCGCCGCCGTGGCCGAGGCCGGAGGGCTCGGATTCCTCGCCGCCGGGTACAAGACGGCCGACGGGATGTACCAGGAGATCAAGCAGCTGCGGGGGCTGACCGGGCGCCCTTTCGGGGTGAATCTGTTCATGCCGCAGCCCGAGTACGCCGACCCCTCAGCCGTCGAGGTGTACGCGCATCAGCTGGCCGGTGAGGCCGTCTGGTACGAGACCGAGCTGGGCGATCCCGACAGCGGACGGGACGACGGGTACGACGCCAAGCTGGCCGTGCTGCTCGACAATCCCGTGCCGGTGGTCTCGTTCCACTTCGGCATCCCGAGCCGTGACGTGCTCGACTCCCTCCGGCGTGCGGGCACCTTCACCCTCGTCACCGCGACCACCGTCGAGGAGGCCCTCGCCGTGCAGCGGGCCGGGGCCGACGCGGTCATCGCGCAGGGTGTGGAGGCGGGCGGGCACCAGGGGACCCACCGGGACAGTCCCGAGAACGACGGCGCCGGGATCGGGCTGCTGTCGCTCATCGCCCAGGTGCGGGAGACCGTCGGCATCCCGATCGTCGCCGCCGGCGGCATCATGCGCGGCGGCCAGATCGCCGCCGCCCTCGCCGCGGGCGCCAGCGCCGCCCAGCTCGGCACCGCCTTCCTCGCCACCCCCGAGTCCGGCGCCGCCGCCGTCCACAAGCAGGCGCTGACCAACCCCCTGTTCGCCCGGACCGAACTGACCCGCGCCTTCTCCGGCCGCCCCGCCCGCGGTCTCGTCAACCGCTTCCTGCGCGAGCACGGCCGGTACGCCCCCGCCGCGTACCCCGAGGTCCACCACCTCACCTCCCCCCTGCGCAAGGCCGCCGCCAAGGCCGGGGACGCGCAGGGCATGGCGCTGTGGGCCGGACAGGGGCACCGCATGGCACGTGAACTGCCCGCGGGGCAGCTGGTGGAAGTGCTGGCCGGTGAACTCGCCGCCGCGAAGACAGCGTTGTCGGTCTACCCGGAGGGCGGTGACGTCCGATGACGGCTCCCGTGTTCGTCGTCGGCCAACTGGACGGCATCGGCGGGCAGTTCGTGCTCGACGGCCCCGAGGGACGGCACGCGGTCTCCGTGAAGCGGCTCGCGCCCGGCGAGGACGTCATCCTCACCGACGGGGCCGGGCACTGGGCCGACTGCGTGGTGCTCGCCGCCGAGGGCAAGGACCGGCTGATCGTCCGGGTGGACTCGGTCGCCGAGGAGCCGCAGGAACAGCCGCGCATCACCGTCGTACAGGCGCTGCCCAAGGGCGACCGCGGTGAGCTCGCCGTGGAGACCATGACCGAGACCGGCGTCGATGCCGTCGTGCCCTGGCAGGCGGCCCGTTGCATCACCCAGTGGAAGGGCGACCGGGGGCTCAAGGCGCTAGCCAAGTGGCGGGCCACCGCCCGCGAGGCGGGCAAGCAGTCCCGGCGGGTGCGCTTCCCGGAGGTCGCGGACCTCGCCACGACCAAGCAGGTCGCCGCACTGCTCGCCGAGGCCGACTTCGCCGCCGTCCTCCACTCCGACTTCGAGCACGGCAGCGAACCGCTCGCCACCGCCGAACTCCCCGACCGGGGCGAGATCGTGCTCGTCGTCGGGCCCGAAGGCGGCGTGTCCAAGGACGAGTTGGCGCTCTTCCAGGAAGCGGGGGCGAAGGCGTACGTCCTCGGGCGTAGCGTGCTGCGTACGTCGACCGCCGGGACCGCGGCGGCCGCCGTGCTCCTCGCCCGCACCGGCCGCTGGTCCTGACACCCCGGGGAATCTCTTGGAACTCGCTCAAGTCCGGCTGCTCGTCACCGACTTCCCCCTCTGCTACCGCTTCTACGCCGATGTCCTCGGCCTCAAGGCGCAGTCGGGGGCGGCGCAGGGCCCGTACGAGAAGTTCGGGTTCGCCGTCGGCTCGGCCGGTATCGCGCTTCAGGACCGGGCCATGATGGCCGGGGTCCTGGGGGAGTTGGCCGAGGCGGCGAGCGGGCACCGGTCGCTGGTCGTGCTGCGCGTCGACGACCTCGACGGGTACTGCGCGCAGATCAGCGAGCGGGGAGCCGCCCTGCTGCACGGACCCGCCCCCATGACCGACCGGATGCGGGTCGCCCACCTCAAGGACCCCGAGGGGAACCTGGTGGAGCTGCAGGAGTGGCTGCTTCTGCGCGGCTGAGGTCCCACCCGGCCCCACCCGGCCGACGGCCCTTCGGACGAGTGATCGAGCGTCACTCGATTGTGGGGTGAGTGTCCGTATGCGCTCTACCGCGTCGTCCGTGACAGTGGGAAGCTGCCCTCCATGGGGGCAATGCGGAGGATTTGGGACCGGCCACGTGGACAGCGAGCGGCCGCCGTGGCCGCGCTCGCCGTGGTTACCGTAGGCGGGGCCGTCGCCTGTGATCCCGCGGGGCTGAGCTCCGCGTCCGTGGCGTACACGACCGACCAGACGGTGACGCGGGAGCTGAATCGGCAGAAGGCCGGTGTGCAGTGGCTGACCTGCAACGCCACCTACGGGAACCGGCCCACCCCCACGGCCACCGAGAACGCCGTCGCCGAGGTGACGTGCACGGGCGAGACCAACGACGGCAAGGACATCGACGTCAACGGGAAGATCACCCGGGTCGTCAACGGGCAGTGTGTGCGCGGTGAGTTGACCGCCAAGATCGACGGCAAGCAGTGGTTCCAGGTCAACGGGCTGGGCAACTGCAACGCCTCGCCCGAGCCCGGCGGCAACGGGCGGCCGGGGGCCACCGTCACCGTGACCGTCACGGAGACCGTCTGGTGTGACAAGTACCCGGATTGCCGCCCGGTCCAGGGCAAGTGATCCAAAGCCCTGTCGGCGGAGCGCCAGCCCTGCATAGGGTGACCGGGTGACACAGCCCGCGACGTCCTCGTATCTCCGATTCCCGCACCTCCACGGCGACTTGGCGGCTTTCACCGCCGAGGACGACGTCTGGATCGCCCCCCTCGACGGCGGCCGGGCCTGGCGGGTCAGCGCCGACAATGTGCCGGTCTCCGTGCCGCGCATCTCGCCCGACGGTACGACGGTCGCCTGGACCTCCACCCGGGACGGCGCCCCCGAGGTGCACATCGCCCCGGTCGACGGCGGGTCGGCCAAGCGGCTGACCCACTGGGGGAGTTGGCGCACCCAGGTCCGCGGCTGGACCCCGGACGGCAAGGTCCTCGCCATCAGCACCTACGGGCAGGCCAGCCTGCGCCGCTCCTGGGCGCACGCGATCCCGCTCGACGGCGGCCCCTCGACCGTCCTGCCGTACGGGCCGGTCGGCGCCGTCGCCCTCGGGCCGAGCACCGTGCTGCTGTCCGCGCCGATGGGCCGGGAAGCGGCTTGGTGGAAGCGGTATCGCGGGGGCACCGCGGGCAAGTTGTGGATCGACCGCGAGGGGGACGGGGAGTTCGTACGGCTGCACGAGGACCTGGACGGGAACATCGAGTTCCCCGTGTGGGCGGGGGAGCGGATCGCCTTTCTCTCCGACCACGAGGGGGTCGGTGCCGTCTACTCCTCCCTCGGTGACGGGTCCGATCTGCGTCGCCACACACCTCTCGACTGCTTCTACGCCCGGCACGCCTCCGGTGACGGCACCCGGATCATCTACTCCTCCGCCGGTGAGCTCTGGGTTCTCGACGACCTGGACGGGGCCGAGCCGCGCCGGCTCGACGTACGGCTGGGCGGGCAGCGCACCGACCGGCAGCCCTTCCCGGTGAACGCCTCCCGCTGGTTCGGCTCGGCCGCTCCCGACCACACCGCGCGCGGCAGCGCCGTCGGGGTCCGGGGCGCCGTGCACTGGGTCACCCACCGGTCGGGACCGGCCCGGGTGCTCGCCGCCGAACCCGGCGTACGGGCCCGGCTGCCCCGCACCTTCCGCACGGAGGGCGAGGAGTGGGTGGTGTGGGTGACGGACGCGGAGGGCGACGACGCCCTGGAGTTCGCGCCCGCCACCGGACTCGCCCCCGGCGCCACCCCGCGCCGGCTCGCCGCCGGACAGCTCGGCCGGGTCCTCGGCCTCGCGATGGCCCCCGACGGGAGCCGGGCCGCGGTCGCCGCGCACGACGGACGCGTGCTGCTCGTCGAGCGGGAGACCGGCGAGGTGCGGGAGGTGGACCGCAGCGAGGAGGGGGACGTCTCCGGGCTGGTCTTCTCGCCGGACTCGGCGTGGCTCGCCTGGTCGCACCCCGGCCCGCGGCCCCTGCGGCAGCTGCGGCTCGCCAACACCACCGACCTGTCGGTCACCGAGGCGACGCCCCTGCGCTTCCAGGACTACGCGCCCGCCTTCACCCTCGACGGCAAGCACCTCGCGTTCCTCTCCAACCGCTCCTTCGACCCGGTCTACGACGAGCACGTCTTCGACCTCGCCTTCGTCGTCGGCGACCGGCCGCACCTGATCACGCTGGCCGCGACCACGCCCTCGCCGTTCGGGCCGCAGCGGCACGGGCGTTCCTTCGAGGCGCCCGACAAGGACGAGACGCCCGAGAGCGAGGGCACCCCCGCCACCCGGATCGACCTCGACGGACTCGCCGACCGGATCGTGCCGTTCCCCGTCGAGGCCGCCCGCTACTCCAACCTGCGCGCGGCCAAGGACGGTGTGCTCTGGCTGCGCCACCCCGTCCAGGGCGTCCTCGGCTCCTCCCGGGCCACCCCGGACGACCCCGACCCCAAGACCGAGCTGGAGCGCTACGACCTCGCCCAGCAGCGACTTGAGCATCTCGCCGACGACGCCGACCACTTCGCCGTCAGCGGGGACGGCAAGCGGGTCCTGCTGTGGACCGACGGGCGGCTGAAGGTCGTACCCAGCGACCGGCGCGCCGCGAAGGACGACGACAACGACACCAACATCACCGTCGACCTCGGACGGATCCGGCAGACCGTCGACCCGTCGGCCGAGTGGCGGCAGATGTACGAGGAGACCGGCCGCATCATGCGGGACCACTTCTGGCGCCCCGACATGAGCGGCGTCGACTGGTCCGGGGTCCTCGACCGCTACCGCCCGGTCGTCGACCGCGTCGCCACCCACGACGACCTCGTCGACCTCCTCTGGGAGGTGCACGGCGAGCTCGGCACCTCGCACGCCTACGTCACGCCCCGCGGAGGCTTCGGCGGCGGCGCCCGCCAGGGCCTGCTCGGCGCCGACATCTCCCGCCACGAGGACGGCCCGCACGGTGCGGCGCAGTGGCGCATCGACCGCATCCTGCCGACCGAGACCTCCGACCCCGAGGCCCGCTCCCCGCTGGCCGCACCCGGCGTCGCGGTGCGCGCGGGCGACGCGATCGTCGCCGTCGGCGGACACCCGGTCGACCAGGTCACCGGTCCCGGCCCGCTGCTGGTCGGCACGGCGGGCAAGGCGGTCGAGCTGACGATCTCCCCGTCCGGCGGCGGCGATCTGCGGCACGCCGTCGTCGTACCCGTCGCGGACGAGGAACCCCTGCGCTACCACGCCTGGGTCGCCGACCGCCGGGCCTACGTCCACGAGAAGTCCGGCGGCCGGCTCGGCTACCTCCACGTCCCCGACATGCAGGCCCCCGGCTGGGCCCAGATCCACCGCGACCTGCGCGTCGAGGTGGCCCGCGAGGGACTCGTCGTGGACGTCCGGGAGAACCGCGGCGGCCACACCTCCCAGCTGGTCGTCGAGAAGCTCGCCCGGCGGATCGTGGGCTGGGCGCTGCCGCGCGGGATGCGGCCGTACAGCTATCCGCAGGACGCGCCCCGGGGGCCGGTGGTCGCCGTGGCGAACGAGTTCTCCGGCTCCGACGGGGACATCGTCAACGCGGCCATCAAGGCGCTCGGCATCGGCCCGGTGGTCGGAACGCGCACATGGGGCGGGGTCATCGGCATCGACAGCCGGTACCGGCTCGTCGACGGGACGCTGATCACCCAGCCCAAGTACGCCTTCTGGCTGGAGGGTTACGAGTGGGGCGTGGAGAACCACGGCGTCGACCCGGACGTCGAGGTGGTCCAACGGCCGCAGGACCACGGCGCCGGGCGGGACGTACAGCTCGACGAGGCGATCAGGATCGCCCTGGAGGCGCTGGAGAACAGTCCGGCCAAAACGCCGCCGTCTCTGCCCTCCTAGTTACGATGCCCCCACACCCATCAGCCGAAGGGACACCACATGCCAGGGGAACCGCAGGACGACTGCCTGTTCTGCAAGATCGTCGAAGGGCACATCCCTGCGACGATCGTCCGCGAGACCGACACCACCGTCGCCTTCCGGGACATCAACCCCCAGGCACCCACGCACGTCCTGGTGATCCCCAAGGTCCACTACGAGAACGCCGCCGCCCTGGCCACCGCCGAACCGGCGATCGCCGGTGACGTGCTCCGTGAGGCGCAGTCCGTCGCCGACGAGGACAAGCTGGAGAGCTACCGCATCGTCTTCAACACCGGTGCCGGCGCCGGCCAGACCGTCTTCCACGCCCACGCGCACGTCCTCGGCGGCCGCGGCCTGGAATGGCCTCCCGGGTAACCCACCGTGTCCGTACGTGAATTGGTGGTCCTCGGCACGGCCAGCCAGGTCCCCACCCGCCATCGCAACCACAACGGCTACCTCCTGCGCTGGGACGGCGAGGGCATCCTCTTCGATCCCGGCGAGGGCACCCAGCGCCAGATGCTGCGCGCCGGGGTCGCCGCGCACGACCTCAACCGGATCTGCGTCACGCACTTCCACGGCGACCATTCGCTGGGGCTCGCCGGTGTCATCCAGCGGATCAACCTCGACCGGGTGCCGCACGAGATCACGGCCCACTACCCGAAGTCGGGGCAGCGGTTCTTCGACCGCCTGCGGTACGCGACGGCGTACCGGGAGACGGTGGAGATCACGCAGGCGCCGGTGAGCGCGGACGGCGTGCAGGGCACGGCCGCTTCCTACGCGCTGGAGGCCCGCAAGCTGTCCCACCCCGTCGAGTCGTACGGCTATCTCGTCGTCGAGCCCGACGGGCGCCGCATGCTGCCCGACCGGCTCGCCGCGCACGGCATCAAGGGGCCGGACGTCGGACGGATCCAGCGGGAAGGCGCCGTCGGCGGGGTCTCGCTGGAGGACGTCAGCGAGGTGCGGCGCGGGCAGCGGTTCGCGTTCGTCATGGACACCCGGCTGTGCGACGGCGTGTACGCGCTGGCGCAGGGGTGCGACATGCTTGTCATCGAGTCGACGTTCCTGGACGAGGACACGGCGCTGGCGGTGGAGCACGGTCACCTGACCGCCGGGCAGGCCGCGGCGGTCGCGCGCGAGGCGGGTGTGAGACACCTCGTGCTCACCCACTTCAGCCAGCGGTACAACGACCCCGACGAATTCGAACGGCAGGCGCGCGCCGCCGGGTTCGAGGGGGAGCTGACGGTGGCGCACGATCTTCTGCGGGTGCCGGTTCCGAAACGTCGGTAAAGCGGCCGTACGATGCTGCGATGCCCCTCCCCAAAGCAGAACTGCACCTCCACATCGAAGGCACGCTGGAGCCGGAGCTGGCGTTCGAGCTGGCCGCCCGGAACGGCGTCGAGCTGCCGTACGCCGACACGGACGAACTCCGCAAGGCGTACCGGTTCGAGGACCTGCAGTCCTTCCTGAACCTGTACTACGAGCTCATGGCGGTCCTGCGCACCGAGCGGGACTTCGAGGACCTGGCCGACGCGTACCTCGCCCGCGCCGCCGCGCAGGGGGTGCGGCACGCGGAGATCTTCTTCGACCCGCAGGCGCACATCGCGCGCGGTGTGGAGATGGGCACGGTCGTGGAAGGGCTGTGGCGGGCGCTGGGCAGCAGCGAGGCGAACCACGGTGTCTCGACCCAGCTCATCCTGTGCTTCCTGCGGGACGAGTCCGCGGAGTCGGCCCTTGAGACGCTGGAGGCCGCCAAGCCGTACCTCGACCGGATCGTCGGCGTCGGGCTCGACTCCGCCGAGGTCGGGCATCCGCCGGTGAAGTTCCGCGAGGTGTACGAGGCCGCTGCGCGGCTCGGGCTGCGGCGGGTTGCTCATGCGGGGGAGGAGGGGCCGCCCTCCTACATCGTCGAGGCGCTGGACGTGCTCGGGGTGGAGCGGATCGACCATGGGCTGCGGTGCATGGAGGATCCCGAGCTGGTCTCGCGGCTGGTGCGGGAGCGGGTGCCGCTGACGTTGTGCCCGCTGTCCAATGTGCGGCTGCGGACGGTGGACGTGCTGGCCGATCATCCGCTGCCGGCGATGCTGGACGCGGGGTTGCTGTGCACGGTGAACTCCGACGACCCCGCCTATTTCGGTGGGTACGCCGGGGACAACTTCGACGCGGTGCGCTCGGCGCTGGGCCTGGGCGAGGAGCGGTTGCGGGAGCTGGCCCGGAACTCGTTCGTCGCGTCCTTTCTGGAGCACGACGAGGAGCGGCGGGAGCGGTATCTCGCCGAGGTTGAGGCTTACGAGTTTTCGTAGTCGTGTGCGGGCGCGTGGGGGCTGGTCGCGCAGTTCCCCGCGCCCCTGAGCGCCCCTAAAGGGGCGCTACGGCCGCTGTTTCGTAGGCGTGTTGGGCCGGGACAGCCGAGGCCTCCACGGTGATCTCTACCACCGGCATCGTCCGGTTGCCCGCCCGTCGCGCTGTCGCCGTCATCGGTACGGCGATCAGCAGCAGCCCCGCTGCCAGGATCAGGCCCATCGTCGGGAAGCCGGCCTGGGCCGCCAGCACGCTGCCGGTCAAGGGGCCCGCTGCGGTGCCGAGTGACGACGCCGAGCCCACCAGGACCGCCCAACGGCCCCGTGGGTCCAAGGAGGCGGCCAGGCCGATGACGTACGACAGGACGATCGGGTAGAGCAGGTTCCAGGCGATCTCGCCCGTCGCGAAGGTCGTCAGGTCGGTCGCGGAAGCGCTCAGGATGACGCAGGCCGCGATCAGGGCCGTACCGCCGCCGATGGGCAGGGCGTAGCCGAGCCGTGGGCCGAGGGCGCCCGCTCCCACCACTCCCAGCAGGCCCGCGCCGAGGGCTGTCGCGAAGACCGCGCCGACCGTGGCCTCGGTCAGGTGGGCCTGGGTGAGGCCGATGCGGCCGCTGACGCCCCAGAGGGCGTTCTGGGCGAGGGACCAGCACGGGAGGGTGGCGGCGAGGAGCAGGCCCGCGCGGAGATGGGGGAGCGGGGTCTTGGCTGTTCGGCGGGTCTGCGGGACGGGGGTGTGCCGGGGGAGACGGGTCGTCAGGGGCCAGACCGCCAGGGCGGTGAGGGCGATCGCGGCAAGCGGCTGGCCGTGGCCCTGGCCCAGGTGGGGCACGGTCAGATAGACGGCGCCCGCCAGGGCGGAGACGCTGAGCAGGCCGAGGGTGGTCGTGCGGTGCGGGTTGTGCTGGGCGGCGATGCCGGTGGCGGCGACCGCCGTCGCCGTACCCGATCCGAAGCCGCCGAGGATCGCGCCGGCGACCACTAGGGCGACGGTGCCGGTGAGGGCGGCGCAGCCGTAGCCGGCGAACGCCAGGGCAAGGCCGGTACGGGCCAGCCGGCGGGCACCGAGGCGTTCGACTCGGGACGCAAGCACGAAACCTGCGGTGGCCGAACCCAGCAGCAGCGCGCTGCCGATGGCACCGGCCTGCGAGGCGGAGAGCGGGAGGCCCGCGTCCAGACGGCCGACGGTGGTCGGCATCAGATACGGGGCGAGGTAGCCGGCCGTGAAAAGGGCGACGAGGGGCCAGGCGGTGGTGCGGGGGGCGGACACGGGCGTTCCCAGGGCGTGCGGAATGAGCGGCTCAAGAAAGGGGGTTGGGGCGACGACCGTCGACGGACAGGAACGCGCGGAGAATTTGTATCAAGCACGCGGTTCCAGAAGAAGAGCGGGAGGTGTGATCTGAGGCACCTTGTGTTTCGGGTGGGAAAGAGCGGGTAAACGGGCGCCTCAGCGCCAGTGAACCGCCGCCCCGCCCGCGGCCGGAACCGTCGCCTCGATCTTCGCCCTGATCTCCCGCATCACCGCCACGATCTGCTCCTCGTGCCCGGGCGTCAGCCGCGCCACCGGGACCGAGCAGCTGATGGCGTCCTGGGCCGGGGAGTCGTACCGCAGGGCGAAGCCGAAGCCGATGATGCCGAGGACGCCCTCCTCGCGGTCGACGGAGTGGCCGCGCGCACGGATCCCGGCGAGGTCGGCGGCGAGGGCGGCGCGGGTGGTGTGCGAGTTGGGGGTCAGGGCCTCGTAGGGGCCGGGCGGCAGTTCCCCGTCGGGGCGTTCGGCCAGCAGGACCTTGCCGAGGGCGCCGACGTGGGCGGGGAGGCGGCGGCCCACCCGGCTGATCGTGCGCAGGTACTCGTGGGACTCGCGGGTGGCCAGATACGCCACGTCGTGGCCGTCCAGGCGGCCCATGTGGATCGTCTCGCCCAGCGCTTCGGACGCCTCGTCGAGATAGGGGCGTACGACCCGGACGCGTGGGTCGGAGTCGAGGTAGCCGGTGCCGGTCAGCAGGGCATGGATGCCGATGCCGTAGAGCGAGCCGGTGACGTCGGTGCGGACCCAGCCGCGCGAGATCAGGGTCTGGAGCAGCGCGTACATCGAGCTGCGCGGCACTTCGAGCTCATCTGCCAGCTCCTGCAGGCGTGCCGGGCGGTCTCCGCGGGCGGCCAGCACTTCCAGCAGTTCGACCGTCCGCGCGGCCGACTTCACTTCGCGCACGCCTCCTGTCTCTGACATGTGCCGATCGTAATCCGGGGGAATCGGGGCATTGACGGTCCGTGTTCGCGTATCTAATCTCCATTTCCATACGTGGATGACATCTACATGGGGAGATGAGTGAGGGTGAGTCTCGACACCGGCGCCGTGGTGCGGCGGCTGCGGGAGGGTATGGCGGATGGTGTGCTGTCGTTCCCGCTGACCAGCTTCCGCGCCGACGGCTCGCTCGACCCGGACGGCTTCCGTGCCCATGTCGCCGCCCAGATCGCCACCGCCCCCGGGGCCGTCTTCCCCGCCTGCGGCACGGGGGAGTTCTTCTCGCTGGACGAGGAGGAGTACCGGACCGTCGTCTCGATCGCCGTGGCGGAAGCGGGCGGACGTGTGCCCGTCGTCGCCGGCATCGGATACGGCTGGGCGCAGGCCGCGCGCTTCGCCCGTGTCGCCGAGGACGCGGGGGCGGACGCGCTGCTGGTCCTGCCGCACTATCTGGTCGCCGCCCCGCAGGAGGGGCTGGTGGCGCAGCTGGAGGAGATCGCCGCCCGGACCCGGCTGCCGCTCATCGCGTACCAGCGGGGGCAAGTCGCCTTCACCGCCGACTCGTTGCGGCGCATCGCCGCCATCCCGACCGTCATCGGCCTCAAGGACGGGCACAGCGACCTCGACCGGCTCCAGCGGCTCACCCTCGCCGCCCCCGAGGGCTTCCTCTTCTTCAACGGCGCCGCCACCGCGGAGATCCAGGCCCGCGCCTACGCCACCGTCGGCGTCCCCGCGTACTCCTCCGCCGTGCACGCCTTCGCCCCGGAGATCGCGAACGCCTTCTTCGCCGCCCTGAAGAGGGGCGACGAGGGAGACGTGGGAACGGTGGAGAAGCTGCTCCGCGACTTCTACGTCCCGCTCGTCGAACTCCGCGACCGGGTCCCCGGATACGCCGTGTCGCTGGTGAAGGCGGCCGCTCGGCTGCGGGGGCGGCCGGTGGGGTCCGTGCGGGCGCCTCTCACCGACCCTTCGGCCGGTGATCTGGCCGATCTGCGGAACCTCCTCATCGCCGGCCTCGACCTCGTAGGAGCCTCCCTGTGAACCTCACGATCACGGACGTACGGCTGACGCCGATCCTCGTCGCCGACCCGCCGCTGCTCAACACCCAGGGTGTGCACCAGCCGTACACCCCGCGGCTGATCGTGGAGGTCGAGACCGCGGACGGGGTGACCGGGGTCGGGGAGACCTACGGCGACACCAAGTACCTGGAGCTGGCGCGGCCCTTCGCCGCGAAGTTGCCAGGACGCCAAGTGTCCGATCTGAACGGGCTGTTCACCGTCGCCGAACAGGTCGCCGTCGACTCCTCCCGGGTCTCCGGGAAGGTCGATGTCGGCGGGCTGCGGGGAGTGCAGACCGCCGACAAGCTGCGGCTGTCCGTCGTCTCCGCGTTCGAGGTCGCCTGCCTCGACGCCCTCGGCAAGGCGCTCGGGCTGCCCGTGCACGCGCTGCTCGGGGGGAAGGTGCGGGACTCCGTCGAGTACAGCGCCTATCTGTTCTACAAGTGGGCCGATCATCCCGCGGGGGTCGCCGGTGAGAAGGACGACTGGGGGGCGGCTCTCGATCCGGCCGGGGTGGTGGCGCAGGCGCGGTTGTTCAAGGAGCGGTACGGGTTCACCTCGTTCAAGCTCAAGGGCGGGGTGTTTCCGCCGGACGAGGAGATCGCGGCCGTACGGGCGCTGGCGGAGGCCTTTCCCGGGCATCCGCTGCGGCTCGACCCCAACGGTGCCTGGAGCGTGGCTACTTCGCTGAAGGTGGCCGAGGAGGTGGGTGACGTCCTCGAATATCTTGAGGACCCCGCACTTGGTACGGCCGCCATGGCTGAAGTGTCCGCCGGGACCGGTGTGCCGCTCGCCACCAACATGTGCGTGACGACCTTCGCGGAGATCCAGGAGGCGTTCGCGAAGGACGCCGTGCAGGTGGTGCTGTCGGATCACCACTACTGGGGCGGGCTACGGAACACCCAGCAACTCGCCGCCATCTGCCGGACGTTCGGGGTGGGGGTGTCCATGCACTCCAACACGCATCTGGGGATCTCGCTGGCCGCGATGACCCATGTGGCGTCGACGGTGCCGAATCTTCACCATGCCTGTGACTCGCACTATCCGTGGCAGTCGGAGGATGTGCTGACGTCGCGGCTGACGTTCGAGGGGGGTGAGGTGGCGGTGTCGGACGCGCCCGGTCTCGGGGTCGAACTCGACCGCGAGAAGGTGGAGTTCCTGCATCGGCGGTGGCTCGATGACGACGGGGCGCTGCGGGAGCGGGACGATGCGGCGGCCATGCGGGTTGCGGAGCCGGGGTGGGTCACGCCGAGTGTGCCTCGCTGGTAGGGCGGGCTTTTTCTCGCCCCCGCCGCCCCTTCCCTCCCCCAGAGGGGGGGACCCCCACCGTCCCCTGGGGGCCGCCGCCCCCAGACCCCCGCTTCGGCCCTGAACGGGCCTCGTCCTCAATCGCCGGACGGGCTGGGATTGCCTGGACCGGCGTTGCGAGCGGATCCGGACGCGGGTGACGACGGTACCGGGGGCCGCTTCCGCCCCTGAGTCCCCGCCGGGTGCGCGCGTATCGCATGTCCGGAGCCCTCCTCCGCCTGACGGGACGGGCGGGTCGGAGGTGAGCGGCGGCCCGTTGTCAGTGGTGTGGTGCAGACTGGCCTGATCGGCACCACGTCAGGGAGCGCACCGTGATCGCGTCCGGGAAGGGACCGTCGTACGACACCGCAGGCATCGGTGAGACCGGGCAGCGTCAGGCCGCCGCCCAGGTCGATCCGCTGGCCGGGCTGCGCGGACCGGGCGATCCGCCCTGGGACGTGTATCTGACCGGCACGGTCTTCCTCGACATCATCTTCACCGGGCTCGCTTCCGCCCCCGTGCGTGGGACCGAGTCCTGGGCGCGGGGGATGGGGTCGAGCCCCGGCGGGGTCGCGAACATGGCCACCGCGCTGGCCCGGCTGGGGCTGAAGACGTCCCTCGCGGCGGCCTTCGGGTCCGATCACTACGGCGAGTACTGCTGGGACGCGCTGGCGCAGGGCGAGGGCATCGACCTCTCACTGTCGCGCACGGTCAGCGGCTGGCACTCTCCGGTGACCGTTTCCATGGCCTACGAGGGGGAGCGGACGATGGTCTCCCACGGCCATGAGCCGCCACCCGAGGAGCCCGCCCCTGACTGCCCGCCGCGCGCGCGTGCGGCCGTGGCATCGCTGGTGCCGGGCAGGCGGGCGCCGTGGATCGCCCAGGCCGCGAGCAAGGGCACCCGGATCTTCGGTGACGTCGGCTGGGACGAGACCGGGGAGTGGGACCTGGCGGGCCTGGCCGATCTGGAGCACTGCGAGGCGTTCCTGCCGAACGCGGAGGAGGCCATGCGGTACACCGGCACCTCCTGCCCGCGTGAGGCCGCCCACGCGCTCACCGCACATGTGCCGGTCGCGGTGGTCACCCTCGGGGCGGAGGGCGCGTACGCGGTCGACCGGCGCACCGGGGAGGCCGCGGAGGTCCCCGCCATCGCCGTCGAGGCCCTCGACCCCACCGGCGCCGGTGACGTCTTCGTGGCCGGCTTCGTCACCGGCACGCTCGCCGGCTGGCCCCTGGCGGACCGCCTCGCCTTCGCCGGCCTGACCGCCGCCCTCTCGGTCCAGGAATTCGGCGGCTCCCTCTCGGCACCGGGCTGGTCCGAGATCGGCGCCTGGTGGCGCAAGGTCCAGTCCGTGGCGGGCCAGGACCCGACGGCCCTGCACCGGTACGGCTTCCTGGCGGACCTGGTGCCCGCGGAACAGGCCCGGCCCTGGCCACTGCGACGAGCTGTACCGACGATCGGCTTCCGCCGGTCGGCTTGAGAGCGGCTTGAGATCGGCCTGCGATTCAGGGCTG
The DNA here is from genome assembly GCF_030403745.1 of Streptomyces sp. S.PB5. Classification (GTDB taxonomy): domain Bacteria; phylum Actinomycetota; class Actinomycetes; order Streptomycetales; family Streptomycetaceae; genus Streptomyces. Next base: position 26,414 of record NZ_JAQMWP010000001.1, read on the forward strand.
GGGAGGGGGAAGGGGGAGGGGGCTGGTGGCCGGGGGCCATCCGGGCGGGCGTGGTGTGTGGGGCGGTGGTGTTGGCCGGGGGCTTTCGCCGGTTGGTCCGGCTGGTGTGCGTGGTGCCGGTGATCGTGTTCCTGGGGCTGGGGCTGGGGCTGGGGCCGGGGCCGGGGCTGGAGTCCAGGGTCCGCGTGAGGGTCGGCGGACGGGTTTCTGAGGCTGGTGGGGCGGCCCGCTCCCCGCGTTCCGTGCGTCCGGGGGACGGTCGGCGGAGGGGTTTCTCTTGGTGGGCGGCTACCCCTCGCGTTCCGTGCGTCCGCGTGACGGTCGGTGGACGGGCTTCTCAGGCCGGTGGGGCGGCCGGCCCCCGCGTTCCATGCGTCCGTGTCTCCGCGTGACCGTCTGTCGTCGGTTCAGGTGGTCCGGGTGGTGAGCGTGGTCACCTCGGTGTGGATCACCTGGCGGGCCTTTTCCGGCAGGGCGCCGATCGAGGTGTGGTCCAGGGCGTCGAGGGGCGGACCGGCCTGCGGGGCGTACTCCACGCTCTCGCTCAGCACGTCGTAGCCGTCCCGTACGGCGACTCGCAGCAGGCGTCCCTCCGCCGTGGCCGTCACCGCGGCGGCGACCACCAGCGGGGGCTCGCCGCCCGGGCCGTCGGGGAGCTTGCGGTGGCTGCTGGCCAGAGGGGTGCGCCAGCGGAGGTTCAGGAGGACCGGGCGCTTGGCCGTGAGCTCGGTGAGGTCGGTCTCGTACGGGCCCTCCGCGTCCAGGACCGTGGCGCGGGCGTCCAGGACCAGGGCCGCCGGGAGCAGACAGCGCAGGCTGCTGCCGACTATGTTGCCGCCGACCGTCGCCGTCCGGCGCACCGCGCCCGTGCCGACCCGGGAGGCCGCCCGGCGCAGTACCTCCGGGACCCGGTCGTCGACCTTGGACAGGAGCACCGCCGCGCCCAGTTCCTCGGCGCCGAGGACATTGGCCTCCGGTACCTCGCGCAGCGACATGGCCTGCTCCGGGAAGCCGTCCCGTTGCCAGACGGCCCACTGCAGGGTGGCGCCGCCGACGGGTATCGCTCCCTCGGACAGGCACTGCTGTGCCTCGGACACGGACGTGGGCAGACGCAACAGCACGACCGACCTGCTTTCCCCGGACTTTCGGCGACGGACTTTCGGCGACGGTCTACGCCGCCCGAACACGTGTGGCACGGACGGGGCGGATTCTGCCCATCCCCGCGGGGGTCGCATGCAGGGCTCACCGTTTCACTGAGGGCGCCCTCACCGGTCCCGCCCTGGGAGACGGTCCGGGAGGCGGTCCGCTCCCGAAAAGGCCTACGGGGTTGTCAGTCCCCCGGCGTACCCTTGAAATCGCCAGGCCGCCCATGTGGCGGGCGAGTCGTTTCGAGGAGGACGAGCAAGGCCTACAGAGCCGGCCCATGACTCAGACACCCACAGCTCACACACCCGCGCAGGGGCAGGCGAGAGCACAGTTCACCGTCCCCGCCCAGCACCCCATGGTGACCGTGCTGGGGTCCGGCGACTCCCTTCTGCGCGTGATCGAGAGGGCCTTCCCGGCGGCCGACATCCATGTCCGGGGCAATGAGGTCAGCGCGGTCGGCAATCCGGCCGAAGTCGCCCTCATCCAGCGCCTGTTCGACGAGATGATGCTGGTGCTCCGCACCGGACAGCCGATGACGGAGGACGCAGTGGAACGCTCCATCGCCATGCTCAGAGCGAGTGAGAACGGCGAGGGGGACGGCCCGGAGACCCCGGCCGAGGTCCTCACCCAGAACATTCTCTCCTCGCGCGGCCGCACGATCCGCCCCAAGACCCTCAACCAGAAGCGGTACGTCGACGCGATCGACAAGCACACGATCGTCTTCGGCATCGGCCCCGCCGGTACCGGCAAGACCTATCTCGCCATGGCCAAGGCGGTGCAGGCCCTGCAGTCCAAGCAGGTCAACCGCATCATCCTGACCCGGCCGGCCGTGGAGGCCGGAGAGCGGCTGGGCTTCCTGCCCGGCACGCTCTACGAGAAGATCGACCCCTATCTGCGCCCGCTGTACGACGCGCTGCACGACATGCTCGACCCCGACTCCATCCCCCGGCTCATGGCCGCGGGCACGATCGAGGTCGCGCCGCTGGCGTACATGCGCGGCCGTACGCTCAACGACGCCTTCATCATCCTCGACGAGGCCCAGAACACCTCGCCCGAGCAGATGAAGATGTTCCTCACCCGGCTCGGCTTCGACTCGAAGATCGTGATCACGGGTGACGTGACCCAGGTCGACCTGCCCAACGGCACCAAGTCGGGTCTGCGTCAGGTCCAGGACATCCTCGAAGGCCTCGACGACGTCCACTTCTCCCGCCTGTCGTCGCAGGACGTCGTACGGCACAAGCTGGTCGGCCGTATCGTCGACGCGTACGAGAAGTACGACAGCAAGCACGGCACCGAGAACGGCACGCACAAGGACAAGGGCGGCCGGGGGCGGTCCGGGCACAAGGGGAAGTAGACACCTCAGCACCATGTCGATCGACGTCAACAACGAGTCCGGAACCGAGGTCGACGAGCAGGCGATCCTCGACATCGCCCGCTACGCACTCGCGCGGATGCGCATCCACCCGCTCTCCGAGCTCTCGGTGATCGTCGTGGACGCCGACGCCATGGAGCAGCTGCACATCCAGTGGATGGACCTGCCGGGGCCCACGGACGTCATGTCCTTCCCGATGGACGAGCTCAGGCCGCCCAGCAAGGACGACGACGAGCCCCCGCAGGGCCTCCTCGGCGACATCGTGCTCTGTCCCGAGGTCGCCAAGAAGCAGGGCGAGGAAGCCGAGACGCAGCACACCATGGACGAGGAGCTTCAGCTGCTCACCGTCCACGGTGTGCTGCACCTGCTCGGATACGACCATGAGGAGCCGGACGAGAAGGCCGAGATGTTCGGCCTCCAGGCGGCCATCGTGGACGGATGGCGGGCCGAGAAGGGGCTGACGGGTCCGTCTCCCGCCCCGACCGTGTCATGAGCCTTCCCCTCGTCTCCGGCGCCATCGCGCTGGTGGTCGTCGCCTGGCTCGCCGCCTGTGCGGAGGCGGGCCTGGCCCGCATGTCGAGCTTCCGCGCCGAGGAGGCCGTCCGCTCCGGGCGGCGCGGCAGTGCCAAGCTCGCCCAGGTCGCCGCCGACCCGACCCGTTATCTCAACGTCGCGCTGCTGGTCCGCGTGGCCTGCGAGATGGCCGCGGCCGCCCTGGTCACCTACGCCTGCCTGCAGGAGTTCAACGGCACCACCGAGGCGCTGCTCGTCGCCATCGGGGTGATGGTGCTGGTGTCGTACGTCGCCGTCGGGGTCTCCCCGCGGACCATCGGCCGCCAGCATCCGCTCAACACGTCCACCGCGGCGGCGTACGTGCTGCTGCCGCTCGCGCGGGTCATGGGGCCGATCCCGAATCTGCTGATCCTCATCGGCAACGCGCTCACGCCGGGCAAGGGGTTCCGGCGTGGGCCCTTCGCCTCCGAGGCGGAGCTGCGGGCGCTGGTCGATCTCGCGGAGGCGGAGTCGCTCATCGAGGACGACGAGCGGCGGATGGTGCACTCGGTCTTCGAGCTGGGGGACACGCTGGTGCGGGAAGTCATGGTGCCCCGGACCGATCTGGTGGTCATCGAGCGGTACAAGACGATCCGTCAGGCGTTGACGCTGGCGCTCAGGTCCGGGTTCTCGCGGATACCGGTGACCGGGGAGAGCGAGGACGACGTCGTCGGGATCGTGTATCTCAAGGATCTGGCCCGTAAGACGCACATCAGCCGCGATGCCGAGAGCGAGCTGGTGTCGACGGCGATGCGGCCCGCCGCGTTCGTGCCGGACACCAAGAACGCCGGGGATCTGCTGCGGGAGATGCAGCGGGACCGCAACCACGTCGCCGTCGTCATCGACGAGTACGGCGGCACGGCCGGCATCGTCACCATCGAGGACATCCTCGAGGAGATCGTCGGGGAGATCACCGACGAGTACGACCGTGAGCTGCCGCCGGTGGAGGAGCTGGGCGAGGAGCGGTACCGGGTCACCGCCCGGCTCGACATCACCGACCTGGGAGACCTGTACGGGCTCGACGAGTACGACGACGAGGACGTGGAGACCGTCGGAGGCCTGCTCGCCAAGGCGCTCGGGAGGGTGCCGATCGCGGGGGCGTCCTCGGTGGTCGAGCTTCCGGACGGGCGCGGACTGCGGCTCACCGCGGAGGCCGCCGCGGGGCGGCGGAACAAGATCGTCACGGTGCTGGTGGAGCCGGTGGAGCCGGTGGAGCCGGTGGAGGACCCCAAGGAGGAAGAGTGACCCCGAAGGAACTGCGGGACTTCTGCCTGTCCTTCAACGCCGCGGTCGAGGACTTCCCCTTCGCTCCGGAGATCCCGGTCTTCAAGGTGCTCGGCAAGATGTTCGCGCTGAGCTGGATGGACAGCGAACCGCTGAAGGTCAACCTCAAGTGCGACCCGGAGGACGCGATCCGGCTCCGCGGCGAGCACGAGGGGCTGATCATTCCCGGGTACCACATGAACAAGCGGCACTGGAACACGGTGACGGTGGACGGTGCGTTGCCGGACCGGCTGGTGCGGGAGCTCATCGAGGACTCCTACGACCTTGTGGTGGCGGGGCTGCCGCGGGCGGAGCGGCTCCGGCTGGACCGGGGCTGAGGCGTGGTGTTTATGCTCGGCTCATGACCGACAGCGCGCTTGATCCCGAGGACCGCAAGATCGTCACCCTGGCTCGTTCCGCGCGGGCTCGCAACGGGGTGCCCGAGGGGGCGGCCGTGCGGGACGAGACGGGGCGGACCTATGCGGCGGGGACGGTCGCTCTCGACTCGCTGCGGTTGAGCGCGCTGCGGACGGCTGTGGCCATGGCCGTGGCTTCCGGGGCGAAGTCGCTGGAGGCGGCGGCGGTGGTCACCGAGGCGGAGTCGGTGCCCGCGGAGGATCTCTCGGCGGTACGGGATCTGGGCGGGGCGGCTACGCCGGTGCTGGTGGCCGGGCCGGACGGGGCCGTGCGACGGACGGTGTCCGCGGGCTGAGCCCCGGCGTTCCTCGCCCTCAGCCGGCGTCACGAGGCGGCGTAGCCGCGGTCGGCCGAAATTGAACCTTGTCGTCGTCAGTCTCTCGCGCATCAATGGAACCGGTGGTTCCGACGGTCCGTCAGATTTTTCCCGCCACCCCCCACACGGAGCGTTCCGCACCACGCCCGTCGGAGGGTCGTCGGCGGGTCGTCGGGTATCTCCCGCATCCATCCCCACATGGCGAATTCCCTGTATGGGAAGGGAGTCGGAAACCCTATGAGAGGCAAACGAACCGGTACCGGTGCGGCGCTGGTGGTCGGGGCCCTCGCGGTCTCGGGCCTGGCGTTCGCGCCGTCCGCGGTCGCCGTGACACCTGACACCGCGACCATCACCGCCGACTGCGGAAGCTTCGGCAGCGGTCAGGCCACGCTCACCGCCACCCAGGACGGCACGGCCGCGACGATCACCGTCACCTCGGCGATCACCGCGCCGATCGCGCTGTCCGAGGACTCCATCACCTCCACCCTCACCCTGGCGAAGGCCGGTGGCGGCACCGCCACCTTCAGCGGCACCGAGAATCCGGCCCTTGCCGCCGGTGACCCGGTCACCGTCGGGCCGCTCAGCGGCACCGTGGCCTCCGGTGACAGCCTTGAGGCCTACGGCGGGTCGCTGCAGATCGTCGTCTTCGGGATCACCGTCACCTGCACGGCGACCGGGCCGCAGTCGCCCGGACCGTTCGTGTTCGACTGAGAATCCGCGATCGAACCGGGCCAATGGGCCCGTGTGGAGCGTCAGTTCAAGCCGCCACGAGCTGAACTGACGCTCCATCAGTTCGCAGTCTCAGAGCGCGTCGGGACCGCGCTCGCCCGTGCGCACCCGGACGACCGTGTCGACCGGCAGGACCCAGACCTTGCCGTCGCCGATCTTGCCGGTCTGGGCGGCCTTGACGATCGCGTCGATGACGGCGTCGGAGTCGGCGTCGTCCACGACGACCTCGATACGGACCTTGGGGACCAGGTCCACCTGGTACTCGGCGCCGCGGTACACCTCGGTGTGGCCGCGCTGCCGGCCGTAGCCGCTGGCCTCGGTCACGGTCAGACCGTGCACACCGAGCTCCTGGAGGGCGGTCTTCACCTCGTCGAGGCGGTACGGCTTGACGATGGCGGTGATGAGCTTCATGCCTGGCTCTCGACCTTCTGGCTGGAGGGGACGGAGGACGCGCTGACCGGGGCGCCGTGGCCCAGGACGCCGTGATCGTATGCCGTCTCGGCGTGCACCGTAAGGTCCAGTCCGGTGTGCTCCTGGCGAGGCGGTACGTCACCAGGGATGTGTCGGAACGGCCCAGACCGCGGTACTGGCGCTCGCGTTTCCGGCCGAGCTTGCCATGCTTGTCGAGCTGCTCACGGCGAGGTGAGCGGCGGGGTGAGCGCCGAGGCGGTTCCGGTCCGGGGCCCGGGGTGATGTCCGCTGTGCGGCGGGGGTCCGGGGATCAGGGAGAATGGGGGGCATGAGCGTTCGTACCCAGTCATCCGAGCAGTCGGGCCAGCCCGTCCACCGTGCGGGCTTCGCCTGCTTCGTGGGGCGGCCCAACGCGGGCAAGTCCACCCTCACGAACGCTCTGGTCGGGCAGAAGGTGGCGATCACCGCCAACCAGCCGCAGACGACCCGGCACACGGTACGGGGGATCGTGCACCGGCCCGACGCCCAGCTGATCCTGGTCGACACGCCTGGGCTGCACAAGCCGCGGACGCTGCTCGGCGAGCGGCTCAACGACGTCGTCCGTACGACGTGGGCCGAAGTCGACGTCATCGGGTTCTGCCTCCCCGCGAACGAGAAGCTCGGTCCCGGTGACCGCTTCATCGCGAAGGAACTGGCCGGGATCAAGAAGTCCCCGAAGGTCGCCATCGTCACGAAGACGGACCTCGTCGACTCCAAGACCCTCGCCGAGCAGCTCATCGCGATCGACCAGCTCGGCAAGGAGCTGGGGATCGAGTGGGCGGAGATCGTGCCGGTGTCGGCGACGGCGAACAAGCAGGTCGACCTGCTCGCCGACCTCCTGGTCCCGATGCTCCCCGAGGGGCCCGCGCTCTACCCGGACGGTGAGCTCACCGACGAGCCCGAGCAGGTCATGATCGCGGAACTGATCCGCGAGGCCGCGCTGGAAGGTGTCCGCGACGAGCTCCCCCACTCCATCGCGGTCGTGGTGGAGGAGATGCTCCCCCGCGAGGACCGCCCCGCCGACAAGCCCCTCCTCGACATTCACGCCTTCGTCTACATCGAGCGCCCCAGCCAGAAGGGCATCATCATCGGCCCCAAGGGCAAGCGCCTGAAGGAGGTCGGTATCAAGTCGCGGAAGCAGATCGAGGCGCTGCTGGGGACACCGGTCTTCCTCGATCTGCATGTGAAGGTGGCGAAGGACTGGCAGCGGGATCCTCGGCAGTTGCGGAAGCTGGGGTTCTGAGGGGTTCTCCTCGCCCCGCCGCCCCTACCCGTCCCTCCCTCAGAGGGGGGACCCCCACCGGGGGCTGCCGCCGCCAGACCCCCGCTTCGGCGGACGGGCTGAGTGATGCGGACCGGCGTCAGTGAATTCGGCCCCACTCGGGGCCATGTCCTGCAGACCCACCACCCGCAGCAGCCGCAAGCGCTCGTACGACTCCGTGCCCGGGCGGGCCGTGTGGATGATCAGCAGGTGGTGGTCGTCCTGGTTCAGGAGGATCTCGCAGTCGAGTTCCAGGAGGCCTACCGCCGGGTGGCGGAAGCGCTTGGTGGACTGGCGGCGTACGGCCACCTCGTGTTCGTTCCAGAGGGTTGCGAACTCCTCGCTCGATGAGCGGAGTTCAGCCACCAGCGCGGCCGGTGTCGGGTCGTCGGGGCGGGCTGCCGATACCGCTCGGAGGTTGGCCACGTGGGCGCGGGCGTGGTCGGGGATGTCCTCCGGGGGGAAGAGGTCGCGTGACGCCGGGTCCAGGAAGAAGCGGCGGAGGAAGTTGCGGTCGCGGGGCGGGCGGGCGAAGGCGTCTCCGGTCAGGGCCCTCGACATCGCGTTCTGGGCCAGGATCTCGCCGCAGTCCGTCACCACGTGCGCCGGGGTGTCGTGCAGACGGTCGAGGACCAGGAGCAGACCTGGGCGTACGTGTGCCGAGGTCGGCTCTCTGCGGGGCGGCTCCTCGCCGGTCAGGTGGAACAGGTGGTCGCGTTCGTCCGCGGTGAGGCGGAGGGCACGGGCCAGTGCCGTCAGCATCTGGCGGGACGGGCGTGGGCCCCGGGACTGTTCCAGGCGGGTGTAGTAGTCCACCGACATGCCCGCCAGCGCCGCCACCTCCTCCCTCCGCAGGCCCGGTGTACGGCGGCGGGCGCCCGCCGTCAGGCCCACGTCCGACGGCTCCAGTCGGGCGCGCCCGCGGCGCAGGAAGTCGGCTAGCTCGGCTCGGTTCACCTCTCCAGGCTGCGGCAACCCGCCCGGCTTATCCAGGGACTGTCGGTCCCCCGATCCACAGGTCTCTCCCGTCGCCCCCGACTCCGTCCCAGGCTGGTCGGTGACGAGAGGAGCATCCACATGCTGACATTGGTGACAGGGACCACCGGGCAGGTCGGGCGGCGGTTCACGCCCAGGCTGATCGCCCAGGCACGGCCCGGCGAGCGGGTTCGGGTCCTCGTGCGGGACGCCGCCCGCGGGGAACCGTTCGCCGAGCTCGGCGCCGAGGTCGTCGTCGGGGACCTACGGGACGACGCGGCCCTCGGGAAGGCCGTCGCAGGGGTGGACGCCGTCGTCAACGTCGCCGCCGCCTTCCGCGGGGTGCCGGACGACGAGGCCCGGGCCGTCAACCGGGACGCCGCCATCGCCCTCGGCCGCGCCGCCCTCGCCGCCGGCGTACAGCGCTTCGTGCAGGTCAGTACGGGACTGGTGTACGGCATGGGGCGGGGGCGTCCGGTGACCGAGGAGGACGAGAGCCGGCCCGGCGGTTCGATGTGGGGCGCGTATCCCGAGTCGAAGGCGCGGGCGGAGCGGGAGTTGCTGGCCCTGGAGGGGCTGGACGTGCGGGTCGCCCGGCTGCCGTTCGTGTACGGGGAGGGCGATCCGCATCTCGCGCAGTCCCTGATGTGGGCCGGGAACTGGGCGGCGACACAGCGGCTGCACATGGGGCACCACGCGGACGTCGCCCAGGGGCTGCTGCGGATCCTGCACGCACCGGGTGTCGCCGGCCGGATCTACAACATCGCCGACGACGCGCCCGTCACGGCGGTGGAGCTGCACCAGTTGAACGGGGCCGAGGTCCCGGCCGGGCTCCGGGACCGCACCGACCCCGACCCGTGGCAGATGATCATGTCCACGGAGCGGATCCGGAGGGAGCTGGGGTATCGGCCGGTCTTTCCGTCGGTCTACACGGCCAGGGATGCCGGAGCCCTTTGACCCGCGCCCTCCGTATCCGCCGCGCCCTTTGACCGGCGCCCTCCGCATCCGCCACGCCCTTCGGTCCACGCCTACTCCACACCCTTGATCCGCCCCACCAACACCGCCCCCGCCAGCCCCAGCACCGCCGCCACCAGGTACAGCACCCGGTAGCCGCCCAGGTGTGTGACGACCGGTGCCGCGAGGGCGGGGGCGGCCACCTGGGGGAGGGCGTTGGCGATGTTGATGACGCCGAGGTCCTTGCCGCGGTCCAGGGCCTTGGGGAGGACGTCCGTCATCAGGGCGAAGTCGACCGACATGAAGACCCCGAGGGCCACGCCCAGCAGCGCGGCCACGACGATCGCGCCGGCCCAGGTCTGCCAGCCGGCCAGCAGGGCCGTGGCCGCCGCCATCAGCACGCCGGACCATTTCACGAACGGCTTGCGGCGGCCCACCCGGTCCGACCACACCCCGCCCACCACGACCGTGGCCAGCAGCGTCACGCTGTTCACCGCGGTGAGGATCAGGACGCCCTGCTCGGGATCGTCGTGGTGCAGACGGTCCCGCAGGTAGTAGAGCAGGTAGAGGATCACCAGCGCGTTGCTGAGGTTGATCAGGAAGCGGGTCAGCCAGGCCCAGCCGAAGTCCGGGTGGCGCCGCGGGCTCAGCCAGAAGCCCCGTAGGAAGGAACGCCAGGTCCATGCCGGACGGTCCGCCGGCGGCAGCCGTACGTCCTCGTACCGCAGCACGTACGGCAGCACCCCCGCCACCACGAATCCCGCGCACGCCGCATACCCGGCCGCGATCCCGCCCGCCGCCGTCGCCAGCCCCGTCCCGGTGACCGCGCCCAGGATCTGCGCCGCGCCCAACCAGCCGCCCACCGAACCCCGTTGGAGCCGCGGCACCCGGTCCGGCACCGCCGCCGTCACCGCCGCGAAGGAGGCGTTCAGGGTCAGCTGGACCAGACACCAGCCGAGCATCATCAGCCACAGCCCGCCCGCGCCCGCGAGCACCAGCAGCGACAGGGCCCCGCCCGCCGCCCCGGCCACGATCCACGGCGTACGGCGGCCCCGGCGGGCCGTGGTCCGGTCCGACAGCGCCCCGAAGAACGGGTTCGCGAACAGGGACACGACCGCCCCGACCCCCGTCACCCACGCCAGCAGCGTCTCCTTCGACATGCCGGTGCCGGGCGCGAAGTCCTCCGCCTGGCGGGCCAGGAGGATCTGCAGCGGGCCGTACCAGCCCACCCAGATCGCCACGTTGGAGAGGGAGAGGGCCGCCGTCCAGCCGCCGCCGACCCGCTCGAGGGGTTCGTCCAGGGCCGTCGTCGTCATCTCTGGGCCCGGAGCAGCTCCTGGTACCAGCCGTACGAGGACTTCGGCGTCCGCGTCAGGGTCACGGGATCCTCGAAGTCCACGTGCACCAGCCCGAAGCGCTGCGCGTACCCCTCTGCCCACTCGAAGTTGTCGAGCAGCGACCACACGAAGTACCCGCGTACGTCCACCCCGGCCGCCACCGCCTTGTGCAGCGCCCGCACATGGCCGTCGAGGTAGGCGATCCGGTCCTGGTCGTCGATCCCCTCGTACGAGCAGCCGTTCTCCGTGATCACGACGGGCGGGAGCCGGTCGCCGTAGCGCTCCCGGAAGCCGGTGAGGAGTTCCGTCAGGCCCTCCGGGACCACCGGCCAGCCGAAGTGCGTCACCGGTACGCCCTCGATCTCCTGGACGGAGAAGGGGAGTTCGGCGGGGATCGTCAGTCCGCCGAACTCGATGTCCGTGCCCTGCGGGGCGCCCACCCGGGTCGGCGCGTAGTAGTTGATGCCGTAGAAGTCCAAGGGCTCCGAGATGACCTTCAGATCCGCTGCCACATCGCCCGGCATCAAGTCGCCCAGCCCGTCCGGGTATTCACCCAGCAGCACCGGCTCCGCGAACAGCCGGTTCAGCAGCAGGTCGTAGAAGGCCGCGGCCTCCAGGTCGGGTTGCTCCTGCGAGGCGGGCCATGTCGGCCCGTGCGAGTTGGCGATCCCGATGTCCGTCGCACCCGCCGCGCGCAGTGCCTGTACGCCCAGACCGTGGGCCAGCAGGAGGTGGTGGGCCACGGGCAGCGCGTCGAACATCAGCTGTTTGCCCGGCGCGTGGGCGCCCAATGCATGGCCGAACAGGGTGTGTTCGGCGGGTTCGTTGATGGTGATCCACTTCGCGACGCGGTCACCGAGGCGGTCGGCGACGACCGACACGTACTCGGCGTACCGCGCCGCGGTGTCCCGCTCCAGCCAGCCGCCCCCCGCGGCGGAGCCGCTATTGGGTACAGCTTGCAGGGCGGTTGGCAGGTCCCAGTGGAAGAGGGTCGGTACCGGTCGTACGCCCGCCGCGCACAGGGCGTCGACCAGACGGTCGTAGAAGTCCAGGCCGCCCTCGGAACGCACCCGCGGCCAGGAGATCGAGAAGCGGTACGCGTCCACGCCCAGGTCGGACAGGAGCGCCACGTCCTCGGGGTAGCGGTGGTAGTGGTCGACGGCCACCGCCGCCGTCGAGCCGTCCTTCACCCGTCCCGGCTCGGCCGTGAAGGCGTCCCACACGGAGGGCTCGCGCAACTCCACCGCGCCCTCGATCTGATGGGCCGAGGTCGAGACGCCCCAGAGGAAGCCGGGCGGGAACGTGGGTATCGCGTGGTCATCAGTCGCCATGCGCCGGATCATCCGTACCGCTGGTAACGGAAGTCAACGGGCGGGTGTGAAGAAGCGGTTACGCACCTTCCTTCAGGACCCGTGAGATCAACTGCCGCTGCTCCTCCGTGAGTCGGGGGTCGGCGGCGTACACCGTCTTTCCGTCCACGGTGATCTCGTAGGCGAAACCGTCGGGCACCCCGATGGGCGGAGTGCCCCGGCCGGCGGCCAGCGCCTGTTCGGCCAGGGCGTGCCACTCATGGGCGTCGGGCCGTCCCGAGGTGTCGACCTCGGCGTGACGCTCGATGCCCGCGAAACCACCGGTACGGCTCACTCGAATACGCATGGGACCGTGTCTAGTACGTAACTACGCCGTGCGCACCCCGACCTGCTCCCACGCCTTCAGTACGGCCTGGAGTTCCTCGCCGTCCTGGTAGCGGGACTTGGCGGCCTCGACCGTGAGCGTGGCGAAGTCCACGAACAGGGCGTCCTTCTTCAGCTTGCCGCCGGTCAGGACGTCGTACCAGATCTGTCCGGCCCGTTCCCAGGCGTGGCCGCCGAGGGTGGTGGCGACGATGTAGAACGCGTGGTTGGGGATGCCGGAGTTGATGTGGACGCCGCCGTTGTCGCGGCCGGTGCGGACGAAGTCGTCCATGGTCGCGGGCTGCGGGTCCTTGCCGAGGACGTCGTCGTCGTAGGCGGTGCCCGGGGCCTTCATGGAGCGCAGGGCCGAGCCGGTGACCCGCGGGGCGAGGAGGCCGGCGCCGATGAGCCAGTCGGCCTCGGCGGCGGTCTGGCCGAGGGTGTGCTGCTTGATGAGGGAGCCGAAGACATCGGACATCGACTCGTTGAGCGCGCCGGGCTGGCCGAAGTAGGTGAGGTTGGCCGTGTACTGGGTGACGCCGTGGGTGAGTTCGTGGCCGATGACGTCGATGGGGATGGTGAAGTCGAGGAAGATCTCGCCGTCGCCGTCGCCGAACACCATCTGCTCGCCGTTCCAGAAGGCGTTGTTGTAGTTCTCCTCGTAGTGGACGGTGGCGTCCAGGGGGAGGCCGTTCGCGTCGATCGAGTCGCGCTCGTAGGCCTTCAGGAACAGCTCGAAGGTGGCGCCGAGGCCCGCGTAGGCGCGGTTGACGGTGGCGTCCTTGCCGGGTTCCGAGCCCTCGGTGCGGACCTTCTTGCCGGGCAGGTCGGTGCGGTGCCTGGCGTCGTAGATGGTGCGGTGCGGTTTGCCGGCCTCCGCGCCGAGCGGCGGGGCGATGGACGGGGCGCCGACGACCGTGGTCAGACGGCGGTGGGTGCGTTCGTAGGCGTCGCGTTCCAGCGTCTTGCGAGCGGCGTCGGCGAGCGTGGAGTCCTCGGCCTGGCTGAGCTTGTCGAGGACATGGGGTGGTACGACGGTGCAGAAGACGGGCTCGTAGCCCCCGTGAGTCGTCATGCCCGGCACCATCGCATCGAGTTATGCCGCTGTCACTACCCGCAACCATGATTGGTGAAATGTATGGATAAGGAGGTCGGCTAGCCGCCCCGGAGTGGTATGGCGCACTTTTTGTCCCATTCCTCACCCGGGTCCCGCATACTGATACGGCGCCCCGCATCCGAACCGGCTCGGCTAGCATGCTTCGCATCATGCGTTTCGGGCTGCTTCTTCTTAGCTGCCGCGGCGAGGGCCTGTAGTCCAGGTCGACTCCCTCCCCGCGGAGCTTGGCGTTGCGTCGTCGGCCGTCCTTCCGGACACCCTGAGGAGCCCCCGCATCATGGCGAACCGCCAGCAGCCCAGTTCCATGCCGATCCACAAGTACGGCCGGTACGACCAGGTCGACATCCCGGACCGCACCTGGCCGGACAACCGGATCACCGTCGCCCCCCGCTGGCTCTCCACGGACCTGCGCGACGGCAACCAGGCCCTGATCGACCCCATGTCGCCCGAGCGCAAGCGCCGGATGTTCGACCAGCTGGTCAAGATGGGCTACAAGGAGATCGAGGTCGGCTTCCCGGCCTCCGGCCAGACCGACTTCGACTTCGTACGCTCCATCGTCGAAGAGCCCGGGGCCATCCCCGACGACGTCACCATCTCCGTACTGACCCAGGCCCGCGAGGACCTGATCGAGCGCACGGTGGAGTCCCTGAAGGGCGCCAAGCGCGCCACCGTCCACCTGTACAACGCCACCGCCCCCGTCTTCCGCCGCGTGGTCTTCCGCGGCTCCAAGGACGACATCAAGCAGATCGCCGTCGACGGCACGCGGCTGGTCATGGAGTACGCCGAGAAGCTGCTGGGCCCCGAGACCGAGTTCGGCTACCAGTACAGCCCGGAGATCTTCACCGACACCGAGCTGGACTTCGCGCTGGAGGTCTGCGAGGCGGTGATGGACGTCTACCAGCCCGGTCCGGGCCGCGAGATCATCCTCAACCTGCCCGCCACGGTGGAGCGTTCGACCCCGTCGACGCACGCGGACCGCTTCGAGTGGATGAGCCGCAACCTGTCGCGCCGCGAGTACGTCTGCGTCTCCGTCCACCCGCACAACGACCGCGGTACGGCCGTGGCGGCCGCCGAGCTGGCGCTGATGGCCGGCGCCGACCGCGTCGAGGGCTGTCTGTTCGGACAGGGCGAGCGCACCGGCAACGTCGACCTGGTCACCCTGGGCATGAACCTGTTCTCCCAGGGCGTCGACCCGCAGATCGACTTCTCCGACATCGACGAGATCCGTCGCGTGTGGGAGTACTGCAACCAGATGGAGGTCCACCCGCGCCACCCGTACGTGGGCGACCTGGTCTACACGTCCTTCTCCGGCTCCCACCAGGACGCCATCAAGAAGGGCTTCGACGCGATGGAGGCCGACGCGGCGGCCAAGGGTGTGACGGTCGATGACATCGAGTGGGCCGTTCCCTACCTGCCGATCGACCCGAAGGACGTCGGGCGGTCGTACGAGGCCGTCATCCGCGTCAACTCGCAGTCCGGCAAGGGCGGTATCGCCTACGTCCTGAAGAACGACCACAAGCTGGACCTGCCGCGCCGGATGCAGATCGAGTTCTCCAAGCTCATCCAGGCCAAGACGGACGCCGAGGGCGGCGAGGTCACCGGGTCCGACATCTGGGCCGTCTTCCAGGACGAGTACCTGCCGAACCCCCAGAACCCGTGGGGTCGTATCCAGGTCAAGAACGGGCAGTCGACCACCGACACGGACGGCGTGGACACGCTGAAGGTGGAGGCCACGGTGGATGGTGTCGACACCGTGCTGACCGGTACCGGCAACGGTCCGATCTCCGCGTTCTTCGACGCGCTGGCCAAGATCGGGATCGACGCGCGGCTGCTGGACTACCAGGAGCACACGATGAGCGAGGGTGCGTCGGCGCAGGCTGCGTCGTACATCGAGTGCGCGATCGACGGCAAGGTTCTGTGGGGGATCGGGATCGATGCGAATACGACACGTGCGTCGCTGAAGGCGGTCGTCTCCGCCGTCAATCGGGCGGCTCGCTAAGAGGGTGCCTCACGGGGTTGAGTGCCGGGTGCTGCGCCGTCGTGGCTGGTCGCGCAGTTCCCCGCGCCCCTAGGTACGTCTCCCGCACCGGCGTTTTCAGGTCCCGTCCGCCATATCCAGGCGGGCGGGACCCGTCTGTTTCCGGCCAGCGGTCTGTGCAGGTCACGGAAAGGTCTCGTCCGGGGTACTGACTACGCCTCTCCGATGTGGCTAACATCACGCCAGCACGGCGATGTTGCCGTGCCGTTACGCGGAGGTGCGACGTGCTGCCAGGACGGGGACGAAACGGCCAGGCCGCCAGGCATGCGCGCCTTCTGGGGACCCGCACCGCGTGGACGCCCGTGGGCGACGGGGAGTTCTTCTGCCCCGGCTGCGGCGGCGACCGCAACTACCAGCGGCTGACCGGCAGGCGCCGCTTCACCCTCCTCGGCATGCCCGTCCTGCCGCGCGGCGAGACCGGACCGGTCGTGGAGTGCGCGGCCTGCCACCGCCACTACGGCACCGACGTCCTCGACCACCCCACCACCACCCGCTTCTCCGCGATGCTCCGCGACGCCGTCCACACCGTCGCCCTCGCGGTCCTCGCCGCGGGCGGCACCTGTTCGCGTACGGCGCTGGAGGCGGCGGCCGGTACGGTCCGCTCCGCCGGCTTCGACGACTGCACCGAGGACCAGCTCGGCGCGCTCGTCGAGGCGCTGGCCCAGGACACCGGGCGGGTCTTCGGCCAGCCCTGCGGGGCCGGGCTCGCCATAGAGCTCCACGAGGCGCTGGACCCGCTGGCCCCGCACCTCGCCCCGGCCGGACGTGAATCGATCCTGCTGCAGGGGGCGCGGATCGCGCTGGCGGACGGGCCGTACACGCCCGCCGAGCGGGACGCGCTGGCGACGGTGGGGGCGGCGCTCACCATCTGCGCGGACGATGTGACGCGGCTGCTGGTGGCGGCGCGGACGCCGTCCTGACGGGCAGGGGTGCGGTGGGAGGCGGGCGGCGGCGTCGTTGTCGTACTCGCAGCCGTCGTCGTCGTACTCCTTCCGGTACTCCCTGGGGAGTAACCGCACCTGAAGGCCGCCCTCCGCAGTAAGCCCCAACTCGCTCTGCCGTCCGACGAATCGGCCCCCGTGCGACGGGAGTCTGGAGACCGACCCAGACACCCGACCGAGGGGAGGCCCGACTCATGGGGGCCGCAAGGACATCTATCCGGCGACGGCGGGCGGTGCCGTGGCTCGTGCTCGGGCTGTGGATCGCCGTGCTGGCGCTGACCTCGCCGTTCGCCTCGAAGCTGGCGGACGTCCAGCGGGACCGGGCGGTCGACTATCTGCCGGCGAGCGCCGACTCCACGCAGGTCGCGAAGATCCAGGACCGGCTGCCGGGCGGCGAGGCCACCGAGATGGTCGTCGTCTATCACCGGGACGGCGGGCTGACCGCCGCGGACAAGGAGACCGCCGCCGCGCAGATCGACCGGATCGCCGGGGCGCACCGGCTCACCGCCGAACCGCAGGGCGTTCCGTCCAAGGACGGCGCCACCCTGATGTACCCGGTGGCGAGCAACGAGCCGGGGACTGATGAGAAGGCGCGTGACGCGCTCGTCAACGACGTACGGGACATCGCGCACAGCGAGGGCGGGCTGAGCGTCGACGTGGGCGGCACCGGAGCCCTGCAGACGGACGCGGCCGAGGTCTACAACTCGCTCGGCGGGCCGCTGCTCTACACCACCGCCGCGGTCGTCGCGCTCCTGCTGATCCTCATCTACCGCAGCCCGTTCCTGTGGCTGGTGCCCCTCGCCGTCGCGGGCATGGCCGACTACCTGTCGATGGGCGTGGCGTACGGGCTGAACCAGTGGTTCGGGACGTCCGTGACCGGGGCGAGCTCGGGCATCATGACGATCCTCGTGTTCGGCGCGGGGACGGATTACGCGCTGCTGCTGGTGTCCCGGTACCGCGAGGAGCTGCGGCGCATCGAGCGGCCGTACGACGCGATGGTCGCCGCCCTCAAGGGCTGCGGTCCGGCGGTGCTGGCGTCCTCCGGGACGGTCGCCGCGGGGTTGCTGTGTCTGCTCGCCGCCGACCTCAACTCCAGCCGGGGCATGGGCCCGCTCGGCACGGTCGGCGTCCTGTGCGCGCTGTTCGCCATGCTGACCCTGCTGCCCGCGGTCCTCGTGCTGCTCGGCCGCCGCGTCTTCTGGCCGCTCGTCCCGCGCTACGGCAGCACGCCGAAGGTCCGCCGCTCGCTGTTCGCGGCGATGGGCAGCTCGGCCGGGCGCCGGCCGCTGACGGTCCTCGCAAGCGGCGCGGTCCTGCTGGGCGCGCTGGCCCTGGGCGTGCTGAACCTCCCCGGCGCCCTCAAGCAGGAGGACTCCTTCACCACCAAGCCCGACGCGGTCGCCGCCATGGAGACCCTCGCCAAGGCCTACCCCGAGCGCGGTACCCAGCCGATCACCGTCCTCGCCCCCACCGACCGGGCCGACGCGGCGCTCGCCGAGGTGCGCGACACCCAGGGCGTGGCCGCTGCCGAGCGGGGACGCAGCGGTGACGGCTGGACGGAGATCTCGGTCATCGCCACCTCGGCCCCCCAGTCGGCGGGCGAGACGAAGACGATCGAGGCCCTGCGCGACCGCCTCGACGACTCGCTGGTCGGCGGAGCCAGCGCCCAGCAGCTCGACCTGGCGGACACCAACGCCCGTGACCGGCTGATCGTGATCCCGATCGTCCTGGTCTCGGTGCTGCTGATCCTGATCGTCCTGCTGCGGTCGGTGGTGGCGCCGCTGATCCTGGTGGCGGCCGTGGTCGCGGTGTGGGGCGCGGCGCTCGGCATCGGCGGACTGGTCTTCGGCCCGGTGTTCGGCTTCGAGGGGATGGATCCGGGGCTCGGCCTGCTGTCCTTCGTCTTCCTGGTGGCTCTCGGCGTCGACTACGGCATCTTCCTGATGCACCGCATGCGGGAGGAGTCCCTCAAGGGCATCGACCCGGTGACGGCGGCGCTCACCGCGCTGCGCACGACGGGCGGGGTCATCGCCTCGGCGGGGCTGGTCCTCGCGGCGACCTTCGCGGTGCTGACGAACATGCCGCTGGTCAGCCTGGTGGAGATGGGCTTCGTGGTCGCGGTCGGGGTGCTCCTCGACACCTTCCTGGTCCGCACCTACCTCGTCACCAGCGCGAGTGTGGCCCTGCGGCGGAAGGTGTGGTGGCCTGGGGCACTGTCGAAGGAACCGGCCGGCGCGGGCGGGGAGCGGCCGGAGCCGGTGGCGGAGCCGGCGGGCGTGCGCTGAACGGGGTGAGGGAGAACCGGCCGGACTTCCGGGCTCGCGCCCGGGGGTCCGGCCTTCGGGGCCCGACTTCGAAGGTCCGGTCCTCCGTCGGATCGGTGAGGATGGAGCGCATGTCGACCATCAGTGAGCAACTCGGCCGCCGCGGGCCCTCGCGGTTCGTCCGGCCCGTCCGGCGTGACTGGCTGTTCGCCGTGGCGGTCGGTCTGGCGTCGATCCCGCTGGCGTTCGTGGCGCAGGGCGACAACGCGCACACACCGGACGTCACCGGCTGGATCCTGTTCGGCCTCTCGGCGCTGACGCTCGCCTGGCGGCGGCACTACCCGATGGGTGTGCTGCTCGCGCTCATCGTCGTGGAGGGCACCTACCACTCCCTCGGCAACGCCCACTCCGCGCTGATCGTGGTGACGATGGTCTCCATCTACTCGCTCGCGGTCGCGGGACCGAGGCGCCGGACACTGATCGTGGTGCCGTCCCTGCTCGGCCTGAGCGTGATCATGCTCCTGTCGATCAATCCGGAGCGCGGTGTGGAGCTGCTGCGCATCGCCGGCTGGATCCTCGCCTGCGCGCTCACGGGCGAAGCGGTACGGGCGCACCGCACCTATGTCGGCGCGATCGTCGAACGCGCCGAACGCGCCGAACGCACCCGCGAGGAGGAGGCGCGCCGACGGGTGGCGGAGGAACGCTTGCGGATCGCCCGGGATCTGCACGACCTGCTGGCGCACAGCATCACGCTGATCGGCGTGCAGACGTCGGTGGCCGCGCATGTCCTGGCCACGGACCCCGAGCGCCTCGACCGGGAGACCGTCGCGAAAGCGCTGGAGGACATCGCCGACACCTGCCGCACGGCCCGGGGCGAGCTGCGTACGACGCTGGAGGTACTGCGCGAGCAGGACGGCGCCGGGGACGTCCGCGGCCCGCTGCCGGGCCTCGACGGCCTGTCCGACCTGTTCTCGGCGGCCCGGCTCGCGGGGGCGAAGGTGGAACAGACGGTACGGGTCCACCAGGCGCCGCCCGCGGTCGGTGCGGCGGCCTACCGGATCGTGCAGGAGGCCCTGACGAACGCGGTGCGCCATGCCGGGCCGGAGACCTCCGTGTCCGTCGAGCTGTACGAGGAGCAGGGCGCCCTCAGGGTCGCGGTCACCGACGACGGCGCGGGGCCGGGGGGCGGCTCAGGGACCCCCGGGTTCGGGCTGGTCGGCATGCGGGAACGGGCCCGCAGCGTGGGTGGCACACTCGACGCGGGGCCACGGGCGGAGGGTGGTTTCGCGGTGACGGCCGTACTGCCGCTGACAACTGCTGTGGGGGATGCGACCAGATGACGATCCGTGTGCTGCTCGCCGACGACCAGACTCTTGTCCGGGCCGCGTTCGCGATGCTGGTGGGTTCGGCGCGCGACATGGAGGTCGTGGGGGAGGCCGCTACCGGCCGGGAGGCGGTGGAGCTGGCGCGCGCTTCGCGGGCCGACCTCGTCGTGATGGACATCCGGATGCCCGACCTGGACGGCATCGAGGCGACCCGGCTGATCGCGGCGGACGAGGAACTGGCCGAGGTGAAGGTCCTGGTCCTGACGACCTACGACACCGACGAGAACATCGTGGAGGCGTTGCGGGCGGGGGCGTCGGGGTTCCTGGTCAAGGACACGAAGCCGGCGGAGATGCTGGACGCGATCCGTACGGTGGCGGCGGGGGAGTCGCTGCTGTCGCCCGGCCCCACGGCCCGGCTGATCGCTCGGCTGCTGCGCAGCCCGTCGGCTGCGGTACCGGTGCCCTCGGGTGGCCCGGAGTGCCTGTCGGAGCGGGAGCGCGAGGTGCTGACGCTGGTCGGGCGAGGGCTCAACAACGCCGAGATCGGCGAGGCGTTGGGGCTGAGCCCGCTGACCGCCAAGACCCATGTCAGCCGGATCATGGGGAAGCTGGGGGCGCGGGACCGGGCGCAGCTGGTGATCGTGGCCTATGAGTCGGGGCTCGTGACGCCCGGGGGTGTGGGGGAGGGCTGATCTCCTGTGGGGGAGGGCCGGCCGCCGACCCCGAGAACTCCACGCGGGCCGGCCGTCCCCTCACCGCCGGCTTCACCGTGCGGACCCTGCTACAACAGCCCCGCCCCCGCCAGATACTTCCCCACCCGCTCGACCTCCCCCTCCGACAACGGCACTTGGGGCTCCGCCGTCAACGGGCACGCGATGACCCCCCGCAAGTAGAGCGCCGCCTTGAACGCCCCCAGCGCGGACGAACTCCCGCCCATCCGCGCCGGATCACCGACCCGCACCATCCCGAACAGCGCGCACAACCGCTCCTGCTCCACCCGGGCCCGTTCCCAGTCACCCACCCTGCACAGCCGGTCGAGCCGGACGTACCCGTGCGGGTCCACATTGGCCAGCCCCGGCACCGCGCCGTCCGCCCCCGCCGCCAACGCCGAGTCCACGATCAGCTCGGAACCCGTCAGCACACTGAAGCCGGTGATGTCGGCCCGGTCCCGCGCCCCGGCGATCACCTCACGGAACGCCGCCAGGTCCCCGCTGGAGTCCTTCAGCCCGGCCAGCACCCCCTCCGCCGCCAGCTCCAGCACCACATCCGCCGGCAGCTTGGTGTGGACGGCGACGGGAAGGTCGTACGCCACGACCGGCACCGGGCTCGCCGCCGCCACCAGGCGGTAGTGGCGGGCGATCTCCGCCGGATGCGTCCGTGTGTAGAACGGCGAGATCACCACCACCGCGTCCGCCCCTGCCGCTGTCACCGAGGCCACCTGCTCCAGCACCCTCGGCGTCGTCATGTCGATCGCGCCCGCCAGGACCGGGACCTGGCCGGAGACGTGGGCCGTCACCGTCTCCACCACCAACCGCCGCTGCGCGTCCGTCAGATACGCCGCCTCCGACGTCGTACCGAGGACGAACAGCCCGTGCACCCCGCCCTCCAGCAGATGGTCGACCAGCCGCAGCAGCGACACGACGTCCACCTCGCCTTCAGGTGTCAGCGGGGTGCACACGGGCGGGACGACACCGGTCAGCGGGGTGGGGATCGTCATCGAGGCTCCCTGTCGGCATGGCTCTGGGGCACGAGGTCGCGGGTCTGCTCACCCTCCTCCACCGGATGGTGACAGCGGAAGCGGTGTCCGGGGGCCGACGCGGCCGAGAAGTCCGGCATGCCGGCGGTGCACTCCTCGTCCGCCTTCCAGCAGCGGGTGCGGAAGCGGCAGCCGCTACGGGTGGCGGGCCGCGTCGGTGCCCCCGGCCGCCGGGGACTCCTCCACGATCCGGCCCGGGTACATCGTGATCACGCGGTCGCTCATCCGCCGTACCGTCTGGATGTCGTGCGAGACGAACACCAGGGCCAGGCCGAGGCGTTCCTTGAGGTCGAGCAGGAGGTTGGGGCTCGGCAGTGGTACGACCTCGCCGGCGCCGGGCTCGGGGGCTTCGAGCTGATGTTCAGGCACAGCACGGTCAGCAGGGTCAGCAGGCCCGGGAAGACCGTCGCCCACCAACCCCCGGTCAGGGTGTTCCGCGCCCCCTTGTCGAGGGCGCGGCACCCGGTCGGCCTGTGTCGGCTCAGGCCGCGGCGGTCAGCTGGGCCGCGATCGCCGCGCCGTCCAGCCACACGTTCTCGCGGGAGATCCTTCCGTCCTTGAACTCGAAGACGTGCAGCATGCGGAAGGTGATCCGGCGGTTGTTGCCCGGGATGCCGAGGAAGGCGCCGGTGACGACGGCGGTGATCAGGTCCTCGACGGTCGCGGCGCCTTCGGAGTAGTAGGTGTGGGTGCGCTCCGCCTTCTCCACGCGGAGGTCCTTCACCAGCTGGTGGTAGCGCTCCAGCGCCGCCTGGACGCCGTGGATCGGGTCGCCCGGGAAGCCGACGACGTCATGCTCGACGTCCTCGGTGTAGACGGAGACCGCGCACTCCGGGTCCCCGTGCTCCTCGGCCAGCATGTGCGTCCCGATGAGCAGTTCCATTTCGGCGGGTGTCATGGTGCCCAAGGGGGCACCCCCTCTCGTCATGCCGCGCACCGGGTCAGGGGCGCGGCCCCCGTTTGTGAGACGGTGATACCGTAATGAGAATAGTTTCTCACGACAAGAGGGAATTCTCATGAGCGAAGGGCGTGCCGGGAGCACGACCGGCGCGCGGGGCGGGGGCGCGCGCGACCGGGGTGAGGGGGGCGGCGAGGGGCGGCGCAATCAGAAGCTGCGTACGCGCCGCGCGCTCGTCGACGCCGCCGTCGCCCTCGTCCGTGAGGGCAGACCGGTCACCATCGCCGATGCCGCCGAGGCGGCCCAGGTGTCGGTGGCCACCGCCTACCGCTACTTCTCCCACCCCGGGGAGCTGCTCCTGGAGACGCAGAGCGTCGCCCGTGGCTTCGAGGCCGTCGCCGATCTGCCCGAGGACCCGGCCGAGCGGATCGACCTCACCGTGTCCCGCACCGCCGACCTCCAGCTCGGCGACGAGGCGGTGTGGCGAGCGGTACTGCGCGCCTCGCTGGAGCGCTGGCAGGAGCCGTCCGACGAGGACGCGCGGGACGTCCCCACCCGCAACCGCCTCCGCCTCGACCTCACCCGCACCGCCCTCGAACCCCTCGCCGGCACCCTCCCGCCCGACCTCCACCGCCGGCTGACCATGGCCGTCACCCTGGTCTACGGCGCCGAGGCCCTCATCACCACCCGTGACGTCTGCGAACTCGACCGCGACGAGGCGAAGGCCGTCATGCGCTGGGCGGCGGGCGCCCTGCTGGAGGCGGCGCTTCGGGAGGCGGAACTCTGAGCGGGGCCGGACGGTGCATGGTCGAATGGGCCGATGGAAGCGATGGAGCCCAAGGAACCGTTGGAACCGCTGAAGTCGACGGAACTGTGGGACGAGGATGACGTCGGCGTGCTCCGGCTGCCCTCCGGCCGGCTCCTGCGGGGCCGCGGCCTCCGGTACCCGCTCCCGGCCGGGGCGCCGACCCCGTCGTACGCCCTCTACCTCCTGGGCCATCAACCCCCTGACGTTCCCTGGGAGTTCCGCTGGCTCCGCTGGCCGGACTTCCGGCTTCCCGCGGACCGGGCGGACGCGCGCGCCGCGTTCAGCGAGGTGTGGGAGCGGGCGGCCGGGGAGCGCGTCGAGGTCGCCTGCGGTGGCGGACGCGGGCGCACGGGGACGGCGCTGGCGTGTCTCGCGGTGCTGGACGGCGTACCGGCGGACGAGGCCGTGGCGTATGTGCGGGCGCACTACGACCGGCGGGCGGTGGAGACGCCGTGGCAGCGGCGCTATGTGCGGCGGTTCTCAGGGACGGCGGGCGCGGAAGCGTAGACCGCCCGACTTCGGGTGGACGTCCACGGCGACGTCGGCGAAACCGGCCCGCTCCAGACGGGCCGGAAGGCTCCTCGGGTCCAGGGTGTTCATCGTGTCGAAGAGATGCAGTACACGGAAACCGAAGCCGAGTTGACTGTCGCTGCCGGCGAACGTGCCGCCGGGACGCAGCACACGGAACGCCTCGGCGAAGATACGGTCCTGGTGGGCGGCCGTGGGCACATGGTGGAGCATGGTGAAGCAGACGACGGAGTCGAACTCCTTCTCCTCAACGGGGAGTTGAGCACCGTCCGCGTGCAGGATACGGGCGCGGCCGCCCCACCGCTCCTCCAGCATGCGGGCCGTCTCCGCGTCGATCTCGGCCGCCGTCAGCCTCGGCACCCGCTCGACGAGCACGCGGAGGTTCGCGCCGTAGCCCGGCCCGATCTCCAGTACGTCCTCGCCCAGGTCCACGTGTTCCAGGGCCCAGGGCAGGATGTGGTCCTTCGTGGTCTGCGCCCACTTCTCGGAGCTGCACAGCCTCCGGTGGGCCCGGTTCATCGGCATGCGTTCGACGCTAGACCGGGCCGGGGCTGTCCACTACGGGCTAGGCTGCCGTCCCATGTCGCGGAACGGACAGTACGGCCCCCACCCTTCGGCCGGCACCGCGGTCTTCGTCGGTCACTTCGCGATGCCGCGCGGCAGTGTCTTCCGCTGGCACTGGCACGCGTTCCATCAACTCGCCTGGTCCGCGCAGGGGTTGCTGAGAGTCCGCAGCGCGCAGGGGGTGTGGCTGCTGCCGCCCTCCCTCGCCCTGTGGATCCCGGCCGGCGTCCGGCACGCCACCGAGTCGGAGGGCGACGCCGTCATGCGCAGTCCCTACGTCGACCCGGAGTGCTGCCCGCACATCCGCTGGAGCGAGCCGACGGTCGTCGCGGTGACCGCGCTGCTGCGCGCGCTCATCGACCACCTGGTACGAACCGACCTGGCGCCGCAGGTCCGTTCGCGCGCCGAGGGGGTGCTGCTCGACGAACTGCGCCCGGTGCCGGTGACCAGCATCTCGGTGCCCGCGCCCCGCGATCCGCGCGCCCTTGCCGTGGCCGAGGCGCTGACGGCAGACCCGGCCGACGGGCGCCCGCTGGCCGACTGGGGCCGCCAAGTCGGCGCGAGCGCACGGACGTTGGCCCGTCTCTTCGTCGCCGAGACGGGCCTCGCCTTCGGGCAGTGGCGGGAACGGCTGCGCATGCAGGCCGCGATGCCGCACCTCGCGGCGGGCCTCCCGGTCGAACCGGTGGCCCACCGCGTCGGCTACGCCTCCGCCAGCTCCTTCACCGCCGCGTTCCATCGCGTGGTGGGCGTGACGCCCAGGCAGTACTTTCCGGTCAACTGAGCTCGGTCAGCTGAGCACTTCGGCCAGCGCCTTGGCCGCCTCGGCGACCAACACGTCGTCGCGGGCTGCGTCCTGCTCGGGCTTCGTCGTGAGGAGGGACAGCACCAGTGGGGTGCCGTCCGGGGTCCAGGCGATACCCACGTTGTTGTTGGTGCCGTAGGAACCGCCGCCCGTCTTGTCGGCGACCGTCCAGGTCTTCGGCAGACCGGCGCGCAGACGGGTGCCGCTCGTGGTGTTGTTCAGCAGCCAGTGGGTGAGAAGCCCGCGGTCGGGGCGGTTCAGGGCGTCGCCGAGTACCAGCCGGCCGTACGTCCTGCCGATCGCGTACGGGCTCGTCGTGTCCGTGATCCGCCACGGTTCCGCCGAGTTGAGCTCGGTCTCCCAGCGGTCCAGGCGGGTCACCGGGTCGCCGAGAGAGCGGGCGAAGCGGGTGATCGCGGTGGGGCCGCCGAGTTCGCGGAGCAGGAGGTTGCCGGCGCCGTTGTCGCTGAAGGTGATGGCCACCTCGGCGAGTTCGGCGACGGTCATGCCGTCGGCGACATGCTCCAGGGTCTTGTCGGAGCCGGTCTTCGGCAGGTCGTCCGCCGTGTAGTGGATCCGGCGGGACAGGAACTCGCCGTTGTCGTCCAGGTCGCGCAGTACGGCCGCGGAGGCGAGGGTCTTGAACAGCGAGCACATCGGGAACAGTTCGTCGGCGCGGTGCCGGACGGTGCGGCCGGTGGCGAGGTTACGGGCGAACACGCCGAGGCGGGCGCCGTGTTGCTGCTCCAGTTCACGGAGGCGGGGGGTGACGCCGTCCTCATGGGCCGAGGCGGCGTGGGCGGGGGCGGCCGCCACGAGGGTGGCAGCCGAGGCGGCGAGGAATGTGCGTCGGGCTAAGATCGCGCTCTCCTTCGGTAGGTCGACCTCTTCGGTAGGCCGACTTCTTCGGTAGATCGACTTCTCAGTAGATCGACGCCGGATCGCATTCCTTGGTTGCGCGGCCGTAGACCATCGGCGGACGGTGGTGCGGGACAGCGCTCGGCAGAGTGGCCGTATGGAGAAGACCAAAGGGATCAACCGGGCGCAGTTCCTGGCCGGGGCGGCGGCGGTCGGGGCGGCGGGGGCGCTGCTGCCGGCGTGCGGGGCGGCCGCGAAGGCGCGGGACGAGGGGGCCGGCCAGGGGCGGGACCGGCAGAGCCCCGGCCGGGGACTGACCCGGCGCGGGATCGTCTACACCGTCGGAGCCGGGGAGACACCGGCCACCGCGTGGCGCGCCGACCGGATGCGGGCGGACCTCCGTGCCCTCCGCGACGACCTGCACGCCGACACCGTCGACGTCACCGGCGAGGGCGTCGAACGCCTCACCGCCACCGCCGCCGAGGCGGCCGAACTCGGGCTGCACGTCTGGCTCCAGCCCACCCTCGGGGACGTCCCGGAGCGGGAGATCCTCGACCACCTCGCGGAGACCGGCCGGTTCGCGGAACGGCTGCGCCGGCAGGGAGCGAGTGTCGAGCTCAGCGTGGGCTGCGAGTTCTGGCTGTTCGTGCCGGGGATCATCCCGGGGGAGACCGTCCTCGAGCGCATCGCCAACCTCCAGAGCGGGAACGTCGACTGGGCGAGGACGCAGCGCCGCCTGTCCCGCTTCACGGCGAAGGCGGCGGCACTCGGACGGAAGGTCTTCCACGGCCGGCTGAGTTACGCCTCCGCCCCCGAGATCGACAACGTCGACTGGAGCCTCTTCGACGTCGTCGGCATCGACTACTACTCCTACTTCCCCCGACGCGCCGACTACGTACGGGAGTTGAGACAGCACCTCCGCTGGGGCAAGCCCGTCACCATCACCGAGTTCGGCACCTGCACCTTCCGAGGCGCCCCCGAGGCGGGCGGCATGGGCTGGGACATCGTCGACTACGACAAGACCCCGCCGGAGATCAAGGGGAACCCGCTCCCGGTCCGCAGCGAACGCACCCAAGCCGCCTATCTCACCGATCTGTTGGACGTCTTCGAGTCGATGAACCTCTACGCGGCCATGGTCTTCGAGTTCCTCACCGCCGACGCCCCGCACCGCCCCGGCGACCCCCGCCACGACCTCGACATGGCGAGCTACGGCATCGCCAAGGCGATCCAGGACCGCCCCGGCGACCCGGACACGGGGTGGCACTGGGAGCCGAAGGAGGCCTTCCACGCGGTGGCGCGGGCCTACGGCAGGGCGGCGGACCGGCGCCGGTAGGCGGATGAGCGCCGGTAGGTGTCAGCGGCAGTAGGCGTCAGCGGCAGTAGGTGTCGACGGCGGGGCGCTCACCCGTGGCGAGAAACCTCGACACGGTCTCGTCCCCGCATGCGTTGCCGTTGCGGAGATAGGACCCATGGCCTGTGGCGTCCACAGTGACCATGACAGCACGCCGACCGAGGGCCGCGCGGAGCTTCAGGGCGCCGCTCACGGGGGTGGCGACGTCCCGTTCGTTCTGCACGAGCAGGATGTTCGACGGCCCTCGGTCGGTGACCCGTACCGGCGGCTCCTGCGGAGCGTAGGGCCAGGCGGCGCAGAGCATCGCGTTGCGCGGCATGCCGGCGGTGAGCGGGTACTTGGCCCGGCTCTCGGCGACGCCCTTCTCGTACACGGCGGCGTCCTTCGGCCACGCGGCGTCGTTGCAGATGGTGGCGGCGCCGACCGCGGCCCCGTTCTGGAGGACGGCCTCCGGCGGCGCGGCGGGTGCGGTCGGCACCGTGCCCTGCTGCGCCGACAGCATCAACTTGGCCAGGGTCGGGTAGTTGTCGGTGTCGTAGAGGCTGTCCAGCATGGTCTGGCGCAGCACATTCCCGTTCAGTTCCGCCGGGTTGGCGCCGGGCCAGGGGATCGGTTCGCGGTCGAGGCGGGCGGCGAGACGGAGGAAGAGCCCGCGCACCTCGGCGGGCGTGGCGGCCACGCGGTCCGGATTGCCGGACGCGGAGGCCCACTTGGCGAACTCGGGGAAGTTGTCCTCGACGCCGACCTCGTACACCTGGAGCCATGCGCGCTCCGCACGGACCGGGTCCGGGTTGTCGTTGCTGTCCAGCACGAAGCGGTCGGTGCGCCGCGGGAACATCTCGGCGTAGGCGGCGCCGACATACGTGCCGTACGAGACGCCCCACGCCGACACCCTGCGCTCGCCGAGCGCGACCCGCAGCCGGTCGAGGTCACGGGCGTTGTTCTTGGTGCTGATGTGCCGGATCAGTTCACCGCCGTTGCGCGCGCAGGCGTCCGACATGCGCTGGGCGGTCGCCATGTTCTCGGCGACGGAGCCGTCCGGGGTGGGCCAGGGGCGCGATCTGGTGGGAGCGAGGTCGGCGTGCTCCAGGCCGCAGCTGACCGAGGTGGACGGGGCGAGCCCGCGCGGTGCGAACCCGATCAGGTCGTAGGCGTCCCGTACCTCCTGCGGCAGCTTCTGCCCTTTCCCCGACGGGTCGTTGAGGCTGGTCCCGCCGGGCCCGCCGGGGATGAGGAACAGCGCCCCACGCCGAGCGCCCGGGTTCTCGCTCGGAATCCGGGAGACGGCGATCTCGATCTTCCGGCCGCCGGGGTCGGCGTAATCCATGGGGACTTCGAGGGTGGCGCACTGCTGACGGGGGTCGAGAGCGGAGCCGGCGCACTGCTTCCAGTCCAGGGCCGGCTCGGCGGCCGTCGCGGTGAGGGGCGTGAGGGCGCCGAGGACGATGCCGGAGGCGGCGGCGATCAGGGCGAGGCGTTTCGTGGTCGGCTTCATGGGAACGAGCCTCGCGGATCTTCGACGCGGACCCCATCCGGTCAACTGCCCTGTAGAACCGGGGGTTTACCCCCGCCCCACGGGGGTGCGGGCCGTGTTGATCAACTGGGCGAGGGCGGGGAAGCCGTCGAGGGCATCGACTACGCCGCGCAGACCTGTCAATTACCGGCCTGCTTCAGCCGTTCTGCCACCAGGTCGCCCTCGGCGCGCTGTGGCGTGTCGTGCCGGGCCGCCCCTAACCGAGCGTCTGCCCCCGCACGAACGCGCCCCAGGCCGCCGCACCGACCACGAGGACGGGCCCGTCCACAACCTTGCTGTCCCGGACGGGCACGACACCGGGGAAGCCGTCGGCGACCTCGACGCAGCTGCCGCCTTCGCCATTGCTGTAACTGCTCTTGCGCCAGCGGGCGGCGCCGGGGAAGTCGTACGCGGCCTCGACGCAGTCGCCGCCCTCGCCGTTGCTGTAACTGCTCTTGCGCCAGCTGGCGTTGCTCAGGTCGTACTCGCGCATCGTCTGAAGTCCTCCGCCGCCGACTCGACCAGGGTCAGGGACGCCTCCGGCGACAGTGCGGCGACCCTGAGCAGATCGTATGCGCGCTGCGCTCGCTTCACCACAGCCGGATCGTCGACCAACGTCCCCGAAAACGACGTCTCTGTATAGGCGACCGGCGGGGCATCGTCGAACTCCATTAGCTGCAACATCCCCGCCATTGACGCGAATGCCCCGGCCGCGTACGGGATCACCGTCACGCACGCCGTGCGTTCCCGCATCAGCCTCGCGACGCACTCCAGTTGCTCGGCCATCGCGGCCGGGCCGCCGACCGGGATGCGGAGGACGTTCTCGTGCAGCACTACCCAATACTCGGGCCTTGTAGCGTCCTTGAGGATGTGCGCCCGTTCCAGGCGACCCGTAACCTTCTCCTCGACGTACTCGTCCGTGACAAACGGGTTGGCCGCGATGGTGACTGCCCTTGCGTACGCCGCCGTCTGCAACAGA
The DNA here is from genome assembly GCF_030403745.1 of Streptomyces sp. S.PB5. Lineage (GTDB taxonomy): Bacteria > Actinomycetota > Actinomycetes > Streptomycetales > Streptomycetaceae > Streptomyces. Next base: position 56,604 of record NZ_JAQMWP010000001.1, read on the forward strand.
CCCGGCGCCACAGAGGGCGCGAACTCACAGATCCTGGTTGCCAGCCGCTCCAGCTCGACGACCTCCGCGAAGTAATCCGCGTACCGCCTGTCATCGATCAGCTTCCTGCACAACCGCTCGAAAATACCGTCGGTTTGCAGTGCCTCATCAATCCGCTGGGCGATATCCAGCTGAGGTTTTCGAATCGCCTGCTCGAACTGCCCGATATAAGCGCCCGACACAAAGACGAGTGCCCCCAGTTCCACCTGGGTGATTCCGGCATCCTCGCGGCGCCTCTTCAGCTCCGCTCCGAAGAACTCCCAGACCGCCTGCCGCGAACCGTTGGCCATGGCCAACCCCCTTGTGCTGCCCGGTATTTGTAGAGCACAGACTCCTGCCGAGTGTAGAGGCCGAGCGACACACTGGAGAGGAAAAGCGTGAAACCCGCATAGGAGGGGAGTCAGGTGACGGCACACCATTCGGCGCTCTGTGTCGAAGAAGCGGAGGCAGCAGTGAAGGAATTGCGGGAAGTGTTGGAGAGGGCAGGAATTACCCTCCCGACACTCCGGATCGATCCGGCGAGTCTTGCGAGGGAAGCCCCGTGCCCGCTCATCGAATTGGGCCGCTGTTCCGTCGAAGCCGCGCAGCGACTCGCGGCGGTGCTGCGATGAAGTTGCCCGTCGGGTCCTACGTCGTGGACACCCGCACCGGAAGGATCGGCATCGTCATGGGACATGAAGGACCGTACGTACAACTCAGACCGTACGGAGGGGGAAAGGAGTGGGACGCGGCCCCGGACACCGTCCGCCGGGCCACCCCCGCCGAGCGGCTCAGCGCGGCGACGGCGTATGCGAACGCCCGCAGCCGGGGCGAGGTGCCTTGACGCCGGTGTCGTAGGGTGCGGGCGCATGGGCCTGTGGAACATACGGAGATGGACACAGCGGAAGCCGTGGCAGAGGGCGGAGAAGGCCACGAACCGCTGTCCCGTCGCGCTCACCACCCACCAACTCTGGATGGTGTCCCTCAGCGCCCCCGTCAGCCGGGACCGCGACGCCTTGCGGACCACCCTCTACCCGTTCACGCGGATCGACGACGACCGCGCCCGCCGCTGGCTGGCCGAGCAGTGGGAGATCACCTCGCGGGACGGGCTGGCCGCCCGGCTCGACGAACTGGCCGGCAGCGGGTACCGGGCGCGGGCCCAGCAGGTCCTCGGGGTCTCGCCGCTCGCCTGGGACGCGGCGCTGTACGTCGACATCTCGCGGCGCGGGTTCGCCTGCGGGCTGATCAGCGAGGGCGAGGCGTGGACCGCGCTGAAGAACATCGTGCCGGCGGTGGTGTCGGCGTACGCCTCCTGGGAGGAGTACGCCGATCACTATCTGCTGGGGCGGAAGGTGTGGCGGGACCGGCTCACCGGTACATCGGACGAACCCGCCCCGCAGGCCACCGCCGACGCCCATCTCCGCGCCCTCCTCGACCCCGCCAACCGGGCCAGTCCGTGGAACCTCGCCCCCTGGAGCACCATCAGCCACCCGGACCGCGCACGCTGACCCCCGCGCGTACGGGAGAATGAAGCCATGACTCTGTTCCGCGACCACGGCATCGTGCTGCGCACCCGGAAGCCGGGTGCGGCGGACCGGATCATGCTGTGCCCGGCAGGGGGACACCGCCTTGAGCCCAGGCCGGAGAGCCCGGAGCGTCCGGAGAGCCCGGGGGGTGCGCGATGAGTCTCTTCCGGGACGACGGCGTCGTCCTGCGCACCCAGAAGCTGGGTGAGGCGGACCGGATCATCACCATGCTCACCCGCGGCCACGGCCGGGTACGGGCCGTGGCCCGTGGGGTCCGGCGGACCAAGTCCAAGTTCGGGGCGCGGCTCGAACCCTTCTCCCATGTCGACGTGCAGTTCTTCGCGCGCGGCAGCGAGCTGATCGGGCGCGGGCTGCCGCTGTGCACCCAGAGCGAGACCATCGCGGCGTACGGCAGCGGGATCGTCAGCGACTATGCGCGGTACACCGCCGGGACGGCCATGCTGGAGACGGCCGAGCGGTTCACCGATCATGAAGGGGAGCCCGCCGTGCAGCAGTATCTGCTGCTCGTCGGCGCACTGCGGACGCTCTCCCGGGGTGAGCACGCCCCGCACCTCGTGCTGGACGCCTTCCTGCTGCGCTCCCTCGCCGTCAACGGCTACGCCCCGAGCTTCAGCGACTGCGCGAAGTGCGGACTGCCCGGGCCGAACCGGTTCTTCTCGGTCGGCTCCGGAGGCTCCGTCTGCGTGGACTGCCGGGTGCCGGGGAGCGTCGTACCCTCGCCGCAGACCCTGGAACTCCTCGGCGCGCTGCTTACGGGAGACTGGGAGACGGCGGACGCGAGCGAGCCGCGGTACGTCCGGGAGGGCAGCGGGCTGGTGTCCGCCTACCTGCACTGGCATCTGGAGCGCGGGCTCCGCTCGCTGCGGTACGTAGAGAAGACGTAGAGAAGCAAGCCTCAAGGAGACGAGAAGCACATGGTCGTACGCGGGATCCTGGGTCGGCAGCGCCGGGAGTACAAGGCGCCGGAGCCGCACCCGTCCGGCGCCCGCGCGCCGAAGCTGCCCGGTGAGCTCGTCCCCAAGCATGTGGCGATCGTCATGGACGGCAACGGGCGGTGGGCGAAGGAGCGCGGGCTGCCGCGCACCGAGGGTCACAAGGTCGGCGCCGAGCGGGTGCTCGATGTGCTGCAGGGCGCGGTCGAGATCGGTGTGGGCGCGATCTCGCTGTACGCCTTCTCCACCGAGAACTGGAAGCGCTCGCCCGACGAGGTCCGCTTCCTGATGAACTTCAACCGCGACTTCATCCGCAAGACCCGCGACCAGCTCGACGAGCTCGGCATCCGGGTCCGCTGGGTGGGCCGCATGCCCAAGCTGTGGAAGTCGGTCGCCAAGGAGCTCCAGGTCGCCCAGGAGCAGACCAAGGACAACGACAAGCTCACCCTGTACTTCTGCATGAACTACGGCGGCCGCGCCGAGATCGCCGACGCGGCGAAGGCGCTCGCGGAGGATGTGGCGGCGGGGCGCCTCGACCCGTCGAAGGTGACGGAGAAGACCCTCGCCAAGTACCTGTACTACCCGGACATGCCGGACGTGGACCTCTTCCTGCGGCCCAGCGGCGAGCAGCGCACCTCCAACTACCTGATCTGGCAGAGCGCGTACGCCGAGATGGTCTTCCAGGACGTGCTGTGGCCGGACTTCGACCGCCGTGACCTGTGGCGGGCCTGTGTCGAGTTCGCCTCCCGGGACCGCCGTTTCGGCGGGGCCATCCCGAACGAGGAACTTTTGGCCATGGAAGGAAGCATCGGCGGCTCGCAGGCCACCTCGTAGCCTTCGCCCGTTCACCCGGGCCGCCGACGCTGCGGGAGATCACCACCTGGTCTCCCGCTCTGAAACGGCCCTCCATGAGACGCCTCTCCGCCGCCCTCGCCCTCAGCGCCCTCGCCCTGGTCCTCACCGTGCCGCCCGCCCACGCCCACGCTGACGCCGGCTCGGGCACGGGTTACGGCACCCACCTGGCGCACCGCGACAGCTACGGAACAAAGCGTACGCACATGCGATTTATGATCACGGACGACCGAATGATCTCAGTGCCGAGATCGTGGACCGCATGAGCTCAACGGGGGTTCCCGCTTGTTCACGTTCGTGATTCCCGCACACGACGAAGAGGCCACGGTGGCCACGATCGTCGGGCAGGCCATGGCGGCCGCACAGCCCGGCGATCGCGTGCTCGTCGTGGACAGCGGCTCGACCGACGCCACCGCGCGGCGGGCCCGCGAGGCCGGTGCGGAGGTGCTCCACGGTCCGCTCGGCAAGGGCGCGGCGATGCAGCTGGCGGTGTCTGAGGTGGACACCGAGTGGGTCTGCTTCCTCGACGCCGACCTGGTGAAGTCCGAGGACAACGTTGCCGCGCTGCTCCGCGCGGCCGCGGCCGGGGGTACGGCGGACCATGTGGTCGGCGACTACGAGTACGACCACCCGGGCACCGTCCTGGCCTCCACGTTCACCATCTACGAGCCGCTGACCGCGCGGTTCTTCCCGGAGGTCGGCTTCCACGGCGCGAACGCCCTCACGGGCTACCGTGCCCTGCGCACCCGGCGGTTGCGCGCGGCGCCGCTGCCGTCGGACTTCGGGGTCGAGACCTTCCTCAACATCTCCGTCGCCCTGGCCGGCGGACGGGTGGACGTCTGCCACCTCGGCGTCATCGGCAGCCGCTACCGCTTCCACGGCGGCTCGATGGCCGCCGAGATAGGCACCATGATCCTGAACCTGGCCGAGGCCCGCGGCCGCCTCGATGCGTCCGACCGCCCGGAGTGGGACGAGTGGCTGCGCACCGGCGTCGCCGCCATCGCCTCGAACACGGCCGACCAGGGCCGCTCGGCGATGCTGCACCGCCTGTTCAGCACGGTCCGCCGACCGATGCCGGCAACCTCCAGCCCGTCCCGCGTCTGAGGGCGAGACCCTCGGGCCGAAGAGGGTCGGGCCGAAGAGGGTCGGGGGCACCGCCCCAGGGCCGCCCGCCCGCACCGGCCCGCACGGCGAACGGCTCAGCCCGCGGAGTGCCCCGCGGAGTGCCCCGCGGAGTGCCCCGCGCAGTCCGCGCACGTGCCGAAGATCTCCACCGTGTGCGCCACATTGACGTACCCGTGCTCCGCCGCGATCGCCTCGGCCCACTTCTCCACCGCGGGCCCCTCCACCTCGACCGCCTTGCCGCAGACGCGGCACACCAGATGGTGGTGGTGGTCGCCGGTGGAGCAGCGGCGGTAGACGGACTCGCCGTCGGAGGTGCGCAGCACGTCGACCTCGCCGGCGTCGGCGAGGGACTGCAGGGTGCGGTAGACCGTGGTGAGGCCGACGGAGTCGCCCTTGTGCTTGAGCATGTCGTGAAGTTCCTGCGCGCTGCGGAACTCGTCGACCTCGTCGAGCGCCGCCGCCACGGCGGCCCGCTGCCGGGTCGCGCGGCCCTTCACGGGCGGTCCAGCGGTCGTCACCGTTGCCTCCTACTGACGTCTGCGGCTGCCGGGCCATTGTGCCAGCCCGGCCTGGGCGCAGTCAGACGCCGACCTTTCCGGTTCCCTCCCGGCTGGCCGGAATCGTGCACTCCGCGGGGTCCCCGCCGGGCTGCGCGGCGGCCGCCTGACGTGCCCTGCGCCGGGCCAGCGGGGCCGCCAGCACGGTCAGCGTGATGAACGCGCCGATGGTCAGCAGCACGATCGTCGCGCCGGGCGGAACGTCCTGGTAGTACGAGGTCACCGTGCCGCCGATCGTCACCGCCACGCCGATGGCCACGGCGATCGCGAAGGTCGCCGCGAAACTCCGGCTGAGCTGCTGCGCCGCCGCAACGGGCACCACCATCAGCGCCGACACCAGCAGCAGGCCCACGACCCGCATGGCCACCGTCACCGTCACCGCCGCCGTGATCGCCGTCAGCAGGTTCAGCGCGCGCACCGGCAGGCCCGTGACCCGCGCGAACTCCTCGTCCTGGCTGACCGCGAAGAGCTGCCGGCGCAGACCGATGGTGACCAGCACCACGAACGCCGCGAGCAGACAGATCGCGGTCACGTCCTCCTGAGACACCGTCGACAGCGACCCGAACAGGTACGAGGTCAGGTTCGCGTTGGAGCCCGTCGGCGCGAGGTTGATGAACATCACGCCGCCGGCCATGCCGCCGTAGAAGAGCATGGCGAGGGCGATGTCGCCGCGGGTCTTGCCGTACCAGCGGATCAGCTCCATGAGGACCGCGCCGAGGATGGAGACGAAGGTCGCCATCCACACCGGGGACCAGGAGAGCAGGAAGCCGAGGCCGACGCCGGTCATCGCGACGTGGCCGATGCCGTCGCCCATGAGGGCCTGGCGGCGCTGGACCAGGTAGATGCCGATCGCGGGGGCCGTGATGCCGACGAGGACGGCGGCGAGCAGGGCCCGCTGCATGAAGGCGTAGTTCAGGAATTCCATCAGCTCAGCAGTCCCGTCCGGATCGGTTCGGCGTCGTGAGCCGCGTGCGGGTGGACATGGTCGTGGCCGGGCAGCGCGTGCTGGCCGACGGCCTTCGGGGGCGGGCCGTCGTGCAGGACGCAGCCGTCGCGGAGCACGACCGCCCGGTCGATCAGGGGCTCCAGCGGGCCGAGTTCATGGAGGACCAGCAGCACGGTCGTACCCTGCGCCACCTGCTCGCGCAGCGTCCGGGCCAGCACCTCCTGGCTCGCCAGGTCGACGCCCGCCATCGGCTCGTCCATGATCAGCAGTTCGGGGGCGGAGGCCAGGGCGCGGGCTATGAGGACGCGCTGGTGCTGGCCGCCGGAGAGGGCGTTGACGGAGTCCTTGGCGCGGTCCGCCATGCCGACCAGCTCCAGGGCGTGGTGTACGGCCTCGTGGTCGGCCTTGCGCAGCATGCCGAAGCGGGCCCGGGACAGGCGGCCCGAGGAGACGACCTCGGTGACGGTGGCGGGCACGCCGCCCGCGGCGGTCGTGCGCTGCGGGACGTATCCCACGCGCCGCCAGTCACGGAAGCGGCGGCGCGGGGTGCCGAACAGCTCGATCTCGCCGGCCGCGACGGGCACCTGGCCGATGACGCTGCGCACGGCCGTCGACTTGCCGGAGCCGTTGGCGCCGAGCAGCGCGACGACCTCACCGCGGTGCACGGTGAGGTCGATGCCACGGAGGACGGGCCGTGAGCCCAGGTCGGCGCGGACCCCGCGCATCGATATGACGGGCTCGCTCACGAGGGCCTCCACAGTGCTCACTTGGCGCCTAGAGCCTTCTGCAGCGCCGCGAGGTTGGACTCCATGACCTGGAAGTAGTCGTCGCCCTTGGACTTGTCGGTGATGCCTTCGAGCGGGTCGAGGACGTCCGTCTTCAGTCCCGCGTCCGAGGCGAGGGTCTTCGCGGTCTTGTCGGACACCAGTGTCTCGTAGAACACGGTGGTCACACCGTCGGCCTTGGCCTCGGTCTGGAGCTCCTTGATGCGGGCCGGGCTGGGCTCGCTCTCCGGGTCGAGGCCGGAGATGGCCTCCTGGGTGAGGCCGTAGCGCTCGGCGAGGTAGCCGAAGGCGGCGTGGTTGGTGAAGAAGACCTTGGTGTCGGTGTTCTTCAGCCCGTCCTCGAACGACGTGTTGAGGCCGTCGAGCTTCTTCGTCAGCGCGGCGGCGTTCTTCCTGTAGTCGGCCGCGTGGTCCGGGTCGGCCTTCTCGAAGGCCTTGGCGACGCCCTCGGCGACCTCGCGGTACTTGACCGGGTCGAGCCAGATGTGGGGGTCGAGGGCGTGCTCCTCCTCCTCGGACTCCTCGGCGGCCGCTTCGCCCTCGTGCTCGTGCTCGGCGGAGCCGTGGTCCTCCAGCTTGGTCAGCGAGGCCGCGTCGATCTTGTTCTCGACCCCGGACTGGGAGACGGCCTCGTCGACGGCCGGCTGGAGCGACTTCAGATAGAGCACCGCGTCCGCCTCGCCCAGCTCGGCGGTCTGCTTGGTGCTGAGCTCCAGGTCGTGCGGCTCCTGACCGGGCTCGGTGAGGGTGGTGACGTTCACATGCTCCCCGCCGATCTGCTCGGCGAGGTACTGCATCGGGTAGAAGGACGCGACGACATCGAACTTGTCCGTGTTGCCGGCCGCGGCGCTGTCGGTCGAGCAGGCGGACAGGGTCCCGAGACCGAGAGCGGTGGCAGCGGCGATCGCGATCCGGGTCATCCGGGAGGCCCGGGGTATGTGGTGTCGTCGTACGTTCATGACACTCATTTTCAACAAATATGGAAACCGTTGTCAACAAACCGTGGTAGAAGGCCCGCGGGAGGTCCGCAGACCGAACCGATTTGATTGAGGGGCAGGCCCCGCCGGTAACCTGAAGCATTCGCTCGCCCACCGTCGTAATGAAGAGAGCACCGTGGCCGCCGACAAGATCGACACCATCGTCAGCCTGAGCAAGCGCCGTGGCTTCGTTTTCCCCTGTAGCGAGATCTACGGCGGCCAGAAGGCCGCCTGGGACTACGGACCGCTGGGTGTCGAGCTCAAGGAGAACCTCAAGCGCCAGTGGTGGCGCTACATGGTGACGTCGCGCGAGGACGTGGTCGGTCTCGACTCGTCCGTCATCCTGGCCCCCGAGGTCTGGGTGGCCTCCGGTCACGTCGCCACCTTCTCGGACCCGCTGACCGAGTGCACCTCCTGCCACAAGCGCTACCGCGCCGACCACCTGGAGGAGGCGTACGAGGAGAAGAAGGGCCGCCTCCCCGAGAACGGCCTCGCCGACATCAACTGCCCCAACTGCGGCACCAAGGGCCAGTTCACCGAGCCCAAGCAGTTCTCGGGTCTGCTCTCCACGCACCTCGGCCCCACCCAGGACTCCGGCTCCGTCGCCTACCTGCGCCCCGAGACCGCCCAGGGCATCTTCACCAACTTCGCCCTGGTGCAGACCGCTTCGCGCAAGAAGCCGCCGTTCGGCATCGCGCAGATGGGCAAGTCCTTCCGCAACGAGATCACGCCCGGCAACTTCATCTTCCGCACCCGCGAGTTCGAGCAGATGGAGATGGAGTTCTTCGTCAAGCCGGGCGAGGACGAGAAGTGGCAGGAGTACTGGATGCAGGAGCGGTGGAACTGGTACACCGGCCTGGGTATGCGTGAAGAGAACATGCGCTGGTACGAGCACCCGCAGGAGAAGCTCTCCCACTACTCCAAGCGCACCGCCGACATCGAGTACCGCTTCCAGTTCGGCGGCAGCGAGTGGGGCGAGCTGGAGGGTGTCGCCAACCGCACCGACTACGACCTCAGCGCGCACTCCAAGGCCTCCGGCCAGGACCTCCAGTACTTCGACCAGGAGGCCGGCGAGCGCTACACCCCGTACGTCATCGAGCCCGCCGCCGGTGTCGGCCGCTCCCTGCTGGCGTTCCTGCTCGACGCCTACACCGAGGACGAGGCGCCCAACGCCAAGGGCAAGATGGAGAAGCGCACGGTGCTCCGCCTGGACCACCGTCTCGCCCCGGTGAAGGTCGCGGTGCTCCCGCTCTCCCGCAACGCCGACCTCTCCCCGAAGGCCAAGGGCCTCGCCCAGGCGCTGCGCCAGCACTGGAACATCGAGTTCGACGACGCGGGCGCCATCGGCCGCCGCTACCGCCGCCAGGACGAGATCGGTACGCCGTTCTGCGTCACGGTCGACTTCGACACGCTGGAGGACAACGCGGTCACCGTCCGCGAGCGTGACTCGATGAAGCAGGAGCGCGTCTCCCTCGACCAGATCGAGGGCTACCTCGCCAGCCGCCTGATCGGCGCCTGAGCCCGCCGGGGCGACCCGCTCCGGAACCCAGGCTCAAAGACCCCGGTTTCGTTACGGACGTAACAGACGTAACGGAACCGGGGTTTCGCCCATCCAGGACGCAAACGGCTCCGAAGGGGAGGACATGCGCGGCCCACAGGGGGCCACGCGGTCTCTCACGGGGGCATCCATGCGCAAGCAAGCAGTCATCGGTGCGGCCACACTGGCCCTGGCCATCGGCGCGGTCGGCTATGTGGCGGCGGACGACCGGGACGGCTCGGCGTCCGGCATCTCCGCCCAGTCCGGCACCTCGGCCGGGCTCCCCGGCGCCGCGAACGGCAGCCTCAAGGCGATCGGCCTCACCGACGGACAGCGTCTCGTCAGCTTCCGCGTCGACCGGCCCGACCGCCCCCTCCCGCTCGGCAAGGTGCGGGGCCTCACCGGCGACAGCAGTCTGATCGGCATCGACTACCGCGTCCAGAACGGCAAGTTGTACGGCGTCGGCGACAAGGGCGGCATCTACACGATCCGCGAGATCGGCGCCAAGGCCACCAAGGTCTCCCAGCTCACCGTCGCCCTCCAGGGCAAGAACTTCGGCGTCGACTTCAACCCGGCCGCCAACCGGCTCCGGGTCATCAGCGACACCGGCCAGAACCTCCGCCACAACATCGACGACCCGGCCGGCGCCCCCGCCGCGGGCACGACCGCGACCGACGGCACCCTGACCAACCCGCCGGTCCCGCCCGCGACGACCGGTGCGACGGCGACGGGCGTCACGGGGGCGGCGTACACGAACAACGACCTCGACGCCGCCACCGCGACCACCCTGTTCGACCTCGACACCGCGCAGGACCGGGTCTCGGTGCAGTCCCCGGCCAACGCGGGGAACCTCGCGCCGACCGGGCAGCTGGGGGCCGACGTGCCGGGCAACTCCGGGTTCGACATCTACAGTTCGCCGAACACCGGGACCAACTCCGCCTACGCGGTGACCGGTTCGCGGGCCTTCCGGGTCGATCTGCTGAGCGGCCGGGCCACCGCCACCGGGTCCTTCCCGAACGGGTGGCAGGTGGTCGACCTGGCGATCCCGCTGAAGCAGGGCTGAGCGCAGGGCTGAGGGTCGGGCTGAGGATCGGGCTGAGCGCAGGACCGCGCGCGGGGGCGAGTGCGGGGGCCGAGTGGTCCTCGTAGCGGCTGCTCGATTGGTCCTGTGACCGGGGCGGCGGCCGCGGCAGGGTGACGGCATGAGTCTCGCGTTTCTGCTGACCACCCTGGTCGTGGTCGCCACTCCCGGTACCGGTGTCGTCTACACCCTCGCGGCGGGGCTGTCGCGGGGGCGGCGGGCGAGTGTCGTCGCGGCCTTCGGCTGCACCCTCGGGATCGTGCCGCACATGGTGGCGGCGATCACCGGGGTGGCGGCGCTGCTGCACACGAGCGCGACGGCGTTCCAGGTGCTGAAGTACGCCGGCGTCGCCTATCTGCTGTGGATGGCGTGGGCGACGATCCGGGACCGGGAGGCCGTCGCGGTCGAGGGGAACGCCGCTCCGGTCTCCGCGGGGCGGGTCGTCGTCCGGGCGGTGCTGATCAATGTCCTCAACCCGAAGCTGACGATCTTCTTCTTCGCGTTCCTGCCGCAGTTCGTGCCGGCGGAGGAGCCGGGCGCGCTGGTCCGGATGCTCGTGCTGAGCGGGGTGTTCATGCTGGCCACCTTTGTGGTGTTCGCCGCGTACGGGGTGCTCGCGGCGTCGGTCCGCCGTCATGTGATCGGGCGGCCGAAGGTGATGGCCTGGCTCCGGCGGAGTTTCGCGGGGTCGTTCGTCCTGCTCGGGGTGAAGCTCGCGACCACGAACGGGTGACCGTCATGGATGACAGCTGACAGATATTGAAATCTGTCAGCTGTTATGTCAAGGTGAAAGGCATGACGACACAGACACCTCGCTCCCTCGGAACCACCGGCCCCCGCGTCTTCCCCCTCGGTCTCGGCTGCATGGGGATGTCCGGGGCGTACGGCGAGTCGGACCGCGCCGAGTCCGTCGCCACCATCCACGCCGCCCTGGAGGCCGGCGTGACCCTGCTGGACACGGGCGACTTCTACGGCATGGGTCACAACGAACTGCTGATCCAGGAGGCCCTGCGCACCGCCCCGCCGGCCCTCCGGGAGAACGCGCTGACCAGCGTGAAGTTCGGCGCCCTGCGCGGCCCGGACGGCGATTGGTTCGGCTTCGACGGCCGCCCGGCCGCCGTGAAGAACTTCGCCGCGTACTCGTTGCAGCGCCTGGGCGTCGACCACATCGACGTCTTCCGCCCCGCCCGCCTCGACCCGCATGTGCCGATCGAGGAGACCGTCGGCGCGATGGCGGAGCTCGTCGAGAAGGGCTACGTCCGGCACATCGGGCTCAGCGAGGTCGGCGCGGAGACCATCCGCCGGGCCGCCGCCACCGCCCCCATCGCCGACCTCCAGATCGAGTACGCACTCATCTCCCGCGGCCCCGAGCAGGAGATCCTGCCCACCCTGCGCGAACTGGGCATCGCCGTCACCGCGTACGGGGTGCTCTCCCGCGGACTGATATCCGGCCATGTCACGCCCGGCCGGGACTACCCGGCGAACGACTTCCGCGCCCACTCACCCCGCTTCCAGGGCGACAACCTCCAGCACAACCTCACGCTGGTCGAGTCCCTGCGCAAGATCGCCGAGCAGAAGGGCGGCTCCGTCGCGCAGATCGCCATCGCCTGGGTGCTGTCGCGCGGTGAGGACATCGTGCCGCTGATCGGCGCCCGCACCCGCGAGCGTCTCGGCGAGGCCCTGGGCGCGCTCGACGTGACGCTGGACGCGGCCGACCTCGACGCCATCGAGGCCGCCGTACCGGCGGACGCGGCGGCCGGGGAGCGCTACGCCCCCGCACAGATGGCCATGCTCGACAGCGAACGCTGATCGCCGTGCCAGGTACCGTCTAGGCATGCCTGCCACCAGCGAGACCCTGACCGCCGAGCGCATCCTCGAGGCCACCGAGGAGGTGCTGCGTCGCTACGGCCCGGCGAAGGCCACCGTGGTGGACGTGGCCCGCGCGCTCGGCGTCAGCCATGGCAGCGTCTACCGGCACTTCCGCACCAAGGCGGTGCTCCGGGAGGCGGTGACCAAGCGGTGGCTGGACCGGACCACCGAGGAGCTGGCGGAGATCGCCGCGGCGGCCGACCGTGACCCGGAGGCCCGGCTGCGCGACTGGCTCACGGCCCTCTTCGAGGCCAAGCGCCGCAAGGCGGGCGAGGATCCGGAGCTCTTCGCCACGTACTCGGTCCTGGCCGCCGAGTCCGGCGAAACGGTCCAATGGCACCTCGCCGACCTGACCGGCCAGCTGACCGACATCCTCCGCGCGGGCGCCGACGCGGGCACCTTCACCGCCGAGGCGCCGCTCACGGCCAACGCCGTCTTCCAGGCGACGGCCCACTTCCACGACCCCGGCTACGCCCACGAGTGGAACCTCCCCGGCGCACAGACCGACTTGGAGGCGGTGGTGGAGCTTCTGGTGCGGGGGCTGCGGGCCTGAGCCGTCAGGCTGGGCCGTTGAGCCGGACCGTCAGGTCATCGGGTGCACGATCAGCCGGGACTGCTTGCCGGCGAAGGCCCTGCGCAACTCCCTCGCCTCGATGTTGTTCTGGGCGAAGATGCCGCGCTTGTCGACGTGGAAGACGATGAGGTCGTAGGAGTCGATCGTCTCCACGATCCCACCGTTCTGGAGGGTGTCCGCCAACGCGTAGGTGTTGCGGACGAACCAGTCGGGCAGGCCGCAGGGTTCGGTGATGGCGTCGAAGAAGTCGTCCAGGGTGTCGATCGGGCGGCCCCGCAGATCGACGACCAGTTCCCTGAGCTCCCTCTTCGGCATGGACGGCAGGTTAGCCCTCCCTGGGGTCCACCGTCGCCTGGTGCTCCTCCGCCAGATGCTCCTCCGCCTTGAGCCACGGCAGGAACTGCGCGGGCTTGCGCCAGCCGCAGGTCTCGCATCTGATCGTGCGCTGCGGGCCCTTGCGCTGCACTTGGACGACATGCTCGCGCCCGTGCTGGTCCCAGCGGCTCACCTTGCTCGTGCCGGTCTGCTGCACCATGTGCCTCGCCTCCGGCTAGGAGTGTGCAGCAAGACCAACATCAACAGCAGGATCTTCACGGCAAGTTCGCCGAGGATCCCGAACCGCCTCAGCCGATCGTCCGGGGCAGGCGCAGGCTCAGCAGTCCCGTCAGGGCCACGCCCGCCAGCTGGACGAGGAGGGTCGTCACCAGGGCGTCGCGCATGCCCAACTCCGGGGTCAAGGACAGGAAAAGGGTGCCGAGAGTGGCCACGCCCAGGGCGAGGGCGGACTGTTGGGTGGTGACCATGACTCCGCTGCCCACGCCCGCCCGCGCGGTCGGTATCTCGGAGAGCACGATCCGGAAGACGACCGGGAGTTGGAGAGCCTGACCCGCGCCCGCGATCGCCGCTCCGGGCAACAGCTCCACCAGACCGAGGTCCGGCCAGGAGCGCCAGGCCGCCAGCGTCATCAGGCCCACGCCCACCGCCTGGATCACGGCACCGGCGGTCACCACACGCGTGCCGTACTTCGCGACCAGCCGCGGACCGGCGAGCGAGACGAAGAAGAACACCACGGCCATCGGCGCGAGGGTGAGCCCCGCCTGGACCGGGCCGAGCCCGGCACCGCGCTGGAGCGCCACCGCGATCACGAACATGAAGCCGCTGAACCCGATGGAGAACGGCACGATCATCACCAGCCCGCGCCGCAGCGACACCAGCCGGAACAGACTCGGCGGCACCAGCGGCGTACGGCCCTGCCGGTCCGCCCTGCGCTCCACCGCGTAGAACGCGGCCGCCGCGAAGGGGGACGCCGCCAGCGACAGCCACGTCCAGAGCGGCCAGCCCGCCGACCGGCCCTCGGTGAGCGGCGCGAGCAGGGTGAGGAGGGACACGGCCAGCAGGACCGTGCCGGGGCCGTCCACCGGCTCCGGGTTCTGCGAGCGGGTCTCCGGCACGGCACGGGAGGCGAGGACCAGGCCGAGGACGACCACCGGGACGTTCACGAGGAACACCGAGCGCCAGCCGGTGCCCGCGATGTCCGCGGCCACCAGGACCCCGCCGAGGATCTGGCCCGCGACCATGGAGAGTCCGGCGGTGGCGCCGTACAGGCCCATCGCCCTGGCCCGTCGCCGGCCCGAGGTCGCCGCCTGGATCGTGGCGAGGACCTGCGGCAGCATCGCCGCGGAGGCCGCGCCCTGGGCGACCCGGGCCGCGACCAGCGTCCATGCGGTGGGCGCGAGTCCGCAGGCCAGCGAGGTCAGGCCGAAGGCCGCCATACCGCCGAGGAAGAGCCGGCGGCGGCCGAAGAGATCGCCGAGCCGGCCACCGAGGACGAGCAGCACGGCGTACGCCAGCCCGTAGCCGGAGACGACGAGTTCGAGGACCGACTCGCTCGCCGCGAGGTCCCGGCCGATGGTGGGCAGGGCGACGTTCACGATGAAGAAGTCGATCAGGGGGAGGGCCGCGCCGAGCAGCACGGTGAAGAGTCCGAGGCCGCCGAGCACGGGTGGCGCGCTCGCGGTGCGGACCTGGCGTGGGGTGGTGGTTTCGGTGGTCACGGAGACCAGCCTCCGCTTTCCCTGAGACTGGTACCAGAGTCTTCTTATCCTGGTAGAAGCAGTACCTGGAAACAGGGTCCGTACGGCGGCACGCTGGAGGCATGACGACCATGGCCCAGGAGACCATCACCGCGGCACCCGGGGCCGGCGAGGCCGATATCCGTCGGCATGAACTCGCCGCCTTCCTGCGCCACCGCCGCGAGCACATCACCCCCGAGCAGGTCGGCCTGCCCCGCGGCCGTCGGCGCCGTACGCCCGGACTGCGGCGCGAGGAGGTCGCGCATCTCTCCGCGGTCGGCGTCACCTGGTACACCTGGCTGGAGCAGGCCCGCGACATCCAGGTCTCCGTGCAGGTCCTGGACGCCCTCGCCCGCACCCTGCTCCTCGATCCGAGCGAGCGGGCCTTCCTCTTCCAGCTCGCCGGGGCGGCGGACCCGACACCGGCCACCGTCTGCCCGTCGATCACACCGGCCATGCGCCAGGTGCTCGACCAGATGGAACCGATCCCGGCCTGTGTGCAGAACAGCCGCTACGACATCCTCGCCTACAACCGCACCTACGGCCTGCTGCTCTGCGACCTGGAGGCGGTGCCGCCCGAGGACCGCAACTGCATGGTCCTCTGCTTCACCAACGAGGAGTGGGCCCGCTCGATCGTCCACCTGGAGGAGACCCGCCGCCTCATGGCCGCCCGCCTGCGCGCCTCCATGCCGGGCCATCTCGCCGAGCCCGCCTGGAAGATGCTGCTGAAGCGGCTGAGCACGGAGTCCCCGGAGTTCCGCGAGACCTGGGAGCGGCACGAGGTGGTCGCCGCCCGCAGCAAGCGCAAGGAGTTCGACAACAAGTACGTGGGCCGACTGAGTCTCGACCACACGGACCTGTGGCTCGGCCCGGACCTGGGGCCGCGCATGGTCACGTACGCCCCTGCGGACGAGGAGTCCAGGAGGCGTCTGGAGCGGCTGCAGGAGATCGCGCGGGCACGCTGACCCACCCAGGGCGCGACCGGCCACAACGCCCCCGCACCCGCCGAACTACGCGCTGACCCCCGCCGCTTCGCGCACCTCAACCGTCTCCAGCCGCTCGGCGGTCCGCTGAGCGGTCCGACGAGCCCAGGCCCCGCTCGTCACCGCCCCCAGCACCAGCACCGCAAGCCCGCACCCGGCGATGATCCACCACGCGGGCATCGCGGCGGACACGAACTCCGTCCTGTACGACGCCGCCCCCACCCCGGCGACCAGCACCGCACCGACCACGGCGACTCCGAGCGTCTGCCCGAGCTGCCGGCTGGTGGAGGCGACCGCCGCCGCGACTCCCGCCTGGGCCCGCGGCATCCCGGACACCGCCGTGTTGGTGATCGGCGCGTTCACGAACCCGAAGCCGATGCCGAACAGCACATAGCCGATCAGCAGCGTGACATCGGACGTCTCCGCGTCGAACGCCGCGAACAGCACCCCGCTCGCCGTCATCGCCACCCCGGCGATCACCAGCGGCAGCCGCGGGCCGTGGCTGCCGACCAGCCGCCCGGACAGTGGCGCGCACAGGAACGTGGGGGCGGCCATCGGCAGCATCCACAGCCCCGCGTGCAGTGCGTCCAGCCCCCGTACGTTCTGCAGATACAGCGTCGACAGGAACAGGAACCCGCCCAGCGCGGCGAACGCGCTGACCGCTATCACGGTCGCCCCGCTGAACGGCGCCGACCGGAAGAACCGCAGATCGATCAGTGGTTCGGCCCGCCGGGGCTCGTACCCGAGCAGCCCCGCCAGCGCGGCCACGGCGATCACCGCGAAGGGCAGAACTGCGGTGAAGCCGGAGTTGGGCGCCTCGATGATCGCGTACGTCAGGGAGCCGAACAGCGCGATCACCAGCACCTGTCCGACGGGGTCGACCCGGCGGGGCTTGGGCGCCCGGGACTCGGGGACGTACCGCAGGGTGAGCAGGAGGGCGGCGAGGCCGACCGGCAGGTTGATCCAGAAGATCGAGCGCCAGCCGACGGAGTCCACGAGCAGTCCGCCCACCAGTGGCCCGGCGGCCATGGATATGCCCACGACGGCACCCCACACCCCGATCGCCCGGGCCCGCTCGCGCGGGTCCGTGAAGGTGTTGGTGATGATCGACATGGCGACCGGGTTGAGCATCGAGCCGCCCACCGCCTGCACCATGCGGAACGCGACCAGCGCGTCCAGGTTCGGGGCGAGGGAGCACAGCACCGAGCCGATCGTGAAGATCACCAGCCCCGCGGCGAAGACCCGCTTGCGGCCGATCCGGTCGGCGGTGGAGCCGGCCAGCATCAGCAGGGACGCCAGTACGAGCGTGTAGGCGTCGATGGTCCACTGCAGCCCCGACGTGGTGGCGTCGAGGTCGCGCTGCATGGACGGCAGGGCGACGTTGAGGACGGTGTTGTCGAGGCTCACGATCAGCAGGCTCATGCAGCAGATCGCGAGGACGAGGAGCCGTCGACGGTGGCTGAGCTCAGGCATGCGTTCCAGCGTACGCCGATGTTGATAGTGCGTCTAACTAATGACCGATACATGATCTTCGGGCCGGGCACTGGTCGCCGTACGCGACAATGGGGGAATGTCCACGACCGCCACGCCCTTGCAGATCGGCCCGCACACCGTCCTGCCCCCCGTCGTCCTGGCCCCCATGGCCGGGATCACCAACGCGCCCTTCCGCACCCTGTGCAGGGAGTTCAGCGGCGGCAAGGGGCTGTTCGTCAGCGAGATGATCACGACGCGGGCGCTGGTCGAGCGCAACGAGAAGACCATGCAGCTGATCCACTTCGACGCGACCGAGAAGCCGCGCTCGATCCAGCTGTACGGCGTGGACCCGGCGACCGTCGGCAAGGCCGTCCGCATGATCGCGGAGGAGGGCCTCGCCGACCACATCGACCTGAACTTCGGCTGCCCGGTCCCGAAGGTGACCCGCAAGGGCGGCGGCTCGGCGCTGCCGTACAAGCGGAACCTGCTGCGGGCGATCCTGCGCGAGGCGGTCAGCGGGGCCGGGGACCTCCCGGTCACGATGAAGATGCGCAAGGGCATCGACGACGACCACATCACCTACCTCGACGCCGGCCGTATCGCCGTCGAGGAAGGGGTGACGGCGATCGCGCTGCACGGCCGCACCGCCGCCCAGCACTACGGCGGCACCGCCGACTGGGAGGCGATCGCCCGGCTGAAGGAGCACGTCCCGGAGATCCCCGTCCTCGGCAACGGCGACATCTGGTCGGCCGAGGACGCGGTGCGGATGGTCGAGGAGACGGGCTGCGACGGAGTGGTCGTGGGGCGCGGCTGCCTGGGCCGCCCGTGGCTGTTCTCGGACCTGGTCGCGGTCTTCGAGGGGCGCAAGGAGGACATCGTGCGGCCCTCCCTCCGCGAGGTCGCCGACGTCATGGTCCGGCACGCCACGCTCCTCGGTGAGTGGATCGGCGACGAGGCGCGCGGTGTCATCGACTTCCGCAAGCACGTGGCCTGGTACCTCAAGGGCTTCGCGGTCGGCTCCGAGATGCGCAAGCGCCTGGCCATCACGTCCTCGCTGGAGGAACTCCGGTCCGGCCTCGACGAGTTGGACCTCGACCAGCCCTGGCCGGAGGGCGCCGACGGCCCCCGCGGCCGTACGTCGGGCAACAACCGGGTGGTGCTGCCCGACGGTTGGCTCAAGGATCCGTACGACTGCGCGGGGATCAGTGAGGACGCGGAGCTGGACACGTCCGGCGGCTGAGCCGTCCGGGGTCGTGCGGTCGTTCTCCTTTTCCCCCTTTCCTCCCTGTCCTCTCCGTTCACCCGTTGCAGAACACCGCGTTGACCAGGTTCTTCGTCGCGTTCTGGAAGGGCACCGCCAGGGACGAGGCGGCGTCGTCCACGTAGTTCAGCGTGGCGGTCAGGGTGGTTTCGCCGTCGGGCGTGCTGTACATCAGCGCCGCGTGGCCCGCGAAGCCGCCGTTGTGGGTGATGACGATGCCGCCGCACTCGGTGTCCTGGACGAACAGCCCCAGTCCGTAACCCGCCTTGGGGTGCGGCTTGCCCATCTCGGCCAGGAGCGGGGCGGGCAGGAGCTTGCCGCGCAGGAGTGCGGAGAGGAAGGTGTGCAGGTCCCGGGTGGTCGAGATCATGTCGCCCGCGCTGGAGACCCACGACGGGTTCAGCTGGGTGACGTCGACCGTCTTCTCCACCCCGGCGTCCTCGTACCGGTAGTAGCCGTGGGCGTGCGGTTCGGGGATGTTCGGCTGCGTGGTCGGTGACAGGGTGCCCTTGAGTCCCAGCGGCCGCAGGATCCGCCGGTGCAACTCCTCCGGGACCCGGCGGCCGGTGACCTTCTCGATCAGCAGCCTGAGGATCACGTAGTTGGTGTTGGAGTAGCTCCAGTCCGTTCCCGGTTCGAACCGTGCCGGTCTGGCCAGCGCGAACTGCACGAGTTCCTCCGGGCGGTAGGTCTTGAACCGGAGGTCCACCCACTCCTTGCCCTTGACGGGGATCCCCGGCGCGGACGTCCCGTCGTCGTAGTACTCGCCGGTGAAGTTGAAGACCCCGCTGGTGTGCTGGAGCAGCATCCGTAGCGTGATCCGCCGGTCGAACCCGAACTCGGGCAGTAGGCCGGCCACGGGGTCGTCCAGCTTGAATCTGCCCTCGGAGACCAGCTGCAGCACCATGGTCGAGATGAAGGGCTTGGTGTTGCTGACGATCCGGACATGACCATTGACCGGCGGCTTGGCGCTCTTGCCCAGCTCACCCACCCCGGCGCTGCCGACCCAGTGGCCCCGTTCGTCGTGCACCCGCAACGTCACCCCGGTGAAACCGGAAGCGACGATCTCCTCGATGACCTTCTGCAGCTCCGGGCGACCTTCGTCGTGGTTGTTGTGGGTCAAGGACATGGCTGCGCGCTCCTTCCGGGTTGCGTGTGCGGGCTCAGAGGCTGCGGGCGGTGATGTCGCCGTAGGCGGTGGTGGCGTGGATGTCGAGCCGGGCGGCGGAACCCTCGCTGTTCTTGAGCGAGTTGTGGGTGCGGCCGTGGCTGGTGCCGGCGTCGAGGGTGGCGGCGGTGCCGGGGGCGGCGTCGACGGTGATGTTGCCCTGTTCGGTGCGGAGGGTGAGGGTGCCGCGCACGCCCTCGGTGACGGTCAGGTCGCCTTTGTGGGTGGTGAGTTCGGCGTCGCCGTCGAGGCGGCCGAGGGTGATGTCTCCGGCCTGCAGGGTGAGGCGGGCGCCGGCGGTCTCGTCGAGGTGGACGGTGCCTTGGGCGCCTTCGAAGACGACGTCGCCGAGGCGGCCCTTGCTCTGGAGGGTGCCGCTGGCGGTCTTGGCCTGGATGCGGGAGCCGGCGGGCAGTTGCACGGTGACCGCGACGGTGCCGGAGTCGCCCAGCAGGCGGTTCTTGGCGGCCGGGGCGGAGATGCGCAGGACGCCGTCGGCGTGGTGGGTGACCTCGATCTGCTCGGCGGCCTTGACGTCGCGGCTCTTGGCGGCGTCGGCGGGGAGGACCTCGACGGTGGTGTCGGTGCGGTCGGAGGCGATGAGGCGGATGTCCGCGGCGGCGAGGTCGAGGTGGGCGGAGATGGCGGCGGGGGTGTCGAACTTCTGCATGTCGGTTTCCTTCGAATCGTTGTTTCTGATGAAGGAAACGCTACGTTGC
Source organism: Streptomyces sp. S.PB5 (assembly GCF_030403745.1). Classification (GTDB taxonomy): domain Bacteria; phylum Actinomycetota; class Actinomycetes; order Streptomycetales; family Streptomycetaceae; genus Streptomyces. Next base: position 77,080 of record NZ_JAQMWP010000001.1, read on the forward strand.
ATTTATGGATCCAGCAACAGTGTTGCCGTCAATTACTCTTGTTTCCGCAGGTAGATGGCGAGAAATCGTTGCAATGGCCCCGAATCTAATGCAACAACCCTCGACTGTTCGTTGCAATGAATTGAAGGTGAACGTCTTTCGGTCGAGGCATTCGGTGCGCTGCCTTCAATCCTTCGACGGATGTGGTGTCGAACCGTACGCCGTCAGGAAGCGGTCGCGGAAGGAGTCCATCTTCCAGACCGGGGCGTCAGGGGCCGGCTTCAGGCCGTCGGTCCAGTTCCAGCCGGCGATCCTGTCCAGCACCTTCGGATCCTTGGCCACGAGGGAGACCGGGACGTCACGGCTGGCCTTGTCACCGCTCACGCGGGCGATGGGCTGATGGTCGCCGAGGAAGACGAGCACGGTGTCGTCGGTGCCGTACCGCTCCAGCCACTGGGTCAGGGCGGTCACCGAGTACTGGATCGACTTGCCGTACTCCTCGCGGGACTTGGCGGAGTCGGTGACGACGTCGGCGGGCTTCTTGCCGGCCTTCTGGATCGCGTCGAAGACCGACCCGTCGCCCAGCTGGTCCCAGCCCACCAGCTTCGGGATCGGCGCCCAGGGCTGGTGGCTGGAGGTCAGGATGACCTCCGACATCAGCGGCTTGTCCCGCTTCTTGCCGTGCACGAGCCGCTGGAAGGCCTCCAGCGCGTACTGGTCGGGCATGGTGGACCAGCTGAACTTCGGCCCCTGGTAGCCGAGTTGGAAGGCGTTGTAGACCTTGTCGAGCCCGTAGTACTTCGCCTCCGGCCAGCCCTTCTGGATACCCGGCATCACCCCGACGGTGTCCCACGCCCCGGTCTTCTGGAACGCCTTGGTGAGCGTCAGATGGTCCCCGGAGGTCACCGTGCGATACCGCTGCTGGTTGTCGATCCACAGCCCGGACAGAAACGTCGAGTGCCCGAGCCAGCTGCTGCCCCCGTACGTGGCCGAGGTCAGCCACCCGCTCTTGGCACGGAACCCGGCCTTCTCCAGCGCCTCGGTCCGCGCGTCCAGCGTCGCGTCCACCCCCGGCGCCATGATCGGGTCCTCCACCGCACTGCGGCCGTAGCTCTCGATGAACGTGAAGATCACGTCCTTGCCCCGCAGATCCGGCACCAGCTGACTGCCCGGAGTCGCCCCGAACGTGTCGGACTTGGCCTCCTTCGCGAACGCCGCCTCGTCCCGCACGGTGTCCGCCACCCGCCGCGCCTGCATCTTGAGCGCGTCGGCGGCCCGGTCGGAGGCGATCGGCATCCCCGCGATCTCCAGCGAGAGCGCGTAACAGACGATCCACGCCATGGCCGCGATCAGCGTGCCCCGCGCGGCGACCGCCCGGTGCGACGCGAGCAGGTTGCTCAGCCGGACCATGGCCAGCGCCATGACCCCGATCAGCAGCAGCACGAGCACCACGGCCCCGACGGCCGCCAGCACCGCGAACGTCCCGCCCATCGAGTCCGCGACATACGCCTGGGCGTCGTCCAGCAACTCCCAGTCGAGTACGAGATTGAACCCCCGCCCCAGATACTCCCGGAACCCCATGTCGAGCACGTTCAGCATGGTCAGTACCCCGAGCCCCACCCCGGCCACGACGGCCGCGACCAGCCGGGGCCGCCGAGGCAGCCACAACGCCACGGCCGCCCCGAGGACGGCCTCCACGGGGATACGCGTGAACCTGTTCGGCTTCAGCGCCCAGAGGGCGTTGGGCAGCAACAGGGCGCCGACGACGAGGAGCGCGGCGAGCCCGGTGACGGTCCAGCGCACAAAGGGCCGACGGCGGGCAGGCGGTGCCTCCGGAGCCGCATCATCGGTGCTTTCCGGCAACTGAGGCGTGCGTGTGGAGGCAGACACCCGAAGGCCCTTCCGTACGAGACCCGCTGAGGCGGCGGATCCGACATGAGCTCTCGGATCCGCCGCATTCCCGTACGGCACCCCGCGCGCGCTTGTTCACACCTCCGGGCAAACACCAAGCAAACGGTTGGCTTCCAGGCCCCTCCTGCCGCCTAGGCGCCGCCGACCGCCGTGAGCAGTGCCAGGGGAGCCGCCGCCGACCGGGACTCCCGCACACACGCATGCGGATACGGCACCGGCTCCGGATGCGTGTCCCGCCCGTACCCCGCGATGACCTCCGGCAGCCGATGCCCCGTGGCCGTCGCCGCGTCCACCAGCGCGTGCGCGACCTCGCGAGCCTCGTCGTGCAGCCCGTACCGGGCCAGCCCCAGGGTGATCAGGGCGTTGTCATGCGGCCAGACGGAACCCCGGTGGTACGACAGCGGGTGGTACGCCCCCTGCCCGGCCGCCACGGTCCGGACCCCCCACCCCGAGAAGAAGTCCGCCCCCAACAGCCGCCGCCCCACGGCCTCCCCGTACTCCTTGTCGAGCAGCCCCGACCACAGCAGATGCCCGGCGTCCGACGCGAGCGCGTCCACCTGGCGCCCGTCCCCGTCCAGGGCCAGCGCGGGGAACGACAGGTCCCGCATCCAGAAGTCCCGCTGGAACCGGTCCCGAAGATCCCCCGCGGCCTGTTCGAGGAGCGCGGCGTACTTCTCGTCGCCCCACACCGACCGCGCCACCCCGGCGGTCCGCCGCAGCGCGTCGTACGCGTACCCCTGCGCCCCTGCCGCCATCACCGCCCCGCTGGCCCGGGTCCCGTCGGCCCAGCAGATCGCGCCGGGGGAGTCCTTCCAGTTCTGGTTGGCGAGCCCGCCCTGGTCGGCCCGGTACACGAGGTAGCCGCGCGAGGTCAGCCCGCCGTGGTCCAGCATCCAGCCGATCGCGGCCCGGGCGTTGGGCTCCAGCCGCCGGGCCAGCTCGACGTCCCCGGTCTGCTCGACATACGCCCCGAGCAGCACCAGGAACAGCGGCGTCGCGTCCACCGAACCGTAGTAGCGGCGGTAGGGCACCTGCCCGAAGTGGGCCAGCTCTCCGTGCCGCACCTCGTGCACGATCTTGCCGGGCTGGGCCACCGAGTCCGGCCCGGTCTCGGTCGCCTGGGCCGCGGCGAGCGCGGGGAGCGTGGCGGCGGCGAGCTGAGGGCGGTAGGGGAGGGCGAACAGCGAGGTCAGCAGCGCGTCGCGGCCCAGCAGCGTCAGGAACCAGGGTGCCCCCGCCGCCGGCACCCGCAGCTCCTCGCCGTCCGGCCCGGTCGCCGGGACCTGGAGCGAGGCGAGGTCGGCGAGCCCCCGGGCACAGGCCGCGGCCAGTTCGGGCCACCCGGTGGGGAAGGCGACGCCCTCGACGAACTCGCCCTCCATACGGACCAGTTGATCGTTCAGCGCGGCCGGGGACTGCGGTACCCGCAGCGCCCGCTTGTCGCCGTGCGGGCGGGCCATCACCCGCAGCATCAGCTCCGCCGTGCCGTGCGGCTCCAACTGCAGTGTCCAGACCAGCCGTCGGGCCCCGGTGCCCGTCTCCTCGACGCCGTCCGGAGCGGGCTCGGCCGTCACCGTCGTACAGGAACGCCATTCGCCGCGCTGGTAGGTGAACTCGACGCCCGCATCGAGGACTTCGCGGGAGCGGGTGGCTCCGATCTTCGTGTAGGTGCGGTAGTCGGAGCGGAGTTCGAACTGGTCGGTGAAGTCGGCGTCGGCGGTGACCGCGAGGCGGACCGTGGTCGGGACCGGGCGGTTGCTGGTGACGCGCAGGGACTCGATGAACGAGCCGTCGCCGACGGCCTGTTCACGGAAGATCGTGCAGGCGGGCGGCTCCTGGCGGCCGCCGCGCGGGACGAGGACACAGCGGGCGACGTCGCCGTCGGCGACGGGGGTGAGGGCCTCGGGCACGGCGCCGTCGACCGTCAGCTGCCAGCGGCTGAGGTGGCGGGCGTCCCGTACGAATAAGCCCTCGGGGGAAGGTGAGCTGCCGCCCCGCACCCCGCTGATGTCCCCGCCGTCGCCCACGGCCGCGAACGTCCCGCCGTGCACGAGCAGATGATGCCGGTCCGTCATTCCTGGTCCCCTCCCTTGAAGGTGTTGCTGTGCAGCAGGTCGAGAGCGAGCGCGGCGGTCCAGCCGAAGCCGGTCGCCCCGCAGGCCTCGCCCGTGTACGGGTCGACGTACTCGGCGAACCCGGACTTGTCCGCGAGGTCGAGGACGGCCCGGCGCAGTGCGTCGGCGCGGCCCCGCTCGCCGTGAGTGCGCAGACCCCGCTCCAGCAGCCAGCTCGTGTTGAACCAGGCCGGCCCCCGCCAGTAGCGGTGCGGGTCGAAGGCCTCGCCGAGCAGGTCGTAGCTGGGGACGAGCCGGGTCGAGCCGCCGAGCCCGAAGTGCTTGGAGGCGGTCGTACGGACGAGGGCCTCGACGATGTCCCGGGGGAGCGTCGGCAGCAGCAGCGGGACGAGGCCGGACACGGACCGCTCCGGGATCAGGCCCCCGCCCCGCAGGTCCCGGCAGAAGAACATGCCCTGCGCCGGGTCCCACAGCCGGTCCACCAGCGCCGCCGTCAGCCGCTCCGCGCGGGCGTGCCGGGCCGTGCCGGTCGCGCCGAGCTCCTGCGCGATCCGGGCGAGGGCGTGCTCGGAGGCGATGAGCAGGGCGTTGAAGGAGGGGTCCTCCACGGCGAAGTCCCCCCAGCCGTCCTCGTACCCCTTGTCCCGGTAGTCCGTCGCCAGCCGCACATACCGCCCGTAGTCCAGATCCGTCGGCCGGTCCTCCGCCGCCCCGTGGTCGAGGTCGGCGCGCCGGAAGGAGCGCGCCGGGGCGGGCGTGACCCGGCTGAGGGGGGTGTCCCAGCAGGGGCTGTTGTCCATCCCCTGCTCCCACGGGTGCACGACCGACGCGAGGCCGCCCCCGCCCAGGTCCCGCCGGTGCAGCAGATAGCGGTGCCAGGCCGCGAGGCGGGGATACATCCGGGTGAGGAAGCCGCGCGCCCGTGACAGACCCGGGTCCGCGCAGTGCACCAGCCACACGGCGAGCGCGTGGACCGGTGGCTGCACGATGCCCGAGGTCTGTACGGTGCGCGGGGCGCCCGCAGCGCGCCCCGCGGTCGAGGAGCGCCAGAAGTCGGGGCTCGGGAAGTACGCGTCGAGGGGTACGGAGGGGTTGAAGACGATGTGCGGGATCCGCCCGTCGTCCCACTGGGCGGCGAGCAGTGTCTCCAGTTCCGTCTGTGCCCGCAGCGGCGAGAGGTGCCGCTGTCCGATCGCGATGAACGCCGAGTCCCAGGACCACTGGTGCGGGTACAGGCTGCGCGAGGGCACCGTGGAGGTGCCGGTCCAGTTGGCCTCCAGTACCTCGGCCGCTCTGACGTGCAGAGAATGTGTCGTGACGTCCGGTTCGTATACGACCGGGTACCTCGTGACACGGGAGGTCAGCTGGGCAGTGCGATCCACTCGGGGCTCCCCGAAGACGTATCGGCCCGACCGGTTCGGTCGAGGCCACCGTAGAGTTACGTCTATTTAACACGCAAAACTCAATATGTAATGCAAGCTTGAGAAACACAAGGGGGTGCGCATGAGTGGTCGTGCTCAGGCCAGCGCCGGCGAACTGCTCGAACTGGTGCGAAGTGGACGCGCCACGACTCGGGGCGCCCTCCAGCAGGCCACCGGTCTCTCCCGCGCCACCGTCGGCCAGCGCCTGGACCGGCTCTTCCGTGCGGGCTGGCTGCGCGAGGGCGCCGGCGGTCCGGTCGACTCCCCGCTCGGCGGCCGCCCCTCGATCACCCTGGAGTTCGACGACGCCCACGCCGTCGTCCTCGCCGCCGACCTCGACACCCGGCACGCCCGCGCGGCCGTCCTCTCCCTCACCGGCGAACTCCTCGCCGAGCACGGCGGCACCCTCCTCGTCGAGGACGGGCCGGACGCGGTCCTCGGAGAGCTGGGCCGCTGGTTCGCCGAACTGCTGGAGAAGGCCGGGCACGCGGCGGGCGAGGTCTGCGGGATCGGGCTCGCGGTGCCGGGCCCGGTCGACAGCGAGACCGGCCGGGTCGTCCAGCCGCCGATGATGCCCGGCTGGGACGGCTACGACATAAGAGGCCGCCTCGCCCGGTCCTTCACCGAGCACACGGGCGCGCCCGCGGTCCCGGTGCTCGTCGACAACGACGCCAACCTCATGGCGTACGGCGAACAGCGCACCGGCCATGCCGACTGCTCGGCGTTCGTGCTGGTCAAGGTCTCCACCGGCATCGGGGCGGGGGTCGTCGTCGACGGCATGATCTACCGGGGCATCGACGGGGGCGCCGGGGACATCGGCCATATCCGGGTGGGCGCGGACGCGCTGTGCCGGTGCGGTTCGTACGGCTGTCTGGCCGCCGTCGCGAGTGGCGGGGCCGTCGCCCGGAAGCTGGCCGAGACCGGGGTGCCCGCCGCCTCCGGCTCGGATGTGCGGGATCTGCTGACGTCCGGTCATCCCGCGGCCGCCGCGCTCGCCCGGGAGGCCGGGCGGCAGGTCGGGGACGTCCTCGCGACCGTCGTGACGCTGCTGAACCCCGGGGTTCTGATGATCGCGGGCGATTTGGCCGGAACCCCCTTCCTCACCGGTGTGCGGGAGCTGCTCTACCAGCGGGCGCTGCCGCGCTCCACCGCTCATCTGGACGTCGTGACCTCGCGGCTGGGGGAGCGGGCCGGGCTGGTGGGGGCGGGTGCGCTGGTCGTGGAGTACTTGTACGCCCCTGAGCGGGCGGAAGAACGCCTGGTCGCACTTGGTGTGTGACGGGCATGTTTCGGTCCGGATACCCGTCCGCATGGTGAAATCCGGGCCTCTGTGGCAGCGTGATTCTCGCCACCCTTGATAAGGGTTGCGCTCAGATGAGCGGATCTTGGGCGACTGCACTTCTGGAAGGGGTGGCACTCGGTGCCACCCCTTGATCGTTCATCGATCGAAATCAGGCGTGCGAAAAGCTGCTCAGATGAGCGAGATGGCCGCGCTTTGAAGATTCCTGCGTTCAGGACTTGAACACATAAGCGCTTGGTTTCTTGCCAAGCTTTGACTTTCGATCCGCTGGCGGACGGCGGGTTACGGGCGCATGACGCCCGAGTGGACCTCCCCAGACGCCTTCGATCTGGGTATGTTCCCCGTCGTCAGGGCAGCCACCGGAGTCCTCGAGGGAGTCGAGAACCGTGTCGGAAAACGTAGAACCCCACGGAACGAAGTTCGTTTACGACTTCACCGAGGGAAACAAGGACCTCAAGGACCTCCTGGGCGGCAAGGGCGCGAACCTCGCCGAGATGACCAACCTGGGACTTCCCGTTCCCCCCGGCTTCACCATCACGACGGAAGCCTGCAAGGTCTACCTGGAGAGCGGCGCGGAGCCGGCGGCACTGCGTGACGAGGTGAGTGCGCACCTCGACGCCCTGGAGACCCGGATGGGCAAGAAGCTCGGCCAGGCCGACAACCCGCTCCTCGTCTCGGTCCGCTCCGGCGCCAAGTTCTCCATGCCGGGAATGATGGACACGGTCCTCAACATCGGGCTCTCCGACAAGTCCGTGAAGGGCCTCGCCGACCAGGCGGGCGACGAGCGGTTCGCGTGGGACTCCTACCGCCGGCTCATCCAGATGTTCGGCAAGACGGTCCTCGGCGTCGACGGCGAGCTCTTCGAGGACGCCCTCGACAGGGCCAAGGAGGCCAAGAAGGTCTCGGTCGACACCGACCTGGAGGCCGCCGACCTCAAGAAGCTGGTCACCGCCTTCAAGAAGATCGTCAAGAAGGAGGCCGGCCGGGACTTCCCGCAGGACCCGCGCGAGCAGATGGACCTCGCCATCGAGGCGGTCTTCAACTCGTGGAACACGGACCGCGCGAAGCTGTACCGCCGCCAGGAGCGCATCCCGGGTGACCTGGGCACGGCCGTCAACGTCTGTTCCATGGTCTTCGGCAACCTGGGTCCGGACTCGGGCACGGGCGTCGCCTTCACACGTGACCCCGCCTCCGGCCACCAGGGCGTCTACGGCGACTACCTCCAGAACGCCCAGGGCGAGGACGTCGTCGCCGGTATCCGCAACACGGTCCCGCTCGCGGAGCTGGAGTCGATCGACAAGAAGTCGTACGACCAGCTGATGCAGATCATGGAGACCCTGGAGAACCACTACAAGGACCTCTGCGACATCGAGTTCACGATCGAGCGCGGTCAGCTGTGGATGCTCCAGACGCGCGTGGGCAAGCGGACGGCGGGTGCCGCCTTCCGTATCGCCACCCAGCTGGTCGACCAGGGGCTGATCGACGAGGCCGAGGCGCTGCAGCGCGTCACCGGTGCCCAGCTCGCCCAGCTGATGTTCCCCAAGTTCGACGAGGACGCCAAGGTCGAGCAGGTCGGCCGGGGCATCGCGGCCTCGCCGGGTGCGGCGGTCGGCAAGGCGGTCTTCGATTCGTACACCGCGGTGAAGTGGTCGCGCTCCGGCGAGAAGGTGATCCTGGTCCGCCGGGAGACGAACCCGGACGACCTCGACGGCATGATCGCCGCGGAGGGCATCCTGACCAGCCGGGGCGGCAAGACCTCCCACGCGGCGGTCGTGGCGCGCGGCATGGGCAAGACCTGTGTCTGCGGTGCCGAGGAGCTGGAGGTCGACACCAAGCGCCGGCGGATGACGGTCCCCGGTGGCCACGTGGTCGAGGAAGGCGACGTCATCTCCATCGACGGTTCGTCCGGCAAGGTCTACCTGGGTGAGGTCCCGGTGGTCCCGTCCCCGGTCGTGGAGTACTTCGAGGGCCGGATGCACGCCGGCGCCCAGGACGCCGACGAGCTGGTCGAGGCGGTCCACCGGATCATGGCCTTCGCCGACCGCAAGCGCCGACTCCGCGTCCGCGCCAACGCGGACAACGCCGAGGACGCGCTGCGGGCCCGTCGCTTCGGCGCGCAGGGCATCGGTCTGTGCCGTACGGAGCACATGTTTCTGGGCGACCGCCGCGAGCTGGTGGAACGCCTGATCCTGGCCGACACGGAGGCCGAGCGCGAGGAGTCCCTGAAGGAGCTGCTCCCGCTCCAGAAGCAGGACTTCGTCGAGCTGTTCGCCGCGATGGACGGCCTCCCGGTCACGATCCGCCTCCTCGACCCGCCGCTGCACGAGTTCCTGCCGGACATCACCGAGCTGTCGGTCCGTGTGGCGCTGGCCGAGTCCCGCCAGGAGCCGCACGAGAACGAACTGCGGCTGCTGCAGGCGGTGCACCGGCTGCACGAGCAGAACCCGATGCTGGGTCTGCGAGGTGTGCGTCTGGGCCTGGTCATCCCCGGCCTGTTCACGATGCAGGTGCGGGCGATCGCGGAGGCGGCCGCCGAGCGCAAGGCGGCGAAGGGCGACCCGCGCGCGGAGATCATGATCCCGCTCGTCGGCACCGTCCAGGAGCTGGAGATCGTCCGCGAGGAGGCCGACCAGGTCATCGCGGAGGTCGAGGCGGCGACGGGTGCGCAGCTCAAGCTGACGATCGGCACGATGATCGAGCTGCCGCGCGCCGCGCTGACGGCGGGCCAGATCGCGGAGGCCGCGGAGTTCTTCTCCTTCGGCACGAACGACCTCACCCAGACGGTGTGGGGCTTCAGCCGGGACGACGTGGAGGCCTCGTTCTTCACGGCGTACCTGGAGAAGGGCATCTTCGGGGTGTCGCCCTTCGAGACGATCGACAAGGACGGCGTCGGCTCGCTGGTCAAGCTCGCCGCCGAGGCGGGTCGCAGGACCCGCCCCGACCTGAAGCTCGGCGTCTGCGGCGAACACGGCGGCGACCCGGAGTCCGTCCACTTCTTCCACGAGGTCGGCCTCGACTACGTCTCCTGCTCGCCGTTCCGCATCCCGGTCGCCCGCCTGGAAGCGGGCCGCGCGGCCTCGGAGTCGACGGGCAGCGACCACCGCTGACCCATCCACAGACGCCGGAGCCGCCGCCTGTCCCCGACCCTCAAGACCGATGGGCGGCGGTTCCGGATCACGAAAGAGGGCGGCACCTTGTGCGGAGGTGCCGCCCTCTCGCGTGTGCCCCGCCTCAACGCGCGGCGCGTCGACGGTTCATGAAGACCGTCAGGGCCGTTCCGGCGAGGAGGACGGACATGCCGCCGGCCGCGATGTACGGGGTGATGTCCTCGCCGCCGGTTTCGGCGAGGTCGGTGCCGTTCTCGTCGGTGGTGGCGGCCTCCTCGTCCGCGGCCGGTTCGAAGCCGGCGGGCGGGCTGTCGCAGCCGATGCCGTCGCCGTCGCGGTCCAGGTGGGTGCCGTAGTGCTCGTTGCCCTTGGGGATGTTGGCATAGCCGTTCTCGTAGGCGTCCGTGCAGTTGACGAACGGGTGGCTGCCGTCGTGGGCCTCGGCGGCCGAGGGGAGTACGGCGAGGGCCAGCGCGGCGACGGCGATGGCGCCGGGCTTGCGGAGCAGGTTCACGGCGGGTCCTTCCACGTTCGTGGTGCTATGAGGTGCCGAACGTAGTGGGGGGCCACGGTGATGGCGGCAGTGTGAAGGAGCCGTGATGCGAACGTGACGTGACCGGGCGTTTGCGTGCAGTGAGCGCTCAACTCCGGTCGCGCGTGGTGGGGTTGTGGTCCCAGTGGCAGCAGTGGGTGACCCCTTCACGCCGACCTGAACCGTCAACTGCCGCAGCCGACACCGCCGTCGCCTATGCCGACGCCCGGAACGGCCCCCTCACCTCATAGGTGATCCCGCCCGATGAACTCCCCGTCGTCCCCCGCTGGCTGGAGAAGTACAGCCGGGAACCGTCCGGGGAGAACGCCGGGCCCGTGATCTCCGAGGAGGACTGGCCGTCGATGCGGAGGAAGGGGGCGACCACGTCGTCCGGGGTGATCAGGCAGATGTCCATGCTGCCGCCGTCCTCGGCCACGTACAGGTCGCCGGAAGCCGTACCCGTGATGTTGTCGACGCCCGTCAGCGGGGCCGATCCCGAGGTCACCAGGGAGTCGTCGTACGCCAACTCGTACGTGTTCGACGTCAGGTTGAGCTGCCAGACCCGGTTGTCGCCCTTCGTCGTGAACCAGACCTTGTCGTCGGCGTAGTAGCAACCCTCGCCGCCGTTGAAGGACTTGGAGCCGGAGACCTGGGTGCGGGTCGAGGTGGGGGAGCCGTCCGGGTCGGGGACCGTCGTCCAGGTGTAGGAGCCGGAGGTGGCCGTGCCCGCGACCATCACCTGGAGGGTGCCGGAGGACAGGTCGCCCCAAGTCGTGGGAATGAAGCGGTAGAAGCGGCCGTTGGACTCGTCCTCGGTCAGATAGATGACCTGGCGGACCGGGTCGGCCGCCGCGGCCTCGTGCTTGAAGCGGCCCATCGCCGGCCGCTGCACCGCCGCGTTCACACCCCACGGGTCCGTCTCGTAGACGTAGCCCAGCGACACCTCCTCGCAGGACAGCCAGGTGTTCCAAGGAGTCCTGCCGCCCGCGCAGTTCTGCCGGGTGCCCGACAGGATGCGGTACGCCGAGGTGACCGTGCCGCTCGACGAGAACCGCACCGCGCTCGCGCCGCCCGAGGGGTTGATCTCCGAGTTCGACACATAGATCCAGCCCGTGCCGTCCGCGTAGCAGGCGCCGCCGTCCGGGGCGTTGTGCCAGGTGTACGACGTCCCCGCGACCGTCTGGCCCGAGCGGGCGATGACCCGGCTGGTGAAGCCCGACGGGAGTCTGATGCCGTTGGCGTCCGCTGCGCCGAGCGCCCCGTAGGGGCCGGTGCCGGGCTGGGCCGGTGCGGCGTACGCGGCGCCGCGCCACAGGGTGCCGCCGAGGACGGCGGAGGTGCCGCCGATGGCGGTCGCGCGGAGGAAGGTACGACGTTCCACTGTCGCTCCAAGAGGGCCGTGACCGTCCCGCCACCGGTCGGGGGCGGGAGCGTGCGGGTGGCAACCTAGGGGAGCTTGGTGGACATGTCATGGCCAGGTCATGAACGGGTACCGGACCGGCTCTTCCCCCAGCGTGACGCCGGTCCGACCGGCATGCCGGAGCTGGAAACGGAGGCGGCGCGTCCGGTCGACGGCACGGCACAGAGCGAGCACGCTTGCGAAAAGCGCCGCAGCGGCGGGAAGGAGCCCGGCCATGTCCTCCGGCTGGAACGAGAAGAACATCCCCGACCAGCACGGCCGCACCGCCGTGGTCACCGGAGCCAACAGCGGCATCGGCTACGTCACCGCACGCGAGCTGGCCCGCAAGGGCGCCCGCGTGGTGCTCGCCTGCCGCAGCGAGACGCGCGGTACGGAGGCGGGGGACCGGCTGGTCACCGAAGTGCCGGGCGCGGACGTGGAGTTCGCCCGGCTGGACCTGGGGGACCTGGCCTCCGTGCGGGAGTTCGCGCAGGCCTTCCCGTACGGCCATCTCGATCTCCTGATCAACAACGCGGGCGTGATGGCGCTGCCGTACGGCACCACGGCGGACGGCTTCGAGACGCAGTTCGGCGTCAACCACCTCGGTCATTTCGCCCTCACCGGACTGCTGATGCCGGTGCTGCTCGGCACCCCGGGCGCTCGGGTGGTGTCCGTCTCCAGCACGGCGCACGCGATGGCCAACCTCGACATCGACGACCTCAACAGCGAGCGCCGGTACCGGCGTTGGGTCGCCTACGCCCGCTCCAAGACCGCCAACCTCCTCTTCGTCCACGAACTGGCCCGCAGGCTCGCGGCGAACGGCTCCGACACGATCGCGGCGGCGGCCCACCCCGGATATGCCGCCACCAACCTCCAGTCGGCCGGACCCCGTATGGCGGGCCGCCGCTTCACCGAGCGCTTCATGGCGGTAGGCAACCGCTTCTTCGCCCAGTCCGCGGAGGCGGGCGCGCTGCCCACCCTCTACGCCGCCACCGCCCCCGACGTGTCCCCCGATTCCTTCACAGGCCCCTCCTTCGGCGGCTGGCGCGGTTCACCGGGCCCGTCCTGGCGAGCCCCCTGGACCCGCAACGACCGCGCGGCGGAACGCCTTTGGGCCGCCTCCGAGCAGCTCACCGGGGTGTCGTACGACATGCTGAAGGTGTGACACCCCGGTCCCTGCGGCCGGTTTCCGTCGGCCGTCCCGGGCGGTCAGGCCGTCTTGCCGCTGTCCACCACCAGGTCGGTGCCCACCACGGAGGAGGCGTCGTCCGAGGCCAGATAGAGGACGGCGGCGGCGATCTCGGCCGTGGAGGAGGCGCGGCCGAGCGGCACGGAGCCTTCCATGCGTTCGGCGCGCTGGGCCTCCGTCTCGCCGGGGAGCAGGGACATCTCGGTCTCGACGGGGCCGGGGCTGACCGCGTTGACACGGACGCCGTCGCCGATGTGGTCGCGGGCGGCGCCCTGGGTGAGGACGGAGACGGCGGCCTTGGTGGCGGCGTAGGCGGTGGCGCCGGGGTGGCGCATATGGGTCCCGAAGACGGAGGCGATGTTGACGATCGCGCCGCCGGAGGGCTGGGTCCGCATCTGACGGATCTCGGCCTGGAGGGCGAGGAAGACGCCCGTGACGTTGATGGCGAGCTGCTCGTGCCAGTCGGCCTCCGGGAGGTCGGCCAGCGGCTGTCCGCCGAGGAAGACGCCCGCGTTGTTGACCGCCACGTCGAGCGAGCCGAACCGGTCCACGGCGGCTTCGACCACGCCCCGCACCTCGGCGGCACGGGTGACGTCCGCGGTCACCGCCAGCGCCTTGCCGCCCGCCTCCTCGATCAGCCGGACGGTCTCGTCCAGTGGCTCCCGGCGGCGTCCGGCCACGACCACCTGCGCCCCCTCGGCGGCGAACGCCAGGGCGACGGTACGGCCGATCCCGGATCCGGCGCCGGTCACGAGGACGGTCCTGTCGGTGAAACGGGTCCTGGTCATGATCTCCCCTTGTTCTTGACCGATCGGTTCAGTATGGCGGCAAATGAAAAGCGCCACCCGGAAAAGCTCAGTCCAGCAGTGCCAGCGCCTGTTCCGCCGCGTCCCGCACCCGCGCCGGGTCCGGTGACGCCTTGCCCACCACCTTGAGGCCCTGCAGCAGCACCAGGAGCATGCGCGCGAGGGTGAGCGGATCACGCTCGGCCGGCAGCTCGCCCTGTGCCCGGGCCCGGACCAGTGCCGAGTGCAGCACCGTCTCGACGTGGTCCCAGTTCCGCTCGACCTGCCGCGCGGCGGCCGGGTCGTGCGGGGCGAGCTCGGCCGCCGTGTTGGTGATGAAACAGCCGTTCAGACGCAGGTGTTCGGCCGCGGCCTCGTCCGCGTACCGTCGTACGAGCGCCCGTACGGCGGGCAGTACCGGGCCCGGCTGGGACAGCTCTCCGAGCAGGTCCGGGAGCCGTTCCTGATACCGCTGCAGCGCCTTCAGATACAGCTCGTGCTTGTTGCCGAAGGTCGCGTAGATGCTGGCTCTGCCGATGCCGAGGTGCTCGACGAGGTCGGACATCGACGTCGCCTCGTAGCCGCGCCGCCAGAACAGCTCCAGGGCTGCCTGCAGCGCGGCCTCCGGATCGAACTCCTTGGTCCTGGCCACGTACCGCAGCCTAGGTTTTTCTGGAACGATCAGTCAAGCAATATGGCCCTGCCGGCCCTCACGACCCGCAGTCCGTGGCCACCCGACGTATGCCGTGGCGTCAGGCCGTGCGGACCTCGTACGCCGTGATGCGCACCGTCTCGTCGTCCAGGCACTGGCCCGTCTCCAGGTCGAAGCGCTGCTTCAGGAGTGGCGAGGCGACGAAGGGGCGGCCCTGGTGGGAGCCGGTGAGGCCGCGCGAGAGGACGGCCGCGCCGCCGAACGGGTCGCGGTTGTCGACGGCGTACAGCCTGCCGCCGCGGTCGCGGAAGACGGCCGCCTGCCGGCCGTCGGGCAGCAGGGCCGCCACCCCGCGGCCCGGCAGCAGGACGTTCAGGTCGCAGACCGTGAACCAGTCGTCGCCGAGCCGCAGCTGGATCTTCAGGTCGGTGGTCTCGGGTGCGAGAGTCATCGCTGGGCGGATCCTTCCAGGACGTCGGCAGGGTTGTCGGGGGTGCGCATTCCGATGGAAAGCAGCGGCAGGTCGGGCTTGATCTGGCCGCGCTCGGGGACGAAGCCGACGACCGGGTCGGGGGTGTCCGGCGCGTTCACGAAGGAGACGAACCGGGCGAGCTTCTCAGGGTCGTTGATGGTGGTCGCCCACTCGTCGGCGTAGTGCGCGACATGGGCCGCCATCAGCGACTCCAACTCCTCGCAGATACCGAGGGAGTCGTCGACCACGACATCCCGTACGTGGTCCAGGCCGCCCGGGATCCGCTCCAGCCAGGTCGAGGTGCGCTCCAGACGGTCGGCGGTGCGGATGTAGAACATCAGGAACCGGTCGATCAGCTTGATCAGTTCGGCGTCGGAGAGGTCCTGCGCGAGCAGGTCCGCGTGGCGCGGGGTGGCGCCGCCGTTGCCGCCGACGTACAGGTTCCAGCCGTTGGAGGTCGCGATGACGCCGAAGTCCTTCGACTGGGCCTCCGCGCACTCGCGGGCGCAGCCCGACACCGCCGACTTGAGCTTGTGCGGCGAGCGCAGGCCCCGGTAGCGCAGCTCCAGGTCGATCGCCATCCGGACCGAGTCCTGGACGCCGTAACGGCACCAGGTCTGGCCGACGCACGACTTCACCGTGCGCAGCGCCTTGCCGTACGCGTGGCCGGACTCGAAGCCGGCGTCCACCAACCGGGTCCAGATCAGCGGGAGTTGTTCGACGCGGGCGCCGAACATGTCGATCCGCTGACCGCCGGTGATCTTCGTGTAGAGCCCGAAGTCACGGGCGATCTCACCGATCACGATCAGGCCCTCGGGGGTGATCTCACCGCCGGGGATGCGCGGGACGACCGAGTACGAGCCGTTCTTCTGGAGGTTGGCCAGGAAGTGGTCGTTGGAGTCCTGGAGCGAGGCCTGCTCGCCCTCCAGGACATAGCCGCTCACGCCGATCGTCGGGGCGAGGGAGGCGATGATCGAGCCGACCGCCGGCTTGCAGACCTCGCAGCCGTCGCCGCCCTTGGCGCCGTCGCGGCCGTAGCGGTCCAGGAGGTCCTGGTAGGTGTTGATGCGCAGGGCGAGGACGATCTCGTAGAGCTCCTCGCGGGTCTGTGAGAAGCAGCCGCACAGGCCCTTGTCGACCTCGACGCCGGACGCCTCCAGCTCGGCGGTGACCAGCTGGCCGAGGACCTTGACGCAACTGCCGCACGTCGTACCGGCCTTGGTGCACTTCTTCACCTCGGGCACGGTGGTGCACTGGTGCTCGGTGACCGCCCCGCGGATCGTGCCCTTGCGGACGTTGTTGCAGGAGCAGATGATCGCGTCGTCCGGCAGTGCGGTCGGGCCGAGCTGGGCGGACTCACCGGCACCGGCGGGCAGCACCAGCGACTCGGGGGAGACCGGCGGGACCGAGCCGGTGAACGCCTTCAGCGTGCCGTACGCCTCCGCGTCGCCGACCAGGATGCCGCCGAGCAGCGTGCCGTCGTGTCCGATGACCAGCTTCTTGTACAGGCCCGCACGGGAGTCGGAGTAGACGACGTCCAGGCACCCCTCGGTCGCGCCGTGCGCGTCACCGAAGGAGGCCACGTCCACGCCGAGCAGCTTGAGCTTGGTCGACAGGTCGGCGCCCAGGAAGGCCGCCTCGTCGGAGGCGATGGTCGCGGCGGCCGTCTCGGCCTGCTCGTAACCCGGCGCCACCAGGCCGTACACCCGGCCGTCGGCGGCCAGCGCGCACTCGCCGATGGCGAAGACGGCGGGGTCGCTCACCGTGCGGCACTGCTCGTCGACCGTGATGCCGCCGCGCTCGCCGACCGTGAGGCCGCAGGCGCGGGCCAGCTGGTCGCGGGGGCGGACACCGGCGCTGAACACGACCAGGTCGGTGGCGAGTTCGGAGCCGTCGGACAGCTTCATGCCGGTCACGGCGCCGTCCTCGTCGACCACGATCTCCTGCGTGCCCACACCTGTGTGGACGCTCAGACCCATGTCCTGGATGGTCCGCAGCAGCGCCGCGCCACCGCCCTCGTCGACCTGCACCGGCATCAGCCGTGGCGCGAACTCCACGATGTGGGAGGTGAGTCCGAGACCCTTCAGCGCACCGGCCGCCTCAAGTCCGAGCAGACCGCCGCCGACCACGGCACCGGTCGTGCGCGTCTTCGCGTACTCCTCGATGGCGAGGAGGTCCTCGATCGTGCGGTACACGAAGCAGCCCTTGGCGTCCTTGTTGGGGACGGGCGGCACGAACGGGAACGAGCCCGTGGCGAGCACGAGGATGTCGTAGTCGAAGACCTGACCGGACCTGGCGGTGACCTTCTTCGCCGCGCGGTCGACGGCCTCGGCCGGGTCACCGACGTACAGCTCGATGCCGTGCTTCTCGATGAACTCCATGTCCGTCATCGACAGGTCCTCGGGCGTCTTGCCCGAGAAGTACGAGGTGAGCGCGACACGGTCGTACGCGGGACGCGGCTCCTCGCACAGCACGACCACGCGGTGCGTGGCGGTCAGGCCGCGCTCGGCGAGCGCCTCGAGAAAACGCTGGCCGACCATGCCGTGGCCGACGAGCACGATCGTGGGGGTGGCCTCCGTGGCCTCCGGGGTGGCGGTCATCAGGAGCCTCCATCGTTGGTGAGCAGGTGGAGCAGGGGGCCGTCGTCGGGGAGCGGCTCTGCTCCCTCCCAGGCGCGCGCCAGCGCGCCGACGGTGCCGAGTTCGCCGACGAGGACCCCGCCGACCAGGCGGTCGTCGCGGACGACGACCTTGCGGTAGGTGCCTCGGGTGGCATCGGCGAGCTGGACGACGTCGTCGCCGGGAAGCGCCTCCGTCTCCCCGAACGCGGCGAGGTCGAAGGCGGTCTGACCGGCCAGCGTGAGCCGGGTCAGCGAACGGGTACCGGTGTAACGGGCATTGGCCCGACCGGCGAGCAACTCGGCCAGCACCTCGGCCTGTTCGAGGGCCGGGGTGGCGAGTCCGTAGACGGTGCCGTGGTGCTGGGCGCAGTCGCCGATGGCGTGGATGTGCGGGTCGGACGTGCGCAGCTCGTCGTCGACGACGATGCCCTTGCGGACCTCAAGGCCCGCGACCTGGGCGAGACCGACCTTGGGGTGGACCCCGCAGGCCAGGACCACCAGGTCGGCGTCGAGGGCGTAGCCGTCGGCCATCTCGACCGAGCGGACGGCGCCGCCGACGCAGTGCACGTCCCGCACCCGGCACTCGGTGTGGACCTCGACACCGAGCCCGGTCAGGTGCCGCCGGACGAGCTTCGAGGCGTTCGGGTCGAGCTGGCGTTCCATGAGCCGCTCGGACTGCTGGGCGAGGATCACCTGGGCGCCGCGCTGGGCGAGCGCGCGGGCGGCGGAGACACCGAGGAGCCCGCCACCGATGACGACCGCCTTGGCCCCCGGCCGCACGGCCTTCGACAGCCCGAGGCAGTCGTCCATGGTCCGGAAGGCGTGGACGCCGTCGGGCAGCTCGTGATCAGGAGTGAACAGTCCGCGCAGGGGCGGCAGCACCGGGTTCGACCCGGTGGCCAGAACCAGTCGGTCGTATGCGATCTTCGAGCCGTCCGCGAGGTGTACGGCTCGCACCTCGCGGTCGATGCCCGTGACCCGGCCGCGCGTGAGCTCCGCGGGAGCGGGCAGCGCGATCACGTCGGGGCTGTACCGCCCGGCCAGCACCTCGGCGAGCAGGACCCGGTTGTACGGGCGGTGCTCCTCCTCGCCGATCAGCGTCACGGACGTACCGAGCTCGCCGAGCCGCCGGGCGAGACGGACGCCCGCGAGCCCGGCGCCGATCACCACCACACGCGTATTCGAGGTCATGCCTAGGAGCGTGCGATGCCGGTGTTACCCGACGGCATCACCCCTGTTTCCCGCGAGGAACGCTGCCCTCAACAGGGGCGGGGGGTGGGTGTGAGGGTTCCGGGGGCGGACCGGGGGCCGGCTGTGAGGTGCGGAAACTCATCTCGATGGACTGGGCACCTATCCGCTGTCTAGGGTCGCGATCATGCCCGACATATCGCTGACCACCCTCGTCGTCCTCTGCCTCGCGGCCCTGGCGGCCGGCTGGATCGACGCCGTGGTCGGCGGCGGGGGGCTGTTCCTGCTGCCGGCCATGCTGCTCGGCCTGCCGTCGGACACGCCCGCCGCGTACGCGCTCGGCACCAACAAGGCGGTGGCGATCGTCGGTACGTCGGGGGCGGCGGTGACGTACGCCCGCAAGGCGCCCGTGGATGTGCGGCTCGCCGTACGGATCGGTCTGGCCGCACTCGCCGGGTCCTGTGCCGGCGCCTTCTTCGCGGCCGGCATGAGCACGGACGTACTGAAGCCCGTGATCATGGTCGTCCTCCTCGGCGTCGCCGCCTTCGTGATCCTCCGCCCCGCCTTCGGTACCGCCCCCGCGACCGGACCCGCCACCCGCCGCCGCATCCTCGCCGCGATCGGTCTCGCGGGCCTCGGCATCGGCTTCTACGACGGTCTGATCGGCCCCGGCACCGGAACCTTCCTGGTCCTCGCCCTCACCGCCGTGCTCCACCTCGACCTGGTGACCGCCTCCGCCACCGCCAAGATCGTCAACTGCTGCACCAACGCCGGCGCGCTCGCCACCTTCGCCTGGCAGGGCACGGTCCTGTGGCAGCTGGCCGCGCTCATGGCCGTGTTCAACCTGGCGGGCGGCACCCTCGGCGCGCACACCGCACTGAAGAAGGGCAGCGGCTTCGTCCGGGTCGTCCTGCTGACCGTGGTGTTCTCGCTGGTCGCGAAAATGGCGTACGAGCAGTGGATCGCCTGACCTACGGTGATCCCGTGGCGACCCAGGTGATCGTGCTCAACGGCGGCTCAAGCTCCGGCAAGTCGGGGATCGTGCGGTGTCTGCAGGCGGTGCTGCCGGACCCGTGGCTGACCTTCGGGGTCGACTCGCTGATCGAGGCGATGCCGAAGGAGGGCGCGGGAATCGAGTTCGGGGCGGACGGCGCGGTGCACGTCGGCCCGGAGTTCATGGCTCTGGAGGCGGCCTGGGCGAGCGGGATCGCGGCCATGGCCCACGCCGGCGTCCGCGTGATCATCGACGACGTCTTCCTCGGCGGGGCCGCGACCCAGGAACGCTGGCGCCGGGTCCTCGACGGCCTCGACGTCCTCTGGGTCGGCGTCCGCTGCGCCCCCGAGGTGGCCGCGGGCCGGGAGATCGCGCGGGGCGACCGGGTGCGGGGGATGGCGGAGAAGCAGGCGCAGATCGTGCACCAGGGGGTGGTGTACGACGTGGAGGTGGACACCGCGGGGGCGGAATCGCTGGAGTGCGCGCGGACGATCGCCCGGAGCGTCGTCAGCGACTCGCGCTGAGATGCGCGAACACGACCACGTTCCCCTGGTAGCCGGTCGAGCGTGAGTAGCCCCCGCCACAGGTGATGACCCGCAGCTCGGGCCGGTGCGCGGCGCCGTACACCTTCTCGTCGGGGAAGTCCTTCGCGTCGTACACCTCGACGGAGTCGACCGAGAAGACGGCCGTGCCGCCGTCGCGCCGGTCCACCTCGATGGTGCTGCCCTTCGTCAGGGCGCCGAGGTCGTAGAAGACGGCGGGGCCGTCCGCGTTGTCGACATGGCCGGCGACGATCGCGGTGCCGGTCTCACCGGGGACGGTGCCGGCCTCGTACCAGCCGGCGAGGTTCTCCTGCGCGGCGGGCGGGACGTCGAGGCTGCCGGTGGGGGTGAGGCCGAGGCCCGTCAGCGGCGCGTCCACGCGGATCGACGGGATGCGGATGCGGTCGGGCGGGGACGGCGGCAGCGCGGGCGCCGAGCGCGGGTCGGCGTGCCCGCCGCGGGCCTCGGCGGCGGTGGGCTGCGGCGGGGCGTGGCTCTCCGCACCGCTGCGGAGCAGCCACGCGCCGGTGCACAGCGCGACGACGGTGACGGCCGCTATGACCACGTTGCTGACCCGGGTGAGCCGGCCGAGCCCGGACCGGAACCTGCTGAACGTGCCGACCCTGCCGACCCTGCCGAATCTGCCGAAGCCGAACATGGGCACGCGAACCTCCTCTCGCTGGACCCCCGTCCCCCTCCGGGCCGCGAGGGGCATCGGACCCGGAGGGGGAGGGACATGCGGTACCGGCGGACGGACAGCGGAGGGTGTCCGTCAGATCCCGTCGCCTCTCGCCCGGCGATGCAGGAGCCAGGTACCGCCCGCGGCGGCGACGGCGAGAGCCGCCACGCCGGCCGCGGTCTGCACGGGATCGGGGCCCAGAGCGCCACCGACCCCCGTCTTCACACTTCCCCGGGGATACACCTGCTGACGGGCCGAGGTCAGCGTGACCACGAGGTCGCCCGTGACCCGCCGCCCGCCCTCCGCGCACGTCGCGACGATCTCGTACGTCCCCGGCTGCGCGCTCTCGGGCACCTCGAACTGCCCGATCGCGTCCTGCTCATGGGTGCTGGGCGCGAGCGTGAAGGTCCCGGCGCCCACCGCACTCGCGTCACCCGCCGCCGTACCGCCGTCCCCGCACGCCGCCGTGTTCACGGTGACCTGCCCGCCGGGCACGACCGAGGACGGGTACACCTCCAGGGATCCCGCGTCCGCGCCGGCCGCGGGCGCGGCGACCAGACCGGCGGTGGCCACGGCGAGCGCGGTGCCGGTCAGCATGCGGGCGGTGCGGCGCATCGGTGCTCCCTGGAGCTCTTGGGTGTCCCCTGCCCTTCCGAGGTAAGTGGCAGCGAGTCGAGCGCGCTTCCTGAGGGTGTGTCAGAAATGCGGTGAATGGGTGTCAGGCCGGTGTGCGCCGGGACTCCCCGGCCGGTGTTTGGGCAGGTCACCGGCGTGGGGCGGGGGTGTCACGGAAGGGAACCCGACGGGTGCGGGGCGGGGGTGCGACCGGGTGACTCCAGCCGCGCTCGAGCGGGAGTTGACCTCAAGTTCGGTTCAGGTATCACGCTGTTCCGTATGCAGATCACCGACACCCCCCTGCGGGTCACCCTCGTCGTCGGCAGCAACCGCCACGGCCGCTTCGGCCCCGTCGTCGCCGACTGGCTCCTCGACCGTATGCGCGACCGGGACGACCTGGTCACCGAGGTCGTGGACGTCGCGGACACGGACCTCCCCACGTCCCTCGCCCGGACGCCGGAAACGACGGCGGCCCTCGCGGACATCTCCCCGAAGCTCGCCGGCGCGGACGCCTTCGTCGTCCTCACCCCCGAGTACAACCACTCCTACCCGGCCGGTCTGAAGAACCTCATCGACTGGCACTACACCGAATGGCAGGCCAAACCCGTGGCCCTCGCCTCCTACGGCGGCATCTCCGGCGGCCTGCGCGCGGTGGAGCACCTGCGGCACGTCTTCGCGGAGCTCCACGCGGTGACCATGCGGGACACCGTGTCCTTCGACCACGCCAGGGGAGCCTTCGACGACAACGGCAAGCTGCTCGACCCGTCGGGCCCGGACGCGGCGGCGAAGACGATGCTCGACCAGCTGGTGTGGTGGGGCACGGGACTGCGGGAGGCGAGGCAGAAGCGCCCGTACGGGGCGTAGGGCGCACGTGCTGCAGGGGCGCCCCTGGTGCGGGGCCGCGCCGGAAACCGGGTTTCGCGGGTGTGCCGCCTCGGCCGATCATGGGGCCATGACCCGACGGCCGGCGCTCAGCACCCTGACCCTCCAGCACCGGATCCCGCAGCAGTGGGACCGGGATCCCTGGGCCGAGGTGCGGCCTCTGATCGACGGTGCGGACGTCCTGAAGGAGGTCCACCCGGACGGCGTCGCACCCAGCTGCCGCCTCTGGACGGGACCGGCCGAGAGCTGGCCGCTGACGGCCACGGAGGAACCCCGCCGGATCATGATCACCGAGCCGTCCTGCACGGCCGGCTGCTGCGGCGCCCTGTACGTCACCGTGCGCCGCGAGGGCGACCAGGTGATCTGGGACGCGTGGGAGAACACCAGCGACATCACCGCCCTGCCGGAGGAGTTCCGCTTCGACCTCGCCCAGTACGAGGCGGAACTCGCGCGGGCCGCCGCGGACCGCAGCTGGGAGGAACCGGTGGACACCGCCGCGCGGCTCCTGCACGAGACCCTCGTGGACAGCGGCTGGTTCGCACGCTGGGGCTGCGTCCTCACATGCGTCTCACCGCGCCGCGAGGAGCCCGGCCTTCCCGAGGCGTTCACCGGCCCCGAGGGAGTGGACGTCATGTTCCACCAGGCCCCGGGGCCGGACACCGAACGCATGGCCTTCTACGGGTACGAGTTGTTCATCACCCGAGACGAGCCCGTGGAGGAGCAGGTACGGCGGCTCGCGGACCGCATCCTGGCGGACGACCCGCGGAAGACCGCCGAGAGGCGATAGGCCCGGCAGCACCCCTCCCCACCCTCAGTTCACGTTCACCGCGCTCCACGCCGCCGCCACCGCGTTGTACTCCGTGCTCCCGGAACCGTAAAGATCCTTCGCCGCGTTCAGCGTCGCCGTCCGCGCCCCCGCGTAGTTCGTGGAGGACGTCATGTAGACGGTCAGCGCCCGGTACCAGATCGCGCCGAGCTTGGCCCGGCCGATGCCCGTCACCGTGGAGCCGTTGGAGGTGGGGGAGTTGTAGGAGACACCGTTGATGGTCCTGGCCCCGCTGCCCTCCGCCAGGAGGTACGCGAAGTGGTTCGCCACGCCCGAGGAGTAGTGGACGTCCAGGTTGCCGACCGAACTGCTCCAGTAGTCAGCCGAGTTGCCGTCCTTCGACGGCTTGTCCATGTAGCGGAGGGCGTCCCGGCCGAAGCCCGGCCGGACGATCTTCTCGCCGATCAGGTAGTCCCCGGTGTCCGAGGCGTTGCCCGCGTAGAACTCCACCAGGGTGCCGAAGATGTCGGACGTCGCCTCGTTCAGGCCGCCCGACTCACCCGAGTACGTCAGGGCCGCCGTCTTCGAGGTCACGCCGTGCGACATCTCGTGCCCCGTCACGTCCAGCGACACCAGCGGGCCGAGCTGCGTCCCGTCACCGTCGCCGTACGTCATGCAGCCGCAAGTGTCGTCCCAGAAGGCGTTGTTGTAGGCGTTGCCGTAGTGGACGCGGTTGAAGGAGCCCTTGCCGTCGCCGGCGATACCGCTGCGGCCGTGGACGTTCTTGTAGTAGTCCCAGGTGACGTCGGTGCCGTACTGCGCGTCCACCGCCGCCGTCGCACGGTCCGAAGCCGCGCCTGTGCCCCAGTGGTTGTCGGCGTCCGTGAAGACCGTCGACGGCGCGCGGCTGATGCAGATGCCCAGGATGCAGAGGTCGGTCTTGTTCGCCGCGTCGCCCGTGTATGTGTTCCCGCGCGTCGCGTCCTTCAGCTGGTACGCCGATCCCGACAGGGTCGTCTCCAGCGGCACCGTCCCGCCGTACAGCGACTTTCCGTCGCCGGTCGCCGTCTCGATCGAGTCCCACGCGTCGATCTGCGCACCGCTGCCCGCGTCGGTCAGTACCGTCCGGGCCACCGGGTTGCCCTGGGAGTCCTGGGCGACGACGTTCGTCCGCCAGGCCAGCTTCGGAGTGCCGTGCAGGGCGTCGACGACCAGCTCGGGCTTGGCGGTCAGCTTCCTCAGGGTCTCGCCGAGGTTGGCCGCGCGCAGGGCGTCGGTCGCGAGGCCGGCGGCCTTCGGGGCGGTGAGGAGCGGGGTGATGGAGGGGAGCGAAATCGCCTGGCGGGTGGCCCTGTTCGCGCTGCGGTACGTGCCGTCCGCGGCCAGGTGGACCACGAAGTCGCCGCCCAGCACGGGCAGTCCGCGATACGTGCGGTCGTAACGGACGTGCTGCGCGCCGTCCTTGTCGACCACCACGTCCCGGACCTCGGTGTCCTGTGCCGACGTGAGGCCGAGCGCCGAGGCCTGGTCCACGAGCGCGTCGGCCGCGTTGTCGATCGCCGTGGCCCGGGTGGGCCGGTCGGCCGCACCCGCGGTGGGGACGAGCGCGGCGGCGAGGAGGGTCGCGGCGGTGGCGGCGACACCGGCCGTGGCCAGGCGGGACCCGACGAGGGACCGGGCATGGCGGACGGGACGTATCCGGCTCATCTGTCTCCTTGGAAAGGCGCCTTGAGGCGCGTGGGGGGAGCGGAGGGAGGAGAAGTGGGGGGAAGGAGAGTGGGGGAAACGGGAGGCGGCGCGCGTGCTGCCTGAGATTTAAGGGGGCATGACATGTCATGTCCATAGAGCGTCTGTGCACGTCCGGCACCCGTGTGTGTGGGGAGAGAATCGTTTCCGTGAGACTCCCGTTCTTCGTCTACGGCACCCTCCGCCCCGGAGAGGTCAACCACGACGCCTTCCTGCGCGGCCGCACGAGCTCCGAGGTGCCCGGCCGGCTCGACAACGCCGTGCTCTACGACGGCCCCGGCTACCCCTACGCCGTGGAGGACCCCGGCACCGTCCACGGCGAACTCGTCACCGCCCTCCCCGACGCGTACGACGACCTCCTCGTCGCCCTCGACCGCCTTGAGGACTACGCCCCCGGCGACCCCCGCAACCTCTACGAGCGGGTCGAGCGCGACGTCGTCCGGACCGCCGACGGGACCTCCGTGCGCGCGTGGGTGTACCTCGCCGCTCCCGCCGTGGCGACGGGGCTGCGGGTCTGCGGCAAGCTCATCGAGAGCGGGGACTGGCTCGGCCGCCACGTCGTCCGCTCCGACCCGGCTACATGAGCCGCACCAGCACCATCGAGGGCGCCGACGGCAGCGTCACGTGCAGCCCGCTCGTCGCGTCCCACTCCGCCGCCGCATCCCCGGCCGCGTGCAGCACCTCCGCCCGTACGCCCTCGGCGCCCGCCAAGTGGTCTACGGGCAAGGCCAGTTCACCGCCACCGCCCCTCCGCCACACCGACACGTACGTGGCCCCCGCCACCGGCGTCCGCAGTCCCGCCGCGACCCACTCGTCCGCCCATCCCGGCAGCCCCAGCGGCCAGAACGGCACCGCCGTCGACAGATCCCCGCGGATCGCCTTGTAGGTCGCCACCGCGTCCCGCACGAGCCCGAGCTGACGCTCCGTCATGCGGTCCAGATGCCCGGAGAGATGGATCCGGCCGAGCAGCGCGGTGCCCAAGGTGAACGCGATCTCCTCGTCCCCGAACTCCGGTTGCGGGTACGCCCACACCGCCCCCTGCTCCGGCGGCACCACGGCCGGCGCGGCCGCCGCGATCGGCGGACAGCGGACGGGATCCTGCTGATCGGAGGTCGACTGGAGCTGGGTGACGGACAGCGAGGCCCCGTCCATCCGCATCCCGCCCGACGCGCAGTTCTCGATCACCAGCGCCGGATACCGCTCCAGGACGGCCGAGACCCACCCCCGCCAGGCCCGTGTGTGCTCCAGCAGCCCCGGCGCCGACGTGGTGATGTTGTAGTCCAGCTTGAGATAGCCGACGCCCCACTCGCCCACGATCCGGTCGACCGTCCTGTCCAGGTGCGCCCGAGCCGCCGGATGGGTCAGGTCCAGCTGGTGCCGCCCCTGTTCGGTGACCCGGCTGCCGTCGTCGTGCCGCAGGAACGCCGCGTCCGGCAGCTCCGCCGCGACCGGGCTCCGCACCCCGACCACCTCGGGCTCCAGCCACAGCCCCGGCACCATCCCGCGCTCCCGGATCCGCTCCAGGACCACCCCGATGCCGCCCTCGCCGGGAAACCGCCGCCCGGACGGCTGCCAGGCCCCCACACTGTCCCACCAGCCCCCGTCCGCCGTGTCGTCGTACCACCCGGCGTCCACGCAGAAGTACTCCGCCCCGGCCTGCGCCGCCGCGTCGACCAGCGGCAGCAGCTTCTCGGTGGTCGGGTCGCCCATCAGCGTGTTCATGTAGTCGTTGAAGACGACGGGCAGCCGTTCATGGTCCGGGTGCGGGCGGCGTATCCGCCGGCGGTACGACGTCAGCGCGGCCAGCGCCCCGTCGAAGCCGTCGCCGAGCGCCACGGCCGCATACTCGGACGCGAACTCCGCGCCCGGCGCCAGCACTTGGCGCCACCCGTGCTCGTCATGGGCCGGCCCGCCAAGACCCACGTACGTCTGCCGCGCCGGAGCCTCACCCGCGTCCCACACCCACCCGGCCGCCGACTCGATCTGCCACAGCCAGCAGCGGCCGTCGGTGCGGTCGGTGAGCGCCCCCATCGCCAGGTGCCCGTCGGTCGGCCAGCTCCCGCGCCCCACCAGCCGCAGCGCCGCCCGCGAGTCGTGCTCGTGGACGTCCCGCCCGATGTCCGGCACGGAGTCCCGGAGCGGCTCGGTGTACCAACGGCCCTCGGCCAGCCAGTCGTTGCGCGCCCGGTGCACGTCCAGGATGTCGGGGGAGGGCAGCCCGGCGAGGAGCAGGCTGCCGGCGGAGCGAACGGTCAACTCCCGGGCCCCGTCGTTGCGCAGCCGCACCCGGGACCGCAGTACCGCCACCCCGTCCGGCGACGAGTACTCGGCGTGGACGGTCAACCCGCTTGCCGGGTCCTGGAGTTCAACGCTCAGACGATGCCAGCCGTCGCCGTACGTGGCGTGGTGCGCCCGGTGTCTCAGGCGCGGTCCGAGCGCCGTGCCCCGGAATCGCGGGCCCGACCATCCCGTACCCTCCCCGAGGAGTGTGACGTCGGCCAACGGCAGGGTGCCCGGGTGCGGTTCGGGGTCGTCCGGGCGGGCCATCCCCAGCATCCGGGGCGAGTCACCGCCGAAGTCGAAGTCGACGGTCAGCGCGGAGTGGCCCCAGCGGTAGCCAAAGTCATGGGTCATCGCGGATCAGCGTACGGTTCCGTGACCAGGACCTCACCGCCCGCGCCGGCTACCGCTCCACCGCCTCCACCCGCACCGCGCACGTCTTGAACTCCGGCATCCGCGAGGTCGGGTCGAGGGCGGGGTTGGTGAGCGTGTTCGCGCGGCCCTCGCCCGGCCAGTGGAAGGGCATGAAGACGGTGTCGGGGCGGATGCCGGTGGTGATCCGGGCCGGTGCCACGGCCCGGCCCCGCCGGGAGACGACCGCCACCGGGTCGCCCTCGGCCGCGCCGAGCCGGGCCGCCAGCCTCGGGTGCAGTTCGACGAACGGGCCGGGGGCGGCGGCGTTCAGCTCGTCGACGCGGCGGGTCTGGGCGCCGGACTGGTACTGGGCGACGACCCGGCCGGTGGTCAGCAGCACCGGGTACTCGTCGTCCGGCTCCTCCGCCGAGGCCCGGTGCGAGACGGGCACGAAGCGGGCACGGCCGTCGGGGGTGGCGAAGCGGTCGAGGAAGAGACGGGGGGTGCCGGGGTGCCCCGCTTCCGCATCGGCGTCGGCCGCGGGGCACGGCCAGAACACCCCGTTCTCCTCCGCCAGCCTGCGGTAGGTGATCCCGGAGTAGTCCGCCGGCCCGCCCGCGCTGGCCCGCCGCAGCTCCTCGAAGACCTCCTCGGGGTCGGTCGGGAAGCCCTTCTCCACACCGAGCCGGTCGGCGAGGGCGTGCATGACCTCCAGGTCGCTGCGCACCCCCTCGGGCGGGGTGATCGCCTGTCGGCGCAGCAGCACCCGGCCCTCAAGGTTGGTGGTGGTGCCCGTCTCCTCCGCCCACTGGGTGACCGGCAGGACGACGTCCGCGAGTTCGGCCGTCTCCGACAGCACGACGTCGCAGACGGCGAGGAAGTTGAGCGACTTGATGCGCTCCTCGATGTGCGCAGCACGCGGCGCCGAGACCACCGGGTTGGACGCCATCAGCAGCAGCGACCTGATGTCCGTGCCCAGTGCGTCCAGCAATTCGTACGCGCTGCGGCCGGGTCCGGGCAGGCTGTCCGGGTCCACCCCCCACACCTCGGCCACATGGCGTCGCGCCGCCGGGTCGTCCAGCTTGCGGTAGCCGGGCAGCTGGTCGGCCTTCTGGCCGTGTTCGCGCCCGCCCTGTCCGTTGCCCTGCCCGGTGAGGCAGCCGTATCCGCTCAGCGGACGGCCCGCCCGCCCGGTCGCCAGGCACAGGTTGATCCACGCGCCCACCGTGTCCGTGCCCTTGGACTGCTGCTCGGGCCCGCGCGCGGTCAGCACCATCGCGGACTCGGGCTCGCAGAACATCCGCACGGTCTCCCGGAGTTGGGGCACCGGCACGCCGGTGATCCGCTCCACGTACTCCGGCCAGTGCGCCATGGCGGCGGCCCGGGCGTCCTCCCAGCCGACCGTGCGCTCACGGACGTACTCCTCGTCCACCCGGCCCTCGGCGACGACGAGGTGCAGCAGACCGAGTGCCAGTGCGAGGTCCGTGCCGGGCCTGGGCGCCAGGTGCAGGTCGGCCTGTTCGGCGGTCTTCGTGCGCCGCGGGTCGATGACGACGAGGGTGCCGCCGTTCTCGCGCAGCTCGTTGAAGAAGCGCAGCGACGGGGGCATGGTCTCGGCGAGGTTGGAGCCGACGAGGATCACACAGCCCGTCCTGGGGATGTCCTCCAGCGGGAACGGCAGTCCGCGGTCGAGCCCGAACGCCTTGATCCCGCCGGCCGCCGCGGAGGACATGCAGAAGCGGCCGTTGTAGTCGATCTGCGAGGTGCCGAGGACGACCCGGGCGAACTTGCCCAGCGTGTACGCCTTCTCGTTCGTCAGGCCGCCCCCGCCGAACACCCCGCACGCGTCCGGACCATGCTCCGCACGCGTACGCCGCAGTTCCCCGGCGATCCGGTCCAGCGCCTCGTCCCAGGTGGCGGGCACAAGCTTGCCCTCGTGCCGCACCAACGGGGAGGTCAGGCGCACCCGGGAGGAGAGCACCTGGGGAGCCGTCCGGCCCTTGCCGCACAGCGCCCCCCGGTTCACCGGGAAGTCCGCGCGCTCGGTCACCTCCACGCCCCCGTCCGGGACCGGCGTGAGATTCATCCCGCACTGCAGGGCGCAGTAGGGGCAGTGGGTGGGCGTCGCGGAGTTCTGCATGCTCCTCAGCGTGCTTCGGCCGTGTTACGTGCGCGGCGGCCCCCTGTTACGCGGGCGGCACGGTGACCTCCCCGCCGGGCACCGGGCGCGGTGAGGCACACAGCTGTCCACCCATGAGTCGCCGCGGGCGGGGGCGTGAGTTGCCGTTGTTGTGAAAGACGCCACATGTGGCGCGTTCCCTTCCTTCGATGGCCGACGACGCATTGTTGAGTGTTGAAAAACCGGGGCTACAGTCGAGCGCGGATCCAGCTTGGCGCCAGGCGACTCCCTCATGCGAAACGTCAGCCAGGAGGTTTCCCCAGCATGCCCCTGCGCCATTTGACCCCCCGCGACCAGCACCTTTTCCGGCAGTACGGCGTCGGTCCGGCCGTCCCCGTCCCGGACCCGCTGATCCACCGAGCCGTCGAGCGCCGGGCGGACGCCGACCCGCACGCCGTCGCCGCCGAACACCTCGGCGCGCGGATCACGTACGGCGAACTCGACCGCCACGCCGACGCCCTCGCCGCCCGCCTCGTCCGCGAGGGCGTCCGGCCCGGCGACCATGTCGGCCTCTTCGTCCGCCGTTCGATCCCGATGCTCATCGGCCTGCTCGGCATCCTGAAGGCGGGTGCCGCCTACGTCCCCCAGGACATCGGTCTCGCCCCCGCGCCCCAGCTCGCCCACGTCATCCGCACCGCCCGCACCCGGGTGGTGATCACGGTCGCCGAGCACGCCCACCGCGTCCCGCTCCCGCCGGGCCACCGTCTGATCGCCCTCGACGAGCCGCTGCCGTACATCCCGGCCCCGCGCGCGGACCGGGCGGCCAGGCCGGACATCCCGGTCCACCCCGACGACGGCTGCTACGTCCTCTTCACCTCCGGCACCACCGGCCGGCCCAACGGTGTGAAGGTCACCCACCGCAATGTCGCGAACATCCTTCTCACCGCCCCCGGCGACCTCGGCATCCGCCCCGGCGACCGGGTCGCCCAGCTCCTCAACATCGCCTTCGACATGGCCGCCTGGGAGATCCTCGGCTGCCTGGCCCACGGCGGCACCCTCGTCATCCGCGGCAGGGACATCGCGGCGGCGGCCCGTACGGCGGACGTCGTCATCGCGACCCCGACGGTCCTGTCCGGCATCGACCCGGCACGCTGCCCGCGTGTCCGCACGGTCGCGGTGGCGGGGGAGCCCTGCCCACGTCCGCTGGCCGACCGCTGGGCCCGCCAGGCGACGTTCTACAACTGCTGCGGCCCGACGGAGACGACCATCGTCAACACGATGCACCGCCACGACCCGTCGTCGCCGGTCCTGTCCATCGGCCGCCCCACCCCCAACAACACGGTCTACGTCCTCGACGCCGACCTGCGCCCGCTGCCGATCGGCGAGGTGGGGGAGATGTGGGCGGGCGGCACCTGCGTCTCGGCGGGCTATCTCGACAACGACCGCCTCAACGCGGAGCGCTACGCCCCCGACCCCTTCCTGGGCGCAGGCCACCGGATGTTCCGCACCCGGGACCTCGGCCGCTGGACCCCCGACGGCGAGCTCGAACACCTCGGCCGCACCGACGACCAGGTCAAGGTCCGCGGCTTCCGCGTCGAACTGGACTCCGTCTCCTCGGTCCTGGAGTCGGTCGAGGGCTGCCGCCGCGCGGTCACCCTGAAACAGGACGCCCGCACCCTGGTCGCCTTCGTCACCCCGGCCGACGTCGACCCCGACACGGCCCGGCGCGCGGTGGCGGACGCGCTGCCGTACTACTGCGTCCCCGAGAGTGTCATGCCCCTGACAGAACTACCCGAGACCGACCGCGGAAAGATCGACAAGGCGGCCCTGCTGCGGCTGGCGGAGGAGCGGACGGTGGTGTCCCGATGACGACCTCACTGGAACGCCAGGACATCGACCTGCCCCCGCTGACCTCGCCCCTGCGCCGCGTGCTGAAGCACCCGCGGCTGATGCACCACAACCGGCTGGCGGCCCTGGTCCTGCTGGTCAACGCCGGGTTTCTGTACGCGAGCTGGACCCCGTCGGACCGCACGATGGGGCACGCGGCCCTCGCCAACCTCGCCCTCGCCGTGATCGTCCGCCAGCAGTACGTCATCAACCTCTTCTTCCGGCTGGCCACTCGGGCATCGCCGAACTGGCCCCTGAAGATCCGCTGGACGCTGGGCAAGGTCTACCACTTCGGCGGCCTGCACGTAGGCGGGGCGCTGGCGGGCACGGCCTGGTTCCTGGCGCTGACGATCAGCACCCCCAAGGGGGCGCCGGCGGCCGTGGGCTGGTCCCTGCTGGCCCTCCTCGCGCTGATCATCGCCACGGCCCTGCCTCCCTTCCGCTCCCGCCACCACGACCACTTCGAGAAGATCCACCGCTTCGGCGGCTGGACGGCCCTCGCCCTCTTCTGGACCCACACGCTCCTGGTGTCCCCCGGCCCGGCGGAGGTCTCGGTCCTGTCCGTCGTCACGTTCAGCGTCGCCCTGCCCTGGCTGAGGCTGCGCAAGGTCGACGTACGACTCGAACGCCCCTCCCCGCACGTCGTGCTGGCCCGCTTCGACCACGGCGAGACCCCCTTCGCGGGCTCCTCCACGGCCATCAGCCGCAGCCCCCTGAAGGAATGGCACTCCTTCGCCAACGTCCCGGCCCCCGGCGAACCCGGCTTCCGTCTGACGATCTCCAGGGCCGGCGACTGGACGGGCTCCTTCATCGACGAACTTCCCGACCGCGTATGGGTGAAGGGCATCACCACGGCCGGAGTCGCCAACATCGAGACCCTCTTCAAGAAGGTGATCTACGTGGCGACCGGCAGCGGCATCGGACCCTGCCTCCCGCACCTCCTCGCCGCCGAGGTCCCCTCCCGCCTGGTCTGGGCGACCCGCGACCCCCGCACCACCTACGGCGACGCCCTCGTCGAGGAGATCCTCGCCGTCCAGCCCGACGCCCTGATCTGGGACACCACCCGCGACGGCAAACCCGACATGGTCCGCCTCGCGTACGCCGCCTACCGGGACTTCGGCGCCGAGGCGGTCATCTGCATCAGCAACAAGAAGCTGACGTGGCAGGTCGTGGAGGGCCTGGAACGGCGGGGGATTCCGGCGTACGGCGCGATCTGGGACTCGTAGACCCACAGGAGGAGACGACGGATGGACACGATCAAGACCGAACGCCACGACCGTGTGGTGGTCGTACGACTGCACCGCCCCCATGTCCTCAACGCCCTGAGCGGCGAGCTCCTCACCGAACTCCTCGACACGCTCCGCCCGTTGGACGAGGACCCCGAGGTCGGCTGCTTCGTGGTCACCGGCTCCGAGAAGGTCTTCGCGGCCGGGGCCGACATCAAGGAGATGTCCACGAGGACGGCCGTGGACATGGCGGCGGAGGACTACTTCGCGGCCTGGGAGGAGTTCGCGGACCTCCGCACCCCGAAGGTCGCCGCCGTCAACGGCCATGCGCTGGGCGGCGGTTGCGAGCTCGCGATGATGTGCGACCTGGTGATCGCGGGGGAGTCCGCGGTCTTCGGCCAGCCGGAGATCAGGCTCGGCGTGATCCCCGGCATCGGCGGCACCCAGCGCCTGACCCGGCTCGTGGGGAAGGCCAAGGCGATGGACCTGGTCCTCACGGGCCGCACCATGGACGCGAGGGAGGCGGAGGCGGCGGGCCTGGTCTCCCGGGTCGTCCCCGACGAACAGGCCCTCCCGGAGGCCCTGTCGGCGGCGGAGACGATCGCCTCCTACGGCCGTACGGCGGTCAGGGCGGCCCGCGAGTGCGTCAACCAGTCCCTGGAAACGGGCCTGCGCGACGGCATCCGCTACGAACGCCGGGTGTTCCACGCCCTGTTCGCCACCCACGACCAGAAGGAGGGCATGACCGCCTTCCTGGAGAAACGCGCCCCACGCTTCACCGGCCGCTAGCGAGTGCCTGGCCCACCCCCGGTTCCCTGGGCCCGAGGAACCGGGGGTCCGGCTCGAAGACCGCGTCCACAGCCGCCTTCCCGGCCGCGAGGATCTCCCGCGCCCCGCCGTAGTACCAGGTGACGTCGTGCCTGGCCTCGACCCCGATGCCGTACGACCTCACGCCCGCCTCCTGGCAGAGCGCGACCGCCCGCCGGATGTGGAAGTCCTGGCTGATCAGCACGGCCTCGTCGACGCCGAAGATCTTCTTGGCGCGGACGCACGAGTCCCAGGTGTCGAACCCGGCGTAGTCACTGACGATCCGCCGGTCGGGCACCCCGTGCTCGGTGAGATAGGTCCGCATGGCGTCGGGTTCGTCGTACTCCTCGCGGCTGTTGTCGCCGGTCACGAGGACGACCTCGATCCGGCCCTCGCGGTACAGCTTCGCCGCCGCGTCCAGACGGTGGGCGAGATACGGCGACGGCTCGTCGTTCCACAGACCGGCGCCGAAGACGACGGCGACCTCGGTGCGGGGCACGTCCGCGGTGGTGCGCAGCCGGTCGCCCGTCACCACGTACATCCAGGTCGACGGAAGCAGGGCGAGCACGCACCCGGCCATCACGGCCTGCACGAGCCTCCGCTGCCCG
This sequence comes from Streptomyces sp. S.PB5, assembly GCF_030403745.1. Taxonomy (GTDB): domain Bacteria; phylum Actinomycetota; class Actinomycetes; order Streptomycetales; family Streptomycetaceae; genus Streptomyces. Next base: position 111,215 of record NZ_JAQMWP010000001.1, read on the forward strand.
GTACGGGTGCGGGGGAGACGTGGCCTTCGCGGCCTGCGCAGTCTCACGGGTGGTTCCTCCCTGGTCGTCCTTCGACAGTCAGGGACGTGACGTAAGCCCCCGCGGTTCACCGCAGAGCACGTGACCAGCCTCACTCGCGTCAGTGAAACCGCAGGTCAAGCCACCTCACACACCCCTCCCACCCCATGGTGAACCCGTCGAAAACCTCCGTTATCTTCGCGCAACGGGGCGGCAACCTCCCACCGCCACCATCGGTCCATGACGGCGTCGAACCTCCCTCGCGACGAGTCCAGGACAGTCCACTTCGACAGTACGGCGCACCTCATGAACCGGATCAGCAGCCAGCTCGCCAGCCAGCTCAGCCTGGTGTCGCTCAACGGCCGCCGCAGGCCCGAGCCGCCCGCGCTCGTCGTCGTGGCCCACGGCAGCCGCGACCCGCGCGCCCTGAGCACCGTACGCACCCTCCTCGACAAGGTCCGCGCCCTGCGCCCCGGCCTGCCGGTCCACCTCGGCCACATCGAGCTCAACGAGCCCCTGCTGACCGACACGCTCACCGCACTCGGCGACCGCGAGGCGATCCTCGTCCCGCTGCTGCTCAGCCGCGGCTACCACGTCAAGCGGGACATCCCCGAGATGGCCGCCGAGACGGCGGTACGCGCACGCGTGGCCCCCACGCTCGGCCCGCACCCCCTCCTGGTGGAGGCCCTGTACGCCCGCCTGGTCGAGGCGGGCTGGCGCACACGCATGAACGAGGCGACGCGGCGCCAGAGCGCGGTCGTCCTCGCGGCCGCGGGCTCCCGCGACCCGGAGTCCAAGGTCGACACGGGCCGCACCGCGCAGCTCCTCTCCGACCGCCTCGGCGTCCCGGTGGTCCCGGCGTACGCGACGACGGCGGCCCCGAGGGTCCAGGACGCCATCGAGGCACTGACGGCGAACGGCCGTACGAGAGTGGCGATCGCGTCCTACTTCACGGCGCCGGGACGATTCGCGACGGAGTGCGCGGAGGCGGCACCGTGGATGGCGTCGGCACCCCTGGGCACGCACCCGGCGATGGCCGGCCTGATCCTTCACAGGTACGACCAGACCCTGGCGACCCCGCTCCCGACGGAACCGGCACTGGCCTCGGCGTAAAGCCACACCCCGATTGTCGGTCCCTGCCCGTACTGTCGAGACATGTCGTACGACCTGTCGTCAACAGAACGCTGGGCCCCGGAACCGGACAAGCGCCCCGGCCGCACCGCCTTCCAACGCGACCGCGCCCGAATCCTCCACTCAGCCGCCCTACGCCGCCTCGCGGGGAAAACCCAGGTCGTCACCCCAGGCACCCGAAGCCAGGCCTGGGACGCCAGCCCCAGAACCCGCCTGACCCACTCCCTGGAGTGCGCCCAGGTCGGCCGAGAGCTCGGCGCGGCCCTCGGCTGCGACCCCGACCTCGTGGAAGCCGCCTGTCTCTCCCACGACATGGGCCACCCCCCGTTCGGGCACAACGGCGAACAGGCCCTCAACGAATTCGCCGACGACTGCGGCGGCTTCGAGGGCAACGCACAATCGCTGCGCCTCCTCACCCGCATCGAGCCCAAACGCTTCACGGAGGAAGGCTCGGTCGGCCTCAACCTCACCAGAGCGGCCCTCGACGCGGCCACCAAGTACCCCTGGCCGCGCGGCGCGCATCCCACGGACCCCAAGTCCGCCAAGTTCGGCGTCTACGAGGACGACCGCCCCGTCTTCGACTGGGTCCGCAAGGACGCCCCCGGCACCCGCACCTGCTTCGAGGCCCAGGTCATGGACTGGTCCGACGACGTGGCGTACTCGGTCCACGACGTCGAGGACGGACTGCACGCCGGCCACATCGACCCCAACTGCCTGCACGCGGAACCCGAACGCCAGGCGGTCTTCGCGGTCGCCCTCGGCAGATACGTCCCCGAGGACACCGACCCGGCGGAACTGGCCGCCGCCCTGGACCGGCTCCAGGACCAGCCGTGGTGGCCGCACGGCTACGACGGCTCGGCGGTGGCCCAGGCCCGCCTCAAGGACGCCACCAGCCAGCTCATCGGCCGCTTCTGCCTCGCCGCCGAAGGCGCCACACGCGCGGCCTACGGCAGCGGCCGGCTCACGCGCTACGCCGCAGAACTCGTCGTACCGCACGGGACAAGACTGGAGTGCGCGGTCCTCAAGGCCGTCGCCGACCGGTACGTCATGCAGCGCGCCGAACAGGAACGGCTGCGGGCCGACCAGCGGATCGTGGTCGCCGAACTCGCCGAGGCGCTCACCCTGCGCGCGCCGGACGGCCTGGAGCCGCAGTTCCGCGCGCTGTTCGACACCGCCCCCGACGACCGCGCCCGCAAGCGGGTCATCGTCGACCAGATCGCCTCCCTCACCGACGCCTCCGCCCGCTCACTGCACGCACGGCTGACGGGACGCCCGTGAGGGAGGCTCGTCCTGGTGGCTACTCCGCGACCTCGTCGTGGCCGGAGTGGAGCCCGCCACCGCTGCCGTCGCCGCCCGTGGTGGGCTCGGACACGACCGGTGTGCCGAGCGAGCTCAGGTCATGGGCGTAGGTGCCCACCGCGTTGGCGATGACACCGATGTTGACGCCGAACGCCTTCATGCTGATGTTCCGCAGGTCGTCGCAGGCCTCGTGGTAGCACGCGTCGTACGCGACCCCCGCCGTGCCGCCGTACTTCGCGGCCTGCGCCTCGGTCTTGATGCCCTCGGCGCCGGTGAAGGTGCCGCCGGAGGGGATGCCGACGGCGATGAACGGCCCGTAGTCGGAGCGGCCGGTGAAGTCGGTGCCCTCGTGCGGCCGGCCCTGGGAGTCGAGGTAGGCGTTGATGTCCCGCTCCAGCTGGGCGGAGCCCTCGGGGCCGGGGCCCGCGCCGGTGGCGTCCGAGTCGTCACCGTCGTAGACGAACTGGGCGTGGTTCGGGGAGGCGATCATGTCGAAGTTCAGATAGAGCCTGATCTGCCGGAGCTGCTCCTCGGTGAGCCGCTCGACATACGACTCGGAGCCGGCCAGACCGAGCTCCTCGGCCGACCAGAAGGCGAACTTCACCTTGTTGCGCGGCTGCTTGCCGGGATGGTGGCCGGTCTGCTGTCCGACAGCCTCGGCGAGTTCCTGCGCGACCTCCAGGAGACCGGCCGAGCCGGAGCCGTTGTCGTTGATCCCGGGGCCCTTGACGACGGAGTCGAGGTGGGCGCCGAGGAACACGGTGTCGTCCGCGTCGCCGCCGCGGGTCTCCGCGATGACGTTGTCCGTCGTGCGGGTCTCCTGGAGCTGCCGGACCTCGAAGGCGACCGTGACCTCGCCCGCGGCGACCTCGGCGGCCAGCGCCTCGCCCTCGGCCTGGCTCAGGCCCGCGGTCGGGATCCGGGCGCTCGCCGTGTCGCCGAGGGTGCCGGAGAGGACGCCCGAGGTGTTGTTGTAGATGATCGCGCCGACCGCGCCCGCTTCGGCGGCGATCTGCTGCTTCTGCGCGAAGGTGCAGCCACCGCGCTTGACCAGCGCGATCCTCCCGGTGAAGGCACCGGCCGCGTAGTCACCGGCCTCACAGCCGGGGGTAGCGTCCACCGCGGCGGCCGCGAGCGGGGCCGTGAGGCCGCCGACCGGCGTGGACCTGGTGTACGACATCGCCGAGATGCCGAGCTCGCGCGGCGCCGGCGAGACGACGGAGGCCTTCTCGGCGAGCGTCTCGATGTAGGTGAACTCGAAGGCGTCGTACGACACCCGGTAGCCGGCCTTCTTCAGCACCTTGTAGACGTACTCGGCGGATTCGGCGTGGCCCGGCGTACCCGCCGCGCGGTTGCCGCCGTTGGCGTCGGCGATCGCCTGAAACACCCTCAGATGTCTGTAGGCGTCCTTCGCGGACGACTCCCTCACCAGGGTCTTGGCGAGCTTCTTCGCGTCCTGCGCCGGAGTGCCGTGACCGCCGTGCGCGCCGGCTGTTCCGGCGGAGGCGATCAGCAGCGGTGCCGCGAGTGCGGTGGCGGCGATGACCGCCACGGCTCTGTGCGAGCGGGAGGATCTCTTGGATGATGCGTTCACAGACGTCCTTCCCCAGGGATGTGCGAACGAGGTGGGAGGGACGGTAGCGAGCCGCGGGAGACCCGAGTAGAGGGACTCATCCGAATGTGACCCTCCGTGGCCTGTTCGGGCCACTCCCTCTTCCCCCATCACGCTCCGTGCGGGACGCTCCCATGTGGCGGTACCCGCTGTGTTTTCCCGGGGGACACCCCCCGGACCCCCCGTAGGAGGCATGAAGTGGTCGACGCGGATCAGACATTCGTCATCGTCGGAGGCGGTCTCGCCGGCGCCAAGGCGGCCGAGACGCTCCGCACGGAGGGCTTCACCGGCCGCGTGATACTGATCTGCGACGAACGCGACCACCCCTATGAGCGCCCTCCCCTGTCCAAGGGCTATCTGCTCGGCAAGGAGGAACGCGACAGCGTCTTCGTGCACGAGCCCGCCTGGTACGCCCGCAACGACATCGAGCTGCACCTCGGCCAGACCGTCGACGCGATCGACCGTACGGCCAAGACCGTCCGCTTCGGCGACGACGGCACCCTCGTCCACTACGACAAGCTCCTCATCGCCACCGGCGCCGAACCCCGCCGTCTCGACATCCCGGGCACCGACCTCGCGGGCGTCCACCACCTGCGCCGCCTCGCCCACGCCGAGCGGCTCAAGGGCGTCCTCGCCGCGCTCGGGCGGGACAACGGCCACCTCGTGATCGCCGGTGCCGGCTGGATCGGCCTGGAGGTCGCGGCCGCGGCCCGGGAGTACGGCGCCGAGGTCACCGTCGTGGAACCCGAGCCGACCCCGCTGCACTCCGTCCTCGGCCCCGAGCTCGGCAGCCTCTTCGCCGACCTGCACCGCGAGCGCGGCGTCCGCTTCCAGTTCGGCGTCCGGCTCACCGAGATCGTCGGCCAGGACGGCATGGTGCTCGCCGCCCGCACCGACGACGGTGAGGAGCACCCGGCCCACGACGTGCTCGCCGCGATCGGCGCCGCCCCGCGCATCGCCCTCGCCGAGGCCGCCGGGCTGGAGATCGCCGAGCGGGCGCACGGCGGCGGCATCGTCGTCGACCAGCAGCTGCGCACCTCCGACCCCGACATCCACGCCGCCGGTGACGTGGCCTCCTTCCACCACGCCCTCTTCGACACCCGGCTGCGCGTCGAGCACTGGGCCAACGCCCTGGGCGGCGGTCCTGCGGCGGCCCGCGCGATGCTGGGCCGGGACCTCACCTACGACCGCGTGCCCTATTTCTTCTCCGACCAGTACGACTTGGGGATGGAGTACAGCGGCTGGGCGCCGCCGGGGTCGTACGACGAAGTGGTGATCCGGGGGGACGCCGGGAAGCGTGAATTCATTGCGTTCTGGGTGAAGGAGCGGCGCGTGCTGGCCGGGATGAACGTGAACGTGTGGGACGTCACAGAGCCGGTACAGCAGCTGATCCGTTCGAAGACACAGGTGGACACGGAGGCGCTGGCGGACCCGCACGTTCCGCTCGAAAACCTCGTCTCTTAGTTGTCAGTACGTCCCCGTAGAATTCACGCGTGGCAGGACGGATCAACGACGAGGACGTGAAGGCGGTACGGGACGCGGTCCCGATCGACGCCGTGGTGTCCGAGTACCTCCAGCTGCGCAACGCGGGCGGGGGCAACCTCAAGGGCCTGTGCCCGTTCCACGACGAGAAGTCGCCGTCCTTCCAGGTCAGCCCGAGCAAGGGACTCTTCCACTGCTTCGGCTGCCAGGAGGGCGGCGACACCATCACGTTCGTGATGAAGGTCGACCACCTCACCTTCTCGGAGGCCGTCGAGCGCCTCGCCGGTCAGGCGGGCATCACCCTGCGCTACGAGGAGGGCGGCTACAACCCCGCCCACCAGCGTGGCGAGCGGATCCGCCTGGTCGAGGCCCACAAGATCGCCGCCGACTGGTACATGGAACAGCTCGCCACCAGCCCGGAGGCCGACACCGGCCGCAAGTTCCTCGCCGAGCGCGGCTTCGACCAGTCCGCCGCCGAGCACTTCTCCGTCGGCTACAGCCCCCAGGGCTGGGACCACCTCACCCGCTACCTCCGCGGCAAGGGCTTCACCGACAAGGAGCTCCTGCTCTCCGGCCTCTCCCAGGAGGGCCGCCGCGGCCCCATCGACCGCTTCCGCGGCCGCCTGATGTGGCCCATCCGCGACATCGGCGGCGACGTCGTCGGCTTCGGCGCCCGCAAGCTCTACGAGGCCGACACCGGCCCCAAGTACCTCAACACGCCCGACACGGCGATCTACAAGAAGTCCCAGGTCCTCTACGGCATCGACCTCGCGAAGAAGGACATCGCCAAGGCGTCCCGCGCGGTCGTCGTCGAGGGCTACACGGACGTCATGGCCTGCCACCTCGCCGGGGTCACCACGGCCATCGCGACCTGCGGCACGGCCTTCGGCGGCGACCACATCAAGATCCTCCGCCGTCTGCTGATGGACAACGGCTCGGCACGCGTGATCTTCACCTTCGACGGCGACGCGGCCGGCCAGAAAGCCGCCCTGCGCGCCTTCGAGGACGACCAGAAGTTCGCCGCCGAGACCTACATCGCCATCGCCCCCGACGGCATGGACCCCTGCGAGCTGCGCCTGGCCAAGGGCGACGAGGCGGTCGCCGAGCTGGTCGAACCCCGCACCCCGCTCTTCGAGTTCGCCCTCCGCCAGATCGTCGTCCGCTACGACCTCGACACCCCGGCCGGCCGCGCCGCCGCCCTCGACGAGGCCGCCCCCATCGTCGCCCGCATCAAGAACAGCGGCGCCCAGCACGAGGTCGCCGTCCAGCTCGCCGGCATGCTCGGCATCCTCGACACCCAGTTCGTGGTCAAGAGGGTGGCCCAGCTGGCCCGTTGGGCCCGGGACCGCGGCGGCAAGGGCCCGGCACCGGCGGGCCGCGGCCCGCAGCAGCCGTACGACTCCGCCCCCCGCCCCACCGCCTCCGGCCCGGCCCTCAACCTCCGCAACCCCGTCTACGCCACCGAGCGCGAGCTCCTCAAACTCGCTCTCCAGCGCCCCGAGCTGGTCTCCCCGGCCTTCGACGCGTACGGCATCGACGAGTTCACCGCCGCGCCCTACGCCGCCGTACGCCAGGCGATCATGGAGGCGGGCGGCGCCGAGTACGGCGTACAGGATCCGCAGGACTATCTGGTCCGGGTCCGTGAGGCCGCGCCCGACGACGCGGTGCGGGCCATGGTCACCGAGCTCGCGGTCGAGGCGATCATGCGCAAGTCGGTCGACGAGATCTACGCGGGCGTGCAGTTGGTGGCGGTCCGCCGCCGGGCCGTCGAGCGCCGCGTCCACGACATCCAGTCCACACTGGCCCGGCTCGGCACCCATGGCGACCCCGCCCAATTGGCCGCCGTGCAGAACGAATTGTGGGTACTCCAGCAGTACGACCAGGCGCTGCGCGGGCACGGAGCCGCAGCTCTCTGAGGGGTTCGCGTCCGTCAGGGTAACCACCCGGTCACGGACCGGACTCAAAAAGTCACCGCACGCCCCTCGTGGCGGCCATGTGTCGTACTCCACACTGGGTTCCGGTGCCTGAGTCCTCGGAGCGCGGCCGATCCGTCCCCAGCGGGTCCCAGACCCCCGCGGTTCCGCTCATCGCGTACGGGACGGACAGCGGCGAGGCCGTCGACTCCGCCCCCGAAACAGCGCTGCCGCTCTCCTCCGCAGCGATCATCCTGGAGGTCGCCCCCGTGCAGACCCAGACCCTGACCCAGACCGAGAACAGTACGGACGGCACAGAGCCCGACGCGGAGACCGACGTTCTTGTCGCGGTCCCCCCGCAGAGCCGTGTCGTGCACCATCCCGAGGCGGAGCCGGAGGAGCCGCCGGCCGAAGCCCTGGAGGCCGCCGAACCGGAACCCGCCGAACCGGTCGAGGCCCCCGTACCGGCCCGCGGCCGCGCCGACACCGGCGGACCGTCCTCCGACCTGTTCCGCCAGTACCTCCGCGAGATCGGCCGCATCCCGTTGCTGACGGCGGCCGAGGAAGTCGAACTCGCGCGCCGCGTCGAGGCCGGCCTGTTCGCCGAGGAGAAACTGAGCAACACCCCCGATCTCGACAGCCAGTTGGCCGTCGACCTCGACCGTCTCGTCGTCATGGGCCGGATGGCCAAGCGCCGCCTGATCGAGGCGAACCTGCGCCTCGTCGTCTCGGTCGCCAAGCGGTACGTGGGCCGTGGCCTGACCATGCTGGACCTGGTCCAGGAGGGAAACCTGGGCCTGATCCGCGCGGTCGAGAAGTTCGACTACGCCCGCGGCTACAAGTTCTCGACGTACGCCACGTGGTGGATCCGCCAGGCGATGTCCCGAGCCCTGGCCGACCAGGCCCGAACGATCCGAGTCCCGGTCCACGTAGTGGAGTTGATCAACCGGGTCGTCCGCGTCCAACGCCGCATGCTGCAGGAACGCGGCTACGAACCCACACCGGAAGAGGTCGCCGCACACCTCGACCTCGCCCCGGAGCGGGTCAGCGAAGTGCTGCGCCTGGCACAGGAACCGGTCTCCCTGCACGCTCCGGTGGGCGAGGAGGACGACGTCGCCCTCGGCGACCTGATCGAGGACGGCGACGCGACGAGCCCGGTGGAGTCGGCGGCGTTCCTGCTCCTGAGGGAGCACCTGGAGGCGGTGCTGTCCACCCTGGGCGAGCGTGAACGAAAGGTCGTACAGCTCCGGTACGGCCTGGCCGACGGCCGCCCGCGCACACTGGAGGAGATCGGCCGCATCTTCGGCGTCACACGGGAACGGATACGCCAGATCGAGTCGAAGACCCTGAACAAACTGAGGGACCACGCCTTCGCGGACCAGCTGAGGGGCTACCTGGACTGACGCCGGGTGCGGGTGTGCGGGGGCTGGTCGCGCAGTTCCCCGCGCCCCTAGGCATCTCCAGCTGAGCCTGCGGGCATTCGTGCCGCCTGGGGCGGCACGGGTGGGCGCAGGCGGCCCCGCTAGCGCGGGCGAGCGCACCCACCCCCACCCCAGCCCCGACGGCGGGCACCCGCTCAGTCCACCTCGGCCACCGCCTGAGCGAACTGCGCCTTGTACAACCGCGCATACGCCCCGTCAGCCGCCAACAGATCCCCGTGCGCCCCCTGCTCCACGATCGACCCGTTCTCCATCACCAGAATCGTGTCGGCGTCCCGAATCGTAGAAAGCCGGTGCGCGATCACGAACGACGTCCGCCCATGCGCAAGCTTCGCCATCGCCTTCTGGATCAACACCTCGGTCCGGGTGTCCACCGAAGACGTCGCCTCGTCCAGCACCAGGATCACCGGGTCCGACAGAAACGCCCGAGCGATGGTGATCAGCTGCTTCTCACCCGCGCTCACCCCACTGCCCTCGTCATCGATCACCGTGTCGTAGCCGTCCGGAAGCGTACGGACGAACCGATCCGCATGAGCCGCCCGCGCCGCCTCCTCGATCTCCCCCCGGGTGACCTCGCGAGACGCCCCGTAGGCGATGTTCTCCGCGATCGTGCCGCCGAACAGCCAGGTGTCCTGGAGGACCATCCCGATCCCGGCACGCAGCTCGTCCCGGGACATACGGGAGATGTCCACCCCGTCGAGGGTGATCCGCCCGCCGGAGACGTCGTAGAACCGCATGAGCAGATTGACGAGCGTGGTCTTCCCCGCGCCCGTCGGCCCGACGATCGCGACCGTGTGCCCCGGCTCCACCTTCAGCGACAGATCCTCGATGAGCGGCTTCTCGGGGTCGTACCGGAACGACACGTGCTCCAGCGCGACCCGCCCCCGCAGCTCCGACGGCTTCTCGGCCTGCTCCGGATCCGCCGACTGCTCCTCCGCGTCCAGCAGTTCGAAGATCCGTTCGGCCGACGCCACCCCCGACTGCACGAGGTTCGCCATGGACGCGACCTGGGTCAGCGGCATGGAGAACTGCCGCGAGTACTGGATGAACGCCTGGACGTCACCGATGGACAGCGCACCCGACGCGACCCGCAGCCCGCCGACCACCGCCACCAGCACATAGTTGATGTTCGACACGAACATCATCAGCGGCTGCATGACACCGCTGTTGAACTGCGCCTTGAACCCGGCCTCGTACAGCGCCTCGTTCTGCTCGGCGAACTGCTTCGCCGACTCCTCCTGCCGCCCGAACACCTTCACCAGCGTGTGCCCGGTGTACATCTCCTCGATGTGCGCGTTGAGCTTGCCGGTCGAGCGCCACTGCTGCACGAAGTGCGGCTGCGACCGCTTGCCGACCCGGGTCGCCACCACGAACGACAGCGGCACCGTCACCAGCGCGACCAGCGCGAGCAGCCAGGAGACGTAGAACATCATCGCGAGCACACCGATGATCGTCAGCAGCGAGTTGATGAGCTGTCCCATCGACTGCTGGAGCGTCTGCCCGATGTTGTCGATGTCGTTGGTCGCCCGGGAGAGGACCTCACCGCGCTGCCGCTTGTCGAAGTACGACAGCGGCAGCCGCGACAGCTTCGTCTGCACGTCCTCCCGCAGCCGGAACATCGTCCGGTTGACGGCCTGGTTGACCAGCCGCGTCGCCACCGCCATCAGCAGACCGGCGACGAGGAACGCCCCGGTGGCCAGCAGCAGCACATGCCCCACGGCCGTGAAGTCGATGCCCTTGCCGGGCGTGAAGTCGGTGCCGCCCAGCATGTCCGCGATCGTGGAGTCACCGCGCTCGCGCATGTCGGCGAGGACCTGCTCCTTCGAGACCCCGGCCGGCATCTGCCGTCCGATGATGCCCGCGAAGACCAGGTCGGTGGCCTTGCCGAGGATCCACGGCCCGATCGAGTTCAGCCCCACGCTCACCACCACACAGGCCAGCAGCCCGTAGATGGTGAACCGCTCCGGCCGGAACTGGGCCACCAGCCGCCGTCCGGACACCTTGAAGTCCAGCGAGCGGTGGTCGGGACCGGTGCCCGCCATCATGCGCCCCATGGGCCCGGCCATCAGGCAGCCTCCGCTTCCGTCAGCTGGGAGAGCACGATCTCCCGGTAGGTCTCGTTGTCCGCCATCAGTTCGCGGTGGGTGCCGGTCCCCACGACCCGCCCCTCGTCGAGTACGACGATCCGGTCGGCGTCCCGGATGGTCGCCACCCGCTGGGCGACGATCACCACGGTCGCCTCCGAGGTCTCCTCGGCGAGCGCCGCCCGCAGGGCCGCGTCGGTGGCGTAGTCGAGGGCCGAGAAGGAGTCGTCGAAGAGATAGATCTCCGGGCGCTGCACGAGCGTACGGGCGATCGCGAGCCGCTGCCGCTGACCACCGGAGACATTCGTGCCGCCCTGCGCGACGGGGGAGTCGAGCCCGTTCTCCAGCTGCTCGACGAACCCCTTGGCCTGCGCCACCTCCAGCGCGTGCCACAGCTCCTCGTCGGTGGCGTCCGGATTGCCGTACCGCAGATTGGACGCGACGGTCCCGGCGAACAGATACGGCTTCTGCGGGACGAGCCCGACCGTCTTGGCGAGCAGTACGGGCTCGACCTCCGCGACCGGGACCCCGTCGACGAGCACCTCCCCGTCGGTCGCGTCGAACAGCCGGGGCACGAGGCCGAGCAGCGTGGACTTGCCGCTGCCGGTCGAGCCGATCACGGCGGTCACCTCGCCGGGCCGGGCCACCAGGTCGATCGCCTTGAGCACCGGCTCCTCGGCACCCGGGTAGCGGAAGCCCGCGTCCCGGATCTCCAGATGCCCGTGCCGCCGCAGCTCGGTGACAGGAGTCACCGGCGGAACCACGGACGAGGAGGTGTCGAGGACCTCCTGGATGCGCTCGGCGCACACCTCCGCGCGCGGCACCATCATGAACATGAAGGTGGCCATCATCACGGACATGACGATCTGCATCAGATAGGCGAGGAACGCGGTCAGATCACCGATCTGCATCCCGCCGCTGTCGATCCGGTGGGCGCCGAACCACACCACCGCGATCGACGACAGGTTCACCGTCGTCATGACCACGGGGAACATCAGCGCGAGCAGGTTTCCGGTCTTCAGCGAGATGTCCGTGAGCTCGGTGTTCGCCTTCCGGAACCGGCCCTCCTCGTACTCGTCCCGCACGAAGGCCCGGATGACCCGGTTGCCGGTGATCTGCTCGCGCAGCACCCGGTTCACCGTGTCCAGACGCACCTGCATGGACCGGAACAGCGGCCGCAGCCGCCGCACGATCAAGGTCACGCAGATGCCGAGCGTCGGCACCACGGCCACCAGTACCCCGGACAGCGGCACGTCCAGGCCGAGGGCCAGCACGATGCCGCCCACGCACATGATGGGCGCCGACACCATCAGCGTGAACGTCATCAGGGCCAGCATCTGGACCTGCTGCACGTCGTTCGTCGTACGGGTGATCAGCGAGGGCGCGCCGAACTGGCCGACCTCCCGCGCCGAGAAGGACTGCACCCGGTCGAAGACGGCGGCCCGCATGTCCCGGCCGAGCGCCGCCGCGGTCCGGGCGCCGTAGTACACGGCCCCGATGTTGCAGACCACCTGCGCCAGCGAGATCCCGATCATCAGCGCGCCGAAGGACAGGATGTAACCCGTGTCCCCGTTGACGACACCGTTGTCGATGATGTCCGCGTTCAGTGTGGGCAGGTAGAGGGTGGCGCAGGTCTGCAGGAACTGCAGCAGCACCAGGACGGAGATGGATTTCCGGTAGGGCCTGAGATAGGTCCGCAGAAGTCGTATGAGCACGCTACGTCTCTCGGAGTCGGCGACAGGGGCCGGAGGTGGTTGCCCCTGGCCCCTATCGTCGGACACTCCACCCGTGTTACCTCAACCGATTAAGCCGTCGGCAGTGCTTCGTACGGCCTTACGGGTCAGGCTCCTACCGGTTTCTCACCTTCCGCTTCTTGCGCCACGGCTGCTACGACCGGAACGCCCCGGGGTGGGTCTGCTCCCGCACCGACACGAACTGCTGGCGCACGGCCTGCCCCACGGCCAGCTCCTCACCCGGCTCCAGGATCTGCGCGGCGGCCGGCTGCCAGACGGGCGGGGTACGCGGATCGAGCGTGCCCTGCGACACCCCGAGCGCCCAGGCGGCCTGCCGCGCGGCCCCGATCGCCGCGTAGTCCGCGGGCTGCGGTACGACGACCTGCGCCCCGAAGATCGCCGGCGCCGCCGCCTGCACGGCCGCCAGTTCGGCGGCCGCCCCCAGCAGGAACACCCGCCGTACCTCGACGCCCCGCCCGCGCAGCACGTCGAGCGCGTCGGCGAGCCCGCACAGCATCCCCTCGAACGAGGCCCGCGCGAGATGCTCCGGCTTCATCGCCTCCCGCCGCAGCCCCGCCAGGGTCCCGGCGGTGTGCGGCAGACTCGGCGTCCGCTCACCCTCCAGATACGGCAGGAACACCAGGCCGTGGGAGCCCGGCGTCGACTTCATCGCCAGCTCGGACAGGCTCTCCAGATCGGACAGCCCGAGGAGTTCGGCGGTGCCGCGCAGGGTCCGTACGGCGTTCAGCGTGGTGACGACCGGGAGGTGCATGCCGGTGGCGTCGGCGAGAGAGGTGATCATCCCGGTGTTGTCGACGAGCGCCTCGGGGTGCACGGCCATGACCGACCCGGAGGCTCCCAGCGACACGACGGCGTCCCCGAGACCGATGCCGAGCCCGAAGGCGGCGGCCATGGTCTCGCCGGTACCGGCGGAGATCAGCAGCCCCTCCGGCGTCGTACCGGCGGCGTCCGCGGGGCCGATGACCTCGGGCAGCATGGCCTGGTGGCCGAGCGCCAGCTCGACGAGGTCGGTGCGGTAGGCGCCGGTGGCGGCGGACCAGTAGCCGGTGCCGGAGGCGCCCCCGCGGTCGGTGGTCCGGCGCACGGGCCGGCCGAGGAGCTGCCAGACCAGCCAGTCGTGGGCCTGGAGGAGTACGGCGGTACGGGCGGCCGCGTCGGGTTCGTTCTTCAGCAGCCAGCGCAGTTTGGTGACCGGCTGGGCGGCCTGCGGCACGGACCCCACGGCCTGCGCCCACGCCTCGCGTCCGCCGAGCGCGTCGATGAGATCGGCGGCCGGGACCTGGGCGCGCTTGTCGCCGCCGACGAGCGCGGGGCGCACGGTGTTGCCCTGGGCGTCGAGCGGCACGATGGCGTTCTGCTGGGCCGACACACCGATGGCCTGCACACCCTCGAGAAGACCGCCGCCGGCCGCTTCACCGAGGGAGAGCAGCCAGGCCTGTGGATCGATGTCGGAGGGTCGCCCTTCCACCGGATGCGGGGCATAGCCCTGCTTGAGCACGGCGCCCGTGTCCGCGTCGCAGACGACGATGCGAGTGAAATCGGGCGAACTGTCCAGCCCGGCGACTATCCCCATGGCGGAAATTCTATGGGCCGTACGCGGTGGAGGTATCCGTGGTCGGAAGGGGACCCGTGGGTGGGGAGCTTGTGTGCAGGGCCCCTGTGTCTTTGGTGCTCTACGTGTTCCGGTGCTCTACGTGTTCTGGTGCTCTATGTGTTGCTGGTGCCCCAGTCGTCCTCCGCCGCCCCGTTGGTGTTCCGGTCCCGCAGGGAGCGCACCCGCTGCGTCACCGACTCCGGGACCCGGTCGCCGACCTTCTCGCTCACCGCGTGGTACGCCTTGCCCGCGAACTGGCGGCCCTGCTGGGCGGCCGACTCCGCGGTGTTGCGGACCGCGGGGTTCTGGGCGACCTGACGTGCCGATTTCTTCAGCTGCTCGTAGCGTTCCCGTCCGGCCCGGGTGCCCAGCACGTAACCCAGTGCCAGCCCGGTGACGAACGTGAGCTTGTAGCGCATGGGAGCCACCCTTCCCTCATGGTCGGTCGGTGCCGGGGGGAACCGATTGGCGGAGCACCCCCCTGCTTGCGCTAATGTATGTGTCGCAGCGAGCGCCCGCCCCCTGGCGAATACCCAGGGAGGTACGTTCGATGCAGCGAGGCATTCCTCCGTAGCTCAATTGGCAGAGCAGCCGGCTGTTAACCGGCAGGTTACTGGTTCGAGTCCAGTCGGGGGAGCTTCGATCTTCCGTAGCTCAATTGGCAGAGCAGCCGGCTGTTAACCGGCAGGTTACTGGTTCGAGTCCAGTCGGGAGAGCGTCTTGAACAAGGACCCCCGAAGGGGTCCTTTTTCATGTGGTCACCCCAGTACCGGGAACCGCGCAGGTCACAGCGGAGTCCTTCAGGGCATGCGAAGTCGACCATACGAAGCAGGAGATCGTATGAGCGGCTATGCTGCGGCAGACGGCGCGCACACGTGTACGCGACACGCCGCTATGGGGCGGTAGCTCAGCCGGTTAGAGCAGCGGACTCATAATCCGCCGGCCGTGGGTTCGAGTCCCACCCGCCCCACCACACACCATCCGTGCAGAAACGATCTGACCAGTCAGATCGATCCGTCGAACCGCCCTGACCGCCCGCCGCCGACCGGTCTCGGGTCGAGTCCGCCCCGTCATGTGCCGAGATCGACTGCTCCCTCGTCGTCCGTCCGATCGCGTACGGCGGTGACATGGGTGACGGCGGCGGACAGGTGCCGCCGGGGTGCCGCGGGGAGGGGTTCGCCCCGGACGGAGTCCACCAGCTGACGGGCCGTGCGGTGGAGTTTGGTGTTGGTGTTCTGGGAGGTCATCACCAGGACCGTCCAGGCCTCCTCCGCGCTGAGGCTGAAGGTGGCCATGAGGATGCCGCGGGCCAGGTCGATGAGTCCCCGTGTCTGCATGGCCCGCCGGAGTTGTACGACCTCGACCCGGGGGTCCGTCGAGGGGTGCGAGGCGTCGTCCCGCTGGTGCACTTCGCCCTCCGGGTCGAACAGGGACAGGGTGCCGGTGAGTGCGAAGACCCGACCGGCGGCCGGGCTGATGGCGTGGATCGTGGCCGTCTTGGACTCGTCCAGGGCCTGTTGGCGGATGGCGAGCAGGGCGTTGAGCCCGGAGCAGTCGCAGAAGTCGACGCCGGCGAGGTCCAGGTCGATGCCCTTGGCGGAAGCGGTGAGCGCCGAGCGCAGGGCCTGCTGGAGCTCCGCGTCCGCGGAGAGGTCGAGATCGCCGGACACCGTGACCAGCGTCCGCTCGCCGTCGGGGCGGGCGCAGATTGTCAGCCGTGGCGAGCCGACTTGATCGGTGAGACTCGTGCAGCCGTTGGACGGCCCGCCGCAGCAGCGTGCCGAGTTGGGCATGGCTCTCTCTCCCCGGGGCTGGGAACACCAGCGTTTCTTCCGTCACCAGCCTTGCTCGCACGCTGATTCACGTCAAGAGATACGTGAAACTAAGTTCGTGTATTTTCATGCGTGAACTCTTGGGCGTACGATGCGCACATGAGTGGAGCCATTGAGCCGCATACCGGGTGGACGTTCATCACCAACCATGCGCGAGTACTGGCCGCCATCGCCGAGAACCAGAACGCGCGGGTCCGGGACATCGCCGCCCACTGCAGACTCACCGAGCGCGCCGTCCAGAAGATCATTTCCGATCTGGAGCAGAGCGGCTATCTCTCCCACACGCGCGAGGGGCGCAGCAACATCTACCGGATCGAGCAGGGGAAGATCCTGCGCCACCCCGCCGAGGCCGGACTCACCGTCGCCTCGCTGCTCGCCCTGCTCGTGCAGGTGGACGGCCACCACGAGACCGCCGCCCGCACCGGTGCGGGAGTCACCGAGAAGAGCTGACCGCCCGGGCGCACCCGGACGGTCCCGCCGACCTGCCCCCTGCCGTGGAACGACTGGAACGGCTCAGCGCCCGACGGCCTCCAGAACGACTTGCAGCTGCCGCAGCGGCTCAGGGCCCACGAAGCGGAGTACGACGGTGTCGGCGCCGGACGCCCGCAGCGCGCCGATCCGCTCGGCGGCCCGCGCGGCCGTGCCGGAGACGGTGAAGACGTCCTCCTGCGGGCGGCCGAGCCAGGCGCCGTGGCCCTCGGTGGACGGGTGCAGGGTGCGGACCACCTCGTCGGGGTCGTCGCCGACACAGGCGAAGGCGAACACGTTCAGCGTGTGGTCCTCGCCCGCGCCGCCCTTGGCGAGCAGGGCCCGGATGTTCTCCAGGTCCTGCGGGCCGTGCCCCTCGGCGATCAGGGTGCCGTCCGCGACCCGGCCGGACAGCTCCAGGGAGCGGGGCCGGACCACACCCGCGATCACGGGCGGCGGTTCGGCGGGCGGGTGGACGAGCTCGATGCCGTCGATCCGGACCTCCCGGCCCTCCAGGGTGACCCGCTCGCCGCGGAGCAGGGCGCGCACGGAGGTGATCGTCTCCTCCAGCAGCGAGAGCGGGGACTTCGGTGCGACGCCGACCTGCTCCATCCACTCCCGTACGCCGTGCCCCACGCCGGCGACCAGCCGGCCCGGGAACACCCTTGCCAGCGTGGCCAGTTCCATCGCCAGCAGCGCAGGGCTGCGCAACGGGGCCGGTGCGATCCCGATGCCCACCCGCAGCCGCCGCGTCGCGCCGAGCGCCACGGCTGCCGCCGAGACACCGCCGTTCCAGCCGAGGTCCTCGACCACCCAGAGGTCGTCCGCGCCGAGGGCCTCGGCCTGCCGGGCGAACTCGGGCAGTTCCTCGGGGGCCCAGTCGCGGTCGTACATCACGCCGATTCGGAGGTTCGTCATGCCCGGAAACCTATGGTTCCGGCACGGGAGCGATCAACGGCTTTGCCGGTACGGCGGGTTGGGGCCGCCGGGGGTCGGCCGCCCGGCGGCTCGGTCCGTTCAGTCGAGGCAGGTCCTGATCGCCGTACGCAATGCCGTGCGGACCTCCTCCGGAGGCAGTGGGCCGCCGGCGCCCGTGCCGGCGGTGAGGGCCGCGGCGACGGTGCGGAGCTTGGTGTTGGAGAGCTGCGAGGTCTTGCGCAGGATGAACCAGGCCTCCTCGGAGGTGCAGGCGTGGGCGGCCATGAGGATGCCGCGGGCTTGGTCGATGACCGGCCGGGAGATGATCGCCTGGCGCAGCTGCTCGACCTCCGCGCGCAGCACATGGAGTTGCTCCGCGCGCTCCAGGGCCACCGCCGAGGGGGCCGGGGGAGCGGGGGCCGGGCCGGGTGAGCGCGGGACGGCGCTCAGCGGGTCCGTCGTGTCCAGACCGGCCAGTTCGAGGATGCGGCGGGGCTGGCCGCTCCAGTGGGTGGCGGTCACCGGGATGTCCCGGCGGCGGCCGTAGTGGTCGAGCAGCTCCAGGAACTGCAGACCTGCCGTGTCCATGAACACCACGTCGGCCATGTCCAGTTCGACCCGGCGGACGCCGTCCGGCAGTGCCGTCAGGGTCTCGTCCAGGACGTCCGCGCAACCGTGCACGAGCTCGCCGCGCGGCCGTAGCTCGGCCCGGCCCGCTTGCGTACGGCCATCGATGACCAGGGTGTTCAGCCGCCCTGCGAGAGGTGTGCGTGCCGCTGATTTCATGTCCCCGCCTCGTCGGTCCCCGACCGTCATCACGCTGACGTGCCTCCAGCTGATGTATGTGCCTCCTTGCGGTGCCACCGGGTTCCGGACGCGAGCCAAGGACACAGCTCCGCGGGGCCCCGGCGGTGCTGCCCATCCGCCTGCCCGTCCGATGCCGTGCTACACCCGACGGTTTCAGGCCGCCGGGTGATGGGTTTTGGCCTGTGGGGCGATCGGGTTTGGTTGTGGGGATTGGTCGGTGATGGGGAATGACCGGCTCTCGTCCGGGTAAGCGCGTTTTCGGTTCAGAGGAGGTGGAGGCGGCGTGGATCTTCATCGGCGGTCACCGGTGCGGACCGATGGCGCGGCGCCTCGGTTGGTGGTGTCGCGATTGCCAGGGGACAGGGGCCTGCGGGCCGTCGGTGAGGTGGGACTCGGTACTCGGGTGATCTGGCAGAGGGCGTTGGAGCAGGCGGTTCGTGCGCGGACGGAGGTGTACCGGCTGGAGATGTCCGCCGTGACCCACGTCGATGTCGCGGGCGCCGACGACCTCGCGGCCGCGGCGCTGCGGCTGGAGGAGGGGCGGTTGATCGAGTTGTACCGGCCGCCGGTTCCCCTGAGCCGGGTGCTGGACATGTTCTGGCCGGGGCTGTCCGGGATCGAGGTGGCGCAGTCATGACCGAAACCGGTTTTCTGCACCCCGCCCTCTTCTACCGGGACGCCCAGGACTATCTCGACGGCACGCTGCCCTTCGTGCGCGAGGGGCTGGAGACCGGCGAACCGGTCGCCGTGGCCGTGCCCGGGGAGAACCTCCGTCTCATCCGCGACGGGCTCGGTGACGCCGCCGACGCCGTACGCCTCCTCGACATGCGCGAGGCCGGCCGCAACCCCGGGCGCATCATCCCCGGCGTGCTGCGGGCCTTCGCCGACGCGCAGCCGCCCGGACGGCGGGTGCGGATCGTGGGGGAGCCGATCTGGGCCGGGCGTACGGCCGCGGAGTACCCGGCGTGCGTACAGCACGAGGCGCTGATCAACGCGGCGTTCGAGGGGCGGGTCGTGACGATCCTCTGTCCGTACGACGTCCGGCGCCTCGACGAGCGGGTCCTCGCCGATGCCTACGCCACCCACCCCACCGTCATCCCCTCCGGTTCCGGGGGCGCGCTCAGCAGCTGGGGGTATGCGCCGGACGCCGTCGTCGCCCGCTACAACGAGCCGCTGCCCCCCGTACCGGACGTGCCGTCCCTCGGCTTCGACGCCGAGTCCCTGTCCGAGGTACGGCATCTGGCGACCGACGAAGGGGTGCGGCTCGGGCTCGCCGGGATCGCGCTGGAGAACCTGACGCTGGTGACGGCCGAGCTCACCACCAACAGCGTGGTCCACGGAGGCGGGGCCGGGTCGCTGCGGGTATGGGGCGAGGGCGATCACGTGGTCTGCGAGGTACGGGACAAGGGACGGCTCGTGGACCCGCTGGCGGGGCGGCGGCCGGTGGCGGTCACACAGCGGGGCGGGCGGGGACTGCTGCTGGTCAACCTCGTGGCGGACCTGGTACGGGTGCACACGGGGGAGGCGGGGACGACGGTCCGGTGCTGGTTCGCACGCGGCCCGCGGTGACGGGGTGAGGGCGGCCGGGGAGGCGGGCGCCCGAGGCTGCTGCCGGGGCGCGTGCCGACCACCCCGCGCCGACCGTCCCACACGCGTAGCGTGAGGTCATGCGGGTGTTGGTCGTCGAGGACGAAGGAGTTCTCCCGGGCCAGCCACAGCCCGTCCACATTGTCGGACGCGACATCGAGGAGCGGTACGCGGCCGGGCTCAGGGACGGGCTGGAGGCCGAGGGGTTCGTCGTTACGACGCGATCCTGCTCGACATCATGCTGCCCCGCCTCAACGGCTACCAGGTCTGCCGGGCGCTGCGCGGCGAGGGCGACTGGACGCCGATCCTCATGCTCACCGCCAAGGAGGGCGAGTGGGACGAGATCGAGGGCCTGGACACGGGCGCGGACGACTATCTGACCAAGCCGGTGTCGTACGCCGTACTGCTGGCGCGGCCGGCTGCGCCGGCGGCGGGGGATCTGCGGTTTGATCCGGCCTCCCGGACGGTGACCAGAGCGGACCGGGACGTCGAGATGACCGCGCGGGAGCTGGCGGTGGGACCTCGACACCTTCGGCAAGGCGCCGCAGGACCCCGCGGCGGCGCTGAGGGTGGTCCAGAACACCACTGACCTGCGGTTGCGCTACGAGTCCGTACGGGCCGTCGACCAGGACCGGTTCGCCGTGTGGGCGCGGCAGTTGGGCATCGACGCGGTGGCCGGGGACGTCACCGGGCTCGAACTGGTCCGGGAGTGGCTGGGCGGCGGTATCTCCGGGGATCTGAAAGCGGCCAGGGAGGCGGCCGGGGTGAGTGGCCGACCGTTCTTGCGTGACCGTTCTTGCGTCCAACGGGCGCTGTTGTAGGGCGAGTCGGCGGTCACAGCGGCGCCTGCCAGGTGACCGTCGTCCCCGTGCTCCCGTCCTCCGTCCGTCCGTCGTCGTGCACCGTCAGCCGCACCCCCTCCCGGCCGTCCGGCAGGGTCGCCGTCGCGTCCACCGTGACCTCGATACGGGAGACGGCGGGCCGGCGGGACGCGGTGGCGAGGGCGCGGCGCAGGGCGGTGAGGAGGTGGCCGGCGTTCGCGTCGGTGACACGGCTCTCGACGGCGCCGGTGAAGTGGGTGGACGGCGCGAAGCCCAGCAGCGCCGCCGCCCCCGCCGTCTCCCGGAGCACCTTGCCCCGGAAGGTCGTCGGCGCGTCCGCCGGAGGCTGCTGCAGCGCGAAGATCGTCGTACGGACCTCCTGGATCGTCGACTGGAGTTCGTCGACCGCCTTGCCCAGGGTCTCGTGGACGTCGTCCGTGGTGCCGCGGCGCTGGGTCGACTCCAGCATCATCCCGGTGGCGAACAGGCGTTGTACGACGAGGTCGTGCAGGTCGCGGGCGATGCGGTCGCGGTCCTCGAAGACGGCGAGGAGCTCGCGGCTGTGCTGGGCGTCGGCGAGGACCAGGGCGACGGCCGCCTGGGAGGCGAACTGGGTGGCCAGGAGGCGTTCGACGGAGGTGTACGGGCGGTCGCCGCGGCGGCGGGGGAGGGCGAGGGTGCCGATCAGACGGCCGCCCGCCTGGAGCGGGAGCATCATGCTGGGCCCGAAGCGGTGCCGGACATGGGTCGTCATCCGGGGATCGGTCGCCGAGTCGTCGATGAACACCGGTTCGCCGCCGAGGAGTTGCTCCAGGACCGGACTGCCGGGCGCGATGGTCGTACCGACGATGTCACCGGGGTCGTCGTACGTCGAGGCGGTCACGATCTCCATGCCGCCCGCCTCGTTGGGCTGGAGGATGACGCCCGCGGAGGCGTCGGCGAGGATGCGGGCGCGTTCGGCGACCGTGGTCAGGGCGTCGGTGGCGGAACCGTCGCTGAGCAGTGCGGTGGTGACGGCCGCCGCGCCCTCGATCCAGCGCTCGCGCTGCCGGGCCGCCTCGTAGAGACGGGCGTTGCCGATGGCGATGCCGGCCTGGGCGGCGAGGACGTGCAGGAGCTGTTCGTCCTCGGGGGTGAAGGCGGCCCCGCTCTCCTTGCCGGCGAGATGCAGCGTGCCGAACTCCTCGTCCTGGACGCGGATCGGCACGGTGAGCGAGCCCGTCGCGGGCGGGGCGGCGCCCGGCGAGCGCAGCGAGACGGGGGTCCCTCCGGACGGAGTCCGGGGGAGGAGCTCGATGAGTCCGTCCTGCCCCGGGTCGGCCGTCCCGAGCGCGGCGTACCGGGCGCCGGTGAGTTCGGCGGCGGCGTCCACGATGTGCTGCAGGGTGGTGCGCAGTTCGAGGTCGGTGCCGACGCTGAGGACGGCCTCCAGGAGGGGCGGGAGGCGGGGGAGCGGGTCGGCCACGACGTCGTGCCCTGCCGGGTCCGTCATGCCCTTACTCAGCCCGTCATGCCCTGCTCAGCCCGTCATTCCCTGCTCAGTCCGTCAGCGGGTCCAGTGCCAGCGGCTCGATACGGCCCTCCAGCATCATCCCGAGGCCCTCCACCGCGCACACCTCGGGGCGTTCGGCGATGTGCACCGGCATGCCCGTCGCGTGCCGCAGCATCTGGTCGAAGCCGGGAAGCAGGGCGCTGCCGCCGACCATCATGATCCCGCGGTCGGCGAGGTCGGCGACCAGGTCGGGCGGGCAGTCCCGCAGCACCTTGCCGATGCCGTCGAGGACGGCGGTCAGCGGGGTCTGGATGGCGTCGCGGACGGCGGCGGTGTCGACCTGGACGGAACGGGCGAGTCCGGTGGCGACGTCCCGGCCGTGGATCTCGGTGGAGGCGGGGCCCTGGGCGGTCAGCCCGTTCCCGGACAGGGCGAGCTGCAGCGGGCGTACGGACTGGCTCGGCAGCATCAGTTCGTGCTGGTGGCGCAGGTGCTGCACGATCGCGTGGTCCACGGCCTCGCCGCCGACCGGGATGCGGACGGCGTTCACGATCGAGCCGAGGGAGAGCACGGCGACCTGGGTGGCCGCGGCGCCGCAGACCAGCACCATGGTCGCCTCGGGCCGCTCGACGGGCAGCCCGCAGCCGACGGCGGCGGCGATGAGCGTGTCCACGAGCTCCACGCGCCGGGCGCCGAGGCCGACCATGGTCTCGATGCAGGCGCGCTGGGCGAGGGGGTCGGCGTCGTGCGGGGTGCAGGCGGCGGCGCGCAGGATCGGCTTGCGGCGCAGCGAGCGGCGGATCTTGTCGCCGAGCAGGTGCCGCAGCATGCGCTGGGCCATCTCGATGTCGACGACCGTGCCGCCGGAGACGGGCCGGACGACCCGGATGTAGTCGGGGGTCCGCCCCGTCATCTTCTCCGCGAACTCACCCACCGCGATCAGCGCACCGGTCTTGGTGTTCACCGCGGCGACGGACGGCTGGTCCACGACGAGCCCGGCGCCCTTCACATACACCCGCGTCCTCGCCGCACCCAGGTCGACGGCGAAGTGGCAGCGACGCAGCTGCTCCAGACTGGCGGTGGCGGTCATGGGCAGGTCCTCCCGAGAACACAGACCGGGGGCGCGCCGGGCGGCGGGCCTCACTCGGATCTTGCGAGGGGTCGGGGTGGGGCGCCTTTTGTGGGGGGCCGGGTGGGGCGCGGCTGAATGGGGGATTTTGCGTCTCAGATCCCATATGAGGGTGGCGTAAGCGTTCTGACGGCAGGTCATGTCAGGGCGCGTCAGGTCACAGGCTGCGGGCCGCGTCGAGGAGGGGTTCGAGAGAGGTGACGACCTCCTCGCAGCCGGCCTTGCGGAGGCGCCGGCCGGTGGCGGGAACGTCGGCGAAGCCGATGCAGCGCAGGCCGAGGCGGGTGGCGGCGGTGTACTCCGCGACGGACGAGGTGATCAGGAGGCCGGTGGGGGCGGGACGGCCGGGACGGGCGAGGGCGCGCAGCAGACAGTCGGGGTCCGGCATCAGCCGGGTGGGATCGTCGCTGCGGCCGTGGACGCTGGTCGAGGGGATGTTGTGGCGGGCCAGACAGTGCTGCGCGGCCTGTTCGCAGACGTCCGTCACGATCTCGACGCGGCGCGCGGCGGTCGTCAGGGCGCGGATCAGGGCGTGGGCGTCCGGGGTCGGATGGGTGTGCGGGACGGCGCGGAGTTCGAGGTCGTCCAGGCGGTGCCGCAGTGTCTGCGCGACGCCGCTGTCGGCGAAGGCGCGGAGCACGTCCAAGGGGTGCAGGACCTCTTCCTGAGCGCGGCCGAGGGGGCGGCCCTCCAGAGCCTCGTCCGGGTCGCGGTGCTCGGTGACCAGGGAGAGGAGGTCCAGGGCGGCGCTGCGGGCGGTGTTCGTCGTGAAGAGACGGGTGAGGGGGCCGTCGAAGCCGATGAGTACGGCTTCGGTTTCGCGGAGGAGGCGGGCGAAGGGGGTGTAGGGCGGGAGGTGGGGCTCGGGGCGCGGTGCCGGTTCCTCCTCTTGGACCAGCCCCACCGAGCAGCTCACCGACAGGCCCGGCACCGGCCAATTGCGCAGCCCCCCGCGGAGCGCCTGCTGGGCGGCGCCACCCCGCCCCAGGGGGTAGCGGCGTGTGATGCGGGCCGCCTCCTTCAGGAGGTGGTCGAGGAGAACCGCGGAGACGTTCTCGGTCTCGGCGCGCAGAAAGGAGACCGGGTCGTCGACGTGCCAGGACAGTTCGGCGACGGCCGGGAAGGGGCGGTGGCCGGAGCTGGGCAGGGAGATGTGGTGGGTGGCGCTCTGGATGGTGAGGTCGACCTCGTAGTAGTCGATGATGCGCGGCGGGCGTTTGCCCCACGGGTGGGCCGGGTCGAGCGGGGTCAAGGGGCCACCGGACGGGGCGAGCACGATGGCCGTGCGGCCCGCGGCGGGGGGTGCCAGCTGCGTGACGTCGTGCGTGGTGAACGGGCCGCGCACCAAGTCGCGGGCCACGGACTCCGGGGACGCCAGATGCAGCGGGCAGTACCAGGCGACGGGAGCCTCCTGACCGCCCGTCCAGAGCGGCTGGAAGCGGTCGGAGTCCATCGAGTTGTCGGCGAACTTCTTGTACAGCGCGGGGGAGACGAGCACGGTGACGTCCGCCCACGACTCGTCGAGTATCCCCTGCACCTGCGGCGGTACGACGGCCCTGCCGGGGTCGGCGAACCACGGGCTGTGCCAGAACGTCACCCGGACCTGCGGCGGTTCGTCCAGCGTGGCGAGGTGCTCGGGGAGCCCGCGCAGTACGGCGACCAGGGTGGGCAGCACAGGGGCCCCGGGCTCGGTGAGGACGGCGTAGCCGTTGTCGCGGGCCAGGAGTTCGTACTGGTGGGAGGCCAGATCGCCGCGGGCCAGGAGGCGGGGGACGATCTCGTCGAGGGTGTCGCGAGGGTCCTCGCCGTGGGGCAGTTCGAAGACGATCGTGGGGCGTTCCAGGTCCAGTTCGTCACGGATGGCGCAGAGGTCGCGGTGAAGGGCGTCGAAGCGGGCGCGGGTGGCTCGGGCGGCGGGGCCCGAGAGGTCGGTGAGGGGGTCACCGCGCCAGAGGTCCAGCGCCTGTTGGACGGCGGCGCGGTGGGTGGCCTTGTCGGGGATGCGTTCGCTGAGGAGTTGCTGGCAGTGGACCACGTCGATGTAGGCGTCCGGCGCGTGGACGGCGTATCCGTCGGGTAGTTCGGCGACCGTCCCGACACCGAGGAGCTGAGAGAGCTCCCGGGCCAACTGGCGGTGCACCTGGGTGCGTTCGGTGGAGGGGGCGTCCCAGAGGCCGAGGGACAGCTCGGTCTCGGTCACGCGGCAGCCCTGTTTGAGGAGCAGGATGCACAGCATGGCCTGCGCCTCGGGGGACGGGAGAGGGAGGGGGCGGTCGCCGCGGCTGACGCGCAGCGGGCCGAGCATTTCGATGCGCAGCGGCGCGGGATCGGTGTCGGGGCTCCGCGAGGCCAGTTCCTCCAGCAGGGCGCGGAATGTGTGCCGGTCCGCCACCGGGCCGTACCGTGACGACTGCTCATACCGTGTGAACCGGATGATCACGGCCGTGCCGCCCGGCTTCAACAGAACGCCGTCCCAGCCGTTTTGGCCGAGCACCCAGCCGTACGCGTTGAGCGCATCGAGCCCGGACTCCACACCCTCCCGTACCCGCTCGCACACCGTGGCGGACACTCCCGGCCCGCTCCCGCGCTCCAGCTCGGTCACGGTCACGCCGTCCACGAACTCCGTGGCGAGATAGGCCCGTGTGCCCTCCACCCAGGAGTCCACCACCGGCACCACGTTCGGATGCCGCAGCTCGGTGGGCCTGACCGCCGGCATCAGGAAGGTCTCCCGGTCCGACGTCTGCTCCGTGTACTGGCAGACCACCACCCGCCGCTCGGTCCGTACATCCACCGCCTCCCACATCCGCGGCCCTCGGACCCCCACCACCCGGTACCGCCCCTTGAACAGCAGCCCCTCTTCCTCGCCGCCCCCGCCCAGCCGCCGTACCGTCTCCTCCCGCACGGTCGCGAAGGCCGCACCCCCGTCCCCCGCCTCCGCCCGGAACTCGCCCGCCGCCAGTCCGGCCCGTTCGTCGATCAACCCGCCCACCTTGGCGAGGAATTCGCGGGTACGGCCCCGCGCCGTACGCGGCAGCGTCCGCAGCAGCAGGTCCCGTACGCCGGGGCGGAAGGTGTACGAACCCGGTGGCCCCGGAACCGTGGTGAGCATGCCGCTGAGGATCACCTCGGCGAGGTGCTGGGGGCGGGGGCTGTGTTCCAGGGCGCGTTGGACGAGGCGCATGACCGGGAGGGAGGGGTCGGCCAGGGAGAGATGGCCGGCGAGGCGGAAGGCCTCCGGGGAGGCGGTGGCGCGGAAGTGGAGGACGAGGTCGCGCGGGGGAAGGGCGGAGATGTCGGGGGTGGTGCCCGGGTCGTCGGTGGGGGGTACGGGGGCGGGGGCGAGCCATGCCGCCGCGCCCGCCACCCGGGACCGGTCCGAACTGGCGGTGAGCGCCGACCAGTTGGCCAGCCAGGACGGGCCCGGTTCCAGCACCGGCAGGGCGAACGCGTCGGCAGGGGCCCTCGCCGCGTCCGGGTCGTACGGGGTGAACCTGAGCGCCGATGACGGGGCCGCCGCGGTCGGCGCCGTCAGCAGGCCCGGTTCGGCGAGGAGCGCCGTGGTGTGCCACAGGCGCTCGGGCAGCGGTTGTACGACGGCCAGCGGCATCCGGGCCGCCCAGCGGCGGAGGGTGCGGTGCCAGCGTTCGCCCGCGGGGCCGGGACGCCACTGCGGGCCCATGCAGTCGCTGATCACCAGGGTGACGGTGCGGCCGTCCGCGAGGGCGGGGACATGGCGGGCCCGGCCGTCGGGGCCGGCCCGGTGCAGGGTGATCGTGCGGAAGACGCCCGACTGGGCGAGCGTGGTGTGCAGTTCGCGGATCAGCGGGCGCCAGACCGGCATCGTGGGGCCGGTGTCGTACACCAGGTTCAGACGCAGCCAGCGGTCCGGGGCCGGGCGCAGGACGGGCAGCCAGACGTCCGGGTGCGCGCCGAGCCGGGCGATGCGGTCGGCCGTGGCGTGCTCGTCCAGGACCCGGGCGCGGGGTGCGGGGACGTGCCGCTTCAGGGGGCGCAGGGCGCGTTGCAGGGCGAGGGGGTGGGAGAGCATCGGCGGTGCGGGGGCCAGGAGTTGGGGTGCGGTGGGGGTGGCCGGCCCGGGCAGGTGGAGGGGGATGCGGCCGTCGGGGGCCGGGGGTTCCTGGGGCGTCGGCGGCGGTGGGGTGGCGGGCTCGGGGTGAGGTTCCGGGGGTGGTGGTACGGCGGCGGGGGCCGGTGACGGGGGCACGGTGGGCGTCGGGGGCGCCTTGCGGGGGCCGTCGTCCGGTGTCGGCAACTGCTGTGCCAGCCACAGGAGTTCGGCCAGCTCGCGCGGTGTCGGACCGGGGGTGTCGGAGGAGCCCGCCGCAGCGGCGAGTACGGACGTCAGCCGGGACAGAGCCTCCCGCGGGCCCTGTTCGTTCCGCCCGTCCCGCCCGTTCGGCCCGCTCCCTCCGTTCCGTGCCTCAGAATCCATCGCCGTCCGCCGCCGCGCTCAGATACGGCATCAGCTGCTTGGCCAGCTCGTCGCGCGAATCGGCGTCCAGGCCCGCCACGCCCGTGAGGTAGATGGCGTTCAGGAGCTGGTCGGTGGCGAGTTCGCCGCTGTTCGCGCGGTTCAGGAAGCTCTCGATGAGCGACCGGGTCCGGTCGTCCGGGGTGCCCAGGTGGGCGCGGACGATGTCGTTCAGCTGCTCCAGGCCGGGTCGGCGGAGCTGCAGACGGACGCAGCGGCGCAGAAAGGCGGGCGGGAACTCGCGCTCGCCGTTACTGGTCAGGACGACGAAGGGGAAGGCACGGCAGCGGACCCGCCCGCGGCGCAAGGTGACCGGGGTGTCCGTGCCGTCCGCGAGGACCTCGGCGGTGCCCTCTGTGGAGTGGCGGGCCGCGCGGACCAGTTCGGGGATCTCGAACTGGCCCTCCTCCAGGACGTTCAGGAGGTCGTTGGGCAGGTCGAGGTCGCTCTTGTCGAGCTCGTCGACGAGGAGGGCGCGGGGTCGGTCGTAAGGGAGGAGCGCGGTGCCGAGCGGGCCGAGGCGGAGGTGGTCCTCGACACCGCCGCCGGACCCGGCCTCTTCGGTGCGGCCTCCCGCGGGGCGGGCCGCGTAGAGGCGGGACAGGGGATCGTACTGGTAGAGGCCGTCGGCGAGGGTGCTGCGGCTGGTGATGTTCCAGCGCAGGACCGGGCCGAGGGAGAGCTCGCGGGCCACGGCGTAGGCGAGGGAGGACTTGCCGGTGCCGGGCGGGCCGGTGACGAGCAGCGGGCGGCGCAGACAGAGGGCCGCGTTGACGAGCTGGACGCTCTCCGGGGTGGCCACGTAGGCGCGGGCGCGGTGGACGCGGTCGGGTGAGACGGCCGCCTCGTCGTCGGTGTCGCCGGGCGGCGGCAGCGCGGGTCCGCCGTCGAACGCCCGCCACGGAGGCGGCGCGGGCAGGTCGTCGATGCCGTCGTGCGGTTCGCTCGTGCCGGTGTAGACGGACCAGTGCGGCATGGTGCGGGTCTCCGGTGTGAGGGCGGCGGGACGGGCCGGCGGCAGCCCGTCGTACGAGGTCAGGGTCAGGCGACGGTGGACCGGGGGTCGGCGGCGGGGAGCCGGTCGTGGTGGACGGCGGGGCGGGGGAGCGTCCGTGCCACCGGTGAGCGCAGGTGTGCGGCCTCCTCGTGCGGGTCCTCGAAACAGCGCGGGTCGTCCCACAGGAGCTGGATGTCGCGTGCCCAGTGCTCGTCCTCCGTCTCGGCGGTGCGGCGCAACGACAGTACGGTGCGAGGGAGTTCGGCGGGCGTCACGCGGGAGACATGGGCGTCGAGCTCGTCCAGGAACACCGAGCCGGGGCAGCCGTCCCCGCAGCCGTCCGACTCCCCGCAGCCCCGCCGCGACCACACGATCGCCGGGGCCGGGGCGGTGAGCGAGGTCTTGAAGTGCTCGCTGGTGCGCGCCGGGTCCGGGGCGGCGGCGAAGCCCGCGAGGCACGGGTCCGACTCCAGCAGGGCCAGCCGCAGCTCGCTCGGCTTGCCGGGGCAGCCGCACGCGACGCGGTGCACGCGGGCGCCGGTACGGGAGTCGAGCCGGTTCCAGGCGCGGGTCAGGGCGTGCCGGGTGCGGGCTCTGCGGCGGACATGGTCGGTGACGACGACCGGCAGGGCGAGACCCAGCGGGGTGTCGTCCTCGGCGTCGCTCTCCCAGCGGTCCACCGGCCAGTCGAGCCAGTCCCGGGGCAGCGCGAACGCGACCAGCTCGTCGGCGCCGGGCGTCAGCCGGAGGAACGCCGCCTCGATGCCCTCCTGGACACACACGCGCAGCCGGGCGTACGGCACGGTGTCGGAGGCGACCGGATGGCGGCGGCCCCCGCTGTACGCCGACACCTCCACCCGGACCAGGTCCTCGCCCGCGCCGCTGTGGCTCAGCTCGATCAGGATGGGCGCCCAGTCCGGTGCCCTGTTCCGGCGCACGGCGGGCGGGGCGAGGAGGGATTCCAGCCGGTCCGCGAACCGGGCCGCCGTGTCCGGGTCGTCGAGCTCGCCCTGGACGAACCACGCGGCCGACCACAGGGAGTCGAAGCCCGTGGGCGGGGGCGGCGGGTCGAGGTCGCCGGCGGCGTCGGTGTAGAGCCGTACGGGATCGCAGTCCAGGCCGGTGCGCACCGCACGCTCCACGAGCCCGCGCAGTCGCCGCCGGGCGCCCGGGGCGCTGCCCGGGGCCGGGACGAGGCCGGCCAGGGCGGGCCAGTGGCGCTCGATGACGTCCGTCGGCATCATCCGGCCCGAGAGGACACCCTTCGCGCCGGCCGCCGCCGTCACCATGCCGACGACCTCGCCGGTCTCGGCCAGGACGACCGCGGCACCGCTGAAACCGGCGGCGAGCGGCTGGCCGTACCCGCTCCAGGCCTCCAGCTGGATCCACTCGCCGGCGACCAGGTCGGGGCCCGTGGTGCGGCACTCGGCGAAGGTGCCCTCGTCCCAGTGGGCCGGGAAGCCGTAGGCGACGAGCTTGCGGTCGCCGTGCGCGGTGGCGGCGGGTGCCAGGGCCGCCGGGGCGATGGTGACCTCCTCGGCCAGTTCCAGTACGGCGAGATCACCCGGGTCGGTGGGGCCGCCCTTCCAGTCGCCGTGCGCGACGACCCGGGCCGGGACGGCCGGGGAGCCCGGGCGCTGCGGGAAGGACACGGTGAGCGGGCCACGGTCGAGCGCCACATGGGCGCAGGTCAGCACGGTGCCGGGGGCCACCAGGAAGCCCGCCCCGGCCACCTTTCCCGCGCACTCCACGCGGGCGTGCCACTCGGTGCGCATGTGCCGTTCGGCGCCGCTCATGTCGTGGCCGGGGTCCAGGTGAGCTTGACGACCAGATGGCCCTCGGCGGTGCCCTTGGCGATGATCGCGCCCGTCTCGGCGGACAGCTTCACGCCGAACTCGATCTCCACGCCGTCCGGTTGGAGCGTGCCGTCCCGGAACACCCTGAGCGCCGCCTCCGCCGCCGAGCGCACCCCGTCAAGGGCGTTCTCGAAGGTGTGGGCCGCCCGGACCGTGCCGTCTCGCGAGACCAGCTTGGCCCCTCGTACGTCGTCGGCGGCCTCGACGGCGACCACCGCGCCGTCGCCCATCTTGAACTCGACCAGACCTTCCATGACGCCCCCGTCGTCCGGCGGAACCGAGCCCGTTCATTGTTCCGGACGGCGATCGGGCTTGTCCCGGTTTCCGTACGGCACCGCACGCGATCTCAGAATCGGCGGTCAGGCGCTGTGGGAGGACCCCTCCTCGTCCGTCCGGACCACCCCGAGATCCGCCAAGTCCTGCGGCCGGATACGGAGTTGGTCCGCCGTCGCCTCCACCTCCTCCGGCGGCCGCTTCAGGATGGCCGCTGCCGACTCCGGTGCGATGACGGAGAAGTAGCTGTCCGGGGTGGCGTACGTGTTACCGGGCGCCGCCAGGGCCAGCGCCCCGCCGGAGCCGCCCTCGCCGATCAGGAGGGTGGTGATGGGGGTACGGGCCGATGCCACCGCACCGAAGAGGTCCGCGATCGCCGCTCCCGCCCCCTGTCGCTCCGCCTCGGCGTCATTGGCGGCGCCCGGGGTGTCCACCAGGGTCAGCACCGGGATGCCGAGCCGGTCCGCGAGGCGGATGAGGCGGGCGGCGGTGCGGTATCCGGCGGGGCGGGTCGCGGTACCGGTCTGTGCGGCGTACGCGATCGTCCTCCCCTCGTGCTCGCCGAAGCCGCAGAGCATGCCGGGGTCGGTGCCGCCGCAGCGGTCGCCGGAGATGGCTGCGCGGTGGGTGAAGTAGGCGTCCAAGTAGGCGGTCGCGCGGGGGCGTTGGGGGGCGCGGGCGCGTTGGACCGCGTGCCAGCCGGTGTCGGGGAGGGTCCGTTCGCCCAGTGGCTCGGGGACGGGGGCCGGGGTGGGGTGGGTGTCGCTCGACCCGCGTCGGCGGGGTGCCGCTCTCTGCGGGTCGGGAGCCGCCTCAGCGGCGAGACTGCCCGCAGTTACGGAAGTTACGGAAGTTACGGCAGCTACGGCAGCTACGGCAGAGTCTGCGGCTGCGCCCGGGACCGCTGCCGCGCCCGAGCCTGTGCCTGCGTCTGCGTCTGTGCCTGCGCCTGTGCCCGCGTCTGCGTCTGCGCCCGCCCGCGGAGCCAGCAAGCGCAGCCAGCCGCCCAAGGTCTCGCGCAGGTTCTCCGGTCGTACGATCGCGTCGGCCGCGCCCGCCGCCACCTGGGACTCGGCCGTGTAAGCCGTCGGGTCCGCGTCCGCCGGGCGGACCCGGGAGCCCGCGAAGCCGACCTGGGCGCCCGGGAGGGCGAGGATCACGTCGGCGCCGGCGCCGAGGGTGGCCCAGCCGCCGCCTGTGGTGGGGTCGCGGAGGACGGCGATCTGGAGGAGGCCTGCCTCGCGGGTGAGGGTCGACTGCCTTGCCACGCGCTGGAGTTGGGTGAGTGCGAGCATGCCTTCCTGCATCCGGCTGCCGCCCGTGGCGACCAGGGACACGACCGGGAGGCGGTGTTCGCGGGCATGGGCGTACGCCGTCTCCAGGCGGTCGCCGGTGCGGACGCCCAGGGAGCCGCCGAGGTAGCCGAACTCGAAGGCGATCAGGACCGCCGGCGTCCCCTCGACCCGTCCCGTGCCGCACACCACGGACTCCTCCTCGCCGGTGCGTTCGGCGGCGCGGGCGCGGGAGGCGTCGTAGCCGTGCCAGGAGAGGGGGCCGTCGGGCTTGGAGTCCCTTGTCGGGTACGGGAGTTCGGTGAAGTCTTCCGTGACGAGGGCCAGGATCTCGCGGGCGGAGCGGCGTTCAGTCATGGGCGAGGGCTCGCTTCAGGATCTTGCCCATGTCGTTGCGGGGGAGGGTGTCCAGGTAGTGGACGACGCGGGGGCGTTTGTGGGGGGCGAGGCGGGCGGCCACGTGGTCGGCCAACGCATCCGCGGGGGGTGGGGAGTCGGGGTCCGCCGGTACGATCCACGCGACGATCCGCTCGCCCAGGTCGGCGTCCGGCTCGCCGGTGACCGCGGCCTCCCGTACCCCCGCGTGTTCGAGGAGCGCGTTCTCGATCTCGCCCGCCCCGATCTTGTAACCCCCGCTCTTGATCAGGTCGGTGGCCTTCCGGCCGACGATCCGGACGTAGCCGTCGGGGTCGCGCACCGCCATGTCGCCGGTGCGGAACCAGCCGTCGGGCGTGAACGCGGCCGCCGTCGCGTCGGGGCGGTTCAGGTACTCGGTGAAGAGGTTGGGGCCGCGCACCTGGATCTCGCCGACCGTCTCCCCGTCGTACGAGGTGACCGGCGAGCCGTCCTCCTCCGTCAGCCGTAGCTCGACCCCCGGCAGCGGCACCCCGACCGTCCCCGCCCGGGGCTCGCCGTCCGCGCGGACGCTGGTGTTCATCAGGGTCTCCGTCATGCCGTACCGCTCGATGACGCGGCGGCCGGTCGCGGCGGTGATGCGCTCGTGGTCGTGCACGGGGAGGGCGGCGGAGCCGGAGACGAGCAGCCGTGCCCGGCCCAGCGCCTTGGCCAACTCCGGGTCCTCGGGGAGGGCTTGGGCGATCCGGTGGTACATCGTCGGGACGCCGAACAGCATCGTCGCGCCCGTCGACAGCTCGCGCTGCACGCCCTCCGTGGAGAAGCGGCCCAGGTGACGGACGGCTCCACCGCGGCGCAGCGGGCCCAGGATGCCGAGGACCAGGCCGTGCACATGGAAGAGGGGGAGTCCGTGTACGAGTACGTCGTCGCCGGTCCACTGCCAGGCGTCGGCGAGCGCGTCCAGGGTGGCGGCGATGGCCCGACGGGGGATGACGGCACCCTTGGGCGGGCCGGTGGTGCCGGAGGTGTAGACGATGAGGGCGGGGTGTTCGTCGGTGACCTCGGCGTCGGGGGTTCCGGCCCCGGTCCCAGCCCCGGCCCCGGTCTCAGCCCCGGCCCCGGTCTCAGCCCCAGCCCGGGTCCCGGTTCCAGCCCCCGCCCCGCCGGCGCTCGCCGCGACGGAGTCGCTGGGGTTCCCGGAGACATCGATCCGCGGCAAGTCGCCCAGCGGCGACGGGAGTTCATCCCCCCGCGCCGCCAGCACCAGCGACGGGGTGCTGTCCGACAGGATGTGTCCGAGCTCCTTCTCCCCGGACTTCGGGTTCAGCGGCACCACGGGTACACCGGCCCGCAGTGCCGCCACCACGGCGAGCGCGGTCTCCAGTGCGGGGGTCGCCCATACGGCGACACGGCCCCCGCCCTTGAGCCGGTCCGCCAGCACGCCGGTCACGGCGGCGAGCTCCGCGTAGGTCAGGGACCGGTCGCCGAACCGCAGGGCGGGACGGTCCGCCGGGCCGTCCGTCAGGGCCGGGAAGAGAGAGGACACGCGTCGTACTCCTTAACTGTCGTCCTTAGACGTATTCCTGTGTTCCGGACTTCCGCTGGTGCGGGAATGCGCCGTCGCTAGCCGATGCCGGGCACCACCAGCACCAGCCACACCACCGCCGGGACCACTGCCACCACGATCCCTCCGTAGACCATCAACTGCCTAAAGAAACGCTCGCGGTCGACATCCGGCGCCGCCGCCAGGACCAGCGCGCCGTTCGTCGAGAACGGGCTGACGTCCACGACCGTCGCCGACACCGCCAGCGCCGCGATCATGCCCACGGCGCCGATCTCGCCCTGCGCCAGGAACGGCACCGCCAGCGGGATCAGCGCGCCCATGATCCCCACGGAGGAGGCGAACGCGGAGACGATCGCGCCGATGTAGCAGAGCAGTACGGCCGCCAGCAGGGGGACGCCGATGCCGCTCACGCCCTCGCCGGCCCAGGTGATCGTGCCCATCTCGTCCAGTACGCCGACGTAGGTCAGAACACCGCAGATCAGCAGCACCGTCGACCAGGCGATCTCGCCGACCGCCTTACGGCTGTCCGCAGGCCAGACGGTGCTGAGCACGACGGCGAGCGTGATCGCGGTGAGACCGGCGTCCAGGTCGAAGACCAGCACGGCGATGACGAGGGCGACCAGGGAGGTGAGGGTGGCGATGCGGGCGGGGGTGAGGAGGGGGGTCGTGGCGGGCTCCGCGGCCGGCGGGACCACGGTGGTCGTGCCCGTCGTGCCCGTCGCGGCCGGGGCGGTGTCAATGGCGCTTCCGGCCGGGCTCGGCCCGCCGCCTCCTGCGGGACTCGGCCTGCCCGCTCCGCCCTTCGTCCCGGGGGCCTTCCCGCCGCCCGTTCCCGGCGCGCTCCCTGCCACGGCGGCGTCTCCCTCCACCGCCCCCATCGCCCACAGCTTCCGTCCTCCGAACAGCAGGAAGACGACCGCCGCGATGACGACGTTGGCGGTCAGGGAGGCGAGGAAGAGGAAGACCTCGTTGCCGGGGAGGTTCTCGCGCTCGACGATGCCGTTGACGATCGTGCCGTAGATGCTGATGGGGGAGAAGCCGCCGCCCTGGGCGCCGTGGACCACCATCGCGCCCATCAGCAGCGGGCTGATGCCGTAGCGGGCGGCGAAGCTCAGGGCTATCGGGGCGACGATCGCGACCGCGGCCGGGCTGACCGCGCCGATCGCCGTGAGGGCGGCGGTGAGGGCGAACATCACCCAGGGGATCAGCGCCACCCGCCCCCGTACGAGCCGGATCGCGGCGTGCACGAGCCAGTCGGTGGTGCCGTTCGCGCGGGCGATGGCGAAGAGGTACGTGACCCCGACGAGGACGACGAACAGGTCGCCGGGGAAGCCGGCGAAGATGCCGTCCGCGTCGAGGTCGGCGACGAGCTCGCCCACCGCGAAGGCTGCGGCGAAGGCGAGCGCGCCCATGTTCACGGAGCGGGTCGTGGCGATGACGAACACCACGACGAGCACGAGGATCGAGATGAGTTCGGGGGACATACGGGCTCCCGTCTCTGGGTCCCGGAGCGGCTGACTGGATGGATGAAGGGGTGAAGGGGGGCGGGGCGAAGAGGGGTGGGCTGAAGGGGGTGGGATGAAGGGGTGGAGGGCTGGATCCCAGTGGCCGAGTGGCTGAGCCAATTGGCCACCTGCGAGGGCTGATCCTGCCAGCCCACGACCACGCGTCAAGGGAGTGCGTAAGAATTGGCTCAGCCAATCGGCCACGCCAGAAGGGGAACCCGTGACCGACGCCCTGCGCCCCATGACCAGACAGCGCCTCTACGAGCAGGTGCTCGACCGGCTGCGGCAGTACGTCGCCGAGGGCGGTCTGCGGGCCGGTGACCGTCTTCCGCCCGAACGGGATCTCGCGCAGCGGCTCGGGGTCAGCCGGGCCTCCGTGAAGCAGGCGATCGTGGTCCTGGAGGTCCAGGGCCTGGTGGAGGCACGGCACGGCGGCGGCACGTACCTCGTCCGGGACAGCCTGGACGTGGAACCCGTGGAGCGGATGGTCGAACGCCGCCGGCGCCTCCCTGACGTCCTGGACGCCCGCGAGGCCCTGGAGACGAAGCTCGCCGAACTCGCCGCGGAACGCCGCACCGACGACGATCTCGCCGCGATGCGCTCGGCCCTGGCCCATATGTCCGCCGAGATCGACGCCGGCGACCACGGCATCGAAGGCGACCGTCTCTTCCACGCGGCGGTCACGGCGGCCGCCCACAGCAGCCTCCTCGCCGAGTTCATGCGCTCCATCTCCGACCAGATCGCCGAGAGCCGCACCGAGTCCCTGCGCCAGCCCGGCCGCCCCCACCGCTCCCTGGCCCAGCACCGCGCCATCCTCGACGCGATCGCCGACCAGAGCCCGCGCCAGGCGGCCTCGGCGATGCGCCGCCATGTCCGTACGGTGGCGAAGGTGCGGCTGCTGGACTGGGAGCCGGAGGAGGACGACCGGTAGGCACTGGCCTGCGGAGCCACGAGCTCGTCCGACGTATGAGATCCGACCGTAGAGATCCGACTGTAGAGATCCGACCGTATGAGACATGAGAAAAGGAACCGCCGTGCCCCGAGTCGCCCTCGTCACCTACGACCCCCGGCCGGAAACCTCTTATGACCACGGTCTTCCCGTGATGCTCGATGCCCTGCGCGCGGCCGGGGCCGAGGCGGAGGCCGTGTTCTGGGACGACGCGGGGGTCGACTGGGGCGGGTACGACCTGGCCGTCATCCGGTCCACCTGGGACTACAGCTGGCGGGTGGAGGAGTTCGTGGCGTGGGCCGAGCGGTGCGGGAAGGCCACCCGGCTCGCGAATCCGGCCGAGGTCGTGCGGTGGAACACCGACAAGCGGTATCTGGGGGAGCTGGCGGAGGCCGGAGTGCCCACCGTGCCCACGCGGTACATCGCGCCCGGCGATGACATCGACGGCCTTCCGGACGACCGTGAGTACGTGGTCAAGCCGACCTCGGGGGCCGGGTCCCGGTACGTGGCGCGGTACGGCCCCGAGCAGCACGAGACCGCCGTACGGCAGATCGCGCGGATGCACGCTGAGGGGCTCGCGGCGATGGTGCAGCCGTACATGGCGGGCATCGACGTCGGGGGTGAGCGGGCGCTGCTGTACTTCGGGGGGCGGTTCCTGCACGCCAGCCGCAAGCGGGCCGTCCTCGAACCCGGTACCGCCTTCGACGCGGACAAGTTTCCCCACCCCGGGCTGGAGCCGTGGACCGCGACCCCGGCCGAACTCGCCGTCGCCGAGCGCGCGCTGGCCGCCGTACCGGATGGTCCCGAGCTGTTGTACGCGCGCGTGGATCTCGTCGACGGGGAGGACGGGAGGCCCGTGGTGATGGAGCTGGAGCTGGTCGAGCCGAATCTCTTCCTGGATCTGCATCCCCGGTCGTTGCCGTCGGTCGTGGCGGCGGTGCTGAAAGCGGCCGCGGGCCGAGGCGCGAGCGCCGGTCACCCTTAAAGGGCGGGAATTCCACGAACCGGGCCTGTCGCGCCCCGGCCGTGCCTACCCTGCGGGAAAACAACAGCACGTGCGGGGATCACTACAGAGGGCGTGACTGGTCGTGGGCGGATCAGAGTCGCGGCGTACTTCAGGCTTCCCTGCGGAGCTGACGAGCTTCGTGGGGCGCAGGGACGAGGCGGCGGAAGTCAGGCGGTTGTTGTCGGTGGGGCGGCTGCTGACACTGACGGGGCCGGGCGGGGTGGGCAAGACCCGGCTCGCCGGGCATGTGGCACGGCAGGTGGGGCGGGTCTTCCCCGACGGAGTGTGGCTGGTGCCGCTCGCCGCGTTGCAGGACGAGGCGTTCGTCCCGCACGCCGTGCTCGAAGCGCTCGGGGTGCGCAACGAGACGACCCGGCCGCCGCTGGACGTACTGGTGGAGTATCTGCGTGAGCGGCAGCTGCTGATCGTGCTCGACAACTGCGAGCATGTTCTGCGCAGTTGTGCCGTGCTCGCGGCCGCGGTGCTGTCGGCGACGGAGGGCGTACGGATTCTCGCCACCAGCCGGCACCGGCTGGGGCTGGCCGGTGAACAGCTCTTCGAGGTGCCGCCGTTGCCCGCGCCGACGCCGGAGGAGGCCGCCGGGGGTGCGCTCGCCACCGAACGGTTTCCTGCCTTGCGGCTGTTCGCCGACCGGGCGGCGGCCGTGGTCCCGGGCTTCACCCTGGAGGGGGGCAACCAGCAGGCCGTGGCTCGGCTGTGCCGCCGTCTCGACGGGCTGCCGCTGGCGATCGAACTGGCGGCGGTACGGGTGCGGGCGCTCGGCGTGGAGCAGCTGGTCGAACGCCTCGACGACCGCTACCGGTTGCTCACCGGCGGCAGCCCCGTCTCCCCGCCCCGCCATCGCACCCTGCGCTCCGCGGTCGACTGGAGTCATGAACTGTGCACTCCGCAGGAGCAGTTGGTGTGGGCCTGGCTGTCGGTGTTCGTCGGCGGCTTCGACCTGGCCGCCGCGGAGGCGGTCTGCGGCGGGGAGGGGCTCGGCTCGGCGGACGTTCTGGACGCGGTCGCCGGACTCGTCGACAAGTCGGTGCTGGTGCGGGAGGAGTTCGGCCGGCAGGTCCGCTTCCGGCTGCTGGTCTCCCTGCGCGACTACGGCCGGGAGAAGCTGGAGGACCTCGGCGAGGTGACCGGGACTCGGCGGCGGCACCGGGACCACTTCGCGCGGCTGGCCACCGGATACGAGCGGAACTGGTTCGGGCCCGACCAGCCGGAGATCACCGAGCGGCTGCGGCTCGACCGGGACAACTTCCATGCCGCGCTGGACTTCTGCCTCACCACGCCGGGGGAGGCCCAGCACGGGCTGCGGATGGCCTCCTCCCTGTGGTTCCACTGGGTGGCCGGCGGGGTCTGGGGCCAGGGCAGACACTGGATGGACGGGGCGCTGCGGGCCGGGGCGCATCCCGATGTGGCGCTGACCCGGGCGATGTGGGCGGGCGCGCTGATGTCGCTGGTGCACACGCGCTCGGCGGCGGTCCTCGCGGGCACGACGCCTGGCACGGGCAGCGGCTCCGGCACGGGGCCCGGCACCAGCCTCGGCCCTGGCCCCGGCACGGGCAGCGGCCCTGGCGCGGGCTCCGGCACAGGTACGGGCTCCGGCACAGGCCCCAGTCCCAGCCCTGGCCCTGGGCCCGGCACGGGCTCCGGTCCTGGCGCGGGCAGCGGCTCCGGCACGGGGCCCGGCACCAGCCTCGGCCCTGGCCCCAGCACGGGCAGCGGCCCTGGCGCGGGCTCCGGCTCCGGCGCGGGCTCCGGCACAGGCCCCAGCCCTGGGCCCGGCGCGGGCTCCGGTCCTGGCGCGGGCCGCGGCTCCGGCCCTGGCCCCGGGACGGGCAGCGGCCCTGGCCCTGGCTCCGGCTCCGGCACGGGCCCCAGCCCCAGCCCCGGCACGGGCCCCGTTACCGGCAAGAACCCCGGTCCCGGTTCCGCCGCGGACGACGAGCTGCCGGTGCCCACCCCGCCGCCCGTACCGGCCGAGGCCTTCGCGCCGGGCAACCGGGGTTCCTCGACGGCCAGTTTCATCGTCCTCACCCGTGTCGAACTGGCCTGCACCCTGGTCTGTCGGGGGCGGCCGGAGGAGGCGATACCGCTGTGCGCCGAGGCGATCGCGCTGTGCGAGGCGCACGGGGAGCAGTGGGCGCGCGGCTGGGCCTTGCGGACCCTCGCGCTCGCGTACTGGGCGGTGGGCGACTACGGACGGGCCGCCGAACACGCGCGTACGTGTCTGCGGCTGCCGTACACCGGCCAGCACGCCCAGAGTCTCGCCCGGACGCTCGATCTGCTCGCCGCCGCGGAGGCGATGACGGCGGCGGGGGCGGTGGAGCGGGCGGGGGTGCTGCGGGGGGCGGTCGACCGGATATGGCGGGACATCGGCGGCGACCCCGTGGAGTCGTTCCGGCCGGGGCGGACGCGGGTCGCCGAGCGGCATGCGCGGGAGTCGTCGGGGGACGCGGCGTACGAGCGGGCGCATCGGCGGGGCGGAGGCCTCTCCATGGAGGAGGCCGTCGCCTACGCGCTGGGGGAGGTACGGGAGCCGGCCCCGGCCCGGCCGCCGGCCGGGGCGGTACCGGTGCCGGTGCCGTCCATGGCGATGCCGGTGCCGGACGACGCGTTGCTGACGCCCCGGGAGGCGCAGGTCGCGTCCTTGATCGCGCAGGGGCGGACGAACCGGCAGATCGCGGAGAGTCTGGTGATCGCCCAGCGGACCGCGGAGGGGCATGTGGAGCGAATACTCGCGAAGCTGGGGTTCACCAACCGCAGTCAGGTGGCCGCGTGGTTCAGTACGCGGCGGGTGGACGACGGCGTGTAGGTCCCCGGCGTTCGGGTGGCGACGGCGACAGCGATGGCGCCGGGCGGGGCCCGTCCGGTCAGGACCGCACCCGTACCGCCAGCGCCGCCACCGTCCCCCGCTGATCCGGGCCGCTGTGCAGCTCCAGCCGGCCCGTCAGCGCCTCCGCCAGCCGTAGCCCGTGCCCCGCCGCCATCTCGGACCGCTCCGGCAGACCCGGCCCTCCGTCCATCACCTCGCAGCGCAACTCGTCTTCCACCAGCCGGAGTTCGATCGAGCCGTGCCCCCCGCCGTGCAGCACCGCGTTCGTGGCGATCTCCAACGCGGCCTGCACGAACGCCCCGTTCGCGGGCCCGGACAGCCCCGCAAGGATCGCGCCCTCCGTGAC
Source organism: Streptomyces sp. S.PB5 (assembly GCF_030403745.1). Taxonomy (GTDB): domain Bacteria; phylum Actinomycetota; class Actinomycetes; order Streptomycetales; family Streptomycetaceae; genus Streptomyces. Next base: position 152,077 of record NZ_JAQMWP010000001.1, read on the forward strand.
CAGGTGGCGCACCAGCGGAAGGTCGGACCGGCCGAACTCCCGCCGCAGCAGCAGCTCCCCGGGAACCCCGCCGCCTCGTCCGCTCACCCGGCGGCCTCGTCGTCCTCGTCGCCCTCGACGCTCAGCACCAACTGCGGTACGTCGTCGGCGCCGAGCTGCCGCAGCACGAGCGCCAGCAGCTCCCCGCACCGCACGGTCACCTCGCTGCCGTCCGGCAACGACCCGGCGAGACTGATCAGTTGCCAGGCGCAGTGCGCCTCCATGAAGCACAGGTCCCGCAGATCCAGTACGAAGCGGGCGGGACCGGTCGTGTTCCGGTGGGCCAGCGCCTCGCGCAGCGACTCCACGAACTCGGCGCGGGTGCCGAGTTCCGCGGAGCCGGAGACGCGGCTGCCGTCCTGGGTCTCGGCGACATCGATCGAGTCGAGGTTCTCCAGGACCCGCAGCGGGTGCACCTTGGCCATGTCCTTCAGCGTGCCCTCGCCGAAGCGCTCCCGGTCGTACCAGCAGATCGCGGTGAACAGCGGGTCCGCGAACAGCGGTGCCACGGCGGCCTCGTAGTCCAGGAGGCGTTCGTGATCGAGGCCGATCCTCGGCGCCCAGCTCATGTCCGCGGTCAGCCGCAGCCCCGCCCAGCCCTCGCTCTGACTGCGGTCGACCTCCTCGGTGTACAGCTCGATGGTGCGGTCCTCGCGGAAGCGGCCGTCCGGGAGATACATCTCCGTGTCACGTCTGAGGGAGAGTTGGCCGGTCTGCCGCGCGGCGGCGACCCGGCCGGTGCCGCCGTCGAGGAGGGCGACCACGTCGTCGTCGTTCATGTCGTCCGGGTTCATGACGAGCAGGACCTTCTCCCGGCGGGCGAGACTGGTCCGGGTGTACGCGGTGAACACCTTCCACGGCGTCCGGGTGTCGCCCAGGCTCATACAGGCGTGGTCGCCCAGCTGCAGCCGCTCGACGGGCACGGTCCGGTCTGGCGTCGTCTCGGTCACCGGGACACCGTAGGACCGGACGGGGTGTGATCTGCCGGGCGACCGGTTTTGGGGAGGAATCCGGTCAAGGTTGACCGGGTGGGACGGTTTTGAGTTCGCAGTGCGACGGAGTGGGGCCGGTCGAGTGGGGTTGGTCGCGCCCACGCGGCGGCAGCCGCACGCCGGCCCAGCCCCGCACCCCCCGAGCAGGTCAGCGCACCGCCAGCCTCTGCAGCAGGCCCCAGGTGAACTCCGCCGCGCACTCGTGCCGTACGCCGTCCTTGTCCGGGGCAGTGAACGCCAGCCCCCAGCGGGTCGGTGCCGTGCCCTCCAGCGGGCGGGCCGGGGCGAAGGCGCGGGCCGCCTCGTCGACCGTGCAGGACCAGGGGGCGAGGTCCTCCAGCGTGCTCAGCCGCGGGGCCGCCGCACCCGGCGCCCGTACCAGCCAGTCGTTCCACACCGCCCCGTTCGGTGCCAGCAGCACCTCGAAGCGCAGGTCCGGCCAGAGGGGGAGCGGCCACAGCCAGGCCTCGCAGTCCAGGTCGCCCACCTTGCGGGTGATCACCGACTCGGGGGTGCCGAGGACCGAGCGGTAGCGCGACGCGGCGGCCCGGGCTCGCGGGGAGCGGACCATCGCCTGCCAGCGTTTGTTGGCCTCCCGCATGTCGGCGAGGGAGGCGCCCAGCTCGCGGCGGGCGTCCTCGACCAGGTCCGGGTTGTGGTCGGCCATGCGGCGCAGGAGGACCAGTTGGAAGTCAAGAGACGGCATGTGCCCCATCGTGGCCCACCGGGCAGCGGCCGTCGGGGAGGAAGAGGACCGAATTGACGTACCGAGGGCCCCGGAAGGGCAGGACGCGGCGGAGCAGGCCCTGGGTGACCACGTACGACGTCCCCGCCTGGTGGGCCTCCAGCGGGAAGTGGCGCAGGGGCACCCAGTCACGGCCGGGCAGCACCCAGCCCTCGTAGCCGAGCAGGGACAGATACGTCACCACCGGGCCGATCGGCTGGATACGGGACTCCAGCTCGATGAAGAGGGCCGGACGGTCGCGGGCCAGGATGCCGGTGGCGCCGCGCAGCACCGCCAGCTCGCTGCCGTCGACGTCGACCTTCACGAAACCGACGTCCTTCAGGCCGAGTTCGTCGAGGGTGACACAGCCGACGGACAGGGCCTGGGGGTGGATGTCGCGGCGGACCAGGGAGGAGACCCCGCGGTCGCCGGCGTCGTGCGGGGGCAGCCAGAGTCTGGCCGTGCCGGGGCGTTCGGCCGCGGCGGCCTGGACCACGCGGACGTTGGGCGGGGCCGTCGCCGCGAGGAGCCGGGCCAGATGGGGGACCGGTTCCACGGTCACCACCCGGCGGGCCCGGCGCGAGAGGCGGCGCGTCCAGGGGCCGTACCAGCCGCCGACGTCCACGGCCGTCCCGCAGCCCGACGGGCAGAGCTCGGCCAGCCTCGCCAACTCCGGTTCGAAGCGCGGGTACACGGCGCGTGCGACGGCCGCGACCAGCCGGGTCGGCAGCAGCGGGGCGACTCTCGCGGTCAGGGTCATGGGGACATCCGCTTGAGGAGTGCCTCGTGCTCGTCGTCCGTGACCTGCTCCCCGGAGGACGGCAGCAGCTGCGGGATGCCGTCGACCACCGGGTAACGGCGGCGCAGACGCGGGTTGTAGAGGATCTCGTCCGGGGCCGCCGGGCCGTCCGGTACGACGAGGTGCAGCGGGCCCTTGTCGAGCGGGCACGCCAGGATCCGCAGCAGCGGGTCGTCGGGGTTCATGGGGGCGTCAACTCCTTGGTACCGATGGGGGGTTGGGCGGGGCTGGGGTCGTGCCTGGGCATGGACAGGAGCACGGTGACGGCCAGCGCCGTACCGGCGAGGCGCAGTGCGAGGTGCAGCGGGTCGTGCGGCAGCGCCTCGCCGAACGACAGCGTGCCGAGCACCGCGGTGAACAGACAGGTCACCGTCGTGCACACCGGCACGATCAGCGAGGCCCGGCAGCGCTGCAGCGCGGCCTGCGACATGACCAGCCCGAACGCGCCGGTGAAGAGCAGGAGATACGGGTACGGCGAGCGGAGGATGCCGGTCACCGCTCCGAGCGGTCCGCTTGCGGTCAGATGGCTCGACACGCCCTTGATGGCGAGCGAGCTGACGCCGTAGAGCAGGCCCACGGCCACGCCGTACTCGACGCCGGTCGTCGGCATCCGGTGGCGGTGCCGGGCGCGGCGCTCCGCCGACCCGTACAGCCAGACCCCGGCCGCCAGCGACGGCACGCACACCAGCAGGATCAGCGGGTAGGGGGCGGCCTGGCTGACGGTGTCCGTGCGCTCGTCCAGGGAGAGGACGACCATCAGCAGCGCCCCGAGGATCGCGCCGAGGGCGTACCGCTCCCGGCCGGTCGTCTCCTCGCCCAGCAGCCGCGAGGACAGCAGCACCAGCAGCACGAGGCCGGAGACGAAGATGCCCTGCGCGGCGGCGATCGGAAGCGTCCGGTAGACGACGAGCTGCGCCGCGAACCCGGCGGCCAGCGCCAGCGAACCCCCGATCCACAGCGGGCTGCCCAGCACCAGCCGCAGCAGCCGGGCAGGTTCCCGGATCGTCACCTCGGGCAGGGAGGTGAGCGCCCGTTTCTCCAGGACGAAACCTAGGCTGTACAGGGTGTTCGCCATCAGGGCCGCGGCCACTCCCCACCACATGGTCCCCGCCCCCTAGGTCTTCCGCGCGTGCAACAGCAGGATCGAGGCGAGGGGTGGTCTGCGGCACGCCAGCCGGTCGAGGGGCCGCAGCGGGCGCGGCACACCGTGGAAGGGCGCGCCTTCGAGGTGTACGACGGTGAAGCCGGCCGCGGTGACGAACTCCCGCAGCGCGCGCGGGGTGTAGAGCCGCAGATGCCCCACGACCTCCCGTCCCGGACGTCCGTGGATGGCACGCAGGCTGACCTCGGAGAACACCGGCTGGACACCCGCGAACAGCAGGGCGCGGTTGTACCAGGCGGCCAGGTTCGGGGTGGACAGCATGAGATGGCCTCCCGGGCGCAGTATCCGCCGTATCTCGTCCATCGCCGCGTCGGGGTCGACGAGATGCTCGATCACCTCGCTGAAGAGCACGGCGTCCACGGACTCGGCCGCGAACGGCAGCCCGCCGTCGCCGAGTTCACCGCGGACCGCGTACGGCAGCCGGGTGCGGGCGCGGCGCAGCGCGTCCTGGGACCAGTCGACGCCGACGAGCCGGTGGCCGGGGAGGAGGGGGGCGGCGACCGCGGCCGCGGTGCCGTCGCCGCAGCCGATGTCGAGGATCGTCCGGTCGCGCTCGGTGCCGAGCGCTCTCGCCAGCATGCGGGCCTGGCGGAGGCTGCGGGGGGTGCCGGAGGCGACGGGGACGGCGGGGTCCTCGTAGAAGTCGCGCAGCTCGGGGGGCTTGGCGGGGGCGCTCTGTGCCGTGTGTGCGGTCGTCATCGCTGCTCCACGTCCGTGGTGTGCAGATAGTGCTCGAACAGGTCCCGCAGGTGGGCGCCGTCGCCGTGGCTGAGGAGGGATCGCGACCAGCGGAGCGCGAGATGGAGCCGGCCTGCGGTGGAGGCGGTCGTGACCGTGAGGCCGCGCGGCATCCGGGCGGGCGCCGAGAACCACACGGCGTGCGCGCGGCCCGCCTCCTCGCCGAAGTCCAAGGGGTACGGGATGCGGCCGATGTTGCTGAGGAGCGTGGTGGACGTCCAGGGCGCGGCCGCCCTGCGCAGGCCCCTGGTGAGGGCGGCCCGCCAGGCCACGGGGGTGACCGGGGCAGTGAGAAGGGCGGCGCCGTGGCCGAGCTGGGGGCGGGGGAGGGACTTCAGGGCGCGGGTGCGGGTCGCTGTGCGCTGCAGCAGGCCGGGGAGGTCGCTCGTCGTCAACTCCTGGGGTGAGAAGGGGACTTCGACGAGCCGGGTGCCGTTGCCGATCGGCATGGTCGTGTCGCGGGGTCGGTCGTCCACGGGCATCGTGATGCGCAACGGGCGGGGGTGGACGCCGTGTTCGCGGTTCCAGTGGGCGATGGTCAGGGCCGTGCTGACCATGAGCTGGTCGTTCACCGTGTAGGGGGCGCCTTTGGGGCGGTGGGGGAGGGCGAGTTCGGTGACGAGCATGCCGTTGCCGGGGGAGGGTTCGGGGGTGCCGGGTGCCACCCGTGCGGGGGGTGACCAGTTGGAGGGGGTTTCCGGCGGGGCCTGCTGGGTCTCGGGCGGGCGGACCGGGGGTGCGGCGGGGGAGTTGTCGCGGCCGCCGTAGAGCTCGGCGGCGGTGGCGAGGACGCGGAGGCAGGCGGGGCCGTCCAGGGCGGTGTGGTTGATGGTGAGGAACAGGACCGTGCCTTGTCCGTGCCCGGCGGTGGGTATCGCTCGCCCGTGCTGGCGGGGTGCTGCTCTCTGTGGGTCGGGAGCCGCCCCAGCGGCACGACTGCCCGCAGCTATGCCGACTACATCGGACGCCTCGCTGCCTTCCACCGGCCGTGCCCCCTCCACCACCTCCAACCGGATCGGCGGTGAGTCCGTCAGCGGTGGAGCCGTGGTCAGGGCCCGGGTCCTCGCGTCCCGCAGCGCGTCCCGGCCCGGCGACGGGAACGTCACCACCTCCACGTCCGGGCCCGCGGTCAGCTCCCACTCGTAGCGGCGCCGGTACCAGGGCCCCCGCGCCTCCCGCATCAGGATGCGCGGGTGCCTCAGCAGTGCCTCGTGGAAGGCCTTGCGCAGGGCCGCTGGGTCCAGGCGGCCGGGGAGGTGGACCTCGATGTGGACCGTCTCCGGTTCCTCCTCCTGGAGGCAGTGGCGGGCCACCTCGTCCACGACCGGGAACGGGATGCGGTCGGGTGGTGCCGTGGTCATATCGGTCCGCCCCCTTCGGCTTTGGGCAGCCTCCGTGTCGGTGCCTCCGAATCGGGGGCCGGTGCCGGGCCGTCGTCACGGTCCCGTACGCTCACCACCCCCGCGAACAGGCCGATCAACGCCAGCAGTTGAGCCGTGTGGCCGAAGGCCCCGTGCCCCGCCGACACCGGCTCGCCCGCCCCCGTCGCCGCGGCGATCCCCGCACCCGCGAGCGCCACGAACGCGATCGGCACGAGCCATTCGTGCCGTCGGTGCGCCAGCAGCGCGAGCGCCGGGACCAGCAGGGCGAACCAGCCGGCGATCAGCACACCCACCGCGGTGAGGGCGATCGTGCCGAGCCAGAGACCCGGCGGCGGGGGCGGCGGCTGGGGCTCGTCGGGGTTGGGCGAGCTGCGGCGCCACAGCACCAGGCCGATCAGCACGAGCACGGCCACACCACTGGCGATCAGCGCAGCGTCGTACGTCACCGCCGGCTCGTACGACAGCTTGACCGTGCCGCCCGCCCCGGACGGGATCCGCCAGCCCTGCTGCCAGCCGTCGAGCCGCACCGACGAGAGCTCCTTGCCGTTCAGCGTGGCCTTCCAGCCGTCGTTGTAGTTCTCGTACGTCGTGAGATACGTGGCCGCACCCGAGCCGACCGTCACCTCGCGGCGGTCGCCCAGCCAGTCCCGTATCCGCAACTCGCGTCCCGCGGGCGTGGGTTCGGCGACCGTGCCGCGGGTGAGGGTGATGCCGGTCAGCACCAGCGGACCGGCGTCGCCGCCCTCGACCTGGTGGGTGCCGGAGGAGAGCTCCAACTCCCCGTCGTCCCGGCCCTCCTGGCACAGGGTCACCTCGACGGCCCGGTGTTCCCTGAGGTCGCCCACCGTTCCCTTGACGCTGGTCTGGTAGAGCTCCCGGTCCACCGACACGTCGGGGCCCTCGCCGCACGGCAGGGTGAACTCCCGGTCGCTGTCCGGCTGGGGCGTCCGGTGGGAGGCGTCGGCCGTTTCCAGGGACGGGAGATACGCCTCGGTCAGGCCCACCGGCAGCCGCAGATCCTCGTCGACCACGGGGTTGTAGAGGGTGATCGGGGCCGTCTGGGTGATCGTGATGTCGAGACGGTCGGTGGTGATCGCCGGGAACCGCACCCAGCCGTTCTCGTCGACGCCGGCGATGGTCGCGCCGTCCGGGGAGCTGATGTTCACCTCGGTCGGGCGGGTGGACAGGCCGCCCGCGGGGGCCAGCACCAGTTCGCCGACGGGCTGTTTGCCGTCCCAGCGCAGGTGGATGGTCGGGCGGTCGCCCGCGATCCACGCCGTGGTCAGGTCGCCGTCGGTGAGGTTGCGCGCGGACAGGCCGGCACCGAGGGCCGCCGTGGAGTCCGCGGTGGCGACCACACGGCGGTCCTGCCCCTCGGGGGCGACCTCGTACAGCAGCCGGTCGAGCGCCTCGCCCGGCACCGGGACCGCGCTCGCCTCGAACGAGTACGTCCCTCCCGCGGCCGTCGAGAAGCGCCGGTGCAGGCCCGCCTCCATGCCCGTCGCGGAGAGACCGGTCGGGTCGGCCGGGCGGTGCAGGGAGATCAGCTCGGCGGCGGCGTCGGTGTCCTCGGCGTCGGTGGGCAGCCGCAGCAGGCGGGTGACCTGGACGTCCGGCAGGGTGATCTCGGAGAAGCCGGCGCCCAGCAGACCGGAGCGTCGTTCGACCGAGTCGACGATCGTCAGCTTCATCCAACTCGTCGCACCCGGCGGGGACTTGATGGTCTGCGTCATGCCGTCCGCGCGCAGGAAGCTGGTCTCCGACCCCTTCTCGGTCTCCACCCGCACCTCGGTCGCCGCCGACCGCACGCTCTCCTGGGGCAGCGGTGTCACCTTGAACGACGACGGCATGTCGTACTCGTCGTCCGAGAACTCGATCCGCAGCCACTGTCCGTCCGCCGGCCCGGTCGAACCCTCTGCCCAGGCGGTGTCCGGATTGCCGTCGAAGGCGTTCACCGGGTCGTACTGCGGGAGATGGAACAGCCAGTTGCCGTACGAGGACGCCGACACCTCGCGGGCGCCGCGCAGTTGGGCCACCGTCTGATGGTCGAGGCCCTTGGCCGGCAGGATCTGGTGCGGTTTCCCGCCCGCGTCCTCGGCGGCCTCGGGGGCGTTGCGTTCGTCGCTGGTGTACGTGTACGAGGTGTTGGCGTTGACCAGCCCGAACCGGGTGTCCGCGCGGCGCAGTCCGTCGCCGACCACCTGCAGGGGCGGGGTGCCGACGCCGGGGTGGTTGTCGCCGGTCAGCACGGTCGGGCGGCCGCGCAGCTCGGTGGCCAGCGGCAGCAGGGACTCGGGGCCGCCGGAGACGACGGCGGTGTCGGCGACCGGGAACACGCCGGCCTGCCGGGGGTTGGGGACGTCGTCGGCGGGCTTGTAGATCTCCACCGCCCGCTGCCTCGGATACAGGCCCTCGACGGCGAGCGGGGCGTCCTGGATGATCCGGCCGCCGGTCATGACCGGGCCGAGGCCCGTCATCCGCTGGTAGCCGGACTGTTCCAGGGTCCGTTTGACCGTCGTGGTCGGGACGTAACCGATCTGGTCGGGGTCGAGATCGTTGCGGACGACGATGTAGTAGATGCCCGAACGGCTCAAGTAGTCGGCCAGGCCCGGGACTTCGCCGCCCGTCATCAGCGCCTGCTCGACGGCGTCCATCGCGCGCCGGTTGCCCGGGGTGCCGAACGGGACGTAGTCGCGTTGCGCCCAGCGGGACTCGGCGACCACGTCGAGGGGCTGGTCGATGGTGGAGCCCCAGGTGTAGATGCCGTGCGCGGTCGCCGGGACGACCAGGGCGCGGGAGTCCGGCGAGTACTTCTTCAGCCAGTCAGCGGTGGCGGACCAGTACTTGGGGATCTCCTGGAAGGAACCGGGGCTCAGGATCGACCCGTTGAGATACGGCCACATCAGCCCGGGCAGGATCAGCACCGCCGCGACCAGCGGGGCGAACCTGCGCCCCCGCACCTGCCGCGCGCCCCGCGCCTCGGTGGCCACCCCCACCAGATGGGCGAGGCCCAGCACCAGCGCCAGGGCCAGCCCCGTCTGGAACTTGTAGATGTTGCGGAACGGCACGAGACCGCCGTTCAGCCAGTCCTGCACCACTCCGTGGAAGGGCGCCCCGAAAGCGCCGCCGTACCCGGCGAGCAGGATCGGGGCGACCACGATCACCGTGAGCGTCAGCCAGCGCCGCTCCGGCATGTCACGTCTGGCCAGGCCCGCGAGCCCCAGCCCGGCCGCGAGCGCCGAGCAGACGATGACGACGACCGAGGCGGCCACGGTCCAGCCGGCGGGCAGCCAGGCCTCGCCGAAGTGCAGATACGCCACCCAGTTGCCGGCGCCGCGCAGTGCCTCCGTCGCCGACATGGTCTCGGTCGTGGTCTGTGAACTCTCCACGTACGGAAGGAAGTTCTCGCCGTAGACGCCGAGCAGCAGCAGCGGGATCCACCACCAGGCGGTGGCCAGCACCAGCCCCGGCACCCACCAGGCGATCAGCTTGCGCTGCCGCGGCCCGGGCGGGCGGGACAGCAGATAGAGCCCGACCGGGAGGAGGGACGCGAGCGTCGAGGCCGCGTTGACACCGCCCATGAACGGGATGATCACCGCGGAGCGCAGGGCGGCGACCCGGGCGCCGTACCGCTCGTCCGTCAGCGGCAGCAGCACCCAGGGCAGGAACGCGCCGGGCAGCGCGGCCGCCGACGTCGACCCGACGACGATGGTGAACACCGGCCACAGCGCGTACGCGACGGCCGCGAGCAGCCGCGCACCGCCACTGCCGATCCGCAGCCGCTCGGCCAGCCGCAGCGCGCCCCAGAAGGCGACGGACACGATGAGCGACAGCCACAGCCGTTCCGCCAGCCACACCGGCAGCCGTACGGCGTCGGCCAGCCAGTAGAACGGCAGCATCGGCCACAGATAGCCGGCGTACTGGTCCGAGATCCCCCCGAAACTGCCCTGGTCCTGCCACAGCTGGCCCAGATCGGAGAAGAACCGGCCCGGGTCGACGGTGACACCCAGCTTGGTGTCGAAGGTCTGCCGGCCCGGATGCACCGCCAGGAACAGCACGAACACCACGGCCCAGAACCCCAGCAGCCAGCGCCTCGACCGCGGGCCCTCCGGCGGGCCCGACATACGTGCGGTGGAGGGTACGGCGGCCGGGGGAGGGGCCTGGACCGTGGACGTCGTCATGGTGGACACCGCCGGAGGATGAGGAGGAGGTTCCAGGTGGCGACCTCGCGGATCCCGGGCGCCTTGACCACGGTCTCCGCGAGGAACGGCCAGTAGCGTGAGCGCGCCGAGACGACCCGCACGTCGTCCCGGGCGCGCACCTGCCGCAGAGTCGTACCGATGTGCACGGCGAAGAGGTTCTCGCCGAGGGTGTGCTTGGCGGCCTTCCCGGTGCGCCGCAGATAACGGGCCCGCGCCCGCTCGGCCCCGAGGTAGTGCCACGGCGCCCACTCGTGACCGCCCCACGGGGACAGCCAGTTGGTGAACGACAGATAGATCAGCCCACCGGGCCGGGTGACCCGCACCAGCTCACTGACGAAGGTCTGCGGATCGGCGACGTGCTCCAGGACGTTGGAGGAGAAGGTGACGTCCGCGGCCCCGTCGTACAGGGGCAGCAGATACCCGTCGGCGATGACGGCCCCGTCGGGCGGCTTGGGACCGAGTTCACTCACATCGGGCTCGAACAGATAGGCGTTGGCGCCCCGTCTCCGGAACTCCTCGGTGAAACACCCGCTGCCACCGCCGACGTCCACGACGGTGCGACCGGCGACGGGCCCGTCGTAGGCCTCGACCTGGTCGACGGAGTCGCGGGCGAGGAGTGAGTAGCAGGCGTCGGGGTCGTCCTGCTCGTGGAGGAAGGCCCGGAAGAGGGCGACCGACCTGCGTATCGAAGGATCCTTGAGGCTGGTCATGGGCCCCAGCCCCTCACCGCCTCGGCTGCCACGGCACGGAACTGTCTTACCGTCCGATCCCACCGATACCGCGCCGCGTGCTCCCGGGCACTCTTGCCCATCAGCTCCCGCCGCTCTCCGGACAACGCGAGCGTGCACCACGCGGCCGCGAACGAGGACTCGCCGTGCGCCAGCATCCCCGTCTCCCCGTCCACGACGGAATCCCGCAGACCGGGCACGTCGAAGGCGATGGTCGGGGTCTCGCGCGCGGCCGCCTCCGTGACGACCAGACCCCACCCTTCCACCGCCGACGGATGCATCAACAGCCACGCCTCGCACAGCAGCCGGTGCTTCTCGGCCTCGGAGACATGACCCGTGAACTCCACTCCAGGACCGGCAAGTTGCTCCAGCCGCTCCCGTTCGGGCCCGTCCCCGACGATGACGAGCCGCCCGCCGGTCACGGGACGTACCCGCTCCCACAGCCGCAACAGCAGATCGATCCGTTTGTACTCGACGAGCCGGCCGACGGCGACGAACAACGGCTCGGGCGACCGGTCGGCCCGCGGCCCCGGCTCCTCGACTCCGTTGTGGACGACACGAATACGATCACGCTCCACGCCGATCCCGCGGAGCGCATGCGCGGTGGACGGCGACACCGCCACCAGCAGGCTCCGGCGCTGCGCACCGGTCAGCGCCCAGTGCTCAAGTCTTCGGCCGAGCCGGGCCGCGGGCGCCATGGGGCCGCCGAACCGCATCTTCCACAGATCGGTGTGCACATGGTTGACCAGGCACAGCGTGGGTCCGCGGTGCCAGACGGGCGCGAAGTACGGCATCCCGTTGCAGACCTCGACCAGCAGATCGCAGTCGCCGACCTGACGGGAGAAGGCCGAGCGGGCGCGCAGGAAGTGACCGAGTTCGCCGCCCGCGGAGACGACCCGGTAGTCGCGGTACGACGCGGGACCGCCGCACAGCAGGGTGACCTGGTGGCCGAGGCCGGTGAGGCCGTCGGCGAGCCGGTCGACGAGGAGCTCGGAGCCCCCGGCGGCCGGGTTGTCCAGGTCTCGATGGGCTAGGAAAACGATTCGGCGCGGAGGTGGGGGGAGCGCCGAGGGGTGCTGCGACACCCGGGGGAACAGGGCGGGCAGCGAGGGTGGCACGTGCTGGGGCATGTGTGCTCCAACTCGTCTCAGGGTGCGGAACTTTGAGCGTGGGGCGGTGCTTTGCGTTCCTGTGGGGGATTTGAGTGCTTACTGGGAGGGTGCTGTGGGTGGACTGTGCTCGGGTGGGGGTGGACAGTTTTCGCCCACCCGTTCCCCGTGGCTACTCACCGAGGTGACAATTTCCGGGCTTATTAGAGCTGACGTCCAGTCACATCGTGAGGGGAGAATCGGGCGAACCGGAAGAACCGGGATGCCGCCTCCCTCGTACCACCAAAACGGAACCGGCCACGACCAGGACGAACCCCACCACAGCCGCTCCGATCGGCACCGTCTCGCCGATCGCGCGCAGCTGACCGCTGTCCCGCTTCGCCAGCCGCACCGCCTCCTTCTGCGTCTCCGTGGTGAATGCGATCTTCCTGCTCTCCAGCAGCACCTGCGCGTCCGTCTTCGCGCCCGGCGCCCGCAGCGTGCGCTTCGGGCCGGTCTGCGCGTAGAGCACCCGGCCGGTGCGCTGGTCGACGACGAGTTCGAATCCGTGGTTCGAGTACCACTCCTCGGCCAGCACCTGGGGTGTGTCGTCGAGGCCGACGATGGCGCCCGGCACCAGCCGCGAGCCGACCTTCGTCGGGGCGACCGTGCCGGTGAACCGGTAACCCGTGTACCCCTGGACCTTCTTGGTATCCCGGTAGCGGAGGACGATCGTGGAGCCGAGGGTGTTGTCCCACCACTGGTAGGAGCGTTTCTCCACGTCGAAGGGGAACTTCAGGTAGGCCTCGCCCTCGATGTACGGCGTCTCGCCGCAGCAGTGCACGGGCTTGGTGGTCCTGCGGTCCATGACCCAGCGATGGGGCACGAAGTCCAGCGCGTCGTGCGGGTCCGCGGCCGGCAGGGTGTCGTCGTCGTCCACCGTGGTCGTCACGTCCCAGACCGTGTCGCCGCTGCGCTCGCTGTCCTCGACGTTCCCGCGGACCCGCTGGGTGACGGTGATGGTCTCGGGCACGGCTTCGAGCTGCTCGGTGTCGAAGACCCTGCCCTGGCCCTTGTAGACCGCGGTCTGGTCGATGTCGATCGGGTTCACTGCGGCCCGTGGGGTCACGTACCACGCCAGCATGGGCGCCAGGACCAGCAGGAATGTGCCAAGTCCCAGCAGGATGAGAGAGATTGGAGAGGCTGTACGGCGCATCCGGGCACTCCTGGGGCGTTTGTTGACGGAGTTCGGGCCGCTCTATGGGCCGGGAACCGTAGGCGCCCCTTGACGGAGTGTCAATGTCTTGCTGACACTGGGGCCGACAGGCAGGGTGGGTTGCCGGGGTGGGGACGACCGCCGGACAGAGCCACCTGAAGGCTGGAAAGGCTGACCCTGCGATGTCCAGACTGCTTGCCGCCGCACTGACCGTCGCCCTCGCCGCCGCGCTCGCGGTGGGCGCCGCGCTCGGCATCGTCGCGGTGCTCGAAGCGACGCCCGACCAACCCGACACCCCCTTGATCACGTATGAGCAAGCAGGTCAGGGGAGTTGACCGGTGACGGCGGTGAACTACCCGTGACGGCGGTGACTTCCCGGTCGGCCTGGCTCGATGTCCCGCGTAGGCAGGTGCGCCGGTTCGCGGCGATCGCGATGGCGGAGGCGCCGGAGCTCGCCGAGGAGATCCTGCGCGAGATCCGCCGCGAGTACCCCCATCTGCCCGTCGTCCTCGACGAGTCGGGCGAGCCGATGGCCCTGGTCGGCATCCGCCGCGCCATCGAGGTCTTCGTCCAGCACCTGGAGACCGCGGAGGGCCGCCCCTCCGTCCCGCCGGGTGTCTTCCAGGAGTTCGGCCGCGGCGAGGGCCTGGGCGGCCGCAGCCTCGACTCCCTCCAGGCCATCTACCGCATGGGCGTACGACTGGCCTGGCGCCGGTTCGCCGAGATCGGCCAGCGCGTCGAGATCCCGCCGCCGGCGATGTACGAACTCGTCGACGCGGGCTACGAGTACCTCGACGGCCTGGTCGACCAGTCGGTGCGCGGTTACGCCGAGGCGGCGGCCCGTCAGGCGGGCGAGCGTCTGCGCCTCCAACGCCGCCTGATGGAACTGCTGCTGGCCGAACGCCACCGCCACGGCGACCCGGCCGAGGCGCTCACCGAGCGCGCCGCCCGTATCGGCTGGTCACTGCCCAAGAGGGTGGCCGTCGGGGTGCTGCTGCGTCCGGCACGGGAAGCCGTCCCACCGGCGGTCGGCCAGGGTGTGCTCCTGGACATGGAGTACGAACAGCCCCGGATGGTCGTCCCCGAACCGGACGCGGCGGGCCGCCCGGAGCTGCTCCACCGGGCCCTGACCGGCTGGGCGGGCGCGATCGGCCCTCCGGTTCCCCTCGCCGACGCCGCGAAGTCCCTGCGCTGGGCCGAGGCCGCCGTACGCCTCATGGAACGCGGGCTCCTGCCCGCCGGTGAGGTCCTGCACTGCACGGAGCACACGGAAGCGCTGGTGCTGCTGCAGCCGGAGGAACTGATAGACGACCTGGCGCTCAGGTGTCTGGCACCCCTGGCCCACTGCGGCCCCACCCACGGCCGCCGCCTCGCCGAAACCCTGCTGGCCTGGCTGGAGACCCGCGGCGGCGCCCCGGAAGTGGCCGCCCGCCTCGGCGTCCACCCCCAGACCGTCCGCTACCGCCTCCGCCAGATCCGCGAACTCTGGGGCGCGGAGATCGACGACCCGGACCGGCGCTTCGAGCTGGAACTGGTGCTCAGGGCACAGCGGTTGAGGGGAGTGCTGGGTGAGACGCGCGGGTGAGGGCGGCGCACGGGTCGGCTAGGACTGGGAGTCCGACCGGCGCTTGAACTCGACCGGCCCCGCGTTCATCTCGATCGTGCCGTCCGGGTGCAGCACCGGCCGACGTTCGTTCATGCGGCCGCTGTAGGACTCGATGTGCTGGACGGCCGCGCCGTCGGGTGCGGTGAAGTCGACGAGGGCGATCGCCACCCAGTAGCGGGTCTTGGTGTTCTCGTACAGCGGCACCGTGACGACGGACCCGCGTCCGTCGTCGACCACGACCTTCGCCCCGAAACTCTTGAAGGAACCGAACCCGTTGCTGACGGCCGAGTAGGCGCACAGCAGGACGTACCCCTGCTCCTCGGGCCGCACGATCCGGACGGTCTCCCGGCCGGGAACACGGGCGTCCCCGTCGAGCTGGATGTACGGCGCCTGCTGCAGCGAGCCGAGGTTCTTGTAATAGACGACGTCGCCGACGCCGCCCTTGCCCTTCTTCTCCCCGCGCCCGGTCTTGACGATCGTGCCCGGCGCCTGCGTGCCGCGCTGCGCCTGGCCGGCGGGCACGAACAGCGCGTACAGATCGAGGTCGGCCCCCCGGCGCCGCCGCTCGTCACTGCCCCCGTCCCACTCCAGCGCCACGGTGACGACCAGCTCACGGTCCTTCTTGTCCAGGCTGAGCGAGACCTGGCTGCCCTTGTCGAGGCTGATCCTGCCGAGCGGGGGCTTGGTGAGGTCGGCGGGGGCCGGGGCGGGTGGAGCCGGAGCGGGGGCCGGCTGCAGGGGTGCCACGGGTGGTGCCGGAGCGAGGGCCGGCTGCGGGGGTGCCGCCGGCTCCGGCTCGGACACATCGATCCCGAAGTCCGTCGCCAGCCCCGCCAGTCCCTCGGCGTACCCCTGCCCGATGGCCCGCAGCTTCCACCCGTCGCCCCGCCGGTACAGCTCCATCAACAGCACGGCCCGCTCACCGTCGGTCAGCGCGGGCGCATGGAAGACGACGGCCTCGCCACCGGCCTGCTGGGCCCGGACGGTGACCTCCTTGACGTCCCGGAACGTACGGGCAGTGTTGTCGGGATCGCAGCTCGCGACCAGGACGACCCGGTCCACATCGGCCGGCAGCCCACCCGGTTCCACGACCACCCGCTCGGGCCCGGAGGCATCCGCCCCGACATGCCGCACGGCCCCGCCCTCGGCCGACGGCTGGTTGTAGAAGACGAGATCCCCATCGGACCGCACCCGCCCGTCGGCCCCCACCAGCAGCGCACTGAGATCCACCTGATCGCCCACGGTGTGCAGCTCGGCGCTCAGGGCCCCGGCCCCGACCACGGTGTTCCCGCCCTTGAGAAGCTCAGGCACAGCATCCCCCCAACGCTTTTGGGTCACCTTGTCACACCGGGTCTGTCCGGGACCATTGCCCGGGCAAAGACGAGTTGAGTAGCCTATGTTCGTCATTCCGATCGGCTGTTGAAATTTCGAACACAGCCTCTGAGGTATCAAAGGGAGGGGACCGGACGTGGGACGTCTCGTACCTGCCGTGACCCGGGCGCTCGACATTCTCGAGCTCTTCCTCGACGGGGACGGTACGCTCTCCGCCCCCGACATAGTGCGCAAACTGCAGCTGCCGCGCACCACCGTGCACGAGCTGGTGACGACGCTCGCCGCGCGGTCGTACATCGTGCCCGTGCCCGGTCAGCCCGGACGCTACCGGCTCGGGGTGCGCCCGTACCAGCTCGGGAGCCGATACGCCGAGCAGCTCGATCTCGCCGCCGAGGGCCAGCAGGTCGCCCGTTCCGTCGCCGAGACCTGCGACGAGACCGTGCACGTGGCGATCCTCGAGGGCACCGACGTCATCTACATCGCCAAGGTCGACTCGACGCACGCCGTGCGCATGGTGTCCGCCGCCGGACGCAGGCTCCCCGCCCACTGCACCTCCGTCGGCAAGATGCTGCTCGCCTCCCTGCCCGAGCCGGAGCTCACCTCCCGTGTCCCGGACTCCGCCGAGCTGGTCGCGATGACCCCCAACAGCATCACCGACCCCGCCGCCCTGCGCGAGGCCCTCGCCCACATCCGTGAGCGCGGCATCGCCGTGGAGAGCCGTGAGTCCAACCCGGACGTCTCCTGTGTCGCCGCCCCGGTCCGCGACCGCACCGGCCGGGTCGTCGCCGCGCTCTCCATCTCCGTGCCGATGATCCGCTGGAGCGACGAGCGTCGCGACGAACTGGAGCAGCTCGCCGCCAAGGGCGCCGCCGAACTCTCCGAGCGCCTCGGCCACCGGAGCGCGGCATGACCTCCGGCAGGGCATCCAGGGCATCCAGGGCGTACGCGTACGAGGTCGCCGTCCGCGCCGAGGCCACCCTCGGCGAGGGCCCCACCTGGGACGCCGCCGCCGGTCGGCTGGTCTGGCTCGACATCCTCGGCGGCCGTATCCACACCTACGACCCGGCCACCGGCCACCGCGCCGTCCGTGTCACCGACCAGCACATCGGCGCCGCCAAGCCCCGCACCGGCGGTGGCCTCGTCCTCAACCTCCGCGACGGCGTCGCCCTCCTCGACCCGGACGACACCTTCCGCTGGCTCCACCACGAGCCCGTCCCCGGCCGCCGCGCCAACGACGCCGCCGTCGCCCCCGACGGCTCCCTGTGGGCGGGCACCATGCGCTACGACGAGGCCCCGGGCGGCGGCACCCTGTCCCGCTTCACCGCCGACGGCTCCGTCGACACCGTCCTCGACGACGTCGCCGTCAGCAACGGCACGGGGTGGAGCCCCGACGGCCGCCTCATGTACTACATCGACTCCCCGACCCGCCGCGTCGACGTCTTCGACTACGACGGACAGGTCACGAACCGACGGCCGTTCGTGGAGATCGAGGAGGGTGCCGGCTTCCCCGACGGCCTCACGATCGACGCCGACGGCTGTGTGTGGGTGGCGCTGTGGGACGGTGCGGCGGTGCGGCGCTACACCCCGGACGGCGACCTGGACCGCGTGCTCACCCTGCCCACCCCGCGCGTGACGGCCTGCGCGTTCGGCGGCGCGGACCTGACCGACCTGTACGTCACGACGGCACGGGTGGGACTGGACGCCCCGCACCCGGTGGCGGGCTCCCTGCTGGTGGTGCCGGGTGCGGGCAAGGGCCTCGCGCAGCCGGCCTTCGCCGGGTAGCCCTGGTAGCTCGGATAGACCGGGCAGCTACTGAAGCAGCCCGGCCCGCTTCAACTCCTCGGCCGTCAAAGGCGGTTCGGTCAACGCGGGCTTCAACGGCCCGACCGCCGCCGCCAGCAGCACCGAGGGACTCAGCAAGACCTCCGCCCGCCGCTCCAGCGATGTCACGTCGGTGACGCGGCGGGCGACGCGTCCGTTGCCGGTGGCCGTGTACATGAGCCGCTCGACGTACGCTGCCCCGATCCGGTCCCGCAGGGTGGGCCCGTGCTCCGTGGCGCCCGGATAGAACACGTCCTGTCCGATCGCCAGCTCCCACGCCGCCCCGACCGGCCGGGCGACGGCCTTCTGGATACGACGGGACAGCCCGGCGGTGCCCCAGCCGCGGCGCCGTACGACGTCCCGCAGCGCCACCGCGCCCTGGGCCGCCACCGACATGCCGTGCCCGTAGACCGGGTTGAACGCGGCGAGGGCGTCGCCGAGCACGGCGAAGTTCTCCGGCCACAGCGGCATGCGCTCGTAGTAGTGGCGGTGGTTGGCCGTCGTACGGGTCAAGGCCACCTCCGTCAGCGCCTCGGCCCGGTCGATCAGGTCGGCGACGAGCGGATGCCGCAGCTCCTCGCGGGCGTACCGGCCGAAGTCGTCGGCGTCGGCGGACGGTTCGCCGCCGCGCGTGCCGTAGACCGTGACCAGCCACTGTCCGTCCTCGATCGGCAGCAGCACGCCGCCCCGGCCGGGCTGCCCCGTGCGGGCGTCGGGCTGCACGTTGACCACGGGGAAGCCGCCGCGGACGGCTTCGGGGGCGCGGAAGCGGCGGCTGGCGTAGGTGAGCCCGGCGTCGACCTCGCGCCGCTCGGGGACGGGCAGGCCGAGACCGGCCAGCCAGTGCGGGGTGCGGGAGGCGCGGCCCGTCGCGTCGATCACCAGACCGGCGTGCAGGGTGCGTTCGGCGTCGCCGGTCCGGATCCGGACGCCGGTGACCGCCGTGTCCGTGCCGTCGAGCCCGAGCACCTCCGTGCCGTCGAGCAGTTCGACCCGGGGGTCGGACAGCACCTGTCCGCGCACGGTGGCATCCAGCAGGTCCCGGCTGCACAGCAGCATGAAGTGCGACTCGGGCCAGCGCCGGAACCAGCCCTTCGACGACAGCGCCACCATGTCCGTGGTCACCGGCAGCCGGTGTGCCCCCGCCTGACGCAGCCGCCCGGTGACACCGGGCAGCAGTTCCTCCAGCGCCCGTGCGCCGCCCGACCACAGCTGGTGGACGTGGCGGGCCTGGGGCAGGCCCTTGCGCGGCTCGGATCCGGCGGGCAGCCGATCGCGCTCGACGACGACGACCCGGTCGGCGACCCCGGCCAGGGCCCGTGCCGCGAGCATGCCGGTGTGGGACCCCCCGAGCACCACGGCGACTCTGGAGGGGGAGGGCTGTTCACTCATGTACGGAGATGCTCTCTGCCGGGACGGCCGCGCGGGCGCGCACCGCCGTGATCTCGTCGGGACTGCGCAGGGCCTCGGAGACGGCGTGGATCTCCTGCAACAGGTATGCGGTGTCGGCGGTCCTCGTGCCGTCGCCCTCGGGAGCACGCCGGCCGCTCTCGACGGCGTCGCGGATCGTCACGGCGATGGCGAGGGCCTGTGCCCGGCCGGGCTCGGCGCCGCCGGCGAGGGCGGCGTCGTAGGACCGCCGTCGCAGGTCGTCGTCGAGGTGCCGGGAGAGCTGGAGGAGCGCGTCGCGGATGTAGGTCTCGCGGCGGATCAGCCGGATCTCCGGGGTCGCCCGCAGGGCGAAGGGCTCGCGCCGGCCCGCGACGGTCCGCAGCAGCCGGGCCAGCGGCTTCAGGCTGCGCTGCCGCCGGCCGACCAGCAGGCGTTCCTGGAGGTACTGGCCGGCGTGCGGGACGATGACGCCGGTCGCGACCATGGTGGCGCCGATGCAGGCGGCGGACGGCGCGACGTTGGTGTTCAGCCAGTCCAGGTCGTGCCCGGTCCACCGGGCCGCGATGGCGGTGAACTTGGCCGCGCAGAACAGCAGGTTGGTGACGTAGCCGACGCTCAGGAACCGCAGCCCCCAGCGCAGCCAGCCGTCGAGGCCGTCGGTGCGGATCCAGTTCCAGATGAGTCCGGCGGTGATCGAGCAGGACACGGTGTGCGCGACCAGGTAGAGGAGGATCGCCTCCCGCATGAACGGCGTCTCGGCGTAGTAGGTGTCCAGGTCCTCGACCTGTTCCACCGGCACGTCGGCGAGCGCGAACAGGACCCACAGCGCGACCACGACGGTCGCGTAGACGCAGACCACCCGGCGGGTCGCGCGCCGTGTCTGCTCCCGGCGGTCGGTGTGCCCGTTGCGCCAGTGCACCACCAGCAGCAGCCAGGACGCGGACAGCGCGGTGAGCAGGGAGTACACCCAGGGCGCCGCGATGTTCGGCACGCCGGTGACCCGGTTCGTCCAGGCGATGGTGCTCGGGGCGGCGAAGACGAACACCGCGCAGGCGAGCAGCAGCAGGCCCCCCACGGCACGCAGCAGCGGGTCCCGCCAGAGTTTGACGATGCTGGGCAGCTTGATCGCCAGGGCCGCGCCGAGGACCAGCCCCGGGAGCCAGAAGGAGATGTAGAGGCCGGAGAGGAACTCCACCGGTCCTTCGGCCAGCTGTGGATGTGTCACCGTGCTCCGCCTCCGCCCCCGCCTCCGCGGCCGCGGTAGCCGAGGGACCGGTGGACCGGGTCGGTGGAGGCGCCGTCACCACCGGACAGCAGGGAGCGGAACGCCGCCGCCAGCCGGTGCCCGAAGTCGTCCGCCTCCGCCTCGTCCGCCTCCCGGGAGCCGTCGCGGGCCGCCACGGTGAGCGCGAGGTCGTCCCAGCCGGGCCGCCCGGCGAGGGCGTGCGCGGCGGCGGTCCCGATGCCGTGGTGGTGCCGGTGCCCGGCGTGCAGATGCCACAGCTCATGGCCGAGGATGACCAACTGCTGCACCGCCTCGGCCCGTTCCTCGACGATGACCAGGTCGAAGTCCTGGAACTCGACGCACAGGCCGGTCACCTCGATCTCGTCGGGGAACCGCTCGAAGCGCAGTTCGACGGACCGTCCGCCGCGGCGTGCGCTCATCTCCTCGCACAGCGCCCGGCACACCTCGTGCGCCCCGGCCGGAGGAGTGGGCCGGGCCCGCAGCGCGGCGGCGAGCCCGTCGGCGAGCCGGCGCATCGCGGGCGCGGTTCTCGCGCGCCGCAGCGCCGCGGCGATCCGCCTCGCCCTGGTGCGCGCGCTGTCCATCGGTCCCCCCTCTCGCCGCCCTGCGGCAGCCCGTCCGAGCGTACGCGGCCGGAGATGTCCACGTCATGCGATCCGGGGTGCGGTCGTACAAATGGGAACCATCGCTCGCGGTTCGTGAATATCTGTCCGGGCCATTGACTAGAAAGCGCTTGCTACTTACGTTTTGTTCGAGGCTACGGGTGTCATTCGAAATCCCGTTCTCGAAAGGACCCCATGAGTAAGTCCACCGCCCGCTTCACCCTCGACCCCGCCTTCACCGTCGGCCAGGTCGACCCCCGTCTCTTCGGATCCTTCGTCGAACACCTCGGCCGCTGCGTCTACACCGGCGTCTTCGAGCCCGGCCACCCCACGGCCGACGCCGAAGGCATCCGCACCGACGTCCTTGAACTGGTCCGCGAGCTGGGCGTCACCACCATCCGCTACCCCGGCGGCAACTTCGTCTCCGGGTACAAGTGGGAGGACTCCGTCGGCCCCGCCGAGGACCGCCCCCGCCGCCTCGACCTCGCCTGGCGCTCCACCGAGACCAACCGGTTCGGCCTCTCCGAGTACATCGCCTTCCTGAAGAAGATCGGCCCCCAGGCCGAACCGATGATGGCCCTCAACCTCGGCACCCGCGGGGTCGCCGAGGCCCTCGAACTCCAGGAGTACGCCAACCACCCCGCCGGCACCGCCCTCGCCGACCTCCGCGCCGCCCACGGCGACAAGGAACCCTTCGGCATCAAGCTGTGGTGCCTCGGCAACGAGATGGACGGCCCCTGGCAGACCGGCCACAAGACGGCGACGGAGTACGGCCGCATCGCCGCCGAGACGGCCCGCGCGATGCGCCAGATCGACCCGGACGTCGAACTCGTCGCCTGCGGCTCCTCCAGCCAGTCCATGCCCACGTTCGCCGAGTGGGAGGCGACGGTCCTCGCCGAGACCTACGACCTCGTCGACTACATCTCCCTGCACGCCTACTACCAGCCCGAGAACGGCGACATCGACTCCTTCCTGGCCTCCGCAGTGGACATGGAGTCCTTCATCGAGAACGTGGTCGCCACCGCCGACCACGTGGGCGCGAAGCTCAAGTCGAAGAAGAAGATCAACCTCTCCTTCGACGAGTGGAACGTCTGGTACATGTCGAAGTGGCACGAGATCGAGAACTCCGGCGCGCGTGACTGGGCGGAGGCCCCCCGGCTCCTTGAGGACAACTACGGCGTCACCGACGCCGTCGTCTTCGGCTCGCTCCTCATCGCCCTGCTCCGGCACGCCGACCGCGTCACCGTCGCCTGCCTCGCCCAGCTGGTCAACGTGATCGCCCCGATCATGACCGAGCCCGGCGGCCCGGCCTGGCGCCAGACGACCTTCTTCCCCTTCGCCCAGGCCGCCAGGTACGGCCGCGGCGAGGTCCTCGACGTACGGGTGGACTCCCCGACCTACGAGACGGAGAAGTACGGCGAGACCGACCTGCTGCACGCCACCGCGGTGCGCGGCGAGGACGGCTCGGTCACCGTCTTCGCGGTCAACCGCAGCCGGACGCAGGCGCTGCCGCTCGAAGTCGCCCTGGGCGCGCTGAACCTGACGTCCGTCGTCGAGCACAGCGCCCTCGCCGACGCCGACCCGGACGCGCGCAACACCCTCACCGACCCCGAGCGGGTCGCCCCGCACGCGGTCGAGGGCACCGCACTGACCGACGGCACCCTGACCGCCGTACTCGAACCGCTGTCGTGGAACGTGATCCGGCTGGCCTAGCGGGCCGTGGGGCGGGTCAGCGCTCGATGCGCACCTGTGCGGGCGGATACGGCGAGGAGGAGTCCGTGCCGACGGCCCAGTACCCGCCCGCACCGGGAACGGCCGCAAGTCCGTTCAGCAGCACGGGAGTCGGGGAGAGCGGGCCCCGCTCGCTCACCCACGCCTTGCCCTCCCAGCGGAGGTGGTGGGCCCGGGTCTGGTCCCAGAAGTCCCAGCCGGCGATACGGTCCGGGCCGCCCTGTCCGTCGTCGGTGATCGCGGTGAGCATGCCCACGGTGAACGGGGCGGTGACGTACGTCCACGCGTCGCCGTCCCAGTGGCGCAGGGTGACCGACGGCGGCTTGCCGGGCGGACCGCCGACCCCGTAGTCGTACCCGATCAGCCATACGTCGTCGGCGGCGACCGGGAGCAGCCCGGTGACGTAGGGGCGCAGACCGGCCGGCGCGGGGAGCTCGGTCCAGGTCTCGCCGTCCCAGCGGGCGACGAGGGCGGCGTCGTACACCCAGACGTCTCCGTCGGGGGCCAGGCGCAGGCCGGCCGGGGCGGACGTGGGCCGGGCCGGGGGCGGGGTCACCCAGGTCCAGTCGTCGTCGCCCGTGCCGTGGAGCAGTACACAGCCGTCGCTGTTGCGGCCGGAGAGCCATACGCGGTCCTCGGCGTCCAGTGTCACCCCGGTGAGGGCCGTCCCCCGCGCCGACCGTCCGGCGAAGTCGGCCTCCTGCCAGGTCGCTCCGTCCCAGCGCAGCAGCTGGGCGACACCGCTCGGGCCGGTACCGACGGCCCAGGCCGCGCCGTGCGAACCGGCGACGGAGGTCAGATACCCGGCGCCGAGGCCGAGGTGGGCGAGATCGAGTTTCGTCCATGCCTCGCCGTCCCACACGAGGGCCAGCGGTGTCCCGCGGGTGCCGCCGCTGCGGCCCTCCTCGCCCACGGCCCACGCGAGGTCGGGGCCCGCGGCGGCCACGCTCAGCAGCTGGGCGGCCGGGGTGCACACGGGCGGCGGGACGGCCTCCCACTCGTGCGGCCCGACGACCCGGGGGACGGGCGCGTCCCTGGTGGCCCCGCCGGTCTCCGGGGCGATGCTCAGCGCCGCCCCGGCGCCGAGTAACCCGCCTATGAATCGCCGTCTTCGCACGAGGTTCTCCTCCTCAGACGTACTTCACCCTCAGACGTTCTTCACCGGCACCCCGCCCGCCGCCGCGCCCAGCAGCGTCAGCCGTACGTCCCTGGGGCCCGCCTGGGTCGTACCGTCCGAAAGGACGGCCAGGGCGAGGGTGTTGGTGCCCCTGGTGCGCAGGATGCCGTTCGGGAGAGCGAAGGTGTGCTGGGGGCCGACATCGTTGATGTACTGGCCCATGTTCCAGCCGTTGAGGAAGATCTGCACCCGGTAGGCACGGTTTTGGTCGTCGTCGAGGGTGAGGGCGACGGACGCGTCGGTGCCGGGGTCGACGGAGAGCCGGAAGGCGGTGCGGTACCAGGTGACGCCCTGGCGCCGGTCGGCGCGCGGGAGTTCGACCGGCTCCCAGTCGCCGTCGTCGAGGTCCGGGAGGTGCCAGCCCTCCCGTTCCCCGTAGAGGCCACCGTTGTTGAGCGGCCCGCGCACCGGGTCTGCGGCCGTCTCGCCCTGGAGCCGCCAACTCACCTTCGGGGCAGCCCCCTTGAAGGTGACCCCGGTCAGTCCGCGGGCCGCCTTGTGGGTGTCACGAACCTCGTCGTCCAGGTCGTGCTGCATGCGGCGCACGAGGACGGACAGCACGCCGGAGTCCCGCTCGTCCAGCTGCTCGCGGAGCTTCTTCGGGAGGGCGAAGACCGCCGTGTCCGTCCAAGTGCCCTGCCGGGCCGTCTCCTTGTCCGGCACCGGCATCCGGTGCGTCCCGAGCGGCTCCCCGTCCAGCCAGGCCATCAGCAGGCCCTGGGTCCCCGTGCTGTAGGCGAGGGAGACCGACTTCGCGCCCTTCGCCCCGGTGACCCGGCCGCGGTACCAGACGTCGCCGTAGTGGAAGCCGTAGTCGTCCGCGAAGAGGACGGGCTGCCCGTCGGGGACGGGGGTGGAGCTGAAGGAGGTCTCCTTCTCGGCCCTGACCCATGCCGAGTCGTCGAAGCCGGGCGCGGACTCGGGGTTCTCCGTCCGGCGGCGCCAGCCGTCCAGCGCGGGCAGCGTCAGCGGCTCGGGCCCGGGGAGGGGCTGGAGGGCGAGGAGGCTCGTGGTGGCGCTGAGCCGGGTCGGCACCCGTCGCCCGTTCCAGGTGAGGTTCTCGATGCCGCGCGGCCCCCACACCTCGAAGCCCGTCGACACGGTCGTGTCGCCGGTGACATGCGCGGTGGCGCCGTCCAGGGTGATGTCCCGCACCAGCGACGGGCCGTACGCCACGACCGTCCCGGACGGCGTCTCGTACGGCCACACCCGCGCCGCCCAGGCGTCGTCGGCGAACAGGAGCAGCAGCGGACGGTCCGAGCCGCCGCCCTCGACCATCAGCCGGGACATGCCGCCGACGCCGAGCGGCACCGTCACCCGCAGCAGCCCGCGGTCGTAGATCCACGCCGGTTCCATGTCGAGGCGGGTCGCCTCCGGCTCCTGCGGGCACTCCAGGACGACCTGTGCCATGTCGCCGGTCCGGCCGGAGAACAGGGCGATGTCCTGCCGTCCGGCGGCGGCGAAGAACATGAGCTGGGCGGTCGCGTACTTCAACTTCCGTCGGCCGAGCCGGAGTTCGGTGGTGAGCAGCCGGGCGTCCCGCGCCGGCACGGTCACCGGCACCTCGATCCCGGCGTCGGGCAGAGGCGTCGAGACGTCCTCGGCTGAGTCGTTGCGCACGACGTACACATGGGAGCCGGTGTCGGGGTTGGTCAGGTGGTAGACCTTCAGCCGGTCGTCGGGGGTCGTCACGTCCTTGCCGCGGTCCAGCCTGGCGAGGTCCGGGATGTGCCGCAGCGCATGCCCCAGCTGGTGCATCGGGGCGAGCTTCGCGGTCTGCCGGCGCCCCTCGTCGAGGGCCGCCCCGTAGTCGTACGACGTGTAGACCTGCGGCGCGGGCAGCCAGCCCCACGAGGTGCCGCCGTAGGTCATGTAGACGTTGTGCAGCGTGATCCCGTTGGCCAGGTTGGTGAGATGGAAGCGCCGCTCGTACGCCGCGTCCCGGGTCCGGCGCGCCTCCTCGTACCCCTTGCCGCCGGACTGCGCCCCGCCCCACGGATCGGGCCGGCCGCCGCCGAACTCCGGGAGGAAACCGGGCGTCCTGGGGCTCGCCTTCGCCCCCTCGGTGCCGTAGCTCCCCCAGTCCGGCGGGATCTCCCCGGGCTCCGGATACCCGTCGAAGCCGTACAGCCAACTCCCCTTCTCGCCACCGGTGCCGAACGTCCCGGGGGCCCAACGCCCCTCGCGCGTCCGGTCGTTGTGGAAGAGGGGTACGTCGATCCCGTCCGCCCGCACCTTCTTGTACAGGTGGGACATGTACGCCCGGCCGCCGGCGTCCGTGACGTCGTACTCGTTCTCGATCTGGTAGAGCAGGACCGTGCCCGCGCCCCGCGTGTACTGGTGGCGGACGGCGATCTCGTTCACCCGCGTCAACCACTCGTCGGCGTACCGCAGATACGTCGGGTCTGTCGTCCGGGCCCGGCCCTCGGTCGCCGTCAGCCAGCCCGGGAAGCCGCCCGCGTCGACGTCGGCGCCGATGTACGGACCCGGGCGCAGGATGACGTACAGGCCGGTCTCGGCGGCCGTGCGCAGGAACAGGCCGAGGTCGCGGACGCCGGTGAAGTCGTACCGGCCGGGCGCGGGGGAGTGGTGGTTCCAGGCGACATGGGTGCTGACCGCGTTGTAGCCGTGGGCGCGCAGTTTCTGCAGCACGTCCCGCCACAGCGACGGGCTCGGCAGCCGGAAGGGGTGCATCTCGCCCGACCACAGGACCAGCCGGCGGCCGTCGACCAGCAGCGAGTAGCGGTCGAAGCCGACGGCGTGCGGGCGGCCGTCGGCGGACGGCGGGGCGGGCGGCGGGCCGGTGGGCGCGAGTCGCGGCGCGGCGGAGGAGGGCAGCGCACCGCCACTGCCGGTCAGCGCCAGACCGAGCGCCGTCGTACCGGCCAGGGCGCTGAATGTACGTCTGCTGAGCTCCACGCGAGCGTCGCCTCCTGTTGTGCCTGCGTTTCCCGGGACGCGAGTGAGGGACCATTCTCCACGCCCGGCGGGGCACGCCTCACAATGGGTGCATGAGGATCTCGGCACGAGCGGACTACGCGGTGAGAGCGGTACTGGAGCTCGCCGTGCGCCAGGGCGACGGGCCCGTCAAGGCGGAGACCATCGCCGCCGTGCAGGGCATTCCGCACAAGTTCCTGGAGGGCATCCTCGGTGACCTGCGGCGCGGTGGTGTCGTCGACAGCAGGCGCGGCGGGGGCGGCGGCTACCGGCTGGCCCGCGACCCCGGGAAGATCACGGTCGCCGATGTGATCCGGGCCGTGGACGGCCCGATCGTCTCGGTCCGGGGCGAGCGCCCGACCCAGCTCTCCTACACCGGCTCCGCCCAGCCGCTGCTGCCGCTGTGGATCGCGCTGCGGGCCAACGTCCGGCGCATCCTGGAGGGCGTGACCATCGCCGACATCGCGGCGGACGCCCTGCCGGAACCCGTACAGGCGCTGGCGGCGGAACCGGCCGCGTGGGAGAACCCGTAGAACGTCTCGGCACTGCGCAACGGCCCCTTTTTTCCGCAGAGTTCGGGCAGTGTGAAGAAGCTGTGAAAACTGTGTCTGTGAATGGCTTGAGTTCGCCCTGACCACGGGGCGGGTCTCTCCCTACGGTCCGGGGTGCGACAACCACCCCCCAACCCTTCAGGGAGAGACCATGGCTGGTGGACTTCTGCTGGGCGGCGCGCTCGCCGCCCTGCTCACCACCGCACTGCCCGCACCGGGCCCGTCCGACGGCTTCGAGGACCCGCCGCCGGACAAGATCGTCATCAGGGTCGCCACGGTGAACGGCTCCGGCTGCCCCGCGGGTACGACCGCCGTCGCGGTCTCCGAGGACAACACGGCCTTCACGGTGACCTACAGCGACTACCTCGCCCAGGCGGGCGGCGGCTCGGATCCGACCGCCTTCCGCAAGAACTGTCAGCTCAACCTGGTCGTCCACGTCCCGCAGGGCTTCACCTACGCCATCGCCAGCGCCGACTACCGGGGCTTCGCCGCGCTCCAGACGGGGGCGAGCGGTACGCAACGAGCCTCGTACTACTTCCAGGGCTCGTCGCAGACGGCGTTCAAGAACCACCCCTTCAGCGGCCCGCTCAACGACAACTGGCAGGCGACGGACACCACCGACTGGGCCCAACTGGTCTGGGCGCCCTGCGGAGTTCAGCGCAACTTCAACATCAACACGGAGCTGCGGGTCAACGCGGGGACGAGCGCCGCGAACAAGGTCAGCTTCATGACGATGGACTCGACGGACGGGGACATCAGCACGGTGTACCACATGGCGTGGAAGGAGTGTCCGGAGTCGTGAGGTGAACGCCTCGGGTCCCGCCGCCGGCGGGACCCGAGACCCCGCTGAGGCTCGGCTCGCGCGCCCCACCCCTGAATGGTATCGATGGAGATACTATCTCTGGTGATACTTTCTCTCGCGGGAGGCTTGCCGTGCGGCGTTTCATCGGGCGGGACCGTGAGCTGAAGGTGCTCAGCGACGCCCTGCAGGCGGTGGGCGATGCCGTGGGTTCGGATTCGGCGAAGCCCGGTCAGTGTGTGCTCATGCGCGGGCGTCGGCGAGTGGGCAAGTCCAGCCTCGTCGAGGAGTTCCTCCGGCGCACCGGGACGCCGTACCTCTTCTTCACCGCGGCGGGCGGCACGGCGGAGGACGAGCTGGCGGAGCTGCTCGACGCGGTCGCCACGTCCACGCTCCCGGAGCGGGGGCTGTTCGCGGAGGAGGCGCCGGGGCAGTGGAACGCGGCGCTCAGGCTCCTCGCGGAGATCCTTCCCGACGACAGCCCGAGCGTGGTCGTCATCGACGAGGTCCCGTATCTCATGGACCGCATCGACGCCTTCGAGGGCATGCTGCAGCGGGCCTGGGACCGGCTGCTCAGCCGTAAGCCGGTACTCCTCCTCCTGGTCGGGTCCGACCTGTCGATGATGGAGGCCCTGAACAGCTACGACCGGCCCTTCCACCAGCGCGGCCGGGAGATGGTCGTGGGGCCGCTCAACCCCGCCGACATCGGCGAGATGCTCGGCCTGTCGCCGGCGGCCGCCTTCGATGCCGCCCTGATCACGGGCGGACTGCCGCTGATCTGCGCGGAGTGGCGGCCCGGGGCGGATGTGTGGGAGTTCCTGCGCGGCTCCCTCGACAACCCGATCTCCGCGCTGCTGGTCTCCGCCGAGCGCTCTCTGGCCGCGGAGTTTCCGCCGCAGGCCATGAGCAGGGAGGTCCTGCGGGCCATCGGAAGCGGGGAGCGCACCTTCACCAACATCGCGCGTGCGGCAGGCGGCATCGCGCACACGACGCTCACCCGCGCGACGGACGTCCTCACGGAGAAACGGGTGGTGGCGGCCGAACTGCCCCTCTCCCTGCGGCCCTCGAAGGAACGCCGCTACCGGGTGGCCGACCCCTACCTGCGGTTCTGGCTCGCGTTCCTCGATCCCCACATGGCGGAGATCGAGCGGATGCGCGGGGATCTCACCCTGAACCGGATCAAGGAGCGGTGGACGAGCTGGCGGGGCCGCGCGATCGAGCCCCTCGTCCGGGAATCCCTCGCGCGTCTCCTGCCGGACGGGCCGCTGCCCGCCGCCCCGGCGATCGGCGGGTACTGGACCCGCAGCAACGACATCGAGATCGACCTGGT
Organism: Streptomyces sp. S.PB5; assembly: GCF_030403745.1. Lineage (GTDB taxonomy): Bacteria > Actinomycetota > Actinomycetes > Streptomycetales > Streptomycetaceae > Streptomyces. The sequence continues at coordinate 181,671 of NZ_JAQMWP010000001.1, forward strand.
CGGCGCCGACCGGCAGCCCGTGGCCAAGGAACTCCTCTTCCTCGGCTCGGTGAAGTGGCTGGAGAAGACGGCGTTCGACAGCCACGACCTGGCCGCGCTGCAGAAGCACCGCGCGGCGATCACCGACCAGCCCGTGCCGCTCGTGGCGGTCTCCCGCAGCGGCGTCAGCTGTTCAGGGCTCCAAGGGACGTACGGCCCTGAGGAGTTGCTCAGCGCGTGGCGCGCGCCGCGATCGCGGTGACGGAGCCGGCGCAGGCGGTGGCGGCGGGGTGTGAGTGTGAGAGTCCCCTTGCGTTGAAGCGCGCTTCAACTCGTACGGTCGTCGTGTGGCGACCGAGGAGATCGATGAGATCGATGAGATCGACGGGACTCTGACCATTGCCGAGACGTCCGAGCTGACCGGGTTCAGCCCTTCCACTCTCCGCTACTACGAACGCATCGGGCTGATCGACGGCGTGGCGCGCGGCCATGACGGACGGCGCCGCTATCAGGCGGCGGATCTGACCTGGATGGCGTTCTTGCTGCGGCTGCGGACGACCAGGATGCCCATCCGGGCGATGGTGGCGTTCGCGAAGCTGCGCCGGAGCGGAGACGCCACCGTGAGGGAGCGGCTGGAGCTGTTGCGGAGGCATCAGGCGCAGGTCAGAAGGGAGTACGAGGCCGTCATGCGCAGCCTCGACGCCATCGACGACAAGATCGCGTACTACGAACGACTCGTGGAGGAACGGGATGGGGACAGCGGACGAGAGGCCTGACGCACAGCGGGGGGAAGCGGCGGGCAGGGACAGGCGGGCCCTGCTGCGCTACGGAGCTGTGGGAGGGGTCGGCGCGATGGCGGCCACCCTGACGAGTCCGGGCGTGGCGGCGGCCGACGGTGCGGATCGTGAGCCGTCCAAGCGGTATACGCGGGGCGCCGCTCGGATGAAGGAGATCGCCGGTGAGGACGCCCTCGCCACGGTGGAGGCCCTGGAGGACATCGCCCCGGATCTGGGGCGCTTCGTGGTCGAGTTCGCGTACGGGGATGTGCACGTACGGCCCGGACTCGATGTGAGGCAGCGGCAGTTGGTGACCCTCGGCGCACTGACCGCCGCCGGGGACACCGCCCCGCAGCTGCGATTCCACATCGGTGCGGCGCTGTATGTCGGACTGGATGCGGCGCAGGTGGTGGAGGCCCTGATCCACCTCGTTCCCTTCGTGGGGTTCCCGCGGACGCTCAACGCCGTGGCCGCCGCGCGCACCGTGTTCGAGGAGCGCGGGGTGCGCATCGACCCGATCGAGGTGGAGCCCGGCGGGAACCGTTATGCGCGCGGGGAGGCCAAACTGCGGGAGGTCGACGGCGAGCACGGCATCGAGGTGATCGCGTCACTGAACGACATGGCGCCGGATCTCGGCCGGTACATCGTCGAGTTCGCCTTCGGAGACATCTACACGCGACCGGGGCTCGACCTGCGGCAGCGGCAGCTGGTCACCCTGGGCGCACTGATCGCCTTCGGTGACACGGCACCCCAGCAGAAGGTGCACTTCAACGCCGCGCTCAGGGTGGGGCTCTCACCGCGGCAAGTGATCGAGACGGTCATCCAGACCGTCCCGTACACGGGATTCCCCCGCGCGCTCAATGCCGTCGGCGTCCTGCGCGAGGTCTTCGAGGAGCGCGGGATCCGCTCCGTCTGACCCCATTCGACGGGTTGGCCGGTGGTCCGTCGTCATCGAGGTCGATGACGGTTCTGGCCATGTGGGTGATGCCTTCTCTGGCTCAGTGAGTGGCGCGCGCCGCTACCGAGGTGACGAAGTCGGTCCAGGTGGTGGGGGAGGCGGTGAGGTGGGGCCCCTGTCGGTTCTTGGAGTCGCGGATGTGGATGGTGGCGGGGGTGTGGGCGACCTCGACGCAGTCGCCTGATCCGCTGCTGCTGTAGCTCGACTTGAACCAGGGGAGTTCGTCGGTGCTCATATGTCTCCTCGCATCCGCTCCAACAGGCTCACGGAGTCTTCGAGGGGGAGAGCCTGCGAACGCATCCTGGCATACCGCTGCTTGAGCACGCCCACAATCTTGGGGTCAGAGATCAATTGCCCGCTCTCCGGGGCCTCGGTGTAGGCGAACCACCTGTTGTCGGGCGTTTCCAGCAACTGCATAGGGCCGTGCAGTCCCGCGTGGGATATCCGTGCCAACGGCATGATCTGGACGTCGACATTCCGGAGCTCTGCGATCTCCAGCAGGTGATCGATGAGTTCGCGGGTCACCTCTGCTCCCCCTGTGCGCCGCAGTAACAGCTGCTCCTCCAGGATGAAGCCGAAGGCGGTGTGCGGGCATTCCCGGAGCAGCTGTTGCCGTTGCGCTCGGGCGAGCCACTGTGCCTCGATCTGCTCATCAATCAGCGGCGGCAACTCGTCGGCGAACAGTTGCCGCGCGTATGCCTCCGTCTGCAACAACCCCGGAACCAACCGGCATTCGTACGTGTACAGCGTGATCGCATCCGCCTCCAGCCCCGCCCACCGTCGGAACCAGGACGCCAACCCCGGCTGTCGAGCCAGCTTTGGGAACGACTTCCGCAGCACCCCCGTGTTCCCGGTCGCCGCCTCCCCCTGCTCCACCAGTGCCACATCCGGCATCCGGCGCCCCAACTCCACAGAAGCCACCGTGTGCTTGGAGAACCCCACCAGCTCCCCGAACTCCTCCCTGCTCAACCCCGCATGCTCCCGCAGCGCCTGCAGCACCGCCCCGAACGTCCGCATGCTGTCCGACGACTCCGGTTCAACCCCACCGCCATCGACCACAGTCGGTCACCTCCCGCGCACATGGTCACGGCCAGTAACGCGTACTGTCCACCCCGTAACCGTGTACTCCCGCGCAGAGTACGCGGCGTAGACCTGGGGAAACGGCTCTCGGACCCGCCAGATTGGGTCCCATGACCGCACCTCCCACGCCACCCCATCCAGTTATCGCACGCACATTCACCCAGCGTCTCAGCTCAACGCCCCGCGCCGCCCGTCTCGCCAGACACCTCGCCCTGCACCAGCTCCACAGCTGGGGCATCCCGCACGGCAGTGACACCTCCGACAAGGTCGCCGTGATCGTCGCGGAGCTCGCCGCGAACGCGGTGACCCACGGCCGGGTGCCGGGGCGGGACTTCGAGTTGCGGCTCGCTCTGGTCACCGGCAGCGTCCGTGTCGAAGTGACCGACACCCGTGCGGAGTCGAGACCGCCCGCCCCCGGCGTCGTACCGCGGACGGGTCCCCTCGACGAGGGCGGCCGGGGGCTCGTGCTCGTCGACGCGCTCGCGGACCGGTGGGAGGTGCTGGACCGCGAGCCGCCCGCGAAGACGGTCCGGGCCGAGGTGGACCTTCCCGTTCGCGGGCGCTCAGTCATGCGTCAGTTGGCGGCACAGACGGACCGGGAGCTCCAGGTGCCGAAAGAGCCGCTGACGTAGCTGCCGTTGTCGACGAGGCCGACCCGGAAGTAGAAGCAGGCGTCCTCGTCCATGTTGGTGTTGTAGGTCCACGCGTTGTCCGTGTTCCACCCGGTGTATCCGCCGGTGTAGTCCACGTTGATCTTCGCGTCCTCCTTGGAGGGCGCGCCCGTGGTGGGGTTCGTGTACTGCAGCCGTACACCCCTGCCGTCGGAGCACGTGTCGAGGAAGCGGAAGATGTCGCCGTAGTCGGTGAAGGTCACGACTCCGCAGGAGTCGGAGGAGGCCAGCGTCGTGTTGGTCGCGGCGTGCGACGAGGTGGCCGTCGCGACAGTGAGTACGGCGGCGGTGAGGGTGGGTATGGCGATGCGGCTGAACTTGGGCATGCCGGTGTCTCCTTGCGGAACAGGGGGTGGACGCGGGCCGTTCACATGAGGGCCACGACGTGATCGGACTATGCCCAATATTTGATCTCTGTACAAGACTTCTTCGCTCGACGAGCCCTGTGACGTGCGTCCGAATCGGAATCGACGGTCGCCGTCCGACAGCCGCCCCCTACGGCGAACAGGCGACCGTCACGCCCCCGCGGCGTTCGGCCAGCTACCGGCGTTGGGCCACCCGGTGGCCGGCGCGGGCGTGAGCCCGTTGGTGCCCCGCACCTGTGCCGCCGTGAGCCCGCCCCGCGCCGGAACCCCCGGCGGGGTGGGCCCCTGGGGCGCGGCGAACGGATTCGCGGCCGCCGCGGCCGGAGCAACCGCGGCCGCCGGAGCGATCGGAGTCGGCGCGGGCGCCGGCATGGGCGTGGGTACCGGCACCGGGGCTGGCGCCGGGGCCGGGGCCGGCATCTGTGCGGCGGCCGGCATCGGCATGGGCATACCGACCCCGTTCGACTGGTCGTAGGCGGCGGCAGCCGGCATCGGCGCGGCGACCGGCATCGGCGCGGCGGCCGGCATCGGCTGGACCTGCGGAGCGAGCTGCACGCCAGCGCCGTTGGTCGATCCGACCAGCCGGTCCACGGCCGCCGTACCCGAGCTGTAGCTGGTCCCGGTAGCCAGCTCGGGCACGGCGGCTCCCCTCCTGGTCCCGTAGAGCACCTGTTCCAGACCGGACACCAGGCGACGCACGTCCGTCTGGGGGCGCACCACGAGTCTCAGGAAGCGGCTGGACGAGCCGATCTTGTTGCCGCACTCGCGGACCAGGATCCGGTGTTCGGAGAGCAGCCGGTCCCGGACCACGGTGCCCTCGGCGCCCACGGGGAGGCGCACGAAGAGGAAGTTGCCCTGGGAGGGGTAGACGGTCAGACCGGGGAGGGCGGAGAGCTGGCTCGACATGTCGAGACGGTCCCGGCGGACCTGCTGGAGGCTCTGCGCGTACTCGGCGCCGTGCTCCTTGAGCATGAACACCACGTGCTCGGCGAAGGCGTTGAGGTTCCACTTCGGCAGCATCGAGCGGATACGGCCCGCGAGCGCCGGGTTGGCGACCATGTAACCGAAGCGGATGCCGTGCAGGCCGAAGTTCTTGCCGAGCGAGCGCAGGACGATGACGTTCGGGCGCAGCATGGCCTCCTGGACCACCGAGGGTTCGGCCTCGGCGTCCGCGAACTCCAGGAAGCTCTCGTCGATCACGACCAGGTCCAGGTCCGCCATCGCGTCCATGAACTGCACGATCGCGTGCTTGTGCAGGAACCCGCCGTCGGGGTTGTTCGGGTTGCAGATCACGGCCGCCCGCGTCCCCCGGGCCCGTATGAACTCGGCGTACTGCGCGAGGTCGAGGGCGAAGCCGCTGGACTCCTGGAGCGGGAACATGTCGACCCGCTTGCCGGTCTCCATCGGCTGGTCGGTCCAGCGGCCGAACGTGGGGACGGGGATGGCGAGGGACTCCCGGACCAGCAAGTGGTCGATCCAGGTGATGAGTTCGGTGGAGCCGTTGCCCATCGCCACGGCCTGCGGCGGGAGTTGGAGCAGGTTGCAGAGCTCGGACGTGATGGTGTCGGCGCTGCTCGGGTAGTACGTGATGATGTCGCGCAGACGGGCGGACATCTCGTCCCACATCCCCGGGGTGGGGAAGTAGGGATTGACCGGAATACAGAAGTCGATCGGGCCGGCCCCGTCTCCCGCCGCCCGCGTCAGCGCAGCCATGGAAGGGCTGTGTGCCGCGTTGGCTCGGAACAACGAGGTGACGTTCTCGGCCATGGAACCTCCGTATGGGGCGGACCCGGCGGGGACGACCGGGACCGTCGTCTTTGGGTGGCCCGCGCGGGGGAGCACGGGCCGCTCTTACATACGGAGGCTGGGGTGGCGCTGTTCAACTGCTGAGAAATAGTTGAGAACTTGTGTGTCGCCTGTGAAGGGCGGCCGCGCGCCGGCCTCTGGTCCGAGTGGCGCCCGGTTCACCGCCGTTCGACCCCTCTCGCGGGACCTGACGGCCCATGCCCAGGGGGTGTCGCCCCGGACAGCATGGTTCTTGGGGCGCAATCACAAGTCGAACGATGGTCGATATATCGAACGTTCAGGAGGGGGCCGGCCCATGAACGCCGAGCACGCCGAGCGGTACGACCACGATCCCTGCGTCGTCGGAGTCGACTTCGGCACGCTGTCGGGGCGGGCCGTGGTGGTCCGGGTCGGTGACGGCGCCGAGTTGGGGACGGCGGAGCACGTGTACGCGCACGCCGTCCTCGACCGGGAGCTGCCCGACGGCACCCCGCTGCCGCCGGACTGGGCCCTGCAGGTGCCCGCCGACTACCTCGACGTCCTGCGCCACGCGGTGCCCGAGGCGCTGGTGCGGGCGGGCGTGCGGGCGGACCAAGTGATCGGTATCGGTACGGACTTCACCGCCTGCACGGTGCTGCCCGTCCTGGCCGACGGCACACCGCTGTGCGAACTGCCGGACCTCACCGGCCGTCCGCACGCCTACGTCAAACTGTGGAAGCACCATGCCGCCCAGGCCCAGGCCGACCGGATCACGGCGCTGGCCGCCGAGCGCAAGGAGCCCTGGCTGGAGCGCTACGGCGGCAGGATCTCCTCGGAGTGGGAGTTCGCCAAGGCGCTTCAGGTCCTGGAGGAGGACCCGGAGATCTACCACCGGACCGAGCGGTGGCTGGAGGCGGCCGACTGGATCGTGTGGCGGCTGTGCGGGACGTACGTACGCAATGCCTGTACCGCCGGCTACAAGGGCCAGTTCCAGGACGGCGGTTACCCGTCCCCCGGCTACCTCGCGGCGCTGAACCCGGACTTCGCCACCTTCGTGACCGGCAAGCTGGAGCACCGGATCGGTCAACTGGGCGAGCTCGCCGGACGGTTGACCGCGGAGGCCGCCGCCTGGACGGGGCTGCCCGAGGGGATCGCCGTCTGTGTGGGCAACGTCGACGCCCATGTGACGGCGCCCGCTGCGACCGCGGTGGAACCGGGCCGGATGGTCGCCATCATGGGCACCTCCACCTGCCATGTGATGAGCTCGGACCGGCAGGGCGCGGTGCCGGGCATGTGCGGTGTCGTCGAGGGCGGCATCCTGCCGGGGCTGTGGGGATACGAGGCCGGACAGAGCGGTGTCGGTGACATCTTCGGCTGGTTCGTACGGACGGGCCTGACCGCCGAGTACGCCGAGCGGGCCGCCGCGGCGGGCCAGACCCCGCACGAGTACCTGACCGCCCTCGCGGCCGGGCAGCAGGTGGGTGAGCACGGTCTGGTCGCCCTGGACTGGCACAGCGGCAACCGGTCCGTCCTGGTCGACCACGACCTCAGCGGTGTACTGGTGGGGCTGACGCTCTCCACCCGGCCCGAGGACATCTATCGCGCGCTGCTGGAGGCCACCGCCTTCGGCACCCGCACCATCATCGAGGCGTTCGAGACCGCGGGCGTGCCGGTGCGGGAGCTGATCATCGCGGGCGGCCTGACCAGGAACGCGCTGCTGATGCAGATCTACGCCGACGTCACCCGCCGTCCGCTGAGCCTCATCGCCTCCGCGCAGGGACCGGCCCTGGGCGCCGCGATGCACGCAGCCGTCGCCGCCGGTGCCTACCCGGACATCCGCGCCGCCGCCCACGCCATGGGCAAGGTCCACCGGGACGTCTACCTGCCCGATCCGGAGCGGGCCGCGTCCTATGACCGTCTGTACGCCGAATACCGGCTGCTGCACGACCACTTCGGCCGCGGGGGCAACGAGGTGATGCACCGCCTGCGCCGTATCCGCACCGCGGCCTCCGCCCGAACCGGATCTCTGTGAAAGGAACGCGCCATGACCGCACCGACCGAGACATACCCGGCCCAGGAGATCTGGTTCCTCACCGGAAGCCAGGGCCTGTACGGCGAGGACGCCCTGCACCAGGTCGCCGACCAGTCCCGTCGGGTCGCCGACATCCTCGGCTCCCACCCGGAGATACGCGCGCGGATCGTGTGGAAGCCGGTCCTCACCGATGCCGCCTCGATCCGGCGGGTGTGCCAGGAGGCCAACGCCTCCGACACCTGCAGCGGCCTGATCGTGTGGATGCACACCTTCTCCCCGGCCAAGATGTGGATCGCCGGGCTCAGCGTCCTGGACCGGCCGGTGCTGCATCTGCACACCCAGTTCAACCTGTCGCTGCCCTGGTCGAGCCTCGACATGGACTTCATGAACCTCAACCAGGCCGCCCACGGCGACCGCGAGTTCGCCCACATCGAGTCCCGGCTGGGCGTACCCCGCAAGATCGTCGCCGGTCACGCCACCGATCCCAGGGTCATCGGCCGGATCGCGGCCTGGTCCCGCGCCGCGGCGGGCCGGCAGGCCTCGCGCACCCTGCGCCTCGCGCGGTTCGGCGACAACATGCGCGATGTCGCGGTGACCGAGGGGGACAAGGTCGAGGCGGAGCTGCGCTTCGGGTACTCCGTGAACACCTACGCCGTGAACGATCTGGTCGCCGTCGTGGACGGCGTCCCGGACAAGGAGGTCGCCGAACTGGCCGCCGAGTACGAGGAGTTGTACGACGTTGTGCCGATCCTGCGCTCGGACGGCCCGCGCCATGACTCACTGCTGTACGCGGCCCGGCTGGAACTCGGCCTGCGCGCCTTCCTCATCGACGGTGGTTTCACCGCCTTCACCACCAACTTCGAGGACCTGGGCAGACTGCGTCAGCTGCCCGGCCTGGCCGTCCAGCGCCTGATGGCCGACGGCTACGGATTCGGCGCCGAGGGCGACTGGAAGACCTCCGCGCTGCTGCGCACCGTCAAGGTCATGGGTCTCGGACAGGCCGGCGGCACGACCTTCATGGAGGACTACACCTACCACTTCGGCCCCGGCGTCCCCCGTATCCTCGGGGCGCACATGCTGGAGGTCTGCCCGTCCGTCGCCGCGGGGCGGCCCCGCTGCGAGATCCACCCGCTGTCCATCGGCGGCCGGGAGGACCCGGTCCGGCTCGTCTTCGACGCGACACCCGGCCCCGCCCTGGTCGTCGGGCTCTCCGACCTCGGCGACCGGTTCCGGCTGACCGCCAACGCCGTCGACGTCGTCGCCCCCAGCGAACCGCTGCCCTACCTGCCGGTGGCCCGGGCCGTGTGGAAGCCGCGTCCCTCCCTGGCCGAGTCGGCCGAGAGCTGGCTGCTGGCCGGCGCCCCCCACCACACCGTGCTCAGCTCGGCCGTCGGCCTGGAGACCCTGAGCGACTACGCGGCCATGGCCGACGTCGAACTGCTCACCATCGACGAGAACACCTCGGCGGACCGGCTCGCCAAGGAGATCAGGTGGAACTCCGCCTACTACCGCCTCACCCGAGCCCTGTGATCCCCGGGAGACAAGAGAGGAGGGGGCCGCGATGACGACCGTACGCGTCCGCGACACCTTGCGGCAGGAGGTACTGGAGGCGAACCTGGCCATCCCCCGGGCCGGCCTCGCCACCCTCACCTGGGGGAATGTGAGCGGGGTCGACCGGGAGGCAGGGGTCTTCCTGATCAAGCCCTCCGGAGTTCCGTACGAGGACCTGAAGGCGGACGACCTGGTGACGGTGCGGCTGGCGGACGGAGCCGTCGTCGACGGCGGCCTGAGGCCCTCCACCGACACCGAGACGCACCGCTGCCTGTATCTGGCGTTCCCGTCCATCGGCGGCGTGACCCACACGCACTCCACCCACGCGGTGGCCTTCGCCCAGGCCCGCCGGGAGATCCCGGTCCTCGGCACCACGCACGCGGACACCTTCAACGGGCCCATTCCATGCACCCCCGACCTCACCGCGGACCAGTGCGCGAAGGACTACGAGTACAACACCGGCCGGATCATCGTCGACCTGCTCGACGGCGACGACGACCGGGCGGCCGAGGTCCCCGGCGCGCTGGTCGCCAATCACGGTCCCTTCACCTGGGGCGCCACCGCCCGCAAGTCCCTGGAACACGCCGTCATCTGCGAGGCCGTGGCCGACATGGCGATCCACACCCTGGCCCTGGCGGCCACCGCCCCGCCTCCGCGCCACCTGCTGTACCGGCACTACACCCGCAAGCACGGCCCCGACGCCTACTACGGCAACCCGGAGGTGACGAGCCTGTGACGGGTCAGCCGCCGAACGAGTGGACCGTCGTCGTCCGGTAGGTCTCGCCGGGCCGCAGCACGGTCGACGGGAACGACGGGTGGTTGGGCGAGTCCGGGAAGTGCTGCGTCTCCAGGCACAGGGCATCACCCTGGCGGTAGATGCGGCCGTTCGGCCCGACCAGCGTGCCGTCGAGGAAGTTGCCCGAGTAGAACTGCAGGCCCGGCTCGCTGGTGGCGATCCGCAGGGTGCGTCCGGAGGCGGGGTCGTGCAGCGTCGCCGCATGCTCCGGCTCGGCCGTGATCCCCTTGTCCAGCGCCCAGTTGTGGTCGTACCCCTTGGCCGCGAGCAGCTGCGGATGCTCGGTCCGCAGGTCCCGGCCGATCGGCTTGGACTCACGGAAGTCGAACGGGGTGCCCTCGACCGGAGCCAGTTCACCGGTCGGGATCAGCCCCGTGTCGGTGGGGGTGAAACGGGAAGCGGCGATGGCCAGTTCGTGCCCTTCGATCGTGCCGCTGCCCGCCCCGGCGAGGTTCCAGTAGACATGGCTGGTGAGGTTGACGACCGTCGCCTTGTCGGTCGTGGCCTCGTAGTCGATCCGCCAGTCGCCGCGTGCGGTGAGGGTGTATGTCACCCGCGCCTCGAGCGTGCCCGGGTAGCCCATCTCGCCGTCGGCGGAGGTGTACGCCAGGCGCAGGCCGACGTCCGTGCCCTCGGTGAACGGCTCGACCTCCCACACCCGCCGGTCGAAGCCCTCGGTGCCGCCGTGCAGGCTGTTCTCCCCGTCGTCCACGGAGAGTTGGTGGGTCTCTCCGTCCAGGGTGAAGCGGCCCTTGCCGATGCGGTTCCCGAACCGGCCGATCAGCGCACCGAAGTACGGGCTGGAGTCGACGTACGCCTCGATGCGGTCGAAGCCCAGCGAGACGTCGGCGTACCGGCCGTCGCGGTCGGGGATCTCCAGGGACTGCACGATCCCGCCGTACGACAGGACCTTCAGCCGGGTGCCGCCGTTCTCCAGCGACCAGCGGTGGACCTCGGTGCCGTCGGCGAGCCTGCCGAAGAGTTCCTTCACTGCTGTGCCTCCTCTCATGGAAGGGGGCCCCGCCTTCCGACGGGGCCCCCTTCAGCTTCGGTCAGGCCCGGTCATGAACCGACCTTGCGCTTGTTCCACACGTCGAAGCCGACCGCGGCCAGCAGGGCGAGGCCCTTGATGACCTGCTGCCAGTCGGAGCCGACGCTGAGGAGGTTCATGCCGTTGTTGAGGACACCGAGGACGAGACCGCCGATGATCGCGCCGAGGACGGTGCCGACGCCGCCGCTCATGGAGGCGCCGCCGATGAACGCCGAGGCGATGGCCTCGAGTTCGTAGTTCAGGCCCGCCTTCGGAGAGGCCGCGTTCAGCCGGGCGGCGATCGCCAGGCCGGCGAGCGCCGCGAGCGCGCCCATGTTGAGGAAGACCAGGAAGGTGACCTTCTTGTCCTTCACACCGGAGAGCTTCGCGGCCGGCAGGTTGCCGCCGATCGCGTAGATGTGCCGGCCGAAGACCGCGTTGCGCATGAGGTAGCCGTAGCCGACGACCAGCGCGCCGAGGATCAGCAGGATGATCGGGGCGCCCTTGTAGCTGGCGAGCAGCATCGTCACGACGAGGACCGCGGCGACGATCGAGGTGAGCTTGAGCAGGAAGATGTTGCGCGGCAGCACCTCCAGCGAGAACTCCTGCTGGCGCTTGCGGTCACGGACCTCCTGCAGCACCACGAAGACGATCAGGACCAGGCCCAGCAGCAGCGTGATGTTGTGGTAGTTGGTCTCCGGGCCGGTCTCCGGCAGGAAGCCGTTGCCGATCTTCTGCAGGCCGCCCGGGAACGGGCCGAGGGTCTGGCCCTCGAGCAGGATCTCGGTGAAGCCGCGGAAGACCAGCATCCCGGCGAGGGTGACGATGAAGGAGGGTATGCCGAAATACGCGATGAGGAACCCCTGGATCGCGCCCGCCACCGCGCCGACCACCAGGCACAGCGCCACGGCGAGCGGCCAGGACACATCGTGCTGCACGGTCAGTACGGCCGCGAACGCGCCCACGAACGCCGTCAGCGAGCCGACCGACAGGTCGATGTGGCCCGCGATGATGACCAGCATCATGCCGATCGCGAGGATCAGCACATAGGAGTTCTGCAGGACCAGGTTGGAGACGTTGCGCGGCTGGAGCAGCACCCCGTCGGTCCACACCGCGAACAGGGCGACGATCAGACCGAGGGCGATCAGCATGCCGTACTGGCGCATGTTGCGGCGCAGGCCGTCCAGCATCAGCTGCAGCAACCCGCTGTCGGAGGACGGTCCTCCGCTCTTGCCGGGCGGGACCACCGCCGGGCTCTTGGTGACGTCGGTGCTCATCGGGTTACCTCTTTGTCCTTGGTCATCTGTCGCATCAGCGATTCCTGCGAGGCGTCCGCTCGAGAGAACTCACCGGTCAGCCGGCCTGCGGCCATCGTGTAGATGCGGTCGCACATGCCGAGCAGTTCGGGCAGCTCGGAGGAGATGAAGACGACCGCCTTGCCCTGGGCGGCCAGCTGGTCGATGACGGTGTAGATCTCGTACTTGGCGCCGACGTCGATACCGCGCGTGGGCTCGTCCAGGATCAGCACGTCCGGACCCGCGAAGATCCACTTGCTGAGGACGACCTTCTGCTGGTTGCCGCCGGACAGCTTGCCCACCGGCTCGAAGACGGTCGGCGCCTTGATGTTCATGGACTTGCGGAAGCCCTCGGAGACCTTCCGCTCCTCGTGCTCGTCGACGATCCCGCGCTTGGCCACCTTGCCCAGGGCGCTGAGCGAGATGTTGCGGTTGATGGTGTCGATGAGGTTGAGGCCGTAGTGCTTGCGGTCCTCGGTGACATAGGCGATGCCGTGCCCGACCGCCTCGGCGACGGTCTTCGTACGGATCTCCTTGCCGTCCTTGAGGACCGTGCCGCCCGTGTGCCGGCCGTAGGAGCGGCCGAAGACGCTCATCGCGAGCTCGGTGCGGCCCGCGCCCATCAGGCCCGCGATCCCGACGATCTCACCGCGCTTGACGTTGATCGACACATCGTCGACCACCTTGCGCGCCTGGTCGATCGGGTGGAGCACGGTCCAGTCGCGGACCTCGAGGGCCGGGGCCTCGTCCGACTCGCCCTCGTACGGGGTGCGTTCGGGGAAGCGGTGGTCCAGGTCGCGGCCCACCATGCCGGAGATGATCCGGTCCTCGGTCGTCTCCGCGGCCTTCACATCGAGGGTCTCGATGGTCTGGCCGTCGCGGATGATCGTGACCGAGTCGGCGACCTTGCGGATCTCGTTGAGCTTGTGGGAGATGATGATCGAGGTCATGCCCTGCTTCTTCAACTCCAGGATGAGATCCAGGAGTTTGCCGCTGTCCTCGTCGTTGAGCGCCGCGGTGGGCTCGTCGAGGATGAGCAGCTTCACCTTCTTCGAGAGCGCCTTGGCGATCTCCACGAGCTGCTGCTTGCCCACGCCGATGTCGGCGACACGGGTCTCCGGGTGGTCGCTCAGACCCACCCGGCGCAGCAGCTCACTGGCGTGCCGCAGCGTCTCGTTCCAGTCGATGAGCCCGCCCTTGGCGTGCTCGTTGCCGAGGAAGATGTTCTCCGCGAGGGAGAGGTAGGGCACCAGCGCGAGCTCCTGGTGGATGATCACGATGCCGTGATCCTCGCTCGCGCGGATGTCCTTGAACTCGCAGCGCTCTCCCTCGAAGAGGATCTCGCCCTCGTACGTCCCGTGCGGATGGACGCCGGAGAGCACCTTCATCAAGGTGGACTTGCCGGCGCCGTTCTCACCGCAGATGGCGTGGACCTCGCCCTGCCGGACGGTCAGCGTGACGTCCGAGAGCGCTTTGACACCGGGAAAGGTCTTGACGATCGAGCGCATTTCCAGGACGGGTCCCGCCATGGTCGTGCCTTCCAATCAGTAGATGACGGCGGTTACTTGAGGTCGGCCTCGGTGTAGTAGCCACCGTCGATCAGGACCTGCTCGTAGTTGGTCTTGTCGACGCTCACCGGCTTCAGCAGGTAGGCGGGGACGACCTTGGAGCCGTTGTCGTACGTCTTGGTGTCGTTGGTCTCGGGCTTCTTGTCGTTGAGGACCGCGTCGACCATGCTCGCGGCGACCTTGGCCAGCTCACGGGTGTCCTTGTAGACGGTCTGCGTCTGGTCGCCCGCGATGATCGACTTCACCGAGGCCAGCTCGGCGTCCTGGCCGGTGAGGACCGGCAGCGGCTTGGCCTTGGTGCCGTAGCCGTCCGACTTCAGCGCCGACAGGATGCCGATCGAGATGCCGTCGTACGGCGAGAGGACCGCGTCGACCTTGCCGCTGGTGTAGGTGCGGGTCAGGATGTCGTCCATGCGCCGCTGGGCGGTGGCGCCGTCCCAGCGCAGCGTGGTGACCTTGTTGAGGGCGGTCTGGCCCGACTTCACGACGAGCTTCTTGTCGTCGATGTACGGCTTCAGGACGCTCATCGCGCCGTTGAAGAAGTACTTCGTGTTGTTGTCGTCGTTGGAGCCGGCGAACAGCTCGATGTTGAAGGGGCCCTTGCCCTGCGCGAGGCCGAGCTTCTCGACGATGTAGTTGGCCTGGAGCTCGCCGACCTTGGAGTTGTCGAAGGAGGCGTAGTAGTCGACGTTCGGCGTGCCGAGGATCAGCCGGTCGTAGGCGATGACCGGGATGCCCGCGTCCTTGGCCTGCTGGAGCACGCCGTTGAGCGACTTGTTGTCGATCGCCGCGACGATGAGCGCCTTGACGTTCTGGGTGATCAGGTTCTCGATCTGCGAGACCTGGTTCTCCGGGTCGTCCTCGCCGTAGACCAGCGTGGTCTTGTAGCCAAGCTTCTGCAGGTTGGTCTCGACGTTCTTGCCGTCGGCGATCCAGCGCTCGGAGGACTTGGTCGGCATCGCGATGCCGATGGTGCCGCCCTTGGCGCTGCCCTTGTCCTCCTCGCTGCCGCCCGTGCTGTCCTGGCCACAGGCCGAGAGGGTGAGAGCAAGAACGGAGGAGGCGGCTATGGCGGAGAGTACGGCTCTGCGGTTTCGCATGATCATCTTCCTTGATGTCCTAGTGGCCAGGGCGAGTTGGCGGTGCGAGCGCCCGTCGGTGGTACAGAGAACCCAGACAAGTTGTGTCGGAGTCTGTTCGACTCCGTCGGCTTCTGTGAAGGGGCGTTGTCCGGAACGTTATGCAGGCGTTTCGAACCGCTTCAGCGCGCCCGGCAGTCTCGAGCCGAGCGGCGCCATGTCGCCGTCCGCCCCGTGCCGTGCGAGCAGATCCAGAGCGAGCCGTCCGCGCCGCACTCTTTCCTTGGCGGTGGACAGCGTGAGGTCCCGCATGTGGTGCCCGTACGGGTAGATCCCGGGGGCCTTCGACAGGCCGAACTTCAGATAGAGCGGTGCGCCGCGCCGGATCAGCTCGGCGACCTCGTACATCCGGACATACCCGCCGAGATCGTCGGGGGCCTCGATGTACATGTCCATGGGGGCGCCCGACACCCGCCGGATCTCCGTGAGGTGGTCGAGCGTGAGGTCGCTGGGCACGTTGATCGAGTCGCCGCCGAGGTTCTCGTAGACGGCGTACGCGGCCGGGTTGACCGGTCCGATCAGCGCCGACACCTTCAGCGTGGTGTCGGCGGGGATGATCCCGGCGACCCGCGCCCGGTGCAGCGCCCACAGCACGCCCTCGTCGGCGACGAGCAGGCACTTCACGCCCAGCTCCGTCGCCCGGATGGCGTCCTCGACGCAGCCGGCGACCGCGTCGAGCCCGCGGGCGCGCAGCCCGCCGCCCTTGGAGTCGGTCCGGGTGGAGCCGCCGATGTCCCAGGTGCCGCGCGGACCGGTGAACAGGCAGAGCTCTATGTCCCGTTCGGCGGTCGCCTCGACCATCTCGGTGATCTCGGCGTCGGTGAGCATCCACACGCCGCTGCCCTGGCTGATCCGGTGCACCGGGACATCGAGCCGCGAGGTCTCCTTGAGGACCACGGCAAGGGCCTCGGGGCCCTCCACGGAGGGCACTTCGGTACGCCAGCGGCCGCCGCCGGGGAACGTGTGCGGGGACGCGTCGGCGGGGTCGAGGGCGGGCGCGTTCAGTCCGAGCGCAGCGAGCGCCTGCTCACCGGGTCGTCGGGCCGCGCTGGCGGTGGTCTCGGTCACAAGCTGTCCTTCAGGTTCGATATTTCGGACGAGTGTCGCGGCTCTGGATGCGGAAGGCTCCTCGGGCTTCGGACGTCCGAGGCTTCGGATGGCCAAGGCCTTGGATGTACGCCGGTACGAAGTCGTCAGGCGCCCCGTACCGGCGTACGGCTCAGGGGTGTGTCACGGCCGGAGGAGGACCTTTCCGACCTGCGGGTCGCCGGACCCCACCAACTCGATGGCCCGCGGGAACTCCTCCAGCGGCAGCTCGTGCGTGACGAGCGGCAGCGGATCGAGCAGCCCGGCCCCGAAGACCCGCACGGTGTGTGCCCAGGCGTCCGGCGGCGCCCCGAACACGGTGTGCACCTCCAGCTGCCGAACGACGAGATCGGTCGGGTCGAGACCGTCGGCGCCCGGCGCCGGGATGCCCGTCAGGACGAGGCGGCCGCCGCGTCTGAGCAGCGAGGCCGCGGTGTTCGCGGCGGACGCCGAACCGGCGGTCTCGATGACGACGTCGAAGTCGTCGGGCAGCTCCTGGTCCCGGGTGCGGAAATCGGTGGCCCCGAAGGTCTTCGACAGCTCCGCGCGGTCCGGGCGGGTGCCCACCACCAGCAGCTCCGAGGGCGAACCCGCCTTCAGGAACTGCACCGCGAACATCCCGAGCGTGCCCGTGCCCACCACGGCGACCCGCTCACCGGGCCGCGCGTTCGCCTTGATCGCCGCGGCCGCGATGCACGCGGCCGGCTCCAGGAGCGCCGCGGCCGTCAGGTCGGCGGACTCCGGGAGGATGTGCAGCAGGCGGGCCGGGAGGGTGAGCGTGGTGGCCATGGCGCCGGGCTCGGTGAAGCCCGTCTCCTCGTACCCGGCGCTGCACAGTGTGGTCTCGCCCTCGTGACAGCGGTCGCAGACCTGGCAGTTGCGGAAGCCCTCGCCGACGACCTTGCGGCCGACCAGCGACGCCGGCACCCCGGCGCCCACCTTCTCCACCGTCCCGGACCACTCGTGGCCGGGGGTGAGCGGGTAACGGACGTAGCCCTCGGGCCGGTTGCCCTGGTACACCTCGCGGTCGCTGCCGCAGATGCCGACCGCGTGCACGCGGACCAGGGCCTCGCCGGCACCGGGCTCACGAGGGGTGTGCTCGACGAGCCGGTGCTCGCCGGGCGCCTCGATGACGACCGCGGTGCTCACTGCTCGGTGCCCTTCGGCTTGCGCTGCTCCCAGCCGTCGGCCCACAGGTCGAACCGGGCCTGCTGCTGCGGGAATTCCGCGGCCGCGTCCACGTCCAGCTCCACACCGAGGCCGGGCTCGTGCGACAGCTCGAAGTAGCCGTCCACGACCTGCGGGGCGCCCTTGACGACCTTCTTGATCTCCGCGTCGGCGAAGTCGTTGAAGTGCTCCAGGATCTTGAAGTTCGGCGCGGTGAAGCCGACCTGGAGCGAGGCGGCGGTCAGCACCGGGCCGCCCACGTTGTGCGGGGCGACCAGCACGTAGTGGGTCTCGGCGGTCGCGGCCAGCTTCCGGGTCTCCCAGATGCCGCCGATGTGACCGACGTCGGGCTGGATGATGTCCACGGCCTGGCTCTCGAAGAGCTCCCGGAACTCGATGCGGTCGTGGATGCGCTCACCGGTGGCGACCGGCATGTCGACCTTCGCGGCCACCTTCTCCAGCGCCTTGAGGTTCTCCGGCGGCACCGGCTCCTCCAGCCACGCCGGCTTGAAGGGTGCGAGGTCCTTGGCGAGGCGTACGGCGGTGGCGGGGGAGAAGCGCCCGTGCATCTCCAGCATCAGCTCGGCGTCCGGGCCGATGGCGTCACGGACGGCCTCGATGAGCGAGACGGCGTACAGGCTCTGCTCGTGGTCGAGCTCGAAGTGACCGGTGCCGAAGGGGTCGATCTTCAGCGCCTTGTACCCGCGCTCCATGACTCCCTGGGCGGCCTTGTGGTAGGCCTCCGGGGTCCGCTCGGTGGTGTACCAGCCGTTGGCGTACGCCTTGACCTTGTCGGTGACCTTGCCGCCCAGCAGCTGCCAGACCGGCACCCCGAGGGCCTTGCCCTTGATGTCCCAGCAGGCCATCTCGATCACGGCGATGCCGGACATCACGATCTCACCGGCGCGCCCGTAGTCGCCGTACTTCATCCGCTTGACGAGGTCCTCGACAGCGAACGGGTCGGACCCGAGAATGTGGTTGGTCTTGGCCTCGTGCAGATAGCCGAGCAGGGCGTCGGTGTGGCCCAGCATGCGGGTCTCGCCGACGCCGGTGAGTCCCTCGTCGGTGTGCACCTGGACGTAGGTCAGATTGCGCCATGGCGTCCCGACCACGTGCGTGCTGATTCCCGTGATGCGCACGTCAGCTACTCCCTAGGCTTCTCAGCTTGTTCGAAATATCGGCTCACGTTCGAAATGCTGGCCCGACCGTAAGGACGGCTCGGTCGGGGTGTCAATGGGTCGGAGGGTCGAACGGCGTAACGGTTTTGGAGACGCCCACATCCGTCCGACATCTCAACTCTCCCAGCCTGCGGCGTTATTCAACCGTGACAACCTCCCTGATGCAGCCCTCTTGACCGGCATGAATTGTTAGCGCTCACAATGTGCACCGCTTCAACCGATCGCTGAGAGTCAATCGCTGAGAGCCAGGAGGTGCGACCGTGGACCACTTACAGCTTCGGCCGCCCACCATGGCCGATGTGGCCCGGCTTGCCGGGGTGTCCCACCAGACCGTCTCCCGCGTCCTGGGTGATCACCCCAACGTCCGCGACGAGACCCGGGCCAAGGTGCTGCGAGCGATCGAGGAGATGGGCTACCGCCGCAACTCCTCCGCCCGGGCCCTCGTCACCCGGCGCACCCGGACCCTGGGTGTGGTCGCCTCCAACACCACGCTCTACGGGCCGGCCAGCACGCTCTTCGCACTGGAGGAGGCGGCTCGGGCCCAGGGGTACACCGTCTCGACGGTCAGTCTGCGCAGGCTGGCGGTGGAGACGCTCTCCGAGGCCCTGGACCACCTCAGCGAGGGCGGGGTGGAGGGGGTCATCGCACTCGCTCCGCAGCGCTCGGCGGTCGAGGCGCTCGCCGAACTCCGGCACCCCTTCCCGGTGGTGGCCGTGGGGACCGGGTCCGGCGCCGAGATCCCGAGCGTCAACGTGGACCAGCAGCTGGGGGCGCGGCTCGCCACCGGGCATCTGCTGGCCGCGGGCCACCGGAAGGTCTGGCATCTCGCCGGACCCGAGGACTGGCAGGAGGCCGCCGACCGGGAGACCGGCTGGCGGGCGACCCTCGAAGCGGCGGGCATCGAGCCGCCGACGCCGCTCAGGGGGGACTGGAGTCCGCTCTCGGGCTACCGCGCGGGCCAGGAACTGGCAGGCTGGGTGGGCCGTGGACTGACCGCCGTCTTCGTCGCCAACGACCAGATGGCACTGGGGGTGTTGCGCGCGCTGCGGGAGGCGGGCGTACGCACGCCCCAGGACGTCGCCATCGTCGGTTTCGACGACATCCCCGAATCGGAGTTCTTCGCTCCACCGCTCACCACCGTCCGGCAGGACTTCGCGACGGTGGGCAAACACAGCATCGCTCTACTGCTGGACCTCATCGAGGGCCGGGCCCTCTCCGGGGCCACCGGAGTCGCCGTCGAACCTCAACTCGTCGTCCGGGCCAGCACGGCTCCCGACTGACACGGCCGGCAAGGCACCAAGGCACCAAGCGGATCGCATTCGTACACCAGTGTGACCGAGATTTCGAATAATGATCGACAGGCTGGACGCGGGGCGATCAGTCCTGGCTCTTCAAAGGAGAAGACATGCTCAACAGAAGGAACTTCCTCACCGCGGCGATCGGCGTCGCGGCGGCGGGCACCCTGGCGGCCTGCGCCAAGGAGGACGAAGGCTCCGGCGACTCCGCGGGTGGCGGCAGCAAGAAGATCACCCTCGGCTTCTCGCAGGTCGGCTCCGAGAGCGGCTGGCGCACCGCCAACAGCGACTCGGTCAAGTCCGCGGCGAAGGAGGCGGGTTACAACCTGAAGTTCTCCGACGCCCAGCAGAAGCAGGAGAACCAGATCTCCGCGATCCGCAGCTACATCGCGCAGAAGGTCGACGTCATCGCCTTCTCCCCGGTGGTCGTCACCGGCTGGGACGCCGTCCTCAAGGAGGCCAAGGCCGCGAAGATCCCGGTCGTCCTCACCGACCGCTCCGTCGAGACCTCCGACGACTCGCTGTACGTCACCCTGGTCGGCTCCGACTTCACCGACGAGGGCCGCCGCGCCGCGAAGATCCTCGAGAAGGTCATCGAGAAGGCCGGACTCAAGGGCCCCGTGAAGATCGCCCAGCTGGAGGGCACCACCGGTGCCGCCCCCGCCATCGAGCGCGCCAAGGGCTTCAAGGAGGTCATGGACGCCGACCACGCCGACGACTGGAAGATCGTCGTCACCCAGACCGGCGACTTCACCCGCGCCGGCGGCAAGCAGGTCATGGCGGCCTTCCTGCAGTCCAACCCGGACATCAACGTCCTCTACGCCCACAACGACGACATGGCCATCGGCGCCATCCAGTCCATCGAGGCGGCCGGCAAGAAGCCCGGCAAGGACATCCTCATCGTCTCGGTCGACGGCGTGAAGGACGGCTTCGTCGCGATGTCCGAGGGCAAGATCAACGCCATCGTCGAGTGCAACCCGCTGCTCGGCCCCCAGCTCATGGAGGTCGTCAAGACGGTCCACGAGGGCGGCACGGTCGAGCGCTGGATCAAGACCAAGGAGGGCGACTTCATGCAGGACCAGGCGAAGGACGCGCTCCCGACCCGCAAGTACTGACCGCAGTACTGAATCGGTCGCGGCACCGGTCGCGGCATGACCGACCGCACCACCGACCGCACCACCCGACAGGGAGCCTCCGGCCGGCCGAGTACGTCTCGGCCGGCCAGGCTCCCCGTGGGCTTGGTCCCTCCGGGGGCCTGAAACGAATCGATGAGTCCAAGAGGAGCGCTGCCATGGCAGAGCCGCAGCCCGTCCTGGAGATGACGGGCATAGTCAAAGAGTTTCCGGGGGTAAGGGCTCTGTCGGGCGTCGACTTCCGGCTCTTCCCCGGCGAGATCCACGCCCTGATGGGCGAGAACGGGGCCGGGAAATCCACCCTGATCAAGGTGCTGACAGGGGTCTACACCCTGGACGGCGGCACCGTCACCCTCGACGGCAAGGCGGTGCACATCGACAGCCCGCTGCAGGCGCAGCAGGCCGGCATCAGCACCGTCTACCAGGAGGTCAACCTCTGCCCCAACCTCTCGGTGGCGGAGAACATCTTCATCGGCCGTGAACCCACCCGCGCGGGCCGCATCCAGTGGAAGCGCATGCGCAAGGAGGCGGCGGAGATGGTCGACCGCCTCGGCCTCGACATCGACGTCACCGCGCCCCTCGCCTCGTACCCCCTCGCCGTGCAGCAACTGGTCGCGATCGTACGGTCGGTGGGCCACGGCGACAGCGACGGCTCGGGCTCCGGCACCAAGGTCCTCGTCCTCGACGAGCCGACCTCCAGCCTCGACCGCGACGAGGTCCTCGAACTCTTCCGTCTGATGCGGCAGTTGCGCGACGAGGGCGTGGCGATCCTCTTCGTCTCCCACTTCCTCGACCAGATCTACGAGATCTGCGACCGTATGACGGTCCTGCGCAACGGCACCCTCGTCGGCGAGCACATGGTCCGCGACCTCGACCAGGTCGGCCTGATCGAGCTGATGATCGGCAAGGCCCTGGACCAGCTGGAGGAGCTGCACGACCAGCAACTCCACGCGGACGTCGGCGAGTCGCTCCTGAAGGCGGAGGGCCTCGGCCGCAACGGCGGCATCGCCCCCTTCGACCTGGACATCAAGAAGGGCGAAGTCGTCGGCCTGGCGGGTCTGTTGGGCTCGGGCCGCACCGAACTCGCCCGCCTCCTCTTCGGCGCCGACCAGCCCGACGCGGGCAAGGTGACCATCGGCGGCAAGCAGGTGTCGATGAGCGCCCCGAACGACGCCATCGGCGCCGGGGTCGCGTTCTGCTCGGAGAACCGCAAGACCGAGGGCCTGGTCCCCGACCTGACGGTTCGCGAGAACATCATCCTCGCCCTCCAGGCGGCTCGCGGCTGGACCCGCCCCATCCCGACGGCCCAGCGCGACGAGCTGGTCGCCAAGTACATCAAGGCGCTGGACATCCGCCCCGCCAACCCCGAGGCCCGGGTGGGCCAGTTGAGCGGCGGCAACCAGCAGAAGGTGCTCCTCGCCCGCTGGCTGATCACCCAGCCGAAGCTCCTGATCCTGGACGAGCCGACCCGCGGCATCGACATCGGCGCCAAGACCGAGATCCAGAAACTGGTGGTCTCCCTCTCCGAGGACGGCATGTCCGTCCTCTACATCGCGGCCGAGCTGGAAGAGGTCCTCCGCCTCAGCCACACCATCGGCGTCCTGCGCGACCGCAAGCTGGTCGCCCGGCTCACCAACGGCCCGGAGATCACCACCAGCAAGATCCTCGAGACCATCGCGAGCGGAGAACAGCAGTGACCACCACATCCCGCTGGCGAGCACTGACACGCCATAACCTCTTCTGGCCGGTCGCGGTCCTGGTGGCCCTGCTGCTCGTCAACGTCCCCTTCACCCCCGACTTCTTCGCGGTCCACATGACGGACGGCCACCTCTACGGCAGCCTCGTCTCGATCGTGCTGTTCGGCTCGCCGCTGATCCTGGTGGCGGTCGGCATGACCCTCGTCATCGCGACAGGCGGAATCGACCTGTCGGTCGGCGCGGTGGTAGCCATCACAGGCGCCCTGACCTGTTCGTACATCAGCGACCAGGCGGACCAGGACGCCCTGGCCGGAGTGCTGCTGGCGATGGGCCTGGGCCTGATCGCCGCGGTCGTCTGCGGCCTCTGGAACGGCTTCCTGGTGGCCAGGATGGGCATCCAGCCCATCATCGCGACCCTCATCATCATGGTCGCGGGCCGAGGAGTGGCCCAGCTGATCACCGACGGCCAGATCATCACCATCAACAGCGAGCCGTACAAGCTGATCGGCGGCGGCTACTGGCTGACGCTCCCGTTCTCCATCTTCGTGGTGGCGGCGGTGGTGGCGGTCACGGTGCTGCTCACCCGCCGCACGGCCCTGGGCCTCCTGGTCGAATCGGTGGGCGGCAACGCGGAGGCCAGCCGCCTCGTCGGCATCCGCTCCCGCCGCATCAAGATCATGGTGTACGTCTTCTGCGCCCTGTGCGCGGGCATCGCGGGCCTCATGATCAGCTCCAACACCTCGGCCGCGGACGGCAACAACGCCGGTCTGTGGATCGAGCTGGACGCGATCCTCGCGGTGGTGATCGGCGGCACGTCGCTGCTGGGCGGCCGGTTCTCGATCGGCGGCACGGTGGTGGGCGCCCTGGTCATCCAGACCCTGACGACCACGATCTACACGATCGGTGTCCCCACCCAGACCAACCTGGTCTTCAAGGCGGCGGTCGTGATCGTCGTATGCCTGCTGCAGTCCCCGAAGTTCCGGGCGAAGGTCTTCGGCGCCCGCGCGAAGAAGACGGCCCCGCCGGCCCCGGCCGAGGCCCCCGCGGAGCCCACCGCCCCGACCGGTCCCGCCGACTCCACCGGCCCCGCTCCCAAGATGGAGGTGTCGTGATGAGTACGACGACCAAGACCCCCACGACACCGGACAGGCCGGAAGCGCGTACGCCGTCCGCGGCGGCGCGGCTGTTCGGCGACCGCAGGCTGCCCGTGCTGGTGACGGCGGCGCTGTTCCTCGCGATGTACATAGCGGGCCTGAGCCGCTACCAGAACTACGGCTTCGGCGACTCGCAGGTGTTCCTCAACCTGTTCATCGACAACAGTTATCTGCTGGTGGCCGCCGTCGGTGCGACGTTCGTCATCATGTCCGGCGGCATCGACCTGTCCGTCGGCTCGGTGATCGGCTTCACGACGATGCTGACGGCGTGGCTGGTGCAGGACGTGGGCCTGCCGCTGCTGGTGGTGATCCCGATCTCGCTGGGCGTGGGAGCGTTCGGCGGCTTCCTGATGGGCTACGTCATCCACAACTTCGAGATCCAGCCGTTCATCGTGACGCTGGCGGGGTTGTTCCTGTTCCGCGGCCTGTGCCTCGTGATCAGCAAGGAGTCGATCGCGATCAACGACTCGGCGGTGAGCAGCCTGGCGGAGACGCGGGTGTCGCTGGGGCTCGGGGAGCTGTCGATCGGCGCGATCGTGGCGCTGCTGGTCCTGGCGGCGGCCTTCTACATCCTCCACTACACCCGCTTCGGACGCCGGGTGTACGCCATCGGCGGCAACGAGCAGTCGGCGCTGCTGATGGGGCTTCCGCTGGGCGGCACGAAGATCGCGGTCTACACGATGAGCGGCTTCTGCTCGGCGCTCGCGGGCCTGCTGTTCATGCTCTACATCCAGTCCGGTGACCCGCTGCACGCGGTGGGCATGGAGCTCGACGCGATCGCCGCGGTGGTGATCGGCGGGACGCTGCTGACGGGTGGCTCGGGTTATGTACTGGGCACGCTGTTCGGTGTCCTGGTCCTCGGCCTGATCAAGAGCATCATCCAGTTCGAGGGAACGCTCAGCTCGTGGTGGACGAAGATCGCGACGGGTGTGCTGCTGTGTGCGTTCATCCTTATCCAGCGTGTGATGACGACTCGTAAGGAGACGTGAGGCGAGTCGAGGGGAAACGGACCGTTCCGGGGGGATCATCCTCAAGCCGCCACGCCGGAACGGTCGGTTCCCCACACAATTTTCACAGATGACTCTAGGAACACCACCGGTTAGGAACTTAATCTTCCCGCGTCATGGACTACTGCCTCCCGTGCCAAAGGCACCTCAACGGCGCCCTGGCTTGCCCGGGGTGCGGCACTTCAGCCCAGAACCTGCCCACGCAGATGCCCGAACCGGGGGTTCCCACCCAGCAACAGCCGTATGTGCAGCAGGGGGTGGGGGCGGTTGCGGCGTATGAGGGGTACGGGGCGGCGGCCTATGGGGCCGATGGGTCCGGCCGGTTGCCTGTGTCCCATGGCGACGGTCACGGGAATGTGGCGTACGGCGACGGGCCCGAGAGCGGCGATGCGGCTGCTGATGACCGGGGTGAGGCTGCCGAGGCGGTGGCCGAGTCGGTCGGGGGTGGCCGTGCGGCGCGGCGGCGTGGGCATGGGCGTGGGCGGGGTCGTGGGGGCGGCCGGGCCGAGGAGGTCCATGAGGAGTACGACGACGCCGCCGAGTACGACGATGACGAAGCTGACGAAGCTGACGAAGCTGACGACGGCGAGGAACTGGACGGCCCCGGCGGTGGTGCTAGTCGCCGTGACCGCAAGGCGGCGGCCCATCGGCGCCGGCGCCGGCGTCTCCTTCTGATCACCGCGGGCTTTGTGCTGGCGGCGGGGGGCCTGAGCCTGGCGGAGCTGGGTATGGACGCGCCGGGTTCGTCGCCCACGCCGGCGGCGGCGGGCGGGGAGTCGGCGGAGGGGGCGGCGTCGGACGAGGCGAGCGGGGCGGCGGGTGCCGTGAACGACGAGGACGACGTGTCTCCGTCGTCCTCGGCGTCATCGGACGCGTCGAAGTCCGCGTCGCCGTCGGCGTCGGAGAGCGCGAAGGAGTCGAAGGGCCCCGACAAGGACACCCAGTCGGCGACCTCGGGCACCGTACCGGGCACGGCCACGTCGGCCCCGGCCGCGACGACTCCGGCCGCGACCCCCACGTCGGACCCCACGACGTCGGAACCGACCGCGGATCCGTCCCCGACGGAGTGCAAGCGATTCCTGTGGTGGTGCACGTAGGCCTCCGGCGGTGGGGCGGGGTGCGGCGGCCTCCGGCGGTGGGGCGGGGTGCCTGCGGCGGCCCGTTGCTGGTTGGTGGGGGTTCGCGTTGCGCACTTGCGTTGCGTTGTGGGTCGGGGCCGCGCCGGGGGGTGTCCGTCCTCGGTCGGGCGGCTCGGTTTCTTTCAGGGGTGCGTGGTGTCGGACGCCCGCCGCTGCGGGCGGACACCCCCCGACACGTCCCCTGCTCGCCGTTGCGCCGGCGCGGGTGCGATGCGGCCCGCTACACGCCGACGACGGGCTCCCACTCACCCATAGGCGCTGAGACTTCAGCCGGTCCGGTGCGTGAGGGCAAGGGCTTGCCGTCCCGATCCCCCACCCACCCGCTGGGGCTGGGCCTCGGGGTGGGAGTTGTGCCTCTGGACGGCGGTGCAGGTCATTTCAGCCCGTCCGGTGCTTGAGGGCGAGGATTTGCCGTCCCGATCCCCCACCCACCCCTGGGGCTGCGCCTCCGGATGGGGGCTGAGCCTCTGGGTGCCGGTTCCGGTAACTCAGCCCGTCTGGGGGTGCCCCCTCTGGGGGAGTTTGAGGACGAGGCCCCTTAAGGGCCGAAGCGGGGTCCGGGGCGGCAGCCCCGGGCGGGGTCGAAGGGGCGGCAGCCCCTGGGGACGGGACGGGTAGGGGCGGCGGGGGCGAGAGAACGTCTGGGCGGTACCAGCGGCTAAGCGGCCAGCATCCGCCGCAGCAACCCCCGCAACAGCTCCCGCTCCTCATCCGACAACCCCGCCAACGGCTCCCGCGCGAAGCGCAACTCGTCCCGCAACCCCCGGGCCACCACCCGCCCGGACTCGGTCACCGCCGCCAGCTTCACACGCCGGTCCGCAGGGTCGGGTCGTCGCTCCACCAGCCCCCGGGACTCCAGCCGATCCACGATCCCGGTGACGTTGGACGGCTCGCACCGCAGCTTGTGCGCCAGCTTCCGCATCGGCAGCGGCTCAAGGGACAGCAGGCTCAGCAGCCGCGCCTGCGCCCCGGTCAGCGCATGCTCCGCCGCCGCCTCCTCGAAGTCCGCGTAGAAACGGGCCACGACATCACCGATCAGCTCGACGACCTCGAGGGTCAGCGCATCGGGACGGCGATCGGACTTCCGCGGGGCGGGCGTGGCGTCGGGCATGGCGGCGTCTGGCATGGCTCAAGCCTACCCCCATTATTTGACAACATGAAATATTCAGGAGCATGGTTGTTTCAGGTACTGAAGTAAATCTGAAAGGTTCCGTCATGATCAACCGCGAGTGGCACCTGCTCTCCCGCCCCGTCGGCTGGCCCAAGCCCGAGGACTTCGCCCTGGTCGAGGCCGAGGTCCGGCAGCCGGGCGAGGGGCAGATCCTCGTGCGGAACAAGTACCTGTCCGTGGACCCGTACATGCGCGGCCGCATGAGCGCCGCGAAGTCGTACGTCGCCCCCTTCGAGCTCGGCAAGGTCATGCAGGGCGGTGCCGTCGGTGAGGTCGTCGCCTCCGGCGCCGAGGGGATCGCCGTCGGAGACCACGTCCTGCACTTCGGCGGCTGGCGCGAGTACGCCACCTTCGGCGCCGCCCAGGCCGTCAAGGTCGACCCCGAGGCCGCGCCCCTGTCGACGTACCTCGGTGTCCTCGGTCTGACCGGCCTCACCGCCTACGCCGGCCTCCTGCGCACCGCCGTGTTCAAGGAGGGCGACTCGGTCTTCGTGTCCGGCGGCGCCGGCGCCGTCGGCAGCCAGGTCGGCCAGATCGCCAGGCTGAAGGGCGCCTCGCGCGTCATCGGCTCGGCCGGCTCGGACGACAAGGTCAAGCTGCTCGTGGAGGAGTACGGCTTCGACGCCGCCTTCAACTACAAGAACGGTCCCGTGGGCGAGCAGCTGCGCGCCGCCGCCCCCGACGGCATCGACGTCTACTTCGACAACGTCGGCGGGGACCACCTGGAGGCCGCCATCGGGTCGCTGAACCAGGGCGGTCGCATCGCCGTCTGCGGCATGATCTCGGTCTACAACAACACCGAGCCCGCCCCCGGCCCGCGTAACCTCGCCCGTCTCATCCAGACCCGCGGCCGCATCGAGGGCCTGCTCGTCGGCGACCACTACGACCTGCAGCCGCAGTTCGTCCAGGAGGTCGGCCCCTGGGTCGCCTCGGGTGAGCTGAAGTACCGCGAGACCGTCGTCGAGGGCATCGAGAACAACCTGGAGGCGTTCCTCGGCGTCCTGCGTGGCGACAACACCGGAAAGATGATCGTCAAGCTCTGACGTCTACACCCGGATTCCGGCATGCGGTAACTTCTTTCCGAAACCGTCGTCGATCGTGGGCGCGAGTCGCACGGCGGACCTAGGAGGAAGACACCGCATGTCCAGCAGCCCCATCAGTCGTACCGACGTCCTGTACACCGCCGTCGCCACCGCCGAGAACGGCCGCGACGGCCGGGTCGCCACTGAGGACGGCCGTCTCGACGTCGTCGTGAACCCGCCCAAGGAGATGGGCGGCTCCGGCGAGGGCACCAACCCGGAGCAGCTGTTCGCCGCCGGCTACAGCGCCTGCTTCCAGGGCGCCCTCGGCGTCGTGGCCCGCCAGGAGAAGGCCGACATCACCGGGTCGACGGTCACCGCGAAGGTCGGCATCGGCAAGAACGACGACGGATTCGGGCTCATCGTCGAGATCTCGGCCCGCATCCCGAACGTCGACGCCGACACCGCCCGGACCCTCCTTGAGAAGGCCCACCAGGTCTGCCCGTACTCCAAGGCGACCCGCGGGAACATCAGCGTGACGCTGGTCTGACGCCGTTCGTTGCATACGCCAGAGGCCGCACCCTTGGACGTAGGGTGCGGCCTCTGCTCTTCCCCTCGTTCAAACAGCCAGCGCCGCGTTGTGCACCGCCCTCACCAGCCGGTCGTTCTCCGGTGCCGCCCCGCCCGGGTAGGCGAGCCGGCGGCGGGTGTAGCCGTAGGCCAGGCCGCTCCACGGGTCGGCGAAGGCCTGGGAGCCACCCGCGCCGCTGTGGCCGAAGGTCCCGGTGCCGAGGAACGGGTGGCGGGTGTCGGCGATGGCCTGGAAGCCGAGGCCGAAGGAGCGGTGGTCGCGGGCGACCAGGTCGTAGCCGGTGGAGTGGATCTGGCCCACCTCGGCGATCGTGTCCGGCTTGAGGAGGGGCGGACGGTCGTCGATCTCGCTGATCGCCGCCGCGTACATCCCGGCCAGACCGCGCGCCGCCGCCACTCCGCCGGCCGACGCCGGGCCCTTGGCGCGCACGGTACGGGAGTTGGCGTAGTCGACCAGGTCACCCGGGTCCGGGACATGTCCGTTGAAGGCGATGGACGACAAGGTGTGCGGGCCGGTGGGCGTGGCGTCGATCTCGGCCTGCTGGACCGGGGTCGGGATCATCGGCTGGGCGGGGCGGTAGCGGGGCTCCAGGGCCGCCGGGAGGCCGAGGTGGAAGTCCAGGGCGTACGGGGCCCGGATCCGTTCCTCCCACAGTTCCTGGATCGTACGGCCCGTCGCCCGCCGTACGACCTCGCCGGTGAGCGCGCCGATGACCAGGGCGTGGTAGCCGAACGCCGTACCGGGGCGCCAGAACGGGCGCTGGTCGGCGAGGCGTTCGGCGATCACCCGGTCGTCGGCGAGCTCGTCCCGGCTGAACCCGGCGTCCAGGCCGATCAGTCCGGCCCGGTGGGTGATCAGGTCGCGCAGGGTCAGCGCACCCTTGCCCTCGGCCCCGAACTCCGGCCAGTAGTACGTCACTTTGCGGTCCAGTTCGAGCGTGCCGTCCTGGACGAGGAGAGCGACGACGAGATGCGCGGCACCCTTCGTCGACGAGAACACGGCGTGCAGGGAGCCGGCCTCGTTGCCGTCACCCGTCCACAGGTCGACGACTCTGCGACCGTGCACATACGCGCACAACTGGCCCTCGTAGTCGGAACGTTCACCGGCCACGAACGCGGCGAACTCCTCGCGCACCGCCTCGAAGCCGTCGGCGACGGTGCCGTGGATCTCCTGGGTCATCCGCTCTCCTTGACTGCTGAACCGCTAACCGGCGTGTGCCACGCCGAACAACGCCTTTGCGACCTGCGGGAATTCTCCCTTCGGATGGTCTCGGAAGAGGGGCTCGGTGCCGAAGAGCACCGATTGCGGACCACTGACGACCGAGGGCTTTCCGGCCGCCGCGGAGGGTCCGCCGCTGCCGTCCTGCGACGGCCGCCAGTGCCCGGAGACAAGGGGGTTCCCGGTCGCGTACGACTGCTCCACGCGGACCCCGGGACCGAGATCCGTGAACCAGACGGGCGCGTACACGAAACCATGGCCGGGGGCGCCGGAGGTCACCGGACCCGCGTTCACCACCCGTACGACACCGTTGGCGTCCCCGTTGCCCTCGACCGGCTTCACCGCCAGCAGACCGGTGGCGGTGGCGAGTCCGGCGCCCGTCACCCCGCGGCCGACCAGGCCGTGGCCCGCTGCCAGGAAGGTGTCCAGGGCCGTGCGGGCGGCCGGGGTCAGTTCGCCGTACTCCAGGCCCGTCGACACGAACAGGACATCGACCGAGGACCAGTCGAAGCCCGCGTTGAGCGCGGTCGTCGAGACCGGGGTGACCTCGAAGTTCATCTCGCGCAACGCGAAGAGCTCGCCCGCTGTCACGGCGGCGGCGACACGCGTGCGGGGGAGTGCCTGCGCGCCGGTGAGCTTGGTGGCGTCGAAGGCCACGTCGTACGTCCGGGCCGCCCCGGCCGCCTTCGCCCGCGCCGAGCCCGGCACGATCGCACTTCCGCCGTCAGCGGTCCGTCGTACCGGAACACCCTGCTGGAGAAGGGAGTTGACGGCCGCGACCGCCTGCGGGTCGTCCAGGCGCAGCCGCAGGTTGCCGTGCGGGGCGACATAGCCGACCGCCGTGGCCTCGCGCACCGGGCGCAGCGGCAGGCCGGAGAGCTTCCCGGACGGCACCGGCTGCACCGTGGCGCCCCACAGCCGGCCCAGGCTCCAGCCCGAGATGTCGTACATCACCGAGACCTTGTCGCTGATGTCCCGCCCGTCGGCGAGCAGGACGTTCGCGAGGCCGCGCTTGGGCTGGCGCATGTCGACGACGTACGAGCCCTTCGCGTACGTCTTTCCGCCGAGCCGGAAGGAGTGGCTCGCGCGGGTGACGCGTACGTCGTTGGCGATCAGGTGGTCGACCAGACGGGCCGTGGCGGTCGCGTTGCCGGTGGCGGGGAGGACGTAGGCGCGCGGGAAGGTGGTCGTGTAGACGTCCTCGGGGCCGATGCCGGGGACGCCGGGCACGGTCGCGGAGGAGACCGGGACCTGGGCCGCGCCCGCCGCGCCGCGCCGGAAGACCTCGATCTGGTCGGCGATCAGTGAAGTGCGCTTCTCCTGCACGAAGTTCAGCGTCGCCCGGATCGCGGCGCCCGCGACGTCGACGTTGATGGCCGAGCGGCGCCGCAGCTCCGCCACCGGCAGGGTGTTGTAGGCGTTGTTGTTCACCTGGAGCGGGATCTCCACGGTGTGCGCGGCGACCGTGCCGTGGAAGGCCGCGTACTGCGGGGTGAAGACCGGCGGCCAGTCGTCCCAGCCCTCCGGGAAGTCACGGAAGGGGATCTGGGCCGGGTCCACGCCGTCCTTCTCGGGCGTGTAGCCGAGGCCGTTGACGGCGGTCTCCATGGCGAGGGCGTTGGCGTAGGTGTTCTTCAGGAAGAGGTCGTACTCGTAGTTCTCGCCGTGCGGGGGAGTGGTGGGCTCGATGAGCGTGCCGTTGACGTAACCGTGCAGGTCGAGCATGACGGCCGGCTGCTTGTCGATCTCGATCTGCCGCATCGCCCGCACCTCGGGCTGCGAAGCGGTCACGAAGTCCCGGTTCATGTCGAAGCCGTTGGCGTTGGTACGGGTGCCCGCGACACGGCCGTCCGGGTTGGCGGTGATGTTGAAGTAGAGCCGGGAGTGGGCGAGCAGGTCGCGTGTCCTCGCGTCCTTGGCGGTGGCGAGCTGCTCGATGAGCTTCAGGGAGGCGTCGGTGCCCTCCCACTCGTTGCCGTGGATGTTGTTGTTGACGAAGACCGGAGCCTTGTAACTCTTCTTGATCTCAGGGGACTTGGCGGCACCAGCGGGCGCGTTCTCGATCAGCTCGCGCATCCGCTCCTGGGCCCGGGCCTGACCGGCGGTCTCCGGAGCGGTCACGGTGACCAGGTACAGCCGGTGCCCGCCGGCCGACTGCCCGGCGATCTCCACGCTGACGCGGTCGCCGAGGGCCTGGATGGCGTTCAGCTTCGGGGCGATCGCGTGGTACGGCGCGAGGCCGAGCCTGATGGACTTGTCGGCGGGGTTCACCGGGTCGGGGGAGAGGACCTGCTCGCGCGGATAGCCGCGCACGGTGCCGTCGAAGGCGCTGCCCCGGGACTCGGCCAGGGCCCTCTTCGCGGCGCTCGCCGGGGCCTCGGCCGCGCGCTGGTCGTGACCGGAAACCTCCCCGCCGTCCGCCGCGCGGGTGACGGGCGGTTCGGGCGCCGCACCGGCCGTGTGCGGGCTGAGGAGCAGTGAGCCCGCCGTGGTGACGGCGAGGGCGGCGAACAGTACGGGTCTCACAGGGGTGGTTCTCGTGGTGCGCACCTGTCGTACCTCCTCCGGAGCTTCCTGAGATCGGTACGGCGACATGTACCTGTTCGACTCAACCGGAACAAGAGGCAGTTGGTGTCACGGATGCCCCGGATGGCGCATTCCACGGGCCGCTGACGGGGCATGCTGAGGTCGGGACACCCGGCAACCGCGGCTTGTCAGGCGACGCACGAGTGGGCCGAAGGGTGCGCCGTCCCGACACCGGCTGGAAGCGCCCGTAGGTGAACGAGCCAAGAAAGGCGGAGAGCCTCATGGCACCGATCCCTCCCCTCCCGAGCAGGGAAGACGTACTGCGC
This sequence comes from Streptomyces sp. S.PB5, assembly GCF_030403745.1. Classification (GTDB taxonomy): domain Bacteria; phylum Actinomycetota; class Actinomycetes; order Streptomycetales; family Streptomycetaceae; genus Streptomyces. The sequence goes on from NZ_JAQMWP010000001.1 coordinate 214,383, forward strand.
ATGGCGCGCAGCACCACCGACATCACCGGCCAACTCCTGGACACGGCCGGGAACATCACGAGGATCGCGATCAACACCTTCGACCCCAGGGACGGTTCGGGCCAGGAAGTGCTCCGGGTCCTGCGCGAGACGACCGCGGAACTGGCGGAGGCGAGCGCGTCCCCGCAGGCGCAGGAGGCCTTCTACCGCATCGTCGACACCCTCACCCGCCTCGGCACGAGCGGTGCTCCACTCGCCGTCCATCCGGTCAGCCAACCGGCCCAAGCCCTGCTGACCGCGCTGGGCGACAGCCTGCTGCCGGTGCTGGACGCGGTGGAACCGGCGGTGGAGGAGTTCGCGACCGCTCTGGGCGACCTGGTGGAGGCGATGTCCCCGCTGCTCCCCGCGGCGGCGGGCCTCGCGGCGGGCACACTCCTCGCCCTGACCCCGGTGATCCGGTCGGCGGCGGAGGTGCTGCGGGACTCGTCCCCCGAACTCCGCCGCATCGCCGATGCGCTGACGGCGGCCCTGGCCCCGCTGATGCCCCTGCAGGTCGCCCTGGCGGAACGCGCGGCGGCAGCCGGCGCGGGCGTGGTCCGGGCCTCCCTCCAGCCCCTGGCCGACCTCACGGAAGCGGCGGCGGCCACCACCAAGGCGGCCCGGCCGGTACTGATCGCGGGGGAGGAGCTGTTCGTCGCCGGACTCGAACAACTCCAGCCCCTGCTGCTGACCGGGGCATCCCGGGCGGGACGGGTGGCGAGGGCGGCGGCGGTACGGGTGCAGGCGGCGGTGAGCCCGGCGGACGAGCGGGGGGTCGTGGTGGCGGTGGCGGCGGGGTGATCGGAACGGGGTTCCAAGGGCCGCCTTCCCCCTCCCCGGGCGGCCCGGCAGGCCTCCGTGCGACCGCGAACCCCGGACCGGCCGCCCGATAGAGTTCGGCCATGCGCGATCTTGGGGTGGGTTTCAAGTTTCTGCTGAGGGGCCAGCGATGGGTGGCCCGGCACGGCAAGCAGTACGAGTTCGGGCTGATCCCGGGGCTCATCACCCTCGTTCTCTACGGGGCGGCCCTCGTCTCGCTCGCGATCTGGGGCGATGACTTCGTCGCCTGGTCCACCCCCTTCGCCGACGACTGGTCGAGCCCCTGGCCGGGCCTGTTCCGTGGGTTCCTCACCGTCGTGCTCTGGTCCCTCGCCCTGCTCCTCGCCGTCCTGACCTTCACCGCGGTCACCCTCCTCATCGGCCAGCCCTTCTACGAGAGCCTCTCCGAGAAGGTCGACCGGGACGTCTCCCCGGACGGCACGGCACCCGAGTCGGGCCTCCCTCTCTGGCGGGAGCTGTGGATCTCGGCGCGGGACAGCCTGCGCATCCTCGGCCGCGCCGCGCTGTGGGGCGTACTGCTCTTCGGCCTCGGCTTCATCCCGTTCGTCGGGCAGACCGTCGTCCCGGTGATCGGTTTCTTCGTCACCGGCTTCTTCCTCACCGAGGAACTCGTCGCCGTTGCCCTCCAGCGCCGCGGCGTCGAACTCCGCGACCGCCTCGCCCTGCTCCGCTCCCGCAAGACCCTGGTGTGGGGCTTCGGCACCCCTCTGGGCCTCGCCTTCCTGGTGCCGTTCGTCGCGGTGTTCCTGATGCCGGGCGCGGTCGCGGGCGCCACGCTCATGGCCCGCGAACTGCTCGGCGAAGAGACCCGCGAGGACGCCGACTCCGACGGCCACGACAACGACCACGACAACGACGCGGAGGAGATCACCCCGTGACCGAGATACTCGCCGTCGCCGTCATCACCGTCCTCGCGGTCATAGCCCCCGGCGCCGACTTCGCCATGGTCGTCCGCAACAGCTACCTCCACGGCCGCCGCACCGGCCTCCTCGCCGCGACGGGCGTCGCCGCCGGCGTCCTGGTGCACGTCACGTACACGATGCTCGGCGTGGGCCTGCTGATCGCGTCCTCGACGTTCCTCTTCACGGTGATCAAGCTGGTCGGCGCGGCCTACCTCGTCTACATCGGCGTACGAACCTTCCGCACCCGGGGCGAGGTCGAGGTCGACCTGGAGACCACGTCGGACCTCACCCCGCTGCAGGCCCTCCGCTCCGGTTTCCTCACCAACGTCCTCAATCCCAAGACGACCCTCTTCGTCGTCTCGACCTTCGCCCAGGTCGTCAGCCCCGGCACCCCGGTCGTCCAGCAGGTGGGCTACGGCCTGTTCATGTCGCTGGCCCACCTGCTGTGGTTCGGCGTCGTCGCGGTCTTCTTCTCCCACGACCGCATGCGCACCCTGATGCTCCGCGGTCAGAAGGTCCTCAACAAGGTGATCGGCTCGGTCCTCGCGGGCCTCGGCATCAGCCTCGCGTTCGCCCCGTCGCACTGACCGCCACGGTCACGATCGACCGCACCTGGGCGATGATGTCCAGCCGGTTCTGCACGAACACGGGATCGGTGACCTCGGTGGTGTTCCCGGTCCCGAACTGCAGCACCGGCGTGTGCACATGCCCGCCGGGCAGTGCGTCGTGCAGCCCGAGCCGGTCCCGCAACAGCGTGGCCCGGTAGGCAATCTCGTTGGACAGGTAGTCGCCGCCGCCCCCGGCCCGGGCCGTCGACCCCTCCGTGGGCCCGTCGGGCCGCACCACGGCCTGTGTGCCCCCCGCCGGGATCTCGGTCACGCTCGTGTTGTCGTACACGGGGAAGCGCCCGGTGTTCGCGGCCACGATCTCCGGGTACGGCAGGGTGGTCGTCGTCCACTGCGGCTGCGTGGCCGGATCGGCGACCGGGATGGTCTCCGTCCGCCCGATGTTCTCGTTGTCGCCGAACCCGCCCCGCCAGGCCCCGTTGGTCCGCTCGACGTCGAAGCGTCCGACGCGCCCCTGACTCACGGTGGCGAACAGATCCACCCGCTTCAGATACGGCCGCAGGGTCCGCTCCACGGTGCTGTCCGCGAAGTCCTGCCAGCGCACGGGAAAGACGGCGGTCTCGACCCGGGCCGGCCCCTCCGCGGTCTCGATCACGGTCCCGTCGAGCGCCAGCGCGGTCGCCCCGGACGGATTGGAGATCCGTATGTCCCGGTCCAGTGTGAACGGGTCGAACCCGGTGACCAGCACCCGCTTGAGCCCCTTCGCGCCGGCCGGGTACCGAATGGAGGTCTGCCCCCGAGAGGTCCGCTCCAACTCGTCCAGCAGCGCGGCCCGTTGCTCCTCGCTCAGCGGACCGAACCCCGGCTCCCAGCCCCGCACCTCCCGTGTCATCCCCAACCGCGCCCAGTACAACGGACGGTCGTCGTCCCGGCTCAGATCGCCCCCGGCGGGCCCCCGTCCCTGCGCCCGGTCGACGGCCCGCTTCCACAGCGCGGAACCCGCGCATGCGACGATCCGCCGCGCCTCCGCATAACTGTCCGCGGAGCTCAGCGCTTCGGCGAAGTCCGGTGCCACGGAGTCGAATCCGGACCTCCGCAGGATCTCCTGGGGCACGGCTCTGTCGAGCCGCAGTTCCTCGACGGTGGCGGCGGGAGCGGCCTCGGCGGCCTGCGCCCCTTGTGGGGCGGCGAGGCCGGCCAGCAGGACCACACCGAGGACACCGATGCGAACACGTAGGGAATTCAAGGGAGTTCAGCCTTCCGTCGCTGTGGGGAGCGTGGGTGACGCCGACGCCGGAAGTATGCGTGACGGAAGTGATCTACGCCATGGGGTGTGACTCAGGAGGGGCTCATCAGCGTGATGAGCGCGAGCACGGGGATCATCTGGAAGGCGGCCGCTCCCCACAGCCGGGCGAGCAGCAGTGCGACCCCGATGACCGCGACCACCGCGCACGCCGTGCCCAGCTCGGCCATCGGCGGCGCGTACGGCTCCTCGTTCCAGTTCGCCGCCCACGAGGTCCAGCCGGCCGCCCACCATCCGTAGGCCACGGCAAGGAAGTTGACCGGAAGCAGCGCGAGCACGGTGACGGTGTTCTTGGCCTTCATGACGATCATCCTCGCCGTGACGGAGAACGACCGCCTGAGCATCCGTACCTATTCCGCAGCCGTCCCGTACCCAGCCCGTGCCTGTCCCGGAATCCGTCCCGCCGCCTCCCGCAACGCCCCCACGAACGCCTCCACCGCGGGCACCGCCGCCCGCCCCCGAACCGTCGCCGCGTACACCGCCCGGGCCGGCGCCCCCTCGTCCAGCACCGGCACCAGCGCGACATCCGGCCGTACGGACGCGGCGGCCAGCGCCGGGACGAGGGCCACGCCCAGCCCCGCCGCGACGTACCCCTGCTTGGCCGTCCACTCGGCGACCACATGCGCCACACGCGGCCGGAACCCCTGCCGCAGCGCCGCGTCCAGCAGCGTCCCCTCCGGGCGCGCGCTGCCGGAGATCCACTCGGCGTCGGCGAGCCGCCCCAGGGGGACCGGGTCCCCGCCCGCCAGCGGATGCCCGGCCGGGACCGCGACGTACAGCGACTCGTCGAGAAGATGACGCAGCTCGTACGCCTCCAGCGGCGCCCGTCCCGTCGTCGAGACCACCGCCAGGTCCAGATGCCCCGCGGTCAGCCGGTCCAGGAGCACCGGCGTGAACCCCTCCTCGCGGGAGAGCCGGACCCGGGGATGCAGGGCCCGGAACGCGGCGAGGGCATGCGGCACCAGCGCCGCGTCGGCCGTCGCGAACGCCCCGAACCGCAGCCGCCCGCCCGCCGCTTCACGCAACGCCGCCAGCTCCCGCCCGGCCCCGTGCAGGGCCTCGACGACCGTCTCCACGTGCGGCACCAGGACCCGCCCCGCCTCGGTGAGCCGTACGCCCCGCGGCAGCCGGTCGAAGAGCGGCGCCCCGCCCAGCGCCGACTCCAGCGAGGAGATCTGCCGGGACACCGCGGACTGGGTCCAGCCGAGCGTGCGCGCGGCGACCGTGAAGGACCCCTGGCGGGCCACTTCGAGGAAGGCGCGCAGCCAGACGGTGGAGAGGTCGAGCGACTCGGAGCCGGACTCGGAGTCGGACTCGGACTCATGCGAATGAGGCATGGCTCCCATGCTAGACATTCGCTTGTCGCATCACATGCCCGGACATAGCGTCGACGCCATGGAGCACATCGCATTCCTCGGCCTCGGCCGCATGGGCGCCCCCATGGCCCGCCGACTCCTCGCCGCGGGCCAACCGTTGACCGTCTGGAACCGCACCCCCGAGAAGGCGGAGCAGCTCGTCGCCGAGGGCGCCCGGTGTGCCGCCTCCCCGGCCGACGCGGTCCGGGACGCCGACGTCGTCATCACCATGCTCGCCGGACCTGACGCGCTGGACGCGGTCGCGCAGGCGGCCGTGGAAGCCCTGCGCCCCGGCGTGCACTGGGTCGAGATGTCCACCGTGGGCCCGGACGCCGTCCGCCTGCTCGAAGCCCGGCTCGAAGCCCGGCTCCCCGGCGGCGTGACCCTCGTCGACGCTCCCGTCATGGGCAGCACCGACAAGGCGGCCACCGGCGCCCTCGGCATCCTCGCCGGCGGTGACACGACCGGCGTCGAGCACGTCCTCGCCCACCTCGGCACGGTCACCCGCACAGGCCCCCTCGGCTCCGGCGCCGCCCTCAAGCTGGTCCTCAACTCGGCCGTCATCAGCGGCGTCGCCGTGGTCGCCGAAGCCCTCCGCCTCGCCGACGCCCTCGGTCTCGCCGACGACACCGTCCGTACCGCCCTCGCGAACGGCCCCCTCGCCGGAGCCGTCGCCCGCGCCTTCGCCGAGGGCGTCCACTTCGACGCGCCCCTCGCGGTGAAGGACCTGGAACTGGCCACGAGGACGACCCGACTGCCCGCGGCCGAGGCCGTGTTGGAGTACTACCGCCGTGTCGCGGAACCCGGCGAGGACCTCTCGGCCGCCGCCGCCCGCATCCGCACCGCCTCAACTTCACAGAAACAGAGGGGGATTCCCATGAAGGTCACCATCGACAGCCCCGCCGGCGCCCCGCAGCCCCTGAGTCCCTACTACTCCCAGGTCGCCCGGGTCGAACAGGCCGACGGCAGCGCCCTGTTGTACCTCTCCGGCCAGATCGCCGAGGGCGACACCCTCGCCGAGCAGAGCAGGGGCGTCTTCGAGACCATCGACGCCCTGCTGAAGGCCCACGGCGCCACGCTCGCGGACATCATCAACATCCGCACGTATCTCACCGACATCGACAAGCTTCAGGAATACGGCGCCGTACGAAGGGAGTTCCTCACCGGCACCCCGCCCACCAGCATGACCTTCGAGGTGTCGAAGCTGTTCCGCCCGGAGGCGCAGATCGAGATCGAGGTCGTCGCCGCGATACCGGCGAACCGCTAGCCGGGCCGGTCCGGGTCCTCGCCCAGCAGTCCGAGGAAGTCCCGGAACGCCCCCGGCATGTCCACGGACTCCGGATCCAGCAGCCACTGGTACTGGAGTCCGTCCATCACCGCCACCAGCAGCGGCGCCGTACGCTCCGGCGTCAGCCCGTTCGGCAGCCGCTCCCCGTACTCGGTCCGCAGCACCGCCGCCATGCTCTCGCGCACCTGCGCATAGCGCTCGGTGAAGTACCCGCGCGCCGGATGCCCGTCCGTCACGCTCTCCCCACCACTTGCCGGCCGGCACCGCGTCCCACTGGTCCCGCTCCTTGAGCACGGCGACCAGCAGCGCCTCCTTCGTCGGGAAGTGGTGCAACAGCCCCTGCGGGGTGAGCCCGACGCGCTCCGCGACGGCGGCGAGACCCGCCCCTCGGTAACCGCGCTCGGCGATCACCTCCAGGGCCGCCCGCACAATCTCCGCGCGCCGACCGCAACCATCAATTGAGGAACCACGACGGCGAGCAACCACGTCCGCGAGAGCGGCAGCGGTTCAGCCGCGAAGAAATGCTCGACTGCGTCGCGGCACACCGAGGCAGGATGAAGGCGTGCATGGACTTCGACGAGGAGGCACCGCGATGCAGGGAACCGCCGATTTCGAGCGCGAGGCTGCCGTAGTGGCAGCCCTCGGCAAGCTCGACCTGGACGCCAAGGCCCGGCTGCTCTCGGGCCAGGACATGTGGACCCTGCCCGCCCTGCCCGAGATCGGTCTCGCGTCCCTCGTCATGTCCGACGGGCCGATCGGTGTCCGAGGGGTGCGCTGGACCGCCGACGACCCGTCGGTCGCGCTGCCCTCCCCGACCGCCCTCGGCGCCACCTGGGACCCCGGACTCGCCCGCCGCGCCGGTGCGCTGCTCGCCCAGGAGGCCCGCCGCAAGGGCGTCCATGTGCTGCTCGCCCCGACGGTCAACCTCCACCGATCCCCGCTCGGCGGCCGCCACTTCGAGGCCTACAGCGAGGACCCGTACCTCACGGGGCTCATCGGCGCGGGCTATGTGCAGGGCGTCCAGTCCGGCGGCGTCGGCACCACCGTCAAGCACTTCGTCGCCAACGACGCCGAGACCGACCGCTTCACCGTCGACAACATCGTCTCCGAACGCGCCCTGCGCGAGCTGTACCTGCGCCCCTTCGAGCTGATCGTCGAGAACGCCCGCCCCTGGGGCATCATGACCGCCTACAACCAGGTCAACGGCGTGACGATGACCGAGCACCACCACCTCGTGAACGAGATCGCGCGCGGCGAATGGGGCTTCGACGGCTTCAACGTCTCCGACTGGATGGCCGCCCGCTCCACGAAGGGCGCCATCGAGGGCGGCCTCGACGTCGCCATGCCCGGCCCGCAGACCGTGTACGGCCCCGCCCTCGCCCAGGCGGTCCGCGACGGCGAGGTCGACGAGGCCAAGGTCGACGCCGCCGTACGCAACGTCCTCCGCCTCGCCGCCCGCGTCGGCGCCCTGGAGAACGCCGAACCGGTCGTCACCGAGCTCCCGGACCCCATCGACGGCGAGGCCCTGGCCCGCGAGATCGCCCGCCGCGCCTTCGTCCTCGTCCGCAACCAGGGCGCCCTGCCGCTGCGGCCGAACGGCACGGTCGCGCTCATCGGCTCCGCCGCCCGCGACGCCCGCGTTCTCGGCGGCGGCTCCGCCACCGTCTTCCCCGCCCGCATCGTCTCCCCGCTCGACGGCCTCACCGCCGCCCTCCCCGAGGGCACCCTCACCTACGCCGTCGGCGCCGACCCGAACGCCGAACTCGCCGTCTTCGACGCCGGCTTCGAACTGCGCGCCGTCTGCCGGGACGGCGACGGCAACGTCATCGGCTCCGACTCCGCGCCGGGCGGCCAGCTCAAGTGGATGGGGCCCTCGGGTCTGCCCGCGGGCGTCACTCACGAGCGACTGCACACCGTCGAGCTGACCGGCACCTTCACCCCGCGCGAGAGCGGCACCCACACCTTCGGCATCCAGGGCATCGGCACCTTCAAGCTCACCATCGGCGGCACGACGTGCTTCGACGACGTGCAGAACCCCGCCAAGGACGACCCCTTCATCACCTTCTTCGGTGCGCCCACGCCCCGCGCCCAGGTCGAACTCACCGCCGGCGAACCGGTCGAGGTCTCCCTCACCTACGTCGTCGAACTTCCCGAAGACGTCCCGATGCAGGCGATCATCTTCGCCCTCGCCCACCAGGACCCGCAGCGCGACCCCGACGAGCTGATCGCCGAGGCCGTCGAGGCCGCCCGGAACGCCGACACGGCCGTCGTCGTGGTCGCCACCACCGAGCGCGTCGAGTCCGAGGGCTTCGACCGCACGGACCTCATGCTCCCCGGCCGCCAGAACGACCTGGTCCGCGCCGTCGCCGCCGCCAACCCCAACACCGTGGTGGTCGTCAACTCCGGCTCCCCGGTGGAGCTGCCGTGGCGCGAGGACGTCGCCGCCGTGCTGCTGAGCTGGTTCCCGGGCCAGGAGGGCGGCTCGGCCCTGGCGGACGTCCTCACCGGCGCCCACGAGCCGGGCGGCCGCCTCCCCACCACCTGGGGCTCCCTGGCCGCCGCCCCGGTCACCCGGGTCGTCCCCGTCGAGGGCGAACTCCCGTACACCGAGGACGTCTTCATCGGCTACCGCGCCTGGGAGAAGGAGGGCCGGACCCCCTCGTACCCCTTCGGGCACGGCCTCGGCTACACCGACTGGACCTATGACTCCGTCGAGACCGAAGGCACCACGGTCCGCGTCCGGCTCCACAACTCCGGCGAGCGCACCGGCCGTGAGGTCGTCCAGGTCTACCTCGCCCCCACCGCGCCCGGGAACCGCCCGCAGCGCGAGCTGGCCGGCTTCGCCGCTGTCGAGGCCGCCCCCGGCGAGAGCGTCGAGGTCACCGTCGAACTCCCGCGCCGCGCCTTCGAGACCTGGACGGAGGAGGACGGCGCGGAGGGCTCGTGGTCGTTTGTGAAGGGTTCGTACGAGATCCAGATCGGCCGCTCGATCACGGACCGCCGTCTCACCGCCACGGTTAACGTCTGAACCGGGACGAGCCTCCCCGCAGAGCAGCCCCGGTCCGGGACCTGACACCCGGGCCGGGGCTTATACCTGTCCGGGCCGTCGCCGGGCGGGCACCGGCGTCATCGGGCGGAGAAGGCGTACACCGTCTCCGAGCGGAACACCTCGCCCGGCCGCAGCACCGTGCTCGGGAACTCCGGACGGTTCGGGGAGTCCGGGAAGTGCTGGGTCTCCAGGGCGACTCCGTCGCAGGGCGCGAAGGGTTCGGTCAGATGGTCGGCGGTGTACAGCTGGAGGCCGGGCTCGGTGGTGGAGACCGTCAGCACCCGGCCGGAGGAGGGATCGTGCAGCTCGGCGACCTCGACCGGGGCGTCCGTGACGCCCTTGTCGAGCACGAAGTTGTGGTCGTAGCCCGACCCCGACTTCCGGCCCTCCCGGAAGTCGAACCGGCCGCCCGTCACATCCTCCAGCACCCCGGTCGGGATCAGATCCGCGTCCACCGGCGTGTACCGCGAGGCGGCGATCCGCAGCTCATGACCGCCCGCGTGCCCGCCACCGGCCAGATTGAAGTAGCTGTGGTTCGTCAGCGCGACCACCGTCGGCGCGTCCGTCACCGCCTCGTACGCGATCCGCAGCGCCCCGTCCGTGTCCAGCGAGTACGTGGCCGAGACCTCCAGCCGGCCCGGGAAGCCTTCCTCGCCGTGCGGACTGACCCGGAACAGCCGCAGCCCGTGCTCGCCGGCCGGCTCGACGTCCCACACCCGCTTGTCGAAGCCCCGCTCCCCGCCGTGCAGGGAGTTCGGCGCGCCGTTGGGCTCCAGCGCGTACGTCACCCCGTCCAGCGGAAAGCGGCCACCGGCGATCCGGTTCGCGTACCGGCCGATCAGCGCGCCGAAGTAGGGCCCGGTGTGGGTGAGATAGCCGTCCAGATCCGCGAACCCCAGCACCACGTTCGCGAGGTTCCCCTCCCGGTCCGGCACCTCGACGGACTGCACGATCCCGCCGTACGACAGCACCCGCACCCGCACACCGGACCGCTCAAGGGTCCAGCGGTGCACCGGGGTGCCGTCGGAAAGTGCGCCGAAGAGTTCGTTCATGTGCGGAACTCTAGGTCACGCCTTCTTGCCGGTGACCTCGCGGTAGGCGATCTCCGCCAGCCTGGCCTGGCCGTTCACACTCGGATGGAACCAGTCGATATGGCTCAGCTGGTCGGTCCCGAACCGGTACTCGTAGACCGCGCCCCCGTCGAAGCGGCACAGCTCGTCCTTCGCGCAGACCTCCTTCAGCACCTCGTTGTACTCCTGCACCCGCTTGTGCACGGTGTCCCGCCGCTCCGTCGCCACCGCGTCCAGGGCATCGGCGTCGCCCAGCATCGACGGGCATATCCCGAGCTTCCACACCTGCTTGCCCACCGGGTTGGTGCGTCCCTGGGACCACAGCCGCTTCAGATCCGGCACGCTCGCCACATAGACCTGCGCCTTCGGCGCCGCGTCCCGCAGGGTGCTCATCGCGTCCTCGAACTGCGAGCGGAAGTCGGCCACCGACGTCATCTGCGCGGTCGAGTCCCGGCAGGCGTCATTGGCCCCCGCCATCACCGTCACGAGCCCGGGCTTCTTCGCCGCGGCCTGCGCCATCTGCCCGGCCAGATCGTCCATCCGCGCCCCGCTGACCGCGTAGTTCCAGCTGTGCGAGGCCGCCTTCGCCGTCCCCAGCAGCCGTACGGCGAGACTGTCCACCTTCGTACTGCTGCCGGTCGCCCAGGAGGCCTCGGGGCAGTCCTGGAGGAGGGAGCAGGCGTCGAAGGCGCGGGTGATGGAGTCGCCCACGGCGGCGAGCGACGCCGGGCTGGAGTCCCAGACGGGACCTGTCGGGGTCGGTTTCGACCGCTGCGCGGCGGTGCCGGACGGGGACGGTGCCGATTCGTCGCCGCCCACCGCGTCACAGCCGGCTGCGCCCAGGACAGCCGCCGTCATGACGGCGAGAACGGCGCGCGAGCGCTGCCTTCGCTTCCGCATCCCCTGGTGATCCCCTCGGTCGACATGCCATCCCCTGCGAACTTCGTCCCCCTCCATGACAACGTTCGGGAGTTCCCGGCCCCCGAACGGGACGGGGCAAGCGCAACGGATCACGCCCGTACTAGCGTCCTGCCGGGTGAATGGCGGGCGTTTCACGGCATCGGGACCGACGGTACGTCACACTCCTTGCGCCGCCGCACGGTAGCCTCGCCATCAACGTGGCTGCCGCCACCACCGCTCAGTCAATTCGCACAATGGTCCCGCTCTGCCCGGAGGTCCCGGTGACGACACGTGGAGTTCTGTACGTGCACTCCGCTCCGCGCGCGCTGTGCCCGCACGTCGAGTGGGCCGTCGCCGGAGTGCTCGGCACGCGCGTCAACCTCGACTGGATCCGGCAGCCGGCGGCCCCCGGCACCTGGCGCTCGGAGTTCTCCTGGAAGGGCGAGGTGGGCACGGCATCGAAGCTGGCGTCGGCCCTGAGAGGCTGGCACCTCCTCCGCTTCGAGGTCACTGCCGAGCCCTGCCCCACCGCCGAGGGCGAGCGCTACAGCTGCACCCCCGACCTCGGCATCTTCCACGCGGTCACCGGCATCCACGGCGACATCCTCATCCCGGAGGACCGCCTCAGGGCGGCCCTGGCCCGCTCCCAGGGCGGCGAGACCGATCTGGAGTCGGAGATCGCCAAGCTGCTGGGAAAGCCGTGGGACGACGAACTGGAGCCGTTCAGGTATGCCGGTGAGGGCGCCCCGGTGCGCTGGCTGCACCAGGTCGTCTAGCGCCCCTGAGAGACACGCCGAAGGGCCCCCACCGACCGGTGGGGGCCCTTCGGTTGCGTACGGAGGTCGCTCAGACCGTACGGAACGCCAGCACCACGTTGTGGCCGCCGAATCCGAACGAGTCGTTCAGCGCGGCGATCCGGCCCTCGACCGGCAGCTTGCGGGCCTCCCCGCGGACGACATCCGCGTTGGCCTCCGCCTCCGGGTCGAGGTTCTCGACGTTGATGGTCGGCGGGGCGACCCGGTGGTACAGGGCGAGGACCGTCGCCACGGACTCCACACCGCCGGCGCCACCCAGCAGGTGACCGGTCATGGACTTCGTACCGGACACCGCGAAGTGGTCGGTGTCGTCGCCGAACACCTTGCGCAGCGCCTTCAGCTCGGCCACGTCACCGGCCGGCGTCGAGGTGGCGTGCGCGTTGACGTGCACGATCTCCGCCGGGTCCAGGTCGGTGTTGTCGAGCAGGTTCTGCAGGGCGTGGGCGATGCCACGGCCCTCCGGCTCGGGCTGCACGATGTCGTGCCCGTCGGCGGAGACGCCCTGGCCGACGGCCTCGGCGTACACGCGGGCACCGCGCTTGGCGGCGTGCTCCGCGGACTCCAGGACGATCACACCGGCACCCTCGCCGAGGACGAAGCCGTCGCGCGCGGTGTCGTAGGGACGCGAGGCGCCCTGCGGGTTCTCGTTGTTCTTGGACATCGCCATCATGTTGCCGAACGCGGCGATGGGCAGCGGGTGGATCGCCGCCTCCGTGCCACCCGCGACGACGACGTCGGCGCGGCCGGAGCGGATCATCTCGATGGCGTAGCCGATGGCCTCGGCGCCGGACGCGCACGCGGAGACCGGGGTGTGCACACCGGCGCGGGCGCCGACGAGCAGACCGACGTTGGCCGAGGGGCCGTTCGGCATGAGCATGGGGACGGTGTGCGGGGAGACGCGGCGGACGCCCTTCTCCTTCAGCACGTCGTACTGGTCGAGCAGCGTGGTGACGCCGCCGATGCCGGAGGCGATGACGGCGCCGAGGCGGTCGGGGTCGACGTTCTGGTCCTCACCCGCCTTGCCCTCGAAGCCGGCGTCCTTCCAGGCTTCCTGGGCCGCGATCAGCGCGAACTGCGCCGAGCGGTCCAGCCGGCGGGCCTGCGGCCGCGGGATGACCTCGGTCGGTTCCACGGCGACGGGCGCCGCGATACGGACGGCCTGGTCGGCCGCCCACTCCTGCTCCAGGGGCTTCACACCGGACTTGCCGGCGATCAGGCCCTCCCAGGTAGAGGCTGCGTCGCCACCCAGCGGTGTGGTTGCGCCGATACCGGTGACGACCACGGTGCGATTGGTCGGGCTCACGGGAAATCTTTCTCCAAGTATCACGAGGATTCAGCGGCGCCACCGCCGGGTGGCGGGGCAGTGCAGCCGGGCCTAGAGGGTGGCTCAGGCCTGGTGCTTGAGGATGTAGTCGGTCGCGTCGCCGACCGTCTTGAGGTTCTTGACGTCCTCGTCCGGGATCTTGACGTCGAAGCGCTCTTCAGCGGCGACGACGACCTCGACCATGGACAGCGAGTCGACGTCCAGGTCGTCGGTGAAGGACTTGTCCAGCTGGACGTCCTCGACCGGGATGCCGGCGATCTCGTTCACGATGTCGGCGAGACCGGCGACGATCTCTTCCTGAGTGGCGGCCATTGAGGCGCTCCTTCGTAGATATCCAGAGGGTGTGGCAGGTGGTACGTCCCGCACCGGATCGCACGATCCGGCACGGAGTGCCTAGGGGAGGGTAACGACAGTCGCGGCGTAGACGAGACCCGCCCCGAAGCCGATGACGAGCGCGGTGTCGCCGCTCTTGGCCTCGCCGGTCGCCAGGAGCCGCTCCATCGCGAGCGGGATCGAGGCGGCCGAGGTGTTGCCGGTGGTGCGTACGTCACGCGCGACCGTGACGGTCTCCGGCAGTTTGAGTGTCTTCACCATCGAGTCGATGATCCGCTCGTTGGCCTGGTGCGGAATGAAGACGTCCAGGTCGTCTGCGGTGATGCCGGCGGCATCCAGCGCCTCCTTGGCGACCTTCGCCATCTCGAAGACGGCCCAGCGGAACACCGCCTGGCCCTCCTGCGTGATGGCGGGGAACCTGGCGACCTCGCCGTCGCGGTAGTCCGTCCACGGCACGGTCTGCTTGATCGTCTCGGACTTGTCGCCCTCGGAGCCCCACACGGTCGGGCCGATCTCCGGCGACTGGGACGGGCCCACGACGACCGCGCCCGCACCGTCACCGAACAGGAAGGCCGTCGCGCGGTCCTCCAGGTCGGTCAGGTCGGACAGCCGCTCGACGCCGATGACGAGGACGTACTCCGCGCTGCCCTCGACGATCATGCCCTTGGCGAGGGTCAGGCCGTAGCCGAAGCCCGCGCAGCCGGCCGAGATGTCGAAGGCGGCGGCCTTGTTCGTGCCCAGCTTGTCGGCGATCTCGGTCGCCACGGCCGGGGTCTGCTTGAAGTGCGAGACGGTCGAGACGATCACACCGCCGATCTGCTCGACGGAGATCCCGGCGTCGGCGATCGCCTTGCCGGACGCCTCGATCGACATGGCGGCGACGGTCTCCTCGTCGTTCGCCCAGTGCCGGGTCTCGATGCCGGAGCGCGAGCGGATCCACTCGTCGGACGAGTCGATCGTCTCGAGGATCACCTCGTTGGGCACGACCCGGGTCGGGCGGTAGCCGCCCACACCCATGATCCGCGCGTACGGGGCGCCCTTGCTGGGCTTGATCTTCGACATTGCTCTGTCGCTCCTTTTCAGGCGCCCGCCGCGTCAGCGGCAGATGTCACGGTCTCGGCGATGAGCTCGCGAGCGGCGTCGAGGTCGTCGGGTGTCTTCAGGGCCAGCGTCTTGACGCCGGGCAGTGCGCGCTTGGCGAGGCCGACCAGCGTGCCGCCGGGGGAGACCTCGACGATCGCGGTCGCGCCGAGCTCCTTGAAGGTCTCCATGCACAGGTCCCAGCGGACCGGGTTGGCGACCTGGCCGACCAGCCGCTGCAGCACCTCGGCGCCGGTGGCGACGGTCCGCCCGTCCTTGTTGGAGACGTAGGGGAGCGTCGGGTCGGCGGGCGTGACGGCCTCGGCGGCCTTCGCCAGTACGTCGACCGCGGGCGCCATGTGGTGCGTGTGGAAGGCGCCGGCCACCTTCAGCGCGATGACCTTGCGGACGCCCTCGGGCTTGTCCTCGTTCAGCGTGGCGAGCTGCTCCAGCGTGCCGGCGGCCACGATCTGGCCGGCGCCGTTGACGTTCGCCGGGGTCAGGCCGAGCTTCTCCAGGTGCGCGACGGAGGTCTCCGGGTCGCCGCCGAGCAGCGCCGACATGCCGGTCTCGGTGACCGCGGCGGCGTCGGCCATGGCCAGGCCGCGCTTGCGTACGAGGGTCAGCGCGGTGGTGTCGTCGAGGACACCGGCGAAGGCGGCGGCGGTGAACTCGCCGACGGAGTGCCCGGCGACCGCGCCCGGGGTGACGGCACCGAGTGCCGAGGCGGACAGGATCCCGGCGGCGACCAGCAGCGGCTGGGCCACGGCGGTGTCACGGATCTCGTCCGCGTCGGCCTGGGTGCCGTAGTGGGCGAGGTCCAGGCCGATGGCGTCCGACCACGCGGCGACGCGGTCGGCGGCACCGGGGAGTTCGAGCCAGGGGGTCAGGAAGCCGGGCGTCTGGGCGCCCTGGCCGGGAGCGACGAGTACGAGCACTCTCACACTCTCTCTTGGAGGCGGCCCAAGCCGCCCGTGGGGACAGGGACGAAGAACACGAGGGGGTTTTGTGGGCCCCCGACAAAAGCCTAGAGCTGGAGATCCCCGTCGGCCAGACGCCCCAGGATGAGCGCGATCCGCAGCGTGAACGCCGAACGTACATCCGAAGGCGACCAGCCGGTGACGTCAGTCACACGTCGAAGCCGGTAGCGCACGGTGTTCGGATGGACGAAGAGCATCCGGGCGGCACCTTCGAGACTGGACGCCTGTTCGAGATAGACGGAGAGGGTCTCCAGGAGCGCGGACCCGGCCTCCTCCAGCGGTCTGTAGATCTCCTCCACCAACTGCTCTCGGGCGCTGGGATCCCCGGCGATGGCCCGCTCCGGAAGCAGATCGTCCGCCAGAACGGGCCGCGGGGCGTCCTGCCAGGCGGAACAGGCCTTGAGCCCCGCGGCGGCGGCCTGAGCGGACCGGGTCGCGGCCAGCAGATCGGACACGACGGGCCCGGCGACCACCGGTCCGGCGGCATAAGGCCCGATCAGCGACTTGGCGACGGCGATCGGATTGTCGCTGCCCCCGGCGATGACGACCAGCCGGTCCCCGAGCACCCCGGTGAGCACCTGGAGCTTGGCATGCCGGGCGGCCCGCCGGATGGCCTCGACGGTGAGCTCGGAGTCCCCGTCGGGAGCGGTGCCGAGGACGACACAGACATGCTCCGGAGCGTTCCACCCCAGGGCGGCGGCCCTGCTCACCGCCCCTTCGTCGGCTTCCCCGCTCAGCACGGCATTGACGACCAGCGACTCCAGCCGGGCGTCCCAGGCGCCGCGCGCCTCCGCGGCCTGGGCGTAGACCTGGGCGGTGGCGAAGGCGATCTCCCGGGCGTAGACGAGAAGGGCCTCCCGCAGAATGCCCTCGTCCCCGGGAGCGGCCACCTCGTCGATGGCGGACTCCATGACCTCGATGGTGGTCCGCACCATCTCCACGGTCTGCCGCAGCGTGATCGCCCGGGTCAGCTCCCGAGGAGCCGTACCGAACACATCGGTGGAGATCGCCTGCGGGGCGTCGGGCTGCCGGAACCACTCCGTGAACGCGGCGATACCGGCCTGCGCGACCAGCCCGATCCAGGAACGGTTCTCCGGGGGCATGGCCCGGTACCACGACAGTGTCTCGTCCATCCGCGCGATCGCCTGCGCGGCGAGCGACCCGGACGACTTCTCCAGCCGCTTCAGGGTCGCCGAGTGCGGATGAGACTCACGTACGACGGCTTCGGTGTTGCTGGCTTCGGGTTCGGGCACGTGACAAGACTGCCTTATCGGATGGGTCGGTCGCCTACGGGGTGCTTTTTACCGGTGCCGAGAGCCCGACCGTGCTCAGCGCTTCCGTCCGTTCGGGTCGGTCGGCGGCAGTACCGTGGGTCCGTGATGGACGTACGGCGCGCCGCTGGGCGCTACCCAGGCGGCGACCCGGCGGCCGGAATCGAGTCGCTGCACGCCTTCTCCTTCGGGCCGCACTACGACCCCGACAACCTCCGCTTCGGCGCGGTGATCGCCTGCAACGAGGAGCGCCTGGCCCCCGGCGCCGGCTTCGACGAGCACCCGCACAGCCACACCGAGATCGTGACGTGGGTGGTCGAGGGCGAACTCACCCACCGCGACTCCACGGGCCACGAGACCACGGTCCGCCCCGGGGACGTCCAGCGGCTCAGCGCGGCGGCGGGCGTACGGCACGTCGAGCGCAACGACGCCGACACCCCCCTGACCTTCGTGCAGATGTGGCTGGCCCCCCGGACCCCGGGCGGCACCCCCTCCTACGAGATCGTCCACGGCATCGCCGACTCCACCCCCTACGCCGTCCCCGAGGCCGCCGCGATGCTCCACGTACGGCGACTGGGCGCGGGGGAGCGGACGGCGGTGCCGGACGGGCGGTACGTGTACGCGCACGTCGTGCGGGGTGAAGTGCGGCTGGACGGTGAGCGGTTGGGGCCGGGCGACGCGGCCCGCATCACGGACGCCAAGAACCTGGACGCGGTGGCCGTGACGCAGGCCGAGTTGTTGCTGTGGGAGATGGTCTAGAGCTCGTTCAGGACGGCGTCCGTGAACGCCGGCCACGCCTCGACCGCCCACGGTCCGAAGGCGCGGTCCGTCAGCGCCACGCAGGCCGCGCCCGCGGTCGGGTCGATCCACAGGAACGTGCCGGACTGGCCGAAGTGGCCGAAGGTGCGGGGCGAGGAGGAACTGCCCGTCCAGTGGGGGGACTTGGAGTCGCGGATCTCGAAGCCGAGGCCCCAGTCGTTGGGGTTCTGGTGGCCGTAGCCCGGCAGGACGCCCTTCGTGCCGGGGTACTGGACCGTCATCGCGTCCGCGACCGTGCGGGGGTCCAGGAGGCGGGGGGACTGGACCTCGGCGGCGAAGCGGATCAGGTCCTCGACCGTCGAGACGGCGTCCTTCGCCGGGGAGCCCTCCAGGGTCGTCCGCGTCATGCCCAGCGGCTCCAGGACCGCCTGCCGCAGGTACTCCGCGAACGGGATGTCCGTGGCCTTCGCGATGTGGTCGCCGAGCTGCTCGAAGCCGGCGTTGGAGTACAGCCGCCGCTCACCGGGAGGGGCCGTCACCTTGTGCTCGTCGAAGGCGAGGCCCGAGGTGTGGGCGAGCAGGTGCCGTACCGTCGACCCCGCGGGACCGGCCGGCTCGTCCAGCTCGATCGCGCCCTCCTCGTACGCGACGAGCACCGCGTACGCCGCCAGCGGCTTGGTGACCGAGGCCAGCGGGAAGCGGTGGCCGACCGGACCGTGGCTGCCCAGCAGCGTCCCGTCCGCCCGGACGACGGCCGCCGCGGCGGTCGGGACCGGCCAGTTCTCGATCAGGGAGAGGCTCTTCAACGACATGCGCCGATGCTAACCACCGAGCCTCGCCGAATTCTTACCGGCTCCGCTTGCCTGGAGTGCACTCCAAGGCCATAGCGTTGAAGTCATGACGGTGATGGAGACCACGACCACCACGGGTACCAGGACCGACAGCTGCAGCGCCCCGCCGCGCCCGCACCGGCGCCCCGAGGGGCAGGACAGCTACACGATCAGCGAGGTCGTCGCCTTTACCGGCCTGTCGGCACACACCCTCCGCTGGTACGAGCGCATCGGCCTGATGCCGCACATCGACCGCTCGCACACCGGCCAGCGCCGCTACAGCAACGCCGACCTGGACTGGCTCGACTTCGTCGGCAAGCTACGGCTCACGGGCATGTCCGTCGCCGACATGGTCCGCTTCGCGGAGCTGGTCCGCGAGGGCGACCACACCTACGGCCAGCGCTCCCAGCTCCTGGAGGCGACCCGCCGGGACGTGCTGTCCCGGATCGCGGAGCTCCAGGACACGCTCGCCGTGCTCGACCTGAAGATCACTTTCTACAGCGAGGCGGGACGCACCCGCGAAACGGAGAAGGCCGGATGACCGACAGCAGGATCCCGACCGCACGACTGGGCGCCGGCGGCCCCGAGGTGGGGGTGCAGGGCCTGGGCTGCATGGGCATGAGCTTCGCCTACGGCCCCACGGACGCGGGCGAGTCCCGGGCCACCCTGGAGCGGGCCCTGGAACTCGGCGTCACCCTCTACGACACGGCGGACGCGTACGGCGCGGGGGAGAACGAGAAGTTCCTCTCCCCCTTCTTCAAGGCCCACCGCGACGAGGTCGTCATCGCGACCAAGTTCGCCCTGTCGATCCCGCCGGACGACCCCACCCGCCGCGTCATCCGCAACGACGCCCCGTACATCCGCCAGGCCGTCGAGGCGAGCCTGAAGCGTCTCGACGTGGACGTCATCGACCTCTACTACATGCACCGCCGCGATGTGAACGTCCCCATCGAGGACACCGTCGGCGTCATGGCCGAGCTGGTCCGCGAGGGCAAGGTCAAGCACCTCGGCCTCAGCGAGGTCACGGGCACGGAACTGCGTACGGCCCAGGCGGTGCACCCCATCGCCGCCGTGCAGTCGGAGTGGTCGCTGTTCAGCCGCGACATCGAGACCGGCGTGGTCCCGGCCGCCCGCGAGCTGGACGTGGCCCTCGTCCCGTACTCCCCGCTCGGCCGGGGCTTCCTCACCGGCTCCTTCGCCAACGCCGACAAGGACCTCACCGCCGACGACTTCCGCCGCCAGCAGCCCCGCTTCACCGGCGAGAACGCGGCGGCGAACGTGGCCCTGCTGGAACCGATCCGCACGGTCGCCGAGGCCCACGGGGTCTCCCTGGGACAGGTGGCCCTGGCCTGGGTCCAGCACCAGGCCCGGGTGCACGACCTGACGGTCGTCCCCATCCCGGGTACGAGGAAGGCCGGCCGGGTCGAGGAGAACACGGCGGCGACCAGGATCGAACTGACGGAGGAGGAACTGGCCCTGCTGGAGCCGATCGCGGGCAAGGTGGCCGGGGACCGGTACGCGGACATGGCGTTCACGTCGGCGGGCCGGGAGTGATTTTCAGAGCTCCGCCAGCAACTCCGCCTTCTTCACCGAGAACTCCTCGTCGGTGACCAGGCCCGCCTGGTGCAGCTCTCCCAGGTGACGGATGCGCTCGGCGATGTCGGCCGGATCGCGCCTCGGCGCGCTGGCCGGCACCGCCGCCATCGAACCGCGTTCACGGACCGCCGCCAGCACCGCCGCCGCGAACGGCAGTGACTCGTGCACGGGCCCGTATCCCAGCCCGAACACCACCGCCGCCGGATCCTGGTCGGCCTGCGCCGGCTGCGCCTCGCCGTCCCGGCGCAGCAGCCGCAGATGCCCCTCGAAGGCCTCCGGCGAGCGCCACTCCACCCCACTGAGCTCGGCGACCGGGAAACTCTGGTCGCCCGCCTTCCACTTCGCCGACGACGCCCCCGTCCAGAACCAGCGGTAGTGCACGGTCTTGCCGTCGAAGGACGCCTTGCCGTCGTACGCCTTGAAGGACAGCGGCACTTCGGGCGCCGGCACCAGAAAACGCTCGGCCGGTTCATCGGCGTCCGGCAGCAAGCGGGACCGCAGCTCGTCCGCGTAGTACTCGGCGAGCACCTCCCGCTCGGCCGGCAGCACAAGGCGGTACGGATCGCACCCTTCCTTCAGCTGCCCCGCGGCCGCCTCCATCAGCGGATCGGCGCCGGGGCGCGGCTCGGCACGCAGCACCACGGTGCCGCGCTTGCCCGGCGTCAGCGTCACGCCGGCCAGTGCCGAGAGGGGGATCCGCCGCTCTCCCAGGGACTGGAAGAGCTTGGGTGTTCGAATCCCCCGTTCGTAACGGATGAGCACGGAGTCGGACTCGAACTCCCAGGCGGCATGAAATCCGGCCAGTACGTCACCCATGCGGCTCATCGTATGCGGCACGAGCCCCTCCGTCGCCTCCCTGCGCGGGCCGCAATTCCTGCGGCGCTACGCGCGTCAGCCCGCCACGGTGCCGGACAAACCGGCCCGGCAGGCCTTGTCATTCTCCGCACAGTGCACCGAGCGGTACGCGCCAACGCCGATCTCGGCGAAGTTCAGCAGACTCTCGGTGCCCGGCTCGAAATAGCCACTGTGCCCCTTGGCGTCCTTTGCCGACAGCACCCGCGCCCCGAACGCCGAGGAGACCGGGTCGGCACCATGGCCGAGACCGCCGAGTTCCAGGTACGGCACGTCCTGGATCCAGTCGTCGGTGTCCCGCATCGCCCACACCTGTGCCGAGGTGTGCAGCTGCGAGGCGCTCGTGACCCGCATCCCGGGGCTGCCGGCCACCGCGATGTCGGCCACCCGGCCGGGCAGCCGGTGCGCGGCGACCCCGCACACCACCGAGCCGTAGCTGTGGCAGAACAGGGAGACGGGCGAGTCGCCGGGCAGCGCGCGCACCAGCGCGTCCAGCCGGACGGCGCCCTCCTCCGCGCGCGCCCCGGTCGCCGAGTCGAGGCCGAGACCGCCGGGGGCGGTGTAGTCGGCCCAGGCGATGACCGCCGTGCGCGTGGAGGGACTGGCCGCCTTCTCCGCCGCGTACAGGGACTTGGCCATGCCGACCGGGGCCGAGTACTTGCGGTGGGTGCGCTGGAAGGTGAGCAGATCGGTGTCGACGCCGGGGACGACGACCGAGATCCGCTCCGCCTTGTTCAGATTGCCGAAGACCTCGGCGATCCGCCCGCTGCCCTCCGGGTCGAAGGCGAGGATCTTGCGCTTGTCGCTCATGAGCGACTCGTAGCGGTGCATGCGGCGGCCCGCCTCGCGCTGTCCGTCGGGCGAGAGCCGGCTGTCGTGCATGCGCTTGCGCTCGGACGCGCGGGCCTGGCCGAGCGCGACGCGGTTGGCGCGGTAACGCAGCTCCACGGGAGCGCCGTTCATGTTGCCGACCGCGAGCGGAAAGCGGTGGGTGAGTACGGTGCGCTGCTGAACGGTCAGCGAGGCGAAGAAGCGGGAGAGCTTCGCCGGTGCGGAGTCCGGGTCGGGCAGCCGGTGTCCGGCTATGCGGCCGTGCTCCCAGGCGCTGAGCGAAGCCTGGAGCGGGGACGTGCTCCGGTTGCTGCGCAGGGCGGTCCAGCCGGTGGTCGCCAGCATCACGAACACCACGGCCAGCGCGAGCAGTGCGCGCCAGACGTTCAGTTGGGGAGAGGTGTCGAAGGAAGTCACTGAAAGGACACACTAGGAGAACGAGAGGGTCTCGCGTTAACCCAGTGACGGAGGTCACGTTTCGGCCCGCGTGACGATGGCCTCAGTTTGTCCGCCAGTCACCGGTGAGTGCCGGGCCCACCTGTTCGAGATACGAAACCGTGAGCGTCCGCATGGCGTCCAGGCTGAAGTCCGCGCCCGTGCTCCACTGCCGCTCGGTCACCCGCATCACCCCGCTGAACACGGCGACGGCCAGCCGCGGCCGGGGATCGGTGTCCACGTCGAGCCCCTCGCGCTCGGCGATCACCCGCGCGACGGTCTCCTCCACCTCCATCGAGCGCCGCAGATGGGCGGCGAGCAGCACCGGCGTCGACTCGATGACCCGGTACATGCGCAGGTACAGCTCTACCGGTACGACGGACTCGACGATGTCGTTGAGTGCGTCCCAGCCCTCCAGGACCGCCTGGCGCAGGGCCTCCATCGGGGCCTCGTGCGGCGGGCGGCCGCGCAGCACCTCCATGAAGTGGTCGACCGTCATGGCCTCCACGGCGAGGGCGGCCTCCTCCTTGTTCGCGAAGTAGCGGAAGAAGGTGCGCTGCGAGACCTCGACGGCGTCGGCGATGTCGTCGACGGTCGTCTGCTCGTACCCCCGGGTGGTGAACAGCTCCAGAGCGGCCCGCAGGAGCGCCTCCCGGGTGCGTTGTTTCTTGCGTTCGCGCAGGGTTTCCATGCTGTGTCAGTTACCGACTTATGAATTGGTTTGTCAATTGTCAGTGGCTGTCATTAGATTCGAACGCATGACTAGTCAGACCACGCTCGACAAGACGGGGCCGGGGGACGGCAGGCCGGCCGCCCCGTCGGACGGGGCGCGGGCCTCGGGGCTGCGCGGCCACCCCTGGTTCACGCTCATCACCGTCGCCGTAGGCGTCATGATGGTGGCCCTCGACGGCACCATCGTGGCCATCGCCAACCCGGCCATCCAGCAGGACCTCGGCGCCACCTTCGCCGAGGTGCAGTGGATCACCAACGGCTACTTCCTCGCCCTCGCGGTCGCCCTGATCACCGCGGGCAAGCTCGGTGACCGCTTCGGCCACCGCCAGACCTTCCTGATAGGCGTGGTCGGCTTCGCGGCCGCCTCCGGTGCGATCGGCCTGTCCGACAGCATCGCGTTCGTCGTCACCTTCCGGGTCTTCCAGGGCCTGTTCGGCGCGCTGCTGATGCCGGCCGCGCTCGGTCTGCTGCGGGCGACCTTCCCGGCCGAGAAGCTCAACATGGCCATCGGTATCTGGGGCATGGTCATCGGTGCCTCCACCGCGGGCGGCCCGATCCTCGGCGGTGTCCTCGTCGAGCACGTCAACTGGCAGTCGGTGTTCTTCATCAACGTGCCGGTGGGTGTCCTCGCGCTCGCCCTGGGCGTGGTGATCCTGTTGGACCACCGCGCGGAGAACGCCCCGCGCTCCTTCGACCTCCTGGGCATAGCCCTTCTCTCGGCCGCGATGTTCTGCCTGGTCTGGGCGCTGATCAAGGCCCCGGAGTGGGGCTGGGGCGACGGACAGACGTGGACGTTCATCGCCGCGTCCGTCCTGGGCTTCGCGTTCTTCGCCTTCTGGGAGACGAAGGTGAAGGAGCCGCTGATCCCGCTGGCGCTGTTCCGCTCGGTCCCGCTCTCGGCGGGTGTGGTGCTGATGGTCCTGATGGCCATCGCGTTCATGGGCGGCCTGTTCTTCGTGACGTTCTATTTGCAGAACGTGCACGGCATGAGCCCCATCGACGCGGGCCTGCACCTCCTGCCCCTCACCGGCATGATGATCGTCGGCTCCCCGCTCGCGGGCGCGATGATCACCAAGCTCGGCCCGCGCATCCCGCTGGCGGGCGGCATGGCGGCCACCGCGATCGCCATGTACGGCATGTCGACGCTGGACACCGACACCGGCAGCGCGGTGATGTCCCTCTGGTTCGCCCTGCTCGGCCTCGGCCTCGCGCCGGTCATGGTGGGCGCGACGGAGGTCATCGTCGGCAACGCCCCCATGGAGCTGTCGGGCGTGGCAGGCGGTCTCCAGCAGGCCGCGATGCAGATCGGCGGCAGCCTCGGTACGGCGGTCCTGGGCGCCGTCATGGCCTCCAAGGTCGACGGCGACCTCGCGGGCAACTGGAAGGACGCGGGCTTGCCCCAGCTCACGCCGGCCCAGCTCGACCAGGCCGCGGAAGCGGTGCAGGTCGGTGCGGCGCCGGTCGCCAAGGGCACCCCGCCGGAGATCGCCGCGAAGATCACGGACGTCGCGCACGACACCTTCATCTCCGGCATGAGCCTGGCGTCCCTGGTGGCGGCGGCGGTCGCGACGGTCGCGGTGTTCGTGGCCTTCCTCACCAAGCGCGGCGAGAACGCGGAGGCGGGAGCAGGAGCAGGCCACATCTGACGTGCGTTCAAGGCGACTTCGCCTATCAGGGTGAAGACGCTAAAGATTCCTCGCCCCCGGTACGCGCCGCAGGTCACAGTTAGTCAAGCCCTCCGCACGGCACGGAATATGCCGGGTGAGGGTGGCCGGTGCTGCGGCGCGCTGCCGGAGGGGGGCGGCGCGCCGCAAGGCCGGAGGATTGAGCCGTGCTGTGGGGGTACCCGCCTTCTCGAACCCAACCTGCCTAGGGGTTCTGGGAGTTGTTGACGATGGCGGGCTTCGGACACCGAACGCGCAGGCACCCCCGCTCACGTGGCCGGACGTGGTCACGGACCGGGCCGGATCGCGCCACGCTCGGAATCATCGGAGTCATCTGTGCGATCGCGGGCTTCTTCGTGCTGGGGATTCTTCTCGGTCCTCTTGCGATCGTGGCGGGTTGGCTGGCCATGGGCCGTAGGTGGTCGGGCGGTCGCCCGGTGACGGCTGTGGTGGCTGTGGTTCTGGGTGCCATCGACACCATCGCCGCGTTGATGTGGCTGATGTGAGGGAGGGGCCCCCGGCGGATGGGCCGGGGGCCCGCCTCACTGTCTGATCGAGTGCTGTTCCTGGAGGGCTGTCACCTGGGCTCGGAGGGCCTTTACCTCCTCCGTCAGGGCCACGATGGCTTCCGTCTGGAGGCGTTCCTCCACGTCGTCCTTCTCGAAGCGGGCGATGAACCAGGCCGCGATGTTCGCGGTGACCACACCCAGCAGGGCGATGCCGGACAGCATCAGGCCCACGGCGATGATCCGGCCCAGTCCGGTGGTCGGCGCGTGGTCCCCGTAGCCGACCGTCGTCATCGTGGTGAACGACCACCAGACCGCGTCACCCAGCGTCCGGATGTTCCCGTCCGGTGAGTCCCGCTCCGCGGAGAGCACCGCCAGGGAGCCGAACATCAGCAGGCCCACCACCGCGCCGGCGACGTATGTGGTCAGCCGGATCTGGGAGGCCATCCGGGCCCGCCGCTGCACCAGCAGCAGCGTGGCGACGACCCGCAGCAGCCGCAGCGGCTGGATCAGCGGCAGCACCACGGCCCCCAGGTCCAGCCAGTGCTTGCGCACGAACCGCCGCCGGTCCCGCGACAGCGACAGCCGTACGAGGTAGTCGGCGGCGAACGCCCCCCACACCGCCCACTCGATCGCCGTGCACACGGTCGTGAGCGACTGTCCGGCCGCGTCGTCCACGATCGGCACGGCATAGGCGACGGCGAACACGACCGCGAGCGCCATCAGGGGCCGCTGGGTCAGGTGTTCCCAACGCTCCTGCGCCGATTGTTCCTTCATGACCGCATCGTAAAGAAAAGGTAAGGGCGGTGGGGGCACGGGGCCCCACCGCCCTTCACACACCTACCGGTTTACGCGTCGCCGCCCGCCGCACCCGGGTCCGCCGCCGACACGTCGAGAAGCTGATAGCGGTCGATCGCCTGCTTCAGCACCGACCGGTCCACCTTCCCCTCCTTCGCCAGCTCGGTCAGCACACCCACCACGATCGACTGCGCGTCGATGTGGAAGAAGCGCCGGGCCGCGCCCCGGGTGTCGGCGAAGCCGAACCCGTCGGCGCCCAGCGACTGGTACGTCCCCGGCACCCACCGCGCGATCTGGTCCGGCACCGACCGCATCCAGTCGGACACCGCCACGAACGGCCCCTGCGCCCCCGACAGCTTCCGCGTCACGTACGGCACCCGCTGCTCCTCCTCCGGGTGCAGCAGGTTGTGCCGCTCGACCTCGACCGCCTCGCGCCGCAGCTCGTTCCAGGAGGTCGCCGACCACACGTCGGCGCGCACGTTCCACTCCTCGGCGAGGATCTTCTGCGCCTCCAGGGCCCACGGCACCGCGACACCGGACGCGATGACCTGCGCCGGGATCGACCCCGAAGTGCCCTCGCTGAAGCGGTGGATGCCCTTGAGGATGCCCTCGACGTCCACGTTCTCGGGCTCGGCGGGGTGCTGGATCGGCTCGTTGTAGACGGTGAGGTAGTAGAAGACGTCCTCGGCGTCCGGCCCGTACATCCGCCGCAGCCCGTCCTGCACGATGTGCGCGATCTCGAACCCGTACGCCGGGTCGTACGCGACACACCCCGGGTTGGTCGAGGCGAGCAGCTGCGAGTGCCCGTCCGCGTGCTGCAGACCCTCACCGGTCAGAGTCGTACGTCCGGCAGTCGCACCCAGCACGAATCCGCGCGCCAACTGGTCCGACATCTGCCAGAACTGGTCACCGGTGCGCTGGAAACCGAACATCGAGTAGAAGACGTACACCGGGATCAGCGGCTCGCCGTGCGTGGCGTACGCCGAACCCGCGGCGATGAGGGAGGCCGTGCAGCCCGCCTCAGAGATGCCGTCGTGCAGCATCTGCCCGGTCGGCGACTCCTTGTACGCGAGCAGCAGATCCCGGTCGACCGCCTCGTACTGCTGGCCGAGCGGGTTGTAGATCTTCGCGCTCGGGAAGAACGAGTCCATGCCGAACGTCCGGTACTCGTCCGGCGCGATCAGCACGAACCGCTTGCCGAGTTCCTTGTCCCGCATGAGGTCCTTGAGGAGGCGGACAAAGGCCATCGTCGTCGCGATCGACTGCTGACCCGACCCCTTCTTCACGGTCGCGTACGTCTTGTCGTCCGGCAGGGCCAGCGGCTTGGCGCGTACGACACGCGTCGGGACGTAACCGCCGAGCGAGCTGCGGCGGTCGTGCATGTACTGGATCTCCTCCGAGTCCCGGCCCGGGTGGTAGTACGGCGGCGCGCCGGACTCCAGCTCCTGGTCGGTGATCGGGATGTGCAGCCGGTCGCGGAAGCCCTTGAGGTCGGCGACCGTCAGCTTCTTCATCTGGTGCGTGGCGTTGCGGCCCTCGAAGTTGGGGCCCAGCGTCCAGCCCTTGATCGTCTTGGCGAGGATCACCGTCGGCTGGCCCTTGTGCGCCTTGGCCGCCGAGAACGCCGCGAAGATCTTCTTGTGGTCGTGACCGCCGCGCCCCAGGTGCAGGATCTGGTCGTCGGTCATGTTCTCGACCATCGCGCGCAGCCGGTGGTCGTCACCGAAGAAGTGGTCGCGGATGTACGCGCCGGTCTCGGTGGCGTACGTCTGGAACTGGCCGTCCGGCGTGGTGTTCATCCGGTTGACCAGCACACCGTCGCGGTCCTGCGCGAGCAGCGGGTCCCAGGAGCGGTCCCAGACCAGCTTGACGACGTTCCAGCCGGCGCCGCGGAAGACCGACTCCAGCTCCTGGATGACCTTGCCGTTGCCGCGCACCGGGCCGTCGAGGCGCTGCAGGTTGCAGTTGACGACGAAGGTCAGGTTGTCCAGGCCCTCACGCGCGGCGATGGTCAGCTGGCCGAGCGACTCCGGCTCGTCCATCTCGCCGTCGCCGAGGAACGCCCACACATGCGACTTGGAGGTGTCGGCAATCCCGCGCGCGTGCATGTAGCGGTTCATCCGCGCCTGGTAGATCGCGCCGATCGGACCGAGGCCCATCGACACGGTCGGGAACTCCCAGAAGTCCGGCATGAGCCGCGGGTGCGGGTACGAGGAGAGCCCGTACGGCGCCTTGGACTTCTCCTGGCGGAACGCGTCGAGGTTCCCCTCGCTCAGCCGGTCCAGCAGGTACGCGCGCGCGTAGATGCCCGGGGAGGCGTGGCCCTGGAAGAAGACCTGGTCGCCGCCGTCGCCCTCGTCCTTGCCCCGGAAGAAGTGGTTGAAGCCCACGTCGTACAGCGAGGCCGAGGAGGCGAAGGTGGCGATGTGGCCGCCGACGCCGATGCCGGGCCGCTGGGCGCGGGAGACCATGACAGCGGCGTTCCACCGGGTCGCGTTCAGGATCTTGCGCTCGATCTCCTCGTTGCCGGGGAAGAACGGCTCGTCCTTGGTGGCGATGGTGTTGACGTAGTCCGTGCTGCGCATCTCGGGCACGGCCACGCGCTTCTCGCGGGCCCGCTCGATCAGCCTCAGCATCAGATAGCGGGCCCGCTCCCGGCCGCGCTCGTCGACGGCGGCGTCGAGGGAGTCGAGCCACTCCTGGGTTTCCTCGGGATCGAAGTCAGGAACCTGACTCGGAAGGCCGCCAATGATGATCGGATTGCGATCGGATCCGGAAGCCACGCTGTTCCTTCGCTGTCAGAGGGCTGTTTTCGATGGGTATGCGGGATGTCTGCACCGCTCCCCATCGTGTACCTCGGGGAGGCAAACGTCATCTCTACTGAGAGGTAACCAGGGCCCTTCACCAGCTCTCTCAAGTTTCACTCCGGTTCCCAACGGTGCAAAGCGGGCAGAAAGGTGTGGCATAGGTCACTTCCGTCAGGAATCGTGTGCCTGGAGTTGCGGTGACACGGCCAGGAACGTCACCGTTTCGGCGGTCTGAACGGCCGGGTACTTGCGCGATCCGTCCCGCCCGTGTGGACTACGGCCAATGCTTCGCGCACGCGCGTGGCTGAGTTATTCCCAAAACATGATCAGGAGGCAACCCGTGAGCGCGACCGCGGACCACGCGGAGGAGCGGACGAACCCTGCCGCAAGGCTGGGGTTCCAGCCCGAGCAGGTGGTCCAGGAGATCGGCTACGACGACGACGTCGACCAGGAGCTCCGCGAGGCCATTGAGGAAGTCATCGGCAGCGAGCTGATGGACGAGGAATACGACGACGTCGCCGACGCCGTGGTGCTGTGGTTCCGCGACGAGGACGGCGACCTCACCGACGTACTGGTGGATGCCACCACGTACATCGAGGAGGGCGGCTCGATCCTGCTGCTGACGCCGAAGACCGGCCGCGACGGCTACGTCGAGCCCAGTGACATCTCCGAAGCCGCGACGACGGCGGGGCTCTCGGCCTCCAAGAGCGTCAGCGTCGGCAAGGACTGGAGCGGCAGCCGGCTCGTGACGCCCAAGGCGGCCAAGTCCAAGCGCTGACGCTCCGCCGGTCGGGCCGGTGATTCTGGGGGCTGCGCCCCCAGACCCCCGATCGGCCTGAACGGCCTCGTCCTCGAACGCCGGACGGGCTGAGATTCCTCAGCCCGTCCGTCGGCTTTCGGTGATCGCTGCGTAGTGTGGTCCCACCACCCGAACAGCCTCACCGAAAGGGACATTCACGCGATGGCGATCCAGGTCGGCGAAAAGGCCCCCGACTTCGAGCTCAAGGACAACCACGGTGCGACCGTGAAGCTGTCCGACTTCCGCGGCAGCAAGAACGTCGTCCTGCTCTTCTACCCCTTCGCCTTCACCGGGGTGTGCACCGGCGAGCTGTGCGAGCTGCGCGACAACCTCCCGCAGTTCTCCGACCGCGACACCCAGCTGCTCGCCGTCTCCAACGACTCCATCCACACCCTGCGCGTCTTCGCCGAGCAGGAGGGCCTGGAGTACCCGCTGCTCAGCGACTTCTGGCCGCACGGCGAGGTCTCCCGCGCCTACGGCGTCTTCGCCGAGGACAAGGGCTGCGCGGTGCGCGGCACCTTCGTCATCGACAAGGAGGGCGTGGTCCGCTGGACCGTCGTCAACGCCCTGCCCGACGCGCGTGACCTGAACGAGTACGTGAAGGCCCTCGACACCCTGTGATTGTTGGCTCCCAAGCCCTGCGTAGGGCGGGAACCCGTCACTAGGATCGACTCGTTGATCCGGTATCAAACGCATGGCGGGGCTCCCCGCCCCTGGACACCAATGGAGGACTCGTGGGAGTCAGCCTCAGCAAGGGCGGCAACGTATCGCTGACCAAGGAGGCCCCGGGCCTGACCGCGGTCATCGTCGGCCTGGGGTGGGACGTCCGCACCACCACCGGCACCGACTTCGACCTGGACGCCAGCGCCCTGCTGCTGGACGCCTCGGGCAAGGTCAGCAGCGACGCCAACTTCGTCTTCTTCAACAACCTCAAGAGCCCCGACGGCTCGGTCGAGCACACCGGCGACAACATCACCGGTGAGGGCGAGGGCGACGACGAGCAGATCAAGGTCAACCTCGCGGGCGTGCCGACCGAGATCGAGAAGATCGTCTTCCCGGTCTCCATCTACGACGCCGAGAACCGCCAGCAGTCCTTCGGCCAGGTCCGCAACGCCTTCATCCGCGTCGTGAACCAGGCCGGCGAGGCGGAGATCGCGCGCTACGACCTCTCCGAGGACGCGTCCACCGAGACCGCGATGGTCTTCGGCGAGCTGTACCGGCACGGGGCGGAGTGGAAGTTCCGCGCCATCGGCCAGGGCTACGCCTCGGGCCTGCGCGGCATCGCGCAGGACTTCGGCGTGAACGTCTGAGGACAGGACGCCTGAGGGGGGAGCGCCGTCAGCGCGCTCACCCCGAGCCGAACCACCCCCGTCCGGCGCCGTACCGACCGCGGTGCGGCGCCGGACGCGCAGGACCACGAGTAAAGGCAGCACACGGGGAGGGACCAGCACTATGGGCGTCACGCTCGCCAAGGGAGGCAATGTCTCCCTGTCCAAGGCCGCGCCGAACCTCACACAGGTGATGATCGGACTCGGCTGGGACGCACGCTCCACCACCGGAGCCCCGTTCGACCTCGACGCCAGCGCACTGATGTGCAACAGCGGACGGGTGCTCGGCGACGAGTGGTTCGTCTTCTACAACCAGCTCAAGAGCCCGGACGGCTCGGTGGAGCACACCGGCGACAACCTCACCGGTGAGGGCGACGGCGACGACGAGTCGATCCTGATCGACCTCTCGAAGGTGCCGGGCCAGTGCGACAAGATCGTCTTCCCGGTCTCGATCCACGACGCCGACAACCGGGGCCAGACCTTCGGCCAGGTCAGCAACGCGTTCATCCGTGTGGTGAACCAGGCCGACGGCCAGGAACTCGCCCGCTACGACCTCAGCGAGGACGCCTCCACCGAGACCGCCATGATCTTCGGCGAGGTCTACCGCTATGGCGGGGAGTGGAAGTTCCGCGCCGTGGGCCAGGGGTACGCGTCCGGACTACGGGGCATCGCACTCGACTTCG
Organism: Streptomyces sp. S.PB5; assembly: GCF_030403745.1. Classification (GTDB taxonomy): domain Bacteria; phylum Actinomycetota; class Actinomycetes; order Streptomycetales; family Streptomycetaceae; genus Streptomyces. The sequence continues at coordinate 246,097 of NZ_JAQMWP010000001.1, forward strand.
GGGTCAACGTCTCGTAACGCGTTATGAGCAAAAACCGGGGGCCCACGGGGGGTGCAGAGGGGCCGACTAGACTCCGCTTCAAAGTTAGGTAAAGCCGAGTACGGCAGCGGGGGAGACCCGTACATACAGGATTGGGTAGCCAGTGGTTCTGAAAACCTTCGGCTGGTCGTTCGCGGTCACCGCGCTCGGCCTCGTAGCGGCGGTCTTCTACGGGGGGTGGACCGGCTTCGGCATCGTGGCGATCCTCTCCATCCTTGAGATCTCGCTGTCCTTCGACAACGCGGTGGTCAACGCCGGAATCCTGAAGAAGATGAATGCCTTCTGGCAGAAGATCTTCCTCACCATCGGTGTGCTCATCGCCGTGTTCGGCATGCGGCTGGTGTTCCCGGTCGTCATCGTCGCGGTCACCGCCCAGATGGGTCCGATCGAGGCCGTCGACCTCGCCCTCAACGACAAGGACCAGTACCAGCAGCTGGTCACCGACGCCCACCCGGCGATCGCCGCCTTCGGTGGCATGTTCCTGCTGATGATCTTCCTGGACTTCATCTTCGAGGACCGGGACATCAAGTGGCTCGGGTGGCTGGAGCGCCCGCTCTCCAAGCTCGGCAAGATCGACATGCTGTCGGTCTGCATCGCCCTCGTCGTCCTGCTCATCACCTCGATGACCTTCGCGGCCAACGCCCACCAGCACGGCGGCGCGCACGTCGACAAGGCAGAGACGGTTCTACTCTCCGGTATCGCCGGTCTCATCACCTACATGATCGTCGGCGGGCTCTCCGGCTACTTCGAGGACAAGCTCGAAGAGGAGGAGGAACGCGAACACGAGGAGGAGGAAGAGGCGGCCCGCACCGGCAAGCCACGCTCGGCCGTCGTCCTCGCCGGCAAGGCCGCGTTCTTCATGTTCCTCTACCTCGAGGTCCTCGACGCGTCCTTCTCCTTCGACGGAGTCATCGGCGCCTTCGCCATCACCAACGACATCGTGCTGATGGCACTGGGCCTCGGCATCGGCGCCATGTACGTCCGTTCGCTGACCGTGTACCTGGTCCGCCAGGGCACCCTCGACGACTACGTCTACCTGGAGCACGGCGCGCACTACGCGATCGGTGCGCTGGCCGTGATCCTCATGATCACCATCCAGTACGAGATCCACGAGGTCATCACCGGCCTCATCGGTGTCGTCCTCATCGCCTGGTCCTTCTGGTCCTCGCTGCGCCGCAACAAGGCCCTCGCGGAAGCCGAGGGAAAAGCGGGCTCGGACGAGAAGACTGAGGTCTCCGTCTAGCACTCGATGTGCCCGAAGGGTGTGACAGCCTTTCGGGTGAGGAACGCTCTGAGCGGGGCGGCGTCGACTCCTCGACGCCGCCCCGCCGGTCTTTTACGTGAACGTGGGGGCGGGAATGGGCTTCTTGGACGGACTCTGGAGCGGACGCGCGGCCGAGTTCGACTCGGGCAACGCGGCGACCAACTCGATCGAGCTGACCAAGCGGCACGACCGGGTCTCCCTGAGCAAGCAGGGGGCGGAGACCGGGCATCTGCGCATCAACCTGGCCTGGCGGATGCGGACCTCCGACATCGGCGGCTCCCAGCGGGAGAGCCTGCTGAGGCACCCCTTCCGCGCGCTCAAGCCGCCGGAGGTCATGGGGCACAGCCAGAGCATGGTCAACGTCGACCTCGACCTCGGGTGCCTGTACGAGCTGACCGACGGCTCCAAGGGTGTCGTGCAGCCGCTGGGCGGGCTCTTCGGGGACGTGAACTCGGCGCCGTACGTGAAGCTCAGCGGGGACGACCGGTTCGGGTCGGCGTCCGGGGAGACGATCTACGTCAACCTCGACCACCGGGAGTCGATCAAGCGGATCCTGGTGTTCGTCTACATCTACGACCAGACGCCGGCGTTCGACCGTACGCACGCGATCGTGACGCTGTATCCGAGCAACGGGCCGCGCATCGAGATAGGCCTCGACGAACGTCACCCGCAGGCCCGCTCCTGCGCAGTCGTGATGATCGAGAACGTCAAGGGCGAGATCATGGTTCGGCGCGAGGTGAAGTTCGTCTACGGGTTCCAGGCCGAGTTGGACCGGTTGTACGGGTGGGGACTGCAGTGGGGACGCGGCTACAAGACGAAGGCTGAGCGTTGAGCCCTGACCCCTAACTCCTGCCCCCTGACCCCGGACGCCCCTAACCCCTGATGAACTGCGGGCCCTGTGGCGGCAACCGGAAGTCCGGGCCCGGGGCCGTTGCCGCTGCCGGTGCGGGCTGGGGGTAGCCGTACGCCGGCTGGCTGGTCGGCTGGGGATAGCCGTAGGCCGGCTGGGTCGTCGGAGGGGCCTGGGGGTAGCCGTACGCCGGCTGCGGCGGGACCGCGGTCGCCGGCTGCTCGGGGGGAAGGGGCTGAGACGGCTCGGAAAGCGGGGCCGGCTCCTCGGCGGCCGCCTCCGACTCGTCGACCACGATGCCGTAGTCGCTCGCCAGGCCCTGCAAGCCGTCCAGGTAGCCCTCACCCAGGGCGCGGAACTTCCAGCCCTCGCCGCGGCGGTACAGCTCGCCGCAGATCAGAGCGGTCTCCTGGCCGGTCTGCGGCTTGATGTCGAAGTAGGCCAGCGGTTCGGCATCGGCGACCGTGGCGTCGTACAGCAGAATGCGCAGACCCTTTACGCGGTCGAAGGTGACGCGGTCCGCCGATGCGACCAGAAGAATCTGCCTGACGTCGGGCTCGACACCGGTCAGATCTGTCTGGATCGTATCGGTGAGGCCCTCGGCGACCCGCTTCTTGCCGAGCAGCCGGACCTTCCCGGAGGGGTGCCGGGGCTGGTTGTAGAAGACAAAGTCCTCGTCGGAGCGCACACGTCCGTCGGGGCCGAGGAGCAGCGCCGAGGCGTCGACATCCGTGTCCCCCTGCCCGGGCGTCCAGCGCACCACGGCGCGTACCGTGGTGACTTCGAGCGGGACGTTCGACCCCTTCAGCATCGCGTGCGTCATGCGGTCATCCTGCCCTCTCGGTCGCGGTCACGACAACGCGGGGGTGCCGGTTCCGGGGGCCGATCCGCCCCCGGCCCTGCCCTGCAGCGTTACCTGAAATTCATGCCCGGTGGGAACCCCTGACATGGGTCTCTACGTACTATTACCGGCCACCTGTGAACCGTTCACAGGTGACTCAACTGCCACGGGGGAGTTATATGCGTCATTTCGGGCACATCGCCTCAGAGGTGCGCCAGCGCCTCTTCCACCAGGAGCCGTGCGAGTTCGACGCCGACTCTCCCGCCCGGCTGCTCTCCGCGGCCCTGGGCGCCACGCTGTACAGCCCGGCCACGCGGCCGCGGCTCGCCGACGACATCATGAAGCAGGTCGGGCGTGGCGTGGTCTCGATGGTGCTGTGCCTGGAGGACTCGATCGGCGACGAGGACGTCGTGGAAGCCGAGGAGAACCTCGTACGCCAGTTCGCCGAGCTCGCCGGCCGGGCGTCGGCCGATCTCCCCCTGCTCTTCATCCGGGTCCGCCATCCCGAGCAGATCCCCGACCTCGTGCAGCGCCTCGGCCCCACCGTCCGGCTGCTGTCCGGATTCGTGTTCCCGAAGTTCACCGAGGAACGCGGCATCCCCTTCCTGGAGGCCCTCTCCGGAGCCGAGGCCGCCAGCGGACGCCGGCTCTTCGGCATGCCCGTCCTGGAGACGCCCGAGCTGATGTACCGGGAGTCCCGCGTCGACGCCCTGGAGGGCATCGCCCGCGCCGTCGACAAGTACCGCGACCGCGTCCTGGCGCTGCGCCTGGGCGTCACCGACTTCTGCTCCTCGTACGGGCTGCGCAGAGCGCCCGACATGACCGCGTACGACGTCCAGATCGTCGCCTCCGTGATCGCCGACGTGGTGAACATGCTGGGACGCGCCGACGGCACCGGATTCACGGTGACCGGCCCGGTCTGGGAGTACTTCCGCGTCCAGGAGCGCATGTTCAAGCCGCAGCTGCGCCGCAGCCCCTTCCTGGAGGGCCAGGCCGAGGAGCTGCGCGAGGCCCTCATCGAGCACGCCATGGACGGGCTGCTGAGGGAGATTACGCTTGATCAGGCGAACGGTTTGATGGGCAAGACCTGCATCCATCCCTCGCACGTCCTGCCCGTGCACGCACTGTCCGTGGTCAGTCACGAGGAGTTCAGCGACGCCCAGGACATCCTCCGCCCCGAGCGAGGCGGCGGAGGCGTACTGAGGTCGCAGTACACGAACAAGATGAACGAGGTGAAGCCCCACCGCGCCTGGGCCGAGCGCACCATGCTGCGCGCCGAGGTGTTCGGGGTGGCGCGCGAGGACGTCGGCTTCGTGGAGCTGCTCGCCGCCGGAATCCCCGACTGAGCCACCCAGCCGACTGAGCCGGTTGCACACATGAGCCGGTGACACACAAGGGACGCATGAACAACGCAGTGAACGACGAGGTACCGGGCGAGGTCTGGACCGGGACCTGGGTCGCCGAACGACTCGGGGTCGAACTCCAGGGCGACGACACCCTGACCGACCTGCTGGGCCTCGCCCTGCGCCGCAACCCCAAGCGCGCCCACCTCCTGGTCTCCAACGTGCTCGGCAAGCACGTCCCCCAGTCACCCTCCGTGGTCTACGGCTACGGCTTCGCACTCGGCCGCCGGGTGCGGGACCTGCTGGGCGCACAGGAGGCGGGACGCGCGGTCGTCCTCGGTTACGCCGAGACCGCGACCGGTCTCGGCCACTCCGTCGCCGACGGCATCGGCCTCGCCCCCTACCTCCACTCCACCCGCCGCCCGGTGGCGGGCGTCGCCCCGGCGGGCGGCTTCGAGGAGTCCCACTCCCACGCCACCTCGCATCTACTGCTCCCGGAGGACCCCGCGCTGCTGGTCGGCGACGGCCCGCTGGTCCTGGTCGACGACGAGTTCTCGACCGGCAACACGGTCCTGAACACGATCAGGGACCTGCATGAGCGTTATCCGCGGCGACGGTACGTCGTGGTGGCGCTGGTGGACATGCGCTCGGCGGCGGACGCGGGCCGCCTGGAGACGTTCGCGCGCGAGATAGGCGCGAGGGTGGACCTGGTGGCGGCGGCTTCGGGGACGGTGGGTCTGCCGGAAGGGGTCCTGGAGAAGGGGCAGGACCTTGTAGCGAGGTTCGAGATGCCCAACGCAGGGGCGCGGCAAGCCCCCACGGGCCCGCAGCCGACCCACAGGCGAGTCGACCTGTTCTGGCCCCACGGACTCCCCGACGGCGGACGCCACGGCTTCACGCCCCAGCACCGAATACGCCTGGACAACGCACTCCCCGCGATGGCGGCCCGCCTAGCCGAGGCTCTGCCGCGCAACGCCCGCCGCGTACACATCCTCGGCTTCGAAGAGCTCATGTACGCCCCCCTCAGGCTCGCCCGTGAACTGGAACAGGTGGCCGACGTCGAGGTCCGCTACTCCACCACCACCCGCTCTCCCGTCCTCGCCGTCGACGACCCCGGCTACGCCATCCGCACCCGCATCACGTTCCCGGCCCACGACGCCCCCGCGGACGGACCCGGCGACCGCTACGCCTACAACATCGCCGGCGCCGGCTTCGACGCGATCGTCGCCGTGATCGACTCCACCGCCGACACACCGGAACTGCACGCACCGGACGGCCTGTTGGCCCGGCTGGCCGAACACACCCCGCAGGTCCTCCTCGCGGTCGTCCCCTCCTACGTCCCCGAGCCCCTGTACGTCCCCGAAAGGCCCCCGATGCTGCCCGAGCCCCTCCGCGGCCCCGCCTTCTCCTCGTACGCCCCCGAAGAGGTCGGCTGGCTGCTCCAGGACCTCTCGGACGTCACCCTGGAGGCCCCGACGGAGGAGCGCGAGGAGGCCATCCAGAGCGGCGGCGCGCACTACGCGGAGTCGCTGCCGGTGGAGTACCAGCCGAGCGAGCAGTACCAGCAGCTGTTCCACACCGCGCTGGACGCCTCCGCGGCCCGGCTCGCGCAGGCGGTGGGCGCGGTCACCGAGATCGTCCTCGCCGAACGCTCCCCGCGCCCGGTCCTCGTCTCCCTCGCCCGGGCGGGCACCCCGGTCGGCGTCCTGATGCGCCGCTGGGCGAACTTCCGGCACGGCCTCGACCTGCCCCACTACGCCGTGTCGATCGTCCGCGGCCGCGGCATCGACGCCAACGCCCTGCGCTGGCTGGCCGCCCACCACGACCCCGCCGACGTCGTGTTCGTCGACGGCTGGACCGGCAAGGGCGCGATCACCCGCGAACTGGCCGACGCCATCAAGGAGTTCGAGACCTCCGACGGCATCACCGGCTTCGACCCGGAGATCGCGGTCCTGGCCGACCCGGGCTCCTGCGTACGGACCTACGGCACCCGCGAGGACTTCCTCATCCCCTCCGCCTGCCTCAACTCGACGGTGTCCGGCCTCATCTCACGGACCGTCCTGCGCTCCGACCTCGTGGGTCCCCACGACTTCCACGGCGCGAAGTTCTACCGCGAACTCGCCGGCGTCGACGTCTCCGTGGACTTCCTCGACGCCGTCGCCGCCACCTTCCCCGAGGTCGTGGACGCGGTCGACGCCCAGACCAAGGAACTCCTGTCCGGCGACCGCACCCCGACCTGGGAGGGCTGGGCGGCAGTCGAGCGCATCAGCGAGGAGTACGGCATCCACGACGTGAACCTCGTCAAGCCCGGTGTCGGCGAGACGACTCGCGTCCTGCTGCGCCGCGTGCCCTGGAAGATCCTCGCGCGCGCCGGAGCGGGCGCCGACCTGGACCACGTACGCCTGTTGGCCGAGCAGAGAGGTGTCCCTGTGGAAGAGGTCGACGAACTCCCGTACACCTGCGTGGGGTTGATCCACCCCAAGTACACGCGGGGAGCAACGGGCGCCGACGGCAAGGCGGTGAACGTCTGATGCCGGTACTGGTGGCGAGCGACCTCGACCGTACGCTGATCTACTCCTCGGCGGCCCTCGCGCTGACCATGCCGGACGCGCGGGCGCCCCGGCTGCTCTGCGTCGAGGTCCACGAGAGCAGGCCGCTGTCGTACATGACCGAGACGGCCGCCGCGCTGCTGGCCGACCTCGGCGACGCGGCGGTGTTCGTGCCGACGACCACCCGGACCCGTAAGCAGTACCAGCGCATCAACCTCCCCGGCCCCGCGCCGACTTACGCGATCTGCGCCAACGGCGGGCACCTCCTCGTGGACGGCGTCTCGGACGCCGACTGGCACGCACGCGTACAGGCCCGCCTCGCCGACGAGTGCGCGCCGCTGGACGAGGTCCGCGAGCATCTGCTGCGGACCGCCGACCCCGTGTGGGTCCGCAAGCACCGCGTCGCCGAGGACCTCTTCGCCTACCTCGTCGTAGAACGCGAACTCCTCCCCGAGGACTGGGTCAAGGAACTCGCGGTCTGGGCGGAGAACCTCGGCTGGACGGTCTCCCTCCAGGGCCGCAAGATCTACGCCGTCCCCAAGCCGCTCACCAAGAGCGCCGCCATGCACGAGGTCGCCCGCCGCACCGGCGCCGACCTGACCCTGGCGGCCGGCGACTCCCTCCTCGACGCCGACCTCCTCCTCGCCGCGGACCAGGGCTGGCGCCCGGGCCACGGCGAACTGGCGGACGAGGGTTTCTCCGCTGCGACGATCAGCGCACTGCCGGAGCGGGGGGTGCTGGCGGGCGAGCGGATCCTGCGGGAGTTCCTGAAGGGGGTGCGGGGGGTTCGCGAGGGGTCCTGACGACCTGATGGAGGGCTGAGGTGAGCCCAGGGAGTCCGAGTGGGTTCCTGGCGGGGCGGCGCTGGAGTTCGTGAAGGGCGCGGCCCTCGCCTCGAAGCCCCGCTATGAGTTGGCGCCCACGTCCTGCGTGCGCCGGCGTCGGCCGGAGCCCGGGCGCCGCAGGAGTCGTACGGCGATGAAGGCCGCCACCGCCAGTACCGCGCCGGCGAGGACCACCTTCGAGTACGCGGACACCAGGTCCGTGACCTGGGTCCAGTTGTCGCCCAGCAGATAGCCCGCCAGCACGAACGCGGTGTTCCACAGCGCGCTGCCCAGCGTGGTCAGGCCCAGGAACACCGGCAGCGGCATGCGCTCGACGCCGGCCGGGACCGAGATGAGGCTGCGGAAGATCGGGATCATGCGGCCGAAGAAGACCGCCTTCGTGCCGTGCCGCAGGAACCACGCCTCGGTCTTCTCGATGTCGCTGACCTTCACCAGCGGCAGCCGGGCCGCGATGGCGACGGTGCGGTCACGGCCGAGCAGCGCGCCGACGCCGTACAGGGCGAGCGCGCCGATCACCGAACCGGCGGTGGTCCACAGCAGCGCGGCCCACAGGTTCATCCGACCGGTACTGGCCGCGAACCCCGCGAGCGGCAGGATCACCTCGCTCGGCAGCGGAGGGAAGAGGTTCTCCAGGGCGATGGCCAGTCCGGCGCCGGGCGCGCCGAGCGTGTCCATGAGTCCGTTGATCCACTGCGGTGCGGCTGTCATACCGATCACGGTAGGGAACCGAACCTGAAGGCTTCCTGAGGAAAAGGCCTCTCAGCCGCAGCAGCCCCCACCGCAGCATCCGCCGCCACCGCCGGCGGCCCGCGGCGCCGGTGCGGGCGCGGACGCCGAGCCGCCGACGGCCACCGTCGACAGCAGCTTCACCGTGTCGTCATGACCGGCCGGGCAGTCCGCGGGAGCGGAGGACTCCGCCATCGGACGGCTCAGTTCGAAGGTGTCGCCGCAGGTCCGGCAGCGGTACTCGTAGCGAGGCATGCGCACAGGTTAGCGGCCTGGGGCCTCAGTGCGCCGCCCCTCGCTCCTCCCGGATCTGCGCCACCACCCGCGCCACCGTCCGCCGCACCGCCTCCGTCTCCGTCAGGAAGTGCCAGTAGTCGGGGTGCCGCCCCTCCAGGGTGCCGATCGCGCGCTCCAGGCGGGCCACGGAGTCGTCGAGAGGGCGGGCATGGCGGGGATCGGGGGTGTTGCGGCCCGTCATGGCGAGCCGCTGCGCGTCGCGGATCGCGAAGCGGGTGCGGTCGATCTCCTGCTGGGGGTCCTTCTGCACGGCGTTCAGCCGCCGCAGGCGGTCGCCCGCCGCCGAGACGGACTCGTCGGTGGTGTTCAGCAGGGCCCGTACGGTCGACAGCAGCGCGGTCGCGTCCGGCCAGCGCTGGTCGTCGCGCGCGGCGCGGGCCTCGGTCAGCTTCTGCTCGGCCTGGCGCACGTTCTCCGCGGCCTGGCCCGGGACCTGCTGGAGGTCCTGCCAGCAGGCGGCCGTGAAGCGGCGGCGCAGCTCGCTCAGGACCGGGTCGACCTGGCCCGCGCGCGTGGTGAGGGCCTGGGCGCGGGTGCGCAGGGAGACCAGCCGGTGGTCGATCTCGGCGGCCTTCTCGGGCAGCCGCTCGGACTCGACCCGGACCGCCTCGGCCTCCCGCGCGACCCGCTCGGCACGCTCCAGGGTCTGCGGGACGCCATGCTGACCTGCGCCCTGGTTGAGCTTTGTCAGCTCCGGGCCGAGGGCGGCGAGACGGGCGGCGATGTCGTCCGCCTTCAGCCCCGACTGCCGTACGGCGTCCAGGGCGTTGGAGGCGCCCAGCAGACCCTGGCGGGCCCGCTCGACGGCGGGGGCGAGACGGGCCAGCTGGGTCTCGGCCTTGCCGAGGAGCGGACCGAGGCTGTCGCCGAAACGGTCCAGCTCGCGCTTGACGTCGGCCAGCTCGTCCTTGGCCTTGGTGAGTTCGGTACGCGCGCGTACCGCGACCGAGGCCTCCAGGTCGTCACGGTCGAGGTCATGGGCGTCGACGGCCTCGATGTACCGGTGGCTCGCCTCGTCGATCCGCCGGCTGATCGCCTCGAAGTCGGTGACCGCACGCCGGGCGGCGGGCGAGTCGTCGACCGCGGTGATCGTCTCTATCGAGATCCGCAGATCGCGCTGGGCGGTGTCCAGCTCGTAGAACGCGGCCGCGGCGGCGTCCTTCGCGGCCTGTGCCTCGGCCCGCTGGCTCTCCGAGCGGCCGCCGAACCAGCGCCGGGTGCCGCCGCCGGCGAACGCGGCCGGCAGCGCGAGCGCGGCGACCAGGGGCAGGGCGACGAGGGTGAGTGCGTCGCGCAGCGCGTGACGCGCGCGCGGCTCCGACGGCGAGTACGGCTGCGCTGGTGTCGCCGTCACATCCCTCTCCCGTGCTGTGTCCGTCCTGGCCCGGTGTCATTCTCCCACCGGTTAAGGACGAACACACGGGCCCGTTAGTTCGCGGTCCGGACCGTGACTTTGCCGTCACCGGTCCGCGCGTCGATGACATGGCTGCTGGAATCGGCCCGCGGCACGGAGACCTCCACCCCGCCGTCACCGGTCTTGGTCGTCACCTTGTACGTCGCCTCGGGCACGTCTATCGTCACGGACCCGTCGCCGCTCCTGGACTCCACCCGGTCCGGCACGGCCCCGAGTTCGAGATGGACCGACCCGTCCCCGGTCTCGGAGGTCACCTTGCGCGAGGTCACCTCGGCCCGCACGGACCCGTCCCCGGTCTTCAGCTCCAGCGGCCCGCTGGAGTCGGTGACATGCACGGACCCGTCCCCCGTACGAATGCTCAGCGCGTCCTCGAACCCCTTGGCCCGCACGCTCCCGTCCCCGTCCTCGACCTTCACGGAGACACCGCGCGGGACCTCGATACGGTGCTTGGCCGCACAGTCGGCGACCACGCCCGAGCACTTCATCCGCAGCTTCAGCGTGTCGTCCTCCATCGACCAGGTGACCTTCGGGTCCTTCCCGATGGCGACCGTCCCCTGGAACCACCGGGTCACCTCGACCTGCCCCGCCTTGTTGTCATCGGCGGCGACGATCTCGAGCGCCGAGTCGTCGGAGTCGATGGTCAGTGTCTTCCCCTGAAGCGCGAAGGTCCGCTGTTCCGGATCCTTGTCATCCCCGGCGGAGGCCCCACAGGCACTGACACCCCCGATGAGGGCGACGGCCCCGACGCTGAGAACGACGCGGGCGATGACGGTACGTGCCATTGGGATCTCCCCCTGGAGCCGGACTGACGAGGTTCTTCGACCGTACGGACCGGGAAGCCACGGGGGGATCCGGGACGCTCCCGGATCGGGGGTGGGGGAAACCCCCGGAAAACCCTGGGGTCCGGCCCTGAGGAGCGGCTCCGCGATATGGGTTTGCAGACCAGGGGCTGCGGCAATGTAGGCTGTCGACTCGTCCTGGGCGCAACAGCTCAGGCCCGGGTGCGTAGCTCAGGGGTAGAGCGCCTGCCTTACAAGCAGGATGTCGGCGGTTCGAAACCGTCCGCGCCCACCGATGAAGTACGGCCCTCCGGAGCGATCTCCGGGGGGCCGTTTCATGTGTTCAGAGATCAAGGTCGGCGGCGGCGACGTAAGCATCCTGGGCCGCTGGACGACACCGGCCGGAGCCGGCGGCGGGATTCGAACCCGCGTCGCTCTCTTTGGAGGAGAAGTAGCCGCAGCCTGCGCACCTGAACGACGCCCAGCCTATGACGGCCTCCTGGCGGGGGCACGTCAATTACCGGGGGCAGGGTGGTTCACGGGGGCTGGGCGGTGTGGTTCAGCAGAAGAGGGAGCGTTCTGCCCAGTCCTTCGCCGACGCGCACGGGGCGGCGTTCTGTGCGGCGGTCATCTCCTGGTCGTCGAGGAGCTGTTGGGCCGAGGCGCGGTCGTCGACGCTGAAGCAGGCCGGGTTCTGGGTGACGATGAGGGCGGACTGCCGCCACTCGGTGTCCGCCTGCTCCCGTTCCGTCTCGCTGAGGGTGGTGACGTCGGCGTTCGCGGTGATCGTCTGGGCGTTGCCGATGTGTGCCCGCACGCGCTGGTGCGATCCCTCGTGCTGTTCCAAGGTCCCCCCTCGGTCATGTGGCACGGGATCTCAGTCGCCGTCGGCGTGCTTCAGCTTCATGCGGGCCTCCACCCGCTCGGCCCCCGCGAACTCCGACCAGAAGCGGTGGCCGCTGACGAAGACCGCGAGTTCGTGCTCGCGCCGCCTGAGCTTCTCCACCTCGGCCTGTTCGTCGGCGGTCCAGCCGGGGGAGGCGGGGCGCTCCACCTTGCGCCAGCCCGCGGAATCGCTGAATCCGTCCAGGGGCTCGACCGACCAGGGAAGCCGCTTGAGCAGGGCCGACAGCTCGGCCCGGACCTGATGCAGCTCCTCCTGACCGGCGAGGAGGTCACTCGGAAAGTCATAGGTCGTAGCCACGGCGCAATGCTACGCCTGTTCGATTTAGGGGTGCGAGTTTCTTGGGGTAGTTCGTGTGTTCGAAGCGGACGGCATGCGTGAACTGAGAAGATCGCCACAGTCATACGGACACAGGGACGGGGAAAACATGATCACTCTGGTGCTGCTGGGCGTCCTGGCGCTGGCCGTCTTCGGATGTGTGTGCGTGGTGTGGGCGGAGCGTGGCGGGCCGCGCTGGGTGCGGGTCGTGGCGGCGGTGACGGTCGGTCTGGGGAAACTGCTGGACAGCTCGCGCAAGAGGGCGCGCTCGTCCAGCGGCAACAACAGCAGCGACGAGTAGGGGCCCGGGCGGCGGGTGACCCCGCCCGGACCCGACGGCTCAACCCCGTCTCAGTGCCCGGCGTCCCGCAACTCCCGTACCAGACGGGCCGCGACCGGCACCGGCACCCCGTGCGCGTCCGCCGCGCGCAGCAACGCCCCGCCGATCGCGTCGAGTTCGAGCGGCAGACCGGCCTCGGCGTCGCGCTGCATGGAGGACTTGGTCTGCGGCGGGAACGCGTCGTAGCGTGCGAGGGCCTGTGCCGCGTCCACCGTGGCGCCCGAGGCGTGGCTGACCGCGGCGGTCTCCTCGACCAGGGCGGTCAGCTCCTCGCGGTGGCGTGTGCGGATGTCGCCCAGCGGTGCCGCGTACCGCGTGGTGAGCAGGGCGAACGGTGCGAGGAACGCCATCTTGGCCCACAGCGCCGACGTCTCGTCCGGCAGGATCCGGGTGCTCGGCCCGGCCGCGCCCAGCACCTCCGCCAGCGTCTTCAGGCGGTCCTCGGGCACCTTGTCGCCGCTGAGGTCGATCTCCGCGATCGGGCTGCCGTGGACGATCTCCCCCGGCGCCACCCGTGTCGACTCCGTCCGGATCACCGCCGGGGCCACCGCCTCCTCGCCGTAGCGGGCCCGCAGCGCCGCCGGGTGCTCCACACCGTTCAGGAACGGTACGAGCAGCGCGTCGCCCAGGGCGGCGGGCGGTACGCGGTCCAGCGCCGCGTCGAGCGCGGTGTGCTTGACCGCCACCAGGCAGACGTCGACGGGCGTACGCAGTTCGGTGTCCGCCTCCACCTCGGCCGTGAAGTCCCCGTACGGGCCGCTGCGGACATGGATCCCGGACGTACGCAGCGCCGCGGCGGTCTCGTTCCCGGCCAGACAGATCACCCGGTGCCCGTCCCGGGCCAGCAGCCCGGCGAGCAGGCCGCCGATACCGCCCGGACCCAGTACGGCCACGGTGAGTTTCCGGTCGTGCGTCATCACACGAACTCCCTTCGTGGGTCGGCCCCTTGGGTGGTGGCCGCCTCGCAACGGATCATCGCAGACGTCACAGCCGTACGGTCTCGCCGGGTGCGAGGAGGTGCAGCCGCTCCGTCAGTCCGGCCTCGGCGAAGGCCTTCGTCAGCGTCGGTCCGTCCTCGGTGAAGTGGGCCCAGTGCTCGAAGTGCAGCGGTACGACATGGCGGGCGCCCAGGATCCGTGCCGCCTCCGCCGCCTGCTCGCTGGTCAGGGTCAGCGTGGCGTCCGGTACGACGGAAGTGCGTGCCGCCCCCGCGAAGAGCACCGCCACGTCGAAGGGGCCCTCGCGGTCGGCGATCTCCCGTACCCGGTCGAGCGAGGCGTTGTCGCCGCTGACGTACACCTTGGGCAGTCCGTCCCCGGAGAGGACGAAGCCGGTCACCTCGCCGACGAAGGGTTCGGAGCCCTCGGGGCCGTGCAGGGCGGGGACGGCGGTGATGCGTACGGCGCCCAGGTCGACGCTCTCCCAGGCGGGCAGGGCGCGGACGGGGGCGCCGACACGCTGCTCGGCAGAGGCCGTGGACAGGACGAGGGGGACGGAGGCGAGGCAGGCGCGGCCCGCGGTGTCGAGGTTGTCGGGGTGCTGGTCGTGCGAGAGCAGGACCGCGTCCACCGGGCCGAGTTCCGCCGCCGTGGTCGCCGGGCCCGTCTTCTTCACGAGCTTGCGGTCGCCGATCCGGTACTCGCCGGGCGCGTCGAAGGTGGGGTCGGTGAGGAGACGCAGGCCCCCGAGAGTCAGCACGGCGGTCGGGCCGCCGACGTAAGAGATCTCCACTGTCGTCATGCTCCCCACAATTCGGCGGAGCCCCGGTGCTATTCCCCGGGGCGAGCGAGACTGGACGCATGTGCCGAAGCATCAAGACCCTTCGCCCGCCCGTGCTCCCCGAGGAGGCGACGGAGGACGAGATCCGCGCCGCCGCCCTCCAGTACGTACGCAAGGTGTCCGGCTTCCGGGCGCCGGCCGCCCACAACAAGGAGGTCTTCGACCGGGCCGTGGAGGCGGTCGCCGAAGCGACGGCCGCGCTGCTGGACGGTCTGGAGGTCCGCGGAGCCGCACAGAAGGCCGGCTGACCGGGACACGGCGGTGCGGCCGTCGGGGCGCGGGGCGGTATCGGTCCGCGGGTGCGCCGCGTGGGCAGGGCCGGCCGTCACGGCGCCGCGGCCGGGCGGCCCGGCTGTGGCCGCGCTTCCTGCGGAGCGCTACGCCGGCTGCCGCCGCATCACGTACGCCGCTCCCGCCCCCGCTCCGAACAACGCGAGCACCGACACCCCCGTGGCCAGCCACGTCGTACCCAGCCACTGCGCCCCGTAGTACCCGAGCGCGACGCTGTAGACCGCCCAGGTCAGGCCCGCCAGCGCCGACCACGGGAGGAACTCCCGGATCCGCCGGTGGGCCGCGCCCGCGACCAGGGAGACGACCGAGCGGCCGGCCGGGGCGAAGCGGGCGAGGACGACAAGGGGGCCGCCGCCGCGGGCGAGGGCCGAGCCGAGACGTTCCTGCGCGGTGGTGAGCCGGCGGGAGCGGGCGATCGCGCGGTCGAGACGGGCGCCGCCGCGCCAGGCGAGCCGGTAGGCGACCAGATCGCCGAGCACCGAGGCGGTCGCGGCGATCAGGGTGAGCAGCAGGAGGTCGGGGACATCGCCCGGTACCTTGCCCGCCGCCGTGCCCGCGGCCGCCGCCGTGGCCGCCGCGATGACGAGGACGCCGCTCGGCAGGACCGGCAGGAACACATCAAGCAGCACCGAGGCGGCCACCATCGCGTAGATGACCCCTGGGCTGCCGGTCAGCGCGCCCGTACTGCCAAGACTCTCGAACACCGTCTGCTCCCCGTTTTCCCCCGTAACAGCCTTACAGCGTACGCCCGGGGTGTGACAGCGGGTTCACGGGGTGCGCGTGCGTTCGGCACAGCTTGTTCACTCGGGCGGCCCGCCCTGGGGGCGGTCGGCGCGGGTGTCCCGTAGCACGGGAGAGGGGCAAAACAGCCTGAACGTGAGGGACGGTACAGATCATGGTGGCAGGAATATGCGCGGGCGCCGTCGCCGCGGCCGTGTTCGCGGCCGGTGCCCACGGCTACTCGATGCGGACGGACGCCCGGTTCGCACCGCCCACCGCCTTCGTCCCGTCGGCCGCGGTGACGTACGACAGGGAGCTGGTCCCGGCCGCCTCGTGGATCGAGGTGCGCCAGAAGAGCAGGGAGCGCGGACCGACGACGGTGAAGCTGCGGGTGACGGGCTTCGTCGCCGGCCATGCGTACGGCGTCCATGTGCACCAGAAGCCCTGCGCCGCCGACCCCGCCGCGGCGGGCGGCCACTACCAGCACGAACCGTCCGGCGAGCCGCATCATGTCAACGCCGAGAACGAGGTCTGGCTCGACTTCACCGCGGACGAGCAGGGCTCCGGCGAAGCTGTGGCGACCCACGACTGGGGCTTCAGACGGGGTGAGGCGTCCTCCGTCGTCATCCACGACGAACCTGGCATCAAGGGTGCCCGGGTGGCCTGCTTCACGGTGCCCTTCGGGTGGGAGACCGGCTGAGGGACGCCGGTTCGGCGAAGCGGCGCCCGTCCCCGCATGAGCCGTGCGGGAACGGGCGCCGCCGTGTGGTGCGGGCGCCTGCGGGGTCAGGCGGCCACGGGAGCCTGCTCGGTGGCGGGCCTGGCGGCCTTCGAGCGCTTCGCGAGCAGGTTGTCGACGCCGAACGCGCCGGAGCCGGTGAAGATCAGCAGCAGGAAGGCCCAGCAGAACATCGCCGCGCCCTCGCCGCTGTTCTCGATCGGCCACAGGGCCTCGGGCTGGTGGACCTTGAAGTACGCGTAGGCCATCGCGCCCGAGGAGATGAACGCGGCGATCCGGGTGCCCAGGCCGATCAGGATCAGTGCACCGCCGACCAACTCGATCACGGCCGCGTACCAGTTGGGCCAGGCGCCGGTCTCGACGGTGGCGCCCTTGCCGTCGACGCCGCCCAGCACGCCGAGCAGCGAGACGGCGCCGTGGCAGGTGAAGAGCAGCCCGACGACGATCCGGTAGAGGCCGAGAGCGTATGGCTGAGCCTTGTTGAGGCTGTCAGTCATGTGGGGGTACTCCTTCGGTGGGCCGGTCCCTCGTGAGGGCCGGTCTGGGGACGGAACCGAGTGAGCGCCCTACGTTAGGACGACCTAATCAATACTTTCAAGTTCAACATTTGGCCACGGGTTTGCTTCCGCTTGGGGTTCCGTTGCCCCTGTAGCCGCACGTAGAGCCGCTCTCGCCACCGCATCCGCGTCCGAAAGTGTGACCGAATCCACACCTGGCCGAGCCCCCGCCGCGGTCACCCAGTGCACCCCCTCCGTCGGCACTCCGAACGCGAACCGCCTTGCGTGCGCCCGGCCCTGACGGTCGATCAGACGGTAAGGCCGCGGTGTTACATCCAGCCCCCCGGTCTCGTAACCGCCGACCGAGTGCGGCCGGCACTGCCCGGTCCTCAGCAGCCGGGCGAGCAGCCCGTCCGCGGTGTGCCTCAGATCCGGTTCCGGAAGCCGCGCCTCGATGAGCGTCGTCACACGTACGCCGGACCCGGGCACGTCGGGAGAGCGCGCCACCCAGGCCCCGTCCGCCGCCTCGACCTCGAGACGCGGCCCGAGCACCTCCAGCACGCCCGCCTCCACCAGCGCCACCAGCTCCTCGATGCGCCGCCGGGGCGGGCCGATGGACACAAAGGCGTTGAGCGGGGTGTACCAGCCGTCCAGGTGATCCCGGCGCGAGTCCCCGGCGATGCCTCCGTGGTCGACGATCAGCCGCAGCTCGTTGCGCAGATCACGCAGCACGTCGAGGGCCGCCTTGAGCGGGCCCGCCACATTGCCGAGGGCGGCCTGCGCGGCGTCCTCGCGCAGATGCGTGAGCAGCCAGTCGCGCCACTGCCCCGGGTGCGCGAAGCCACGTCCCGCGTACGGGCGGGAGATCCGGTCCCAGCTCCAGCGATCGGCGTGCGGGACCCCGAACTCGTCCAGGAGAAGCGCCTCTTGAGGGGCGCCGGGCGGGACGGCGAGGAAGCGGTCCCTGAAGTCCCGCCGCCCCAGCAGGACTTCGTAGTACACCGCCTCCACCTCCTTCGCGACCAGCGGCCATATCTCCGCGCGGAAGTCCGGCGCCTCACCCGAGTCCGCGCGCTTGCGGAACCCGGCGACGACCTCCGGGGTGAGGACCAGCGGGAGGTGACGGCCGTACGGGCCCTTCGCGTTGTCGCCGCGCGCCTGGTACGGGACGCCGCGCCGGGAGCCGGCGTACAGCCGGGGTTCGCGGCCCGAGCGGACGTACCGCAGCCCGCGCCGATCGTGTACGAAACGGCCGCCGCGGCCGGTCGTCAACAGGGCTGTGTGGTCGAAGAAGTTGAGGCCGAGGCCGCGCAACAGCACCGGTTCGCCCGGGGAGACGGGGGAGAGGTCCACGTCGGCCGGGTTGGCGGGCGGGATGTGGAGCAGGCCGTGGGCGGCGGCGTACCCGGCGGCCTCCCGCTGTGCCCGGTCCGGGACGGTCGGCAGATGGCCCTGGGCGAGGACGACGGCGGACAGGCCGGTCAGTTCGTGCCCGTCGTCGAGGGTGAGGACCTGGCGCCCGTCGGGGGCGTCGTCGAGCCGTACCGCACGGGAGCTGTGCGTCCGTATGCGCACCTCGGGCGGCGCCTCGCGGACCGTACGCGCGAACACCCACTCCAGATAACGGCCGTAGTGGGCGCGGGTCGGGTACTCGTCCGGGTCCAGTTCGCCGCCGGACCACTCGTGCAGGCTGGGGCCGGGGCGGACGGGACCGGAGCAGTCGACGCTCTCGTCGGTGAACAGGGTCACCTGGCAGGCCACGGTGTTCATCAGCAGCTCCGCCGGCTGCGCGGTGCGCCAGACGCGGCCGGCGCCGGGCGGTGCCGGGTCGACCACATGGACGGTGAGCCGGGAGCCCGGCGGGAGCAGCTCCGGGGCGGAGGCGCAGAGGCGTTCCAGGACGCTGGTGCCGCGAGGCCCGGCGCCGACCAGGGCGACGGAGACCGGCGGACACGCCGTGGTCGGTGCGGACAAGAGGAGAACTCCCGTGCGTGTGGGGGCGCTGGGCAGCGGTCCGTCCGCCGGGGAAGCGGAAGGTCCGCCTCATCATGCCTTCGGGGGTCACGGAAGCCAACGGCGGTCCCGGCCACCTCGTAGGTCACACGCGGGGAGCCGGACACCTCTCGCGTCCCGCCCGCAGGGTTCGGCTACTTCTCGCTCAGCACCGACTCCGTCACCACCGCGAGCCGCGCCCTGCCGCCCCGTACCGCCCGTGCCTGCTCCAGCCGAAGCCGGGCCGAACGCCCCTGTACGGCAAGGGTCATGAGCTGGTTGCCGAACCAGGGCCCGCCCGTGCGCCGCCAGTCGACCGACGGGCGCGGACAGCCGCCGTGCCCCGCGAACCTGCGTCCGAGGGCGCGGGCGGCGGCGCTCCAGCCGAAGCGGAAGCCGAGACGGATGGAGAGCGGGATGGAGTTGTGGACGGGGGAACAGGTCAACTGGAGCACCCGGGCGTCGGGCCCGCCACCCGCCGGCCAGCTCGGCTCGGCGACGTACGCGTGATGGACGTCCCCCGACAGCACGCACACCGTCGCCGGAGCGTCGGGCCCCGAACCGGCCTCCGCGATCAGAGCCGTCAGCGCCTCGAAGGACGCCGGGAACGCCGCCCAGTGCTCCAGGTCCGCCCGCCGCCGCAGATCCTCCCCGAACCGCGCCCAGCGCGCCCCGCGTTCACCCCGGCACAGGGCCGCGTTCCAGGCCTCGGCGTCATGCACGAGGTGCGGCAGCAGCCAGGGCAGGGAGGTCCCGATGAGGAGATGGTCGTACGACCCCGGTGCGTCCAGGGCCTGTTCGCGCAGCCACTGCGCCTCGCCCGGGTCGAGCATCGACCGGCTCTCCTCGTCGAGCACGCGCGCCGCCCGGGTGTCGACCATCAGCAGCCGTACCCGCCCGAAGTCCCGCCGGTAACTCCAGCGCACGGAGGCCGGATCGGCGTCGGCCTTGCAGGCGAAGGCGCGCAACTCGTCGGTGCCGTCGGGGTATTGGCGCACGGCGGCGTAGAGCGGGTCGGTGGCGAGCTCGGCGGGGGAGAGGTTGCCGAGGTGCTGGTGGACCCAGTACGACATCAGCCCGCTCAGCAGCCGCTCGCGCCACCACGGGGTGGCCCGCATGTCCTCCAGCCAGGCGGCGGAGGTGTTCCAGTCGTCTATGACGTCGTGGTCGTCGAAGATCATGCAACTGGGCACGGTGGACAGCAGCCAGCGGATCTCGGGGTCGAGCCAGGACTCGTAGTAGAGGCGGGTGTACTCCTCGTAGTCCGCGACCTCGTTGCCCGGCGGATCGCTGAGGTCGCGGCGGGCGGCGAGCCAGCGCCGGGTGGCCGGGGAGGTCTCGTCGGCGTAGACCTGATCGCCCAACAGGACGAGGACGTCCGGGCGTTCACGGTCCGGGTCGCCCGCGATCCGGGCCGCGAGGGTGTCGAGGGCGTCCGGGCCGACGGGGTCGTTCTCACCGTCGGGCGGCGCGGCCCAGCGGCAGGAGCCGAAGGTGAGGCGGACGGTGCCGCCCTCTTCCGGCGTGCGGATGACGGACTCCGGGAACGGCGAGCCGGGCAGCGGCCACACCCGGACGCCGTCCAGGAACACCTCGTACGAACGCTCGGTGCCCGGGGCGAGGCCGTCGACGGGGATCAACGCGTAGTAGTGGCCCGCGATCTGGAAGGTACGGGCTTCACCGCCCGCCCCGTCCGCGCAGCGCACCTCGGCGGTGCACGGACGGCTCGCCTCGACCCATACGGTCGCGGACGAGCCGTCGGCGTACCTGAGCAGCGGTCCCAACCGAAGTTCGGCCACATGTCCTCCTCCGTCGCCCCGTACGGTACGGAACGACGGAGGCCGGCGGGGAGGTTCCGTCACCGAATCGTCAGCAGGCGGACAGATAGCTGGTGAGCGCGCTCTTCTCGGCGGAGTCGACCGAGAGGTCGTAGTAGTACTTCACCTGGACCCAGGCGCGGACGTAGGTGCAGCGGTACGCGGTCCGCGAGGGCATCCAGGTGGCCGGGTCCTGGTCGCCCTTCGCCTGGTTGACGTTGTCCGTGACGGCGATGAGCTGCGGGCGGGTCAGGTCGTTGGCGAAGTTCTGGCGCTGGGTGGAGGTCCAGCTGTCGGCACCGGAGTCCCAGGCCTCGGCCAGCGGGACCAGGTGGTCGATGTCGAGGTCGGAGGCGAGGGTCCAGGTGGCGCCGTCGTAGGGGGAGTACCAGCTGCCGCTGGTGGAGGCGCAGGCGGAGTCGGTGACGACGTTCGTACCGTCCCGCTTCAGGACCGTCTCACGGGTGTTGCAGGTGCCGGAGATCGTGATCCAGTGGTTGAACAGGTCGCGGTTGTACCCGGTGCGGTCCTCGGTCGCCACGGTGAGGGAGGCGAGGTAGGTGCGGGCGGTGGCGGCGCTGACCGGAGTGGGGAGGGCGGCGGAGGCGGTCGGACCGTTGAAAAGTCCGACCGAGGCTATGAGGCCGGTGAGGGCCGCGAGTATGCTGAGCCGTCGACGCGCGTAGAACTTCGCCATGCGAACTCCCTGTGAGGGTGGGGGTGTTGAAGCGCGAGCGCTGGAACTCTCGCGGCTTCGCGTTGCCGGGAGGTGTGCGTTGGGTAAGAAGTTAATGACGCGTACATGACACGACAAGGTTTACGTCGAAACGATCTCGTATGATTGACGGAGTTGAAGGGGAGTAGCTCTTCGCCGGACCGTCGACATACTGCTCAGCTCGTCTGAGCCGGCGCCCGGAGGCAGGTCCTGTGTGACCGGCCAGCGAGACCTTCGGCCAGTAGTGCACTGACTGTGTGCTGCCGTGCCGAGGTGTCGTTTCGCAGCAAGACTCTCGGTGGGGCGGCCCCTACCGATTGAGGAACCTTGATCAGCTTCACCGTGACGGCCGTCGTCTTCGGCGTCGTCTTCCTCGCAGAGCTGCCGGACAAGACCGCTCTGGCGGGACTGGTGCTGGGCACCCGCTACCGCGCCTCGTACGTCTTCGCCGGCGTCGCCGCCGCCTTCGCGCTCCATGTCGCGCTCGCCGTCGCGGCGGGCAGCGTGCTGACACTGCTGCCGCAGCAGATCGTCAGCGCCCTGACGGGTGTGCTGTTCCTCGGTGGCGCGGCCGTGCTGCTGATGACGAAGGGCGGGGCCGATGGGGACGCGGAGGTCCGGCGTCCGGAGAACCAGTCCTTCTGGAAGGTCTCGGGCGCGGGCTTCATGCTGATCCTTGTCGCCGAGTTCGGTGACCTGACGCAGATCATGACGGCGAACCTGGCCGCGCGGTACGACGATCCGCTCTCCGTCGGTCTGGGGGCGGTGCTGGCGCTGTGGGCGGTGGCCGGGCTGGGGATCGTCGGCGGCAAGGCGCTGATGAAGCGGGTGCCGTTGCGGTTGATCACGAAGGTGGCGGCGCTGCTGATGCTGGGGCTCGGGCTGTGGAGCCTGTGGGAAGCGGTCACCGGGTGAGCTGAACGGTGAGTGAACGATTTCGGGGGGTGCTGGCGTAACCGGGGCCAGATTTTGTACCGTAGAGAAACAAAGTGGCTTCCCGCCCTCTTTCCCTGACCGGTGGGCGGGAGCCACCTTGTCCCTCCGGGTGATCCCCGGACCCCTGGTTCCCCGCGCCCTGGAGCTGCCGATGACGGCCACCGCCGTACCCACCGTGCTGACCGCCCGCGCCCTCCTCCTGGACATGGACGGCACCCTCGTGAACTCCGACGCCGTCGTCGAACGCTGCTGGCGGCGGTGGGCCTCACGGCACGGACTGGACGGCGACGAGGTCATGAAGGTCGTCCATGGCCGCCAGGGCCACGCGTCGATGGCGCTGCTGCTGCCGGACCGCCCGATGGCCCAGAACCACGAGGACAACGCGCGCATGCTCGCCGAGGAGACGGCGGACATGGAAGGCGTCGTCGAGATACCGGGCGCGGCCGCCTTCCTCGCCTCGCTGCGGGACGTACCGCACGCCCTGGTCACCTCGGCGGACGTTCCCCTGTCCACGGCACGGATGGCCGCGGCCGGTCTGCCCCTCCCCGCCCTGCGCGTCACCGCCGAGTCCGTGGGCGAGAGCAAGCCCCACCCCGAGGGCTTCCTCAAGGGCGCCGCGGAACTGGGCGTGGCACCGGAGGACTGCATCGTCTTCGAGGACTCCGGAGCCGGCATAGCGGCAGGACGGGCCGCAGGGATGCGGATCGTGGGCGTCGGCCCCCGAGCCGACTCCTACGAACCGGACGTCGTCGTACGCGACCTGACCCAGGTACGGGTGGAGAGCACGGCGGACGGAACGGTTCGCGTGTACATCGGCTGAAACTCGCTCGGCCCTTCGGTCAACCGGAGGGAGCACGGAGCCGCACCGGCGCAACGGCGAGCAGGGGACATCCCCCGGCGCGGCCCCGACCCCCGATGGCGAGCAGTGCGCAACGTGAACCCCCACCCCACCCGCGCAGGCCGCCGCAGGCACCCCGCCCCACCGCCGGAGGCTCACGGCTCCTGCGTCTCCGCCTCAAGCCGCTCCCGAGTCACCAGGTCGTACACCCCGTACTCCTCCACGGGAATCCCCCGAGCCCACTGATAGCGGGTCACAGCGTCCTCGACCGCCTCGTTGTAGTGGCCGCCCGCCTTGCGGGTGTACAGCCCCAGCTGAGTGAGGCGGAGCTCCAGTTCCACCACCTCCTCGCCCGAGGAGCCCCGGCTGAGCACCGGAGGCGTTGACTCGCGGGAACCGGCGGAGCCGTCTGCCGTGGCCGAGGCGGCGGAAGTGGCCGGGGCCGTCGACGGGGCGGTCGACCGGGACGCGCTCGGCGAAGCCTTCGAGACGGACGGGGACGGAGTCGGGGACACCGGCGGGACGGTGCTGGGCGGAGCGGCCGGAGCCGTGGGGGTCGGCCGCTGCGACGTCGCGCTCGGCGACGGCGACACGGACGCCGCGCTCGGCGTCGTGTCCGGGACGCTCGCCCGCGCCTTCTCCGGCAGGGCGCTGTCCCGGGTCGGGGTGTCGTACGAGAAGAACCCACTGGCCAGGCCGGCCGCAGCGATCACCGCGGCGAGGCCGCCCGCGGCGCCCACGAGGAGCATGCGGCGGGGCCGGCGGCGCGGTGAGTCGGCGTGGGCGTCGAGCGGTTTGTCCCCGTCCGGCGGCTTTGCCCCGTCGAAGAGGCTCAGGTCCGTCGTGCTGGGAGCGGAGGCCGACGGAGCCAGAGGGGTGGGCAGCTCAGCAGGAACCGCCCGCAACGGCATCGTCTCCTCGGCGGCGCGAGGCCCCGACGGCGCCGCCTCCGCCCCCGCACCCGGTGCCGAGCCCGGCGCCGCGCTCTCGCCCTCCAGCTCCACATAGGGACGTATCCGCAGCGGGTCGAAGTCCTCCGCCGCGGCCGCCTCCGCCGTGCGGGCGTCGCGCAGGGCGTCGGACGCCCGTTGCGTGCAGCCGCAGGACGGGGTGTTGTCAGCGCCTCTGGGTGCCCCGCACTCCGGGCACAGATGGCCGCTCGAATCCGCCATGTGTTCGTCCCTCCCCTCGCGAACTCCAGAGATTATGCAGACCCTCTTCACACTCCTGTGTCGCTAGCCCCCGGAATGTCGGATTCCAACAGGACTCGACAGGCCATAAGCGGGCACACCCACCACGATGGGGGTGGGATGTCCAACGAGACCGGTCTGGAGGTCTTCATGACGCAGGACCAGGCAGGGGATCAGGCACGGGACCAGACTCGGGACCAGACTCGGGCCCGGAAGCGGGACGACCATGTCCCCGGCAACGTCCTCGTCTCCATCGGCGCCCTGCTCCTCGGGATGCTGCTCGCCGCCCTGGACCAGACCATCGTCTCCACCGCTCTGCCGACCATCGTCAGCGATCTCGGCGGCCTGGAGCATCTGTCCTGGGTGGTCACCGCGTATCTGCTCGCCTCGACCGCCGCGACCCCGCTGTGGGGCAAGCTCGGCGACCAGTACGGCCGGAAGAAGCTGTTCCAGACCGCGATCGTGATCTTTCTGATCGGGTCGGCGCTGTGCGGCATGGCGCAGAACATGCCGCAGCTGATCGCGTTCCGGGCGCTGCAGGGGCTCGGCGGCGGTGGGCTGATGGTGCTGTCGATGGCGATCGTCGGGGACATCGTCTCGCCGCGGGAACGCGGCCGGTACCAGGGGCTGTTCGGCGCGGTCTTCGGAGCGACGAGTGTCCTCGGGCCGCTCCTCGGCGGGCTGTTCACCGAACATCTCAGCTGGCGGTGGGTCTTCTACATCAACCTCCCCGTCGGCGTCGTCGCCCTCGCCGTCATCGCCACCGCGCTCCGCATCCCGCGCAGGTCGACGCGGCACGTCATCGACTACCTCGGCACGTTCCTCATCGCCTCCGTCGCGACCTGCCTGGTACTGGTGGCATCCCTCGGGGGCACCACGTGGGGCTGGAATTCGCCGCAGATCATCGGGCTGGCCGTGCTCGGTGTCGTCCTCGCGTTCGCGTTCGTGGCGGTGGAGCGAAGGGCCGCGGAACCCGTCCTTCCGCTGAAGCTCTTCCGTATCCGCACGTTCACGCTCTCCGCGGTCATCAGTTTCATCGTCGGCTTCGCGATGTTCGGCGCGATGACGTATCTGCCGACGTTCCTGCAGGTCGTACAGGGGGTCAGCCCGACCATGTCCGGGGTGCACATGCTGCCGATGGTGGCCGGGATGCTGCTGTCGTCGACCGCGTCCGGGCAGATCGTCAGCCGTACCGGGCGCTGGAAGGTGTTCCCGGTCGCGGGGACCGGTGTCACCGCTCTCGGTCTGGTGCTCCTGCACCGGCTCGACGAGAACAGTTCCACCGCCGAGATGAGCACGTACTTCTTCGTCTTCGGTCTCGGACTCGGTCTGGTCATGCAGGTGCTCGTCCTCATCGTGCAGAACTCGGTGTCGTACGAGGACCTCGGCGTCGCCACCTCCGGTGCGACCTTCTTCCGCTCGATCGGGGCGTCCTTCGGCGTCGCGATCTTCGGCACGATCTTCGCGAACCGCCTCGGCGACAAGCTCACCGCCGCGTTCCGGGGCGCCGAACTCCCGCCGGGCGCCTCGGTGGACGGCCTGGAGTCCGACCCGCGCGGCATCACGGACCTGCCGGGGGCGCTGCAGCCGCCCGCGGTGCACGCGTACGCCTCGTCGATCACGGATGTCTTCCTGTACGCCGCCCCGGTCGCCCTGGTCGGCTTCGTGCTGGCCTGGTTCCTGAAGGAGGACCGGCTGCGGGCGTCCGTCACGGCGCCGGATCTCACCGAGACGCTGGCCAGCAACCCGGTGCAGCGGTCGTCGTACGACGAGGTGTGCCGGGCGCTGTCGGTGCTGGGGACGCGGGAGGGGCGGCGGGAGATCTACCGGGAGATCACGGAGCGGGCCGGGTACGACCTGCTGCCGGCGGCGAGCTGGCTGCTTCTGCGCATCAGGAAGTACGGGTGGGTCGAGCCGGCCGTCCTCGCCGAACGCACCGCCGTTCCGCTGCAGGCCATCCTCGCCGCCGCCCGCCAGGTCGAGGAGCGGCGCCTTGCCCGCCGTGACGGACTCGACCTCGTCCTGACCGACACCGGCCGCGAGGCCGCCGTGCGGCTTGCCCAGGCCCGCGAGGAGTCGCTGGCTGAGCTGCTGGGGGACTGGTGGGGGCCGGATCGGTCGACGGATCTGACACAGCTGGTGAAGGACCTCAACAACGAGCTGTGCGGCTCGGACCGGGAACAGCCGCAGAACGGGGTGGGGGCGCGGCTGGGGTGAGGCCGCGCGCCTTGTCGGATCGGTAGTCGCTGACCTTTCGTTTCGCCACAATGGGTGGGCAGACGGAGCCGGTTGGGCCGGGACGAGAGCAGTGAGGGGGACGGCGATGGGGGAGCCTGGTGCCGAGGACGGGATGGACCTGGCGGACGCGATCGCACTGCTGCGGGAGCAACTTTCCGAGGCGCAGAGGCGGATCGAGGCCGACGGGGACAGCGGAGTGGTGTTCACCCTGGGGGAGATCACCCTGCAACTGGGTATGGAACTGACCCACACCCGTGGCATGGACGGCGGCCTGCGGTTCTCCGCACTGAGTTTCGGCGGTCGACGGGAGAAGTCGGAGCGGGCCACCCACACCCTGACCGTCCAACTGAACGCTCAGGGCACCGACGGTAAACCGCTCAACGTCAACGACCGGGAGTGATACGCCCGCACGGCGGGGCACGCACCACTTGCAGCAACGGGGGAGGAACCGATGGAGTTCGACCGTCGGGTGCAGGTCCGGCTCCATGAGCCGGGGTACGAGACGCCCAGACTGGGTTCCGGCTATCTGGTGGCACCACACCTCGTGCTGACCGCCGGCCATGTGCTGGGCGACGAAGCGGGTCCGGCGCCGGGCACGGTGACCGTGAGCCGCCCCGATGCCGAGGGCCGGGAACATCCGGCGGAGGTGCGCTGGCACCGGTGCGACAGCGGGACCGGGATCGATGCCGCGCTGCTGGAGGTGACCGGGCGGGCCGGCTGGGTGGTGCCGGACTCGCTGCGGGAGGTCGAGGGACGGCCTCCGCAGCGCTGGGGCGAGTTGGTCGGCACCCGCAAGGTGCCCGTCGCCCTGATCGGCTTCCCCCGTATGCAGAAGGACCCCGAGGACGGGCGCCGCCACGAAGAGCAGCTCATCGGCCACATACAGCCCGGCACGGGTTCCTTCGCCCAGCGCTACGAGGTGTTCGGCAGCGATCCCACCGTGCCCCTCCACGCACCGGGCGGCAGTCGGTGGTCCGGCATGTCCGGCGCCGCGGTGCTCAGCGGCGAGCTCCTGTGCGGCGTCCTCGGCCAGGACCGCCGGGCCGAACACGGCAGCCGTCTGACCGCCACCCCGTTACGCGCCCTGCTCGCCGACGAGACCTTCTGCCGTCAACTCGCCCTGCACACCGGCTGGGAACCCCTCCTCGAACCCGCCGAAGCGGCGCCCCTGCTCATCCCCGCGGCCCGTGACCTCGACCTGCGGTCCGTGGCCACACTGCTGCGTGCCGATGTCGAGGCCGTCACCTTCCACGGCCGCCACGACGAACGCGAGCAACTGCTCCGCTGGTGCCGCGGCGACGAGACATTCGCCGTACAGGTGCTCACCGGACCGGCCGGTCAGGGCAAGACCCGGCTCGCCCGCCATCTGACGACCACCCTCCGCGAGAAGGGCTGGATCACCGGACACCTGCGCACCAACCTCAACGACACCGTGGCCGAACCCGACTTCACCGGTCTGGACACCGCTCGCGACCTGCTCCTGGTCGTCGACTACGCCGAGACACGGCCACGCCTGGTCCGCCACGTGATCGAGCATCTGCGAGGCACCCGGCACCGCGTCCGGCTGCTGCTGGTGGCGCGCACCGGCGGCGCCTGGAAGACCGACCGCCTCGACGCCGGCGCCGCCGCCCACGACCTCCTCGCGGCCGCCCCGCTCATGCCGATCGGCCCCCTGCAGCCCCGCGATCTGCCACTCAGCGACCGCACCGAGGCGTTTTCCCGGGCGGCCACGGACCTCGCCCGCCTGATGGGCCGGGTCCCGCACCTCCCCGATGCCGACTGGGCCGCCATCGCCACCGCGCTCCAGCTTCCCGACGACCTGGCCGACCCCCGCTACGACTCCGCCCTCACGCTGCAGATGAGCGCGCTCAACTCCCTTCTGCAGCACGGCCCCGCCCCGGTCGGCACGAACCCCGGGGAGCCGGCCGAAGCGGTGCTGCTGCGCCATGAAGAGGCCTACTGGGACAAGACCGCCGACAGCCCCGGATTCCGCCTGGGGCTGAGTACGAGGACGCTGCGCCGCGCCGTCGCCACCGCCGTCCTGTGCGGCGCCGCCACGGAGGAGCAGGCCACCGACACCCTGACCAGGCTCCCCGGGCTGCCCGCGGACAAGATCCCCGACACTGCGGAATGGCTGCGTGCCCTGTACCCGCCCGAGCCCGACCGCTACTGGGGCTCCCTGCAGCCGGACCGTATCGCGGAGTACCACGCCTCCCAGTCCGTCGCCCAGGCCGGCCTTCCGCTGCCCGCCCTCCTCACCGATGCGGCTCCCGAGCAGCAGGCACAGATCATCACTGTGCTGGCCCGTGCCACGACCGCGCACTACAACGCGAACCGCAGAGCGCAGAGCGACCTGATCCTGCGCCGCCTCGACGAGGCGCTCGAACGCACCAGCCTGCACACCGAGGCGCTGGACAACGCGAGTACGGCGCTGCCGCACCCGTCGCATCTCCTCACACCGCTGTCGCTACGGCTCTCCGGTGACCTCGTGAACGCTTATCGCCGACTTGCCGCCGAGAACCCGCCCGCGTACGAGAGCGACCTGGCCCGTGCGCTGACCTGGCACGGCGTCGATCTGACGGATATGGGCCGGGCTGAGGAGGCGCTGGCGGCGGATCAGGAGGCCGTGGCGATCTACCGCCGGCTGGCCGCGGGGAACCCGTCCGCCCACGACGCACGTCTGGCCCGTGGGCTGGCCAATCTCGGCGTCGATCTGGCCGAGATGGGGCAGGTGCATCAGGCCACGGCCGTGACCGAGGAGTCCGTGGAGACGTACCGGAGACTGGTCGCCGACAGCCCTGGCGTGCATGAGGACGACCTGGCCCAGGTGCTGATCGGCCTCGGCAGTCGGATGGCGGAGGAGGGGCGGGTGGACGAGGCCGTCCTGACCGCTGAGGAGGCCGTGGAGATCCTCCGCGGGCTTGCTGCCGAGCGGCCTGTCACCCACCAGCGCACCCTTGCCTATGCGCTGGCCGACCTCGGCAACCGACTGGGGAGGGCGGGGCGCGAGGACGAGGCCTTGGTCGCTGCTCAGGAAGCCGTGGACATCTACCGTCGGCTCAACGTCGTCAACGCGGCCGCGCACGAGGCCAGTCTGGCCTTCGCGCTCAGCAGTCTCGGCGTCCGGCTGGGGAACGCCGGGCGGACGAGTGAGTCCCTGGCCGCGGCCGAACAGGCCGTGGAGATCTACCGTCGGCTCAGCGCCGCCAAGCCTGGCGTGCATGAGGCAAGTCTGGCCTACGGGCTGAGCGCTCTCGGCGTCCGGCTGGGGAGTACCGGACGGGCCACCGAGGCCTTGGCCGCAACAGAGGAAGCGGTAAGGATCTACGGTCGGCTCGACGCCCCCAACACCGCCGCGCTCGCTGCGGACCGGGCCAACGCGCTGGCCAATTTCGGTATCGGGTTGGGGAATGCCGGGCGGACGGACGAGGCCTTGGCCGCGACCGAAGAGGCCGTGGAGATCTACCGTCGGCTGGCCGCCGACAACTCCGCCTTGTACGAGGCGAACCTGCGCGCGGTGCTGAGCCGCCTCAGTGACCGGCTGGTCGCCGCCGGGCGTGCGGAGGAGGCCCTGGCCGTCGCTCAGGAGGCCGTGGACATCTGCCGCCGACTGTCAGCCGCCAACCTGGCCGTGTACGACAGCGATCTGGCCCCCGCGCTCACCAGCCTCGGTATCCGGCTGGCGGAGGCCGGGCGTGCGGAGGAAGCCCTGGCGGTCGATCAGGAGGCCGTGGCCGTCCTCCGGCGGGTCGCCGCCGTCAACCCGGTCTCGTATGACAGCGACCTCTCTCACGCGCTGCTGAACCTCAGCATGGATCTGGCACAGATGAGCCGGGGGCACGAGGCTCTGGCGGTCGCGCAGGAGGCTCTGGACATCTTCCGTCGACTGATCGAGCTCAACCCGGCTGCGTATGAGGCCGGCCTGGCCCGCGCGCTGAACATCGCCGGTAACCGCTTGGCTGATGCGGGGCGCGCGGATGAGTCCTTGGCCGTCACCGAGCAGGGGGTGGAGATCTACCGTCGGCTGGCCGCTGACGAGCCCGGAGAGTACAGGATCAGCTTCGCCCGCATCCTGGCGAGGATCGGCCGCCGGCTGACCGCCGCGGGACAGGAGGACCGGGCTCTGGACACCTATCAGGAGGCGGTGGGCGTCTACCGTCTGCTGACCGCGGACGACCCTGCCTCGTACGAGGCCGAGCTGGCAAGCGTGTTGACCGGTTTCGGGGTGCGTCTGACGAAGGCGGGGCGTGCGGAGGAGGCACTGGCGGCCGACGAGGAGGCGGTCGAGATCTACCGGCGCCTGGCCGTCGGCGCTCCCGAGAGGTACGAGGCAGACCTGGCCCGTGCACTGACCAACCTCTGCATCGACCTCCAGGAAACAGGCCGGTCGGAGGAGGCTCTGCCGGCCGGTCAGGAGGCTCTGGGCATGTTCCGGAGGCTGGCCGACGAGGACCCGGGTGCTCATATGGCCGATCTGGCTTCTGGACTGGCCCATTTCGCTGAACAACTGGTCAGCGCGGGGCGCATGGAGGAAGCCCTGGCAGTCGACGAGGAGGCCGTGGCGGCCTACCGCCGTCTGACCGCGGACAACCCTGGCAGGTATGAGGTCGAGCTGGCCCGTGTGCTGACCAATTTTGGTGTGGATCTGACCGAGGCCGACCGTCAGGGCGAGGCTGTGGCCGTCGGTCAGGAGGCCGTGGAGATCTACCGACGCCTCGCCGCGCGCAGTCCCCGCACTCATGGAGCGGACTTGGCCGGCGCACTGACGAGCTTGTCGACGCGGCTGTCGGACAGAGGGCGCGCACGGGAGGCCGTGGCTGCGGCTGAGGAGGCCGTGAGCGTCTACCGACGGCTGGCTGCCGATGATCCGGACAGCCATGAGTCCGACCTCGCCCATGCGCTGGCCCAGCTCGGTGACCAGCTGTCGACGGCGGGGAGTGCGGACCTTGCTCTGTCCGTGGCCGAGGAGGCCGTGGAGATCTTCCGTCGGCTGGCCGCTGACGAAACCGTGGGGTCCGAGCTGGATCTGACGCGGGCACTGACCGGCTTTGGGATCGCGCTGACGGAGGCCGGGCGGCAAGACGAGGCCCTGGCGATCGGTCGGGAAGCCGTCGAGGTGTGCCGCCGGCTGGTCGCCCGGGATCCTGTCGCGTACGAGGTCGAGCTGGCCCGTTCACTGTCCAACCTCGGCATCGATCTGAAATGGACGGGGAGCGGGGACGAGGCTTTGGCCGTCACCGAGGAGGCCGTGGACATCCTCCGTCGGCGGGCTGTGGAGAACCGAGCGATGTACGAGCCCGACCTGGCCGTTTCGCTGACCAGACTGGTGGCACGGTTGTCGGCCGTGGGGCGGGCGGACGAGTCCTTGAACACGGGCCAGGAGTGCGTGGAGGTCTACCGTCGGCTGGCTGAGGAGAACCCCGCCCTCTACGGGGCAGGGCTGGCCGGCGCACTCGCCGACCTCGGCACCGACCTGGCAGAGGCGAGGCGCACGCAGGAGGCTTTGGCCGCCTTCGGGGAGGGTGTGACGATTCATCGTCGGCTCAGTGAGGCGGACCTCGCGGCGCATGGAGAAGGGCTGGCCAACGCTCTGGCCCGCTTTGGCCGCAGGCTCACGGAGGCGGGGCGTGCCGACGACGCCTTGGCCGTCACAGAAGAGGCCGTGGGGATCTATC
The DNA here is from genome assembly GCF_030403745.1 of Streptomyces sp. S.PB5. Taxonomy (GTDB): domain Bacteria; phylum Actinomycetota; class Actinomycetes; order Streptomycetales; family Streptomycetaceae; genus Streptomyces. Next base: position 278,033 of record NZ_JAQMWP010000001.1, read on the forward strand.
GTCGGCTCAACGCTGCCGATCCCGCCGCGTACGAGGATGAACTGGGCAGTGTGCTGACCAGCCTCGGCAACTGCCTGACGGACGTGGGGCGCGAGCAGGAGGCTCTGCCGGCCGATGAGGAGGCCGTGGCCGTCTACCGCCGGCTGGCCGCCGGCAACCCCGCCGAACACGCCCCCGCCCTGGCCCGTGCGTTGGGCAACCTCGGTCTCGATCTGGTGCTTGCCGGGCGGGCATATGAGGCCCTGGCGGTCGATCAGGAGGTCGCGGCGATCTACCGCCGACTGGCCGCCGACGACCCCGCCGAGCACGAAGCCGTCCTGGTCCGCGCACTGACCAGGCTCCGTAACCAGCTCACGGATGCCGGGCGGATGAACGAGGCGTTGGTGGTCGGCCGGGAAACGGTGAGCGTCCTGCGCAGACTCGCCGCGACTGCCCCGGCCGAGCACGAGCCCGACCTGGCCCGTGTCCTCGCCGATCACCAGGCGAATCTGGTCCAGGCAGGGCGATCGGACGAAGCCCTGGTCACAGCCGAGGAGGCGGTGGCAGTCCACCGTCGGCTGGTCGCCGCCGACTCGTCCGGGCGGGAGGCCGACCTGGCCCATGCGCTGATCAGTTTCGGTGTCCGGCTCACGGAGGCGGGGCGGGCGAGCGAGGCGCTGTCAGCCGACGAGGAGGCCGTGGCCCTCTTCCGCAGGCTCGCCACGGAGGACTCCGACACGCACGAAGTCCACTTGGCTCGCGCGCTGACCTATCTCGCCGTCGATCTGTGGGATGTCGGTCGCGCGGACGAGGCCGTGGCGGCCGATGAGCAGGCGGTGGAGATCTGCCGTCGGCTGGCCGTCATCGACCCGGCCGCGTATGAGACGAGGCTGGCCGGTGTGCTGACCACCCTTGGCAACCGGCTCACAGAGGTGGGACGGGATGACGAGGCCTCGGCCGTCAACGAACAGGCCCAGGAGATCCGCCGCCGACTGGCCGCCGACACGGCGCAGCCGTGACGGGGGGCGGCCCTACAGCCCCTTGCTGAACCAGTGCTCCGCATACCGCTCCTCGTTGTGCGGCTCCGTCTCCGTGTAGCCGAGGCGGGCGTACAGGGCGCGTGCCTCGGTGAGGTCGTGGCGGGTGTCGAGGACCAGGCGTACAGCGCCCAGCGCGCGGGCCGTGTCCTCGGCCGCCCGGACCAGCACCGCGCCGCCGCCCTTGCCGCGCAGTTCCTCACGGACGAACACCCGCTTCAGCTCGGCGGTGTCCGTGTCCAGCAGACGTACGCCCGCGGTGCCGGCGGGCTCGTCCCCATACCTGGCCACCAGCAACTCTCCCTTCGGTGAGGTGAGTTCGGACCAGTCCGCGCCGGTCACCTCGCGCTCCAGTTCCGTCGCCTCGGTCCTCCTGCCCGCGTGCAGGAGGTAGTAGCGATCGCTGACCTCCGTGTAGTACGCCCGCCAGAGGGCGGCGGCCACGGGGGAGTCGTAGGGCTCGGGGGCCACGGTCCAGTGCGTCATGCGGGCATTCTCCGTGGAAGGGCGGGGTATCGCCCCACGGGATCTCGCCGGAGACGAACATGGTGGGGCACATCACCGCCGCGCCGTCCGCCAGGCCCGGCCCAGTCCCTCGCGCCAGGCGCACAGCCCGAACGGCCACCGGTGAGCCGTTCGCCGCCGATGCCCGACGGCCTCGCTCATGACAGCCTCCTCGGTTGCTCCGCAGTTCAGCTCTCACTCCTGTGCCGATCCGCACCGCGCCCGACCGACACCTCGGCCCGGCGGATTTCCGGAGCGGTTTGAGGAAGACGTCCGGGGCTACCCGGTACTCATGTCAACAGGCCTGATCATCGCTCTGATCGTGATCGTTGTGGCCGTCATCGCCGTGGCGGCCTTTCTTGCCCGGCGGGCCCGGGGGCCGCAGCGCGGCCGGAGTCTGAAGCGGCGCTTCGGGCCCGAGTACGACCGGGCCGTCGCCCGGCACGACGGGGACCCGCAGGCTGCCGAGCGGGAGCTCGCCGAGCGCGTCGAGCGGCACGGGTCGCTGCGCGAGCGGTCGCTGGAGCCCGCGCAGCGCCAGGAGTACGAGGCCCGCTGGACGGCCGCCCAGGAGCGGTTCGTGGACTCGCCGCGGGAGGCCGTGGCCGAGGCCGACCGGCTGCTCGCCGAGATCGCCGGGGCCAAGGGGTTCCCGGACGGACGGCAGTACGAGGAGCAGGTCGCCGCGCTCTCCGTGCACCACGCGGACCATGTCCAGGGCTATCGGCGCGTCCACCACGCCGCCCATCTGCGCGGCGGCGAGGAACCGGACGGCGGCCGGGCCGGCACCGAGGAGATGCGCGAGGCCCTGGTCGAGGCCCGGGCCCTGTTCGAGGACCTGGTGGGGCACAACGGCCGGCACGCCGAATCGGCGCGGCAGGCCGAGCGCTCCGAGAAGGCACCCACACACGAGAAGTCCGACGGCGGCAGCCGGGCCGCCCGAAGCGACGGGCGCGGCCATCTGCCGTGGACGTTCAACCGGCGTCACGCGAAGGGGAGTTGAGTGACATGACGGACGCGACGACCGGCCAGGGCGCCGAGGGCGCCGGTGGCGCGCGGCGCGAGAACAAGGAGACGGGTCCGGCGGGGCGTGCGTATGCGGCCGGCGGTCAGTCCGGTACCCCGCAGAGCGACCGGTCCACGGGACCCCGCGGTGAGGAGCACGCTCCTCTCGTGGCCGGGCACGAAGGCGACGGCGCCTCCTCCGCCGGGCAGGGCGAGAGGGCCGACAAGGACAAGGACAAGGGTGACGGGTCCCGGTCCCCCCTCGTCGCCGGGCCCGCCGGGCACGAGGCGGCGGCCCAGGGCGAGGGGGCCCGTCGTGAGGGCCCGCACCGGGGGCGGCTGCTCCCGCACGACGAGTGCGACAAGCTCTCCCTGCGGCTCCAGCACGCCGTCGCCGGGTTCGTCGACGGGCCCCGGAACGCCGTCGAGGAGGCCGACCATGTGATGGAGGAGGTCGCCGCCCGGGTGACCGACGCGCTGACCCAGCGCCGCCGCACCCTGCGCCACTCCTGGCAGCAGGACGGCGAGGACAAGCACGCGAACGCCGGTGACACCGAGCAGCTCCGGCTCGCCCTGCGGGACTACCGCGAGCTGGCGGACCGGCTACTGCACCTCTGACCCGCCCGCCGCGGACCGGCGCTCACGCCACAGCCGTACGACGTCCTCGACGTCGTACGGCTTCATGCCGAGCGGGGGGCCGGGCGGCGGCCGGAACATCATGTCGCGGATCTTGGTGTTGACGTCCGTGATCAGTTTGCGGACGGTGTGCTCCGAGGGGGCCGTCAGCGCCGCGGCGAGGGTGTCCTCGGCCTCCTTGCGCAGGGCGAGGGAGGGCGGCAGCGCGGCGAGGCCCTCGCGGGCCATCTTGCGCCTGATCCACCAGAGTTCGTCGTAGGGGGTTTCGAGGTCGGCGGGCAGTGGCTCGCCCGTGCCGGTCAGCCGGTCGAAGTCGCCGCGGCCCTGCGCGTCTCGGATCTGCTTGTCCACCCAGGACTCGAACGGGATGCCGGGTGGCTTTCGCTCGGTCATGAGTCCATTGTGCCGGACGTGGAATGGCCGGCCGATTTATCATGCGGCCGCTGTGCAAGCACACTTGCACGGGGACATTTCAGCAACTGCACAAGGGAGCGCACGTGCTCGAACTCACCATGGCCGCCGTATCCGCGGCGGAGGAGGGTGCCACGGCCGGCATGCAGATGGCCGACGCGCCCAGTGACCCGGGCGCCGTGCTGCGAGTGGGCCGCGACAAGTCCGTGTGCCGGCTCTCGACGCCCGACGACTGGCTGTTCGTCTCCCGGGTGCACCTGGAGTTCCTGTGCGGACCGGAGGGCGCCTGGCAGGTGACCTGGCTGCCCGGCTCGCAGGCCGAGCCCTCCTCCGAGGTGCACCTCGTGGTCGGCCAGTACGCCCAGCCCCTCGTCTACGGCGGCACGGTCCCGCTGCCCAGGGGCGGCAACGGCGAGATCGTCATCCGCGACCGCACCGCCCCGCGCAGCGTCAACGTCGGCTTCTACCACGAGGGTTGACCGGCGCGGGCGAGCCGAGGGTTACGGCAGCACCCGCGCCAGCGCGAAGCCGTCGTAGCCCTTGCCGCCCACCGTCTGGATCGCCGTGCCGCTCAACCTCGGGTGGGAGCCGATCAGTTCGATCGCGGCCCGGGTTCCCCGGACGCCCGGGTCGGTGCTGTCCGCGTGGGCGACCCGGCCGCCGCGTACGACGTTGTCGACGATGATCAGGCTGCCCGGGCGGGTCAGTCGCAGTGCCCACTCCACGTAGTGCGGGTTGTTGGCCTTGTCGGCGTCGATGAAGACCAGGTCGAAGGGCGGCGGGTGTTCGTCCGCCAGCCGGGACAGCGACTCCAGGGCCGGGCCCACGCGGATCTCCACCAGCTTGTCGAGGCCGGCCCGCGCGATGTTGCGGCCGGCCACCTCGGCGTGGACCGGGCTGTACTCCAGGGAGACCAGCCGGCCGTCGGCGGGCAGGGCGCGGGCCAGCCAGATGGTGCTGTAGCCGCCCAGGGTGCCGATCTCCAGGACGGTCCGGGCGCCCTGGATCAGAGCCAGCATATGGAGCAGCTTGCCCTGCGGGGCGGTGACGGCGATGTTCGGGAGGGCGGCCGCCTCGCTGTCGCGCACGGCCGCCGCCAGGGCTTCGTCGGCGGGGGCGAGGTGGGCGGTGAAGTAGGCGTCCACGGCGTCCCAGATCTGCGGTTCGCTCATCCGACCTGTGCCTTTCGTGTTCAGGGTTGGTCCATCGACGGTGGGTGGAGCGGCTTCGGGGGGATCGCCGGGCGTCTTGGACGTCGTACGGCGAAGAAGGTCATGGCGGTGAGGAGGGCCAGGGTGCCGGCCACCGTGAGCATCCATGCCGGGATTCCGACCACCTTACGCAGCCGGTCCTCGTAGACGGCCGGCCTGGGGGGCGAGCAACGCCATTCAGAAGACCTCAGATTCCAGAAGACTTCAGACGGTAATACGCCGGGAGCGCACGGTTCCGTTCCTGCCGCTGTCGCAAGTGATCCACGTCGCGTTCCGACGAGGCAGGGCAATGGCGGGCGGACTATCGTCGTTCGGACAGAAGCAGGACTGACGTCAGGTGAACCGGGGGTTGCCTGCGTCTCTCCCCGGGGGGCGGTGCGAGCCTCATAAGGTTCGCAAAACAGCCCTCACGCGGATGCGTGGGACGAACGGGGCGGGAGGCCTTCGAGTCGTGGCGGATGCGGAACGCGGCGGGCAGACGGTGGAGGCGTTCGGGGCGACGGCCGCGGACACGGCCAGAGCGCGGATGCGCGTGGTCAGACTCGGGCTGTGGCTGGTCGCCGCGATACTCGGCGTCCGGCAGGTGGCCGTCATCCTGAGCACCCCGGAGGGGGAGCGGCTGACGGATCTGGAGACCTGGGTCGGTCCCGAGGGTGTCCTGCATGTGAAGGGCTCGCTGTACGACTCCTCGCTCTTCACGGGTACGCCGTTCGGTGGGCTTGTGCTGAAGCCGTTGACACGTGCCGCCGAGCAGGCGCTCGGCTGGGGCTGGACCTTCGGCACGCTGCTGCTGGTCGCTGCCCTCGGCCTGGTCGCCGCGCGTGCTCTGCCGCAGCCGGTGAGCAGGCTTGCATCGCTGCTGGCCGCGCCGGTCGCGATCAGTCTGCTGATGCTGTCGCTGCCGGTCCGCAACACGCTGTGGCTCGGGCAGACGAGCATCATGCCGGTCCTGCTGGTGCTCCTTGGCTGTTTCGTCGTCCGCGGGGAGCGGGCGGGGGGCGTGCTGATCGGCGTCGCGGCCGCTCTGCAGCCGACCGTGCTGCTGTTCGCGCCGCTGCTGTGGTTCACCGGGCGGCACCGGGGTGCGCTGTCGACGGGCGTGACGTTCGTGGCGTGCACGGCGCTGGCCTGGCTGGCGATGCCGCACGACTCGTACACGTACTGGGTGCACCACGTGGCGGGCACCGGGCTGGGCGGGCAGTCGGACGACCTCGGCAATCAGTCGCTGCACGGGGCGCTGCTGCGGGCCGGGTTCGCCGGGCCGACGGAGATCGGGCTGTTCCTGGTGCTGGGTACGGCGGTCGCGGTGCTGGCACTGCGGCGGGCCGTGCGGTACGCCCACGACGGTCAGCTGCTGCTCGCGGTGGCCGTCACGGGCTGTGCGGCGATCCTGATCTCGCCGACGACCTGGCAGCACCAGTTGCTGTGGGTGCTGCTCGCGGTGGTCGGGCGGGTCGGGAAGCGGGCGTCGGACCGGTATGTGTGGCCGGTCGCGGTGGTGCTGGTGATGACACTGCCGGCGAAGATGATCTTTCCGAACATGTCGGTGCTGTACCCGTTGCGCGACAACGTCGTGCTGCTGGCGGCGCTCGCGGCGGCGACGGTGGTCCCGTTCCTGTCGCGCACGTCCGCCTACTACCAGACCCCGGTTCCGACGGAGTTCGCCGCACCTGTCCCGGCCCGCGTCAAGCGCGTGCCGCTGCTGCCCTTCCTCAAACGGGTGCTGACCCGTCCGAACCTGCTGCTCGAACTGCTGCTGATCCGGGTGACGTACGCGGCGTACCAGAAGGTGCGGCTGGCGGCGACGGGCGGCAGCAACTCCGGAGGGCGGGTGCGGGCGGAGCGGCACGGCGGGCAGGTCCTGGACCTGGAGCGCCTGCTCCACATCGACATCGAGCACTGGGCGAACCACGCGATCGTCAAGGTCGACTGGGCCCGGAACTTCTTCGACTTCTACTACACGTCCTTCCACTTCGTGGTGCCGCTGTCGGTGCTCGGGGTCCTGTACTGGCGCCGGCCGGTCGACTACCGCTGGGCCCGTGCGTCACTGGGCTTCACCACGCTCCTCGCCCTCGTCGGCTTCTGGCTCTACCCGCTGGCTCCGCCCCGCCTGATGCCGTCGCTGGGCATCATCGACACGGTCCACGGCGTCCAGGACTTCTCCCAACCGGACTACGGCACCCTGACAGCCCTGACGAACCAGTACGCGGCGATGCCCTCACTGCACTTCGGCTGGTCCCTGTGGTGCGGCCTGGTGATCGCGATCATCGCGCCCCGATGGTGGATGAAGGCACTGGGCCTGCTGCACCCCCTGTTCACGGTGACGGCGATCGTGGTGACGGGGAACCACTGGCTGCTGGACGCGGTCGGCGGCGCGGTGGTCGTGGGCGCGGGCTTCGGACTGGCCTATCTGTTCCAGGGGCCGCGGGCGCGAGGGGCGGGGGCGGCGCGCGGAGTGGAGGAGGAGAAGGACGTCGGTGCCGTCGGTGCCGTCGGTGCCGTCGGTGCTTCCGGTGCCGCCGGCGAGAGAGCCACTTGAGCGGGTTCGGGAGAGCGGCGAAGTGGTCAGGGGCCCGCGTGTACCTGGCAGGCCCACAGGCTGGGGGTTGTCGGGTAGCGCGTGCGGAGGGTGCGGACCGTGGTGTGGAGGGCGTGGGCGGTGCGGGTCACGTCCAGGGTGCCGGTGGCTGTGCGCAGGCCGGTGTAGACGGACGGGACGGCTTCGGCCGCGATCGTGTCGTCGACGTGCCACAGGGATCCGACGACGTGTGGGAAGCCCGCCATCTGGAAGGCGCTGACGATGTGGACGGCCTCGTCGGCGAGTTCCGGGCTGGTGCGCAGGGTGTCGCAGGCGGAGAGATAGGCGAGCTGGACCGCGGGCAGCCGGTGGCGGGACAGGTCCCGGACGGTGAGCGGGTGTTCGGCGTGGTCGTGGAGGACCGGGCCGCCTGCGGAGGGACGTTCGGGATCGCCCAGGGCGTGGCAGGCGAAGTGGGCGTACGCGTGGCGCGGGAGCGCGGAGAGCACCGCGGCGCGGGTCGCGTGTGCGTCGGCGAGCAGGGTCGAGCCGGGGAGCAGCCCGGTCAGGTACTCGGCCTCGCGGCGCGTGCCCGGCAGCGGTTCGTGTCCGGGGGCCTGCGGGACGGAGACGATCAGGGCGCCCGGGCTCGTGGGGTGCTGTGACGGGCGGGTGAGGCGCTCTCTGGCGTGGTGCAGGGCCCGTAGCGTCGGTGTGTAGGACGAGACCACGCGGTCCAGTGCGCCGGGGGTGCCGTCGGCGGGGGCCGCGGCGTGGAAGGGGAGGGTGCGCAGGACACCCGCGGGCGACCACCACAGGCGGGGCCAGGGGCCCTCGGGCGCGGACGGTATGCGCAGATGACCGAGGACCGGCCCGGTGACCGTGCGCCACAGCCAGTCGAGCGTCTCCCGGACCACCTGCTGGGCCTCCAGCGACTGCTTGTGGGAGATCCCGGGCGACCTCAGACGGTCCACCGCCTCGTCCAGCGCCCGCTCACGCGTGGCCGCCCGCCGCGGATCGAGATCGGGCAGCGGTACGGCGTCCACGGCGCGCTCGGTGACGATCAGCGCGTCGCTGCCGTACGGGGACACGTTGACCAGGACCACCGGACCCACGGCGGCCGCCGCACGCAACTCCCCCTCGTCCCAGTCCCGCACCGGCCGCAGCAACCCCGACTCGGGATGCTCGGCACGGATCCGGGCGGTGAGCTCCCGCCACTCGGCGGCCAAGCGCTGCCGCTCGTCGGCGCGGGGGATGGCGGGGGCGGTGGCGGGAATGGTGGCAAGGGTGGTCGGTATGCCGGTGGCGGGGTACGGCACTTCGGCGTGGGCGGGGGGCGGGGGGTACGGCACTCCGGCGTGGGCCTCGGTCAGGCCGGTCGGTGCATCGGGGCCGGTGTCGGTCGGGTCGGTCGGTGCGTCGGTGTGGGCGGTGGGCGGGTCGGTCAGCAGCTCGATGTGGGCGTTGGTCGGGCCGGTCGGCAGCTCGGTGTGGGGCGTGGGTGTGCCGGTGGCCGTGGTGGTCGGGGGCAGTGGTGGTGTTGGTTGTTCCGGTAGGAACTCCTGGGTGACGGTTGCCGTGTCCAGGGAGTCCCGGAGGTGTTCGAAGCGGTCGGCCAGGGCGGGGGCCGTGTCGCGGAGGCGGGTCAGGTCGCTGTCGGCGTCGAAGGCGTGGGAGAGGATCACGCCCCGTGCCTGTTCGAGGAGGCCGACCGCGAGGCCGGGGCGGCCGCAGCGCACCGCGCAGGCAGCGGCGGCGGCGCCGAGGCCGACGCTGCGGCCCAGCAGGAACTCCTGGTCGTCGCGGGCGAGATGGCGGGGCGCGACCGCGTGCAGCAGGTCCACCGCCACGACGTAGCCCTCCAGGGCGCCCGCCCAGTCACCGAGTTCCGCCCGGGTGTCGCCCCAGTCCCGCGCCGCGTCCAGGCGCAGGACGGGCGCGCACTGCTGCTCCAGGGCCGCCTCCTGGAACCGCTCGGCCGCCTCGACGAGATCGGCCCGGCGGCGACGGCGGCGGGACCCCGGACCGCGCAGGACGTTGCCGAGGTTCGAAAGCCGCTGCGTACGCGTGGGATGGCCGGGCGGGGTGGCCTCGACCGCCCGGCGGTACAGCGCGACCGCCTCCTTCCGCGCCGACGACGACACCAGGGTCCGCAGGCTCAGCAGCCGCGCGCCCCCGGCCACGGTGAGGGCACCCGGCAGGTCGGGGGAGTTCGGCGGCAGTGCCGCGACCACCGCGTCGGCCAGTTCACGTGCCTCGCGGGCCTGGTCGATCCGCATGGTCCTGGAGATGCGGAGCAGCAGGGCGACGGCGAGGTTGTGCCGGCGCCGGGGCAGCCGCGGATCGCTCTCGGGGGTGAGGGCGAGCGCCTCCCGCAGGAGCCGTACCGCCTCGTCGAGCAGGGCGACGGGGTCGGGGGCGCGTTCGACGCCCGGCATGAGGCTGAGCCCGGTCGAGCTGAGCAGCGCCGCCCGGTGCGCGGGGCCCATGCCGGGCAGCCCGGTGGCCCGGCGCCGGCACTCCTGGGCCTCCCGCAGGTCGTCGCCGTCCTCGGTGAGCTGGTTCCGCAGAGTCAGTGCGGTGCCGAGGTTGAGCAGCCGGATCCCGAGCGAACCGTGCCCCTCCACGGTGAGCGCCACCGACTCCCGGTGGACCAGCACGGACTCGTTCAACTCCTCCGGATTTCCCGAGCGTTGATAGCAGGCCGTCAGGACCAGACCGAGGTCGTCGAGGGCCGCGGGGCGGTCCGGGTGGGTCGGTGGCATGAGCTTCTCGGCGTGCCGGAGGCGGCGCAACGCCTCGTCCAGGTCCGCGCTGTTGGCCTTCGGGTCGCGCAGATAGCGGTTGTACAGGGCCACCGCGGGGCCGATGAGCGGCAGTTGGGGCCGGTCCGAGGGATCGGCGAGGTCGAGCGCTTCGTCCAGGTCGTCCTGGGAGCCGGTCGCGACGGAGCGGGCGCGCCTGGCGTTGCTCAGCGCGTTGCGCAGGGCGGCGGTCTCCCCCTCCTGCCGCGCCGCCGCCAGCGCCTCGGTGAACACGGTGATCGCCTCGTCCAGATCGGCGACCCGCCCGGTGTGGTGGGCCCTCAGGACCAGTGCCATGCCGAGGTTGTGGCCCGCCCCCGCGGGTCCCTTCACCTGGTCGGTGAGGGCCCGGCGGCACACGTCCACCACCTCGTCGCACTCCTCGGGCGTCGCCCCCGCCGCCTGCCGCAGCAGCACCAGCGCCTCACCCAGGGCGCCGAAGGCGGACGGCAGATGCGGGTGCCCGGACGGCAGTTGGGCCAGTACGTCCCGGGCGATGCCCACCGCCTCGTGCAGGTCCTCCGGGTCGTGCGTCTCCAGGTAGCGGGCCAGAAGGCGGCGGCCCAGGCCGTCGAGGACGAGGACCCGCTCGGGGGAGCCGGGCGGGATCCGTCTGAGGGCGCCGCGCACGAACCGGACCGGATCCGCGTCCGCCAGATCCTCGAACGGCCAGGCCGCCCCCGCGAGGTTCACGAACTCGGCCACGCCGCGCAGCCGGCCCGCGAGCCAGGGGTCGTACTCCGGCGTCGTGAGCAGGACGAGTCTGCCGAGCCCGAGCGCGGTGGCGAGCCCGGTGTCGCGCGAGGGGATCATGGCGGTGAGCACCGCGGCCACCTCGTGGAGCCATCGGTCGGCCTCGGAGGCGTCCGGCGGTGGCGTGTGCTGCCGCCCCTCCCACGCGATCCCGAACGCGGCGACCTGGGCCATCCACTCGTGGGGGCCGTCCGCGTTCACCGGGTCGGGGTGCACGGCGGGATCGTGGGACGCGTACCCCGCCGCCAACTCCGCTGGCACCAGGCTTGGTTCGGCGACCCACACCGGGAAGAGCAGCGTCCCGGCCATGCATCCGTGCACGGAGCCGCGCGGACCGGGGTCGGCCATCGCCCGGGCGACACAGAGCCAGCCCGCCGCGTGCCGGGCCTCCATGTCGGTCCTGGTGTCACAGGTCCGCAGCAGCCCCCTCAACTCGGCGTCCGCGTCAGGGCCGTACACCACGTCCGCGGCCACGCCCCCGTCCGCCGTCCCGGCCCGGTCGAGGCGTACACGCACCGCCCGGAGAAACCAGTCCCGGTCGTACCTCACGCCTGCGCTCCCCCCGTCCGCCACTGTCGACAGCATGTCAACTCGGGCTCAACTCCGCTCGTTCTCCGGCACACTTGGACCATGAACGCGACTCCCGACGACCCCTTCGCGGCGGCGTTGTGCGCTCTCCTCAACCAGCCCGAGGCGCTGCGACAGCCCGGAGTCCGGGAGGCGGCCGAGCGAGCCAGGGACCTGCTGCGGGCGGGCGCGGACGCCGCCGAACTCGCCGGCCCCTACCGAGCCCTGGACACCGCGCTGCGGCAGGCGGGGGACGCGCGAGGCCTGTCCGGCGCCCGGGTCGCGAGGGCACCCGGCATCGCCCAGCACATCACGGTGGCCGTCTGCCCGGGCCCGGCCCGGTGCACCCGCGTCGAACGGGCCCGCGACCTGCTCCCCGCCCCGCCCTGCGCCGTCAACGGCGCCCGGATGCACAAACGGCGCCGGTGACCCCGCCCGGATGAACTCCCTCCTCGCCACCCTGGGCGGCAGACTCACCGAGCGCTGGCTGAACCTGCTGGTCCTGCCCGGCGCCCTCTTCCTGGCCGCGGGCGCGGTCGGCGCCACCCTGGGGCACCGCCGCTGGCACGACGTCGACCGGCTGCGCACCACGCTGGACGACCTCGCGGCCCGCCCCGCCCTCGACCGCGCCGGCACCGCCGCGCTCCTGGTCGCCCTCGTCCTGCTCGCCGCGACCGCGGCCTCACTCGCGGCGCAGTTCCTCGGCGGCGCGATCGAGCGGTACTGGCTGCGGTTCGGGAGCGACCGGCTGTCCCGTGCCCTGACCGCCCGCCGGGGACGCCGGTGGCGGGAGCTGGACACGCGGTTCGAGGCGGCCGTCACCTCTTCGGGCAGCGCCCCGGAGGCGGACGTGTCGGGGATCCAGGCGCTGGCCGAGGCCCGCGACCGCGTCGCCCTGCGCGCGCCGGCCCGCCCCACCTGGTACGGCGACCGTATGCAGGCCGCCGCGGACCGCGTCCACCTCGCCTACGGGGTGGACCTCGCCGCCCTCTGGCCGCGTCTGTGGCTGATCCTGCCCGAACCCGCCGTACGCCAGATCCAGTCCGCCCACGACTCCTTCACCGCCGCCGCCCGGCTCGCCGCCTGGGCCGTGGGATACGCCCTGCTCGCCTGCTGGTGGTGGCCGGCCGCCCTGGCCGCCGTCGGCTGCGCAGCGGTCGCCCGCTCTCGGGCCCGCGTCGCCCTGGACGCGCTGGCCGAGCTCATCGAGGCCGCGGTCGACGTCCACGGCCGAGAACTGGCCGAACGCATCGGCCTGACCGGGACGGACTCGGCGGTGCTGGACCGTCGGGTGGGGGACCGGATGTCGGAACTGTTCAGGAAGGGTGGGTGAGAAGGCCGGGTGAGTGGGTCGAGCTGGAAGGCCGGGTGAGTGGGCCGGGTGAGCGCGCCGAGCCAGAGAGCTGGGTGAGCGGGGCGAGTGAGCGGGCCGAGCCAGAGGGCCGCGTGAGCGGGCCGGGTAAGTGGGCCGAACCGGAAGGCCGGGGCGAGCCGGAGCGCCGGGTGAGCGGGGTGAGTGAGTAGGCCGAGCCAGAGGGTCGGGTGGGCGGGCCGAGCGGGAAGGCCGGGGTGGGCGGGTCGAGCCGGAGCGCCGGGTGAGTGGGGCGAGTGAGAAGGCCGGGTGAGTGGGCCGAGTCAGAGGGCCGAGCGCCAAAGCCGGGCGGGTCTCGGGGGAGGCAGGGGCGGGGCGTGTGGGACTGGGGTGCTCCTGCCTCCCTCGGGACGGGCCGGCGGCGCCGGGAAGCCGCCGGCCCGAGCAGTGCGGTCAGCCGACGCTGACCTGGAGTTCCTTCACCCCGTTGATCCACGCGGAGCGCAGCCGGCGGGGGTCGCCGGTGAGGTGGAGGCCGGGCATGGCGTCGGCGACGGCGTTGAAGATCAGGTTGATCTCCAGGACCGCCAGGGACTTGCCGAGGCAGAAGTGCGGGCCGCCGCCACCGAAGCCGAGGTGGGGGTTGGGGTCGCGGGTGATGTCGAAGGCGCCGGGGTTGTCGAAGACGTCGGGGTCGTGGTTGGCGGAGGCGTAGAAGATGCCCACCCGGTCGCCCTGCTTGATCTTCTTGCCGCCCAGCTCCGTGTCCTGGGTGGCCGTGCGCTGGAAGGAGACCACCGGGGTCCCCCAGCGGACGATCTCCTCGGCGGTCGTCGCGGGCCGCTCGCGCTTGAACAGCTCCCACTGCTCGGGGTGGGTGAGGAAGGCGTGCATGCCGTGGCTGATCGCGTTGCGGGTCGTCTCGTTGCCCGCCACCGCCAACGCCAGGACGAACATGCCGAACTCGTCCGAGCCGAGGTTGCCCTCGTCCTCCGCCGCCACCAGCGTCGTCACGATGTCCTTCGCCGGGCACTTCTTGCGTTCGGCGGCCATGTTCATGGCGTAGGCGATGACCTCCATCGCCGCCTCCTGGCCGACCTCCTCGGTGATGGCGTACTCGGGGTCGTCGTACGAGATCATCCGGTTCGACCACTCGAAGATCTTGAGGCGGTCCTCCTGGGGGATGCCGATGAGTTCGGCGATGGCCTGGAGGGGGAGTTCGCAGGCGACCTGGGTGACGAAGTCGAAGGAGCCGTCGTGGGTGGCGAGGGCGGTTTCGACGATGGACCGGGCGCGGGCGCGGAGGGTGTCCTCCAGGGCCCTGATCGAGCGTGGCGTGAAGCCGCGCTGGACGATCTGGCGGACACGGGTGTGCTCCGGGGGGTCCATGTTGAGGATGATCAGGCGCTGGGCGTCGATGGCGTCGCGCTCGATGTGCTCGTTGAAGCGGATGATCGCCGTGTTGAGCATGGAGGAGAAGAGCTCCGGGTGCGTGGAGACGTACTTGACGTCCTCGTGCCTGGTGACGGCCCAGTAGCCCTCGTCCTGGAAGCCGGCGATGTTGCCCTGCTGGGGGACCCAGTGGACGGGTTCCGTCCGGCGCAGCTCGGCGAACTCCGGCAGCGGGACGCGGTGTTGCAGAAGGTCGGGGTCGGTGAAGTCGAACCCGTCGGGCAGCGCTGGACAGGACATGAGCAACTCACTCCACTCGTCATTTTCTGACGGTCCATCAGGTCCGGTTGCCGTGAAGGTAGTAACGGGTTCTATAAGAGGCAAGAGGTGCGGCGAGCTCAATTGCTTGCACGACCCTTGCGGTTATGGACGCGAAGTCAGCAGACTGCCTGTGGAACTAGAACACGTACTAGTTCCGCGTGGCGGGCCGGGCCGGGACGCCCCCGCGCCGCGCGGGTACGGAGGAGAGGAACTCCCCATGGCCGCGGAACCCGTGATCGTCGAAGCCGTACGCACCCCCATCGGCAGGCGCGGCGGCGCGCTCGCCAACCTCCACCCCGCTTATCTTCTGGGCGAGACCTACCGTGAACTCCTCGGCCGCACCGGCATCCCCGCCGACTGCGTCGAGCAGATCGTCGGCGGCACGGTGACCCACGCCGGCGAGCAGTCCATGAACCCCGCGCGCACGGCCTGGCTGACCATGGGCCTGCCGTACGAGACGGCGGCGACGACCGTCGACTGCCAGTGCGGCTCCTCGCAGCAGGCCTCGCACATGACGGCGAACCTCGTCGCGGCGGGCGTGATCGACGTCGGCATCTCGTGCGGGGTCGAGGCGATGTCGAGGGTGCCGCTGGGGTCGGGGTCGAAGCACGGTCCGGGGAAGCCGTTCCCGGACGAGTGGAATGTGGATCTGCCGAATCAGTTCGAGGCGGCGGAGCGGATCGCCCGCCATCGGGGGCTGACCCGCGAGCACGTCGACTCGCTCGGGCT
Source organism: Streptomyces sp. S.PB5 (assembly GCF_030403745.1). Classification (GTDB taxonomy): domain Bacteria; phylum Actinomycetota; class Actinomycetes; order Streptomycetales; family Streptomycetaceae; genus Streptomyces. Next base: position 293,212 of record NZ_JAQMWP010000001.1, read on the forward strand.
CATCTCGCAGGAGCGGGCCGCCGTCGCGTGGAGCGAGGAGCGGTTCAAGAGGGAGACGTTCGCCGTGCAGGTCCCGACGACCGAGGACGAGCAGCGTGCCGGCCAGGGCATGTGGCGGCTCGTCGACCGCGACGAGGGGCTGCGCGACACGTCCATGGAGGCGCTGGCCGGTCTGAAGCCGGTCATGCCGACCGCCATCCACACGGCGGGCAACTCGTCCCAGATCAGCGACGGCGCGGCCGCCATCATGTGGGCGTCGAAACGGATGGCACGCGCCCTGAAGCTACGGCCCCGGGCACGGATCGTCGCCCAGGCGCTCGTCGGCGCCGACCCGCACTTCCACCTCGACGGCCCGATCGACGCGACCAAGGCGGTCCTCGGCAAGGCGGGCATGTCACTGAAGGACATCGACCTCGTCGAGATCAACGAGGCCTTCGCCTCCGTGGTGCTGAGCTGGGCACAGGTCTTCGACCAGGACCTGGAGAAGGTCAACGTGAACGGCGGCGCGATCGCCCTCGGCCACCCCGTGGGAGCCACGGGCGCCCGCCTCATCACCTCCGCACTCCATGAACTGGAGCGCACGGACAAGGAGTTCGCCCTGGTGACCATGTGCGCGGGCGGCGGTCTCGCCACCGGCACGATCATCCAGCGGATCTAGGCCCGACAGCGGGTGACGCGCCCCGGCCACGTGGTTCGTACAGGTCAGTCGGCCGAGGAGAGGCGGGCGATCGCGGCGCTGGTCCTCGCCGCGGACGCCGTGTCCTCGGCCGACTCGTACAGACGCCGGGCGTCCTCGTAGTGCTCGAGCGCCTCCGTGACGTCACCCATGTGTTCCAGGGCCGTCGCCAGGCCCGCCAGGATGTTGCCGCGGAAGCGTTCGATGCCCTCGTGGGTGGCCGGGGCCATGACCGCGCGGTAGGCGGCGGCCGCCTCCTCCCAGCGGCCCAACGCCAGCAGGTCGGCGGCTATGTCGAGGTGCAGCAGGGCCTGGATGTACTCGCCCACGTCGGGAACGTCCCCGGAGGAGACACCGAGTTGGGCGCGGTGCAGGGCGAGGGCCCGCTCGGGCTGTCCGGCCGCGCGGAGGGCACTGGCGTGCTGGCGGGCGGCGACCGCCCTGCCCATCGGGTCGTCGAGGACTTCGAAGAGCTCAAGGGCCTGCTCGATCGCCCGGAGCCCTTCCGCCGGCCGGTCCTGTCCCAGGAGGGCGCCGCTCAGGTGGGCCCAGGCCCAGGCCTGCCGGTCGCGGTCCCCGGCCTCCGTCGCCAACTCCAGGGAGCGGCGGGCGTGTTCCTCGGCCTGTGCGTACTGCGCGGCGCCGACCGAGTGGGCCCAGGCCAGGCAGTGGAGCTGATGGGCCTCGGCCGCGCGGTCGCCGAGGGCCGCGGCGGAGCGGGCGCCGTGACCGAAGAGCAGGCGCCACTCGGGCCACTCGCTCCAGCGGTCGGAGAACCAGTAGAGGGTCCGTGAGGTGTGGAGGATGTGCTCATGGGCGCCCGCCTCGGCCAGCACGTCCAACGCGCCCGCCCAGTGGGCGCGTTCGGTGATGAGCCACTCCTCCGCGTCCTCCCGCGACGCCGGCGTGAACGCCGGGATGTCCCCCGGCCACGGCTGCGGCGCACCCGGCGCCTCGAAGAGACGGCCCGCCGCGGACGCCGAGCGCAGCAGCCAGTCGGCCATACGGAGACGGGCGGCCTCGGTGACCTCCGGCGGGTCCTCCTGGACCAACTGCTCACGGGCGAAGAGGCATACGAGATCGTGGAGGGCATAGCGGCCGTGTGCCGTCTCCTCCAGCAGGCCCCGGTCGACGAGCTGGTCCAGGGAGTCCTCCACCGCGATCGGGTCCCCCTCCACCAGTACGGCGGCCAGCTCCGGCCCGGTGTCGCGGCCCAAGGTGAGAGCGAGGCGGCGCAGAAGGAGGCGACGGGGGCCGGTGAGCTGGCGGTACGACAGGGCGAAGGCGCTGCGCACCGCGAGGTCGCCCGCGACCAGCCCGCTCAACCGGCGCTCCTCGTCGGCCAGTTGACCGGCGAGTCGGTCCGGTGTCCACGTGGGGCGGCTGGAGAGGCGGTTGCCGACGATCCGCAGGGCGAGGGGGAGATGGCCGCACAGGCCGGTGAGCCGCTCGATGGCCTCGGTCTGTCCGGCCGTGCGTCCCGTGCCGAGGATCCGTTCCAGCAGGGTCGCCGACTCCCGGGTGGACAGTCCGCCGAGCCGGATGCGCTGGACGCCCTCCAGGCCTGCCAGCGGCCGGCGGCCGGTGACCAGGGCGAAGCAGCCCGGGGCGTCCGGGAGGAGCGGGCGGGTGTCCGCCTCGTCGGCGGCGTCGTCGAGGACGACCAGGACGCGCCGGGCGGCGAGGGTCGCCCGGTAGACGGCCTCGCGGGTGGTGGGGTCGGCGGGGATGCGGTCGGGCGGATGGCCGAGGGCGGTGAGCAGCAGGACCAGGGCCTCGGCTGCGGGCACCGGTGACTCGCTCATGCCGTGCAGCTGGACGGTGACACAGCCGTCCGGGAAGTGGTCGGCCAGCCGGCGGGCCGCCTCCGCGGCGAGGGTCGTCTTGCCCTGGCCGCCGGGCCCGAACAGGACCACGCCACGGGTGCGCGCCGGGTCGGCGGCGAGGGCCGCGAGCGCGGCCAGTTCGTCCTCGCGACCGGTGAAGTCCGGGACCGTGCGCAGCAGATACGGCGCTGGCGGGTCCCCGCCGCGGTCCCGCCCCGCGTCGGCCAGGCGCCGCAGCCGGCCGCGCTCCTCGGCGTCGAGCTTCAGGGCGTCGGCGAGCGCCTCGACGGTACGGCGCTGAGGGCCCCGGCTGCGGCCGCGCTCCATGTCACCGAGGGCACGGACACTGACCCCGGACAGCCCGGCCAGCTCCTCCAGGGTGAGCCGGGCGGCCCGGCGCAAGGAACGCAGCGTCACACCGAACGGGGTGCCCTGCGGGAAGTCACTGATCATCAGGGCAATTCTGCCTGTGTTTCTGCCTGGAGCCCGGAGGATGGGGCTGTTGGACTGGACGTACCCCCTGCCCGTACGACCGAACGGAGACCAACCGCCATGCCGTACATCACCGTTGGTGAAGAGAACAGCGCCGAGATCGAGCTGTACTACGAGGACCACGGCACCGGACAGCCCGTCGTGCTGATCCACGGCTACCCGTTGGACGGGCACTCCTGGGAGAAGCAGCTCCCCGTCCTGCTGTCCGCCGGCTACCGGGTCATCACCTACGACCGCCGCGGCTTCGGCCGGTCCTCGCAGCCGACGACCGGCTACGACTACGACACCTTCGCCGCCGACCTCGACAAGGTGCTGACCACCCTGGACCTGACCGACGCGGTGCTTGTCGGCTTCTCCATGGGCACCGGCGAGGTGGGCCGCTACCTGGGCACGTACGGCTCGCGCCGGGTGGCCAAGGCGGTGTTCCTGGCCTCCCTGGAGCCCTTCCTGCTCAAGACCGACGACAACCCGACCGGCGTCGGCCAGGCGGTCTTCGACGGCATCCTGGAGGCCGTCACCAAGGACCGGTACGCCTACTTCACCGCGTTCTACCAGGACTTCTACAACCTGGACGAGACGCTCGGCAGCCGGATCAGCGAGGAGGCCGTGCGGGGCAGCTGGAACGTCGCGGCAGGTGCCTCCGCGCACGCCTCGGCGGCCTGCGTACCCACCTGGATCACCGACTTCCGCGCGGACATCGAGAACGTCGACGTCCCGGCGCTGATCCTGCACGGCACCGGCGACCGCATCCTGCCCATCGACGCGACCGGCCGCCCCTTCCGCGCCCTGCTGCCCTCCGCCGAGTACGTCGAGGTCGAGGGCGCGCCGCACGGGCTGCTGTGGACCCACGCCGAGGAGGTGAACGCGGCGCTGCTGGCGTTCCTCGCCAAGTAGCCCGCGAGCAGACGTCGGTCCGGGTCGCCCCCCGTTCGGCCCGGACCGATGAGTTCCGCCCGTCGCCGGCGTCATCCTTGCGTCAGACGCGAGGACGAGGAGGTGTCCGTCATGGGCGGCGGAGCGGAAGCCCTGGAGAGGCTGGGCGTACTGGTCGGGGAGTGGGAGGTGGAGGCCGACCTTCCCGGCGCGGCCGAGGGCCCGGCCGCGCGCTGCGTGTTCTCGTGGGACCTCGACGGCCGGTTCCTGGTGCAGCGCACGGAGATCCCGGTGCCCGGGGCCCCGGACAGCATGGCGGTCATCGCCGTCGACCCGGAGTCGGGGGCGTACACGTACCACTACTTCGACACGCGCGGGGTCGTACGGACGTACGGGATGACCTTCGACGGTACGGAGTGGCGGCTGCTGCGGGAGAAGGCGGACTTCTCGGCGCTGTCCTTCCGGCAGCGGTTCGCCGGGCGGGTCGAGGGTGATGTGATCCGGGGTGTCTGGGAGCTGGCGAAGGGCGAATCGGCGGACTGGGAGCGGGACTTCGGGCTCGTGTACCGGAGGCGTGGGTGACGGGGCGGGCCGAGAGCGCGCGGGAACTCCTCGACGCGGTCGCGTACATGGTGCTGGCCACCGCCGACGCGGACGGACTGCCGTGGAGTTCGCCGGTCTACTTCGCGCACGAGGGATACCGCGCGTTCTTCTGGGTGTCGTCCGCCGAGGCCACGCATTCGCGGAACATCGCGGTACGGCCCGAGGTCGGCATCTCGGTCTTCGACTCCTCCGTGCCCATCGGCACCGGCCAGGGCGTGTACATGGCGGGCGTGGCGGAGGAGGTCGTGGACGACAAGGCCGCCGAGCACGCGCTGGAGGTCTTCTCCCGGCGCTCGGTGGCGCACGGCGGCCGGGTCTGGACCCTCGACGACGTCCGGGGCGGCTCGGGGATCAGGCTGTACCGGGCGGTGGCCGCAGGCTACTCGGTCCTGGCGAAGGACGGCCGGCCGGACCACCGGATCCCGGTCGACCCGCTGTCGCCGTGATGAGCACGGCCAGCAGCTCGGCGAGCGCCAGGGCGCCCTTAGGATCGTCGGCGTAGCGGGCGATCCGCCGCACCGGACCGACCTGGTCGAGTGCGACCCCCTCCCGGGCCAGCACGAAGGCCAGGGCCAGGAAGGCGGCGCGGGCGTTGCCGTCGTCGAAGGGGTGGAAGAAGCAGACGTCGAGGTAGGCGCGGGCGGCGCGGGCGGTGAGCGGCAGCGCGGGATCGGCGGCCTCGGCGAGACAGACGTCGAGACGGGCGGGGAGATCCGCTCCGATGCCGTACCGCTCCCGGCCGCCCTTCGCATACGCCGGGTGCCGCCGGAAGGGAGCCTCGGACACGCCCAGCACGTACCGCTGCCAGCCGCTGAGCAGGCCGAAGCTCAGGGGGACACCGGCAGCGGCATCGGCACGGGCCCGCTCGAGGGCGGCGAGGAGCCGTTCGGCACGGTGCGGGGAGCGGGCGTGGTCATGGGTGCGGATGTCGTGGACGGCACCGTCACGGGCGGGGGCGGTGGGGGCGGGGGCCGGGCGGGTTCGGTGCCAGGGGATGCCGGGGCGGAGCGCCAGCCAGATGCGGAGGTGGTCGGGGGCTGAGCGGGGGCAGCCGGGGCCGGCGGCCGGGCGGTGGTCGCGTCGGTCATGGGGCGCCTCGTCGGTCGTGTGTCGTCTCGTCGCTGCGGCCCGGTCACTCGTCCAGGTAGGACTGGAGGTGCGCGGACGTGTACCGGTACCGCTCGACCGCGGCCGGGGGCTCGGCGTCCGGCTCCAGGGAGGTGGCGAGCTGCTCCGCCACCTCGTGGACCAGTTTCCCCTCCGGTGCGGTCCAGCTCGCGAAACGGCCGCCGATCGCCTCCTCGACCAGGGCGTCGGCGGTCCGGCGGTCCACGTCCCAGCGGGTGAGGAACCAGGTCAGGACCTGCCGGCAGTGGCCGTACCAGGCGTCCCCGGAGCCGGTGCGGTCCAGGACCTGGAGGATCAGGTGGTGGGTGGCGCGCTCCCACGTGTCGCGGCGGTCCTCGGCGTCCGGGGCGTCCAGCGGGTAGGCGTCGAACCGCCGGGCCAGGTACTCCAGCCACTCCCGCCACTCGCACAGCGCGCCGGCGACCCGCTCCAGGGTCTCCTCCGGTGTGCCGATCGAGTGCAGGGTGCAGCACCAGAGGCCCACGGGTCCACCGCCGAGGTCGCCCTCGTCGTGCGCCCAGCGCCAGCCGGTGCTCCAGGGGCCGTACCGCGCGATGAGGTCCGCGGTCATGGCCCTGGCCCAGTCCCAGCCCTCGGTGTGGGACCAGGAGCAGAGCCTCGCGTACTCCTCGCGCCGCTCGTCGGGATCGGACGAGCGCCTGCCGAAGGGCCGCACCGGCACCCGGCTCGCCGCGTCCAGCCCCCGGACGACGTCGAGTGCGGCGGCGGGATCGAAGGGGTGGGTGCGGGGGTCGACGTCGGACCAGGCGAGGTCGTAGGGGAGCAGTTCGCGGGACATCGTACGAACGTTCCATCGCCCGCCGTTCGCCCCGCAACCGAATTACCGGTCCCTGATCGCTACTCGCGTCCCGAGGTCAGCACCGCCAGCAGCCCCACCACTACGGCCGCGACCAGCAGCGGGAGGCCCAGCCCGTGGTCGCGTACCAGCCATGCCCCGAGCGCGGCGCCCGCGACCATCGCGGCGACCGCCGCCGTGCGGCGGACGGAGCGGGTGCCCGGGCCGTCGGCGGCGAGGCCCGTCAGGGTCATGGTCAGGACCGTGGTGGTGAGGTCGGGGACGCCGAGCCTGCGCACGGTGGCGTTGCGGAAGCCCATCGCGAGGGCCGTGACCGCGATGAGCGCGTAGACGGTGGCGGTGGCGTCCGGGGCGGCGAAGGCGACCACGGCGGACGCGGTCAGCAAGGTGGCCTCCGTGGCGAGGGTGAGCCGGGCCCAGGTCCGGCGCGGACCGCCGGCGAGGCGTGCGGCGACCCGTCCGCCGGCCGCCGCGCCGGTCACGAAGCAGCCCAGTGAGGTCAGCGTGTGCGGGACGGAGAAGCCGGGCGCGCCGGTCGCCGCGAAGCCCAGGACCACCACGTTGCCGGTCATGTTCGCGGTGAAGACATGCCCGAGGCCGAGATAGCTGACGGCGTCGATCATCCCGCTGACCGCGGTCAGCACGAGCAGCACCGGCACCAGGCGCAGGCCGCGCTCCTTTGGGGTGGACGGGCCGGACGCACCGGCCTCGGTCTGTGTGCTCACCGGGTCAGTGGAACACGGGAGGGTGAGGGGCGGGTGTACGACGACGGCGGCGCCCCTCTCCGAGAGGGGCGCCGCCGTCGTGTGTCAGTGCCGGTCGGCTCAGTACCAGCCGTTGGCCTGCCAGAAGGACCACGCGCCGGTCGGGCTGCCGTAGCGCTCGTTCATGTAGTTCAGGCCCCACTCGATCTGGGTCTCGGCGCTGGTCTTCCAGTCGGCGCCGGCGGAGGCCATCTTGGAGCCGGGGAGGGCCTGGACCAGGCCGTAGGCGCCGGAGGAGGCGTTGGTGGCGTCGACGTCCCAGCCGCTCTCGTGCTCGACGATCTTGCTGAAGGCGTTGTACTGAGCGGTGTTCGGGATCATCTGGCGCGCGATGGCCTTGGCCTCGGCGACGGAGTCGGTGGTGGCCGCCTGAGCGGGCGCCGCGGTCAGCACCAGACCTGCGGTGGCGGCGGCCATCGCGAGGGTGGTGACGGCCTTCTTGGGAGAAGCGATGCGGCGAACGATGCGGGAGACGGACACGGAGAACCTTTTCTTCGGGGACAGGGGATCGCCCGTATGTCGTGGTCGCGGTGAGCGGCTCCGACATGCGTTGGCGCCGAGGCCCGTGGGGCGGGTCGGCGCCTTGCGACGTCGTCCAGAGAAGCAGGCTCGGAGGGCGTCCGCAATGCCCCCTTTTACTAGTTGTGGTCGCATCCGGGGCGGCGGGGGCTGTTGTGACCTGGCTCTCAATGCGCAGGTCAGAGGCTGTTATGACATGGGCATGGCGTCCGAAATGCACTACTAGGGCGCATAGTGAGTGATGTGGGTCATGTGGGACGGTTCACCGGTCAACGAGCCTCGAATGTGACCGCGGTCTCGAACGCCGCCCGGCGGGTGGCTCTGCGTAGCCCCCTCAGTACCGCCGGACCGAGCAGGAAGGTCAGCACGACCGTGCACAGCGCGCGCCCCAGGTCCCAGCCGAGGGAGGTGGCCAGGCAGTACGCGACGAAGCGGGCCAGGTTCTCGGGGGCCGGCGCCGCCGGGTCGAAGGCGATGTTCGAGGCCAGGGCGCCCATGAAGGGCCAGCCGGCGAGGTTCGTCGCGGTGCCGTAGGCGAAGGCGGCCAGGAAGCCGTACAGGGCGAGCAGGCGCACCTCCGCCCGGCCGCGCAGATTCCGGCCCGGCAGCAGGCCCGCGCCCATCGTGAACCAGCCCATCGCCATCATCTGGAACGGCATCCACGGCCCCACCCCGCCCGTCAGCAGCGCCGACGCGAACATCGTCGTCGAGCCGAGGGCGAAGCCGAAGCCGGGGCCCAGGACGCGGCCGCTCAGCACCATCAGGAAGAACATCGGCTCGATACCCGCGGTGCCTGCGCCGATGGGGCGCAGTGCGGCACCCGTGGCGGCCAGTACGCCCATCATCGCCACCGCCTTCGAGTCCATGCCGGACTCCGCGATCGCCGCGGCCACCACCGCCACGAGCAGGACCAGGAGGGCCGCGAAGAGCCAGGGCGCGTCCTTGCTGTGGGCGGCTGTCTGGGAGGTGGGCGGGGCGAGGAAGGGCCAGGTGAAGGCGACGACGCCGGTGACGCTGACCAGGGCCAGGGCGGTGACGGAGCGGGGGCCCAGGCGGACGGCTCGGGTGCGGGGGTGGGGGCGGGCCTGGGGGATTCGGGTGCGGGGGCGCGGGGTGCTGTTCGGTGGGGTCATCGGAGGGCCTGCCTCACTTGCGCCACCGTCAGCCACTTCTGCGGGGCCAGGATCTTGCTGACCTGCGGGGCGAAGGAGGGGGAGGCGACGACCACGTCCGCGGCGGGGCCGTCCGCGATCACTTCGCCGTCCGCGAGGAGGATCACGCGATGGGCGATCTCGGCGGCCAGTTCCACGTCATGGGTGGCCAGGACGATGGCGTGGCCTTCGGCGGCCAGTTCCCGGAGGAGCCTGATGAGGCGGGACTTCGCCGCGTAGTCCAGCCCGCGGGTGGGCTCGTCGAGGAGGAGCAGGGGCGGACTGGCGGTGAGTACGACGGCCAGGGCGAGGGCCAGACGCTGGCCCTCGGAGAGATCGCGGGGGTGGGTGTCGTCCGTCACGCCGGGGAGGAGGGCGGTGACGAGGGTGCGGCAGGTGCCGGGGGACGCGCCCGCGTCGGCGTCGGCGGCCTCGCACTCCGCGGCGACCGTGTCCGTGTAGAGGAGGTCTCGGGGTTCCTGGGGGACCAGGCCCACGTGGTGCACGAGGGTCTTCGGGGGTGTGCGGTGGGGGGTCCGTCCGGCGACCCGGACTGTGCCGGCGGTGGGTTCCACCAGGCCCACGAGCGTGTTGAGGAGGGTGGACTTGCCCGCGCCGTTGCGGCCCATCAGGGCGATGGTCTCGCCCGGGGTGACGGTGAGGGTGATGTCGCGGAGGGCTTGGACCCGGTCCCGGCGGACCGAGAGGGCCTGGACCTCGGCGGGGACGGGGGACGCGGGGGCTGGAGGAGCCGGGGTGGGGCGCTTGCGGAGGAAGAAGAGGCGACGGCCGGTGGGGGCGGGGTCGCTCGCCCGGACCGGCGGGGTGCCGCCTCCCTCGGGGGTGTCGGCAGCCTCCCCTGGCCGCGTGGCCGCCCGCAGGCCGGATGTGTTGCGGGGTGCTGCCTGCTCAGGGGCACGGTGGTCCGCGGGCTCTTTGGAGGTCGAGCCGGCGGTCGTGTCGGCGGTCGAGCCGGCGGTCGTGTCGGTGGGGCGCGGATGGCTGCCGGCCGGGTCCGCCAAGCGTTCCCGCAGGTCCGCCGCCCGGCGCCGCGCGTCGCGGATCGTCAGCGGCAGGGGGGACCAGCCCGCCAGTCTGCCCAGGTCCACCACCGGCGGGTACACCGGGGACACGGCCATGATCTCGGCCGGGGTGCCGAGGACCGGGGCCGAGCCCTCGGCCGGCAACAGGGCTACCTGGTCGGCGTACTGGATCACTCGCTCCAGACGGTGCTCGGCCATGAGGACCGTGGTGCCCAGGTCGTGGACCAGACGTTGGAGGACGGCGAGGACCTCCTCCGCGGCGGCGGGGTCCAGGGCCGAGGTCGGTTCGTCGAGGACGAGGACCCTGGGGTGCGGGGTGAGGACCGAGCCGATCGCCACGCGTTGCTGCTGGCCGCCGGAGAGGGTGGTGATGGAGCGGGTGCGGAGGGCTGTCAGGCCCAGGAGATCCAGGGTCTCCTCCACCCGGCGGCGCATCACGTCCGGTGCCAGACCCAGCGACTCCATGCCGTAGGCGAGCTCGTCCTCGACCGTGTCCGTGACGAAGTGGGCGAGCGGGTCCTGGCCCACGGTGCCCACCACGTCCGCGAGTTCACGTGGTCTGTGGGTACGGGTGTCCCGGCCGGCCACCGTGACGCGGCCGCGCAGGGTGCCGCCGGTGAAGTGGGGGACCAGCCCGCAGACGGAGTTGAGGATCGTCGACTTGCCGGTGCCGGACGGGCCCACCAGGAGGACCAGTTCGCCTTCCGGGACGTCGAGGTCCACACCCCTGACGGCGGGTTCGGACGCTCCGTCGTACGTCACGGAGACATCCTCGAAGCGGATCACGACGGCTCCTTGTGCGGGACGTTGGGTGCGATGAAGGCGGGGAGCAGGCCGAGGAGGATCGCCGCCGCGGGCCACAGGGGGAGGGTGGGGGCGACCAGGGGGATCACGCCCGGGTTCAGGGCGGCCGGGTCGCGGGTGGCCGCGACCGCCAGTGCCGCCGCCACCGTCGCGCCGGAAGCGGTGACCAGCCACGCGCGCGTGCCCCACGGGTCCGGGCGGTAGCGGGTGCGAGGGGTGCGGCGGCCCCCGAGGCGCAGGCCTGCCAGGGCGGCGGCCGCTCCGGCGAGGAGGACGGGCATGCCGTACGCGGCTCCCTCGGCGGTGAGCAGGCCGTATGTTCCGCCGCAGATGCCCAGCAGGCCACCGAGGGTGAGAGCCGTCGTCGTACGGCGGACTCCGCGCGGGACGTCGGCGGTGCGGCCGTATCCGCGGGCGTCCATCGCAGCGGCGAGGGCGATGGAGCGTTCGAGGGCGCCCTCCAGGACGGGGAGGGCGACCTGGAGGAGGCCGCGGATTCCGTTGTCCGGGCGGCCTCGCAGACGGCGGGCGGCGCGCAGCCGTTGGACGTCGGCGATGAGGCTGGGGGCGAAGGTGAGGGCCACGACGACCGCCACGCCCATCTCGTACAGGGCGCCGGGGAGGGATTTGAGGAGGCGGCTGGGGTTGGCGAGGGCGTTCGCCCCGCCCACGCAGATGAGGAGCGTGGCCAGCTTCAGGCCGTCGTAGAACGCGAAGGTGAGGGTTTCCGCGGTCACCTTGCCGCCCAGGCGGATGCCCTGCGCCCAGTCGGGGAGGGGGAGTTCGGGGAGGATGACGATCACATGGGTGCCGGGGAGGGGGGAGCCGAGGGTGATCGCGAAGGTGAGGCGGATGAGGAGGACGGCGAGGGCGAGTTTGACGAAGGCGGAGTAGGAGCGGGACCAGGGGGCGTCCGGGCGGCAGGTGACCACCACATAGGCGGAGGTGGCGATGAGGAGGGCGAGGAGGAGGGGGTTGGTGGTGCGGGTGGCCGCGATACCGAGGGAGAGGGCCCACAGCCACCAGGCGCCGGGGTGCAGGGTGCGCTGCAGAGGTGCCTGGTGGTGGTGGGGCAGGGGCTGCGGCTGGGCGGGGGGCGGGGCGCTCGCCGACGCCGGCCGGGTGCCGACTGCGCCTGTCCGTTCTGCCCTCGGAGGCATGCCTGCGCCGCCTGCCCGTACCGTCCTCGGCGGCACGCCTGCGTCTGTCTGTTCGGTACTCGGCGGCACGACTGCGCCTCCCCTTGCCGTCCTCGACGGCACGCCCGCCCCCGGGCCGGGCTGCTCCGGTTCATCGCGCATTCCTGCGCCGCCTCGCCTGCCACATCGCCGCCGCGCCCAGTGCCGCCACCGCCGCCGTGCCCGCGAGCAGGCCCACCGACGGGCCTCCGTCCGGGTCGGGCTCCGTCCTCGCCGCTCCCGTCGACCGCTCGCCCGTCGACGTCTCGCCGGTCGTCTTCTCCCCTGACGCCACCTGCTCCCCGCACCCCGTCTCCGGGTATCCGGCGATGGCGCACAGCAGGGCGTTGGTGTCGTAGCGCAGGGGTTTGGCCACCGCCGCCAGGGCCTCCGCCGTCGTCGCGTCCTCGGCGACGAGGGCGCAGGCCGTGCGCGGGGCGGGCGGGGTCTCGCCGGACGGGGCGTCCGAGGACGTGCCGAAGTCGATGACCAGGGCCACCCGCTTCCGGCCGTCCGCCGCCGGTGTCTTGGCGCAGATCGTCTCGAAGGACGCCGTGCCGCGTGGCTTCGTCGCGTCCGACGTGTCCTCGCTGACCGCGAAGCGGAAGCCCTGGAGGTCGCCGTCGGAGGGGACGACGGTGGCGGGGCCCTGGGTGGCGTAGATCCAGGCGGAGCCCGTGCGGTCCCAGAAGGACCAGTAGCGGTATCCGGCGGCCTGGGCGGACCACGGGGCCAGGGCCGTCAGGAGGAACGCGGCCAGGAGGAGGGCTGCGGCGCGGCGGTGCTTCACGGCTGCTGCCTCTTCCTGCGGCCGCTGAGGAGGATGCCGACGCCGGCGCCCGCGGCGAGACCGGCGAGCACGGTCCACCAGACGGCGTTGCCGGAACCGTCGTCGCCGTCCTTCGCGGCCGGTTCCTCGGCGGCGGCCTTCTTCGGCGCCGGTCCCGTCGCGTTGAGCTGCTCGACGAGGTCGGCGCCGCCGAAGTCACGGGGGTCGGCGCCCGCCACATCGGCGGCGATGATCAGCTGGGCGTAGGCCGCGGGGCCGCTCTGCCGCGCCCAGGCGGCGGAGTTCTTCTCCAGCCAGCGCAGGGGCTTCTGCGCCGCCTTCTCTCCGCCCTGTACGGCGAGGGCGACCACCGCGTCCGCGGTGTTGCCGTAGTCGGGCTGGTCCTCGGAGCCGGGGAGCGAGGACTTGAGGTAGCCGTCCTTCCGCACCGCCCGCGCCAGGTAGGCGCCGCCGCCGTTGGCCGCGGCCTGCTCGGGGTTCGCGCTGTCCGTGCAGCCGCCCTTCGTCCCGTCCTCGGCCTGCGCCGTCAGCATGCCCATGCCCATCGCGCCGACGACAGCCGCCGCCGTCGCGTCCGCGTTGGCCGCCAGCTTGCCCTTCTTGTCCGGCTGGTAGGCGAAGGCGCCGCCCTGGGCGCACGGCAGGGACAGGTCCAGCAGGGCGTCGAAGGGCGACTTGCCGTACTTGCTGACGTGCGAGGCGGGGTAGCCGCCCAGGGCGTTGAGCGCACCGATCACCACGGACGTCGAGTTGGCGTCGCTGGCCCCGCCGGGCGTGTAGCCCCAGCCGCCGTCCTTGTTCTGCACGGACCTCAGCCAGGTCCGCGCCTTGCTGATCTCGATGTCGTGCCCGCCGACCGCGGCCAGGGCCTGGAGGGCGGCGGCGGTGCTGTTGGTGTCGACCTGCGTCTTCGCGTCGCACGCCTTGCCGGTATCGGCGCGGAACGCCGCGAACGCCCCGTCGGCGCACTGCTGTCCCACCAGCCAGTCGACCGCCTCGGCGGCCGGTTCCACATCCGCCCGGTGCTGTGCGATCAGCGCCAGCGACTGCCGCCACACCCCGTCGAACGCCGGGTCGGCCTTCCCGTACAGCCCGTCCGGTATCGCCACCGACGGCGACGGAGCGGGGCTCGCGGCCACGGCCGGCGTGGCCGTGCCGATCACTGCGGTGGCGGCCAGGACCGCGGCGCTGCGGCGGACGTTCATGATCGGCGGGTGCCTCTCCCTGAAAGGGAGCCGGGCAGCGCGGGACACCCCGGCGGCTCGGCTCCGTATACCTCGACGGTGCCCCGCACCGGCCGGTTGCCGGTGCGCGCGAGCCGGTCACAAGTACCGCGCGGGGCGATCCGGCTCGCCGGCTCGCGGGGGAGGCGGCTCACGATGGGGGTACCTCCCAGGCCCTTAAGGCACTGGGGGAGGGTCAGCGCCGGATTTGCACCGGCTTCCCCCCGTACGGGTGTGATGACGACCCGGCCACTCTACCGGCCCGTAACGAACGCCCTGAGGGGTGGCCGTGCGCCCGGTAGGTTCGGCGGCATGGGGATCACCACGGGGAGACTGATCGGCTCGGGGCGGGCGTCCGACGTGTACGAGATCGACGACGAGTGGGTGCTGCGGCGGGCCCGGGACACCTACAGCGACGCCCTCGCCGAGGCCGCCGTCATGGAGCGGGTGCGGGGGCACGGGTACCCGGTGCCGAAGGTGCGCATCGAGGACTCCTCGCGCACCGAGCTGGTGATGGAACGGCTGCACGGGCCGACGATGCTGGCGGCGTTCGGCGCCGGGGAGATCGGGGCGGAGCGGGCGGGCGCCATCGTCGCCGAACTGCTCGTACGGCTGCATGCCGTCCCGGGGCGCGTCGTCCATCTGGATCTGCACCCCGACAATGTCATGCTCACCCCGGACGGGCCGTACGTCATCGACTGGGCCAACGCCGAGGAGGGCGACCCCGGTCTCGACTGGGGGATCTCGGCGTTGATCCTCGCCCAGGTCGCCGTGGACGACGGGCCGTTCGCCGGGCCCGCGCGCACCATGCTGGCCGCGCTCCTCGCCGACCCCTCGCACCTCACCGGGACGGGTCTGGCCGAGGCGCGGCGACGGCGGGCCGCCAACCCGACCATGAGCCGCCGGGAGGTCGAACTCCTGGGGGTGGCGGAGGAGTTGGTCCGCTCCCTTAAGTGAGGCGATCGGAACGTGTCCCGGGGTGCCGTGAATCGGTCGATCCCGGTGCTCCTTCGATCTCGACCGGTCGCACGTGGCGGGTCCCCCGACCCGGCGATCACACTGGTGCCGTGCCCACCGAGAAGGCCGTGCACGGCCCAGGGAACCTGCCGCCCGATCCCCGCGGCTTCGTCGGACGGCGGCGTGAACTCGCCTTGCTGGCCGAGGAGTTGGAGAACGGCCGGGGACGCCTGGTGACGCTCGTCGGGGTGGGCGGCGTCGGCAAGACGCGGCTCGCGCGGCAGGCGGCGGAGCGGGCGAGGTGGATGTATCCCGACGGGGTCCGGCTGGTGGAGCTGTCCTGGCTGCGGAGCGGGGGACAGGTGCCGCTGGCGGTGATGGAGGCGCTGGGACTCGCCGACCAGACGACGGGCTCGGCTGCCGAGGCGCTGTGTGCCTGGGCGCGGGACAAGCGGCTGCTGCTCGTCCTGGACTCCTGCGAGCCGGTGCTGGGGGGCTGTGTGACGCTGGTGGCGGACCTCCTCGCGGCGGCACCCGGAGTGCGGATACTGGCCACCAGCCGCGAGGTGCTGGGGCTGCCCGGGGAGCGGGTCGTGGACGTCGGCCCGCTGCCGGTGGGGGACGGGAAGGGCGAACTGGCCGAGGCCGAGGCCCTGTTCGCCCAGCGGGCCATGAGCGTCCGCACCGGATTCGTCGTCGAGGGCGGCAACCGGCAGCGGGTCACCGACATCTGCCGGGCCCTCGACGGTATTCCGCTGGCCATCGAACTCGCCGCCGCACGGCTGGAGTCGTACTCCCTGGACAAGCTGCACCAGGTGCTCGGCGACCGGCTGTGCTCCCGCTTCGATCTGCTCACGTCCGAGGGCGGGACGGGGGCGCCCCGGCACTGGACCCTGCGCACCACCATCGGCTGGAGCAACGAACTGTGCGCACCGCTGGAGCGGCTGCTGTGGGCGCGGCTGTCGGTGTTCGCCGGCACGTTCACGACGGGCGCCGCGACCTGGGTGTGCTCGGGCGGTCCACTGCCGGCCGACCAGGTGGAGGATGTGCTGTTGCGCCTGGTGCGGCAGTCCGTCGTGCTGCGCCATCCCACCGACGCGGAGCGCTTCCGGCTGCTGGACACGGTGCGTGAGTACGGCGCCGACTGGCTGCGCGGGCTGGGCGAGGAGGAGGCCGTACGGCTGCGGCACCGGGAGCACTACCGGCGGTTCGCGCGGGAGGCCTGCTCCGACTGGAACACCGGACGTCAAGTGGCCTGGTGCGAAAGGATCTTCGCCGAGCAGGCGAACCTGCGGGCGGCGATGGACGGCGCTCTGGCCGAACCGGACGGCCGGGTGGCGCTGGAGATGGCGGGCACCATCGGCTTCCTGTGGCGGCACTGCGGCCTGATGCGCGACGCCCAGCGCTGCCTCGATCTGGTGCTCGCCACCGAACACGAACTGGGCGAGCCGCTGCTCAGGGCCGTGTGGGCGCGGGCGACCGTGGCGGTGAACCAGGGAGACGCGGCCGCCGCACGCTCATGGGCGGACCGCTGCGCCGCCGTCGTACGCCAACTGGACGACCCGGCCGCGACCGAGGCCGCCACCTACCCCGGCCACGCGCAGCTGATCATGATGGGCCAACTGGAGGAGACGCTCTGCCGGTTGGAGACGGTGGTGCCCGCGCCCCTGATGTCGGACTGGCGCGGTTCAGCCCAGCTCCAGGCACGTCTGACGGCGGCCATCACCCACATGCTGCGCGGCGAGTTCGAGGACGCGCGACGGGTGGCCATCGAGGTCCAGGAGCAGAGCGCGCGGTGCGGTGAGCGCTGGACCGGGGCCTTCGCGATCGGGGTCGTCGCCAGGGCCGACCTCGCACAGGGCCGGGCCGAGGCCGCCCTGGACAACGCCCGTGCCGCGGTGTCGGGACACCGCCTGATGCACAACACGGCCGGGATCGCCTTCTGCATCGACATCCTGGCGGCCGCGGAGGCCGGGGTCGAGGACGGTGACGTGTTGCGGGCGACCCGGCTGCATGGCGTCACCAGGCGTGCCTGGGAGCCGCTCGGCCGTGAGCAGTTCAGTCTGGCCACGCTGATCGCGGCCCGCCAGGAGCGCGAACGCGCCCTCCGCGCCCGCCTCGGCGACGAGGCCTTCGAGCAGGCCTACGCCGAAGGCCTCGCCATGTCCTACGACGAGGGTCTCGACTACGCGCTCGCGGCGGACACCTGAGGCGTCGGCCCGCCGAACGGCAGATGCAGCGCCCGCGACGCCAGCAGCCATGTCCCGTCGGGCGACCGGCGGAAGGTGTCCTCGTAGTGCCCGACCTGCACCGGTGGTCCCGGCGGGACGATTCCACCGGTGTATCCGTCGACGCGGTACGTCGTGAAGTACGAGGTCGCCGTCGCCGTATCGGATGAAGTGACCGTGACCAGGACGTTGGACATGACCCGCCGCGACAGCCGGTCGCCGGGGCGCGACCCGAAGTACGCCCGGATCGCCGCCCGTCCGTCGCAGCGCCGTCCGTCACCCGGTGCGGGCCACTCCCACGAGCCGTCCTCGGTGAACAGCTCGGCCACGGAGCCGGGGTCGCCGATGTCGAGCCGGTGGACGAAGTCGACGACGAGGCGCTCGCAGGCGCGCTCGGCGAGGAGTTGCTGCAAGGGGTCCATGGTCGTTGGTACCAACCACCGGCCCCGGGACGCCACCGGATTCACACCGCCACGTACGCCACCGGCTCGCTCCCCGCCACCGCCTCCGCCCGCCCCAGCTTCACCAGCCGCCGCAGATGGGCCTCCGCCTCGGACACCGCGATGTTCCTCGATCCGTAGGGGATCTGCTCCCAGGGGCGGTTCCACTCCATGCGCTCGGCGAGCTGCCACGGGGTGAGCGGTTCGACGAGCAACCCCAGGAGACCGGTGAGCCGTTCCTCGTGGTGGGCGAGCAACTCCCGTACGCGCGCGGCCGCGTCGGTGAAGACGTGCTGGTGGGCGGGGAGCACCTCGGCGGGGGTGAGGCGGCCGACGCGTTCGAGGGAGTCGAGGTAGTCGCCGAGGGGGTCGGTGACCGTGGCGTCGTCGGGATCCTCGTACAGGCCGATGTGCGGGGTGATCTCGGGGAGCAGATGGTCGCCGGAGAACAGGCGGCCGTGGCCCGGGAGTCGGGAGGGGTGTTCCTCCTCCAGGTGCAGGCAGACGTGGCCGGGGGTGTGGCCCGGCGTCCAGATCGCGCGCAGGCGGCGGCCCGGGAGGGCGAGGAGTTCGCCGGGGACGATCTCGCGGTCGGGGACGGCGGGGGAGAAGCCGGGGAGCCGGAGGGGGCGGGGCGTGCGCATCGGGGCCACATGGGCCTCCGGCGCGCCGGCCGCCGTGAGCTTGGCCGCCATGTACGACAGCCAGCGGCCCAGGTCGGTCTCACGGGTGCGGCGGACGATCGCCGAGTCCGCCTCGTGCATCGCGATCCAGGCGCCGGAGGCCTCCCTGACCTTGCCGGACAGACCGTGGTGGTCGGGGTGGTGGTGGGTGATCACCACGCCGTGGATCTCGCCGGCCGCCGTCCCCAGCGCCGACAGGCCCGCGGTGAGGGTGTCCCAGGACTGCGGGTCGTCCCACCCCGTGTCGACCAGCACCGGACCCCGGTCGGTGTCGACGACGTACACGAGCGTGTAGCCCAAGGGGTTGTCGGGGATGGGCACCTGGATGGAGCGGACGCCACCGCCGTGGTCGGTGACCTGTGGTACGAGCTGTGTCATGGGTCCCCCGTCCCCGCGTCCTCGCGGCCGAGGCCCACTATAACTAGAACGGGTTTCGATGGGAGCCCAAGTCATCCGTCTCCTCCCTTCCCGCCCGGTGGACTCCTCCGACCTGTGGACTCCTCCGAATAGAACTGGTATCAGTTCCGGTATCTGATGAACCGTCAGAGTCAGCTCCCGGGGAGGCAGTCGCCATGACCGAGCTCGTGGAACACGGACAGCTGTTCATCGGCGGGGAGTTGACCGACCCCCTGGGAAAGGACGTCATCGAGGTCGTCTCCCCGCACACCGAGGAGGTCATCGGACGCGTGCCGCACGCGGCGCGGGAGGACGTCGACCGGGCCGTCGCGGTGGCGCGGCAGGCGTTCGAGCAGGGGCCCTGGCCGCGGATGACGCTCGACGAGCGCATCGATGTCGTCTCCCGGATCAAGGACGGCATCCTCGCCCGGCACGAGGAGCTGGCCCGCGTGATCTCCTCCGAGAACGGCTCGCCGTACTCCTGGAGCGTCCTCGCGCAGGCGCTCGGCGCGATGATGGTGTGGGACGCGGCGATCACGGTCGCACGGGACTACACCTACGAGGAGCAGCGCGACGGCGTCCTCGGCAAGATCCTCGTCCGGCGCGAGCCGGTGGGCGTGGTCGCGGCCGTGGTCCCGTGGAACGTCCCGCAGTTCGTCGCCGCCGCCAAGCTCGCGCCCGCACTGCTCACCGGCTGCACGGTGATACTGAAGCCGTCGCCCGAGTCGCCGCTGGACGCCTATCTCCTCGCGGAGATCACCAAGGAGGCGGGGCTGCCGGAGGGCGTGCTGTCGATCCTCCCCGCCGACCGTGAGGTCAGCGAGTACCTGGTCGGGCACCCGGGCGTGGACAAGGTGTCGTTCACGGGCTCGGTGGCCGCGGGCAAGCGCGTGATGGAGGTGGCGTCACGCCATCTGACGCGCGTGACACTGGAGTTGGGCGGCAAGTCCGCGGCCGTGGTCCTGCCGGACGCGGACATCGAGACCTCCGTCCCCGGCATCGTGTCCGCTGCCTGGATGAACAACGGCCAGGCCTGCGTGGCCCAGACCCGCATCCTTCTCCCGCGCTCCCGCTACGACGAGTTCGCGGACGCCTTCGCCGCCGCGGCGAGCGCGCTGGTCGTCGGCGACCCACTGGACCCGGCGACACAGGTGGGCCCGCTGGTGGCGCAGCGCCAGCAACGCCGCAACCTCGACTACATCCGCATCGGCCAGGAGGAGGGCGCGAAGATCCTCACCGGCGGCGGGCGCCCGCCGGGCCTGGACCGCGGCTGGTACGTCGAGCCGACCCTCTTCGGCGACGTCGACAACTCCATGCGGATCGCCCGCGAGGAGATCTTCGGCCCGGTGATCTGCCTGCTGCCGTACGGCGACGAGGACGAGGCCCTGAAGATCGCGAACGACTCGGACTACGGTCTGTCGGGCAGTGTCTGGACGGCGGACGTGGAGCACGGCATCGAGTTCGCGCGCGGGGTGCGTACGGGCACGTACAACGTCAACACCTTCAGCCTCGACATGCTCGGCCCGTTCGGCGGCTACAAGAACTCGGGCCTGGGCCGGGAGTTCGGCCCGGAGGGCTACGGCGAGTTCCTGGAACACAAGATGATCCATCTGCCGGCCGGCTGGGAGGGCTGACCGGCCATGGGCGACCGCTGGCAGGTCGAGGTCGACCGTTCCATCTGCATCGGCTCCGCCCAGTGCGTCCACCACGCCCCCGACGCCTTCCACCTCGACACCGCCCGCCAGTCCCACCCCGCCGATCCGGAGACCGACGCCAACGAGAAGGTCCTGGAGGCGGCGGAGAGCTGCCCGGTGGAGGCGATCATGATCACACTGCTGGGGAGCGGGGAGCCGGTGTTTCCGCCCGAGGAGTAGTGGAGCGGGAGGCCGGAGGAAGAGCAGAGGAGTAGCACCTGTGTGCGAAGATCCCCCTCGTCTGTGCGTGATCTGTGAGGTGGGGGAGCGATGCGACGGGTGGGGAGTGCCGTGGTCACGGCCTGGGCGGCGGCCGCGGTCATGGTCCTGGCGGGATGTGGTGGCGGTGGGGACGGCAACCCGGGCGCGGACCCGGGCGTGCTGACCATCGACGCCGTACGGGAAGACCTCCGGGCCGCTCTGAAGGCGGGCGGATTCGAGCAGGCCTCATTCCTCGACGACCGGTCCGAGGCGATGCGACGGCGCCCCTGCCAGGTCATGGGGCAGCTGCGCACCCCCACCGCGCCGGACCGGAAGGCCACCGAGCGGGCCGTCGCCGAACTGGAGAAGCGCGGCTGGCAGGCGACCGAACCGATGGCCGACGAGAACGGCACCGGCTGGGCGCTGGACCGCTCGGGCTGGACGCTGAGCCTTCTGTCCGGGACGGCATCCGAGGAGGGTGCGGGTGCTTTTCTCCCGACCGAAGCACAGGACCCGGCCGGGGAGCAGGGCCAGGTCCAGGCATTCGAGGGGCTGTCGTTCCATGCATACGGCCAGGAGTGTGGGCAAGCCGCAGCTACGGCGTCCCCTTGATCCCGGTCTGCTCGTATTCGTCCAAAGAAATTCGCATTCCGGCGGAGCTTTCTCCGGACGGAAGTTCTATTCTGGGAAGTGGCCTACGAGGCGAGTGAGGGAGTTCGAGCGGAGTAGCCGACTCGGGCGTGAGGCAGATGCTTCCGCCGGGGCCGACGTCGACGGTCGGGCTGAGAGGTCGGAAGGCAGCGGTCAGGCCGGAAGACGACCCCCATCACCTGATCCGGACAATGCCGGCGCAGGGAACCCGTCTCGTAGGTTCTTCGTGTGCTCAGGACGCGGGGGACTCGGGGGACTCGGGGTGGGCCGTCGTCACGTCGATCAAACGGCAGACCGTCTCGATGTCGATCTTCACCTGTGCGATGGAGGCGCGGCCCGACAGCCAGGTGATCAGCGCCGAGTGCCAGGTGTGCTCGATGACGCGGACCGCCGACAGCTGCTGCGGCGTCGGGTCCGCGATGCCCATCGCGTCGAGGATGATCAGCGTGGTCTGACGCGAGACCTGGTCGACCTCGGGGGAGACGCTGCGGTCGGCGAAGGTGAGGGCGCGGACCATCGCGTCGGCGAGATGGGGCTCGCGCTGCAGCGCCCGGAACGCCCGCATCAGCGTCTCCGCGACCCGCTCCGCCGCCGACTCGCCTTGCGGCGGCTTCTTCCGCAGCGTGCCGTGCATGTGCTCCAGCTGGTCCTGCATCGTGGCGACCAGCAGATGGATCTTGGAAGGGAAGTAGCGGTAGAGCGTACCCAGCGCCACCTGCGAGGACTCCGCGACCTCACGCATCTGCACCGCGTCGAAACCGCCCCGGCTCGCCAGCTGCGCGCTCGCGTGCAGGATGCGGCGACGACGGGCCTCCTGCCGCTCCGTGAGCGGCGGCGAGGCGGGGCGCTGGGTGATGGCTTCCGCAGGCATGGGTCCCGTTCCGTGACAGTCGGTGAGGGCGAGTGATCACACAGCATGGCAGGAGCGTCGGCCGTGGCGTGAATCACCTGATCCACTGCTCACTGCGCCCCTACCTGCCGGTAGATTCAGAGCCTCTTGAACGATCAAGTCTGAAACTTGTTCTAGATTAGCGTCCCGGCGTAATCTCGCGGGAAATAGCAGGGAGAAGGGGGCCCGGAGTGACCGCTGAGGCCAGTCAGGCGGGGTCCCAGGAGGACCCGGCCGCGGACGGCGAGCGACCGCTCAACATCGCACTCCTCACCTATAAGGGGAACCCGTTCTGCGGCGGCCAGGGCGTCTACGTCCGCCACCTCTCCCGCGAACTGGCCCGCCTCGGACACCGCGTCGAAGTCATCGGCTCCCAGCCGTACCCGGTCCTCGACGAAGGCGCCGACTACGCGCACCGCCTCACCCTCACTGAACTCCCCAGCCTCGACCTCTACCGCTCGCCGGATCCCTTCCGCACCCCGAAGCGCGACGAGTACCGGGACTGGATCGACGCGCTCGAAGTCGCGACGATGTGGACGGGCGGCTTCCCCGAGCCGCTGACGTTCTCGCTCCGGGCCCGCCGCCATCTGCGCGCCCGCCGCGGCGAGTTCGACGTCGTGCACGACAACCAGACCCTGGGATACGGCCTGTTGGGCGACATCGGCGCCCCCCTGGTGACCACGATCCACCACCCCATCACCGTCGACCGCCAACTGGAACTGGACGCCGCCCAGGGCTGGGGCCAGCGCTGGGCCAAGCGCCGCTGGTACGGCTTCACCCGTATGCAGAAGCGCGTCGCGGACCGCCTGCCCTCCGTGCTCACCGTCTCCGGCACCTCCCGCCAGGAGATCGTCGACCACCTCGGCGTCCGCGACGACCGCATCCACGTCGTCCACATCGGCGCCGACACCGACCTCTTCTCGCCGGACCCGTCGGTGGCGGTGGTCCCCGGCCGCATCGTCACCACCTCCAGCGCCGACGTCCCCCTCAAGGGCCTGGTCTTCCTCGTCGAGGCCCTCGCCAAGGTCCGCACCGAGCACCCCGACGCCCACCTCGTCGTCGTCGGCAAGCGCGCCGAGGACGGCCCCGTCGCCCAGGCCATCGAGCGCTACGGCCTCGAAGGCGCCGTCCGGTTCGTCAAGGGCATCTCCGACGCCGAACTGGTCGACCTGATCCGCTCGGCGGAGATCGCCTGCGTACCGTCCCTGTACGAGGGCTTCTCCCTCCCCGCGGCGGAGGCGATGGCCACCGGCACGCCCCTGCTGGCCACGACCGGCGGAGCGATCCCGGAGGTCGCCGGCCGGGACGGAGAGACGTGCCTGGCCGTACCGCCGGGCGACGCGGGCGCACTGGCCACCGGGCTCAGCCGCCTCCTCGGTGACCGCGACCTGAGAGCGAGACTCGGTCTGGCGGGCCGTGAGCGGGTGCTGAGGAACTTCACCTGGGCCCGGGCCGCCGAGGGCACGGCAGCCCGCTACCGCGAGGCGATCGCCCTCCCCCACGCTCGGCGGCGCTCGCGCGGGGGGACCCCCATCGCGAGCAGCCGACCCGACCGCTCCGCGGCCTCACGAGGCGTCGCACCCGCGGCCCCAGAAGTTGTTGACGTTGTATCCGATCGCGAAAGCAGGGCCACGTGCTGACCGTCGACTTCTCCCGGTTCCCGCTCGCCCCGGGCGACCGCGTCCTCGACCTCGGCTGCGGAGCCGGCCGGCACGCGTTCGAGTGCTACCGGCGGGGTGCCCAGGTCGTGGCCCTGGACCAGAACGCCGACGAGATCCGCGAGGTCGCGAAGTGGTTCGCGGCGATGAAGGAGGCGGGCGAGGCACCGGAGGGCGCCACCGCCACCGCCATGGAGGGCGACGCCCTGGCGCTCCCCTTCCCCGACGAGTCCTTCGACGTCGTGATCATCTCCGAGGTCATGGAGCACATCCCGGACGACAAGGGCGTACTCGCCGAGATGGTCCGGGTGCTCAAGCCCGGCGGCCGCATCGCCATCACCGTCCCGCGCTACGGCCCCGAGAAGATCTGCTGGGCCCTGTCCGACGCGTACCACGAGGTCGAGGGCGGTCACATCCGCATCTACAAGGCGGACGAACTGCTGGCCAAGATCCGCGAGGCGGGCCTCAAGCCGTACGGCACCCACCACGCGCACGCCCTCCACTCGCCGTACTGGTGGCTGAAGTGCGCGTTCGGCGTCGACAACGACAAGGCGCTGCCGGTGAAGGCGTACCACAAGCTCCTGGTCTGGGACATCATGAAGAAGCCGCTGGCGACCCGGGTCGCCGAGCAGGCCCTCAACCCCCTGATCGGCAAGAGCTTCGTGGCGTACGCGACCAAGCCGCACCTGCCGGTCGTGGACGCGCGGTGACGACTCCGCGCACCGAACACCTCGTCCTGCCCGGGGTGTTGACCGCCGAACAGGCCGCCGCGACCGTCGCCGGCATCCGCGCCGTACAGCGCGAGGACGGCGCCATCCCGTGGTTCCGCGGCCACCACCTCGACCCCTGGGACCACACCGAGGCCGCGATGGCCCTCGACGCGGCGGGCGAGCACACCGCCGCCGAGCGGGCGTACGAGTGGCTGGCACGGCACCAGAACGAGGACGGTTCCTGGTACGCCGCGTACCAGGACGGGGCACACGACGACGTCACCGACCGCGGCCGGGAGACCAACTTCGTCGCCTACATAGCCGTGGGCGTGTGGCACCACTACCTGTCGACGGGCGACGACACGTTCCTCGACCGCATGTGGCCGACGGTGTACGCGGCGGTGGAATACGTCCTGCGGCTCCAGCAGCCCGGCGGCCAGATCGGCTGGAAGGGCGAGGACGACGGCACGTTCACGAAGGACGCGCTGCTGACCGGCTCCTCGTCGATCCACCACGCCCTGCGCTGCGCCCTCGCCATCGCCGACCAGCGCGAAGAGGCCCAGCCCGACTGGGAGTTGGCGGTCGGCGCACTGCGCCACGCGATCCGCCGCCACCCGGAGCGGTTCCTGGACAAGGACCGCTACTCGATGGACTGGTACTACCCGATCCTCGGCGGCGCGCTGACCGGCTCGGAGGCCAAGTCCCGTATGGAGGCGGACTGGGACCGCTTCGTGGTCCCCGGCCTCGGCGTGCGCTGCGTGGTCCCCAACCCGTGGGTGACGGGCGGCGAGTCCGCCGAACTCGCCCTCGCCCTCTGGGCGATGGGCGAGTCCGACCGTGCGCTGGAGATCCTGCAGTCGATCCAGCATCTGCGGGACCCGGAGAGCGGCCTGTACTGGACCGGGTACGTCTTCGAGGACGAGGCGATCTGGCCGCGGGAACTGACCACTTGGACGGCCGGTTCGCTGCTCCTGGCGGTGGCCGCGCTGGGCGGCCACGAGGCGACCTGCGCGGTCTTCGGAGGGGAACGCCTGCCGACCGGGCTGGACCCGGACTGCTGCGACGACTGACCGCTACGGCTACCGCTACCGGCTACTGTCGGCGCTACAACTCAGTGCCTGTGCACCCGGTTGGCGATGGCGTGCCCGACAAACAGATACACCACGGCCGCCAGCCCGTATCCGGCGACGACCCGCGCCCACGCCTCGTCGAAGGTGAACAGGTCATGGCTCCAGCCCGCCAGCCACCGGGCCGCGTCGTGGATGAACTGCACGAAGTCGTTCCCGCGGTTGGCGTCCAGCAGGTACATCAGGATCCACAGGCCCAGGATGAGGGCCATGATGTCGGCGACGATCGCTATGACCGTGCCGGCCGAATTGGCACCGCTATATCGAGGGGACATAACCATCGGGTTGCCGCTCATTCATGAATAAAACCCTGCCCGAAAACCCGAATGGGTTCGCCCGAGTGGCGCACCGGACGGGCCGGGGTGAGCCTGCCGGGAGAAGCACCCTGCTCGCCGGGGCCACGGCTTGCGGCGGCGACGACAGCGACCGCGCCACGGCGGCGACCCCCACGACCTCGGCGGAACAGCAGAAGTTCGCCAAGACCCGCTTCGTGACGAACGCGGGCCTGGCCGCCGGGGCGACCTACCAGTGGATCGTGAAGCCCTGGCGGGCGGGCAAGTTCAAGAGCGGCGCGGACGGCCGCAAGCTCGCCCTCGTCAAGGCCGGCCTCGCAACTCAGCTCCACCTAGGAGTTGAGCTCGGCCAGCACCCGCAGCGACTCCCGGTCAGGGGACAGCGCCAGCAGGTCCGTGACCGGTCCCTTGCGCCACGACTCCAGGCGTTCCGCGATGCGTTCGCGCGGGCCGACCAGGGAGATCTCGTCGGCGAAGGCGTCGGGTACGGCGAGTACCGCTTCCTCTCTGCGCCCTTCGAGGAAGAGCCGCTGGATCCGCCGGGCCTCCTCCTCGTAGCCCATGCGGGCCATGAGGTCGGCGTGGAAGTTGCGGGCGGCGTGGCCCATGCCGCCGATGTAGAAGCCGAGCATGGTCTTCACGGGGAGCAGGCCTTCGCTCACGTCGTCGCAGACTCTGACCTGGGCCATGGGGGCGACGAGGAAGCCCTCCGGGGCGTCCGTCAGCGAGGTCTCGTAGACCTCGGGGCGGGTGGGGGACCAGTAGAGGGGGAGCCAGCCGTCGGCGATGCGCGTGGTCTGGGCGATGTTCTTCGGGCCTTCGGCGCCGAGGAGGATGGGGAGGCCGGCGCGGAGGGGGTGGGTGATCGGCTTGAGCGGTTTGCCGAGGCCCGTCGCGTCCTCGCCCCGGTAGGGGTGGGCGTGGAAGCGGCCGGACAGCTCAACAGGGGCCTCGCGCCTGAGGACTTGGCGTACGACATCGACGTACTCCCGGGTCGCGGTGAGCGGCGACTTCGGGAACGGACGGCCGTACCAGCCCTCCACCACCTGTGGCCCGGACAGTCCGAGTCCGAGCATGACGCGGCCGCCGGAGAGGTGGTCGAGGGTGAGGGCGTGCATGGCGGTGGTGGTGGGGGAGCGCGCGGCCATCTGGGCAACCGCCGTGCCGAGCTTGATGGTTGTCGTCTGCGCGGCGATCCAGGTGAGCGGGGTGAAGACGTCCGAGCCCCAGGACTCGGCCGTCCACACGGAGTCGTAGCCGAGCCGTTCCGCCTCCTGGGCGAGGGGGACGTGGTCGGGGTCGGGGCCGCGGCCCCAGTAGCCGAGTGCCAGACCTAGCCGCATGGCCACTGCCTCCTGACGGTGTGTCAGCTCGCCGTTCGGGGAGGCGACTGTACGACAACGGCCCCC
Organism: Streptomyces sp. S.PB5; assembly: GCF_030403745.1. Lineage (GTDB taxonomy): Bacteria > Actinomycetota > Actinomycetes > Streptomycetales > Streptomycetaceae > Streptomyces. Next base: position 320,435 of record NZ_JAQMWP010000001.1, read on the forward strand.
CGCCCGGAAGGGCGAGGGGCCGTGCGTCGAGTCTGAAGGGGATCAGCCGCGCTGGATGCCCGAGGTGTCCTGCAGCACGCCACGACGGCCGTCCTGCGTCTGCGCGACCAGGTTGGGGCCACGCTGCTCGACGGCCAGGTACCAGGTGCCCGGCGCCAGTTCGGCGATCGGCGCCGGCGAACCGTCCTCCGCGAACAGCGGGCGCGCCACCGGAACCGCGAACCAGAACGGCGAGAAGTCCCCGGCCGGCTGCGGCGCCTGGGGCTGACCCGGACCGGGCTGCGGCTGGGCACCGTACGGCGCACCCGGCTGCGGCTGGCCACCGTAGGGCTGACCCGGCTGCGGGGCACCCGCGCCCGGGTAGCCGTAACCGCCGGGGGGCTGGGCGCCGTAGGGCTGGGGGGCGACGGGGCGGGGGGCCGGGATGAGGGCGGCCTGGAGGGCGGGGAGCAGCGGGGCGGCGACGGCGCCGGCGGCCAGGACGAGCGCCGCGATGAAGCCGAGGATGAGACCGGCGCCCGCCGAAACGCTGTCCGGGGTGTCCACCAGCGCCCAGAACAGGATCCACGCGGCGAGAATCGTGAATCCCGTGCCGACCACGCCGAGGTCCAGGCCGGCGACCTTGCGCGGCTGCGGCAGGATGCGGTTGACGATGATCAGGGCGGCACCGATGACCCCACCCAGGTAGACACCCATGCCGGTGTCGAGGGTTTCCCACGCGTTCGGCGCGTCGATGCTGATGCCGTCGACGGAGTAGAGGTCGAGGAACGACGCGATGAACAGCAACACCGCTGCTCCGATCACCACGCCGTCGCCTCGAGTGAGGGAGCGGATATTCACTTCAGGTCCTTCGTAGGTCGTCTCATCGTCGGAAGAGGCGTCGCTGTCACCATGTCGCCGTCAGGCCCCGGTGTGAAGCGCGGGGGTGGCCCCTCATCGTAGGAACGACCTTATCGTCCGTCCGACGAGGCTGTCCCCGGGGATCAACCCGCGGAACGCTACCCGCGCAGGAAACTCACGATTCCCTCAGAGATCCCCTGCGCCGCCTTCTGCCGCCAGGCACCGCTGGTGAGCAATGCCGCGTCCTTGCTATCGCGCATGTTGCCGCACTCGATGAACACCTTGGGAACCGTTGACAGATTGAGACCGCCGAGGTCCTTACGTGTGACGAGTCCGGTGCCGTCGCCGGCGTAGTTGGAGGGGGCGCTGCCGGTGGTGCGGACGAAGTTGCCCGCGATGCGTTCGCCTAGGTCGGCGGAGGAGGCGACGATCGGGCCGGTGTTCGCGGTGCCCGCCTTGACCTTGCCCGGAAGGATGACGTGGAAGCCGCGCTGACCGGTGCCGGCGCCGTCCGCGTGGATGGACACCACCGCGTCCGCGCCCGCCGTGTTGCCGATTCTCGCCCGCTCGTCGATGCACGGGCCGAAGGTGCGGTCGCCGTCCTGCGTCAACTTCACCGTGGCGCCCTGCTTCTCCAGGAGGGTGCGCAGCCGGTGGGCGACGTCCAGCGTGAACTTGGCTTCCGTGTAGCCGGAGTTGGTGGACGTGCCCGTCGTGTCGCACTCCTTCCGGCCCGTGCCGATGTCCACCTTCTTGTTGATGTCGGCCGGGTGCCGGAAGTTGTTCGGGTTGTGGCCCGGGTCGATGACGACGACCTTGCCCTTGAGGGGACCGGAGACGGCAGGGGCGGAGGTGGCGGGGGTCGGTTTCTCGTCGTCACCGGGAGCGACCGAGGTCGAGGACGCCGTAGAGCCCGTAGAGCCCGTAGAGCCCGTCGGGCTCGCGGGGGGCGTGGGGGAGGCGGGTGCGCTCGACGACGTCGGCGTCCCCACGGCTTCCTCGGAACCTCCACCGGATCCGCCCACCGCCTCGTACACCAGCCACCCGAGCAACGCGCCCGGGACGAGTGCGGCGACCGCGACGGTCAGCGGACGGCGCCGGGAGCGGCGGGGCTGGGGAGGATCGAAGTCCGGGCCTACGTACGACACGTCAGCCACCCTAGCGGCGGGTCGGTGGCCCGGCGGGGTGCTGTCCGCCGGGCGGGTCGTTTCATCCGAACGGCACATCGGTATCGCTCACGGCTGGGCGGTATGCCGAGAATCGCCCATTCGATCACATATGCGTTTCATGGCCGACGCCCTCACCGCCACCGTCGCCCTCGCCGGGGCGGTCGTACTGGGCGCGCCCGCGGCCCGGGCCGGCTCGTTCCCCTGCATGCCGCCGGAAGACGCCTGTGCCGTCGACCACGTCTACGGTCAGCCGGGCGTCGGTACGGGGAATGTCATCCAGACCCCGGTCGACATCGACATCGACATCGACATCGACATCGACATCGACATCGCCATCAACGTCAAGCCCTGTCGGCTTGCCGGGTCAGATCCCCGCGCCCGTCCGCCGCAGCACCCGCAGCGTCCCGGTCGTGGAGACCTCCGTGAACGCCCCCGACTCCAGCGCCCGCAGATAGATCCGGTACGGCGCCTGGCCCGTGAACTCGTCCTTGGGGTCCGGGTGCACGTCGTGGATGAGCAGCAGTCCGCCCTCCGCGACGTGTGGCGCCCAGCCCTCGTAGTCCGCGTTCGCGTGCTCGTCGGTGTGGCCGCCGTCGACGAAGACGAGGCCGAGGGGAGCGCCCCAGACCTTCGCCACCTGCGGCGAACGGCCCACCAGCGCCACGATGTGGTCCTCCAGGCCCGCCCTGTGCAGGGTCCGGCGGAACGTCGGCAGCGTGTCCATCAGGCCGATCTCGGGGTCGACCGTCTCCGGGTCGTGGTACTCCCAGCCCGGCTGCTGCTCCTCGCTGCCCCGGTGGTGGTCGACGGTCAGGGCCGTCACCCCGGCCGCGCGGGCCGCGTCGGCGAGCAGGATCGCGGAGCGCCCGCAGTACGTGCCGACCTCCAGGAGCGGGAGGCCGAGCCGCCCCGCCTCGACAGCGGCCGCGTAGAGGGCGAGGCCCTCGTCCGCCGGCATGAATCCCTTCGCCGCCTCGAACGCGGCCAGGATCTCGGGCTTGGGTGCCGCGGTCATGGGCGGGGCCTTTCGGTCGTACGTGGGTGTGGGCGCCCCACATGCTGCCGTACCCCCTGGCCGGCGGGCGACAGGGGGTACGGCGGTTGCGGTCGGGGCTCAGGGTGCGTCGGAGATGTCCAGCTTGTTCACCTTGATGCGGGTGGTGTCGAACTCCCAGGTGACGAAGAACTTGCCCGGCGCGTACTCATCGGCCATGGGGTACGTGTCCCAGCCCGCGCCGGTGCCGGCCGGCGTCGGGTCCTCCTGGCTCGCTGGGCCGTCGGCGAAGAACTTGGCGGCACTCCAGGACGTCGCGCCGGGGCGCTTGGTCTTGTAGTAGAGGGACGGGCGGGTGTCGGTGGTGCCGGTCGTGTAGATGTACAGGAGCCGGCCGTTGCTGTCCTTGCCGAAGTAGCTCCTGGCCACGTTGTTGCTCGGCAGGCCGGCGGCGGCGGTGTAGTTCGTCCAGGTGGTGCCGCCGTTGGAGCTCGTGGCCGTCATGGCGTTGGCGTTGGCTGCGCGGGCGACCATGATCAGCGAGTTCGGGTCGTCCGGCGAGACGGCGATCTGGTTCTCACCGGCCCTGACGTCGGTGGCGTTCGCGTTCGTGACAGTGCCGCCCTTCGTCCAGGTCTTCAGGTCCGGGTTCGTGGCGATCAGCACCCCGTTCTCGCGGCTCGTCCCCCAGTAGGGGAGGACGGTGTTGCCGTTGGCCATCCTGATCGGGCGGCCGGAGATGGCGAGGTTGCCGATGGTCGGCATGGTGACGGGGTGGTCCTGCCAGGTGTGGCCCTCGTCGGTGCTGCGCTTGACGACGGTGGCGGTGATCGGAAGGCCGTCGTTGTTCCAGCCGTCCCCGTCCGTCTCGCTGGTGTCCGCGATCGGCGTGCGTCCGAGGAACGCGAACAGCTCGCTGCCCGACTTGTAGAGCATCACGTAGTGCCAGGCGTACTGATCGGTCTCCTGCGCCAGCGTCCGGGGGCGGCTCCAGGTCGCCCCGCCGTCGGTGGTGTACGAGTACCGCATGTAGCCCATGTCCCGGTTGCCGGGCCGCAGGCCCTCCCGCCACGCCACGACCGCGTTGCTGGCGCTCGTGCTGATGATGTCGGGGGTGCGGGGACCGTCGCCGCCGGTCGCCGTGTTGGTGTACACGGTCTTCTCGGCCGACGTGCCTTCGGCGGAGGCCGGGCCCGGCATGAGGAGGCCGGTCAGGACGGCGAGGACGAGTGCGGTCAGGAGCGCGGTCAAGGCGCGTTTGCGGGTCACCACAGCCATTGCCGGTCCAGGTTCGGGGTCGTGTCGGTCACGGCGTCGCAGTTCCACTGGATGGCCTCCGTGCCGGCGGTCGTGGTGCTGTTGGGGATGGCCAGGCACAGGCCGGTCTTCACGTTCCGCAGCTGGTCGATCCCGTCGTGGACCCAGACCTGCTCGTCGTTCTGGGTGTCCTGGCACGGCCACTGGATGGCCTTGACGCCGAGCGTCGTGCTCCCGCTGGGGATGGCCAGGCACTGGCCGCTCGCCTTGTTGACCACGTGGAAGCCGCCGCCGGTCATCGGCTGGAGGGACCAGTAGTTGCTGTCGCTGTTGCTGCACGTCCACTGGATCATCACGGTGCCGTTGGTCTGGCTGGAACTCGGGTTGGCCAGACACAGGCCGGTGCCCATGTTGTAGAGGCGTGCGTTGGTGACCGCTTCGGCTGTCTCGGCCGCCGACGCCGTACCGGTGAGGGCGGAGCCTGTGAGCAGAGGTGCGCTCAGCATGGCGATGGCCGCCATTCCGGCGGCTATGCGTCTTCTCATTCGGGGAGCTTCCTTGGCTGTTTCCGATGTTCCCAAAGGAGGAGCGGCCCTCGTGGAGAGGGCCGCTCCGGCGGTTCTGCCTACCAGAGCCACACCTGGTCGTCGCTGGTGGTGCAGGTCCACTGGATGGCCTCGGTGCCGTTGGCGGTACTGCCGTTGGGGATGGCCAGGCACCTGTCGCTGCTCACGTTGCGCAGGCGGTCGGCGCTGTCGTGGATCCAGATCTGTTCGCTGCCGCCGTTGCAGGTCCACTGGATGGCCTGGGTGCCGTTGGCCGTGCTGCCGTTCGGTATGGCGAGGCACTTGTTGCTGTTCAGGTTCCTGACGAGGTAGCGGTCGCCGTTTCCGCCTGCCACCGACTCCAGCTGCCACTGCTGCTCGCTGTTGCCGTTGCATCCCCACTGGATCACACCGACGCCGTTGGCGGTGCTCGCGTTGGGGACGGCCAGACACTTCACCGTCTTGAAGTTGACGAGCGTGTCGTAGGCGGTTGCGCCTGCGTTGGCCGGCGTGGCGAAGGCCACGGCGCTCACGGCGGTGGCGGCGACTGCGGAGACTCTTGTCAGTATGTTCATGGTCATGACAGTGCGGGGCTCCTCTGCGTCCGTTGATCGGATCGGGTCGAGCGACTGCCCGATCAGCATGCGAGGTGACCACCGGGACTGTCGTTAACTGTGAGTGCACTGCGACTTGGCAGTGCGTCTACTCCGGCTGGTGCGGCTGGTGCGGCTGGTGCGGCTGGTGCCGGTACTCCCTCGGTGAGACCCCATAGGCGGCGCGGAAGGCGCGTGTGAAGTCGGATGCGCGAGGCAGGCCCCAGCGGGCGCCGATCGTGTGGATCGGCGTGGTACGCCGCGCGGGGTCCGCCAGGTCGCGGCGGGCCCCCTCCAGCCGTTGGTGGCGGATCCAGGCCGCGACCGTCTCGCCCCGCGTCTGCTGCTGGAACAGCCGGTGCAGATAGCTGAGGGAGATGTGGTGGGCGGCGGCGATCACCGGCGGTGTCAGCCCCGGATCGTGCAGGTTCTGCTGGATGAACGCCCGGACCTGTGCGGTCAGGGCCTGCTGGCGGGTCTCCGGCGGCAGCGCGGCCTCGGCCTCCAGCGGCTGGGCGAGCCAGACCGACACCAGGTCGAGCAGGATCCTGCTCAGGCGAGGTATGTCGGACGGCTGAAGGACGCCCGACTGCCGGTCCAGCCCGATCAGGAAATCCGTCAGCAGAGCGCCGCTCCCCTCGCGCCCAGACAGACGTCTGCCCAGCAGCTGCCGGACCTGGTCCGGTGGCAGCGGCAGCGACGCCTTGGGTAACTCCACCGCCACCCCGGTGACGACATGCCGGCTCTCGTCCCTCGGCGGCCGTACGTCGTAGGGCCGTGAGGTGTCGGACACCCACAGATCGCATGGGCCGTACGTGTCGGTCCGCCCGACGTGGTCGAGGCCGAACTCGCCTCCGAGCAGCAGTTGGAGGTGGTACTGCTCGGGGTCGGACTGCCGGATCAGTCTCGGGCTCCGTCGGTAGCGCGTCGGCAGGAGCCCTCCGGACCACACGATCACCGGCCCCAGCTCCACCAGTCGCTGCTCCGCCCAGAAGTCGGCGGTGTGGTGGCTGCTGATCTCGCTGGGCGCGATGGTCCGGCTCATCAACTCCCGCCAGTACTCGAACCGGTCCTCCGCCGGCACGTCACTGGTCCGGAACACCGTCTTGATCATTCCGCTCCCCGCGCTGATTCCCCACCCGCGCTGCCGCCGGGTCCCGCCCCTTGCATACGACTGCTTCCGCATCCGCGTGGTTGCGTCGTGCCGGCGGCGAGGTGAAGGGGAGCAGGTGAGGCGGGGGCGGGGCAGCGGGAGGGCTGGGTCAGGCGGTGGGGTCAGGCGGTGGGGACCGTCTCACCCGGCAGCGCCAGGTCCAGGTCGACCGCGCTCTCGTCGCCCGCGTGGGTCGCGGAGGAGGCGAGCGGGCCGTGGCCGGCGGCGCGGGCGGCGAGGACGTAGGCGCCCTGGGCGGGTACGGCGAGAGCGTAACTGCCGTCCTCCGCCGAGAGGGTGGCCCCGGCCTGGCGGCCGCGGCGGTCGATGAGCGTGACCTTGGCGCGGGCGACCGGTGTGCCCTCGGCGTCCAGGACCCGGCCCCGGAAGCCGCGCAGGGCCTCCTCGGCGCGCTCCAGGTTGGCGTCCTCCTCGCTGCTCGCGCGCAGTTGCAGTTCCGGCTTGGCGGCGGGGCGCTGCCTCGGCAGGAACAGGGCCATCAGCAGGCCGATCGCCACCGCGCCGGTCGCGATGAGGAAGGAGACGCGGAAGCCGTGCATGGTCGGGATCTCGACGCCGCCCACGGTGTTCGCGGTGTTGGCCAGCACCATGCCGATGACGGCGCTCGACACCGACGTACCGATGGAACGCATCAGCGTGTTCAGGCCGTTCGCCGCGCCCGTCTCGGAGGCCGGGACCGCGCCGACGATCAGGGCGGGGAGCGAGGAGTACGCGAGACCGATGCCGGCGCCGAGGACGACCGAGATGACCAGGCTCTGCCAGGCGGCGCTCATCAGGCCCAGGCCGGCGCCGTAGCCGATCGCGATGATCAGCATGCCGAGGATCAGGGTGAGCTTGGGGCCGTACTTCGCGGACAGGCGGGCGTAGACGGGGGCGGTGAGCATCATCGTCAGGCCCAGCGGGGCGACCAGCAGACCGGCGACGACCATCGACTGGCCGAGGCCGTAGCCGGTGGCCTTCGGGAGCTGCAGGAGCTGGGGGAGGACGAGGGAGACGACGTAGAACGAGACCCCGACCATGATCGACGCGAGGTTGGTGAAGAGGACGGCCGGGCGGGCCGTGGTGCGCAGGTCCACGAGGGGGGCCTTGGTGCGCAGCTCGTAGACGCCCCAGAGGAGGAGGACGACGACCGAGGCGCCGAACAGGCCGAGCGTGGTGCCGGAGGTCCAGCCCCAGTCGCTGCCCTTGGTGATCGGCAGCAGGAACAGGACCAGGCCGGTGGAGAGGCCGAGTGCGCCGAGCCCGTCGAAGGAGCCCTCGGCGCGCATGGGGGATTCCGGTACGACGAGGAGGGTGAGGACGATCGAGAGCACGCCGAGACCCGCGGCACCGTAGAAGAGGGCGTGCCAGTCGGCGTGCTGGGCGATGAGCGCGGCGAGGGGCAGCGCGAGGCCGCCGCCGACACCGATCGAGGAACTCATCAGGGCCATCGCCGAGCCGAGCTTCTCGCGGGGGAGCATGTCGCGCATCAGACCGATGCCGAGGGGGATCGCACCCATCGCGAAGCCCTGGAGGGTACGGCCGGCGATCATCAGCAGCAGGTCGCTGGTGAGCGCGCTGACCAGGGCGCCGACCACCATCACCGCGAGGCTCGCGATCAGCATCCGGCGCTTGCCGTACAGGTCACCGAGGCGGCCCATGATCGGGGTGGCGACGGCGCCCGAGAGGAGGGTCGAGGTCAGGACCCAGGTGGCGTTGCTGGGGGCGGTGTCGAGGAGCTGCGGGAGGTCCTTGATGACCGGGACGAGCAGGGTCTGCATCACCGCGACGACGATGCCCGCGAAGGCGAGCACCGGGACGAGGGCGGCGCTCGCTGTGCGGTGGGGCTGGTCGGTCGGCGTGTGTCTCATGTGTGTCGGCAACCAGGTGTACTGGGGCAACTATTCCGATGCTTCGGGCAGCTAACGAATTCTTTGTCTTCTCTTGACGGAAGGGGGCCTGGGACCGGGGTCCGGTCGTCCGGGGCTCCGGGTGTAGGCCGAAATCCCGATGCCAGGAGTGTCGGGGGGTTGGGAGCATGACAGGCATGCTCAGAGCCGAGGAAGTCAGCCGCGTCCCCCGTCCTCGTACCGCGCCGCCCGCCTGGGTGCTCGTGGCGCTCGCCTGTGCCGGTCAGTTCCTCGTCGTGCTCGACGTTTCCGTCGTCAACGTGGCACTGCCCTCGATGCGGGCCGACCTCGGGCTGAGCGAGCAGGGCCTCCAGTGGGTGGTGAACGCGTACGCGATCGCCTTCGCCGGGTTCATGCTGCTCGGCGGACGGGCCGGTGACCTGTACGGCCGCAAGCGGATGTTCCTGGTCGGGCTCGGTCTGTTCACGCTGGCCTCACTGGGCGGCGGGCTCGCCCAGGAGAGCTGGCAGCTGCTCCTCGCACGGGCCGTGCAGGGACTGGGGGCGGCGGTGCTGGCGCCCTCGACGCTCACGATCGTCACGTCCGCCGTGCCCGAGGGGGCCGCACGCGCGCGTGCCATAGCCACCTGGACGGCGGTCGGCGCGGGCGGCGGCGCGGCGGGCGGGTTCGTCGGCGGGGTGCTGGTGGACCTGTGGTCGTGGCGCTGGACACTGCTGATCAACGTCCCGGTCGGCGCGGCCGTGCTCCTCGGCGCCCTGTGGTGGCTGACCGAGAGCCGTGCCGGGGACGGCCGGCGGCTCGACGTACCGGGCGCGGTCCTGGTGACCGCCGGGCTGGCGACGCTCGCGTACGGCATCTCGCAGACGGAGGCCGAGGGGTGGACGTCGGCGGCGACCGTGGTGCCGCTCGTGGCCGGGGCGGCGCTGATCGGGATGTTCCTGCTCGTCGAGGCGCGTACGACGGCTCCGCTGATGCCGCTCGGGCTGCTGCGGCTGCGGTCCGTGGCCTCGGCGAACACGGCGATGTTCCTGTCCGGCGCGGCGATGTTCTGCATGTGGTTCTTCATGACGCTCTACGCCCAGAACGTGCTCGGCTACACGCCGGTCCAGGCCGGTCTCGCCCTGGTGCCGAGCTCGCTGGCGATCGTGCTCGGTTCCAAGCTGGCGCCACGGCTCATGCGGGTGCTCGGCGAGCGGAAGGTGGCGGTGCTGGGGACCGTCGTGGCGGTGACCGGGTTCGCCTGGCAGTCGACGATGCGGGTGGACGGATCGTACGTGGTGGCCATCATGTGCCCCGGGATTCTGATGATGCTGGGGGCGGGACTGGCGACGACACCACTGGCCGCGCTCGCCATATCGGGGGCCGCGCCGGGAGAGGCCGGGCTGGTGTCGGGGCTGGTCAACACCTCGCGGACCATGGGGGGTTCGCTGGGGCTCGCGGTGATGTCCACGCTGGCGGCGGCCCGGACGGGGGACGACGCCGGGCCGGGGGCGCTGACCGAGGGGTACGCGCTGGTGTTCCGGGTGGGGGCCGGGGTGCTGGCGGTCGGGGCGGTGCTGATGGTGGTGTGGCTGCCGCGGAAGCGGATGGGGGCGGAAGCAGTGCCGGAGGTGTGAGGCGGGAAGCGAATGGTGGACCGGGCGGATGTGCCCCAAGGGGAGCGGAAAACCGGTTGGGCTGTGGCGAGGGGTGTCTGCGAGGCGGTTGAAAAGATCTCCGCGGAGGGAGGCAACGGTCCGGACGGCCCATGGACTCCTTCAGACATCTAGGAGGTGCCCATGGGGGATCGCAAGGAGGCTCGGGACGAGGAGTTCCAGAGCTTCGTCATCGGCCGCTGGCCGCGGCTGCTGCGGACGGCATTTCTCCTCACGGGGGAGCAGCACGCCGCGGAGGACCTGGTCCAGTCGACGCTGGAGCGGGTCTATGTGGCCTGGCGCAGAGTCGGCTCGGCCGACGACCCGGAGGCGTATGTACGGCGCGTGATGATCAACGCGCATGCGCGGAAACACCGCAGACGGCTCAGGGAGTTCCTGGCGCCCAAGGACGACTCGGGCCTGGCGCGCGAGGTCGCCGACACCGGTGACCGCATCGCCCAGGCCGAGGACCGCAACGCCCTGCTGAAGGCGCTGGCCCAACTGCCGCCGCGCCAGCGTGAGGCGGTCGTCCTGCGCTACTGGGAGGACCTGACCGAGACCCAGACCGCCGAGGCGATGGGCTGTTCCGTCGGCTCGGTGAAGAGCAACGCGGCCAAGGGGATCGCGAAACTCCGCGCCATACCGGGGCTGGTCGACATGGTTGCGCAGTCGGCGCAGTCGGCGCAGTCGGCGCAGTCGGCGGGGGCGGCGCAGGCAGGACAGCTGACGCAGGCAGGGCGGCCGACGCAGGCGACGCGCGTGGCGCAGGGAGGGCGGAAGTGATGAGCGCGGACCGGGAGACGAACCACGACATGGCGAACCGAGACATCTCCGTCCTGCTGGCCGCCGCCACGGACGAGGTGGAGATCGGTACAGCCCCCTACCAGGAGGTCGTCCGAGGCGGCCGCCGCCGCAGGACCCGCCGCTGGGCCGTCGCCGCGGCCACGGCACTGGTGCTCGCCGGCTCCTCGGCGACGCTCGCGGTGGCCGGACTGCCGGGCGGCGGCGAGACGGTGGCACCGGCGGCGACCCAGTCGGCGACACCGACCGCCGACCTCTTCGCACCGGCCCGGACGACCCTCGCGACCGGCGAGGAGAACGGCAAGGAGTGGAGGGTCGTCATCGACGTCTGGGATGCCCCGAGGAACGAGGTCCAGGCCGCGGGTCAGTTCGAGGCGATGGGCGAGTACGGCGATGTCCCGTCGGGCGTGACCGAGGCCGCCGAACTGATCGGCAAGAGCACGTACCAAGTGCGCTACAGCGACGGGTCCGAGGGCACGATGGTGTTCGGCGATGACTTCATGAAGGGCGACGACGCCTCGGGCACGGACATCCAGGCCGCGGCGATCCCCACCGAGATCTCCTCCAAGGGCGACCCCTCCGCCCCCGCTTCCACGGGCCCGGAGCGCCTGGTCATCGGCCAGGTGAGCAAATACGCCCAGCAGGTCACCTGCACCTGGAAGGACGGCACGATGACCCGGGTGGACCGCGCCCCGTCGAACGCGGAGATCAGCACCGACGAACTGTCGATCCGCCCGGCGGAGGGCTCCCCGGTGGACTGGTTCGTCTGCCTGGCGCCGAAGGGTACGGCGTACAAGTCGGTGGAGGTGTCGGCGGTGGAGTAGCGGACACCGCCGGGGGTGCGGTCGTGCAGGGGCGGCGGCGCGAGGGAAAATGTGCCGCCGGGATGGCCGGCGAGGCCCCCGTACCGGCCTTCCGTCCGCGTGCTGAGGCTGTTTCGCCCCGTGCGCGGAGTCGGCCCGCAGCCGGGCTGCGGCGGCCCCGCACACCGCTGGTGAGCCAGCCTGAGCAGCTGTCACCCACCACCCCTGACCTGGTATTTCCATCCCCACGCCCCTAGGCTCGCCACCGTGGGGAAGGGGGAGCAGATCATGCACATGGACCGGAACATCCGCACTGTCGACGACGTACTACGCCTCCTCGACGGCCTGTTCGCACCGGACGCCGACCGCTGGACGGAGCAGGGTGCCTCCTGGTGGGACGGCTTCTACGCCGACCGTTCCAGACCGGTGCCGTTCTTCGTGGCGAAGCCGGACGAGAACCTGGTGTCGTACGTCGACCGAGGCCTCCTGCCGGCGGGCGGCGGCCGCGCCCTGGACCTGGGGTGCGGTCCGGGCCGCAACTCGCTGTATCTGGCGGCGCGCGGCTTCGACGTGGACGGGGTGGACCTGTCGCCGACGCCGGTGGCCTGGGCGGAGGAGAGAGCGAGGGGGACGGGAGAGGAGACGCGGGGGAGGACCCGCTTCCACTGCGGCGACGCCTTCGCCCTCGCGGGCACGGAACTGACGGGACCGTACGACCTGATCTACGACTCCGGCTGCTTCCACCACCTGCCACCGCACCGCCGCGTCACCTACCTGGGCCTCCTGGACCGACTCCTCGCTCCTGATGGCCACTTCGCCCTCACCTGCTTCGCGGCCGGCGGCATGGGCTCGGAGCTGTCCGACACGGAGTTCTACCGACGGGAGCGGCTGGAGGGCGGGCTGGCGTACACCGCCGAGTCCCTGCGGTGGATCTTCTCCGACCTGACGGAGGTGGAACTGCGACGCATGTCCGACGAGCCGGAGGGGTCGGCGTGCTTCGGGGAGGACTTCTTGTGGACGGCGCTGTTCAGGAGGAGTTAGCACACCTCGCCCAGCACCCTCCGCCGACACCGACACCGACACCGACACCGACACCGACACCGACACCGACACCGACACCGACGCCCGCCCCTGCACTCATCCCCGCGCCTACACCCACCCCCGCTGCCTGGCCTCCCGCAGAGCCTCCGTCCGGTTCCTCGTCCCCGTCTTGCCGATCGCGGAGGAGAGGTAGTTGCGGACGGTGGATTCGGAGAGGTGGAGGGTGGCGGCGATGTCCGCGACCGTCGCGCCGTCCGCCGAGGCGCTCAGGACGTCGCACTCACGGGAGGTGAGGGGGTTGGGGCCGGCGCTGAGGGCGGCCGCGGCGAGGGCGGGGTCGATCACCGTTTCGCCGGTCAGGACTCTGCGGATGGACGTGGCCAGTTCCTCGACCGGGCCGTCCTTCACCAGGAAGCCCGCGGCTCCGGCTTCCATCGCTCGGCGGAGGTAGCCGGGGCGGCCGAAGGTGGTGAGGATCAGGACCCGGCAGTCGGGAGCCTCGTCGCGGAGTTCGGCGGCGGCGTCCAGGCCGCTCTTGCCGGGGAGTTCGATGTCGAGGAGGGCGACGTCGGGGCGGTGGGTCAGGGCCGCGTCCACGATCGCGTCGCCGGTCCCCACCTGGGCCACGACCTCGATGTCCGCCTCCATCCCGAGCAGCAGGGCGAGGGCGCCCCGCATCATCCCCTGGTCCTCGGCGAGCAGAACCCTGATGGACTTGGCTGGCCGGTGGTCCCGGGGCATCTCGTTCACGGCCTCAGGGTCGCATCTGACATCGCTCAAGGGATGACTGCCGACGACGTGTTGTCCGTTCTCCGCCTGTTGCGTCTCCGCCTGTTGCGGCGGGCGGGAGATCGTTCTGCATCCGCTGGTCTTCCGGGAGGACGGCTCCGCCGCCCAGGCCTCGTTCGAGCCGCATCGGCCTTTCGCCCACCCCTCGTCCTGTTCCGTGCCCGGCACCATCCAGGACACCCCAGTCCCCTGCCTCTCCCCTGCCTCTCCGCCGAGCAGCAGGTCTGACTCCCGAGGCTCAGGCCCCCACCACCCGCGCCACGGTCCCCATCGCCCCTATCGCCCGTGCCGTCTCCGGTGCCTCCACCGTCCCCACCGCCCCCACCGGCAACTCCGCCACCACCACGAACCCGCCTCGCGGCCCGACCCCAGGCCCCGCCTCCAACCGTCCCCCCGCCGCCGCCAGCCGCTCCCTCAGCCCCGTCAACCCCGTGCCGGGCGAACCCGCAGTGTCCGAAGGTCCCCGTCCGTCGTCCATGACCCGCAACCGCACCCGTTCCGCCGCCCCCTCGACAGAGATCTCGCACCGCCCCGCCCCGCTGTGCCGTACCGCGTTGGTCACGGCCTCCCGCACCACCCAGCTCAGCAGCGTCTCCGTCTGTGCGGCGAGGGGCGGTCCGGAGTGCCGTACGACGGGTTCGATGCCCGCGGCTTCCAGTGCCGAGCGGGCCCGGTCCAGCTCGGTGGCGAGGCTGCCGTCGCGATAGCCCGTCACCGCCTCGCGGATCTCCGTCAGCGCCTGGCGGCCGACGGACTCGATGTCGGTGATCTGGGCGAGCGCCGCGTCCATGTCGCGCGAGGCCAGCCGCCTCGCGGCCTCCGACTTCACCACGATCACCGAGAGGGTGTGGCCGAGGAGGTCGTGCAGGTCGCGGGAGAAGCGCAGGCGCTCCTTCTCCACCGCGCGCCGGGCCAGTTCCTCGCGGGCGGCGCGCAGTTCTCGTACCGCCTCGGAGAGGGAGAGGATCGCGGCGGTCACCATGGTCGACAGGAAGGTGGCGTACGCGATGTTCACCGCGTCCCAGCCCTCCTGGACCGCGGAGACGGCCACCGCGAGGGCCGTCACGGCGAGGCCGACCCGGCCGAGCCAGGGGCCGCGGGTGATCGCGCCGGTGGCGAGTCCCAGCAGGGGGAAGAAGTACAGCCAGCTGCCGCCGTAGCCGAGGGCGAGGGCGCAGGTGACCGCGCCCAGCAGGATCAGCGCCGCCCGGGTCGAGCGAGCCTCCCGGGTCTCCTTCCGGAACGCCCTGAACACCACATAGATGTAAAGGGAGTTGAAGGCGAGCAGTCCCAGTCCGCCGAGCAGCGGCTGGGGTGTGCCGGCCTGGAAGAGGTTGGAGAACGCGCCCATCCCCAGCAGCAGCCAGGGGAGGAGGGAGAAGCCGGTGGGCGGCGGGCCCGGGTTCTCGGCCCGCTTCCCGGTGCGCCGGGCGGCCCGCTGGTCGTCCTTGAACCGCTCCATGTCCTCCTTCCAGTCCGCCCGCGCCGCCTGCCACGCGTCCATGCGGCACGACGCCCTCCGCGCCCAGGTCCTCTTGTCGCTCTCCTCTGTCGTCATGGCTCCACGCTACGAACCCCGCCACCTGCGCGGCAGGGGCGCATGTACGGAATCCGGCAGTACAAATGTCCTGGCCCCGGAGCGGACCGGTGTTTCTGACATGCCGTCAGCAGTCTTCACAACTATCGGGAGCTGGGCTATACAGGGGTCGCCGTACTGGAACGCGTTCTAGAAGAGCCCCACCCCGAGCCCCACCCCGAGCATCACCCCGAACGCCTCCGGCCCGGCCCCGTGAACGACCTCGGTGCGGCCGACGGTGCGGACGGCCGTACCGAGGTCTCCGATCCGGAGCGAGCCCTCAGGAGCCCCATGCCCATCGACGCCGCCAAGGCCGTTGCCGCCGAGCCCAGGACGGGCGAGATCACCTGGAACTCCAAGGACGTGCAGCTCTACCACCTCGGCGTCGGCGCCGGAATCCCCGCCACCGACCCCGACGAGCTGCGCTACACCCTGGAGTCCCGCCTCCACGTCCTGCCGAGCTTCGCCACCGTCGCGGGCAACGGCTCACCCGGCGTGATCAGCGGTCTGTCCATGCCCGGCATCGAGGTGGACCTCGCCAAGGTCCTGCACGGCGGCCAGTCGCTCACCCTGCACCGCCCCATCCCCGTCGAGGGCGCGGCGACCGCCACCGGCCGGATCGCCGCCGTCTACGACAAGGGCAAGGCGGCCGTCCTCGTCATGCGCACCGAAGTCGCCGACGCCGAGGGCCCGTTGTGGACCAACGACGCCCAGATCTTCGTACGGGGCGAAGGCGGCTGGGGCGGCGACCGGGGGCCGTCCGCCCGGCTCGACCCGCCCTCCGGCGAGCCCGGCCGGATCGTCGAGCGGGCCGTCCGCGAGGACCAGGCCCTGCTCTACCGGCTCTCCGGCGACTGGAACCCGCTGCACGCCGACCCCGAGTTCGCCAAGGTCGCCGGGTTCGAACGGCCCATCCTGCACGGGCTGTGCACCTACGGCATCACGCTCAAGGCCGTCGTAGACACGCTGCTGGGCGGGGATGTGACACGGGTGCGGTCGTACGTCACCCGGTTCGCCGGGGTCGTGTACCCGGGGGAGACCCTGCGCATCCGGATGTGGCAGCAGCAGGACGCCGTCCGGGTCGCCGTGAGCGCCGTCGAGCGGGGCGATGTGCCGGTCCTCGCCGACACCGTCGTCGAACACACGTAATTCCACTCGCCGTTGAGGCTGTCTGAGGGGAGCCGCACCATGCGCGCAGCCGTACTGCACGAGATCGGCCAGGACAAGCTGGAGGTCCTCGACGACGTCGAGGCGGTGGGGTTCGGGCCCGGAAAGGTCAGGATCAGGGTGCGGGCCGCGGGGCTGTGCCACTCGGACCTGTCCGGGATGAGCGGCGTACTGCCGCAGCCGGCGCCCTTCGTGCCCGGTCACGAGGGCGCGGGCGAGATCCTCGAAGTCGGCGAAGGCGTCGGCCACTTGAAGGCCGGTGACCGGGTTGTCGTCTGCTGGCTGCCCGCCTGCGGTGCCTGTCCCGCCTGCAAGCGCGGCCAGACCGAACTGTGTCTGGCCGGGTTCATGAACGCCGGCACCCCCAACTTCAAGCGTCCCTCCGGCGATGTCTTCGGCATGGCCGGCACCGGCACCTTCGCCGAGGAGGTCGTCGTCGACGCCGGCTGCGCGGTGCCGATCCCCGACGACGTGCCCTTCGACATCGCCGCGCTGATCGGCTGCGGGGTCACCACCGGACTCGGCGCCGCCCTCAACACCGCCGATGTCGCGGCCGGTTCGTCCGTCGCCGTCATCGGCTGCGGCGGCGTCGGCATCTCCGCGATCCAGGGCGCCCGGCTCAAGGGCGCCGCCGAGATCGTGGCCGTCGACCCGGTGCGGACCCGCCGCGAGTCCGCCCTCAAGTTCGGTGCCACCAGGGCCGTTTCACCCGACGAGCTCGCCGACGCCAAGCAGCAGATCACCGCGGGCGAGGGCTTCGACTACGTCTTCGAGGTCGTCGGCAAGTCGGCCACCGCCCGCACGGCGTACGAGAACACCCGGCGCGGCGGCACTCTCGTCGTGGTCGGCGCGGGGGCCATGGACGACAACCTCCAGCTCAACATGTTCGAGCTGTTCTTCGACGAGAAGCGGATCCTGCCGTCCATGTACGGCGGCGGCGACGTCCTGACCTCCTACGAGCGGACCATCGCCCTGTGGCGGGCCGGCCGCGTCGACCTGGAGGGGCTCATCACCCACCGCGTCCCGCTGGCCGACATCAACGAGGCCCTGGACCAGATGCGGACCGGCACTTCGCTCCGGACCTGCATCGAGCTGTGAGAGGTCCGGGGGAACTCTGGGGGAAAGAGGGGAACTCCACGTATGTCACTGCCACTTGAGGGACTCTCCGCGATCGTCACCGGCGCCGGACGCGGACTCGGCCGGGCCGAGGCGCTCGAACTCGCCCGGCTCGGCGCGGCCGTCGTCGTCAACGACTACGGTCAGCCCGGCCGGGACGGTTCCGGTGAGGCCTCCGCGGGCCCCGCCGAGGAGGTCGCCGCCGAGATCCGCGCCACGGGCGGCAAGGCGCTCGCCCACACCGGGGACGTGTCCGACTTCCAACAGGCGCAGCAGCTCATCCAGTTGGCGGTGTCGGAGTTCGGCAAGCTCGACATCCTCGTCAACAACGCGGGCATCCTGCGCGACCGCATGGTCTTCTCCATGACCGAGCAGGAGTGGGACTCGGTGATCCGGGTCCACCTCAAGGGGCACTTCAACACCACCCGCTTCGCCGCCGCGCACTGGCGGGAGCGCTCCAAGGCGGCGGGAGGGCCGGTGTACGGGCGGATCGTGAACACCTCCTCGGAGGCGTTCCTCGCGGGCTCGGCCGGACAGCCCAACTACGCGGCGGCGAAAGGCGGAATCGTCGGCCTGACCACCTCCACGGCCCTCGCCCTCGCCAAGTACGGCGTCACCGCGAACGCCATCTGCCCCCGCGCCCGCACCCGGATGACCGAGGACGTCTTCGCGGGCCTCCAGCTCCCCGACGCCGGCCTCGACCCACTCGCCCCCGAGCATGTCGCCCCGCTCGTCGGCTACTTGGCCTCCCCGGCTGCCGCGCGCGTCAACGGCCAGCTTCTCGTCGTACACGGAGGGATGGTTGCCGTCGTCGAACGGCCGCGGGTACAGGCCAAGTTCGACAGTAAGCAGGAGACCTTCACCTACGACGAACTCGACGCCCTGCTCACCCCGCACTACGCGGCGCAGCCGGTGGGGGAGACGTTCGGAGCGGCGGAAGTACTGGGGCTCAAGCGGGAGTAGGAGACCCACGGGCATACGGAAGGGGTCCGCGTGTCAGCCGACACGCGGACCCCTTCGCCGTACCGTCAGGCAGCCTTCTCGGCTTCCTCCACCGGCTTGCGGTGGCGGCCGCGAGGGGCCGACTCACCGTCCTGTGCCGAGACCTGACCCCGGTGCCTGCCGTGGCCGGCGGACTCCTGGACATCGGTGCGCGGCGGCTGGATCGTGCTTGCGTCGCTCATCGGAAAAACTCACCCCGTCAACATGATCTTTCTAACAGCCGGGCGAGTTTAACCGGCGCACCACGGGGCGGATCCAGACGGCCACGCCAACCGGCACTAGTTCGTTACAAGACCACCCAACGGCGTTTTCCCGAGGTCCTTGACGGGCGCTTTGCCGAGTGCCTCCAACGGGGCCTTGCCCAGCGGCACGGGCCGCGCCACGACAGGCTCCGGAGGATCCGGTTCCGACGGCCCGTCCGAGCTCGACGGCCTCCCCGGCGCCGGCTCGTCGGCCGTTCCGTCCCGGACCGGATCCTCCGGGCCCGCGTCCCCCGCCCTTCCCCCGCCCCCCGGTTCCCCCGCCGGCACGGTCAACTCGGCCAGCGCGCACGGCACCTCGTCCGTGGTGTACGGCAGCCGCAGCACCCCGTCCCGCGTCCACAGCCCGGCCCCCGTCAGCCACCCCATGGGCGCCGCGAGATGGTGCACCTGCCGCTCGTCGGGCCGCCACAGCCCGACCCAGCTGCCGACCGGCCCGTCGATCCGCAACGCCACCGCGCAGCTTTCCGGCATCAGCACCTGCCCGGGCTGTATGGCGAACGGCGTCACCACGCACTCCGGCATCCTGAGGCTCTCCGGGAACCGCACCGGCAGCGTGCTCCCCAGTACGCCCCACCCGAGCCGCTCCTCACCGGGCGCGTCCGAGCGGATCAGCAGCAGCCCGCTGTCCGGGTCGGCGAGCAGCAGCCGGTCGTCACTGCCCACGGCGATCTGCAGCAGCGGCGAGACCTCGCCACCCCGCTCCAGATCCACCACGATCGTCTTGACGCACCCCCCGACCTCCCGGTCGAGCGCCAGCATCCGCCCCGTCCGGTCCAGCCACACCCCGCCCGAGCAGCGACCCGGGATCTCCGCGAGATGCTCGGGCCCGAAGGCGCCCCCCGCCACCAGCCACACCGCCGTCGAATGCCGGCCCACGGCGATGGCGTACGCCTTCTCGCCCCCCGGCGCGGGCGGCAGCAGCCGCAGCCGGGTGCCCTCCTCGGGGCATTCGACCGCCCCGAGCAGCAGCTCACCGGTGCCGGGTCCGGTCGGGTAGAGCAGCGAGAAGTTGTGCCGCCCGT
The DNA here is from genome assembly GCF_030403745.1 of Streptomyces sp. S.PB5. GTDB lineage: Bacteria > Actinomycetota > Actinomycetes > Streptomycetales > Streptomycetaceae > Streptomyces. The sequence goes on from NZ_JAQMWP010000001.1 coordinate 340,071, forward strand.
CGGCGAACCGCCGGATCAGGACCCGTCCGTCGCCCATCGGGTGCACCTCGGTGCCGGGCTCCTCCGGCTGGTTGCCGGGCAACGGCACCGCATACGGCTCGGGGCCGTCCAGTGTCCAGCGCTCCGGGAACCAGGAGTCGCCGTCACGCGTGAGGCGGGCGGCGTAAGCGCCGTCCGCGGTGATCGTGCAGCCAGCCTGCGGCGTACCGTCCTCGTCCGCCGCCGTGGGCTCGATCGCACAGGCCGTCATCGTTCGGTCACCTCCGGCCACGAAGCTAGTTTTCGCACGCACAGACGGGGGACCGGCCGCCTACCACTTCACACAAAGGGGTGGCCCAGGAACGATTCGCCTGAGGAAACCGGGGCGATTGTGCTGTACGGGGCGAGCGGCGCCCGCACCGGTACAACGGCACAGAACAGCCAGGTAGCCTTTTCCCGTGTCCCCTGTGTCTGTGCCCCGTCTGTCCGAAGTGATCGCCGCGCTGGAGAACCTGTGGCCCGCCGAGCGTGCCGAGTCCTGGGACGCGGTCGGCACCGTCGTGGGCGACCCCGACCAGGAGGTCACGCGGGTCCTGTTCGCCGTCGACCCGGTCCAGGAGATCGTCGACGAGGCGGTGAAGCTGGGCGCCGACCTGCTGGTCACCCACCACCCCCTCTATCTGCGCGGCACGACGACGGTCGCGGCGACCCACTTCAAGGGCCGCGTCGTCCACACCCTCATCAAGAACGACATCGCGCTGCACGTGGCCCACACCAACGCGGACACGGCGGACCCGGGCGTGAGCGACGCGCTGGCGGGCGCGCTGGACCTGCGGGTCGTACGGCCGCTGGTGCCGGACGCGACGGACCCGTCAGGCCGCCGGGGCCTCGGCCGCATCTGCGAGCTGGACCACCCCCTGCCGCTCCGTGAACTCGCCCGTAAGGCCGCCGAACGCCTCCCCGCCACCGCGCAGGGCATCCGCGTGGCAGGCGACCCCGAATCGGTCATCCGCACGATCGCCGTCAGCGGCGGCTCCGGCGACAGCCTCTTCGACGTCGTACGAGCCGCGGGCGTCGACGCCTTCCTGACCGCGGACCTCCGCCACCACCCGGCCTCCGAGGCCGTGGCCCACAGTCCTCTCGCGCTGCTCGACGCGGCGCACTGGGCCACCGAGTGGCCCTGGTGCGAGCTGGCCGCCACCCAGCTCGACGAGATCTCCGACCGTCACGGATGGGGCCTGCGCGTCCACGTGTCCAAGACGGTCACCGACCCCTGGACCGCCCACGCGGCGTCCAGCACCTCTGACTCACTGGGAGCCCCCAACTGAACGCCGCGCCCGCCGACCAGATCCGTCTTCTCGACGTCCAGGCCCTCGACGTACGCCTCCAGCAGCTCGCCCACAAGCGGAAGTCGCTGCCCGAGCACGCCGAGATCGAGGCGCTGACCAAGGACCACGTCCAGCTGCGCGACCTGCTCGTGGCCGCGCAGACCGAGGAGAGCGACACCGCCCGCGAGCAGACCAAGGCCGAGCAGGACGTCGACCAGGTCCGCCAGCGCGCCGCCCGCGACCAGCAGCGCCTGGACTCCGGCGCGGTCACGTCCCCCAAGGACCTGGAGAACCTCCAGCGCGAGATCACCTCCCTCGCCAAGCGCCAGGGCGACCTGGAGGACATCGTCCTGGAGGTCATGGAGCGCCGTGAGTCCGCCCAGGAGCGGGTCGCCGAGCTGACCGAGCGGGTCGGTGCGGTCCAGGGCAAGATTGACGACGCCACCGCCCGCCGTGAGGCCGCCTTCGAGGGCATCGACGGCGAGGTCGCCACGGTCACCAAGGAGCGCGAGGTCATCGCGGGCACCATCCCCGCGGACCTCCTCAAGCTCTACGACAAGCTCCGCGAGCAGCAGGGCGGCATCGGCGCGGCGAAGCTGTACCAGCGCACCTGCCAGGGCTGCCGCCAGGAACTCGCCATCACCGACATCAACGAGATCCGCGCGGCGGCGCCGGACACGGTGGTGCGGTGCGAGAACTGCCGCCGCATCCTGGTGCGTACGGCGGAGTCGGGTCTGTAGGGAATCCGGGTCGGACAAGGGTCTGAGACTGTCGGGCAAGGGTCTGAGGCTGTCGGACAAGGGTCTGAGGCTGGGGCCAGGTAAGGGGCGCTGCACGTGCGGGAGTTCATCGTCGAGGCCGACGGCGGGTCCCGGGGCAACCCCGGACCCGCGGGCTACGGCTCCGTGGTCATCGACGCGGCCACCGGCGAGACGCTGGCGGAACGGGCCGAGTACATCGGCGTCGCGACGAACAACGTCGCCGAGTACCGGGGGCTGGTCGCCGGCCTGCGCGCGGCGCACGAACTCGACCCCACCGCGTCCATCCACGTCCGCATGGACTCCAAGCTCGTCGTCGAGCAGATGTCCGGCCGCTGGAAGATCAAGCACCCGGACATGAAGCCGCTGGCCATGGAGGCGGGCCGGGTGTTCCCGGCGGACCGCGTCACCTACGAGTGGATTCCGCGGGAGAGGAACAAGCACGCGGATCGCCTGGCCAACGAGGCGATGGACGCGGGCAAGCGGGGCGAGCAGTGGTCGGCCTCGGCTTCCACGGCGGAGCTGGACGTGAAGGCCGCGACGCCTGAGCCGTCCGGCCCGCCGGGGGACGCGGTCGCGGGGGTGGCGCGGGCGCGGGCGGCCTTGGCTTCGGCTTCCGTCGCCTCTGCGGCGGGGTCCTCCGCTGGCGCTGTTGCGTCCACTTCCGCCGCCTCCACCTCCACCTCCGCGTCCTCGGCCTCCTTTTCCCCGGGATCGGGGGGCGGAGCCGCCAAGGCCGAGGCTGATGTGCGAGCTGCGAAGGCTGTTGCGACTCCGGGTTGGGCACCTGCCGACATGGGTGCGCCCGCGACCTTTGTGCTGCTGCGGCACGGGGAGACTCCGCTGACGCCTCAGAAGCGGTTCTCGGGGAGTGGGGGGACGGATCCCTCGCTGTCCGACGTGGGGCGGGAGCAGGCCGAGCGGGTGGCGGCCGCGCTTGCCCGGCGGGGCACGATCCAGGAGATTCTCGCGTCCCCGCTCGCCCGTACCCGGGAGACCGCCGGCGCCGTCGCCGAGCGGCTCGGGCTTGAGGTGACCGTCGAGGACGGGCTTCGGGAGACCGACTTCGGGGCGTGGGAGGGGCTCACGTTCGCCGAGGTGCGGGAGCGGTACCCGCAGGACCTGAACAGGTGGCTGTCCGACCCCGACGCCGAACCCACCGGCGGTGGCGAGAGCTTCACGGCGACCGCGACCCGTATCGCCGCCACGAGGGACAAGCTGATCGCCGCCTACGCGGGGCGCACGGTCCTGCTCGTCACTCACGTCACGCCGATCAAGACGTTCGTACGGCTCGCGCTCGGCGCCCCGCCGGAGTCCCTGTTCAAGATGGAACTGTCGGCCGCGTCCCTGTCCGCCGTGGCGTACTACGCGGACGGCAACGCGAGCGTACGGCTCTTCAACGACACGTCCCACCTGCGGGCCTGAGCGCGGACGCGGCCCGGGCCAGTTCCTCGACCCGCCCCCAGTCCCGGGCCGCCACCGCGTCCGCCGGCAGCATCCAGGTCCCGCCCACGCAACCGACGTTGGGCAAGGACAGGTACTCCGGAGCGTTCGCGAGCCCGATACCCCCCGTCGGACAGAACCGCGCCTGCGGCAACGGCCCCGCCAGCGACTTCAGATACGCCGTCCCGCCCGCCGCCTGAGCCGGGAAGAACTTCATCTCCCGCACCCCGCGCTCCAGCAGCGCCACGACCTCCGACGCCGTGGACACCCCCGGCAGGAACGGCACCCCGGACGCCCGCATCGCCTCCAGCAGTACGTCCGTCCAGCCCGGGCTCACGAGAAAACGGGCCCCGGCACACACGGACTCCGTCACCTGCTCCGGCGTGATCACCGTCCCCGCCCCGACCACCGCCTCCGGCACCCCGTCCGCGATCGCCCGTATCGCCTCCAGCGCCACCGGCGTCCGCAACGTCACCTCGATCGCCGGCAGCCCGCCGTCCACCAGCGCCCGCGCGAGCGGTACGGCATCGGCGGCGTCCTCGATGACGACGACGGGCACGACGGGGGCGAGATCCAGCACGTTCATGACGTCATCGTGCCGATGAGGAGCGTTGGCTGCAACGCCCGTTGCGAATGCTGCAATGCATGCTGGGGTGTGGGCTGAGGTGCGGGCTCAGTGGATCTCGTCCACCAGCACATCCAGCGACCACGCCTTCCCGGCCCCCTTCGGAGGCTCCACCTCCACCACGTACCCGAGGTCCCTGAGCGCCTCCACCAGCTCGGCAGGGCCCTTCGGCGCCACCCCGGCCGACAGCAGCGACCGTACGATCCGCCCCTTCGTCGCCTTGTTGAAGTGGCTGACCACCTTCCGCGTCGGCGCGTGCAGCACCCGCACGCTCGCCGTCCGACCGGCCACCTCACCCTTCGGCTTCCAGGCTGCCGCGTACGCCGAGGACCGCAGGTCCAGCACCAGCCCGTTCCCCGCGGCCTCGGGCAGCGCCGCCGCCATCGGCGTACGCCAATGCGCGCCGAGCGCTCCGAGGCCGGGCAGCTTCACACCCATGGAGCACCGGTACGAGGGGATCTTGTCGGCGACCCCGACGGCCCCCCACAACCCGGAGAAGACGAGAAGCTGCCGGGCGGCCCGCCTCTTGGCGGCGGCGTCCAACGTGGCGAGCTCCAGAGCGTCGTACAACACCCCCGTGTAGACCTCCCCGGCCGGCCGCGCCCCCGCCGTCCGCAGCTCGACGTTCTTCGCGACCTCGCCCCGCAGCCCTTCACTCAGCCCGAGCACCTCGCGCGCCTTCTCCTCGTCGCCGGCGCACAGCTCGACCAGCTCGTCGAGTACGGCCTCACGCGCGGCCGTCAGCCCCGGCAGCGACAGCGACTCCAGCTTCAGCGGGGCGCCACGACCGGAGGAGGCCTTGCCTTCGGACGGCGGCAGCAGGACAAGCACGGGCGTATCTCCTTCTCTAGAGCTCTGCGACAGGGTACGGCGTGCTCCTTGGACTTCCCGGCCCTACGCTCGCTGTATGCCCCGCCGCCACATCCGCGTGACCGGCGCCCCCGAAGCCCCCCTCCGGGCCGCCCTCACCGCCCTGCGCACCGAACTGGACGTCCCGGAGACGTACCCGCCTCAGGCCGCTGCCGAGGCCGAGCGGCCTCCCGCCCTGCCGTCGTACGACGCCACCGACATCCCCCTGTTCACGATCGATCCGCCCACCTCCACCGACCTCGACCAGGCGATGCACCTTTCCCGCCACGGCACCGGCTACCGCGTCCGGTACGCCATCGCCGACGTCGCCGCCTTCGTCGTACCCGGATCGGCCCTCGACGCGGAGACCCACGGCCGCGTGATGACCCTCTACTTCCCGGACGAGAAGGTTCCCCTGCACCCGGCCGCCCTCAGCGAGGGCGCCGCCAGCCTCCTCCCCGACCGGACCCGCCCCGCCGCCCTGTGGACGATCGACCTCGACGCGGAGGGCCGGACGCTCGACGTGGACGTCCGCCGAGCCCTGGTCCGCAGCCGGGCCAAGCTCGACTACGCCGGCGTACAGAAGCAGATCGACGAGAAGACCGCCGAGGAACCGCTGGCCCTGCTGGAGGTGATCGGCCGACTGCGGGAGGAACTGGAGGTGGAGCGGGGCGGCATCTCGCTCAACGTCCCCGAGCAGGAGATCGTCGAGCAGGACGGCACATACGAACTGACGTACCGCGCCCCGCTCCCCGCCGACGGCTGGAACGCCCAGATCTCCCTGTTGACGGGCATGGCGGCGGCCGACCTGATGCTCGCCCACGGCACCGGGGTCCTGCGCACCCTCCCCGCCGCCCCCGACGGCGCTGTCGGCCGCCTCCGCCGTACCGCCCACGCGCTGCACATCGACTGGCCGCACCATGTGTCGTACGCGGCGTTGGTGCGCTCGCTGGATCCGGGGATCCCGCAGCACGCGGCGTTCCTCCAGGAGTGCACGACGCTGCTCCGGGGCGCGGGCTACACGGTCTTCCGGGACGGGGCGCTGCCGGACATCACCACGCACTCCGCGGTGGCCGCCCCGTACGCCCACTGCACCGCCCCGCTCCGCCGCCTGGCCGACCGGTACGCGTCGGAGATCTGTCTGGCGGCGGTGGCGGGGGACCCCGTGCCCGACTGGGTCCTGGCCGCCTTCGAGGCCCTGCCCCGCGAAATGGCCGAGGGCGGCCGACGCGCGGGCGCGGTGGAACGGGCCTGTGTGGACATCGTCGAGGCGGCCCTGCTCAAGGATCGGGTGGGCGAGGTCTTCGACGGGTGCGTGGTGGACGTGGAGGAGCGTCAACCGACGGTCGGGGTCGTGCAGTTGGTGTCCCCGGCGGTCATCGGCCGGATCGAGGGCGGCCCGGAGCGGCTGCCGCTGGGGGAGCGGCTGCGGGTCCGCCTCACCCAGGCGGATCCGGGACTTGGTCCGTCCGGGAAAGTGCGCTTCGCGCCCGCGTGATGGCGTGCACGAGCTCGCCGGGCTCGTCGGCGTGGAAACGGACCAGGTGGACGACCTTCGGGCGCCCGAGCAAGGTGAAGTGGACGACCGGCCGGTCCAGTTCGAGGGTGACGGTGGTCCGCGTGCCCATGGCGAGGCCGAGTTCACCGTCGGCACGCTGATGGGTGACCCGCAACTCCCGCCGTACGCACGCGATGTGCTCGATCGGTATCCGCAGATCGACATGCGCGGCCCGACGGATCCGCAGCGAGTCCTCGTCCAGCACGTGCGGCCGTACGACGTTGGCGGCATGCATCCCGACGACGAGGACGACGGTGTACACGTCCAGCACGAGCACGACCCGGTGCACCACCGGTAGATCCCGAAGCAGCACGGACATCGTGACGGACTCGATCACGCACACGAACGCGAGCCCGAACATCAACGGCCCTTCCCCACGGGCGTACCCGAAGGCCCGCCCGTGCCGGACCTGATGCGTCCGCCGCCCCAGCCACAGCAACAGGCTGACGAACAGCCGCAGTTCATGCCGTACGAGGGCGGCGGCGAGGGTGGCGGTCGTCCTCATGTCTCCTCCGTCTCCTCCGTGAGGATGCGCAGCGCACGGCGGATGGCCTCCGCCTGGGCCGGGGCGAAGTCGGCGTAGAAGGCGCGAAGGAAACTGCTGCCGTGATCGAGGGGGGCGGCCTCGGGCAGCAGCTCGCGGGGCGTGCTGTCGGCGAGCCGCCGGGCGGCCCGTTCGATCCGCGGGTCGTCGGGGGAGGCGTCGACGAGCTCGTCGAGCAGCGCGTACGCCTCGTTGGCCCGGGCGACGGCGTCGGGCGATCCCAGCAGGGAGCTGACGGCCGCCAGCATCCGCTCCCGCTCCTCGGGCCCGGCGGCGGCCTCGATGAGGGCGAGCACCTCACGGTCCTTGACGGCCATGGGGGAGTGGGACAAGGGCGCCATCTCGCTGAAGAGGGAGGCGAGTTCGGGCGAGACGGGCCCTTCGCCGGGCAACTCGTCGGCATCGAGCAACGCCCGCAGCCGCACCCGCCGCTCCCTGATGGCGGCCTCCTGCCGGGCGAGATCCTCATCGAGCTCCTGAAGGATCTCCACGAGCTCCTTCGCCGTGTCATCGGCCAGCACATCCCGCACCTCGGCCAGCCCCAGCCCCAACTCGGTCAGCCGCCGGATGCGCGCCAGCACGACGGCGTGCCGCAGCGTGTAGTCCCGATACCCGTTGGCCAGCCGCTCCGGCTCCGGCAGCAGCCCCTGGTGGTGGTAGTGCCGCACGGTCCGCGTGGTGACGCCGACGGCGGCGGCGAGTTCTCCGATCCGCATGGGATCAGTAGAGACGTTGACGTCGCGGCAGGGTCAAGGGGCGGCGGTGGGGACGCGTAACTCCCTTGACGGCTAACGCTGTTAGCCGTACCGTCATGAGCACGGAGAAGGCTAACGCTGTTAGCCCGTGAACTCCGCCCGCTGGATCACGGCGAACGACCGAACACCCAACAACATGCGATGGGCCCGACAGCCAGTCTTCGACGAGCCCGCGACCGGAGGCAGTCATGAGCACCGTCACCGTCCCTGACGCCGACGCCGACGCCGACGCCGACGCCGACGCCGACGCCAACACCGACGGTCCCACCACCCACGGCTCGGCCCTCTCCCCCGTCCGCCGTACCGCCTGGCTCGCGAACGCCCTGTTCTGGTCCGCCTTCGCCGTCCTGGAGGCCGTCAACCACGGCTGGCTCGCCGGCACCCTGGCGCTCGCCTTCTTCGTCCTGCCGGACCTGACCTTCCTGGTGGCCCTCGGTGACGCGCCCCGGATGGCGAAGGGCCAGCTGCCGCCGCGCGCGGTGCCGTACTACAACGCGGCACACCGCGCCCTGATCCCGCTGGCACTGCTGGTGGCCTACTCGTTCCAGCCCTTCCTCGACTGGCCCGCCCTCTTCGCGGGCGGATGCGGCTGGCTCGCCCACATCTCGTACGACCGTGCCTTCGGCTACGGACTGCGCACGAAGGAGGGCTTCCAGCGTGGCTGACCGGCTCACCCCCCGCGCCCGCGAGATCGCGACGGCCGCCCGGGTCCTCCTGGAGGAGTCCGGGCCCGCCGCGCTCACCCTGCGGGCCCTCGCCGAGCGCCTCGGCATCAAGGCGCCCTCCCTCTACAAGCACTTCCCCGACAAGCACGCCGTGGAGGTGGAGCTGATTGCGCAGCTGTTCGAGGAGTCGGCGCAGACCATGGAAGCGGCGGAGGAACGCGAGCCCGGCTCACTCCCGGCCCTGGCGGAGGCGTACCGCGCGTACGCTCTCGACCACCCCCACCTCTACTGCCTCGCCACCGAACGCCCCCTGCCTCGCGCCGACCTGCCCGCCGGCCTGGAGGACCGGGCCGCGATGCCCCTGGTACGGGCGTGCGGCGGCGACATCGACCTGGCCCGCTCGGTGTGGGCCTTCGCGCACGGGATGGTGATCCTGGAGATCCACGGCCGGTTTCCGGACGACGCCGACCTGGGGGCGGCATGGAAGAGGGGCCTGAAGGCGTTCCACCCCTGACGGAACGGAACCGTCAACGGGAACGGGGGCGGACGTCGGATGGGTGGAGCGGGTGAGCAGGCTCTGTGGACCCGGGCGAGGCTGGGCCGCTGCGGCCCCCGCCTGGACCTCCTCACGGCCCGCTTCGACAAGCACGTCTACGCGCCCCACGCCCACGACGAGTTCACGGTCGGCGTCTGCGTGGGCGGCTCGGAGATCATCGACTACAGGGGCGGGCACATCCGCACCGGCCCGGGCAGCATCGTCGTCCTGGCACCGGGGGAGGTGCACACGGGAGGCCCGGGAAACGCGACGGGCGGTTACGCGTACCGGGCCCTGTACGCGGAGACGTCCCTGCTGGCCGACGGCACACTCGACTTCCCGCACTTCCGTGAGCCCCTGATAGACGACCCGGAGCTCGCCACGGCCCTCCGCCTGACCCACACGGAACTCAGCGCCTGCCCCGACCCGCTGGAGGCGGAGTCCCGACTGCCATGGCTGCTGACGGCACTGGCCTGCCGCCACTCGACGGCACGGGCGACGGACGATGCGGTGCCGGGCGGCGACGGCATCGCGCTGCTAGTACGTGACCGCCTGGCGGACGAACTGACGGCCCCTCCGTCCCTGGCGACGCTGGCCGAGGACGTAGGCCTCTCCCGCTACCAACTCCTCCGGGCCTTCCGCACGACGATGGGCCTGCCCCCGTACGCCTGGCTGGCCCAATACCGAGTCCACCGAGCCCGGACCCTGCTGGAATCGGGCCTGCGCCCGGCGGAGACGGCCGCAGCGGTGGGCTTCGCCGACCAGGCGCACCTCACCCGCTGGTTCCGGCGGGTGCTGGGGGTGACGCCGGCGGCGTACCGCAACAGCGTTCAAGACGGCCGCTGACGGCGCGACGAGCATGGCGGCATGACTGCACGCGGCTGGTTCCTGTTCTCCCTGATGGGAGTGGTGTGGGGCATCCCCTATCTGATGATCAAGGTGGCGGTGGAGGCTCCGCTGTCGCCGTCGTTCGTGGTGTTCACGCGGTGTGCGCTGGGGGCGCTGCTCCTGCTCCCCTTCGCGATACGCCAGGGCGGCCTGCTCCGGACGGTCCGCAGGCACTGGGCGCCGATGCTGGCCTTCGCGTGCATCGAGATCATCGGCCCGTGGTTCACGTTGACGGACGCCGAACGGCATCTGTCCAGCTCGACGGCGGGGCTGCTGATCGCCGGGGTGCCGATCGTGGGTGTGCTGCTGGCCCGCCTCTTCGGGGAGACGTTCGGGGAGACGGAGAGGCTGGGGGTGCGGCGGGTGACGGGCCTGGCGCTGGGCCTGGGAGGGGTGGGGGTCCTGACGGTGCCGCACCTGACGGGCGGGGACGCGCGCTCGCTGGGCGAGGTGCTGCTGACGGTACTGGGCTATGCGACGGCACCCCTGATCGCGGCCCGCTGGCTGAGGGACGTCCCGACCCTCCAGCTGACGGCGCCGTGCCTGGCGCTGGCGGCCCTGGTGTACGCGCTGCCGGCCGCCGTGACCTGGCCGTCCGAGACGCCGTCGACATCCGTGCTGGTGGCGCTGGTGGGCCTGGGCGTGATCTGCACGGCGCTGGCCTTCGTGGCCTTCCTGGAGCTGATCAAGGAGGTGGGACCGACCCGCGCGACGGTCTTCACCTACGTCAACCCGGCGGTGGCGGTCGCGGCGGGCGCGCTGTTCCTGGGGGAGGAGCTGACGCTGGGCATCGGGGCGGCGTTCACGCTGATCCTGGCGGGCTCGGTGCTGGCGACGGCGGCCGGTCCTGCGAACAGTGGAGGGCCGGTAACATGGTCGACACGGCAGACGAGCCGGGCGGACGGCCGCGTGGAGTCCCTTGACGGGGGGCTTCCCGAGGAACGTCCGGGCTCCACAGGGCAGGGTGGTGGCTAACGGCCACCCGGGGTGACCCGCGGGACAGTGCCACAGAAAACAGACCGCCGGGGACTTCGGTCCTCGGTAAGGGTGAAACGGTGGTGTAAGAGACCACCAGTGCTCAGGGTGACCTGGGCAGCTAGGTAAACCCCACCTGGAGCAAGGTCAAAAGGAGTGCCGTAAAAAGCACTCTGCGGGGACGTTCGAGGGCTGCCCGCCCGAGTCTCCGGGTGGACCGCACGAGGCCGGCGGCAACGTCGGTCCTAGATGGATGGCCGTCGCCGAGAGGTCCGCGAGGACCCTCGGCACAGAACCCGGCGTACAGCTCGGCTCGTCTGCTCTTGGCGCTCTGACCTGGTCTTATGGCCAGGTCGGGGCTCTTTCGCGTGTTAGGGCGCCAGCGGGCTAGTCTGCGGTCTTGACCTCGCGCAGCATCGCGCGCAGTGCGTTGACGATTCCATGGGCCTGGCCGCGGGATTGCTTGTTCATGATGCTCGCGCCGTTGGCATGGCACCCGACCGTGACGGAGAACGTCTCACCGCTCGACATGGTGATACGGAAGTCCTGGCGGACGCTTACGTCGGCTGGGCTGAGGTACCTCACGGCGATGGGGCCGTCCATGCGGATGGCCTGTCCGGTCGAGGAGTTGGCGGCATGGTTCACGTTGCGGTCGTTGACCGTGGCCACGGAAGTGATGTCGGACATCATGTACTGGTAGGTCGTCTCCAGCTCCAGGGTCCCGGCCACGAAGTTGATCACGCAGTAGTAGACACTGAGATGACTTTCGGTGAGGTAGAGAACGGCCGCCTCGTAGCTGGCGAATCTCGGCTGCTTGTCCCTTCCCAGTCCGTAGTCGGTCGGCAGTGCCGGGCCGATGATGAGTTCGGGGTCGCGGATCAGTGATTCCTCAGGAATGTTGAGTTCTTTCTCCGCCTGCTTCCGCAGAGATTTCAGGTCCTCCTCGAGCCACGCGTCCATCTCGGTGTCAGTGGGTGCGCCCCCCTTGGCGGTGGTCTGCCTGTTGTAGCGGTGCACGTGTGCGACCCCGGAGGCGATGAGCCGTCCACCGAAGATCATGCCCACAGCGAAGAAGGTGAAGGCGAAGGCGACCTTCGAGAAATCCATCCCATCTTCGTCCGAGAGGATCGAGGCCGGGATGATCCATCCCAGAGCAAGCAGCACCACACCGCCGAGTACCAGGCCGGTTCCGAGTGACCTGTCGCGGTCGTCCGGCGGTGCGATGAAGTATTGGCGCACCACGTCTTGTGGTCGTCCGAAAATGTAGGGCATAGTTCCGTGTTCCTCCGTTCAGTTCTGGCGCAACAGTTTGAGATAGCGCCACACGGAACTTTCCGTCGCCACGATGTGACTCAGGATGGCGGAGATGTGTTCGCTGTCTTCCGTCAGCGTTTCGCGGGCTTTGTCGAGCAGTTGGTCCGGTGGGGGCGGAGGATAGTTGGTTTTGCTATTTGCCTCGTAGTAGTCCTCCTTGATGATCGCTGACAGGAGGAGGGCACCTTCGTGCTGTGAGCGCTGTGCGAGGGCCTGGGCCAGTTCTCGTTCGGCGCGCTCGATCACGGAGCGCTTTTGGAGCCGTATCCGCTTGTCGCCCAGCGTGGCTATCGCGAGGAGGAAGTGGGACTCTGCGGAGTTCTCCGCGTTTCGGGTGGCGTCTTCGAGCGAGGTGGCAGCCGTGGTGTAGTGCTTGTGCTTCAGGTGTTCCTGGCCTCTTTTGAAGGGGTCTTCGGCTTTGGGGGCCTCGTTGACCGTCGTGTTGAGGGTGCCCCCGGGCCCTCCCACCACATTGACCGAATGATCTCCGTGCCACGTGACATGCTGGCCCGGTTCTGCCATTTTCTCGAGCGCGCGGATTTGTGCGACCAGCTTGCTCACCTCTGCCGCAAGGGCGGCATCGTTGGCAAGCGCCTTCCGTATGGCTTTGCGCAGTGCCCCTCGGTTGTCGGGGTCCTGCGGATCCTCGATCGCGTCTGTCAATTCCTCGGGAACTTCTTCTCCCTCCTGGCGCGTACCAAAGATCTTCTGGGCCAGTCGCCGTCCCAGGCTGACGGTGCCCACAGCGGCTTCTTCCTGTACTTGTGTCAGTACTGCCGCTCCGTACGCGCCGAGCGCTGTCATCACGTACGGCATCGCGTCGTTGGCGATTCCGATAAGATTCTCGCTCATCTCCTGGGGCTCCCTGTTGATCGCCGACGAGCGGTGGTGATGCGGATCGCTCGGAGTTTATTGGGGAGTCAATTGGGTGCGCCATATTGTAAGCGGGACTGCTTCATGGGATGATCGAAAATGTCTTTCCTTGGGGGTGAAGTTGTCGGGCGTGACCGTTCTCTTGCGACGGGGTGTCGGTGTGTGCGCGATCGGAATTGGAGTTTCCGGGAAATGCGGAGTTCCGGAAGACGGCACATGGTCGGGACTCGCCGTAGCCACCGACGAGATCTCCGTCAGAGCCGACATCGACGATGCCGGGTTCGTCGTGGTCGATCAGCTCCTTGCCGCGGCACCGGCGGCGAGGAGCCGGCGTTTCGACGCCGGAGCGTACGTCGACCACCTCGGCCTCGCGCCGGACGGCATTTCCGCGGACCGGTGGACGAACACGCACATGCTCCGCGATCTGTACGTGGAACAACGCCTCCCGACGCACGAGGAGGCGTTGCTCACCCCCCTGCTCGATGACCTCTCACGTGTGCGGGTCCACTGAACGCAGCAGTTCCAGCAACCCCTGTGCAGGAAGCAACTGTTCGTCGGTGATGGGGTCGGGGCTGAAGTGCATCAGGCTGTTGCGGAAGTTCCGGCATTCCTCCAGTGCTGCCAGGAAGTACTCCTGGTCGATGGTCCACCCCAGCGCAGCCCAGTTCTCGGGGGCCTTGAGCAGATGTCCGTACGCCCCGAAGGTCAGGTTGGCGGCGGAGTTCACCCGTGAAGCGCGCCCCTTGGGGACGACGGCCCTGATGCGGTCGAGCGGGATGCACCGGTCGACCACGCGGCGCATGCGTTGCTCGATCTCCTCCACCAGAACGAAGGGCCGTACGCGGGTGCCGAACTGCACTGTCAGGTCAGAGGCAGTGATCAGGCCGCAGACCTTGTGGTCGTGGTCGCGGACGAGGACATACCCGGACCGTTCGATGGTCCCGATCCAGGCGAGCAGATCGTCGGAGCGGTCCGCTTCCTGTCCTCGTACGGTGGCCGCCTGGAGGTCGGCGGCGGGATCGGCCATGCGTGCACGCCCGATCGACTCCCAGCTGACGACTCCGCGCAGCCTTCCGTCCGGGTCGAGGACGGGGAGCTGGCTGTAGCCGCGCAGCACCATGATCGTCATGGCGGTTCCGAGGCTGTCGCCGACGCGGACGGACTCGGGCATGCGGTTCGCCGAGTCGAGGTTGCTCACCCGGTACGCGATGGTGTCGGTCTCGGACTCCTCGTCCGGCAGGAGGCCGGCGGCTTGCGCGGCGAAGTGGACGGCGAGCGACGGAAGGTGACTGCCGGAGAGTCTGGTCACCGCGCTCGCGCCGGATTCGTCCGGCTCGGCGCCTCCCGCCAGCACTGCGATCTGGCTGTCCAGCGTGCCCTCGGTGAACGGCGGCACGGTGACCAGGCCTCGTGCCGCCAGGTCGTTCTTGATCTGTTCGGTGACCGCCGGGTAGCGCCGCTGGGCACCCCAGACGGCGAGGAAGTCCCGGATGGACAGGGTGAGCGGCTGGTCTGCGCCCCGGCTGCGCACCTCTTCGTACAGCTTGGCGGGCTCGGTGAGGGTGGCGGCGAACTCGTCGGCGTCCGGACGCCCCGGGTCGGGCTTGCCTTCGGCGAGGGCGGCCACGCGGTTCGCCGCTCCGAACCGGCTGAGTTCGAAGACGGTGAGCAGGGAGCCCATGCTGTCGAGGAGGTCGGACTGGATGGTCTGCCGGTCGACGTCGGTGACCAGCCAGTCCACGCGGCGGACGTGACGATGCCCGTCGGGGGCGTCCGCCCGGTACTCGTAGTCGCCGGTCACCCGGCCGATGGCCACGAGCCATGATTTCAGGGGGAGGACCACCAGATCGCCGCGCTGCATCTCGTGGGCGAAGCGGTAGAGCTGGCCGGTCCAGTTGCCGATCGTGTACGGACCTTCGTCGGGATAGGCCGTGGCCAGGGCGGCCCTGATGCTGTCACGGGTGGCGGTGCCGGCGAGGTCGCCCATGCTGAGCC
The DNA here is from genome assembly GCF_030403745.1 of Streptomyces sp. S.PB5. Lineage (GTDB taxonomy): Bacteria > Actinomycetota > Actinomycetes > Streptomycetales > Streptomycetaceae > Streptomyces. The sequence goes on from NZ_JAQMWP010000001.1 coordinate 355,155, forward strand.
TGTCCCACCCGGTGAGGAGAAGGCCTTCCTCCAGGGCGGCCCGCTCCCGCTCCCCTTGTTCGCCCGCCCGCACCACCCAGGCCCGCATGCCGTGCCTCCCCGTGAGTACTCCCCGAGCACCGTGCGCACACGATGCGTGATCATGTGTGAGCGACCTTATAGCAAGCGTGGTCAACTACCCGCGGAAAAAGGCCACTTGACCTGTTTGGCGTGCTCGTTCGAACCGTCGGTGCACGTCCGGGCGCAGCCCGTAAACTGATCGAGACAGGTGTGGCCGATGTGCGGGCCGGGACGAGAGCACGGGGGTACGAGAGCGCCGATGAAGCCGTTGGACACCGATGCCGACCCGCGTGTGGTGGGGCCGTTCGAACTGCTGGCCCGCCTCGGCGAGGGAGGCATGGGCGTCGCCTATCTGGCGCGCAGGATTCCTCTGGACGGTCTCTCGGACGAGCTGGCGGCGGCCTACAACCTCGTGGAGCCCGACGGTGACGCGGCCGAGGAGCCCCGGCTCGTCGTGGTCAAGATGATCCAGCCGAAGCTGCTGGACGGCGAGCCACAGTACCGGGAACGGTTCGGCAGGGAGATCGACGCCGTGCGGGCCGTGGTCAGCGGCCGGGTGCCGGCGCTGATCGCGTTCGAGGAGGATCCGGCCGCCGAGCGGCCGTGGTTCGCGATGGACTACATCGCGGGACCCTCCCTGCATACGATGATCAAGGAGTCCGGCACCTTCGGCGTCGGCCCCTACGCGGCGCTGGGTCTCGCCCTCGTGGAGGCGCTGCAGGCGATCCACGGTACGAAGCTGCTGCATCGCGACCTCAAGCCCAGCAACGTCGTCCTCGGCCCCGACGGGCCGGTGGTACTGGACTTCGGGCTCGCTGTCCTGTCCGAGAGACAGTCCAGCGCGGCACTCACCCAGACCGGCGACCGTATGGGCACGCGCCCCTACATGCCCGTCGAACAGCTGAGAGACACCAAGCACGTGAAGGAGCCCGCCGACGTCTACGCGCTCGGCGCCACCCTGTTCTTCGCCCTGACGGGCAGGCCGCCGTATCCCGTCATGCCGCTGATGTTGCCACCGAAGTGGGACGGCGTGGACACCGCCTACCTGCCGCTGCTCGCCCAGATCCTCGTCGCCAACCCGCTGCAGCGCCCGGATCTCGACGCGGTGCGGGAGAGCCTGCTCACCCTGCTCGCCGACGCGGACCTGACACCGGAACTCGCGGCGGAGCAACTGAGCGCCCTCGTCGAGTCCGCGGCCCTGACTCCGCAACCTCCCTCCGACGCCCTCGCCGACCCTGTTGCCCCGGAGGTCCAGGAGCTGGTCCGACAGGCGATGGACGCCGACCTGCCGGACATGGACCCAGGGTTCTACGGCATCGTCGACACGGACGAGATCGAGCTCGCGGTGGACGAGATCGAGCCCGCACCCGAGCCACCGGCCCCCGCACCGGCGCCGGTGGACCCCCAGCCGACCCCCACGAGCTACCCCCTCCCGCCCCCACGTCCCCCGCAGGAACCGCAGCCCCCTGTCCCGCAGGCACCCCCGCGAGCCGCACAGAAGATCGCAGCAGAGCTGCGCAAGCGCTATGCACACCGAGGGACCTTGTAAACAAGGGGCCACTACAACCCCCTCAGGGGCGCGGGGCTGTGACATCTGCGGCTCCGCCGAGTGGGCGCGACCAGCCGCATCACACGCGCAGACACCCACATCGCTCAACCCCTACGGCGCTACTCTCAACACCACCTCGCGCAACCCGAAAGGACCCTCCATGCCCACCCCCGACGGCCCCCCGCCCCCCGGTACCGTCATCGAGGTGCGGGACGAGGAATGGATGGTCCGCAACAGCAAGGAACTGCGCCCCGGCGAATACCTGATCGAAGCCGTCGGCGCCTCCGACCTGGTCCGCGGCCAGCGCGCCCGCTTCCTCGCCCCCACGATGGACCAGCCCCGCGTCCTGCGCCCCGAGAACACCCGACTCGTCCCCGACGGCTCCCCCCACTTCCGCCGCAGCCGCCTCTTCGTGGAGGCGGTCCTGCGCAAGACCCCGCTGCCCCAGCGGGAACGGCGCCTGGCGCTGACCGACGGCTTCCTCCTCGACCGCATGGACTACCAACTGAGGCCCGCCGCGAAGGCCCTGGCGAACCCGCTCCGCCCCCGCCTCCTCATCGGTGATGTCGTAGGTCTCGGCAAGACCCTGGAGATCGGCGTACTGCTCGGCGAGCTGATCCGGCGTGGCCGGGGTGAGCGCATCCTCGTGGTGACCCCCGCGCCGGTCCTCGAACAGTTCCAGCACGAGATGTGGACGCGTTTCTCCCTGCCGCTGGTTCGGCTGGACAGCTCCGGTATCGCCCGTATCGAGCGGAAGATCCCGGCCGGCCGCAATCCGTTCACGTACTACAAGCGCGTGATCATCTCCATGGACACGCTCAAGAACCCCAAGCGCTACCGCCCGTGGCTGGAGAACCTCCACTGGGACGCCGTGGTCATCGACGAGTCCCACAACCTCATCAACCAGGGCAGCGACCGCCGCGCCCTCGCCGACCTGCTGGCCGAACGCACCGACGCGCTGATTCTGGCCAGCGCGACCCCGCACAACGGCAACATGCCCGCCTTCACCGGCCTGATCCGCCTCCTGGACCCCATGGCGGTCAAGGACCCGAACAACCCGAAGGCGGCGGAGCTGGAACACCTGATGCTGCGCCGCACCAAGGTCAGCACCGAGGTGGCGGCCCAGCTCAAGGACCACTGGGCGCCGCGCGGCTGCTCGCACCCCGTGTCCTGTCGGGCGGGCGACCTGGAGGAGCAGGTCTTCCAGGAACTGGCCGAACACTGGCTGGCGCGGCCCGAGCAGCAGGCCGGTCGGCGGGCGGAGGCCGAGGACCACCTCTTCCCGTACGTCCTGCTCAAGTCCTTCCTGTCCTCGCACCGCGCGATGTTCGCCACCGTCCGCCAGCGGCTCGCGAAGACCGGCCACGAGCTTCCCCCGCGGCACAAGATCACCGACGAGCCGCCGTCCGTCCGGACGACCACCCCCGAGGGCGCCTCCCTCCTGCGGCTCATGGAGCTGGCCCGCGCGATCGAGCGCGCCGCCGCCGGGGACGACGGACTCACCGTCACGTCCAAGCTGGCGGGCCTGGTCGAGGAGCTGGGCCGGATCGGCGTGAAGGCGGGCAGCCCCTTCCGCGCCGTCGTCTTCTCCGAGCGCCGCGAGACCCTCGACTGGCTCGGCGCGGTCCTCCCGCCGCTGCTCGGCTGGAAGGACGAGGACGACGCCAAGGCCGCCGTCAAGGTGATGTACAGCGGCGCCGGCATCTCCGACAAGGTCCAGCAGGAGTACGTCGACGAGTTCGCCCGCGCGGGCAGCGACGTACGGCTGCTGCTGACGGGCGACGGCGCCTCCGAGGGCGTCAACCTGCACCGCCAGTGCCACCACCTCATCCACTGGGACCTGCCCTGGAGCCTGATCAGGGTCGAGCAGCGCAACGGCCGCATCGACCGGTACGGGCAGACCGAACCGCCGGAGTTCCGCGCGCTGATCCTCCGCTCGGCCGTCGAGGGCGCACTGGACGACACCGACATCGCCGAGAAGGTCCTCGCCCGTGAGGAGAAGGTGCACGCGATCCTCGGTGCCGTGGAGGCGGCGACGAAGGAGAACGACGGGGCGCTGGAGGAGAAGCGCGTGATGGAGGCGCTCTTCAAGGGGGAAGCCCCCGACCAGGCCGTCGACGACCTCCAGTCCGTGTCACTCGACACCCTGGACGCCCCGGACGGCGGCGGGCTCGCCCTCGCCCAGCAGCTGAACGCCGAGTTCGGCGCGGACGGCGACCCGTACGAGGACTCGGAGTTCAGCGGCGGCTTCGACTTCGACGACGACTTCGAGGCGGACCCCGGGTTCGAGTTCGACGAGGTGCCGGAAACCCCCGCGGCGCAGGCCGGCGGGACCCCGGTGGCCGACCCCGACGCTCACGCCCCCCTCCACGTCGTCGAGGAACTGCGCCTGTTCACGGACCGCCGCGACTACGTCCTCGCGGGCCTGGAGGAGCTGGCGGACCTGGAGGCGTTCCGGCTGGACACCACCGTCAGCGGTACCGACCTCAGCTTCGACACCCCGGAGGACCTCGCCGACCGCCTCGACGTCCTGCCCGCCGGCTACCTCCGCGACCACGGCATCACCAACCGCATGAAGCTCACTTTCAGCCGGGAGGACGCGGCCGACTCCCTGCGCCGGGCCCGGGAGGACGCCGACTCCTCATCTCTGTGGCCGGACGCGCACTACGTCGGTGAGCTGCACCCCGTCCTCGAGTGGATCACCGACAAGGTCCTGGTCCAGCTCGGTCGCCAGCAGGCGCCCGTGATCCAGGTGGACGGCGCCCGCGTCCCGGAGCCGGTCTTCCTCACCCAGGGCGTGTGGTCCAACAAGGACGGTCGCCCGACCGTGGTGGCCTGGCTGGCCGTCGACTGTCTCGGCAGGCCCGGGGAGGAGCCCCGGGTACGGGAACTGACCCGCGGCCTCCTCGCCGACCTCGGCCTGGGCCCGAACATGCCGGACCACTTCGCGCAAGGCGACCCGGCGGCACTCCAGCAACTCGTACCGGAGGCCGTGCTCGCCACGCGCCGCGAGATGGGCCGCCGCAGGACCGAGGTGGAGGAGCACGTCAACCGTCCGCTGCGCGCCTACGAGAAGAAGGTCGGCCACTGGCTGGAGCAGCCGCTGCCCGGCTTCACCGGCGGACGCACCGCCCGCGAGAAGGCCGCCGAGAACCTGGAAGAGGCGGCGGCCAGACTGCGCACGACCGGCGCCCCGATGGTGCGGGTCCTGGCGGTTCTGGAGCCGAGCTCATGACTCCCGTGGTCACCTCCCCTATTTCTGAAGCGACTTGTATTTCTGAAGCGACCTGGCAGGAGCGGCAAGCGTGAAGTTCGACGCGCTGATCAACGAGGGTGAGTACTTCCCGTCCTTCTACCTGGACGAGATCCTGCCCAAGCAGCTCAAGTCGGGCCGCCTGAAGGAGTGGGCGGCCGAGGAACGCCAGGGCCGTCCCACGCCCCGGCAGGGGCTGCGCGACCTCACCGGGCCCTATCTCGACGTACGGCTCACCGTGGGCGGCGAGGCGGAGAAGTTCAACGTCCTGCCCGACCCGGGGGCCGTCGCCGCCCAGCAGACGGCGGTCGAGGCGCTCAAGGCACACAGCGGTGCGGAGGAGCCGCCCGCCTTCCAGCCCTGCGGGCCTCGCGAGTACGGCGACAGCCCGGAGGACGTGTGGCGCGCGGGCCTGGACGCCTGGCACGCACGCGTCCTGCGCGCCCTCGGCTTCACCCCGAACCCCGGCCATCTCACCGTGCACGGCGCGGCCGGTCCCGTCGCGGTCCCCGTTGCCCACCACGAGCCTGGTGTCGCCGTCCTGACCGGCGGCTTCGCCTACGACATCGCCGGCACCCGCGCCGAGGGCTCCGCCAACCGCCTGCCCGCGCCCGTCCGGGTCGCCTCGGGCAAGACCCTCACCACCGTCACGGACCTCGCGGCCTGGCTGCTCGCCGACCCGGCCGCGCCGCGTTACGCGCTGCTCCTGTTCGGCGGCGTGATGGTCCTCGCCGACCGCGAGAACTACGCACGCGGACGCCACCTCGCGGTGAGCCTGGAGGTCGCCCTGCCCCGCAAGGGCGTCAAGGGCGCGAGCGCGGGCGAACTCGAAGTGATCGCCGCCCTGTTCGGCGCCCCGTCGCTCCGCCCGGCCGAGGACGGCGGGGACGACGACATCGCCCGCCTGGTGTCGGAGTCCCGCGACCATTCCGTCGGCGTGACCAGTGATCTGCGCGAGGGCCTGAAGAAGTCCGTCCAGCTCATCGCCAACGAGGTCCTGCAACTCGCCCGCGACGAGGGCGGTGTCCAGCCCGACGACCTCCCCGAGTGGCTCCCGGAGACGCTCACCGACCCGAACGCACTCCCGCGCGTGCTCACCAAGGAGTCGCTGCGCTACCTGTACCGCATCCTCTTCCTCCTCTACGCCGAGGCCCGTCCCGAGCTGGACATCCTCCCGATGAAGAGCGAGGAGTACGTCGAGGGATACAGCGTGGCCCGGCTGCGCGAGCTGGTGGTCCAGGAGAAGCTGTCCAGCGCCTCCCGGGACCGCCACCATTTCCACGACTCCCTGGCCCTGCTCTTCGAGAAGGTCTTCACCGGCCACCCGGTGGCGGACACGATCACCTCGCGCGAGGCGCTGCGGTCCGACGAGACCGAGCGGGAGCCGGAGACCGCCGTACTCGCCGAGGACGACGGCTACGAGGGCGTACGCATCGAGGCCCTGAAGTCCCGGCTCTTCGACCCGAAGTCGATAAAGCTCGTCGACCAGGTGATCACCCACCCCGACGACCCCGCCCGCCGCCTCGACCTGCGCCTGCGCAACAAGGTCCTGCACCAGGTGCTGCGCAATCTGACCGTCGTGGAGGGCCGTGGGCGGGGCGGACGCGGCGGCTTCATCTCGTACGCCAACCTGAGCATCAACCACCTCGGAGCGGTGTACGAGGGCCTGATGTCGTACACCGGGTTCGTCGCCGACGAGCCGCTCTACGAGGTCGCCAAGGGCGGTGATCCGAGCGGGGGTTCATGGCTGATCAAGGCGAGCCAGGTCGCGTCGGGCCGTTATCCGGACGGTCCTGACGACAGCGTGTTCGTCGCCACGGAGGTCAACCCCCAGACCAACGAGCGGGTGCCGGTGCCGCGCAAGGTCGGTTCGTACGTGTACCGGCTGGCCGGCCGCGACCGGCAGACCAGCGCCTCGTACTACACGCCGGAGTCCCTGACGCAGGCCACCGTCGAGCAGACTCTGCGGTTCCGGCTCGACGAGAAGGGCGAGGTCGACCCGAAGGAACCGGAGAGCGCGTGGGTCAACGCGGCGGACGTGCTGCGCTGGCGGGTGTGTGAGCCCGCTCTGGGGTCGGGTGCCTTCCTCAACGAGGCCGTCAACCAGCTCGCCGAGCTGTACCTGCGGCTCGCCCAGCGTGAGCGGGGCGTCGAGATCGACCCCGAGGACTACCAGCGCGAGTTGCAGAAGGTGAAGGCGTACATCGCCCTGCACAACGCGTACGGCGTCGACCTGAACGAGACGGCGGTCGAACTCGCCGAGATCTCGTTGTGGTTGAACACCATGTACCAGGGGATGAAGGCGCCTTGGTACGGCCTTCACCTCCACCGGGGTAACTCGCTGATCGGCGCGGCGCGCAAGGTGTACCCCGGGAACCTGCTGCACAAGGGCGACTGGCTGACCACGAAGGATCCGCGGCGGCCCCGGCACGTTCCGCTCGGCGAGAAGCTGAAGGCACGTGAGGTCCACCAGTTCCTGCTGCCCGCCATGGGGTGGGGGTCGATCGGGGAGAAGGTCGGCCTGCGGACGCTGAAGAAGGGGACGCCGGAGGAGACGGTGAAGGCCGTTGTCGACGGTGATGTCGTCGACTGGCTGGAGCCCGAGCTGGTCGAGGCGATGCGTAAGTGGCGGTCCGCCATGCGGAGGAATCCGAAGGGGGGTCCGCCGAAGAAGGAGAGCGGTTCGAAGCAGAAGGCTGCGCTGACGCCGGAGGAACTTGCTGAGAAAGACGCCCAGTTGGGGCAGGGGGCGTTCGATCTCGGGCTGGGGATCTACGAGCAGGAGACGCTGGAGGAGGCGTTCGGCGGGGCCGATTCAGGGGCGGGCGCGGGTTCTGCTTCGGGATCGGGGTCGGGTTCGGCGCGGGCTGTGGTTTCTTCTGCGGACGAGGACTGGGATCCCAAGGGGACGACGCAGACCGGGCGGCTGATCAGGCTCGCTCGGCGGGTTGAGTATCTGTGGGATCTGGTCGTGATGCGGCTGACGCTGTCCGAGCAGGAGATCTCGCGGCAGGTGGATGTCTGGGGTGCGGCGGCTCCGCGGGACGGGCAGGGCGGTCGTGGGTCGATGGACCGGGACGCGGTCCTGGCCGCGCTGCAGCGCAAGGGCACGCCCTACTGGCGGCTCAAGCAGGTCATGGACGCGTGGTGCGCGCTGTGGTTCTGGCCGTTGGAGGACGTCGGACTGCTCGATGGCTCGGATGACTTCGAGTACCGGCCGCATGGGGAGGACCGCACGGCCCTGAGGAAGGACGACCCCAGGCGTACGGTGCCGTTGCGGTCACTGGAGGACTGGCTTGAGTTCGCCGAGGCTGTGGTCGGGCGGGTGGATGTCGACACGGGGGAGGGGGAGCAGGGGTCGTTCCTGTCCTTCGAGGGCGTCAAGAACCTCGGGGAGTTGGACGACAAGGAGCGCGAACTCGACCAGAAGATGATCGAGACGCTGGCGTGGGCGCGGCCGGCGGAGCTGGGGTCGACGTTTCCCTGGTACGGGAAGGTTGTGCGGATCGCTGAGGAACGGGGGTTTTTCCATTGGGAGTTGGACTTCGCGCATGTCTTCAGCGAGGGCGGGTTCGACTTGATGGTGGGGAATCCGCCGTGGGTGAAGCAGGAGTGGAAGGAGAGCGGGGTCCTCGCCGAGTTCGAGCCGTGGTTCGAGCTGGCGGAGAAGCCGAGCAATGAGGCTTGGGATGAGCGTAAGGCCGACGTGATGGGGTGGCCGGGGGCTCGGTCGGCGTTCATGGGGGAGCTGGCGGATCATGCGGCGATGGCCGGGTTCCTGGCGTCGGTGGATACGTATCCGGAGCTGGTGGGGACGCAGCCGGATCTGTATCGGGCGTTCATGCTGCTGGGGTGGCGGGCTGTGGGGGAGCGGGGGACTGCGGGGCTGATTCATCCGTCTACGCATCTGACGGGGCCGAAGGAAGGAGTCCTGCGGAAGCAGGCCTACGCACACCTGCGACTACACGCGGACTTCGTCAACGAGCTCTACCTCTTCGCAAAGCCTGTCGATCACAGCACGCACTTCAGCCTCAATGTGTACGGCAAGGAACAGGACATCTGCTTCCAGCACATGAGTTGGCTGCTGCATCCCAGCGTGCTGGTCAAGTCCGTGCGCCACGACGGTGCAGGCCCTGTGCCAGGTGTAAAGGAGGCGGGCAAATGGGACTTGCGCCCGCATCAGAAGCGGATTGTCCCCGTGGGCGAGGCTCGCCTCACGAAGTGGCGCGCCTTGGCAGGTGAGCAGAACCCGCCGCCGGTTGAACAGACCAAGCTCCTGTTCCCTGTCACGGTCTCCGAGGACTCGGCCATCGCCGCGCTGGCGAAGTGGCCGCACCGGCTTGCCGCACTGAGCCCGCGTATCAGCCGAGGCTTCGATGAGAAGAACGACCGCACAGCGGGCTACTTCACATGGGACTCCGGTCCAGCTGACACCTGGAATGACGTAATCCTTCAGGGACCGTTCATCGGCCTTGCGACGCCCTTCGCCAAGCGGCCTGTGGACGGCGCCCGAACCTCGCTCCAGACCGAGCCATGGGACCACCTGACCCTGGCGGTGGACGCGGTACCGCGCACCAACTACCGGCGCTCCGTGAACTGTTCGGTGTCCGAGTACTACGCGGGCCTTGGTCGACGCAGCTGGACAGATGGGGAGCTGCTCGACGCGCTGCGGAGTGACGAGCAGGTGGCTGACGTCCTTCGGGAACTGGCCGACGACGAGGACGAGCGGCGCGCGCTGCTCGGACGCTGGGCGACTCGCCCGTATTCGCGCTTCTACCGGCTGGCGTGGCGCCGACAGATCGCCTCGAACACCGAGCGCAGCCTCTTTGCCGCCTTGATCCCGCCCGGGCCGGCACACGTCCACATGATGCACAGTGCCGCGCTGGCCACCAGCCGCGAGACCGCGTTGGTCGCCGGCTTCTGGGCGTCCCTGCCGCTGGACTACTTCTTGCGAGCCACCGGCCGCTCTGACCTCCAGAAGGGCGAGGCCGAGGTCATGCCGGCCCCGACGGCAGACCACCCCCTGGAACAGGCCCTCCTCCTCCGCACCCTCCGCCTCAACTGCCAAACCAACGCCTACGCCCCCCTCTGGGACGAGCTCTACGACCCCACCTGGCAACAGGACACCTGGGCTGCCTCCACCACCTGGCCCGACGCCACACCCCTGCTCACCGAAGGCGTAACCGACACCTGGACCGGCAACACCCCCCTCCGCACGGAGTTCACCCGCCGCGCGGCCCTCGTCGAGATCGACGCCCTCGTTGCCGTCTGGCTCGGCATCAGCGCCGACGAGTTGGTGGCGATGTACGACGCCAGGTTCCCCGTACTCCAGCAGTACGAGGAGAACATGTGGTTCGACGCCACGGGCCGCCGAATCGCGAAGGCACACCAACAGCACGGTTACGGCCAGCCCAAGGACGCCTGGAAGGAACTGAGTTCACACGAGGACTTCCCGGAGACGGCCAACGTCCCGTCCGGCTACACCGGCCCCCTCTACCGAGCCGACCGCAAGAAGGAAATGCGCGCCGCCCACGCCGAGTTCACCCGCCGCCTGAACGAGGCCGGCTGACCAGGCACTCCACGCGCACGAGAGGCCCTGCCGTTCGACAGGAATGGGCAGGGCCTCTCGCGACCGTACGAACGTCAGACGCCCCGCCCGACGAACCCCGCCCACGCCTCACGCGACACCGTGAGCATGGGCCCGGCCACGGCCTTGGAGTCTCGGACGTGCACAACTGCCGTACCGGCCGCGACCTCTACGCAATCGCCGCCCTCGGTTCCGCTGTAGCTGCTCTTGAACCAGGTGAGGCCGGAGGCGACGGTCGAGGACTCAGCGTTGTTCATAGTGATCTCAGCACCCCTTCGATGAGCTCCAGTGACACTCGCGGAGCGAGAGCCTGTGACCGGATGATCCCATAGCGTGCGTGTGCGAAAGCCGCCTGTTCAGGGTCGGTCTTGAGAGAGCCGATTCCGTCCGCCTCGGCGTACACGAATTGCTTGCCGTCCTTGCGCGTGACGACGGTGAACGGCCCGTTCACCCCGGGGTTGTCCTCGCACTCGACCAGCATGACCTGAATCTCGACGTTCCGCTTCTGACCGATCAGAAGGATGTGCTCCAACTGCCTCCGAAGCACGTCCTTCCCGCCGTACGGACGCCGTAGTACCGACTCGTCCAGCACGAAACTCAGGAATGGTGCAGGCCAGCGGTCGAAGATCTGCTGCCGGGTCAACCGGGCCGCCACACGCTGCTCGATGGTCTCCTGGTCCAGAAAGGGGCGCCGCATGCCCAGCAGCGCCCGCATGTAATCCTCCGTCTGGAGCAGGCCCTTGACCACGAGGGTGTCGTACGAGAGCAGCTCCATCGCCTCCTTCTCCAGCGCCGCCATCCCTTGAAAGAACACCGGATACTGAGCCTTCTCCACCTCCTCCTTCCACACACTCAACAACCCGTCCGCCCCCACCACCTCGTCCGCCTTGTCGATCGTCCTCGCCGTCGGAATCCTCCGCCCCTGCTCGTACGAGGCCACCGTCGACGCCGAGTACCCGATCCGCCGCCCGAACTCCTCCCGGTCCAGCCCGGCCCGCACCCGCAGCGTCTTGAGGTTCTGCCCGAACGCGACGACGATCCCCTTCCCGGCCCCGTCCTCCGGCCGCCGCCCGCCCTCGTCGTCGTTCTCCCACCCGTCGCCGAGGCTCATCACCCGGCCGCCTTCGCCCCCGGCACCCGGAAGCTCCCCGCTCCCCGCCGCCGCACCCGCACTCGCCGTACGCTCAGTCATCGACCACCGCCTCCCCGGCCCAACGCCCGCCCACCGGACGTCGTAACGCCGCGCGCCTCGTACCCGTACTGACACCGCGCGTACAGCCGGTCCGCGTCGGTGCGTCACCACTGGTCACGCTACGCGACCGGCGACACCGTTGTCGGTATGACGACCAAGCCCGTGGACCCCGCAGGTACCACCCAACTCGCCACCCCCACCCGCACGTTCGAGATGTGCTTCACCTCCACACCCCGAGGGGCCCGCCTCGCCCGCCGCCTCGCAGCTCTCCGCCTGGACGCATGGGGCATCCCGTACGGCACCGACCCGCACGACACTCTCGTACTGATCGTCGCCGAGTTGACCGCGAACGCCGTGCGGCACGGTCACGTCCCCGGTCGGGACTTCCACCTCCGTGTGCACGTCCCGGCCGACGGCCGTACCGTCCGCATCGAGGTCACCGACACCCGCGCCGAACGCCTGCCCCGGCGCCCCGCCCCCGCCCCGAAGGCCGACGGCACCGAGGAGAACGGTCGCGGACTGCTTATCGTGTCGCGTCTGGCCACCCGCTGGGACTGGCACCCGCGCGCGGACGGGCCGGGCAAGACGGTCTGGGCGGAATATGCGCTCGCGAGTCCGTCGGCCCCTGTCAGCTCGGCTCGTGACTGACCAGCCGGTCCAGCATTCGCTCCAGCGGCTGGTTGTCGCCCCGAAAGCTCTTGATCGACGCTTCCCGGTTCTCGTCGGCGGCCAGCGCAGCCCAGTTGATCAACCAGCCCGCCTGGCCGCTCAGTTCGGCCAGAAAGGCGCGTTGGGTGCGGCCGTTGCCCTCGCGGAAGGGATGCAACGCGTTGATGTCGCCGTAGAGTTCGGCGACCGCGCGGACGAAGTCGCCCCGGGCCAGACCGCGAAAGTGGTCGGCTGCTGCGAGCCGGCCGAAGACCTCCGCCGCGTAGACGGTGAGGTTCTGGACCGGGCAGAACGGTGTGTCCTTCGAGATGTCCACCGTGCGCAGCTCGCCCGCCCAGTCGTACAGATCGCCGAAGATCTTGGTGTGGAAACGGCATAAGTGCGCCAGGTCGAACTCCCCGGGCGGAGCGTGTTCGCCGACCTGGAGAAGCCGCGCGCGCGTGATGTCGGCCTCGGCAGCGGCGAGCGCGGCGGTGTCGGTGATGCCGAGGCGGTTGCGCAGGACGCCGTTCGGCAGGACGTACGGGTCGATCATCCAGCTTCCCGGCGGGTCTTGGGGCGGTGCCGGGCCAGGGCTCGGTCGGCCATCTCCTCGGCCGACAACGTGCCGCGTACGTATGCCTCGGCGTCCTGATCGGAGGCGGCGGTCGGCCGGAGGCCCTCGGCGGCCAGGGACCCCGTGGCGGACTCGACCGCCTCCCTGCGGGTGGCGCGGCCGGTCAGGTTCTCGTACGCCTCGATAGAGAGGAGCACACCCTGTGCCTTGCGGTGGGCGCCGATCAGTACGGGCTCCGCCTCCGGGCCGGCCTCGGCCAGCTCGGCCAGTATCCGCGACAGTCCGCTGCGGGCGTCGCTCACGGTGACGATCTCAGGTACGCGCATAACCTCACTCTACCCGGAATCAGGACAGAATTCTGTACAGATTTCGGTGCAGGAGTGAGTCCGCTTCTTGGTGCGCATCTCCAGGCGCTCTGTCAGTCCCTCCTCGTAGAGTGGAACGTGATCGATTCCGATCAGCGGGGCGACATCGGTAGACAGGGGGCCGGGGCACGTCATGCGACCCACACTCGCGGCGCAGACACTGCGCGACACGACGGTCGAGTATCTGACCACGACGTTCGCGCTGGCCGAACCCGATACCCAGGAAGCCCTGGAGGACTTCCTCACCGACCCGGCCGACGGGCTCTTCCGAGGGCCCTATCTGCGGATCCGGCGGCCCTTCCGGCCCGCCGCGGACGGCTGGCAGCGGCATCTGGACTGGTATCCGGCTGACTTCCCGCCGCCGTACGCCCATCAGGCGGAGGCGTTCGCCCGGCTCAGCAGCAAGGACGGGCACCGGCCTGAGCCCACGCTCGTCACCACCGGCACCGGGTCCGGCAAGACGGAGTCCTTCCTCATCCCCGTACTCGATCACTGTCGGCGGGCGCGGGAAGCCGGGAAGGCGGGCATCAAGGCGATCCTGCTGTATCCGATGAACGCGCTCGCCGGTGACCAGGCCGACCGCCTTGGTGATCAGCTGGAGGACAGTCGGCTGCGGGAGGTCACGGCCGGGCTGTACATCGGTGAGGCCTCGTCGCGGGGGAGCGCGCCGTACAAGCGGGTCATGGTCGACCGGGCCGAGATCCGCCGCAATCCGCCGGACATCCTGATCACCAACTACAAGATGCTGGACCTGCTGCTCCAGCGGCAGCAGGACGCCTCCCTGTGGCGGGACGCGGACCTCGCGTATGTCGTGATCGACGAGTTCCACACGTACGACGGCGCCCAGGGCACGGACGTGGCGATGCTGCTGCGGCGGCTCGCGGCCGTCGTGGGAGCGGCCGAGGAAGGACGGCCACTCGGATCCATCTGTCCGGTGGCGACCTCCGCGACCCTCGGCTCCGGGAGCGCGGCGGGCGGGCCCCGCGCGATGCTGAACGTGGCCTCCCAGGTGTTCGGGACGCGGTTCCCGGACGATGCGGTGGTGGGGGAGGACCGGCGGGACGTCGAGGAGTTCCTGTCCGGCGTCGACCACTCGTTGCCCGTGCCGTCGCCCGAGGAACTCGCCGCTCTGCCCGACCCCGCGCGGACACCGGACGGCCTGGACGCCATCGCCCGCGCGACCGTCGGCTGCGACACCGCCGATCCGCGTGAACTGGGGCGACGGCTGCTGGCCCATCCGCTCACCCATGCGCTGCTGCGCTCGAAGGACGCGCCCCTGACGGCGGGCGCGGCGCTGCGGGTGTTTCCCGACGCGTCGCCCTGGCGCGCGGTGGCCGAGCAGGATCCGGAGACCGCCGCCACCGCCCTGGCGCGTTTCGTCGCGCTCATCTCGGTGGCCCGCGACCCCGAGGCGCCTGCCGACAAGGAGCGACCCCTTCTCCTCGTGGAGACGCACCTGTGGCTCCGGTCGCTCTCGCGCGTGCTGCGGTTCGTCGCACCCAGGCCGGTGTTCTCCTGGTCGGACGCCGACCAGGCCGCCCTCGCGGAGACCGATGACACCGCAGGTTCCGACGCAGGCCGTGCGGACGCCGAGCGGCGGGCCCTGAGCGTGGCCGCCCAGGTCGAGCGGCGGCGTCAGGTCCAGCGGTCCGGGCGGCTGCCCGCCGCGTACTGCCGGCACTGCGGGCGCTCCGGCTGGTCGGCGATCTGCCCCGACCGCAATCCGCAGAACCTGGTGCATGCGCCGGACGAGATCTACCGCGCCAGCGTGGCCGGCGGAGCCGCCAAGGGCCGGGTCCGGGCGATGATCGCCGCCACTCCGGCCGAGGCCGCCGAGCAAGCCCGCGCCATTCGCGCGCGCCGGGCGGCCCGCCGTGCCCGCCGGGGCGCCGCACACGACGCGACCCTGCTGGTCCTGGAGGACAACGGCAAGGCGCTGCGCAGGCTCGACCCGGACGAGGTCCTGCTCGAAGAGGACCGGATCGCCCCGGCGCCGGAGAACGGCGTCTATGTGTGGACCTGGTTCGACAACCAGGAACAGAGCGACTACGCCAAGCAGGACCGCTGCCCGGCCTGCGGGCAGGCCCAGGGCATCCGCTTCCTCGGTGCCGGTGTCGCCCCGCTCGCCTCCGTCGTCGTCACCCAGCTGTTCACCGGCGGCGAGCTGCCGAGCGAGGACGAACACAAGCGCGACCGGCGCAAGACGCTGATCTTCAACGACTCGGTGCAGGACGCGGCCCACCGGGCCGGATTCGTGGCCAGCCGGTCCTGGAAGTTCTCCCTGCGCTCCCTCATCCACGAGCAACTCACCGAACGCTCCGCCGCCGAAACGGAGTTCGCGTCCGAGGGCGTCCCGCTCAACGAGCTGATCGCCTCCATGGTCGGCCGCGCCGCCGTCCCGGGACAGCGTCTTCTCGCCTCCGTCGTGCCGCCCGACCTGCACGACGTGGACCCGGTCAAGCGGCTGCTCGCGGGCAAGAAGCGCATCCCCGAGTCCACTTGGGAACTCGTCGGCGAGCGCCTCGCCTTCAACACCTTGCTGGAGTTCGGCCTCTACTCCCGCCTCGGCCGCACCCTGGAGCTCACCCGCACGGTCGCCGCCGAGGTGCACCTGCCCGACCCGGAGGCGGCGGCCGAAGCGGCGGAAGCCCTGTACCGCGTCCATCTGGAGAGGCAGCGGGCCAGGCAACTGCCGTTGGCCGCGGAGGCGGAGGAGGACGAGAGGGCGCTCGTGCCGACCGAGGCGGGCGCCGAGCGGCTGCGCTACTTCGAGGGGTACGTGCGCGGCCTCCTGGAACACATCCGCCAGATCGGCGGCATCAACCACAAGTGGCTGAAGGAGTTCATAGACGAGGAAGGCCGCAACCGCTACTGGGTCTCCACGGGTCGTGCTCCCGGCATGCCCTCGTTCGGCCACCGCCGCGACTTCGAAGCCCCGGCGTTCGTCCTCGTCGGCGCCGGCAGCGGACGTACCGACTTCGAACGCGTGGACACCAGGGACAGCTGGTACGCCGACTTCACCCGGCGATGCCTCGGTCTCGACCGGGAGGCGGCAGGGGAGTACCTGGCGGAACTCCTCCAGGAGCTCGCCCGCGACGACATCGGCGCCCTGGCCCGGCGGCGGATCAACCAGACGGACAAACAGCAGGGCCACGGCGTCTACGGACTGACCCCGGGGCACATCCGGGTGCGCCCGCTCGACGACGAACAGACGGCGCTCGCCGCGCTCACCTGCCCCGAGTGCGGCTGGACCCAGACCGTGCCGCCCGAGCGGGCGCCCGTCTGGCAGGGCACGCGCTGCCCGCTCAAGCGCTGCGAGGGCACCCTCGCCCGGCCCTCGGAGGAAGCGGGCGGACGCGCGGCCCGTGACTACCGCTCCGACTACTACAGGCGGCTGTACCGGGAGGCCGAGCCGTACAGCGTCGTCGCGGCCGAGCACACCGGTGTACTGGCACGCAAGGAGCGCGAGGAGGTCGAGAAGGGCTTCCGGCTGGGACTGCGGCACACCGACCCCAACGTGCTGTCCTGCACTCCGACCCTCGAACTCGGCATCGACATCGGTCAGCTGGAGGCGGTCATCCTGGCCTCGCTGCCGCCGTCCACCGCGGGCTACGTCCAGCGGGTCGGCCGCGCGGGCCGCGCCACCGGCAACGCCTTCATGGTCACCCTGGCCGACACCAGCCCCCGAGCGCTGTACCACCTCGCCGAACCACAGCACCTCATCGCAGGCCCCATCCTGCCCCCCGGCTGCTTCCTGTCCGCGGGGGAGCTGCTGTGCCGCCAGTACACCGCCTTCCTGATCGACCGGGCGGCCCGAGGCGCTCTGGAGGGGGTCATTCCGCTGCCGGACCGGACCACTCAACTGGTTGGCAGGGAAGGGTGGTTGAAGACGTTCCGCGATGCCACGAAGGGCCGCGTGGACCTCGCGGAGGAGTTCCTGAGCCTGTTCCCCGAGATCGACGGGGTGCCCGGCTCCGGTGCCTCCCGCGACGCCCGCAAGACGCTGCGGCGCTACGCCGAGTACAAACTGGCCGACGAACTGGACCGGGCCAGGGACGCCTGGGAGGAGGAGCGCGCCGAACTCGTCCGACGCCGCGGCCTGATCAACGACGCGGCCGATTCACTCCAGGAGCACGTGGAGGACGAGGCCCGCGAGAAGCGCAACCTGAACCGCGAAGCAGCCGGCGTGTCCAAGATCCTTCAGAAGATGGCCCAGTCGGACGCCCAGGGATTCCTCGTCGAACACGGGCTGCTGCCCAACTACAGCCTCGTCGAGGACGGCGTACGGCTGGAGGCCCAGCTCAGCTACAAGCAGCCCGCACGGAAGGCACGTCCGGCCGGTGAGGCGGGCACGGGCGAGACGCCCAAGGCCCGCTGGAGCAACGACCCGCGGACGTACGACCGGCCCGCCGAAGCCGCCCTCACCGAACTCGCCCCGGGCAACGCCTACTACGTCCGCGGCTACCGGCATGTCATCGACGGCTTCGAACTCGGCCCGGTCCGCCAGGACTCGCCCGACGGCACGCCCGTCGGGCTCCGGACCTGGCGGGTGTGCAAGGAGTGCGGTCACGTCCGCACCGGCGACCGTGCCGAGGAGGACACCTCACCCTGCCCCCGCTGTGGTGGTCCCGGAATCGGCGGGCGCACGGCGCTGTTCAAGGTGGTCGTCCCGCGCAAGGTCACCGCCCACGACAAGCGGGACGACGCACGCATCGTCGACGACCACGAAAGCCGCACACGAACCCAGTACACGACCGTCACCGCCGTCGACATCGACCCGGCCGACATCAAGCAGACCTGGCGGCACCAGAAGACCACCTTCGGCGTGGACCATGTCCGCGAGGCGGTCATCCGCCGCTTCAACCTCGGCAAGAGCCGCCATGGCAGGCGTAACGACACCTACTTCGCAGGCACCGAGGTGGCCATAACAGGGTTCATGGTGTGCCCGCGATGTGGCGGCGCCACCGAGCGCGAGTCCGGTCAAGGCCCCGCCCAGGACACCCTCAGCCAGTCCCTGCTCGGCCGGGCCGAACTCGCCCACCACCGGCCGTGGTGCGTCACCCGTCGCCGCGACAAGCAGGCCAGGCCGGAGGACGTCCAGGTCATCACCGCCACCGAGCACCGCACGGAAGCCCTGCGCATCCTGCTGCCGGCCGCCACGCTCAACGTCCCGGAACGCCTGGCCTCCTTCTCCGCCGCCCTCCACCTCGGCCTCGCCCTGCGCTACGGCGGCGACCCCGCCCACATCCGCTCCGCCCCCGCCACCGAACCCGACCGCGAGAGCGACCTCACCCGCAACTACCTCGTCCTCTACGACGCCCTGCCCGGCGGCACCGGCTACCTCCAGCGTCTCGTCGACCGAGAGGGAGAGGAGTTCCGGGCCGTACTGGCCGCCGCCCAGCGGGAGTTGCGGGCCTGCCCCTGCAAGGACACCCCGCGCCGCGCCTGCCACCGCTGCCTGCTGGGGTACGCCCCGGAGCGGGACTACAAGGACCTCGACCGGCAGGAAGCCCTGTGGATGCTGGACAATCTGCTGGGCGCCGACGGCAGCAGCGGATGGGACGTCCGCAAGGACGCGGCCGACGCCGAACTCCGCTTCGTCGACCAGGCGGAGAGTGACCTGGAGCGTCGGTTCATCGAATGCCTCGACCGCTGGCTCGCGATCCCGGGCAACGCGGCCGAGGCGGGCCACGCCTCGACCCCCACCGGACGGGACGGCAAGCAGTTCACCCTCACCCGGCCCGACGGCAGCCCCGTCCACTGGGAGGTCGTCGCCCAGAAGGACCTGCACGGCTACCGCACCCGGCCCGACCTGCTGTTCCGGCCGGTCGCCGGAGACACCACCAGTGACGGGGCCCCGCCCGTGCCCGTCGCCGTCTACTTGGACGGGTACCGCTGGCACGCCTCGTCCCGCACCAACCGGATCGCCGCCGACGCGGCCAAGCGGGCCCGGCTGCGCGCCGACGGGATACTCGTCTGGCAGATCACCTGGGACGACGTGGCGGACTGGGACCGCAGCCTGAAGGGCGAGACGGCACGTGACCCGGACGCACCGGCCGATCCGCTCGACGCCGTCATCGCCGGCCGCGCGGCCGACGCCGCCTGGCCGCCGTACGACGTGACCTCGGTCGCGGGCCCCGGAGCGATGGTGCGCGAGCAATGGAGCAACGCACGGCGCGACCCCGCGCAGATCGACGCGCTCCTGTTCGCCGGAGCGATCCCCTCCCTGCTGGGATTCCTGCGCGACCCCCGGCTGAACAAGTGGCAGCAGCTGGCCACGCTCGCCGTCAGCGCGCCGGCCGCCCAGCGCAGGCGCGACCTGGTCGACGCGGACCCGGTCACAGCCGTCGGCTGGATCGAGGCCGCCCTGCGCGACGAGCCCGCTCCGGCCGTCTCGGGGCAGGGGCTCAAACTGCTGTCCTTCCAGGACGGTTCGGGGCTGCTGCTCGTCCTCGCCGGAGCCCGGCGCCCGGACGGCAAGGGGCTGCGATGGAGCGCCCTCGCCGTCCTCGACGACCGGCCCGAGGCCGTCGACGGCGACCGGGACGATCATCGGCGGCGATGGAAGGCGTGGCTGTGCTGGGGCAACGTCATCCAGTTCCTCGACCCCGACGGCACCGGCCAGGCGGATGGCATCGCCCTGGCCCGCACCACGCTCGACACCTTCGACGCGGCGCTGCTCGCCGCCACTGCCGGACCGGTCAGCGGGCTGCTGGCCGCGCTGCGCGACGAGGCTCCGGGAACGGGGCTGGCCCTGCCCGACGACACCGCCCAGGGCCAGGAACCGGCACCCGAACAGGCGGATGAGATGACCCCGTTGGAGCGAACCGCCTGGGAACTCGTCCTCGCGGAACTGAAGAAGTGGGGCGACCCGGAAGTCGCTGCTCTCGGCGAAGCCCTGGCCGGCCGTGGACACGTCCCGGCGGGCAAGGCCGGCTGGGACGTCGAAGGAGTGTCACGCACGGTCGAACTCGCCTGGCCCGGCCCTAAGATCGGAATCGTCCTCACGGAGGACGCCGAGGACACGGAGTACATGGCCCAGTGCGCGGCGGCCGGCTGGCACGTGCGCGCGCCGGAGGCCTGGGACGTGGAGGAACTCGCCCGTCTGGTGGGCGAGGAGGGGGGCGTGGCATGAACTACGGGGCGGGGGCGGGTCGGCCGGGGGGCCGGGCCAGGACACGCGTCCAGGTCAACCGTCAGGCGTCCGGCGACACAGAGCGCCGGGGCGCGGCCGTCGCGGACGCGGTGGTGGACTTCGTCCAGCGCCTTCGCGACAACCGGAACAACCGAGCCCTGCGCCTGGCCTTCCTGCGCAAGGCGGGCGACAACGGTGACCTGTATCTCGCGCACCCCGACACCCACTGCATGGTGCTCCTCCTGTCGACCGACGGCGGCGACGAGATGCGGGTCCTCGCCGTACGCGACGGAGCTCGGGCCCGTGACGAACTCGCCCGGCTCACCGTGGAGATCAACCCCGTCTCGGGCGCCGTCGAGGTCGTCGACCAGAGCGAGGTCAGCGAGAACGTCCTCGCCCTGCCGGACCGGGCCACCCCCCTGTTCGCCGCGTACGACGACCAGACCCTGATCGACCTCGGTGTGGTGCACTCGCTCCTGCCGGCCATCCGCAAGGTCACCACGGACGAACAGTTCGCCAAGCTCCTCACCCACAACCTCCCCGAACTCACCCGCGACGTCCTGCTCGCCCTGCGCGACCACGTGGAACCCGAGGACGTACGGCGGCACATCACCGACGAATGGCGTGCCGACGACGACGTCGACACCCACGACTGGGCGCGGGCGGCCAAGCGCCCCGTCTCCCAGGCGGAGACCGACGACGACGCCGTCCTCGGCGCGCTGGGCCGCAGCTTCGACGCCTGGCGGCTCTTCCTGCACCCCGAGCAACAGCGGCTCGCCGTCGCTGACTTCAAGGGATCGGCGAAGGTGACCGGAGGCCCGGGCACCGGCAAGACCGTCGTCGCCCTGCACCGCGTACGCCACCTCGTCGACCGGCTGCCACCCGGCCATTCGCGCCCGGTGCTGCTCACCACCTACAACACCAACCTCGCCCTCGACCTCAAGGAGCGGCTGCGTCTGCTGGGCGGCGACGAACTGCTGCGCCGCGTCGAGGTCAAGTCCGTCGACGCGCTCGCCCGCGAGCTCGTCCAGGAGTCCCGCCTGGACGTGGGACGGCCGCTGAGCGACGACGCGGCCATGGACCTTTGGCACATCGTGCGCACAGAGCTGAATCTGCTGGAATACGACGCCGACTTCCTGGACAGCGAGTTCAAGCATGTGATCCTCGCCAACCGGTGCGGCTCGTGGGAGGCCTACCGACGCGTCGGCCGACCGGGACGGCCTCGTCTCGGCAACGCCCAGAAGCACGACGTATGGCAACTCGTGCAGGCCTACAAGGCCCACCTGGGCACACCGCCGCGACGGACGACGTACGCGCTCATCGCCGACCAGGCCGCCGAACTCGAACAGCGGCGCATGGCCCGCGTCGAGGAACAGGCCCGCTACAAGGACGAACAGGGCGGCCGGGACCTCGTCCACCGGGAGGCGGGAAGCGGCATGTGGCTCAAGCCGCGTTACCAGCACGTCGTGGTCGACGAGGCACAGGACCTGTCCGCCTCGCACTGGCGGATGCTGCGTGCCATGGTCCGCAGAGGACCGAACGACATCTTCCTCGTCGGCGACGCCCACCAGCGTATCTACGGCAGCCGGGTCGTCCTCGGCCACCAGGGCATCGAGATCCGGGGCCGAGCTTCCCGCCGCCTCACCCTCAACTACCGCACCACCCGGCAGATCCTGGGCAGCGCCAACCGACTGATCGAGGGAGCCCCCTTCGACGACCTCGACGCCGGCACCGACACGCTCGACGGTTACCGGTCGGTGCTGACCGGACTCGCTCCCCAGTTCTGGCGCGCACCCGACCGGCTGACCGAGATGCGCGCTGTGGCCACGCTCATCAAGGAGCGTCACGACAGTCACGGGACGCCGTACTCGGCGATGGCGGTCAGCGCCCCCGACCGGGACTCCGTCATCGAGTTCGCCAACGTCCTGGTCAAGGAGTTCCACCTTCCGGCAGTGGAACTCGGCAGGGAAGGGGTGCGGTCCGACACCGACGCGGTGCGTGTCGGGACCATGCACCGGTTCAAAGGGCTCGAATTCCAGCGTGTGTTCCTGACCTCCGTCGGTGACGGTCAGGTGCCGCACCAGCGCATCGAGCAGTACCGGGTCACGAACCCCGATCGCTACAAGCAGGAGGAGCAGAAGGCTCGATCGCTCGTGTTCGTCGCCGCCACTCGCGCGCGCGACGAGCTCATCGTCACCTGGAGCGGCAGGGCCAGCCGCTTCCTCCCGACCGATGCGGACGAGATCGCCTACCCGGCCGCGGATCTCTTCAGACACGATGGACCGCCGTCCGGATCGGCCGCCGCCTGATCGCAGGTGTGCCGTTTCGGTCTGTGTGGTACATGAAGATCGCTGGCTTGTCATCGGTGCCCTCTCCTGGTCGGGCGATGACCAGGAGAGGTGCTCGTCCGCTCAGGCCGTGTTCCGGCTCTCCCAGCGGTCCCGGAACCACGCCAGCGCCTCGCCGAGCAACTCGCGGTTGCGATCGCTCTCCAGCGCCGAGAGTCGGAAGCTCGGGTGCAGTTCCAGCTTGCCCTCCGGGATGTCGACGCCTTCCAGGTCGTTGAGGCGCTTGAGGAACTCGAGGCGTAGGCCGCGGTCGGTGAAGGGCTCTCGGGCGGCGAGGTACTGGAAGACCACCTGTGCCGTGCCGCCCCGTCCTGTGCCCGGGTAGAGCGTCAGGGGCCAGATGCCGCGGCCCGGGGCGCCTGCCTTCCCCAGCATGAGGAAGGCACTCGTCGTGACCTGGCCCGCCCCGTGGCCGATCCAGCCGCCGAGTTCCTCCCAGCGGGCGAGGAGTGCGCGTACCGCCTCGACGGTCTCGGGGGAGTCGTCCGCCGCGAGCTGGCGGAAGAAGCGGTCGGCGCGGGTTTCCTCGCCCGGGGTTTTCGGTGTGGTCTGTACGGAGATGGAGGCCGAGTCCTCGGTCTGGTCATCGGCGTCGGCTACCAGCAGGGCGAGGTCGTCGGCGTTGAGGCGTTGTGTGGGATCGGCGGCCCCGGTCACCGTGAAGGCGACGCCGTCCGCGGTCAGCCGGGAGCGGACGTCGCCGTCCTCGTCCCCTGAGGTCCAGCGGAAGCCGTCCGAGACCTTGCCCTCCGAGGTGAGCACCCGATACGCGTTCGCCACCCCGGGTGTTCCCGCCAGGTGGTTGCCCACGGCCTGGGCGCCGGAGCCGAGGAACGCGGCGAGATCGCCGTATGACGTCCAGGTGCCGTGGGGGAGTGCCGCGAGTACCTGGTGGGCCAGGTGCCAGTCCCGGCTGCGTTCGGCGCGGCCGACTCCGTGGAGCGGGGACGGCCACAACGCCACCGCACGGTCGGTGAGTTCGTCGGCGCGGGCGAGGATCTCCTTCGCGCCCCAGCGTTCGGTGGCGGCGATGCGGCGGTTCATCTCCAGGTGGCTGCTCTGGAGCAGGCCCTGCTTGCGCTCGAAGGGGTGGTTCGACAGTTCCGAGTTGACCGCGGTGAGCGTCAGGTTGCCGAGCGTGTGCTGCAAGCGGGAATGCAGGTCCTTCGGGTTCTCTCCGTCGGCGGCGTCCTCGCCCAGCATGCGCAGCCACTCGTCGCCGGGTGACTGCGGCATGACGTGCTCGATGGTGAGGCGCGCGGCGGCGAAGTCCACCGGCTCCGGATGCTCGTAGCTCTCCTCAAGTCGCTGCAGCACCAACTTGCGCTGCGGAGCGAGTCCGTAGCGGTAGAAGGGTGCCTTCTGGATTTTCTCGCGCAGCTCGTCGTCATCGGGCCAGAACCGGTTGTCGGCGGAGAGCACTTGGCGTAGGCCGTCGGCTACGGACACGTCGAGCGGCAGCTGTGCCGGTACGGCCTGGAAGATCCTGCCGAGGCTGTTCGGCGGCACCCGGCAGATCATCCGGCGCACGAGGAAGCTCTCGACATACGACAGCGCGCGGGCGGTGTCCGCGGAGTCGAGTTCCCCGCGCTCGCGCCGGTCCAGGAGCAGCATCAGCGCGGGATAGGTGGCCAGGGCCTGCCAGGTGTGCAGGCGATGCAGGTGGGCGCGGACGGATGGGTCCGGCTCCTCCTCCGGGTGGAGCAGGCGGCGGAAGAGGGCGGCGCTGCGGTGCAGCTCCTTGATGTACGCCTCGATCTCGTCCTCGCGTGCCCCGCCGCGCTCGAAGTGCTGCTGCTGAGACGCGTACAGGTCCTGGCGGCGTACCCGGTCGTCGCCGTCCAGGACCAGTTGGAGCCACATGAGCTGTTCCAGCTCTTCGTTGCTCAGGCTGGTCTGCAGCGGGAGCCAGTAGGTCTCGTAGATGTGCTCACCGCGGGTGGGGAGCTTCATGAACAGGTAGTTGCGCAGCAGGTCGGCCTGGCTGAGCTTGAGCCCGGTGTTGTTGAGGGACTCGAAGATGCGGTGCACGTTGTCGCCGCGCTCGGCGGTGACCGCCACGAGGGTCAGCCGGGAGGTGATGGCCTGCTCGATACGGAACACGTCCTGCGGGGCCGCCGGATCGGCGGCCTCGACCAGCTTGCGGCGGAAGAAGGTGTACGCCGCGGCGACGCTGCCGCCGGCGGTCTGTTCCGTGTGCGGGCCGCGGACGTGCGCGGCGAACTGCGGCCGGTCCGCCTGGGTCGGCAGGAGTCGGAAGTGGTCGCTGCCGGTCTTCCGCTTGTTGATCAGGTATTCCTCGTCGATGCGCTCGGCCTCGTCGGGCTGAGCGTCTCTGATGTGATCGCGGATCGCGGCCAGCGCGAGGGAGAGCGTGGTCAGCCGCTGCTGACCGTCGACCACGAGCCAGCGGGGGAACGTCGCCTCGTTCTGCGGCGACGGAGCGAGTACGACGGACCCCAGGAAGTGCGTGTTCGCCTTCTCCCCGCGCTCTATCAGTTCGGCCTGCTCCAGGACGTCTTTCCACAGCTGTCCGAGCTGCTTCTCCGTCCAGGAGTACGTCCGCTGATAGAGCGGCACCTGGAACTGCTGGGCCCTCCCCTGCACGAGATCGGCGAACAGCGTCTCCTTCGCCTGCATCGTGGTCCCCCCTTGGCAGTTGATGCGGTCGTGGCACGTGGGAACGACCATAGGGCTTACCGCTGACAGCAAGGGATCGGTCAGGCCATCTGGGAGGGCAGGGCCACCGAGCCCGGGCGGTCGAGGAGGGACGCCCGGCTCGGTGGTGGTGGGTTCAGTGCTCGCAGAGGGAGAATTCGCGCTCGTAGAGCTGCTCGTTGTGTTCGTCGACGAAGAACTTGCGTTCCTGCATGAGTTGTTCGCGGTAGTTCTTGGCCTGTTCAAGCGTCATGGTCGTGGTGTCGGACCACGGTTGTTGTGGTGGTACGTCGGAGGTCGAGACGATTCTTTCCGACGGGTTGACCAGGAAGAACGCGAGGATTTTGCGGTGTCCCGGGCGGGTGGGGTCCTGAAGGCGGAATTCGCTGACGCGGTGCTGCAGGATGTTCGGGAAGGCCAGGCAGCGGCCCTGCGGGGTCGATGCCGATCCCAGTACCTGGTTCAGTGCGTCCTCGTTCTCCAGGCCGTAGACCTCACGCATACCGTCGTCGTCGCTCTGCTCGTATTCGGGGTCGTCCAGGGCGGTCCGGAAACTCAGTCGGCTTTCGGTGATGTTCTCGCTGTCCCAGTAGTAGATGCCGGTCGAGACGATCCGCTCGTTCAGCATTCCCTCGACATGCCAGGAGCCGCCGGCGTACTCGGGCTTGTCCGGGGTGAGGTGGATGGTGGCGAGCTTGACGATGACCTGGAGGGGGCGACCCCGCAGGTCGATTCGGGAGGAGGCATCGGGCAGCTCGGGCGGGGTGAAGGCCGGGGCGTCCGGGATGACCGGGCGGCGGTTCTCCCACCAGTCGTCGTGGGCTTCTCCCCATGCTTGGCGGGCTGCTGTGTAGGCCTCGTCGTCGCTGTAGGAAGCCCGGTTCGGATACTCCGGTTCTGCGTCGTACCACCCGTAGGGGTCGGCCTCGATCCGCAGGGGGCGTGGGTGGCGCAGATCGGTGAGTACGTTCTCCAGCAGCGGGCGCATGCGGGCGAGCAAGTCCGGGAGGACGGCGGCCAGTTCGCGGTGGATTTCGGGGTGGACGTTGTTGACGTACGAACGGAAGGTGACTTCGCCGTCGTCACTGATGTCCACGTCCGTGGGCAGCCACTGGAATTTCTCCGAGAACTCGTAGCGTGAATAGCGGTCCGTCGGGTTCTGCCAAGCCCGGTCGGGTGCGCCGCTCACCTCGCGCGTCAGGCAGAACAGCGAGGGGTGGATCAGGTCCAGTACCTGGCCATCGGATCCGGGATGCCAGTCCTGTTCCGCTTCGGGGACCTCTTCCAGAACTTGAACTGCTTTGTGTAGCCGGGATGTGAGCTCGTTGTCCATCAACGTGTCCGACTGCCACACTCCGTCGACAGCGGAGACCTCGATTCCGGTTCGTTCGTCCCGCAGTGCGGCGTAATGCGCGAGTTCGGCCAGTACGTAAGCCACTTGTGCTTCGGTGAGGCCCTGGGCGACCGCTTCCTGCGTCCATCTGGCGACGATGTCGGCGTCGTTCATCTTGTCGAACCACCCGGGCTTCGCCCGGATGTGGGCGCTGCACTGCATCATCTGAAGTTCCCGCAGCGTTCGGGGTGTTGCGAACGATATGGAACGTGAAGCTTGAAAGGGCAGCGGGAAAGCGGTCAGGCCGGTCAACTCTCTTGATCCTCCCGGTCGGTGTGCGGCGGCGGGAAGGATACTTCAGTGGACTGACACCGCTGCTGCAGGATCAGGATCAGGATCAGGATCAGGAGCAGGAGGAGTTGGGGTCCGCGGTCCCTGTGGTACGCCGGGATCAGTTGGCCAGGGCCATGCGCTCCACGTAGGCGACCTTCACCGTCTTGATGTCGGACAGGTCATGGCCGTCTTCGAGGTTGACGTACTCGTCGAACTCGCCCTTGTCGGCGTCGGTCTTGCCGGCGGCCAGATGCGTCGTACCGATATAGGTCTGGCCGATGAATTCGCCGTCCTCGTCGAAGCCGTTGACGAGGACGGAGTAGTTGGCGGGTTCGTCGCCCTTGTTGGTGATCTTGTAGACGAACTCGTAGGTCGTGGCGTCCGAATCGCCGTACGAGTCACAGTCGTTGTACGCGAAATCGTCGGTGTCGTCGCAGTCCTCGCCGTCACCGAACGAGTCGCTGTCCCCGGTGACGAGCTTGCCGCCCGACACCTCGACGTGGTCCATGGGGTCACCGTCGCCGGCCAGCGCCCACCAGGTGATGCCGCCACCGGCGAGGAGTACGACGGCAGCAGCGCCGGCTATCAGGGCACGCTTGCGCCGACGGCCCTGTGGGGCGGCCCAGGGCAGGGAAGTCATGGGCGGCGCCGGAGGGAACGGAGGGAGCGAGGATCCCACGAGCTCGGGCTCGGAGATGGAGGTACCCACGAGCTCGGGCTCGGAGATGGCTGACTGGGGTTCCGGCTGCTGGGGCGCCTTGTCGTTCAACTGGTTCTGCCTTGTCATGGGATCGGGCGGGGGCGGGGGCGGGGCTGCGGATGTGGAGGTCTGCTCCGGCAAGTAATAGCAGCGTGGCGAGTGTGGGCAAGGCGCAGGTGGCGAATCTGGCTGTCGTCTCGTCCGTGATGGCGAACCTGTCTGACGTCTCGTTCCTGAGCCTGCCGACGGCGGCCAACGCGAGGAACACGCATGTGGCTCGCGGCCCGGTTCCGGCGGCGATGTCTTTCAGGCCTCCCGCGGCCCCCTCAACCTGTCAACGACGGTATGACCACCGAGTCCAGATAGTGGAGCAGGAACGCCCGGTCCGGTGGCCGGTTGGCCACCAGCGGTCGGGCCACCAAGGCGCCGATCAATACGTACGGCACGTACTGCAGTGCCGGGCAGTCCGCTCGTACCTCACCCCGGGCCACCGCTCGCCGGAGGATCGCCGCGAGGCCGGTGGGGTCGGGGTCGACGATCAGGTCCTGTAGGGCCCGCATGAGGTCGGGGTAGGTGTGGACGGCGTGGATCAGGCCTCGGACCAGGGCGGCTTCTCTGCGGAGTTGCTCGTCGTCGAGCTGTTCGACCATCGCGCGCAGGTCGCCTTGGAGGGAACCCGTGTCGATGTCGCCGACGGCGTTGCCCTTGGTCTGGCGCAGCGCCTCGGCGACCAGTTCCGGCTTGCCCGACCACTGGCGGTAGAGCGTGGCCTTGCTGCAGTGGGTGCGGGTCGCCACCGCGTCCATGGTCAGGGCCTCGTAGCCGACCTCGCGGAGGAGGTCGAGGACGGTGGCGTAGAGCTCGGCCTCGCGTTCCGGGGTGATGCGGCTGCGGCGCGTGCGTGGCGTGGTGGCCTGGTCCGTCGCTGTCATCCGCGGCACCTCGTTCGAGCTTCGAGCGAAACGGTTTCGTACACATACACGGTAACCTAGGATGAGGTGAATACGAAACCGTTTCGGTTGCGGAATGGGCCCTGGGCCCTGGGTCGTCTCGGGGGATGAAGGGAGAGCCAGTCATGGCAGCCATCACGTCGCCGGTCCCGGCCGAACCCGCCCCCGCCAAACCCGGCCGCCCCCGCGACACCACCGCCGACGACCGCATCCTCCGTGCCGTCGTCGACGAGCTCTCCGATCACGGGGTCGCCGGCTTCCGGATCAACAACGTCGCCGCCCGCGCCAAGGTCGCCAAGCGCACCCTCTACAGTCGCTGGACCGAGCGGGACGAGCTGATCCTCGCGGGGCTCAACACCCTCGCCCTCGACCTCGTCCCGCCCCGCACCGGAAGCCTCGTCGGCGACCTCAACGCCCTCTACGACGACATCGCCGACGCCCTCGACAGCCCACGCTGGCTCATCGCCGCCCGCTGTTCCTTCGAGCTCCCCGACTACCCCGAGCTGTACGCCCTGTTCCAGCGGGACTGCATCGACAAGCCCCTCGCCGTCGTCGAGGACGTCCTCCGGGACGCGCGATCGCGGGGTGAACTGCGCCCCGGCATCGACTGCTCCGTCGCCGCCGAGACCTTCACCGGGTCCATCGCGGGGTTCAGTTCGCATATCGCGCGGCTGAGGGGGGTCAGTGCGTACGGGGTGCGCGAGCACTTCCTCGACATGTTCCTGCAGGGGCTGCACGACGACGCCGGCAAATGACGGGCCCGGGGTGCCGGCTCACAGGGTCGCACAGTCACCGGCGCTGCACCGCCGACCAGTTGACACACACGCTGGCAAAAGCGGAAGCATCCCTCTAACTCAGGCTTTTCACTTCGATGTCGTATTGACACCGACACGGTCCGGGAGTTGAGTCTCCAGCCTGAGCAGGGCGTACCGCGCCCACCAACGCTCGGGCAGCGGGGGGCCGCCATGGCGCATCATTCGGACGTCGTTCACCGGGCAACTCGGCGCTTACGCACCGTGGTTCGGGCACTGTGGGTCGGCGCGCTCGCCGTACTGGTCGCGGGGGCCGCGGTTGTCGTGGCACCGCCCGCCGTGGGTGCACCGGCGCAGCTTCCCGGCGGCAGTCCCGCCGCGCAGAGTGGGCTGTGGGTGGTGGCCAGGGCGGACGGCAGCGTGGTGCGCAGTTCCGGGCTCACCTGGCTGAACCGGTCGTCCACCGGGGTCTACGAGGCCCGCTTCGGCCGGGATGTCAGCGGATGCGTGTTCACGGCGAGCGTCGGCGACCCCGGCAAGGGGACCGTGCCGCCGGCCGGGCTCGTCTTCACCGCGGGTGGTCATCAGAGCCGGGCCGGGGTGTATGTCGAGACCAAGAACTCCGGGGGCGGGCTGACGGACCTGCCCTTCCAGCTGACGGTGGACTGCGCGGGCGGTGACAGGGCCGTCGCCGAACCCGGCGGGCTGGTGCGGGGGTCGGCCACGTCGTTCACCCGCTTCGGGGTCGGGCGCTACGAGGTCGTGTTCCGCCATGACGTCAGCGCGTGCGCGTACCGGGTGACCGTCGGGGACCCCGGGGCCGGGCTGGTGTACCACCCCGCGCTGGCGTTCGCGGCCGGCGGGCATCTCGGCCCGTACGGGGTGTACGTCGAGACCAAGAACCTCGGCGGCGGGCTCATGGACGCGCCGTTCCATCTCGCCGTGCACTGCGCCCAGGACCCCCGTACCGGCTACCGGGGCAGCGCGGTCGTGGACGCCGCGGGCGGCCTGGTCCGTGGTGACGGGGTCCGCTCCGCCGCACGGACCGGGACGGGCCGCTACGAGGTGCGCTTCAGCGCCGCCGTCGAGTCCTGCGCACGGGTCGCGTCCATCGCCGATCCCGGGAACGGGCTGGTGTACGCGCCCGGACTGGTCTTCACCGCGGGCAGTTCCCTCAGCACGACGGGGGTGAGGGTCGAGACCCGGACCCCCGACGGCACCCTGTCCGACCGTCCCTTCCACCTCCATGTGGACTGCGGCAAACGCGCCCTGTCCGACGAGAACATCTCGGTCCTCTCCCTCAACCTCCAGGGCACGGACAGCTCGTTCGGCCCGTGGCGGGACCGTCACGGCCGGCTCGCGGCATGGATGGGTGCCACCCAGACCGTGCCTGACCTGCTGGTCCTCCAGGAGACCCCCGCCAGCAAGTGCTGGTTCCTCGGCGGCTGCGACCCCAAGGACTACGAGGCCGTCTTCGGGCTGATGGCGAGGATCGAGTCGGCCACCGGGGTGCGCTACCGCGCCGCGCTGCTGAGCACCGGCCCGTCCGTGGAGGGCTGGAACCCGCTGTACCAAGGCCGGGCCGTGCTCTACAACCCGCAACGGCTGCGCAACATCAGCCCCGTGCCCGGCACGCTCGCGATCGGGTCGCCGTACGACAGC
Organism: Streptomyces sp. S.PB5; assembly: GCF_030403745.1. Classification (GTDB taxonomy): domain Bacteria; phylum Actinomycetota; class Actinomycetes; order Streptomycetales; family Streptomycetaceae; genus Streptomyces. The sequence goes on from NZ_JAQMWP010000001.1 coordinate 386,257, forward strand.
CTGTCCCTCACACCCGCCCTGCGCGCCAGCTACCCGTGCACGAATCCGCCGGCGCACTGGGCCGCGTACTGCGCCCGGGTCGACTCCACCACCCGCGACACCAAGTACTGGGGGCCGCACTGGGCGATCCGGCCGGCCGCGTTCGCGCGGTTCGCGCTCGTGGAGCGCTGGCCGCTCGCCGTCCACTCGGTCGACGTATGGGACGTCCACGCGAGCAGCACCGCACCGGGACCGGACTACGCGCTTCTCGCCCAGGCCGTGGACCAGCTCGAACTGGCCGTGCCGCCCGCTCCCGGCGGCCGTCTCTTCCCGCCGGTCCTGGCCGGCGACTTCAACGCCGCCCGCGGCGACATCGACAACGAGGTCGCCACGGGCACCTTCGCCAAGTACGAGATCGCCGCGTTCCCGCCCGGGCCACCGGCGTCCGACGACGTCGTCGGCATCCTCGTCGGCGAACAGCGCTTCTTCCCGGCACGGTTCGCGGCCGCCGGCACGCACACGAACTTCCTGCCCAGCGGAGGGCCGGGCCTGTGCGGCGACCTGCCCAGCAGGTGGAGCGACCACTGCGCCGTCTACACCGAGCTCGCACCCACCCCCTGAAGCCCCCTGAGGGCGGGGCGGGGCGCGAAGGACACCGAAGACAGGGGACGGTCATGGAGACCACCGAGATCCTCGTCGTGAGCATCGGCTCCGAACCGGGCGAGGGCGAAGGCACGAGTGAGGTGGAGGGCGAGGGCCGCTGGCCCGTCGTGGCCCGACTGGCCCCGTCGATCACCATCTACCGCGCCGACGCGAAACACCTCCCCGAGCTGTCCACGCACGGCCGCCTCGCCATCGCGCGCTCACCCCAGGGAGAGATCACGAGCAGCGGCGACTACACGCTCCTCCGCCAACTGGACGCGACAGCAGGCCTGTTCGTCGAGGCCTGGAAGGCGGCGGGGCCGCGCAAGCAGTCATCGAGGCCGGGCGACGGCCGGAACTGGGGCGACCCGGAATTCCAGCCGCCCGACCAGAACCCGAACGGAGTGTGAGATGGCAGGAGACCTCGACATCACCGAACGCGCCGTGCTCGGAGCGGACGCCGCCCAGCGGGGCGCCGCACCGACCTGGCCCGGCGTGGGCCAGACCCTGCACCGGTACGGCAGGGTCAGCGTCGTAGCCGTGCCCGACGGACCGGCCGCGGCGGCGCCGGGACCCGAACCCGGCGACACGGACGGCCTCACCGAAGTGGAGCAACTCGGCCTGGCCGCCCTGCGGTTGCGCGAGTCCACCGCGTACCGCACAGCCAAGACCCGCCGTCTGCGGGACGCGGAGCCCTGGGACATGCCCGACTGTACGGAGGTCGTACCCCAGCCCGGGCCACCCACCGCCTCCGCCACCGCCGCGGCGCCGACCAGCTCCTACCTGGAGGGCACCGTCGCGGTCGGCATCGTCATCGTGCAGGGCCCCACCGCCGACCTGCAGTTCTCCAACGACGAGATACTCAAGGTCGTCGCCGAGGTGCAGAACGGGCTCAGCTTCTACCCGACGACCAACCCCATCGCCGGCATCAGCTTCTCCTACGACATCCAGAACGTGGCCGTCGCGGTCGCCGCTGACCCCAACGCCCCTGACCTGGAGGCCCATTGGCGCAACCCCGCGATGGCGGCGATCGGCTACAGCGCCGACTTTGCCGGCGTGGGCGCCTACGTCGAGGACCTGCGCACCCGCTTCGGCACCCGCTGGACCTACTGCGGCTTCTTCACCAAGTACCCGCTCAGCCACTTCGCGTACGCGAGCATCGGCGGTCCGCGCGTGGTCATGCAGTACGCCAACGACGGCTGGGGCCCCGACAACATCGACCGCGTCTTCGCCCACGAGACCGGGCACATCTTCGGCTGCCCCGACGAGTACGCCAACAGCAAGTGCGACTGCGGTGGCGCCTGGGGACGGTTCGGGCTGGTCAACGGCAACTGCGAGAACTGCGCGGGCGGTGGCGGCGTCGCCTGCCTCATGAAGGCCAACACCTTCGCGGTGTGCGAGTTCACCCCGGGCCACCTCGGCTGGTCACCGCAGCTGCTCGTCCGCAACTACGGCCACGCCGCCGGAGGCTGGCGCGTCGAGAAGCACCCCCGGCTCCTCGGGGACATCACCGGCGACGGCCGGCTGGGCATCGTCGGCTTCGGCGACGCGGGCGTGTACGTGTCCCCGGGCCACTCCGACGGCCGCTTCGAGACCCCGCGCCGGGTCATCGACAACTTCGGCTACGTGGCCGGTGGTTGGCGTGTCGAGCGGCATCCGCGCTTCCTCGCCGACATCACCGGCGACGGCCGTGCGGACATCGTGGGCTTCGGGAACGACGGCGTGTGGGTGGCTCTGTCGAACGGTGACGGCACGTTCGGAGCGATGACGATGCCGGTCGACAACTTCGGCTACGTGGCCGGTGGTTGGCGTGTCGAGCGGCATCCGCGCTTCCTCGCCGACATCACCGGCGACGGCCGCGCCGACCTCGTCGGCTTCGGGAACGACGGGGTATGGGTCGCCCTGTCCAACGGTGACGGCACCTTCGGACCCATGAGGCTCGCCATCAACAACTTCGGCTACAACGCCGGGGGTTGGCGGGTGGAGCGGCATCCACGGTTCCTCGCGGACGTGACCGGGGACGGCCGCGCGGATGTCGTGGGCTTCGGGAACGACGGCGTGTGGGTGGCCCTGTCGAACGGTGACGGCACCTTCGGACCCATGAGGCTCGCCATCAACAACTTCGGCTACAACGCCGGGGGTTGGCGGGTGGAGCGGCATCCACGGTTCCTCGCGGACGTGACCGGGGACGGCCGCGCGGATGTCGTGGGCTTCGGGAACGACGGCGTGTGGGTGGCCCTGTCGAACGGTGACGGCACCTTCGGGCCGCTGTCGATGCCGATCGCCGACTTCGGCTACAACGCGGGTAGCTGGCGGGTGGAGAAGCATCTGCGCCTCCTCGCCGACACCACCGGGGACGGCCGCGCGGATGTCGTCGGCTTCGGTGACGCCGGCGTCTGGGTGTCCCGGTCCCTCGGCGCGGGACTCTTCGACCCGCCCGGACGGGTGATCGCGAACTTCGGCTACAACGCCGGGAGCTGGCGCGTCGAGAACCATCCTCGGTTCGTCGCCGACCTCACCGGCGACGGCAAGGCCGACGTCCTCGGCTTCGGCGACGCCGGCGTGTGGGTCAACCGCACCTGAGCACGGGAGGCACCGGAGGCACAGGAAGCACAGGAAGCACGGGTCAGTGGGGGCCGGCGGAGTCCGTCGGCCCCAGCGACCGCTCCAGCACCCGCCGAAGATGCCGGTCGAAGACCTCGCGGGTGTCCGGTGTCAGGGTGCGCAGGGCGATGAGGGCGGTGATCACGACGTCGCAGAGTTCGCCCTGGACGTCGTCCCAGGTGTGGGTCGTACCCTTGCGCGGGTTCTGGCCCGTCGCGCCGATGACGGCCTGGGCGACCTCGCCTACCTCCTCCGAGAGTTTCAGCATCCGCAGGAGGAGGGCTTCCTTGCCGTCCAGGGGGCGACTGGTGTCGATCCAGGCCCACAGGGCGTCGATGCCGGCCCAGACGTCGGTCGTCGTCTCGCGATCACTCATGGACGCAGCCTGGCATGCGCCACTGACAGTGGGGGAGGCCCTACCGTGCGGCGGTGGGACGGCGGTTCGGCAGGCGTCCCACCCCTACTCCCCGAACAACGCCTCCTGCGCATCGAACTCCCCCGCCTGCTCCTCCCTCTCCTTCTCCGCCAGCCGCCGATTCCGCGCCCCCACGACCACCGCGGTCACCGCCGCCGTCGTCGCCAGTGCCGTCGGGACCATCCACCCCCGGTCGAACACATGCCCAAGTGCATGGTCGAGGGAGAGGCGTCCCGGGCCCGCGATCGCGAGGCCAGTCGCCGCGAGGCCCAGGGTCGCCGCGTACTCGTAGCCGCCGCCCTGGTTGAAGAAGCCGTTGGGGGTGTGGACCGTGGCCGCTCCTCCCATCGCGCCGGCCGCCGCCGCGCCCGCGGCCGGGGTCGCGAGGCCCAGGGCCAGCAGTGTGCCGCCGCCCGCCTCCGCGAGGCCCGCCGCCGTCGCGCTCGCCTTTCCGGGGGAGTAGCCGACGGACTCCATGAACTGGCCCGTCCCCTCGATGCCGTGCCCGCCGAACCAGCCGAACAGCTTCTGCGCGCCGTGCGCGGCCAGCACGCCCCCGGTCCCCAGACGGAGCAGCAGCAGGCCCAGATCACGTCGGTCGCAGGAGGAGCCGGAGGAAGAACCGCGGGAAGAGCCGAAGAGAGAGCCGAACGTAGAGCGGTAGTACGAGGTACGTGAGGTCACGATGACTCCCGGGAGCTATGAACGGAACACCCCCCTCGCGTTTCCACCGTCGCACTCCTGACACCTCACGGAACCACTCGCGCCGCCGTTCGGGTGGCGGGTCCACAGCAGCGGTGTGAGTCTGGCTGGCATGACGATTCAGACCGGCAAGCTCAGCGACCCCGCCGTCCGCGCCTTCGTCACCGCCGTCAATGCGCACGACCGCGACGGCTTCAAGGCTCTCCTCGCCCCGGGCGCGACCATGTCGGACGACGGCTCCGACCGTGACCTCGACGACTGGATCGACCGGGAGATCTTCACCTCCCACGGTCACATGGAGGTCGACAACGAGTCCCGCGGCGGCCGCGACCTCATCGCCCGCTACAGCAACGACACCTGGGGCGAGATGCGCACCAAGTGGCACTTCGAGGTCGACGGCGACAAGATCACCCGCTTCGAGACCGGACAGGCGTGACGGGACAAGTGTGACGGGACAGACATGACCGCACAGGCGCGACCGCACAGGCCTGACCGGTTCCGCGAAAACGCTTGCCCTGGAGTGCACTTCAACTCCTAGCGTTCTCCGGCATGGAGACCACACGCACTCTCGGCCGTACCGGCATCGAGGTCAGCCCGCTCGGCTTCGGCTGCTGGGCGATCGGCGGTGAATGGCAGGACGTCGGCGGACAGCCCCTCGGCTGGGGCAAGGTCGACGACGACGAGTCCGTACGGGCGGTCCACCGCGCCCTCGACCTCGGCGTGACCTTCTTCGACACCGCCGACGTCTACGGCACCGGGCACAGCGAGCGCGTCCTCGGCCGTGCCCTCGGCAAGCGCCGCGACGACGTGGTCGTCGCCACCAAGTGGGGCAACCTCTTCGACGAGCGCACCCGTGTCCTCAACGGGCAGGACGCCTCCGTGGAGCACCTCCGCGAGGCGCTGACCGCCTCGCTCACCCGCCTCGGCACGGACTACGTGGACCTGTACCAGTTCCATCTGTCCGACGCCCACCCCGAACACGGCGCCCGACTCCGTGACGCCTGCGAGGAGCTCGTCCGCGAAGGCCTCGTCCGTGCCTACGCCTGGAGCACCGACGACCCGGCCCGTGCCGCGGTCTTCGCGGAGGGCGAGCACTGCGCGGCCGTGCAGCATGCGCTGAACGTCATGCAGGACGCCCCCGAAATGCTCGCCCTGTGCGAGGAGTTGGGGCTCGCGAGCATCAACCGCAGCCCGCTGGCGATGGGGTTGCTGGCCGGGAAGCGGCAAGGGCCCAAGGACGCCGGGGACATCCGCAGCAAGCCGCCGGCCTGGCTCCCGGGCTTCGGAGACGGTTCCGGGGCGGACCCCGAGTGGCTGTCCAGGATCGACGCCGTCAACGCGATCCTCACCAGTAACGGCCGTACGTTGGCCCAGGGCGCCCTCGCCTGGATCTGGGCCCGCAGCCCCCGCACGATCCCGATCCCCGGCTTCCGTTCCGTCGCCCAGGCGGAGCAGAACGCGGGCGCGATCGAGAAAGGGCCGCTCACCGCCGAGCAGTTGACCGAGATCAACGCAATCCTGGAACGGTAAGCGGCCCAACCTCTTTGAAACGACCGTCGAACGGCCGCCAGTAGCCCTGTCCGCCCCGAACGGCACGGCAGTCGTTCCACCCGTCGGCGTGTACTCCGCGGTCCCGCGCGGAGTCCACCCCCAGCCGGCGCGGTGGAACGACTGCCGTCTCCCCCCTCGGTTTGGTCAGCGGAAGCCTTCTGCCCCAAGTGTGAAGTTCTGATGGAGGAGATGTAGAGCATAAGTCCGCGACCGGCTCAGATGACGCGGAGGTTCATATTCCGGTTGTGCAGATTGAGACCTCAACCACGCCCGATGTACGGCATCGCCGTTGCCAGTACGGTCGCGAACTGCACATTCGCCGCGAGCGGTAGCTCCGCCATGTGCCGCACCGTGCGCGCCACATCGGCCACATCCATCACGGGCTCGGGCGCGACCTCCCCGTTGGCCTGCAGCGCTCCGGTCTGCATGCGCGCCGTCATGTCGGTCGCCGCGTTCCCGATGTCGATCTGTCCGACCGCGATGCCGTACGGCCGCCCGTCCAGGGACAGTGACTTGGTGAGCCCGGTCAGCGCGTGCTTGGTCGCCGTGTAGGCGACGGAGTGCGGGCGGGGCGTATGGGCGGAGATGGATCCGTTGTTGATGATCCGGCCGCCCTGCGGCTCCTGCTCCTTCATCTGCCGGTACGCCGCCTGCGCGCACAGGAACGCCCCGTTGAGGTTGGTGTCGACGACGTGCCGCCACGCGTCGTACGGCAGCTCCTCGACCGGCACCCCGCCGGGCCCGAACGTGCCCGCGTTGTTGAACAGCAGGTCCACCCGTCCGAACCGCTCCACGGTCGCCGCGAACAGCGCTGCCACGTCGTCGGGCTGAGCGACATCGGTGCGTACGACGAGAGCGGCGCCCTCGGGGGCTGGCGCCGCCGTCTCCTCCAGCGTCGCGGGGCGGCGTCCCGCCAGAGCCACCGACCAGCCGGCCCGCAGCAGCTCCACGGCGACGGCCCGTCCGATGCCGGAACCGGCGCCGGTCACCACGGCGATCTTCGATCCACTGTCAGTCATGGCATCGCAGCGTACGGGAGGGGCGTCCGCTGGCCGGAACTCATGCGTCCGCCATCTGGATGTCATGAACGCGATAGACGCGGGTCGTCCCCGGCCACTCCAATGCCTCCTGCATGCATCCGTCAGGGGAGGACCGGAATGACACCCGCAGCACACCCGACCCAGCACGCTCCCGAACTCCGCGCAGCCGCCCGCCACTTCAGCCGCCGCCGCTTCCTCACCGCCGGTGGCGCGGCCGCCGCCCTCGCCTTCGCCGTGAACCTGCCCACCGCCGGCACCGCGGCCGCCGCCGAACTCGACCCCGCGCAGCTCACCGCCGACCCCTTCACCCTCGGCATCGCCTCAGGAGACCCGCGGCCCGACTCGGTCCTGCTGTGGACCCGCCTCGCGCCCACCCCGTACCAGGCCGACGGCGGGCTGCCCGCCGAGCGCGTCACCGTCGGGTGGGAGCTGGCCCTCGACGAGAGATTCCGCAGCGTCGTCAGACGCGGCACGGCCACCGCGCACCCCGAGTTCCACCACACCGTGCACGTCGAGGTCGGCCACCTCGCCCCCGGCCACGCCTACTACTACCGCTTCCGCGCCGGGAGTTGGATCAGCCCGGCCGGCCGCACCCGCACCGCCCCCGCCGAGCGCTCCCGCACCTCCGCCCTCACCTTCGCCCTGACCTCCTGCCAGCGGTACGACCAGGGCTACTGGACCGCGTACAAGTACCTGGCCGAGGACGACGTGGACGTCGTTCTCCACCTCGGCGACTACCTCTACGAGTACGCGGTCAACGCGGTCGGCGGCGCCCGCGCCTACCCGGCCGGGACCCTCCCCGACCTCTTCAACCACGAGACGGTGACCCTGGAGGACTACCGCCTGCGGTACGCCCTCTACAAGACCGACCCCGACCTGCGCGCCGCCCACGCCGCGCACCCCTTCGTCGTCACCTGGGACGACCACGAGACCGAGAACAACTACGCGGGCGACACCCCCGAGAACAACGTCCCGCCGGAGGAGTTCCTGCTCCGCCGGGCCGCCGCCTACCGGGCCTACTGGGAGAACATGCCGCTGCGCCGCCCCCAGCTCCCCGAGGGCCCGGACCTGAAGCTCTACCGCCGTCTGCACTGGGGCCGGCTCGCCCAGTTCGACGTCCTCGACACCCGCCAGTACCGCTCGAACCAGGCCTACGGCGACGGCTGGCAGTTCCCGGGCCCGGAGTCGGAGGACCCGAGCCGCACGCTCACCGGGGACGCGCAGGAGCGCTGGCTGATCGACGGCTGGCACCGCTCGGACGCCGTCTGGAACGTCGTACCGCAGCAGGTCACCTTCTCCCGCCGCCACAACTCCACCACCCTGCCCTCCCGGGTCTCCATGGACTCCTGGGACGGCTACCCCGCCTCCCGCGAGCGGGTACTGGCCGGGGCGGAGGCCGCCGGGATCAGGAACCTGATGGTCCTCACCGGCGACGTCCACGTCCACTACGGCTTCGACATCAAGCGGGACTTCGAAGACCCCGACTCCAGGACCATGGGTACGGAGATCGTCGCCACGTCGATCAGCAGCGGCGGCAACGGCTCGGAGAGACCGTCGAACTGGGCCACCTATCTCGCCGCCAACCCGCACTTGAAGTTCTACAACGGGCAGCGCGGCTACGCGACGGTGGCCCTCGGCCGGGAGCGGGCGCGGATCGACTACAAGACCGTGCCGTACGTGACCACGCAGGGCGCGCCGCTCACTACGTACGCCTCCTTCGTGACCGAGGCTGACGGCCAGGGGCTCAGGCCGGCGTGAGGCCGGAGGCCTCTGGGGTCTCCGACGGGTAGCGGACGCCGACGCGGTCCCGGATCGTGTCGAGCGTCCGCATCACCGCGAGGGTGCCGTCGAGCGGCACGAGCGGCGACTCGGTCTCGCCGGCCCGCAGCGCGCGCATGACCTCGACGGCCTCGTGCTTGAGGCTGCCCCGGGGACCGGCCTCGGCCGTGAACTCCTCGGCGTCGCGGCCGTCCCGGTGCAGGACGAACCGGTCCGGGAAGAAGAAGCCGTACGGCACGTCGATCCGCCCCAGCGAACCGGTGACCGACGCCGAGGTCGCCGTACCGCCGATGATCGAGCAGTGCACCGAGGCGAGCGCGCCGCTGTCCCAGGAGAGCAGGGCGCCGGTCTGGAGGTCGACGCCCTCGGGGGAGAGGGTGGCGCGGGCGGCGATGTCGGAGGGTTCGCCGAGCAGGAGCTGGGCGAAGGAGACCGGGTAGACGCCGAGGTCCAGCAGGGCGCCGCCGCCTTGGGCCGGGTCGCGGAGGCGGTGGCTGGGCGGGAAGGGACCGGCGAGTCCGAAGTCGGCCTGGACGCTGCGGACTTCGCCGATCGCGCCGTCGTCGACGAGCGCCTTGAGTTGCCGTACGAGGGGGTTGCAGTACATCCACATGGCTTCCATCAGGAAGCTCCCGCGTTCGCGTGCCAGCCCTACCAACTCCTCGGCCTCGCGCGCGTTGAGGGTGAAGGCCTTCTCGCAGAGCACGTTGCGTCCGGCCTCCAGGCACAGACCGGCGGCCGCGCGGTGTGCCGAGTGCGGGGTGGCGACGTACACGACATCGATGTCCGCGTCCTCGGCGAGCGCGCCCCACTCGCCGTACGCCCGGTCGATCCCGAACCGCTCGGCGAACGCCTGGGCCGACGCCTCGCTCCGCGAGGCCACCGCCACCACCTCCGCGTCCGGCAGGTCGACCAGATCGGCGGTGAACGCCGCCGCTATCCCGCCGGTCGCCAGGATCCCCCAGCGCACGCTCTGCTCCGTCATCCCGGTCCCTGCCCTCGCTCTGGTGACACTCGCCTGACACTCGCCACTGTGTACGAGCTGAGAGCATAGGTGGCGGATCGGACGGAGAGGGAGGGGCACATGCCCGAGAGCGGGGCATCGACACCGGAGCTTCAACAGACGGCTGGGAAGGGGGCCCAGCCGTCGTCCGCACGTGGCGTACGCCGTACCGGCTGGCTCGTCACCCTCACCCTCGGCGGCCTGACCGCCACGCCACCGCTGGCGATAGACATGTACCTGCCGTCGCTGCCCGAGGTCACCCAGTCCCTGCACGCCCCCGCCGCGACCGTCCAGCTCACCCTCACCGCCTGTCTGCTCGGCATGGCCCTCGGCCAGCTGGTGGTCGGCCCGATGAGCGACCGCTGGGGCCGCCGCCGCCCGCTGCTCGCCGGACTCGCCGTCTACGTCGTCGCCACCGCCCTGTGTGCCGTGGCACCCACCGTCGAGACCCTGGTCGCCTTCCGGCTGACACAGGGGCTGGCGGGCGCGGCCGGGATAGTCATCGCGCGGGCCGTCGTACGCGATCTCTACGACGGTGTGACCATGGCCCGCTTCTTCTCCACCCTGATGCTGATCGGCGGGGTCGCCCCGATCGTCGCGCCGGTCATCGGCGGGCAGATCCTGCGGGTGACGGACTGGCGGGGCGTGTTCGTGGTGCTGACGGTGGTCGGTGCGCTGCTGGCGGGGCTGGTGTGGGCCCGGCTGCCCGAGACGCTCCCCGCCGCCGACCGGCACGCCGGAGGTGTGGGGGAGGCCCTGCGCTCGATGCGGGCGCTGCTGGCCGACCTCCCCTTCACCGGGTACATGCTCGCGGGCGGCTTCGCCTTCGCCTCGCTGTTCGCGTACGTCTCGGCCTCGCCGTTCGTGATCCAGGAGATCTACGGGGCCTCGCCGCAGACGTTCAGTCTGCTCTTCGGCCTGAACTCGGTGGGTCTGGTGGTCGTGGGCCAGATCAACGGCAAGGTGCTGGTGGGCCGGGTCAGCCTGGAGAAGGTGCTGGGCATCGGGCTGGTGATCGTGGTCGCCGCCGCGACGGCCCTGGTGCTGATGTCGTCGGGCGTCTTCGGCGAGGCGGGTCTGGCACCGGTCGCGGCCGCCCTCTTCGTCCTGATGTCGGCGATGGGCCTCGCCCTGCCCAACGCCCAGTCGCTGGCCCTGCTGCGCACCAGACACTCCGCGGGCGCCGCGTCCGCCCTGCTCGGCACGTCCTCCTTCCTCATAGGGGCGGTCGCCTCGCCGCTGGTCGGGGTCGCCGGGGAGGACACCGCCGTACCGATGGCCGTGGTCCAACTCGTGGCGGCACTGGTAGCACTTGGCTGTTTCATGGGAATGTGCCGTCCTTGGAACAGACGTGCGACTGTGGAGGGGGCGGAGAACTGAGCGCGCCGAGACTGCGCAGCGACACACCGGAACGGGCCGGACTCGACCCCGGGGAGCTCCATCGGCTGATCCAGGAGGTACACGACCTCACCACCGGCGAACGCCCCTGGGCGGCGGGCGCCGTCGTGGTCGCCGGACGCGGACCCGTGATCGCCGTCGAGGAGGCGGCCGGGTGGGCGGTGCGGTACGAGTCCTACGACGCGGACGCCGACGCGGGCGTGGAACTGCCGCTGAGATCACGCGTCCCGATGACCGTCGACACCCCCTTCGACCTCGCCTCCCTCACCAAGCTCTTCACGGCGGTCGCCGCGATCCAGCAGATCGAACGCGGCACGCTCGGCATCGACGCCCGGGTCGGCGCGTATCTACCGGACTTCCGAGCGGCCGCGGCACACGGGGTGACGGTACGGGAGCTGCTCACCCACACGTCCGGGCTGCGCCCCGAACTCCCGCTGTACGACTGCGCGGACGACGCGGAACGGCTGGAGCGGCTGCGGGCGGAGGCCCCGATCGGAGTGCCGGGCACTTATACGTACTCCGACGTGAATCTGCTCCTCCTCCAGCATGTGCTGGAGCGGATCACGGGGCGAGGGCTGGACACCCTCGTCCACGACGGCATCACGCGCCCGCTGGGGATGACGGCGACCGGGTTCGGACCGTGCCCGGGCGCGGCGGCCACGGAGTGCCAGCGGCGGCCGTGGGCCAAGGCGGACCGGGGCATGCTGCGGGGGGTCGTCCACGACGAGAACGCGTGGGCGCTGGGCGGGGTCGCGGGCCACGCCGGGCTCTTCTCGACCGGGCGGGACCTCGCGGTGTTCTGCCGGACCCTGCTGGCGGGGGGCTCGTACGGCCCCGCGCGCATCCTCGGTCCCGACTTCGTGGAGCTGCTGCTGACGCCGCCGGGGCTGGGGTTCGCGATCGACCAGCCCTGGTTCATGGGGGAGCTGGCGGGCCGGGGCGCCGCCGGCCACACGGGCTTCACGGGGACGTCGTTGGTGCTTGACCGGGAGACGGACACGTTCCTGGTGCTGCTGGCGAACACGGTTCATCCGCGGCGGAGGGTGGCGGACAGCCGGCCGAGGGCGGCGGCGGGGACGCGGGTGGCTCGGGCGGTCAGGGGGGCGGGGACGGGGACGAGGGCTGGGGCGGGCTGATCGGGGGATGGGGGCGAGGGCTGGGGCGGGCTGATCGGGGGCGGGGACGGGGACGAAGGCCGGGGCGGGCTGACTGGGGGATGGGGGCGAGGGCTGGGGCGGGCTGACCGGATCGGTCCGGTGCCAGCGCCCCCTGGGAGCGGGGTCGAAGGGGCGGCGCCCCCTGGAGGACGGGACGGGTAGGGGCGGCGGGGGCGAGGAAAGTCGGTCCTCGCCTCGCCGCCCCTAGAATCACCACGTGAACGCCCCCGTACCCCCGGCCGAGACCCTCCGCACCGCCCTCGCCGGCCTCCTCGACGGCCTCCCGCCGAAGCAGGCCGCCCAGGCGGTCGACCGGCTGATCGCCAACTACCGCGGGGCCACCCCCACCCACACCCCCATCCTCCGCGACCGGGCCGACGTGGCCGCCTACGCCGCGTACCGCATGCCCGCCACCTTCGAGGCGGTCCACGCGGCCCTGGAGGCGTTCGCCGAGGCCGTCCCCGACTGGACTCCCGCCGACCACACCGACGTAGGCGGCGGAACCGGCGCGGCGACCTGGGCAGTCACCGCGACCTGGCCGGCCGGCGACCGCAGCGTCACCGTCCTCGACTGGGCCGAGCCCGCACTCGCCCTCGGCAGGGAGCTCGCAGAGGCCAACCCGGCCCTGCGCGGAGCAAGTTGGCAGCGCTCCCGCATCGGCTCCGCGCTCACCCTCGACCCGACCGACCTCGTCACCGTCTCCTACGTCCTCAACGAACTCACCCCCGCCGACCGCACCGCCCTCGTCGACGCCGCCGCCACCGCCGCACAGTCCGTCGTGATCGTCGAGGCCGGTACGCCGGACGGTTACGCCCGTGTCATCGAGGCCCGGGACCGCCTGATCGCCGCCGGCTTCCGGATCGCCGCACCCTGCCCGCACAGCGCGGCCTGCCCGATCGTCCCCGGCGAGGACTGGTGCCACTTCTCCGCACGGGTCAGCCGCTCCTCCCTCCACCGCAAGGTGAAGGGCGGCTCCCTCGCCTACGAGGACGAGAAGTTCAGCTACGTCGCCGCCACCCGCGTCCCCGCCACCCCGGCCCCGTCCCGCATCATCCGCCGCCCCCAGATCCGCAAGGGCCAGGTCCTCCTCGACCTGTGCGAGACGGACGAGCGCCTGACCCGCACGACGGTCACCAAACGCCACGGGGATCTGTACAAGGCGGCTCGGGACGCGGACTGGGGGGATCCTTGGCCGCCGTAGTCACTTCATGGCGTACGCAAAGCTTCAATTTGACGGCAAGTCGGAAGTGAGGCCACTCGCCCGGAAAGGGAATGTTCGCCAGTAAATCTCAAGTGAGCATTACCACTTCTGGTTGAAGAAGCAATGTGAGCCTCTTGTTCATCTTCTAATGATCTCTTAAGAATCTCCCCACACTTGATCCAAGCGTGGGGGGTTCCGTGCGGTCCAGCACAGCCGCTCGTGCCGGCCGGAACGGAGCAGGCCGCGTCGGCATGGATCTCAAGATATGCGCTGTGAGTTCGACAATAATGCGGAAGCCACGTGCAAGTGCTGATGACGTCAGAATACGGAGACCTGAGTGTCGTCAATTGGGCAGTTGATGAACATCCTGGGGAACCCTTCGGGGAGGCATGAATCCAACTTCGACGCGGTAGAGAATCGTCTTGGGGTCAATCTGCCGGAAGAGGTGAAGGAGCTCTGTTCGATTTATGGCGACCGGCTGATCTCTGGATATATTGCCGTCTATGGCGCCGAGTCCATGGTCGAGAAAAATGTTTGGATGAGTGATTTCGTTAGGGGTGGCCATTCCACCATCCCTAGAGTCGTCCTCCCCGACGCCGGGGGTATGCTGCATTGGGGGCATTCCATCGAAGGGGATAGCTTCTTCCTTGAGGACCGAGGTGGTGGGAGATGGACGGTCTCCGCATTTCGCAGGAATTGGCATGACTGGTACGAGTCGGATGAAGATGTAATCGATTGGTTGGTCGACGTCTTTGAGGGGCGCCATGCTGCGGACTGGATGCCGGAATGGTCTGAAGTCCATTGGTTTGAATAGTTGCGAATCCTGAGTCGCATACTCCTGTGGGTAAAAGTGAAATATCGTTTTCGGGCTCACAGTAGGGGCCGGAGAGTCTGGCAGCGGCAGCGGCACTGATCGCTCTGTGTGTGACCGGGTGCTCAGCCAGCGCCCGCACAAGCACCGAGCAGAGAGGTGCGGGCGACTCGCTGACGGATTCCGCGTCGGCGGGCGCGAGGAGTGTCGACACACCCACCGGTGCGCGCCCCTTCGTCGGGACCCCGGCCGAGAAGTGGGCCACGGGCGCGGCCGCCATCAATCTTCGAGTTCCTGGAAATCGCCCTGGGTAAGACCCCAGCCGGAGAGAAATGGAATGAGATCATGTCGTTCGTCAGCTACTTCCCCGGCCGGGGGACCCTTCGTGAGACGGCCTACCTGGACGGCAAGGCCGAGGGCAAGACAGAGGGCAAGGTTGAGGACCGTGCCTCAATGGTCCTGCGCGTGCTGGCGAAGCGTGGCATCTCCGTCCCGGAGGCCACACAGGACCGCATCACCTCCTGCACCGACCTCGACACCCTCACCCTCTGGTTCGACCGTGCTCTGACCGCTGAGGTGGCCGAGGATCTGTTCGCCGAAGACCCGGGAGCTCCGGGGACGAGCCCTGAGCAGGTCTGAGCGTTGACTGAGCAGCAAGACGAGCACGGGGGTGTTGCCTATCCAGAACCGCCTGAGCCGCCGGGGAAGTTGGGGGTGTCGGGGGAGCTCGGTGAGGCGGAGGAGGGCAGGGGGCTGGCGCTGGTCGAGGTCTGGTCGGATCTGTGGGGATGGCATCCGCTGAGCCGGGGCGGCAACCGGGGCAAGCTGGTGTGGTGCGAGCTCGGCAGGTCTTGAGGGGGCGTGGGTGAGGGCGCCCGGCCTGGCGAACCGCCCCCGGCCCTGACGCGAGACGCCTCGTCTCACCCCCCTGCTACCGTCACCCCATGCCCAAACAGCCCGCCCCCGACACCACCCGCCGCAGCGAGAAGTCCCGTCGCGCGATCTACGACGCCGCCCTCGCACTCGTCGTCGAGGTCGGCTACCCCAAGACCACCATCGAGGGCATCGCGGCCCGTGCCGGTGTCGGCAAGCAGACGATCTACCGGTGGTGGTCGTCGAAGGCGGACGTACTCCTTGAGGCGTTCCTCGACCTCTTCGCGCAGGCGTCGCGGGAGGCGGGTGCGGAGCCCTATGTCATCCCGGACACCGGTGACCTCGCCGCCGACATCAAGGGCGTGCTGCGGGCCACCGTCGACCAGCTGAAGGACCCCCGGTACGCGGCGCCGTCACGGGCCCTGGCCGCCGAAGGGCTGGTCGACGAAGAACTCGGCCGGAGGTGCGCGGCCATGCTCATGGAACCGTCCCTGCAGCTCTATGTCGACCGGCTGCGCGCCGCGCAGCAAGCCGGTGAGGTGCGCCCGGAGGTCGACCCGCGCATCGCCCTGGAGTTCTTCATCTCCCCGCTGGCCCAGCGCTGGCTCCAGCACACCGGCCCGATCTCGTACGAGTACACCGACACCCTCGTCGACTACGCCCTCTACGGCCTCGCCCCGCGCTGAGGCTGCCGCCGCGACGAGGACCGGCCCCGGACCGCGACTCCTGGCCGGCCCCGGACTGTGGCTCTTTTCGGGCCCCGGCAGGGTCTCCCGTCGCGGCTCCAAGCGGCAGCACCTGCCGCCGCCCCCTCCGGCCGCGACTCCTGCCGAACCCGCTACCTCCCCGCCCGCCCCCGCACCCCCGCCAGCCTCCCCGGCGTATCCGTGATCACCCCGTCGCAGCCCAGCTCCAGCACCCGGTCCCGCTGGTCCGGCTTCACCACCGTGTGGGCCCACACCCGGCGGATGCCCGAGTTCACCGCCCGGAGCAGGTCCGCGTCGCGCGCCTTGTGGTCGACGTCCAGGACGTCCACGTAGGAACGCCATTGTGACGGGCGGTCCCCCCGTAGCTGCTCAGCCGAGCGCCACAAACCCGTCAGCAGTCCCGCGCGGTGGGTCCGCCGGGCCAGCGCCGGGTCGTTGGAGTGGACGATCACCGAGCGGGTCAGGCCGCGGGAGCGGATCAGCGACGCCAGTCGGGCCAGGCTGCGCGGGTCCTTCACCTCCAGCATCAGCACGGCCCGGCCGCCCAGCAGGTCCAGGACCCGGGCCACCGTCGGCGGGCGCTCCGAGCGCCAGCTGCCCGGGAGGGAGGCCTTGGGGCGCAGGCGTACACCCTGCCAGTCGCCCGCACTCAGCTTGCGCACCTCGCCGCCCAGATACGTCGTGCGGTTCAGGAGCGGATCGTGCATCACCACCGGCGTGCCGTCGCGCAGCATGCGGGTGTCGAAGTCCAGGACGTCGGCCGTACCGCGGACGTACGCCGCCATCAGGCCCGACATGCTGTTCTCCGGGACCTCGCGGGCGCCGCCGCGATGGGCGACGTATGTCACACGGGGGAGCGAGTCGAGGGTGAGTGGGCCGGGTCCCCACTCCAGCGGGATCGTCGGTCCCAGCAGGGAGAGCAGGGACATCGTCGACGTCAGGCCCGTCAGCGCGATCCTCGTGACCATGACGACCACGGTAGGGGTGCCGGGGGGGCTAACCATGGCAAAGCGGGATATGACACCCGATCCCCATCCCCGGTACGCGCTGTCCCACCTACCCCGGTTGTCGGCTCCGGCCCCCCGGAGCGCAGGATGGTGGGACCATAGGGCATGCTGACGGCACCACGGCGAGGCGAGGGGATAGATGAGCGCGGAGGTAGGCGGCCTGACCGGCCTGCAGGGCAAACTCACCCAGTGGCTGCGTGGACGCCGCCCGAAGGAGGCCGCCGACGACGGCGGTCGTGAGGCCCTGCTGCTGGCCGCCGCCGGGGCGGGACTGCCCCTCGCGCCCGCCGCGCACCCGGCCGGTTACCGCTGCTCGTGCGACCGGATCGGCTGTCCGACCCCCGCCCGGCACCCCGTCTCCTTCGCCTGGCAGACGCAGTCCACCACCGACCGCGCCCAGATCGAGCGCTGGGCCCGGCACCAGCCGCAGGCCAACTTCATCACCGCCACCGGCATGACCCACGACGTGCTCGACCTGCCCCTCGAAGCCGGGCGTGAGGCCCTGGAGCGGCTGCTCGCCTCTGGGATCGAGGTCGGTCCGGTCGCCGAGAGCGACGACGGCCGGCTCATGTTCTTCACCCTCACCCGCGGCACCCCCGAGGACGAGGACGAGTGGTGGCCCTGCGAGCTGGACTGCCACCCCGAGACCATGGACGAGCACCCGGGGCTGCGGTGGCATTGCCGCGGGTCCTACGTCCTCGTACCGCCCGCCCGGCTCCCGGGCGAGGGTCAGTCCGTGCACTGGGTGCGCGGGCCCGAGCATCCGCTGCCCGACCCGCTGAGCCTCCTGGAGATCCTCACCGACGCCGGCGCCCGCTGGGCCGGCGAGGAGCCCGACCACGTCTCCGCGGCCTGGCCCCTGCGCGGCTGAGGCGCCCCCGCACAAGACACGGCTGAGGGGCCCCCATAAGAACCCGGGCTACTTGGGTCGGGGTTACTCGGACCGGGGTTACTCGGAACCGGCGCTACTCGCCCTTCGCCGCCGTCAGCCCCTGGATCCGCCCCAGCAGCGACACCCGCCCCCCGTCCGCGCCCTTCGCCGGGTCCAGTGCGACCTCGTTGGAGACGAACTCCATCGTCAGCGACTGCTTGACCTCGCCGGTCGTCAGGGCGTCGACGGACGCGTTCTGCTCGGGGAGCGAGGTGCCGGTGTACGCGGTCTGCTTCATGAAGTGCCGCGTGGTGAAGAACACCAGCGCGCCGCCGTCCTCGGTGCGCAGCGCCAGCGGGGCGTAGTCGCCGCCCGTCAGCGACTCGTCGATGTACTGCGTGGCCCGCCCCGGCTTCTTGGCGTCCTTCTCGCGCTGGGTGCGCCAACCGCTGGTGTGCGCGCCCTCGGCGAAGGAGTTCCCCTGGCCGTTCTGCAGGTAGGTCGCGTAGTCCTGGCTCAAGTCCTTGGGGGCGACGGACAGTTCGGCGGAGTTCGCGGGGACGGCCTCGGCCCAGCCGTCCTTGCCGGTCTTGAACGTGGGTACGTCGTCGGGCGCGACCAGCGTCAGATACGCCACCTGGAACGGGTCGTCCAGGGAACTGCGGGTGAACACGAACAGCCAGCGCGCGGTGCCGCCCTTGTTGGCGGCGGTGTCGGCGAGGAACCAGCGCGGCCAGCCCGCCTTCTTGGGGATGGTGAACTTCGCGTCGGACAGCTTCAGCGGCGTGTGCGAGGCGTTGCCCGCCGGGCTGTTGACCTTGCCCGCCTTCAGCCGCGCCGAGTCGATGTCGGCGAGGGCGCCGGTGACATGGTCCGCGTCCAGGGAACTGTCGTACGCCTTGTCGGCCTCGTTGTACGCGGTCGTGAACTGCTCAAGTGCCTTGGCGGCCTCGGCCTTGGTCGTCGCGGGGAGTACCTCGCGCTCCCCGTGGACCACCACGCACCCGCTCGCCGTCAGCGACAAAGCGGTCACGGAGGCCGCTATCAGCACCCTCCGGTCAAGCCTGCGGAGCCTTCGAGGGCTGCGATCCCTGCTCATCGGATCCCTTCACCTTCCCCTTCCCGGAGGCGAACCCTACCGGGGCGAGGAACAGCGCGAGCGTCGGGATCAAGTACAGCAGCCACACCGTGACCTGGAGGACCGTCGGGTCCGGCTGGAAGTTGAAGATTCCCTTCAGCAGGGTGCCGTACCAGCTGTCCGGCGGGATGGCACCGGAGATGTCGAAGGCCTTGTCCGTCAGCCCCGGCAGCCAGTCGGCCTCCTGGAGGTCGTGGAAGCCGTACGCCAGTACGCCGGCCGCGACCACGACCAGCATGCCGCCGGTCCAGGTGAAGAACTTGGCGAGGTTGATCCGCAACGCGCCCCGGTAGAACAGCCAGCCCAGCACGACCGCCGTCGCGATACCGAGCCCGACCCCGATCAGCGGGCGCGGGGTGCCGTCACCGGCCGCGCGCACCGACGCCCATACGAACAGGGCCGTCTCCAGGCCCTCCCGGCCGACCGCGAGGAACGCGGTGGCGACCAGCGCGCCGGTGCCCATCTGCAGGGCCGCGTCCAGCTTGCCGTGCAGTTCGGCCTTGAGATGCCGGGCGGTGCGCCGCATCCAGAAGACCATCCACGTCACCAGGCAGACGGCGAGGATCGACAGCGAGCCGCCGAGCGCCTCCTGTGCCTCGAACGTCAGCTCCTGGGAACCGAATTCGAGCGCGCACCCGAAGCCGAGCGCGAGGGCGACCGCGACGCCGATGCCGATCCAGATGGGCTTGAGAGCGTCCCTGCGGTCCGTCTTCACCAGGTAGGCGATGAGGATGCAGACGACGAGAGAGGCCTCCAGGCCTTCGCGCAGACCGATCAGATAGTTGGAGAACACGGTCTCTCACGCCTCCTTGCCGAACAGGGTGCTGCCCCACCAGTCGTCCTTGTCCCGGACGCCCGGCGGGACGGCGAACACCGCCGAACCCACGTGCTGGATGTACTCGTTGAGGGCGTCCGTGGCCAGGTTGCGCTGGATGCGGATGAAGCCCTCGCGGACGTCCTTCTGGTACGCCAGGAAGAACAGCCCCGCCTCCAGCCGCCCGAGGCCGTCCGTGCCGTCGGTGAAGGAGTAGCCGCGGCGCAGGATCGTCGCCCCGTGGTTGGTCGTCGGGTGCGCGAGCCGGACGTGCGCGTCGGGCTTCATCGCCTTCAGGAACGGCTCGTCGCGCTCCTTGGCCTTGCCGACCGGGGCGCCCTCGCCCTTGTCACGGCCGAAGATGTCCTCCTGCTCCTGGAGGGAGGTGCGGTCCCAGGTCTCGATGTGCATCCGGATGCGCCGGGCGACGAGATAGGAGCCGCCGACCATCCAGTCGGGCCCCGCCTTCTCGTCGACCCACACGAACTTCTTCAGCCGGTCCGGCTCGGTCCCCGCGATGTTGCGGGTGCCGTCCTTGAAGCCCATGAGGTTGCGCGGGGTCTGCTCCTCGGGCGTCGTGGAGGACGTCTTGCCGAAGCCGAGCTGCGACCACTTGATGACGACCTTGCCGAACCCGATGCGGGCGAGGTTGCGGATCGCGTGCACGGCGACCTGCGGATCGTCCGCGCAGGCCTGGACGCACAGGTCGCCGCCGCTGCGGTTCTTGTCCAGGGCGTCCCCGGCGAAGTGCGGCAACTCGACGAGCGCGTCGGGCTGTTGGCCCGCGAGGCCGAACTTCTGGAACAGGGAGGGCCCGAAGCCGATGGTGAGTGTGAGCCGCGAGGGCTTGAGTCCGAGGGCCTCACCGGTGTCGTCCGGCGGCGCCTCCGCCAGCCCTCCGAAGGCCCCCTCGCCGACGGCCTGGCCACCGGTCATCCGGCGGGCCGCGGCCGTCCAGTCCTTCAGCATCCGCACGAACTCGGCGCGGTCCTCGGTCTTCACGTCGAACGCGGCGAAGTGCAGCCGGTCCTGCACGGGCGTGGAGATACCGGCCTGATGGGCGCCGTGGAAGTCGACCGCGGCGCCCGCCTCGGCGGCGACGGTGTCGACGTCGTCACCGGCACGGGCCATCGCGACCGCGCCACCGGCCGCGACGGCGCCGAGCGCGAGCCCGGCCCCGCCCCAGCCGATGAGCGAACGCCGGGACGGAGCCTGCGGGTTCTCGGTCTGCGAGTTCTCGGTCCGCGGGTTCTCGGTCTGCGGGTTCTCGCTCATCGGGTGCCCCCACTCACTTCACGACGACGGCGGCGGCGAGCTTGGACAGCGGCTCCGCGAGGGCGTTCACCGCGTCCGAGAGCTCCTTGCGGTCGGCGTCGCCGACCTTGTCGTACGAGGTGAAGTCGTACTGTGCTTGCTTCGAATCGTCCGTGCGGTACTTGTCGAGCAGCGTGTTCAGCGCGGCGAACTGCTTGTCCAGCTCGGTCACCAGGGCCGGGTCGTTCTCCTTGGCTACGGCCTTCAGCAGCTCGTACGACTTCTCCGCGCCCTCGACGTTGGCCTTGAAGTCGACGAGGTCGGTGTGCGAGTAGCGCTCCTCCTCGCCGGTGACCTTGCCGGTGGCGACCTCGTCGAGGAGCTCCTTGGCGCCGTTGGCCATGGAGGTCGGGGTGATCTCGGCCTTGCCGACCCGGTTCTGCCAGTCCTTGAGGTCGGTGATCAGCTGGTCGGCGAGCTCGGAGTCGCGGGCGGTGAGCTTCTTGTCCTTCCAGAGGGACTTCTCCAGGCGGTGCCAGCCGGTCCAGTCGGTGGCCGGGTCCTGGCCGTCCTCCAGACCGTCCTCGCGGACGTCGACCTTGGGGTCGATGTCACCGAAGGACTCGGCGACGGGCTCGGTGCGCTCCCAGCCGATGCGGGAGGGGGCGTAGGCCTTCTTGGCCGCCTCGATGTCACCGTCCTTGACCGCCTTGGCGAAGGTCTCGGCGAGCGGCAGGGTCTCGTCGGCCTGCGCCTGCACATAGGTGCGGTAGGCGGCGACGGCCTTGTCGAGCCGGGGGTCGCGCTTGGCGGTGGAGCCGCCGGTGGCCTTGACGGCCTGGCGGATGCCGTCGCCCTTCATGCCGGGCTTGCAGGCGATCGTGTAGTCGCCGGCCTTCACCTCGGCGGTGACCCGCTGCTTGGTGCCGGGGCCGATGTTCTCGCGCTCGGTGACGACACGGTCGTCGGGGAAGAGGATGTAGACCTCGGTGACCTTGGAGCCCTTGTTCTCGATGGCGAGTTCGACGTGCCCGGCCGGGAACTCCTTCTTCGACACGTCGCACTTGGTGTCGGTGGCGGTCACGTTGATCACGCCGTCACTGCCGCCCGAGCTGCCCTTCTCGGTGCACCCGGTGACGGCTGCCAGGGCCGCCACGGTGGCGGTGGCGGTGACGACGGACAGACGGACGGCTCGCATGCGGGCTCCCGGAGATGGCGCGGTGATGGCCGAAAATGCGCGTGACAGGGCTCACACCGTTTGGTGAGGCTCGCCTAACTTATCTGAGGCTTACCTGCGTGATACCCCTCCGTTCCGTGATTCACCTCTCATAGACGGTGTAAGAGCACGAGCCGATCACGGTGACTCAAAACGGGCGCCAAGCAACGGTCAAAGGAGATTCAAAGCTTCCGTTCGGGGTTTACGAGCAGTGCGCCGGTCCGGGGGTGCGGGAACACCTCGACGGCCTGGTCGTACACCTCCGACAGCAGCGCCTGTTCGAAGACCTCCTCCGGCGCCCCGTCGGCGGCGACCCGCCCGGCACGCAGGATCGCCACCCGGTGCGCGTACGCGGCCGCGAGCCCCAAGTCATGCAGCACGACGACGACGGCGTCCCCCGCGCGAGCCCGCTCCCGGCACACCTTCAGCACCAGCTCCTGATGCTTGAGATCGAGCGCCGCGGTCGGCTCGTCGAGCAGGAGCAGCGGGGCGCGCTGAGCAAGCACCCGGGCGAGCGCGACCCGGGCCCGCTCACCACCGCTGAGCGCGGAGAAGGGGCGGGACGCGAAGTCGACGACATCCGTCTGCCGCATCGCCTCGGCGACGGCCCGGTCGTCATCGTCGGGCGCGGTGGCCGCCCAGGGGGCCCGACCCATCCGTACGACGTCCTCGACGGTGAAGGGGAACGAGAGCGACGCGGACTGCGGCAACACGGCCCGCCGCAGCGCGAGCTCCGGCGCGGACCACTCCGCGGCGGGGCGGCCATGAATCCGTACGACTCCGCCGGCGGCCGGAATGTCAGCGGCGAGAGCCCCGAGAAGCGTCGACTTCCCGGCACCGTTGGGCCCGACGAGAGCGAGCACCTCACCGGCCCGGACGACGACGGACACGCCGTCGAGGACATGCCGGGCGCCGAGCCGGACATGGAGCCCTTCGGCTTCGGCGAGCACGTCGCCGGGCTCGGCGGGTGCCGGGGGAGTGGGTCGGTTGCGGAGGAGTCTCATGGCCTGGGTCCTTGGGCTGAAGGGTTGGGGAGGCGGCGGCACCGCCGGGGGCGGGGTGCGGGCCGAGCGCCGTTGCGGCGGGGAGAAGGGGCGGGCGGAATGAAAGGGACGTGGGGGAGGTGCGGGCGGTGGAAGGGAGGTGCGGGTCGAGAGGGAGGGTGGCTGAGGGGATGGGAGGGGCCGAGGCTGATGTCGGGCGGTGCGGGGGACTTCCTCAGGGGCGCGGGGCTGTGTCGATGTGCGGCTCCGCCGCGTGGGCGCGATCGGCCCCCACTCGCCCGCAGACGCCGTACAACCCCCTACGCCCATCCCCCTTGCCGGCGTCGCGTCCGCCGCAGCAGCCAGAAGAAGAACGGACTCCCCAGCAGCGCCGTCAGCACACCCAACGGCAACTCCGCCGGCGCCGCGACAGTTCGCGCAGCGAGATCCGCCGCCAACAACACCAGCGCCCCCAGCAGCGCACTGCCCGGCACCAGGAACCGATGCCCCGGCCCCGCCACCATCCGCAGCAGGTGCGGCACCACCAGCCCCACGAAGCTGATGATCCCGGACACGCTCACCGCCGCCGCGGTCAGCAGCGCGATCACCAGCACCAGAACGATCCGCAGCCGCTCCACATCCACGCCGAGGTGCCGCGCCGGCCGCTCACCCAGCGACAGCAGATCCAGCCGCCGCGCATACAACGGAGCCACCATCAGGCCCAGAGCCGCACACGGCAGCACCGCCAGCACCTTCGGCCAGGTCGCCTGAGCCAAGGACCCCAACTGCCAGAACGTGATCTGGTTGACCGCCGCCGTGTCCGCGAAGAACAGGAACAGCCCGATCACCGCCCCCGCGAACGCGTTCACCGCGATGCCCGTCAGGATCAGCGTCACGACCTCCGTACGCCCCCCGGACCGCGACATCGCGTACACCAGCAACACCGTGCCGAGCCCGGCGACGAACGCGAACGCCGAAACCGTCCACGTGCCAAGGAAGTTGATCCCGAACGCGATCGCCGCGACCGCCCCCACCGCCGCACCCGAGGACACACCGATGACCCCCGGCTCGGCCAGCGGGTTCCCGAACACGCCCTGCATCAGCGCACCGGCACACCCGAGCGACGCCCCGACCAGCAACGCGAGCACGATCCGAGGGAACCGCACGTTCCACAGCACGGACTCCGCGACCCGGTCCAACTCGCCGCCGCCGAGGCCGACCTGGTGCTGGACGGACCCCAGTACATCCCCGACCGGGATCGGATACGCCCCGATCCCCGCCGCCACCGGCACGAGGACGAGCAGCCCCGCCACCAGTCCGACGGTCAGCGCCCATCCGGTGGACCGCCGTCTCCGGGGCGGGCATTCGGCCCCGCCGCCCGTCTCGGTCGCGGTCTTCTCCAACACCGTCACGCCGCACCGTCCTCCTTGTACAGCTGCTCCACGACCGACTTCAGCACCTGGTCGGTCCGCGGCCCGTAGTTGAGCAGAACCCCGTCCTCGACCGAGACGACCCGACGGTCCATCCCGGCCGGAGTCTGGGCGATCCCGGGAATCCTCACCAGCCCGTCGATGCCCCCGACCGACTCAAGTCCCTTGGACATGACGAGAATCGCGTCCGGTGCCGCCTTCACGAGCGCCTCACTGGTGATCGCGGTGAAGTCCTTCTTCAGCCCCGACTCGGCCCCGGCGTCGACGGCCCCTGCGGCCTCGATGAGCGACGTGGCCCCCGACCCCTCACCGCCGATGAGGTACACGGACGCGGACCCGCGGAGATAGAGGAAGGCGACACGGAGCTTCTTCTTCGTGTGCGGAACGTGCTTGCTCGCGGCGGCGATCCGCTGCTCGGAGCGAGCCGTCAGCTCCTGGCCGGCCGCCGTCACGCCCAGTGCGTCGGCCACCGTCCGGATCCGCGTACCGACGTCGTCGAGGCCGTCGGCCGGGTCGACCACCAGCACGGGAACGCCCGCGGCGCGGATCTGGTCCATCGCCTCCGCCGGCCCGCTCGTGGTCTCGGCGAGCACCAGATCCGGCTTGAGCGACAGCACGCTCTCGGCGGAGACGTCATGGCCGCGCGTGACGACCGGCAGCTTCGACGCCTGCGCGAAGGTCGCGGTGATGTCCCGCGCCACGACCCGGTCCCCGAGCCCCAGCGTGAAGACGATCTCGCTGAGGCTCCCGGACAACGGCACGATCCGCGCGGCCTTCTCGACGCTCACCTTCTCGCCGTCGGCGGACTCGACGGTGACCGGAAGCCGCGGGGTGGGGGTGCCGGCGAGCGGCTCCACCGAGTTGCCGCTTGCCGCGGAGGCGGAGGCGGCCGTGGACGCAGCCGGCGCCTCCGCCGTCGCACCACCCCCGCATCCCGTCACCGTCGTCAGAGCGAGCACCGCCAGCAGCGCACCCGCCGCTCGTGTACGCATGCGTCGCACCGCAGGCCTTCCTCTCCGCGCCCGTCCGACGTGCGCTTTCTTCCGGTGAGTCGACTGAGTTCCCATCGGGATACGACCGTGTCCGCTTCCGGACCTACCGACCCGAGAGGTTTTAGCTTAGGTTAGCCTTACCTATCCTGACCAGAATCGATCAGATGCTGGCGGGATTGACGATGCCCGGAGGTCGACGATGTCCCCACCCCTGCGACCGCGCCTGTACGGCGGTGTCGCCGCGCTGTGCCTGGCCGTCCTGGGAGCCCTGCTCCCGGCGGCCACCGCGCACGCCGCGAGCCGGACCGTGCAGGGCGGCCGGCTCGACTGGGGCATCAAGGCGTCCTTCCAGAGCTATGTCACCGGCCCCATCGCCAAGGGGAGTTACTCCCTGACCGGCGGCGCGGCCACGGTCGGCAGCGGAGCCTTCCGCTTCCACTCGGCCACCGGCTCCTACGACGGCGGCACCGGCGCCTTCACCGCCGCCTTCTCCGGCGGGGTCCACTTCCTCGGCCACCGGACGGACACCGGCGCCTACCAGCTCGACCTCACCCTCAGCCGCCCCACCGTCCGCATCACGGGCTCCTCCGGAACCCTCTACGTGGACGTCACCGGCAAGGCGAAGGACACCAGGACGGTCACGACGTCCAGCCAGGTGCCCTTCGCCTCCCTCTCTCTGGGCGGCATCGACATGAAGGGCGGCGGAAACGCGGTCGTCCTCAACAACCTCCCGGCCACGCTCACTTCACAGGGCGCCAAGTCCTTCGCCGGCTACTACACGGCCGGGACCGCACTGGACCCGGTGAGCCTGTCGGTGGACGTCCAGACGGCGAAGGCCACCCCGACGCCTACCGCCACCGCCTCCAAGTCCCCTTCAAAGAAGGAGACTTCAGGCGACGGCATCGAGGACGGCGCCCTCGACTGGGGCGTGCGCCGCACCTTCCGCGAGTACGTCGTCGGCGACATCGCCAAGGGCGAGTGGACCCTGACCTCCGGCGCCCAGGACGGCGGAGCGCTCTTCCGCTTCCCGGGCGGCGACGGCACGTTCAAGAACGGTGACCTTCGGGCCTCCTTCAGCGGCGCGGTGCGCTTCACGGGGGCACACGGCCTCGATCTGAAGCTGAGCGCCGTACGAGCCACCGTCGAGGACGGCGAAGGCACGCTCTACGCCGATGTCGTGAGCGGTGACTTCACCGGCGGCAGGGTCCCGCTGGTCACCTTCACCGCGAAGGACCTCAAGGCCAAGAGCGGCCTGGTCCAGGTGACGGAGGCACCCGCGAAACTCACCGCCCAGGGTGCCGAGGCCTTCGCCGGCATGTACCAGGCCGGCACCGAGATGGACCCGGTGTCCCTCGCCGTCGCCCTCACCGACGACGCCGAACTGCCCGCCCTGCCCGACCTGGGCAGCGCCCCCACGGCGAGCGCCACGCCCGACGACTCCGACTCGGTGTCCCCGGCGGCCTCGACCGAGCCGGTCGCCGCCGACTCCACCTCCGACGGCGTCCCCGTCCTGCCGATCGGCCTCGCGGCCGGTGCCCTGCTGCTGGCGGCCGCGGTGTTCGCGGTGCTCCGCAGGCGCAGGGCACAGCCGGCGGAAGCGGCCGCCACCCCCTCGGAAGAGGACTGAACCCTTCAACTCCGCCAGCCCGCGGCCCTGTTCGGCCGCGCGGACCACCCATCCAAGGAGAACCCGGCCATGCCCGTCAGATCCCCTCGCCGCTCCCTCGCCCTCGCGGCCGCCGTCGCCACCGCGGCCGCCGTCGGTACCACCGCGCTCGCCGTGGCCGGTGCGACCAGCGCGTCGGCGGCCGAAGTACCGCTCAGCGGCTACGAGTTGACCTGGGGCATCAAGCAGTCGTACCGCACGTACGTGACCGGCATGGCGGCCGGCGCCTTCACCGCCACGGACGGCGCCTCGCAGGCCGCGGACAACGGAGCCTTCACCTTCACCGACGGCACCGGCACCTACGACTCCACCGCGCACACCGTCGACCTCGGCTTCAAGGGCAGCCTGAAGATCGAGTCGACCCTGCACCGCTTCGAGATCACCCTGTCCGACGTGAAGTTCGACAGCGCGGCGGCCGAGATCACCGCGGACGTGACGAAGTCCGGTACGACCACGCAGGACGTCCCGCTCGCCGATGTCACGGTCACCCAGGCCATGTCGGCCATGGAGACCAGGCTGACCGAGGAGGCCGCGGACGTCTTCGGCAGCGCGAGCTACGAGGGTGCGGCGGGCGACCCGCTGACGGTGGCCAAGGTGGCGCAGTCCCAGTCGCCGAGCCCGTCCGCCTCCGCGTCGGAGTCGACTTCCCCGAGCCCGTCGCCCTCGGCCTCGGCCTCGGCCTCGGCGTCCGCGTCGGCTTCGCAGAGCGCGAGCCCGTCCGCGTCGGCCTCGGCCTCGACGTCGCAGAGCGCGTCGCCCTCCGCCACCACCCCGGCCCCCGCGAAGGGCGACATAGCCGACGGCACGCTCGGGTGGGGCGTGAAGGAGTCCTTCCGTACGTACGTCGTCGACGGCGTCGCCAAGGGCGAGATCACGGCGTCCGGCGGCGCGACCCAGGCCGCGGACAACGGGATCTTCACCTTCGTCAAGGCGACGGGCGAGTACGACACCGACGCCGACACGCTCTCCGCCGCCTTCCAGGGCTCGGTCAACTTCAAGGGCCACGAGGAGAACGGCGAGTACGGCCTCGACCTGACCCTGTCCGACGTCAGGGCGACCCTCGACGAGGGCGCGGGCAGGCTGACGGCGGACGTGACGAGCCTGGGCGAGAAGTCGCAGGACGTGGTCCTGGCGGACCTGAAGGCGGTGAAGTCCGACCTGACGGCGACGGACGACGTCATCACGGTGAACGACGTGGCGGCCACCCTGACCGAGGCCGGAGCGGAGGCCTTCGGCGGCTTCTACACCGCGGGCACGGAGCTGGACCCGGTCGACCTGGCCGTGGCGTTGACGGACGACGCGACCCTTCCGGACGACGACTCCAACGGCACGAGCGGCCCGTCCGCCACGGCGACCAACTCCGGCACGACGGGCGGCACGACCGGCTCGACCACCGGCGGCGTCACGGGCGGCCTCGCCAACACCGGTTCGGACGTACCGGCGGGCGCGCTGGGCACGGCGGCCGCGGTGACGGTGGCGGCGGGCGCGGGGGTCGTATTCGCGATGCGCCGTCGTCGTACGGAGGCGTAGAACTGTCCCCGTGAACAGGGGACGGAGAGAACTGCTCGGACCGGGGCGGCTGGTACTGAACGTACGAGGCCGCCCCGGGCCGCCGTGGTTGCGCTTCGAGAAGGCGCAGGACGGCCGGCTCCTGCTGCGCCAGGGGGACCGGCCCGTGATGCTGGGCCGCTGGTCGGACTGCGGCTGCTGCCCGGAGCTGTCTCTGCACCGCCTCGACGGCTACCGCTCGCCCCTGCCGCCGCCGCGCTCGACGGCCCTGCGCTCCTCGGTCAACTGGCCGCACCAGTACGCGCGTTGGCTGGAGGACGCGGACGGCACCCCGCTGCTCGACGGACGCTGGGAGCTGGCCCTGCGGACCGAGTTCCCGCCGTACGTCTGGGGCGAGGAGTTCGTAAGGGAGTGGCCGGGCGGGCGGTTGGAGCTGTACTGCGGGGGCGGCTGGAGCGGAATTCTTCCCCTGCGCCGCCTCTCACCGCCGGACGCGGGACGGGTGAAGGCGTACCGCAAACACGCCCGCGAGGGCACCCTCGCGCCCGTTCTGCTGTGGACCGTGGCCTTCCTGGACGGCTGCGTGATCCTGGACGGCCACGACCGGGCGGTGGCGGCGCTGGCCGAGGGACGGACGCCGGAGTGCCTGTTGTTGACCCAGGTACCCGACGAGAACGACTGGCGGCGGGCGGCCGACGAGATGGCCGAGGGCCACGAGCGCCGTCTCCGCGGGCCGGCCCACGGTCCGGGTGTCGAACGCCAACGGGCCGCTCTGGAGAAGGGATACGCGGAAGCGCTCGCCACCCTGCCCTACGGCCTGCCCCCGACCCGCTTCTGGCCCCTCCCCGGCGGAGCCCCCACCTGGGACGCCCTCGCCGCCCGCGCAATGTTTCAATGCCCCCGTGACTGACTACGACGTCCTCCGCGTCTTCTGTGCGCCCAACGGCGGATACGGCAACGAACTCGGCGTCGTCCGGGAGGGCTCCGTGATGCCCGACAGGGACGAACGGCAGGCGTTCGCGGGCAAACTCGGCTTCAGCGAGACCGTGTTCGTCGACGACCCCGAGCGCGGCGTCATCGACATCTACACCCCCACCCTGCGGCTGCCCTTCGCCGGACACCCCTGCGTCGGTACGGGCTGGCTGCTGGACGTGCCCGAGCTGGCCACACCCGCGGGGCCCGTCGGCGCGCGGCTGGACGGGGAGTTCAGCTGGATCGAGGCGCGGGCGGAGTGGGCCCCGCCGAGGACACTGCGGCAGTACGCCTCCGCCGCCGAGGTCGACGATCTCCCCGTACCGCCCAAGGGCGAGTGGATCTACGCCTGGGCCTGGGAGGACGAGCCCGCCGGCCGGATCAGGGCCCGTGGCTTCCCCGGCCGCGACGACGGCATCGACGAGGACGAGGCGACCGGCGCCGCGGCGATCCTGCTCACGGACCTCCTCGGCCGCGCCCTGAACATCACCCAGGGCGCGGGCTCCCAGATCCTCACCGCCCCGCAGCCGTACGGATGGGTGGAGATCGGCGGCCGGGTGGTGCTGGAGCGCGAGCCCGAGCGCTGAGCCCTCCCAGGTCGCTCAGGCGCTCAGGCGCTCAGCGGGAACTCCTCGCCCAGCGCCCGGAACACCGCCGTGTTCAGCGCGAACGCCCTTTTGCACTCCGCCACGATCCGCTGCTTCTCCAGGTCGTCCGCCCGGACCCCGTCCAGCAGTTGGCGGTAACCCCGCTTGAACGCGGCCGGGTTGGCGATCCCCTCGAACACGTAGAAGCGCACGCCGTCGCCCTTGCGCGCGAAGCCCCACGTCCGCTCCGCCTTGTCGCGGATGATCTGGCCGCCGGACAGGTCGCCGAGGTAGCGCGTGTAGTGGTGGGCGATGTATCCGGCGGGCCAGCGCTCGGCGCACTCGCGCACCCGGTCCGCGTACGCCCGGGTGGCGGGCAGCGCGGACAGTCCCGTACGCCATGCGCGACCCCGCAGATGCTCCAGGTCGCGCTCCAGCGCGCCCAGCCGGTACAGCTCCGGCTGGATGAAGGGCCCGGCCACCGGGTCGGAGGCCAGCCGCTCGGCCCCGCTCTCCAGCGCCTCGTACACGAACCACAGCTGCTCGGTGTAGCGCGTGTACGCGTCCACACCGAGCCTGCCGCCGAGCATGTCGCTCATGAACGACGAGGTCTCCGCCTCGACGTGCTGTTCGTGGGACGCGGTGCGGATGACTGTCGAGAAGGAGTCCATGCGCCATATCCTCCGAGGTTAGGCTTACCTAAGTCAATATGCTTGCCGACAGCCTGTCGGTAAAACCGTACAAGAAAAGACCCGCCCCCAGCAGGGGACGGGTCTCGGCGGGCTACGGCAGCGTCAGGATCTCCGCGCCGGTCTCCGTCACCACCAGCGTGTGCTCGAACTGTGCCGTCCGCTTGCGGTCCTTCGTGACGACCGTCCAGCCGTCGTCCCACATGTCGTAGTCGTGCGTGCCGAGCGTCAGCATCGGCTCGATCGTGAAGGTCATGCCGGGCTGGATGACCGTCGTCGCGTGCGGGCTGTCGTAGTGCGGGATGATCAGGCCGCTGTGGAACGACGAGTTGATGCCGTGCCCGGTGAAGTCGCGGACGACGCCGTAGCCGAAGCGCTTGGCGTACGACTCGATGACCCGGCCGATGATGTTGATCTGGCGGCCCGGCTTGACCGCCTTGATCGCCCGCTCCAGGGACTCGCGGGTTCGCTCCACCAGCAGGCGGCTCTCCTCGTCGACGTCCCCGACCAGGTACGTGGCGTTGTTGTCGCCGTGCACGCCGCCGATGTACGCCGTCACGTCGAGGTTGACGATGTCACCGTCGTTGAGGACCGTCGAGTCCGGGATGCCGTGGCAGATCACCTCGTTGACGCTCGTGCACAGCGACTTGGGGAAGCCGCGGTAGCCGAGCGTGGAGGGGTAGGCACCGTGGTCGCACATGTACTCGTGCGCCACCTTGTCCAGTTCGTCGGTCGTGACGCCGGGGGCGATCAGCTTGGCCGCCTCGGCCATCGCCCGGGCCGCGATACGACCGGCGATCCGCATCGCCTCGATCGTCTCGGGCGTCTGCACCTCCGACCCGGTGTACGGCGTCGGCGCGGACTTGCCGACGTACTCGGGACGACGGATGTTTCCGGGGACGGAACGGGTGGGGGAGAGCTCCCCTGGAACGAGCAGCGACTGGCCAGACATGACAGCGAGTCTAACGAGCCCCGGTGGGGGAACATGTCCCTGGCGAGAGGAGCTGGTCATGGCCCTGTTCAAGAAGCGCACGGTCGGCAAGCCGGGCGAGTGGTACTACTGCCTGGAACACAAGAAGGTCGAGGAGGGCCCCGAGTGCCCCGCCAAGGACCGCTTCGGGCCGTACGCCTCCCGGCAGGAGGCCGAGCACGCGATGGAGACCGCTCGCGAACGCAACCTCGAGTGGGAGAACGACCCCAAGTGGCACGACGCCTCGACGGGCGGCACGACCGACGACGACTGAGCCGACGGGCCGGTGACGGGCGGCGGCCGGGACACCGGCCCGCCGCGTCCCGGCCGGTCAGGCTTCCGCCGGGGACGTCACGACCTTCTGGGCCGCGGCCCGCTGCTTCCGCACCCGTGCCGCGTGCTCGTCGGTCCGGGCGTCGTACGTCATCAGCTTCGGCAGACACAGGGCCAGCAGACCCACCGCACCCGCGCACAGCAGACCGCCCGACCACACCGAGGCCCGTACGCCCCACCACGCGGCGAAACCGCCGGACCTGACCTGGCCGAGGGTCGGACCCACCGAGTACGACAGCAGCTCGATCCCGGCGAGGCGGCCGCGCAGCTCGTCGGGGATCGTCTGGTTCCACATGATCCCGCGGAAGATCCCGCTGACCATGTCACAGCCGCCGGCCACGGTCAGGAACAGCAGCACCAGCCATACGTTGCCGATGACACCGGCCGCTGCGATCGCCACGCCCCACAGCGCGGCCGAGAGCACGACCATCCGGCCGTGCCGGTGGATGCGTGCCGTCCAGCCGCTCGTCACGCTCACCAGCAGCGACCCCAGCGGGATCGTCGCGTACATCAGCCCGAGCGACCACTGGGCGTCCAGTTCGTCCGCGAGGAACGGCAGCAGGGCCAGCGGCATCGCGAGGAACATCGCGGCGAGGTCGACGGTGTACGTACCCAGCAGCTCCTTGCGGCTCCAGGCGTACCGGGCGCCCTCGGCGATCGCCCGCAGCGACGGCTTCGCGGCCTCGTGCGCGGCGGGGGAGGAGGCGATGGGGACGATCAGCGCGACCGATACGACGAAGGTGAGCAGGTCCGCGGCGTAGGCCCAGCCGAGTCCCGCGTACGCCACCACCAGGCCCGCCACGGCCGGGCCCGCGACCCCGCCGACGGTCCAGCGGAAAGTGTTCAGGGAGGCCGCGGCCGGCAGGTGCTCGTGCGCCACGATCCGCGGCCACAGCGAGTCGAGCGCGGGCCGCTGGACGGAGACGAGCGCGGAGGACAGCGCGGCGACGACGTACAGCGGCCACACGGCGGGGCTCGGCATCAGCGCGTTGACCAGCAGCACCGCACTCAGCAGCCCCTGCCCGGCCTCGGTCCAGATGATCAGCCCCCGCTTGTCCAGCGCATCGGCCAGCGCACCGCCGTACAGGCCGAAAACGATCAGCGGTACGAGTTCCACCGCCCCGATCGCCCCCACGGCCGCCGCGGAGCCCGTCAGCTCCTTGATCTGCACCGGCAGCGCCACGAACGTCAGAAAGCTCCCGAAGTTCGAGATCAGCCCCGACACCCACAGCCGCCGGAAGTCCGCCGAGGCCCGCCACGGGGTGAGATCGGGCAGCACGGAACGGAGCCGGGAGGCTGCGGGAGAGGGTGGGGGAGGGGTCTCGTCGTCGGTCACGAACGGTCATGGTCCGGCGGTACGGCTGTACCGGGCAACCGAATTTCAGGGCGCGGGTCGCCCGGGGGCCGGTCCGTCCGGCCGCCCTACCAGCGCGCCGGCGGCGGCGCCGTCAGCTGGTCCGTCAGGCGGGAGAGGCGGTCCCTGAAGCGGCGGCGGGCCCGCGGGGTCGGCAGGGCGTTCTCCCCGGCCGCCGCGCTGACCAGGTGCTGGACGGTGTCCAGGTCGAGGTCGGGGCCGTCGGGCACGGCCAGGGATTCATGGGCCATGGCCGTGAGGTCGCCGTCGTCGGGACCCAGCGCCAGCACCGTCACCCCGCAGCGGCGGGCGTCGTGCACCCGTTCCAGCAGCGGGGCGTCCGGGGCCTTCGGGGACACCACCAGCAGCGTCTCGCCCCGCCGGGCCGCCGCCAACCGGCCCGGCCCCACCGACAGATGGGCCGGGTCCGAAGGCTGCGCGTCGTGCCGTACGAGGGTGGGGGCCAGCTCCGGTGTGCCCGACCAGGCCGCCTCGTCCACCAGATGGGCCGCCAGATGCCACGGCTCGTACTCCGGTGTGCCGACCAGCAGCAGACCCCCGCCGTGCGAGACCACCGACCCGCGCAGCACCCCGGCGAACTTCCGGGTCGCCCCCAACCACTCGGTCCCGGCGAGCACTTCACGCAGCAGCGCGACACGTACGGCGTCCATGCGGCCGCATCCTGCCGCAATCGGGCACTCGTGACCCGTAGTTCACCCCGAATTCGCCCGAACCGGGCAGGAGGAGCGACCGACCACCCGAAGAGGAGCGCGCCCCATGCCCGAGACCACCGTCCCCTTCCGCGCGGGCCGCGAGGGGTACGCCAGCTACCGGATCCCGGCGGTGGTGCGCGCCGCCTCGGGGGCACTGCTCGCCTTCTGCGAGGGGCGGGTCGATTCCGCCCGCGACCACGGCCACATCGACATCGTCCTCAAGCGCTCCACCGACGGGGGCCGCACCTGGGGCCCGCTCCAGGTCGCCGCGAGCAACGGCACCGACCTCGCCGGCAACCCCGCCCCCGTCGTCCTCGACACCGGCCGCGTCCTCCTCGTCCACATCCGCGCCGCCGCCTCGGCCAGTGAGGACGCCATCCTGCGCGGCAAGGTGAGCGAGGCCGACGGACGGCGGGTGTGGTTGCAGCACAGCGACGACGAGGGCCTGACCTGGTCCGCCCCGCGCGAGATCACCGAGTCCGTGAAGAGGCCCGGCTGGCGCTGGTACGCCACCACCCCCGGCCACGCCCTCCAGCTCGGCACCGGCCGGGTCGTCGTCCCCACCAACCACACCCTCCCGCCCACCGGCACGGACATCGGCAACGAGCCGAAGTACAACAGCGGTCACTGCCTCCTCAGCGACGACCGGGGCCGGACCTGGACCCTCGGCTACGTCGACGAGAACACCGACGGATACATCAACGTCAACGAGACCACCGCCGCCGAACTCCCCGACGGGCGCGTCTACTTCAACACCCGCAACGACTCACCGTCCCCCGGCAACCGGGCCGACGCCCACTCCGAGGACGGCGGCAGGACGCTGCACCACCGCTTCCGCCCGCAGGCCGGACTCGACGGCCCCGTCTGCGAGGGCAGCGTCCTGCAGCTCCGTGACCCCGACGTACTCCTCTTCTCCGGGCCCGCCTTCCCCGGCGGGCGCGCCCTGATGACCATCCGCGCCTCCACCGACAGCGGTACGACCTGGCGCGCCCGCCACACCACCGACGGCCTGCCCGCCGCCTACTCCGACCTGGTCCGTGTGGACGACGGCACGGTCGGACTCCTCTACGAGACCGGCGACTTCGGCGCCTACGAGCGGATCGTCTTCCGGCGGGTGCCCGTGACGCGGCTCACCTGACCGGCCGGGCCGGGCGGGGCGCACGTAAAGTCTGCCCATGACCTCTACCGACAGTGCTGCGCAGACCCCCTCGACGGCCCCGACGACGGCCCCCGCGAAGGCTCCCGCCAAGGACCCGTGGGACCTTCCCGACGTCTCCGGGCTCGTCGTCGGCGTGCTCGGCGGCACCGGCCCGCAGGGCAAGGGCCTCGCCTACCGGCTCGCCAAGGCCGGCCAGAAGGTGATCATCGGCTCCCGCGCCGCCGACCGCGCCCAGGCCGCCGCCGACGAGCTCGGCCACGGCGTCGAGGGCGCCGACAACGCCGAGACCGCGCGCCGCAGCGACATCGTGATCGTCGCCGTACCGTGGGACGGCCACGGCAAGACGCTGGAGTCGCTGCGCGAGGAACTCGCCGGGAAGCTGGTCGTCGACTGCGTCAACCCGCTCGGCTTCGACAAGAAGGGCGCCTACGCGCTGAAGCCGGAGGAGGGCAGCGCCGCCGAGCAGGCCGCGGCCCTGCTCCCCGACTCCCGGGTCACCGCCGCCTTCCACCACCTGTCGGCCGTCCTGCTCCAGGACCCGGAGATCGACGAGATCGACACCGACGTCATGGTGCTGGGCGAGGAGCGTGCCGACGTCGAGATCGTCCAGGCCCTGGCCGGCCGTATCCCCGGCATGCGCGGCGTCTTCTCCGGCCGGCTGCGCAACGCCCACCAGGTCGAGTCCCTCGTCGCCAACCTGATCTCCGTCAACCGCCGCTACAAGGCGCACGCGGGCCTGCGCGTCACCGACGTATGAGCCGATGGGGGACACTGGACGGCGACGCCCACGGTGTCCCCCGACGTACCCCGACAGGAGAACCGCCCCCATGCCCCGCCTCGCCCTCTACGCCCTGATCGTCTGCCTCCTCGCCGTGGCGGCGGCGGTCGTCTCGTTCGTCCAGGGCAGCTTCCTCGGGATCGTGTGGGTGCTGCTCGCCGGGCTGTCCAGCAACATGTGCTGGTACTACCTCAAGCGCGGCAAGGCCGAGAAGGCCGTCACCCGCTGACCGAGCAGAAGTCGCTCGTCTGCCAGAACCGGTAGAGGTCCTGGCCGCAGTACGTCTCGAAGTCGCTGATGCCGAGCGAGGCCAGGATCGAGTCGATCACGTCGAAGAACGCGTGGTTGACCGACGGCACCCACAGCAGCGCGAACACGAACAGCAGGCCGAACGGCGCGAACGGCTCCACCTGCCGCTTGATCTTGTACGACAGCCAGGGCTCGATGACGCCGTAGCCGTCCAGGCCCGGGACCGGCAGGAAGTTCAGGATCGCGGCCGTCACCTGGAGCAGGGCGAGGAAGGCCAGCGCGAACCGGAAGTCCGCCGGCACCCCGTCCAGGGCGTCCAGCCAGAACGGCGCCGTGCAGACGACCGCGAACAGCACGTTCGTCAGCGGCCCGGCCGCCGAGATCAGACTGTGCTTCCAGCGCCCCCGGATCCGGCCGTGCTCGATGAACACGGCGCCGCCAGGGAGGCCGATCCCGCCCATGATGACGAAGAGGACGGGCAGGACGATGCTGAGCAGGGCGTGCGTGTACTTCAGGGGATTCAGCGTGAGGTAGCCCTTCGAACCGACGCTGATGTCGCCGCTGTGCAGGGCGGTACGCGCGTGTGCGTACTCGTGGAGACACAGCGACACGATCCACGCGGCCGTCACGAACAGGAACACGGCCACGCCCGGCTGCTCGGCGAAGCCGGTCCAGGTGGCCCAGCCGGTCACCGCAGTGACGGCCAGGATCCCGACGAAGACGGGACTGATCCGCCGGTCGCTGTGGCGGGCGGCTGTGGTGGTCATGGGGTTCCCCCGACTCTCGTACAGGCTCTGGGACTGCCCGACCGTACCGGGCGTACGACGAAAACGTCTCGCGGTCCGTCATCGGTTCCATGGAAGGTGGGGCCATGGGACTTTGGCACGTGTTCTACGAGGACTGGCAGATGGAGTGCTGCGGTACGCCGTTCTCGGTGGGGGACGAGGTGAGCTGGCCGCTGCTGCTGGTGAGCGACGGCGAGACGCCGGGCGGGGGCTGGCACGACCAGTTGACCAAGGTGGCCGGGCCGGTGGCGGACGGGGTGCTGCGGGACGAGAACGGGCTCGTGGTCGCCGTGCAGGAGGAGACGGGGGAGTGGATGCGACTGGTCGGGCTGCTGACCGTCGAGACCCACGGTGCGAAGCTGCCCGAGGCACGGGGGCGGGTACGGGCCGTGCAGGTGGTGACGCAGGCGTATGCGCGGTCCGAGCCGGACGGCCCGTGGGAGCCGGTTCCCGGGGAGCGGTCGCTGACGGCGGTGGACACCTGCCCGAAGTGG
Source organism: Streptomyces sp. S.PB5 (assembly GCF_030403745.1). Classification (GTDB taxonomy): domain Bacteria; phylum Actinomycetota; class Actinomycetes; order Streptomycetales; family Streptomycetaceae; genus Streptomyces. The sequence continues at coordinate 424,082 of NZ_JAQMWP010000001.1, forward strand.
TTCGGCGACAAGGAGGCCGACGGGCGCCGTCTGAGGGGCGCGGGCGTCCTGGCGACCCTGGAGGTCCCGGGCACCGACTCCTGGCTGTCCCACGCGGTGCGCGAGGCGAGCGGTCTGCCCGGAAACGCCCCGCCGGGTGCCGAGACCGAGGGCATCGACGGGGACTCGCTGGCGGCACTGCTGGAGACGTTCAGCACGGTGTCCGGCCCCGAAGAGCGCCGCGGGACCCGCCCGCGTCCGTGACCCCGTGACCGTCCCCGAACCCACCAGAGACAATGGATCCCGTGCGCTATCGCATCCTCGGCACCACCCAGGTACTCCGTCCCGACGGCACCCCGCTCCCCGTGGGCGGGGCGCGGCTGCGTGCCCTGCTGACCGTGCTCGCGCTGCGGCCCGGCCGTACGGTCGCGGTGAGTCTGCTGGTCGACGAGGTGTGGGACGGCGACCCGCCCGCCGACGCGGCGGGCGCGCTGCAGGCCCTGGTGGGCCGGCTCAGACGGGCCCTCGGCGCGGACGCGGTCGCCTCGGCGGACGGCGGCTACCGGCTCGCCGCCGCGCCGGACGACATCGACCTGCACCGCTTCGAGCGGCTCACCGGTGAGGGCACGCGCGCGTTGCACAACGGCGACCCCGCGAAGGCGGCCGGTGTCCTCGACGACGCCCTCGCCCTGTGGCGCAGCCCGGCCCTCGCCGACCTGCCCGACCGCACCGCCGAGGCGGCCCGCTGGGAGGCCCGGCGCCTCGACGCCCTGCGCGCCCGCCACACCGCCGCCCTCGCCCTGGGCCACGCCGAACAGTCCCTGCCCGAACTGACCGCCCTCTGCGACACCCACCCCCTCGACGAACCCCTCCAGTCCCTGCGCCTTCGCGCCCTGCGCGACGCGGGCCGCACCGCCGAGGCCCTGGCGGCCTACGAGGAGGTACGACGGCTGCTGGCCGACCGGCTGGGAGCGGACCCGGGTCCCGAACTGCGGGTGCTGCACGGGGAGTTGCTGAGCCCTCGGGGCCGAGGTAACGGCTTCGGCGCCTCCGAGGGCGAGCTCCGCCCCGCAGCCGGCGCGCCCCTGAACGGCCGGGACCGGTACCGGTACCGGGACCGGGACCTCGGACAGACCTGGGCCGGGGGAGCCGGGATCTCCGAGGACGGTGCCATCACGCCTCCCCCCGGTGCCCGCGCCGCCGTCGCCGCAGAAACCCCCGCCCCTGCCTCCCCCACACCTCACTCCGACGCCCCACCCCCCGCTCTCGGCAACCTCCGCGCCCGTCTCACCTCCTTCGTCGGCCGGGAGTCCGACATCGAGGCCATCCGGGGCGACCTCGCGACCGCCCGGCTCGTGACCCTGCTCGGGCCCGGGGGCGCGGGCAAGACCAGGCTGTCGCAGGAGGCGGCCGAGACGGTGCGGCACACCGCGCGGGACGGGGTGTGGCTGGCCGAACTCGCTCCGGTCGACGAGCCGGACGGGGTGCCGGAGGCGGTGCTCACCGCCGTCGGGGCGCGGGAGACCGTGCTGTACGGCGCGGGCGCGGAGGCGATGCGGGCCGCGAACGAACGGCACGCCGACCCCGTGGAGCGGCTCGCGGAGCACTGCGGCAACCGCCGGATGCTGCTGATCCTCGACAACTGCGAGCATGTCGTCGAGGCCGCCGCCCGGCTCGCGGCGGAGCTGCTGGCACGCTGCCCGCAGCTCACGGTACTGGCCACCAGCCGCGAACCCCTCGGCGTGCCGGGGGAGTTGCTGCGACCCGTGGAGCCGCTGCCGGAGCCCGTCGCGCTGCGGCTGCTGGCCGATCGCGGGGCCGCGGCCCGGCCAGGGTTCACGGTCGAGGCAGACGATGAGACCGCTGCGGCGTGCGCGGAGGTCTGCCGGCGGCTCGACGGTCTCCCCCTCGCCATCGAGCTCGCGGCCGCCCGGCTACGGATGCTGACGCCGCGTCAGATCGCGGACCGGCTCGACGACCGATTCCGGCTGCTCACCTCCGGCAGCCGTACCGTCCTGCCCCGCCAGCAGACCCTGCGGGCCGTCGTCGACTGGTCCTGGGAACTGCTCGACGAGGACGAACGGGACGTGCTGCGGCGGCTGTCGGTCTTCGCGGGCGGCTGCGAACTCGCCGCCGCCGAGGCCGTCTGCGGGCCCCTCGCGCTGGAGGCGCTGGGCTCACTCGTCGACAAGTCCCTTGTCGTCGCCGCCCCTTCGGACGACGGCGGGATGCGCTACCGGCTCCTGGAGACCGTCGGCGAGTACGCGAGCGAGCGGCTCGACGAGACCGGGCTGCGGAAAGCGGCCGAGCGCGCGCATCTGACGTACTACCGCGAACTCGCCCGCACCACCGACCCGTTGCTGCGCGGCCCGCACCAACTGGCCGCCGTCGGCCGGCTGGAGCGCGAGTACGAGAATCTGCGCACCGCCCTGCGGCACGCCATCGCCGAAGGCGACGAGCAGGAGGCGCTCTGCCTGGGGCTGTCACTGGCCTGGTACTGGCAGATCCGCGACGTCCGCATCGAGGCCCGCAACTGGTACGCCGAGATCATGGCCCTCGGCCCCGACCCGTTCACCGAACCGGTGCGCCGCGCCGCCCCGGTCCACCAGCGCAGCACCGACACACCGCCCCCGCTGACCGGCGAGGCCCTCATCGAGGCCCGGCGCGGGATCCACCTCGCCCATCTGGCCTGCATGGACACCGAGTTGGAGGCCTGGGAGACCCCGGAGGCCAAGGCCAAGCTGCACACCATCACCCAGGTCTACGAGCCCGGGCTGCCGCAGGTCTGCCGTCCCCCGGGCCTGCTCTGGTTCTACGCCGTGATGCTGAGCGGAGGAGTGGAGCGGCTGGCCGGGATCCTCGACGCCGCCGTCGACACCTGCCGCAGGACACCCGGTATGGAGTGGGAGCTCGCCGGCACCCTCCAGATCCGCGCCAACATCCTCGCCAACCGGGCCGACTGGGCGGGCGACGCGGCCCGCGACGCCGACGAGGCGCTGGAGCTCTTCCAGACCCTGGGGGACGCCTGGGGCACCGCGGAGGCGCTCTCCGCGCGCGGCGAGGCCCGGGAGCGTTCGGGCGCCTATCTGGACGCCGCCGCCGACTACGAGGCGGCGATGGAGCAGGCCGACCGGCTCGGCGCCCGCGCCCAGAACGCCGTGCTCAAGGCCCGGCTCGGCAGCGCGCTCATGGAGGCGGGCCAAGGAGAGCGGGCCGAACGGATCCTGCGCGAGGTGATCGACCGGCGGGACGGCGCGGGCAGCAACGAGGCCACGCCCGCCGCCCGGATGTTCCTCGCCGGACATCTCGCCATGACCGGCCGGACCGTGGAGGCGCGCGAGCAACTGCGGTTGCTGCGCGAGTGCTTCGCGATCGCCCACTTCGTCGTCTTCGATGCCTTCATCCTCGGCTCGGAGGCCTGGCTGGAGGCGATGGACGGCTGCTACGAGGCCTGTCTGGACAAGTCCCGGCTGGCTCTGGCCAGGGCCGACGACCCGCTGTCCGAGGCCATCGCCCCGTTCATGCTGCCCCTGTACCTGGCCATCGCGGCGATCGCGCTGGCCGCGGTGGACGACGGGGCCCGGGCCCGGGACGCCGCCCGCGTCCTCGGCGCCGCCCGCGCCGCGCTGCCGCCCGGCCATGTGGCGACGTCCATCGAACGCGAGGCGTTCGGCCGTGCCGAGCGGCACGCGCGGGCCGCACTCGGCGACGAGGCCTACGAGGCCGCGTACACGGAGGGCGGCGCCCTCTCCCCCCGGGAGGCCGCCGCCCTGGTCTGACGTCCGGCGTCCGACGCGCACCGACGAGGTGAACGTCAGCTCTTGGACTTGAACTTGTGGATCGCGACCGGCGCCATGACCGCCGTGATCGCCACCGACCAGCCGAGCGTCACCCACAGGTCGTGCGCGACCGGACCGCCCACCATCAGTCCGCGCGCCGCGTCGGCGAGCGTGGACAGCGGGTTGTAGTCGGTGAACGCCTGCAGCCAGCCCGGCATGGAGTTCGTCGGCGCGAAGATCGACGAACCGAACTGCAGCGGGAACAGCACCAGGAAGCCCATCCCCTGCACGGCCTGCGCGCTCTTCATGACCACGCCCAGGGTGAGGAACACCCACATGATCGACGAGGCGAACGCCGTGGACAGGGCGATCGTGGCGAGCAGCCCGCCCCAGTTGGTGATGTCGAACCCGACCAGGACGGAGACGATCATCAGCAGGGCGGTCGCGAACAGCATCCGCATCAGCTCGACCGAGATCTTCGCGAAGAGCACCGAGCCGCGCCCGATCGGCAGCGACCGGAACCGGTCCATGACACCGGAGTTGAAGTCCTGGCTGAACCCGGTACCGACGCCCTGCGACAGCGTCATGCTCATCATCGCGATCATGCCGGGGATCACGTACTGCACGTACTGGTCCTGACCACCGCCCAGCGCCTGTCCGATCGAGCCGCCGAAGACGTACACGAACAACAGGGTGAAGATGACCGGCATCAGCACGGCGTCGGCCATCGACTCCGGGTCCTGCCGGATCCACAGCAGATTGCGGCGGATGAGGGCACCGGTGTGCCGCAGATGCCCGCGCAGCGGGATCCGGACGTCGTCGACGGTGGAGACGGGGGCGGTGGGGGTGACGGTGGCGGCGCTCATACGGCGACCTCCTCGCGGTCGTCGGCCGGTACGGCGTCCTGCGGGGCGCTCGCTCGGTGGCCGGTGAGGGACAGGAACACCTCGTCCAGGCTGGGGAGTTCGGTGGTGATGGAGGAGATCGTGATGCCGCGCGCGGTGACCGCGCCGACCACTGCGGTCAGCTGCTCGTCGCTGAGGATCGGCACGAGCAGGGAGCCGGCGTCGGTGTCCACGGTCGTGGTGGCGATGCCGGTGATGCCGAGGTCGTCGAGGTGGGAGGCGAGCGGGCGCAGCTGCAGCGGGTCCACGGGCCGGACCCGCAGGGCGCGGCCGCCGACCTTCGCCTTCAGCTCCTCGATCCCGCCGCCCGCGATGACCTTCCCGCGGTCGACGACGGTCAGCTCGTCGGCGAGCTGCTCGGCCTCCTCCATGTACTGCGTGGTGAGCAGGACGGTGACGCCGTCCCCGACCATCCGCTTGACCTCGTCCCACACCTCGTTGCGGGTGCGGGGGTCGAGCCCGGTGGTCGGTTCGTCGAGGAAGAGGACGGCGGGGCTGCCGATCATGGAGGCGGCGAGGTCGAGCCGCCGCCGCATACCGCCGGAGTACGTGCTCGCCGGGCGCCGGGCGGCGTCGGTGAGCGAGAACCGCTCCAGCAGCTCGTCGGCCCTGCGGCGGGCCTCCTTGCGGGGCAGGTCGAGCAGCCGCCCGATCAGGTACAGGTTCTCCCAGCCGGGGAGCTTCTCGTCCACGGAGGCGTACTGCCCGGTGAGTCCGATGACCTTCCTGAGCTGGCGGGGCTGCCGTACGACGTCGTAGCCGGCGACGGTGGCCTGTCCGGCGTCGGGTGCCAGCAGGGTGGACAGGATGCGGACCAGGGTGGTCTTTCCGGCGCCGTTCGGCCCGAGAACACCCATCACGGTGCCCTCCCGCACATCCAGGTCCACACCGTCGAGCGCCTTCGTCTCGCCGTAGTGCTTCACCAGCCCCCGCACGGTCACGGCGATGTCTGCGCCGATGGGGTTCTTGTCGATTCGCGTCATGGGCAAGACGGTGTCAGGGCCCACCGACAAACGACCGACAGGCCACCGACAGCCGTACTGCGCCACCGACAAACCCCCGACGAACGGCAGCAGCCCCGTCGGCGGGGGAAGATCGACGGGGCTGCTTTGGTGCCACTGTGGCTCTAGTGGACGCTGTGCTCCTCCAGCGGGAAGGTGCCTCCCACCACGTCCTCCGCGAACGCCTTCGCCGCGTTGCCCATGACCTCACGGAGATTGGCGTACTGCTTCACGAACTTCGGGACCCGGCCGCCCGTGAGCCCCAGCATGTCGGTCCACACCAGTACCTGCGCGTCCGTCTCCGCGCCGGCGCCGATGCCGACCGTCGGGATGTGCAGGGTGCGGGTGACCTCGGCCGCCAGCTCGGCGGGGACCAGCTCCAGGACGACCGCGAAGGCGCCCGCGTCCTGGACGGCCTTCGCGTCGCGCAGCAGCTGCGCGGCCGCCTCCTCGCCGCGCCCCTGGACGCGGTAGCCCATGGCGTTCACGGACTGCGGGGTGAGGCCGATGTGGGCCATGACCGGGATGCCGGCCTCGACCAGGAGCCGGATCTGGTCGTAGGAGCGCTCGCCGCCCTCCAGCTTGACGGCGCCGACCCCGGCGTCCTTGATCAGCCGGGTCGCGGAGCGGAGGGCCTGTACCGGGCCCTCCTGGTACGAACCGAAGGGGAGGTCGCCGACGATCAGGGCGCGGGAGGTGCCGCGGACGACCGCCGCCGAGAGCATCGTCATCTGGTCGAGGGTGACGGGCACGGTCGACTCGTACCCGAGGTGGCAGTTGCCCGCGGAGTCGCCGACGAGCATGACCGGGATGCCGGCCTCGTCGAAGACGGACGCGGTCATCGCGTCGTACGCGGTGAGCATGGGCCACTTCTCGCCCCGCTCCTTGGCGAGGGCGATGTCGCGAACAGTGATACGGCGTGTGCCCTTCCCCCCGTACAGCGCCTTGCTGCCGTCGGAGGGCCTGTTCTGAACAGTCTGGGCAGCCGAAAGCTGCGTCATGGAACGGCTCCTAACACGTCATCTCGAGGCGCCCTCACGGCGTCCCCGGATCACCTCCATGGTGGCACCTCGTGCCACGCGCGGCCAGAGCGAGGAGGGGGACATGAGTCACGGACCGCATGACTCCAGCGGCGTACGGCTCGGGCCCTAGGGCGTCTAGGGCTCGCGCCCTAGGTCGGTTCTCAAGGGCTCCGTAAAGAATTCCGATACGAGACGGTGCCGTATCGAAATAGGGCTAGGGTCGGACGTATGACTTCTCCTGCCGACCCTGCCCTCGCCGGCTCCCGCGTTCCGGAAGCCGTGCACAGGCGCCGCTGGGCGATCCTCGGCGTGCTGATGCTGAGCCTGCTGATCGTGGTGCTCGACAACTCGATCCTCAATGTCGCGATCAAGACGATCTCGACCCCCGCCCCGACCGGTCTGGGCGCCACCCAGAGCGAGCTGGAGTGGGCGATCAACGCCTACACGCTCGTCTTCGCGGGACTGCTGTTCTCCGCCGGTCTCCTCGGTGACCGGCTCGGGCGGAAGAGGGTGCTGCTCGGCGGGCTCGTCGTGTTCGGCATCGGGTCCGCGCTCGCCGCGTCCTCCGGATCGCCGGGGGAGCTGATCGCGTTCCGCGCGGTGATGGGGCTCGGGGCCGCCTTCGTGATGCCCGCCACCCTCGCCGTGCTCATGAACGTCTTCGAGCGTGAGGAGCAGCCCAAGGCCATCGGGATCTGGGCGGGTGGCGTCGGGCTCGCCATCGCCATCGGACCGATCACCGGCGGGGTGCTGCTGGACCACTTCTGGTGGGGGTCCGTCTTCCTGATCAACGTGCCGATCGTGCTGATCGCGCTGGCGCTGATGGTGTGGCTGGTGCCCGACTCGCGGGACCCGCGCCCCGGCCGTATCGACCCGATCGGTGTCGTGCTGTCCGTGGTCGGCCTGGTGCTGCTGGTCTACGGCATCATCAAGGGCGGCCAGCTCGCGGACTTCACGGACGCGACCGTGCTGGCGACGATCGGCGCCGGGCTCGCCGTGCTCGTCGCGTTCGTGGTCTTCGAGGCGCGCAGCGACCATCCGTCCATCGACGTCATGTACTTCAAGAACAAGGTGTTCTCCGCCGCGATCGCCGCCATCGCGCTGGTCTTCTTCGCGCTGATGGGTGTGACCTTCTTCTCGGTGTTCTACACCCAGAGCGTGCGCGGGTACTCGCCGCTGCAGACCGGTCTGCTGATGTTGCCGCTGGCCGCCGCGCAGATGATCTTCGCGCCGCGGGCCCGGCTGCTCGTCGACCGGTTCGGGAACAAGGCCACCACCACGGCCGGGCTGCTCGTCATCGCCGCGACGCTCGCCGCGTTCGCCGGGTTCGAGTCGGACACGCCGATCTGGATGCTGGAGGTCGTCTTCTTCCTCATGGGCACCGGGATGGCGCACATCATGACCCCGGTCAGTGTCGTCATCATGCAGGCCCTGCCCCGCGAGAAGGCCGGCTCCGCCTCCGCGCTCAGCAACACCTTCCGCCAGGTCGGCGGCGCCCTCGGTATCGCCATCCTCGGCTCGGTCCTCTCCACCGCCTACCGCAACGGCATCGAGGACAAGCTCGGCCTGCTCCCGGCCGGCGCCCGCCACACCGCGGGCGAGTCCATCGAGGCCACCCTCGGTGTCGCGGAGAAGCTGGGCCCCCAGGGCAAGGCCCTCATCGCCCCGGCCCACGACGCCTTCCTGCACGCCATGCACACCACCGCCCTGTGGGGCGCGGGCATCGCGGTGATCGGCGCGATCGTGTGCGCACTGTTCCTGCCCGGCAAGGCACCGGCCGCCGACAAGGACACGGGGGAGCGGGAGTTGGTGACGGCGGAGTCCGGGACGGGGGAGTGAGGGACGGCGCGGGGGCGTATCCGGCGCGGTCGCGGAGATACATCCGGCACGTGACGCGGAGCGCACCCCGGACAAGCCGCGGGTCGCATGCGACGCGGGCCACGGGGACACCCCGTCCGGGCCGGGCAAGTTCTACGGGTCGCAATCCGGCGCGGGCCGCGGGGACACCACCCCGCACAGACCGCGGGTCGCATCCGCCGCGGTTCGCGCGACGCTTCCCGGGCGGGGCGCGGGACACATCCCGGACGGCCCGGGCACGCCCTGCACGGTCCGGGCCCGCTCCCGCCCGCGCGGCGGGCGCACCCCCGGGTTCCCGGGTCCGCCCCCGCCCAGCGGAGACACGTGCGGCGTCGGCCGCGGAGATGCATCCGGCACGGGCTGCGGGGCGCATCCGGGGCGGCCCGGGCACGCCCCTGCACGGGGCCGCGGAACATGCCCCGCACGGGCCGGGCACGCCTCGCACGGGCTGCGGGCTGCATCCGGCGCGGGCCGGGGCGCATCCGGGGCGGTTCGCGGAGCGCATCCCGGGCGGGCCGCGGAGGGGTACGCGCCGCGGACACACCCCGCGGGTTCTCGGGCCCCCCGCCGTGCGGGGAGACGTGCGGCGTCGGCCGCGGAGATGTATCGGGCACGGGGTGCGGGGCGCATGCGACGCGGGCCGCGGGGACACCCCGTCCGGGCCGCGGAGCACACCCCCGACGGGCTGGGCGCGCCTCGCACGGGCTGCGGGCCGCATCCCGGGCGGGCCGGGGAGGGGTACGCCCCGCGCGGGCCGGGCCCGAACCGCACGGGCCGGGCTCGCCCCCGCCCACGCCGCGGGTACACCCCGCGCCCTGTCCCGCCCCGGGCCCGCTCTCGCCCATGCCCGGGGGAGAATCCCCCCAGGACGAAGAAGGGATCCACCGACGTGAACAGCCTCGCCGAAGGCAACTCCCCGCAGGCGGGACCCGTGCGGGGCCGTCCCCGCAGTGAGGCCGTGGAGCGGGCCATTGTCGAGGGGGTGATGAAGCTGCTGGAGGAGGGGGTGCCGCTGGCGGAGCTGTCCATCGAGCGGATCGCCCGTACCGCGGGGGTGGGGAAGGCGACCATCTACCGGCGCTGGCGGGGCAAGGAGGAACTGTTCGTCGACGTCATCCGCAGCGCCGAGCCCCCGGACCTCGAACTGCCCGGCACCTCCCTGCGCGACGACCTCGTCGTCTTCCTGGAGTCGATGCGGCAGCGCGGCCTGGTCAGACGTTCCTCGGTGATCCTGCACAACGTGCACGCCCAGATGAAGAGCAGCCCGAAGATCTGGGAGGCGTACGACAACCTCGTCATCGCACCGCGGCGGCGGCTCGGCGTGGAGGTGTTGCGCCGAGGGCAGTTGAACGGTGAACTGCGCGCGGACATCGACGTCGACCTGCTCAACGACATCTTCATCGGCCCCATGCTGCTGCGTACCGTCATGCGCCCGGACGCCGACCTCCACGAGGGTCTGCCCGAGGAGATCGTCGATGTGCTGCTCCAAGGCCTACGGCCCGTCAGCTCACCGTCCGTCAGTTCGACGAGTCCGTAGACCTCGTGTGCGCGTTTCGTCACAGAGCGCGCTTTCTGCGGCCGCGTCAGGAACTACCGGCGGCGACTTGTTCGTGCTCGTACGGGTACGGCCGTCATGGGACGGCAGGAACGGAACCGATCATCCCCTAGGGTCTTGTGGCAGCGGGGGACGGACGGATGCACGGCAGGCAGTGAGGCGACGCGGTATGGCGCAGCAGGCGTACATGGAGGAGACGGACAACGGCGGCCGGGGACCCGAGCGCCAGGGCTCCAGACTCCGGCGCCTGTTCGACCGCCTGGTCAGCGGATGGCGTGGCGACCCGAGAATCTGGCGTCGCGGCCTGATCGTCGCCGCGCTGGCGGTGCTGCTCGCCCTGGTGATGCTGCTGCACTCCCGCATCCCCAACCGCATCGGCAACCTGGGCAGCCTGACCGAGACCTTCCTGCCCTGGCTGGGCCTGATGGTGCCGGTGCTGCTGATCCTCGCCCTCGTCCGCAAGTCGGTGACCGCCCTGATCGCCGTCGTGCTCCCGGCGGTCGTCTGGCTCAACCTCTTCGGCGGACTGCTCACCGACAAGACCGGCTCCGGCGGCGACCTCATGGTGGCCACGCACAACGTCAACGCCGACAACCCCGACCCGTCCGGCACCGCCCGTGACGTGGCCGCGTCGGGCGCGGACGTCCTCGCGCTGGAGGAGCTGACGGAGGGCGCGGTGCCGACGTACGAGAAGGCGCTGGCGGGGACGTACAAGTACCACTCGGTGCAGGGCACCGTCGGGCTGTGGAGCAAGTACCCGCTGAGCGGGGTCGAGCCCGTCGACATCAAGCTGGGCTGGACGCGCGCCATGCGGGCCACGGTGGCCACGCCCGAGGGGCGGATCGCGGTGTACGTCGCCCACCTGCCGTCGGTGCGGGTGAAGATGGAGGCCGGGTTCACCGCCCGGGAGCGCGACAAGAGCGCCGACGCCCTCGGTGAGGCCATCGCCCACGAGCCCCTGGAGCGGGTCGTCCTGCTCGGCGACCTCAACGGCACGATGAACGACCGCGCGCTCAACGCCGTCACCGCCCAGATGCGCTCCACGCAGGGCGCGGCCGGCAACGGGTTCGGGTTCAGCTGGCCGACGTCGTTCCCGATGGCGCGGATCGACCAGATCCTGGTCAGGGGCGTCGAGCCGGAGAGCTCGTGGGCCCTTCCGGAGACGGGGAGCGACCATCTTCCGCTGGCCGCTCGTGTGAAGGTCGACACGTCCTCTTAACCGCATGGAATACTGGGCCTGAGAGGCTTTGTTCCGCTGGTGAACATAAGCACCGCGGAACTACCCCTGAAAGGCACAGGCACCCCATGCCCCTGGCCCTGCTCGCCCTGGCCGTCGGCGCCTTCGGCATCGGCACGACCGAGTTCGTCATGATGGGCCTGCTGCCCGACGTCGCGGCCGACCTGGACGTCTCCATCCCCACCGCCGGTCATCTGGTCTCGGCGTACGCGCTGGGCGTGGTGATCGGCGCCCCGCTGCTGGCCGCCGTCACCGCGCGCATGTCCCGCCGTACCGTCCTGATCGGCCTGATGGCGCTGTTCATCGCCGGCAACGCGGCCTCGGCCCTCGCCCCCGACTACCACGGGCTGCTCGTGGCCCGCTTCGTCAGCGGGCTGCCGCACGGCGCCTTCTTCGGCGTCGGCGCGGTCGTCGCCACCGGCATGGTCGCGCCGGAGCGCAAGGCCCGGTCGGTGTCCCTGATGTTCCTCGGCCTGACCGTCGCCAACGTCGCGGGCGTGCCGGTGGCCACGCTGATGGGCCAGCACCTGGGGTGGCGGGCGACCTTCCTCGGCGTCAGCGCGATCGGCCTCGCGGCCATCGCCGCGCTCGCGTGGCTGATCCCGCACGACCGGGCGACGGCGGCGTCGAACGCCGGGCTGCGCGGAGAGCTGGCGGCCCTGAGGTCCGTCCCCGTCTGGCTGGCGCTCGGCACGACCGTCGCGGGCTTCGGGGCGCTCTTCGCCGCGTACAGCTACATCACGCCGATGCTGACGGACTCCGCCGGGTTCGCCGACGCCAGCGTGACGCTGCTGCTCGCGCTGTTCGGCGTGGGCGCGACCGTGGGCAACCTGGTGGGCGGGCGGCTCGCCGACCACGCCATGCGCGGCACCCTGTTCGGCGGACTGACCTCGCTGGTCGTGGTCCTCGCCCTGTTCCCGCTGCTGATGGCGACCGGGTGGAGCGCGGCCCTCGCGGTCGTCCTGCTCGGCATCGCCGCCTTCGTCACCGGCTCCCCGCTCCAGCTGATGGTCATGGAGAAGGCGTCCTCCGCCCCCTCCCTCGCCTCCTCCGCCAACCAGGCCGCCTTCAACCTGGCCAACGCCGGCGGAGCCTGGATCGGCGGCCTGGCGCTCGCGGCCGGCTTCGGCGTGACGTCCCCGGCGCTGGCCGGGGCGGGCCTGGCCGTGCTGGGACTGGGCGTCGCCGGGGCGGCGTACGCGGTGGACCGGAGGCGGGCGGTCCCGCACGCCGGGCGGGAGCGGATCCTCGTCGCGCATCTGCCGGAGCAGGTGGAGGCAGTGCAGTACTGAGTGGTCGTAGGTCGTACGACGTGGTCGTAGGACGTACGACGTGGTCGTAGGTCGTACGACGATGAGGGGCGCCCGGGATCGCCGGGCGCCCCTTCGTCGGTTCCGGGGCTTGTGACGGACCCGTTCCGGCGCCTGCGAGGGGCCGGTCACAGGCGCCGCGAGGGGCTTGTTTCAGCTCTCCGGGCCGGCTGAAACCGCGGTGAAGCCGTTCTGAACCGCCGGCGCCGCAAGCTCTTCCGCATGACGACGACGAAGCAGTCACTCGCGATCGCGGCCACCGGGCTGCGGAAGTCCTTCGGGGACAAGACCGTCCTCGACGGCATCGACCTCCAGGTGCCCGCCGGCACCGTCTTCGCCCTGCTCGGGCCGAACGGCGCCGGCAAGACCACCGCGGTGAACATCCTGTCCACGCTGATCTCGGCCGACGCCGGGCAGGCGCGGATCGGCGGACACGACCTGGTCGCCGAGGCGCAGTCCGTGCGCGCGGCGATCGGGGTGACCGGGCAGTTCTCCGCCGTGGACGGGCTGATCACCGGTGAGGAGAACATGCTGCTGATGGCGGACCTGCACCACCTGTCCCGGCAGGAGGGGCGCCGGGTGGCCGCCGAGCTGCTGGAGCGGTTCGATCTCACCGAGGCCGCGAAGAAGCCGGCCTCGACCTACTCCGGCGGTATGAAGCGGCGTCTCGACATCGCGATGACGCTCGTCGGCGGCCCGCGGATCATCTTCCTGGACGAGCCCACCACCGGGCTCGACCCGCGGTCCCGGCACACCATGTGGGGCATCATCCGGGAGCTGGTCTCCGGTGGCACGACCGTCTTCCTCACCACGCAGTATCTGGAGGAGGCCGATGAACTCGCCGACCGGATCGCGGTGCTGAACGGCGGGAAGCTCGTCGCCGAGGGGAGTGCCGAGGAGCTGAAGCGGCTGATCCCCGGCGGGCATGTCCGGCTGCGCTTCACCGACCCGGACGCCTACCGGTCGGCCGCGGCCGCCCTGCGCGAGGTGACCCGGGACGACGAGGCCCTCACGCTCCAGATTCCCAGCGACGGCAGCCAGCGCGAGCTGCGGGCCGTTCTCGACTGGCTCGACTCCGCCGGCGTCGAGGCCGACGAGCTCACCGTCCACACCCCTGACCTCGACGACGTGTTCTTCGCCCTGACCGGCCCCGCCACCGGCTCCGTCACCGGTCCCACCACCGTCCCCGCCCAGTCCAAGGAGACCGCCCGATGAGCTCCCTCGCCCTCGCCGTCCGTGACTCCGGCACCATGCTGCGGCGCAACCTGCTGCACGCCCGCCGCTATCCGTCCATGACCCTGAACCTGCTGCTGACGCCGGTCATCCTGCTGCTGCTCTTCGTCTACATCTTCGGCGACACGATGAGCGCGGGGATGGGCGACGGCGCCGACCGCTCCGCCTACATCGCCTATCTCGTCCCCGGTCTGCTGCTGATGACCATCGGCTCCACGACCATCGGCACCGCGGTGTCCGTGTCCATGGACATGACCGAGGGGATCATCGCGCGGTTCCGGACCATGTCCATCCACCGCGGGTCCGTACTGGTCGGGCATGTCGTCGGCAGTGTCCTGCAGTGTGTGCTGAGCGTGGCCCTCGTCGGTGCCGTCGCCGTGGCCATCGGCTTCCGCTCCTCCGGCGCCACGGTCCTGGAATGGCTCGCCGCGTTCGGCCTGACGATGCTCTTCGCCTTCGCGCTGACCTGGATCGCAGTCGGCATGGGCCTGGTCGGCCCCAACCCCGAGGCGGCCAGCAACAACGCGATGCCGCTGATCTTCCTGCCGCTGATCTCCAGCGCCTTCGTGCCGGTCGACTCGATGCCGGGCTGGTTCCAGCCCATCGCCGAGTACCAGCCCTTCACGCCCGCCAACGAGACACTGCGCGGTCTCCTGCTCGGTACCGAGATCGGCAACAACGGCTGGATCGCCCTCGCCTGGTGCCTCGCGCTGACCGTGCTCGGCTACCGCTGGTCCAGGGCGAAGTTCGACAGCGAGCCGAAGCACTGACCACCGCCCGCAGGACAAGCCCCGCCCTCCTCGGGCCGTCCGGCTGGGGCCGTCCGGCTGGGGCTGCGCTGCTGGGGTCGTTCGGCTGGGGTCGCGCTGCCGGGGTCGTCCTGCTCGGGTCGTTCGGCTGGGGCCGTCCGGCTGGGGCTGCGCTGCTGGGGTCGTTCGGCTGGGGTCGCGCTGCCGGGGACGTCCTGCTCGGGTCGTTCGGCTGGGGTCGCGCTGCTCGGGTCGTCCCGCTCGGGTCCCGCTCGGGCCATTCCGCTGGGGCTGCGCTGCTTCGGCCGTCCCGCTCGGGCCGCGCTCACCGGGCCGCGTCCCGCTCGGGTCCCGCTCGGGCCATTCCGCTGGGGCTGCGCTGCTTGGGCCGCCCCCTCAGACCCGCCCCCCTCAGTCCGCCCCCAACTCCCGCAGCGCCGCCTCCCGCAGTTCCTCGCGTCCCAGGGCGGCGTACGCCGACTTCGCCTCGGTGTACGCCGTCCTGTCGGCGTCCTCGGCGGTCCGGCGGGAGCGGGACGAGGAGAGGGTGGGGAACTCGCGTACCACCGGCATGCGTTCCGTCAGGGCCAGCAGGCGTACGGCCGAGGTGTCGCCCCGGGCGATCCCGGCGAGGCCGAGGGCCAGCAGGACCGTGCCGTAGACCGGGAGTTCGACCGGGGCCCGGTCCTCGGGGGCGCCGGAGAGCATGCCGAGGAGGCGTTCACGGAGTTCCTCGGCGAGCCCGGCGACCGGTTCGAGGCGGTCGTGCTGGGCGTGCGCGGCGAGTCCCGTCGACTGCAGCTTCAGCCACCAGGAGTCCACGAACGGATCCTCGCCCCGCGACGGCCGGTCCTCGCCCATCCGCTCCAGCGCCCGCCGCCACAGCCCCAGGCCGACCTCGGTGAGCCCCCGGGCCAGTGCGATCTCCGCGCGGACCGCGAGGTCGGGGGCGTAGAACTGGGAGAGCTCCGACCGCTGCCGGTTCTGTTCGGCAAGGCCCAGCCAGTACTCGGCCTCGTCGACCTCCCCGCGCTGCAGACAGGCCACCACCAGCCCCCAGCGCACCCCGTCCGAGTCCCACCAGTCGCCGAACTCGCTCACCCCGTCGAGACACACGCGCAGATGACCGTACGCCTCCTCGCCCTGCTCGGACTGCAGACACAGATCGCTGATCCGGCCGTGGGAGAGCAGCATGACGGCCGGGTTGCGCAGCGACCCCAGCGTGTCGACCATCAGGCGGGCGCAGTCCAGGGCGCGCGCGGTGTCGTGCTCGGACTCCCAGACATAGCTGGCGACGCAGGCCGCGACGCC
This sequence comes from Streptomyces sp. S.PB5, assembly GCF_030403745.1. GTDB lineage: Bacteria > Actinomycetota > Actinomycetes > Streptomycetales > Streptomycetaceae > Streptomyces. Next base: position 440,020 of record NZ_JAQMWP010000001.1, read on the forward strand.
CGCCAGCAGGGGCTCGTCGGACTCGCAGAGCTCCTTGAGACGGGTGTACTCCGGCGGGCGGATGTCCTGGAGCGAGCACAGCACGACCGACAGTGCGCGCACCATCGTGTCCGCAGGGGCGGGTGGCAGCCGGCGCAGGGTGACGAGCTGGCGTACGGCGTGCGGGCCGTAGCCCATGAAGAGGCTCGCCGCGCAGGCCGCCGCCGCGGTGCGGGCCGGTTCCGTGTCCTCGGGGTTCTCGGGCCCGGGGCGGAAGTGGGACAGCGGCCCCGCCGTCTCGGCGGCGAGGGCGGCGAGCCGCGCGTAGTTGGTGTCGGTGGCCCACAGACAGGCCAGTACGGCGGTGAGGGCCGCGATGGTGGGACCGTCGGCGCGGGCCAGCGCGTACCGCAGGGCCAGGACGAGGTTGTCCTGCTCGGCGCGGATACGGATCCAGTCGGAGAAGGGATCGCCCCGGAACAGCACATCGTGCCGGGCCCGCCCGAAGTCCCGCGCCCAGGACAGGAACCGGCCGGTCACCGCCTCCTCCTCGCCGGCCTCGACGCGCCGGGCCGCGCTGAACTCCCGCAGCGTCTCCAGCATCCGGAAGCGCACCCCGAAGGGGCTGTCGTCCACCTTGAGCAGCGACTGCTCGGCCAGCTGCTCAAGGAGCGTCAGCGCGTCCCCGCTCTCCCCGACCATGTACTCCGCCGCGTCCTCGGCGAACCCGCCCGGGAACACCGACAGCGCCCGCAGCGCCGCCCGCCCGTCGTCCTCCAGCAGGTTCCAGCTCCACTCCACGACGGCCCGCAGCGTCCGATGCCGCTCCGGCGTGTCCCGGGCACCCCCGCGCAACAGCGCGAAACGGTCCCGCAGCCGCCGCGAGATGTCCGCCACCGACAGCACCCGCACCCGCGCCGCCGCCAGCTCGACCGCCAGCGGCAGCCCGTCCAGGTGACGGCAGATCTCGGCCACTTGGTCCGCGGGCAGCTCCACCCCGGGCCGCGCGGCCCGCGCCCGCTGCCCGAACAGCTCGACCGAGGTCGCGAGCGACAGCTCCGGCAGCGCGTACACCGACTCCGAGGTCAGCCCGAGCGGCGCCCGGCTGGTGGCCAGGATCCGCACCTCCTTCGACCGCGACACCAGCGCCTGTACGAGGGCGGCGGCACCGCCGAGCACCTGCTCGCAGTTGTCCAGCACCAGCAGCGCGGGCCCCTGTCCGAGCGCCGCGACGATGCCGCCGGCCGCGTCCCCGCTGTTGGCGTACTGCCGGCTCTCCGCTCCGCCGACGGCCGAGGCCACCTCGTCGGCCACGTCGTCGTCGGCGGTGACACCGGCCAGAGCGACGAAGTGCACCACGGACTGCTCGGCCGACTGGCTCACCGCGTGCGAGAGCCGGGTCTTGCCGAGGCCGCCGGGCCCGACGACCGTCACCACCCGGGCCGTGCGCAACAGCCCCGCCACGGCCGCGATGTCGGCCTCCCGGCCCAGCAGCGGGTTCGGCTCGTGCGGCACACCGTGCCGGACCGGGGCGCGGTCGGCCTGCAGCAGCTCCTGGTGCACGGCTCTGAGCCCGGGTCCCGGATCGGTCCCCAACTCCTCGCGCAGACCGCGCCGGTAGCCGTCGTACCGCAGCAGAGCGGCCGCCCGCCCCGCGGTGGCCGCCTCGCACCGCAGGAGCTCCGCGAGGACTTCCTCGTCCCGCGGCAGCGAAGCGGCCACCTCGGCCAGCACCCCCGCGGCCTCCTCCTTCCGCCCGAGGCGGGCGAGCGCGAGCGCCTGGGACCGCACCAGCGCCCGGTGCACGGGCACGCGCGCGACCCGCAACGCCAGCACCGGATCGTCGAGTTCCTCGCCCGCCCCGGCCTGCGCGCTCCCGTCCCACAGCGCGAGCCCCGCCTCGGCCTCCGCCAGCGCCCCCGCGTGATCCCCGGCCCGCGCCCGCCCCGCACTCGCCGCCTCGTGCAGCACCAGCGCCGAGCTGTCGACCTGCGCCTCCTCCAGGGCCAGCCGGTACCCGGTGGGCGTGCTCACCACCAACTCGGCGCCCAGCTGCGACCGCAGCCGGGACACCAGCACCTGCACCGCCTTGCCCGGCCGCTCCGGCTGCTCGTCCGGCCACAGCCCCTCCACCAGCCGGCCCGTCCTGCACCCGGTGCGCGGCTCCTCGGCGAGCAGCGCCAACAGCCCCCGCAGACGGGGTGCGGTGACCTCACGCCCACGGCAGGCGACACGGGGCAGCAGGGTCAGCTCGATGGTCATCCCCGAAGACTAGCGAGATCGACAACTCCCGCCGGACTCCAGGGCGTCAGGGCTGCCAGACGGAATGGCCGATACCCCGGCCCGCCGAACTCCTGCGCACCGCCCTGCGGTTGCGGTGCCGTGTGGACCGACCTAGTCGAAACGTTCGAGGTCCCGCAGCCAGGCGCGGGCCGAACTGTCCGAAGGCGCCCGCCAGTCACCCCGCGGCGACAGCGAGCCCCCGGCCGACACCTTCGGTCCGTTCGGCATCGCGGAGCGCTTGAACTGGGCGAAGGCGAAGAAGCGGCGGCAGAAGACCTCCAGCCACTTGCGGATCTCGGCCAGGTCGTAGGTGACCCGCTTGGCCTCGGGGAACCCGGGAGGCCAGGCCCCGCCCTCGACGTCGTGCCATGCGTGCCACGCCAGGAACGCGATCTTCGACGGCCGGAACCCGTACCGCAGTACATGGAACAGCGTGAAGTCGTGCAGGGCGTACGGCCCGATCTTCGACTCCGTCGACTGCATCTCCTCGCCCGGCACCAGCTCCGGACTGATCTCGGTGTCGAGGATCGCGGCAAGGATCTTGCCCGTCTCCTCGTCGAACTGACCGCTGCTGATGACCCACCGGATGAGGTGCTGGATCAGCGTCTTCGGCACGCCCGAGTTGACGTTGTAGTGGCTCATCTGGTCGCCCACGCCGTACGTGGACCACCCGAGGGCGAGCTCCGAGAGGTCCCCGGTGCCGAGCACGATCCCGCCGCGCTGATTGGCGAACCGGAACAGATAGTCGGTGCGCAGCCCCGCCTGCACGTTCTCGAACGTGACGTCGTACACCGGCTCGCCGGACGCGAAGGGATGCCCCATCTCCTGGAGCATCAGCCGTGCGGTGGGCGTGATGTCGAGTTCGGCCGCGGTGACCCCGAGGGACCGCATCAGGGCGTGGGCGTTGTCCTTGGTGTGGTCGCTCGTGGCGAAGCCGGGCAGTGTCCAGGCGAGGATGTCGCTGCGCGGCCGCCCGGCCCGGTCCATGGCGCGGGCCGCGACGATCAGCGCGTGCGTGGAGTCGAGCCCGCCGGACACCCCGATGACGACCTTCGGCCCACCGATGGAGGCGAGCCGCTGCTGCAACCCCTCGACCTGGATGTTGTAGGCCTCGTAGCAGTCGAGGGCGAGCCGCTCGGCGTCGGCCGGCACGAACGGGAACCGCTCAAGACGCCGCCGCAGCCCGAGATCGGTGAGCGGCGGATCCAGCTCGAAGCCGACCGTACGGAAGTCGCTCGTCCTTGCCCGGTGGGTACGCCGGTTGTCGTCGAACGTGCCCATCCGGGACCGCTCCTGCCGCAGCAGATCGAGGTCCACGTCGGCGATCGCGTACTCGTCGCCCAGCGGGAACCGCTCGGTCTCGGCGAGCAGCACGCCGTTCTCGTAGATCATCGTCTGTCCGTCCCAGGACAGGTCGGTGGTCGACTCCCCGAGTCCGGCGGCGGCGTAGACGTACGCGGCGAGACAGCGGGAGGACGCCGAGCGGCACAGCAGCTTGCGGTCCTCGGCGCGGCCCACGGTGATCGGGCTGCCGGAGAGGTTGACGAGGAGGGTCGCCCCGGCGAGGGCCGCCTCGGCGCTGGGCGGCACCGGGACCCACATGTCCTCGCAGATCTCGGCGAACAGGGTGAGCCCGGGGACGTCCGAGGCCTCGAAGAGCAGATCCACGCCGAAGGGGGCTTCCGTGCCGGCGACGCGGATCGTCCCGCCGCGCTCCTCGGAGCCGTCGGCGATCTGGCGGCGCTCGTAGAACTCGCGGTAGTTCGGGGGGTACGACTTGGGCACGACCCCGAGGATCCGGCCGCGGTGCACGACGACCGCGCAGTTGTAGATCCGGTTGCGGTGCCGCAGCGGGGCCCCGACGACCAGGACGGGCAGCAGGCCGGCCGAGCCCGCGACCACGGTCGCGACGGCCGCCTCGACCTCGTCGAGCAGCGCGTCCTGGAGCAGCAGGTCCTCGATGGAGTAACCGCACAGGACCATCTCGGGGAACACCGCGACGGCGACCCCCTCCTCGGAACACCGCCGCGCGTGCCGCAGCACCGCCTCGGCGTTGGCGGGCGGGTCGGCGATGACGGTGTGACCCGTACAGGCGGCCACGCGTGCGAACCCGTGCTGATAGATCGACCAGAAGTTCAGTGGAGGCACGGGGCCAGTGTAATCGTCAGAGAGACGCGATGGGGTGGCGGGAGATGCCGGCCTCCCACGCCATCCCTCGGCTCAGCGCTCGGCGTCTTTGACCTGGGCTTGATCGTTTGCGGAGGCGCCGTAGGGGATCCGCGGGGTGCGGAGGTGATCGAGACCGCTTCGGCACCTCGGTTCACCTGCTGAAACAGCTCAAGCATCCACGAACAGCGGGTATTTGAGGGTTCTTGATCCGCTCGTTCCCCTGGCATGAACCGTTCGGCGCCAGAGTGACCTCACCGATCACTCCATGCGAGGAACCGCACAGCAGGGGGTTTCATGAGATCCAATCGCGCCATCATGCGCGCCGGTGTGGGCATGGCGGCGACACTGCCGATGCTCGCGGGCGCACTGGCGCTCGGCATACCCGCGGCCCATGCCGCGGACGCCCCGCACCGTGACGCACTGGCCGGGACCAAGCCCGCCTGGGCCACGGCCGGGGCGGACCGGGGTGCCGCCTCCGACACCGCGGGCTTCTCCGGCCGGGTCTACCTCGCCGGCCGGGACGCCACCGGCCTCGCCGCGTACGCGAAGGCCGTCTCCGACCCGCACTCGGCGTCGTACGGCCGGTACCTGACGGCGAAGCAGGCCCAGGCCCGCTTCGGCGCGACCGCCGCCCAGGTGTCCGCGGTGAAGTCCTGGCTGACATCGACGGGCCTGAAGGTCACCGACGTCACACGGCACTACCTCGCCGTCAGCGGCGATGTCGCCGCCGCCGAGCGGGCGTTCGGCACCCAGCTGCACAACTACATCAAGTCCGGGCACACCTACCGCGCCCCGACGAAGTCCGCGTCCGTGCCGGTGGACCTGGCCGACGCCGTCCTGACCGTCACCGGCCTGGACACCGCGCCGCACCGGGCGAGCCACGACGACACGCTGCCGCCCCCGGAGACCGTGGTCCGCAACCCGGGGCCGTTCTCCTCGTACTACGGCTCGAACACCGCGAGCACCCTGCCCGACGCGTACGGCACCAAGGTCCCGTACGCGGTCAAGGGGTACACCGGCAAGCAGCTGCGGGCCGCGTACGGCGCCGGCGCCCGCACCGGCAAGGGCGTGCGCGTCGCCATCACGGACGCCTACGCCTCGCCGACCATCGCCTTCGACGCCGCCACCTACGCGAAGAAGCACGGCGACGCGCCGTGGAAGACCGGACAGCTGCACCAGGTGCTGCCCGAGAAGTACACGAACACCAAGGACTGCAAGGCGGCCGGCTGGTACGGCGAGGAGAGCCTGGACGTCGAGGCCGTCCACGCGGTCGCGCCCGCCGCGGACGTCACCTATGTCGGCGGCGCCTCCTGCAGGGACGAAGACCTGCTCGACGCGCTCGGCAAGGTCGTCGACAGGCATCTGGCCGACATCGTCTCCAACTCCTGGAGCGACGTCGAGGCCGACGCCACGCCGGACCTGCTGGCCGCCTACGACCAGGTCTTCCAGCTGGGCGCCGTCGAGGGCATCGGTTTCTACTTCTCCAGCGGCGACAACGGCGACGAACTCGCCAAAACCAACACCAAGCAGGTCGACTTCCCCGCCTCCTCGGCGTGGGCGACCGCCGTCGGCGGCACCTCGCTGGCCGTCGGCAAGAACGACAACTACCTGTGGGAGACCGGCTGGGGCACCGAGAAGGCCGTGCTGTCGGCCGACGGCACGAGCTGGACCGGCTTCCCCGGCACCTTCGCCTACGGCGCGGGCGGCGGCACCAGCAAGCTCGTCGCCGAGCCGGACTACCAGCAGGGAGTCGTGCCGGACGCGCTCGCCGAGGTCAACAGCCCCGACGGCAACCGGGTCGTCCCGGACATCGCCGCGGACGCCGACCCCACCACCGGGTTCCTGGTCGGCCAGACCCAGACCCTGCCGGACGGCAGGACCCAGGCGTACGACGAGTACCGCATCGGCGGCACCTCGCTCGCCGCGCCCGTCATCGCGGCCGTGCAGGCCCTCACCCAGGAGGCCGCCGGCGGCAAGCCGCTCGGCTTCGCCAACCCGGCGATCTACGCACGCTACGGCTCCAAGGCGTACCACGACGTCACGGACAACCCGACGGGCTCCGGACTCGCGGCGGTCCGGGTCGACTTCGTCAACGGCTACGACGCCACGGACGGTCTGATCACCTCCGTCCGCAGCCTCGGCAAGGACAGCTCGCTGTCCGCCGTGAAGGGCTACGACGACGTCACCGGCGTGGGCACACCCACGGGCGGCTACATCGAGTCCTACCGGCGCCACTGAACGGAACGGCTCCCCAGGGTGGGCCCGGTCCCCGGCACGGGGGTGGGCCCATCCGGCCGTCGGCGGACCTGTGCGACCGTCAGTCGCGAGGCCCGGCGCCCCGCTCCTTGAGCATGTCCGCCATCAGGGCGATCTCCGACTCCTGCGCGTCGACCATGCCCTGCGCGATGTCCTTCTCCACCTTCACCGTGCAGCGCGACACACAGGCCTCGGCCATGTGGACACCGCCCTTGTGGTGGTCGGTCATCAGCTGCAGATAGAAGATCTCCGCCTGCTTGCCGCTGAGCTTCTTCAGCTTCGCCAACTCGGTGTTGGTCGCCATGCCCGGCATCAGCGCGCCGTCCTCGCCGGAGGCCATGCCGCCCATGTCCATCCAGGTCATCGGCGGATCCGAGGACACCTTCGGCAGATTCCACAGATCCAGCCAGCCCAGCAGCATGCCGCGCTGGTTGGCCTGCGTCTGCGCGATGTCGTACGCGAGCAGCCGGACGTCCTCGTCCTTCGTACGGTCGCGCACGATGAACGACATCTCCACCGCCTGCTGGTGGTGCACCGCCATGTCCCGCGCGAACCCGGCGTCCGCCGAGTCCGCCGTCGGGGTGTCACCGGAACCGTCGTCCTGAGTGACGGCGTAGGTGATTCCCCCGGTCGCGACGAGCACCGCCGCCGCGGCCGAGGCGATCCAGCCGGCCTTCCTCACTGCGTCAGACCGCCCGAGCACGTCGCACCCTTCTCCGGTGTCTGCTCACCCTGGACGTACGTCTCGAAGAACTTCGCCACGTTCGGGTCGCTCGCGCCCGTCACCGTCCGCTGGTGGCCCCACGCCGTCAGCATGATCGGGGCCTCCTGGCCCTCGTACGGGCTCATCAGCGAGTACGGCGTCGCCTTGACCTTCTTCGCCAGCGCGTCCACGTCGGCCTTCTTGGCCTTGGACGTGTACGTCACCCACACCGAGCCGTGCTCCAGCGAGTGCACGGCGTTCATGTTGTTGATCTCCTTGGTGTACACGTCGCCGTTGCAGTTCATCCAGCGCGCGTCGTGGTCACCACCGGCCGGGGGCGTCATCGGGTACTTCACGGTCTTGGTGACATGGGTCTGGCTGAGCTTCGACGACCACGTCTTCACCCCGTCCTTGCCCGTCGTCCAGTGCCCCGGGTTGCTGGAGTCGGCCGTGCCGCCGTTGTCGTCCTGCGACTGCACGATCACGACACCGCCGATGACGAGACCGGTCACGACGACCACGCTCGCCCCGATGGTGAGGAGCCGATTGCGGCGCTCGCGGGCCTTTTCGGCGCGCCGCATCTCCGCTATTCGAGCCTGGCGCTCGGCGGAGTTCTTCTTCTTGGCGGAACCCATGGGGTGTGTCCTTCTGGGTAAGGAGGGCCGGTCGGGTCAGCTGATCGTAGTAGGGGCGACAGCGACCCCAGAAAGGGAGGGCACAGGAATGGCCCGGGAGCACGTGATCCGCTCTGGTCCCATCCCGTGAGGTTCCGGCCCGCCCGGCATTACTTATGTGCGTCCGAGCAGGCAAGATGGGCGCAGAACAGTACACCTGCCGTACGTGAGGCGTTCGCCCAGGGGTCGGCCCGCCGATCATGGGCCGCAACACGGATGAAATGGTGTTGTGGTGGGATGCTCAGGTGCCCGACCGTCTCTCGCGGGACCGGAGGCAGGCGGCCTGACCAGCAAGGATGGGGAAGCTAGATGGACAAGCAGCAGGAGTTCGTGCTCCGTACGTTGGAGGAGCGCGACATCCGGTTCGTACGCCTGTGGTTCACGGACGTGCTGGGCTTCCTCAAGTCCGTCGCCGTGGCCCCGGCCGAGCTGGAGCAGGCCTTCGACGAGGGCATCGGCTTCGACGGCTCCGCGATCGAGGGCTTCGCCCGGGTCTACGAGTCCGACATGATCGCCAAGCCGGACCCGTCGACCTTCCAGATCCTGCCGTGGCGCGCCGAGGCCCCGGGCACCGCCCGGATGTTCTGCGACATCCTCATGCCGGACGGCTCCCCGTCCTTCGCGGACCCGCGCTACGTCCTCAAGCGCGCCCTCGCCCGCACCTCCGACCTGGGCTTCACGTTCTACACCCACCCCGAGATCGAGTTCTTCCTCCTGAAGGACAAGCCGCTCGACGGTTCGCGCCCCACCCCGGCCGACAACTCCGGCTACTTCGACCACACCCCGCAGAACATCGGCATGGACTTCCGCCGCCAGGCGATCACCATGCTGGAGTCGATGGGCATCTCGGTCGAGTTCTCCCACCACGAGGGCGCCCCGGGCCAGCAGGAGATCGACCTGCGCTACGCCGACGCCCTCTCCACGGCCGACAACATCATGACGTTCCGCCTGGTCATGAAGCAGGTGGCGCTGGAGCAGGGCGTCCAGGCGACGTTCATGCCGAAGCCGTTCTCGGAGCACCCCGGCTCGGGCATGCACACCCACCTCTCCCTGTTCGAGGGCGACCGCAACGCGTTCTACGAGTCCGGCTCGGAGTACCAGCTCTCCAAGGTCGGCCGCTCCTTCATCGCGGGCCTGCTCAAGCACGCCGCGGAGATCGCCGCGGTCACCAACCAGTGGGTCAACAGCTACAAGCGCATCTGGGGCGGCTCCGAGCGCACCGCCGGCGCCGGCGGCGAGGCCCCCTCGTACATCTGCTGGGGCCACAACAACCGCTCCGCGCTGGTCCGCGTCCCCATGTACAAGCCCGGCAAGACCGGCTCGGCCCGCGTCGAGGTCCGCTCGATCGACTCCGGCGCCAACCCGTACCTGGCCTACGCCGTCCTCCTCGCGGCCGGCCTCAAGGGCATCGAGGAGGGGTACGAGCTCCCGCCGGGCGCCGAGGACGACGTCTGGGCCCTCTCCGACGCCGAGCGCCGCGCGATGGGCATCGAGCCGCTCCCGCAGAACCTCGGCGAGGCGCTGACCCTGATGGAGCGCAGCGACCTGGTCGCGGAGACGCTGGGCGAGCACGTCTTCGACTTCTTCCTGCGCAACAAGCGGCAGGAGTGGGAGGAGTACCGCTCCGAGGTCACCGCGTTCGAGCTGCGGAAGAACCTGCCGGTTCTCTGAGTGGTGTGACACCGAGCGGCGCCGGAGGGGCAACCTTCGGCGCCGCTCGCGCATCACATCTGCATGAGGTCCACGCGCACGGTCTTCGGGGCAGTGGCGGCTTCCGCGCTGCTCGCTCTGGCGCCCGCCGCGCCCGCCGCGCCCGCCGTGGCCGACGATCCGTCGCCGTCGCCGCTGCCGACCCGGGCGCACGCCACGGTCGAGGCGGAGAAGCAGCTCAACGTGGGGTCGGCGGCGCAGGCGGTCCATGCGGGCTGGATGTTCTGGGACGGCGGAGCACAGGTCCCCGCACCCGAGAACGAAACGATCGTCATCGACGCGCGCGGCCTGTCGGGGGTCGCGAGCGTCGCGGTCGACGATCCTCGGTGCGAGGCCGACGGTCGGGTCTTCACCTGCGTCAACACGGATAGCTCACAGCAACGGGGGGTCGAGTTCACGCTGCGCGCGGACGCGGCCGCCACCCCCGGCGCCAGCGGCACGATCACCTACACCGTCAGCGCCGACCATGCCGAAGGTGCCACCGCGAAGGCGAAGGTCGTCGTCGGAGTCCCGGAACTGGTCGTCGCCGACGTGCCCGATGTGACGGGCGCCGAGCCCGGCTCCCGGATCGAGATTCCGCTCCGGCTCCGCAACACCGGGGACCTCGCGACGGACCGGCGCATCATGGTGAGCTGGGTGTCGGCGGGCGGTCTGGACTTCGACCACAAGTTCTCCAACTGCGCCTACGAGAACGGTGACGACGTCGGCTTGTGGGGCAGCCGGGCCTCCGTCACCTGCGTCTTCCCGGTCGGCCCGGACTCCGTGCCCGCGGGGGCCACCGTGGAGCTGAGCAGCCCCCTGACGGCCACCGTCGGCGAGCGTGTCCTGACCGCGGTGACCGACTACTCGGTCGAACTGCTGCGCCCCGGCACGACGCCCGGCGGAGGCCGCGAGCGGGGAACCGGCCCGGCGCTCACCCTGGTGCGGGCGTCAGAAGCGGGAACCGGCTTCGAGAAGGCCGCCGAGGGACAGTTCCTCGTCGCGGCCGACAACTCCGCGGACCTCGCGGCCGAGGTGACGATGGAGCGGCGCGGCAAGACCGGCTGGCTCCTGGACGTCAGCGCCCTGAACCACGGACCGGCCTCCGCGTACGGGATCGGCGACAAATCCGTCGCCGTGGTCGATGTCGTGCTGCCCGAGGGCGTGGTCGCGTACGGCACCGGCTTCACGCCGGAGGAGGACAGCATCGACGGCCCCTGTGTCCGCCCGGGCCGCGACAGCTCGGATCCCTTCGAGCCGGGCCACCGGCACTACGTGTGCACCGTGCGGGTCGGCGTCCCCGCCGGGGAGCGCTCGCCGTTCTCACTGCGGGTGAAGGTGTCCGAGCAGTACGACGGGGCCAAGGGCACGGCGACCGTACGGCCGGGCCCGGCCGGCGTGCCCCTCCACGACCCCGACGCCACCAACGACAGCGTCCCCTTCGCCTTCGGCGCCGCCACCGCCGCACCGAGCACGGACACGGGCCGGACGACCCTCGTCGTCACCGTGGCGGTGTGCGCCGTCGCCCTGCTGGCCGCCACGGTCATGGTCGTCCGGCGCCGCGGGCGGGATCACTGACGCCGGACGAAGCCCTGAGCGTTACTGCCCCGCGAGCTGCGCCAGCACCTGGTGGAGCGGTTCCGTCTCCCGGCGCTTGTACTCCTGGATCGCCCAGCCGTTGCCGTCCGGGTCCTTGAAGTACATGAACGTGGCGCCGTCCTGCGGGGCGAACTGCACGGGTTCGCTGACGTCCAGCCCCCGTGCCTTCAGCTCCTCGTACGCCGCCTTCGCGTCCGTGACGCACAGCTGCATGCCGTGGTACGTGCCCGGCTGCGGTGTGCCCGTCGGGACCTGGAGACCGTCGACGAGCGCGATCGAACACCCCGAACCCGGTGGGGTGAGCTGGACGATCCGTACGCCCTCCATCACCTCGCCGTCGAGATCCACATGGAAACCGACCTTGTCCCGGTAGAACTCCTTGGCCCGGTCCACATCGGTGACCGGCATCAGGATCACTTCGAGACTCATGTCCATGGCGTGACTCCCTTGTCGACGTCAGACAACACGCGACTCACTCAGCTCACTCCGCGCACTCGACTCACTCGAATCGCCAGCGGGTCTGGCTGAACGGCTCCCCCTTACCGAAGCCGAAAACCGTGCGCGGCGCCACCGAAAAGACGAGAGCGCGTCCGGGACCGTGGTGGAAACACCCGTCCCGCACCTCGAAGCGCCAGAACTCGCCGTACTTCTCCTCCCACGCCGCCGCCAGCTCCCGCAGCCGGCCGTCATCGGCGACGCGCGCGGCCTCGCCCTCCACGACGAGGTCGTATCCCCGGTTCCAGGTGTTGGTGCCGGTGGTGAGCACGACGTGCGGGTTCGCCGCGAGGTTGAGTGCCTTGCGTTCCTCCGGGCCCGTGCAGAAGTGCAGTGCGTCCCGGGACCAGACCGCGGGGAGCGGGGTCACATGCGGCCGTCCGTCCGGCCGGACCGTGGAGATCCAGAACAGTTCGGCCCCGGTGAGGATCTTCACCGCCTCCGACCATTCGGTGGCGGAGGCCTTGCTGTCGCTGTAGCGGGGGTCGAGGCGGGTGTCGGGCTGTGTTTCGGGTCGTGTGTCGGACATCAGAGTCCTCCCTTCGGAAGGCAGACCCGCCGTCGGCACGGAAGTCATCGGTCCCGGAGATTCGCCAAATGGCGAATGGGCCCGGCGCCCGGACGGCGGGATCGTCGGCACAGGCAGCGTTCCGGCTGCCCACAGAGACGGAGGCATCCCATGCGTTCCTGCATGCGTTCCCACGACGGTCGCGGCCACCCGCGTCCGCACCGGCGGCCCGCCGCCCTCGCCGCCGCCCTGGTGGCGGCCCTGGCCTCGGCCCTCCTGGCCACCGGCTGCGAGACGGAGGCCCCCGGCACCCCCGCGAAGAAGTTCACGACGGTCCGCTTCACCCTCGGCCGCCACGGCGGCATCCAGATCGACGGCGCCTCCCGTGACGCGGTCACCCCGGCCGGTTCCCACACCGTGTCCGCCGGCCGCGCCCACCGCTTCACCCGCCCCGACGGCCGGCTGCTGGTGGTGCTGCGGCACTGGCCGGAGACGCAGGCGCAGTGGGCCTCGCGCGGCCGGGCGCCCCGCCTCCTGGAACCGCCCGAGCAGTCACCGGTCGAGACGGGATACCTGGTGGACACCACCGACTGGGTCAGGGCCGGTCTCGACGGACATCCGCTGCAGTGGCTGCGCGACGACACGATCCGCGTCGACACCACGGGCGACACCACCGACGCCCTCACGCGGCTCACGCTGTCCGGACCGCACGGGGGTCGGTCCGGACAGCCCGTACCGCCGCCGGGGGACCGCGAGTGCGCGAAGCCCGCACGGGTGGTGCTCCCCGAGGTCACACCGGGGGCCGCCGTCACCGACGTACTGACCCGGCTGCGCGCACTGTGCCTGGACGTCCAGTACGCCTCCCTGCCGGGCAACGACCGCCCCGGCAGCGTCCAGCGCGTGTACGTCCCCGTCGCCGGCCACCCGGCCGCGTCGGCCTTCCTCCCGCCCTTCGACGGCACCGCCCCCGCCGACCGCATGCCGGGCGACAGCATCCCGACGGACCCGTCCCGCCCGGCCACCTTGGTGGTGACCCGCTGAGACCGGCCCGGCGTTCCGGGGCGATCCGCCCCGGCGCTTCTCCCACCCGCTCCGGTTAGGCTCAAGCAGGTATGACCTTGATCGGAGGAGGCCGAGGATGACGGCGCCGGGGCGCAGGAGCAGTACCTTCAGTCGGCTGCTGCGGCACGGCTTCACCGACCCCTCCGCCTCCGAGCGACTGCTGGACGGCCCGGAGCTGACCGGCGTACGCAACGACCCGGTGCTCCTCGAAGCGCTCGGCGCCACCGCCGACCCCGACCTCGCCCTGCACGGACTCGTACAGCTCCTGGAGGCGCAGCCCGGTCCCAGCGCGCGGCGGGAGCTGCTGGACACGGTGATAGCGGCCAAGCCGCTGCGCGACCGGCTGCTCGGGGTGCTGGGCGCGTCCGCCGCGCTCGCCGAGCACCTGGCCCGGCATCCGAGCGACTGGCAGGCGCTCGTCATGTACGAGCCGCGCGATCTGCACCCCGGCGTCGAGGAGTTCGAGCGCGGGCTGGCCGAGGCCACCGACCCCGTCTCCCTGCGGGTCGCCTACCGGCGCTGTCTGCTGTCCATCGCCGCCCGTGACGTGTGCGGGACGACGGACCTCGCCGAGACCGCCGCCGAGCTCGCCGACCTCGCCACCGCCACCCTGCGCGCCGCCCTCGCCATCGCCCGCGCCGCCGCCCCCGACGACGCCGCGGCCTGCCGGCTCGCGGTCATCGCGATGGGCAAGTGCGGTGGCCACGAGCTCAATTACGTCTCCGACGTCGACGTCATCTTCGTCGGCGAGGCCGTGGAAGGGGCCGACGAGGGCAAGGCCCTGCGCTCCGCCACCAAGCTCGCCTCGCACATGATGCGGATCTGCTCCGAGACGACCGTGGAAGGGTCCATCTGGCCCGTCGACGCCAATCTGCGGCCCGAGGGCCGCAACGGCCCGCTCGTCCGCACCCTCTCCTCCCACCTCGCCTACTACCAGCGCTGGGCCAAGACCTGGGAGTTCCAGGCCCTCCTCAAGGCCCGTCCGGTCGCCGGTGACATCGAGCTCGGCGAGGAGTACGTCACCGCCCTCGAACCGCTGGTCTGGAAGGCCGCCGAGCGCGACAACTTCGTCGCCGACGTGCAGAAGATGCGGCGCCGGGTCGTCGAGAACATCCCGGCGGCGGAGGTCGAGCGCGAGCTCAAGCTCGGCCCCGGCGGCCTGAGGGACGTCGAATTCGCCGTACAGCTCCTGCAGTTGGTGCACGGCCGCGCCGACGTCTCGCTGCGCAGCGGCACCACCCTCGACGCCCTCCAGGCCCTCGCCGCCGGCGGCTACGTCGGCCGCGACGACGCCGGCCGGCTCGACGACGCCTACCGCTTCCTGCGCTCCATGGAACACCGCATCCAGCTCTACCGGCTGCGCCGCACCCATCTCGTCCCCGAGGACGAGTCCGACCAGCGCCGCATCGGCCGCTCCCTCGGCCTGCGCACGGACCCGGTGGCCGAGCTGAACCGCGAATGGAAGCGGCACGCCGGCGTCGTACGACGGCTGCACGAGAAGCTCTTCTACCGGCCGCTGCTCGACGCGGTGGCCCAACTGGCGCCCGGAGAGGCCCGGTTGAGCCCCGAGGCGGCCCGGGAGCGGCTCGTCGCGCTCGGGTACGCCGACCCGGCCGCAGCCCTCAGGCACCTGGAGGCGCTCGCCTCCGGTGTCACCCGCAAGGCCGCCATCCAGCGAACCCTCCTTCCCGTACTGCTGGGTTGGTTCGCCGACTCCGCCGACCCGGACGCCGGTCTGCTCAACTTCCGCAAGGTGTCGGACGCGTTGGGCAAGACGCCCTGGTATCTGCGGCTGCTGCGGGACGAGGGCGCCGCCGCCGAGAACCTCGCACGGGTGCTGTCCGCCGGACGGCTCGCCCCCGACCTGCTGATGCGCGCCCCGGAAGCGGTGGCCCTGCTGGGCGACAGCGAGGGCGCCGGACTCGCCCCGCGCGGACGGGCCGCCCTGGAGCAGGAGATCCTCGCCGCGGTCAGCCGCGCCGACGGTGCCGGGCAGGCCGTCGCCGCGGCCCGTGGGGTGCGCCGCCGCGAGCTGTTCCGTACCGCCGCCGTGGACATCGTCGGCTCCTACGGGACCGAGACCCAGCCCGCCGAGGCCGACCAGGGCGCCCTGGTGGACCGGGTCGGCGGTGCGGTCTCCGACCTGACGGCCGCCACGCTCGCGGGCACCTTGCGCGCGGTCGTCCGCGACACCTGGGGCGACACCCTGCCGACCCGGTTCGCCGTCATCGGCATGGGGCGCTTCGGCGGCCACGAACTCGGCTACGGCTCCGACGCGGACGTCCTGTTCGTGCACGAGCCCCGCAACGGCGTGCCAGAGCAGTCCGCCTCCGAGGCCGCGAACAAGGTCGTCTCCGAGATGCGCCGCCTGCTGCAGATCCCGAGCGCCGACCCACCACTGCTGATCGACGCCGACCTGCGCCCGGAGGGCAAGTCCGGCCCACTCGTACGGACGTTGAAGTCCTACGAGGCGTACTACCGCCGCTGGTCCCTGGTCTGGGAGTCGCAGGCGCTGCTGCGGGCCGAAGTCGTCGCCGGTGACGAGGACTTGGGGCGGCGTTTCATCGAGCTGATCGATCCGCTGCGGTATCCGGCGGAGGGGCTCGGTGACGATGCCGTGCGGGAGATCCGGCGGCTGAAGGCGCGGATGGAGTCCGAGCGGTTGCCGCGTGGAGCCGACCCGAAGCTCCACACCAAGCTGGGGCCGGGGGGTCTGTCGGACGTCGAGTGGACGGTGCAGCTCTTCCAGCTGCAGCACGGGTGGGCGGAGGCCGGGCTCAGGACGACCCGGACGCGGGAGGCGCTTGCGGCGGCGTGTGCGGCTGGACTCATCGCCGGTGAGGATGCCGAGATCCTCGATGAGGCCTGGGTGTTGGCCACGCGGGTGCGTAACGCCGTGATGCTGGTGCGGGGGCGGGCCGGGGACACGTTTCCGTCCGACCCGCGTGAACTCGCCGCGGTGGGGCGGTACTTGGGGTACGGGCCGGGGCATGTGGGGGACATGCTGGATGACTATCGCCGTACGGCGCGCAGGGCGCGGGCTGTTGTGGAGACGTTGTTCTACGGGGCGTGAACCGTTTTCGGCTGCGGCGCCGTGGGGGCTGGTCGCGCCCGCGCGGCGGTAGCCGCAGATTCAACACTGCCCCGCGCCCCTTTCACGCGGGTCATGGCGACCCCTGTCAGGACGATCGCCATGCCGATCAGCACCCTCAACCCCACCGTCTCGTCCAACAGCGCCGCACCTAGCGCCACCGACACCACCGGCAACAGGTAACCCACCGTCGCCGCCGCTGTCGCACCCTCGTCGGCTACCAAACGGTAGTTGAGATAGAACGTCACGCCCGTTCCCAGCACGCCCAACGCCGTGACCGCCACGAGTGCCGTGACGTCGGCGTCCACCGGCCCCGCCACCGGCAGGGACAGCGTCGTCCACCCCGTCGCCACGAACAGCTGCGCCGCCGACATCGCCATCGGCGCCCGCTTGTCGGTCAGCTTGCGGGCCATGTACGCGAAGGCCACCGCGTAGCTCGCCGCCGCCCCCAGCAACGCCAGCGCGCTCCAGCTCAGCAGGCCCGAGCGGTGCCAGGGAGCGAAGATCAGGACCGTGCCGGCGAAGCCGAGGAGCAGGCCGGTCAGGCGTACGGGGTGCAGGCCGCGGTCGGTGCCCAGGAGGAGGCCGATCAGCAGTGACCACAGGGGAGTTGTGGCGTTGAGGACGCCCGCGATGCCCGAGTCGAGATGCTGCTCGCCGACCGCGAACAGCGCGAACGGGATCGCGTTGCAGAACAGCGCGGCCACGACCAGATGACCCCAGGTGGCCCGTGTGCGGGGGAGCCGCTGGCCGGCCCGGCGGGCCAGGGCCAGCAGGGTCAGGGTGCCCAGTGCGCAGCGGGCGATGGTGATCTGGGCGGGGGAGAGGCCGTGGTTGAGGGCGAGTTTGATCCAGAGGAAGCCCGAGCCCCACAGAAGGGCCAGGGCCGCCATGCGGAGCGTGGAGGCGGGAGACATGTCTCTACGGTCCGGGAGAAGACGTGTGAGGACAAGTGAAGGGTTCTTGATGTGTTGTTAAGCTTGGCTACATGCTGGATGTGCGTCGGATGCAGGTGCTGCGGGCCGTGGTCAGCAGCGGGTCGGTGACAGGGGCGGCCGCCGTGCTGGGGTACACGCCCTCGGCGGTGAGTCAGCAGATCGCCGCGCTGGAGAAGGAGGCGCGGACGGATCTGCTGGAGCGGGTGGGGCGGGGGGTGCGTCCCACGGCCGCCGGGCTGCTGCTGACCGAGTACGCGGACACCATCAGCCGCCAGGTCGCCGAGGCGGAGACGGCCCTGGCCGATCTGCTGGCCGGGCGGACGGGACGGCTGTCGGTGCGGTACTTCGCCACCGCCGGGGCGTCTCTGGTCGCTCCGGCCGTGGCGCGGCTGCGGACGGACCATCCCGGCGTACAGGTCGAGCTGAAGCTCATCGACCCGGAGGACCCCTTGCCGGACGTCCGGGAGGGGCGGGCGGACCTGGCGCTGGTGGTGGGGTCACGGGCCTCGGCCCACGACGGCGTACGGCTGCTGCATCTGCTGGACGACCCGTATCTCGCGGTACTGCCCGAGGGGCACCCGCTGGCGGCTGCCGAGGTGCTGGAGATGACCGACCTCGCCGGGGAACCCTGGGTCGGCAGCGAATGGCCCGGACCGTGTCTCGACGCCCAGCTCCGCGCCTGCGACGCCGCCGGGTTCCGGCCGCGGTTCGTGGTCGAGAGCGAGGACTACGTCACCGCGCAGGGGTTCGTCGCGGCGGGGCTGGGGGTGAGCATGATCCCCCGGCTGGGACTGGGGGTCGGCCTGCGGCCAGGGGTGGTCGTACGGGAGCTGCGGGGACCGGAGCCCTCGCGGTCGATCTACGCGGCGGTCCGGGAGACGGCCCCGCCGCAGCCGGCGTTGCGGGCGTTCATCGCCGCGATGCGGGCTGCGGCCGAGGCCGGGGCTGCTTGACGGGCGGCACCAGCTGCGGCAGGCGGTACGGCAGGGCGCCGTACCAGAGGCGGGCGACCGTGAAGCCGAAGGCCAGGCAGATCATGCCGCCGACCGCGTCGAGCCAGAAGTGGTTGGCCGTGGCGACGATGACCACCAGCGTGGCCGCCGGGTAGAGCAGGCCCAGGACCTTCACCCACGGGACCGAGGCCAGCGCGAAGATCGTCAGGCCGCACCACAGGGACCAGCCGATGTGCATGGACGGCATCGCGGCGTACTGGTTCGACATGTTCTTCAGGTCGCCGGAGGCCATCGAGCCCCAGGTCTGATGGACCAGGACCGTGTCGATGAAGTCGCCGCCGTTCATCAGCCGGGGCGGGGCCAGCGGATACAGGTAGTAACCGACGAGGGCCACACCGGTCGTGGCGAAGAGGACCATGCGGGTCGCCGCGTAGCGGCCGGGGTGGCTGCGGTAGAGCCAGACGAGGACACCCAGCGTCACCACGAAATGCAGCGTCGCGTAGTAGTAGTTCATGCCGACGATCAGCCAAGTCACCGAGTTCACGGCGTGGTTGACCGACTGCTCGACCGCGATCCCCAGGTCGTTCTCGACCCGCCAGATCCAGTCGGCGTTGCGCAGCGCCTCGGCCTTCTGCTCCGGGACCGCGTTGCGGATCAGTGAGTAAGTCCAGTAACTCACCGCGATCAGCAGGATCTCGAACCAGAGGCGGGGGCGGCGCGGGGCGCGCAGCCGGCTCAGGAGGCCCGGCCTCGTTCCGGCCGCGACAGGCTGTGGAACGGCCTCTTCGCGGCCTTCCAGTGTCGTCACGGTCGTCTCACCCATGGACACAGAGTCTGCCAGAAAAGCCCTTGCCCCCAGATCATCCCTCCGGCCGGTCCTGGTCGCACGTTCTACGGCGGGACGAGTCCTCGGACTCCTACCAGCGCATGCCTCGAAGCCCCCGATTCTCCGCCTCAGGGACGAGTGCGGTTCCTACGGGACGAAACAGGCGCCGAAGCCGTCGACCCCCGCACCACCAGCTCCGGCATGAACACGAACTCGCTGTGCGGCGCCGGCGTCCCGCCGATCTCCTCCAGCAGCGTGCGCACCGCGGCCTGGCCCATCGCCGGCACCGGCTTGCGCACGGTGGTCAGCGGCGGGTCGGTGAAGGCGATCAGCGGCGAGTCGTCGAAGCCGACCACCGAGACGTCCTTCGGCACCTCCAGACCGAGCTGCCGGGCCGCCCGTATCGCGCCCAGCGCCATCATGTCGCTCGCGCAGACCACGGCCGTGCAGTCGCGGCCGATCAGCGCCGTGGCGGCCGCCTGACCGCCCTCCAGGGTGTACAGCGAGTGCTGGACGAACTCCGTCTCGACGGTGTCCGTGGCCAGGCCGAGCTGGTCCTGCATCGCGCGGACGAAGCCCTCGATCTTGCGCTGGACCGGGACGAACCGCTTGGGGCCGAGGGCCAGGCCGATCCGTGTGTGCCCCAGCGACACCAGATGCGTCACCGCCAGCGTCATCGCCGCACGGTCGTCGGGGGAGATGAACGGCGCCTGCACCTTCGGCGAGAAACCGTCCACGAGCACGAACGGCACGCCCTGGCCGCGCAGCTGCTCGTAGCGCTGCATGTCGGCGGAGGTGTCCGCGTGCAGTCCGGAGACGAAGATGATGCCCGCCACGCCCCGGTCGACGAGCATCTCCGTGAGCTCGTCCTCGGTGGAGCCGCCGGGCGTCTGGGTGGCGAGGACCGGTGTGTACCCCTGTCGCGTCAGCGCCTGCCCGATGACCTGGGCGAGCGCCGGGAATATGGGGTTCTCCAGCTCCGGGGTTATCAGGCCCACCAGGCCCTCACTGCGCTGCCGCAGACGCACCGGGCGCTCGTAGCCCAGCACGTCGAGTGCGGCCAGCACGGACTGGCGGGTGGTGGCGGCGACGCCCGGCTTCCCGTTGAGGACCCGGCTGACGGTCGCTTCGCTCACCCCCGCTTGCGCAGCGATGTCAGCAAGCCGTGTGGTCACGGGGTTGGACTGTACCGGCCAGGTCTGCCCTTGCACACCAAATGGACGTCGCGGCCGACCTGTTGGCCGGCCGGGTCCGGGTTGCCGCGTCATCGCGCCCCCTCATGAAAGTCTTGGCAAGAGCTTGCAGAGTCTTGCACAACCCACCCTGTGCCGCCCCACCGCTGGAAACAAGCGTCTCACGGTGGTTGCCCACAGGTCACGCGCGGATAACTTCAGCGACGTCTTGCACTTTTTTGCTGCAAGGTCTTTCGCAACGCTTACATCGCTGTTACGTTCGGCCACGCCCGGCGGCGGCAACGGCGCGGTCGGCAAGTCGGCAGTGGATGGCAGACGGGGCCACCCCTGCACCGCAGGACGGCGGACGGGACCGCCCCCTGCACTACACGGGCTTTCACCCTCAAGGAGAACTCATGCGGCGTGGCATAGCGGCCACCGCGCTGGTGGCGTCCCTCGCCCTCACGGCGACGGCCTGCGGCGGGGACGACGACAGCAGCGACTCGAGCGGTCCGACCACCATCACCTGGTGGGACACCTCCAACGCCACCAACGAGGCGCCGACGTACAAGGCCCTCATCAAGGAGTTCGAGGCCGCGAACAAGGACGTCAAGGTCAAGTACGTCAACGTCCAGTTCGACCAGGCGCAGAACAAGTTCGACACCGCCGCCGGTGCCTCCGGTGCCCCGGACGTGCTGCGCTCCGAGGTCGGCTGGACCCCCGCCTTCGCCAAGAAGGGCTACTTCCTGCCGCTCGACGGCACCGAGGCCCTCGCCGACCAGAGCAAGTTCCAGCCCAACCTGATCGAGCAGGCCAAGTACGACGGCAAGACCTACGGCGTCCCGTTCGTCACGGACACCCTCGCGCTCGTCTACAACAAGGAGCTCTTCGCCAAGGCAGGCGTCGAGGCACCCAAGACCTGGGACGACCTGAAGAAGGCCGCCGCCACCATCAAGGACAAGACCGGCGTCGACGGCTACTGGGGCTCCACCCAGGCCTACTACGCCCAGTCCTTCCTCTACGGCGAGGGCACCGACACCGTCGACGCCGCCGCCAAGAAGATCACGGTGAACTCGGACGCCGCGAAGAAGGCGTACGGCACCTGGCTGAGCCTCTTCGACGGCAAGGGCCTGCACAAGGCCGACACCACCGCCGACGCCTACGCCCACATCCAGGACGCGTTCGTCAACGGCAAGGTCGCCGCGATCATCCAGGGCCCGTGGGAGATCACCAACTTCTACAAGGGCTCCGCGTTCAAGGACAAGGCCAACCTCGGCATCGCCACCGTCCCGGCCGGCTCCACCGGCAAGGCGGGCGCCCCGACCGGCGGCCACAACCTCTCGGTCTACGCCGGCTCCGACGCCGCCCACCAGAAGGCCGCGCTGAAGTTCGTCAACTTCATGACCTCCGCGAAGTCCCAGTCGACCATCGCGCTGAAGAACTCCACGCTGCCCACCCGTGACGACGCCTACACCGCCGAGGTCAAGGCCGACCCGGGCATCGCCGGCTACGGCCAGGTCCTGCCCGCCGCCCAGCCGCGCCCGGCGCTGCCCGAGTACAGCTCCCTGTGGGGCCCGCTGGACACCGAGCTGCCGAAGATCGCCGGCGGCAAGGAGTCCCTGGACAAGGGCCTGAGCAACGCCGAGACCGCCATCGCCAAGCTGGTGCCGGAGTTCAGCAAGTAAGCCCGAGCGGCCGCCGGATCTCCCGATCATGGGGGGAGGGATCCGGCGGCCATCGGCTGTGGCCGCCGTACACCCCTTGAACCGCCGAATTCCGAGAAGGTTGTCGAACCATGACAGTCGCCATCGATCGCGCGACCGGCAAGCGCCGCGATGACCGCGGGCCACGCTCCGGGCCGGTGCAGCGCCTGAAGCGCAGCTGGCAGAAGTACTGGTACGCGTACGCCATGATCGCCCCCGTGGTGATCGTCCTCGGCGTCCTCGTGCTCTACCCGCTGGCGTACGGCCTGTACCTCACCCTCACGGACGCCAACAGCCTCAACTCGGCCCGCACCATCGGCGTCAACCACATCGACGCCACCTACAAGTTCATCGGGTTCGACAACTACGCCGAGATCCTCTGGGGCGACCTCGCCTACGACCGCTTCTGGTCGCACTTCATCTGGACGATCTTCTGGACCGCCGCCTGTGTGGCCCTCCACTACGGCATCGGACTCGGCCTTGCCCTCCTGCTCAACCAGAAGCTGCGCGGCCGGACCTTCTACCGGCTGATCCTCGTCCTGCCGTGGGCCGTGCCCACCTTCGTGACGGTGTTCGGCTGGCGGTTCATGCTCGCCGACGGCGGCATCATCAACAGCTTCCTGGACACGCTGCACCTGCCGACGCCGCTGTGGCTGGAGGACACCTTCTGGCAGCGGTTCGCCGCGATCATGGTCAACACCTGGTGCGGTGTGCCGTTCATGATGGTCTCGCTGCTCGGCGGACTGCAGTCCATCGACGACTCCCTGTACGAGGCAGCCGAGATGGACGGCGCGAACGCCTGGCAGCGGTTCCGGCATGTGACGCTGCCCGGCCTGAGGTCCGTCAGCTCCACCGTCGTACTGCTCGGCGTCATCTGGACGTTCAACCAGTTCGCCATCATCTTCCTGCTGTTCGGCAACACCGCGCCCGACGCGCAGATCCTCGTCACCTGGGCGTACTTCCTCGGCTTCGGACAGCAGCCGCGCGACTTCGCCCAGTCCGCCGCCTACGGCATCCTGCTGCTGGGCATCCTGATCGTCTTCACCTCCTTCTACCGCCGCTGGCTGAACCGCAATGAGCAGCAGCTCGCGATCTGAGGCAGGAGCTCCCATGAGTACGACCACCGCCCCGAACTCCGCCGGCGCGACCAAGGCCGGGCCGGCGCGGAAGACGGGACCGAGCATGGCGCGCGGGCGCGGCCGGCGCAGCCCTCTCGCCTCGCTTCTCTCCCACGGCCTGCTGATCGTCGCGAGCCTCGTCGCGCTGTTCCCGATCGCCTGGCTGGTGTACCTGTCCCTCGGCCCGGACAAGGACGACTACCTCCACCCGGGCGGCATCTGGGACAAGATGACGCTGGACAACTACTCGTTCGTCCTCCAGCACACCGCGTTCTTCGACTGGCTGAAGAGCTCGCTGATCGTCTCCCTCGGCACCACGGTCATCGGCGTCCTCGTCGCGGCCACCACCGGCTACGCCGTCTCGCGCATGCGGTTCCCGGGCTACAAGAAGTTCATGTGGGTGCTACTGGTCACCCAGATGTTCCCGATAGCCGTACTCATCGTGCCGATGTACCAGTTGCTGTCGGAACTCCAGCTCATCGACAGCTACTTCGGTCTCGTCCTCGTCTACTGCGCTACCGCGGTCCCCTACAGCGCCTGGCTGCTGAAGGGCTACTTCGACACCATCCCCTTCGAGATCGACGAGGCCGGACGCGTCGACGGGCTCACTCCCTTCGGCACGTTCTTCCGGCTGATCCTGCCGCTCGCCAAGCCGGGTCTCGCGGTCGCCGCCTTCTACAACTTCATCACCGCGTTCGGTGAGGTCGCCTTCGCCACCACCTTCATGCTCGACGACCAGAAGTACACCTTCGCCGTCGGCCTGCAGAGCTTCATCAGCGAGCACGACGCCCAGCGGAACCTGATGACCGCGGCGGCGGTGCTGATCGCGATACCGGTGGCGGCGTTCTTCTACCTCGTGCAGAAGAACCTGGTGACCGGCCTGACGGCGGGTGGAACGAAGGGGTGACAGCCCCGCGCCCCTTGTGGGGGCGCTGCCCCCACACCCCCTCAAACCCGAGGCGGCCGCGGTGTCCATCCGACCCCGCTGACACCGCGGTCGTCTCGCCATCACCGTATGCACACCTGACCCCATGACCTCATTACGTACCAAGGACGCCATGAGCCAGCAGCACTCCGCCCTCGCCCCGGCCCCGAACCCCGCCAAAGTCCAGCGCGGCGACTGGTGGCGGGACGCGGTGATCTACCAGGTCTATCCGCGCAGCTTCGCCGACAGCAACGGCGACGGCATGGGCGATCTGGAAGGCGTACGCTCCCGACTCCCGTACCTGCGCGACCTCGGCGTGGACGCCGTGTGGCTCAGCCCCTTCTACGCCTCCCCGCAGGCCGACGCCGGCTACGACGTGGCCGACTACCGGGCCGTGGACCCGATGTTCGGCAACCTGCTGGACGCGGACGCGCTGATCCGGGACGCGCACGAGCTGGGCCTGCGGATCATCGTCGACCTGGTTCCCAACCACTCCTCGGACCAGCACGAGTGGTTCAAGCGGGCGCTGCGCGAAGGGCCCGGCTCGCCCTCGCGGGAGCGCTACCACTTCCGCCCCGGCAAGGGCGAGAACGGCGAACTCCCGCCCAACGACTGGGAGTCCATCTTCGGCGGCCCGGCGTGGACGCGGGTCACCGAGCCCGACGGCACCCTGGGCGAGTGGTACCTGCACCTCTTCGCGCCCGAACAGCCCGACTTCAACTGGGAACACCCGGCGGTCGGCGACGAGTTCCGCTCCATCCTGCGCTTCTGGCTCGACATGGGCGTCGACGGTTTCCGTATCGACGTGGCGCACGGCATGGTCAAGGCGGAGGGCCTGCCGGACATCGGCGGCAGCGGCGATCAGCTCAAACTGCTGGGCAACGATGTCATGCCGTTCTTCGACCAGGACGGCGTCCACGCGATCTACCGCCAGTGGCGCACGATCCTCGACGAGTACTCCGGAAGTAAGAAGGGGCCCGAAGGGCCTTCCGCAGAAGGGCGGGGGTGGGAGACGGGCGGGCGCATCTTCGTCGCCGAGGCCTGGACGCCGACGGTCGAGCGCACCGCCAACTACGTCCGCCCGGACGAGCTCCACCAGGCCTTCAACTTCCAGTACCTCGGCACCGAATGGGACGCGGAGGAGCTCCGCAAGGTGGTCGACCGCACCCTGGACGCGATGCGCCCGGTGGGCGCCCCGGCGACCTGGGTCCTCTCCAACCACGACGTCACCCGCCACGCCACCCGCTTCGCCAACCCGCCGGGCCTGGGCACCCAGATCCGCACGGCGGGCGACCGGGAGCTGGGCCTGCGGCGCGCTCGTGCGGCCACTCTGCTGATGCTGGCGCTGCCCGGCTCGGCCTACGTCTACCAGGGCGAGGAACTGGGCCTCCCCGACGTGGTGGACCTCCCCGACGAGGTCCGCCAGGACCCCGCGTACTTCCGGGGCGAGGGCCAGGACGGCTTTCGCGACGGCTGCCGGGTGCCGATCCCCTGGACGCGCGAGGGATCGTCGTACGGCTTCGGCGCGGGCGGCAGCTGGCTGCCGCAGCCGGCGGAATGGGCCGAGCTGAGCGTGGAGGCCCAGACCGGGGTCGAGGGCACGACCCTGGAGCTGTACCGCACCGCCTTCGGCATCCGCCGCACCCACCCTGACCTGGGCGCCGGCGAGTCGGTGGAGTGGCTGCGGGCACCGGAGGGCGTACTGGCCTTCCGGCGCGGCGAGTTCGTCTGTGTCGCGAACACCAGCGGCGAGTCGGTGACGACCCCGTCGTACGGCCGCGTGCTTCTGGCGAGCGGCGAGATCACCGAGGCGGACGGCGAGACGAAGGTCCCGTCGGACACGACGGTGTGGTGGACGACGGCCTGACGGTTGTTCGCCCCCGGAGAGGGCCCGCTGCCTGTCGAGGCGGCGGGCCCTCTCCGGTTGCCATGAAATCCCTTGCTGTGAGTTTCAAGACCCTTGCTGTAAACCTTGCGTTAGGGGTACGTTCGCGCCGGCGCCGGGCAAAGACGCCCGGCCGTCACGCAAGGAGCCCCCACGTGATACCGAGATGGTCCGCAAGCGCATCCCTCACCGCGCTCGCCGCAGCCGCGGCCCTCATCACCCCCGCCGGGACGGCATACGCCTCCCCGCCCGGCACCAAGGACGTCACCGCCGTCCTCTTCGAGTGGAACTTCGCCTCCGTCGCCAAGGAGTGCACCAACACCCTCGGCCCCGCCGGTTACGGCTACGTCCAGGTCTCCCCGCCCGCCGAGCACATCCAGGGCGCGCAGTGGTGGACGTCGTACCAGCCTGTCAGCTACAAGATCGCCGGACGCCTCGGCGGCCGTACGGCCTTCCAGGACATGGTCAACACCTGCCACGCGGCCGGCGTGAAGGTCGTCGTCGACACGGTCATCAACCACATGTCGGCGGGCAGTGGCACCGGCACCGGCGGTTCGTCGTACACGAAGTACAACTACCCGGGCCTGTACTCGTCGTTCGACTTCGACGACTGCACGAGCCAGATCACCA
Source organism: Streptomyces sp. S.PB5 (assembly GCF_030403745.1). Classification (GTDB taxonomy): domain Bacteria; phylum Actinomycetota; class Actinomycetes; order Streptomycetales; family Streptomycetaceae; genus Streptomyces. The sequence goes on from NZ_JAQMWP010000001.1 coordinate 466,678, forward strand.
ACTACCAGGACCGCTGGAACGTCCAGCACTGCGAACTGGTAGGTCTCGCCGACCTGGACACCGGGGAGTCCTACGTCCGCGGCGCCATCGCCGGATACATGAACGACCTGCTGTCGCTCGGGGTGGACGGCTTCCGTATCGACGCGGCCAAGCACATGGACGCCGCCGACCTGGCCAATATCAAGTCCCGGCTGAGCAATCCGTCGGTGTACTGGAAGCAGGAGGTCATCTACGGCAGCGGAGAGGCCGTCCAGCCCACCGAGTACACGGGCAACGGGGACGTCCAGGAGTTCCGCTACGCCTACGACCTCAAGCGCGTCTTCAACAACGAGAACCTCGCCTATCTGAAGAACTACGGCGAGGGCTGGGGCTATATGAACAGCTCCGTCTCCGGTGTCTTCGTCGACAATCACGACACCGAGCGCAACGGCTCCACGCTGAACTACAAGGACGGCGCGAACTACACCCTCGCCAACGTCTTCATGCTCGCCCACCCGTACGGCGCCCCGGACATCAACTCCGGGTACGAGTGGTCCGACACGGACGCCGGCCCGCCCAACGGCGGCTCGGTGACGGCCTGTTGGCAGGACGGCTGGAAGTGCCAGCACAAGTGGCCGGAGATCATCCGCATGGTCGCCTTCCGCAACGCCGTGCGCGGCACGGCCGTCACCAACTGGTGGGACAACGGCGGTGACGCGATCGCGTTCGGGCGGGGCGGCAAGGGGTTCGTGGCCGTCAACCATGAGTCGGGCAGCCTGAGCCGGACGTACCAGACGTCGCTGCCCGCGGGGACGTACTGCAACGTTCAGAACAACACGACGGTGACCGTGAACTCCAGTGGGCAGTTCACAGCCACGCTCGGCTCGAACACGGCTCTGGCGATCTACGCCGGGAAGTCGAGCTGCTGAGCTTCGGTCCACCCGTTCTGAAATCTCTTTCCGTTACTTTCACGGCTCTTGCTGTAAACCTTACGGCGGCGATACGGTCGCGCGGGGTCGGACCCACGTAGAGCCGTAATCACAAGGAGCCCATCTGTGATACCGAGATGGCCGACGCCGTCGAGGCGCCGTACCGCCCACGTAGGACGGGTCGCCGCGGTCACCGTGACCGCGCTGGCCGCAGCGCTCGTCCAACCCCTCGCGGCGCAGGCGGACACTCCGCCGCCGCCACCGTCCGACGCCAAGCTCGCCTCGGCGCCCGCCCGGCACGACTCCACCCGTGAGCAGTTCTACTTCGTGCTCCCGGACCGCTTCGCCAACGGTGACACCGGCAACGACAAGGGCGGCCTCACCGGCACCCGCCTCACCACCGGCTACGACCCCACCGACAAGGGGTTCTACCAGGGCGGCGACCTCAAGGGTCTGACCAAGAAGCTCGACTACATCAAGGGCCTGGGCACCACCGCCATCTGGATGGCCCCGATCTTCAAGAACCAGCCCGTGCAGGGCACCGGGGCCAACGCCTCGGCCGGCTACCACGGGTACTGGATCACCGACTTCACTCAGGTCGACCCGCACTTCGGTACCAACAAGGACCTCGAAACCCTCATCTCCAAGGCGCACGCCAAGGGCATGAAGGTCTTCTTCGACGTCATCACCAACCACACCGCCGACGTCGTCGACTACGAGGAGAAGTCCTACGACTACCTCTCCAAGGGCGCGTTCCCGTACCTGACCGAGGACGGCGAGCCCTTCGACGACAGCGACTACGCGGACGGCGAGCGGGACTTCCCGGACGTCGACGCCGACTCCTTCGCGCGTACGCCGAAGGCCACCAGGAACAACAAGGTTCCGTCGTGGCTCAACGATCCCACGATGTACCACAACCGCGGCGACTCCACCTTCGCCGGTGAGAGCGCCGAGCAGGGCGACTTCTCCGGCCTCGACGACCTGTGGACCGAGCGTCCCGAGGTCGTCCACGGCATGGAGAAGATCTACGAGAAGTGGGTCCGCGACTTCGACATCGACGGCTTCCGGATCGACACCGTGAAGCACGTCGATCTGGAGTTCTGGACCCAGTGGGCCACCGCCCTCGACGCATACGCCGCCGAGCAGGGCCGCGACGACTTCTTCATGTTCGGCGAGGTCTACTCCGCCGACACCTCGATCACCTCGCCGTACGTCACCCGGGGCCGCCTCGACGCCACCCTCGACTTCCCCTTCCAGGAGGCGGCACGGCAGTACGCCTCCCAGGGCGGCAGCGCGCGGACGCTCGCGAAGGTCTTCGGCGACGACTACAAGTACACGACCGACAAGGCCAACGCGTACGAGCAGGTCACCTTCCTCGGCAACCACGACATGGGCCGCATCGGGTACTTCCTGAACCAGGACAACCCGAAGGCGACGGACGCCGAGCTGCTGGCCAAGGACGAGCTCGCCAACGAGCTGATGTTCCTCAGCCGAGGCAACCCGGTCGTCTACTACGGCGACGAGCAGGGCTTCACCGGTGCCGGCGGCGACAAGGACGCCCGCCAGACCATGTTCGCGTCGAAGACGGCCGACTACCTCGACGACGACGAGATCGGCACCGACCGCACCCACGCGAGCGACGCCTACGACAAGAGCGCGCCGCTGTACCGGCAGATCGCCGAGCTCTCCGAGCTCCGCAAGGCCAACCCGGCCCTCGCCGACGGTGTGCAGACCGAGCGGTACGCGGCCGACGGCTCCGGCGTCTACGCGTTCTCGCGGACCGACGCGAGGACGGGCGTCGAGTACGTCGTCGCCTTCAACAACGCAGGCGAGGCCAAGTCGGCCACCTTCGCGACCGGTTCGGCCGGGATGACGTTCCGCGGGATCTACGGCGGCGACGCGTCCCTGAAGAGCGCCGCCGACAAGAAGATCACCGTCTCCGTCCCCGCCGGTTCCGCGATCGTCCTGAAGGCGGCCGGCAAGCTCGCCAAGCCCGCCACCGCGCCGGCCCTCACCCTGAAGGCGCCCGGCACCGGCGCCACCGGCACGGTCGAGATCGGCGCCGACGTCGACGGGGGGCAGCTCAACCGGGTCGTCTTCGCCGCTCAGGTCGGCAACGGCAGGTGGCGGACGCTCGGCACGGCCGACCACGCCCCCTACAAGGTCACGCAGTTCATCGGGAAGGACGTACCGGCCGGAACGGCGCTGCGCTACAAGGCAGTTGTGATCGACTCCGCCGGGCGGACCGCTTCGGCGACGGCCGGGTCCACCACCGGCACCCCGCCCGCCGAGGAGATCCCCACCGCCTCCTCCCGCGACTACGCGATCGTCCACTACAAGCGCACCGACGGCGACTACGCGAACTGGGGCCTGTACGCCTGGGGCGACATCGCCGACGGCGAGGCCACCAACTGGCCGGACAGCCACCCCTTCATCGGCCGTGACGCCTACGGGGCCTTCGCCTACGTCAAGTTGAAGCCGGGCGCCTCCGACGTGGGCTTCCTGGTCATCGACAAGGACGGCAACAAGGACGTCTCCGCCGACCGCACGATCGACGTCACCAAGACCGGCGAGGTCTGGATCGAGCAGGGCAGAACGGATGTACTGACGGAGCGGCCGGAGTACCCGGAGCAGGACAAGAGCAAGGCCGTCATCCACTACCACCGGGCCGACGGGAACTACGACGGCTGGGGTCTGCACGTCTGGACGGGCGCCGCGAACCCCACGGACTGGTCGAACCCGCTTCAGCCGGTGAAGACTGACGCCTATGGCGCGGTCTTCGAGGTACCGCTCACCGACGGTGCCGGCAGCCTCAGTTACATCCTCCACAAGGGCGACGAGAAGGACCTGCCCAGCGACCAGTCGCTGGACCTCAGGGCGAACGGCCATGAGGTGTGGCTGTTGAGCGGCCAGGAGAAGTACCTGCTGCCGCAGCCCGCGGGCTCCGCGGCCGCCGTCGACCTGACCACCTCCAAGGCGGTCTGGATCGACCGGAACACGGTCGCCTGGAACGGCTCCGAGGCCGCCGTCTCCACCCAGCTGCTCTACAGCCGCAACGGCTCGATCGTGGCCGAGGAGGGCGCGCTGACCAGCGACGACGAGCGCTGGCTGCGGCTGTCCAAGACGTCCCTGACCGACGCCCAGAAGGCGAGGTTCCCGCATCTGAAGGACTACACCGCCTGGACCGTCGACCCGCGCGACCGCGACCGCGTGCGTGAGGCCCTCAAGGGCCAGATCGTCGCCTCCCAACGGGCCGTGAACGGCGCCGTCCTCGCGGCGACCGGTGTGCAGATCGCGGGTGTGCTCGACGACCTGTACCCGGAGGCGACCAAGGCCGACCTCGGACCGACGTTCAGCAGGAGCGGCCGTCCGACGCTTGCCGTCTGGGCGCCGACCGCACAGTCCGTGCAGCTGGAACTCGACGGCTCCACGGTCAGGATGAAGCGCGACTCCGCCACCGGCGTCTGGTCCGTCACCGGCCCCAGGTCCTGGAAGGGCAAGGAGTACCGGTACGTCGTCAAGGTCTGGGCGCCCAGCGTCCGGAAGGTCGTCACCAACAAGGTCACCGACCCCTACTCGGTCGCCCTGACCACCGACTCCGAGCGCAGCCTCGTCGTCGACCTGGCCGACAAGTCCCTCGCCCCCGGCGGCTGGACGACCTACGCCAAGCCCAAGGCCGTACCGATCAAGGACGCGCAGATCCAGGAGCTGCACGTCCGGGACTTCTCCGTCGCCGACAGGACCGCGAGCAACCCGGGAACCTACCTCGCCTTCACCGACAAGAACAGCGACGGCTCCCGGCATCTGAAGGAGCTCGCGAAGTCGGGCACGTCGTACGTGCACCTCCTGCCGGTCTTCGACATCGCGACCATCCCCGAGAACAAGGCCGACCAGGCGACCCCGGACTGCGACCTGGCCTCCTACCCGGCCGACTCCGACAAGCAGCAGGAGTGCGTGGCGAAGTCCGCCGCGAAGGACGCCTACAACTGGGGCTACGACCCGTACCACTACACGGTCCCCGAGGGCTCCTACGCCACCGACCCGGACGGCACCGCGCGCACGGTCGAGTTCCGGAAGATGGTCAAGTCCCTGAACGAGGACGGCCTCCGCGTCGTCATGGACGTCGTCTACAACCACACGACCTCCAGCGGCCAGGCCGGCACCAGCGTCCTCGACAAGGTCGTCCCCGGCTACTACCAGCGGCTCCTCGCCGACGGTTCGGTCGCCAACAGCACCTGCTGCTCCAACACGGCGCCCGAGAACGCCATGATGGGCAAGCTGGTCGTGGACTCGATCGTCACGTGGGCCAAGGAGTACAAGGTCGACGGGTTCCGCTTCGACCTCATGGGCCACCACCCGAAGGCCAACATCCTGGCGGTCCGCGAGGCCCTGGACGGGCTGACCCTCGCCAAGGACGGCGTCGACGGCAAGAAGATCATCCTGTACGGCGAGGGCTGGAACTTCGGCGAGGTCGCCGACGACGCCCGCTTCGTGCAGGCCACGCAGAAGAACATGGCCGGCACCGGCATCGCCACCTTCTCCGACCGCGCCCGTGACGCGGTGCGCGGCGGCGGCCCCTTCGACGAGGACCCGGGCGTCCAGGGCTTCGCGTCCGGGCTGTACACCGACCCCAACTCCTCGGCCGGCAACGGCACTCCGGCCGAGCAGAAGGCCCGTCTGCTGCACTACCAGGACCTCATCAAGGTCGGGCTGAGCGGCAACCTCGCGAAGTACACCTTCACCGACACCGACGGCAAGGAGGTCACCGGCGCCCAGGTCGACTACAACGGCCAGCCGGCCGGATACGCGGAGGCTCCCGGCGACGCCCTCGCCTACTCCGACGCCCATGACAACGAGTCGCTGTTCGACGCGCTGACGTACAAGCTGCCCGCCACCACGGGCGCGTCCGACCGCGCCCGCATGCAGGTCCTCGCCATGGCGACGGCCGCCCTCTCGCAGGGGCCGTCGCTCTCCCAGGCGGGCACCGACCTGCTGCGCTCGAAGTCCCTGGACCGCAACTCCTACGACAGCGGCGACTGGTTCAACGCCATCCACTGGAGCTGCATGGACGGCAACGGCAACGGCAACGGCTTCGGACGCGGGTTGCCGATGGCCGCCGACAACGAGTCCAAGTGGCCGTACGCCAAGCCCCTGTTGGGCTCGGTCAAGGTCGGGTGCGAGCAGATCGAGGGCACCTCGGCGGCGTACCGGGATCTGCTGAGGATCCGTACGACGGAGGCCGATTTCTCTCTCGACACGGTCGCGCAGGTGCAGTCGAAGCTGTCCTTCCCGCTGTCCGGCAAGGAGGAGACGCCCGGCGTGATCACCATGGAACTCGGTGACCGCGGTGATCTCGTCGTGGTGTTCAACGCCACCCCGCAGGCCCAGGAGCAGCAGGTGGCCGCTCTGGCCGGGACGGCGTATGCGCTGCACGAGATCCAGGCGGAGGGCGCGGACTCTACCGTCAAGGAGTCCTCGTACGAGCGGGTTTCGGGCACGTTCACCGTTCCGGCACGGACTGTGGCCGTATTCTCCCGCAAGCCCTGACAACGGCCTAACCTTGGTGGGGCGGACCCGGGCCCGGGTCCGCCCCGTCGTGTTGTCCAAGGGCGCTGAACACATGGACGTCAACGGAGACCTGACTGGCACGACCGTGATGGTCGTGGACGATGCGGAGGCGAGCCGGTTCGCCATGGGGACGCTGCTGAGCCGTGCCGGCCACCGGGTCGTGCCGGTCGCCAGCGGCGGTGAGGCGCTCGCCGAACTCGACGTACGGCTGCGCAAGGGCACCCTCCCCGACGTGGCCCTCGTCGACGTGGGCCTGCCGGACATGAGCGGCTTCGACCTGTGCCGCCTGTTCAAGGAGCGGCCCCACACCGCCGGGCTGCCCGTCGTGCACTTCTCGGCCGCCAGTGTGGCCCCGGTCAACCGCTGCGAGGGCCTGGACGCGGGGTTCGAGGCCTATCTGAAGGTGCCGGCCGACCCGCTGGAGATCGAGGCCGTCGTCCGGGCCGCCGTGCGCAACGCACAGGTGCGGGCCGGGGACCGGGCCCTCGTACGGCGGCTGACCCTGCTGTCGGAGACGATCGTCACCATCCAGGCGGCCCGCACCCTCCAGGAACTCACCGACGCGTCCGCCGAGGGGGTCTCGCGGCTCACCGGCACACCCGCCGCCGCTTTCGTCCTCGACCAGGACGACCGGCTGTACCGCGGTCTGTCGCGGGACCGCATCCCGGTCGCGCTGCCCGACGACGGAGCCAACCGGGCGGTGGCCGCCCTGCTGCAGCGGCTCACCCGGGGGCAGGGCGGGGTGCAGCTCACGACCGTGCCCGCGCCGATGTGGCCGGCCGGCTACTTCCGGCCCGGCGTGGAGCACGACGCCCGGCTGGCGCTCGTCCGCACGCAGGACGGCAGGGCCGTGGTGTGCCTCGCGGCACCCGCGCGCGGGATGCGCCGCGCGGGCGCCGAGAGCGACGCCCTGCTGGCCCAGCTGACCCAGGCCACCGCGTTCGCCGCCGATCCGCTGCTCATGTACCAGGTGGAGCGACGTGTCGCCCTCACGCTCCAGCACAGCTTCCTGCCCCAGCCGCACAAGCTCCCCGAGCTGCCGGGCATGGACGTCGTGGTCCGCTATGTGCCCGCGTCCCGGGAGACCGAGATCGGCGGCGACTTCTACGCGGTGCTGAGGACCGACGAAGGGGTGCTGGCCGCGGTCGGGGATGTCGTAGGGCACTCGCTGGACGCGGCGACGGTCATGGTGGAGATCCGGCACGCGCTGCGCGCCTACGCCGTGGAGGACAGCGACCCGGCCGTGCTCGCGGAGCGCCTCGACCGGATGCTCCAGCGCTACCACCCCGATCTCACGGCCACTGTCTGTCTGGCGCTGATCGACCCCGGCACCGGGCGCACCCTCATCGCGAACGCGGGACACATCCCCCCGCTGATCGTCCGGGACACCGGCAGCGCCGACTACGTCAAGGCGGCCGGCCCGCTGCTCGGCGTCGGCCTGCCCCACCCGCCGGTCACCGAGCTCTTCCTGGAACCCACCGACCGGCTCCTCATGGTCACCGACGGTCTGATCGAGACCCGGGGTACCGACCTGTCGGCCTCGATGGAACACCTCCGCGCGGCCGCCGCCGGCTCCCTGTCCGGCCTCGACGCCCTGTGCGACACCCTCCTCGCCTCCTTCGGCCACGACCGGGAGGACGACATCGCGATGCTGGCACTGCGACTAGGCTGAACCCAGCTGACCTGGAACAGGAGTGCCCATGCCGCAGATCACCGTCGACCACTCCCGGACGATCACCGCCGTCTTCGACCGGGCCGGTTTCGCCCGGGCCCTGCACGAGGCGACGGTCGAGATCGCGGCGGCGAAGCCGGAGGCGTGCAAGACGCAGTTCCGGGAGAGCGAGTACACGGCTTTCGGGTACGAGGACCCCGATGAGCACGGCCACGCCGTCGTCCACGTCACCCTCGGGCTGCTCGCCGGGCGCACCGACGAGACCAAGGAGAAGCTGACCGAGGCCGTCCTGGAGCTGCTGCGCAAGTACATCGAGGACGAGCCGGGCATCGTGCTGCACGCCTCCGCCGAGGTGCGCGACCTCGACCCGTCCTACCGCAAGTTCTAGGAGGCGAGGGCGATCAGCCGGCCCACCAGGTCGGCGAACGGCCCGTCGGTCGGCTCGTCCTGGAGCATGACCCGCACCAGCGCGGCCATCTCCTCGTCATAGGCCGCGCTCACCGCGGCCAACGCGGCGAAGTCATGGACGAGTTGAACCTCCAGCTCGCCGCGCGGGATGCGCCGGCCGTCCAGCCAGATCAGCGCGGTCGACTCGGCGAGCGAGATCCAGGAGCGGACGACCAGCTCCAGTCGCGCGGGCGGCTCGGCCACCCGCAGATGCGAAAGGATCTGCTCGTACGCGGCCTGCCGTACGGAGTCGATGAGCGCGTTGGTCGCCGACGAGCCCACGGCCGGGCCGCCCCGCATCAGCGCCGCGAAACCGGGGCCGTGCTCGTCGACGAAGTCGAAGAAGCGTCGCATCACCCGCAACAGACGGGCGCCCAGCGGCCCTTCGTGCGCCTCGACGAACCGGCCCGCCAGATCGTCGGCCGCCCGCTTCAACGCGGCCTCGTACAGGCTGAGTTTGCCGGGGAAGTAGTGGTAGACCAGCGGCCGCGAGATGCCCGCCGCGCTCGCTATCTCGTCGATGGACACATCGTCGGGTGAGCGTTGGCTGAACAGTTCGAGGGCGACGCCGATCAACTGCTGCCGCCGCTCCTCGACTCCCATTCTTCGCCGTACCCCGGTAGTCATGCGAACACCTTACCGATCGGATCCGGCCCGGAACGGCCCGGTCCGGCCACGGGTGTTCACATATCCAGCACAATCCGCTCACTTCGCGACCGCGAAACGCAGATGAGCATCGAATCAGCGCGCTCCCCGTCCGTCAGCAACTCGTCCCGGTGGTCCACCTCGCCCTCCAGCACCCGCTGCCGGCAGGTCCCGCAGAAACCCTGCTCACAGGAGTACAGGGTGTTCGGCAGCTCGGCCCGCACGGCCGCCAGTACGGAGGAGTCCGCCGGTACCGTCAACGTCCGCCCGCTGCGCCGGAGTTCGACCTCGAAGGCGGTGCCCGGGGCGGCGGCGCGGGGCGTGAACCGCTCCAGGTGCACCTGCGGGAACCGCTCCTCGACCGCGGCCATCAGCCCCTCGGGTCCGCAGCAGTAGACGGCGGCACCCTCCGGCACGTCCAGCGCGTCGAGTTCGGGCGCCCCGACCACGGCGGTCACCTGATCCAGCGCCTCCAGCTCCTTGAGGAACGGCATCGACTCCCGTGTCCGCCCGCAGTACAGCAGCCGCCACCGCGCCCCGTCCGGCAGCGCCCGCACCATCGACAGGACCGGCGTGATCCCGATCCCGCCCGCGACGAAGACGTACGACGGAGCCTCGACCAGCGGGAAGCGGTTCCGCGGCCCCCGCACCTCCAGCTCCATGCCCTCGGTGATCTGCTCGTGCACCTCGCGCGAACCGCCCCGCCCGTCCGCCACCAGCCGGGTCGCCACCGTGTACGACGAGGTGTCCGCCGGGTCCCCGCACAGCGAGTACTGCCGGACCAGGCCCGACGGCAGAACGAGGTCCAGGTGCGCGCCGGGTGCCCAGCCGGGCAAGTCCCGCCCCTCCAGACGCAGTTGCACGACCCCCTCGGCGACCTCCTCGCGGGCGGCAACCAGCAGCCGCAGCGCCCGCGAGCGAGGGCGCCCGGAGACGGGCTCGTCGAGCGCGGGCATCGGCCACAGGGGCGAGGCCTGGATACGGCGGCGCATCGCCCGCCGGGTGAGGAAGGCGGCCCCGGCGACGACCGCGACGGTCAGCGGTCTGGGCATCACGCGGTGCTCTTCTCGGCGGCGACGGCGGCGGGGGAGGAGGCCAGATAGGCGACGGCCTGCTCGGTGCAGCCCTCCTGTGAGGGGTGGTAACCGCGGCTGAGATAGCGGGGGACGGACTTCAGCAGGTCCCCGGTCGCGGGCAGCGTGCCCTGCCGGCCCTTCAGATAGAACTGCTTGAAGCTCGCCCTGCCGTCGACCAGCGTCGGGTCGTTCTCCATGAAGAACCGCGCCCCGCGCTGCCACAGGAACACCAGCACCGCGAACGCCACGCCCCAAGTCCGCACCCGGCGCCGGTAGTTGCCGTCCACGTGCATGAAGAGGTCGAAGGCGACCGACCGGTGCTCGACCTCCTCGGCGCCGTGCCAGCGCAGCAGGTCCAGCATGGTCGGATCGGCGCCCCGCCGGTCCAGCTCCTCGGCGTTCAGCACCCAGTCGCCGAGGAAGGCGGTGTAGTGCTCGATGGCCGCGATGATCGCCACCCGCTCCAGGAGCCACCACTTGCGCGGCCTGCCCGGCGGCAGGGTCCGGTCACCGAGCAGCTTCTCGAAGAACCAGTCGATCTGCGCGGTGTACGGCGTCGGATCGAGGCCCTGCTCCTTCAGATGCGGCAGGACCTCGTCATGGGCCTGGGAGTGCATGGCCTCCTGGCCGATGAACCCGATGACGTCCTCGCGCAGCCGCTCGTCCTCGATGAGCGGCAGCACCTGCTTGTAGACGTGCACGAACCAGCGCTCACCGGCCGGCAGCAGCAGATGGAGCACATTGATGGTGTGCGTGGTGAAGGGATCGCCGGGCACCCAGTGCAGCGGGGTGTCGTCCCAGGAGAAGGACACCTTGCGGGCTTTGAGGTGCACCCGTTCCTGCGTGTTAGACATGGCGTCAATGTACTGGCGGGTAAGTCTGCGAGGAACCCCCGTGCGAGGACTTGTTGACGCCGGTGTCAGCTAGCGCAGCGCGTCGATCGACCGCCCGCTGTCCAGCGTCCCCTTCAGCCCGGCCTGGGTGCCCTCCTTCGTCCTCACCGCGAGGAGGTTGCCCTGTGCCGAGCCCTTGACGGCGCCCGTCGCGCTGATCGACGCCGTGTCCTTGCTCCCGGCGGCCAGCAGATACCAGGAGCCGTCCCCCGACTTCCACAGCACCCCCGCCAGGACGTTCGGATCACGCGGCCCGCACGCCGGCACGTTCTCGGCCTTCGCCGCGACCGCCCCGTACGCCCCGCCCGGCGTCCGGAACTGCGCCAGCACGCGCGTACCGCCGCCGCGCCAGGTCTCGGCGCGCGTACACAGCCATTGCGCCGTCCCGCTCGCGTCGGGCAGCGACTGCTGGGCGTACGCCCAGGCGTTCACGGTCCGCACACCCGCGGAACGCATCGCCGACAGCGAGCAGGCGTACGGCGCCCAAGTGCGCAGCGCCGCAGCGCCGGACGCCTCGCGGGTCTCGCCGGGACGGCCGGTGGTGAGGCGGGCCGGGACCAGTTCGCCGAGGTCGCTCAGCAGGCGGGTGCCGCCCTGGTCGGTCAGCTGCAGGACGTTCCAGGAGGTGCAGCTGCCGTTCTGCTGGGAGGGGCCGGCCAGCGGTGCGGTGATGCCGTCCTTCAGATCCAGGTCCATCGCACCGGAGGACGGCTTCATCAGGTCCCGCTCGGCGGCCTTCTTCACCCAAGGTGCCGTCAGATAGCGGACGTTGCCGTCGGCACGGCCCAGCACGACCGCGCCCGCCTCCGCCGAGGACGCGCCGTCGACCCGCGCGAAGTCCAGGGCGGCGCCCTGTGTGCCGTCCTTCGGTTCGGCGTAACGGGCGATGCGCAGACCGTCGTAGAGAATCACCACGCGCGCGTTGTCGACACTGCCGGCGTAGAGGAGCTGAGCCGGTCCGGAAGGGCCGCCGGACGGGGTGCCCGGAGTGGCCGAGACCTGGACCGTCTCGCCGGGGCGGGCCCAGACGGCGAGGGCGCGGCGCAGCAGGGCGGTGTCCTCGGTGAGGTCGCCGCGGGCCGGCCAGACGGAGAAGTCGTTGCGCGAGGCGGCCTGCCAGGCGGTGGCCGGAACCCGGATCACCTGGGCCGGGTCGAGGGCGGCCTGGGCGGCCGGGTTCTGCGCGTACGGCGGGGCGGCGGCGCCGTCGGGGCCCCAGCCGTCGCCCGGCAGCCCGAGCAGCGCCCCGCACACGGCGACGGCCGCGACGGCGGCGAGCGCGGCCTTCATGTGCTGGCGGCGGCGCATCAGATCGGTGGGGCGGGCCTGCAGCGAGCAGGGGTCGAACTCGGGGGAGTCGAGGAGCGCGTACTGGGCCGCGACGGTGTCGGCCTCCTCCAGCATCAGGTCCGGCTCCTCGACCCCGGCCGCCGCCAGCACCCGGCGGACATCGCCGTCCGGGAGCCGCTCCAGGCCGCGCAGGACGTAGGCGGCGCGGGCCGGGGCGGACAGGGCGGACAGCTGCTGGTCCAGGGCGAGCTCATCGGCGCCGCCCGAGCGCGGGAAGAGCCTCAGACCCCACACCTGGGGGAGCAGCGGCGGCAGCTGGGAGCGCTTGGGGCGTGCCTTGAAGGTGAGCGGCAGGCCCGCCTCCAGCGCCGAACGCAGCACCTGGAGCCGGACGAAGGCGTACCCGGGGTCGCCGTCCCGGCCGGTCGACTGGGCCGGGATCACGGGTGTGGAGGCTCGGCCCCGCGGCAGCGCGCGCTGGGTGAGGGCATGCGCGGTCAGGACCCGCCGATTGCGGCCGAGACTCGGCGGCAGTACCAGGTAGGCGAGCCGGACGAGCCGTGGGTAGTGCTCGACGAGTGCGGCCTCGGCCTGTTCGACATCGACGAACGGCTCGGGGGAGGCGGCGGCTGCGGGGCGCGGGGCGACATCCTGTGACTGCACGTTCAGCAGAACGAGCGAATCGTGCGTTGGTCACCGCCACCCGGGCGACTCAGCCGTCGGGAGCGACCAGAGCTCGTGCGTAGTTCGCCATCGACCGCTGGTAGCGCGGCAGATGGGGCGCCAGCGCGCCCAGCACGAGCGACAGGCCCTCGCGGTCCCGGCCGAGGCTGGACAGGCACAGGGCGAGGGTGGCTCGTACGGCGTCGTCCAACTCGTCGCAGGGGGCGCCCAGTTCGGGTGTCAGCAGCTTGACGCCCTCCTCTGCCTGACCGATGTTCCTCAGCGAGCTGGCGAGCTGGATCTTGGCGCGGCGGCCCTTGTAGCCGGTCAGGCCGAGCGCCAGGGCCTCGCGGTAGAGCGGCACCGCCTTGTCGGAGTGGCCGGTGGAGTCCCAGGCGCAGGCCCGCTCGAAGGGGGCGTCGGGGCTGTCCTCCGCAAGCTCGGCGACGAGAGTGTCGATCACCGCCCGGAAGTCGGCCGCCCGCTCCTGCGGATACTCGTCGAAGGTGGCCCACGCGGCCGTGACGCGCTGTTCCCAGTCCTTGTTCACCGGCACACTTTCGCACGGGTGTGCCCACTGGGGCAGCGGATTTGAGTACACCTCGCCCCGCAGCCGTATGCAAGGGGACGGGCACCCAGGCCCACGGGAAGGTTCCGGAGGAACAGATGAGGTTGACCCGACCGATGCTCGCGGCGACGGCCGCCGCCGCGCTGCTCGCGCTGGCCGGCTGCGGATCCGGCGATGACGACAAGGCCGCCGCCGTACCGGAGACGGCGACCGGCAGCCTTGAGCACCTGGCCGCCGAGGTGGGCTGCGAGCCGGCCATCCAGATCGACGCCGATGAGATCCGCCAGGCCTCGTGCCGCAAGAGCGACGCCGACGGCAAGTTCATCCTGGCCACCTTCGCCACCGACCGCGGCCAGCGCGAGTGGATCAACGGGGCCAAGGACTACGGCGGTCACTACCTCGTCGGCCGCAAGTGGATCGCCGTCGGTGAGACCCGGACGGTGACCGCGCTGCGCGCCAAGCTCGGCGGTGAGATCGAGGAGGGCCAGGACCACACCTCCCACACGGAGAGCCACCCGACGGGCCACTGAACGCACAGCACGAGACATGAGAGAGCCGGCGGTGGGAATCCCACCGCCGGCTCTCTCATGCTCTAGCTCACTGGCACCGCTGGCCGGTGTTGATGCAGTTGACCATCTTGTTCATCGTCCTCTTCGAGAAGAAGTTGATGAAGTCGTTGTGGTCGGTGATCGGCTTGTGCAGGTTCTCCGGGAAGGTGTCCACCGCGTACGGCTTCACGACCTGCCCGTTCTGGATGGTCGGGGCCGGAACGTTGTAGACCAGCCGGACCTGGAGCTGCGGGATCGCCTTGAAACCGTTGGCGCAGGTGCCGTCCGCCTGGACGAACGCCACGTGCGTACGGTGGTTGGCGCTGTCGATGTTCTGACCGTCCCAGCAGCTCTGGAAGTTGGTCGTACGGACCACCTGGCTGCCCTGCGGGCAGATCGGGTACTTGTCCTTCAGCTGCACCTTGTTCTCGAAGCCGGTGCAGCTCCAGTTGACGTTCGCGTTGGCGTTGCCGTTGACGAAGGCCTTGGCGTCACCGGTGATGATGCGCAGGGCCGTCGGCATCGCGACGACATTGCCCTTCTTGTTGCCGACGAACTTCAGCTGGGCCTGCGCGGGCTGGAGGATCTTGCCCGAGTTGCCCTCGGTGCCACCGCCGGCCGCGTTCTGGTCGAAGTCCTGCGTACCGTCCTGCAGACGCAGCACCGGCCAGAAGTACGACGACTTGTCGCCCTGGTTCTGGCAGGTGGTCTGTGCCGCCGCCAGTTCCTGGTCGCTCGCGAAGGCGTCGTTGCTCTGGTTGCCGACGTAGTCGTGCAGGTGGTGGGCACCGTTGGAGACACCGGGCGCCACGATCACGTTGTCCGTGTTGTGGTTGTCGTTGCCGTTGGTGCCGCACTTGGTGGTGAAGGTGCCTCGCGAACCCGACTGGCCGTTGGCCGGCAGACCGTTCGCGCCGACCCCCAGCTGGGCGTTGGGCTGGACCTTCGTGATGTCCACGAAGTCGGCGGCCGTCGGGCCGTTGCCGCCCTGGCCGTTCTGCTGACCGCCCTGCTGGCCGCCGTTCTGCTGACCGCCGCCCTGCTGCTGGCCACCGCCCTGCTGCTGACCGCCCCCTTGCTGCTGGCCACCGCCCTGCTGGCCACCGGTCTGGCCGGCGTTGGGCTGCGGCTGCTGGGCGGGGACCCCGGTGCACGCGGCGAGCTGACGGAGGTCGGTGTTGGCACCGCCGGCCCGCTGGATGTTGATCCGGATCCGGTCCAGCGCCGCGCCCCGCTTCTCCTTGAGCGGGCCGAGGATCGCGTTCTGCACGAACCCCGGGTCGTTCGCCTGCGCCTGACGGGTGGAGGCGAGCCGGGCGTAGGCCTCGGTGATCTGCTTGTCCAGGTTCGCCAGCTCCGTACTCACGCCGGACCGGGCGCCGTTCGGGATGTTCGTCAGCTTCTGGCCGACGTCCGGGCACTGGATCGTGGCGATCTGCGCCCCGGCGGCCTTCACCTGGTTCTGTCCCGACCCCGACTCATGCGCCGAGGCATAGAAGTTCGCCCAGACAAGCCCGCCCCCACCGAGCGCTAGGGCTGCCGATCCCGCGACGACCTTGGTGGTCATCGACGTACGGCGCTTTCGAATGTTGCGTCCCATGGAACTCCTCTGACTTCCTTGCGGGGCTTCGAGGCGCCCGACAGGAGTGAAGCGGCGTCGTTCCATACGGGCGTGACCCCAGGGGTGTTCAGCCGTCTCACAAACAAATCAGAGGATTACTCGGCCGTCAGGCCTCAACAGCCGCCTGAACAGCGGAGGTTACAGAAAATCAGCACCTGTTCACCGGCCCTGGTCCAGATAGGCGAGGACCGCCAGAACGCGTCGATTGTCGTCGTCCGACACTTCAAGGTCCAGTTTGGTGAAGATGTTGGAGGTGTGCTTGGCAATGGCCCGTTCTGTGACCACCAGCTGTCCCGCGATCGCCGCGTTGGACCTTCCCTGCGCCATCAGCTCCAGCACCTCCAGTTCGCGCGGGGTCAGCCGCCCGAGGGGCTGATCGGCCGCCGCCCGCCGGGTCAGCAGCTGCTGGATCACCTGCGGATCCATCGCCGTACCGCCCGCCGCCACCCGGTGCACCGCGTCCACGAACTGCGCCGCGTCGAACACCCGGTCTTTCAGCAGATACCCCACCCCGCCGGTCCCGTCCGCCAGCAACTCCCGCGCGTACAGCTGCTCCACGTGCTGCGACAGCACCAGCACCGGCAGTCCGGGCCGCGCCCGCCGGGCGTCGAGCGCGCACTGCAGCCCCTCGTCGGTGTGCGTGGGCGGCAGACGTACGTCGACCACGGCGACGTCCGGCTCCAGCTCGGCCAGCGCACGGGCGAGCTCGGGGCCGGACTCGACGGCGGCGGCGATCTCGAAGTCGTGGGCTTCCAGCAGCCGGACCAGTCCGTCACGCAGCAGGAACAGGTCCTCGGCTAGGACAACACGCAAGGGATCTCCATGGTCACCATGGTGGGACCGCCCGCGGGGCTGCTGACGGCCAGGACGCCGTCGAATGTACCCAGTCGCCGCTCGACACCGGCCAGCCCCGAGCCCGCCCCGATCACCGCGCCGCCCCTGCCGTCGTCGGTGACGGTGATCCGCAGCATCCCCTCGGCGTGATGCAGATCGACCCAGAGCCGGTCGGCACCCGAGTGCTTCACCGCGTTGGTGAGCACCTCGCTGATCGCGAAGTACGCCGCCGACTCCACCGGAGCGTCCGCCCGCCCGTCCAGCTCCACCGTCACCTCCGAGGGCAGCGGCAGCCGCAGCGCCAACGCCCGTACCGCGTCCCCGAGTCCGCGCTCGGCCAGCACCGGCGGATGGATCCCGCGCACCAGGTCGCGGAGTTCGGCGAGCGCGTCGACGGAGGACCTGCGGGCCTGCGCGAGCAACTCCCTCGCCTTCTCCGGGTCCTTGTCGAGCAGTATCTCGATGGTGCCGAGGTCCATGCCCATCGCGACCAGCCGGGCCTGCGCCCCGTCGTGCAGATCCCGCTCGATGCGCCGCAGCTCGGCGGCGGAGGAGTCCACGGCGTCCCGCCGGGTCTCGGTCAGCACCCGTACCCGCTCGGCGAGTTCACCCTGATTGGCGCCGAGGACGGTCTTGGTGAGCCGGAAGTGCGCCTGGAGCGCCCGGGGCGCGAAGAAGTGACCGAAAAAGAGGATGACGAGCCCGAGACCGGCGGCGAGGAACGCCGTGCCCTGCCCGGTGACCGGGACGAACCCGTACCAGTACCCGTCCGGGAACACCCGCCACAGCCCCGCCGCCAGGGCGAACCCCTCCAGGGGGTAGATCACGAGCACCGCCGGCAGCAGAGCGGTCACGAAGCCCGCCGTCATGTCGACCGGCAGCCACCGCAGGTCCCGCCAGGTCGCCGGATCGCGCAGCATCGAGAAGGTACGCGTCCACGGGTCGAATCCACCAGGCTCCTCCGGCACCGGCCGGTACGCCGCCGGAATCCGCACCCCGCCCCACTCCGCCGCGAGCACCCGCCGCCAGTTCGCGAACGCCCGTACCCCCGTCAGTACGTACGGCGTGGTGAAGATGCCGACCCCGATCGGGATCAGCGCGATGGACACCAGGGAGAGCGTGAAACAGAGCACGGCCCCCGGCAGCGCGATCAGCGCCAGCCCGAGCCCCCGAAGTGCCGCCCGCCCGATGCCTTTTGCCCTTGCGCGACCGCTGTCGCCGCTGCCGTTCCGCGTGTCGATGTCCATGGCAGCAAGTCTGGCCGAGGGCCGGGACGGGGGCACGGGGCCTGGACACCGGGTCAGGGGGTGGTGCTGGGTACACCCCCGTCGCCGCCCAGCAGCTTCGCCTCCACCTCCGGGTCCAGCCCCACCACGGGCCGGTCGGGCCGCTGCGGCGCGATCCCGCCGATGCGCTGGAGCCAGCTCCAGGTGTCGCCCACGGTCTCCTCGACGGCCCGGCAGCGCAGCCCCGCCCCGATGGCCCGCGACACATCGCCCCCGTGCAGCGCGGCATGCAGCTCGCTGTCCGGCGGCACCCACACCGGCAGCTGCGTCCACGGCTCGATGCCCGCGCCCAGGATCACCTCCGGGTCGGTCCACCGCAGCTCGGCGGCGCCTCCGGTCACCTGCGAACAGGCGTCGAGAAGGCCGCCCATGGTGGTGTGTCCTGGCTCGCTCATCAGGTTGTAGGGACCGCTCAACTCCCCTTCCACGGCATCGAGGACCCACTCGGCGAGATCGCGGACATCGACGTACTGCAGCGGCAGCTCCCGTGGCCCGGGCGCGAGCACCGGACCGCCCCGGGCGATCCGGTTCAGCCACCACGGCAGCCGCCCGATGTTCTCGTACGGCCCCAGGATCAGCCCCGACCGGACGAGCAGCGAGCGGTCCGCGCCGAAGGACCCGGTCGCGGCCAGCTCGCCGCCCAGCTTGTCCCGGGCGTAGTCGGTCTGCCCGGCGTCGGCGGAGGCGCCCGCCACCAGGGGAGCGTCCTCGGTGTAGCCGACCGGCGGGGCCCAGGCGTACACCGAGCAGCTCGACACATACACGTACCGTCCGGCGTGACCCCGCAGCAGTCGCGCCGAGTCCCGTACGACGGAGGGCGCGGCGGACCATGTGTCGACGACGGCGTCCCACGTGCCCTCGGCCCCGTTCGCGGCCTCTTCGAGGGCGGTGAGTCCGTCGGGCGCGGTGCGGTCGCCGTGCAACGACCGCACCCCCGTCACGGGTGCGTGCCGTCCGCGATGGAAGACGGTCACGTCCCAGCCGCGCCCGAGCGCCGCCTCGACGACGGCCCGTCCCACGAACTCCGTACCACCCAGCACCAGAAGTCTCATGGCACAGACTCTGCACGCCGAGGCGGCCGCACGGTACGGATATCTGCCGTCAGCAGACGATGCGGCGGACGACAGGCGCCGTCAGCGCGAGGCCAGCGTGAGGTCAACGCCCGGCCGGGGGAGCGTACTTGTAGCCCACCCGGCGGATCGTCTGGATGGCCTGCCGGTTCTCGGCGCCCAGCTTGCGGCGCAGACGGGCGATGTGGACGTCGACGGTACGGCCGTCGCCCACGTGGCCGTAGCCCCAGACCGTGGTGACCAGCTGGTCGCGGGTGTGCACCCGGTGCGGGTGTGCGACGAGGTGGGCCAGCAGCTCGAACTCCAGGTAGGTGAGGTCGAGTTCGGTGCCGTTCACCTCGGCGGTGCGCTGGACGGTGTCGATGCGGACGAGCGGGTCGCCGTCGGCCTCACCGTCCTGGCCCGCGAGACCCGCGGCCGGGTCCGGGAGGAGCGGCGGCTGCTGGTCGGCCGGGACGAGCACCAGGTAGCCGATCATCGGCGGCTGACCCGGCAGCGTGGGCAGGGTGTGCTGGGGCGCGGGCAGCCAGGTGGCACCCGGCGGCAGGAAGTCCACGACGCTGGGCACGTCGTTGGGGCCCACGGCCCGCAGTCGATGCCGTGGGCCGCTCTCGGACGGGGTGGGGAGAGCGGCGGTGGGCAGGGAACGAGTGGTCGCCATGAGAAGTCAGCTCTTTTCGCGCGAGAAGGTTCGTCGGTGGACGTACGTCGACTGCGCGCTGGCCGAAGGCCGAGGGGGTGTCCGGCTTTAGAGGGCCTGCGCGTTCACCGCGCGGCAACACACCCGGTCGAAGTCATGGTGCTGACGAGACGGCCAGAACGGCTCAAGGTCATGGCGACCTGTCGCACTGGGGTTCCGGAAGCTGGCCATGCGCCCATTGAAGCAGACACAGCCCCGCAACAGGAGACTCCTCTCACTGCTTGGACGCTTCCTTGACGCGAATCCGAGCGTGGTGTGCATCACCCCACCAGGCGTTTGTGCCAGACCAGCGGGGTGACGTCGATCGCCTTGCCCGGATCGCCGTCCCACTTCGTGGACAACCCGGCGGCGTCGAGTGCGGCCACGACCTCGCGTCCGACGGCGGTGGTGGCCTCAGGGGAGTGCTCCAGGCCGCCGTAGTAGAGCGTCAGGCCGTGGCCCTCGGCCGCGCTGCGGGTGCACTGGTAGTGGAAGAAGACGAAGCCTCGGGCGCCCTCCGTGGCCTCCATCTCGTTCACGATGTCCCCCGTGCCGCAGCTGCGGCAGCAGGTGAAGTGCTCCCGGGCGACGATCCCGGCGCGCTCCAGCGCCGCGAACGCCCCCTCCAGCCGGTCCGGATCGGTCGGCCCGGTCCAGCTCCGCTGCTCCTCGACCCGCTCCAGCCACCGGCGCTCGACGATCTGCTCGGCCTGCGCCGGGGTCAGCCGGTCCTCCACGAGGTAGACGGTCTCCCGGACGATGGCGGCGATGTCGAGGTAGCCGTCGGCGAGCATCTCCCGCACATGGAGTTCGGCCTGCGCCGCGACCTCGGGATCGGGTGCGGGAACCGGCGCGGGCGTCGGCAGCTCGTCGCGCTCCCAGACGACTCCCGTGTCCCAGCCCTCCTCCTGCCGCGCCCAGCGCACCATGACGTCCGCGACGAGGTCCGGGTCCGTCACCTCGGTCACCCACATATGGGGGACGGAACCGGTGCGGTGCTGGAACTCGTAGACCCCACCCGGCTCATGGGCGACCTGGATGAACACCTTCGGCCGGTCCGGTATCCGCTGCACGATCAGGAAGTGGTCGCCGCTGCCCCCGATCCGGTGCACCAGCTCCCGCAGCCGCTCGGCGGAAATGCGCCGGTGCGTCTCGTGGTTCTCCGTCTCGACCTTGATGTCGAGCGAACCCCCGTCGATCTTCATGGCCCCACCATGCCACGCCCCACCGACAATGCACCGAGGGGCGCCCACCACGAAGGTGGACGCCCCTCAGGAGCTGGGCGGGATCAGACCTGGCCGGCCTTCTCCAGCGCGGTGCAGCAGGTGTCGACGATCAGCCGCGTCACGACGTACGGGTCGACGTTGGCGTTCGGACGGCGGTCCTCGATGTAACCCTTGCCGTCCTTCTCGACCTGCCACGGGATACGGACCGAGGCACCGCGGTCCGAGACACCGTAGGAGTACTTGTCCCACGGAGCGGTCTCGTGCAGACCGGTCAGACGGTCGTCGATGCCGGCGCCGTAGTTCTTGACGTGGTCGAGGGGCTTGGAGCCCTCACCGAGCGACTCGCACGCGGTGATGATCGCGTCGTAGCCCTCGCGCATCGCCTTGGTGGAGAAGTTGGTGTGCGCACCGGCGCCGTTCCAGTCGCCCTTGACCGGCTTGGGGTCGAGGGTCGCGGCGATGCCGAAGTCCTCGGCGGTGCGGTAGAGCAGCCAGCGGGCCACCCACATGTGGTCCGAGACCTCGAGCGGGGACAGCGGGCCGACCTGGAACTCCCACTGGCCGGGCATGACCTCGGCGTTGATGCCGGAGAGGCCGAGACCGGCCTTCAGGCAGTTCTCCAGGTGCGCCTCGACGACGTCACGGCCGAAGATCTCGTCGGAGCCGACGCCGCAGTAGTAGCCGCCCTGCGGGGCCGGGAAGCCGCCCTTGGGGAAGCCGAGCGGGTAGCCGTCCTTGAAGAACGTGTACTCCTGCTCGATGCCGAAGATCGGCTCCTGAGCGGCGAACTTCTCGGCGACCTCGGTCAGCGCCGCACGGGTGTTGGACTCGTGAGGGGTGAAGTCGATGTTGAGGACCTCACACAGCACCAGGATGTCGTCGCCACCGCGGATCGGGTCCGGGCAGGAGAAGACCGGCTTGAGCACACGGTCCGAGGAGTGCCCCTCGGCCTGGTTGGTGGAGGACCCGTCGAAGCCCCAGATCGGCAGCTCGGCACCCTTGGCGTCGTCGGCCATGATCTTGGTCTTCGAACGCAGCTTGGCCGTCGGCTGGGTGCCGTCGATCCAGATGTACTCAGCCTTGAAGGTCACGGGCCACATCCTTCGGGGGTGGGTCTCTAGGCGCACGCGGGTGCTGCGGCGTTGCGGCACTGAAACGCCGCGCTTGATGCCCGGCAGCCTGTCAACAGCCGATTTCCCGATCATTGCTCCAATGTGAACCCCGTGTTACCTGGCGCTTCTGTGGCCCGTCTCACGCCGTGAGGTCCCCCACCGTGCCCGAACGCACGCAAAAAGCCGGCAGAAACCCCAGCTCACGACCGCACGAAGAACCACTACGGACGACTCGTATGCGATGGGGTTGCGCTGCTCTCCGTGCCCGGACGTGCCGGTCCTGCTGCTCGTGGCCGCGAGCAGCAGGACCTGTGACACGTACGAGGCGATGGCGAGGGCGCCGGACCCGGCCGCCGCCTCAGCGGTTTCCTACGCCCTCGGCCTCACCCCACCTTCTCGATCACGGCCCGCCGGATGAGGAACTTCCCCGGCTCACGGACCTGTTCGAAGGCGGCGTTGTTCAGCAGCACACAGCTGCCGGAGACCGAAGTGACCTCCACCGTCGTGGACTTGTTGTTGTCCAGGTTGGTGACCTTCAGCTTCGTCCCCGCCGGGAACTGGTTGCTGGAGGCGGCAGGCGCCCCGCCCTCGCCGGAGAGCGTGACGGTGGACCCGTTGCAGACCTGCTGCCCGGAGGCGGCGGCACCGCCACCGGCGTTCCCGTTCCCGTTCCCGTTCCCGGCGCCCCCCGCGGCCGCGGCCGGCGAACTCGGTGCCGCAGGTGCCGCCGGAGCCGCCGGCTGTGCCGCCTGGGAGCCCTGAGCCGACTCCCCAACGGCGCACCCGGACGCCTTCTGCTGCACCTTGATCTGCTCGATGACCGCTTCCCGGTTGGCGATCCGCGCCGCGGACTGCGCGTCCGGATCGGCCCGCTGGCCGTCGATGAACTTCTGGTTGTTGCCGAGAGCGGTGGCGAGCCCTTGGCATACGACGGAGTCCGCCGCCTTGGTCTGCGGGGCCTGCGAACCCTGCGAGGCATTGGAGGTGCTCGCCATCACGAAGGCCCCGCCGCCCGCCACCGCCGCCGCACCCACGAACAGCGCGACCTTCTTGCCCGTACTGACAGTTCTCCTGCGCGACATGCGCGCCTCCTGAGAGGTAGGGGAGCGTACGCCGCTATGTACGAGATACCGAACGAAGTTACTCAGCGGTTACAGGAGTCACTCAAGTAACCTGCGTCACACGGCACTTGGATCCTCGTACGCCACGACGTTGTCGTTGCCGTACCGCAGGAGATCCTCGGTCTGCTCGGTGATCGCGGCCTCGTCGGCCTCCGATCCGTCCCCCCACTGCCCGTTGGCGAACACCACGGACCGCACGGTCATCACCCGCCGGAACACCCCGGCCGACCCGGGCGGCACCGTCGGCAGCCCCGCCGACGGCGGTGGATCGAGCGACACCACCTGATAGGTCACCGGGTCCATCGAGGCCATCCCGAACACCGTCGACGCGTCCTGCACGGTCTTGAAGCTCAGCACGGTCACCGTCACCTGCGACCGCCGCTCGGCGTCGGTGAACAGCGCGGCGGTCAGCCGCTCGCACCCCTGCCCCTGCGCGATCAGCGCCGCGAGCTCGGGCGCCATGCCCTCGGAACAGTCCTCGGTGCTGACCAGATCGACCCGCTCGTACCGGGAACCGTCGCTCAGCCGGACGCTCTTCTCGGGAAAGGCCTGCTCCGGCCGGATCACGGGCCGGGCGAGCAGCGAGGGGAGGGAGGAAGGGGCGTCGGAGGGCAGCGAGGCCGTGACGGACGGGACGACCGGCGCGGTCGAGGAGGGGGAGGCGGCGGCCGTCCCGCCCTCGTCCCCGCCCGCGTACATCACACCCCCCGCGGTGATGGCGGCGACGAGCACGACACCCACCCCCGCGGCCACCGCCCGCCGGTTGCGCCGACGCCGGCGTATCCGCTCCTGCTCGACCACCCACTGGGTGTACGGGTCCATGGCCCCGTACGGCGTTCCTTGATCACCGAAGGTCATGGCGGCGGAGGGTAACAGCGCCGACGCCCTCAACTCCCGCCGCCGGACAATCACTTGCCTAACGGGACAGAGCATCCCGTACGGCTTCGTCGGTGCGCCCGATCACCGCCGTGCCGTCGTCCGCGGTGATGATCGGCCGCTGGATGAGCTTGGGGTGCTCGGCGAGCGCCTTGATCCACCGCCCTTGCGTCGCCTCGTCCCGGGCCCACTCCTTCAGTCCGAGCTCCTTGGCGACGGCTTCCTGGGTGCGGGTGATGTCCCACGGTTCGAGCCGGAGCCGGCCGAGCACGTCCCTGATCTCGTCCTCGCTCGGTACGTCCTCCAGATAGCGGCGGACGGTGTACTCGGCACCCTCGGCATCGAGCAGGCCGATCGCACTGCGGCACTTGGAACAGGCCGGGTTGATCCAGATCTCCATGCCGCCCACGGTACCGCTTCGCTTGTTCGAATTTTTCCCGCCTCGCCCACAGCTCGCAGAAGTACCGTGAAGGGACGTCAAATTAACTGCTGACCAGGTCATTTGATGACCCTTGCGGACTCCCTGGATGTCAGTGGCAGGCAGTAAACTGGAAGCAGTGTTCGAGGGTGTCGCCGGGTCCCCGGCGGACGCCCTGACCGCGACAGGAGGATGCCTGTGCCCGCTGCCGCACTGAAGCCGTTGCCCACCCAGTCGACCGCCCAGCACCCGGTGCTGCTGGACCTGCCGTACGCACCCGTGGAGAAGCGCCCGCTGCCGCCGGGCCGCCCTCGCGAGTGGTACATCACCCACAACCGCCGCCTCAAGGCGATGCGGCTCGCCATCGCCCTGCTCGACTCGGGCGTGTACCTGCCCAACCAGGCCCGCAACGAGAAGATACGGAGCACGGCGGAGACGATCGGGGTCCATCCGCCGTCGGACACGACGTGCCACATGGTGCGGGCGTTGATGCGCTACTCCCGGTGAGGGGCTGAGCCCCCTCCGGTGCCGGTGCCGGGCCTCGTCCTCGTCCTCAGCCCGTTCGGCGTTTGAGGGCGAGGCCTCCCAAGGGCCGGATCGGGGCCTGGGGGCGGCAGCCCTCAGGAACCGGGACTGCAGGGGCAGCGCCCCTGCGGACGGATGAGACGGACGGGACGGAC
This sequence comes from Streptomyces sp. S.PB5, assembly GCF_030403745.1. Taxonomy (GTDB): domain Bacteria; phylum Actinomycetota; class Actinomycetes; order Streptomycetales; family Streptomycetaceae; genus Streptomyces. The sequence goes on from NZ_JAQMWP010000001.1 coordinate 491,879, forward strand.
GCGACGGGTAGGGGCGGCGGGGGCGAGAAACGCCCGGCCCGCACCCCTGCCCGGTCGACTCCCGCTACCTGGCCAACTCCCGTTACCCCGCCAACTCCCGTTCCATCGGCGTCCGGAACCGCGGCGTCACCCGAGCCGCCCCCAGCCACCCCCGCAACCGCTCCGCCGCCACCCCGATCGCCGCCTCGGCCTCGCGCCCCACACCCTCCTTCTCCAACAGCCGCCACACGATCTCCCCGTCGGCCCGCTGGGCCCAACCTCCCACCACCCGCCCGTCCCACCACACGGTCGGCCCCACGTTCCCGCTGCCGTCGAACAGCAACGGCCGTAGTTCCGGCGCCAGATACCAGTCCCGGTGCTGCCACCCCATCGCCGTCGGATCGAGCCCCGGCAACAGCGCGGCCCACGGCTCCACGGCCCCGGCCACCGGCCCGGCGTCCCCGGCGACGACCCACCCCGTGCCCTCGTCGAGACGCACCGACTCCGCACCGATCGCGCCCAACGCCCGCCGTACGTCGGTCACCTTCCACCCGGTCCACCACTTGAGGTCGTCCTCGGTGGCCGGCCCGCAGGCCGCGAGCCACCGCCCGAGCAGGGCCGCCTGTGCCTCGGCGACATCGAGCTCGGGATGCGGAGGTGCCGGCGCCCACCGGAACTGCGTGGAGGTCCACGACCCGAGCGGCCGCCCCCGTACGACCTTCCCCTCGGTGCCCAGCACCCTCAGCAGCCGTGTCGAGACGGTGTGCACACCCTCGTAGCTCTTCCCGGCCGCGTACACGAACTGCTCCCGCAACCGGGGCTCGTCCTCGGCGAGTTCGGCCGCGGTCGCCTGTCCGCGCCGGGCGAGCGCGGCGAGCGCCGACTCCTCGACCTCGGCCAGCCACCCGGCATCCGGCGCCCCGGCCTTGGCCATGTCCTTGACCAGCGCGGCCCGTTCCCGTGCGGCGACGGTGAGTCCGGTCGAGGCATGCACGACAGCGGTCAGTTCCGTCGGGAAGACGAACACCGTCCGCCGCATGCCGTGCATACGGACCAGCGCACGGTCGTCGTACAACGCCCGCTCGGTCTCACCCACCGTCTTCTGCGGCTCCGCCAACCGCGCCCCCACGGCCAGATACACACTCGCCGGATCGGTCCCGTGCAGCGCGACGAGCCCCCGGGCGACCTCCTCCGGCGTCGCGACCCGGGCCGCCCCCGCCAGCAGCTGCCGCACCCCCAGCCGGGCCCGCCGCTCAGCGACCCCGACGTACCGCTGCGTCCCGCCACCCATACAGGCCTCCACCCGTCACGCCGTCCTCAGGGCATCCTCCCCGACGGCACTGACAATCGGCGGGCACCGGAGAAACCGGCGACAGCCGGAGGCGGCCGTGGCCGTGGCCGTGGTCGTGCCGCCGGGTGTTGTCGGGCGGGGCGGGGGAGGCGTCGGGAGCTTGTGGGGCACGGGGCCGGCAGCGGGCGCACCGGCTGGCAGGGGGTGGCACGCGCCGCAGGGGTGGCACGGACCGTACGGGATGGCACGTGCAGCAGGGGGTGGCACCGTCGGCATGGCCTGGCACGCGCCGCAGGGGATGCCATGGCGTGGCCCGGCTCTCCCGTCCTCCCGTCACCCGATCGCCGTACCCGGCATGCGCCCGCCCCCGTCCCACGCTTCCCTGCGATCAGGAGGTGGCGCGGCGGACCGGGAGGCGTGATGCACAGGCAGGGCGGCGGATGAGCACCCCAGGAACCCCTGCCGACCGTGCCGCCCAGGGCCGTGCCGCCCGTAAACGCGTCGCCCGCTCCGCGCATGCCGTATGGATCCCCGGCATCGACCGCCCGGACCCGGTCGCCGTGCTGGAGCGTCAAGGCAGGGACCGGCTACCGGAGTTGCTGCCGATCCGGTACGGCCGGATGACCGCCTCACCCTTCGCCTTCCTGCGCGGTTCCGCCGCGGTGATGGCCGCCGACCTCGCGGCGCAGCCGCACACCGGCCTCACCGTGCAGCTGTGCGGCGACGCCCACCTGCTGAACTTCGGCCTGTACGCCTCACCCGAGCGCGCCCTCCTCTTCGACCTCAACGACTTCGACGAGACGTTCCCCGGCCCCTTCGAGTGGGACGTCAAACGGCTCGCCGCGAGCGTGGTCGTGGCCGCCCGGGAGAACGGCCACTCCGAGGCGAAGGCACACAGGGCCGCGGTGGAGGCGACGGCCGCGTACCGCACGTCCATGCGCCGGCTCGCACGGCTCGGTGAACTCGCCGTCTGGTACGAGCGCCTCGACGCCGACGCCCTGCTGCCCCTCGTCCGCTCCGCCCGGCACCGCAGGCGTGTGGAGTCGAGCCTGACCCGGGCCCGCCGCCGCACCAGCCTCCAGGCCCTCGGCAAGCTCACTGAGGTCGTCGACGGACGCCGTCGCATCATCCACGACCCACCGCTCCTCGAACCCGCCGGCGCCCCCGACACGGCCGCCCTGCGCAAGATCTTCAGCGACTACCGCTCCACCCTCTCCGAGGAACGCCGCCTCCTGCTCGACCGCTACCGCTTCGTCGACGCCGCCCGCAAGGTCGTGGGGGTGGGCAGCGTGGGCATGCGCTGCTTCATCGTGCTCCTGGCCGGCCGGGACGCGGACGACCCGCTGTTCCTGCAGATCAAGGAGGCGCGGACGTCCGTACTGGAGGAGTACTTGCCACATGGCCCGTACGTCCACCCCGGCCACCGCGTGGTCGCGGGCCAACGCCTCCTCCAGGCGGCGAGCGACATCTTCCTGGGCTGGATGACCGGCCCCCAGGGCCGTGCCTTCTACTGGCGCCAGCTCCGCGACATGAAGGCCTCCGCCGACGTCGCCGGCATGACCCCCGCCGGCCTCACCGCCTACGCCCGCCTCTGCGGCACCGCCCTCGCCCGGGCCCATGCCCGCTCCGGCGACCGCGTCGCCATCGCGGCCTATCTCGGCGCCGCCGACACCTTCGACCGGGCGATCGCCGACTTCGCCCACACCTACGCCACCCAGACCACCAAGGACCACGCCACCCTCAACGCCGCGATCGCCGCCGGCGTACTCAGAGCATCCCCTGACCTCTGACCACCCTTCCCGGCCCCGACGCACCCCTGATCGCCCGGTACGGAGGGGGCCACGATGCACTCCCCACCACCCCCTCATCGCCCCCGGCCCAGGCCGAGACTCAGGCTGGCCTGCTCGCCCCCGTCGCCCCCGTCGGCTGCGCCGCGAACGCCGCTGATCCGTCCGTGACCGCCCCTGCCAGCCGCGCCGCGATCGCTGCCGACGTGGTGCGAGCGACCCCTGAACTCCGACCAGACATCCGTCACCCGCCCCCGGCCAGGCCCACCTCCGCCCACCCACCCCACCTAGCCTGCGCCACCCACCCCACCCAGCCTGCGCCACCCACCCCACCCAGCCTGCGCCCACCCATCCCACCCAGCCTGCGCCACGCACCCCACCTAGCCTGCGGGCATTCGTGCCGCCTAGGCGGCACGGGTGGGCGCAGGCGGCACCCCGTCACGCCGGGCTGCGCACCCACCCCGCCCCAGCCCTCACCCCGGGCAACCACTCGCCCCCGGACAACGCACACCCACCCGACGGGCACCCCGCCCCGCCCAAGTCCCCGTCGCCACCCCCGACCGCCCCGCCGCGGGCCTCTCGCCCACGCCTTGCTCCCCCCGACCAAACCCCGGACAAGCCCCGACCAAACCCCGGACAAGCCCCCGTCCCCCCACCCCACCCCCTCCCGCCCAAGGCATACGCTGACCCCGTGGAGCACACCGCGGACGACCACTTCGATGTCGTCGCCGTAGCCGCCTCCGCCGGTGGTATCACCGGGCTGGTCACGGTGCTCGGTGACCTGGGGGACGGGCTTCCGGTGCCCGTGCTCGTCGTGCAGCATCTCGATCCCCGGCACCGCACGGTCATCGCCGAGGTGCTGGGGCGCCGTACGCCGTTGCGGGTGAAGCTTGCCGAGGAGCATGAGCAGGCCGTCGCCGGCACCGTCTACATCGCCCCGCCCAACCGGCATCTGCTGGTCGCTCCCGGTGGCCGTCTCGCCCTCACCGACACCGAACTCGTGCACTTCGTGCGGCCCTCCGCCGACCTGCTCTTCGAGTCCGTCGCCGGAGCGTACGGGCCACGGGCCATCGCCTGTGTGCTCACCGGGACCGGGAGGGACGGAGCGATGGGCGTGGACGCGGTCAAGCAACGTGGCGGCACCGTGATCGTGCAGGACCCGGCGACGGCCGAATTCAAGGGCATGCCGGAGGCGGCGGTGGGTACGGGCAAGGTTGACTTCGTGCTACCTCTGGAGGAGATCGCCGCGGTGATCCGCGGACTCGTCGAGACCAAGAGGCAGTAACGGCAGTGGTGGCAGGTATGGGCGAGGGACCGGCGGACACGGAGACCGACGAGGAACTGGAAGAACTCCTCGGCTTCCTGAGGGATGCCCGCGGCTTCGACTTCACCGGGTACAAGCGGTCCTCCCTGGGCCGCCGTATCCGCAAACGCATGGCCGACGCGGAGGTGGAGTCGTACGCCGACTACCGCGACCGGCTGGAGACCAACGCGGGTGAGTTCAACGCCCTGTTCAACACCATCCTGATCAACGTCACCTCCTTCTTCCGCGACCCCGAGGCCTGGACCTTCCTGCAGCGCGAGGTGCTCCCGGAACTGCTCGCCCAGAGCGGTACCGACGAGGAGATCCGGGTGTGGAGCGCGGGCTGCTCCAGCGGCGAGGAGGCCTACTCCCTGGCGATCATGTTCGCCGAGGCGCTGGGCCTGGACGAGACCCTGGAACGCGTCAAGATCTACGGCACCGACGTCGACGACGAGGCCCTGCGCGAGGCCCGCTCGGGGCTGTATCCGGCCAAGGCCCTCGCCGCGTTCGACCCCGAACTGCGCGAGAAGTACTTCGAGCCGAACGGCGTCCGCTTCGGCTTCCGCCCCGATCTGCGCCGCCGGGTCATCTTCGGCCGCCACGACATCACCCGCGACGCCCCGATCTCCCGCCTGGACCTGCTGCTGTGCCGCAACACGCTGATGTACTTCAACGTCGAGGCGCAGAACCAGATCGTCGACCGCTTCCACTTCGCGCTCCGCGAGGGCGGCTTCCTCTTCCTCGGCAAGGCGGAGATGCTGCTCAACGACTCCGAGCGGTTCGATGTGATGAGCATGCGGCAACGGGTGTTCCGGCGCCGCCCGGGCAGTTCCGCGTCGCCGTACCAGCCCGCCCCGGTGATGAAGGCCCGGGCCGGTGCGAGCGGTGAACTGCACTCGGTGGCCCGTCACCGGCAGATGCGTGACCTCATCCTCGACGCCGCGCCCAGCGCCACCGTGGCGGTCGACGCGGACGGTGTCGTCGTGCACGTCAACAGCCATGCCCGTGCGCATTTCGGCCTCACCCCGAACGACATCGGGCGCCCCTTCCAGGATCTGGAGATCTCCTATCGCCCGGTGGAACTGCGCTCCATGATCGAGCAGGCCCGTCATGAACGGCGCACGCTGCGCGTCAACGGCGCCGAACGCCGGGCCGGCGAGGACGTGCAGTACTTCGACATCCTGGTCCAGCCGCTGGCCGGCCCCGACGGACTGGCCGCCGCCACGACCATCACCTTCAACGACGTCACGGTCGCCACCCAGCTCAAGGCCGAGATCAAGCGGGTGCGCGAGGACCTGGAGACGGCCTACGAGGAACTCCAGTCCACCAACGAGGAGTTGGAGACCACCAACGAGGAACTCCAGTCGAGCATCGAGGAACTGGAGACCACCAACGAGGAACTCCAGTCCACCAACGAGGAGTTGGAGACCACCAACGAGGAACTCCAGTCCGGCAACGAGGAACTGGAGACCATGAACGAGGAGATGCGGCTGCGCTCCGAGGAGCTCGACGAGGCCCGCACCTTCCTGGAGGCGGTCCTGACCTCCATCGCCGCCGGAGTCGTCGTCCTCGACCAGAACCTGAAGGTCAAGAGCTGGAACCGGGGCGCCGCCGACCTGTGGGGTCTGCGCCCCGAGGAAGTCGTCGACCAGGACTTCTTCGACCTGGACTTCGGACTGCCCACCGAGAAACTGCGGGACACCGTGCAGCGCTGCCTCGACGCCGGCGGGCGCGGCACCCCGGAGCCGGTGACGGCCGTGAACCGGCTGGGCCGGACCATCACCTGCATGGTGCAGTGCAGCCCCTTCGACGGGCACCACGGCGGGGTCGTGCTGCTCATGGAAGAAGGCCGGACAGACACCTCCGCCCAAGCAGGCGGGGCGTAGGATTCCGGTATGGCCAAGGGAGATGGGCCCCTGGAACATCCGGCCTCCGCCGAGCGAAGGGCCGCTGCGGCGCGCGCACGCTTCGCACACGAGACCGCCAACGCCGAGCGGCACGAGCTCCTGGCGGGTCAGGCCGTCTCCGAGCCACTCAGGAACATGCATGTGCGGATCGCCGCGCTGCACCGGTCGAGTGCCGACTGCCACCGGACCGCGGCCCGGCTCCAGGACGAGTACCTGGCCCGCCTGGCGGACTGGGCGGTGGGAGGCGACGTCCCCGAACCCCTGTTCATGAGCGGGGTCGCGGAGGCCTGCGGCACCAGCAGTGCCGCCCTCACCCTGGTCGGCGCGACCTTCGACGACCTCGCCCTGGCCGCGTCCGACGAACCGTCGCGGGCCGCCCAGGAGTTGGAGTTCCTGCTCGGCGAGGGCCCGGCCCGGGACGCCACACGCGGGAACCGCCCCGTCTCGGCGTCCGGCCGGTCCCTGGCCGAGCGCTGGCCCGGCTACGGCCCGGCCGTCCTGGAACTCGGCATCCTGGAGGTGGCCGCCGTACCGCTCTCCATGTCGGACATCTGTGTGGGCGCCCTCGCCGTCTTCGACCCCGGTCCCGGAGTCATCGGTTCGACCGCCTTCATCCGGATCGCCGAGGCGCTCACCCGCACCATGATCCTCAGCCGGGACGCCGATCCCGGCCTGTACGGCGCCACCGATCTGCGGCTGGCGGTCCACCAGGCGGCCGGTATGGTCGCGGTCCAGCTGGAGTGCGGGGTGCACGACGCGCTGGAGCTGATCAAGGCGCGGGCGTTCACGGAGAACACCTCCGCGGGCTTCGTGGCGACGCGCATCATCAGTGGTGAGCTGCGACTTGGCTGAGGCGGGGGAGCGGCCGGGGGCGGACAGGGGAGATTACGGACGGGGGCCCGTGGCCGACGTCCGAGAGGGGAAGCGAAGCTCATGAGCATGCCGGTGTCGCAGCAGCAACTCGCGCAGGCCTTCGTCGACCTGGCGGCCTGCGAGGTCACCGAACCCGACCGGCTGCTCGCGGTGCTCGCGGAGCACGGCAGCGGGCTGCTCGGCAACGTTGCCGCGATCGTGCTGTACGCGCCCGACGAGCGGGCGCCGGTCGAATTCGCGGGAACCGGGGAGGAGTTGATCCGGTTGGCGCAGGACGCCGTCGAGTGGGGCGAGGGCCCGGGGCCGCAGGTCCGCCGCACCGGCCGCCCGCTTCCGGACACCGCGCTCGACGCCGAGGCGACCCGCCGCGACTGGCCTCGCTACACCTCCCGCGCCCTGTCCCTGGGCTACGGACGGGCCGCCGCGCTTCCTCTTCACGTCGGCGCGGAGACCCAGGGTGCCCTGGTGCTGCTCGGTCGCGGCCGCACCCCCCTCGACCCCGCCCTCCTGGACCTCGCCCAGTGCCTCACGGACGCCGCCGGCTGGGCCCTGGAGCGCGACCGCGCCCTGCGCGAGAGCCGGGCCCTGGCCGACCAGCTGGGCCAGGCCCTGACCAGCCGCATCATCATCGAACAGGCCAAGGGCATGCTCGCCGCCCGGCTCTCCGTCACGGTCGACGAGGCCTTCGACATCCTCCGCACCCATGCCCGCTCCCAGCGCCGCCGCCTGCCGGAGGTGGCGGGCGAGGTCGTACGCAGGCAACTGGACCTGCGCCCCACCCGCTGAGCCGCCCGCGCCCATCCCTCAGGCGTACCGCTCCAGCAACCCGCCCACATAGGCCTCCAACCGCCCGCCCAGCACCTCGGGCGTCAGATCGGTGCGCCCCAACTCCTGCCACGGCCCCGCCAGTTTCGCCGCGTCCGGTGCATAGGCGAGGGAGTCGAGAAGCCGCCAGTACAAGTGCTCGGGCCCGTCCGCGAGCCGACGGCCGCCCTGCGCCTCGTAACGGTCCCGGAAGCCGAGCCCGTGCTCCGGCCCGTGCAGCAGCGCCAGCGCGGTGGAGCAGTGGGCGACATCCAGATCGGCCGGCCCCCAGGAGGTCTCGACCCAGTCCACGACCCCACCGATCCGCAGGTCGTCCGTGAAGAGCACGTTCCCGGGATGGAAGTCCCGGTGCAGAAAGACCCCTTCGTACGACGGCGGATCGCGCCGGATGACCTCCACGGCCCGCTCCCACAGCGCCCCGTGCGGCGCACGCACCTGCTCCGGGGACGTCCACGCCTGATAGGTGCGCGGCCGCTCGCGCGGTACGACCTCGTGGATCCGCACGAGTTGTGCCGCCAGCAGGTCCAGTCGCCGTACGAGGTCCTCCTCGTCGACCCGCACCCGGCCCGGCAGCCGGGACATCAACAGGCTCGGATGGTCGGCGTGTTCGGCGGTGGCGTCCACGGCGATCGGTTCGGCGGCCGGGATGCCGTCCTCGTCGGCCAGCAGAGCGAGGACGGCCGCCTCGCGGTTCAGGAGGCCGGGCGCGTGGCGGCGGAAGAACGGTTTCACGAAGGACCGCAGGACCAGTTCCGTGCCGTCGTCGAGGGTGAGTCCGCGCATCTGCGCACTCCAACCGCCCGACAGGAAACGCGTGGTGGCGACCGTACGGCCCTCGGGCAGCTGCTTGGCCACCCAGGTGCGGGTCGCCGTCCAGCCCTCGGTCAGCAGCAGGTCGACGAACTCCCGCCGGGCGCCCGCGTGATCGCGCAGCCACAGGCCCAGGAAGTGGTCGGCGTCGGGGAGTTCGAACCGGGTGTACTGGGAACGTGCGGCCAGCGCGTCCTGGACCGCCTCGGTCACCTCCGGCGGAATGACCGTGTCGTTCCCCGGGACCGCGAGCACCGCCCGCCCCTCGTACCCCCGCAGCACCCCGAGTGCGGGCGCCTCGCACCAGCTGTCCGGCGTACGGATGATCTCGCTGAACAGTCCGTCCCCGTCCCCGAACGGCACGTCCCACGCCTGTGCGGCGTACACCGCGGGCGCGCACAGCCCGATCGCCGCCACCCGCTCCCCGTAGTGTCCGGCGAGATCCGCCACCGTCTGTCCGCTCATGCTGAACCCCACCAGGATCAGCGGCCCCTCGGCGGGCACCCGGGCGTCGATCACCGCGACGGCCTGCTCGAACCGGCGTCTCAGGCTCAACTCCCGCAGCTCGCCGGTGGATTCGCCGTGTCCGGAGAAGTCGAGGGCGAGCGCGGCGCAGCCGCGGTCCGTGAACTCCTCCAGGAGGGGCACCAGCCGCTCCTTGCTGCCGTTGCCGGCCCCGTGCAGCAGAACGGCGGTGGCTCGCCCCGAGCCACCGCCGCCGTACACCCCGCTGAGCCGTTCCGCGCCGTGATCGAACGTGAAGTTGGAGAGCATGCCCTCATACGATCATGCCCTCATGCGATCACGCCCGCGTTCGATCATGCCGGCTCGGCTCAGGCAGCCGACTTCTGCGCCGCCTTGATCGCCTCGCGCAGATGGTCCTCGTCGGCCTGGCTGAGCGAGGTCTGCACCAACTGGCCGCCGAACGGCGTGAGTTGAGGGATCACCTTGTCCTGGGCGGCCTGCTTGACCAGGACGAAGAGGGCCGCGGCGCCCGGACGCAGATTCTGGCTCAGCTCCTTCATGAAGTTGTCGTTGATGCCCGTGTCGGTGACCGCGCCCCCGGCCGCACCGGCCGCCGCGCCCACCGCCGCCCCGAGCAGCGGGGCGAGGAACAGCAGCCCGATCACCCCGCCCCACAGCGCTCCGCCGGCCGCCCCGACGGCGGTGTGGTTGACGGCCTGGTGCAGCTTGATCCTGCCGTCGTCGCGGCGCTCGACGACCACGATGTCCTCCAGCTCGACGAGATGCTGCTTCGACAGCTCGACGACCTTGTCGCGGACCTGGTTCGCGGTGGCGAGGTCGTCGTAGGCGACGACGAAGAGATCACTCATCCGAATTGCCCCTTATGTAGGGAATGGTTCTCTTCGTCGACTCTAGGCCGCGGGAAAAGGAGATGCACACCGAGTGACCGTCTCCCTACGCTGGACAAGCATTGCGGAGCTGCTCCTTACCGCTTGCCGCAGGACCGGCGTCACTCTCCGGAACCGGGGCTACTCTGCTGCTCACCCACCCACGCACACGGAGGCCCGTGATGGGCACCATCGTCATGGCCGGGGCCGCGGTCCTGGTCGTCCTAGGATTCGGAAACAGCGTCTACTGGCTCGCCGCCGCGGCCGTCCTCTTCCTGTACCTGCAGTACGGGCGGGGCGCGTCCTCGACCTCGTCGTCCAGGGGCGGTTCCTCGTCCGGGGTCATGCCCGGCGACTACCGCACGTACCGGGACCGCCGCGACAAGCAGGCCAAGTGGGACCGGCGCTACCGCCGCGAGCGCCCCTTCGAGGCCCGCCGTCAGGAGCGCGAGAAGCGGGGCAAGTGACCCTCGCCCCCCGGGCCGCCCCCGGTCACAGCCCGGGGGCGCCCCACACCGGGAACCAGCGGCTCAGGTCCTGCTCGACCCGCAGATCGTTCCCGAGCGCCGCCTTGACCTGCAGTTCCAGCGCGTTGTCGCGCCGCTGCCCCGCACCGGGCAGCGGCGCGAACGGGAACCACGTACCGCGCTTGTAGAGATAGACCAGCGCGAGCGTACGGCCCTCGCCGTCCCGGAAGCCCGCCAGCGAGCACAGCAGCTGCGGGCCGAAGCCGTTGACCTCCATCGAGGCGTTCACGGCGTGCAGGTCGTTCACGAGAAGGTGCAGCTCGTCGGGGGAGCGCTCGGAGACCAGCCAGGAGTAGCCGTACTCGTCGCGCTGCAGCCGCACGGGCGGTCCGTCGCGGTCGGCATCCGCGTCGAGCAGCGCCTGCACCTCGCGGTGCGTCTGCTCGAACGCCGCCCCCTCGACCGTCGCGAAACACACCGCCCCGCTGCCGGTCGGGGTGAACCCCGAGGCGGCCTCCAGGGTCACGGCCGCCGACGGCAGCCCGAAGAGCTGGTCGAGATCGGGCGCGACCGGCTTGGTCCGCCCGAGCAGGATGTCCAGCAGCCCCATGTCTTCTCAGTCTGCCTTCCTCGGTTCCCCCGGGACCACGGCCTCACCCAACTCGGTCGAGATCCGCCCCAGTTGCTCCAGTCGCTGCTCCAGGCTCGGGTGTGTGGAGAAGAGCCGCGAGACACCGGCCTCGGCCCCGAGCGCCGGGGTGAAGTAGAAGGCGTTGAACGCCTGCGCCGTCCGCAGGTCCTTGCTCGGGATCTTCGCGATGTCCCCGGAGACCTTGGTGAGCGCGGAGGCCAGCACCGAGGGCCGCCCGGTCAACTGCGCCGCGGCCCGGTCCGCGGCCAGCTCCCGGTACCGGGAGAGCGCCCGGATGAGCAGGAAGGAGATGGCGTACACCGCCGCGGAGACCCCCATCACCCCCGCGAAGACGACGGCGGTGTTCTGATCCTTCCGCCCGCCGAACAGCTGCGAGTAGAAGGCGAACCGCACGACGAGCCCGGCGAGCACACCGAGGAACGAGGCGACGGTGATGACGGCGACGTCCTTGTGCGCGACATGCGACAGCTCGTGCGCGAGGACGCCTTCCAGTTCCTCCGGTGACAGCCGCCGCAGCAGCCCGGTCGTCACACACACCACCGCGTGATCGGGATTCCGTCCGGTGGCGAAGGCGTTCGGCATGTCGATGTCCGACACGGCGACCACCGGCTTGGGCATGTCAGCGATGGCGCACAGCCGGTCGACGACTCCGTGCAACTCCGGATACTCCTCCCGCTCCACGACCCGCCCGCGCATCGCGAACAGCGCGACCCGGTCGGAGAACCAGTACTGCGCCCCCAGCACCCCCGCGGCCACGACCACCACGAGGACCCAGGACTTCAGCAGCACGATCAACGCGGCGACGAATCCCACGTACAGCAGTCCGAGCAGAAAGAGCGTGACCGTCATCCGCACGGTCAGCCGCCGATCGCTCCGGAAACGGCTCTGCATCTGCATCACCCCGCAGTCAGGCACTCGTCCCACTGCCAGTGTGCACCCGGCCCCACCATGGACCGATCCCGATCAGCCCTAAGGAGAGCAAAAGAATGGGTACCCAGCGGATCAGAAGTTGGAGATCACGCTGGTGATGACCTGCTCGATGATCTCGGCCTTCTTGGCGTCGTACATCTGCGCACCGGCGGCGTCGGCGATGCTCTCCAGTGCGGTACGGCCCTTCTGGTCCTCCTCGTCCGCCTTGTTGCCGTAGGCGATGGTGAAGATCCGTACCTCGGGCCGGGAGGTGTCACGAATGTGCCGGAGCAGGGTCTCCTCGGACAGACTGCCCTGGTCCTCGTTGCGGCCGTCGGTCAGCAGGATGATCGCGTTGATGGCCTTCGGGTCGTAGTCCGCGCGCATCGAGGTCAGAGCCGCGTCGAGGCTGTCGTTGAGCCCGGTCGCGCCCTCCGCCTCAAGAGCGCTGAAGTTCTCGGACAGCCGCTTCTCGTCGTAGGGGCCGAGCGGCACCAGCTCCCGGTAGTCCGTCTCGCCGCCCAGGTCCTCGGCGTCGGAGAACTTCCACAACCCGACCCGGTCCGAGCGGGTGAACTCCCCGAGCAGCTCGTCCTCCGCCTGTTTCAGTTGCCCCAGCTTCGAGTCGCCGGTGCTCGCTATCTCCTCGTTCATCGACCCCGAGGTGTCGATGAGCAGCAGCACGTTGGCGCGTCGGCGCAGCGAGGGCCAGATGTCCAGGAGGTGCTTCAGTACGTCGTCCCGGGGCAACGTCAGCGGATCGAGCGGCGTCTCGGGCCGGGCCCCGCTGGCCGGGTCGAACAGCGGCGATCCCTTCGTGATCTCGCCGTCGTGGGTGCGGAAACCGTAGGGAGCGAAGTACTGGTCGAACGTCTCGGGCTGGTGCAGATAGGTGAGGAAGTCGTTCGCCACCGTCCGCTTCGCCGAACCCTCGGGGGCCAGGTTGATGTAGGGGTGGTCGGAGTACAGGGTCCCGTCGGTCGGATAGAACGAGACCAGCGGTGTCTCCGGCTTGCGGGTCTTGGCGCAGTCCTTCTCGTCGCTGAGCGCCCCGCACGGATAACCGGCGTTGTAGGCCGCCACGGAACTCTCCTCCAGGGTGACGGCGGAGATGTACGACATGGCGTTCTGCGCGCTGTCCTTGTCGGCCCGGCGGAGATTGGCGAGGAAGGTGAGCGTGGTGTCGCCGTAGTGCACCGTGGACTGCTCGATGCTCTTGACGAAGTTGCGGTTGCCGGGGTCGTCGAGGCGGGCCTTCGTCAGCTCGCCGCTGGTGCCGGTGTTGGCGTAGAACGCGCCGAGGGTCGCGTTGAGGCCGGAGGTGGAGTACGCGGGGTTGGTCTTGCCGAGCTTGAAGTCCCCCCACTCCGGCTTGCCGCGGTTCTTCGCCCCCCAGAAGCCCTCGGCGTTCGTCGACCAGTCGGCCAGCTCGCCCCAGGTGAACTGGTTCTCGGGCCACTCCAGGACCTCGGCCATGGGCTTGGGCATCGCGACGGTGAGCGGGCTCGTCACGATCGACTCGGCCCGCCGGGGGAACAGGGCCTTGGTCTTGGCGGTCGCGTTGGCACGCGCGAGCGAGAGCCAGGAGGACCCGGCCGGCGCCCACACGTCGGGCGTTTCCCCGTCGTCCTCGTCCCAGCCGCGTGCCAGGGCCCGCATCGCCTCGCCCGAGTTCCCGTCCTCGACCCGGATCTCGACACAGGTGTCGCCGCTGGAGCGGTTGCCGTACTTCGCCGCCGCTTCCCGCAGGGACCTCGACTTGTCCACGGAGGAGGCGATGTAGAGATAGTCGTCAGGGTCGCCGCACGTCGCCAGGGTGGCGGAGGGAGCGACGGACAGCGTCTGGTTCCCCTCGTCGCCCGTGCCGTCGTTACCACACGACTGGAGGGACACGACGAGCGCGACGGCGGTCGTCAGCGCGATCGCGGTGACGGCCAGGGACCGCTTCCCCTGGAGGGCGCCAGGGCGGGCCGACTTCGGCCCGGGCGGTGATGCGGGCGGCTTCTTCGCGATGGGCGCGGCGGGCGGCTTGGGCCTGACCGTCTTCTTGGCCGCCTTCTTGCCGATGGTCACGCCCAGCGGAAGCGTCGGGTGGGTGACGGCGGCGGGGCGAGCGGCCGACTCGATGTCCAGCACCAGAAGGGTGCGGACCGCGACCTGTGCCGCGTTGAGGGCGGCCTGCTCCTGGGCGTCGGCCTCCAGGACCTTCTTCCTGCCGTCGGCCCGGTCGCTGATGCCACGGATGAGCAGCCACCGGAGGCCTTCGTGTTCCTCGACCGCGCTCGCGAAGCCGACGCCCTCGGTCTCGATGGCCGCGGTGTCCTCGTAGCTCGTCGCGATGATCTCGTGATCGGGGGCGTTCAAGGAGTCGATCACGACGTCCCCGGACGCGATCGGCTTGAAGTGGATGTTGTAGGTGATCAGCGGACCGAGTTCGTTGGCCGCCTGCTCCGCGGCATGGACGATGTCACGCGGCGGCTTCCAGCCGTCGGGCCGGGCGTGGAAGCCCTTCTCGGACCGCTTGCCGTGCTGGTACGCGTACACCCGCTGGGCGACGACCACATCCCGCGGACCGGCGTCCTTGCGACCCGCGGCGATGCCGACGAAGAACGCGGCGTCGGGCTGGATCGTGGAGAGGCAGTTGCTCACCGCCGCGGCTGTGGCGGTGTTGCCGGTCCCGGTCCTGGAGAGGTACACCCGCCAGCGGACCCGGCCGCCCACCTCGTAGACCGCCGCACTCACACCCCGGCCGACCTGGACGGTGTCGACGTGCTGCGCTTTGGCGTGCAGGAGATGGGCGGTGACCTTCTCGTACTCCACCCGAAGGGCCGTGAAGATCATCGCTGTGCGCGTGCGGGCTGCTGCCACGGGACCAACCGATCTTGACGCGGACTCCGACGTTGTCGCCCAAGAGGCTCAACAACATCATGCAGCCCAACGGCCCTGGCAGGTACGGGTATTGACAAGAGCGGTCGCTAGTAAGGCGCCCTGAAGTCCGCCCACCCCAGCAACAGGATGACCACCGCCACCGTTCCGAACACCAGTGCGGTCGACGCCCACGGCGATCGCACCCAGGCCCGCCCCTGCACCCGCACCCGTCCCCGCCTGCGCCGCCTCTCCGGCTCCGCCCGGAACGGCTGCGGCCCGGGCGGGTTCTCCTTCCACCGCGCAGCCAGCATCCGAGCCCGAGCGGACGGCTCCTTGTGCTCCGCCCCGTCGGCCCACCGGATGTCGAACTCCCGCTCGTCATCGTCCTGTTCGGCCATGTTGAAAACCATACGACGACGCCCCCGCCCTGAGGAACCAGGAACGGGGGCGCCGGAAGAGCCGTGCAGCCGACAGCGGCGGCTACGGTCCGATCACACGTCGAAGTACAGCTCGAACTCGTGCGGGTGCGGACGCAGCTGCAGCGGAGCGATCTCGTTCGCGCGCTTGAAGTCGATCCACGTCTCGATGAGGTCGGACGTGAAGACGTCACCGGCGAGCAGGAACTCGTGGTCGGCCTCGAGGGAGTCGAGGACGGCCGGGAGCGAGGTCGGGACCTGGGCCACGTTCGCGTGCTCCTCGGGAGCCAGCTCGTAGAGGTCCTTGTCGATCGGCTCGGCCGGCTCGATCTTGTTCTTGATGCCGTCCAGACCCGCGAGGAGCAGGGCGGAGAACGCCAGGTACGGGTTGCCGGAGGAGTCGGGCGCACGGAACTCGACGCGCTTGGCCTTCGGGTTGGAGCCCGTGATCGGGATACGCATGGCCGCGGAGCGGTTGCGCTGCGAGTACACCAGGTTGATCGGCGCCTCGAAGCCCGGCACCAGACGGTGGTACGAGTTCACCGTCGGGTTGGTGAAGGCGAGCAGCGACGGGGCGTGCTTGAGGATGCCGCCGATGTAGTAGCGGGCGGTGTCCGACAGGCCCGCGTAGCCGGCCTCGTCGTAGAAGAGCGGGGAGCCGCCCTGCCACAGCGACTGGTGGACGTGCATGCCCGAGCCGTTGTCACCGAAGATCGGCTTCGGCATGAAGGTCGCGGTCTTGCCGTTCTTCCAGGCCACGTTCTTCACGATGTACTTGAAGAGCTGGAGGTCGTCGGCCGCGGCGAGCAGCGTGTTGAACTTGTAGTTGATCTCGGCCTGGCCGGCGGTGCCCACCTCGTGGTGCTGGCGCTCGACCTGGAGGCCGGAGGCCGCGAGCTGGAGGGAGATCTCCGCGCGCAGGTCGGCGAAGTGGTCGACCGGCGGGGTCGGGAAGTAGCCGCCCTTGTAGCGGACCTTGTAACCGCGGTTGTCCTCGATCGCACCGGTGTTCCAGGCGCCCGCCTCGGAGTCGATGTGGTAGAAGGACTCGTTCGCGGAGGTCTGGAAGCGCACGCTGTCGAAAACGTAGAACTCGGCCTCGGGACCGAAGTACGCGGTGTCCGCGATACCGGTCGACGCGAGGTAAGCCTCGGCCTTCTTGGCCACGTTGCGCGGGTCACGGGAGTACTGCTCGCCCGTGATCGGGTCGTGGATGAAGAAGTTGATGTTGACCGTCTTGTCGCGGCGGAAGGGGTCGACCCGGGCGGTCGACAGGTCCGCGCGCAGCGCCATGTCGGACTCGTGGATGGCCTGGAAACCACGGATCGACGAGCCGTCGAACGCGAGCTCCTCGTCCGGGTCGAACGCCTCGACGGGCAGCGTGAAGTGCTGCATGACGCCCGGCAGGTCGCAGAAGCGGACGTCGACGAACTTGACGTCCTCGTCCGCGATGAACTTCTTGGCCTCGTCGGCGTTCTGGAACATCCAGCTCCTCCTACTCCCGGCCCGTCCGCGCCGGGGTGGTAGTTCGTTCGTGCGGCCAGTGCGGTGGCACACGCTGACCTCGACAGTAGGGACGCGTGATTTCTCGGGCGTGACCCATTTGTTTCGCACAAGTTAACCGGACATCCCGCACCGCACCCCACCTGTCCGTATCCCGAAACGGGCGCAGTACCGTGGACGGGTGGACAAGAGGGAAGCAATCGGATCGTGGCTCTCGGGCCCCCGCGCGGCCGCCGAGCAAGCCGGTGTCGACTTCGGATACCGGGGTGAGCAGCTGGGCCTGCCCGAGGAGGGGCCGGGCTCCATCGCCCGCCCGGGCCGCAGGATCGGCGCACTGGTGGTCGACTGGGGCCTCTGCCTCTTGATCGCATACGGCCTGATCGCGGACAGCTACAACGAGGCGGCCCAGATCTGGGCCCCGATCGTACTCTTCGTCCTCATGGTCCTCACGGTCGGCACCCTCGGCTTCACCCCCGGCAAGCGCCTCTTCGGCCTCCGCGTGGTCAGCCTGGCCACCGGCACCGTCAACCCGCTGCGCGCCCTGCTCCGCACGGTCCTGCTCTTCCTCGCCGTCCCGGCCCTGATCTGGGACCGCGACGGCCGCGGCCTCCACGACCAGCTGGCCCGCACGGTCGAGGTCCGCATCTGAACATCTCCGCTACGACGAAGAGGGCGCCCGGATCACACCGGGCGCCCTCTTCGTCGTAGCGGGTAAATCTCGTGGCAGGTGAATCAGCGAGCCTTCGGGCCGCCCTTCGGCAGCTTCATGCCCTTCGGCATCGGGCCCTTCGGCAACGGCATGTTGCTCATCAGGTCGCCCATGGCCCGCAGCCGGTCGTTGGTGGCGGTCACCTGGGGACCGGTCAGCACGCGCGGCAGCTTCAGCATCGAGGTCCGCAGCTTCTTCAGCGGGATCTGGCCCTCGCCCGTGCCGACGATCAGGTCGTGCACCGGTACGTCCGCGACGATCCGGTTCATCTTCTTCTTCTCGGCGGCCAGCAGGCCCTTCACCCGGTTCGGGTTGCCCTCGGCGACCAGCACGATGCCGGCCTTGCCGACGGCCCGGTGCACCACGTCCTGGCTGCGGTTCATCGCCACCGCGGGGGTCGTCGTCCAGCCCCGGCCGATGTTGTCCAGTACGGCGGCCGCAGCGCCCGGCTGCCCCTCCATCTGTCCGAACGCGGCCCGCTCGGCCCGGCGCCCGAAGACGATCGCCGTCCCGAGGAGGGCGAGCAGAAGGCCCAGGATGCCCAGGTAGACCGGGTGGCCGATCAGGAAGCCGATCGCGAGAAAGACACCGAGGATGAGGATGAAGACGCCCGAAAGAACAAGGCCGATCTTCTTGTCGGCCCTGC
Source organism: Streptomyces sp. S.PB5 (assembly GCF_030403745.1). Taxonomy (GTDB): domain Bacteria; phylum Actinomycetota; class Actinomycetes; order Streptomycetales; family Streptomycetaceae; genus Streptomyces. Next base: position 510,176 of record NZ_JAQMWP010000001.1, read on the forward strand.
GGGTCATCTTGTACGTCAGGGCGATCTGCTTCAGTCGCCCGGGGTTAGCGGCATCGGCCGCACTGTCACTTCTCGCCATGCCACGAAGTCTACGTGGCCCCAGGAGCGCCGACGACGGCAGTGCCCCGGAGGAAAACGTTCAGGAACGACCGGCGAGCGACTGCTCCAGGACCCGCTGCGCCTCGACCCTGTCCTTGGCTCGGCGGCGGTCCTCCAGGACGGACGTCCAGGCGTTGCGGCGGGCGGTGCGCTGACCGCTGCTCATGAGCAGCGACTCGACGGCACGGAGTGCATCGGTGAGCGATGGAATGGCGGTGGCGCGTACGGGCGCGGCCTGCATGATGGAGGTCCCCCCTCAGGGATAAGCAGCTCTGGTGAGTGGTGCACGGGCTGTACAACCAGGGTCACTGATTGGTGTTACCAGGGCGTGACCGACCGGTCAAACACCAATGAAGCCTTGATACCCAGGCCGAAAACACTGACGCGGCCCTGACGGCGTCCTCATCTGCGAGGACGCCCGGGGCCGCGTCAACCGGCCACTACCGGACGGTAGCTGCTTGTGCTCGGATTCACACGCGCTGGGTGGCACGCAGTGCCATCAGACGGCCTGGGAGGCCACGTACGCGCCTCGCTTCTCCACGGCCATCTGGTACAGCCGGCCCGCGCGGTACGAGGACCGGACCAGCGGACCGGACATCACACCGGAGAAGCCGATCTGGTCGGCCTCCTCCTTCAGCTCCACGAACTCCTGCGGCTTGACCCAGCGCTCCACGGGGTGGTGGCGCACCGAAGGCCGCAGGTACTGCGTGATGGTCACGAGTTCGCAGCCCGCGTCGTGCAGCTGCTTCAGCGCCTCGCTGACCTCCTCGCGGGTCTCGCCCATGCCGAGGATCAGGTTGGACTTGGTCACCAGGCCGAAGTCGCGGGCCTCGGTGATGACCTTCAGGGAGCGCTCGTAACGGAAGCCGGGGCGGATCCGCTTGAAGATCCGCGGCACCGTCTCGACGTTGTGCGCGAAGACCTCGGGGCGGGACTCGAAGACCTGCTGGAGCAGCTCCGGCACCGCGTTGAAGTCGGGGGCGAGCAGCTCGACCTTGGTGTGGCCGCCCTCGCGCTCCGCGGTCTGCTGGTGGATCTGGCGCACGGTCTCGGCGTACAGCCAGGCGCCGCCGTCCTCCAGGTCGTCGCGGGCGACGCCGGTGATGGTGGCGTAGTTCAGGTCCATGGTGACCACGGACTCGCCGACCCGGCGCGGCTCGTCACGGTCGAGGGCCTCGGGCTTGCCGGTGTCGATCTGGCAGAAGTCGCAGCGCCGGGTGCACTGGTCACCGCCGATGAGGAAGGTCGCCTCGCGGTCCTCCCAGCACTCGTAGATGTTGGGGCAGCCGGCTTCCTGGCAGACCGTGTGCAGGCCCTCGCTCTTCACGAGCTTCTGCATCGCGGTGTACTCGGGACCCATTTTCGCCCGCGTCTTGATCCACTCGGGCTTGCGCTCGATGGGGGTCTGGGCGTTCCGGACCTCCAGGCGCAGCATCTTGCGTCCGTCGGGTGTGACTGCGGACACAGCGGCTCCCTGCTGATTGACTAACGAAGCATTCGATTCTTCGGCGTACACCAGGGTACGCCCGTGCTTACCAAGCCTTGCTGTTAGGCCAACCCCGGCGCTTCAGGGCTGATTCCCGACCTCAGGCGGTCGCCTTCTCGATCTCCCGCGGCTTCAGATCCGCGTTCTCGAGGACGTCCTTCAAGTGCCGCTCCACCACCGGCAGTACCTCCGCGATCGTGACGTCCCGACCGAGTTCGCCCGCCAGCGAAGCGACCCCCGCGTCCCGGATCCCGCACGGGATGATCCGGTCGAACCACCGGTTGTCGGGGTTCACGTTCAGCGCGAAGCCGTGCATCGTGACCCCCTTCGCGACCCGGATCCCGATCGCCGCGATCTTGCGGTCCTCGCGCCGCTGGCCCGCGTTGGACGGGGCGTACTCCGGCCCGTTCATCCGCGGGTCGAACTCCTCGTCGTGCAGACGGGGGTCGAAGTCCAGCGACAGTCCGCCGATGGACGGACGCTGTTCGATCGGGTCGCCGAGCACCCACACCCCGCTGCGCCCCTCGACCCGGCTGGTCTCCAGGCCGAACTCCGCGCACGTGCGGATCAGCGCTTCCTCAAGGCGTCGTACATGCGCCACGACGTCCACCGGACGTGGGAGCTTCTGGATGGGGTAGCCCACCAGCTGGCCCGGGCCGTGCCAGGTGATCTTGCCGCCGCGGTCGACGTCGATGACCGGGGTGCCGTCGAGAGGACGTTCGCTGTCCGCCGTCCGCCGTCCGGCCGTGTAGACCGGCGGGTGTTCGAGCAGCAGGACGGTGTCGGGGACCTCGTCGGCGAACCGCGCCGCGTGCACCCGGCGCTGCTCGTCCCACGCCTCCTGGTACTCGACGGCGTCCGCGCCGAACCCCATGCGGACGAACCGCAACTCACTCACGGCAAGCGCCTCCCTGGCGAGTCGTAAGGCACGAACTGTGCCTACGCCACTGTACGACTGTCGGTCGCGCGTCAGCCGTGCGGTCAATCCTCACACGATCGGATGAACGAACGTCGAAGTGTGCGATCGTCTGCTCACTCTCCGCTACATTCGCGCCGTCCTATAGAGGCCATAAGGGCTGCTCACAGGCAATCCGGGCAGGAGACACCACCCCAGATGACGGAACGACCCGCGCAGCGCACTCCCAACCGCCAGCTCGCCGCGCTCATCGCAGAAGCGGGGTTCTCCAACGCGGGGCTCGCCCGTCGAGTGGACCAGCTCGGTCTCGAACACGGGCTTGATCTGAGATACGACAAGACATCCGTCACCCGGTGGCTGCGCGGTCAGCAGCCCCGGGGGACCACCCCCGCCCTCATCGCCGAGGTCTTCACCCGCCGGCTCGGGCGCCGGCTGACCGCGCAGGACCTCGGGCTCGACGCCTGTGCGCCGGTGTACGCCGGGCTGGAGTTCGCGGCCACCCCCGAGGAGGCCGTCGACATCGTCAGCGGGCTGTGGCGCAAGGACTCCGGAAGCCATGCCGAACTGCGCAAGATCGCGTTCACCCCGGCGGGGCTCGTCGTGCCCAGCCGCGACTGGCTGATCGGACGCGCCGACGACAAGGTGGCCCGCGGCGAACAGCCCGCCCGTGTCCCCGCACAGGGGCGCCCGGCGGTACCCCGGCAGCGCGGCGCCGAGCGCGGGCCCGGGCAGAAGGTCACCGGCGGCGACATCGCGGCCCTCCGGTCGGTCGGGGAGCTGTTCCGCTCCCTCGACAACATGTACGGCGGCGGACACGCCCGGCAGGCCCTGGTGCGGTATCTGGAGCACGAGTGCGAGCCGATGCTGCGCGGCACATACGGCGAGCAGACCGGCCGCCGGCTGTTCGCGGCGACGGCCGACCTGACCCGCCTCGCGGGCTGGACCTCGTACGACATCGCGGCGCACGGGCTCGCGCAGCGGTACTTCGTGCAGTCGCTGCGGCTGGCGCAGGCGGCGGGGGACCGGGCGTACGGGTCGTATGTGCTGATCACCATGAGCCGGCAGGCCGTGTATCTCGGGCACGGGCGGGAGGCGGTGCAGCTCGCGCGGGTGGCTCAGCAGGGGGTCGGGACGAACGCCCCGCCGGTGGTGCAGGCGCTCCTGCACGCCGTCGAGGCGCGGGGCCACGGGGTGCTGGGGGAGGTGCGGGCGTGCACGGGAGCCCTGGTGCGGGCCGAGCGCGCCCTGGAGGCGGCCCGGCCGGGTGACGAGGTGCCGTACTGGGCGCGGTTCTTCGACGAGGCGCAGCTGGCCGACGAGTTCGGGCACGCGCACCGGGATCTGCAGCAGTTCCGGGCGGCGGCTCAGCACGCCGAGCGCTCCCTGCAGCTGCGCGCCCCGGCGTACGCCCGCAGCCGCCTCTTCTGCCGGGTGGTGCTGGCCTCCGCCCGCCTCGGCCTGGGGGAGCTCGACCAGGCGTGTGCGCTGGGGGCGGAGGCCGCCGGGGCTGCCGCGGAGATGCGATCGGTACGGGCGATCGAGTACGTCCGGGACTTCGAGAAGCGGCTGGAGCCGTACAAGGACGCGGCGCCGGTGAGGGGTTACCGGGACAAGGTGGCGGCGCTCGGTTAGGCGGCCTCGGCGGCGGGGAGCGGCTCCGCCTGATGCATCGGGCCCGTCGCTCCCAGGTCCGAGAGGATCGCCGTCGACGCCCGGTGGCCCGAGTGCAGGGCGCCCTGGACGGTGCTGGTGTCCCGGTGGTCCCCGCACACGTACAGGCCTGCCAGCAGGCGTACCGGGCGGCGCGGGTCGTGAGGGGCCCTCATCGCCGGCACCGCCTCCGGGGTGTGATGGACCGCCAGGGTCTCCCAGCGTGTCGTGGAGGTGCCGTACAGGCGGGACAGGTGCGTGCGTACGGCCGTTTCCACGTCCGGTGGGGGAGGTCCGAGGACCGTCGAGGTGATCAGGGCGCGGCCTGCCGGGGCGCGGCTCGGGTCCACCTGGCTCACCACCGCCGTGTGGGCCACCGGGCCGCCCCGGTCCGCCTCCAGGAGCAGGGACGCGCCTGTCTCCGGGGGCTCGTCCGTCGTGTGGTGGACGACGGTCAGCTGGTGGAAGTCGGGGACGCGCAGGCCCGGCAGCAGGTCCGCGGCGGTGCGGGCGTCCGTCGCCAGGAGGACCGCGCGGCAGCGGAACTCGCCGTGCTCGGCCGTGGTGACCGAGCGCGTCGACACCGAGGTGACCCTGACGCCCGTGTGCACCGTGCCCGGCGGCAGGGTGCGGGCCAGCAGCTCCGGGAGGACCTCGGCGCCGCCCTCCGGCACGCACAGCCGTCCCGCCGCGAAAGCGCGCAGGGCGAGGTCGGCGCAGCGGCTGGAGGTGGTGAGCCCCGGGTCGCACAGGAGCGCGGCGAGCAGGGGGCGCAGAAAGCCGTCGACCGTACGGGAGGGCAGGCCGCGGGCCGTGAGGGACTGCCCCGCGGGCAGCTCCGGGCGGGCGAGGAGCCGTTCGATGGGGGTGTTCGCCACGCGGGTCAGCGCGGCGGCAAGGCGGGCCTGGTCCACGGCGGTGCCCAGCGGAGCGGTTCCCCGGGGCGCGCTCGCGCCGGTACCGGGTGCGACCGTCGGCCTCGGGGCGCTCGCCAGGGCACGTACGGCATGGAGTGCGCCCCTTGCGCCCCCGGTGCCCGCTGGTGCTCCCGCGCGGTGCCGGCGGCCGTCGCTGTGCAGCAGGACACCCGGGGCGAACGGACGCAGGACCAGTCCGTCGAGGCCGGGTGTCAGGCGTAGCTCCGGATACGCCGTGGACAGCAGCTGTCCGATCCGGTCGAGCCGGAAGCCGTCCACCTTCTCGGTCGACATACGGCCGCCCACCCCATGGGCGGCCTCCAGTACCGCGGTCGTCACTCCTGCGCTGGTCAGCCGATGCGCGGCGGAGAGGCCGGCGACTCCGGCTCCCACGATCACGACGTCCGCCTGGTACGCGGGCTCAAGCACGTGCCCCTCCTCGAGGTTGCGCGGCCGGTGGAGACGTCATGCCCCCAACTGGCTCCGGGGATACCCGAGTTCGGGTCGAGGTTAAGGCGGTAGCCGGTCAGGAACAGTCGCGCATGAACAGGGCACGGTCGCACGGCGGTCGCATACGGTCGCACCGGCTGTGTCGTCCGCTCTCACCGCGCCGCCCGGACCGCCCCCTCGATCTCCGGGAAGGCGAAGGTGAACCCCGACTCCAACAGCCGCCTCGGCACCACCCGTTGGCTGCCCAGGACGTCCACGGCCAGCTCGCCGAGCACCGCCCGCAGCACCGGCGCCGGGACGGTGAACAGCGTCGGGCGGCGCAGCACGCGTCCCATGGCCGCGGTGATCTCACGGTTGGTCACCGGGTCCGGGGCGGTCAGATTGAACGGTCCGGACAGCCCGTCGGTGTCGGTGAGATACCGGATCGCGGCCACCTCGTCGTGCAGCGAGATGAACGACCAGTACTGCCGCCCGTCGCCCAACCGCCCCCCGAGCCCGGCCCGGAACAGCGGGAACAGCCGTCCCCAGGCCCCGCCGCCGCGCGCCACCACCAGCCCGGTCCGCGTGAACACGGTCCGCACGCCCGCCTCCTGGGCGGGAGCCGCCGCGCCCTCCCACTCCACGCACAGCTCGGGCAGGAAGCCGTCGCCCGCGGGCGCGCTCTCGTCGACGACTCGGTCGCCGGTCTCGCCGTAGTAGCCCATCGCGCTGCCGTTGACGAAGACCCGCGGCGGTTTGTCCAGCGAGGCGATCGCCTCGGCGAGGGCGGCCGTGCCGAGCACCCGGCTGCGACGGATCCTCGCCTTGTACGCGTCGGTCCAGCGCCGGTCGCCGATTCCCGCGCCCGCGAGGTTGACCACCGCGTCACACCCGGCGAGCCCGGCCGCGTCCACCCGCCCGCCCTCGGGGTCCCAGCGGACCTCGTCCTCGTCCTTCGGCGCCCGCCGCACCAGGCGCACCACCTCGTGCCCGTCCGCGGTCAGCGACCGGGTCAGGGCTCCACCGATGAGACCGGACGCACCGGCCACCGCGATCCTCGAACGCCGCATGGGTGCCATTCTGCGCCGAGGCCCGGCGAAAGCCCCGGCCCCGTAGGGTGACAGTCATGTCTGAGCCGTACATACGCCGTGCCACCCTCGACGACGAGGACGCCCTGGGCCGACTCGACCGGGCCGCCTGGTCCACGCTGCACGCCGTCGGGCCGCGCCCCCAGCCGCCGTACAAGCCCTTCTACGACGAGCGGTTCGGCCCGCGCGACCATCTCCTCGCCGAACTCGACGGGGTGGTCGTCGGCTACATCCGGCTCGGCTTCCCGACCTCGCTGGCCTGCAACGCGCACGTCCGCCAGATCCAGGGCCTGGTCGTCGCCGAGGAGGCGCGGGGCGCGGGGGTCGGCCGGGCGCTGCTGCGGGCGGTGCAGGACGAGGCCAGACGACAGGGCGCCCGCCGCATCGCCCTGCGCGTCCTCTCCCACAACACCCCCGCCCGGGGGCTCTACGAGTCCGAGGGCTTCGTGGTCGAGGGGGTCCTGCCGGGGGAGTTCCTCCTCGACGGCGCCTACGTCGACGACGTCCTCATGGGGCGCAGTCTCTGACCTGATCGGCCCGGGCGGCGCTGCGCCGCCGATGGGCGACCAGAAGGAGCGCGGCCCCCGCGAGGAGCAGCGAGATCAGAAAGAAGACGGGCACGGAAACCTCCCGGGGTCTGGGCACATGATCAGGGGTATGCCCAGGCCCCGCCCCGGATACCGCACACCGTGCGAAAGACCACCGCTGAGGGCTACGACGCTACGACGCTACGACGTCACCAGGTCGCCCGTGTCCACCGGCGCCGTCGCGTCCGCCGCGCGCTCGGCGTCGTCCGCGACCTCGGCGGCGGTGAGGACGTACCCCGTCTCGGCATCGGACGTCGAGCGGGCGAAGACCACTCCGTAGACCTCGCCGCTCGTCGTCAGCAGCGGTCCGCCGGAGTTGCCCGGGCGGACGGTCGAGCGGATCGAGTAGATCTCGCGGGTGACCGTCTCGTCGTTGTAGATGTTCTGGCCCGTCGCCCGCACCCGGTTCGCGACCGTGGCCGCCTGGAGGTTGAGATCGCCGTCCTGCGGATAGCCGGCGACGACCGCCGAGTCCCCGCGCGAGGCGCTGTCCTCGAAGCGCAGGACCGGCGCCTGAAGATCGGGCACGTACAGCACCGCCACATCCTTGTCCGGGTCGAAGAGCACCACGCGGGCCTCGTACGACCGCCCCACCCCGCCGACCCGGACGGTCGGCTCGTCGATGCCGGCCACCACATGGGCGTTGGTCATGACGTGCTCCGGGGCGTAGACGAAGCCGCTGCCCTCGCGGCCCTGGGTGCCGCTGATGCCCTCGACCTTGACGGTGCTGTCCTTGGCGGCGTCGGTGGCGCGCGCGGTGACGCTGTCGCCGGTGGGCTTGGCGACGGTGGCCGCTGACTCGTTCTCGAAGGGGTTGAAGACCTGCGGGAAGCCCGCCTCGGTGAGCGCCGAGGTGGCCCGGGAGAACCAGGTCGGCGTGGTGTCCGGCATCGCGTCCTGGACGGCGCCGAGCAGACGGGAGTCCTGGATGGCCGTGGTCAGCACCGCCGACGAGGACGCGCCCAGCACGCTCGCCGCGACCCACGCCACGATCAGCACGGCCACCGAGTTGGCCGCCGCCCCGCCGATCCCGTCGGCCACCCTGAGCGGGCCGAGACTGGCACGGCCCAGCTCCCGGCGCAGCCGCAGCGCGAGCCGCCCCGCCAGTTCGTGCCCGACCACGGCCGGGACCAGCACCGTCAGCACCGCGGTCACCGTCGCCGACGTACTGCCCGGAGTCGTCAGATCCATCATCCAGGGCAGCACCCACACACCGATGACCGCGCCGCCCACGAACCCGGCGAGCGAGACACAGCCGGCCACCAGGCCGCGCCGGTAGCCGGATGCCGCGTAGGCCAGGATCACCAGCGCCAGCAGGATGTCGAGCAGGTCCACGGAGCCGCCTTTCTCTCGGACCCCTTATTACGCAGGGGACGGTCCCAGTGATCAGCAGGCACGCGCGCGCGGCGTCCGGAACCGGCCACGCGTACGTACGCACGTTGTACGTGCATCCGGAGAAACGCCCCGGACCAGGACGATGGTTCCACCGGGTGGCACACCACACATCGCGGACGGCACGGATCCGGACGAGAGTGGGACCATGCGTGTCCGAAGATCACGGGGGATACGACGGCGCCGGACGGTCCGAATACGGACCCGGGCGCCCCGGTCGCCGTGGCGCCCGGTCCGCCTCCCCGCCCGGGTGCTGCTCCTGCTCGCCTGCGTCCCCGGACTGACGGCCGTCGTCGTCCTCGTGCTCTGCGCGTACGGCGTCGACCGCCGCACCGAGGCCCACCCCGCACACCCCTTTGCGGCCCGCCCCGCAGCCGCGCACCACGCGGCGCGGCCGCACATCGTCCCGCGTTCGGTCTGGGCGACGGGCACGGGCGAGGCGAACACCACGGCCCGCACCCCGCCCCCCGCCCGCTACGACGACAAGGTCGTGGCCGTCTTCATCCACCACACCGACTCGCCCAACGGCTACGCCTGCGCGGACGCGCCCCGCATCATCCGCTACCTCGCCGCCGGACAGACCGGCGTCCGTGACTGGGACGACATCGGCTACAACTTCCTCGTCGACCGCTGCGGCACCATCTACGAGGGCCGCGCGGGCGGCGTCGACCGCCCCGTCACCGGCGCCCACACCCAGGGCTTCAACCACCGCACGACCGGCATAGCGGCCCTCGGCACCTTCACGGCGGGCGTCCCGGTCCCGCAGGCCATGACGGACGCGATCGCGGCCCTGGCGGCCTGGAAACTGGGCCTCGCGGACGTCGACCCGCAGGGCAGCGCCACACTGACCTCCAGCAACGGCCACAGCCGCTACGCCGCCGGCACCACCGCCAGGCTCCCCGCCGTCGCCGGCCACGACGAGGGCTACATGACCAGCTGCCCCGGCGCGGCCCTCACGGCCCGAATCCCGGAGATCAGGCGGACGGCGGCCCGCCTCCAGGGCCGTGCCCCGACGCCGGCCGGCGCCTCACCGGCGTCCGAGATACGCCCGCACCGCCCGCTGCAGCACCTTCCCCTGACTGCCGACCGGGCGTTCCCACTCCCCGAGGTACTCCACGGCCATGCCGCCCGCCCCCAGCTTGAAGCGGAGCCGCCCGAGGAGCCGGTCCTCGGTGAGGTTCGGCGTGATGGACCGCAGGTCGTACATCTCGGCGCCCGCTGACCGCGCGTCGTTCATCATCCGCCACAGCAGAGCGCTGCTGGGCCGCAGTTGACGCCCCTGACGGCCGGACGCGGCATACGAGTGCCAGGAGCACGCACCCACGTTGATCATGAGCGCGGCGGACAGTACGACGCCGTCGTACTCGGCGAGATACAGCCGCACCCGGTCGTCGTCCTCGGCGTTCAGCGCCTTCCACATGCGGCGGAAGTAGTCCAACGGGCGGGCCTTGAAGCCGTCGTGGGCGGCGGTCGCGACGTACAGCCGGTGGAAGTCCGGCAGATCCGACGCCGAGCCCCACGACACCCGCACCCCCGCCCGCTCCGCCGTGCGCAACGCCTGTTCCCAGTGCGGTGCGAGGCCGCCGCGCAGATCGTCGGCGGTGCGCCCCTCCAGGGGGACCAGGCACCCGTAACGCGGCTGACCGAGCCCGAACCCGTTCCCGTCCCCCTCCTCGCACCGCCGCCACCCGAGCCGCCCCAGCCGCTCGGCGGCGTCCAGCGCGTACCCGTCGATGGCGGCCGCGGGCAGATCGTGGAGACGGCGTACGGCGGGGTCGGCGATCCCCGACGTGACGGTCCCCGGCTCCCACTGCCGTACGACGACCGGCGGGCCGATCCGCACCGAGAACGCCCCGCGCGCTTCGAGATGCGCGACCAGCGGATCCAGCCAGCGCTCCAGACGGGCCTCCCGCCAGTCGATCTCCGGCCCGTCGGGAAGATAGGCCAGAAAGCGCCGGGTCCCGGGCAGCGGCCGGTACAGCACCAGCGCGGCCGCGACCATGGCCTCCCCGCCCCCCTCACCCACCTCGAACCAGCCGACGCTCTCCGCCAGCCAGTCGGGCTTCACATCGCCCCACTCCGGGATCTGGAGATGGCTGGCGTCCGGGTGCAGCCGCAGGTGGGCGAGATGCTCCTCGCGCGATATCTCCCGCACGTACGGGCTGGTCATGGCAGCGGTGCTCCTGTTCGGGGCCGCGCGGCGGCGCGGGCGGCCACCGTACGCCGGGGATCACGGCGCGGGTCAAGAGCTCACAGGTGAACCTTCCGGGCCGGTCCCGTGACGTCGGTCACCGGCGCCGGGCCGCTTCCAGCGCGGTGGCCAGACGCGGATACACCTCCAGGCGCTGATCCACGGCGGTGATCCGCAGGACGCGCCGGGTGAACGGATACGTCGCCACCACGAGCAGCCGGAGCCGCAGCGCCGCAGCGAGGTCCTGCACGTCCTCCAGCACGGCGACGCCGGTCGAGGTCAGACACGAGCAGCGCAGGTCGACAACGACCACGCTCGTCTCCTGGCCGGGGGCGCGCAACAACCGCCGTACGAGGTCGGTGCGGATGTGATCGGCGTTGGCGATGTCGATGATCTCGTTCAGCTCGATCACCAGGACGTCGTCGAGGTTGTGGGAGACCGGCAGCGGCACGATCGGCTCCTGAGCAGGGGTGCGACTCGGAGACGGGCCGCTTCCTGACCAGTCCTCATCGCCGAAGGTAGCCGAGGGGTACCGCACGGTGAAAGCGGGTTCGGGAAACCTCGAGCGCGGCCGTCTGCCGTATCTGCCTCAACTGCCGCGCCTTTCCCGGTTCACAGGTTTCTCGCAGCCCGCTCAACGATCACCCCGAAACAGCCTGCCTATCGTCTTGCGCACAGGCACCGATGTCGGAGGTGGGGAACATGACCAGCACGTACACCAGGATGACCCGCGGCCCCTGGGCGGCGCTCTGCGCGGCCGTGGCCGTCGTCCTCGGCCCGGCCGCCGTGACGGCCTCCGCGCTGGACCAGGCGAACGCGGCGCCGATGCACCATGCGGTGGTCGAGCTCGACCGGACGCAGGGCTACCTCCCGGCCGACAGCGGCCGCAGGCGCACCGCGGGCGTCTAGGGTCCGGTCCGGGTCGACCCGGTCCGACCCGAAGCGCTACGTCTGACCGCCGTCCGGCCCGGACAGTCCGAGGAACCGTTCCCCGGACGGATCGATGTCCACCCCGAGGCCGTTCATGAGGCCGGCCAGCATGACGTAGTAGCCGACGGTCGTGACGATCTCGACGACCTGCCGGTCGGTGAACCCGGCGCGGAGAGCCGCCAACCCGCCCTCGGACAGGGTGTGCCGGCCGACCAGCTCGATGACCGCCGCCACCGCAGCCGACTCCGCAGCGTCGAACTCCGGCCCATCGGAACGCAGTTCGGCGACCGCGGCCAACTGGGCTTCTGTCACACCGGAGTTCAGGGCGATCGGCCGGTGCTGGGCGGCCTCGTACTCGCACCCCGTACCCGCCGCGACCGTCATGATCACCAGTTCGCGCAGCCGGACGGACAGAGTCGACTCCAGCAGCACGGCCAGACCCATGTCGATCGCCGTGTCCGTCAGCGGCGGGGCGTGCGAGAGCATACGGAAGGCGTTGAGCGGGACGGGCAGCTTCGCGACACCGTCGGCGGGACGTTCCGGGTACGGGATACGGGCCATGCTTCCCCCTTCTGCGCTCCTGAACGTAAGTCTCTGCTCCCGGACGTAAGTCCCAGTTCCTGGGCGTCAGCCCCTGAACCGCTCCCACAACTTGGGATACCGCTCCGCCAGCACCCGCTCCGCCTCGAAGTCCACCGGTGTCCCCTCCGGCTCGGCCGGTGCCGGTGGGATGCCGAGGTCGGGGGCGATGGTGCCGGTGAGTTCCTCGTAGGCCTCGTCGGCCGCGTACCCGAGTTCCTCCCCGTCGCCGTCGATCTCCTCGTCGAAGTCGTCGAGGAGGTCGGCCAGGGAGTCGGGCGCGTGCACGGCACCCTCGTAGACCTCGCGGCCCTGGCCGATCAACCAGCACCGGAAGAAGTCGAAGGCGTCGTCGCTGGCCCCGTCGAGCAGTACCCAGGCGGCGCCCCAGAGGTCCCAGGTGTACGCGCGCTGGTAGCGGGCCTCGAAGTGACGGGCGAAGTCGAGGACCATCTCCGGGTCCAGCTGGAGCAGCTTGTCCACCAGCAGGTCGGCCTGCTCCTCGGGGTCGCCCTCGGCGGCCTCGCGGGTGGCGTCCACCAGCTCCCAGAACTCCGTCTCGTCCATCACGGGTCCAGCATCGGCCCTGGACGGGTGAGGCGCACGTGGAGTGCGGCGGATTGTTATGTCCCGTACAGCCGGGCCAGCTGCCGCGCAGCCTCCGTGAAACGCGCCCGCAGACTGTCCGGAGCCAGCACCTCCACTTCCGGGCCCAGCGACAGCAGCTGGGTATGGGCGACCGTCTCCGACTCGACCGCCAGCGTCACGGTCACCCAGCCGTCCCCGTCCGGCGGTCCCGCCGCCTCCAACGCCTCCCGGGCCGCGCCCCGGTCGCCGACGACGTACGGCAGTCTCCGCGCCCCCTCCGGGGAGAGTCGTACGACGGCCTCGGCCCGCAGGATCGAGCGTGCGAACCGTTCCGCCTGGGCCTCCCAGAAGGCGGGGAGGTCGAAGTCGTCGTCGCGTGTGTAGCGGTCCGGCGAGGGGGTCACCGCCGTGAAGCGGTCGATCCGGTAGACCCGGAAGGAACCGTGCCCGTCGGCGACCCGCGCGCACAGGTACCAGATCCCCGCCTTCAGCACGAGCCCGTACGGTTCCAGCTCCCGTTCCACCTCCGCCTCGCCCTTGCGATAGCGGGCGGTGACGCGCAGGTCGTCCCAGACCGCGTCGGCGACCGCAGGCAGCAGCTCGGGCGTCCTGGGCTCGCTCCACCAGTTCGGGGCGTCCAGATGGAAGCGCTGGGCGGCCGTCCTGGAGGCGTCCCGGAGCGAGGGGAGCAGCGCGGCCGACACCTTCAGACGGGCGGCGGAGGCCGCGTCCTCCAGGCCCATCTCCCGCAGCGCCCCCGGCACCCCGGACAGGAACAGCGCCTCCGCCTCACCCCGCGCGAGCCCGGTCAGCCGGGTCCGGTACCCGCCGATCAGCCGGTACCCGCCCGCCCGTCCCCGGTCCGCGTACACCGGAACCCCCGCCTCCGACAACGCCTGCGCGTCCCGGGTGATCGTCCGCTCGGACACCTCCAGCTCCCGCGCCAGTTCGGCGGCGGTCATGGAGGGCCGGGACTGCAGAAGCAGGACCATCTTGATCAGGCGGGCGGCACGCATACGACCATCATGTCTTTCAGCGGTTCTTGATGAAGTCCGTCACCAAGCCTTCGGCGCCGCCCCAGTAGGTGACACGGACACCGTCGTCCATGAACAGCGAGTCCACACCCTCGGGCAGCTCCACCCCGATCGACTCGCTCGCCTGGCTGCCGGACTCGGGCCCCTGGAGGGCCAGGGTCATCTCGGTCACCTCGTACTCGTCCATCCCGCCGCCACTCACCAGCAGCGCGGCGTACCCCTCCGCGCCGGGAGCGACGGTGACGAGCTCGTCCTTGCTGTCCTCGATCACCGGCGCCGGGCGCTGGGCGTCACCGAGCTGGACGTAGGGGTGGTGGTGGAGGGCGCACTCCTTGTCGCCGACGTTCTTCGCGGTGATGAGGATGTGCCGCACCGTCTCGGCGTCCGGCCCGTCCCAGTGCGAGGAGGTGATCGAGAGGTCCCCTTCCAGGCAGGCGGCGACGGCGGCACTGTCCTCGCCGGCCGCCTCGCCGCCGCTCGACTCGCTCACCTGGGCCGAGGGCTTGGTGTCCGTCGTGTCGGCGCCGGTGGCCTCGTCCGGCTCGCAGGCCGTGGTCGCGAGGAGCGCGGCCGCCACCGCGGCGCCGAGTGCGCAGGACTTCCAGGTCGTGGTGCTTCTCATCAGATCCCCCGTAACAGCCGCTTCCGACGCTTGCTGACAGGGAGTCTGAAAGACCAGTCACCCTTGGTCCATACCGCACGCCACTCTGTTACCGATCAAGGACACGGAGGGCACGCTTCCGCCGGAAGATCACAGACGCCGGACGGCCCCGGTGGCGAACCACCGGGGCCGTCGGGACACAAGGCCGGTCACATGGGGCCTTACAGGCCGTACTTCTCGCGCGCTTCCTTCACCGCCGTCGCCTTGATCTCGCCACGCCGGGCCAGCTGGGCCAGCGCCGCGACGACCACCGACTCGGCGTCCACACCGAAGTGACGGCGGGCCGCGTCACGGGTGTCGGAGAGGCCGAAGCCGTCCGCGCCCAGCGACGAGTAGTCCTGCTCGACCCACTGCGCGATCTGGTCGGGAACCTGGCGCATGTAGTCGGAGACCGCCAGCACCGGACCCTCGGCACCCTGCAGCGCCTGACGGACGTACGGCATCCGCTCCTCGCCGCGCAACAGGGCGGCATCCGCCTCCAGCGCGTCCCGCCGCAGCTCGGTCCAGGAGGTCGCGGACCACACGTCGGCGGCCACACCCCACTCCTCGGCGAGCAGCTTCTGCGCCTGGACGACCCAGTGGATCGCCGTGCCGGAACCCAGCAGCTGGATGCGCGGGGCGCCCACCGCGGCCACGTTCAGGCCCGCCGACTCCGCCGTGCTGAAGCGGTACAGGCCCTTGACGATGCCCTCGTCGATACCGAGCCCGGTGGGCTTGGCCGGCTGCGGGAGCGGCTCGTTGTAGACCGTCAGGTAGTAGAAGACGTTCGGGTCCTCGCCCGGGGCCGCCTCGCCGTACATCCGGCGCAGACCGTCCTTGACGATCGCCGCGACCTCGTACGCGAACGCCGGGTCGTACGTCAGGGCCGCGGGGTTGGTCGCCGCGATGACCGGCGAGTGGCCGTCCGCGTGCTGCAGACCCTCACCCGTCAGCGTCGTACGGCCGGCCGTGGCACCGACGAGGAAGCCGCGGCCCAGCTGGTCGCCGAGCTGCCACATCTGGTCGGCCGTGCGCTGCCAGCCGAACATCGAGTAGAAGATGTAGAACGGGATCATCGCTTCGCCGTGCGTGGCGTACGCGGTCGACGCGGCGATGAAGTCGGCCATCGAACCGGCCTCGGTGATCCCCTCGTTGAGGATCTGCCCGTTCTTGGCCTCCTTGTAGTACATCAGCTGGTCACGGTCGACCGGCTCGTACGTCTGGCCCTTGGGGGAGTAGATGCCCAGGGACGGGAAGAGGCTCTCCATGCCGAAGGTGCGCGCCTCGTCGGGGACGATCGGCACCCAGCGCTTGCCCGTCTCCTTGTCGCGGACCAGGTCCTTGATCAGGCGGACGAAGGCCATGGTGGTGGCCACGTTCTGGGAGCCGGAGCCCTTGTCGAAGGAGGCGAAGGCCTTCTCGGCGGGGGCCGGCAGCGGGGCCAGCGCGTGCGTACGGCGGGCGGGCGCCGGGCCACCGAGGGCCGCGCGGCGCTCCTGGAGGTAGCGCACCTCGGGAGAGTCGGCGCCGGGGTGGCCGTAAGGCACCACACCGTCGACGAACTCGCTGTCGGAGATGGGCAGTTCAAGAAGATCACGCATCGTCTTGAACTCGTCCACCGTCAGCTTCTTCATCTGGTGGTTGGCGTTCTTCGACGCGAAGCCCTCGCCGAGGGTGTTGCCCTTGACCGTCTGGGCCAGGATGACCGTCGGCGCGCCCTTGAACTCGACGGCGGCCTTGTAGGCGGCGTAGACCTTGCGCGCCTCGTGACCACCGCGCGAGAAGTGGAAGCACTCGATGATCTTGTCGTCGCTGAGCAGCTTCGCCATCTCGACGAGCGCCGGGTCCTTGCCGAAGAAGTCCTGGCGGATGTAGGCGGCATCGCGGGTCTGGTACGTCTGGACCTGCGCGTCCGGTACCTCGCGCAGCCGGCGCAGCAGCGCGCCCGTGGTGTCGAGCTGGAACAGCTCGTCCCAGGCCGAACCCCACAGCGTCTTGATGACGTTCCAGCCGGCGCCGCGGAACTGGGCCTCCAGCTCCTGCACGATCTTGAAGTTCGCGCGGACCGGGCCGTCGAGGCGCTGCAGGTTGCAGTTGATGACGAAGGTGAGGTTGTCGAGACCCTCGCGCGAGGCCAGGGCGAGTGCCGCCGTCGACTCCGGCTCGTCCATCTCGCCGTCGCCCAGGAAGGCCCAGACGTGGGAGGCGGAGACGTCCTTGATGCCGCGGTTGGTCAGGTAGCGGTTGAAGCGCGCCTGGTAGATCGCGGAGAGCGGGCCGAGGCCCATGGAGACGGTCGGGAACTCCCACAGCCAGGGGAGGCGACGGGGGTGCGGGTACGACGGGAGGCCGTTGCCGCCCGACTCGCGGCGGAAGTTGTCCAGGTGGGACTCGTTCAGCCGGCCGTCGAGGAAGGCGCGGGCGTAGATGCCCGGGGAGGCGTGGCCCTGGATGTAGAGCTGGTCGCCGGAGCCGACAGCTTCTCCGGAGTCCTTGCCCTTGAAGAAGTGGTTGAAGCCGGTCTCGTAGAGCCAGGCCGCGGAGGCGAAGGTGGCGATGTGGCCGCCGACGCCGTATTTGGAGCCACGGGTGACCATGGCGGCCGCGTTCCAGCGGTTCCACGCGGTGATGCGGTTCTCCAGCTCCGGGTCACCGGGCAGGCCCGGCTCCGCGGAGGTGGGGATGGTGTTGACGTAGTCGGTCTCGAGGAGCTTCGGCAGCGCGATGCCGTTGCCCTCCGCCCTCTCCAGCGTGCGGCGCATCAGGTACGCGGCACGGTGCGGGCCGGCCGCCTTGGCGACCGCGTCCAGCGAGGCCTGCCATTCGGCGGTCTCCTCGGGGTCGCGGTCCGGGAGCTGGTCGAGCTCGCTCGGCCGGATGGCGTTGGGGTCGGTCATGTCGCCGCCTTCCTCGGTCGAAGGGGGTTCCCTCAATCAGGCAGGGTCTTCGGGGGTGCCCTTGGTCTTTGGCAGGACAGGGCGGAGAGCCTCGGGTGGAGGCCCGTCGGCGACTGTAACTCCCTGATCGATGATCGATCAAAGGGTTGAAGGGCAAAACCTCTCGATTGCGAGAAAGTAGGCACGGGGTGCCTCCGGCGGTGGCACCGGGTGACCTTGTTTTGCGCCTGTTTTCGCAGGTGAGCGGGGGAGTGCTCGGGTGGGTCCGCTACCCGCGCACCCGGCGACGCACCCCCTGCCTACTCGCCCTCGTGCCTCGGCGCGCAGCCCAGCACGTGGGCCTTCACCAGCTCCGCGATCCGCGGATCCCGACGCCGGAACGCCTGGACCAGCTCCTCGTGCTCCTCCGCGTACGACTGCTGGACCGTGCCCAGCCAGCGGATCGACAGGGCCGTGAAGACCTCGATGCCGAGCCCCTCCCAGGTGTGCAGCAGCACGGAGTTACCGGCGGCGCGGACCATCTCGCGGTGGAAGCCCACCGTGTGCCGCACCTGTCCCGTCCCGTCCGACGCGCGGTCGGCCTCGTACAGCGCGGCGACATGCGGTTCAAGGGCCGAGCAGTCCACCGCCAGCTTCTCCGCCGCCAGCTCCGCCGCGATCGCCTCCAGGCCGGCCCGGACCGGGTAGCTCTCCTCCAGATCGGCCGCCGTCAGATTCCGTACCCGCACGCCCTTGTTCGGCGCCGACTCGATCAGCCGCAGCGACTCCAGCTCGCGCAGCGCCTCCCGCACCGGCGTCTGGCTGACCTCCAGCTCCGTCGCGATCCGCCGCTCGACGATGCGCTCGCCCGGCTTCCAGCGCCCGCTCACGATCCCCTCCACGATGTGCTCGCGGATCTGTTCGCGCAGCGAGTGGACGACGGGCGCGGTCATGAGTGCTCCTTAAGGGCGTTTGACGTAAAGACAATAAGGCCGCAAGGGCGTCGGGGAGGGGCGCACGGGGGCGCTTTCATGCAGGTGAGACGAGACTTACACGCTCACAGGGCACCCCGTCCTGTAAAGACCCGTACCGGGTGCGGCGCGGAGGCGTCACCGCCGTGTCACCACGGGAACCCACCGAAGCCCGTTCCCCGTCGCGCTCGGCGTGGGGTACCCGAGCGGGGCGCCCCCAGCACCATCGGGGGATGGCATGAACAATCGAGGACGGCGCGGAGCGCTTCGCTGGACGGCCTCGGCAGCCGTGATCGGCGCGATCGTCGGGATCACCGGGTGCCAGCAGACGACGACCCGGGCGACGGCGGAGGCCGGGCCCAGCGGCACCGACGCGATCACCAACATGGCGGGCGGCCGAACCGGCGGCGCCTGTGTCTTCGTCAAGCCGGACGGGGCGCAGAAGTTCGGGCACGTCGGCTGGGGCTTCAGGATCGCCGGCACCGGTCAGTGGGTCTACGGCGCCGTGGAGAACCCCACCAACAAGCTGTACACCCCGCCGGGCGGCGACATCGGCGCCTGGCACGCGCAGGGGACGTACGACCGCATGCTCAGCGAGATGTCGCGGGACGCCCACTACCCCGGCAAGTCCAAGCAGCCGTACAGCCGTTACCGCTGCACGGACTCCGCCACCTACGACGTCGCCGCCGCCCGGGCCATGATCCGCAAGGTCGAGGCCCGCGGCTTCCTCGTCGGCGTCGACCCGAGGACCGGCCAACTCACCTCACGGGACTGCCTCGACGCGACGTACGACGTCCTGAAGGCCTACCGGACCAAGGGCCTGACGAAGGCCGACAAGCTGTCCGTCCCCAATGTGTGGGTGGAGCTGCTGTGGGGCTGGTCGGACCAGAAGCTGACGCCCCGGTGATACGACGGTGCCCCGCCCGGAGATCCGGACGGGGCACCGTACAGGCACTGGCGCGGCTTACAGGCCGAGCTCTACCTCGAACTCGCCCGCCTCCAGGATCGCCTTGACCGCGGTCAGGTAACGGGCCGCGTCGGCGCCGTCCACCAGACGGTGGTCGTAGGAGAGGGTCAGGTACGTCATGTCACGGACGGCGATGACCGTGCCCTCTTCGGTCTCCAGGACGGCCGGGCGCTTGACCGTGGCGCCGATGCCGAGGATCGCGACCTGGCCCGGCGGCACGATGATCGTGTCGAAGAGCGCACCGCGCGAACCGGTGTTGGAGATGGTGAAGGTGGCGCCGGACAGCTCGTCGGGCGTGATCTTGTTGGCGCGGACCTTGCCGGCCAGCTCCGCCGTGGCCTTCGCGATGCCGGCGATGTTGAGGTCGCCCGCGTGCTTGATGACCGGGGTCATCAGGCCCTTCTCGGAGTCCACCGCGATACCGATGTTCTCGGTGTCGAAGTAGGTGATCGTGCCCTCGGCCTCGTTGATCTTGGCGTTGATGGGCGCGTGCGCCTTCAGCGCCTGGGCCGCGGCCTTGACGAAGAACGGCATCGGGGAGAGCTTGACGCCCTCACGAGCCGCGAACGAGTCCTTCGCCCGGGCACGGAGCTTCATCAGACGCGTGACGTCGACCTCGACGACCGAGGACAGCTGCGCCTGCTCGTGCAGCGCCTTGACCATGTTGTCGCCGATGACCTTGCGGATGCGCGGCATCTTGACGGTCTGGCCACGGAGCGGCGAGGCCTCCAGGCTCGGCGCCTTCTTGGCGGCGGGGGCGGCCGGGGCAGCAGCGGCCGGAGCCTGGGCCGCGGCGGCGGCCTTCGCGGCCTCGGCGGCGGCGACGACGTCCTGCTTGCGGATACGGCCGCCGACGCCGGTGCCCTTGACGGTGGCCAGGTCGACGCCGTTCTCGGCGGCGAGCTTGCGCACCAGCGGGGTCACGTAGGCGCCGTCGTCACCGGAGGTCGCGGCGGGAGCCGGGGCCGCGGCCGGGGTGACCGGAGCCGGAGCCACCGGCGCGGGGGCCGGAGCGGCCGGAGCCGGAGCGGCGGCGACCGGGGCGGGCGGAGCCACGGGCGCGGCGGGGGCCGGAGCCGGGGCCGGCGGAGCCACGGGCGCGGCCGGGGCGGCGGGCGCGGGAGCCGGGGCGGCCGGAGCCGCGGGGGCGGCAGCGGCCGGAGCGGCACCCGGGGCACCGATGACGGCGAGCTTGGCGCCGACCTCGGCGGTCTCGTCCTCACCGACCGTGATCTCAAGGAGCACACCCGAGGTGGGCGCCGGGATCTCGGTGTCGACCTTGTCCGTGGAGACCTCGAGCAGCGGCTCGTCGGCCTCGACGCTGTCGCCGACCGACTTCAGCCAGCGGGTGACGGTGCCCTCGGTGACGGACTCGCCGAGCGCGGGCAGGACGACGTCCGTGCCCTCGGCGGAACCGGCGCCGGTGGCGGCCTCGGCGGTGGGAGCGGGCGCCGGGGCGGCCTGCTCGGTGGACGGGGCGGCAGCGGCCGGCTCCGGAGCCGCG
The DNA here is from genome assembly GCF_030403745.1 of Streptomyces sp. S.PB5. Classification (GTDB taxonomy): domain Bacteria; phylum Actinomycetota; class Actinomycetes; order Streptomycetales; family Streptomycetaceae; genus Streptomyces. Next base: position 531,020 of record NZ_JAQMWP010000001.1, read on the forward strand.
GCGGGCGCGGGCTCGGCGGCCGGGGCCGGGGCGGCAGCGGGCGCGCCCGTGCCGTCGTCGATGACGGCCAGCTCGGCGCCGACCTCGACCGTCTCGTCCTCGGCGACCTTGATGGACGCGAGAACGCCGGCGGCGGGCGAGGGGATCTCGGTGTCGACCTTGTCGGTCGAGACCTCGAGCAGCGGCTCGTCGGCCTCTACTCGCTCACCCTCGGCCTTCAGCCAGCGGGTGACGGTGCCCTCGGTGACGCTCTCGCCGAGCGCCGGAAGGGTTACGGAAACCGCCATGGTTTCGGTTGCTCCTTACGAATTGCGGAAGTCTGTGTTCATCGCGGAGTCGCTTCGTCGACCGAGGGGTCAGTCGTGCGAGTGGAGGGGCTTGCCCGCGAGGGCCAGGTGGGCCTCGCCGAGCGCCTCGCTCTGCGTCGGGTGGGCGTGGATGAGCTGCGCGACCTCGGCGGGCAGCGCCTCCCAGTTGTAGATCAGCTGGGCTTCGCCGACCTGCTCGCCCATGCGGTCGCCGACCATGTGGACGCCGACCACGGCACCGTCCTTGACCTGGACGAGCTTGATCTCGCCCGAGGTGTTCAGGATCTTGCTCTTGCCGTTGCCCGCCAGGTTGTACTTCAGAGCGACGACCTTGTCCGCACCGTAGATCTCCTTGGCCTTGGCCTCGGTGATACCGACGGAGGCGACCTCCGGGTGGCAGTAGGTCACCCGCGGGACACCGTCGTAGTCGATCGGGACGGTCTTGAGACCGGCCAGCCGCTCCGCAACCAGGATGCCCTCGGCGAAGCCGACGTGCGCGAGCTGGAGGGTCGGGACCAGGTCACCGACGGCGGAGATGGTGGGGACGTTCGTCCGCATGTACTCGTCGACCAGGACGTAGCCGCGGTCCATCGCGACGCCCTGCTCCTCGTAACCGAGACCGGCGGAGACCGGGCCGCGGCCGACCGCGACGAGCAGCACCTCGGCCTCGAACTCCTTGCCGTCGGCCAGGGTGACCTTGACGCCGTCGGCGGTGTACTCGGCCTTCTGGAAGAAGGTGCCCAGGTTGAACTTGATGCCGCGCTTGCGGAACGCGCGCTCAAGAAGCTTGGAGGAGTTCTCGTCCTCGACCGGCACGAGGTGCTTCAGGCCCTCGATGACGGTGACCTCGGAGCCGAAGGACTTCCACGCCGAGGCGAACTCGACGCCGATGACACCGCCGCCGAGGATGATCGCGGACTTCGGTACGCGGTCCAGGACGAGGGCGTGGTCCGAGGAGATGATCCGGTTGCCGTCGATCTCCAGGCCCGGCAGCGACTTCGGCACGGAGCCGGTCGCGAGGAGCACGTGGCGGCCCTGGATGCGCTGGCCGTTCACATCGACGGAGGTGGGGGAGGAGAGCCGCCCCGTCCCCTCGATGTACGTCACCTTGCGGGAGGCGACGAGACCCTGGAGCCCCTTGTACAGACCGGCGATCACGCCGTCCTTGTACTTGTGGACCCCGGCGATGTCGATGCCCTCGAAGCTGGCCTTCACGCCGAACTGCTCGCTCTCGCGGGCCTGGTCGGCGATCTCGCCCGCGTGCAGCAGGGCCTTCGTGGGGATGCACCCTCGGTGCAGGCAGGTGCCGCCGACCTTGTCCTTCTCGATCAGGGCGACGTCCAGGCCCAGCTGCGCCCCGCGCAGGGCCGCGGCGTAACCGCCACTACCACCGCCGAGGATCACTAGGTCGAAAACGGTGCTGGCGTCGTTCGCCACGTCACGTCCTCCATGCATGTGCGCCTACGCCGGTCTGCGGTGACCGGTCGGCGGCTGGTGTCCGGCCGCTCTTTCTTCGGCCCTGTGGTGGGGCCCTGTCCTGCCGAGCCCCATCTTCGCACTTGTCCGAGGAGAACGAGACGCCGGGCCGGGGTGTGAGACACCACACGCTCACATGTGAGGACGGCACAAACCGAGATGCCTGGGGCGACATACCTAGGGGCGCGGGGAACTGCGCGACCAGCCACAACCGGTCCGCAGTCGCCCACGCCCCTCAGGCGCCGAGCTCTTAGGCGAACATCAGCCCAGGTCACCCGCGGCGGTCAGCTCCGCCAGCCGCACCAACGTACGCACCGCCGTCCCCGTACCCCCCTTGGGCGTGTACCCGAACGGCCCACCCTCGTTGAAGGCCGGCCCCGCGATGTCGAGGTGCGCCCAGGTGATGCCCTCGCCCACGAACTCCCGCAGGAAGAGCCCGGCGACCAGCCCGCCACCCATCCGCTCACCCATGTTCGCGATGTCGGCGGTGGGGGAGTCCATCCCCTTGCGCAGGTGCTCCGGCAGCGGCATCGGCCAAGCCGGCTCGCCGACCTCCTCCGCCGCCTCGTGCACCGCGGAGCGGAACGCGTCGTCGTTCGCCATGATCCCGAACGTCCGGTTGCCCAGCGCCAGCATCATCGCCCCGGTCAGCGTCGCCACGTCGACGATCGCGTCCGGCTTCTCCTCGGACGCCGCCCACAGCGCGTCCGCCAGCACCAGCCGGCCCTCGGCGTCGGTGTTGAGCACCTCGACCGTCTTGCCGCTGTACATCCGCAGCACATCGCCCGGCCGCACCGCGGACCCCGACGGCATGTTCTCGGCCAGCGCCAGCCACCCGGTGACGTTCACCTCGAGCCCGAGCCGGGCCACCGCGACGACGGCCGCGAAGACCGCCGCCGCCCCGCTCATGTCGCACTTCATCGTCTCGTTGTGACCCGCCGGCTTCAGCGAGATGCCGCCCGAGTCGTACGTGATGCCCTTGCCGACGAGCGCGAGGTGCTTCTTCGCCTTGGACGAGGTGTACGACAGCTTCACCAGCCGCGGCTTCGCCTCGGAACCGCCGCCGACGCCGAGGATGCCGCCGTAGCCGCCCTTGACCAGCGCCTTGTCGTCGAGCACCTGCACCTTGATGCCGTGCTCCTTCGCCGCGGCCTGTGCGACGGCGGCGAACGCCTCCGGGTACAGGTCGTTCGGCGGGGTGTTGATGAGGTCACGGGCCCGGTTGAGCTCCTCGGTGACCGCGAGCGCCCGCTCGACGGCCGCCTTGTGGGCGCGGTCCCGGGGCTTGCCGCCGAGGAGGGCGACCTCGGCCAGCGGCGCCTTGCCGTTCTTCGGGTCCTTGCCGTTCTCCTTGTACGCGTCGAAGGAGTACGCCCCGAGCAGCGCGCCCTCGGCGACCGCGCCGACATCCGCGGCGTCCGTGAGCGGCAGGGCGAAGGCGGCCTTCTTGGAGCCGCTCAGGGCCCGGGCGGCCGAACCGGCGGCCCGGCGCAGCGCCTCGGCGTCGAACGCGGAGTCCTTCTCGGGCTCCGGGCCGAGCCCCACCGCCACCACGAGCGGGGTCTTGAAGCCGGACGGCGCCGGCAGCTTCGTCACCTCGCCCTCGGCGCCCGCGGCACCGAGGGTCTCCAGGACGCCGGCGAGCTTGCCGTCGTAGGCCTTGTCCACGGCTTCGGCACCCGGGGCGACGACCGGGCCCTTCGCGCCCTTGGCGACACCGATCACGATCGCGTCGGCCCGCAGGCCGGGCGCCGCGGCGGTGCTGAGAGTGAGAGCAGTCACGGTGGTGAAATCTCGCTTCCGATGTGAAGTTCAGTAGGTCGAGTCTGGGTGGGTCGACCGGGCCCGACAGCCGACCCTAGATCTGCGTCAGGGAGCGGCATCGACCGGGGCCTTCACCCCGTCGATGAACACCCGCACCGAGCCTACGCGCGTGTGGCTCGTTCGCTCATTCCTGCGGGCGTTCACCTGTCGGTGGCGTCGTGGCCACTTCTCATCCCTCACTCCCGGTGACCTGAGCCACACTCCTGGTGTTCCGGTGGGCACCCCGCTCACCGCTTTGCATGATTTCCAAGATCTTCCTTGGATGTATCACAAGGGACCATGAGGGGCCCTCAAGGAGATCTTCTGGGGGGAAGGGACACCCAATGGCGCAGAGTGCGCACAGATGGAGAGCCACGGCCGCCGTCGCCACGACGGCGGGACTCATCGCGCTGGGGCTGGGCGCACCCGGCGCCGCGGCCGCGGCGACGCCGCGCATCGATCTCAAAGTACTGGTCGTGGACAACGGCGACAGCCCGGTTCAGGCCATCACCGCCCAGCTGAAGAGCACCGGCATCCCGTACACCACCGTCGACCTGAACGACCCGGGCCGCCCGGCCATCACGGACGCCTTCCTCAGCGACACGGTGAACGGCACGCCCCGGGCCAAGTACCAGGGCGTGGTGATGCCCAACGAGGCCCCGTTCGGCGCCGGTTCGGCCGAGCAGACCGCGTTGGAGACCTACGAGCGGACGTACGGCATCCCGCAGGTCGACGCCTACACCTGGGCGCACCCGGGAGTGGGCCTGGAGTACAGCAGCTACTCGGGCTCGCTGGACGGGCGGGAGGCGGGCGTCACCACCGCCGGCAAGGCGGGGCCCTTCGGCTATCTCGACGGCGCGCTCACCTTCGAGGACAACTCCCCGTCGGTGCTGGAGAGCTACGGCTATGTGGCCACGCCCGGCACCGGCTTCACCAGCTACGTCGACACCGCCGTGCCCGGCGGCACCGGCCGCGGCAGCCTGATCGGCGAGTACGCCCACGACGGGCGCCGCGAACTCGTGGTGACCTTCGCCTACAACCAGTACCAGCAGCAGTACCGGGTACTCGCCCGCGGCATCGTCGAATGGCTCACCCAGGGCGTGCACCTGGGGCAGGCCCGCAACTACTTCGCCGTCCACATCGACGACGTCCTCGCCCCCGACAGCCGGTGGGACACCCAGGCCAACTGCACGCCCGGCGACTTCGACTGCGCGGGCGGCGACGGCGAGGGCACCACGCCGATCCGGATGACCGCCGCCGACGCGGTCCACGCCGCCCAGTGGCAGCAGCAACAGGGCTTCACCCTCGACATGGTCTACAACGCCGGCTCCGGCGAGGAGTGGAAGACCGAGCACGGCGGCACGGACGCCCTCGCCACCCAGCTGCTCGCCGACAAGGCCAAGTACCGCTGGATCAACCACACCTACACGCACAGGTTCCTGGGCTGCGTCCAGGACACCTCCACCGTGCCGTGGAGCTGCGCGAAGAACGCCGACGGTACGACGCAGTACATGAGCCGCGCCGACATCTCCGCCGAGATCCGCAACAACTACAACTGGGGCGTTTCCAAGGGCCTTCCGATGACCCGCGGCGAACTGGTCACCGGTGAGCACTCGGGCCTGAGGACCCTGCCGCAGCAGCCCGACGACAACCCCAACCTCGCCGGCGCCCTCGCCGACAACGCCATCAAGTGGACCGGCTCCGACAACTCCCGTGAGCCGGAGCAGCGTTCCGTCGGCAGCAGCACCAAGACGGTGCCCCGCTACCCGATGAACGTGTACTACAACGTGGGCACCGACGCCGAGATGGTCGACGAGTACAACTGGATCTACACCTCGGCGGCCGACGGCGGCAGCGGCATCTGCGAGAACAACCCGACCTCCACCTGCCTCCCCGGCCCGCTCGACCCGGCCACCGGCTACCAGTCGTACATCGTCCCGCAGGAGGCCCGCACGGCCCTCGGCCACGCGATCAGCAACGACCCGCGCCCGCACTACGCCCACCAGTCCAACCTGGCCGAGGACCGCACCCTCTACCCGGTCCTGAACAAGGTCCTGGCCGACTACCGGGCCCTGTTCGCCGACAACACCCCGGTCCAGAACCTCTCCCAGACCGCCATCGGCACCGAACTCCAACGCCGGGCGGCATGGCAGGCGGCGCTGGTGAGCGGCAAGGTGACGGCGTACCGGATCGGCACGACGGTTACGATCACGGCTCCGAGCGGGACTCAGATCCCCGTGACCGCCCCGGAGGGCACGAAGAAGCAACTCCTGCTGTCTACCACTGCGTTCGGGACACCGTACGCGGGGCAGCGCTCGGCCTGGACCACGCCGGAGCCGCTGCAGTCGGCGGTAACTCTGAAACTGCCTCAGGGGTAGCGCCCCGTCAGGGGCGCGGGGAACTGCGCGACAAGCCACAACGGACCCGCAGTCGGCCATGGCGCGCAGTTCCCTCGCACAACATCCGCAAACAGGGGGGAGCCGCGCAGCGATGCGTACGGGCAGACACGTCACCATGCTCACCGAAGGCACCTACCCGCATGTCCACGGCGGCGTCAGCACCTGGTGCGACCAACTCGTCAAGGGCATGCCGGAGGTCGACTTCCACATCCTGTCGCTCACCGGAAGCGGCCGCGAACCCGTGACCTGGGAGCTGCCGCCGAACGTGTACCGCCACACCTCGGTGCCGACCTGGGGCCCGCTCCCGGGCCGCAGACACGCCCCGTACGGCAAGGCGAGGCGCCGCTTCATCGACTCGTACGAGCGTCTCCTGCTCGCCTTCCTGGACCCCGAGTCCCCCTGCGACTTCGGCGAGGCCCTCTACGAACTGGCCGGGCTCGCCCGTGACGGACGCCTGTCGGCGGCCCTGCGCACCGAGACGGCCCTGCGCTCCCTGATGTGGATCTGGACGATGCCGCACCTGCCGACGGCCGAGGCCAACCCCACGGTCCATGACGCCCTGACGGCGACCGACCTGCTGGAACACGCCCTGCGCCCCCTCGGCGTCCGCATCCCCGAGGACTCGGTCGCCCACGCGGTGAGCAGCGGCCTGGCCACCCTGCCCGCCCTCGCCGCCCACGAACTGGACGGCGTACCGTTCCTCCTCACCGAGCACGGCATCTACCTCCGAGAGCGCTACCTCGGCTACCGCTCGGACGCCCAGCGCTGGCCGGTGAAGGCCTTCATGCTCGGCTTCTACCGCGAACTCAACTCGCTCGGCTACCGGGCCGCGGACCTGATCACCCCGTGCAACCAGTACAACCGCCGCTGGGAGGAGCGCGGCGGCGCCGACGGCGACAAGATCCGCACGGTCTACAACGGCGTGGACCCGTCCGCCTTCCCCCATGCGGGCCCTGAGCCCGAGGTCCCGACCCTCACCTGGTGCGGCCGGGTCGACCCCATCAAGGACCTGGAGACCCTGATCCGCTCCTACGCCATGGTCCGCGCCGAGCTCCCGGAGACGAGACTGAGGCTCTTCGGCCCGGTCCCGCCGGGCGGCGAGGAGTACAGGACCAGGCTGGAGAAGCTCGCCGCCGAACTCGGCGTCACCGACGGACTCACCTTCGAGGGCCGCATCAACGAGGTGTGGCGGGCCTACGCGGCCGGTCACGTCGTCATGCTCTCCTCCATCTCGGAGGGCTTCCCGTTCTCCATCATCGAGGCCATGTCCTGCGGCCGCACGACGGTGTCGACGGACGTGGGGGGAGTGCGGGAGGCGGTGGGCGACACGGGTCTGGTGGTCCCGCCGCGTGAACCGGAGAAACTGGCGGCAGCAGCGCTGACTCTCCTCCGGGACGACGAACGACGCCTGAAACTCGGCGAGTTGTCGCGACAGAGGGTGATCGACCGCTTCACACTCCGCCGTTCCGTCGACAACTTCCGGACGATCTACCAGGAGCTCGCAGGCATGCCCGAGGTGTACGAGCCCACGCTCGAAACCGTCGCCGACTGGACCCTCGAACTGCGCGACCCCTGGTACGCCGCGGTCGCGACGGACGGAACCGACTGGTGAGCGGCTCCGTCTGGCTCCCCCCGGGCGCCCGCCCGGACACCGTCGCCGGCATCCCCCGGCAACGCACCCCGAGCTGGGCCGCACCGGACCCCATCGACGAACTGGCGGCCCGCCTCGAAGACTTCGTCGCCGCGGCCGTCCACCCCGACGAGATAGCCGCCCTCCTGGAATCCGACGGCATGTCGGACGACCAGATACGCGAGCGCTACGGCGTCAAGAACTCCTTCGCACTGGCCGAGGAGCTGTACGAGCGGGTCGACCGCCGCTACCCCGAACCGGACGGACCCCTCCACGACCCCTGGCAGGTCGGCCTGTTGGGCTGTCTGCTCCGGGGCGTGGTCTTCGCACTGCCGGGCTTCGGCTACGTCCTGGGCGCCCCCCTGATGACCGGCCCGAGAGACTTCGGCCTCCCGGCCGGCACGGTCCCCCTCCTCGCGGGCGCCCTCGTCGGCTGGACCTGGAACCAGGGCCTGGCGCATCGGGCGTACTCCTGGCTGGGCTTGGGAGACCGTACGGCGGCCAGACGCAGCCTGCTGCTGGGCGCCCCGGTGGGCGCGGTGCTGGGTGTGCTGGCCGCGCTGCTGGTGGCGGGCACGGGAGACGTGGCGGGCGTGGCTTTCGCCGCGGGCCAGTCCGTGTACCTGGGAGCGTCGACGGTTCTGCTGGTCCTGGGGCGCGAACGGGTGCTGCTGCTGGCGTTGTTGCCCATGGCGGGCGGGGCGGCTCTGGCCCTGGCCCACCCGGTGCCGGACGCAGCGAGACTCGTCCTGCTGCTCGGCTGCTTGGCGGCGGTGGCGATCCTGGGGCTGGTGGAGGTCCTGCCGCTGGGTGACGTACCCAAGGGCCGCAGGGTCGTATTCAATGTGCGGCTGCCGCGGCGCGGACGCGACAAGCCACGAACCACCCGCAGCCGCCGGACAACCATGGGCCCCCGTCTCTTCGCCTCCCTCCCCTACGCCCTGTTCGGCCTGGGAACCGGCGTCCTGGTGCTCTACGCGGCCCTGGACGACGCCCTGGCCGCGGTCGCCCTGACCCTCGGCATGGGCCCCGCGGAATGGCTGCTCCACCGCTTGCGCAGCAGCAGCCTCACCGGCCTCCGCAACTCCCGCACCCCGAAGGCCTTCTGGCGCACCACGGCAACCGCCCTGCTGGAATGCCTGGCCGCCTATCTGGCCATCCTCCTCGCCCTCGGCCTCGTCACCGACATCACCGGCGCCCATCTGGCGGCCCTGCTCCTCCTCGGCGTCGTCCTCTGGACCGGCCTGCTGCTCCAGTCCTTCGGCGCCATCCTCACCGCGACGGCGATCTGTCTCGCCGCGGCCTCGGCCCAGACGCTCGCCCTGCTGACCCACGCGGGCGACCACCACTGGATCGCCCTGACCGTCTACGGCACCGCGGCCGTCGCCCAAGCCGCCCTTGTCTGCGCCCTGTTGGGGAGAGTGACCGCCCACCGATGAGCAAGCTCCTGATCCCGTACTACGAGCACCCGTCCGTCCGCCCGGCCGAATGGGACGCGATCATCGCGGCCGCCCCCCGCCTCTACGGCGTGATCCTCAACCCGGCCAACGGCCCGGGCGACCACCCGGACGAGGCCTTCGCGGAGGTCGCCGCCCGCTTGCGCGCAGAAGACGTACGGGTGCTGGGCTACGCCGACACGGACTACGCCCGCAGACCACTCGCCGACGTCGTCCGTGACCTTGACCGCCACCGCGACTGGTACGGCACGGACGGCGCCTTCTTGGACCAAGTCACGTCAGGCCCCGAGGAGTTGGGCTACTACAGACACCTCGCCAGGGCAGCCGGCGGCACCCTCGCCCTCAACCACGGCACCCTCCCGCACTCCTCCTACGCCCGCATCGCCGACGTACTCGTCACCTTCGAGGGCCACTGGACGACGTACCGCCGACGACCCCCGCAGCCATGGCGCGGCAGTACGGACGTACGGCTGTGCCATCTCGTGTACGGCGTCCCGGAGGCCGTCGATCTCACGGCGGAAGGAGTGGACCTGTACTGCGCGGTACCCGGCGTAGGAGATCATCCTTGGGGTACGTTGCCCCACACTCTGGAGTCCGCTCGGTGAGACGCGTTTTCTGGCTGGTTCCTCTTCTCCTGCTGGCCGCCTGTACGACGACCCCGGACTCGAAACCCGGCCCGCGCTGGCAGCCGACCCCCGGCCTCGACTGGCAGTGGCAGCTGACCGGCAAGAAGATCGACACCTCCGTCGACGTCCCGGTCTACGACATCGACGGCTTCGACCAGCCCGAGTCGACGGTCAGCGCCCTGCACGACAAGGGCCGCAAGGTGATCTGCTACCTCTCCACCGGAGCGTGGGAGGACTGGCGCCCGGACGCGAAGAAGTTCCCCAAGTCGGTCATCGGCCGCAGCAACGGCTGGGAGGGCGAGTACTGGCTGGACATCCGCAAGACGGACGTCCTGGAGCCCTTGATGGCCGCCCGTATCGACATGTGCCGTGACAAGGGCTTCGACGCGGTGGAGCCGGACAACATGGACGGCTACGTCAACCGCACCGGCTTCCCCCTGAAGGCCTCCGACCAGCTCCGCTACAACCGGCTGATCGCCGAACTGGCCCACGACCGCGGCATGGCGGTGGGCCTGAAGAACGACCTCGACCAGATCCCGCAGCTGGTCGAGGACTTCGACTTCGCGGTCAACGAACAGTGCGCGGAGTACGACGAGTGCGACGCCAACACGCCGTTCATCGAGGCGGACAAGGCCGTCTTCCATGTGGAGTACGAGCTGCCGACGAGCGAGTTCTGCGCGGAGTCGAAGAAGCTGAAGCTGAGTTCGATGCTGAAGAAGTACGAGCTGGGGGTGTGGCGCCGGGCTTGCTAGGCGGCGGGTCAGCCGCCGAGCGAGAGCACGACCAGCGCGGTCGTGGCCGCCGTCTCCGCGAGGCCCCCGAAGACATCACCGGTGACCCCGCCGAAGCGGCGCGTGCAGTGCCGCAGCAGGAGCTCGGCGGCCCCGACGGCGACAACGACCGCCAGGGCCGTACGGACGACGTCGTACGGCCCGAACAGCGCGCCCGCCCCCGCGGCCGCCGCCACGACCGTCACGCCGACGGCCACCGCACCGCTCACCGGCACGACCCCCGCGACCGCCGCCCCCAGCCCCTCCGGACGGGCGGCGGGCACCCCGCTGCGGGCGGCCGACGTGAGCGCGAGCCGGGCCGCCGTCGCCGAGACGACCGCGGCCACCGCGCCCCACGCCCATGACTCGTCGTACGCCTGCGTCAGCGCCGCCACCTGCGCGAGCAGCACGAAGACCAGGGTGATCACCCCGAACGGCCCGATGTCCGACTGCTTCATGATCCGCAGCGCGTCCTCCGCGGGCCTGCCGCTGCCGAGACCGTCAGCGGTGTCGGCGAGGCCGTCGAGGTGGAGGCCGCGGGTGAGCACGGCGGGTACGGCGGCGGTGGCGACGGCGGCGAGCAGCGGGCCCGCGCCGAGGAACAGCAGCAGCACGCCGAGGGCGGCGGCCGTCGCGCCGACCACCAGCCCCGCCAGCGGAGCGCACAGCATGCCGCCGCGGGCCGCTTCACGGTCCCAGCGGGTCACCTTGACCGGGAGCACGGTGAGGGTGCCGAAGGCGAAGCGGAGGCCGTCGGGCCAGGGGTTCGAAGAGGACGCGGACACCGGAGGAGGTTACCCGGCGGTCAGAAATGCGTACGAGGCACCCATGGATAAAGTTCGCTTATGGGACATTGGCTGCAGCGGAACATCATCGAACCGGGCAAGCTCCCGCTGCTGCTCGCCCTCACCTCCTTCGTCGTCACCTTCCTGGTCACCCGGGTGATCACCCGCCTCATCCGCGCGGGCAGGGGACCGTTCGGCAACATCAGCTCGGGAGGCGTGCACATCCATCACGTGGTGCCAGGGGTCGTCCTGAGCGTCGTGGGCGGCTTCGGCGCCGTCGCAAGCGGCCGGCACGGCTTCGGCTCCGCCGTCTGTGCCGTCATCTTCGGCATCGGCGCGGGCCTGGTCCTGGACGAGTTCGCGCTGATCCTGCACCTCGACGACGTCTACTGGACGGAGGAGGGCCGCAAGAGCGTGGAGGTGGTCGTACTGACCGCGGCCCTGGTGGGCCTGGTGCTGTCGGGCTTCTCGCCCTTCGGCGTCAACGACCTGACGCAGGACGAGCTCCAGGACCGCGCCAGCGTGATCTCGACGGTCGCCGTCAACTTCCTCTTCGCCCTGGCCGTCCTGAGCAAGGGCAAGGCCCGTATGGCGATCTTCAGCGTGATCGTCCCCCTGGTCGGCCTGATCGGCTTCGTCCGCCTCGCCCGCCCCAACTCCCCCTGGGCCCGCCGCTTCTACCGCCGCCGCCCCCGAGCCCGAGCCAAGGCCACGCTCCGGGCCTACCGCCACGACCGCCGCTGGACGACCCCCCGCCGCAAACTGGAAGACCTCCTCGGCGGCAAACCGAACCCACGCGCCCTCCCGTGACACACCCCGGAGGCCGTACCGGCTTGCCCCGTTGCGGTTCACCGCTTCACCGCCCCGACCGCCCGCCGCCCCCCGTCGGCGGGCGGCGTCGGTGTCAGGTCAGAGCCCGGTCCCTGTGCCGGCGATGGCGTAGCGCCGAGATCCCGCACAGCATCAGCACCGCCGCGATGGCCGCCAGGTGCTCCTTGCCCGCGAGGTTGTTCTTCAGCAGTACCTCGACGACCATCGCGGCGATCACGACCCCCGCCGTGATGTACGCGCGGTACCGCCAGCCCAGGAACACCGCCAGCCCCACGACCGCCGCCGACGGGCCGGTGTCCACGACCTGTGCGTCCGTGAGCGGGAGGCCGAGCGGGCGGTCGGGGCCCAGCCAGATGCCGAGGCGGGCGTAGAGGGTGCCGGCGAGGGTGGCGGCGTAGGCGATGACCAGGGTGCGCCACCAGCCCAGGCAGATCTCCGCGATGCCGAAGACCAGCAGGAGCTGGGCCAGGGCGCCCCAGACGGGGAGGTCCAGGGCCGGTACGAACAGCGACAGGGGCGTCCTCAGCAGGGCCAGCCACAGCGGGTCCTCCGCCCGTACCGCCCCGATGTTCTGCACGAACTGATAGCCCCACGACTGGTTCTGCACGAACTGCAGCACCGCCGTCAGGCACACCGCCCCGATCGCCATCGGCGCCGCCCGCCACCGCCGCCGGACCAGAGGCCCGCGCACGGTGACGTACAGCGGTCCCCATTCGGTACGGGCCCAGCGGGCGATCCTGTCCATCGGCGCGTCTCCAGATGCGTGCGGTGCGGCCACCGGCCACGTCCGAAGACCGATCCGAACAGGGCGAAAGTTGAGCGACACCTACGTGATCTGGATCTCCCGGGCCTGACATACGCCTTCCCGGCAAACCGGCGACACCCACACAAAAGTGTCAGATTGACGCCCCTGAATTCCCCCGGGACTACTCCTCCTTCTCCGGCTCCTCGCCGGCCTCCTCTGCAACCGCCGGCTTCTCCGGCAGCTCAGCGGCCAGCGCCGCCGCGGCCTGCACCAGCGGCAGTGCCAGCAGCCCCCCGGCGCCCTCGCCGACCCGCACCCCGTGATCCAGCACCGGCTCGAGGGCCATCCGGTCCAGCGCCTTCGCCTGCCCCGGCTCCCCACTGTCGTGCGCGGCCAGCCACCAGTCCGGCGCCCGGAAGGCGATCCGCTGCCCGACCAGCGCACAGGCGGCGGTCACCACGCCGTCCAGCACGACCGGCATCTTCCGCACCGCACTCTGCAGCAGGAACCCGGTGATCGCGGCAAGGTCGGCCCCGCCGACCGTCGCCAGCAGCTGCAGCTGATCCCCGAGCACCGGCCGGGCCCGCCGCAGCGAGTCGCGGATCGCCGCGCACTTCCGCATCCAGGCGAGGTCGTCGATGTCCTCCCCGCCCCGCCCGGTCACCACGGACGCGTCGGTCCCGCACAGCGCGGCGACCAGCACGCCCGCCACCGTCGTACCGCCGACGCTCACATCGCCGAGCACCACCAGATCCGTACCGGAGTCGGCCTCCTCGTCGGCCACCGCGACCCCGGCCCGGAAGGCGGCCTCCGCCTCCTCCAGGGTCAGCGCGTCCTCGACGTCGACACGGCCGCTGCCGCGCCGCACCCGATGCCGTACGACATCCTCCGGCAGCGTGTCCGGCTCGCAGTCCAGCGCCATGTCCACGACCCGCACCGGCACCCCGAGCCGCCGCGCGAGCACCGACACCGGCCGCCCGCCCTCGAGGATCTCGCGCACCAACTCCCCGGCGCTGCCCGCCGGCCGGGCCGAGACACCGAGTTCGGCGATGCCGTGGTCGCCGGCGAAGAGAACCACCCGCGGCCGTTCGACCGGCCGCACCGGTACGGCGGACTGCGCCGCCGCCAGCCACTCACCCAGGTCGTCGAGGCGGCCCAGCGACCCGGGCGGCACGATCTGACGCTCCCGACGCGCCTCGGCGTCGCGGCGCACCCCACCGTCGGGGCGCTCGATCAGATCGGTGAAGTCGTCGAGATTAAGCGAGCTCATTCGCCGAACAGTACCGGCACCGGTCGAACAGGACGCCGCCACATGGTCACCACGCACACCCGACGTCGTTGCCCCCAAGATCCGGATCCCATACGTTCCGTTTTGCAGCGGATTGTCATACGTCTCAGGGAGCCCCCATGAAGCGCCTGCGCACCCGTGTCAACGACCTCGACCGCAGACGCCGTCACCGCTCGACGGCACGCGCGATCCTGCGGCTCCTCCCGGAACCGGAGAGCTGGCTGGACGTGGGAACCGGCGACGCCCGCTTCCCGGAGACGGCCAGGGAACTCTTCCCGTACACCTCCTTCGACGGCATCGACCCGACGCCCCGCGTGGAGCAGGCGAGGGAGGCCGACCGGGTGGAGGAGGCGTACGTCGGCAGCCTGACGGACGAACAGCTCGCGAAGACCCTGCGTGAGCGCTACGACGTCGTCACCGTCCGCCGCCCCCTGGACCCGGCCGGGGAACTCCACGCAGCACTCGGCGTGCTGCGCTCCGGCGGCTACCTCCTCCTGGAGAGCCCGGAGGCCCCCTCGCAAGGACTCCGCACGGAACTGGAGTCCCGGGGCTGCACGGTCCTCCCGGCCCCGACCCGCCGCCCCCACCCCTGGACACCCCACCGGGTCATCGCCCGCAAGGACCCCTCACCCGCGTAGGACGAGCGCCTGCCCCGCCACCACCAGCACCACCTGCTCGCACTCACCCGCGAACGCCACGTTCAGCCGCCCGAGTTCGTCCCGGTACCGCCGCCCGGAAGCGGTCGTCGGCACGATCCCCGACCCCACCTCGTTGGACACGGCGACCACGGTCCGCCGGGTCGCCCGCACCGCCTCCGTCAACTCCCGCACCCGCTCCCGCAGCGCCCGCTCACCCCCGTCGGCCCACTCCGCGTCGTCCCACGCCCCGACGGCGTCCATCGCGTCCGTCAGCCACAGCGACAGACAGTCGATGAGCAACGGCGGCCCGTCCTCGGCGAGCAGCGGCACGAGGTCGCAGGTCTCGGTCGTACGCCAGGACCCGGGCCGTCGCTCCCGGTGCGCGGCGACCCGGGCGGCCCACTCCCCGTCCCCGTTCCGCGTGCCGCCGGTGGCCACGTACAGCACCTCGGGAAACGCCTCGAGGCGCCGCTCCGCCTCCACCGACTTCCCGGACCGCGCCCCGCCCAGCACCAGCGTCCGCCGCGGCACATCCGGTACGTCCTCGTAGGCGCCGACGGCCAGCGTCGTACCGTCGGGCACGGCCCGCGCCCCCGCCGCCGCGAGCCGCCGCCGCAACTCGGTGCCCGGCGGCACGTCGTGGTCCAGATGCACGGCGATGACATCGGTGGTCGGCCCCACCGCCCCGACCGCCCGCAGCCTGGCGAGCGCGTCCGGCCGCCCCACGACATCGGCGAGGACCATGTCGTACATGTCCTTGGGGTTCTCCTCCAGCCCCGCCGGAGCGCCCCCGGGCGGCAGATACAGCAGCCGCTGCCCGTCCGGCCCGGTCACCGCGTACCCGGTCCCCGGCGCGTCCATCGCCACCGCCCGCACCCGATGTCCCGTCAGCAGCGCCAGCTCGCGCCCGTCCGGCACCCGTCCCGGCTGCGGCAGCCCGGCCGGCACCTCCACGGCAGGCCCGTCGTGCGGATGCGACAGCAGCACCTGACGCACCTGCCCCAGCGAATGACCGGCCCGGGCCGCCGCGAACGCCGCGCCGGGCGTCAGGTCGAGCAGCAGGGCCCCGTCGACGAGCAGCGCGGTGGCCGCCCGCGCATCGGCCCCGAGCGCCACCGCGCAGGCGGCACAGGGGCAGTCGGGCCGGGGGAGTCCGCGGGGAGCGCCGGTGCCGAGGAGAGTGAGTTCCACGGACCTGATTTTCGCTTGTCGGTGCAGGTGCTGCGCGTCCGGATAGGCTCATGGCAGGAGCCGGATCAAGATCCGGCTTCTGCTTTGCAGGTGTTCACACCAGGGAGGCGTACATGGCGGCATGGACGTGGGTATTCGAGAAGGCCGACGGGACGGAGGTCCAGCCCGCGGTCGCGCCTGAGGAGTTCACCACGCAGGGGGACGCCGAGTCCTGGATCGGGGAGGTCTGGAAGGACCTCGCGGAAGGCGGCGCGGATCAGGTGCACCTGTACGAGGACGGCACGAAGATCTACGGGCCGATGAGCCTGCACGCCGAAGAGGCGTAAGCACGAGGAAAGGGGCGGCCGGATCACAGGCCGCCCCTTCTCACTGCCCCGCTGCCCCTACTGCTCGCCCAGCGTCACATCCACCGTCTTCTCCGCCCCGTCCCGCGTGTACGTCACCGTCACCTTGTCGCCCGGCGCGTCCGCCGCCAGCGCCTCGGAGAGAGAAGTGACCGTCGTGATGTCGGTGTCCCCGAGCCGGGTGATGATGTCCCCCGCCTCGATACCGGCCTTGTCCGCGGCCCCGCCGTCCTTGACCTCGACGACCGCGACCCCGGCGGCCCGGTAGCTGTCGTCCACGACCGTACGGGCGGTGATGCCGAGCGCGGCCCGCCCGGAGTCGGTCACCCTGCCGTCTTTGATGATCTGGTCGGCGACGGTCTTCACCATGGACGACGGGATCGCGAACCCGATGCCCGGCGCCGCGCTGTCGCCCAGGCCGGGGTCGGTCGCGGCGAGGGTCGGGATGCCGATGACCTGCCCGTCGAGGTTGACGAGGGCGCCGCCGCTGTTGCCGGGGTTGATGGCCGCGGAGGTCTGCACCATGTTGGCGATGGTGGCCCCCGTACCACCGCCGGCGGGGCCCTCCGTGACGGTCCGTCCCGTCGCCGAGACAATGCCCTGGGTCACGCTGGAGGACAGCCCGAGCGGCGAGCCCATCGCCAGCACGATCTGCCCGACCTCGACCTTGGAGGAGTCTGCGAAGGCCGCCGCCCGCAGTCCGTCCGGCACCTGGTCCAGCTTGATGACGGCGAGGTCCTGCTCGGGGTAGGCGTAGACGAGCTTCGCGGTGAGCGCGGTCTCGCTGTTCGCGGTCGTCACCTGGAACGTCTTCTCGTCACCGACGACATGCGCGTTGGTGACGATGTGCCCCTTGTCGTCGTAGACCACCCCGGACCCCAGGTCACTGCTGGCCTCGATCTGCACGACCGACGGCAGGACCTCCTTGATGACCTTCGTGTAGTCGTCCTGGAGGTCGCCCGCTGCCATGGGGACGGCGGCCTGGGCGGTGGTGGAACCGGACTTCGACGAGGAGTCCTCCGAGCACGCGGACAGCAGCGCGAGCGAGCACGCGAGCGCGGCGACGGGCACGGCGAGACGGAGGGCACGGGCACGGGTGCGGGAAGCGTCCATGCCCCGAGTCTCTCCACGGGGTGAATGTCCGGCTTGTGCTGCTCACCCGAACGAGGGCACCCGAGCCCAGGGACCCGTACCGTCAGCCCCGCACCCCGCACAGATGCAGCAGCGCCGCGACCTGCCGATAGGGATCCGTCCGCCCGGCCCGCTCCTCGCAGGCCAGCAGCGTCTCCAGGTCGTCAGGGATCTCCGCGTCGTCCGCGGCGGTGTCGGTGAACACCCGCACCCCGTACCAGGCGTGCAGCGGCGCCCCGATCCCGGCCAGCGTCGCGGTGAGCGTCTCCAGCCGGTCGGCCCGTACGTCCATTCCGAGCCGGTTGGTGTACGAGACGGTGTCGAAGCCGCCGAGCGCACCGGTCCAGTCCCCGGCGAGCCCCGGCCGCATGGCCAGCGCGTCGCCGTTCCGCACGAGCAGCGAGACCAGCCCGCCCGGGGCCAGCATCCGCCCCAGCCCGGCCAGCAGGGCGTCCGGCTCCTCGACGTACATGAGCACGCCATGGCAGAGCACGACATCGAAGCTGCCCGGCAGGAAGTGCACGCCGGTGTCGCGGCCGTCGCTCTGGACGAGCCGCACCCGTTCCCGGATGCCCTCGGGTTCCGCGGCGAGGGCCTCGCGCGCGGCGGAGATCATCGCCGCGTCCTGCTCGACCCCGGTCACCTGGTGACCGGCCCGGGCCAGGCGCAGCGCCTGGGTGCCCTGTCCCATCCCGACGTCGAGCACACGCAACCGCTGCCCGACCGGAAAGCGCCCGGCTATCTGTTCGTCCAGCTGGCGGGCCACCAGCTCCTGTCGTACGACATCCCGCAGCCCGCCCAGCTTGCTCAGCCAGGCATCCGCCGCGCCCCCGGTGAACGGCGTAGTGCTCAGGGCCGCTCTCCGCGCTTGACCTGCGGCTTGGGCAGCCGGAGCCGACGCATCTGGAGGGAGCGCATGAGGGCGTAGGCGACCGCGCCCTTGCGGGACTGGTCGGGGAAGCGCTCGCCCAGCCGCTTGCGCAGGCGGAAGCCCGTGAGGACCGAGTCCAGCACGATCATGACGATCACGACGAGCCACAGCAGCAGCGCGATGTTCTGCAGCGAGGCCACCCGCACCATGCTCAGCACGAGGATGATCACGGCCATCGGCAGGAAGAACTCCGCCACGTTGAACCGCGAGTCGATGAAGTCGCGCGCGAACTTGCGGACCGGGCCCTTGTCACGGGCGGGCAGATACCGCTCGTCGCCGCCGGCCAGCGCCTGGCGCTGCTTCTCCAGCGCGGCGCGGCGCTCGTCGCGCTGCCGCTTGGCGGCTTCCTTGCGCGTCATCGACGTATTGGCCACGCTGCGGCGCTGCGACTGGGCCTCGCTCCGCTTGGGAGTGGGGCGGCCCTTCTTGGCCTCGGGGTGGCGGGTCTGCATGGAGTCGGTCACCGGCGCCTTGTCGGCGGGGGCCTTCTCGTCCTTGGTGGCACGGCTACGGAACACAAAACCCAAGGGTAAGGGGTGCCCGGGGTTGGACCCCAGCCCGGTGGGGAACGATCCGGCAACGCCAGTCGTCATGTAGGGGACGTAAGGGGACGGCCGGTGACCTACTGCTCACCCTGAAGGTCACCTACTCCCTACGCCGGAGCAAGGCCTTGGCCAGTCGTCCTTGGGGAGGAGCGCATCCGCCCCGGAACAGTGCGTCAATGGATGCAGGGCCCGTACTGTGGGTTCTGTCGCAGAGCTGGAGCTGGACTCGGTCAGAAGGGGGCGCGCGAAGCCCATGAGCGGTGTCATGAAGCGTATGGGGATGATCTTCCGCGCGAAGGCGAACAAGGCCCTTGACCGGGCCGAGGACCCGCGCGAGACCCTCGATTACTCGTACCAGAAGCAGCTGGAGCTGCTCCAGAAGGTGCGCCGCGGCGTGGCCGATGTGGCCACGTCCCGCAAGCGCCTGGAACTCCAGCTCAACCAACTCCAGAACCAGTCGTCCAAGCTGGAGGACCAGGGCCGCAAGGCGCTCGCGCTGGGCCGTGAGGACCTGGCCCGCGAGGCGCTCTCCCGCCGCGCCGCCCTCCAGCAGCAGGTGACGGACCTCGAGACGCAGCACGCGACGCTCCAGGGCGAGGAGGAGAAGCTCACCCTGGCGGCCCAGCGCCTGCAGGCGAAGGTCGACGCCTTCCGCACCAAGAAGGAGACCATCAAGGCCACCTACACCGCGGCCCAGGCCCAGACCCGGATCGGCGAGGCCTTCTCCGGCATCTCCGAGGAGATGGGCGACGTCGGCATGGCCATCCAGCGTGCCGAGGACAAGACGGCGCAGCTCCAGGCGAGGGCGGGCGCGATCGACGAGCTCCTCGCCTCCGGGGCCCTCGACGACCAGTCCGGCATGCACAAGGACGACATCCAGGCCGAGCTGGATCGCCTCTCGGGTGGTACGGATGTAGAGCTGGAACTGCAGCGCATGAAGGCGGAGCTGGCGGGTGGGCCGTCCGGTGGCCAGCAGGCCATCGAGGGCGGTTCGGGCGCACAGTCGCAGTCCCAGCAGCAGCCGCAGGACACCCCGCGCTTCGACAAGCAGTAGGGCCCACGCCTTAGGAGGGCGACATGATCGTCAGGATCATGGGGGAGGGGCAGGTGAGGCTGGCCGACAGCCACCTCACCGAGCTGGACAAGCTGGACGACGAGCTGTTGGCCGAGATGGAGAACGGCGACGGCCCAGGCTTCCGCCGCACCTTCGACGCCCTCCTGGCCAAGGTCCGAGAACTGGGCGACCCACTGCCGGACGACGCCCTCGAACCCTCGGACCTGATCCTCCCGGCCCCGGACGCAACGCTGGAACAGGTCCGGGACATGCTGAGCGACGACGGCTTGATCCCGGGCTGAGTGACTAAGCCCGTCGGCGGTCACTTCTTGACGCAGGCCCAGGAACTCAGCCCGTCCGGCGTTTGAGGACGAGGCCCCTTAAGGGCCGACAGCGGGGGTCTGGGGGCGGCAGCCCCCAGCAGGGGGCACCGGAAGCGCCGGGCAACCGCACAGGAAACCTACAGGTGACCCCCGTTCCAAGCCCCGCAGGGCACCCGTACCGTTGGCAGACGTGAGCACCCTCGACCGCGTCCGGCACCAGCTGAAGGCGCACCCCATGGCGCTGGACGCCCTGCTCGCGGCCGGCGTCCTCGGCTGCATGGTGGCCGGCTCGTTCGTGGACCCGCGGGGACCGGACGGCGTCACCTGGGGCTTCCGTACGCCGGCCCCGCTCAGCCTGGTCCTCATCGGACTCAGCGCCGCCGCTCTGGTCTTCCGACGCCGCGCCCCGATGACGGTGCTCGCCCTCACTGGCTCCTTCTCGATCGTCGAGTGCGTCACCGGGGACCCCCGCGCCCCCGTCGCCATGGCCGCGGTGATCGCCCTCTACACCGTCGCCTCCACCACCGACCGCCCCACCACCTGGCGCGTCGGCCTGCTGACGATGACCGTCCTCACCGCCGCCGCCATGCTCGGCGGCCCCCTGCCCTGGTACGCCCAGGAGAACCTCGGCATCTTCGCCTGGACCGGCATCGGCGCCACCGCGGGCGACGCGGTCCGCAGCCGCCGGGCCTTCGTGCAGGCCATCCAGGACCGCGCCGAGAAAGCCGAACGCACCCGCGAGGAGGAGGCCCGCCGCCGGGTCGCCGAGGAGCGGCTGCGGATCGCCCGTGATCTGCACGACGTGGTCGCCCACCACATCGCCCTGGTCAACGTCCAGGCGGGAGTGGCCGCGCATGTCATGGACAAGCGGCCCGACCAGGCCAAGGAGGCCCTGTCCCACGTACGTGAGGCCAGCCGCTCCGCGCTCAACGAACTCCGCGCCACCGTCGGTCTGCTCAGACAGTCCGGCGACCCCGAGGCACCGACCGAGCCCGCCCCGGGCCTGAACCGCCTCGACGAACTCGTCGGCACCTTCCGCAGCGCCGGACTCCATGTCGAGGTTGCCCGCGCCGACGCCGGCACCGAACTCCCCGCCGCCGTCGACCTGGCCGCCTACCGCGTCATCCAGGAAGGCCTCACCAACGTTCAGAAGCACGCCGGTACGGAGGCGAAAGCCGAGGTCAGCGTCGTCCGGGTGGGTCCGAACATCGAGATCACCGTCCTCGACAACGGCGCGGGGAAGGATGACGACCCCGAGAACGGCGGCGGCCACGGCCTCCTCGGCATGCGGGAACGCGTCACCGCCCTGCGCGGCACTCTCACCACCGGTCCCCGCTACGGCGGCGGGTTCCGCGTCCATGCGATCCTGCCGGTCAAGACCCGCAGCCGCGCCGCCGACGACGCCGTATGACCCCCGATGACCCCCGTATGACGAGGCCGTGGAACTCCCGCGCACCCCGCGGCAGTTGTCGTGACACCAAGCCGTAGCAGCGAACCCCCTGCCGCAGAGGACCCCGTATGACCATCCGCGTCCTGCTCGCCGACGACCAGGCCCTGCTCCGCAGTGCCTTCCGGGTGCTCGTCGACTCCGAGCCCGACATGGAGGTCGTGGGCGAGGCGTCCGACGGCGCGGAGGCGGTGCGGCTGGCCCGGCAGGAGCGCGCCGACGTCGTGCTGATGGACATCCGGATGCCCGGCACCGACGGTCTCGCCGCGACCCGGATGATCAGCGAGGACCCGTCGCTGGCCCATGTCCGGGTGGTCATCCTGACGACCTTCGAGGTCGACGACTACGTCGTGCAGTCGCTGCGCGCCGGCGCCTCGGGGTTCCTCGGCAAGGGCAGCGAACCCGACGAGCTGCTCAGCGCCATCCGGATCGCGGCGGGCGGCGAGGCGCTGCTCTCCCCGGCCGCCACCAAGGGCCTGATCGCCCGCTTCCTCGCCCAGGGCGACGGGGCGGAGGAGGCCGCCGACCCGGCCCGCACCGCCCGCCTCGACGCCCTCACCGTCCGGGAGCGCGAGGTCCTCGTCCAGGTCGCCGGCGGGCACTCCAACGACGAGATCGCCGAACGGCTCGAAGTCAGCCCGCTCACCGTGAAGACGCACGTCAACCGGGCCATGGCCAAGCTGGGCGCCCGGGACCGGGCACAGCTCGTGGTGATCGCGTACGAGTCGGGGCTGGTACGTCCAAGGGTGGACTGAACTCCACCCGGGCGTACTGCGGCCGGAGTATGCGCCGGATGAGGAATTGGACCTGGGGGCTACGAAACACCCGCCCCACAGGACACAGGGTGTAGGGGCCGCTTCTGCCGCTCACAGAATTGAGATCCCTGACCCATGTCCTGGCTGTCGAGATTCAGCCTCGCGCAACGTGCCCTCATAGGCCTGATGTCGATCATCGCGCTCGCCTTCGGAGCGATCGCGATTCCCCAGCTCAAGCAGCAGCTGCTGCCCTCCATCGAACTGCCGATGGTGTCCGTGCTCGCCCCCTACCAGGGCGCCTCCCCGGACGTCGTCGAGAAGCAGGTCGTCGAGCCCATCGAGAACAGCCTCGAAGCCGTCGACGGCATCGAGGGCGTCACCTCCACGGCCAGTGAGGGCAACGCCCTGATCATGGCGTCCTTCGACTACGGCCCCGACACCAAGCAGCTCGTCGCCGACGTCCAGCAGGCCGTCAACCGGGCCCGCGCCCAGCTCCCGGACGACGTCGACCCGCAGGTCGTCGCCGGTTCCACCGACGACATGCCGACCGTCGTGCTCGCCGTCACCTCCGACAAGGACCAGCAGGCCCTCGCCGACCAGCTCGACAAGACGATCGTCCCGGACCTGGAGTCCATCGACGGCGTCGGCCAGGTCACCGTCGACGGCGTCCGTGACCTCCAGGTCACCGTCACCCCGGACGACGCGAAGCTCGCGAAGGCGGGCCTGACCTCGGCCGCCCTCGCGCAGGCCCTCCAGGCGGGCGGCGCGACCGTCCCCGCCGGTTCCTTCGACGAGGCCGGCGCCAACCGCACCGTCCAGGTCGGCGGCGGCTTCACCTCGGTCGGGCAGATCCAGGACCTGATGGTCACCGGCGAACCCGGACGCAAGCCCGTACGCCTCGCCGACGTGGCCACGGTCAGGCAGGAGCAGGCCCCGGCCGACTCCATCACCCGCACCGACGGCAGGCCCAGCCTCGCCGTGATGGTGACGATGGACCAGGACGGCAGCGCGGTCTCCATCTCGAACGCGGTCGAGGACAAGCTCGCCGACATGCAGAAGGACCTGGGCTCCGACGCGACCGTCACGGTCGTCAGCGACCAGGGCCCGGCGGTCGCCAAGGCCATCGAGGGCCTGACCACCGAGGGCGCGCTCGGTCTGCTCTTCGCGGTCCTGGTGATCCTGGTCTTCCTGGCGTCGGTCCGCTCCACCCTCGTCACGGCGGTGTCGATCCCGCTGTCCGTGGTCCTCGCGCTGATCGTGCTGTGGACCCGCGACCTCTCCCTCAACATGCTGACGCTGGGCGCGCTCACCATCGCCATCGGCCGGGTCGTCGACGACTCGATCGTGGTCCTGGAGAACATCAAGCGCCACCTCGGCTACGGCGAGGAGCGCCAGGAGGCCATCCTCAAGGCGGTCCGCGAGGTCGCCGGAGCGGTCACCTCCTCGACCCTCACCACGGTCGCCGTCTTCCTGCCGATCGGCCTGGTCGGCGGCATGGTGGGCGAGCTGTTCGGCTCCTTCAGCCTCACGGTCACGGCCGCCCTGCTGGCCTCGCTCCTCGTCTCCCTGACGGTCGTCCCGGTCCTGTCGTACTGGTTCCTGCGCGCCCCGAAGGGCACCCCCGAGGACGCCGAGGAAGCCCGCCGCCTCGCGGAGGAGAAGGAGGCGAAGAGCAGGCTCCAGCGCCTGTACGTCCCCGTCCTGCGGTTCGCGACCCGGCGCCGGCTGACCAGCGTGCTGATCGCGGTCGTCATCCTCGTCGGCACGTTCGGCATGTCCGGTCTGCTCAAGACCAACTTCTTCGACCAGGGCGAGCAGGAAGTCCTCACCGTCAAGCAGGAGTTGAAGCCCGGCACCAGCCTCGCGGCCACCGACGAGCAGGCGAAGAAGGTCGAGAAGCTCCTCGCCGGCACCAAGGGCGTCAAGGACTACCAGGTCACCATCGGCTCCTCCGGGTTCATGGCGGCCTTCGGCGGCGGCACCGACACCAACCAGGCCTCCTACTCCGTGATGCTGGAGGACTCGGCGGCCTCGGACGACGTACAGGACCGCATCGAGGCCGGACTGAAGAAGCTCGACGGCATCGGTACGACGACCATCGCGGCCGGTGACGGCTTCGGCAGCCAGGACCTCAGCGTGGTCGTGAAGGCGGCCGACGCGGACGTCCTGCGCGAGGCGTCGGAGGAGGTCCGCAAGACGGTCGCCGGCCTGGACGACGTGACGGACGTGACCAGCGACCTGGCGCAGAGCGTGCCGCGCATCTCGGTGAAGGCCAACTCCAAGGCCGCCGCGGCCGGTTTCGACGACCAGACCCTCGGCGCCGCCGTCACCCAGGCGGTCAAGGGCACCATGGCGGCCAAGGCGATCCTCGACGACACCGAGCGCGATGTCGTCATCAGGTCGGCGAGGCCGGCCCAGACGCTGAAGGAGCTGCAGGAACTGCCGCTCGGCCCGGTGAAGTTGGGTGACGTCGCCACCGTGAAGCTGGTGGACGGCCCGGTCTCGATGACCCGGATCGACGGCCAGCGCGCCGCCACCATCACCGCCAAGCCGACCGGCGACAACACGGGCGCGGTGAGCGCGGACCTCACGTCCGAGCTCGACGCCCTGAAGCTCCCGGAGGGCGCCACGGCCTCGATCGGCGGAGTCACCTCGGACCAGGACAGCGCGTTCAAGAACCTGGGCCTGGCGATGCTCGCGGCGATCGCGATCGTCTTCATGCTCCTGGTCGCGACCTTCCGTTCGCTGGTCCAGCCGCTGATCCTGCTCGTCTCGATCCCCTTCGCGGCGACGGGCGCGATCGGCCTGCTGATCATCACGGACACCCCGATGGGCGTCCCCGCGATGATCGGCATGCTGATGCTCATCGGCATCGTGGTGACCAACGCGATCGTGCTGATCGACCTGATCAACCAGTACCGCAAGCAGGGCTGTTCGACGGTCGACGCGGTCATCGAGGGCGGCCGCCACCGGCTCCGCCCGATCCTGATGACGGCCCTGGCGACGATCTTCGCCCTGCTCCCGATGGCCCTCGGGGTCACCGGCGAGGGCGGCTTCATCGCCCAGCCGCTCGCGGTGGTCGTGATCGGCGGCCTGATCACCTCGACCCTGCTGACCCTGCTCCTGGTCCCGACGCTCTACACGATGCTGGAGCTCCGCAAGGAGCGCCGCGCGAAGAAGCGGGCCCTGAAGCGGGAGAAGAAGGCGGAGGTACCGGCCCAGCCGGAACCCGCCGGCGTGTGACGACGGCGACGGCCGGGTTCTGGATCTGCGACACTCCGGAACCCGGCCGTCGGCGTTTCCGCGTTATGTATCTTGTGGCTCGAACTGCTTTACGGTGAAGGGGATCCCGGTCGTGCCACTGCACAAGGACGACCCGAAAACGGTCGGCGGGTACAAGCTGGTCGACCGGCTCGGCTCCGGAGGCATGGGCGTCGTCTACTGGGGCAGATCGCGCTCGGGCCGTGACGTGGCCGTCAAGGTGGTGCACGCCCAGTACGCGGAGGACAGGGTCTTCCGCGCCCGCTTCCGCCAGGAGATCGAGTCCGTCCGCAAGGTCAGCGGCGCCTTCACCGCACCCGTGGTGGACGCCGACCCGGAGGCGGTACGCCCCTGGATGGCGACCCAGTACGTCCCCGGCAGCTCCCTCGCCGAACGCATCCGCGACCACGGCGCCCTCAGAGGCACCCAACTGCGGCGCCTGGCCCTGGGGTTGGTGGAGGCGCTGCAGGACATCCACCGCGCCGGAGTCGTCCACCGCGACCTCAAGCCCGCCAACGTCCTGATGGCCGAGGACGGCCCCCGCGTCATCGACTTCGGCATATCCCGCGCCGCCGAGAACCACCAGACCCTCACCGAGACCGGCCAGATGATCGGCACCCCGCCCTTCATGTCACCGGAACAGTTCACCGACGCCCGCACGGTCGGACCCGCCTCGGACGTCTTCTCGCTCGCCGCGCTCCTGGTCTACTCGGCCACCGGACGCGGCCCCTTCGACGCCGACAGCCCCTACATGACCGCCTTCCGGGTCGTCCACGAACCGCCCGGGCTGGACGGCGTACCACCGAAGTTGCGCGCGGTCCTGGAGCGCTGTCTGGTCAAGGACCCCGCCGAGCGCCCCCAACTGGACGTCCTGGCCAAGGAGTTCGCGGAGGCACTGCCCGAGTCCGACCCGATGGACATGGACACCGCGACCCTCACGTCGGCCGGCCTGAGGACCGTCGAGGAGACCTACGTGGGGACCGGGCACGCGTCGCCCGCGAAGCGCACCCGGGGCGGGGGCCCGGCGCGCCGCAGGGTCCGCCCGCTGCTGACGGCGGTCTGCGCGGTGGGTGCGCTGATCCTGGGAACGGGGTGGTACCTGGCGTTCGGACCGGGCTTCCCGGAAGACGACCCGGCCGAGGATCCCGCCTCGGTCGAGGACTCCCGCTTGGTGGCGCTCCCCGCCGACTGGCAGCCCTGGCGGTCGACGACGTTCGCGACGGCGGAGCGGGGCGAGATCAACGCGCTGGTCAAGGAGGGTGGGGACGCGGGCGAAGCGACCTGCCGGCGCTACGAGAACGCGGTCTACTGCGCGGGCAACAACATCCTCCCGGTCCGCCTGGACGGCCGTACCGGCGCCACCGTCTGGCGTTCCGCTCTCGCGTCCTCGGCCGAGGACGCGGACGCGCGGCAGCGGCGCGACATCTTCCAGCTCCTCGGGGTGCAGGACGACACGATGCTCCTCCAGCACTCCGTCTTCGAGGGCGCCAAGGGCGTGGCGGCCAGCATCGTGGCCCTCGACACCGAGAGCGGCGAAGAGCGGTGGTCCCGGCCGAGGAACAGCGTGAGCGTCGACCAGATCCTGTCCGGCGACCTCGTCATGACCCCCGACGTCACAGGCAAGCTGGTGACGGCCCGTTCCGTGCGCACCGGCGCCGACCGCTGGACCGCGGAGCTGCCCTCCGACGACTACTGCCAGTTCACGACGGCCGGCACCCGGCTGTACGCGCACTGCTTCCCGGACGCCGAGAGCGAGGACGCCCTCCTCCTGGAGCTGGACAAGCGCGACGGATCGGTGCTCCGGCGGCTGAACACCCCGCACGCGAGCAGCCTGCTCGGCGCCGTCGACGGCCGCCTGGTCTTCGTCGTCGGCGGCGAGCTCGGCCCGGCGCGCCCCCAGGACCTGACGTTCGGCGCGGTCTGGCTGCTCGACCCGGACACCGGCAAGGGCACCGCGACGAAGCTGACCCGGACCTACGACGGTTCGGTGCGGATGGCCGCCGACACCCTGTGGATCGCCCAGGCCAACGGCAAGGTGGCCGCCGTGTCCCCACTGACCGGCAAGCTCCTGTGGCAGACCGGGACCAGTGTCGAGGGCTCGGGCCAGCCCACGTACGACGGCGCGACCCAGACCGTGTACGTGGCCAGCATCAGCGGCCGGGTCGCGGCCCTCGACCCCAACGACGGCACCCTGCTGTGGGAGTCGGGCGCACAGGCCGACCGCACCGCCGAGGGCGACTCGACCAGGTCCATGGTGCTGCCGTACGGCGGCGCACTGGTCGTGAGCACCCCGGACGGCACGGTCTTCAGCCTCGACCCCGCGGCCCCCGAGGACGAACCCGCCTCGGGGTGACGACAGGGCGGTGACAACAGGGCGGTACGAAGGCTACGGCAGCGCCAGCATCCGCTCCAGCGCCAGCTTCGCGAACGCCTCGGTCTCCTTGTCGACCTCGATGCGGTTGACCAGGTTGCCCTCGGCGAGCGACTCCAGCGTCCACACCAGGTGCGGCAGGTCGATCCGGTTCATCGTCGAGCAGAAGCAGACCGTGCGGTCGAGGAACACGATCTCCTTGCCCTCGGGCGCGAAACGGTTGGCGAGCCGCCGCACGAGGTTCAGCTCGGTTCCGATGGCCCACTTGGAACCGGCCGGGGCGGCCTCCAGGGCCTTGATGATGTACTCGGTCGAGCCGACGTAGTCCGCCGCGGCCACGACCTCGTGCTTGCACTCGGGGTGCACCAGGACGTTGACGCCCGGGATCCGCTCGCGGACGTCCCGCACCGACTCCAGGCTGAAGCGCCCGTGCACCGAGCAGTGCCCGCGCCACAGGATCATCTTCGCGGCCCGCAGCTCCTCGACGGTGAGCCCGCCGTTCGGCTTGTGCGGGTTGTAGACGACGCAGTCCTCCAGGGACATGCCCAGGTCGCGGACGGCGGTGTTGCGGCCGAGGTGCTGGTCGGGCAGGAACAGGACCTTCTCGCCGTGCTCGAAGGCCCAGTTCAGGGCCCGCTCGGCGTTGGACGAGGTGCAGATCGTGCCGCCGTGCTTGCCCGTGAACGCCTTGATGTCCGCGGAGGAGTTCATGTACGAGACGGGCACGACCTGCTCGGCTATGCCGGCCTCGGTCAGCACGTCCCAGCACTCGGCGACCTGCTCGGCGGTGGCCATGTCGGCCATCGAGCATCCGGCGGCGAGGTCGGGGAGGACGACCTTCTGGTCGTCGCCGGTGAGGATGTCCGCCGACTCGGCCATGAAGTGCACACCGCAGAACACGATGTACTCGGCCTCAGGGCGCGCGGCCGCGTCCCGGGCCAGCTTGAAGGAGTCGCCCGTGACATCGGCGAACTGGATGACCTCGTCGCGCTGGTAGTGGTGGCCGAGCACGAAGACCTTGTCCCCGAGCTTCTCCTTGGCCGCGCGGGCACGCTCGACCAGGTCCGGGTCGGACGGCGAGGGCAGGTCGCCGGGGCACTCGACACCCCGCTCGCTCTTCGGGTCGGCCTCACGGCCGAGGAGCAGCAGGGCAAGAGGAGTCGGCTGTACGTCGAGCTCCTGGGTCTGGGCGGTGGTCACGACACGCACCCTTTCTACTTTTCGTCGATTTGACGTTATCTATCATAACCCGCTTCACGTCACTTTGACGATGGTCATAGCGTCGATGTGACATGAATCCCGGTGCCGCACCGGCCGCCGCCGCTCGGGCCGCTGTTCGCTTCGTCGCGGGTGTGCGAGCATGAAAGAACAGGCGAAAAGACAAGTCGCTCGGCCCGGAATGAATCCGCGGCCCCGACGGTTGCAACCGTCGGCAAGCAGTCTCCGTACAACCCGGGAGAGATGTAGATGTCCGTATCGGACGAGACCGGCACCGTCACCGACGGCATCATCCTGTCCGACGCCGCCGCGGCGAAGGTCAAGGCCCTGCTCGACCAGGAAGGCCGTGACGACCTGGCCCTGCGCGTCGCCGTTCAGCCGGGTGGCTGCTCGGGCCTGCGTTACCAGCTCTTCTTCGACGAGCGTTCCCTCGACGGCGATGTCGTCAAGGACTTCGACGGCGTCAAGGTCGTCACCGACCGCATGAGCGCCCCGTACCTGGGCGGCGCGTCGATCGACTTCGTCGACACCATCGAGAAGCAGGGCTTCACGATCGACAACCCCAACGCCACGGGCTCCTGCGCCTGCGGCGACTCGTTCAGCTAAGCCCCACCGGCTGAACGGCAGGACCACGAGAAGGCGGCGGCCCCCTCCGACGGGGCCGCCGCCTTCGTCCGTACCGGGGCGGGTGCTACCGCGCCCCGGACGTCTCCGGCAGCCGGGCCCCCGCCTTCTGCAGCGGGACCTGCTTGCCGTCCGAGCCCACGACCTCACGGTCGCCCAGCGGCTCGTCGAGCTGCAGCGTCTCGTGGTAGGTCTTCGCGATCATGATGCAGATCTTGCCCTCCCAGGGCGTCTCGGTCACGGTGACCTTCACCTCGTCCGCACCCTGCTCCACCGACACCTTGTAGTCGGCGCAGACCCCGCCGGTGTAGCTCACGGTCAGCTCACTGCCCTCGGCCGTGTAACCCTCCACCGTCACATCCCGGGTGGCAGGCGCCGCGGTCGGCTGATCGGGGTCGGGACCGGTCGGCCGCGGGCTCGGCTGCCCGGTCGGCTCATCACTCGGCCCGCCCGGCTCCGTGGGCTGCGTGGCCGGGGCCAGATACTTCGGGTCGATCGCCGGATACGTCACCGTGAACCCGTCCTGCGCCCCGGACGCCCTGACCTCGAACAGCCAGGACGGCACCAGCGCCTGCCGCGCGTCCACATAGTGCGAGGCCAGCCCGAACACGGCCTTCTCGACGGTGATCGTGTCCCGCGCGGGCGCCCCGGCCGAGGGCGAGGCAGCCCCGGAGGACCCGCACGGCGCCTCCAGCCGGTCCTTCAGCGGTACGGGACTGGCGCACCCCCCGATCCCCATGCGGTGATCGGCCGCCGGCTTCGCGTTCAACAGCGCCAGCGCCTGCTCCGCGTCCACCACGGGATAGGTGTCGCTCTTCACTGGCGCCTTCAACTGACCGCTGCCACCGACCACTTCACCCTGGGCGCTGACGGTGACCCCCGTCGTCCACCCGTGCGTCGGCAGCCCGCCGACCACCGGATCGGCGTTGACGACCCGCTGGGCACCCATGACCTGGCTCGCGTCGATCTTCGCGTCGTCCTGACCGACCGCCTTCAGCACCGGCGCCGCCGCCTCCGTCGCGGCCTTCTCGCTCACCGGGTCGCCGGCCGGAGCGACCGGGTCGCTCGCACACACGGTCTCGCTCTGGCAGTTGTCGGTCCCCGGCGCGTACCGGTGGAAGGTCCAGGCCCCGGGGGCCAACTGGTTCACCTGCAGACTCGGCCCGGCCGCCTCCTGCCCGCCGACCTTCCAGGCCTTCCCCTCCAGCACGGGCGTCCCGTCGATCCCGAGCGCCTTCGCCAGCCGGGCCACCTCGTCCTCGGTGACCTCGCCCGTCGCCCGGTACACCGGCGCCTCGCCGGGCCCGTCCGGCAGCGTGCCGTCGGCCTGATAGGTGACGCCGTTCGGATCGGGCTCCCCGGGCGCGATCCCGACCGTTCCGCCGCCGTTCCCGGTGTACCCGTCGAGGTGGAGCAGCGGGGGAGTGTCGTCACCGTTCGCCCCAGACGTCGTCTCCCCGCCCGAGCCGCCGGATGCCGACGTGGCGAAGTACGCCCCACCGCCCCCGACGAGCAGTACGGCGGCGGCGACGGAGGCGATGAGCGCGGGGGAGCGGCGCCGGACCCGGCGCCCGCCGTCGGCGCTCTCCGCCACGGAGGCGGCGACGAGGGGCTCATGAGGATCGCCGCCGCCCTCCTCGGGACCGGCCTCGGCTTCTTCTCGGACTTCCTCGACGGCACGGGCACGAGCAGGGGCTTCGGCGCTCTCGGCCGCCGCGACCTCGGCCTCTTCGGCCGCTTCACTCTCCGCGGCCTCTCCGGCCGCCTCGGTCTCGGTCGTCGCTGTCTCGGTGGCCCCGGTCTCGGTCGCCCCGGTCTCTTCGGCGGCCTCGGCCTCCGCCGCTGTGCCGTCCCGCTCCTCGGCGTCCCCGGCACCCTCATCGGCGCCCGTGGCCTTGCCGACCTCGGCGTCGTCGTCGTTCTCGGGTCGCTCGGTGTTCACCGCATCGCTCCTTCGGCCGCGCATCTGTCCCTAAGACCCTGACCCGACCCTGTCAAAAAGGCCGGCTGGTGGGTCGTATCCCACATCCCCTTTACGGGGGACAGCGATGGGACGCAGCGGGGGAGCGCACGGTTCCCCGAAGAGCGCTTGTTCCGGTCGCCCTCAGGCGCCGGTCTCAGTCGCCGTAGTCCGACATCTCGTCCAGCAGCCGGGCGGACGAGGTCGGAACCGTCACCCCGTGGATGAGTGAGGGCGAGACCGGAAGGGCAGTGACACGGTCGGGAGCCGCCCAGTGCGGGGCCATCCGGGCGCAGTCCCCGCGCAGCGACACGAGGTCGCCGTCGAGGTCGGCCGACGCGGGGGCATGGACCTTGAGGTTCGTCATACCGGCACCGTATGCACGTCGGAGCCCGCGAAGAAAGATCTACTATCGGGTAGTTTCGGCGGCTTCAGAGCGCCCTGCCGACCGGGTAGCGTGAACTGTCAACCCAGTTTCTCCCCACAGGAGAGTCCACGCCGTGCGCATCGCAGTCACCGGCTCCATCGCCACCGACCACCTCATGACCTTCCCCGGCCGCTTCGCCGACCAGCTCGTCGCGGACCAGTTGCACACGGTCTCGCTCTCCTTCCTGGTCGACAATCTCGACGTCCGCCGGGGCGGCGTCGGCGCGAACATCGCCTTCGGCATGGGCCAGCTCGGCACCTCGCCGATCCTGGTCGGTGCCGCGGGCTTCGACTTCGACGAGTACCGGGCGTGGCTGGACCGGCACGGCGTCGACACCGCCTCCGTCCGTATCTCCGAGACGCTGCACACGGCCCGATTCGTCTGCACCACGGACGCCGACCACAACCAGATCGGCTCCTTCTACACCGGTGCGATGAGCGAGGCCCGCCTCATCGAGCTCAAGACGGTCGCCGACCGCGTGGACGGCCTCGACCTGGTCCTCATCGGCGCCGACGACCCCGAGGCGATGCTCCGCCACACGGAGGAGTGCCGGTCGCGTTCGATCCCCTTCGCCGCCGACTTCTCCCAGCAGATCGCCCGGATGAACGGCGACGAGATCCGGATACTGCTGGAGGGGGCGACCTACCTCTTCTCCAACGAGTACGAGAAGGGGCTCATCGAGTCCAAGACCGGCTGGACGGACGAGGAGATCCTCTCCAAGGTCGGCCACCGGGTCACCACGCTCGGCTCGCAGGGTGTGCGGATCGAGCGGGCCGGCGAGGAGCCGATCGTCGTCGGCTGCCCGGAGGAGGACCGCAAGGCCGACCCCACGGGCGTCGGCGACGCCTTCCGCGCCGGGTTCCTGTCGGGACTGGCCTGGGGCGTCTCCCTGGAGCGCGCCGCCCAGGTCGGCTGCATGCTGGCGACCCTCGTCATCGAGACGGTCGGCACCCAGGAGTACCAGCTGCGCCGCGGCCACTTCATGGAGCGCTTCACCAAGGCGTACGGGCATGAGGCCGCGACCGAGGTGCAGAAGCACCTGGCCTGAGCCCGCTAGGAGAGCCGGCGGACCAGATATGCCGTTCCCTTGTCCGCCGGTTCCTCTCCCACGTACTCCTGCTCCCGCATCTCGCACCACGCAGGGATGTCCAGCCGCGCGGCCTCGTCGTCCGACAGGACCCTGACCAGGCCGCCCACCGGCACGTCTCCGATGACCTTCGCCAGCTCGATCACGGGGATCGGGCACCGCTTGCCGAGGGTGTCGACGACCAGCTCGCCCTCCTCCGCGACCTGCACGACAGCGGAAGGCGTCGGCGCCCCGAGCTTCTCGCGCACCCCCGCCACCGCCCCCGGCAGCACCGCGAGGAACCTCTCCACGTCCTCCTCCGTCGCCCCCCACGGCAACGACACCCGCACATTCCCCTCACTCAGCACACCCATCGCCTTCAGCACATGGCTGGGCGTCAGCGTGCTGCTCGTGCAGGACGATCCGGAGGAAACGGAGAAACCCTCCCGATCCAGCTCGTGCAGCAGTGTCTCCCCGTCGACATAGAGACAGGAGAAGGTGACGATCCCGGGCAGTCGCCGCTCCGGATCCCCCACCACCTCCACGTCCGGCACCAGCCGCGGCACCCGCGCCCGGATCCGCTCCGTCAGCTCCCGCAGCCGTACCGCCTCTTGGGCCGCCTCGGCCCGCACGGCCCGCAGCGAGGCAGCCGCCGCGACGATCGCGGGGAGGTTCTCGAAGCCGTACCCCCTTTCGTCCGTGGGCCCTTGAGCGGCGAACCGCACGCCCTTCCGGACGACGAGCAGACCGACCCCCGCCGGTCCGCCCCATTTGTGCGCACTCCCGGCGAGCAGCGACCACCCACCCTCGACCGGCCCCCAGGCCAGCGATTGAGCGGCGTCCACCAGCAACGGCACTCCGGCCGCCCGGCAGGCCTCGGCGACCTCCGCCACCGGCTGCACGGTCCCCACCTCATGGTTGGCGGACTGAAGACAGGCGAGCGCGGTGTCCGGCCGAAGCCGGGAGGCATACCCGGCGGGGTCCACCCGCCCCGTACGGTCGACACTCACCCGAGTGACCGAACCCCCCTCGCCCTCATGCGCTTCGGCCGAATGGAGCACGGAGGAATGTTCAACAGCTGACACGATCAGGTGACGCCCGACGCGCCGCCGCCCGGCCAACGCCCCCGCGACACCGCTGTGTACGGCGGCGGTCCCGGACGGAGTGAAACCGAGCTCGTCCGGTCGACACCCCACGGCCTCGGCGGCGGCTTCCCGGGCGGCATCGAGCAGCATCCGGGCTCGACGGCCCTCGCGGTAGAGACGGGAGGGATCGGCCCACCCCTCGTCCAGCGAGGCCAACAGCGCCTGACGAGCGACGGGATGGAGGGGAGCACTGGATGCAGCGTCGAAGTAGGACACGCGTCAACGCTAACGCCGCCAGGGGCGCGGGCTGTGTCTGATTGCGGCCCCGCCGACGGGCGCGACCAGCCACAACAGGCCCGCAGCCGCCAATCAAGCGAACCCCCACTCCACTAGGCCCCCCTCCCCGCGAACCCCCGGAGGGCGTGGGCTAGGGTTTGGTCCGCATAAACATCCAAACCCCTGCCCGACGCAGGGCGGCGACCGACCACCGAGTAAGGCAGGCCGCAGCCAATACGCGCGGGCGAGACTCTCGGGAAGGCGCTACGTGAGTCCCAACGGCTCCGACCGCTCGCCGCGGCGCCCGATGCGGCGGAAGCTGCTGCAGGCAATGACCGCGGGCCTGGTCCTGGCGACCGCGACCGGTTGCACATACAAGGACTTCCCCCGCCTTGGTATGCCCACCCCCACCACCGAAGAGGCTCCGCGGATCCTCTCCCTGTGGCAGGGCTCGTGGGCGGCCGCGCTCGCCACCGGCGTGCTGGTCTGGGGCTTGATCCTGTGGAGCGCCATGTTCCACCGGCGCAGCCGCACCAAGGTCGAGGTTCCTCCGCAGACCCGGTACAACATGCCCATCGAGGCGCTGTACACGGTGGTCCCCCTCATCATCGTCTCGGTGCTCTTCTACTTCACGGCTCGTGACGAGTCGAAGCTCCTGAGCCTCGACAAGAAGCCCGACGTCACCGTCAACGTCGTCGGCTTCCAGTGGAGCTGGGGCTTCAACTACATCGAGAACGTCGACGGTTCCACCGGTGACGCGAAGACCGACAAGAACCTGGACGCGATCCCGGACCGGTTCAAGGACCAGTTCCCGGCGAACGCGGGCGGTGTCTACGACGTCGGTACGCCCGGCACGCGGAACCCGCAGACCAACAACCCGGGTCCGACCCTCTGGCTCCCCAAGGGCAAGACGGTCCGCTTCATCCTCACCTCGCGTGACGTCATCCACTCTTTCTGGGTGGTGCCGTTCCTGATGAAGCAGGACGTCATTCCGGGGCACACCAACTCCTTCCAGGTGACCCCCAACAAGGAGGGCACCTTCCTGGGCAAGTGTGCGGAGCTCTGCGGCGTCGACCACTCCCGAATGCTGTTCAACGTGAAGGTCGTCTCTCCCGAGCGCTACGAGCAGCACCTCAAGGAACTCGCTGAGAAGGGGCAGACCGGTTACGTTCCCGCGGGCATCGAGCAGACCGCCCACGAGAAGAACCGGGAGACGAACAACCTGTGAGCATCCTCAACGAACCCCAGGGTGCCGCGGCAGAGTCCCACTACGCGGACGAACTGCCGGTCCGGCGCAAGCAGCCCGGCAACGTCGTGGTCAAGTGGCTCACCACCACTGACCACAAGACCATCGGTACGTTGTACCTGGTCACGTCGTTCGCGTTCTTCTGCATCGGTGGCGTGATGGCGCTCCTCATGCGCGCCGAGTTGGCCCGTCCGGGTCTGCAGATCATGTCGAACGAGCAGTTCAACCAGGCGTTCACGATGCACGGCACGATCATGCTGCTGATGTTCGCGACGCCGCTGTTCGCCGGCTTCGCGAACTGGATCATGCCGCTGCAGATCGGCGCGCCGGACGTGGCGTTCCCGCGGCTGAACATGTTCGCCTACTGGCTGTACCTGTTCGGCTCGCTCATCGCGGTCGGCGGTTTCCTCACCCCGCAGGGCGCGGCCGACTTCGGCTGGTTCGCCTACAGCCCGCTGTCGGACGCGGTCCGCTCGCCGGGCATCGGCGCCGACATGTGGATCATGGGTCTGGCCTTCTCCGGCTTCGGCACCATCCTCGGCTCGGTCAACTTCATCACCACGATCATCTGCATGCGCGCACCGGGCATGACGATGTTCCGCATGCCGATCTTCGTGTGGAACGTGCTGCTGACCGCGGTCCTGGTCCTGCTCGCCTTCCCGGTCCTCGCGGCCGCGCTGTTCGCCCTGGAGGCGGACCGCAAGTTCGGGGCGCACATCTTCGACTCCGCCAACGGCGGGGCGCTGCTGTGGCAACACCTCTTCTGGTTCTTCGGCCATCCAGAGGTGTACATCATCGCGCTGCCGTTCTTCGGCATCATCTCCGAGGTCATCCCGGTCTTCTCCCGCAAGCCGATGTTCGGCTACATGGGCCTGATCGGCGCGACCATCGCGATCGCGGGTCTGTCCGTGACGGTGTGGGCGCACCACATGTACGTCACCGGCGGGGTGCTGCTGCCGTTCTTCTCCTTCATGACGTTCCTCATCGCCGTGCCAACGGGCGTGAAGTTCTTCAACTGGATCGGAACGATGTGGAAGGGCTCGTTGTCCTTCGAGACACCGATGCTCTGGGCGACCGGCTTCCTGATCACCTTCACCTTCGGTGGTCTGACCGGTGTCATCCTGGCCTCGCCGCCGATGGACTTCCACGTCTCGGACTCCTACTTCGTGGTGGC
The DNA here is from genome assembly GCF_030403745.1 of Streptomyces sp. S.PB5. Taxonomy (GTDB): domain Bacteria; phylum Actinomycetota; class Actinomycetes; order Streptomycetales; family Streptomycetaceae; genus Streptomyces. The sequence goes on from NZ_JAQMWP010000001.1 coordinate 568,205, forward strand.
GCACTTCCACTACGTGGTGTTCGGCACCGTCGTCTTCGCGATGTTCTCCGGCTTCCACTTCTGGTGGCCGAAGATGACCGGCAAGATGCTCGACGAGCGCCTCGGCAAGATCACCTTCTGGACGCTGTTCATCGGCTTCCACGGCACCTTCCTGGTCCAGCACTGGCTGGGTGCCGAGGGCATGCCCCGTCGCTACGCGGACTACCTCGCGGCCGACGGCTTCACCGCCCTGAACACGATCTCGACGATCAGCTCGTTCGTCCTCGGCGCGTCGATCCTGCCCTTCTTCTACAACGTGTGGAAGACGGCCAAGTACGGCAAGAAGATCGAGGTCGACGACCCGTGGGGCTACGGCCGTTCGCTCGAGTGGGCGACGTCCTGCCCGCCGCCGCGGCACAACTTCCTCACCCTGCCGCGGATCCGCAGCGAATCCCCGGCGTTCGACCTGCACCACCCGGAGATCGCCGCGCTCGACCAGCTCGAGAACGCGCCTCACGGTGAGAAGGCTCTCGCGGGCGGCAAGGAGGCCGGCAAGTGAAGATCCAGGGCAAGATGTTCATGTGGCTGAGCGTCTTCGTCCTCGCCATGGCGGTCGTCTATGGCGTGTGGTCGAAGGAGCCGGCCGGTACCACGGCCCTCTTCCTGGCGTTCGGTCTGTGCATCATGGTCGGCTTCTACCTGGGCTTCACGGCCCGGCGGGTCGACGCGGGCGCGCAGGACAACAAGGAGGCGGACGTCGCGGACGACGCCGGCGAGGTCGGGTTCTTCAGCCCACACAGCTGGCAGCCGCTGTCCCTCGCGGTCGGTGGCGCGCTCGCCTTCCTGTCGATCGCGATCGGCTGGTGGCTGATGTACTTCTCGGCGCCGCTGATCCTGGTCGGTCTGTGGGGCTGGGTCTTCGAGTACTACCGCGGTGAGAACCGCACCCAGTAGCACGGCCTGAGCTCAACAGGAGCCCGGACACTCCGTCAGGAGGGTCCGGGCTCCCGCTTTTGCAGCAGTTTCGGTAGCCGTTTGCCCCAATGCCGGTCACTCGTCCGCGCTACCCACCGCGCCGGTGCTGACAAAGCTTCCTAGCGTGAAGTCATGAGCCAGACCGTGTCTTACCGGAGCCCGCGTACGCGCACCGTCATCTCCTGTGCGCTGCTGGTCGTCGCCCTCACCGCGGGCGCCACCGCCTGCGGCGGCGACGGCAACCCGCTGTCGGCGGCGCCGTATGACGCGGCGGACCAGATCGCCTTCAACGGCCCCTCGGGCGACGGGGAGAAGGCCGACCCGGACAAGCCGCTGGAGGTCACAGCCGAGGACGACGACGGCCGCATCACGGACGTCACGGCCATGGACGCCACGGGACGCCATGTGGCGGGCGAACTCTCCGCCGACGGCTCCCGCTGGCACAGCACCACCCCGCTGGCCGCCAGCGCCCACTACACGGTGCGGGTGAGCACCGAGGACGAGGACGGGGCGCCCGGCCGCCGGGTCCTCACCTTCGACACCGGCAAGCCCCTCACCAAGAAGCGGCTGAAGGTCACCTTCGGCCCCAAGGCGGGCAAGTACGGCGTCGGCCAGCCCATCACGGCCGAACTCAGCAAGCCCGTCAAGGACAAGGCGCAGCGGGCCGTCGTCGAACGCGCCCTCAAGGTCGACTCGATGCCCGCCACCGAGGGCGCCTGGCACTGGGTGGACGACAAGGAGCTCCACTACCGGCCCAAGGAGTACTGGCCCGCCCACGCCACCATCCAGGTGCGCAGCAACCTGGACGGCATCAAGATCAGCGACCGGCTGTGGGGCGGCAAGGTCAAGCCCCTGAAGCTGACCACCGGCGACCGCGTCATCGCCGTGACGGACGCCTCGTCGCACTCCCTGACGTTCTACAGGAACGGCGAGGCGGTCAACGAGATCCCGGTCACCACCGGCAAGCCCGGCTTCGAGACCCGCAACGGCGTCAAGGTCGTACTCGGCAGGGAGTACTTCGTACGGATGCGCGGCACCAGCATCGGCATCGCCGAGGGCTCCCCGGAGTCGTACGACCTGCCCGTCTACTACGCCACCCGCCTCACCTGGAGCGGCGAGTACGTGCACGCCGCGCCCTGGTCCGTGGGCTCCCAGGGTTACGCGAACGTCAGCCACGGCTGCACCGGCATGAGCACCGGCAACGCCGAGTGGTTCTTCGACAACGTCCGCGAGGGCGACGTGGTCAAGGTCGTCAACTCGGACGGCGACACCATGGAGTCGTTCGGCAACGGCTTCGGCGACTGGAACCTCAGCTGGAAGAAGTGGCGCAAGGGCAGCGCCCTGGTGGGCGGCACACCGGAGGGCCCCAGCCCGGCGCAGAAGGCCAGGCTGAGGCCGGAGAGCGTATAGAGCTGCCTCAGGGGCACGAACCCGAGGGGCGCGGGGCTGTGTCGATATGCGGCTCCGCCGCGTGGGCGCGACAAGCCACGATGGGCCCGCAGCCGCCCGCGAACCCCAGGACCCGTGCTCCTAGGCGCTCAGCGGCCTCTTCGCCCGCAGCAGAGAAGCCAACGCCGAGGCGAACTCAACGGGATCCACCGGATGCGTCACAGCCGCCTCCGCACGGCTCCACGTGGCCAGCCACGCGTCCTGCGGCCGGCCGATCAGCAGCAGCACCGGCGGCGCGCTGAAGACCTCGTCCTTGATCTGCCGGCACAGCCCCATGCCGCCCATGGGCACGGCCTCGCCGTCCAGGACGGCGACGTCGATCCCGCCCTTGTCCAGCTCGCTCACCACCGCCGCAGGCGTAGCGCACTCCACGAACTCGACCAACGGCACATCGGGAGCCGGTCGCCTGCCGGAGGCGAGCCGCACCTGCTCGCGGGTGCCTGCGTCATCGCTGTAGACCAGCACCGTGGCGGTCGCCTGCATCGTTCCTCCGCGCGTCATTGGTCGGGTACCGATGCGGCGGATGCTACCCCCTTGAACACGCCGTCAACACCCGCTTGAACACCCCTGCGATGGGCCATCCGGGCAGTACACACGTGCCGAACACTCCGAACGGCACCCCCCGGAGTGAGGGCGGGATAAGCGACCGACATAATGTCGGTCGTGGCGACAGCAACGACAGTAGAAACCGGGCACGCGCACCCGTCGGTCAACCGGCCGAACCTCACCAGCGTCGGAACCATCATCTGGCTGAGTTCCGAGCTGATGTTCTTCGCGGCCCTCTTCGCGATGTACTTCACCCTCCGATCGGTGACCGGTCCCGACTTCTGGAAGGAGAAGGCAGACCTTCTGAACTTCCCCTTCTCGGCGACCAACACCACGATCCTGGTGCTCTCCTCCCTCACCTGCCAGCTCGGCGTGTTCGCCGCCGAGCGCGGTGATGTGAAGAAGCTCCGGATGTGGTTCATCGTCACGTTCGTGATGGGTGCGATCTTCATCGGCGGGCAGGTGTACGAGTACACCGAGCTGGTCAAGAAGGACGGGCTCTCGCTCTCCTCCGACCCGTACGGCTCGGTCTTCTACCTGACCACCGGCTTCCACGGCCTGCACGTGACGGGTGGCCTCATCGCCTTCCTGTTCGTCCTCGGTCGCACGTACGCGGCCAAGAGGTTCACTCACGAGCAGGCGACCGCCGCCATCGTCGTGTCCTACTACTGGCACTTCGTCGATGTCGTCTGGATCGGCCTCTTCGCCACGATCTACATGATCAAGTAGCCGGGCCCGCTCCCGACATTCCAGAAGCATCGACGCAGAAGATCCTGACACCGGGGTAATCCGTGAAAAAGCTCTCCGCACGACGACGCCATCCGCTGGCGGCGGTCGTCGTCCTACTCCTCGCGCTGGCGTGCACGGGGGGGCTGTACGCCGTGTTCGCGCCCGCGGACAAGGCGCAGGCCGATGAAACAGCCCAGTCCCTGACCATCGACGAGGGCAAGAAGCTCTACGCCGTGGGCTGCGCCAGCTGCCACGGCACCGGTGGGCAGGGCACCACCGACGGCCCGAGCCTCGTGGGTGTGGGCGCCGCCGCCGTCGACTTCCAGGTCGGCACCGGCCGTATGCCGGCCCAGCAGCCCGGCGCGCAGGTCCCGCGCAAGAAGGTCATCTACACGCAGGCCGAGATCGACCAGCTCGCCGCGTACATCTCCTCGCTGGGTGCCGGTCCGGCCGTCCCGACGAAGAACGAGTACAGCCCGGAGGGCGCGGACATCGCCAAGGGCGGCGAGCTGTTCCGCACCAACTGCGCGCAGTGCCACAACTTCACCGGCAAGGGCGGTGCGCTGACGCACGGCAAGTTCGCGCCGACGCTCGAGGGTGTCGACCCGAAGCACATCTACGAGGCCATGCAGACCGGCCCGCAGAACATGCCTTCGTTCCCCGACACCACGCTGTCGGAGCAGAACAAGAAGGACATCATCGCGTACCTCGACGCGGTCAACGGTGACGACACCGAGAGCCCCGGCGGTCTTGAGCTGGGCGGTCTCGGTCCGGTCAGCGAGGGCCTGTTCGCCTGGATCTTCGGACTCGGCGCGCTGATCGCGGTCGCCGTCTGGGTCGCCGCTCGGACCGCAAAGGCCAAGAAGTCATGAGTAGCCAAGACATTCCAGAAGAGAACCTGCCCGCTGAGCAGGACGCCCACGGTGCGGTAAGCGTCGCGGACGACAAGGATCCCTTCGCCGATCCCGGTCTGCCGCCCCACGAGCACCGTGTCCAGGACATCGACGAGCGGGCCGCCAGGCGGTCCGAGCGTGCGGTCGCCATGCTGTTCACGCTGTCGATGCTGGCCACGGTCGCCTTCATCGCCTCGTACGTGGCGATCCCGCACGACAAGTCGATCTACGTCTTCACGATCGGTCACATCAACGCGCTGAACTTCGCGCTGGGCCTGACGCTCGGCGTCGCGCTCTTCGCGATCGGCGCGGGCGCGGTCCACTGGGCCCGCACCCTGATGTCCGACGAGGAGATCGCCGACGAGCGTCACCCGATCGAGGCGTCGCCCGAGGTCCGTGCGAAGGTCCACGCGGACTTCAAGCAGGGCGCCAAGGAGTCCGCGATCGGCCGTCGCAAGCTGATCCGCAACACGATGCTGGGCGCGCTCACCCTGGTGCCGCTCTCCGGCGTCGTGCTCCTGCGCGACCTCGGTCCGCTGCCGGGCACCAAGCTCCGCCACACCATGTGGAAGAAGGGGCTGATGCTCGTCAACATGAACACCAACGAGCCGCTGCGCCCCTCGGACGTCGCGGTCGGGTCGCTCACCTTCGCCAAGCCCGAGGGCCTGGAGGAGCACGACCACGAGTTCCAGACCGAGATCGCCAAGGCCGCCCTGATGATCGTCCGCATCCAGCCGGACAACATCAAGGACAAGCGCGAGCTCGAGTGGTCGCACGAGGGCATCGTCGCGTACTCGAAGATCTGCACCCACGTCGGTTGCCCGATCTCCCTGTACGAGCAGCAGACGCACCACGTGCTCTGCCCCTGCCACCAGTCCACCTTCGACCTCTCCGACGGCGCCCGGGTGATCTTCGGCCCCGCCGGTCACGCCCTGCCGCAGCTGCGCATCGGTGTGAACGAGGAGGGCTACCTCGAGGCGCTCGGCGACTTCGAAGAGCCCGTCGGTCCTGCCTTCTGGGAGCGCGGATGAGCACCAACGAGACAGCCGCGAGCACTGAGCAGCGGCGCGGAAAAGCCCCGGCCGGTGAGCGCGTCGCCGACTGGGCCGACGGCCGGCTGGGGATCTACTCCCTGGCCAAGGCCAACATGCGCAAGATCTTCCCCGACCACTGGTCGTTCATGCTGGGTGAGATCTGCCTGTACAGCTTCATCATCATCATCCTCACGGGTGTGTATCTGACGCTGTTCTTCCACCCGTCGATGAACGAGGTGGAGTACCACGGCAGTTACGTCCCGCTGCAGGGACAGCTGATGTCCGAGGCGTTCAACTCGACCATGCACATCTCCTTCGATGTGCGCGGTGGTCTGCTGATCCGGCAGATCCACCACTGGGCGGCGCTGATCTTCCTCGCCGGCATGTTCGTGCACATGATGCGTGTGTTCTTCACGGGTGCGTTCCGCAAGCCGCGTGAGGTCAACTGGCTGTTCGGTTTCCTGCTGTTCGTCCTGGGCATGTTCACCGGCTTCACCGGCTACTCGCTCCCGGACGACCTGCTCTCCGGCACCGGTGTGCGCTTCATGGAGGGCGCGGTGCTGTCCGTGCCGATCGTCGGCACGTACCTGTCGTTCTTCCTGTTCGGCGGCGAGTTCCCCGGCGGCGACTTCGTGGCCCGGTTCTACTCGGTCCACATCCTGCTGCTGCCGGGCATCATGCTCGGCCTGGTGGTGGCCCACCTGATCCTGGTCTTCTACCACAAGCACACGCAGTTCGCGGGCCCCGGAAAGACCAACAACAACGTGGTCGGCATGCCGCTGCTGCCGGTCTACATGGCCAAGGCCGGAGGCTTCTTCTTCCTGGTCTTCGGTGTCATCGCGGCCATCTCGGCGATCGCCTCGATCAACCCGATCTGGTCCATGGGCCCCTACCGTCCGGACCAGGTGTCCACGGGCGCCCAGCCCGACTGGTACATGGGCTTCTCCGAGGGCCTGATCCGTGTCATGCCGGGCTGGGAGATCGACTTCTGGGGTCACACGCTCGTCCTGGGTGTGTTCATCCCGCTGATGATCTTCCCGCTGGTCCTGGTCGCGATCGCGGTCTACCCGTTCATCGAGGCCTGGGTCACCGGCGACAAGCGCGAGCACCACATCCTGGACCGCCCGCGCAACGCCCCGACGCGCACCGCCTTCGGTGTCGCGTGGATCACCTGGTACATGGTGCTGCTCATCGGTGGTGGCAACGACCTCTGGGCCACGCACTTCCACCTGTCGATCAACGCCATCACCTGGTTCGTCCGGATCGCGTTCTTCGTCGCCCCGGTCCTCGCGTTCATCGTCACCAAGCGGATCTGCCTCGGCCTCCAGCGCCGTGACAAGGACAAGGTGCTGCACGGCCGCGAGTCCGGCATCATCAAGCGCCTGCCGCACGGTGAGTTCATCGAGGTGCACGAGCCGCTCAGCCAGGACGCGCTGCACACGCTCACCGCGCACGAGCAGTACGAGCCGGTCGCGATCGGCGCCACGGTCGACGAGAACGGCGTCGAGCGCAAGGTGAAGGGTTCCGAGAAGCTGCGCGCCAAGCTGAGCAAGGCGTACTACGGCGAGGACTCCCAGATCCCCAAGCCGACCGTCGAGGAGTACAAGGAGATCACGAGCGGCCACGGCCACCACTGATCGCTGCGCTCGCCACGCGCGGAGCAAGGGCCCCCGTCCGGTCTTCGGACGGGGGCCCTTCTTCATGCCCTGAGCTGGATAGGGTGGGCTGCACGCCCTTGTGCGAACACACACCTTCTACGACACCCAGGAGCGGCCTTATGAGCGCTGTGACCCCCGCTGGAGGCGACACCGCGGCGGGCCGTTCCTGGCCCGAGGTGCTGAACGCCCTGCTGTACGGCCGGGACCAGAGCGCGGACGCCACGGCCTGGGCGATGGACCAGATCATGCGCGGCGAGGCGACCGACGCGCAGATCGCCGGGTTCGTGGTGGCGCTGCGGGCCAAGGGCGAGACCGTGGAGGAGATCACCGGCCTGGTCCGGGCGATGTACGAGCACGCCAATGTGATCGAGGTGTCCGGTCGGACCGTCGACATCGTCGGCACGGGCGGCGACGGCGCCAAGACGGTGAACATCTCCACGATGTCCTCCCTCGTGGTGGCCGGCACCGGCGCGAAGGTCGTCAAGCACGGCAACCGCGCGGCCTCGTCCGCGTCCGGTTCCTCGGACGTCCTGGAGAAGCTCGGCGTCAACCTCGACCTGACCCCGAAGCGGGTCGCCGAGGTGGCCGAGGAGGCGGGGATCACCTTCTGCTTCGCCATCAAGTTCCACCCGGCACTGCGTCACGCGGGCGCCGCCCGCGGCCAGTTGGGCATCCGCACGGTGTTCAACGCCCTCGGCCCGCTCACCAACCCGGCGAAGGTGAAGGCCCAGGCGGTGGGCGTGGCCGATCCGCTGATGGCGCCGATCGTCGCCGGTGTCTTCGCCGAGCGCGGCAACTCCTCCCTCGTCTTCCGCGGTGACGACGGCCTCGACGAGCTGACGACGACGGCCACCTCCCACGTCTGGATCGTCCGGGACGGCAAGGTCACCGAGGAGACCTTCGACCCGCGGGACGTCGGCATCGAGCTGGTTCCGGTGGAGGCACTGCGGGGCGGCGACCCGGCGCACAACGCGGAGGTCGCCCGGCGGCTGCTCGACGGTGAGACGGGCCCGGTCCGGGACGCCGTCGTCCTGAACTCGGCGGCCGCCCTCGTCGCCCTGGACCCGACCGGTGCCCCGCTCGCCGAGCAGATCCGCGCCGGCATGGCCAAGGCGGCGGAGTCGATCGACTCGGGCGCCGCCAAGCGGACGCTGGAGCGCTGGGTGGCGGCCAGCAACGCCTGAGGTCCACCGAGCGTCGTCCCGCGATCCGGACACGGGTTGCGGGACGACGATCACCTCACGTACGTTCCTGTACCAGGTCATGAGTGACAGTCATGAGGCCCCGGCCGACTGTCCGGCAACCCTCCGTCCGTGGCGGGGTGCCCCGGGTGAAGACCAGGCCGTAGGCAGCGAGGTCTACGGCAAGCGCGGGCCCCTCTCGAAACCAGGGGTCCTGGTCGTTCGAGGGAGTCTTCCGTGAGCAAGCGAATGCGATAGGGCTGCCGAGCCCCGCCTCCGCGCACCCTTTTCTCCTCTTTTCTCTTCACTGCATGCCCCTGCTTCGGCGTGCCCTCTCACGGGAGTTCCCCATGTCTGTCGCCACGTCTGTCTCCACCGCTGCCGCCGCCCAGACCATTTGTGCCCAGCTGCCCGTTCTCGGCCGGGATGTCACCGTCCCGCTCGTGACGGGCGGCGAGGTCACCTACGCGGCCCTCGACTACGCGGCCAGCGCCCCGGCTCTCCAGCGCGTCTGGGACGACGTGGCGGCGTACGCGCCGTACTACGGGAGCGTGCACCGCGGTGCCGGCTACCTCTCCCAGCTCTCCACGGACCTCTTCGAGAACGCCCGCAGGACGGTCGCGGAGTTCCTGGACTGCCGCGCCGACGACCAGCTGGTCTTCACCCGGTCGACCACGGACTCCCTGAACCTGCTGGCCCGGGCCCTCCCCGCCGACTGCCAGGTCTTCGTCTTCGAGACCGAGCACCACGCCTCGCTGCTGCCCTGGAAGGACGCCCGGGTCACCTACCTGAACGCCCCGCGCACCCCGCGGCAGGCCGTCGAGACCCTGGAGAAGGCCCTCGCCGACCGGGACCCCTATGGCCCGGCCCTCGTCTGCGTGACCGGCGCCTCCAACGTCACCGGCGAGCTGTGGCCGGTGCGCGAGCTGGCCGCCGCCGCCCACGCGCACGGCGCCCGGATCGTCCTCGACGCCGCCCAGCTGGCCCCGCACCACCCGGTGTCCGTCCAGGACCTCGACGTCGACTGGGTCGCCTTCTCCGGGCACAAGCTGTACGCGCCCTTCGGCTCCGGCGTCCTCGTGGGCCGCGCCGACTGGCTGCAGGCCGCGGACCCCTACCTCGCGGGCGGCGGCGCCAGCCGCAAGGTCACCCGGCGCGAGGACGGCGGGGTGGACGTGGAGTGGCACGAGAGCGCGGCCCGCCACGAGGCCGGCTCCCCGAACGTGATCGGCGCCTACTCCATCGCCTCGGCCTGCAAGGCGCTGACCGAGGCCGGCTTCGACACCCTGGTCGCCCGCGAGCAGCACCTGATCGAGACGGTCAAGGCCGGTCTCGCCGAGGTCCCCGAGGTCCGGATCCTCTCCCTGTTCGGCGACGACGCCCCGCGCGTCGGCGTGATCTCCTTCGTCGTCGAGGGCTGGAACAGCTCCCACTTCGCCGCCGCCCTCTCCGCCGAGTACGGCATCGGCGTCCGCGACGGCCTCTTCTGCGCCCACCCCCTCGTCCGCACCCTCCTCGGCAGCGACCCGCAGACCCAGGGCGAATGCGGTGCCCCCGAGGCCGCGCCCGGCGAGAAGTCCCTCAACGCGATCCGGGTGAGCTTCGGCGCGGGCACGCCCGACGAGCACGTCGAACGTTTCGTGACCGCCGTCAAGGAGCTGGTGCGGGACGGGGCGAAGTGGACGTACCGCACGGAGGACGGCCGCTGCGTCCCGGCGGTCTGACCTGCTGACAGCGCTGCGTATACCCTGCCTCCTCGAGAGAGTGTGCTGGACGGGGGAGCAGGAAGTGCAGGCGCTGCGCACGACGGACCCACGCAGGGTCGGCCCGTACGAGGTACGGGGCCGGCTCGGCTCGGGCGGCATGGGCGAGGTCTACCTCGCCGAGTCACGGACCGGGCTGCGGCTGGCGGTGAAGGTCGTACGGGCCGAGTACGCCCAGGACCGCACCTTCCGCGCCCGGTTCCGGCAGGAGGTGCGGGCGGCCCAGACCGTCGGCGGGGCGGGCACGTACACCGCGCGTGTGGTGGATGCCGATCCCGAGGGCGAACATCCGTGGATGGCCACGGAGTTCGTGGACGGGCCGAACCTGCGGGACGCCGTCCTCGACGGCGGGCCCCTGCCCGAACCCGCGGTACGGGTGCTGGGGGCCGCGCTCGGGGAGGCCCTGGGCGCGATCCACGCCCGCGGCATGGTCCACCGGGACCTGAAGCCCTCCAACATCCTGCTGGCGCCGGACGGTCCTCGGGTCATCGACTTCGGGATCGTACGGGCCCTCGAGGCGACGGCGATGACCCGCACCGGCGCGATCGTGGGCTCGGTCGGCTATGTCTCGCCCGAGCAGATCCGCAACGGCGGCAAGGTCGGACCGCCGAGCGACGTCTTCTCCCTGGGGGCCGTCCTCGCCTACGCGGCCAGCGGCCGCGAGCCCTTCGGCGAGGGCCAGGACTCGGTGATCCTGCTGCGCATCCTGACCCGGGACTTCGACCTGACGGGCGTACCGAAGGAACTGCTGCCGCTGGTGGAGGCCTGCCTCAGGGAGGAGCCGGGACAGCGGCCGATGCCGAAGGACGTCGTCCAAGCCGTGGGGGGTTTCCCGCGCGGCGGTCTGCGTCCGGGCTGGTACACCGCTGCCGGGCCGGGTCCCGATGCCTCTCAGGGTGGCGAGCTCTGGCTTCCGGAGCGGGAGTCGGGGGAGCGGGAGAGCCGGGTCGAGTACGTGGCGCCGGTGGCGGTGACGGAGACGGTGGTGCCCGAGGTGCTGTCGCCTCCGGTGCGGCCGTCGCGGCGCGGGCTGCTGCGCCTCGCCGTGGGCGGGGCCGTGGTCGCCGGTGCCGGGGGAGTGGGCGGCTGGTGGTGGCTCGGGGGGCCGGGCACCGAGGCCGACGCGGGGGACTCCCAGGTTCGGGGCGGGAGCGCGAGCACGCCGGGGGGCGTCGCGCGGAAGGCGTCCGTGGGCTGGACGTACGAGGACGGCGGCCCGCCGAGGGTGGCCGGGGGTGCCCTCGGGGCGCTGTCCGCCGACGGCCGGACGCTGTACTTCGCCGGGGCGGACGGGGTCCTGTGCGCCCTGGGCAGCGACGGCAAGGAGCGCTGGAAGGCGACCGTCTTCAAGGGGGCGTCCTTCGTCACCCGGCCGGTCGTCACGGCGGACGGGATCTTCATCGCCGCGGTCAACGAGGCCGCGGGCGAAACGGGCCGGCTCATCGCGGTGAGCGCCGACGGCAAGGAGATGTGGACGCAGGATCTGCCGAGCCCGTTCTTCCGTCAGCCAGCGGTGCTCGGGGGCAATGTCGTCGTAGGGTCCGCGAAAGGCACGTTCGACGGTCCGGGTGTCGTGCAGGCGTACGACGGCCGGGGCAAGGTGCGCTGGGACGCCGCGGTGGGCGGTGCGCCGTCCGAGGAACTCGTCGTGGCCGACGGCGTCCTCTATGTGCCCTGCTACGACAACCACCTCTACGCCATCGCCGACGAGGGCGCCGCCGTGCCGTTCAAGGCCGAACTGGACGGTGACGTCGGCCGTCCCGCGGTAAGCGGCGACACCGTGGTCGTCAGCACCGGGAACCAGGCGAACGAGCTGTTCGGGCTGGATCTCGCGGGCCGCCTGAAGTGGCGGGAGGCGGGCCTCGCCGGTTCCTATGTCCCGGCGAAGACGGACTCCTTCGCCTTCCTGGGGGTGACCAACGCGGGGGCCGTGCTCAAGGCCATCACGGAGGACAGGGACGTGGTCTGGAGCTACGGCGAGGGCGGGGCCTTCTCCGACCCGGTGCTGGTGGACTCCACGGTCTATGTGCGCACCGACACCGAGGTCCACGCCCTCGACCTGCGGGGCGAGCTGCTCTGGAAGGCCGAGGTGGGCCCCGACCCGGGCGTCCTGGTGACCCCTGTCGTCCACGGCCGCCGTGTCTACGCCGGCACGGACGAGGGCATCGCCGCCCTCGACGTCAGCGGTTAGTTGTCGAGGCCGATCGCGAACGCCGCCTCCAGGTCGTGCTGGGAGTACGTGCGGAACGCGACGTGGGTGTCGGTCGCCTCCACGCCCGGGATCTTGCTGATGCTGCCCGGGATGACCTCGGCGAGGTCCTCGTGCTGCCGGACCCGGACCATGGCGATCAGGTCGTAGGTGCCGGTGACGGAGAAGACCTCGCTCACGGAGTCCAGGGCCGCGATCGACTCGGCGATCTCGGGGATCCGGTCCACGCTGGTCTTGATGAGGACGATCGCGGTGATCACGGCTGTTTCTCTCCCTCGGGGGCCGCTGCTGGGGCGGCCTTCACTCTAGTCGTATGGGCGAAGCGCACCCAGGCGAAGAGGAAGCCCAGGCCGAAGCCCACCAGGTGGGCCAGATACGCCACCCCCGGGCCGTGCGAGGCCCGTCCCGCCGCCAGCCACTGCAGCGCCGCCCAGCACGGCAGGACCACCCAGGCCGGGAAGCGCAGCGGGAGGAAGAAGAGGAACGGCAGCAGGCTTGTGATCCGGGCGTCCGGGAACAGGTACAGGAACGCTCCGAGGACCGCCGAGATCGCCCCGGACGCGCCGACCAGGGACTGCTCGGAGTCGGCGTTGGCCGCCGCGTAGCCGAGCAGGGCCAGATAGCCGCAGCCCAGGTAGAAGAGCAGGAACTGCAGGCGGCCCATCCGTTCCTCGGTCAGCGCGCCGAAGACGTACAGGAAGAGCATGTTGCCGAGGAGATGGATCCAGCTGCCGTGGACGAAGAGGGCCGTGGCGGGGGTCAGGGTGGCTCTGGCGGAGCCTTCGAACAGTTCTGCGGGGACCACGCCCCAGCGGTGGAAGTAGGCGCGCTGGGCGGCGAGCAGCGCGTCGCCGGAGCCGTACGCCGGATTGAGGCCCGCCGCGGGGCCGATCAGGAAGAGCGCGCAGCACAGAGTGATGAGGCCGTAGGTCACCGGTGCCGAGGTCCACAGGGACCTGCTCGTCCGTACGGCTGCCGCGCTCCAGTTGCCGATCATGAACACAGAGCATGGCGTAAGGGGACGCAACCGGGCAGACCGCCTCGCCGCCGTGGATGCCCGAGCGACGAGTACCCGCCAGGCCGTAGGGTTACGAGCCAACACGCGCCCGGCGCGTCGCGGACAATGGAAGACCTAGAAGGAAAGAGCACAGGCACGATGACGGTTCCCCTGCCGACCGACTCGACGCGGTGGCGCTGCACCCTCTGCGGCAATCTCACGCGCTTCGACGTGACCCGCTCCTCGAAGGTCGTCGAGTACGTCCACCTCGACCTGGCCGGTGAGCCGAAGGTCGAGGAGCGCGAGGTGGTCAGTGAGACCATCGAGTCGGTGCGCTGCCGCTGGTGCAACGCGGTGGATCAGGTGGAACTCGTGGACAGGCCGGGCGCCGGCTCCTGAGGGAGCGGGGTCCGCACAGCTAGTGGGGTGTGACGGATGGTGGAGAGCGCGAGCGGGGGGCCGGGCGACGGCGCCGCCGAGGTGCTCGACCGTCCGCTGCCCGACGGTGTGCGGCGACGGGTCGTGCAGATCGTCTCCGACGGGTTCGGCGGGCTGACCGTAGGTGAACTGCCCGCACAGCTCAGACAGTACGCCCGCTTCGCACCCAACCGGCGGGCCAAGTTCGCCGGCAACGCGATGGCCGCCGCGCTGGAGACCGACCCGCTGTTCCGGCAACGGATCGGGGAGAAGTTCAGAGAGACGCAGCCGGAGCTCTCCGGCGCCCTCGACTCCGGCTCGCCGCCCCCGGCCGCGGATCCGCTCGACGTGGCGGCCGCGGCCTATGTGCTGCGCCCCACGGGCTGGGTGAAGCTCGTGACGGCGGCCGGTGAGGAGGCCCAGCGGGCCGACGCCGAGCGCGCCGACGAGGAGAGCCGCGCCGAACTGGAGCGGCTGCGCGAGGAGCTCGCCCACGCGCGTGAGCACACCCGGGCCGAGACCGAGCGGCTGCGCGTCGAGCTGGAGTCGGCGAAGAAGGAAGCCGAATCGCTTCACCGCAAGCTGCGTGCCGCGCTCAGTGACGTCAAGCGCGGCGAGGCCGCCCTGCGCAAGCTGCAGGCCGAGATGGACGCCGTGCGCACCGAGGGGCAGACGCAGGTCTCCGCAGCCGAAGTCGAGTCCCGGCGGCTCAAGGCCCGCCTGGGCGAGGCCGAGGCCGCCCTGGAGGCCACCCGGCGGGCGGCCCGCGAGGGGCGCAGCGTCGAGGACATGCGGGTGCGGCTGCTCCTGGACACCGTGCTCGACGCGGCCCAGGGGCTGCGCCGCGAACTGGCGTTGCCGCCGGTCTCCGTGCGCCCGGCCGAGACCGTCGACGCGGTCGAACCGGGACGAATGACCCCGAAGGACATCGCCGCCCGGGCCCTGTCCGAGCACGACCCCGCGATCCTGGACCAGCTGCTCGCCCTGCCCCAGGCGCACTTGGTGGTCGACGGATACAACGTCACCAAGACCGGCTATCCCCAGATGCCCCTGGAGAAGCAGCGGCTGAGGCTGCTCGGCCAGCTCTCGCAGCTCGCCGCACAGACCGGGGCAGAGGTGACCTGTGTCTTCGACGGGGCCGAGCTCGCCGCGCCGGTGCTGCTCGCGCCGCCGCGCGGGGTGCGGGTGCTGTTCTCCAAGCCGGGCGTCACGGCTGACGAGTTGATCCGCCAGCTGGTGCGCGCCGAGCCGCCGGGCCGGCCCGTCATCGTCGCCTCCACCGACCGCGAGGTCGCCGACGGGGTCGCCAAGGCGGGTGCCCGGCCTGTCGCTTCCGCGATGCTTCTCAAGCGCCTGTCCTAAACATCGAACTTCCAGGTTCGATGCCCGAATTGACGGGATCGTCACGCAACGTAGCGTCAATCGAGCATTACGGCACGTGAGTTGTGTGTAAAGAATGCATTCCGTGAGCGGTTTTTTCGCTTGAGGATTTGAATGATCACAAGAAGGTCACTAGGGTCTGGGCTCGAACCTCCGAACGGGTGATCACTCACAAGAAGGAGCTCACCTCCGTGGCGTCCCACCGTCGACCCAAGCAGCCGAGCCGCACGCGTGTGACCGTGCTGACCACCGCTGCTGCCGCTGCAGTCGCTCTGAGCGCCAACGCCGCCAACGCTGCGCCGAGCGAGAAGCCCAGCAAGGACGAGGTCAAGTCCAAGGTCGACAAGCTCTACGAAGAGGCCGAGCACGCCACCGAGGAGCTCAACGGGGCCAAGGAGAAGCAGGAGAAGCTCCAGAAGGAGATCTCCACCATCCAGGACAACGTCGCCCGCGGCCAGGAGGAGCTCAACGAGCTGCGCGAGTCCATGGGCCTGGCGGCCGCCGCCCAGTACCGCACGGGCAGCATCGACTCCTCCCTCCAGCTCTTCCTGTCGTCCGACCCGGACGACTACCTGGACAAGGCCTCCACGGCCGACCAGTTGAGCGCCCAGCAGGTCGAGGCGCTGAAGAAGATCCAGAAGAAGCAGCGCGAGCTCGCCCAGGATCGCTCCGAGGCCTCCGAGAAGCTCAAGGACCTCTCCACCACCCGTGCCCAGCTGGCCAAGAACAAGAAGGAAGTCCAGGCCAAGCTCGCCGAGGCGCAGAAGCTCCTCAACACGCTGACGGCCGCCGAGAAGGCCGCCCTCGCCGCCGAGGACGCCCGCGCCAGTCGCTCGGCCGCCGACCGTGTGGAACTCGGCAACACCGCGCCCGCCTCCGGCCGTGCCCTCGCCGCCTTCCAGGCCGCCCAGGGCAAGATCGGCTCGCCGTACGTCTACGGCGCCTCCGGCCCCTCCTCCTTCGACTGCTCGGGCCTGACCTCCTGGGCCTTCGCCCAGGCCGGTGTCTCCATACCCCGCACCTCCCAGGCCCAGGCCAGCGCCGGCACCCGCATCTACTCGCAGAGCGACCTCAAGGTCGGCGACCTGGTCATCTTCTACGCCGACCTGCACCACGTCGGCTTCTACGCGGGCAACGGCCAGATCCTGCACGCCCCGCGCACCGGCACGGTCGTCCGCTACGAGTCGATCAACAACATGCCGTTCCAGTTCGGCGTCCGGATCTGAGCCTCGTACGGCTTCAAGATCGCGACACCGTGCCGCCCGTTCGGGCGAATCGACACGACGTGAACTGACCCCACGCCCCGCCACTGACCTGCATCGGTGGCGGGGAGTCACGTTATGTGTCCGCGGAGGTCTTTGGTGGGCCCCCCGTCACGGAGCTACTGTCTGCCGCGTTTCCCCATGAGCCGTCGGCTCGCCGGGGAAGGTCCTTGTCCGCCAGCGGAAGGAGTGCGGCTTCCCGTGAGGTCCCATCGCCGCCTTGTACCGTCCGGGTTCGACCGGGGCGCGTCCGCCGCGCTCTGCGTCCTGTCAGCCACAGCCGCGATCCTCGGAGCCGTACCGGCCTCGGCCGCGCCGCACGACGACACCCGTGCCGAGGTGGACCGCCTCTACGAGGAGGCCGAGAAGGCCACCGAGGCCTACAACAAGGCCGACGAACGCGCCGACACCCTCCGCAAGGAGGTCTCCACCGCGCAGGACGGGATCGCCCGGCAGCAGGAGCGCATCAACTCCATGCGGGAAGAGCTCGGTTCGCTGGCCGGGGCCCAGTACCGCGCGGGCGGCCTCGATCCGTCCCTGGCGCTGCTGTTCTCCGAGGACCCGGACGACTACCTCGACAAGGCCGCCGCCCTGGACCGGATCAGCGCCCGCCAGGCCGGTGAGCTGAGGGACCTCCAGGAGGCGATGCGCGAGCTCACCCAGGAGCGGGTGGAGGCGGCCGGGAAACTCTCCGAGCTGGAGAAGAGCCGCAAGGCCGTCGCGACCCACAAGCGGACCGTGGAGAGGAAGCTCGCCAAGGCGCGCGAGCTGCTCAACTCCCTGCCGTCCGAGGAGCGCGCCGCCTACGACCGGGCTTCCCGCGCCGGCCGCGAGGAGATGCCCGACCTCGGGAGCGCGATGCCGCCCAACGCCCGGGCCGGTGCCGCGGTCGCCGCCGCCCGTGCCGCGGTCGGCAAGCCGTACGTCTGGGGCGCCATCGGCCCCTCCGGCTTCGACTGTTCGGGCCTGATGGTGTGGTCGTACCGCCAGGCCGGGGTCTCCCTGCCGCGCACCTCGCAGGGGCAGCGGTACGCCGGCCGGCAGGTGCCGCTCTCCCAGGCGCAGCCCGGTGACCTGGTCACCTACCGCTCCGACTCCAGCCATGTCGGGATGTACGTGGGCAACGGCCAGGTGATCCACGCGCCCTATCCCGGCGCGCCCGTGCGCTACGACCCGGTGGGCATGATGCCGGGGGCGACGGTCACCAGGGTCTGACCAACGCCTCCTCCCCGCCGTACGATCGTGAAATGGCTGGTCGAAGGCGGGCGTCGCGGCACGGCGTCATAGCGTTGCTGTGCCTGCTGCTCGCCTCCCTCGTGGCCTGCGGTGGCCGGTCCGCCTCCGACACCGCCGCGGCCGATGTCCAGCGGCTCCTGGACCGCAGGTCCGCCGCCGTGCTCGACCGGGACGCGGCGGCCTTCCGGGAGACCGGTGACCTGGACTGGTTCGAGAACGCCCGGGGCGTGCCCTTCGCGGACTGGGCGTACCGGCTGACCGACCTGCGGCGCGACGGCGCCACGGCGACCGCCGAGGCCGAGCTCAGCTACCGCATCCTGGGCTACGACAACGCCCCGGTCACCGTCGGCAGGACCCTCACCCTCGGCCTGGACGCGGGCGGGCAGTGGTACGTGGACACCGAGAAGCCCGCCGACAAGTCCGCCGAGCAGCTGTGGGACCAGGGCGCGGTGACCGTCGTGCGCGGCAGGCACAGCCTCGTCCTGGGCGCCGGGCAGCCGAGCGAGAAGCTGCACGCCTACGCCGACCTCGCGGACCGTGCCGTGCCGGCCGTGTCGGCGGCATGGGGCGGCGACTGGTCCGGGCATGTCGTGGTGCTCGTACCGACGTCCCTGGAGGGCATGGCGGGTCTGCTCGCGTCGCCCGCCTCCTCGTACCGCGGGATCGCCGCCGTCACCACCGGCGAGACGGGCGCCCCGGCGAGCGCGCCCGCGGACCGGATCATCGTCAACCCCGATGCGTACGGCGTGCTCGGGAGCGTCGGCAAACAGGTCGTGCTCACCCACGAGGCCACCCATGTCGCCACCCGCGCCCACACCACGGCCGCCACGCCGCTGTGGCTGTCCGAGGGGTACGCGGACTTCGTCGGCTATCTCGGTTCCGGCCGTACGCCCGGACAGGCGGCGCCCGAGCTGTCGGCGGCGGTGAGCGAGGGGCGGGTGCCGGAGGGGCTGCCCGGGGACGGGGACTTCGGCTTCAGCGGGAGCGCGGCCAAGCTCGCGCAGGCCTACGAGAGCGGCTGGATGGCCTGCCGGATGGTCGCGGAGCGGTGGGGCGAGGAGAAGCTGCGGGAGTTCTACAAGGCGGTGGGCGCGCACCGGCAGCGGGCCGGGGCGGTCGAGGACGCGCTGGAGCGGGTGCTGGGCACGGACCTGGACGACTTCACCGCCCAGTGGCGGGACCATCTCCGGGATCAGCTCGGCTGAGCCGCTCTATGGCTTCTTCGAGCCAGGTGCGCTCCGCCTCGCCGGTCGCGCGGGCGACCCGCAGCATGCCCGCCCGGAACAGGTCGTCCGTCTCCTCCGCACGGACCGGCTCGCCCCCGTCGTAGAAGAAGCTCGTGGGGGTGTTCAGGAACTCCAGGCGGCGGCGGAGCACGGCGGCCTGCTCGTCCGGGTCCGGCAGGTGGCGCAGGAACGACAGGACCGTGTTGAAGCGGACCTGGTCGGTGATCTCGGCCTGTCTGGGGTGGCGCAGGCGTTCCAGCAGGTCCTCGCGGCCCTCGGCGGTGAGGGAGAGGATGCGGCGGGGGGCGGCGCTCGCGCCGGGTTCCTCGTGCTGGTCGAGCTTGCCGGACTTGATGAGACGGGTGATCGCCGGGTAGAGGGCGCCGTCGCTGACCGGGCGGACATGGCCGCTGAGGGCCTTGATGCGTTCCTTCAACTCGTAGCCGTGCAGGGGCTCTTCGGCCAGGAAGCCCAGGATCGACAGCTCCAGCACTCCGGTTTCCTCCTTGTTCCCCTTGCGGGCGTCGTGAGGACATGCTATCTCTTATCGAGCTACCTCGTTTCGATGTAGCTCTGATCGAGGTAGCTCGAGTCGAGGGGGTCGCTCGTGTGTGCGGACAGTCATCGTCGGCGGCTCATAGCCCTCGCCCACCCCGTGTACTTCTCGCTCCTCGCCTCCGTCGCCGCCGGGATCATCAACACCGTCTGGGTCTCCCGGCTCGGCGGCCCGGCCGTGGCCGCCGTCGCGGTGGCGACCAACACAGAGAACGTGCTCCTCGGCGTGGCGCTGGTCTTCGGCTCCGGTACGACCGTGCTGGTCGCGCACGCCCGGGGCGCCCGGGACCCGGGGGCGCTACGGGCTGCCGTACGCGGGGGCTGGGCGGTGTTCGGGGCGGTCACGCCGGTGGTGGTCGCCGCCGGGTTCCTGCTGCGGGAGCCGCTCGCCCGGCTGGTCCTCGGCGGGGGCGCGGCGCTGCCGCTCGCCGTGGGGTACTTCGCGATCTCGATGCCTGGCATCGCCGTGTTCTTCGCCCAGCAGCTGGTCGACGGCATCCTCAAGGGCGCCGGGGACACGAGGACCCCGATGCGGCTCGCCCTCCTCGCCAACGGCCTGATCCTGGTCTGCGACCCGTTCCTCATCCACCTCTACGGCGTCCGGGGTGCCGCCGCCTCGACGGTGCTGTGCCGGTGCGTGGCGCTGGGGGCGGGTCTGGTGGCGCTGCGGCGCAACGCCCTGCTGCGCAGCGCCGCCGGGCCCGGGGTCGCCTTCTGGCGTACGCTGCGCACCGGGCTGCCCATGGCCGCCGACTTCACCGTGCGGCAGGGCGGGGCGCTGGTCCTGGTCGCGATCGTGGCGCGGCTCGGGGTGACGGCGGTGGCGGCGTACTCGATCGCGTACAAGGTCATGTACGTGGCCACGATGGGCTTCTACGCCGTCCGGCAGGCCGCTTCCATCCACACCGCGCATCTGCTGGGCGCCGGACGCGACGAGCGGCGGGCGATCGGGCGGCAGGCGGTGCTGGTCTCCGGAGGGTTCGGACTTGCGGCGGCTGTCCTGCTGGCCGCGGCCGCCCCCTGGATCATGGCCGCCTTCGGCGCCGGACCCGGCGTCGCCCACGACGGCGTGCTCTTCCTGCGCTGTGTCGGGCCCTACCTGCTGCTCATGGCCTGCTTCATCGCCCTCGGCGGGGTCTTCGAGGGCAGCGGGGGAGCACCGGTGCTGCTGCGGGTGACGCTGCTCGGGACGGCGCTCCAGCTGCCGCTGGCGTACGGGCTGTCGGGGCTGGGGCTGCCGGGGGTGTGCCTGGCGCTGGCGCTGGCCATGGCGGTGCAGTGCGCGGTGGTCGGTGCGGTGTTTCTCAGAGCCAGGCGTCAGGAGGAGACCGAGGACTTGGTGGCGCGGGCTTCGGTCTGAGGGGCGGCGATGTCCCGGGCCGGGGCGGCGCCGTCGAACGCCGTTTCCGCGGGGCGCCCGGTGGGTTTCCTGCGGCGGGCTCCGTCGGAGGGGGCGCCGGGGAGGAGGCCGCAGCCGCCGGCTCAGGGGCCGTGGGCCGGGGCCCGCGTCCAGTAGCGGCGGCGGCCGGAACCTCGCGCGTCACGGGGCCGCGGCCGTCGGACAGGCGGGTCACGTCCGCCGCGCGGACCGGGACTTCGCGGGGCCTCGGAGGGGCGGCCCTCGTGGCGGGGCGGGTTGCGCCGGCGAGAAGCGGCCCGCGTCAGGAGGAGACCGAGGTCTCCTCATCGGCGGTGAGGTTGGTCTGGACGGGCAGCGGCTTCTCCGGCTCGGCGGTCACCGTCGAGCGCCAGAGGTTCACCGCCGCCAGGACGGTCGCCGCGACCAGCAGGCCGTTGCGGAGGAAGAGCAGGGTGACGCCGAGGCCGTCGCTCGCGACGACGTTGCCGAAGTAGATCGGGAACTCCAGGACCGTCACGAAGGAGGCGACCAGGACGATCAGGGCGGGTCCTGTCATTCGCCCGGCGCGGAAGCACAGGCAGACAGCGGCCAGGCCGATCAGCCAGACCATGTACTGAGGGCTGATCACGCGGCTGGTGGTGGTGAACAGGAGGACCGCCACGAAGGCCGCGTCGGCGGCGGTGTGCGCCTGGAACCTCGTCGCCCTCAGCCGCCACAGCAGCAGCCAGCCGAAGGCGATGCCGGTGAGGGCGAGGGCGGCCGTGCTGACGATGTTCACCCAGGGGCCGAGGAACTCCACCGACCCGTAGTTGAGCAGCACCTGGCCGTCCCAGCCGTACTGCCGGGCGACATGGAAGACGAGCGAGCCCAGCGACTCCACCTCGGTGCCCCGGTCCGCCTGGAAGGTCAGGAAGGCGAACGCGCCGGGCATGGTCACCGCGAACAGGGCCGCGAGGCCGGCCGCCGTCACCGCCGCCGCCATCCAGGTGCTCCTCCTGCGGACGGCGACCAGGAGCAGCACCGGCCACACCTTGAGCATCGCCCCGAAGCCGATGAGGGTGCCCGCCACCCGGGGGTGGCGTGCGCCGGCGAGGAGGGCGGCCACCGCGACGGCGGTCACCATCACGTCGTAGCGGGCGTACACGGTCGGTCCCAGCAGCGGGACGCCCACCACCCACACCCAGGCGCCGCGCAGCGAGCTGCCGGGGCGCAGGCCCGTGTACAGGAGCATGCAGAGGACGGCCAGGTCGGCGAGGAAGGCGAGGACGAAGAAGGCGGTCGCGTACTGCAGGAACGACAGCAGCGCGGGGGAGAGGATCGCGAGGGCGGCGGCCGGCGGGTACTGCCAGGTGACGTCGTCCTGCGGGAACGTTCCGGTGCGCAGGACGTCGTACCAGCCCTGGTAGATCACCGAGACGTCGCTCGTGACGTCCGGGCCCGGGAAGACGAACACCTTCAGGACGAACAGGAGCAGCAGCAGCCTCGTCAGACCCCAGGCCACCAGCAGTCCGGCCGGAGACCGCCTCGCACCCGCAATGTCCACCGGAGCCCCTGTTCGCGTGTTGCTGTCTTTGCCGACTTTGAGATGGCCATGATGTCCCGGCCTGCTGTGAGGTTGCCATAAACGCGGCCGCGACCGGCTGTGCGGGGGTCGTGGAGCAGCGGCGGGCCCGGCTTTGGATAGGGTCGGCGGCGATGCGCACGACGATGTCCAAGACCCTGATCGTCACGAACGACTTCCCGCCCAGGCCAGGCGGTATTCAGGCGTTCCTGCACAACATGGCCCTGCGCCTGGATCCCGAGCGGCTCGTGGTCTATGCGTCGACCTGGAAGCGGGGCCGGGAGGGCGTAGAAGCCACGGCCGCCTTCGACGCCGAGCAGCCCTTCACCGTCGTACGCGACCGTACGACGATGCTGCTGCCGACGCCGGGCGTGACGCGTACGGCCACCGGACTGCTGCGGGAGCACGGCTGTACGTCGGTGTGGTTCGGGGCGGCCGCGCCGCTGGGGCTGATGGCGCCCGCCCTCAGGAAGGCGGGGGCCGAGCGGCTGGTGGCCACCACCCATGGGCACGAGACGGGGTGGGCCCAGCTGCCCGCCGCCCGGCAGTTGCTGCGGCGGATCGGGGAGGGCACGGACACCATCACCTACCTCGGTGAGTACACGCGCTCGCGGATCGCGGGCGCGCTGACGCCGGAGGCGGCCTCGCGGATGGTGCAGCTGCCGCCGGGGGTGGACGAGAAGACCTTCCATCCCGGGTCGGGCGGCGATGTCGTGCGGGCCCGGCTCGGGCTGACCGACCGGCCGGTGGTCGTCTGTGTCTCGCGGCTC
The DNA here is from genome assembly GCF_030403745.1 of Streptomyces sp. S.PB5. Classification (GTDB taxonomy): domain Bacteria; phylum Actinomycetota; class Actinomycetes; order Streptomycetales; family Streptomycetaceae; genus Streptomyces. The sequence continues at coordinate 591,385 of NZ_JAQMWP010000001.1, forward strand.
GTGCCGCGCAAGGGGCAGGACACGCTCATCCTGGCGATGCCGAGGATCCTGGCCGCTCAGCCGGACGCCGTGCTGCTGATCGTCGGCGGCGGTCCGTACGAGAAGGAGCTGCGGAAGCTGGCCCAGGAGACCCGGGTCGCGGACTCCGTGCGCTTCACCGGTTCCGTCCCCTGGTCCGAGCTGCCCGCGCACTACGGCGCCGGGGACGTCTTCGCCATGCCGTGCCGGACCCGGCGGGGCGGGCTGGATGTCGAGGGGCTCGGGATCGTGTACCTGGAGGCCTCGGCGACCGGGCTGCCGGTCGTCTCCGGTGACTCGGGCGGGGCGCCCGACGCCGTCCTGGACGGTGAGACCGGGTGGGTCGTGCGGGGCGGTTCGCCGGAGGAGGCGGCCGAGCGGATCGTCGTACTCCTCGGGGACCCGGAACTGCGGAGCCGGATGGGGCAGCGGGGGCGGGAGTGGGTCGAGGAGAAGTGGCGGTGGGACCTGTTGGCGGAAAAGTTGAAGACGCTGCTATAGCCGGACGCGGATAATCCGCCGATGCTGCGTCCATGACAGCACAACTGATGCAGCGTCAGCTGACGAGACGTCAAATCCTGGGCATGGTCGCCCTCCAGACGGCCGCCGCCTCGGGTCTCACCCGCATCGGTCTACAGTCGGCACAGGCCGTGGAACCGGCCGCCGTCGACAACGCGCCCGCCATCGTGGTCGGTTCGGGCTACGGCGCCGCCGTCGCCGCCCTCCGGCTCGGTCAGGCCGGCATTCGCACGATCATGATCGAGATGGGCCGGCTCTGGAACACCCCCGGCTCCGACGGCAAGATCTTCTGCTCCACCGCCAACCCGGACCAGCGCTCCATGTGGTTCCGCACCCGCACCGAGGCGCCGCTGGCCACCTTCCTGTGGCTGGACGTCGTCAACAGGGACATCAGCCTGTATCCAGGGGTTCTGGACCGGGTGCGGTTCGCCAACATGTCGGTGTTCGTGGGGCGGGGCGTCGGTGGCGGCTCCCTGGTGAACGGCTGTATGGCGGTCACGCCGTTGAAGTCGTACTTCGCCGAGCAGTTCCCGACCGTCGACGCGAACGAGATGTACGCGACGTACTTCCCGCGCGCCAACTCCATGCTCGGCGTCAACACCGTCGACCCCGCCTGGTTCGAGTCGACGGAGTGGTACCGCTTCTCGCGGATCTCCCGCAAGCACGCCCAGAAGACCGGTCTGAGGACCACGTTCGTGCCCAGCACCTACGACTTCGCCTACATGCAGAAGGAGGCCGCGGGGACGGCCACCAAGTCGGCGCTCGCGCAGGAGGTCATCTACGGCAACAACCACGGCAAGAGGAGCCTCGACAAGACCTACCTCGCCGCCGCGCTCGGCACCGGCAACGTCACCATCAACACGATGGAGCGGGTCAGGGCCATCAGCCGGGCCGGCGACGGCTCGTACATCCTGACCGCCGACCGGATCAACGACGCCGGCACGGTCGTCGAGACCAAGCAGTACAGCTGCACCTACCTGTTCCTCGGCGGCGGCAGCCTCGGCACCACCGAACTCCTCGTCCGGGCACGGGAGACGGGCACCCTTCCCGCCCTCGACGCGAGCGTCGGCGTCGGCTGGGGGCCCAACGGCAACACCATGCTCGGCCGGGCCAACCACCTGTGGGACACGGTCGGGGCGAACCAGTCGACCATGCCGGTCATGGGCATCGACGACTGGGCCAACACCGCCAACCCGGTCTTCGCCGAGATCGCTCCTTTACCCACGGGACTGGAGCACTGGGTCAGCCTCTATCTGGCGATCACCAAGAACCCGCAGCGGGCCGCGTTCACGTACGACAGCGCCACCGACGGCGTGAAGCTCGGCTGGACCGCCGCCCAGAGCGCGGTGTCGTCGGGCATGGCCAAGAAGCTGTTCGACCGGATCAACTCGGCGAACACGACCATCTACCGGACCGATCTGTTCGGCACGCCCAGCAGGACCTTCGCCGACGACTTCACCTACCACCCGCTCGGCGGCTGTGTGCTGGGCAGGGCGACCGACAACTACGGCCGGGTGAAGGGGTATTCGAAGCTGTACGTCACCGACGGCTCGCTCGTGCCCGGCTCGATCGGGGTGAACCCGTTCGTGACGATCACGGCGCTCGCGGAAAGGACGATGGCGCGGGTCCTCGTGGAGGACACCGCGCCATGACGCTGTTTCAGAAGGCCTGCTACTTCTGGTAGATCGCCTCGATCTCGTCCGCGTAGTCCTTCGCCACCACGTTGCGCTTGAGCTTCAGGGACGGCGTCAGGTGGCCCGAGTCCTCCGTGAACTGGGAGGAGAGAATGCGGAACTTCCGCACCGATTCCGCCTTCGACACCGCGGCGTTGCCGTCGTCGATCGCCGCCTGGACCGCCGCGTTCAGGTCCGGATCGTCGACCAGCGACGCCGCGGTGACACCCTCGGGCTTGCCGTGCTCGGCGGCCCAGCGGCCCAGGAACTCCTCGTCGATGGTGACCAGCGCGCCCACGAACGGCCGCCCGTCGCCCACCACCATGCACTCCGCGACCAGCGCGTGGGCGCGGATACGGTCCTCGATCACGGCCGGGGCGACGTTCTTGCCGCCCGCGGTGACGATGATCTCCTTCTTGCGGCCGGTGATCCGCAGGTAGCCGTCCTCGTCGAGGGTGCCGATGTCACCCGTGTGGAACCAGCCGTCGGCCAGCGCCTCCTCGGTCGCGCCCGGGTTGTTCCAGTAGCCGGTGAACAGGTGCTCGCCGTGCAGCAGGACCTCGCCGTCGTCGGCGATGCGGACCACCGAGCCGGGCAGCGGCTGGCCGACCGTGCCGATCTTCTGCCGGTCCCAGGGGTTGAAGGCCGTGGCCGCACAGGACTCGGTCAGGCCGTAGCCCTCCAGGACCGTGAAGCCGATGCCGCGGAAGAAGTGACCGAGCCGCTCACCCAGCGGGGCGCCGCCGGAGATGGCGTACTCGCCCTTGCCGCCGAGGACCGCGCGCAGCTTGCTGTAGACCAGCTTGTCGAAGGCCTTGTGCTTGATCTTCAGACCGAGCGACGGGCCCGACGGGGTGTCCAGCGCCTTGCTGTACGCGATCGCGGTGTCCGCGGCCTTGTCGAAGATCTTGCCCTTGCCGTCCGCCTGCGCCTTGGCACGCGCCGAGTTGTAGACCTTCTCGAAGACCCGCGGGACGCCCAGGATCAGGGTCGGGCGGAAGCTCGCGAGCTCGTCGGTGAGGTTCTTGATGTCCGGGACGGTGCCCAGCTTGATCGGCGCCATCATGGGCGCGACCTGCACCAGACGCCCGAAGACATGCGCGAGCGGGAGGAAGAGCAGCACCGAGCACTCACCGGTGCGGAAGAGCGGACGCAGCCGCTCCACGACGTTGCCGCACTCCGCGAAGAAGCTGCGGTGGGTCAGCACACAGCCCTTGGGACGGCCGGTGGTGCCGGAGGTGTAGACGATGGTCGCCGGATCGTCGGCCTTGGCGAGCGAACTGCGCTCCTCGACGGCGGCGTCGGTGACGTCCTGCCCGAGCCTGCCCAGCTCCTCGACACCGCCGCCCTCGATCTGCCAGACGTGCTTCAGGGCGGGCAGCTGCTCGCGCACCGACTCGACGGCGGCCACATGGCCGTCCAGCTCGACGACGATCGCGGTGGCGCCCGAGTCGGAGAGGATCCACTGGACCTGCTCGGCGGAGCTGGTCTCGTACACCGGCACGGTGATCGCGCCCGCGCACCAGATCGCGAAGTCGAGCAGCGTCCACTCGTAGCGGGTGCGCGACATGAGGCCGACGCGGTCGCCGGGCTGGACACCGGAGGCGATGAGCCCCTTGGCGGCGGCGTGCACCTCCGCCAGGAAGGTCGTGGCGGTCACGTCCTGCCAGGCACCGCCCACCTTGCGGGCGATCACGGCGACGTCGGGATGCTGCGCGGCGTTTCTACGGACGATGTCCGTGAGGTTGCCGTCCGCAGGGACCTCGTACATGGCCGGAAGGCTGAACTCGCGCAAGACTGCTGCTCCTCATAGGGCGCCGGCGCCACGACGTTGTGCGATGCGACGGTGCGGTCCAAGGCTCGGGCAGGTGCTCGGGGCTCACGAGTGGTTTGTGGCCACTGGTTGAAATCCTGAGCACGACTGGACTGCCCGGACGTTACCCGCCGGTATGGCGTCTCCGACAGGGGGGTCCGGCGAGATGTTCGCTGCGTCACACGGATTGATGTCTCTTTCCGCGCACAGTAGTCGACCCATTTGATGACTAGCCAGTAACCGCAGGTCCCGTCGGCACTGTTCACGTATGCCGCACACGCCTACCCTTGATCGTCATGGCACCCACATCGGCCGGTAATCGCAGGACGCGCGTCCATGTGGTCAGTGACGTGCACGGCAACGCCCGTGACCTGGCCCGGGCCGGCGATGGCGCGGACGCCCTGATCTGCCTCGGCGACCTGGTGCTCTTCCTCGACTACGCCGACCACTCCCGAGGGATCTTCCCCGACCTCTTCGGGGTCGAGAACGCCGACCGCATCGTCGAGCTGCGCACCGCCCGCCGCTTCGAGGAGGCGAGCGCGTTCGGCGCCCGGCTGTGGGCCGGCATCGGCATGGACCGGGCGGCGGCCATCGAGAAGGCGGTACGCAAGCAGTACGCAGAGATGTTCGCGGCCTTCCCGACACCGACGTACGCCACCTACGGCAATGTCGACATGCCGCCCCTGTGGCCGGAGTACGCCGGACCGGGCACGACCGTCCTGGACGGGGAGCGGGCGGAGATCGGCGGGTGGGTGTTCGGCTTCGTCGGCGGCGGGCTGCGGACGCCGATGCGCACGCCGTACGAGATCAGCGACGAGGAGTACGCGGCGAAGATCGAGGCGGTGGGCGAGGTCGACGTGCTCTGCACGCACATCCCGCCGGAGGTCCCGGAGCTGGTCTACGACACCGTCGCGCGCCGCTTCGAGCGGGGGAGCCGGGCGCTGCTGGACGCGATCCGGCGCACGCGCCCCCGCTACGCGCTGTTCGGTCACGTCCACCAGCCCCTGGTCCGGCGGATGCGGATCGGGGCGACCGAGTGCGTCAACGTGGGGCACTTCGCGGGGAGCGGCAGACCCTGGGCCCTGGAATGGTGAGGTGGGCGGTGAAGTCGGGCGCTCACGTGCGCGGTAGCCTTCACGCTGCACACACGTACGCAAGACCACCTTGTGAGCAGACCTGCTTTACCGGCCCGCATCTGGAGGAGCCACGGCGATGGCGGAACACACCAGCTCGAGCATCACGATCGAGGCGGCACCGGCCGACGTCATGGGGGTGATCGCCGACTTCGCCCGCTACCCGGACTGGACCGGCGAGGTGAAGGAGGCGGAGGTCCTCTCCACCGACGCGTCCGGCCGTGCCGAGCAGGTGCGGCTCGTCATGGACGCCGGGGCGATCAAGGACGACCAGGTTCTGGGATACACGTGGACCGGGGAGAACGAGGTGTCCTGGACCCTCGTCAAGTCCCAGATGCTGCGGTCGCTGGACGGGTCGTACATCCTCAAGCCGACGGGGGCCGGGGCGACCGAGGTCACCTACCTGCTGACCGTGGACGTCAAGATCCCGATGCTGGGGATGATCAAGCGCAAGGCCGAGAAGGTCATCATCGACCGGGCGCTGGCGGGCTTGAAGAAGCGGGTGGAGTCGGGGGCGAAGTAGGGATTCACCGCCTGGGGATCTACCGTTCACTCCCATGCGCACCCTCCTGATCACCGGTCCCGGTGGTGGCGGTCGTACGACCGTTGCCGCCGCCACCGCCCTCGCCGCCGCCCGTGACGGCGTACGCGCTCTCGTCCTGAGCGCCGATCGCACCGACACCCTCGGTGCGGTCCTCGGTGCGGCCACGGGCCCGGTCCCCGTGGAGGTCCGGGACGGGCTCACCGCCTGGCGGCCCGACGCCACCGCCGGTTTCCGGGACGACCTCGCGGGCTTCCAGGAACGTGCCGCCAACGTGCTCGACCTTCTCGGGGCCTCCCGGCTGGACGCCGAGGAGGTGACCCCCCTCCCCGGCGCCGAGGAGCTCACCCTCCTGCGGGCCCTGCGCGACGCGGCACTCTCCGAGCGCCACGACCTCCTCGTCGTGGACCTCCCGCCCACCCCGCAGGCCCTCGCCCTCCTCGCGCTCCCCGAGGAACTGCGCCGCTATCTGCGCCGCCTCCTTCCCCCCGAGCGCCAGGCGGCCCGGGCCCTGCGCCCCGTGCTCGGGCGACTGGCCGGCGTCCCGATGCCCTCGGAATGGCTGTACGAGACCGCCGCGCGCTGGGACATGGAGCTCGGCGCGGTCGAGGCGGTCCTCGCGGACCGGGACACCGTCGTACGGCTGGTCGCCGAGCCCGGTCCGGCCGGTGCCGACGCCGTGCGCGCCGCGGGGCTCGCCCTCGCTCTGCGCGGACTGCGGACCGATGTGCTGGTGGCCAGCCGGGTGCTGCCGGGAGAGGCGGGGGACGGATGGTTCGCCGGGCTGGCCGCACAGCAGCGCAAGGGTCTGGAGGAGTGGCAGGAGACGTACGACGTACGACCGGTCCGGCACCTCGGCCATGACCCGCGCGGCACGGACGACCTCGCCGCCCTCGCCGTTCCCGGTGCCGCCGGCACCACCTCCGTCGTCGAGTGGCCGGTCGAGGACCGCCTCGCCGACGACGGTGTCCTGGTCTGGCGCATCCCCCTGCCCGGGGCCGTACGCGACGAGCTCGACCTCATCCGCCGCGGCGACGAACTCGTCGTCACCGCCGGGCAGTTCCGCCGGATCGTGCCGCTGCCGTCCGCGCTGCGCCGGTGCACCGTCGCCGGGGCCGCGCTGCGGGACGGGGAGCTCGCCATCCGGTTCGCGCCGGACCCGGATCTCTGGCCGCAGACCCCGTGAACCCGGTGCGCCCGTTCGGGTAACGTCGTAGGGACGAACCGTAGTCAGGAGTCCGTCATGAGCGAAGAGCTCCCCCCGTCAGAGGCCGCCGATCGCGAGGCCGGCGACGAGGTGCGGGCGACCGACGCCGACGCCTGGGCGACGGCGTGTGCCGAAGACCTCGCGGCGGAGAAGGCCCGCCGTCGCGCCGAGTACGGCCCGCCCCCGGGCGCGGCCGCCGAGGAACTGCGCAAGCTCGTCGACGCCGTCACCGACAAGCTGTCGTCCCTCCAGTCACCCCTGTTCGGAGCCGTCGCCGGTACGGCCGCCCAGCAGGTGGTGCACCAGGTCGTCCAGCAGGCCAAGGCCGCCGTCGAGCCCGTCATCGAACGCAACCCGGACGTCTTCGACCACCTGGCGGCCGCGGGCAACGAACTGCTCGCCGCCTACCGCTCCGCCGTCCAGGCCCAGGAACAGCGCTGGACCAACCGGAGCACCGATCCGAGGGACCTGGAGGAGCGCCGCCAGGACCGGGGCGATGACCCTGGTCCGGGGGAGCGCATCGACCTCGACTAGAGCCCCCTCGGGTACGGTGGGCCGTAGCGGGGCTCGACCGAAACTGAGGGATTCATGGGACTCACCATCGGCGTCGACATCGGCGGCACGAAGATCGCGGCCGGCGTGGTCGATGAGGAAGGCAACATCCTCTCGACCCACAAGGTGCCGACCCCGGGCACGCCCGAGGGCATCGTGGACGCCATTGCTTCCGCCGTAGAGGGCGCTCGTGCCGGGCACGAGATCGTCGGCGTGGGCATCGGCGCGGCCGGTTACGTCAACCGGCAGCGCTCCGAGGTCTACTTCGCGCCCAACATCCACTGGCGCAACGAGCCGCTGAAGGAGAAGGTCGAGGCCCGCGTGGGCCTCCCGGTCGTCGTCGAGAACGACGCCAACGCGGCCGCGTGGGGCGAGTACAAGTTCGGCGCCGGCAAGGGCCACCGCAACGTCATCTGCATCACGCTCGGCACCGGCCTCGGCGGCGGCATCATCATCGGCAACAAGCTGCGCCGCGGTCACTTCGGCGTCGCCGCCGAGTTCGGCCACATCCGGATGGTCCCGGACGGCCTGCTGTGCGGCTGCGGCTCGCAGGGCTGCTGGGAGCAGTACGCCTCCGGGCGCGCGCTCGTCCGGTACGCCAAGCAGCGCGCCAACGCGACCCCCGAGAACGCCGAGATCCTTCTCGGCCTCGGCGACGGCAGCCCCGACGGCATCGAGGGCAAGCACATCTCCATGGCCGCCCGCCAGGGCGACCCGGTCGCCGTCGACTCCTACCGCGAGCTCGCCCGCTGGGCCGGCGCCGGCCTCGCCGACCTCGCCTCCCTCTTCGACCCCTCCGCGTTCATCGTCGGCGGCGGCCTCTCGGACGAGGGCGAACTGGTCCTCGACCCGATCCGCAAGTCCTACAAGCGCTGGCTGGTGGGCGGCAACTGGCGCCCGGTGGCGGATGTGATCGCGGCCCAGCTGGGTAACAAGGCCGGGCTGGTGGGCGCGGCGGACTTGGCGAGGGAACCCGATCCGATCATGTAACTGAGGCCTGAGGTGTCCTACCCAGGGGCGCGGGGCTGCATCAACATGCGGCTCCGCCGCGTGAGCGCGACAAGCCACAACGCAGCGGCAGTCGCACATGTACCTCGCGCCCCGAGTCATTGGGCGTAAATTACCCGCATGCTGCCCCAGAGTTCAGCCCTCATCCGAGTCCTGAGCTACAACATCCGCTCCATGCGAGACGACACGGATGCGCTGGTCAGGGTGATCCGCGCGTGCGCACCGGACCTTGTACTGGTGCAGGAAGCCCCCCGTTTCTTCCGCTGGCGCAAGAAACTCGCCCGCCTGGCCCGCGCAGCAGACCTCGTCATCCTCACCGGCGGAGCCACAGCCGCAGGACCGGCGATCCTGTGCAACCTCCGCACCACCGTCGAGCGCACGGAAGACGTCCTGCTGCCGCTCACTCCGGGACAGCACAGGCGCGGTTTCGCCACTGCCGTCGTCACTCTCGGCGGCGCCCGCCTCGGCGTGCTGAGCTGCCACCTCAGCCTCCAGAAGGGCGAGCGCTACGAACAGGCCGGCCTGCTCCTCGACCGCGTCGCCGGCATGGGCGTAGAGCACGCCGTCGCAGGCGGCGACCTCAACGAACGCCCCGGCGGCCGCACCTTCACCCGGCTCACGAGCACCCTCCAGGACTGCTGGGCCGTGGCACCCGACGGCGGCGAACACACCTGGACCCGTACCGAACCCCATCAGCGCATCGACGCGATCTTCGCGACGAAGGGCATCGAGGTGCTCGGCTGCGGTGTACCGCTCGACCTCCCCGAGACGGATTTGAGGGCGGCCACGGACCACCTTCCGGTCCTGGCCACCCTCAAGGTCCCCGTCGGCTAGACGACCGCACCCCGCCCGGGGTCGTCGTCCTCGTCCTCGTCCGTCCGCATGCGCGCCACCAGCGTCGCGAACCCGCCCAGGAAGCCGCCGATCCCGAGGGTCGCGAGCCACCAGGTCATGTCCCAGCTGAGCAGCATCGCCAGCAGAAGCAGCAGCGGTCCGCCGAGAACCGCCAGCCACGCGAACTTGGCCGTGGTGTCGGCGGCCGGCAGCGGCGGCGGCTCCGGCGGGACGAAGTGGCCCTCGTCGTCCTCCTCGAAGTCGTCCTCGGACGGCTCCGGCATCGTGTAGTCGCGCGGCCCGACCCCGGGCGCGAAGGAGACCGAGCTGCCCAGCGGCTTCGCCGACGCCGGCTTCTCGTCCTCCTCCTCCTTCTCCTCCTCCTTCTTCTCCTTCTTCTCCTTCGGCTTCTCGTCGTTGGTGTCGGGCTCGAGCAGCGCCAGGTCCTCCACCGACTTGAACGGCTTGGCGCCCGGTGGGTCCTTCGGCTCATCGCCGTACCCGGCGACGATCGCCTCCCAGGCCGCCGCCTCGTCGAAGGGGACGCCCTGCTCTTCCGGTTCGCGGTCCTCGCGATCGGAGTCGTGCTCAGCCACGTGCGGCCGTCCCTTCCTTGCCGATACCGGTCGCGAGCCGGCCGATGAACGCGAAGCTCTCCTCGAAGATCCGCTCCGCGTCATGGTCCAACGTCGCCACGTGGTAGCTCTGTTCCAGCACGATCTCCGTTACGTCCGTGGAGGACACCCGGCTCAGCACGCGCGCGGAGTCGGCCGACGGCACCACATGGTCCTCGGCGCTGCGCAGGAGCAGCAGCGGCTGGGTGACCTGCGGGAGCTCACCGTCGACGAGGCGGAAGAACTGGCGCAGGGAGTGCGCCGAGTGCAGCGGCACCCGGGTGTAGCCGAGCTCATGAGCGCCCTCCTTCTTGATGTCGTCGGCGATCCCCGGCGTCGACCGCAGCAGATGGCGCGCCACCGGAAGGGCGTACGGGGCGAGGCCGTGCATACGGTTCGCCGGGTTGACGACCATCACTCCGCTGATCTCGTCGCCGTGCTTGGCGGCCAGCCGCAGGGCCAGCGCGCCGCCCATGGACAGGCCGGCCACGAACACCTCGGTGCAGCGCTCGCGCAGGGTGCGCAGCTCGCGCTCCACCTCCGCGTACCAGTCCTGCCAGCCCGTGAGTGCCATGTCCTGCCAGCGGGTGCCGTGCCCCGGAAGGAGGGGCAGCGACACCGTCAGACCGCGCTCGGCGAGATGCTCCGCCCAGGGGCGCAGCGACTGCGGGGAACCGGTGAAGCCGTGGCAGAGGAGGACCCCTGTCTCCCCGCCCTCGTGGCGGAACGGCTCGGCTCCGGGGAGGACCGGCACCTTCGGTCTCCTGTTCATGAGAAGGGTGTGAACGAGTCCAGGTGAGGTTCACCGTACGCGACCGCACTGACACCGACCAGGGTCGTCGGGGCCTTTGGCGGTGCTCCGGGTTAAGGTCTGATCGACAGACACAGGAGGCACGGGGTTGTTGTACGGAACGATGAAGGTCGCCATCGGCGGGCCGCTGAAGGTCGCCTTCAGGCCCTGGGTGGAAGGCCTCGAGAACATCCCCGACGAGGGCCCCGCGATCCTGGCGAGCAACCACCTGTCCTTCTCGGACTCGTTCTTCCTGCCCGCGGTCCTCGACCGCAAGGTCACTTTCATCGCCAAGGCGGAGTACTTCACCACACCGGGGCTGAAGGGCCGTCTGACGGCCGCCTTCTTCAAGGGCGCGGGCCAGCTCCCCGTGGACCGCTCCGGCGCGCGCGGCGCGGGTGAGGCGGCCATCAAGGCGGGCATCGAGGTGCTGGAGCGCGGTGAGCTGTTCGGGATCTACCCGGAGGGCACGCGCTCGCCCGACGGCCGCCTCTACCGGGGCAAGCCGGGCGGCCTCGCGCGCGTGGCGCTCGCCACCGGCGCGCCGGTCATCCCGGTCGCGATGATCGACACCGAGAAGATCCAGCCGCCCGGGCAGGTCATGCCCAAGCTGATGCGGCCGGGCATCCGCATCGGCGAACCGCTGGACTTCACCCGGTACCAGGGCATGGAGCACGACCGTTTCGTGCTGCGCGCCGTGACCGACGAGGTCATGTACGAAATCATGAAGCTCTCCGGCCAGGAGTACGTGGACATGTACGCGACCGCCGCCAAGCGGCAGATCGCGGACGCGGCGAAGGCCGAGAAGGAAGCGGAGAAGGCGGCGAAGGCCGCCCTCGCGAAGGCCGAGAAGGAACGCTCCGAGTCCTAGCTGGGGCTTCGGGGGGGGCAGGGAGTGAGCTGGAGGGCGCGGCGGTGCCGAGACCGTGAGCGCGCGGAGGCCCGAAGGGCTGAGCACGGTCACGGTCTCGGCACCGGCTCGGGCGCCCGGAGGCGAACGACCAAAAATAGGGGGTGGGCGCGGGTATGGCCAGGCGTGAGCGTGTGATGAGGATGTCGGTGGAGCTGCCGCTGTGGCGTGCGCTCACCGGCTACCGGGTGCTGACCATGCTGTACGCGGTCGGGCTGTTCGCCACCAACTACGAGAACTACGACCGCGCGGGCATCGCCTACGCCTACTACGCCGTCCTGATCGTCTGGACGCTGGCCACCCTGCCCCGGGTCCAGAACGAGGCCGCCTGCACCAAGCGCTTCCTCGCCATCGACCTCGGCATCGCCCTCACCGGCATCCTCCTGACCCCGCTGGCCGTCAACGAGCACCACATCGACACCGGCGGCGCCACTCTGCCGTCGATATGGACCGCAGGGTCGGTCCTGGCGTACGCCCTCAAGGGCGGCTGGCGCTGGGCCGCGTTCGCCTCCACCCCGGTCGCCGTCGCCAACCTGATCGAACGCGGCCAGCCGGCCCGGGACACCGTCCACAATGTGATCCTCGTCTGGGTCGCCTCCATCGCCATCGGCTACGTCGTCGAGGTCGCCCGCGCCTCCGAGCGCACCCTCGCCCGCGCCCTGGAGATCGAGGCCGCGACCAGGGAACGGGAGCGGCTCGCGCGGGACATCCACGACAGCGTGCTCCAGGTGCTCGCCATGGTGCAGCGCAGGGGCGCGGTCATCGGCGGCGAGGCGGCCGAGCTGGGCCGGATGGCGGGTGAGCAGGAGGTCGCGCTGCGCACGCTGGTCTCCGGAGGACTGACGCGCGTCTCCTGGGCGTCGGAGGACGCGGCACAGGGGGCTGTCGTACGCATCGTGGACGAAGAGGACGAGCCGGAGCCCGAGGGGCCCGTCGATCTCCGCGCGCTGCTCGCCCCGTACGCGGCCGCCAAGGTCAACCTCGCCGAGCCCGGGGCCCCGGTGGAGCTGTCCCCGGCCGCCGCGAAGGAGCTGGCCGCCGCGGTGGGGGCCGCCCTGGACAACGTACGGAAGCATGCGGGGCAGGACGCGCGTGCGTGGATCCTTGTCGAGGACGAGCCCGACGAGGTGATCGTGACCGTGCGGGACGACGGGCCCGGTATCCCCGAGGGGCGCCTCGCGCAGGCCGAGGGGGAGGGGCGGATGGGGGTCGCCCTGTCGATCCGGGGGCGGTTGCGTGAGCTCGGCGGCAGCGCCGAACTGATCTCCGTGCCCGGGCAGGGCACCGAGGTCGAACTGAAGGTACCGAAGGTCTCACGGGGGAAGGCAGGAAAACGATGAGTGAGCAGCAGGGCCCGATCAAGGTGATGGTGGTCGACGACCACCCCATGTGGCGCGACGCGGTCGCCCGCGACCTGGCCGAGTCCGGCCTGGACGTGGTGGCCACCGCGGGCGACGGCGAGCAGGCCGTACGCCGTGCCAAGGCCGCCGGACCCGATGTGCTCGTGCTCGATCTGAACCTGCCGTTGAAGCCGGGGGTGCAGGTCTGCAAGGAACTCGTCGGCCACAACCCGGCGTTGCGGGTGCTCGTGCTGTCGGCGAGCGGCGAGCACGCGGATGTGCTGGAGGCCGTGAAGTCGGGGGCGACCGGCTATCTGCTCAAGTCCGCCTCGACGGAGGAGCTTCTCGACGCGGTGCGGCGCACGGCCGTCGGCGACCCCGTCTTCACACCCGGCCTCGCCGGACTCGTCCTCGGTGAGTACCGGCGCCTCGCCTCCGAGCCCGCGCCCGCCCCGGACACCGACCAGCCCAAGGCGCCCGAGCTCACCGACCGGGAGACCGAGGTGCTGCGGCTGGTGGCCAAGGGGCTGAGCTACAAGCAGATCGCCGAGCGGCTGGTGATCTCGCACCGGACCGTCCAGAACCATGTGCAGAACACTCTCGGCAAGCTGCAACTCCACAACCGCGTGGAACTCGTTCGGTACGCCATAGAGCGTGGGCTTGACGACGAGTAAAGCAATGGGCCGCTGTTTCACCGGAATTGCCCTTCCCGCCCATCCCTGTGTGACCTGGATCACCATTAGCGTGACTCCCACAGGCAACCGCGGCGAAGGGACATTTCCATGCGGGTCGGAGTACTGACCGGAGGCGGCGACTGCCCCGGGCTCAACGCCGTCATCCGGGGCATCGTCCGCAAGGGCGTGCAGGAGTACGGCTATGACTTCGTCGGCTTCCGGGACGGCTGGCGGGGGCCACTGGAGAACGACACCGTCCGTCTCGACATCCCCGCCGTACGCGGCATCCTGCCCCGCGGCGGCACCATCCTCGGCTCCTCGCGGACCAACCCCCTGAAGGCCGAGGGCGGCATCCGGCGCATCAAGGAGAACCTCGCCAAGCAGGAGGTCGAGGCGCTCATCGCCATCGGCGGCGAGGACACCATGGGGGTCGCGGCGCGGCTCACCGACGAGTACGGGGTGCCCGTCGTCGGCGTACCGAAGACCATCGACAACGACCTGTCCGCCACCGACTACACCTTCGGCTTCGACACCGCCGTCGGCATCGCCACGGAGGCCATCGACCGGCTGCACACCACCGCCGAGTCGCACATGCGGGTCCTGGTCTGCGAGGTCATGGGCCGGCACGCAGGCTGGATCGCCCTCCACTCCGGCCTCGCCGGCGGCGCCAACGTCATCCTCATCCCCGAACAGCGCTTCGACGTCGACCAGGTGTGCGCCTGGATCACCTCCCGCTTCAAGGCCTCGTACGCCCCGATCGTGGTCGTCGCCGAGGGGGCCATGCCGAAGGACGGTGACGTGGTCCTCAAGGACGAGTCGCTCGACTCGTTCGGGCACGTCCGGCTGTCCGGCGTCGGCGAGTGGCTGGCCAAGGAGATCGAGAAGCGGACCGGCAAGGAGGCCCGGACGACCGTCCTCGGGCACATCCAGCGCGGCGGCACCCCGAGCGCCTTCGACCGCTGGCTGGCCACCCGGTTCGGTCTGCACGCCATCGAGGCGGTACGGGACGGCGACTTCGGCAAGATGGTCGCGCTGCGCGGCACGGACATCGTGCGGGTGCCGATCGCGGAGGCGACGGCGAAGCTGAAGACGGTCGACCCGAAGCTGTACGAGGAAGTCGGGGTGTTCTTCGGCTGAGGCTTCCTTCGAGGCTTCCCTGGACCGGCGCCGGACCGGCGCGCATGGGTTATGGGCCGTATATTCGGCCCATAACCCACCAGAAGGGGAGCCCTTTCGTGGAGATCCTGGCCTTCGGAGTGCAAGCGGACGAGAAGCCCCTGATCGAGCGGGCCTTCCAGGGCCACCACGAGGTCCGCTGCCTGGACGTCTTCCTCAACGAGGACACCGCCCCCATCGCCGCCGGGTACGAGGCCATCTCCACCAGCGTCAACGCCGAGCTCGGCGCCCGTGTCCTGGAGGTCCTCGCCGCCGGCGGCACGCGGATGATCGCCCAGCGGTCCACCGGGTTCAACAACATCGACCTCAAGGTGGCGGAGCGGCTCGGCATGACGGTCGCCCGGGTCTCGTACTACTCGCCGTACTCCGTCGCCGAGTTCGCCTGGACCCTCGCCATGGCGGTCAACCGCCGTATCGTCCGCGCCGCCATCCGCACCCGCGACTTCGACTTCCGCCTGGACGGCCTGATGGGCCGCGACATGTACGGCCGCACCGTCGGCGTCCTCGGCACCGGCAAGATCGGCGAGGCGTTCACCCGGATCGCCCATGGCTTCGGCATGAAGCTGCTCGGCTGGGACGTCGCCGAGAACCCGGCCTGCAGGGAACTCGGCATGACATACGTTTCCAAGGAGCAGCTTCTCGCCGAGTCCGACCTGGTCACCCTGCACGTCCCGCTGATGCCGGAGACGCAGCACCTCATCGACGCCGACGCCCTGAAGGCCATGAAGGACGACGCGATCCTGGTGAACTCCAGCCGCGGTGGCCTGATCGACACCGCCGCGCTCGTCACCGAACTGCGCGCCGGCCGCTTCACGGGCGTCGGCCTCGACGTCTACGAGGCCGAGGCGGGCCTGTTCTTCCTCGACAAGTCCCTCGAAGCCATCGAGGACGACACCCTGGCCCGCCTGGTCACCTTCCCGAACGTCCTGGTCACGTCCCACCAGGCGTACTACACCGAGGACGCCGTCGGCCAGATCGTCGACGCCACGGTGAAGAACGTTCTCGACTACAGGGCCGGCCGCCGCTCCGAGAACGTGCTCGTCCCCCGCAGCTGACCCATCAACTCCCGTACGACCGCTGCCCCGTTCAGCGACAGCACCGACTCCGGGTGGAACTGCACCCCCGCGAACCCGGCTCCGCGCAGCGCATGCACCTCACCCGACCCGCTCCGGCTCACCTCGACCCCGTGCGCGCCGAGCTCCGCCGCCGTCTCGTCGTCGCAGTACGCCACGAAGCTGTTGTAGAACCCGACCGTCTCCTGGCGCCCGAACAGATCGATCGTCGTCTGCGCCCCCTGGTACGGCACTTCCTTCCGTACGATCTCCAGCCCCAGCTCCGCCGCCACCAGCTCGTGTCCGAGGCAGACCCCGAGCACACCGTGCCGGTTCTCGCGGATGACGTGCGCGGTCAGGTCTCGCAGGAAGCTCATCTTCGGGTCGGTCAGGTCGGAGGGGTCACCCGGGCCGGGGCCCAGGACGACCGGTCCCTCATGCGCGAGGACCGCCTCCCGCAGCCCCGCTTCGTCGTAGCGCCGGACGGTCACCTCAAGGCCGCTCGACCGCAGTACGTGCGCCAGCATCGCCGTGAACGTGTCCTCCCCGTCGACGACCAGCGTGTGCCCGCTCGGCTCCGCGTCCTTCCCGGGGGCTTCCTGCATCCGCAGCCAGAACGGCGCGAGCGACGACCGGCGCCCGTCCAGCGCGGCACGCACGCGTGGGTCGTCGGCGAGACGCACGCGCGCGTGCTCCGCACGGGGCCGGGACGGCCGTACCCCGAGTGCCGCCAGCACCCCCGCCGCCTTCGCGTGGGTCTCGGCCACCTCGCCCGCCGGGTCCGAGCCGCGGACGAGGGTCGCGCCGACCGGCACGCGCAGCCGTCCGTCCGCATCGATGTCCGCCGTACGGATCAGGATGGGGGAGTCCAGTGTCTGCGCCCCGCCGGAATCCCGGCCCAGCAGCGCCAGCGCACCCGCGTAGTACCCCCGCCCCCCGACCTCGTGCCGCTCGATGACCCGGCAGGCGTTCTGCACCGGCGACCCGGTGACGGTCGCCGCGAACATGGTCTCCCGCAGCACCTCCCGCACATCCAGCGAGGACTTGCCGCGCAGCTCGTACTCGGTGTGCGCGAGATGCGCCATCTCCTTCAGCCGCGGCCCGATCACCACCCCGCCCATGTCGCCGACCGTGCACATCATCTTGAGCTCCTCGTCGACGACCATCGACAGCTCCTCGATCTCCTTGGAGTCGGCGAGGAAGTCCAGCAGGTGCTCGGGGGTGGGGCCTTCGGCCGGGTAGCGGTACGTCCCGCTGATCGGGTTCATCACGACCGTGCCGCCGGACATCCGCACGTGCACCTCGGGGCTCGCCCCGACCAGGGTCCGGTCGCCGGTGTGGACGACGAACGTCCAGTACGCACCCCGCTCGCCTTCGAGCAGCCGCCGGAACAGCGCCAGGGCGTCGGCGCGTCCGAACCCCGGGATCGCACCCTCGTACGTCCGCCGGATCACGAAGTTCGCGCCCTCGCCCTGTCCGATCTCCTCGCGCAGGACACGTCCGACGATCTCGGCGTACTCCTCGTCACCGACGTCGAAGCCACCGCCCTCGACACGCACCCCGTGCGCCGGGAGCTGCTCCAGCGCTTCGGCGAGCGGGATGTCGTACGACTCCTCGGGGGTCAGCACCGCGAGGGGTGTGCCGTCGTCGCGGACGTCGAAGCCGCGCTCGCGGATCTGTCGGAAGGGGATCAGGGCGAGGCCCTCGTCGGGCAGGTCGGCGAGGCGGTCGTACGTGGTGACCGGGCCGAGGAGCAGCTCGACGGTCTGCTCGTCATGGCCCGGTGTGCGGCGGCGCAGCAGGGCGAACGGGCGGGGATCGTCGAGCAGGTCGGTCAGATGCATGGGTCCGGTGTCCTTCTCGGTCGGAACTCACTGGGAATTCACTGGGAGGAACGGGCCCCGGAAACGCCGAAGGCCGCCCCTCGGGCGGCCTTCGCGAAGTCTTGCGTACGCGCAGTCAGTGGGCCGCCGGATGAGCGGTCCACCACCAGTTCTGGATCGTGTTCTGGGTCGAAAGCGCGAACATGCGACGCACCCTACCCCATGTCCGCACCGTGTACCCCGTGTCTCATTTGCTGGGCATGCGGCAGGAGCCACGACACGACCCCGTAATGTTGAGGCCGTGACCGTGAACGCTAAGACCAGCGCGAGCGCTGGCAACACCTGGCGAGACCTGCCCGCGGCGCAGCAGCCCGAGTACCCCGACCTTGAGGCTCTGCGCGCAGTCGTTGCGGACCTCGAGTCGTATCCGCCGCTCGTCTTCGCGGGCGAGTGCGACCAGCTGCGCGCCCGGATGGCGGCCGTCGCCAAGGGAGAGGCGTTCCTCCTCCAGGGCGGCGACTGCGCCGAGGCCTTCGACGCGGTGAGCGCCGACCACATCCGCAACAAGCTCAAGACGCTGCTGCAGATGGGCGCGGTGCTGACGTACGCCGCCTCGGTGCCGGTCGTGAAGGTCGGGCGGATCGCCGGCCAGTACTCCAAGCCGCGCTCCAAGCCGACCGAGACCCGCGACGGCGTCACCCTGCCGACCTACCGCGGCGACTCCGTCAACGGCTTCGACTTCACCGAGGCCGCCCGCGTCCCGGACCCCGAGCGGCTGAAGCGGATGTACCACGCGTCCGCCTCCACGCTCAACCTGGTCCGCGCCTTCACCACCGGCGGTTACGCCGACCTGCGCCAGGTGCACGCCTGGAACCAGGACTTCGTGAAGTCGTCCCCGTCCGGCCAGCGCTACGAGCAGCTCGCGCGGGAGATCGACAACGCGCTGAACTTCATGCGGGCCTGCGGCACGGACCCGGAGGAGTTCAAGACGGTCGAGTTCTACGCCTCCCACGAGGCGCTGCTCCTCGACTACGAGTCGGCGCTGACCAGGGTCGACTCCCGTACGGGCCGGCTGTACGACGTCTCGGGCCACATGGTCTGGATCGGTGAGCGCACCCGGCAGCTGGACGGCGCGCACATCGAGTTCGCCTCGAAGATCAGCAACCCGATCGGGATCAAGCTGGGCCCGACGACGACGGCCGAGGACGCGCTGCAGTACATCGAGCGCCTCGACCCGGACCGTGAGCCGGGCCGTCTCACCTTCATCGTGCGGATGGGCGCGGACAAGGTCCGCGACAAGCTGCCCGAGCTGGTCGAGAAGGTCACCGCCTCGGGCGCGACCGTGGCCTGGGTGACGGACCCGATGCACGGCAACACCTTCGAGGCGGCCTCGGGGCACAAGACCCGTCGCTTCGACGACGTGCTCGACGAGGTCAAGGGCTTCTTCGAGGTCCACAAGTCGCTGGGCACCCACCCGGGCGGCATCCACGTGGAGCTCACCGGTGACGATGTCACCGAGTGCGTGGGCGGCGGCGACGAGATCTTCGTCGACGATCTGCACCAGCGCTACGAGACGGCCTGCGACCCCCGGCTCAACCGCAGCCAGTCGCTTGACCTGGCGTTCCTCGTGGCCGAGATGTACAGGGACCAGTAAGGGTTCTGCCCATTACAGGGATATGACGTGGGGCGCGGATCACATACGATCCGCGCCCCACGGCACTTTTGCGGCCCCTTGGCGGCGGGTAAGGTTAGGTTAGCCTCACCGATCATCGGGACGGCACGACTTATCGATCCCGTGGGGAGGTGGACCGCGTGTATGTCTGCAGTTGCTTCGGCATCACCGAGCAGCAGGTCAAGAAACACGCGGCGGACGGCGCCTGCACCCCCCGTCAGATAGCCTCCGCCTGCAAGGCCGGCACCGACTGCGGTTCCTGTGTGCGGCGCATTCAGGCGCTGCTCGGCCGGGGTGCCTGTCCGCGCCGTGAGCTCGCGGACCAGGGGCAGCCGGTCCTCGCCGAGCTGGACGAGGCGGCCTAGCTCTCCGGCTGCTCGATCAGCTGTGCGATGTAGAGCGCCTCGCCGAGCTTCTCCAGAAGCTCCAGCTGGGTGTCGAGGTAGTCGATGTGGTGCTCCTCGTCCTCGAGGATCGACTCGAAGATGTTCGCGGACGTGATGTCGCCCTTGGCGCGCATCACCTCGATACCGCGCTTGAGGCGGTCGATCGCCTCGACCTCGATCTGCCGGTCGGCCTCGAACATCTCCTTGACCGTCTGTCCGACCCGGACATGGAACAGCCGCTGGTAGTTCGGGAGCCCCTCCAGGAACAGGATCCGGTCGGTGAGCACCTCGGCGTGCTTCATCTCGTCGAACGACTCATGGCGCGTGTACTTCGCGAGCTTCGTCCAGCCGAAGTTCTCCTGCATCTTCGCGTGCAGGAAGTACTGGTTGATCGCGGTGAGCTCGCCGGTGAGCTGCTCGTTGAGGAATTCGATGACCTCGGGGTCGCCCTGCATCGCAGAGGCTCCTTCCGATTCGAGGGACTGGCAGGTTGCGCCGCATCCTTGCATCGGCAACGAAGATCGTCCAGTAAGTCTTCACTTAGTAAGTAAGTGCATGCTTAGTCCAATTTGGACCTATTTGGGATCTGGTTGGTCATGTGCACTGCCCCGGGTCTGTCAGGATGGAGTCATGGGTCAGCCGGTGGAACGCGAGTCAGGAGAAGCGGCACACTCCGAGCTTCCGCCGGGGCAGCGAGTGCAGCGCGGCTGGCCGGTCACGCACTACGGCCCGGTCCCCAAGTTCCGCCCCGAACGCTGGGAGTTCCGTGTCTTCGGCGCCACCGCCGACGGTGAGAAGCACTGCTGGAACCACGACGAGTTCACGGCCCTCCCGTACACCACCGTCGAGGCCGATCTGCACTGCGTCACGAAGTTCAGCATGCTCGGCGCGGAGTGGGGCGGCATCCCCGCCCGGACCATCCTGGAGATCGCCCCGCCGGCCCCGGACGTCACCCATGTGATGGTGTGGGCCGAGTACGGATTCAGCTCCAACCTGCGCCTCGCGGACTTCGCCGCCGACCGCACGATCTTCGCCACCCACAAGGACGGCGAGCTGCTGACCGCCGAGCACGGCTTCCCGCTCCGCCTCGTCGTCCCTCATCTGTACGCCTGGAAGGGCCCCAAGTGGGTCCGCGGCGTGGAGTACATGACGGCCGACCGCCGCGGCTTCTGGGAGGAACGCGGCTATCACAACATCGGCGACCCCTGGAAGGAACAGCGCTACTCCTACCAGGAGGGGCCGGGGGACGGACCCGAGCTGTAGCCGCGTGTTCATCGCGTCCGGCCACAGGACGATCATGCCGTTGTCGACCAGTTCCATGGCGGCGATCGACAGGGTGTCCGCGGCCGGCGCCACGACGGTAAGCTCGGGACCTGGTACTACGACAACTGCACGGGGAGCCCTGCATGGCCGTCTTCAACGTGATCTTCTCGGAGGCCGCAGCGCGGGTTCGCGACAGCCTGCCGGACGACCGCCTTGAGGTGCTTCAGCGAGGCCTCGCCATAGTGGCCAAGGACCCCCGTACCAAGATCTCCTCGCCGATCTCCGGTGACGAGAACACGCGCTCCCTGGCGCTGACCCACACCATGGCAGTGGAGTACGTGATCAGCGACGGGCTGCTGATCGTGCTCGTGGTCCACCTGGTCGACACCTCCCACGTGCTGTTCGAGACCGAGGACTGACGTTCCGGAGCCCGCGTCAGCTCGGCCGAAGTTTCTTCAGGCGCTCCACATCCGCCGCATGCCCCTCCTTGCCGCCGGGCGTCTCGATGATCAGCGGTACGCCCTCGGTGGCGGGGTGGGTCATCAGCGCCCGGAACGGATCCTCGCCGATGTGGCCGGCGCCGATGTTCTCGTGCCTGTCCTTGTGGGCGCCGACCACGTCCTTGGAGTCGTTGGCGTGGATCAGCTTCAGCCGGCCCTCGCCGACGGTGTCCACCAGCAGATCGAGGGTCTGGTGCATGCCGGACGGGCCGGTCAGATCGTGGCCCGCCGCGAAGATGTGGCAGGTGTCGAGGCAGATCCCCAGCTTGGGATGGGCGTCCAGAGCCTCGAAGTACGGCCCGAAGTCCCAGGTCCGCGAGCAGAGCGAGGCACCCTGTCCGGCGGTCGACTCCAGGAGCAGGAACGGGTCGTCGTCATGGGTGAGCTCGTCGAGAAGCGGCAGCATGTACTCCCGGACCTGCTTCAACGCCACGGAACGGTCCCGCCCGCCGGTCGCGCTGCCCGTGTGCACGACCACGCCGAGCGCTCCGATCTCCCGCCCGCGCCGCAGCGAGTGCCGCATGCTCTCCACCGACTTCTCCACGGTCGCCTCGGTGTGCGAGCCGAAGTTGATCAGATACGGGGCATGGACGTACGCCGGGATCGACTCCGCCTCGCACGCCGCGCGGAACTCCTCGTCCTGCCGCGGGTTGCCGGCGGGCGTGGCCCAGCCGCGCGGGTTGGCGACGAAGACCTGCACGGTCTCGGCCTTCAGGTCACGGGCGTAGGTCAGGCCGACGGAGTTCAGACCGCCGGCCACGGGGACGTGGCCGCCGACGGGGTTGCGCTGAGTCATCACCCGTTCAGGGTGTCATGCGGCGCGGGGTGCCCCGCCGGCGGATGGCGGTCAGGCCGGTCGGCGGGCTCGGTGGTGCCCGGTCAGCGGATCTCGATGGTGATGGTCGAGCCCTTGGGAGCGGTCTGACCGCCCTCCACGGACTGGCTTTTGACCGTGTCACCGAAGAGCCCGAGGATGCCCCGGTCCTCGTCGACCTCGAAGCCGGCGGCCTCCAGCTCGGCCTTCGCGTCGTCGACCTTGTCGCCGACCACGTCCGGGACCTCGACCATCTCAGGGCCCTTGGAGATCGTCAGCGTCACGGTGTCGCCCTCGGCGGCCTCGCTGCCCTGCTCCGGGGTCTGTGCGGCGACGAGACCCTTGTCGTACTCGGAGTTGACCTGCTCGGTGGCGACCTTCACCTTCAGGCCCGCCTCCTCCAGGTCGGCCTTGGCGTCCTCCAGGCTCTCGCCGGTGACCTCCGGGACGTCCACCGGGCTGCCCTTGCTGACGACCAGGGCGACGGCCGCGCCCGAGCGGAGCGTGGTGCCCGGCTCCGGGTCGGTGCTGATCACCATGCCCTTGATGACGTCGTCGCTGAACTCCCGGGTCACCATGCCCGCCTGGAGGCCGTCGTTCTTGAGCCGCTCCCTCGCCTTGTCGAGCCGCAGGCCCTTCAGGTCGCCCAGCTGCACGGTCTCGGGACCCTTGGAGATGGTCAGGGTCACCGAGTCGTTGGAGCGGATGCGGGTGCCGACGGTCGGGTCCGAGTTGATGACCCGGCCGCGCTTGACGGTGTCGCTGTACTCCCGCTTCACCGTGCCCACTTCGAGGCCGGCCGCCTCCAGCCGGTCCTCGGCCTGTGCCTCCGTCTTTCCGATCAGCGCCGGGACCTTGGTGAACTGACCGGAGTTGATGTACCAGACGCCGGCGCCCACGCCGAGGATCAGCAGGAGGGCGACGACGATCGCGAGCGGCCCGCGCGGGGGGCCCGAACGGCGGCGCCGGGGCGGAGGGGGCGGCGGGGTCTCGAACCGGCTTGTGCGGTTGAGGCCGGGCTCGCCCTCGGGCTCGTTGACCGGCAGCGGCCTCGGCACGGTCAGCGAGCGCGGGATCACGCTCGTGCGGTCCTCGGCGTTGCTGTGCTGGGTGGTCAGCGCCTGCGGCGGGACCATGTCCAGCTGGTCCGCGCCGAGCGCCGCACGCGCCTCGCGGGCCTGGGCGAGCAGCGCCACCGCGTCATGGGGGCGGAGGTCCGGGGCACGGGCGGTCGCCGACGCCACCAGCTCGTCCAGCTCGAACGGCAGCCCCGGCACGATCGCCGAGGGCGGTGGCACGTCCTCGTGGAGATGCTTGTAGAGCACGATCGCGGGGGACTCCCCGTCGTGCGGCTTCTCGCCGGTCAGCATCTCGTACAGCACGACACCGCACGCGTACACGTCGACGCGGGCGTCGGCGGCGCCCGGCTGCTCGATCTGCTCGGGGGCGAGATAGGAGACGGTGCCGAGCACGGCACCGCTGGTGTTGGTGACGGTGTCGACGGACCGGACCAGACCGAAGTCGGCGACCTTGACCCGGCCGTCGTCCCCTATCAGCACGTTCTCCGGCTTCATGTCCCGGTGCACGAACCCCGCGCGGTGCGCGGCGCCGAGCGCGGCCAGGACCGGCTCCAGGATGTCGAGCGCGGCCCGCGGCTGCAGCGCCCCGCGGTCGCGCAGCACGTCCCGCAGGGTGCAGCCGGCCACGTACTCCATGGCGAGATAGACGTACGACCCGTCGGTGCCCTGGTCGAAGACCTGCACCACATTGGGGTGGGCGAGCCGGGCGACGGACTTGGCCTCGCGGATGAACCGGTCGACGAAGGTGCCGTCGGCGGCGAGGCCCGGGTGCATCACCTTCAGCGCGAGCACGCGGTCGAGGCGGGTGTCCACGGCCCGGTAGACCGTGGCCATCCCGCCGACCGCGATCCGCGCGTCCACGCGATAGCGGCCGTCGAGCACCTGCCCGACCAGAGGGTCCTGAAGGGTCGTATCCACGCAGGTGAGTGTACGAGCCGAGACTGACAGGGCCGGGGGTTCGGGCGAGATCGGGGCGGGACTGAAGCCGTCCTGTGACGGACGTCGCAACGACTTTCGGCCTGCCTCGAACGTGCGTTCAGGACGAGACGGGCGAGGCGGACGCGACGGGCGGGCCGGGTCAGAACGCCGGGCGTTCCGGGTCGAGCCGCGCCAATCCCGTGGTGGGGGACGAGGCTTCGGCGAAATGGCGCTTGGGGATGCGCCCCGCCCGGTACGCCAGCCGGCCCGCCTCCACCGCGTGCCGCATGCCGTGCGCCATCAGCTCCGGCTCCTGCGCCCGGGTCACCGCTGAGGCGAGCATCACACCCGCGCACCCCAGCTCCATCGCCAGCGCCGCGTCCGACGCCGTGCCCGCTCCCGCGTCCAGGATCACCGGCACGCGCGCGTGATCGACGATCAGCTGGAAGTTGTGCGGGTTGCGGATGCCGAGCCCGGAGCCGATGGGGGAGCCCAGCGGCATGATCGCCGCGCAGCCCACGTCCTCCAGCTTGCGGGCCAGAACCGGATCGTCGTTGGTGTACGGCAGCACCGTGAAACCGTCGTCGACCAGGGTCTCGGCCGCGTCCAGGAGCTCGATGGGGTCCGGCAGCAGGGTGCGCTCGTCGGCGATGACCTCCAGCTTGACCAGGCCGGTGCCGAGGGCCTCGCGCGCGAGGCGGGCCGTCAGCACGGCCTCCCCGGCGGTGAAACAGCCCGCCGTGTTCGGCAGCACCTGGATGCCCAGCCTGGTCAGCACCGACAGGACGGAACCGTGCACGTTCGGGTCCACGCGCCGCATCGCGACCGTCGTCAGCTCGGTGCCCGAGGCGATCAGCGCCCGCTCCAGCACATCCAGGCTGGGCGCCCCGCCGGTGCCCATGATCAGACGGGACGAGAACGTCGTACCGCCGAGGACGAAGGGATCGTCGGCCATGGGTCAGCCTCCTTGGACGGCGGTGAGGACCTCGACGCGGTCTCCCTCGGTCAGGGACGTCGACGACCACTGTCCGCGCGGGACGACGGTTTCGTTGAGGGCGGCGGCCACTCCGGAGGGCGCCGGGGTGAGGGTGCGTACGACGGTGTCGAGAGCCGTGCCGGGAGCGAACTCCCGCGGCTCCCCGTTGACGGAGATGTTCATGCGGGCTGCTCCGTGAGGTGCGTGGCGAGGCCGGTGGCCCGGCGCCCGGCGGCGAATCGCCTCGGCGTGAACGGGCGGACCTCGTCCGGCAGTTCGCCGGTGGTCAGTACGTCGGCCATCGCGTCGCCGGTGACGGGCGTGAGCAGTACGCCGTTGCGGTAGTGGCCGGTCGCGAGGAGAAGCCCCGGCAGCTCGGTCGGACCGAGCAGCGGCGCGTTGTCCGGGGAGCCGGGGCGCAGTCCCGCGCGGGTCTCCGTGAGCGGCAGCTCGGTGATGCCCGGCACCAGTTCATGGGCGTCGCGCAGCAGCTCGTACACCCCGCCCGCGGTCACCGTGGTGTCCCAGCCCAGCTCCTCGCTGGTCGCGCCGATCACCAGCTCGCCGTTCTCGCGCGGCACCAGGTAGACATGGCTGCCGCGGACCATGGCGCGCACGGTCCGGTTCAGGAAGGGCGCGAACCGCTGCGGCACGGTCAGCCGCAGCACCTGGCCCTTCACGGGGCGCACCGGTGGCAGTACGTCGTCGGGGACCCCGGCGAGACGGCCGCTGAGGCTGCCCGCGGCGAGGACGACCTGGCCGGCGGCCAGCCGGGTGCCGCCGGTCGCCGTGAGGCCGGCGGCCCGGTCCCGTACGAGGTCCAGGCGCTCGGCCCAGAGCCGATGGAAGACCACGCCCGCGTGCTCGCACGCCGCCATGAGGGCCTTGATCAGCCGCCGGGGGTCGATCTGGTGGTCGCCGTCGACCCGCAGCCCGCCGCGCACGCCCGGCGCGAGCATCGGCTCCAGGCGCCGGCACTCCCGCCCGGACAGCCACTCCGACTCCAGGCCCGACTCCCGCTGCAGGGCGTGGAGTTCGCGCAGGTGGGAGCGGTCGTCGGAGTCCAGCGCGACGGCGAGTGTGCCGCAGCGGCGGTAACCGAGGTCCTGGCCGGTCAGCTCGGTCAGTTCCGCTGCGAACTGCGGATAGCGGCGGGCCGAGGCGAGGTTCAGGCCCAGCAGGGTCTGCTCGCCGTAGTGCAGTTCCGTGACGGCGGCCAGCATCCCGGCGGCCACCTGGGCGGCCCCGCCGCCCGGTTCGGGGTCCACGACGGCCGTGGCGAAACCGCGCTGCGCGGCCCGCCAGGCCGTGACGAGGCCGATGATTCCGCCCCCGACGACGAGGACGTCTGACGTACGTGAGGACATGGGCGTCCAGCCCCTCCCTTCGCCGGCATGACCCGGATCAGGTTCGTACGGTCGGAGGCCGCCAGCCTCCCTCTCAGCCCGGTGCGTCCGGGCTCCCGCGAGTGCTCTACGTTGGCCACCCTAGCCCGACGTCGTATGTCTCAGTAAGGGAGCCTCTCTCGGTGGCACGCTCGCTCGACGGTCTCGTCCTCGCCCCCGTCGCCGACCAGGCCCCAGGTCAGGTGGGTACCCGGACCCGGTTCACGTACCACGAGAAGGACGGCGAGATCTGGGCCGAGTACACGGGCGGGGACGTCGTGCGCGGGCATCTCGTGGGTACCCGGACGGGGGACCGGCTCGACTTCCGGTACGTCCAGCTCAAGCACGACGGGACGACCTCGTCCGGGCACTGCGTGTCCACGGTCGTGGAGCTGCCCGACGGCCGGGTCCGGCTCCAGGAGACCTGGGAGTGGGAGTCGCAGAGGGGCAGCGGGACGAGCGTTGTGGAGCAGGTCACGGTGCAGAGCCGCTGACTGACAATTTGTCAGTTGTCTATGGTGATCCGGTGAGCGAGCAGCAGACGACGAGGTCGCAGCGGCGAGTGGTCGTGGTCGGCGCGGGCATGGCCGGCGTACAGACCGCGGTCGCCCTGCGCGAACAGGGCTTCACCGGCACCGTGACGCTGATCGGCGCGGAGCCCCACCAGCCGTACGACCGGCCGCCGCTGTCCAAGGCCGTACTGCTCGGCAAGGCCGAGGGCTCCGCCTTCGACGTCGACTTCGAGGCGCTCGGCATCGAACTGCAACTCGGCCGCGAGGTGCTGGGCGTCCGCTCCGACGCCCATCTGCTCGACACGGTGGACGGGCCCGTCCCGTACGACGTCCTGGTCCTGGCCACCGGCGCCGAACCGATCCGGCTGCCCGGCACGGAGGGCGTCCCCGGCGTCCATCTGCTGCGCACCCTCGACGACGCCGAGCGGCTGCGGCCCGTGCTCGCCCGGCAGCACGACATCGTGGTCGTCGGCGCGGGCTGGATCGGCGCCGAGTTCGCCACCGCCGCGCGCGAGGCGGGCTGCGCGGTGACGGTCGTGGAGGCCGCCGACCGGCCGCTCGCGGGGGCGCTGCCCGCGGACGTGGCCGCGCCGATGACCTCCTGGTACGAGGACGCGGGAGCGGTGCTGCGCACCCACGCGCGCGTGGCGGGCATCGAGCCGGGCTCGGTCGTCCTCGACGACGGCTCGCGACTGCCCGCCGACGCGGTGGTCGTCGGCATCGGGGCCCGCCCCGCCACGTCCTGGCTGACCGGCTCGGGCATCGACTTGGGCGCGCACGGCGAGGTCGTCGCCGACGACCGGCTGCGCACCTCCGCGCCGGACGTCTACGCGGTCGGCGACTGCGCCTCCTTCCCCTCGGGACGGTACGGCGAGCGCCTGCTGGTCCATCACTGGGACAACGCGCTCCAGGGCCCGCGCACGGTGGCGGCGAACATCATCGGCGAGACCCCCGGGATCTACGACCCGGTCCCGTACTTCTGGTCCGAGCAGTTCGGCCGCTTCGTCCAGTACGCCGGCCATCACACGTCCGCCGACACGGTCCTGTGGCGCGGCGACCCGTCCGGCCCGGCCTGGACGGTCTGCTGGCTGCGCGAGAGGCGCCTGGTCGCCCTGCTGGCGGTGGGCCGGCCACGGGATCTGGCCCAGGGGCGGCGGCTGATCGAGGCGGGGACGGAGCTGGACCCGGAGCTTCTCGGGGACCCGGCGAAGCCGCTGAAAGCGGCGGTGGCGTAGGAGGCGGCGTAGGGTTCGGGTCCGGTCGGAACCCCAGGTCGGACGGCCCTGGCTTCCGACTGTCAGTGCGGGATGGCAGGCTTGTTGTCGTGACCGAGATTGACGCAAAGATCGATGCTCTCGTCCCCGCCTGGCTCACCCTCCCCGACATCGCGGAAATCCTCGATGTCGAGGTGACGCGTGTGCGGCAGCTGGTCAAGGAGGGCCAGCTCATCGCCGTACGCCGTGGTGAGAACCGTGCCCTGCACGTCCCCGCCGCCTTCATCGACGGGGCCGAGAAGAAGGTGGTCAAGGGCCTCACCGGAACCCTGACGCTCCTTCGGGACGACGGCTTCACCGACGAAGAGATGCTGGAGTGGCTCTTCACCCCCGACGACAGCCTGCCGGGCACCCCGGCCCAGGCGCTCAGCGAGAACCGCGGCACGGAGGTGAAGCGGCGGGCGCAGGCGCTGGCGGTGTGAGACGGGCCGGGGGCGGGGGCTTGCTGGAGTAGGGGCCGGATTCAGGTTCCGGGCTTGGCCCTTGGGCCTGGGCCTGGGCTTCGGGCCTTGGGCCGCGCGGCCGGGCCCCAGGGCCCGGGTTCTGGTGCTCAGGCTGCGGGCCCTCGACCGCGCGGCGCCCACAACCGGCCTCCCGCACGCGAGATCGCGGGCCTGCGCCTCGATCCGTTCCGCCGCGAGGTCTACCGTGGCTTCGGCCGGGATTCCGGGGCCGGGTGCCGGGCCTTGCGCGGCCGGGCCACGGGGTCGGGGTCTGCCCTCGACTTCGCGCGGATAGCACTGGGGTCGGGATTCATGGGCTCGGCCTGGGGGTCCGGGATCCGGGGCGGACGGGGGCGCGGCTGTGGGGTCGTGGTCGTGGGGCCGCCGAGGCAATTCGCGCCCTGGGTCCGTGGTCCGGGACGCGTGCGGGTGGACCGGGGCCGATGGGCTGGGCCCAGGACTCCG
Organism: Streptomyces sp. S.PB5; assembly: GCF_030403745.1. Taxonomy (GTDB): domain Bacteria; phylum Actinomycetota; class Actinomycetes; order Streptomycetales; family Streptomycetaceae; genus Streptomyces. The sequence goes on from NZ_JAQMWP010000001.1 coordinate 620,749, forward strand.
GCCTGTGTGCAGGGTGTGGCCGCGGGGCTGGACTCGTGGGACCGCCGAGGCAATTCGCGGATGTGGCTCCAGGGATCACTCCGGTGACCTGTGGGTTTGCCGGAGAAGCTGGGACGGATCCGTCGATCGCCGCCCCGGGGCCGGGCACGGGCCGTCGGACCGGGCGGCGGCGCCCCCGCCCTTGCCAACCCGCCCTCGCTCCTGCCCCCCGACCCTGGCTCCTGGCACTGGCCCCTGCCCCCGCCCCGCCGCCAGCGCCCGCCGCAGGCCCCTGTCCCTCACCTGTGATTCACTACCGCCCGCCGAGGCCGACCGCACTCGACCCCGGCCCGTACGCCACCGACACCGGGGGACACCGTCATGCCCGACACCGCACGCACCCAGCTCGCCGACGCCCGCGTCTACCTGTGCACGGACGCCCGTAAGCGGCAGGGCGACCTGCCGGAGTTCCTCGACGCCGTGCTGGCCGGCGGGGTCGACATCGTGCAGTTGCGGGACAAGAGCATGGAGGCCGCCGAGGAACTGGAGCATCTGGAGGTCTTCGCCGACGCCTGCGCCCGGCACGGAAAGCTGCTCGCGGTCAACGACCGGGCCGATGTCGCCCACGCCGCCCGCGCCGACGTGCTCCACCTCGGCCAGGGCGACCTGCCCGTCCCCGCCGCCCGTGCGATCCTCGGCGACGACGTCCTCATCGGGCGCTCCACGCACGCCGAGCGGGAAGCCGCCGCGGCGGCCGCCCAGGAGGGCGTCGACTACTTCTGCACCGGTCCGTGCTGGCCGACCCCCACCAAGCCCGGCCGTCACGCACCCGGCCTGGACCTGGTCCGGTACACCGCGGGCCTGGGCACCGACCGCCCCTGGTTCGCCATCGGCGGCATCGATCTGGGCAACCTCGACGAGGTGCTGGAGGCGGGCGCCCGGCGGGTCGTCGTCGTACGGGCCATCACGGAGGCGGACGATCCGGGGGCCGCGGCCGCGGAGTTCGCGAAGCGGCTCCGGAACCGGGCGTGAACCAGGCGTGACGGACCCCGCCTGTCCGATGGGTGGACAACAAATCGACAAAATGGGCAAATTTCCCTGATCTGGTTGGGTGGCCGCCGCCCCCTGGCTAACCTGCGGGTATGGCCCTCGGAACCGCATCCACCAGGACGGACCGCGCACGTACCGTGCGCGACATGCTCGCGACGGGCAAGGCGACGTACTCCTTCGAGTTCTCGGCGCCGAAGACCCCCAAGGGTGAGCGGAACCTGTGGAGTGCGCTCAGGAGGGTCGAGGCGGTCGCCCCGGACTTCGTCTCCGTGACGTACGGAGCCGGCGGTTCCACCCGCGCGGGCACGGTCAAGGAGACCCAGCAGATCGTCGCGGACACCACACTGACGCCGGTCGCCCACCTCACCGCGGTCAACCACTCCATCGCCGAACTGCGCAACATCATCGGCCAGTACGCCGACGCCGGGATCCGCAACATGCTCGCCGTGCGCGGCGACCCGCCCGGTGACCCCATGGGCGACTGGGTCGCGCACCCGAGCGGTCTGACCTACGCCGCCGAACTCGTCCAGCTCATCAAGGAGTCGGGCGACTTCTGCGTAGGTGTCGCGGCCTTCCCGGAGATGCACCCGCGCTCCGCGGACTGGGACACCGACGTGGCGCACTTCGTCGACAAGTGCCGCGCCGGGGCCGACTACGCCATCACGCAGATGTTCTTCCAGCCGGAGTCCTACCTACGGCTGCGTGACCGGGTCGCCGGGGCCGGGTGCGAGACTCCGGTCATTCCCGAGATCATGCCGGTGACCAGCGTGCGGATGCTGGAGCGGCTGCCGCAGCTCAGCAACGCCGCCATCCCCTCCGTCCTGAAAGAGCGGATCGTCACAGCCAAAGACGATCCGGCCGCTGTACGCTCCATTGGCATCGAGTTCGCCACGGAGTTCTGTGCGCGGCTGCTGGCCGAGGGAGTGCCCGGGCTGCACTTCATCACGCTCAACAACTCCACGGCGTCGCTGGAAATCTACGAGAACCTGGGCCTGCACCACCCATCGCAGGCCTAGACCGGCCGCACGGATATACGACACACTGCGTAGCGGTCACTGGGAGAGGGGCGTACATGGGCTGGACGGTCCTCTACATCGCGTTCGGAATCGTCGCGCTGTGGTTGCTCGGCGAGGTGCTGCTGCAGTACAAGGCGCGGCTGCGCTGGCGGCTGCTCGCTTTCGCCGGCTTCCTGGGCGTGGTTCTCGGTGTGCTCATCCCGTCGGTGATCGTCATCGGCCTAGGGGCCGCTGCCTTCGCGGTCGGCCAGACCTACGTCACCCTCTCCTTCCGCCGCGGCTTCGCCGAGGGCTGGGCGGTCAACCCGCCGGCCGCCCTTGAGGGCCTCACCGGCGGCAAGCGCCTCGGCCGCCGGGAACGCGGCCGCGAGGAGCCGACCTTGGAGGTCTCCGACCTCGAGGCGAGGGACCCCGGTTACGGCCACGAGGACGACTACGCCCCGGCGTCGGCCACGGCCGGTTACGGCCAGGACGACTACGACCGCGACGACGTCTTCACCCCCGCCCGCCCCGCCGCGGCCGCCGAGACCACCGCGGTCTACGAGCCGCAGCCCCTGCCCGACGACACCGGCTCCTACGGCATATACCGCGACAACAACGCCTACGCCGCCGGCGACGGCACCTACGCCGGCCAGGACCAGTACGCGACGGCCGCCCAGGGCGCCGACCAGTCCTACGGATACGACGGCACGTACACCGGCTACGACCAGCAGAACTACGGCTACGACACTTCCGGCGGCCAGCAGCAGTACGCCGCCTACTCCGACCCGTACATCGGCACCCAGACCTACGGCGGCTACGACACCTCCTACGGCGGTCAGCAGCAGTACGGCCAGCAGGCCTACGGCCAGGACCAGTACGGCAACGCCACGTACGGCGGCGAGACCCCGGCCGGCGGCGTCTGGGTCCCGCAGCAGCGCACCGACGAGACGTACGGCGGCGAACTCCCGCCGGAGCAGCAGTACCCCTACCAGGGCAACGGTCAGCAGGGGAACGGGTACGACGAGCAGTACCGCTTCTGACCGGGCGGGCGCGGCGGGGGACGCGAGGGGCGAGGGACGCGGGCCCCGCGTGGATGCGGGCGTCACTCGCGACGCGGCCGCCGGTGACCACATCCACGTGGCCGTGACCGGAAGCCGCAGCCGTCACTGACCGGGTGGCGCCGTCAGCGCGCGCCCCGTGTCACCGAGTCCCGGAGTGGCACCGAACCCCGGCGGTCACTGAGAGCCCCGGAACTCCGGACCCTCCACGATCAGCCCCGCCACCAGCGCGCCCGACATCCCGGCGTGCGGGAGGCCGCCGCCCGGGTGGGACCAGCCGCCCACGGTGAACAGGCCCGGTATCTCCGTCCGGTTGGACGGGTGCAGGAAGGTGCCCTCAGCCGCGGCCAGCGCGGGTGCGGGGACGCCACCGCCCTCGGCGCCCGTCTCCTCCCGCGTGTGCACCGGCGTACGGACCTCGCGCCACAGGGTCCGCCCGCGCAACCCCGGGACCGCGCGCTCGGCGGCGGCGACCATCCGGTCGGCGAAGGCGTCGGCGGCACCGGCGGCCGTCCAGTCGTACCGCGTCTGGGACGGCACCGTCGCCGTGAGCACCACGGACTCGTGTCCCTCGTCGGGGCGCAGCGCCGGGTCGTCCGGACGGTCGATCCGGACGGTCGGGTCCGCGGGCGGCTCGCCCAGCCCGAAGGCGCCCAACTCGGCCTCCCGGTCCGGGGTGTGCACGACCGTGCGATGCGCGGCCCCGGCCTCACGGGCCCCGCGCAGCGCCAGACAGACCACGACCCGGCCCGGGGACATGCCCTCGGGGCTCGGGCTCACGGCCTCGGCGCCGTACAGCTCACGCCCGCGCGTCAGATCGCCCAGTCGCCAGGGTCCGGTGCCGACGACGAAGTCCGCCTCCGCCACCGTCCCGTCGGCCAGCTCGAGACCCGCCGCCCGGCCCTCCTTCTCCAGCACCCCCGCGACCTCGGCGCCGAAGTGGAACTCCACCCTGCGCGCCACGCACCGCTCGTACACCGCGCGCGCCAACTCCCGCAGGCCGCCCCGGACATACCAGGTACCGAAGGCGTGCTCCATGTACGGCAGCACCGCAGCGCTCGCCGGGGCGACCCGGGGGTCCAGACCGTATGCGAGCGCGTGGCTCTCCAGCAGGGCGACGAGCCTCGGGTCGCGCAGCTCCCAGGCGCCGACCTCGGCGAGCGTGCTGGCCCGGCGGGTGCGCAGCAGCTTCTTGTGGGGGACCGACGGATAGGGCTCACGGCCGGCCAGCACCGACCAGTTGGGCCAGAGGGGCTCTTCCAGGAGCGGTCTGCGGGTGCGGTCCCAGGCCTCTCGGGCCCGGACCAGGAAGTCGCCCCAGCGGTCGCCGGCGCCGGAGCCCAGTGCCTCGTCCAGCGCCGAGACGACGCCCGCGCGAGAGGCGTTCGGCAGCGACACCTGCGTGCCGTCCGCGAAGACGTGCCGCGACGACGGGTCGACCTGGACCAGCTCGACGACCGACTCCAGCGGCTCCTTGCCGGTCTTGATGAACAGATCGCGGTGGACCGCGGGCAGCGGGAGGAGCCCCGGGCCGGTGTCGAAGGCGAACCCGTCGCGCTCGAGACGGCGCACCGCACCGCCGTACGTCTCCGTACGCTCGTACACCGCCACCCGGTGGCCCGCGACGGCCAGCCGGGCAGCGGCCGCCATCGCGCCCATCCCGGCGCCGATCACCGCAATCCGTGCCATGCCTGCGACTTTATCCGCCGCCACTGACAGTCCATGCCGGGGCCGGGGGGCGGGGGCACCGCTGAGGTCGACGGGAGTGCGTCGACCTGGCGTCGGGCAGCACGACCGGCCCGCCGGGGTTCACCAGCCCGGTGGGTGGCCCGTCCGGCCCGCGAGCCGTTTCTCCTCCCGCCGTTGGGCCCGGCGGCGCAGGAACCTTCGGATCCGGGAGATCAGGAAGACGAGTATCACCAGGCCGCCGATGAGCAGTACGGCCGCGATGATCGCCGCCGCCTGCGGATTGAATATGGCGAACGTGATGATCCCGCCGACCCCGAGATCCTCGGCCAGGCTCACGATCACATTGCTGAACGGCTCAGGCGAGCTGTTGACCGCCATCCGCGTCCCGGCCTTGACGGCATGGCTGGCCAGCGCCGTCGAACCGCCGAGGAGACCCGCGGCCACGTCGTTGAGCGAGCCGCTCTGCCCGGCGAGCACGGCCCCGACCCAAGCGCCTGCGGCAGGGCGGATCACCGTGTGGACCGAGTCCCACGCCGAGTCGACGTACGGGATCTTGTCCGCGACCGCTTCGCACAGGAACAGCACGCCCGCTGTGACGAGGACCTCAGGGCGCTGGAGCGTCTCGGGGACGTCGTCGCTCACTCCGGTGGCGCCGAAGACGCCGAGGAGCAGCACGACGGCGTACGCGTTGATTCCGCTGGCCCAGCCGCTGGTGAAGACGAGAGGGAGTACCGACACGGACGCGATCGTAACCACTGGGCAACGGGGCGTCCTGGGTCTGAGTGCGTACTTCTGAGTATGCGTACCTAGTGGGTGAGATGAGTACGCGCGCGGATGGGGGCCGACCTGCGCGAACGAGAGAGTGGAGCCACGGAGAAGGGGAACGGCTCCGGAACCGGCGACACGGGGCGCCGGAATCGGAGCCGCCCCCGATCCGCTCCTTCCGCCGACGCGAGTCGGCGGGAGCGAGGCACGGGGGACCCGGGGGAACGACCGAACGGGGGTCCAACGGGGGAACACAGGGGGTACGGGGGAACACGGGGGAACACGGGGGAACACGGGGGAAACGGGGGAGCACGAGAAGGCGCCGGTTCGAGGTGGCCCGCGGGGGACGCGGCCACATCGGACCGGCGCTTTCGTCTGTCTACGCGCGCGTACCCGCGTTTCCAGAGCCCACCACCGTCTCAGCCACGGCCGCTCACCCGCCCCTGCAGCAGCCGGGACAGCGCCGAGTGCACATCGTCCAAGGTGCGCTCCGGCTGGAACGCTTTCCAGTCCAGCGCGGCCACCAGCACCATGCCGACCAGCGCGGACGCGGTCAGCGAGACATCGATCGCCTCGTGGAACTCGCCGTTCTCGATGCCCTCGACCAGCACGCCCTCGACGACCGCCACCGCCTGCTGGCGCACCACCATGAGCGTGGACTGCCAGGCCCGGTTGGTGCGCCACAGCTCGGCCACGTACAGCTGGGTGAAGGCCGGATAGCGGTCGATGAAGACCAGGCCCGCCCGGATCATCGCGTCCAGGGCGTCCGTCTTGCTGCCGCCCCCCGCCTCGGTCCGCTCCGCCGCCTCCTTCAGGGAGGCGGTCAGCAGTCCCACACCGTGCCGCAGCAGCTCCTCGAAGAGGACCGACTTGCTCGCGAAGTTGTAGTAGACCGTGCCCTTCGCCACCCCGGCCCGCTCGGCGATCTCGTCGACCGTCGTGGCGGAGAAGCCCTGCTCCGCGATGAGTGTCACGGCCGCCTCGTAGAGCTTCTGCCGGGTGGCCTCGCGGCGCGTACTGCCGCTGCTGCTTTCCATGGTCCCGATTCTCACAGCAACCGGGGACCCGGAGGTCGTCGAGGTCACAGGCTCAGCTCCGGGTGCAGTCGGTCGAGCGTCCACACCTGGCGGCGGCGGGCCGAGACCGCGGTCAGCGCGAGGGCACCCGCGGTGAAGGCGACGAGCACCACGCACGCGTGCCACACCGGACCGAGACCACCGCCCGTGATGAGCCGGCGCAGCGCCTCCACGACGTAGCTCATCGGCAGGAAGGGGTGGAGCGCGTTGAAGAAGCCCGGGCTGGTCTGCACGGGGTAGGTGCCGCCCGCGGACGTCAGCTGGAGCATCAGGAAGGCGAGCACGAGGATCCGGCCCGCCGCCCCGAAGCGGGCGTTCAGCCACTGCACGATCGCCGCGAAGCACGCCGTGACCAGGAACAGGAAGCCCACGGTTCCGGCCGCCCGCACCATCTGCAGGCCGATCGCCCAGTGCAGCACCGACATCAGGGCCACCGTCTGCAGCACCCCGACCGCCACCACCGGCAGCCAGCCCGCCAGCGCGATCCGCCACGCGGGGGCGCCCGCGGCGAGCGCACGCCGGTTCATGGGCGCCATCAGCATGTACGCCACCATGGCGCCCACCCACAGGGAGAGCGGGATGAAGTACGGGGCGAATCCGGTGCCGTAGTTGGGCGCCTTGTGCAGATCCCTGGAGACCAGCTGGACGGGGTCGGCCATCACGCCGGTGCGCTGGTCGCGGTCGGCCTTGTCGTAGTCGGGGATCTGCTCCGCGCCGTCGTGCAGTCCGTCCGAGAGCTTCCCGGAGCCGTCGACGAGCTTGTACATGCCGCCGTTCAGATCCTCGGCGCCGGTCTTGAGCTCGCCGACCCCCTCGTCCAGGTCGCCGGCGCCGGTCTCGGCCGTACCGAGGCCCGTGTGCAGCTTCTTGGCGCCCGCGGCGACCTTGCCCGCGCCCGCGTTCAGGTCGTTGATCTTGGAGACGGCGTCGTCGAGGTCCTCGGAGAGATGCGGCGCCCGGTCGGCCAGCGCCTGGGCCTGCTTCTGCAGGGTCGCCAGGTTCTTGTCGAGCTTCTTCAGATCGCCGTCCTGGTCGCCCACGAGGGTGTTGATGTCATCGGCGACGGTCGCCACATCGGCGGCCGCGTCCTTGGCCTTCTCCAGGTCCGGGCAGGCCGCGTCGGGCAGTACGGGGTTCTCGCAGCGCGCCTTGTAGACGTCGTTCAGCGTGTCGGACGCCGTACGCGCGCCCTCGGCGGCGGCCGGTGCCGTCTTCACCAGGGTGCCCAGATGCTTGCGGATCGCCTTGCTGGAATCCGCGACGAGCTGGGCGGTGTCACCGATCGTCTTCTCGTTGTCCTCAAGGAACGGGCCGACCTTCGCGGCGACCCCGTTGACCTTGTCGGCGAGCGTCTGCGTGCCCTCCGCGACCTGCTGCGAGCCGTCCTCCAGGTCGCCCGCGCCCGCGTCGAGCTTCGTGATCCCCTTGGACAGCTTGCCGCTGCCGCTCTTGGCGTCCTTCAGCCCGTCGGCGAGATCTTTCGACCCCTTCTCGGCCTTGCCGATGCCGCCCTCCAGCTTGTCCGCGCCCTTGGCCGCCTTGACCGTCGCGCCATGGATGTCGGAGAACGAGATGAAGATCCGGTCCAGGAAGGACCGCGACGCCTTCGTGGACGCGGCCTGGCGCACCTCGCTGAAGACCGTGCGCGAGATCTGGCCGACGATGTAGTTGTTCGCGTCGTTCGTCCGCACCTGAAGCGCACCCGTCTCGGGGGAGTCGCCCGCGTTGGACGCGATCCGCGCGCTGAAGTCGGCCGGCACGGTGAGCGACAGGTAGTACGTGCCGTCCTCCACGCGCGCGCGTGCCTCGGCGGCACTCACCTCGTGCCACTCGAAGACGTCGCTGTCCCGCAGCCCCTTCACGATGTCGTCACCCACCGCGAGCTTCTTCCCCTCGGCGGTCGCCCCCTTGTCGTCGTTCACGAGGGCCACGGGGATGCGGTCGAGCCGGCCGTACGGGTCCCAGAACGACCACAGGTAGAGAGCGCCGTACAGCAGCGGCAGCACCAGCAGCGCGACCAGAGCGGCGCGCGGCAGCTTCCCCCTGCCGAACCGCCGCAGCTCAAGCGCGGCCAGTCGCGGCGATCGCATCGCCGTCCTCCTTCTCCTCGTCGGAGTCCTGGGTGGAGTCCTGGGTGGCGTCTTCGGTGGTGTCTTGGGCGGCCTCTTCGGTGGTGTCCTCGGTGGCGGCCCCCGGGGCGGAGCCCTCGGGTGAGTCCTGGGCGAAGCCCTGTGTGGACACCTTCACGGCGTCCTCGGGAGCCTCGCTGCACACCGCCACCACCGTGGTCCCCGCCTCGGCGATCGACCTCAACAGCGCCCAGACCTCCGCCCGTTCGGCGTCCGACAGCTTCAGATCGGTGTCATCGATCCCGAGCAGCGACGGACGCCCGATCAGCGCCAGCGCGACGGACAGCCGCAGCGCCTCCACCCGCTCCAGATCGCGTACGGCGGTCCGCGAGCCCTTGGGCAGGGACTCCCGGTCGAGTCCGGCGGCGGTCAGGGCGGTGTCGATGCGCAGCTTTGCCTCGGCGGCGCGCTCGGCTCGCGGCCGCAGCAGCCCCCGCAGCGAGTCCCCGAACCGCCGCTGCAGCAGCGCCCGTTCCCGCAGGTGCTCCCCGACGGTCAGGGCCGGGTCGAGGTCGGTGACACCGGCGACGTGGGCCACGGCGCTCACCCGCCGCACCGCCCCCAGGTGCTTCGGCAACCGCGCCCCGCCCACGGCCGCCGTCCCCTCGGACGCCTTCATCCGCCCGGTGAGCGCGAGCAGCAGACAGGTACGGCCCGATCCCGACGGCCCTTCGACCGCGATCAGCGAACCGGGCGCCGCGTCGAGGTCGATCCCGCGGAACGCCCATCCACGCGGCCCCTTGAGCCCGAACCCCTCGGCTGTGACGGCGACTCCGTCCACAGCCCACCCCCTGAATCTCCGAACTGCCGGAAGAACTACCGGAGTTTTTGAACTGACTGGTCAGTGCAAAAAGTAACCCGAACCTTCGATCGAAGCAAAGGCGCAGGTCAGAACGGATTGTCAGTGCCATACCTCACGATGGGCACATACGGCATCCCGTAACGGGACGTGCCGTCACACAGACGACAGGAGGTTCGTCATGGCCAGCTATCACGCCGCAGCCGCCCGCCGGCGCCGCGCCACCGGCCCTGCCCCCTCACTGACCGGTCCGGCGAGCGACGTGCACCCCGTGCTCCGCCGGTCCACGGCCCCGCCCGCCGCCCTCGACCTGCTCGCCCAGGCCCGTGCCGGACTCGACGAGGCCGCCGTCCTGGAGACTCCGAACGAGCGCTATGCCACGGCCCACCTCGCCGCCCTGCGCACCGCCGCCGCCGTGCTCGCCGCACGAGGGCGCCCCGAGCCCACGTCCCGACGCCGGGCCAAGATCCGGAGCGCCTGGGAAGTGCTCCCCGAGATAGCGCCCGAGCTCGCCGAGTGGAGCGCGCTGTTCGCCTCCGGCGCCCGGCGCCGCGCCCGGGCCGAGGCGGGTATCCAGGGCGCGGCCAGCCGCCGGGACGCCGACGACCTCATACGCGACGTGGCGATGTTCCTGCGCCTCGTCGAACGCATGCTCGTCCTCCAACCGGTCCTGCCCCAGCCCCGCCAGGACATGGACCAGCCGGACCCGGGCGAGCACGACACGGGCCGGGACATGCCGGACGCGGGCTGACGGCCCCTACACGGCCGGGTTGTGCGCCGGTCAGGGGTGCCTGGAGACCGGGGGTGCCTGCCCACGGGGCCCTGGCGGCCGGGGTACCTGTCGGCGCCTAGCCGTGCGCCGGCGGGGGCGTGCGCCCTCCGGGCGCCTGGAGGTCCGCTCGGGCGAGGGTCGCGGACTCCTCGCGAACCCCTCACCGACTCCCCGTGCCCCGCCTGCGGACATCTAGAGGTCCGCCGTATGAGACGTGGGGTCGGGCCGCTGGCCGTGGTGGCCGGGTGAGGCATCCGAGGCAATAGGGTGGAGGGCGCCTGAAGCCTTCCCCGCCGGTACCCCGGAGGGGCGGGCAGCCCGTTCGCCCCGCCGCGCAAGAGGCGGTGCCGCGCCGAGGAGTCAACTGCCGTGTCGGACCCACTGCGACCCCGCGCCTCTCTCCGTACCGCCGTGGTCTGGGAGGTCCTCCAGGAGGCCCTTGAACGGCGGGTCAAGGCCACGGGCCAGGAGTCGCTCGACATCCTGGACACCGGGGGCGGCAGCGGTAACTTCGCCGTGCCCGTCGCCCGGCTCGGCCACCGTGTCACCGTCGTCGACCCCAGCCCCAACGCGCTGTTCGCCCTGGAGCGCCGCGCCGCCGAGGCCGGAGTCGCCGACCGGGTCCAGGGTGTCCAGGGCGACGCCCACGGCCTGTTCGACGTGGTCGAGCGCGGTGCCTACGACGCGGTGCTGTGCCACGGCGTGCTGGAGTACGTCGACGACCCGGCCGAGGGCATCCGCAACGTGGTGGCCGCCCTGCGTCCCGAGGGCGTCCTCAGCCTCCTCGCCGCCGGCCTCGGCGGCGCCGTGCTCGCCCGCGCCCTCGCCGGTCACTTCAAGGAGGCCAAGCAGGCCCTCGACGACCCGAACGGCCGATGGGGCACCGGCGACCCCGTGCCGCGCCGTTTCACCACCGACCAGCTCACCGAGCTGGTCGAGGGCGCGGGCCTGACGGTCGCCGCCGTGCACGGCGTACGGGTCTTCGCCGACCTGGTCCCCGGAGTGCTGGTCGACACCGAGCCCGGCGCCCTGGAGGCCCTGCTCAAGCTGGAGGAGGCGGCGGCCGAACTCCCCGCCTTCCACTCCGTGGCCACGCAGCTTCATGTGCTCGGTGAGACCCGAGGGACCGCAGAGGCCTGAGACGACTCCGCTGGTGCGGCGCTGATCAGGGACTTGGGTGCAGATGGAGTACGCCACAGGCCCCCCGATCGGGCGGTCGGCGCCGTATGATCGAGGGAGACCGTCCGGCATGACGGGCCGGCCGCTGGGGAATGCAAGATCTAGCGGGCCGGGACGTTCATGGCGGAATCCCGGTTGGCCAATTGGCGTAGAGGGGCGGGTTTCACGGGGGCGATTCCCTGCCTATCCTGAAGGGACCCCCTAGTCGCCCCGGCGACTGCACGATGAGGAGGACTCCGTGCCGCTCTCGGAGCACGAGCAGCGAATGCTCGAGCAAATGGAGCGAGCGCTGTACGCCGAAGATCCCAAGTTCGCGACAGCGCTTGAGGGAAGCGGGCTGCGCACGTACACCCGGCGACGGGTCTACCAGGCGGTCGCGGGCTTCCTCGTGGGTATCGCGCTCCTCATGGCCGGTATGGTCGCCAAGCAGGTGTGGCTCAGTGTGGTGGGCTTCCTCGTCATGCTGGGCTGTGCGGTACTCGCCGTGACCGGTTGGCGCAAGGCTCCCAAGCCGGGCGAGCAGCCCGCGGCCGGTGCCCCCCACGCTCGCCGTCAGACCAGGCAGAAGCGCTCCATGATGGACCGCATCGAGCAGCGCTGGCAGAAGCGCCGCGATGAACAGGGCGGCCATTAGCTCGACCAGCAGCTGATGCTGAGGGGGTGACCGCCCGGCGGGTGGTCACCCCCTCACGCACGCCCTCTTCGCGGTTCCGTACGCCCCCTCGCTGCCCGTCGGCGGGTGGCGGAGATCCCGGCCCGCGCAACGCTTGAGGCCCCGATCCGCTCACATGGATCGGGGCCTCAGCCATTGCTCCGAAGGCCACGGGCTCCGAAGGCTCAGCCCTGCTGGCCCGACGGCTTGCGCAGCGTCGGTCTGGCCGCCGCCGCCCGGGCCGTCACGCCGTTCCACCACTCCGAGAACGCCCACACCACCCGCACGGTGGAACGCGGGGCGAACATCGCCCGCAGTTCCGTGCCGCGGGGTGCCGGATCGGCGAGGCCGGCGATCGCCCGCCGGACGTCCTCCGCCAGCCCCGCCGTCGGGCGCGGCCGCGGTGCGTAGAGGACCTGCTCCACGGCGTCCGCCACCCGGTGGACCGCGGCAGCGGCCGCCGGGTCGAGATGGCCGAGTCTGACGATCCGGGCCGCGGCCTTGCGCGGGGTCTGTGAATCGTCCGGCAGGATTCCGAAGTCCCATGCCGTATCGGTCAGTTCCAGCCAGACCGCCAGGGTGTGGGGCGCGACGTCCGCCTCACCGCGGCCGTGCGCGCCCAGCCGGGTCGCCCGGACGCGCCGCCGCCACAGCATCGGCGCCAGCGGGATCACCAGGGCGGCCAGCCCGCCGAGGGCCCATGCCAGCACGACGTACCACTTCGGCCCGTCGTCCTCCGTGACGGGCAGGGCCGCGGAGGACTCGCTCGGGCACGCGTCCAGCTTCTTCTGCTCCGCCGAGCAGCTCTCGCTCGCCGAGGCGGAGGTGGACGGCGCCGTGCTCGCCGACGACGACGGGCTGCCGATGCTCGGGAGGGAGGTGTTCGGGCTGTCGGTCTGGGTGTACTCGGGCAGCGTGCCCCGGGTCGGGGTGGGCTCGAAGCGGGTCCAGCCCACGCCCTCGAAGTACAGCTCGGGCCAGGCGTGGGCGTCCCGCAGCCCCACCGTCACCGTGCCGTCGGCCTCCGGAGTGCCGGGCGCGAAGCCGACCGCCACCCGGGCCGGAATGCCCAGGCTGCGGGCCATCGACGCCATGGCGAAGGAGAAGTGGATGCAGAAGCCCTGCTTGTCCCTGAGGAAGTTGGCGATGGCCCGGGAGCCGGTGCCGACGCTCACCTGGGTGTCGTACTGGAAGCCGCCGGTCAGGGAGAAGTACTCCTGGAGCTTGACCGCCTGCTCGTAGTGGTTCGCGGAGCCCTTGGTGACCTCACGCGCGGTGCTGGCCACGACCGGCGGCAGCGAGCTCGGCAGCTTGGTGTACCAGGCCTTCAGGTCCGCGGGTGGCGCCGGGGCCGCGGCCAGTTGTTCCGCGGTCGGCTGCACGACCAGGCTCTTGACCTCGTACGTGGACCCGCCGGTGTTCTGGCCCTTGTCGCCGACGAGGGCCATGCCCTCGGGCTCGTAGCGCCAGTTGCCGTCGATCTGCACCCCGCTGGGCGGGTACGGCATCGGCAGCCAGTCCTGCTTGTAGCCCTTGTCGGCCGCGACCAGGGTCGTGATCTCGGCACGGCGGACGTCTGCGCCGAGACCGACCGGGTTGGGGAACTCGTCCGGCACCGGGGCGATGTCGCGCTTGGACGCTTCCCAGACCTTGCCGTCGAACTTGTCCAGGGACACGATCCGCATATAGAGGCTGGACTGGTCCTCGGGCTTGGTGCGCAGGGTCAGGACCTTCTTGTCCTGGTCCAGGTTGAGGTTGTCACGCAGGGACAGCAGCGGGTTCACCGCGGAGATGGTGCCGCCGCTGCCGTTGCCACCGCCCACCCCCGCCCCGGCGCCGTCCAGGAGGCCGCCGTCCATCGCGGGCAGCGCGACCGGCACCACCAGGGCGAGCCCCAGTGCGACCGCGCCGATGCGCCGCCCGGTGCGGACCGGCGCCACCACGCCGGATTCCCCGCCCGGGGTGCGAGGCGCGCCGCCGAAGACCCGGCCCCACTGGGAGAGCCGGTCGCGCCCCTCCGCGAGGAGCAGCGTCAGATAGCCGGCCGCCGCGACCAGGAACCACAGCCAGTCGGAGCCGCCGTCGGACAGCCCCGCGGCGACGGAGTACAGCGCGAGCAGCGGCAGCCCGGCCGGAGCCGCACTGCGGAAGGTCACCGCGAGGGCGTCCACGGCGAGGCCGATGACCAGCACCCCGCCGACGATCATCAGCCGGATGCCGTCGGACTCCAGCGGCGCCGGGATCGCGTACCGCGCGATGTCGTCGCTGCCCTGCTGGAGGAGATCGGCGAAGCGCTGGAACGCCTCCGGACCCGGGACCAGCCCGCCGAGCGCCTGCTCCCGGGTGAAGGCCAGCGTCAGCATCATCAACGTGACGAGGGCCTGTGCGGCCACCGTCAACGGCCGGGCCAGCGGCACCCGTCGGGTCGCCGCGCCCACCAGCGACTGGATGCCGAGCAGGAAGCCGGCCTGCAGGATCCAGGTGGCCGGCTCGACCAGGGGGAGCATGGCGCAGGACGCCATCAGGGTGGCCGCCCAGGCGCACAGGGCCAGTCGTGCCCGCCCGCTCATGCCGGTCCTCCCTCGGCTCCGCCGCCGCTCGTGGCACCGAGGCCGGTGCGCTCGCGGTCCGCCTGGCGCCACAGCTCGGTCAAGGACGCGCCCCGCGGCACGCGCAGCGCCGTCCAGCCCGCCTCGCGCAGCATCCGCAACCGCTCCTCGTTCCTGTCCAACGGCCGTGCCGCATCGCCGGGTTCCCGCACCCAGCCGTCACTGTCCAGCAGGAAGGCGACCGCGCTGCCACTGCGCTGGCGCATCTTGGCCGCCACTGTCGCCTGTACCTCGTCGAGGTCGCCGAGGAAGGCGACCAGCAGCCCCTCGTTCCCCCCGCGCAGCACGTCGTAGGCCCGTGACAGGCCCGTGCCGTCGGAGTGGTCGATCACGGCGAGGGTGTCCATCATCAGCCCGGCCGCGTCCGCCGACTCCTGGCTGGCGCCCGCGAACCCGTCCGCGCCCTCGCCGGGCACCGAGTTGCCGGTGTCCGTCAACAGTCGTACGGAAAAGCCCCGTTCGAGCATGTGCACCAGCGCCGACGCGGTGCCCGAGACGGCCCACTCGAAGGCCGAGTCGGGGCCCGCGCCCCGGAAGGCGAGAGACCGGGTGTCCAGCAGCACCGTGCAGCGGGAGCGCTGGGGCTGCTCCTCGCGGCGCACCATCAGCTCGCCGTAGCGCGCGGTGGACCGCCAGTGCACCCGGCGCAGATCGTCGCCGTAGCGGTACCCGCGCGGGATGACGTCGTCCTCGCCGGCCAGCGCCAGCGAGCGCTGCCGCCCGTCGCCGTACCCCTTGGCCTCACCGCTGAACCGCACCGGCGGCAGCGGCTCCACGCGCGGGATCACCGTCAGGGTGTCGTACGAGGAGAAGGACCGGGTCAGTTCGCACATGCCGAACGGGTCGGTCAGGCGCAGCTGGAGCGGGCCCAGCGGATAGCGGCCGCGCAGGTCGGAGCGGACCCGGTAGGAGACCTCGCGGCGGCCGCCCGCCTCGACCCGGTCCAGGACGAAGCGGGGGCGCGGGCCGAGGACGTAGGGCACCCGGTCCTGGAGCATCAGCAGGCCGGTGGGCAGCCGCGAAACGTTGTCCACGCGGAGATGGACCCGGGCCTCGGAGCCGGCGGGCACGCGCGCGGGGGAGAGCCGGCGGCTGCCGGCGACCCGGTAGCGGGTGCGGTAGAGCACGGTCGCGCAGACCAGCGGCAGCACGGCGAGCAGCAGGCCGACCCGGAGCAGATCGCTCTGCCCCAGGACGTACGCGCAGATGGCTGCGGCGATGCCGGCGGCCAGGAAGGAGCGGCCGCGGGTGGTGAGCCCGGCCAGTGCGGTGCGCACCCCGCCCTTGTCGCCCCGGTCTGCCTCGGAGTGCTGGCCCGGCCCCGCGGCGGTGGTCATCACAGCCTCCGCGGCGGCTGCTGGCCGTACGTCTGCGTGCCGTGGCCCAGACCGATGCCGCTCTGCTGCTGGGGCACCGGGGTGCGCTGCAGGATCTCCTGCACGACCTGCTCGGAGGTGCGCCGGTTGAGCTGGGCCTGGGCGGTGGGCAGCAGCCGGTGGGCCAGGACGGCGACGGCGAGGGCCTGCACGTCGTCCGGCAGCGCGTAGTCCCGGCCGCTGAGAGCGGCGGACGCCTTCGCCGCGCGCAGCAGGTGCAGCGTCGCACGCGGGGAGGCGCCGAGTCTCAGGTCGGGGTGGCTGCGGGTGGCCGCGACCAGGTCGACCGCGTACCGCCGGACCGCGTCGGCCACATGGACGCCGCGGACGGCGTCGACCAGCTTCACGATGTCGTGCGCGTGCGCCACCGGCTGGAGGTCGTCCAGCGGGTTCACCCCGCCGTGGATGTCGAGCATCTGCAGCTCGGCCTCCGCGCTGGGGTAGCCGATGGAGACCCGCGCCATGAAGCGGTCGCGCTGGGCCTCCGGCAGCGGGTAGGTGCCCTCCATCTCCACCGGGTTCTGCGTGGCCACCACCATGAAGGGACTGGGCAGCTCGTACGTCTGCCCGTCGATGGTGACCTGACGCTCCTCCATGGACTCCAGGAGCGCCGACTGTGTCTTCGGCGAGGCGCGGTTGATCTCGTCGCCGATCACGATCTGCGCGAAGATCGCGCCCGGCTTGAACTCGAAGTCCCGGCGCTGCTGGTCCCAGATGGACACACCGGTGATGTCCGAGGGCAGCAGGTCGGGCGTGAACTGGATACGCCGCACCGAGCAGTCGATGGACCGCGCCAGTGCCTTGGCCAGCATGGTCTTGCCCACGCCCGGCACATCCTCGATCAGAAGATGCCCCTCGGCGAGCAGTACGGTCAGCGAAAGCCGTACGACCTCGGGCTTGCCCTCGATCACACCCTCCACCGAACTGCGGACTCGCTCCACAGTGGCAGTCAGATCAGTAAGGCTCGCTCGATCGTCATAGGTCGTCACCCGGCCCTCCTCGGCCCGTTCTTTCTCCGGGCCGACGCTCTGCAGTGCGGACCGGCCCACCCCTGAAACACGGACACCACGCGTGAATGGTTCCGCGCGACGTCCACCCCCGCATTCTTGCTGCCGTTACCGATTCGTGTCACTCGCCTGTGGACAACTGCCTGCGATATGTCGGGGCTTGCGACCTTTTGAGTACCCCGGAACCGGAAATCAACAGCAGAAAGACAGCTTCGGAGGGCGATCGGAAAGGCGATCAGGAAGGGTCGATCTCGCGCAGCAGGCCCGTCTTCACGTCGAACACGAAGCCGCGCACGTCGTCGGTGTGCAGCAGGAACGGGTTGGTGCGCACCCGCTGCATGGACTGCCGTACGTCCTGGTCGACGTCCCGGAAGGACTCCACGGCCCAGGCCGGGCGCTGGCCGACCTCCATCTCCAGGTCGGTGCGGAAGTCCTCGGTGATCTGCTCCAGACCGCAGCCGGTGTGGTGGATCAGGACGATGCTGCGGGTGCCGAGCTTGCGCTGGCTGATGGTGAGCGAGCGGATGACGTCGTCGGTGACCACGCCGCCCGCGTTGCGGATGGTGTGGCAGTCACCGAGCTCCAGGCCGAGCGCCTTGTGCAGGTCGAGCCGGGCGTCCATGCAGGCGACGATGGCCACGTGCAGGACGGGGCGGGCGTCCATGCCGGGATCGGCGAAGGCGGCGGCGTACCGCTCGTTCGCCTCGACGAGGCGGTCTGTGACCGCGTTGGTGGCGGAGGATGCGGAAGTCGTCATAGGCATGACGTTACTGGTCACGCCGTTTCCGGTCTTGTTGTGAGATGGGAAAAAGAGCGTTATCACGTGCTCACTGTGAGGTAACCCACAAGGGTGAGGAGGGGGGCTCTCCCCGCCGGGCCGCGCCGCACAGGCCGGTTGATTGACCGCGAGACAGCGTGGACTAAAGTGACGCGAAGCGGGAGGCGAGGTCTCCCCGCTGGCATGAATTCCCCAGGAGACACCGGCAAAGTCACCGGATCTCCCCACGCGCGCGGCGCGTACGTACGGCTCGGCCCTCTCCCGGAGGGCGGGGATCCGGCGGTGCGGACGGCCCGCCGGACCTGAGAGGGCCCCTTGAGCAACAGTCGACATGTCCCGGTGATGCTCCAGCGGTGCCTGGACATGTTGGCCCCCGCCCTGCAGGCCCCCGGCGCGGTCGTCGTCGACTGCACCCTCGGCCTCGGCGGCCACAGCGAGGCCCTCCTCCAGCAGTTCCCCGAGGCCCGCCTCGTCGCCCTCGACCGCGACAAGGAGGCCCTGCGCCTGTCCGGCGAGCGCCTCGCGCCGTACGGGGAGCGCGCGACCCTCGTCCACGCGGTGTACGACGAGCTCCCGGAGGTCCTGCGAAGGCTCGGCGTCCCGCGCGTGCAGGGCGTCCTCTTCGACCTCGGCGTCTCCTCCATGCAGCTCGACGAGGCCGACCGCGGCTTCGCCTACGCCCAGGACGCCCCGCTCGACATGCGCATGGACCAGACGACCGGCGTGAGCGCCGCCGAGGTCCTCAACACCTACCCGGCCGGTGAACTCGTCCGGATCCTCCGGGCGTACGGCGAGGAGAAGCAGGCCAAGCGGATCGTGTCGGCGATCGTGCGCGAGCGCGAGAAGGAGTCCTTCTCCAACAGCGCGCGGCTGGTCGAGCTGATCCGGGACTCCCTGCCGCAGGCCGCCAAGCGCACCGGCGGCAACCCGGCCAAGCGCACCTTCCAGGCCCTGCGCATCGAGGTCAACGGTGAACTCGCCGTCCTGGAAAGGGCGATCCCGGCCGCGGTGGACGCCCTCGCCGTGGGCGGTCGGATCGCCGTCCTGTCGTACCACTCGCTCGAGGACCGCCTGGTCAAGCAGGTGTTCGCGGCCGGTGCCGCCAACACCGCGCCCCCCGGGCTGCCGGTCGTGCCCGAGCAGTACCAGCCGCGGCTCAAGCTGCTCACGCGCGGTGCCGAACTTCCCACGGAGGAAGAGGTCGCCGAGAACCGGCGCGCCGCCCCCGCGCGGTTGCGTGGTGCCGAGCGCATCCGGGAGGCGCTGGAATGAGGAGCGTGAGTGGGTTGGGCAACTGGACTCACTGGAGGGTGAGTGAGTAGGAAACCCGAACTGAGGGGGCGGGCCGCCCGTCTCGCGCGACTCTTCCCGACCACCGGGGGCCGGGCCCAGGCGGCCCGCACCCCGTTCGTCCTCCTCGTCGTCCTGCTCCTCGGCGGCGGTCTCATCGGGCTTCTCGTGCTGAACTCCGCGCTCTCCGAAGGGGCGTTCAAGCTCGACGACCTCCAGCGGGAGACCAAGAGCCTCACCGACCAGGAGCAGGCCCTCCAGCGGGACATCGACGCCTACTCCGCCCCGGACGCCCTGCAGCGCCGGGCCCGCGAACTCGGCATGGTCCCCGGCGGCGACCCCGCCTTCCTCGACCCCGACGGCACCGTCAAGGGCGTCCCGGGAGCCGCGGCCGAACAGTCCTCGGCCCAGGTCGTACGGCCGCCCGAGGTGATGCTCCCGCCGCCGGTCACCTCGGCACCCCCGTCGCCCTCGGCGACCCCGACGGCGGCCGCCACGCCCGGCGCCGCCGCAGCCAGCCCCTCCACCACCCCGTCCTCCCCGACCCCGACCCCCGGCAGGTGACGGAAGTGTCCGACAGGGAACCGCCGCGCCGCCGTGTGCCCGGACCCGCCAGGCCCGCCCCCGACGCCCGGCGGCGCCCCGCCGGCCCCGGCGCCCGCCCGGCCCGCCGGCCCACGGCGCCACGACCGAGGGCGCCGCGTCCCGCGGCCCCGCGCCTGATCAGGCTCGGCAGCCCCCGGCCCCGGCTCCGCATGGTCAGCCTCGCCCTGACCCTCGTACTGATCGCCTTCACCGTGCGACTGCTCCAGGTCCAGGCCGTCGACGCGAGCACCTATGCCGCCAAGGCCGAGCAGAACCGGTACGTCGGCTACACCCTGGCCGCCGAGCGCGGTCAGATCACCGACCGCTCCGGGGTGGC
This sequence comes from Streptomyces sp. S.PB5, assembly GCF_030403745.1. Taxonomy (GTDB): domain Bacteria; phylum Actinomycetota; class Actinomycetes; order Streptomycetales; family Streptomycetaceae; genus Streptomyces. The sequence goes on from NZ_JAQMWP010000001.1 coordinate 640,877, forward strand.
TCTGGCGACCAGCGTGGACGCGTACGACATCACGGCCGACCCCACGCTGTTCAGCAGGAAGCAGCTCAAGATCTCCGACGGGCCCGAGCAGGCGGCCGCGCTGCTCGCCCCGATCCTCGGGCAGGAGCAGGCCGAACTCGCTAAGAAGCTGCGGGCCAAGGGGCAGTACGTCAAGCTCGCCGGCCGGCAGACGCCTCAGGTCTGGAAGCAGATCAAGGATCTCAAGAGCGCGCTGGCCGCGAAGGCCGCCGAGGACAAGACCACCGTCAATGTGCTCGCCGGTGTCTTCGCCGTCGCCACCAGCAAGCGCGTGTACCCCAACGGTGATCTCGCCGCCGGGATACTGGGCTGGGTCAACGCCGACGGCAAGGGCGGCGGCGGGGTCGAGCAGCAGCTGAACGGCCTGCTGGCCGGCAAGGACGGCAAGATCCGCTACGCCCAGTCCGGCGGCCGTCAGGTGCCGACCGCGGGTTCCACGGAGACCCCCGCCGTCGCCGGCAGCGACGTCGAGCTCACCATCGACCGCGACATCCAGTGGGCCGCGCAGAACGCCATCTCCGAGCAGGTGAAGAAGTCCAAGGCGGACCGCGGGTACGTGATTGTGCAGGACACGCGGACCGGCGAGATCCTCGCCATGGCCAACTCGCCCGGCTTCGACCCAGGCGACCTGTCCCAGGCCGATCCGAGCACCCTGCACAACTGGGCCGTGGAGGACGCCTACGAGCCCGGCTCCACCGCCAAGGTCATGTCGATGGCCGCCGTGCTGGAGGAGAACGTCGCGACGCCGCTGACCCATGTCGTCGTGCCCAACCGGCTGCACCGCGGCGACCGGCTCTTCCAGGACGACATCGACCACGAGACCTGGTACCTCACGCTCAACGGCGTGCTCGCCAAGTCCAGCAACATCGGCACCATCCTGGCGACCGGCCAGCTCGGCAGGACGCAGGCCCAGTCCAACCAGGTCCTCTACTCCTATCTGCGCAAGTTCGGCCTGGGCAGCTACAGCGGCCTCGACTTCCCCGGCGAGACCAGAGGCATCCTCGCGGCGCCGCAGGACTGGTCGACCTCGCAGCAGTACACGATTCCTTTCGGCCAGGGCGTCTCCCTCAACGCGATGCAGGCCGCGTCCGTCTACTCCACGATCGCCAACGGCGGCGTACGGATCGAACCCACGCTCGTCCGCGGCACCCAGGGACCTGACGGCCGCTTCACCCCCGCCGCGAAGCCGGAGCGGACAAGGGTGATCAGCGCGAAGACGGCGAAGACCCTCGCCCAGATGCTGGAGTCGGTCGTGGACGACCGGGAGGGCACCGGCACCAAGGCGCGCATCCCCGGCTACCGGGTCGCGGGCAAGACGGGTACGGCCAACCGCGTGGATCCGGCCACCGGCAAGTACCGCGGCTACACCTCCTCGTTCGCCGGGTTCGCGCCCGCCGACAAGCCCCGTGTCACCGTGTACTGCGCCATCCAGAACGCCACCAAGGGCAGCTACTTCGGCGGCCAGATCTGCGGTCCCGTCTACAAGCAGGTCATGGAGTTCGCCCTGAAGACCCTCCAGGTCCCGCCGACCGGGGCCAAGTCCGCCAGCCTCCCCGTCACCTTCAAACCCTGACCTGCACTGTTCAGCACGGAACCACCCAGGAACCAGCTCGTGACAACGATCACTCCCGATTCCGGGAACCAGGGCGTGCCCCTGCCCTCACTTCGCTCCGAACGGGGTGTGCCCGGTACGCTCACCGCCGTGCCACACGCTGATCAGTCCCAAACCACCCAGAAGGGCCATCCCGTGACATATCCGGGGCCGCCCCGGCCGGTTCAGGTCTCCGCCACACCCCTTGCGGAGCTCGCCGATCAGCTGGGTGTCACCGGGCCGGAGAACGACGTAACGGTCACGGGCATCACCCATGACTCGCGCGCGGTCCGCCCCGGCGACCTGTACGCCGCCCTCCCGGGCGCCCGTCTGCACGGCGCCGACTTCGTGACCCAGGCCGCCGGCCTCGGCGCGGCCGCCGTGCTGACCGACCCGACCGGCGCCGAGCGCGCCGCTGCGACCGGCCTGCCGGTCCTGGTGGTCGACGACCCGCGCGCGCGGATGGGCGAACTGGCGGCCACGATCTACGGCCGCCCCGGCCGCGATCTGCTCCAGATCGGCATCACCGGCACCTCCGGCAAGACCACCACCGCCTACCTGGTGGAGGGCGGTCTGAAGGCCGTCCGCAGCACCGGGCTCATCGGCACCGTCGAGATGCGCATCGGCGACGAGCGCATCAAGTCCGAGCGCACCACCCCCGAAGCCACCGACCTCCAGGCCCTGTTCGCCGTCATGCGCGAACGCGGCGTCGAGGCGGTCGCCATGGAGGTCTCCAGTCACGCGCTGGTCCTCGGCCGGGTCGACGGCACCGTCTTCGACATCGCCGTCTTCAACAACCTGAGCCCGGAACACATGGAGTTCCACTCCGACATGGAGGACTACTTCCAGGCGAAGGCGCAGCTGTTCACGGCGAAACGCAGCAGGCTCGGCATCGTCAACTACGACGACGAGTACGGCCGCAGGCTGGTCAAGGAGGCGGGCGTCCCGGTCCTCACCTTCTCCGCCGAGGGCCACCCCGACGCCGACTGGCGCGCCGAGGACGTCCAGGTCGGCCCGATGGACTCGACGTTCACCGTGGTCGGCCCGGGGGGCGAGCGGATCGCCGCCAGGTCGCCGATCGCCGGGCCCTTCAACGTGGCCAACTCCCTCGCCGCGATCGTCGCCCTCGCCGCCGCCGGCCTCGACCCGCAGACCGCGGCCGACGGCGTGGCCGCGGTGGCGGGCGTGCCGGGGCGCCTGGAGCGCGTGGACGCCGGACAGCCGTATCTGGCGGTCGTGGACTACGCCCACAAGACCGACGCCGTCGAATCGGTCCTGCGCGCCCTGCGCAAGGTCACCGAGGGCAAGCTGCACATCGTGCTCGGCTGCGGAGGCGACCGCGACAGGACCAAGCGGGCCCCGATGGGCGCCGCCGCGGCCCGGCTCGCCGACACCGCCGTACTGACCTCCGACAACCCCCGCTCCGAGGACCCCCTCGCGATCCTCGCAACCATGCTCGAAGGCGCGGCGTCCGTGCCAGTACACGAGCGCGGCGAGGTCCAGGTCTTCGAGGACCGGGCCGCCGCGATCGCCGCCGCCGTCGCCCGAGCACGGCCCGGAGACACCGTGCTGGTCGCGGGCAAGGGCCATGAGCAGGGCCAGGACATCGCCGGGGTGGTCCGTCCCTTCGACGACCGCCAGGTGCTTCGAGAAGCCATCCAGAAGACCCAGGGATGAACTTGTGATCGCCCTCTCTCTCGCCGAGATCGCCTCAGTCGTCGGCGGGCAGACCCACGACATACCGGATCCGTCGGTACAGATCACCGGGCCGGTGGTCCGTGACTCCCGCGAGGTGGAGCCCGGCAGCCTCTTCGTCGCCTTCGTCGGCGAGCGCGTCGACGGCCATGACTTCGCCGCGCAGGTCGTCGAGGCGGGCGCGGCCGCCGTCCTGGCCTCGCGCCCGGTCGGCGTCCCCGCGATCGTCGTGGACGACGTGCAGACCGCGCTCGGCGCCCTCGCCCGTCATGTCGTACGACGGCTCGGTGCGACCCTCGTGGCCCTCACCGGCTCCGCGGGCAAGACCAGCACCAAGGACCTGATCGCCCAGGTGCTGCAGCGCAAGGCGCCGACGGTGTGGACCCCCGGCTCGCTCAACAACGAGATCGGGCTGCCGCTGACCGCCCTGAGCGCCACCGACGAGACGAGGTTCCTCGTCCTGGAGATGGGCGCCCGCGGCATCGGCCACATCCGCTACCTCGCGGATCTGACGCCGCCGAAGATCGGCCTCGTCCTCAACGTCGGCACCGCCCACATCGGCGAGTTCGGCGGCCGTGAGCAGATCGCCCAGGCCAAGGGCGAGCTCGTCGAGGGCCTGCCCGAGGACGGTACGGCGGTCCTGAACGCGGACGACCCCCTCGTACGGGCCATGGCGTCCCGTACGAAGGCGAGGGTGATCCTTTTCGGAGAGTCCGACGAAGCGGACGTACGCGCCGAGAACGTGCGACTCACGGACAGCGGACAGCCTGCCTTCCTGCTTCGCACACCCTCCGGTGCAAGCGAAGTGACCATGCGCCTGTACGGTGAGCACCACGTGTCGAACGCGCTCGCCGCGGCCGCCGTCGCCCATGAGCTGGGCATGTCCGCGGAAGAGATCGCCACCGCGCTCTCCGAGGCGGGCTCCCTCTCCCGCTGGCGGATGGAGGTCACCGAGCGCCCCGACGGCGTGACCGTCGTCAACGACGCCTACAACGCCAATCCGGAGTCCATGCGGGCCGCCCTGCGCGCGCTCGTGGCCATGGGCCAGGGGCGGCGGACCTGGGCGGTGCTCGGCAAGATGGCCGAGCTCGGGGACGAGGCGCTCGCCGAGCACGACGCGGTCGGGCGGCTCGCCGTCCGGCTCAACGTCAGCAAGCTCGTCGCGGTCGGGGGCAGGGAAGCGTCCTGGCTGCAACTGGGCGCATATAACGAGGGTTCGTGGGGTGAGGAGTCGGTGCACGTGTCCGACGCACAGGCGGCGGTCGACCTGTTGCGCAGTCAGCTGCGCCCGGGAGACGTCGTACTCGTGAAGGCGTCCCGTTCGGTGGGCCTGGAGAGTGTCGCCGCGGCGCTGCTCGGCGGCGAGGGTGAGGTTGCCGCCCGATGATGAAGCAGATCCTGTTCTCGGGAGTCATCGGCCTCTTCCTGACCCTGGTCGGCACCCCGCTGCTGATCAAGCTCCTGGCCCGCAAGGGCTACGGCCAGTACATCCGGGACGACGGCCCGCGTGAGCACGCGAGCAAGCGCGGTACGCCGACCATGGGCGGTATCGCCTTCATCCTGGCCACGGTCGCCGCCTACTTCCTGTCCAAGCTCATCACCGGCTACCCCCCGACCTACTCGGGTCTGCTGGTGCTCGGCCTGATGGTCGGCATGGGTCTGGTCGGCTTCCTCGACGACTACATCAAGATCGTCAAGCGGCGCTCGCTGGGTCTGCGGGCCAAGGCGAAGATGGCCGGCCAGCTGATCGTCGGCATCTCCTTCGCGGTGCTCGCGCTGATGTTCCCGGACGCCCGCGACAACACCCCGGCCTCCGACCGGCTGTCGTTCATCACGGACTTCGGCTGGAAGATCGGCCCCGTGCTGTTCGTGGTCTGGGCGCTGTTCATGATCCTCGCGATGTCGAACGGCGTGAACCTCACCGACGGTCTGGACGGTCTGGCCACCGGCGCCTCCGTGCTCGTCTTCGGTGCCTACACCTTCATCGGCGTCTGGCAGTTCCAGGAGTCCTGCGCCAACGCGGGCACCCTGACCAACCCGGGCGCCTGTTACGAGGTGAGAGACCCGCTCGACCTCGCGGTCATCGCCTCGGCGCTGATGGGTGCCTGCCTGGGCTTCCTGTGGTGGAACACCTCGCCCGCGAAGATCTTCATGGGCGACACCGGTTCGCTCGCGCTCGGCGGTGTCCTCACCGGTCTCGCGATCTGCTCCCGCACGGAGCTGCTCGTGGCGATCATGGGCGGTCTGTTCGTCCTCATCACCATGTCGGTCGTCATCCAGGTCGGTTCCTTCCGGCTCACCGGAAAGCGCGTCTTCCGCATGGCACCGCTCCAGCACCACTTCGAACTCAAGGGCTGGTCAGAAGTCCTGGTCGTGGTCCGCTTCTGGATCATCCAGGGCATCTGTGTGATCGTCGGCCTGGGCCTCTTCTACGCGGGATGGGCAGCAGAAAAGTGACCTCCTCGGAGCCTCTCGACTGGCAGGGCAAGCACGTCACCGTCGCCGGACTCGGCGTCTCCGGCATCCCGGCGGCCAAGGTGCTGCACGCGCGCGGGGCGCACGTCACGGTCGTCAACGACGGCGACGACGCACGCGCGCGTGAGCAGGCCGCCGAACTGGAGGCGCTCGGCATCACCGTCCGCCTCGGTGACGGCGCGACCCTGCCCGAGGGCACCGACCTCATCGTCACCGCACCTGGATGGAAGCCGGACAAGCCGCTGTTCGAGGCGGCCCGTGCGGCCGGCGTGGAGATCTGGGGCGACGTCGAACTCGCCTGGCGCCTGCGCGGCCCCGACGCGGCCCCCTGGCTCGCGATCACCGGCACCAACGGCAAGACCACGACCACGCAGATGCTCGCGTCGATCCTCAAGGCGGCGGGCCTGCGCACGGCAGCCGTCGGCAACATCGGCGTCTCGGTGCTGGACGCGGTGCTCGGCGAGGAGCAGTACGACGTCCTGGCCGTGGAGTTGTCGAGCTATCAGCTCCACTGGGCGCCCTCCCTGCGCGCCCACTCCGCCGCCGTCCTGAACCTCGCCCCGGACCACCTCGACTGGCATGGCTCCATGGAGGCGTACGCGCGCGACAAGGGCCGCATCTACGAGGGCAATCGCATCGCCTGTGTCTACAACGTGGCCGACAAGGCCACCGAGGACCTGGTGCGCGAGGCGGACGTCGAGGAGGGCTGCCGGGCCATCGGCTTCACCCTGGGCTCCCCGGGCCCCTCCCAACTCGGGCTCGTGGACGGCATCCTGGTCGACCGCGCCTTCGTCGAGAACCGGCAGAAGAACGCCCAGGAGCTCGCCGAGATCTCCGACGTCAACCCGCCGGCCCCGCACAACGTCGCCAACGCCCTTGCCGCGGCGGCCCTCGCCCGTGCGTTCGGGGTGCCCCCGAAGGCCGTACGGGACGGTCTGCGGGCGTTCACGCCGGACGCGCACCGCATCGCGCATGTGGCCGATGTGGACGGGGTCGCTTACGTCGACGACTCCAAGGCCACCAACACCCATGCCGCGGAAGCCTCGTTGGCGGCCTACGAGTCGATCGTGTGGATCGCGGGCGGACTCGCCAAGGGTGCCTCCTTCGAGGAGCTGGTCGCCAAGTCGGCAAAGCGACTTCGCGGTGTCGTGCTCATCGGCGCCGACCGCGCGCTGATCCGTGAAGCCCTCGCGCGACACGCCCCGGAAGTACCCGTCGTCGACCTCGACCGGACAGACACTGGGGCGATGCTCCAGGCGGTGACGGAGGCGAAGCGGCTGGCTCAGCCCGGCGACACGGTGCTGCTGGCCCCGGCCTGCGCCTCCATGGACATGTTCACCAACTACAACAAGCGCGGTGACGCGTTCGCGGAGGCGGTTCGCGAACTCGGCTCCTGACCGACGTAGCGGAGGCTCTGATGCCCAGCAGCCGTACCGGCCGACCGCCCGTGCAACGGGTCGTCAGACGTCCCGCCGCCTCCCGTCCGGTGCGCGACAACCCCGTACGACGCCTCTACACACGCGCGCGCAAAGCCTGGGACCGGCCGCTGACCGCGTACTACCTGATCCTCGGCGGCAGCCTGCTGATCACCGTGCTCGGGCTCGTCATGGTCTACTCGGCGTCCCAGATCACGGCCCTGCAGAAGTCGCTGCCGGGCTCCTTCTTCTTCCGCAAGCAGTTCCTGGCCGCCGCCATCGGTGCCGTGCTGCTGCTGATCGCCTCCCGGATGCCGGTCAAGCTGCACCGGGCGCTGGCCTATCCGATCCTCGCGGGCGCCGTCTTCCTGATGGCGCTGGTGCAGGTGCCGGGGATAGGAGTCGCGGTCAACGGCAACCAGAACTGGATCGCCCTCGGCGGCTCCTTCCAGATCCAGCCCAGTGAGTTCGGCAAGCTCGCCCTGGTGCTGTGGGGCGCCGATCTGCTGGCCCGCAAGCAGGACAAGAAGCTGCTGACCCAGTGGAAGCACATGCTGGTGCCGCTGGTCCCGGTCGCCTTCATGCTGCTCGGGCTGATCATGCTCGGCGGCGACATGGGCACGGCGATCATCCTCACGGCGATCCTCTTCGGCCTGCTGTGGCTGGCGGGGGCGCCCACCCGGCTCTTCGTCGGGGTGCTGTCGATCGCCGCCACGATCGGTGTGATCCTGATCAAGACCAGCCCCAACCGGATGGCCCGGCTCCAGTGCATCGGCGCCACCGACCCGGGCCCGGGGGACGCCTGCTGGCAGGCCGTGCACGGGATCTACGCCCTCGCCTCCGGCGGAATCTTCGGCTCCGGGCTCGGCGCGAGTGTGGAAAAATGGGGGCAACTCCCGGAAGCGCACACGGACTTCATCTTCGCCGTCACCGGTGAGGAACTGGGCCTGGCGGGGACGCTGTCGGTGCTGGCCCTCTTCGCGGCTCTAGGCTATGCGGGTATCCGCGTGGCCGGACGCACGGAGGACCCCTTCGTCAGGTATGCCGCGGGAGGCGTGACCACCTGGATCACGGCCCAGGCCGTGATCAACATCGGTGCGGTGCTCGGCCTGCTGCCGATCGCCGGAGTCCCCCTCCCGCTGTTCTCCTACGGAGGATCCGCCCTGCTCCCGACCATGTTCGCCATCGGGCTGCTGATCGCCTTCGCGCGTGACGATCCCGCTGCGCGGGCGGCGCTTTCGATGCGGCAACCCCGCTTTGGTAGAAAGCGGGGTGGCGGGGGGCCTTCGGGACCTCGGAGATGGAACACGATGCGACGGCGTGCCTCGGTGGCGCGCTCGTCCGGAGAGCGGTGAATTTCGGTGCATGTCGTACTCGCCGGTGGGGGGACCGCCGGCCACATCGAGCCCGCGCTCGCCCTCGCGGACGCCCTGCGCAGGCAGGACCCGACCGTGGGGATCACGGCCCTCGGCACGGAGCGCGGCCTGGAGACCACGCTGGTCCCGCAGCGGGGCTATGAGCTCGCGCTGATCCCCGCCGTACCGCTGCCACGCAAGCCCACCCCCGAGCTGATCACCGTCCCGGGCCGGCTGCGCGGCACCATCAAGGCCGCCGAGCAGATCCTGGAACGCACCAAGGCGGACGCCGTCGTCGGCTTCGGCGGTTATGTGGCGCTGCCCGGCTATCTCGCCGCCAAGCGCCTCGGTGTGCCGATCGTGATCCACGAGGCCAACGCCCGCCCCGGCCTCGCCAACAAGATCGGCTCGCGGTACGCCGCCAGGGTCGCCGTCTCCACCCCGGACAGCAAGCTGCGCGACGCCCGCTACATCGGCATCCCGTTGCGCCGCACCATCGCCACCCTGGACCGGGCCGCCGCCCGCCCCGAGGCCCGCGCGATGTTCGGCCTCGACCCCAACCTGCCGACCCTCCTGGTCTCCGGCGGCTCCCAGGGCGCCCGCCGCCTCAACGAGGTCGTCCAGCAGGTCGCCCCCTGGCTCCAGCAGGCCGGCATCCAGATCCTGCACGCGGTCGGCCCGAAGAACGAACTGCCGCACGTACAGCAGATGCCGGGGATGCCCCCGTACATCCCGGTACCGTACGTGGACCGGATGGACCTCGCGTACGCCGCGGCCGACATGATGCTCTGCCGCGCGGGCGCGATGACCGTCGCCGAACTCTCCGCCGTCGGACTTCCGGCCGCCTACGTCCCGCTGCCCATCGGCAACGGCGAACAGCGGCTCAACGCCCAGCCGGTGGTCAAGGCCGGCGGCGGACTGCTGGTCGACGACGCGGAGCTGACCCCCGAGTGGGTCCAGCAGAACGTCCTGCCCGTCCTCGCCGACCCGCACCGGCTGTACCAGATGTCCCGCGCCGCCGCCGAGTTCGGCCGCCGGGACGCCGACGACCTGCTCGTCGGCATGGTGTACGAGGCGATCGCCGCCCACCGTGCACACCGCTAGGGACGGCGTCTTGACATAGAGCGAAGGGCAGGGAGCGTGGCCGGAACGACTACCGCCGAGCGCGGTGAACGCCAGCAGGAGTCGTCCGGTCCGCCGCCTGCCCGGCGCTTGAGGGTGCCTCAACCCCGTACGATCATCATTCTTGCCGTCGCGCTGGTCCTGCTCGGCGCGGGCAGCGCCTGGGCGCTGTACGGCTCGCAGTGGCTGCGTGTGGAGCGGGTGACGGTCTCCGGCACCGACGTCCTGACACCCGCACAGGTGCGCGAGGCCGCCGATGTCCCGCTCGGATCGCCACTGATTTCCGTCGACACCGATGCGATTGAGGCACGGTTGCTACGGAAATTGCCCCGAATTGACTCGGTTGACGTGACTCGCTCCTGGCCCCATGGAATCGGGCTGAAAGTGGTCGAGCGGACTCCGGTTCTTCTTGTCGAAGAGGGCGGAAAGTTTGCCGAAGTGGACGATGGCGGCGTCCGTTTTGCCACGGTTTCCCAGGCTCCGAAAGGCGTTCCCGCGCTCGAATTGACGGTCTCCGAGTCCGGCTCCGCCGCTGCGAGCCTGCGCCGCTTCGGCGCGGACCGGCTCGTACGCGAAGCCGTCCGCGTCGCCGGTGACATTCCGGCCGCCGTCGCGAAGAACACCCGGACCGTCAAGGTGCGCTCGTACGACGACATCTCGCTGGAGTTGAGCGGTGGGCGGACCGTCGCGTGGGGGAGTGGCGAGAAGGGCACCGCGAAGGCCCGTACGCTCACCGCTCTGCTGAAAGCTGCGCCCGATGCGCGGTACTTCGACGTCTCGGTTCCCACCGCCCCTGCGTCATCAGGGAGTTGACGTACATCCGCGCAGGCCAGCACCCTGGTTGGCTACCGCTACGGCTGATCACATAGGGTGAAAAGAAAAACGGGAGGTTCGGCGTGTTCGTTGAACGTGCGCCACTTGTCGACTTAGTGTCCTGTTCAGAAGACTCCAGGGAACAGACACACTGGTAACCCTAAACTTCAACGTTAGGGTTCGGGTCGGCACTATGGACCGTCCCATTCGGCATCCGTCGGCGTATCGCATGACCACGCGAGACGACGACACGTAACTCGAGGCGAGAGGCCTTCGACGTGGCAGCACCGCAGAACTACCTCGCAGTCATCAAAGTCATCGGTGTCGGCGGCGGTGGTGTCAATGCCATCAACCGGATGATCGAGGTCGGTCTCAAGGGCGTCGAGTTCATCGCCATCAACACCGACGCACAGGCGCTGTTGATGAGCGATGCCGACGTCAAGCTCGACGTCGGCCGGGAACTCACCCGCGGACTCGGCGCCGGAGCCAACCCGGCCGTCGGCCGCAAGGCCGCCGAGGACCACCGCGAGGAGATCGAGGAGGTCCTCAAGGGGGCCGACATGGTCTTCGTGACGGCCGGTGAAGGCGGCGGCACCGGCACCGGCGGCGCGCCCGTCGTGGCCAACATCGCCCGCAACCTGGGCGCCCTCACCATCGGCGTCGTCACCCGCCCGTTCACCTTCGAGGGCCGGCGCCGCGCCAACCAGGCCGAGGACGGCATCGCGGAGCTCCGCGAAGAGGTCGACACCCTCATCGTCATCCCGAACGACCGGCTGCTGTCCATCTCGGACCGCCAGGTCTCGGTCCTCGACGCCTTCAAGTCGGCCGACCAGGTCCTGCTCTCCGGTGTCCAGGGCATCACCGACCTCATCACCACGCCCGGCCTGATCAACCTCGACTTCGCCGACGTCAAGTCGGTCATGTCCGAGGCCGGTTCGGCCCTCATGGGCATCGGCTCGGCCCGCGGCGACGACCGCGCGGTGGCCGCCGCCGAGATGGCGATCTCCTCGCCGCTGCTGGAGGCGTCCATCGACGGCGCCCGCGGTGTGCTGCTCTCCATCTCCGGTGGCTCCGACCTCGGCCTGTTCGAGATCAACGAGGCCGCCCAGCTGGTGAGCGAGGCCGCCCACCCCGAGGCCAACATCATCTTCGGCGCGGTCATCGACGACGCCCTCGGCGACGAGGTGCGCGTCACGGTCATCGCCGCCGGCTTCGACGGCGGCCAGCCGCCGGCCCGCCGGGACACCGTCCTCGGCTCGGCCTCCAACTCGGCCCGCCGCGAGGAGCCCACTCCGGTACGGCAGACCGAGTCCCGCCCGTCCTTCGGCTCGCTCGGCAGCGTCACGCCGAAGGAGGACCCGGAGCCCGCGCCCGACCCGGTCGCCGACCTCCCGGTCGCCCCGCCGGTCCCGCCGTCGCGGACCTACTCCGACAGCGCGGCCGAGGAGCTGGACGTGCCGGACTTCCTGAAGTGATAGGACAGCGCTCCGGAACGAGCACTGTGAGCGGCGCGCACTTCGCCTTCACCGACCGGTGGGGCGGGGTGAGCGCCGTTCCGTACGAGGAGCTCAACCTCGGCGGGGCGGTCGGGGACGACGCCGACGCCGTACGCACCAACCGTGAACTGGCCGCCAAGTCGCTGGGTATCGACCCGGCGCGGGTGGTCTGGATGAACCAGGTGCACGGGGCGGAGGTGGCCGTGGTCTCCGAGCCCTGGGGTGACCGGCCGGTGCCGGAGGTCGACGCGATCGTCACCGCCGAGCGCGGTCTCGCCCTCGCCGTCCTCACCGCGGACTGCACGCCGGTCCTGCTCGCCGACCCGGTCGCCGGAGTCGTCGGTGCCGCCCACGCGGGCCGGCCCGGCATGGTGGCCGGGGTCGTCCCCGCCGCCGTACGGGCCATGACCGGACTCGGCGCCGATCCCGCCCGGATCGTCGCCCGCACCGGACCCGCCGTGTGCGGCCGGTGCTACGAGGTGCCCGACGCGATGCGCGCCGATGTGGCCGCCGTCGAACCGACGGCGTACGCCGAGACGAGCTGGGGCACACCCGCGGTGGACGTGACCGCCGGAGTGCACGCGCAGCTCGAAAGGCTCGGGGTGCACGACCGGGAGCAGTCGCCGGTGTGCACGCTGGAATCGGGCGACCACTTCTCGTACCGACGCGATCGCACCACGGGGCGACTCGCGGGATATGTCTGGCTGGACTGAGAGAGCATGACGGACCGTAAGGGCGAACTCGCCGCGAACCTGGCGAAAGTGGAGGAGCGCATCGCCGCCGCGTGCACGGCCGCTGGGCGCAAGCGCGAGGAGGTGACCCTGATCGTGGTCACCAAGACCTACCCCGCGAGCGATGTGCGGATCCTGGCGGAACTCGGCGTGCGCCACGTCGCCGAGAACAAGGACCAGGACGCGGCACCCAAGGCGGCCGAGTGTTCGGATCTGCCGTTGACTTGGCACTTCGTGGGCCAGCTGCAGACCAACAAGGTGCGTTCTGTGGCCGCTTATGCCGATATGGTGCAGTCCGTCGACCGTGCTCGGCTTGTCACCGCGCTCTCCAAGGAAGCGGAGCGGCAGGGGCGGGAACTCGGCTGTCTGATCCAGGTCGCGCTCGACGCGGACGAGGGCGGACGCGGGGACCGCGGGGGTGTCGGACCCGATGGAATCGAAGAGTTGGGCGAACTCGTGGCGCGGTCGCCGGGGCTGCGGCTGGCGGGTCTGATGACCGTCGCACCGCTCACCGGCGTCTACGCGGGGCGCGAACTCGCGGCGTTCGAGCGGTTGATGGATTTGTCGACCGACCTGCGCCGAGCTCATCCGGCTGCGAACATGGTCTCGGCAGGAATGAGTGCGGATCTCGAACAGGCCGTGGCGGCCGGGGCGACACATGTACGCGTCGGCACCGCGGTACTCGGTGTCCGCCCGAGGCTCGGGTAACGTCGCCAGGAAGTCGGACCACAGCAGAAAATATGGTCAATACCGCCGAAAAGCGGGTGTAACGACCACGTGGATCGCAGGCACTTGGCAGTCGTCAGCCGATCCACCACAGAGCGGAGGACTCAGAGCATGGCCGGCGCGATGCGCAAGATGGCGGTCTACCTCGGCCTCGTGGAGGACGATGGGTACGACGGCCGCGGATTCGACCCCGACGACGACTTCGAGCCCGAACTGGACCCGGAGCCCGAGCGTGACCACCGGCGGCACGAGCCGGTGCATCAGGCGCACAGCGCACATCAGTCCCAAAGGGACGAAGAGGTGCGAATCGTGCAGCCGGCTGCGCCGCGTGAACCGCTCGCCCGTTCCGCTTCGCTGGCCGCTGAATCCGGACGCCCCGCGCGGATCGCGCCCGTGGCGTCCATCACACAAGAACGCCAGAGCCTGGAGAAGAACGCACCGGTGATCATGCCCAAGGTCGTGTCGGAACGAGAGCCTTACCGGATCACCACACTTCACCCGCGGACCTATAACGAGGCCCGTACCATCGGGGAACACTTCCGTGAGGGCACCCCGGTGATCATGAATCTGACTGAGATGGATGACACAGACGCCAAGCGACTTGTCGACTTTGCGGCCGGTTTGGTGTTTGGTCTTCACGGCAGCATCGAGCGGGTGACGCAGAAGGTGTTCCTGTTGTCGCCTGCTAACGTCGATGTCACGGCGGAGGACAAGGCCCGTATCGCAGAGGGCGGGTTCTTCAATCAGAGCTGAGACAGACGACCGGTAAGCAGTAACGAACAGGGGAGAGGGAAACACAGGCCATGGGCGTGTTCGCGCAGGTGATCTACATCGCGCTGATGGTGTTCCTCATCGTGCTCATCTTCCGGTTGGTCATGGACTACGTCTTCCAGTTCGCCCGCTCGTGGCAACCTGGCAAGGCGATGGTGGTCGTTCTGGAGGCCACCTACACTGTCACCGATCCACCGCTGAAGCTTCTGCGGCGGTTCATCCCGCCGCTGCGCCTCGGGGGCGTGGCGCTCGACCTGTCCTTCTTCGTGCTGATGATCATCGTCTACATCTTGATCTCCATCGTGGGCAATCTCGCGAGGTGACAGTGGACGATACGGTCTTGCCGACTGCCGATGACTACGTTGAGGTGAAGAGATGCCGTTGACCCCCGAGGACGTGCGGAACAAGCAGTTCACGACCGTCCGCCTCCGAGAAGGCTATGACGAGGACGAGGTCGATGCCTTCCTCGATGAGGTCGAAGCCGAACTGACGCGCCTGCTGCGCGAGAACGAGGACCTGCGCGCCAAGCTGGCCGCGGCGACGCGTGCCGCCGCGCAGAACCAGCAGAACATGCGCAAGCCCCCGGAGGGCCCCGGCGGCCCCCAGGACCAGCAGCAGGGTATGCCGCAGGGCGGGATGCAGCAGGGTGGAATGCCGCAGCAGGGCATGCGTGGGCCGGGCGGCCCCGTGCCGGCCGGCATATCGGGCCCGCCGCAGCAGCAGATGGGCGGCCCCATGGGCGGCCCGCCCCAGCTGCCGAGCGGCGCCCCGCAGCTGCCTGCCGGTCCCAGCGGCCAGGGCGGCCCGCAGGGTCCCGGCCCGATGGGGCAGGGTCCCGGTCCGATGGGCCAGGGTCCGATGGGTGGCCAGCCCCCCATGCAGCAGCAGATGGGCGGCCCCATGGGCGGTCCTATGGGTGGCCCCATGGGCGGTCCGATGGGCGGCCCCGGTCAGGGCCCCGGTGGCGACAGCGCCGCCCGTGTCCTCTCGCTGGCCCAGCAGACCGCCGACCAGGCGATCGCCGAGGCCCGTTCCGAGGCCAACAAGATCGTCGGTGAGGCGCGTTCGCGTGCCGAGGGTCTCGAGCGTGACGCCCGTGCCAAGGCCGACGCCCTGGAGCGGGACGCGCAGGAGAAGCACCGCGTCGCGATGGGCTCCCTGGAGTCCGCCCGCGCCACGCTGGAGCGCAAGGTCGAGGACCTGCGCGGCTTCGAGCGCGAGTACCGCACCCGCCTGAAGTCGTACCTGGAGTCGCAGCTGCGTCAGCTGGAGACCCAGGCCGACGACTCGCTGGCCCCGCCGCGCACCCCGGCGACCGCGTCGCTTCCGCCGTCCCCGGCGCCCTCCATGGCCCCGGCCGGCGCGAGCGCCCCGTCGTACGGCGGCAACCCGGGCGGCATGGGCGGTGCCCCGGCTCCGGCTGCCCCGTCCTACGGCGGCCAGCAGCAGATGTCCCCGGCGATGACCCAGCCGATGGCTCCGGTCCGCCCGCAGGGTCCTGGCCCGATGGGCCAGGCGCCCTCCCCGATGCGTGGCTTCCTCATCGACGAGGACGACAACTGACGGGTTGTAGCACGCCATAGGCGTCGGCAGCGTTCAAAAGGGGCGAGCCCTGGACTTTGGTCCGGGGCTCGCCCCTTTTACGCGTGTTGATCAGTGGGCCGAGGTGGGCGGATGGGGAGCGGGTGACTTTTCGGTGCCCGGTGCCCGGTGCCCGGTGCCCGGTGCCCGGTGTTGGTGCTGGGCGGGGGTGGGTGTCGCTCGCCCGCGCCGGCGGGGTGCCGCTGCGCCCACCCGTGCCGCCCCAGCGGCACGACTGCCCGCAGCTACGTGGGGTGGGGGTGTCGGGGCTGTGGTGCGATGGTCGGCGGCTGTGTGGGGTGGGGCCGCTCCAGTGGCGCGACCGCCCGCGGCTACGTGGGGTGGGGGTGTCGGGGCTGCGGTGCGATGGTCGGCGGCTATGCGGATGTTCGGCTCTTTGTGACGAAGGCCCGGTCTCCCCGCGTGGGGAGACCGGGCCTTCGTAGGACGCGTTTACGCCTTGCGCAGGCGGAACGTCAGGGACAGGCCCTCGTCCGTGAACGGGTCGCCGTATGTGGCGTCCGTCTCACCCTGGCCGCTGTCCTCATTCAAGAAGGCCGTCGCCAGGACCTCGTCGGAGATCAGGCCCGAGTGCTCGGTCAGGGCCGCGACCACCGCCGGGTCGGTGGACGTCCAGCGCAGGGAGATGCGGTCGGCCACATCGAGGCCGCTGTTCTTGCGGGCCTCCTGGATCAGGCGGATCGCGTCACGCGCGAGGCCCGCCTGACGGAGCTCCTCGGTGATCTCCAGGTCCAGGGCGACCGTGGCACCGGAGTCCGAGGCGACCGACCAGCCCTCGCGCGGGGTCTCCGTGATGATGACCTCGTCCGGGGCCAGGGTGATCGTCTCGCCGTCGACCTCGACCGACGCCGTGCCCTCGCGGAGGGCCAGCGACAGTGCCGCCGCGTCGGCGTTCGCGACCGCCTTCGCGACGTCCTGGACGCGCTTGCCGAACCGCTTGCCCAGAGCGCGGAAGTTGGCCTTGGCGGTGGTGTCGACCAGGCTGCCGCCCACCTCGGAGAGGGACGCCAGCGACTCGACGTTCAGCTCCTCCGTGATCTGCGAGTGCAGTTCGGGGGTCAGGGTCTCGAAGCCCGTCACCGCGACCAGCGCCCGCTTGAGCGGCTGGCGGGTCTTCACGCCCGACTCCGCGCGCGTGGCGCGGCCCAGCTCGACCAGCCGGCGGACCAGGACCATCTGCCGCGACAGCTCCGGGTCGATGGCGGAGAGGTCCGCCTCCGGCCAGGAAGACAGGTGGACAGACTCGGGCGCGCCCGGCGTCACCGGGACGATCAGGTCCTGCCAGACCCGCTCGGTGATGAACGGGGTCAGCGGGGCCATCAGCTTGGTGACCGTCTCGACGACCTCGTGCAGCGTGCGCAGTGCGGCCTTGTCGCCCTGCCAGAAGCGGCGACGCGAGCGGCGGACGTACCAGTTGGACAGGTCGTCGACGAAGGCCGACAGGAGCTTGCCGGCGCGCTGGGTGTCGTACGCCTCCAGAGCCTGCGTCACCTGGTCGGTGAGCGCGTGGAGTTCGGAGAGCAGCCAGCGGTCCAGGACCGGGCGGTCGGCGGGGGCCGGGTCGGCCGCGGAGGGCGCCCAGTTCGACGTACGGGCGTACAGGGCCTGGAAGGCGACCGTGTTCCAGTAGGTCAGGAGCGTCTTGCGGACGACCTCCTGGATGGTGCCGTGGCCCACGCGGCGGGCCGCCCACGGGGAGCCGCCGGCCGCCATGAACCAGCGGACCGCGTCGGCGCCGTGCTGGTCCATCAGCGGGATCGGCTGCAGGATGTTGCCCAGGTGCTTGGACATCTTGCGGCCGTCCTCGGCGAGGATGTGGCCGAGGCAGACGACGTTCTCGTACGACGACTTGTCGAAGACCAGGGTGCCGACCGCCATCAGCGTGTAGAACCAGCCTCGCGTCTGGTCGATGGCCTCGCTGATGAACTGGGCCGGGTAGCGGGACTCGAAGAGTTCCTTGTTCTTGTACGGGTAGCCCCACTGCGCGAACGGCATCGAACCCGAGTCGTACCAGGCGTCGATGACCTCCGGCACGCGCGTGGCCGTCTTGCCGCAGGCGTCCTTGGGGCAGGCGAAGGTGACGTCGTCGATGAACGGGCGGTGCGGGTCCAGCTCCGACTGGTCCGTGCCCGTCAGCTCGGTGAGTTCCGCGCGGGAGCCGACGACCGTGAGGTGGTCGTCCTCGCAGCGCCAGATCGGCAGCGGGGTGCCCCAGTAGCGGTTGCGGGACAGCGCCCAGTCGATGTTGTTGTTCAGCCAGTCGCCGTACCGGCCGTGCTTGACCGTGTCCGGGAACCAGTTGGTGTTCTCGTTCTCCTGGAGGAGACGGTCCTTGACCGCGGTGGTGCGGATGTACCAGGAGGGCTGCGCGTAGTAGAGGAGCGCGGTGTGACAGCGCCAGCAGTGCGGGTAGCTGTGCTCGTACGGGATGTGCCGGAAGAGGAGGCCGCGCTGCTGAAGGTCCTCGGTGAGCTTTTCGTCCGCCTTCTTGAAGAAGACGCCGCCGACCAGGGGGACGTCCTCCTCGAAGGTGCCGTCGGGGCGGACGGGGTTCACCACGGGCAGGCCGTAGGCGCGGCAGACCTTGAGGTCGTCCTCACCGAAGGCGGGGGACTGGTGGACCAGACCCGTACCGTCCTCGGTCGTGACGTACTCGGCGTTCACCACGTAGTGGGCGGGCTCCGGGAACTCCACGAGCTCGAACGGACGTTGATACGTCCAGCGCTCCATCTCGGCGCCCGTGAAGGACTGGCCGGTGGTCTCCCAGCCCTCGCCGAGCGCCTTCTCGACGAGCGGCGCGGCCACGACGAGCTTCTCCGTACCTTCCGGGCCCTTCGTCGCGACGACATAGGTCACGTCGGGGTGAGCGGCGACCGCGGTGTTGGAGACCAGCGTCCAGGGCGTGGTCGTCCAGACCAGGAGCGCGGCCTCGCCGGCGAGCGGACCGGAGGTGAGCGGGAAACGGACGTACACGGACGGGTCGACGACCGTCTCGTAGCCCTGCGCCAGCTCGTGGTCCGACAGGCCGGTGCCGCAGCGGGGGCACCAGGGGGCGACGCGGTGGTCCTGGACCAGCAGGCCCTTGTTGAAGATCTCCTTGAGCGACCACCAGACCGACTCGATGTACTCGGGGTCCATCGTGACGTAGGCGTCGTCGAGGTCGACCCAGTAGCCCATGCGGGTCGTCAGGTCGGAGAAGGCGTCGGTGTGGCGCAGCACGGACTCGCGGCACTTGGCGTTGAACTCGGCGATGCCGTACGCCTCGATGTCCTTCTTGCCGCTGAAGCCGAGCTCCTTCTCCACCGCGAGCTCGACCGGGAGGCCGTGGCAGTCCCAGCCGGCCTTGCGGGCGACGTGGTAGCCGCGCATGGTGCGGAAGCGGGGGAAGACGTCCTTGAAGACGCGCGCCTCGATGTGGTGGGCGCCCGGCATGCCGTTGGCGGTGGGCGGGCCCTCGTAGAACACCCACTCGGGCTGCCCCTCGGACTGCTCCAAGGACTTGGCGAAGATCTTCTGCTCGCGCCAGAAATCGAGCACCGCGTGCTCGAGCGCGGGCAGATCGACCTGGGCGGGCACCTGGCGGTACTGCGTCATCAGTCTTCCTCCGGCGGACTTGCTGCCTTCCGTCCGGAGGGACGAGAGCCGAATCTTGTACGCCGGTTTCGGCGCGCTCCCGCGGTACCACCCTCCTTGGCTCTCCGGTGCGCCTTCCACACCGATGAGCCCCCTCATTGGGGTCGCGATGCCGGGTCTACTGTCCTGTCGGGCCCGTGGGCGGAGCCCACTGACCCAAGGATTTCTTCCGGCGGCTCCGGGGTGATCTTCACGTCGCGCTCGCCCCCGGGCTTCCACCGTCCCCGGGTCGCTCTGGGCTGCGTACGTCGCTACTCGTCCCCATCCACGCTTCTCGCTCCGCCCAGTGTACGGCGCCGCACGGACAGCGGCCGACCGGTTTTCGGGGGTCCCGGAGGCCGGGCGCCGCCGGGGCCGGGGTGACTCGAATGGAGCGGTACGCGTGTTCGGATTCTGGGACGCGCGGTCCGGCGGATTACCCGGCGGGGAGCTGGGCACAACGCATGCAGGCTCGGCGCGCTGAGTGCGCGAGCCGGGCGAATCGGGCGGTGCGCCCCGTTGCCGCGGGACTCAAGTCGATTTATCGTCCCAGCACGATTCGCGTGCAAGATCACAATATGTGAAGGGGCCGCGGCCATGGTGGCGAAGAAGACCGCCGTACAGCAGTCGGCGTCAGGCAGTGCGGCCAAGGATGTGGGCGGGAAGAAGAGCGCGCAGGGAGGTACCGGCAAGGCCGCCAAGGCCGTGAAGACGGTGGGCGCCGCCGCGAAGAGGGCCGCTGCCAAGAGTCCCGCGAAGAAGACCGCGGTCAAGAAGGCCACGGCCTCCAAGGCGGCTCCCGCGCGGAAGGCCGTCGCGGAGGAGGGGCCCGAGAGACCGGTGGCGGCCGGGAAGGCCGCCTCGAAGCGGACGGTGGCGAAGAAGGCGGCAGCCGAGAAGACGGCGGCCAAGAAGGCGCCGGCGGGCAAGAAGGCCGCGGCGTCCAAGGCGGCGGCCGAAGAGCCGGCAGTGGCGGTGAAGAAGACGGCCGCCAAGAAGACCGCTGCCGGGAAGAGCATCTCCAAGAGCACTTCCACGAAGAGTGCGGCCGGCAAGAGCACGTCCGGCAAGAGCACGGCCAAGACGGCGGGCGCGGCCCAGGCCGCGAAGCAGACGGGAGCCACGACGGTGGTTGCGAAGAAGACTCCTGGCACGGCCACGGCGGCGAAGACGGCCGTCCCCAAGGCACGCCTCGCCGCGGCGGTGGCACCGGGCGAGCTCGCGGTCCGCCCCGGCGAGGACCCCTGGACGCCCGAGGAGGTCGCGGAGGCGCGCGCCGAGCTCCAGTCCGAGGCGCTGCGGCTGCGCACCGAGATCGCGTCGTCCGAGGAGTCCCTGCAGGGTCTGATGCGGGACTCCGGGGACGGCGCCGGCGACGACCAGGCCGACACCGGCACCAAGAACATCACGCGCGAGCACGAGATGGCTCTCGCGGCCAACGCGCGCGAGATGCTGCTCCAGACCGAGCGCGCCCTGGAGCGGCTCGACGCGGGCACGTACGGCCTGTGCGAGAACTGCGGCAACCCCATCGGCAAGGCGCGTATGCAGGCCTTCCCGCGGGCCACGCTCTGTGTGGAGTGCAAGCAGAAGCAGGAACGCCGGTACTGAAGGCCCACGCACGCGTGCCGTACCCTCGTCCTCAGTCAGGTACCTAGGTCGAGGGACTCACGTGGCAGAGGCGGAGCGCATCATCGGTACGCCGGACTCCCCGGAGGGGGCGGAGGCCGAGCCGGAGCAGTCGGCCGGCGCGGAGGGGCAGCAGAGCGCCGAGGCGCGGCCCAGGGGGAAGCGGCGGATCGCCGTGCTGTTCGCGGTCGCCGCGTTCGCGTACGTCCTCGACCTGGTCAGCAAGATGATCGTGGTCGCCAAGCTGGAGCACCACGCGCCGATCGAGATCATCGGGGACTGGCTGAAGTTCGAGGCGATCCGCAACGCGGGCGCGGCCTTCGGCTTCGGCGAGGCCTTCACCGTGATCTTCACGGTGATCGCGGCGGCGGTGATCGTGGTGATCGCCCGGCTCGCCCGCAAGCTGTACAGCCTGCCCTGGGCGATCGCGCTCGGCCTGCTGCTGGGCGGTGCGCTCGGCAACCTGACCGACCGGATCTTCCGCTCGCCCGGCGTCTTCGAGGGCGCGGTCGTGGACTTCATCGCGCCGAAGCACTTCGCGGTGTTCAACCTGGCCGACTCGGCGATCGTGTGCGGCGGCATCCTGATCGTGCTGCTGTCCTTCAAGGGGCTGGACCCAGACGGGACCGTCCACAAGGACTGAGGGGCTCGTTTACGGGGGTGTCGGTGCTGTCCGGCATACTCGACGGGTGAGCACAGTTCCCGAGATCCGTACCCTGCCCGTGCCCGACGGCCTGGAGGGCGAGCGCGTCGACGCCGCCATCTCCCGCATGTTCGGCTTCTCCCGCACCAAGGCCGCCGAGCTGGCGGCGGCGGGCAAGGTCCAGGTCGACGGGAGCGTGGTCGGCAAGTCCGAGCGGGTGCACGGCGGGGCCTGGCTGGAGGTCGAGATGCCGGGCGCGCCCGCCCCCGTGCAGATCGTCGCCGAGCCGGTCGAGGGCATGGAGATCATCCATGACGACGATGACGTGGTGGTCATCGTCAAGCCCGTCGGGGTCGCCGCCCATCCGTCGCCCGGCTGGACCGGCCCGACCGTCATCGGCGGCCTCGCCGCCGCCGGGTACCGCATCTCGACCTCCGGTGCCGCCGAGCGCCAGGGCATCGTGCACCGGCTCGACGTCGGCACGTCCGGGCTGATGGTGGTCGCCAAGTCCGAGTACGCGTACACCTCGCTCAAGCGCCAGTTCAAGGAGCGCACGGTCGACAAGCGCTACCACACGCTCGTGCAGGGCCACCCGGACCCGACGAGCGGCACCATCGACGCGCCCATCGGCCGGCACCCCCACCACGACTACAAGTGGGCGGTCACCGCCGAGGGCAAGCCGTCGGTCACCCACTACGACCTCATCGAGGCGTTCCGCGCGGCCTCCCTGCTCGACGTGAAGCTGGAGACCGGCCGCACCCACCAGATCCGCGTCCACATGGCCGCCCACCGCCACCCGTGCGTCGGCGACCTGACCTACGGCGCCGACCCGACCCTCGCCAAGCGGCTGCACCTGACCCGCCAGTGGCTGCACGCCGTCCGCCTCGGCTTCGAGCACCCCGGGGACGGGGAGTGGGTCGAGTTCGCCAGCGACTACCCGGCCGACCTGCAGAAGGCGCTGGACCAGGTCCGCGAGGAGACGTACGGGTGAGCGTGCCGTCGTACGCGGTCCGGGTCGTCGAGGACCCCGCGGACCGCGAGATGTGCTTCGTGGTGCGCAAGGAGGTCTTCGTCGCCGAGCAGGGCGTGCCCGAGGACCTGGAGTACGACGCGTACGACGCCGTGGCGGTGCATGTGCTGGCCGTGCGGGAGGACGGGGTGCCGCTGGGCACCGGGCGGCTGCTGTACGGCCCCCGGGCCGCGGAGAAGGTCGGCGGTGATCTGTCGCTGGGGTCGCTCGGGCGGCTCGCCGTCACCCAGGAGGCGCGGGGACTGGGCGTCGGGGTGGCGCTCGTGCGGGCCATCGAGGAGGCGGCACGCGCGCGTGGGCTGACGGCGGTGGATCTGCACGCGCAGACGCATGCGCTGGGGTTCTACGAGCGGTTGGGGTACGTGGCGTACGGGCCGGAGTACCTGGAGGCGGGCATTCCGCATCAGGGGATGCGGCGCGCTCTGTAGGACCAAATCGGGCGTGGCGGTATCAAAGGGCCGTCCGTGGCAGGCTGGTGGTCTGTAGGTTCTTGATCGCCCAGACCTCCGGAGCCTGACCGTGGATCAGCTGGCCCTGTTGTTCGTGCTGTTGCTCGGGGCCGTGGTGAGTGTCCCGGTGGGGGACCGGTTCGGACTGCCTGCGCCGGTGCTCATGACCCTGCTCGGGATCGTGCTCGCCCTGCTCGACTTCGTGCCGAACGTCGAGATCCCGCCCGAGCTGATCCTGCCGCTGCTGTTGCCGCCGCTGCTCTACGCCGCCGTGCGGCGGACCTCCTGGCGGCAGTTCGCGGCCAACGTCAGACCGATCTTCCTGCTCGCCGTGGCGCTGGTGTTCGTCACCACGTTCTGTGTGGCCGTCGTCGCCCACGCGATCGTGCCCGGGCTGCCGATCGCCGCCGCCGTCGCGCTGGGCGCGCTGGTCGCGCCGCCCGACCCGGTCGCCGCGACCGCCGTCGCCGGACAGCTCGGGCTGCCGCGGCGGCTGGTGTCGATCCTGGAGGGCGAGGGGCTCTTCAACGACGTGACGGCGATCGTGCTGTACCACGTGGCGATCACCGCGGCCGTCAGCGGCTCGTTCACGGTCGGGGAGGCCGCCGTCGAGCTGGTGCTGTCCGCCGTCGTGGCCGTGGCGATGGGACTCGCCCTCGGCTGGGGCGCCAACCGGCTCATGGACCTGCTCGACGACGCGACCCTGCAGATCGGCCTGACCCTCCTCGTGCCGTACGCCTCCTATGTGCTGGCCGAGGAGCTGCACGGCTCCGGAGTGCTCGCCGTGCTCACCACCGCCCTGTTCCTCGCCGAGTACGCCACCGACGCCGACGACGTGCTCACCCGGCTCGCCGGGCACACCTTCTGGGACATCGTCGACACGCTGGTCACCGGTGTGGCCTTCGGGCTGATCGGGCTCGAACTGCACAACGCCGTCAGGACCGCGTCCGGCCGGTGGGGCGAGATGCTCGGCTGGGCCGCCGCGATCGTGGGGGTCGTCGTCCTCGTACGGCTGGCGTGGCTGCTGCCCGCGACCTGGGTCGCCAAACGGCTGCACGCCAAGCAGGACTACGACGAGGAGATCCCCATGAGCTGGCGGGAGACCGTCGTCATGTGGTGGTCCGGGATGCGTGGGGTGGCGTCCGTGGCGCTGGCACTGGCGATTCCGCTGAAGACCGACGAGGGGTCGGCCTTTCCCGACCGGGACGAGATCGTCTTCATCGCGTTCGGGGTCATCATGGCGACCCTGGTGCTGCAGGGGCTGACCCTGCCGTGGCTCGTGAGGAAGCTCGGGGTGAAGGCCGACACCGAGCGGGAGAAGGAGTTCGAGAAGGCGCTGGCGATCCGGGCGGCCAAGGCGGCCAAACGCAGGCTACGGGAGATCGAGGAGGTCGAGGAGCTGCCGGAGGAGCTGTCCGAGCAGATGCTGCGGCGGGCCTTCGAGATCGGGATCCGGATCAGCCCGGACATGGGGGACGAGGAGCGGCGGGAGGCGCATCAGCAGCGGGTCACACGGCTGAAGCGGGTCCGGCGGATCCAGGGCGAGATGCTGAGCGCCGCGCGCCACGAGGTGCTGGCGGCGCGGAGCGAGGCGGGGGCCGATCCCGAGATCGTGGACCGGGTGCTGAGACACCTCGACGTGCGCAGTCTGCGGTGATCCGGCCGTCGCATGGCGATCACGTAAAGGGAAATGACTTTGCGGGCGGCCCTTTTTAGGGTGGTGGCATGGCTCGCAATGTGGTGATCAGTGGTGGCGGTACGGGAATTGGGCTGGCGGCGGCCCGTGTCTTCGCCGCGGACGGGGACCGGGTGCTGCTGCTCGGGCGGCGCAAGGACGTGCTGGAGCAGGCCGGGGTGGCGGGGGCGTTGAGCTACGCGGCCGATCTCAGTGACACGGCGAGTGTGCGCGGGGTCGCCGAGTTCGTCGGGCGGGAGCTGGGGACCGTGGATGTGCTGATCCACAGTGCCGGGGGCGCCGGGCACCTTGAACCGCCGGCCGAGGGCGACGATCCGCTCGACGCCGTCGCCCACAACTGGACCGTCAACTTCCGGATCAATCTGCTGACCGCCGCGCTGCTCACCGAGGCGCTGAAGGACCGGCTCGCCTCGCCCGGCGGACGGGTGCTGTTCGTCAGTTCCATCGCCGCCTACCGGGGGTCCGGGAGCGGGGCCTACGGGGCGGCCAAGGCCGGGCTGCATCCGTACGCCCATGATCTGACGCGCGAGCTCGGGCCGCGCGGGATCACCGTGAACGTGGTCGCGCCCGGCTATGTGGAGGACACCGAGTTCTTCGGGGCGGCCATCGACCCCGCCCGGCGGGAGCGGCTGATCGGCGAGACCCCCAACGGGCGTGCCGGGACGCCCGGCGACGTCGCCGGCACGCTGCACTGGCTGGCCTCGCCCGGCGCCGGGCATGTGACGTCGCAGGTCGTGCAGGTCAATGGGGGTGCTGAGCGGGGGCGTTGAGGGTTCTTTTCTGCTGGGGGGCCGGGGGTCGCCCCCCGGGTGGGTGCAGCACTTCGCAGGTCGTGCAGGTCAACGGGGGCGCCGAGCGGGGGCGTTGAGGGGCGGCCGGCGAGGAGGTGTGCCGAGCCGCCCCACGAGCGGTCGTCAGCGGCCCGCCCTCGGTGGCTCGTGGGCTCGGCGGGGGCCGCCGTCCGGGGAGGTGGGGCGGTTGCCGTTGACGCCGGGGGGCAGGGTGGCGTCCGCCGTGTTGACCCGGGGCAGGGCGTACGGGTGGTGCTCGGAGAGCCAGCGGAGCATGCGTTCGCGGACCGTGACCCGGACCGTCCAGATGTCGTCCGCGTCCTTGGCGGTGACCAGGGCCCGTACCTGCATGGTGTTCGGGGTGGAGTCGGTGACGGTCAGGTCGTAGGCGCGGCCGTCCCAGGCCGGGCAGTCGCGCAGGATGTCCCGGAGCTGCTCGCGCATCGCGTCCATCGGAGCCGAGTGGTCCAGGTGCCAGTAGACGATGCCGGTCATCTGGGCGCCGCCGCGCGACCAGTTCTCGAAGGGCTTGGAGGTGAAGTACGACACCGGCATGGTGATCCGGCGTTCGTCCCAGGTGCGGACCGTCAGGAACGTGAGGGTGATCTCCTCGACCGTGCCCCACTCGCCGTCCACCACGACTGTGTCCCCTATGCGCACCATGTCGCCGAACGCGATCTGCAGCCCCGCGAACATGTTGCTCAGCGTGGACTGCGCGGCGACACCGGCGACGATGCCGAGGATGCCGGCCGAGGCCAGCAGCGAGGCGCCGGCCGCGCGCATCGCCGGGAACGTCAGCAGCATCGCGGCGATCGCCACGACGGCGACGATCGCGGTGACCACCCGTGTGATGAGGGTCACCTGGGTACGGACGCGCCGGACCCGAGCCGGATCGCGCTGGGCGCGGGTGTAGCGGGTGTACGTCGTCTCGACGACCGCCGCCGCGATCCGGATCGTCAGCCAGGCCGTCGCCCCGATGAGCACCAGCGTCAGCGTCCGGCCGATGCCGATCCGGTGGGCCTCCAGCACCCGAGCCTCGTCGTAGGACCCTCTCAGCAGGGCCGCGAAGATGACGAGCTGGTAGGGGATGCGGCCGCGGCGCAGCAGGCCCCAGAGCGGGGTCTCACTGTGCCGTTCGTCGGCCTTCCGCATCAGGAGGTCGGTCGCCCAGCCGATGAGCAGCGTGAGGACGACCGAGCCGCCGATGACGATCAACGGGCGCAGTACGTTCTCCATGTCTTCGACCGTACTGGCACGATGGGCTCATGAACATCATGCTCTTTCACTCGACGTACGGTCTGCGGCCCGCGGTGCGCGCGGCGGCGGACCGGCTGCGCGCCGCCGGACACGAGGTGTGGACGCCGGACCTGTTCGAGGGGAGCACGTTCGAGACGGTCGAGGAGGGCCTGGAGTTCAAGGAGCGGATCGGCAAGGACGAGCTGCTCAAGCGGGCCGTGCTGGCCGCGGCGCCCTACTCGGAGCGGGGCCTTGTGTACGCCGGGTTCTCCTTCGGCGCCTCCGTCGCGCAGACCCTCGCTCTCGGCGACGACAAGGCGCGCGGGCTGCTGCTTCTGCACGGCACCTCGGACATCGCCGCCAACGCCTCGGTCGACGAGCTGCCGGTCCAGCTGCATGTCGCCGAGCCGGACGCCTTCGAGACCGACGACTGGCTGAGCTCCTGGTATCTCCAGATGGGCCGGGCCGGCGCCGATGTGGAGATCTACCGGTACGCCGGGGCCGGTCACCTGTACACCGACCCCGACCTGCCGGACTGGGACGAGGAGGCCGCCGAGGCCACCTGGAGAGTGGCGCTCGGCTTCCTCGACTCGCTCTAGACGGCGCCTCGCTCTAGACGGGGCCCCGCCTTAGGCGGTTCAGCCGGCCGCCCGGTACGCCGCCCAGTTCTGCTGCATGCGCGTCACCTGGCCCGCGGTGAACTGGTACATGCAGTCGTCGTACGTGTAGTCCATGAAGTTGTGGATCGGGTCGACGCCCGGCTTGGTGGTGCAGGTGTCGCGGCCGGTCGGGCACTCGTACGCGGCGCTCTTCTCGGCGGGGGTGTCGTCGACGTAGTCGCCCTTGCCGTTACAGCCGCCCTGGAAGGTGTGGTACAGCCCCATCCAGTGGCCGACCTCGTGGGTGGCGGTGTCGCCCTCGTCGTAGTTGGTGGCCGAGCCGCCGGGCAGGGACGCGTCGAGGAGGACGACGCCGTCCATGGACGGGCTGGCCTTGTACGAGCTGGGGAAGGTGGCCCAGCCGAGGAGGCCGTCGCCGAGGTTGGCGGAGTAGATGTTGAGCGCGTTGGCGCCGCCCTTGCGCAGGGCGGACTTCATCGCCTTCTCCTCGGCGGAGCCGTAACCGACGTTGTACCAGGCCGCGTTGTCGGTGTAGTCGGTGCCGGCCAGCGTGAACTGGTAGCCGGAGTCGACGTTCCCGGTGCCCTGGCCGGCGTAGGCCGCGTTCAGGACGTTCAGCTGGGCGGTGATGTCGGAGGAGCTGAGCTGGCCGGTGGCCCCGTCGTGGATGACGTGGAAGTACACCGGGATGCTCGTCGAGGCGGCCGCGGCGAGGCTCCGGCTGCCGGAGGACGGCAGTTTGTCGAGCTTGGCGCGCAGATCGGCATCCATCGACTGGGCCTTGGCGGTGCTGATCTCGTTGGGCTCGGCGACCGTCTCGCCGCTGTGGCCGGGACGGGCCTCACGGGCGGCGGCATTGGTGTCCGTGTCGGCGCAGTCGGCGGCGGACGAGATCTGGGCCGCTGCAAGCCCGGCGGGTGCCGACAGCGGGGTGAGCATCAGGGTTCCGGCCACGGCTGCGGTGGTGAGGAGACGTCTGGATATCCGGGCAGGCGCACGCATGCAGGCTCCTGGTGGGATGCGGAAGGAAGCGGTACGCAGGGGTTTCCTGGCCGCCGCCCGGAGATTACGTGTACATGCTCAAGCCTGTAAATGCCCCCGCCGCGGCGGATGGTGTGGCCGGAACCGGACCGGGCCCGCACCACCCGCCGTCGACGGGACCCGCCTTACACCGGGTCGTACGTCCGCTCGACCTTCTGCGTGCCGCTGCGCGTGCGGTACGAACGGGCCCAGGACGAGGTCGCGTCGGCCTTCGTCCGGTCGGAGAGGACGTAGTAGTCCATCTGTGCGCGGGCGGCCGTGATGTCCAGGACGCCGTAGCCGTGGCGGTCGGTGTCGACCCAGTGGACATGCCGGTTGGCGGCCTTGATGACCGGCGAGGCGAGCGCGGAGACCACGCCCTCGGGGACCTTCAGGATGTCGTCGAGGTTGTCGGAGGTCACCGACGTGACGACGAACTCGGTGGCGGCCGAGGCGGACAGCGGATACGTACCGGCGTCCACCGGCACGTCGTTGGCCCACGCCATGTGGATGTCGCCGGTCAGGAACACGGTGTTGCGGATCGCGTTCGAGCGGAGGTGGGCGAGCAGTTCACGGCGGTCGTCCGTGTAGCCGTCCCACTGGTCGGTGTTGAGGGCGAGCCCCTCCTTCGGCAGCCCGAGCAGCTCGGCGAGCGGCTTGAGCAGGTCGGCGGAGAGCGAGCCGATGGCGAAGGGCGAGATCATCACCGAGTTGCCGACCAGCCGCCAGGCGGTGTCGGAGGACTTCAGCCCGGCCTTCAGCCAGTCGAGTTGGGCCCGCCCGGTGAGCGTGCGGTCCGGGTCGTCGACCGAGCCGTTGCCGACGGAGACCTGCTGCGAGCGGAAGGAGCGCAGGTCGAGCAGCGACAGATCGACCAGTTTGCCGAAGCGCAGCCGCCGGTAGGTCGTCCCCGCGATCGCCGGACGCACCGGCATCCACTCGAAGTAGGCCTGCTTGGCGGCCGCCTGACGCGCGGCCCAGGCGCCCTCCGCCCCCTCGGTGTGGTTCTCGGCCCCGCCCGACCAGGCGTCGTTGGCGAACTCGTGGTCGTCCCAGATTGCGACGACGGGCGCCGCCGCGTGCAGCGCCTGGAGGTCGGCATCGGTCTTGTACTTGCCGTGCCGGGTGCGGTAGTCGGCCAGCGACAGGATCTCGTGGGTCGGCGCGTGCTGCCGTACGACGGTGTCGCGCGTCCCGTACTCGCCGGTGCCGTACTCGTAGATGTAGTCGCCCAGATGCAGCCAGGCGTCCAGGTCGCCGCGCGCCGCGAGATGGCGGTACGCGGAGAAGTAGCCGGCCTCCCAGTTGGCGCAGGAGACCACGCCGAAGCGCAGGTTGGACACGGCCGCGTCCGCCGCCGGCGCGGTGCGGGTACGCGCCACCGGGGAGTCCGTGCCGCCCGCCGAGAAGCGGAACCAGTAGTCGGTGGCCGGGGCCAGGCCGCGGATGTCGGCCTTCACGGTGTGGTCGGACGCGGCGGTCGCGGTGACGGAACCCTTGGCGACGACGTTCGTCAGCGCCTTGTCCGTGGCGACGATCCAGCTCACCTCGGTGTCCGGGCCGAGCCCGGAGCCGGGTATCGCCTCGGCGGTGGGGGTCACCCGGGTCCACAGCAGGACGCCGTCCGGGAGCGGGTCGCCGGAGGCGAGGCCGTGCAGAAAGGCGGGGGCCTCGGTGGCCGCGCGGGCCGGGATCGCGGCGGCGAGCGGACCGGCCAGGACGGCAGTGGCCGCCGCGGCCTTGACGACCGTACGGCGGCGCGGCGACAGGGAGTTGAGATGCTCGGTTGCTCTGAATCTACTGGTCACGAGCGATCAGGTTACTGGCCGGTATGAACGAGAGCGGGCGAACCGGTGAAAGTTCGCCCGCTCTTCGGCCGTAGGTCGTCTCGGACCGGGGTCGGGCCAGGGGTCAGGCCCAGGTTCAGGCTCGGGCTCAGGCCTTGAGAGCCGCCTCGATCGCGGTGTTGAAGTCGGCCACCGTCATCGGCGCGTTGTCGCTGCCCGGGGCGGTCAGCGCCTTGCCGTCCATCTTCAGGGTCGGGGTGCCCTGGACGCCGCTGTCGTCGAACTTCGCGGACATCTCCAGCGCCCACTTGTCGTAGGTGCCGTTCTTCACGGCGTTCTGGAAGGTCTTGTTGCCCTTCAGGGCGTCGACCGTGTCCGCGATCTCGATGAGGTAGGAGTCGTCCTTGAACTTGTCGTCGGACTCCTCCGGGTGCCACTTCGCCGAGTACATCGCGGTCTTGTACTCAAGGAACGCCTCGGGGCTGACGTTGAGCGCCGCGCCCAGCGCGCTGAGCGCGTTCTTCGAGCCCTCGCCGGTCAGGCTCCGGTCGAGGAAGCTCGCGCCGATGAACTGGACCTTGTACTTGCCGTCCTCGACGCCCTTGTCCAGGGTCGCGCCGACCGTCTGCTCGAACTGGGCGCAGACCGGGCAGCGCGGGTCCTCGTACATCTCGAGGGTCTTCTTGGCGCTGCTCTTGCCGATGACGACCGTCGTGCCGTCGGCGCCCGTGGTGTTGGCCGGCTTGACGAGCTTGTCGTCCTTCGCCGCCTCCCAGTAGCCGGGCTTGTTGCCCTGGACGACCGCGTAGCCGATGCCGCCGGCTATCGCGAGGACGCTGACGACCGAGAAGGCCACGATGACCTGCCGCTTGACCTTGGCACGCTTGGCCTGGCGCTCGCGCTCCTCGCGCAGCCGCTCGCGGGCCGCCGTCTTCGCCGCCTGGCTGTTCCGCTTGCTCATGGGTGATCTCCGTAAGGGGACGCGCACAACTCGTGTGCGGGATATCTGGGGTGCGCACACCGGGTGCGCGGGATGCATGGGGCACTGGTGGTGCTCGGCTGGCGTTCGGTCAGACGAACGCGACCGGGCACGGCGGTCCACGCCGTCCCAGGGAGTGCGCGAGGATCCGGTCGCGCACGAGAGCGGTACGACGACGCGGGCGCCGCGGGGTGCGGGCGGCGGGGGTCCGGCGTACCGTCACCGCGGCGACGGCCAGCAGGAGCGGCCGGAACGTGGTCGCCACCGCCGCGCCGAGCAGCTGGGCCAGCGCCCGCTCGCCGCGGCGCAGCCAGGCGGCCGCGACGAGACCGACGCCGATGTGGGCGCCGAGCAGCAGCCAGGCGGCCTGGGGATCGGTGTGGGCGAGGGCGCCCGCGAGGCGGTCGGTGTCGGTACCGGTGACCCGGGCCAGCGGACTGCCGACGCTGGTGCCGTCGCCGCAGAACACGTTCCAGCCGACCGAGCGCAGGGGGCCCGCGACGGGTCCGCCGGCGGCGCCGTAACAGACGTGCTGCCCGGTGGTGAAGACGGTGTCGGCGGCCAGCTCCAGCGGGATCACCAGGGCGGCGATCCGCCCGAAGCTCCGCTCGCGGCCGGCGAGGGCGTATGCGAGGACGAACACCGCGGCCGCGATCAGGGCCACGGTGTTCAGGGGCAGCGGGACCCGGGACAGCAGCACGTGCGACGCGGTGCTGAGCGTCACGACGAGTGCCGTGAACAGCGCCGCGCGGAGCGCTCGTAGCTGGGTCCCGGATATGTCCATAGCGCAGAGAGTGTGTCACGCGGGCCTGTAAGGGACCCCTAAAAGATTCCTGTGAGCGGCCCTGTCGTTATGACCCTGTTGTCGTCGGCCCGTTGTTGCAGGCCTGTTGTCGTCGGCGGTTTCTACAGGCCCGGAATGCGGCCGTTGCGGAACAGGTCCACGAAGATCTGGTGGTCGGCACGCGCGCGTGCCCCGTAGTCGTGCGCGAAGGAGACCAGCAGGTCGGCGAAGCCGTCCTCGTCGGCCGCGATGGCCGCGTCGATGGCCCGCTCGGTCGAGAAGGGCACCAGGGACTCGCCGGACTGGTCGTCAGCGGCCGAGTGCATGGTGGCCGTCGCCCGGCCGAGGTCCGCGACGACCGCCGCGATCTCCTCCGTGTCGTCGATGTCACCCCAGTCCAGGTCCACGGCGTACGGCGAGACCTCGGCGACCAGCTGACCCGCGCCGTCCAGCTCGGTCCAGCCCAGCCACGGGTCCGCGTGCTGCTGCAGGGCCCGCTGCGAGAGCACCGTGCGGTGGCCCTCGTGCTGGAAGTAGTCGCGGATCGCCGGGTCGGTGATGTGCCGGGAGACGGCCGGGGTCTGGGCCTGCTTGATGTAGATCACGACGTCGTTCTCCAGCGCGTCGCTGTGGCCCTCCAGAAGGATGTTGTACGACGGCAGGCCGGCCGAGCCGATGCCGATGCCGCGGCGGCCGACCACGTCCTTCACCCGGTAGGAGTCCGGGCGGGCCAGCGAGGTCTCCGGGAGGGTCTCCAGATAGCCGTCGAAGGCGGCGAGCACCTTGTAGCGCGTGGCCGCGTCCAGCTCGATGGAGCCGCCGCCGGGCGCGAAGCGGCGCTCGAAGTCGCGGATCTCGGTCATCGAGTCCAGCAGGCCGAAGCGGGTCAGCGAGCGGGCGTCGCGCAGCGCGTCCAGGAGCGGGCCCTCGGCGGTGTCCAGGGTGAACGGCGGCACCTCGTCGCTCTTGGCGCCGGTGGCCAGGGCGTGGATGCGCTCGCGGTAGGCGGCCGCGTAGATCTGCACCAGCTCGCTGATCTGGTCGTCGCTGAGTGCCTTGGCGTACCCGATGAGGGCGATGGAGGCGGAGAAACGCTTGAGGTCCCAGGTGAAGGGGCCGACGTAGGCCTCGTCGAAGTCGTTGACGTTGAAGATCAGCCGGCCCGTGGCGTCCATGTACGTGCCGAAGTTCTCCGCGTGCAGGTCGCCGTGGATCCACACGCGCGAGGTGCGCTCGTCCAGGTACGGGCCGCCCCGCTTGGAGCCGAAACCAATATTTGCAGTGAGGTCGTGGTAGAAGAGGCACGCCGTACCCCGGTAGAACGCGAACGCCGAGGCCGCCATCTTGCGGAACTTCACGCGGAACGCGGCCGGGTCGGCGGCCAGGAGCTCGCCGAAGGCGGTGTCGAAGACGGCGAGGATCTCCTCGCCGCGAGGCTCGTCGCTGAGCTGCGGTACCGACATCGCTGGGTGCCTCCTGGTGCATGTGTACGTGCATGTGTACGACAGCGTTTCTGTCGTCTCAACGGGCGGGGCCGGACGAAAGTGCCCGCGAAAACCCTCGCTGTGAAGGTACGCGGGGCAGCCCCCGGAGTGTCAGTGGTCAGGCATAGACTTCGACGCTGTCCCCCGAACTGTCCGCCCGTCTGTCGCCGAGTGTTTTCCATGGAGGCCACGCCGTGTCAAAGCCGCCGTTCACGCACCTGCACGTCCACACCCAGTACTCCCTGCTGGACGGTGCCGCGCGGCTCAAGGACATGTTCAACGCGTGCAACGAGATGGGCATGACCCATATCGCCATGTCCGACCACGGCAACCTCCACGGGGCGTACGACTTCTTCCACACCGCGAAGAAGGCCGGGGTCACCCCGATCATCGGCATCGAGGCGTATGTTGCCCCCGAGTCCCGGCGCAACAAGCGCAAGATCCAGTGGGGTCAGCCGCACCAGAAGAGGGACGACGTCTCCGGTTCGGGTGGTTACACCCACAAGACGATGTGGGCCGTGAACAAGACGGGCCTGCACAACCTCTTCCGGCTCTCCTCGGACGCGTACGCCGAGGGCTGGCTGCAGAAGTGGCCCCGGATGGACAAGGAGACGATCTCCCAGTGGTCCGAGGGGATCGTCGCCTCCACCGGCTGCCCCTCCGGCGAGCTCCAGACCCGGCTGCGCCTCGGCCAGTACGACGAGGCCCTGAAGGCGGCCGCCGACTACCAGGACATCTTCGGCAAGGACCGCTACTTCCTGGAGCTGATGGACCACGGCATCGAGATCGAGCACCGGGTCCGCGACGGCCTCCTGGAGATCGGCAAGAAGCTCGGCATCCCGCCGCTGGTGACGAACGACTCGCACTACACGTACGCGCACGAGGCGACCGCCCACGACGCCCTGCTGTGCATCCAGACCGGCAAGAACCTCTCCGACCCGGACCGCTTCAAGTTCGACGGCACCGGCTACTACCTGAAGTCCACGGACGAGATGTACGCCATCGACTCCTCGGACGCCTGGCAGGAGGGCTGCGCCAACACGCTCCTGATCGCGGAGATGGTCGACACCACCGGCATGTTCGAGGCCAAGAACCTCATGCCGAAGTTCGACATCCCCGAGGGCTACACCGAGGTCACCTGGTTCCGCGAGGAAACCATGCGGGGCATGCACCGCCGCTTCCCGAACGGCATCCCGGACGACCGCATGAAGCAGGTCGAGTACGAGATGGACACCATCATCTCGATGGGGTTCCCGGGCTACTTCCTCGTGGTCGCCGACTTCATCATGTGGGCCAAGAGCCAGGGCATCGCGGTCGGCCCCGGCCGAGGCTCCGCGGCCGGTTCGATCGTCGCCTACGCCATGGGCATCACCGACCTCGACCCGATCCCGCACGGTCTGATCTTCGAGCGGTTCCTCAACCCCGAGCGCATCTCGATGCCCGATGTCGACATCGACTTCGACGAGCGTCGGCGCGTCGAGGTGATCCGGTACGTGACCGAGAAGTACGGCGCCGACAAGGTCGCCATGATCGGCACCTACGGCAAGATCAAGGCCAAGAACGCGATCAAGGACTCCGCGCGCGTGCTGGGCTACCCGTACGCGATGGGCGACCGTCTCACCAAGGCGATGCCCGCCGACGTCCTCGGCAAGGGCATCGACCTCGACGGCATCACCAACCCCTCGCACCCGCGGTACAACGAGGCGGGCGAGATCCGGGGGATGTACGAGAACGAACCGGACGTGAAGAAGGTCATCGACACCGCCAAGGGCGTCGAGGGCCTGGTCCGGCAGATGGGCGTGCACGCGGCCGGCGTGATCATGTCCAGCGAGCCGATCGTCGACCACGCCCCGGTCTGGGTGCGGCACACCGACGGCGTGACCATCACACAGTGGGACTACCCGAGCTGCGAGTCGCTCGGCCTGCTGAAGATGGACTTCCTGGGCCTGCGCAACCTGACGATCATGGACGACGCCGTCAAGATGGTGAAGTCCAACAAGGGCATCGATCTCGACCTGCTGGCCCTGCCGCTCGACGACCCCAAGACCTTCGAACTCCTCCAGCGCGGTGAGACCCTCGGCGTCTTCCAGTTCGACGGCGGCCCCATGCGTTCGCTGCTGCGGCTGATGAAGCCCGACAACTTCGAAGACATCTCCGCCGTCTCCGCGCTCTACCGTCCGGGCCCGATGGGCATGGACTCGCACACCAACTACGCCCTGCGCAAGAACAAGCTCCAGGAGATCACCCCGATCCACCCGGAGCTGGAGGAGCCCCTCGAAGAGGTCCTCGCGGTCACCTACGGCCTGATCGTCTACCAGGAGCAGGTGCAGAAGGCCGCCCAGATCATCGCCGGCTACTCGCTCGGCGAGGCCGACATCCTCCGCCGCGTGATGGGCAAGAAGAAGCCCGAGGAGCTGGCGAAGAACTTCACCATCTTCCAGGCCGGCGCCCAGAAGAACGGCTACAGCGACGAGGCCATCCAGGCCCTGTGGGACGTGCTGGTCCCCTTCGCCGGCTACGCCTTCAACAAGGCGCACTCCGCCGCGTACGGACTGGTCTCGTACTGGACCGCCTACCTCAAGGCCAACCACCCGGCCGAGTACATGGCCGCGCTGCTGACCTCCGTCAAGGACGACAAGGACAAGTCGGCCGTCTATCTCAACGAGTGCCGCCGCATGGGCATCAAGGTGCTCCCGCCGAACGTCAACGAGTCGGTGCACAACTTCGCCGCCCAGGGCGACGACGTGATCCTCTTCGGCCTGGAGGCCGTGCGCAACGTCGGCACCAACGTGGTCGAGTCGATCATCAAGAGCCGCAAGGCCAAGGGGAAGTACGCCTCCTTCCCCGACTACCTCGACAAGGTCGAGGCGGTCGCCTGCAACAAGCGCACCACCGAGTCGCTGATCAAGGCGGGCGCCTTCGACACCCTCGGACACACCCGCAAGGGCCTGACCGCGCACTTCGAGCCGATGATCGACAACGTGGTCGCGGTCAAGCGCAAGGAGGCCGAGGGCCAGTTCGACCTCTTCGGCGGCATGGGCGAGGAGGAGACCAGCGAGCCCGGCTTCGGACTCGACGTCGACTTCACCACCGACGAGTGGGACAAGACCTATCTGCTCGCCCAGGAGCGGGAGATGCTCGGTCTCTACGTCTCCGACCACCCGCTCTTCGGCCTGGAGCACGTGCTCTCCGACAAGGCCGACGCGGGCATCGCCCAGCTCACCGGAGGTGAGCACGCGGACGGCGCCGTCGTCACCATCGGCGGCATCATCTCGGGCCTGCAGCGCAAGATGACCAAGCAGGGCAACGCCTGGGCGATCGCCACCGTCGAGGACCTCGCCGGCTCCATCGAGTGCATGTTCTTCCCGGCGACCTACCAGCTCGTCTCGACCCAACTCGTCGAGGACGCCGTGGTGTTCGTCAAGGGCCGCCTCGACAAGCGCGAGGACGTCCCGCGCCTGGTCGCCATGGAGATGCAGGTCCCCGACCTGTCCAACGCGGGCACCAACGCGCCCGTGATCCTCACCATCCCGGCGACCCGGGTCACCCCGCCCATGGTCAGCCGCCTCGGCGAGATCCTCACCCACCACAAGGGCGAGAGCGAGGTCCGCATCAGGCTCCAGGGCCCGACCAAGACCACCGTGCTCCGCCTGGACCGGCACCGGGTGAAGCCGGACCCGGCACTCTTCGGCGACCTGAAGGTGCTGCTCGGACCCTCCTGCCTGGCGGGCTAGCGACACGTCGAGAGGGCGCACCCGCAAGCCGGGTGCGCCCTCTCTGTGTGCCCGGGTCTCAAAACCCGTTATGCAGATGTCAGTTGTGGCCGAAGCGCTTCTGCTTGCCCTTGCGGGCGATGTCACCCGGAGTCACCTGGGTCATGCGCTGCTCGGCCTGCGCCTCCATCGAGGACTGCTGGGCCTGCTGCTGACCACGCTCGGACTGCGGCTGCTTACGGTCACGGTTCTTGTTCTTGGCCATGGTGATCTGCCTCCTGAGGGGGATCTAGGGGCCAGGGCCGGGACCAGATTCACATAGGCTTACAAAGAACGCATTTCGGATAATTACCGTCCGTGACAGGGCTTGTCGCTCGGATCGGTCCCGAAACGCCACGCCGAAGATCGAGTTCCGGCCGTTAACCTCCGCGCGGTCGGGCAGACTCGAAGGAAGCCCGAAGTAAACCGCCTCGGAAGAGGGTGAGTCGCGTGGACCGCTGCATCGTCCTGGTGGACGCCGGGTATCTGCTGGGGGCCGCCGCCTCGCTCCTTGCCGGGGAACCCTCGCGCTCCCGGATCACCGTCGACCACGCCGCCCTCATCCAGGGACTGCGCGAGCGCGCCGAGTCCGACACGGAACGGCCCCTGCTGCGCATCTACTGGTTCGACGGCGCCCCCGACCGCGTCCCGCAGCCCGAGCACCGCCGGCTGCGTGTGATGCCCCGGGTCACCGTCCGGCTCGGCGCCCTGACCCGCAGCGACGGCCGCTGGGCCCAGAAGGGCGTCGACGCGGCCATGCACGCCGAGCTCACCGAGCTGGCCCGCAACCGCGCCTGCTCGGACGTCGTGCTGGTGACCGGCGACGGCGATCTGCTGCCCGGCATGATGGCGGCGAAGGAGCACGGCGTCGCCGTACACCTGTGGGCCGTGCAGGCCGCCGACGGGGACTACAACCAGTCCGAGGACCTGGTCGCCGAGGCCGACGAGCGGCGCGTCCTTGACCGTACGTGGATCACCAAGGCCGTGCGCGCGAAGGAGCTCGGCGGGATCTGTGCTCCGCCGCCCGCGCCGCGGCCCGAGATCGCCGCGATCCTGTCCGCGCCGCTGCCCGACTCCGCGCTCGCCGCGCCGGCCGAGCGGCCCGCCGAGGAGGGCGAGCACGCGCCCGCCGCCGCGGAGAACGGCATCCAGGAGCGGGTGCCCGCGCCCAAGGGCGTGCCCACCCCCAAGGACCTGGCCGCCCTGCGCGCCCCCGGCGTCCAGCCGCAGCACCCGGCCAACGCCACCCTGCGCTGGTCCTCCGACAAAGGCTGGGTAGACCGGCCCGGCGGCTCCGCCGAACCGCCCGAGATCGCGTCGATGCCGACGCTCGCCCAGCTGACCACGGCCGAGCAGCGATGGGCGGACCGCGAGGAGGACATCACCACCGTCGGCGGCGACCCCTACGAGGTGGGGCAGGTCTTCGCGCGACGGTGGATGGAGCGGCTCGGCGACCAGAGCCATCTGCAGAAACTGTCGGGGATGTATCCGCGCATCCCGCACCGCATCGACGGCGAGCTGCTGCGCTACGCCGCCCGCTTCGGACTCCTCGCCCACAAGGACGACCAGATCGACGAGCACGACCGCTACGCCATCCGTGGCGGGTTCTGGCGCGAGATCGACGTACGGACGGCCACGGAACACGCGCCCGCGGGGGAGTGAAACGGCACATACGCCGCCCCAAGGACGAGCCGCGCTCCCCGACCCCGTACTCTCGTCCCTTGTGAGTACGCGCGCGGCACAGGCACTTCGACACGGTGACGATGTCGTGTGCGCGGTACGCGGACTGACCAAGACCTACCCCGCGGTACGAGGCCGGCGCGGCGCCCCCGGAACACCCGAGGTGCGCGCCACCGACGACGTACGACTGGACATCCGGCGCGGTGAGATCTTCGGGCTGCTCGGGCCGAACGGGGCCGGCAAGTCCACCCTCGTACGGCAGCTGACCGGGCTGATGCGGCCCGATCGCGGGACCGTGGAGATCCTCGGGCACGACATCGTGCGGCACCCGGAGCGGGCCGCGCGGATCCTCGCCTATCTCGGGCAGGAGTCCAGCGCGCTCGACGAACTGACCGTCTCGCTCGCGGCCGAGACCACCGGGCGGCTGCGGGGCCTTGAGGCGCGGGCGGCCCGGGACGAGAAGGACGCCGTGCTGGACGAGCTGGGGCTCACGGCGCTCGCGGGGCGCCCGCTGAACAAGCTCTCCGGCGGGCAGCGGCGGCTGGCCTGCTTCGCCGCCGCGCTGGTCGGGGAGCGGCCGCTGCTGGTCCTCGACGAACCGACCACCGGGATGGATCCGGTGGCGCGGCGGGCCGTGTGGTCCGCGGTGGACCGGCGCCGGGCCGAGCGCGGGACGACCGTGCTGCTCGTCACCCACAACGTCATCGAGGCGGAGACCGTCCTCGACCGGGTCGCCGTGCTCGACCAGGGGCGCGTGATCGCCTGCGACACACCTTCCGGACTCAAGGAGCAGGTCGCCGGGGAGGTCCGCGTCGACCTCGTGTGGCGGGAGGGCGCGCCGCTGCATGTGCCGGAGGTGGCCGCGCTGGAGGACCGGGCCGTCGCCTCGGGGCGGCGGTGGACGCTGCGGCTGGCGCCGGAGGAGGCGCGGGCGGTCGTCGCGACCGTCACGGGCGGGGCCGCCTTCGCCGCCCTCGACGACTTCACGCTGGCCACGCCGAGCCTTGAGGACGTGTACCTCGCGCTCGGCGGGGCGGCACAGCAGGGGTTGGTGAAGGCTTGAGCACACAGACCGCCGTATCCGTACCGAACAGCGCCGTGACCGTCGTGAACCGCCGTGTGAAAGGGAGCAGCGCCACGTGAGTGTCGTACCCGCCGAGGTTCTGCCGGGCAGTGTCCTGGGCGTCGAGGAGACGGTCCGGGAGGCGGCCGAGCTCGGGCCGCGGGCCCGGCTGTGGCCGGCGCTCGTCGCCGTGTACCGGGCGCAGCTGTCCCGGGCGCGGGTGGCGCGTATCCCGCTGCTGTTCGTGGCGACCTTCCAGTCGGTCGGGATCATGATCCTGATGAGGGGGGTCGTCGACGGCGGGGCCGAGGCACAGGCCGTGGTGGCCGGGGCGTCGGTGCTCGTCGTGGCGTTCGTCGCGCTGAACCTGCTCGCGCAGTACTTCGGGCAGTTGCGGGCGAGCGGGGGGCTCGATCACTACGCGACGCTGCCGGTGCCGCCGGCCGCGGTGGTGCTCGGGGCGGCGGGGGCGTACGCCTCCTTCACCGTGCCCGGCACCGTGGTGACCGCCGTCTTCGGATGTGTGCTGTTCGGGCTGCCGTTCGCGCATCTGTGGGTGCTGGTCGCGGTGATCCCGCTTGCGGGAGCCGCGCTGGCGGGGCTCGGGGCAGCCTTCGGGCTGCTTGCGCCGAGGCCGGAACTGGCGACCGTGCTGGGGCAGTTGGGGATGTCCGCCGCGCTGCTGCTCGGGGTGCTTCCGGCTGACCGGATGCCGGAGGCGGTGCAGTTCCTGCGGGATCTGCTGCCTTCGACGTACGGCGTCGAGGCGTTCGCGCGGACGTTCGGGCCGCATCCGGACTGGGCGTTCGTCCTCGGTGACCTGGCCGTGTGCGGGGTCGTAGGCGTCGTCTCGCTCGCCGTCGCCACCTGGGCGTACCGTCGGGCGGCCGTCCGGTGACGCGCCGCTCAGGCGGGCCTGGCACGATGTCAGGGTGACCGCACCGCTGACTCCTCCTCCGCCGCCGAGCGATCCGTCCCCGCACCAGGCCGCCTGGCAGGTGCCGCCGCCCTATGGGCCCGGGGGGCCGGGTCCCGCGTACGAACAGGACGGCCCCGGTATGAAGACCGAACTGCGGGAGGCCGCGGTGGTCGCGGTCGCGGTGGCGCTCGGTGGGGTGCTGCTGGGGGTGCTGTGGTGGTGGCTGGCTCCCTCCGTGCCGTTGGTGGGGGATGTCGTCGACAAGAGCTGGGTCGTCTACCTCGGGGACAGCGAAGGGGAGCAGGCGGTGGGGGTGGACGGAACGTTCACTCTGCTCGCGTTGGCGTTCGGGTTCTTGAGCGCGCTCGTGGTGTTTCTGGTGCGGCGGCGGGGCGGGGTGCCGCTGGTTGTCGCGCTGGGGGTCGGTGGGTTGCTCGGATCGCTGCTGGCCTGGCGGGTGGGGGTCTGGCTCGGGCCCGCGCAGGATGTGATCGCCCATGCGAAGTCCGTGGGCAAGGGGGTCACGTTCTCGGCGCCGTTGAAGTTGGGGGCGAAGGGGGCGTTGCTGGCGTGGTCGCTTGCGGGGCTGGTGGTGCATCTGGGGCTGACGGCGCTGTTCGGGCCGCGGGATCCGGATCCGTACCAGCAGGGGCCGTACGGGCCTCATGGGGCGCCGTTGTCGTAGGTGGTGGGTGTGTGTGGTTGCGGGCGGGCTTTTTCTCGCCCCCGCCGCCCCTACCCGTCCCGTCCCTGGGGGCTGCCGCCCCCAGACCCCCGCTTCGGCCCCGAAAGGGCCTCGTCCTCAAACGCCGGACGGGCTGAAAACACCCCTCCGGCGTTGAGGCGTGCCGTTCCTGGATGTTTACGCCGGGCGACTGCCGTGGTTTGCGCGGCGCTTCTTGAGGCGCCACTTCCGCTTGCGCGTTTTCTTCGACATGTTCCTCGTACCTAGTCGAGGAACCCGGGCTCGTCGAGGGGTCACGCACGGCCGATGGGGGCCACCGTCGCTTCCGTCAGTCTGGTGAGGTCCTCGGGGGACAATTCGACCTCCAGGCCCCTTCGGCCCGCCGAGATGCAGATCGTGGTGTGGGCGGAGGCCGAGGCGTCCAGGACCGTCCGGAGCTTCTTGCGCTGGCCCAGGGGGGAGATGCCGCCTCGGACGTAGCCGGTGGTGCGTTCGGCCAGGGTCGGGTCGGCCATGGTCGCCCGTTTGCCGCCCACCGCGGTGGCCAGGGCCTTCAGGTCCAGTTGGCCCGCCACCGGGACCACCGCCACCGTCAGGGCGCCGTCCACGTCCGCCACCAGCGTCTTGAACACGCGGTCAGGGGAGACGCCCATCGCCTCCGCCGCCTCCTCGCCGTAGGAGGGGTGCGCGGGGTCGTGGTCGTAGGCGTGGACCGTGTACGGGACCTCGGCCGCCGTCAGGGCCACCGTTGCCGGGGTTCCGGCCGACTGCTGCTGCTTCTTCTGCTTCTTCGCCATTGATGCCGTCCCGGCTCAGTTCATACTCGTCGGGCCGCGCGTCAGGTCCGACGCCGGCAAGGACGGCAGGTTACGGATGATCGAGGTCTCCGAGCGAAGGAGTTTCAGTTCGTCCCGGAGGCGGGACGCGGTGTCGGGGGACTGGAGCAGGCGCTGCTTGGTGGGGGTGTCCAGCATCATCGCGGCGGCCACCAGGTAGGAGACCACCCCTGGTTCGTCGGGGAGTTCCGAGCCCGTGGTCAGGGAGCGTTCCCGGGCGCCCGCCAGGCGCTTCTGGTACTGGCGGAAGGCTCGCAGGACACCCTCGGCCAGTGCCCCGGCCTCTTCGCCCGGGTCCTCCGGCAGTGCCTCCAGCTCCGCCGTCAGGTACGGGCCCGACGCGTCCACGGACAGCAGGCGGACCCTTGTCGTACCCGTCGCCAGTACCTCGAACGTGCCGTCGGCCCGCTCCCGGATCGTCGCCGCGTCCGCGATGCAGCCCGTGCCGTGGAACGCCTTGATCGGGTCCGCGCCGAAGCCCGCCGCGGGGCCGCGCTCGGGCACCGCCGTCGGATCGGGCATGCCGGGAGCGCTCGCGGCGACCTCGAGGCCGTCGCGGATCGCGACGACGGCGAAGCGGCGCGGTTCGTCCTCGGGGGTCTTCAGCAGTTCGCGCATCATGGCGCGATAGCGCTCCTCGAAGACGTTCAGCGGTAGCACCAACCCCGGGAACAGCACCGAGTTCAGGGGGAAGAGCGGGAGACGGACGGTGGTCACGGCGCAAAAGCCTAATGGTCGCCGGAGAGTGCGCGGCCGCTGTGCCCACCTGGTGGATGCCCGGAGGCCGCGTGGAGGCGGATCTCCTCGCGCAGTTCCAGGAAACAGCCCAGCGGATCGTCCGAGAGCTGCTCCCAGGGGAACGACGTCGCGTACGGGCCGATGAGCCGCATCTGCTCCAGGGCGTCCGGCCAGCGGTGCAGGCGGGAG
Organism: Streptomyces sp. S.PB5; assembly: GCF_030403745.1. Classification (GTDB taxonomy): domain Bacteria; phylum Actinomycetota; class Actinomycetes; order Streptomycetales; family Streptomycetaceae; genus Streptomyces. The sequence continues at coordinate 684,327 of NZ_JAQMWP010000001.1, forward strand.
AGGACGTACGCCAGCTTGTTGCGCAGCTTCGCGGGCCAGGGGTCGGCCGCCGGGAAGCGTGCCGAGAGCGCGATCGCCCGGTCGGCCGCCGCGGACAGGCGCTCCACCGGGATGTCGGGGCCGCAGCCGTCGGTCAGATAGGCGAAGGCCGCCCTTGTCGGCAGTGCCTGGACGAGTGAGTCCGCCGGGGCGTCCTGGGCCGCCGTCTCGGCGAAGTCGAAGCACTCGTGGTGGGAGCCGTGCCAGCTGTCGGCGAGGTAGCGCAGGGCGGCCGCGTGGCAGCCGTAGTGGTGCGGGGCGCGGCGGATCGCCGCCTCCCACAGCTCCTCGAAGTACTTGTGGCCGGCGTTCGAGCCGTGCGCGTGGTCCAGGGCCAGGCGCCACGGCACCGGGTCGCGGTCGTCGCCGCGCGCGGCGGCCGTGATCAGCGGGTTCAGCTCGCGCAGCAGCTCCGCCCGGGCCGGCGACTCCCAGGCCCGGGCCACCGCGCGCTGGGCGGCGACCAGCAGCATGTCCGGGTCGTGCGGGGCGGCCCTGCGCCAGTCCTCGAACCACTCGGGGCGGGCCCCGGCGAAAGCGGCGAGGCGTACGACGTACCGGTCCCGGTGTTCCCAGGCGGCGCTGGCGCGGGTCGCGGTCAGCAGGGTGGACGCGGTCTGCCAGGTGCCCTGTCCGGCGGCGACGAGCGCGGGGGCCAGTCGGTCGTCCGGCGCGTCGAGGAGCACCTCGTCGTCGGCCGGGAGCACGACGGCGAGATGCTGGACGACGGACCGGCGTGTCCGGGGCGTGCGCGACGACCGGACGAACGGAGGCAGCAGAGCCATGGTGTCGACCATTGAAAAGCCGCAGGTCGCACAAGCGCCAGAGGTTCCGGGCAATGTGTGGAAAGTTGTACGAGCGGAGGTCAAGAGTCGGTAAAGTGTTCAGTGTTCAACAATTGTTCGATCGTCGTTTGTCCGGCGTTGCAGGCTAGCTGCGGCGCAGCAGTCTCGTCGCCCCCGCCGCCACCGTCGTCGCCAGGATCCAGCCCAGCAGGATCATCGCCGCCGCCAGCCACTGCCAGCCGCCCCGCAGCTGCCAGAAGCCGACCTGCCCCAGGTCGATGACCGGCAGGAGCAGGTCGAGGGCGAACAGGGACGGGTTCCAGTACGGCGCCTCACCGCTCTTGATCGGCGGATGGTGGGCGTGCGCGAAGGCCAGCGAGCCCGCCGCCCACAGCACCGCCATCCACACCAGGGCCCGTCCCGGGCGGTACCCGTAGGCGACCGTCCAGTCCTGCACGTACCCCCAGAGCTTGGCCGCGGGCGGCAGCGTCTCGCGGCGGCGGCGCTGCTTGGCGAGCAGCACCTCGCGCGCGTCCTCGTCCTCGCCGCCCGCCCGCAGCACCGCCGCCAGCCGCTCGTACGGCTCCGGGTTGTACTCGGCGGTCGCCGCGCTCACCCACTCCAGCCGCTCCTCCATCGGGAACGGGCCCCTCGGCACCAGGTTCTCGTAGCTGAAGCCGCCCATGTGCAGCCGGCCCGGGCCCGGCCAGCTGTCCGTCCTGTCCATCAGGTTCACCACCCGCGCCCCCGACAGCACGACCCGGCCGCGCGCCGGCGCCTCCCCGAGGAAGCGCAGCTCGGGCGTCTGGATGCGGCGCAGCGACACCTCCTGCTCGTCGGTGAGGGTGAACCGGGCCCGCTCGAAGTCGACCGCGTCACCGAACCGCCCGTCGTCCAGGCGCAGTCCGCCCTCGCAGGTGAACCGCTGGATCCGCGTCCCGTGCGCGGGGGTCGCCCCGCTCACCATGGAGGCGCCGATGCCCGCCGGGGTCAGATACATCGACCGCTCGACGGTCAGCTGCGGGGCGTTCAGGGCGAGCCGCGTGTAGGGGTTCGCCAGCTTCGCGCCGCGCAGGCTCAGCGAGACGCCGACCTTGGCGCTGCGCAGGCTCAGCTCGCCGTGCGATTCGAGGAGCTCGGCCTGGAGGTCCTGTCCGACCGTCATGCCGTCGGCGGCGATCGAGCGGCCGCTGCGGTCCCGGTGGACGATCGCCTGGTTGAGCAGCAGATCGGTGCCTATGTGCGCGTCGGTCAGCCGTACGCCGTTGTGGAAGCGGCAGCGGGGGAGGTGCAGGTCGCCCTCGGTGTGGACGCGGGCCGCCTCCAGGCGGGGCACCGAGCAGTCCACCAGCCGCACGGTCGTGAAGCGGGCCTCCGGGAGCAGGACGTCCCGCTCGAAACGGCAGCCCCTCATCTCCACGTACGGCACCACGATGCCGCCCGCCAGGTCCAGCGTGCCGCTGATGTGCACGCCGCTGAGCTTCAGGGACGACACCCGGCCGGCGAGTGCGGGCGGTCCGTCCAGGAGCAGCCAGCACACGATCCGGGCCCGTACGGTCCGTTCCGGGCCCCACGGATGTCCGCCGTGCGGATCGTCGACGACCGCGTCCCCGCTGCTCAGGTCGTACACGCTGCCGTTGCGGAAGGCCTGCCACATGCCGGCCTCGGCGGCGGTGAGATCGTCCGGCAGATCCCCGTCATGGAGGCCGGCCCCGTCGGTCACGGCTCTTTCATCCCCCTCGGCTGTTCATGTATCGCACAAGTGTTCATGCCCGTTCGGTGACGCCCTGAACGCTAGACGTGAAGGGGATCTTCCGGGTTGCGTATCAGCCACTGGAATGCCCGAACGACGCCGAACCGTGGTCTGAGAGAATTGACCCCGTGATCTCCCGAATCGATCTGCGCGGCGACGCCCTCCCCGAGGGCCCCGCCCTGCGCGACCTGCTGCCCCGAGCCGACTTCGACGTTCAGGCCGCCCTGGAGAAGGTGCGTCCGATCTGCGAGGCCGTGCATCATCGGGGCGACGCGGCGCTGATCGACTTCGCCGAGAAGTTCGACGGGGTCCGGCTGGAATCCGTGAGGGTCCCGGCCCAGGCCATCAGCGACGCACTGGAATCACTGGACCCGGCCGTCCGCGCGGCCCTGGAGGAGTCCATCCGGCGCGCCCGGCTCGTCCACCGCGCGCAGCGCCGCAGCACCCACACGACCCAGGTCGTGCCCGGCGGCACCGTCACCGAGAAGTGGGTGCCGGTCGACCGCGTCGGCCTGTACGCGCCCGGCGGCCGGGCCGTCTACCCGTCCTCCGTGATCATGAACGTGGTCCCGGCGCAGGAGGCCGGCGTCGAGTCCCTCGCCCTCGCCTCCCCGGCGCAGGCCCCCGCTTTTGAAAATGATCCAGCCGGCGGGCTTCCGCACCCGACGATCCTCGCCGCCTGCGCGCTGCTCGGCGTCGACGAGGTGTACGCCGCCGGCGGCGCGACCGCCGTCGCGATGTTCGCGTACGGCACCGAGTCCTGCCCGCCCGCCAACCTGGTCACCGGCCCCGGCAACATCTGGGTCGCCGCCGCCAAGCGCTACTTCACCGGCAAGATCGGCATCGACGCCGAGGCGGGCCCGACCGAGATCGCGATCCTCGCGGACGACACCGCCGACCCGGTGCACGTCGCCGCCGACCTGATCAGCCAGGCCGAGCACGACCCGCTCGCGGCCGCCGTCCTGGTCACCGACTCGGTCGCGCTCGCGGACGCGGTCGAGAAGGAGCTGGAGCCGCAGGTCGCGGCCAGCAAGCACATCGAGGACCGGATCGCCCCGGCCCTCGCGGGCAAGCAGTCCGCGATCGTCCTCGTCGACGGCATCGACGAGGGCCTGCGGGTGGTCAACGCGTACGGCGCCGAACACCTGGAGATCCAGACCGCCGACGCCGCCGCGGTCGCCGAGCGGGTCCGCAACGCGGGCGCGATCTTCATCGGCCCCTGGGCGCCGGTGTCCCTCGGCGACTACGCCGCCGGGTCCAACCACGTCCTGCCCACCGGGGGCTGCGCCTGCCACTCCTCCGGGCTGTCCGTCCAGTCCTTCCTGCGCGGCATCCACATCGTCGACTACACGCAGGACGCGCTGGCCGACGTGGCGCATCACGTGGTCACGCTGGCGGAGGCGGAGGACCTGCCCGCGCACGGCGCGGCGATCAAGGCAAGGTTCGGTTGGAAGGTGCCTGAGAGCAAGTGAGCTTCGGAATCGACGATCTCCCCGTACGGGACGAGCTGCGCGGCAAGTCCCCTTATGGCGCGCCCCAGTTGGACGTCCCCGTACGGCTGAACACCAACGAGAACCCCTACCCGCTGCCCGAGCCGCTGGTGGAGCGCATCGCCGAGCGGGTCCGTGAGGCCGCCCGGAACCTCAACCGCTACCCCGACCGGGACGCGGTCGAACTGCGCACCCAGCTCGCCAAGTACCTGACGGACACGTCCGGTCACGAGGTCGGCCTGGCCAACGTCTGGGCCGCCAACGGCTCCAACGAGGTCATCCAGCAGCTGCTGCAGACCTTCGGCGGCCCCGGCCGTACCGCGATCGGCTTCGAGCCGTCGTACTCGATGCACGGCCTGATCGCGCGAGGCACCGGCACGGGCTGGATCTCCGGTCCCCGCAACGACGACTTCACCATCGACGTCGAGGCGGCCGTGCAGGCCATCGCCTCGCACAAGCCGGACGTCGTCTTCATCACCACCCCCAACAACCCCACGGGCAACGCGGTCCCGCCCGAGACGGTCCTCGCGCTGTACGAGGCCGCGCAGGCGGCGAAGCCGTCGATGGTCGTGGTCGACGAGGCGTACATCGAGTTCAGCCACGGCGACTCGCTGCTGCCGCTCATCGAGGGGCGGCCGAACCTCGTCGTCTCGCGCACGATGTCGAAGGCCTTCGGCGCGGCGGGCCTGCGCCTCGGCTATCTCGCCGCGCACCCGGCGGTCGTGGACGCCGTACAGCTCGTACGGCTGCCCTACCACCTGTCGGCCGTCACCCAGGCGACCGCCCTGGCCGCCCTGGAGCACACCGACACGCTGCTGAAGTACGTCGAGCAGTTGAAGGCCGAGCGGGACCGGCTGGTCAGCGAGCTGCGCGGGCTCGGTTTCCAGGTCGTGGAGTCGGACGCGAACTTCGTGCAGTTCGGGCTCTTCGACGATTCCCACGTGGCCTGGCAGAAGATCCTCGACCAGGGTGTCCTGGTCCGGGACAACGGCATTCCGGGGTGGCTGCGGGTGTCCGCCGGAACCCCCGAAGAGAACGACGCGTTCCTCGACGCGGTCCGTGAGTTGAAGAAGGAGCTGAACGCATGAGCCGCGTGGGACGCGTGGAGCGAGTCACGAAGGAGACCTCCGTGCTCGTCGAGATCGATCTCGACGGCAGCGGCAAGGTCGATGTGTCGACCGGTGTCGGTTTCTACGACCACATGCTCGACCAGCTCGGCCGCCACGGCCTGTTCGACCTCACGGTGAAGACCGAGGGCGACCTGCACATCGACTCGCACCACACCATCGAGGACACCGCCCTCGCCCTCGGCGCCGCCTTCAAGCAGGCGCTCGGCGACAAGGTCGGCATCTACCGCTTCGGCAACTGCACGGTCCCGCTGGACGAGTCCCTCGCCCAGGTCACCGTCGACCTCTCCGGCCGCCCCTACCTCGTGCACACCGAGCCCGAGAAGATGGCGCCGATGATCGGTGAGTACGACACCACCATGACCCGGCACATCCTGGAGTCCTTCGTCGCCCAGGCCCAGATCGCGCTGCACGTGCACGTGCCGTACGGTCGGAACGCGCACCACATCGTCGAATGCCAGTTCAAGGCGCTGGCGCGGGCCCTGCGGTACGCGAGCGAGCGTGACCCGCGTGCCGCCGGCATCCTTCCCTCCACGAAGGGCGCGCTGTGAACGGGCTGTCCACCGTCCTGATCGTCGTCGGCCTCTTCCTGGTCGGCGGGATCATCTCCTTCGTCAAGCAGGGGATGCCGAAGCAGCTCATCGTGCTGCTCTCCGTCGGCGCCGCGATGTGTCTCGTCGCCGGGGTCCTGAGGCTGGAGGTGTGGAATTGAGCGCGGCTTCGTCCAAGAAGGTCAAAAAGGTGGTCGTCTTCGACTACGGCTTCGGCAATGTGAGGTCCGCCGAGCGCGCCCTCGCCCGCACCGGCGCCGAGGTCGAGATAACGCGTGACTTCGACAAGGCGATGAACGCCGACGGGCTGCTGGTGCCGGGCGTCGGCGCCTTCGCCGCCTGCATGAAGGGCCTCAAGGAGGCGCGCGGCGACTGGATCATCGACCGCCGGCTCTCCGGCGGCCGCCCGGTCATGGGCATCTGCGTCGGCATGCAGATCCTCTTCGCGCGCGGCATCGAGCACGGCGTGGAGACCGAGGGCCTCGACGAGTGGCCCGGCTCGGTCGAGCCGCTCCAGGCCGAGATCGTGCCCCACATGGGCTGGAACACCGTGGACGTACCGGCCGGCTCCCAGCTGTTCGCCGGTCTCGACGCGGACGCCCGCTTCTACTTCGTGCACTCCTACGCCGTCCACGACTGGTCCCTGGAGACCACGAACCCGGCGATGCAGGCCCCGCTGGTCACCTGGACCACCCACGGCAAGCCCTTCGTGGCCGCCGTCGAGAACGGCGCCCTGTGGGCCACCCAGTTCCACCCCGAGAAGTCCGGCGACGCCGGAGCGCAGCTGCTGAACAACTGGATCGGAACCCTCTGATGCCCGCGAAGCCCTCACGGCTCGAACTCCTCCCCGCCGTCGACGTCCGCGACGGCCAGGCCGTCCGTCTCGTGCACGGCGAGTCCGGCACGGAGACCTCCTACGGCTCCCCGCTGGAGGCCGCCCTCGCCTGGCAGGCGGCGGGCGCCGAGTGGCTGCACCTCGTCGACCTGGACGCCGCCTTCGGCACCGGCGACAACCGGGACCTGGTCCGCCAGGTCACCGAGGCGATGGACATCAAGGTCGAACTGTCCGGCGGCATCCGCGACGACGCCTCCCTCGCGGCGGCGCTGGCGACGGGCTGCACGCGCGTGAACCTCGGCACGGCCGCCCTGGAGACCCCCGAGTGGGTCGCCAAGGTCATCGCCGAGCACGGCGACAAGATCGCGGTCGGCCTCGACGTCCGCGGTACGACCCTCAAGGGCCGCGGCTGGACCAGCGAGGGCGGCGACCTCTACGAGGCGCTGGAGCGGCTCGACAAGGAGGGCTGCGCGCGGTACGTCGTCACGGACATCGCCAAGGACGGCACGCTCCAGGGCCCCAACCTGGAGCTGCTGCGCAACGTCTGCGCGGCGACGGACCGTCCGGTCGTGGCGTCGGGCGGCGTGTCGTCGCTGGACGACCTGCGGGCCATCGCCGAGCTGGTACCCCTCGGTGTCGAGGGCTCCATCGTCGGAAAGGCCCTGTACGCGAAGGCGTTCACCCTGGAAGAAGCCTTGGAGGCTACGTCGTGAAAATGGATGCAGTGTCATGAGCGGTGCCGTGCGGCGCGTGCAGAGCGGAAGTCCCTGGGAAGAGTCCTTCGGTTTCGCGCGCGCCGTAGCGGCGGGCGACCGTGTCCTGGTGGCCGGGACCACCTCCTTCAAAGGCCGGGTGCTGTACGGCGAGGGCGACCCGTACGAACAGGCCAAGGTGGCGTTCACCAGCGCGATCGAAGCGATCGGCGAATTCGGGCTCGGCGTCGAGTCCGTGATCCGTACACGGATGTATCTGACCCATGCGCGGGACGTGGACGACGTGGGACGGGCTCACAAGGAGCTCTTCGACGCGGTGCGTCCCGTCTCGACCCTCCTTGTCGTGGAGGGCTTCGTCGACCCGCGCATCCTGGTCGAAGTGGAACTAGAGGCATTCAGAGGAGCCGTGAACTCATGACCCTGGCGGTCCGAGTCATCCCCTGCCTGGACGTGGACAACGGCCGGGTCGTCAAGGGCGTCAACTTCCAGAACCTGCGCGACGCGGGCGACCCCGTCGAGATGGCCAAGGTGTACGACACCGAGGGCGCCGACGAGCTGACGTTCCTCGACATCACCGCGTCCTCGGGCAACCGCGAGACGACGTACGACGTGGTGCGCCGCACCGCCGAGCAGGTCTTCATCCCGCTCACCGTGGGCGGCGGTGTGCGTACCGCCGAGGACGTGGACAAGCTGCTGCGGGCCGGTGCGGACAAGGTCGGGGTGAACACCGCGGCGATCGCCCGCCCCGAGCTGATCAAGGAGATCTCGGAGCGGTTCGGCAGCCAGGTGCTGGTGCTGTCGGTGGACGCGCGCCGCACCGAGTCGGGCTCCTTCGAGGTGACCACCCACGGCGGCCGCAAGGGCACCGGGATCGACGCCGTCGAGTGGGCGCACCGGGCCGCCGAGCTGGGCGCGGGCGAGATCCTGCTCAACTCGATGGACGCGGACGGCACGAAGGACGGCTACGACCTGGAGATGATCACGGCGGTCCGCAAGCATGTGACGGTTCCGGTGATCGCCTCGGGCGGCGCCGGCAAGCTGGCCGACTTCGCTCCGGCCGTCGAGGCGGGGGCGGACGCGGTGCTGGCGGCCTCCGTGTTCCACTTCGGTGATCTGCGGATCGGCGAGGTGAAGGGCGCGTTGCGGAGGGCGGGGCACCCGGTCCGGTGACCTGACCTGACGTGCTCTGAGGTCTTGAGGTAAGCCCCGGCCGCCTGGTGGTCGGGGCTTACCTGCGGACAGATGCGAAAGAGAAGTTGCGCAAAATATATTGCGCAAGATTTCTTTCGTATCTACGGTTGGGGCATGCCAAGCAAGGAGAACCGCCGGATCAAGGACGTGGGGACGCTGAAGGCGCTCGCCCACCCGCTGCGCGCAAACTTGTACCGGGCGCTGTCCCTGGCCCGGATCGCGACCGCCTCGCAGCTCGCCGAGCAGGTGGACGAGGCCGTGTCGCTGGTCAGTTACCACCTGCGCAAGCTCGCCGAGCACGGGCTGATCGAGGAGGCCGAGCCGCAGCGCGCGGACGGCCGGGAGCGCTGGTGGCAGCCGGCCTCCGACGGCATCAGCATCCGCGACGCTGACTTCGGCGACGCCCCGGAGAAGGCCGCGGCCCACACCGCCGCCGCGCGGCTCTTCCACGAACAGCGCGCCGACCTCTACCGCCGCTACCTGGACGAACGGGTCACCTGGAGCGCCGAGTGGAAGAGCGCCGCCCAGGACTCCGAGTCCTGGCTGCGCCTGACCTCGGCCGAACTGTCCGCACTCAGCGAGGAACTGCTCGCCGTCGTCAAGAGGTACGACGAGCTGGGCCGGGCCGCAGAGGCCGCCGGTGACACCGAAGGGCGCGAGAACGTCGCGCTGCACCTGTACGGCTTTCCGTTCCGCGTCTGAGAGAGGCCACCTCCGTGACCGCCACGCTCATAGCCCCGGCCGAAGCCGCCGCCAGACCCGCCCACCGCGACGGCAACGTCCTGCGCTGGCTCGCCGCCTACACCTCCTCCATGGTCGGCGACAGCGTGTACTACATCGCCCTGTCCTGGGCCGCCGTACAGGCCGGCAGCCCCTCGCAGGCCGGTCTGGTGATGTCCGTCAGCGCGCTGCCGCGGGCGGTGCTGATGCTCGGCGGGGGAGTGCTCGCCGACCGGCTCGGGCCGCGCCGGGTGGTCATCGGCAGTGACGTGGTGCGGTGCGCGGCGGTACTGGCGGTGGCGGCCCTGCTGTTCTTCACGAGCCCCGGGCTGTGGCCGCTGGCCGCGCTGGCCTTCGTCTTCGGCACCGTCGACGCGGTGTTCATGCCGGCCGTCGGGGCGCTCCCCGCGCGCGTGACGTCACGGGACCAGCTCGCGCGCGTGCAGGGCATGCGGGGACTCGGCATCCGCTTCGCGAGCGTGGTCGGCGGACCGCTGGGCGGGCTCGCGGTGGCGGCCGGCGGCGCGGCGGCCGGATTCGGTGTCGCGGGGTTGCTGATCGCCCTGTCGGTGCCGCTGCTGGTCTCGGTACGGATGCGGGAGCTGCCCGACGACGCCCCCGACGACGGCACCGCCGCCTCCGCCCGCCGCAGCACTGCCTGGGCCGATCTCGTGGACGGACTGCGCCACATCCGCCACCACCGCGTCCTCGCCCCGCTGATGCTGGCCATCACCCTCGGGGACCTCGGCTTCGTCGGCCCCCTCAACGTCGGCCTGACCCTCCTCGCCGACGAACGCGGCTGGGGCGCCTCGGGCATGGGCTGGATCCTCGCCGGGTTCGGCGTGGGCGCGGGGGCGGCGTCCTTGCTGCTGACCGTGCGCGGGCGGCTGCCGTACGCCGGGCAGGTGGCGGCGTACGCGATCCTCGCCGGCGCGGTCGCGATCGGCGCCCTCGCCTTCGCGCCGGGCATCGCGGCCGCCGTCGTCACGGCCCTGTTCGTCGGACTGCTCGCCGGGCTCAGCGGCGCCCTGTGCGCGGCGCTGCTCCAGACCCACACCGAACCCGCCTACCTGGGCCGCGTCACCGCCGTCGCAGGCCTCGCCAGCCTGGGCCTCGCCCCGTTGAGCATGCCGGTGTCCGCCGCGGCGATCGGGGCGTGGGGGACCGGACCGGTGTTCGTCATCAGCGCGGCGGTGTGCGGGCTCGGCGGGGTCGTGGCCCTGTGCGTACGGGACCTGCGCCGCGCGGAGCTTTTGAAGTAGGGCTCGGGGGCCTGCGAGGCCCGGGGCTCCACGCGAGCCCCGGCCCCCGCGAGGTTCAGATCCCGAGTTCCTTCGCCTCGTGCAGCTTGGCGATCGCGTCCTTGTCGCCGTCCAGTTCGACCTCGGCGGCGTTCTGGCGGCCGTACAGGAACAGCAGGAGCTCCGAGGGCTCGCCGGTCACCGTCACGACCGGGGTACCGCGGTGGGCGACCGCCGTCTGGCCGTCCGGGCGGCGCAGGACCAGGCCGGTCGGGGCGCTGCGGCCCATCAGGCGGGCGGTGCGCTCCAGGCGGCTCCAGAGGGCGTCCTGGAAGACCGGGTCCAGCTCGCGCGGCGTCCAGTCCGGCTGGGCGCGGCGGACGTCCTCGGTGTGGACGTAGAACTCGATCGTGTTGGAGGCCTCGTCGATCTGCTTGAGGTTGAACGGGGAGAAGCGCGGCGGGCCGGTACGGATCAGCTGGATCAGCTCCTCGTACGGCTTGGCCGCGAACTCCTCCATGGCCTTGTCGAGGCGGGCGGCGAGCTGCTTGATGAGGAGGCCGCCTGCGGCGTCGGGCCGGCGCTCGCGCACCACCACGTGCGCGGCGAGATCCCGGGTCTGCCAGCCCTCACAGAGAGTGGGAGCCTCGGGACCGGCGGTCTCCAGGAGGTCGGCGAGCAGAAGTCGTTCACGCTTGGCGAAAGTCGACATGCCGTCAGCCTACGACCGTGTTCGAGGTCCGCACAGTGGACGCCGCGCCTGCTCTGTCAGTGGCGCGCGGCACAATGGCACCCATGACCAGCAGCACTCCCGCGCCCACCAGCCTCGACCCGGAGATCGCCGCGCGCCTCAAGCGCAGCGCCGACGGGCTCGTCCCCGCCATCGCCCAGCAGTACGACACCGGTGAGGTGCTGATGCTCGGCTGGATGGACGACGAGGCGCTGCACCGCACGCTGACCACCGGCCGCTGCACCTACTGGTCGCGCAGCCGCCAGGAGTACTGGGTCAAGGGCGACACCTCCGGCCACTTCCAGTGGGTCAAGTCGGTCGCGCTGGACTGCGACGCCGACACCGTGCTGGTCAAGGTCGACCAGGTCGGCGCCGCCTGCCACACCGGCGCGCGCACCTGCTTCGACGCCGACGTGCTCCTCAAGGACGGCGCCGGTTCCGGCGTACCGGCCGCGGATCAGTAAGGTCACCGGCCATGGACCTTGAGACCTTCCGCAAGCTCGCCACCGACCGGCGTGTCATCCCGGTCACGCGCAAGCTCCTCGCCGACGGCGACACCCCGGTCGCGCTCTACCGCAAGCTCGCCGCCGAGCGCCCCGGCACCTTCCTGCTGGAGTCCGCGGAGAACGGCCGCACAGCTTTTCAATGGTCTCGCTACTCCTTCGTGGGCGTCCGGTCGGCGGCCACCCTCACCGCGCGCGACGGCCAGGCCCACTGGCTCGGCGCCCCGCCCGTCGGCGTCCCGGTCGACGGCGACCCCCTCGTCGCCCTGCGCGCCACCATCGAGGCCCTCCACACCCCCCACCAGGAGGGCTTGCCGCCCTTCACCGGCGGCATGGTCGGCTACCTCGGCTACGACATCGTGCGCCGCCTGGAGAAGATCGGTCCCGGCGAGCGCGACGACCTGCAGCTGCCCGAGCTGACCATGCTCCTGACCAGCGACCTCGCGGTCATGGACCACTGGGAGGGCTCGGTCCTCCTGATCGCCAACGCGATCAACCACAACGACCTCGACACCGGCGTCGACGAGGCATACGCCGACGCCGTGGCCCGCCTGGACGCCATGGAGGCGGACCTGTCCCGCGCGGTGGCCCAGCCGCCCGCCGTACTGCCCCCCTCCGAACTCCCCGAGTACACGGCCCTGTGGGGCGGCGAGGAGTTCCAGGAGGCCGTCGAGGACATCAAGGAGCGCATCCGCGCGGGCGAGGCCTTCCAGGTCGTCCCCTCGCAGCGCTTCGAAACGCCGTGCACGGCGAGCGCGCTGGACGTCTACCGGGTCCTGCGGGCGACGAACCCGTCGCCGTACATGTACCTGTTCCGCTTCGACGGCTTCGACGTCGTCGGCTCGTCCCCCGAGGCCCTGGTCAAGGTCGAGGACGGGCGGGCCATGGTCCACCCCATCGCCGGCACCCGCTGGCGCGGCGCGACCCCGCAGGAGGACCAGGCCCTCGCCGACGAACTGCTCGCCGACCCCAAGGAGCGCGCCGAGCACCTCATGCTCGTCGACCTGGGCCGGAACGACCTCGGGCGGGTCTGCGAGCCCGGCTCGGTGGAGGTCGTGGACTTCATGTCCATCGAGCGCTACTCCCACGTCATGCACATCGTCTCGACGGTCACCGGCAAGGTCGCCCAGGGCCGCACCGCCTTCGACGTCCTGACGGCCTGCTTCCCGGCGGGCACCCTCTCCGGCGCCCCCAAGCCGCGCGCGATGCAGATCATCGACGAACTCGAACCCTCCCGGCGCGGGCTGTACGGCGGCTGCGTCGGCTACCTCGACTTCGCGGGGGACTCCGACACGGCCATCGCCATCCGTACGGCGCTGCTCCGCGACGGCACGGCGTACGTCCAGGCCGGCGCCGGCATCGTCGCCGACTCCGACCCGGTCGCCGAGGACCAGGAGTGCCGCAACAAGGCGGCGGCGGTGCTGCGGGCGGTCCACACCGCGAACCGACTCGGCAAGTAGGTCTTCCACCAAGAAGTGGGGCGCTTCTCATACGAACCCCGGGTGACGGTTCGCCCGGGGTTCGGGTGATAGTGGAGTACGTGACTGCTGTTCCTCACCCCCGTTCCGAAGGCGCAGGCCCTGCCGGGCCCGGCCGCCTCAGCCTCGCCGTAGCCCTGCTCTCCGGCGCGCTCGGCGCGGCCGTGGCGCTGCTCTCGACCAGACAACAGTGGTCGTCGGGCACCGCGACGGTGGCGGGCGGCGCGTTTCCGCTCACCGCGAAGGGGAGCGACGTGACGGGCGTGCCGGCCGCCCTCGCCATAGTCGGCCTCGCCGCTCTTGTCGCCGTGTTCGCCGTGCGGCGGGCGGGGCGTTTCGCTGTTGCCGGGCTTCTCGCGCTGTCCGGGGCGGGGATCATCGCGGCGGCGATGCTGGGTGCGAGCGACAGTTCCGCGCTGGACGAGCAGGCCGCGAAGGCGTCCGGAGACGCGTCGGCGACGGTTGCCGCGTTGAGCCATACCGCTTGGCCGTACGTTGCCGCTGTCGGCGGGGCGTTGATTCTTCTGGCCGGGCTGCTTGCCCTGCGTTACGGGCGGTCGTGGCCCGCGATGTCCGGGCGGTACGAGCGCAACGGGGCGCCTCGGGCCAGTCGGCGGGCGAAGGCTGTGGATCCTGAGCGGCCTGAGGAGATGTGGAAGGCGCTGGATCGAGGGGAAGACCCGACAGGGGCGTAAGTGGGGTGTATTTCGGCTGGCGGCCGGTGGGGGCTTGTCGCGCCCGCGCGGCGGAGCCGCAAATCGATACAGCCCCGCGCCCCTGGGTGTCTGCACTTCCCCAGCGTTGAGCCGCTAGGGCTACCCCTGCGTACCTCTTCCCCACGCGTGCGGAACAATGAGGGCTGAGCGTCCGGCTCAGACACGTTTACAGCAACGAGGAGCAAGTCATGGCGGGCAGCAGCCACGGTCACACCCCGGCCGCCTGGACCGGTGTCACTATCGCGTTCATCGGTTTCTGCGTATCGGGCGCCTTCATGGTGCTGGCCGAGCCGCTGGGATTCTGGGCGGGCATGGTGATCGTGGTCGCCGGTGGCATCGTCGGCTGGATCATGAGCGCGATGGGTCTGGGGCAGCCGAAGGACGCTCACAAGGCGCTGGTGACCTCGGCGCAGACCGAGAGCTGAGCGGTACCGCAGTCGCGTACGACTTCCTGAGGGGCGGCCCCGTGCCGCCCCTCACGCGTGTCCGGGCCCGGGAGGGGCACAATGCAAGGCGTGAACGCCGACAGTCACAGGGTGACGCCGTACACGGCGAGGGCGGGGCGGGTGGCCGTGCCCGCGGGGATCATGGCGGCCGTCGCGGGGGCTTTCGCGTACGTGGCCGCCGTGGACCCCAATGAGCCGGGGCACTATCCCGTCTGCCCGCTCCTCCGCTACACCGGCCTGTACTGCCCGGGCTGCGGCGGGCTGCGCAGCGCGCACGCGTTCATCCACGGGGACTTCTTGGCCGCGTTGCAGGCCAACGCACCCGCCGTTCTCGGCTATCTGGGGTTCGCCGTGCTGTGGACCGTCTGGGTGGTCCGTGCCGTGCGGGGGCGGCCGATGCGGCTCGACCTGGGGCCCGTGTACCTGTGGACCGCGGGCGCATTGCTGCTGGTCTTCACGGTTGTCCGGAACCTGCCGTTCGGTGGCTGGCTGCATCCTTGATCAACTGGCGAACGTCCAGTACGGGGGCACCTCCCGCCCGAGCATGCGAAGCTTGTTCGAGGGTGGCGGAGGGGCCGGCGTCAACCGGATGCGAGGCCTAAGCCCTCCTCCGGATACCATCGCAGTGACCACCTCTTTTCACTGGTCGCTGGAACTGTCAACCGTCTGGAAGGGGGCCGCTCGCGTGAGTGTGCTCGACGAGATCATCGACGGAGTCCGTGCCGACCTCGCGGAGCGGCAGGCGCGCGTCAGCCTCGACGAGCTCAAGGAGCGCGCCGCGAAGGCTCCCGCGGCCAAGGACGGCGTGGCCGCACTGCGCGGCGACGGCGTCAAGGTCATCTGCGAGGTCAAGCGCTCCAGCCCCTCCAAGGGCGCGCTGGCCGCGATCGCCGACCCGGCGGGCCTCGCCGCCGACTACGAGGCCGGCGGCGCCGCCGTCATCTCCGTCCTCACCGAACAGCGCCGCTTCAGCGGCTCACTGGCCGACCTGGAGGCCGTCCGCGCGCGCGTGGACATCCCGGTCCTGCGCAAGGACTTCATCGTCACGTCGTACCAGCTGTGGGAGGCCCGCGCGTACGGCGCCGACCTCGCGCTGCTGATCGTCGCGGCCCTGGAGCAGCCCGCCCTGGAGTCCCTCATCGAGCGCGCGGTGTCCATCGGACTCACCCCGCTCGTCGAGGTCCACGACGAGGACGAGGTCGAGCGTGCCGTGGACGCCGGCGCCAAGGTCATCGGCGTCAACGCCCGCAACCTCAAGACCCTCGAGGTCGACCGCGGCACCTTCGAGCGCGTCGCCCCCGAGATCCCCGACCACATCGTCAAGGTCGCCGAGTCCGGCGTCCGCGGCCCTCACGACCTCATCGCCTACGCCAACGCGGGCGCCGACGCGGTCCTGGTCGGCGAGTCCCTGGTCACGGGCAAGGACCCCAAGGCAGCGGTGGCCGACCTGGTCGCGGCGGGCGAGCATCCCGCATTGCGGCACGGGCGCAGTTGATCTTTCGATAGGCTTGCGCGCGATGACTCCGACCATCCCTGCCGCTTCTGCGGACCGCTACGCCCGCCTCGCGCGCGGCTGCCGTCCGCGCGGCTGTCGCGCGCCCGCCCGCCGGGTGCACGGCCGCCGGGTGCGGTACGTGATCGGAGATGAGCCGGGGCAGGTCAACGGCATGCGATGGCAGCAGCGCCCCTTCAGGGGCGCGGGGCTGTATTTGATGTGCGGCGACCGCCGCGCGGGCGCGACCAGCCACTGACGGCCCGCAGTCGACTGACAACCCCACGCCCCACGGCGATCAGGCGTTTCCCAAACTCACCGTGAGGTTTCCGCATGCCCAGCGAGTTCTTCATCCCCGACCCGGAGGGTCAAGTCCCCAGCCCCGAAGGCTACTTCGGCGCGTTCGGCGGCAAGTTCATCCCGGAGGCCCTCGTCGCCGCCGTGGACGAGGTCGCCGTCGAGTACGACAAGGCCAAGCACGATCCCGAGTTCGCCCGCGAGCTCGACGACCTGCTGGTCAACTACACCGGCCGCCCCAGCTCCCTCACCGAGGTGCCGAGGTTCGCCGAACACGCCGGTGGCGCCCGGATCTTCCTCAAGCGGGAGGACCTCAACCACACCGGCTCCCACAAGATCAACAACGTGCTCGGCCAGGCCCTGCTCACCAAGCGCATGGGCAAGACGAGAGTCATCGCCGAGACCGGCGCCGGCCAGCACGGCGTCGCGACGGCCACCGCCTGTGCCCTCTTCGGCCTTGAGTGCACGATCTACATGGGTGAGATCGACACCCAGCGCCAGGCCCTCAACGTGGCCCGGATGCGCATGCTCGGCGCCGAGGTCATCGCCGTGAAGTCCGGCAGCCGCACGCTGAAGGACGCGATCAACGAGGCGTTCCGCGACTGGGTCGCCAACGTCGACCACACGCACTACCTCTTCGGCACGGTCGCCGGACCGCACCCCTTCCCGGCGATGGTCCGCGACTTCCACCGCGTCATCGGCGTCGAGGCCCGCCGCCAGATCCTGGAGCGGGCCGGCCGGCTCCCCGATGCGGCGATCGCCTGTGTCGGCGGCGGCTCCAACGCCATCGGCCTCTTCCACGCCTTCATCCCGGACGCGGGCGTCCGCCTCATCGGCTGCGAGCCCGCCGGGCACGGGGTGGAGACCGGCGAGCACGCGGCCACCCTGACCGCGGGCGAGCCCGGCATCCTGCACGGTTCGCGCTCCTACGTCCTGCAGGACGAGGAGGGCCAGATCACCGAGCCGTACTCGATCTCGGCCGGTCTGGACTACCCGGGCATCGGCCCCGAGCACTCCTACCTCAAGGACAGCGGCCGCGGCGAGTACCGCGCGGTCACCGACGACGCGGCCATGCAGGCGCTGCGGCTGCTGTCCCGCTCCGAGGGCATCATCCCGGCGATCGAGAGCGCGCACGCGCTGGCCGGTGCCCTGGAGGTCGGCAAGGAACTCGGCAAGGACGGGCTGATCATCGTCAACCTGTCCGGGCGCGGCGACAAGGACATGGACACGGCCGCGCGCTACTTCGGGCTGTACGACACCGACGCCGAGGTCGCGGCCGACGCCGCCGACCTCGCCGAGATCGAGGGGGACGCCAAGTGAGCGGGAACATTCAGCTGCTGACCGACACCCTCGCCGGTGCCAAGGCCGAGGGCCGCTCCGCGCTCATCGCCTACCTCCCGGCCGGGTTCCCGACCGTGGACGGCGGCATCGAGGCGATCAAGGCCGTCTTCGACGGCGGTGCCGACGTCGTCGAGGTGGGCCTGCCGCACTCCGACCCGGTTCTTGACGGTCCCGTCATCCAGACCGCCGACGACATCGCCCTGCGCGGCGGCGTCAAGATCGCGGACGTGATGCGGACGGTGCGCGAGGCGTACGAGGCGACCGGGAAGCCGGTGCTCGTGATGACGTACTGGAACCCGATCGACCGCTACGGCGTCGAGCGGTTCACCGCCGAGCTCGCCGAGGCGGGCGGCGCCGGGTGCATCCTGCCCGACCTGCCCGTGCAGGAGTCGGCGCTGTGGAGGGAGCACGCGGAGAAGCACGGGCTCGCGACCGTGTTCGTGGTGGCGCCGAGCAGCAAGGACGAGCGGCTCGCGCAGATCACCGCGGCGGGCAGCGGGTTCGTGTACGCCGCCTCGCTCATGGGGGTCACCGGTACGCGCGCGTCGGTGGGCGCGCAGGCGCAGGACCTGGTCGAGCGCACGCGCGCGACCGGGACCGGCCTGGCCGTCTGCGTCGGGCTCGGGGTCTCCAACGCGACGCAGGCCGCCGAGGTGGCCGGCTTCGCCGACGGGGTGATCGTGGGCTCGGCCTTCGTGAAGCGGATGCTGGACGCGCCGGACGACAAGGCGGGCGTCGAGGCGGTGCGCGAACTCGCGGGTGAGCTGGCGAAGGGCGTGCGCAAGCAGGCGTAGGGCTCTCCGCGGATCCCGGCCGTGGTCCTGCGGAGCCTGGCCCCAGTCGGGACATTTCGTACAGGTCACTCGAACGGGTGGACCTGGGACCGGGGAGGCGCGCTGCGCCTCCCCGGTTCGTTCTGCGGGTGTGAGCGAGAAGAACCGTGAGGGAAAGCGCACCGCCCGCGAGCGGCTGGCGGTCGAGCGAGAGAAGCAGAAGACCGCGGAGAAGCGGCGGCGGACGCTGATTGTGGGTGCCAGTGTCGTCTGTGTGCTGGGGCTCGCGGCGGTGATCGGAGTGGTCGCCGCCAACGCGGGCAAGGACGACGACAGCGACACCGCGGGCCCGGTCGTGGCGCCCTCGGGGGCCAACGGCGACGGCAACCTCGCCGTCCCGGTCGGCAGGACGAGCGCCAAGTCCACGCTCACGGTCTGGGAGGACTTCCGCTGCCCGGCCTGCAAGTCCTTCGAGGACGCCTACCGCTCGACCATCCACGAGCTGACCGACTCCGGACAGCTGAAGGCCGAGTACCGCCTCGCCACGATCATCGACACCAACATGGGCGGCTCCGGCTCCCGCAAGGCGGCCAACGCGGCGGCCTGTGCGCAGGACGCGGGCAAGTTCACCGCGTACCACGACGTGCTGTACGAGAACCAGCCGGCGGAGACCGACGACGCCTACGCCAAGAACAGCAAGCTCATCGAGCTGGCCAAGAAGGTCGACGGCCTGGACACCCCGGCGTTCCGCACCTGTGTCGAGGGCGGCACCCACGACAGCTGGGTCGCCAAGTCCGCGGCGGCCTTCCGCAAGGGCAAGTTCACCGGTACCCCGACCGTGCTCCTGGACGGCAAGAACATCTATCAGGACCAGACGATGACCCCGGCGAAGCTGAAGCAGCTGGTGCAGGAGGCCAACAAGGGATAGGAGTTCTCCGGCCCTCCCGTTATGGACCCGTAGCCGGGCTGCCTGCCGCGGGCGCCGCCCGGCACGGTAGCGTCGGGGTTGCCATGGAACTTGCCTACATTCCCAGCCCGTCGCGCGGGGTGATCCACCTCGGCCCCATTCCGCTGCGCGGCTATGCGTTCTGCATCATCATCGGCGTCTTCGTTGCCGTCTGGCTCGGCAACAAGCGCTGGATCGCCCGGGGCGGGCGGGCCGGCACGGTGGCCGACATCGCGGTCTGGGCCGTGCCGTTCGGTCTGCTCGGCGGCCGGCTGTACCACGTGATCACGGACTACGAGCTGTACTTCAGCGAGGGCCGTGACTGGGTGGACGCCTTCAAGATCTGGGAGGGCGGTCTCGGCATCTGGGGCGCGATCGCGCTCGGTGCGGTGGGTGCCTGGATCGGCTGTCGCCGCCGGGGCATCCCGCTCCCGGCCTACGCCGACGCCATCGCCCCCGGCATCGCCCTCGCACAGGCGATCGGCCGTTGGGGCAACTGGTTCAACCAGGAGCTGTACGGGCGGGAGACGGATCTGCCCTGGGCCCTGCACATCACGTCCTCCACGGACGGCCGGGTCCCGGGCTACTACCACCCGACCTTCCTCTACGAGTCCCTGTGGTGCATCGGCGTCGCCCTCCTCGTCATCTGGGCCGACCGCCGCTTCAAGCTGGGCCACGGACGAGCGTTCGCGCTGTACGTCGCCGCGTACTGCGTGGGCCGGTTCTGGATCGAGTACCTCCGCGTCGACGACGCCCACCACATCCTGGGCCTGCGGCTGAACAACTGGACCGCGGTCATCGTGTTCCTGCTCGCGGTGCTGTACATCGTGCTGTCGGCGAGGAAGCGCCCGGGGCGCGAAGAGGTCGTCGAGCCGAATGCCGCTGACGGTGAGGACGCGGAGGACGAGAAGACGGACGGCGAGGAAAAGGCCGAGCCCGGCTCCGCCGAGGTGAAGGCCGAGGCCGAGTCGAAGGACGAGGCCGGATCGACGGATACGGATGCGGCCGAGTCCGCGGATGAGGCCGAGTCGGCCAGGAAGAGCTGACGGCTGTCGTACGACGACGAGGGCGCCCGGGTCTGCCGGGCGCCCTCGTCGTATGCGGGCGGTCGTCAGCGGCGGCGTGCCAGGGACAGGGTGCGTCGGGCCGCCGCCACCACCGCGGCGTCGATGAAGCTGCCGTCGGGCAGTGCCTGGGCGCCCGGTTCCACGGACGCCGCCTTCACGATCGTTTCCGCCTGTTCGATCTCCCAGGTCGTCGGGAGGTAGGCCCGCTCGATCACCGGGAGCTGGCGGGGGTGGATGGCGGCGCGGCCCAGGAAGCCGAGGGTGCGGCCGTGGGCGCAGGAGGCGGCCAGGCCCTCCAGGTCGCGGATGTCGGGGTGGACCGACTGGGGCGGGGGCGGGAGGGCCGCGGCTCGGGCGGCCACGACGACTCGGGAGCGGGACCAGTCGAGGCCGGCGTCGTCGCGTACGCCCAGGTCGGCGCGGAGGTCCGCCTCGCCGAGGGCGATGCCGTGCAGGCAGGGGTGGGCCGCGGCGATGTCGTAGGCGCGCTCCACGCCCAGGGCTGTTTCCAGGAGGGCGTAGAGGGAGAGGGCGCCTCCGGCGGCGGGAGGAATGCGGTCGGCGATGGTGGTGATCTGGTCCGGGGAGGTGACCTTGGGGAGACGGAGGCCGGCCAGGCCGGGGAGGGCGGACAGTGCCTTCAGATCGTCCGCCGCGAGAGGGCTCTCCAGGGCGTTCACCCGGACATGGACGGGGACGGGGTGGGGCTCGGTCAGGAGCTCGGCCGTGGCGTCGCGGGCGTAGGCCTTGCGGTCGGGGGCGACCGCGTCCTCCAGGTCGATCACCACGACATCGGCGCCGGCCGTCAGGGCCTTCGCCACCACGTGCGGGCGGTCGCCGGGGGCGTACAGCCAGGTCAGTGGTGCTGCCGTCATACGGCGCCCGCCTGGCGCAGCGTCGCCAACTCGGCCTTGGTCAGGCCCAGTTCGGTCAGGACCTCCGCGGTGTCCGCGCCGTGCGGGCGGCCGGTCCAGCGGATCGCGCCGGGGGTGGCCGAGAGGCGGAAGAGGACGTTCTGCATACGGAGGGGGCCGAGCTCCGGGTCGGTGACCGTGGTGATGGTGTCGAGGGCCTCGTACTGGGGGTCCGTCATCACGTCCCGCACGTCCTGGACCGGGGCCACCGCGGCCTCCGCCTTCTCGAAGGCCGCCAGGACCTCCGTACGGGTGCGGCCGGCGATCCAGGTGCCGACCGCCTCGTCGAGGACGTCGGCGTGGGCGGCCCGGTCGGCGCCCGTGGCGAACCACGGTTCGGCGATCAGGTCCTCGCGGCCGACCAGGCGCATCACGCGTTCCGCGACCGACTGGGCGGAGGTGGAGACGGCGACCCAACTGCCGTCCGCGGTGCGGTAGGTGTTGCGCGGGGCGTTGTTGGCGGAGCGGTTTCCGGTGCGTTGCTGGACGTAGCCGAGTTGGTCGTACCAGGTGGGCTGCGGGCCGAGGACGCTGAGGATCGGTTCGATGATCGCCATGTCCACGACCTGGCCCTCGCCCGTGCGGTCGCGGGCGGCGAGAGCCGTCATCACCGCATACGCCGTCGCCAGCCCGGCGATGGAGTCGGCGAGGCCGAACGGGGGGAGCGTCGGGGGTGCGTCCGGTTCGCCGGTGATCGCCGCGAAGCCGCTCATCGCCTCGGCGAGGGTGCCGAAGCCGGGGCGGTGGGCGTAGGGGCCGAACTGCCCGAAGGCGGTGACACGGGTGAGGACCAGACGGGGGTTGGCGGCGGAGAGCTCCTCCCAGCCGAGGTCCCATTTCTCCAGGGTGCCGGGGCGGAAGTTCTCGATGAGCACGTCGGCGGTGGCGGCGAGGCGCAGGAGGGTGGTCCGGCCGCCCGGCTTGGAGAGGTCCAGGGTGATCGTGCGTTTGTTGCGGCCGAGGAGTTTCCACCACAGACCCACGCCGTCCTTCGACGGGCCGTGGCCGCGGGAGGGGTCGGGTTTGGCGGGGTGCTCGACCTTGATGACCTCCGCGCCGAAGTCGCCGAGCATCGTGGCGGCCAGGGGGCCGGCGAAGAGGGTGGCGAGGTCCAGGACACGCAGGCCGGTGAGGGGTGCGGCTCGGTTCATGGCGGTCATCCCGTGAACTGCTTGTCGATCTCCGGGCGGTAGGGCATCGATGTGGAGGCGCCGGGCCGCTGGACCGAGATCGCCGCGGCCGTGGCCGCCCACTTCAGGGCCTGCGGCATGGGGCGGCCTTCGCCCAGTGCCACCGCGAGGGCGCCCACGAAGGTGTCGCCCGCGCCGGTCGAGTCGACCGTGGACACCTGCGGGGCGGGGACGGCCACGGGGTCGGCGTCGCGGGCCACGTAGAGGCTGCCCGCGGAGCCCAGGGTGACCACCACCTCCGGCACCTCCTCCAGCAGGGCGAGGGCCGCGGCGTGCGGGTCGGTGCGGCCGGTGAGGGTGGTCGCCTCGTGCTCGTTGGGGATCAACAGGTCAGTGGCGGTGAGGAGTTCGAGGGGGAGAGGCTGGGCCGGGGCAGGCGTCAGGATCGTCCGGACACCGTGGGCGCGGGCCGCCTCGGCGCCCGCGACGACCGCCGCCAGCGGGATCTCCAGCTGGAGGAGCAGGGCGTCGGCGCCGGCGATGAGGCCCTCGTCGCCCGGGGCCAGGTGGTCGACGGTGCCGTTCGCGGCGGGGATCACCACGATCGCGTTGCCGCCCTCGTCGTCGACGACGATGTGGGCGGTGCCCGACGGGCCCTCGACGGTGCGGAGATGGTCGGTGTCGACGCCGGAGTGTTCGAGGGTGGAGCGGAGCTGGGTGCCGTAGGTGTCGTTGCCGACCGCGCCCATCATCGAGACGTTCGCGCCGGCGCGGGCCGCGGCGATCGCCTGGTTGGCGCCCTTGCCGCCGGGGACCGTACGGAACTCGCGTCCCGTCACGGTCTCTCCGCGTTGCGGGGCCTTCTCGACATAGGCGACGAGGTCCATGTTCGTGCTGCCTAGGACGGCGATGTGGGTCATGGGCGGGAAGCCTCCAGGTGGGTGAGGTGGGCCAGGGCGTCGAAGCCGCTGCCGTCGAAGTCGGCGACGGTGGTGGAGAGGCGGTTCTTCAGGGGGGCGGTCCAGCGGTCGGGGAGGTTGTCGGGAGTGCCGGCGAGGAGGGCGGCGATGCTGCCCGCCGTGGCGCCGTTGGAGTCGGTGTCCCAACCGCCGCTCACCGCTTTGCAGATGGATGCGGTGAAGTCGCCGTCGGCGTGCGTGAGGGCGGCGGTGATGAGGGCCGTGTTGGGGATCGCGTGGACCCAGTGGTGGGTGTGGGCGTAGGTGGCGTGGAGTTCGTCCACGACCTTGTCGAAGTCTTCGGTTTCTTCTGCCAGTTGGATCGCGTGGTGGATTGCCTTCATCAGGCGGGAGGTCGGGGGGATCACGGTCAGGCCGGTGCGCAGACAGGCGTGGATGTCGTGCTCGCCGGTGGCCGCGGCGGCGATCGTGGCCGCCGTGAACATCGCCGCGTAGACGCCGTTGGCGGTGTGGGTGAGGGTGGCGTCTCTATGGGCCTGTTCGGCGGCGGCTGCCGGGTCGCCGGGGTTGGTCCAGCCGTGGACGTCGGCTCGGATCAGGGCGCCGATCCATTCGCGGAAGGGGTTGCGGTGGCGGGCCGTGTGCGGTGGGTTCAGGCCGAGGAGGAGGTTGCGGTAGGCGATGCGTTCCGCTGTGAACGTGCGGCCTGCGGGGAGTTCGTCGAGCCAGAGGGTCGCTACGTCGGGGGTGGTGAAGGATCTGCCGTGGCGTTGCAGCAGGAGGAGGTTGAGGAGGGGGTAGTTGAGGTCGTCGTCCTCTGGCATGCCGTCGATGTTCTCGGCGAGGGAGGTGGGTGCCGAGCGGCGGTTCCAGGGGTGGGCTTCGAGGAGGGGTTCGGGGACTCCCTTGGCTGTGAAGTACGCGTTCAGGGGCCAGTTGCCGGTGGATCTGGCCAGGGCGCGGATGGCTTCCAGGGGGAGTTTCTCCACTGGTTTGCCCAGGAGGCAGCCGATGGCTCTGCCTAGCCAGGCTGCTTCGTAGTTGGCCTGGGTGGGGGTTGCTGTCGGGGTGGGTGCGCTTGCCCGCGCTGGCGGGGTGCCTCCCCCAGAGGGGGGACCCCCAGCGCCCACCCGTGCCGCCCCTAGCGGCACGCCTGCCCGCAGGCTAAGCGGGCTAAGTGGCCATGCTGGGCACAGTGCCTTGATGCTCGCCAGGTCTGTTGGTTCGGCTTCCTCTGACTTGCTTGGTAGGTCTGCCAGTTCGTCCAGTAGGTCCTTTGCCAGTTGGCGCAGGTATCTGGAGGAGGGGTCCGGGGAGGCGCCTGCGCTCAGGGGGGCCTCCTGGCCTCCCGCCGCTTTCCATCGCGCCGCGATCAGGCATGCCTCTCGGCCGTCCAGCACCGCCTGGCGGAGTTCGTGGCCCAGGAGGTCTTCCGGCTGGACCCAGGTCAGTCGGAGCATCTCGGGCCTCCGACCGCGGTGAAGGCCGCCTCGTGGGCGCGGCGGCGGCGTACGTCCCGTTCGTAGATCTCGCGGGTCACCTCGGTGAGTGTCGTCGCCGGCTCCCAGAGGTCCAGACGGCTGGCTTCCGATACCTGTTTCGCCCAGTCCTCAGGGGGCGGGGAGCCCAGGGCGCCCGCGATCGCGCCTGCCATCGTGGCGATCGAGTCGCAGTCGCGGCCGTAGTTGACCGCGCCCAGGACCGCGTGGCGGAAGTCGCCCGCGGCCACCAGCAACATGCCGAGGGCGACGGGGAGTTCCTCGATCGCGTGGAGGCGGGAGGGGCGGCGGGCGCCCAGGGAGGGGGCGCGGTAGTCGGGGCCCACGGTGTCGTAGGGGGCGACCGCTTCTCGGAGGGGGATCAGCGCGGACTCGAAGTCCCTGTGCTCCTGGGCCGCTTCGCAGACCTTGAGGATCGCTTCCCGGGTGCCGTCCTTCGCCAGGGACAGGCATGCCGTGACCACCGACTCCGGGGTCGCGTCCGGGGCGCAGGCCGCCGCCACCGCCGCCGCGAAGACCCCCGCCGCCTCCCTGCCGTACGACGACTGGTGGGGGCCCGCGATGTCCAGCGCCTCGGCGTACGCGGCGCGGGGGTTGGCCGCGTTCACCAGGCCGACCGGGGCCATGTACATCGCCGCGCCGCAGTTCACGATGTTGCCGACGCCTGCCTCGCGGGGGTCTGCGTGGGCGTAGTGGAGGCGGGTGACCAGCCACTTCTCCGCCAGGAAGACGCGGTGCAGGGGGAGCGCCTCTTGTTCCAGCTCCGGGATCCAGCGCGGGGTCGTCATCAGGTCCGGGACCAGGTGGTCCGCGATGGCGTAGGCGTCCAGGTGGTCGCGGACCTTGGCGTAGACCCTGATCAGGGCGTGCGTCATCAAGGTGTCGTCGGTGACGTGGCCGTCGCCCTTGTGGTACGGGGCGATGGGGCGGGCCGTGCGCCAGGCGTCGCCGTTCCAGGGGCCGACGATGCCGTGGACGCGGCCGCCGTGGCGTTCGAGGATCTGGTCGGGGGAGTAACCCTCGACCGGACCGCCCAGGGCGTCGCCTACCGCCGCGCCCACGAGGGCGTGGGCGATCCGGTCTTCGAGGGGTGTCGCATCGGGCGGACGTCTTTCTTGCTGTTTGGGCGTCATGCCCGAATCATCCACCTGGTGGGGCCGGTTGTGTGGCTTCCAGGAGCTCGGCGAGTTCCACGAGGTCGGTGCCGGTGAGACGGGGGAGGGCACAGCCGGAGAGGGTGCGGCAGGTGTCCCGCCAGGTGGTGGGGATGGCGTTGCCGCCGCTCAGCGCGCCGGTCAGGGCGCCGGTCAGGGCGGGGGCGGAGTCCGCGACCCGGGAGAGACAGGCCGCGGCGGGGATCGCCTCGGCGATGCGGCCTCGGGCGGCGGTGGAGAGGGCCAGGGCCACGGGGACCGTTTCGGCGGCTGCGATGCCGTAGCTGTAGACGTGGTCGACGATCTGGTGCTCCAGGAGGGGGACGAGGGTGAAGGCGTTCTCTGCGTCCTGGGCGAGCTTCAGGGCGTGGCGGGCGTTTCTGCCGATCTCTGTTTCCTCGGGGAGTTCCGCGAGGGCGGCTGTGGTGCAGGCGTGGACGGTTTCGCCGGTCAGGGCCAGGGAGACGGCCGCGGCCATGGCTCTCGCGCCGTGCACTCCGTCGCCGTCCTGGGTGTAGCGGGCGTCGAACTCGGCGAGGGCCGCGGCGAGTCGGGGGTCGCCGGGGTGGGCGACCGCCAGGACGCAGGCCCTGACGCAGGCCGCGTCGTCGAAGTAGTGGGGGTTGTCATGGCCTGTCGCGGGTGGGCGCAGGCCGGCGGCCAGGTTGCCCAGGCCCGCTCGCACCGAGATACGGGCTCTCAGGGGGAGTACGGCGGATTCGACCTCGGGGGCGCGGTCCGCCGCAGCGGCCACCTCACTGGCGAGGGCGTTCCAGGTGAGGTCGATCGCGGCTCTGGTGCGGCGTTCCCGGCTCAGGTCGCCCAGAGCGGTGTCGTCGCCTGCGCGGAGGAGGGCCTCGGCGGCGAAGGCCGCCCATTCCGCGTCGTCGGAGGGGCCGAGGCGGAGGGGCTCGGGGGGTTGGTTGAGGGCGATGGGGACGGGGAGGGTGGTGGTGGCGTTCTGTTCGGCGAAGGTGTCGAGTTCGCGGGTGAGGCGGCGGGTCCAGTCGGGCATGCGGGCGGCTCTGTGGCGGGCGGCGGGCCAGCCTGCGGCGTCGCCTGCGGCCAGGCCTAGCAGGAGGCCTTCGATGCGGCGTTGGGTGCGTTGTTCGGTGCGTTGTTCGGTGCGCCGGGATTCTTTCGCCCCCGCCGCCCCTTCCCTCCCCCAGAGGGGGGACCCCCACCGTCCTCCAGGGGCTGCCGCCCCTTCGACCCCGCACCCAGGGGGCTCCGCCCCCTGGACCCCCGTCGGCCCTGAAGGGGCCTCGTCCTCAAACGCCGGACGGGCTGAGAGGTGCGGGCTCATCCGTTTGTCCCCGAGTCCTCGTCCGCCGCCAGCGCGAACGCCGTCGGGTCCGGAGTCGGCCAGTGCTCCTCGCTCACGGGATCTGGGCCTCGTACCGCTTCCGTCAGTCTGTCCGCCACGTCCAGGACGTGATGGCCCGCCATTGCCGGGAGGCAGCTGCCTCTGGCCGGGCCGATCGCTGATGCCCAGTCCGTCGGGATGGCGGACACGCCCCTTGTCGCGCCCGCCAGCGCCCCCGCCACCGCTGCCGTCGTGTCGGCGTCTCTTCCCATGTTCACCGCCGTGAGGACCGCGTCCACGAAGTCGCCGTCGGCCGCCGCGTAGGCGCCGAAGGCCAATGCGACCGCTTCGGGGGCCAGGTCGGTCCAGGGGTAGCCGCCGATGACCACCGCTGAGCGGACCGCTCGTTCGCCTCTGTGGGCCACCGCCACCGCCCTGCGCAGGGACCGTGCCGTCCATGAGTCGTCCGGGACCACCGCCAGGGCCGAGGCCACCACCGCGATCGTGGGGGCGCCCGTCATGGCGGCTGCCACGCCTGCCGCCACCGCCTGGCCGCCGTAGATGCCCTCGCCGTCGTGGCTGACCGAGCCGTCGATGGCCACCAGCCTTGCCGCCTCTGCCGGGCGGCCCGCCGCGAAGACGCCGAAGGGGGCCGCCCGCATCGCCAGGCCGTCGCTCCAGGCGTGGCGATGCTGGGCCGAGATGGGGGCGGCCAGGCCTCTGCGGAGGTTCTCCAGGGTGCCTCGTTCGCTGAAGCCCGCCCCGCGGAAGGGCCCCTCGTCCCGGTCCGCGATCCACTTGTGCCAGGCCGCTTCCACATCGGTCGGCGTCAGTGCCGAGCCGTGGCGGGCGAGGAGGAGGCCCGAGAAGATCGCGTACTCCGTGTCGTCCGTGCCCGCGGGGTGTTCCGCGACGTAGCCCGTGATGCGGCCCCAGCGGGCTCTGATCTCCGACGGTTTCATGTTCTCCGCCGGTGCTCCCAGTGCGTCGCCCACCGCCAGGCCCAGGAGCGCGCCGCGGGCCCGCTCGCGGAGCCGGGCGGCGTCGCCGGGTGTCGGAACCGAGGGAATGCAGGCGATGGATGCCATACGGGGCCTCTCTTCCGGAGGCTCCGCACGGGACGCGGGGCCTTTGCGGATGTGTCCCACCGGGGTGTGTCACACGAGCATCCGCAGCCCCAGCATCACCCGGTCGACATATGAGCGGGGTGCTGATCGTATGCGCATTCGAGGGTAAAGCTGCAGGTTAGCCCAGGCTTTCCTTTCTGGCGGGCAGGAATTCCGCGGCGTACAGTCTGGTTGTCGGTAATTAGAATCAGTCTAAAGTTAGCTTTGGCTTAGCTTTCCTGGGGGAGTCCGAGATGGCCATCATCGAGACCGAGGCGCCACTGCACGAGGCGCACCGTGACAACCACACCCACCGCGATGTGAACGGTGGTTGGCTGCGGCCCGCCGTCTTCGGGGCCATGGACGGGCTTGTCTCCAACCTCGCCCTCATGACCGGCGTCGCCGGCGGGGCCGTCGGCCAGCAGGTCATCGTGGTGACGGGGCTTGCCGGCCTGGCCGCCGGCGCCTTCTCCATGGCCGCCGGTGAGTACACCTCCGTCGCCTCGCAGCGGGAGCTGGTCGAGGCCGAGCTGGATGTCGAGCGGCGGGAGCTGCGCAAGCATCCGCAGGACGAGGAAGCCGAGCTCGCGGCTCTGTACGAGGCCCGAGGGGTCGAGCCCTGGCTCTCGCGGGAGGTCGCCAAGCAGCTGTCGCGGGATCCCGAGCAGGCCCTGGAGATACACGCCCGTGAGGAGCTCGGGATCGATCCCGGGGATCTGCCCTCGCCGCTCGTCGCCGCCGTGTCGTCGTTCGGGGCGTTCGCGCTGGGCGCCCTGCTTCCCGTACTGCCCTATCTGCTGGGCGCCAGTGCGCTGTGGCCGGCCGTGCTCGTCGCGCTCCTCGGGCTCTTCGGGTGCGGTGCCGTGGTGGCCAAGGTGACCGCGCGGACCTGGTGGTTCAGCGGACTGCGGCAGCTCGCTCTCGGTGGTGCCGCGGCCGGTGTGACGTACGCCCTGGGCACTTTGTTCGGAACGGCCGTAGGATAAGCCAACTGGAACTTATGCGTTGGGCCGCATAAGTAGCCGTTACTCACTGGTTTCGAATGCTTAACCACTGGGCATGAGCCGTAAGCGCTGGTGGGCAATGACGCCTGCCGCGCACTCGCGAGGTGGGCGACGCCGCTCCCCCCGCCCCCTTGGACCGACAGACACTGATCTGTCCTGTTCGGTCCCACACACTTCAGGCCACGTTCGCGATACCCGCATCGCACTCTCGTGGCGTCCGCATGTTGGAACGGGATATCCGCTTCCCGAGATCCGCTCCATCATGTAACCTGCACGAAATTTTGCGCACACGCAGAGGGCCAGCGTCGTCCCTCGGCACGCCAGACATGCCACTTGAGACGACGACGGGAGAGCCGATGCGTACGCCGCGCCAGCCGTCCCAGCACTCCGCGAATGGCCAGAAGTGGTCCTTCATGGATGCTCGCCCTGCTGCGCAGGGTATGTACGACCCCCGCAACGAGCGCGACGCCTGTGGCGTCGGCTTTGTGGCCACCCTCACCGGCGAGGCGAGCCATGCGCTGGTCGAACAGGCGCTCACGGTTCTGCGCAACCTGGAGCACCGCGGTGCCACCGGCTCCGAGCCCGACTCGGGTGACGGCGCGGGCATCCTGACCCAGGTCCCGGACGCGTTCTTCCGTGAGGTGGCCGGGTTCGAGCTGCCCGAGGCCGGTGCGTACGCCGTCGGCATCGCCTTCCTCCCGGAGGACGGCACCGAGGACTCCGTCTCGCAGATCGAGACCATCGCGTCCGAAGAGGGCCTCACCGTCCTCGGCTGGCGTGCGGTTCCGGTCGCTCCTGAGCTGCTCGGTGCCACCGCCCGGTCGACCATGCCCGTCTTCCGCGAGATATTCGTCGCCGACGGCGTCAGCTCCGGCATCGACCTCGACCGCAAGGTGTTCGTGCTGCGCAAGCGCGCCGAACGCGAGGTCGACGTCTACTTCCCGTCGCTCTCCGCGCGCACGATCGTGTACAAGGGCATGCTGACCACCGGTCAGCTGGAGCCCTTCTTCCCGGACCTGTCCGACCGCCGCTTCGCCTCGGCCATCGCGCTCGTCCACTCGCGCTTCTCCACGAACACCTTCCCGTCGTGGCCGCTCGCGCACCCCTACCGCTTCGTCGCGCACAACGGTGAGATCAACACCGTCAAGGGCAACCGCAACTGGATGGTGGCCCGCGAGTCGCAGCTGGTCTCGGACCTGTTCGGCAACGACGACAAGGCGCTCGAGCGCGTCTTCCCGGTGTGTACGCCGGACGCCTCCGACTCGGCGTCCTTCGACGAGGTGCTCGAACTGCTCCACCTCGGTGGGCGTTCGCTGCCGCACTCCGTGCTGATGATGATCCCGGAGGCGTGGGAGAACCACGACTCCATGGACCCGGCCCGGCGCGCCTTCTACCAGTTCCACTCCACGATGATGGAGCCCTGGGACGGCCCGGCCTGTGTCACCTTCACCGACGGCACCCAGGTCGGTGCCGTGCTCGACCGCAACGGCCTGCGCCCGGGCCGCTACTGGGTCACCGACGACGGTCTGGTCGTACTCGGCTCCGAGGTCGGCGTCCTCGACATCGACCCCGCCAAGGTGGTCCGCAAGGGCCGGCTGCAGCCCGGCAGGATGTTCCTCGTCGACACCGCCGAGCACCGCATCATCGAGGACGACGAGATCAAGGCCGAGCTCGCGGCGGAGAAGCCGTACGCCGAGTGGCTCGAGGCCGGCGAGATCGAGCTGTCCGACCTGCCCGAGCGTGAGCACATCGTGCACACCCACGCCTCGGTCACCCGCCGCCAGCAGACCTTCGGTTACACCGAGGAGGAGCTGCGCGTCATCCTCGCGCCGATGGCCAAGGCCGCCGCCGAGCCGATCGGTTCGATGGGCACGGACTCGCCGATCGCCGCGCTGAGCTCGCGCCCGCGCCTGCTCTTCGACTACTTCACCCAGCTGTTCGCGCAGGTCACCAACCCGCCGCTGGACGCCATCCGCGAGGAGCTCGTGACCTCGCTGCGGTCGTCCCTGGGCCCGCAGGGCAACCTCCTGGAGCCGAGCGCCGCGTCCTGCCGTACGGTCACCCTGCCGTTCCCGGTGATCGACAACGACGAGCTGGCCAAGCTCATCCACATCAACGCCGACGGCGACATGCCCGGCTTCAAGGCCGCGACCCTGTCCGGTCTGTACCGGGTCTCCGGCGGCGGTGACGCCCTCGCCGCGCGCATCGAGGAGATCTACGCCGAGGCCGACGCCGCCATCGAGAACGGCGCCCGTCTGATCGTCCTGTCGGACCGGCACTCCGACGCCGAGCACGCGCCGATCCCGTCGCTGCTGCTCACCGCCGCCGTCCACCACCACCTCATCCACACCAAGCAGCGCACCCAGGTGGGCCTGCTGGTCGAGGCCGGTGACGTCCGCGAGGTCCACCACGTCGCCCTGCTGATCGGCTTCGGCGCCGCGGCCGTGAACCCGTACCTCGCCATGGAGTCCGTCGAGGACCTGGTCCGCGCCGGCACCTTCCTGTCCGACATCGAGTCCGAGCAGGCCATCCGCAACCTGATCTACGCCCTCGGCAAGGGCGTTCTGAAGGTCATGTCGAAGATGGGCATCTCGACCGTCGCCTCCTACCGCGGCGCCCAGGTCTTCGAGGCCGTCGGTCTCGCGGACGAGTTCGTCGAGAAGTACTTCAACGGCACGGCCACCAAGATCGGCGGCGTCGGCATCAACGTCATCGCCAAGGAGGTCGCCGCCCGCCACGCCAAGGCCTACCCGGCCTCCGGCATCGCGCCCGCGCACCGCGCCCTCGACATAGGCGGCGAGTACCAGTGGCGCCGCGAGGGCGAGCCGCACCTGTTCGACCCGGAGACGGTCTTCCGCCTCCAGCACTCCACGCGCACCGGCCGCTTCGACATCTTCAAGAAGTACACGGACCGCGTGAACGAGCAGTCCGAGCGGCTCATGACGCTGCGTGGACTCTTCGCCCTGAAAACAGAAAAGAACGGCAAGTCGGACCGCCCGTCGATCTCCGTCGACGAGGTCGAGCCCGTCTCCGAGATCGTCAAGCGTTTCTCCACCGGCGCCATGTCGTACGGCTCCATCTCCAAGGAGGCGCACGAGACCCTCGCCATCGCCATGAACCAGCTGGGCGGCAAGTCCAACACCGGTGAGGGCGGCGAGGACCCGGAGCGTCTGTACGACCCGGCCCGCCGGTCGTCCATCAAGCAGGTCGCCTCCGGCCGCTTCGGTGTGACCTCCGAGTACCTGGTCAACGCTGACGACATCCAGATCAAGATGGCGCAGGGCGCCAAGCCCGGCGAGGGCGGTCAGCTGCCCGGCCACAAGGTGTACCCGTGGGTCGCCAAGACGCGTCACTCGACGCCGGGCGTCGGCCTCATCTCCCCGCCGCCGCACCACGACATCTACTCCATCGAGGACCTGGCCCAGCTGATCCACGACCTGAAGAACGCGAACCCGCAGGCGCGGATTCACGTGAAGCTGGTCTCGGAGGTCGGCGTCGGCACGGTCGCCGCGGGTGTGTCCAAGGCGCACGCGGACGTCGTGCTCATCTCGGGTCACGACGGTGGTACGGGTGCTTCTCCCCTTACTTCCCTGAAGCACGCCGGTGGTCCCTGGGAGCTGGGTCTCGCCGAGACCCAGCAGACCCTGCTGCTCAACGGCCTGCGCGACCGGATCGTCGTGCAGACCGACGGTCAGCTGAAGACCGGCCGTGACGTCGTCATCGCCGCGCTGCTCGGCGCCGAGGAGTTCGGTTTCGCGACCGCGCCGCTCGTCGTCTCCGGCTGCGTCATGATGCGCGTCTGCCACCTGGACACCTGCCCGGTCGGCATCGCCACCCAGAACCCGGTGCTGCGCGACCGGTTCACCGGCAAGGCCGAGTACGTGGTGAACTTCTTCCAGTTCATCGCCCAGGAGGTCCGCGAGCTCCTCGCCGAGCTGGGCTTCCGCTCCATCGAGGAGGCCGTCGGCCACGCCGAGGCCCTCGACGTGACCCGCGCGGTCGACCACTGGAAGGCGCAGGGCCTGGACCTGGAGCCGCTCTTCTACGTGCCCGAGCTGCCCGAGGGTGCCGCTCTGCACCAGGTGATCGAGCAGGAGCACGGCCTGGAGAAGGCACTCGACAACGAGCTCATCAAGCTCGCCGCCGACGCCCTCGCCGCGTCCAGCGCCACCGACGCCCAGCCGGTGCGCGCCCAGGTCGCGATCCGCAACATCAACCGCACGGTCGGCACCATGCTCGGCCACGAGGTGACGAAGAAGTTCGGTGGCGCCGGTCTGCCCGACGACACCATCGACATCACCTTCACCGGTTCCGCCGGCCAGTCCTTCGGCGCCTTCCTGCCGCGCGGTGTCACGCTGCGCCTGGAGGGCGACGCCAACGACTACGTCGGCAAGGGCCTCTCCGGCGGCCGTGTGATCGTCCGCCCGGACCGGGGCGCCGACCACCTCGCGGAGTTCTCCACGATCGCGGGCAACACCATCGCCTACGGTGCGACCGGCGGCGAGCTGTTCCTGCGCGGCCGTACCGGTGAGCGCTTCTGCGTCCGCAACTCCGGTGCGCTGGTGGTCTCCGAGGGCGTGGGCGACCACGGCTGCGAGTACATGACCGGCGGCCACGCGGTGGTCCTCGGCGAGACGGGCCGCAACTTCGCGGCCGGCATGTCGGGCGGTATCGCGTACGTCATCGACCTGGACCGCGACAACGTCAACGTCGGCAACGTGAACGCCGTGGAGGCGCTGGACGACGCCGACAAGCAGTGGCTGCACGACGTGGTGCGCCGCCACGCCGAGGAGACCGGTTCGACGGTCGCCGAGAAGCTGCTCGCCGAGTGGGATGCCGCCGTGGAGCGCTTCAGCAAGATCATCCCCAGCACGTACAAGGCAGTGCTCGCCGCCAAGGACGCCGCCGAGCAGGCGGGACTCTCCGAGTCCGAGATCACCGAGAAGATGATGGAGGCGGCGACCAATGGCTGACCCGAAGGGCTTCCTGAACCACGGCCGCGAGGTCGCCAAGTCCCGCCCCGTCGACGTCCGGCTGAAGGACTGGAACGAGGTCTACGTCCCGGGCTCGCTGCTGCCGATCATCTCGAAGCAGGCGTCCCGCTGCATGGACTGCGGCATCCCGTTCTGCCACAACGGCTGTCCGCTGGGGAACCTCATCCCCGAGTGGAACGACTACGCCTACCGCGAGGACTGGGCGGCCGCGTCGGAGCGGCTGCACGCCACCAACAACTTCCCGGAGTTCACCGGGCGGCTGTGCCCGGCTCCCTGTGAGTCGGCGTGTGTCCTCGGCATCAACCAGCCGGCCGTGACCATCAAGAACGTCGAGGTCTCGATCATCGACAAGGCGTGGGACAGCGGTGACGTCGCCCCGCAGGCCCCCGAGCGCCTGTCGGGCAAGACCGTCGCCGTCATCGGCTCGGGCCCGGCGGGTCTCGCCGCCGCCCAGCAGCTGACCCGGGCCGGTCACACCGTCGCCGTCTACGAGCGCGCGGACCGCATCGGAGGCCTTCTCCGGTACGGCATCCCCGAGTTCAAGATGGAGAAGCGGCACATCAACCGCCGTATCGAGCAGATGCGCGCGGAGGGCACCCGCTTCCGCACCGGCATCGAGATCGGCCGCGACCTCAAGGCGACCGACCTGAAGAAGCGGTACGACGCGGTCGTCATCGCCGCCGGTGCGACGACCGCGCGTGACCTGCCGGTGCCGGGCCGCGAGCTCAAGGGCATCCACCAGGCCATGGAGTACCTGCCGCTGGCCAACAAGGTGCAGGAGGGCGACTACGTGACCGCCCCCATCACCGCCGAGGGCAAGCACGTCGTGGTCATCGGCGGTGGCGACACCGGCGCCGACTGCGTGGGCACCGCCCACCGCCAGGGCGCGGCCTCCGTCACGCAGCTGGAGATCATGCCCCGCCCGAACGAGGAGCGGAACGCGGTCTCCCAGCCGTGGCCGACCTTCCCGATGCTGTACAAGGTCACGTCCGCGCACGAGGAGGGCGGCGAGCGGGTCTACTCCGTCTCCACCACCCACTTCGAGGGCGACGAGGACGGCAACGTACAGTGGCTGCACCTCACCGAGGTCGAGTTCGTCGACGGCAAGCTGACCCAGAAGCCGGGCACGGAGCGCAAGATCCCCGCCCAGCTGGTCACCCTCGCGATGGGCTTCACCGGCACCGACCGCGAGAACGGCCTGGTCGAGCAGTTCGGCCTGGAGCTCGACGAGCGCGGCAACATCGCGCGCGACGCCGACTTCCGGACCAACGTCCCCGGTGTGTACGTCGCCGGTGACGCGGGCCGCGGCCAGTCCCTCATCGTGTGGGCGATCGCGGAGGGCCGCTCGGCCGCCCGCGGCGTCGACCGGTTCCTGACCGGGGCCAGCGAACTGCCGGCCCCGATCCGCCCGACGGACCGTTCCCTGATGGTCTGATCCGGAGGATCGACAGACGTCCCGTACAAAGGCGTACGGAACAGTGACCGCGCCTGCCTTCCTCGTCCCCGACCGGACGGATGGCAGGCGCTGTCGCATGCTCAGGAGGCGTCGAGGCCTTCGAACTTGACTGTGGCGTCCTCGGTGTAGGCGCCCACCCTGCCCTGGAGATAAGGGCGTTCGGTGTCGGTGAAGGTGACGAGCTCCTCTCCGTCCACCTGTACGGTGAGCGCCGCCGCCTTCTGTTCCACTCGGACGGAGGACCAGTCGCCCACCGGGTACTCCTCGTGCCCCGTGGCCAGGAACCGCTGCCCGCCCGGATACGCCGGGTCCCGCTTGCCGAGCTCCCAGCCGTTCGGCTTGAGGGCGATGTAGTAGAAGTGCTCGGGGTCGGTGTACGCCCAGACCAGCCAGGGCACTTCCCACGGGTTCGGCTTCGGCGACCGCAGCTGCTCCACCGTCCGCATCCGCGCCTCGAACCGTACGTCGGCGTAGGACGCGGTGCTGACGACGAGCCCGGCATGGGTGGTGCCCGGGTCCTCGGCGGGCATCGGGGACAGGGTCAGCGAGTCGTCGTCGCCGGTGTTGGTGCCGTGGCCGTTGAACACCGAGGTCCAGCGGCCGTGGGTGGAGCCGTCGGCCCAGGGAACCACCTGCGGTGGAGCGGGGTCCGAGTCGCACTGGCTCAGTGTGACGGACAGGACGACCGTCAGCGCGAGAGCCAGTGCGACACCGGCCAGGATCCGACTCCTGCGCCCCGGCCCCGACGGCAGCTGCGGCGGAGACGACCGAGGTCCCGTGCGAAGTCCCTGTGGAATCAGGGGAATCCGTCGGCGCGAGCGCAGGAGTGACGGGGTCATGTGGTCGAGTATGGCCCGGATGCCGTCAGCCCGACCGGGACATCGGCGGCGAAGTCCTCGGCCAGTTGGGCCAGGATCCGGCGCGCGGCCGTGCCGTCGCCGAACGGATTGCCCGCGCCCGCCATCCTCCGGTACTCCACCGGATCGTCCAGCAGCCGCTCCGCCCAGGTCACGATGGCCTCCGGGTCG
The DNA here is from genome assembly GCF_030403745.1 of Streptomyces sp. S.PB5. Classification (GTDB taxonomy): domain Bacteria; phylum Actinomycetota; class Actinomycetes; order Streptomycetales; family Streptomycetaceae; genus Streptomyces. Next base: position 721,072 of record NZ_JAQMWP010000001.1, read on the forward strand.
GTGCCGATCAGCCGGGCCGCCCCGGCCTCGACCGCCTCGGGCCGCTCGGTGGTGGTCCGCAGCACCAGCGAGGGCTTGCTGAGGCTCGGGGCCTCCTCCTGGATGCCGCCGGAGTCGGTGAGGACCAGGTCGCACTCGGCGAGGGTGGCCGCGAAGTCCAGATAGCCGAGTGGCTCGACGAGCGAGATGCCCTCGTGGCCGTCGAGCTCGGGCAGTAACACGTCCCGTACGGCCGGGCTCTTGTGCAGCGGCAGCACGATCTCCACGTCCCCGCGCCGGGCCAGCCGGGTCAGCGCCCGGCCCATGCCGCGCATCCGCTCGCCCTGGTTCTCCCGGCGGTGCAGGGTGACGAGGATCCGCTTGGCGGCGGTGCGGAACGCGGAGGCGCCGGTGCCCTCGGACAGTACCCACAGCAGGTTGTCGATCACCGTGTTGCCGGTGGTGAACACCTGCTCCTTGGCGACGCCCTCGTCGGTCAGATGCCGGGCCGCGGCCTCGGTCGGGGCGAAGTGCCAGCGGGCGATCCGGCCGATGAGGCTGCGGTTGAGCTCCTCCGGGAACGGGTTGTCGATGACGCCGGTGCGCAGTCCGGCCTCGACATGGGCGACCGGGATCTTCTCGTAGAAGGCGGCGAGCGCGCCGGCCAGCGCGGTCGTGGTGTCCCCCTGCACCACGACCAGGTCCGGCCGCTGCTCCCGCATCGCGTCGCCGAGGTCGCCGACCAACCGGGCGGTGAGATCGGACAGTTGCTGCCGGGTGCGCATCACGTCGAGGGCGACGCGTACGTCGACGCAGAGCATGCCGAGCATCTGGTGGAGCATCTCGCGGTGCTGGCCGGTGGTGACGACGACCGGCTCGAACTGTGGACTTTCGGCCATAGCCCGGGCCACCGGCGCGAGTTTGATCGCCTCCGGCCGGGTGCCGAGCACGAGCATGGCGCGTACGGGCACGGCTGACGGGTGTGTGGACATGGGTGCCCCCCTTGGGCATGCGTGATCGGCGCGGCGACCACGTCGAGGGTGATGAGAGAGGTGATGAGAGAGGTGTTGAGAGAAAGACGTCGTTACGTCATGTGCGCGGTCACATCAGGTGCGCGCGGTCTTCAGCCAGCCCCGCTGGCCGGTGAGCATCCGCCAGAACCCCCACCAGCCGGCCGCGAACCAGATGTAGCCGTAGAAGACGAAGACATGGGCGAGCAGTACCGAGCGCACCAGGCCCAGCTCCCGCTCCCGCTTGGCGTACACGAAGCCGTACGCGTAGGCGGCGGTGAACGAGAGCAGATACGGGCCCAGCAGCCACATGGGCGAGACGAGAGCGTGGCCTGCCTGGACGGAGGCCACGGTGGTGGCGCCGACGGCGACGAGGAAGGACAGCGGCAGCAGCGAGGTGAGCAGGATCAGCACCGGGCTGGAGAGGTGGTAGAGCAGATCGATCGCGGCTCTGGTGGGCACGTCCCTGAGGATGAGCGGGACGAGTCCGGAGGACTGCAGGTGGCCCTGGAACCAGCGGGAGCGCTGGCGGATCAGGCGCCTGAGGCTGAGCACGGCCTGCTGGGAGACCGCGGCGGTGGTGCAGTGCTGGTTGGTCCAGCCCTTGGCGATCAGCCGCACCCCGAGGTCGAGGTCCTCGGTGAGGCTGTCGCTCCAGGGGCCGTCCCCGTCAAGGGTGTTGAGCGCCGACAGCCGCATGAACTGACCGTTGCCGCCCATGCCCACGCTGCCGATGAAGCGGCGGGCGCTCTGGAAGACGTCGCCGTAGACGACGAACTCCATGTCCTGCATACGGGCCAGCAGTCCGAGGTGCCGGTTGTACATGCGGACGCAGACCTGGACCGCGCCGGTGCCCGGATCGTCGAAGTACGGATCGACGGACTGCACGACATGCGGATCGAGGCGGCCGTCCGCGTCGACCACGCAGAGCACCACATCCGCGGGGTCGTAACCGGCGAGCAGACCGGATTCCCGCAGGTGACGTACGCCGTCGTTGAGTGCTGCACCTTTCCCTTTCCGGGCGTTCGGCGGAGTGCGCCGGTGCAACCGGACCACGGCCGGATCGGAGGCCAGGGCGATCTCCGAGGTGCGGTCGTCCGAGCCGTCGTCGATGACCAGTGCCATGTAATTCCGGGCGGGCAGCGAGGTGATGCGCGCCAGGCTTTCGGAAAGCACTTTCTCCTCGTTGAGGCAGGCCAGGAGGAAAACGTAGAACCGTTCTTTCCGGTCGGTTCGAGAACGGCGAATTCTGCGTCTCGACAGTAGAAAGAGGCTTGTGTTGTAGCAGCCCGCCATGATGATCAAAGTGATGCTGGCCCACAGGAGCAGTTCGGTGATCATGACTGCTCCCGCGTGCCCACCTGCGCCTTTGTCGCTTGTCGGCGCAGCCGTATCCGGGCGAGCAGAATCAGACAGGCTGTCAGGCAATAGAACAGGAATCCGGCACCGGCCGTGGCCTGCAGGGCCTTGGCCAAAGGTAGCCCCGGCACGGCTTCTGGCGCGGCCATCGCCCCTGCAAGAGGCAGCAGTGCCCCCAGGGCGGGTCGTCCATACATTGTCCCCCCACACATTTAACAGCGCGTCCCCATCGCGCGAAACAGGAACGTAGCAGAGGTCGGGGGCGCGTCTGAAGAGTATCCGGAAAAACGACATGTCCGATCTTCATACCGGGTCTCCTGGTACTCCAGGAATTCACCCTTCGGACCATTGACACCCTTCGTGACCGTCATAAGAATCGGTGACTTCCTGTTACGAAAAGCCTTTGCCAAGGATTGGCAAAGTGGGGGGAATGATCGTGAGACCACTGATCGCAAGACCACTGACCCGTGCCCGGAGGCGGGGAATCCCCAGGTTTTCCGTGCTCCTGCTGCTCGTCGCCGCTCTGCTCAGCGGCACCTTCCTCGCCGCCGGCGCCCAGGCCGCTCCGGGCGGGGACCGGCCCGGCCACGAGAACGTCGCCGGAAAGTCCGGACTGAACCGCGTCGACCTCAAGGGCTGGGCCAAGGCCCAGCTCAAGGCCGACCGGGCCCGCCACTCCGAACAACGGCAGAAGCCCGCCGCCACCACGCTGTCGACGGCCACCGGCTTCCCGGTCGGCACCGCCGCGGCGGTGACCCGGCAGGCCGCCGCCCTGCTCCGGGCGGACGTCGCCGCCGCGGCCGACCCGACCACACTCGTGCTCTACGACACGGCGGGCCCCTACGGTCAGTTGGGCGAGCTGTACGCCATGGCCGCGGCCAACCTCGCAGGCCACTTCGGTACCGTCACCGCGAAACCGGTCCAGCAGTACACCGCCGGCATGGTCGAGTCGTACACGGCCGTGATCTACATCGGCTCCACCTACTACTGCTGCGACACCCCCGACGCCGTCCCGGCCGCCTTCTACCAGGACGCGTCCACCACGACCAAGCCCGTGATCTGGATGGGCGCCAACATCTGGAACATGGCCAACGCGCTCGGCGTAGCCCAGTTCACCCAGAAGTACGGCTGGGACCCGACGACGTCGTACTACGAGGACGGTGGTTCGATCGGCACCGTGACACAGGTGACGTACAAGAACCAGGCACTCACCCGGAAGATCCCCGCGGGCCAGGACGGTGGTGTGCTGCGCCCCAACGTCCTCACCGGCCCCGGCTATCCCGCGGTCACCAGGGTCGCGGAGGGTCTGGACAGCTCCAACGGCCACACCTTCGGATGGGCGGTCCGCTCCTCCAACCTCACCTACATCGGTGAGATCCCGTTCGCGTACGTCTCCGAGAGCGACCGCATCATCGTCCTGGAGGACCTCCTCTTCGACGCCCTCGCCCCGGCCACCACCGAACGGCACCGCGCACTGCTGCGCCTGGAGGACATCAGCCCCAACTCGGAACCCTCCGAACTACGGGCCATGGCCGACCTGTTGCAGGCCGAGAACATCGCGTACGGCATCAACGTGATCCCCGTCTACACCGACCCCAACGGCACCTACAACAACGGGGTCCCGGAGACGGTGACACTCGCCCAGCGGCCGCAGGTCGTCAGCGCCCTGAAGTACATGCTGGCCAGGGGCGCGGTCCTGATGAACCACGGCTACACCCACCAGTACGACAATGTCGCCAACCCCTACAACGGGGTCACCGGCGACGACTTCGAGTTCTACCGGGCCCATGTCGACGCCGCCGACAACGTCGTCTACGACGGACCGGTCGCCGGGGACTCCACCGCCTGGGCCCAGGGCCGCGTGAACAGCGCGCTGGCCGCCTTCACCGCCGCGGGCCTGCCGAAGCCGACGCTGTGGACCACCCCGCACTACGCGGGCTCGGCCACCGACTACAAGGTCTTCAGCGCCAACTTCAACGCCCGCCTGGAGCGTTCGCTGTACTTCTCCGGAACCCTCAGCGGCAACTCCGCCGGACCCAACGTGTTCATCGGCCAGTTCTTCCCGTACGTCGTCAATGACGTGTACGGCACCAAGGTGCTGCCGGAGAACATCGGCAACTACGAGCCGGACGCCTACAACAACCATCCGCCGAGGCTGCCGGCCGACCTGATCGCCTCGGCCAAGGCCAACCTCGCGGTCCGGGACGGGTTCGCCAGCTTCTTCTACCACCCGTACTTCCCGACCCAGCCCCTCAAGGAGACCATCGACGGCATCGAGGCCCTGGGCTACACCTTCGTCAGCCCGGCGAGCCTGTGAGCACATCGGTCATGAGCAGGAGGGTCGTCACCGCAGCCGCGGTGGCGGCCCTCCTCGCCGCGAGCGGCTGCACGGTCACCGGATCCACCCCGGATGCCACCGATGGCAGGGAGCCGGCCCCGGTCATGCGCGGCATCACCCTGCCCTCCTGGTACCGCACCGACTACGACAGCCCCGCCGCCGACCGCTATCTGCGCGGCATCCGGGCCACCGGGGCCCGCTGGGTCACCCTCACCCCGACCTGGTACCAGAAGCGGCGCACCGACACCGTCATGCGCCCCACCGAGGAGACCGCGAGCGACACGAGCCTGCGCCGGATCGTGCGCCGCGCCCACGCGCGCGGCCTCAAGGTGATGATCAAGCCGCACGTCGACCTGCCCGGCGACGGCGACCGCGCCGAGATCGACCCCCGTGACCGGGCCGCCTGGTTCACCTCGTACCGCCGCTTCATCACCCACTACGCCGCTCTCTCCGCCGACACCGGCGCCGAACAGTTCGCCGTGGGCACCGAACTCGCCGGGGTCTCCGGCGACACCGCGGCCTGGACCCGGACCGTCGACACCGTCCGAGACCACTACGACGGCCCGCTGACGTACGCCGCCAACTACGACGAGTACTCGAAGATCCGCTTCTGGAAGGAGCTCGACCTCATCGGCATCGACGCCTACTGGCCGCTGTCCGAGCAGCCGACCGAGGACACCGCACGGCTGCGGCGCGCCTGGAAGCCGATCGCCCGGGAACTCGCCGCGTTCGCCCGCCGCCAGGACCGGCGCATCCTGTTCACCGAGGCCGGTTACGTCAGCCAGCGCGGCTCGACGACCGCGCCGTACGCCTGGGACATCAGCGGCCGCACCGGGTACGGCGAACAGGCCGCCGCCTACCGGGCGTTGCTGGAGACCTTCACCGGCCGCCGCTGGTGGGCCGGGGTGTGCTGGTGGATGTGGGACGACTGGCCGGCAAGCGGGGAGACGCCCGCGAAGCTGGCGTACACACCGCACGGGAAGCCGGCGGAGAAGGTGCTGCGGGAGAAGTGGGGGACCGGCTAAGGGACTTGGTACGTGTCGCCGTACACCGCCCATGTCAGCGGTGTCTCCAGGTCCAGGTTGCCGTTGTGGAGGAACCGCCGCTGGGCCGTGTCGATGCGGGAGGTGTCGATGTCCGCCTTCCGCTTCTGCATGGCCTTCTTGCGGACATCCAGGAAGATGTCGAGATACGCCTTCTCGGAGCCGCCCTCGGAGGGCAGGTCCGCCTCGTGGAGGGCCCGTTCGCGCAGCCCGTAGAAGCTGGTCGGGTTGGTGCCGGGGCCGTGGAAGACCATGGCGTCGTAGTAGATGAACTGACCCAGGTTGCCCAGGCCGTCGAGCTTGGCCAGGCGGACCGCGGGGTTGAAGTAGACGCGGTCGCGCTCCTCGTCCTGGGCGTCCTGGAAGGCCTCGACCTTTGCCTCCGCCTTCCACGCCTTGGTGAAACCGGGGTCCAGGCCCTCGTGGGAGTCGGTGCCGTCCACCTTGCGCAGGGCGGGGATGTAGCGGGCGAGCCCGTTGCCCGGGTGGGCCTCGGTGTAGCGCTCGACCAGGGTGAGCAGATCGTGGGTGCCGGTGCAGAAGCCGATGATTCCGGCCGTGTAGCCCTGGCCGTCCCCGATGTCCTCGATGTAGCCGTACGCGGTCTGCCAGTCGAGCGTGGAGTTCTCGGCGCTGGCCACGATCTGCTGGGCCAGCTCCTTCTTGTCGGGGTCGGACAGTCCGGGCGGCAGCGCGGCGATCGCTTTCTCGTCCGCCGCCCGCTTCTCCTCGGCGCGGCTCCTGGCCTCCTCGCGGGCCGGCTGCGAGGCGGACACGAGCGGCTTCGCCGGGGCGTCCGCGGAGTTTGAGGGGGAGAGGACGTAGACCGCTGCCGTGAGGGCGACGGGCACGGCCGCGAACAGCAGGACACCGGCTCGTCTCACTGGGTCAGCTCCAGGTACTTCGCGATCGACACGGCCACGAGCAGCGCCAGCAGCGCCACGCACGTGGCCGCCTGGATCAGACCCTGCCGCGGTCCCCGGGGAGCGTACGCGTAGGCCAGCGTGACCGCGCCACCGGTGAGCAGGCCGCCGAGGTGCCCCTGCCAGGAGGTGAAGGTCGCGGAGGCCACCAGCCACAGCAGCAGGAACGCCATGAAACGGTTGACCGCCTGCATGTCCGAGCCGCCGCGCCGGGCCAGGACGTAGTACGCCGCGCCCAGGCCGAAGATTGCCCCCGAGGCGCCGAGGGAGGTGTCGTTCGGGTCCGTCAGCAGCAGCTCCAGGACGGACCCGCCGACCGTGGACAGCAGATACAGCGCCAGAAAGCGGACCCGGCCCAGCAACGGCTCCACGGCCCGGCCGAGCTGCCAGAGCGCGGCCGTGTTCATCACGACATGCAGCAGGCCAAATGTTCCCTCAGTGGGCTCCGCGTGCAGGAAACCGCTGGTCAGCAGCCGCTCCCACTGGCCCGCCACCACGCCCTCCGCATGGAAGTCCGACGGGTAGGAGGACTGGTAGACGTAATGGCCGCCGTCCGGTCCCACCAGCCGCGCGGTCAGCATCGCGAACCGGTCGACGATCTCCGGACGTATCACCTCACCGATGTACACCAGGACGATCAGCCCGATCAGCACGTACGTCACCAGCGGCACCGCCGACACCCGGCCGCCGACGACCGTCCGGGCCTGGCGGATCGACCGCGCGCCCTCCTTCACGCACTCCGGGCACTGGTGGCCGACGGCCGCCTCCCGCATACAGGCCGGGCAGATGTACCGGTCGCAGCGGGTGCAGCGGACGTACGACTCCACCTTGGGATGGCGGTAGCACGTGGTGACGGTGGACTCGGACTCCACGGCCGGCTCCTCGGGGATGGGACGATCAGTGAGCCGGTGGGGACGGCGGCGAACAAAATAGCCAATGGCTGTGACAAGAGCGAGAGTGGGGGAACATATGGCAGCGATCAGTCTCCGTAAGGTCGAGGAGACCGCGCCCGCGCTGGTCAGCCTGTACAAGACCGCGGGGGTGTCCCTGCAGAAGCACGGGCTGGACGGGCTGCGGGCCGCGGTCTACCTCGTCGTCGACTACTCCGGGTCCATGAAGCCGTACTACAAGGACGGCAGTGTGCAGGCCCTCGCCGACCGGGTGCTCGGTCTCTCGGCGCACCTCGACGACGACGGCACCGTGCCGGTGGTGTTCTTCTCGACCGATGTGGACGCCGAGACCGAGATCGCCCTCGCCGACCACCAGGGGCGGATCGAGCGGATCGTGGCCGGGCTCGGGCACATGGGCAAGACCAGCTACCACCTCGCCATGGACGCCGTCATCGACCACTATCTCGACAGCGGCTCCCGCGAACCGGCCCTCGTCGTCTTCCAGACCGACGGCGGACCCATCAACAAGCTCGCCGCGGAACGGTACTTGTGCAAGGCGGCCAGACTGCCGCTGTTCTGGCAGTTCATCGGGTTCGGGGACGCGCGGAGCAAGCAGTTCGACTATCTGCGCAAGCTCGACGAACTGTCCGTGCCGGACAAGCGCGTGGTCGACAACGCCGGGTTCTTCCATGCGGGGGCCGAGCCGCGGAAGGTGTCCGACGCCGAGTTGTACGACCGGATCGTCGGGGAGTTCCCGAAGTGGCTGGTGGCGGCGCGGGCCGAGGGGATCATCCCGCCAGGCGCTTGAACTGGTCGTCCGTGAGGGTGAGTTCGAGGGCCGCGAAGTTCTCCGCCAGATGGGCGGGGGAGGACGTGCCGGGGATCGGGATCACGTTCGGCGCGCGGTGCAGCAGCCAGGCCAGCGACAACTGGGAGGCGGTCGCGTCCAGTTCGGCGGCGATCTCCGGCAGCGGACCGTGGTCGCCGGTGCTGACCGGGAAGTACGGCACGAAGGCGATCCCGCGTTCCGCCGTGTGGTCGATCACCGGGTCATGGCCGCGCTCGGCGAGGTTGTAGAGGTTCTGCACACTCGCGATCGGGGCGATCGCCTCGGCGGCCGTGAGGTCCTGCACGGTCACCTCGGACAGCCCGATGTGCCGGACCTTGCCCTCCTCCTGGAGCCGCTTGAGCGCGCCGATCTGGTCGGCGAGGGGGTAGTCGGGGTCGATGCGGTGCAGGGTGAAGAGGTCGATGCGGTCGGTGCGCAGGCGGCGCAGGCTCAACTCGGCCTGCTGGCGCAGATAGGCCGGGTGGCCGTGCGTGATCCACTCCGCCGGGCTCGGGCGGAGCACGCCCGCCTTCGTGCCGATCACCACCTCGTCGCGGTGCGGGCGCAGGGCCTCCGCCAGCAACTCCTCGTTGGCGCCGAGGGCGTAGGCGTCGGCGGTGTCGAAGAAGTTCACGCCGAGCTCGACCGCCTTGCGCAGCAGGGCGACCGACTCCGCGCGGTCCGTGGGCGCGGTCCAGATGGGGGCCGTCATGCCGGAGCGCTCGTGCGGGGCGTTCGCCAGGCGCATCGCGCCGTAGCCGATCCGCCGTACGTCGAGGTCGCCGCCGAGCCGGAATACCGTCGTGTTCGTCATGGCTGTGACGCTAGGAGCTCACATGGATGTGAGCTTCAAGTGGATGTGAGGGGGATCACGTTGAAGATCGGGGAGCTTGCCCGCGAGACCGGCGTGAGCGTACGGCTGCTGCGGTACTACGAGGAGCAGGGGCTCCTGGATGCCGGGCGTACCGCCGGCGGACAGCGGGTGTACGACGCCGGCGCGCCCCTGGTCGTACGTCGGATCCGCGTCCTCCTCGACGCCGGGCTGCCCACCCGGGTGATCCGTGAGGTGCTGGACTGCGTCTGCGGCAGCGAGGCGGAGGTCGAGCCCTGCCTGACGCCGATGCTGCTGGAGCAGCTCCAGGGGATCGAGGAGCGGATCGCGACGCTGGAGGGTTCGCGGCAGTCGCTCACGAGGCTGCTCGCCCCGTTGGCTTAGCCGTGGCGCCGTGCCACGCTGGGCTGATCCGACGGGGAGGCGACGACGTATGGACGGCGCACGATCGGGGAACGAGCCGCGGGGGCGGAGCCGGGGGGACGCCCGCGGGGGTGGGGAGAAGCTCGCCGACTGGGCGGACGGACGGCTGGGGCTGTATGCGCTGGCCAAGGCCAATATGCGCAAGGTCTTTCCGGACCACTGGTCGTTCATGCTCGGCGAGGTCTGCCTCTACAGCTTCATCGTGCTGATCCTCACCGGGATCTATCTCACCCTGTTCTTCGAGCCCAGCGGTGTCGAGGTCGTCTACAACGGCTCGTACGAGCCCCTCAACGGGGTAGTGATGACCCGGGCGTTCGAGTCCACGCTGGACATCAGCTTCGATGTGCGCGGTGGGCTGCTGATCCGGCAGATCCATCACTGGGCGGCGCTGGTCTTCGTCACCGGGATGCTCGTGCACATGATGCGGGTGTTCTTCACGGGCGCCTTCCGCAAGCCGCGCGAGCTCAACTGGGTGTTCGGCTGGACCCTGTTGATGCTCGGCATCATCACCGGCCTGACCGGCTACTCCCTCCCCGACGACCTGCTCTCCGGCACCGGTATCCGCTTCGCCCAGGGGGCGATCCTGTCGGTGCCGATCGTGGGGACGTATCTGTCGTTCTTCCTGTTCGGCGGGGAGTTCCCGGGCGACGACATCATCCCGCGGCTGTTCCCCGTCCATGTCCTGCTGCTGCCCGGGATCATGCTGGGGCTGGTGGTCGCGCATCTGATCCTGGTCTTCTACCACAAGCACACGCAGTATCCGGGGCCCGGCCGGGACCAGAAGACGGTCGTCGGTATGCCCTTCCTGCCGGTGTACATGGCGAAGGCGGGCGGCTTCTTCTTCCTCGTCTTCGGGGTGCTGGCGGTGATGGGCGGGATCGCCCAGATCAACCCCGTGTGGGCGTTCGGGCCGTACCGGGCGGACCTCGTGACCACCGGCGCTCAACCGGACTGGTACCTCGGCTTCTCCGAGGGGCTGATCCGGGTGATGCCGGGATGGGAGATCAACGCCTGGGGCCACACGCTCCAGTTGGGCGTCTTCATCCCCTTCGCTCTCTTCCCGCTGATCCTGCTCGCCCTCGGTGTGTATCCCTTCGTCGAGGCGTGGATCACCGGTGACAAACGCGAGCACCACATCCTGGACCGGCCGCGCAACGTGCCGGTGCGGACGGGCCTTGGGGTGGCCTGGCTGAGCCTGTACGTGGTGCTGCTGATCGGTGGCGGCAACGACATCGTGGCCACGCATCTGCATCTGTCCATCAACGCGATCACATGGTTCGTACGGATCTCGGTGTTCGTGGTGCCGGTGCTCGCGTTCATCGTGACGAAGCGGATCTGTCTGGGGCTTCAGCGGCGGGACCGGGACAAGGTGCTGCACGGGCGGGAGACCGGCACGATCAAACGGCTGCCGCACGGCGAGTACGTCGAGATCCACGAACCCCTGGCGCAGGAGGTCCTGCACACGCTCACCCAGCACGAGCAGAACCCGCCGTACGAGATCGGGCCGCTCGTCGACGCGAACGGGGTGCGGCGGCCGGTGACCGCCTCCATGAAGCTGCGGGCTCGGCTGGCCCGGGTGATGTTCGGGCCGGAGACACGGATCGCGAAGCCGACGGTGGCGGAGTACCGGGAGGTCACCAGCGGCGATCACCACTGAGGAGGACGGTGGTCCGGCACTCGTCGGGGGTGCCCCAGGCGGTGCGCAGGGCGCGGGCCTTGGTCAGCCACAGCGACAGGTCGTACTCGGCGGTGTAGCCGATCGCGCCGTGCAGCTGGAGTGCGGTGCGGGCGGTGGCGTACGCGGCCTCGCAGGCGGTGACCTTCGCGGCGGCGATGTCCTCCTCCGTCATGGTCAGGGCGGCGCCCAGGAGCAGGGGGCGGGCGAATTCCAGGGCGATCCTCGCGTCGGCGAGCCGGTGCTTGACCGCCTGGAACGAGCCTATGGGGGCGCCGAACTGGGTGCGCTGTTTCACGTGGGCGACGGTCCGGTCGAGGAGTGCGAGTCCGACGCCGAGGGCTTGGGCGGCGGTGGTGAGGCGGGCCAGCTGGAGGGCTGAGGACAGGGACGGTGGATCGGTGGCGAGGAGTTCGCCCTGGTGGGGGGTGGCGGGGAAGAGGCGGCGGGCGGGGTCGAGGGAGGGGGAGGGCGGGCTCGACGGTGGGGGAGCGAGACGGAGTTCGGGCGTCGACAGGCTGAGGCGCACCTCCGTCACGTCCGCGTCGAGTGCGTACGGCCCGATGGCCAAGGTCGCCAGTGACTCGCCCGAGGCCAGCGCCGGCAACAGGCGCTTCGCCGGGCCCTGGTCGTCAAGGCCCGCCAGCAGCACCGCCGCCGCCACCGTCTCCGCCAGCGGGCCGGGGACCGCATGCCTGCCCAACTCGACGAAGGCGAGCGTGAGTTCCACCGGGCGCAGCCCCAGGCCCTCGTACGCCTCCGGCACCGCCAGTGCGAACACCCCGGCCTGCGCGACACGGGACCACAACGCCCGTCCGCTCGTATGCTCCCCGCGGCTCCACTCCCGTATCACCGCCGGAGTGTCCGCCGCCGTCAGCATCGCGTCCAGGGAGGCCGTGAACGCCCGCTGTTCGGCGTCGATCAGGAACCGCATCAGCGGCGTCCTTTCGGCAGGCCGAGCAGGCGCTCGGCGATGATGTCGCGCTGGATCTCGTTGGTGCCCGCGTAGATGGGGCCGGCGAGGGAGAAGACGTAACGCTCGGACCAGTCGGTGTCCGCCAACTCACCCTCGGGGCCCAGGAGATCGAGGGCCGTCTCCGTCAGGGCGATGTCGTACTGCGACCAGAAGACCTTGTTGAGGCTGGACTCCGGGCCCAGGGACTCGCCGTCGAGGAAGCGGGAGGCGGCCGCGTGGGTGAAGAGCTGGTAGGCGCGGGCGCCGATGAGGGCGTCGGCCACGCGGGTTGCCGGCTCCACCGGGCTGCCCTTCTCCCTCCAGAGCGCGTGGAGCCGGGTCGCCGCCGCCAGGAAACGGCCGGGTGAGCGCAGCTTCAGGCCGCGTTCGTTGCCCGCGGTCGACATCGCGATCCGCCAGCCCTGGCCCGGCTCGCCGATCACGTCCTCGTCCGGTACGAACACCTCGTCCAGGAAGAGTTCCGCGAAGGCCGGCTTGCCGTCGAGGCGGGCGATCGGGCGGACCGTCACGCCGGGCGCGGTCAGGTCGAACATCAGGTACGTCAGGCCCTGGTGGGGCTTCGGAGTCTTTGGATCGCTGCGGAACAGGCCGAACGCGCGGTCCGCGAACGCCGCCCGCGACGACCACGTCTTCTGGCCGCTCAGCAGCCAGCCGCCGTCCGTACGGACCGCCTTCGAGCGCAGGGACGCCAGGTCCGAACCCGCCTCCGGCTCCGACCACGCCTGCGCCCAGATCACCTCGCCGACGGCCATCGGCGGCAGCACACGCGCGCGTTGTTCCCGTGTGCCGTGGTCGAAGAGGGTCGGGGCGAGCAGGCTGATGCCGTTCTGGTTGACACGGCCCGGCGCCCCGGCGGCGTAGTACTCCTCCTCGAAGAGCAGCCAGCGGACCAGCCCCGCGTCCCGGCCGCCGTACTCCGCCGGCCAGTCGACCACCGACCAGCGGTCCGCTGCCAGTTCGGCCTCCCACCCGCGGTGGGCCGCGAAGCCCTCCGCCGTCTCCAGGGAGGGGAGGGGCTCCGCGGGGACGTGGGCGCTCAGCCAGGCGCGGGCCTCCGCCCGGAAGGCCTCCTCTTCCTCGGTGAAGGCGAGATCCATCGGCTCCAGCCCTTCGACGACGCGTCGTCCATGCTTCCCTAACAAGTGTTTGGTAGGTTAGCGTGGCCCCATGACAGGCGTCGAGAGTCCGGCGTACGAGCCGGGGCACGGGCTGCTGACAGGCCGCACCGCCGTCATCACCGCCGCGGCCGGAGCCGGCATCGGCGGTGCGACCGCGCGGCGCTTCCTGGAGGAGGGCGCGCGCGTGCTGATCAGCGATGCGCATGCGCGGCGGCTCAAGGAGCACGAGGCCCGGCTGGCCGGGGAGTTCGGGGAGGCGGCGGTGAGTGCCGTCGCCTGTGACGTCACCGACGAGACACAGGTCCAGGCGCTCTTCGAGGCTGCCGTACGGGCCCATGGGCGGCTGGACGTCGTGGTCAACAACGCCGGGCTCGGCGGGACTTCGCCCCTCGTCGACATGTCCGACGAGCAGTGGTCCCGTGTCCTGGACGTCACCCTCAACGGCACCTTCCGGTGCACCCGGGCCGCCCTGCGGCTGATGCGCGACTCCGGCCGGGGCGGGGTCGTCGTCAACAACGCGTCCGTCGTGGGCTGGCGCGCCCAGGCCGGGCAGGCGCACTACGCGGCCGCGAAGGCGGGAGTCATGGCGCTGACGCGGTGTGCGGCTCTGGAGGCGGCCGAGTTCGGGGTGCGGGTCAACGCCGTGGCGCCGAGTCTCGCCATGCATCCGCACCTCGTGAAGGTGACCACCCCCGAGCTGCTGGAGGAGCTGACCGCGCGGGAGGCGTTCGGGCGGTACGCCGAACCCTGGGAGGTGGCCAACGTGATCGTGTTCCTGGCGTCCGGCTACTCCTCGTACATGACCGGGGAAGTCGTCGCCGTCAGCAGCCAGCACCCCTAGGGCCAGAATGATGCCGTGCCGACCAAGAAGAAACCCCAGGTGACCCCCGCCGCGCCCGCCCGCCGCCGGGAACTCCTCGACATCGCCGCCGAGGTCTTCGCCGAGCAGGGCTACAACGCCACCACCGTCCGCAAGATCGCGGACCAGGCGGGCATGCTCGCGGGCAGCCTCTACTACCACTTCGACTCCAAGGAGTCGATGCTCGAGGAGATCCTGCGGACCTTCCTCGACGAGCTCTGGGGCGGCTACGACGCCGTCCTGGGCGCCGAACTGGGGCCGCGGGAGACCCTCGAAGCCCTGGTCACCGAGTCGTTCCGGGAGATCGACCGGCACCGCGCCGCCGTCGCGATCTACCAGAAGGAGAGTCGGCAGCTGGTCGCGCAGGAGCGGTTCGCGTTCCTCGCCGACTCCCAGCGCCGGTTCGAGAAGGCGTGGCTGTCCACGCTGGAGCGCGGGGTCGCGGCCGAGGTCTTCCGGGCCGACCTCGACGTCCGGCTCACCTACCGCTTCGTGCGCGACACCGTCTGGGTCGCCGCGTCCTGGTACCGGCCCGGCGGACAGCACAGCCCGGAGGAGATCGCCCGGCAGTACCTGTCGATGGTGCTGGACGGGATCGCCGTACGCGAATGACCCCCATCAGGTGCCTTATCAAGCCCTTTCACGCGAGGGAGTTGTCATGGCCGAGGCCTACATAGTCGAAGCGGTGCGGACGCCGGTCGGGCGGCGGGGCGGTGGGCTCAGCGGGGTCCATCCGGCCGACCTCGGCGCGCATGTCCTCAAGGAGCTCGTCGGACGGGCGGGGGTGGATCCGGGGGCCGTCGAGGACGTCGTCTTCGGATGCCTCGACGCCGTCGGGCCGCAGGCCGGGGACATCGCGCGGACCTGCTGGCTGGCGGCCGGACTGCCCGAGGAGGTACCGGGCGTGACCGTGGACCGGCAGTGCGGGTCCTCGCAGCAGGCCGTGCACTTCGCGGCGCAGGGCGTGCTGTCGGGGACGCAGGACCTGGTGGTCGCGGGCGGTGTGCAGAACATGTCGATGATCCCCATCGCCTTCGCGACCCGGCAGGCCGCCGAGCCGCTGGGGCTCACACAGGGCCCCTTCGCGGGGAGCGAGGGCTGGCAGGCGCGGTACGGGGGCAAGCCGGTGAACCAGTTCGCCGGCGCCGAGATGATCGCCGCGAAGTGGGGGATCAGCCGGCAGGACCAGGAGGAGTTCGCGCTGCGGTCCCATCAGCGGGCGGTGCGGGCCATCGACGAAGGGCGGTTAGAGCGGGAGACCGTGGCGTACGGGGACGTCACCGTCGACGAGGGGCCACGCCGGGACACCTCACTGGAGAAGATGGCCGGGCTGAAGCCGGTCATCGACGGCGGCACCATCACGGCCGCCTGCTCCTCCCAGGTCTCCGACGGGGCGGCGGCCATGCTGCTGGCCTCCGAGCGGGCGGTGCGGGAGCACGGGCTCACACCACGCGCGCGCGTCCACCATCTGTCGGTGCGCGGCGAGGACCCCATCCGTATGCTCACGGCCCCCATCCCGGCCACCGCCCACGCCCTGAAGAAGACCGGCCTGTCCATCGACGCCATTGATCTGGTCGAGATCAACGAGGCTTTCGCGCCGGTGGTGTTGGCATGGCTGAAGGAGACGGGCGCGGACCCGGAGAAGGTCAACGTCAACGGGGGTGCCATCGCCCTCGGCCATCCGCTGGGCGCGACGGGCGTCAAGCTGATGACGACGCTGCTGCACGAACTGGAACGCACGGGCGGCCGGTTCGGGCTGCAGACCATGTGCGAGGGCGGGGGGCAGGCGAACGTGACGATCATCGAGCGGCTCTGAGGGCCTCGAGCACGTCACCGGCCTCCTTCATGATCCGCTCCACCAGTTCCGCGCACGACGGCAGGTCGTCGATCACCCCGGCGACCTGCCCGGAGGCCATGACCCCGAGATCCGTACGGCCCTCCACCATCGCCGACCTGAGAAGCATGGGGGTGCTGGCGGCGAGGAGGACCTGGCTCCAGGTGAGGTTCTTGCCGTGCCTCATGGCGAGGCCGTCGTGGAGCATCTGACGCCAGGTGAGCCCGGACAGACGGCGGAAGGCGGCGGCGTGCCGCAGAGCCCGCAGCAGGGTCCCGGCGCGGCCGGAGTTCTCCAGCCCGGTCACCAGATCCGTCCGCAGCATGCGGTGCGGCAGGCCGTCCACCGCCCGGGTCACCGTCACGTCCCTCGCCGTCGCCGCGAGATAGCGGGCCTTCACCGCGTCCGGCACCGTCGAGTCCGACGTCAGCAGGAAGCGGGTGCCCATCGCGACGCCCGCCGCCCCGTAGGCCAGCGCCGCCACCAGTCCCCGCCCGTCGAAGAAGCCGCCCGCCGCCACGACCGGGATGTCCACCGCGTCGACCACCTGCGGCAGCAGTACGGTCGTCGCCACCTCGCCGGTGTGGCCGCCGCCCTCCCCGCCCTGCACGATCACCGCGTCCGCGCCCCACGCCGCGACCTTCTCGGCATGCCGCCTGGCCCCGACGGACGGGATGACCACGAGGCCCGCCTCCTTGAGCTCGGCGATCAGCCCGGGGGAGGGAGCGAGGGCGAAGGACGCCACGCGCACCCCCTCCTCGATCATCACGCGCACCCGGTCGGCGGCGTCCGCCGCGTCGGCGCGGAGGTTGACCCCGAAGGGCGCGTCCGTACGGGACTTGACCTCGCGGATCGCCTTGCGGAGCTCGTCGAGGGTCATCGTCGCCGAGGCCAGGATGCCCAGCGCGCCCGCGTTCGCCGTGGCCGACACCAGGCGGGGGCCCGCGACCCAGCCCATCCCGGTCTGCACGACCGGGTGGCGGACGCCGACGAGCCGGGTGAGTGCCGTGTCCATCAGGCGGCGACCTCCCGGGCGCGGTGGCCGGCCGGGTCGAGCACCTCGCGGATCAACCGCAGTTCCTCCGCGGTGGGTTCGCGGGTGTACGGCACCTCGGCGGGGATGCCGAGCGTGAAGCCCGTCGCCTCCACCACCTGCTCCACGGTCACCCCGGGGTGCAGCGAGGCCAGCCGCATCGAGCGGTCCGGGGTCGCGAAGTCGAGGACGCCGAGGTCGGAGACGACCCGTGGGATGCGGTGGAAGCGGGCGCCGGCCGCGTGGTCGTAGCCCACCCCGCACACCATGTCGACCTTCTCCACGAAGACCCGCCGGGAGTGCCTCGGCACCCAGTAACTCGTCGGGTTGTTCAGGGTGTTGACCGGCGCGCCCCGCACCCCGAGCAGCTGCCGCTTCGGCCGCTCCCAGTCGCCGATGCAGGAGATGTTCTGGTTGCCGTACCGGTCGAGCTGGCTCGCGCCCATCATCACGTGCCGCCGCCCGCCGGTGACCAGGGCCAGATGCTGCCGGTACGGCAACCAGCCCTCGACCGTGCCGTCCGGCCGGACCAGCAGTGCCTCGCCGTCCGTCAGCAGCAGGTCGGGGGCGAAGGTGAGCCGGGCGAGACGGGCGCCGACGGAGGGGATCAGACCCATGGGACTGGCGAGGATCTCACCGCCGCCCCGCCATGCCTCGGCGCAGGCGATCACGCAGTACTCGGCGCGGGTGACCCCGGTCATGCCCCCTCCTCCAGGTACCGTGCCGCGAACTCTGGCCAGGGAGTGGTCGCGTACACCTTCTGCGCGGCCTCGTCCCGGCCGTAGTCCGGCGCGCAGGACGTGAAGTGCGCCCCGTTCGGGGCCTCGACGACACCGGTGACGGTGTGCCGTTTGACCAGCAGCGACTGCGGTGCCGCCTCCTTCGTCAACTCCGCCGTGTCGACGACCCGTTCGCACGACAGGTACGCCGTGTCGGCCGCCTCGCAGAAGAGGTCGTCGAAGTAAGGATCCGGGCCCAGACACTGCCCGTTGCCCAGCCGGTCGGCGCGGTTGACGTGGACCAGGGCCGCGTCCAGGCGCAGCGCGGGCATCGCGACGAACGTCTCGCCGTCGGCGTACGGCGAAGTCACCGTCCGCAGGCCGGGGTTGACGCGCATGACGTCGGAGCCGAGCCCCGCCCGCACGGGGAGGAAGGGAAGCCGGTGCGCGGCGGCCCGCAGGCCCCACATGAACATCGCCTCGTCGATCTCCGTCAGCTCGAAGGCGCCGGCCTCGCGGGCCGCCCGGTAGTTAGGCTCCAGGGGGATCGAGTCGAGGGTGACGAAGGCGGCGACGAGCTTGCGGATCCGACCGGCCGCGGCGAGCATGCCGACGTCCGGGCCGCCGTACGAGACGACCGTGAGGTCGGTGATCTCCGACCGGAGCAGGGCCCTGACCAGGGCCATCGGTTTGCGGCGCGAGCCCCAGCCGCCGATGCCGAGGGTCATGCCGCTGTGCAGCCGGGACACGGCCTCGTCGGCGGTCATGGTCTTGTCGGCCGTGTTCGCGCCGCTCATCTAACGGCCCTCCTTTCCGAAACGGTCACGGATGCGGTCGGCGACCCCGGCGGCGGACGCCTCATAGGTGAAGCCCTGCTCGAAGCGGTAGCTGCGGCGGACGTCGACCGGGTCGATGCCGTTGATGGCGGCCTTGGCGAGGCGGAGCAGCTCCCCGTCCTTGGCGGCGATCTCGGCCGCCAACTCCAGGGCTGCTGTGCGGAGTTCGGCGCGCGGCACGACCCGCCACACCGAACCGTGCGTGTGCAGCTCGGCCGCGGAGGCCGTGCGGGAGGTGAAGTACAGGGTTCGCATGAGGTGTTGGGGGACCAGCCGGGCCAGATGTGTGGCGGCGCCCAGCGCGCCCCGGTCCAGTTCGGGCAGTCCGAAGACCGCGTCCTCGCTGGCCACGATCGCGTCCGCGTTGCCGACGAGCCCGATGCCACCGCCCAGACAGAAGCCCTGCACCGCCGCGACGACCGGCACCTCGCAGTCGTACACCGCCGAAAAGGCCTCGTGGCAGCCGCGGTTGGCGCCGACGAGCGCCGAAGTCCCCTGTGCCTGGATCTCCTTGATGTCCACGCCCGCGTTGAACCCACGCCCTTCGGCGGCCAGGACGACGCACCGCACCGCCGGGTCGCGGCCCGCCGTGCGCACCGCGTCGGCGAGGGCGAACCAGCCGTCCACCGGCAGCGCGTTCACCGGCGGGACGTCGACCGTGACGAGACGGATCCCCTTTTCCGGGGACGAGGTGGAGACACCCATAGCCGCATCAGCTACCTTTCCACCAAACGTTTGTTAGGTGGAGGGTAGCGGCGAATGGAGCTGAAGGGGAGGGTCGCGGTCGTCACGGGCGGCACACGCGGGGTGGGCGCCGGGATCACGCAGGCGTTGGTGCGGGCGGGCGCGGAGGTCGTGGTGTGCGCGCGCAGGCCACCCGAAGTACCCCTGGGAGGAGCCGAGTTCATACCCGTGGACCTGCGGGACCCGGCCGCCGTACAGGCCTTCTTCGCCGAACTGCCCCGCGTCGACGTCCTCGTCAACAACGCGGGCGGCGGCCCGTACCGTCTGCTGGCCGACGCGGCACCCGAACGGCACGCCCGGGTGATCGAGCTGAACCTTCTCACACCGCTCACCGCTTCCCTCGCCGCGTACGAGCACCTGCGGCGCGCGAAGGGCTCCGTCGTGATGATCGGCAGCGTCAGCGGCAGCCGGCCCTCGCCCGGGTCGGCGGCGTACGGGGCGGCGAAGGCCGGACTGGAGAACCTGGCGCGGTCGATGGCGGTGGAGTGGGCGCCGGACGTGCGCGTGAACACGCTGGTGGTCGGCATGGTGCGCACGGAGCTGGCGCACCTCCACTACGGCGGCCGGGACGGGGTCGCCGCCGTGGCCGCCACCGTCCCCCTCGGACGCCTCGCCGAGCCCTCGGACGTCGGATCCGCGGCCGTCTTCCTCGCCTCGGACGCCGCCGCGTACATCACCGGGGCGTCCCTGCTGGTGCACGGGGGAGGGGAGCGGCCCGCGTTCCTGGACGCGGCAACTGTCAACAAGGAGGCCGGAGTTGAGCGGAATCTGTGACGGGCGGACCGTGATCGTCACCGGGGCGGGCCGGGGACTCGGCCGGGCGCACGCCCTCGCGTTCGCCGCCGAGGGGGCGCGGGTCGTCGTCAACGACCTCGGGGTCGGCCTCGACGGGGCGCCCGGACCCGACAGCCCCGCCGCGCACGTCGCCGCCGAGATCCGCGCGGCGGGCGGCGAGGCCATCGCGCACGGCGGGGACATCGCGACGACCGAAGGGGCGGCCTCCCTGATCGCCGCCGCGCTGGAGACGTACGGCCGACTCGACACCCTCGTCAACAACGCCGGGTTCCTGCGCGACCGGATGCTCGTCAACCTCGACGAGGACGACTGGGACGCGGTGATGCGGGTCCATCTCAAGGGCCACTTCCTGCCGCTGAGACACGCCGCCGCGTACTGGCGGGGGGAGGCGAAGGCGGGACGTGCGCCGGTGGCCCGGGTCGTCAACACCAGCAGCGGGGCGGGGCTGTTGGGCTCGGTCGGCCAGGGGAACTACAGCGCGGCGAAGGCGGGCATCGTCGGCCTGACGCTGGTGGCTGCGGCCGAGCTCGCCAGATACGGGGTCCAGGTCAACGCCATCGCCCCGGCGGCACGCACCCGGATGACGGAACACGCCTTCGCCGACACCATGGCGGCGCCGGAGACCGGCTTCGACGCGATGGCCCCGGAGAACGTCTCCCCGCTCGTGGTGTGGCTGGGATCGGCGGGCAGCGCCGGGGTGAGCGGGCGCGTCTTCGAGGCGGAGGGCGGCCGGATCACCGTGATGGAGGGCTGGCGGGCGGGCCCGAGCGCGGACAAGGGCGCGAGGTGGACGGCGGCGGAAGCGGGAGACACGGCACTGCGACTGCTGGCGGAGGCGGAGACCCCGGGACAGGTGTACGGGGCATAGATACGTGGCCTGGATACGGGGCCTGGAAACGCCCGCCGGCTCTCACGTGTCGCACTCCAGCACCGTCCGGCACACCGCGCACCGCGCCCGCATCCGGCCCTTCACCGGGACCCTGATCCGCTGGTGGCAGGTAGGGCAGGGAAAGGAGACCCGCAGCCCTCCGGCGCCCCCGTCCGGTGTGAAGGCGTACCGCGCGTCGGGATGCGGGGCATGGGCCCGCCGGTCGCGCGCGTACCGGCGCCGGCCCGCCCACCCGGCCGCGGTCAGCGGCGGCTGCTGCTCGTCCTCCCGGGCCCGCGCCATCCCCTTCACATACGCCGTATAGGCCTGCGGACTGGTGAACCACACCGACGGATCCTCCCCGAACACCAGCGCCCGCTTGGCCAGCACGTACCCGAACTCCTCCGGCGTCAGATACCCCAGCTTCTGCGAGGACGCCGAGTCCTCCCGGTACGCGTCGAGCAGCAGCCACCCCGCCCCCAGATACGTCGTCGCCGTGTCCGTGAGGATCTCGTTCTCCCGCAGCCCCGGGAACGACAGCCCGAGCCGATGCAGATAGACATGCATCACCTCGTGCGCCAGCGCCGCCCCGATGTCCCGCCGATGGGTCCGGAAACGGTCGTTGAGCTCGACGAAGTACTCGGGCCCCGCGGCCAGTTCGACGTTCGCCGCGTGCGTCATCTCCCGGAAGCCGACGATCAGCCGCGCGTCCGGCAGCCGGTAGTGCCGCACCAGCTCCCGGGCCACCCGCTGCGCCCCCAGATAGAGATCGTCCGTGTCGCAGAACGCCACGTCGGCCGGGGCCACGCTCGTCGCGAAGGTCTGGACGGTGTCGTACGACAGCCGTTTCCAGAGCGCCGTGATCGAGTCCCGCACCGTCTCCAGATGCGGGTAGCCGTGCTCGACCGGTCCGTCGTTCGCCACGCCCGTACCCCCACAAGACGCCCTGAACCCGGTTCCACTCTACGAGGCCGCGGGCGGAATTTCCCCGGCGGTACGAGCCGCGCGCAGGCGCGGGCCGCCGCCGGCCGCGGGCGCCTCGTCCAGTTCCAGCAGCCACACCGCGTTGTCCCCGTCCCACAGCACCGGCCCCGGCACGTACGGCGAGTGCTGCGGCCCCACGTTCCAGTACCGGCCGAGGCCGAATCCGTTGATCCACACGAAGCCCCGCCCCCACCCGGACAGTTCGAGCACCGCGTCCCCCGCGCCCCGCACGGTGAGGGAGCCCCGACACAGGCCCGGGCGCGATCACCGGCGAGCGGCCGGAAGGCCACCCCCTCGACGTCCTCCAGGGCGTCCAACCGCAGCCCACGCGCGCGTACCCCGTGCAGAAACCGCCGCTCGTGCAGCAGCCCCCGGTGATCCCCTTCGCCTCCCCGGTCCGCGGCCCGTAATTGACCGGCCCCAGCGACTCCACCCACAGCTCCACGCACGCGTGCCCGGCGACCGGCTCCTTCAGCCGCTCGTCCGCCTCGGTCAGCACCCCGGCCCGCTCCCCGTCGACGTACACCACCGCCAAGTCCCGCAGCCCGCGCGCGATCAGCGGATACGGCTGCCCAACTGCGCGGGCATCGAACTCCCCGTCGCCGCCGTCACCCGCCGCGTCGGCTACGACGACCCCGCCTACTTCTCCCGCCTCTTCACCCGCCGAGTCGGCACCGTCCCCACCCGCTTCCGCACCCGACAGGGCCGCACCGTCCACGGCGGCTGGACCGACCAGGTCCCGGACCCGGCCGATCCGCCACGCATTCCGGGGCTGGGAAGGGTGTAGGGCTCGGGGGCGGCGGTCGCGCCGAGTTCGGCTGGGCCGGCCCGACGGCCGTACCGGCCGCCCCTGCGCGCCCCCGCCGGCAGCGATCCGTACCGGCCGACCTCCCCGCGCACCCTCCTCCACCGCGCCCGACAGGTGCCCCGCGGGCACCCCGTAGGGTTGTCGCTCATGACCACCAGCAACAACGGAAACGGTGACGTCGACCCCGCCGTCCGCGAGGAACTCGCGCGGTTGCGGGACAGCATCGACAACATCGACGCGGCAGTCGTCCACATGCTCGCCGAGCGCTTCAAGGCCACGCAGCAGGTCGGCCACCTCAAGGCCCAGCACCAGCTGCCGCCCGCCGACCCGGCCCGGGAGGCCCGGCAGATCGAGCGGCTGCGGACCCTCGCCGAGAACGCCAAGCTCGACCCGGCGTTCGCTGAGAAGTTCCTGAATTTCATCATCGCCGAGGTGATCCGCCATCACGAGCGGATCGCGGAGGACACGGTCAACGGGGCCACGCCGTAAGCGAACCGACCTCGTACGACGGCATAAAGGCGTGACAGGCGCGCCCGCGCGGGGCATGCTGCGCTGTGCACTCCTTGTCAGCTGACGAGCACTCCGCGTCAGCGATTCGGACCTAAGCTGGTTGTCCCATGCGGAGGGACGTCGGGCCATGCCGTCGGATGCCAAGATCCTCATCGTCGACGACCATGAGGACACGCTGTACGCACTGGAGAGCGCCCTCGCCCCGCTGGGGTACCGGCTCAGCCGCGCCACCAGCGGCGACGAGGCGCTCAAGCAGGTGCTCCGCGGACAGGTCGGCCTGCTGCTCCTCGACGTCCGCATGCCCGGCGTCAGCGGCCTCGACGTCGTCCGCTACATGCGCCGCCTGGAGCAGACCCAGCACATCCCCGTCATCCTGCTCACCGGCTTCGGACTCGACCAGGAACTCACCGCCGCCGCCTTCGGCCTGGGCGTCGCCGACCTGATCACGAAACCCATCGACCCCTGGGCCCTGCGCACCAAGGTCCGCTACCTCTACGACGCCCACCGACGCCACCTC
This sequence comes from Streptomyces sp. S.PB5, assembly GCF_030403745.1. Taxonomy (GTDB): domain Bacteria; phylum Actinomycetota; class Actinomycetes; order Streptomycetales; family Streptomycetaceae; genus Streptomyces. The sequence goes on from NZ_JAQMWP010000001.1 coordinate 744,974, forward strand.
GCCCTGGCGGCGGAGATCCGCGAACTGCGCGCCCTCGTCAAGGACCACCAGGATCCCGAAGGCCATCAAGATCCCCAGGTCCACACCGAGGCCGCCGACCGCCTCCCGCGCCCCGTCCTGCCCCACCCCGACACCCGCGTCCCGCTGCAGCGCGCACAACAGGCGCACGACGCCGGCCTCGAACAGGACCGGACATAGGGCGCGTACCGATCCGCCCCTGTGCCGCGCCTTTCCCATCAGGCAGCATGTCGTCCATGTCCGTACTGACGCGCGACGAAGCGCAGACCCGATCCAAGCTCCTCGACGTCCACCGGTACACGATCGACCTCGATCTGACCACCGGCGACGACACCTTCGACTCGCACACCGTCATCCGCTTCAGCGCCCGCACGGACGCGGACACCTTCGTCGAGCTCAAGCCCGCCGAACTGCGCTCCGCCACCCTCGACGGACACCCCCTCGACCCCGAGAGCCTCGACGGCGACCGGCTGCCCCTGAAGAACCTCACCGCCGGCGAACACGAACTCCGCGTCGACGCGGCCATGCGCTACTCCCGCACCGGCGAGGGCATGCACCGCTTCACCGACCCCACCGACGGCGAGACCTACCTCTACTCGAACCTGTGCATGGACGACGCCCAGCGCGTCTTCGCCGTCTTCGACCAGCCCGACCTCAAGGCCGTCTTCGAGCTCACCGTCAAGGCCCCCGAGAACTGGACCGTCCTCGCCAACGGCATCACCGAACACCTCGGCGACGGCCGCTGGCAGGCCGCCCCCACCCCCCTCATCTCCACCTACCTCGTCGCCCTCGCCGCCGGACCCTGGCACTCCGTCACCACCGAACACCGCGGCCTGCCCTTCGGCATCCACTGTCGCCGCTCCCTGGCCCCGTACCTCGACGCGGACGCCGACGAACTGTTCGAGATCACCAAGCAGTGCTTCGACCGCTACCACGAGAAGTTCGACGAGCCCTACCCCTTCGACTCCTACGACCAGGCGTTCGTCCCCGAGTTCAACGCCGGCGCCATGGAGAACCCGGGACTCGTCACCTTCCGCGACGAGTTCGTCTACCGCTCCGCCGTCACCGACACCGAACGGCAGACCCGGGCCATGGTCATCGCCCACGAGATGGCCCACATGTGGTTCGGCGACCTCGTCACCCTGCGCTGGTGGGACGACATCTGGCTCAACGAGTCCTTCGCCGAGTACATGGGCTACCACACCCTCACCGAAGCCACCCGATTCGCGGGCATCTGGGCCGACTTCGGCGTCGCCCGCAAGGCCTGGGGCTACGAGGCCGACCAGCGCCCCTCCACCCACCCCGTCGCCCCCGACCCCGAGCTGGTGCCCGACACCGCCTCCGCCATGCTCAACTTCGACGGCATCTCCTACGCGAAGGGCGCCTCCGCCCTGCGCCAACTCGTCGCCTGGCTCGGCGAGAAGGACTTCCACGCCGGCATCAACACCCACTTCGCCCGGCACAAGTTCGCCAACGCCACCCTCGCCGACTTCATCGACTCCCTCGCGAGCAGCACCGAACGCGACGTCCACGCCTGGGCCGAGACCTGGCTGCGCACCACCGGCGTCGACACCCTCCGCCCCGTCGTCACCCGCGGCGACGACGGCGTCCACGTCCTGCAGGTCGAACACGACGGCGGCCGCCCGCACCGCATCTCCGTCGGCCTCTACGACCGGGCCTTGGCCGATAATGCAGCGGACGAAGGCCGCCACCTCGTCCTGCGTGAGCGTCTCGACCTCGACATCCCACAGACCGCGCCCCAGCCCATCGGCAAGCGCCCCGCCCTGCTGCTCCTCAACGACGGCGACCTCACCTACGCGAAGGTCCGCTTCGACAGCCACTCCTTCGAAACCCTCCGCGACTGCCTCTCCGGCCTCCCGGACCCCCTCACCCGCGCCGTCGTCTGGAACGCCCTGCGCGACTCCGTCCGCGACGGCGAACTCGCGCCCACCGCCTATCTGGAGGCGGCCCGCACCCACCTGCCGCACGAGACCGACCTCGCCCTCGTCCAGGGCGTCCTCGCCTTCGCCGTGGTCCAGGTGGCCGACCGCTACGTCACCCCCGAAGACCGTCCGGCAGCCCTCAGCACCCTCACCTCCCTCTGCCGCGACCTCATCCGCCGCACCGAGGACGGCGACAACCCGGGCCTGCGCCTCATCGCCGTACGCCACTTCATCGACGTGGCCGCCCACCCGGACACCATCGCCGCCTGGCTCGCCGACGGCACCGTCCCCGGCGGCCCCGAACTCGACCCCGAACTCCGCTGGCGCGTCCTCGCCCGCCTCGCCGTCCTCGGCGCCACCGACGAGGCGGCCATCACCGCCGAACTGGACCGCGACCCCTCCGCCACCGGCCAGGAAGGCGCCGCCCGCTGCCGCGCGGCCCTCCCCGACCCGGAGGCCAAGGAGCGGGCGTGGGAGGCGATGTTCACCCACGACGACCTCTCCAACTACCTGTTCATCGCCGCCGCCCAGGGCTTCTGGCAACCCGAACAGGCCGATCTGGTACGGGAGTACATCCCCCGCTACTTCAAGGACGCCGTGGCCCTCGCCACCCGCCGCAGCCCCGCCGTCGCCGACGCCGCCGGCCGCTGGGCCTTCCCCGTCCACGCGGTGGACGCCGACACCCTGAGCCTGGGCGAGGCCTGTCTGCGCGACGCCGAACCCACCCCGGCCCTGCGCCGCCGGCTCGCCGACCAACTCGACGACCTGGCAAGGGCGTTGCGCGTGCGGGAGGCATAGCCCCCAGGGGTCCGCGAGGCACGGCACCTCGCGGACCCCGACACGCTGTCCCCGCACGGAAGTACCCCTTTTCGGGTCTGGATCGTTGAACTTTTCGGGCGCGCCCACGCAACCGCGTACAAGCTGGAACTCCCCCCGCCTCGGCGCCCCGGAGGACGACCATGAGTACGCCACCACTTGCGTCGGGTCCCGCGGGCCCGCAGGCCCTGGGCCCGCTGCTGGAGACCACCCTCGACGCGGTGCGGGACGGCACGAGGCGACGCGGGGGCCCCTTCCCGGCAGGAGGCCCGGCGGAGGTCGCGGCACGGCTACGGCACGCGCTGGGCGACGTACTGCCGGAGGAGGGCGACCCGGAGGCACTACGGCTCCTGGTGCGGGCGCTGGCGGAAGGCTCGGCCGACCCGGCGGACCCGTTGTGCGCCGCGCACCTCCACTGCCCACCGCTGGCGGTCGCGGCGGCGGCAGATCTGGCAGCAAGCGTTCTCAACCCGTCTTTGGATTCATGGGATCAGGCACCAGCGGCCTCGGAGCTGGAAGAGCTGGTGACACGGTCACTTGCAACCGAGGTCTATGCCGACGTGCCCGGGGGCGCGGGGCTGTATCGATTTGCGGCTCCGCCGCGGGGCGCGACCAGCCACGATGCATCCGCACCCAACAACGCACCCGATGCCCTGGTGACAACGGGCGGCACCGAATCGAACCAACTGGCACTTCTACTGGCCAGAGAAACCCTGGACGCCGGAGTCCGCCTGGTCTGCGGAGCCAACGCCCACCACTCCCTGCCCCGCGCCGCCTGGTTGCTCGGGTTGCCCGACCCGGTGATCATCCCCGCCCCCGCAGGAACCCTGGACCCCACCGCCCTGGACGCGGCCCTGAGCAAGCTCCCCGGCCCCCACCTCGTCGCAGCCACCGCAGGCACCACAGACGCCGGCCTCATCGACCCCCTCCCCGAGATCGCCGCCGTCTGCCAAACCCACCGCGCCCGCCTGCACATCGACGCCGCATACGGCGGCGGGCTCCTCTTCAGCGACAGTCAGAGAGCCAAGCTCACCGGCATCGGCGCAGCCCACACCGTGACCCTCGACCTGCACAAACTCGGCTGGCAACCCGTCGCCGCGGGGATCCTCGCCGTTCGCGAGCGCAGCGACCTCGCCGCCCTCCACCAGCGCGCCGACTACCTCAACGCCGACGACGACACCGAGGCCGGCCTCCCCGACCTCCTCGGCCGCTCCCTCCGCACCACCCGCCGCCCCGACGTCCTGAAGATCGCCGTCACCCTGAAAACGCTAGGCCGGACGGGACTTGGCGCCCTGGTCGACCAAGTCTGCGCCCGCGCACGGGAGTTCAGCGACCTCATCGCCGCTCACCCCCGCTTCGAGCTCTACGACACCCCCACCATCAGCACCGTCCTGTTCCGCCCCGCACACGCGACGGACGACGACATCGCAGCCGTACGCCGAACCCTCCTCGCCACCGGCCGCGCAGTCCTCGGCCGCGCCCGTCTCGACGGCCGCCTCTGGCTCAAGGCGACGATCCTCAACCCCCACACCCGGCCCGACGACCTGGCCGCCCTGCTGAAACTCGTGGAAGGAACCACCCCCAGATGACCCCCACCCCCACCTCCGGCCCCACCCCCACCTCCGGCCCCGCCTCCACGCCCGCCCCCGCACCCGGCCACGGCGCCACCCCGCAGCACCACGAGCCCGACGCCCCCCGCGACCTCGTCGGCATCGGCATCGGCCCCTTCAACCTCTCCCTCGCCGCCCTCGCCCACCCCCTCGCCGAACTCGACACCGTCTTCTACGAACAGCGCCCCACCTTCGACTGGCACCCGGGCCTCCTCATCGACGGCGCCAGAATCCAAGTCCCCTTCCTCGCCGACCTGGTGACCCTCGCCGACCCCGCCAGCCCCTGGACCTTCCTCAACTACCTCAAGAGCCGCGACCGGCTCTTCCCCTTCTACTTCGCCGAGCGCTTCCACATCCAGCGCGCCGAATACGACGCCTACTGCCGCTGGGTCGCCGAGAGCCTCCCCGGACTCCACTTCGCCCACCAGGTCGACGCCGTCCGCTGGAACCCCGAACGCGACCTCTTCGAGGTCGACTTCACCCAGCTCGACACCGACGGAGAAGCCGAGGCCCTCGGGCGGACGTACACGAAGAACATCGTCCTCGGTGTCGGCACCGAGCCCTACATCCCCGAACCCCTCAAGCCCCTCGTCGAGGCCACCGGCGTGCCCGTCATCCACGCCGCCGACTACCTCGCCCACCGCGACGCGTTCCTGCGCGCCGAACACATCACCGTCGTCGGCACCGGACAGTCCGGCGCCGAGATCTTCCTCGACCTGCTCCGCGAGCGCCCCGCGGGCCGCGAAGGCCTCCACTGGCTCGGCCGCACCGAGGCCTTTGCCCCCATGGAGTACTCCAAGCTCGGCCTGGAACACTTCACGCCCGACTACACCCGCTACTTCCACGCCCTCCCCGAAGCCGAACGCGACCGCCTCGTCGCCTCCCAATGGCAGCTCCACAAAGGCATCGACGCCGACACCATCGCCGCCATCCACGACGAGCTCTACCGGCGCACCCTGCACGGCGGCTGGCCCGACACCACCCTCACCCCCGGCGTCCGCGTCCGCACCGCGGGCCGTGTCGCCACCACCAAGGTCGAGCTCCATCTGGAACACACCGAGCAGAACACCCGCTCCCGCCTCACCACCGAGGCCGTCGTCCTCGCCACCGGCTACCGCGAACGCCCCCTGGACCGCATCCTCGCCGGCCTCGACCCGTACCTGCGCCGCGACAGCCGCGAACGCCCGCGCGTGGACGAGCAGTTCCGCTTCGTCCTCGACCCGTCCGTCACCGGCTCCGTCTACGTCCAGAACGCCCGACGCCACACCCATGGCGTCGGCACCCCCGACCTCGGCCTCGCCGCCTGGCGCAGCGCCACTATCCTCAACTCCGTCACGGAGAAGGACACCTACCCCCTGCCCACCCGAACCGCCTTCACCACCTTCGGCCTCGACCAGCAGCCCCTGATCCCGGCCGCCCGACAGGCACCGGCACTCACCCCCCTGGTGCAAGGCCGCTGAGAAGACGTGCCACGGCATAAAACGCGCACAAATAACGCACAAATAACGCATAAACCGCACAAAAACATCGACGACGCCGGCGCTGAGTCGGCGCCGACGCCGTCGATCCGTCATACCCGGAGCGCTAGAAGACGGGCGTACCGTTCCGCGTCAGCTTCCAGTCCACCGCCGCGAAGTCGGCCGGGTTCAGCACACCCTTCGCGGTCACCCACTCCGCGATCCGGGTGCGGATCTCCGTCGACTCCGCCCACAGCTGGGTCGCCGACGCCACGTGCGGGAACGCACCGCCACCGTTGGCACGGTAGTTGTTCACCGCGAACACGAACCGCTGAGCGTCGTCCAGCGCCGCACCGTTGTACGTCACGTTCTTGATCCGCGAACCCGCGGCCTGCGCGATGTCGATCTCGTACTGCAGCCCCGACACATAGTCGTAGTTGTAGTCCGGCCGGCCGTTCGCGTTCGTCAGCTTGTCCACCTCGACCGCCGCGCCCGCCGGAGTCTGCACGAAGTACTCCGCCGAGTACTCCAGGTACGCCTTGATCTGCGCACCCGTCAGCAGCTTCGCCACCAGCGTGTTGTCGTACACGTACAGGCTCGACAGATCCCGGATCGTCACCTTGCCGGCCGGGATCTCCGACGTCCGCGAGAACGGCGACGCCTGCGAGATCACCGGCAGCGAGGCGTACTCCGTGCCCGCCAGCGCCGCCTTGACCACGTCCTCCTGGACCTTCGTGATCAGGTCGATGATCGGGGCGTCCTTGTAGCGGGCCTCGACCGTCGTCAACGTCTCGGTGGCCGTGCCGACGACCTGGTTGACGTACTTCACGACGATGTCGTGGTCGTCCTTCAGCAGCTTCGTGATCTTCGGGTCGTCCGCGACCGTCTTCGAGTCACGCACCGTCGCCTTCACCGACTCGACCGTCCAACGGCCCTTCGCGAAGACCAGCTCGAAGTCGAACAGGGTCAGCCGCTGCGCGAAGCACAGCGGCTCCGACAGGACGACCGTCTTGCCGGTCTTCTCGTTGGTGACCAGCAGCTCCGCGATCTCGGTGTGCGCGTGACCGACCAGGATCGCGTCGATACCGGGCACCTGCTGCGCCACCAGCGCCGAGGAGTTCTCGATGTACGGCAGCTGGTCACCGTACGACGAAGTGCCGGACGAACCGGAGTGCGCCGACACGACGACGACATCCGCACCCATGGAGCGCAGCTTCGGCACCCACTTCGCGGCCTGCTCCTCCAGACCGGGGAACACCAGCTTGCCGTCGACGTACGCCTTGTCCCAGATCGCGATGCCCGGGTTGGTCAGGCCGAGGACGGCCACCTTGACCGGCGGGAGGCCGGGCGGGCAGAACTTCTTGATGAAGTAGGGCGGGAAGGCCGGCTTCAGCGTCTTCGCGTCCAGCGCGTTCGCACCCAGCAGCGGGAAGTCGCACTGGTCCTCGAACTTGCGCAGCGTCTCGATGCCGTAGTTGAACTCGTGGTTGCCCAGGGCCACCGCGTCGTACCCGATCGCGTTCATCGCCGCGGCCATCGGGTGGACCGGACCACCGGGGGCGGTGATCGGGTCCACCTTCGCGTAGTAGTACGTCAGCGGCGTGCCCTGGATCGTGTCGCCCGCGTCGATGAGCAGCGTGTTGCGGCGGCCCTTCTCCTCGCGCACCTGGTTCACCAGGGTCGAGACCCGCGCCAGCCCCTTCGCGTTGCCCTTGGCGTCCGAGAACTCCGTGTCCTTGAAGTAGTCCCAGTTGAAGATGTTGCCGTGCAGATCGGTCGTGCCCATCACCGTCAGGGAGTACCGCTTCGCGGGCTTCCGCCCCGTCCCGGCCGCCGACGCCTCCGCGGCCTCGGCCGCAGGAGCCCCCACGGCACCGGCCAGCGCGACGCCCGCACCGGTCACGGCGGACTTCTCCAGGAACTTCCTGCGGTTCAACGGCATGTCTCGATCTCCTCGGGGAACGGTCAACAACGCGCGTAGATTCTGACCCGCACATGGTGAGCGGCAACACCCCCTACAGGTTTCGATCTGATGACCCGACCTGTGACCTGCCGCGCCTACAAACCCCCAAGAAGTGACAGAGTGGGTCGTATGACCACACCACCTGCGGACGAACCCCAACCCTTTGTGCCCTACGGCACACCCGACGCCCCCCGCATCGCCGTCCGCGGCGAAGCCCACCTCGAAGTCGACCCCGAGATCGCCCGCATCGGCGTCAGCATCGCCGCCCGCGGCAAGGACCGCCGTACCGCCCTCGACGACCTCACCCGCCGCAACGCCACCGTCCTCGACCTCATCAAGACCTACGGCGACGCGGTCGAGCGCCTGGAGACCGGCGCCTTCTCCCTCACACCCCAGCTCAAGGAGAAAGGCCGCGGCGAACGCGTCCACGCCTACCACGGCCACGTGCACGTCACCGCCGAACTGACCGACTTCACGGCACTCGGCGAACTCACCACCCGCCTCGCCGACCTGGACCTCACCCGCGTCGACGGACCCTGGTGGGCACTGCGCCCCGACTCCCCGGCCCACCGCCAAGCCCGCCGGCAGGCCGTGAAGGAAGCGGTCCAAAGGGCCCGCGAATACGCGGAAGCCCTCGGCACCACACTGGCCGCCCTCGTGGAACTCGCCGACATCGGCGCCGAGAACGCCCAGCCCTACGCCCCCGCCGCGTCCGGCGCCCGCATGCGCTCCATGGCCTACGCCGCAGCCGAGGACACCGCCGCCGCCCCTCTCGACCTCGAACCCCAGCGCCAACACGTCCACGCCCAGGTCAACGCCCGCTTCACCATGGCACCACCACAGCTGTGACACGCTCAGAATTCACTGCAGCGAACGCTCATCGGAGCACCCCGCCGCACAATTCAACACTTGTCAATAACCCGTCACCCAAAGGTTGTTGAGTAGTCACCCCCACCCAAATCTCTACCGGCGGGTAAGGCCTAGGGTCGAAATATGCGCCGAGCAAAGATCGTCTGCACCCTGGGCCCCGCCACCGACTCGTACGACCAGATCAAGGCACTGGTCGAAGCCGGAATGGACGTGGCCCGCTTCAACCTCAGTCACGGCAGCTACGCCGAGCACGAGGAGCGCTACCAGCACGTCCGCAAGGCCTCCGACGAGACCGGCCACAGCGTCGGCATCCTCGCCGACCTTCAAGGTCCGAAGATCCGCCTCGGCCGCTTCACCGAAGGCCCCGTACTCCTTGAACGCGGCGACACCTTCACCATCACCGTCGAAGAAGGCGCAGAAGGCGGCCGGCAGTCCTGCGGAACCACATACGCCGGACTCGCCGACGACGTCACCACCGGCGAACGCATCCTCGTCGACGACGGCAAGGTCTGCCTCGAAGTCACCGCCGTCGACGGACCCCGCGTCCACACCGCCGTCGTCGAAGGCGGCATGGTCTCCGACAACAAGGGCCTCAACCTGCCCGGCGTCGCGGTCTCCGTCCCCGCCCTGTCCGAGAAGGACGAGGCCGACCTGCGCTGGGCCCTGCGCACCGGCTTCGACGTGATCGCCCTGTCCTTCGTCCGCTCCGGACGCGACATCGAGGCCGTCCACCGGATCATGGACGAGGAAGGACGCCGCCTCCCCGTCATCGCCAAGGTCGAGAAGCCCCAGGCCGTCGACGCCATCGAGGGCATCGTCGCCGCCTTCGACGGCATCATGGTCGCCCGCGGCGACCTCGGCGTCGAGATGCCCCTGGAGCAGGTCCCCATCGTCCAGAAGCGTGCGATCAAGCTGGCCAAGCGCAACGCCAAGCCCGTCATCGTCGCCACCCAGATGCTCGACTCGATGATCGACAACTCCCGCCCGACGAGGGCCGAGGCATCGGACGTCGCGAACGCGGTCATCGACGGCACGGACGCCGTGATGCTGTCGGGAGAGACGAGCGTCGGCAAGTACGCCGTCGAAACCGTGCGCACGATGGCCAAGATCGTCGAAGCGGCCGAGGAGGACATCCTCGCCAAGGGCCTCCCGCCCCTGACCGAACGCAACAAACCCCGCACGCAAGGCGGCGCGGTGGCGCGAGCGGCGGCGGAGATGGGGGACTTCCTGGGCGCGAAGTTCCTGGTCGCGTTCACACAGTCCGGTGACACGGCTCGCAGGCTCTCCCGCTACCGCTCCCCGATCCCGCTGCTGGCCTTCACCCCGGAGCCGGCGACGCGCTCCCAGCTGAACCTCACGTGGGGTGTGGAGACGTTCCTGGGCCCACAGGTGGAATCCACCGACGCGATGGTCGACCAGGTGGACGAACTGCTCCTGAAGTACGGCCGCTGCCAGAAGGGCGACGTCGTGGTGATCACGGCCGGTTCGCCGCCCGGGGTCGCCGGGGCGACGAACATGGTCCGCGTGCATCACATCGGGGAGGACGACAGTCCCAAGTAGGGGATGAGGCTCAGTGTCTGGGGCCTACGTGAGCGTCCATGAGGGCGACTGAGGCTTTGCGGGCGATGGAGATGTTGAAGGGGTCGCTGCCTCGGGCGAGGGTTGTCCATTCAACGCCCACGAGGTCCAGGGTGTTGGTGAAGAGCTTCCGGATGTCGTCGGACTTGTTGCTGAAGAAGTACCGGGGGTATTCGTAGCGCTTTCGTTCACCGGCTACGAGGCGGGTCGTCCAGTTGGTGATGCGGCATCCGTCGGAGTGGATGAGGCCGCGGATGAACTCCCAGGGGTGGGCGTCGACGATTTCCTGTTGCCAGGGGGGAGGAAGATGGGGCGCTCGTGCTTCTTGCCGGGGCCATGTTGGGGGAAGAAGCAGGGCCAGTGCCTGCTGTAGCCGACTACGGAGGTGTATCCGACTGCCTGGACTCGATTTGCCTTACCGCTGGGATTGACGGATTTGATGGCGGCAACGCAGGCCTCGATGAGACCGGGCCACGAGTCGGCACACGCGATGCGAAGGAAGTAGCCCGACTTCATGCCGGGGCTGATGCAGCCGTCGCCGAGATAGAGGCCGAGTAGATAGCTGTAGGACGCACTGTCTGTAGGAGGCTCTGCCGTCGGACCGCACCGCGAGCAAGGTGTCCATCTGATGCGAGGCAGCGGTTCGATGCGCGTCTGCCAAGAGCGAATAGCCGCGCGGGATACACCGGTCTCCTTGCTGACGGAGTCCAGGCTGCGCCCCTGTGCCACCAGAGCCAACGCTCGTTTGCGTGTGCTGATGTCGTACATGCGCACACCTTGCGAGAGTGATCGCGGCGACACGCAGCAAAAAGCGGATGTTCGCGAGAACGGGAACATCCGCTTCTTTAGGCTAGCCTTCGAATCGAAGGAAAAGTGCCCCGGGTGGGATTCGAACCCACACTGTATGCTGTTTGAGAGCATCGCCTGCTGCCGATTGGGCTACCGGGGCCCAATGAATCGAAGGTTTACCTCGACCCGCTGCCCGTCCACCATACCGCAGCTAGGTAGGCTCTTGGGAGCAGCACCCCTGCCCTGAACAAGGAGCCCCCGTGACCGCCCCCGAGTCGCCCCAGCCCCTAGACGCACCCGACGACGACAAGTCGCACGTGCCTCCGCTGACGACCCGTGTCGTCATCGCCGAGGACGAGGCACTGATCCGCCTCGACCTGAAAGAGATGCTGGAGGAAGAGGGCTACAGCGTCGTAGGCGAGGCCGGTGACGGTGAGCAGGCCATCGAGCTCGCCCGTGAGCACAAGCCGGACCTCGTCATCCTCGATGTGAAGATGCCCAAGATGGACGGCATCTCCGCGGCCGAGAAGATCGCCGAGGAGCGTATCGCCCCCGTCCTCATGCTCACCGCCTTCTCGCAGCGAGACCTCGTGGAGCGTGCGCGTGACGCCGGTGCGATGGCGTACCTCGTGAAGCCGTTCAGCAAGAGTGACGTCGTCCCGGCGATCGAGATGGCCGTCTCCCGGTTCACCGAGCTGAAGGAGCTGGAGGCGGAGGTCGCCGACCTGACGCTCCGTCTGGAGACCCGCAAGCTGGTGGACCGCGCCAAGTCGATCCTGCAGACCGAGTACGGGCTGACCGAGCCGGCCGCGTTCCGCTGGATCCAGAAGACGTCGATGGACCGTCGTATGTCGATGCAGCAGGTCGCCGAGGCGGTCATTCAGGACGCCGAGGAGAAGAAGGCCGGCAAGGGCTGACGCCCTTCACGTCCGTTCACGCGCGAGGCCCGCGTCCCCGGGAGGGGGCGCGGGCCTCGTCGTTCGGTGGACGAGAGCGGGGACTCAGTCCTCGCCGAGGTACGCCTTGCGTACCGACTCGTCGTGCAGCAGGTCCTGTCCGCTGCCCGACAGCACGATCTTGCCGATCTCCATCACGTGGCCGTGGTCGGCCAGCGACAGAGCCGCCTGGGCGTTCTGCTCGACGAGGAGAATCGTTGTGCCCTGCGACTTCAGCTCGGCGATGGTCGCCATGATCTTCTGCATCATGATCGGGGACAGGCCCATGGAGGGCTCGTCCAGCATGAGCAGCTTCGGCTGGGACATGAGCGCGCGGCCCATCGCCAGCATCTGCTGCTCACCGCCCGAGAGGGTTCCCGCGGCCTGCTTGCGGCGCTCTCCCAGGATCGGGAAGAGGTCGTAGGCGCGCTGGATGTCCTTCTCGATGCCCGGCTTGTCGTTCCGGAGGAAGGCGCCGAGGCGGAGGTTGTCCTCGATCGTCATGCGCGGAAAGATGTGCCGGCCCTCGGGGGAGTGGGCGAGCCCGAGCGAGACGATCTGGTGGGCGGGGATCTTCTTCAGCGACTTGCCGTCGAACTTGATCTGGCCGCCGACCGGCTTGAGGAGGCCGGAGAGGGTGCGCAGGGTCGTCGTCTTGCCGGCGCCGTTGGTGCCGATGAGGGTGACGACTTCGCCGGCCTCGACCTTGAAGGAGATGCCCTTGACGGCTTCGATCTTGCCGTAGGCGACTCGGAGGTCCTCTACTTCGAGGAGTGCGGTCATCGGTCGTTCTCCTTGCCGGGCGCGGCGTCGGTCGTGGTGTCGGCCTGTGCCTCGGCCGCCTCGACCTCCGCGACTTCGGCGGCGCCGGGGGCGTCCTCGAAGGGTTCGCCGAGGTAGGCGGCGATCACGCGTTCGTCGCCCTGGACCGTGGTGCTGTCGCCCTCGACGAGCTTCTCGCCTTGGACGAGCACGGCGACGCGGTCGCAGAGGTTGAAGATGAAGCGCATGTCGTGCTCGATGACGAGGACGGCGATGCCGCGGTCGCGGATGGCGAAGACGAGTTCTTCGGTGGCCCGCGTCTCCTGGGGGTTCATGCCGGCTGTGGGCTCGTCGAGGAGGAGCAGGCCGGGTTCGCTCGCGAGTGCCCGGGCGATCTCCAGCTTGCGCTGTTCGCCGTAGGGGAGGTTGCGGGCGAGGTGTTCGGCCTTGTTGGCGAGGCCGACGAACTCGAGGAGTTCCATGGCGCGTTCGCGGGAGGCCGCTTCGGCGCGGTGGAAGCCGGGGCCGCGCAGGAGGGCGGACCAGAGGCCTTCCTTGGTGCGGGTGTGGCGGCCGACGAGCACGTTTTCCAGGACCGTCATGTTGGCGAAGAGACGGATGTTCTGGAAGGTGCGGGCGATGCCGGCGGCGGTGACCTTGAAGGACTTGGGCGGCAGGACGTTGCCCTGGTAGCGGACTTCGCCCTCGGTGGGGATGTAGAGCCCGGTGAGGCAGTTGAAGAACGTCGTCTTGCCGGCGCCGTTGGGGCCGATGAGGCCGACGATCTCGCCGCTGTTGACCTGGAGGTCGACGTTGCGTACGGCGGTGAGGCCGCCGAAGCGCATGGTGACGCCGCGGGCGTCGAGGACGGTCGTCCCGGAAACAGTGGTGGTGGTCATGTGTCAGGCCCCTGCCTTGCCGAGGACTGTGGGCGCTTCGGTCTCTTCGTGGAACTCGAGCTGGCGGCGCCGGTTGGGGATGAGGCCCTCGGGGCGGAAGCGCATCAGGAGGATGAGGGCGACACCGAAGGCGAAGAGCTGGTAGTTGGCCATGAACTGGAGCTTGGCCGGGATGAGGTAGAGCAGTGCGGCACCGACGAGGGGACCCGCGATCGTGCCCATGCCGCCGAGGACGACGGCGGCGAGCAGGAACGCCGAGTTGGGCGGGACGGGTCCGGCGAACTGGTACTGCTCGGGCGTCACGGTGTAGGTGACGTGGGCCTGGACGGTGCCGGCGAGGCCGGCGAGGGTGGCGCCGAGGGCGAAGGCGATGAGCTTGACGCGGAAGCCGTTGATGCCCATGGCGAGGGCGGCGGTCTCGTCTTCGCGGATGGCGATCCAGGCGCGGCCGATGCGGGAGTCGCTGCTGCGGCGGAAGACCACCACGACGACGAGGGTGATGAGCAGCATCAGCAGGAAGTAGTTCGCGAAGCGGGCGATGCTGAAGCCGGCGATCTCGTGGGTCTGACCGAAGTCGAAGCCGAGGATCTCCAGGTTGGGGATCGAGGCGATGCCGTTGGAGCCGTTGGTGATGTCGGGGCCCGAGGTGCCGTCCATGTTGAGGACGGTGATGCGGAAGATCTCTCCGAAGCCGAGGGTCACGATGGCGAGGTAGTCGCCGCGCAGTCGCAGGGTGGGGGCGCCGATGAGGACGCCGAAGACCATGGCGACTGCGGCGCCGAGGAGCGCGGAGGCCCAGAAGGGCCACTGGACGCCGAGCGGTGAGGTCGGGGAGCCGGAGACCAGGGCCGCGGTGTAGGCGCCGACGCCGAGGAAGGCGACGTATCCGAGGTCGAGGAGGCCGGCGAGGCCGACGACGATGTTCAGGCCGAGGGCGACGGTGGCGAAGATGAGGATGTAGACGCCGAGGGTCGCGTAGCGGTCGTCGGACTGGGTGAAGGGGAAGGCCGCTGCGGCGACGAACGCACCGATCATGGTGACGTTGCGGTGCTTCGCGGTGATCCCCGAGACCCGGGCCACGAGCCCGGCCTTGGAGACGGCGGCGAAGAGGAAGCCGACGGTGATGAGGAAGCCGATGAAGAGCTCGTCGTACTCGGTGCCGATGCCGTAGGTGAAGACCGTGAGGCCGACGGCGAGGGCGGCGACGATGATGAGGATCTCGGCGTAGGCGGGGAGCTGGGGTGCCTTGCCGGGGGTGCCGGAGGCGATGGACGCCTTGAAGACGGACCAGCTGTGGCGTCCGTTGTGCTTGAACTGCTCCCAGCCGGTGTCGTCCGGGTCGATGGGGTCGGGTTCCGGGTGGACGAAGGGCAGGGAGAAGGCGCCGAGGACGGCGGCGAGGGTGGCAACGGCGACGATGTAGCCGCCGGGTTCGAGGTTGACGACGCCGCCGAGGTTCACGCTGATGGCGATGACGGTGTACCAGGCGGTGGCGAAGGTGCCGAGTGCGGCGAGTTTGACGGCGCTGTCGGCACCCGCGGGGGTGAGCCAGCCCAGGCCCTTGACTCCGTAGGAGGCGAGGCCGAGGAGCGCGGTGAGGGCGCCGCCGATGAGGACGAGGACCTGGAGGCCGCCTGGGTAGCCGTAGACGGTGAGGTCGCCGGGGAATTCGCTGGTCCAGGTCCAGGCGAGGAAGGTGGAGACGACGGCGAGGGCGCCACCGCCGGTGGCGAGTGCGCGGCCGATGTTCTCGGGGATGCCGATGAGGCCGGTGGGCGCGGTTTCCTTCTGGAGGGGGGCGCCGGAGGTTTCGGTGGTCTGTGTGGTCATCGGTGTCACGCCCTGTCAGCGACGCGCTCGCCGAGCAGACCCTGAGGCCTGAACAGGAGTACGAGGATGAGGAGTACGAAGGCCCAGACGTTGGCCCAGGACTGGCCACCGAGCTTGTCGAAGCCGGGGACGTCGGCGATGTACGCGGTGGCGAGGGTTTCGGCGAGGCCGAGCACGACGCCGCCGATCATGGCGCCGTAGATGTTGCCGATGCCGCCGAGGACGGCCGCGGTGAAGGCCTTGAGGCCGAGGATGAAGCCCATCATGAAGTCGACCTGGCCGTACTTGAGGCCGTAGGCGACGGATCCGACGGCGGCGAAGGCGGCGCCGAGGGCGAAGGCGATCACGATGATGCGGTCGGTGTTGACGCCCATGAGCTTGGCGGTGTCGGGGTCCTGGGCGGTGGCCTGCATGCCGCGTCCGGTGCGGGTCTTCATGACGAAGTAGGCGAGGATCGCCATGCTGATGGGTGCGGCGATGAACAGGAAGATGTCACCGGTCTGGATGGTGACGCTGCCGATCTCGAAGGGGCCGCCTTCGAT
Source organism: Streptomyces sp. S.PB5 (assembly GCF_030403745.1). Taxonomy (GTDB): domain Bacteria; phylum Actinomycetota; class Actinomycetes; order Streptomycetales; family Streptomycetaceae; genus Streptomyces. The sequence goes on from NZ_JAQMWP010000001.1 coordinate 760,986, forward strand.
CTCCGGGAACTTGATGGGCGACTTGGCGTCGGGGTACCAGGCCCAGACCGCCTGCTGCAGGGCCAGGGAGAGGCCGATGGCGGTGATGAGGGGGGCGAGGCGTGGGGCGGTGCGCAGGGGGCGGTAGGCGAACCGTTCCGCTCCGACGGCGACGGTGACGGAGACGATGACGGCGCCCAGGAGCATGAGGGGCAGGGCGATCGCCATCGAGGTGCCGTCGGGCAGTACGTACAGGTAGACGGTGACGGCACCGAATCCACCGGTCATGAAGATCTCGCCGTGGGCGAAGTTGATGAGCTGGACGATGCCGTAGACCATTGTGTAGCCGATGGCGACGAGCCCGTACATTGCTCCTAGTAGCAGGCCGTTGACCAGCTGCTGCGGCAGTTCGTTCACCGCATGTCCTCCGAGACTTCGGATGTTCGACGGATGTGTGGCCGGGTGTGTGGCCGGTTGAGGCCGGATGCGAGTCCGCGCGGGGCGCCAGTGGAACAGCGCCCCGCGCGGCTCGATCAGGTGGTGCTGCGGGTCTCTATCAGCCTGTGTAGGTGCCGGACTTGACGGCCTTCCAGGCGCCGTTCTCGACGGCGTAGACGGTGAGCTGCTTGTTGGTGGCGTCACCGTACTGGTCGAAGGAGACCTTGCCGGTCACACCGTCGAAGGAGACGTTCTGGACGGCGGCGGTGATCTTCGCGCGGGCGTCGGACGGCAGCTTGCCGTCGTTGTCCTCGACGACCTTCTTCACGGCGAGGATGATCGACCAGGCGGCGTCGTAGGAGTAACCGCCGTAGGCCGCGTACTCCTCCTTGTAGCCCGCCGCCTTGTAGTCGGCGACGAACTGCTTGGCGGAGTCGAGCTCCTCGACCGGGGCACCGACGGAGGTGGCGAGGTCGCCGGTGCTGTTGGCGCCGGCCAGCTCGATGAAGGTCGGGTCGTAGATGCCGTCACCGCCGACGAGCGGGACCTTGGCGCCGGCGGCCTTGATCTGCTTGCTGAGCGGGCCGGCCTGCGGGTACTCACCGCCGTAGTAGACGACGTCGGCGCCGGAGTTCTTCACCTGGGTGGCGACCGCGGAGAAGTCCTTGGTGGTGGGGTCGATGTGCTGGGTGCCCACGACCTTGCCGCCGAGCTTCTTGAACTCCGCGGTGAAGGTGGCGGCGAGACCGGCGCCGTAGGTCTTCTTGTCGTCGATGACGAAGACCTTGGTCTTCTTCGCGTCGTTGTAGACGTACTGCGCGGCGAACGGGCCCTGGATGGCGTCCGTGGTCGACGTGCGGAAGTACGACTTGTAGGTGCGGACCTTCTCCTTCTGCCAGTTGACACCCTGGGTGAGGGCCGGGCCGGTGTTGGCCGGGGAGACCTCGACGAGCTTGGCGTCGTCGAAGACCTTCTGCATCGACTCGGCGACGGAGGAGTTCAGCGGGCCGACGACACCGAGGACGTCCTTGTCGGCGACCAGGGTGGAGGCGTTGGCCTGGCCCGAGGAGGGCTGCGCCTGGTCGTCGAGGGCCTTGATCTCGAAGGTGACGCCGTCGACGAGCTTCTGCTTGTTGGCCGTCTTGGCGGCGAGGTCGACCGAGTTCTTGATGCCGAGACCCAGAGCGGACAGGTCACCCGTCAGAGGGGCGTCGACGCCGATGACGACCTTGGTGCCGCCGCTACCGGAGTCCGAGCCGCCGTCGTCGTCGCGCGAGCCGCAGGCGGTGAGGGTGAGTGCTCCCGCCGCCAGCGCGGCGGTGATGGTGATGAGCGAACGTTGACGCACGATTCGTCCTTTCACTGGCGCGGCGCTTCCCCGTGGAAGCGGCCGAGTCTCTGCGCTGGTCATAGGTTAGGTAATCCTGTGGCGCGGTGACTGGGCGTGACTCTAAGCGTGTGGGGGGATCGTGGAGGAGTGTCTGACGGAGGCTGTGACGCTCTTGTTATGACACGTCGTAATGCAGAGCGGTACTGAGTGGGTGGAACAGTGGAATTCGGCCTGATTCGCCCTGTCCACATAGTGAGAATCCGCAGGATCCGTACGGGGTTGTTCAGGTGTCTCGGGTGTTTTGGTAATTACCTGAAACCGTTGCTGCAGGCGACTTGTAGGGCCTCGGAGAGCTGTTGCGCATAGCGCTCGCCCAGGATGAAACTGTGCACTTCTATTGCGCGCGTATTACGTAGAGTTACGTCGAGGAAAGGGAGCCCGGCGTTCCATGGCACTTTCCGGCATTGCGTGACATGCATGGTGACCACGACTTTGCGGCTCGTCCCCGCTTCCGTACGGAAAGGCGCCGCCGGGGTCGATTTCACGGACAGGCCCTGGTACGGCTGGGAAATCCGCGTCACGGTGACCGGTGGCCCGGCGAGCACGGTCAGTTCCACCCCGAAGCTGAAACTCCTGTCCGGAGCGCCCGCGGGGGTGACCTCCGAGCTCAGGTAGTGCATGTCCGTCACCTGGGACGGATACGGCGGTGGCGGCGGCTCCGGCGGCTCCGGGCGTGTCGCATAGAGGTAGCCCCCGCCCACGAGCAGCACGAACGCCGTCACACCACCGAGAACGGCCCGCCGGTGCCTGCCGTACAGCTCCGCGAGACGCCCATGGGCCAGACGGGCGGGCCGGGGGACCACGGGGGCCTCGAAGGCGTCCCAGGTGCCTTCTCCCGGCTCGACGGGCCCGATGCCGATGCCGATGGCGCCTGCGGCCGGTTCGGCGGGTCCGATGCCGCCCAGGGCGCCTGCGGCGGGCTCGACAGGGCCGATGCCGTCCAGAGCGCCATCAGGCGGCTCGACAGGGCCGATGCCGTCCAGAGCGCCATCAGGGGGCTCGACAGGGCCGATGCCGCGCACGGTGCCCTCGCTCGGCTCGGCCGGTCCTGTGGCGCTCACCGCCGGTGCCCGTCGCCGACGGCCGGCCGGACCGCTGCCGCCGCGTCCCCGAGCGCCGGGGGTCCTCCCGTTCCCATGCCTTGACGCTAGAGCGTGGGGGAGGTGTCGGGCCAGAGGCCGTCCGGGACGCCCGCGACGGGGCGCCGCCGTCACTCGACCGCGACGTCGGCCGTCGGCCCGCACGCGCACGTCCACGCCGCCAGGTCTCAGCTGCGCGCGCGTGCCGTCAGCCCGCGGACTGTATGTGCGCCCCGTCGCCGGGCCGCACGTCCCGCAGCAGGCACGTCAGCCGGGCGGTGCACACCCGCCGCCCGTCCTCGTCGCTGATCACGATCTCGTACGTCGCCGTCGAGCGCCCCCGGTGCACCGGCGTGGCGACGCCGGTCACCAGGCCGGAGCGCGCACCGCGGTGGTGGGTGCAGTTGAGGTCGACGCCCACGGCGATCTTGGAGCTGCCGCCGTGCAGCATCGAGCCGACCGAGCCGAGGGTCTCGGCGAGCACGGCGGAGGCGCCGCCGTGCAGCAGCCCGTACGGCTGGGTGTTGCCCTCGACCGGCATGGTCCCGACGACCCGGTCCGCGGACGCCTCGACGATCTGCACGCCCATGCGCGTACCGAGGTGTCCCGCGGAGAACAGCGCCGGCAGGTCGACGCCGAGCGCCGCGTACTCGTCGACGACCTCTTGTGGGAACTTCACGTGCTGCTGCTCGCCCATGGGGCCCGGCTCCGTTCGTCGCGATGGCTCACGTCGGGATCACTCGGCTGAGCAAACGCTCAGTCGGTCGTCGATTGTTCCAGACGTACGACGACGGACTTGCTGGCCGGGGTGTTGCTGGTGTCGGCGGTGGCGTCCAGCGGGACGAGGACGTTGGTCTCCGGGTAGTAGGCGGCCGCGCACCCGCGCGCGGTCGGGTAGTGCACGACCCGGAAGCCGGGCGCCCGCCGCTCCACGCCGTCCTTCCACTCGCTGACGAGGTCGACGTAGGAGCCGTCGGCGACCTTCAGCCGCTGCGCGTCCTCGGGGTTGACCAGGACGACCCGGCGGCCGTTCCTGATGCCCCGGTAGCGGTCGTCGAGGCCGTAGATCGTGGTGTTGTACTGGTCGTGCGAGCGCAGCGTCTGCAGCAGCAGCCGGCCCTCGGGCAGCGCGGGGAACTCCACGGGCGCGGCGGTGAAGTTGGCCTTGCCGGTGGCGGTCGGGAAGCGGCGCTCGTCGCGCGGGGCGTGCGGGAGGGCGAAGCCCCCGGGGCGGGCCACACGCGCGTTGAAGTCCTCGAACCCGGGGATCACGCGCGCGATGCGGTCCCGGATCGTGGCGTAGTCCTTCTCGAACTCCTCCCACGGCGTACGGGACTCGTCGCCCAGCACCCGGCGGGCGAGGCGGGCCACGATGGCCGGCTCGGACAGCAGCTGCGCGCTCGCGGGCTCCAGGCGGCCGCGGGAGGCGTGGACCATGCCCATGGAGTCCTCGACGGTCACGAACTGCTCGCCGCTGCCCTGGAGATCGCGCTCGGTGCGGCCGAGGGTGGGCAGGATCAGGGCACGCGCGCCCGTGACCACGTGCGAGCGGTTCAGCTTGGTCGACACGTGCACCGTCAGCCGCGCGCGCCGCATGGCCGCCTCGGTGACGTCGGTGTCGGGGGAGGCGGAGACGAAGTTGCCGCCCATGGCGAAGAAGACCTTCGCCTCGCCGTCGCGCAGCGCCTGGATGGCCCGTACGACGTCGAAGCCGTGCTCGCGCGGCGGGGCGAAGCCGAACTCCTTCTCCAGGGCGTCCAGGAAGGCGGGCGCGGGCCGCTCGAAGATGCCCATCGTGCGGTCGCCCTGCACGTTGGAGTGGCCGCGGACCGGGCAGACGCCCGCGCCCGGGCGGCCGATGTTGCCGCGCAGGAGGAGGAAGTTGACGACCTCGCGGATGGTCGGCACGGCGTGCTTGTGCTGGGTGAGGCCCATGGCCCAGCAGACGATGGTGCGCTTCGAGGCGAGCACCATGGCGAGGGCCTGCTCGATCTCCGCGCGCGTGAGGCCGGTCGCGGTGAGCGTCTCGTCCCAGTCGGCGGCGCGCGCGGCCTCGGCGAACTCCTCGAAGCCGTGGGTGTGTTCGTCGATGAACTCCTGGTCGACGGCGCTCTCCGTCTCCAGGATCAGCTTGTTGAGGAGGCGGAAGAGGGCCTGGTCGCCGCCGATGCGGATCTGCAGGAACAGGTCGGTGAGGGCGGCGCCCTTGAGCATGCCCTGCGGGGTCTGCGGGTTCTTGAACCGCTCCAGGCCCGCCTCGGGCAGCGGGTTGACGCTGATGACCTTCGCGCCGCCCGCCTTGGCCTTCTCCAGGGCGGTGAGCATACGGGGGTGGTTGGTGCCGGGGTTCTGGCCGGCGACGACGATCAGGTCGGCCTTGTAGAGGTCTTCGAGCAGGACGCTGCCCTTGCCGATGCCGATGGTCTCCACGAGCGCCGAACCCGAGGACTCGTGGCACATGTTGGAGCAGTCCGGCAGGTTGTTGGTGCCGAGCTCGCGCGCGAACAGCTGGTAGAGGAACGCCGCCTCGTTACTGGTGCGGCCCGAGGTGTAGAAGAGGGCCTCGTCGGGGGAGCCGAGTGCGGCGATCTCCTCGGCGATGATGTCGAAGGCGCGCTCCCAGGCCACCGGCTCGTAGTGGGTGCCGCCCTCGGGCAGGTACATGGGGTGGGTGAGCCGCCCCTGCTGTCCCAGCCAGTAGCCGCTGCGGGTGGCGAGGTCGGCGACGGGGTGCGCGGCGAAGAACTCCGGGGTGACCCGGCGCAGGGTGGCCTCCTCGGCGACCGCCTTCGCGCCGTTCTCGCAGAACTCCGCCTTGTGCCGGTGGTCCGGCTCGGGCCAGGCGCAGCCGGGGCAGTCGAAGCCGTCCTTCTGATTGACCCGCAGCAGGGTGAGCGCGGTCCGCTTGACGCCCATCTGCTGCTGCGCGATCCGCAGGGTGTGCCCGATGGCGGGCAGTCCCGCCGCCGCATGCTTCGGCTCGGCGACCTCGGGAGCGTCCTGAACGGGATCGCCCTTGGGCGGCTTGGTGGCCATCGCACACACTCCTTGTCCTTAGTTCGCCTCCGGAGCGCTCCAGCCGAGGTCGAGAGCGCGACCGTGCTCAGCCCTCCTGCGTCGGGCCTCCGCGCGTTCGCGCCCTCGACCTCGGCGCGCTTCTGCGGCTCACTGGTCGCACACACATGTGAGGTACGTCTCCGATCCTCGCACGCGGGAGTGACAGCGGTGATCCCCGGGCGGGCGGAGAGCGGCAGCGATGCCTGTCGTCGGTGGCGGGCGGGGCTGACTGTCAGTGGCTCGTGGCAGGATCGGGGTCGTGGCAGAGACAGCAGCGAAGAAGACCGACAACAGCCCCGGCGGCAGCCGCCCTCGTCTGATGCTCATGGACGGGCACTCGCTGGCGTACCGCGCGTTCTTCGCGCTGCCCGCGGAGAACTTCACGACCGCGACGGGCCAGCCGACGAACGCGATCTACGGCTTCGCCTCGATGCTCGCCAACACCTTGCGCGACGAGGCGCCGACCCACTTCGCCGTGGCCTTCGACGTCTCCCGCAAGACCTGGCGCTCCGAGGAGTTCACGGAGTACAAGGCCAACCGCTCCAAGACCCCGGACGAGTTCAAGGGCCAGGTCGAGCTGATCGGCGAGGTCCTCGACGCGATGCAGGTGTCGCGGTTCGCGGTCGACGGCTTCGAGGCCGACGACATCATCGCGACGCTGGCCACCCAGGCCGAGGCCGAGGGCTTCGACGTGCTGATCGTCACCGGCGACCGTGACTCCTTCCAGCTCGTCAGCGAGCACACCACCGTGCTGTACCCGACGAAGGGTGTCTCGGAGCTGACCCGGTTCACCCCGGAGAAGGTGTTCGAGAAGTACGGACTGACCCCCGCCCAGTACCCCGACTTCGCGGCCCTGCGCGGCGACCCGTCCGACAACCTGCCGGGCATCCCGGGCGTCGGCGAGAAGACCGCCGCGAAGTGGATCAACCAGTTCGGTTCCTTCGCGGACCTGGTCGAGCGCGTCGACGAGGTCAAGGGCAAGGCTGGTCAGAACCTCCGCGACCACCTGGAGGCGGTCAAGCTCAACCGCCGCCTGACCGAGATGGTCCGCACCGTCGAGCTGCCCAGGACGGTCGCCGACCTGGAGCGCGCGCCGTACGACCGCAAGTCGCTCGCGATGATCCTCGACACCCTGGAGATCAGGAACCCGTCCCTGCGGGAGCGGCTGCTGGCCGTCGACCCGGGTGCGGAGGAGGCCGAGCCGGCCCCGGCCGCGGCGGCCGGAGTGGAGCTCGACGGCATCGTGCTGGGCACGGGCGAGCTGACGGCCTGGCTCACCGAGCACAGCACCGGCACCCTCGGTGTCGCCACGGTCGACAGCTGGGCGCTGGGCACCGGCTCGGTCGCCGAGATCGCCCTCGCGGCGGCCGGGGGAGCGGCGGCCTGGCTCGACCCCACCCAGCTCGACGAGGCGGACGAGACCGCCCTCGCCGCCTGGCTCGCCGACGCCGGCAAGCCCAAGGTCTTCCACAACGCCAAGGGCGCGATGCGGGTCTTCGCCGAGCACGGCTGGAGCATCGCGGGCGTCGCCATGGACACCGCGCTCGCCGCGTACCTCGTCAAGCCGGGCCGCCGCTCCTTCGACCTGGACGCCCTGTCCCTGGAGTATCTGCACCGGGAGCTGGCGCCCGCCGCCGCGGCCGACGGCCAGCTCGCCTTCGGCGCGGACGACGGCGCCGAGGCCGAGGCCCTCATGGTCCAGGCCCGCGCCATCCTCGACCTGGGCGAGGCCTTCGAGGCCCGCCTCGATGAGGTCGGCGCCGCGGACCTCCTGCGTGACATGGAGCTGCCCACCTCCATCCTGCTGGCCCGCCTGGAGCGGCACGGCATCGCCGCCGACCGGGCCCACCTGGAGGCCATGGAGCAGATGTTCGCCGGCGCCGTCCAGCAGGCGGTGAAGGAAGCGCACGCGGCGGCCGGGCACGAGTTCAACCTGGGCTCGCCCAAGCAGCTCCAGGAGGTCCTCTTCGGCGAGCTGGGCCTGCCCAAGACCAAGAAGACGAAGACCGGCTACACCACCGACGCCGACGCTCTGGCCTGGCTGGCCACCCAGACGGACAACGAACTCCCGGTGATCATGCTCCGCCACCGTGAGCAGGCCAAGCTCCGCGTGACCGTGGAGGGCCTGATCAAGACGGTCGCTGCGGACGGCCGTATCCACACCACGTTCAACCAGACGGTGGCGGCGACGGGCCGGCTGTCCTCCACCGACCCGAACCTGCAGAACATCCCGGTCCGCACGGACGAGGGCAGGGCGATCCGCCGCGGCTTCGTGGTGGGCGAGGGCTTCGAATCCCTGATGACCGCGGACTACAGCCAGATCGAACTCCGCGTCATGGCCCACCTCTCCGAGGACGAGGGCCTCATCGAGGCCTTCACCTCCGGCGAGGACCTGCACACCACGGTCGCCTCCCAGGTGTTCGCGGTCGACCGCGCGGACGTCGACGCGGAGATGCGCCGCAAGATCAAGGCCATGTCGTACGGCCTGGCGTACGGCCTGTCCGCCTTCGGCCTGTCCCAGCAGCTGAACATCGACGCGGGCGAGGCACGTGCCCTGATGGACACGTACTTCGAGCGCTTCGGCGGTGTCCGGGACTATCTGCGGCGCGCGGTCGACGAGGCGAGGGCCACCGGCTACACGGCCACCCTCTTCGGCCGCCGCCGCTACCTCCCCGACCTCAACAGCGACAACCGCCAGCGCCGCGAGGCAGCCGAACGCATGGCTCTCAACGCCCCCATCCAGGGCACAGCGGCCGACATCGTCAAGATCGCGATGCTCAACGTCGACAAGGCCCTGCGGGAAGCCGCCCTGACCTCCCGCATGCTCCTCCAGGTCCACGACGAAATCGTCCTGGAGATCGCCCCGGGCGAGCGAGCACAGGTCGAGGAGATCGTCCGCCGGGAGATGGCGAACGCGGTCCACCTCAGGGCCCCGCTGGACGTCTCGGTGGGAGTGGGGGCGGACTGGGAGTCGGCGGCGCATTAGCCTCCGGCGGTGGGGCGGGTGAGGTGCGCTTGCCTCCGGCGGTGGGGCGAGGGGGCGTCGGTCGGCTGCGGTGCCGGTGCGGATGCGGTGGGTCCGGTGGTCGGGCGGGAAGAATGCCGGGTCCAGATGCACCGGCGGCATCGGCAACGCGCCCCGCAAGGGGCGCGGGACCGTATCAAACGTGCGGCTCCGCCGCGATGGGGGTCCCTCCCGCTCGAGCGAAGCCGAGAGTGGGGGAGCGACCAGCCCCCGCCCACCCGCACCCGCCCACGAAAGCCCCCCGGCCCCCGCCCCCGCCCTCCGCGGGGGGTCGAAGGGGGCGCAGCCCCCTGGGGACGGGACCGGGAAGGGGCGGCGGGGGCGAAGGGAAACCCCTCGTCACCCACGTGGTCCCCACCAACACGCCCCCAGCCCACCCCGCCCGTAAAGATGCGGACATGGGTATACGCACGCTCCACCGCCACTCGGCCCCGGCGCAGGCGACCACCGGCGAGACCACGCCCCCCGAGCCCTCACCGGTCCCGCCCTTCGCGCCGACGGCCGGCACCCCCCACATCCCCACCCCGCCGGCAACCAGCCTGCGCAACAGAGCGACACCCCTCCGCCAGGCCCTCACCGCCCGCACCTGGCACCGCTGCGCCGAACAGGCCCGCGACTACCTGGCCCTGCTCCTCACCGCGGTGCCCCGCTCCCGCCCCGTCCGCACGGCCACCGTCTTCATCACGACCGCGGGCGGCTCAGCTCAGGCTCAGCACCGGACACCGGAACCGGACGCCACACCCTGACGCCCACGGCGTACGCGAGCACCCCCAGCACCAGTCCGGCCCCCGCGCCGAAGCACACGGTCGGAATGAGCTCCCAGGGCTTCGCCGTGGACCCCCAGTAGTCCCACCACCGAGAGGCACGCTGCACGGCCGCCACCGCCGCACAGCCGCCCATCACGGCGGTGGCCCACCATCGATCGGCCCGGGACAGCACAGGCACCCCCACCGCCCCGGAGACCCCGCCCGGCACCGACACCGACACCGGCTCCGGCACCTGCGCCCGCCGCAGCGCGAGCACCACGAACACGCCGATCACGACCGCCGCCACCGCCGACCCTCCGTACTGCAGATACCAGTACAGCGGCGACCCCGCGACCGTCTCCCCGAGCACCGGGAACAACCGCATCCCCCACCGGTCGAGATGCGTGAACGCGTCCCACACGACATGCGTCAGCGCCCCGATCACGGCGGACACATACCACCGCACCACCAACGGCACCCGCACCCGCGCCCGCGGCGAGCCGCACCGCAGCAGCGCCGCCGGCCGCCCCTGCCGTCGCGCCGGCAACAGCGCCACCAGCGGCTCCCGCACCACCAGCCACAGCCCCACGAGCGCCCAGGCGACGAGCACGTCGAAGGTGAAGACGCCCGTGAACGAGTGCGTGAACTCCCCGAACTCCATGGCCCCGTCCAGGACACTCGCCGCGTAGTAGGTCATGTCGGGCGCGAAGGAACCGGCGAACAGCACGGCGGGCACCAGCGGCCCCCGGCCGGTTCCGTCGGTGCGCACGGCGGGCAGTACGGCGGCTGCGTGGCTCAGCGTGAACGGCAAGAAGTCCCCCGGATCAAGAAGTCCCCCGGATATGGAGTGGTCGGTCCGGCTCAGTATGGCCAACTGGTGAAAACCGGGCACGAACAGGTGCCCGTGCAAAGCAAGTTGTCGTAGGGTCGCACGGGTCGCCGTGCCGGGGAGCGCGGTCGAACACAAGAACAGCGCATGGATAGGCTCCACGAGGGCAACCGGCACCACGGCTCGATCGTCACACCATGACGAGATCGTCGTACGGAGACGGACGCTCGGGCGTCCACGGGAGGGGTTCGGTTTATGTCGGCGCAATTCGGCAGGAGGCTGCGCAAGGGGGCGGTCGCCACCACCGTCGCCGCCGCGGCGGTCGCGGCTCTCTCCGCGTCCCAGGCACCCGACGTGACGGTCGACGGCAACGGCAGATCGACCGCGGCCGACGCCCAGCCCACCCCCGACGCGGATGCCTCCGACAGCGCGACCGGCAATTCGCGGTACTACACGGACCTGCCTCCCCTCGACAGCCCGAGCCCCTCGCCCACCACCGGCACGCCCGCCGCGCCCGGCGCGACGGAGGCCGGGATACCCGCGACCGTCCTCGACGCCTACAAGAAGGCGGCGTCCACGCTCCAGTCGGCCAAGCCCGGCTGCAATCTGCCCTGGGAGCTCCTGGCCGCCATCGGCAAGGTGGAGTCCGGGCAGGCGCGTGGCGGCCGGGTCGACGCGGACGGCGACACCATCGGCCGGATCCTCGGCCCCAAGCTGGACGGCAACGGCTTCGCGCACATCAGCGACACCGACGGCGGCGCGTACGACGGCGACAGCGTCTACGACCGGGCCGTCGGCCCGATGCAGTTCATCCCCTCCACCTGGGCGTGGGCCGGCCGCGACGGCAACGGCGACGGCAAGAAGGACCCCAACAACATCTACGACGCCGCGCTGGCGGCCGGCCACTACCTGTGCCGCTACGGCTGGGACCTGTCCACCCAGTCCGACCTGCGCAGCGCGATCCTCAGCTACAACAACTCGACGGAGTACCTGAACACGGTCCTGTCGTGGCTGGAGTACTACCGCAAGGGCACCCACGAGATCCCGGACGGTACCGGCACCCTGCCCAGCAACCCCAGCGACGGGAACAGCGGCGCGAGCCCTTCGCCGTCGCCCGAGACCCCGTCGACGCCCGGTACGCCGAGCACCCCCGGCACTCCGAGCACACCGGGCACCCCGAGCAATCCGTCGACACCCGGCACGCCGACCCCGACCCCGACCCCGACTCCGACGCCCACCGACACGGTGGACCACCTGGAGGACGCGGGCACCGCCAAGCTCACCGCGCAGGCCGGCGACACCTTCACCAAGCGGATCAGCACCCGCGCCGAGACCTCGGCCGGCAAGGCCGTCGGCAAGGTCCGGATCCGCTTCACGATCGTCGGCGACACCGACACCACCTTCACCGGCGGCGAGAGCGTGGCCACGGTCGTCACCAACAGCTCCGGCGTCGCGGTGGCGCCCGCCCTCAAGGCGGGCGAGAAGACCGGCGAGTTCACCGTCCGCGCCACGGTCGTGGGCCGCGCCGTCGCCGGCCTCGACTACACGGCCAGCGTCACCGAGCGTGTCGCCGACGCCCTCGCCCGCACCAGCGACACCGCGCTGACCTGCACCCCCGGCGGTGAGTTCGCCGACCAGGTCGAGGTCAGGGCGACGTACGGCGGAGCGGTCGCGGACGGGGTCGCGGCGACCGCCACCCTGATCACCTCGGCGGACGACCCCACCGAGAACACCAAGGGCCCCTACTTCAAGGACGCGGACGGCAAGACCGTACGCACCCTCACGGGCCTGGAGACGGACGCCGACGGTCTGCTCAAGCTGCCGAAGCTGTACGCGGACGACACCACGGGCACGTTCCTGCTGCGCATCAACACCTCCGGCGGCGCGAGCCTGACCGTCGAACTGACGGTGGCCGCGGCAGCCGACCCGACGCAGTCCCCGAGCCCGTCGGCCGACCCGAGCGCATAACGGCTCGCTCCTTCTGTACGACCACGGCGGCGCCCCTCGTGAGGAGGGGCGCCGCCGTCGTGTGCAACGTGTTCTCATCTCGGCCGCCCGTTGCTACGGTGCCGAACCTGACGACCTATCAGTTCCGGCCCGTCGGGAGGCCCGTATGCGTGCCCTGATCGCCGCCGCGATCGGCCTCGCCGTCGCACTCGCCCTGGTCCTCACGATCACCGCGATGGGCTCGCCCACCGGCACGACATCCCCGAAGCCGCTGCTGACGACGGTGCCGTCACACCCGTAACCACCCGGCAGGGAGGCCGAGATGAGCCGCAGGGCCAGTCTGATCCTGCTCGCCCTCGCCGTGTTCTTCGCGGCGCTGTCGCCGATGCTGCGCTGGTACGCCTTCCCGCGCCTCGCCAAGATCCCCGCGAACCAGTACCAGGACATGGTCCTGGAGGCGCGGGACGCGACCCTCATGGACAACTCCATGCAGGTCAAGAAGGTCTCCAAGGTCACCATCGTGCAGACCCTCAAGGGCAACGTCGAGGAGTCGGAGAAGATCGAGAAGACGCTCGGCCGGGACGTCGTCGTCTGGGACGGCCTCTCCTACGCCCAGGGCCCCGACGGCGAGCAGGTCGCCTACATCCCCGAGCGGTACATCTTCGACGCCCACACCCAGGAACCGGTCCACGCCACCGGCGAGATGGTCGACGGCGACCCGGTCAAGCGCGAGGGCCTCGAATTCAAGTGGCCCTTCCTGACCGAGAAACGGGACTACGAGTACTTCGACGCCCAGACCCGCACCTCGAACCCCATCCACTACAAGGGCACCCAGGACTTCCGTGGTCTGGAGGTCTACTACTTCGAGCAGACCATCCCCTGGACCCAGGTGAAGTGGCCCAAGAAGCTGCCCATCGCCGGCATCACCCCCGAGCAGCTGGAGAAGACCGGCACGACCCGCTGGTACACCACGGTCCGCAAGTTCTGGGTCGAGCCCGTCACCGGCGCACCGGTCTACGGCGAGGAGATCCACAAGGAGGAACTCCGCGGCGGCACCCTCCTCGGCGACCGCGACAAGGTGACCGCCTTCGCCGGCCACGTGAAGATGCGCGAGGACTACATCGAGCACACCGTCGACCTGGTCAGGTCCAACCGCACCCTGGTCCTGCTGATGACCTCGTACCTCCCGTGGGGCTTCGCGGGTCTGGCCGTCGTCCTGCTGGCCCTCACCCTCTATCTGGAGGCCCGCGGCCGCCGCCCGGACGAACCGGAGCCCGCCACGAACTCCGAACCCGAACCGGTCACCGCCTGAGCCGGGCGTTGGTGAACCGCGTCGGCTCCGCACCCGCCGGATCCTCGGGCCACGGATGCTTCGGATACCGCCCCCGCAGATCAGCCCGCACCCCGTTGTAACCGTCCTTCCAGAACGACGCGAGATCCGCGGTGACGGCGGCGGGCCGCCCGGCGGGCGAGAGCAGATGAACGAGCAACGGCACCCCGGCGACGGCGGGCGACCGGTCAAGCCCGAACATCTCCTGCAGCTTGACGGCGAGAACGGGCTGTTCGGGATCGGTGTAGTCGATCCGGATCCTGGACCCACTGGGCACGGTGATCCGCTCCGGAGCGAGCTCATCGAGCCGTGCGGCCTCCCCGGAGGACCACGGCAACAGCCGGGCGAGCGCCTGCCCGGCGTCGATACGCGCGAGGTCCGCCCGCCGCCGGGCCCGCCCGAGCTCCGGCTCCAGCCACTCGTCCACGCGCGCGTGGAGCGCTTCGTCGGACACCTCCGGCCACGGCTCCCCGAGATGCAGCCGCAGAAAGGCGAGCCGCAACCGCAGCACATCGGCCTCCGCCGACCACCGCAACAGCCGCAACCCGTCCCGCCGCAACCCGTCGAGAAGAGCCTCCCGTACGAGAACGGGGTCGGGGTTCCTGAGCGGGCGCACAGCCAGCTCCACCGCCCCCAGCCGCTCCACCCGCCGCGCGACGACGTCCCCGTCGGCCCAGTGGACCTCGTCCCGCTCGTCGAGCAGCGCCCCGGCCGCCCGCCGCGCGGTCTCCTCGTCCACGGCCGCGCCGAGCTGCACACGCGCGTGCCCCTTGCCGACGGGCCGGTCCGCGACGGCGACGGCGATCCAGGGCGCCCCGCGCAGACCGGTGCCGTCCCGGACCTCGGCACGGGTCCCCGACACCATGAGGTAGGAACCGCCGTCCACCTTGGCGACCCGCTCGGGGAAGGCGAGGGAGGCGACGAGACCGACGAGGGCGTCCTCGGTCACAGAAGGCGTCCCGGAGCCATGGGCCGGTGGCTGGGAAGCATCCGCCGCGACGCCCCGCAGCCTCCGCACCTCCGCACGCCACCGCCCCGCGTACGCGTCGCCCCCGCGCCGGGCCGCCCTCAGCGCGGCCGCCAGATCGTCCCCGTACTCCCGCGGCGGCTCCTCACTGAGGAGTGCCACGACCTCGGCCACCTGCTCCGAGGCCCCGGCGTCCAGCAGCGCCCGCCCGAGCCGGGGGTGCAGCCCCAGCCGGGCCAGCCGTACGCCCCGCTCCGTGGCCCGCCCGTCGGCGTCCACCGCCCCGACCGCCGACAGCACGCTCAGGGCGGCCGCCATCGCCCCGCCCGGCGGCGGGTCCAGCAGCGCCAGCCCCGAGGCGTCCGGATCGCCCCAGCAGGCCGTCTGGAGGGCGAACGACGTCAGGTCGGCCACTTTGATCTCAGGGGCCGGGAAAGGCGGCAGACGGACGTCCTCGGCCTCCGTCCAGCAGCGGTACGCCACACCCGGCGCCTCACGCCCGGCCCGGCCCAGCCGCTGGTTCCCGACCGCGCGGGAGGCCCGTACCGTCGTCAGCGCGCTCAGGCCGCGCGCGTGGTCCACGCGAGGTTCCCGGGTCAGCCCCGAGTCGACGACGATCCGCACGCCCGGCACCGTCAGCGAGGACTCGGCCACCGAGGTCGCCAGCACCACCCGGCGCCTCCCGCCGGGCGCCAGTACCGCGTCCTGCACGGCGGCGGGGGCGCGTCCGTGCACCTGGAGGACGTCCACGTCACCGAGACCGCCCAGCTGCCCGGCGACCCGCGCGATCTCGCCCACGCCGGGCAGGAAGCACAGCACGTCCCCCTCCCGCTCGGCCAGCGCCCGCCGCACCACCGACGCCACATGCGTCAGCAGCGCCGGATCGACCCACATGCCGTGCGAGGGCCGTACCGGACGGGCCGGGGGAGCCCAGACCACCTCGACGTCGTACGCGCGCCCCCGCGCCTCGACCACCGGCGCCCCGCCCAGCAGCCGGGCCCAGCCCTCCGCGTCGGTCGTGGCCGACGCGGCCACCAGCCGCAGCTCCGGCCGCAGGGCCTGCCGTACGTCCCACAGGAAGGCCGCCGTGGTGTCCGCGTCCAGATGCCGCTCGTGGCACTCGTCGAGGACCACCACGTCGACGCCCGCGAGCTCCTGGTCCCTCTGCAGCCGCTGGAGCAGCACACCGGTCGTCACGACCTCCACGCGCGCGTGCCGCCCGACGACCCGCTCGCCGCGCACGGTGTACCCGACGCGCCCGCCGACCTTCTCGCCCAGCAGCCACGCCATCCGCCGGGCCGCCGCGCGGGCCGCGATCCGCCGTGGCTCGGCCACGACCACGCGCCGCGCGGGGGCGTCGTCGTCCAGGAGGCCGGCCAGCGCCAGCGGTACGAGGGTGGTCTTGCCGCTGCCGGTCGGCGCGACCAGGACGGCCGTGCCGTGCGCCGCCAGGGCGTCGTCCAGCCCGGGCAGGGCCGCGCGTACGGGAAGGGCGTCCAGAGCGTCGTAACGGATCACGCGTCCTAGTGTCGTACGACGGCGAAACGCCCCCTATGCGCGCGTGCCTCTTATGTCAGTCCCGCAGGATGTCAGTCCCGCTCGCACACGAAGATCGCCGAGCCCGGGATCAGGTTGCCGCGCAGCGGCGACCAGCCGCCCCACTCCGAGGTGTTCCAGGCCGGCCACTCCGGCTCGACCAGGTCCACCAGGCGGAAGCCCGACGTCGCGATGTCGCGCACCCGGTCGCCGATCGTGCGGTGGTGCTCTACGTACACCGCGCGGCCCTGCTCGTCCTGTTCGACGTAGGGAGTCCGGTCGAAGTAGGAGGCGGCGACGGACAGCCCCTCCGGGCCCGGCTCGTCGGGGAACGCCCAGCGGATCGGATGGGTCACCGAGAAGACGAAGCGGCCGCCGGGACGCAGCACGCGGTGCAGCTCACGCAGGACCAGACGCGGGTCGGCGACGAAGGGCAGCGCCCCGTAGGCCGAGCACGCCAGGTCGAAGGAGGCGTCCGCGAAGGGAAGGGCACCGGCGTCGGCGCAGACCAGAGGGAACCCGCCGCCGATGCGCAGGGCGTGCTGCAGCTGGCGGTGCGAGATGTCGAGCGCGACCGGGCGGGCGCCCTGCGCGGCCAGCCAGCGCGAGCACTGGGCCGCGCCGGCGCCGATCTCCAGGACGTCCTTGCCCTTGAGCTCCTCCGGCGGGCCGAGCAGCTCGGCCTCCACCTCGTCCAGGCCCTCGGGTCCCCACACGAAGCGGTCGTCGCCGAGAAACGTGCCGTGCTCGACCTGGTACTCGTCCGCGTTGCGGTCCCACCAGCCCCGGTTGGCCCGGGAGCTCTCCGAGACATCCGCGTCGCGCCGGGTGGCCTCGGGCTCGAACTCGAAGTCGGATGTCTCGGCGTCCGGTGTGACATCCGGTGTGACGTTCGGCTCGGACGCTGCGGGCTCTTGGATGATCGGCTCCCTCGTCGTACTCTTCCCTCCAATCCGTCACCTCAGGGGTGTCACGGAGGAGGTGTCCCGGGGCCCGGATGGCCTCCAGAGACAGTTCTTGTGCCGGGTATGCGGCGATCCGCCCCGGGTGTGCGCCTTCGCGCATTGACCCTGCCCGGCTGCCCCCGTATGCTACAAGTTGCGCTGCGGGCCTGCGCACCTCAGACGTAGCAGGCTGCGCTCGCATCTGTTGTATGTCCCCTCGGTTTTCGAGGCGCCATCACCAGTTTTTCTCGGTGGGGCGCTTCCTTGGCTGTCCGGCTTCTTCAGAGCGATACGGGCTCCCGGCGTAGCAGTACCTACGACTTCAATGTCCGTACCGGAGCCCTTTCCCACATGACGAGCAGCACCGAGACCACCGCCACCACCCCGCAGGTAGCGGTCAACGACATCGGTAACGAGGAAGCCTTCCTCGCCGCGATCGACGAGACGATCAAGTACTTCAACGACGGCGACATCGTCGACGGCGTCATCGTGAAGGTCGACCGGGACGAGGTCCTGCTCGACATCGGTTACAAGACCGAAGGCGTTATCCCGAGCCGCGAGCTCTCCATCAAGCACGACGTCGACCCCAACGAGGTCGTCGCCGTGGGCGATGAGATCGAGGCCCTGGTCCTCCAGAAGGAGGACAAGGAAGGCCGCCTCATCCTGTCCAAGAAGCGCGCTCAGTACGAGCGTGCCTGGGGCACGATCGAGAAGATCAAGGAAGAGGACGGGATCGTCACCGGTACCGTCATCGAGGTCGTCAAGGGTGGTCTCATCCTCGACATCGGCCTCCGCGGCTTCCTCCCGGCCTCCCTGGTCGAGATGCGCCGTGTCCGCGACCTCCAGCCCTACGTGGGCAAGGAGCTCGAGGCGAAGATCATCGAGCTGGACAAGAACCGCAACAACGTGGTCCTGTCCCGCCGTGCCTGGCTGGAGCAGACCCAGTCCGAGGTCCGCCAGACGTTCCTCACGACCCTCCAGAAGGGTCAGGTCCGCTCCGGTGTGGTCTCCTCGATCGTCAACTTCGGTGCCTTCGTGGACCTGGGTGGCGTCGACGGTCTGGTCCACGTCTCCGAGCTGTCCTGGAAGCACATCGACCACCCGTCCGAGGTTGTCG
Source organism: Streptomyces sp. S.PB5 (assembly GCF_030403745.1). GTDB lineage: Bacteria > Actinomycetota > Actinomycetes > Streptomycetales > Streptomycetaceae > Streptomyces. The sequence goes on from NZ_JAQMWP010000001.1 coordinate 779,370, forward strand.
AGGTCGGCCAGGAAGTCACCGTCGAGGTCCTCGACGTCGACATGGACCGCGAGCGCGTCTCCCTGTCGCTGAAGGCGACCCAGGAAGACCCGTGGCAGCAGTTCGCCCGGACCCACCAGATCGGTCAGGTCGTCCCGGGTAAGGTCACCAAGCTCGTTCCGTTCGGTGCGTTCGTCCGCGTGGACGAGGGCATCGAGGGTCTGGTCCACATCTCCGAGCTGGCCGAGCGCCACGTGGAGATCCCGGAGCAGGTCGTCCAGGTCAACGACGAGATCTTCGTCAAGGTCATCGACATCGACCTCGAGCGTCGTCGCATCAGCCTCTCGCTGAAGCAGGCCAACGAGTCCTTCGGTGCCGACCCGGCCTCGGTCGAGTTCGACCCGACCCTGTACGGCATGGCCGCGTCCTACGACGACCAGGGCAACTACATCTACCCCGAGGGCTTCGACCCCGAGACCAACGACTGGCTCGAGGGCTACGAGACCCAGCGCGAGGCGTGGGAGTCCCAGTACGCCGAGGCGCAGCAGCGCTTCGAGCAGCACCAGCAGCAGGTCATCAAGAGCCGCGAGGCCGATGCCGCTGCCGCTGCCGAGGGCGGCGACGCCGCGGGTGCGGCTCCGGCCGCGGGCGGTGGCTCGTACTCCTCCGAGGGTGCGGACACCTCCGGTGCCCTTGCTTCGGACGAGGCGCTCGCCGCTCTGCGCGAGAAGCTGGCCGGCGGCCAGAGCTGAACCAACCGCTTGCCGCTGAGGCTTAGCCGTTGACTGAGGGGCCGTACCTTTCGAGGTGCGGCCCCTTGGCGTTGCCCTGACCCGTTTGCGATTCGGACCGCCCGGATCCCACAGTGGATGGTCACCTTCGACTACTGCCGTGAACTCGGCGTCCCCGTCGAGATGTTCGGATACACGACCGTCTCGTTCGAGTTCGGCTTCGACCACCGAGGGCGCTCACGCGTGCCATCGGCGCCCACCGGGTACGTACTGGGGCAGCGGTCACGAAAATCACCGACACCGGCAGCGGTGTCTCCTCGGCTCCGGCGTGCAGTCCGCGTTGGACGGACCACCGCATCTACGGCGGCATCACCGAGACCGACCAGGACGTCACCCACATCCGGCATCCCCCGCAAGGCGGTGACGGCCCTCCACGCGCGTGTGCCGGCCTCGTGACGCGGTGGAGCAGGACATGAGAACGCGGTAACACGTGGCTGATCAGGGACGTGGACGGGAATGCCCACGTCCCGGGGGGTGTTGTGCAGTACGAACACGAGGAGGAGCGGTCACTGTGCTTGATCCGCAGGGTTTGTACGCATGGGAGCCGAAGGGCCTGGCTGTCGTCGACATGGCGCTCGCCCAGGAATCGGCCGGACTTGTCATGCTCTACCACTTCGACGGATACATCGACGCGGGCGAGACCGGCGACCAGATCGTCGACCGGCTGCTCGACACGTTGCCCCACCAGGTCGTCGCCCGGTTCGACCACGACCGGCTCGTGGACTACCGCGCCCGCCGCCCGCTGCTGACCTTCAAGCGCGACCGCTGGACGGACTACGAGGAGCCCACCATCGACGTGCGCCTCGTCCAGGACACCACCGGAGCGCCCTTCCTGCTGCTCTCCGGACCCGAGCCGGACGTGGAGTGGGAGCGCTTCGCCGCGGCCGTCCAGCAGATCGTGGAGCGGCTCGGCGTCCGCCTCTCGGTGAACTTCCACGGCATCCCGATGGGCGTCCCGCACACGCGCCCCGTCGGCCTCACCCCGCACGGCAACCGCAACGACCTCGTCCCGGGCCACCGCAGCCCCTTCGACGAGGCGCAGGTCCCCGGCAGCGCCGAGGCGCTCGTCGAGTACCGCCTCATGGAGGCCGGCCACGACGTCCTGGGCGTCGCCGCGCACGTGCCGCACTACATCGCCCGCTCCCCGTACCCGGACGCGGCGCTGACCGTCCTGGAGGCCATCACCGCGGGCACCGGACTGGTCCTGCCGGGCATCGCGCACTCGCTGCGCACGGACGCCCACCGCACCCAGACCGAGATCGACCGCCAGATCCAGGAGGGCGACGAGGACCTGGTCGCGCTCGTCCAGGGCCTTGAGCACCAGTACGACGCGGCCGCGGGCGCCGAGACCCGGGGCAACATGCTGGCCGAACCGGTGGACATTCCGTCGGCGGACGAGATCGGGCGGGAGTTCGAGAAGTTCCTGGCGGAACGGGAGGGCGAGGGCTGACGGCCCCCGCCCGGCCGCGACGGCCGAGGCCCTCCGCCGGGTGCGCCGTCAGTGGTGGGGCCTAAGCTTTCGGTCATGCTGAAGGTGGGCCTGACCGGCGGGATCGGCGCCGGCAAGAGCGAGGTGTCGCGGCTGCTCGTCGAGCACGGGGCCGTGCTGATCGACGCGGACCGTATCGCGCGCGAGGTCGTCGAGCCCGGCACGCCGGGGCTGGCGGCGGTGGTCGACGCCTTCGGCCGGGAGGTGCTCGCCGCCGACGGCAGCCTGGACCGGCCGAAACTCGGCTCGATCGTCTTCGCCGACCCCGACAGGCTGGCCGTGCTGAACTCGATCGTGCACCCCCTGGTCGGCGCCCGCTCCCGCGAGCTGGAGTCGGCCGCCGCCTCCGACGCGGTGGTGATCCACGACGTCCCGCTCCTCGCCGAGAACGCCCTCGCACCGCTGTACGACCTCGTGGTCGTCGTCGACGCGAGCCCCGAGACCCAGCTCGACCGCCTGGTGCGGCTGCGCGGCATGACCGAGGAGGACGCACGCGCGCGCATGGCCGCCCAGGCGACCCGCGAGAAGCGCCTGGAGATCGCGGACGTCGTCATCGACAACGACGTACCGCTGGAGGAGCTGCGGCGACGCGTGGCGGAGGTGTGGGGCGAACTCGTACGAAGAGCCCGCGCGGCCGGTGATTCGTCCCAGGCGCAGTGATTCGTCCCAGGCGTCCCAGGACCGGTCAGGAATAGCGGTCCCCGGTCCGGGCGTTGAACCCTTGCAGTGAGGGAAGGACTCAGCCGTGCCCGAGACCAGCGGATCGACCGGACGTACTCCGGAGACGCATGTCATCGACTTCCGTGCCGCCGAGCAGTTGCTCGCCGCACGGGATCCGCGGGGCGCGGTGAAGCTGCTCGACCAGGTCATCGCCGCGCACCCCGAGAACACCGCCGCCCGCCTGCTGCGCGCGCGTGCCTTCTTCGCGGCCGCGCAACTGCGGCCCGCCGAGCTGGAGTTCACCATCGTCCTGGAGCGCGAGCCGGACAACGCGTTCGCGCACTTCGCGCTCGCCCGCACCTACGAGCGGCAGTCGCGCCCCGACCAGGCCAAGCGCCACTTCCGGCTGGCGGCCGCGCTGGACCCGAACCCGCAGTATCTGAAGGCGGCCCGGTTCGAGTCCTGAGCACCGGCCGACGGCTGCCCCGGCCGGCTATCGGCTCTCCGGCGGGCGGTACGGCGGGATGTCCGGGCCCGGCTGGTAGTGCGGGCCCTGGCGGATGTGCCGGAGGATCAGCGCCAGATCCACGGTGATCACCAGCCAGAGCACTCCGCAGGCGACGGCCCAGCCGGGGCGTCCCGCGAGTGCGAAGGCGGCCGTCCCGAAGACCGCCCAGACCAGCCCCCACACGCTCAGCCAGAAGCGCGCCCGCAGTGCACTGCGCGCGGTCGCCGGCTCACTGCCCGTACGCATCGGGATCACCACTCCTCACTGGAAACGTACTCTTCGGTGCGACGTGCACCAAAGGCTCCGACCAGGGGAGGGTCATGTGATTCCGGACGCCGACGAGCTGGCCGAGGTCCTGCTGGACCTTGCGGTACCGCACGAGGACATCGACGAGCTGATCGCCCTGCGGCGGGCACTGACCGCAGACGCCGGGGCGATGCGGCTCCTTGAGGAGTGCGCCGGGGAACTCGTGCGCGACATGGGGCAGATCGTCGACTACGGCGACGGGCTCCAGCTGCGCGAGCGGGTCACCGAGGCGCCCGCGGGGCTGGGCGGCCACTTCGCCACGTACGTCTTCGTCGCGGCGCTTCCGCACACGCGCGCGTACCACCGCGCACGCGGCGTCCCCGCCGATGTCTCCCGGCGCACCCTCACCGACCTCGGACGGCACATGGCCCTGCACCGCCGACGGCACGGCAGGGGCGGGGTGCAGTCGCCGCAGTGGCTCGTGCTGCATTTCCGCGGGGAGCTGTACCAGCTGGGGCGGCTTCAGTTCCAGCGGGCGCAACTCTGGCGGCGCGCGGCGCTGACGCTCGGGACCGCCGGTTTCGACGGGACGGCGGGCACGCCCTGTCTGGACATCCACATCCCCGAGTTCCTCGGCCCGCTGACCCCGGCGGCCTGCGACCGTTCCCTGGCGCTGGCGCGGGAGTTCTTCGCCCTGCACCATCCCGAGGAGCCCTACCGGGCGGCGATGTGCCACTCCTGGCTGCTCGACCCGCAGTTGAAGAAGCACCTCCCCGCCGACTCCAACATCGTCCGCTTCCAGGAGCGGTTCCGGATCGCCCGCCGGGACTCCGAGCCGGCCGACAGGGAGCCGGTCCAGTTCGTGTTCGGGGACCCGGAACTGCCGGTGGCGGGGCTGCCCCGGCGTACGACGCTGGAGCGCGCGATCGGGGATCATCTGCGGGCCGGAGGGCACTGGTACATCGGGCGCGGATGGCTGCCGCTGTAGCTCGTACGGGTGAAGACGTTCGATGGGGGAACGGCCGTGCGGGGGCGGTCCGTTGGACGGGCATGGAGCTGAAAATGCGTGAGGGGTACGAGGGGACCGGGCCCGGGGCGATCACTCCCGACGGTTGTGCGGTGGAGCTGTACGCGCGGCTGCCGGTGAGGGAGGAGCCCGACATCGTCGTGGCGGCCGTACCGGCGGGGGCGCACATCCTGGAGCTGGGCTGCGGGGTGGGGCGGGTGACGCACCCGCTGCTGGACCGGGGGTTCACGGTGACGGCGGTGGACGAGTCCCCGCAGATGCTGGAGCGGGTCCGCGGGGCGCGCACGATATGCGGACCCATCGAAGGCCTCGACCTCGGCGAGAGGTTCGACGTGGTGATGCTCGCGTCGTTCCTGGTGCACGCCGGTGACGTCGAGGTGCGGCGGGGGCTGCTGCGGAGCTGCGTCCGGCATGTCGCGGAGGGCGGCTGTGTGCTGATCCAGCGGGAGGGCGCGGACTACCACTCGAACCTGCCGCGCGAGCGGGTCGACCCGAGCGGGTACACCGTCCGGATGGTGTCGGCGGAACCGGTCGGGGACGGGGTGAACTCGGTGCGGGCGGAGTACGAGTTCCCGGACGCGGTGTGGACCCAGACGTTTCTGGCACGGCCGTTGAGCAAGGAGCAGTTCGAGGAGGCGCTGGCGGAGGAAGGACTGCGGGTGGACAAGTATCTGACGGAGGACGGGACATGGGCGCGGGCGGTGCCCGCGGGCTGAGGGCGCGGGCGGGGGCGCGGGCCGTGGCCGTCGGGACCGGCTCTGCGGTACGGGTTCCGGATTCGGTCGCCGGGCGGCGATGAGTTTTCGCGTGGGGGTCGGTCTACCTCTGTGACAGCACAACGGACCGCTTTTCACAGGAGACCCCGATGTCCGAGACCACCGTCCCCGTCACCACCGCCTCGTCCGCCCGGTCCCGCACCGTCGTCGCCGAGTCCGCGACCCCTCGCGGCCGCCGTGCCCGGATCGCCCTGCGCACCCTGCAGGTTGTGCTCGCCCTGTTCTACGCGATCGCCAGCGCGCTGCCCAAGCTCATCGCGCACCCTTCGGCCTCCGAGGGCTTCGCCGAGATGGGCTGGGGCAACGCGGGGATGTACACCATCGGAGTGCTCGAACTGGCCGGTGCCGTGGCCCTGTTGATCCCGGTGCTGCAGTCGGTGGCCGCGACAGCGCTGAGCGCGCTGATGGTGGGCGCGTTCGTCGTCCAGCTCTCCTACTTCGACGGGGAGAACGCGGCGACCCCGCTGATCCTGATCGTGCCGCTGGCCCTCATCGCCTGGGCGAGGCGGGACCAGAACGCGCGACTGCTGGGACTGGTACGACGACGCGCCTGACCGGCGCCGCGGCACGACCCTTCGGCAAGGGTCGGCAGCGACACCGGCATCGACGCACAGGGCGGTGGCGTCCGGAGGGCCTGAGGGCCGGCTCCGGACGCCGTCGCCGTGTGCGTGCGGTGGGGGTGTCGGCCTCGGGGCGCGCTATGAGGGCGCGGTGTGCGGGGGGCGTGGTATGAGGGGTGCGGTGTGTGCGGGCGCGGCCTTACGGGATCAGCGCCCTCCGGGGCGGCCGCCCAACCCCCGCAGGCGTTCGATGTCGCGCCGGTCCCGCTTGGTCGGGCGGCCGGTGCCGCGGTCGCGGATGCCGGCCGGGGCGACGTTCTCGCGGGGCGGGGGCGGAGGGCTGTTGTCGACGTAGCACTGGGTGGCCACCGGGGCGCCGACCCGCTTGCGGATGAGGCGCTTGACGATGACGATGCGCTCCCGGCCCTCGTGGACCAGGCGGACCTCGTCGCCGACGTGGAGGGAGTGGGCCGGCTTGACCCGCTCGCCGTTCACGCGGACGTGTCCGCCCTTGCAGGCGGTGGCTCCGACGGAGCGGGTCTTGACCAGACGCACGGACCAGATCCAGCTGTCGACGCGGACGGACCCGCCGTGCTGGGGACCCGCGGCCTCGGCGGCGGCCACCGCGGCGGCGACCTTCGGGTCCACGGCCGGGTCGAAGTCGCCCTTGCCGGGCGTGCGCGTCTCGGGGGAGGCCTCGGCATCGGCCGCGGGGGCTCCGGGCACCTCGGCATCCGGCCCCGCCCCCGCACGGGTGCCGGTCAGGTCGTTCGCGGCGGTCTCCGCACCTTCAGCAGCCATGCCCCGACCTTAGTCCTTCTCCCGCATCCGGCCCGACGGGATTTCCATGCCGCCCGGGGCGGTCTGGACCCGGGCCGCGGGTGCGGTCGTACGGTGGTGGCGTGGACCCGCTCGACGACCTCGACCAGCGCATCGCCGGCTGCCGGGCCTGTCCCCGCCTGGTCGACTGGCGCGAGGAGGTGGCCCGTACCAGACGGGCCGCGTTCGCCGACCAGACGTACTGGGGCCGCCCGGTGCCGGGCTTCGGACCGTCCGACGCCCGGATGCTGATCGTCGGCCTCGCCCCCGCCGCGCACGGGGGCAACCGGACAGGACGGATGTTCACCGGCGACCGTTCCGGGGACGTGCTGTACCAGGCGCTGTACGACGTCGGGCTCGCCTCGCAGCCCACGTCCGTCGGCATCGGTGACGGCCTGGAACTGTACGGCGTACGCGTCACCTCGCCCGTGCACTGCGCCCCGCCCGCGAACAAGCCCACACCGGGGGAGCGGGACACCTGCAGGCCCTGGCTCGTCCAGGAGCTGACGTTGCTGCGGCCGACGCTGCGGTCCGTGGTGGTGCTCGGCGCCTTCGGCTGGCAGGCCACGCTGCCCGCGCTCGCGGAGGCGGGGTGGCGGGTGCCGCGGCCGCGGCCCGTCTTCGGGCACGGGGCGCGGGTGGCGCTGGACGGGATCGGCCTCTTCGGGTGCTTCCACGTCAGTCAGCGCAACACCTTCACCGGGCGGCTGACCCCGGAGATGCTGCGGGACGTGCTGCGGACGGCGGCCGGGACCCATTAGGGCGACCGGGCGGCCGTAGCGGAGTTAGGGTCGCCGGATGCCTCTTTACCCGGACCTCGAACCGTACGACCACGGCATGCTCGACGTCGGTGACGGAAACCGCGTCTACTGGGAGACCTGCGGGAACCCTCGGGGGAAGCCCGCGGTGGTGCTGCACGGGGGGCCGGGGTCCGGCTGCGGGCCGTACTTCCGGCGGCTGTTCGACCCGGCCGAGTACCGGATCGTGCTGCTCGACCAGCGCGGCGCCGGGCGTTCGACGCCGCCGGCGAGCGCGTACGACACCGACATGCGCGTCAATACGATGCCGCACCTCATCGCCGACCTGGAGCTGCTGCGGGCGCGCCTCGGGATCGAGCGATGGCTGGTGTGGGGGGTGTCGTTCGGGTCGGTGCTGGGGCTGCGGTACGCGCAGACGCATCCGGCGGCGGTCAGCGAGCTGGTGCTGACCGGGGTCGCGACCGGCTCCGATGCCGAAGTCACCTTGCTGACCAGGGGACTTGGGCAGATCTTCCCGGAGGCCTTCGAGCGGTTCCTGGCGGAGCTGCCGCCCGGGGAACGGGACGGGAACCTCGCCGCCGCCTACAACCGGCTCATCGAGTCGCCCGACCCCGAGGTGCGGGCGCGGGCGGCGCGGGCCTGGACGGACTGGGAGACGGCGTGCGTCCCCGCACCGCCACGATCCGTGCCGCGGTTCGAGGACGAGCGGTTCCGGATGGGCTTCGCCCGTACTGTCACGCACTACTTCGGCAACGGCCATTTTCTCGGTGAGGGCGACGAGGACGGTGTCGTCCTGCGGGACGCCCCGCTGCTGAAGGGCATTCCCGGGACCCTTGTGCAGGGCAGCCTCGACTTCGGCAACCTGCTCGGGATCGTGTGGCGGCTCCACCAGGCCTGGCCCGGCAGCGAGTTGGTGGTCATCGACGACGTGGGGCACAACGCGGGGGCGCCGGGCGTGGGGGAGGCGCTGGTGGCGGCGACGGACAAGTACGCGCGGGGGTGAACGACTAGGTGAGTTCCGCGTCCTCGCCGAACAGGTGCCGTACGGTCGACTCGTAGTTGGTCCGCACGTGCGCGAGGGCGTGCGCGCGGGCCCGCTCCGGGTCGCCGGAGGCGATGGCCTCGTACAACTCGCGGTGTTCGACGAGGAGTTGGGGCCACTCCTCGTTCCGGCGGGTCATCCAGCGCAGCCGTCCCGCGACCGGTTCGAGGGCCTCTATCAGCAGGCTGTTGCGGGCCATCGCCACGATCCTGTCGTGCAGTCGGCTGTTGACGTCCGTGATGGTCTCCGCGTCGCCGGCCTCGGTCGCGATGGCCGCCTGGTCGAGGAGCTGTTCGACCTCGGCCAGGTCCTGCGGGGTCGCGCGGGCCGCGGCGAGAGCTGCCGCGTACACCTCCAGCGCCTCGCGGAGTTCGAAGAGTTCCTTGACGTCGTTGGGGGTCAGCCGGCGTACGACGGTGCGGCGCGGCGTCTCGAAGTGGACGAAGCCCTCGGTGACCAGGGCCCGGATCGCCTCGCGGACCGGCACCCGGGAGACCCCGAAGCGCTCGGCGAGCTCCCGCTCCACCAGTCGGTCGCCCGGCCGCAGCCGGCCCGCGATGATCTCCTGTCGCAGGGTGGCCAGGACGCGCTCGCGGACGGCGCCCAGGGGTTCGATGTTCGTTGCGGAGCTCATGGAGCAATCTTCGCCGACGCCGGAGGTGTTTTACGGAGCGTTAACGGACACGACATCGGCCGGAACGCTTGACGGGAGGACCATGACCGCAGTTTGGTATACCAAAATTGGTTGCCAGGTCGCTGTCGCCCCTCCTCCGTCCCCGTCCATGGAGGCCTCCGTGTCCCTAGCCGACCGCGCCGAAGTCACCGGCGCGCCAGCGTTCGTCCCCGACCCCCGGCTCACCAACGAAGACCTCGCGCCCGCCGAGAAGCGGAACTGGAAGGTCTTCGACCTCTTCGCCATGTGGATGTCCGACGTCCACAACCTGGGCAACTACACGTTCGCCGCGGGTCTGCTGGTCCTCGGCATGAACGTGTGGCAGGTCTTCACCTCGCTGCTCGTCGGCTTCGTGCTCATCTACATCGGCATGAACTGGATGGGGAAGATCGGCCAGCGCCACGGCGTGCCGTTCCCCGTCGTCAGCCGCATCAGCTTCGGCGTCTGGGGCGCCAACATCCCGGCCCTCATCCGGGCCGTGATCGCCATCATGTGGTACGGCATCCAGACCTACCTCGCCTCCGTCGCCGTCAATGTGATGCTGCTGGCCGCCTGGCCGGGCCTGGAGTCCTGGACGCACAGCTCCTTCCTCGGTCTGGACGCGCTGGGCTGGGTCTCCTTCGTGTCGCTGTGGCTGATCCAGGCGATGATCATCAGTCAGGGCATGGAGTCCGTGCGGAAGTTCCAGGACTTTTGCGGACCCGCGATCTGGGTGGTCATGATCGCGCTCGCCGTGTGGGTGCTGGCGAAGGCCGACTGGACCATCTCCCTGACCTCCACCCCGCACCCGGTCTCGGTGGGCGAGCAGTGGCGGCAGTGGTTCGGCGCGATCGGGCTGATCCTCGCCACGTACGGCACGCTGATGCTCAACTTCTGTGACTTCTCCCGCTTCGCGCCGGACTACAAGACCGTCCGCCGCGGCAACTTCTGGGGCCTGCCCATCAACTCCACGGCGTTCGTGGTCGTCTCGGTGATCGTGACGGCCGGTTCGCTGGAGGTCTTCGGCGAGGCCATCACCGACCCGGCCGAACTGGTCGCCAAGGTCGGCAACACCTGGGTCCTCGTCCTCGCCGCGCTGACCTTCGCCATCGCCACCATGGGCGTCAACATCGTCGCCAACTTCGTCTCCCCGGCGTACGACCTGGCCAACGTCTGGCCGCAGAAGATCACGTTCAAGGTCGGCGGCATGATCAGCACGGTCGCCGCGCTGCTCGTGACCCCGTGGAACCTCTTCTCCAACCCCACGGTCGTCAACTACTTCCTCGGCGGCCTCGGTGCCTTCCTCGGCCCGCTGTTCGGCGTGATCATGCTCGACTACTACTGGGTCAAGAAGGGCCGCGTCGACGTGGACGAACTCTTCGACGCCACCCCCGGCTCCCGCTACTACTACCGCAAGGGCGTCAATCCCAAGGCGCTGTGGGCGTTCCTGCCTGCGGCGGCCGTCGCGGGGGTCCTCGCGCTCGTCAAGACGTTCAGCGACGTGGCCCCGTACTCCTGGTTCATCGGCACCGCCCTGGCGGCCGGTCTGTACGCGCTGCTGTGCCGGAACGAGCGAGCGGCTGTGGAGGCTTGAGCGGAGTGCGGATCGTCGTCACCAACTGCAACACCACGCAGGAGATGACCGAGGAGATCGTACGAGGTGCCCGGGCCGCCGCAGGCCCGGGCACCGCCGTGACCGGGCTGACGCCGACGTGGGGGCCCGAGTCGGCGGAGGGCTGGCTCGACAGCTACCTCTCGGCGGCCGCGGTGATCGACCTCCTGCGAACCTACGAGGGTCCCGCGTACGACGCCGTCGTCATGGCCGGCTTCGGCGAGCACGGGCGCGAGGGCGTCCGGGAACTGGTCGACGTCCCGGTCGTCGACATCACGGAGGCGGCCGCGCATCTGGCCTGTCTGCTGGGGCGCCGGTACGGGGTGGTGACCACCCTTGAGCGCTCCTGCGGCCAGATCGAGGACAGCCTTGAGCTGGCGGGCGTGGGACGCAACTGCGCCGCCGTGATCGGCACGGGCCTGAACGTGCTGGACCTCGGCGATGCCGCCCGCACGGAGTCCGCCTTCCTGGCCGCGGCGGAACAGGTCCGGCAGGCCGGTGCCGAGGTGCTGGTGCTGGGGTGCGCCGGGATGACGGGGCTGCAGCGGGTCGTGGGCGAGAAGCTGGGGATGCCGGTGGTCGACGGGGTGGGGGCCGCGGTGAAACTGGCGGAGTCGTTGGTGGGGCTGGGGCTGCGGACCAGCAAGGTCGGGGGGTATGCGGGGCCGCTGCCCAAGGGACGGGTGTGGGGGAGGCCCTCGGAGCGGTTTTCTGGGCGGGCCCCGGGGAGGCCCTCGGGACAGTCGTCCGGGCGGGCCTCGGGGCGGCCCTCACCGGGGTGAGGGGTGGCTACGGGGGGCTGTGCGGCTGCGTGTGCCTCGTGATCGCTCGCGCCCCGCGGCGGAGCCGCCGGTGAACAGCATCAGGAACGGAGTCGCCCCTTGCTGTCCCCGACGCCCGGAGCACGCACCCCCCGCGGCTCCCGACCTGTGGCCCGGATGTTCCTCGCCGTCCTGCTCGCCGGCCTGTGCTGTGCCGGCGCCTCAGGGCTGCCAGACGTACCGCACGTCCGGCTCCCGCTCCTCGTTCCCGCTGCCGTCCGTGTGCTCGACGGCGACGAAACCGTGCCGCTCGTAGAAGCGGTGGGCCGGCTTGTTGACCTCGAACGTCCACAGACACAAGCCTTGAGGCCGGCGCTCCTTGGCGAGTCCGACGAACCGGTCGCCGATGCCGCGCCCGCGCCAGTCGGGGGCGAGATAGAGCTGGGACAGGTCCTCACCGTCCAGCACCATCACCCCCACGACCCCGCTCTCGTCCCCCGCCTCCGCGACCGCGACCCAGGTCTCCTGCAGCGGCACGACCACGTTGCGGAAGTAGTCCCGCACCTCGTCGTCGGACCGGGGCCTGACGACGCTCGGCAGTGCGGCGGCGAACGAGCGCAGCCAGACGTCGGCCACCTCGGCGGCGTCTGGGGCGGCGGCCCGCCGCAGGGTGATCGTTGAGCCGGGTGTGCGGCCGGATGCCGGGCTGTGTGCGGAGCCGTGCGTGCGGCCGTGTGCGGAGCCGTGTACGAACTCGCAGGCCGGGCTGTCGTCTGAGGTCACGCCACGGGATCCTGTCAGGGAACCGACGCTTCCCGCACCGCATTTCCGCGCTCCTCGCCGGTCCGTCTCAGTGCGCCGGGGACCGCTGCTCCGGGAACTCGAAGGCGTCCCACCACCATGACACCGCGGGGATGTGGAGCCGCTCCGGGGCGGACGGCGAAGGCGTCGCCGTGTACACGCCGATCAGGCCGGAACGCGGCAGGTCCCGCACCGGCACAGCGAGCTCGGCGGCCGTGCCCTCGACATCCAGATAGCGCTCACAGATCTGCCCCCATTCCAGGTTGGCCCGGATCCAACTCGCCAAGCCGTCCACATACGCCCGCAGTTGCGGCCCGGCCCCGCCCTTCACCTCCTCCAGCAGACCGACGAAGCGCCGCATCACGCAGTCCCGCAACGCCAGAGCCGTCGCCAGCGCCTGCGGTCGCGCGCACCGGTGGTCGCGGGCCAGGACGTCCAGCAGGTTCTGACCGTCGCCCACCCGCCGACGCTCCTTCTCGTACGAGATGATGTCGTTGTCCCAGCCCACGAGTGCGCAGGTCATCTCCCGCAGGGCACGCACCCGCGGACTGCCGAACTCACCCGGGGAGAGCTCCAGCCCGTCCACGACGTCGCACAGCGCCGTGGTGACTCCCATCGAGCCGTTGGCGAGCCGCATCAGCAGATAGTCCGGCAGTGACGGAACGACGCCCCGCACCCGCAGCTGCGCACACCAGACCTGGTCGAGGAAGTAGGCGCGCAGCGCATCGGCCCACCGGCTGGTCTGTGCCGGGCTCGCGCACCCGGCGAGCCGGACGGCGATGTCCCGCAGGGCGGCCGCGTACCGGTCCCGGTCGAACGCGTCCGACTCCGGGACCTCGACCGCACGCAGCAACCTGCGCAGCGTGGCCACTAGATCACCGGGGCGGCGGGCCAACGGGCCTTCCTCGCAGTACTCGTCGTCGAACGCGTACAGCCACATCAGGAAGTCCGAGGCGAGCCGCAGACCTTCGTCCGTCCCGCGCGGGTGGGCCAGCGCGGCGAGCAGCCCCGGCATCGACCTTGTCAGCCGCAGATACTGGCGCTCGGAACCGAAGAGCTCGTACCGCTCCAGCCAGCCGATGCTCGCCTGCGTGAGCTGCTCATGGCCGGGGTGGACGGCAAAGGGGATCGGACAGTAGAAGGACGGGACGGCTGGGGTCGCCGATGGGGCCGACTCCGGGTCGTGAGCGCTCATCCGGTCTCCGAAGGGTGCGGGGACAGAGCTGGGGGAGGGGGCTGGGGGGAGCTGAAGGAACTGGGCGGGAGCGAGGTCTCCCGCAGACGTCCTACCCTCCGGCGACGCCCCCTCCCCGACCCGCCCCGGAGTCACGGCCGAAACCACCCCTGGCGGCGAATGCCACGGCGCCTAGGGGACGGCCGCCGTCGCCGTGATCTCCACCAGCTGACCCGTGTACCCGAGGCAGGCGACTCCGAGCAGCGTCGACGCATGCGGACCGGTGCTGAGTCCGGACGCCTCCACGACCTCCCAGACGGCGGAGAGCACTGACGTCTCGGCACTCACCACATACACGTCGGTGTAGAGGACGTGCGCCAAGTCGCTCCCCACTTCGCGCAGTTGCTCCTCCAGGTTCGCGATCACCTGCTGGGCCTGCAGCACGGGATCCCCCTCGCCGACGATCCTGCCCTCGGCGTCGAGCGGTACCGACCCGGCGAGGAACGCGAGCTTCGTGCCGGCCTCCACGACGGAGGCGTGGGAGTAGGTGGGCGGTGGGAAGAGGGCGGGTGCGGTGACGCGCCGGATCACTGGGCCTCCAGAGGCGGGTGGGCGGACGACGGGCAACCTCGCGATCATCCAAGCCGGGGTATGGGGCCGCACCCGATTTTCGTGCACCGTGGACCGGAACTCGCGGCTTCGCTCCGGCGCCCCGAGCAGCCGCTGCACCAGGTGGACCAGGTGGCCGGCCGCCCTCGCCTGTGGATAACCGCTCGACATCGCAGTCCCGCAGCTGCCAGTCTTCCGCCATGCGTGACAGACACCTGGGGCGTTTCACCGCAGCGGACTTCTAGCGCCGCACCGGAAACCCCGGTGGGCTCAGGAGGTCCGCCATGTCACGCACCGCTCACCACGTCCCGTACCGGCACCGCACCCTGCCCGCCTTCTGGCCGCTCGGCCGGCCGGGCCCCTGGACGGGCAACACCGTCGAGGAACTCCGCTACTCGCACGAGGAGTTGAACCTCGCCGGGCGCGAGGGCCGCCGACCCGTGCCGACGCTCGTCGTACGGAACTTCACCTCGTACACCTTCCCCCGCGCCACGAACGAGCGTCCCTACAGCCCCTACGAACGCCGGGCCCGGGCCGCCCTCCAGGTCTTCCGCACCTCCGCTCGCCGACACCTGCGGTCGGCCCTTACGGGGGCGCTGCCGCTGTGGGCCGAGGAACTGGACCATCCGCCGACCCGGCATCGGCACAGCGATCTGTGGGATGCCTGACGGTCGCTGACGGGTGGGGGCTCTCCAGGCGACCCCCGACACCCCCCCGGGCACGTCATGCCTGCGATGGACCGAGCTGCGGGGCACGCACTCGGCGTTGGCACTCCTGGACGAGGTCTGGGTACGCCTCGGCGATGGCCGCGTAGACCTTGCGCCGCAGCAAGTCCTCCGCGGCCGCACGCCCCGTGCTTCCGTACAGGCTGCCGAGGAGTTCGCCGTAGCCAGGCAGCTGAGCGCACAGATAGTCGACCTTCCAGCGGGCCAGTGTGCTCGGCCCGGTGCCCTCGACCGTGGCGGTCTTCGGCACGTGGCGCCAACGCCGGTGCGTCCGTTCCTCGTCGCGGCGATTGCGGTGCGCGACGGCCGCGGCCGTCAGCCTCTCGGGCGGCATCCGAGGGACGGCGACCGGCTCCGCCGCGATCCGTGCCAGTACCTCCCGCCGCCTGCGCTGCGCGGCGGCCCTGGCGACGGCGGACCGACGTGCGGCGGCCGCCGACACCGCTTTGAACTCCTCGCTCCCTTCGGCCGCTTCGATCCGCCTCATGTCGTAGAGCCGGGTCTGCTGAGCAGTGCGGAAGTGCGGATGAGCCAGGACCAGATCGGGCTCACCGAGCAGTTGCCGCACCATTCCGGCAGTCCAGCCGCGGGCCCGCAGGCCGGGTGCGGAGAGATGGGTTCCTTGGGTGCGTGCGGTGCCGTCCTGCCCATGCTGCTCGTCGTGCGTCATCACAGTTCCCCCGTCGTTACGCTGAGTGACGAGTTCATTGATAGCGCGTGCCACTGACAACGGGGGTGCCGGCGGGGTCGGCCTCAGTCGCCCGGGCCCTGGGGATCCCTCTGGACCGCGGGGGACACGTCCTGTTCGGGCGCCCGTGGCGCCGGCAGGTCGATCAGGTCGCTGACGTCCGCGACCTCCTGCAGCGTGCGCGCCAGCGAGACAAGGGTCCGGCGTACCTGGGCGATCCGTTCGCGGAGGGCGTCCGTGTGTTCCCATTGCCGTTCCCAGGCCACCGGATCGTGGCCTTCCGGGCGCTGGGACTCGTATGCCGCCAGGCGGGGATGCCACTCCGCGAGCAGCGGGCGCAGGACGCGGTTGAGGACGGTGACCGCGAGGACGCCGAAGCTGACGTGGCCGGGGGCGAGGGGTGGGGCGACCTCGGGGCCGTAGCGGCGGAGGATCTCTCGGGTGGTGTTGAAGAAGGTGTAGAGGGAGGACAGTGCCTCGCGCAGGAAGCCTTCCTCGGGGTCGAGTTCCTCGACCGACACGCGTGTGACGAGTTCCAGGTACAACTCCCAGGCCGCGCTGCGCTCCGCGTCGGCCGGCTCCCATGTGCCGGTGATGTCGCCGACGAACGGTATCGCCAGCCTCGCCGTGATCTGCGACGGACCGCCCGGTCGACGCCGCTTGCGCTGCCTGTGTGCCATGATCGCCCTCCCCGGTACCCACAGTAGGGTAAGCCGCCTTGCGGGACGTGCTTCTCGGTTGCGGCCGCGGTGATATGGAGCAAGTCCTTCCGCTTGTACGGGCGTTGTACGACATCGGCGTGCCCGAGTCGCCCCCTTCGTCATCTCCTGGCACCCGCGCCTGTCCGCGCACGAGACCCGTCGGCCCGCGGACGTCTCCCCCCCTCGACCACGAGACGGCCTGGCCGGCGGCGGCGGTGATGCGAGCCGAGTTCGCCGCGCTGCGGGAGCCGTTGCGGTGGATCGCCGAGGAGTTCGGGGGCATCTCCGGGGCGGGCTTCGGGGTGTCGGCGACGGGTTGATCCCGTCACCTCATCTCGTCACCTCATCACGTCACCTTGATCCCGTCGCCTCGATCGCGTCCCCTTAATCCGTCGCCGTGCATCACGGGCCTACGTACCCTGCTCCCATGCCCACCCTCACTGACCTCGCCTTTCTCGACGCCACCGCCGACCGTCTCGCCACCCTCCCCACCGTCCGCGCCGTCGCCCTCGGCGGCTCACGCGCCCAGGGCACGAACCGGCCGGACAGTGACTGGGACCTCGCGGTGTACTACCGCGGGGAGTTCGATCCGGACGACCTCCGAGCCGTCGGCTGGGAGGGCGAGGTGTCGGATGTCGGCGGCTGGGGCGGCGGTGTCTTCAACGGGGGCGCGTGGCTGACGATCGACGGCCGGCGGGTCGACGTCCACTACCGCGATCTCGACGTCGTGGAGCACGAGTTGGCGGAGGCGGAGGAGGGGCGGTTCCGGGTGGAGCCGCTGCTGTTCCATCTCGCCGGGATTCCCAGCTACCTGGTGGTCGCGGAGCTGGCGATCAACCAAGCGCTGCGAGGTTCGCTGCCGAAGCCGGCCGCCTACCCCGAGAAGCTCCGCACGTCCGCTTCCGAACGCTGGCTCGGCACCGCCCGCGCCACCCTCGCCTACGCCAGGGCGAACCATGCTCCGGCCGGCCGTGTGACCGAGGTGGCCGGCGCCATCGCCACAGCCTCCGTGCAGGCGGCACACGGGGTGTCGGCGGGGCGGGGGGAGTGGGTGACGAATGAGAAGCGGTTGCTGGAGCGCGCGGGCCTGCGCGCCGTGGACGACGTCCTCACCTCGCTCTCCGCCGACCGGGACCCGGACGCGCTGAACCGGGCGGTCGACGAGGCCGAGGCACTCTTCCGAAGGGCGGGGCGGGACACGGACGTCTGAGCCGCTGGAGTCTGTCCACCTGGACCAGCCACACCTTGACGCCGGGTGACGATCTGTCTGTCACCGACCGATCAACAGGTTCAACACCTCCGCATCCGGGCGTACTTCCGGATGAGGTGGCTTTGAGGGTTTTCTGGTGATCGACAGTAGGTCGGTTGAACCGGCAACCAGAAGTGGCCCAGGAAGTAGGGGGACTTGTGTCGCAGGCTTGTTTCTCCGTGGTCAGGGGTGTCGGGGCCTGTCTTCCCGAGCGGGTCGTCACCAACGATGACCTGGTCCGGGACGGCCTCGACACCTCCGACCGCTGGATCCGCTCGCGTACGGGGATCGTCAGCCGCCGCCGGGCCGGTCCCGGTACCAGTACCGGGGACCTCGCTGTCGAGGCCGGGGCCGCCGCGCTCGCCTCGGCGAGTGTCCCGGGAGCGGATCTGGTCGTCCTGGCGACCACCACTCCGGACCATCCCTGCCCTGCGACCGCCCCCGAGGTGGCGATGCGGCTCGGGCTCGGCGCGGTGCCCGCTTTCGACCTCGCGGCGGTGTGCTCGGGCTTCGTCTACGCGCTGGCGGCGGGCGACGCCTGGATCCGGTCGGGGGCGGCGGAGACGGTGCTGGTCATCGGGGCGGAGACGTACTCGACGATCGTCGACCCGGCCGACCGGAACACCGCTGTCATCTTCGGCGACGGAGCCGGCGCCGTCGTGCTGCGCCGCGGCGAGGGCGTCGAACCCGGTGCGATCGCCGCGGTGGATCTGGGCAGCGACGGCAGCGGGGCCGACTACGTGATGATCGAGGCCGGTGGCTCCCGCTGGCCCGACCCGCAGGGCCTGGACGGGCCGGCCGCCCACAGCCTGCAGATGAAGGGGCGCGAGGTGTACGGGCACGCCGTACGCCGGATGACCGCGTCCGCGCAGCGCGTACTGCGGCGGCTGGAGTGGCCCGTGGAGTCGCTCGGTGCGTTCGTCGGCCACCAGGCCAACCAGCGGATCCTCGACTCCGTCGCCGACCGCCTCGGCATCGCCGCGCAGCACCGCTTCGGCAACATCCAGGACGTCGGCAACACCGCGGCGGCGTCCATCCCGCTCGTCCTCGCCGAGGTGGTCGCCGACGATCGGGTGTCGCCCGGCACCCGGACTCTGCTCACTGCCTTCGGCGGTGGTCTGACCTGGGGCTCGGTCGCGCTGACCTGGCCCGACTGCACTGCTGGAACCGGCTTTTCCACTCAGTCCGATCAGTCCGAGAGGATCACCATGAACTCCGTCGGCCCGACCCCTTACGAGTACCTCACCGACGTCCTGGTCGAGAAGTTCGAAGTCGACCGTGCCGACATCGCCGAGACGGCCACCTTCAGCGATCTGGACCTGGATTCCCTCGCTGTCGTCGAACTGTTCGTCACGCTCTCCGACCAGTGGCGGGTCGCCCTGGACGACAGTGAGGCCGTACCCGGTCTGACCCTCGCCGCCACCGCGGCCCTGGTCGACAGGGCACTGCAGGACCAGGCGGCGTGACCGGGCCCGGAGCCGGGGCCGGGCCCGAGGTCGCCGTCACCGGCATCGGTCTCGTCACCCCCGGCGGCACCGGGCGGGAGGCCACCTGGAGCCGTGTCGTCGAGGGGCGTCCCACCGCGGCACGCGATCCCGAACTGGCCGGTCTGCGCGTCGACTTCGCCTGCCGCGTCGGCGACTACGATCCCGGACGCGCCGTTCCCGGCGGCCGTCCCTGGCAGTACGACCGGCACTGCCAGTTCGCCCTCACGGCCGCCGGGGAGGCCGTGGCGGACGCGGGACTCGATCCCGACGGCTGGGACGGAGAGCGGGTGGCCGTCGTCGTCGGCACCGCCTTCGGCGGCACCACCACCCAACTTGCCCAGCACCGGACCTATCTGGAGCGTGGCTCCGCACTGGTGTCGCCGCTGCTGGTGCCCATGTTCCTGCCCAATATGGCGGCCGGGCAGGTCGCCATCCGTCTCAAGGCGCGCGGCCCGGTGCTGAGCACCTCCACCGCCTGTGCCTCGGGGGCCACGGCCCTGGGTGTCGCCTGGGACCTGGTGCGCTCCGGCGCCTGCGACATCGCCGTCGCGGGCGCCGCCGACGCCGCCGTCCATCCCCTGTGGGTGTCGGGCTTCGACCGGATGGGTGCGCTGTCCCGGCGCACCGGGGAACCGGGCGCCGCCTCACGGCCGTTCGACGCCGGCCGGGACGGCTTCGTGATGGGCGAAGGCGCCGGCGTACTGGTCCTGGAGCGTGCGGACCGGGCCCGGGCACGTGGCCGACCGGGTTACGCGCTGATCGCCGGATACGGGGCGTCCGCGGACGCCCACCACGCAGTGGCGCCCGATCCGTCGGGCCGCGGCATCGAGCTCGCCACCCGGCGGGCGCTGGCCGCCGCGGGTGCCACGCCGGCCGAGGTCGCCCACATCAACGCCCACGGCACCAGCACCCCCCTCAACGACGCGGCCGAGGCCGCCCTGATCACCGGACGGTTCCCGCACCGGCCGTCCGTCACCTCCGCCAAGGGCGTGTTGGGGCACCTCCTCGGCGCGGCCGGGGCGGTGGAGGCCGCGCTGACCGTGCTGAGCCTGGCCCGGGAAACCGTCCCGCCCGTCGCCAACCTGGACAGCCCCGGACCGGGCATCGACCTCGACACGGTCACCAAGGCCGCCCGTACGCAGCGCATCCTCCTGGCCCTCAGCAATTCCTTCGGCTTCGGCGGCCACAACGCCGTCCTCGCCTTCCGCTCCGCGGTATGACGCGCGAAAGGAGAGCCCGTGTCCACCACCCATGTCATCACCGGCGCCACCGGACTGATCGGAGCCGCACTGGTCCTGACCATCGCCGAGCACAGCGACGACGAGATGATCTGCCTGGTACGCCCCGGCAGCCAGGCGCCGGAAACCCGCCTGCACCAGGTGCTCGAAAGAGCCGCCGCGGCCTACGACACCCCCCGG
Source organism: Streptomyces sp. S.PB5 (assembly GCF_030403745.1). Taxonomy (GTDB): domain Bacteria; phylum Actinomycetota; class Actinomycetes; order Streptomycetales; family Streptomycetaceae; genus Streptomyces. Next base: position 799,902 of record NZ_JAQMWP010000001.1, read on the forward strand.
GACGTCCTCGACTCCACGCTGCGCCGCACCCGCGCCGTCCCCGCCGATCTCGGCGAGGACCTGCACCGATCACGGCTGTCGTTCCCCGCCCGCACCGGACGCGTCGAGTACTGGCACGGCGCCGCTCGCATGCTCTTCCGCGAGCGCGACCGGCGGGTGTCCTTCGCGACCAACGTGGCGGGTACCCGCCGAGTCCTCGACCTGGCCCGGCGGACGGGCGCCGACGCCTTCACGTACATCAGCACCGCCTATGTGGCGGGCCGCGCCGAAGGGGTCGTCCGGGAGGAACCGATCGCCGTGCCCCAGGCGCGGACGCCGTACGAGCGCAGCAAGATCTCCGCCGAACGGCTGGTGGCCGCCGCGGGCGACTTCCCGGTACGGATCCTGCGGCCGAGTGTCGTCGTCGGCCACAGCTCTACCCTGCGTTACCCGGGCACTTCCAGCGGCGCGTACACCATCCAGCAGCTGATCGCCGCCTACCACCGGGGGCGGATCGACCGCGGCGAGCCGTTCCCGCCCCGCCGGATGCTCGTGCGCGCGGACCAGCCGTTCAACCTGGTTCCCGTCGACCATGTGGTCCGGCAGGCGCACGCCCTCAGCACCCGTGCCACCGCGGCGCTCGGCATCTTCCACCTCACCAACCCGACCCCGCCCACGACCGGCGATGTCGTACGCGCGCAGGTGGCCAACACCGGAGCCCTCGCACCGCACTTCGTCACCGATCCCGACGAACTCACCTGGGAGGACCGTCAGTTGGCCGCTGCGATCGGCGTCTACCAGCCGTTCCTGAACAACCCGCAGCACTTCGACCGCGGTCGCACCGACGCCGCCCTGCCCACCAGGCCGGGCTCATTCGACTGGTCACCCGACACGGATACACTCCGCGCGCTCTTCCGGCCCTTCGCCGGACGACCGAGGCGTGCACCCGGGCGACGCACCAGCACGGACGAAGCCGCCTGACTGCCCGCTCACCGCGAGGTGGCCCCATAAGGGCATTTAGTCAGAACCGACTCATTCACCCGCTTGTTCGCGATTGTCGTCAACAGGGCGGGGGTATGCAATCCCCGCCCTGTCAGAGCCGCGCAGGTCCGACATGCCCCCATCAGCTCCACTGGCGAGGCGCGATGAAAGAGACCCGTGCGACGAACCACGCTTTACGTGCTCTGCTCGACGAATCCGGCTGGACGCAGGAAGCGCTCGCGCGTGCGGTCAACGCGGCCGCCGCGGAGATCGGTCTGCGACTGCGCTACGACCGCACGTCCGTTGCCCACTGGCTCACCGGTGCTCGCCCCCGCGCCGACGTCGTCCGACTGCTCGCCGAAGTGCTCTCCCGCCGCCTCGGCCGCCCCGTCAGCGCCGCGACACTCGGCCTGGATCCTGCTCCGACCTCCCCGTCGACGCTGTTACGCCGCCCGGCGCGGGAGGCGCTGGCCGACCTTGCCGGCATCGACGCCGACCCCCACCGCCGCCACCACCTCGTCCATCTCCCCTATCGCCTCGATCTCCCCGACTCCGATACCGACCCCGACACCGACCCCGACGAGCCGACCGCCCTTTCGCGAGAGCCCGCCCGGCCTTTCCGGAGGGTCGGCGCCGCCGAGGTACGGGCCCTGCAGCTCGCGGTCGATGCCTTTGCCCCCCTCACCGACTCCCTGGGCGGTGGCCACGGCCGCACCGCCCTCGCCGCCTTCCTCGCCGACGACGTCACCGGCTGGCTGCAGGCCCACGCCGACGACCGGACCCGTCACGACCTGCTCACCGGTGCCGCCCGGCTCGCCCTCCTGCTCGCCCGCACCCACATCGACCAGTACGCGCACGGCCTCGCCCAGGGCTATCTCCGCATCGCACTCAGCCTCGCCACCGAGGCCGACGACCCCAGCACCACAGTGATCATCCTGAGGACCCTGAGCACCCAGGCCCACGGGATCGGCCACCTCCGCACCGCCCTCCGCCTCGCCGAGGCGGCCGAGAACGCCGCCCGCGGCACACCCTCCTCCGTGCGCTCCTTCCTGCACGCGCAGCTGGCCGTGTGCCGTGCGGCCGACGGCGACCGCCGCGCCGCGGTCGTGTCCCTCTCCTGCGCCGAACGGCTCGGCGGGCGTGCCGACGAACCCTCGCCCGGCCTCTTCACCTCGTACGCCAGCACGGCACTTCAGTACCAGAGGGCCCAGGCGCTGTCCGCCCTCCACGACCATGCCGGCGCCGTCGGCGCGCTCAAGACCTCGCTCCGCAACCGGTCACCGGCCGACATCCGCGCCCGCGCCCTCGTCAGCGCCGGTCTCGCCAGACTGCACCTGCGCATCGGTCACCTCGAAGAGGCATGCGCCGCCTGGGAGAGCTTTCTCGATCTCTACCCCCGGCTCAACTCCGTACGGGCCGACCATGAACTCGCCCAGCTCCTGCAAGGGTTACGTCCCTACCACCGCCAGCCGGCAGCCGAGCGTCTACGCGCACGCGCCCGCATGATGCAGCGCCCGGACTGACCAGCTGGTCCAACCGAGTGGACTGCGCTGTGTGGTCAGCGCAACGCACGCAGGGCCGGGAACAAGGTCGATCATGACTGATCCGTTCGATTACGCAATCGCCCGCCCGGCCGTCGACGGTCCGGGCTCGTGCGGGCCCGCGGAGGTGACGGAGTCGGCCCGCCGCGACCCGCTCCCCGAAGGCGTCAAGTCCAAGGCGCACCAGGACCTGACGGCAGCTCGTCATGGGCTGCAGAAGCCCGCGTTGCCGGCCGGTGTCTCGCGTACGTATCAGCCGAAGGGCGAGGAGGGCGAGCAGCTGCCGCCCGAGTCCACGCGGGTGCAGGTGAAGCCACAGTAAAGCGTGGGTTCTCAAGTGTGCCGGCGTGCGAAACGGACGGCATCCACAGGGCCCGGGGGCAGGCTACGCCCTCGGGCCCGCTCCTTTTCCCGCACCGTTTCCCGTTCGGTCCGTCGAGGGTTTCGTTCATAAAGAACGTGGCCTGGCCACGTATCGTCACATCCCCGAAATACGACCGCCCCGCCCCCTCCGACAACGCGATCTACCGTGGACACCACAGCCCGGCCACCGTCGCCCGAAGGCACACCCCGCCCTCGCCCCGCTGACAGGAGCCCCGTGTCCCGCCCCGCCGTGCGTATGCCCGCTCTTCCGCCCTGGCTCGCCCACACCCTGCGCGCCCAGCGCGGCCCCGTGCCCTGGAGTGCGGTCACGCGTGGGGCGCTGGCCGCCGGACCCCTTCTTCTTGCCGCCGTGCTCGTCGACCGTGCGTCGCTCGGTGTCGTCGCGGCCATCGGGGCCATGCTCGCCGGGATCAACGACCGGCCGGGCAGCAGGCGGGCCTCCGTCAGGCGGCTCGGGGTGCCGGCGCTGGCCGGGGCGGTCGGGCTGCTCGTCGGGACGTATGCCGGGGACCATGTCGGGGCCGTGGCGCTCACCCTCGTACTGACCGGCGTCGGACTGGTCGCGGGCGGTGTCAGCGCAGTCGGGCCCGTGGCCTCCGGGGCCGGTACGCAGCTGTTGGTCGCCTCTGCGATCGGGGCCGGGATGCCGTTGCCGGACGAGGGGTGGCAGCGGGCCCTCGCCTATCTCGCGGGGGCCGGATGGCTGCTCGCGCTGCGGCTCGTACTGCCCACGCCCGGCGCACTCGCCGGTGACTACCGGTTCGACGGCGAGCGGGACGCCGTGGCGGCCGTCTACGACGCCGTCGGTGAACTGCTCGACGCGGTCGGCGGCGCCCGTGCCACCGCCCGGCGGGCCGCACTCACCGCCGCTCTCGACCATGCGCAGGACGCCCTCACCGGGCCGCGGCTGCGGCGGTACGCCAGCTCCTCGGCCGAACGGCGGCTGCACGCGCAGTACGCCGCCGCGCTGCCCCTCGCCGAGGCCGCGACCGCGCTGGCCTGGGCGGGGGAGCCCGTGTCGGGGCGCGCCTCCGAAGGACCCCGGCGGCTCGCCACCGCCGTAAGCGAGAACACGCACACCGGGCCGCTGCCCGCGCCCAGCCGTTCCGCGCCCGCGCTGCGGGCCCTCGACGACGCGCTGCTGCAGGCCGCCGAGGCCTTCGACCAGGCCGAGCGGAGCGATCTGCACACCCGCAGGCGCACCCCGAAGGATCTGCTGCGGGCCGTCTTCGGGGTCGGCGGGCGGGAGTACGGGCTGCGGGTCGCCCTCTGCTTCGGGGCCAGCGCGGGCGTCGCCCAGGCCCTGCACCACGCCCGCTGGTACGGGGAGCACGAGCACTGGTACTGGCTCCCCGCCACCGCCGTCTTCCTCGTCAAGCCCGACCTCGGACCACTGGTGTCCAGGGTGCTGTGCCGGGCGGCGGGGACCGTGCTCGGGGCGCTGGTGTTCGTCGGCTTCGCCCTCGTACTGCCCCGGCCCGAAGGGCTCATCGCGCTCGTCGCCGTCAGCGGCGCCCTCATCCCCGTCGCCACCCGGCACTTCGCCGCCCAGACCGCCGTCGTCACCGTCCTCGTCCTCGCGCTGGTCATGGTCGGCGGCGAACCCCAGGCCTCCGCCGGACGGATCGGCGAGACCCTGCTGGCCTGCGCGATCGTCCTCCTCGTCGGCCACCTCCCGATGCCGGGACAGCGGGGCGGTGCGGTACGTGCCCGGCTCGTCGCGGCGAGCGGCGCGGCGCGGGCGTACCTGGACCATGTGCTGAGCGAGGCCGACGGCGACCTGCGGAGCGCGGCCCGTGCCCCCGGCGACTTTGATCCCCGCGCCCTCCGCTGGACCCTGCGCCGCGAGGCCTACCGCACCCTCGCCGAGGCCCGCACCGCCATCGCCCTCGCCGCCGCCGAACTGCCCGCCCTCGCCCGTCACTCCGAGGGGGCCGGGCACATCGTCGCGACCCTCGAACGCCTCGTCGACACGACCACGGCCTGCGCGGTGCACCTCGACGACTCGGGCCGGCTCACACCGCGTCATACGGAACGTCTGACCGAGGTGTTGGACGAACTGGCCGAGGGGCGTGAACGGGCGGGGCTGCGACTGCCCGGGCTGCCCGAGCTGTCCAAGCTGCGCAAGCTGTCCGTGGCCGTTTAGCGCCGGAGCGGAAGCGTTCCGCAACGGTCGCGGGCCGCCGCGCTAGTCGACCCGTACCCACACCGGCGCGTGATCCGACCCGGCCGCCCCCCGCCGCTCCACCGGATCGCCCCCCACCGACGGCAGCCCGGCGGCCCCCTCGCCCGGCACGCCCGTCCCCGCCACCGTCACCCGGCGCACCAGCCGATGGCTCACCAGGAGATGGTCGATCAGCTCCCGCCGCCCGGAGTTGACCCGCGAGAAGCGCTGCTCGGCAGGGATCTTCGGAGCCACGTTCCACAGCCGTGCCGCGTCGCCCCCGTCCGGCCGGTCGAAGCCGGGGGTACCGAGCTCGGAACCGGGCGGCCCGAGCAGGATCTGGGTCGTCGCCGCCTGCACCTCGTCGTTGAGGTCCCCGAGCACCACCACGTCCCGCTCGCGCCCGTCACCGTCCAGCAACTCATCCGCCAGCGCCCGCAGCGAGGCCGCCTCCGCCGCCCGCCGAAACAAGGCGTACGCCCCGAACCGCGCCCGCTCCCCCTCGTCCCGCGGCTGGAACCGCCCACCCGGGTACGACAGCAGCTTCGACTTGAGATGGCACACCGCCGCCCGCAACGGACCGCCCTGCGTCGCCACCTCCACCGCGAGGAAGCCCCGCCCCGCCTCCGAGACCAGCAGCCCCTTGTCGTCCGCCTGCACCGGCCGCAGCTTCGCCGGGAACCCCTTCGTGTCGTGCAGCACCTCGAACGGTGCACGGCTGAGGAAGCCGACCCGGATGCCACGGCTGTCCGGGTGCCGGGACAGCGCGGTGTGCCAGTCGCCGTCCAGCATGCCGACCAGGTCCCGCAGCGCCTCCGGCTCCCCGACCTCCTGCACGCCCAGCAACGTCGGATCGAGTGCCGCGATCACCTCCGCCAGAGCGGCGAGCTTGGTCTCGTACGCCGCCTTGTCCTTGGGCCCGAACGGGCCGCCGGGCCGGTACAGGTTCTCCAGGTTCCAGGTGCCGATGAGCATGCCGGTCCCCCTTCCAGACGCTGTGGTTGAGGCCAGGGTGCCCGTCCGGCCGACAATGCGACAGAGCAGGGACACGATGCGCGGACGACGCCGTACGTTGGCATGATGACCGACTCTCCCGCCGACCTCGTCATCACCGGATGCACCGCCCTCGTCCACGACGACCAGGAGCGCATCGGGTTCGAGGAGAACGCCACGATCGTCGTACGAGACGGAGTCATCGAGTCCGTCACCACACCCACCGACCGGACACCCGCAGACGGGACACCCGCCGAAGTCCCGTCCGCCGCCCGGCACATCGACGCCCGCGGGCAGGTCGCCCTCCCCGGGCTCGTCAACTGCCACACCCACGCCCCGATGGTCACCCTCCGCGGCGTCGCCGAGGACCTGCCCACCGAGGAGTGGTTCAACGACGTCGTGTGGCCCGTCGAGTCCAACCTCACCGCGAAGGACGTGGAGTTGGGGGCCCGGCTCGCCTGCGCCGAGATGATCCGCGGCGGTGTCACCTGCTTCGCCGACCACTACTTCTCGATGGACGCCGTCGCCTCCGTCGTCGAGGAGTGCGGGATGCGCGCTCTGCTGGGCGAGGCGTACTTCTCCTCCCAGGGCCCCCAAGGGCGGGAGAAATCACTGGAGTTCGCGCTGCGGCACCGAGGTGCGGCGGACGGTCGTATCACCACCGCCCTGGCCCCGCACGCGCCCTACACCGTCGACGACACCGACCTCGCCGCCACCGCCGAACTCGCCGGCGCACACGGCCTGCCCGTCCACATCCACGCCGCCGAGAACCGCGACCAGACGGACGTCAGTCTCGACCGCCACGGCGTCACCCCCATCGAGATCCTGGAACGCACCGGCATCCTCGGCGGCACCGACGTCCTCATCGCGCACGGCACCGGGATCGTCGAGAGTGATCTGCCCGCCCTGGAGCGCGCGCGTGGGCGTACCGCCGTCGCCTCCGCGCCCCGCGGCTACCTGAAGTTCGCCTGGCCCACCACCACACCCCTGCGCGCCCTGCACGACATCGGCATCCCGGTCGGCCTCGCCACGGACGGCGCCGCCTCCAACAACTCCCTCGACGTATGGGAGTCGATGGCGCTCACCGCCCTCATCCAGAAGTCCACGACCGGCGACCCCCGCTGGCTGACGGCCCGTCAAGCACTGCACCACGCAACGCTCCAGAGCGCCCGCGCGGTCGGCCTCGGCGACCGGATCGGCAGCCTCGCCCCGGGCCACCGCGCCGACATCGTCCTCGTCGACCTCACCGGCCCGCACACCCAGCCGGTCCACGATCTCGCCGCCACCCTCGTGCACAGCGCGCGCTCCTCCGACGTACGCACCACGATCGTCGACGGCCGGGTGCTGATGCACGACCGCGAGCTGCTGACGATCGACGTGCCGGAAGTCGTACGGGAGTTGGGGGAGCGCATGCCCGCCCTCCTCGACCGCAGCCACGGCAGACGCATCCAGGACTACGACACCTGAGCCCTGGATCCGGAAAAACTTCCCGTACGGCGATGAGTTCCGCCCCGCGCGCCGGTCACCACCCCGAACGGACCGTCGCACCAGGAGGAGCCATGTCGCTTCCGGAGGTCGTCTCGCGCGAGCAGTGGCGCGCGGCGCGCGGGGAATTGCTGGTCAAGGAGAAGGCGGCCACGCGCGCGCGTGACGCGCTCAACGCCGAGCGGCGCGGGCTGCCCATGGTGGAGATCGAGGAGGAGTACGTCTTCGAGGGCGGCGACGGAAAGGCCACGCTGCTCGACCTGTTCGAGGGGCGCGCCCAACTGATCGTCTACCACTTCATGTTCGCGCCGGAGTGGGACGCGGGCTGCCGCAGCTGCTCCGGATTCCTGGACCAGATCGGGCACCTGGCGCATCTGAAGGCACGCAGGACGACGTTCGCGGCGGTGTCCAGGGCGCCGTACACGAGGATCCTGCCGTTCAAGGCGCGGATGGGATGGACGGTTCCCTGGTACTCGTCGTACGGCAGCGCCTTCAACCACGACTTCGAGGTGACCCTGGACCACGAGGGGGAGTCCTTCGAGCGGCCGGGGATCAGCTGCTTCCTGCGGGACCGGGACCGGATCTTCCACACGTACTCGACGTACGAGCGAGGTCTCGACGGGCTCGGTTCCACCACCAGCCTGCTGGACCTCACCGCGCTGGGGCGGCAGGAGGAGTGGGAGGAGCCGAAGGGGCGCGCGTCGGCGGTGGGGGCGCCCGCGGGGAGTGAGCGCGTTCGGTATCACGACGAGTACGAGGAATGACACGGACGGTATCGGAAGTGACCGTTCGGTAACCGAATTCTCACGCTGCGCGCTGAATACGTGTCAGCTACGTCTCAGTCCCGCAACTCAGCGAGCCGTCCGAGGCCTCCAGAGCGTTAACTCCTACAAGGACGACGCTTTTCTGGAGGTGCAGGATGGTGAACGGGCGAACCGTGCTCGAGCGCTTTCCCGCAGGTGGGCCGCGAGGCTCGTGGCCGGCGGAGGAGTTCGCGCACGCGCGACGGCTCGAAGGGCTGCCCGCGGAGGTCGTGATGGACCTCGCGACGGACGCGTTCCTGGTGATCCTGCGGGGCGGCGAGGCGGTGGCCGACGCCGTCGCGTGAGGACGTGCCTCAGCTCGCCTTCGGGGCGGTGAACTGGTCCGCCTGGAGCGCGTACAGCTCCGCGTAGACGCCGCCCGTGGCGAGCAGCTCCTCCGGTGTACCGGACTCCACGAGCCGGCCCTGCTCCAGGACGTGCACCAGGTCCGCGTGGCGCACGGACGCCAGCCGGTGGGTGATCAGGACCACCGTCTGCCCGGTGCCCGCGAGGGCCCGGATCTTCTCGAAGACCTCCAGCTCGGCCCGGGCGTCGAGCGCCGCCGTCGGCTCGTCCACGATGAGGATGCGGCCGCGGCGGTACGCGGCCCGGGCGATGCCGAGCCGCTGCCACTGCCCGCCCGACAGCTCGTGCCCACCGCTGAAGTGGCGGGCCAGCAGGGTGTCCAGGCCGCGCGGCAGATCGGCCACCACGTCCTGGGCACCCGCCTCGGCCACCGCGCCGTCCAGCCGCTCCTCGGTCAGCGGCGCGGCCGAGCGGCCCACGGCCACATTCACCTTCGCCGTGAACGGCCACCGCTTGAAGTCCTGCGCCACCATCGCGATCCGCTCGGCCAGCAGCCGCCGGTCCGCCCCGGCCGCGTCCACACCGTCCCACAGGATCCGGCCCCGGTCGGGGGTGTACAGCCCGGAGAGCAGCTTCACGAGGGTCGTCTTGCCGGAGCCGTTCTCACCGACGAGCGCGACGATCCGCCCCAGGGGGAGGGACAGCGTCACGTCGTCCAGGGCGGGCCGGGTGGACTCGCCCGGATAGCTGAAGCTGACGTTCTCGAAACGGATCTCCCGCGGATCCTCGGGCAGCTCCTGCCCGCCCACCGGGATCGCCCGCTTCTCCGCCTCGACGTACAGCCGCTGCAGATCCCCCACGAACAGGGCCTCCTGATGCAGCTGGTTCACCTCCAGGACGAGACTGTCCAGGCTCGACGACCCCGAACGGATCGCGATCACGGCCGTACCCGCGACCGACAGCGCCATGGCCCCGGCGAGCAGCAGACCGCCGAGCGTCGCGTACGTCGCCACCGTCGCGATGCCCGTCCAGGCCGCGGCGATGAGCCCCGTACGGGCGGCCAGCCGGGCGAGCCGTGCCTGTTCCGCCTCCGCGACCTCGGACATCGCGCGGTAGTGGTGGAGGAGGAAGGGACCGACGCCGTGCAGGCGGATCTCCGGCGCGGACTCGGGCTCGGTGAGCAGGCCGCTGAGGAGATGACCGGCCCTGGCGTGCTGCACCCACGTGTGGAAGGACTCGTACCGGCGGCGCGCGACGGTCAGGGCGCTCCAGGCGCTGGGCAGGGTCATGGTCACGAGGAGGGGGAGCAGGGCGGGGTGCAGCACGGTCAGGACACCGGCGGCCGCGACGAGGGAGATCGCCGCGTTCATGACCCGGGTGGCGTAGCCGATCATGCGGCGGGCGGAGGTGGCGCCGTACTGGGCGGTGTCCAGCAGCTTGTGGAAGGCGTGGTCCTCGATCGCGGAGAGTTCCACGGCGGCGGCCCGCTCCAGATACCGCTCGGTGGCCACACGCTCCACCTTCGGTTCGAGCCGGCCGGTGGCGTACGTCGACGCGGCCCGCAGCAGCGCGGAGACCAGCATGACGGCGGCCATGGCGACGAGCGCGGGAACGGCACCGCGCAGCCGTCCCTCGATCGGGCCGCCGCTCATCAGCCGCCCCAGCACACTGTTGACGGCCAGCAGACTCACCGCCTGCGCCACGCCCCGGCCCGTCTCGGCGCCGAGCACGACCCGCGCGGCCTTCCGGTCCGCCTGCCAGGCCAGCCGGAAACTCAGCGAGAGCAGCGCGGGGAGCTGTCGCACCATGGCCCGGAAGCTCAGCTGCAGGCGGGCCTCGGAATGGCTGTTCCAGCCCGTGTCGTACCGCAGCGGGCCACCGAAGAGCAGCTGCTCCGACTCGGACAGCTCGGGCCCCGCTGCCTGGCGCTTCTTCCTCACCGTCGACCTCCCCCGATCGTGGACGGAGGGCCACTATCGCGGGAGGGGGGTGCCGGGGGCAGGGCGCAGACGGACAGACGGGGGCACGCGGGCGTACGCCGGGTTCGTGGGTGGGTTCGGGCGGTGCTTCAGGATGGGCGGCTGATGCGTCGGGGACGGTGGGCCGCTCAAGACGCAGGCCACCGGCACCCACGCCTCCATCAACCCCCTGCCCCCCGCCGAACCGCCGGAGGCCTACGCGCTGATCGAGCGGGACCAGGTCGGTGTGGTCCCGATCAGCCGGCACAGCACCAGGTACAGCGGGATCGGTGACGTGTACGGGAGCTTGCCCTCGGGGCGGTGGATCAGGTCGGGGGCCACCGGCGCGTCCGGAACGATCGCGCCGGTGGCGTACTGGGCGGGGGCGGGCCACTCCAAGGCGTAGTCGGAGTCGGCGGGGACCAGCCACCACCAGTGCGTCTCATCGGCGTAGACGCACCCGATGCGGGGCAGCCTCGGCATGATCAGCGGGCCGAGGTGGGCGGGTACCGCCACCGCGTCGCAACCCAGCGGGGCCGTCATGCCCTCGGGAAGGGGCAGACGGAGAGGTGCGGCGGCCGGGGTGTGCAGGCCGCGTCGGAGGCGGACCAGCGTGTTCAGGGTCAGTACCGAGCCGCCGGCCACGGGCCTCACAGCCATGGGCCCCCCGTCCCGTGGTGCCGTGTCATGCCGTGATGCCGGGAGCCCGCCTCGCCATACCGGGAGCCCGTCTCGTCGTACCGGAGGCCGGTCTCGTCGTACCGGAGGCCAGTCTCGTGGTGCCGGGTCCCCGCCTCGTAGTGCCGCGTCTCCGCCCAGTCGCACTGCGCCACCCTGTCGTGCAGTGCGGTTCCGGCGTACCGCGGGACGCCGTCGTGTCGCGTCGCGCCGTCATGCCGAGTGGTGCCGTCGTATCGCGTGGCGTCGTCGTATCGCGTGACCTCGTCGTACCGAGGGGCGTCGCCGTACCGCGTGGCGTCCCCGTACCCGGTCGCGTCGCCGTACGACGCGGCGTCGCCGTGTCTCGCGCCCGTGTCCGTGCCCGGATGTCCCGCCGCCGAGCCGGTGTGTCCTGTGTCCGCCTCGTCGTCCCCGCCGCCGGAGCCGCCCGCAGGGCCAGGCTTCGGGCGGGCCCCCCAGCCCAGGTCGTTGCAGGGGGCGCAGTCGTGCAGGGCGGCGGTCTGGCGCGGGAGCTCCGCCCAGACCAGCAGGCCGGGACCGTGTTCATGGGCGCCCCAGGCGTGACAGAGGGCGTCGACGAGAAGCAGTCCCCTCCCGTGCTCCTCCTCGCCCCGCTGCGCCACGGACGGATGAATCTCGCCCGGAGTGCAGCCCTCGTCACGCACGGCTATTCGCACCAGCTCGTCGCCGTCGTGCAGCTCGCAGACTATGTGGCTGCTCGCGGTGTGCACGATGGCGTTGGTGACCAGCTCGGTGACGACCAGGACCGCCGAATCGCAGATGTCCTCGCAGACCGACCAGCCGTTCAGCCGTGCCCGCGTCAGCCGTCTGGCCTGGGCCGGGGAACCCGGATGTGCGGCCAGTTCGAACCGGAACCGGCGCTCGGCAGCGGCCCCACCAGGGGTTACTCCCGGAGCAGCGCCAAGGCTGTGGGGGCCTGCGGCGGCGTCTGTTCCTAAGGGCGCGGACGGAATCACGCTTGCCACTATCGCCCCGCCGTGAACACTTGGCAAGTGTCACTCTGAAAATTGCAGAGTGCTGTGTGACGGTCTGGAAGGCCGTGGCACACTGCTCGCAACAGCATGTCGAGCGGCGCCAGTTGAGATCACCGGAGATCCGACCAGGTCTTCGAATAGGTCTTCGAATGGCGCCGTCCGGCTGCCAGGATTCTTTTGCGCAGGTTTTTACGGTCTTCGGACCTCAGGGACGTCCAGGAGGTGGAGGGTGAGCGAGCCGCGGTCCGCGCCGACGGTCGGCCAGGTCGTCCTCGGCCGGCGCCTCCTCGACCTGCGCGAGCGCGCCGGTCTCAAGCGCGAGGAGGCCGCCAAGGTCCTCCGCGTCGCCCCCGCCACGGTCCGTCGTATGGAGATGGCCGAGGTCGCCCTCAAGATCCCGTATCTGCAACTGCTCCTGAAGTCCTACGGCGTCTCCGAGGAGGAGGCCGACGTCTTCGTGGAGCTGGCCGAGGAGGCCAACCGCCCCGGCTGGTGGCAGCGGTACCACGACATCCTGCCCGGCTGGTTCTCGATGTACGTCAGCCTGGAGGGCGCCGCGAGCCTCATCCGCTCGTACGACCCCCACTTCCTGCCGGGACTGCTCCAGACCGAGGAGTACGCCCGGGGTGTGCTGAAGTCGGGGGCCATCGGCCAGACCAGCCCGGACGACATCGAACGGCACGTCGCACTGCGAGTACAACGCCAGGAACTGCTCACCCGTCCCGACGCGCCGCGGTTCTGGGCCGTGGTGGACGAGACCGCGCTGCGCCGCCCCGTCGGCGGCCCGGAGGTGATGCGTGCCCAGATCGACAAGCTGCTCGAGGCCACGAAGCTGTCCAACGTGACGCTGCAGATCGCCCCGTTCGCAAACGGGCCGCACCCCGGCACGTACGGGCCCTTCGTGCTGTTCCGATTCGCCGTGCCGGAGCTTCCGGACATGGTTTACAGCGAGTACCTGACCGGCGCGGTCTATCTCGACGCGCGTCCCGAGGTGGCGACCCATCTCGAGGTCATGGACCGCATGGCGGCGCAGGCCGCTACGGCACATCGCACGAAGGAGATCCTCCGGGATCTCCGCAAGGAGCTGTGAATGGATCGCATCAAGCCGCGCATACCCGTCTACAACGGCATGCCCGCGCGGGAGTTGGGCAGCGAGGGCTGGCACAAGCCCTGGAGCGGCGGCAACGGCGGCAACTGCCTGGAGGCGATGAAGCTCGCCGACGGACGGATCGCCGTCCGTCAGTCCACCGATCCGGACGGCCCGGCGCTGATCTACACGACCGACGAGATGACGGCCTTCATCGAGGGCGCGAAGGCGGGGGAGGCGGACTTCCTGCTGTCGTGACGTGGCCGTCGTGACATCGGCACCGCTTCGACCGGAACCAGGACATGACGCGCCGCTAGAACCAGGACATGAGGCGCAGCTAGAACTAGAACCAGGACATGATGCGCCGCGGCGCATCCACCAGCCGGCTCACCGCCACCACCGGCAGCGGCGGCTGTGCCGCGTCGTCCCGGCTGAGGTTCAGCCCGTAGTAGATCTGCTCGATCGACGGGGGTCCGACCGCGAGATTGCGCCGGACCGCCGCCGATGACGACTCCTCGCCGGTCTGCACGAGATACGCCGCCGCCATCGTGCCGGTACGGCCCACCCCCGCCCCGCAGTGCACGAACACCGGCCCGGACGAACCGGCCACGATGTCGAGGAAGCGCCGCACCTGCTCCGGCTTCGGCGTCTGACCGTCCCGGATGGGCAGCCGTACGACGTCCAGGCCCGCGTCGGCCGGCCCGGCGAGCTGCTTGGTGCTGAGGTCCTCGGCGCGCAGGTCGACGACGGTGGTGAAGCCCATGGCCGCCAGCGTCCGGTAGCCGGCCGGGGACGGGGCGGCGCCGCGCCACAGATGGCCCGAGGTGTCGACCGGCTGGAAGTTGTGGACGCCCTGCACGGTGCGGGTGCCCGCCGGTGCCGGGGTCTCCGCGCGCATCCAGTACGACAGGGCCAGGATGCCTCCGGCGCCGGCCGCCCACAGAAGGGCGTAACCGAGGACGAGGGTCAGCAGAATGCGCACGGTACGGCGCTGGAGCGGGCGCTTGGGGAGGGTGGGGCGGGGGAGCGTGGCGGTGAGGACGGCCATGAGCGACCAAGGGGACTAGGGGACGTGGGCGTTTTGGCAGAGTACCCCGGGGTGGTGATCATCTGTGTTTTACATCCGTTTTGTGCCCTAGATCTCAATTGTCATGTCCAGTCGTCTGTCGTACTTCAGTCGTCGTCAGTGTCCGCGTCGCCGATGCCGACGACCGTGAGATGAGCGCGTTCGAGAGTCGCGTCCTCCAGGCAACCGCGCAGCCGCAACCGGTCGTGATCGGTGAGCGCGGGCCGCACGACTCCCGCGAACAGTCCGTCGCCCAGATCACCGAGGGTCTCGTGCCGCAGCGGCACGGACGTGGAGTCCCGACAGCGCTCCCAGATCTGTTCCGCGGCCAGTGACCGCCGCTGGTGCGTGGTGTCGGGACCACGCATGTCGACCTTGACGACCACCGAGGTCGCCGCGCTGTCGTTCGCGTGCTCCTCCCGGGTCTGGGTGAGGTCCGCGAGCCCCACGACGAGCCCGCCGAGCAGGGCGACCCCGACGACGCCGACAGCGGCCATGCGCACGGTCCGGCCCCTGGGCGGTACGGCGGCCGGGGCCGGCAGGTCCTCCAGGTCGTCCGGGGAGGCCGGGTCGGGTGCGGTGAGCACGGCCAGCCGCCCGGCGAGCCGCCGCTCGGCCGGTCTGCCCGTGGCGGCGGCGATGCGCTGCACGACCCAAGCGAGCCCGGACAGCACCACACCGGTGACCATGAGCACCGGCACGAAGACGTACGCCTTGTCCGCCGGGTCCGCCAGCCAGCGGAACTGTGTCTCCTCCCGCTCCAGCGCGGGCTGCCGCAGCCGGGCGAGCGCGTCCTCCTGCCGGGCCGCCAGCTCCCGCTGCCGCCGGTCGGACGCGCTGATCCGCTCCTCGATCCGGGTCAGCCGCCCCAGCATCACGATGCCGAGCAGCAACACCTCCACGACCAGCAGCAGAACCCCGCACAGCATGGCCCGCTGCCACTGCCACCGGTACAGATAGACCACGAGATACGTCCCGGCCCCGGCGGCGGCCAGGCCTCCGAAGAGGTACGCGATCCTCCTCATGGCGCGTCTCCCGGCTGTACGTCCCCGACGGTCCCGTCGACGGTGAGACGGGAGCCGACCGGGAAGCGGTGCACGGCGTCCGCCGCCCCGACGACGGCGGGAACCTCGAACTCCCGCGCCAGCACCGCGAGATGGGACAAGGGGCTGCCGGTCTGCGCGACCAGCCCGGTCAGTCCGGGCAGCAGCGGAGCGAGCGCGGGATCGAGAGTCCGTACGACGAGGACGGCGTCCTCGGGCCGAAGCCCCGCCCCGTCCCACACGGTCCCGACGGCCCGCCCTCCGGACACGCCCCGCATACCGTCCCGGCCGCCACCGTCCCGCTCGGCGACGACGACTCCGCCCTCCGTCAGCCGGAACGCGTCCGGCAACGGCGGCGACTCGCCGTCCGGCACCCGCGCCGCGAGATCGACGGGCAGCGCGGCGCCGTGCAGCACGCCCGCCAGCTCCCGCCAGCGCAGCTGCCCGACCTGCTCCACATCGAGCTGGACGCGCCGCCCGGCATCGCGCACGAGCCGGACCTGGAGCTCCTGCACCCAGCGGATGCGGAGCCGGAGGGCTTCGCGGGGCGGGAGGGAGGCGGTGAGGGGCGGGGGGCTGGGGGTGGGGGAGGCGTTGGTGGTGGGGGCGCCGGTAGCGGTGGCGGTGGCGGTGGCAGCGGCAACGGTGGCGGTGTCGCCGGTGGTGGGGACGCGGTGCGCGGATTCGCGAGCGGTGGCCGGGGTGGTGCCCGGGGTGCTTGCGGTGGCTGTGGGGTGAGGACCCATCGCCGTGCCGTCTCGTGGCGCCGCGGTTCCGGTGCCGTCGTCCCGGCCGGTGCTGCCCCGGCCCGGCAGCAGCGGCTGAGGGACGCGCCTCGACGCGCCGGTCCCGGACGCCACCGATTCCTCGGCATCCGCCGCTCGCGAACCCGGTATGCCTTGCTCCGTCCCCCCGCCCCCCGGCCCCGGCAACCGCCCCGGCCCCCGCAGGCTCGGTGCCGTCAGCGCCAGGATCACCGGGGCCGCGGCGACGGCCTGGTCGTCGGGTACGCCACGTGCGCGTGCCGTTTCCAGGGCGGCCAGCGCCGTACCCGCCGCCGTACGGCTTTTCGGCGGCTCGCGCAGCAGGGCTCCGGCGAGGGCTTCCTGGGCGTGCAGGGAGGCCAGGGTGCGGCGGGTCCAGCGGATCTCCGCGACCAGGGCGGACGCGGGGAGCGTCGAGGGCGGCGGGATCTCGGCGAGGTGGCGGTCGACGTCGGCCGCGAGGTCCGTCGCCAGGCCCGGCAGCGCCGCGGAGAGCCGGCCCACCCGCCAGGCCGCACCCAGACGGCGCGCCCCCGGCGCCGGGTTGAGCAGTGCCAGCCACCGGTGCCGCGGGGGAGCGGCGCCGAGGAGCCGTAGGTCGGCCGCGGCCCGCCCGCCGACCGTCCTGACCACCGGAACCGTCCGCAGCAGCCGCCGCGGCGCACTCCCGGCGATGTCGAGCGCGGCGGCGAGCCCGCGGGCCATGGGCGCCACCCACAGGTCCTCCTCCAGCGGCACCAGCTGCTCCGGCAGGGTCTCCGCCACCGGACCGGGCCCGAGCAGCCGCGCCCCGTGCGGCGGCCGCACCGCCATCGCCGTGATCGGACGGCTCTGGAACAGCCACAGCCGCCCCTCCCCGTCGAACCCGAACTCAAGGTCCTGCGGCCCGCCGAAGATCCGCCGGGCCCGCCGCGCGAGCCGCGCGAGACGGGCCAGCTCGGACCGGGTGAGCGGCGAACCGCCCTCCGCGGCCTCCGTGCGCAGCAGCCGTCCCCGCCCGCTCAGCCAGTAGTTCGTGCCCGCCTGTTCCCCGCTGACCAGCGAGTCCGGACCACCCCGGACCGCGCTCACCAGCATCCGGTCGGTACGCCCCTCGACGGGATCGGCACCGAACATCACCCCGCCGACCCGCGCCGTCAGCATCGGCTGCACCAGCACCGCCATCGGCGCCGTGCTGCCGTCGGGCCGTACCGCCGAGTCGAGCACGGTACGCACCGCCGTACGGAACGCGTGCCAGCCGCGCACGTCGAGGACGGAGGCGAACTGGCCCGCCAGCGACGACTCCTCCGTGTCCTCCTGAGGGGAGGAGGACCGTACGACGAGCGGGCGCGCGCCGCCGTCGGAGAGGTCGTGCCAGGCGTGGCGCAGGGCGACCGGGTCGGTGCCGCCGCGGTACGGGATCACGAAGCCGGGGAGGACCGGCAGACCGGCACCCGCCGCGCGGGCGAGGTTCGCGGCCTTGGACCCCGCGCTGCCGGGCACCGCGGCGGCGGGCCGGTCGAGTGGGACGGTGGCCGGGGCATGCGCGTCGACCAGGCCGAGGAGCACCTCGCCGCGGGGCCTGTCCCCGTCTTGCGCACCTTCTCCGTGACGTTCGTCGAGCGTCGTCATCGCTCACCCTCCAGGACCGGCCGCCAACAGGGGGGACGCGCGGGGGTGACCCTGCGCCTGACGGCGGAACGAAGGATGGGGCGGGCCGCTGCCGACCCCTGCAGGGGCTCGACGGCAGCACACCTCCTGCTGCAATGATCCCACCGCTGTTCGTTTCCATGTCGGTCAGAAGCCACTTTTCGGGCCCTCGGTGAGGATTTACGAACACCGTAGGAGAGCGCGTGGGGCGCGCTCGTCCGCAGGCAGTACGCCGGGCCTCCTCCGGGGGATGGAGAACCCTCGGGGGAGCGGTGTCCGAGCTAGCCGGTCGCCGGGGGGAGGGCCTGGCACAGCGCCTCCAGTGCCGCTCCGTACGCGTGTTCCGAGGGGGTCGCGTAGCCGACGACCAGGCCGTCGTACGCCGGCATGCCCGCTTCCGGTGTTCCTGGTGTCTTCGGTGGTGCCGTCCTTGTCTCCGGGTGCCGGAACTCCGCGAGGCCGTCCAGCGCGACGCCCCGCCAGACGGCGGCCTTGACCGTGGACCTCTCGGTGCCCGGCGGCAACCGCAGCACCGCGTGCAGCCCCGCCGCGACCCCGGTCGCCTCGATGTGCGGCGCGTGCTCGGCGAGCGCCGCGACGAGGCGGTCGCGACGGCTGCGGTACCGCTGTCGCATACGGCGCACATGACGGTCGTACGACCCGGACGAGATGAGGTCCGCGAGGGCCAGCTGGTCCAGGACGCTCGCCCAGGCCTCCCGCTCGCCCTTGGCTGCGAGCACGCCGTCGACGTACCGCTCCGGCAGCACCAGCCACCCCAGCCGCACCGCGGGTGACAGGCTCTTGCTGACCGAGCCGATGAAGATCACCCGCTCGGGGTCGAGTCCCTGGACCGCGCCGACGGGCTTGCGGTCGTAGCGGAACTCCCCGTCGTAGTCGTCCTCCAGCACCACCCCGCCACGCGCGCGTGCCCAGTCGACGACGGCCGCCCGCCGCTCGGCGTGCAGCGGACCTCCGGTCGGGAACTGGTGCGCGGGCGTGAGCAGTACGGCCCGTTCACGCGCCAACAGGCTCACGTCGGCGCCGTGTTCGTCGAGGGGCAGCGGTACGGTCCGGACGCCCGCGTCGGCGAGGAGCCCGCGGTGGAAGGGGAGGCCGTACGCCTCGACGGCCAGCGGGCCGCGCAGCACCGGCGTCGGCGCCTGGAAGAGCAGCCGCAGCGCGTGCGCGAAGCCGGAGCAGATCACGATCCGGCCCGGCTCGGTACGTACGCCACGCGCGCGTGCCAGGTACTCGGCGAGCGCCTCCCGCAGCTCGACGCGGCCGGCGGGGTCGCCGGGGCCGAAGACCTCGTTGGGCGCCTGCTGGAGGGCCCGCCGGTAGGAGGCCAGCCAGGCGGCGCGCGGGAACGCGGAGGCGTCCGGGGTGCCCTGGCGGAGGTCGTGCCGCGGTCCACGCGCGCGTGGCGGCGTTTTCACGGGTACCCGCGCGTGCTTGGCGTGGTGGAGCGGCTCGGTCCTCCCCCACTGCCTTGAGGGCGTGGGAGGTGCCCCCACGGCGACCCGGGTGCCCGAGCCCTGGCGGGCGGTGAGCCAGCCCTCCGCGACGAGCTCGGCGTACGCGTCGGCCACCGTGTTCCGGGCGACGCCGAGATCGGCGGCGAGCGAACGGTACGGCGGCAGCCGGGTGCCGGGGGCGAGTCGTCCGCCGCGTACGGCGTCCCGGAGCGCGTCGATGAGAGCGGCCCGTTTGCCGCCCGGTCTGGAGAGCTCCAGGTGCAGGTCGGCGCCGATCCGCTCCGCCGAATCGACCCATGAATTGACCCATGATTCCGCCATGGAAATGCACCCTACAGCGGGTCTTTCCGGGCCATAGATTGATGCACATGACGACGAACACGACCACGGTCCCGAACACCACCGCCGCCCCTCGCCTCAACTTCGCCAAGGCCGCCCCGAAGGTCTTCCGCGCCCTCGTCGGCTTCGACGCGGCAGCCCGCGCGGGCCTCGACCCCGCCCTCGTCGAACTGATCCAGATCCGCGCCTCCCACCTCAACCACTGCGCCTACTGCCTCCACATGCACACCAACGACGCCCGCAAGGCCGGCGAGAGCGAGGACCGGCTGCACATGGTTGCCGTCTGGCGCGAGGCCCGGCACTTCTTCACGGCGAAGGAGCAGGCGGCCCTGGCCCTGACGGAGGCGGTGACGCTGGTGGCCGACGGGGGAGTGCCGGACGCGGTGTACGCGGAAGCCGCGGCCGAGTTCGAGGAGGAGGAACTGGCGCAGGTGCTCGCCCTGATCCTCACGATCAACACCTGGAACCGGGTGGCGCTGGCGACGAAGAAGGTCGCGGGGACGGACGAGCGGGCCTGAGGGGCGGGTCCGAGGGGCGGGTCCGAGGAGCGGACCTGGGAGAGGGCCCGGGGCCGGTCGGTCACACCGTCATCGGGCGGTCGTAGGGTCCGATCGGCGCCGGCAAGCGCGAGCTCCCCGTCAGATGGCGGTCGACCGCCGCCGCCACCGCCCGTCCCTCGGCGATCGCCCACACGATGAGCGACTGCCCCCGCGCGGCGTCCCCCGCGGCGAACACCCCGGGGACGTTCGTGGCGAACTCGGCGTCCCGGGTGATCGTGCCGCGGGGCTCCGTCGCCAGCCCCAGCTGGTCGATCAGCCCGTCCTCCCGGCCCGGGCCGGAGAAGCCGAGGGCGAGCAGCACGAGGTCGGCGGGGAGTGCCCGCCCAGTGCCCGTCACCGGCCGCCTCTCCGCGTCGACCTCGACGAGATGCAGCGACCGCACCCGCCCGTCCGCGTCGCCGGTGAAGCGGAGCGTGGACGCCGCGAACAGCCGCGCGTCCGCGTCGGCCGCCGGGGCGGTACGCAGATCGCCGGCCTCCTGGTGCGCCGCCGACAGCCGGTAGATCTTCGGGTACGTCGGCCAGGGCTCGACGTCCTCGTCGCGCTCGGCGCCCGGCTGGGCGTAGATGTCCAACTGCGTGACGGACGTGGCCCCTTCACGCACCGCGGTGCCCAGACAGTCGGCCCCCGTGTCACCGCCGCCGACGATGACGACATGCTTCCCGGCGGCCGACACGGGGGAGGTCTCCAGGTCGCCCTCGCACACCCGGTTGGCCAGCGGCAGATACTCCATCGCCTGATGGATGCCGGTCAACTCCCGCCCGGGTACGTCGAGTTCACGCCAGGCCGTCGCTCCCGTGGCGATCACCACCGCGTCGTACCGCGCCCGCAGCTCAGTCGCCCCGATGTCCCGCCCGACCGCCGTCGACGTACGGAACTTCGTGCCCTCGGCCCGCATCTGGTCGGTCCGCCGCCGCAGATGGTGCTTCTCCATCTTGAACTCGGGGATGCCGTACCGCATCAGCCCGCCGAGCCGGTCGTCCTTCTCGTACACCGCGACCGTGTGCCCCGCCCGCGTCAACTGCTGTGCCGCCGCGAGCCCGGTGGGCCCCGACCCGATCACCGCGACGGTCCTGCCGGACAGCCGGTCCGGTGGCTGCGGTGGCGCGAACCCCAGCTCCCAGGCCTGGTCGGCGATGGCCACCTCGACGTTCTTGATGGTGACCGCGGGCTGGTTGATGGCCAGCACGCATCCCGCCTCGCACGGCGCGGGACACAACCGCCCGGTGAACTCGGGGAAGTTGTTCGTCGCGTGCAGCCGGTCGGCGGCCTGCCGCCAGTCGTCCCGGCTGACCAGGTCGTTCCACTCGGGGATCAGATTCCCCAGCGGACACGCTTCGTGGCAGAACGGGACACCGCAGTCCATGCACCGGTCGGCCTGCTTGTTGATGATGGGCAGCAGCGCCCCGGGGACGTACACCTCGTCCCAGTCCCTGACCCGCTCCTCGACCGGCCGCCGGGGCCAGTCCTGACGAGGGGTGGTCATGAATCCCTTGGGATCGGCCATGGCCGTCTTCCTTGCGTTGGCTGCGACGGGCCGAGCGTCATCGGGCGGCACTCTTTCGGCCACGATACGTCCCGTGAGCCACTCGCGCAGAGTGGGCGGACAGCGCTTTCCTGAGGTTCCGTGGGCCTCCCCGACGGCCTCCCCGACGGCCTTCCCGGCGTCTAGGTGAGGGCCAGCACGTACGACACCGCCGCCGCACCCGAGGCGACCATGCGCACGTGGTTCCACATCGTCCACTCGCGCACATACGCCGGCCAGTACGCGGCCGCTTCGGACGTACCCGCGTCCAGCTTCATCAGCGTGTCGTTGCGCGGCACGTTGGCGACCATGGTCACCCCGAACGACCCGAACAGATACAGCGCGCTGCCCAGCAGCAGCTCCACCGTCCCCTCGTCCGGCCACAGCACGAACGTCACCACGGCGATCACCGCACACAGCACCGCCGACCCGGCGAACACGAGCATGAACGCGGGCCGCAGCGCGGTCACGTTGATCGCCTTCATCGCGGCGACACCCTGTGCGGGCGGCAGCGCCGCGAGCCCCTTCATCACGAACGTCGAGAACGCACAGAACACCCCGGCCACCAGACCGGTCCCGAGCACACCCAGCACCGTCAGTACGAAGTACGGTCCATCGATCATGTGAACGTCAACTCCCGCATCGAGCCGAGATCCTGCCCGGCACCAACCGTCACCACAAGTGAATTCCCGTACGGGAAGAGTCACCATGGCCGAAGGCCGCGACCGCATACGCGAGCGTCCACAAGGCTCCCCACGCCCGACACAACCTGAATCCCCGACTCCCCTCTACTACACCGTTCCCTGAGGGCCGGCTCTCCCACCCCGGCCCTCGCCGACCTCAACCGGCCCCCGCCCCTCGCCGCTCTCGCCGACTTCAACCGGCCTGCGCCCCTTCCGCCCGCCAGCCGCCCAGCACCGCCTCCACGCCGGAGGCGATCCGACGCCGTGCCTCATGCCTCGGCACACCGCTCATCAGCAACTGGTCGTACGGCGTGTCCAGATGCCGTACGGACGCCACCACCGCCGAGATCACCGCGCCCTCGGACAACGCCCGCCCCGCCGCACTCCGGCCGACCCGCCCGCTGCCCCGCACCGAGGCGTGCACCGCGATGCCCTGTGCCCGCTCGGCCGGGCACCCGGGAAACAGCCGGCGTATCTCCGTCGCGAACGCGTCCGTGAACCGCACGTCCTCCGCGGCCCGCCGCCGCGCGTCCCGCACCCGGCGCCGCCGCCGCGCCTCGGCGTCCGCCAGACACCGCACCTCGGCCCGCGCGAGCGCCGCCTCCTCCACGAGGACGCCCTGCCGCTCGTACCGTGCCTTGCGCCGGTTGAACCGTACGACCACCGCCGACAGGGCACTCTCCTCCCGCGCCCTGCGCGTCAGCGCCGTGTCACCGCGCGGCAGGAACACCAGATGCCCGAGATCGGCGCAGTCCAGACACCGAGGCGCCCCCTCCTCCAGCACCAGCAGCGTCAACGGCCCGCTCCGGCACTCGGCGCACTGCTTCCGCTTGACGGGCTGGACGACGAGAAGCCCGGTGCGGCGCGGGGGAGTTGCTAGGCGAGACATGTCGAATTCATTCCCGGCGGTGGGCCATGAACCACGGCCCCGTCCTTCTGCCTCTCCCAGTCCTGCCGCTCCTGCCGGTCCTCCTCGTCTTTCCTCTCCTTCTCCGCTACTTTGCGTCGAGCACCGACACCCGCCGCCGATTGCACCGTGGGCCGCGCGATCTCGTCGACCACCGCCCCTGCGAGACCCGCGTACGACAGGACCCGCATCCCGTCGGGCGCCTCCTCTCCTCCGAACGCATGGTGCCCGGTGCGCGGAGCGTTCTCCTCCAGTCCTCCTCCCGGGGTGAGCACCACCCGGTCGACACCGCCCTCTTCCGACTCCCGCAGGCGGCGCAGCCCCGCCGTGTGCGCCAGTGCGAACGGCCGGATGTCCGGTGGGAACACCGCAGGGTCGTCCATCACCGGCCGGCCGTCCGCCCCGAGCAGGTCGGCGAACAGCCCCACGGCGACCAGACGCCCGACCCCTGCCGCGGCGAGCCCGCTCAGCAGCGCGTCCGCCGCCTTCACGAAGAACTCCGGGTCGAGCGAGTCGAAGCCCCGTTCCGGCCCGCTGAACGGCGACACCGCGTGCACGGCGGCCACATGCCCGACCGCCACGGCCGCGACCGAACCGGCATCGGTCACATCACCCCGCACCACGGCCACCCCGTCCGCCCCGAGCTCCGGATACCGGGCCGGCTCCCGCACCACCGCCGTCACCCCGTGCCCGCGCCGCCGGGCCTCCGCCGTCACCGCTCGCCCGCCGCCTCCGAAGACCGCGATCGCAGCCATGCCCAACCTCCTTGTCGTGCACCGCGATTCGGTGCCCGACCTGGATGGTGGAGGCGCAACGGCCGGTTACCGCAACGGTATCGGCGCTGACCTCGACCGATGACCGACTCCTGGGACGGCACCGGCACCACCCGGCCCGCTCCACCGGACCCCGACATGTTCGACGCCGGCTGCCCGTCCTCCGCGACGCCGTTCAGAGGTGGGGGACTGGGGGTACCTCCCACGCCCTTAAGGCAGTGGGGGAGGACGGGCATGGTCATCCGCTGCCTCGAAGGCGGCCCGCGCCGCTTCACCGAACTCCGGACCCCGCTCAGGGCCGTCACCCCCAAGGTCCTCGCCGAGACCCTGCGCGCGATGGACCGCGACGGTCTGATCACCCGCACCGCGTACGACGAGAACCCGCCTCGTGTCGAATACGCCCTCACCCCTCTCGGTCGCACCCTGATCCCCCTCCTCGACGCCGCTCGCACCTGGAGCGAGACCCACCTCCCGCAGCTGCTCGCCGCCCGCCGGGCACACGAGCGGGACGCGTCCTGGCCGCCGGCTGGCGCATCATGGGCCCTGTGCGACTCGAAGCGATCACCTGGGACCGGCTCGGCGACCTCCTGGCCGACCGACTGCTCGACCTGAAACCGGCCGACGGCAGCCCCTGGCCCCGCATCGCCTTCGACGGCGCGCCCGCGGCCCGCCCGCAGGGCCTCGCCGAACGCGTCTCCGAAGCGCTCCGGATACGCGGCCGCCCCTCGCTCGTCGTCGGCACCGAGGGCTTTCTGCGCCCCGCCTCGCTGCGCCTGGAGTACGGGCACCGGGACGTGGAGGCCTACTACAACGGCTGGTTCGACACCGGCGCCCTGTGGCGCGAGGTCTTCGGCCCCCTCGAACCCGGCGGCGACGGCCGCGTCCTGCCCGACCTCTGGGACCCGGCGACCGACCGCGCCACCCGCAGCCCCTATGTCCAACTCCCGCCCGGTGGCGTCCTGTTGCTGCACGGCCCCCTCCTGCTGCGCCACTGGTTCCCCTTCGACCTGTCCGTCCATGTCCTCCTCTCCCCGGGAGCCCTGCGCCGCCGTACCCCCGAGGCCGACCAGTGGACCCTGGAAGCCTTCGAGCGCTACGCCGACGAGACCGACCCCGCCGGCACCGCCGATGTCCTGGTGCGCGCCGACGACCCTCGCCATCCGGCGTGGAGCGGCTGATCCGGTAAACCACTTTTACATGCGCATGCATGTAACTAAGGTGGCCCCCATGACGACTTCCACGAGTGATCACCTCTCCTTCGGCGACTCGGTCCGCACCCTCCTCGACGGCAAGAACTTCGCCAGCGTCGCCACCCTCGGCCCCGACGGATCCCCGCAGAACTCCGTGGTCTGGATCAAACGCGAGGGCGACACCGTCCTCTTCTCCTCCACCGACCACCGTCAGAAGGTGCGCAACCTCCGCCGCGACCCCCGGATCAGCGTCTCGGTCTACGACCTCGCCAACCCCTACACCTCCGTCGAGATCCGCGGCACCGCCGAGATCCTCCCGGACCCGGACAAGCGCCTCCCGCACGACCTCTCGCACAAGTACCTCGGCATCGACCCGCCCGCCGAGAAGGAGGACGAGGTCCGCGTGATCATCCGTGTCGTGCCGCGGAAGATCGTCGGATTCTCGGCCTGAGGGACTGCCGGGCAGTCGTCCGGTCCCTGCGCCGGCGCCCCCCGGGTGTGCCCGCTCCGGTACCCCCGGTGTCCCGGCGTCGGCCCCCGGGTGTCCATGCACCGGCAGCCCGCTCTCGACCCGCGGTGCCGGCGGTCCGGCCTCGGTCCCCGATTCCGGCAGCGTGGCCTCGGTCCCCGGTGCCGGCAGCCCGGTTTCGGTCCCCGGTCCCGGCAGTCCGGTTCCTGCAGTCCCGTTGCTGCAGTCCGGTTCCGGGTGCGTGGCTCCGGTCGCGCGGCGAGAATGTAGGGCGCCGGGACCAGCGGTGCGCCCTGCGCCGCGCCGGCCGTCCGGCATCGGGAGGTACTTCATGACCACCGCCGGAGACATCATGCACCGCGGCGCCCAGTGGATCCCGGCCCACGAGACCCTGGACCGCGCCGCCCAGCTGATGCGTGAGCTCAACGTCGGAGCCCTGCCCATCAGCGACGAGAACGAACGGCTCTGCGGCATCCTCACGGACCGCGACATCGTCGTCGGCTGTGTGGCCATGGGGCACGACCCGGCCCGGATCACCGCCGGGGAGATGGCCCAGGGGACACCCCGCTGGATCGACGCCGGTGCCGACGTCGGCGAGGTGCTCCGGGAGATGAAGGACCACCAGATCCGCCGGCTCCCCGTCATCGAGAACAAGCGTCTCGTCGGCATGATCAGCGAGGCCGACCTGGCCCAGCATCTGACGGAAGACCAGATCGCCGCCTGGGCGGAGAGCGTCTACGCGAAGACCACGCCGCACTGACGCGGGTGCCCCCTCCGGGGGTGGGCGTGAGCCCGCCCCCGGACCTCCCGCCGCCTCAGAGCCAGCCGTTGCGCCGGAAGCCCCGGTACAGCGTCAGACACGCCACGGCTATCACGCCCAGTACCAGGGGATAGCCGAAGGTCCAGCGCAGCTCCGGCATGTGCTCGAAGTTCAT
The DNA here is from genome assembly GCF_030403745.1 of Streptomyces sp. S.PB5. Lineage (GTDB taxonomy): Bacteria > Actinomycetota > Actinomycetes > Streptomycetales > Streptomycetaceae > Streptomyces. The sequence goes on from NZ_JAQMWP010000001.1 coordinate 826,617, forward strand.
GCCGTACACCCCGCAGACCATGGTCGGCACGGCGACGATCGCCGCCCAGGCCGTGATCTTCCGCATGTCCTCGTTCTGGGCGACCGAGACCTGGGCCAGGTGCGCCTGCAGGATCGAGTTGAGCAGTTCGTCGAAGGCGGCGATCTGCTCCTTGGCGCGCAGCAGATGGTCGGAGACATCGCGGAAGTAGGCCTGTATCTCCGGGGCGACCACCCGTATCGGCCGTGTGGAGAGCTCCTCGATCGGCCGGGCCAGCGGGACCACGGCCCGCTTCAGCTCCAGGAGTTCACGCTTGAGCTGGTAGATGCGCCCCGGGTCGAGCCGTGCGCCGTTCTGGGAGAAGACGTCCGACTCGACCTGGTCGATGTCGGCCTGCAGGAGGTCGGTGACGTGCAGATAGTCGTCGACCACATGGTCCGCGATCGCGTGCAGCACCGCGGCCGGCCCCTTCGCGAGCTGCTGCGGGTCGGCCTCCAGCTCCTCGCGCAACGGGCCCAGCGAACCGTGCATGCCGTGCCGGACCGTGATCACGAAGTCCTCGCCGACGAACACCATGATCTCGCCGGTGTTCACCACCTCGCTGGTCGCCGTGAGCTCCTCGTGCTCGACGTAGCAGACCGTCTTGAACACCGCGAACAGTACGTCGTCGTACCGCTCCAGCTTCGGCCGCTGATGGGCCTCGATCGCGTCCTCCACCGCCAGCGGGTGCAACTCGAAGAGTTCGGCGATGCCCGCGAACTCCTGGTCCGTCGGCTCGTGGAGGCCGAGCCAGACGAAACCGTCGCCGTGCTTGCGCACCCGCTCGACCGTGTCGACCAGATCGCTGCCGCCCGGGACGCGAGCGCCGTCCCGGTAGGTCACGCAGTTCACCACGGAGGAACCCAGGGGTGACCGGGCGGGGTGGCTCAGGTCGACGCGACGGCCCCGACGCGCCAGCCGTGCCACCTTGCGGAGGCCGCCGACCCTGCCGAGGCTCGTGACCTTCCGCAGATTCCCTGCCATGGACATCTGGATCTCCTTGCGTGGATCCCCGCTCGCCGCATCTCTGCGCCCTGGCCGGCCAGTCTGCCAGCTCACGGTGAAAGCCGTGTAAGCCTGTGGGAACAGGATGTTCCGCTTTGTTCCCGCCTGTGGACGACGAGTTCAGGAGCGTGCGACGGCGAGGAGTCGGGGGAGGCGGTGGGGTGATGCGGTGCGGGGCGTCACGCAGGGCGGTGCGCTCGTGGTGGGGCGGGTGTGACGTACGGGTGTGGTGGGGCGGGTGTGGTGGTGCGGATGTGGCGGTGCGGCGCCTGACGCGTCGCGATCGGCGCATGGTGGGTGCCGGAGCGTCGACCGCCACGGACAACACGGGCAACTGGGATGATCGCGACATGATGCGAACCGACGGGTATCTCCTCGACAACCAGCAGACCGAGGCGGCAGAGCGCTTCGACGCCTTCGCGGCCCTCTTCGACCCCACGACGTTCCGGCACCTCGAAGGCTTCGGCATCGGATCCGGCTGGCGCTGCTGGGAGGTCGGCGCCGGCGGTACGTCCGTGGTGTCCTGGCTGGCCAAGAAGGTCGGCCCGACCGGGCGGGTCGTCGCGAGCGACATCGACACCTCCCGGCTCGGCCCCGCCGCCCGTCCGCCCGTCGAAGTGCGGGTCCACGACGTGGGCGTCGACGAGGCGCCGGGGGAGGGCTTCGACCTCGTGCACGCCCGGCTCGTCCTCGTTCATGTGCCGGACCGGGAGCGGGCGTTGCAGTCGATGGTCCAGTCCCTGCGCCCCGGCGGCCGGCTTCTCGTCGAGGACGCGGACCCCGCCCTTCAGCCCCTGGCCTGCCCCGACGAACACGGCCCCGCCGAGCAGTTGGCGAACCGTCTGCGCCAGGGCTTCCGCCAACTCCTCGCCGACCGCGGTGCCGACCTCTCCTACGGCCGCCGCCTCCCCCGCCTGCTCCGCGAGGCCGGCCTGCGCCGCGTGGAGGCCGACGCGTACTTCCCGCTCACGTCCCCTGCCTGCGCGGCCCTCGAATCCGCCACGATCCGCCAGATCCGCGACCAGCTCGTCACCGCGGGCCTCGCCACGGACGCCGACATCGACCATCACCTCGCGAACGTCGCGTCCGGCTCCATGGACCTCGCGACGGCACCGATGATCTCGGCGTGGGGGCGGAAGGCGTAGGACGGGGGCGGAGGTTGACGGCAGGGGGTGGCGGCCGCCGAGCGGACGTCGGAGTTTGGGCGATGACGTGGGCCTAGTGGGTGTAGAGGGCCGGGCCGATGACGTGGGCCTAGTGGGTGTAGAGGGCCGGGCCGATGACGTGGGCCGGGCGGATGCCGAGGGCCGGGAGTCGGGAGGGGCTGGAAGCTGCGGTGCCCGGTGACAGGCAGGTCGGCTGGATACCGCAGTCGGTTCGCCGGGTGCCGGGGCATCGGCGTGACGAGTGTCGGGACACCGTTCCGCCGTGGATCGCCGCCCCGGCACCCCCTCAACTCGGCATGGCAGGCGGTCTGCCGCCCACCCGCTCCACCGCCATCGCCCCCGCCCGGCATCCCTCCCGCGCAGCCTCCTCGGGATCGGCGCCCGTGAGGAGGCTGGCGAGGAACGCCCCCGTGAAGGCGTCGCCGGCGCCCGTGGTGTCCCTGGGCGTCGCCGGCACGGCCGGGACGTGAGCGAGCACGCTGCCCGAGCGGGCCACGAGCGCGCCGTCGGCCCCCTGCTTGGCGACGACCAGCGGAAACTGCCGGCTCAGTTTGGCCGCCGCGTCCGCCGCGTCGGGCAGCCCCGTCAGCAGACTCGCCTCGTCACGGCTGGGCAGCAGCACATCGATCCCGTCCGTCAGCGACAGGAAACGGTCCACGCCGAGCCGCACGAGGAACCCGGCCGACGCCGGATCCAGGCTCACCGGCACACCACGCGCGCGTGCCGCTGCGAGGGCCGCCCTCACCAGCGCACGGCTCGGCTCCGAGAACAGCAGGTATCCCGACAGGTGCAGCCGGGCCACACCGTCGAGCAGTGCGTCCGACCAGTCCTCCGGGGCGAACCGCAACGACGCACCGCTGTCCGTGACCAACGTCCGCTCGGCAGCGGCACCCGTGTCGACGAGACAGATCACCGTCCCGGTCGGGGCCTCCGCATCGACCACGAGAAGCGGCCGTACCCCGCAGGCCGCCAGCTCCCGCTCATGCCACTCGACCGCCTCCGCCCCGACCCGGCCGAGCATCCGGACCTCGGCCTCGCCCCAACGAGCCGCCCAACAGGCCACGTTGGCACCCGCCCCACCCGGCAACGTCCGAATCGCCGCGGCCGTATCGGTACCGGCGGCGAGCGGCCCCCGATGTCGGGCGACGACGTCCGTGATGACGTCCCCGACGACAAGCAGCGCACCCCCACGAACGGCTTCGCTCCGCGGATGACCGGGCCCAGCGCCGTCCGAGACCGGATCGCCCGGCGTCCGCCCGGCCCCTGCCCCGCCCGGGCCGGCTTCGCTCTGCGGATGACGGGGCCCGGTGCCGCCTGGGACCGCCTCGCTCCCGGCGTGACTTGGCTCGGCACCCTCCGGGACCGGATCGCCCGGCGCCCGCCCGGCCCCTGCCCCATCCGGGCCGGTTTCGCCCCGTGGATGACAGAACCCGCCACCACCCGAGACCGCTTCGCCCCGCCCGCGGCCGAGCCTTGCCCCAGAGCCCGCAGCCGCCTCAGATCCCGCAGCCACCCCACCGCCCGCGGCCACTACGCCCCCCGAACCCGCCGCTCCCGCTCCTGCTCGCGCCCCCGCCCCGTTCACGCCCCGGCCCAGGCCGCCGCGATCCGTCCCGCCAGTCGTACGTTGCCCCGTACCGCCGCCAGGTTGGCGCTCAGGGACGCCCCGTCGGTGTGCTGGACGAGGAAGGACAGGAGGAACGGCGTGACGCCCTGGCCGGTGACGCCCGCGTCCTCGGCGGCGCGCAGGGCGTCGGCGAGCACGCGCGCGTGGAGGTCCGGGTCCAGCTGCTCGGCCTCGGGCACCGGGTTGGCGACGATCAGGGCCGATTCGGGGCCGTTCACCGCGTCCTGAGCCCGCATCACCTCCGCCACCTGCCGCGGGGAGTCGAGCGTCCAGTCCACCGGATGCCCCGAGTCCGACAGGTAGAAGCCGGGGAAGCGGTCCGTGCCGTACCCGGCGACCGCGACGCCCAGCGTCTCCAGCCGCTGCAGGGTCGCCGGCACGTCGAGGATCGACTTCACGCCCGCGCAGACCACGGTGATCCGTGTCCGGGCGAGCAGCCCCAGGTCGGCCGACTCGTCCTGCGTCACCGTCCACTCCCGGTGCACCCCGCCGAGCCCGCCGGTGGCGAACACCCGTACGCCCGCCAGCGCCGCCAGCTGTGCGGTGGCCGACACCGTGGTCGCCCCGCTCACCCCGGCGGCCACCGCGAGCGGCAGATCACGGTGACCCAGCTTGCGGATCCCCTCCTCGTTGGCGACCCGCTCCAACTGCTCCTTGTCCAGGCCGACATGAGGACGCCCGTCCAGCACCGCGATGGTCGCTGGCACGGCGCCCTCCTGCCGTACGACGTCCTCCAGCTCCAGCGCCACCTGCAGGTTCCGCGGCCGCGGCAACCCATGCGCGATGATCGTGGACTCCAAGGCCACCACGGGTTGACGCGCGTCAACCGCCTCGCGCACTTCCTCCGACAACACCAGCACCACGCGCCTGCCTCCTGTCGATCGGTCCTCCCTCATCTCTGGCGGGCGGCGCCCCCGGCCAAACCCTTGCGGGCTGTGGGCGACACCACCAGCCTGGGGAACATGACGGACAACACGACACGTCTCGACCATGTCGTCCTCTGGGTACAGGACCCGGTGGCGTCGGCCGACTTCTACGAGAAGGCGGTCGGCATGGAACCCCTGAGGATCACCGACTTCGCCGCAGGCGCGGTGCCCTTCCCCTCCGTACGGCTCAACGACGAGACCGTCTTCGATCTCATGCCGCTCACCATGGTGGAACGCATGAAGATGGTCCCCGGCGCCGCCGACAGCGCGGGCCACCCGGTCAACCACATCTGCCTGGCCCTGCCCGGCGACGACTTCCAGGCACTCCGCGTCCGTCTGGAGGAACGCTCGGTCCCCGTCTCGGACTTCTCCTACGACTCCTTCGGGGCCCGCGGAATGGCCCGCCGCAGCTTCTACTTCCGCGACCCCGACGGGAACGTCTTCGAGGCCCGCCACTACGACTAGCGCGGCTCGGGCACGGTGAGAGGGCCACGCGCGCGTGGCCCTCTCCACGGACGTCAGACCGGCCGTACGCCGCTGAGTGCCCCATGCGGGTCGAGCACGTACTTGCGGCTGGCGCCCTGGTCGAACTCGGCGTAGCCGCGCGGTGCGTCCTCGATGCCGATCACGGTCGCGTTGACCGCCTTGGCGATGTGCACGCGCTCGTGCAGGATCGCCCGCATCAGACTGTGGTGGTACTTCATCACCGGGCACTGTCCGGTGGTGAAGCGGTGGCTCTTGGCCCACCCGAGCCCGAGCCGCACCTTCAGCGTCCCGGACTTCGCGTCCTCGTCGATCCCGCCGGGGTCGTCCGTGACGTAGAGGCCGGGAATGCCGAGGGCGCCGCCCGCGCGCGTGATGCCCATCAGCGAGTTGAGGACCGTCGCGGGTGCCTCAGGGGCGTCCGGGCCGTGGGCCCGGGCCTCGAAGCCGACCGCGTCGACCGCGGTGTCCACCTCGGGCTCTCCGAGGATCTGTGCGATCTGCTCGTCCACGCTGCCGCGCGAGACGTCGACGGTCTCACAGCCGAAGCTGCGCGCCTGGGCGAGCCGCTCGGCGTTGAGGTCGCCGACGATGACGACCGCGGCGCCCAGCAGCTGCGCGGACGCGGCCGCCGCCAGACCCACGGGCCCGGCACCGGCGATGTACACCGTCGAACCGACGCCCGCGCCCGAGCTCACCACGCCGTGGAAGCCGGTCGGGAAGATGTCCGACAGCATGGTCAGGTCGAGCAGCTTCGCCCGTGCCTGGTCCCGGTCCGGGAACTTCAGCAGGTTGAAGTCCGCGTACGGCACCATGGCGTACTCGGCCTGGCCGCCGACCCAGCCGCCCATGTCGACATACCCGTAAGCCGCCCCGGGCCGTGCCGGGTTGACGTTCAGACAGATGCCGGTCTTGCGTTCCTTGCAGTTGCGGCATCGCCCGCAGGCGATGTTGAACGGTACGGAGACGATGTCGCCGACGTCGAGGGTCTCGACGTCCGGTCCCCGTTCGACGACCTCTCCGGTGATCTCGTGTCCGAGGACCAGTCCCTCGGGCGCGGTCGTCCGCCCGCGCACCATGTGCTGGTCACTGCCGCAGATGTTGGTGGCGAGCACCTTGAGGATCACACCGTGCCGGCACTTGCGGCCGACGTTCTCCGGTGCGACCCCCGGCCCGTCCTGGAGCTCGAGCGTCGGGAAGTCGATGGTCCTGACCTCCACCGCGCCCGGCTTGAGATACGCGACTGCCCTGTTTCCGGTTCCGCTCATGCGTGATCGCCGTCCCTTCGGCTCCGAAGTCTTCGGATGCCAGTGGCTGTGCGCATGGCGGAGTCTGCTACCGCGTCGGCCTTCCGGCCAGCCGTCGCGCGCGGACCGAATCAGCGGTTTCCCCGGGCCCGGTTCGGCGGCCTCTCAGAAGAGCGGCTCGGGCAGTACCCCCTCCAGGGCGAGCAGCTTCCGCTTGGTCTCCAGGCCGCCCCCGAACCCGCCGATCCCGCCGTCGCTCTCCACGACCCGGTGGCAGGGCACGACCACCGGCAGCGGATTGGCCCCCATCGCCGCGCCCACCGCCTGGGCCGCGCCGGGCTGGCCGACCCGCCCGGCCAGATCGCCGTAGCCGACGACCGAGCCGTACGGCACCCCGGACGCCAGCTCGCGCAGCACCTCACGGTTGAAGCCGGAGATCAGCGACCAGTCCAGCGGCAGCTCGAAGTCATGCCGCTCGCCCGCGAAGTACGCCTCGATCTGGCGTATCGCCTCGCTCAGCAGTGCGGAGCCGGGCGCCTCGACGGGCTCGGTGCCCAGCCGGGACGCCAGCCGCTCCAGGGTCCTGTCGCGCACCGCGTCGGTGGCGTGGAAGACGACATTGACCAGGCCGTCGCGGGTCGCGGCCAGCAGCAGGGGGCCGATGCCGGTGCCGACGACGGCCCACACGACCTGCTGCTCGTACTGCCCATGGCTGTCCATGCCGCCCACCGTACGACCCGCCACTGACAACGCCCCGCCGGACGGACCTCAGGCCGTCACGACCCGCCCACCGCGTCCCGCACCACGTCCGGCTTGTTCGTGATGATGCCGTCGACCCCGTACCGGACGACCCGTCGGGCGGCCGTGGCGTCGTTCACGGTCCAGGTGAAGACCTCCAGCGGCTTGCCGTGCGCGCCCGTGAAGGCGTGGACGGCGGAGACATAGCCGGTGGAGATCGTGCTGTGCGAGGGGTTGATCTGGTCGGTGAAGCCCGCGTAGACGGGCAGGTCCGCCACGTTCGGAGTGCCGAGGATGCCGGTCTTCACGGCGGGCTTCAGCTGGTGGACGGTCCGCACGCTGTCCGCGCTGAAGCTCTGCACGACCAGTTTCGAGCCGTGCTGCTGGTCCAGCCACCCCTCGTTGGCGAGGACCTTGAGGGTCTGCTGCTCGATGCCCGGATACAGGGCGGGGTTCTTGATCTCCAGCAGCAGCTTCTGGTGGTTGCGCTCGACACGGTGCAGATACCGCTCGAGCGTCGGCACGCGCGCGCCCGCGTACGCGGGGCCGAACCAGCTCCCCGCGTCGAGGAGCGCGATCTCGGCCGCGGTGAAGTCCTTCACCTTCCAGGGGGCCCGGCCGGGGAAGATCTGTTCGACGTCGGTGGTGCGCTGCAGATTGTCGTCGTGGATCACGACGAGCCTGCCGTCCTTGGTGCGCTGGACGTCGTTCTCGACCCAGTCGATGCCCAGCGCGGCCGCCCTGTCGACGGCGGCCAGGGTGTTCTCCGGGGCGTACGCGGAGGCGCCCCGGTGCGCGAGGACCGTCGGCGGCCCGCCGTCCTCGACGGCCCGGACGTCGGAGGCGGGGCACAAGAGGGAGGCGGCCCCCAGGAGCGCGGTGGTCGTGGCGGCAATTGAGCGCGCGTGCATGCGTACTCCTTGCGTCGAGCGATCACGTACAGCTCAACTGTGACAGCAGAGGGTCAACAGCAGAGGAGTACAGAATGGCCACAGATTGAATGGAGTTGCCCAACTCCGCTCACTGGTGCCGCACAACTGCGGCAAGGGCGTGGCAACGGCGTGTTTCTTTGCCGGAAAATCGTTCGACCATTCCGGTGGGGGTCATACTCTCTGCCTCACCCCTGACCGCTCGGGCGGTCCTGGGAGCGGGCGTATTTCAGCACATTCCGGGACGCAAGAAGGCGGGAAGGACAGCCGCGCATGCAAGGCACGGTCGACGGATTCAGCTACGGACTCGTCACACCGCTGGTGGCTTACCTCATGGCTTGCCTGGGAGGTGCCCTCGGCCTGCGCTGCACCACCCGGTCCATGCTGGTCTCGAACTCCTGGAGACCCGGCTGGCTCGCCCTCGGCTCCGCGGCGATCGGCTCCGGAATATGGACCATGCACTTCATCGCGATGATGGGGTTCACGGTCAAGGGCGCACCGATCCGCTACGACGTGCCGACGACATTCGCGAGCCTCGGCGTCGCCATCGTCATGGTGGGCATCGGGATCTTCATAGTCGGCTACCGGGGCGCGAGCGGAACGGCACTGTTCACCGGCGGCACCATCACCGGCCTGGGCGTTGCCTCCATGCACTATCTGGGCATGGCCGGAATGCGCCTCAACGGGAATCTGGAGTACAACACCCTCACCGTCGCCGCCTCCGTCGTCATAGCGATGTGCGCCGCCACCGCCGCCCTCTGGGCGGCCGGCCAGGTCAGAGGCTTCCTGTGGAGCGTGGGCGCCAGCCTTGTCATGGGGCTCGCCGTCAGCGGTATGCACTACACCGGCATGGCCGCCCTCAGCGTCCATCTGCACGGCAGCGCCGGAGCCCCCTCCGCGGGCGACTCGCCCGCCGAACTGCTCGCGCCCATGATGGTCGGCCCGCTGGCCTTCCTGCTGCTCGCCGGCGTCGTGGTGATGTTCGACCCGCTGATGGTCATGGGCAAGCCCGCCTTGAATCCCGTCGAGCACAAGCCCGGCATCCCGGCCCACCCGGACGCCCCGCACTCCGCCCGCCGCCCCTCGGTCCGCACCCGCCGGGGCGTCGGCCACCGCCGCTCGCGAACCCCGCAGAACCGCTGATCCGACCGCGTTGTCAGTGGGGGGTCGTACGGTGGACTCCATGCGGCCCGTTTCCCACATCGAACGCACGGTGGCGCCTTTCGAGGTCGTCAGCCCCTACCAGCCCAGCGGCGACCAGCCGGCGGCCATCGCCGACCTGGCCAAGCGCATCGAGGCCGGTGAGAAGGACGTCGTCCTCCTCGGCGCGACCGGCACCGGCAAGTCCGCCACCACCGCGTGGATGATCGAGAAGCTCCAGCGCCCCACCCTGGTGATGGCCCCGAACAAGACCCTGGCCGCCCAGCTGGCGAACGAGTTCCGTGAGCTGCTGCCGAACAATGCGGTCGAATACTTCGTCTCGTACTACGACTACTACCAGCCCGAGGCGTACGTCCCGCAGTCGGACACCTACATCGAGAAGGACTCCTCGATCAACGAGGAGGTCGAGCGGCTGCGCCACTCCGCCACCAACTCGCTGCTCACCCGCCGCGACGTCGTCGTGGTCGCCTCGGTCTCCTGCATCTACGGCCTCGGCACACCCCAGGAGTACGTGGACCGCATGGTCCCCCTGAGGGTCGGCGACGAGATCGACCGCGACCAGCTGCTGCGCCGCTTCGTGGACATCCAGTACACGCGCAACGACCTGGCCTTCACCAGGGGCACCTTCCGGGTCCGCGGCGACACCATCGAGATCTTCCCGGTCTACGAGGAGCTCGCCGTCCGCATCGAGATGTTCGGCGACGAGATCGAGGCCCTGTCCACCCTCCACCCGCTCACCGGCGAGATCATCAGCGACGACCAGCAGCTGTACGTCTTCCCGGCCTCGCACTATGTCGCTGGCCCCGAGCGCCTGGAGCGGGCCGCCAACGACATCGAGAAGGAGCTGGGCGAGCGCCTCGCCGAGCTGGAGAAGCAGGGCAAGCTCCTGGAGGCTCAGCGTCTGCGGATGCGAACGACGTACGACCTTGAGATGCTCCGCCAGATCGGCTCCTGCTCCGGCGTCGAGAACTACTCGATGCACTTCGACGGCCGTGAGCCCGGCTCCCCGCCGAACACCCTGCTCGACTACTTCCCGGACGACTTCCTGCTCGTCATCGACGAGTCGCATGTCACCGTCCCGCAGATCGGTGCCATGTACGAGGGCGACGCCTCCCGCAAGCGCACCCTCGTCGACCACGGCTTCCGGCTGCCCTCCGCCCTCGACAACCGTCCCCTGAAGTGGGAGGAGTTCCAGGAGCGGATCGGACAGACCGTCTATCTGTCCGCGACACCGGGCAACTACGAGCTCTCCCGCGGGGACGGTGTCGTCGAGCAGATCATCCGCCCGACGGGCCTCATCGACCCGGAGGTCGTGGTCAAGCCCACCGAGGGCCAGATCGACGACCTGGTGCACGAGATCCGCACCCGCACCGAGAAGGACGAGCGCGTCCTGGTCACCACGCTCACCAAGAAGATGGCCGAGGACCTCACCGACTACTTCCTGGAACTCGGCATCCAGGTCCGCTACCTGCACAGCGACGTCGACACCCTGCGCCGCGTCGAACTGCTGCGTGAACTGCGCTCCGGCGAGTTCGACGTCCTGGTCGGCATCAACCTCCTGCGCGAGGGCCTCGACCTGCCCGAGGTCTCCCTGGTGGCGATCCTCGACGCCGACAAGGAGGGCTTCCTGCGCTCCGGCACCTCCCTGATCCAGACCATCGGCCGCGCGGCGCGCAATGTCTCCGGCCAGGTCCACATGTACGCCGACAAGATCACCCCGGCGATGGAGCGGGCCATCGACGAGACCAACCGCCGCCGGGAGAAGCAGGTCGCGTACAACACGGCGCACGGCATCGACCCCCAGCCGCTCCGCAAGAAGATCAATGACATCGTGGCGCAGATCGCCCGCGAGGACATCGACACCGAGCAGCTGCTGGGCTCCGGCTACCGCAAGCAGACGGACGGCAAGGGCGCGAAGGCCCCCGTGCCCGCCCTCGGCGGCAAGGCGGCCAAGAGCGCCAAGGGAGCCAAGGGCAAGGCCGCGGAGGCCGTGCCCAGCGACCGGCCCGCGGCCGAGCTCGCCCAGCAGATCGAAGAGATGACCGAGCGCATGCGCGCCGCCGCCGCGGACCTCCAGTTCGAGATCGCGGCCCGGCTGCGCGACGAGGTCTCCGAGATGAAGAAGGAACTGCGCCAGATGAGGGAGGCAGGCCTGGCCTGACCGGCCCGCGAGCCCGATGCGACTGCGCTGTGTTGCAAGACCGACACAAAGTGCGGACCTGGGTAGCGGCACTGTCAGTGCCCCTGCGTAGGGTTCTGGTCAACCGCGGATTCCGCGGTAACAGGGGACAGTTCGAGAGGGGAATCAGCGCGTGACCGTCAACATGACCAAGGGTCAGGCCATCAGTCTGCAGAAGAACGACGGCGGCAGCCTGACTTCGGTGCGCATGGGTCTCGGCTGGCAGGCGGCTCCCCGTCGCGGCCTGTTCGGCTCGCGTACCCGGGAGATCGACCTCGACGCCTCCGCAGTGCTGTTCGCGGACAAGCAGCCGGTCGACGTCGTCTTCTTCCGTCACCTGGTGAGCGACGACGGCTCGGTGCGCCACACCGGCGACAACCTCGTCGGCGGTGTCGGTCAGGGCGGCGACGACGAGGCGATCCTCGTCGACCTGGCACGCATCCCGGTCCACATCGACCAGATCGTCTTCACCGTGAACTCCTTCACGGGCCAGACCTTCCAGGAGGTGCAGAACGCGTTCTGCCGTCTGGTCGACGAGACCAACGGCCAGGAGCTGGCCCGCTACACGCTCGCGGGCGGCGGCGCCTACACGGCCCAGATCATGGCGAAGGTGCACCGCAACGGCCCGGGCTGGACGATGACGGCCCTCGGCACCCCGGCCAACGGCCGGACCTTCCAGGACCTGATGCCGGCGATCCTGCCGCACCTGTAGGCGGCGGCGCGGCACCGGACACCGAACAGCGACACAGGGGGACGAAGGCATGACGGCCGAGCTGGTGCGGGGGCAGAACCACCCGCTCTCCCAGGCCCGTCTCGAGATCCGGGTCTCGGCCGGCAAGCCGATCGTGGCCGGGGCGACGCTGAGCGACGAGCACGGCAAGATCCATGGCGTGGAGTGGGTGGCCCACCCGGGCACACCCACCCTGCCGGGCCTGGAGGTCTCCCGGCAGGCCGCGGCCGACCACCGCCTCGCCGTGGACCTGGGCGCCGTGCCGGAGGCCGTGCACCGGGTCAGTGTGCTGCTCGCCCTGCCCGCCGGAGTGGGCGGCCCGGTCCGCTTCGGCGGGCTCGCCGCTCCCTTCGTGGCGGTCACCGGTCTCGACGGCACCGAGGTCGCCAGCTACACCGTCACCGGCCTGGAGGCCGAGTCCGCGGTCGTCGCCCTGGAGCTCTACCGCCGCCAGGGCGCCTGGAAGGTGCGCGCCGTCGGCCAGGGATACGCCGGTGGCCTCGCCGAACTCCTGGCCGACCAGGGTCTGCCGGAGGCCCACCGGCTCGCCGGCTCCATCAATGACGCCGTGGCCCAGGGCATGGCCCGCTCCGTCCCCGCCCCGCCGCGCACGACCGACGGCGACCGCACCCGGCAGACGGCCGCACCGGCGCTCGGCCCCGACCAGGGCGGTCCGGCACCCCAGGGCGCCGTACCACCGCAACCGCCCACGTCCCCTTACGGCACGCCGCCCGGCCAGCCCGCAGATCCTTACGGTGCTCAGGCCCCCGGTCAGCCGCCGCCCCCGTACGGCCCCCAGGCCTCCCCGGACTCCTCCGTGGCCGGCCAGCCGTCCACGCCCTCGACGCCCACCGCGGGCGGCCCGATCGACTACAGCCACCCGCGTCGGCAGACCACGGCCCCGCCGCCGCCCCCGCCGACCGCGCCTCCGGCCCAGCCCGGGCAGCCCCAGCAGCCCGTCGCGGGGGACGCGACCGGCTGGTCCATGGACGAGCGGCTCTACAACCAGGTGTGGGGCATGTTCGAGGACCTCGCCCGCACCGCGGCCGCGTACCGCAGCGCCGTCGACTTCGCCGACTCCCGGATGGAGAAGGAGCTCGACCAGGTCCTGTCCGACCCGCGCAGCCGGATCGGCGGCCAGGGCGACGCCGCGCGCGAGGCGGCCCGCGCCAAGCACACCCAGCTCGTCGAGCAGGCCCAGGCGGTCTTCGACCGGGACCTCGCCCAGCTCCGCGCCGAGTCCGAGGTCGTCGAACCCGCGCTGCCGCCGGCGTACGCCCGCTGGGACAACCCCGTCTGGCACGGCTACCGGGTGCCGATGGAGATACCGATGGCCGTGCGCCTCGGCGACCTGCACCTCCCCGAGGCCCCGGCACTGAGCATCCCGATGCTGGTCAGGCTGCCCCTGGAGCGCGGGCTGTGGATCGACAGCGGTCGGGGCGGCTCGCTCGACGGCTCGTTCACCGACGCCCACGAGGTGAAGCGGCTGGCCATGGACACCGCGGTGGCCGTCGCGGCCCGGCTGCTCGCCGTCTATCCGGCGCGCGAGTTCACCGTGCATGTGATCGACCCGGCGGGTTCGGGCGGGCAGGCGCTGGTGCCGCTGGTGCAGAGCGGCGTGCTCGCGGCTCCGCCCGCGGTCGGCGCGGCCGGGGTGACGGATGTCCTCGCCCGGCTCACCCAGCGGGTGGACCTGGTGCAGATGGCGGTGCGGGGCGGCGCGCCCGACTCGCTCCCGCCCGGCTTCGACACCTCCGAGCAGCTGCTGATCGTCAACGACTTCCCGCACGGCTTCGACGACCGGGCCGTGACTCAGCTGCGCTACCTCGCCGACGAGGGCCCGGCGGTCGGTGTGCATCTGATGATGGTCGCGGACCGCGAGGAGGCCTCCGCGTACGGCCCGTTGCTCGACCCGCTGTGGCGTTCGCTGATGCGCATCACCCCGGTGCCCGACGACCACCTCGCCGACCCCTGGGTGGGTCACGCCTGGACGTACGAGCCCTCACTCGTGCCGTCGGGCAGCCAAGTGCTCCAGCAGGTTCTCCATCAGGTGGCGGCAGCTCGTACCAAGTACTCGTAAAGTCGCCTGACCAGGCACTTTGACCTTTATTTTGCCAATCACTTTACCGTTCCTTGGTGATTGGGGTACGGTGGTTCCCACGGAGGGGAGTACTCCCTGTCGATGCGGCGTTCCCGTCAATACGGATCGGGCCATTCGGATCAGGCCTGAATCCCGGGGCGTCGGCCCACCTTGGGTGGAAGAGACCTCCGGCAGCGCGACGACGCTGGTTATTTGCCGTTACGTAATGCCGGAGGCGTATCAGTGGATGTTTCCGTGACCCTGTGGGTCCTTACGGTCGTGGGCCTCGCCGCCCTGATCGCGGTCGATTTCTTCATCGGCCGCAAGCCGCACGACGTGTCCATCAAGGAAGCCGGGATCTGGACGGTCGTCTGGATCGCCCTGGCCGGCCTCTTCGGGCTCGGCCTGCTCGTCTTCGGCGGCGGCCAGGCCGGCGGAGAGTTCTTCGCGGGCTTCATCACCGAGAAGTCGCTCAGCGTCGACAACCTCTTCGTCTTCGTCCTGATCATGGCGAAGTTCGCGGTCCCGTCGCAGTACCAGCAGCGGGTCCTGCTCGTCGGTGTCCTCATAGCCCTGGTCCTGCGGGCGATCTTCATCGCCGCGGGTGCCGCCATCCTCGCCAGCTTCGCGTGGGTCTTCTACATCTTCGGCGCCTTCCTGATCTGGACCGCCTGGAAGCTCATCCAGGAGGCCCGGGCCGACGAGGAGGACGAGGAGTTCGAGGAGAACAAGCTCCTCAAGGCCGCTGAGCGCCGCTTCGGTGTCGCCGACCGCTACCACGGCACCAAGCTGTGGATCGAGGAGAACGGCAAGCGGGTCATGACCCCGATGCTGGTCGTCATGCTCGCGATCGGCACCACCGACGTGCTCTTCGCCCTCGACTCCATCCCCGCGATCTTCGGCCTGACCCAGGACCCGTACATCGTCTTCACCGCCAACGCGTTCGCGCTGATGGGTCTGCGCCAGCTGTACTTCCTCATCGGCGGTCTGCTGAAGAAGCTCGTCCACCTCAGCTACGGCCTGTCGATCATCCTCGGCTTCATCGGCGTCAAGCTGGTGCTGCACGCGCTGCACGAGTCCGGTGTCCACGTCCCGGAGATCTCCATCCCGGTCTCCCTCGGCGTGATCTGCTCGGTCCTGATCGTCACCACGATCACCAGCCTCCGTGCCTCCAAGAAGCAGGCGGCGGCCGAGGCGGCGCAGGCGCAGAGCGATGGCGCTCCGAAGGACAGCATCGACGCCTGACCACGTCGGACGTAGGAACAACCAGCACCGGGAGCGCCCCGCGGCGAATTGCCGCGCACCGCTCCCGGTGCTTGCTTTGTTCTGAGCGCGTTCCCCGGCCAGGGGGCGCCATGGTCGGCGGAGGCAGCCATGAGGTTCGTGCAGATCATCGACTTCGAGACCGAGCGGATCGACGAGATGGAGCAGCTGATCGAGGACGCCAGGCAGAGCCTGGCGGGCCGGGAGGGCGGCCCCAGCCACCGCATCCTCCTCAAGGACCGCGACACCCCCGGACGCTATCTCGCCGTGATCGAGTTCGAGTCGTACGAGGAGGCCATGCGCAACAACGAGCGGCCCGAGACGGGCAAGATGGCGGAGCAGCTGACCGCGCTGTGTACCCGTGAGCCCCGCTTCCTCAACTGCGACCTGCTGGACTCGCGCGAACTGAAGTAGCCCGCGCCCCTGGTGAAGAGGCCCTGCGGCGCCGAAATGCGGGGCCTCCGCACCTTTGCGACCATCGCTGCATGATCACTCGGCTCAGGGCGCTCACCACCCAGTGGACGGTCCTGGTGCCGGCGCTCGCGGTCGTGCTCCTGGCGTTCACCTGGGGGCGCGACCTGCCGGGCGCGATCGTCGCCCTGGTGACCCTGGTCCTGGCGGGCGCCGTCCTGGCCGCCGTGCACCACGCCGAGGTGGTCGCCCACCGGGTCGGCGAACCCTTCGGCTCCCTCGTCCTGGCCGTGGCCGTCACCGTCATCGAGGTCGCCCTCATCGTCACCCTCATGGCCGACGGCGGCAGCAAGGGCTCCACCCTCGCCCGGGACACCGTCTTCGCGGCCGTGATGATCACCTGCAACGGCATCGTCGGCCTCTGCCTCCTGGTCGCCTCGCTGCGCCACGGCATCGCCGTCTTCAACCCCGAGGGCACCGGCGCCGCCCTCGCGACGGTCGCCACCCTGGCCACGCTCAGCCTGGTCCTGCCGACGTTCACCACGAGCAAGCCGGGCCCGGAGTTCTCCGGCGTCCAGCTGACCTTCGCCGCGCTCTCCTCGCTGATCCTGTACGGCCTGTTCGTGGCGACCCAGACCGTACGGCACCGCGACTACTTCCTCCCCATCACCCGCCAGGGCGAGGTCGTCACCGTCGACGACCACGCCGACGCACCGACCGCCCGCACCGCCCTGATCAGCCTCGGGCTGCTGGGCCTGGCCCTGATCGGCGTGGTCGGCCTGGCCAAGGGCGTGTCGCCCACCATCGAGTCCGGAGTGGAGGCCGCCGGACTTCCCCATGCCGTCGTCGGCGTGATCATCGCCCTGCTGGTGCTGCTCCCCGAGACCATCGCCGCGCTGCGCTCCGCCCGCCGTGACCGGGTGCAGACCAGCCTCAACCTCGCGCTCGGCTCGGCGATGGCCAGCATCGGCCTGACCATCCCCGCGGTCGCCCTGGCCTCCATCTGGCTCGACGGCCCGCTCGTCCTCGGCCTCGGTGCCACGCACATGGTGCTGCTCGCCCTGACCGTGGTGGTCAGCTCCCTGACGGTGGTGCCGGGCCGGGCGACGCCGCTCCAGGGCGGCGTACATCTGGTGCTGTTCGCGGCCTATCTGGAGCTGGCGATCAATCCGTAGACCGACGCGTGATTCGGGCCGTGGACCGACGCGTGACTCGATCCACGGACCGGCCCGCGCCTCAGTCCATGACCGGTGCCGCCGCGGCGGTCAGCGGCACCGGACGTGTCTCCGGCAGCAGCGCGAAGCACCCCAGGCTCAGCAGCGCGATCCCCGTCAGATACGCCCCCACACCCCATGGCACCCGGCCGCCCTGCTCGGC
The DNA here is from genome assembly GCF_030403745.1 of Streptomyces sp. S.PB5. Classification (GTDB taxonomy): domain Bacteria; phylum Actinomycetota; class Actinomycetes; order Streptomycetales; family Streptomycetaceae; genus Streptomyces. Next base: position 843,957 of record NZ_JAQMWP010000001.1, read on the forward strand.
CAGCGCGGTCGCCACGATCGGCGTGAGCGCGCCCCCGAGGACCCCGCCGAGGTTGTAGCCGACCGCGGCACCCGTGCAGCGCACCCGCGGCTCGTACAGCTCCGGCAGATACGCGGCGATCACCGCGAACATCGTGATGAACGCCAGCATCGCGCCCAGGAACCCGAGGAACATCAGCAGCGGTTCCCCGGTCGCGAGCAGCGCGACCATCGGGAACATCCACAGGGCCGCCGCCGTGCACCCGGCCAGGCACAGCGGCCGCCGCCCGTAGCGGTCGCCGAGCAGCGCCACGACCGGCGTGAGCGAGCCTTTCACCAGCACCGCGGCCATGATGCAGGCCAGCATGACCGTACGCCTCACCCCGAGCCGCTCCGTCGCATAGGCGAGGGACCAGGTCGTGACGGCGTAGAAGATCGCGTACCCGATCGCGAGGCCCCCTGCCGTCAGCAGGACGAGCCGCCAGTGGTCGCGCACCACTTCGGCGAGCGGCACGCGCGCGTGGTCGTCGATCTCCAGGAAGCTCGGGCTCTCGGCGAGCGACGACCGCAGCCACAGCCCCGCCACGGCCAGCACCCCCGCCGCCCAGAACGGCACCCGCCAGCCCCACGCGGCGAACTGGGCCTCGGTCAGTGACGCCGACAGCACGAGCATCACCCCGTTGGCGAGCAGAAAGCCCACCGCCGGCCCGATCTGCGGAAAGCTCGCCCACAACGCCCGCCGCTCGGGCGGCGCGTGCTCCGCGGTCAGCAGCACGGCCCCGCCCCACTCCCCGCCGAGCCCGAGGCCCTGCAGGAACCGCAGCACGAGCAGCAGCAGGGGAGCGGCCACCCCGATCGAGCCGTACGCCGGCACACAGCCGACCGCCACCGTGGCACCGCCGGTCAGCAGCAGTGACAGCACGAGGACCGGCCGCCGTCCGCGCCGGTCCCCGATGTGCCCGAACAGGACCGAACCCAGCGGTCGCGCCACGAACCCCACCCCGAAGGTGGCGAAGGCGGCCAGCGTCCCCGCCAGCGGCGAGAAGGTGGGGAAGAACAGCGGCCCCAGGACCAGGGCCGCCGCGGTCCCGTAGACGAAGAAGTCGTAGAACTCGATGGCCGTCCCGGCGAGCGAGGCGGCCGCGAGCCGCGGCATGGAGGGCGTCTTCACGGTGCGTACGTCGTGCATGCCGCGTCAACTACCCACAGTGATCGCGGGTTACGGGGGCGTGCGGGCGCGTCAGTAGGTGACCGTGATGCGCCGGGCGGGACCGTCGACGCGCACGAGACCGCCGTAGGGGATGACCAGTTGGGGATCGGTGTGGCCGAAGTCCACATCGAAGACGATGGTGGTGTCGGGGGCATACATTCGCATCGCGCGCAGCACCGCCTCGCGCTGCTCGGCCGCGTAACGGGCGGCCTCCTCCGGGCTGTTGGGCCGCTCGAAGGACCAGGTCTTCGCGCGCGCCATCAGCAGCGCGGAGAAGCGCCGGAGCAGGCCGCGCTCGCCCATGTTGCGCAGGGTGCGGAAGACCTCTGTGCCGCCGGGCAGTTCCTCGGAGGTCTCCAGGAGCAGTACGCCGCCGTCGTACTCGCTGAGGTCGTGCGCGATCTCGCGGTCGGCCATCAGCAGCCAGGACACGATCTCCAGGCAGCCGCCCCAGGTCCGGCCCTCGATCACACGGTCGGCGTTCAGCCACGTCCAGCCGGTGCCGGGCCTGCTCTGCGGCTCCGTCTCGAAGGCCGCCGGGTCCGCCCAGTCGCGGTCGACGTCGTTCCAGCGGTCGGCGGGCCGCAGTTCGTACTCGCCGGAGGTGAACAGCGCGGCCCGCAGGGAGTCGGCGGTCCGCGGGTGCATGGCGCCGGGGCGCCCCAGCTCGACCATGACGCTCGCGCCGTGGTAGCCGACGATCCCCGCGTTGCGCAGAAACATCAGCAGGTTCGTGTTGTCGCTCGTCCCGAAGAACGGCTTCGGGTTCGCCCGGAGCAACTCCCGGTCCAGATACGGCAGCACGGTGATCTGGTCGTCGCCGCCGATCGACGCGATGACCGCCTTGACGGCCGGGTCGGCGAAGGCGGCGTGGACGTCGTCGGCCCGCTCCTGCGGGGTCGTGCCCATCTTGCGGGTCGTCGGGTACTCGACCGGGACGAGACCGTAGTCCCCACGCAGCCGCTCCAGGCCCAGTTCGAAGGGGTGCGGGAAGAGCTCGGGCAGACCGGCACCGGCCGAGATGACGGCCACACGGTCGCCGGGGGAGGGCTTGGGCGGGTACGAGATCGTCGTCATCCGTGGAGGGTACGGGCCTCCGCCCGTCCGGCGCACCGTGATAAACCGGGTCCGAGCAGCGGTCCTGAACAGATCGCGCATCCGCTACCGGACCGGAGGAACCGTGCCCCGCACCCTGGCCAACGCCCCGATCATGATCCTCAACGGCCCCAACCTGAACCTGCTGGGGCAGCGCCAGCCGGAGATCTACGGTTCCGACACCCTCGCCGACGTCGAGGCCCTGTGCGCCAAGACCGCGGCCGCACACGGCGGCACGGTCGACTTCCGGCAGTCCAACCACGAGGGCGAGCTGGTCGACTGGATCCACGAGGCACGGCTGAACCACTGCGGGATCGTCATCAACCCGGGCGCCTACTCGCACACGTCAGTCGCGATTCTGGACGCACTCAACACCTGCGACGGACTGCCGGTCCTGGAGGTCCACATCTCCAACATCCACCAGCGCGAGTCCTTCCGGCACCACTCCTACGTCTCCCTGCGCGCCGACGGTGTCATCGCGGGCTGTGGCGTGCAGGGATACGCGTTCGGCGTGGAGCGGGTCGCGGCGCTGGCAGGTGCGGGACAGGCGGAGGCCTGAGGGCGGTAATGACCGCCCTCCTGGCGGGCGCCTGTTACAGGCGTCCCGCCTCCACGATCCGTCGCAGGAAGCGCTGCGTGCGCTCCTGCTGCGGATCACCGAAGATCTGCTCGGCCGTCCCGCGCTCCAGGACGACACCTCCGTCCAGAAAACAGACCTGGTCGGCGACGTCCCGCGCGAAGCCCATCTCGTGCGTCGCGAGCACCATGGTCATGCCCTCGTCCTTGAGGTCGCGGACGACGGTGAGGACTTCCCCCACGAGCTCCGGGTCGAGCGCGGCGGTGATCTCGTCGAGGAGCAACAGCCGGGGCCGTACGGCCAGCGCGCGCACGATCGCCACCCGCTGCTGCTGGCCGCCGCTCAGCCGGTCCGGGTACTCGCCCGCCTTCCCGCCGAGCCCGAGCCGCTCCAGCAGCTCCCTGCCGCGCTCCTCGGCCTCCGCCCGGGACACCCCGTGCACCCGGCGCGGGGCGAGCGTGATGTTCTCCAGCACGGTCATGTGCGGGAAGAGGTTGTACGCCTGGAAGACCACGCCGATACGGCGGCGTACCGCGTCCTGGTCGACCCGCGGGTCGGTGATCTCCTCACCGTCCAGCCAGATCGCCCCGTCGTCGATCTCCTCCAGGAGGTTCGCGCAGCGCAGCAGCGTGGACTTGCCGGAGCCGGAGGCGCCGATCAGCGCGGTCACCGTGTGCGGGGCGACCTCCAGGTCGACGTCCCGCAGGACGACCGAGCCGCCGAAGGTCTTGCGCACGGACTCCATACGCAGCACGGCGGACGTACCGGGGGAGTCGGGGGTGCCGGGGGTGCCGGGGATGTCCGGGGTGTCGCTCACGTTGTGCCTCCCTGGGCCCGCTGACGGTCCATCCGGGCCGTCACCCAGTCCGTGAACCGGGTCATCGGGATGGTCAGCGCGACGAAGACCAGACCCGCGACGATGTACGGCGTGTAGTTGAGGCTGCGGCCCACGATGATGTCGGCGGCCCGTACGGCGTCCACCGCACCGCCGATCGACACCAGACCGGTGTCCTTCTGCAGGGACACCAGGTCGTTCAGGAGCGGCGGCACCTGGCGGCGTACCGCCTGGGGCAGCACCACGTGGCGCAGCGCCTGGCGGTTGGACAGGCCCAGCGAGCGGGCCGCGGCGCGCTGCGAGGGGTGGACGGACTCGATGCCGGCGCGGAACACCTCGGCCACGTACGCCGAGTACGTCAGGGTCAGCGCCGTGCCGCCGAGCAGTACCGGGTCCACGGTCACGCCCTGGAGCCGCAGCGCCGGGACGCCGAGGACGACGATCATCAAGTTGATGATGAGCGGAAGGCCCCGGAAGAAGTCCGTGTAGGCGGCCGCCAGCACCCGCAGCGGGAAGAACACCGGGCCGCGCAGGGTCCGCGCGATCGCGATGAGCATGCCGAGGACCAGTACGGCCACGCCGCAGATCAGCAGCAGCCGGAGGTTGAGCCACAACCCTTCGAGCACCTTGGGGAACGCCTCGCGCGCGTACTCCCCGTTGAAGAAGGTCTCCTTGGTGCGCGGCCAGCCCGGCGCGTTGACGACGACCAGGTACAGGACGACGGCCGTGACGAGGGTCGACAGCGCGGCGATCGCCGTGGCACGGCGGGAGCGGGCACGCTTGTGGCGCTCCCGCTCCAGCCGGCGCCGCGAAGGCGTGTACGAGTCACCCGAGTCCGGCGTCTGCGCGCCGGACTCGTCCTTCGTGAGCGTCACTTGAGCACCGGGGCGTCGACGGCGTCCGACAGCCACTGCTGCTCGATCTTCGCCAGGGTGCCGTTCTCGCGGAGGGTGTCGACCGCGCCGGTCACGCAGGAGGTGAGCGCGCTGCCCTTGTCGAGGACGAGGCCGAACTGCTCGGGCGTACCGCCCTTGTTCTCGAACTGGCCGACGATCTTCGCGTCGGTCACCTCGGCCGCGGTGATGTAGAAGGCGGTGGGCAGGTCGACGACGATGGCGTCCACCTGGCCGTTCTTCAGGGCGGACTTGGCCTGGTCGTTCTTGGCGTAGGCGGCGGCCTGCTGCGTCGGCTTCACTACGTCCTCGATGTAGTCGAGGCTGGTCGTGCCGACCTGGGCGCCCAGCTTGAGGCCCTTCAGGTCCGCGATGCTCGTCGCCTTGGCGGCCTTGGTGTCCTTCAGCGCGATGACGGCCTGGCGGACGTCGTAGTAGCCGGACGAGAAGTCGACGGCCTTCTTGCGCTCGTCGCTGATCGACACCTGGTTGATGTCGAAGTCGAAGGTCTTCTCACCGGGCGCGAACGCCTTGTTGAAGGGGACGCTCTGCCAGACGACCGCGCTCTTGTCGTAGCCGAGCTGCTCGGCCACGGCGTAGGCGACCGCGGACTCGAAGCCCTCGCCGCCTGCGGGCTTGTCGTCCTTGAACCACGGCTCGTACGCGGGCTCGTCGGTGGCGATCGTCAGCTTGCCGGAGGTCTTGGTGGCCAGCTTGCCCTTGGCGCACGCGGTACCGGACGAAGAACCCGAGGGCTTGGCCGCCGAGTCCTCCTCCGGCTGCGGGGCACAGCCGACGGCGGTGGCGAGCAGGGTTATGGTCACGGCGGCGACAGCGCGGTGCAGTGCGCGAGGGGCGAGGTGCATGGCGGGAGATTGACAGCAGCTCGCCCCGTTTGTCGAGGTCACGTCGGCTTTTGTCCGCATACTGGGAACGGGTGTTGCGTTTTTGTGAACGTTCCCTGTGCACATCGCCGGGGCCGCCGGTCGAGGGCGGGGATCGGAAGACCGGCGGCCCGTACCGCGCAGGAGCCGTCTTCCTGTGCGGGGCTACCACCAGTTGACCGCGCAACCATGTACGCGGGGAGCGTGCGCATGGCTCCGGCGCGTGCGAACGGTTCACACGGGGCGCGTGCGAAGGAGTGCGCGCCGGGGGCGTGAAGATACGGCGCGTGAAGGGGTGTTGTGCGCCCCGGCGGCTCGCCACCAGTGCTTCACGCCCCGTCGTTCACGTCGTTCACCACCCGCGCGCGTGCCACTCCGGGAGCTGCGGGCGCTCCGAGTCGAGGGTCGTGTCGTTGCCGTGGCCCGGGTAGACCCAGGTCTCGTCGGGGAGGACGTCGAAGATCTTCGTCTCCACGTCGTGGATGAGGCTCGCGAACGCCTCGGGGTCCTTGCGGGTGTTGCCCACGCCGCCGGGGAACAGGCAGTCACCGGTGAACACATGGGGGTGGCCGTGCGGGTCGTCGTAGACGAGCGCGATCGAACCCGGCGTGTGCCCGACCAGATGGCGCGCGGTCAGCTCCACGTGCCCCACCCGGATGGTGTCGCCGTCGTCGACGAGGACGTCGGTCGGCACGGGGATGCCGTCCGCGTCCTCCCGGCCCGCGTACGTACGGGCGCCGGTGGCCTCGACGACCCGGGCGAGGGCCTGCCAGTGGTCGCCGTGCTGATGCGTGGTGACGACGGACGCGATGCCGTCGTCGCCGATCATGCCGATCAGCGTCTCCGCGTCGTTGGCCGCGTCGATCAGCAGCTGCTCGTCCGTGGCCCGGCAGCGCAGCAGATAGGCGTTGTTGTCCATCGGGCCGACCGCGATCTTGGTGATCATCAGGTCCTTGAGCTCATGCACGTCCGCCGGGCCACCGACGGTCACCTGTCCGCTGTACGTCATGGCGGCAGCCTATAGCGGGGCGGACCGGAGGGGGCTGCCGCGGGGGCGGGCGGTGGCGACGGCGGGGGCTGAGGCGGGCGCTCCTGAGGTGCCGGGCCGTGGCGGCGGGGCGGGGGAGGCCTGCCGGGGTCCCGGGCGGTGGTGTCGGCGGGGTCGGGCTGCCTAGGTGCCGGGCTGTGGTGACGGGGCGGGGCTCCTGAGGTGCCGGGCCGTGGCGTTGGGACGGGGAGGGCTGCCGCGGTCCCGGGCGGTGGCGTCGGGACGGGGCAGGGCTGCCGGGACGTCCGACCTGACGGTCACCACATCCACGGGCGGCCGTCCGGCTCGACGGCTACCTGGCCCGACAGCCGACTGGTCCGACGGCAACCCGGTCCGGCGGCCCCCGGCCCGACCATCACCTGGCTCTGCGATCCCCGGTCCGACAGTCGCCCGGCCAGGTGGCCACCCGGTCGCGCCGCCTGGACCGACGGTCCCATGCCCAACGGCCACCTGGCTCGGCAGCCGCCCGGCCAGGCAACCCCTCAGCCCGACAGCCACCCAGCTCCACGTCGCCCCACCCCCGCAGCCCCCTACCGCGCCCCCGCCGTGACCACCCCCGCAGCCGTTCGCCGCCCCCGGCGCCCGTCCCTACAGAGGCGGCAGCTCCGGCAGCTGTCCCCCCTCCACCCGTAGCCCCGCCCCGTCCCGGCGTCCCGTGAGCCAGCCGAGCAGGTCGGCGGGGGAGCCGGTCAGTGTGACCACGATCGGCTCTGCCACCCGGCCCGTGGTCCACGTGCGGGTGTCGTCCGTGAGCCGGGTCGGTGGTACGTCGGGGTGGCCGGTGAAGCGGCCGGCGAGGAACTCGATCTCCCGTTCCGTGAATTCCTCGGGGAGGTCCTCCAGCTCGTACCCGATCCCGAGGTCCACGTGATGCAGCTCCACCTCCGTCCAGCGCCGGAACGGCACCGTGGAAGCCGAGTCGGTGACCCCGTTGCGCAGCTGCACGATCCGCGACCAGTCGGCCGGGACGGCCCCCGTCGCCTGGAGGCGGGCGGCGCTGTCGCGGACGTCCGCGAGGTGGATGTCGAGAGGACGCGGGGCGTCCCGGGCGATGTCGGCGTCCCGGGCCTCCCCGGAGACGTACATGGGCCGGCCCTCCAGGACGTTCATGAGGGCGTCCGCGTTGCGGGCGAGATGGGCGAGGACGTGACCGCGGGTCCACCCGGGGAGCCGTGACGGCTCGGCCACCGACGCGTTGTCCAGTTTGGCGGCTGCGGTGAGCAGCCGCTCCGTCGCGTCACGTACAGACGCCAGGTCATGCGCGTGATCAATCATGCTGCTGACATTAGCCCCGCCACACCTTTGGGTGAAGGTGGTGAAGCAGTGCCGTAAATCGAATGTGCGTGCTATATGGTCGGGAGCGGCGTCGGGCATGCTGGATGGCTCGGGATTGTTGTCCCATTCGGGAATCCGACCGGCGTTGTCAGTGGCTCCCCCTAGTGTGAGAAAGCACGGGGGCCTCGCCCCTGTCACTTCTCTCAAGAAAGGTGCGGACCGGCGTGGCCGACCGTCTCATCGTCCGTGGCGCGCGCGAGCACAACCTGAAGAACGTCTCGCTCGACCTGCCGCGTGACTCGCTCATCGTCTTCACGGGCCTGTCCGGGTCGGGCAAGTCCTCCCTGGCCTTCGACACCATCTTCGCCGAGGGCCAGCGCCGCTATGTGGAGTCACTCTCCTCGTACGCCCGTCAGTTCCTCGGTCAGATGGACAAGCCGGACGTCGACTTCATCGAGGGCCTCTCCCCGGCGGTCTCGATCGACCAGAAGTCGACCTCCCGCAACCCGCGCTCGACGGTCGGCACCATCACCGAGGTCTACGACTACCTGCGCCTGCTCTTCGCACGCATCGGCAAGCCGCACTGCCCCGAGTGCGGGCGCCCGATCACGCGCCAGTCGCCGCAGGCCATCGTCGACAAGGTCCTGGAGCTGCCGGAGGGGAGCCGCTTCCAGGTCCTGTCGCCGCTGGTGCGCGAGCGCAAGGGCGAGTTCGTCGACCTCTTCGCGGACCTCCAGACCAAGGGCTACTCCCGCGCGCGGGTCGACGGCGAGACGATCCAGCTCTCCGAGCCGCCCACGCTGAAGAAGCAGGAGAAGCACACCATCGAGGTGGTCGTCGACCGGCTCACGGTGAAGGACACCGCCAAGCGCCGCCTCACCGACTCCGTCGAGACCGCCCTCGGGCTGTCCGGCGGCATGGTCGTGCTCGACTTCGTCGACCTGCCCGCCGACGACCCCGAGCGCGAGCGCATGTACTCGGAGCACCTGTACTGCGCCTACGACGACCTGTCCTTCGAGGAGCTGGAGCCCCGCTCCTTCTCCTTCAACTCGCCCTTCGGCGCCTGCCCCGAGTGCACCGGCATCGGCACCCGCATGGAGGTCGACCCGGAGCTGATCGTCCCGGACGAGGACAAGTCCCTCGACGAGGGCGCCATCCACCCCTGGTCGCACGGCCACACCAAGGACTACTTCGGCCGTCTGATCGGAGCCCTCGCGGACGCGCTGGGCTTCCGGACCGACATCCCCTTCGCCGGGCTGCCGCAGCGCGCCAAGAAGGCCCTGCTCCACGGCCACAAGACGCAGATCGAGGTCCGCTACCGGAACAGGTACGGCCGCGAGCGCGTCTACACCACGCCCTTCGAAGGCGCCGTCCCCTTCGTCAAGCGCCGGCACAGCGAGTCCGAGAGCGACGCCAGCCGGGAGCGCTTCGAGGGCTACATGCGCGAGGTGCCCTGCCCGACCTGTCAGGGCACGCGCCTGAAGCCGATCGTCCTCGCGGTCACGGTGATGGGGAAGTCGATCGCCGAGGTCTCCGGGATGTCCATCAGCGACTGCGCGGACTTCCTGGGCGAGCTCAAGCTCAACGCCCGCGACAAGAAGATCGCCGAGCGGGTGCTGAAGGAGGTCAACGAGCGGCTGAAGTTCCTGGTCGACGTCGGTCTGGACTACCTCTCCCTCAACCGCGCGGCCGGCACCCTCTCCGGCGGCGAGGCCCAGCGCATCCGCCTTGCCACCCAGATCGGCTCCGGCCTCGTCGGCGTGCTCTACGTCCTGGACGAGCCGTCCATCGGTCTGCACCAGCGCGACAACCACCGGCTGATCGAGACCCTGGTCCGGCTGCGCGACATGGGCAACACGCTCATCGTCGTCGAGCACGACGAGGACACCATCAAGGTCGCCGACTGGGTCGTCGACATCGGCCCCGGCGCGGGCGAGCACGGCGGCAAGGTCGTGCACAGCGGCTCCCTGAAGGAGCTGCTCACCAACGCCGAGTCGCAGACCGGGCAGTACCTGTCCGGCAAGAAGGCCATCCCGCTGCCCGACATCCGCCGCCCGCAGGACCCGTCCCGCAGGCTCACGGTGCACGGCGCCCGGGAGAACAATCTCCAGGACATCGACGTCTCGTTCCCGCTCGGTGTGTTCACCGCGGTCACCGGTGTCTCGGGCTCCGGCAAGTCGACGCTGGTCAACGACATCCTGTACACGCACCTGGCCCGCGAGCTGAACGGCGCCCGGAGCGTTCCGGGACGGCACACGCGCGTGGACGGCGACGACCTGGTCGACAAGGTCGTCCATGTCGACCAGTCGCCCATCGGCCGCACCCCGCGGTCCAACCCGGCGACGTACACCGGCGTCTTCGACCACGTCCGCAAGCTGTTCGCCGAGACCACCGAGGCGAAGGTCCGCGGCTACCTGCCCGGGCGCTTCTCCTTCAACGTCAAGGGCGGCCGCTGTGAGAACTGCGCGGGCGACGGCACGATCAAGATCGAGATGAACTTCCTCCCGGACGTCTACGTCCCGTGCGAGGTCTGCCACGGCGCCCGGTACAACCGGGAGACCCTGGAGGTCCACTACAAGGGCAAGTCCATCGCCGAGGTCCTGAACATGCCGATCGAGGAAGCGATGAACTTCTTCGAGGCCGTGCCGGCGATCAACCGCCATCTGAAGACGCTCAACGACGTGGGTCTCGGCTATGTCCGCCTCGGCCAGTCCGCGACGACCCTCTCCGGTGGTGAGGCCCAGCGTGTGAAGCTCGCCAGCGAGCTCCAGAAGCGGTCCACGGGGCGGACGGTCTACGTCCTCGACGAGCCGACCACCGGTCTGCACTTCGAGGACATCAGCAAGCTGCTGAAGGTCCTCGCGGGCCTGGTCGACAAGGGCAACACGGTCATCGTCATCGAGCACAACCTCGATGTGATCAAGACCGCCGACTGGATCGTCGACATGGGCCCCGAGGGCGGCGCCGGTGGCGGACTCGTGGTCGCCGAGGGCACGCCCGAGGAGGTCGCCGCGGTCCCCGCCAGTCACACCGGCAAGTTCCTGCGGGAGATCCTCGGCGCCGACCGGATCAGCGATGCCTCCTCGGTGAAGGCCCCGCGCAAGACCGCGGCCAAGAAGACCGTCGCCGCCAAGTCGACGGCGAAGAAGACGGCCACCGCCAGGACGACCGCGACCAAGGCCGCCGAGAGCACGCCGGCCAAGAAGGTGGCCGGAGCCACGAAGAAGGCGGCACCCGCGAAGAAGGCGACGCGGGCCCGCAAGGCCTGACGGGCACGGCCCGCCACGAGGGCACTGTCCGACGGACGGCCGGGGCCGCCACGTACCGATCGACTCGGTGCGTGGCGGCCCCGTTCCTGTGAGAGCGGCCTGCAGATGAGACGGCCTGCGCATCAACTCGCGGTACCGGGCCGCTCGCGCGCGACCACGCGGCGGTCAGTCCAGCTCGGAGGCGTACGGCGGCTCCGCCCCCGCCCGTGAGCAGGTGATCGCCGCCGCGCGGGCCGCGAACCGCAGCAGCTGGGTCCAGCCGTCGCGGCCCAGCCCGTCGAGCGCCTCGGCGGACAGGGCGTCCCGGACGGACAGGCCGTGCAGCAGGGCCGCGTTCACCGTGTCGCCCGCCCCGATCGTGTCGACGACGTCGACCTTCTCGCCCGGTACGGCGTGCACCGAGCCGTCCCGGGTGAACGCGGTCAGACCGTCCCCGCCCTGGGTGATGACGACGGCCGAGGGGCCCGCGGCCAGCCATTCACGGGGAGTGCCGCCCAGCCACAGCGCGTCCTCCTCGGACAGCTTGAGCAGGGACACCGAGGGCAGCCAGCTCTTGAACCGGGCCCGGTAGGCGTCCGGATCGGGGATCAGCCCGGCCCGGATGTTCGGGTCGAGCGCGGTGAACACGCCCTGCGCGGCCGCGGTCCGCATCAGCTCCTCGTACACGCTCGCCCCCGGCTCCAGGACCAGCGAGCAGGTGCCGAACGACACCGCGCGCGTGCCGGCGGGGAGGGAGCCGGGGGCCGCGAACAGACGGTCCGCGGTGCCCTCGACGTAGAACGAGTAGGCGGCCGAGCCCCGCGCGTCGATCGTGGCGACCGCCAGCGTGGTCGGCTCCGGTCCGCGCTGCACCGCCGACACATCCACCGACGCCCGACGCAACCCGTCGAGCAGCGCCTCGCCGAAGGCGTCCGACGACGTACGGGAGCAGAAGGCGGTGGGGGAGCCGAGGCGGCCGAGGGCGACGGCCGTGTTGTACGGGCCGCCGCCGAGCGCGGGCGTCAGCCCCGCCAGGGCTCCCGTGCCCTGCGGCACCAGGTCGATGAGGGCCTCACCGGCGACGACGATCACGAGCGGGTTCCTTTCTCGGGCTTGCGAGGCCGTTCCACGACGGCGGGGGAGACGGGCGTATGCAACCGGCCGTCCGGCAGCGGGAGTTCGGGCGCCGCGGCCTTCTCGGGGCAGCCGCACGACGTGCGATGCACGAAGGCGCACGGCAGACGGACCGTCCGGGCGGCGCGGTCCGGCTCGGCCAGGCGTTCCAGCAGCACCGCGACCGCTCGCGCCCCGATCTCCTTGCTGGGCTGGGCGATCGCGGTGAGCCGGGGGGAGAAGAGGTCGGCCCAGGCGAAGTCGTCGAAGCAGCACAGCGCGATGTCGTCGGGCACGGCCAGCCCGCGGTCCCGCAGGGCGCGCAGTGTGCCGAGGGTCATCGCGTTGTTGGCGGTGACGAGGGCCGTCGGCGGCTCGTCGAGGCACAGCAGGGCGGCGGTCGCCCGCTCGGCACCGGCCGACGCGGAGTCGCCATGGACGACCAGCTTCTCGTCGTACGGCAGTCCCGCGGCCGTCAGGCCGGCGCGGTACCCGGCGATCCGCTCGCTGCTGGTGCTGAGCCCGGGCAGCCCCGCGACCAGGCCGATCCGCCGGTGGCCGAGCCCGGCGAGGTGGGTGACCAGCTCGCCGGTCGGTGCGGTGTTCTCGGCGCAGACCTGGTCGAAGCGCGGCGGCGGGTCGTCGACGACGCGGTCGAGCAGCACGGTCGGTACCTCGTGCCGGGTGAGATAGGCGAGGAGGTCGCCCGGTGTCGCGGACGGCGCGACGATCATGCCGTCCACGCGTCGCTCGTGCAGGAGCTGGACGACCTTGCGCTCATGGACGGGGTCGTCGTGCGGGTCGGCTATGAGCAGGCTGTAGCCGTGTTCCAGAGACGCTGCCTCGACTCCCTGGAGGATCTCCGTGAAGTACGGATTGCTGATCGCCGACACCGCGAGCCCGATGGAACGGGTGCGGGAGGTCACCAGCGAGCGGGCCAGGGTATTGGGCGTGTAGCCGAGCTCGTCCATGGCGTCCAGGACGGCCTGGCGGGTGTGCGGCAGGACCGGCCGGGTGTCGTTGAGTACATGGGAGACGGTCGCCACGGAGACGCCCGCGCTGCGTGCGACATCGGCCATCGTCGGCATGACGTCCCGTCCCCTCGTCCTGGGCACCCCTCAGACCGGGAACGTATCCCATCCGCCGATCCGCGTAAACGCTTGCGCAAGCGTTTACGTCAGCTGGAACCGGTCAAACCCGTGCCTCCGCCCGGGCACTCACTCCCAGTCCCACCCGATCCCCACGATCCCCGTCCGCACCCGCGGCTCGACGATGTGCACCGAGCGGTGCAGCCCGGTCAGCGCCAGCTCCTGGCGCCCGCTGCGCGGGGCCGCCGCCGAGTGCTGGGCGAACCGGTGGCAGCGGACCGGCAGCGCGTTCTCGTCGAACCGCACCTGGAGCGCGTACTGCCCGCCCGAGGGACCGAAGCCGCGGACGTACTCGCGGGAGACGCCGGCCGTGCCGTCCTCGACGCCGTAGCGGAACAGGAAGGTGTCGCCGGCCCGCAGCCGGGTGTCGAAGAGCAGCTCGGCGACGAGCACCCCGGTCTCGTGGTGGAGGCGGACGCGTCCCGTGCGGCAGTTCTCCAGGGCGTGCACCTGCATACGCTCCGGCGCGCATCCCGGGTCGCCGTGGTGGACGGCCATGAAGCGGTCGACGCCGTCCTTGTGGGCGCGCACGATGTGGTGCGACTCGCGCCCCAGGAGCTCCCGGCGGCTCCCGATCCGCACCCGCTCATGATGGCCGAGGGTGTGCAGCCCGCCGTCCCGCGGTGAGTCCAGCTCGGCCAGCAGCCGTTCCAGGACTCCGGAGGCCTCGACGAGGGAACGGTAGGAGCGGACGGCGGGGCGCTGGCCTGCGGTGTGTTGTTCCTCGGTCTCGGCGAGCAGCCTGATCAGCGACTCCTCCGGCAGCTGGAGGATCTCCTCCAGCGCCCGCACCGCGCGCAGCGACTCGGGGCGCTGGGGGCGGCGCGCACCCTGCTGCCAGTAACTCAGGCTGGTGACACCGACTTTGACCCCGTAGCGGGAGAGATGGTGCTGCACCCGCTGGAGCGGCAGACCACGGGCGGCTATCGCGGCGCGCAGGGCCACATGGAAGGGGCCGCCTCGCAGGGCCGTGTCCAGTTCCGCGGAGGCGACGGCGGCGACGTCCGCGTGCTGTGTGGCGTGCGGCATGCAGGGGCCTTTCTGTGTGTTCGCGACGGCTGGTCAGACCGTTCGCGCGGATTCGCACCGGGGCCGGGGCATCTTCACATCCGTACGCCGTTCTTCACGGTCCCGAGTTCCCCCGCATTGAAGCGTGTTGACCAAGTCCCGACAACACCTCATGCCCAACAGCCGCGCACTCCCGGCCGGGAGTGTGGCCGGGAATGTCAAGTCGGCGCGACGGTACCGTCGTTGCCGAGTATGTTTCTGATCGCCCGGGCGGACAGCGCGGACTTGGGCAGGAATCCGCGGGCCGGGCTGGCGGCCACGAGTTCCTCGAAGTCGTCCAGGGAGTGCGTGGAGATCAGGATGATCACGGACGAGACGCTGCCGGCCAGTCGTACCGCCAGGTCGAAGCCGCTCTCCCCACCCAGATCGAGATCCACCAGGACGATGTCCGGGGCCAGTTCGGCGGCCCGCGCGAGAGCCTCCGGACCTGACATGGCGACGCCGACGACGGATATTCCGTCCCGCTCCAGAAGCGTGCGCGCGGCCTCCAGGAAACGGATGCTGTCATCGACGAGAAGACAGCGCATGGACATGTCCCACAGCGTCCCAACAGGCAGGTGATTGCGCTTTCCAGCTACCCGGAAAGAGTCGACGCGCGTTGCTTCCGGGCACCTGGAAAGTGCTGAAGTCCCTTGCCGAATCGGGCAGTTCCCGCTCACTCAGCGCAGCGGCGCATCACCGGGGGTAGCATGTGGACTGCCCTGAAAAGGCCGAGGTCGTCCGGTCGAGCGGGGGTGCGCGATGAAGGCGAGGCTGATCCCGGTCTGCGTTCTGCGCGCCGTGCTGCCCGTCGCCGGCTGCAGTGGGGGCGACGACGAGGGCGGCAAGGGGCGTGTGAAGGCCGCCTCCGACACCCCCTGTGACGGCAGGCGCGACGGCACCGGACAGCTCGTTGTACCGCCCCTGGTGACCGCCGCCGCGGCCGGAGGCGATCTGCCGGACCTGCCGGACCTGCCGGACCTGCTCGACTTCGACGGCCCCAACGGCATCGGCACCTTCGACTCGGGACTGGGCCTCTATGCGCGGCCCTCGGTCCTGAAGAAGGCCGGGATCCGTATCCCGACGGGCATCCACTGCACCTGGACCTCGGACGAGTTCACCGGCGTCTTGCACACCCTCCGCAAGGCGGGCAACCGGACGCCCGTCCACATCGGGCTCGTCTACGGCGTCACTTCGGGCGCGGCCGACGGCGACGCCGTACGGCGCTTCCTCGCCTGTCTGCTGGAGCCGGACCGGGTTCACCGGATGAGCGAGGCCGACAACGGCGGGATCCCCGCCACCGGCAGCGCGGTGAAGCGCTCCACCCCGTACGGCAGCGACGGCGCCGGGCATCCGTTCATCGAGCAGCTGACGGCCGGGGTCGCCCGGCCCAGGCCGCGGACGCCCGCCTATCCGGCGATCACCGACGTCTTCTCCCGGGCCTTCGCGAGGATCATGTCCGACCGGGCCCCCGTGAAGGCCGCCCTCGACGAGGCGGCCCGGGCCGTCGACAAGGACCTCGCGGACCATCGGTACCACCCGCCCACCGGCCGCTGAGGACCGACCGTGCGCCGCCGCTCCCCGCCGCCCCGGACCGGACCTGCCAGAGGTACTGGCCGGCCGGGGGAGTCCGGACGACCGTCCGCGCGGCAGGGCCGGCCATCGCTCCTGTCCCGTCTGCGCGTCGGCCGCAAGCTGATGCTGCTCGTCCTGCTGCCGGTGACCGGGCTGCTGGTCTTCACCGCCTTCAGCGCGGTGGCCCAGTGGCACGAGGCCCGCGAGCTGCGCACCTTCCACACCGCGACCGGGCTGTCGTTCTCGATCACCGAGCTCTCCGACTCCGTCGCACGGGAGCGCATCGCCGCCGTGGAGGCCAGGCTGCGCCCCACGCGGACCTCCCTGGCGGAACGGTCCGCCGCCGAGCGGGTCGCCGGCCGCGCGCTGGACCGGGCCACCGGCCGCGCCGCCTCCTGGTCCGAGTCCGATGTCGCCGCTGTCCTCGACGGCGTCAGCCGCGGGCTGCACGCGGTGCGCGTCCAGACCGGCACCGCCTCCCTCGACGCCCTCGCGATGGGCGAGGAGTACGCGGGGATCGAGGACATCCTTCTCGACAACGCCGCCCTCCTCGAATCCGAGCGGCCCACCCGGGAGTCGGGCCGCGCCGCCGACGCCCACATCGCGCTGATCCGCGCCATCGAGGCCGCCGAACGCGAGCGCGTGGAGCTGGCCGTCCTGCTCGACGCCCCCGCCGGCCGGCGCCCCACCGTCGCCGGACGCTGGCCCGCCCTCGAAGCCGCCGAGCTCGACAACTTCGAGCAGAACACCTCGGGCCAGCTGAAGGGGCAGCTGCACACCGTGCAGTTCCAGGCCCCGGGCCGGGCCGTGCACACGGTCCGCGAGACGCTCGGCGCGTCCGACCCCGACACCGCCCACTGGCCCTCGTACGACCGTTGGCTGGCCGACTCCAAGGCCCGCATCGACGGCCTGCGCGACATCCAGGACCGGGCCGCGCGCGATCTCGCCGTCATCGCCGCCCGCGACCGTCACACCGCGGAGAGCCGCGTCGAGCGCGAACTCGCTGTCTCACTGACCGTCCTCGTCGCCGTCACCGTCCTCGCCCTGACCCTGCGCCGGTCCATCACCCGCCCCCTCAGCGAGGTCTCGGAGGGCGCGCGGGCCCTGTCGTCCGGGGATCTCTCGTACGACATCCGGTACGTGGGCCGCGACGAACTCGGCGATGTCGCCGACACCTTCCGCGAACTGCGGGTCACCACCGAGCGGTTGGCCGGGGAGATCCGGACCATGAACTCGGCGATCGACGCCAACCGGCTCGAACACCGGGCCGACGTCGCCTCCTTCGGCGGCACGTGGGCCCAGCTGCTCCGCGGGATGAACGGCACCATGGCGTCCTTCGCGGCGGCCCACGGGCGGCGGGAGAAGGCCGAGCAGGAGGTGGAGAGCATCTTCAACCTCTCCCTCGACCTGCTCTGCATCAGCGGGGTCGACGGCTACTTCAAGCGGGTCAACCCGGCCTTCGAACGGACGCTCGGATACTCGGCCGAGGAACTGCTGTCCAGGCCGTACATCGAGTTCGTGCACGAGGACGACCGGGACGGCACACGCGCCTCCCTCGACCGGCTCGCGAACGGTGTCGCGGTGGCCGAGTTCGAGAACCGCTACCGGCGCGCCGACGGCACCGAGTGCCGGCTCCAGTGGAGCGCCCGGCCGGTCCCCGAGGAGGGGCTCGTCTACGCCACCGCCCGCGATGTCACCGAGAGCCGCCGGGCCGCCCTGGAGCAGGCGGCGCTGCGCCGGGTCGCCACCCTGGTGGCCCGCGGCGCTGCGCCCTCCAAGGTGTTCACGAGAGTGGCGGAGGAGGTCGGGGCCCTGCTGAACACGAGCGCGGCCGTGCTCCGGCAGGAACCCGACGGCAGCCAGACCGTCCTCGGCACCGTGCTCGGATTCCCCGAAAGACTGGAGCGGACCACCAGGGCGACGCGTCGGCAGGCGGGCCGCAAGGCGATACGCGAGATCTCCCGGACCCGGCGCGCGGCCCACGTCGGCCACGCCGTGGGCGCGCCCATCGTCGTCGAGGACCGGCTGTGGGGGTACGTCCTCGCGGCCTCCCCGCTGGACGTGCTGCCCGGCGGCACCGAGGCGCGGCTGGCCGACTTCACCGAACTCGTGGCAGCCGCCATCGCCAACGCCGACAGCCGCGCCCAGTTGACCGCGTCACGCGCGCGCGTGGTGGCCGCCGCGGACGCCTCCCGGCGCCGGATCGAGCGCGATCTGCACGACGGGGTCCAGCAGCGGCTCGTCGCCCTCCAGCTGGATCTGCGGCTGGCCGAGTCGCTGCTGACGGACCCCTCCTCGGAACTCGCCGAGCAGCTCGCCCATGTCGGCAAGGGCCTCGACGACGCCTTCCAGGACCTGCTCCAGGTGGCCCGCGGCATCCACCCGGCCATCCTCTCCAAAGGCGGCCTGGGCCCCGCCCTGCGCTCCCTGGCCCGCCGCTCGGCGGTCCCCGTGGTACTCGACCTGGAACTGCCGACGACAAGGCTGCCGGAACCACTGGAGGTGGCCGCGTACTACGTCACCTCGGAGTGCCTGACCAACGCCGCGAAACACGCGCACGCGCGCGTGGTGAGCGTCGAGGCCGGGATCCGGGACGAGTGGCTGGAGCTCGTCATCCGCGACGACGGTGTCGGAGGCGCCGACCCGGGCCGCGGTTCCGGCCTGATCGGGCTCATCGACCGGGTCGAGGCGATCGGCGGGAAACTCGATGTCAGCAGCCCGCCGGGGGAGGGCACCACCATGGGGGTGCGGCTCCCGCTGAACCCGCCCCCGACGGACATGTGACCGCCCGGCGCGCACGCGGGGGGAGTTGTCCGGGCGGGGGACCTCGGACTGGTGACGTCGCGTACGCACCGGGCGGTCGTCTCGGACGGAGAGGCTGCCGTCCGGTCCTAGAGGCGGTCGCCGCCGCCGTGCCGTGCCGGCCGCACGCGCTTGGCGCGCACTATGTCGGGGTCCCTGGGATCGAGGAGGTCATCGAGGCCGTACGTGTCCTCGGTGCCGGGACGGACACGGGTGGACCGCCGTGGCCTCTCGATCCGTGTCCGCCGCATGTTCCGCAACCCTTCGGTCCCGCGACCCGCCGCTCCTCGCCCGGAGCGGCCGGTCCCTCTGCATCGCACTGGTACGAGAATCGCTCGCCCACGTCCGCATGTCGTCACGGCAAGCCCCCAATTCCGCTTCCGGCTAGCCGTAACCCCATGGGTGGGGCAGGCTGTTGGGCGCGCACCGAACGGTCGGGGCAAGGGGAGCCGGGGCCATGGACGACGCAGCGCGGCGGCAGGTGCGGGGACGGGTCGTCCTCGCCGACGACGACATCCTGCTCAGGGAGGGCCTGGCGAGCCTGTGCGAGCGGGTCGGGTACGAGGTGCTCGGCCAGGCGGGGGACGCCGAGCGGCTCCTGGAACTGGTCGACGAGGAGCGGCCCGACATCGCGATCGTCGACATAAGGATGCCGCCCGACCACTCCACGGAGGGCCTCAAGGCGGCCCGCACCATCCGCGAACGCCACCCGCACACCGGCATCCTCGTCCTGTCCGCGTTCGTCGAGGTCGAGGACGCCCTGGAGCTGCTGGCGGGCGGACGCGGGGTCGGCTATCTGCTCAAGAGCCGGGTCACGGTCGTCGACGAGTTCATCGACGCCCTGGACCGCATCGCCAAGGGCGGCTCGGTGGTGGACCCCTCACTGGTCCACGAACTGTTCACCGCCCAGCGCCGCGACGACCCCCTCTCCCACCTCAGCTCCCGTGAACAGGAGGTCCTCGCCCTCATGGCGGAGGGCCGCTCGAACGCCGGCATCGGACGCCGGCTGTGGGTCACCGAGGGCACCGTCGAGAAACACGTCCGCAGCATCCTCGGCAAGCTCCGCCTCACCGAGGACACCGACGACCACCGCCGGGTGCTGGCCGTGCTCACGTTCCTGGAGTCCAGATAGGAGCCGTCCGTCCAGGCCGGAGCCGTCCGCTCCGGATGGGAGCCGCCCGGCCGTTGTCCACAGCCCCGCCGGACTGTCAGCCCCCGCCAGTAGGGTGGGAGACATGGCCGATCCCTCCAGCTACCGCCCCAGGCCGGGGCAGATCCCGGACTCTCCCGGGGTCTACCGATTCCGCGACGAGCACCGCCGGGTGATCTACGTCGGAAAGGCCAAGAGCCTGCGTCAGCGCCTGGCGAACTACTTCCAGGACCTGGCGGGCCTCCACCCGCGCACCCGCACCATGGTGACCACCGCCGCGTCCGTGGAGTGGACGGTGGTGTCCACCGAGGTCGAGGCCCTGCAGCTGGAGTACTCCTGGATCAAGGAGTACGACCCCCGGTTCAACGTCAAGTACCGCGACGACAAGAGCTATCCGTATCTCGCGGTGACGATGAACGAGGAGTTCCCGCGCGTGCAGGTGATGCGCGGTCACAAGAAGAAGGGCGTCCGCTACTTCGGGCCGTACGGGCACGCGTGGGCGATCCGCGACACCGTCGACCTGCTGCTGCGTGTCTTCCCCGTCCGCACCTGCTCCGCCGGTGTCTTCAAGAACGCCGCCCGCACCGGCCGCCCCTGCCTCCTCGGCTACATCGGCAAGTGCTCGGCCCCCTGCGTCGGCCGGGTCTCCGCCGAGGAACACCGCGAGCTCGCCGAGGAGTTCAGCGACTTCATGGCCGGCCGGACCGGGACGTATCTGCGCCGCCTGGAGAAGCAGATGACGGAGGCGGCCGAGGAGATGGAGTACGAGCGGGCCGCTCGCCTGCGCGACGACATCCAGGCCCTGAAGAAGGCCATGGAGAAGAACGCGGTCGTGCTCGCCGACGCGACCGACGCCGACCTCATCGCGGTCGCCGAGGACGAGCTCGAAGCCGCCGTGCAGATCTTCCACGTCCGCGGCGGACGCGTGCGCGGCCAGCGCGGCTGGGTCACCGACAAGGTCGAGGAGATCACCACCGGCGCCCTCGTCGAGCACGCCCTCCAGCAGCTCTACGGCGAGGAGACCGGGGACTCCGTCCCCAAGGAGGTCCTCGTCCCGGCCCTGCCCGAACCCGTCGAGCCGGTCCAGGAGTGGCTCACCGGGCGCCGCGGGTCGAACGTCTCGCTGCGCATCCCGCAGCGCGGCGACAAGAAGGCGCTCATGGAGACCGTGGAGCGCAACGCCCTCCAGGCCCTCGCCCTGCACAAGACCAAGCGCGCCTCCGACCTGACCACGCGCTCGCGTGCCCTGGAGGAGATCGCCGAGGCCCTCGACCTGGACAGCGCCCCGCTGCGCATCGAGTGCTTCGACATCTCCCACCTCCAGGGCGACGACGTCGTGGCGTCCATGGTCGTCTTCGAGGACGGGCTGCAGCGCAAGAGCGAGTACCGGCGGTTCCAGATCACGGGTCGTGTCGGAGACACGCAAATCTGGCACGGCGAGGGGCAGGACGACGTCCGCTCCATGCACGAGGTGATCACGCGCCGCTTCAAGCGGTACCTCGCCGAGAAGGAGAAGACCGGCGAGTGGGTGGACAACCTGCCCGACGGTGAGCTCGGGGACGGCGGCCTCAAGAACGAGGACGGCCGCCCCAAGAAGTTCGCCTACCCGCCCCAGCTCCTCGTCGTCGACGGCGGCCAGCCGCAGGTCGCGGCCGCCAAGAAGGCCCTCGACGAGCTCGGCATCGACGACATCGCCGTCTGCGGCCTCGCCAAGCGCCTCGAAGAGGTCTGGCTGCCCGACGAGGACGACCCGGTGGTCCTGCCCCGCACCAGCGAGGGCCTCTACCTCCTCCAGCGCGTCCGCGACGAGGCCCACCGCTTCGCGATCACCTACCAGCGCACCAAACGGGCCAAGCGCTTCCGGTCGAGCCCCCTGGACGACGTCCCCGGCCTCGGGGACACCCGTAAGCAGGCACTTCTGAAACATTTCGGCTCGTTGAAGAAACTTCGCTCTGCCACCATCGACCAGATCTGCGAGGTCCCCGGCATAGGCCGTAAAACGGCCGAGACCATTGCCGTGGCCCTCAGCGAGGCGGCACAGCCCGCTCCTGCGGTGAACACGGCCACCGGAGAGATCATGGAAGAGGAACCCGGCACCATGGGTTTTAGTGGGGAGCCCCTTCGGACGGGCGCCCCGGACGAACGACGGGGGCAGGAGACATGAATGTGAACGAGAACGAAGGCCGAGAGAGCCAAGGCGGAGACGGAGCACAGGTGAGTACGGGCACGAGCACGGGCACGACCGGCGAAGCCGCCGGGATCCCCGACGCGGCCATCCCCGAGCTGGTGATCATCTCCGGCATGTCCGGGGCCGGCCGGTCGACCGCCGCCAAGTGTCTGGAGGACCTCGGCTGGTTCGTCGTCGACAACCTGCCGCCCGCGCTGATCCCCACCATGGTGGAGCTCGGCGCCCGCTCCCAGGGCAATGTCGCCCGGATCGCGGTCGTCGTCGACGTCCGCGGCCGCCGCTTCTTCGACAACCTGCGCGAGTCCCTCGCCGACCTGGAGGCCAAGCACGTCACCCGGCGGATCGTCTTCCTGGAGTCCTCCGACGAGGCCCTGGTCCGCCGCTTCGAGTCGGTGCGCCGCCCGCACCCCCTCCAGGGCGACGGCCGCATCGTCGACGGCATCGACGCCGAGCGCGAGCTGCTGCGCGAGCTGCGCGGCGACGCCGACCTGGTCATCGACACCTCCAGCCTCAACGTGCACGAGCTGCGCGCCAAGATGGACGCCCAGTTCGCCGGCGAGGAGGAGCCCGAGCTGCGGGCCACCGTCATGTCCTTCGGCTTCAAGTACGGCCTCCCCGTCGACGCCGACCTCGTCGTGGACATGCGCTTCCTGCCCAACCCGCACTGGGTCCCGGAGCTGCGCCCCTTCACCGGCCTCAACGAGGAGGTGTCGGCGTACGTCTTCAACCAGCCCGGCGCCAAGGAGTTCATCGACCGCTACTCCGAGCTGCTCCAGCTGATCGCGGCCGGCTACCGCCGCGAGGGCAAGCGGTACGTGACCATCGCGGTCGGCTGCACCGGCGGCAAGCACCGCTCCGTCGCCACCTCCGAGAAGCTCGCCGCCCGACTCGCCTCCCAGGGCGTGGAGACGGTGGTCGTACACCGGGACATGGGACGGGAATGACAGAACGTTCTCCGCGGCTGAGCAGGCTGCGCCGGGTCGTGCCCGAGGGACGCGCGACCCGGCCCGTGGAGGCCCGCGGCGCCAGACCGCGCCGCCGGGGCGCCCAGCCCAAGGTCGTCGCCCTGGGCGGCGGCATGGGCCTGTCCGCCTCGCTCGCCGCACTGCGCCGGATCACCGGCGACCTCACCGCCGTCGTCACCGTGGCCGACGACGGCGGCTCCAGCGGGCGGCTCCGTGACGAGCTGGGCGTCCTGCCGCCCGGCGATCTGCGCAAGGCGCTGGCCGCGCTGTGCGGGGACGACGACTGGGGCCAGACCTGGGCCCGGGTCATCCAGCACCGCTTCCACTCCAAGGGCGACCTGCACGAGCACGCGGTCGGCAATCTGCTGATCGTCGCCCTGTGGGAGCAGCTCGGCGACCATGTCCAGGCTCTCGACCTGGTCGGCAAGCTGCTCGGCGCGCACGGGCGCGTGCTGCCCATGTCCGCCGTACCCCTGGAGCTGCAGGCCCTGGTCAAGGGGCACGACCCGGACCGGCCCGACGACGTGGACACCGTGCGCGGACAGGCGACCGTCGCCCTCACCCCGGGCGAGGTGCAGTCCGTGCACGTCGTGCCGCACGACCCGCCCGCCGTTCCCGAGGCGGTCGCCGCCGTCCTCGATGCGGACTGGGTGGTGCTCGGCCCCGGCTCCTGGTTCTCCTCGGTCATCCCGCATCTGCTGGTGCCCGAGCTCCTGGACGCCCTCATCCAGACGAAGGCGCGCCGGGTACTCTCCCTGAACCTCGCCCCGCAGCCCGGAGAAACCGAAGGCTTCTCCCCGCAGCGTCATTTGGAGGTTTTGGGACGACACGCCCCTAAACTCGCCCTGGACGTGGTGCTGGCCGACCAGGCCGCCGTGCCCGACCGCGACTCGCTGACCGACGCCGCCAAGAGGTTCGGCGCCGCGGTCGAGCTGGCGCCGGTGGCCCGGCCCGACGGAACACCGAGGCACGACCCGGAGCTGTTGGCCGCCGCGTACGACCGTATTTTTCGGATGCATGGAAGGATCGGCCCATGGCGATGACGGCAGCGGTGAAGGACGAGATCTCCCGGCTCCCCGTCACCCGGACCTGCTGCAGAAAGGCGGAGGTCTCCGCCATCCTGCGGTTCGCCGGCGGCCTTCACCTGGTGAGCGGGCGCATCGTGATCGAGGCGGAGCTGGACACCGCGATGGCGGCCCGGCGGCTCAAGCGGGACATCCTGGAGATCTTCGGCCACAGCTCGGAGCTGATCGTGATGGCACCGGGCGGACTGCGCCGCGGTTCGCGTTACGTGGTGCGCGTGGTCGCCGGCGGTGACCAGCTGGCCCGGCAGACCGGACTGGTGGACGGACGGGGCCGCCCGATCCGGGGGCTGCCCCCGCAGGTCGTCTCCGGGGCCACCTGTGACGCGGAGGCCGCCTGGCGCGGGGCCTTCCTGGCGCACGGCTCGCTGACCGAGCCCGGCCGTTCCTCCTCCCTGGAGGTGACCTGTCCGGGTCCGGAAGCCGCGCTCGCCCTGGTCGGCGCCGCCCGCCGGCTCTCCATCGCCGCGAAGGCCCGTGAGGTCCGCGGGGTGGACCGGGTGGTGGTCCGCGACGGCGACGCGATCGGCGCGCTGCTCACCCGGCTCGGCGCCCATGAGTCGGTGCTGGCCTGGGAGGAGCGCAGGATGCGCCGCGAGGTCCGCGCGACGGCGAACCGTCTCGCCAACTTCGACGACGCCAACCTGCGCCGCTCGGCTCGCGCGGCCGTCGCCGCCGGAGCCCGGGTGCAGCGCGCCCTGGAGATCCTCGCCGACGACGTGCCCGAGCACCTCGCCGCCGCCGGCCGGCTGCGCATGGATCACAAGCAGGCCTCCCTGGAGGAGCTGGGCGCGCTCGCCGACCCGCCGCTGACCAAGGACGCCGTGGCCGGCCGTATCCGTCGGCTGCTGGCGATGGCCGACAAGCGGGCCCAGGATCTCGGCATCCCGGGCACCGAGTCCAGCATCACCGAGGAGATGGCCGACAACCTCGTGGGCTGAAAAGCCTGGTTGACGAACCGTCACCACGCCGGTGCCGATGCTCCATCGGAGTGTCGGTACCGGCGTCGGTCTGTGTTTGGGGCCCCCTTGACTGGATCATGAACTGTCATGAGCCTGGCATGTGTTCGCTGCTGTGGCGGACAAACGCAAGGGGGGCACATGAGACGAAGAGCGAGACCGATCCTCGCCGTTGGTGCACTTCTCCTGGGCGGCGCGGGCCTCGCGCCCATCGCCCAGGCCGCGGAGAGCGCGGCCTCTCCCGAACCCGACGAGATCAAGGTCTTCCGCGCCGAGGTCACCAACAAGCAGGTACCCCTGCTGCTGGCGGCCGGCCAGGACGGCCATGAACTGAGCGAGCAGGTACCCGCCAAGGGCACCGCGACGGTCGAGGTCTACCTCACCGACAAACAGGCCGACAAGCTGGAGAAACAGGGCGTCGAGCTTACTGAGCACACCCTCTCCGCCAAGGCCGAGGCCCGGGTCGACGCCGCCGCCGACGGGGTGTTCCGCCCGTACAGCGGGGCCGGCAACATCAAGGAGGAGATCCTCCGCACCGGCCGGCAGAACCCGGGCCTCACCAAGGTCGTGTCCATCGGGAAGACGGTCAACGGCCAGGACATCCTCGCGCTCAAACTGACCAAGAACGCGAAGAAGACCAAGGACGGCGCCAAACCCTCGGTCCTCTATCTGTCCAACCAGCACGCGCGCGAGTGGATCACGCCGGAGATGACCAGGCGACTGCTCCACCACTACGTCGACAACTACAGGACCGACAAGCGCATCAAGAAGATCGTCGACTCCACCGAGCTGTGGTTCGTCATCTCGGCCAACCCCGACGGCTACGACCACACCTTCCGGAGCGACGACACCCGTCTGTGGCGCAAGAACCTGCGCGACAACAACGGCGACGGGAGCATCGCCGTCGGTGACGGTGTCGACCTCAACCGCAACTTCTCCTACAAGTGGGGCTACGACAACGAGGGTTCGTCGCCCAACCCCACCAGTGAGACCTACCGCGGCGCGGGCCCGGCCTCCGAGCCCGAGACCAAGGCCCTGGACGCCCTCCAGAAGCGGATCGGCTTCACGTACGGCATCAACTACCACTCCGCCGCCGAACTCCTCCTTTACGGGGTCGGCTGGCAGGTGGCCACCGACACCCCCGACGACGTCCTCTACAAGGCGCTCGCCGGCACCCCGGACAACTCCGCGGTCCCGGGCTACCGGCCGCAGGTCTCCTCGGAGCTGTACACCACCAACGGCGAGGCGGACGGCCACGCGTCGAACGTCAACGGCCTGGCGATGTTCACCCCCGAGATGTCGACCTGCCAGACCGTGTCGAACCTCTACCCGGACGACCAGTGGAACGCGGCCGACTGCCAGTCGGTCTTCAACTTCCCGGACGACGAGAAGCTGATCCAGGCGGAGTTCGAGAAGAACATCCCCTTCGCGCTCTCCGTCGCCGAGTCCGCCGGGCGGCCCGACCAGCCGAAGTCCGCGCTCGGTCTCAAGGCCGCCGACTTCACCCCGAAGACGTTCGCCACGTCGTACTCGCGCGGCGCGGACCAGGAAGTCTCCGTCGTCGTACGCAAGTCCGTGCGCGACAAGGAGCTCAAGTACCGCGTCAACGGCGGCCGGGTCGAGGACATGGCGCTGAGGGCCTGGAAGGGCGGCGAGACCTTCGGCGGTGAGGACAACCTCTACTTCGACGAGTACCGCGCCAAGGTCGCCGACGGTGATCCGGGCGACAAGGTCGAGGTGTGGTTCACCGGCGAGACGCGCGGCGGAAAGCCCACTTCCAGCGAGCACTTCACGTACACGGTCGCCGAACGGCCGCGCGCGGACACGCTCGTGGTCGCCGAGGAGGGCGCGACCGCCACACAGGCGCAGACCTACGTCGACGCGCTGAAGGCCAACGGCCGCAAGGCGGTCGTCTGGGACGTCGCCGCCCAGGGCGCGCCGGACGCGCTCGGTGTGCTGAAGCACTTCAAGACGGTCGTCCACTACACGGGCGCGAGCGTCCCGGGCAACGCCACCCAGCTCCAGCTGCGCGCGTTCCTCAACGAGGGCGGCAAGCTGATCGAGGCGGGCGAACGGGCCGGAGGCAGCGTCGACCTCGGCGGGGGCACCCTGTCGAACGACTTCAGCCAGTACTACCTCGGCGCCTTCACCCGCACGTCCCTGCCGGGCGTCACCGCCTTCCAGGGCTCGGGCAAGCTCGCCGGAGCCGGTGGACCGCTCGGGGCGGCCCCGGGCAACCCGCTCGACACGGCCGGGTCGTTCAGCGTCACCTCGGACACCCTGCCGGTCGCCGGCTTCCCGCAGTTCGCGAGCGCGGGCGCGGGCTTCTACCCGGGCACGGCCAACCCGTACGGCCCGTACGAGGGTTCCTCCATGGCCGCCGTCACGCACAGCGACTACGCCTGGAACCGCCTCACCCGCACCATCGACCTCACCTCGGTGACCGCCGCGCAGGCACCCACGCTCAGCACCCGCCTGCTGTGGAACACCGAGGAGGGATACGACCACGCGGTGCTGGAGGCGCACACGGCCGGGGCGGACGACTGGACCACGCTGCCGGAGAAGAACGGCAAGACCAGCACCGCCGTTCCAGTGGAGTGCGAGGCCGGGTACTTCATCGCGGCCCACCCCGCGCTCAAGCGGTATCTGACCCTCGGCGACGGCGACGGCGCCTGCACGGCCACCGGCACCAGCGGTCAGTGGAACAGCTTCACCGGGGCCTCGGCCGGCTGGCAGCCGGTCGAGTTCGACCTCTCCGCCTACGCGGGCAAGACGGTCGAGATCTCCCTCAGCTACATCACCGACCCCGGATCCGGCGGCCGCGGCGTCCTCGCCGACAACGCGTCCGTCGTCATCGGCGGCAACGCCACCGAGGCCGAGGGCTTCGAGACGTCGCTGGGCGCCTGGAGCGTCCCCGGACCGCCCGCCGGCAGCCCGGCGGTCGTACGGGACTGGGCGCGCACCGGAGAGCTGTTCAAGACCTACGGCGCGGTCACCACGGACGACACCGTGCTCCTCGGCTTCGGCCTGGAGCACGTCACCGCGGCGGCCGACCGCAAGGCACTGTTCGGAAAGGCGCTCGCCGCACTCGGCCGGTGAACACCGGTCAACGGTGACCGACTCTCCGTAACCGATTCGAGCGACAGGGTCTTTCGACCCGGGCGGTCCGTACCCCTACTGGCGGGTACGGACCGCCTGCCCGTGTATGCGGCATCTCGATGTCACTCAGGGAGCCTCAGGGAGGTAGGGTCGTAGGCGGTCGGGGACATCCCAAACAGAGCTCGCCGGCACCGCATAGCCGGCGTACCAACGAGGAGATCGGTTCGTGACGATCCGCGTAGGCATCAACGGCTTCGGTCGTATCGGTCGCAACTACTTCCGCGCACTGCTGGAGCAGGGTGCTGACATCGAGATCGTGGCTGTCAACGACCTGGGTGACACCGCGACCACCGCTCACCTGCTGAAGTACGACACCATCCTGGGCCGCCTCAAGGCCGAGGTCTCGCACACCGCCGACACCATCACGGTCGACGGCCACACCATCAAGGTGCTCTCCGAGCGCAACCCCGCCGACATCCCGTGGGGCGAGCTGGGCGTCGACATCGTCATCGAGTCGACCGGCATCTTCACCAAGAAGGCCGACGCCGAGAAGCACATCGCCGGCGGCGCCAAGAAGGTCCTCATCTCGGCTCCGGCCAAGGACGAGGACATCACCATCGTGATGGGCGTCAACCAGGACAAGTACGACGCGGCCAACCACCACGTCATCTCCAACGCCTCCTGCACCACCAACTGTGTGGCGCCGATGGCCAAGGTCCTCGACGAGAACTTCGGCATCGTCAAGGGTCTGATGACGACGGTCCACGCGTACACCAACGACCAGCGCATCCTGGACTTCCCGCACTCGGACCTGCGCCGTGCCCGCGCCGCCGCCGAGAACATCATCCCGACCACGACGGGTGCCGCGAAGGCCACCGCCCTGGTCCTCCCGCAGCTCAAGGGCAAGCTCGACGGCATCGCGATGCGCGTCCCGGTCCCGACCGGCTCGGCCACCGACCTGGTCGTGGAGCTCCAGCGCGAGGTCACCAAGGACGAGGTCAACGCCGCGTTCAAGAAGGCCGCCGACGACGGCGACCTCAAGGGCATCCTCTTCTACACCGAGGACCCGATCGTGTCCTCGGACATCGTGAGCGACCCGGCCTCCTGCACCTTCGACTCCTCCCTGACCATGGTCCAGGAGGGCAAGTCGGTGAAGATCCTCGGCTGGTACGACAACGAGTGGGGCTACTCCAACCGCCTCGTCGACCTCACGGTCTTCGTCGGCAACCAGCTCTGATCGCCGGAGCAGGAGCAGACAGCTCGATGTGAGTGAAGGGCCCGGTCGGCGCAGGGACGCGCCCGCCGGGCCCTACTCACGCAGCGAACGGCCCTCTTAGGATCACCAGCGATCCGAGTATCAAACCCTCCTCGGGAGTCCCCTTAATGAAGACGATCGACGAACTTCTCGCCGAAGGCGTCGCAGGCAAGCGGGTCTTCGTCCGCGCCGACCTCAACGTGCCGCTGGAAAACGGCACCGCCACTGTGAAAATCGCTGACGACGGCCGTATCCGCGCCGTGCTGCCCACCGTCAAGGCGCTGGCCGAGGCGGGCGCCCGCGTGGTCGTCGCCTCCCATCTGGGCCGCCCCAAGGGCGCCCCGGACCCGGCCTTCTCCCTCGCGCCCGCCGCCGCGCGCCTGGGCGAGCTGCTCGGCGCCGACGTCGCCTTCGCCACCGACACGGTCGGCGAGTCCGCCACCGCCACCGTCGCGGGACTCGCCGACGGTCAGGTCGCGGTCATCGAGAACCTGCGTTTCAACGCCGGCGAGACGTCCAAGGACGACGCCGAGCGGGGCGCCTTCGCCGACCAGCTGGCCGCCCTCGCCGACGTCTACGTCGGCGACGGCTTCGGCGCGGTGCACCGGGGGCACGCCTCGGTCCTCGACCTGCCGGCCAAGCTGCCGCACTACGCCGGCTACCTCATCGCGGGCGAGGTCGCCGTCCTCAAGAAGCTGACCGACGAGGTCCGGCGTCCGTACGTCGTCGCCCTCGGCGGCGCCAAGGTCTCCGACAAGCTCGCCGTCATCGACCAGCTGCTCGGCAAGGCCGACCGCCTGCTCATCGGCGGCGGCATGGCGTACACCTTCCTCAAGGCCAAGGGCCACGAGGTCGGCATCTCCCTCCTCCAGGAGGACCAGGTCCCGGCAGTCAAGGAGTACATCGAGCGCGCGGAGAAGAACGGCGTCGAGCTGGTCCTGCCCGTCGACGTCCTGGTCGCCGGGGAGTTCCCGGACCTGAAGACGAAGGCCCCGGCCAACCCCACCACCGTCGCCGCGGACGCCATCCCGGCCGACCAGGAGGGCCTGGACATCGGTCCGGAGACCCGCAAGCTGTACGCCTCGAAGCTCGCCGACGCCGCGACCGTCTTCTGGAACGGCCCCATGGGCGTCTTCGAGCACCCCGACTACGCCGAGGGCACCAAAGCCGTTGCCCAGGCCCTCCTCGACTCCCCGGGCTTCACCGTGGTCGGCGGTGGCGACTCCGCCGCGGCCGTCCGCATCCTGGGCTTCGACGAGAACGCGTTCGGCCACATCTCGACCGGCGGCGGCGCCTCCCTCGAATACCTCGAGGGCAAGACGCTCCCCGGCCTCGCCGCACTGGAGGACTGACCCCGCATGACCACTCGCACGCCGATCATGGCGGGTAACTGGAAGATGAACCTCAACCACCTCGAGGCCATCGCACACGTCCAGAAGCTCGCCTTCGCCCTCGCGGACAAGGACTACGAGGCCGTCGAGGTCGCCGTCCTGCCCCCCTTCACCGACCTGCGCTCCGTGCAGACCCTGGTCGACGGCGACAAGCTGAAGATCAAGTACGGCGCCCAGGACATCTCGGCCCAGGACTCCGGCGCCTACACCGGCGAGATCTCCGGCGCCATGCTGGCCAAGCTGAAGTGCACGTACGTGGCGATCGGCCACTCCGAGCGCCGCCAGTACCACGCCGAGACCGACGAGATCGTCAATGCCAAGGTCAAGGCCGCCTACAAGCACGGCCTCACCCCGATCCTGTGCGTCGGCGAGGAACTGGACGTCCGCGAGGCGGGCAACCACGTCTCCCACACCCTCGCCCAGGTCGAGGGCGGTCTGAAGGACCTCCCGGCCGAGCAGGCCGAGTCGATCGTGATCGCCTACGAGCCCGTGTGGGCCATCGGCACCGGCAAGGTCTGCGGCGCCGAGGACGCCCAGGAGGTCTGCGCCGCGATCCGTGGCAAGATCGCCGAGCTGTACACCCAGGAGCTGGCCGACCAGGTCCGCATCCAGTACGGCGGCTCCGTGAAGTCCGGCAACGTCGCCGAGATCATGGCGCAGGCCGACATCGACGGGGCGCTCGTGGGCGGTGCGTCGCTCGATGCCGACGAGTTCGTCAAGATCGTGCGCTTCCGCGACCAGTAAGTATGCGGTAGCGGCGATCCGTCGTACCCTTGCGGGGGCACAGCCCAGTGGCTGTGCCCCTGTCGTCCATCCAGATCCGAGGAAGTTGGTCCAGCCGTGGTTATGGGGTTCTCGATCGCCCTGATCGTCTTCAGCGGGCTGCTGATGCTGCTGGTGCTGATGCACAAGGGCAAGGGCGGCGGCCTGTCCGACATGTTCGGTGGCGGTATGCAGTCCTCCGTCGGCGGCTCCTCGGTCGCCGAGCGCAACCTCGACCGGATCACCGTCGTGGTCGGTCTGCTGTGGTTCGCGTGCATCATCGTGCTCGGCCTTCTCATGAAGGTGAACAACTGACCGGCACGCACAATCCGTACGTAAGGCCCCATGTTCGGTACGCGCACCTGAGCGCGGCCTATCATGGGGCTTGCGTCTAGGTGTGGGGGCTGTAACTCCAATCACTGGACGCGCGTTGGGCCTTACGTAGACTGAGGCGCTCGCAACGAAGCGACAACGCCGACTCGCTTCGCGGCACCATCACGCAGGGAGTTACGACCGTGGCAAGTGGCAACGCGATCCGAGGAAGCCGGGTCGGGGCGGGGCCGATGGGCGAGGCCGAGCGGGGCGAGTCCGCGCCCCGGCTGCGCATCTCCTTCTGGTGCTCCAACGGGCACGAGACGCAGCCCAGCTTCGCCAGCGACGCGCAGGTTCCCGAGACCTGGGACTGTCCGCGCTGCGGCTTCCCCGCCGGACAGGACCGGGACAACCCGCCGGACCCGCCGCGCACCGAGCCGTACAAGACGCACCTCGCGTATGTACGGGAGCGGCGCAGCGATGCGGACGGCGAGGCGATCCTCGCCGAGGCGCTCGCCAAACTGCGGGGCGAGATCTAGGAATCGACAGCCGGCCGGGCACCGACAGGTGCCTGGCCGGAGCTGTATTCGCCTGTCCACAGCCCCGCATCGCAGGTTGTCCACAGGCCCACCGCATTGTCAGTGGTGGCCTTTACGGTTTGTGCATCGCTGCAGAGCGAGCGAATCGTGAGGGGGAGCTGTGGCTGTGGTCGAGGCTGCGGGCGTGCGTGCGCCCGCGTGGCGCGGGGGGTTCGGGCGGCTGTGGAGCGCCGCCGTGCTCTCGAGTTTCGGTGATGCGCTGCGGACGGCGGCGCTGCCCCTGCTGGCCGTCACCCTGACCGACGAGCCCCTGGCCATAGCGGCCGTCACCGCCTGCGGCTATCTGCCCTGGCTCGTCTTCGGACTGCTCGGCGGAGCCGTCGCCGACCGTGTGGACCAGCGGCGCGCGATGTGGACCGTGGACGCGGTACGAGGCCTGCTCGTCGTCTGCTTCGCCGTCGCCGTGGCGCTCGGGCACGCCTCCATCGGACTGCTGATCGCGCTGGCCTTCGCGCTGACCACCCTGCAGACCCTCTTCGACAACGCGTCCACCGCCCTGCTGCCCGCCCTGGTCGACGGCGAGGCCCTCGGCAGCGCCAACGCCCGCCTGATGACCGGGCAGAAGATCGCGGGCGGACTCCTGGGCGCCCCCGTCGTGCCCCTGCTGCTGGCGGCGGGCGCGGCCGTGCCCTTCGTGGCCGACGCGGCGACCTTCCTGGTGGCGGCCGCGCTGGTGGCCTCGCTGCGCACCGCAGTGCCCGCACGGAAGCCGAGACCGGCGGGCAGCACCCTGCGCCGGGAGATCGCCGAGGGGCTGCGCACCCTCGGCCGCGACCGGGCCCTGCGCGGCCTGTGCGCGGCGACCGCCCTGTGCAACGTCGGCGTGGGCGCCCTCATCGCCACCATGGTGCTGCTGGTGACCGGCTGGACGGGCGCGAGCAGCGCCGGGTACGCGGCGGCGACGACCGGCTACACCGTCGGCTCGCTGGCCGGCGGAGTACTCAACCTGCTGCTCGTCTCCCGCATAGGGCGAGTGCGGTCGGTGCTGCTCGCCGGGAGCGTGCAGATCGGGGCGCTCGTGGTGATGGGGTCGGTGCGCAGCCTGCCCGTGCTGGTGGCCGCGATGGCCGTCTTCGGGCTCATGGGCATGGTGTGGAACGTCAACACCACGACCCTGATGCAGGAGCGCAGCCCCGCCGAGATGCTGGGCCGGGTCAGCTCGGCCTTCCGGACGCTGGCCGTGGCCGGGGCACCCCTCGGTGCACTGCTCGGCGGCGCGGTCGCCACGGCCTGGGGCCTCAACACCCCGGCACTGCTCGCGGCCGGTTTCTTCGTCCTGTCCGTCGCCTCGTTGACACCTGCGCTCAAGCGGGACGTATCTGTTGACGCACCCGAGGACAGCGCCACGGCAGCTCATGTCACGCGCTGATCAACTAGGTTGGACCAGCTGGGACAGGTACGGAAGAAGGCTGAAGTCGGACATGAACGCAGACGCTCGTACGAGGCTCAACCAGACGCCCGAGTGGACCGCTCTGACCAAGCACAGCGAGGAACTCGGCGAAGTGCGGCTGCGCGAGCTGTTCGTCGCCGACCCGGACCGCGGCACCGGGTACACGCTCCAGGTCGGGGACCTGCACATCGACTACTCCAAGCACCTCGTCACCGACGAGACACTGCGGCTGTTGCGCGAACTGGCGGCGGCGACGGACGTGTTCGGGCTGCGGGACGCCATGTTCCGCGGCGAGAAGATCAACACCACCGAGGACCGGGCCGTACTGCACACCGCGCTGCGGGCGGCGCGGGACACGGTGGTCGAGGTCGACGGGGAGAACGTCGTGCCGGCGGTGCACACGGTCCTCGACAAGATGGCCGGCTTCGCCGAGCGCGTCCGCTCGGGGGAGTGGAAGGGCCACACGGGCAAGCGCATCAGGAACGTCGTCAACGTCGGCATCGGCGGCTCCGACCTCGGCCCCGCGATGGCGTACGAGGTGCTGCGCGCCTACACCGACCGCGACCTCACACTGCGGTTCGTGTCCAACGTGGACGGCGCCGACCTGCACGAGGCGACACGCGACCTGGACCCGGCCGAGACGCTGTTCATCATCGCGTCCAAGACGTTCACCACCATCGAGACGATCACCAACGCCACCTCGGCCCGGCAGTGGGTGCTGGACGCGCTCGGTGACGAGGCCGCCGTCGCCAAGCACTTCGTGGCACTGTCGACCAACGCCGGGAAGGTGTCGGACTTCGGCATCGACACGGCCAACATGTTCGAGTTCTGGGACTGGGTCGGCGGCCGCTACTCCTACGACTCGGCGATCGGCCTCTCCCTGATGATCGCCATCGGCCCGGACCGCTTCCGGGAGATGCTCGACGGCTTCCGCATCGTCGACGAGCACTTCAGGACCGCACCCGCCGAGTCCAACGTGCCTTTGCTGCTGGGCCTGTTGGGCATCTGGTACGGCAACTTCCTGGGTGCCCAGTCGCACGCGGTGCTGCCCTACAGCCACTACCTGTCCAAGTTCACCGCCTATCTCCAGCAGCTGGACATGGAGTCCAACGGCAAGTACGTCGGACGCGACGGCATTCCGGTGGAGTGGCAGACGGGTCCGGTGGTGTGGGGCACGCCCGGCACCAACGGGCAGCACGCGTACTACCAGTTGATCCACCAGGGCACCAAGCTGATCCCGGCGGACTTCATCGGCTTCGCCGAGCCGGTCGCCGAGCTCAGCGACGAACTCAAGGCGCAGCACGACCTGTTGATGGCCAACTTCTTCGCGCAGACGCAGGCGTTGGCCTTCGGCAAGACGCCGGAGGAGGTGCGAGCCGAGGGGGTGCCGGAGGAGCTGGTGAGCCACAAGACGTTCCGGGGCAACCACCCGACGACGACGATCCTAGCGAAGGAGCTGACCCCGTCGGTCCTCGGTCAGCTGGTCGCGCTGTACGAGCACAAGGTGTTCGTCCAGGGTGCGGTGTGGAACATCGACTCCTTCGACCAGTGGGGTGTGGAGCTCGGCAAGGTGCTGGCCAAGCGGGTCGAGCCGGCGCTCACCGAGGGCGCCGACGTCCCGGGGCTCGATCGGTCCACCCAGGCGCTGGTCGCCAAGTACCGGGAGCTGCGCGGTCGTTCGTGACCGCTGATGTCCCCGAGGGCTGATGTCCCCGATGCGGGAAAGCGGGCGGCGCATGGCCGTCCGCTTCCCGTAGACTCCCCGGCGATCATGGAGGCCATGGCTCGGGGGAGTGCGAAGTGGCTGGTTCGCAAGGCAGTTGGACGGGCGGCGCGCTGTCGGCGGGGTCGCTGTGGCGGCCGAAGTACGCGGCGCGCGCCATGTTCCATCCGGCGTGGATCCCGGAGTCGGTGGACCCGGCGGTGGAGCAGCTCAAGAAGGCGCGGCTCATCGCCGGGACGGTCGCCGCGGTCGGCGTCTACACCTTCGTCGAGGGCGGCTTCGCCTTCGACGAGATGCTGGAGAACATGCTGACGGCGTCCGTCGTCCTGCTGTTCATCACACCGCTGACGGTCGGCATCATGCTCGGCGTGTGGGGGCGGAGCGGCTCGGTCAGCGCGCTGAAGCCGTCGCTGTTCAACTCGCTGAAGCTGCTGCTGCTCTTCGTGGGGACGATCGTGCTCACGGTCGTGCTCCTGCAGTCGGCCGGTGGCGCGGGGTTCTTCATCCTGGTCCTCGGGCCGATCGTGCTCTGGCTGATCGGCTTCGTGGCCCGCGGCGCCTGGCACGTGGGCGCGAACTTCTTCGGCACCGCGGGCGTCCACCGCTGTCTGCCGCCGCTGCTCGCCACCGTGACGACCTGGCTGATGGCCCTCCCCGACCTCTTCACGGGCGATCTGCACGGGCTCGGCCTGGGGCTGGGCATCCTCTTCATCCTGGGCGCCCCGATCACGGTCACCGGGATCGCCTGGCTGGAGCTGCGGCGCCTGGAGCAGCGCTACGGCCTTCGCCTCGCCGCCCACCCGGCGACCCAGCCGCGGTTCGCTCCAGCGCCCCCGCCGATGCCCCCGAACGCCCCGCCGATGCCGCCGGGCGCGCCCCCGTACCTCCCGCCGCAGGGGAATCCGTACGGCAACCCGTACGGGCCCGGCCCGGGGCAGCCCTACAACCCCGGCAGTCCGTACGGCCCGTCGGCGGGGAACCCCTACAACCAGGGCAATCCCTACGGCTCGGGCCCGTACGCCGGATGAAATTCCGGCAGGGGGATGGAAAGTGCCGCGCCTTTGTGACGGAGTCCGAGAAAGCCTCTGGGGCAGGCCGGCAAGGATCCCGGCCTGCCCCAGAGGATGGGCTTCTGAGCGACGCTCAGGGCGACGCCGGCGGATACAGCGACCGCGGCAGCTGTGAGGCCGCCGCCGAGTCCAGCAGCCACAGGGTGCGCTGCCGGCCGTGCGCGCCCGCCGCCGGGGCCTGGATCTCACCGGCACCCGACAGGGCGATCGCCGCGGCCTGTGCCTTGTCCTCGCCGGCCGCCAGGAGCCAGACCTCGCGGGCGGCCCGGATGGCGGGGAGCGTGAGGGTCACGCGGGTCGGCGGGGGCTTCGGGGCGCCGCGGACGCCGACCACCGTGCGCTCGGTCTCGCGGACCGCCGGGAGCTCCGGGAACAGCGAGGCCACGTGGGTGTCCGGGCCGACGCCCAGCATCAGGACGTCGAAGGTCGGCACCGAGCCATGGTTCTCCGGGCCCGCCGCAAGGGCGAGTTCCTCGGCGTAGGAAGCCGCCGCCGCGTCCACGTCCTCCCCATGCGGACCGTCCGAGGCGGGCATGGCGTGCACCCGCTTCGGGTCGAGCGGCACCGCGTCGAGCAGGGCCTCACGGGCCTGGGTGACATTGCGGTCCGCGTCGCCCTCGGGCAGGAAGCGCTCGTCGCCCCACCACAGGTCGAGCCGGCCCCAGTCGATCGCGTCCCGCGCGGGTGCGGCGGCCAGCGCGGCCAGCAGGCCGTTGCCGTTGCGGCCACCGGTGAGGACCACGGAGGCGTAGCCCCGGGAGGCCTGCGCGTCCACGATCTTCGTGATGAGGCGGGCCGCGGCGGCCTGCGCCATCAGCTCCTTGTCGTGGTGCACGACCAGCTGCGGAGTGCTCACTTCGCCGCCGCCTTCTTCACCGGGCCGGGCTTGGCCGTCACTTTGTTCACGGGAGCCTTCGCGGCCTCCTCGACCGGCACGGGCGTCTCGGCGACGGCCGGCGCCGGATTCAGCCGCTCCACCCCGAACCGCAGCGCGGACGCGTATGTGTCGTCCGGGTCGAGCCGCCGCAGCTCCTCCGCGATCAGCTCGGCCGTGTCGCGCCGCTTGAGCGCCACCGCACGGTCCGGCTGGCCCTGGATGGACAGCGTCGCGAGGGAGCCGTCGGCGCGGTCCAGGACGATCGGGCCGTGGTTGGTGTCCATGCGGACGGCGGTCAGGCCGGGGCCGCTGGACAGGGACCGCTTGACCGGGACGTCCAGCCGGTCCGCGAGCCACATCGCGAGGAGCTCGCAGCTCGGGTTGAACTCCTCGCCCTCCACCTCGACGGCGTTGACGTCGACGGTGACCTGGTCGAGGGCCGCGGCCAGCATCGAGCGCCACGGCGTGATGCGGGTCCAGGACAGGTCGGTGTCGCCGGGCGTGTAGGTGTCGGCGCGGGCACCGAGGTCCCGTACCGGCTGCTCGGAGGCGTAGGTGTCGGTGACCCGGCGCTGGGCCAGGGCGCCCAGCGGGTCGCTCGCCGGGTCGAGCGGCGCGTCCACCGGCCACCAGACGACCACGGGGGCGTCGGGCAGCAGCAGCGGGAGCACGACCGACTGGGCGTGGTTGACGACTTCGCCGTACAGCCGCAGGACGACCGTCTCGCCGGTGCCCGCGTCCGCGCCCACGCGCACCTCGGCGTCGAGGCGGGACTGGGTGCGGTCGCGGGGGGTGCGGGAGACGCGCTTGACGACCACGAGCGTGCGCGAGGGGTGCTCGCGCGAGGCGTCGTTGGCGGCCTTCAGGGCGTCGTAGGCGTTCTCCTCGTCCGTGACGATGACCAGGGTGAGCACCATGCCGACGGCCGGTGTGCCGATGGCCCGGCGGCCCTTGACCAGCGCCTTGTTGATCTTGCTGGCGGTGGTGTCCGTGAGGTCTATCTTCATGGCCGGCGCCAGCTCCGTCCCTCTCGTGCGAGCATTTCGTCCGCCTCGACCGGGCCCCAGGTGCCGGACGGGTACTGGGCGGGCTTGCCGTGCTTGTCCCAGTACTGCTCGATCGGGTCGAGGATCTTCCAGGACAGCTCGACCTCCTCGGTGCGCGGGAAGAGGTTCGAGTCGCCGAGCAGCACGTCGAGGATCAGCCGCTCGTACGCCTCGGGCGAGGACTCCGTGAAGGACTCGCCGTAGGCGAAGTCCATCGACACGTCCCGGATCTCCATCGAGGTGCCCGGCACCTTGGAGCCGAAGCGGACCGTGACGCCCTCGTCCGGCTGGACGCGGATGACGATGGCGTTCTGCCCGAGCTCCTCGGTGGCCGTCGTGTCGAAGGGGGAGTGCGGCGCCCGCTGGAACACCACCGCGATCTCGGTGACCCGGCGGCCGAGCCGCTTGCCGGTGCGCAGATAGAAGGGCACGCCCGCCCAGCGGCGGTTGTCGACCTCCAGCTTGATGGCCGCGTACGTGTCCGTCTTGGACTTGGGGTCGATGCCCTCCTCCTGGAGGTAACCGACCGCCTTCTCGCCGCCCTGCCAGCCCGCCGCGTACTGCCCGCGCACGGTGTCCCGGCCCAGGTCCTTCGGCAGCTTCACCGCGCCGAGCACCTTGGTCTTCTCGGCGGCCAGCGCGTCCGCGTCGAAGGAGGACGGCTCCTCCATGGCGGTCAGCGCCATGAGCTGGAGCAGGTGGTTCTGGATGACGTCACGGGCGGCGCCGATGCCGTCGTAGTACCCGGCACGGCCGCCGACGCCGATGTCCTCCGCCATGGTGATCTGCACATGGTCCACGAAGGACCGGTTCCAGATCGGCTCGAACATCTGGTTGGCGAAGCGGAGCGCCAGGATGTTCTGGACGGTCTCCTTGCCCAGGTAGTGGTCGATACGGAAGACCTGGTCGGGGGCGAAGACCTCGTGGACGACCTTGTTGAGCTCCTCGGCCGACTTCAGGTCGTGGCCGAAGGGCTTCTCGATGACCGCGCGGCGCCAGGAGCCCGAGCTCTGGTCGGTCAGCCCGTGCTTCTTCAGCTGCTGGATGACCACGGGGAAGGAGCGCGGCGGCACCGACAGGTAGAAGGCGAAGTTGCCGCCCGTGCCCTGCGCCTTGTCGAGCTCCTCGATGGTGCCGCGCAGCCGCTCGAACGCGTCGTCGTCGTCGAAGGTGCCCTGGACGAAGCGCATCCCCTGGATGAGCTGCTGCCAGACCTCCTCGCGGAACGGCGTGCGTGCGTGCTCCTTGACGGCGTCGTGGACCTCCTGCGCGAAGTCCTCGTTCTGCCATTCGCGGCGGGCGAAGCCGACCAGCGAGAAGCCCGGCGGCAGCAGACCCCGGTTCGCGAGGTCGTACACGGCGGGCATCAGCTTCTTGCGGGAGAGATCGCCGGTGACGCCGAAGATGACCAGGCCCGACGGCCCCGCGATACGCGGGAGCCGTCGGTCGGCGGGGTCACGAAGCGGGTTCGCTCCGGTACCGGAAAAGGCTGGCAAGGTTTAGCCCTCCGAGGGTGCGAGGCGCTCCAGCTCCGCCTCGGTCGACTTGAGCAGGTCGTTCCAGGACGCCTCGAACTTCTCGACGCCCTCGTCCTCCAGCAGCTGCACGACGTCGTCGTACGAGATCCCGAGCTTCTCGACGGCGTCGAGCTCCGCGCGGGACTGCTCGTACGTGCCCGCGATGGCGTTGCCGCGGATCTCGCCGCTGTCCTCGGTGGCCTGGAGCGTCGCCTCCGGCATGGTGTTCACCGTGTTCGGCGCCACCAGCTCGTCGACGTAGAGGGTCGCCTTGTAGGCGGGGTCCTTCACTCCGGTCGAGGCCCACAGCGGGCGCTGCTTGTTGGCCTGCGCCTTGTCGAGGGCCGCCCAGCGGTCGGAGGAGAAGACCTCCTCGTACGCCTCGTAGGCGAGCCGCGCGTTGGCGACGCCGGCCTTGCCGCGGGCGGCCTTGGCCTCGTCGGTGCCGAGCGCGTCGAGCCGCTTGTCGATCTCGGTGTCCACGCGGGACACGAAGAAGGAGGCCACGGAGTGGATCAGGGAGAGGTCGAGGCCCTTGGCCTTGGCCTTCTCCAGACCCGCGAGGTAGGCGTCCATGACCTCGCGGTAGCGCTCCAGGGAGAAGATCAGCGTGACGTTGACGCTGATGCCGTTGCCGATCACCTCGGTGATGGCCGGCAGGCCCGCCTTGGTGGCCGGGATCTTGATGAGGGTGTTCGGACGGTCCACCAGCCAGGCCAGCTGCTTGGCCTCGGCGACGGTCGCCGCCGTGTTGTGCGCCAGCCGCGGGTCGACCTCGATCGACACCCGGCCGTCCTGACCGCCGGTGGCGTCGAAGACCGGGCGCAGGATGTCGGCGGCGTCACGGACGTCCGCCGTCGTGATCATGCGGATCGCCTCTTCGACGGTGACCTTGCGGGCGGCGAGGTCGGCGACCTGCTGCTCGTAGCCGTCGCCGCTGCTGATCGCCTTCTGGAAGATCGACGGGTTGGTCGTGACGCCCACGACGTGCTGCTGGTCGATCAGCTCGGCGAGGTTGCCGGACGTGATCCGCTTGCGCGACAGGTCGTCCAGCCAGATCGCGACGCCTTCTTCGGAGAGGCGCTTGAGTGCGTCTGTCATGGAATTACATCTCCTACGTGTCGTATGTGAGCGTCAGCGTCGGGCGTCGGCGAGAGATTCCTTCGCCTTCGCGGCCACGTTCTCGGCAGTGAAGCCGAACTCCCGGAAGAGGACCTTGCCGTCGGCCGAAGCACCGAAGTGCTCCAGGGAAACGATGCGGCCGGCGTCCCCGACGTACTTGTGCCACGTGAGACCGATGCCCGCCTCGACCGCGACACGAGCCTTGACGGAGGGCGGCAGAACGCTGTCCCGGTACCCCTGGTCCTGCTCCTCGAACCACTCCACGGACGGCATGGACACGACGCGCGTCGGCACACCGTCGGCCTCCAGCGCCTCGCGCGCCTCGACGGCGACGTGCACCTCGGAACCGGTGGCGATGAGGACGACCTCGGGGGCGCCGTTCGACGCCTCGAAGAGGACGTAACCACCCTTGGCGGCATCCTCGTCGGGCTCGTACGTCGGCACGCCCTGACGGGTCAGCGCGAGGCCGTGCGGGGCACCCTTGCCGAAGACCTTGGTGTAGCGCTTGAGGATCTCGCGCCACGCGATCGCGGTCTCGTTGGCGTCGGCCGGGCGGACCACGTTCAGGCCCGGGATCGCGCGCAGGGACGCGAGGTGCTCGACCGGCTGGTGGGTCGGGCCGTCCTCGCCGAGGCCGATGGAGTCGTGCGTCCACACATACGTCACCGGCAGGTGCATCAGCGCCGACAGACGCACGGCGTTGCGCATGTAGTCGGAGAACACGAGGAACGTGCCGCCGTAGATACGGGTGTTGCCGTGCAGCGCGATGCCGTTCATCTCCGCGGCCATGGAGTGCTCGCGGATACCGAAGTGGATCGTGCGGCCGTACGGCTGGGCCTCGGGCAGCGGGTTGTCGGCCGGCAGGAACGAGCTGTTCTTGTCGATCGTCGTGTTGTTCGAGCCGGCGAGGTCGGCGGAACCGCCCCACAGCTCGGGGATGACCGCGCCGAGCGCCTGGAGCACCTTGCCGGACGCGGCACGCGTGGCGACACCCTTGCCGGGCTCGAAGACGGGGAGCTTGTCCTCCCAGCCCTTGGGCAGCTCGCCCGCGACGATGCGGTCGAACTCGGCGGCGCGCTCGGTGTTGTTGTCGCGCCACTCCTGGAGCTGCTTCTCCCACTCGGCCTTGGCC
This sequence comes from Streptomyces sp. S.PB5, assembly GCF_030403745.1. Classification (GTDB taxonomy): domain Bacteria; phylum Actinomycetota; class Actinomycetes; order Streptomycetales; family Streptomycetaceae; genus Streptomyces. The sequence goes on from NZ_JAQMWP010000001.1 coordinate 886,324, forward strand.
TCACGGCCGCGGTCGAGGGCCTGCCGGGTGTGGGCGATGACCTCGCCTGCGACCTCGAAGGTCTGCTCCGGGTCGAAGCCGAGGACGCGCTTGGTGGCCGCCACCTCGTCGTCGCCGAGCGCCGAGCCGTGGGCGGCCTCGGTGTTCTGGGCGTTCGGGGCGGGCCATGCGATGATCGAGCGCATCGCGATGAAGGACGGCTTGTCCGTCACCTGCTTCGCGGCCTCGATGGCGTTGTAGAGGGCGTGCGGGTCGAGGTCGCCGTCCGGCTTCGGGGCGACGCGCTGGACGTGCCAGCCGTACGCCTCGTACCGCTTGACGGTGTCCTCGGAGACGGCCGTCTCGGTGTCGCCCTCGATCGAGATGTGGTTGTCGTCCCACAGCAGGACCAGGTTGCCGAGCTTCTGGTGGCCGGCCAGCGAGGACGCCTCGGCGGAGATGCCCTCCTGGAGGCAGCCGTCACCGGCGATGACGTACACGAAGTGGTCGAACGGCGACTCGCCCTGGGCGGCCTCCGGGTCGAACAGACCGCGCTCGTAGCGGGCGGCCATGGCCATGCCGACGGCGTTGGCGACACCCTGGCCCAGCGGGCCGGTCGTCGTCTCGACGCCCTTGGTGTGGCCGTACTCCGGGTGGCCCGGGGTCTTCGAGCCCCAGGTCCTGAATGCCTTGAGGTCGTCCAGCTCCAGGCCGAAGCCGGCCAGGTACAGCTGGGTGTAGAGGGTCAGGGACGAATGGCCCGCGGACAGCACGAAGCGGTCACGGCCCACCCACTCGGGGTCGGCGGGGTCGTGCCGCATCACCTTCTGGAAGAGGGTGTAGGCGGCGGGCGCGAGGCTCATCGCCGTACCCGGATGGCCGTTGCCGACCTTCTGTACGGCGTCGGCGGCCAGGACGCGGGCGGTGTCGACGGCCCGCTGGTCCAACTCGGTCCAGTCGAGGTCTGTGGTGGTCGGCTTGGTGCTCACCCTGGGTCAGGGCTCCTCTCCACATGTCAGGCATGTCGAAAATGCCGGTGCACGGGGCGCCCCGGCCGTTGTCGAGCCTACCCCCGTAAGTACGTGCGTTTTTTCGCGTCATTCCAGACTGCCGGGAGTGATGACGATCCGCCTCCTGACTGGGCGGATTCGCCATTCGGCAACTGAATACGGACGCGCTCGTTCGAGTGCTCAACCGAGTGTCGGGCGGCTCGTCCGGGGGGTGCCCCGGGGGGTGCCGATCAGCCCTTCCGGGGGTGCTCTCCAACACGACCCCACCCCCGCGAATGTCGGGGTATGGGCAACGTCTACAGTGGCGTGGTACGCGCGGGCCTTTACCGGGACTTCACACGGGGAGGCTTGCTGGGATGTCTCTGTAGGGGTGTGCGTGACGGCCGTCGAATCCCGTCCAGCCGGGGTGCTGGGGGAGAGCAAGAGCTCGAGTCACCGGCCGTTCGGGGCCCGTGTCAAGGCATTCGTGGCGCTGACGAAGCCCCGGATCATCGAGCTGCTGCTGATCACCACCGTGCCGGTGATGTTCCTCGCCGAGCAGGGTGTTCCGGATCTGACGCTGGTGCTGCTCACCTGCGTCGGCGGCTACCTCTCCGCGGGCGGCGCCAACGCGCTGAACATGTACATCGACCGCGACATCGACGCGCTGATGGACCGCACCTCGCAGAGACCGCTGGTCACCGGCATGGTCTCGCCGCGCGAGTGCCTGGCCTTCGGCATCACCCTCGCCGTCGTCTCCACGCTCCTGTTCGGCCTCGCCGTCAACTGGCTGTCCGCGTGGCTGTCCCTCGGGGCGCTCCTCTTCTACGTCGTCGTCTACACGATGATCCTCAAGCGCCGCACCTCCCAGAACATCGTGTGGGGCGGCATCGCCGGCTGTCTGCCGGTGCTGATCGGCTGGTCGGCCGTCACCAACTCGATGTCGTGGGCGCCGGTCATCCTCTTCCTCGTCATGTTCTTCTGGACGCCGCCGCACTACTGGCCGCTGTCCATGAAGGTGAAAGAGGACTACGCGCGCGTGGGCGTCCCGATGCTGCCGGTCGTCGCCTCCAACAAGGTGGTCGCCAAGCAGATCGTGATCTACAGCTGGGTCATGGTCGCCGTCTCCCTGCTCCTGACCCCCCTCGGCTACACGGGCTGGTTCTACACGCTCGTGGCGCTGCTGGCCGGCGGCTTCTGGCTCTGGGAGGCCCACGGCCTGCAGAACCGGGCCAAGGCCGAGGTGACGGGCGCGAAGCTCAAGGAGATGCGCCTGTTCCACTGGTCGATCACCTATGTGTCGATCCTCTTCCTGGCGATCGCGGTGGACCCCTTCCTCCGTTAGTCCTCCGCCAGCCCTTCTCCGGTTGTCGGGCATGCGGCCGGGGTGCGTGGCCAAGGCCACGCACCCCGGCCGTCGCCGTTTGATCTACCCGTCGGTAGCATCCTGGCCATGGCAGACACGCAGCAGGTTGACGCGAAGGCCGCGGAGAAGGCGGACCGCAAGGCGGCCAAGCTCGCCAAGCAGATCGGCGCCTTCTCCAAGGCACACGGCGGCGCCGAGGGCCAGGTGGCCTACCTCGGTCAGCGCGGCGCCCGGATCGCCCTCGTCGGCGAGGACGGCGAATGGGGCAACCTTGTGGCCCCCACCTACGACATCGCCCAGAAGGCGGTCGAGAAGTCGGGCATCACGGTCCACGAGGACTTCGACGGCGAGTTCGCGGCGAAGGTGAGGACGGGCCGGTACGAGTGGACCCGGATGGCGGGCATCCAGGTCGGCGGCCCGAGCAACACGTGAGTTTTTTCGGCTTTTCGCACGGGGTGTGTGCGAGCAACACCTGATACCCCGTTCACCCGTTAGGCCCCGTGGAAGAAGACACGGTCCAGCCACGGGAGTCCGGATGATCGAAACGCCGTCCCTCGTGGACCAGTACTGCCACGGCGTACTGAGAACAGAGCTGGGCCTCGGCACCTTCGAGGCCCAGCTGGCCCGCACCGAGGGGCCGCCCGCCGCCGGTACGACCCTCTTCGACACCCAGACGGGCTTCGCCGTACGACGATGGTGTCCCCCTCTCCTCGGCCTGGAACCGCACTGCGCGCCCGCCCGCTATCTCGCCCGGCGCCGCGAGCTCGGCGTACTGGAGGCGGGCCGCCGGCTGCTGCGGGGCAGCGGCATCACGACGTACCTCGTCGACACGGGCCTGCCCGGCGATCTGACCGGCCCCGGCGAGATGGCCGCCGCCTCGGACGCCCAGGCCCGCGAGATCGTCCGCCTCGAACTCCTCGCCGAACAGGTCGCCGACACCTCCGGCACGGTGGAGTCCTTCCTCGCCAATCTCGCCGAGTCCGTGCACGGGGCGGCGGTGAGCTCCGTCGCCTTCACCTCGGTGGCGGGCGTACGGCACGGCCTGGCGCTGGCGCCCGAGCCGCCGGGGCCGGGAGAGGTACGGGGCGCGGCGGGGCGCTGGCTGGCGGGGCGCAGGGTGGGAGGGGAGCTGTCGGACCCCGTCCTCCTGCGGCATCTGCTGTGGATCGCGGTCGCGTCCGGACTGCCGCTTCAGCTGCACGCGGGGCTCGGTGAACCGGGGCTGCGGATCGACCGTACGGACCCGGTCCTGCTCACCGACTTCGTCCGCGCGACCGCGGGCCTCGGCACCGACCTGGTCCTCCTGCACGGCTACCCGTACCACCGCCACGCCGCCCACCTCGCCGGCGTCTTCCCGCACGTCTACACCGACTCCGGTGCCGCTCTCGTCCGTACGGGCGCTCGCGCGGCGACCGTCCTGGCGGAGATCCTGGAACTCGCCCCCTTCGGCAAGATCCTCTTCTCCAGCGGCGCCCAGGGCCTTCCCGAACTGCACGTGGTCGGCGCGCGGCTGTTCCGGGAGGCGCTGGCGCGGGTGCTGGGCAACTGGGTCGCGGAGGGGGCGTGGTCGCTGGCGGACGCACAGCGGGTGGCCGGGCTGATCGCGGCGGGGAACGCCCGCAGGGTGTACGGGCTGGAGTGAACCCGGTGGACAGCGCGTGTGCTGCACGTGAGCGGGGTGTACGGCGCGCGCGTGCTGTACAGGATGGGGACATGCAGACGGACGCCTTACTCGACCGCTTCCTGTCCGGCCTCGCCCCGCTCGATCCCCTCGCCGTCTGGGCGCACGGGTCGCTCGCCGGCGGGGACTACCAGGAGGGCCGTAGCGACCTCGACCTGATCGCCGTACTGGATGCCCCGATCACATCTCGAACGGTCTGGCGATTGGCCAAGTCGCACGCACGGTTGCGGAACGAGCCGCTCGCCGGGAAGCTGCACTGCACCTATCTGACGCCGGACGCTGTCGAAGACTCCCGGCGCTCCCATCTGACCTGGGCGCACGAACAGCTGTTCAAGCGGCCGGTCACCCCCGTGACGCGGCGGGAACTGCACACCTTCGGGCGGGTGCTGCACGGGAAGGCCCCGGCCGGGCTGTTGCCGCCGGTACCGGACCTTGAGCTGGACGAGTTCGTCGTACGGGACCAGCGTGACTTCTGGCGGCCCAAGCTCGCGAAGCCGGAGCGGTGGCGGCAGGACCCTTGGGTCGACGTGGGCCTGACGACCTTCGCCCGCGCGACCGCCACCCTGCGCGACGGACGGCTCATCACCAAACGGGAGGCGCTGGAGCTGCTGCCGGAACTCGGGGCGCCCGTCGAGGTGGTCGACGACATCCGCAGACGGCGGTACGACGAACGGCCGGCGCCGTCCACCGGGGAGTGGACGGCGCGCAGGGGCGAGCTGACCCGGGGTTACCTGGGTCCGGCGATCGACGAGCTCGTGGCGGCGTACGCCTGATCCGGGAGCTGCACCTCGGCCTCGGGGCGCTCGCGCAGGGCCAGCAGGACGCGCAGGACCGCGATCCAGACCAGGCAGGAGCCGAACATGTGCAGGCCGACCAGGACCTCGGGGAGGTCGGTGAAGTACTGCACGTAGCCGATGACGCCCTGGGCGAGGAGGACCAGGAAGAGGTCGCGGGTGCGGTCCAGCGGGCCCTTGGGGGCGTCGACCGCCTTGAGGACGAACCACAGGGCGAAGGTCAGCGTCACCACGATCCAGGCCAGTACGGCGTGCAGCTTGCTGACCGTCTCCCAGTCCAGCGGCATCCGCTCGACCTCGCTGGAGTCACCCGCGTGCGGGCCGGACCCGGTCACCACGGTGCCCACCGCGATCAGCAGCACGGACGCGGCGACCATGCACCACACCAGCTGCTGCACCGACCTGCCGACCAGCGGACGCGGCTCGGCGTCGCCCTCGCGGGTGCGCTGCCACATGACGGTGGCCACCGCGATCAGCGCCGTCGACAGCAGGAAGTGCGCGGCGACCGTGTACGGGTTGAGGCCGACCAGCACGACGATGCCGCCGAGGATCGCGTTGCCCATCACGACCCAGAACTGCGCCCAGCCCAGCCGGGTCAGGCTGCGCCGGTACGGCTTCTGCGAGCGCGCGGCGATGATCGCCCAGCCGACGGCGGCACACAGCACGTATGTCAGCATGCGGTTGCCGAACTCGATCACGCCGTGCACGCCCATGGCGCTCGTGGTGGTGAGCGAGTCGTCGGTGCACTTGGGCCAGGTCGGGCAGCCGAGCCCCGACCCGGTGAGCCGCACCGCGCCTCCGGTGACCACGATGACCACCGACATGACGAGCGCGGCGAGTGCCGCCCGCTGCACCGTCCGGGGGTCCGGGGTCCAGCGCGCGGCGATGAAGGCGAGGGGGTTGCGCACGGCGGCGGTGGCGTCGGCGCGGGTCATCTTTGGCACGGGGTCCATCGTAGGGGGCCGCTTGTGCATGAATTCACGTGGGTGTGTGTCGGGCTCGCCACGTGTGACTCACGTCCGGTCCCGCCTGGTCCCGGTGTCAGAGGGAACGCCGGATGCCGTCCGCGAGGGCCCTGCGGCGTACGGCTTCCTCGTGGTCGCCCCGGTCCGCGGCGCAGTCGGCGAGGTGTTCGTGGACGGCGATGAGGGCCGGGTGGGATTCTCCGAGCGCCTCGTGGAAGATCCGCTCGGCCTTGCGCAGCACTTCCTCCGCGCCCGGACCGTCGCCCTCGGCGCGCAGTACCGGGCCGAGCCGGGTGAGGGACTTGGCCCGGTAGTAGTGCTCCGGGCCGTAGCGGCGCTGGTAGATCCCGTCCGCCTGTTCCAGCACCTGGCGCGCCTCGGCGGTCCGGCCCTGCGCGAGCCGCAGCGACCCCAGTTTGTTGAGACAGGCGGCGTATTTGTGCTCTTCGGCCGCGCTGCGCTTGCTGTGCAGCTCCACCACCGGAACCAGGATCCGGTCGGCGCGCATCAGTTCCGCACGGGCCTTGCGCCACAGGTCGACCCGGTGCAGCAACCGCAGGGTGCGGCGGGCCCGCGCCCGGTGCAGCTCGCTGCGGCGCCGCAGTACGTCGGCCAGGAACTTGCAGATCTGGGCCGTCTCGAAGTCCTCCGGTCCGCGGTGCGTCCGGAACACCGACAGGGCCAGCGACAGTTCGCGTTCGGCGCGCTCCAGATCGCCGCGGTCCTGGGCGACGATGCCCAGGTCGCGCTGGAGCATGGCGCGGAAGAGCGTGTACTCGGGCGGTTCCTGGCTGCCGCGGCTGGGGATGCGCTTCTCGGCCCGCTCGTAGTGCAGCACGGCCTGGGTGAGCTGGCCGGCGTTGCGGTGGATGAGGCCGATCTCCTGCTCGGCGACGGCCCAGTCGAGGCTGTCCTCCCGCCAGACCTGGGCCTCGTAGATCCCGACCGCCGTCCGCACGGCCCGCAGCGCCTCGGGGAAGTCGTTGCGCTCGCGCATGATGCCGCCCAGCTGCCGCTGGCACTGTGCGCGCAGCCGCAGGAATGCCTCCTCCCCGCGGTCCGCGCACAGCTCCAGGGCGCGCCTGCACTCCTCCTCGGCGGCGTCCAGCGTCGCCAGCTCGTAGTACTGGCGGGCCACCGCGGTACGGGCGGTGGCGCGGGCGAGTTCGTCGTTGTCCCCGATCTCGCGGAGGGCGGCCTCCTGCTCGAAGAAGTCCAGCGCCCGCACCCAGTCGCAGCGGGTTTCCTGGTAGGTGCCCACGCGGTGCAGCAGCCGGGCCAGCGCCGCGAAGTCCTGTGAGGCGCCGAGCCCGCCGCCGATGTCGTCCCCCCAGGCTCGTTCGTCGATCACGGCCTCGACATGGGGCATCAGCCGCTCGCACAGCGGCCGTGACGCCAGCAGGTCCGGGGTCGTGGGGAAGCAGGCCTCCATCAGCCGAACCGCCGCCTGGGACCACTCCAGGCGCTGCTCCACACGCAACTCCTCGTGGATCAGTATCCGGACCCTGGGGTGCATGCCGTACACGGCGGAGCCGTCGCGCCAGTCGCCGTTGCGGGTCAGCAGGGAGTGGTCCACCAGGAGCAGCACCTCGCGATTGAAGGTGATCGGGTTGGTCATGACCGTGCGCAGACGGGCCGGCAGCACCGACCGGTGCAGGGTCAGCGTCGTCTTCTGCACGTCCTCCGACGCCAGGAAGGCGAGCAGCCGCAGCAGGTCCACGGCGGCGGGCGAGGCCTCCGAGACCCTCGTGATCGACCGCCTGAAGACCTCCTCGACGGAAGCGCCGCTGGGCAGGTCGCGCAGGTACTCGGCCACAGTGATCTCGGCCTGCACGATGTAGGCGGCGGCTTGTTCGAGGGCCAGCGGCAGCCAGCCGAGCTGGCGGCCCAGCGCGGTCATGGCGCGCCTGATGCCGTCGGTGAGGCGCTCGGGGGCGATGTCGAGGCGGCGGCCCAGAAATTCGATCCCCTCCTGCTCGGGAAAGGCTCGCAGCTCGATCGGGGTCGCGGACAGGCCGGTCCAGCCGTGATGCTGCTGCGTGGTGATCAGCACCTCGCCATCACCCTCGGAGGGCAGCAGGCCGCGAAGCGAGTCGTCGTACGCCGGGCAGCCGTCGTATACCAACAGCCAGCCGCGCTGCTCGCGCAGACGGCTCCACAGGTTCATCAGGACGACGTTCTTGCTCTTCTGCTCGGGGATGCCGACGTACTTCGCGAACTCCAGCAGCTGGGCGCGCAATGCGTCGGGGCGGGAGGCGTCGAGCCACCAGGTCAGAGAGTGCCGGGGCAGCTGCCGGTACGCGTAGTCCACGGCGAGCTGCGACTTGCCTGCGCCGGTCGCCCCGTACAGGACGCAGACCCGGGGGGCGGGGCGCTCGCCCCTGCGACGGCGGCGCGTGGGACCGCGCAGTGCGCGCACGATGCGCTCCCTCTCCGCCGTGCGCCCCGTGAAGTACATACTGAGCACCGGGAGGTTGTGCGGGGGGCCCGATAAGGGTCCCGTGGTCGCCTCGGGCTGGGGCGGCTTACGGGCGACGTGCGTGGCGATCGCGGCGGTCAGCGCGGCCACCGTCGCTGCGCCGAGGGCGAGCCACCACAGGAACGTGCCGGTGGATTCGGCGGCCTTCACCGCCAACGGGGCCCCGGCGGCCACGCCGGCCCCCACGCCGGCCGAGACGGTGATCACCCAAGCACGCATGCGATTCCCCCGAAGTCGCGCCGCTGTCGCGCGGGGGTTCCCGTCCCTCGCGTTCAGGGCGAATATTGTGCTCTTCCTTTTTCCCTTCTTCTCTGTTGTGCAACCAATCGGAAACCGTTTCGTTGGAATCCATGAGTGGAGGGCGGGAGACCGGATCATCGATTACCATCCCGGCAATGAGTCAGGAGTCCCGGCGAAAGACCCGGAAAACGCGCGACATCGCACTGGTCCACTGGGCCTACCCGCCCACGGTCGGCGGCGTGGAGTCGTATCTGTGGAACTGCTCCCGGCTGCTGGCCCGGGCCGGGCACCGGGTGACGGTGTTCACCGGGACGCGCGAGGCTCGGAAGCCTCCGGAGGGCGGGGTCGAGGTGCTGTGGCATCCGGGACTGGACCTGTCCCGGGTGACGGGGGAGGAGGCCGAGCGGGACGCCCTGCGGGAGTGGTTCGGTGACGAACTGGAGCGGCGGCGCATCCACTTGGTGCACGGCCACAACCTCCACCACTTCTCCCCGGCGCCGGCCGAGGCGCTGCTCGCGCTCCGTGACCGCCTGGGACTGGTGCTGCTGCACACGTACCACAGCATCTGGAGCGAGCCCGAGAGCGTCGCCATCGCGGAGTCCTGTCGGCGGTTCGACGCGCACTTCGCCGTCTCCGAATTCCTCCGCGGCGCCTGCGCGGACGTGCTGCGGTTGACAGATGTGCAACCCATGTATCTGGGTATCGACACGGAGAGCTTTCTGGCCGTTCCCGAACTCGCGGATCCGCAGCCGAAAGAGGAAGCGATCGTTCTTCTGCCGGCCCGCCTCATTCCAGACAAAGGGGCCAAGACGGCTATCGAGGCCATGGCCAAGGTCATTTCCGAAGATCCCCCGGTGCGGCCGCGTCTGATTCTCATGAACACGCCCAATTCGGTCGACTTCCATGGCGAAAAGGTCGGATTCCGAGGCGATATGAATCTCCTCGCGAAGAACCAGCATATGGACGACTGCGTGGACTTCCTGCAGGCCGGTGTGGACGCGATGCCCGACTTCTACCGCCGGGCCCGCGTGGTCATCTGCCCGTCCAGATTCGCTGAGCCGATGGGACTCGCCGCGCTGGAGGCGATGTGCTCGGCGCGGCCCGTGATCGCCAGCGATGTCGGGGGGCTCGCCGAAGGGGTCGGACGGGACGGTTCGGCCGGCTTCCTCGTGCCCGCCGACGACAGCGACGCCCTCGCGGCACAGATCGTCAGACTGCTCAGCGACCCGGCACTGGCCCGGTCGGTCGGCAACGCGGCGCGGAAGCGCGTCGTCGCCGAGTTCGACCTGGCGGGCCATTGTCTGCCGCTGACCCTCAAGGCTTACGAGCGCTGTCTGCGCACCGCCTTCCTCCGCGTCCTGCGCGCCCGCCTGACCCGGCGGCTCACCCGGTGGAACAGCGCCATCCGGCAGGCAGTGACTCGACGCTGACCCCCGTTGCTGGGTCCACGCGGATCGACAGGGGACGGCCCGCGAGCCGCATCCCCTCGACCTCGACGATCATCGGGCCCGCGTCCTTCGCCCGCACCGGCATCGGAGCGACCCGGAGGGTCCGGGTGGGCACGTGGGGGCGCAGGCCCAGAAGGGCGCCGAGTACGGCGACGCCGGATGCCGCGGACCAGCCCTGGGGGCGGCAGGCGGCGGGATAGGCGAGGGGGGCCGGTGAGTCGGGGGTGCGGGCGTCGCCGCCGTACAACTCCGGCATCCGGTACTCGAAGTGGCTCGCCGCGTCCAGCAGGCCGTTCGCCAGATGGTGGGCCGCCTCGTGGCAGCCCGCGGCGCACAGGCCCTGGACGGCTATCGCCGTGTCGTGCGTCCACACCGAACCGCCGTGGTAGCTCAGCGGGTTGAAGCCGGGCAGGTCGGCGGAGCGGCTGCGCAGGCCCCAGCCGGAGTTGAGTTCGGGGGAGGCCAGCCAGGCTGCGACGGTGCGGCAGCCGTCCGGGTCCAGGATGCCCGTGGACAGGAGTTGGCCCATGTTGGAGGCCGGTCCGCTGACCGCCTTCAGGTCCCGGCCGACGGCGATGGCCACGTAGCGGTCGGCGGGGCCGTGTGGTGAGGACAGCCAGAAGGCGTCTGAGAAGCGTTTGCGCAGCGCCTCGGCCCAGGTCTGCAGTCGTTCCGCGCGGTCGTGGCGGCCGCGGGTCCGCAGCAGTTCGGCCAGGCCGGTCGCGGCCTCGTAGGCGTAGCCCTGCACCTCGCAGAGGGCCAGCGGCGGTTCGATGCGGCGCCCGGCGGCGTCGCGTACCGCGTCCTCGCTGTCCTTCCAGGACTGATGGCGCAGGCCGCCCTGGCGCGGGTAGTAGCGCAGCAAACCGTCCTCATCGGCGGCGCTGGTCCCCACCACCCAGTCCATCGCGCGTTCCGCGTACGGCAGCAGCGCGTCCACCTCGGTGTCCGGCAGGCCCCAGTGCCAGGCCTCCACCAGCAGGGTCACGAACAGCGGGGTGGCATCGACCGAACCGTAGTAACGCGAGGGCAGGAAGAGGCCGTTGCCGTGGTCGACGTCCGCGGGGCGCAGTTCGTGCAGGATGCGGCCGGGCGCCTCCTCACGGAACACGTCGTGGGCGGTGCCCTGCCGGCGGGCCAGCGCCCACAGGGTGCCGCGGGCCAGGTCGGTGCCGAGCGGCAGCAGCATCCGGGCCGACCAGATGGAGTCCCGGCCGAAGAGGGTCAGGTACCAGGGGCAGCCCGCCGCGATGAACTGGTCCTCGGGGCCTTCGGGGTCGGTGCGTTCCGGATCCGCCAGGCGGAGCGAGCGCAGGTCGCCCAGGCCCTGGCGTACCAACGCGACCAGTCGCCGGTCGCCCCGCACGACGGGCTCGGACCAGACGGCCGGGGCGGTCGGGGCGCGGGGGTGGCCGGGCGGATCGGGGACCGCGCTGCCCGACACCGTCAGCCGGATCTGCCGGCTCTCGCCGGGCAACAGCCGCATCCACGGCCAGGTCAGGGTGCCGCCCTCGGGGCCGTCGGTGATCTCGGGGACGGGGGCCGGGCCCGTCACCCGGACGTGTGCGCGGCCAGTGCGGGAGCGCCAGTCCAGTCCCGGGGGATCGGGTACGGCGGTGCAGTGGACCGTCGTGCCGGTCAGCCCCTGTTTGACGTCCGCGATGTCCGCGAGGTCGGTCGCGAGGGCCAGCTCCACATGTAATCGACGGGTGACCGTGCCGACGTTGCGCAGGAGGATGCTCTCGCCCTCGCCCGCGCTGCGTACTCGTTCGATGATCACCGTTGGGTCGTTCGTGCGGTCGCCGGGATACCGGTGCACGGAGGTGAACCGGACATGGTCGGGCCCGAGCGGCTGCACGCCGATCGGTTCGGGTTCACGTCCGTCGATCAGCAGGCACGCCGTGTGCAGCAGTCTGCGGTCGTGGCCGTAGAAACCCGCCGCGCTCAGACCCCGCAGCTGCCCGTCCCTGGGGGAAGCGGCGAACGACGGGGCCGCGACGCACATCACCACGTCGTGGAGCAGTGGTTGCAGAGCACGCACACTCGGCGAATCCGCGGACTCGTACACGGGACGTTTCTTCCCGCTCCGTACGAACGTCACTCACGCGGCGTACGCCGGTGTGTCACGCCGTGCTCACTCCCAGCGGAAGAACTTCCCGGCGGCCGCCAGCCCCACGACCCCCCACACCGCCAGAATCCCCAGGTCGCCCCACGGCATCCCGGCCCCGTGCTGCAGCACGTCCCGAAGGCCGTCCGACAACGCCGAGATGGGCAGCAGTCCGAGCACGTCCTGGGCGCCGGAGGGGAACTTGTCCAGCGGGACGATGACCCCGCCGCCGACGAGGAGGAGCAGGAAGACGAGGTTGGCGGCGGCGAGTGTCGCCTCGGCCTTGAGGGTGCCCGCCATCAGGAGGCCGAGGCCCGAGAACGCGGCCGTGCCGAGGATCAGCAGGAGCAGGACGGCGAAGGGGTTGCCCTGCGGATCCCAGCCCAGGGCGAAGGCGATCACCGTCAGGAGGGCGATCTGGAGGATCTCCGTGACCAGGACCGAGGCCGTCTTGGCCGTCATCAGGCCCCAGCGGGGGAGCGGGGAGGCGGCGAGGCGCTTCAGGACGCCGTAGCGGCGCTCGAAGCCCGTCGCGATGGCCTGGCCGGTGAAGGCCGTCGACATGACCGCGAGCGCGAGGATGCCGGGGGTCAGGAAGTCCACCGCCTTGCCCGCGCCCGTGTCGACGATGTCGACCGAGCTGAAGAGGACGAGGAGGAGGGTCGGGATCACGACGGTCAGCAGGAGCTGTTCGCCGTTGCGGAGCAGCATCTTCGTCTCGAGTGCCGCCTGGGCCGCGATCATGCGCCCCAGGGGGGCCGCGCCCGGCTTCGGGGCGTACACACCAGTGCCCGCGGTCGTCATGAGCGCAACTCCTTGCCCGTGAGCTCCAGGAACACGTCTTCGAGCGTGTGCCGTTCGACGGAGATCTTCTCCGGCATCACGCCGTGCTGCGCACACCAGGAGGTGACGGTGGCGAGCAGCTGCGGGTCGACCTTGCCGCCGATCCGGTACGAGCCTGGCGTCAGCTCCGCGGCCGTGCAGTCCGCCGGGAGCGCCTTCAGCAGGGAGCCCACGTCCAGGCCCGGGCGGCCGGTGAAACGCAGCGTGTTCTCGGCGCCGCCTCGGCACAGCTCCTCGGGGGAGCCCTGGGCGATGACCTTGCCCGCGTCGATGATCGCGACGTCGTCGGCGAGCTGTTCGGCCTCGTCCATGTAGTGGGTGGTGAGGATCACGGAGGCGCCGTCGGCGCGCAGGTCGCGGACCAGGTCCCAGGTCGCGTGGCGGGCCTGCGGGTCGAGACCGGCGGTCGGTTCGTCGAGGAAGACGAGCTCCGGACGGCCCACGACGGCCATGGCGAGCGCGAGACGCTGCTGCTGGCCGCCGGAGAGACGGCGGTACGTCGTCCGGCCGCAACTGCCGAGACCCAGGCGCTCTATGAGCGCGTCCACGTCCAGCGGGTGCGCGTGCAGCCTGGCGACATGGCGCAGCATCTCGTCCGCGCGGGCGCCCGAGTAGACGCCGCCGGACTGGAGCATCACGCCGATCCGGGTGTGCAGTTCGCGGGACTGCCGGACCGGGTCGAGGCCCAGGACGCGCACCGTGCCGGAGTCCGGCTTCCGGTACCCCTCGCAGGTCTCGACCGTGGTCGTCTTGCCCGCCCCGTTGGGACCGAGTACGGCGGTCACCCCCGCCGTGGCCACCAGGTCGAGGCCGTTCACCGCGGTCTTCGTGCCGTACCGCTTCACCAGGGCCTGGACCTGGACCACGGGCTCACTTCGCATGGCTCAAGAGTCTAGGTACGCGCTCGGCTTCTCAGGCGGGCGGGTGCAGGATCTCCTCCTCACGGGGACGGTGCAGCGCCAGCCACCGCTCCGCGTACGCCACCGCGTCGGCCACCGGGAACAGCCGTGCGTCGGCCGCGCCCACCTTCCCCCGGACGACCGGACGGTCCCGCTCGAAGTCGTGCCCCAGCTCGTCGAAGCGGTCCGAGGTGATCGACACCTCGGTCACCGTCTCCCAGCCGAACGGGCCCGGGCGGCCGACCTTCACCAGGGGCGACGGGATGCGGTACTCGGCGAGATGGAAGGCCGTGCAGGAGTCGTAGCCGGCGCCGAGGAGCAGCACGCGCGCGTGGAGCGCTTCGAGGCGGGCCAGGGGGCTCTGCTCGCCGAGGCGGCAGTCGGTGGCGTGGCCGTCGACGACCTCACGTGCGCGTGCCCCGATCGCCGCGAACGACGTCTGGGGATGCGCGCTGCGCAGGGCGCCGGGCCAGGTGCGTACGGTCTCCGGGATCGCGCCGACCCCTCGGGAAGGGGTGGTCTGAGGGTCGTACGCGGGCATGGAGAGCCGGATCGGGGCCCACCACTCCTCGGGCACCGGCGGGTGGGCCCACAGGGCGGGGTCCGAGAGGTCGCCGCTCTGGGTGGGGACCACGAGGGTGCCGTCCGGGCCGAGGGCGTCGAGAAATCCCTGGACGACGGCCACAGGACCGCCACAGACCCAGCCGAGCGACTTCAGTGAGGAGTGGACGAGGAGGGTCTCGCCGTCCTGGACACCCAGTTCGCGCAGCTGTGCGGCGACTGTCCCGCGGGTGACAAGAGGGCCGGTCGGAGGGGGTAAGGGCATGGTTTTGGAGTGTCCCGGAAGGGTGCTCGGAATGCCACCGAATTGATCGATCAAAGATCGTTTCCGCAGGTCAGGTTAGCTTTACCTAAGTGACGCACTGCACCGTTGATCGGTCCGGGCGCGGCTTGCCCGGCTCTGAGGAATTACGCAACAATGGCGTTGTGAAAAACGTCGACGAGGCTCGGGAGACCCCCACGGGGACCCCTCAGGAGGAGCTCGCGACCGGGGAGCGGTCCACCCGCAACCGCGTCGCGCGATCCATCCTGGACCACGGGCCGTCGACCGTCGCCGAGCTGGCCGGCCGCCTCGGCCTGACCCAGGCCGCCGTACGCCGTCATCTCGACGCACTGGTCGCCGACGACGTCGTGGAGGCTCGCGAGCAGAAGGTCTACGGGGCGCGCACACGCGGTCGTCCCGCGAAGGTCTTCGCGCTCACCGACTGCGGCCGGGACGCCTTCGACCAGTCCTACGACAAGCTCGCCGCGGACGCCCTCAACTTCATCCGGGAGCGGTTCGGCGGGGACGAGGCCGTCGTCGCCTTCGCGCGCGCCAGGATCGCCGAGCAGGCGACCGCGTACCGTCGGGCCATCGAGTCGGCCGCCCCCGAGGAGCGCACCGAAGCCCTGGCCAAGGCCTTGAGCGCGGACGGGTACGCTGCTACGGCGCGCAGCGCACCGGTCGGCGAGCAGCTGTGCCAGCACCACTGCCCCGTCGCCCATGTCGCGGAAAAGTTCCCCCAGCTCTGCGAGGCGGAGACCGAGATCTTCTCCCAGCTGCTCGGAACGCACGTCCAGCGACTGGCGACCATCGCGCACGGTGACGGCGTCTGCACGACGTTCATCCCAAAGATTTCCCACACCACACATAACGCATCTGCAAGCACGGCCGGGAGGAACCCCGCATGACTCTCCCCATCGAGGAGACTGCCCACCCCGAGCTCGAGGGCCTGGGTAAGTACGAATACGGCTGGGCGGACTCCGACGAGGCCGGCGCCTCTGCCAAGCGTGGTCTGAGCGAAGAGGTCGTCCGCGACATCTCCGCGAAGAAGTCCGAGCCGGAGTGGATGACCAAGCTCCGTCTCAAGGGCCTTCGCCTGTTCGACAAGAAGCCCATGCCGAACTGGGGCTCGGACCTGTCGGGCATCGACTTCGACAACATCAAGTACTTCGTGCGCTCCACGGAGAAGCAGGCGGAGTCCTGGGAGGACCTGCCCGAGGACATCAAGAACACGTACGACAAGCTCGGCATCCCGGAGGCGGAGAAGCAGCGCCTCGTCGCCGGTGTCGCGGCCCAGTACGAGTCCGAGGTCGTCTACCACCAGATCCGCGAGGACCTGGAGGAGCAGGGCGTCATCTTCCTCGACACCGACACCGCTCTGAAGGAGCACCCGGAGCTCTTCAAGGAGTACTTCGGCACCGTCATCCCGGTTGGCGACAACAAGTTCGCGTCGCTGAACACCGCGGTGTGGTCCGGCGGCTCCTTCATCTACGTGCCGCCGGGCGTCCACGTGGAGATCCCGCTCCAGGCCTACTTCCGTATCAACACGGAGAACATGGGCCAGTTCGAGCGGACCCTGATCATCGTCGACGAGGGTGCCTACGTGCACTACGTCGAGGGTTGTACGGCCCCGATCTACAAGTCGGACTCGCTGCACTCCGCGGTCGTCGAGATCATCGTCAAGAAGAACGCCCGCTGCCGCTACACGACCATCCAGAACTGGTCGAACAACGTCTACAACCTGGTCACCAAGCGCGCCGTGGCGTACGAGGGCGCGACCATGGAGTGGATCGACGGCAACATCGGCTCCAAGGTGACGATGAAGTACCCGGCCGTCTACCTGATGGGCGAGCACGCCAAGGGCGAGACCCTCTCCATCGCCTTCGCGGGCGAGGGCCAGCACCAGGACGCCGGCTCCAAGATGGTCCACATGGCGCCGAACACCTCCTCCAACATCGTCTCCAAGTCGGTGGCGCGCGGCGGTGGCCGTACCTCCTACCGCGGTCTCGTCGAGATCGGCGAGGGTGCCCACGGCTCCAAGTCCAACGTGCTGTGCGACGCGCTGCTCGTCGACACCATCTCCCGCTCCGACACGTACCCCTATGTGGACGTCCGCGAGGACGACGTGTCCATGGGCCATGAGGCGACCGTCTCCAAGGTCTCCGAGGACCAGCTCTTCTACCTGATGAGCCGTGGTCTGAGCGAGTTCGAGGCGATGGCCATGATCGTGCGCGGCTTCGTCGAGCCCATCGCCAAGGAGCTGCCCATGGAGTACGCGCTGGAACTCAACCGGCTGATCGAGCTCCAGATGGAGGGTGCGGTCGGTTAACACCGGCCCACGCCCCCGTCGTAAGTCTTACAAGTCAGGAAGAGAGCAGACCGACAGCCATGGCTGAGGCTCAGAACATCCCGGTGGGGTCCACCACCGCCGGCGCGGTGGCCGTTGCCGCCGAGTCGACCGTCGCGACGCGCATGAGCGCGCCCCCGTCCTTCGACGTGGCGGACTTCCCGGTCCCGCACGGCCGCGAGGAGGAGTGGCGGTTCACCCCGCTGGAGCGCCTGCGCGGGCTGCACGACGGCACCGCCGTCGCCACCGACGAGGGCCTGAAGGTCGAGGTGCAGGTCCCCGAGGGCGTCACCGTCGAGACCGTCGGCCGCGACGACGCGCGGCTCGGCAAGGCCGGCACCCCGGTGGACCGCATCGCCGCCCAGGCCTACTCGGCGTTCGAGAAGGCCGGTGTGATCACCGTCCCCAAGGAGACGGTCCTCACCGAGCCCATCCGGATCGCCGTGCACGGCGAGGGCGGCACCGCCTTCGCCCACCAGGTCGTCGAACTGGGTGCCTTCGCCGAGGCCGTCGTCGTCATCGACCACACCGGTGACGCGGTCCTCGCCGCCAACGTCGACTACGTGCTCGGCGACGGCGCCAAGCTGACCGTCGTCTCCGTGCAGGACTGGGACGACAAGGCCGTGCACGTGGCGCAGCACAACGCGCTCATCGGCCGGGACGCCTCGTTCAAGTCCGTGGTCGTCACCTTCGGCGGCGACGTCGTACGCCTCCACCCGCGCGTGACCTACGCCGGTACCGGTGGTGAGGCCGAGCTGTTCGGGCTGTACTTCACGGACGCCGGCCAGCACCAGGAGCACCGCCTCCTGGTCGACCACAACGTCCCGCACTGCAAGTCCAACGTCGTGTACAAGGGCGCGCTCCAGGGCGACAGCGCCCACGCGGTGTGGATCGGCGACGTGCTCATCGAGGCCAAGGCCGAGGGCACGGACACCTACGAGATGAACCGCAACCTGGTGCTGACCGACGGCGCCCGCGTCGACTCCGTGCCGAACCTGGAGATCGAGACCGGCGAGATCGTCGGCGCCGGGCACGCCTCGGCGACCGGTCGCTTCGACGACGAGCAGCTCTTCTACCTGATGGCCCGCGGCATCCCGGCCGACGAGGCCCGTCGTCTGGTGGTCCGCGGCTTCTTCGCCGAGCTGGTCCAGCAGATCGGCGTCGAGGACATCGAGGCGCGGCTGCTCGAGAAGATCGAGGCCGAGCTGGAGGCCACCGTCTAATGGCTTTCGTACGCGCCTGTGGGCTGAGCGAGCTGGAGGAGGACACCCCGAAGCGGGTGGAACTCGACGGCACGCCGGTCTCGGTCGTGCAGACCGAGGGCGAGGTGTTCGCGATCCACGACATCTGCTCCCACGCGAACGTCTCCCTCTCCGAGGGCGAGGTGGAGGACTGTCAGATCGAGTGCTGGCTGCACGGCTCCGCGTTCGACCTCCGCACCGGCAAGCCGTCCGGCCTTCCCGCGACGCGCCCCGTCCCCGTATACCCCGTAAAGATCGAAGGGGACGACGTGCTCGTCTCCCTCACCCAGGAGTCCTGAGGCACCCATGGCAACGCTTGAAATCCGAGACCTGCACGTCACCGTCGAGGCCGACAACGCCACGAAGGAGATCCTCAAGGGCGTCGACCTGACCGTGAAGCAGGGCGAGACGCACGCCATCATGGGCCCCAACGGCTCCGGCAAGTCGACCCTCGCCTACTCGCTCGCGGGTCACCCGAAGTACACGATCACCGGCGGCACCGTCACCCTCGACGGCGAGGACGTCCTGGAGATGGAGGTCGACGAGCGCGCCCGCGCCGGCGTCTTCCTCGCCATGCAGTACCCGGTCGAGGTCCCCGGCGTCTCGGTCTCCAACTTCCTGCGCACCTCCGCCACCGCGATCCGCGGCGAGGCCCCCAAGCTGCGCACCTGGGTCAAGGAGGTCAAGGAGGCCATGGAGCGCCTCAACATGGACCCCTCCTTCGCCGAGCGCAACGTCAACGAGGGCTTCTCCGGCGGTGAGAAGAAGCGCCACGAGATCCTCCAGCTGGAGCTCCTCAAGCCGAAGATCGCGATCCTCGACGAGACGGACTCCGGTCTGGACGTCGACGCGCTCCGCATCGTCTCCGAGGGCGTCAACCGCGTCCGCGAGACCGGCGAGGTCGGCACCCTGCTGATCACGCACTACACGCGCATCCTGCGCTACATCAAGCCCGACCACGTGCACGTGTTCGCCAACGGCAAGATCGTCGAGTCGGGTGGCCCCGAGCTCGCCGACAAGCTGGAGGCCGAGGGCTACGAGGCTTACACGAAGGGTGGCGCATCCGCGTGACACAGCTGCCGGGCCTCCTCACTGAGTCCAATCTTCTTGGCGAGGCGATCCGCAAGGACTTCCCCATCCTGGACCGCCAGGTCCACGACGGTAAGAAGCTCGTGTACCTGGACAACGCGGCGACCTCGCAGAAGCCGCGCCAGGTGCTGGACGCCCTGAGTGAGTACTACGAGCGCTACAACGCCAACGTCCACCGCGGTGTGCATGTGCTCGCCGAGGAGGCCACGGCGCTGTACGAGGGCGCGCGCGACAAGGTCGCGGCGTTCATCAACGCGCCCTCACGCGACGAGGTGATCTTCACCAAGAACGCCTCCGAGTCGCTCAACCTCGTGGCGAACATGCTGGGCTGGGCCGACGAGCCCTACCGCGTGGACCACGAGACCGAGATCGTCATCACGGAGATGGAGCACCACTCCAACATCGTGCCGTGGCAGCTGCTCGCGCAGCGCACGGGCGCGAAGCTGAAGTGGTTCGGTCTGACCGACGACGGCCGTCTCGACCTGTCGAACATCGACGAGATCATCACCGAGAAGACGAAGATCGTCTCCTTCGTGCTGGTGTCGAACATCCTCGGCACGATCAACCCGGTCGAGGCGATAGTGCGCCGGGCGCAGGAGGTCGGCGCCCTGGTCTGCATCGACGCCTCGCAGGCCGCGCCGCACATGCCGCTGGACGTGCAGTCGCTCCAGGCCGACTTCGTGGCCTTCACCGGCCACAAGATGTGCGGTCCGACGGGCATCGGCGTGCTCTGGGGCCGCCAGGAGCTCCTGGAGGACCTGCCCCCGTTCCTGGGCGGCGGCGAGATGATCGAGACGGTGTCGATGCACTCCTCGACCTACGCGCCGGCTCCGCACAAGTTCGAGGCGGGCACCCCGCCGATCGCGCAGGCGGTCGGTCTGGGCGCGGCGATCGACTACCTGACCTCGATCGGCATGGACAAGATCCTCGCCCATGAGCACGCGATCACCGAGTACGCGGTCAAGCGTCTCAGCGAGGTCCCTGACCTGAAGATCATCGGCCCGACGACGGCCGAGGACCGCGGTGCGGCGATCTCCTTCACGCTCGGCGACATCCACCCGCACGACGTGGGCCAGGTACTGGACGAGCAGGGCATCGCGGTCCGCGTGGGTCACCACTGCGCCCGCCCGGTCTGCCTCCGGTACGGAATTCCTGCGACCACGAGAGCGTCGTTCTATCTGTACTCCACGCCGGCCGAGATCGACGCTCTGGTCGACGGTCTGGAGCACGTACGGAACTTCTTCGGCTGAGGGGCGTGCTGAAACCGTGAAGCTGGACTCCATGTACCAGGAAGTCATCCTGGACCACTACAAGCACCCGCACGGGCGTGGTCTTCGGGATGGCGACGCCGAGGTGCACCACGTCAACCCGACGTGCGGCGACGAGATCACGCTGCGCGTGAAGTACGACGGCGAGCAGATCGCGGACATCTCGTACGAGGGTCAGGGCTGCTCGATCAGCCAGGCCAGCGCGTCCGTGCTGAACGACCTCCTCGTCGGCAAGGAGCTCACCGAGGCGCAGAGGATCCAGGAGACCTTCCTGGAGCTGATGCAGTCCAAGGGGAAGATCGAGCCCGACGACGCCATGGAGGAGGTGCTGGAGGACGCGGTCGCGTTCGCCGGTGTCTCCAAGTACCCGGCCCGGGTCAAGTGCGCCCTCCTCAGCTGGATGGCGTGGAAGGACGCGACGGCCCAGGCCCTGGGCGGGGCCGACGCCGAAAGGAAGACGGCATGAGCGAGACGCTTGAGATGAAGCCGGCCTCGGAGGAGGAGATCCGCGAGGCGCTGTACGACGTCGTCGACCCGGAACTGGGCATCGACGTCGTCAACCTCGGTCTGATCTACGGCATCCACATCGACGACGCGAACATCGCGACGATCGACATGACCCTGACGTCGGCGGCCTGTCCGCTGACCGATGTCATCGAGGACCAGGCCAAGTCCGCCACGGACGGCCTCGTCAACGAGCTGCGCATCAACTGGGTCTGGATGCCGCCGTGGGGCCCGGACAAGATCACGGACGACGGGCGCGAGCAGCTTCGGGCGCTCGGGTTCAACGTCTGACAGCGACACTGTCTGCCAGCGACACCGTCTGACAGAGATACGACGAACGGCGGTGCCCCTTGCGAGGGGGCGCCGCCGTTTTTTCCTGCCCGGAGTTCCTCAGGCCAGCCCGTCCACCAACCAGAACGCCGAGTCCCGGCGGTACAGGTCGCTCTGCTGGTACGGCTCCAGTTTCAGCTGGAAGTTCTGGTGGCGCAGGAAGCGGCCGGGGTAGTTGACCGACTCCAGCATGGTCGCGCCGTAGACGGAGGACGTGCGGGGGCAGAACGTGGCGTCCTGCTTGAAGAGGGACGAGCCGTCGCCGGTGTCGGCGATGAGGACGAAGCTGCGGTGGCGGAGGTACTTGCCGTCATGGGTGGCGAACGAGTAACAGGCGCTGTTCGCAAGGCCCTTGACGAGTTTGAAGGTGGAGTCCTCGCGGGATTCCGAGCCACCGACCCGGTCCAGCTTCACGTAGCCGCCGTTGACGTGCCAGTAGCGGTCGGGGTAGTTCGCCGAGCGGATCGAGCGCCATTTGACCGGCGGCTTCGGGGGCGACGAACTCGGTTTGGACGAAGGGGACTTGGAGGTCGCAGCGGGGACCGGGGCGGGGGAGTTGCCCTGTTGGGCCGGGGCGGCGGAAGCGGATTCCTCCGAAGTGGCCAGGCCGCTCTTGCCCTTGGGCGGGAGCGTCGTGGTGTCGGAGGGGCTGGCGTAGCCGGCCAGACCCGGCAGCGTCCCGGCGTCCGTGGGCGGTGCCGACTTCGACACGGCGTCAGGAGTGCCGTCCGTCATGGATATTGCCGTCACACAGGCGACGACGGTGGCCACGGCGAGGGCGCCCGCGAGATACAGGCGGCGGGTTCCCGGTGCCCGGGATGTGTCGGGTGCCCAGCCGGTCTCCCACGGGCGGTCCTGCGGGGGCTGGGACTTGTCTTGTGGCATGCGCGGTTCCTCTGGCGGAGCCCATGGGGGAGGCCGCAGCCGTGACGGCGCGGTAGATGAACGGTGAAGCAGGTTGGCACAGTAGTGGACTCGGCCCTCATCAAGCAGCCGTTTGGGAGAGCGGTTTCCACATCGATCTCGCAGCGACACCCAAAGAAGATCGTGCGCCCCCGATCGCGGCCTCGGCCGCTGTCGTGGCCGCTGTTGCGGCGCTGTTGTGTACGGCCGTACGCATGGTGTGTACACTCGTACATATGGGATACCTACTGCTCGCCGGCGCCATCGCCGCCGAGGTGGCCGCGACGACCGCGATGAAGTACAGCGACGGCTTCAGCAGACTGCTGCCGTCGCTGCTGACCCTGCTCGGGTACGCGCTGGCGTTCGTGCTGCTCGCACAGACGCTGAAGACCGTGTCGGTCGGCACGGCCTATGCGATCTGGGCGGGCGTCGGCACCGCGGTGATCGCCACGATCGGGGTCACGTTCCTGGGCGAGGGGATGAACCTCGCCAAAGCCACCGGGATCGTGCTGATCATCGCCGGGGTGGTCGTGCTGAACCTGGGCGGTGCGCACTGATGGCCCGGAGGTACGACCCCGAGCGACGGCAGCGGATCATCGACGCGGCGATCCGGGTCGTGGGACGCCAGGGGCTCGCTGGGCTGAGCCACCGGTCCGTCGCCGCCGAGGCCGATGTGCCGCTCGGCTCGACGACGTACCACTTCACGACCCTCGACGAGCTGATCGTCGCGGCGCTGCGGCAGGCGAACGAGGGGTTCGCCAAGGTGATCGCCGCGCATGGCGCCCTTGAGGATCCCGAGGGGGACGTGGCCGCCGATCTCGCCCGGATCCTGGGGGAGTGGCTGAGCGGCGACGCCACGGGGGTCGAGCTGGAGTACGAGCTCTATCTCGCCGCCCTGCGCCGGCCCGCGCTCCGGCCGGTCGCCGCCGAGTGGTGCGAGGAGCTGGCCGCACCCCTGATCCGGCGCACCGATCCGGAGACGGCTCGGGGGCTCGTCGCGATGATGGACGGGATCTGTCTGCAGGTGCTGCTGACGGGGAGGCCGTACGACGAGGTGTATGCGCGGGAGATGCTGGGGCGGGTGATCGGCTGACGCGCGCCCGGTCCTTCCCGTCGGGCCGTGAACCCTTTCCCGCCCATCGGGGAACAGGGGGTGACAGCACACGGACCGAGGGACCCAGGGGGACTTGTGAGCGGACCACCGCCGTCCATGGCGCGGGCGGGGGACGACGGGGACGTCGTCGCGCAGTCGTTGGAGCAACCGGAGCTGTTCGCCCGGCTCTACGACCGGTACGCGCCCGACATCCACCGGTACGCGGCCAGGCGTCTCGGTGACAGCGCGGCCGACGACTCCCCCACGCTCGAATGCGCTCGCGCGGGGGGACCCCCATCCGCGGACACCTTCCTGGTCGCCTTCCGCACCCGCTCCCGCTACGACGTGACGCGTTCCAACGCCCGCCCCTGGCTGTACGGCATCGCGGGCAACCTCATCGGCAAACAGCGCCGCGCGGAGATACGGGCGTTACGGGCGCTGGCCCGCAGTGGGCACGACCCGGTGGCCGAGTCCTGGTCGGAGCGGGCCGACGCCCGGGTCACCGCACAGGCGGCGCACGCCCCGCTCGCCGGTGCGCTGGCCGGACTGTCCGCGGGGGACCGGCATGTGCTGCTGCTCGTGGCCTGGGCGGAGCTGACGTACCCCGAGGTCGCGGAGGCGCTCGGGATTCCGGTGGGTACCGTCCGCTCCCGGCTCAACCGGGCCCGCCGCAAGGTCCGTTCGGCGCTCGGCGCCGACCCCGCATTCACGCTGGACGCCACGGAGGTGGTCTGACCATGGACGAGATGACGGTGCTCCGTGAACTGCGGGCCGAGGCCCCCGACGCGTCGCGCGCACAGCTGGCGGCCGGGCGGCAGCGGCTGTTGGGCGAGGCGGCGGCCCGGGGCGGCCGCCGGTACGGGGTGCGGGTCAGCCGGCGGTTCGTGGTGGCCGGGGCCGCCGCCGCGATCACCGGGGTCGCGGTGCTCGGCACCCAGGTCCTGGGCGGTGCCGAACGCGTCCAGCCGGGCGCCGGGCAGGCCCGCACCTATGAGCTGGGCAGCGCGAAGGATCTCCTGAACGAGGCCGCGGACGCGATC
Organism: Streptomyces sp. S.PB5; assembly: GCF_030403745.1. Classification (GTDB taxonomy): domain Bacteria; phylum Actinomycetota; class Actinomycetes; order Streptomycetales; family Streptomycetaceae; genus Streptomyces. The sequence goes on from NZ_JAQMWP010000001.1 coordinate 910,752, forward strand.
GAGGCCGGTCCCGCGGTCACGGCCCGCAACGGGCAGTGGATCTACATGAGGACCGTCGAGACGAACATGACGGACGACGAGCGGCCCGGACCGCGGACCAGCGAGGAGTGGGAGCGGTACGCCGATCCGGCCATGGAGGGCGGACGGGCCGGCGACGACCGTTCGCCGCGGGAGCAGTACGAGTTCCTGCGGAGCCTCCCGGACGACCTGGCGAAGGTACGGGCGAAGGCACGCGCCTTCTACTACGCCACCGACCCCTCCGAGACCCGTACGGAACACGAGTACCGGGCGCTCACCGTGGTCCTCAGCCGTGCCTACGTCTACGACCCCGAGGGGCTCGCTAAGATCTACCGGGCCCTGGCCACGATTCCCGGCGTACGGGCCGCGCAGGTCGAGGACGCGGCAGGGCGGGACGCCATCGCGCTGTATCTGAAGGGCGACGACTCGGCCCGGTTCCGGAACGAGACCCTGCTCGACCCGGGCACCTACCTTTGCACCGGGTTCCGGGACGTGGCCCTGAGCGGCCCCACGGACTCGGGGACGGAGTGGAAGAAGGGCGACGCGATCATCAGCGGCGCCCGGGTCGCCCTCGCCGTGGTGGACGACAAGGGCGAACGGCCCTGAGCCGTCCCGTGCGCCCGGTACCTGAGACGCCGGGCGCACCGGTTCGCCCGCGCGGGCCCCGCCAAGTTAGGTTTCCCCTATGACCGACACGACTGCACCCCGCACCACCGGCGCCGTTGCCGCCGGGCTCGCCACCGTCACCGCCGACGGCACCGTTCTCGACACCTGGTTCCCCGCGCCCGAGCTCGTCGCCGAGGCGGGTCCGTCCGGCACCGAGCGGCTGTCCGCCGAGAAGGCCGTGGAGCTCCTCGGCGAGGGTGCCGCGAAGGCGATCGGTCCGGACGCCCGGCGTGGCGTCGAGGTGGTCGCGGTCCGTACGGTCATCTCCTCGCTCGACGAGAAGCCGCTGGACACGCACGACGCCTATCTCCGCCTCCACCTGCTCTCCCACCGCCTGGTCAAGCCGCACGGCCAGAGCCTGGACGGCATCTTCGGCCTCCTCGCCAACGTGGCCTGGACCTCGCTCGGCCCGGTGGCGGTCGACGACATCGAGAAGGTACGGCTGAACGCCCGTGCCGAGGGTCTGCACCTCTCGGTGACCTCGATCGACAAGTTCCCGCGCATGACGGACTACGTCGCGCCGAAGGGTGTCCGGATCGCCGACGCCGACCGTGTCCGCCTCGGCGCGCACCTCGCCGAGGGCACCACCGTCATGCACGAGGGCTTCGTCAACTTCAACGCCGGCACCCTCGGCACCTCCATGGTCGAGGGCCGCATCTCCGCCGGCGTCATCGTCGGCGACGGCTCCGACATCGGCGGCGGCGCGTCGACGATGGGCACGCTCTCCGGCGGCGGCAACGTCATCATCTCCATCGGCGAGCGGTGCCTGATCGGCGCCGAGGCGGGCGTGGGGATCGCGCTGGGCGACGAGTGCGTGGTCGAGGCGGGCCTGTACGTCACCGCCGGCACCCGCGTCACCATGCCCGACGGCCAGATCGTCAAGGCCCGCGAACTCTCCGGCGCCTCCAACATCCTCTTCCGCCGCAACTCGGTCACCGGCACGGTGGAGGCCCGCCCGAACAACGCGGTCTGGGGCGGCCTGAACGAGATTCTGCACAGCCACAACTGACCGCGAGGCCGCGCGTTGCGGCCGCCGACCGGACCGCCGGCGCCCGTCGGCATCGAGCGCCCTCCCACTGCCTGAGAACGGCCCGGGAGGGCGCTCACGCGTGGACCGGCCCCGGCGTCCCGCCATCCTCCCTCCGGCTCTTTCATGGCCGCGTCATGGAAGAGGGCCGCGAGCCGGCGACGATGCTCCGGGGCGAGGCGGTCGAAGAGGTGTGCCAGGTATTCGAACCAGGTCGAGGACGCGTCCGGCGAGGCTTGCCCGTCCGTGCTGGTGTCGATCGCGACCGGACGTGACCGGGCAGGTCGGCGATGGTTCGGGAGTCGTACCAGCGTCTTGCCGTTGCGGTCTTCCACATGGACGACCAGGGTCGAGAGGTACGAGTCCCGGCGATCTTTATTGGGTTGCCGTTCGTCCTGGCGTTCGGATAGGAAGCCTGCATGCTGAAGGGTGTGAAGGTCGGGCTCAGGGCTCGGCATGAAGAGGACATTCCGATCCTGCAGGCCGGGCTGTACGACGACGTGGTCAACGGGTCGCGTGCCGAGGCCCGGCCGTGGCGGCCGCTCACGCCCGGTTCGAAGGCCCTGCCGCTGTGGACGGACGACGAGGAGGACGGGCATGTCCCGTTCTCGGTGGTGGAGTTGGACGGGGGCGCGCTGGTCGGGACCGCGACGCTCTGGGGGATCGATCTGCACCACCGGGCCGCGCACATCGGGCTCGGGCTGCTGCCCTCCGCCCGCGGCAAGGGGTACGGCACGGACGTCGTCGGGGTCCTGTGCCACTACGCGTTCGTCGTACGCGGCCTGCAGCGGCTGCAGATCGAGACGCTGGCGGACAACGCCGCGATGCTGGGCTCCGCCGAACGCAACGGCTTCGTCCGCGAGGGTGTGCTGCGTTCCGCGGCCTGGGTGATGGGCGAGTTCCTGGACGAGGTGGTCCTCGGACTGCTCGCGCAGGACTGGAAGCCGGCTTCGCGGGCCCGGTGAAACGGGAGGTCACGGCCGCCGAATGATCAGAGTGATCAGAGCTGCGCCGCGAACCCCGCCAGCGCCTTGAAGTCCGCCTCCCGCAGACCGACCCGCGGATCGACGTGGTGCAGGAGCGCTGCGCCCGGGTGACGGGCCGTCACATACGTCTCGTCCGCCGGGCTCTGTTCGTCGTCCACCCACGCGAAGGAACGGCCCTCGGCGTACGCCACGATCGCCTCCGTCTTCCAGTGGACCCCGTCGGGGCGGTGGGCGAACAGGGAGTCGCCGAAGTCGACGTACGGGAGCGGGGGCAGGCCGACGACCGGGCCGATCCAGCGGTTGGCGGCGTCCATCCAGGTGGTCGCCCAGCACAGGTCGTAGGGGAGGGCGAGCAGCGCCGGGCCGTGCGACGGGTTGAGCCATACCCGCAGCGGAGTGCCCGGGCGCAGGGCCACGCGGATGGTCGTGTAACCCTCGGGCCGGCGCTGCGGCTTGGCCGCGTACGGGTTGAGCGGGCCGTCGACGTCGAGGAAGAGGAGGGGGCGGCTCATCGGGTCACCGTACGACAGCGGCCCCGAGCGGTTCCGTCGATTTTCTTCGCGCACACAGGCATAGCGGCTCATGGCCGTGCACGTCACAAGGGGCACAGGGGGCGGACACCGGGTCCGCCCCGGGGGAAGAGAAGGTGACGATGGATGCCGAAGCGCAGGACAGCTTCCGGGAATTCGTGGAGCACCGGTCGTCCGCGCTGCTGAAGACGGCCGTGCTGCTCAGCGGCGGCGACCGGCACACCGCCGAGGACCTGCTGCAGAACGCGCTGATCAAGGCGGCCGGCCGCTGGCACCGCATCGACGAACCCGAGGCGTACGTACGGCAGATCCTCTACCGGCAGCAGATCAGCCGCTGGCGGCTGAAGTGGCCCCGACGCGAGCTGAGTGTCGCCGAGCCACCCGAGGGCCGGGCCGACGCGGACGCCTCGTCCGCCGCCGAGCTGCGGCTCGTGATGCGCGGCGCGCTCGCCCGGCTCACCCCGCGCCAGCGCACCGTGCTGGTGCTGCGCTACTTCGAGGACCTGCCCGAGGCCGACGTGGCCCGCATCCTGGGCTGCTCCGTCGGCACCGTACGGTCCACCGCCCACCGCTCGCTCGCCCGGCTGCGCACGCTCGCGCCCGAACTGGCCGCGCTGAGCGGCGGCGAGGACGACCGGACGGCGTCGGCCCCTGACTACACACCCGTGGAGGTACGTCCGTGAACGTCGAGGAACTCGTGCGCGACTCCCTGCGGGCGCTGGCCGACGAGGACGTGTCAGCGGGCCCGGGGCTCGCCGACCGGGTGCTGGCCGTGCGCCGGCGCCGCCGTAACCGTCGGCTCGTGTCCGTCGCCGTCAGCACCGCGGCCGTGGTCGCCGTCGGCGTGGCGGTGCCGATGCTGAACCAGGGGCGGGACGACGTACGTCCCGCACGGGTCACGCAGCAGGACAGGATCAGCGCCCACCCCGACCAGTCACCGCCGAGCGGCCTGATCGCGGCCGGACGGTCGGTGCTCGCCGCCTACTACACGACGGCGACCGTGGCGAAGAACGAGAAGGAGGCGACCTTCGAGCGGACCTACTGGCTGCTCGATCCCGGCACCGGCAAGTACCGGAAGGACACCCGGTGGTCCTTCGTCGCCGTGGCACCCGGCCTGAAGACCGCCGCCGTGCTGGAGCGGACCCTGCCCGCCGACCGGATCGGACTGCTCGACCTCGCGACGGGGGAGGTCGAGCGGTGGATCCCGGTCGGGAAGGGGGTCGCCGGGCTGGCGTTCTCCGACGACGGCACCGAGCTGGTCGCCACGACGTACTCCGAGCACCCCGACGCGCTCGACAGGCTCGGCAACGGCGAAGCGGGCGAGGACGCGTGGACGTCCATGAACAGGGTGGGCCGGACCGGGTTCCTCCTCCTGGACCCGGCCGGGAAGGGCGGGGATGTCTGGCACCCGGTCACGGGTTCCTCCACGGGCGGCCGCGCCGACTTCGCCTTCACTCGTGACGGCGAGCACCTGTCCGCGGCCGGCGGAGGTCTCGACTCCCTCGTGCGGCCGAAGTTCTACGACCTGTCGGGCAAGGAGAGTGCCGTGCCCGCGAACGAGAAGCACCTGCGGTGGGACGTGCCCGCGCGGCTGTCCCCGAACGGCAAGCTGGCCGCCCTGGGCCTGGCCGAGGAGGTCGTGGCCCCCGTCGCCCCGGAGGCCGGGTCGCTGCCCGCGAAGTCGTACTCCTTCATCGGTGATCCCCTCTCCGGCAAGGAGATCACCAAGGTCCGCGGCGCCGAACTGCTCACCTGGGTCGACGACCAGCGGCTCATCGCCTGGGAGCGGACCACCGGTAAGGACGAGACGTACAAGGACCGGCTCGTGCTGGTCACGATCGGCAGCGACAAGGTCGTACCGCTGAGCGGCGAGCGTGAGCATTCGGAGACCGGACAGGAGCCGTGGGAGCCCGTCTTCGCCGACCGGTGATGTGTCGGACCGTCAAGTGTGGCCGGAACTACGCCCATTGAGCGATGTCACGAAGAGTGAGGGGTGTCATGCTTCTCGCCACTCTCCGCGATTTCGAGGGTGGGTGGTGGCGATGGCGACGGGGGCGACAGGGCCGACGGCCGGGCGGGATGCGGCCATTGCCGGGGCGAGTGCCCATGTGGCAGGGCAGCGGGTCCGCCATCACCTGCTGGTCGGTGTGGTGGTCTGCGTGGCGCTGCTCGACGCCGGGCTGATCGCCACCGTCGTGGCGGGGGTCGCCGGTTTCGGCAAGGCCGGGCTCGTCATCCTGGTGATGGTCGGCTGTGCCGTCGCGGTGACCTGCGTCGTGGTGCAGGCCCAGGTGTCCGGCGCCGTCGAGGCCGCCGAGGACGGGGAGTGGCGCCGGCGTCCGACGGAGGCCGTCGGACGACTGGCGCCGCTGCTCGGGATGCGGGTGCCCCGGGTGCGGGTGGTCGCCGAGGAGACGCCGTACGCGTTCGTCTGCGGGTACGGCGCCGGCGCCACCGTCGTCTTCAGCTCGGGCCTCGTCGAACTCTGCGGGGACGACGAGGCCCGTCTGGAGGCGATCACCGCGCACGAACTGGCCACACTGGCGGGGCGCGGCGCCACGCTGACCCGGCTGTCGTACTGCCTGCTGGGGTGGGCGCTGTTCGCCGCCCACCTCGCTCGACGGCTGGTGACCGGTCTGCATGTCTCGGGGAGGAGCTTGCGGGGTTCGGCCTCCGAGGCGGCCGACCGGATCCATCGGTACGACGGGCAGACCCAGGACGACTACCTCGTCACGAAGGGCAGCGTCTTCCTGATCACCAAGGCCATCGGGGTCGCTCTCCACCTCGCCGCGCTCTGTCTCCTGGTGTTCTGCGGGGTGCCCTGGTTGATCGCCGGCGTGACCCGGCGGGCGACGGTGGGCCGGCGGGTGCTGGACGCCGACGCGATCTCCGTCCGACTGACCGGCGACAAGCAGGCGTTGATCGATGTCCTGGCCCTCCTCGGGGCGCACGGAGCGCCCCGGGAGCCCGCTCGCGGCGGTCGGATCGTCCAGGAACTGAGCTTCCTCGGACCGTCCGAGCCGCAGCACGTGTACTGGCCGGACCGGCTGCCGCCGTACCCCGATGTCGACGTACGGATCGCCGAACTCCGCGCCCTCGACGACCGCGAGCCGCTCGTCGGCGTCCCAGTGGCCGCAACGGTGGTCGTGGGGCTCCTGCTGCTCGCCCTGCTCGGCGGCCTCGGCCTCTTCGGCGTACGCCTGCCGTTCGAGGAACCTCGCGGAGGGGGGTCGGTGGCGCAGGCGCCTGTGAGGGCCGAACCGGCGCTCACGCAGACGGCGGACCCTCGGCTTCAGCAGGGGGTGCCCGGCCCTACCGAGACGCAGGGCGGCCCGACGACCGGAACATCTCCGGCCGCGCCACGACAGGAGACGACCACCGGCACGACCTCCGTGCCGCGGGACCCGGTGACCGACACGACCACCGTCGTCCAGCCGCCGGACGTGCCGGACGATGACGACCCTCCACAGCCGCCCGACCCGCTGCCTCCCCCGGCCCGCACCGAGCTGAACACCCTCTCCGAGGCACGCTGGAACGACTTCTGCGGCCGGAAGTTCGGCGCCGCCGCCCGCTTCGGACAGAACGCGTACGACGTGGGCTGCGTGGGCGTGGACCGACCCTTCGGCACCGTCACGGAGGTGTGCGACTTCGAGTTCCCGGACGCACAGCCGAACGTGGACCGGCTGGGCGACTTCCACAACCCCCGCTCCTGGGGCTGTATCGCCGGTGCGCAGCTTCTCGGTTCCTTCCAGCTCTCCGTGCAGGTGCTGGAGGAGCAGACCGGTCGCGCGGTCGTCTACCACGAGAACACCGACCCGCGCGCCTACGGCTACACGTACGCGGACGGCTCGGGCATATCGCTCTCCGGTGTGTGCGGGAAGATGTACGGCAGCGGGGCCGTGGACCGGCTGCTGGACGTCCACAACGCCCACTCCGTCGTGGAGTGCTACCGGTCCGCTTCCTGACCTTGCGGCGTCAGGCGGTCAACTCTTCGTACGCGGCGAGCAGTTCGGCTGTTGTCTCCGGTGTCGCCGGAAGCAGGGGCGCGCGGACCGGGCCCGCGGGCAGGCCCAGGTCGTTGAGGAGGGCCTTCGCGGTGACCGTGCCGGGCAGGCCTGCCGACATCATCAACTCGATGAGAAGCATGGCGCGTTGCTGGAGACGGGCGGCCCCCGTCGTGTCGCCCGCGTCGAACGCGTCCAGGACCGCGCGAAGTCGGGCGGGTGCGATGTTCGCGACGGTGCTCACGTACCCCGCCCCGCCGACCGCGTACAGCGCGAGGATGTGCTCGTCGCAGCCCGCGTAGTACGCCAACTCCGTGCGGGAGATGACCTTCTGGGCCGCGAGAAAGTCGTAGGAGCAGTCCTTCACCGCCACGATCCTCGGGTGTTCGGCGAGACGGATCAGGGTGTCGGGCTCGATACGGGTGCCGGTGCGGCCCGGGATGTCGTAGAGCGTGATCGGCACTCCGGTGGAGTCCGCGATCTGGCGGAAGTGGGCCTCGATCGCCTCCTGCGGGGGCTTGCTGTAGTACGGGCTGACCACCAACAGGCCGTCCGCGCCCGCCTTTTCGGCCTCCAGGGCGAGTTCGACGGTGTGCCGGGTGTCGGAGGTGCCGACGCCTGCCAGGATCGATGCCCGCCCACCCACCGCCTCCCGTACCGCCCGCACGAGGTCCGCCTTCTCGGCGTCCGTCGTCGTCGGCGACTCGCCCGTCGTACCGGAGAGCACGAGCCCGTCGCAGCCCTCGCCCACCAGCCGCTCGGCGAGCCGCTGCGCGCCGTCGAGGTCCAGGGCGCCGGCGTCGGTGAAGGGCGTGATCATGGCGCAGAGGGCGCGGCCGAAGGGAGGGGAAGAGTACGTCATGGGGGTAGTCTCGGCGGGGTCATCGTGAAGCTCCACTTAATTCTTCTACGAGATATCGATAAGGGATTCTGAGAGGTGGGTGGCGTCGGGCGGGCCGCCAGGCCCTATGTCCAAACCGGTACCTCATGGGTCACCATGGCCAGGACGGTCATCGGCCCCTGGTCATGGGAGGCGTCATGAAGCTCGGCAAAGCACTCGCCACCGGAGTCGCGGAGGAGCGGCCGCAGGCGTACGAGGAAGAACCCGAACTCGAACTTCCCGCGGAGATCGGGGAACTGACGGCGCCCGAAGAGGTCCCGGCCGCCCGATGAGGCTGCGGCTTCCGGAGGAACGCCCGACGGAGCCGCCGACCGGATACAAGATCGCCCACCCGGTGCTGTCCCACGACGGCACCCGGGCCGGGTTCACCGGTGTGTCGCTGGGCGGCGCGCTGCCGTACGGAGTCCTGGCCGACGCGTCCTGCGTCTACGGGCTGCGGCACAAGGCACCGCACCGCCGCTGCGACTGCGGCTTCCACTGTGTGCACGACCGCTCGACGGCCGAGGCCCTGCTGTGCACGGCCGAGCACCGGGCGGCCGTGCTGCTGGAGGTCTCGGTGATCGGCCGCTACCTCCGCTTCGAACTCGGCTACCGCTACGCCCGGCAGCGGATCCGCGTCGCCACCGTCGGCCCGTGCGGCTGCGGCACGGTGTCGACGGCCCTCGCTGACGCCGGGTGGGGACGCCCCGGCTGGCGCGCCCTCGCCCCCAGCTGCGCGGGGTGCCTGCGGGGCCGTACGTCCGTCTCCCTCGCCTCCTTCGCACGGCTGGCGGGGGAGGGGCTGCGGGTGGTGGCGGGGCGTGCGGCGACGGTGGCGGACGTGGCGGCGGATGCGGGGGCGGATGGCCTCGGCGTACCTGAACTGGCGGCGGAGGCGGCGCTGTTGCAGGCGCGGCTGGATTGGTTCCAGACGCAGTTGGCGAGGTTGGGGGAGCGGGGGAGTGACGGACCGGTGCCGTCCTGAGAGAGCGGCTCGGTAGCTTCAGATCTCCGCCCGCTGTCGCCCCGGCGACGACCCGGGCTTCCTCCACTGGAGTCGACGTGGCCGCGCTTGTCGGGGCCGCGCCTGGGTACCCGCACGTCCCGAACCGAGAGGAGGCGGACACCGTGACCGGGACCACGGCTCCCCATCAGCATCATTCGGTCGGCGAACTCGTCGGCCAAGCCACCGAACAGCTTTCCCGACTCGTACGACAGGAAGTGGCCCTCGCCAAGGACGAGCTCGCCGAGAAGGGGCGGCGTGCGGGTCGTGGCGGTGGCCTGCTCGGCGCGGCGGGAGCATTCGCGTACGCCGGGTTGCTCGGCCTCGCCGGTACGGCGACCGCCGCGCTCTCACTGGCGCTGGCCGTATGGGCCGCGGCGCTCATCGTGACGGCGGTGCTGTTCGTGATCGCGGCGGTGCTTGCCGCACGCGGCCGTGCTCAGCTGCGCCGGGCCGCACCCCCCACGCCCGAGGAGGCCCTCGGCAGCGTCAGGGCCGATGTCGAGGAGATCAGGGAAAGGGCACACCGATGACGGACAAGGCAGCCGAGGGCGTGGCCGACGGGGCCAAGAGCCCTGAGGAACTGCGCCGGCAGATCGAAGAGACCAGGGGACAACTCGGCGACACAGTCGAGGAGTTGGCGGGGAAGGCGGATGTGAAGGGCCGTGCGATGGCCCGGGCCGCCGACCTCAAGGACAAGGCCGGGGCGATGACCGTGCAGCTGCGCAGCAGTGCGGCGCAGGCCGGTCATGCCGTTCAGGAGCGGGCGACCGGGGTCGGCCATACCGTTCACGACAAGGCCAGTCATGCGGGGCATGCGGTGGAGCACAGTGTGCCGCGGCCCGTGCGGACCGTCGTTCAGGCGGGGTTGCGTCATCCGCGGCCGGTGCTGGTCGTGGGGGCGGTGGTGGGGGTCGTGGTCGCGGAGGAGGTGCTGCGGCGGCGGAACGGGCGGTAAGTAGGCAGGGAAGCGGGGGGTGCGGCGCCGGCCGGGCGGGAGCCTGGTCGGCGTCTGCGTGTCGGGTGGGTGGTGGGTGCTGCCGGGCTTTTCTCGCCCCCGCCGCCCCTACCCGTCCCGTCCCTGGGGGCTGCCGCCCCCAGACCCCCGCTGTCGGCCCCGAAAGGGCCTCGTCCTCAAACGCCGGACAGGCTGAAAAGCCCTACTCCCGCCTCGTCCTCAAACTCCCCCAGAGGGGGCACCCCAGACGGGCTGAAAAGATCCGGAACGCCTACCCCTGCCTCGCCCTCCACTTCGGTGGCCACTTCCTCGTGTCCCGGGGCTCCACGTACGGTTCCTCCGTCGGCGGGCGGCCCTCGCTGATCGCCCGTTGGCGGGCCAGTTCCGCGTCGAACTCCAGGCCCAGGAGGATGGCGAGGTTGGAGAGCCAGAGCCAGACCAGGAAGACGATGGCGCCCGCGAGGGTGCCGTATGTCTTGTTGTACGAGCCGAAGTTGGCCGCGTAAACGGCGAAACCGGCGGAGGCGGCCAGCCAGACGAGGGTGGCCAGGCAGCTGCCGGGGGAGATCCAACGGAAGCCGCGGCCGCGGACGTTGGGGGCGGCCCAGTACAGCAGGCCGATCATCAGGATGACCAGGATCAGAAGCACCGGCCACTTCGCGACGCCCCATACCGCTATCGCCGCGTCGCCCACTCCGATCGCCGTGCCGGCCCGTTCCGCCAACGGCCCCGTGAACACCACGATCACGGCACTCGCGGCGAGCATCACCATCAGGGCTATGGTCAACACCAGCCTGAGCGGCGTCAGTTTCCACACCGGGCGCCCCTCGGGGAGGTCGTACACCGCGTTGGACGTACGGATGAACGCGGCGACATATCCGGACGCGGACCACAGTGCCGCCAGCAGGCCGACGATCGCCAGCACGCTTCCCGTGCCGCCCGTGTCGCCCAGCTGCACCACCGCGTCCCGCAGGATGTCCCGCGCCGGCCCCGGGGCCAGGTCTCCGATGTTGTCCAGGATCTTGTCGGTGGCGCTCTGGCCCACCACCCCCAGCAGCGACACCAGCACCAGCAGCGCGGGGAACAGCGACAGCACGCCGTAGTACGTCAACGCGGCCGCCCGGTCGGACAGTTCGTCGTCCTGGAACTCCTTGACCGTGCGGCGCAGTACCGCCCACCAGGAACGCGGGGGCAACTCGGAGGGGCTGTCCTTCTCGTCCATGACCGGGCGGGTCTCCCGAAAGCCCGCCGTAAATCTCGGGGTTGACCTGAATCTTGGTTGAGGTTGAAGGGTGGGGTGTACACCGAACCCGAGCAGGAGTACGCCATGACCCGTCGCACCGACCACCACCCCGACCTCACCGACCCCCGCGTCGGCGCCCCCTTCTTCAGCACCTGGCGTGTGGGTACCCCCGAGCGGCAGCGGGAGACCGTCGAGGCCATCGCCCGTGCGTGGGAGCGCAGGCCCTGGCCGACATCCGGGCTGCGGTCGTACCACGTGTACGCCGGAGAGGACGGCTCCACGCTCCTGCACCACTCGCAGTGGACGGGCGAGGCGGTGTACGAGGCCTTCGTCAAGGCGCATCGGCAGGAGCGGGTCGACGAGATCGACACCGCCGTGCCGGGCATCGAGCGGCTGTGGCTCGGGCGCTACCGGCGCTATCGCAGTGCCGCCGCGGAGGGCGACACACGTGTGCCGGGGTGCATCGTGATCGTCGACGTCGAGTTCGAGGGGTCCGATCCGGAGCGGCAGCGCGCCTGGGTGGACGCCGTCTTCGAGGCGCTGGAGAGCGAGTCCGACCCGCACCCCGGCGGTATCTCCGGCCACTTCCATGTGAGCACCGACGGCACCCGGGTGCTGAACTACGCGGAGTGGGAGAGCGCCCAGCACCACATCGACGCCATGGCCACGCCCGGGCGCGGCATCGGCTCGCCGTCCGCCCTCTGGGAGCGTGTCCACGGCTGGCCGGGGTTCAAGAGCAGCACGGTCAGCCGGTACGACCATGCGCTGGGGCTCGTTCCGGAGTGAGACGTTCGTGGCCGGGGTGGCGCTCACCGGGACTCCGTCCGCTCGCCGAAAAATCCATCCTCCTGGACAAAAAAAGTTTTCGGTGAGATGGTGGACGCATGCTGGACGTGACCGTGATCGAGGACCCTGAGGCGGCCGCCGTCTCCCTGGACCCCATAAGGGCCAGGCTGCTCGCCGAGCTCGCCGCCGGACCCGCGTCGGCGGCGATGCTCGCCGGCAAGGTCGGGCTGCCCCGGCAGAAGGTGAACTATCACCTCAAGGCGCTGGAGCGGCACGGCCTGGTCGAGCTGGCCGGGGAGCGGCGCAAGGGCAATGTCACCGAGCGGCTGATGCGGGCGACCGCCGCGTCGTACGTCATCTCGCCGCTCGCGCTCGCCTCCGTGCAGCCGGACCCGGACCGGTTCCGGGACCAGCTGTCCGCGCGCTGGATGCTGGCGCTGGGTGCTCGGCTCGTGCGGGACGTCGGGCAGTTGATCACCGGCGCCACCAAGGCCCGCAAGGGGCTGGCCACTTACGCGCTCGACGGCGAGGTGCGGTTCGCCTCCGCAGCCGAACGGGCCGCGTTCGTGCAGGAGTTGACGGCCGGTGTCAGCGCGCTCATCCGCAAGTACGACGCACCCGGCGCCGAGGGCGGCCGGGACCACCGAATCGTTGTAGCCGTACACCCCACGGTCAAGAAGACCGAGTCGGAATAGCCAGGAGCCCACCATGTCCAAGGAATTCGAGATCGCCCGCGAGTTCGAGGTCGACGCCACCCCGCAGCAGGTGTGGGACGCCGTCACCACCGGTACCGACGGCTATCTGTGGCCGATGGAGCCGCCGGAGCCCAAGGTCGGCGGCAAGGGGCCCTTCGGGTCGACCGTCACCGTCTGGGATCCGCCGCACCGCTACACCAACCGCGTCGAGGACGTCGAGGGGATCGCCGAGCAGACCGCGAACCAGCTCGACTACACGATCGAGCCGCGCGACGAGGGGCGCCGGGCCTGGGTGCGGTACGTGCACAGCGGGATCTTCGTCGACGACTGGGACAACCAGTACGACGGTGCCGCCAAGCACACCGACTTCTATATGCACACCCTGCGGGAGTACCTGGCCCACTTCGCGCCCCGGCCCGCCGCCTTCGCGGCCTTCGACGGACCTGAGGCGTCGAAGGCCGCGGACGCGCTGGAGGTCGTCGCGCGGGCGCTCGGGATCGGGGAGGGCGTGGCAGTCGGGACCTCGGTGCGGGTCCAGGGGCCCGACGCGTTCGACGCCGTCCTCGACTTCCGCGACCCCTACTTCATCGGGCTGCGCACCGACCGGAGTCTCACCCGGATCTTCGGGCGCAACCACTGGGGTCACCCGGTCGGCATCTCCCTGCACGACTTCGCGTCCGAGCAGGACATCGAGGAGTGCGAGGCCCAGTGGCAGAGCTGGCTGAACGGGGTGTTCAACCAGCCCTGAGCCGACGGGACTTGCCGCAGGAGTTACGGCTTGAAGCGCAGCACCTGCGGGTCGTGGTCGCTGATCTGGTCGTTGAACTCCGCGTTGACGTGCACGCTGTCGTACTCGAAGCCGCAGCCGCGCCGGATCGACGGGGAAACCAGGATCTGGTCCAGGACCTGGGCGTTGCCCTGGTAGACGTACGAGTAACGCTCGTTCCTCGGCAGCGACTTGATCGCCGACCACAGGGCGCCGTCGGACTCCAGGATCTTGGCGGTGCCGGAGAACTCGAAGTCGTTGATGTCGCCGAGGGCGACGACGTCCGCGTTCTTCTGGGTGTCCAGGATGTCCTTGACGAAGGCGTTGACCAGGCCGGCCTGCTTGTGGCGCTGGACCTCCGAGCTGCGCGGCACCGGCTGGGTCGCCGAGGTCAGGCCGTAGTCGCCGCCCTTGGAGTTGAAATGGTTGGCGATCACGAAGACCGTGCGGCCGCGGAAGACGAACTCGCCGACCAGCGGCTTGCGGCTCTTCGCCCAGGCCTCGTCGGCCGGGGCGATGCGACCGGGGGAGACCGTCAGGGCAGCCTTGCCGCGCTCCCTCGTCACACCGACGGCCGTGGTGGCGTCGCCGCCCGCGCGGTCGGTGAAGGAGACCCGCTCCGGGTTGAACAGGAACACCTGGCGGATGTTGCCGCCCGGCTCGCCGCCGTCGGCGCCGTCGACCGGGTCGATGGAGCGCCAGTCGTACGCCGGGCCGCCCGCGGCGACGATCGCGTCGATCAGCTTCTGGACCGTCTGGTCGGCGGCGACCGTACCGTCCTTGGTCGCGCCGTTGTTGTCCTGGATCTCCTCCAGGGACACGATGTCGGGCGACTGGAGGTTGTCCACGATCGCGGCGGCGTGCGCGGCGAAGGTGTCGTCGGACGGGTCGAGGTTCTCGACGTTGTACGTCGCGACCGCGAGCTCGCCGTTCTTCTGCTTCTCGGTCGTCTCGCGCGCGATGCCGTTGCTCTTCAGCGTGCCGATCGAGTTGGCGACCAGGGTGTAGCCGCCGAACTGGTTGAAGTCCAGCGGGCCGGCGGTGGCGCCCTCGAGGACGTCGCCGACGTTCGCCTCGGGGAAGGCGGAGGTCGGGCCCAGGGACTGGATCTGGAGGCGGCCGGTGTTCTGCGACTCGTAGGAGCCGTAGACCGTGCCGCCGCGGCGGTTGGCGTTCTCGTGCGGCTTCACCGTGACCCACAGCTCGGTGAACGGGTCGGTGGCGCCGACCACACGGGCGTCGGCGACCTGGACGTTCTCGCCCTCCAGGGACTCGTAGTAGTCCAGGGCGTACTTCGACGGCTCCAGGGTCAGGCCGTTGATCGAGTTGCCCGCGGCGCTGTCGCCCGCCGGGGCGTACGCGGCCGGGACCGACTTCGCGTCGATGACCTGCGCGGCCGGGACGGCGTTGCCGCTGGAGACGACCGTGGTGGTCGGCTTGGTGATCTCGGTGATCGACTGGTTGCCGGAGGAGGAACCGCCCGGGACGAACTCCGAGACCGTGCCGGACACCTTGACGAGGTCGCCGACCGCGACGCCCTTCGGGGCGGAGCTCGTGAAGACGAAGACGCCCTCACTGGTGGCCGGGTCGGAGTCCGGGTTGGGGTCCTGGATCCAGAAGCCCTTGGAGGAGCCGTAGGTGCGGATGCCGGTGACGATTCCGGACACATCCGTGACGGCCTTGCCCGCGTACGGGGATATGCGCGTGGTGCCCTGA
Organism: Streptomyces sp. S.PB5; assembly: GCF_030403745.1. Taxonomy (GTDB): domain Bacteria; phylum Actinomycetota; class Actinomycetes; order Streptomycetales; family Streptomycetaceae; genus Streptomyces. The sequence continues at coordinate 926,030 of NZ_JAQMWP010000001.1, forward strand.
ATGTCGTGGATGGCCACGGAGTCCGCGTGCGCGGGAGAGGTCAGGACGATGGTGGACGCCGCGGAACACACGGCGGCGACGGTGAGCGCGGCGAGGCGCGCAGAGGACTTGCTCGGCAACGGAATCCCTCCGGGGACGTACTTGGGCGCCGGGACGAGGGTGAAACGTGTGAGGAGCCGAACCGGTGGGGCGGTGCGACGCGCGTAGAAAATACAGTGAACAGGTGTCCAGCAGATTTCTACGCGCGTAATCTCCTGCCTGGTCAGGCCGCTTGTCAAGGTTTCGGCCAGGTACGGGGCCTGACGACGAGATGAACCGGGCGGCATGGGTGGAAATCCGTCTAGGCTGAGCGGCTGAGTGGTTCAGCCGCTGAGTCGTACGACGCGTCTCTAGGAGAAACAGCCGATGTCAGACAGCTCCCCCTTGCCGCCGGTGCGGCTGCACCCCGAAGCGGAGCTGGCGCGGGACGCGCTGTCCACGCCGTTGTTGTCCCGGGCCGCCCGGCTCGCCCGCTGGGCCGGCCCCGCCACCCGCGTCGACGCGGGCGGCGGGCTCCTGGAGGAACAGCTGCCCGCCGCCGCCGAGGCGCTGGGCCTGACCGGGGACGACGCCGCCGCGTTCACGAGCGAGGCCTGGCGGGTCGCCGTCGACACCGGGCTCGTTGAGATCACCGACGAGGACGAGGGCACCGTCGCCGCGGGCGAGGACCTCGCCCTGCTCACCGGCGGCACCCCGCACGACGTGCTCGCCGTATGGCGGACGGCCCTCGAGACGGTCCTCGCGGACGCGAGCGTCCCGGACCTCGACGACCTGGTCGAGGCCATGAACCCGGAAGAGGGTGCCGGCGAGATCGACCTCTCCTCCATGGACTGGGACCCGGAGGCCGAGGCGGAGTTCCTCGACGGGGTCCTCGGCAACCTGTATCTGCTCACCGTCAACGAGGAGGGCCCCGGCGACGGGCCCGTGCCGCTCCCCGCGCTCGCCGCGTCCATGATCGTCCCCAGTGACATGGGGGAACCCACCAACGACATCCTGGAGCAGGTCTCCGACGCGATGATGCGCCTCGACGACCAGTTCCGGCTCCTGGAACCGGTCGGGCTCGTCGAGTACCAGCCCGTCGACGAGGCCCTCATGGCCGACACCGACGAGGAGCCCGCCGCGCCCGTCGACGACACCGACGTCTCCCGGTACGGCATGGTCCGCCTCACCCCGCTCGGCCTGTACGGGCTGCGGGCGCGGCTCCTCGAGGCCGGCTTCCCGGCGCCCGCGGTCGGGGACCTCGCCGACAAGGGCGCGGACGTGCTGCTCGACGGCACCGCCCACTTCCCGCCGGCCGCCGCACAGGCCGAGACCGAGCAGTGGCTGGACCGGCGCGAACCCCTCGCCGCGGCACGGGAGTTGCTGGCCGCGGCCCGGGGCAGCGACTCGGGTGCGCCGCTGCGCAGGCTGCGCTGCCAGCAGGCGCTGTCGTTGGTGGGCGCCGCCGCCGAGCCCGCCCTGCGGGAAGTGCTCGACGACGCGGAGCTCGGAGGTCTGGCCCGGGTCTGGCTGAGCGAACAGGGCGCGGCCGACGTACCGCCGCCGTCCGAGGCGATGATCTTCTGGCTGACGATCGACACGGTCGCCGCGCAGCTCGCCGCCGAAGGGAACTCCGACGAGCTCCAGTCACTGGTCGAGGGGCTCGCGCAGCAGCACAGCGGGTTCTTCGCGGCGGCCTGGCGGGTGGAGCATCCGGCGACCGCGGATGTGCTGGAGGCGATGGGACGGCTGCATCCGGACAAGCGGATCGCGAAGGAGGCCAGGAAGGCCGCCTTCAAAGCCCGTTCGCAGCAAGGGAACTGACGGGGCGTCGCGACCCGCGCCGGGCGCGGGTCGCGACGCTCACCGGTTCAGCAGTGGTAGATCGTCGTGTGCTTGAACGACGACGTCGCCCCGTTGAAGCCGTACGTCCCCCGGTACGCCGGCGGGTTCTGGTACTCGCCGATCAGGGTGAGCGTCGCGGCACAACCGCCGCCGCTGCCCGCGTTCTTGGCGTCCAGGCGGATCGTCTGGCCCAGGAAACCGCCGGTGATGTCCCAGGTGCCGCCGCAGATCGTGCCGGTGATCCGGCCGCCCACGACGACGTACGGGTAGGTGTTGGGGTTGTAGTTGACCTCCACCTGCCAGGTCACCGAAGCCCCGTTGTGCAGCTCCAGCTTCGCCGACGTCGCCAGCGCCTCCGGGGAGACGCCCAGCTCGGTGGCGAAGGCCTCGTCGCGGGTCTTGACCTCCGCGCCCTGCGCGTTGTGGAAGCGGTGCTCGGACGCGCTCGCGCCCTTCTTCTTCTGTGCCTGGGTGGTCATGGGAACACTCCTTCTCCCATCCGGAATCGATTGACCGTCAGGCCAGTTGCTCGGCGATCTCGATGCGCAGCAGCGCACGGACGTTCTCGATGTGGTTGGCGACCGTCACCACCGAGGACCCGGCGAACAGCAGTCCCACCGCGACGTTGTCGAGCGAGGTGACCAGCGAACCGGAGTCGCCGCCCGCCGAGATGTTCGTCGTGAGGATCTGGTCCTTGAAGCGGGCCGTGCCCGCCGTGCCGTAGTTGACGTCGATCGTCGCGTCGACCGAGATGACCCGGCCGAAGCTGATGTTGGTGGTCCGGCCGGTCTTCTTCACCAGGTCCCCGACCGACACCTTGGACCTGCGCCGCCAGGCCCGCGGCGCCCCGCTGAAGTACTGCTCGCGGGTGGCGTCCTGGAAGTCCACCGAGGCCAGTGCCGCGTCCACCACGTTGTCGTGCCGCTCCAGCGGGATCTGCGGAGCGAACTGGATCGGGATGAACCGCTCCAGGGTCGCGATCCGGTCCGCCGGGTCCGTGCCGCCGTCGAAGGCCCCCGGCTGCAGGATCGGGCTGCCCAGCTGCGCCCGGTTGGAGTCGGCCAGGACGTGGTTGTTGGACAGGATGTAGAACTTCGACGGTACGCCCAGACCCGCGCCCGGCGGATCGACCGTGGCGGTCGGCAGGAAGTCGTACACCACACTGCCGAGCGTCCCCGCCGTCACCCGTACGTTGCCGACCGAGAACCCCGAGGGGCACGGCCGCATCCGGCGCCGCAGGAGCTGCGGCTCGAAGGCGGCCGGACCGCCCATCTCCTCCAGCAACGGCTGGGAGAGGCGCGCCAGTTGGTCCTCCACACTGCCGTCGGCGCCGTACTGGCCCCCGCGCCGCTCCTCGCGCCGGACCTGCTGCCGCTGCTGGCGCTGGGCCGCGACATGGCCGACCGCCACCACATCGGTGGGCGTGCCGTCGTCCATCTGATACGGGATCACATCCCGTTCGGGCAGCATCGACTCCGGGACCTTCTGGGTCACGAACACCAACACGGCCTGCTCGCCGGTCGGTTGCCCCTCGATCCACTTCACGCCGTGGCCGAAGCCGACCACGTTCGCCAGCGGCTGCTCGCGCCGCAGGAAGTCCGACAACGCCTGCCGGCGTGAGCTGTCGCTCAGCTGCCCGCCGGTGGGCCCTCGCATCAGTTCGGGCTGGCTCGTCACGGCCAGACCACCTTCTCTCCCGGATCGGCGCGGTTCCGGGGCACGCGGCCTACTCCGGTGCGGAGACCTCGCCGATCGCGAGCACGCGCACGGGTACGCCCTCGAGCTCGTCCGGAACCACGTCCTCGTCCCTGAGCCGGTCCCGGGGCACCTTACGGGTCACGAAGACGATGACGACGTCCTCGCCCGAGTGCTCGTCCTTCCCGGTCCCGACCCCCGTCACATGGGGCAGGCCCATCAGCCGGCCCTCGTGGAGGCTGCGCGCCCGACGTGCGTCCACCTCGGCTCGCCTCCCTGGGTGTTTCAGGTAGTTGGGTGTCTATGGCAATGGACACCGGCGGTCAAGGCGTTCCGCCGTAAATCATGGGCTTACGGATGATCCGCACCGGATGACCTTCTTTACGAAGATTCGTCCGACCAATTTCCAGGGCGCGAGAGCCTCCTGGTCCCCGTGGGCCAGGCCGTACGGATTCACGGAAGCGGGCCGCAGGGCGTCGCCCGGTGTTCAGCTCGCGTTCAGGCACGGGCGGGACGGTGGCGCCGACCCGAGGTCCCCCACCCTCCAGGCCCCACACCGTCACAGGAGACACCATGTCGCTCACCCGCAGGGACTTCGCCGCGAAAACCGCGCTCACCGGCGCCGGCGTCGCGCTGGCCGGCAGCGTAGGCGCCCTCGCCACCGCGCCGAACGCGCTCGCCGCCGCCGACATCGAGAGCGAGGGCGAGGAGTCGGACATCGCACGCGGCCACGGCGGTGTCGGCTACGGGCCCCTGATCCCCGACCCCGACGGCATCCTCGCGCTGCCCGCCGGGTTCAAGTACCGCGTCATCACCTACAGCGGCAGGACCAAGCTGGAGTCGGGCGAGATCACCCCGTCCAACCACGACGGCACCGCCGCCTTCGACGGCCCCCGCGGCACCACCCTCCTCGTCAACAACCACGAGCTGAAGGGCCCGCGCGCCAACTGGAAGTACCCCGTCCCGCTCACCGAGGGCCTCGTCTACGACCCCGCCGCGGCCGGCGGCTGCACCGTCGTCGAGGTCCGCCCCGACGGACGCGTCGCCGAGTGGGTCGGCATCGCCGGCACCTCCACCAACTGCGCGGGCGGCCGCACCCCTTGGGGCACCTGGCTCACCTGCGAGGAGAACTCCGACAAGGCCGGCGTCAACGGCATGACCAAGGACCACGGCTACGTCTTCGAGGTCGACCCGTCCGACCGCCGCGCCAACCGCAACCCCAAGCCGCTGAAGTTCTTCGGCCGTTACGACCACGAGGCCGTCGTCATCGACCCCAAGCGCGGCCACGCCTACCTCACCGAGGACGCCGCCTCGCCCAACGGCCTGCTCTTCCGCTGGACCCCGCCCAAGGGCTTCGAGTACGGCCGCGGCAGGTTCCGCACCCTCGCCGACGACGCCGGCGCCCTCCAGGCCTTCAAGTGCTTCGACTCCGGCGGCAAGTTCGTCGACGACCTCTCCCGCGCCACGAAGATCGGCACCGTCTACGGCGTCGACTGGGTGGACGTCCCCGACCGCGACGCCAGGACCGTCGCCGTCCGCAAGCAGTTCACCGACGGCCAGGTCACCCGCGCCCGCAAGCTGGAGGGCATGTGGTGGGGCGACGGCGGCGCCTACATCGTCTCCTCCTACGCCCGCGCCGAGAGCCCCGTCCAGCACGACGGCCAGGTCTGGTTCTACGACCCCAAGCGCCGCACCCTGACGCTCAAGGTCCTGCTGGGCGTCAACCCGGACCCCTCCGTCGACGGCGCCTTCGACGGCCCCGACAACATCACCGTCTCCCCCTACGGCGGCCTCGTCATCGCCGAGGACGGCGAGGGCATCCAGCACCTCTTCGGCGCCACCGACAGCGGCCGCACCTACCCGATCGCCCGCAACGAACTCAACATCGGCACCGAAGAGGAGCCGGAGTACAGCGAGTTCGCCGGCGTCACCTTCTCCTGCGACGGCCGGACCCTTTACGCCAGCATCCAGACGCCCGGAATCATGCTCGCCATCACCGGCCCCTGGAAGCGGCAGAAGAAGAACTGACGGGCCGGTTAATTCGTTCGACCGTCCCGCGGCATGCCTCCTACAGTGAAGAACGTCCAGGTGCGAAGGCAGGACCTACTTCCACTCATAATGGGGCGGCCGCGGGTTCGAGTCCCGCCACCGGTACAACGCGCCGGTGTAGCTCAGGGGTTAGAGCACCTAATGTCGGTTCCGCCGACCTGAACTCTGGACACCACAACTTCATGCACCTCCCGGTGCGAGTCTTTTGAACTCGGGAGGCGCAGCTCATGGTGGGTGCCCGGTGCGCAGGCGGCGGATACTTCGGGAGCTGGTGGGGGCCTGACCCTCTTGCGGGTTCGAATCCCGTCATCGACCCAAGGTCGATGTGGCGGAATGGAAGACGCGCCAGTCATAAGCACCGCAGCCGACTTCGAACTCGGGCACCCTCCTTTTGCCGCGCCTCCCTCCGAAACGTCCATGAATTCGGGGGAATTCAGCCATGTCGCGATTCAACAAGCGAGCCGCAAAGGCACAGCCCACCTCGCGCGTCACCTCGACGGGCCGCGTGCTGCGCACCTACGAGGGCGGCCGGGGCCATGAGCGGGACGCACGCTCCGAGCTCTTCCTGCTCGCCGTCGCCAACTTCGTCTCGCAGCAGACCTTCTACGAGTCCGGCGCCGACCGCGACGACCGGTTCGCGCGACTCGTCCGCGACCTCGCCGTCACCGACCCGGCATGGACCGCGGGCCTGCTCGGCTGGCTGCGCGGCGAGGGCAACCTCCGTACCGCCTCCATCGTGGGCGCCGCCGAGTACGTACACGCACGTCTGGAGGCAGGTGTCACCGACGGTCCGTCGAACCGGCAGGTCGTCGACTCCGTGCTGCGGCGCCCGGACGAGCCCGGTGAGCTGCTCGCGTACTGGACGGCGACGTACGGCCGCAACGTGCCCAAGCCCGTCAAGCGCGGTGTCGCCGACGCCGTACGACGTCTCTACAACGGCAAGGCGCTGCTGAAGTACGACACCGCGTCCAAGGGGTACCGCTTCGGCGACATCCTCAACCTGGTGCACGCTGCGCCGGACCCGGACAAGGTGTGGCAGGGCGAGCTGTTCAAGTACGCGCTCGACCGCCGGCACAACCCGGAGACGGCGGTGCCGCCCGCGTCCAGCCGGACGCTGGCCGCCCACCGTGAGCTGATGGAGCTGCCGGTCGCCGAGCGGCGCGCGGTCGTCACGTCCGAGGGCGGCGCCGAGCGGCTCGCGGCGGCCGGGATGACATGGGAGGCGCTGGCGGGCTGGCTGCAGGGTCCGATGGACAAGGCGGCCTGGGAGGCCGTGATCCCGTCCATGGGCGCGATGGCGCTCGTGCGCAACCTCCGGAACTTCGACCAGGCCGGTGTCTCCGACGAGGTCGCGGCCCAGGTCGCGGCGCGGATCAGTGACCCGGCGGAGGTCGCGCGGTCGCGGCAGTTCCCCTTCCGGTACCTCGCCGCGTACCGGCACGCGCCCTCGCTGCGCTGGTCGTACCCGCTGGAGCAGGCGCTCGGCCACTCGCTGGCCAACGTGCCCGCGCTGCCCGGCCGGACGCTGGTCCTGGTCGACCGTTCGGGCTCGATGTGGGCGCGGCTGTCGGACCGTTCGCAGCTCAACCGGGCCGACGCGGCGGCGATCTTCGGTACGGCGCTGGCGCTGCGGGCCGAGGACGCGGACCTGGTGGAGTTCGGCACCACCAGCCGGCGTCTGAAGATCCGCAAGGGCGAGTCGGTGCTGAAGATCCTCGGCCGCTTCGGCGACCTGGGCGGCACCGACACCACCTCCGCGGTCCGGGCGCACTACCGGGGGCAGGACCGGGTGCTGATCGTCACCGACGAGCAGTACGCGTACAGCCACCACGGCGACCCGACCTCGCAGGTCCCGGCGCATGTCCCGGTCTACACCTGGAACCTCGCCGGCTACCGCGCGGGCCACGGCCCGTCGGGGAAGGCGAACCGGAACACCTTCGGGGGCCTCTCGGACGCGGCTTTCCGGATGGTCCCGTTGCTGGAGAGCGCTCGGAACGCCGACTGGCCCTGGACCGCCTGAACGGTGACAAGCGTGGCCCGCACTTTCACGGGGAGTGCGGGCCACACCCTTGTCCGGGCCTTGAACGAGGCTTGCCCGGGCCTTGTCCGGCCGCCGGGCTGACATCTAACATTTCAGTTGTGGAGGCCATACCGCGTACGTTGCTCAGGGACCGCGCCTACGAATCCATCCGGGACGCCATCGTCACCGGGGAGCTGGAACCCGGCGCGGTGGTGCGCGACGCCGATCTCGCCGAGCGGCTCGGGCTGTCCCGGGCGCCGGTGCGGGAGGCGTTCTCCCGGCTCGTCGACGAGGGGCTGCTGGAGAGCAAGCCGCAGAGCTACACGCGGGTGACCCCGCTGATGGCCGGTGAGGTGCGGGACGCCGCGGCCGTGGTGGGGGCCATGCATGAACTCGCGACCCGGGTCGCCGTACCCCGCCTGTTCGCCGCCGATGTCGAGGCGATGCGCGCGGCCAACGAACGCTTCGCGGCGGCGGTCGCCTCGGGAGACGTGGACACGGCTCTCCAGGCCGACGACGAACTCCACGACGTCCTCGTCCGCGTCAGCGGCAACCGGGCCGCCGCCGCCACCGCCGCCCGCTACACCCCGCTCATCCGCCGGCTGGAGCGACAGCGCTTCGGCCAGGGCGGCAACTGCCGCTCCGCCGGGCTGCACGAACGCCTCATCGAGGCCTGCGCGGCCGGTGACGTGACCGAGGCGGTCCGGGTCACGGCCGAGATCTGGCGCGGGCTGGCCGAGCTCGCCGACAGCGACTGAACCCGTTCCGGGAGGCATCATGTCCCTTTCCTCGTACGACCGTTACCCGCTCCTGTTCGGACCGTCACCGGTGCACCCGCTGGAGCGTCTCACCGCCCACCTCGGCGGCGCGGCGATCTGGGCCAAGCGGGAGGACTGCAACTCCGGTGTCGCGTACGGCGGGAACAAGACCCGCAAGCTGGAGTACCTGGTCGCGGACGCCCTCGCCCAGGGCTGTGACACGCTCGTCTCGATCGGCGGTGTCCAGTCCAACCACACCCGCCAGGTCGCCGCCTGTGCCGCCCGCGCCGGGCTCAAGTGCGTGCTGGTGCAGGAGAGTTGGGTGGACTGGCCGGACGCCGTGTACGACAAGGTCGGCAACATCCTGATCAGCCGGCTCGCCGGGGCCGACGTACGGCTGGTGAAGGCCGGCTTCGGCATCGGCTTCAAGGAGAGCTGGGAGCAGGCGCTGCGCGAGGTCGAGGAGTCGGGTGGCAAGCCGTACGCCATCCCGGCCGGCGCCTCCGACCACCCGCTCGGCGGCCTCGGCTTCGCCGGGTGGGCGTACGAAGTCGCCGCGCAGGAACGGGACTTGGGCGTCTTCTTCGACACGATCGTGGTGTGCTCGGTGACCGGCTCCACCCAGGCCGGCATGGTCGCCGGGTTCGCCGCACTGGAGGAGGCGGGGGGTCGGCGGCGCCGGGTGCTCGGTGTCGACGCGTCGGCGAAGCCTGTCGCCACGCGGGAGCAGATCGCCCGGATCGCCCATGCCACCGGTCAACTCATCGGCGTCAAGCGGGAGTTGACCCTCGACGACGTCGAGCTGGACGAGCGGTACCACGCTGGCATCTACGGCATCCCCGACGAGACCACCCTCGCGGCGATGCGGCTCGCGGCCCGCACCGAGGGGATGGTGACCGACCCGGTGTACGAGGGGAAGTCGATGGCGGGGCTCGTCGACCTGGTCGAGCGCGGGGAGATCGGGCGGGAGTCCACGGTGCTCTACGCCCACCTGGGCGGGCAGCCGGCGCTGAATGGGTACAGCGCCCTCTTCTAGCGCTCACGCGTCCCGCTACGGCTCCGCCGAGGGAAGGGACGCGGCCGTGGCGGCCGGGGTGCGTGTGCGGATGAGCGCGAGCACCTCGGAGGCCTCCGGGGCGCCCTTGTCGAGTTTCTCCAGGGCGACCGCGAGACGTTCGTAGCCGCTGTCCGTCTTCTTGGCGGCCAGGATGACCTTGAGCGCCCAGGTACGGGGGCTGAGCCTGGGGCCGGGTTCCTGGGCGGGGTCGAGTCCGGTGGCCTGGAACCAGAGGGGCCGCAGACCGGGGTCCTGCAGCGAGGACACCAGGGAGAGCTTGTCGGCGAGGTCGCTGTCGAACGATTCGGTGGCCCCGGACGGGAATCCCGGATCGGGCTTCGGGGCCGTGGCCGGTGTCGGCACCGGGGCGTGGACGGCGGCCAGGATGATTTCCCGCAGGGCATCCTGGTCGAAGATGCCGTACAGAGCTCTGTCGTCCTTGGGGAGCAGCTTGGAGGGGACGATCTCCTCGGCGATGTCCTCGATGAACAGAGGGATCAGCCGGGGCAGGTCGTCGACGAGCTCCGGATCGTCGTACAGCTCTTCCAGCACGTCCCTGTTCGGGCCCGGTTCGGTGAGGCTGTGCCGGGAGACCAGAAGGACCACGCGGTGCGCACGGGCCAGCGAGTTCCTGAGGATTCTGGCGGGTGCGCGGCTGAGGCACTCCGGCGGGAGGACGGCGACGTCGCGTCTCTCGGTCACGGCCAGCAGGTCGTGCGTCCACTCGCCCCAGCCGAGGTTCCTTGGGGAGTAGGCGAGGACGATGTCGATCGGCAGCGAGGACTCGGGGCCGAACGCCGATCCCAGCTGGGCGGTGTCCGCCCTTCGGAGGGGCGGCAGGGGGTTGTAGTGGGCCTCGACGATGACGTCGGCGACTTCCTGGACGATCTCCCGGTACTCCTTCGTGCCCAGATCCTCCTTCGTGCGGGGCACGAGATTGATCAGTCCCCGTCGCTCGTACACCGATCCCGGGTCGCGGCGCACATACTGGTACTCGGTGATCTCGTCCGGCCAGTCGGTTCTGGTCTTCTGCCAGCTCACGCCGATCAGGCACGGGATCTCGCCGCCGTCGGTGATCTGCTGGTACTGCCTGAGCCGCGCGGTGAACGCCGTCCATTCATGGGCGCACCAGTGGCTCTGGAAGTAGCTCGGCGAGTACAGGGCCACCATCGCGCGCGCCGTGCAGACGCCGTTCCTGACAATGCGATCCTCCCAGCGCTCGCCGACCCCGATGTCCCGGAAGTCCACGAATCCCTTGCCGGGGACTCCCTCGCCGAGAATCAGCCGGACCTCGTTCTCCACATCCTCGTGAAACCGTCTGATCCGGTCGAAGTTCGCGTCGCTGTCCGAATAGCCGGTGAAGAAGCGGTGCGGGAGCGGGCCGGGCGGTCCCACGACGGCCTGGAACGGCGGGGGTTGGGCGTTCACCGCTGTTCCCGGGCGCGCTGGACCTCGGCGACCACATTGCGCACCTCGGTGGTGGCGAGACTGCTCCGCTCCACCATCTCCAGTGCGTCCACGAGGTCGGTGAGTCCGCCCGGCCGGGACCGGAGGGTGCGGACGAGCTCGAACATGGCCGTGCGCGGGGACACCGCATCGCGGTGGGGGACGTCGAGGAGCCCCCAGACCGCGATGCGGTTGTCCCGGCGCTGCAGGGAGGCGGAACGGTTCAAGGCGTTGACGAGACGATGGGTCAGCAGCGCGTCGTCGCTTTCGGCGGGGTCGGGCGCTCCGGGGAACGCCGGGGGCCTGCTCGGGAGGGACGGTCCCTCCATGGCAGTCCGCAGCACGTCACGAGCCGCGTCCGGATCGAGGTCGTACAAGGTGGGGACGGCGGCATCCCGCAGCGGGCGCGGCAGTTGCAGGGGGTCCACGGCCTGTACGAAGAACGGGATGAAACGGCGCGGGTCGCTGACCAGAGCGGCCCATTCATCGTCGGTCGGGGCCACCGCCTCCAGGTAGCCGGGGGAGAGCAGGACCACGACGTTGTCGGACTGCGGGAACAGCGGGCGTCCCAGAGAGGTGTCCTCGGCCTCGGCCCTTACCTCGTAGCCCATGCGCTCCAGTTCGGAGGCGATCCAGTCGGCCCACCTACGATCCGCCTCGACGTGGCTGATCAGCACGTTGTCCTGGTCCGTGGGGGCGGTCGGGCGGGGCGGGCGTGTGTCGGAGTCCGGCTCCAGGATGTCGGCCGCCGTCCGGAGCACCTCGTCGAAGAGATGAGCGGTGGTGAACTCCAGGGGAGGAGAGTCGTCGAGGAGACGCTGCCGGACGCCGGTCGGCACGTCGGCTTTGCGCGCGTACGCGGTCACCGCCTCGATGGCCGGCCGGTGGTTCTCCACGGGGCCCTCCGCCGCGCTCAGATGCAGGGCGCTCAGCAGAGCGGCGGTGCGCAGGGTGTCGATATGGTCCAGGCCGAGATCCTGTCGTTGCCGGACAACGGTCGCCTCCAGAAGACTCTCGGCCGGCTTCTTGCGGCCGATGAGGAGCAGGGGAACGCACGAGAGAACGGCAATGCGGAACCTGGCAGCGGAGGCCGGGCCCAACTCCTTCCGTGACTGGAAGAAGGTCTCCTCGGCCAGCCGGCCGGCCTCCTCCAGCTCCCCGGCGTCCACCAGCAGAGCGACCAGACGCGCGGCGGTGCGCAGGGTGTCCCGGTGCTCCGGGCCGAGCGTCCGCCGTTGCCGGGCGAGCGTCTCCTCTCCCAGACGCACGCCTTCCTCGTCCAGGCCCAGGGCGCGCAGCGGTGTGAGCAGGGCGGACGCCAGCTCCAGATGCGTGGGGTGGTCGGGGCCGAGCTCGGCCCGCATCAGTTTGCGGGTGCCGGTGCCGAGCTCCAGGGCCGCCGCCCAGTCCTCCGACTCGATGAGCAGCGCGGTGAGTTGGGCGGCGGCACGCAGGGTGACCGGCTTGCCGGAACCGGCGTGGGTCCGCAGCCAGTTGAGGCGGTCCTCCGCCAACGGCCGTGCGACATCGGCCTGTTCGTTCTTCTGCAGCGCGTCGATCAGATACGACGTGATCTCGAGGGTGCTCGGATCGTCCGCGCCGAGCAGCGCGATCGAGGCTTCGCGGAGCGCCGTCAGCCGGGTCGCCGCGGCGGCCGCGTCGCCCTCCTGCAGCAGCCGTAGGCACCCTTCGCAGGCGGCCTTGAGCCCCTCGGCCCGGGTGAGGTCCCGGGGCGCGATGGCGAGCAGGTGGGGCAGCAGGAACCACGGGGGCTTGGACGTCGTACGCAGGGACGGCACGGCCGAGACCAGCATGGCCTGGGCGCCGAGGGCCGCGTCCGCACGTTCGGCCGGGGACATCTGGTCACGCAGGAGCGACTGGACAGCCGCGTGGACGCGCACGGTGCCGTCGGATGTCCGGGCGAGGTCGAAGCGGTCCAGAGCGCCCAGTGCCGGGGTCTGCGTCCTTCCGTCCCGCCGCAGCAGTGTGGCCAGGGGTTCCGGGGCCCACTGCGGTACGTGGGTGCAGTCCCGGAGCCGGAAGGGTTCCGGTGCGAGCAGGGCACAGGCCTTCAGGAGGGCGACCGCGCTCGGGTTCCGTTCCGAGAGCTCGGCGAGGCCGACCCGTACGGTCTGCGCGAGGCTGTGCGGCGGGCTTGTGGAGCGCCCCGGCGCGGACAGCGACGCGCTGTAGTGGTCGGCGGAGACACCGCTGTTGATGGCACCGGCCGCCATCCCCACGGCCAGCGGAAGGATGTTGCCCCCGGCCGCCACCGCGCGGGCACCCCGCGCGGTCACTGTGGGCGCGAGACCGCGGAGCAGGGCCACTGACTCCTCGGAGCTGAGCGGCCCCACCTCTATCCGGTCCCCGAAGCCCGTCCAGTCCCGGTTCGAGGAGATGAGCAGGACCTGGCCGGTGCCCGCTTCCCGCAGCAGTCGCTCCGGCAGCTCGGCGTCCGCCTCGTCCAGTACGTCGTCGAAGACCAGCAACCAGCGGTTGCGGACCCGCAGTTCGGCGGCAAGGGCCGTCACCGAACGGCTGGTCGGCTGGTCGGCGGGGGCGCCGAGATGAGTCGCGAGGTCGGAGACCTGCACGGTGGCGGCGTGGCCGCTGCCCGGCGCGAACCACCAGACGAGTTCGTACTCGCCCGCGAAGCGCTGCGCGTACTCGACGGCCAGCTGGGTCTTGCCCGCGCCCGGTTCTCCGACCAGGACGGCCCGGGAGCGGGCGGTCAGCGCCGCTCTGAGGTCCTTCAGCAGTTCGACGCGGCCCACGAACCGGTCCGCGCGCGGCGGCACCCGCCACACCCGGGGGCGGGTCCCGGGCATACGGGGGCTGGTCGCGCCGAAGCGCCGCAGCCTGCCCCCGGTCGCCGGACGCCCGGGGGCGACAGCCTGCAGCAGGATCTCCCGCGCGGCGGATTCGTCGAGACCGTCGCCGCCCAGCCGTACGACCTGCCGGTCACGGAGGTCCGACGGGATCGGGCCGTCACCCAGCAGCACCGGGATCGGCTCCGGCCCCGTGGGGTCGCCGAGCGCCGACTCCACCGCGGCGTGGCCGCGGTCGACCTGCGCCGTCGGAACCAGCGCCAGCACCAGATCGGCCCTGCGCAGCGCGTCCTGCGTCGCTGCTCGCCAGTCGTCCCCGGGGCGCAGCTCCCAGACGTCCAGCCACGGCTCGTGCCCGGCGTCCTGGAGCTGCCACCCGATCCACTCGGCCCAGGCCTGTTCGGCCCACGGGTAACTGATGAAACACAAGGCCATGGCCCGCCCCCCGTTCACACCTTCGTCGGAAGACTACGGCGTGTTCCGGGGGCCGGGGGCGCTTTCGGCCGCCTCGCGCAGCTCCCTACAGCGCCTGGGCGGCCGGCTTCACCATGCCGCGCACGGTGCGGGACTTCACGAAGTCGCCCATCGCCGTCATCTCCCACTCGCCGGAGAACTGCTTGATCAGTTTCGCCATCATCACGCCCGTCTGGGGCTCGGCGCTGGTGAGGTCGAAGCGGACGAGTTCCTCGCCGGTGGTGCCGTCCAGGAGGCGGCAGTAGGCCTTGGCGACCTCGGTGAACTTCTGGCCGGAGAAGGAGTTGACGGTGAAGACCAGGCCGGTGACCTCCTGGGGCAGTCGCCCGAGGTCCACGGTGATCACCTCGTCGTCGCCGCCGCCCTCGCCGGTGAGGTTGTCACCGGAGTGCCGGATGGCGCCGCCCACGATCTGGAGCTTGCCGAAGTAGCAGCTGTCGACGTGGTTGCGCTGCGGGCCGAAGGCGATGACCGAGGCGTCGAGGTCGATGTCCTTGCCGCGGTAGGCGGGCTCCCAGCCCAGGCCCATCTTCACCGAGGAGAGCAGCGGGCGGCCGCCCTTGACCAGGGAGACGGTCTGGTTCTTCTGGAGGCTGACCCGGCCCTTGTCGAGGTTGATCTTCCCGGCGCCGGGCGCGTGCGCGGGCGGCGGCGGGGGAGTGGCCATCGGCGGGGCGGGCGGGGTGACCGGGGTCTGGATCGTGGGCTGGGGCGGGGCGACCGGGGCGGCAGGCTGGGGCGGGGCCACGGGAGTCGGGGCCGGCTCCTCCACCGTGACGCCGAAGTCCGTGGCGATGCCGGCGAGGCCGTTGGCGTACCCCTGGCCCACCGCGCGTGCCTTCCACGCGCCGTTGCGGAGGTAGACCTCCACGATCACCAGCGCCGTCTCGGTGCCTAGCTGCGGGGGTGTGAAGGTGGCCAGGACGGAGTTGTCGTCCGCGTTGCGGATCGTGGCCGTGGGTTCGATGCCCTGGAAGGTCTGGCCCGCGGCGTCCGGGCTGGCGGTGACGACGATCTTCTCGATGCCGGGCGGGACCGCGGCGGTGTCGACGATGATCGCGTCCGGAGCGGCGCCGCCGCCCGAGCGGTACGTCACGCCCGGGCCGCTGGGCTGGTTGTAGAAGATGAAGTCGTCGTCCGAGCGCACCTTGCCGTCGGCGGTGAGCAGCAGGCTCGATACGTCGAGCCGCACCGGAGCGGCGACGTCCACCGTCACGCGCGCGGCGGAGAGAGGGATGTTCGAGCCGGGGGTCATAGCTGTCATGCCCGGTGAACGAGCCAGACCGCTTTACCGTTCCCTTACCCGCGGCCGATCCGGTCAGCGGCGGTTCCGGGGGTGGTTGCGGGCGGTGCGTTCGTTGCCGCGCTTGTAGTTCCCGGTCCAGCGGGCCATGACCAGCTGGGGGTCGGGGGCGGATTCGACCTCGGCGAGGAACTGCTCGGCTCGGGGTCCGTTGAGGGTGGTCGCGGGGCGGTCGTGGTGGGTGATGTGGACGGTGCCGCTCGAGTGCGTCTCGTAGCGGAATCCATGGGGGCTCGGCATGTCGGGGATGGTAGGGGGCCGGTGCGGGCGGGTCCCAGTGGTTTTCCAGGGGCGGGGCCACAGGCTCGTTCCGGGCGGGTCCCGGGCTTCTCCCGGGCGAGGGCTCGTGCTTGTCCCGGGCTCGGACTGTTCGGCGAACAGGTATTCGGTTGCCTGTGATGATCGTGCTCGATGCAATGGCGCGCATGAATACGTCCCCGTCCGCGTCACTGTCCCGCTCGCCCTCGCCCTCGCCCTCGCCCGTCCGGATCGGCGCCCTCGTTCCGCTGACCCCGCCCGGCTGGGTCGGGGCGGGCCGGCACCTGCTCGCCGGTCTGGAGCTGGGGGTGCGCGAGGTCAATGACGGCGGTGGGATCGGTGGCCGGCCGCTGGAGCTCGTGGTCCGGGACACCGCGGCCGATCCGCAGCGGGCCGCGGCGGCCGTGGACGAGCTGGCCGGTCTGGGCGTGGCCGCGCTGGCGGGCGAGTACCACAGCGTCGTCGCCCGTGCCGCCGCCGGCCGGGCCGATGCCCTGGGCCTGCCGTACCTGTGCTCGTCGGCGGTGCTCGACGGGCTCACCGGGCAACCGACGGACCGGGTCGCGCGCCTGTCCCCGCCGCAGTCCCGCGGCTGGCGGAGCTACGCGGACTTCCTGCTCGGCGCGGGCCACAGCCGTATCGCCGTGGCGGTCCAGCCGAGCGTCTACTGGGCTGCCGGGACCGCCATCCTGCGGGAGTACGTCGCTGCTCGCGGCGGCACCCTCGTCGAACTGGACATGACCGCGCTCACCCCCGAGAAGGTGTGCGACGCGCTCGTCGACCAGCGGGCGACAGCCCTCCTTCTCCTGGTCGGTCTCCCGGACCCGGCCGTGCCGGTCGTCCGGTCCGTGCGCCGGGACCCACGCCTCGCCGAGGTCCTGATCGGCGCACCGGCCGGGCAGCCCGAACTCGCCGAATGGGCGGAACTGCTGGGAGACGACGGCTGCGGGGTCCCGTTCCTGCGCTACCTGCCCGAACGGTTCACCCCACTCGGCGCCCGAGTCGAGGCCGCCCTCCGCGAACAGCTGGGCGAAGCACCCTCCTTCGTCGCCTTCGAGGGCCACGACACGATCACCGTCCTCGCCGACCTGTTTTGCTCGCACGGCACGGACCGGGCGCGGGTGGCCGAGTCCTGGCCGCGGGTCGCGGTCGACGGCACCCGCGGCCGGATCAGGTTCTCCCGCGTCCCGGGCATCAACGTGTGGCAGTGGGCCTCGGCCCCGGTCCAGGTCGTCGACCGGGACCCGGCGGAACCGGACCGTTTCCGGGTGCTGCACGCCGGTTGAGAAGCGCCGGGCCGGTCCGTCCGGGACCTACGGCACGACGACGATCTTGCGGCCCACCCCCGCCGCGAACTGGTCCAAGGCCTCCGGATACCGCTCCAACGGAATCCGGTCGCTGATGAACACCTCCGGGTCCAGCACCCCGTTCGCGAAGAGTTCGGCCGCCCGCTCGAAGCTGTGGAGCACGGCCATCGACCCGGTGATGGTGATCTCCTGGTTGTAGATGCGGTACGGATCGATCGTCACCCGCGTCGCGTAGTCGGCCACCCCGAACTGGAGGAACGTGCCCGCCTTCGCCACCCGCTCCAACCCGTCCTGGATCGCCGCCGCGTTGCCCGTCGCATCGACGACGACGTCCCAGCCCCGCGGCCGCTCCAGCTCGTCCGCGTTCGCCGCCGAGGCGGAGACCCCCAGCCGGCGGGCCGTCTCCAGACGCGCCGGATTCACATCCACCACGTCCACCGTCGCCGCCCCGGTCCGCTTCGCCAGCTCCAGCATCATCAGGCCCATCGTGCCGGAGCCGTAGATCAGGACGTGGGCGCCGAGACGGGACCGCAGGACGTCGTACCCGCGCACCGCGCACGACAACGGTTCCACCAGCGCCGCGTCCTGGGTGCGGACGTGCTCGGGGAGCCGTACGCAGTTCGCGACCGGCGCCACCGCGTACTGCGCCGCGCCTCCCGCCGTGGTCACGCCGATCGCGGCCCAGCGTTCGCAGAGGTTGTTGTGGCCGGTACGGCAGTAGCGGCACTCGTAGCAGTACAGCGACGGGTCGACGGCCACCCGGTCGCCCACCGACAGCTCCGTCACCTGGGCGCCGACGCCGACCACCTCACCCGCGAACTCGTGCCCGGGCACGATCGGCAGCTTGGGGGCGAACTCGCCCTGGAGGATGTGCAGATCGGTTCCGCACAGCCCGCACGCGGCGACCTCCACGACGACCTCGCGCGGCCCTGGCGTCGGGTCCGGGACCTCGGCCACGACGGCACGGCCCACGGACTCGATGACGGCGGCCTTCATTTCACGGCTCCCAACGACAGGCCCTGGACCAGCTTGTCCTGGGCGGCAAACCCCGCGGCGAGCACCGGCAGGGAGATGACGAGCGACGCGGCGCACACCTTGGCCAGGAACAGGCCCTGGCTGGTGATGAAGCCGGTCAGGAAGACGGGGGCGGTCTCGGCCACGACCCCGGTCAGTACGCGGGCGAACAGCAGCTCGTTCCAGCTGAAGATGAAGCAGATCAGGGCGGTCGCGGCGATGCCGGGGAGGGCGATCGGGGCGACCACGCGGGCCAGGACCGTCGGGAGGCGGGCGCCGTCCACCCGTGCCGCCTCGATGATCGCCACCGGCACCTCGGCCAGGAACGACTGCATCATCCAGACCGCGATCGGCAGGTTCATCGACGTGTAGAGGATGACCAGCAGCCAGATGTTGTCGAGCAGGTCCGTGTTCTTCGCGAACAGATAGATCGGCAGCAGACCCGCCACCACCGGGAGCATCTTCGTCGACAGGAAGAAGAACAGCACGTCCGTCCACTTGCGCACCCGGTTGACCGACAGGGCGTACGCCGCCGGCAGGGCCAGCAGCAGGACGAACAGCGTCGACGCGACCGACGCCACCGTCGAGTTGATCAGCGACGGCCAGGGGCTCGCCCCGCCGCCCGTGCCGAAGAACTCGCGGTAGCCGTCCAGGGTGAGGGCGGCCCCGAAGGAGGGCGGGTTGGTCGCCGCGTCCGCCTCCGAGTGGAAGGACGTCAGGGCCATCCAGGCGATGGGGAGGAAGAACGCCACCCCCAGCAGCCAGGCCAGCAGACCCAGGCCGGCACCCTTGCGGCGGACGGCCGCAGCACTCACCGCGTGCGGAGCACTCATGCCCTGCTCGCCTCCTCTCGGAACAGGGACGACACCACGCGCAGCGCGAAGGTCGCGATGATGATCGAGCCGATGACCACCAGGACGCCGGCGGCCGAGGCGAGGCCGTTCTCGTGGGCCTGGTAGAAGCTCTGGTAGACGGTGTAGGGCAGATTCGCCGTGCCCAGGCCGCCCGAGGTGATGGTGAAGACCGCGTCGAAGTTCTGGACGATGTAGATCGAGCCCAGCAGGGCGCCGAGTTCCAGGTAGCGGCGCAGATGCGGGAGCGTCAGATGGCGGAAGATCTGCCAGTCGCTCGCGCCGTCCACCCGTGCCGCCTCGATCTGCTGGGGGTCGCGGCTCTGCAGACCCGCCAGCAGGATCAGCATCATGAACGGGGTCCACTGCCAGACCAGAGAGGCCTCCACCGCGAGCAGCGGGGTGTTGGAGATCCAGTCGGGCTGTGGGCCGCCCACATAGTGCAACAACCCATTGAGCAAGCCGTATTCAGGGTTGTAGAGCACATGCTTCCAGAGCAGGGCCGCCGCCACCGGGACCACGAGGAAGGGCGCGATCAACAGGGTGCGCACCACTCCCCGGCCCTTGAACCGGCGGTCCAGCAACAGCGCCAGGACCAGGCCGAGCACCAGGCTCACCAGGACCACCGCCGCCGTCAGCAGGACCGTCGTCCACACCGAGTGGCGCAGGTCCGCGTCCGTGAGGACCTGGCGGTAGTTGTCGATGCCCGTGAAGCGGCGGGCGTCGGGGTAGAGGGAGTTCCAGTCGAAGAACGAGATCACCAGCGTGGCCACGAACGGGAGCTGGGTGACCACGATCATGAAGACCAGGGCGGGCAGGAGCGGGGCGCGGGTGGCCCAGTTGCGCAGGCGGGCCGACGGTGGGCGGGCGGTGCGTACCGGAGTCGCGGCCACGGGGGCCGTCGTTGTCGCTGTCATCGTCCCTCGTACTCCTCGGCGATCTTCTCGGCGAGCCGCTGGGACTTGCTCAGCGCCGACTCGACGGACTGGCGTCCGGCGATGGCCGCGCTGATCTCCTGGGAGACCTTGGTGCCGAGATCGGTGAACTCGGGGATGCCCACGAACTGGATGCCGGGCGCGGGGCGCGGCTGCACCCCCGGATCGTTCGGCTGCGCGCCCTCGATGGCCTCCTTGGTCATCTCCTGGAAGGCGGCGGCCTCTTTGACGTACGCCGGATTCGTGTACGTCGACGCGCGCTTGCCGGCCGGGACGTTGGACCAGCCGATCTCGTCGCCGACCAGCTGCTCGTACTGCTTGCTGGAGGCCCAGGAGACGAACTTCCAGGCCTTGTCGGGGTTGCGGGAGGCGTCCTGGATGCCCCAGGCCCAGGTGTAGAGCCAGCCGGAGGACCTGGTCTCCTCGACGGGGGCGGGGGCGTAGCCGACCTTGCCCTTGACGGGGGAGCCGGCGGCCTCCAGGGAACCCGCCGCGCTCGTGGCGTCGTACCACATGGCGACCTTGCCCTGGGTCATGTTGTTCAGGCACTCGGCGAAGCCGGACTGGGGTGCTCCGGACTCACCGTGCTCGCGGACCAGGTCGACATAGAACTTCGTCGCCTTCTCCCACTCGGGGGAGTCGAGCCTCGCCTTCCAGCTCTTGTCGAACCACGTGCCGCCGAAGGTGTTCACGACGGTCGTGAGCGGCGCCATGACCTCGCCCCAGCCCGGCAGTCCACGCAGACAGATGCCCTTCATGCCGGGTTCGGCGCCGTCCGCCTTCGCGGCCAGGTCGGCGACCTGGGTCCAGGTGGGATGCGCGGGCATGGTGAGGCCCTTCGCCTCGAACACGTCCTTGCGGTACATCAGGAAGGACGACTCGCCGTAGAAGGGCTGGCCGTAGAGCTTGCCGTCGTCGCCGGTCAGGGACTGGCGCATCGGCTTCAGGATGTCCTGTTCGTCGTACGCCGGGTCCTTGGCGACGTAGGAGTCCATCTCGTGCAGCCAGCCGTTGCGGGCGTAGATCGGGATCTCGTAGTTCGACAGGGTCGCCACGTCGTACTGGCCCGCCTGGTTGGCGAAGTCCTGGCTGATCTTGTCGCGGACGTCGTTCTCGGGCAGGACGGTGAAGTTGACCTTGATGCCGGTCTCTTCGGTGAAGCGGGGGGCGAGTTTCTGCAACTCGGTCATCTGGGGGTTGTTGACCATGAGGACGTTGATGGCGTTGCCGCCGGAACCTGACCCGCCCGCCCCGGCCCAGCAGCCGGAGAGAAGCGGGGCGAGCAGCGTCCCAGCGGTGGCCATGGCGAGTGTGACTCGTGGCCTCCGTCGGCTCGGGATGCGCATGGATCGCTCCTGGACGTATGGGGAGACAGGGGGCACATCCAGGCATGGGTGTGCCCCAGGGGGAGGAGTTCGTTCTTCGGACGCGGGTGATCAGACGCGGATGACCTGTGGCCCCAGCAGTGAGTACCGGTGTGCCTCCGCCGACGGCAGCAGCGTGCTCGTGACGATCGTCTCCAGTACGCCGATCTCCGCGAACCGGCAGAAGCTGACCGCCCCGAACTTGGTGTGGACGCCCGCGAACACCGTGCGGCGCGCGGCCCGGATCGCCTGCGCCTTGACCTCGCTGACCGCCGGGTCGGGGGTGGTGAGACCGTGTTCGCGGGAGATGCCGTTGGCACCGATGTAGGCGAGGTCGATGACGAAGCCGGCCAGCATCTTCGTCGTCCAGTGGTCGACGGTGGCGAGGGTGCCGGAGCGCACCCGGCCGCCGAGCAGCAGGACCGAGACACCCTCCGCCTCGGCGAGCGCGCCCGCGACCGGGAGGGACGCGGTGACCACCGTCAGGGGACGGCCCCGGGGGAGTGCCTCGGCGATGAGCTGCGGGGTGAAGCCCTCGTCGACGAAGACCGTCTCGGCGTCCCCGAGCAGCTCGGCCGCGGCGGCCGCGATCCGGCGCTTCTCGGGGACATGGCTGGTGGCCCGGAAGGCGAGCGTCGTCTCGAAGCCGGCGCTCTCCACCGGATAGGCCCCGCCATGGGTGCGGCGGACCAGACCGTGGTCCTCCAGGGCGCGCAGATCCCGCCGTACGGTCTCCTTGGCTACGCCCAGTTCGGCGGCGAGCGCGGTGACGTCGACCGAACCGGTGGTGCGTGCGGCCCGCACGATCTCGCGTTGACGCTCTTCCGCGGTCCTGGCGGGCCCAGTGGGCCTGTCGGCCCTCGCGGGGTTCGCCGTCATCGCCGTCACCTGCTTCCCTGCGGTGGTGCCCGTTCGGGCCGGGGTGCGGCCCATGCAGGAAGTTCTACAACCGGTGCGCGGCGCTGACCAGGCTTGTTGCAGACCCGATGCTGCCCGTATGGGCCCGGTTGCCGAGCGGAGTGCCCGCCTCGGACCTGCGGGGCTGTCCGGAACCGCGTGAGATCGGGCAGCACGGATGCCCGAACCAGCGCCCCGAACGGCCCGTTCCCTGCCCGTCTGCGATCAACTCGCCGACCGTGGCCACCGTCGCGGGCGGGGCGCTGGACATGCCCACCCCGGCCGACCTCGGCCCCGGCGTCGTCCCCCGCGGCGATACCCGGTCGGCGGCATCCCCTTCGGGCGCGCGGACTGGCGTACGCGCTTCGGGTCGGAGCGGCCGCGGCTGAAGGCGGCCAAACGCACCTGCGACCCGAGGGGGATCCTGGTCGCGGGGCAGGGCGTCTTCCAGCCGGAGCTGCTGCCCGGCCGGGCTTCTAGTGCGGCCAGATCGGCGGGTCGCTCACGAAGTGTCCGCCCAGATAGGCGTGCGCGATGTTCTCCGGGTCCAGTTCGCCCTGCTCGGCGATCAGCTTCTCGGCGTACGGCTCGGAGTCGTCCTGGGGCTCGTAGCCGAGCGCCCGCGCGGTGCCGAGGTCCCACCACAGCCGGGTGTTGGCGGAGGAGCCGTAGACGACGGTGTGCTCGACGTCCTCGGCGGTCAGGGCCGCGTGGAAGAGCCGGGCGCCGTCGGCCGGGCTCATCCAGACCGAGAGCATGCGGACGCTGGTGGGCTCGGCGAAGCAGGAGCCGATGCGCACCGACACGGTCTCCAGGCCGTGCTTGTCCCAGTAGAGCTGGGCGAGGTCCTCGCCGAAGGACTTCGACAGGCCGTAGAAGGTGTCCGGGCGGCGCGGGGTGTCGATGGGGATCAGGGCGCTCGAATCAAGAGGTGTGTCGCCCTGCGGGCGGGGGGTGAAGCCCACCGCGTGGTTGGAGGAGGCGAAGACGATCCTCGGGACGCCCTCCTCGCGGGCGGCCTCGTACAGGTTGTAGGTGCCCTCGATGTTCGCCTTGAGGATCTTGTCGAAGGACGCTTCCAGGGAGATGCCCGCGAGATGGATGATCGCGTCGACGCCCCGGACGGCCTCGCGCAGGGCTTCCCTGTCGGCGAGGTCCGCGACGATCGCGTCCGGCTCGCCCTCGATGGGCAGCCGGTCGAGCAGGCGCAGCTCGTAGCCGTACCGGGGGAGCAGGTCCCGCATCAGGGTGCCCAGTCCGCCGGCGGCGCCGGTGAGCAGAACGGTGCGGGGCGCTGGCATCGGCGGGTCTCCTCTGCAGGGCATTCACATTCGTGGACAAGTTAAGGATCATTGGCTTCTGGCGTCAAGGGTGGCGGAGCTGTGGTTCATAAACATAAACTTCGATCAGAAGTCTGCACATCCAGCTGCTTAGGGAGAGCCCGTGACGACTGCCGACCTCGCCACCCGACTCGGCATCCCCAGCGGCCCGCTGTTCTTCCCCGTCACCGCCTACGGCTCCGACGGCCCGGTCGACCTCGACGTCTACCGCGCGCATGTGCGTCACGGGGTGGAGTCCGGTGCCGCCGCCGTCTTCGCCTGCTGCGGCACCGGCGAGTTCCACGCGCTCACCCCCGAGGAGTTCGAGGCGTGTGTGCGGGCCGCGGTCGAGGAGACGGCGGGACGGGTACCGGTCGTGGCGGGCGCCGGGTACGGCACCGCGCTCGCCGTGCGGTACGCGCGGCTGGCGGAGGCGGCCGGGGCGGACGGGCTGCTCGCGCTGCCGCCGTATCTCGTGATCGCCGGCCAGGAGGGGCTGCTGCGGCACTACCGGGAGATCGCGGCGGCGACCGCGCTGCCCGTGATCGTCTACCAGCGCGACAACGCCGTGTTCACCCCCCAGACCGTGGTCGGACTGGCCCGCACGGAAGGGATCATCGGGCTCAAGGACGGGCTCGGCGACCTGGACCTGATGCAGCGGATCGTGAGCGCGGTGCGCACCGAAGTCCCGGGCGGCTTCCTCTACTTCAACGGCCTGCCGACCGCCGAGCAGACCCAGCTCGCCTACCGCGCGGTCGGCGTCCCGCTCTACTCCTCCGCGGTGTTCTGCTTCGCGCCGGAGATCGCGCTCGCCTTCCACGGGGCACTGGAGTCAGGGGACCAGGAGACGGCGAACCGTCTCCTGGACGGCTTCTACCGGCCGTTCGTCGAACTGCGCGCCCAGGGGCGCGGTTACGCCGTCGCCCTGGTGAAGGCGGGCGTACGGCTGCGCGGACTGGACGTGGGGGAGGTCCGGCCTCCGCTGCACGAGCCGGCCGAGGACCATGTGAAGCGGCTCGCCCGGATCATCGAACGTGGTTACGCACTGCTGGAGGAGGACACCGAGTGAAGGCGTCGACGTTCGTCTACCCCTGGGACGTCAACGGGGACCCGGAGGCCGCGCCGCGCATCGCCTCCCTCGGCGTGCGGCAGGTGACGCTCGCCGCCGCCTACCACTCCACGCGCGCGTTGACGCCCCGGCACCCCCGCCACCGCATCGTCACGGCCGAGCACGCGTCCGTGCTGTACCCGGCGGACGACCGCTGGGAGGGCCGGGAGCTGCGCCCGTACGCGGCCGGCGACTGGGCTCCCGGCGACGCGTTCGGCGAGGCGGCCGCCGCGCTGACCGAGGCCGGCCTGGAGGTGCACACCTGGGTCGTCCTCGCCCACAACTCCCGCCTGGGCACCGAACATCCGGACACCTCGGTCGTCAACGCCTACGGCGACCGCTACCCCTGGGCCCCCTGTATCGCCCAGCCCGCCACGCGCGCGTACCTCGTCGACCTGGCCGCGGAGGCGGCGGTGCGCCCGGGCGCCCGCGGCACCGAGCTGGAGTCCCTCGGCTGGTACGGCCTCCAGCACCTGCACGCCCACGACAAGACCGGCGGAGTCGGCCTCGGCGACGCCGGGATGTACCTGATGGCGCTCTGCTTCTGCGCGGTCTGCCAGGAGGGGTACGGCGCCCAGGGCCTGGACGCCGACGAACTGGCCGCCGCCGTGCGCGACGCCCTGGAGCCGCTGTGGCGGGGGGAGCCGGACGACGAGGGCTGGGCCGGCGTGGAGAAACTGCTCGGCGAGACCCGGGCCGCGGACACGCGCGCGTGGCGGGACGAGACCGCCCGTACGCTCCAGGAGGCGGCGGTCGGCGCGGTGCGCGCGGCGGCCCCCGAGGGTTTCCAGGTCCTGCTGCACGCCGACCCGGTGACGTATCACGTCGGTGCCAACGCGGGAGTCGACCCCGCGCACATCCTGTCCGTGGCCGATGGCGTCGTCGTGCCGTGCGCGGGCGGACCGGGGCTGTTGACGCCGTTCGCCGAGCAGAGACGGAAGGGGGCGGTGCTCGCCGCCAACTTCGGGGTGGTGTCGGGGATGGGCGGCAGCCCGGGCACGCTCGCGGCGGACGCGGCACACGCGCGTGAGCTGGGGGCGACGGAACTGCGGCTGTATCACGCGGGGCTGGCCTCGGACGGGGATCTGGCGGCGGTGCGGGCGGGGCTGGCCCGGCTGTGACCGGCCCGGGTGTGCGCTCTCCGGCCGCCGGACCGGCCGCGTCGTCAGTGGCCCTGGGTACGGTGCGGTGCTCGGAGGCCGGTCGGAGATCGTGAGGGGCTCGCGGCCAAGGGGGGTGGGTCGCACAGGCCCCGGCCGCGGCTCGGGTCTGGAGGTATCTTGCCCGAACCCCGCCCCCTCAACTCCCCGCCTCCGCACGCGAGTTGCCGGCCGAGCACCTGAGCAGCCCGCCCGCCGTCACCGACAGGCCCACGCCCAGCAGCGGCAACACCAGCCGGTGATCGACCAGTTCGACCACCCCCGCCCCCACCGCCAGCCCGATCACGTTCGGGGCGAACATCAGGCTCTGGGCCGTGGCGGTGACCCGGCCCAGCAGCGGCCCCGGAGCCTCACGCTGCACAGCGGTCGTCGCGGCGATCAGCACCGGCGGCAGCCCCGCGCCGATCGCCGCGCTGCACACGAGGGCCACCGCGTCGGACGGCACCGCCCGCAGCGCCACCCCGACGGCCAGCAGGGCGATCCCGGACACCGCGTACCCCGTCGCGCCGAGCCGGCGCAGGGCGGTTCCGGCGAGCAGCCCCGCCGCGACGGAACCGGCGCCCTGGACGGCGTACAGCATGCCCGCGTACGCGGGGGAGCGGCCGAGGTTCTCGACCACGGCGTAGACCAGCGCGCCGTTGAGGCCCGCGAGGAGCATGGTCGTGCCGCCGGCCACCACCAAGGGGCGCAGTGGGGGGTGTTTCCACAGGAAGCGCGTGCCCTCGGTGGTCTGCGCACGCCACGCGCGCGTGGCCGTCGGTCGCCCGGGCGGTTCCTCGCGTACCCGCACGCACGCGTACAGGCCTGCCGCGCACACGAAGGTGGCCGCGTCCAGCAGGGCCACGCCCGGACCGCCGTACGCCGCGTACAGCCCCGCGCCCGCGAGCGGTGCGACGAGCTTCATGCCCTCCGTGGCCGTCATGCGCAGACCGTTGAAGTCGCCGAGGAGGGACGGGGCGACGGCGCCCGCCACCAGGGCGGACTCGGCCGCGTCATGGACGATGCCCGCGGCGCCGTACACGAACAGGACGGCGTAGAGGAGCCAGAGGCCGGCGGTAGAGCCGACGGTGAACAGGGTCGGCAGGAGGGCGGCCAGGAGCAGGCTCGCTCCGATCAGCAGTGGCTTGCGGCGACGGGGGAGGTCGGCGAGGGTGCCCAGCAGCGGGCCCGCCAGGGTCGGTGCCCACATCGCGAGCATGCACAGCGCGGCGAGGCCGTCCGAGCCGGTGAGGTCCTTGACCCAGACGCCCGAGGCCAGCCACAGCGCGGACGTGCCGAAGCCGGAGACGACGGTGGCGGTGAGCCAGAGCCCGGCGTCGCGGTCGTGCAGGACGGTCAGAAGAGATGCCATGTCCGGTGATCGTGGGGCTAAGGAGGGGGCGCCGGGATCGGGCAGGTGCCCTAGAAAAGGCGAGGAGGGGCGAGGAGAAGTGAGGTGAGGCGAGAGGTTCCGCAGCGGGCGATGAGTTTCCGGAGCCCCGTCGGTCCACCCTCCGAGGGGCATCCCGCATCCGGTGCCCCGCGCCTCGCCCCCGTCCCGGAGGAACACGTATGACTCTCGACCTCGGTCCCCAGACCCGCATCCTGGCCCGCCTCGCCGAGGCCGTCGGGGACGGGCAGCTGGCGGACCCGACGCCCTGTCCGGACCTCGCCGTCCGCAATCTGCTGGGGCATCTGCTGGGGCTGACCATCGCCTTCCGCGACGCCGCCCGCAAGGACTTCGGCCCCACTACGAACACGGGCCCCGGGGCCACCGTGCCGGACATCGCCCCCGGCTGGCGCGAGGAGCTGCCCAAGGTCCTCGACGAACTCGCCGAGGCCTGGCGCGACCCGTCCGCCTGGACCGGTATGACCCGCGCGGGCGGGGTCGACCTGCCCGGCGAGGTCGCGGGTGCCGTCGCCATCGACGAACTGGTCGTCCACGGCTGGGACCTGGCCCGCGCCACCGGCCTCCCGTACAAACCGGACCCCGCCGCGCTCCAGGTGTGCCACGACTTCCTCCTCGCGGCCGCCGAGGACGACGACCGGGGCGACGGCATCTTCGGCCCGGTGGTGCCGGTGCCGGACGACGCCCCGCTGCTGGACCGGGCGGTCGGGCTGAGCGGGCGGGACCCGGAGTGGCGGCGGTCGTGATCCTTTGACGGCAGCCCCCGGAGGCCCCAGGCGGCCTTGATCAGAGGGGCGGCCTTAATCGGAGGCGTCCATGCGGAGCGGCGGCCTACCCTCCCCGCATGTCACTCACCCTCACCGTCCTCGGCACCGCCTCCCCGCACCCCGGCCCGGACACGCCGAGCTCCGGCTATCTGGTGCGCGGCGGAGGCGCCGAGGTGTGGGTGGACGCCGGGTTCGGGACCTTCGCGGAGTTGCGGCGGCACACGGATCCGGCGGGGCTGAGCGCGATCTGGATCAGCCACCTCCACGCGGACCACAATGCCGACCTGCTCGCCGCCGTGTACGGCCTGGCGTACGGCGGGCTCACGCCACCCGCCCCCGTCCCCGTCTACGCGCCCGCCGATTGCGCTCAGCGCCTCGCCGGGTTCTTCGGACGGCCCGACGCCGGGTTCCTGAGCGGGATCCTCGATTTCCGGACCTTGTACGACGGTCATGTCGCCCGGCACGGCGAACTCACCCTCACCGCCCGCTCCGTCGTGCACGACGTGGAAGCCTACGGGCTGCGTGCCGAGAGCGGTGGGCGTACTCTCGCGTACTCCGGGGACAGCGGACCCTGCCCCGCCCTCACCGAACTCGCCCGCGACGCCGACCTGTTCCTCTGTGAGGCCGACATCGACGCCCATCGCGATGGCGAACAGGTACACCTCACCCCCGAGGACGCCGGGGAAACGGCCCGGACCGCACGGGCCGGGCGCCTGCTCGTCACCCACGTCGGCCCCACCCTGACCCCCGAGAACGCCACCGTCCGCGCCGCCTCGACGTTCGGCGGACACACGGTCACCGCACACGTGGGAGACGTCCACGCCGTCTGAACTTCCTTTGCCGGAAGCATTGACGAAGCACAGACCCCCTCCTACCTTCAACGCGTCGTACCTCATACGTCATATATGAGACGCGATACGTGAGATCACATACGTGAGATCCCATCCGCGAGATGCGCGAAAGCCGTCCCGCGAAGATCCGAGAGGCGCGCATGACCTCTGTGCCCACGCCGATCCCCTCCCGCACGCAATATGTGCAAGACGAGATCAAACGCCGCATCCTCACCGGCCGGTTGACGCCGGGGCAGGCTCTGGTCGAGACCGAGCTCGCCGCACAGTTCGGGGTGTCCAAGACCCCGGTGCGCGAGGCGCTCAAGACCCTGGCCGGCACCGGGCTCGTCGTGATGAGCCAGTACAAGGGCGTCACGGTGCGCATGGTGGACGCGGACATGGCGCGCGAGGTCTACGACGTCCGGCTGCTCCTCGAACCCGAGGCGCTGAGGCGGTCGGTGAAGCGCGGTGCCTCCCTCGACGCGGCGCGGGACGCGCTGACCCGGTCCGACGCGGCGACCGACACCGCCGAACGCTCCCTGGCGAACCGGGAGTTCCACCGCGCCCTGTATCTGCCGTGCGGCAACCCGCTGCTCGGCCGGATGCTCGACGAGGTCCGCGACCAGGCCGCCCTGGTCTCCGCGGTCGCCTGGGCGGCCTCGCCCTCCTGGGAGCGGGAGGCCGGTGAGCACCGGGAGATCCTGCGGCTCGCCCTGGCCGGTGACGCCGACGGCGCGGCCCGCGCCCTCCACGCGCACATCGCGTCGTTCGTGCAGCGGGCCTACCCGGGGGTCCTCGAAGAGCTGCGGGCAGAGGAAGGCCAGGAATGAGCGGCGTGACGTTCGAGACCCAGCGGGCGGCCCT
The DNA here is from genome assembly GCF_030403745.1 of Streptomyces sp. S.PB5. Lineage (GTDB taxonomy): Bacteria > Actinomycetota > Actinomycetes > Streptomycetales > Streptomycetaceae > Streptomyces. Next base: position 955,584 of record NZ_JAQMWP010000001.1, read on the forward strand.
GGCCGACGTGGTGGCGATCCCGGTGACCCCGTTCGCCGAGGACGGCTCCGTCGACCAGGACGCCCACCGGGCCTTGCTGCGCCGGCTGCTCGACGGAGGGATCAGCACCCTCACCCCCAACGGCAACACCGGCGAGTTCTACGCCCTGGCCCCTCAGGAGCGGCAGCTCGTCAACGAGTTGACCGTCGACGAGGCCGGCGACCGGGCCGTGATCCTCGTCGGTGTCGGCCACGATGTCCCCACCGCGGTCGCCTCCGCCCGGCACGCCCGTGAACTGGGCGCGGCGATGGTGATGGTCCACCAGCCCGTCCACCCGTATGTCTCCCAGGGCGGCTGGGTCGACTACCACCGCGCCATCGCCGAGGCCGTGCCCGAGCTGGGTGTCGTCCCCTACATCCGCAACGCGCAGCTCAGCGGCGCCCGCCTCACCGAACTCGCCGACGCCTGCCCGAACGTCATCGGCGTGAAGTACGCCGTCCCGGACGCGGCGAGATTCGCGGCCTTCGCCCGGGACGCGGGGCTGGAGCGCTTCGTGTGGGTCGCCGGACTCGCCGAGCCCTACGCCCCCTCCTACTTCTCCGCGGGCGCCACCGGCTTCACCTCCGGGCTCGTGAACGTCGCCCCGTCCGTCTCGCTGAACATGATCGAAGCGCTTCGATCCGGCGACTACCCGACCGCCATGAAGGTCTGGGAGCAGATCCGCCGCTTCGAGGAGCTCCGCGCCGCCAACGGCTCCGCCGACAACGTCACCGTCGTCAAGGAGGCCCTCGCCTCCCTCGGCCTGTGCCGACGCGACGTCCGCCCGCCGAGCCGGCCGCTGCCCGAGGACGAGCGGGCCGAGGTCGCCGCGATAGCCGCCGGGTGGTCGATATGAGCGGAGGCAAGCGCTTCAAAGATCGCAGGAGAAGGAGCCCCGAGGAACTCAGAAGTCACCAGTGGTACGGCACCGAGGGCCAGCTGCGCACCTGGTCCCACAACGCCCGGATGCGCCAGCTCGGTTACGAGGCCGAGGAGTACCGGGGCCGCCCGGTGATCGCCGTCCTCAACACCTGGTCCGACATCAACCCCTGCCACGTCCATCTGCGCGAGCGGGCCGAGGCGGTCAAGCGGGGGGTGTGGCAGGCCGGGGGCTTCCCGCTCGAATTCCCGGTCTCCACCCTCTCGGAGACCTACCAGAAGCCGACCCCGATGCTCTACCGCAACCTCCTCGCCATGGAGACGGAGGAGCTGCTGCGGTCGTACCCGATCGACGCGGCCGTGCTGCTGGGCGGCTGCGACAAGTCGACGCCCGCGCTGCTCATGGGCGCCACCTCCGCCGACGTACCGTCCGTCTTCGTTCCCGCGGGGCCGATGCTGCCCGGGCACTGGCGCGGCGAGACCCTCGGGTCCGGCACCGACATGTGGAAGTACTGGGACGAACACCGCGCGGGCAACCTCACCGACTGCGAACTGAGGGAACTGCAGGGCGGGTTGGCGAGGTCTCCCGGTCACTGCATGACCATGGGCACCGCGTCCACGATGACCGCCGCCGCGGAAGCCCTCGGTATGACCCTGCCGGGCGCCTCCTCGATCCCGGCCGTCGACTCCGGGCACGAGCGGATGGCCGCCGCCTCCGGACGCCGGGCCGTGGAGCTCGCCTGGACCGCGCTCAAGCCGTCGGAGATCCTCAGCGGCGAGGCCTTCGAGGACGCCGTCACCACGGTCCTCGGGCTCGGCGGCTCCACCAACGCCGTGATCCACATCATCGCGATGGCGGGCCGCGCCGGGATCAAGCTGACCCTCGACGACTTCGACCGCATCGCCCGGACCGTCCCGGTGCTGGCGAACGTACGGCCCGGCGGACAGACGTACCTCATGGAGGACTTCCACTTCGCCGGCGGCCTGCCCGCGTTCCTCTCCCGGATCACCGACCTGCTCCACCTGGACCGGCCGACGGTCAACGGCACGCTGGGGGAGCAGCTGGCGGGCGCCGTCGTGCACGACGACGACGTCATCCGCACCCGCGAGAACCCGGTCGCGAGCGAGGGCGGGGTCGCCGTACTGCGCGGCAACCTCTGCCCGGACGGCGCGGTCATCAAGCACATCTCCGCCGAGCCGCACCTGCTCGAGCACACCGGTCCCGCGGTCGTCTTCGACGACTACAGGACCATGCAACGCACCATCGACGAACCGGAGTTGAACATCACCGCCGAGAGTGTGCTGGTGCTGCGCAACTCCGGTCCCAAGGGCGGGCCCGGCATGCCCGAGTACGGCATGCTGCCCATCCCCGACCACCTGCTCAAGCAGGGTGTGCGGGACATGGTCCGGATCTCCGACGCCCGGATGAGCGGCACGAGTTACGGCACCTGCGTGCTGCACGTCGCGCCCGAGTCGTACGTCGGCGGGCCGCTCGCCCTCGTCCGCAGCGGCGACCTGATCACGCTGGACGTCGAGGCCCGTTCCCTCCATCTCCATGTGGACGACGCGGAGTTGGAGCGCCGCAGGGCGCGGTGGACGCCGCCGCCCACCCGTCACGAGCGGGGCTACGGCGCGCTCTACAACGAGCAGATCACGCAGGCCGACACCGGCTGCGACTTCGAGTTCCTCGCCCGCAAGGGCAACGTGCAGGACCCCTACGCGAGTTGAACCGCGGCCGCCGTACGGCCCGGCACCTCTCTGCACAAGGAGAAAGCGCTTCCCGCGCGACGAAGTACGACAAAAGAGCGACAGAGGCACGACGAAAGCACGGCGAACCACGACGCACGCACCACGTACCGAACCGATCGGAGAACAGTCATGGCCCAAGCCGCAGCCGTGGCGAAACCGCCCGCGCCACCCCGGCGGCGGCGCCGTGCCTCCGCCACCCCGCGCAGGCTCCCCTACCTGCTGATCGCACCGGCCGCCCTGCTCATGCTGGGCTTCATCGCCTACCCGGTGATCAGCGTCTTCTACTACAGCCTGCAGAACTACAACCCCACCAAGCCCTGGCGGAACCGATACGCGGGCTTCGACAACTTCGTCCACGCCTTCACCGAGGACCCGGTCTTCTGGGACACGCTGACCTTCAGCGCCAAGTGGGTCTTCGTGGAGGTCGGCCTGCAGCTGCTGTTCGGTCTGGCGCTGGCGCTCATCGTCAACCAGACCTTCGTGGGCCGGGCGCTGGGCCGGGCGATGGTCTTCTCCCCGTGGGCCGTCTCCGGCGTGCTGACCTCCGCGATCTGGGTGCTCCTCTACAACTCCCAGACGTGCCTGACCCGTTACCTCGCCGACCTGGGCATCGGCTCGTACGGCACGAGCTGGCTGTCGGACACCTCGACCGTCTTCCCGGCGGCGATCGTCGCCGACCTGTGGCGCGGTGTCCCCTTCTTCGCGATCCTCATCCTCGCCGACCTCCAGTCCGTCTCGAAGGACCTGTACGAGGCCGCCGAGGTGGACGGCGCCGGCCGCCTCAAGCAGTTCTGGCACATCACGCTGCCGCATCTGAAGGACGCGATCATCCTGTCCACGCTGCTGCGCGCGGTCTGGGAGTTCAACAACGTCGACCTGCTCTACACCCTCACCGGCGGCGGGCCGGCCGGCGAGACGACGACGCTCCCGCTCTACATCGCCAACACATCGGTCGACGCCCACAACTTCGGCTACGCGTCGGCCCTGACCACGGTGGCGTTCGTGATCCTGCTCTTCTGCTCGATGGTCTATCTGCGCCTGAGCAAGTTCGGAGGCGAGGGCAAGTGAGCATCAAGGAAGCCGCCCCGGTGGTGTCGTCCGAGGTCAGGAAGTCCCCGCCGCCGCCCCGGCCCAGGGGCAGGCAGCGCGCCTGGGACGAGGTGCCCCGCTGGCACATCTACCTGCCGCTGTCGATCTATCTCCTCTTCACCCTGATCCCGTTCTACTGGATCCTGCTCTTCGCACTCCGCCCGGCCGGCTCGACCTCCCTCGTGCCCTGGCCGATCACCTTCGACCACTTCGAGAAGGTCTGGACGGAACGGCAGTTCGGCACCTACTTCCAGAACAGCGTCCTCGTCGGCATCGCCACCCTGCTGATGACCACCCTGGTCGCGCTGGCCGGCGGCTACGCCCTCGCCCGGTTCGACTTCAAGGTCAAGCGGGCCTTCATGCTCGGCCTGCTGTGCTCCCAGTTCGTGCCGGGCGCGCTGCTCCTGGTCCCGCTGTTCGAGATCTTCGCCGAACTCCAGATGATCAACTCCCTCGGCAGTGTCATCCTCGCCGAGACGGTCTTCCAGCTACCCCTGTCGATCATCCTGATCGGCAACTTCATCAAGAACGTGCCGTACTCCCTGGAGGAGGCGGCCTGGGTGGACGGCTGCAACCGCTTCACCGCGTTCCGGATCGTCGTCCTGCCGCTGCTGCGCCCCGGTCTGATCGCCGTCGGCTCCTTCGCCTTCGTGCACTCCTGGAACCACTTCCTGTTCGCCCTGATGTTCCTCAACAACCAGGACAAGCAGACGATCCCGGTCGGCCTCAACACCCTGATGGGCGCGGACAGCGTCGACTACGGCGCCCTGGCCGCGGGCGGCATCATCGCGGCCGTACCCGTCGTGCTGGTCTTCGCCTTCATCCAGAAGTGGCTGATCACCGGCTTCAGCGCGGGGGCGGTGAAGGGCTGATGAGACTCCGTCAGATCGGCGTGAACGGCCGACGTCGGCTGGACGCCTACCCTGCACACAAAGATCGAGAGCGTCGAGACGGCCGACCGAGAGGTGGCGCGCGGCGCGGGCGCAGGGAGGATCCCATGAGCACCGTAGACATCGTCCTGGCGGGAGCGCGCGGCCACGGCCGCTGGCACCTGGAGAACATCCGCCGGCTCCAGGACAAGGGGATCGTACGGCTGGCGGGCATCTGCGAGCTGACCCCGCTCGCCCCGAACGAGATCCCCGAGGGCCTCGGCACGCCCGAGCAGTCCGCCGACTTCGGCGCGCTCCTCGACTCCACGGGCGCCCGGATCGCGGTGATCTGCACGCCGATCCCGACGCACACGGACCTGGCGCTGGAAGCGGCTCGCCGAGGTGTGCACATCCTGCTGGAGAAGCCCCCGGCGCCGTCGTACGCCGAGTTCCGGCGCATGGCCGACGGGGTCGCGGCGGCCGGTGTCGTCTGCCAGATCGGCTTCCAGTCGCTGGGCTCGCACGCCGTGCCCGCGATCCGGCAGCTCATCGACGAGGGCGCGATCGGTGAGCCGGTCGGCGTCGGCGGCGCCGGTGCCTGGGCGCGCCCGGAGGCGTACTACACGCGGGCCCCCTGGGCGGGCAAGCGGCGCCTGAACGGTGTGGACGTGATCGACGGGGCGCTCACCAACCCGCTCGCGCACGCCGTCGCCACCGGTCTCGCCCTCAACGGCTCCACGCGCGCCGAGGACGTCACCGGCATCGAGACCGAGCTGCTGCGCGCCAACGACATCGAGTCCGACGACACCTCCTGCGTCCGTGTCACGACGGCACAGGGCCGCCCGGTCACCGTCGCCGCGACGCTCTGCGCCGAGGACCCGGACGACCCGTACGTCCTCGTGCACGGCACGCGCGGCCGGATCACCTTCTGGTACAAGCAGGACCGCGTCCTGCTCCAGCGCGCCGACCACGGTCCGGAGGAGTACGACCACGGCAGCACCGACCTGCTGGAGAACCTGGTCGACCACCTCACCGACGGCACCGACCTGCTGGTCCCGCCGGACGAGACCGGCGCCTTCATGAAGGTCGTCGAGGCGATCCGCACCGCCCCCGATCCGGCCCCGCTGCCCGAGAGCGCCTGGCATCTGATCCCCGGCGAGGACCGCAGGGTCGTCCCCGGCATCGACGGACTCGTCGCGGCCTCCGCCGACACCCTCGCCCTCTACTCCGAACTCGGCGCGCCCTGGGCCGTGGACACCCCACCGAAAGAGGTGAGCACCTGATGACGCCCCCGGACTCGCCGGTCCTGCGCGTCGCGGGCCGCCCGGTCGGCCGCTATGTCACCCGGCCCGAACTGGCCGAGCGGCTCTCCCCACGCCCCTGTCTCCACCCCGTCACCACCCTCGCCGGCACCTCGGTCACCGAACTGAGCCCCGCCGACCACACACACCACCTCGGCGTCGGTGTGGCCGTTCCCGACGTCGAGGGGTTCAACTTCTGGGGCGGGCGCACCTACGTCCGCGACCGGGGCCCGACCGAGCTCGCCGACCACGGCGCCCAGCGCCACATCGCCTTCCAGCTCCGCGACCCGGACGGCTTCGTGGAGGAGCTGCGCTGGGTCGCCGCGGGAGCGGAGCTGCTGCGTGAGCGCCGTACGGTCGCGGCCACCGGACTCACCGACACCGCCTGGGCGTTGGACTTTACCTTCTCGCTCACCAACGTCACCCCCGGCCCGCTGTCCATCGGCAGCCCGGCCACCAACGGCCGTCCGGGCGCGGCGTACGGCGGCTTCTTCTGGCGGGCGCGGAAGGAGGACCGGGCGCCGGACGTCTTCACGCCGACCGCCGAGGGCGAGCCGGAAGTCCACGCCCACCGCGCCGACTGGCTCGCCCTCGCCGGCTCCACCTGGACCCTCGTCTTCGCCGGGGCCACCGAACGGACCCGCCAGGACCCGTGGTTCGTGCGCACCGCCGAGTACCCGGGCGTGGGCTCGTCGTTGGCGTACGACGAGCGGGTGCCGATCGCCCCGGGCGACACCCTCGTCCGCCGGGTCGTCACGGTCGTCGCCGACGGCCGCCTCGACCGGGGCGGGGCCGCCGCGCTCGTCCGCAAGGCGGTGAGGCTGTGACCACCGCCGACACCCAGGCGAAGCCGGCCGACACGTACACCGACCCGGTCCTGAACGCCGACTGGTCCGACCCGGACATGGTCCCAGTGGGCGACGACTTCCACCTCACCGCCTCCGGCTTCGGCCACGCCCCCTCCCTGCGCCACCACGACGACCGCTTCCGGATCTTCTGGGGCGACCCCGACCAGGGCATCCTCCAGATCAACGCCCCCGAGATCAGGGGCCCTTGGACTCGCCCGCACCTCATCAAGGCGGCAGGGGCCTGATCGACGCCTGCCCTCTGTGGGACGACGAGACCGGCGAGGCCTGACACACCCTCCTTGTACGCCTGTTGGGAGCCGCAATGACGCACCTCCATGGCAAGCGCTTGTCGGAACTCGGTCCGATCGGAGTCCTGGCCACCGTCGTGGCCTGCCGGCCGCCCTCGCGCTGGCCGTGGCAGGGGAGGACGACGCGTGTGCCGGCCCCGCGGCAGTGACGCCGAGGTCCACGCCGTCGCCGCCTGTCTGAAGGGCACCGACGACCGGGCTCCGTATGCCCGGCACCGCCCCCCGCACCTTCATGTCCCGTGTGTGCATATCCCGTGTGTGATCCAGAAGAGAGAGCCGACCAATGAAGATCAGCATCCGCAGAAGCAGGCGCGCCGCCATGGCCGTCGCCCTGGGCTCCGTGCTCGCGCTGACCGCCACCGCCTGCGGTGACGACGGCAGCGGCACCGGGGACAAGGGCGACGAGGGCAGCGGCAAGGGAAAGATCGTCTTCTGGGACAACAACGGCGGTGTCCGCACCGACATCTGGAAGGAGGTCATCGCCGACTTCGAGAAGGCGAACCCGGACATCACGGTCGAGTACGTCGGCATCCCCTCCACCGACTACCAGTCCAAGGTCGACACGGCCATCCAGGCGGGCAGCCTCCCGGACGTCGGCGGTGTCGGTGCGGCCATGCTCGCGAGCTTCTCCGCGCAGGGCGCGCTGGAACCGCTGGACGACCGGCTCGCCAAGTCCTCCCTCGACGGCAAGCTCAACAAGGACATGGTCGAGTCGCTGACGGCGGCCGGCGGCGGCGACGGCAAGCTGTACTCGATCCCGACCTCCGCGAACAACGGTGTGCTGTACTACCGCACCGACCTGTTCAAGAAGGCGGGGCTGGGGGAGCCGAGGACATGGGACGAGTTCTACACGGCGGCGGACAAGCTCACCGACGCCAAGAGGAACGAGTTCGGCTACACGATCCGTGGCGGTGCCGGTTCCATCGCACAGGCGCTGGACGCGATGTACGGACAGTCGGGGATCACCTCGTTCTGGAACGGGGACAAGACCACCGTCAACGACCCGAAGAACGTGGCCGCGCTGGAGAGGTACGCGGGCCTCTACAAGAAGGTCACCCCCGCGGCCGACCTCAACAACGACTTCACGAAGATGGTCGCGCAGTGGGATTCCGGCACGATCGGAATGCTGAACCACAACCTGGGCTCGTACCAGGACCATGTGAAGGCGCTCGGGGTCGAGAAGTTCCGGGGAATTCCGCAGCCGGTGGGTGCCGACGGGAAGCGGGTCCAGGTCTCCAACCCCGTTGACGGGGTGGGCCTGTTCAAGAGCTCCGAGAACAAGGAAGCGGCCTGGAAGTTCATCGAGTTCGCGCTCTCGCACGCGGAGAACTCGAAGTTCAACGAATCCGCGGGCCAGGTACCGGCCAACAACGAGGCCGCGCAGGACGAGTGGATCTCCAGGGCCGAGCCCACGAAGCTGGCTGCGGCGGCGCTGACGGACGGGTCCACGACGATTGTGCAGCTCCCGTACTACCTGCCCGACTGGGGCACCATCTCGAAGGCCGACAACGAGCCGAACTTCCAGAAGGTGCTGCTCGGGAAGATGAGTGCGAAGGATTTCCTGGACACGTTGGCCGATCAGCTGAATGACGCCCAGGCCGAGTGGAAGTCGCAGAACGGCTGATCTGAGCCGAGAACCAGCGCTTCGCCGAGTACCGCAACACCGGCCCCGGCGCCGTGATCACCGTCCCGGAGAACCGCCCCCAGCTCACCGACGAGCAGGCCCGGCCGGCGACCCGGTTCTCCGGGAACGACTGGGACTCCGGGATCGCCACCCTGTCGTTCCTCTCCACGGAGGCCTCGACGACGTACAAGGCCCGCAGCTCCAGCGGCACCCTGCCGACGGCGAACTTCCTCAAGACCGAGTCGACGGCCATCGGCGCCACCATGGGCTGACCGGCCGGTCGGCCATCCGTCCACCCGCCGGGGCGCTTGACCCGTTTTTTGCCTGTGAAGGAGGTATCGATCAGGCAACGGGTCTCGCGCTCACAGCGGTGACGCGCGTAGAACGTCTGTCATGCATAAGCCACTGCGTATCGCGGCCATAGCCGCCGCGTGTGCCGTCGCCGGTGCCGGCCTCTACGGCGCCGGCGCGGCCACGGCCGGCCAGTCCACCGCGAACAGCACCCACGAGCCCTACAACATCGGGCTCCTGGTCAAGGACATCGACACCTATTACGGCACCACGCTCGACGCGGACGGCGTCTACCAGGCGTCGCCCGACAGCCAGTACGCCAAGGACCTCGCGAAGCTCGACGCCGCCGCGAAGAAGCAGATCGACAAGGCGGCCCGCAAGGCCCAGAAGACGGGCTCCAAGCCCGCGGTCGTCTTCGACATCGACGACACGCTGCTGCTGAGCCTCGACTACGAGAAGAAGACCAACTACACGTACAACTCGACCACTTGGGCCGAGTACGTGAACAAGGCCGACCGCCCCGGCGTCTTCGGCAGCGCCGAGCTCGTGCAGTACGCCGAGGCCAGGGGCGTCGAGGTCTTCTACAACTCGGGCCTGGCCGAGGCACAGCGCACGGCCGCCGTCGAGAACCTGAAGAAGATCGGCGCCGATGTGAACCTCGACGCCGGCCACGTCTTCCTCAAGGACAAGGCCAACCCGCCGTCCTACCTGAGCGCCTGCGCCGCCCCCGGCGCCTGGACCTGCACGACCGTGCAGTACAAGTCCGGCACCCGCAAGCACATCGAGCAGGACCTCGGGTACGACATCATCGCCAACTTCGGCGACCAGTACACCGACCTCCAGGGCGGCTACGCCGACAAGACGTACAAGCTCCCGAACCCGACGTACTACGTCAGCTGAGCCCGCTCACCGCCGTACGGATCGAAGAGGACCGGTCGATCTTCACGGGATGCGGCAACCTTTCCTGGCGCGAGGGCGACCTGGGTTCAGAAGCGGGCCGGGGCGGCCCCTCCGGCCCGCTTCGTCCTCATCGCCCAGGAAAGGAACGCCCCGTGCGTCAGAGCACCGGACGCCACCGCAGGACCCGTACGCTCTCCGTCGCCGCCGCTGTGGCCGTCGCCGCAGGGGCGGGCGGCGTGTACCTCGGTCTGTCGAACGGCGGCGCCGGGGCCGCCTCCTCGACGGTGACCGTGTCCAGCACGGCTCAGCTGGAGGCGGCCGTGAAGAACGCGGTCGCGGGTACCACCATCGAGCTCCGCGCCGGTACGTACTATCCGGCGGCCACCCTCAAGTCCACGGCCAACGGCACGAGTTCGGCGCGGATCACCCTGCGGGCGTACGGCGCTGAGAAGGTCAGGATCGACGGCTCCGAGCTGCCCGACGGCTCCTGGCTGGCCGGGATCTACGGCGACTACTGGACCGTGCAGAACCTCACCTTCCAGAACTCGCCCGCCCAGGGCTTCGTCGCCACCTCCTCCGTGGGCGGTGTCTTCAGGAACCTCGTCACCGCGGACAACGGCGACTGCGGGTTCACGCTCCGCGGCGACGGCACGACGGACAACCTCGTGCAGAACCTGGACAGTCACGGCAACTACGACTCCGCCGGGCACGGTCAGAACGCCGACGGGATCGCGGTGAAGTTCGGCTCGGGCACCGGCAACAAGATCACGGGTGCGCGGCTCCACGACAACTCCGACGACGGCCTCGACCTGTGGCAGTTCTCCTCGCCGGTCACCATCGAGCACTCCTGGGCCTTCGGCAACGGCGAGAACCGCTGGAACGACTCCGCCTTCGAGGGCAACGGCAACGGCTACAAACTGGGCGGCGGGGGTGTCACGGTCGCGCATGTCCTCAACAACAACGCGGCCTGGGACAACACGCTGAACGGGTTCACCGAGAACTCCAACCCGGGCGCGATCGTCCTGAACCGCAACACGGCCTACTCCAACGCCCGGGCGGGCTTCTACTTCGCCACGGGCAAGGCGCGGCTGGCCCGGAACCTCGCGGTGAGCAACAAGGGCGGGCCCTCCGAGCTCGGCGGCTCCACGGTCTCCGCGGCCAACAACTGGGACGGCGGCGTCGCCACGCCGGCCTTCAAGTCCAAGGACGCGACCACGGCGTACGGCCCGCGGAAGTCCGACGGCTCGCTTCCGGCCACCGCCTTCCTCACCACCGGCTCGACCACCATCGGGGCGACGATGAACTGAGGCGGACGCGGAGAACCGAGGCAGACGCAGATGACAAAACGCCCCGCCGGTCGTCACCGGCGGGGCGTTTCTGTCGCCGGCCCGAGGGGGGCTCATGCCGGCGGCTGCTGACCGAGGGGGGCTCAGGTCAGCAGGTCTGTGCAGTGGTGTCCGTCTTCCACGCACTACTAGGGACGTTGAAGATGAACGAATGGTTGTTCCCCCGGTATGAACCTGTGGTGAGAGAGCGAGTGCTGGGGTGTAGTGTGCGCGGCCGCCGCTCGGGCCGCGGTCGACTCGAAGTAGATCAAGCCATGCCCGTTCCTTGCGTGGGAAGAGGATCCTTGCGTTTCCTGGTTGCCACCGGCGAAGGAAAGGGTTGCCGCTCTCCGGAACTTTTTCAGGAATCCCCGTCCGGCGACGCGTCGTCGCCCTCGCGGGCCGCGAAGCCGCCCTTCACGGAGAGCTGCTCGCCGCCCGCCGTGCCGGTCGCCGTGTAGGTGTCGCGAGCCGCGTCCCGGCCGCCGCGCTCATGGTCGTACTGCCCCGCGAACACCCACTCGCCCTTGGGGACCTTGCGGCCCTCCTTGAGCGTCCAGGTGTAGACGAGGAAGCCGTCCTTCTCCTCGGTGGTGAGGGTGAAGTCGGTCTCCGGCAGGGAGCGCCAGGCGCCGGTCGAGGTGACCCCGCCGGTCTGCGCGACCTTCAACTGCACGGTGAGCGCGGTGAGTTCCTCGGAGGTCTTCAGGGTGATGTCGCTCTGCGCCCAGAACTCGTTGCTGTGCGGGTCGACCGAGCCGTTTGACCACAGGGGGCCGTCCTCGGCACCCGGGGCGGTGACCGGCGGCTGCGCGGTCGCCGTCGCGGAGGGCTGCTGCCGGGTGGGCGTGCTGCTGGGCCCGGACTCCGGCCGGGTCCGCTCCGGCGACGGTTCGGCCGTCCTGCTCGGCGCCCGGCTCGTCGCGTCCGGGGACGGCTCGGGCGTCGCCGTGGTCGCCACCGACTGCTGCGGGCCGTCGTCCTTCACGGCCGAGGCCACCGCGTAGCCGCCGATGCCGAGCGCACACGCGACCGCCGTCGTGGCGCTGACCACCCGTACCCAGCCGAACACCGGCGGCCGGGTGGCCCGGTGGTCGGGGCGGGTCTCCTCGGCGATGCCGCGCTCGACCCGCGCCAGGATGCGCGCGCGGTCCGGCTCGTGCTGTCCGGCCGCCTCGTGCAGCCGGGCGCGCAGCTCGTCGTGCACGTCCTGCTGCCTCATCGGGTCCGTCCTCCGGTCTCGCCGCCGCGCGCCATGGCCACGGCCACCTGCTGGGGTGCGCCCTGGGAGCCGAGCAGCCGCTGCAGTTCGGCCAGCCCCTTGGACGTCTGGGACTTAACCGTACCCACGGTAATCCCAAGAGCGAGAGCGGTGTCCTTTTCCGACAGGTCGAACGCGTGCCGGAGCACCACGCACGCCCGTTTGCGGAACGGCAGCCTGCGCAGCGCCCCCTGGACATCGACGACACCCGCTATGTCCGGGTTCTCCGTCTTCTCCTCGCGCTGTGACCAGAACAGCGCGATCCGGCGGCGCTCACGGACCGCGCTGCGGATCCGGGTCCGGGCCAGATTGGCGACGACGCCACGGGCGTAGGCGGCCGGGTGATCGGCCGCACGCACCCGGTCCCAGCGGTTCCACAGTGCGAGCAGCGCGTCCGCCGCCAGATCGTCGGCGGCGTCCGATTCGCCGGTCAACAGATAGGCGAGACGTGACAGTTCGGCGTAGTGCCGTTCGAAGAAGGCCTGGAACTCCACGGAGGCTGCGTCGTCGACGACCGTGCCCACGGGCGGAACCTCCCTGTGCCTGCCATGTGAATGCCCTGTGATCATCCGGAGGTGGCCCGGATGAGATCCGGAAGCGTAGCAGTGATCAACGGTCGGTTCGTACGGGGCTTCGAACGCAGTCTGACGGCCCGACCCTGATTCCGTAACACGGTGAAAACCTGAAACGCGTTCAACGCGGGAACAATCCAGCCAGCATCCGCACACAGATCAGTTCAGGCAACAAGGAGTCTCCCCATGTCCACAACCGAGAAGGTGACCGGCCCGCAAGACGCCACGCCATCAGGCGTGAACGGCGTCGACCGGTTCTTCAAGATCTCCGAACGGGGATCCACCTTCGCCCGTGAGATACGCGGCGGCTTCGCCACGTTCTTCACGATGGCCTACATCCTTGTCCTGAATCCCATCATCCTGGGCAGCGCCAAGGACAAGTTCGGCGAGACCCTCGATCCGGTCCAACTCACCACCGCCACCGCCCTGGTGGCCGCGGTGATGACGATCATCATGGGCGTCGGCGGAAACCTGCCGCTCGCCCTCGCCGCGGGCCTCGGATTGAATGCAGTCGTCGCCTTCCAGATCGCCCCGCTGATGAGCTGGGACGACGCGATGGGCCTGGTCGTCCTCGAAGGCCTGCTGATCTGCGTCCTGGTGGTGACCGGGCTGCGCGAGGCCGTCATGCACGCGATCCCGCAGCCGCTCAAGCAGGCGATCAGCGTCGGTATCGGCCTGTTCATCGCCTTCATCGGCTTTGTCGACGCCGGGTTCGTCAGCCGCATCCCGGACATCGCGAACACCACCGTTCCCGTGCAGCTCGGCGGCACCGGCAGGCTCACCGGCTGGCCGATCCTCGTCTTCTGTCTCGGCGTGCTGCTGACGGTCGCGCTGATCGCCCGCAAGGTCAAGGGCGCGATCCTCATCAGCATCGTGACCATGACGATCGTCGCCGTCATCATCAACTCGGCCGCCGACGTCAAGAGCTGGGGCCTGACCACGCCGGCCTGGCCCGACAAGCTGGTCGACACCCCCGACTTCGGACTGCTCGGTCAGTTCAGCCTGTTCGGGGCGTTCAGCGCGGCGGACGTCGGTGTCGTCACCGTCGTCCTGCTGATCTTCACGCTGATCCTCTCCGACTTCTTCGACACCATGGGCACGGTCGTCGGCATCAGCGCGGAGGCGGGGCTCCTCGACGAGGAGGGCAAGGTGCCCAACCTCGGCCGGGTGCTGCTCATCGACGGTGCGGCCGCGGTCGCGGGCGGCGCGGCGTCCTCGTCCTCCGCCACGTCGTACATCGAGTCGGCGGCGGGCGTCGGCGAGGGGTCGCGCACGGGCTTCTCGAACCTGATCACGGGCGGTCTGTTCGCCCTGGCGCTGTTCCTGACCCCGCTGCTCACCATGGTCCCGCTGCAGGCGGCCGCCCCGGCCCTGGTCGCCGTCGGGTTCCTGATGATGACGCAGGTCAAGCACATCGACTGGGACAAGTACGAGATCGCGATCCCGGCGTTCCTGACGATCGCCGTCATGCCGTTCACGTACTCGATCACCAACGGCATCGGCGCGGGCTTCCTCGCCTACGTCGTCATCAAGGTGGTGCTGGGCAAGGCGAAGGAGATCCACTGGCTGCTGTGGGGGACCTCGGCGCTGTTCCTGATCTACTTCGCGATCGACCCGATCGAGCAGATCCTCGGTGTGAAGTGACCCGGTGAAGTGACCCGGTGAAGTGAGTCTGTGAAGTGACTCAAGGGGTGGCTCCCCGAAGTCGAAGGAGCCACCCCTTGCGCCTGGTTCTTGAGATGCGCGCCTAGTCCTTGAGCGCGGCCTCCATCATCGCCTTGGCCACCGGCGCCGCCAGGCCGTTGCCGCTGACCTCGGACCGGGCCGCGTCCGACTGCTCCACCATGACCGCGACCGCGACCTCCTTGCCGTCGGCCTTGGCGTACGACGTGAACCACGCGTACGGCGACTTGCTGTTGTTCTCGCCGCGCTGGGCCGTGCCCGTCTTGCCGCCGACCGTCGCGCCGTCGATCTGCGCGTTCGTGCCCGTGCCGTCCTCGACGACCGTCTGCATCGCCGACTGGAGCTGCTCGGCGGTCTCGGAGCTGACGACCTGGGTCGTGGAGGTCTCGTCGTCGTAGTTCGCCAGGGTGTCGCCGCCGCTGTCGGTGATCTGCGAGACCATGTGCGGCGAGACCAGCTTGCCGTCGCCCGCGATCGCCGCGGAGACCATCGCCATCTGCAGCGGGGTCGCGGTGACATCGAACTGGCCGATGCCGGTGAGGGCGGTCGAGGAGTCGTTCATGTCCGAGGGGTAGACGCTGGTGTACGCCCGCACGGGCACGTCCTGCGACTCGTCGTTGAAGCCGAACTTCTCGGCCATCGCCCTCAGCTTGTCCTGGCCGAGGTTGTACGCCATCTTCGCGAAGACGTTGTTGCAGGAGTACTGCAGCGCGGTGCGGATCGAGGCGTTCTCACAGGGCGCTGACTTGTTCTCGTTCTCCAGGTCGGTGACCGTGCCCGGCAGCCGGTACGGGTCCGGGCTGTCGGTCTTCTCGTCCACCGACGAGTACAGCCCGTCCTCCAGCGCGGCCGCCGCCACGACCAGCTTGAACGTCGAACCCGGCGCCACCGGCTGCCGCAGCGCACGGTTGGTCAGCGGCTTGTCCGAGTCCGCGTTGAGCTTCTTCCACGCCGTACCGGCCGTGTTCGCGTCGGTCAGCGAGGACGGATCGTACGACGGGGTCGACACGACGGCGAGGATCTTGCCGGTCGTCGGGTCGATCGCGACGGCCGCGCCCTGCTTGTCGCCCAGCGCGTCATAGGCCGCCTTCTGCACGCCCGGGTCGATCGTGGTGACCACGTTGCCCGGCTCGGCCCGCTGGTTGGTGACCGTGTCCATCACGGACTTCAGCCGGGTGTCCGTGCCGTTGAGGAGGTCGGCGTAGATGCCCTCCAGCTGGGTCGGGGCGTACGCCTGCGAGGCGTAGCCCGTCACCGCGGCGTACAGCCTGCCGTCCTTGTACGTGCGCTTGTACTCGAGGTCGCTCCCCGTCGTCTGCGCGGAACCGGTGATCGACTCACCGGCCACGATGATGTTCCCCAGCGGCGACGAGTACGTCTCGATCGCGTTCCGCCGGTTGTCGCTGTCGTCCGCGAGCGCCTGGCCCTCGTAGAACTGCACCCAGGTCGCCCGCACCAGCAGGGCGAGCACCAGCAGCAGCGCGAAGACCGATGCGTGCCTGATCGTCTTGTTCATTCCACCGGGGTAGACGAGCGGGGCGGCCGCAATCGTTCCCTCGCGCCTGCTTTTCTCATCGACGGTTCATGAACCCGGCCCCGCACGCGGCGACGCCGGCCCGGGTACGGTCCGGGCTCCCGACCCTCGCCGGGACGGCCGCCACCTGCGACTTCACCGACACCGGCCCGACCCCGGCCCGCCGCGCGCCCCGGGTCGGTGAGCCCGCCGCCCGGGTGCGCCCCCGAGGACCGGACGGTTCCAGGGGAGGCGGGCCCGTCGGCCGAACGGCAGCCGAGGAGCGGTCCCGCGGCCCTCTCTCGGCCCCTGTCCTCAGGCGTCCAGCGTCAGGACGACCTCGTCGATCTCCTCGCCGCGGGCGTTCGCGAAGCCCCTCGCGTGGGCCGACAGCCGGAACCCGCACTTCTCCAGCACGCGCCGCGAACCGGTGTTGTCGGCGGCGGCGCGGGCGTACAGCGGGCGTTCGGGGACCTGGGTCACCAGCTCGCGCAGGGCCGCCGTGGCGATGCCCTGCCCCCAGTAGGCGCGGTCGATCCAGTACGTCACCTCGCGCTCGGCCGGTTCGCCGTACACCGAGGCGCTGCCCACCACGTCACCGTCGGCCAGGATCGTGCGGTGCACGGCGTCGGAGGCCCGGATGCGTTTCCAGTGGGCTTCGAAGGCGTCCCGGTCGGCGGGGTCGCCCGGGGTGAAGGCCGCCATGTGCAGGGCCTCGGGATCGTTCATCTGCCGGAAGAACACCGGCAGATCACTGTCGTGGACCTCTCGGAGCGCGATCTGCATGCCTCAGAGCCTACGGGTGGCCAGTGACAGCCGGTCCCGTGCGTCGAACAGCGCGTCCTTCACCATCTGTTCGTGCGCGGGCGTCAGCCGCGCCACCGGCACCGAGCAGCTGATCGCGTCCCGCGCGGGGGTCCGGTAGGGGATCGCCACGCCGAAGCAGCGCAGCCCCAGCGTGTTCTCCTCGCGGTCCACGGCGAAGCCCTGCTCCCGGACCTGGTGCAGCTCCTCGATGAGCTTCTCCCGGTCGGTGATGGTGTTCTCGGTCAGCGCGGGCAGCGTCTCCGGGAGCATCTTGCGGACCTGCTCGTCGGAGTACGTGCTCAGCAGCGCCTTGCCGAGGGAGGTGGAGTGGGCGGGGAGGCGGCGGCCGACCCGGGTGAAGGGGCGCAGGTAGTGCTGGGACTGCCGGGTGGCCAGATAGACGACGTTCGTGCCGTCCAGGCGGGCGAGGTGGATGGTCTCCGTCGTGTCGTCCGACAGCCGGTCCAGCGTCGGACGCGCCGCCGCCACCACCTCGTCGCCGTCGATGTAGGAGGTGCCGACCAGCAGCGCCCGCACCCCGATGCCGTACCGCGTGCCCGTCGCGTCGGTCTCCACCCAGCCCAGCTCGACGAGTGTGCGCAGCAGCATGTAGAGGCTGGACTTGGGATAACCGACGGCCTCCTGGACCGCCGCGAGGGAGTGCATACCGGGGCGTCCGGCGAAGTATTCGAGCAGTTCAACCGTCCGTACGGCGGACTTGACCTGCGCGCCGCCCCCCGTCTCGCCAGCCGACATCGCCCTTGACCCCTTCGTTCGACGGGAAATAGTCTCCAACAGCATATTCACCATCAGAGACAGCGTTCAGTATATCGAACAACCCTGGTGGATGACCCAGAAAACTGTGTGGAGGGACCCGCGGTGGCAGCAGCACCAGTCTGGAGTGTCGACCCCCGAACCGGGAAGCAGCGTGAACAGGTTGCGGTGGAGGCCACAGCCCAGGAGGTGGACGCCACCGTCCGTGCCGCGCACGACGCCCGCGGCGCCCTCGCCGACCGCACGGTCCGCGCGGCCTTCCTGCGCACCGCCGCCGACAAGCTGGAGGCCGCCAAGGACCAGCTCGTCGAGGCCGGCGACGCCGAGACCGCGCTCGGCCCGGTCCGCCTCACCGGCGAACTCGCCCGCACCTGCTACCAGCTGCGGGCCTTCGCGAGCATCGTCGACGAGGGCGCCTTCCTCGACGTCGTGATCAACCACCCCGACGACACCGCGACCCCGCCGATCCCGGACCTGCGCCGCTACAAGGTGCCGCTCGGTGTCGTCGCCGTCTACTCGGCCTCCAACTTCCCCTTCGCGTTCTCCGTCGCGGGCGGCGACACCGCGAGCGCGCTGGGCGCCGGCTGCCCCGTCGTCGTCAAGGCCCACCCCGACCACCCGGCCCTGTCCGAGCTGGTCGCGGCCGTCCTGCGGCGGGCCGCCGCCGAGCACGGCATCCCCGAGGGCGTCATCGGTCTCGTCCACGGCTTCGAGGCCGGCATCGAGCTGATCAAGCACCCGCTGGTGTCGGCGGCGGGCTTCACCGGGTCGATCCGCGGCGGGCGCGCGCTGTTCGACGCGGCCGCCGCCCGTCCGGTCCCGATCCCCTTCCACGGGGAGCTGGGCTCCCTCAACCCCGTGCTGATCACGGAGGCCGCGGCGGCCGAGCGCGCCGAGACCATCGGTACGGGACTCGCGGGCTCCATGACGCTGGGCGTCGGGCAGTTCTGTGTGAAGCCGGGCCTGGTCCTGGTGCCGTCGGGCGCCGCCGGTGACGGCCTGGTCAAGTCCCTCACGGACGCCGTCAGCAACACGGACGCGGGCGTGCTCCTCGACCACCGCATGCGGGACAACTTCGTCGCCGGGGTCGCCGAGCGTGCCGGACTGGCCGACGTGGAGACGCCGGTGACGCCGGGCGCGGGCGGCGAGCACACGGTGAGCGCGGGCTTCCTGACGGTTCCGGCGAGCAAGCTGTCCGAAGAGGGCGAGTACGACCTGCTCCTGGAGGAGTGCTTCGGCCCGGTGACCGTCGTCGCCCGCTACGAGGACTCCGCCGAGGCGAGCAAGGTCCTGTCGCGACTCCCGGGCAACCTCACCGCGACGGTCCACCTCTCCACCGAGGAGACCGAGGGCAAGGGCGGCGGCGCGGAACTCCTGGCGGAGCTGACGCCGCTCGCCGGACGCGTCCTGGTCAACGGCTGGCCGACGGGCGTCGCCGTGGCGGCCGCCCAGCACCACGGCGGTCCGTACCCGGCCACGACGTCCACGTCGACCTCCGTCGGCGGCACGGCCATCGAGCGCTGGATGCGTCCGGTGGTCTACCAGACCACCCCGGAGGCACTGCTTCCCCCGGAGCTGCGGGACGACAACCCGCTCGGTCTGCCCCGCCGCTTCAACAACACCCTGGAACGCTGACCCCCAGGGGCCGCACGGGGAAAGGGAACCTGGGAAACTCTGACGATGGACGTGGAACTTCCCGAACTCCCTTTCCCTCTCCGCACCTACGGCCCCGACGGACACTGGTCGTACGAGGACGGGATCCTCACCGGATGGGCCGGTCCACGTCAGGACCGCTTCGTACCGCCCACCGGTGAGGCCCTCGACCCCGCCACCGACGCACCCCGTCTCCTCGGCGCCCCCGAGGGCGACTTCCAGCTCATCGCCCGGGTCACGGTCGGGTTCAACGCGTCCTTCGACGCGGGAGTCCTCTACGTCCATGTCGGCGAACGGGCCTGGGCCAAGCTCTGTCTGGAGTACTCCCCGGACGTGGCCACCATCTGCACGGTGGTCACCCGGGGACACTCCGACGACGCCAACGCCTTCACCGTGGAAGGCAGTTCCGTGTGGCTGAGAGTGAGCCGCACCGGCCGCGCCTTCGCCTTCCATGCCTCCCGCGACGGCCAACGCTGGATATTCGTCCGGCTGTTCACGCTCGCCGACGAGAAGGAGAGCGACGCCGCCCTCGTCGGCTTCATGACGCAGTCGCCGATGGGGGAGGGGTGCGTCGTGACGTACGACCACCTGGAGTTCAGGCCCGACTGGCCGAAGGACCT
The DNA here is from genome assembly GCF_030403745.1 of Streptomyces sp. S.PB5. Taxonomy (GTDB): domain Bacteria; phylum Actinomycetota; class Actinomycetes; order Streptomycetales; family Streptomycetaceae; genus Streptomyces. The sequence continues at coordinate 975,668 of NZ_JAQMWP010000001.1, forward strand.
TCGGGACGGAAGCTGAGCGACGGCGGCACCGGGAACCGGAGGCGCCGGGACCCCGTCCTCCGTTGCATGATCAAGGACAGCACCGGAGCGGGTCGAGTGATCCGGACCGTCGTACCCGCCGAGGCGGAGGCCGTCACCGCGCTCCATGCCCGCGCCCGGGCCACGTACTACCCCGACGGCGTCCCGGACGACGGCACCGACTGGCTCGCCACCTGGCAAGGTGCCATCGCCCGGCCGGACGGCCATGTCCTGTGCCTGGTGGAGGGCGGCCGTATCGCCGGGCTCGCCTCCTTCCGCACCCCGGAGGGTGCCCCGGCGGAAACGGTCGAGCTCTTCCAGTTCCATGTCGACCCCGACCGGTGGCGCTCCGGCCTCGGCGCCGCCCTGCACACGGCCTGCGTCGAGCAGTGGCAGGCCGACGGGAAGCGGACGGCCGTCCTGGAGGTGCATGTGGACAACGCACGGGCACAGGCCTTCTACGCCCGCCAGGGCTGGGCCGCTCACCCCGTCGAGCCGGGCCACCACCATCGGCGGATGACCTTCAGGGTGGCCGGGGAATGAACCCCACTCCTTGAACGTTCACCGATTAATCGGAGGGCGTCTCCGTACCCGTACGACCTGGAAAGAGCCGAAGACATGCGCGTCGAGATCTGGAGCGACATCGCCTGCCCCTGGTGCTACGTGGGCAAGGCCCGCTTCGAGGAGGCGCTGGAGGCCTTCCCGCACCGCGAGCAGGTCGAGGTGGTGCACCGCTCCTTCGAGCTGGACCCGGGGCGCGCCAAGGGCGACATCCAGCCCGTGACCAAGATGCTGGCCAAGAAGTACGGCATGAGCGAGGCACAGGCCCAGGCCGGCGAGGAGAACCTCGGCGCACAGGCCGCCGCCGCGGGCCTCGAGTACCGCACCCGCGGCCGCGACCACGGCAACACCTTCGACATGCACCGTCTGCTCCACCTCGCCAAGGCCGAGGGCAAGCAGGACGAGCTCATCCAGATCTTCTACAAGGCCAACTTCGCCGAGGAGCGCTCCGTCTTCTCCGAGGGCGAGGAGCGGCTCGTGGAGCTGGCCGTCTCCGCGGGCCTGGACGCCGATGCCGTCCGCAAGGTCCTCGCCGACCCCACCGCCTACGCCGACGACGTCCGCGCCGACGAGCGCGAGGCCGCCGAACTCGGCGCGAACGGCGTGCCGTTCTTCGTTCTCGACCGCAAGTACGGCGTCTCCGGCGCCCAGCCCGCCGAGGTCTTCACCCAGGCGCTCACCCAGGCGTGGGGCGCGCGTCCGCCGCTGCAGCTGATCGAGGACGGTGGCGCCGAGGCCTGCGGTCCCGACGGGTGCGCGGTGCCGCAGAAGTAGGGCGCCGGACGTACGTGCAGGTCGGGGCGGATGTATAAGCACCCCTTAGGGGAATCACTTAAGAATTCGCAATGGACTGATGGTTCGGAGGGCCCCACAGTGGAGCCATGGAGACCTTCGAGAGCCTCGTCCGTGCTGAGTTCGCCCCGAAGAACACCTACCTGAACACCGCGAGCAGCGGTCTGCTCCCCGCCCGCACCGTGGCCGCCCTGACGGAGGCCGCGCTGATCCGGGCCGAGGGCCGGCCGCTGGACCCGCTGTTCGAGGACGTGGAGGCGGCCCGCGCCGCCTTCGCCCGGCTGGCCGGAGTCCCGGCGAGCCGGGTCGCGGCCGGTGCCTCCGTGTCCACGTTCTCCGGACTGGTCGCCGCCTCGCTCCCCGCCGGCGCCGAAGTCCTCACCGCCGAGGACGACTTCGCCTCGGTCGTGAACCCCTTCCACGCCCGCGGCGACCTCAAGGTCCGCATCGTCCCCCTGGAGCGGCTCGCCGAGTCCGTCCGCCCGGAGACCGCCCTCGTCGCGGTGAGCGCCGCCCAGTCAGCCGACGGCCGCATCGCCGACCTGCCCGCCCTGCGGGAGGCGGCCCGGACGCACGGGGCGCGGACGTACGTCGACTTCTCGCAGGCCTCCGGCTGGCTGGCCATGGACGCCACGCCGTACGACTACACCGTCTCCACCGGCTTCAAGTGGCTCCTCGGCCCGCACGGCGCCGCCTTCCTGGTGGTCCCGGAGGACTTCGGCGCGCTGACACCCCTGCTGGCCGGCTGGGTCGCCGGCGAGATCCCCTGGGACAGCTGCTACGGCCCGATCGCCGAACTCGCCCACTCCGCCCGCCGGTTCGACATCAGCCCCGCCCTCTTCGTCTACGCGGGACTGCGCGCCTCCCTCTCCCTGATCGAGGAGTTGGGCGTGACCGCCATCCGCGCCCACGACCTGGCCCTCGCCGACCGCTTCCGCGCCGGACTGGCCGCCCTCGGGCGCGAGGTGCTGCCCGCGCCCGGCTCGGCGATCGTCTCGGTGCCCGGACTGGGCGGGAAGCAGCGGGAGTTGAGCGCGGCGGGCATCGAGGTCTCCGACCGCGCGGGCAACTTGCGCGCCTCCTTCCACCTCTACAACACCCCTGCCGACGTCGACCGTCTCCTGGACGTCCTGTCCGGCTGAACTACGGCTCGTGAATCACTGGCCATGGCTTGTTGTCGTGAACCGCTGGCGCGGGCCCGGCGGGAACGCTAGGAAAGGCACCAGGGGTGGTGGTGCCGGTGGAACACGCGGGCGATACGTCAGTGCGGCCTCCCGCCGACGCGGAGCTGCACAGGCGGCTCGTGTACGGCGACGAGTCCGCGCTGGCCGAGGCGTACGAGGCGTACGGAGGTCTGGTGCGGCGGGTCGCCGTGCGGGTCACCCGCAGCCCGGGCGCCGCCGAGGACGTGGCGCAGGAGGTCTTCGCCCAGCTGTGGAGCAGGCCGTACGCCTACGACGCCGGCCGCGGCACCCTGCGCACCTGGCTCTCCATGCTCGCCCACCGGCGGGCCGTGGACTGGGTGCGCAGCGAGGCCCGGCACCGCAAGGACGCCGGCGCCGACGACTCCGCGCTCCAGGCCATCCCCGAGCCCGGCCCCGGCCCCGACGAGACCGTCGTGGACCGCGAGCGCTCCATCCTTCTGCACTCCGCCCTCGCCGAACTCCCGCAGCCCCAGCGGGAGGTGGTGCACCTGGCCTACTTCGCGGGCCGCACCTACCGCCAGGCCGCCGTCGAACTGGGCATCCCTGAAGGCACCGCGAAGACCCGTCTGCGCACGGCGTTACGTACCTTGGCCGAGTCTTTGGCCGACCCACCCGACCCTGCGCTCGAAAGGGGCGCATGATGGCAGGGGACGCTCGCTCCAGGAAAGGGGGCATGCGGTGACCGCCGAACACGACGGCGTACGGGACCTGCTGGCCGCCTGGGCCTTCGGGGCACTGGAGCCTGCCGAGCGCAGAACGGTCCCGCTGCACCTGGCCGAGTGCGACGACTGCGCGGCGGAGGCAGAGCGCCTGCGCGAGACGGTACGGCTCCTCGACGGCCCTTCGGGCAACGGCTCGGGCCGCCGACCGGCCGCCGACATCCTCTCCGCCGCCCTGCGCACCCGGCCCGCCGCCCCCCGCGTCGCCGCACACGCCGCGCCCTACGCCGCCGCCGTGGCGGGTCTCAGGGCGCTGCTGCCCGAGCTGGAGGGCCGCTGGAGCACGCCGGTCGTGCACGACTGGGACGTCCACGCCACGGTCGCCCATCTCCTCGCCGCGGACGAGCACTTGGTGCGCCTGCTCGGCCTGGACACCCGGCTGCCGCCCACCCGCGTACCGGCCGGCACCCACTGGGGCGAGGCCTGGAACCTGCGGACCGGCGAGATCATCGACCGCGAGCACGGCCGTACGCCCGGGGAGACCGCCGGCGACTGGGCCGCGCAGGCGGACGCACTGCTCGCCGCACCCGAGGCGCATGATCCCGAACTCGCCGCCCGGCCCGTGACGTTGATGGGCGCGCGGCTTCCGATCGCCGACCACTATGTGGCGCGGGCCTTCGAGGCGTGGATCCACACCGACGACATCGGCCGCGCCCTGGGACTCGCCGTACCGCCGCCGCCCGCGGAGCACTTGGGGCAGCTGGTCCGGCTCGCGGTCCGCATCCTCGGCATGGCCCTCGGGACCCAGGCACCGCCGGTGCTGTTCTCGGTGACCGGTGCCGAGCAGTGGGTGCTGGGCTCCGAGGACGAGCCGGTGCGGGCCGAACTCGCCCTGGACCCGGTCGACTTCTGCCTCCTGGTGGGCGGCCGGTACACACCGGACGAGGTACCGAAGGACACCACGGGCGACGCGGCCGCCGTACGGAACGTACTGGAGTCGGCCGCGTCGCTGGCGTGGCTGTGAGGCCTACTTCACAGGGGTGAAGTCCCGGGCGCCGATGAACTCCGGCCGCCGGATCGGGGCCGCGAAGGGCTCCACGGCCGCGTTCTCCACGCTGTTGAACACGATGAACACATTGCTGCGCGGGAACGGGGTGATGTTGTCCCCGGAGCCGTGCATGCAGTTGCAGTCGAACCAGGTCGCCGAACCCGCCTTGCCGGTGAACAGCTTGATGCCGTACTCGCCGGCCATCGCGGTCAGGGCCTCGTCCGAGGGCGTGCCCGCGTCCTGCATCTGGAGCGACTGCTTGTAGTTGTCCTTCGGCGTGGCCCCCGCGCACCCGAGGAAGGTCCGGTGCGAGCCGGGCATGATCATGAGCCCGCCGTTGGTGTCGTAGTTCTCGGTCAGCGCGATCGAGACGGACACCGTCCGCATGTTCGGCAGGCCGTCCTCGGCGTGCCAGGTCTCGAAGTCCGAGTGCCAGTAGAAGCCGGAGGCACCGAAGCCGGGCTTGACGTTGATCCGCGACTGGTGGACGTAGACGTCCGAGCCGAGGATCTGCCGGGCCCGCCCGACCACCCGCTCGTCGCGCACCAGGTTCGCGAACACCTCGCTGATCCGGTGCACCTCGAAGACCGAGCGGATCTCCTTGGACTTCGGCTCGACGATCGAACGCTCGTCGGCGCGGATCGCGGGGTCGGTGACGAGCCGCTCCAACTCGGCGCGGTAGAGGGCGACTTCGTCCTCACCGATGAGCTCCTCGACGGCGAGGAACCCGTCGCGCTCGAAGGACTCCAGGCCGGCCGTCGGGATCGGCCCGGGGGTGCCGGGCGCCGACCAGACGACCGGGTCCTTGCGGGGGAGGGACACCTCGGTGGCGCCGCGGCTGGGGTAGAGATCGGTGACAGTGGTCATGGTGATGTCACACCTCCTCGGGGTCGGGCTCGGTGAGCAGCGGGTAGACGCCGTTCTCGTCGTGGTCCTCCCGGCCGGTCACGGGCGGGTTGAACACACAGATGCAGCGGAAGTCCTCCTTGACCCGCAGTGTGTGCCGCTCGTGTCCGTTCAGGAGGTACATGGTCCCGGGCGTGATCGAGTGGGTCCGCCCGCTCTCGTGGTTGGTCAGCTCGGCCTCGCCCTCGACGCAGACGACGGCCTCGATGTGGTTCGCGTACCACATCGACGTCTCCGTACCCGCGTACAGGATCGTCTCGTGCAGCGAGAAGCCGACCCTTTCCTTGGCGAGCACGATCCGTTTGCTCTCCCAGGTGCCGGACGCCGACTTCACATGGCGGTCGGTGCCCTCGATGTCCTTGAACGATCGGACGATCACGTGCTGAACAGCTCCTTCTCTCAGACGGTTTCGCGTACCGAACGGGCGAGGACGCTCAGGCCCTCGTCCAGCTCCTCCGGGGTGACGGTCAGCGCCGGCAGCAGCTTGACGACCTCGCTCTCCGGCCCCGACGTCTCGATGAGCAGCCCGAGTTCGAAGGCCCGCCGGGCGACCCGCTCGGCCCGCGCCTTCTCGTGGAACTCAAGTCCCCACACCAGCCCGCGCCCGCGGTACTCCTTCACATCGGCGAGGTTCTCCTCGGTGAGGGAGATGAGTCCCTGCTCCACCTGCTCGCCGCGCGCCCGGGTCTGCTTCTCCATCGCTGACCCGTCGGCCCAGTACGCCTCAAGGGCCGCGGTCGCGGTGACGAAGGCGGGGTTGTTGCCGCGGAACGTGCCGTTGTGCTCGCCCGGCTCCCAGATGTCCAGCTCGGGCTTGAACAGGCAGAGGGACATGGGCAGTCCGTAGCCGCTGATGGACTTGGAGACGGTGACGATGTCGGGCGTGATGCCGGCCTCCTCGAACGAGAAGAAGGCCCCGGTGCGCCCGCACCCCATCTGGATGTCGTCGACGATGAGCAGCATGTCCTGCCGCTCGCACAGTTCGGCGAGCGCCCGCAGCCACTCGGGCCGCGCGACATTGATGCCGCCCTCGCCCTGCACGGTCTCCACGATCACCGCGGCGGGCTTGTTGAGCCCCGACCCCTGGTCCTCCAACAGCCGCTCGAACCACAGGAAGTCCGGGACCTGCCCGTCGAAGTAGTTGTCGAAGGGCATGGGCGTGCCGTGCACGAGCGGTATCCCGGCCCCGGCCCGCTTGAAGGCGTTGCCGGTGACGGCGAGGGAGCCGAGGGACATCCCGTGGAAGGCGTTGGTGAAGGAGACGATGGCCTCGCGCCCCTTGACCTTCCGGGCGAGCTTCAGCGCGGACTCGACGGCGTTGGTGCCGGTCGGCCCGGGGAACATGACCTTGAAGGGCAGATCGCGCGGGCGGAGCACCAGATCCTGGAAGGTCTGGAGGAAGGCGCGCTTGGCGGTGGTCGACATGTCGAGCCCGTGCGTGACGCCGTCCCGCTCCAGGTAGTCGATCAACGCCCGTTTCAGGACGGGGTTGTTGTGCCCGTAGTTCAGCGAACCGGCGCCGGCGAAGAAGTCCAGGTACTCGTGGCCGTCCTCGTCGTACATACGGCTGCCGTGCGCGCGGTCGAAGACGGTGGGCCAGCCGCGGCAGTAGCTGCGGACCTCGGACTCGAGGGTCTCGAAGACACTGAGGTCGGGCTGGGTGATGGTCACGACGAATCGCTCCTCGATGCGTGGGGGAGTGCGTGGGGAGTGCGTGGGGGTCGTCAGAAGGAGAGGGGGCCGATGCGGTACAGGACTTCGGGTTCGTGCGGCCCGTCGGGGAACAGGCCGGTGTCGAACAGCACTTCGCGCTCCAGAGCGGCGTCATGGCGCTCGGCGAAGGCGCAGAACAGCCGCTCGGAGGCGGTGTTGTCCGGGGTGACGGTGGTCTCGACGGCGGTGATCCGCTGCTCGGCAAAGACCCGTGCGGCCAGCCCGTCGAGCAGCTTCCCGGCGAGCCCGCGGCCGCGGTGCGTCTCGTCCACGGCGACCTGCCAGACGAGCAGGGTGTGCGGACGGTCCGGCCGTACGTAACCGGTGACGAAGCCGACCGGCTCCCCGCGTCCGTCGCGTGCTACGGCCGACGTGGCGGCGAAGTCGCGACACCAGAGCAGATAGCTGTACGACGAGTTCAGGTCGAGGACCTTCGAGTCCCGCGCTATCCGCCACAACGCGGCACCGTCCGCGACGGACGGACGGTCGATTTCCAGTTCTGCTGATGTGTCTGCTGGTGCGGCAGTCATGCGGATTGAATTTACCGAGGGAAATTCAAAATTGCATCGTCGGGAGGGGTTACATGGTAGCGGGGGCTGTGTTATCGCGCGGGCGCGGGCGGCCGCGTGAGGGGTGGGTGATATGTGCGTCTTCGACCGCCGCAAAAGGGGCGAATTGATGATCCTGTGTAACGCGTCACACCCATGTAACCCCCACGAGATCTGCCCGAATTCAGCCGGTTGGCGTTCGCAGAATCTTTGCGTTTAGGACCGGAAAAAGCGGGCAGGAGAATATGGGAAGCTGCGCTGGAGTGAATTCCGGAATTACCTTGTAATTAGGCCCCGGTAACCCCGTCGATTCTTTCCCGCAAGATGTCCGCGTGGCCGTTGTGCCGGGCGTACTCCTCGATCAGATGAATGAGCACCCACCGCAGACTCACCTCCATCCCGGGGACGGGTCCCTCGGCGACCCTCCCGACCTCGTCGAGCGACCGCCCGGCGATGATCTCCCGACCGCGCGCGATCTCGCGGCGCCAGACGCCGAGCGCGTCCTGAAGCGTCCGCCCGGGATCGAGGGCATACCCGGTGACGTCCTCGTACACAGGCGGCACATCGAGCCCGCCCACCACCCGCTGGAACCAGTTCCGCTCGACCTCGGAGAGATGCTGCACCAGCCCGAGCAGGGTGAGCCCGGAGGGTTCGGCGGACGCGATCCGCACCTGATCGTCGTCCAGCCCGGCGCACTTCAGCTCCAGGGTGGCCCGGTGAAAGTCCAACCAGCTTTCCAGCATGGGGAGTTCATCACCGGTGACGTGGGGGACGGGGCGGCCGTCGGGGAGGGTGAGGGGTTTGTCGGTGGTCATGGGGTGAGCATGGCACGGGCCCATGTCCCGGGGGCGGTCACCTCGCGGGCGACGCGCCGCCATTGGGCTTCGCCTCCGGGCAACGGCCAGGCCCAGGAGGGCCGTTGGGCCGTCCGCAGTTCCCGAAGGCGCCGGGCGAGAGGCGGCCCCGCGACGGCGGCACCGTCCGGGACCCCGGCGCCATGGACCGCGCGGAGCTCGGCGAAGCGAGCCAGTTCGGTCTCATAGGCCCGCACCGCCTGCTCGGTGCCCGCGGTCACCTCGTCGCTCGGCGCGGTCCGGTCCAGATGCAGTACCGCGGGCGCGACCGACTCGGCGATCGCCGCCGCGAGCCGCGCGTGACCGTCCAGGACCAGATGACAGTCCAGACCGCTGACCCACCACAACAGCACCGGCGGGAGCGTGCCGTCCCGGGCCTGCTTGCGATACGCCTTGACCCGGCCGTCGTCGGCGCGGGGCATGGGACGGAGCGGTAGCAGCTCCCAGGAGCCCGAGTGGAAGAACCAGTCGATGTACCCGTCCGGATGCCCCTCGACGAGCATCGACCCCCAGTACTCCCCCTCCGGCAGCCGGTTGTGGTTCCAGTGCAGCAGCGGACTCTCGGGCGAGAGCAGCCACCGGCCGTCGTGCAACGGGCCGTGAGACGAGTCGGCCAGCGCCTGCGCGAACCGGTGCGCCCACCGGTCGGGGCGCCCCGCCAGCGCCCGCGCCGTCTCCGCGCGCACCGGCGCGACGGGGGAGCGGTAGCCGTCGGTACGCCAGAACTCCACCCCGCAGTGGTCCTCCTCGACGGCGCCGAGAAGAACCGTCCGGGACCGCTGTGCAAGGAGCAGTCGCCCCTCGGCACTGAACAGACACAGATCCGGCCGCGGGCGCGCCTGCATCTCCAGGGACAGCCCCGCCCAGGCGCCGTCGTCGAGGGTGATGTCGGTGCGCCGCATGCGGTGACTGTAGAGGGCGTATGCGGTCGACGGCTAAGCCGTTTCCACCTTGCCCGGCTGGGGGCGAGGAAACCCGCCCCCAGCCGGCAAAGGCGGCCTACCGCCAGCTGCTCTCCACCACCCGCAGCGCCCCCTCCACATCCACATCCAGCCCCTTCTCCCCCAACGCCGCCCCGAGCGCCGCAAGACTCGCCCGCACCGCCCCCGGAGTCGCGTCCGCCCCGTAGTGGTTGACCCGGATCATCTCCTTGGCCAGCGCACCCCCACCCGCGCTCAGCGGCAGCACCGGATCCGAGGCCAGCGCCCGAGCCACCAGCTCCGACGCCACCACACCCGCCGGCGCCCGCAGGGTCGTGGCGACCGGGGCCGCGTCCCGGGCCTCGTACACGTACGGCTCAAGCCCCCCGCCCAGGGCGACCGCCCCCGCCCGCGTGGCGGCCGCCGCCGAAGCGTGCCGGGTCATCACCGCATCGAGCCCCACGGACTCGATCCGCTCGACGCACGCCTCCAGCGCCAGCATCTCCAGCTGTGCCGGAGCGTGCAGCAGGGCCTTGCGGCCGCCGTCGACCCACCGCTCCTTCCAGTCCAGCAGCGAGAGGTACGACCGCCGGGGCGCCTGCGGGTTCGCCGCCATCCGCGCCCACGCCCGTGCGCTGACCGACACCGCCGACACCCCGGCCGGCCCGCCCATCGCCTTCTGCGCCCCGATCACGCACAGGTCGACACCCCACGCGTCCGGCAGCACCGGCTCGGCACCGACGGAGGCCACGGCGTCCAGGTAGAACAGCGCGCCGTGCTCCTTCACCACCTCGCCGATCTCCGCGACCGGGTTGGTGTTGCCGGTCGCCGCCTCCGCGTGCACCAGCGACACGAAGTCGATCGAGGGATGCTCGGCGAACGCCTCCCGGATCTGCTCGGCCGTCACCGCCGTGTGGAACGGCACCGCGAGATCGATCACCGTCGCCCCGCAGTCCCGCAGCCAGTCCCCGAAGGTCTGCCCGTAGGGCCCCGTGATGACGTTCAGCGCCACCGTCCCCGGCCCCGCCGTCGCCCGGATCGCCCCCTCCAGCGGAAGCAGAGCCTCCCCCTGCATGATCACGACATCCTGCGAGGTGCTCAGCAGCCGTGCCACGCGGTCCTCGATCGACGCGAAGTGCGCGGCGCTGAGCGGGGCCAGGTCAAGGAACGGATGGGTCACGACGGTGCTCTCTTCGCTCACTGGGGTAGAGGTGATCGAGGGTAACCGGGTCGCGGCACCCCGCGCGGACCGGTGCTTCTTAGGCTGAACGGCCTCGCAGCCATCGCTTTGGTTTGAGGGGCCCAAACGTTTCCTTATAATCGGAACCCAAAGTTCCCTCACAGGAGGCTCCCCGTGAAGACGACCCTCGGGCGCCGGACCCGCATCCTGACCGCCACCACCGCGACGGCCGGGCTGCTGCTCGTGGCCGGCTGCTCCTCGGACGACGACGGCGGCAGCGGCACCAAGACCGCCGCCGGCGGTGTCGAGCTCGTCAAGGCCGGGCAGCTCACCACCTGCACCCACCTTCCGTACCCGCCCTTCCAGTCGGAGATCGACGGCGAGGTGCAGGGCTTCGACGTGTCGCTCGTCGACCTCGTCGCCGAGGACCTCGGTGTGAAGCAGGAGATCCTCGACACCCCCTTCGAGAACTTCAAGACCGGCGCCTTCCTCAACTCCGGCGAGTGCGACCTGGCCGCCGCCGGCATGACCATCACCGAGGAGCGCAAGAAGAACGTCGACTTCTCGGACCCCTACTTCGACGCCACCCAGGCCCTCCTCGTCGACAAGGGCAGCGGCATCACGTCCCTCGCGGACGCCAAGTCCAAGAAGGTCAAGCTGGGCGCCCAGGCGCAGACCACCGGCGAGGACTACGCAAAGAGCCAGGGCCTCGACCCGGTCTCCTTCGAGTCCTCCGACGCCGTCCTCAACGGCCTGCGCTCCGGCCAGGTCAAGGCCGTCGTCATCGACTACCCGGTGGTCCAGGGCTGGCTGAAGGACAAGGCCAACGCGGACGCCTTCCAGGTCGCCGAGCAGCTCAACACCGGTGAGCAGTACGGCTTCACGGTGAAGAAGGGCAATGCCAAGCTCCTCGCCGCCGTCAACAAGGCCCTGGCCGACGCCAAGGCGGACGGCACGTACAAGAAGCTGTACGAGAAGTGGATCGGTCCGTACGTCGCTTCTGCGGCAGAGGGGGAGTCCGCGGCCTCCGCTTCCCCGTCCGCCTCATGACGGGCGCGGACGCACAACTCCAGCCCCGCAAGAAGGGCCTGACCCGGCGTCAGAAGCGCAGTCTGTCGCGCGGCGCCCAGTACGTCGTCTTCGTCGCGGCCGTGATCGCCTTCGCGGCCGCGGCCGACTGGGACCGGCTGAAGAACCAGTTCGCCCAGTGGGACATCGCCAAGGAGATGTTCCCGGACGTCATCACGCTGGCGCTCAAGAACACGGTGCTCTACACGCTGTCCGGCTTCGTCTTCGGGCTCGCCCTCGGCATGGTCATCGCGCTGATGCGGCTGTCGTCGGTGGGCCCCTACCGCTGGTTCGCCGGTGTCTACATCGAGATCTTCCGCGGCCTGCCCGCCCTGCTGATCTTCATCTTCATCGGCGTGGCGGTCCCCCTGGCCTTCCCCGGCACGGAGATCCCCGGCGGCACCTACGGCAAGGTCGCGCTGGCGCTCGGCCTGGTGGCGGCCGCGTACATGGCGGAGACGATCCGCGCGGGCATCCAGGCGGTCCCCAAGGGGCAGATGGAGGCGGCCCGTTCACTGGGCTTCTCGCCCGCGCGGGCCATGATCTCGATCATCATCCCGCAGGCCTTCCGCATCATCCTCCCGCCCCTGACCAACGAACTGGTCCTCCTCTTCAAGGACTCCTCACTCGTCCTCTTCCTCGGGGTCACCCTGGAGGAGCGCGAACTGTCCAAGTACGGCCGCGACCTGGCCAGTACGACCGCCAACTCCACGCCGATCCTCGTCGCCGGCCTGTGCTACCTGCTGGTGACGATCCCGCTCGGCTTCGTCGTGCGCCGTATGGAGGCGAAGGCCCAGGAGGCCGTGAAATGACCGAGACGTCTCCTTCGGCCCGCCCCGAGATCCAAGTACGCGGTCTGCACAAGTCGTTCGGCGACAACGAGGTCCTCAAGGGCATCGACCTGGAGATCGGCCAGGGCGAAGTGGTGTGCGTGATCGGCCCGTCGGGATCGGGCAAGTCGACACTGCTCAGATGCGTGAACCTGCTCGAAGAGCCCACCAGGGGCCAGGTCTTCGTGGGCGGCACCGAACTCACCGACCCCGACGTCGACATCGACGCCGTACGCCGCCGGATCGGGATGGTCTTCCAGCAGTTCAACCTCTTCCCGCACCTCACGGTGACCGAGAACCTCACGCTGCCGCAGCGGCGGGTCCTGAAGCGGGACAAGGCGACGGCGGCGAAGGTGGCCGCGGAGAACCTGGACCGCGTGGGCCTCTCGGAGAAGGCGGGCGCCTACCCCGCCTCCCTCTCCGGCGGCCAGCAGCAACGGGTCGCGATCGCCCGTTCGTTGTCGATGGGCCCGGAGGTGATGCTCTTCGACGAGCCGACCTCCGCGCTGGACCCGGAGCTGGTGGGGGATGTGCTGGCGGTGATGCGCATGCTCGCTCAGGAGGGCATGACGATGATGGTCGTGACCCACGAGATGACCTTCGCGAAGGAAGTGGCGGACCGGGTCGTCTTCATGGACGGCGGAGTGATCGTCGAGGAGGGCCGCCCGGACCAGGTCATCGGCAGCCCGAGCCACGAACGCACCCGCCACTTCCTGTCCCGTCTGCTGGACCCGGCCATGGCCGAGGTCGAGGAGGAGACGTCCGATCAGGTGGGCGGCGACACCTGATTAAGGTGCAGGCATGAGCGATCACGCGGTGCTGCACGTGAAGGGCAGGGTCCTCGTCGGACCCGACGACATCCGCGACGAACTGTGGGTCGTCGACGGCCGGATCTCCTACGACCGTCCCGTCGGCGCCCAGGACGTCCGGACCGTCGAGGGCTGGACCCTGCCCGGTCTGGTCGACGCCCACTGCCACGTCGGTCTGGGCCCGCACGGCCCGGTCGACATCGACGTGGCCGAGAAGCAGGCCCGCACCGACCGCGAGGCCGGCACCCTCCTGATCCGCGACGCGGGCTCTCCCTCCGACACGCGCTGGATCGACGACCGCGAGGACCTCCCGAAGATCATCCGAGCCGGCCGCCACATCGCCCGGACCCGCCGCTACATCCGCGGCTTCGCCCACGAGATCGAACCGGAGGACCTGGTCACCTACGTCGCCCAGGAGGCCCGCCGAGGCGACGGCTGGGTCAAACTCGTCGGCGACTGGATCGACCGCGACCTCGGCGACCTGGCCCCCAGCTGGCCGCGCGAGGCGGCACAGGCGGCGATCGAGAAGGCCCACAGCCTCGGCGCTCGTGTCACCGCCCACTGCTTCGCGGAGTCCTCCCTCCGCGACCTCGTGGAGTCCGGCATCGACTGCATCGAACACGCCACCGGCCTCACCGACGACCTGATCCCCCTCTTCGCCGAGCGCTCCGTCGCGATCGTCCCGACCCTGGTCAACATCGCCACGTTCCCGAGGCTGGCGGACGGTGGCGAGTCCAAGTTCCCCCGCTGGTCCGCCCATATGCGCCGGCTCCACGAACGCCGCTACGACACCGTCCGGGGCGCCTACGACGCCGGTATCCCGGTCTACGTCGGCACCGACGCCGGCGGCACCCTGCCGCACGGCCTGGTCGCCGCCGAGGTGGAGGAGCTGACCAAGGCGGGCATCCCGGCGCTCCAGGCCCTCGCGGCGACGACCTGGACGGCCCGCGAGTGGCTCGGCCGCCCGGGTCTGGAGGAGGGTGCCGCAGCCGACCTCGTGGTCTACGAGACGGACCCGCGAGCAGACGTACGCGTACTGGCGGCACCGCGCCGGGTGATGCTGAACGGGCGGGTCGTCGGCTGAGGGCGCGGGCCCTGTCACCTGCCCGGTGTTGACCGAGCGTGACGGATCGGCCCCGTCGGCCGTTATGCACTCCTCGGTACGCTCCGGCGCGTCAACCCGCGCATTCGGACAAGGGGAGGTGCGGCGGTGAAGAAGTGGAACGTCCGTGCCGCGCGATTCGAAAAGGTTCACGGAAAGACCACGTTGGAGTGAACTGCCGCCGGACTGCTGACTGTTCACTCTGAGTGCGTAATTCTTGCCGGGTCCCGAGCAAGTCTCCTCTGAGGGGTCCCCACCTTGAACGGCAAGAACTTCCCGATGCCCGCACGCCGTCTCGCGACCGTCGCGGCGGCCACGGCCCTGGCCGCCGGTCCCGCGGTCCTGGCCGGTGCCGGCTCCGCGCACGCGACCGGTGACGAAGGGCGCGCGAGCGCTGTCGTCCTGCGCACCGGGCTCGACGTCTCCCTGCTCAACAAGACCGTGAACGTCCCGCTCGCGGTCTCCCTGAACGAGGTGCAGGCGCCGCAGAGCGCCGAGAAGACCGCGCTGACGGCCCAGTTGAACGGCGTCGACGGAGGACAGCCCTTCAGCGTGCTGGACGCCGAGGTCGCGCAGGCCAAGGCGGACGTCACCGACGCCAGGGCCGAGGCCTCCACCACCCTCGCCCACGCCAAGCTCCATGTTCCCGGCCTGCCCCTGCTCTCCCTCATCGAGCTCGGCACGGTCACCTCCAAGGCGACCTGCGAGGCCGGGAAGACGCCGACCGCGACCTCCAACCTGCTGGGCTCGGTCACCGTCCTCGGCAAGAAGGTCACGCTCACCGCCGGTGGCCCGACCGAGGTCAAGGTGCCGGGTGTCGGAGAGGTCCGTCTCGACCTCTCCAAGACCGAGACCACGACCGACACGGCCGCCGCCACCGCCCTCGAACTCACCGTCTCCGTCAACCCGTTGAAGCTCAACGTGGCCGAGGTCGAGGGCACCCTGACCCTCGCCAAGGCCACCTGCGAGGCCCCGGCGGCCGCGGCCACCGAGCCGTCGGAGTCCACCGTCCCGGCCGGGGACGTAGAGCCCCAGGGCGCCCCCGCCGAGGCCGGGTTGGCCGAGACCGGCGGCAGCTCGATGACCCCGTACATCGCCGGCGGCGCGATCGCGCTGCTCGTCGCAGGCGGGGGAGCGGTCGCCCTCGCCCGTCGCGCCAGGGGCTGACCCCCGAGGTCGTCAAGGTCAACAGCCTTGCTCTGCCAGGGCTGTTGACCGACCTCGTGAGCGGGTCAGCGGTCCGCCAGGACCAGTGCCTGATCCAGCGCCTGGAGGAACGCGTTGACCGTCGCCCGGTCCCGCACCGCCAGCCGCAGCCACTCCTCGTCGAGGCCCGGGAAGGTGTCCCCGCGCCGCACCGCGAAACCGAGATCGCGCAGGTGCCGGCGTACCGCGGCCGCGTTCGGCAGCCGTACGAGGACGAAGGGGCCCTCCGCCGGTTCGGCGACCGTCAGTCCGTCCGGGGCGAACTCCCGCAGCCCGGCGACCAGATGGGCCCGGTCGGCGGCGATGCGGTGCGCCGCGTGGGCCGCCTCGGCCAGGGCCTGCGGCTCCACGCAGGCCCTGGCCGCGGCGAGGGCGGGGGTCGACACCGGCCACAGGGGCTGGGCCCGCTCCAGGTCCGTGATCGTCTCGGGGGCCGCGAGGACATAGCCGATGCGCAGACCCGCCAGACCCCAGGTCTTGGTCAGACTGCGCAGCACGATCAGGCCGGGGAGGTCGGTACGGCCGGCCAGGGCCTCCCGCTCGCCCGGCACCGCGTCCATGAACGCCTCGTCCACCACCAGCGTCCGCCCGGGACGGGCGAGCCGGGCGATGTCCGCGGCGGGATGCAGGACCGACGTCGGGTTCGTCGGGTTGCCGATCACCACCAGGTCCGCGTCCTCGGGGACGGCCGCCGGGTCGAGACGGAAGCCGTCCTCCTTGCGCAGCAGCAGCCGGCCGACCGAATGGCCCGCGTCCCGCAGCGCCGCCTCCGGCTCCGTGAACTGCGGGTGCACCACCAGCGGCCGACGCACCTCCAGGGCGCGTGCGAGCAGCACGAACGCCTCGGCGGCACCCGCGGTGAGCAGCACACGCTCCACCGGGAGACCGTGCCGGGCAGCCACCGCGGCCCGCGCCTCCCGGCCGTCCGGGTACGCGGCCAGCCCGCCCAGCGACTCGGCGATCCGCTCCCGCAACCACGCCGGGGGCGTGTCCGCGCGCACGTTCACCGCGAGGTCCGTGAGCCGGGCACCGTCGTCCCGGACCTCGGCGTCACCGTGGTGACGGAGGTCGTGAGCCGTCCCTCTGTGCCCCTCAGTGCGCATGCGAGTGCGCGCCATGGTGATGGTGGCCGTGGTGATGGTGGCCGTCGTCGTCGGGGTGGAAGTGCGGCTGCTGGGGCATGCCGACCTTGTCCTCGAAGCCGGGGAGCGCGATGCGGTACACGCAGGAGTCGCAGTTCATCCGCAGATCGCCCTTGAGAGCCTCCTCGTACCGCTCCATCACCAGGTCGAGCAGTTCCGGCTCCGGGCCGATGACATCGGCCGAGTGCACCTCGGTCTCGGGGTGCGCGGCCGCCCAGCCCTCGGTCTGCTGCCGGACCCGGTCCGGGAGGATGCCGGTGAAGAGGAAGTAGGGGAGCACGACGATCCGCCGGGCGCCCAGCTTCACGCACCGGTCGAGCCCGCTGGGCACGTCCGGCGCGGCCAGCGACACGAACGCCGTCTCCACGCCCGCGTACCCGCGCCCCTCCCACAGCAGCCGGGCCGCCTTGTGCACCTCGGCGTTGGCGTCGGGGTCGGTCGAACCGCGCCCGACGAGCAGCACCGTCACGTCCGAGCGGTCGCCGGGCGTGCGCGCCGAGCCGCCGAGCGCCTCGTCCAGGCGCCGCTCCAGCACGTTCAGCAGCGACGGGTGCGGGCCCAGCGGCCGGCCGTAGGTGTACGAGATCCCGGGGTGCCGTTCCTTCTCACGGGCCAGCGCCGCCGGGATGTCGCCCTTGGCGTGTCCGGCGGACACCAGCATCAGCGGAACCGCGGCGAAGCGTCGTACGCCCTTCTCCACCAGCTCGGTGACGGCCTCGCCCAGCGGCGGCGGGGACAGTTCGATGAAGCCGCCCGCGACGGTCAGGTCGGGGTGGCGGCGGTCGAGCTCCCGGACGAAGTCGCGGAACGCGTCGGCGCCGCCGTCGTCCCGGGTGCCATGACCGGCGATGAGCAGTGCGGGCCGATGGGTGGTCACGATTTCTCCTCGGAGTACGAAGTGGGGTGGTACAGCAGGGCGTTGAGCGCGGCGGAGGCGACCGCCGATCCGCCCTTCTCGGACACGTTGCTCACAGCGGGCAGCCCGCTCTCGCGCAACGCGGCCTTGGACTCGACCGCACCGACGAAGCCGACGGGCAGTCCGATGACGAGCGCCGGGGCGGCGTCCAGGGTCAGCAACTCCTCCAGCGCGGTGGGGGCGTTGCCGATGACCCACAGGGCGCCGGGTCCGACCTGCTCGTAGGCGAGCCGGATGGCGTGCGCGGAACGGGTCAGCCCGTCACCGGCCACCGCGTCCTTCAGCCGGCAGACGGTCTCGCGCCGGGTGATCCCGGCCGCGACCATCTCCACGTCCACGACGACGGGCGCCCCGCCGTGCAGAGCGGCATGGGCCTTCTCCAACTGCCCCTCGTCCATGACGAGATCGTCCGCGTACTCCAGATCGGCGGCGGAGTGGATCACCCGCTCCACCACCGCCCGGGTCAGCGGCGGGAAGTGCGAGGTGTCCAGGCGGGCGCGCAGCCGCCGGTAGGACTCCACCTCGATCGGATGGACCTCACGGATCACCTGGCGCCCTCCTCTGCCGTCTGCCAGCGGTAGCCGCGCGGTGTCACCATGCGCCCCGCGATGTCACGGGTCGCCGTGTTGCCCACGGTCACCACCGTCATCATGTCGACCGTCGCCGGGTCCAGGGAGCCCAGTGTCGTGAGACGACTGGACTCGTCCGCCCGCGACGCGTTCCGTACGACCCCGACCGGCGTCGTCGGCTCCCGGTGCCCGGCGAGGATCGCGAGCGCCTTCGGCAGCTGCCAGTCCCGGCCGCGCGAACGCGGGTTGTAGAAGGTGACCACGATGTCCGCCTCGGCGGCGGCGCGCACCCGCCGCTCGATGACCTCCCAGGGGGTGTGCAGGTCGGAGAGGCTGATGGAGACGTGGTCGTGGCCGAGGGGTGCGCCGAGGATCGCGGCGGCCGCGAGCGCGGCGGTGACGCCGGGCACGCCGACGACCTCGATGTCGTCGGACGCCTCGGCCAGCGCGGGGGAGGCCATGGCGTACACGCCCGCGTCCCCGCTGCCGATCAGTGCGACGGCCTGCCCCTTGCGGGCCTCCGCCACGGCCGTGCGCGCCCGCTCCTCCTCGGCCCCGAGCCCCGACTCCAGGATCCGGGTGCCGGGCCGCAGCAGATCGCGGATCTGGTCGACGTACTGGTCCAGGCCGACCAGCACGGCGGCGCTTTGAAGTTCGGCCTTCGCGCGGGGCGTGAGCAGATCCCGGGCGCCGGGCCCTAGCCCGACCACAGCGAGCCGGCCGCGCGCGGGACGCCGTACGACGGCACAGGTCGCCATCGCGGCGTGCCCGTCCGCCCGAGAGGACTTCCGCTTGGGAACAAGGAGTTCACCGCCGCTGACGAGCGCGGCCGCCTCGGCGACCGACGGCGTGCCCACGGCGGCCAGCGGCGCGTCGGAGGGATTGGGCACCACGACGGCCGAAAGGTCCGCGGCGGTGTGGGTGACCAGCGGGACCCCCAGTATCCGGGCGGCCTCGACGATGCCCGGCTCCTCCGCCTTGGCGTCCACGGTGGCGAGTTCTGCGAGGGACGCCTCCGACAGCCCGGCGTCCCGCAGGGCGTCCCGGACCAGTCCCAGCACCTCGTCCACCGGCACGCCCTTGGAGGCGCCGACCCCGACGACGAGGGACGGCGGCCGCAGGACGGCCTCACGCTCGGCGGCGTCCACGAGCCGGTCGGTGACCCGGACGGCGTAGGCGCCGTCGTCGGTGACCTTCAATGCGGGCAGCGGCCAAGCCAACTCCGCCTTCAGGGCGACCGGTTCACCGTCCAGGAGCGCCCGCGAGACGGCCGCGACATCGCCCTCCACAGGGAAGCCGAGCGTGTCGAGCCCCGGCAGCCCGACCGCGTCCGTCGCCGTCGTCACCACCGGCTCCGCGCTCAGCAACTCGCCTACCTCACGCGCGAGTTCATTGGCGCCGCCGCCGTGCCCGCCGACCAGCGACACGGCGAACCGCCCGCCCTCGTCGACGCACACCACACCCGGGTCGGACGTCTTGTCCCCGAGCAGCGGCGCGACCAGCCGCACCACAGCCCCGGTGGCGAGGAAGCACACGAGCTGCTCGCACTCCGCGAACGCGGCCCGCACGACGTCCCCGACGGGACCCTCGTACACCCGCGTCCGCTCCGGCCACGCCGCGGCCAGCCGGTCCCGCGCAGCCGCGCCCGCCGAGGTGGCGGAGATGAGGCCGATCACAGTGCAACTCCTTCTTGAGATTCCTGAGATTGCTGAGTTTCCTGAGGTTTCTGAGATTGCCGAGATTGCTGAGAGACGGGGATCCGGGTCCCCCACAGCAGAAAAACGGGGTTGGTGGCCGCGAGCCGGGTCACGTCACCCGGCAGCGGCGCCAGCCGCGAGGACTGCAACAGCACCCCGTCGCAGCTGAACCCGGCTCCGGTGAGCGCCTCCCGCGCCGCCGGCACCCGGTCGAGCGCGGCCATCGCCACGACCACCGTCCGCCGGGCCCGTCGCGCACACGCGGTGACGATGGCGGGCAGCTCATGCCCTCCGCCCCCGATGAACACGGCATCCGGGTCGTCGAGATCGGACAGCACGGTCGGCGCCGCCCCGTGCACGGCCCGTACGTCGACACCGTGCGCGGCGGCATTGGCGCGGATCCGCTCGACACCGTCCCGGGTCTTCTCGACCGCGACGACGGCGGCCCCGAGCCGCGCGCACTCGACGGCCACGGACCCGGAACCCGCACCGATGTCCCAGACCAGCTCCCCGAGCCGGGGACCCAGCCGGGCCAGCGCCAGCGCCCGCACCTCGAACTTGGTGATCATCGAGTCGCGGTGGGTGAACTCGCCCTCGTCCAGAGCCCATCGGGAGGGCCCGACGGGCGCCCCGGCGACGGTCCGCACGGCACCGAGCACCCGCGCCTCGTCGAGACACAGGACCACGCTCACCGACGCACCCCAGTCACGGGCGGCGGCCTCGGCGGGGGAGACGCGTTCGACGCGCTCCTCCTCGGACCCGAGCGCGGACGCCACGACGAGGACCCGGTCGTCGCACCGGAGCGCGGCACCGATCTCCGCGGGCCCGGCCCCCGGCCCGGTCAGCACGGCGACCTTCGGCCGCGCCCGGCACACGTTCACAGCAGTCCGCAGTTCCCGTCCGTGCGCGCTGACGACGACGGCGTCGTCCCAGGGCAGCCCCACCCGCGCGAACGCGTCGGCGACGGAGGACACCCCCGCCCGCACATCGAGCCGCTCGGCCCCGAACCGCTCGGCCAGCACCCGCACGATCCCGAAGAACCCGGGGTCACCGGAGGCGAGTACGACGACATGGTCCTGCTTGTCGAGATGCCGCTCGATGATGTCCAACGCGGGTGCCAGCGGCCCGAGAACGACCTGCTCGGCATCCTCCGGAACCGGCGCGGACGCCAGATGGCGCCGCGCGCCCACGACGAGCCGGGCTCCGGCCAGCACCTCGGCGGGAACCGGCGCCCCCGTCCCCGTGCCGAAGACCGTGATCATGTACTCGCACCCCGCTGACGCAACGCCCGACGGGCCTGCGGGTCCGCCTTGCGATAGCCGTGGAAGTGACCGGGGTGGTAGAGGTGCGAGCGGGTGCCCTCGGCGTCGAGGGCGGGGCCGACGAGGAAGAGGGTGTGCTTCCAGAGCTTGTGCTCCTTGACCGTCTCCTCCAGGGTCTCGATCGTGCAGCGCACGACGAGTTCCTCGGGCCAGGTGGCCTGATAGGCGACGACGACGGGAGTGGAGGTCGGATAGCCGCCCTCCAGCAGCTCCCGCACGAGCTGCCCGCTGCGCGCGGCCGACAGGAAGATCGCCATGGTGGTGCCGTGCTTGGCGAACTCCCGCACCTCCTCGCCGGGCGGCATCGGCGTCTTGCCGCCGCCGAGCCGGGTGAGGACGACGGACTGCGCGACCTCGGGGATGGTCAGCTCGCGCTGCGCGAGCGCCGCGACGGCGGAGAAGGCGGAGACACCGGGAACGACCTCGGTGGCGATCCCGATCCGCGCACACCGGTCGAGCTGCTCCTGGGTGCCGCCCCAGAGGGCGGGGTCACCGGAGTGGATACGGGCCACGTGCAACCCCTCGGCGACGGCCCGCTCGTAGACGGCGACGACGTCCTCCAGCGACATGGTCGCCGAGTCGAGGATCTCCGCGTCCTCGCGCGCATGCTGCAGAACCTCGGCCTGGACCAGGCTGGCCGCCCAGATCACGACGTCGGCCTCGGCGATCGCGCGCGCGGCACGGAACGTCAGCAGGTCGGCGGCGCCGGGGCCGGCACCGACGAAGGTCACCTTGCCGGCAGGGGCGTCGGCCATGGTTTCGGGTCCTCTCGAACTGATGATCACGGGGCTTCACCGGGGATCCGGATGTGCGGGCACAGGGGCCGATCGGATACGAAGGGCCCATGGCGGTGTTCGTAGCGCTCGGCGCGTTCCTCATGACGCTGGCCGGCGGCTGGACGGCACAGCGCGTGACCGACCGCCGTCACCTGGTCCTCGGGCTGGCCGGCGGCCTGATGCTGGGCGTGGTCGGTCTCGACCTGCTGCCGGAGGCGCTGGAGGCGGCGGGCACCGAGGTCTTCGGCGTCCCGGCGGCACTGCTGCTGTTCGTGGCCGGCTTCCTGTTGGCCCATCTGGTGGAACGTCTGCTGGCCGTCCGTCAGGCTGCGCACGGCGCGGAGGAGACCGACGGCCGGGTCCCCGAGGTGGGCCTGACGGCCGCGGCCGCCATGGTCGGTCACAGCGCGATGGACGGCGTGGCGATCGGCGCGGCGTTCCAGGTGGGCGGCGGCATGGGCACGGCGGTCGCCCTGGCGGTCATCGCCCATGACTTCGCGGACGGCTTCAACACGTACACGATCACGAGCCTGTACGGGAACGCCCGCCGCCGGGCCGTGGCGATGCTGGTGGCAGACGCGGCGGCCCCGGTGGCAGGTGCCGCGTCCACCCTGTTCTTCACGATCCCGGAGCAGGTGCTCGGCGGCTATCTGGGCTTCTTCGGCGGCGCCCTGCTCTATCTGGCGGCAGCCGAGATCCTCCCCGAGGCCCACCACGAACACCCCGCCCGCTCGACCGTGCTGTGCACGGTGGCCGGGGCGGCGTTCATCTGGCTGGTGGTGGGCATCGCCGAGTGAGTGTCTGAGGGACGGGGGCGGGGGCGGGGACGGGGATGGGGACGGGGTCACAACTTGCCGCCCCGTCCGCCGTCCCGCCGGGCGGGCGCGATGAGCGTGGAGAGATAGGGGAGCGGGGCGTCACCGAGGTCGGAGGCGGCCTGCACGGACTCCTCCGGCAGCCCGAGCGCGGACCCCCACACGGCGTCCTCGATCCGCCCGGTCTCCCGCAGCGCCTCGGCGACCTCCTGCGCCTGCCGCCCGAACTTGTACGCCACCACGGTCCCGGGCCCGGCGAGGGCGTCCTTGAGCGTCGCGGCCCCGGCGGTCACCGGCACCAGCGTCAACGGCTCGGTCCCCTCGGTGAGCACGGCACCGGAACGGGCGGCGAGATCCTGCATGGCGGTGATGCCGGGGACGGTCTCCACGACGGTGCCGGGGACGAGCTCGGCGATGGTCTGGGCGAGGTAGGTGAACGTGGAGTACACGTTCGGATCGCCGATGGTGGCAAAGGCGACGGAGGAGTGCTCCGCGAGCAGCTGCGCGACCCGCGCCCCGGCGGCATCCCAAGCGGCCTCACGCCGCGTACGGTCGGTCCGCTCATTGAGAGCGAAGACCACCCGTACGACCTTGTCCTGCGGGACGTAGTGCAGAACGGTCGCCTCGGCCCGCCCCGGTTCGCCGCCGTCCTTCCCGTCAGCCGCGGCCATCACCGGCACGACCACGACATCGGCGGCCCGCAGAGCGTTGACGCCCTTGACGGTCACCAGCTCCGGATCACCGGGCCCGACCCCGACTCCGATCAACTTGCTGCTCATGACGTCCGGCACCTCTCCACGAACCGACGGGCCACCCCGGGCTGCGACGCCCAGTGCGTGTGCACATAACTCGCGTGCACCCCTTGTTGTACGAAACCTTCGACCCGCCGTTGAGGGGCGCGCACCCCCCACGCGGGAGCCGCCCCCGAGCCCGGCTCGACGACGGTCCGGTGAAACTCGTGCCCGCGCATCCGCGTCCCGGCAACGGCGAGCGAGCTGTCGCTGACCGCCACGGCGTCGCGATACCCGAGCGTGAGCCGCTCGCTCATCCGGGCCGTGGCATCGAGCACGCCGCACATGGGCTGCCCGTCGAGCTCACGACAGAGATAGAGCAGCCCGGCACATTCGGCGGCCACGGGAGCACCACCGAGGGCAAGCTCGGAAACAGCCTTGCGCAGCGGCTCGTTGGCGGACAGCTCGGAGGCGTACACCTCGGGGAACCCGCCTCCGATGACCAACCCGCGGGTGTCCTCGGGGAGTTGCTCGTCGCGGAGGGGGTCGAAGGGAATGACTTCGGCTCCGGCGGCGGTGAGAAGTTCGGTGTGCTCGGCGTAGGAGAAGGTGAAGGCGGGCCCACCGGCAACGGCAACTCTTATACGCCGGTCCGCATCACTCAGCCTGTCCGGCGCTTGAGGACGAGGCCCGTTCAGGGCCGACAGCGGGGGTCTGGGGGCGGCAGCCCCCAGGGTCGGGTCGGGAAGGGGCGGCGGGGGCGAGGAATCCAGGACCTCAGCCGCATCCCAAGCCGCACAGGACAACACCCCCGCACCCCGCGCCAACCCCACCAACGCCTCAAGATCGCACCCGGCGGCAACCTGCGCGGCCATCGCCGCCACCGCATCCACCGCCGCACCCCGCCGCTCGGCGACCGGCACCAACCCCAGATGCCGCGACGGCGTATCCACCTGAGCCACCCGCCGCAACACCCCCAGCACAGGCACCCCGGCCGAGTCCAACGCCTCCCGCAGCAACTCCTCATGCCGATCCGAGGCGACCTTGTTGAGGATCACGCCCCCGACCCGCACCTCCGGATCCCAGGAGGCGAACCCGTGCACCAGCGCCGCCACGGACCGCGACTGCGACGACGCGTCGACGACCAGCACCACCGGCGCCCGGAGCAACTTCGCCACATGGGCGGTGGACGCCAGTTCACCCTCCCCCGCGGCCCCGTCGTAAAGCCCCATCACCCCCTCGACCACGGCGATGTCACACCCCCGCGCCCCGTGCGCGAACAGCGGCCCGACCGACTCGGGACCGCAGAGATACGCATCGAGGTTCCGCCCCACCCGCCCGGTGGCGAGCGCGTGATACCCGGGATCGATGTAGTCAGGACCCACCTTGTGCGGAGACACGGCAAGCCCCCGCGCGGCGAACGCGGCCATCAACCCCGTGGCGACGGTGGTCTTGCCGCTGCCCGACGAAGGCGCGGCAATGACCAGCCGAGGAACGGAAACGGACGAGGAGGACATCACCACTCGATACCCCGCTGCCCCTTCTGCCCGGCGTCCATCGGGTGCTTGACCTTGGACATGTCGGTGACGAGATCGGCGAAGTCGACAAGCTTCCCGGGAGCGTTCCGCCCGGTGATGACGACATGCTGAGTCCCGGGCCGGTCCCGCAGCACGGAAATGACCTCATCGGTGTCCACCCACCCCCAGTGCATGGGGTAGGCGAACTCATCGAGCACGTACAGCCGGTACGTCTCGGCGGCGAGATCCCGCTTGACCTGCTCCCAGCCCTCCCGGGCCTTCTCCTCGTTGTCCATCTGCTGATCGCGCTGCACCCACGACCAGCCCTCGCCCATCTTGTGCCAGTCGACAGCGCCCCCCTCACCGCTGGCACCGAGCACCCGCAGCGCGTTCTCCTCGCCGACCTTCCACTTCGCCGACTTGACGAACTGGAACACCCCGATGGGCCACCCCT
Organism: Streptomyces sp. S.PB5; assembly: GCF_030403745.1. GTDB lineage: Bacteria > Actinomycetota > Actinomycetes > Streptomycetales > Streptomycetaceae > Streptomyces. The sequence goes on from NZ_JAQMWP010000001.1 coordinate 1,001,026, forward strand.
GATTCCAGGCCCGCAGCGCCAGCCCGAAAGCAGCGGTCGACTTGCCCTTGCCGACCCCCGTATGCACCACCACCAAAGGCCGATTACGCCGCTGACGCGTGGTCAGCCCGTCGTCCGGCACCACACTCGGCTGCCCCTGAGGCATTACGCGGCCCTCCTCTGTACGTCCTTGACCAGCCCGGCGATGGAGTCCGCCCGCAACTCGTCGAGCGTCACCGCCGTACCCCCCAACTCACCCGCGAGCTGCCCGGCGAGCCCCAGCCGCACGGGCCCGGACTCGCAGTCGACGACGACGGAGGCGACCCCGCCGGCGGCGAACAGCCGAGCCGCCCGCTGCGAGAGAGCGACCGGCTCTGGGCCACCGGTGGCCCGCCCGTCGGTCACGACGACCACGAGCGCCCGCCGCGCGGGATCCCGCAGCCGCTCCACCCGAAGCACCTCATGGGCCCTGAGCAGCCCGGCCGCCAGCGGAGTCCGCCCTCCGGTGGGCAGCGACTCCAGCCGGGCCGCGGCCGCGTCCACCGACGACGTGGGCGGCAACGCCACATCGGCCGCCGACCCCCGGAACGTCACCAGCCCCACCTTGTCCCGCCGCTGGTACGCGTCAAGGAGCAGCGACAGCACAGCCCCCTTCACGGCACTCATCCGCTGCCGGGCAGCCATCGACCCGGAGGCGTCGACCACGAACAGCACGAAGTTCCCCTCACGCCCCTCCCGAGTCGCCTGCCGCAGATCGTCCCGCCGCAGCACCAGCCCGGGCCCGGACCGCCCCCGAGTTCGCTGATGCGGCGCCGCGGCCTGCACGGTCGCGGCGAGATGCAGCTTGGTCAGCGCGCCCTGCGGCCGCCGGGCCCCTGTGGTCCGCCCCTGCTCGGTCCGCGCCCGCGAACGCCGCCCCGCGGCCCCGTCCCCGAGCCCGGGAACGCTGAGCACCTTGGTACGGAACGGCTCGGCGGCCCGTACGGCGGACTGCTCGCCCGCACCGGCCCCGCCGGCCTGCGGCTCACCACCGTCACCGGCCTCGGGCTGCGCACCGGAGCCGTCACCGTCCTGCGGCGGACCCTCGGAAGGCGGCTGCCCGCCCCCGCCGGGCCCGTCAGGATCGGGATCCTCGTCATCGGCATCAGAGCCGCTGAACTCCTCCAGCGTCTGATCGAGCTTGTCCTCGTCAAGTCCGGGCGCGTCAAAGGGATTACGCCGTCGCCGATGCGGCAGCGCGAGCAGCGCCGCCTGCCGCACGTCCTCGGCGAGCACCTCGGTCCGCCCGGCCCAGGCGGCAAGCGCCGTGGCGGTACGGGCCATCACGATGTCGGCCCGCATACCGTCGACCTCGAAGGCCGCACAGGTCGCCGCGATCTGCCGCAGCGCCCCGTCCCCGAGCCGCACCGACGGCAACAACTCCCGCGCGGCGACGATCCGTTGCCGTACGGTCGACTCCTCGTCCGACCAACGCGACGCGAACCCGGCCGGGTCGTCGTCGTAGGCCAGCCGCCGCCGCACGACCTCCACCCGCTGATCCGGCTCCCGCGAGGCGGCGACCTCGACGGTCAGCCCGAACCGGTCGAGCAACTGCGGCCGCAGCTCGCCCTCTTCGGGGTTCATGGTCCCGACGAGCAGGAACTTGGACGCATGCCGTACGGAGACACCCTCGCGCTCGACGTACGACGCGCCCATCGCCGCCGCGTCGAGGAGCAGGTCGACCAGGTGGTCGTGGAGGAGGTTGACCTCGTCGACGTAGAGGATGCCGCGATGAGCGTCCGCGAGGAGGCCCGGCTCGAAGGCCTTGACGCCCTCGGCGAGCGCTCGCTCGATGTCGAGCGCGCCGACCAGCCGGTCCTCGGAGGCGCCGACGGGCAGCTCGACCATGCGGGACGCCCGCGAGGTGCCCGGCCCGGCCTCGTGCGGCCCGTCCGGGCACGCCGGGTCAGGCGTGGCGGGGTCGCAGGAGAAACGGCACCCGGCGACCACCGGCACCTCCGGCAGCAGCGCCGAGAGCGCCCGCACCGCAGTGGACTTGGCGGTGCCCTTCTCGCCGCGCACCAGCACACCGCCGACCGCCGGGGAGACGGCGTTCAGCAGCAGCGCCAGCCGCAGATCGTCCTGGCCGACAACGGCCGTGAAGGGGAAGGGAGTTGTCACTGGTCGTCGCCCTCCAGATCGCCTTCGAGCTCCAGATACGTGGCCCGCAGCCGCTCCAGCGTGTCCGCGTCCGGCTCGGCCCACAGCCCACGGTCCGCCGCTTCCAGCAGCCGCTCGGTGATGCCGCGCAGCGCCCATGGGTTGGACTTCTTCATGAAGTCCCGGTTCTCCGGGTCGAAGACGTACTCCGCGCTGAGCTTCTCGTACATCCAGTCGTCGACCACGCCCGCCGTGGCGTCGTAGCCGAAGAGGTAGTCGACGGTTGCCGCCATCTCGAAGGCGCCCTTGTAGCCGTGCCGCCGCATGGCCGCCATCCAGCGCGGGTTGACCACCCGGGCCCGGAAGACCCGGTGGGTCTCCTCGCCCAGCGTTCGCGTCTTCACCTGGTCCGGGGTGGCCGAATCACCCACGTATGCCTCGGGGTTGGCGCCCGTGAGGTGCCGGACCATGGCGACCATGCCGCCGTGGTACTGGAAGTAGTCGTCGGCGTCGACGAGGTCGTGCTCGCGCGTGTCCACGTTCTTCGCGGCGACGTTGATCCGCTTGAACGCGGTCTCCATGTCCCCGCGCGCCGCCCGCCCGTTGAGCCCACGCCCGTAGGTGTAACCGCCCCAGACCGCGTACACCTCGGCGAGGTCCGCGTCCGAGCGCCAGTTCCGCGCGTCGATCAGCGGCAGCAGCCCCGCCCCGTACGCCCCCGGCTTGGAGCCGAAGATTCGGGCCGTCGCGCGCCGCCGGTCACCGTGCTCGGCGGTGTCCTCGTCGGCGTGGGCGCGCACGTAGTTGGAGCCGGCGGGCTCGTCCAGCTCGGCGACCTTGCGCACGGCGTCGTCGATCAGCCCGACGACATGCGGGAACGCGTCCCGGAAGAAGCCGGAGATACGGACCGTGACGTCGATCCGGGGGCGCCCGAGTTCCTCCAGGGAGATCACCTCGAAGCCCGTCACCCGCCTCGACGCCTCGTCCCACACCGGGCGGCAGCCCAGCAACGCCAGGATCTCGGCGATGTCGTCGCCCTGGGTGCGCATCGCGGACGTACCCCAGACCGTCAGCCCCACGGACTTCGGGTACTCGCCGGTGTCCTGGAGGTACCGCTGCACCAGCGACTCCGCGAGCGACTGCCCGACCTCCCAACTCAGGTGGGACGGAATGGCCTTGGGGTCGACCGAGTAGAAGTTCCGGCCGGTCGGGAGCACGTTGACGAGTCCACGCGTCGGCGAACCGGACGGACCCGCCGGGACGTAACCGCCGTCGAGCGCCTTGAGGATGTGGTCGATCTCGTCCGTGGTCCTGGCGAGCCGGGGCACGACCTCGGCACAGGCGAACTCCAACACGGCGACAGCGTCCGGGAGTTCGGTGCCGAGGACGTCACGCACCAGGGCGCGGCTCTCCGCGACCGCCCACCCGCGTTCCTCCATGCCCTCCGCGACCCGCCGGCACAGCTGCTCCAGCAGATCGATCGCGTCGGCGGCCGTACGGGACGGACCCTCGACGAGGTCGCTCAGCTCCACCGGCACCTTCACCGGCGCACCCGGCTCGGCCAGCAACTCCTTCTCGACCAGCCCGAAATGGGCCGCGAAGGAAGCCCGGAGCCCCGGCAGCGCGTTCGCCTGCCCGCCCCACACCTGCGAGGCCCGCAGTACGGCGAGCACGAGGTTGACGCGAGCCTCACCGACCGGCCCGCCACCGAGAATGTGCAGTCCGTCCCGGATCTGCACGTCCTTGATCTCGCACAGATAGCCGTCGATGTGCATGACGAACTCGTCGAAGTCGTCGTCGTCCGGCTGGTCCTCGACATGCAGGTCGTGATGCAGCTCGGCCGCCTTCACCAGCGTCCAGATCTGCGCCCGCACGGCCGGTGCCTTCGTCGGGTCCAGGTCGGAGACGAGCGCGTACTCGTCGAGGAGCTGCTCCAGCTTGGCGAGGTCGCCGTAGGTGTCCGCGCGGGCCATCGGCGGGACGAGGTGGTCGACGACGGTGGCGTGCCCGCGCCGCTTGGCCTGGGTGCCCTCGCCGGGGTCGTTGACGATGAACGGGTAGATGAGCGGCAGCTCACCGAGGACCGCGTCCGGCGCACAACCACCGCTCAGCCCGAGGCCCTTGCCCGGCAGCCACTCCATCGTGCCGTGCTTGCCCATGTGGACGACGGCGTCGGCACCGAAGCTGTTGTCCAGCCACCGGTAGGCGGCCATGTAGTGGTGCGACGGTGGCATGTCCGGGTCGTGGTAGATCGCGATCGGGTTCTCCCCGAAGCCGCGCGGCGGCTGGATCATCACGACGACGTTCCCGAACTGGAGGGAGGCGAGCACGATCTCGTCCCCGTCGACGTACAGGTTGCCCGGCGGCTCGCCCCACGCCTCCAGCATGCCGTCCCTGAGCTCCGGGTCGAGCTTGTCGAACCACGCCCGGTAGTCGGCGAGCGGCACCCGCGCGGGCGCGGCGGCCAGCTGCTCCTCGGTGAGCCATTCGACGTCGTGACCACCGGCGTTGATGAGCCGGTGGATCAACTCGTCGCCGTTGTCGGGGTATTCGGTGAGCGAGTAGCCCGCGCGGGCGAGCGCGTCCAGCACCTGGACGGCCGACGCGGGAGTGTCCAGCCCCACCGCGTTGCCGACCCGCGAGTGCTTGGTCGGATAGGCGGTGAAGACCAGCGCGAGCTTCTTGTCGGCGTTCGGCTTGTGCTTCAACCGGGCGTGCCGCACGGCGATTCCGGCGACACGTGCGGCCCGCTCGGGGTCGGCGACATAGACCGGGACGTCGTCGGGACCCTGCTCCTTGAAGCTGAACGGCACGGTGATGAGCCGCCCGTCGAACTCCGGGATCGCGACCTGCATCGCCGCGTCCATGGGGGAGAGCGCGGCGTCGGACTCGTCCCAGGCGGCCTTGGACGACGTGAGGCAGAGTCCTTGCAGCACCGGCACGTCGAGGTCGGCGAGCGCCCCGATGTCCCAGGCCTCTTCGTCCCCACCGGCCGACGCCTGCGAGGCGTGCGTGCCACCGGCGGCGAGGACGGTCGCGACGAGGGCGTCGGTCCTCCCGAGGATCTCGTACAGCCCGGCGTCGGCCCCGCGCAGCGAACCGCAGTACACGGGAAGGGCGTTGGCGCCCCGTGCCTCGATGGCATCGCAGAGGGTGTCCACGAAGCCGGTGTTGCCGCTCAGTTCATGGGCGCGGTAGAAGAGCACGCCGACGGTGGGCCGGCCCTCCTCGTAGGCGTACGACCCATGGACGCCGTACTCCGGCATCTTCTGCGGCTCGACGAACCCCTCACCCGTCAGCAGCACGGTGTCCGACAGGAACCGAGCGAGCTCGGTGAGGTTGGCGGGCCCGCCCTCGACGAGATACTTGAGCGCCTCGGCGACGACACCCGCGGGCACCGACGACTCGGCCATCAACTCGGCGTCGGGAACGGCCTCGCCACCCAACAACACCGTCGGAATCCCGGCGGCCTTCAGCGCGGCCAGCCCGTCCTCCCAGGCCCGCTTGCCACCGAGCAGCCGTACGACGGCGATGTCCGCGCCCTCGACGAGCGCGGGCAGCTCCTCGGCGACGTCCACGCGGGTCGGGTTGCCGATCCGGTACGAGGCGCCGGTGGCGGCCCGGGCCGCCAACAGGTCCGTGTCGGCGGTCGACAACAACAACACAGTGCTCATGCGGGCGCTCCCGGTGGAATGAAAGGCAGTCCTTGCGGCGCGCCGGACTCGATGAGCCGCCACAGCGCGTCCGTGTCCGCGTGCTGTTCGATGAGATCGCCGAGCCGGTCGAGCTGCTCCTCGCGCAGCGCGGCGAAGGAAGTGTCGGCGGCCGGCACGAAACGACGGCCCGCGGCGGCCGCCACCTCGCGCAGGAACGCCCGCCGGAACCCGTCCGACTCCAGCGAGCCGTGCCAGTGGGTGCCCCAGGTCTGACCGACGCGGCAGCCGTCGAGGAAGGGGATGCCGCCACTGATCTCTGCGACCCCGTGATGGATCTCGTACCCGGCGACGTGCTCGCCGAGGGCTTCGCCCTCAGGCCGGGTGAGGGTCTTCTCGCGGGCGAACCGCACCCGCACGGGCAGTACACCGAGCCCTTGGACGTGCCCCTGCCGACTCTCCACCTCGTCCTCGATGTGCTCACCGAGAACCTGGAAGCCACCGCAGATACCGAGCACGGGCCGCTGCTCGGCGACCCTGCGCTTGAGAGCCTTTGCAAGCCCCCGCTCCCGCAGCCACTCCAGCGCCCGGACCGTCCCCCGGGTCCCCGGAACGACGACGAGATCGGCGTCGGCCAGCTCCTCCGGCCGGTCCACGAACCGCACCACCACACCCGGTTCGGCGGCGAGGGCGTCGACATCCGTGAAGTTGGACATGAGCGGGATGGCACAGACGGCGACCCGCAGCACGTCCTCCCCGACGGGCGGGGCGGTGTTGGACTCCCGCACGGTCCCGCGGAGGGAGACCCGGAGCCCGTCCTCCTCGTCGATGCCGAGTCCGTGCCGGAAGGGCAGAACGCCGTACGTGTGCCGCCCGGTGAGCCCATGGAGCATGTCGAGCCCGGGTTCGAGAAGGGAGACGTCCCCCCGGAACTTGTTGACGAGGAACCCGGCGACAAGGGCCTGGTCCTCGGGCGAGAGCAGAGCCACGGTCCCGAAGAAGGAGGCGAAGACGCCACCGCGGTCGATGTCGCCGACGACCAGCACGGGAAGCCCGGCGTTCCGGGCGATCCCCATGTTGACGATGTCGGTCCGCCGCAGATTGATCTCGGCCGGACTCCCGGCCCCCTCACAGATCACCGCGTCATACGTGCCCCGCAGTTCGGCGAGACAGTCCAGCACGGTCCCGAGGAGCTGCTGCTGCCGTCCCCCGTGGTACCCCCGCGCACTCAACTCGCCCACGGGCTTCCCGAGCAGCACGACCTGACTGCTCTGCTCACCCCCGGGCTTGAGCAGCACGGGATTCATCAGCGCGGTCGGCTCGATCCGGCAGGCCTGGGCCTGCATGGCCTGAGCCCGCCCGATCTCGGCCCCTTCCTTCGTCACGAACGAATTGAGGGACATGTTCTGCGCCTTGAAGGGCGCGACCTTCACCCCCTGCCGTACCAGCCACCGGCAGATCCCCGCGGTGACGACACTCTTCCCGGCATCCGAGGTGGTCCCGGCGACGAGGAGCCCCCCGCTCATGACGTACGTCCCTTCAGCAGGGCCCGCACACCGACGCTGACGCCGAGCGCGAGCAGCCCGACGCGCCGTGACAGCCGTACGGCGCGCTCGATGTCGTACGAGGCGACGGCGCGCCCCCGGCTGTTGAGCACGGGCCGGTGCTCGACCCGTCCGGCATAGGACAGGGTCCCGCCCAGCCGCACCCCGAGGGCCCCGGAGAAGGAGGCTTCCACGGGCCCGGCGTTCGGGCTCGGATGCCTGCCGGCGTCGTCCCGCCAGGCGCGCACGGCACCGCGGGGATCCCCTCCTGCGGCCGTGGCGAGTACGGCGGTCAGCCGCGCCCCCGGCCATCCGGCGACGTCGTCGAGCCGCGCCGAGGCCCACCCGTACCGCCGATACCGCTCGGACTTGTGCCCGACCATCGCGTCGAGCGTGTTGACGGCCCGGAACCCGAGCAGCCCGGGCACTCCGCCGAGGGCGCCCCACACGAGCGCCCCCACCACGGCGTCGGAGGTGTTCTCGGCGACGGACTCGACGACGGCCCGGGCGATCCCGTCGGCATCGAGCGCCTGTGGATCCCGCCCGCACAGATGCGGCAGCCGTTCTCGAGCGGCCTCGACGTCCCCGGCCTCCAGGGCCCGCCCGATGACCCGGGCCTCCCGCGCGAGCGAAGTCCCCCCGACGACGGCCCAGGTGGCGGCCCCGGTGAGCACGACGGAAGCGACAGGGGAGGAACGTACGAAGCGCTGCGCCGAGGCACCGACGGCGACGGCACCCCCGGCACACACCACGGTGTGCAGCGCCCCCCACCCCCGGTGGTCCCGCCACAACACCCGCTCCACGGCACCCGCGGCCCGCCCGAACGCGGCGACCGGATGCCCCCGGCGCGGATCACCGAGCAGCAGGTCCCCGAGAACTCCGGCGGCGGCGCCGTACGCGAAAACGCGACCGGCACGCATCGGCTCAGCCGGCCGTGGGGTCGGGCAGCGGCCTCGTGGCTGTCCGGGTGCTGTACCTCAAACGGCAGGCGAGCATGGCGATATGTCCTCACTCAGGGTGTCCACGCCCTGGTTCGACGAGACCGACGACGAGAGTTCCTGGCTCCCGGGGCTACCTACCCCGGTCACAGTGGCGGGACCGCGCCGGACTCGAACCGGCTTCCTCTCCTGCCGTCGTACATGGCTCCGGCAGTCCACCATGGGCCCGGAAGCACCGTCAACTTGCCGTTGACCTGCATGAGGAGAGTGTGCTGAGGCCCACATGCAGCCGGTCACCGCGGTCACAAAAGAGTGGGGTGCGGGACGGAGATCCGTCCCGCACCCCACCGGGTGTCCGGTCGTCGCGTCAGGCGACGATCAGATAGATGCCGTACCCCACCGCCGCCGCGCAGGCCGCGAAGCACGCGTACGCGCCCGCCACCGCGGCGGCCGCGGTGCCGCCCTGGGCGACCGCGCGCTCCTGGCGGGAGAGGCCCATGACGCCGAGGGTGAAGAGGGCCACGAGGGCCACGGTGACCACGAGGCTGACGCCGAAGACGGAGCCCAGTGCTGCCCAGTCGATTTCCATGCCGGTGATTCCTTAGTTCCTGGGTGCGTGGGGCTCAGACGGCGGCGGCCGGCGGGGTCGCCGGTTCGGCCGCGGTGGCGGGGGCGGGGATCGTGGCCGTGAGGTCCTCGGTCACCGTGCCCGCCGGGGGAGGGGTGACCGCGGCGATCGCCGCGGTGACCACGCCGGCCGGCTCCTCGTCGGTCTCGTTGACGTTCGTGTGGTCGACGACCTCGCGGCGCGAGATCTTCCAGATGGCCGCGCTGGAGGCGATCAGGAAGACCGCGACGACCGCCGTGCCCCAGTCGCCGAGGTCGCACACGGATTCGGCCAGGGCGCCCACCAGGGCGGCCGCCGGGAGCGTGAGGCCCCAGGCCACGAACATCCGGGTCGCGGTCGACCAGCGGACCACGCCGCCCTTGCGGCCGAGGCCCGCGCCCATCACCGAACCCGAGACCGAGTGCGTGGTGGAGAGGGAGAAGCCGAGGTGCGAGGAGGCGAGGATGACCGTGGCCGCGCTGGTCTGGGCGGCGAAGCCCTGCTGCGGCTGGAGGTCGGTCAGGCCCTTGCCCATCGTGCGGATGATGCGCCAGCCGCCGAGGTAGGTGCCGAGCGCGATGGCGAGACCCGCGGAGAGGATGACCCACATGGGCGGGTCGGAGTCGGGGGCGACGGCGCCGCCGGCGACCAGGGCGAGGGTGATGATGCCCATCGTCTTCTGCGCGTCGTTGGTGCCGTGGGCGAGGGAGACCAGGCCGGCGGAGGCGATCTGACCGGCGCGGTAGCCCTTCTCGGAGGACTTGCTGCCCTCGGACTTCTTGCCGAGCCTGTACATCAGCCGCGTGGCGAGCATCGCGGCGAGGCCCGCGACGAGGGGCGCCGCGATCGCCGGGATCAGAACCTTGGTGACGAGCACGTCGCCGTGGACCGCGCCGAAGCCGGCCGAGGCGATGGTGGCGCCGATCAGACCGCCCATGAGGGCGTGCGAGGAACTGGAGGGGAGCCCGACCAGCCAGGTCAGCAGGTTCCAGAGGATCGCGCCGACCAGGGCGGCGAATATGACCTCGGGACGTATGCCGCTCTCGTCGACGAGCCCCTTGGAGATCGTGTTGGCGACCTCCACGGAGAGGAAGGCGCCTACAAGGTTCAGCACGGCGGACATGGCCACCGCGACCTTGGGCTTGAGCGCACCGGTCGAGATGGTCGTGGCCATCGCGTTCGCGGTGTCGTGAAAACCGTTCGTGAAATCGAACGCGAGTGCGGTTACCACCACAATCGCGAGGATCAGCGAGAAGTTTTCCATTTACCCAGGCAATCGTTCGAGGTCATTGGCCGGACGAACGTAGGTAACCTGAGTGAACGGAAGATGAACTGAGGCAGGCCGCACGGTGTCTTGAGCCGAGGGTTTTCCCTCCGGTTCGACCGTGCGGCCCAGTCGCCGCACGGCTAGGAGCCCCGGGCGAACTTCTTCAGCTGTGCCATGGAGCCGTTGAAGAGATTCTGGTCACCCGGCAGGCTGCCGCTGTTGTCGTACTGCCAGATCGTCCAGAACCCCCACCCGGCCGGCAGCGCCCCGGCGTCCGCCGAGTTGTAGCGGGCCACCCACAGTGCGTGATTCGAGGCGAAGGCGCGGCTGCCGCCGGTGCAGGTGTTCCACCAGTGGGCGGTCGTGTAGATCACCGGACGGCGCCCGGTGAGCCGCTTCACCTCGTTGCTGAAGGACTTGATCCAGCTGACCATCCTGGCCTTCTTCAGGCCGTAGCACTTGTGCTTCTTGTCGTACGGGTTGTACTCGATGTCGAGCGCCGGCGGCAGAGTCCAGCCGTCCGCGCTCCAGTCGCCGCCGTTGCGCACGAAGTACCGGGCCTGGGTCTTGCCCGAGGACTTGTTCGGCAGCGCGAAGTGGTAGGCCCCGCGGATCAGGCCCGCGTTGCGCGAGCCGTTGTACTGCTGGCCGAAGTACGGGTTGCGGTAGGTGTGGGACTCGGTCGCCTTGACGTAGACGAACTTCGCGCCCTTGGACTTCGCGCTCTGCCAGTTGACGTTCCTCTGGTGCGAAGAGACGTCGTGCCCCTTGGGTTTGCCGGCCGCCGAAGCCGGAAACTCGGCCAGCGCGGTCCCCGTGAGGGTGAGCGCTGCCAGGGATGCCGCCACGAGGCGGGCGCGGTGACGGGACGGTTTGCGATCACGGGCCATATTTCCCCCCGGAATGGCTGCGTGCACGACAAATCAGGCAGAGATTACTGGAAGATCCGCGCATGCCCGTCGATCCATGGCCAAGCCGCCGCAGAGGGGGAAGTATCCGCATTTGCGCCCTTCCGGACTGCCGCCCTCCGCCCTAAAGTGCCCCCGCCGGGCGGCACTTCGGAGCTGCACCTGACAGGATCGCGGCATGGCTGAGCAGCGACGCGACCAGCGGGACGTACGGGGTGCCGGGGAGGGTGCACAGGATGTGCCCGAGCCGTGGGCGCGGAGTGTGCGCGCCGAGGAGGTGGCCGCCTGGGAGGGACTCGTCGCGACCGCCCGCCGCACCGTCACCGACGGACTCGTCGTCGGCACCTCCGGCAATGTCTCGGTTCGCGTCGGCGACACCGTGCTGGTCACGCCCTCGGGGGTGCCCTACGACCGGCTGACACCGGAGGACGTGACCGGCGTCGACCTCGACGGCCGACGGGTCCTGGGCCGGCTCGTCCCGACGAGCGAGCTCCCCATGCACCTCGCGATCTACCGCGCCACCGACGCCGGCGCCGTCGTCCACACCCACGCCGTCCACGCGACGGCCGTCTCGACCCTCGTCCCCGAACTCCCCGCGATCCACTACATGTCCGGCGCCCTCGGCGGCGCCGTCCGTGTTGCCCCGTATGCGACGTACGGCACCCAGGAGTTGGCCGAGAACATGCTCCACGCCCTCGCCGACCGCACCGGCTGCCTCCTGCGCAACCACGGCACGATCACCTACGGCGCCACCCTGGACCAGGCCTACGACCGCGCCGCCCAGCTGGAGTGGATGTGCCGGCTGTGGCTGACGGCGTCCTCGGTGCCGGGGCTGACCCCGAGCCTGCTGTCGGAGGAACAGGTGGCGGAGGCGGGGGAGAAGCTGCGGGGGTACGGGCAGCGCACGTGACCGAGTGCGCTTCCGTGGGCTCCCTTGCGGCCTGCTTCCCTTGACCCCCTGTGGGGAAGGGCGTCACCCCCACCCGTCCTCCCACTGGCCCGTCGCCTGGTCCGCCAGGACACTGGACGGGTGCGCACTGTCAAAGCGGCGGCCGCCGCCGTCACCGTGGCCCTGGCCGCCGGCGCCGCGAGCGTCGCCGCCGGCCGATTCGCCAGCGATGCGGCGCTGAAGGCGCCGCCCGGCCGGCCACTGCCCAACGAACCGAGGCTCACCGTGCACGCCACGGCCGCCGGTCAGATCGCCCTCACCCGCGACCTGGCCGCCCTGCGCCCCGGCACCTACGGCCTCGCCGGTGACACCACGCACGCGGTCGTCGGCCCCGTCCTCGGCACCGCGTCCCACTCCGCCGACACCGTCGTACGCCGCCTGGAACGCGTCACCCACGGCACCCTCCGCCCCGGCGACACCGTGTGGTTCACCCCGAACACCCACATCGGGGACCCCGGCTCCGCCCTCGGTCTCGACCACGAGGACGTCGAGATCCCCGGCGAACTCGGCGCCCTGCCCGCCTGGTCCGTCCCCGGCGTGCGGAGCACCTGGATCATCTCCGTGCACGGCCTCGGCACCACCCGCGAACTCTCCCTGAACACCATGGAGTTCCTCGCGAGCCTCCGCTTCCCGGTGCTCGCCCTCGCCTACCGCGGCGACGCCGGCGCACCCCGCCCGCCGGACCGCCTGAACCACCTCGGCGAGACCGAGTGGCGCGACCTGGACGCCGCGATCCGCTACGCCGTCCGGGGCGGTGCCAGGAAGGTCGTCCTGCACGGCTGGTCCACCGGCGCCACCATGGCCCTGCGCGCCGCCGCCCACTCCGGGGTCCGCCAGCGCATCTCCGGTCTGATCCTGGACTCCCCGGTGCTCAGCTGGGAGACCACCCTGCGCGCCCTCGCCAGCGCCCGCCGCACCCCGGGCGCCCTGCTGCCCCTCGCCGTCCGCGCCGCCCAGGGCCGCACCGGACTGCACGCCGACGCCGCCGCCGAGGGCGCCGACCCGACCCTCCTCAAGGTGCCCACCCTGATCGTCCACGGCCCCGACGACACCATCGCCCCCTGGCCCCTCTCGCGCCGCCTCGCCGCCGCCCGTCCCGATCTGATCGCCCTCCACACCGTCCCGCACGCGCCCCACGGAGCCATGTGGAACGCCGACCCCCAGGGCTACGAAGAGGCGCTCCGCCGCTTTCTGACCCCGCTGATGTAACGCCTCCCGGCATCTGCCCGCGGTCCCCTCGGACCGCCGTCCACAGATTCCGTTTAAGGCCGTACCACTGGCCTGTTCCCGTTCCCGGGCCGCCCTCCGACCCCTGTGCGTTGGCCCTCCCCGTCGCCCGCCGTTACATTCCGTTTGGGTTTTCGGACCGTCAACCGGAAGACTGCACCCGTGACGTCCCGTATCCCGCGCGACTCCAGGCTTCGACTCGTCCGACCGCGACCCCTGGCCGCCGCCCCCCGAGCGATGACCCAGCGGCCCTCGCGCCGCCCCGCACCCCGCCCGCCCGAGGGCACCCCGGCCCAGGCCGAGCTGGCCAGAATGGCTCGCTCCCGGCTGGCCGGCGCGGCCCGCGTCGCCCACTGGGCCGACGCCGCCCTCGGCCCCGGCCGGGACGGCGGACAGGCCGACGGCAAGGCCACCCTCTCCGACACCAGCGCCGAACGGGCCGCCGCGGACCTGGGCCTGACAGCGGCTCAGGTCCGCGCCGACTGGGACACCGCCCGGCTCGCCGGCCTCGTCGAGGTGCACGGCGACAGCGCCCGCCCCGGCTGGCGGCTGCGCGCCTGGGACCGCGACGACAGCGCCGTACTGCGCGGCTGGGTCGCCTTCTTCGACGCCTGGTCGCTCGCCCACCCCGAACCCGGGGAGCGCGAGGCCGCCGCCGTCGCCGAGGTCGTCTCGGCGATGCCGCAGGTGCTCTCCTTCCTCCAGCTCTCCGCCGGACCCGTGCCCGTCGAACAGCTCCTGGACCTCCTGGAGCAGCGCGTCACCGAACTGCGCACCGAACGCTGCGAGATCCCTTACGGCCCGCAGCCCGCCCCGGACACGGACGTCGACGTGGACACGGACGTCGACGTGGACACGGACGCGGACGACGAGCGGACCGGTGAGGACGCCGAAGCGCAGACCGCCGAGGACACCCCCCTCGCCCCCCTCCTCGACTGGGCCCTGCACGCCCTCGCCTCCGTCGGCGCCCTCACCTACGGCGACGGCCAGGCCACCCTGACCCCGCTCGGCAGCTGGGCGGTCTGGGTCAAGCTGGAGCAGATCTGCGTCGCCGCGCAGAGCCCCGCCGGCAACATCGAGGCCGTCGCCGAGGAGATGCTCCGCGGCTGCGCCCAGCTCCGCCCCAAGGCGGCCCGCGACGAGTACCGCGCCTGGCTCGCCGCCCGGCCCGTCGGCAGCGCCGTCACCGAGCTGCTCGCCGCCGCCCGCGGTGAGGACGCCCTGCTGCGCGGCCTCGCCTTCGAGGCGCTGCGGGTCGTCGGCGCCCCCGCCGAGCCCGACGTACGCGCCGTGACCGACGAACCCGGACTGCGCCCGTACGCCCTGCTGTGGCTCGCCGAGCACGACGGCGTCGACCCGGAGGACGCCCACGAGGTGCTCACCCGCGAGGAGGCCACCTGGCTGTGGGTCGACACCGCGGCCGCCGTCGCCGACCACGGCGAGGCCCCGCTGCTGGTGCGGCATCTGGAGTCCGCGGTGCAGCCGACCGTCCCGATGCTCCTCGACGAGGTGCGCGCCGTCGGTCACCCCCGCACGGTGCAGGTCCTGGTCGCGCTCGCCGCCGCCCACCCCGACCCCGCGCTCGCCAAGGCGGTCCGCCGGGCGGCCTTCCAGGTGCACACGGGGGGCAACTGAGGACGGGTCAGGCCCTTGTCTCGGGGGTCTCGGGGGCGTATGTGCCGAAGCTCCACACATTGCCCTCGAGATCCCGGGCCATGTAGTCCCGCGAACCGTAGTCCTGGTCCGTCGGCGGCATCAGGATCTCCGCGCCCTGCTCCACGGCCCGCCGGTGGTGTGCGTCGACGTCGTCCACGACGACGTACACCCCGGTGGTGCCCGCGTCCTTCATCGCCGCGTCGAACTTGCTGCCGGTGCCCTTGGAACCGAGCATGATCGCGCCGTTGCCCTGCACCAGCTCGGCGTGGGCCACCTTGCCGTCCTCGCCCTCGAAGACCGCCAGCTCGGAGAAGCCGAAAGCCTCGGTGAGCTGCTTCACCGCCGCCTTGGCGTCCGCGTACAGCAGGGTGGGGTAGATGCTGGGCCGCCCGCCGCTCGTACCTGCCATGCCGATCACTCCCTTGTGATCAAATGCCGGGGATTCCGTCTGCCGCACAGTCTTGCAGCGGCCACTGACAACGGCTCCTGACCAGCGAGAACACCTCAGCTGAAGGTGTTGCACCGGGCCATGTCCCCGCTCTCGTACCCTTCCCGGAACCACCGCTGCCGCTGCGCCGCCGACCCGTGCGTCCAGGACTCCGGTGTCACCCGCCCCTGGAACCGCTCCTGGATCCGGTCGTCGCCCACGGCCGCCGCCGCGTCCAGACCGTCGGTGATGTCGGCGTCGGTGAGACTGGTGATCAGCGGCCGCCCGGTCGACTCGTCCTTCGTGGTCGTCGCGTGGTGCGCCCACACGCCCGCGTAGCAGTCCGCCTGGAGCTCCACCTTCACCGCGTTGCTGTTCTCGCCGGTGCGCCCGTCCTGCGACCGGCTCAGGGTGCCCATCAGGTCCTGCACGTGATGCCCGTACTCATGGGCGACGACATAGGCCTGCGCGAAGGCGCCGCCGCTCGCGCCGAACTTCGACCGCAGCTCGTCGAAGAAGCCGAGGTCCAGATAGACCTTGCGGTCGCCGGGGCAGTAGAACGGCCCGACCGCGGAGGTCGCCGCCCCGCACGCCGTGCCGACCCGCTGACTGAAGAAGACGGTGGGGGAGCGGGAGTACGTCCCGTTGCGCCGCTCGAACTCCTGGTCCCAGTAGTCCTGCACGCTGTTGACCACGGCCACCATGCGGCAGTCGTCGCGGGTGTTCGCGTCCTGGCCGGTCCGGCAGGACTGCTGGACCTGCGCCAGGGCGGAGGCCGTGGCGGCGGGCTGGTCGCCGCCGCCGTCGGAGAGGCCGAGCTGGTCCGGCCCGACCCCGAGGAACAGCCCCAGCAGCAGCGCGATCAGCCCGGCGATACCCCCGCCCACGGTCGCCCTGCCCCCGGGGATGCGGCTGCCGCGCACGTCCTGGACCTCGGAGGTGTCCAGCCTGGCGTCGTCGTCGAACTGCATGGGGCCATCGTCACCCCGCACCTCGCACCGGGCTCCGGACGCTGACCCGAACGAGGGACACCGGGCAGTGCGGCATCGAACACCCGAACTCAGAAAAAGTGGTTGCACGGTCCCGTTAGACTTGGCCCATGGCCATTCTCCTCGCGCATTAGACGGCGGGAACGTCCTCAGCCGCCCACAACCGTCATACACACGCCCTGGAGTCTGTCCGTGATCTCCGCCACCGGTATCGAGCTGCGCGCCGGCGCCCGAGTCCTCATCGAGTCCGCCACCTTCCGTGTCGCCAAGGGCGACCGCATCGGCCTGGTCGGTCGCAACGGCGCTGGGAAGACGACCCTCACCAAGTGCCTCGCCGGCGAGGGCATCCCCGCCGCCGGCCAGATCACCCGCTCCGGCGAGGTCGGCTACCTCCCGCAGGACCCCCGCACCGGCGACCTCGACGTGCTCGCCCGGGACCGCATCCTCTCCGCGCGCGGGCTCGACGTACTGATCCGCAAGATGCGCGACAACGAGCAGCGGATCGCGAACGGCCAGGGCGCCACCCGCGAGAAGGCGCTGAAGCAGTACGAGCGCCAGGAGACGGAGTTCCTCACCAAGGGCGGTTACGCCGCCGAGGCCGAGGCCGCGACCATCGCCGCCGCGCTGAACCTGCCCGACCGGGTGCTGGGCCAGCCCCTGCACACGCTCTCCGGCGGTCAGCGGCGCCGTATCGAGCTGGCCCGGATCCTGTTCTCGGACGCGGACACGCTGCTGCTCGACGAGCCGACCAACCACCTCGACGCCGACTCGATCGTCTGGCTGCGCGACTACCTCAAGACCTACCGCGGCGGCTTCATCGTGATCTCCCACGACGTCGACCTGGTCGAGACGGTCGTGAACAAGGTCTTCTATCTGGACGCCAACCGCGCCCAGATCGACGTCTACAACATGGGCTGGAAGCTCTACCAGCAGCAGCGCGAGGCCGACGAGAAGCGCCGCAAGCGCGAGCGGCAGAACGCCGAGAAGAAGGCCGCCGCCCTGCACTCGCAGGCCGACAAGATGCGCGCCAAGGCCACCAAGACGGTCGCCGCGCAGAACATGGCCAAGCGCGCCGACAAGCTCCTCGCCGGCCTGGAGGCGGTGCGCGCGCAGGACAAGGTCGCCAAGCTCCGCTTCCCCGAGCCCGCGCCCTGCGGCAAGACCCCGCTGACGGCGGAGGGGCTGTCGAAGTCCTACGGCTCGCTCGAGATCTTCACCGATGTGGACCTGGCGATCGACAAGGGGTCGAGGGTGGTCATCCTCGGTCTCAACGGCGCGGGCAAGACGACCCTGCTGCGGCTCCTCGCCGGCGCCGAGCAGCCGGACACCGGCGCGGTCGTCCCCGGCCACGGCCTCAAGATCGGCTACTACGCCCAGGAGCACGAGACGCTCGACCCGGAGCGCACGGTCCTGGAGAACATGCGCTCCTCCGCCCCCGATCTGGACCTGGTCGAGGTCCGCAAGGTGCTGGGCTCGTTCCTGTTCTCCGGCGACGACGTCGACAAGCCCGCCGGTGTCCTCTCCGGCGGCGAGAAGACCCGCCTGGCCCTGGCCACCCTGGTCGTCTCCTCGGCGAACGTGCTGCTCCTCGACGAGCCCACCAACAACCTCGACCCGGCCAGCCGCGAGGAGATCCTCGGCGCGCTGCGCACCTACAAGGGTGCGGTCGTTCTGGTCACCCACGACGAGGGCGCCGTCGAGGCGCTCCAGCCGGAGCGGATCATTCTGCTGCCCGACGGAGTCGAGGATCTGTGGGGCGCCGACTACGCGGATCTCGTCGCCCTGGCTTGATCGAACGGGTGATCAACTAGGTAGGGATCATTCGGCGTACCGGTGATCCACCATCTGTGTGAGATCTCCTCGTACCGAGGTGTGTCCTACATCCATTTCACGGCCGAGCCCTTCATCGACAAGGGCTCGGCCGCGCTGCGTCTCTGACCAGGCACTTCACAAAAGAACCCGTTCGGCGGTACGAACAACCCGCTTCGGAATTACTGATTCCGTATGTGGGGACCCGCTCCTGTCGTCACAACCTTGTCTTACGGACCTTGCCGAATGGGTGGCCATGAAGCTCCGGAGGGGTGATCATGAGGGGACCAGAGCGCACTTCCCATGAGGAGGCACGGGTGGCCGAGACTCTGAAGAAGGGCAGCCGGGTAACCGGCGCCGCGCGCGACAAGCTCGCGGCAGACCTGAAGAAGAAGTACGACTCCGGTGCGAGCATCCGGGCGCTGGCCGAGGAGACCGGCCGCTCGTATGGCTTCGTACACCGGATGCTCAGCGAGTCGGGCGTCACGCTCCGTGGGCGTGGCGGTGCGACCCGGGGCAAGAAGGCCGCGTCGTCCTGATTCCGGGCGGCCCCTCGGCTTTCGATGGTGGCCACCCGGTCGGTTCTCTGATCGGCCGGGTGGTTACTGTGCAGTCACTTAGTCGTGCCATGAGGCACGGCGGATGACCGCACTCATCGGAGGCGCCCCATGGGCCAGGAACTCGTTCCCCTGCTCGACAAGGACGGCGTACGGCTCACCGTCGACGACGCGCTCGCCACGGTGACGCTGACCAACCCCGCCAAGCGCAACGCCCAGAGCCCCGCTCTGTGGCGCACGCTCGCCGAGGCGGGTCGGCTCGTGCCGGGCTCCGTCCGTGTCGTCGTGCTGCGCGGTGAGGGCAAGTCCTTCTCCGCTGGGCTCGACCGGCAGATGTTCACGCCGGAGGGGATCAAAGGCGAGCCGTCGTTCATCGACCTCGCCCGCAGTGGCGACGCCGAACTCGACGCTGCCATCGCGGAGTTCCAGGAGGGCTTCACCTGGTGGCGGCGGAGCGACATCGTGTCCATCGCCGCCGTCCAGGGGCATGCCATCGGGGCGGGCTTCCAGCTCGCGCTCGCCTGCGACTTCCGCGTCGTCGCCGACGACGTGCAGTTCGCCATGCGCGAGACCAGCCTGGGCCTGGTTCCGGACCTCACGGGTACGCACCCGCTCATCTCGCTGGTCGGCTATGCCCGGGCGCTGGAGATCTGCGCCACCGGGCGCTTCGTGCTGGCCGAGGAAGCGGTCAACACCGGCCTCGCCAACATCGCCGTGCCGCTCGACGAGCTCGACGGCGCGGTGCAGGACCTGGCCGGAGCACTGCTGGCCGCGCCCCGGGACGCGGTGATCGAGACCAAGGCGCTGCTGCGCGGGGCGCAGGACCGGACGTACGACGAGCAGCGGGCGGCCGAGCGCGGCGCCCAGGCGCGGCGTCTGCGTGACCTCGCCGGGCTGGGTGAATGAGCCGTACCTGAACAGGCGCCCGGCAGAACGACTGCCCACAGCCGGGCCGGGGACGGGCGGCGGCTGCTTGAAACCTATTGGGTCCCTAGCCGACGGCCGTCACCAGGACCGCCACCGTCGGGTGACCCGGCAGCGCCTTCGCCACCTCCTTGCGGACCGTCCGGGCGACATCCACCGCCCGGTGGTCCCGATCCACGGCCACCTCCACCCGGACGTGGTGCCGCGACAGGGCGTTTTCGCCCTGCCGCTCCTCGTTCTGTACCGCACGCCCCAGCGCGGCCGTCAGCCCGGTGACACCGGGGACCGACAGCGCCGCGGTGGCCGCGGGACCGTCGGCGGTGCCGGCCGGCGGCGGCTCCGGCTGCCGTACGGGACCGGCCTCCGGCTCCTCGTCCAGCAGGGACGTCACCCGCAGGTCGATCTCGGTCACCTTCAGGCCCAGCCGCTCCGTCGCCGCCGTCGCCAGGGTCGAGCGCAGGAGCGCCGCCGTCGTCGGCAGCGGCTCGTCGGCCGTGGCCGCGAAGTCCGCCGTCACCCGGAGCGGGCCCGGCGGCAGCGCGCTCGGCGGGGGCGGTACGACGGGGTCGTGCGCGTCCTCCGGGGCGGCGAGGGCGATCCGGAGCCGCTCCAGGCGTACGCCGCGCAGCTCCCGTACGGCACTCCGCAGCACCGCCTCGGCCGCCTCCTCCGCGATCCACGCGCCGTCGCGTGCGCCGCCCAGCGGCAGGAGTCTGCCCAGGCCCAGCTGATGCCGTACCGTCCGCGCCCACCCGTCTGCCGTCATTGCTCCAGCCTGCCGCATCACCGGCGCGCGAGGGCGCAACCCCACTTACCGTGGTCGAAGGACGACGAAGGCGACCACGAGGGAGACGTACGGCGATGACCGATATGACGCAGACCCCTGAGGCTGAGCCGGGTGTGCAGCCGCGCAAGCCCGTCAAGCGCGGCGGCGGGGACCCGGCGACCCGAGGGCGGACGACGATCGCCGACGGGGTCGTGGAGAAGATCGCCGGGCTGGCCGCCCGGGACGTCGTCGGTGTGCACGCGATGGGCAGTGGGCTCTCCCGGACCTTCGGGGCCGTGCGGGACCGGGTGCCCGGCGGGTCGAAGTCGGTGAGCCGTGGTGTGAAGGCCGAGGTCGGCGAGGTGCAGACCGCGCTCGACCTGGAGATCGTCGTGGACTACGGGGTGTCGATCTCCGATGTGGCGCGGGCCGTCAGGGAGAACGTGATCGCGGCGGTCGAGCGGATGACCGGCCTGGAGGTCGTCGAGGTCAACATCGCCGTGAGCGATGTGAAGCTGCCCGAGGAGGAGGACGAGGAGCCGGAGCCGAGGATCCAGTGAGGTCCGGGCGAGCGAGAGCCAACGAGAGCTGAGGGGAGCGCACCATGAGCATGGCCGTGGTCGGCATGATCGCCGGCATGGCGCTGGGCTTCGCCGGGTACTTCGGTGGGTTCGGTGCCTTTCTGCTGGTGGCGGCCCTGGGCGCCATCGGTTTCGTCGTCGGGCGGTTCCTGGAGGGGGACCTGGAGCTCGGCGACTTCTTCCGCACCCGTGACGACCGGCGTGACCGGCGGTGACCACCGAGGCCGGTGAGCTCCGCAGGCCCCTGACCGTCGTACCGCCCGGCGAGCGCGGCGCGACCCGGATCGCCGACCGGGTGGTCGCGAAGATCGCCGCCCAGGCGGCCCGAGAGGTGCTCGGGGAGGTCCCCGAGGAGGCCGCGCCCCCGCACGCCACCGTGGTCGTGCACCTCCCCCACTCTCAACCGCGTTCGAGCGGGGGGACCCCCGTCGAGACGGCCCGGGTCCGGGTCCACCTCGAACTCGGCTATCCCACCGACATCGGCGCCCGGTGCGCCCGGGTGCGTCGGCATGTGGCGGAGCGGGTACGCGCGTTGGTGGGAATGGAGGTGCCGGAGGTCGCCGTGCACGTGGAGCGGCTGCATCCGGCGCACGGCGCGGCACAGGGGAGGACGCGATGAGCGAGCCCCAGGGCTCCGAGGGAACCACACAACGGCTGCCGGTCCTGGAGAAGGCGACCGAACCGGACAGCACACCACCGCCACCCCCACCCGTTCTGGAGGGCGGAGGCGAGGGCCGCTTCTGGTCTGCGCGGCGCGTCCCGGCCGCCGTCGCGGCGGTGCTGCTCCTGGCGGCCGCCGGACTCTTCCTCTACGACATCGCGGCCGTCCGCGCCGAGCAGCCCGCCATGCGCTGGCGCCGCGAACTGGCCGCACAGCTCGCCGAACGCCCCCTCGACGACCCCTGGGTCCTCGTCGGGGCCGGCATCGCCGCCGCCCTCGGCGGCTGGCTGATCGTCCTCGCAGCCACGCCGGGTCTGCGCGGTGTCCTGCCGATGCGCAGCACCGGGTCCGACGTACGCGCGGGCCTGCACCGCGAGGCCGCCGCCCTGGTCCTGCGCGACCGGGCCGTCGAGGTCTCCGGCGTGCAGTCGGTACGCGTCCGCCTGAGCCGGGCCAAGGCCGAAGTCGCCGCGGTCGCGCACTTCCGCGAACTGGACGACGTACAGGCCGACCTGGAAGCCACCCTCGCCGAGGCGGTCGGGGGGCTCGGGCTGGCCCGGCCGCCCGCGCTGTCGGTGCGGGTGCGGCGGCCGGGAAAGAAGGGGTGAGGGCGATGCTGCGGATCGTCAACCGGGTCGTCCTCGGCGTCCTCGGACTCGTGCTGCTGGTGCTCGGCGGCTCGGTTTCAGCCGTGGGGCTGGGCCTGGACCCGCCGTCCTGGTGGATCCACGACGGCCGCCACGACGTACTCCTGAACGACACCGAGCGCACCCGCTGGGAGGCTCACGGCTGGTGGTGGCCGACCGTCATGGCCGTCCTTGCGGTCCTCGTCCTGCTGGCCCTGTGGTGGCTCACCGCGAACCTCCGCCGCCACCGGCTGACCGAGGTCCTGGTCGACACCGGCGACGGCGAGGGCGCACTGCTGCGGGGCCGGGCCCTGGAAGGCGTACTGGCGGGCGAGGCGACGGAGCTGGAGGGCGTCTCCCACGCCCACGTCCAGCTGACGGGCCGCCGCAACGCCCCCGAGACCCGCGTACGGCTCCTGCTGGAACCGCATGTGGACCCGGGGACGGCGCTGAACCACCTGACGGCCGAGGCGCTGACGCACGCGCGGAACTCGGCGGGGCTGGCGTCGCTGCCGGCGGAGGTCCGCATGAAGGCCGTCAAGCACCGGGCGGAAAGGGTCAGTTGAGAAGCTAGAACCCGTGTCGCATTCCGCCGTCTACGGGGACCATGATCCCCGTCAGGTAGGAGGCCGCCGGGGACAACAGAAACGCAGCCGTACGCCCGAACTCCTCCGGCGTCCCGTAGCGCCGCAGGGGAATCCTCGACTCGTTGGCCGCGCGCGTGGCCTCCGGGTCCGCCGACAGCCCGTCCAGCTCGCGCACGCGATCCGTGTCGATGCGGGACGGCAGCAACCCCACGACCCGGATCCCGCGCGGCCCCAGCTCGTCCGCGACGGACTTCGCGAAACCGGCGAGCCCCGGCCGCAGCCCGTTGGAGATGGTCAGCCCCGGGATCGGCTCGTGCACCGACCCGGACAGCACGAACCCGATGACACCGCCGGCCTCCAGCTCGGCCGCGGCCGCCCGCGCCAGCCGGACCGCGCCCAGGAACACCGAGGTGTACGCGGCCTCCCACTGCTCGTCCGTGTTGTCCGCGAGGAACCCCGGCGCGGGCCCGCCGACGCTGATGAGGATGCCGTCGAAGCCGCCGAAGTTCTCCCGCGCGGCCGCGATCAGCCGGGCCGGTGCCTCCGGATCGGCGTTGTCGACGGCGACGCCCACCGCGTTCGGCCCCAGCTCGGCCGCCGCGTCCGCGGCCCGCTTCTCGTCGCGCCCGGTGAGCACGACCTTCGCCCCGTCGGCGACCAGCTCACGCGCGGAGGCGTTGCCCAGCCCGCGCGTGGCTCCCGTGACGACGTACACCCGGCCCTCAAGTCCAAGATCCATGGCCCCTATCCTGCCTCCTCGCCCCCGAACAGGGCGAGGGCGGTGTTCACCAGACCGATGTGGCTGAAAGCCTGCGGGAAGTTGCCGAGGTGGCGGTCGTGCACGGGGTCGTACTCCTCGGACAGCAGCCCCAGGTCGTTGGTGAGACCCGCGAGCCGTTCGAACAGCTCCCGCGCCTCCTTCGTACGGCCGATCATGTGGAGCGCGTCGGCGAGCCAGAACGAGCAGACGAGGAAGGTGCCCTCGTCGCCCGGCAGTCCGTCGACGGTGGTGCCGTCGGTGCTGTAGCGGCGCAGGAAGCCGTGGTGGCCCAGTTCGTCGCGGATCGCCTCGACCGTGCCGACCACGCGCGGGTCGTGCGGCGGGAGGAAGCCGACGCGGGGGATCAGCAGGAGGGCCGCGTCCAGTTCGCGGGAGCCGTAGGACTGGGTGAAGGTGTTGCGCTCGGCGTCGTACCCCTTCTCGCACACCTCGCGGTGCACCTCGTCGCGCAGTACGCGCCAGCCTTCCAGGTCGCCGCCCATCTCCGGGTGCTGCTCCAGGGTGCGCACGGCACGGTCGGCGGCGACCCACACCATCACCTTGGAGTGCACGAACTGCCGGCGGCCCCCGCGCACCTCCCACAGCCCCTCGTCCGGCTGCTGCCACGCCGAGGAGAGGAAATCCATCAGGGCGCACTGCAGGGACCACATGTGCGGTTTGCTGGACAGGCCCGAACTCCGGGCCAGCGCGAGGGAGTCCATGACCTCGCCGTACACGTCCAGCTGGAGCTGTTTCACGGCCTCGTTGCCGATCCGTACGGGCTTGGAGCCGGCGAACCCGGCGAGCCACGGCAGTTCGAACTCGGGCAGCCGTCGCTCGCCCGCCAGTCCGTACATGATCTGCAGGTCCGCCGGGGCGCCCGCGACCGCGCGCACCAGCCAGTTCCGCCAGGCCTCGGCCTCCTCGTGGTAGCCGCAGGACAGCAGCGCGCCGAGGGTGAGGGTGGAGTCGCGCAGCCAGCAGTAGCGGTAGTCCCAGTTGCGGACGCCGCCCAGTTCCTCCGGAAGCGAGGTGGTGGCAGCGGCGACGATACCGCCGGTGGGGGCGTAGGTGAGGGCCTTGAGGGTGATCAGGGAGCGCAGTACGGCGTCCTTGTGCGGGCCGTCGTAGCGGCAGCGGGCCGACCAGGCCTGCCAGTCCTCGACGCTCGTGGCGAGCGATTCGAGGGGGTCGATCTGCGGTGGGCGCGGCTCGTGCGAGGGGTGCCAGGTGAGGACGAACGCGACCGTCTCGCCCTCCCTGACCGTGAACTCCGAGTGGGTGCTGAGATCCTCGCCCCAGGTGCGCACCTGGGGTTCGCTGCGCAGCCACACCGAGTCCGGGCCCGCGACCGCCACGCGA
This sequence comes from Streptomyces sp. S.PB5, assembly GCF_030403745.1. Classification (GTDB taxonomy): domain Bacteria; phylum Actinomycetota; class Actinomycetes; order Streptomycetales; family Streptomycetaceae; genus Streptomyces. The sequence goes on from NZ_JAQMWP010000001.1 coordinate 1,025,942, forward strand.
TGGCCGTCGGACCTGCGCAACCACGGCACGATCGAGCCGTAGTCGAAGCGGAGGCGGAGCGTGCTGCGGACGGTGACCTCGCCGCTCAGGCCTTCGACGACGCGTACGAGATCGGGGGCGCGGTCGCGCTGCGGCATCAGGTCGGTGACCCGCACCGCCCCCTCGTCGGTCTCCCACTCGGTGTCCAGGACGAGGGTGCCGGGGCGGTAGGCGCGGCGCGTGCACGGACCGTCGGCGCCCTTGGGGGCGATCCGCCAGTGGCCGTTCTCCTCGTCGCCGAGCAGTCTGGCGAAGCAGGCCGCGGAGTCGAAGCGGGGCAGGCACAACCAGTCGACGCTGCCGTCCTTGCCGACCAGGGCCGCTGTCTGTTCGTCGCCGATCAGGGCGTAATCCTCGATACGGGGCACGGGAGTGCGGGTTCCCGGTGGGTGCCGGGAACAATCAGGAGGACGGCCGGGGGAGTGACGCCGAGGGTCCCCGGCCCGGGGCCCGTCTCAGACCGCCGCCGGCTCCGACTCCGCCGCCGCTTCCTTCTGTGCTGCCTCCCGGCGGTCCCGCAGCTCGCGGCGGACCAGGACGACCCAGCCGATCGGGACGCCCGCGGCGAACAGCCACCACTGGTAGGCGTACGCGTAGTTCAGCGGGGCGTTCTCCTTGCCGGGCCTGCCGAGGAGTTCGGGGGTGTCGCCCTTGGGTTCGGGCGTGGTCAGGGCGATGTAGCCGCCGAGGACCTGCTTGCCGAGGCGGCCGGCCTGCTGCTCGCTGTTGATCAGCATGATCTGGCGGTCCGGCAGTCCCTTGAGGTTCTTGATGCCGCTCGCCGCGGTCGTCTCGTCGGGCATGAGCCGCCCGGTGACGGTGACCTCACCGGCGGGCGGCGCCGGGACCTCGGGGAACGCGGTCTGGGTCGCGCCGGTGGGGACCCAGCCCCGGTTGACCAGCAGCACCTTGCCGTCGGCGAGGACGAACGGGGTCAGGACGTGATAGCCGACCTCGTCGTCGGAGTTGGTGCGGCGGCGGACGACGACCTCGTCCTCGGTGTCGAAGCGCCCCTTCGCGGTCACCGACCGGTACCGCTCCTTGCTGGTGACCGTGTGCCCGACGGACGTCATCCGCTCCACGGGCACCGCGTCGGCGGACAGCGCGTCGGAGACCAGCTGGTTACGGGCGCTGCGCTCCTCGTAGCGGTGCATCTGCCAGATGCCCAGCCGGATCATCGTGGGGATGAGAACGAGGGCGACCAGCGTGAGGATCACCCACTGCCGGGACAACAGGAAGCGGTACACCCCACGACCGTACAACTCGGGCCGCGGGGTGTTCGCACAGGGGTGTGGTCGCACGGGTCGACCACCGTGGTCAGACGCGGTCGACGATCCCCACCTTTCCCTCGGCGCGGGCGCAGTGGGCGCCGCAGTACCAGTGGCCCTCGACCTCGACGCCCTGCCCGATGATCTGCACACGACAGTGCTCGCAGATGGGGGCCATGCGGTGGATCGCACAGGAGAAGCAGTCGAAGACGTGCACCGCACCCTGGGCGTGGATCTCGAAGGTCATGCCGTAGTTGTTTCCGCACACTTCGCAAGTCGCCATGCGCCACAGGGTGAGCCGTCGCTCCGGTGCGGGCCAGTCGGCGGCGGGCGAGTCGCAGCGCAATCACCCGTCCGTACGGTCATCCCTCCGAGGCCGGTGCCACGTTGCCCAGGAGCTGTCCGAAGGCCGCCTCGTCGACGACCGGTGTGCCGTACTGCCGGGCCTTGACCACCTTCGACGTGCCCGAGTCCGGGTCGTTGGTGACGAGCAGGCTGGTGAGCCGGGAGATGCTGGTGGCGACATGCAGCCCGGCCTCGATCGCACGGTCCTCCAGGAGGTCGCGCTCGGTCGAGGTGTCACCGGAGAACGCGACACGCATGCCCTGCTTGAGCGGTTTGCCCTCTTCGTAGCGGCCTGGGTTGGGATAGGGGCATGCGGGCCTTTTGCGGGCGGGGCGCCAACTGGTCGGCCGATAGCTGCTGTAGCCCGGCGTCTGCTGCTGCCGCGGCACGGACCGGTCCGTCCACTCGGTCAGCGGGCGGCACTCGTGCAGCGGCAGCCGTACGCCGCCCTCGGCCGCGGCCCGCAGGCTCGGCCGGAACGCCTCCGCCAGCACGCGCGCGTCGTCGAGCGCGTGGTGCGCGCGCTGCTGCACGACGCCGAAGTGGGCGGCCAGCGACTCCAGCTTGTGGTTGGGCAGCGGCAGAGCGAGCTCCTTGGAGAGCGCGATGGTGCACAGCCGCTGCCGCACCGGCGCCTCGCGCTCCGCGCGCGCGTACTCCCGCGCGATCATCTGCCAGTCGAAGACCGCGTTGTGCGCGACGAGCACCCGGCCGTCCAGGCGGGCCGAGAACTCCTCGACGATGTCCTGGAAGAGGGGCGCGCCCTCCAGCACGTCGGTCGTCAGACCGTGGATCCAGACGGGGCCCGGGTCCCGCTCCGGATTGACCAGCGTGTACCAGTGGTCCTCGACCTCGCCACGTGCGTCCAGCCGGTACACGGCCGCGGAGATTATCCGGTCGTCCCGGGCGAGCCCGGTGGTCTCCACGTCAACGACCGCGTACCCCTGCGGATACGCGGCCGGCCACGCCGTGGGGGAGGACGCTGCGGTCGTACGGTCTTCGAGCATGGTCCCTGAGGATACGGGCCCCCACTGACAGTGCCGCGCGCACCCGGTCCTGCGCCACGGACCGGCAAGGGTGACGCAACACTCGTCCGGTGCCCGGCACTTCTCCCCTCACCCCAGCGCCGCCACCAGATCCCCCGCCGTCAGGCCCTCCAGGCCGCAGCCGTCCACCGGCCCCGGCAGCAGCCGGTACACCGATCCGGTCGCACCCGTCGGCGCCACACCCCCGTGGACCAGCGCGAGGAACACATGCTTGTCCGTGGCCGCTTCACCCGCGAGGGCGTCGGCGTCGTCCGCCGGCTGCCGTCGCTCCGGCGGCTCCAGCGCACGCACGCGTGCCGCGAACTCCGTGTCCGGCTCCCCGGAGCGCCGTGCGTAGTGCCAGAGCTCGTCGACGGCGCGCGGATCCGGCGCACGCCGTACCACCGCGACCTCGTCGCCCCGCGCGGCCGCCCGCCACACGGCCAGATCCCACAGTGTCGTACGGCCCGACGAGAAGTACTGGTGCAGGTCCTGGGCGACCCGGCCGAGGTCCGCGCCGTGCCGGTACAGGCTGTGGAAGCCCTCGTCGGCCGGCAGATGCAGGTCGGTCCACAGGAACGTACGGCGACGCAGGTCGACCAGCATCGGGACGTGGATGCGCGAGTCGCCCACCAGGTCGTACCGCTGACGGACCGTACGCGGGTCGTACGACGCGTCGCGGTCCTCCTCGGCCGCGGACGGCAGTGCCATGAACCCGGCGAAGGCGTCCAGGAGTTCCTCGAAGGCGACGTCGTTGTAGCTGAAGACGACGGGCAGCGCGAACCGCACCCCGCGCTCGGCGAGCGCGCCCAGGTCCAGGTCGACGTACTCCGTCGCCCCGTCCGGAGCGGGTCCCGAGGTCAGATCGCCGGAGTGGACCGCCGAACGGCCCTCGTGCACGAGGCTGGTGTAGTCGCACAGCCCCGCGAACTCCCACGCCTCGTCGTACAGCGCCACCGACAGATCCAGGTCCACCCGGGTCTTCGCGGGCTCCGTCCAGTGCAGGAAGAGCCGCAGCACCTCACCCTCGGGGAGCGGCTGGGTGCTGCCGCGCGGCACGGTGACGAGCGCCTTGGAGGCGGCGGTCTCGGCGGCCGGCACCGCGAGACCGGTGAGCGCCGAGTCGAGCACGGACAGGTCCAGACGCGGCCCGTCCGCGAGCCGGCGCAGCGCCTCGGCCTCCAGGAGCGCGCACACCTCGCCGGTCACCTTCGACGACAGCGGCACGCGCGTGTCGTCGATCGTGAACGAACGGGTCACCTGGCCCCGCGGGAAGAACACCCGCCGCCCGCCCGGCAGATGACGGATCCGCATCCGCCCGAGCGCGGCCAGCAGCGGCCCGGGGCCCGCGTTGGGCAGCACGCGGCGCAGGACGTCCCCGAACCCCTCCGGCAGTACGTCGAGTTCGCGCAGCCGCAGCAGATGGTCGAGCCGGCGCAGCAGTTCGCCCGGCCGCTGAGCGAGCAGGTCCAGAGCGGCCTCTGCGTCCTTCTCGTAAAGCGCCTGTTCGACGCGTGCCGTCCAGGTGGCCGGCTTGACGCGGTCGCCGTCGACCCGCACCGCGTCCGGATGCTCCGCGGCCGTCCGCAGCAGCGCCTCGCCCAGGTCGCCCGAGGAGGTGTCGGTGGCCCGCAGGACGGCGAAGGCGAGCGCGGCCTTCGGATGGCGGGCGTAGTGCTCGTACGGGTGCAGGATCTCGGCGGCCCGCTTCCAGGCGCCGGGGTGCCGCAGCACGTCCTCGACCAGCGAGGGCATCGCCAGGCCGTCGAGCAGGCCCAGCAGCTGTCGGCGCAGCCCGCGCGGGAGCGACCGCATACGCGGCGGGTCGAGCAGATCGGCCTCGCCGCCGGACCACACGCACAGCAGCCGCAGTACGTCCGTAGCCGTCGTCAGCTGCCCGGCGAGCAGTTCCGTCGCCGCCACGCGCGTGTGCCGGTCGAGCAGCAGCATGCCGAGGGCCAGCGCCTTCGTCTGACGCACCGGGACGTCCTCGGGGAACCAGCCGAGGTCGTGCGGCGCGTGCGACAGCAGGATCTTCACGTCGTCACGGTCCTGCGGCGGCAGCGGAGTCCGCCGGGCCAGCAGCTTCAGCAGTGCCTTGACCGCGTCCGCCTCGGCGTCCTTGCCGAGCGTCAGCAACTTCAGCGGACCCACCGCCACTTCGGGCGCGGTGCGCGGATGCGCCGGCTTCAGGAAGGGATCGGTCCGGTCGATTCGGCGGTGGCAGATCGGGCAGCCCGCGTAGTCCGCGCCGTCCCAGCACTCCCGGCACACCAGATGCGCGCACGGCGACACCGGGTGCACGCTGCCGACCGTGCCGCACAGCACGCACGGCTGCTTCGGCCACTGCAGCAGCAGTGTGAAGACCCGGTCGACGAACAGCTGGAACGTGTCGTCCGGCACCGAGGCCGGGAAGCTGCGGAACATCGGCATATGGGTGCGGTCCGCGCCCAGTTCGGCGTCGATGTGCCGGATCAGCTGCTTCCCCGCCGCCCCGAGACCGGCGGGCCCGAGCCAGGCGAGCGCCGCGTGCAGCTCCGCCGTCGGTACGAATCCCCGGTCCAGCAGCTCGGCTTCGAGCGCGACGAGCCCTTGCGTCGTCGACGGGTCGCCCGGGCGCGGCCCGGCCTGGTCGACGTAGACGGTACGAAGGCGGCGGAGCAGCACGGACGACAGTACGGACAAGCGGAAGCCCCCGGCGGGAAGGAAGAGAGAAGAAGGCGGGGCGGAGAGTGAGCGCGCTGTGGTGTCGTAGAAAAGAGAGAAGGAAGCACGCTTGCGGAGCCGCCCCCGCGATCACGACTGTAGGAGGGCGTTGCAGCGGGCCGCCACCTATTTATTGCCGCCCGGGGACTCGAGCAATGACTGCGTCAACGCCCTCACGGACGTGACGAACAGCCGCTCCTGGTTCACCGGCCGGGCCAGCGCGCGGGCGAGCGCCGGGTCTCCGTACGCGGTCGTCGTCTCCTCCGCGGGCTGCTGCGCCGGCGCGCGCTCGCGATTGCGTTCCACGAGGACGAAGCCCACGACCTGGAACTGCACCGCCCGCACCGCCTCCGCCGCCCGGGCGCCCCGCAGCCCCGCCGCGTGCACCTCCCGCACCAGCGCCTGCTGCGCGGGCAGGAACATCCGCTCGGTCAGGCCGCGTTCATGGACCATCGCGATCAGATGCGGATGGTCCCGCAGCCGCCGCCGCAGAATGCGGGCCACCGAGACGATCCGCTCGACGGGGGTGCGCCCCGCGGGCCGGAACTCGCCGAGGCCGGCCACGGTCCGCCGCACCAGCGCGTCCAGCAGCGACTCCCGGTTGCCGACGTGCCAGTAGATCGAGGTCACCGCGGTCCCCAGCTCCGCCGCGAGCTTGCGCATCGTCAGGGCCTCGGGGCCGTGCTGCTTCACCAGGTCCGCGGCCGTGTCCAGGATCTCCTCCCGGGTGAGCGACGCTCTCGCCATGCTGCCCCCAAGTCCGGCTCGTGCACGCGTATTTACCCGGCAGGCGGTGTGCTGTAACTGTGTTACAGGTGACGGCCCATCAGAAGAAGGGCGGTACGACATGGCACGCGTACGGTACGGCGCACGGACCGAGGCGGAGATCGCCGCAGCGCGCACCGCGAGCTCCAGGCTTCCCGACATCTGGTCCACCGGCGTGGTGGCGATCTGGGAGACCGATCCGGACGCGGTCGCGGCGGTCCTGCCGCCGCCTCTGAAACCCACGGACCGGCCACTGGCCCGCGTCAACATCAGCAAGGTCGACCTGCCCGGATACCCGCTCGGCGCGGGTTCGTTCGCGGTTGCCGCCGCCCATGACGGCGTCGAGGGCTGGTACCCCCTCGTCATGCCGATGACCCACGAACGGGCCCTCATCGGCGGCCGCGAGGTCTTCGGTGAACCCAAGAAGCTCGGCGAGGTCGTCGTCGAGCGCGACGGCCTGGTCGTCCGCGCCTCCCTCGCCCGGCACGGCATCGCCTTCGCCGAGGTGCGCGGCGCGGTCGCGGGCGAGCTGCCGCTTCCGGAGCCGGCCCAGAAGACCGACTTCTACTTCAAGTTCCTCCCCGCGGTGGACGGTTCGGGCTTCGACGCCGACCCGGTGCTCGTGCACTGCCTGCGCAACGAGAAGGTGCGCAGGCTGGAGCGCATCACCGGCGACGTCGTCCTGCGCGAGTCCATGTACGACCCGGTGGCCGACTTCCCCGTCCGCCGCCTCGTCGAGATCACGATCGGCGAGAAGACCAGCGACCAGCGCGGCAAGGTCGTCGCACGGGTCGACGCCCGGGCGCTGCTGCCGTACATCCACCAGCGCTACGACGATCCGGCGCAGGTCCTCGACGCGCCTCCCGAGGGGAGCGTCTGATGCGGCTCGGGGAAGGGCAGGTCGCCGTCGTCACCGGTGCCGCGAGCGGTATCGGTCTCGCGATGGCCCGGCGGTTCGCCGCCGAGGGACTGAAGATCGTCCTCGCCGACGTAGAGGAGGGCGCCCTGGAGAAAGCCGTGGCGGCACTCCGCGCGGACGGTGCCGATGTGCACGCGCGCGTGGTCGACGTCGGCGAGCGGGAACAGGTGCTGGAGTTGGCGGAGTTCGCCTACGAGACGTACGGCGCCGTCCATGTGCTGTGCAACAACGCCGGGGTCGGCTCGGGCGCCGAGGGACGCATGTGGGAGCACGAGCCGAACGACTGGAAGTGGGCGTTCTCCGTCAATGTGTGGGGTGTCTTCCATGGCATCCAGGCGTTCGTTCCCCACATGATCAAGTCGGGTCAACCCGGTCATGTGGTCAATACATCCTCCGGTGACGGCGGTATCGCCCCGCTCCCCACCGCGTCCGTCTACGCCGTCACCAAGGCGGCCGTCGTGACGATGACGGAGTCCCTGTACGCCCACTTGAAGGCCGAGCACGCGCGCGTGGGCGCCTCCGTCCTCTTCCCCGGCCCGCACATGCTCCGCACCGGCCTGTGGGAGTCGCACCGCAACCGGCCCGGGCGGTACGCCAAGGAACGGCCGCGCAGGACGCCGTACCGCAGCCTCGACCAGTGGGAGGCCGCGATGCGGGAGGCGGGCCGGGAGGTGGAGTTCACGCCGGTCGAGGAGGTGGCCGAGACGGTGGTCGACGGCATCCGCGCGGACCGCTTCTGGATGCTGCCGGCGAGCGAGCACAGTGACGCGCAGATCAGGGCGCGGGCACAGTCGATGCTCGACCGCGCGAACCCGTCGTACCTGGAGAACTTCATCTTGGACTAGGGGGACTTCGATGACCGAACCCTGGATCAACCCGATCAACCGGATCAGGAGGCTTCGATGACCGACCGGGACGAGCCGTACCTGATCATCTCCTCCGACTGCCACGCCGGGCTGCCCACCGAGGAGTACCGGCCCTATCTGGACGCCCGTTTCCACCGGGAGTTCGACGACTTCCTCGCCGGACGCGATCGGCGCCGCGAGGAGATGACCCGGCTCGGCATCCGCAACGAGGCGTTCGCGAACAAGTGGTTCCAGGACAACGAGGAGGGTCTGCGCGGCGGTTGGGACACCGCCCAGCGGCTGAAGGAGCTCGACGGCGACGGAGTGGCCGCCGAGGTCGTCTTCCCGGACGCCGATGCCGTCGACAGCCAGACCGCGGCGCCCTTCGGCGTCGGACTCGGGCTCTCCGGCGACCAGGACCCCGAGCTCGGCATGGCGGGCGCCCAGGCCCACAACCGCTGGCTGGCCGACTTCGTCTCCGAGAATCCCGAACGGCACTGCGGGGTCGCCCTGTTGCCGGTCACGGCCCCGACCGAGCGGGTCGTCGCGGAGGTGTACCGCGCCAAGGAGTCCGGCCTCGGAGCGTTGATGATCCCGTCCATGTGGGTCGACAAGGAGCCGTACCACGACCGCCGTTACGACCCGGTGTGGGCGGCGGCGGCCGAGTGCGGGATGCCGGTCGTCACGCACTCCGGGGCGGCCCCGCGCCACGAGTACGGCGACCATCTGGGGATCTATGTGAGCGAGGTGACCTGGTGGCCGGCCCGGCCCCTGTGGTTCCTGCTCTGGTCCGGCGTCTTCGAACGCCACCCGGGGCTGAAGTTCGGCGTCGCCGAGTCCGGCTGCTGGTGGCTGCCCAACCTGCTCTGGTTCATGGACCGCCTCTACCTCGGCGCCCACGGCGGCAAGAAACTCTCGCCCTTCCAGGAGCTCAAGCGCCCGCCGCACGAGTACCTCGACCGGCAGATCTTCATCTGCGCGACCAACACCAAGCGCCGCGAACTCGCCCAGCGCTACGAGATCGGCGTCGACAACATCCTCTGGGGCAGCGACTTCCCGCACCCCGAGGGCACCTGGCCCGACACGCGCGCGTGGCTCGAGCGCACCTTCCACGACATCCCGGTGGCGGAGACCCGCCGCATGCTCGGCCTGGCCGCGGCGGAGGTCTTCGGGTTCGACGTGGCGCGGCTGACCCCGCTCGCCCGCCGTATCGGCCCCACCCCCGCCGAACTCGGCCAGTCCGCCGACCAGACGGCCGTGGAGGCGTCCTGGGCGCGCTCGCGCGAGGTGGGCCGGCACTGGCTGACGGACCACGACTTCCCGGCCCTGGGGGTGACGCCATGAACTCCGTGGGCGAGGAGCGCTACACGGTCATCTCCGCCGACTGCCACGCGGGCGCCGACCTGCTGGACTACAAGCCCTACCTGGAGCGGCGGTACCACGACGAGTTCGACGCGTGGGCGGCGACGTACGTCAATCCCTACGAGGACCTCCTCGCCGACACGGCCGACAAGAACTGGAACTCCGAGCGGCGGCTCGCGGAGCTGGAGGAGGACGGGATCGTCGCGGAGGTGGTGTTCCCCAACACCATCCCGCCGTTCTTCCCGTCCGGCTCGCTCATGGCACCGGCGCCGGACCCGGGGGAGTTCGAGCGGCGCTGGGCCGGCCTGCGCGCCCACAACCGCTGGCTCGCGGACTTCTGCGCGGCGGCACCGGGGCGACGGGCGGGCGTCTTCCAGATCCTCCTCAACGACGTCGAGGAGGCGGTCAAAGAGATTCGTTGGGCCGTCGAGGCGGGTCTCAAGGGCGGCCTGCTGCTGCCCGGCACACCGCCGGGCTCCGGCCTCCCGGAGCTCTACTCGTCGGCGTACGACCCCATCTGGGCCGTCTGCGCAGAGCTCGGTGTCCCCGTCAACCACCACGCGGGCTCGGCCTCCCCGCCGCTCGGCGACGAACCGGCCGCCCGCGCGGTCTTCATGGTCGAGACGACCTGGTTCTCGCACCGGGCGCTGTGGCACCTGGTGTTCGGCGGCGCCTTCCGCCGTCACCCGGAGCTGAAGCTGGTGCTCACGGAGCAGGGCTCGGGCTGGATCCCGAGTGTGCTGGAGATGCTGGACTACTACCACGGGCGCCTGGTCGCCGCCGCGACGAGGGCGTCCACGGCGGAGTCCAAGTTCGGCGCCGGTCTGGCCGCCCGCATGGGCGACGCGCCCTCCGAGGTCTGGCGCGACAACTGCTTCGTCGGGGCCAGCTTCATGCGGCCGCACGAGGTGCCCCTGCGGGACCGGATCGGCATCGACAAGATCATGTGGGGCAGCGACTATCCGCACGACGAAGGGACATACCCGTACTCGCGGGAGGGCCTGCGCTACGCCTACGCGCGCGTGCCGCGCGAAGAGGTCGCCGCGATGGTCGGCGGCAACGCCGCGCGCGTGTACGGCTTCGACCTCGACCTCCTCGATCCGATCGCCGCGAAGGTGGGCCCGACGGTCGAGGAGATCGCCGAGCCGCTCACCGCGCCACCGGCGGACGCGACGAGCCCGGTGTTCGCGAAGGGGGCGTCGGTACGGGTCTGGTGAGACCTCGGCGGGGCGGGCCCGGTGTGCGTCGGTCCGGACCTGCGGGCGCCCGGAGTGCCATCCTCCCGTCTGTGACCGAACCAACGCACGACGAGACCCACGGCGGCGCGCTCGCCGAGCGGCTCAACTGGCTGCGCGCGGCCGTCCTCGGAGCCAACGACGGCATCGTGTCCACCGCGGGCCTCGTCGTCGGTGTCGCCGGCGCCACGGACGACCGCTCGGCCCTCCTCACGGCGGGTATGGCGGGGCTGCTCGCGGGGTCGATGTCGATGGCGGCCGGGGAGTACGTCTCCGTCTCCACCCAACGGGACTCGGAGAAGGCCGCCCTCGCCGTCGAGAAGCGGGAGCTGCGCGAGCGGCCCGAGGCCGAACTGGAGGAGCTCACGGAACTCCTCCAGGACCGCGGCCTGTCCCGGGACGTGGCCAGGGAGGCCGCCGAACAGCTCACCGCGCGGGACGCCCTGCGTGCCCACGCACGCGTGGAGCTCGGCATCGACCCCGACCGGCTCACCAACCCCTGGCACGCGGCGTGGGCGAGCTTCCTGTCCTTCACGGTCGGCGCCCTGCTCCCGCTGCTCGCCATCGTCCTGCCGCCCGCCGACTGGCGTCTGACCGTCACCGTCGTCTCCTCCCTGGCCGCCCTCGTCCTCACCGGCTGGAGCAGCGCCCGCCTCGGCGCCGCCGACCCGGTCCGCGCTGCACTGCGCAACGTGATGGGCGGGGCGCTGGCCATGGGGGTGACGTATGCGGCGGGGACGCTGCTGGGGGCGGCCGGAGTCTGAAAGGGAGGCTGAGGGGAGTCTGAAACCGCCGGTGGTGACTTTGGCGGAGATCGCCAACAAGTAAGCGCGTACTCGCTGTAATACTTGTCAGTAACAACGTCTAGCCGCGGCCGACCAGCGGTTCTACGGTCCCCTTATGCCGAACCTGCCCGATGTCGTGCTGTGGTCGATACCCGCCTTCGTGCTGCTCACCGTGGTGGAGATGATCAGCGTCCGTCTCCATCCCGATGAGGACGCCGCCGGATACGAGACGAAGGACGCCGCGACCAGCGTCGGCATGGGGCTGGGAAGCCTCGTCTTCGACTTCCTCTGGAAGATCCCGATCGTCGCGCTCTACACGGCGATCCACGAACTCACGCCCCTGCGCGTCCCCGTGCTGTGGTGGACGATCCCGCTGATGCTGCTCGCGCAGGACTTCTTCTACTACTGGTCGCACCGCGGCCACCACGTCATCCGCATCCTGTGGGCCTGCCACGTGGTCCACCACTCCAGCGAGAAGTTCAACCTCACCACCGCCCTGCGCCAGCCCTGGACCACGCTGACCGTCTGGCCGTTCTACGTCCCCCTCATCGCCGCCGGCGTGCACCCCGCCGCCCTGGCCTTCTGCTCCTCCGCGAACCTCGTCTACCAGTTCTGGATCCACACCGAGCGCATCGACAGGACGCCCCGGTGGTTCGAGTCCGTGTTCAACACGCCCTCCCACCACCGGGTCCACCACGCCTCTCAGGGCGGCTATCTCGACCGCAACTTCGGCGGCATCCTCATCGTGTGGGACCGGCTCTTCGGGTCGTTCGTCGCCGAGACCGAACGGCCTGTCTACGGGTTGACCAAGAACATCAACACGTTCAACCCGGTCAAGGTCGCCACTCATGAGTACGTGTCGATCGCCAAGGACATCAAGGCCACCCGGGGATGGCGCAACCGCGCGGGACTCGTCTTCCGGGGGCCGGGCTGGAAACCCGATACCGCTCCGGAGCCGGCCGAGGAGATCATCGCCGCGTGACACGCCTCCTCCTTTGGGCCTTCGCCCTCGCGGCCGCCGTCGACCTCGTCTCCCTGGCCGCCGGGTGGGACACCGGGCACACGGTCGCCAAGCCGCTCCTGATGCCGCTCCTGGCCGCGTACGCGGCGTCCAGGGGCGCACCCCGCCTCCTGACGGCCGCCCTTCTGTGCGGCTGGGGCGGCGACACCCTGCTCCTCCTCGACGCCGAACCGGCCTTCCTCGCGGGGATGGCCTCCTTCGCGGCCGGACACGTCTGCTACATCGTGCTGTTCCAGAAGTACGGGACGGACGTGGCGACCGTACGCGCGCGCGGCGGGTTCCTCGCCGTCATCTACACCGTCGTCCTGGCCAACACCGTCCTGTCCCTGTGGCCCGACCTGCCCGCCGACCTGCGGGTCCCCGTGGCCGGCTACAGCGTCCTGCTCACGGTCATGGCCTACCTCGCCGCCGCCCGCATGGGCCGTGTCGCCGGGATCGGCGGCGCGCTGTTCGTGCTCTCCGACCTGCTCATCGCCACCGGCGTCGCGGAGTGGCCCCAGCCGCCCCGGCCGGACCTGTGGATCATGCTCACCTATATCGCCGCGCAGTCACTGCTGGTCACCGGCGTACTCGGCGCGCGGCAGCAGGCGCGGTCGGCGTACGGTGAAGTGCGCTCGACCACCCCCTGAGCGCACGTACGACCACAGACGAGAAGGACCCCCGCCATGCGCGCCACCACCATCCACGCCCCCTTCGACATGCGCGTGGAGGATGTGCCCGACCCCGTGGTGCAGCTGTCCACCGACGCCGTGGTCCGTGTGCTGCGGTCCTGCATCTGCGGCAGCGACCTGTGGGCGTACCGCGGCGACGCGGTCCGGCAGCCGGGTCAGCGCATCGGGCACGAGTTCCTCGGCATCGTGGAGGAGACCGGCTCCGAGGTGGGCACCGTCCGCCGCGGTGATCTCGTGGTCGCGCCCTTCATGTGGTCCGACGGCGTCTGCGACTACTGCCGCGAGGGCCTCAACACCTCCTGCGAACACGGCGGTTTCTGGGGCTCCGTCGGCTACGACGGCGGTCAGGGCGAGGCAGTGCGCGTGCCCTTCGCCGACGGCACGCTCGTCGGGCTGCCCAAGGAGGCGGCCTCCGACGACCGACTGCTCGCCGCGCTGCTGAGCCTGTCCGACGTCATGGGCACCGGCCACCACGCCGCCCTCGGCGCCGGGGCCCGGCCGGGCGCCACGGTCGCCGTCGTCGGCGACGGAGCCGTCGGCCTGTGTGCGGTGCTCGCCGCCAAGCGGCTGGGTGCCGAGCGGATCATCGCGCTCGGCCGTCACGAGGTCCGCACCGACATCGCCCGCCGCTTCGGTGCCACCGACGTCGTCGCCGAGCGTGGGGACGCCGCGGTCGAGGCCGTCCGCGAACTCACCGCCGGCCAGGGCGCGCACGCGGTCGTCGAGGCGGTCGGCACCGAGCAGTCCATGCGCACAGCGGTCGGCATCACCCGCGACGGCGGCACCGTCGGCTGGGTCGGCGTACCGCACGGCAGCGGCACCGGGCTCGACCTCAGCGACATGTTCGACCGGAACATCGCCCTGCGCGGCGGTGTCGCGCCGGTCCGCGCGTACATCCCGGAGCTGCTGCCCGACGTCCTGGACGGCACCATCGACCCGTCGCCCGTCTTCGACCTGACCCTCGGCCTGGAGGACGTCCCGGCCGGCTACAAGGCGATGGACGAGCGGACGGCGCTCAAGGTGCTCGTCGCCGACTGAGGCCGAGGGAGGCCGCCGGGAGGCCGAAGGGAGCCCGACGGGCCTGGCCTGCGCCAACTCACCAGCGGATCGGCACCGGCAGCGCCGTCAGCAGCCCCGACACCACGACCACCACGCCCAGCGCGACGACCTCCGCCCGTGCGGGGGAGCAGGCGGTCAGCGGGTCGGGCGCCCGGCGCAGCCGGATCCGCGCCCAGAGCGCGAGGACGGCGACCGCGGCCACGAGCAGCACCTTGGCGAGGAGCACGCGCCCGTACGCGGTCGACGTCAGCTGGTCCAGGACCGTCTCCTGCGGCATCCGGCGCAGGGTGCTCCAGACGCCGGTCGCGGTGATGACGGCGAGGAGCACGGCGGCTACGCGCGCGTAGAGGCCCAGGAGGGCGGCGCTTGCCTGCGCGGGGGCGGCGACGGGACGGAGACCTCCGTCGGCGGTCGTCCCGCCGGGCACTCCCCGGGCCGCCCCGACTTCCGTGCCTGCCGCTCCCCCTGTCGCCTCGGCTTCCGCGCGTGCCTCTCCCCGTTCCGCCCCGGCCGCTCCCGGATCCGGCTCGGTTCCCGCGGCCGGCCCTGCCCGCTCCGTCCCGGCTCCCGCGACCGGCCCTCCCCGTGCCACCCCGGCTCCCGAGACTCTCCCCGCTCCCCACCCCCGCAGCGTCCGCAAGACGTGCAGCAGTCCGCCCACCCACAGTGCCGCACACGTCAGATGAACCAGCGTGAGCCCCGACCCCACCCACGGGCTGTACTCGGTCGTCGGATGCGCCCGCAGGGCCTCCGCCGCGACGACCGCGGCCAACGGCCACACCTGGCTGCCCGGACGGGCCGAACGGGCGCACAGTGCGGCCGCGAGGAACGCGTTCACCTCGACCAGGGCCAGCTTGCCGTCCCGGGACTCGTAGAGCCCGCCGACATCGATCTCGGCGAGGCTGTGCGGCACGAGATTGCCGGTCGCCACGACCGAGGCGAGCCCCAGCGCGGCGACGAGACCGACGGCCGCCGCATACGGGGCCCAGCTGCGCGGCGCGGCCGGGGGAGCGCCGGGCACGGAACGGGCCAGCCGGTTCACGAACAGCTCACCCACCGGGACGCACAGCGCCGCGAACAGCACCGCCCGCAGCAGCGCGATGCCACCGACGCCGGGCGCCGCGGCCTCCCCGGTGCCGTGCAGTGCGGCGGACGGGCCGAGCAGCGGGATCAGCGCGCCGAGCGCCACCAGGACGAGGACGGCGACGGCTCGGCCGGTACCGGGGCGCGACGTCGGCCCGGTCGCGCCGTCAGCCCCGGCCATGGGTCTTGTCAAGGTCACCTCATGATCTTCACCAGCTGCCCCAGAACCGGGCAAGTGCAGTGAAACAACTGGCGGTACGGCATTCCGCCCATGGATACGTCTTCCGGCCCGCCGCCGCTCACCCCCACGCCTTCCGGCCCCCCGGCCGCCTCTCGCTCACACCCACCGCGCGGGATCCGTCCCCCACGGCCCCGGCGGCCGCGCCCAGTCCGTCGGCCCGCCCGCGAAGGAGACCGGGGGCAGTGCGTACCGCAGCCGCCCGATGCCGCTGTCCGTCTCGGCGAGCCAGGCGCCGGGCCCGTCGTACGGAGCATCCCCGCGCGCGTCGGCCTCGATGCCGTTCATCAGCCACTCCGCAGTCCGGGCCAGCGCCAGCCGTACGAACCGGCTGCCGCCCTCGTCCGCCTGCTCGGTCAGCGCCCGCAGCACGGCCGCCGCCAGCAGATACCCGGTCCCGTGGTCGAGAGCCTGGGCCGGCAGCGCCCCGGGCCGCTCCACCGACCCCTCGACGGCCGCGATCCCGGTCGCCACCTGCACCAGACTGTCGAACCCCCGCCGCTCCCGCCAGGGCCCGTGCGCGCCCCAGGCCGACAACTGCGCCACGACGATGCCGGGCCGCCGCTCCGCCAGCGCCTCGGGCGTCAGCCCGAACCGCTCCAGAGCGCCCGGCCGGTACCCGGTGACGACCACGTCCGCAGTGCCCAGCAGCTCCTCGAAGCTCCGCCGGCCGACCGCCAGGTCCAGCGTCGCCGACCGCTTCCCGAACCCCGTGTCGGCGTGCTGGTCGGGGAGTTCGGGCAGCCGGGGCGGGTCCAGGCGCAGCACGTCCGCGCCCAGCAGGGCGAGCGTGCGGGTGGCGACCGGTCCGGCGATGACCCGGGTCAGGTCCAGGACGCGCAGCCCGGCGGCGGGCAGCAGGGGAGCGGTGCCTTCCAGCGGCGCGAAGGCACGCGCGCGTGCGGAGTCGAGCCGCCCGTGCTCGACGAGCGGCCGCGAGGCCACCGCCGCGGCCTGCGGATGCGCCGCCCACTCCTGTGGCGTGCGCAGCGCCACGGCGAGGCCCCCGGCGGCGTACACGGACTCCTCGACCTCAAGAGCGGACCGTTCGGCGAACGCGGCCTCCAGGCCGTCCGCCGGACCCATCACCTTGAGCAACCGCTCCCTGTGGTGCGGATAGTTGGCGTGCGTCCGCACCCAGCCGTCGGACGTGCGCCAGAACCTCGACAGAGGCGCGAAGTTGACCGGCGCCCGACCATTGATCAACAGATGCCGCTCACTCACGAACGCCGTGCCGACGGCCCTGTCGTCCACCCGCACGGCAGGCACCTCACTCAGCCCGCCCCGCCGCGCCGCCAACTCCGCGGCGGCCTTCGCGCACGCTCCGACGCAGGCACGAGCCAGCTGCCGCACGGGAAGGCGCGCCTGCAGGACGCCTTCGACATTGACTCCAGTCATGACTTCACTATGCAGTATTGATTCAATCAACCTATTGACCGGTCCTCAGGTCCTCAGGTTCTCAGCTCCTCACAGCTCATGCGCATCATGCGAAAGGGCCGGACGGTGGATCCGTCCGGCCCTTCACGCGCGCGCAGGTGCTACTTGGTCACCGCGTCCAGTGCGTCCGCGGTACCCCACCCGTAGAAGCCGTTGTAGTTCTTCGGCCCCTCGCACACCGCGTCGACCTTGCCGTCGCCGTCGATGTCGTACGGGTCGGTGCACGGCGTGGCGTCGGCCTCCGCGTACAGCAGGGCCTTCACCAGGGCCGGGGAGGCCTTCGGGTGCGTCGACTTGATGAGCGCGGCCACGCCCGCGACATGCGGCGAGGCCATCGACGTACCGGCCATGTAGCCCCAGCCGCCGCCCGGCAGTGTGCCCAGGATCAGGCCGCTGGTGGCCGGCGGGGCCGGGGTCTGGAAGCGGGTCGAGTCGCCGCCGGGCGCGGCGATGTCGATGACGCCCAGACCGTGGTTGGAGAAGGACGACTTGATGCCCTTCGCCCCGGTCGCCGCGACCGTCACGACACCCGGCAGCTGGGTCGGGATGTCGTAGCACTCGGAGGGGTCGATGACCCGCTCCGTGGGCGTGGGGACGTCGTTCGGGGAGACCGGGTCGGTGATCTCGTCGGCCGCGAGGTCGTAGTTCTCGTTGCCGGCCGCGGCGACATTGACCGCGCCCTTCTTCTCCGCGTACCGCGAGGCCCGGGTGATGGCGTCGACGAGCGCCTTCTGGTCCGGGTCGTCCTTGCAGTTGAAGTACCACGGGTCGGTGTAATAGCTGTTGTTCGTCACGTCGACGCCGTGCTCGGCCGCCCACACGAAGCCGCAGACCACGGCCTCCGTGTAGAAGTATCCGGCCGTCGTGGACACCTTGATGCCGGACACCTTCACGCCGGGCGCGACACCCGTCATGCCGACGCCGTTCTTGGCGGCCGCTATCTCACCGGCGACATGCGTGCCGTGCGGGCTCTCGCCCGTGGTCGGCCGCCACGCGCCGTCCGTCGTGTCGGGCTTGCCCGTCACGCAGTTGACCGACGCGGCCCGGTCGAAGTTCGGCGCGATGTCCGGGTGCGTGTCGTCGACGCCGGTGTCGATGACGGCGACGGTCACCTTGCTGCTGCCGAGCGACTTCTCGTGCGCCTTGTCCGCCTTGATGGCGGGCAGATCCCACTGCAACGGCTCCAGCGGGTCCTGCCCCTCGGCGGCCTGGACGTCCGCGAGGTCGTCGGCGTCGAGCACCTTCGGCGTGCCCACGTCGGTCGTCGACTGCGCGGGCAGCGGCGCGTTGCGGGTGTTGCCGGCCGACTGCACCCCGCGCACCGTGCGCAGGACCTTGGCGAAGTCGGGGTTCGCCGAGTGGACGACGACCACGCCGATCCGGTCGTACGACGTGACGATCGAGCCACCGGCGTCGGCTATCGCCTTCTTCACATGCTTCGAAGGCCCGTGCCCGGGGCTGACGTTGACGACATAGCTGAGCGAGGTCGCGTCGGCGACGGCGGAGTCCTCCGCCGCGGTCGCCGAGACGTTCGGCAGGAACGCGAGTGCCGTCGCCATGGCCATCCCCACCGGGATGGCCAGCGCACGGCGATAGCGCGGGTCAGGCGCTGTCATGCTGTCTCCAGTTCGTTCGCGGTACGAGCGGACCGTGCGGGTGCTGCTCGTGGACTACTTGACCGCACGCAGCGCGTTGACGATGCCGAAACCGTAGAACCCGTTGACCCGCTTGCCCCCGACGCAGGTCGCGTCCTGCGTGCCGTCGCCGTTCTGGTCGTAGGAGTCCGGGCAGCCCGGGTTGACCGCCTGCACCTTCAGCAGCGCCTGGATCTGCGCCGCGGACGCGTGCGGGTGCGTCGACTTCAGCAGCGCGGCGACACCGGCGGCGTGCGGGGAGGCCATCGAGGTGCCCTGCAGGAAGCCGTACGAGTTGTTCGGCATGGTCGACAGGATGCGGCCGTTCTTCGACGGGGTGTCCGGGATCTGGTAGAGCCGGTCACCGCCCGGGGCCGCGACGTCGACGACGCCGTAACCGTACGAGGAGTAGTACGACTTGAGGTTGTTCACGCCCGTCGCGCTGACCGTGACGACACCCGGCAGCTGGGTCGGCACGTCGAAGCACTCGTGCGGGTCGATGGTGCGCGTCACAGGCGTGGAGTCGTCGGGGCTGCTGTCGTCGACGAGCGAGTCCGCGTCGAGGTCGTCGTTGGAGTTGCCCGCCGACGCCAGGTTGACCGTGCCCTTCTTCTGGGCATACAGCGACGCGCGGTTGACCGCGTCGACGATGGCCTTCTGGTCGGGGTCGTCGAGGCAGTTGTACAGCCACGGGTCCACGTAGTAGCTGTTGTTCGTGACCTCGACGCCGTGATCGGCGGCGAACACGAACGCACAGACGACGCTCTCCGGGTAGAAGAGACCGTTGCTCGGGTCGGTCACGTTGATGGACGAGACCTTGACCCCGGGCGCGACACCGGCCACACCGATGCCGTTGCGGGCGGCGGCGATCTCACCGGCCACGTGGGTGCCGTGGTAGTCGTCCACGGTGTACGGACGCCAGGCGCCCTCGGTGGTGTCCGGGACGCCACCGTCACAGTTGGCCGACTGGGAGGCCGAGAAGTTCGGCGCGATGTCGGGGTGGGTGTCGTCGACGCCGGTGTCGATGACGGCGACGGTCACCTTCTTGCTGCCGGGGTTGATCTGTGCGGCCTTGTCGGCGCCGATGGCGCGCAGGTCCCACTGATCGGCCTCAAGAGGCTCGCTCGCGGCGTCGCCGGCGGAGGCGGCCTCGATCTTCTCAGCCTGTTCCTTCGTCAGGAGCTGCGCCGCGCCCTCGTCCGTGGAGCCCGCGGGGGTCAGCGGCGAGGTGCGTGTGGCGCCCGCCGACTGGACCCCGCGCACCGCGCGTATCTGCGCGCCGAAGTCGGGGTTGGCGGAGTGGACGACGATCACGCCGATCTTGTCGTACGTGATGACGACCGTGCCGCCGGCGGCGGCGATGGCCTTCTTCACGGACGCGATCGTGTGACGGTCCACCTTGGTGTTGACGACGTACGACAGGTTGGGCGAGTCCGCGGCCTGTGCGGTCGGCTCCGCGTACGGGGCGGCCGACGCGGCGGACGGCAGGAAGCCGAGCGAGGCGGTCAGCGAGAGCGCGACGGGTACGGCAAGAGCGAGCCGGCGTCTGGAACGCAGACGGGACATGGGGTCTCCACATCATCCTGAAACGAAACCGCCCGAGACACAGGTGGTGCTCGGGCAGGTACATGACGGGTGTTGCAGGGCGAAGTTATCTCCCGCAGTCCCTGGCCAGCAATGACCTACCCCCGGTGACTTCGGAAAGAAGCCCCGGCGGTTGAACCACTCCTCGCGTGCCGCCGTGACCTTGGGCAGGGAGCACGAGGACGATCGAGCCCCCTGACAACCGCGAGGAACAGAGCCGTCACATGTCCGTCGTACCCAATCCGTCCCCGACCCCCGACCAGCCCGCATCCACTGTGGCAACAGCACCCGCAACGCGAGGAGACTCCGTGGCTACCGACGCACCGCCCCCCTCGAAAGAGCAACACAAACTCCCCAGCACCGAGGAGTTCGCCGCGGTGCAGGAGAGCGCGGAGTTCGGTGAACTGCGCCGCTCCTACCGCTCCTTCGCCTTCCCGCTGACCGTCGGCTTCATCGCCTGGTACCTGCTGTACGTCCTGCTGTCGAACTTCGCGGGCGACTTCATGGGCACCAAGCTCTTCGGCAACATCAACGTCGCCTTCATCCTGGGCATCGCCCAGTTCGTCACCACCTTCCTCATCGCCTGGTGGTACTCGCGGCACGCCGCCGCGAAGCTCGACCCCAAGGCCGAGGCGATCAAGTCCCGTATGGAGGGCGACGCATGAGCTTCGCGCAGCAGAGCGTCCTGGCGGCCGGCGAGGCCAGCGAGCACCGGCCGCTCATCATCAGTCTCTTCGCGGTGTTCGTCGTCGCGACCCTCGTCATCACGGTCTGGGCGGGCCGCCAGACCAAGGACGCCGCCGACTTCTACGCAGGCGGACGCCAGTTCAGCGCCTTCCAGAACGGCCTCGCGGTCTCCGGCGACTACATGTCGGCCGCGTCGTTCCTCGGCATCGCCGGCGCCATCGCCCTCTTCGGCTACGACGGCTTCCTGTACTCCATCGGCTTCCTGGTCGCCTGGCTGGTGGCCCTGCTGCTGGTCGCCGAGCCGCTCCGGAACTCCGGCCGCTACACCATGGGTGACGTACTGGCGTACCGCATGCGCCAGCGCCCGGTCCGCACCGCGGCCGGCACCTCCACGATCGTCGTCTCGATCTTCTACCTGCTGGCCCAGATGGCCGGCGCGGGCGTCCTCGTCTCGCTGCTGCTCGGCATCACCTCCGACGCGGGCAAGGTCGCGATCGTCGCCCTCGTCGGCATCCTGATGATCGTGTACGTCTCCATCGGAGGCATGAAGGGCACCACCTGGGTCCAGATGGTCAAGGCCGTCCTGCTCATCGGCGGCACGATCCTCATCACGTTCCTGGTGCTGCTGAAGTTCAACTTCAACATCTCGGATCTGCTGGGCACCGCCGCGGACAACAGCGGCAAGGGCGCCGCCTTCCTGGAGCCCGGCCTCCAGTACGGCGCCACCGGCACCTCCAAGCTGGACTTCATCTCCCTCGGCATCGCCCTGGTCCTCGGCACGGCGGGCCTGCCGCACATCCTGATCCGCTTCTACACGGTGCCCAACGCCAAGGCCGCCCGTAAGTCCGTGAACTGGGCCATCGGCATCATCGGCGGCTTCTACCTGATGACGATCGCGCTCGGCTTCGGCGCCGCGGCCCTCATCTCGCAGGACGAGATCATCGCCTCCAACCCGTCCGGCAACACGGCGGCCCCGCTGCTCGCCCTGCACCTGGGCGGCGTCGACTCGGCCTGGGGCGCGATCCTGCTGGCCACGATCTCCGCGGTGGCCTTCGCGACGATCCTCGCGGTGGTGGCCGGTCTCACCCTGGCCTCCTCGTCCTCGTTCGCGCACGACATCTACGCCAACGTCATCCGCAAGGGCCAGGCGTCCGGCAAGGAAGAGGTCCGCGCGGCCCGCTGGGCGACCGTCTTCATCGGCATCGTCTCCATCGGCCTGGGCGCCCTCGCCCGCGACCTCAACGTGGCCGGCCTGGTCGCGCTGGCCTTCGCGGTCGCCGCGTCCGCGAACCTGCCGACGATCCTCTACAGCCTCTTCTGGAAGAGGTTCACCACGCAGGGCGCCCTCTGGTCGATCTACGGCGGTCTGGTCGTCGCCGTCGGCCTGGTGCTGTTCTCGCCCGTCGTCTCCGGCGACCCCAAGGCGATGTTCCCGGACGTCGACTTCGCCTACTTCCCGCTGAAGAACCCGGGCATCATCTCCATCCCGTTCGGCTTCCTGATGGGCTTCCTGGGCACCGTCCTGTCCAAGGAGGAGCCCGACGCCGGCAAGTACGCGGAGCTGGAGGTCCGCTCCCTCACCGGCACCGGCGCGCACTAGGCGCTCCGCTGACTGTGTCGATGTGCGGCTCCGCCGCGGGGCGGCGATGTGTCGTCGTTCGACTGCGGCGCCGTCGTGGCTGGTCGCGCACCGCAGCGGAGCTGCCGACGTATACAGCCCCGCGCCCCTTCAGGGCGCTGCCGAACCGTAGCCGACATCCCCGGCCCGCTTAGCGCGATCCGCCCAGCGGC
Organism: Streptomyces sp. S.PB5; assembly: GCF_030403745.1. GTDB lineage: Bacteria > Actinomycetota > Actinomycetes > Streptomycetales > Streptomycetaceae > Streptomyces. The sequence continues at coordinate 1,048,441 of NZ_JAQMWP010000001.1, forward strand.
CGCGTCGTAGGTCTCTACGACGCGGCCGCTTCGTACGTCGTGTGATCGGGCTCTGTCGATGTCAGTGCGGTCGCGTAGGCTCGCAAGTGACGGAAATCGAGGAATGCTCCGCGACGCGGGAGGGGGCCCACGTGCTCATCGACACCTACGGCCGAGTGGCCACCGACCTGAGGGTCTCGCTCACGGACCGGTGCAACCTCCGCTGTACGTACTGCATGCCCGAAGAGGGCCTGCAGTGGCTGGCCAAGCCCGACCTGCTGACCGACGACGAGATCGTCCGCCTGATCGACATCGCGGTCACCTCCCTCGGCATCGAGGAGGTCCGCTTCACCGGCGGTGAGCCGCTGCTGCGCCCCGGCCTGGTCGGCATCGTCGAGCGCGTCGCAGCCCTGGAACCGCGCCCCCAGATGTCCCTGACGACCAACGGCATCGGTCTCAAGCGGACCGCGAGCGCCCTGAAGGCGGCCGGCCTGGACCGGGTCAACGTCTCCCTCGACACCCTCCGCCCCGACGTCTTCAAGGCCCTCACCCGCCGCGACCGCCACAAGGACGTCATCGAGGGCCTGCACGCCGCCCGCGAAGCCGGCCTCACCCCGGTGAAGGTCAACTCGGTGCTGATGCCGGGCCTGAACGAGGACGAGGCCCCGGACCTGCTGGCCTGGGCGGTCGAGCACGACTACGAGCTGCGCTTCATCGAGCAGATGCCCCTGGACGCCCAGCACGGCTGGAAGCGCGACGGCATGATCACCGCGGGGGACATCCTCACCTCGCTGCGCACCCGCTTCGAGCTGACGGAAGAAGGCTCGGAGAAGCGCGGCTCGGCCCCGGCGGAACGCTGGATCGTCGACGGCGGCCCCCATGTGGTGGGCGTCATCGCCTCGGTCACCCGCCCGTTCTGCTCGGCCTGCGACCGCACCCGCCTCACCGCCGACGGTCAGGTGCGTACGTGCCTGTTCGCGACGGAGGAGACGGACCTGAGGGCGGCGTTGCGTTCGGGAGCGCCGGACGAGGAGATAGCGCGTATCTGGAAGGTCGCGATGTGGGGCAAGAAGGCGGGCGCGGGGTTGGACGACCCGACGTTCGTACAGCCGGACAGGCCGATGTCGGCGATCGGCGGTTAGGCGCCTTCCGGCGCTTCCCACTCCTTCAGAAGGACCACGTCCTTCAAGAACCCCCGCACCCCGAGGAACTGGGACAGATGCTCCCGGTGCTCCTCACACGCCAGCCACGTCTTCCGCCGCTCCGGCGTGTGGATCTTCGGGTTGTTCCACGCAAGCACCCACACCGCGTCGACACGGCAGCCCTTGGCAGAGCAGATCGGGGTCTCGTCGCTCACTGATCCGTCTCACATCGCGCGGTGAACAAGGCGACGCCGAGCAGCCACGGGGGGAGCTGCCCGGCGTCGGTCTGTCGCTCCGACGGGGGATGCGGAGCGCGTAGGAAGTATGTCACGGGTAACCCGCCCCCCGGCACTGGAACAACATGATTGATCTGAGCTTTTCTTGAGCTTGGCGCGGAGGTGGCTTCCGGATCCGACCCCTCCGCCGAGGTCACGTCCGCTCGCGCGGCTCGCCCCGTACACCCGCCGCGGGACCCCCCGCACCGCCTTCCGGGAACGATTCCGCGGACGGCTCCTGAGCGGTCGGTGGCGCGATCATCGGGGGAGTCGGCGCGGTCACGAACGTCGACGGCAGCGAGGGCACGTTCTCGCGCCCCGCGTTGGCGATCACCACCGCGATGTAGGGGAGGATCATCCCCAGTACCAACGCGACGATCGCGACGTGCCGTTCGACGTTCCAGAGGGTGGCCGCGAGGATCACCGAGACCGTACGCACGGACATCGAGATGATGTACCGCCGCTGCCGGCCGCGTACATCGTCCTGCAGGCTCTGACGGGCTCCGGTGATCCGGAAAACCTCGGCTTTGCCTGCCGCGTGCTGCTTCCGCATCACATTCCACCATCCGCCCGCATCGGACTCTCCCCGGCCCGTACCCGCTCCGCCCCCGGCAGAAGTACCGGACCCGGACACGTCCTACGTTACGCCGCGCCTGCGCCGCCTACGAGACCGGGGCACCTCCCGGCTGGGCGAGCGACCTGCGCCGTAGCGCGTACGGCGTACTCGACATGCGCCGTACCGCGCATGGGCCGACACTGGGCGTAATGCTCACGTCGAGCCGTACTAGGAGGCAGCCATGGGCTGGTTGTGGGCGATCATCGTCGGATTCGTGCTGGGCCTGATCGCGAAGGCGATCATCCCGGGCAAGCAGCACAGTCCGCTCTGGCTGACGACCATCTTCGGCATGCTCGGCGCCATCGCCGGCAACGCGATCGCGCGCTGGGCGGGCGTCGACGCGACCTCCGGCATCGACTGGAGCCGCCACGCCTTCCAGCTGATCGCCGCGGTCATCATCGTCGGCGTGGGCGACATGCTGTACATGGCGACGCTGGGCAAGAGGAAACAACAGGCCTGAGAGCGCCTGCGACGAGAGGGGCGGCCTCCCCGTACGGGAGACCGCCCCTCTCGCTGTGCTCTCGCTGCGCGTGGGCTCAGGCGTCGGTGACCTCGACCGCCGCCAGGTTCTTCTTGCCCCGGCGCAGCACCAGCCACCGGCCGTGGAGCAGATCGTCCTTGGCCGGGACGAAGTCCTCCGCCGCGACCTTGACGTTGTTCACGTAGGCCCCGCCCTCCTTCACGGTCCGGCGGGCCGCGGACTTGCTGGCGACCAGACCGACCTCGGCGAAGAGGTCGACCACGGGACCGAGCTCGGCGACCTGGATGTGCGGCACCTCGGACAGCGCCGCCGCCAGCGTCCTGTCGTCGAGCTCCGCCAGCTCACCCTGACCGAAGAGAGCGCGGGACGCGGCGACCACCGCGGCCGTCTGGTCGGCGCCGTGCACCAGCGTCGTCAGCTCCTCCGCCAGCGCGCGCTGCGCGGCCCGGGCCTGCGGCCGCTCCTCGGTCTGCTTCTCCAGCTCCTCGATCTCCTCGCGGGACCTGAAGCTGAAGATCCGCAGGAACTTGGAGACGTCCCGGTCGTCCGCGTTCAGCCAGAACTGGTAGAAGGCGTACGGCGTGGTCATCTCGGGGTCCAGCCAGACCGTGCCGGACTCCGTCTTGCCGAACTTGGTGCCGTCGGCCTTGGTGATCAGCGGCGTGCCCAGGGCGTGCACCACGGCCTCCGGCTCGACCCGGTGGATCAGGTCGGTGCCCGAGGTGAGGTTGCCCCACTGGTCGCTGCCGCCGGTCTGCAAGGTGCAGCCGTACCTGCGGTACAGCTCCAGGAAGTCCATGCCCTGCAGGATCTGGTAGCTGAACTCGGTGTAGCTGATGCCCGCGTCGGAGTTGAGCCGCCGGGAGACGGCCTCCTTCGCGATCATCTTGTTGACCCGGAAGTGCTTGCCGACGTCCCGCAGGAACTCGATGGCCGACAGGCCCGAGGTCCAGTCCAGGTTGTTGACCATGACCGCGGCGTTCGGCCCCTCGAAGTCCAGCAGCGGGGCGATCTGCGCGCGCAGCCGCTCGACCCACTGGGCGACGGTGTCGGGGGCGTTGAGCGTGCGCTCGGAGTTCGGCTTCGGGTCACCGATCAGACCGGTGGCACCGCCGACCAGACCCAGCGGGCGGTTGCCGGCGTCCTGGATCCGCCGCATCGTCAGGATCTGCACGAGGTTGCCGAGGTGCAGGCTGGGCGCGGTCGGGTCGAAGCCGCAATAGAACGTGACGGGGCCGTCCGCGAACGCCTTGCGCAATGCGTCCTCGTCAGTGGAGAGGGCGATCAGCCCACGCCACTTCAGCTCGTCGACGATGTCCGTCACGGTTCTCGCGTCTCCTTGATGATCTTCGGGCAGCCGAGTGACTACCGGCTACGAGGTTATACGCCCCGACTGACAGAGCTCATATTGAAGTCCGGCACCCGCAGGGCCGGCATCGCAGCCCTAGTGAACCAGTCGCTCCATTCCCTCGGCAGCGTCTTTTCCGTGCGCCCGGCCTCGGTGGCCCGGCCCAGCAGGTCCACCGGCGACTCGTTGAACCGGAAGTTGTTGACCTCGCCGGTGACCTCGCCGTTCTCCACGAGGTAGACGCCGTCGCGGGTCAGGCCGGTCAGCAGCAGGGTGGCCGGGTCGACCTCGCGGATGTACCAGAGGCAGGTCAGCAGCAGCCCGCGCTCGGTGTTCGCGACCATCTCCTCCAGGGAGCGGTCCTCGCCGCCGTCGAGGATCAGGTTGTCGATCCCGGGCGCCACCGGCAGCCCGGTCAGCCCGGCGCTGTGCCGGCTGGTGAGCAGGTTGCTCAGCTCGCCCTCGCGCATCCACTCGGTGGCGGTCAGCGGCAGCCCGTTGTCGAACACCGAGGAGTCGCCGCCGGAGGAGTGCGTGAGCACGAACGGCGCGGACTCCAGGCCCGGCTCGTTCGGGTCGCTGCGCAGCGTCAGCGGCAGCTCGGTCAGCCGGTCGCCGAGCCGGGTGCCGCTACCCGGCTTGGAGAACACCGTCCGGCCCTCGACCGCGTCCCGGCCCGACGCCGACCACATCTGGTAGATCAGCAGGTCCGCGACGGCGGTCGGCGGCAGCAGCGTCTCGTACCGCCCGGCGGGCAGATCGTGCTTCCGCTCGGCCCAGCCGAGACGTACGGCGAGCTCGGCGTCCAGCGCCGCCGGGTCGACGTCCTTGAAGTCCCGCGTCGAGCGGCCGGCCCACGCCGAGCGCGTACGGTCCGGGGACTTGGCGTTGAGCTCCAGCGTTCCGTTGGGCTGGTCGTGCCGCAGCCGCAGCCCCGTCGACGTGCCGAGGTAGCTGGAGACCAGCTCGTGGTTGGCGAAGCCGTACAGTTCACGGCCGCCCGCACGCGCGCGTGCGAAGGACTCGCCGAGCGCCGGGGCGAAGTCGGCGAACACCGCGGAGGAGGTCTCGGCGGGCGCGTCGGTGAAGTCGGGGGACGCCGGTACGTCCCGGACGAGCGGCTGCGCGTCCTCGGCGGGCGCGGCCCCGCGGGCGGCGGCCTCCGCGGCCCGGACCAGCGACTCCAGCTCGTCCATGGTCACCGCGGCCCGCGTGACGACACCGGAGGCGGTGCCTTCCTTGCCGTCGACCGTCGCGATCACGGTGAGGGTACGCGTGCGCGTGACGCCGTTGGTGGTGAGCGCGTTGCCGGCCCAGCGCAGGTTCGCCGTGGACTGCTCGTCGGCGATCACGACACAGCCGTCGGCCTGCGACAGCTCCAGGGCACGCTCGACGATCTCGTGCGGCTTGTTGGTGCGGGCGCTCATCGACCGGCCTCCTGCGTGGTGTTCAGAATGTTGACGCCCTTGAAGAGGGCCGACGGGCAGCCGTGCGACACCGCCGCGACCTGCCCGGGCTGGGCCTTGCCGCAGTTGAAGGCGCCGCCGAGCACATAGGTCTGCGGACCGCCGACGGCGGCCATGGAACCCCAGAAGTCGGTGGTCGTGGCCTGGTAGGCGACGTCCCGCAGCTGGCCGGTGATCCGGCCGTTCTCGATCTTGAAGAAGCGCTGTCCGGTGAACTGGAAGTTGTAGCGCTGCATGTCGATGGACCAGGAGCGGTCGCCGACGACGTAGATGCCCCGGTCGACCCCGCCGATCAGATCCTCCGTCGACAGCCCGGCCGGGTCCGGCTGGAGCGAGACGTTGGCCATGCGCTGCACGGGCACATGGCCGGGGGAGTCGGCGAACGCGCACCCGTTGGACCGCTCGAAGCCGGTCAGCTTCGCGATCCGCCGGTCCAGCTGATAGCCGACCAGCGTGCCGTCCTTCACCAGGTCCCAGGACTGGCCGGCGACGCCCTCGTCGTCGTAGCCGATGGTCGCGAGGCCGTGCTCGGCGGTGCGGTCACCGGTGACGTTCATCAGCTCGGAGCCGTACCTGAGCTTGCCGAGCTGGTCGAAGGTGGCGAAGGAGGTGCCGGCGTAGGCGGCCTCGTAGCCGAGGGCGCGGTCCAGCTCGGTGGCGTGGCCGATGGACTCGTGGATGGTCAGCCACAGGTTCGAGGGGTCGACGACGAGGTCGTACAGGCCCGCCTGGACGCTCGGCGCCCGCATCTTCTCGGCGAGCAGCTCCGGGATCTGCTCCAGTTCCGTGTCCCAGTCCCAGCCGGTCCCGGTGACGTACTCCCAGCCGCGGCCGACCGGCGGGGCGATGGTGCGCATCGAGTCGAACTCGCCGCTCGACTCGTCGACCGACACCGCGTTCAGCGAGGGGTGCAGCCGAACGCGCTGCTGGGTGGTCACGGTCCCGGCGGTGTCGGCGTAGAACTTGTTCTCATGGACGGTGAGCAGCGACGCGTCGACGTGGTTGACGCCGTTCGCCGCCAGCAGCCGTGCGCTCCAGTCCGCGAGCAGCCCGGCCTTCTCCTCGTCGGGCACGGTGAACGGGTCGATCTCGTAGGAGGAGATCCATGTCTTCTCGGAGTGCACCGGCTCGTCGGCGAGCTCGACCCGCTCGTCGGAACCGGCCGCCTTGATCACCTGGGCGGACAGCTTCGCCATCGCCACCGCCTGCGAGGCGACCCGCGCCGCCGCGTCCATGGTGAGATCCACGCCCGACGCGAAACCCCAGGTACCGCCGTGCACGACCCGCACCGCGTACCCGAGGTCGGTGGTGTCCGAGGAACCGGCCGGCTTGGCGTCCCTCAGGCGCCAGGACGCGCTGCGCACCCGCTCGAACCGGAAGTCCGCGTGCTCGGCGCCCAGCGCACGCGCGCGTGCCAGCGCGGCGTCGGCGAGGGCGCGTAGCGGAAGCGCTGTGAAGGCTTCGTCGATGGTATGAGGCACCGAGGTATCTCCCTGCTGTCGTCACCTTTGGACCCCGATCATGTCGCGAGCGCGGGCGTCGGGACCATACGTTTCCGGGCGTGGTCGGCCCGCTTCTGTAGGGACCCGACAGACAGCCCCCTGAGCCACTGTCGGTGCCCGAATGTCCGCACGCCGGGGCAGACCGATAGGTTTCGAAGGAAGCCGCCTGCCCCCCAGGTGCCGGGCGGGTGAGTCAGACCGCTATCGAAAGGGTGATCCGTTGAGCCGCTCGGTTCTCGTCACCGGAGGCAACCGGGGCATCGGCCTCGCCATCGCCCGAGCTTTCGCCGAATCCGGCGACAAGGTCGCGATCACGTACCGCTCGGGTGAGCCACCGGCCGCCCTGATCGAACTGGGCTGCCTCGCCGTCAAGTGCGACATCACCGACACCGAGCAGGTGGAGCAGGCCTACAAGGAGATCGAGGACGCGCACGGTCCCGTCGGGGTCCTGATCGCCAACGCCGGCATCACCAAGGACCAGCTCCTGATGCGGATGTCCGAGGAGGACTTCACGTCCGTCCTCGACACCAACCTCACCGGCACCTTCCGCGTCGTGAAGCGCGCCAACCGCGGCATGCTCCGCGCGAAGAAGGGCCGCGTCGTCCTCATCTCCTCGGTCGTCGGTCTGTACGGCGGCCCCGGCCAGGCCAACTACGCCGCCTCCAAGGCCGGCCTGGTGGGCTTCGCCCGCTCCCTCGCCCGTGAGCTGGGCTCGCGCAACATCACCTTCAACGTCGTCGCGCCCGGCTTCGTCGACACCGACATGACCAAGGCCCTCACCGACGAGCAGCGCGAGAACATCGTGAAGCAGGTGCCGCTCGGTCGTTACGCGCAGCCGGAGGAGATCGCCGCAACGGTGCGGTTCCTCGCCTCCGACGACGCCTCGTACATCACTGGAGCCGTCATCCCGGTTGACGGCGGACTGGGAATGGGTCACTGACACCATGGCTGGAATCCTCGAGGGCAAGAAGATCCTCATCACCGGTGTGCTGATGGAGTCCTCCATCGCCTTCCACACCGCCAAGCTGGCCCAGGAGCAGGGCGCGGAGATCATCCTCACCGCGTGGCCGCGGCCGACCCTCACCGAGCGCATCGCCAAGAAGCTGCCGCAGCCGGAGAAGGTCAAGGTCCTGGAGCTCGACGTCTCCAACGACGAGCACCTCGCCCGCCTGGAGAGCCAGGTCCGTGAGCACCTGGGCGACAAGCTCGACGGTGTCGTGCACTCCATCGGCTTCGCGCCGCAGGACGCGCTCGGCGGCAACTTCCTGAACACGCCGTTCGAGTCCGTGGCCACCGCCATGCACGTCTCCGCCTTCTCCCTGAAGTCGCTGACCATGGCGCTGCTGCCGCTGATGACCGAGGGCGGCTCCGTCGTCGGCCTCACCTTCGACGCGCAGTACGCCTGGCCGCAGTACGACTGGATGGGTCCGGCCAAGGCCGCTCTGGAGGCCACCAACCGCTACATGGCGCGTGACCTCGGCAAGCACGACATCCGCTGCAACCTGATCTCGGCGGGTCCGATCGGCTCCATGGCCGCCAAGTCCATCCCGGGCTTCTCCGAGCTGGCCGCCGTCTGGGACAGCCGCTCCCCGCTGGAGTGGAAGCTGGAGGACCCGGAGCCGGCCGGCAAGGGCGTCGTCGCCCTGCTGAGCGACTGGTTCCCGAAGACCACCGGCGAGATCGTCCACGTCGACGGCGGTCTGCACGCCATCGGCGCGTAACGCCGCCGCTGACGCCGAGCCGATGTAGAGGGGCCGCACTCTTCCGAGGGTGCGGCCCCTCAGGCATTCGCGCGGGTAACCCGTTCGGCGTATCCGATCGGGCGGGGGAGCGGCACAACTGGGCACTCTGGATTACGCGTTCACCACGCTTCCCTCCCCAGCACGGCCGAGGAGGTCCCCCTTGTGCGCCTGTCCCGCAGCCTGGCCTCAGCAGCCGTCGCAGTAGCCCTTCTGCTGTCCCTGCCGCACGACGCGTCGCCGCACGCGCGCGTGGAGAGACCCGGAGCCGAGGCACCGGAGCTCTTCGGCGCCGCCTGCTTCAGCAGAGTCACCGGCTCCCGCGTGACCGCGTACTGCCACAACCCCTACCCCGACGTCGACCGCGTCCGGCTGCACATCGAGTGCGACCGCTGGTGGGACGTCGACAGCGACGGCGCCCCGGTCGAGGCGGGACCGGCCCAGACCGTGCGTCTGACGGGCCGCTGCTGGAAGGAAGTCCGCTCGGTGTGGGTCAGCCACCAGAAGCGGTGACGGTCACTCGCCGGCCGCGCTGAACAGACCCGGACGGCAGTGGAACGGATAGCTCGCCGCCCGCGCCGCGGCCGTCTCCGCGTCGCCCGCGCGGATCGCGTCCACCAGCCCCGAGTGGTCCAGATGCGTCTCCGGCGTCAGCTCCTCGCCCACGTCGTCGCGCAGCCAGTCCCGCAGGACCTCGCCGAGGTCCGCGTACATCGCCGTCATCACGTCGTTGTGGGACGCGGAGACCACCGCCAGGTGGAACGTGGCGTCCGCCGTCACGAAGGCCTCCTTGTCGCCCGACTCCCACGCCTGCTCACGGCGCAGCAGCAGCGCGTCGAGCTGCTTGAGGTCCTTCTCCGTGCGCCGCTGCGCGGCCATCTGCGCCGCGGACGACTCCAGCGTGGAGCGCAGCTCGGCGATGTCCCGGGGATCGGCGTCGGCGAAACGGCGGTGCATCACACCGGCCAGCTCACTCGTCGCCACGACATAGGTGCCGGAACCCTGGCGGATGTCCAGCAGACCGTTGTGCGCGAGCGCGCGGACGGCCTCACGGACCGTGTTGCGGGCCACCCCGAGCTGCTCGACCAGCTCCGGCTCCGTCGGGATTCGGGAACCCACCGGCCACTCGCCCGAGGTGATCTGCTGCCGCAGCGCGGCGATCACCTGCTCGGACAGCGCCGATCGACGAGGGTGGCTCAGAGGCATGGCACACCTTCGCATGGGATCGCCGCCGACGGGCAGTCGAGGGATGGACAACCAATCATCCCATGATTCTATGATGGGCAGCATGGCAAGCGAGGAAACCCGGACGATGTCGTCCCCGCACATCCGCAGTTCCGCGACGAGCGAGGCCCGGGCGACGTCCACGCGCGCGTGGCCGACACGGCTCCTCGTCCTCGGCATCGTCCTGGCCGCCGTCAACCTCCGCCCCGCCATCACCAGCCTCGGCGCCCTCCTGGAGGAGGTCCGCGACGGCCTCGGCATGAGCGGCAGCGTGGCAGGACTGCTGACCTCCGTACCCCCGCTCTGCTTCGCCGTCTTCGGCGTCATGGCCCCCCGCCTCGCCCGCCGCTTCGGCCCCGGCGCGGTGGTCTGCGCCGGCATGGCCGCCATCACGGCGGGCCTGCTCGTACGGCCGTACGCGGGCGGCACGGCAGGCTTCCTGGCCGCCAGCGCCCTCGCCCTCATGGGCATCGCCGTCAGCAACGTCCTGATGCCGGTCATCGTCAAGCGCTGGTTCCCCGACCGCATCGGTTCCATGACCGGCCTCTACTCGATGGCCCTCGCCCTCGGCACCGCGACCGCCGCCGCAGTGACCGTGCCGGCGACCGACCTCCTGGGCGGCGAATGGCAGCCCGGCCTCGCGCTGTGGTCAGGCCTGGCCGCCATCGCCGTACTGCCGTGGATCCCCTTCGTACGACGATCAGCGGCACCGCCCGCCGAACAGGCGCCCGCGCCCTCCGGACCCGCTCACGCGCGCGTGGAGCGGCCCGCGCTGCGGATCACCCGGAGCCGCACCGCATGGGCGCTCGCCGTCTTCTTCGGGCTCCAGGCCACCGCCGCCTACATCACCATGGGCTGGATGGCGCAGATCTTCCGGGACGCGGGCGTGCCCGCCGGCACCGCCGGACTGCTGCTCGCCGTCACGATGGTGATGGGCGTGCCGCTCGCCTTCGTCATCCCGCGCGTGGCCACCCGGCTGCCGCACCAGGGCCCGATCGTCCTCGTCCTCGGCGTCTGCGGGCTCGCGGGATACGCCGGGCTGTACTTCGCGCCCGCTGCCGGGGCCTGGGCCTGGGCGCTCCTGCTCGGTGTCTCCAACTGCGCCTTCCCGCTGGCCCTCACCATGGTCGGGATGCGCGCCAGGACCGGCGCGGGCGTCGCCCAGCTGTCGGCGTTCGCGCAGAGCACCGGCTATCTGATCTCCATCCCCGGACCGCTCCTGGTGGGTGTGCTCTACCAGCACAGCGGCGGCTGGGGCCTGCCGATCGCCCTCATGGCCGCCCTGATGGTCCCGCAGATGATCGTGGGGCTCCTCGCGGGACGCGATCGCACCGTCGAGGACGAGGCCGCCCGCTGACGCCACCCCGGCGGGTCCGGCGCGGGCCCGGGGTGCGAGACTGGCCGTATGCCAGTGCTCGACCCGAACCCGCAGAACGGCCAGAAGAAGATGCTGCTCGTCTTCGGCGCGTTCCTCGCCATCTTCGTGATCATCGCCGTCATCGCGACGATCGCCTCACCCTGAACCGGGAGGGGTGGGGCTAGCCCCACCATCCCCTAGGGGGTGAGTTTCAGGGTCAACTGGGTGGATCACCGGATGGGTTGGGGGCCCGGGATTCCGTAACTTCGAGATGTGACCGCGACACCGTGGATCACCGGCCACTCGAAGAACGCGGAGGCACCATGTCGGCCCCAACGCACACCCCGCCCCACCCGGCGAGCCGGGGACGCGTCGACATCCGGCTGCCCTGGTGGGCCCTCGCCCTGCCGACGCTCGCCTTCATCACCCTGCTCGCGCTGATACTGAACCCGTCCGACGCGCACGCCGCCGCGAGCGACCCCGCGATCACCCAACTCTTCGCGCGCATCCAGCAGTTGTTCACGAGCTGAGCGCCCCCGGGCCGACCCATCCGAACAGGCGTCCCGCACGGGTGAAGCCGCAAGTCAACTCCCTGCGCCCGATGGCGTGTTTCATGCGAAGCTGGGACGCATGAGCGTCGCAGAACCCCGCAGGATTGTCCTCTTCCGGCATGCGAAAGCCGACTGGCCACAGGTGACCGATCACGAGCGGCCGCTCGCCGACCGGGGCCGTATGGACGCCGCAGTCGCCGGACGCAAGCTGGCCGACACCGACGTCCCCATCGATCTGGCCGTGTGCTCCACCGCCAGCCGGACCCGCGAGACCTGGAAGCTCGCCGTGCAGGAGCTTCCGCACCGGCCGAAAACCGTCTATGAGGAGCGGGTCTACGAGGCCTCGCCCGGCGAGCTGATCGCCGTGCTCAACGAGACCCCGGACGACGCGCAGAACGTGGTCCTCATCGGCCACAACCCGGGCGTGCAGGGCCTCGCCGACATCCTGGCGGGCTCGGCCGAGGGCGATGCGCGCGAGCGGATGAGCCGCCGCGGCTTCCCGGCCGCCGCCTTCGCCGTCCTGACCTTCACCGGCTCCTGGAAGGCGCTGGAGCCCGGCGTGGCCACCCTCCTCGACTACTGGGCCCCCTCCGAATGATCCGACCGATGTGAGATCGATGTGAGATCGACGTGAGATCACTGTGAGGGAGGGCCCGGCACCACACGATGCCGGGCCCTCCCTCTGCCGTCCGGGACGGCTCAGAGGATCTCGTCGTGGGTGTCCGCCGCCTCGACCTCTTCGCGGGTCACGCCCAGCAGATACAGGACGGTGTCCAGGAAGGGCACGTTCACCGCGGTGTGCGCGGCCTCCCGGACCACCGGCTTGGCGTTGAAGGCGACCCCGAGGCCGGCCGCGTTGAGCATGTCCAGGTCGTTGGCACCGTCGCCGATCGCCACGGTCTGCGCCAGCGGCACCCCCGCCTCCGCGGCGAACCGGCGCAGCAGTCGCGCCTTGCCCGCGCGGTCCACGATCTCCCCGGTGACCCGGCCGGTCAGCTTCCCGTCGACGATCTCCAAGGTGTTGGCCTGCGCGAAGTCCAGCCCCAGCCGCTCCTTGAGATCATCCGTGACCTGGGTGAACCCGCCGGAGACGACACCGACTTGGTAGCCGAGACGCTTGAGCGTACGGATGAGGGTGCGGGCGCCCGGGGTCAGCCGCACCTCCGTGCGCACCTTGTCCACGACGGAGGCGTCCAGCCCCTTCAGCAGCGCCACACGCGCGTGCAGCGACTGCTCGAAGTCCAGCTCCCCGCGCATCGCGGCCGCGGTGACCTCGGCGACCTCGTCCTCACAGCCGGCGTGCGCCGCGAACAGCTCGATGACCTCGTCCTGGATGAGCGTGGAGTCCACGTCCATCACCACCAGACGCTGCGCCCGCCGGTGCAGCCCGGCCGCGACGACGGCCACGTCGACGCCGAGCGCGGCGGCGTCGGTCACCAGCGCGGTCCGCAGAGGTTCCGTCTCCACGCCGGACACCGCGAACTCCACCGCCGTCACCGGGTACTTGGCCAGCCGGAAGATACGGTCGATGTTGCCGCCGGCCTTCGTGATCCGCGCGGCGATCGCGGCGGTCGACTCCGCGGTGAGCGGATGCCCGAGCACGGTGACGAGGGAACGGCCGAGCCCGCGGGGCCGGTTGTCGCCGAGCCCGGAGATGATCTCGGCTTGCATCTTCATCGACTCCGCCCAGCTGTGGACGGTGGCCCGCAGATCACCTTCGAGCCCGCGCGGCGGCTCGGTCACGAGCGCGCACAGGACCATCCGGCCACGGGTGACGACCTGCTCGATGTCGACCACGTCGACGGAGTAGGCGGCGAGAGTGTCGAAGAGCCCGGCCGTGATGCCCGGCCTGTCCTTGCCGAAGATCTTGACGAGAAGCGTGGGGACGTCGGAGGTCTGCGAAGCGCTCATGGTGTACCCACCGTATCCGGCACGCAGTGCCTTCCGCCCCTGAGGTCCGCCTGGCGGACAGGGAACACTCTGTGACGCGCAGGTGGCGGAGGGCTTACGTGGCGGCCACGGCTCTCTCGGCACATGGGGGGCGACCAGGGGACGGATAACGGCCGCGGGGTGGGCGTGTTGGGCGGGGGAGAGGGGGGAGGGGGAGAGGGGGGAGGGGGAGGAGCGCCGACCTCAGGACCTCGGACACGCGAGACCGAGGGCACGGCACGACACCAGGACCTCGCTGTGCGACTGCCGGGTGCGCGCGGTGCGGCTCGGGATGCCGGGTGGGGTGCCGGTCGGGGTGCCCGACGAGGCGTGAGAGGCCTTGAGCCGGACCCAGGATCGGGCTCATACCGGGTCCCGGTCCGGGCCCCACGCCTGGTTCACGCCCCACTCAGGCTGGGTTCCATGCCTGGGCTCACGCCCGACCCAGCCTGGGTTCCACGCCTCGGCTCACGTCGGCCCCAGCTCGGTACCCACCCCCGGGCTCATGCCCGGCCCCAGGACCGGGCCATGCCCGACCCCGCGCCGGGCCCGGCCCCGGATGCCGTCCGATACTCGCCGGTCACCTCCGCCCCTTCGGCCTCCCCGGCGGCGGAGGGGGAGGTGGTGGTGGCGGTGGCGGGGGAGGCGGTGGCGGTGGCGGTGGCGGTCCCTCGTCCGGCGAGGACGGCTCGCGTCCCGCAGGCCGCGATCCGGGAGACCTGCGCGGTGACCGGGGCGGCGGCTCGATGGGCCGCACCATGGTGGGCGCGGCGTACAGATCGTCACCGGTCAGCGGTTCCTCGGGCATCTCACCGGCCGCCCCCTCGTCCCCGGGCACCGGCCCATTCCCCGGCGGCTGCGGGCCCCGCCCACCGGGACCCCCACCAGGCCGCCAGACCCCTTGGGTGGGTTGGGCTTCCGGTCCGGGGCGTCGCGTGCCTTGTGGTCCGGCTCCGGGTTCGGGTGGTGTTCCGCCAGGTTGCCGGGTGCGGTCGTTCGGATGTGCACCCGGCCGCCGGCCCACATCGGTCGGCTGTGCTTGCTGTCCCGGTCGCCAGGCACCCTCCGCGGGCGGAGGCCCTTGCCTCGGTGGTCCCGGGGGTGAGCCGTCCTGGCCCGGGGAAGGTGTTCCCCGTCGCCAGCCGCCTTCCGAGGACTGGGCTCGGCGCTCCGGTGGTGCGTCGTCCGGTGCCCGGCGGCGGTCGGGCGGCGCGTCCCTGCGCGGCGGAGCCGTTGCGCTTGGGCCCGGTGCGTCGGACGGCCGGGCGTCCTCCGGTTCGCGCAGCTCGTCGGGCACCCGCAGGTACGGATTGGTGGCCGGGTTCGGGGGCCGGTACGGAGCACCAGGCTCGTACGGCCCGGACCCGCCACCCACGGGCGGATTACCGGCGTCGCCTCCGCGAGGTGTGCCCCGGGATTCCCCCGGGTGCCGTCCGGCCTGAGAACCGCCCGCGCGCGGGACCGTCCCCGCTGCCCCGCCGTACGGCGCCTCCGGCGACGACCCCTCGTGCGGAGCCGAACCGGACCCGCCCGGGTACCGCCCAGCTCCTGACTCTCGCAGGTACGCCTCATTTCCGCCGGGGTGCCGCGTACTTCCGGGATCCCCTGGGCGCGCCTCGGCTCCGCCCGGGTACCCCGCGGTCCGCGCTTCTCCTGGGTACGCCTGATCCCCGCCGGGGTGCCGCGTGCCTCCCGGATCCCCTGGATGAGCCCCGGCCCCGACCTCGTACCCCGCGCCCCCCGCCCTTCCTGGGTGAGCCTCAGCCCTGCCTGGGTACCCGGCGCCCCCAGTCCCGCCCGGGTGAGCCTCGGCCCCGCCCGGATATCCCGCGCCCCCCGCCCCGCCCGGATAGGCCGCGGCCTCGCCCTGATACCCCGCAGCCCCCACTCCTCCCGGATACGTCCCGGCCGCGTCCGGATACCCCGAGCCCCCCGCCCCTCCGGGATACACCCCAGCCTCGCCCGCACCCCCCGGCTGTCCGTCCCCCGGCCGGCCACCCCCCGGCACCGCCGCCCCGTCACCGAGTGCCAGCGGCGCCGCCCGATTACCCGCCGCCCCCGTCGCACGGGCGAGCAGTGCCCCGGCGGCTCCCGCGCCCGCTCCCCACAGGGCACCGATAAGCAGTGCCATACCGAGATGCCCGTGCAGTTCGATGCCCGCGCCGAACGCGTCGAAGCCGAGCACCGACAGCGAGGCGTTCACGGAGATCTCCGTCAGCCACGCCAGCAACGGCAGCGCCAACGCCGTGACGACCCCCAGCCGTAGCGCACAGCGCCCGGCGAAACCGAGGGCCCCTGGATCCCGTACCCCCGTCGAGCCCGCGCCCCCTTGACCGCCGGCTGCTGGATCCCGTACCCACGCCTCACCCGTACCGCCCGCGCCCCCGCCCCCCGGATCCCGTCCGTACGTGGAACCGGCCGTCGAACCCCAGCCACCCGCACCGCTCTGAACAGCGGCGCCCGGAGTCCATGCTCCCGCCGACCCCGTACCGCCCGCGCCCCCGCCCCCCGGATCCCGTCCGTACGCGGAACCGGCCGACGACCCCCAGCCACCCGCACCGCTCTCGACACCGGCCCCCGGCCCCCGTACCCCCGTACCGCCCGCGCCCGTGACGCCGGTCCCGGCCCCCGTACCGCCCGGGACACCACCCCCCGGATCCCCCGCAGCAACCCCCACCGGCGTCCGCACCGCCGTCAGTACCCCCGCGAACAGCATCATCATCGCCGCCGCGACCCCCAACAGCCACACCCGTCCGTCCAGTTCCGCCAGGCGCGACAGCGACACGGACTGGTCGCGTTCGGAGCTCAGGAGGTCGTCCAGGGGGGCGGGGAGGAAGTTGGCCAGGGGGCCCGTCGCGCGGCCGTCCCAGGGCACGAACAGGCCGATCGGGATGCCGAGCCAGGTGCCGTTGGGCGTGCCCAGGAGCGCCGCGCCCGCGATGCGTTTCGGGTGGTCGTCGCCGATCGAGGCGTACGCCGCGGCCGCGAGCCCCGCCGCCACCGCGACCAGCAGGACGGTCACGAGGGCCGACACCGCGGGGCGTACGACCCGGTGCAGTGCCTCCCAGCCGCGGGGGAGCGGCGTACGGCGTGAGGCCAGCAGGGCGATGAACAGGATGCCCGCCGACCAGCCGAGCCCGCCCAACAGCGTCGGGACGGTGTCCACCGTGAAGCCGACCGCCGCCTTCGCGTCGACCAGGTCGCCGATCTGGTCCGGCAGCAGCCCGCCGATGTCCCCGACGTCACCGAGCCCGGGGATCTCCAGACCGCCCCCGCCGCCCCCGCCGCCGGGCAGGTCGTCGAGCCCGAGGGCGCTGCCGTCGATCGTGATGACGTCGTGACCTGCCCAGGCCAGTCCGCC
The DNA here is from genome assembly GCF_030403745.1 of Streptomyces sp. S.PB5. GTDB lineage: Bacteria > Actinomycetota > Actinomycetes > Streptomycetales > Streptomycetaceae > Streptomyces. Next base: position 1,065,411 of record NZ_JAQMWP010000001.1, read on the forward strand.
CAGCGTGGCCACGAAGAGGGCCACCACCGCGCCCGCGCGTGCGAGGAGTTCGGCCGGTGCGATCACAACTCCCGCCGACCGTAGGGACCGTAGGAAGAACCATGACAAAAGGAGCGCACCGACCAGGCTGACACCCAATGGCGTGATCTCGATGGCCGTCGCCGCCTCCGCGCCGGTCAGCCCGAACGTGGACACGTCGCCGGACGGTGTCACCGAACCACCCGCCCCGAGCGCCACAACAGCCGCAGTCATCGGGCCCAGTGACGCCGTCGAGTCCGCCTCCAGCAGATGCAGACCGAGGGCCGCGACCCCCGCCATACCGATCAACGCCCAGCTCACGGCGGCGATCGCGGACAGCAGGATGTCGCCCCAGGGCAACTTCACGCCGTGCTTGCCGGTGTCGACGCTCATGGACGCACTCATGGCAGACCCCCCGATCCGCAGCGCGGCTGTCCGCCGCGCATGTCCCCCTCGCGTGGATTACCACTCTCCGGGTCGGTTTCAACCCCGTCAACGGAACCGGTCGAAGCGTGTGCGCGTGGTCTTCACAAGGCCCGACTTTCGGTCAGGGGGCGGAAACTGAAATAGTTCCCGACGATGTTCGACATCCCTAGACTCCCTGTGTTGGGGGTAACTCGGGGGACTACTCATGGGGCATGGAGTGCCGGAACTCGTACTGGAATTGAATGGACGTACCTGGACGCTCGACGTGTCCAGGCCCTACACCCTCGGACGCGATCCGCAGGGTGACATCGTGCTCGACGACGCGAGGGTGTCCTGGCGGCACGCCACGCTCACCTGGAGCGGCCGCAGTTGGGTCATCGAGGACCACGGCTCCACGAACGGCACGTTCGTGCAGGGCCAGCGGATCCACCAGCTGGAGCTCGGCCCCGGCTCGGCGGTCCACCTCGGCAACGCGACCGACGGCCCGCGCGTGAGCCTGACCGGCACCGCGGCCCCGGCCGCACAGCCGCAGGCCCAGCCGTACGCCGCCCAGGGCGCCCAGGGCGGCGCTCCGGCCGCGAACCCCGGCTGGGCCCAGCAGGCCCCGCCGCAGCAACAGGCCCCGCAGGCCGGCTGGCAGCAGCCGCAGCAGCCCGCCGCGAACATCCCGCCGCAGCAGGGTGCCGGCGTCGGCGCGGGGGCGCCGCCGGTCTACGGCGACCGCAGCCCGACCACGTTCCACCAGTTCTCCATCGGCCGCGTGATGCGCATCGGTCGTGCTCTGGAGAACGAACTGGTCGTCTCCGACCTGCAGGTCTCCCGTCACCACGCCGAGTTCCACTCGACGCCCGACGGCCGTATGGAGATCCGCGACCTCGGCTCGCACAACGGCACGTACGTCAACGGCCAGCCGATCCCCAAGGGCGGCTCGATACTGCTCGGCCCGACGGACATCGTCGGCGTCGGCCACTCGACCTTCCGGATCGTGGGCGACCGGCTCGAGGAGTTCGTCGACACCGGTGAGGTCTCCTTCTCGGCCCGCCATCTGACGGTGACGGTCGACGGCGGCAAGCAGATCCTCAAGGACGTCTCCTTCGGCGTCCCGGAGAAGTCGCTGATCGCGGTCATCGGCCCGTCCGGATCCGGCAAGTCGACGCTGCTCAAGGCGCTGACGGGCTACCGGCCCGCCAACCAGGGCGACGTCCTCTACGACAACCGGAACCTCTACAAGCAGTTCGCCGAGCTGCGTCAGCGCATCGGTCTGGTCCCGCAGGACGACATCCTGCACAAGGAGCTGACCGTCAAGAAGGCCCTCAAGTACGCGGCCAAGCTCCGCTTCCCCGCCGACACCACCGGCGCCGAGCGCGAGGCCCGGATCGACGAGGTGCTGCGCGAGCTGAAGCTGGACATCCACAAGGAGAAGAAGGTCACCTCCCTCTCCGGCGGCCAGCGCAAGCGCGTCTCGGTGGCTCTGGAGCTCCTCACCAAGCCGTCGCTGATCTTCCTGGACGAGCCCACGTCGGGCCTCGACCCGGGCATGGACCGCGACGTCATGCAGCTGCTGCGCGGCCTCGCCGACGACGGCCGCACGGTCCTCGTCGTCACCCACTCGGTGGCCGAGCTGGCGATCTGCGACAAGCTGCTGGTGATGGCGCCGGGCGGTGCCGTGGCGTACTTCGGCCCGCCCGAGGAGGCCCTGAACTTCTTCGGCTACGACACCTGGGCCGACGTCTTCTCCGCCTTCGAGAACTACCGCGACTACGACTGGGCGGGACGCTGGAAGGGCTCGCAGCACTACCAGATGTACGCCGCGGACATCGACGCCGTTGCGCCGCAGTCCGTACAGATGCCGCCGATGCAGGCGATGCGGCCGCCCAAGCCGCAGGGCTGGATGTCCCAGTTCGGCACGCTGGTGGGCCGCTATGTCTCGGTGATCGCCTCCGACAAGGGCTTCCTGGCCCTGTCGATCATCCTGCCGCTCGTCCTCGGCTCGGTGAGCCTGCTCATCGACTCGGGCAAGGACCTCCTGGTCAACACGGAGAAGAACCCGACCACCGGTCTGCCCGTCGCCAACGGCACGGCCCTGACCGTCCTGCTGATCCTCGCGGTGGGCGCCTGCTTCGCCGGCGCCGCCAACTCGGTGCGTGAGCTGATCAAGGAACGGGTCATCTACGAGCGGGAGCGCGCGACCGGCCTGTCCCGGTCCGCGTACCTGATGTCCAAGGTGTTCGTGCTCGGCCTCATCACCGTGCTCCAGGGCCTGATGGTCGGCCTCATCGGCTTCTCCAGCCGCAAGGTCCCGGACGAGGGCCTGCTCCCCGGCGTCCCGATCCTGGTGGAGCTGTGCATCCCGATCATGGCGCTGGGCTTCACCGCCATGATGTTCGGCCTGATCATCTCGGCCCTGGTGAAGACCGCTGAGAAGACCATGCCGCTGCTGGTCATGTTCGCCATCGTCCAGGTCGTCTTCACAGGCTGTCTGTTCCCGCTGGCCAACTCGGTCGGCGTCAACGAGCTGTCGTACCTGATGCCGTCGCGCTGGGCGGTCGCCGCGGCGGGCGCCACGCTCGACTTCAACAACATCAGCCCGCCCGCCAAGGGCGACAGCAACGACCCGCTGTGGGAGAACACCCTCGGCGCCTGGGGCATGGACATGGCCGCCCTGATCGTCCTGGGCGTGATCTGCGGCTTCTTCGTGGCCCGCTTCCTGCGCCGCCACGAGCCCGAGGTCATGCGCAAGTAGTCGCAGTCGTACGACGCCGAAGGGCGGCACCCCCGTCGGTGGGGTGCCGCCCTTCGGCGTAGCCGCAGCTGAGGTCCGCGCAGCCTCAGTACGCGCCGTTGACGTTGTCGATCGAGCCGTACTTGTCGGCCGCGTAGTTGGCGGCGGCGACGATGTTGGCGACCGGGTTGTACTGGCTGTGGACCGTGCCCTCGACGTGGTACGCGTCGAAGGTCGGCTTGATGATCTGGAGCAGACCGATCGACGGCGTGCCGTTGATGGCGTTGATGTCCCAGTTGTTGATCGCGTTCGGGTTGCCCGAGGACTCCCGCATGATGTTGCGGTACAGCCCGTTGTAGGTACCCGGGATGTTCTTCTCGTCCATGATGGCGAGGGCGTGCTTGATCCAGCCGTCGAGGTTGTTGGCGTACTTCGGGGCGGCGGCCTTGACCGCGGCACGCTTGGCGGACCGGCTGGCGGCCTCCTTCGCCTTGCGCTCGGCCTCGGCCTTCTTCTTGGCGGCGGCCTGGGCAGCCGCCTTCTTCTTCGCGACGGCGTCGGCGGCTGCCTCGGCGGCGGCCTTCTTCGCGGCGGCTGCCTCGGCGGCCTGCTCCTGCAGGCTCGTGTCGGCGAGCTGCTCGGTCACGTCCGACTGCAGGTCCTTGAGCTGCTCGGAGCTGTACGCCACCGCGGCCGAGGAAGCGGCCTCGCTCGTGGTGGTCTCCGCGTTGCTGGGAACGGCGGAGAACGCGAGGGCGGCGGCACCGAGGGTGGCGACACCGGCGATGGCGACCTTGTGGCGCTTGGTCAGCGCGCGACTGTGGCTCTTCTTCGACATGCGGATGGACCTCTTCGAATAGCGCGGAGGCCGCTCTGCGTACAAAAGCCGCGGGGGGAACCCGCGGCGCTGAGCGACGGCAGCCATTCTTAGCGACCGCAAAAATGTGTGGCAAAGGTGTGACCTACGATCCCGGGTAGTGGATCAGGGAAGGGCAAAACGGGACAGACAGGAACGTCTGCCCCGCTCACCCAGGACCGCTTTATCTCCTATCCGCCTTCGTACGTGATGTGCGCCCTATGCGCGGGCTCACATCGGACGCATGACAGTCTCACCAGCAGTTGCTGCAGCAATGCTCAGCGTGAGGGTCCTCCTCCGGGAGGATGAGATGGGTGTCCCCGAACTCGTGCCACAGGTAGCGACCACGCAGCGCCTCCTCATAGGAACGGTCGATCGCCGCCCGCCCTGCCACCGCCTCCAGCATCAGCAGATGCGAGGCCTCCGGCTCGTGCAGCCCCGTCAGCAGCCCGTCCACGACCCGCACCCCGCGCTCAGGGGTGACGACGAGATCCGTCCACCCCGCACGCGCGCGTACGAGCCCGTCGGCACCGACAGCGGACTCCACGGCCCGCACGGCCGTGGTCCCGACGGCGATGACACGTCCACCCCCCGCCTTGACGGCATTGATCAACCGCGCGGAAGCCTCCGACACGGCGAACCGCTCCGCATACGGCGCCTCGTGCGCCTCCGCCGAAGCCACCCCGGTGTGCAGCACGACCGGCGCGAACTGCACCCCCCGACTCACCAGCTCCGCGACGAGCCGAGCGGTGAAGGGCCGCGCGGCACTGGGCATCTCCGCACTGCCGGCCCCGTCGGGAGAGGGCAGCGCGAACACAGTCCGGTAGACGGAGAGCGGCTGATCACGCTCGGTGTAGGAGTAGCGGATGGGCCGCCCGTACTCCCGAAGAAGCCCCGACACGACGGCCCCGGCATCAGCACCACCCGGGCTCCTGGCTTCGCTCGTGCCACGGCCCCCGTGATCGGCCGCGCCCGGGTTCTCGGCGAACGCCTGCCCCGGATTCCCGCCGCCCGCGTCGCTCACTGCCGCTCGCGGGCGGTTTCCACTCTCGACGGCCGCCGGCGCCGGTGTGCCGGCCGCCGCGTCCCGGGTCTCGGCGAATGCCGGCCCTGGCATCCCCTCGCTGCCGTCCTCCGCTGCCCCCGGCGCGCGACTGTCACCCCCGGCCGCCGGCGCCGACGCCGGTGTGCGGGTCGCGTCCAGGGGCTCGGTGAACGTCTGCCCTGGAAGCCCGCCGCCCGAGCCGCCCTCCGCCCCCGGCGCGCGGCGGCCACCACCCTCGGCGGTCGCCGACGCCGGTGTGCCTCCACCACTTCCGGCCTCCCGCGCCCGCGCCCACCACAACCGTCCGCTCTCCGCGCTCAGCGGTTCCTCCAGGCGCAGCCGCACACCTCCGGGCAGCTGTACCTCCGTTCCCGCGGGGCCGCCCGCGCGCGGACGCGTGGTGCCGCGTTCGTCGGGGTCCCGCAGCTCGATGGCCCACCGTCCGTCGTCGCCGCGCGTGGAGAAGTGCACCACCACGCGCGCGTGCCCGATCCGCCCGTCCACGGCGGCCGCCAGCGTGGGAGACGTGTTGACGACGAGCAGGTCACCGGCGCGCAGCAGCCGCGGCAGCTCCGCGAACGCGTGGTGCGACACCGCCGTCCCACGCGACACCAGCAGCCGTACGGCATCCCGGTCCAGCCCCGGCCCACGCTGCTCGGCCGGGACACGGGCCGACAGCTCCTCCGGGACACGCAGCACTGTTGTCACCGCCGCACCCCGCCCCAGCCGGCCGAGCCGCACGCCCATGGCCCGTCCGAGAGGCCCCAGACGACCCTCACCGCTCCTCCACCAGCGCAGGTGCGGCATACCGGCCGCTCGCGGGCCGCTCGTCCAGCAGCCGCAGGAAGCCCGGCACCACGGACACCGGGTCGGGCCGCGGGGCGGAGTCGTCCGGGACGGCCGCCGCGTAGAGCTCGGTGGCCATGTCCCCGGGGTCGACCGCCCAGACCCGCAGCGCGGGTTCCTCCTCGCCGAGGACCGACGCGAGGTGGTCCAGGGCGGCCTTCGACGCCCCGTAGCCACCCCACGTCTCATACGCCTCGGCGGCCGCGTCCGAGCTGACCGCGATCACCGCCCCGGCCCCGGACGCCTGCAGCAGCGGCAGCGCCTCCTGGACCAGACCCAGCGCGGCCACCACGTTCACTTCCAGCGCCCGCCGCAGCCCCTCCAACGGCAGCGCGTCCAGCCGTACGAGCGGCTCGGCGCCCAGCGCGCTGGCGTTGCTCACCACCAGGTCGACGCCGCCGAACTCCGCCGCGGCGGCCACCAGCTCCGACCGGTGCCCGGCGTCCGTGACATCCCCGGCCAGCGCCGCCACGCGCGTGCCGAGCTTCTCGATCCCCTCCGCAGCCTCGCGCAGCGCCCCCGCCCCTCTGGCGTCCAGCACCAGATCCCAGCCGCGCCCGGCCAGCGCCTCGGCGAGCGCGCGCCCCAGACCCTTCGAGGCCCCCGTGATGATCGCTACCGGCATGACACAGTCCCCTTGTCGATCTCGACGCCCTGACGATCGGCGTGCCCTCAACCTAGGAACCGGTCCACCCCGCCCGCGTCGGACGCGGGTCGCGAGACGCTGGGGCCCTTTGCCCTAGGCCCACCGCCCTAGGCGGCCGCCGCCACAGGGCCGATACGGACTGTCACACCCCGCCGGTAACGTGAGGGCATGAGTCAAGGCCCCAGGTCCGGCCTCGCCGCGGTGAGCTCCGCGTTGCTGGCCATGAGCAGGCATCTGGAGGTGCGCGACGTCCTCAAGACGATCGTCGCCTCGGCCCGCGAGCTGCTCGACGCCCAGTACGCGGCGCTCGGTGTCCCCGACGACCACGGCGGCTTCGCCCAGTTCGTGGTCGACGGCGTGAGCGACGCACAGTGGAAGGCCATCGGCCCCCTCCCGCGCCAGCACGGCATCCTCGCCGCGATGCTCCAGGACGCCAAGGTCGAGCGCCTCGCGGACGTGCGCAAGGACCCCCGTTTCGAGGGCTGGCCCTCGGCCCACCCCGACATGTCCGACTTTCTGGGCCTGCCCATCCGCGACGGCGACGAGGTCATCGGCGCCCTGTTCCTCGCGAACAAGCTGCGTCCTGTGGGGGGAAACCCCCCACACCCCCCCTGCCCCAAGCCGGAGGGAAGCTGTGGCTTCACCGCCGAGGACGAGGAACTGCTCTCCATCCTCGCCCAGCACGCCGCGATCGCCCTCACCAACGCCCGCCTGTACGAACGCAGCCGCGAACTGACCATCGCGGAGGAACGCTCCCGCCTGGCCCACGAACTGCACGACGCGGTCGCCCAGAAACTGTTCTCCCTGCGCCTGACCGCCCAGGCCGCCGCCGCCCTGGTCGACCGTGACCCCTCCCGAGCCAAGGGCGAACTCCAGCAGGTCGCCACCCTCGCCGCGGAGGCCGCGGACGAGCTCCGCGCCGCCGTCGTGGAACTGCGCCCCGCCGCCCTCGACGAGGACGGCCTCGTCGCCACCCTCCGCACCCAGGTCCAGGTCCTCGACCGCGCCCACACCGCGCGCGTGACCTTCGACAGCTGCGGCGTACGCGCCCTGCCCGCCGCGCAGGAGGAGGCCGTCCTGCGCGTCGCCCAGGAGGCGCTGCACAACGCCCTGCGGCACTCGGGCGCCGAGCACGTCGACGTGACGCTCGCCCGCCGGGCCGGCGGCGCCGTCCTGCGGGTCACCGACGACGGCGGCGGCTTCGACACGCAGCGGACCCGCCGCGCGGGACGCCACCTCGGACTGGTCTCCATGCGGGACCGGGCAAGCGGCGTCGGCGGTGTCCTGACAGTGGAATCGGCGCCCGGGAAGGGCACCACGATCGAGATGGAGGTCCCTGGTGGCTGACGCAATCAAGGTGCTGCTCGTCGACGACCACCAGGTGGTCCGCCGCGGACTGCGCACCTTCCTGGAAGTGCAGGACGACATCGAGGTCGTCGGCGAGGCCGCCGACGGCGCCGAGGGAGTCGCCCGCACCGAGGAACTGAAACCCGACGTCGTCCTCATGGACGTCAAGATGCCGGGCATGGACGGCGTCGACGCCCTGCGCAGACTCCGCGAACTGAACAACCCCGCGCGCGTGCTGATCGTCACCAGCTTCACCGAACAGCGCACCGTGATCCCGGCCCTGCGCGCGGGCGCCGCCGGCTATGTCTACAAGGACATCGACCCCGATGCCCTCGCCGGCGCCATCCGCTCCGTCCATGCGGGCCACATCCTGCTCCAGCCCGAGGTAGCGGGCGCCCTTCTCTCCCAGGAGGAGGCCAACAACGGCCAGGGAAGGGCGGGTTCGCTCACGGAACGCGAGCGCGAGGTCCTCGGCCTGATAGCGGACGGCCGCTCCAACCGCGAGATCGCCCGCGCCCTCGTCCTCTCCGAGAAGACCGTCAAGACCCACGTCTCGAACATCCTGATGAAACTCGACCTGGCGGACCGAACCCAGGCCGCGCTCTGGGCGGTACGTCATGGGGTGACCGGTTGATCCACCACGCGGACGGCAATACGGAGGGTTCCGTTCCGGACTGAGATTCATACCGTCGTGGGAATGTCCCCCGGATGGCGCATCCTTCGTCGATCTCCACCGTTCTCCAGTGCGTGCTGCGGCGACTGCCGCGGCAATCGCTAGGAGGGCTCAGAAGTGAAGAACCTGAAGAAGGCAGCGGCCGTGACGATGGTGGCCGGCGGTCTGATCGCTGCCGGAGCCGGTATGGCCTCCGCCACCGACGGCTCGCACGCCGACGGCAAGGCCGTGGGCTCGCCCGGCGTCGCCTCGGGCAACCTCGTCCAGGCCCCGGTGCACATCCCGGTGAACGCGGTCGGCAACAGCGTCAACGTCATCGGTGTGCTGAACCCGGCGTTCGGCAACCTGGGCATCAACCGCTGACCTCCGTCCCGGAGCAGCAGTGACTTCCGGCCCCCCAGGCCCTCACTCCTGGGGGGCCGGTCAGTTTGTCGGTCAATGATCCGAACCGCCGTGGCCCTCACCGTCGCCGGTATGGCCACGGGTGCCGCCGCCGGTGCCGCTGTCGCCGACGCGGGTGCCGACGGCGCGGCCGTGAAGTCGCCGGGCGTCGGCTCGGGCAACCTCGTCCAGGTCCCCGTCCACGTCCCTGTGAACGTCGTCGGCAACACGGTCAACGGCATCGCCGCCCTGAATCCCGCCTTTGGCAACGAGGGCACGAACGACTGACGTCGGGTCATCGCCGAGAGGGGCTCCGCAAGTCAATGGCGACCTGCGGGGCCCTTCGCCATGCCGGGGGAGGGGGGCGCGTGTTCGTCTGCGGTCGAGTGGGGGGCTGATCGCGCAGTTCCCCGCGCCCCTGGGTATCTCCAGCCAATGCCAGCCGCCGACGCAGCGGACACGCGGTGTCTCCCAGGCCAGCCCAGCCTGCGGGCATTCGTGCCGCCCAGGACGGCACGGGCGGGCGCTGAGGGTCCCCCTCTGGGGGAGGCGCCCCGTCGCGCCGGGCTGCGCACCAATCCCCTCGCTCAGCCCGCACCCGTCGCGCCGGCTAACGCACCCCCCGCTCCCGCTCCTCCACATACGCGTTGTACGCCGCAACCTGCGCCCGCCGAGCCGTCCGCTCAACCGGCCGCAACGCCGAGGCCCGCGCCGCCATCTCCCCCGCACTCACCGCACCCCCATGCCCGTTCTCATAGGCCACGGAGACCAACAACCCCACCCGCTGCGCCAGCTCCAGCACCCGCACCGCCCGAGGCGGATACCCAGGTGCCAACACCTCCCGCCCTCGCTCGGCCCGCGCCCGATACGCATCGACCGCCGCCTCCGCCACCGGCCCCGACCCCGCCACATCCAGCCGGGTCAGCACCTCCGTCGCCTCCCGCAACGCCTCGGCCAGCTCCCGCTCCGCCTCACCCAGTGACGGCACATCCGCAGGCGGAGCCTCCCGCACCGGCAGCACATGCCACACGACCTCGACATGCACATCACCGGAAGGCCCGGCCTCGTGCACCTCAGGCACCAGCCCCAGCGCAGCGCCCTGGCAGATCACCGCCTCCTCGGCCTCGAGCGCCCGCGCATTGAACTCCGGCGGCCCGCTGAGCCCCAACGGATGCCCGGGCGCCGGCAGAGCGACCCGCAACCCGGTCACCCCGAGCGCCCGCAACCGCCCGAGCGCGAGCGTGAGTCCGACAGGCGCCGACTCACCCGGCAACCCCTCCACCCGGTGCACGGCGTCCTCGCCCACAATCGCGAGCACGGCGTCGTCAGGTGACACAAGTCCGGCAAGAAGGCCATTTCCCCAAGCGGCAAGACGTCCAGAGCGTGGTTCCGAGAGCATGCCCCCACCCTAAGGACCGGACCGATGGAATGGAGCGGCCGACCGGTGGCGTAGATTTCCTTGAGGGCTGCGCCCGAAAATGCGCGCACGCGACAGCCGAGACGCCGAGACCGGTCACACTGCAAGGGGAGACAACGCGCTCATGAGCGATGTTCTGGAGCTTCAGGACGTATCCGTGGTCCGTGAGGGCCGGGCTCTGGTGGACCAGGTCTCCTGGTCGGTCAAGGAGGGCGAGCGCTGGGTCATCCTCGGCCCCAACGGCGCCGGCAAGACCACCCTCCTGAACGTCGCGTCCAGCTACCTCTACCCCAGCAAGGGCACCGCCACCATCCTCGGCGAGACCCTCGGCAAGCCCGGCACCGACGTCTTCGAGCTCCGCCCCCGCATCGGCATGGCCGGCATCGCCATGGCCGACAAGCTTCCCAAGCGCCAGACCGTCCTGGAGACCGTGCTGACCGCCGCGTACGGCATGACCGCGGGCTGGCAGGAGGAGTACGAGGACATCGACGAGCAGCGCGCCCGCGCCTTCCTCGACCGCCTCGGCATGAGCGACTACCTGGAGCGCAAGTTCGGCACGCTCTCCGAGGGCGAGCGCAAGCGCACCCTCATCGCCCGCGCCCTGATGACCGACCCCGAGCTGCTTCTCCTCGACGAGCCCGCCGCCGGCCTCGACCTCGGCGGCCGCGAGGACCTCGTACGCCGACTCGGCCGGCTCGCCCGCGACCCGATCGCCCCCTCGATGCTGATGGTCACCCACCATGTCGAGGAGATCGCCCCCGGCTTCACCCACGTCCTCATGATCCGCCAGGGCAAGGTCCTCGCCGCCGGCCCGCTGGAGCTCGAACTGACCTCCCGCAACCTCTCCCTCTGCTTCGGCCTCCCGCTCGTCGTGGAGCAGGTGGGCGAGCGCTGGACGGCGCAGGGCCTGCCGCTCTCCTGACGCTCCTCGCGCCCTGTCCGCAGCGGGACTTGCGGACCTACCATGACCATGTGAACGACATCGACGCATGGGTGTGGTGGCTCATCGGCGCGGCCGCGCTCGGAATCCCTCTCGTGATGACGGCGATGCCGGAGTTCGGCATGCTCGCGGTAGGCGCCGTCGCCGGCGCGATCCTCGCAGGCCTGGGCTTCGGCGTCGTCGTGCAGGTGCTCGCCTTCGTGGTCGTATCGGTCGCCCTCATCGGCGTCGTACGACCCATCGCCGCCCGGCACAGCGCCCAACGCCCCCGACTCGCCACAGGAGTGGAGGCGTTGAAGGGAAAACAGGCGGTCGTCACGGAACGCGTCGACGGCTCCGGCGGTCGGATCAAGCTGGCCGGAGAGGTCTGGTCGGCCCGGGCTCTCGACGTCGACCGCGCCTACGAAGTAGGACAAGAAGTGGACGTCGTGGAGATCGAGGGAGCGACCGCGATCGTCATCTGACCTCGTACGACTCAACTGAACCGAACAGCCCACGAGTTGCTCGACGGTCTGTCAGACTCGACCAGCAAGATCTTCAACAAGCCTAAGATCTTCCGAAAGCGCCGAGGCGGAGAGAGGTACGGGGAAGCGACGATGGAACCGGTCATCATCGTTTTGATCATTCTGGTGGTGTTGGTCTTCATCGCCCTGATCAAGACGATCCAAGTCATCCCGCAGGCCAGCGCCGCCATTGTGGAGCGCTTCGGCCGCTACACGCGGACGCTCAACGCGGGCCTCAACATCGTCGTCCCGTTCATCGACACCATCCGCAACCGCATCGACCTGCGTGAACAGGTCGTCCCGTTCCCGCCGCAGCCGGTGATCACCCAGGACAACCTTGTCGTCAACATCGACACGGTCATCTACTACCAGGTGACCGACGCGCGGGCCGCGACCTACGAAGTGGCCAGCTACATCCAGGCCATTGAACAGCTGACGGTCACCACGCTCCGCAACATCATCGGTGGCATGGACCTCGAACGCACCCTGACCTCCCGCGAGGAGATCAACGCGGCCCTCCGCGGCGTCCTCGACGAAGCGACGGGCAAGTGGGGCATCCGGGTCAACCGCGTCGAACTCAAGGCGATCGAACCCCCCACCTCCATCCAGGACTCGATGGAGAAGCAGATGCGCGCCGACCGTGACAAGCGCGCCGCGATCCTCACCGCGGAAGGTACGCGCCAGGCCGCGATCCTCACCGCAGAAGGCGAGAAGCAGTCCCAGATCCTCCGCGCCGAGGGTGAGGCCAAGGCAGCGGCCCTGCGCGCGGAGGGCGAGGCCCAGGCGGTCCGCACGGTCTTCGAGGCCATCCACGCCGGCGACCCCGACCAGAAGCTCCTCTCCTACCAGTACCTCCAGATGCTCCCCAAGATCGCCGAAGGCGACGCCAACAAGCTCTGGATCGTCCCCAGCGAAATCGGCGACGCCCTGAAGGGCCTCTCCGGCGCCATGGGCAACTTCGGCCCCCTGGGCGGCGGTTCAGGAGGCGGCGGCAACCAGGGCAACGGCGGCTCAGGCACCGAACGCCGAGAGAAGCCGTCGATCGACTAACACCGCGGCGGTCATACGACGATGGGGCCCCCCTCAGGAAGAGGGGGACCCCATCGTCGTACGGGTCATGTCGTACGGGTCATGCCGCCGGCTGCGCGAGCCAGTCCGGAAGCGCGTCGAAGTCCTCGTGACCCAGGGACAGCAGCATCGCGTCCGCCGGTGTCGGCTCGAACGGCTGGCGCAGCAGAGGCATACCGGCCTGGTCCGGAGTCCGGTCCGCCTTACGGTGGTTGTCCTCCGCGCAGGAGGCCACGGTGTTCAGCCACGAGTCCTGACCACCCTGCGCCCGCGGCACCACATGGTCCACCGTCGTCGCCCTGCGCCCGCAGTACGCGCACCGGTGCCTGTCCCTGACCAGCACACCCCGCCTGGACCACGGAGCTTGTCTTCGGAAGGGCACCCGCACGTACCTGCACAGCCTTATCACCCGGGGCGCCGGTATGTCGACCGCGGCTCCGCGCATGCGCAGTTCGGGGTGGGACTGCTCGACAACGGCCTTGTCCTGGAGCACCAGAACGACGGCACGGTTCAACGTCACCGTCGACAGCGGCTCGAAGCTCGCGTTCAGTACCAGCGTGTCCCGCATGACCAGCCCACCTCCTGCGCTCACCCGCCCACCTCCTTGGCGGGCTGGGATCAACTCTGGCCGGGCACGCCGAGATGGACAACGAAATAAAAAGTGCCCGCCCCTGATCACTTCCAAGACCAGGGGCGGGCAAACGTTCCATGAACGTTCGGCTTGTTCAGCTTTCGGCGGGGTTCTCGTACTCACCGATCAGCTGCGCACGCGCGATCGCGTGGAACCGCAGATTGAAACCGACGACGGCAGGAGAGGCGTCGGCATCCGGACCGAGCTTCTCCTGGTCGACCGCGTACACCGTGAAGACGTACCGGTGCGGCCCGTCCCCGGGCGGCGGCGCGGCCCCACCGAAGTCCTGGCTGCCGTAGTCGTTGCGCGCCTGTACGGCACCCTCGGGCAGCCCCTCGAACTTGCCGCTGCCCGCACCCACCGGCAGCTCGGTCACCGAGGCCGGGATGTCGAACAGCACCCAGTGCCAGAACCCGCTGCCCGTAGGGGCGTCGGGGTCGTAGCAGGTCACGGCGAAGCTCTTGGTCTCGGGCGGGAAGCCCTCCCACCGCAGCTGCGGCGAGGTGTTGCCGGCCGCGTAGACCTGAGCGTCCTTGAGGGTGGCCCCTTCCTCGATGTCCTCGCTCGTCACCGTGAACGACGGAACGGGCGGGTGGAAGTCATGGGGGAGAGGCCGCCGCTTCAGCTCGGTCACCTCGGTACCTCCTGATCAATTACCGGAATCAGCAGTCCCGAGCCTAGAACCAGTTGCGCTTGCTGCCGACCTCGGAGAGCCACTGGTTGAGGTACGCCGCCCAGTCGGTGCCCTGGTAGTCGTGCAGACCCACCTGGAAGGAACGGAAGGTGTCACTGCCCTCGCTGAACAGACCGGGCTTCTTGTCCATCTCCAACACCACGTCCATGACGTTCGCGTCGGCCACGAAGCTCAGCTCGACCTGGTTGATCCCGCGGTACTGCTGCGGCGGGAAGAACTCGATCTCCTGGTAGAACGGCAGCTTCTGGCGGGTGCCACGGATGTGACCGCGCTCCATGTCCGCGTTCTTGAACCGGAAGCCCAGCTGGATGAAGGCGTCCAGGATCGCCTTCTGCGCCGGCAGCGGGTGCACATTGATCGGGTCCAGGTCACCCGAGTCCACGGCACGCGCGATCTCCAGCTCGGTGGTCACACCGATGTGCATCCCGCGCAGCGCCTGCCCGTCGATCGTCGTGATCGGCGTCTCCCACGGGATCTCGAGCCCGAACGGCACCGCGTGCACCGCACCGGCCTGCAGCTCGAAGGCACCACCGAGCCGCACCTTCGTGAACTCGATGTCCTGCTTGTACTCCTGGTCGCCGCTCTCGATCTCGACCTTGGCCTGCAGCCCGACCGAGAGCCCCTCGATCTCCTGATTGACGGACCCGCCCTGGATCCGCACCTCGCCCTGGACGACACCACCCGGAACGACGTTGACCTCGGTCAGCACCGTCTCGACCGAAGCCCCGCCGGCCCCCAGGCTCGCGAGCAGCTTCTTGAACGCCATGACTCTCCCTCTTACGTCGTCCTGCGACTTGCTTCTCGATATGAACGAGTTGCACGTGGACCCTTGATCCATACCAACGCGATCCGGCCGTGGCCGGTTCCGCGCCCTCACCCTTCCAAGGCGAGCGCCGCCTGACCACCCCGTTGCAGCCACCCGTCTGCACTACCCTCGGACGGCATGATCGCGACCCCCGACCGTACGCCCCTCCCACGTGAGTTCTTCGACCGGCCCGTACTGGAAGTCGCCCCCGACCTCCTGGGCCGTCTCCTCGTACGCACCACCCCGGACGGTCCGATCACCCTCCGCCTTACGGAGGTGGAGGCCTACGACGGCCCGAACGACCCCGGGTCCCACGCCTATCGCGGCCGCACGGCCCGCAATGACGTGATGTTCGGTCCGCCCGGTCATGTGTACGTCTACTTCACCTACGGCATGTGGCACTGCATGAACCTGGTGTGCGGTCCGGACGGTACGGCGAGCGCGGTGCTGCTCCGCGCCGGCGAGATCGTCGAGGGCGCCGAGCTCGCGCGTAAACGTCGAATCTCGGCCCGAAACGACAAGGAACTGGCCAAAGGCCCGGCCCGCCTGGCCACCGCCCTGGACGTGGCCCGCCCTCTGGACGGCACGGACGCCTGTGCCGCCGGAGAGACCCAGCTGCGGGTCCTCGCCGGCACCCCGGTCACCCCCGACCAGGTACGCAACGGTCCCCGCACCGGAGTCTCCGGTGAAGGAGGCGTCCACCCCTGGCGCTTCTGGGTCGCCAACGACCCGACGGTGAGCCCTTATCGCGCCCATACGCCGAGGCGTCGTTCAAGTTGACGCGCCGTTCCAAGGTGCGTAACGTAGCCCGAGCCGCTTGAACCGGGTACTGCGATCGTCAGCAGCCGGAAGCGGCCAAACCACTACCTAGAACCACCCCTCAGCGAGGGCCGATTCGGCGTGCCTGCATGCCTGAATTCGAACTCGCGAAACTCGATTATGAGTTGGCGAGAGGATGGGCTAACGTAGTGAATATCGAAAGGCCGACGGGCGAAAGCCAGAAGCCCACGACAAATCCCGCCGACTGGGAATCGGGACCGGAAACGGTCTGATAGAGTCGGAAACGCAAGACCGAAGGGAAACTGCCCGGAGGAAAGCCCGGAAGGGTGAGTACAAAGGAAGCGTCCGTTCCTTGAGAACTCAACAGCGTGCCAAAAATCAACGCCAGATTAG
>NZ_JAQMWP010000010.1 GCF_030403745.1 Streptomyces sp. S.PB5
GGGCGGCGCCGACGTAGGCGCCGATGGCTCCGGCGCCGAGGACTGCGACTTTCACTGTGTGGGTGCTCCGTCCGGTCGAGGGTGTACCGCGGAACTGTCGAAAACGTATCGAACTCTGTCGACGAAATATTGTCTACAGGATGGAGCCGGTGGCAGCAAGGGTTCGGGAACCGCCCGCCACCCCCCGTCCGGCACCGCTTCCAGGGGCCCAACTCCCGGATGTCCAGGCGTTTGTGCGCCGTAGACTGTAGGCGAAAGCCAATTCATACTGGGCTCTCGATGCAGCGACGGCGCTGGCGAGAGGGGTCGTGATGTTGTCGACGACAGGACTGCCGCAGGGTGCGGTGCCCAAGCTCGAACGCCCCGGACCGCTGCGCGACCGCGTCTACGAGGCCCTCCTCGAACTCATCATCACGCGCGCCCTCCAGCCCGGACAGCACCTGGTCGAGAGCGAACTCGCCGGTCACCTAGGGGTCTCCCGACAGCCGGTGCGGGAGGCGTTGCAGCGGCTGAACACCGAGGGGTGGGTCGATCTCCGGCCCGCCCAGGGCGCCTTCGTGCACGAGCCCACCGAGGAAGAGGCCGACCAACTCCTCACCGTCCGGACCCTGTTGGAGGCCGAAGCCGCCCGGCTCGCCGCCGCCAACGCGGGTTCCGCCGCCATCGGCGTACTGGAGGAGCTGTGCGCCGAGGGCGAGCGCGCGGTCGCCGCCGACGACGTGGACGCCGCGGTCGCGCTGAACGCCCGGCTCCACGCGAAGATCATCGAACTCGCCGGCAACGCCGTCCTCGCGGAGCTGGCCGCCCAGGTCGACCGACGCGTCCGCTGGTACTACACCCCGGTCGCCCGGCAGCGCGGCCGCCAGTCCTGGACCGAGCACCGTGAGCTGATCGCGGCGATCGCCGACCGCGACGAACAGCGCGCCACGGAGATCATGCGGGCCCACACGGAGCAGACGCGGAAGATGTACCACGAGCGGGAGAAGTAGAGGCCGGGACGCCGCTGCCGAGGTCGCCCCCGCGACCGGCCCCGACCGACTCCGGCCGGGCCGTGCGTGACCGCGTGGTCGCTCACGGTGAGGCCGTGAAAGTCGCTCCGGCCGCCCGCTCAGGACCACCGCCCAGGCCACGGATATGCAGGTGAAAGGCACTCCGAAAGCTTGGTATTGTTGTCCATGTCGCCGCGGGGAACACCCCCGGCAAGGCGGCAGACACCTAGTCCGGGTGGCGGAATGGCAGACGCGCTAGCTTGAGGTGCTAGTGCCCTTTATCGGGCGTGGGGGTTCAAGTCCCCCCTCGGACACAGAGCAGAGCAACAGAGCAGTTCCTTTGTGCGGGTCGAGCATGGTCTCGGCCCGCACAAAGTGTTTTCCGGGCGACTCCGCGTGCGAGCACGTCCGCGCCATGGTCGTATGCCGGTGTGGGACAGGAGCGGACCCGGGGTGAGCGCGCGGCGCCGGGGGAGGGCGACCCGGACTTCTGGGGCGCCCCGTCGGCGCATGTGCCCGAGCTGCTGGCACAGATCCTCGACGGGACGCCCGCGGCGATCGGCGTGCTCGACACCGAGCTGCGCTACCGGTACGTCAATCCCACGCTCGCCCGCATGAACGGCGTACCCGCCGAGGAGCACCTGGGGCGGACCGTCGCCGAGGTGGTGCCGGACGTCGAGGCGCGCGAGGACGTGCTGCTCGCCGTCATCGCCGACGGCATCTCGCGCGAGACGGTCTCCAGCGGCCACACCCGGGCCGACTCGCCCGTGGAGCGCCG
The DNA here is from genome assembly GCF_030403745.1 of Streptomyces sp. S.PB5. Lineage (GTDB taxonomy): Bacteria > Actinomycetota > Actinomycetes > Streptomycetales > Streptomycetaceae > Streptomyces. Next base: position 1,768 of record NZ_JAQMWP010000010.1, read on the forward strand.
CTACTGGCACGGCGCCTACCACCGGCTGGAGCACGAGGGCCGGCCGGTCGGTCTGGTCGGCATCCTGCTGGAGATCTCGGTCGCCCGGCAGGAGCAGCTGGAGCTGCAGCGCGCCCAGGAGCGCCTCGCCCTCCTCGACGAGGCCGCCACCCGCATCGGCACCACCCTGGACATGACGACGACCTGCCAGGAGCTGGCGGAGTTCCTGGTGGCCAAGCTCGCCGACGCGGCCACCGTGGAGGTCTTCCCCGAACGAGGCAGCAGCCGTACGCCCACGGACGGCACCCTGCGGCTGCTCCGCGCCGCCATGGCCTCGACGCCCGAACTGGAGGCCGTGGTCCGCAGCCTCGGCCGCCCCGGCGAGTACGTCGACTACCAGCCCGGCTCCGCCATCCCCCGCTGCCTCGCCACCGGCCGCCCGGTGATCGACAACGTGCCCACCGACGCCGAGCTGCGCCGTTCCGCGCCCGACGCCAGGAGGGTGGCCGCCTACCGCGCGGCGGGCCTGCACTCCGCGCTGATCGTGCCGCTCACCGCGCGCGGCCACGACGTGGGCACGGTCAGCATGGTCCGGGCCGACGGCTCACCCGTGTTCGACGAGACCGACGCCGTCATCGCCCAGGACCTCGCGGGCCGGGCGGCCATCAGCCTCGACAACGCCCGCCGTTACACCGCCGAGCACAACGCCGTCGTCCAGCTCCAGCGCGCCCTGCTCGCCGAGCCGGGCACCCCGCACCCCGGCCTCGACGTCGCCTACCGCTACCGGCCCGCCGGACGGGGCGTGCTCGTCGGCGGCGACTGGTTCGAGACCGTCCCTCTCGCCCACGGCCGCACCCTCCTCGTCCTGGGTGACGTCATGGGCCACGGCCTGGACGCCGCCGTCGCCATGAGCCGCTACCAGGCCATGCTGCGGGTCATCGCCGCCCGTGAGTCCGCGCCCGACCGGATCCTGCGCGAACTCGACCACCTGCTCCACACGACCGGCGCCGAACGCCCCGCGACCTGTGTGGCCGCCGTCATCGACCCACGCCGTGCCACCTGCACCTACGCCAGCGCCGGACACCTGCCGCCCGTCCTCTTCGGCCCCGACGGCCGCGCCGCGCTGCTCCCCGTGAACCCCGGGCCTCCGCTCGGCACCGGCCACCGCCAGTACGTCCCGTTCGCGGGCCCCTACGAGCCCGGGCACACCCTCCTGCTCTACACCGACGGCCTGATCGAACGCCGTCACGAGGACATCGACGCCTCCCTGCACCGTCTGACCCGCATCCGCACCGGCGCCGCCTGCCTGGACCCCGGCGGCCTCCTGGACCTCGTACTCGCCGAGGCCGCCCCCACCGACCCCGAGGACGACATCGCCCTCGTCGCGGCCCGGCTCCGGCCCTGACGGCGGCCCGAGGGTCCGGTCGAGGTGACGCCGGAAAATCGGATGACCCGGGTGTCGCCGTCTCCCTACACTCACCACGCGACACGCGCCGCCCGCATCGGTGGGGGGCGTTTCCTGATGAGGACCGACGAGTGAGGGGAGACCGGCCGTGCGAGACCGCGCCGCTGTCGTCGTTCCCCCGTCGTCGTACGACGTGATCCTCGTGTCCTCGTCCGTCCGGTGCCCGCTGCGCGGCCGGCACCGAATGCCCCGGACGCACGTCTGATCACCAACTGACGGTAGATGTCTACGGATTGACGTGCCGTCAGTTCCGTTCATGCCGCCTGCTCCGGGAATCGCGCCGCCCTGCATCACACCGACCGAAAGGCCACGGGCCGTGCGCACCGACCTCAACTCCCTCGCCGTCATCCGCAACCTGGGCATCCTCGCCCATGTCGACGCCGGCAAGACCACCGTCACCGAGCGGATCCTCTACGCCACCGGCACCACGCACCGGCGTGGCGAGGTCCACGACGGCACCACCATCACCGACTTCGACTCCCAGGAGCGCGACCGTGGCATCACGATCTTCGCGGCGGCGGTGAGTTGTGCCTGGGACGGTCACCGCATCAACCTGATCGACACCCCGGGGCACGTCGACTTCGCCGACGAGGTCGAACGTTCGCTGCGGGTGCTCGACGGGGCGGTCGCCGTGTTCGACGCCGTCGCGGGCGTCGAGCCACAGAGCGAGTCGGTGTGGCGGCAGGCCGACCGGTACGGCGTACCGAGGATCGCCTTCGTCAACAAGCTGGACCGCGCGGGCGCCGACCTCGACACCGCCGTGGAGTCGATCCGGGAGCGCCTGCATCCGGCTCCGCTGGTCGTGCAGCTGCCCATCGGTACGGAGGACGGGTTCCGCGGTGTCGTCGACCTGGTGCACATGCGGGCCCTGACCTGGACCGACGACGGTGGCATGGTCACAGGAGAGGTGCCGGCCGGAATGCGCGAGGAGGCGCTGCGGCGGCGCAGGCTGCTGGAGGAGGCGGTGGCCGAACTGCACGCGGGTGCGCTGGAGGAGTTCTGTATGCGATCGACGGTCGGCGAGAAGCGGTCGACGGTTGGCGAGCGGCAGTCGACTGCAGACGAGCGACCGTCCACGGTCGACGAGCAACCGTCCAGGGTCGACGAGCAGCGGTCCACGGTCGGCGAGATCCAGTCGGCCCTCGACGCGCGCACCCTCGTCGGCGCCCTCCGCGACCTCACGCGCACCGGCGACGCCGTGGTCGTCCTGTGCGGCTCGGCCTACCGCAACCGCGGTATCGAGCCACTGCTGGACGCGGTCGTGTCGTACCTCCCCTCACCCCTCGACGTACCGCCCGTACGCGGCACCGGCGAGGACGAAGGGCAGGAGCGGCCCGCCGACCCGGCGGCACCCTTCGCGGCGCTGGTGTTCAAGGTGAACGCCACTCCGACGGGGCGGCTCACCTATCTCCGGGTGTACTCCGGGACGATCGGGAAGGGAGACGTCGTCATGGACGCGGGTGCGCGGCGTACCGAGCGCGTCGGGCGGATCCTGCGGGTGCAGGCCGACCGGCACGCCCAGGTGGACCGGGCGCTCGCCGGGGACATCGTGGCCGTCGTCGGGCTGAAGTCGGCCCGCGCCGGGGCGACCCTGTGCGCGCCGGGCGCCCCGCTCGTCCTGGAAGCGCCCGGGGTCGCCGAACCGGTCGTCTCCGTGGCGGTCGAGGCCGTCAGGTCCACCGACACCGACCGGCTGGCCTCGGCCCTCGCGAGGCTCGCCGAGGAGGACCCGTCGCTGGTGGTGCGGACCGATCCGGAGACCGGGCAGACCGTGCTGTCCGGCATGGGCGAACTGCATCTGGAGGTCGCGCTGGAGAAGGTGCGGCGGGACCAGGGGGTGGACGTCAACGCAGGGCGGCCGCGGGTCGCCCACCGCGAGACCGTTGTGCGCGGCGTGTCCGGACACGTCTTCCGGCACGTCAAACAGGACGGTGGCGCGGGGCAGTTCGCGCATGTCGTCCTCGACGTCGAGCCACTCGACCTGGATGCCGGGTTCGAGTTCCGCTCGGCCGTCGTCGGCGGGCGGGTGCCGCAGGAGTACGTCCGGGCCGTCGAGGCGGGCTGCCGGGACGCCCTGGCCGAGGGGCCCCTGGCCGGTCATCCCGTGACCGGGCTGCGGGTCACCCTCACCGACGGGGCGACCCATGTGAAGGACTCCTCCGACACGGCCTTCCGCACGGCGGGCCGGCTCGGGCTCCGGCAAGCCCTGCGTGCCTGCGCGGTGGTCCTGCTGGAACCGGTGGCCGAGGTCACGGTCACCGTGCCCGACACCGCCGTCGGCTCGGTCCTCGGTGACCTGGCGGCCCGGCGCGGCCGTGTCAGCGGCTCGGTCACCAGGGCCGGTTCGACGGTCGTCACCGCGACGGTGCCGCTCGCCGAACTCTTCGGCTACGCGACCCGGTTGCGCAGCCGGACGCAGGGCCGGGGCACGTTCACGGCCCGGCCCACGGGGTACGCCCCGGCGCCGTCGGCCGTGACACCGGCCCAGCGGTAGCGAGCCACCGGGGTGGTCCCTCCCGTACGCGGGAGGGACCACCTTTGCGCGGGGCGGCCACCCGGGCTCCCTCCTTCAGGAAGTGAACGGCCCGGTCCCGACCGTGCTTCCCCGTCGAACTCCCGCTGCGCAACCCCTTGACGTCCCGAACCCGCGGCATTTAACTCACGTCCTAAATTAAGCCGTGAGTGCATTCCCTGAAGGGACACCAGGAGCCATGCGCAGCAACCGAGCCGCGGCCGTAGGCGCCGTCATCCTGTCTCTCGCCCTGGCCGTGTCGGCCTGCGGAGGCGGTTCGTCGACCGAGGGCGGGTCCAACGACTCGCCCAAGACGCTCACCTACTGGGCCTCCAACCAGGGGGCGAGCGTCGAGGTCGACAAGAAGGTCCTCCAGCCGGAACTCGACAAGTTCGAGAAGCAGACCGGCATCGAGGTGAAGCTGGAGGTCGTGCCCTGGTCGGACCTGCTCAACCGCATCCTCACGGCGACGACGTCGGGCCAGGGACCCGACGTCCTCAACATCGGCAACACCTGGAGCGCCTCGCTGCAGGCGACCGGCGCGCTGCTGCCGTGGGACGCGAAGAACTTCGAGGCGATCGGCGGCAAGGACCGCTTCGTCGACTCCGCCCTCGGGTCCACGGGCGCCGAGGGCCAGGACCCGGCCGCGGTGCCGCTGTACTCGATGGCCTACGCGCTCTACTACAACAAGAAGATGTTCGCCGACGCGGGCATATCCCAACCGCCCGCCACCTGGGCCGAGTTCGTCGAGGACGGCAAGAAGCTGTCCAAGGGCGGCAAGTGGGCGCTCGGCGTGGAGGGCGCGAACCCGTCCGAGAACATCCACCACGCGGTCGTCTTCGCCAAGCAGCACGGCGGCGACTTCTTCACGGCTGACGGCAAGCCCGACTTCACAGGCGAGGGGGCGGTCGCCGGCGTCAAGGAGTTCGTCGACCTGATGGCCAAGGACAAGGTCATCGCGCCGGGCAACGCCGAGTACGCGCAGAACCAGTCGGTCAGCGACTTCGCCAAGGGCAGGACCGCGATGCTGCTGTGGCAGTCGGCGTCCGCGAACCTCAAGTCCCAGGGCATGAGCGAGGACTCCTTCGGTATCGCCCCGGTGCCCGTGCAGTCCGGCACCCCCGGCACCGGTACCGGCGTCAACTCGATGGTGATGGGCATCAACCTGGCCGTCTTCAAGAACTCCGACAACCTCGACGGCGCGAAGAAGTTCGTGAAGTTCATGACGAGCGACGCCGAGCAGAAGATCCTCAACACCGCCTACAGCTCCATCCCGCCGGTGAAGGGCGCCCAGGCGGACGCGGCCTTCAACACCCCCGCCAACGGCGTCCTGAAGAACACCCTCGCCACCAGCGCGGTCGCGGCCCCGCAGGTCGCCGACGAGTCGCAGTTCGAGACGGCGGTCGGCACAGCCATCAAGGGCCTGTTCGCCGACGCCGCCGCCGGTCGCGCGGTGACCACCGAATCGGTGAAGGCGGCCCTGGAGAAGGCCCAGGCACAGATGCCGGCGGCGTGACCCGGATGACCAGTACCGTCGAACTCCCGGTGCACAAGGGGGAGTCGGGCGACAAGGCGACGCGTGGACCGCGCCGTCGCGTCCCCGGCCGCATCCGCCGCATCGGACTGCCCTATCTGCTTCTCCTGCCCGCCCTGATCCTCGAACTCCTCGTCCATCTCGTGCCGATGGTCATCGGCATCGTGATGAGCTTCAAGGAGCTCACCCAGTTCTACATCCGCGACTGGGGCGCCGCGCCGTGGGCCGGCCTCGACAACTTCCGTATGTCGGTGGACTTCGACGCCCCCGTCGGCGAGGCCCTGCTGCACTCCTTCCTCGTCACGGTCGGCTTCACGCTCGCCTCGGTCGGGCTGTGCTGGCTGATCGGCACGGCCGCCGCGATCTGCATGCAGGACACCTTCCGCGGCCGCGGTCTGCTGCGCGCGCTGTTCCTGGTGCCGTACGCCCTGCCGGTCTACGCGGCCGTCATCACCTGGGTGTTCATGTTCCAGCACGACAACGGCCTGGTGAACCACGTCCTGCACGACCAGCTCGGCCTCACCGACAAGCCGTCCTTCTGGCTCATCGGCGACAACAGCTTCATCGCCCTGCTGGTCGTGTCCGTGTGGAAGGGCTGGCCGTTCGCCTTCCTCATCGTCATGGCCGGACTCCAGAACATCCCACGGGAGTTGTACGAGGCGGCCGCCCTCGACGGCGCCGGGATGTGGCAGCAGATCCGCCGCATCACCCTGCCCTCGCTGGGCGCCGTCAACCAGGTGCTGATCCTGGTGCTGTTCCTGTGGACGTTCAACGACTTCAACACGCCGTACGTCCTGTTCGGCAAGTCGGCACCGGAGGCCGCGGACCTCATCTCGGTCCACATCTATCAAGCCTCCTTCGTCACCTGGAACTTCGGCACCGGCTCCGCCATGTCCGTGCTCCTGCTGCTGTTCCTGCTCCTCGTGACGGGCGTGTACCTCGCCCTCACCACACGCGGACGGAGGGCGTCACGTGCCTAGCTCCCCCATGGCGCCACCCCGGTCCTTCCTGTGGACCCGGCGCGTCTTCCTCACCCTGCTCGCCGGCTTCGTCCTGCTGCCGGTGTACGTGATGCTCTCCAGCTCACTGAAGCCGCTCGCGGACGTCACCGGCAAGTTCCGCTGGATTCCCAGCGAGGTGACGTTCCAGCCGTACATCGACATCTGGTCGACGGTCCCGCTCGCCCGGTACTTCGTGAACTCCCTGATCGTGGCGAGCGCGGCCGCCGTCTGCTCGGTGGTGATCGCGGTCTTCTCGGCCTACGCCGTGAGCCGCTACGACTTCCGCGGCAAGCGCGTCTTCACGGTCACCGTCCTGTCGACGCAGATGTTCCCCGGCATCCTCTTCCTGCTCCCGCTGTTCCTGATCTACGTCAACATCGGCAACGCCACCGGCATCGCCCTGTTCGGCTCGCGCGGCGGGCTGATCCTGACGTATCTCACCTTCTCCCTGCCGTTCTCGATCTGGATGCTCATCGGGTACTTCGACTCGGTGCCGCGCGACCTGGACGAGGCGGCACTGGTGGACGGCTGCGGGCCGCTCGGCGCGCTCTTCCGGGTCGTCGTACCGGCCGCGATCCCCGGCATCGTCGCGGTCACCGTCTACGCGTTCATGACGGCCTGGGGCGAGGTGCTGTTCGCGTCGGTGATGACCAACGACACCACCCGCACCCTCGCCGTCGGCCTCCAGGGCTACTCCACGCTCTACGACGTGTACTGGAACCAGATCATGGCCGCCTCACTGGTCGTGAGCGTCCCGGTGGTGGCCGGCTTCCTGCTCCTCCAGCGTTATCTCGTCGCCGGGCTGACGGCGGGCGCCGTCAAGTGACCACTCCTGAAAGGACTTACGTGACCATCGATCTCGCCGCACTCCCGCACGACTTCCTGTGGGGCACGGCCACAGCCGCCTACCAGATCGAGGGAGCCGTGACGGAGGACGGCCGATCGCCGTCGATCTGGGACACCTTCTCGCACACCCCGGGCAAGGTGGCGAACGGCGACACCGGCGACATCGCCTGCGACCACTACCACCGCTGGCGCGAGGACATCGGTCTGATGCGCCGACTGGGCGCCAACGCCTACCGGTTGTCGGTGGCCTGGCCGCGGATCGTGCCCGGCGGCGACGGTCCCGTCAACGCCAAGGGCCTCGCGTTCTACGACGAGTTGATCGACGGACTGCTCGCCGCCGGCATCACCCCGTCCGTCACCCTCTACCACTGGGACCTGCCCCAGGTCCTCCAGGACCGCGGCGGCTGGCCCGCCCGCGACACCGCCGAACATTTCGCCGCGTACGCCTCGGTCGTGGCCGAGCGACTGGGTGACAGGGTGAACCACTGGACCACCCTCAACGAGCCCCTGTGCTCGGCGTGGATCGGCCACCTGGAAGGGGCGATGGCCCCCGGCTGGACGGACCTCACGGCGGCGGTCCGGGCCTCCTACCACCTGCTCCTCGGCCACGGCCTCGCCACCCAGGCCATCCGCGCGGCGGCCCCCGGCGCCCAGGTCGGCATCGTCAACAACCTCTCCACCGTGCACCCCGCCACCGACCGCCCGGAGGACCTCGAAGCCGCCCGCCGCATGGACGGCCACACCAACCGCTGGTGGCTGGACCCCATCCACGGCCGCGGCTTCCCCGAGGACATGCGGAAGGTCTACGGCGTCGAACTGCCCGCCCGCGCGGGCGACTCGGAGACCATTGCCGCCCCGCTCGACTGGCTCGGCCTGAACTACTACTTCCCGCAGACCGTCGCCGACGACCCCGACGGCCCGGCCCCCTACGTCCGTTCCGTCCGCCGTGCCGGCGTCCCCCGCACCGGCATGGACTGGGAGATCGACGCGAGCGGCATCGAGACCCTGCTGCTCCGGCTCACCGACGAGTACGGCGCCCGGAAGCTGTACGTCACCGAGAACGGCTCCGCCTACCCCGACGCCGTACGCCCGGACGGTACCGTCGACGACCCCGAGCGGCAGGACTATCTGGCCCGCCATCTCGCCGCCTGCGCGTCCGCAGCCCGCAAGGGTGCCCCGCTGGCCGGCTACTTCGCCTGGTCGCTGCTGGACAACTTCGAGTGGGCCTACGGCTACGACAAGCGCTTCGGTCTCGTCCACGTCGACTACGCCACCCAGACCCGCACGATCAAGGGTTCGGGACACCGTTACGCGGAGATCGTCCGGGAGCACCGGGGACGGGAGCGGCACGCGGCCTGACCGGGCGGGCGGTGGGCCGGAACAGCTTCTCCACCTCGCAGCTGTTCTGGCTCACCGCGATCCCCGGCCTGACCGGCGGCACCGCCCGGATGATCTACACCTTCCTCGGTCCGAGGATCGGTCAGCGCACCTTCACCGCGGTGTCCACCGTCGTCCTGATCGTCCCGCTGGTCCGGCTGGGCTACGCGATCCAGGACATCTCGACGTCCTTCATGACGATGGCCATGATCGCGGCCCTCTGCGGAGCCGGCGGCGCCATCTCTTCTCCTCCTCCCTCGCCAACATCCGCTTCTTCTTCCCCAAGCGAGAGAAGGGCAACGCGACCGGCATCGACGGCGGCCTCGGCAACCACGGCGTCTCGGTGGTCCAGCTGCTGTCCCCGATCGTCATCACCAGCTCGGTCATCGCGATCGGCTCGGGCCGGCAGAACGCCCGGACCAGCGAGACGGTCCACCTCCAGAACGCGGCCTTCGTCTGGGTCCCGGTCCTGATCGTGCCGGCGGCCATCGCCTGGTTCGGCCAGAACAACCTCAAGACGGCCTCGTCGTCCTTCGCCCAGCAGAAGGTGATCTTCCGCCGCAAGCACACCTGGGTGATGACCTGGCTCTACGTCGGCACCTTCGGCTCCTTCATCGGCTTCGCCGCCGCCCTGCCGATGCTGATCAAGACCGCCTTCCCGGCCTGCTCCGTCGCCACCTACGCCTGGACGGGCCCGGCCCTCGGCGCCCTCGCCCGCTGGGCCGGCGGCTGGATCGCCGACAGGATCGGCGGCGCCCGTGTCACGATCCTCTCCTTCGTCGGCATGGCGGCCTCGACCACCCGAGTGATCGAGGCCGCCCCTCAAGGGCCTCACCGAAGGCACCCCGGAGTACACCGAGGCCCTGCCTACGGCTTCTCTTCATCCCGGCCCTGTTCGCCAACTTCGCGGTGACCAGCGCGATGTGGGGCTTCGTGGCCTTCTACGTCACCTGCATCGCCGTCACCTGGTGGTACTACGCGCGGCAGGGCGCAAAGTCGTCGAGCTGAGCGGCGCGGACAACAGCGGCATTCAAGGCGCCGGGCGGATCGACCGCCCGGCCCTTCGCCCGTGACGGGACGAACGCGCGGCGTTAATGCGTTGCCACAGCTCAGCCATGCTGAAAGCCTCACGTCATGCCCACCTTCACCGCCCCCGACGGCACCCTCCTCGCCTACCACGCCACCGGCGAGGGCCCGCCCCTGGTCTGTCTCCCCGGCGGCCCGATGCAGGCCTCGGCCTATCTCGGCGACCTGGGCGGCCTCACCGCCCACCGCACCCTGATCCGCCTGGACCTGAGGGGCACGGGCGACTCGGCGACCCCCGAGGACCCGGCGTCGTACCGCTGCGACCGCCAGGTCGACGACGTCGAGGCGCTGCAGAAGGAACTGGGCCTGGACCGTCTGGATCTCCTCGCCCACAGCGCCGGCGCCAACCTGGCCGCCCTCTACACCGCCCGCCACCCCGACCGTGTCGCCCGCCTCGCCCTGATCACCCCGAGCGTGTACGCGGTCGGCATCGGCATCACCGTCGAGGAGCGCCTCGGCACGGCACGTCTGCGCCGGGACGAGGAGTGGTTCCCGACGGCGTACGCGGCCCTGGAGTCCCTCAACTCCGGCCGTCCCGTCCCCGACGCCTGGCAGGCCGTCGCCCCGTTCTGGTTCGCCCGCTGGGACGAGGAGGCCAAGGCGGTCCGGGCGGCCGAGGACGAGCAGCGCAACGACGAGGCGGCCAGGGTCTACGGCTCCGAGGGCGCCTTCGCCCCCGAGGCCACGCGTGCCGCCCTGGCCGGGTTCGCGGGACGGGTGCTCGTACTGGCGGGAGAGGCGGACGTGGCGGGGCCCCGGCGTGCGATGGCCGAGTACGCGGGGCTGTTCGCGGACGCGGAGCTCGCGGTCCAGGAGGGTGCGGCGCACTTCCCGTGGCTCGACGACGCGGAGCGGTTCGTGGCGACGACGGCCGCGTTCCTCCGAGGCCGATCCTGACGCGTCCCCACCCGCGTCCGATGTCCCAGGCCGGCCTTCACCGTGTGCCTCTCACCGTTGATCAACGCGTCGGGTACGCGGAGCGGGATCTGGACGCCGATCTCGCGCGCCGGTTCCCCGACGGGCCGCGCACCGAACGCCCGAAGCCGGCCCGCCCGGTCGAACCGTTCCTGGCCGGGCTCCCGCACGACGTCGAGGCCGACTTCCGCGCCCTCGGCCGGCCCGGAGTGCTGGAACCCGGGATCGGGCTGCTCGCCCTGCTGACCTGAGGTCTGCTGGCCTGAGGCCCGCAGCGGAACGGCCGCGTTGTCAGTGGCGCCTGTCATGATCCCCGGTATGTCTCACAGGGATCAGGACGGGCGCCCCACACCCGACGCGTGCCGTCGGATGTTCGACGCGCTCGTCGTGCGCGCCGAGGCCGGGGAAGCGGTGGACCTCCTCCCGGCCGTGACCGCGCTGGCGCGCTGCACCGGAGCGTGGCCCGAACTCTCCGCCCCCGCCCGCGCCTTGACCGGGCACCTGCTGCCGAGAGGGAACCCGGAGCACCCCTACGCGCTCCTGGCGGTCGCGGGACTCGCGGACGCGACGACGCTGCGATCGGCCGCCGACCGGCTGCGACGGGACCGAGGGCCCATCTCCCTGGACGAGATCGACGCCGTCGTCGCCCTGACCTCCGCCGAACGGGCCCTCCTGGCAGGGATCGATCAGGTCGACACCTATCAACCGCCCCCGTCCGGGCCGGACATCTGGCGGGACGCGGCCGGCATCCCGGCCTACGCCGCCTTCGCCCGCCGCGCCTTGGAGACGGCGGCCGACCGGATCGACGCCCTGCACGGCGGCGAGCTCCCCTACCGGTCCGACAAGGCGTTCACACCCCGTGAGGTGGAGGTGCTCGGGCAGGCCGCGCGGGTGGCACTGCTGTGCGACGAACCGTGGCTGCCGGAGCTCCTCGACCGGATCGTGCCCGGCGTCGCGGTCGCCCCCGGCACCGCGAAGACCGTGCCCTCGCAGGCCCTGCTGTACGAACCGGTCCGCGCCGCACGGGACTTCCCGACCCCGGAAGCGGTCACCGCGATCCGCGCCGCGCGATCCCGCACCCGGCACGCCGGAGTGCCGGGGCGGCTCGACAAGCTGCTGGGGCAGGTCGAACCGGCCCTGGCCGAGCGGACCGAGGTGGCCCTGTGGCTGTCGAGAGCGGGCTTCGACGACGACGGCGTACTGCGCCGGGAGACGGCCGACGGCTGCACGGCCGTCGTCACGGTCACCGAGCGGGCCGAACTGACCTGGGAGAAGGACGGCCGCCCGCTGAAGACCGTGCCCGCGTCCGTCCGCCGCGACCATGCCGGCCTGCTCAAGGAGCTGCGCGACCTGGTGAAACGGGTCGACATCCAACTCGGCACCCTCGCCCGGGCGCTGGAGGGCGGCTTCACCGTCGACGCCGTCCACCCGTACGGCTGGTGGCGCACCGAACTGGCCGGACATCCGCTCGCCCGGTCCGTCGTACGCCGGCTGATCTGGGAGTTCGGGACCGCGCCCGGAGCGTGGCGGGCCGTCCTGCCGGCGATCGAGGACCTCCCCGACGCGCCCGAGGACGCCCCGGTGCGGCTGTGGCACCCGATCCGCTCCGCCGCCGGCGCCGTACGGGCCTGGCGGGACCGGCTCGTCGACGCGGAGCTGCGCCAGCCCTTCAAGCAGGCGTTCCGCGAGATCTACCGGCTCACCCCGGCCGAGGAGGAGACCCGCGACCACTCCCTGCGCTACGCCGCCCATCTCGTCGACTACCACCGGATGTTCGCGCTGTTCCGGGCGCGCGGCTGGACGAGCCGCAGACTCGGACCCTGGGGCGACGGGGACGGCGCCGCCGCGGTGCGCACCCTGGGCGCGGGGGAGTGGCGGGCCGCCTTCCTGCACGACTACGTCAGCTGGGCGGACGGCGACGCGGTGGCCTCCACCGACCGGGTCACCTTCGAGCACCGGACCGACGGCACCTGGCGGGACGCCCCGCTCGCCGAGAGGTGCCGCCGCTGGTCTTCAGCGAGGCCATGCGGGACGTGGACCCCTTCGTCGGGGTGACCTCGATCGCCGCCGACCCCGACTGGACCGAGCAGGGCCCGGCCCGCGCCTACTGGCAGCGGGCCGGATTCGCCGAGCTGACCGAGACCGCCGAGGCGCGCCGCGACGCCCTCGAACGCATCCTGCCCCGTCTGAAGATCGCCGACCGGTGCACGCTCGACGGCCGCCACCTGATCGTCAGGGGCGACCTGCGGACGTACCGCATCCATCTCGGCTCGGCCGACATCCTGATGGAGCCCGACCACTCCTGTCTCTGCATCGTCCCCGCGCGGGGCAAGGCCGGCGGAAAGGTCTACCTGCCCTTCGAGGACGACCGGCTCTCGCTCATCCTCAGCAAGGCGTTCCTGCTCGCTGCGGACACCGAGATCACCGACGCGTCGATACGCGCCCGGTTGGAGGCGGTCAGCAGTCCCTGAACTCCGGCGACTGGTTCAGGATCTGCGAGCGGAGCGAGGTGAAGCGCCCGTACGTCTCCCCGGCCTGCGCGCCCGGCCGGAAGGCGGCCACCCGGTGGCAGTTCTGGAAGGCCAGGGCCACCCCGAAGTGCCGCTCCAGGCTGCCGCGGATCGCGTCGCTGGCGAGGGCCCGCAGCAGCTGGCCGCGCTCCTTCTCGGACGGGGGAGGGGTCTGGTTGTCGGTGAACTCGGCCGTGCCGTCGTGGAGTTCGGCGGCAAGGGAGGCGATCAGGTCGTAGGCGTAGGGGAGGGACGTACGGACGGTGTCCACGAAGTCCTCCTCGCGGATGTCACCGTGCTCGGCTTCGGCGAGGAGCTTCGGGGAGACGTCGAGAGACATGAAGGGGCTTGTCCTGTCTGTGCGTTGGGAGTGAGAGGGGGAGGCAGCGAGGTGGCGGAAGGGATCAGATGAGGGAGGCCGGTCCCGGTACGAACTCCGGGTCGACCTGGGTGGCCAGGTCCTCGCCCGCCCAGGCCCGGGCGTTGCGCAGATGGAACTCGACGGCATGGCGATGGAGCGTCGCCCAGTCCCGGGGGCAGGCGTCGACCGTCTCGCGCAGGACGTTCAGGGCGTGCCGGTTGTGGGACTCCAGGGACTCCAGTCCGCCCTGTTCCCGGCCCTGTTCGGCGGCCCGTACGAACGGTGACTGGACCAGGTGGGTGAGCAGGTCGTCCCCGACCTCCTCCTTGAGGAAGAGCAGGTCGTCCTCGCCGGTCACCTTGTTGCCGATCACGGCGATCCGGATGCCGAACTCACGGGCGTGGTCACGGTACTGGCGGTAGACCGAGACGCCCTTGCGGGTGGGTTCCGCCACCAGGAACGTGAGGTCGAAGCGGGTGAACAGGCCCGAGGCAAACGCGTCCGCGCCCGCGGTCATGTCGACGACCACGTACTCGCCGGGGCCGTCGACGAGGTGGTTGAGGTAGAGCTCCACCCCGCCGAGCTTGGAGTGGTAGCAGGCCACTCCGAGGTCGCTCTCCTCGAACTCGCCCGTGACCATCAGCGGCACCTCACCCACGCGCCGGACGTGCCGGGCGTGCAGCTCGTCGTCGCCGAGCAGCCGCAGCAGCCGGGAACCACGGCCCGGCGGAGTGGTCTTGATCATGGCCTCGGGGGAGGCGATGCGCAGGTTGGAGCCGCGCAGATACTCCTTGATGTCCCCGAGGCGCGCGCCCAGCGGAGGGGCGGCCGGCGGCTCCCCGTCGTGGCCCAGCGCCTCGGCCAGGTGCTGGTTGATGTCCCCGTCGACGGCGAGGACGGGGGCGCCGGACTGTGCGAGGTGGCGCGAGAAGAGCGCCGACAGGGTGGTCTTGCCGCTGCCGCCCTTGCCGACGAAGGCGATGCGCATCAGCACCACCCCGGCGCGGCTCGTAAACCGTTTTTGAAAATGGATGTCATGTCGGTAGGTTTAAGGCGTGTTGTCGATCACTGTCAAATCCCCTGGTGATCAGGGGTCTTCCACTTAATGCATATGATGTGCAAGTGCGTAACTACAGCATCAGGGCCGCGGGCCCGGACGACCTGGACGGTGTACGAGCCGTGATGCTCGACACCGTCTACCGCGACTTCGGCACCGGGTACGTGCCCCGCTGGCACGGCGACATCATCGACCCGGCCACCGCCTACCTGGTCCCGGACCGGCACACCCTCCTCGTCGCGACCGACCCGGAGACCGGGGAGATCGTCGCCACCGGCGCCCTCGACTCCCGCGGCCCGGCCCACCCGCCGAACCCGCGCCAGGTCACCGAACGCTTCCCGTCCGGGCGCACCGCACAACTCCGCCGCGTCTACGTCCGCCCCGGGCACCGCAGACGCGGCCTCGCCCGGCGCCTGGTCGCGCAGCTCATGGAGTTCGCCGTGGACGACGGCGGCTACCGCTCCGTGTACCTGCACACCGACCCCGCCGTGGCCGGCGCCGAAGCCTTCTGGCACTCCCTCGGCAAGCTCGTGCACGACGAGCGCGAGGACCCCGAGGGCGTGCACGACGTCCTGCACTTCGAGATCCCGATGGGGCGATGACCGAGTGACCCGACCGCGCATCCCGACAAGGCCGGACCGAATGACGCGACCGCGCTTCCTGCTCGCCCTCCTGCTCGCCCCCGCCCTCACCGGCTGCTTCGCCTCCGCCGGCTCGGGCGGCCCGGCCGACGGGGCCGGCGACGGCAGCCGGCTGCGGGTCGCCCTCGCCTTCCCGCCCGCCGAGAACCTCTCGCCCTACGGCGCCGACGCCACCATCCTCAGCCGCCTCGGCGTCACCGAGGGCCTGACCTCGCTCGACGCCAACGGCGCCGCGGCCCCCGCGCTCGCCGCGTCCTGGCGGCGCGAGAACGACCGCACCTGGCTGTTCACCCTGCGCGAGGCCACCTTCCAGGACGGCACGGACGTCACCCCGGCCGCCGTCGCCGCCGCCCTCACCCACGCGACCGAGGCCAGGCCCGCCCCGGCCGCGCTCTCCGGCGTCACCCTCACCGCGCAGGCCGAGGGAGCCACCGGCGTCCGGGTCACCACCGAGGACCCCGACCCCGTACTGCCGCTGCGCCTGTCCAGCCCCGGCCTCGCCGTCCTCTCCCCGAAGGCCTACGGCGAGAAGGCCGACCCCGTCGGCCACGCCACCGGCCCCTTCGAGCTCACCGGGACCATGGGCGCCACCGCCGCCACCCTCGACCGCTACGACGACTACTGGGGCGGCCGCGCCCAGGCCTCCGGCATCGACGTGAAGTTCATCGCCGACGGCACCGCCCGCGCCAATGCCCTGCGCACCGACCAGGTCGACCTCGCCGAGGCGATCCCCGTCGCCCAGGCCGCCACCCTCGACAAGGGCCTGCGCAAGGCGACCGCCACGACCCGCACCACGAGCCTGCTGCTCAACACCGAGTCCGACGTCTTCAAGGACGCCGGTCTGCGGGCCGCCGCCCGGCAGGCCGTGGACACCTCCGCGCTCGCCGAGGGCGTCTACGAGGGCTACGCCGACACCGGCGCCGGTGTCTACGGCCCCGCCGTGACCTGGGCCGAGGGCAAGAGGTCTGAGCCGCGGGGCCGCGCGGCGGCCACCGACCCGGACGGCGCGCGGATCACCCTCGCCACCTACGACAACCGGCCCGAACTCCCCGAGGCCGCCCAGGTGTTGAAGCAGCAGCTGGAGAAGGCCGGGTTCGAGGTCGAACTGGAGGTGCGGGAGTACTCACGGCTGGAGAGCGACGCGCTGGCAGGCAGGTTCGACGCCTTCGTCGGCGCCCGCAACAGCCTCGTCGACACCGGCGACCCCGTCTCGGTCCTCGCCAGCGACCACACCTGCGACGGCAGCTACAACCTGGCGCTGCTGTGCGACAACGACGTGGACAAGGCGGTGAAGAAGGCCCAGGGCATCGCCGACACCGCGCAGCGACAGGATGCCGCCCTGGCCGCCGAGGCGCGGATCCTCGCCACCGACGCCGTCGTCCCGCTGGTCCACCAGCGCGTCATCACCGGCGTCGGCCCCAAGGTCGCCGGCGCCCTCCTCGACCCGTACGAGCGCACCCTCGTCGGCGTCGGCACCCGGCGCTGACCCGTGCGGCAGCAAGCGGCCACGCTCCTGTGGCGGGCCGGGATCGCCGCCGCCCTGGTGTGCGCCATCGGCCTGCTGCCGTGGCTGACCCGCACGGACCCGGCACTGACCGTGCTGAAGGCCCGCTCGGCCGAACGCGACCCCGACCCGCAGGTGCTGGCCGACATCCGGGGCCGACTGGGCCTGGACGACGGCCCGTTCCACCTCCTCGGCCGGTGGCTGGGCGGACTGTGGCGCGGGGACGCGGGACAGTCGTGGATCTCCGGCACCGACGTCGCGCCCGCCGTGCTCCAAGCGCTGGGCGCGTCCCTGCTGTTGATGGCGGCGGCCCTGGTGGTCGCCGCCCTCACGGCCGCGCTGGTCTGCGCCCGCACCCTGTGGCTGGGCGCGCACCGACGGCTGGGTGGCCGTCGCCCCGGCGGCAGCGGTTCGGCCGTCCTCGCCGCACTCCCCGAGTTCCTCACCGCGTCCGTGCTCGCCACCGTCGTCGGCGTCCAGCTCGGCTGGCTCCCCGCGCTGGGCTGGTACGGCCCCCGGTGGACGGTCCTCCCCGCTCTCGCCCTCGGCCTCCCCGCCGGGGCCGTCCTCGGCCGCCTCCTCGACGACCTGCTCCCCGGCGCCTTCGCCGAACCCTGGGCGACGGCCGCCACCGCCCGCGGACTGCCCGGCCGCACCATCGCCCGTCAGGCCCTGCGCCGCTGTCTGCCCGGACTCCTGCCGAACACGGGCCTGTTCGCGGTCGGTCTGACCGGTGGCTCGGTCGCGGTGGAGCAGATCTTCGACATACCCGGCCTCGGCCGCACCACCCTGCGGGCCGCCCTCGCCCAGGACCTCCCCGTCCTCCAGGCCGGCACCCTCACCCTCGTCCTCCTCGCGGCCGCCTTCGCGGGCCTCGCCGCCCTCACCACCCGTCTGCTCATCGGCACGGCGCTAAGGGACGGCGCCCTGCCGTCGCTGCACGGCCCGAAGCCGACAGTCGGCGGTATACAGCGTGTTCGCGATATACAGCCTTTTGCATACGGTGGACTGCTGGCGGTCGTCATCGCGCTCGGCCTCCCCCGTGACCCCCTCGCCCTCGACACCGGCGAACGCCTTCAAGCCCCCTCCCTCACCCGCCCCTTCGGCACTGACGCCCTCGGCCGGGACGTCCTCGCCCGCGTCGCCCACGGCGCCCTCGAAACCCTCCTCCTCGCCCTCGTGATCGGCGCCGCCGCCCTGCTCACCGGTGTGCTCCTCGGCCTGCTGCCCCGCCTGTCCGGCCCGCTCGTCGACACGGTCACCGCCCTGCCGCCCGTCCTGGTCGCCCTCCTGGTCACCGCGGTCGCCGGCAGCGGCCCCGCCACCCCCGCCCTCGCCGTCGGCGCCGTCGCCTGGGCGCCCCTCGCCGCCCACACCTCCGCCCTGCTCCGCCAGGAACGCGCCGCCCTCCACATCACCGCCACCCGCGGCCTCGGCGCCGGCCCCTGGCACCTGCTGCGCCATGAACTGCTCCCCGCCGTCCTGCCGCCCGTCACCCGCCACGCCCTCCTGCGGCTCCCCGGCATCGCCCTCGCCCTCGCCTCCCTCGCCTTCCTCGGCCTCGGCGCCCAGCCGCCCGCCCCGGAGTGGGGCCTGCTCCTCGCCGAGAACCAGCCCTACGCCGAACGCGCCCCCTGGGCCGTCCTCGCCCCGGCCGCCGCCCTCGCCCTGCTCGGCGCGTTGGCGGTCACCGCAGCGGGCGGTGTGCGCCGACCGCGCCGCAAGTCGCGCCCGCCCGCGACCGAACCCGAACAGCAGCCTCGTACAAGGGAATTGGTGGGGAGCCGATGAGCGCGATCGCGACCGTCCTGCGCAAGGACCCGAGCCGCGTCCGACTGTCGCCGCTGCTCCATCTGCTGATCCTCACCCAGCTCGCCTTCAACGTCGGCTTCTTCGCCGTGCTGCCGTTCCTGTCCGAGCATCTCGGCACCGCGGTGGGGATGGCGGGCTGGATGGTCGGGTTCGTGCTGGGGCTCAGGACCTTCAGCCAGCAGGGACTGTTCGTGGTGGGCGGGGCGCTGGCCGACCGGTACGGGATCAGGCCGGTCGTGCTCGCGGGATGTGCGCTGCGGATCGCCGGGTTCGCCTGGCTCGGGTACGCGGAGGCGACCTGGGCTGTCATCGGGGCCGTCCTGCTCATCGGGTTCGCCGCCGCGCTGTTCTCGCCGGCCGTCGAGTCCGAGGTGGCCCGGCAGGCCGTCGTGCACGAGGAGGAGGGCGGGGGATCCCGTACCCGGGTCCTCGCGCTGTTCACCGTGGCCGGTCAAGCGGGCGCGTTCGTCGGGCCGTTGCTCGGTGCGCTGCTGCTGTCGGCGGACTTCCGGACCGTGTGCCTCGCCGGTGCCGGGATCTTCGTGCTCGTGCTCGCCGGACACGCGTGGCTGCTGCCCCAGCACATTCCCGGACGGCAGCCGGTCCGGGTCGAGGGCGGGATAAGGGTGTTGGTGCGCAACCGGCGGTTCCTCGCGCTGTGCGGTGCCTACGGCGCCTACCTGCTCGCCTACAACCAGCTCTATCTCGCCCTGCCCGCCGAGGTGGAACGGGCCACCGGCTCCCAGTCCGCGCTGGGCTGGCTGTTCGCCCTGTCCTCGCTGCTGGTGGTGACCGCCCAGCTGCCCGTCACCCGGTGGGTGGGGGACCGGCTGTCGCCGCGCCGGTCCATGGTGGCCGGACTGCTGCTCATCGCCGCCGGGTTCACGCTCGTGGCGATCGGGCGGCCGGCGGGGCTGCTGCCCGCGGCCGGCTTCGTCGTGCTGCTGACCTTCGGCCAGATGCTCGTCGCGCCCGTGGCCCGCGCCTGGGTTCCCGATCTCGCCGAGGAGGGGCGGCTCGGGCTCTACACCGGGGCGCTGTCCTCGGTGTCCGGCCTCGTCGTGCTGGCCGGCAGCTCGCTCACCGGCACACTCCTCGACAGCGGACTGCCGGCGGCCGTGCCCTGGCTGGTGCTGGCCGTCGTACCGGTCGCGGCGATCGCGCTGCTGCCGCGGCGGCCATAGCTCATCAGCTCATCCGGCGACGAGCTCGCGCACGTCCTCCACCACGATCCGCTCGATGCGGGAGGTGCGGTACAGCCACAGGATGTCCCGCCCGAACGACCACACCAGCGCGCCCAGCGCCGTCGCGACGACCGCGAACTCCAGGGTGTGCGGGAGGAAGCCGGAGGCGGCGAGCAGCAGGAACACACCCTGGAGCGCGGCCACCGTCTTGCGGGCCGTGCTCGGCGGGAGCGGGGCGTTGAGCCAGCTCCAGACGCGGGCGGCGGCGACGAACGCGTAGCGCATGCCGCCGATCAGCAGGACCCACGGGCCGTGCTGCATCGCGACGTACACGCTCAGCACCAGGATCAGGAACGCGTCGACCTCCATGTCGAAGCGCGCGCCCAGCGCGGTGGAGGTGCCGGTGCGGCGGGCGACCTTGCCGTCGACGCCGTCGAGGATCAGGGCGACGGCCGTCAGCCCGACGAAGACCGTGATCGGCGGCGAGCTCTGGAAGGAGTCGGCGACCAGTGCCGTCACCCCGCCGACCAGGATCGAACGACCGAGCGTCACCCGGTTGGCGGGGCCGAAGGAGCGCGGACGGTGGCGGTGCAGGGCCCGGGAGAGCACCGCCCAGGTGGCGACGGCGAAGACGAGACCGGTCAGCCAGCCCGCCGGTCCCATGCCGATCGCCGTCCCGAGCAGAGCCAGCAACAGGATCTGTACACCCGCTCCCACAGCGGTCTCCTGCTGGACCAGCCTTGCGTCGTAAGTGTTGTTCAGGGCCACCGAACATCCTCCGGCCGTGTGACAGAGTCGATCAACGCCGCGTACTGTGCGCGACCTGTGCACACCTCGGTACGTGAACTACTTCCCAAGCGTTCAGGAGGATGCGGATGAAGCGCACCGCACGCGCGTTCTGGCTACGCAGTCCGGGTGAAGGAGAGATACGTGAGGTGACTCTTCCGGCCCCCTCCCATGACGAGGTGCTGGTCCGCGCCCTGTACTCCGGAGTCAGCCGCGGCACCGAGACCCTCGTCTTCCGCGGCGGGGTCCCCCACAGCCAGCACGCGGTGATGCGGGCGCCCTTCCAGGAGGGCGACTTCCCGGCGCCGGTGAAGTACGGCTACCTCAGCGTCGGAGAGGTCGAGGAGGGCCCGGCGGACCTGCTCGGCCGTACGGTCTTCTGCCTCTACCCGCACCAGACGCGGTACGTCGTACCGGTGACTGCCGTGACCCGGGTACCCGACGACGTGCCCGCCGAACGGGCGATCCTCGCCGGCACCGTCGAGACGGCCGTGAACGCCCTGTGGGACGCGGCGCCGCTGGTCGGCGACCGGATCGCCGTGGTCGGCGGCGGCATGGTCGGCTGCTCGGTGGCCGCGCTGCTGGCCCGCTTCCCCGGCGTGCGCATCCAGTTGGTCGACGCCGATCCGGCGCGGGCGAAGGTCGCCGAGGCGCTCGGCGTCGGCTTCGCGCTGCCCGCGGACGCGCTCGGGGAGTGCGATCTCGTCGTCCACGCCAGCGCCGCCGAACAGGGACTGGCCCGCGCCCTGGAGCTGCTGAGGCCCGAGGGCACGGTCCTCGAACTGAGCTGGTACGGCGACCGGCGGGTCAGCCTCCCGCTGGGCGAGGCCTTCCACTCGCGGCGGCTCGTCGTCCGCAGCAGCCAGGTCGGCACCGTCTCCCCGGCCCGCCGCGCGAGCCGTACCTACGCCGACCGACTCGCTCTCGCCCTCGAACTCCTCGCCGATCCGGCGCTCGACGCGCTCGTGACGGGAGAAAGCGCGTTCGAAGAGCTGCCACGGGTGATGCCCATGCTCGCTGACGGGGAAATTCCTGCCCTTTGTCACCGCGTGAGGTACGGCAAGAGCGCCTGACCTGAGAAAAGAGTGAGAGACGGCTGAACACGGGGAAGCGAAGAGCCGTACTACTCGGCATCCCGCCGGCGATCAGGGTCGGAGGGATCAGAGGCGCCGCACCTGGAGGGTCGTCCGTTGTTCAGTGTCACCGTCCGCGATCACATCATGATCGCCCACAGCTTCCGCGGCGAGGTCTTCGGCCCCGCGCAGCGCCTGCACGGAGCGACGTTCCTCGTGGACGCCACCTTCCGGCGGGAGCAGCTGGACGACGACAACATCGTCGTCGACATCGGACTGGCCACGCAGGAACTGGGCGCTGTCGTCAGCGAGCTGAACTACCGCAACCTCGACAACGAGCCCGACTTCGCCGGGATCAACACCTCGACGGAGTTCCTCGCCAAGGTGATCGCGGACCGGCTCGCCGAGCGCATCGAGAAGGGCGCGCTCGGCGAAGGTGCCCGGGGGATCGCCGCGATCGGCGTCACGCTGCACGAGTCGCATGTCGCGTGGGCGAGTTACGAGCGTGCCCTGTGACCGACGTGACCCTGGAGAAGGCCCCGCAGGCGGCCCTCGGCTATGTGCCCGTGCAGCACTCGGCCCTGAAGAACGCGGACATCATCCCCATGTCCCTGCGCTCCGTGCACTTCGTCATGCCGGGCGGCGTCGACGACCCGGCCACCCCGAGCGGCGGCAACGCCTATGACCGGCGGGTGAGTCTGGATCTGCCGGGCTTCGGCTGGCAGGTCCACAAGCACGCGGTGGCGGGGGAGTGGCCCCGGCCGGGCGCGACGGCCCGTGCGGAACTCGCCCGGGTGCTGCGGGAGTTGCCGGACGGCACCGTCGTGCTGATGGACGGCCTGGTCGCCTGCGGGGTACCGGAGATCGTCGTCCCGGAGGCGGAACGCCTGGGGATCGCGGTCCTGGTGCACCTCCCGCTCGGCGACGAGACCGGCCTGGAGCCACTGCTGGCCGCCGAGTTGGACGCCAAGGAGCGTACGGTCCTGCGTGCCGTCCCCGCGGTGATCGCCACCAGCGACTGGGCGGTCCGCCGCCTCGTCTCGCACCACGGCCTCGCCCCCGACCGGGTCCATGTCGCCGCCCCCGGCGCCGACATCGCCCCGCCGGCCCCCGGCACGGACGGCGTCTCACGCCTGCTGTGCGTCGCGGCCGTCACCCCGCGCAAGGGCCAGCACCGGCTGGTCGAGGCGCTCGCGGCGGTCCGGGACCTGCCGTGGAGCTGCTCTTGCGTGGGCGGCCTCGGCCAGGACCCCGAGTACGTGGCCGGCTTGCGGTCCCTGATCGGGAAGTACGGCCTGGAGGACCGGCTGCACCTGGCGGGGCCGCAGGCGGGCGCCGAACTCGACGCGAGCTATGCCGCGGCCGACCTGATGGTGCTGACCTCCTACGCCGAGACCTACGGCATGGCGGTCACCGAGGCGCTCGCCCGCGGCATCCCGGTGCTGGCCACGGATGTCGGCGGCCTTCCCGAGGCGGTCGGCCGCGCCCCCGACGGCGGCGTGCCCGGCATCCTCGTCCCGCCGGAGGACCCCGCCGCCCTCGCCGCGGAACTGCGCGGCTGGTTCGGCGAGGCGGACGTACGACGTCGCCTCAAGGCGGCTGCCCGGGGCCGGCGGGCCGCCCTGGACGGCTGGGCGACCACGGCCCGCAGCCTGGCCGGAGTACTGAGCCGACTGCCGAGCGAACCCAGGAGGGCGGCATGAGGAAGACGGCTGTGACAAAGCAGCGCGGCGGGAAGATCCCGACGCAGGCGGGGCCGCGGGACGTGGCGACGACACCGGGGGCGACCGGTACCGGGGATGCGGGCACCGGGCCGGTGGGCCCTGACGCCGCTGCCCGGTCCGTGACCCCCGACGCCGGCTCCCCCTCCGTCATCCCCGGCGCCGGTCCCGCCGTGCGTCCCGGTGAGCGGGCCACCGTGCGGTTGCGGGAGGACGGGCCGGAGGAGCCGCCGCGGTACGCGCCGGAGTGGCTGGAGCTGCGGGAGCCCGCCGACGCGGGGGCGCGGGCGCTGGACCTGCTCGACCCGCTGCGGATCAGGCTCGCCAATCTGCCGGGGAAGGCCGGGATCGTGGTGCACGACCTCGGGTGCGGGACCGGTTCGATGGGACGCTGGCTCGCGCCGCGCCTCGACGGCCCCCAGCACTGGGTGCTGCACGACCGCGACCCCTACCTCCTGCACTTCGCCGCCGTCGCCTCCCCGCGCGTCGCCGCCGACGGCAGCCGCGTCACCGTCGAGACACGGCGCGGCGACGTCGCCCGGCTGACCCCGGACGCCCTCGCCGGCGCGTCCCTGGTGACCGCCTCCGCCCTCCTCGACGTCCTCACCCGCGAGGAGATCGAGACCCTCGCCGCCGCCTGCACGGGCGCGGGCTGCCCGGCCCTGCTGACGCTCTCCGTCGCCGGGCGCGTGGAACTGACCCCGTCCGACCCGCTGGACGGCGAGATCGCCGACGCGTTCAACGCCCACCAGCGCCGCTCCGGCCTGCTCGGCCCGGACGCGATCACCGTGGCCTGCGAGGCGTTCTCCGACCGCGGCGCGACCGTACGTCTCAACCCGAGCCCCTGGCGCCTCGGTCCCGCCGAGTCCGCCCTCACCGCCCAGTGGCTGCGCGGCTGGGTCGGCGCCGCGGTGGAGGAACGCCCGCAGCTCGCCGAGCGCGCGGAACGCTATCTCCGCGAGCGCCTGGAGGCCTGTGAGACCGGGGAACTGAACGTCGTCGTCCACCACACCGACCTGCTGGCACTGTCCCGGCCGACGGGCGGCACGGCATGAGCGTGGAGACGGTACGGGCGGCCCACGCGGGAGAGCGCGGGCCCGCGCGGCGCAGGCGGTGGGCCGGACGGGCGGTGCCGGCGCGGGGGCGCGGCCGGGTGTCGGCCACGCCGGTGGACGTGACGGTGTCGGTGAAGGGGACGGCGGACCTCTCGGCCGGTACGGCGAAGGGTGCGGCCGACCGCCCGACGGCCACGGGGGCGGGCGCTGCCGATCCGCCGGCCGCCACGGCGGTCCCCACGGCGGCGGACGCGGCCGGCCGCTCGCGGGGTACGGCGACGAAGGAACGGTACGGCGACACCGCGGCGACCCACGGTCCCGCCCCCCGCCCCGCCGTCGCCCTCCTCCCGCCCGCCAAAGCCGTCCCCCCGCCCCCCGTGGCCGTCTCCGCGGACCGCATCGGCGTGATCGTCTCCATGCCCCGCCCCGACCGGGCGACGACCTCCGGCACCCCCTGGTGGCGAACCCTTCTCACCCGCCTCAACTCCCCTGCCGTGCGCACCCACTTCGGCAGCGCGGTCGGCGCGGTCATCCTCGCCGTCCTGCTGTGGCGGCTCGGCACCGGCGTGTTCGTCGAAGGGCTGCGGCGGATCGACACCGCGACCGTCGTCGCCGCGCTCGGGATCGGCGTGGTCACCACCGTGTTCAGCGCCTGGCGCTGGCAGTTGGTCGCCCGCGGTCTCGAGATCCGGTTGCCCCTGGGGGAGGCCGTGGCCGCGTACTACCGGGCCCTGTTCCTCAACGCCGCGCTCCCCGGCGGCGTCCTCGGCGATGTGCACCGGGCCGTCCGGCACGGGCGGAGCACCCAGGAACTCGGCCGCTGCGTACGGGCCGTCGTCCTCGAACGGGTCGCCGGGCAGATCGCGCTGGCGGTCGTCGGCGCCGGCGTGCTGCTCACCATGCCGTCACCGGTGCTCACCCAGGCCCGGCACATCGCCCCGCTGCTGATCCTCGCCGCGCTGGGCGCCCTGGCCGTCGTACTCGCCCTGCGGATGAACCGGGCGCCCGCGCGTGCCGGCAAGGCCCTGCGCGAGGCGCGGGAGGGGCTGCTGTCGCGGCGGAACGGACCCGGTGTCGCGCTGTCCTCCGCCGTCGTGCTAGCCGGGCATCTCGCGATGTTCGTGCTCGCCGCCCGCGTCGCCGGTTCCGCGGCCTCCGTCGCCGTACTGCTGCCGATCGCCGTGCTGGCCCTGCTCGCCATGGGGCTGCCGCTCAACGTCGGCGGCTGGGGCCCCCGAGAGGGCGTCACCGCGTGGGCGTTCGGCGCGGCCGGCCTCGGTGCGAGCAGCGGGCTGGCCGTCGCCGTCGTCTACGGGGTGCTCAGCCTCGTGGCGAGCCTGCCCGGCGTCCTGGTGCTGCTCGCCCGCTATCCGCGTCCCGCGTCTGCGGACGCATCCCCTTCGGAGCCCTCGGAGCCTTCTGCGGTGAGCAGTGAGAAATACGCGCCGAAGGAATCCGCCAGGCTCGCCAGCAGTGCTTTGCCCTTTTCCGCCGAACCCAGCGAAGGACGGCCAATGACACCGGAATCCGTATAGGCGGACATACCGAGGGTGAGCAGATGACGTCGGTCGTCGGCGACGAAATCGGAGGTCTCATAACCGGGCCGGACGAATTCGGGAGACGCGTGCAGAAGGACGGAGGTCTCGATTTCCCCCGCGTGCATGTCGGTGAGCAGCGAGGTGGCCACCCCCGCCCGCTCGCGTGCGGTCTCCCAGTCCTCCGCGGCCGGGAAGAGCGCCATCCGCTCGCCGCGCGCGGAGGATTCCTGAACGACGTTGCCCAGTACGTAGTTTCCGCCGTGCCCGTTGACCACCACCAGGGCCTCGACGCCGGAGCGGCGGAGCGAAGCCGCTATGTCCCGTACCACCGAGTGAAGGGTCACCGAGGAGATGCTGACGGTTCCCGGCCACGCCGCGTGCTCGTGCGAGCAGGAGATCGTCACCGGAGGGAGCAGATGGACCGGGTACGCCGCGGCGATCTCCCGGGCGACGGCGCACGCGACCAGTGTGTCGGTCGCGAGCGGGAGGTACGGGCCGTGCTGTTCGAAGCTTCCGACGGGAAGGACGGCGACCTGTCGTGAGACACCCGCGCCCCGCGTCCGTACGTCTTCCGTGGTGTCCGCCGGCAACGTACCGTGCTCCGCCGACCGCGTTTGCGAACCACTCATTCTTTCACGGCCTTTCGTCTCTGCTTAGGAACTCGAGAATCATGACAGATAAAATTGGCGTACTCGGCAAGAAGTCTCCACAGCGCACGGGCGTCGAACGCGTCGTGAATGCTCCGCTGCCCACCGTGTACGGGGAATTCCGGGCGGTCGGGTACCTCGACCACGACCGCGGTGACGAGCAAGTGGCCCTGGTGCACGGCGAGATCGGCACGGAGGACGTCCTGGTCCGGCTGCACTCCGAATGCCTGACCGGTGACGCCTTCGGCTCCCGGCACTGCGAGTGCGGCGAGCAGCTGGACTCGGCGCTGCGGGCCGTCGTCGCCGAAGGCAGCGGCATCGTCGTCTACCTGAGGGGCCACGAGGGCCGCGGCATCGGTCTGCTCGCCAAGCTGCGCGCGATGGCCCTGCAGGCGGAGGGCCTGGACACCGTCGAGGCGAACCTCGCCCTCGGCCTGCCGGTGGACGCCCGCGACTACGGGGTCGCCGCCGGGATGCTGCACGACCTGGGCGTGCAGTCGGTGCGGCTGATGTCCAACAACCCCGACAAGCGCGAGGCGTTGATGCAGCACGGCATCAAGGTCGCCGAGACCGTGCCGCTGCTGATACCGCCCTGCGAGAGCAACATCACCTATCTGCGCACCAAGCGGGAACGCCTCGACCACCATCTTCCGCACCTGGACGCGGTCGCGCACCTGTCCTGATTACGGGCACGGCAGTACGGACAGGAAGAGGGGGCGACGACCCCGACACCCCCTGGGAGGCCCGCCCGTGAGACTGCAGGCAAACGCCGTCGTGATCGGCGGCGGAGTGATGGGCACCAGCATCGCCTACCATCTCGCCGCCGCCGGAGTCCGCGACGTGGTCCTCGTCGAACGGGACGAACTGGCCTCCGGTTCCACCTCGAAGGCGGCGGGCGGGGTGCGGGCCCAGTTCTCCGACGAGCTCAACATCCAGCTCGGCGCCCGCAGCCTGGAGGCGTTCGGCCGGTTCGAGGAGGAGACCGGGTACGACATCGGCCTGCACCGATCCGGCTATCTGTTCCTGCTGTCGACGCCCGAGGACGTGGCCTCCTTCGAGGCGAGCGTGCGCCTGCAGAACGCGCTGGGCGTGCCCAGCCGCATGCTCACCGTCAAAGAGGCCCGCAAGCTCTCCCCGCTGATCCGCACCGAAGGACTGCTCGCCGCCGCCTTCTCGCCCGACGACGGCCACTGCACCCCCGAGGCCGTCGTCCACGGCTACGCCTCCGCCGCCCGCGCCCTGGGCGCCCGCATCCTGCGGCACACCGAGGTCACCGGCATCACCCGGCACGGCGGCACCATCACCGCCGTCGAGACCACCCTCGGCACCATCGGCACCGGCACGGTGATCTGCGCGGCCGGCGCCTGGTCGCGGGCCGTCGGGAAGATGGCGGGCGTGGATCTGCCCGTCGAGCCGTTACGCCGCCAGATCGCGGTCACCGAACCGGTCGAGGGCCTGCCACCGGGCCTCCCCTTCACCATCGACTTCGCCACGAGCCTCTACTTCCACCGCGAGGGACCCGGCCTCCTCCTCGGCATGTCCGACCCCGACGAACGCCCCGGCTTCGCCACCGACACCCACGACCGCTGGATCCCCCGCCTCGCCGCCGCCATGGAGCACCGCGCCCCGTCCCTCCTCGACCTGCGCCGCACGGGCGGCTGGGCGGGCCTGTACGAGGTCACCCCGGACCGCAACGCCCTGATCGGCGAGGCGACTTCGGTATCCCGCTTTCTGTATGCAACCGGCTTCTCGGGGCACGGCTTCCTCCAGGGACCGGCCGTCGGCGAGGTCGTCCGCGACCTGTGCCTGGGCCGCGTACCCTTCGTGGACGTCAGCCCGTTGAACGCCGGCCGGTTCGCGGCCGACGCCCCGCGCCCGGAGGCCAACTGCGTATGACCGAGCTCCACCTGTGGCTGCGCCACGAGGTCCGATCCACCGAACGGCGCACCCCCGTCGTGCCGTCCGACGCCCGGCGGCTCGTCGAGAGCGGGGTGACCCTGACGGTGGAGGACTCCCCGCAGCGGATCTTCCCCGTCGAGGAGTACGAGGCGGTCGGCGCCCGCGTCGCACCCGCGGGCTCCTGGGTGTCGGCGCCGACGGACGCGGTCGTCCTCGGTCTTAAGGAACTCCCGGACGCCCCCGCCGAGTTGCCGCACCGGCACATCTTCTTCGGGCACGCCTACAAGCAGCAGCCCGGTGCCGCGGAGCTCCTCGGCCGGTTCGCCGCCGGGGGAGGGGTCCTCCTCGACCTGGAGTACCTGGTCGACGACCACGGGCGCCGGCTCGCCGCCTTCGGCTACTGGGCCGGCTATCTGGGCGCCGCCCTGGCGGTGCTCCGACACCGGGGCCGGCTCGGCGCGCCGCTCGCGCCCACCTCCAAGGAGGAGCTCGACGAGACCCTCCGGCCCGCCGCCGGGGACGAGGAGTTCCGCGCGCTGGTGATCGGCGCACTGGGCCGCAGCGGCCGGGGCGCCCACGACGCCCTCCGGGAGGCCGGGATCGACCCCACCTGCTGGGACCTCGCCGAGACCCGTGACCTGGACCGACGGGCCCTGCTGGACCACGACATGATGGTCAACTGCGTCCTCGCCACCACCCCGGTCCCGCCCTTCCTGAGGGAAGCTGACCTCGACGACCCCACCCGCCGGCTGCGCACCCTCTGCGACGTCACCTGTGACGTCGGCTCGCCCCTGAACGTGCTGCCGGTCTACGACCGCACCACCGAGTGGGACGACCCGGTACGCAGCCTCCGCAAGGAGCCCCCGCTGGACCTCATCGCCATCGACAACCTGCCGTCGCTCCTGCCGAAGGAGTCGAGCACCGACTTCTCCGGACAGCTGCTGCCCCTGCTGCTCGGCTTCGGGACCGGCGGGCCGTGGCAGCGAGCTCTGGACCGGTTCCATCGGACGTGCCGTGAACTCGGCATCGCGGAAGGGGAGTTGCGGGATGTCTGAGCTGGTTCCGGCGAGCGGCACCGTCCACTGGATCGGCACCGGGCTGTCCACGGGCAGCGGACTGGCCCGGCTGTGCGACACGGCCGAGCGGGTACGGGTGTGGCACCGCACCGAGGAGCGCGCGGCCGAGGCCCTCGGCCGGCTGGATCTCACCGGCCGCGCCGAGCCCCGCGCGTACACGCTCGACGCGCTCAGGAAGGACCTCGCGCCCGGGGACGTCGTGGTGTCGATGCTGCCCGCCCCGGAGCACGCCGGGATCCTGGCCGCCTGCGTCGCCCACAAGGCCCACTTCGCCTGCTCCAGCTATGTGTCCGACGCGGTCCTCGAGCAGGTGCCCGCGGCTGCCGCGGCCGGGATCACCGTCCTCACCGAGGCCGGGCTCGACCCGGGCATCGACCACCTCTTCGCCCACAGTCTGGTCTCCCGCGCCCGGGAGGCGATCGGCGACGGCACGGCGGCCTCCTACCGCCTCACCTCCTACTGCGGCGGCGTCCCGGCGGTGCCGAACGACTTCCGGTACCGGTTCAGCTGGGCACCTCTCGGGGTCCTCAACGCCTTGCGCTCGCCCGCCCGTTACATCGAGGACGGTGCCGAGACCACCGTCGGGCGGCCGTGGGAGGCGACCCGGCGGCATGTCGTGGACGGTGAGGACTTCGAGGTCTACCCGAACCGCGACAGCGTCCCGTTCGTCGAGCAGTACGGGATGCCGCCCGCCTGGAAGCCGCGGACCTTCGTACGGGGCACCCTGCGTCTGGAGGGCTGGCTGCGGGCCTGGGACGCCGTCCTCGAGGAGCTCAAGGGCGGCGACGACGCCCGGATCGCCGCGCTGGCAAGGGAGTTGGCGGCCGCCTACCCCACCACGGACGCCGATCGCGACCGGGTCGTCCTCGCCGTGTCGCTCGATGTGCGCGGCCCGGAGGGGGAGGCCTGGTCGGGCAGCTATCTGCTGGACCTGGTGGGGGACGAGGAGGAGAGCGCGATGGCCCGCTGTGTCTCCCGCACCCTCGCCCTCGGCGTCGGCCACATCCTGGACGGCTCGCTGCCGCCCGGCCTGCACCGCGCCGCCGAGACGGCGGCCCGGTCGGAGGAGTGGCTGCGTGAACTCGCCCTGGAAGGAGTCGGGTTCACGCTGCGCGTCGACAGCTGATCGGTCGGCGGCCGACCAGATGACCGATCAGTCGATCACGGCCTCGTGGACCAGCCGTCTGAGGTCCGGGTTGAGCTTCAGCGTCCTGGGCCGCACCTGTGTGTAGAACTGCACCGTCAGATCGCGGGCCGGATCGACCCAGAAGGTGGTGGAGGCGGCCCCGCTCCAGCCGAACGTGCCGGGGCTCGTGGGCGCGAGCGTGCGGTCGGGGTCGATCACCACGGAGACGCTCAGGCCGAAGCCGATCCCGTCGTTGTTGGGCTCGTCGTGGGCCGGCTTGCTGCCGAAGGCACGCAGGTCGGCGCCGCCGGGAAGATGGTTCCTGGTCATCAGGTCCACCGTCTCGGGGGCGAGCAGCCGGACGCCGTCGAGTTCGCCGCGGCGGCGCAGCAGCTCCATGAAGCGGTGCATGTCGTGCGCGGAGGCCGCCATGCCGCCGCTGCCGGACAGAAAGCGGGGCCGTCCGTGCAGCGGGAGCCCGGGGATCGCCTCGATGGAGCCGTCGTCCTTCTCGCCGTACAACTCCGAGAGCCTGCACGCCTGTTCGTCCGTCACGCAGAAGCCCGCGTCGGTCATCCCGAGCGGTCCGAAGATCCGCTCGGCGAAGAACTCGTCGAGCGGCTGCCCGGACACCACCTCGATGACCCGGCCCAGCACATTGGAGCTGACCGAGTAGTTCCACTCGGTCCCCGGCTCGAACTGCAGCGGCAGGCTCGCGTAGACGTCGACCGTCTCGGCGAGCGTCGATCCCGGCACGACCGACGACTCCAGGTTGGCGTCGCGGTAGAGCGCGTCGACCGGGTGGGAGTGGTAGAAGGCGAAGGTGAGACCCGCGGTGTGGGTCATCAAGTGCCGGACCAGCAGGGGCCGTTCGGCGGGCCGGGTGACGATGTCCGCGCCCGAGCCGCTCTCGTACACCCGCGCGTCCGCGAAGGCCGGCAGATGCCGGGCCACCGGGTCGTCCAGCGACAGCCTGCCCTCCTCCACCAGGGTCAGCGCGGCGACGGCGGTGACCGGCTTGGTCATCGAGTAGATCCGCCACAACGTGTCGCTCTCGACCGGAAGCCGAGCCGCCATGTCCCGCCGTCCATGGGACGTGACGTGGGCGATCCGGCCGCCGCGGGCGACGGCCACGAGGAAGCCGGGCATCCGCTCCTCGTCGACGTAATGGGCGAAGTGCTGGTCGAGGCGGTCCAACGCCTTCCCGTCCAGCCCCACCTCACCCGGGTCGACCTCTTGTCGCAGCTGTGCCATCGTGCTCCTCCGCTCGCTTTCGTCGAGGTGCGATCCGGCATACCCCGCCACACCGACCTCAGACCTCATCGTCGCTCAGGAACCCGGGTACGGATGCCCAGTTGACCTTGATCGGCCGTCGTGACGCGGAATCCGGCCGCCGGCACCGCCCCCGCGAGCACGAGACGCGGCCTCACCCGTCCTCCGGCCCGAGGTGCGCATCGAGCACTGACCGCAGCAGGGGTACGAAGTCGTCCGAGCCCGTGGCCGGTTGGAGACCGCCCCGGCCCCACAGCTGGGCGATCCCGTGCAGGCTCGCCCACAACGCCCCCGCGACGAGACGGGCGTCGGCGTCGGGACGGACCCGGCCGACCAGTTCCACCAGCCGGGCGAAGAGGGGGAGGCCGGTGTCCCTGAGGCCCAGATGGCCGCTCTCCAGCAGATCATGACGGAACATCAGCTCGTACATGTCGGGGTTGTCGAGCGCGAACCGCAGATAGACGTGTCCGAGATCGGTGAGCCGGGCACGCGGAGTCGCCGTGTCGTCATCGGCCGCCACGCTCCTGCCCAGCTCGGCGAAGCCGCGGCGGGCGATGGCCGACAGCAGCTCCAGATGGGTGGGGAAGTGGCGGCGGGGCGCGCCGTGCGAGACGCCTGCCCTCCGGGCGATCGCCCGCAGGGTGAGGGCCTGCACGCCCTCCCGGGCCAGCAGCTCCACGCCGGCCTCGACGAGACGGGCCCGCAGTCCGGCCTCGGGTTCGCAGGCGGACGATTCATGCATGGACACTGTCTACCAGCCGTCCGTAGACAGCGTCTACTCGCCTTTCGTGACAACTCCCCGCCCGGGAATGTGCACACCTCGTGCACCGGTTGACCAAGGCATGACTCAGGACGCGACTCAGAACGCACTGCTCGGGCTGCTCTCCGAGGGCCACGGCGGGGTGCTCGTCACCCTCAAGCGCGACGGTCGGCCCCAGCTGTCGAACGTCAGTCACGCCTACTACCCCGACGAGCGGATCATCCGGGTCTCCGTCACCGACGACCGTGCCAAGACACGGAACCTGCGGCGCGATCCGAGGGCCTCGTACCACGTGACCGGTGCCGACCGGTGGGCGTACACGGTCGCCGAGGGGACGGCCGAGCTGTCGCCGGTGGCGGAGGACCCGTACGACGACACGGTGGAGGAGCTGATCCGGCTGTACCGCGACGTACTGGGCGAGCATCCGGACTGGGAGGACTACCGGGCGGCGATGGTGCGGGACCGGCGGCTGGTGCTGCGGCTGAAGGTGGAGCGGGCGTACGGGATTCCGGCGGGCGCCAACAAGGGGTAGACGGGCCCTGCGGAGTCGTCGCGCCGGTCGGCGGTCACTCCGCGCATACCGGCCGTCCCTGAAGCCGGCGGCCGGGTGCTGTGCGAACGGGTGTGGTCCGACCAGGAGTCGGACCACACCCGTTCGCGGGGTGTCCTCAGGCTCCGACGTACTCCGCGAGATGCTCGCCCGTGAGCGTCGACCGGTCCGCGACCAGCTGCGCCGGTGTGCCCTCGAACACGACCCGCCCGCCGTCGTGCCCGGCGCCCGGGCCGAGGTCGATGATCCAGTCGGCGTGGGCCATGACCGCCTGGTGGTGCTCGATGACGATCACCGACTTCCCGGCGTCGACCAGCCGGTCCAGCAGACCCAACAGCTGCTCCACATCGGCCAGATGGAGACCCGTCGTCGGCTCGTCGAGGACGTAGACCCCGCCCTTCTCGCCCATGTGCGTGGCCAGCTTCAGCCGCTGCCGCTCACCGCCGGACAGTGTGGTCAGCGGCTGGCCGAGCGTGAGATAGCCGAGGCCGACGTCCGCGAGCCGCTGAAGGACCTTGTGCGCCGCCGGAGTGCGCGCCTCGCCCGCGCCGAAGAACTCCTCCGCCTCGGTCACCGACATCGCGAGCACCTCGCTGATGTCCCGGCCGCCCAGGCGGTACTCCAGGACCGCCGCCTGGAACCGCTTCCCCTCGCACTCCTCGCACGTGGAGGCGACCCCGGCCATCATCGCCAGGTCGGTGTAGACGACGCCGGCGCCGTTGCAAGTAGGGCAGGCGCCCTCGGAGTTGGCGCTGAACAGGGCCGGCTTCACCCCGTTGGCCTTGGCGAAGGCCTTGCGGATCGGCTCCAACAGCCCTGTGTACGTCGCCGGGTTGCTGCGCCGTGAACCGCGGATGCCCGTCTGGTCGACCGTGATCACGCCGTCCTGCCCGGAGACCGAGCCGTGGATGAGCGAGCTCTTGCCGGACCCCGCGACGCCGGTGACGACGACCAGTGCGCCGAGTGGGATGTCGACGTCGACGTCCTGGAGGTTGTTGGTGGCGGCGCCGCGTACCGCCAGCACCCCCGACGGCTCACGCACCGACTCCTTGAGCAAGGCGCGGTCGTCCAGGTGCCGTCCGGTGAGCGTGTCACTGGCCCGCAGGCCCTCCACGGTCCCCTCGAAGACCACCTCGCCGCCCTCGGTGCCGGCGCGCGGACCGAGGTCGACCACATGGTCGGCGATCCCGATGGCCTCCGGCTTGTGCTCCACGACCAGCACGGTGTTGCCCTTGTCCCGCAGCTGGAGCAGCAGTTCGTTCATCCGGCGGATGTCGTGCGGGTGCAGGCCGATCGTCGGCTCGTCGAAGACGTACGTCACATCGGTGAGCGAGGAGCCGAGGTGGCGGATCATCTTGGTGCGCTGCGCCTCACCGCCGGAGAGGGTGCCGGAGGGGCGGTCGAGGCTGAGGTAGCCGAGGCCGATCTCGACGAAGGAGTCCAGCGAGTGGCCGAGCGCGGCCAGCAGGGGCGCCGCCGAGGGCTCCTTCAACTCCCGTACCCAGTGCGCGAGATCGTCGATCTGCATCGCGCAGACATCGGCGATGTTCTTCCCCCTGATCTTCGACGACCGTGCCTCCGGGCTGAGCCGGGTGCCCTCGCACTCGGGACAGGTCTGGAAGGTCACCGCCCGTTCCACGAAGGCGCGGATGTGCGGCTGGAGGGCGTCGACGTCCTTCGACAGGAAGGACTTCTGGATCTTCGGGACCAGCCCTTCGTACGTCAGGTTGATGCCCTCGACCTTGATCTTGGTGGGTTCCTTGTACAGCAGGTCGTGCAGCTCCCGCTTGTTGAACCTGCGGATCGGCTTGTCCGGGTCGAAGAAGCCGCAGCCCCGGTAGATACGGCCGTACCAGCCCTCCATGCTGTAGCCGGGGATGGTGAGCGCGCCCTCGTTGAGGGAGAGGTTGTCGTCGTACAGGGCCGTCAGGTCGAAGTCGCTGACCGCGCCCATGCCCTCGCAGCGGGCACACATGCCGCCGAGCCGCTTGAACGTGGCCTTCTCCGCCTTCGTCTTTCCACCGCGCTCCACGGTGATGGCACCGCTCGCCGAGACCGAGGGGACGTTGAAGGAGTACGCGTTGGGCGGGCCGATGTGCGGCGTGCCGAGCCGGCTGAAGAGGATGCGCAGCATGGCGTTGACGTCGGTGACGGTGCCGACGGTCGAGCGGGCGTTGGCGCCCATCCGCTCCTGGTCGACGATGATCGCGGTGGTCAGACCGTCCAGCACGTCGACCTCGGGCCGCGCCAGCGTCGGCATGAAGCCCTGCACGAACGCGCTGTACGTCTCGTTGATCAGCCGCTGCGACTCCGCGGCGATGGTGTCGAACACCAGCGAGCTCTTGCCCGACCCGGAGACGCCGGTGAAGACCGTCAGTCTGCGTTTGGGGATCTCGATACTGACGTCCTTGAGATTGTTCTCGCGCGCTCCGTGCACGCGGATCAGATCGTGGCTGTCGGCGGGGTGCGACGCGGGCGGCTGGGGGGTCGTCGTCTTGGCCATCTCATCGTCTCCATGTTCGGGAGCTCGGAGTCTTCGTGTGCGGGAGCTCGGAGTCTTCGAGCATCCTTCACGCTAGGCGCCGTCCCGGGGTGGCCGCTTCTCGAAAACTGACGGTTCCGTCCCGGCCGTGCCGTGCCGGAGCCGCCGGTCCTTGTACGAGCCGTGCCACCCGCGCCCGTAGTCCGTACGAAAGCCCGAGTCCCCGGAGCCCTTGGGGCGTCCGGGGACTCGGGAGTCCTGCGGGAGTGGATCAGGCGGTTACGGTCTCCCGGTCCGCCGTTGTCCGCGGCGTGCGTTCGCCGAGCAGTTCCGTCGGGATCCTGTGGGTCTCGCGGGCCGTGAGGGCGGCGAGGACCGGCGGGACGCACAGGGCGGCGGTGAACAGGGCGACCGCCGACCAGTCGTCGCCGTCGGGGCCCGCGATCTGCGCGGCGAAGGTGACCGCGAAACCGGCGACCGCGAACCCGATCTGGGTGCCGATGGCCATGCCGGACAGGCGGACGCGGGTCGAGAACATCTCGCCGTAGAAGGACGGCCAGACACCGTTCGCGGCGCTGTAGATCACTCCGAAGGTGACGATGCCCAGCAGCAGGATCAGCGGGTAGTTGCCTGTGGAGATCGCCCACAGGTAGGCGAACATCGCGATCGCGCTGCCCGCGGCGCCGATCAGATAGACCGGGCGGCGGCCGATGCGGTCCGAGAGCGTGGCCCACGCCGGGATGGCGCCGAGGGCGACGAGGTTGGCCAGGGCGCCCACCCACAGCATCGAGGAGCGGCTCATGCCGACGGAGTCGCTGGTGGCGTACGCCAGCGCCCACACCGTGAAGATCGTTGAGACCGAGGCGATCATCGCACCCGCGACGACCCGCAGGACGTCCGCCCAGTGGTTGCGGGCGAGGACCGCGAGCGGCATCTTCACGACCCCCTCGCTCGCGGTCTGCTGCTCGAAGGCCGGGGTCTCCTGCAGCTTGCGGCGGATGACGTAGCCGACGACGGCGACCGCGATGCTCAGGAAGAACGGGATCCGCCAGCCCCAGGACAGCAGCTGGTCCTCGGGGAGCGCGGCGATCGGGATGAAGGCGAGCGTGGCGAGGAGCTGGCCGCCCTGGGTGCCGCTGAGAGTGAAACTGGTGAAGAAGCCGCGTCGGCCCGGCGGCGCGTGTTCCAGTGTCATGGAGTTCGCGCTGGCCTGCTCACCGGCCGCCGAGATGCCCTGCAGGACACGGCAGAGGACCAGCAGGACCGGGGCGAGCGTGCCGACCTGGTCGCGGGTGGGGAGGCAGCCGATGAGGAACGTCGACACACCCATCAGGATCAGCGTGAAGACCATGATCTTCTTGCGGCCGAGCTTGTCACCGAAGTGGCCCAGGAACAGCGCGCCGATGGGCCGGGCCGCGTACGCGACACCGAACGTGGCCAGCGAGAGCAGGGTTGCGGTGGCCGGGTCGGACTTGTCGAAGAAGATCTCCGGGAAGATCAGCGCGGCCGCGCTGCCGTAGATGAAGAAGTCGTAGTACTCCAGCGCGCTGCCGATCCAGGCGGCAGTG
This sequence comes from Streptomyces sp. S.PB5, assembly GCF_030403745.1. Lineage (GTDB taxonomy): Bacteria > Actinomycetota > Actinomycetes > Streptomycetales > Streptomycetaceae > Streptomyces. The sequence goes on from NZ_JAQMWP010000010.1 coordinate 39,105, forward strand.
GCCGCCTTTTTCGGCTGCCCGACGGATTCGGCAGGGTCGCGGGGTGCGACAGGTACAGCCACGGGCGTGCTCCTTCGAGGGAACTCCAACGTAGGCGGAGTGAGCGGCGGTGAGAAGTGCCGATTCCCGGGGGTGAGGGTCGGCCGCGCCGGGGGTGTGCGGTTCATCCACTGCCCGGCTAATTAACCCACTGGATAGTTAGTAGCGGTTGGCTACGGATGTTGCGCGCACATTTCCCGCCTGTCAAGAGGTCCCGCCGGCCGACTCTCAGTCCGTCGCGCGGTCCGCCGTGAGGTACGCGATCACCATGTCGCCCAGCATGTTGCGGTAGTGCTCGCGCTGGGCCGGGTCGACCAGGTCGCGGCCGAACAGGGCGCCGAACGTATACCGGTTGGCGACCCGGAAGAAGCAGAAGGAGCTGATCATCGCGTGCAGGTCGACGGCGTCCACGTCGGCCGTGAACAGCCCGGACTTCTGTCCCGACGCAAGGATCCGGCGGATCACCTCCAGGGCCGGTGAGCCGATCTTGCCGAGCTTCTCGGAGGCGGCGATGTGCTCGGCCTCGTGGATGTTCTCGATGCTGACCAGGCGGATGAAGTCCGGGTGCTGCTCATGGTGGTCGAAGGTGAGCTCGGCGAGCCTGCGGATGGCCGCCACCGGGTCCAGATGCTCGACGTCCAGCTCCTGCTCGGCCTCGCGGATCACGCCGTACGCCCGCTCCAGGACCGCCGTGAACAGCTGCTCCTTGCCGCCGAAGTAGTAGTAGATCATCCGCTTCGTGGTGCTGGTGAGGGCGGCGATGTCGTCGACCCGCGCCCCGGCGAAGCCGGCCCGGGCGAACTCGTGGGTCGCCACGTCGAGGATCTCGGCCTTGGTGCGCGCGGCGTCACGGGTGCGCCCGTTGGGTCGTGCCGGTTCTTCGACGCTGGTCATCGGGTTCCTTCAGGTGTGCGGCCAGTGCCGCGATTCTAGAAGCCCGGTCGCTCCTGGGACGGGTGAGGGCTTCCCAACGCCGCTTTCCGAGTGCTATGACTAACTCACTAGTTCGTACATTAGTGAGCCGCTCAGGAGGTCCGCCGTGGCCAAGGACTCGTATCTCGTCGGACTGATCGGTGCGGGCATCGGCCCCTCGCTCAGCCCGGCCCTGCACGAGCGGGAGGCCGACCGCCAGGGGCTGCGCTATCTGTACCGGCTCATCGACATCGACGTCCTCGGTGTCCGCCCCGAGGCGGTCGGCGACCTGCTGCGGTCCGCCCGGGACACCGGCTTCGACGGGCTCAACATCACCCACCCGTGCAAACAGCTCGTCATCGAGCACCTCGACGCGCTCTCCCCGCAGGCCGAGGCGCTCGGCGCGGTCAACACCGTCGTCTTCGAGGACGGCCGGGCCGTCGGACACAACACCGACGTGACCGGCTTCGCCGCCTCCTTCGCCCGCGGGCTGCCCGACGTACCGCTGGAGAAGGTCGTCCAGCTGGGCGCGGGCGGCGCGGGCGCGGCCGTCGCGCACGCCACGCTGACGCTGGGCGCCGAGCGGGTCACGGTCGTCGACGCGCTGGCCGACCGGGCCGCCGCCCTCGCCGCCTCCCTGAACCGCCACTTCGGCGAGGGCCGGGCCGTCCACGCGGAACCGGACAGCCTCCCGGAGCTGCTCGCGAGCGCCGACGGAATCGTCCACGCCACCCCCACCGGCATGGCCGCCCACCCCGGCCTCCCGTTCGCCGCCGGACTCCTCCATTCCGGCCTGTGGATCGCCGAGGTCGTCTACCGCCCGCTGGAGACGGAACTCCTGCGCACCGCCCGCGACATCGGCTGCGCCACCCTGGACGGCGGCGGCATGGCCGTCTTCCAGGCCGCGGACGCGTTCCGTCTCTTCACCGGCCGGGAACCCGACAGCGCGCGGATGCTCGCCGACATCACCGAGCTCGCCGGTGCCGTGGGAACCCCGAAGTAGGAAGAGGTACCGACGTGCGTACGTCCATCGCCACCGTCTCCCTCAGCGGATCCCTCACCGAGAAACTCACCGCCGCCTCCCGGGCCGGCTTCGACGGGGTGGAGATCTTCGAGAACGACCTTCTCGCCAGCCCCCGCACCCCCGAGGAGATCCGCACCCGCTGCGCCGACCTCGGGCTGAGCATCGACCTCTACCAGCCGATGCGGGACATCGAGGCGGTGCCCGAGGAGCAGTTCGCGTCCCATCTGCGCCGCGCCCGCCACAAGTTCGAACTGATGGGCCGCCTCGGCGCCGACACGGTCCTCGTCTGCTCCAGCGTCCACCCCCTCGCCGTGGACGACGACGCCCTCGCCGCCGAACAGCTGGGCCGACTGGCCGACCTGGCCGAGGAGTTCGGCATCAAGGTCGCCTACGAGGCGCTGGCATGGGGCCGGCACGTGAGCACCTATGACCACGCCTGGGAGATCGTCAAGGCCGCCGACCACCCGGCCCTCGGCACCTGCCTGGACAGCTTCCACATCCTCTCCCGCGGCTCGGACCCGAAGGGCATCGAGGACATCCCCGGCGAGAAGATCTTCTTCCTCCAGCTCGCCGACGCCCCGCTGCTCGCGATGGACGTCCTGCAGTGGAGCCGCCACTACCGCTGCTTCCCGGGGCAGGGCGGATTCGATGTACCGGATCTCGTACGCCGTGTACTGCATACAGGCTACGACGGTCCGCTCTCCCTGGAAGTCTTCAACGACGTCTACCGGCAGGCCGACGCCGGCCCGACCGCCGTGGACGCCCACCGCTCGCTCCTGGTCCTCCAGGAGACGGTCGGTGTGACGGCCCCGCCCGCGGCCGTCGTGCCCACCGGTGTCGCCTTCGCCGAACTGGTCACCCCCGACGCCGAGCCGGTCTCGGCGGTCCTCGGCGCGCTCGGCTTCGCCCGTACGGCACGCCACCGCAGCAAGCCGGTGGACCTGTGGCAGCAGGGCGAGGCCCGCCTGCTGGTCAACACGGGCCCCGCCGGACGCCGGGACGGCACCGGTCTCGCCGCGATCGGCCTGGAGTCACCGGACCCCGCCGGCGCGTCCCGTCGCGCCGAGGCCCTGCTGGCGCCGGTCCTGCCCCGCCGCCGAGCGGTCGAGGACGCCCCGCTGGACGCCGTGGCCGCACCCGACGGCACGGAACTCTTCTTCTGCGCGACGGACCGCGTCGAACTGCCCAACTGGCGCGCCGACTTCGAGAACCTGCCCCATGAGACGGGGACGGGCGGGGTCCGCCGCATCGACCATCTGGCCCTCGTCCAGCCCTGGCACCAGTTCGACGAGGCGACGCTCTTCCACCGCAGCGTCCTCGGACTGCACGCCCAGGAGAGCGTGGACGTCGCCGACCCGTACGGGCTCATGCGCAGCCGCGCGGTGACGAACACCGACGGCAGTGTCCGTATCGCGCTGAGCGTCGGCGCGGCGCCCACGGACGACACGGTGCACGCCCAGCACCTCGCGTTCGCCACCGACGACGTGGTCACCGCGGCCCGCCGCTTCCGGGACGCGGGCGGCCGCCTGCTGCCGATCCCCGCCAACTACTACGACGACCTCGCGGCCCGATTCGAGTTCGCCGACGGCGAGTTGGAGACCTACCGCGAGCTCGGCATCCTCTACGACCGCGACGCGCACGGCACCTTCCGTCACTGCTACACCCGCACGGTGGGCCGGGTCTTCTTCGAACTGGTCCAGCGGGACGGCTACCGCGGCTACGGCGCCCAGAACGCGCCCGTGCGGCTCGCCGCGCAGCACGGGGTCACTGGCGGCTGACGGCCCGGGTCACACCGGTCACCACCGTCGTGGCGAGGATCCACCCGGTGATGACCAGGGCATAGGAGAGCGCCTGATACCCGCCCTCCGGGGCGAACGCGCCCTCCTGCCCGAAGGAGATCACCGGCAGCAGCAGGTCCAGGGTGAAGAACACCGGGTTGAAGTCGGGGTGTTCGCCCGCCTTCAGCGGCGGCGGCTCGTGCAGGGCGTACGCGATCGAGCCGAGCGCGAGCAGGGAGACCAGCCACGCGCAGGCGCGCAGCGGGCGGAATCCGTAGCCGACGGTGACGTCCTGGACGTAGCCCCAGAGGCGGCCGTACCAGGCGCGGGTGCGTCTGAGCCGGCGCTGCTTGGCGAGTTGGACGACGCGGGCGGCGTGGTCGTCGCCCACGCGGAGGTAGGCGGCCGTCAACTGCTCGTAGGCGTACGGGACATAGCCGTCGATGTCCCGCTCCAGCACCGGCAGCATGCGCTCGGCGGGGACGTGCGGAGTCAGCATGGTGTAGGTCAGCCCGTTGAGCCGCACGGCGGTGGCCAGGGTCTCCGGATCCACACGCAGGTGCTCGATTTGGGCACGGCGCAGGTTGAGCGACCCCTCCAGGGGTTCGGCGCCGTTCAGCCACAGCTCCCCGATCATCGAGCTGCTGGCCTGGAGGGCGGTGTGGCCGGGGTGCGACAGTCGCGCGTACGACAGGTCGAGGCGGCCGGGGACCTGGATGCCCCGCAGACTGACCCGGCCGAGGGCGGTGAGACGCCGGGCATGGAGGTCGGAGCTGATGGACAGAGTCTCGGCGTCGAGAGCGGTGCCGCCGGGGTTCTCCAGCGTGGCGTCGTGGAGGTTGACCGACGCGGCGACGGTGGCGTCGTTGACGACCATCCGGCCCCGGACCCGCGTCCAGGACGCCACCAGGTCCTCCCCGATGGAGGAGTGGTTGAGCCGCAGCGCGGGCTCCTCGCCGTCGTCCGCTGCTTGGAACTCGGCCCGGTCGATGAACAGCGCCCCGGAGATCTGGGACCCCGCGAGGCCCACCGGGCCCCGGAACCGGCAGTCCGTCAGCCGCAGCACGCCCTCCACGCACAGGGTCGCGGCGGCCAGGCCCGGCAGTTCGGAGCCGGTCAGGTTGAGCTGCCGGAACCGGCTGCCGTAGAGGCGGGGCACTTCGTCGAAACGGCACTGGCTCAGCCGTACATACGTCTCGACCGTCCCGTACTGCACATCGAGCACCCCGGTGATCCGGGCCCCGGACACCTTCAGCCCGGGTATCTCCCCGTCCCGTCGGGGTCCGTTGAGCATCAGCGCCCGCAACACCGAGGCCCGGACCGCCTGTTCGGGGCTGTCGGCAAGATCCACGGCGGTCCCGGTCGGAAACGCCTCCCAGACCTGCCGCTCGGCCGGCGTCAGCTCGTTGATCTCCACAGGGCGGGACTCTAGTCGCTGCCTCGACGGCGACGACGGTGGCGACGGCGGTGGCGACGGCGACGGCCCGGGCCGCAGCCCGGGCCGGTGTGCTCAGAGCCGTGCGTTCCACTCGGCGATGACGGGGCGACCGTGTTCCGTGGACAGCCGGCTGACGGTGCCCGTCGCCAGCTGGAACAGCCGTCCGTCGGCCGGCTGCAGGCCCAGCCGACGAGCCGTCAGGACGCGGAGGAAGTGGGCGTGCGCCACGAGGACCACGTCCCCGTCCGGCAGCGCCGTGTCCACCCGGGCCAGCACCCGGTCGGCACGCGCCCCCACCTCGGCGGGCGACTCGCCCGGATGCCCTTCGGGGCCGGGCGGGACCCCGTCGTTCCACAGGTACCAGTCGGGACGGGTCCGGTGGATGTCGACGGTGGTGACGCCCTCGTAGGCGCCGTAGTCCCACTCGTGCAGGTCGTCATAGGGCAACGCCCCGGTGATGCCCGCGAGTTCGGCGGTGCGTATCGCGCGGCCCAGCGGGCTGGTCAGCGCGAGCGAGAAGGTCCGTCCGGACAGGAGCGGAGCGAGCGCCTTGGCCTGTTCCTCACCATGCGTGGTGAGGGGCAGGTCGGTCCAGCTGGTGTGCTGTCCCGACACGCTCCACTCCGTCTCCCCGTGGCGGACCAGCAGGAGATCCCCCACGGTGCGCCTACTTCGACTCGACGGCGTGCCCGCCGAACTGGTTGCGCAGCGCCGCGATCATCTTCATCTGCGGCGAGTCGTCCTGCCGGGACGCGAACCGGGCGAAGAGGGACGCGGTGATCGCGGGCAGCGGTACGGCGTTGTCGATGGCCGCTTCGACGGTCCACCGGCCCTCGCCGGAGTCCTCCGCGTAGCCGCGCAGCTTGTCCAGGTGCTCGTCCTCGGAGAGCGCGTTGACGGCCAGGTCGAGCAGCCAGGAACGGATGACCGTCCCCTCCTGCCAGGACCGGAACACCTCACGCACATCGGTGACGGAGTCGACCTTCTCCAGCAGCTCCCAGCCCTCGGCGTAGGCCTGCATCATGGCGTACTCGATGCCGTTGTGGACCATCTTCGCGAAGTGCCCGGCGCCCACCTTGCCGGCGTGGACGAAGCCGAAGTCGCCCTCGGGCTTGAGCGCGTCGAAGACCGGCTGCACCTTCGCGACGTGCTCGGCGTCGCCGCCGACCATGAGCGCGTAGCCGTTCTGCAGGCCCCACACGCCGCCGGAGACGCCGGCGTCGACGAAGCCGATGCCCTTGGCGCCGAGCTCCTCGGCGTGCTTCTCGTCGTCCGTCCAGCGGGAGTTGCCGCCGTCCACGACCGTGTCACCGGGGGAGAGGAGGTCGCCCAGCTCGTCCACGACGGACTGGGTCGCGGCACCGGCCGGGACCATCACCCAGACCACGCGCGGGCCTTCGAGCTTGTCGACGAGTTCGGCGAGGCTCGCCACGTCGGAGACCTCGGGGTTGCGGTCGTAGCCGATGACGGTGTGCCCTGCGCGGCGGATCCGCTCGCGCATGTTGCCACCCATCTTGCCGAGGCCGATGAGGCCGAGCTGCATCGACGTCATGTCAGTGCACTTCCTTCAGTTCACGGTAAGCGGCCACGAGGGCGGCGGTGGAGGGATCGAGACCGGGGACGTCGGCGCCCTCGGTGAGCGCGGGCTCGACCCGCTTGGCGAGCACCTTGCCCAGCTCGACGCCCCACTGGTCGAAGGAGTCGATGTGCCAGACGGCACCCTGTACGAACACCTTGTGCTCGTACAGCGCGATCAGCTGACCGAGGACCGACGGGGTCAGCTCCTTCGCCAGGATCGTCGTGGTGGGGTGGTTGCCCTTGAACGTCTTGTGGGACACCAGCTCCTCGGCCACGCCCTCCGCGCGCACCTCGTCCGGCGTCTTGCCGAAGGCGAGGGCCTGTCCCTGAGCGAACAGGTTCGCCATCAACAGGTCGTGCTGCGCCTTGAGTTCGTCGCTGAGCTCGTCCACCGGCTTGGCAAAGCCGATGAAGTCCGCCGGGATCACCTTGGTGCCCTGGTGGATCAACTGGTAGTAGGCGTGCTGCCCGTTGGTGCCGGGCGTGCCCCACACCACCGGACCGGTCTGCCAGTCCACGGGCCGTCCGTCCCGCTGCACCGACTTGCCGTTGGACTCCATGTCCAGCTGCTGCAGGTAGGCGGTGAACTTGGACAGGTAGTGGCTGTAGGGCAGCACCGCGTGCGACTGGGCGCCCAGGAAGTTGCCGTACCAGATGCCCAACAGGCCCAGGATCAGCGGGGCGTTGGCCTCGGCGGGCGCGCTGCGGAAGTGCTCGTCGACGATGCGGAAGCCGTCGAGCATCTCCCGGAAGCGGTCCGGGCCGATGGCGATCATCAGGGAGAGGCCGATCGCCGAGTCGTAGGAGTAGCGGCCGCCGACCCAGTCCCAGAACTCGAACATGTTGTCCGGGTCGATGCCGAACTCGGTGACCTTCTCGCCGTTCGTCGACAGCGCCACGAAGTGCCGGGCGACCGCCTTCTCGTCGCCGCCCAGGCCGTTGAGCAGCCAGGAGCGGGCCGAGGTGGCGTTGGTGATCGTCTCGATGGTCGTGAACGTCTTGGACGCGACGATGAACAGCGTCTCGGCCGGGTCCAGGTCCCGCACGGCCTCGTGGAGGTCGGAGCCGTCCACGTTGGAGACGAACCGGAAGGTCAACTCCCGTGCCGTGAAGGCGCGCAGCGCCTCGTACGCCATCGCCGGGCCCAGGTCCGAGCCGCCGATGCCGATGTTGACGACGTTCTTGATCCGGCGGCCCGTGTGGCCGGCCCACTCACCGGAGCGGACCCGGTTCGCGAAGCCGCTCATCTTGTCCAGCACGGCGTGCACCTGCGGGACGACGTTCTCGCCGTCGACCTCGACGACCGTGTCGGCGGAGGCGCGCAGCGCGGTGTGCAGGACCGCCCGGTCCTCGGTGAGGTTGATCTTCTCGCCGCGGAACATGGCGTCGCGCAGACCGAACACATCGGTGGCGGCGGCCAGTTCCTGGAGCAGGGCGAGGGTCTCGTCCGTGATCAGGTGCTTGGAGTAGTCGATGCGCAGATCGCCGACGCGCACGACGTACCGCTCCGCGCGTGCGGGGTCGTCCGCGAACAACTCCCGCAGATGCGTGAGCCCCTGGGCGCGGTGGTCCTCCAGGGCGGTCCACTCGGGCCGCCGGGTGAGGGTGGGGGTGTCGGACATCAGCCGTTCTCCTTGCCGGCCTCGCCCCGCAGGGCGACGGCGTACATCTCGTCCGCGTCGAGGCGCCTGAGCTCCTCGGCGATGAGTTCGGAGGTGGTGCGGACCTTCAGCGCGAGGGTGCGCGAGGGCTGGCCGGGCAGCGACAGCGTGGCCAGCGGGCCCTCGGGGCGGTCGATGACGATCTCGCCGGTCGCGGTGCCCAGGCGCACGGCCGTGACGACCGGACCGGCGGTGACCACGCGGTCGACCCTGACGCCGAGGCGCGCCTCCAGCCAGCGGGCCAGCAGCTCGGCGGCCGGGTTCTCCTCCTCGGCCTCCACGGCCGCCGAGGTGATCTTCGCGCGGGCCTGGTCGAGCGCGGCGGCCAGCATCGAGCGCCACGGGGTGAGCCGGGTCCAGGCGAGGTCGGTGTCGCCGGGCGCGTAGGAGTTCACCCGGGTCTTGAGGACCTCAAGGGGGTTCTCCACCGCGTACAGGTCGGTGATCCTGCGCTGCGCCAGCGCGCCCAGCGGATCCTTGGCCGGGTTCTCCGGTGCCTCCACCGGCCACCACACGACGACCGGCGCGTCCGGCAGGAGCAGCGGCAGCACGACGGAGTCGGCGTGGTCGGAGACCTCGCCGTACGTCCGCAGGACCACCGTCTCACCGGTGCCGGCGTCGGCGCCCACCCGCACCTCGGCGTCCAGCTTGGACGACTGGCGGTCGCGGGGGGTGCGGGCGTGCCGCTTGATGACGACCAGGGTGCGCGAGGGGTGCTCGTGCGAGGCCTCCTCGGCCGCCTTGATCGAGTCGTAGGCGTTCTCCTCGTCCGTGACGATGACCATCGTCAGGACCATGCCCACGGCAGGGGTGCCGATGGCGCGGCGGCCCTGCACCAGCGCCTTGTTGATCTTGCTTGCCGTGGTGTCGGTCAGATCGATCTTCATGGCCTGCGCCAGCTCCGTCCGTCTCGTGCGAGCATCTCGTCGGCTTCCTCGGGACCCCAGCTGCCCGACGCGTACTGCGCGGGCCTGCCGTGCCGTGCCCAGTACTCCTCGATCGGGTCGAGGATCTTCCAGGACTCTTCCACTTCCTGGTGACGGGGGAACAGGTTGGCGTCGCCGAGGAGGACGTCCAGGATGAGCCGCTCGTACGCCTCGGGCGAGGACTCGGTGAACGACTCGCCGTAGGCGAAGTCCATCGACACGTCCCGGATCTCCATCGAGGTGCCCGGCACCTTCGACCCGAACCGCACCGTCATGCCCTCGTCCGGCTGGACGCGGATGACGATGGCGTTCTGCCCGAGCTCCTCGGTGGCCGTGGAGTCGAAGGGGGAGTGCGGGGCCCGCTTGAAGACGACCGCGATCTCGGTGACCCGGCGGCCGAGCCGCTTGCCGGTGCGCAGATAGAACGGGACGCCCGCCCAGCGCCGGTTGTCGACCTCCAGCTTGATGGCCGCGTAGGTGTCGGTCTTCGACTCGGGGTCGATGCCCTCCTCCTGGAGGTACCCGGCCACCTTCGCGCCGCCCTGCCAGCCCTCGGCGTACTGCGCCAGCACGGTGTGCTCGCCGATGTTCTCCGGCAGCCGCACCGACTTCAGCACCTTGAGCTTCTCGGTGAGCAGCGCCTCGGCGTCGAAGGCGATCGGCTCCTCCATGGCGGTGAGTGCCATGAGCTGCAGGAGGTGGTTCTGGATGACGTCACGGGCGGCGCCGATGCCGTCGTAGTAGCCGGCCCGGCCGCCGATGCCGATGTCCTCGGCCATCGTGATCTGTACGTGGTCGACGTACGACCGGTTCCAGATGGGCTCGTACATCTGGTTGGCGAAGCGGAGCGCCAGGATGTTCTGGACGGTCTCCTTGCCGAGGTAGTGGTCGATCCGGAAGACCTGCTCCGGGTCGAACACGTCGTGCACGATCGCGTTCAGCTCCCGCGCGCTGGTGAGGTCGCTGCCGAACGGCTTCTCGATGACGGCTCGCCGCCAGGAGCCCTCGGGGGCGTCGGCGAGCCCGTGCTTCTTCAGCTGCCGGACGACCTTGGGGAAGAACTTCGGCGGTACGGAGAGATAGAAGGCGTAGTTGCCGCTCGTACCCCGCGAGGCGTCCAACTCGTCGACGGCCTGACGCAGTTGCTTGAAGGCCTGGTCGTCGTCGAAGTCGCCGGGGATGAACCGCATGCCCTCGGCGAGCTGCTGCCAGACCTCCTCACGGAACTCCGTCCGCGCGTGCTCGCGCACCGAGTCGTGCACGACCTGGGCGAAGTCCTGGTCCTCCCAGTCCCGGCGGGCGAAGCCGAGGAGCGAGAAGCCCGGCGGCAGCATGCCGCGGTTGGCCAGGTCGTACACGGCCGGCATCAGCTTCTTGCGGGACAGGTCACCGGTGACACCGAAGATGACTAGCCCGGAGGGACCGGCGATGCGGGGCAGCCGGCGGTCCTGGGGGTGGCGCAGCGGGTTCTCCCAGTCGGCCGCCTCGGTGGCCGCGACGGTTGCGGCGGCCTCGGTGAGCGCCTTGGCGGGAGAGGTCCCGGTGGTTTCGAGCGTCTCGTTGGCAGGAGTGCCGGTCATTCCGCGTCAACCCCCTTGCTGTCCAGCGACTTGGTGACGGTGGCCAGCAGGTCGTTCCAGGCCACCTCGAACTTGGCGACGCCCTCGTCCTCCAGCTGCTGCACGACCTCCTCGTAGGAGATCCCGAGCTGCTCCACGGCCGACAGGTCGGCCCGGGCCTGGGCGTAGCCGCCGGTGACGGTGTCGCCGGTGATCTGCCCGTGGTCGGCGGTGGCGTTCAGCGTCGCCTCCGGCATGGTGTTGACCGTGCCGGGCGCGACCAGCTCGTCGACGTACAGGGTGTCCTTGTACGCCGGGTCCTTCACGCCGGTCGAGGCCCACAGCGGGCGCTGCTTGTTGGCCTTGGCACCGGAGAGGGCGGTGAAGCGCTCCCCCGCGAAGACCTCCTCGTACGCCTCGTACGCGAGCCGCGCGTTGGCGAGGGCCGCCCTGCCCTTGAGGGCGAGGGCCGAGTCCGTGCCGAGGACGGTCAGCCGCTTGTCGATCTCGGAGTCGACGCGGGAGACGAAGAAGGAGGCGACGGAGTGGACGGTGGAGAGGTCGACGCCGCTCGCGGCGGCCTTCTCCAGACCGGCGAGGTAGGCGTCCATGACCTCGCGGTAGCGCTCCAGGGAGAAGATCAGCGTGACGTTGACGCTGATCCCGAGGCCGATGACCTCGGTGATCGCCGGGAGGCCGGCCTTCGTCGCCGGGATCTTGATCATCACGTTGGGGCGGTCGACGAGCCAGGCGAGCTGCTTGGCCTCGGCGATCGTCGCCTCGGTGTGGTGGGCGAGACGGGGGTCGACCTCGATGGAGACCCGGCCGTCGCGGCCGCCGGTGGCGTCGTACACCTCGCGCAGCACATCCGCGGCGGCCCGTACATCGGCCGTCGTCATCATCCGTACGGCCTCGTCGACCGTCACACCGCGCACGGCGAGGTCGGTCAGCTGGTCCTCGTAGCCCGCTCCGGAGCCGATGGCGGCCTGGAAGATGGACGGGTTCGTGGTGACGCCCACGACGTTCTTGTTCTCGACGAGTGCGGCGAGGTTCCCCGACTCGATCCGCGTGCGCGACAGGTCGTCCAGCCAGATGGAGACGCCCTCGTCGGACAGGCGCTTGAGTGCTCCCGCGGTCGCGGTTGCTTCGGTCACAGTGATCATCTTCTTTCTGGCGATCGGATCAACCGCGCGCGGCGGCCAACGATTCCCGGGCGGCGGCGGCGACGTTCTCGGCGGTGAAGCCGAATTCGGCGAAGAGGGTCTTGGCGTCGGCGGAGGCGCCGAAGTGTTCGAGGGAGACGATGCGGCCGACGTCGCCGACGTACCGGTACCAGGTCAGGCCGATCCCGGCCTCGACCGCGACGCGCGCCTTCACCGCCGGCGGCAGCACGCTCTCGCGGTACTCGCGGGGCTGCTCCTCGAACCACTCCACGGACGGCATCGACACGACCCGGGTGCCCAGCCCCTCGGCCTGAAGGAGTTCCTGGGCGGCCACGGCGAGCTGGACCTCGGAGCCGGTGGCGATCAGCACGACGTCGGGCGTCTCGGTGGAGGAGTCCTTGAGCACATACCCGCCCTTCGCCGCGTCGGGGTTCACGGGGAACGTCGGCACACCCTGACGCGTGAGCGCGAGGCCGTGCGGGGCCGGGTTCGTGGCGTGCCTCTTCAGGATCTCGGCCCAGGCCACGGCCGTCTCGTTGGCGTCCGCCGGGCGGACGATGTTCAGGCCCGGGATGGCGCGCAGCGAGGCCAGGTGCTCGACCGGCTGGTGGGTCGGGCCGTCCTCGCCGAGGCCGATGGAGTCGTGGGTCCACACATAGGTGACGGGCAGCTGCATCAGCGCCGACATCCGTACGGCGTTGCGCATGTAGTCGGAGAACACCAGGAAGGTGCCGCCGTAGATCCGCGTGTTGCCGTGCAGCGCGATGCCGTTCATCTCCGCGGCCATGGAGAACTCACGGATGCCGAAGTGCACCGTACGGCCGTACGGGTCGGCCTCGGGAAGCGGGTTGCCCTCGGGCAGGAAGGAGGAGGTCTTGTCGATGGTCGTGTTGTTCGAACCGGCGAGGTCGGCGGAGCCGCCCCACAGCTCGGGGAGGATCGCACCGAGCGACTGCAGGACCTTGCCGGAGGCGGCACGGGTGGCGACGGACCTGCCCTCCTCGAAGACCGGGACCGTGGACTCCCAGCCCTCGGGAAGCTGACCGGCGACCACGCGGTCGAAGAGCTCGGCGCGCTCCGGCCGGTCCCCCCGCCACTCGTCGAGCTGCTTGTCCCAGGCGGCGTGCGCCTCGGCACCCCGGTCGAGAGCCGTACGGACGTGGGCGAGGACGTCGGCGTCGACCTGGAAGGACCGCTCGGGGTCGAAGCCCAGGACCCGCTTGGTGGCCGCGATCTCGTCCTCGCCGAGCGCGGAGCCGTGGGAGGCCTCGGTGTTCTGCGCGTTCGGCGCGGGCCAGGCGATGATCGTGCGCATCGCGATGATGGACGGCCGCCCGGTCTCCGCCTGCGCCGCCTTCAGCGCCGCGTACAGGGCGGGTACGTCGATGTCACCGCTCTCGGAGGGCTCGATGCGCTGGGTGTGCCAGCCGTAGGCCTCGTAACGCTTCAGCACGTCCTCGGAGAACGCGGTCGCGGTGTCGCCCTCGATGGAGATGTGGTTGTCGTCGTAGAGGAAGACCAGGTTGCCGAGCTTCTGGTGGCCGGCGAGGGAGGAGGCCTCGGCGGAGACGCCCTCCTCCAGGTCGCCGTCGGAGACGATCGCCCAGACGGTGTGGTCGAAGGGGGACTCGCCCTCGGGGGCCTCGGGGTCGAAGAGGCCGCGCTCGTAGCGGGCGGCCATGGCCATGCCGACGGCGTTGGCGACGCCCTGTCCGAGCGGACCGGTGGTGGTCTCGACGCCGGCGGTGTGGCCGTACTCGGGGTGGCCGGGGGTCTTGGAGCCGTGGGTGCGGAAGGCCTTCAGGTCGTCGAGCTCGACCTCGTACCCGGCGAGGAAGAGCTGGGTGTAGAGGGTGAGCGAGGTGTGGCCGGGGGACAGGACGAACCGGTCACGGCCGGTCCACTCCGGGTCCGCGGGGTCGTGCCGCATCACCTTCTGAAAGATCGTGTACGCGGCGGGGGCGAGGCTCATGGCCGTCCCCGGGTGGCCGTTGCCGACCTTCTGCACGGCATCCGCCGCCAGCAGGCGGGCGGTGTCGACGGCACGCCGGTCGAGTTCGGTCCATTCGAAGCTGTCCGGTGTCTGCGTGCTCATCTTCAAGAAATCCTCGGTTCGAGCGGGGGAGCTGCTCTGACGCGTTCAAAACTAAAAGTCTGACTTTTTTGAGGGAAGGTCGGGGTGTGTCAGCCTGTGGTGAAAGTGGGACACGGGCGGCTTCGGCCAGGCGGCACGAGTAGGACATGGCGGACAGAACCATCCAAGACGCAGACGGCTCCATCCAAGGCGGAGACGGCGACGGCGGTGTGAACGGGATCAGAACGTTCCCCTTCCCCATCGAGCTGAGCGTCGGCGGCGTCGGCATGCAGGTCGGCCCGATGGGCCCGCACCGCACCTGGCACGCCGACGCCCCACTGCACCGCGTCCACCGGATCGACTTCCATGTCGTGATGCTCTTCGACAAGGGCCCCGTCCGCCACATGATCGACTTCGCCGAGTACGAGGCGTACGCCGGCGACGTGCTGTGGATCCGCCCGGGCCAGGTCCACCGCTTCTCGAAGTTCAGCGGGTACCGCGGAACGGTCCTGACCATGCAACCGGGCTTCCTGCCGCGCGCGACGGTCGAGGCCACGGGCCTGTACCGCTACGACCTGCCGCCGCTGCTGCACCCGGACGCGGCGCAACTGGCGGGACTCGGGGCGGCCCTGGCGCAGCTGCGACGGGAGTACAAGGACACGACGACGCTCCCGCTCAGCCTGCACACGGCCGTGCTCCGCCACTCCCTGACGGCCTTCCTGCTGCGCCTCGCGCATCTGGCGGCGAGTTCGCAGGAGGCGGCGCGCGGACAGGCCGACACGACGTTCACCTTGTTCCGGGACGCCGTGGAGAAGGACTTCGCCACCAACCACAGCGTGAGCGCCTACGCCGACGCCCTCGGCTACTCGCGGCGGACCCTGGTCCGCGCGGTGCGCGCCGCGACGGGGGAGACCCCCAAGGGGTTCATCGACAAACGGGTCGTCCTGGAGGCCAAACGGCTGCTCGCCCACACGGACCTGCCGATCGGGCGGGTGGGGGCGGCGATCGGGTTCCCCGACGCGGCGAACTTCTCGAAGTTCTTCCAACTGCACGTGGGGCAGACGCCGGTGGCGTTCCGCACCGAATTGAGATGAGGGGCCCCGCCGCCGCGGGGCCCCTCACTGAACTCGCCAACGGGTGTGTCAGCGCCCGAAGTTGAACCAGTTCACGTTCACGAAGTCCGCCGGCTGCCCGCTCGAGAACGTCAGATACACATCGTGCGTCCCCGTCACCGACGAGATGTTCGCCGGTACGGTCCGCCAGGACTGCCAGCCCCCGGTGTTGGCGAGGGCGAAGCTGCCGATCGGAGCGTTGGAGCGGCTGTCCAGGCGTACCTCGACCAGGCCGCTGACCCCGCTGCCCGCGCCGCTCGCCACCCGGGCGACGAACTGGGTGGCGGCCGTGGAGCCGAAGTCGACGTTCTGGTAGAGGGCCCAGTCGCCGCCTGCCAGCGCGCCGATGTTCTGGCCGCCGCCGGTGTCGGTGGTGGCCTCGGTGATCGTGCCGGACTGGCTGTTGTGGGACTCGGCCTGGATGGCGCTGTAGGCGTCCCGGCCGCCCGTCGGCGGAGGCGTGGTACCGCCGCCCCCACCGGCCGACAGCACCTGGACGTAGTCCACGGTCATCGGCACGCCGGACTGGGTGCCGCTGTCCAGGCCGCCGCCGAACGCGTCCGGGAAGGCGCCGCCCATCGCCACGTTCAGGATGATGAAGAACCCGTGGTTGGTGGCGTTGGCCCAGGTCGTCGCGTCCATCTGGCTCGCGTTGACGGAGTGGAACTGGGTGCCGTCGACAAAGAAGCGGATCGTCTCGGGGCTCACCGAGCGGTCCCACTCCATCGTGTAGGTGTGGAACGCCGCCTGGCAGGTCGAGCCCGGACAGGCGACGTAGTTGCCGATGCCGGTCGTCTCGTTGCAGGGGCCGCCCGGGTTGGTGCCGCAGTGCATGGTGGCCCACACGCGGTTCATGCCCTGGACGTTCTCCATGATGTCCAGCTCGCCGACGCTCGGCCAGTTCTGGTAGTTGCCGCGGTAGGGCGCGCCCAGCATCCAGAACGCCGGCCAGTAGCCCTCGGCCGCCGTGCCGGTGACGTTCGGCATCTGGATGCGGGCCTCGACGCGCAGCTTGCCGCCGGACGGGGGCTGGAAGTCGGTGCGGTTGGTCTCGATACGGCCGGACGTCCACCTGCCGGCGGAGTCGCGGATCGGGGTGATGCGCAGGTTGCCGTTGCCGTCGAGCGAGACGTTGGAGGTGCTGTTCGTCATCGTCTCGACCTCGCCGGTGCCCCAGTTGGCGGGGCCGCCGGGGTACGAAGTGCCGGTCGCGTACTGCCAGTTGGAGGTGTTGACACCGGTGCCCGCGGCGCCGTTGAAGTCGTCGACGAAGACCTGCGTCCACCCCGTGGGGGGCGTCGGCGCACTGGCGTTGGCGGCCGGCGAGGTCAGCGTGGCCGCGGCCGCCGCCAGTCCGATCGTGCTGAACGCGGCGATCAGGGTCCGGCGCAGGCGGCGCCGTCTGTGGGAGGCGGGTGTGCCGGAGGTTTCACTCATGGGGTGTGCCTCTCGGGTACGGAGGGAGATGCGCGGGTGATCCGACAGCGCGCCCGGAACCGTCTGAGAGCGCTCTCAAATTGGGCCCAATGTGCTCTCGGTCACTCGGGTCGTCAAGAGGTGTAACCGTGAAAGTCCTTTGGGGGTGGGCGAGTTCACCCCATGAAGGCAGGAATGTGCAAAGCGGAGAAAGTGGCCGCCGACGGCCCGGCGACGGGCGTACCGTCGGAGTGTCCCGCCCGGAGACAGGGGGCCGCCATGAGCCGTCATTCCGTCACCGAACGCCACCTGCGGATGATGCTCGACGCCATCGACGAGGCCCGGCGCGACGACTCGGACGTGTTCCCGCCGCCGTCGCTCGTGGCGGGGCTGGGGCGGCTGATCCCCTGCGACCTGGCGGAGTTCGACGAGGTCGACATCCCCACCCGCCGGTGCCTGGGCCACCAAGAGGTCCAGTACGGCGGTCCCTACCCCGAGGTGGACGATGAGGTGTGGTGGCTGTGGAAGCACCAGCATCCTCACTGTGTGGACGTGGAACACAGCCACGGGCACCTGGACGTCGGCCAGTTGACGGACTACATGCCGACCCGGGAGTTCCGCGACACCGCGCTCTACACCGACTTCATGCGGCCCTTCGTCGCCATGATGGTCGTCGCCCTGCCCACGGCGCCCGGACGCATCCGCATGTACTCCGTCTCCCGCGACCGCGACCGGCCGTTCAGCGACCGCGACCGGCTGGTCCTGCAACTCCTGCGCCCGCACATCCAGGCCGTCTACCGCGAGGCGGCCCGGCGGCGTCACGAGCCGGTGCGGCTCACCCCGCGCGAGCTCGACGTCATGCGGGCCGTGGCCAACGGGCTCGGGACCGAGGACATCGCGGGGCAGTTCGCGGTCTCGACGAGCACGGTCCGCAAGCACCTGGAGAACATCTTCCGCAAGCTCGGGGTCTCCAGCCGTACGGCCGCCGTCGCCCGCGTCTTCCCCGAACCGGAGCCGATCGCGCCCTGACCGGCCCTCCAGCGCGCTGCCCGCCTCTCGCTTCCCGGGCCGCTTCCCGCGATTCCTGTGAGGGCGCGCTCAGGGGAGGCCGCTACCAGTCCAGGAACTCCAGGACGGCGCGCAGGATACGGAATCTGCGACGGTGGGACTTGCCGCAGTAGTTCCGCCGCCGCCACCGGCTGCTCGGCTGTACGACCGGCGCGTCGCACCACCTGCACGGCCGCGTCGGCCGCTCCCCCTCGTCCCCGCCCATGGCGGCACTGTAGCCACCGTACGCGAGGGGACCCGCCCCGTGGCCGGGTCCCCTCGCGCGCCGGGCGCCGTCAGGCGTTCGTCGTCACGCGTGGCGCGGGCTCCGCCTCCTCGCTCAACCCGAACCGGTCGTGCGCCTTCCGCAGCGGCTTCGGTGCCCACCACGCCCGCCGTCCGAGCAGCGCCATCGTCGCCGGGACGAGCAGCATGCGGACGACGGTGGCGTCGATCAGCACCGCGAGGGTGAGGCCCAGACCGATCTGCAGGATGGGGGAGAAGCCGCCCGTCATGAAGGCACCGAAGACCACGGCCAGCAGCAGGGCGGCGCAGGTCACGACCCGGCCCGACCTCCGCAGACCGGTTACCACGGCTTCCTGGTCGTCGCCGGTGCGGCGACGGGCCTCGCGCATCCGGGCCAGGATGAACAGCTCGTAGTCCATGGCGAGCCCGAAGGCGATCGCGACGATCAGCGGCGGGGCGGTCAGGCTGAGCGCCCCCAGGCCCTCCGCGCCCAGCAGCCCGGCCAGATGGCCGTCCTGGAAGACCCACACCACCACACCGAGCGCGGCGCCCAGACTCAGCAGGGTCGTGGCGATGGTGCGCAGCGGGATCAGCACCGAGCCGGTGAACGCGAACAGCAGGACGAAGATGCCGGCCAGGACGGTCACGGCCGCCCAGGGTGCCCGGTCGGCGAGCATCTCGCGGAAGTCGACCAGGCGGGCCGCGGGTCCGGTGACCTCGACCGGGTCGTCGCCGCGCAGGTCCCGTACCTGCTTGACCAGGTCCGTGGCTCCCCCGCCGTCCGCGCTGCCGGGCGGTGGCAGTTCCACGACGGTGATGCCGCCCGGCACGTCACGGGTCTCGGCGCGGTCGCTGAGCGACTGTATACGGTCGACGGTCGACTGTGGTGTGCCCGGTTTCAGGACGACCGTCACCGGTGACACCCCGGTGCCCGGCGGGAAGTGCCCCTCGACGGTGTCGTACAGCTGCCGTGCCTCGGTGCTCGTGGGCAGCTGCTCGGCGCCGCCGAGGTTGATCCGCATGCCCGCGACGGGCAGGGCCAGGACCAGCAGGGCCGGGACGACGACCGCCAGTACGGCGACCCGGTTGCGGGTGGAGAAGCGGGCCAGCCGGGCGAAGACACGGCCCTCCTCACCCTCCGGGCGGATCTTCGCCGGCGGGATCTTCCCGCCGAAGCGGGCGAGCAGCGCGGGCAGCAGGGTGAGCGCGGCCAGCATGTCGACGACCACCACGGCGGCCACGGCCAGCCCCATGCTGCGCAGGAACACGCTCGGGAAGACCAGCAGCCCGGTCAGACTGACCGCCACGGTGAGCCCGGAGAACAGCACCGTCCGGCCGGCCGCGGCGACCGTCCGGTGCACGGCCTCGGTGACGTCGTCGGTGTTCCTGCGCTCCTCACGGAACCGCACCAGCATCAACAGGGCGTAGTCCACGGCGAGTCCGAGGCCCAGCATGGTGGTGACCTGGATCGCGTACACGGAGATGTCGGTGACCTCGCTGAACAGGAACAGCGCGAGGAAGGCGCCCGCGATGCCGCTGACCGCGACGACCAGCGGCATGGCGGCCGAGCGCAGCCCGCCGAACACCACCAGCAGCAGGGCGAGTACGACGGGCAGCGAGATCAACTCGGCGTTCCTGACGTCCTCCTGGGCCTTCTCGCCGATCTGCAGACCCAGCAACGGGCCGCCGCTGACGTGGACTTCGGGGGCCTCGATCCGCTGGATGCGGTCGGCCGCGTCGTTCACGGCCCGTTCCTCGGCGTCGTCGTCCAGGCCGCCCTCCAGGGCGACGGGGATGATCAGCGCCTGCCCGTCCTCGGCGAGCAGACCGGGCGTCGTGTACGGATCCGGTACGGCGGCGATCCCGGCGACGTTGCGGACGTCGGCCACGGCCCGCTCGACCTGGGCCCGGAGTCCCGGGTCGGAGACGGCGGTTCCCTCGACGACGGCCGTGACGGAGTCACCGGCGGGATCGACGCGGTCGAGATACTGGGCGGCCGCCTCCGACTCGGTGCCCGGCACTTCGGGCACGTTGTCCGACAGGCGTCCGAAGACACCCGTCCCGAGTCCGAAGCCGAGCAGCAGGAAGACCACCCAGAGGGCGATGACAGTGAGCGGACGGCGGGTGGCCGCCCGGGCGAGTGCGGAGAGCATGGTCCCTCCCGGCGGGGCATCGGTGGACATGCCCCTCAGGCTCGCGGGGAAGGGGGTGGTGCCGGATCGCCGGAGGGAGCGGTTTCCGGGACTCCGTCGCTCGGGGGAGGCGACCCGCCGTCTCCCTCCCCAGAGGGAGGAACGCACGGCACCGGCCCCATGGTGGTGCAATGGTGGGTCGTGTCACCCTCGCGACCACCAGGAGCCGACATGTCCGACGCAGCCGCCGTCCGCGAACTCCGACTCGTCGTCACGGCCGACGACTACGACGAGGCGCTGCGTTTCTACCGCGACGTCCTCGGCCTGCCCGAACGCGCCGCGTACTCCTCGCCCGACGGCCGGGTCACCATCCTGGAGGCGGGCCGGGCCACGCTGGAGATCACCGACCCGAACCACGCCGCGTTCATCGACGACGTCGAGGTCGGCCGCCCCGTCGCCGGACACATCCGGGTCGCCTTCGAGGTCGACGACTCCACCGCCGTCACGGCGCGACTCGCCAAGGCCGGCGCCCGAGTGATCGCCGAACCCACCCGCACCCCCTGGAACTCGCTCAACTCCCGTCTGCAGGCCCCGGGCGCGCTCCAGCTCACCCTCTTCACCGAGCTCGGCGACCAGGACAGGCCCTAGCCCGCACCCGGGGTCACCAGCCCCGTCTCGTACGCGCAGATCACCGCCTGCACCCGGTCCCGCAGTCCCAGCTTGCCGAGCACATTGCTGACATGGGTCTTCACCGTGTGCTCGCTCACGAACAGCGCCGTGGCGATCTCGGCGTTGGTCAGACCGCGCGCCAGCATCCGCAGCGTCTCCACCTCGCGCGCGGTCAGCACGTCCAGCCGCTGCGGGGTGACCTCGGCGGCGGCCTCCTCGCGGCGGCGGCGCACGATGTCCGCGACCAGCCGCCGGGTCACCGCCGGAGCGAGCAGCGAGTCGCCCGCCGCGACCACCCGGACCGCGTGCACCAGGTCGTCCCGGCGCACGTCCTTGAGCAGAAAGCCACTGGCCCCCGCGTAGAGCGCCTCGTACACGTACTCGTCCAGGTCGAACGTGGTCAGCATGACGACCTTGCACGCGGACTCCGCACACACCCGCCGGGCCGCCTGGAGCCCGTCCATCACGGGCATCCGGATGTCGAGGAGCAGCACGTCGGGCGTGTGCCGGCGCACCGCCGCGACCGCCTCGGCCCCGTCCCCGGCCTCGGCGACCACCTCGATGTCGGTCTGCGCCTCCAGGATCATGCTGAAGCCGCTGCGGACCAGTTCCTGGTCGTCGGCGACGACCACCCGGATGCTCACCCCGGCGCCACCTGACGATCCGCCACCGGAAGGCGTACGACGACCCGGAAACCGCCGTCCGGACCGCGCCCGGTGCGCGCCTCACCGCCGCAGGCCGCGGCCCGCTCCCGGATCCCGATCAGCCCGTGCCCGCCGCCCGGAGCTGCGGGGCCCCGCCCGTCGTCCGTCACCGTCAGCGTCAACGCCTCCTCCGTCCAGTCGAGTTCGACGGTCGCGGAGGAAGCGTACGCGTGCTTGACCGTGTTGGTGAGGGCCTCCTGGACCACGCGGTAGGACGCGATGTCGGTGTCCGGCGGCAGAGTGCGCGGCTCCCCGGTGGTGATCAACTCGATACGGAGGCCCACCGATCCGGAGACCTGCCGGACGAGCGCGGGCAGCGCCTTGACGCCCGGCTGCGGTGAAGTCCCGTTCCGCTGCTCCTCCTTGAGGACGCCGAGGATCCGCCGCAACTGCCCCATCGCGTCCCGCCCCGCCGTCGCGATCGCGTCGAACGCCGCCTCCGCGCGCGCCGGATCACTGCGCACCACGACCGGCCCCGCCTCGGCCTGCACCACCATCAGACTCACCGCGTGGGCGAGGATGTCGTGCATGTCCCGGGCGATCCTGGCCCGTTCCTGCGCCGTCGCCCGCGCGGTGTCCGCGGCCCGCTCCCGCTCCAACCGCCTTGCCCGGTCCTCCAGTTCGGCGGTGTAGGCGCGCTGGATCCGCGCCAGCATCCCGAGGGCGTACGCGCAGGTGATGCTCAGCAGCTGGAAGGCGTACTCGAAGGGCTGGGGGCTCTCCTTGTGCTGCATGACGAACGAGACCCCGAGGAACCAGCCCACCAGCATGAAGTGCCGCTGCCAGGGCTTGCCGCGGGCAGCCATGGTGTAGAGGACGACCAGACCGGCGTACATCACATCCGGCGGCGGCGCGTGGTACATCGCCTGCGCGGGCGTGGCCACGGACACCGCGCACGCCGTCGTGAAGGGGGCGCGCTGCCGCCACACCAGCGGCAGCGCCGTGGCCGCGCCGAGCAGCCAGCCCTGCAGGGTGAGCCGGTCGTCCCCCTCGTCGGGGAAGATCCACTGCAGCGATGCGGCGAACAGCACGAGCACGGCGAGCGCCGCGTCGACGACGTACGGATTCGCCGTACGCAGCCGGGCGGCGGCCGGTGCGAACCAGGACTGGGCGGACATGAGCGGCTCCTCGGGGCAAGGGCCGTACCAGTATCGCGACGCGGGCGGCGGGCGGTCCTCGCCGGTGAGAGGGATATGTGCGACCAGTCGACGGCGTACAGTCCTCGCCCCTCCGGCTCGCCCTCCCTACTTGCTCACGGCGGACGGACGATCGCCCGCCTCCCGCCCGGTGTCCGCCGTCGGCAGCTGGCTGCCGACCGTCGGCTGCCACCCCAGCGCCCGCGAGATCCCGCGCGCCGCGACCCGCACCGCCGGGATCAGCACCGGTACCTGCGCGTCGGCCTGGGGCACCACGATCGACACGGCGGCCACCACCGCCCCGCCCGCCCCGCGCACGGGGGCGGCCACCGACAGCGCGTCGTCGGTGACCTGGCGGTCGCTGACCGCCACCCCTGTGCGCCGTACGTCGGCCAGGACCCGGCGCAACCGGGCCGGGTCGGTGATGGTGTACGGGGTGAAGGCGGTCAACGGGCCCGCGCAGTACCGCTCCTGGAACTCGAGGGGCTCGCGGGCGAGCAGCGCGAGCCCGACCCCGGTGGCGTGCAGCGGCCAGCGCGCGCCGACCCGGATGTGCACGCCCACCGACGAACGGCCCGACAGCCACTCGATGTAGACGACCTCGTCGCCGTCCCGGACCGCCAACTGCACGTTCTCGTGGGTGGCTTCGTACAGGTCCTCCAGATAGGGCAGCGCGATCTGGCGCAGGGCGAGGCCGCGCGGGGCGAGCGCCGCGATCTCCCACAGCCGCAGCCCTACGTGGTACAGGCCCGACGTGTCCCGCTCCAGGGCGCCCCAGTCGGTCAGGGCGCCCACGAGCCGGTGCGCGGTGGTGAGGGTCAGCCCGGCCCGCCGGCTGATGTCCGTCAGGCTCAGGGCCGGATGTTCGTGGTCGAACGCGGCGAGCACGGACAGCAGTCGGTCGGGCGCGGAGCGGGCGGTCATGGCCGGGCGTCTCCCGGGTGTGCCAGGTCGTAGGGGCGGGGGTAGGCGGCGGGGCGGTAGCCGACGTAGCGCGCCTCGGTCGTCGGATCCTCCTGCTGAGCACGGGAGTTGAGGGCCTCGGGCGAGGCGTCCCAGCGGCCGGTGTCCAGGCGGTGCTCCAGGGTGTGCAGCGCGCCGGTCATCTCACCGGTGGTGAAGGTGCAGTGCCCGGGAGCTTCGACATAGGCCTGGCGGAGCAGCTGTCCGGAGCCCGCCGCCGTGGCGGCCCGGCGATAGGCGCTCTCGGCCTGGACGGGGATCAGCGCGTCGCCGGTGGTGTGGATGTTGAGCTGGGGGTCGGACAGCCGGCCCGAGAGCGCGCTGGTACGCCGCATCCACCGTACGGCCGCGGGGTCCGCGGAGATCCGGGGTGCGCGGTTGAGGGCCTTGAGGTCGGTGCGCAAGGTCAGTCCCGCCTCCTTGTAGAGCTCCGTCACCTCTTTGTACAGCGGGGACCGGGCGAGCATCGAGGTGTAGTCGACGCCGGTGTTCCACGACATGTTGCCGCCCGCCCGGCTCTCGGCCTCCTGCCGCCAGCTGAAGGCGGGCAGCTGCAGGAGTCCCGTGATCGCCGCGTACTGGTTGGCCTGTTGGCCGGCCCAGTCGGTCGGGGCGGGCTCGCTCTGGGAGGCGTCGTTGTAGCCGGGGATGTTGTGGAGGGCGGCGGCCAGCGCGATGCGGGCCCGGCCTTCGGGGGTCTGCTGGGCCTCGGTGACCTTCGTACCGAGCGCGTTCGCCGCGTTCACGGCCGCCGACTGGTCCGCGAAACCGGCGAGCGGGATGTCCGCGTCCGGCGCCAGCAGCGTTCTGAGCGCGAACACCGGGTCCAGGGTGCTGTTCCAGTTCGCGATCCCGCCCTGCACCAGACCGCACATCGACAGCGAGCCGTCGAACCGGCCGGGGTACCGCTCGGCGAGCGTGGTCGTGACGAAGCCGCCGTACGACGTGCCCCAGGCGATCGTCTCCTCGGCCGCGCCGAACTTCGCCGTGAACAGGTCCAGCGTGGCGAGCTGGTCCGGCACAGCGTTCGTGATCGCCCAGCCGTTGGTCGCGTAGGAGGAGCCGATCAGTGCGTATCCCTCGCCGAGGAGCTTGGTGAGCGTGGCCGGATCGGGCGCGTTCTGGGCGGCGAGGGGGGCACCGGCCGGGCGGTAGCCGTGGCTGTAGAGCAGCACGGTGCCGTTCCAGTCGGCCGGGACGTCCATCAGGTACGCGGCGCCCGACGGGAGCCGGC
Organism: Streptomyces sp. S.PB5; assembly: GCF_030403745.1. GTDB lineage: Bacteria > Actinomycetota > Actinomycetes > Streptomycetales > Streptomycetaceae > Streptomyces. Next base: position 63,916 of record NZ_JAQMWP010000010.1, read on the forward strand.
CTTCGAGGTGGGTGTCCGCGGCGGTGGCGGCCTGGACGGGCAGAGCGGTGGCCGCGCACAGGGTCGCGGTCAGTACGGCGAGGGCGGTGGGGGTTCTCAACACAGGGTCCCTTCCGATGCGGGGGCGGTGGTGCGGGACGCGAGTGAAGTTAGGCAAGTCTCCTATCGCCGTCAATCACTTGCACAACATCAGTTGAGCCCGTCCTTCGCGATCCGCAACAGCAGTCCGTGCAGCACCTCCTGCTCGGCGGGGGTCAGCGGCTCCAGGAGTTCGTTGGTCACCCGCAGCCCCGCCTCGTCGGTGTCCCGCAGGAACGCGCGGCCGTCCTCGGTCAGCACGACGATCCGGCTGCGACGGTCGTCGGGGGAGGGGCGGCGCTCGGCGAAACCCAGCTTCTCCAGGTCGTCGACCAGGCCGACGATCGCACTCGGGTCGTAGCCGAGCCGGTTGCTCAGCTCCCGCTGCAGCGCGCCCTGCGAACCGGCGAGGAAACGCAGCATCGCGTAGTGGCGCAGCCGCAGCCCCGACTCCTGCAGGAACGTGTTGAACAGCTGGCCCGAGCGCAGGCCGAGGCGGTACAGCAGATAGCCGGTGTCGGCGTGCAGTCCGCGCATCCACGGCTCGTCCGCGTCGATCGGGTTGGGGCCTGCGGCGTTGGAGGTGGCGTGCTGGCGTGTGATGGCGGGCTCCCGGAGTCGTTCGGTCATACGGATTCCAGCATGACGTACCCGCAGGTGGCGAACAACTATTGACGTCAACAATTATTGCTCTTAGCTTCGATCTCGAAGCCGCACCCCATGTGAAGGGACCCACCCGTGCCCAGCATCGATCTCTCCGGCAAGGTCGCCGTCGTCACCGGCAGCGGCCGGGGCCTCGGCCTCGCCTATGCGCACGCCCTCGCCGCCCACGGCGGGTCCGTGGTCGTCAACGACGTCGACGAGGCGGTGGCCGAGGCGGCCGTGAAGTCGATCACCGAGGCCGGCGGCAGGGCCGTCGCCGAGGTCGTCCCCGTCGGCACCACCGAGGCCGCCGAGCGGCTCGTGAAGCGGGCCGTGGAGGCGTTCGGACGGCTCGACGTCCTGGTCACCAACGCGGGCATCCTGCGCGACAAGGTGCTGTGGAAGATGACCGACGACGACTTCGACGCGGTGATCACCACCCACCTCAAGGGCACCTTCACCTGCGCCCGCGCCGCCGCGGTCCGCATGCGCGAGCAGGGTGAGGGCGGCACCCTGATCCTCGTCGGCTCCCCGGCCGGCCAGCGCGGCAACTTCGGGCAGACCAACTACGCCGCCGCCAAGGCCGGCATCGCCGCGTTCGCCCGCACCTGGTCCATGGAACTGGGCCGCGCCGGCATCACCGTCAACGCGATCGTCCCGGTCGCGGCGACCGCGATGACCGAGACCATCCCGGCCTTCGCCCCGTACATCGAGGCCATGCGGGGCGGCGAGCCGCTGCCCGACTTCCTCCGCAAGGGCGAGGGCTTCGGCACCCCCGAGGACTGCGCCGCCCTCGTCCCCTTCCTCGCCTCCGAGGCGGCCCGCGGCATCACCGGGCAGGCCATCGGCATCGGCGGTGACAAGGTGGCACTCTGGTCCCATCCGCAGGAGATCAGGACGGCGTACGCCGACGGCGGCTGGACCCCGGACACCCTCGCCGACGCCTTCCCGACGTCGGTCGGCGCCGAGCTGCAGTCGGTCGGCATCCCGGCGCCGAAGTTCCCGGAGGCGTGACCATGGCGAACCTCAACGTCGAGGAACTCGTCGCGATAGACGTCCACACCCATGCGGAGGTCTCCTCCAAGGGGCACTCCTCCCTGGACGACGACCTGCACGACGCCTCCTCCGCCTACTTCAAGGTCGAGGGCAAGCGGAAGCCGACGCTTCAGGAGACGGCCGCCTACTACCGCGAGCGGAAGATGGCCGCCGTGATCTTCACGGTGGACGCGGAATCGGCGACCGGCACCGCGCCGGTGCCCAACGAGGAGGTCGCCGAGGCGGCCGCCGCCAACGCGGACGTCCTCATCCCCTTCGCCTCCATCGACCCCTTCCGCGGAAAGGCCGGGGTCAAGCAGGCCCGGCGCCTGGTCGAGGAGTACGGGGTGAAGGGCTTCAAGTTCCACCCCAGCATCCAGGGCTTCTTCCCCAACGACCGCTCGGTCGCGTACGACCTGTACGAGGTCATCGAGGAGACGGGCACGATCGCCCTCTTCCACACAGGCCAGACGGGCATCGGTGCGGGCGTCCCGGGAGGCGGCGGCATCAGGCTGAAGTACTCCAACCCCCTCCACGTCGACGACGTCTCCGCCGACTTCCCGCATCTGAAGATCATCCTGGCGCACCCGTCCTTCCCCTGGCAGGACGAGGCCCTCGCGGTCGCCACCCACAAGCCCGGCGTGCACATCGACCTGTCGGGCTGGTCGCCGAAGTACTTCCCGCCGCAGCTCGTGCAGTACGCCAACACGCTGCTCAAGGACAAGGTCCTCTTCGGCTCCGACTTCCCCGTCCTCACCCCCGACCGCTGGCTCGCCGACTTCGAGAAGCTGTCGGTCAAGGACGAGGTCAAGCCGAAGATCCTCAAGGAGAACGCCGCCCGTCTGCTCGGGCTGACTAAGCCGTAAGGGGCCGTACATGCGCAACGAGGGACTGGGGTCGTGGCCCGCACGCCGGGCCCGTAAGACCCCGCACCGCACGGCTCTGGTCCACGGTGAGCAGTCGACGGACTACCGTACATTGCATACGCGCACCATGCGTCTGGCCCACGCCCTGCGCGCCCGGGGCGTCCGCCGCGGCGACCGCATCGCCTACCTCGGCCCGAACCACCCCTCCTACCTGGAGACCCTGTTCGCGGCCGGCACCCTCGGCGCGGTCTTCGTCCCGCTCAACACCCGCCTCGCGGGGCCCGAGATCGCCTACCAGCTCTCCGACTCCGGCGCGAAGGCGCTCGTCTACGGCCCCGCGCACACGGGGCTCGTCGCCGGCCTCCCGGGCAGCACCGACGTACGGACGTACATCGAGGTCGGCGCCGAGTACGAGCAGGCGCTGGCGTCGGCCTCGGACGAGCCGATCGACGAGCCGGTCACCCCCGACGACACCTGCATCATCATGTACACCTCGGGGACGACCGGCCGGCCCAAGGGCGCCATGCTCACCCATGGCAATCTGACCTGGAACGCGATCAACGTCCTGATCGACCACGACCTGATCGCCGACGAACGGGCCCTGGTCTCCGCTCCGTTGTTCCACACGGCGGGCCTGAACATGCTGACGCTGCCGGTGCTGCTGAAGGGCGGCTCGTGCGTCCTGGTGGAGGCCTTCGACCCCTCCGACACCTTTGATCTGATCGAACGGCACCGGATCACCTTCATGTTCGGCGTCCCGACGATGTTCGAGCAGGTGGCCCGGCATCCCCGCTGGGCCGGCGCCGACCTGTCGTCCCTGCGGATCCTCACCTGCGGCGGCTCCCCGGTGCCGACACCGCTCATCGCCGCGTACCAGGAGCGGGGCCTCCACTTCCTCCAGGGCTATGGCATGACGGAGGCGAGCCCCGGCGTGCTGTTCCTCGACGCGGAGCACGCGGTGAGCAAGACGGGCTCGGCGGGTGTGCCGCACTTCTTCAGCGACGTACGGGTGGTACGGCCGGACCTCGTGGCCGCCGAGGTCGGCGAGACCGGCGAGGTCCATGTCCGCGGACCGCACGTCATGCCCGGCTACTGGGGGCTCCCCGAGGAGACGGCCGCCGCCTTCGCGGACGGCTGGTTCCGCAGCGGGGACGCGGCGCGCGTCGACGAGGACGGTTATGTGTACATCGTCGACCGCATCAAGGACATGATCATCTCCGGTGGTGAGAACGTCTACCCCGCCGAGATCGAGGACCTCCTCCTCGCCCACCCCGACATCGTCGAGTGCGCGGTCATCGGCGTCCCCGACGACAAGTGGGGCGAGGTCCCGCGCGCGGTCGTGGTCCCGCGCGAGGGCGCCTCGCTGGACCCCGACGAGGTACTGGCCTCCCTCGCCGGCCGCCTCGCCAAGTACAAGATCCCCAAGTCGGTGGTCCTCGCGGACGAGTTGCCGCGCACCGCCTCCGGAAAGCTTCTCAAGTCCCGTGTCCGTACCCGGTACGGCAACAGCTAAGGAACCTCATGAGCATCACCGTGAACGGCATCGACGAACTCAAGAAGCTGGCCGGCAGCGACCTGGGCGCCAGCGACTGGATCGAGGTCACCCAGGACCGCATCGACACCTTCGCCGACGCCACGGGCGACCACCAGTGGATCCACGTCGACCCGGAGCGCGCCGCGGCGGGCCCGTTCGGCGCGCCGATCGCGCACGGCTATCTGACCCTTTCCCTCTTCATTCCGCTGTTCACCGAGCTGTTGGACGTCCAGGGCGTCACGACCAAGGTCAACTACGGTCTGAACAAGGTCCGTTTCCCGTCACCGGTGAAGGTGGGCTCGCGCATCCGGCTGGTGGGCAAGCTGTCGGACGTCGAGGACGTGCCGGGCGGGGTGCAGATCACCGTCGACGGCACGATCGAGATCGAGGGCGGGGCGAAGCCGGCGGCGGTGCTGCAGAGTCTGTCGCGGTTCTACGTGTGACCGGGTGACCCGCTGTGTGACCGGGGGACCGCCACGCCAGCGCTCAGTCGTCCGCTCAGTCGTCCGCTCAGTCGTCCGCTCTGTCGTCCGCCCGCACCGGGACCAGATCCAGCAGCGCCTGCGCGGACGACCGGGCCGGCGGAGTCAGCCGTTCGTGCACATGCCGGAACGTCCTCTCCGCCTCCTCCGCCGGCCAGTCGTCCGGCAGGTGCTTCACCGGCAGCCGGGGATCCCGCCGGATCACCCGCAGCCACTCCGCCTGGAGCAGCAGCCGTTGCGCGAGCGCCTCGTCGGCCTCTGGCGCCCGGGTCTCCCACGGCTGCCAACGCCGTACGAAACCCTCGTAGCGCTCGGCCAGTTCGGCCAGTTCCCAGGTCTCCTCGATCATCGCGCCGATGTCCATACCCGTGCCGGCGTGGGCGCGGAAGACCTTCACATGGGCGGAGAGGCCGAGTTCGGCGACCAGCTCCGAGACGTCGACCTCGCCGGGCGCGATCCACAGGCCGCTGAACAGCGGGCCGAAGCCGGTCCAGGTGAGTTTGGAGCGCAGGTCGTGGCGTTGGCGTTGCCAGGACTCCGGGAGGGAGAAGCCGAGGAGGGTCCAGGTGCCGTCCCAGTGGCGGTTGACCGCCCCCGTCTGCCAGATGCGGCGCTCGCCGTCCCGCAGCACGGCCTCCGAGTGCTCGGTCAGGCCGAAGTACATGCGGCGGCCCTCGCGCTGGCGGCGCAGCAGGCCGCGGTTCACCATGCGGGTCAGGGTGGAGCGCGTCGCCTGCTCGCCGACGCCGGCCCGGGCGAAGACGTCGATGACGCTGCCCGAGTACACGCAGACGTCCCGCCCGAGGACCTGGTCGCCCAGGAACGTGAGCATGAGGGACTGGGGCCGCAGCGACTCTTCCGTGGTCACGCGGCCACCGTACCTCCCCCGGATCAGCCTGTGACCTGCCGGTACGAGTACACGGCCGTCGCCACCGCACAGACGCCCGGTGGGATCATCTCCGCGCGGAGCGTGCCGCTGCGCACGTCGTAGTCCACGCCCTCCGTCTCGAAGGTGCCCGTGCACGTGCTGCGCTGCGGCAGGGCGAACAGGCTCTTCACCGCGCCCGTGACCGGCTGCCCGTCCAGCCTGCGGTCCAGGTCGACCTGGAGCAGCGGGCGGATCTCCGGGAAGAGCGTGCCCGTCGCGTCGTTCGAGGCGCACAGCAGGCGCGTGTCCGTGACGAAGTCGCAGCCCTGGATGTCGCGCACCGGCTTGTCCAGGGTGATCTGCCAGGCCTCCTTCAGGGCCCCGCCGGCGGGCGGGGTGGCCGGGTTGAGCAGGGGGGCGGGGAAGACCTGGAGTCTGTTCTGGTCGCCCCACTCGCCCGACACCAGCCACTGCCCGTCCGGCGAGACGGCCGCGAAGGAGTTGTTCAGCTTCTCGCCCGGGTTGAGCTGATGGACGTACTCGTAGCGCTTCCCGGCCGGTGTGGTGACCGCGAACATCTTCGACGTGGCCGTGTCCGGGCCCTGATAGGCGTCGAAGACGTAGCCGTTCGCCGAGATGTCCGGGTCGCCGACGTGGTTCCAGCCCTTCAGTCGCAGGTCCAGCGGGATCGAGGCGAGCCCGCGGTACAGCAGGGTGCCGTCCGCGCGGCTCGCCAGGCCCTGCCCGCCGCCGAGGGTGTCCGTGTAGGCGGTGCCGGTCTCCGCCCAGTGCGGGTCACCGGTCGCCGACGCCGTGCCGGCCGCGCCGAGCACGAGCGACGCCGATAAGCAGCCCAGGGACAGTAGATGACGCTTCATCAGGCACCTGCCACGTCGACGAAGATGGGGTTGGAATAGAACCACGTATCCGCCCACGGGTCACCGTTCCCGGGCTCGTGCGGGATCGGCCCGTTCGGGTCGACGGCGGCACCGAGGCAGCCCGCACCATGCCGGTTGCCGTCGCTGCCGCGCAGCCGGACGTAGAAGGACTCGTCCCCGGCGGTCAGCGGGATGCGCAGGGTGTACGTCCCCTTGCGACCGCTGACGTCCTTCGTCCGTACGACCTTGGTGTCCGGCGCCCTCCAGCTGTCCCGGTCGGCGACGGGGCCGCGCACCGCACCCCGGATCACGTCGACGTGCGCCAACTCGGGCAGGATTCCGTGCGGGTTGGGACGGCTGGCGGTCGTGACGGTGACGTACAGGGTGATCCTCTCGCCCTTGCGGACCCGCAGTCGGCCGCCCAGGGTGACGCCCCGGCCGAAGTCGCAGTCCCGCTTGAGGCGGACGTCGAGACCGTCGAGCAGATGCCCGTGGTCCAGCCAGACGCGGCCCGCGCGCAGGCCCGCCATGACCGCGCGGTAGCCGTAGCGGGTGACGCCGACATGGGTGCGGCTGAACTGGCCGGGCCAGAAGTCGCTGCCCGCCTGCGGGGTGTCGGTGTTCACCGGGTCGGGGAGCCTGCCGGTGTTGTCGAAGTTCTGGCCGGCCGCCCAGTCGCCGTTCTTCCAGGTGTCGAAGACCGTGCGGTGGTTGTCGGAGTTGGTGGTGATCGTGAAGAGGCGCCCCTCCGCGAGCATCGCGTCCCACAGCCCGCCGACGGTCGCCGTCGCCCAGTCGAAACCGCCGTACGTCACATACGCCTCGGCCGGATAGCCCGCCCAGGACTGCGCCGACGGCTTGTTCTCGTACTCGCCGCGGATCGACGTCGCACCGCGCCAGCCGGGGATCGCCGCACCCTGGGCGCCGGGCGCGCCCTCCATGCCGATCATGATCTCGGGGGCCGCGTCCCGCCAGTTCCGCATCTCGTGCGGGGAGTCGATGCCGAGCCGGAGGGGGTGGTTGGCGAGGACGAGGACGTCGTCGACGTAGCCCGAACGGCGTTGCTCCGCCAGCCACTTGATCGCCTTGACGGCGTGCGCCTCGTTGCGGGCGGTGTCCGCGCCGGCCGCGGAGCCGTCGGTGTAGCCGAGCAGCTTGCCGTCGTAGGCGAGCTCGAACTGGGTGAGCAGGTCGGTCTCGTGGGGGCCGGGCGCGGCGAAGACCGTGCAGTGCTCGGCGGCCGGGATGTACCACTCCAGGCCCTGGAAGATCAGCTGACGCGGGTTCTCCGCACGGGCCTTGACGATCTCGGCGTGCTCCAGCTTCGCACCGTAGTTGGCGTGCCCGAAGTTGGAGTGCTCGTTGAACACCATCCAGTCCAGGCCGTACTTGGCGGCGGCCTGCGCCTGCTGGGAGAACGTGTACTTGGCGTCGTGGCTGTACACGGAGTGCACGTGGTGGTCGCCGACGAGGTAGGCGAGCCGCGGGTCGTCGCCGCCGAGGCGCTGCTCGGCGGCCGCGGCGGGCGTGGCGGGCACGGCCGCCCCACCGAGGGCGAAGGCCGCCCCGAACAGGCCCGCGCGGCGCAGGAGTCCGCGCCTCGACAGGCCCTGCGGGTCGAGATCGGTCGTGGAGACGGAAGGGTCGGCCCAGGAGGGCAGCTGCTGCTCGGTCATGGTGGTCCCCGACGGGTCAGTGGTTCATGAAGGACGTGACGGGCAGCGCCCGTTCGACGATGCGGACGTCGCCGAGGCGTCCGTGCAGGATCTGGTCGATCTTGCCGCCGTACTCGTAGCCGCCGAGGAGCCACGGCAGGCCCACGGAAGTGATGCCGGTCGCGGTGGCCTTCGGGTTGCGGACGACCGGGCAGCCCTCGATGTAGAGGGTGGTGTGCCGGCCGTCGTTGACGACCGCGAGATGCCACCAGGTCTCCAGCGGAGTCTCCTGGCCCCAGTTGGTGGCGATGCCCTCCTGGTTCAGGGGGCGCATCGCCCACTGCGGCTCGCGGTCGTTGGAGAGGGACAGGGTGGCCAGCGGTTCGTCGGGGTCGTCCGCGGTCTTGCCGGCGGCACCGCCCGTGCCGGTGCGGCTGACGATGCCGGACCACGCGTGGTGGCCGGGATCCCAGTCGGCGGGCAGGCGATAGAAGGCCTCGATGGTGTAACCGGCCTTGAAGGTCGCCGAGTTGAGCGGGGCGCCGTCGACCGTACGCAGATACGCGCCCTTCAGCGGCGACTTGTACCCCTGGAACTCCAGGCTGCCGTGGCCGGGCTGGTCGGGATGGTGATCGGAGGACCAGCCGAGCGTGCCGCCGCCGACGGTGACGAGGCTCAGGTCGTTGCCGCGCCCGGACAGGTCACGGACCTTGTCCGTCACCGCGTTGTCGAACCGCCAGTACGCCACCGTGCCCGGTATCAGCATCCGCGATGCGGGCCGTGCCGGACGCGCGGGCACCGGAGCGAAGCCGGCGAACCGGTCGGCGAAGTCGATGTCCATCGTGAACCGGTCGGCGTCGCCGCTGAGTTCGATCTCCTGCCGCTCCAGCTCGTTCAGGCCCTTCCCGGCCCGGCCCAGGATCCACGGCGAGACCGTCTCGACGTCGATGACGTTGCGGTCGAGGTCGAAGCGGTAGAGGCGGATCATCGCCGCGCCGCCGAAGTAGCGGTTCTGATAGTTCGCCAGGTGGAGGTGGACGTCATGTCCGGCCGCGTTCTTCCGCGTCGCCCGGGCGGCGGGCCAGTAGTGGCCGTTGAGGGTGAGGAAGATCTGGTCGTGGTCCTCGATCAGCCGGTCCCAGAGCTGCTGCCCGTAGGCCGACAACTCATCGTCCTCGACGACGAGTTCGTGGGTGGTCAGGATCACCGGCGTCCTCGGGTGAGCGGCCAGGACGCTCTCGGCCCAGGCGTACCCCTTGTCCGACAGCCGCCAGTCCAGCGCCAGGACCATCCACTCCCGGCCCCCGGCCCGGAAGAGGTGGTAGGTGTTGTAGCCGTCGTCGGACGCGCCCCCGAAGGTCCTGTGCCCCTTGAACCGGGAAGGCCCGAAGGCGTCCAGGTACGGCGTCGGGCCGCGCTGGTCCGTCGTCGACGACTTCACGTCGTGGTTGCCGGCGAGGACGCTGTAGCCGACACCGCGCCGGTCCAGCAGCCCGAACGCCTCGCTGATCGCGGCGACCTCGGCCTTCGCCCCGTTCTGGGTGAGGTCGCCGAGGTGGGACAGGAAGACGATGTTCTCGTCCTTGCCGTGCTCCAGGAGATACCGCAGGGACGCCTCGACGGGCGCCTTGTCGATGCTCGGCCCGTCGAAGAGGTACTGGGTGTCCGGCATCACCGCGAGGGTGAAGCGCCGGCTCTCGGTGTCGGGCCGCCGGCGGCCGGCCGTGGCCGCCTCGGCGACCTGGGGCATCGCGACCCCGGCGGTGGCGGCGGCACCGAGCAGCGCGGTGGCTCTCAGGAAACTGCGTCGTCCGGCGCCCGCCTGGGCATGCTCGGACCCGTGTTCAGGCGAAGTGCACACGTGTGCTCCGTAAAAGGGGTGAAAGCAGGGGGAGTTCAAAGAGCGCGCAGGGTCCAGCTCCAGCGGTGGACACCCGGTGCGACGAGATGGGAGGGGGAGGTGTCGGGGCCGCACGAGGCCGTGCCGAGGCCCCGGTGGGCCGCGTCGAGGTGCACCACGCACCCGGAACGGGGGACGAGCTGGTCGTGATGGGTGACGGCGGTGAGGTCGTCGGCCCGGTAGCGGGTCACGGAGATCTGGCGCGGTTCGTCCAGGGTGACGGCCAGACCGGTCGCGTCCGGCGCCGACAGGGTGAAGCGCCGTACGCCGTGACGGCCGCCGCTCTCCTGCGGGCGCAGATAGGGGGTGAACAACTCGTCGACGGGCAGGGAGTGGTGGCCGACGGGCGCGCCCGTGCTCCGGTCGGGATACGACTCCCAGGGGCCCTGCCCGAACCACTCCAGCAGGTCGAGCCCCGGCATCGTCTCGAAGACCGAGCCGACCCGCGCCACATCGTCGAACTCCACGGGCAGCTCGGCCTCTTCCGCGACGTGGATGCCGCCCTCGACCGGCGTGAGCACCTGCCGGTGCCGTACGACACCGAGGGTACCGGCGTACTCGGCGTCCACGGTGACCCGGCCGCCGTCCTCCCGTACCGACACCGCCTTGCGGACGAGGGCGTCGAGCCCCCAGGTCCGCCAGCGCAGGGCCATGCCGCCGAGTTCGTCGTTGTCGGTGGGGGCCCGCCAGAGGGAGAGGGTGGGGGCGGCGGTGAGGAGGGGATGGACGAGCAGGCCGTCGGCGTCGACCTCGACGGAGGCGGAACGATTCGCCACGGCCGGGGACCCGGCGACCGGCACCGCCTCCCGCAACCGCACCTGCGGTAGACACACCACCGTCCCCCGCGGCGCCCACGCCTCGTCCCGTGCGGTCGTCACCCGCAGCGTCAGCCAGACCTCGCCACCGTCCCGCGGCACCTCGAAGGGCAGCGGCACGACGGCCGTCTCACCCGGCCGCAGATTCGGCAGCTCGGCGGCCGCGGTCAGCGTGGGACCGTCGGCCGAGGACAGCTCCCACTCACCGGCCAGCCAGTCCAGGCCCCGGAAGTGCTGGTGATTGCCGAGCACGATCCCCTCGTGCCTGAAACACTCGATCCGCAGCGGCGCCGCGATCTCCCGGTGCTCGTACATCGCCGGCTTGGGAGTGCGGTCGGGGAAGACGACACCGTCCGCGATGAACGCGCCGTCGTGGATGGTCTCGCCGAAGTCGCCGCCGTACGCCCAGCGCAGGCCCGGCGCGGCGACACCGTTGTCATAGAGCCCGGCGCCCCCACGCCCGACCGGTCTTCCGTCGTTCACACGCTGGAGAATGCCGTGGTCCCAGAACTCCCAGATGAACCCGCCCTGAAGACCTGGCGTTGACTCGATGGCCGCCCAATGGTCCGCGAGCGTGCCGTTGCTGTTGCCCATGGCGTGCGAGTACTCGCACTGGATGAGCGGCCTGGTCTGCTCCCCGGACAGGGCATGGGCGACACAGTCCTCAAGGGGCGCGTACATGGGGCAGGCGATGTCGGAGGCGTCGTCCGTCGCCGCCCAGTCGAGCTTGGCCGCCCCCTCGTACTGGATCGGGCGGGTGGGGTCGTGCCGGCGTACCCAGCCCGCCGCGGCGTCGTGGTTGGCGCCGTAGTCGGACTCGTTGCCGAGCGACCAGATGATGACCGAGGGGTGGTTCTTGTCGCGCAGCACCATCCGCGAGACCCGGTCCACGAAGGCGTTCAGATAGCGCGGGTCGTCGGCGATCTCGTGGGCGTGGTCGTGGGACTCGATGTCGGCCTCGTCGACGACGTAGAAGCCGAGCTCGTCGGCGAGGTCGTACAGCGCCGGGTCGTTCGGGTAGTGGGCGGTGCGGATCGCGTTGAAGCCGAAACGCTTCAGCAGGACGAGGTCCGCGCGCATGTCGTCGTACGACACCGTCCGCCCGGTCAGCGGATGGAAGTCGTGCCGGTTCACGCCCCGGATGTAGACGCGCTCGCCGTTGACGAGGAGGTCCCGGCCGACGATCTCGACGTCGCGGAAACCGATGCGCTGGTACGAGGTGTCGGCGACCGTTCCGTCGGCGCGGTGGAGGCGGACGGTCAGGTCGTACAGCTCGGGCGTCTCGGCGTTCCATGTACGCACATCACCGACGACTGTATGCAGGCGTGCCTCGCCCAGGAAGTCGGAGACCCGGTCGTCCTCGACGTTGGCCCGGTCGAACTCCGCGTCCTGGGCGAGTACGTCGCCGTCGAGCTCGCCGGTGACGTACCACCCGTCGGGCAGCGCCCCGCCGGTGTCCCGTACCCGGCAGTCGACACGCAGCTCCCCGCTGTACGCGGCCCGCACGGTCACGTCCGCGAGATGGAGGGGGTCGGTGGCGTACAGCAGCACCGAGCGGGTGATCCCGCCGTGCCACCACTGGTCCTGGTCCTCGATGTGGGAGGCGTCGGACCATTTGACGACGGTGAGCCGCAGCGTCGCGGGTGAGCCGGGGCGCACCACGGGGGTCAGGTCGAACTCGGCGGCCAGATGGGAGTCCTTGGAGATGCCGACCGGCCGCCCGTCCACGTGGACGAGCAGCACGCTCTCGGCGGCGCCGACCTGGAGCACGATCCGGCGGCCGGCCCAGTCGGCGGGGATGTCGACCGTCCGCTCGTACACACCCGTCGGGTTTCTGTATGCAGGCGACAGTGGAGGGAATTCCGCATATGGCATACGGACGTTCGTGTACTGCGGGAGGTCGTCGGTGTCCTGCAGGGTCCAGACACCGGGGACGTACGCCGTCGACCACGCACCGCCGACCGGCGCGTCCGGAGCCGGAAGCAACTGGAAGCACCAGTCGCCGTCCAGGGGGAGTACTCCGGAGCGCCGGTCGACGGCGTTCATGGGCAGCCGCCCCCAGGAGGTCACCTCGGGTGACTCCCAGGGGCGCAGGGCGAGCAGAGGATCGCTCGTCATCCGCGGACGGCTCCCTTCGCGAGGTCGCCGATGATCTGCTTGGCGCCGATCGCGAACACGATCAGCAGCGGGACGAGGGCGAGCAGGGCGCCGGTCATCACGATGCCGTAGTCGGTCGTGCCGTGGGTGCCGTTGAGCTGGGAGAGCGCGACCTGCAAGGTCACGTTGTCGGGGTTGGTCAGCGCGATCAGGGGCCAGGCGAAGTCGTTCCACTGGCCCATGAAGGTGAAGATGCCGAGGAAGGCGAGACCGGGGCGGACCACCGGCAGCGCCACATGCCAGTACTGGCGCAGGAAGTTCGCGCCGTCCAGCTTGGAGGCGTCGAGGAGTTCGTCGTGGATGGCGGACTTCATGTACTGCCGCATCCAGAAGATGCCGAAGGCGTTGGCCGCGGCCGGCACGATCAGCGCGGTCATCGAGCCGATCCAGCCGATCTTCGCCATGAGGACGAACTGCGGGATCACCGACAGCTGCGCCGGCACCATGAAGATCACCATGAGCAGCCCGAACAGCACGTTCTTGCCCGGGAACTCGAACTTGGCGAAGACGAAGGCCGCGAGCGAGTCGAAGAGCAGGACCAGGAAGGTCACCGCGGCCGCGACCAGGAACGAGTTCCACATCGACCCGAAGAAGTCGATGGCGTCGAACAGGTTGCGGACGTTCTCCAGGAAGTGCGTGCCCGGCAGCAGCTTCGGCGGGTAGGAGAAGATCTCCGACGAGCTGTGCGTCGACATGATCACGGCCCAGTAGAACGGGAAGGCCGAGAGCAGCGTGCCGATGATCAGCGGGAGATGCAGCGCGATCCCTCTGCGGCGGGACCCCTTGATGGATGCCATGATGCGCTCCTCCTACTCGCCCCGGCGCTGCACGAGGCGCCAGTTGATGATCGAGAAGAGCACGACGACGAGGAAGATGCCCCAGGCCACCGCGGCTCCGTACCCGAAGTCGTTGTTGTCGAAGGTCTGCTGGAAGAAGTAGAGGACCATCGTCTGGCCCGAGTGGCCCGGACCGCCCGCGAACGTCGAGTCGTTGGAGGAGGTCTGGAGCAGCACCTGTGGTTCGGAGAAGCTCTGCAGGCCCGTGACCGTCGAGACGACGAGCACGAACAGGAGGGTCGGCCGCAGCAGCGGCAGCGTGATCCGGAAGAAGGTCTGGATCGGTCCGGCGCCGTCCATACGGGCCGCCTCGTACAGATCGCTCGGGATGGTCTGGAGGCCGGCGAGGAAGATGATGGCGTTGTAGCCGGTCCACTGCCAGGTCATCAGTGCCGCGATGGTGACCTTGATGCCCCAGGGCGTGTTCAGCCAGGCCACCTGGTCGATCCCGAACCCGTGCAGGACGGCGTTGATCACACCGTTGTTGGTGGAGAAGATCGACCCGAAGACGATCGCGATCGCCACGACCGACGTGACGTTCGGCAGGAAGTACGCGACGCGGTACAGGCTCTTGAAGCGGACCGCCGAGTTGAGCATCACGGCCGTGACCATCGCCAGGAAGATCATGGGGAAGGTGGCCAGCGCCCAGATGATGACCGTGTTGCCGATCGAGTTCCAGAAGTCGCTGTCGCTCAGCAGGTATTGGTACTGCGAGAGCCCGGCCCACTCCATGGTGCCGAGGCCGTCCCAGCGGTGGAAGGAGAGGTAGAGCGAGAAGCCGACGGGGAAGAGGCCGAAGCCGAGGAAGATCAGATAGAAGGGGGAGATCGCGGCATACAGGTGCCAGTACTTGCGGAAACCCTTCTTGGGCTGGGACGGCGAGGGCTGCGCGACAGCGGGCGGGGTCTGCTCCAGGACGGCCATCAGTAGCTCACCCCCAGGTGCTTCGCGATGCGACGGCATTTGCTCATGGCGTCACTCCAGGCCTTCTCGGGGTCCTTGCCGAGGACGCCGACGTTCTTGATCTCGTCCTTGATGGGCTGCCCGAGCGCGACGTCGAACGGGCTGTTGTAGGCGACGGCGATCTTCTGCGCGGCAGGACCGAAGATGTCGGTGGTGACCTGGCCGCCGAAGAAGTCGTCCGGCTCCTGCATCTGCTTGAGGCCGTAGGAGGCGGGCGTGGAGGGGAAGAGGCCCGCGTCGACGTAACCCTGCGCCTGGTTGGCCGCGTCGAGCATCCAGGTGATGATCTCGAAGGCCTGCTCGGGCTCCCGGCACGCCTTGGTGATCGACAGGAACGAGCCGCCGTTGTTGGCGGGCCGCACCGGCATGTCGGCGACCCGGTACCTGCCCTTGGTCTTCGGCACACCGTTCTTGATGTCGAAGGCCGCCCAGGAGGCGCCCAGTTCGCTGGGCAGCTTGCCGTCCTGCTTGGCCGACAGCTGGTCCGGGGTGCCGTTCACCAGGTCGGAGACGATCCCGCGGCGTTTGGCCTCCACGGCGAGCGCCCAGGCGTTGCGCACATGCTCCTGGTCACCGATGAAATGACGGTCCTTGTCGACGTACCGCTTGGAGCCCTGCTGCACGACGTTCTCGAAGACGGAGTTGACGTCGGTGAGGAGCATGGTCCCCGGGATCCGCTTCTTGAGCTGCTCACCCGCGGCGAAGAAGTTCTCCCAGGTGTTCAACTCCCGGGAGACGTCCGCCGGTTCGTACGGCAGTCCGGCCTTCTGGAAGACGTCGTACTGGTAGTAGTGCGCCACCGGCCCGCAGTCGATCGGGAAGCCGACCATCGTGCCGTCGTCGGCGATGCCCTGGTCCCACTTCCAGGACAGGTACCGGCTCCTGTACTTCTCCGCGCCCAGCGTCCGCAGATCGATGAACTGGTCCGCGTTCGGGAGGTAGGCGGCCATGTCCTCGCCCTTGAGCCCCGCGATGTCGGGGATGTGGGCCCGCCCTGTGATGGTGGTGATGAGCTTCGAGCGGTACTGGCCGCCGATCTGGATGGCCTGGAGGTCCACCGAACTGTCGTAGCGGGCCTTGGCGTTCTTCACGACGGTGTCGCTCAGACCGCCGCTCCAGTACCACAGGACCATGTTCCGGCCGGTCGAGCCGGTCGGAACGGCACAGCCGGACGCCAGGCCGCCGAGCGCCGTGGCGGCCGTACCGGCCAGGCCCGCGCGGAGCAGGCCTCTTCGTGAGAGCCGCACAGCTCCCACCGCCTTTCGGGTCTTTTCGGGTCTTCGCATGAGGGGCGTTGCGTGGGGGCGTGGGGGAGTCAGAGCTGCCGTGCGGGTGGGGTCACGGGGGCGTACTGGACGGGGGGCCCGGGATCCGGTGGGATCCGGTCCGACAGAAAACCGTATGCAGTCTTCAGTTCACGGTCGGCCGCGGACAGTCCACGGCCGGCCGCCGACAGCGACCGCCACCAGCGGTCGACGCCGTACCATCCAGGCGCGGCCAGCGCCCCGCCCGGATGCCGGACGGACAGCCCGGCCGCGAGCACCGCGAACCGCAGCCGCTCCGCCAGCGGCCAGCCGCCGAGCGAGGCCGCGACGAAGCTCGCGCCGAACACGTCCCCGGCGCCCGTCGCGTCCAGGACATCGATGTCGAGGGCCGGGACGTCCGCGTACTCACCGGTCGTCTGGTCCACGGCGACCGCGCCGTCCCCGCCCCGCGTGACCACCGCGACCGGCACCAGCTCGGAGAGCGTGCCGAGCGCCGCGACCGCGCTGTCGGTGCGGGTGTAGGCCATCGCCTCGGTCTCGTTGGGGAGGAAGGCGTGGCACAGCTTCAGCTGGTCGAGGAGGTCCGTGGACCACTGCTGGGTGGGGTCCCAGCCGACGTCGGCGTAGACGTGGGTGCCGTTCGCGGCGGCCCTGGCGATCCACTCGCGGGGTTCGGCCTCGAGGTGGACGAGGGCGGTACGCGCCTCGGGCGGGTCGCCCATCAGCGTGTCCTGCGAGTACGGGGGCTCCGTGCCATGGGTGACCAGGGCCCGGTCGTGGCCCTGCGCGATCGAGACGGTGACGGGGGTGGGCCAGCCGTCGGCGGTACGGGAGAGCGAGAGGTCGATGCCTTCCTGGTCGCACAGGACGTCCCGGCAGTACTCGCCGTAGAAGTCGTCGCCGAAGACCGTGGCCAGCGAGGTGCGCAGGCCGAACCGGGACGCGGCGACCGCGAGGTTCGCGATGCCGCCGGGGCCGCAGCCCATGCCGCCGGTCCAGATCTCCTCGCCCGGCGTCGGCGGCTTTCCGAGCCCGGTGAGGACGAGGTCGTAGAAGAGCAGCCCGGTCAGGAGTACGTCGGGCCTGTCGTCATCCACACTCGCCACCTCTCGTCAAAACTCGTCAATTTCGATGACCGGAATCGTGCGCCGCTCCGCACGATTGGTCAATACCCGAGCAGAACTGAGCATGGAAATGATTGAAGATGACGAGTACTGTTCACGGCATGCTGGCGGAACGACGACATCAACTCATCCTGCGGGCCCTGCGCTCGGGCGGCCCCGCGGCTGTGACCGACCTCTCCGAGCAGCTCGGTGTGAGCCCCGCCACCATCCGGCGTGACCTGGTCAAACTGGAGGAGGACGGGCTGCTCACCCGGGTCCACGGCGGCGCCCGCGCCGAGGAGGGCGACCAGCCCTTCGCGGAGGTCGCCGAGGTCCGCGTGGCCGAGAAGGACGCCATAGCCGCGCATGCGGCGGGGCTGATCAAGGACGGTCAGTCGGTGCTGCTCGACATCGGCACCACCGCCTACCGGCTCGCCCGCCAGCTGCACGGCCGCCGCCTCACCGTGATCACCAGCAACCTGGTGGTCTACGAGGAGCTCGCCGACGACGAGGGCATCGAACTGGTCCTGCTCGGCGGCATGGTCCGCCGCGAGTACCGCTCCCTGGTCGGCTTCCTCACCGAGGACAACCTCCGTCAGCTGCACGCCGACTGGCTCTTCCTCGGCACCAGTGGAGTGCGCCCCGGTGGGCAGGTGATGGACACGACGGTCGTCGAGGTGCCGGTCAAGCGCGCCATGATCAAGGTGAGCGACAAGGTGGTGCTGCTCGCCGACGCGGCGAAGTTCCCGGGGACGGGAATGGCGAAGGTCTGCGGTCCCGAGGACCTGGACGTGGTGGTGACGAACGCGCCGGTGGACGCCGCGACGCGGGCCTCCCTGGAGGAGGCCGGCGTCGTGGTGGCGCTGGCAGGAAAGGCTCAAGCGTGAAGCTGACGATTCTGGGCGGCGGCGGATTCCGGGTGCCGCTCGTGTACGGGGCGCTTCTGACGGACCGTGCCGAGGGGCGGGTCACGGAAGTCGTTCTGCACGATCTGGACGACAGACGACTGTATGCAGTCGCCCGTGTACTGGCTGAACAGGCGTCGACCGTCGACGACGCCCCCAAGGTCACCGCCACCACCGACCTCGACGAGGCCCTGCGCGGCGCCGACTTCGTCTTCTCCGCGATCCGCGTGGGCGGCCTGGAGGGCAGGGCGAACGACGAGCGGGTGGCCCTCGCCGAGGGTGTCCTCGGCCAGGAGACCGTCGGCGCCGGCGGCATCGCCTACGGCCTGCGCACGGTCCCCGTCGCCGTCGACATCGCCCGGCGCGTCGCCCGCCTCGCCCCCGACGCCTGGGTCATCAACTTCACCAACCCGGCCGGTCTGGTCACCGAGGCCATGTCCCGCCACCTCGCGGGCCGCGTCATCGGCATCTGCGACTCCCCGGTCGGCCTCGGCCGCCGTATCGCCCGGGTGCTCGGCGCGAACCCGCGCGAGGCCTGGATCGACTACGTCGGCCTCAACCACCTCGGCTGGGTCCGCGGCCTGCGCGTCGCGGGCCGCGACGAACTCCCGCGCCTGCTCGCCGACCCCGGACTGCTCGGCTCCTTCGAGGAGGGCAAGCTCTTCGGCGTCGACTGGCTCCAGTCGCTCGGCGCGATCCCGAACGAATACCTGCACTACTACTACTTCAACCGCGAGGCCGTGCGCGCCTACCAGCAGGCCGACAAGACCCGCGGCGCCTTCCTCCGCGACCAGCAGGCCCGCTTCTACGACGAGGTCGGCGCCGCCGACGCCAAGGCACTGGACGTCTGGGACCGCACCCGCGCCGAGCGCGAGGCCACCTACATGTCCGAGAACCGCGAGACCGCCGGCGCCGGCGAGCGCGACGCCGACGACCTGTCCGGCGGCTATGAGAAGGTCGCCCTCGCGCTGATGCGGGCCATCGCCCGCGACGAGCGCACGACCCTGATCCTCAACGTCCGCAACCAGAGCACCCTCTCGGTGCTCGACAACGATGCCGTGATCGAGGTCCCCTGCCTCGTCGACGCCAACGGCGCCCACCCGGTCGCCGTCGAGCCGCTGCCCGACCACGCCACAGGGCTGGTCTGCGCGGTCAAGGCGGTCGAGCGCGAGGTGCTCGCCGCGGCCGAGTCCGGCTCCCGCACGACCGCGGTGAAGGCCTTCGCGCTGCATCCGCTCGTGGACTCCGTGAACGTCGCCCGGCGGCTGGTGGAGGGCTATCGCGAGGTCCATCCGGGCCTGGCGTACCTTAGGTGAGCACCTGCTGGTAAGCGCTTTCCCCTGCCTTCTCCGCCGACCCCTTCTCTTCCTCCTCCCTGGAGCTCTCCATGCACGACGAACGCCGACGGATCGAGGAGCGCGTAGAGCGCCTCCACACCCAGCGCATCAAGCCCGCCGTCTACGCGGCCACCGTCCCCTTCGAGGTCGAGGCGTGGCAGGCGCCCGGTGAGCCGGTCTCCTTCGAGGAGGCGGCCGCCGCCCGGTACACGCCCTTCGCGATGGACACCCCGTGGGGCCCGCCCTGGGGCACCACCTGGTTCCGGATGCGGGGCGAGGTGCCCGCCGCGTTCGCCGGGAAGCGCGTCGAGGCGGTCATCGACCTCGGCTTCGTCGGCGACTGGCCCGGCAACCAGGCCGAGGCCCTGGTCCACCTGCCCGACGGCCGCCCCCTGAAGGCGGTCAACCCGCTCAACCAGTACGTCCCGATCGCCAACCCGGCCACCGGCGGCGAGCGGATCGACTACCTGGTCGAGGCCGCCTCCAACCCCGACATCCTGGCGAACAACTTCTCCCGGCCCACGCTGCTGGGCGATGTGCTGACGGCGGGCGACAAGCCCCTCTACACCTTCCAGCGCGCCGACATCGCCGTCCTCGACGAAGAGGTCTGGCACCTCGACCTCGACATCCAGGTCCTGCTCGGCGTCATGACCCACCTCGGCGACCACGAGCCCCGCCGCCACGAGATCATGCACGCCCTGGACCGGGCCATGGACGTCCTCGACCTGGACGACATCTCCGGCAGCGCGGCGGCGGTCCGCGAGGTGCTCGCCCCGGTCCTCGCCAAGCCCGCCCACGCCAGCGCGCACATCGTCTCCGGCGTGGGCCACGCCCACATCGACTCCGCCTGGCTCTGGCCGATCCGCGAGACCAAGCGCAAGACGTCCCGCACCTTCTCCAACGTCACCTCGCTCGCCGACGAGTACGACGACTTCATCTTCGCCTGCTCCCAGGCCCAGCAGTACGAGTGGGTGCGCGACAACTACCCGCACGTCTGGGCCCGTATCCAGGACTCCGTGAAGAAGGGCCAGTGGGCGCCGGTCGGCGGCATGTGGGTCGAGTCCGACGGCAACCTGCCCGGCGGCGAGGCCATCGCCCGCCAGCTCATCCACGGCAAGCGGTTCTTCATCGAGCACTTCGGCATCGAGACCAAGGGCGTCTGGCTGCCGGACTCCTTCGGCTACAACGCCGCCTACCCGCAGCTCGCCAAGCTCGCCGGCAACGACTGGTTCCTCACCCAGAAGATCTCCTGGAACCAGACCAACAAGTTCCCCCACCACACCTTCTGGTGGGAGGGCATCGACGGCACCCGCATCTTCACGCACTTCCCGCCCGTCGACACCTACAACGCCCGCTTCTCCGGCGAGGAGATGGACCGCGCGGTCCGCAACTACGCCGAGAAGGGCGCAGGGAAGCGCTCGCTGGCCCCCTTCGGCTGGGGCGACGGCGGCGGCGGCCCCACCCGCGAGATCATGGAACGCGCCCGCCGTCTCGCCGACCTGGAGGGCTCGCCCAAGGTTGTCGTCGAGCACCCCGACGAGTTCTTCGCCAAGGCCCGCGCCGAGTACGAGGACGCCCCCGTCTGGCACGGCGAGCTCTATCTGGAGCTGCACCGCGCCACCTACACCTCCCAGGCCCGCACCAAGCAGGGCAACCGCCGCAGCGAACACAAGCTGCGCGAGGCCGAGTTGTGGGCGACGACGGCCGCGCTGCACGCGCCGGACTACACCTACCCGTACGACAAGCTCGACCGCCTGTGGAAGACGGTCCTGCTCCACCAGTTCCACGACATCCTGCCGGGCTCGTCCATCGCCTGGGTGCACCGCGAGGCGGAGGCCGAATACGCCCGCGTGGCCGAGGAGTTGGAGGCGCTGACGGCCGAGGCGGTCGCGGCGCTGGGCGGCGGCGGGGCGCGGGTCTTCAACACCAGCCCGTACGACCGCGCCGAGGTGGTCCGGGACGGCTCCGGCGCACCGGCGTTCGTGTCGGTCCCCGCGAACGGCAGCGCGCCCCTCGCGGCCGACGCGGCCGAGCCCGCGCACCCCGTGTCGGTCGACGGCCACGTCCTCGACAACGGTCTCGTCCGGGTACAGGTGGCGGAAGACGGAACACTGTCGTCTGTATACGACATCCGCGCGAACCGTGAAGTCCTCGCCGAGCCCGGCAACCTCCTCCGCCTCCACACCGACCTCCCGAACTACTGGGACGCCTGGGACATCGACAAGCACTACAAGAACCGCTTCACCGACCTGCTGGACGCCTCCTCGATCGAGGTCGTCTCGCAGGACCCGCTGCTCGGCGCCGTCCGTGTCACACGCGCCTTCGGCAAGGGCTCGACGATCACCCAGACGATCAGCGTCCGCGCCGGCAGCCCCCGGATCGACATCGAGACGGACATCGACTGGCACGAGGCCGAGAAGATCCTCAAGGCCGGCTTCCCGATCGACATCCGCGCCCCGCACTCCTCCGCCGAGATCCAGTTCGGCCACATCCAGCGCCCGACGCACACCAACACCAGCTGGGAGGCGGCCCGTTTCGAGGTCTCCGGCCACCGCTGGGTGCATGTGGGCGAACCCGGCTACGGCGTCGCCGTCCTCAACGACTCGACCTACGGCCACGACGTGACCCGCACGGTCCGCGAGGACGGCGGTACGACGACGAAGGTCAGCCTCAGCCTGGTCCGCGCCCCGCGCGTCCCGGACCCGGAGGCCGACCAGGGCAGGCACCGCTTCACGTACTCCCTGCTGCCCGGCGCGAGCATCGAGGACGCGGTCGCCGAGGGGTACGCCCTCAACCTCCCCCTCCGCGTGGCCGATTCGGCGGGTGAGCCCGAGCCGGTCGTCTCCGTCGACGGCGAGGGCATCACCGTGGAGGCGGTCAAGCTCGCCGACGACACCTCGGGCGATGTGGTGGTACGGCTCTACGAGTCCCGCGGCGGCCGCGCCGAGGGCGTCCTGCGCACCGGCTTCCCGCTCGCCGGGGCCACGGTCACCGACCTCCTGGAGCGCCCGCTCACCGGGGACGAGGCCGTCGTCGACGGCGAGGTCCCGGTCCGGCTGCGTCCTTTCCAGATCCTGACCCTGCGACTGAAGCGTGCCGAGGTGAACTGACCCGTGCCCATGCAACCCTGGTTCACCGACGCCAAGTTGGGGATCTTCGTCCACTGGGGCATCTACGCCGTCGACGGCGTCCAGGAGTCCTGGTCGTTCTACGACGACATCGTCCCGCACGACCGGTACATGTCCCAGCTCGACCGCTTCACGGGCGCCGAGTACGACCCCCGTGCGTGGGCCGACCTGTTCGCCCGCGCCGGGGCGAGGTACGCCGTGCTGACGACCCGTCACCACGACGGAGTCGCCCTGTGGGACACGAAGTTCGGCGACCTCAACCTCGGCAAGGACTACATCGGCCCGTACGCCGAGGCGCTACGCGAGAAGGACCTCAAGGTCGGCTTCTACTACTCGCACTCCGACTGGAACCACCCCGATTACGCCTCCACGCGCAAGCCGGGCCGCCCGCCGGAGCAGGAGGACAACCGCTACTCCGAATGCGCCGCCAAGGACGAGGACCTGGCGGCCTGGGAGAGGTTCATCGCCTACCGCGACGGCCAGATCCGCGAACTGGCCTCCCGCTACCGGCCCGACCTGATGTGGTTCGACGGCGAGTGGGACCGCAGCGAGGAGCAGTGGCGGATCCCCGAACTCGCCGCGCTCATCCGCTCGTACAACCCCGACGTGGTCTTCAACGCCCGCATGCTCAGCGAGGGCGACTACGCCACCCCCGAACAGGGCGCCCCCATCGAACCGCCCGCCGGGCCCTGGGAGTTGTGCCTGACCATCAACGACTCGTGGGGATACCAGCACCACGACCACAACCACAAGTCGCTCACCCAGCTGGTCCGCTACTTCACCGAGACCATCGGCGGAGGCGGCAATCTGCTCCTCGACGTCGGCCCGATGGAGGACGGCACCATCCCGCAGCCGCAGGTGGAGCGCCTCGAAGGGCTGGGGGAGTGGATCGCCAGGCACGCGGAGGCGGTGTACGGAACGGTCCGTGGACTGCCCGCCGGGCACCACTACGGGCCCAGCACCCTCTCCGCCGACCGGCGCACCCTCTACCTGACCCTGTTCGACATCCCCCGCGCCGAGATCGGTGTCCGCGGGCTCGTCACCCCGGTCCGCAAGGTCACCGTCCTCGGCACCGGTACCGAGCTCGCCCACCGGGTGATCGGCGGACTGCACGAGGCGGTCGGCGTGCTGTGGATCGAACCGCCCGCGGAGTCCGACCTCGACCCGCACGCCACGGTGCTCGCGGTCGAGCTGGACGGAGAACTGGAGCTGTACCGGGGCGCGGGACGCTTCTGACCGCGCCGCGGACGGCGGTTCCCGTCAAGGATTGAGAACGCGGTGAGTCACCGGGTCACGGCGGGCTTCCAGCCCGCCGTGACCCTTTCGTGCCGCCTGCTGAACATCTCGCAGGCGTGGGGCACGGGACCGGCTGACTCGTGGTTCAGCCGGTGAACCCGGCCGTGATGGAGGTGAACTGCCAGTTGCTCTGGCTGATGCCGGAGCAGTTGCTGACCACGCCGCCGCCCGGGCACGGCCGGTCACGGTTGACCGACCAGAACGCCAGCCGTGCGATGTGACGGGAGTTCGCCCAGTCCCGGATCGAGGTCCAGGTCGCGGGGGAGGTGAGCTCCTGCTGGTCGGAGAGCCCGTTCATGCCGGAGATGCCGATGTGGGCGTAGGCGGTGGCGTCGTCCCAGCCGAAGGTGGACTTCAGCTTGGTCTTCAGCCCCTCCGTCGCGTTCACGGTGTTGCCGTACATGTCGGCGCCGCCGCCGAAGTCGAACGGCATGATCGTGAACACGTCGATGCCGGCGTTGAGCGCCTTGGCCTGCTCGATGAGCCGGTTGCCCCAGTACGTCGGCCCGGTCGTGGACGTCCCGAAGGTCAGCACGGTCCGCAGCCCCGGGTTGTTCGCCTTGACGATCTTCAGGGCGCCCAGGATCCGGTCCTGCACGGTCGCGTTCTCGAACTCGTCCGTGTTCTCGATGTCGACGTCGATCGCCTTGAGCCCGTAGGCGTCGATCACCTTCTGGTAGGCGCCGGCCAGTGCCTCGGGGGTGGAGCAGTTCGGCCCGAGCTTGTTCCCGCTCCAGCCGCCGATCGACGGCACGATGTCACCGCCGGCGGACCGGATGGAGTTGATGACGCTCTGGTCGTTGCCGCCGGTCAGCGGCCGACTGCCGTCCCAGGCCGGATTGCAGCCGCCGGAGGACAGGATGAACGCCATCGTGTACCACTTGATCCCGGTCGAGCTCATCACCGAGCTCGCGCTCGGCGGATCACCCCACCCGAGGTACAGATAGGGCGCGGCCTGCTTGAACCCGGTACCGCCCCCGCCGCCCGCGTCGGTGGTCACACTCACGGCGTTGGAGGCAGCGGAGGAGTTCCCGGCCGCGTCCCGCGCCCGCACGGTGAAGGTGTAGGCCGTACTGGCGGCGAGCCCGCTGACCGTGGCACTCGTACCGGAGACACTGAGCACCTGGTTCGGCCCGCTGTAGACGTCGTACGCCGTGACACCCACGTTGTCCGTCGAGGCGTTCCACGCCAGCGACACGCTCGACGAGGTCTTCCCGGTCGACCGCAGACTCGACGGCACGGTCGGCGCCTGCGTGTCCGAACTCCCGCCCGGGCCGTCGAGGTTGATGTCATCGGCGTAGTAGGTGCCCTGCGCGTACCACCCGTGGACGTACACGGTGGCACTGGTCTGCGAGGCACCGGTCGTGAAGGACACGCTGAGCTGGCTGTACGCCGACGGCGACGAGGTCCATGTCGAGGAACCGCCGTCCACCCCGAGGTACACATAGCTGCCGCGCACCCAGCCGCTCAGCGTGTACGCCGTGTTCGGCCGCACGGCGACGGTCTGGCTGCACTTGGCGATGTCGCTCGAACTCACCGCACCGGCGAGCGCCTTGCCGCCGGTGCGCACGGGGGAGGAGACGACCGAGCCGAGATTGCCGGTGCAGGACCAGGGGCTCAGGGCCCCCGACTCGAACCCGGGGTTGGTCAGGACGTTGGCCGCCTGGGCGGTACCGGGAAGGGCGACGGCACCGGCGAGCGCGAGGGCCGCGGTGCCGAGGAGCGCGAAGAGACGTCTGGGACGCCACAGGAGTGGGGTGCGCACGTGATCTCCCTGAAGATATGGGGGTGCCCGGGAGTGCAGGGGAGTGCGCAACACAAGTTGGTATGGACCAATCCGCCTGTCAAGGGTGAGAGGGGGAATTGGTCCATACCGGTTGAGGGGAGGGTGCCCTGTGAGAGGGGTGCCGACGGCCTAGAGCGGCAGTGCCTGACCGGCCGCCGAGACCGAGTCGACGCCGACCGGCTCGGCCGCCGCGGGCGCGGGCATCGCGGGCAGCGGCTCGGAAACCTCCGCCCTCTGATGCGGAATCGCCACGGGCCTGAGCTGCCGCGGCCCCGACACCACCGTGTAGTCCTGTCCCAAAAACGGCGGCACGATCACCCCGGGGTCCTCGCCCAGCGCCAACTGCACGGCGGCCCAAGGCGCGTTGACCCCGCACAGCGACAGCTGGTGCAGGCCGCCCGCCGGCCGTGTGTTCACATCCATCAGCACCGGCGTGTCACCGAACATCCGGAACTGGATGTTGGACAGATAGTGCAGCCCGAACCCCTCGGCGATGATCCGCGCCGGCTCCAGCCACTGCTCGTGCAGCGTGAACCCGCGCCGCCGCCCGTTCTTCGTACGGCCGATCGCCAGCCGCACCCGGTTGTCGGGCCCGGTGAGGCAGTCCACCGACACCTCGGGCTGTTCGAGGCGCGGCATGACCAGCCAGTCGACCGGCTTGCCGGACTGCGCCAGCGCCTGCACGACCATGTCCAGCGGCACGTACGGGCTCGGGAACCCTTCGAGGTGAACGAGTGAGAAGGGGGCGCGCGTGATGACGCGGAAGCCCACCCCGCCCGCCCCGGACGCCGGCTTGAAGCATGCCTTGTGCCCGTCGGCCTCCAACTTCTCGACCGCCGTGACCAGTTCCTCCGCCGAGCGCACCCGCCACCACGGCGGCACCGGCACCCCGACGGCCTGCACGGCCTCGTAGGCGATCACCTTGTCCTCGAAGACGGCCACGCCCTCCGGCGGCGGCGCCAGCAGCGCCGTACCGGCCGCCTCGAACTCCGCGCGGTGCGCCACGATCGCCGACTGGTGCAGCCGGGGCACGAACACGTCGATGCCGCGCCGGGTGCACTGGTCGAGCGCGTACTCGACGTACGCGGCCGGGGACAGGCCCTCCGGCTCCAGTTCCGCGGTGTCGGCGGCGGCCAGCACGGGGGAGTCGGCGTCGCCGTGCGTCGCATGGATCTCGACGGCGCGATCACTGGGATTTCGGCGCAGCTGATCCATGAAGAACACGTTCTCCGCGTACGTGCGGTTGAGCCAGACGCGTACGCGAGAGATCATGCAGGCCGCCTTTCGGGGTTTTCGGGCACGACGAAGCAGGCCGGGCCCGGCCAGGGTGTTTGGAGGGACACCAAACCGCCCTGCGCGAAGGGAAGTTCATGGCGGTGGTGTTGGGGCGATCATACGGCTTCCCGAGGGTCCGTCGTGCAACGTGCGTGTTACGGATTTTTCGATCTTGAACCATCTCCCGGCCATGTCCCCCGGGCCCGGCCCGGCCGGTTGTCCGGGCGCCGTGAATATGCTGTCGTGGAGCCAAACGCGTGCTCGGAGGGGGCGAGAGGGTGACATCGACGGCCGGTGATGCCGGACAGTTACTGGCCATCAGCGATCTGCACATCGGCTATCCCGAGAACCGTGCGCTGGTCGAGGAGATGCACCCCGAGACGGACGACGACTGGCTCCTGGTGGCCGGTGACGTCGCCGAGACCGTCTCCTCGATCCGCTGGGCGCTGGAAACCCTCGCCGGCCGCTTCCGCAAGGTCGTCTGGGTCCCCGGCAACCACGAACTGTGGACCCACCCCGAGGACGAGGTCACCCTGCGCGGCGTCGAGCGCTACGAGCACCTGGTCGCCCTCTGCCGCGACCTCGGAGTCACCACCCCGGAGGACCCCTACCCCGTGTGGGAGGGCCCCGGCGGCCCGGTCGTCGTCGCCCCGCTGTTCCTGCTGTACGACTACTCCTTCCTGCCCGAGGGCTGCACGACCAAGGAGGAGGGACTGGAGTACGCGTACGGCACCGGCATCGTCTGCAACGACGAGTACCTCCTGCACCCCGACCCCTACCCCACCCGCGAGGCCTGGTGCCGGGCCCGCGTCGAGCACACCGGACGCAGACTCGCCGAACTGCCCGACGACCTGCCGACCGTGCTGGTCAACCACTACCCGCTGGACCGGCACCCGACCGAGGTGCTCTGGTACCCGGAGTTCGCGATGTGGTGCGGCACGGAACTCACCGCCGACTGGCACCGCAGATTCCGTGTCGACACCATGGTCTACGGTCATCTCCACATCCCTCGGACCACGTGGCACGAGGGTGTCCGTTTCGAAGAGGTGTCGGTCGGATACCCCCGGGAGTGGCGCCAGCGCCCCGACCCGCCGGGCCGGCTGCGCCGCATTCTGCCCAGGGAGGTAGGCCCCGGTGATCGAGGAGCTGCTGCCGGACACGGTGGTGGCCGTGGCGACGTACGGTGACGACACGACCGTCCCGTTGTTCCCCGAGGAGGCGGCCGTCGTGGCACGGTCGGCGGCCAAGCGCCGGCGCGAGTTCGCCGGAGTGCGCTCCTGCGCCCGCCGGGCCATGGAGAAACTCGGCGTCCCACGGCAGCCCGTCCTGCCCGGCGAGAGCGGCGCCCCGCGCTGGCCGGAGGGCCTGATCGGCAGCATGACCCACTGCGACGGCTACCGCGCCGCCGCTCTGGCCCGCGCCACCGACCTGCTCTCCCTCGGCATCGACGCCGAGATCGACGAGCCGCTCCCCGAGGGGGTCCTCGCCTACGCCGCCCTGCCCACCGAGGCGGAGCGGCTGCGCGGACTCGCCGAGGAGCGGCCCGACGTCCACTGGGACCGGCTGCTGTTCAGCGCCAAGGAGTCCGTCTACAAGGCGTGGTTCCCCCTCGCCCGGAAGTGGCTCGACTTCACCGAGGCCGACATCGAGCTCTTCGTGGACCCCGGAGAACGGCTCTGTGGCGGCCTGAGCGCCGAACTCCTCGTACCCGGACCGATGGTGGCGGGCAAGCGCCTCGACCGCTTCGAGGGCCGCTGGACCGTCGGACACGGGCTGCTGGCGACGGCGGTCGTGGTCCCGCACACCTGAGCGCGCGCACCCCGGCCGCGGACACTCCGGCCGCGCGTACCCCGGCCGCGGGCGCCGCACCCGCGAGCGCGCCCCTCACGGCTGCGGGACCCAGTTCTGCAGCAGACGGAAGAACGCCTCCTCGTTCCCCGTCAGACCCGCGTCCGCCAGCGCCCGTTCCGCCTCGGCCAGCACCGAGGGCGGGACCACGGGTGGTCGCCGGCCGTCCGGCGGGCCGTCGAAGGCGGCGCGCACGGTGTGCAGAAGCCGCAGATAGGCCTGGACGGCGGTGCGCTCGCGGTCGGTCAGTACGGCGGTGGGCATCGGTCGGCTCTCCCCGGGTCGGCTCGTCTCTCACGCACCCGCACAAGGGGTGCATCTCCAGCTTGCCGCCCACCACTGACAACGGGGCTTCGGCGCATTCCGGTTCGCCCGCTTAGCGGAGGCGAAACCTCCTTGAAATCGGCTGTGGGAAAGGGGCTCTACGCTGGAGGGAAGGGCTTTCGGCCGCTGCCCGGCGGCCATGGAACGGGAGGCACGTGCGTGGTCGACGTCCCGCACCGGCGCCCGGCGCGCACCGTACGGCTGCGCTCCGTGGGAGACGGTGAACTCGAGTTGCAGTACCGGGTCGTGCACGGTTACCGGCGCGCCTTCCGCATGGCCGGCGAGGGTCCCGCACTGGTGCTCATCCACGGCATCGGGGACTCCTCCGCCACCTGGGCGGAGCTGATCCCCGACCTCGCCCGCACCCACACCGTGATCGCCCCCGACCTGCTCGGCCACGGCGCCTCGGACAAACCGCGCGCCGACTACTCGGTCGCCGCGTACGCCAACGGCGTACGGGATCTGCTGACCACCCTCGGCATCGAGTCGGCGACCCTCGTCGGGCACTCGCTGGGCGGCGGTGTGGCCATGCAGTTCGCCTACCAGTTCCCCGAGCGCACCGAGCGGCTGATCCTGGTCAGCGCCGGCGGCGTGGGGCGCGAGGTGAACCCCGTGCTGCGGCTGGTCTCGCTGCCGGGCGCCCATCTGATGCTGTCGGCGCTGCGGCTGCCGGGCATGCGGCTCCAGGTGGGGCTCGGCGTCCACCTCATGAGGCTCCTGGACACCGACCTCGGGCAGGACGCCCCCGACCTCCTCAACCTCGTCGACGCCCTGCCGGACGAGACCTCACGCAACGCCTTCATCCGCACCCTGCGCGCGGTCGTCGACTGGCGGGGGCAGGTGGTGACGATGCTCGACCGCTGCTATCTGACCGAGGGCATGCCGACGATGCTGCTGTGGGGCGACCGGGACAGCGTGGTGCCGGTACGGCACGCGTTCGGGGCGCACGAGGCGATGCCGGGCAGCCGACTGGAGATCTTCGAGGGCGCCGGGCACTTCCCCTTCCACACCGACCCCTCCCGCTTCGTCTCCCTGGTCGAGGAGTTCACCGCCACGACCGCCCCGGCCGACTGGAGCCGCGACCACTGGCGAGACCTGCTCTGCGAGGGCCGCCCCGGAACCGCCGCCGGCCGGCCCGACACCGTGCGCAACCGCGCGGTGGAACGCGACCTGCGAGAGGCCAGCGAACGCAGCGCGACGTGAGTTCTTGCTCTTTCGCCTTCGGCGCACCCCTGCGGCTCTTTCGCGGCCGGTGGGCCTCGCCTCGGAGCAGGTGCCGTCAGCCCTGTGGGCCCAGATACCCCAAGGACACCTCGATGCGGCCCGCCAGCCGGTCACGCCGTACCGGGCCCCGTACCGATGAACCGTCCAGCCAGGTACGGCACTTGCTGGCCAGCAGCAGGCCGAAGCGTTCGGCCTCCTTCTCGTCGGCCTGGTCGAAGCGGCTGCGGGCGGCGACCTTGAGGACGGCCGCGCGGAGGTCGGCGTCGTCGCTGAGCATGCGGGCCGCGACCGCGGCACCCTCGACGTGATGACTGCAGTGGCCGGCGTTCATGTGCCACAGCTCGTGGCCGAGGATCACCAACTGGTGCCCGGGGGCCGTGCGTTCCTCCACGACGACCAGATCCTGGTCCGCCATGTCGAGCCACAGCCCGCTCGCGGTGCCGACGGGGAAGGCGGCCGTACGGAAGTGGACCGGGCGGCCGCGGCGGCGGCTCATCGCGGCGCACAGGGCCGTGTACAGATCGGCGGGGCGGGCCGGCGCGGACAGGTCCAGCTCCGCCACCAACTCGCCGCTCAGGCGCCGCATTTCCCTACCGATGCCCACAGTTATCCCCCGGCTCACGACTCGGGCCGCTTGACGCTCTCCAGGAGCATGTCCAGCCACTCGGCGACCTTGTCGCGGTGCTGGTCGGTGGGCAGCTGCGCGGCCCGCCAGGCGATCCCGCGGACCCCGTGGTCCTGCAGCAGCCGCTCCAGAGGGTCACCGGCCGACGCCGACGTCTCCTTCTCGCGGTCGGCCAGTTTCTGCAGCAGCTCCTGCTCGGTGCGCTGCAGGGCCCCGGCGAGCGCCTCGGGGTCCTCGGCCGTGAGGAAACCCGCGTGCACCCGGAAGAAGCGCTGGATGGCGTCGCAGTGCTCCATGGTGGGACGCCGGTCGCCGTTGATGAGGGCGCCCGCCTGCTGCCGCGACATGCCGGCGCCGTCGGCGATCTCCTGCTGGGTGTACTTGCGCCCGTTGGGCTTGAGCCGGGTGCGCCGCAGCAGGTCCAGGCGCTGCAGGAAACGGGCCTGGATGTCGGGCTCACCCGCCGGGCGGCCGCTCAGCAGGGCCTTGACCACCGGCTCGGGAACCCCGGACGCCACGGACAGGCGGCCGGTGTGGAAGACCTCCGCGTGCGGCACGCCGAGCCGGTCGGCGAGTGCGGTGACACGGACGACGACGGCCGGCAGCACGGCCGCCGGCGCGGCGCCCGGATTCGCGAAGCCGTCCGTCACCGACAGATCTCCTACGTCTCTCACAGGCTTCTCACAAGCAGATCATCACAAGCGGTTGCCGTGAACTCCCGGGAGAGTAGCCCTTGTTCGAACCCACAGCCAGGTCTCGCCACAACTGTGGCCAATTTCAGCCGTCAACAGACATGAAATGCCACGATAGTTGACACCACTTGTGCCCGGGCAGCAGGATCGGGGCGCCGCGCGAAGGCCGCATAGGCAAGAGGGGTGACCTCCCGATGGCACAACAGGCAGGAGGGCAGCGGCCTAAGCCGCGGTCCGTCCCCGAGACCCCCGAGGCCCGGGCGTATCTGCAGGACTACGCCACCCTCCTGGAAGCGGTCCCCTTCCCCTCCATGGTCCTCGACCACCGCTGGGACGTCGTCCTCTCCAACGCCGCTTTCGAGACACTTTTCGTCGGCGTCGGCCCGCACCCCACGGCTATGCCCGGTGACAACTTCCTCCGGTTCGTCCTCTTCCATCCGGACGCCGGCACGGTCCTCGGGGAGCACGAGTCGAGCTGGTGCCTGCCGATGCTCGCCCACTTCGCGGCCGCCGTGGAGCGCGACGGCCACGACCACGAACTGCAGTCCATCCGCCGGGACATCGCCCAGGACCCCATCATGGACGCCGCCTACCGGCACGGCCTGCCGCACTGGATCCGCGCGGTCGGCGAACGCGCCTTCGCCCACGACGGCGCCGTCCGCCCGGTCCTGCATCCCGACCCGCGCTGGGGCGCCACCGACTGCCGGGTCGTGGACGAGACGCCGGGCACCCTGCGCGAGCTGGGCTGGACCCGGCTGACCCTGGTGCTCCGCGAGACGCGCCGGACATCCGCCGGGACGCGGGGCGCGCGCCGTTCGGTCGCGCATCTGAGGGTGGTCCCCGCACCGGAGTGAGCGCGGTCCGCCGGGCCGTCACCTTCTGCACCTCCTGAACGACCCCTTTCGTATCTGTCTGTTCGATCGAAAACATTCACATATGAACGAGTGGGGCGTACGCTTCGGGCCGGGGCGCCGTGCGGCGCCGGGACGCCGAGGGGACGGGGTGGCGTATGCATGCCGAGGAGCGGCACCAGGCGATTCTGCGCCGGTTGCGGGACATCGGGTCGATCAGGGTCAGTGACGTCGCGCAGGAGCTCGGTGTCTCGTCCGTCACCATCCGCCGGGACGTCGAGACCCTGGACGAACGGGGGCTGCTGGCGCGGGTGCACGGGGGAGCGGTGCTGCGGGAGACCCGCACCGAGGCCGCCCCCGAGCCGTGGCGGCCGCCGGGCGGGCAGCTCCCGCGCACCTTCGGCATGATCGTGCCGGACGCCGGCTCCTACTACCCGGACGTCATCAAGGGCGCCCGTGAAGCCGCCGGCCGGTACGGCGTCCGGCTCGTCCTCGGCATCTCGCGCCACGACGAGGCGGAGGAGCGCGCCCAGGCCGGGCAGCTGCTCGCCGACGGCGTCGACGGCCTGCTCCTCACCCCCAGCGGCACCGGCGACGGCCCGCCCTGGTACGCCGAACTGCCCGTCCCCGTCGTGCTCGTGGAGCGCCGGCGCGAGGACGAGACGGCCACCGAGCACGCCGTCAGCGACCACGTCCACGGCGCCCGGCTCGCCGTACGCCATCTCGCCGGCCGCGGCCGCAAGTGCATCGGCCTGATCCTGCGCGAGGACAGCCCGTACGCCGACGCGCTCCGCGAGGGCTACGGCAAGGGGCTCGACGCGGCGGGGCTGTCCGCCCCCGAGTCGGCCCGGCTCGTCGTACCGGCCCCCTCGGAAGCCGTCCGGCGCGACCACGACGCACGGCTGGACGCCTACCTGGACCAGGTCGCGGACGGCCGGGTCGACGCGGTCCTGGTCCACAACGACCATGACGCCCTGCTGCTGCTCAACAAGTTGCGGGCCCGCGCCATCGCGGTCCCCGGCGACCTCGCGATCGTGGCCTACGACGACGACCTGGCCGCCTTGGCCGACATCCCGCTGACCGCCGTCGCCCCGCCCAGGCAGGCGGTGGGTGCCGCGGCCGTCGACCTCCTCCTGCAGCGTGTGGGGGACCCCGACCGGCCGCCCCACCGGCTGTCGATCCTGCCCGAACTGCACGTCCGCGACTCGTCCGGCACCGGCTGAGCCCCCGCGACTTTCGTTTCTGATCGGTTGTCCGTTCAGCTGTCGAGGAATGCCGTGCCCTGATCCCCCGACCGGCCCGGCCGGCCCACTGGAGGAGGTTCCGGCATTCCGACCGGCAGAGGTATGTGACATAGTACTGGCGTGAGCGAGCGGCTGACCTGTGACGTCGTGGTCGTCGGGGCCGGAATGGTGGGCGCGGCCTGCGCCCTGTACGCGGCCCGGGCGGGCCTTCGCGTGATCGTGGTGGACCGCGGTCCGGTGGCCGGCGGCACGACCGGCGCCGGTGAGGGCAACCTCCTCGTCTCCGACAAGGAACCCGGCCCGGAACTTGACCTCGCCCTCCTGTCCGCACGTCTGTGGGCGGACCTCGCCGAGGAGTTCGGGCCGGCCGTCGAGTACGAGGCCAAGGGCGGCGTGGTCGTCGCCTCCACCCCGGACGGGCTCGCGGCCCTGGAGCGGTTCGCCGACGGACAGCGCGCCGCCGGCGTCGTCGCCGAGACCGTCGTGGGGGAGGAGCTGTACGGCCTGGAACCCCGCCTGGCGCCGGGCCTTCCCGGCGCCGTCCGCTATCCCCAGGACTGCCAGGTCATGCCCGCGCTGGCCGCCGCCCACCTCGCCCGCGCCTCGGGCGCCCGGCTGCTCACCGGCCGGGCCGTGACGGACGTACTGCTGACGCCCGGCGGCGCGGTGCGCGGCGTCCGTACCGGCCGGGGCGACATCCATGCCCCCGCGGTCGTCAACGCGGCAGGCACCTGGGGCGGCGAACTGGCCGCGCTCGCGGGCGTCCACCTCCCCGTGCTCCCGCGCCGCGGCTTCGTCCTGGTGACGGAACCCCTGCCGCGCATGGTCCGGCACAAGGTCTACGCCGCCGACTACGTGGCCGACGTGGCCAGCGACTCCGCCGCGCTGCAGACCTCGCCGGTCGTCGAAGGGACGGCCGCGGGACCGGTGCTGATCGGCGCGAGCCGGGAACGGGTCGGCTTCGACCGGTCGTTCTCGCTGCCGGTCGTGCGCGCACTGGCGGCGGGCGCGACCCGGCTGTTCCCGTTCCTCGCGGACGCCCGGGCGATGCGGGCCTACCTCGGCTTCCGCCCGTACCTGCCCGACCACCTCCCCGCGATCGGCCCCGACCCGCGCGTCCCCGGTCTGCACCACGCGTGCGGTCACGAAGGTGCGGGCATCGGACTCGCCACCGGCACCGCGCAGTTGATCGCACAGGCACTGACCGGGAAGACGCCCGAGCTGGACCTGGCGCCCTTCCGGCCCGACCGCTTCCCCGCCGCCGAGGAGGAGACCGCGTGAGATCCCCGTTCGAACTGGCCGACGCCCACCCGGGCCCGGCCTTCACGGTCACCCTCGACGGCCGCGCCATCGAGGCGCTGCCCGGGCAGACGGTCGCCGCCGCGCTCTGGTCGGCCGGTGTGACGTCATGGCGTTCGACACGCGGCGAGGGCCGCCCGCGCGGCGTCTTCTGCGGTATCGGCGTCTGCTTCGACTGCCTCGTGACCCTCAACGACCGCCCGAACCAACGGGCTTGCCTCGTACCCCTGAAACCGGGCGACGCGATCCGCACGCAGGAGGGGACCGGGCATGGCGCATGACCGGCCGCACCTCGCGGTGATCGGCGCGGGCCCGGCAGGGCTCGCGGCCACCATCGTCGCCGCCTCACGCGGTGTCCGGGTCACGCTGATCGACTCCGCGCCGCAGGCCGGCGGACAGTTCTACCGCCGCCCGGCGCCCGGACTCGGCGCCCGCCGCCCCCAGGCCCTGCACCACCAGTGGCACACCTGGGAGCGACTCGACGACGGGCTCCGCAGCCACGTACAGGCAGGCTCCGCAACCCACTTGACGGATCATCATGTCTGGTTCGTCGAGCGGCTGCCGGCCGGTCTCACCGTGCACGCCCTCCTCGGCCCCGAGCAGGAGGAGCCGGTGACCGTCCGCGCCGACGCCGTGCTCCTCGCCACCGGCGGCTACGAGAAGGTCCTGCCCTTTTCCGGCTGGACGCTCCCCGGAGTCCTCACCGCGGGCGGCGCCCAGGCCATGCTCAAGGGCACCCTCTCGGTCGTCGGCCGCACCGCCGTGGTCGCCGGTACGGGGCCGCTGCTGCTTCCCGTCGCGACCGGTCTCGCCGCGGCCGGTGTCAGGGTGACGGCACTCGTGGAGTCGGCGGACCCGAAGGCGTTCGTACGGCGGTCCCGTGCGCTGGCGGCCGAGCCCGGCAAGCTCGCCGAAGGCGCCCGGTACGCAGCCCGGTTGCTCCGGCACCGGGTGCGTACGCTCGCCCACCACACCGTCGTCGAGGCGCACGGCGCGGATCGGCTCCAGGCGGTCACCGTCGCCGCGCTCGACGCCGACGGGCGGGTCAGGCCCGGCACCGAGCGCCGTATCGCCTGCGACACCCTCGCCGTCGGGCACGGCATGCTCCCGCACACCGACCTCGCCGAGACGCTCGGCTGCCGCCTCGACGGCATGGCCGTGCACGTCGACGACGAGCAGCGCACCGACGTACCCGGGGTCTGGGCCGCGGGCGAGACCACCGGCATCGGCGGCGCCGCGCTCTCCCTCGCCGAGGGGCACATCGCGGGCCGGTCGATCGCGGCGCGCCTGCACGGCACGGCACCCGACCCGGCGGAGTGGGCGGGGGCCGCGCGGGCCCGTACCCGGCTGCGCGCCTTCTTCGCGGCCGTCGACAGCGTCTGCGCACCGCCCGGCCACTGGACCGAGCAGGTCACCGACGACACCGTCGTCTGCCGCTGCGAGGAGGTCACCGGCGGTGCGATCCGCGAGGCGGTGGCGGAGCTGGGCGCGGGTGATCTGCGGACCGTGAAGCTGCTGACGCGGGCCGGAATGGGCTGGTGTCAGGGGCGGGTGTGCGGGCCCGCGGTCGCGGGGCTGGCCGGGTGCGAACTCACCCCGGGCAGGCGGCCGTTCGCCCGACCGGTGCCACTCGGTGTGCTCGCCCGGACCGCAGAGACCGAGGAACAGTGATATGTCACATCTCGTAGAGAGGGCCTCCTCCATGGCCGCCAACGATCATCGCCCCTGGCACGGTGTCCTCGTCGCCACCGCGCTCCCGCTGAACGACGACCTGTCCGTCGACCACGCCCGGTACGCCGACCACTGCGCCTGGCTCGTGGAGAACGGCTGCGACGGCGTCGTACCCAACGGCTCGCTCGGCGAGTACCAGGTGCTCACCCCCGAGGAGCGGGCCAAGGTCGTCGAGACGGCCGTCGCCGCGATCGGCGGGGAACGGGTGATGCCGGGTGTCGCCGCCTACGGCTCCGCCGAGTCCCGGCGCTGGGCCGAGCAGGCGCGCGACGCGGGCTGCGCGTCCGTGATGCTGCTGCCGCCCAACGCCTACCGCGCCGACGAACGCTCGGTGCTCGCGCACTACGCGGCCGTCGCCGAGGCGGGCCTGCCGGTCGTCGCCTACAACAACCCCATCGACACCAAGGTCGACCTCGTCCCCGAACTGCTCGCCAAACTGCACGCCGAGGGCCACATCCAGGCGGTGAAGGAGTTCTCCGGCGATGTCCGCCGCGCCTACCAGCTCGCCGAACTCGCCCCGGAACTCGACCTGTTGATCGGCGCCGACGACGTCCTGCTGGAGCTCGCGATCGCGGGCGCCAAGGGCTGGGTGGCCGGCTACCCGAACGCGCTGCCCCGGGCGAGCACCGACCTCTACAAGGCGGCCGTCGGCGGTGACCTCGCCACCGCGAGGAAACTGTACGAGCAGCTGCACCCGCTGCTGCGCTGGGACTCCAAGGTCGAGTTCGTGCAGGCCATCAAGTTGTCCATGGACATCGTCGGCCGGCACGGGGGACCCTGCCGTCCGCCGCGCCAGCCCCTGCTGCCCGAGCAGGAGGCCGTAGTCCGCTCCGCCACCGAGCGGGCCGTCGCCGCCGGACTTGCGTGACCGCGAGGAGAGGACCGGATCCATGCGCAGCAAACTCGTCCTGCACGCCGTCGACTCGCACACCGAGGGCATGCCCACCCGTGTGATCACCGGCGGTATCGGCACGATCCCCGGCGCGACCATGGGGGAGCGGCGGCTGTACTTCCGTGAGCACCGCGACCACATCAAGCAGCTCCTGATGAACGAACCCCGCGGCCACTCGGCGATGAGCGGTGCCATCCTCCAGCCGCCCACCCGCCCGGACTGCGACTGGGGCGTCCTCTACATCGAGGTCTCCGGCTATCTGCCGATGTGCGGGCACGGCACCATCGGGGTGGCCACCGTGCTGGTGGAGACCGGCATGGTCGAGGTCGTCGAACCCGTCACCACGATCCGCCTCGACACCCCGGCGGGCCTCGTCGTCGCCGAGGTCGCGGTCGAGAACGGGGCCGCGCGGCACGTCACCCTCCAGAACGTGCCCTCCTTCTCCGTCGGCCTCGACCGCAAGATCACGCTCGCCGACGGGCGGACGGTGACATACGACCTGGCGTACGGCGGCAACTTCTACGCCATCCTGCCGCTGGACGAGTTCGACCTGCCCTTCGACCGGGACCGCAAGGACGACATCCTCAAGGCGGGCCTCTCCCTCATGGAGGCGATCAACGCCGAGGGCGAACCCGTCCACCCCGAGGACCCCGACATCCACGGAGTGCACCACGTCCACCTGTACGCCCCCGGGTCCACCGCCCGCCACTCCCGGCACGCCATGGCCATCCATCCCGGCTGGTTCGACCGCTCACCCTGCGGCACCGGCACCAGCGCGCGCATGGCCCAGCTGCACGCGCGCGGCGAACTCCCCCTGCACACCGAGTTCGTGAACGAGTCCTTCATCGGCACCCGGTTCACCGGCCGCCTCCTCGGCACCACCGAGGTCGCCGGCCTCCCCGCCGTCCTGCCCAGCTTCACCGGCCGGGCATGGATCACCGGAACCGCCCAGTACCTGCTCGACCCGACCGACCCGTTCCCGGCCGGGTTCGTCCTCTAGCCGGCGGGACCGCCCGGACCGCGACGCCGCGGTCCGCGGCGTAGATACTGGTGGCGTGTGACATGGCATACGTGCGTGGCATGGCATACGCCGCCCCGCCCTGCCCCGCGCCGCGCGCACCCCTGTCCCGCACCCGCACGTGCCGTACGAGGAGACCGCCCATGCCCGCCGCCCAGACCGGCTCGCCCGCCGCCGCCCCGGCCCTGCCCACCCTCGGCGGCAAGAAGAGCAGCTACCGGGAGCGGGTCGCCGACGCCCTGCGGGCCGCGCTGATCGCCGGTGAGCTGCGCCCCGGCGAGGTGTACTCCGCACCGACG
Source organism: Streptomyces sp. S.PB5 (assembly GCF_030403745.1). Lineage (GTDB taxonomy): Bacteria > Actinomycetota > Actinomycetes > Streptomycetales > Streptomycetaceae > Streptomyces. The sequence continues at coordinate 102,767 of NZ_JAQMWP010000010.1, forward strand.
CTCGCCGCCCGCTTCGGGGTCTCGGCGACGCCGGTGCGTGAGGCCATGCTGGACCTCGTCAAGGAGGGCCTGGTCGACACCGTCCCCAACAAGGGGTTCCGGGTCACCGCGGTCTCCGAGAAGCAGCTCGACGAGTACACCCACATCCGTGCGCTCATCGAGATCCCCACGGTGACGGCGCTGGCCCGGACCGCCGACCCGGTCTCCCTGGAGGCGCTGCGACCGGCCGCCCGGGAGATCGTCCAGGCCGCGGCGGCCGGCGACCTCGTGGCGTACGTGGAGGCCGACACCCGCTTCCATCTGGGCCTGCTGGCCCTCTCCGGCAATGCCCATCTCGTCGACGTCGTAGGCGACTTGCGAAAGCGCTCCCGCCTCTACGGGCTCACCGCGCTCGTCGAGGCGGGCCGGCTGCTGGCCTCGGCGGAGGAACACCTCGAACTCATCGACGCGTTGATGGCACGGGACGAGGCGGCGACGCACGAGGTGATGGCCCGGCATCTGGGGCACGTCCGGGGTCTGTGGGCGGCGCGCTAGAGGCCGTGGGCCGCGGCGGCGAGCGCAACGAATAGCGCAAGCCGTTTGCATGGCTTGCGCTATTCTTGCGCTCATGACGCGACGACTTGCCGAGGTGGCGAAGAAGGTCGGGGTCAGCGAGGCCACGGTCAGCCGGGTGCTCAACGGCAAGCCCGGAGTCTCCGAGTCCACCCGGCGGGCGGTGCTGAGCGCCCTGGACGTACTCGGCTACGAAAGGCCCACGCAGCTGCGCGGTGAGCGCGCGCGGCTCGTGGGCCTCGTGCTGCCCGAGCTGCAGAACCCGATCTTCCCGGCGTTCGCCGAGGTGATCGGCGGGGCGCTCGCCCAGCTCGGTCTGACGCCGGTGCTGTGCACACAGACCAAGGGCGGCGTCTCCGAGGCGGACTATGTGGAGCTGCTGCTGCAGCAGCAGGTCTCCGGCGTCGTCTTCGCCGGCGGGCTGTACGCCCAGGCCGACGCCCCGCACGACCACTACCGGCAGCTGGCCGAGCGGAAGATCCCGGTGGTGCTGGTCAACGCGTCCATCGCCGACCTCGGCTTCCCGGGGGTCTCCTGCGACGACGCGGTCGCGGTGGAGCAGGCCTGGCGGCATCTGGCCTCGCTCGGACACGAGCGGATCGGGCTGGTGCTGGGGCCCGCCGACCACGTGCCCTCGGCGCGCAAGCTGGCCGCCGCGCGGGCCGTGGGGGAGCTGCCCGAGGAGCGTGTCGTCCGCGCGATGTTCTCGATCGAGGGCGGTCATGCGGCGGCCTCCCGGCTCATCGACCGGGGCGTCACCGGCATCATCTGCGCCAGCGACCCCCTGGCGCTCGGCGCCGTCAGGGCCGCCCGCCGCAAGGGCCTGGACGTCCCCTCCCGGGTGTCGGTCGTCGGGTACGACGACTCGGCCTTCATGAACTGCACCGAGCCGCCGCTCACCACCGTCCGCCAGCCCATCGAGGCCATGGGCAGAGCCGCCGTGGAACTGCTGAACACACAGATCAGCGGCGGTTCCGTGACCCCCGAGGAGCTGCTGTTCGAACCCGAGCTGGTGGTGCGGGGCTCGACAGCGCAAGCCTCTCGTCTCTGAGATCCAGCTCCCTGTCGAATAATTTCAGATTGTGCGCGACATCTTGCGGCCCGGTGCTGCCGGTGCTTGAGTGTGCCCCGCCCACCGCTCCTGCCACGAGGGGTCCACCGATGAGAAGCACCGGGTTCCGCCGTACGTTCGTCGCGCTCAGCGTCTGCTCCCTCGCCCTCACCGCCGCGGGCTGCGGGTCGGGCGACGAATCCGCGGGCGGCAAGACCCGCATCACGGTCAACTGCATGCCGCCCAAGAGCGCCGAGGTCGACCGCGGGTTCTTCGAGGACGACACCGCCGCCTTCGAGAAGCAGAACCCCGACATCGACGTCGTCGCACACGACGCCTTCCCGTGCCAGGACCCGAAGACCTTCGACGCCAAGCTCGCCGGCGGGCAGATGGAGGACGTCTTCTACACGTACTTCACCGACGCCAAGCACGTCGTGGACATCGGTCAGGCAGCCGATCTCACGCCCTACGTCAAGGAGTTGAAGAGCTACGCCACCATCCAGCAGCAGCTGAGGGACGTGTACACGGTCGACGGCAAGGTCTACGGCATCCCGCGCACCGGCTACTCCATGGGGCTGATCTACAACCGCGCCCTCTTCGAGAAGGCCGGCCTCGACCCCGACCGGCCCCCGGCCACCTGGGACGAACTGCGCACCGCCGCACGGAAGATCGCCGCCCTCGGCGACGGCACCGTCGGCTACGCCGACTACAGCGCCCAGAACCAGGGCGGTTGGCACTTCACCGCCGAGCTGTACTCCCAGGGCGGCGACGTCGTCAGCGCCGACGGCAAGAAGGCGACCGTCGACACCCCCGAGGGCCGGGCCGTCCTGCAGAACCTGCACGACATGCGCTGGACCGACGACTCCATGGGCAGCAAACAGCTCCTGGTCATCAACGACGTCCAGCAGATGATGGGTTCGGGCAAGCTCGGCATGTACCTCTCCGCCCCCGACAACATCCCGATCCTGGTCAAGGAGAAGGGCGGCGACTACAAGGACCTCGCCCTCGCCCCCATGCCCGGCGGCCAGGGCACGCTCATCGGCGGCGACGGCTACATGTTCAGCAAGAAGGCGAGCCCCGCCCAGATCCGCGCCGGCCTGAAGTGGCTGGACCACATGTTCCTCACCCCCGGCGACGGCTTCCTCGGCGACTACGCCCGCGCAGGGCAGAACGACGCCCCCGTCGGCCTGCCCGAACCACGCCTGTTCACCGGCGCCGCCGACACCAAGGACCAGCAGGTCAAGAAGGCCAACGCCAATGTCCCGGTGGAGAACTACCAGGCATTCCTCGACGGCAACCAGAACCTCGACATGAAGATCGAGCCCCCGCACGCCCAGCAGATCTACTCCGTCCTCGACGGCGTGGTCTCCGCGGTCCTCACCAAGGAGGACGCCGACATCGACCGCCTCCTCAAGGACGCCTCCGGCAAGATCGACGGCATCCTCGCCCGGGGCTGACCCCGATGACGAAGACGGCCCCCCGACGACCGGTCGACACCATCCCCGTACGAGCGGTCCCGGCGCCGCCCCCGGCAGGGGACCGGAGGCGGCGCCGCCTCACCGGCCAACTCCGCGCGCACGCCTTCCTGTTCGGGGGCCTGGCCTGCTTCGCCCTGTTCTCCTGGTACCCGGCGGTCCGCGCCGTCGTGATCGCCTTCCAGAAGTACACGCCCGGCTCGTCACCGCAGTGGGTCGGCACCGCCAACTTCAGCCGCGTATGGCACGACCCGGAGTTCACGGCGGCCTGGCGCAACACCCTCACCTTCACCGCGCTGGCCCTGCTGATCGGCTTCGCGATCCCCTTCGTGCTCGCCCTGGTGCTCAACGAACTGCGGCACGCCAAGGCCTTCTTCCGGGTCGTGGTCTATCTGCCGGTGATGATCCCGCCGGTGGTCAGCGCCCTGCTGTGGAAGTGGTTCTACGATCCCGGCGCCGGCCTCGCCAACGAGGCACTGCGCTCGGTGCACCTGCCCACCTCGAACTGGTCCAACGGCGCCGACACCGCACTGATCTCCCTGGTGATCGTGGCCACCTGGGCCAACATGGGCGGCACCGTCCTGATCTACCTCGCCGCACTCCAGTCCATCCCCGGAGAGCTGTACGAGGCGGCCGAACTGGACGGAGCGGGCCTCCTGCAGCGCGTCCGGCATGTGACGATCCCCCAGACCAGGTTCGTCATCCTCATGCTGATGCTCCTTCAGATCATCGCCACGATGCAGGTGTTCACCGAACCCTTCGTCATCACCGGCGGCGGCCCCGAGAACGCCACGGTCACCGTCCTCTACCTGATCTACAAGTACGCCTTCCTCTACAACGACTTCGGCGGCGCCTGCGCACTGAGCGTCATGCTGCTGCTCCTGCTGAGCGCCTTCTCCGCCGTGTATCTGCGGCTGACCCGGTCCGCAGAGGAGGACCACGGATGAGCACCCGCACCCTCGTCTCCCCGGCCGCCCTGGCCCGGCCCCGCGGCAGGGCCGTCTACTGGACCGTCTTCACCGGTGTCGTCCTGCTGTTCACGCTCGCCTTCCTCTTCCCCGTGTACTGGATGGTCACCGGTGCGGTGAAGTCCCCGGACGAGGTGGCCCGGACGCCTCCCACCCTCGTCCCCGAGCGGTGGCGGCTCGGCGGCTACCGCGACGCGTGGGACCTGATGCAACTGCCCACGCATCTGTGGAACACGGTGGTGCAGGCGGCCGGTGCCTGGGCGTTCCAGCTGGTCCTCTGCACGGCCGCCGCCTACGCGCTGTCCAAGCTGAAGCCGGCTTTCGGCAAGGTGATCCTCGCCGGCATCCTCGCCACCCTGATGGTCCCCGCACAGGCGCTGGTGGTGCCGAAGTATCTGACGGTGGCCGACCTGGGACTGCTCAACGACCCCCTCGCCATCTGGCTCCCGGCCGTCGCCAACGCCTTCAACCTCTATCTCCTCAAGCGGTTCTTCGACCAGATCCCGCGTGACGTGCTGGAGGCCGCCGAGATCGACGGCGCCGGAAAGCTGCGCATCCTGTGGTCGATCGTGCTGCCGATGTCCAGGCCCGTCCTCGGGGTCGTCTCGATCTTCGCGCTGGTCGCCGTCTGGCAGGACTTCCTCTGGCCGCTGATGGTCTTCTCCGACACCGACGAACAGCCCATCAGCGTGGCACTCGTCCAGCTGTCCCAGAACATCCAGCTGACCGTGCTCATCGCCGCGATGGTCATCGCCAGCATCCCGATGGTCGCCCTGTTCCTGATCTTCCAGCGGCACATCGTCGCGGGCATCAGCGCGGGCAGCACGAAGGGCTGACAGCGCCCGTACGCCTACAGAAGGGAACCCCCGTGGGACAGCCCACCGAGTGGTGGCGCTCCGCCGTCATCTACCAGGTCTACGTCCGCAGCTTCGCCGACGGCGACGCGGACGGCACCGGCGACCTCGCCGGCGTCCGCGCCAGACTGCCGTATCTCGCCGAACTCGGGGTGGACGCGCTCTGGTTCAGCCCCTGGTATCTCTCACCGATGAAGGACGGCGGCTACGACGTCGCCGACTACCGCGCCATCGACCCGGCCTTCGGCACCCTCGCCGAGGCCGAGAAACTCATCGCCGAGGCACGCGAACTCGGCATCCGCACCATCGTCGACATCGTCCCCAACCATGTCTCCGACCAGCACCCCTGGTTCCGCGCGGCCCTCGCCGGCGGACCCGGACGCGAACTGTTCCACTTCCGCGCGGGGCGCGGCGAGCGCGGTGAACTCCCGCCCAACGACTGGCAGTCCCAGTTCGGCGGCCCGGCCTGGACCCGCGTCGACGACGGCGACTGGTACCTCCATCTCTTCGCCCCGGAACAGCCCGACCTCAACTGGGCCCATCCGGCGGTGCGTCAGGAGCACGAGGACATCCTGCGCTTCTGGTTCGAGCGGGGCGTGGCGGGGGTGCGGATCGATTCGGCCGCGCTCCTGGTGAAGGACCCGCGCCTGCCGGACTTCGTCGAGGGCCGGGACCCGCACCCCTATGTCGACCGGGACGAACTGCACACGGTCTACCGCTCCTGGCGGACGATCGCCGACGAGTACGACGGGATCTTCGTCGGCGAGGTGTGGCTCCCCGACAGCGAGCGCTTCGCCCGCTATCTGCGCCCCGACGAACTGCACACCGCCTTCAACTTCTCCTTCATGACCTGCCCCTGGGACGCGCGGCGCCTGCGCGGCTCCATCGACGAGACGCTCGCCGAGCACGCCCCGGTCGGCGCCCCCGCGACCTGGGTCCTCTGCAACCACGACGTCACCCGGACCGTGACCCGCTACGGCCGCGCGGACACCGGCTTCGACTTCGCCACCAAGGCCTTCGGCACCCCGACCGACCTCGCCCTCGGCACCCGCCGCGCCCGTGCCGCCGCCCTGCTCTCGCTGGCGCTGCCCGGGGCGGTGTACGTGTACCAGGGGGAGGAGCTGGGGCTGCCCGAGGCGGAGATCCCCGTCGAGCGGATCCAGGATCCGATGCACTTCCGGTCGGGCGGTGTCGATCCGGGGCGTGACGGCTGCCGGGTGCCGCTGCCGTGGGCCGCCGCGGCACCGTATGCAGGATTCGGTTCACTGGAGACACCGTGGCTACCGCAGCCCGTCGACTGGACATCGTATGCAGTCGACCGTCAGCGGGATGATCCGTCCTCCATGCTCACCCTCTACCGCGAGGCCATCCGCCTGCGCCCCGCCCTCGGCGACGGCCCGCTCGCCTGGCTCCCGGCGCCCGAAGGTGTCCTCTCCTTCGCCCGGGGCGCCGGTGTCCGGTGCATGGTGAACCTGGCCGACGCTCCGGCCGCGCTTCCCGCCCACTGCGAACCCCTCCTCGCCAGCGGCCCCCTGGACGCGGACGGCCGTCTGCCGGGAGACACCGCGGTCTGGCTCCGGACCTGAGCCCGGCGCGCGCACTCCGCTATCCCCTTGCGCCCCCACTCCGAAGGGATCAGCACATGCACAGAAGTGTCAGGATCATGCCAATCGTCATGGTGGCGACCCTCTCCGCCGGACTGCTCACCGCCGTCGCCCCCACCGCGCACGCCGCCGCCGGGGCCGCGCTCCCGTTCACCTCGGTCGAGGCGGAGTCCGTGACCACGACCGGCTCGAAGATCGGCCCCGACCACACCCAGGGCACGCTCGCCTCGGAGGCGTCGGGGCGGCAAGCCGTCAGGATCAGTTCCGGGCAGCGCGTCGAGTTCACCGTGCCGAGCGCGGCCAACGCGGTGAACGTCGCCTACAGCGTTCCGGACGGGCAGTCGGGCACGCTCGACGTGTACGTCAACAGCACCCGGATTTCCAAGACCCTCGCCGTCACCTCCAAGTACTCCTACATCGACACCGGTTGGATCCCCGGCGCCAAGACCCACCACTTCTACGACAACGCCCGCCTGTTGCTCGGCCAGAACCTCCAGGCGGGCGACAAGGTGGCCTTCCAGGCGACCGGCGTCCAAGTCACCGTGGACGTCGCCGACTTCGAGCAGGTCGCCGCGGCGGGGAGCAAGCCTGCCGGGGCCGTTTCGGTCACCGACAAGGGAGCCGATCCGAGCGGGCAGGGCGACTCCACCCAGGCCTTCCGGGACGCCATCGCGTCCGCCCAGGGCGGAGTGGTCTGGATCCCGCCCGGCGACTACCGGCTGACCTCGTCGCTCAGCGGCGTCCAGAACGTCACCCTCCGGGGCGCGGGCAGCTGGCACTCCGTCGTCCACACCTCCCGCTTCATCGACCAGTCCGGCTCGTCCGGCGGCGTGCACATCAAGGACTTCGCGGTCCTCGGCGAGGTCACCGAGCGCGTCGACTCCAACCCGGACAACTTCGTCAACGGCACGCTGGGCCCGAACTCCAGCGTCTCCGGCATGTGGCTCCAGCACCTCAAGGTCGGCCTCTGGCTGCTGGGTAACAACGACAACCTCGTCGTCGAGAACAACCGCTTCCTCGACATGACCGCCGACGGCCTCAACCTCAACGGCAACGCCCGCGGCGTCCGCGTCCGCAACAACTTCCTGCGCAACCAGGGCGACGACGCGCTCGCCATGTGGTCCCTGTACGCGCCGGACACGAACAGCAACTTCGAGAACAACACGATCACCCAGCCGAACCTGGCCAACGGCATCGCGATCTACGGCGGTACCGACATCACCGTGAGGAACAACCTGATCTCCGACACCAACGCCCTCGGCAGCGGCATCGCGATCTCCAACCAGAAGTTCCTCGACCCCTTCCACCCGCTGGCCGGCACCATCACGGTCGCCGGGAACACACTGGTGCGCACCGGGGCGATGAACCCCAACTGGAACCATCCCATGGGCGCGTTGCGCGTCGACTCCTACGACAGCGCCGTCAACGCGACCGTCACCATCACCGACACGACGATCATCGACAGCCCCTACAGCGCCTTCGAGTTCGTCTCCGGCGGCGGACAGGGGTATCCGGTCCGCAATGTCACCGTGGACGGCGCGACCGTCCGCAACACGGGCACCGTCGTCGTCCAGGCCGAGGCCCAGGGCGCGGCCACCTTCCGCAACGTCACGGCGACCTCGGTCGGGGCGGCCGGCGTCTACAACTGCCCCTATCCGGCGAACTCCGGCACCTTCGCCCTCACCGACGGCGGCGGCAACTCCGGCTGGAGCAGCACCTGGTCGGACTGCTCGACCTGGCCGCAGCCCGGCCAGGGCAATCCGGACCCCGACCCGAACCGCAACCTCGCCAAGGGACGCCCGGCCACCGCGACCGGCTCGCAGGACGTCTACACGCCCGGCAAGGCGGTCGACGGCGACGCGAACAGCTACTGGGAGTCCACCAACAACGCCTTCCCGCAGTCCTGGACCGTCGACCTCGGGGCGTCCTACACGGTGAGGCGGCTGGTGCTGAAACTGCCGCCGTCCGCCGCCTGGGGCGCGCGCACCCAGACGATCACCGTCCTGGGCAGCACCGACGGCTCGGCCTGGTCGACCGTGGTGGGCGCGACCGGCTACCGCTTCGACCCCGCCACCGGCAACACCGCCACCGTCGCCCTGCCCGGCGGTACGAACCTGCGGCATCTGCGGCTGTCGGTGAGCGCCAACACCGGCTGGCCCGCGGGGCAGTTCAGTGAGGTGGAGGCGTATCCGACTTCGTGACCGCGTCCTGCACGACCCCGCGCTTCGCCGCCTGGATCTGCTCGTACACATGGGTCCGCAACTCTGCGAAGCGCGGGGCCACGCGCGTGTGCAACTGGTCTCGCTCGTCCGGGAGATCGACCTTCAGCTGCTCCTGCACGACGGTGGGGGAGGCCGAGAGCACGATGACCCGCTCGCCCAGGTACACCGCCTCGTCGATGTCGTGGGTGACGAACAGGATCGTGATGCCGCGCTCCCGCCACAGCCGCCGTACGAGATCCTCCAGATCGGCGCGGGTCTGGGCGTCCACCGCTGCGAACGGCTCGTCCATGAGCAGCACTTCGGGCTCGTAGGCCAGGGCGCGGGCGATCGCCACCCGCTGCTGCATACCGCCCGACAGCTGCCAGGGATACGCCCCGGCGGCGTCCGCGAGCCCCACCGACTCCAGCGCGCCGGCGACCAGTTCCTTGCGCCGCTGTCTGCTCAAGTCCTTCTGTTTGAGGGGGAGTTCGACGTTCTCGCCGACCCGCTTCCAGGGGAACAGGCTGCGCCCGTACTCCTGGAAGACGAACGCCATGCCCGGCGGCGGGCCGCTCACCTTCCTGCCCTCCAGCAGGACTTCGCCGGCGGTCGGCGCGAGGAGGCCGCCCATGCACTTCAGCAGGGTCGTCTTGCCGCAGCCCGACGGGCCCACGAGACAGACGAGTTCGCCCGCCTCGACGGTGAAGGTGAGGTCGCGGACCGCCTCGACCCGGCGCCCGGACCCCTCGTAGACCTTCTGCAGGCCGGATACGACAAGCGCGTGCATGGACCGCCCTTTCGTGAGCGTCACGGGGACCGCCGGGCCGAGGCCCGCAGACCGTGGTACCAGCCGAGCACCCGCCGCTCGACCAGCTGGAAGACGACGGAGAGCAGGAAGCCGAGCAGACCGAGGACGAGGATGCCGGTCCACATCTCGGGGACCGCGAAACTGCGCTGGAACTGCACGACGGTGAAGCCCAGACCGTCGCTGGCCGCGAACATCTCGCTGATCACCATGAGGATGATGCCGATCGACAGGGCCTGCCTGAGCCCCGCGAAGATCTGCGGGCTCGCCGAGCGCAGCACCACCTCCTTCAGGCGGGCGACGCCCGTGATGCCGTACGAGCGGGCCGTCTCCGCCATCACGGAGTCCACCGCGCGCACGCCCTCGACGGTGTTGAGCAGGATCGGCCAGACACAGCCGCTGGCGATCACGACGATCTTCATCGTGTCGTCGATGCCGGCGAACAGCATGATGACCGGCACGAGGACCGGCGGCGGCACCGCCCGCAGGAACTCCAGGACCGGCTCGCACACCGCCCGCACCCGCCGGTAGGAGCCGATGACCAGGCCGAGCCCGACCCCCGCGACGGCGGCCACGGCGTAACCGGCCGTGAGGCGCAGCACGCTGGGCAGCACGTCGTCCTTCAGCCGTTCGCCCGTCCACACGTCCGGGAAGGTCTCCAGAATGGTCCGCAGCGGCGGCCAGAACACGTTCGTACTGCCGTCGGACGCGAACCACCACGCCGTCAACAGCAGCGCGGGCAGCGCGAGCACGAAGACCAGCCGGAGCAGCACGCCCTTCACACCATCACCTCCCCGCGCACCGACTGATGCCATGCCAGGGCCCGCCGCTCCACGGTACGCGCGCCCACGTTGATGAGCAGCCCCAGAACGCCGGTCACCACGATCAGGGCGTACATCTCGGGCACCGCCTGGGAGTTCTGCGCGACCGCGATCCTCGCCCCCAACCCCGGTGCGCCGATGACGAGTTCGGCGGTGATGGCGAGGATCAGGGCGACGGCCGCGGCGAGCCGGACGCCGGTCATGACGTACGGCAGCGCGCTCGGCCACAGCACATGGCGGACCCGCGCCCAGGGGCCGAGACCGTAGGACCGCGCCGTCTCCTCGGCGACCGGGTCGACGTCCTGGACGCCGTACAGGACCTGGATCAGCACCTGCCAGAACGAGGCGTACACCACGAGCAGCAGCACCGACTTCAGTTCGGTGCCGTACAGCAGCACCGCGAGCGGGATCAGCGCGACCGAGGGGATCGGGCGCAGGAACTCGATCGTGGAGGCCGTCGCCTCACGGAGGTAGGGCACCACCGAGACGGCGACCCCGATGACGATGCCCGCGGTCGCGGCGATCGCGAGACCCAACGCCCAGCCGGTGAGGGTGTCGCCGAGCGCCGTCCAGAAAGTCTCGTCGGAGAGCTCGGTGCCGAGGGCGTCGGCGATGCGGGTGGTCGGCGGGAAGTAGGCCTCCTTGACGAGGCCGAGCCGCGGCACCGCCTCGCCCAGGGCGAGGAAGGCCGCGAGCCCGGCGGCGCCGAGGGCGGCGTTCTTGGCGGTCCGTCCCGTCATGGCAGCAGCTTGTCCAGATCGGGCTCCGACTTGAACAGGCCGTCCTCCTGGCCCAGTTTCCGCAGAGCGTCCAGGGACTGCCGGTTCGGCTCGGCCGGCCAGGCCGGCAGGGTGACCTTCGCCAGCACGGCCGCCGGGATCTTCGTGTACGTCGTGACGATCGCGCGGGCCTCGTCCGGGTGGGCGTCCGCGTAGGCGAGCGACTCGGCGAGGGCCTCCTTGAAGTCCTTCACCGTGTCGGCGTTCTGCTGCTCGTACGAGGCCGACGTGAAGTACATCGCCACCGTCAGGTCGGGCGCGACGTCCACCAGGGGTGAGGCGATCTCCTTGCCGCCCTGGCTCTTGACGGTGGCCAGCGCCGGTTCGACGACCATCGCCGCGTCGATCTGCCCGCTGTCGAGCGCGGCCGGCATCTGGTCGAAGGCGAGCTCCACGAACTTCACCGCGTCCGGGTCACCGCCCGCCTTGCGCACCGACGCGCGCACCGCGGTCTCGTTGATGTTCTTCAGGGTGTTGATGGCGACCTTCTTGCCCGCCAGCTGATCGGCGGACCTGACCGGGCTGTCGCCCTTCACGGTGAGGGCGCCGAAGTCCTTGCCCTGCACGCCGGTCGAGGCGATGCCGTTGGAGACGACCTTCACCGGCACGTTGTTGGACTGGGCGATCATCAGCGAGGTCGAGTTGGAGAAGCCGAACTGGTACTGCCCGCCGGCCACCGAGGGCACGATCGCCGCGCCTCCTTGCGCGAGCGAGATCTCCAGCTCCAGGCCGTGCTTCTTGAAGAAGCCCTTCTCCTGGCCCAGATACAGCGGGGCGACATCGACGATGGGGATGACACCCACCTTGACCTTGGTGGTGCCGCCGGGCGACGACGCCTTGTCCGACCCCGTGCTGTCCCCGGACGAGCCACAGGCCGACGCGGTGACCAGGAATGCTCCGGCCGCTAGCGCGGCGAGCAGACGACGCATGGCTCCTCCTGTGCAGACTTCATTGTTCCGACAGGTGTGCGCAGAGCGCACGTTGGTGCACAGCGCGAAAGGTAGAGTTTTTGCTCCCCGCGGTCAATGCCCTCGGCTAACAATATTGTTGACAGTCTGGAGGCGGCGATGCCTGCAGCAGACCGAGCCCCGCACTTCGTCCGCTCCTTCGAGCGGGGGCTCGCGGTGATCCGCGCGTTCGACGCGGAGCACCCGGAACTGACGCTCAGTGAGGTCGCCCGCGCCTGCGGACTGACCCGCGCGGCGGCCCGCCGCTTTCTGCTGACCCTCGCCGACCTCGGATACGTGCACGCCGACGGCCGCGCCTTCCGGCTCACGCCCCGCGTGCTGGAGCTCGGCTACTCCTACCTCGCGGGCTTCTCTCTGGCGCAGATCGCCGAGCCGCACCTGGAGCAACTGGTCGACCGCACAAGGGAGTCGTCGTCCCTGTGCGTGCTCGACGGCGATGACATCGTGTACATCGCGAGGGTGCCCGCACGCCGCATCATGACGGCGGCGATCACGGTCGGAACCCGCTTCCCGGCACACGTCACCTCGGTGGGCCGGGTGATCCTCGCCCATCTGCCGGACGAGGAACGGGAGATGCGCCTCGCGCGGGCCGACCTCAGGCCGCTGACCCCGCGCACGATCACCGACGCCGGCCTGCTGCGGGCCGAACTGGAGAAGGTGCGCTCGCGCGGATACGCCGTCGTCGACCAGGAACTGGAGGAGGGGCTGCGCTCGCTCGCCGCCCCGGTGCGGGACCGGGGCGGCGAGGTGGTGGCGGCGGTGAACATCCCGGTGCACGCCAGCCGCAACAGCGTGGCGTCGGTCCGCCGCGATCTGCTGCCGCATCTGCTGGACACGGTCGCCGGGATCGAGCGGGACCTCCGGATGGCTACAGGTCGAGGACGAGCCGCTTCCCCCGGCACCGGGACACACAGATCATCATCGTCTCCCCGGCCGCCTGCTCCTCGTCCGTGAGCACCGAGTCCCGGTGGTCCGGGGTGCCTTCCAGGACATCGGTCTCGCAGGTCCCGCAGGTGCCCTCGGTGCAGGAGAACAGCACCTCGACACCGGCGGCGCGCACGGCGTCCAGCACGGAGACGTCCGCCGGCACCGTCACCGTCGTACCGCTGCGCGCCAACTCGACCTCGAACGCGGTGTTCTCGCCCGTCTCCTGTTCCTTGGGCGTGAACCGCTCCATGTGCAGCACACCGGGCTCCGGGCAGCGCGCCTCCACCGCGTCCAGCAGCGGCCCCGGACCGCAGCAGTAGACGAGCGTGCCCTCGGGGACGTCGTCGAGCACCGAGGCCAGGTCGAGCAGCCCGGTCTCGTCCTGCGGGGCGACGGTGACCCGGTCGCCGTACCGGCTCAACTCCCCGGTGAACGCGATGGAGTCACGGGTGCGTCCGCCGTAGAGCAAGGTCCACTCCGCGCCCCGGGCCTCGGCCGCCGCGAGCATCGGCAGGATGGGCGTGATGCCGATGCCGCCGGCGATGAACCGGTAGCGGGGCGCGGGCCTGAGGGCGAAGTGGTTGCGCGGCCCGCGCACCCGCACCTTGTCGCCCTGCCCCAACTGCTCGTGCACATGGGCGGATCCGCCACGGCCGTCCGGCTCGCGCAGCACGGCGATCCGCCAGGCGGTGCGGTCGGCGGGGTCGCCGCACAGGGAGTACTGCCGCTCCAGACCGGGACCGAGCACGACGTCGATGTGCGCGCCCGGCTCCCACACCGGGAGCTGCTCGCCGAGCGGATGGCGCAGGGTGAGGGCGAGCACGCCGTCGGCCGCGGACTCCCGGCGCGCGACGACGAGTTCGGCTTCGTACACATCACTCATGGACGGGTTCCCCGGGGTTCGTGTCCCTGCGGATGGGCGAGCATCCACTCCCACATCTCGATCGGGTCCTGCGAGGTGTGCTCACGGCCGCAGTGACAGGTGCCGTGCAGGACGTCGGTGCCCGGCAGCCAGTCGATGCGGTAGATCTCTCCGGTGGGGCTCGTGCTCACAGCGCCTTCTCCACGGGCTTGTCGCCCTCCTCGACGAGGCGGGCGAGGATACGGCGGGCGGCCAGACCGCCGGTGTCGATGTTGATGCTGAGTTCCTGGTACCCCGTGCGCTCGGTCCCGAGCGTCCGCTGCAGCAGATTGAGCGCGTCGACGTCCTGCATGACCACGGTGTGGTTGTTCTTCCGCAGGAACTCCGTGACCTCGTCGTCCTCGGTCGCCCAGTCCCGCGAGACCATCCAGAAGTCGTACACCTTCCCGTCGGAGGACGGCGTGATCGCGTACGTCACCTCGGTGTGGAAGCCGCCCGGGTCGCTGCCGTCCGCCTCCGGCACCACGCCGACGGGGGCGACCCGGCTGTGCAGCAGATAGAGGCAGGGCGCGTGGTACTCGATGTCCTGCCAGCGGGTGATCCGGCCCTCGATCCCGGTGGACTTGGCGTAGAACGGCGGGCACTCGGCGTCGTCCATGTGCCGGCTGACCCGTACGATCCCGGCCCCCTCGTCGACCTCGGTCGTGATCGGCGTCTCGGCGACCTCGGGGGTGCCGATGTAGCCGCCGTGCAGATACGTCTCGTGGGACAGGTCGAGCAGGTTGTCGACGAGCAGCCCGTAGTCGGCGTCGATGGGCTCCATCCCGCGCACGGTCGTCCAGCCGGGGGAGTCCAGGTGCCGCGCCCGCGGGATGGTGTCCGCATCGGCGAGCGCCGCGTCGCCGATCCACACCCAGATCAGGGAGTCCTGCTCGACGACCGGGTACGAGGCGACCCGCGCCGTCCGCGGTATCCGCTTCTGCCCCGGCACATACACACAGGTGCCCGTCGTGTCGTACGTGAACCCGTGGTAGCCGCACACGATCCGGTCCCCGTCGAGCCGGCTCGGCTTCTCGTGCAGCGGGAACCGGCGGTGCACACAGCGGTCGGCCAGCGCGACGGGCGTCCCGTCCTCCTCGGTGCGGTAGAAGACGAGCGGCTCGCCGAGGAGGGTCCGGCCGAGGAGTTCCTCCCGCCCGACCTCGTGGCTGTAGGCGGCCACGTACCACTGATTCCTGGCAAAAGCGGTCATGTGCGGCATGAAGGTTCCCGTCCCTGTCGGCGGGGCTCCCTCGCCCCGCGTGCCGTCGTTGGAATCAGGGTCCTGACGGCTGCGGTCGCCGCGCAAGGCGGCTTCTGCCAGGCGGAAGCGCGTCTGCGACGGGCCTGGTCAGAGCCCGCGGCCGCCAGGAAGCCGTGTCCTGCGCAGCCTCCCGGCACGGCACACCTCCCGTACCGCCGACTTTCACACTGGCGACACCGGACCCTTCCCTGACGTTTGGTGCTCTTGGAACACTCGCTCCGCGCGTATTCCGTCATGTTCCGGCATCCGCACCCCTGGATGAGAGGCAGCACCCACCCATGCCCGAAGTCAACCGGCGCAGATTCCTCCAACTCGCGGGCGCCACCTCGGCGTTCACCGCGCTGTCGAGCAGCATCCAGCGCGCCGCCGCGCTGCCCGCGAACCACCGCACGGGGTCGATCGAGGATGTCGAGCACATCGTCGTCCTGATGCAGGAGAACCGCTCCTTCGACCACTACTTCGGTGCGCTGCGGGGCGTGCGCGGCTTCGGCGACCCGCGGCCCGTACTGCACGACAACGGCAAGTCGATCTGGCACCAGTCCGACGGCACCAAGGACGTCCTGCCCTTCCACCCGACCGCCGACGACCTCGGTATGCAGTTCCTGGAGGGGCTGCCGCACGGCTGGACCGACGGCCAGCAGGCCTACCACGGCGGCAAGTACGACAAGTGGGTGCCGGCGAAGGGCACCACGACGATGGCGTATCTGACCCGTGAGGACATCCCGTTCCACTACGCCCTCGCCGACGCCTTCACCGTCTGCGACGCCTACCACTGCTCGTTCATCGGCTCCACCGACCCCAACCGCTACTACATGTGGACCGGTTACACCGGCAACGACGGCACCGGCGGCGGTCCGGTCATGGGCAACGACGAGGTCGGGTACGGCTGGACGACGTACCCCGAGCGTCTTGAGCAGGCCGGGATCTCCTGGAAGATCTACCAGGACATCGGCGACGGCCTCGACGCGGCGGGCTCCTGGGGCTGGATCGCGGACGCCTACCGCGGCAACTACGGCGACAACTCGCTGCTGTACTTCAACAAGTACCGGGGGGCCCAGCCCGGCGACCCCTGGTACGACAAGGCCCGTACCGGCACCGACGTCAAGAACGGCGACGGCTACTTCGACCGGCTGAAGGCCGATGTCAAGGCCGGCAAGCTGCCGCAGATCTCCTGGATCACCGCCCCCGAGGCCTTCTCCGAGCACTCCAACTGGCCCTCGAACTACGGCGCCTGGTACATCGCCCAGGTCCTGGACGCCCTCACCTCCAACCCGGAGGTCTGGTCGAAGACGGCCCTGTTCATCACCTACGACGAGAACGACGGCTTCTTCGACCACGTGGTCCCGCCGCTCCCGCCGAAGGACGCCTCCAAGGGCAAGTCCACGGTGGACGTCACCCTCGACCTCTACCCGGGCGACAGCAGGCGCCCGGCGGGCCCCTACGGCCTCGGCCCGCGCGTGCCGATGCTGGTCGTCTCGCCGTGGAGCAAGGGCGGTTACGTCTGCTCCGAGACCCTCGACCACACCTCGATCCTGCAGTTCATGGAGCGCCGCTTCGGGGTGAAGGAGACCAACATCTCGCCCTGGCGCCGCGCAGTCTGCGGCGACCTCACCTCGGCCTTCGACTTCTCCCGCAAGGACAGCCGCCCCGCCGCGCTGCCGGAGACCGACGAGTACGAGCCGCAGGACCGCGAGCGGCACCCCGACTACAGGCCGACGCCGCCCGCCGACCCGGACATGCCCCGCCAGGAGCGCGGCCTGCGGCCCTCCCGCCCGCTCAAGTACGCCCCGCACGTGGACGGTTCCGTCGACACCGCGACCGGTAAGTTCACGCTGAGCTTCGCCTCCGGCGCCGAGGCGGGCGCCGCCTTCCACGTGACCTCCGGCAACCGCACCGACGGCCCCTGGACGTACACCACGGAGGCCGGCAAGTCGATCGCCGACGCCTGGAACTCGGCGTACTCCAGTGGCTCGTACGACCTGACCGTGCACGGCCCGAACGGCTTCGTGCGCTGGTTCAAGGGCTCCAACAAGAAGGCCGGCCCCGAGGTGACCGCCCGCCACGGCGGCGACTGCCTCGAACTCACCTTCACCAACAAGGGCTCGGGCACGGCCCGCCTGCACGTCACCAGCGGCTACGGCGGCCGGGCCCGCACCTTCACCGTCCGCCCCGGCGCCACCGTCAGGCACCGCGCGGACCTCGCGGCCGGCCGCCGCTGGTACGACCTCACCGTCACCTCGGACACCGACCCGACGTTCCTGCGCCGCTTCGCCGGCCACGTCGAGAACGGCCGCCCGGGCGTGAGCGACCCGGCCCTGTCGGGCGAGTAGGGATCAGACAGGGAGCAGACAGGGATCAGACAGAGATCAGAGCGGAGTGAGATGCCCCGGCCCGGGCTGCCGGGGCATCAGCATCTCCTCGGGCGCGATCCTCGCGGCCTCCAGCGCGAGGACGGCGGCGACGGGATGGTCGTGGTCGTAGGGGTGCCCGGCGGTCGCCGGGTGCGCGTCGGCCGCGGAGCGCTCGTGCGTGACCGCCTCGGACGGCACCGCGGCCGCGCCGGCGGCAGCCGTCTGAGGCGTGGCGCGGCTCAGCAGCACCACGCCCCACGCCGCCAGGCCCGCCCCGGCCAGTGCCAGGAGGATGCCGGCCGCGCCGCCCTGGAGGCGCTCGCCGAGCAGCGTCAGGCCGATCACCGCGGCGGCGACCGGGTTCGCCAGGGTCACCACCGCGAGCGGCGCGCCGAGGCCGCCCCGGTAGGCGACCTGGGACAGCAGCAGGCCGCCTGCCGCGAACGCGGCGACCAGCAGGGCCACGCCGATCACCTGGACGCTCAGCAGGGAGCCGGAGCGGTCGGTCGCGGCGACCGTGACCGTCTGGGTCAGGGCGGAGGCGACGCCCGACGCGAAGCCGGAGGCGGAGGCGTGACGGAGGCCGGGACGGGTGCCCCGGCGGGCGAGCAGGCCGATCAGCGCGGCGGTGGCACCGGCGACGGCCAGGGCCTCCGGGACGCTCAGCACATCGTCGGGGGCGGGGCCGGACGCGGTGACCAGGATCGCGGCGAGACCCAGCAGGGTGTACGCCGTGCCCTGCCACTCCGTCGCGCTGACCCGGCGTCCGGCCACCCGCGCGCCCATGGGCACCGCGGCGACCAGGGTCAGCGCACCGAGGGGCTGGACCACGGTCAGCGGGCCGTACTTCAGGGCCACGACGTGCAGCAGGGCCGCGGAGGCGTTGAGGAGGACCGTCCACCACCAGGCGCCCGAGGCCAGCATGCGCAGCATCCCCGCGCCGGGGTCGCGGGAGGCCAGGCGTTCCTGGGCGACGGCCGCGGCCGCGTAGGCGACGGCGGAGAAGAGGGAGAGGACGACGGCGAGGGTGGTGGCGCTCATCGGCCCGCTCCGACCAGCGTGTTCTTGTCGTCCGTGGGCGCCGGGTGCTCCTGGGACCGGCCGCCGGCCGTCGCCGTGCGGTGCGGCGGGCGAGGCGGGACGGGGGCCCCTGCGGACGGAGTCCTGAGGCGGAGCACGGCGAGGGCGATGCCGAGCAGGGCGGCCGCCACGATCGCGTCGAGCCAGTAGTGGTTCGCGGTTCCGACGATCACCAGCAGCGTCAGCAGCGGATGCAGCAGCCACAGCCACCGCCAGCGCGACCTGGTCGCCACGATCAGTCCGATCGCCACCATCAGCGCCCACCCGAAGTGCAGCGACGGCATCGCCGCGAACTGGTTGGAGAGGTGGTCGGTCTGCGGCGGGCCGTACACGGACGGCCCGTACACCCGCGCGGTGTCCACCAGGCCCGTCGCGGCGAGCATCCGCGGCGGGGCCAGCGGGAAGACGAGGTGCACCAGGAGCGCGGCGCCGGTGATCACGGCGAGGACCCGCCGGGCCCACACGTAGTGCGTGGGCCGGCGCAGATAGAGCCAGATCAGGAAGGCCGCGGTGGCCGGGAAATGGACCGTCGCGTAGTAGGTGTTCGCGATGTGCACGAGGGTGTCGCCGTGCAGCAGCAGGTGCTGCACATCGCCCTCGCCGGGGAGGTGGAGGGTTCGTTCCCAGTCCCACACGTGGTGCGCGTTGCGGAACGCTTCGCCGGTGTGGCCGGTCGCCAGCTGACGGCCGAGTTTGTAGACGAGGAAGAGCCCTGCGACGAGCAGGAGCTCACGGACGAGCGGCGGCCGCGCTGTGGCGGCGGTCTTCGCTTCTGCAGGCTCGGTGCGGGCATTCATCCCCCGGCCCCTTCGCTGACGGTGGTGCGGTAGAGCTTGTGACTCGTCGGGTGCGGCGAACTCATCGCTCTGAATCGATACGGGTGCGTACCGATACGACAGTGTACCGATACGGTCGGGTACCGGTACACTCACGTATCGATAGACGTACGCCACACTGGATGCAGACACCCTCAAAACCTTGGCCACTGCCGCTCAAGCCGCACTAGAACGAGGAGACGAGCACATGACGTCGCAGGCCGCGGACGGACCGGAGACGGTCGTCGCCTCGCGCCGCTCCAAGCTGACGCCCGAGCGTGAGCAGGAGTTCTTCGACACCGTGCTCGAACAGATCCGGCAGTGCGGCTATGACGCCGTGACCATGGAGGGCGTGGCCGCCAGCACCCGCTGCAGCAAGTCCACGCTCTACCGGCAGTGGAAGACCAAGCCCCAGTTCGTGGTGGCCGCGCTGCGCTCCCGCCGGCAGTCGAAGTTCGACGGCATCGACACCGGGTCGCTCGCCGAGGATCTGCGCGAGGTGGCGCGGGCCGCCGGACGCTGGTCGAACAGTGATACCAAACTGCTTCAGGCCCTCGGGCACGCCGTCACCCAGGATCCGGAACTGGCGAAGGCGCTGCGCGAGGCGCTCGTCGACCCGGAGATCGCCTCGCTGAAGGAGATCCTGCAGCGCGGGGTCGACCGGGGCGAGATCGCCGCCGGGCACCCGGCGCTGGAGTACATCCCGGCCCAGATGTTCGGTGTGATCCGGGCCCGGCCCATCGTGGACGGGGAGTACGCGGATCCGGACTACCTGGTCTGCTTCGTGGAGGCCGCGGTGCTGCCCGCACTGGGACTCACCTAAGACCCAGGCCGCCGTCCGTGGGATGACTGGACGGCGACCTGCACGCGCCGCACCGTGGGGACGGGGGCGGCGCGCACCCCCCGGCCGGGTGGGGTTCCTCTTGAGCGGAGAGGCGCCCCACCCGGCCGACCGGTTCCCCGGGGCGGGTCAGACGGTCTGGCCGTTGCCGCCGCCCGTCGACACCTTGATCCCCTTGGTGATCTCGTCGATCACCGACTGCTTCTCCCCGACGTCGACGCCGAAGCGCACCACGACCATCCGCGAGGAGTTCGCGGGGGAGGGGAAGGCGAGGGACTCGACATAGCCGTCCGCGCCCTTGCTGGTGACCGCCTTCCAGCGGACCAGGTAGCCCTTCTGCCCGGCGACGGTCACCGCCTCGGAGGCCAGCACGTCGTGCGAGGTGATCGAGCCGTAGGTCTTGCCGCCGTACGACTCCTCGGCGTTCGCCTCGATGTCGGCCTTGGCGACCTGCTCGGCCGTGCCCTCATGACCGAGCGCGGCCGCGGGCACCGAGTACGCGCCGCCCTTGGTGCAGGTCTTGGAGGTCTCGCCGGGGCACTGGTAGGAGTCGTCCGACGTGACCTGCGCACCGATCTGGATCTGCTGGCCGTACCAGCCGTCCGGGATGGGGAGGCTGATCCCGCTGACCGGGTCGGCCACGGAACCGCTCTCGATCTTCGGCGCCTCGGAACCCTGGGGCGAGGGCGACGCCCCGTCGGAACCGCCCGGTCCGCCGGGGCCGCCGTTCCCGCCCGGCCCGCCCTGACCGCCGGTGGAGCCGTCCTGTCCGCCCGGCCCTTCCTGCCCCTGCCGGGAGTCGGCCCTGGTGCCGCCCGAGTCGTCGCCGCCGGCCAGCGCCCACACACCCACGCCGATGCTGGCGAGGACCGCGACGGCGGCCGCCACGGCTGTCCCGGTGCGCAGCCCGCGCCGTCCGCCCGCCGGTGGCTGCGCGGGGTGGGCAGGGTACGCCGGGTACGCCCCCGCCTCGGGGGTCTGCGCCGGGGGACCCCATACGGCGGCCGACCCCGCGGGGCGCGTCCGGTCCGTCCATGCCCTGCCGTCCCACCAGCGCTCGGTGGCGGGACCGTCACTTGTCTGCCCGGGATCGGGGTACCACCCGGGAGGAGTCACCTGCGTCATGCCCCCCACCGTATGAGGCCTCCGTGAAAGCCGGATGAGAGGGGCCGGACCGGTTTCCGGTTTCCGGTCACTCCAGCACGAGTCGTACAGGCCGCTGCCGCGCGGGCGGCGGCAACCTCAGCCCGTCCCGCCCGGGAGTCACCGACCCGAGCACGCGTGCGTGCCGGGCGCCGGTGCTCGCGGGCACCGTGCCGGGCAGCCCGTGCACGGTCAGAAATCCCAGTACGGCGAAGGCGTACGCCTCTTTCGCGTCCGAGGGCAGCCCCAGCTCGTCGGAGGTGCGCAGCGCCACGCCCGGCAGGCACCCGCCCAGCATCCCCATCAGCACCGGATTGCGGGTCCCGCCGCCCGAGGCGATCACCTCCGTCGCCCTGACGGCCCGCACCGCGTCGGCCACCGTCCGGGCCGTGAGCATGGTCAGCGTGGCGACGACGTCCTCGGCGGGCAGTGTCCCGAACCCGGCCAGCGCGTCCTGCAGATGCCCGAGGTGGAAGAGTTCCTTCCCGGTCGTCTTGGGCGGCGGCAGCGCGTAGTACGGCTCGGCGAGCAGCCGCTCCAGCAGCGGCCCGTGCACCGCCCCGCGCGCCGCCAGCGCCCCGTCGACGTCGTACGCCAGGCGCCCGCCGCTGAACCCCCGGGCGGCCGCGTCGGTCAGCGCGCACCCCGGGCCGGTGTCGAAGGCGGTCCCGTCGGGCGCGGTGAGGTTGGCGATGCCGCCGAGGTTGAGCGCGACCGGCGTGCCCGGACGGCCCCGCAGCCACAGCAGGTCGACCAGGCTGACCAGCGGCGCGCCCTGGCCGCCCGCGGCGATGTCACGCGGCCGGAAGTCGGCGACCACGGGCAGCCCGGTCGCCTCGGCGATCCAGGCGGGCTGCCCGATCTGCAGCGAGCCGCAGGCCGTGCCCCCGTCGGTCCAGTGGAAGACCGTCTGCCCGTGCGAGGCGACCAACTCGGCCCGCCCCGCGCACAGTTCACGGTCCGCCCGCACGGCCGCCGCCGCGAAGGCCCGCCCGGTCAGCGTGTCCAGCCGGCACACCTCGGCCATCGTGGTCGTCCCCGGCGGCAGCGCCGCCGTCAGCGCCGCGCGCAGCTCCTCGTCGTACGCCTCGCTCACCATCCCCAGCGGCCTCAGCACCAGGCTGTCGCCGGCGAGTCGCAGCTCGGCCGCCGCCGCGTCGATGGCGTCGTACGACGTTCCGGACATCAGGCCGATCACCCGCATCCGCTCAACCCGCCTTCCTTCGTGGAGACCTGACCAGTGCCAGGACGCTCACCGCGCAGGTCACCGCGGCGTAGTACCCCGGGATGTCCACGTTCCCGGTCCGTTCCACGGTCTTGGTGATGATGAGCCCCGCGCAGCCCGAGAAGACCGCATTGGACAGGGCGTAGGCGAGTCCCAGGCCCGTGTAGCGGACGTTCGTCGGGAAGAGCTCCGCCAGCATCGCGGGGCCCGGGCCCGCCATCAGGCCGACCACGGCACCCGCGGCGAACACCGCCACCCCCTTCACCGTGTTCGAAGTCCCGCTGTTCTGCAGGAGGTCCAGCAGCGGGACCGACAGCACCGCCACGAGCAGGGCGCCCGTCAGCATCACGGGCCGGCGCCCCACGCGGTCGCTGAGCAGGCCCGCCGGGAGGATGCTCGCCGCGAAGCCCAGATTGGCCAGGACGGTGGCGACCAGGGCCTGCTGGAAGGTCGCGTTCAGCGTGCTCTGCAGATACGAGGGCAGCACGACGAGGAAGGTGTACCCGGCCGCCGCCCAGCCCATGATCCGCCCCGCGCCCAGGGCGATGGCCCCCGCCACCTCGCGCGCCGGCGGGCGTTCGGCCTCGCGCTCCTCCCGGAACGCGGGGGTCTCGTCCAGCCGCAGCCTCAGCCACAGCGCCCCGAGCCCCAGTGGCAACGTCAGCAGGAACGGCAACCGCCAGCCCCAGTCGTCCAGTTGGCCCTCGGTCAGCACGGTCGCCAGCAGGGCGGCCGCCCCCGCACCGGCCAGCAGCCCCAGCGCCACCGTGAACGACTGCCAGGCCCCGTACAGCCCCCGCCGCCCAGGTGGCGCGAACTCGGTCATCACCGACACCGCCCCGCCGAACTCCCCGCCCGCGGACAGCCCCTGAAGGACCCTCAGGAACGTCAGCAGCCAGGGTGCCAGAGCCCCGGCCTGGTCGTACGTCGGCAGCGCCCCGATCAGGGTGGTCGCACCCGTCATCAGCGCGATCACCAGGATCAGCACCGGGCGCCGCCCCATCCGGTCCCCGAGCCGGCCGAACAGCGCCGCGCCGACGGGCCGGAAGAAGAACGCCAGCGCGAAGGAGGCGTACGTCCTGACCAGGGCCTCGGCCTCGCCGCCGCCCTCCGGGGTGAAGAAGCGGGCCGCGATGACGGTGGCGAAGTAGCCGTAGACGCCGAACTCGTACCACTCGATGAAGTTGCCCACCGACCCCGCGACCAGGGCACGGCGGGACCGACCGGTCTTCCGATCTTGGAAAATGAGCTCCTCCTCGGTTTTTTGACTCTCCGTCAATCAGCGGGACGCGGCAGGTCAGAGAGCTGACGCGTCGACCGTACGGACCCGGCGTCACCCGTCACGGCAACAGCTGCCCGGACCGTCCTTCACTCAGGCAATCGGACGGCTACGCTCGAGGTCTGTACGTCGTTCGGGCGACTTGGGGAGGTAAGGGGATGACGGAGGAAGGGCTCACGCCGGCCGCCTCGCCCTCCCTGTGGGAACGCGACGAGGAACTCGCCGCCGTGGAGCAGGCGATCGACGCCCTCCGCGCGGACCGCTCGTCCTCGGGCAGCCTCCTGGTCTTCCGCGGCGAGGCCGGACTCGGCAAGACCGCGCTGCTCACCGAGACCCGCCGGATCGCCGAGGCCCGCGGCTGCAACGTCTGGTCGGCCCGCGGCGGCGAGACCCTCAGGTCCGTGCCCTTCAACGTGGTCCGGCAGCTGCTCCAGCCCGCCCTGGTCTCCCTGATGCCGGAGGAGGCACGCGAGTACCTCGGCGACTGGTACGACATCGCCGGCCCCGCCCTCGGCATCACGGAACCCGGTGCGCCACAGGCCGACCCGCAGGGCGTGTGCGACGGCCTCGTCGCCGCCGTCCGCAGACTCGCCCGCCGCGATTGGCCCCTCGTCCTGGTGATCGACGACGCCCACTGGGCCGACCAGGAGACCCTGCGCTGGCTCGCCGCGTTCGCCGAGCGCCTCGACGACCTCTCCGTCCTGGTCCTGGTCGCCCGCCGCCCCGGGGACGTCTCCGGCGAGAGCGCCCGCCTCCTCGACGCGATCGCCGCGACCTCAGGTGGCCCGGTCGCCACGCTCAGCGCCCTGACCCCCGACGCCACCGCGGGCCTGACCCGCGCCACCCTCGGCGAGCACGCCGACGCCCCGTTCTGCCGCGAGGTCTGGGCCGTCACCGGCGGCAACCCCTACGAGACCGTCGAACTCCTCGCCAAGGTCCAGGACAGCGAACTCGAACCCGCCGAGTCCCAGGCCGCCGAACTACGCGCCCTGAACCGCTCCGCCCGCGGCGGTGGCCTCGTCGCCCGCCTCGAAGGACTCGGCATCGAGGCCACCCGGTTCGCCTGGGCCGCGGCCATCCTCGGCACCGGCATCTCCGTCGACCTCGTGGCCAAGCTCGCCACCATGAGCCGCGACGAGGCCGTCCGCTGCGCCGAACTCCTGCGCACCGCCCGCATCCTGACCGAACCCGACCCGGCCGCCGTACCCGCCGACGACGGCGACCTGGAGTTCGTCCACCCCCTCATCGCCACCGCCGTCTACAACTCCATCCCCGATGCCCTGCGCACCGCCATGCACGGCATCGCCGCCCAGGTCGTCACCGACTCCGGGCTCGGCGCCGCCATGGCCTCCCGGCACCTGCTCCAGGTGCACCCGGACGACGACGAGGAACTCGTCGAGCAGCTGCGCGATGCCGCAGGCGAACACCTCGCCGTCGGCGCCCCCGACGCGGCCCGCCGCTGTCTGGAGCGGGCCCTGCTGGAACCGCCCCGCCCCGAGGTCCACGCGAGCGTCCTCTACGAACTGGGCTGCGCCGCCCTGCTCACCGCCCCCTCCACCACCGTCGACCACCTCCAGTCCGCGCTCGGCATGCCCGGCCTCGACGGCCCCCAGCGCGTCGACGCCGTCTTCCGCCTCTCCCAGGCCCTGCTCCACAACGACCAGCTGGAGGAAGCCGTCCGCACGGTCGAGGCGGAGGCCGCCCGCCTCGAACCCGGCCCCGCCCAGATGCGGCTCCAGGCAGTCCAGTACATGTGGGAGGGCATCCACGCGGGCGAGGCCACCTCCCCTGGCCGCTCCGAGCGGCTCGCCGCACTCGCCTCCACCTGCATCGGCCGCGACAACTCCGAGCGCGCCCTGCTGATGCTGCGCGGCTTCGACGCCATGACCCACGGCGAGAACGCGGAAGAGGTCGTCGAACTCTGCGACCGCGCCCTCGTCAACGGGCGCCTCGCCCCCGGGCTCGGCTGGACCGACACCGAGTGGGGTGTCGAGATCCTCATGATGCTGGCCAGCAGCTACACCTACACCGACCGGCTCGACCGCGCCGAGAGCATGTTCACCGAGGGCCTGCGCACCTACGAGTCCGCCGGCTGGAGCGGCGGCCACCTCGCCCTGGCCCACGCCTTCCTCGGCTTCGCCCTCCGTCGGCGCGGCCGCCTCCGCGATGCCGAGGACACATTGCGCGAGTCCCTGCGCATCGCCGAGCGCGTCGGCCGCGGACTGCCCCTGTACTGGTCGGCCACCTGCAACCTCGTCGACACCCTCCTCGCCCGCGGCCATGTCGACGAGGCCTGGGAGATCGCCGAGCAGTACGGCTTCGCCCCGCCGTACCCGTCCACCATCGTGCTGCCCGACCCGCGCTCGGTGCGCGGCCGGCTGCTGCTCGCCGTGGGCCGCACCCAGGAAGCGGTCAACGAACTGGAGGAAGCGGAGAAGGCGGCGACCGCCCGCGGCCACCACAACCCGGTGATGGTCCCCTGGGCCCTCGACCTGGCCCGTGCCCTCGCCGTGGCGGAACCGAACCGGGCGGCCCAGCTCGCCGCCGACGCCCGGCGCCGCGCGGAGCGGTTCGGCACGGACACGGCGATCGGGGAGGCGCTGCGGTGCGCGGCCGCGCTGGAGACGGGACAGCGGGCGGTGCGGTTGCTCTCCCAGGCGGTGACCTATCTGGAGGCGTCGCCGTGCCAGTACGAGCATGCGGCGGCGCGGGTGGAGTACGGGATCGCCGCGCGGTCGGTGGCGGAGATCAACCGGGGCCTGGCGCTGGCGCGTTCGTGCGGCGCGGACGGGCTTGTGGCACAGGCGCGGGAGGTGCTGGAGACGGGTAGGGGCTTGCGCTGAGCCGCAGGCCGCGGGTTCGGCGGGGGCTGGTCGCGCCCACGCGGCGGAGCCGCAAATCGATACAGCCCCGCGCCCCTTAGGGGGCGCTACAGCGCGAGGAGTTGGTCTGTCACCGTGGCCAGCCGCTTGCGTACGTCGCTGTCGTACGTCCCCTCGTGCGCCCGCGCCGGACTCGTACCGTCGAAGTAGCCCCCCGTCCCCAAGTCCCGCGTAGCCAGCGCCAAAACCCCCGGCGCCCCGTCCGCGACCGTGCTCCACGGCCTCATCCCGCCCTCCCGCACCATCCCCGTGTCCATGAAGGTCGCGGGGTGCAGCACGTTCACCGCGACGCCCGTGCCCGCCAACTCCTCGGCCAGCGTGAACGTATGGGCCGCCAGCGCGAACTTGGCACGGCGGTACGCCCCGAAGCCGTCGTACCCGCGCCGGAACTCGATGTCGTCGAAGTCGACGGGATCCTGCCCGACGGAACCGACGTTGACGATCCGTGCGGGCGTGTTGGCGCGAAGGACCGGCAGCAAGGCGCGGGTCAGGACCACCGGCGCCAAGTAGTCGACGGCCAGCCGGAGTTCATGGCCGTCGGCGCTGAGCTCGCGCCCCGAGCCGGGCGCACCGGCGCCCACCCCCGCGTTGTTGATCAGCACGTCCAGGTCGGGATGCGCGCCCGCGACATGCGCCGCCAGCTCCCGCACCTGCGCCAGCGAGGCGAGGTCGGCCACGAAGGGCTCGGCGTCGCCCTCGGCGCGCAGTTCCTCGACGAGCTGCCCGGTACGGCGGGGATCGCGGCCGTGGGCGAGGACGACATGGCCGCAGCGGACCAGCTCGAAGGCGACGTGACGGCCGAGCCCGGAGGTGGCGCCGGTGATCAGAATCGTGGACATGCCTCCACCGTAGGCGTGCGGCGGCCGTGGTGGAGGCAGCTGCCTGGTGCCGGCGAAGCTACGACCGGCAGGGTCACCCTTCTTCTGCGGGCGCCTCTTCCTCCGCCAGCACCCGCTGGGCCGTGGCGAACGCCGAGTTGGCCGCCGGAACCCCGCAGTACACGGCCGTCTGCAGCAGCACCGCCCCGATCTCCTCGGGCGTCAGCCCGTTGCGCCGGGCGGCCCGGACGTGCATGGCCAGCTCGTCGTAGTGGCCGTGCGCGACCAGCGCCGTGAGCGTGATCATGCTGCGCTCGCGGCGGCTGAGCGTGGGGTCGGTCCAGATCTCGCCCCACGCGTAGCGCGAGATGAAGTCCTGGAAGCGGGCGGTGAACGGCGTCTGCCGGGCCTGCGCACGGTCCACATGGGCGTCGCCCAGCACCTCGCGCCGCACCTCCATGCCCCGCTCGGCACCCCCGTCGAAGTGGGTGCGCAGGGCGGTCAGCACGGCCTCCGGGCACTGTGCGGGTGCCAGGTGCGAGGCGCCCGGGAGCTCCACGAGCGCGGCGCCCGGCACCGCGTCCGCGATCTCCCGCAGATGCGCGGGCGGAGTCGCGGGATCCTCACGGCCCGCGACCAGGAGCGTCGGCGCGGAGATCTCCGCCAGCCGGTCGCGGATGTCGAAGGCGGCGAGCGCGTCACAGCAGGCGGCGTACCCGGCCGGGTCGGCGTCCCGGTGGTCCCGCACCAGCCGCGGCACGGTGAATCCGGGGGTGAACCAGCGCGCGTCCGCACTCTCCACCAGCCACTCCATGCCCTCGGCCCGCACCCGCGCGGCGCGTTCCTCCCACACCCGGGAGCCGCCGAAGTGGGCCGAGGAGCAGATCACGGCCAGCGACGACACCCGCTCCGGGTGATGCACGGCCAGCTGAAGTCCGACCGCCCCGCCCAGCGACACCCCCGCGTACGCGAACCGCTCGATGCCGAGCGAGTCGGCGAGCGCCAGCACGAGATCCGCGAGGTCACCGATCGTGGCCCCGGGCCCGACCAGACCGGCCGCGCTGCCGCCGTGCCCCGGCAGATCCCAGCGGACCACCCGGTGAGTGATGGACAGCTCGGGCGCGACCTTGTCCCACAGGGCGTACGACGTCCCGAGCGACGGCCCGAGGATCAGCGCGGGAGCCGAAGCCGGGCCCTCGACACGGTGGTTGAGGAGTTTCTCGGTCAACGTCGCTCCAGAGCACGGTCGGTGAGAGTGGCGGCGGCGCCCGTGTACCGGGCGGGGTCGGCGAGGGCGTCGAGGTCGATGCCCTTCAACTCCGGCTCCTCCGCCAGAAGTTCGCCGAGACTGCGGCCCTCGGCGTAGGTGCGTCCGGCCAGCTCGGTCAGCAGCGACTTGGCGCGGGCCCGGCCCAGCACGGGGGCCAGCTCGGCGGACAGCCGCTCGGACACGATCAACCCATGGGTGAGGTCCAGGTGGGCACGCATCACGTCCGCGTGCACCCGCAGCCCCTCGGTGAGGTCGGCGGCATCGCGGGCGGCGCCGCCGACCAGCCGCAGCAGGTCCCGCAACGGCTCCCACTCGGCATGCCAGGCGCCGGCCGGCCGCTCGTCCTGCGCGGCCAGGGACCCGTACAGCGTGGCCGCGAGCTGCGGCGCCCGCGCGGCCGCCGCCGCGATCAGCGTGGACCGTACGGGATTCGCCTTGTGCGGCATCGCCGACGAACCGCCCCCGCTGCCCTCCGAGACCTCGGCGATCTCGGTCCGGGCCAGCGTGAGCACATCCGCGGCGGCCTTCCCCAGCGCCCCGGCCGTGAAGGCCAGACAGCCGGCGAGATCGGCGATCGGTGTGCGCAGGGTGTGCCAGGGCAACTCGGGCGCCTGGAGGCCCAGTTCGCGCGCGTACGCCGCGGGCAGCGCCGTCGGGTCCGCCGCGCCGTACGCCGTGAAGGCCGCCAGCGTTCCGGCCGCACCCCCGAGCTGGGCGGGCAGCGCGTTCCGTACGGCCGTGATCCGGTCCCGTGCGTCCAGCACCAGCGACCGCCACCCGGCCGCCTTCAGCCCGAACGTCGTCGGTACGGCGTGCTGGGTCAGGGTCCGGCCGGGCATCGCGGTGTCCCGGTGCTCGGCGGCCAGCCGGGCCAGCGCCGCCTCCGTGCGGCCGAGGTCGGCGCGGACCAGGTCGAGGGTGCGGACGGCGACCAGGACCGTCGCCGTGTCCATGATGTCCTGGCTGGTCGCACCGCGGTGGACGTACGACCCGTACTCCCCGCCGACCGCCCGCGTCAGATCGGCGACGAGCGGGATCACCGGATTGCCGCCCGCCCGTGCGCGTACGGCGAGGTCCCGGGCGTCGAACTCCCCGGACCGGGCGGCCGCGGTCACCGCCGTGGCGGCCTCTTCGGGAGCCAGCCCCAGGGCCGCCTGGGCGCGGGTCAGCGCGGCCTCCGCGTCGAGCAGCGCCCGCAGATAGGCGGCGTCGCTCGTCGCGGAGGCGGCGGGGGAGCCGGCCCACCCGGGGGCGAGCAGACCGGCGTCGGATTCGGCAGAAGTCACTGGAACTCCAGGAAGACCGTCTCGCCTTCGCCCTGAAGGCGGATGTCGAAACGGTACGTCCCATTGCCGCCGTCGGCCGCGATCAGTGTGCCGCGCCGCTCCGGGGCCACCTGGTTCAGCAGCGGGTCCGCGGTGAGCGCGGCCTCGTCGCCGGGGAAGTAGATCCGTGTGTAGAGGTGCACGAGCAGCCCGCGCGCGAACACGCACACACTCAAGTACGGCGCGCTCTGCCCCCGCGCACCCGGCCGCAGCGTCCGCGCCGACCAGTGCCCGCTCGCGTCCGTCTGGCTGCGACCCCACCCGGTGAACTCCACCCCGGTACGTCCCATGAAGCCGCCGCTGGCCCCGTCGCGCCGCATGGACCCGTCGACCCGCGGGATGTTCCCGTCCGGATCGGCGCCCCACAGCTCCACGAACGCGTCGGGGAGCGGGTTGCCCTCACCGTCGTAGATGTAACCGTGCACGGCGACGGTGTCCGGGTGGCCGACGGGCGCGATGTCCTCGCCGCCGGGGAACGGCAGCGCGTGTCCGTAGAAGGGCCCGACCGTGTGCGACGGAGTGGGCAGCACCGTCTCGGGACGGTTCGTGTCGATCTTCGTCATGGCAGGTCAGCGTCCTTCTTCGATCCAGGTGGCGTTCGGGCCGTCGAGCACGATGTCCCAGTGGTAGCCCATCGAGAACTCCGGCACCGACAGGTCGTGGTCGTACGTCGCGACGAGGCGCTGGCGGGCCGAGTCGTCCGTCACCGACTGGATGATCGGGTCGTACGGGAACAGCGGGTCGGCCGGGAAGTACATCTGCGTCACGAGCCGCTGCGTGAACGCCGTGCCGAACAGCGAGAAGTGGATGTGCGCGGGCCGCCAGGCGTTGAGGTGCTGCCGCCACGGGTACGGGCCCGGCTGGACGGTCGTGAAGTGGTACTGCCCGTCGTCGCCGGTCAGGGTGCGGCCGACGCCGGTGAAGTTCGGGTCCAGCGGAGCGTCGTGCTGCTCGCGCTGATGTGCGTACCGTCCCGCCGAGTTGGCCTGCCAGATCTCGATGAGCTGGCCTCGGACCGGCCGCCCGTCGCGGTCCAGGAGCCGCCCGGAGACGGTGATGCGCTCCCCGATCGGCTCGCCGTTGTGCTGCCGGGTGAGGTCGTTGTCGATCTCGGTGATGTCCCGCTCCCCGAACGCGGGGGAGTGCAGCTCCACCAGCTCCGGGTCCTTGGACACGTCGATGGTGACCGGCGGCTGCTTGGGGTGCCGCAGCACCGAGGAGCGGTACGGCGCGTAGTCGCGGCGCGGCTGATGCTCGACGGGGGCCCCGTCGGCGACCCGCTTCTCGTAGGCGGCGTGCTCGGCGGCGATTTCCTGGTCGATGTCGTGCTGGGTGAGAGTCATATGAAGTCCCGGGGAGATTTAACGTTCGAGGACGAGAGCGAGGCCCTGGCCGACGCCGATGCAGAGGGTGGCGACGCCGACTCCGCTGCCGCGGCGGGCGAGTTGGTGGGCGACGGTGCCGGCGAGCCGGGCACCGGAGGCGCCGAGCGGGTGTCCGAGGGCGATGGCGCCGCCCTGCGGGTTGAGGATCGCCGGGTCGAACTCGGGCCATTCGGCGACACATCCGAGGACCTGTGCCGCGAAGGCCTCGTTCAGTTCCAGCACCGACAGGTCGTCAAATGCCTTGCCCGCTCTGGCGAGGGCCCGGTTCACGGCCTCGACCGGCGCCAGGCCGAAGTGGTGGGGATCCAGAGCGTTCACCCCGGTCGCGCAGACCCGGGCCAGCGGCTCGCGCCCGGTGGCCCTGAGGCCCTCCTCGTCCACCAGCAGCAGCGCCGCCGCACCGTCGTTCAGCGGAGAGGCGTTGCCCGCGGTCACCGTGCCGCCGTCCTCGCGGAAGGACGGCTTGAGCTTCGCCATCGCGGCGAGGGAGGCATCGGCCCGCACGCATTCGTCCGCACCGAAGACCACCGGCTCACCCTTGCGCTGCGGGACCGCCACGGGAGCCAACTCGAGGTCGAAGAGCCCCTGTTGCTGCGCCGCGGCCGCCTTCTGATGCGAGGCCAGCGCGAACTCGTCCTGCTGCTCACGCGTGATCTTGTGCTTGTCGGCGATCAACTCGGCGGACATGCCCAGCGGAACGGTCCACTGCGGCTCCATCCTCGGGTTGACCATCCGCCAGCCCAGCGTCGTGGAGTACAGCTCGGTGTGCCCGGCGGGGAAGGCCCGGTCGTTCTTCGGCAGCACGTACGGCGCCCGGGTCATCGACTCCACGCCACCCGCCACGGCGACGCAGGCGTCCCCGACCGCGATCGCACGGGCCGCCTGGATCACCGCCTCCAGACCGGACGCGCACAGCCGGTTGACGGTCACCCCCGGCACCGACGTCGGCAGCCCGGCGAGCAGCGCGCCCATCCGTGCGACGTTGCGGTTCTCCTCACCCGCCCCGTTCGCGTTGCCGAAGTACACGTCCTCGATCCGCGCCGGGTCCAGGTCGGGTGTACGGGCGAGGAGTTCACGGATGGCGTGCGCGGCGAGATCGTCCGGGCGCACCGAGGACAGGCCGCCGTTGTAGCGGCCGACCGGGGTGCGCACCGCGTCGACGACGTAGACGTCCTTCACGACTGGATCTCCTCCGGGATGCGGACCTTCGCCGCGGTCCTGGCGACGATCTCCTCGACGCTCACCCCGGGTGCGGTCTCCACCAGCACCAGCCCGTCCCCGGTGACGTCGAGGACGCCGAGGTCGGTGATGATCCGGTCGACGCAACCCCTGCCGGTGAGCGGCAGCGCGCACTCCTGAAGGATCTTCGCCGAGCCGTCCTTGGCGGTGTGGGTCATGACCACGATGACCGTGCGGGCGCCGTGCACGAGGTCCATCGCCCCGCCGATCCCGGTGATCATCTTGCCGGGGACGGCCCAGTTGGCGAGGTCACCGGAGGCGGAGACCTGCATCGCGCCCAGCACCGCCACATCGATGTGCCCGCCGCGGATCATCGAGAACGACAGCGCCGAGTCGAAGAAGGAGGCGCCCGGCAGGACCGTCACGGTCTCCTTGCCGGCGTTGATGAGGTCCGGGTCGACCCGGTCCTCGGTGGGGTAGGGGCCGGTGCCCAGGATGCCGTTCTCCGACTCCAGGATCACCTCCACGCCCTCGGGCAGGTGGTTCGGGATCAGCGTGGGCAGCCCGATGCCGAGATTGACGTACTGACCGTCCTCGAGCTCGCGTGCCGCCCGTGCGGCCATCTCCTCGCGTGTCCAGGCCATCAGCTGCTCACCGTCCGCTGCTCGATCCGCTTGTCGGCGGCCTGCTCCGGCGTCAGGGCCACCACCCGCTGCACGAAGATGCCCGGCAGATGCACCGCGTCCGGCTCGATCTCACCCGGCTCCACGAGCTGCTCGACCTCGGCGAGGGTCACCCGCCCGGCCATCGCCGCGAGCGGGTTGAAGTTCCGCGAGGACTTGTTGAAGACCAGGTTCCCGTGCCGGTCGCCCTTCCAGGCCCGCACCAGCGCGAAGTCGGTCCGGATGCCCCGCTCCAGCACGTACTCCGCGCCGTCGAACTCCCGCACCTCCTTCGGCGGCGACGCCAGCGCGACACCGCCCGCACCGTCGTACCGCCACGGCAGCCCGCCCTCGGCGACCTGTGTGCCCACACCGGCGGGGGTGTAGAAGGCGGGGATGCCGGCCCCGCCGGCGCGCAGCCGTTCGGCGAGCGTGCCCTGGGGGATCATCTCGACCTCCAGCTCACCGGACAGGTACTGGCGGGCGAACTCCTTGTTCGCGCCGATGTAGGAGCCGGTCACGCGCGCGATGCGGCCCGCCGCCAGCAGGACGGCGAGGCCGGACTCCATGGCCCCGCAGTTGTTGGAGACGACCCCGAGGCCGGTGACCTCACGTTCGTACAGCGCCTGGATCAGCACGTTCGGCACGCCGCTCAGCCCGAAGCCGCCGACGGCGAGGGTCGCGCCGTCCGGTACATCGGCCACCGCCTCGGCGGCGGTGGCGACCACCTTGTCCATGGATGAAGCTCCATCCCGCTGAATGACCAGGGCAAGTAATGAAGGCAAGTAATCAGGGCAAGTAATCAGGGCACTGACTATTTCCGTGAAGTTTCCTTCACGCTGCCACTCGACGGATGCGACGTCAAGACCTTGGAGAAGTGCGAGGCCAGGGATGTGTGCGGGCCCGCAGACAGTCCGGCGGTCGGCGGGTATCGTTCAGTGCACCAACCAATTCGACCGCGGGGAGCGCACATGGCGGCGGTGGACCTCACCACCCACCCCGGGCATCTGGCCCGCCGACTGCAGCAGGCCCACCACCTGCTGTGGAACACGATGGTCTCGGAGGAGATCACCTCGCCCCAGTTCGCGGTCCTCAATGCGCTCGTCGCCGAGCCGGGCCTCGATCAGCGGACCGTGGGGGAGCGGGTGGGGCTCGACCGGTCCACCATCGCCGAGGTGATCAGCCGGCTCGGCCGCCGCGGGCTGGTCGACAAGGTGCGCGACCCGCAGGACGGCCGCCGCTTCCTGCTGCGCGCCACCGACGACGGGCTGCGCACCCACCGCAAGCTGACCGTGCGCACGGCCCGGATGAACCAGGTCTTCCTGGCCCCGCTCTCCGCCGACGAGCAGGCGGTCTTCTTCGATCTGATCCGACGCGTCGCGGACGCGGCCGAGGGGCTGCGCAACCCCGCGGAACCCCTCCTCGCCCAGGGCTGAGCCCGTCATGCCTTGACCGTCACGCCTTGACGTAGAGCACCCACACCTGACCCTCGGCGAAGTTCACCGGCTCGCCGTCGCCCGTCGTGAACGTCGTACCGTCCGTCGCCTTCTCACGCTCCCAGTCGACGTCGTACGCCTTCCCGCCGCGCAGCACCTTCGCCTTCCCGGAGCCCACGGTCTCGGTGTACGGCGTGTTGTTGCCGAGGAAGTCGTGGAAGGCGGACTTGCGGATCTTCACGTACTGCACGACGACCGTCGCCGCGGCGATGCGCTTGCCGGCGGTCGTGACGGCCGCGGTGCCGTCCATCGAGACCAGATAGCGGTCACGGCTCGACGACCAGGTGAACTGATAGGTGGCCGCCGGGTAGCGCACGGTCTCCGAGGTGTCCTTCCTGCCGCCGGACGGGGCAGAGCCGTAGGTGAAACC
Source organism: Streptomyces sp. S.PB5 (assembly GCF_030403745.1). Taxonomy (GTDB): domain Bacteria; phylum Actinomycetota; class Actinomycetes; order Streptomycetales; family Streptomycetaceae; genus Streptomyces. The sequence continues at coordinate 138,058 of NZ_JAQMWP010000010.1, forward strand.
GGTCGTCAGGGCGTCCGCGCCGGGGGCCTTCGGCAACAGCCGGGACGGGTGCAGATACAGGTTGTGCGGCGCGGCCTTGCCGGTGCCGCGGAAGTAGGCGCCGGAGGTCTTGCCGGGCGTCTGCGGATTGATGGGCGCCTTGTCGATCAGCGGCATCAGCTTGCCCTGCGCCCCGGAGAACGCGAGCGTCGGGTTGTCGAACTGCCGCAGCAGCTCCAGATCGGACTCGCGGGCGCTGCGCACCGGCCCGATGACCTTCGGGAGCTTGGTCGCGTAGACCGCCATCAGCCGGCTCAGCCCGCCCTCGACCTGCTCGGTGTAGACGATGTCCGCGGAGTCGGTGCCGGTGTGCGGCCGGGCCGCCCGCACGTTGTCGATCTTCACGGCGAGCACGGACTCGCCGGACAGCCCGCTCTGCGACGGGGCCCCGCCCGGATCCTGCCCCGGGTCCCGGCCTGCGTCCTGGCTCTCGTTCCCGTCCTGGGTCGCCCCTCTCCCGTCGTCCACCGGACCGGGCCGGTTCGTGCCCGTGCAGCCCGCCGCCAGGGAAACCGTCAGCGCGGCGGCCAGGAGCGCCGCCGTCGTCGTGGCGCGTCTTGTGCGCGCCCTTCGTCCCATGCCCACCGTCGCCACCCAAGTCTCGTTTCACTGATTGTGCGCTTATATGTTCATTGCTGGCCATACCCGCTCGGATTTGATGGGTCGGGGTGAATACCTCTGAGGAAGCCTGTTGCTACGCCGGGCGGCCCAAGGCGCGGTTCGGCGGGATGCGGCCGGGTACCCGGGGCGCCTCCGCAGGCGGAAGGGGCTCCGCGATGAAGGCAGTGACCTGGCAGGGCAAACGGGACGTACGGGTGGAGGACGTGCCCGATCCGAGGATCCAGGAACCGACGGACGCGATCGTCCGCATCACCTCCACCGGGCTGTGCGGCTCGGACCTGCATCTGTACGAGGTGCTCACCCCGTTCATGACACCCGGCGACATCCTCGGACACGAACCGATGGGCATCGTCGAGGAGGTCGGCGCCGCGGTGCCGGATCTCCAGGCGGGTGACCGGGTGGTGGTGCCGTTCCAGATCGCCTGCGGCAACTGCTGGATGTGCCTGAACGAGCTGCCGACCCAGTGCGAGACCACCCAGGTCACCAGCGAGGGCATGGGCGCCGCCCTGTTCGGCTACACCCGTCTCTACGGCGCGGTCCCCGGCGGGCAGGCCGAGTACCTGCGGGTCCCGCAGGCGCAGTACGGCCCCATCAAGATCCCCGAGGGACCGCCCGACGACCGGTTCGTCTACCTCTCCGACGTGCTGCCGACCGCCTGGCAGGCCGTCGCCTACGCGGACGTCCCCGAGGGCGGCAGCGTCGCCGTGCTCGGCCTCGGCCCGATCGGCGACATGGCCTGCCGCGTCGCCCGGGCGCGGGGCGCGGGACGGGTCTTCGGGGTGGACCTGGTGAGCGAGCGGCTGCGCCGGGCACGCGCGCGCGGTGTCGAGACGTACGACCTCAGGAGCTTCGACAGCGAGAAGGAGCTCGTGCAGGCGATCCGCGACGAGACCGACGGCCGAGGCCCCGACGCGGTGATCGACGCGGTCGGCACCGAGGCCCACGGCAGCGCGGCCGCCCGCCTCGCCCAGCAGGCCTCGGCGCTGCTGCCCCGCCGGATCAGCGGACCGTTCGCGGAACGCTTCAGCGTCGACCGGCTGGCCGCCCTGCACACCGCCATCGAGCTGGTGCGCCGCGGCGGCACGCTCTCACTCGTCGGCGTGTACGGCGGCACGGCCGACCCGCTGCCGATGCTCACCATGTTCGACAAGCAGCTCCAGATCCGGATGGGGCAGGCCAACGTACGGCGCTGGAGCGACGAGATCATCCCGTACCTGACCGACGAGGACCCCCTCGGTGTGGACGACTTCGCCACCCACCGGCTGCCGCTGTCGGACGCCCCGCACGCCTACGCGATGTTCCAGAAGAAGCAGGAGGGCGCGGTCAAGGTCCTGATGACACCGTGACGCCCGTGACGGCCGCCAGGGCTTGAGTCAGCCGAGGATCTCGTCGAGGTCGTACGTGACGGGCTCCTCCAGCTGTCCGTACGTGCAGCTCTCGGCCGTCCGGTCCGGCCGCCAGCGGCGGAAGCGGGCCGTGTGCCGGAACCGTACGCCGTTCTCCATGTGGTCGTACGCCACCTCGGCCACCCGCTCGGGCCGCAGCGGCACCCACGACAGGTCCTTCTTCCCCGACCAGCGGCTCGGCGCCCCGGGCAGCCGCGCGCTCTCGTGCGCGGCCTCGTCCGCCCAGGCCGCCCAGGGGTGTCCCGCGGTGTCCGCCATCCGCAGCGGCTCCAGTTCGTCGATCAGCTCGGCGCGGCGCTTCATGGGGAAGGCCGCCGAGACCCCCACGTGCTGGAGGCGGCCCTGGTCGTCGTGGAGGCCGAGCAGCAGTGAGCCGACGATCGGGCCGCTCTTGTGGAAGCGGTAGCCGGCGACCACGACGTCCGCCGTCCGCTCGTGCTTGATCTTGAACATGGCCCGTTCGTCCTGCCGGTAGCGCAGGGTGAGCGGCTTGGCGATGACGCCGTCGAGCCCGGCCCCCTCGTACTGCTCGAACCAGCCCCGGGCCACCTCGATGTCCGTCGTCGCCGGTGCCAGATGGACCGGTGCGGTGACCCCGGACAGGGCCGTGGCCAGCAGGGCCCGCCGGTCGGTCAGCTCCACGTCCAGCAGCGACTCGTCCGCGAGGGCCAGCAGGTCGAAGGCGACGAAGGACGCCGGTGTCCGCTCGGCGAGCATCCGTACCCGGGAGTCGGCCGGGTGGATGCGCTCGGTGAGCGCGTCGAAGTCCAGACGGCCGTCCCGTGCGATGACGATCTCCCCGTCCAGCACACAACGCTTTGGGACCCGCTCCTTCAGCGCGGTCACCAGCTCGGGGAAGTACCTGGTCAGCGGCTTGCCCGTACGGCTGCCCAGCTCGACCTCGGTCCCGTCGCGGAACACGATCGCCCGGAAGCCGTCCCACTTCGCCTCGTACTGCATGCCCGGCGGGATCTTCGCGACCGACTTGGCGAGCATGGGCTTCACAGGGGGCATCACCGGCAGGTCCATGGTCCGATTCTGTGCCTGCACGTCACGAAATGCCTGATATGCGTAGCTCGCCTACCGTGGCTCGCATGGGTGACGCGGTGGAACTGGAGGCGGGCGGCCGGACCGTACGGCTGTCCAGCCCGGACAAGGTCTTCTTCCCGGAGCGCGGTTTCACCAAGCTCGACCTGGCCCGCTACTACCAGGCCGTCGCCCCCGGCATCCTGCGCGCCCTCCGCAACCGCCCCACCACCCTGGAGCGCTACCCGGACGGTGTGACCGGCGAGTCCTTCTTCCAGAAACGGGCCCCGAAGAACATGCCCGACTGGATCCCGACCGCCCACATCACCTTCCCCAGCGGCCGCAGCGCCGACGAGATGTGCCCCACCGAACAGGCCGCCGTCCTGTGGGCCGCCCAGTTCGGCACGCTCACCTTCCACCCCTGGCCGGTCCGCCGCGACGACGTCGACAGCCCCGACGAACTCCGCATCGACCTCGACCCCCAACCGGGCACGGACTACGACGACGCCGTACGGGCGGCAGGTGAACTCCGCGCCGTGCTCGAGGAGTTCGGCGGACTGCGCGGCTGGCCGAAGACCTCCGGCGGACGCGGCCTGCATGTGTTCGTGCCGATCGAACCCCGCTGGACCTTCACCCAGGTGCGACGCGCGGCGATCGCGGTCGGGCGGGAGCTGGAACGCCGGATGCCGGACCAGGTGACGATCAAGTGGTGGAAGGAGGAGCGCGGGGAGCGCATCTTCATCGACTACAACCAGACCGCCAGAGACCGGACCATCGCCTCCGCCTATTCCGTACGGCCGCGCCCGCACGCCCCGGTCTCCGCGCCCCTGCGCTGGGACGAGGTCGGCGTGGCGCACCCGCGGGACTTCGACCTCGCGACCATGCCCGCGCGCTTCGCCGAACTCGGCGATGTGCACGCGGACATGGACGATCACGCCTTCTCGCTCGACGCGCTCCTTGAGCTGGCGCGCCGCGACGAGCACGACCACGGGCTCGGTGATCTGCCGTACCCGCCCGAGTATCCGAAGATGCCGGGGGAACCCAAGCGGGTACAGCCGAGCCGGGCGCGCAAGGAACCCTCCTAGAGTTCCTTGATCCGCACGTCCCGGAACGAGACCACGTCCGTCGTGCCGTGCACCTGGAGTCCGATGTAACCGGAGGCGAACCGCCGCCCGTCCGTGCCCGGATCGTCCGAGCGGGACGGGACGAAGTCCTGGCCGCCGATGTTGTCGAACTCGTTGATCAGCGTGCCGTTGCGGTAGACCGAGTAGTGCTGGTCCACCACCCGGATCTCGTAGTCGTTCCAGGTGCCCTTCTGGGTGACGCCCGCGCCGGCCAGGCCCACGCGGTCGAACCCGTAGACCGAGCCGGTCTTGTACATGTCGCCGTCGGGCCGGTCGAAGACCTGCACCTCGTGCCCGTACTTGATGGCGGCCCACTCCGGACGCGGCTCCTCGGGGTGGTCGTGGACCCACGGGAAGCGCACGAACACACCGGAGTTGGCGTTGCCGGTGCCGGGGGCGTCGTCGCGCCACTGGAGGCGGAGCGAGAAGTCGCCGTACTTGCGCTGCGGGAACCACAGCATGCCGAGCCCGCCCCTGGTGGTCCCGGAGGTGATGGACCCGTCGGCGTTCAGGGCGAACGAACCGCCGCCCACCTGCTGCCACTTGGCGAAGGAGTCCGCGCTGCCGTCGAGGATCTTCCGGTAGCCCTCGGTCTGCCCGGGCCTGCCGATCCCGGACTCGCGGGCCGCCTCCCGGATGGCGTCGTACTCGCGCTCGTCGACGACCCCCTGTTTGAGCAGCTTGTCGAGGACGGTCTTCACGTGCTTGAGGAACAGCGCGTGGGAGGTCCACTCCTTCTCGTCCTCGATCAGCTCGTTGATGCGGCACCGGCTGTCGGTGAGCCGGTTCGGCACGCCCGAGTCGACCTCGCCGACGATCACCGTCGACCGCTCGTCGAACTCCGGGCAGTTGGGGGCGGGGACCTGGCTCGACACCACGGTGAAGGTCACCGTGCGGGCGGCGGCGGTGTTGCCCGCCTCGTCCGTGGCCCGGTAGGCGAGGGTGTGAGTGCCGGCGCGGTCGACGATCACCGGTGTGCTGTATGCGATGTACGGTCCACCGTCGATCGAGTACTCGATCCGGTCGACACCGGACCCGCCGTGCTCGTCCACCGCGCTCACGGTCACCCGGGCGCTGCCGACGTACGCCCCGTCCGAGTTCCGGGTGCCCTCGACGGTCACGCCGGTCACCGGCGGTGTGGTGTCCGGAGCCGGCGTCGCGACCACCGTGAACTGCACGCTCTTCTCGGCGGCGACGTTGCCCGCCTTGTCGGTGGCGCGGTAGCGCACGGTGTGGGTGCCGAGCTGATGCACCATCACGGGCGCGGTGTACGCCTGCCAGGCCCCGCCGTCGACGGCGTACTCGATGGTGTTGACCCCGGAGCCGGTGTCGGACGCCGACACGGTCACCGTCGCCATGTCGAGATACGCCCCGTCCGGGTTCCGCTCGCCGGTCACCGTCGCCGAGGTGTCCGGGGGAGTGGTGTCGTCGGACGGCGGGGCGACGACCGTGAACTGCACGCTCTTCTCGGCGGAGACATTGCCCGCCTTGTCCAGCGCCCGGTAGCGGACGGTGTGAGTGCCGACCTGGTCGACGACGACGGGCGCGGTGTACGGAAGCCAGTCACCCGTACTGCCGACCGCGTACTGCATACCGTCGACACCCGACCCGCCGTCGTCGTCCGTCGCGCTGATCGCGACGCTCGCCGAACCGACGTACTGGCCCTGCGCGTTCTGAGTCCCGGTCACCTGCGCCGCCGCCTGGGGCGGGGTGGTGTCCTCGCCGGTGCCCTCGGTCACCACGAGGATGCCCTGCATGGAGCCGTGCCCCGGGATCGTGCAGTGGTAGAAGTAGCGGCCCGGGGTGAGGGTGACCTCGGCGGTGTGGCGGCCGCCCATGTCGTCGTTGGGGTTGGCGAGGATGTTGAGCTCGACGTCGCTGTTGAACTCGGGGTCCGATGTCACGAACGTCAACGTGTGCGGCATTCCGGTGGTGTTGCCGGTCGCCGTGCTGTTCTCGAAGACGATCGTCGCCTGACCCGCCACCGCGGTCGCGGGCGCCGAGGTGTACTTGGTGATGTCGTCGCCGGCCGTCCAGGTGAGGGTCTGGGCGGCGGCCGCCCTCTGATCGGCGGGCTGCTGGGCGGACACCGGTGCCGACTGCAGCCCCAGCATGATCAGTACGGCGGCCAGCAGCGCGGTCCAGACTCTTCGTTGCCGTTTCACTGAGCGGCCCCCCTCGCGAGCCGGCCGGCGGCCGGAGTGGGACCGCCGCCCTGGTAAGTGACCCGCCACAGCGCCGACTTGGCGTCCGAGGTGAAGAAGCCGCGGCCGTAGTCGAGGACGTACAGCGAGCCGTCCGGACCGAACTTCCAGTCCATGAGGTTCTTGATGCCGTCGTTGCCGATCGGGATGATCTTCTTCAACGACTCGGAGTGCACGGGCAGTCCACCCGCACCATGGTTCTTCGGGTCGGTGATGACGGCGTTGCGCGGCTGGTCGGCGTCGTAGAAGTCACCGACGAACCACTTGCCGTCCCAGTACGCCGGCCACTTGTCGGCGCTGGTGCTTCCCGCGTCGTAGCGGTAGACCGGCCCGTTCATCGCGGCCTGCCCGCCGCCCTTGAGCCACGGCAGCAGGTAGGTGGACTCCTCCTGCTTGTAGGAGGGGATGCCGTTCGCGTCCCGCGGGAAGTCCGGTGCGCCGCCCTGCGGCGAGTACCAGATGTTGTTGCCGGTGACCGGCGGGAGGTTGACGAGGCCGTCGTTGTTCGGGGACTCGTTCTTCGGGTGGTCGCAGTCGTACCAGCCCAGCGGCTTCGACGGATCGGGGAGGTTGCGGTCGCGGTAGGGCTGCTTGTTGCCCATGCAGTACGGCCAGCCCCGGTTGCCCGCCTCGGTGATGACGGCGAACGTGTCGTATTTCGCCGGACCCCAGGTCGTCGAGGGCGCCGAGGCGTCCGGGCCGACCCAGCCGGCGTAGAGGATGTCGGTCTTCCTGTCGACGAAGATCCGGGCCGGGTTCCTGACGCCCATCACATAGATCTCACCGCGCGTCTTCCCGCCACCCTCGTCGGTCTCCTGTCCGGTGAAGAGGTTCCCGGCGGGCAGGGTGTACGTTCCGTCGGCCTCGGGGTGGATGCGCAGGATCTTGCCGTTGAGGTTGTTGGTGTTGCCGGCGGTGCGGCGCGCGTCGGCGAAGGAGACACCCTTGTAGTTCGGCTCCGGGTTGTTGCCCGAGTAACCGTCGCTGAAGCGGCTGGAGTTGTTGTCACCGGTCGCGATGTACAGGTTGCCCTTGGAGTCCCAGGCCATCCCGCCGCCCGCGTGGCAGCAACTGTGGATCTGCACCGGCCACTTGAGCAGCACCTTCTCGCTGCCGAGGTCCAGCTTGTTCGTGGCGGGGTCGAGCGTGAACCGGGAGACCCGACGCTCGGCCATACGGGTGTCGCGGTCGATCCGAGAGTGCGGGGTGTAGTGCAGATACACCCACCCGTTCTCCGCGAACCGCGGATCGAGCTCGATGCCGAGAAGTCCCTCCTCGACCTTGACCAGCTCGTCGCCGCCGCCCTTGTTGCCGAAGACGGTCAGGGCGCCCGCGAGCGTCACCTTCTTGGTCTTCGGGTCGTAGACGTGGATCTCGCCCTTGCCCTTGCCGATGTCGGGGTTGTTCCAGTCGGTGATCACCGGCTGGGAGGAGTCGGCGCCGCCCCGGCCGATGTAGAGCACCCGTCCGTCGGGCGCGGTGACCAGGCCGTGCGGCTCGCCGATCTGGTCGTTCTGCCCGGCCTGGTTGGGCTGGGTGAGACGCTCGGCCTTGTAGTTGCCGGTGATGGTCGCCTTGCAGTCGGCCTGCACCAGTCGCGTGGTCCACATCAGTGCGCCCCGCAGATGCGCACGGAAGTCGGTCTCGTCGTACGACGACACCGTGCCGCCCATGCCGGTGTAGAAGGAACGGCCGCCGTCGTAGTCACGGCACCAACTCACCGGATGGTCCCAGCCGTTCTTGGTGGCACCCGGCTGATAGGTCGACTCGCGGACCCGTGCCACGGTGTGCACGTCACCCGAGGGATTCCTCGCCCAGTTGAACCACTGATCGGGCCGCTTCCACTGCACCGGCAGATCCTTCGTGGCCGGATGCCGGCGGTCGCCGACCTCGACGACCGCCCGCTGCACGGCCGTTGGACTGCCGGCGGCCGGACGCGCGCCGACGAGACCGGTGAACCAGTCCGAGTACGGCTCCGCCCGGGCCGCGTCATGGATGCCGACGAACCCGCCGCCGGCCTCCATGTAGGCCTCGAGTCCGGCCTCCTGCTCCGGATCGAGGACATCACCGCCGCCCGTCAGGAAGACGATCGCGTTGTAGCGCCCGAGCTCGGTCTCGTCGGTGAACACCGAGGCGTCGTCGGTGGCCTCGGTGCTGAACCGCTGCTCGGTCGGCCCGGACAGGCCGATCTTCTCGATCGCCTCGATCCCGGCGTTCACCACCGGTGACTCCTCCCCGGCCGCGGCGGAACCGTGGAAGAGCAGCACCCGTACATTCGCGCCGCCCGGCGGCGACTTGATGGACATCGTTGTCAGGGGTGGTTCCGGGGCCGGGTACGCGCTGGCGGCGGGACCCGACAGCAGCCCGGCGACGACGACCCCGGCGGTCACACCCGCCACACAGATCCGTCTTCTCGTGCTCAACCCTCGTAAGTGCATGGGCACCTCCTCGGTCACAGCAACAGCGCGATGGAAGCTAGACCTCTTTACGCAACTCGCCAATACCTATGACCGAGTTGGGGTCAACTTTGTCCCCGGTGTGGATAAACAGCAAAGGCGCCGGTACCGTCTCACAGGTTCATCACAGGTACTGCTCCGCAACAGGTACTGCTCCGCACATCCCGTATCACGCTGGGGAGTTCTGCATGGACAGACGCGGGTTCAACCGTCGGATGCTGCTGGGCGGCGCGGCCGTGGTGGGCACCGGGGCCGTCGCGACATCGTTGTCGGTGGCGCCGGAGGCGGCGAGCGCCGACGGGCCGGCACGGACGGCACCGGCCGGGGGCGAGGTGAGACACATCAAGCTGTACGCCGAGAAGCTCGCCGACGGGCAGCTGGGCTACGGCTTCGAGAAGGGCAAGGCGACGATCCCGGGCCCGCTCATCGAACTCAACGAGGGCGACACGCTGCACATCGAGTTCGAGAACACCCTGGACGTCGCGGCGAGCCTGCACGTCCACGGCCTGGACTACGAAATCTCCAGCGACGGAACGAAGTTGAACAGGAGCGACGTCGAACCGGGCGGCACCCGCACCTACACCTGGCGCACCCACGCCCCCGGCCGCCGCAAGGACGGCACCTGGCGGGCGGGCAGCGCGGGCTACTGGCACTACCACGACCATGTGGTGGGCACGGAACACGGGACGGGCGGCATCCGGAAGGGCCTCTACGGCGCGGTGATCGTCCGCCGCAAGGGCGACATCCTCCCGGACGCGACGCACACGATCGTCTTCAACGACCTGCTCATCAACAACAAGCCCGCCCACTCGGGCCCCGACTTCGAGGCCACCGTGGGCGATCGGGTCGAGTTCGTGGTGATCACGCACGGCGAGTACTACCACACCTTCCACATGCACGGTCACCGCTGGGCGGACAACCGCACGGGCCTGCTCACCGGGCCGGAGGACCCGAGCCAGGTCATCGACAACAAGATCGTGGGACCGGCGGACTCCTTCGGCTTCCAGGTGATCGCGGGGGAGGGGGTCGGAGCGGGCGCGTGGATGTACCACTGCCATGTGCAGAGCCACTCCGACATGGGGATGGTGGGGCTGTTCCTGGTGAAGAAGACCGACGGGACGATTCCCGGGTACGAGCCGCACGAGCACGGCGGGCAACAGACCGGGGCCGAGCGGCGGACGGGGACCGGGCAGCGGCCCGAGCACGCTCACTGACGGATCATGGGCGGGTGACTCTTCTTCTCACCCGCAGCGATCTGGAATCCGTGCTGGACCCGGCGGACGCTGTCGACGCCCTGCGGGACGGCTTCCGCGCGAGGTCCCCGGACGGGTCCGTCGCCGGGCAGCGGGTGCGGACGGATCTGCCGTTCCCGGGCACGGCGACCGCCCTGATTCCCGGGCTGCTGCCCGGAATCGAGGCCTACACGGTCAAGGTCAACGCCAAGTTCCCCGATGCGCGGCCCGCGTTGCGCGGGATCATCTGTCTGCACAGCGGGCACGACGGGGAGTTGCTCGCACTGCTGGACTCCGCGACGGTCACGGCATGGCGGACGGGACTGGCGGCGGCGCTGGGCACCCATGTGCTGGCCGGTGAGGGGAGTGTCCTGGGGGTGGTCGGGGCGGGGGCGCAGGCCGAGCTGACGGTCCGGGGGCTGGGGGTGCTGCGGGGGCACGGTGAGCTCGTCGTTCATGACACCGACGGGGAGCGGGCCGCGGAGTTCGTGGAACGGCATGGTGAAGGCCGGAACCGGGGCCGGGGCCGGGGCAGGGGTCGCGGCCGGGTCGTGGCGTCGGCGTCGGAGGTGGCCTCGCTCGCGGACACGGTTGTGCTGGCCACCTGGTCCCGCGAGCCGCTGCTGGACCTGGCGGACACCCGGGCGGGACAACACTTCACGAGTCTCGGTGCCGACGAACCGGGGAAGCGGGAGTTGGGCCTCGCACTGCTGAGGGAAGCGCTCGTCGTGGTCGACGACCGTGAACTCGCCGCCACCATGGGCGCGTTGGCGGTCGGCGGGGTCACGGCCGACGCGACACTGGGCGAGGTGCTGCGGGGCGAGCATCCGGGCCGGACCGGGAAGGACAGCCGTACCGTCTACGCCCCGGTGGGGCTGCCCTGGCAGGACCTCGCCCTGGCCTGGACGGCCTACGAGCGGGCCCGCCGGGAGGGTGTCGGACGCCGGGTCGATCTGCTCGCCTGACCCGGTTCAGGTGAGCTCGGACAGGGACGGCTCGGTGGCGGGCTCCTCCTGCACGGGGAGACGGGCACCGCGGCAGACGAGGCGGCGACGGACGAGGCGGCGACGGCCGAGGACGGCCGCGGGCGGCCAAGGGCGGTGCCGACCGGACGCAAGCGCATTCCGGTCGCCCCGAGAGCGCTCTCACCCCTTCCCCGGCCAGGGCTATCCTGAGCCGCAACCACGAGGAGGGGCCCAAGTGACCGAGACAGCGCCGCGTCCCACGCTGGAGGCCGTGGCCGCGCGGGCCGGGGTCTCGCGGGCCACCGTGTCCCGGGTGGTGAACGGTGGGGACGGGGTGCGGGAGCCCCTCGTCCAGCGGGTCCGGCGGGCCGTGGAGGAGTTGGGGTACGTCCCCAACCAGGCGGCCCGCAGCCTGGTCACCCGGCGCCACGACGCGATCGCCGTCGTCGTGGCCGAACCGGAGACCCGGGTCTTCGCCGACCCCTTCTTCGCCCTGCAACTGCGCGGCATCAGCAAGGAGCTGACCGCCCACGACAACCAGCTGGTGCTGCTGCTGACCGAAGGGCGGGACGATCACGCTCGCGTCGGGCGGTATCTGGCCGGAGGCCATGTCGACGGAGCGCTCGTCTTCTCGCTGCACCTGAACGACCCGCTGCCCGGCCTGATCCAGCAGGCCGGGATCCCGGCCGTGTTCGGCGGCCGCCCCGGCTGGAGCGACGGCAGCCGGGACGTGGTGTACGTCGACAGCGACAACCGGGGCGGCGCCCGGGACGCCGTACGCCATCTCGTCGGCCTCGGCCGCAGCCGCGTCGCGCACATCACCGGCGCCCTGGACCAGACATCGGCGGCGGACCGCCTGGAGGGCTTCCGGGACGTCATGGGCGACGTCGACCCGGGGCTTATCGCCGAGGGGGACTTCACCCCCGCCGGCGGCGAGCGCGCCATGCGGCAGCTCCTCGACCGGCGCCCGGACCTCGACGCCGTGTTCGCGGCGAACGACCTCACCGCGTCCGGCGCCCTGCGAGTACTGCGCGAACGAGGCCTACGGGTTCCAGAGGACGTCGCCGTGATCGGCTTCGACGACATGCTCCCGGTGGCGGAGCAGACCGACCCACCGCTCACGACGATCCGCCAGGACATCGAGGAGATGGGCCGGTTGATGGCCCGTCTGCTGCTGCGCGGGGCCGCAGACGCGGCGCCCGGAGTGGTGCTGCCGACGACTCTGGTGCGGCGCGCCTCCGCCTGAGCATCCGCTGGGAGTACGGCGAGGGGGTGCCGGTCGGCTGCGGCGCCGGCGTCGTCGTCGTGGCTGGTCGCGCACCGCAGCCCAGCCGGTCTCACTCCGGCATCGGCGCGCTCTTGATCACCGCGAACCGCGCTCCGTACGGATCGGACAGCCGGGCGACGCTCCCGACGCCCTCGATGTCCGTCGAAGGCATCCGAACCGTGCCGCCGAGTTCCGCCGCCCGGGACACCACCGCCTCCGTGTCGGTGACCTCGAAGTACGGCAGCCAGTAGGCGTCCGTCTCCTCGGGGGCGTCGGCCAGGGGGATGACGCCCCCGAAGAAGGAGTCCTCGGTCCCGCCCGCGGGGTTCAGGGTGGTGTAGGTGCCGCCCGGGAAGTCGTAGCCGGAGGTCTCCAGGCCGAGGACGGCGTTGTAGAAGAACGCGGCCATCGGCTGGTCGGCGGTGTACAGCTCCAGCCAGCACAGCGAGCCCGGGTCGTTGACGACGTCGAGGCCCTTGTTGCGGCCCGGCTGCCAGATGCCGAAGGGGACGCCCGCCTTGTCGGCGAGGATCGCCATGCGGCCCTGGTCCATGACGTCCATGGGCTGCACGAGGACCGCGCCGTGCGCCTGCTCGGCGGCCTTCGCGGTGGCGTCCGCGTCCGGGGTCTGGAAGTAGACCGTCCAGGAGGGCGGGCCCTGCTCGGGGGTGGTCTGCATGCCGCCCGCGGCCGTCCTGCCGTCCAGCTGGAAGAAGCCGTAACCGCCGGCCTCGGGCGGCCCGGGCCGGAACGTCCAGCCGAAGAGCGCACCGTAGAAGGAAGCGGCGCCGTCGATGTCGGGGGTGCCGAGATCGATCCAGTTCGGAGCGCCGGTGACATAACGGGTCGTGAGCATCTCTGCCCCTCCTCGTCGGGGATCCCGTTGCCTGCTCTGCCGAGTCTCGCACCGCCCACTGACAATCGCCCCGGACAGTGACCATCCGTGACCGGCGAGCCGCTCCCGGTTTTCCCGCGATCCCGCGCGCCGCCGTGCGCCACGCCGTGCGGCGGAGGACCATCGGGGCGGCCGGAGGCCCGTGAACGCGGCGTTGATCCCGCGTTGAGCGAACGTTTTTCGCTGCCCGGCACGCTCCTGCACATGCTCATCGACACGATCACTCCGCCCGGCCTCGACTGGCAGGACGAGGCGCTGTGCGCGCAGACCGGTGGCGACTTCTTCTTCCCCGAGCCGGGCAGCTCCGTCCGGGAGGCGAAGCGGATCTGCGGCCTGTGCCCGATCCGCTCCGCCTGTCTTGACTACGCCCTCGACAACGACGAGCGCTTCGGCGTGTGGGGCGGTCTGTCGGAGAAGGAACGGCTGGAGATCAGGCGCACGACCCGCTGAGCGGGCCGGACGCCCCGGTCGCCGGCCTCGACGTCACGCCGAACGGGCGAAACGCCCAGGCCGTCAGCCGCCAGCTGTACGCCGTCAGCCGTACGTCACGCTGAACCGCCGCGTTCCCGCCGGCACCTGCACGTCCTGTCCCGTCACCGCCAGCTCCCGCCCGTTCGCCTCGGCCGAGCGCACCTCGCCGAACCGGCACGGATAGACGAACCGCACACCCTCCGGTGCCTGCGTGATGTCCACGGTCACCGTCCGCCCGGCCGGATCGCGCGCGAGCCGGTAGCCGAACGGCGAGCCGAACAGGGTGGGCGCCGCGTCCACGGTGACCTGTTCGTCACCGGGCACCCAGTGCGGTCGTACGCCCGGAGCGATGTACAGATGCGGATCGCGGTCCTCGTCGGCCTCGAAGAAGAGGATGTCGCGGATCAGCAGCAGATACTCCGCGGCCGCCCAGCCGTGCGGGATGTCGCCCATGTACCAGCGCCCGAAGGGGACCTCGGCGAAGTCCGACGCCACCGGGTACGCGTGCTGCTCGTTCCACGCGCCCAGCGCCGCCGCACGCCCGGCCGTGCGCGGGAAGCCCGCGTCGAAGACCCAGCCGAGCAGCTCGTCCATCCGCCCGGGATCACCCGCGAGCAGGTAGGCGTGCGCCAACTGCATGGTCAGATACGGCCCGTACGCGTACCACGCGGCATCGTGCCGGAAGCCGCCGGTGACGAAGCGCGCGTACATCGTGTCGAGCGTGAAGCGGGCCGCCCGGTCGATGTCGTCGCCGAGCTTGCTGCCCATGTGCAGTCGCAGCGGATGGAAGTAGGCGGCCGCACCGATCATCGTGGAGTCGAGCCGCCCCACGTCACCGGGCCCGGTCGGGATGTACGTCTCCCAGGCGCCGCGCGCCCGCTGCTCGCCCAGCACCCAGCGGATCGACTCGGCGGTGGCGTGCTTCAAGTCGTCGAAGGCGCCCCACAGTTCGGCGGCCTCCGGTGCCTCGATCCGCTCGGCCAGGCGTGCGGCCTCGTAGAGTCCGGCCAGTCCCCAGAAGTCGTCCCAGTAGTGCGGCTTGTCGCGCTCACCGAGGTGTTCGGCGCTCCAGCCGCTGTGCAGCAGGCCGTACTCGTCGCGGTTGTCGCGCAGCCACCGGGCCGCGTCGCGCACGTACGGGACGTACAACTTCGCCCCGAACGCCGCCCGTCGGCCGCTCGTGCGGTCGAACCGGCCGATCGCCCACAGGGCCTGCCCGTTGCTGTCCCACTCCCGGTCGTCCTTCTCGTGCGGACCGCCGTAGAAGCCGTACTCGGCGCACGGCCCGATCCGGCCCGTCCCGCGGTTGAACCTCAGCGGGTAGTGCGTGCCCAACTGCCGTTCGGCCAGGGCCGAGTCGCCGACGAGGGAGCACGCGGTCGCCTCGACGGACGAGTCACGGATCCAGAAGGAGTCGTACACGGTGGGACCGGGGTGGATCTCACCGTGGTCGGACAGGATCAGGAGCTGCGAACGCGCCTGCCGGAACTGGTCGGTGAGGTGCGCCACCGGCCGCGGCAGCCCCGGCTGCAGCCCCTGCCCGAGCAGCTTCGCCGTCCAGAAGTCCCGGTTGGCCACCTCCAGTTCGACGCTCGGCACACTCCGCAGCTCGGCTAGGTCGGCGGCCCCGGAGAACTGGTCGACGGGCAGCCGTACGTCGATCTCGAAGACCTCGTCCTCCGCGACCCGGAACGGCCACGCGAACACCGCGCTGCACAGCCCCGCCACCTGGTCCTGCGCCTGCGCGGCGCCGTTCAGCTTGCCTCCGGCCACCAGGTCGTGGAACGCACTGCGGGTCAGGTACGAGTCCGGGTCGAAGGAGAAGTCCGCGTTGCCGTAGACCCCGTACTGCTCGGGCGCGGTGTCGAAGGCCGGGCCCCAGCCCGCGTTGGTCTCCACCCGCCGCTCGTCCGGCAGATACCGCAGGAACGTCAGCCGCCGGTCGGTGATCTGCCGCCCGCCCCGGTCGTGCCGCTGGAAACCGCTCGGCCCGGCCGGCAGCACCGCCGCGCACAGCAGCCCCGAGCGCTCCTGCCCGGTCGGACTTCCCACCGTCACCCGTGTGACGACCAGGTCCCGTTGACTCGCCCCCACGGTCCCGGCGAAGGTGCGCTGCACGAACTCGACGTCGTCGCCGGTGCGGAACGACGTCAGCACGACCGGCAGGTGCGGCGCCTCCAGACGCTGCTCCACCCTCCCCCAGACTCCGTCCGGGGGGACCCCCATCTCGCTTCGCTCCCCGTCCGGCAGTTGGGGCAGTCGTAAGGCGCCCGTCGCCGGATCGTGCAGGAAGAACGAGAGACTGTACTTGTCGTAGACCGGCTCGATCTCGCCCGCCTGGCCGATCAGGGACTCCTGCCGGTGGTCCTTGACGCCGACCATGTGCCAGTACCGATAAAGGGCGTTGGAGGCGAAGGCCGCCTCCTTCGATTCGTACGTGCCGGAGTCGAAGTCGTCGCTCCAGCGCCGGAAGGCCTGCTGCGCCCACCAGGGCACGGGATACGGGACCCGGTCCCGACCCGCCCAGCCGCGCCACATGACCTCGTAGAACATCCACTCATGGGTCTGGGCCATGGTGTTCTCACCCCCTGCGGGCACCGTTGCACCGCGGAGGCGTCCCGTAAATCGGTGCGACCGGCCGTTCGGAGTGCGGTTAGGATCCGGGGGCGCACCGGACGTAGCGCAGAGGCAGGCGCACCGCCTTGCTCAGGCGATCACGCCGGTTCGAATCCGGCCGTCCGGACGCGTGCGGGGTCCCGTAGAGCAGAGGCAGACTCGCCGCCTTGTCAGGGCGGATACGCCGGTTCGAATCCGGTCGGGACCGCGGTACGGCGGACACGGGGCGGGGACGGCACATGGGTGAGGCGATCAGCGAGGTGGAACTGGCCGCCTTCCACCAGGTCGTGGGCAAGCTGCGCGAGCTGCCCGTCGACGACCCCGTACGGCTGACCGCCGAGCAGGTTGCCGCCTCCTTCGCCCGCGACGGACGGCTGCGCCGGCGCAAGGCGCGGGGCGCCGAGGCGTCCGCGGCCGACGCGCAGGTCATGGCGGCGACGGCGACCGGCGCCCTTCAGCGGCGCGAGGACGCACCGCTGGCACCGTCGGCCGGAACGTCCGGCGTCTTTCGCAAGCCCCGCACCTGCTATGTCTGCAAATCGCCCTATCGAGAGGTCGATTCCTTCTACCACCGGCTGTGCCCGTCCTGCGCCGCCGACAACACCGCCCGCCGCGCCCTGAGCACCGACCTCACCGGCCGCCGTGCGCTCCTCACCGGCGGCAGGGTGAAGATCGGGTTCCAACTGGCCCTGATGATGCTGCGGGACGGCGCCGAGCTGCTGGTCACCTCCCGCTTCCCGCACGACACCGTGCGCCGCTTCCGCGCCGAACCGGGCAGCGAGAAGTGGCTCGACCGGCTGACCGTGCTCGCCGTCGACCTGCGCGACCCGCGCCAAGTCCTCGGCCTGGGCGAGGAGTTGCGGCAGGAGGGCGAGCCGCTGGACATCCTCGTCAACAACGCCGCCCAGACGGTGCGCAGACCGCCGGAGTCGTACGCGCTGCTCGCCGCCGGGGAGTACGAGGCGCTGCCCGAGGGCGCCCGGCAGGCACCCGGGTTCACGCCGATGCGGATGCTGGAGAGCGGGGCCGCCTCCCTTCCTGTCGCCCTGCGCGAGGCCGACGAGGCGGGGCTGCTGCCCGACCCGTCCCCGGAGAACTCCTGGTCGGCCCGGCTCGGGGCCCTCGACCCCGCCGAGGTGCTGGAGACCCAGCTCGTCAACGCCCTCGCCCCGGCCCTGCTGTGCGACCGGCTGCTGCCCCTGCTGCTCGCCTCGCCGCATCCGCGCCGGTACGTCGTCAACGTCACCGCCGTCGAGGGCCGTTTCGCCGTCCGCAACAAGATGGCCGGCCACCCCCACACCAACATGGCCAAGGCCGCCCTCAACATGCTCACCCGCACCAGTGCCGCCGAACTCGCCGAGCAGGGCGTCCACATGTGCGCCGTCGACACCGGCTGGATCACCGACGAGAACCCGGCACCGAAGAAGGCTCGGATGGCACAGGCGGGTTTCCGTACGCCCCTGGACATCGTGGACGGCGCGGCGCGCGTGTACGACCCGATCGTGCGGGGTGAGGCGGGGGACCCGGTGGCCGGGGTGTTCCTCAAGGACTACCGGGAGGCGCAGTGGTGACACCGGATGACGAGCGAGCGGCGAGCGGGTTCGCCGGTGTGCCGTCCGTCGTGCCGCGTCCGGTCGCCGAACTCGCCCCGCTGCTGGACTGGTTGCGGGCCGGGCGCCCCGCCGGGGAGCGCCTCGACTTCCCCGCCGGTACGGCGTTGCCCGACGGACGCCTCGACCTGTGCAAACAGGAACTGGGCGCCGAAGGCGCGGCTCTCGTGGCCGAGGCACTGGGCCAAGGCCCCTCTCCCGTACGCCACTTGCTGCTCGGCACGGACGGACTGGGCGACGCCGGAGCGGCCGCCGTGGCCGGGGCGGGCGAGGACGTCGAGACGCTCTACCTCGGCTGCAACGGCATCACCGCGGGCGGCGCCTGCCGCATCGCCGACCAGCTGCGCGCCTCGCCGCAGGTCGTGACGGGGGTGTGGCTCAAACGCAACCCGCTGGGCTCCGGGGGAGGGCGGGCGGCGGCCGAACTCATCGAGTCGGCACGGTCCCTGCGCACCCTCGACCTCGTCCAGACCGGCCTCGACGCGACCGGCGCCGTCGCCCTCGCCGACGCACTGAAGGCGGCCGCCGGCAACGGGCGCCGTATCGAGCGGCTCTTCGTCGGCGGCAACCCGCTGGGGGAGGGGGGAGCGGAGGCACTCGGCGCGGTCGTGACGGCGGGCGCGATCGACGAACTGTACGTCTCCGCCGCCCGGTTGGGGGACGCCGGTGCGCTCCGCCTCGCCGCCGCCCTGGAGCGGGCACCGCACGGCCGGCTCACCCGGCTGGCCGTCGCCAGCAACGGCATCGGACCGCAGGCCGCCGCCCGGCTGGTGACGGCGGCCACCGCGGCCGGGGTCACACTGCTGGACCTCGGCCGGGTGCGCGCGGCGGCGGTCCTGGGCGCGGCGGACAACCGCGTCGACCTGGCCGCCGCCGGGGCGATGGCCGAGACCCTGGCGGGTGCCGAGCACCGTCTGACCCACCTCGTCCTCACCCACACCGGCATGCGCAGCCGCGAGGCCCACCGCTTCCTCGACACCGCCCCGCACGCCGTCACGGCCACCCGCTTCGTCCTCGGTCAGGGGATCGCCGCCAGCGTCAAACGCCGCCTGGAGGCGCTGAGCGCCCATGTCCCGCCGCCCGCGGTGCCGGCCGACGTGGCGGCGGTACGCAGCGTGCACCGGACCGCGGGGCGGGGCGAGGGGTGAGGGCGGCGGTCGCGAGGCGGACGCAGGTCGGCCGCTGACGGAGCCGTCGCCGCCCGCCGCGACAGACACCCCTCCCCGTATCAGCGCCGCATCCCCACGAACACCTCCGTCCAGAACCGCTGCTGCCGCTCCGACGCCCCCACGAGATACGTCGCCCGCAGCTTGGCCGGCAGCAGCGCCACCAGCCGGGCCACCACCGTGCGGTGCTTCTTGAGCTGGGACAGCTCCGCGTTGGCGAGGATCTGGTGGACGACGTCACTGTCGTCGCCGCCCTCGGCGGAGTGCGCGGCGGCCCGGCGCAGTCGCTCCTCCCACGCGTCCGCGTCGCGGGCGAGCTCGCGCAGGCCCGTGACCTGGCGGCCCTTCAGACGGTCGACGAGGGCCGTCAGAGGCACGGGCGCGTACTCGCCGTCGCCCAGATACACCGTGCCCATCTCCAGGGGCAGCCCGCGCCGGTGCAGCTTGATGAGCCGCTCCAGGGTGCGCTTCGTGATCCAGGCCCGCCCGTCGTCGTCGATGTCGTGCTTCCACCACTCCAGGACCGTCTCGGCGTCGGAGCCGTAGCGGGCCAGCAGCCACTCGTTGGCCGGGATGTCCTCGGGCCGCACCTCCAGCGAGGCCGTGAAGCGGGTCGCCTGCGCGATGTTGTTCCGGGACACCAGCAGCTTGCGGCCCAGATGGTACGGCGGGTTCTGCACGGCTATCTGGGCGCGCAGGTTCTCGATCCGCTGCCCGGCCAGCGACCACTCCTGGGTGATCTCCATGAGCTTGGCGAACGCGGCCCTGTCCTTGGGCCGGTTGTACTCGTCCCACACGATCGCCTTCGGCTCGGGCCCCGTGAAGTGCATCGCGAGCAGATTGTCGAGGGTGCCCTCCGCCGACGGGACCGGCGCGCACAGGTCCTCGACGTTCGTCACCGGCAGCGAGAAGTACAGCGCGTCCCGGCCGAGCCCCTCGCGCACTGTCTCCCGCACGAGCTCCGTCTTGCCGCAGCCGGGCGGGCCCTGCAGCAGCACCGTCCAGCGGTTGCGCAGCGCGGCGCGCACGACCTGGCGCACCGGGTCCGCGATCGTCGACGGATTGGCCACGCCGACCGCCTCGGCGATCCGGTCCAGGATCTCGTGCGTACGGTTCTGGCCGGGCTTGCCGTCCGGCCCGGGCTCGGCCAGGCGCAGCCGGTCCCCGTCGACCAAAGGCAGTCCCCAGCGCAGCGGGAAACCCTCCCTGGCGTTGGCCAGGACGTGGTCGAGTGTGCGCGGGGAGAGCAGCTCGCGCAGGGCGGGGGAGAGCGACGCCCACAGCGAGAACACCGGACGCAGGTCCCACGGGCGGTACCGGGCCGCCAGATGCCGGCGCCAGGACGTGTCGTCGGCCGTGATCCGCAACGTGACCATGCGGTCCAGGAGCGCCAGGTCGCCGCGCCGGGCCGAGGTCTCCGACAGCGACTCGTTGTCCGTCAGGAACACGCCCACGCAGCCGAGCGCGCGCAGATCGTGCTCGCCCAGCGTCCAGTTGCAGGCGATCTGCATCAGCTGCGACTGGATCGTGTCGCCCGCCTGCAGCGAGTCGTCGATCAGCAGCACGAACGGCGTGCCGGGCTTCAGCCGGCTCATCACCAGCTGGCGCAGCACCAGTTCACCGCTCAGCGGGTCGCGCACCGGCGCGTTGACGAGCAGGTCGTCCGGCGTCAGATTCGCCGCCGGGACGTACACCAGCGTCGTGTCCGGGTACGCCTGCGCGATGTGCGAGAAGAACGTCGCCGTCTTGCCGATGCCGTGCTCGCCGAAGATCTGACCCGTCTGCCCCATGTCGATCATCGCGTCGATGAAGGACTCCAGCCGCGAGCCCATCACCGCGATCCCGTGGTCACGCGATGGCAGTCCATCGCGGGTGTGTGCCTCTCGGGCCATTCGTCGCCGCCCTCCGTGATCAGCCAGATCCACTTCTCCGGCTCGGCGGGCGTGATCGGGGGCGCATATCCGTCGGTGAGGACGACGACAGCGTCCGGCTTCCCGTCGAAACGGCGCCCGTTCACCTCCGTGCGGCCCTCCACGTAGTCCGCGACCGCCTGGAAACTCGTCCCGCCACCGCCGTACACCCGCTCGCCGGGCACGAAGGGCATCACGAAGGCGTCGAAGGACAGCCAGTGCGCCGCCACCCCGTCGATCCGGCCGACCAGTTCGGTGAGCCATGTGATCACCTGATGCGGCATCGAGCCCGAGGTGTCGTACGCGATGACCAGCACCTTGTCCCGCACCGGGCCGCGGCGCGCCAGCATCGGGTCCTGGCCGAGGGCCGCGAGCAGCGCACCGCGCTTCTTCGGGTACACCAGCCGCTCACCGTCGCGCAGCCGGGAGCCGAGAACGTCGACCAGCCAGCGCTGCCACCAGTGGACCGTACGCGTGCGCGTGGTCTCGCCGCGCAGCATGCCCGCGCCCAGGGTTCCCCAGATCCGGGCCGCCCGGGCGCCGCCGTCCTGGGTGCGGTCCATCAGGTCGAGCAGCTCCCGCTCCGCGCCCGCGTGCCCGCGCCGGGCCGCCAGCAGGGAGTTGAGCAGCGCGGAAGAGGTCACCGCGTCGATGGTCTCCTGGTCGGCCGGGACCGGGTGGCCCTCGGCCAGATGCACGCACAGCCGGCGCTCCGGGACCGGCGGACGGTGCATCCGCTTGAGTTCGCCGTGCACCCGCAGGTCCGTCTCGGTGAACGTCTCGTACGACACCGGCTCCAGGCCGTGCGCGGTGAGGTCCGCGCGGTAGCGCTCGTACACCTCGCGGGGGTCGACGCCCGTGGGGCGGCCGTCCAGCAGGGGCAGTTCCGCCCGGTCGAGCCGCACCAGGGCGACATGGTTGATGGACACCTCGGCGGCCAGCTCGAAGACCGGGTCGTCGCGCAGCTCGGGGTCGGCGAACAGATGCCGGTGCACGAGGTGCCGGGCCTCGTGGAACAGCACGAACTTCACACCGTCCAGGCCGAGTCCGACGAAGAAGTCCGGGTTGAACAGCAGCAGACAGGTGCCGTCGCCGGACGCCACCACGGCCGCCGTGTCGATCGCGGTCGTCGGGATCTGGTGACGGCACTTGGCGTACAGCCAGGACGCCACCGCCGACTCGGTGAGCCCGAAGTCCAGCAGCGCGGCCTCCTTGAGCCGCCGCGCCTCGGCAACCACCCCCGGATCAGCCGGGCGGTACGCCTCCAGCGCCCTGCGGTCGGCGAGGTCCACCACCGGGGGACGCCGCCCCCGCTCTCCGTACGCCATCTCGTGCCCCCCGTACTGAACTTCCCCCGTGCCCCATTGGTACCAGGGCCCACTGACATCGGGCCAAGGCATTACGATCTGGCGTCAAGGGCGGGGTCGTAGCGCAGAGGCAGGCGCACCGGACTCCAGATCCAGAACACGCTGGTTCGAATCCAGCCGCCCCGCCCCCTACACGATGGCGCCCGCGGTCACCACCAGCTCGGGCGCGGTCCCGTGGAAGGTCTCCAACAGCTGGGCCAGCACGGCCCACGCCTCCTCGCGGTCGCCCAAGTGCTCCCGGACGAGCGGGCGAAGAGCGTCCTCGGCCTCCTGGACACGTGCCGGGAACAGCACATGTCCCATCGCGAGCACTTCCAGGACGCGGACGGCCGGCTTCTCGGACATCACGTACTCGGCGGGACCGTCGTACACGCCCGCCCGGCGAAGCCGGTGCGTGAACTTGGCGTGCGCGCCGAAGCCCTTCCGTATCTGCGGCGGGCAGTCCGGGCGCACGGACAGCGCCCAGCGCGCGTAACCGGGCAGCGGACGCTCGCCGTCCGCCTCGCCGACCGTCCGCCAGTCGTCCCGGGTGAGCACCATGGACGCGGCGGCGCGCCCCGCCTCCATGGAACCGACCTCGCGCAGACTGCCCACGAGTCCGTGACGGACGTAGCTCTCGGGGATCTCGGGTTCCGTACCCGACAGGGGCCTGTCGACCCGTAGGGTTCCGGTCCGGCCGGGGCCGAAGGGCACACCGCGCGCGATGGCCCTGCGCAGCCCGGCGTCGGCCGGTATGTGGCGCCACACCAAGGCGTTGAGGCCGGGATCGTCGTTCTCGAGGATCCACAGGGTCACGGAGCCCGGCAGATGCGTCGCCCACGTCCAGGCCCGCCGCACCCGCTCCGTGGTGACCCCGGGCTGCTCGGGCGAGGGCAGCCCGGCACGCGCCCGCACCCGCTCGGCGGTTTCCCCGTCGACGAGCCCGAGCAGAAACCCGACCGCCTGCTCCACCCTGCTGTTCTGCCGCATGGCGGCATGATGCCGCAGGCCAGGGCCGCACCGCAGTGGAAATATGGGCAAAGGAAATAACGTGACCCAGCTGCCGTCAGCTGGCCACCGGAAAGACGACCGACCCGCACCTGGCGGATGCCGCGGTGCGGGTCGGTCCGGTGAAACGCCGGCCGGCGTCAGCCCGCTGCGCGGGCCGCCATCCGCGCCTTGCGCGCCGCCAGCTTCTCGTCGAACTTCAGGGCCTCGGCGTCCAGGCCGCCCATGAACATGCCGAGTTCGTCCTGGGCCTGCTGACCCTCCGGGCCGAGGCCGTCGATCTCCATGACCTTCAGGTGGCGCAGGACGGGCTGGAGGACGTCGTCGTGGTGGATGCGCATGTTGTAGACCTCGCCGATGGCCATCTGCGCGGCGAACCGCTCGAAGCCGGGCATCCCGTGGCCGGGCATGCGGAAGTTGACGACGACGTCGCGCACGGCCTGCATGGTGAGGTCGGGGGCGAGTTCGAAGGCGGCCTTGAGCAGGTTCCGGTAGAAGACCATGTGCAGGTTCTCGTCGGTCGCGATGCGCGCGAGCATGCGGTCGCAGACCGGGTCGCCGGACTGGTGGCCGGTGTTGCGGTGCGAGATACGGGTCGCGAGCTCCTGGAAGGCGACGTAGGCGACCGAGTGCAGCATGGAGTGGCGGTTGTCCGACTCGAAGCCCTCGCTCATGTGCTGCATGCGGAAGGCTTCGAGCTTGTCCGGGTCCACCGCGCGGGAGGCGAGGAGGTAGTCGCGCATCACGATGCCGTGCCGGCCCTCCTCCGCGGTCCAGCGGTGCACCCAGGTGCCCCAGGCGCCGTCGCGGCCGAAGAGCGAGGCGATCTCGTGGTGGTAGCTGGGGAGGTTGTCCTCGGTCAGCAGGTTCACGACGAGGGCGATCCGGCCGATCTCGGTGACCTTGGACTGCTCCTTGTCCCAGGCCTCGCCGTCCTCGAAGAAGCCGGGGAAGTTGCGGCCGTCCGACCAGGGCACGTACTCGTGCGGCATCCAGTCCTTGGCGACCTTCAGGTGCCGGTTGAGCTCGGTCTCGACGACTTCCTCCAGCGCGTACAGCAGCTTGGCGTCGGTCCAGACGGCGGGGCTGCCGAGGTGAGGGGAAGTGATCGTCACGGGAACTCCATGGGGACGCGTAACAAAGCGGAACAAACCGGCGGAGCGGATGCCGGAGCGGTTGCCGGACTCTGCGGAACTTACGAGAGCGTAGGCTACGAACCCGTAGGTTACGAGACCGTAGGTTAAGCGCGATGTAAAGATCCCTGTTCAGCCCGGGTGCCCGGGTATGCCGAAAAGCCCCAGGACCCGCAGGTCCCGGGGCTGAACGGGTGGTCCGCTCACTCGGTCAGGTGTACAGCTCCCGCATCCGGACCGAGAGACATGTCACACATCCTTCGAGCTTCTCGAACTCGCTGATGTCGACGACGACCGGGTCGTGCCCGAGATCGGCGAGCAGATCGGCCGTCTTGGGCGCGCTCGCGGAGATGAGCAGCTTGTGGCCGCCGAGCAGCACCACATGGCCGCCGGCCTCCTCCGGCACCGACAGGAAGCGCGGGAAGAGCGAGGGCCGGTCGATCACCGGGATGTGCCCGATGACGGTCCCGTCGGGCAGTGCCGTCACCGCCGACTTCAGATGCAGCACCTTGCTCACCGGCACCGCGACCACGCGCGCGCCGAGCGGCTCGAAGGCGGCCCGCAGCTGCTGGACCCCGGCCGCGTTGGTGCGCCCGCCGCGACCCACGTAGATCGTGTCGCCGACCTTCAGGACGTCACCGCCGTCCAGTGTGCCCGGCTCCCAGATCCAGTTCACCGAGCAGCCGAGCGAGGCCACCGCCTCCTCGACCCCGGCGGTCTCCGCGCGCCGCGACTCGGCGCCGGGCCGGGTGATCAGCGCCACGTTCTTGTACATGACGACCGTGTCCTCCACGAACACCGCGTCCGGGCAGTCGTCGGCCGGGTCCACCTCGACCGTCTCCCAGTCGTGCGCACGCAGGGCCTCGACGTACGTCTCCCACTGTTCGAGCGCGAGGTCGGGGTCGACCTTCTCGCGCTCGATGTGCGTCAGCAGGCCTTCGGCGAGGCGCGGGCTGGGGCGGCGGACGAGGGCCTTCTTGCTGGGCACGAGGTACTCCGTAACGGCGGCAGGGACGGTGCCCCGGAAAAGCGGCACCGGTCAGCCATCATGCAGGCCGGGCCCGCGCGCACAAAACCCCCGTCGTCAGGCTGTGGCCCTCCTGAGATACGCGCCGGTAACCGAGCGCGGTGCCGCCCCCGTTCCCGGGGGCGGCCCTCCGAAGATCATCCGTCGTGCTCCGTCACCCCGGTGATGGTGACGGTGACGAGGCCGGGCGGCGCCCGGCGCTAGGCGGGATACCCGACCGCTTCCGGCGTGGTTTCCTGCAGTTCTCCGTCCAGCAGCAGCCAGCGGGTGATGCCGATCGACTCCAGGAACGGCAGATCGTGGCTGGCCACGAGCAGCGCCCCCTCGTACGACTCCAGGGCGGTCCTCAGCTGCCGGACGCTGGCCATGTCGAGGTTGTTCGTCGGCTCGTCCAGCATCAGCAGCTGAGGTGCGGGCTCGGCGAGCATCAGCGCGGCCAGGGCCGCCCGGAAGCGTTCGCCGCCGGAGAGCGTCGCCGCCTTCTGGTCGGCGCGGGCGCCCCGGAACAGGAAGCGGGCGAGCCGGGCCCGGACCCGGTTGTTGGTGGCGCCGGGCGCGAACCGGGCCACGTTCTCGGCGACCGACAGCTCGGGGTCGAGCACGTCGAGGCGCTGCGGCAGGAACCGCAGCGGGACATGCGCCGTCGCCTCGCCCGCCACCGGCTCCAGCTCCCCGGCGATCGTCCGCAGCAGTGTGGTCTTGCCC
The DNA here is from genome assembly GCF_030403745.1 of Streptomyces sp. S.PB5. Lineage (GTDB taxonomy): Bacteria > Actinomycetota > Actinomycetes > Streptomycetales > Streptomycetaceae > Streptomyces. The sequence continues at coordinate 164,285 of NZ_JAQMWP010000010.1, forward strand.
GCGCCGTTGCGCCCGATCAGCGCGATCCGCTCCGGACCGCGCAGGTCGAAGCCGCCCTTCACCTCCGCGCCGTACGCCAGTTTCAGGTCCATCAGCGTCAGGACGTTCCGGCCCGGCGGTACGGCCGTGTACGGCAGGTCGACACGGATCTCGTCGTCGTCCCGTACGGCCTCCACCGCCTCGTCGAGCCGTTCCCTCGCCTCGGCGAGCCGTTCCTCGTGCATGATGCGGTGCTTGCCCGCGGACTCCTGTGCCGCGCGCTTGCGCGCCCCCATGACGATCTTCGGCTCGCGCTTCTGGTCCCACATCTTCTGCCCGTACCGCTTGCGGCGGGCCAACTTCATCTGGGCGTCGGACAGTTCGCGCTTCTGTTTCTTGAGGTCCGCCTCGGCGACCCGCAACATCCGCTCCGCCGCCTCCTGTTCGATCGCGAGCGCCTCCTCGTAGGCGGAGAAGGTGCCGCCGAACCAGGTGACCTCGCCGGAGCGCAAGTCGGCGATCTGGTCGACCAGGTCCAGGAGTTCGCGGTCATGGCTGACCACGACCATCACGCCCGGCCAGGACGCGACGGCCGCGTAGAGCCGCCGGCGGGCGTACAGGTCGAGGTTGTTGGTCGGCTCGTCCAGCAGCAGTACGTCCGGTCGGCGCAGCAGCAGCGCGGCCAGCCGCAGCAGCACCGACTCGCCGCCGGACACCTCGCCGATCGTGCGGTCCAGCCCGATGTCGCCGAGGCCGAGTTCGCCGAGCGTGGCCAGGGCGCGTTCTTCCACGTCCCAGTCGTCGCCGACGGTCTCGAAGTGTTCCTCGGCCACGTCACCCGCCTCGATGGCGTGCAGCGCGGCACGCTGCGCGGCGATGCCGAGCGCCTCGTCGACCCGGATCGCGGTGTCGAGCGTCACGTTCTGCGGGAGGTAGCCCACCTCGCCGGCGACGCGCACGGCGCCGTCGGCCGGGGCGAGTTCACCGGCGATCAGCTTCAACAGGGTTGATTTTCCCGACCCGTTGACTCCGACAAGGCCGGTACGGCCCGGGCCGAAGACGATGTCGAGGTCCTCGAAGACGGGGGTGCCGTCGGGCCAGGTGAAGGAGAGGGAGGTGCAGGTGATGGAAGTAGACATACGGGCCTCGCGGTTGCTCGATGCGACAGGGGGCAAACGCGTGTCGAGACACCTGCGACCGAGGGGGAGCCGGGCTCCGCGGGCATATGGGCCATGGCCGGCACGTCGGCTGTGGCGCGCATGAGATAAGGCCCTGCACCGGAGGACGGCTCGAACGCCGAGGTCGCACGCAGCGCACACACACGTGTGGTGTGTGACGCGGTGTCTCAGGACCTCAGACGAGCAACGTCCTTCTCCAATCGACGGCAACAGGACCGTCGTCAACGGTAGGAGGGGGGCGCGAAGGCTGTCAACGAATTAACGTGAGACCCGATCGCACCTCTAGGAGGCCCCGTGCCCAACGGCTCGCTGTCGCTGCCCGCCCGGCTCTACCTGCTGGCCTGGGACACCACGAGGAACGAGCTCACCGGCACGGCCCATCCCCACCATCTGGTGCGGGCCGGGGCGCTTGCCGAGCTGGCCCAGCGCGGGCTCCTCGTCGACGACGACGGCATCGCCACCCCGGCCGACATGGACTCCCGTACGGGGGACGCCGTCCTCGACGGGCTCCTGGAACTCGTACGCGAGTCCCTGCCGCACCGGTGGCGGAGCTGGGTGCCCTTGCATGCGCGGGTGACGCTGGAGGCGGTGCGGGAGCAGCTGGCCGCGGAGGGGTGTCTGCGCGTGGAGAAGCGGCGGGCGCTCGGGCTCTTTCCGACGGTGGAGTACGCGTTGGAGCGGGTTGCCGTCGTGGACGCGTTGGGCGAGGAGGTGCGGCAGGTTCTCGACGGGCCCGTGCGACCGGCGGAGGTCTCCGACCGGGACGCGGCCGTGGTCGTCCTCGGGGTCGCGGCGGAGCTGCGCGCGCTGGTGGCCCGCAAGGAGCGGGGACAGCACAAGGAGCGGTTGGCGGAGCTGGCCGAGCGCAGTGGGGCGGCGGGGCCGGCTGTGCGGAAGGTCATGGCCGAGCTGTGTTCGGCGTTGTCCGCCGCTGCTGCGCCGACGGGGGTGTGAGGCGGTGGGGGTCTGAGGCAGTGGGGGTCTGAGCCGGGCGGTCCCACGTTCACGTCGGATTCCTGCCGGACCGGCGCGGCCCCGCGCTGCTTCAGTGGCCGTCGTGACGAACCGGACCTCCCTGCGCACCTCCCTCCGCGACCGCGCCCTTGCCTTCCGCGCCCTGCACGTCCCGGGGCGGCCGCTCGTCCTGCCGAACGCCTGGGACACCGCGAGTGCCCGCCTCGTCGAGGACGCCGGTGCCGCCGCCGTGGCGACGACCAGCGCGGGGCTCGCCTGGGCGCTGGGCGCGGCGGACGGTGACCGGGTGGACCGGGACATGGCGCTCGGCGTCGTGGCCGGCATCGTGGCAGCCGTCGGCGTACCCGTCACCACGGACATCGAGAGCGGTTACGCCGGGACGGCGGAGGGCGTCGGTGCCACCGTGCGCGCGGTGCTCGCCGCGGGCGCGGTCGGAGTGAACGTCGAGGACGCCCTGTACGAGGAGGGCACGGGACCGCTGCGGACCGTCGCCGAGCAGGCGAGCGAAGCGAAATGGGGGTCCCCCGGACGGAGTCTGGGGGAGGATCGCCGCCGCCCGCGAGGCCGCCGACGCGGAGGGTGTCCCGCTGTTCATCAACGCCCGCATCGACACGTTCCTGCGGGGCGCCGGGGGAGTGGACGAGACGTTGGAGCGGGCCGCCGCCTTCCGAGCCGCGGGCGCCGACGGGATCTTCGTCCCCGGGGCCGTCGACCCGGGAACGGTGAAGCTGCTCGTCGACGGTATTGATGCCCCACTGAACGTCATGGCCGGCCCGGGCGCACCGCTGGTCGTGGACCTGGCGGCGCTCGGCGTCGCGCGCGTGAGTGCCGGTTCGGGCATCGCGCAGGCCGCGCACGGCCTGGTGCACCGCGCCGCACGGGAGCTGCTGGAGTCGGGCATGTACGAGGCTCTGGAGGGGGGCCTCGGTTACGGGAGCCTCAACGACCTGCTGGGAACGGTGCGGTGAGACACCCGAGGGGCGCGGGGCCGTGCCGATCGCCTACGCGTCCCGCATGAGCTCCGCGAGCTGCTGGTCCAGGTCGAGCTGCAGATGCTCCAGCCCCACCGGCACCAATTCGGCCGTCGCCTGCAGGAACCGCCGGACCTCGCCGGTGCGGACGTGCACGACGGCCGTCCCCTCGGGTGCGTGGAACTCCAGCACGGTGCGGTCGTACCCGTACGGCCGCACCCGCACGTCCCCGTGGCCCTCGGCGCTCTCCAGTCCCGCGGTCAGCAGTTCGCGGGAGAACGTCCAGCACACCTCGACGCCCTCCAGCGTGGCCGGCGCCGGGAAGGTCATGCGGATGGCGAAGGGGTCACGGCGGTCGTAGTGCAGCTTGGCGGGAATGCTCGGCATCCGCGGCGCGGCGGCGACGAGACGGGCTTCAACGGGCTGCTCGATGACGGTGGACAACGCGTTGCTCCCTCGTGACGGCTGGACTGGCTTACCGGTCGGATGAGGCCGGGCACTGGTAGAGACGTCGGAATCGGCCGATCCGTGTACACGAAAGTCGAGTGACCTCGGTCACCGTTTTTCATGCACGGATGTGACGTGGTCGTCTTCCTGTGGTCCGAACGCCACTTGTGGCGAGGGCGGCCCCGGGCGAGGGCGGTCTGGACGATCACGGGTGCGTGGGCTAGCTTCGCCCGCCATGAGGCGCTTGGGGATCACGCGACGCACGGCACGCACGGCACGCACGGAACGCATGAGACAGATGGCACGCCAGGGACGGACGGCACCCGGGGGACGTACGGGAAGGCGGGTCGTCGCGGGCGTGGCGTGCGCGGCGGCGCTGGCCGCGCTGACGGCGGTACCCGCACAGGCGACCGGATCGGCATCGGCGCAGCGCGCACCGCACTGGGAGCTGAAGGACAGCGGCACCCCGGAGGTGCGCTTGCGGGGGCTGTCCGCCGTCAGCCGGACCACCGCGTGGGTCTCCGGCACCCAGGGCACCGTCCTGCGCACCACGGACGGCGGCGCGACCTGGCGGAACGTCTCGCCGCCCGGCGCGGGCGAGCTGCAGTTCCGGGACATCGAGGCGTTCGACGCGCGGCGGGCCGTCGTGCTGGCGATCGGCGAGGGCGAGGCGTCCCGGGTCTACCGGACCGATGACGGCGGGGCGACCTGGACCGAGTCCTTCCGCAACACCGACGCCCGGGCCTTCTACGACTGCCTCACCTTCTTCGACCGCAGGCACGGTCTGGCGATGAGTGACCCGGTGGACGGGAAGTTCCGCATCCTGTCGACGAGCGACGGCGGCCGTTCCTGGAAGGTGCTGCCGGACGAGGGCATGCCGGCCGCCCTGGAGGGCGAGGCCGGTTTCGCGGCGAGCGGTCAGTGCCTCGTCAGTTCCGGCCCGAAGGACGTCTGGCTCGCCACCGGCGGAGCGGCACGCGCACGCGTGCTGCACTCCGCCGACCGGGGCCGCACCTGGACGGCCACGGACACGCCGATTCCCGCCGGCGACCCCGCCAAGGGCGTCTTCGCGCTCGCCTTCCGCGACCGCACCCACGGTCTCGCGGTCGGCGGCGACTACCGGGCCGACCAGGCGTCCCCGCAGGCCGGCGCCGTGACGCGGGACGGCGGCCGCACCTGGCGGCCCGCCGCCACACCGCCGCCCGCCTACCGCTCGGGCGTCGCCTGGCTCCCGCACAGCCGCACCGCCGCCCTCGCGGTCGGCCCCACCGGCACCGACCTGACGACCGACGCGGGCCGCACCTGGCGCACGGTCGACAGCGGCTCGTACGACACCGTCGACTGCACCGCAGACCTCGGCTGCTGGGCGGCGGGGGAGAAGGGGCGCGTGGCCCGGCTGGAGAGCTGATCCGGAATGTGGGTACCCGGTCGCCGAGCGCGAGAGGAGTGAGCCCACATGCCACGTGGTTCGAGCCCGAAGAGGGAACGGCAGTACGAGCACATCAAGCAGAGCGCGAAGGACCGGGGCGAGAGCAGCAAGCGCGCCGAGGAGATCGCCGCGCGGACGGTCAACAAGGAACGCGCCCGTTCGGGGGAGTCGAAGACGGCGAGCCGCACCTCGACCCAGGACATGTCGTCCGGGAAGAGGGGCGGCCGGCGCTCCGGGAAGGGCTCCCAGGGTCCGACCTACGACCAGCTCTACGAGGAGGCCAAGCGCCGCAACATCAGCGGCCGTTCGGACATGAACAAGAGCCAGCTGAAGCGGGCGCTGGGCGGCAGTTGAGGCTTCAGGAAGGCGACTCGCGGTACCGGTCGAGCTCCGGCGCGGTCTTCGTCGCGGCGAACTCGGTGACGCGGTAGGCGCAGACGCCGGCCGTCACGAACGGGTCGGTCGCGGCGATCGCCTCGATCCGCGCGCGGTCCTGCGCGACGGCGAGGATCACCCCGCCGTCGCGGGGGTTCTTGCGCCCCGAGGCGAGGAACACGCCCTGGGCGTACTGCTCGTCGAGCCACGCCACATGCGCCGCAAGAACGGCGTCGACCTGATCGAGCGGGGCGGTGTAGGTCAGTTCCAGTACGAACATGATCGCGAGCCTATGCCGACGTACGCTCATGGCCATCATGACGACCGTAAGCATTCCCGCGGGCTGGCCCGCGACCGAGGAGCAAGCCCGCGCAGTCCAGGACGAGTTGCGGACGAAGGTGGTGCTGGACGAGCCCGGCCCGCCGCCGGGCACCGGGCACGTGACCGGGGTCGACGTGGCGTACGACGACGAGCGGGACGTCGTGGCGGCGGCAGCAGTCGCCCTGGACGCGGCGACCCTCGACGTCGTGGCCGAGGCCACGGCCGTGGGCCGCATCTCCTTCCCGTACGTCCCGGGCCTGCTGGCCTTCCGTGAGATCCCCACGGTCATGGCCGCGTTGGCCGCCCTGCCGTGCCCGCCCGGCCTGGTCGTCTGCGACGGCTACGGCCTTGCCCACCCCCGCCGCTTCGGCCTGGCGAGCCACCTGGGCGTCCTCACCGGGCTCCCCACGATCGGCGTCGCCAAGAACCCCTTCACCTTCACGTACGACGATCCCGCCGCCCCGCGCGGGAGCGCCTCCCCGCTGCTCGCGGGCACCGAGGAGGTCGGCCGGGCCCTGCGCACCCGGGACGGCGTCAAGCCCGTCTTCGTCTCGGTCGGGCACCGGGTGAGTCTGGACGACGCCTGCGCCCACACTCTGGCGCTGACCCCTGAGTACCGTCTCCCGGAGACGACCCGCCGCGCTGACGCGCTGTGCCGACGGGCGCTGAAGGAGGCGATGCGGGTCGCGGACCCGCAGGCACGACAGGCCGCGCGGTACCCCGACAGGAGCTGGGGGCGCGCCGTCTACGAGCGGCAGGCCGACCCCGTCGGCTGGGCGGGCCGGGTCCTGGCGGCCGTCGCACAGGGGCCGTACCGGACACCTGAGGTCGAGGCCGCGCTCGCCCTCGCGGGTGACCGCGACCGGTGGTGCCGGGGCCGCGAGGTGTTCGACCAGGTCCGTGCGGGCACCCCGTGCGAAGGGCTCACGGAGGAAGGGCAGTTGGTGTACCGCCTCGCCGAGATCGTCGCCAAGGTGGCCCACAACGCGGCCGGGCCCGCGCCGTACTTCGATCACCACGCCGGCTGGACGATCGGCCCCCTCGCACACCGGATCACCGCCGACGACCCCGCACTGCGCGCGAGCGTGGACGCCGTACTGGGTGGCTGAGTACCCGATCTGAGTATCCGTACGGATGTGGGCGCCCCGCGGTGATCGGCAGGCTGTGCCCCATGACGACGCACCGTATGCCCCGCCACCGCTCCCCGAAGCCCCTCACCGACCCCAACCGCCCTGTCGAGCGGGCCGTGATGGCCGCGCTCGTCCTGGCCGTGCTGGCGGGGCTCGCGTGGATCTGCGGGATGATCTACACCGTGGCCACGTGGCCTCTGTAGCGGCGGGTCAGCGGCTCCTGGCCACCCGGAAGACGATTCCCGCGTGCCGCAGCCGTTCGATCAGGGCGTCGCCCATGGCCACCGCCGTGGTGACCTGACCGGACGTCGGGGGGAGGTCGTCGAAGGCCAGGGACAGGGCCGCCTCGGCGAAGATCTTCGCCGTCTCGTCGTAGCCCGGGTCACCGCCCGCGACCTCGGTGAACACCTGGCGGCCGCCGCCCTCGCCGACGAAGCGGACCTTGAACCAGCTCTTGGCGCGCTTCTCGGCGCTCGGACCGTCCCCGGGCTTGAGCCGGTCCGACAACCAGCGCCGCGCGGGCGGCAGTTGGGCCGCCGCGAACAGCGCGCCCGCGGCCGCGACCCCGCCCACGGCGATCGGCAGCCGGCGCACGGCCGCGTAGTGGCGGTAGCGGAAGTCGGGGCCGAAACGTTCCAGCGCCCGGGCCGACCGGCCCACGATCTGCGCGTCGATGGTCGGCAGCGGCAGCGCCCACGCGTCGACCTCCCCGACGTACCGCGGCGCGCCGTTCGGTGTGGACGCCCGGCGCCCCACCAGACGCGGCTCGTGCCGTCCGCGGTCCCGCGCGGCGGCGATCATCTGCCGGCCGCGCGCGAACTGGTTCAGCGCGGAGGCGAAGGTGCCCCCCGAGAAGGTCGCGTCCACCGTCACGAACCCGTCCACCCGCAGCGGCACCCCCTCCGGCAGCTGCCGCACCGTGAAGTACACGCCCAGGTCGTGCGGCACCGAGTCGAAGCCGCACGCGTGCACCAGCCGCGCACCCGTCTCACGCGCGCGTGCGTCGTGCCGGACGTACATCCGGTCCACGAACTCCGGCTCACCGCTGAGGTCCAGATAGTCCGCCCCGGTCTCCGCGCAGGCCGCGACCAGCTCCTCGCCGTACGTCACATAGGGACCGACAGTCGTGGCCACCACGCGCGCGTGCCCGGCCAGCGCCCGCAGCGAGGCCGGATCCGACACGTCCGCCCGCAGCACCCCGATCTCCGCGCCGCCCGGCAGCCGTTCCCGCAGGGCCCGGAGCTTGTCCTCGCTGCGGCCGGCGATCGCCCAGCGCAGCCCCTCGGGCGCGTGGGCCGCGAGGTACTCCGCGGTGAGCGTGCCCACGAACCCGGTGGCTCCGAAGAGCACGATGTCGTACGGACGGTCCGCCCTGTTCAGCCTGCTCATGACACCCCTCGGTTCCGCACCACGCGCCGTTGTCGGTGGCCGAGGCTAGCGTGAGGGGTGCGGAGCCGCCCTCGCGGGGCGGGGTGAACGGTGATTGTCTAAGCGCTTGCTCGCTGAAGGTCTTGTGCCGAGTGGAACGGGTTCTTAGCATCGCTGGTGTTACATCGGTTGTGTCACGCCAATGGGGGCTGGATGACAACGGCAACGAGGCCGGGGCAGGGCCCGCTCACCGGCGTGCGCGTACTGGAGCTCGCCGGTATCGGACCGGGCCCGTTCGCCGCCATGCTCCTCGCCGACCTCGGCGCCGACGTCGTCCGCGTGGACCGGCCCGGCGGCCCGGGACTCGCCATCGACCCCGCCTTCGACGTCACCAACCGCAACAAGCGCTCGGTGATCATCGATCTCAAGGCCCCGGACGGCGCCGCGCGCGTCCTCGACCTCGCCGAACGCGCCGACATCCTCATCGAGGGCTACCGCCCCGGGGTCGCCGAGCGCCTCGGCATCGGCCCCGAGGCCTGCCACGCGCGCAACCCGAGGCTCGTCTACGGCCGCATGACCGGCTGGGGGCAGGACGGCCCGCTCGCCCGGCGCGCCGGGCACGACATCGCGTACATCGCCCTCACCGGCACCCTCGGCATGATCGGCGCCCCCGGTGAACCCCCGCCCGCCCCCGCCAACCTCCTCGGCGACTACGCGGGCGGCTCCCTCTACCTCGTCGTGGGCGTCCTCGCCGCCCTCCACCACGCGCGCGCCACCGGCACCGGACAGACCGTCGACGCCGCCATCGTCGACGGCACCGCCCACCTCTCCGCGATGATCCACGGCATGCTCGCCGCCGGCGGCTGGCAGGACCGCCGCGGCGCCAACCTCCTCGACGGCGGCTGCCCGTACTACGGCACGTACGAGACCGCCGACGGCAGGTACATGGCGGTCGGAGCGCTGGAGCCGCAGTTCTACGACGAGTTCGTACGCCTCCTCGACCTCGCGGAGCACTCCGGCGCCCGCAAGGACTGGACCCGCTGGGGCGAGCTGCGCGAGGCCGTCGCCGCCCGCTTCAAGTCCCTTACCAGGGACGAGTGGACGTCCCTCTTCGACGGCACGGACGCGTGCGTGGCGCCCGTACTGTCCCTGCGCGAGGCCCCGCACCACCCCCACCTCGCCGCCCGCGGCACCTTCACCGACCACGACGGCCTCACCCAGCCCGCACCCGCCCCGCGCTTCTCCGCGACCCCGACCGCCGTACGCACCGGCCCCGCCCAACCCGGCGCGCACACCGGCGACGTGGCGCACGACTGGGACGTACCCGATCTCCTGAAGGGCCGCGAACCGGACGGCCCCGCCACCCAGGGCGCCGGTCCGGACGGCCCCGCACCGAAGGGCCTCGCATGAAGCGGCAGATCTTCGCCCCCGAGCACGACGCGTTCCGCGAGACCGTGCGCGCCTTCCTCGCAAGGGAGGTGGAGCCGCACTACGAGCAGTGGGAGAAGGACGGCATCGTCTCCCGCGAGGCCTGGCGCGCGGCCGGCAAGCAGGGGCTCCTCGGGCTCGCCGTGGACGAGGAGTACGGGGGCGGCGGCACCGCCGACTTCCGCTACAGCGCCGTACTCGCCGAGGAGTTCACGCGCGCGGGCGCGCCCGGGCTCGCGCTCGGACTGCACAACGACATCATCGGGCCGTATCTGACCGGCCTGGCCACCGAGGAGCAGAAGCGGCGCTGGCTCCCGGGCTTCTGCGACGGCACGCTCATCACCGCCATCGCCATGACCGAGCCCGGCGCCGGCTCCGACCTCCAGGGCATCCGCACGCACGCCGAGGACCGCGGCGACCACTGGGTCCTGGGCGGCTCCAAGACCTTCATCTCCAACGGCATCCTCGCCGACCTGGTGATCGTCGTCGCCAGGACGACACCGGAAGGCGGCGCGCACGGTCTGTCCCTGCTCGTCGTCGAGCGCGGCATGGCGGGCTTCGAGCGCGGCCGCAACCTCGACAAGATCGGCCAGAAGGCCCAGGACACGGCCGAGCTGTTCTTCCACGACGTGCGTGTGCCCAAGGAGAACCTCCTCGGGCAGCTGAACGGCGCGTTCGTCCACCTGATGACCAACCTCGCCCAGGAGCGCCTGAGCATCGCCGTCTCCGCGATCGCCGCCGCCGAACACCTCCTGGAGATCACCACCGCGTACGTCAAGGAGCGCGAGGCCTTCGGCCGCCCGCTCGCCGCCAAGCAGCACATCCGCTTCGAGGTGGCCGAGATGGCCACCGAGTGCGCCGTCACCCGCACGTTCCTCGACCGCTGCATCGAGGACCACTCGAACGGGGAACTCGACGCCGTCCACGCCTCCATGGCCAAGTGGTGGGCGACCGAGCTGCAGAAGCGGGTCGCCGACCGGTGCCTGCAACTGCACGGCGGCTACGGCTACATGAGCGAGTACCCCGTCGCCCGGGCCTTCACGGACGGCCGTATCCAGACCATCTACGGCGGCACGACCGAGATCATGAAAGAGATCATCGGCCGTTCCCTGCTGGGCTGACCCTCACCCTCGACCACCCCCGAAAGGCTTCCTCGTGAGCACCGAAGCGTACGTGTACGACGCGATCCGCACCCCGCGCGGCCGCGGCAAGGCGAACGGCGCCCTGCACGGCACCAAGCCCATCGACCTGGTCGTCGGACTCATCCACGAGATCCGCAGCCGCTTCCCGGACCTGGACCCGGCGGCGATCGACGACATCGTCCTCGGCGTGGTCGGCCCGGTCGGCGACCAGGGCTCCGACATCGCCCGGATCGCCGCAGTGGCCGCCGGACTCCCCGACACGGTCGCGGGCGTGCAGGAGAACCGCTTCTGTGCCTCGGGACTGGAGGCCGTCAACATGGCCGCCGCCAAGGTCCGTTCCGGCTGGGAGGACCTCGTCCTCGCGGGCGGCGTCGAGTCCATGTCCCGGGTGCCGATGGCCTCCGACGGCGGCGCCTGGTTCAACGACCCGATGACCAACCTGAACGTGAACTTCGTGCCGCAGGGCATCGGCGCCGACCTCATCGCCACCATCGAGGGCTTCTCGCGCCGGGACGTCGACGAGTACGCGGCGCTCTCGCAGGAGCGGGCGGCGACGGCCTGGAAGGAGGGCCGCTTCGACCGTTCCGTCGTGCCGGTCAAGGACCGCAGCGGCCTCGTCGTCCTCGACCACGACGAGCACATGCGCCCCGGCACCACCGCGGACTCCCTCGCGAAGCTCAAGCCGTCCTTCGCGGACATCGGCGACCTCGGCGGCTTCGACGCGGTGGCCCTCCAGACGTACCACTGGGTCGAGAAGATCGACCATGTCCACCACGCGGGCAACTCCTCCGGCATCGTGGACGGCGCCTCGCTGGTCGCCATCGGCTCCAAGGAGGTCGGCGAGCGGTACGGGCTCACCCCGCGCGCGCGGATCGTGGCCGCGGCCGTCTCCGGCTCCGAGCCGACCATCATGCTCACCGGCCCCGCCCCGGCCACCCGCAAGGCGCTCGCCAGGGCGGGCCTGACGATCGACGACATCGACCTGGTGGAGATCAACGAGGCATTCGCGGCCGTGGTGCTCCGCTTCGTGAAGGACATGGGCCTGTCGCTGGACAAGGTCAACGTCAACGGCGGCGCGATCGCCCTCGGTCACCCGCTCGGCGCGACCGGCGCGATGATCCTCGGCTCGCTCGTCGACGAACTGGAACGCCAGGACAAGCGCTACGGCCTCGCCACCCTCTGTGTGGGCGGCGGCATGGGCATCGCCACCATCGTCGAGCGCATCTGACCCCCTCCCGACGGATACGACGGATCAACGGATCACACGGAGAACCTCCACATGAGCACTCAGTCCACGACCATCCGCTGGGAGCAGGACCGCGAGGGCGTCGTCACCCTCGTCCTCGACGACCCCGACCAGTCCGCGAACACCATGAACCAGGCGTTCCGCGACTCCCTCGCGTACGTCACCGACCGCCTGGAGGCCGAGAAGGACTCCATCCGCGGCATCATCCTCACCTCCGCCAAGAAGACCTTCTTCGCGGGCGGCGACCTGCGCGACCTGATCCGGGTCACCCCGGAGACCGCGCAGGAGCTGTTCGACGGCGGCATGGCCATCAAGCGCAACCTGCGCCGCATCGAGACCCTCGGCAAGCCGGTCGTCGCCGCGATGAACGGCGCGGCCCTGGGCGGCGGTTACGAGATCGCGCTGGCCTGCCACCACCGCATCGCCCTCGACGCGCCGGGCTCCAAGATCGGCTGCCCCGAGGTCACGCTCGGCCTGCTGCCCGGAGGCGGCGGCGTGGCCCGCACGGTCCGCCTCCTCGGCATCGCCGACGCGCTGCTGAAGGTGCTGCTCCAGGGCACCCAGTACAGCCCGCAGCGTGCCCTGGACAACGGCCTGATCCACGAAGTGGCCGCCACCCAGGAGGAACTGCTCGCCAAGGCCCGCGCCTTCATCGAGGCCAACCCCGAGTCCCAGCAGCCCTGGGACAAGCCGGGCTACCGCATCCCCGGCGGCACCCCCGCCAACCCCAAGTTCGCGGCGAACCTCCCCGCCTTCCCGGCCAACCTGCGCAAGCAGACAGGCGGCGCGCCCTACCCGGCGCCGCGCAGCATCCTCGCCGCCGCGGTCGAGGGCGCCCAGGTCGACTTCGAGACCGCGCAGGTCATCGAGGCCCGCTACTTCGTCGAACTCGCCGCCGGGCAGACCTCGAAGAACATGATCCAGGCGTTCTTCTTCGACCTCCAGGCCGTCAACTCCGGCGCCAACCGCCCCAAGGGCATCGAGCAGCGCTTGGTCCGCAAGGTCGCCGTGCTGGGCGCCGGGATGATGGGCGCCGGTATCGCGTACTCGTGCGCCCGCGCGGGGATCGACGTCGTCCTGAAGGACGTGACGGCGCAGGCGGCGGCCAAGGGCAAGGCGTACTCCGAGAAGCTGTGCGCGAAGGCCGTGAGCCGGGGCCGTACGACGCAGGCGAAAGCGGACGAGCTGCTGGCCCGCATCACGCCGACCGCCGACCCCGCCGACGTGGCCGGCTGCGATGCGGTGATCGAGGCCGTCTTCGAGAACCCCGAGCTCAAGCACAAGGTGTTCCAGGAGATCCAGCACATCGTCGCGCCGGACGCGCTGCTGTGCTCCAACACCTCGACCCTGCCGATCACCGCCCTGGCGGAGGGCGTCGAGCGCCAGGCCGACTTCATCGGACTGCACTTCTTCTCGCCCGTCGACAAGATGCCGCTCGTCGAGATCATCAAGGGCGAACGGACGGGGGAGGAGGCCCTCGCGCGCGCCTTCGACCTGGTCCGGCAGATCAAGAAGACACCGATCGTGGTCAACGACTCGCGCGGCTTCTTCACCTCCCGCGTCATCGGCCACTTCATCAACGAGGGTGTGGCGATGGTCGGCGAGGGCATCGAGCCCGCCTCCGTCGAGCAGGCGGCGGCACAGGCGGGGTACCCGGCGAAGGTGCTGTCCCTCATGGACGAGCTCACCCTCACGCTGCCCCGGAAGATCCGCAACGAGTCCAAGCGGGCGGTCGAGGAGGCGGGCGGGGTGTGGCCCACGCACCCCGCGGAGGCCGTGATCGACCGCATGGTCGACGAGTTCGGGCGTACGGGACGCAGCGGCGGCGCGGGCTTCTACGACTACGACGAGACCGGCAGGCGCGCGGGCCTGTGGCCGGGCCTGCGCGAGCACTTCACCCGGGAAGGCGCCGGGATCGCCTTCGCGACCGTGCCCTTCAAAGACATGCAGGAACGCATGCTCTTCTCCGAGGCCCTCGACACGGTCAAGCTCCTCGAGGAAGGCGTCCTGACCTCCGTCGCCGACGCCAACATCGGCTCGATCTTCGGCATCGGCTTCCCGGGCTGGACCGGCGGCGTGCTGCAGTACATCAACGGATACGAGGGCGGCCTCCCCGGTTTCGTGGCACGCGCGCGTGAGCTCGCCGAGCGGTACGGGGACCGGTTCACGCCGCCCGCGCTGCTGGTGGAGAAGGCGGAGAAGGGGGAGACGTTCACCGACGCCCGGTGACGGCATCGGCCGACACCCGGTGACGTACCGCTGAGCGACACGTCACGCTTGCTCCTCGGGGGACGGTGCCCCGACGCCGGCCCGCGAACCGGCCCCGTCCCCACCGAGGTTGCGCTCTTGCCCACCGCCTGACGGGTCATCACACTCGCCCCATGGAGACACGTACCGCCCTGGTGACCGGAGCGGCACAGGGCCTCGGGCAGGAGTTCGCCGTAGCGCTGGCCGGGCGCGGCTACCGGGTCGCGGGCCTCGACCTGGTGCCGCAGCCGCGGACCGCGGCGAAGATCCTCGACTATGTGGAGCTGGTCGGCGACGTCACCGACGAGGAGGCCATAGAGGCCCAACTGGAGCGGCTGATCGACCGGTTCGGCACCCTGCACGTCGTCGTCAACAACGCCGGCGTCCGCCCCTCCAAGCCCTTCGAGGAGACCACCGCCGAGGACTGGCGCCGTGTCATGCGCGTCAACCTGGAGGGGCCGTTCCTGGTGACACAGGCGGCCCTGCCGTATCTGAAGGCGGCCGGATGGGGCCGTATCGTCAACATCGCCTCCGCGGCGGTCTTCACGGCACCGCCCACGATGGTCCCCTACGTCGCCTCGAAGATGGGCCTCATCGGCTTCACCCGCGCCCTCGCCGCCGCGCTCGCCCCGTACGGCATCACCGCCAACGCCATCGCCCCGACCATGCTCCGCACCGCTGTCGCCACCGCCACCGCCGAGCACACGGCCGGCGCGGACGGCGGCTTCGAGTCCGTACGCGCCGGACAGGCCGTCGCCCGCACCCAGGAACCGGCCGACCTGGTCTCGACGCTGCTGTACGTGGTCGACGAGGGCAGCGGCTTCCTGACCGGCCAGACCCTCAACGTCTCAGGAGGATCCGCCTACTTGTGACGAGATGGGGATCCACTGGCTGAGCTCCTCCTTCAACGACCGCTGGAACGTGGTCAGCAGCGCCTGCACCACGATCGGATGCATGTGCGCGGACAGCGACTTCACATCCTGTGCGGCCCGCTCCGACACCTCGCCCCGGAACAGCTCCGCCAACTCGTGCGCCGCGGCCCGCGAATGCTCGACGAGCACGCTGCGCGCGGCCAGGATCGACTCCAACGACAGGGGCACGTCCAGGAGTTGGACCCCGAGCCGCAGCAGCGCCGAGTCGAAGCCGTACCCGTCGCCGTCCGGCCGTACGACGGTCATCGCGGCCAGCCGCTCCAGGTCCACGTCGCTCAACGCCCGCCCCGCCCGCTGCTCCAGCTCCTCGCGGGTGGCCGTCTCCGCGGTGTCCGGCGCCCAGGAGGCGACGACCGCGCGGTGGATCGCGAGGTCGTGCGGGCTGAGGTCGGGCGGCAGCTGCCGCAGATACCGCTCGATCGCGGAGAGGGTCATCCCCTGGTGCTGGAGCTCCTCGATCAGCGCCAGCCGGGCCAGATGCTCCCCGCCGTAGTGCCCCACCCGCCGCGGACCGATCACCGGCGGCGGCAGCAGCCCCTTGGTGCCGTAGAAGCGGACCGTGCGGACCGTGACGCCCGCCCGCGCGGCCAGCTCGTCGATCGTGAGGACGGTCGCGTCGGTCCCGGTGGATTCGGTCGTCATGTGCAGCAGTATCGCTGTCTCACCAGTGCTGTGAAACCTCGCGGGCACCCTTGACGACCTTGCTCGCGGCCCGCCCGGTGATCTCGCCCGGCGATCATGTGAGATGTCCCGCTCTGTGAGGTCCGCCACCGCGTGACCGGTGCGGGACGGGGGAAGGTGGCCCCTTGGTCTGTGCCTCCACCGAGCGCACAGGCCATACGTACGTCCGGACACCTGAGCGCGATCCGCTCGGGCGCACCAGAGAGCGGTACCACTCGTGAGCAAGGACGCCGTGGACACGGCACAGGCCGCATCCCCCACCCCGGCGGCCCAGGCGCCCGCCGACGCGGGCGACGCCGGCTACAGCAAGGACCTCAAGGCCCGCCACGTCAACATGATCGCCATCGGCGGCGCGATCGGCACCGGCCTCTTCCTCGGCGCCGGAGGACGCCTCCACAACGCGGGCCCGGCGCTCGCGATCGCCTATCTGGTCTGCGGAATCTTCGCGTTCTTCGTGGTGCGGGCGCTCGGCGAGCTGGTCCTGTACCGGCCGTCGTCCGGCTCCTTCGTGTCGTACGCGCGCGAGTTCCTCGGCGAGAAGGGCGCGTACGTCGCGGGCTGGATGTACTTCCTGAACTGGTCGACGACCGGTATCGCCGACATCACGGCGATCGCCCTCTACACGCACTACTGGAGCCTGTTCACGGACATCCCCCAGTGGACCCTGGCCCTGATCGCCCTGGCCGTGGTCCTGGCGGTGAACCTGATCTCGGTGAAGATCTTCGGCGAGATGGAGTTCTGGTTCGCGATCATCAAGGTGGCCACCCTGGTCGCCTTCATGTGCGTCGGCATCTTCCTGCTGGCCACCCGGCACGAGGTCGGCGGCCAGACCCCGGGCCTCGGTGTGATCAGCGACAACGGCGGTGTCTTCCCGCACGGCCTGATGCCCGTCGTCCTCGTCATGCAGGGTGTGATCTTCGCGTACGCAGCCCTTGAGCTGGTCGGCGTCGCCGCGGGCGAGACCGCGGAGCCGGAGAAGGTCGTCCCGCGCGCGGTGAACTCGATCATGTGGCGGGTGGGCCTGTTCTACGTCGGCTCGGTGGTCCTGCTGGCCCTGCTCCTCCCCGGCTCGGTGTACTCGGCCGACGAGAGTCCCTTCGTCACGGTCCTGTCGAAGATCGGCGTCCCCGCGGCCGGTGACGTCATGAACCTGGTCGTCCTGACGGCGGCGATGTCGTCCCTGAACTCCGGCCTCTACTCCACGGGCCGCATCCTCCGCTCCATGGCGATGGCGGGCTCGGCCCCCAGGTTCACGGCGCGGATGAACCGCAGCCAGGTCCCCTACGGCGGCATCCTGCTGACCTGCGCGGTCTGCGTCCTCGGCGTCGGCCTGAACTACCTCATGCCGAGCCAGGCCTTCGAGATCGTGCTGAACGTCGCCTCGCTCGGCATCATCTCCACCTGGGTGATCATCATGATCTGCCATCTGGCCTTCGTCCGCCGCGCCAAGGCCGGCCGGCTCACCCGCCCCTCCTTCCGCCTCCCCGGCAGCCCGGTCACGGAGACCGCCACGATCGCCTTCCTGCTCGCCTGCCTCGGCATGATGTGGAACGACCCGGAGGTCGGCCGCAAGACGCTGCTGATGATCCCGGTCATCGCGGCGATGCTGGTCACCGGCTGGTACGCGGTCCGCCGCCGCGCGGAGAAGACCACGGACCAGGAGCTGACCCGCATCACCTGATGACCCGGGGCCGGTGACTGGCAGGCCGGTGAGTCGCAGGCCGGCCGGTCGCGCGCCGGTAACTCGGAGGCCACTGTCAGTGGCAGCACCTACGGTGGCGTCATGTCGGAGATCACTTACATCCGGGGTGACGCCACCGCGCCGTCGGTGAAGGGCGTCAAGGTGATCGCCCATGTCTGCAACGACATCGGGGGATGGGGAAAGGGTTTCGTGCTCGCGCTGTCGCGTCGCTGGCCGGAGCCGGAGGCGGCGTTCCGCGCCTGGCACCGCAAGCGCGCGTCGAACGACTTCGGGCTGGGCGCGGTCCAGTTCGTACAGGTCGAACCGTATGTGTGGGTGGCGAACATGGTCGGGCAGCGGGGGATACGCACCGGCAGCAAGGGCGTCCCGGTGCGCTACGAGGCGATCGACGCGGCACTGGAGAAGCTCGCGGAGAAGGCCACCGAGCTCGGCGCGTCCGTGCACATGCCCCGGATAGGGTGCGGGCTGGCCGGAGGCAAGTGGTCCCGCGTCGAACCCCTCATCACCGAGCGGCTCGTCGCGAAGGACATCGCCGTCACGGTCTACGACCATGGGGAGGGCCGGAGTTGAGCAGGGACACCGACGTTCTGGTGCTCGGCGGCGCGGGCGTCGACACCATCATCCACGTGCCGGAGCTGCCGCTTCCGTACGCCGACAGCTACATGATCGACTCCGGGATCCGCACCCGCGCCGGCCAGACCGGGGACTTCGTCGCCGTCGCCCTCAGCGCCCTCGGCCTGCGCACCCACCACCTGGACATGCTCGGCGACGACCCCGAGGGCGACCTGGTCCGCGCCCTGCACCGCGACAAGGGCATCGCCCTCACCGCGGTCCCGCAGCCCGCGGGCACCAAGCGCGCGGTCAACCTCGTCAGCCCCGACGGCCGGCGGCTGTCCCTGTACGACGTGACCCGCGGCCACCCCGACGACCGCCTGCCCGAGCCCACCGTGAGGGCACTCGCCGAGGCCAGCCGGCACGCACATGTGTCGATCACCCAGCCCTGCGCCCACGCCCTCCCGGTCCTGCGCGAGTCCGGCGTGACCATCTCCACCGACCTGCACGACTGGGACGGCGAGAACCCGTACCACGAGCCCTTCGCGTACACGGCGGACGTGGTCTTCGTCTCCGCCGCCGCCCTGACCGACCCCGAGCGCACCATGCGCCGGATCGTGGAACGCGGCCGCGCCCAGATCGTCGTCGCCACCGCCGGGGCCGAGGGCGCGTATCTGCTGGCCGACACCGAGCTGACCCGGATCCCCGCGGCCCCGCCACCCGCCCCGGTGGTCGACTCCAACGGCGCCGGTGACGCCTTCGCCGCCGCCTTCCTCCACGGCTGGCTGAGCGGCGAGCCCGCGCACCGGTGCGCCCTGTACGGAGCGGTGGCCGGCGCCCACGCCTGCACGGTCCCGGCGACGGAGACGGACGCGATAAGCCGGGACGCGCTCCACACCCGTACCGCCGATCTTTTGTCCGTGGAACAAGCGGGTACCCGGACCGTGTGAGAAAGGTGCGCTGGATCGGCACGCTGCTGTTCCTGTCCGTATGCGGACTGGTTGTCGGCGGCTGTGACAGTGCGGGACAGCGCGATTCGGCGGCCACCGCCGCGGCGACCGCATTCGAGCGGCTTCTCGACTCCGACGACGCGAAGGGCCTGTGCGCGGCACTCGCTCCGGAAACCCGCAGTGAATTGATGCAGTCCGAGAAATCCAGCTGCGAGAAGGCGATCGCCTCCCAGGACATACCCCTGGGCGGTGAAACCCGCGGCACGGACGTCTACGGCAGACAGGCCCGCGTCGTCCTCGACTCGGACACTCTGTTCCTGTCGCGCTTCGCCGACGGCTGGAAGGTCGTCGCCGCCGGATGCACGCCCCGCCCGGGTCAGCCCTACGACTGCGTGCTCCAGGGAGGCTGACGCCGTATGCGGATCATGTTCACGCTCTGCCTGGTCGTCGTCCTCACCGGCCTCGTCTACTTCAGCGCCGTGGGGCTGATGCACCGATGACCACGAGAACACGCGGATTCCTCCGCGACAACGGACTGGGCCTGGGATTCGGCCTCGCATTCCTGCTGGCCCTCGTGGGACAGGCGATCGCGGGCCACGCGGAGTTCAACAATCAACTGGCCACGGACGGACTGGCCCAGGTCGGTTTCGGCGAATACCTGATGTCGTCCGACTTCGCCGTCGACGTCACGGAGAACTGGCAGTCCGAATATCTCCAGTTCTTCCTCTACATCACCGCGACCGTCTGGCTGCTGCAGCGAGGTTCCCCCGAATCGAAGGAAATGGACAAAGCCGGGACGGAGTCCGACAAGGCCCAGCAGGTGGGCGGATACGCCCACCGCCATTCACCGCGCTGGGCCCGTGGGCACGGCTTCCGGCGGCATGTCTTCTCGCACTCCCTCGGCCTGGTGATGGGCACCCTGTTCGCCCTGTCCTGGCTGTCCCAGTCGATCACCGGAGCCGCCGCGTACAACGAGGAGCAACTGCGCCGACTCCAGGCGCCGATGGGCTGGGGCGACTACATCGGCTCGGCGGACTTCTGGGGCCGCACCCTGCAGAACTGGCAGTCGGAGTTCCTCGCCGTGGCGTCGATGGCCATCCTGTCCGTCTACCTCCGCCAGCGCGGCTCCCCGGAGTCCAAGCCGGTGGGGGCGGCCCACACCTCGACCGGAGTCGAAGGATGACGGAACCGCCCCGACCCGCCGGTCCCTACTCGCCCGCGTGCTCGCCGGCGTGCTCGTGATCGTGCACACCGTTCGTCGCGGCGATCTTCTTCCACGACTTCGGCTGCACCGGCGTCCCCCCGGCGGCCGCAGCCCGCGCGCTGGACGCGTCCGCCGCCGCCGGAGCGGCCGGCTTCGACGGCTGGAACAGCCAGGTGTCGAAGAGCGCCGACAGCGACTGCCCGGACACGTCCTCGGCGTACTTCTCGAAGTCGGCGACCGTCGCGTTGCCGTACGCGTACTTCTGCGGCCAGCCCTTCAGGAGCGCGAAGAAGTCGTCGTCCCCGATCTCGTTGCGCAGCGCCTGCAGGGCCAGCGCGCCCCGGTCGTAGACGGCGAGGTGGAACTGGTTCTCCGGCCCGGGGTCACCGGGCTTCACCGTCCAGAACGGGTCGTCGGCCGGATGCGAGGCGTACACGTAGTCCGCGATCTCCTGGGCCGTGCCCTCGTTCTCGTGCTCGGACCACAGCCACTGGGCGTACCGCGCGAAGCCCTCGTTGATCCAGATGTCCTTCCAGCCGGCGACGGAGACGAGGTCGCCGTACCACTGGTGGGCCAGCTCGTGCACGACCACGGACACATTGGACCCGCCCGCGAACTGCCGCGGGCTGTAGAAGGGCCGGGTCTGCGTCTCCAGCGCGTACCCGGTGTCGGTGTTCGGCACATACCCGCCGAGCGCGTTGTAGGGGTAGGGCCCGTAGTACTCGCTCAGCCAGTCGGCGATCTCCCCGGTCCGCTCGATGCTCGCCCGCGCGGCCCCCGCGTTGTTCCCGAGGTCCTTGCTGTAGGCGTTGACGACCGGAATGCCGCTCTCGGTCGTCCCGGTCGTGATGTCGAACTTCCCGACGGCCAGCGTCGCCAGATAGGTGGCCTGCGGCTTGTCGGACCGCCAGTTGAACCGGGTCCAGCCCGCCCGTGAACTCGTCGACTGCAGCGTGCCGTTGGAGATGGCCTGGGAGCCGTCCGGAACCAGTACGGACACGTCGTAGGTGGCCTTGTCGAGCGGATGATCGTTGCTCGGGAACCACCACCAGGCCGCCTCGGGCTCGTTCGCGCCGACCCCGCCGTCCGGGGTGCGGTGCCAGCTGGTGAATCCGTACGCCTGCTTCGACGAGGGCACCCCGCTGTACCGCACGACGATCGTCGCGGCAGCGCCCTTCGCCAGCGGGGTCTTCGGCGTGATCTCCAGCTCGTGCTCCCCAGAGGTGGTGAACGCCGCCTTCACGCCGTTGACCCGCACCTCGCTGACATCCAGCAGGAAGTCCAGATCGAACCGCGACAGATCCTGCGTGGTGCGGGCCAGGAGGGTCGCCGTGCCCTCCAACTGATCCGTGGCCGGCTGGTACTTCAGCCGCAGGTCGTAGTGGGAGACGTCGTATCCGCCGTTGCCGTAGGCCGGGTAGTAGGGGTCGCCGATGCCCGGTGCGCCGGGGGAGTGGCCGGCGGCCGATGCCGGGATCGCCAGCAGGACGGACGCGGCGGCCAGTGCGCCGGGCGCGATGAGTCTGCGCTGCACGAAAGCTCCAAGTCGTAGGGGCACGAGGTCTGTTCGGAGCCTATTCATCACCTGTGGACCCGGGCGTGTCCATGGTCACCCCTGTCACACGATCGCCATTCGGCCGTCATGAGCGACCATGCCCCACACACCTTTCCAGCCACCCTCCACCCGCCCCAATCGGCCCTCTTTTGTAAGGGAGTTGACCGCTGTACCGTCCGCCGCATGCCGATACGCACGCGCTTCACACCCTGGAGACCGCTCGCGACGGCGGCCACCGCCGCCCTGCTGGCCACGTTCCTCACGCCGGCCGCCGCACAGGCCGCCCCGCGCGAGAGCCGACCCGTCTACTCCTACGACGACGCCGTCCGCGAGGCCGTCTGGGTGGACACCGGACTCGACGGGGACGGCGACGGGAAGAACGACCGCGTGGCCGTCGACATCGTCCGCCCCCGCGAACTCGACCGGCAGGGCCGCAAGGTACCGGTCGTCATGGACGCCAGCCCGTACTACTCCTGCTGCGGACGCGGCAACGAGAGCCAGCGCAAGACGTACGACGCGAACGGCAACGTCGTCCAGATGCCGCTGTTCTACGACAACTACTTCGTGCCGCGCGGCTACGCCTTCGTCGGCGTCGACCTCGCCGGCACCAACCGCTCCGACGGCTGTGTGGACGTGGGCGGCCGCTCGGACATCCTCTCCGCCAAAGCGGTCGTCGACTGGCTGAACGGCCGGGCCAAGGCCTACACCACCCGCACGGGCGGCACCAAGGCCAAGGCGACCTGGACCAACGGCAGAACCGGCATGATCGGCAAGAGCTGGGACGGCACCATCGCCAACGGCGTCGCCGCCACCGGCGTCAAGGGGCTGAAGACGATCGTCCCGATCAGCGCCATCTCCTCCTGGTACGACTACTACTTCCAGCAGGGCGCACCCCTCTACGACTCCGGCCCCGACTGGCTGTCGAACTACGTCAACAGCCCCGACGCCCGCACCAGGTGCGACGCCGTCCAGCAGAAGATCGTCGACGGCGCCCCGCGCACGGGCGACCGGACCGGCTTCTGGACCGAGCGGGACTACGTCAAGGACGCGGGCAAGGTGAAGGCCAGCGTCTTCGCGATCCACGGCCAGCAGGACCTCAACGTCCGTATGAAGCACCTCGGCCAGTGGTGGGACGCCCTCGGCAGGAACGGCGTCGAGCGCAAGATCTGGCTCTCCCAGACCGGTCACGTCGACCCCTTCGACTTCCGTCGCGCCGAGTGGGTCGACACCCTGCACCGCTGGTTCGACCACGAACTCCTCGGCTACGACAACGGCATCGACCGTGAGCCGATGGCCGACATCGAACGCCACCCCGACCAGTGGGTCACCTCCAAGGTCTGGCCCCCGCGCGGCACTTCGACGGCCACCCTCCGCCCCGGCCAGGGCACTCAGCCGGGCGTCGGCACCCTCGGTCTGACCCGCGGCCACGGCACCGAGTCCGTCACCGACAACCCGGCGCTCAGCGAGACCGACTGGGCCGCGCGGATCGACACCGCCACGCCCGAGAAGGCCGGCTTCACCACCGGCGCCCTCACCAGGGACCTGCGCATCTCCGGCTCCTCGAAGGTCACCGTGACCGCCACCCCGACCACCGCGACGGCCCATCTCTCCGCCGTCCTCGTCGACCTCGGCCCCGCTACCATCCGCGACTACGCGACCGCCGGCGAGGGCATCAGCACCCTCACCGACCGCACCTGCTGGGGTGCGAGCACCGCCGGTGACAGCGCCTGCTTCAAGGAGACCAAGGCCAAGACCGCCGCCGTCGACCACGAGGTCGTCAGCCGCGGCTGGGCCGACCTCGGCACCTACGCGAACCCCGGCAAGGGCGTCCCGCTCACCCCGGGCAAGGCGTACACCATCACCCTCGACCTGGCCGCCACCGACCACGTCGTCCCGGCCGGCCACCGTCTCGCCCTGATCGTCGCGGGTACCGACAAGGACCTCATCGACCCGCCGTCGACCACCCCGACCCTCACGATCGACCTGGCCCGCACGAAGGCGAGCGTCCCGCTGGTCGGCGGCGCCTCGGCGTTCGCGTACGCCACCGACGGCGCGGCCACCGTCGTACCGGAGGCATCGCCCCTCGAAGGCGTGCAGGCGCCGCGGACCGTCCGGCGCGTCCCGGGGGCGGGCTCGTGATCCGGGCCCTCGCCCTCACCACGGCGGCCCTCGCCGCCTCCCTCGTCGCGGTGCCGGCCCACGCGGCCGGCACCCCGCCGCGCACCGGGTTCGAGCAGTCGAACGGAGCGCGGTGGACGGGCGAGGCGGAGGAGCAGACGTTCCTTGCTGCCGTGGACGAGGCGAGCGACCGCGTCTCGATCGCCTCCATCGGTACGACGAAGCAGGGCCGCCCCCTCCAACTGGTCCGCCTGGGCAGGCCGGACGCCCCGAACAGGGTGCTCCTCGTCTGCAGCCAGCACGGCGACGAACCCTCGGGCCGCGAGGCCTGTCTCACCAAGGTCCGCGACCTGGCGTTCGCCAAGGACGCGGCGACCCGGCGCTTCCTCGACCGCACCACCCTGCTCGTCGTACCCACCGCCAACCCCGACGGGCGGGCCGCCGACACCCGCGGCAACAGCGACGGCGTCGACATCAACCGCGACCACATCGCGCTGCGGACGGCCGAGGGACGGGCCATGGCCGCGGTGATCCGCGACCGACAGCCCGATGTGGTCTACGACCTGCACGAGTACTCGGCCACACCCCCGTACTACGACAAGGACCTCTTCGACCTCTGGCCCCGCAACCTCAACACCGACGAGGCCGTCCACGGCGAGGCACAGACCCTCTCCCAGGCATACGTCCGCCCCGCCGCGCACAGCGCCGGGTACACGACCGGCACGTACGGCATCTGGACCGACCCCGTCACCGGCGACCCGATCAAACAGACCGCCGGCGACGGCCAGGAGCGCATCCTGCGCAACATGTCGGGCATCAAGCACGCCGTCGGGCTCCTCATCGAGAGCCGCGTCGACGACCTGACCGATGTCGGCGAGGCGGCGAACAACCGGCGTCGGGTGGACTCCCAACTGGCCGCGCTGAAGGGGCTGTTCGGCTTCACCGACGCCAGGCGCGGCCGTATCGAGGCCGCCACGACCGGCGCCCGGCACGAGGGCTACGCCGACACCGGACCCGTCTACGTCGGCGGCGCCGACAACGACCCGGCCGAACCCGCCGAGGTGATCCAGGACCCGCCCTGCGGCTACCGGCTCACCGACGACCAGTACACGGAGGTGAAGGACGAACTCGCCCTGCACGGAGTGCGGACCAGGGGTACATATGTACCTCTCCGTCAGCCACTGCGTGCCCTCGTACCGCTGCTGCTCGACGAGCGAGCCCCGTACCACCTGACGGTCGGGGAGCCCGACACCGACTGCTGAAACGGCTTCGATCCGCGGCACCTGTGGTTCTCCGTATCCATGTTTTTCGGTAGAAGGTGCCGCAAATAACGGAAGAGTTGAAGAAAAGGGGCGGCCGGGAAGGGGCTTCGGGCGAGCCCGCGGCGAGATGGGCTCCGAGGCCGTCGAACTCGCCGTCGTCGAGGGCCACAAGAGGTACGACGGCGAGTTCGAGATCAGGGTCGGCCCGGGCCCCGGCACGGAGACGGAGGGCGACCCGCTGGGCCACGACCACGGCTGGGCTCCGCCGGGAGAGCGGTGAGTTGCCTCCAGTCCGGTGGGGGCCGGTCGCGCCCGCGCAAGCGGCAGCCGCACACCGGTACGGCCCCGTGCCCCGTTCGGGGCGCGGTATCGTCAGGCCGGTTCAGCGGGTGGCCAGCCCCGCCGCCTCCTCCGCGCACCCCCACGCCACCGTCACCCCGGCCCCGCCGTGCCCGTAGTTGTGCACCAGCACCCGCCCGTCCGCGGTCGGCTGCCGCTCCAGCCGCACCGCGTCCCGCGCCGGCCGCAACCCCACCCGGTGCCCCAGCACCCGCGCCCCGGCGATCTCCGGCCGCAGCGCCGCACACCGCCGTACGATCGCCTCCGCCACCGCCGGATCCGGCTCGGTCGACCACACGTCCTCCTCGGCCGTACCGCCCAGCACGAGCCGGTCCCGGTGCGGGAAGAAGTACGCCATCTCCCCGTCGGCGCCGGTCGACACGGCCCACGTCCGCAGCCCGGGGTTCTCCACCACGACCAGCTGCCCCCGCACCGGCCGCACCGAGGCGTCCGGCACCAGCTCCCGTGCCCCCAGCCCCGTGCAGTTGACCACCACGGGCGCCCCGACCGACGCCAGGTCGGACACCGTACGCGTCTCGATCACCCCGCCCGCGTCCGTCAGCCGCCGCCGCAGCCACGGCAGATGGACCGTCATGTCGATGAGCGGCAACCGCGCCCACAGCCCGCTCCCGGCGTACTCGGCCGCCGTCGCCGCACGCAGCCCCGGCAGCCGCTCACCCGCCCACGCCCGGGCCTCGTCCAGACCGGCCTCGCCCAGTACCCCTTCGACCATGCGTACGCCGGTCAGATCCGGGTCCGCCGACAGCGCCTCGTACACCTCAAGCGAGCGCAGCGCCCACGCCCGCGCCGATGCGCCCGGCTCGATGCGGTACGGCCACCACAGCGCCCCGGCAACCGCCGAGGTCGTGCCCTCGACGGGATCCCGGGTCCACACCCGCACCCGCCTGCCGCGCTCCGCCAGGACCACGGCCGTCGCCAGCCCGGTCACCCCGCCGCCGACCACCACCACATCGCCGCTCAGTTCACTGTCCACGCCCGGACGTTAGCGGAATGTCCCATGCCGGGCTCAGAGGGCGCTTGCTGCGGGAATACTCGCAGCATGTCTGCCGAGTACGCGACCTTCGGCCTGGCACCGGCGATGCGTGCCGGTGGAGTCCTCGTCAACGGTGACTACCAAGTCCACCGGGACTTCGTGGACTTCATCGTCGACGGACGACCGCTGCTCTTCCAACTCTCCGACCTCGACGCCGTCTCCCCACTCGCCTCCGACGTCCCACCCGCCATCTTCACCGCCCAGGTCCGCAGTCTCCTGCTGGAGACGGACGCCCCGCTTCCGGGCGGGCGTTTCGTCATATACGGCTGCCCCGAATGCGAGGACCTCGCGTGCGGCGCGGTCACCGCCGTCATCGAGAAGGAGCACGGCGACTACATCTGGCGGGACTTCGCCTGGCAGACCGACGAGTACGCCGACCTGGAACTCAACGGCTACCACGGCATCGGCCCGTTCCGGTTCCGCGGCCCGGAGTACCGTCAGGCCCTGGACTCCCTGCTGGGCGAGGGCTCCGCGGGCCCGCGCCGCCGGGTCCTGCTGATCGGCGCCCGCGTCGCCCTCCTCGCCAAGCTCGCCGCGGCCCTGCGCACCATCGGGATCGGCGCCGACATCGCCCATGACGCCGACGGCGTCCCCGCCGACGAACTGCGGGCCTACGGGGCGGTCGCCTTCGGCCGGGGGATCGGCGAGCAGGAACGTGCCGCCGTACGCCGCTCCTTCGACCGCGCGGGGGTCGACGTCGCCTATGTCGTCGGCCTCGCCCCGATCGTCCCGCTCCTCGTCGCCCAGATCGAGCACGCCCTCGACCGCAGCCCGCAGGAACAGCGCCGGCTGACCCGCCTGGTCGCCGCCGACGGCGAGGCGGGCGTCGAGGTCACCTCACCGTGCCGGGTGCGCCTGACGGCGTACCGCCTCGACCGGCTCTTCCGCCCCCACGCCCAGGAGGTCTTCGACGGGGTGCTGGAGGCGGGCCGGCATCGCATCGCGCTGGACGCCAAGGCGGTGAAGGGGGAGTCCTTCGTGGTGGCGCGGACATCGGGCAGCGTCCTGGTGGAGGCGATGGCCCACTGAGGGCGCACTGAGGGCGGGCCCCCGCCGTCGCGGGGGCCCGGGTTCCCGGTCAGGAGAACAGCAGGCGCCAGGTCAGCGGCCCGGGGCTGCCGTCGGCGTCACCGCGCAGCTCCTTCCGCGACTTCTGGAAGGCCCGCACATTGAGGCGGTCCGCCTCGCCCCAGGTTCTGCTCGGGCCGACCTTGTAGTGGTCGCCGAAGCCGCGCTTCACCAGCTGCTTGCCGAGCTGCAGGACGTACTTGTTCGAGGCCCCGGCCGCGAAGTGCTTCCGCCCCGGGAACGCGGGGATCTTCGGCTTGGCCGGCGTGGTGGGCGCCGCGGGCCCGTCGTCGTCCACGTCCAGCTCGGCCTTCGCGTACTTCACGAGCTGGGCGAAGTCGATCGCCCCCGGGTCGCCGTGATCGTTCTCGACCACGTGCAGATGCCCGCATATCCCCCGGAACTTGTTCCACTCGGCGGCCGACATCCGGGCCCCGCTGCGCTTGCCGTACGAGCTCGGGTACGCGGGCCACTCCTTGGGCCCCGACAGCGGTACGCCGTGCTGCTCGTGCATCCAGGCGAGGAAGGCGGCGACGGCCTGCAGCGCCCAGTCCGGGGCGTCCGGCCAGTAGATGTGCTCCTGGCCGGCGGCCGCCCACTTCCTGTGCGTCTTGGGGTCGCAGGTGCCGACCAGCTCCACCTGGCAGACATTGGCGGTGTTGGTCTCGGCGCCGCCTCTGAGGTTGACCAGCGCGCGGGAGGAGGTCTCTATGTCGAAGTGCTGGTACCACTTGAGCTTCTTGGCGGCGAAGTCCGGCACCGCCGTCAGATTCGGGGCGGAACCGCCACCGCCGTATCCGGGCAGGTTACGGCCCTCGGTGGTGTGCAGCACGACGACGTTGACCTCCATCGGGTCGCCGCCGAAGTCGTCCTGGTACCAGTTGGCCCGGCTCGCGCCCGGGTAGCGCTGGGGACCCGTCTTGGTGCTCATCACAGTCTCCTGAGGGAGTCGGTCTAAAGGCCGCGCGGTGCAAAGAAGTTGAGCGCAAAAGTACGACGAACGGGGGGATGTGGGGGCGTGTCCCCGTTGTTTTGCCGTTGTCGCGGTGTTGCTCCGCCGGGCCGGAGCGATGTCCTCCCGGCCGGAAAGGGGAGAAACCCGGCCGACGACGGTCGCTAGGATCGGCCTTCTGATGACTGCAACCCTTGTCGCCAAGAACCTCGCCGCCGGCCACGGCGACCGCTCGCTCTTCTCCGGGCTCGACCTCGTCGTCGCGCCCGGCGACGTCATCGGGCTGGTCGGAGCCAACGGCGCCGGCAAGTCCACCCTCCTGAAGCTGCTCGCCGGACTGAGCACACCGGAGGAGGGCGAGCTGCGCCTGTCCCCGCCGACGGCGACCGTCGGCCACCTCCCGCAGGAGCCCGAGCGCCGGCCCGGCGAGACGGTCCGCGCGTTCCTCGCCCGCCGCACCGGCGTCGCCGAGGCCCAGCGGGTGATGGACGAGGCGACCCAGGCGCTGGTCGACGGAGCACCGGGCGCGGACGACGCGTACGCGACGAGCCTGGAGCGCTGGCTGGACCTGGGCGGCGCCGACCTCGACGAGCGGGCGGAGGAGATCGCCGACTCCCTCGGCCTCGCGGTGGACCTGGACCAGCCGATGACGTCCCTGTCGGGCGGCCAGGCGGCACGGGCGGGTCTCGCCTCCCTGCTGCTCTCCCGCTACGACGTCTTCCTGCTGGACGAGCCGACCAACGACCTCGATCTGGACGGCCTGGAGCGCCTGGAACGCTTCGTGAAGGGCTTGCGCGCCGGCACGGTGGTCGTCAGCCACGACCGCGAGTTCCTCACCCGCACCGTCACCAAGGTCCTCGAACTCGACCTCGCCCAGGGGCAGATCAACCTCTACGGCGGCGGCTACGAGGCGTACCTGGAGGAGCGCGACGTGGCCCGCCGGCACGCCCGCGACGACTACGAGGAGTACGCCGACAAGAAGGCGGCGCTCCAGGAGCGGGCGCAGACCCAGCGCTCCTGGATGGACAAGGGCGTGAAGAACGCGCGCCGCAAGGCGGGCAACGACAACGACAAGATCGGCCGCAAGTTCCGCAGCGAGGCCAGCGAGAAGCAGGCCGCGAAGGCCCGGCAGACCCAGCGCATGATCGAACGCCTGGAGGCCGTCGACGAGCCCCGCAAGGAGTGGGAACTCCGTATGGAGATCGCCTCCGCCCCGCGCTCCGGCTCGGTCGTGGCGACCCTGCGGGAGGCGGAGGTCCGCCACGGCGACTTCACGCTGGGCCCGGTCACCCTGCAGATCGACTGGGCCGACCGCGTGGCGGTGACGGGCGCGAACGGCGCGGGCAAGTCCACCCTCCTCGGCGTCCTCCTCGGCCGCGTCCCGGTCGACGCCGGCAGCGCCGCCCTCGGCTCCGGCGTCCTCGTCGGCGAGGTCGACCAGGCCCGCAAGCTGTTCCACGGCTCCGAGTCGCTCCTGGACGCGTTCTGCGCGGCGGTCCCGGACACCGAACCGGTCGAGGTCCGCACCCTCCTCGCCAAGTTCGGCCTGAAGTCCGACCACGTCCTGCGCCCGGCGGCGACCCTCTCACCGGGCGAACGAACCCGCGCGGCCCTGGCCCTCCTCCAGGGCCGCGGCGTCAACCTCCTGGTCCTGGACGAGCCCACCAACCACCTCGACCTCCCGGCCATCGAACAACTGGAGT
Source organism: Streptomyces sp. S.PB5 (assembly GCF_030403745.1). Taxonomy (GTDB): domain Bacteria; phylum Actinomycetota; class Actinomycetes; order Streptomycetales; family Streptomycetaceae; genus Streptomyces. Next base: position 194,593 of record NZ_JAQMWP010000010.1, read on the forward strand.
CCGCCCTCGACACCTACGAGGGCACGCTGCTCCTGGTCACACATGACCGGCGGATGCTGGACGCGGTCCATGTGACCCGGCGTCTGGAGGTGGCGGACGGGAAGGTGACGGAGCGGTGACACGCGCTCCGCGAGGAGCGACGGGGTGCTGGGACGGCGGCGACGAACCGCTGCCGGACACCGACATCGGGTTGTTCCGGACGGCCTGCTGGGAGGCGGCCCGCCGGGTCCGGGGCCGCGTCGAGGAGGTCTCGCTTCCCGGCGGAGTGCGCTCCTTCCACGTCGCCGCACTCGTCGGACACGGGGATCCGCATGTCGTCGTGTGCCATGCGCACCTCCCGTCGGTCGCCTTCCTCGGTGAACCGCCCGTGCCCGGGCGGCCCTTGTCGAGGTTCGCGGACCCACCGCCGTGGTCGGACGTCTTCGAACACGCCGGACTGCGTCCCCTGCCGGTCGAGTACCTGGCTACGCCGATGTCGCGGGTGGACGTGAGCGAGCTGGCCGACGCTGAGCTGCGGCAGATGCGCTACTGGCGCCCCGAGGTGCTCGGCGATCTGCTGTTCAACTGGTGGGACTGAACGGCCGGGCCCGGCCCTCGGTGCTTCCGCGCCGAGGGCCGGGCCCGGACAAGTGGCTCAGCGGCGCCCCTTCTTCGGGTCGAGCAGCCCCGCCTTGCGCAGCGCATCCGCCATCGCGCTGTTCGCCGGCGGCGGGGCCTGACGCGAGCCGCCGCCCTGGCCGCCGCGGCCGCCGCCCTGGCGCTGCTGCTGGCGCTGCTGGGGCGGGCGTCCGCCACCGCCGCGCTGCTGACGGCGCTCACCGCCGGAGGGCTGCGCCTCGTCGTCCAGGCGCAGGGTCAGGGAGATCCGCTTGCGCGGGATGTCGACGTCGAGGACCTTCACCTTGACGATGTCGCCCGGCTTCACCACGTCCCGCGGGTCCTTCACGAACGTCTTCGACAGGGCGGAGACATGCGCGAGACCGTCCTGGTGGACGCCGATGTCGATGAACGCGCCGAAGGCGGCCACGTTGGTGACGACGCCCTCCAGGACCATCCCGGACTCCAGGTCGGAGATCTTCTCGACGCCCTCCTTGAAGGTGGCGGTCTTGAAGGCGGGACGCGGGTCGCGGCCCGGCTTCTCCAGCTCCTTGAGGATGTCCGTGACGGTCGGCAGACCGAAGGTCTCGTCCACGAACTCGTTCGGCCTCAGCGAGCGCAGCACACCCGTGTTGCCGATGAGGGACGCCACCTCCTGGCCGGACGTCTTCACCATGCGCCGGACCACCGGATACGCCTCGGGGTGCACGCTGGACGCGTCCAGCGGGTCGTCGCCGCCGCGGATCCGCAGGAAGCCCGCGCACTGCTCGTACGCCTTCGGGCCCAGCCGCGCCACCTTTTTCAGCTCGGTGCGCGCCTTGAACGGTCCGTTGGCGTCGCGGTGGGCCACGATGTTCTCGGCGAGACCGGAGGTGATGCCGGAGACGCGGGCGAGGAGCGGGGCCGACGCCGTGTTGACGTCCACGCCCACGCCGTTCACACAGTCCTCCACCACCGCGTCCAGCGAACGCGACAGCTTCACCTCGGACAGGTCGTGCTGGTACTGGCCGACACCGATAGACTTCGGGTCGATCTTCACCAGCTCGGCGAGCGGGTCCTGGAGCCGGCGGGCGATCGACACCGCGCCGCGCAGCGACACGTCCATGTCCGGCAGTTCCTGCGAGGCGAAGGCCGACGCCGAGTACACCGACGCGCCCGCCTCGGACACCATCACCTTGGTGAGCTTCAACTCCGGGTGCCGGGAGATGAGTTCACCGGCGAGCTTGTCGGTCTCGCGGGACGCCGTGCCGTTGCCGATCGCGATCAGCTCGACCGCGTGCTCCTTGGCGAGCCGGGACAGCTTGGCGATGGCCTCGTCCCACTTGTTCGCCGGGACGTGCGGGTAGATGACGTCCGTCGCGACGACCTTGCCGGTGGCGTCGACGACGGCGACCTTCACGCCCGTACGGAAACCGGGGTCCAGGCCCAGCGTCGCGCGCGTGCCGGCCGGCGCGGCGAGCAGCAGGTCGCGGAGGTTCGCCGCGAAGACGTTCACCGCCTCGTCCTCGGCGGCGGTGCGCAGCCGCAGCCGCAGGTCGATGCCCAGATGGACCAGGATGCGGGTACGCCAAGCCCAACGCACCGTGTCCGTCAGCCACTTGTCGCCCGGGCGCCCCCGGTCGGCGATCTGGAACCTGTGCGCGACGATCCCCTCGTAGGACGAGGGACCCTCGGTCGGCTCCTCCGGCTCCAGGACGAGGTCGAGGACCTCCTCCTTCTCGCCGCGCAGCATCGCCAGGACGCGGTGCGAGGGCAGCTCCTTGAAGGGCTCGGCGAAGTCGAAGTAGTCGGCGAACTTGGCGCCCGCCTCCTCCTTGCCCTCCCGCACCTTCGCGGCCAGCCGCCCGCGCACCCACATGCGCTCGCGCAGCTCGCCGATCAGGTCGGCGTCCTCGGAGAACCGCTCGGTGAGGATCGCCCGGGCGCCGTCGAGCGCGGCCTGCGGATCGGCCACACCCTTGTCGGCGTCGACGAACGCGGCCGCAGCGGCCAGCGGTTCGACGGTCGGGTCCCCGAGCAGCCCCTCGGCGAGCGGCTCCAGACCGGCCTCACGGGCGATCTGCGCCTTGGTGCGCCGCTTGGGCTTGTACGGCAGGTAGATGTCCTCAAGACGCGCCTTGGTCTCCGCGCCGCGGATCTGCGCCTCCAGCTCCTCGGTGAGCTTGCCCTGCTCACGCACCGAGTCGAGGATCGCGGCCCGCCGCTCCTCCAGCTCCCGCAGATAGCGCAGCCGCTCCTCGACCGTGCGCAGCTGCGCGTCGTCGAGCATCTCGGTCGCTTCCTTGCGGTAGCGGGCGATGAAGGGCACCGTCGAACCGCCGTCGAGCAGCTCCACGGCGGCCTTGACCTGCCGCTCCCGAACGCCGAGCTCCTCGGCGATCCTTCCTTCGATGGATCCAACGAGGGGTGTCGTCACGATGCCGTACCGCCTTCTCACTGAGGTTGCGCGGCAATTGTGGCAGGTGGCACCGACACTCGGGGATCAGGGCGCGGACATCAGACCCTGCGACTGCGTGTGGACCCCGAAGCGCCACCGAAGAGCCGTGCCAACGCCCGGAAGGGCAGCGTCACGACGGTGGCTATGGCCCCACCGATCTGCCGGAGCACATCTGCGATCGCTCGGAACACGAACTTCCCCTTTCCTCACCCGGCCGGGCGGCCGGGCACCCCGAGTACCTCGGCGCGGCCCCGGCATGCGTTCGGCCCGCAGCCGCGGCGCCGCGCGGCACACCGGGCGCTGGGCGGCGCGGCTCCGACCGGGCCCCGGGGCTCACCCCTTGCCGATCAGATCCACCGGATACGCCCCCGCCGCCACCGCCGCCCGCGCGAACCCCCCGCCGAGTTCCGTCAGCCGGGCCACGCCCGCCGCGCCGAGATGGTCGTAGGGCGCCAGGTCCAGCCGGTCCGTCACTGACTCGATCTCCTCGCGCAGCGCCGCGCCCCGCTCGGTCAGCTCGCCGGACTCGTCCAGGAGCCCGCGGCCCCGGAGGCGGCCGGCCGCCGCGTCCCATTCCTCGCGGGACCAGCCGCGCGTGGCGAGCACCCACTTCGGTGCCGTGCCCCTGCCGATCGCCGTGTGGGTCACGACGGCTTCCAGGCCGTCGAGTCCGGCGGTCACCAGCGCGGCGAGATGGCCGTCGCCGCGGTGCTCGCGCAGCAGGGTCGCGGCGTGGAAGAAGGCCAGGTGCGGTTCCTCGGGCACCGGCAGATCCGCGTGCGCCGCGTACAGCGGCCGGGCACTGCGCGAGCAGGCCTCGGTGGCGCGCAGCGCCAGCTCCGCGGCCTCCGCCATCTCGGGCGAGGCCACGGTCTCCTCGCCCAGCAGCCGTCGCAGCGCCGCGTCCACGCCACGCACGCGTGCCGCGAGCACGGCCTCGGGTGAGGCGAGCGACCAGACGGCCGGGACGTGCCGGGCCACGAGCTCGTGCTTGTAGTTGTAGAAGGCCGCGGTCACCGTCCCGGCGCTCACCGCCCCCATGGCGGCGGCTCGCACCGCGAAGTTCGCGGCCTTGGGGTGCGTGATCCCGATCCCGGCCAGCTCCTTGCCGAGTTCGGGCGCGAAGTAGGAGGTGGCGTGCAGGGTGTTGAGCACATGCGCGCAGCGGCGGCCGGCCGGCGATCGGACGGGGGCGGTTGTCATGCCGGGCACGTTACCAACCGCTTGGTATGTCGACCATGGGTGGACTCGGCATGGCAGGAAAGGTGGGTTACTCGTCATTGCGGCCTTGTCGCGGCCCGCCAAGAATTGGCGGCATGACGCAGCGAACCGTCCTCGTCGTCCTCTTCGACGACGTGCAGAGCCTCGATGTCACCGGCCCCCTGGAGGTGTTCGCGGGGGCCGAGCAGCACACCCCGGGCAGCTACCGCATCCGCACGGCCTCCCTGGACGGAGCCCCCGTGCGCACCTCCAGCGGTCTGACCCTCGTGCCGGACACCGGCCTCACGGTGGCGCCCGACCCGCACACCCTGCTCGTACCGGGCGGCCAGGGCACCCGCCGTCCGGACCCGCGCCTGACGGACTGGCTGCGCGAGAACGGGCCGCGCGCCGAGCGCCTCGTCTCCGTGTGCACCGGCGCGATCCTGCTCGCCGAGGCGGGCCTGCTCGACGGCCACCGCGCCACGACCCACTGGGCGTACTGCGACAAGCTCGCCCGCGACCACCCGGCCGTCGAGGTCGAACCCGACCCCATCTACATCCGCGACGGCAGGGTCGCCACGTCCGCGGGGGTCACCTCGGGAATCGACCTGGCCCTGGCACTGGTCGAGGAGGACCTCGACCGGGACGTCGCCCTCACCCTCGCCCGCCATCTGGTCGTCTTCCTCCGCAGACCGGGCAACCAGGCCCAGTTCAGCGCCCAGCTGTCCGCCCAGACCGCCCGGCGGGAACCCCTGCGGGAGGTCCAGCAGTGGATCACCGAGCATCCGGGCGCCGATCTGACCGTCGACTCCCTGGCCGCCCGCGCCCGCCTCTCACCCCGCCACTTCGCCCGCGCCTTCCAGTCGGAGACCGGCACGACCCCGGGCCGCTACGTCGACCGGGTCCGCCTCGAACACGCCCGCCGCCTCCTGGAGGACTCCGCCGACGGCGTGGAGGAGATCTCCCGGGCCAGCGGCTACGGCACCGCCGAGACCATGCGCCGCGCCTTCGTCAAGGCCCTGGGCACCCCGCCGGCGGAGTACCGCCGCCGCTTCCGCCCGGCGGCCGCCCGCTGATCCATCGGCCCCACCCGGCAACGGCCCGTTGAGCCGATGGCTCCCTGCACCCGTTCAGGCCGGTTCACTGCACGTACCCAAGGGGCGGGGCTGTGACATCAGCGGTTCCGCCGCGGGGCGCGAGCAACCACGCACCACCCGCGGACGCCCGCGAAACAGACCCCCCGAGTTCCTGGGCACCCGTCTCGCCCGGCCGACCCCACTCGTCCGCCCACCGAAAGGCCCCCGATGCAGATCGCCATCGTCCTCTTCGACCGCTTCACCGCCCTGGACGCGGTGGGCCCCTATGAGACCCTCGGCCGCCTGCCCGACGCCGAACTGACCTTCGTCGCCGAACGCACCGGCCCCGTCCGCACCGACACCGGCGCTCTCGCCATCACCGCCGACAAGACCCTCGCCGACGTACCGGACCCGGACATCGTGGTCGTCCCCGGCGGCCCCGGCCAGACCCCGCAGATGGAGAACCGGGTCCTCCTGGACTGGCTGCGCGCCGTCGACGCCACCAGCACCTGGACGACGTCCGTGTGCACCGGCTCCCTGCTGCTGGCCGCCGCCGGACTCCTCGAAGGCCGTCGCGCGACCTCCCACTGGCTGGCGCTCGATCACCTCAAGCAGTTCGGCGCCGAGCCCACGGGGGAGCGGGTCGTGCTCGACGGCAAGTACGTGACCGCGGCCGGGGTTTCCTCCGGCATCGACATGGGGCTCACCCTGGTCGGCCGGATCGCGGGTGACGAACACGCCCAGGCCGTACAGCTGTTGACCGAGTACGACCCGCAGCCGCCCTACGACGCCGGCTCGCCGGAGAAGGCCCCCGCGCACCTCGTCGAGGAGTTCCGTGCGAAGAGCCGGTTCATCCTGACGTAGTCCAGGTGAAGCGCGGCTGCCTGCGCTCCAGGAACGCGGCGACCCCCTCCGCGGTGTCGCCGCTGCCGCGCGCCTGCTCGGCCCAGTAGGAGTCCTTGTCCCGGGCGCCGTCCGCGAACTCCTTCGCCGCGGCCTGCGTCAACTGGGAACGGGACACCAGGATCCGGGTGAACTCCGAAACCCGCTTGGCCAGTTCCCCCTCGGGGAGCAGCTCGTCGACCATGCCCGTGCGCAGCGCCCGCTCCCCGTCGATCAACTCGCCGGAGAACAGCAGGTACTTGGCCGCCGCCGGACCCACCAGCGCCACCAACCGCCGTGTGGAGGACGCCGGATACACGATCCCGAGCTTGGCGGGGGTCACCCCGAACAGCGAGCCCTCCTCCGCGAACCGCAGATCGCAGGCCGCCGCCAACTGCGAACCGCCGCCCACGCAGTGCCCGCGCACCGCCGCCAGCGTCGGCTTGGGAAACGCGGTCAGCGCCTCCTCCGCCGCCACCGCGAGCCCCTGCGCCTCCTTTGGCGACCCCTTGAGCGTGGAGATGTCGGCCCCCGCGCAGAAGGTCTGGCCCTCCCCGGTCAGCACCAGGGCCCGTACGTCCGGGTCGCCCGCCGCCACCTCCAGCAGCTCCGGCAGCGACCGCCACATCGCGGCCGTCATGGCGTTGCGCTTGGCCGGATGGTGGATGACGACGGTGGCGACCGAGTCGGTCACGCGGTACAGCAGCTGGGGCTCCATGGCCGGATGCTAACCGCCGCCGTCGCCCTTACGATCGGGGAGGGGCCCGCGTGAGGAGGCGCCGATGGCCAAGGACGAGACCGCCCGACTGAGCCGTGGTTTCGGCTGGCTCGCCGCGCTCGGGGTGATCCTGGTGCTCGCCGGACTGGTCGGGCTGATCTACACCGGCGTGGCCACCCTCACCTCGATGCTGCTGTTCGGCTGGCTGCTGCTGATCGGCGGCGTCATCGGGCTGCTGCACGCGATCCAGGCACGCGGCACCAACTTCTTCTGGCTCGGTGTGGTCGTCGCCGCCCTGAACATCGCGGCCGGCGTGGTCGTCATCCGCCGGCCCGAGGCCGCGGCCGAGGCCCTCACCATGTTCGCCGCGCTGCTCTTCCTGACGGGCGGGGTGTTCCGGCTCGTCGGCAGCCTGGTGGTGCGCGGCACGCAGTTCGGCTGGACTCTTGTGCAGGGCGCCTTCGGACTGCTCCTCGGCATCCTCGTGCTGGCCTCCTGGCCGAGCAGCAGCAAGTACGTGATCGGCTGCTTCTTCTCCCTCGCGCTGCTCTTCGACGGACTCGGCCTTGTCGCCACCGGTTTCGGCGGGCGGCGCATCGTCGGCATGGTCTCCGAGCGGCTCGCCGCGGAGGACGACACACGGCGCGAAACGGACGAGGCGGCCGCCAAACCCGTACCACCCGATTAGTTCGCGAACGCGGCACAAGTGGGACGGGAACAGTCCCGTTTTCGACCGGGTCATACGCAGGCGATCACTAACGCTCGATATCTGCTGACTTCTGTTCAGACATCTGATGCGGAGCGAGTCGTTACCAACACTCGACGTGTGGTGACAATCGAGCGCAAGGGTGGCGACCGGACGATGGAGAACCACGGGCGCGGGTCCGGCCCACGCCCAGCAGCCGGCGAGGACGGGGAGCCGGCCCACCGGCCACCGGGCCCGCTGTCGTACGAAGGCGTCTGGCGGTTCACCGCCCCCGCCGTCGACGCCTCGGTCCCGCAGGCGCGGCACGCCGTGCGGGACCTGCTGCTGCGTCAGGGCGTACCGGTCACGGACGACCTGGTGCAGGGACTCCTGCTGATCGTGTCCGAACTGGTCACCAACGCGGTCCGGCACGCGGCGCTGCTGTCGCCGATGCTCGCCGTGGAGGTCGCCGTCGGCGCCGAGTGGGTGCGGGTGTCCGTGGAGGACAACCACCCCTACCGCCCGACTGCCCTGGAGACCGACCACAGCGGCGAGGGCGGCCGGGGGCTGCTCCTGGTGCGCGAGGTCACCCGGGAGGCGGGCGGCGTCTGCGACGTCGAGCACACGGCGAACGGCGGCAAGGTGATCTGGGCCGCCCTGCCGCTCGCCGCGGTCCGGGTCCCCTAGCTCACCAGCCGGCGGACGGGCCCGTCAGCTCCCTGACCGCGGGACGGGCCGCGTCCAGCACCGTCATGAACCAGGACGAGAAGGTGTCCTTGGCGTGCCGCTCCGCGAGCTCGGCGGGCGTCACGAAGGCCGTCGCGCCGACCTCGTCCGGGTCCGGGTTCAGTGGCGCCTGCAGCAGGCCGACGAACAGGTGGTTGTACTCCTGCTCCACCAGCCCTGAGTCCGGGTCCGGATGGTTGTAACGGACCGTGCCCGCCTCGGCGAGCAGCGACGGGGAGGCGCCCAGCTCCTCGTACGTCCGCCGGGCCGCCGCCGCGAACGGCGCCTCGCCCGGGTAGGGGTGCCCGCAGCAGGTGTTGGACCACACACCGGGGGAGTGGTACTTGCCCAGGGCGCGCTGCTGCAGCAGCAGCCGGCCCCGCTCGTCGAAGAGGAAGACGGAAAAGGCACGGTGCAGCTGCCCCGGCGCCTGATGGGCCGCGAGCTTCTCCGCGGTGCCGATCGTGACGCCGTCCTCGTCGACCAGTTCCAGCAGAATCGGGTCAGCGGTGCCGTTCGACGTACGGTGCGTCGCGGTGGCAGGTGTGATCGGCATACCCATCCTTCGCATCGGTTTTTCGCGCCCCAAGTGTGCCGCACAAGAACGACACCACCGGCAGTTGATCGTGCCCGGCGCGGCGGACAGGGAATCGTCCGGGGTGGCTCTGTGCGGTGGAGGACGCAGCCGGACGCCGGATCGCTGCATTCCGGTCAGTGCGGACTTACCGGACCTTCAGTGACACAGCCGGGCCTCGTGCTCCGCGTGCCCGCCCGGCTCCAGCTGGAAGGTGCAGTGCTCCACGTCGAAGTGGTCGCCGAGGCAGCCCTGGAGCTCGTGGAGCATCTTCTCGTGGCCGATCGCGTTCAGGGCGTCGGAGCGCACCACCACATGCGCGGAGAGCACCGGCATCCCGGAGGTGATGGTCCAGGCGTGCAGATCGTGGACGTCCTCGACGCCGTCGAGGGCCAGTATGTGGGCCCGTACCTCGTCCATGTCGACGTTCTTCGGGGCCGCTTCCAGCAGGACGTCGAGGGTCTCGCGCAGCAGCTTCCAGGTGCGCGGCACGATCATCAGGCCGATGACGAGGGAGGCGATCGGGTCGGCGGCCTGCCAGCCCGTGGTCAGGATCACCAGCGCCGAGACGATCACCGCGAGCGAGCCCAGCGCGTCCGCCGCGACCTCCAGGAACGCGCCCCGCACGTTCAGGCTCTCCGCCTGGCCGCGCACCAGCAGCGACAGCGAGATCATGTTCGCGACCAGACCGATCGCACCGAACACGACGGTCAGCCCGCCCTCGGTGCCCGCGGGCGTGATGAACCGCTGGACCGCCTCGTACAGGACATAGCCGCCGACGCCGAGCAGCAGCAGACAGTTGGCGAGCGCGGCCAGGATCTCCGCACGGGCGAGGCCGAAGGTGCGCTTCCCGCTCGGCGGGAGGCTCGCGAAGTGGATCGCCATCAAGGCCATGCCGAGGCCCAGCGCGTCCGTCGCCATGTGGGCCGCGTCCGCGACCAGGGCGAGGGAGTCGGCCATGATGCCGCCGACGATCTCGACCACCATGACGGTGAGCGTGATCGACAGCGCGACCCGCAGCCGTCCGCGGTAGGCCGCGGTCGCCGTACCGCCGGTCGGCGCATGCGAGTGCGCGTGTCCGTGGTCGTGCCCAGCCCCCATGGAAGCTGCCTCCTACGCGTTGATCCGGAACAACCCGTCCGGTGTGTTCCGTCCGGGATCACAGTCAACTACGGGTGGGGGGTATCGGGCAACGCGGCACTGAACACCGTTGTCATGTGCCCTGACCTGCGCAAACGATCCGCAGGTCAGGGCAGCCGCAGTCCGCCTGCTCCGTCACGGGGCGCGGTGCAGCAGCCAGCCCCGCCACGCCGACTCGACCATCTCGCGCACCCCTCGCCTCGCGGTCCAGCCCAGCTCCTGTGCGGCTCGCGCGGCGGAGGCGACGGAGACCGGCGCGTCACCGGGGCGCCGCGCCTCCACGACCGGGGCCCGCCGGTCGCCGCTGACCTCACCGATGACGGTGACCATCTCGCGCACGGAGACGCCCTCGCCGCGGCCGATGTTGACCGTCAGATCGCCCCGCAGGCCGCCCTCGGAGAGCTTCCTGGCCGCCGACAGATGCGCCTCCGCCAGATCGGCGACATGGATGTAGTCACGGATGCAGGTGCCGTCCGGCGTCGCGTAGTCGTCACCGAAGATCCGCGGGGCGTCGTCGCGCGTGAGCCGGTCGAAGACCATCGGCACGATGTTGAAGACGCCGGTGTCCGCCAGTTCGGGAGAGGCTGCGCCCGCCACGTTGAAATAGCGCAGGCACACCGTGGAGATCCCGTGTGCCTGCCCGGCCGCCCGCACCAGCCACTCGCCGGTGAGCTTCGTCTCGCCGTAGGGGTTCACCGGGGCGCACGGAGTGTCCTCGGTGATCAGTTCCACATCGGGGTTGCCGTAGACGGCGGCCGAGGAGGAGAAGAGGAAGTGCTCGATCCCGGCCTCGGCGACCGCCTCCAGGAGCGTGGCCAGACCTCCGACGTTCTCCTGGTAGTAGCGCATCGGCTGCGCCACGGACTCGGCGACCTGCTTACGCGCGGCGAGATGCACCACGCCCGTCACCTGGTGCTCGGCGAGGACCCGCTTCAGCAGACCGGCGTCCAGCGACGAACCCCGCACGAGCGGTACGTCGGCCGGCAGCCGCGCGGGGAACCCGGCCGACAGGTCGTCCAGCGCGACGACGCGCTCCCCGGCCTCCGTCATGGCCCGCGCCACATGGGCCCCTATGTATCCCGCTCCGCCTGTGATCAGCCATGTCATGGTCGCCCACCCTATTCCGACCCCCGGCGGCCCCCGCTATGTCCCGGATGCCCGTTCCGCTCGGGCGCGGTTTGTGGGCGGGGCCCGCGATCACCCATGATGATCGCGGCAAAGGCAGGGGGAGGCGGCGCTGATCGGCCCATGAACGGGCGGTGAACGCGAGTTTCCCGGCATCCGATAGCCTCTGCCGACATGCCGCCCGCCTGGTGCGCCGAGCCACACGAAGGCCACCAAGGGCGCCCCCACCATGCACATGACCGGCGCCCCGCGCCGCCCAGGGAGTGAGTTCGGTTGCCGACCGCCATCCTCACCGGTCAGCCGGTCCCCGGATCGTCGATCGAGAGCGATCTGCGGTCCCTCGGCTACGACGTCCGGGTCGCCTCCGACGCCACCGACGCCGAGACCCTCCTCGCCCAGGTCCCCGGCGCTGAGCGCGTCGCCGTGGTCGACGCCCGGTTCGTCGGCCATCTGCACGCCCTGCGCCTCGGCCTCACCGACCCCCGCTTCGACCTCGCCGCGATCCCCGGCGCCGTCACCGCCCAGCCCTCCGGACGCCAGGCCCTGACCCGCGCGATGGCCCGCGAGAGCAGCGCGGGCGGCGGTACGACGGTCGCTGTCGGCAGCCTCGCCGACCGCATCGTCACCGCCCTGGACGCCGACGACGCCGGCGTGCACCACCCCGAGCTCGGCAGCCTCGTCGCCGCCGTCCCCACCGACCCGCAGGCCCGCAACGAGGCACGGCAGGCCGTCGCCGACGTCGACGACGAAGCCGTACGCCTCAAGTCGGCCGTGAAGTCCCGCGACGGCTTCTTCACCACCCACTTCATCAGCCCGTACTCCCGCTACATCGCCCGCTGGTGCGCCCGCCACGGCCTCACCCCGAACCACGTCACCACCGCCTCCCTGCTCACCGCCCTCATCGCGGCGAGCTGTGCGGCCACCGGCACCCGGATCGGGTTCATCGCGGCGGGCGTCCTGCTGATCGCGTCCTTCGTCCTGGACTGCGTCGACGGCCAGATCGCCCGCTACGCCCTGCAGTACTCCACGCTCGGCGCCTGGCTGGACGCCACCTTCGACCGGGCCAAGGAGTACGCCTACTACGCGGGCCTCGCGCTGGGAGCGGCCCGCGGCGACGACGACGTATGGGCGCTCGCGCTGGGTGCGATGATCCTGCAGACCTGCCGGCACGTCGTCGACTTCTCCTTCAACGAGGCGAACCACGACGCCACCGCCAACACCAGCCCCACGGCCGCCCTCTCGGACAAGCTCGACAGCGTCGGCTGGACGGTGTGGATCCGCCGCATGATCGTGCTGCCGATCGGTGAGCGCTGGGCGATGATCGCGATCCTGACGGCGGCCACGACGCCCCGGATCACCTTCTACGCGCTGCTCATCGGGTGCGCGTTCGCGGCGACGTACACCACGGCGGGCCGGGTGCTGCGGTCGCTGACCCGCAAGGCCAAGCGGACCGACCGGGCGGCGCAGGCGTTGGCGGACCTCACGGACTCCGGTCCCCTCGCCGAGTTCCTCGGCCGCCTCGCGCGCGGCGTCGCGAGCCGTGGTCCGGCCTACGTCGCGTTCGCCGCCGGAGCCCTCGTGGTGCTCGGCGCCGCACTCGCCCCGTACGGCAGCTGGTGGCCCGTCCTGGGCGCCGCCGTCTACGTCCTGCTGTCACCCGTGGCCCTGCAGCGCCCCCTCAAGGGCGCCCTCGACTGGCTCGTCCCGCCCGTCTTCCGCGCCGCCGAGTACTGCACCGTCCTGGTCCTGGCCGCCAAAGCGGACGTGAACGGAGCCCTTCCTGCGGCTTTCGGGCTGGTGGCCGCGGTCGCCTACCATCACTACGACACGGTGTACCGCATCCGCGGCAACGCCGGCGCGTCCCCGGCCTGGCTGGTACGCGCCATCGGGGGGCACGAAGGACGGACGCTGCTCGTCACCGTCCTGGCCGCCGCGCTCACCGCCTCGCAGTTCAAGGTCGCGCTGACGGCGCTCGCCGTGGCCGTGGCCCTCGTGGTGCTCGTCGAGAGCATCCGCTTCTGGGTGGCTGCCCATTTGGGCGGCGCGCCCGCCGTACACGATGAAGGAGAACCCGCATGATCGGCCTCGTGCTGGCGGCCGGCGCCGGACGGCGTCTGCGCCCCTACACCGACAGCCTTCCCAAGGCTCTGGTGCCGGTGGGCCCCGCGGGCATAGAGGGCGAACCGACGGTTCTCGACCTGACGCTCGGCAACTTCGCCGAGATCGGTCTGACCGAGGTCGCGATCATCGTCGGCTACCGCAAGGAAGCCGTGTACGCGCGCAAGGAGGCGCTGGAGGCGAAGTACGGCCTCAAGCTCACCCTCATCGACAACGACAAGGCCGAGGAGTGGAACAACGCCTACTCCCTGTGGTGCGGCCGTGACGCCCTCAAGGACGGCGTGATCCTCGCCAACGGCGACACCGTGCACCCGGTCTCCGTCGAGAAGACGCTGCTCGCCGCCCGCGGCGACGGCAAGAAGATCATCCTCGCGCTCGACGCCGTGAAGTCCCTCGCGGACGAGGAGATGAAGGTCGTCGTGGACCCCGCCAAGGGCGTCCAGAAGATCACCAAGCTGATGGACCCCGCCGAGGCCACCGGCGAGTACATCGGTGTCACCCTGATCGAGGGCGACGCCGCCCCCGAGCTGGCCGACGCGCTGAAGACGGTCTGGGAGACCGACCCGCAGCAGTTCTACGAGCACGGCTACCAGGAACTCGTGAACCGCGGCTTCAGGATCGACGTCGCGCCGATCGGCGACGTCAAGTGGGTCGAGATCGACAATCACGACGATCTCGCCCGCGGACGGGAGATCGCGTGCCAGTACTGACGAGGCTCATCCCCTCGCCGGTCGTCGTGGACATCCGCCCGGGTGCCCTCGACGACCTGGCCTCCGTGCTCGCCGACGAGCGCGTCTCGCACTCCGGCAGGCTCGCCGTCGCCGTCAGCGGCGGCTCCGGCGCCCGGCTGCGCCGGCGGCTCGAACCGACGCTGCCCGGCGCCACCTGGTACGAGGTCGGCGGCGGCACCCTCGACGACGCGGTCCGGCTGGCGAGCGACATAAGGGCAGGGCACTACGACGCGGTCGTCGGGCTCGGCGGCGGCAAGATCATCGACTGCGCCAAGTTCGCCGCGGCGCGCGTCGGCCTGCCGCTGGTCGCCGTGCCGACGAACCTCGCGCACGACGGCCTGTGCTCCCCGGTCGCGACCCTCGACAACGACGCGGGCCGCGGCTCCTACGGCGTGCCGAACCCGATCGCGGTCGTCATCGACCTCGACGTCATCCACCAGGCGCCGGCCCGGTTCGTGCGCGCGGGGATCGGCGACGCCGTCTCCAACGTCTCCGCGATCGCGGACTGGGAGCTCGCCAACCGCGTCAAGGGCGAGAAGATCGACGGCCTCGCCGCCGCGATCGCCCGCCAGGCCGGCGAGGCCGTCCTGCGGCACCCCGGCGGCATAGGGGACACCGACTTCCTCCAGGTGCTCGCCGAGGCGCTCGTCCTCAGCGGTATCGCGATGTCGGTCTCGGGCGACTCCCGCCCGTCCTCCGGCGCCTGCCACGAGATCAACCACGCCTTCGACCTGCTCTTCCCCAAGCGCGCCGCCGCCCACGGCGAGCAGTGCGGCCTGGGCGCCACCTTCGCGATGTTCCTGCGGGGTGCGCACGAGGAGTCGGCGTACATGGCCTCGGTGCTGCGCCGGCACGGACTTCCCGTGCTGCCCGAGGAGATCGGCTTCACCGTGGACGAGTTCGTCCGCGCCGTGGAGTTCGCCCCGGAGACCCGGCCCGGCCGGTACACCATCCTCGAACACCTCGACCTCAAGCCCGACCAGATCAAGGATCTCTACGTCGACTATGTCAAGACCATCGGTAGCTGAACTCCGTCCGGTCGTGCACCCCGCAGGGGTCAAGGACCGGCGCAGCGGTGAGCACTGGATGGGGCGCCTCTACATGCGCGAGGTGTCCCTGCGGGTCGACCGCTACCTGGTCAACACCAGGGTCACGCCCAACCAGCTCACGTACCTGATGACCGTCTTCGGTGTCCTTGCGGCCCCGGCACTGATCGTGCCGGGGATCCCGGGGGCCGTGCTCGGTGTGGTCTGTGTGCAGATGTATCTGCTCCTCGACTGCGTCGACGGCGAGATCGCCCGCTGGAAGAAGCAGTACTCGCTGGGCGGCGTCTACCTGGACCGGGTCGGGGCGTATCTCACCGACGCCGCCGTCCTTGTCGGCTTCGGTCTGCGCGCCGCCGACGTCTTCGGCTCCGGCCGGATCGACTGGCTGTGGGCCTTCCTCGGCACACTCGCCGCGCTCGGCGCCATCCTGATCAAGGCGGAGACCGACCTCGTCGGCGTCGCCCGCCACCAGGCCGGCAAGCCGCCGGTCCAGGAGGCCGCGTCCGAGATGCGCTCCTCCGGCATGGCCGTGGCCCGCAGGGCCGCCGCCATGCTCAAGTTCCACCGCCTCATCCTCGGCATCGAGGCGTCCCTGCTGATCCTGATCCTCGCGGTCGCCGACGAGATGCGCGGCGACCTGTACTGGTCCCGCCTCGGTGTCGCGGTCCTGGCCGGTATCGCGCTGCTCCAGACGCTGCTGCACCTGGTGTCCATCCTTGCGTCGAGCAGGCTGAAGTGAGCGCCCCCGGCAGCGCCCCGCTGAAGGTCGGCGCGGTCATCATCACCATGGGCAACCGCCCCGACGAGCTCCGCGCCCTGCTCGACTCGGTCGCCAAGCAGGACGGCGACCGCGTCGAGGTGGTCGTCGTCGGCAACGGCTCGCCCGTGCCCGAGGTCCCCGAGGGCGTCCGCACGATCGAGCTGCCCGAGAACCTCGGCATCCCCGGCGGCCGCAACGTCGGCATCGAGGCGTTCGGGCCCAGCGGCCGTGACGTCGACATATTGCTCTTCCTCGACGACGACGGCCTCCTCGCGGGCCACGACACCGCCGAGCTGTGCCGCACGGCGTTCGCCGAAGACCCCAGGCTCGGCATCGTCAGCTTCCGCATCGCCGACCCGGACACCGGCGTCACCCAGCGCCGCCACGTCCCCCGGCTGCGCGCCTCGGACCCGATGCGCTCCTCCCGGGTGACCACCTTCCTCGGCGGCGCCAACGCCGTACGCACCCAGGTCTTCGCCGAAGTCGGGGGCCTGCCGGACGAATTCTTCTACGCCCACGAGGAAACCGACCTGGCATGGCGGGCCCTCGACGCGGGCTGGATGATCGACTACCGGTCCGACATGGTGCTGTACCACCCCACGACCGCGCCCTCGCGGCACGCGGTCTACCACCGCATGGTCGCCCGCAACCGCGTCTGGCTCGCCCGCCGCAACCTCCCCGCCCTCCTGGTCCCGGTCTACCTCGGGGTCTGGATGCTGCTCACCCTGCTGCGCCGCCCCTCCCGGCCCGCGCTGAAGGCCTGGTTCGGCGGATTCCGCGAGGGCTGGAGCACCGCGTGCGGCCCACGCAAGCCGATGAAGTGGCGTACGGTGTGGCGGCTGACCCGACTGGGCCGGCCCCCGGTCATCTGACAAGCTCGATTCCGAGAGCCACCGGGTCCGCCCGGTCAAGGCTCATGCCCAAGCCCGCACAGGCTGCGCATCTCGAAGACGAAAGTGTTTCCACCAGTGAGTGAGACAACGCATGACGGCGGAGTCGCGGTGACCACGCCTCCGTCGCCCGACGAGGGCCTCACGGCGGCACAGCTCGCCGACAAGTACGGGCTGTCCGTGAGCGGCGCCCGCCCCTCGCTCGTCGAGTACGTCCGCCAGCTCTGGGCCCGACGTCACTTCATCCTCGCCTTCTCGCGGGCGAAGCTGACCGCCCAGTACAGCCAGGCCAAGCTCGGGCAGCTGTGGCAGGTGGTGACCCCGCTGCTGAACGCCGCGGTGTACTTCTTCATCTTCGGCGTGATCCTGGAGGCCGACCGGGGCATGTCCCGCGAGGTCTACATCCCGTTCCTGGTCACGGGCGTCTTCGTGTTCACCTTCACGCAGAGCTCCGTCATGGCGGGCGTCCGCGCGATCTCCGGCAACCTCGGTCTGGTCCGCGCCCTGCACTTCCCGCGCGCCTCGCTGCCGGTCTCCTTCGCGCTCCAGCAGCTCCAGCAGCTGCTCGCCTCGATGCTGGTGCTGTTCGCGGTGACCTGTGTCTTCGGCAGCTACCCGGACCTGTCGTGGGCGCTGATCGTCCCGGTCCTGGCCCTGCAGTTCCTCTTCAACACCGGCCTCGCCCTGATCATGGCCCGGGCCGGCGCCAAGACCCCGGACCTGGCCCAGCTGATGCCGTTCGTGATGCGTACGTGGATGTACGCGTCGGGCGTGATGTTCTCCATCCCGATCATGCTGGAGGACAAGCCGGCCTGGCTCGCCGATGTCCTGCAGTGGAACCCGGCGGCGATCTACATGGACCTCATGCGCTTCGCCCTCATCGACGGCTACGGCTCCGAGAACCTCCCCGAGCACGTCTGGGCCGCCGCCGGCGGCTGGGCGGTGCTCTTCGCGCTCGGCGGCTTCGTCTACTTCTGGAAGGCGGAAGAGAGGTACGGCCGTGGCTGAGCAGCAGCGGGACCCCCGCCCCACCGTCATCGCGGACGACCTGCACATCGTCTACCGCGTCAACGGTGCCAAGACCGGCAAGGGCAGCGCCACCGCCGCCCTCAGCCGCATCATCAAGCGCGGCGAGGAACGCGGAGTGCGCAAGGTGCACGCCGTGCGCGGTGTCTCCTTCACCGCCTACCGCGGCGAGGCCATCGGCCTGATCGGCTCCAACGGCTCCGGCAAGTCGACCCTGCTGCGCGCCATCGCGGGCCTCCTGCCCGCCGAGAGCGGCAAGGTCTACACCGACGGCCAGCCCTCGCTCCTCGGCGTCAACGCGGCGCTCATGAACGACCTCACCGGCGAGCGGAACGTCATACTGGGCGGGCTCGCCATGGGTATGTCCCGCGAGCAGATCAAGGAGCGCTACCAGGAGATCGTCGACTTCTCCGGGATCAACGAGAAGGGCGACTTCATCACCCTTCCGATGCGCACCTACTCCTCCGGCATGGCGGCCCGGCTCCGCTTCTCCATCGCCGCCGCCAAGGACCACGACGTCCTGATGATCGACGAGGCCCTGGCCACCGGCGACCGCAAGTTCCAGAAGCGCTCCGAGCAGCGCATCCGGGAGCTGCGCAAGGAGGCCGGCACGGTGTTTCTGGTCAGTCACAACAACAAGTCGATCCGTGACACCTGCAACCGTGTCCTGTGGCTGGAACGCGGCGAACTGCGCATGGACGGCCCGACCGAAGAGGTCCTCAAGGAGTACGAGAAGTTCACGGGCAAGTAGTCCACCCGGCCCTGGACGTATCGGGCCACAACGCTTCGTGGGGCCCCGCCGGAACTGCTCCGGCGGGGCCCCACGTCTGCAAAGGAAACGTCAACTTCAAGGCGGCGTAGGAATCTTGAAGTCAATCGGTGTGTTGTTGTGATGTGCAGGACACCCCGGCGAACCTCGCTGCGTTGTACAACGTAAGCTGTACCGGTCCCGAATCGCGGCAAGTGGGGCGATAATGCCCGACACCCTCAGGCAGGGCGGCTGCGCGGAAGGCCGGGCGGCGTGTCCGAAATAGTGTGTATTGGGTCGGCGGTGTAGAACGGGAGACGTGACGGCTATGGCTACGGAAACTCCCCAGCTCAACGCAGCATGTGCCGTCCCGGCCCCGGGCGGCCGGCGGTGACGGGAACCGATGCGGCGCGCGCCTCGGCGGCGGAGCGCGGCACGCTGGACAAGGCCGCGGGTGAGAACTTCCCCGTGGCCCCCTTCTTCCTGCCCCGGGCCTGGCGCGACGACCTCATGGCCGTGTACGGCTTCGCCCGCCTTGTCGACGACATCGGCGACGGCGACCTCGCCCCGGGCGGCGCCGACGCGCGTCTGCTCGGCGTGGACATCGAGCGGGCCGAGGACCGGCTGC
This sequence comes from Streptomyces sp. S.PB5, assembly GCF_030403745.1. Taxonomy (GTDB): domain Bacteria; phylum Actinomycetota; class Actinomycetes; order Streptomycetales; family Streptomycetaceae; genus Streptomyces. The sequence continues at coordinate 213,700 of NZ_JAQMWP010000010.1, forward strand.
ACCTGCTGGACGCCTTCGAGGCCGACCTGAACCGGGTCTTCTCCGGTGAGCCCCGCCACCCCCTGCTGCGCCGACTGCAGCCGACGGTCCGCCGCTGCTCGCTCACCCCCGAGCCCTTCCTCGGCCTGGTCGCCGCCAACCGCCAGGACCAGCTGGTCAAACGCTACGAGACCTACGACGACCTGCTCGCCTACTGCGAGCTGTCGGCCAACCCCGTCGGCCGCCTCGTCCTCGGCGTCACCGGCACCTCGACCCCCGAGCGGATCCGTCTGTCCGACGCGATCTGCACGGCGCTCCAGATCGTCGAACACCTCCAGGACGTGGCCGAGGACCTCGGCCGCGACCGGATCTATCTGCCCGCCGCGGACATGAAGCGCTTTCATGTCGAGGAGGCGGATCTCGCCACAAGGACCGCAGGCGCATCGGTGCGCGCACTGGTTGCGTACGAAGCAGAACGCGCCCGCGGTCTCCTGAATGAAGGCGCCCCTCTGGTGGGTAGCGTCCACGGCAGGCTGAAGCTGCTGCTCGCAGGGTTCGTGGCGGGGGGAAGGGCGGCAATCCGTGCGATTGCCGCCGCCGAATACGACGTACTTCCCGGCCCGCCCAAGCCCGGCAAGCTCCAGTTGCTGCGTGAGGTGGGCGTGACTCTGCGAGGAGAGGGGTGATCCGGACCGTGGAGGCCGAACCACACGTGTCCGCACCGGTACTCGCCGCCTACAGCTACTGCGAGGCCGTCACCGGACAGCAGGCACGTAACTTCGCGTACGGCATCAGACTGCTGCCGACGCCCAGGCGTCGCGCGATGTCGGCGCTCTACGCGTTCTCGCGCCGCGTCGACGACATCGGCGACGGCGCGCTGGACGACAAGGTCAAGGCGGCCAGACTCGAGGACACCCGGGCGATGCTGGCCCGGGTCCGCGACGGGGTGGTCGACGAGGACGACACCGACCCGGTGGCGGTCGCCCTCACCCATGCCGCCGCGACCTTCCCGATCCCGCTGGGCGGCCTGGACGAGCTGATCGACGGCGTCCTGATGGACGTCCGCGGCGAGACCTACGAGACCTGGGACGACCTGAAGGTCTACTGCCGCTGCGTGGCGGGCGCGATCGGGCGGCTCTCGCTCGGCGTGTTCGGCACGGAACCGGGGGCGCGCGGCGTCGAGCGCGCGCCGGAGTATGCCGACACGCTCGGTCTCGCACTTCAGCTCACCAACATCCTGCGGGACGTCCGCGAGGACGCCGAGGGTGGGCGCACCTATCTGCCCTCCGACGACCTCGCGAAGTTCGGCTGCTCGGCCGGGTTCAAGGGGTCGGTGCCGCCGGAGGGCTCCGACTTCGCGGGCCTCGTGCACTTCGAGGTGCGCCGGGCCCGCGCCCTTTTCGCCGAGGGCTACCGGCTCCTGCCCATGCTCGACCGGCGCAGCGGCGCCTGTGTCGCCGCGATGGCCGGCATCTACCGCCGTCTCCTCGACCGCATCGAGCGCGACCCCGAGGCGGTGCTGCGCGGCCGGGTCTCGCTGCCCGGACGCGAGAAGGCGTACGTCGCCGTCCGCGGCCTCTCCGGCCTCGACGCCCGGCATGTGACGCGGCGGACCGTCAGGAGGCGCGCCTGATGGACAATTCGGTCCAAGGTGATGCCACCGGAGATAAGTGGCACGCAACCCTCCGTACGGGGACGGCGTCCCTGACTGCAATGGTCTGCCGTGCACCGTTCAAGCACCGCGGCGGCCGTGCAGGGGAGGGTGTGCGATGACCGACGGCAAACAGCCCGGGCGGGACGCCGTCGTGATCGGCGGCGGGCTCGCCGGCATCACCGCCGCGCTCGCGCTCGCGGACGCAGGAGTCCGCGTCACCCTGCTGGAAGGCCGGCCGCGCCTGGGCGGGCTCGCCTTCTCCTTCCAGCGCGGCGACCTGACCGTCGACAACGGACAGCACGTCTATCTGCGCTGCTGCACCGCCTACCGCTGGTTCCTCGACCGGATCGAGGGCACGGCGCTGGCGCCGCTGCAGGACCGTCTCGACGTACCCGTCGTCGACGTCGGCAAGCCCGAGGGACGGCGGCTCGGCAGACTGCGGCGCGACGCCCTGCCGGTGCCCCTGCATCTGGGGCGCAGCCTGGCGACGTATCCGCATCTCTCGCTCGCCGAGCGGGCCAAGGTGGGCCGGGCCGCGCTCGCGCTCAAGGGGCTCGACCTCGCCGATCCGGACCTGGACGCACAGGACTTCGGCAGCTGGCTGACCGCGCACGGTCAGTCGGCGCGTGCCGTCGAGGCCCTGTGGGACCTGGTCGGGGTCGCCACCCTCAACGCGGTCGCGGGCGACGCCTCGCTGGGGCTCGCCGCGATGGTGTTCAAGACCGGTCTGCTGTCCGACCCGGGCGCGGCCGACATCGGATGGGCTCGCGTCCCGCTGGGCGAACTGCACGACCGGCTGGCCCGCAAGGCGCTCGAGTCCGTCGGCGTCCGTATCGAGGTCCGTACACGCGTCACCTCCATCTCTACTGACGAGAACGGGACTTGGAGCGTTCAGGTTCCCGGCGAGACGCTCCGGGCGGACACCGTCGTGCTCGCCGTACCCCAGCGCGAGGCCCACGATCTGCTGCCGGAGGGTGCGCTCGACGCCCCTGAGCAGCTGCTGAGGATCGGCACCGCGCCGATCCTCAACGTGCACGTCGTCTACGACCGCACGGTGCTGAACCGTCCCTTCTTCGCCGCCCTCGGCACCCCGGTGCAGTGGGTCTTCGACCGCACCGACGCCTCCGGGCTGCGCGAGGGCCAGTACCTCGCGCTGTCCCAGTCGGCCGCGCAGGACGAGATCGACGAACCGGTCGCCGCGCTCCGGGAGAAGTACCTCCCCGAGCTGGAGCGGCTGCTGCCCGGCACCCGCGGTGCCGAGGTGAAGGACTTCTTCGTGACCAGGGAGCGGACGGCGACGTTCGATCCCGCCCCCGGCGTCGGGCGGCTGCGGCCCGGCGCCCGCACCAGAGCCCCCGGCCTGTACCTGGCCGGAGCGTGGACCGCCACAGGGTGGCCCGCGACCATGGAGAGTGCGGTCCGCAGTGGTGTCGGTGCGGCGGACGCCGCGCTGAGCGCCCTGGGCCGGCCCCGCCCGAGCCACCTCTTCGACGTAGAGGAGGCGGCGTGATGCTCGATCAGCACGCGGCAGGCCCCCGCACCCCCGGTACCGCAACAAGAGGAGAGACTGTGCCCACTGTGCCCCCGGCCTCGACGGCTGCCGAGGCGGTGGACGTGACCGCGCTGCTGGAGCGCGGCCGGACCTTGGCGACACCGGTACTGCGCGCGGCGATCGACCGCCTGGCCCCTCCCATGGACACCGTTTCCGCCTACCACTTCGGCTGGATCGACGCCGACGGCAACCCGACCTCCGGCGACGGCGGCAAGGCCGTGCGCCCCGCCCTCGCGGTGCTCTCCGCCGAGGTCACCGGCGCCGCCCCCGAGACCGGCATCCCCGGCGCCGTCGCCGTGGAGCTGGTCCACAACTTCTCGCTGCTGCACGACGACCTGATGGACGGGGACGAACAGCGCCGCCACCGTGACACCGTCTGGAAGGTGCACGGCCCCGCCCAGGCGATCCTCGTCGGCGACGCCCTGTTCGCGCTCGCCAACGAGGTCCTCCTCGAACTCGGCACCGTCGAGGCCGGCCGCGCCACCCGCCGCCTGACCGCCGCGACCCGCGCCCTGATCGACGGACAGGCCCAGGACATCTCCTACGAGCACCGCGACCGCGTCAGCGTCGAGGAGTGCCTGGAGATGGAGGGCAACAAGACCGGCGCCCTGCTGGCCTGCGCCAGCTCCATCGGCGCCGTGCTCGGCGGCGCGGACGACCGCACCGCCGACACCCTGGAGAAGTACGGCTACCACCTCGGTCTCGCCTTCCAGGCCGTCGACGACCTGCTCGGCATCTGGGGCGACCCGGTCTCCACCGGCAAGCAGACCTGGAGCGACCTGCGCCAGCGCAAGAAGTCCCTGCCGGTCGTGGCCGCGCTCGCGGCGGGCGGGCCCGCCTCGGACCGGCTCGGCGAGATCCTCGCCGCGGACGCCAAGAGCAGCGACTTCGAGAACTTCTCCGAGGAGGAGTTCGCGGCCCGTGCCGCCCTGATCGAGGAGGCCGGCGGTCGCGAGTGGACCGCCGACGAGGCCCGCCGCCAGCACACCGTCGCCATCGAGGCCCTGGACTCCGTCGACATGCCCGACCGGGTGCGACAGCAGTTCACGGCGCTCGCGGACTTCGTCGTCGTACGAAAGAGATGATCACTATCGGTCGAATAGCCCTCGCGTAGTCGCCGGCCGGTGCTGCGAGGAAAGGAAAGGCACCGGCCGACGGCGGACCCACAGCAGAGCACCACACTGCACACTGCACGAAGGGGAAGCCATGACAGCGACGACCGACGGAAGCACCGGGGCACTGCCGCCCCGCGCTGCCGCGGCCAGCGAAACCGACATCGAGACCCCCGTGGCGGCCGGGGTGCACGAAGCCGCCGTACGCGCCGTCCAGCGCGCCACCGACCATCTGCTGTCCCGGCAGGACACCCAGGGCTGGTGGAAGGGCGACCTGGAGACCAACGTCACCATGGACGCCGAGGATCTGCTGCTCCGTCAGTTTCTGGGCATCCGCGACGAGTCGATGACCCGGGCGGCCGGACTGTTCATCCGCGGCGAGCAGCGCGAGGACGGCACCTGGGCCTCCTTCTACGGCGGACCCGGCGAACTCTCCACCACCATCGAGGCGTACGTCGCCCTGCGGCTGGCCGGTGACGCGCCCGACGCGCCGCACATGGCGAGGGCGTCGGAGTGGATCCGGGCCCAGGGCGGAATCGCCTCCGCCCGAGTCTTCACCCGGATCTGGCTCGCCCTGTTCGGCTGGTGGAAGTGGGAGGACCTGCCCGAACTCCCGCCCGAGCTCATCTACTTCCCGAAGTGGGTGCCGCTCAACATCTACGACTTCGGCTGCTGGGCCCGCCAGACCATCGTCCCGCTGACGATCGTCTCCGCGAAGCGCCCGGTACGGCCCGCGCCCTTCCCGCTCGACGAGCTCCACACCGACCCGGCCCAGCCCAATCCGCCCAAACCCCTGGCCCCGGTGGCCAGTTGGGACGGTGCCTTCCAGCGCCTCGACAAGGCGCTGCACCGGCTGCGCAAGGTCGCCCCGCGCAGACTGCGCCGGGCCGCCATGAACTCCGCGGCCCGCTGGATCATCGAGCGGCAGGAGAACGACGGCTGCTGGGGCGGCATCCAGCCGCCGGCCGTGTACTCGGTCATCGCGCTGCACCTCCTCGGCTACGACCTCGAACACCCGGTGATGCGGGCGGGGCTCGAGTCCCTGGACCGCTTCGCCGTCTGGCGCGAGGACGGGGCCCGGATGATCGAGGCCTGTCAGTCGCCGGTGTGGGACACCTGCCTCGCGACCATCGCGCTCGCCGACGCGGGCGTGCCCGCCGACCATCCCCAGCTCGTCAAGGCCGCCGACTGGATGCTCGGCGAGGAGATCGTCCGGCCGGGTGACTGGGCCGTCAAACGGCCGCAACTTCCGCCGGGCGGCTGGGCGTTCGAGTTCCACAACGACAACTACCCCGACATCGACGACACCGCCGAGGTCGTCCTCGCGCTGCGTCGCGTCAGACACCACGACCCGGAGCGCGTGGAGCGGGCGATCGGGCGCGGGGTGCGCTGGAACCTCGGGATGCAGTCGAAGAACGGGGCCTGGGGCGCCTTCGACGTCGACAACACCAGCCCGTTCCCCAACCGGCTGCCGTTCTGCGACTTCGGCGAGGTCATCGACCCGCCGTCCGCCGATGTGACGGCCCATGTGGTGGAGATGCTCGCGGTCGAGGGGCTCTCCCACGATCCGCGCACCCGGCGCGGCATCGAGTGGCTGCTCGCCGAACAGGAGCCGGACGGTTCGTGGTTCGGACGCTGGGGCGTCAACTACATCTACGGGACGGGGTCGGTGGTGCCCGCGCTCACCGCCGCCGGCATCCCCGCCGCGCACCCGGCGATCCGCCGGGCGGTGACCTGGCTGGAGTCCGTCCAGAACGACGACGGCGGCTGGGGCGAGGACCTGCGCTCCTACAAGGAGTCCACGAAGTGGAGCGGCCGCGGTGCCTCGACCGCCTCGCAGACGGCCTGGGCGCTGATGGCGCTGCTGGCCGCGGGTGAGAAGGACTCCAAGGCCGTCGAGCGGGGCGTCGAGTGGCTCGCCGCCACCCAGCGGGAGGACGGCTCCTGGGACGAGCCCTACTTCACCGGCACCGGCTTCCCCTGGGACTTCTCCATCAACTACCACCTCTACCGGCAGGTCTTCCCGCTGACCGCACTCGGCCGGTACGTCCACGGAGAGCCGTTCGCCGAGGCGGGGGAGGCATGAGATGAGCGACCGACCGGCCCCCGCACCACTGCTGATCGCCTGCGCGCTCGGCATCGAGCACCTCGCCCTGCGCAGCGGTGACCGCGGCGGCGCCGACGGGCCGGTCACCGTGCTCCGTACCGGCATGGGGCCCAAGGCGGCCGAGCGGGCCGTCACCCGCGCCCTCGCCGATCCGGGCCTCGCCGGTGCCGCGGTGCTGGCCACGGGCTTCTGTGCGGGGCTCGCCCCCGGAATGCACCCCGGGGATCTCGTCGTCGCCGAGGAGACCCGGAATCCGGACGGAACCGTTCCGTGCGTGGGGACCGACCTACTCGTCAAGGAGCTGGTCCGGGCCGTACCCGGACGTACCGTCCACACCGGACCGCTCACCGGCTCCGATCACGTCGTACGTGGTCATGAACGGTCCGACCTGCTCGCGACCGGCGCGATCGCGGTCGACATGGAGTCCGCGGCCACGCTCCACAGCGCCGTGCGCACGGGCGTGCGCCCCGTTGCGGCCGTACGGGTGGTCGTGGACGCTCCAGAACATGAACTCGTCCGGATCGGCACGGTACGCGGTGGAATATCGGCCTTCCGTGTCCTTCGTTCCGTCCTACCGGCTTTCTATGAATGGCACCGTTCCTTGCTGCTCCCCAGGAGGTGAGCCAGATGGCCATGCCGCTGCGTCAATCCATCAAGGTCGCTACATACTTGGCCGAACAGAAGCTCCGCAAGCGGGACAAGTTCCCGCTCATCGTGGAACTGGAACCCCTCTTCGCATGCAACCTCAAGTGTGAGGGCTGCGGCAAGATCCAGCATCCGGCCGGTGTGCTCAAGCAGCGCATGCCGGTCGCCCAGGCCGTCGGGGCGGTCCTGGAGTCGGGTGCGCCGATGGTGTCCATCGCCGGCGGTGAGCCGCTGATGCACCCTCAGATCGACGAGATCGTGCGGCAGTTGGTGGCGAAGAAGAAGTACGTCTTCCTCTGCACCAACGCCATGCTGCTGCGCAAGAAGATGGACAAGTTCAAGCCCTCGCCCTACTTCGCCTTCGCCGTGCACATCGACGGGCTGCGCGAGCGGCACGACGAGTCGGTCGCGAAGGAGGGCGTGTTCGACGAGGCCGTGGAGGCGATCAAGGAGGCCAAGAAGCGCGGCTTCCGGGTCACCACCAACTCGACCTTCTTCAACACCGACACCCCGCAGACCATCATCGAGGTGCTCAACTTCCTCAACGACGACCTGCAGGTCGACGAGATGATGATCTCGCCCGCCTACGCCTACGAGAAGGCGCCCGACCAGGAGCACTTCCTGGGCGTCGAGCAGACCCGCGAACTGTTCAAGAAGGCCTTCGCGGGCGGCAACCGCCGCAAGTGGCGGCTGAACCACTCGCCGCTCTTCCTGGACTTCCTGGAGGGCAAGGTCGACTTCCCGTGCACCGCGTGGGCCATCCCGAACTACTCCCTGTTCGGCTGGCAGCGCCCCTGCTACCTGATGAGCGACGGGTACGTGCCGACGTACCGCGAACTCATCGAGGAGACGGACTGGGACAAGTACGGCCGCGGCAAGGACCCGCGCTGCGCCAACTGCATGGCGCACTGCGGCTATGAGCCGACCGCCGTCCTCGCCACCATGGGCTCGCTCAAGGAGTCGCTGCGCGCGATGCGCGAGACGGTCTCCGGAAACCGGGAGTGAGGTCATGACCGCCGTCTCTCTCGGCGTCCCCGAAGTACCGGTCCGGCCGATCGCCGAGCGGCGCGTGTCGCGGCAGATCCAGGTCGGGCCGGTGGCGGTCGGGGGCGGGGCACCGGTGTCGGTGCAGTCGATGACGACCACCCGCACCTCCGACATCGGCGCCACCCTCCAGCAGATCGCCGAACTCACCGCGTCCGGCTGCCAGATCGTCCGCGTCGCCTGCCCCACGCAGGACGACGCGGACGCGCTGGCCACCATCGCCCGCAAGTCCCAGATCCCGGTGATCGCGGACATCCACTTCCAGCCCAAGTACGTGTTCGCCGCGATCGAGGCCGGCTGTGCGGCCGTACGCGTCAATCCCGGCAACATCAAGCAGTTCGACGACAAGGTCAAGGAGATCGCGCGGGCCGCGAAGGACCACGGCACGCCGATCCGGATCGGCGTCAACGCGGGATCGCTGGACCGGCGGCTGCTGCAGAAGTACGGGAAGGCGACTCCGGAGGCGCTCGTGGAGAGCGCCCTGTGGGAGGCGTCGCTCTTCGAGGAGCACGGCTTCCGGGACATCAAGATCTCCGTCAAGCACAACGATCCCGTGGTGATGGTGGGGGCCTACACCCTGCTCGCCGAGCAGTGCGACTACCCGCTGCATCTGGGCGTGACCGAGGCCGGTCCGGCCTTCCAGGGCACGATCAAGTCCGCCGTCGCCTTCGGGGCGCTGCTCAGCCGGGGGATCGGGGACACGATCCGGGTCTCGCTGTCCGCGCCGCCCGCCGAGGAGGTCAAGGTCGGCATCCAGATCCTGGAGTCCCTGAACCTCAGGCAACGCCGGCTGGAGATCGTGTCGTGTCCGTCCTGCGGGCGCGCCCAGGTCGACGTCTACAAGCTGGCCGACGAGGTCACGGCGGGCCTGGAGGGCATGGAAGTGCCCCTGCGTGTCGCGGTCATGGGATGTGTGGTCAACGGTCCCGGCGAGGCCCGGGAGGCGGACCTGGGGGTCGCCTCCGGCAACGGCAAGGGACAGATCTTCGTCAAGGGAGAGGTCGTCAAGACCGTCCCCGAGTCGAAGATCGTGGAGACCCTCATCGAGGAGGCGATGAAGATCGCCGAACAGATGGAGCAGGACGGCGTCGCGTCGGGGGAGCCGGCCGTCACCGTGAGTTGAACAGCACGGACCGAAGGGGGCCCGACGTGACGATTCTGGAGAACATCCGGGGACCGCGCGACCTGAGGGCGTTGTCCGAGGTGGAACTCGGTCAACTGTCCGAGGAGATAAGGGAGTTCCTGGTGCACGCGGTCGCCAGGACGGGCGGACACCTCGGGCCCAATCTGGGGGTGGTGGAACTCTCCATCGCCCTCCACCGGGTCTTCGAGTCACCCGTCGACCGCATTGTCTGGGACACCGGCCATCAGAGCTATGTGCACAAGATTCTGACGGGGCGTCAGGATTTTTCGAAGTTGCGCGGCAAGGGCGGGCTGTCCGGCTATCCGTCGCGTGAGGAGTCCGAGCACGACATCGTCGAGAACAGCCACGCCTCCACCGCGCTCGGCTGGGCCGACGGACTCGCCAAGGCCCGCGAGGTGCAGGGCGAGAAGGGGCATGTGGTCGCCGTCATCGGCGACGGGGCGCTCACCGGCGGGATGGCCTGGGAGGCGCTCAACAACATCGCGGCCGCCAAGGACCGGCCGCTGATCATCGTCGTCAACGACAACGAGCGGTCGTACTCGCCGACGATCGGGGGCCTCGCGAACCACCTGGCGACCCTGCGCACGACCGACAGTTACGAGAAGGTCCTGGCCTGGGGGAAGGACGTACTGCTGCGGACCCCGGTCGTCGGCCACACGATCTACGAGTCGCTGCACGGCGCGAAGAAGGGCTTCAAGGACGCGTTCGCGCCGCAGGGCATGTTCGAGGACCTCGGGCTGAAGTACGTCGGCCCGATCGACGGGCATGACATCGGGGCCGTCGAGTCGGCGCTGCGGCGCGCGAAACGCTTCCACGGGCCGGTGCTGATCCACTGCCTCACCGAGAAGGGGCGCGGATACGAGCCCGCCCTCGCCCATGAGGAGGACCACTTCCACACCGTCGGGGTGATGGACCCGCTCACCTGCGAGCCGCTCTCGCCCTCCAACGGGCCTTCCTGGACCTCGGTGTTCGGGGACGAGATCGTCGCGATCGGGCAGGAGCGGGAGGACGTCGTGGCGATCACGGCGGCCATGCTGCACCCGGTGGGGCTCGGCAAGTTCGCGGCACGGTTCCCGGACCGGGTGTGGGACGTGGGGATCGCCGAGCAGCACGCGGCGGTGTCCGCGGCGGGGCTCGCGACCGGCGGGCTGCATCCCGTCGTGGCCGTGTACGCGACCTTCCTCAACCGCGCCTTCGACCAGCTCCTGATGGACGTCGCACTGCATCGCTGCGGGGTGACCTTCGTGCTGGACCGGGCCGGGGTGACGGGTGTGGACGGGGCCTCGCACAACGGCATGTGGGACATGTCGATCCTCCAGGTCGTACCGGGCCTCAGGATCGCCGCGCCCCGCGACGCCGACCAGCTGCGGTCGCAGCTCAGGGAGGCCGTGGCGGTGGACGACGCGCCGACGCTCGTCCGTTTCCCGAAGGAGTCGGTCGGCCCGGAGATCCCCGCGGTGGACCGGGTGGGCGGCATGGACGTGCTGCACCGGGGGGAGCGGCCCGAGGTGCTCCTGGTGGCCGTCGGTGTCATGGCGCCGGTCTGTCTGCAGGCCGCCGAGCTGCTGGCGGCCCGCGGCATCAACTGCACGGTCGTGGACCCCCGTTGGATCAAACCCGTCGACCCGGCGCTGCCCGGCCTCGCCGCCGAGCACCGACTGGTCGCCGTCGTCGAGGACAACAGCCGCGCGGCCGGCGTCGGTTCCGCCGTCGCCCTCGCGCTCGGGGACGCCGAAGTCGACGTACCCGTACGGCGGTTCGGGATCCCCGAGCAGTTCCTCGCACACGCCAAGCGCGGTGAGGTGCTCGCCGACATCGGTCTCACGCCGGTCGAGGTCGCCGGGCGGATCAGCGCGAGCCTGGCCGTCAAGGAAGTGGCAGCCGACCCGGCTGCGGCGATCAAGGAGAACGCCGAATGACCACGGAGTTCGACCTCGGCAGACTCCTCGCCGAGCGCGGAGCCGAGCGCTACGAGCTGCACACCAGGTACCTCAACCACCAGCTCCCGCGCATGCTGCACACCATCGGCTTCGACAAGGTCTACGAGCGGGCCGAGGGCGCCTACTTCTGGGACGCCGACGGCAACGACTACCTGGACATGCTCGCCGGGTTCGGAGTGATGGGCCTCGGCCGTCATCACCCCGTCGTCCGCAAGGCGCTGCACGACGTCCTCGACGCCCAGCTCGCCGACCTCACCCGCTTCGACTGCCAGCCGCTGCCCGGGCTGCTGGCCGAGAAGCTCCTCACGCACAGCCCGCACCTGGACCGGGTGTTCTTCGGCAACAGCGGTACGGAAGCGGTGGAGACCGCACTGAAGTTCGCCCGGCGGGCCACCGGCAAGCCGCGCGTCCTGTACTGCGATCACGCCTTCCACGGGCTGACCACGGGCTCGCTGTCGGTCAACGGCGAGGACGGCTTCCGGGACGGCTTCGCCCCGCTGCTGCCCGACACGGCCGTGCCTCTCGGTGATCTCGACGCCCTGGCGAGGGAGTTGAAGAAGGGCGACGTCGCCGCCCTGATCGTCGAGCCGATCCAGGGCAAGGGCGTCCACGAGGCCCCGCCCGGCTATCTGCGCGCCGCCCAGGAACTGCTGCACAGGCACAAGGCCCTGCTGATCGCGGACGAGGTGCAGACCGGGCTCGGGCGGACCGGCGACTTCTACGCCTACCAGCACGAGGACGGCGTCGAGCCGGACCTGGTCTGCGTGGCCAAGGCGCTCTCCGGCGGCTATGTGCCGGTCGGCGCCACGCTCGGCAAGGACTGGATCTTCAAGAAGGTCTACTCGTCGATCGACCGGGTGCTCGTGCACTCCGCGAGCTTCGGGTCCAACGCGCAGGCCATGGCGGCCGGTCTCGCCGTGCTGTCCGTCATGGAGAACGAGCAGATCGTCGCCAACGCCCGCGCCACCGGGGAACTGCTCAGGTCCCGGCTCGCGGCCCTCGTCGACAAGTACGAGCTGCTCGCCGATGTGCGCGGCCGGGGACTGATGGTCGGCATCGAGTTCGGCCGGCCCAAGTCCCTCGGGCTGCGCAGCCGCTGGACCATGCTGCAGGCCGCCCGCAAGGGTCTCTTCGCGCAGATGGTCGTCGTACCGCTGCTGCAACGGCACCGGATCCTCACCCAGGTCTCCGGGGACCACCTTGAGGTGATCAAGCTGATCCCGCCGCTGACCGTCGGCGAACGGGAGGTGGAGCGGTTCGTGGACGCCTTCACGGAGGTCATGGACGACGCGCACAGCGGGGGCGGCCTGATGTGGGACTTCGGCAAGACGTTGGTCAAGCAGGCGGTGGCCAACCGGTAGGACCACGGCCGGGAGTTTTGCCTCTGAGGCAAGAAATTTGCCGTGGAGGCAAGCCTCCGGCTGAATGGAGAGCATGAGCTCTCCCGAGAGCGGGGACCCTGCCGAGCAGGCCGGCCTCCTGCCCGTCGTCGCCCCGCAGCTGCGCGCACTGCGCCGCCGCGCCTCCCTGACCCTGGAGGCCGCGGCCCGTGCCGCCGGGCTGTCGCCCGCCCACCTGTCCCGGCTGGAGACCGGCCGGCGCCAGCCCTCGCTGCCGATGCTGCTCGCGCTCGCCCGCATCTACGGTACGACGGTCTCGGAGCTGCTCGGCGAGACGGTCACCGAACGGGACGCCGTCGTACGCGCCTTTGACATGGAACCCACCGCCGCCGGCGGCTGGACCTACTGGCAGGCCGGCTCACCGGGACGTGGCATGCAGGCGCTGCGCGTCCATGTCCCGCACGGCTCCCAGGGCGACATCGTGCGCGTCCACCCCGGCGAGGAATGGCTGTACGTCCTCAAGGGGCGGCTGCGACTGCACCTCGGCGACACCACGCACCGGCTCGCCCCCGGCGACAGCGCGCACTTCGACTCGCTGACCCCGCACCGCATCGCGGCCCAGGACCCGGGCGGGGTCGAGCTGCTCTTCGTCCACACCCTGCTGCAGAGCCCCACGGCCACCCTGTGCCTGGGCCCGACCACTGGAGAGACGCCATGACCGACATGGAGGAGAAGTTCCCGCGCGCCCTGTGGGTGCGGCTGATCATCTACATCGCGGTGGGGCACGTCTTCGCGGCCTTCGTCTATCTGCTGTTCGAGCTCGGAGCCAAGCAGTAGAGCCCGCGACCGTCAGTCGAGCAGCCGCACCCGCAGCCGCTCCCGGCGCTCCGGTGTGACACCGAGCCCCTGCTCCAGATAGGCGTCGACGCTGCCCCAGGTCTCCTCGATGGTCTCGAACGCGGCCAGCAGATACTCGGCGCGCGCGTCGAAGAGCGGGCTCAGCAGCTCCATGACCTCGGGGGAGTACGCGGCGGTGGACTTGCTGCTGCGGTGCACCTTGTAGCGGCGGTGCTTGGCGTTCGACTCCAGGTAGTCGGCGACGATCGCCTCCCGCTCCACCCCGAGGGCGAGCAGCGTCACCGCTATGGACAGACCCGCGCGGTCCTTGCCCGCCGCGCAGTGCATCAGCGCGGGGACGCTGTCCTCGGCGAGGGAGTGCAGCACGCGGGAGTGCTCGGCGGTGCGCTCCTTGATGATCTGGCGGTACGAGGCGATCATCCGGTTCGCCGCCTTGTCGTCGCCGAGGAGCTCGCGCAGCGTCTCGATCTCGCCGTCCCGGACCATCTTCCAGAACTCCGCGCCGTCCGCCGGGTCGCTCAGCGGGAGGTTCACATTGCGCACGCCCGGCAGCTCGACGTCGGGGCCTTCCAGCTTCTGGTCCGAGGCGTTGCGGAAGTCGAAGACCGTGTGCAGCCCCAGCGAGGACAGGAAGGCGGCGTCCTCGTCGGTCGCGTGGGCCAGGTGGCCGCTGCGGAACAGCACCCCGTACCGCACCCGCCGTCCGTCCACGGTCGGCAGGCCGCCCACGTCACGGAAATTGCGGACACCGGCCAGCTCGGGCTCGGTCGACGGGATCTGCTGCGTCACGGGGGCTCCTCCCAGCCGGTCCCGCCGCACGGCACGTCGGCGGGCACGCTCTTGACGATACGACATGGATTCCTGGGGCAATGAGTTGTCCACAGGCGTTGCATCAGAGCCGCACGGACGTTGATGATGTTGGCACTTGAGCGTCACTGTTCGAATATGTGAGGGTCTGATGCTGGAGATCTCCGAAACCGGCCGCACCTGGCTTCTCTCCGGGCCTGCCAGCAGTTATGCCGTCTCTCTCGGCGAGAACGACGAGCTCCTGCATCTGCACTGGGGCCCCGCGATCGCGCTCGCCGACGCCGAGGCCCTCGCGGTACGCCCGCTGCCCGACTACCGGCCCTTCGAGTCGCAGCTCGACGGCCGCGAGGAGTACCCCGTCGAGGGCGGCCCCCGCTTCGTACGGCCCGCGCTGTCCGTGCGCACCGCCGAGCGGCGCGGGACCGAGTGGACCTTCACGTCGTACGAGACCGTGACGGCTCCCGACGGCGACGAACTCCGGCTGCTGTTCCATGACGACGGACTGGCGATCACCCTGCACTACCGGATGCGCGGCGATGTCCTGGAGCGCTGGGTGACCCTGGACAACCAGGGGGCCGAGGCCGTGGAGCTGCTGCGCGCCGACTCCGCGACCTGGACCCTGCCCGACCGCGAGGACTGGCGGCTGACCCATCTGCACGGCCGCTGGGCCGCCGAGTCCCGGCTGACCGCGGCCCCCCTCACCTACGGTGAGAAGGTCATCGGCAGCCGGCGCGGCCACACCGGGCACCAGTACCTGCCGTGGGTCGCGCTCGACACGGACGCCACCGAGGAGCGCGGCGAGGTCTACGGCTGCGCGCTGGGCTGGTCGGGCTCCTGGCGGATCGCCGTGGCGCAACTCCCCGACGCGCGCGTGCAGATCACCGGCGGCGCCGGGTACGACGAGTCGGGCCTGCTGCGGCTGGCGCCGGGGGAGTCCTTCACCACCCCCGTCTTCGCCGGGCTGTGGAGCGACGGCGGCTTCGGCGGGGCGAGCCGGGCCTGGCACGCCTACCAGCGGGCTTACGTCATCCCGGACGCCGGGCAGGACCGGCCCGTGCTGTTCAACTGCTGGGAGGCCACCGAGTTCGACATCTCCGAGGAGCAGCAGGGCGCCCTCGCCCGGCGGGCGGCGGCGATCGGTGTCGAACTGTTCGTGGTCGACGACGGCTGGTTCGGCGCCCGCACCAGCGACCGCGCCGGGCTCGGCGACTGGACGCCCAACCCGGACCGCTTCCCCGGCGGCCTGAAGCCCCTGGCCGACCAGGTGCACGCCCTCGGCATGCAGTTCGGCATCTGGGTGGAACCCGAGATGGTCAACCCGGACAGCGAGCTGTACCGGGCGCACCCGGACTGGGTGCAGTACCAGCCGGGACGAAAGCGGACGGAGTTCCGCAACCAGCTCGTACTGAACCTCGCACGCGAGGATGTCCAGGAGTATCTCTGGCAGCAGCTCGACACGCTCCTGACCAGCGCCCCGATCGACTATGTGAAGTGGGACTTCAACCGCTGCTTCACCGACGCCGGCTGGCCCGGCGAGCCTTACCCGCAGCGCCTGTGGGTCGACCATGTGCACGGCTTCTACGCCCTGCTGGACCGCCTCAGGGCCGCCCACCCCGGCGTCGCCTTCGAGTCCTGCTCGGGCGGCGGCGGCCGGATCGACCTCGGTGTCCTGAGCCGCACCGACCAGGTGTGGACCTCCGACAACACCGACCCGCTCGACCGGCTCGCCATCCAGCACGGCTTCAGCCAGATCCACCCCGCGCGCGTGATGGCCGCCTGGGTCACCGACAGTCCGAACGCCATGCTCAACGGCCGGGTCAGCTCGCTGCGCTTCCGGTTCGTGAGCGCCATGGCCGGGGTCCTCGGCGTCGGCGGCGACCTCACCCGGTGGACCGAGGAGGAGCTCGCCGAGGCCCGTGAGTGGGTGGAGCTCTACAAGGAGATCCGGCCGCTCGTGCAGCGCGGCGAGCTCCACCGGCTGCGGCCCCCGCGGGGCGGACTGAGTGCCGTGCAGTACGTCCTCGGCGACGAGACCGTCGTCCTCGCCTGGCTCCAGGCGCAGAGCTACGGCGAGCCCGTACCGGCGGTGCGGCTGCGCGGGCTCGACCCGACAGCGTCGTACGAATGCCTCGAAACGGGTGAAGTTCACAGAGGTGCCGTATTGCTGCATCACGGACTTCGTATGGCATTGCGCGGCGATCTGGATGCGGCAGTTCTCCGGCTGCGCCGCATCTGAGCAATCTGTCCGAATTGGCGCCTTCCTCATCCTTCATTCCAACTCGCTCTGGAATAAGGGAAGCTGTGAATGTGCCACGTGAGCAGCGTCATATCCGTGACCGTCAGTCGCCCGTCATGTTCACGTAATTCCCCAGCTTTTACTGGGGTTTTGCGGGGCGGGCGACGGGCGTAATTCACGCAGGGTGACCGCCGATTCTCATAGCGGATCAAGAGGAACGCATTCGTGTGGAACCTCTTACTTGTCCCTTTGCGTCTTGCTCGCTTACGTTCGCCATCAATCCGGACGGACGCCCAATCCTGCCGCCGCCCGGAATCCGCACAACTCACCCGTGCACGGCAGGAGCGGGGGACCCACAGGTACAACCGCCTGTTCCGGTCTCCGGAACGGCTAGGGGTTAAGTCGCACTTCGGTGCGGCCGGGCATCTCCAGCTCGCACCCGACAGCTCACCTCGCAGGCGCCGGAGAGGAACTCGCCCATGCCCGCGAAGGGTAAGCACCGCCGTCCCAAGACCCAGCGCCTCACCCGCTCGATCGCCGTCGCCGGCACCGGCGGAGCCGCACTCGCCCTCCCGCTGATGGGCGCCGCCGGCGCCCACGCGGCCACCCCGCAGTCCGTTTCGGAAAAGGCCGTATCAGCCCTTCCGGTCGCCGAGAAGGCCGCGGCCGAGAAGACCGCCGCCGCGAAGAAGGCCGCGGAGAAGAAGAGTGCCGCGAACGCCGCGACCGTGCGCACCTATTCGGTGCGCGCCGGTGACTATCTCTCGAAGATCGCCGACGAGCAGAACGTCAGCGGTGGCTGGCGGAAGCTCTACTCGGACAACCGTGAGGCCGTCGGCTCCGACCCGTCGTTGATCCACCCCGGTCTGAAGCTCAGCATCGGCAAGAGGGCCGCCGCGAGCACGGAGAAGTCGGCGAGCGCCGAGAAGCCGACGAACACCCGAAAGTCGTCGTCCGCTTCCTCTGGTTCCTCCGATTCCTCCGCCTCCAAGTCGTCCTCCTCGGATACGACGACGGCCACCCGGAGCAGCGAGTCGACCAGCACCGGCAGCTCCAGCGGCTTCACGCTCCCCGTGGCCGGTGCCACCGTCGGCACCCCGTACCGCATGGCGGGCAGCATGTGGTCCAGCGGCTACCACACGGGCGTCGACTTCGTCGTCCCGACCGGCACCTCGCTCAAGGCCGTCGGCGCGGGCACCGTCGTCTCCGCCGGCTGGGGCGGTGCGTACGGCAACCAGGTCGTCATCCGGCTCGCCGACGGCTACTACGCCCAGTACGCCCACCTGTCCTCGCTCTCGGTCTCGGCCGGCCAGACCGTCACCGAGGGCCAGCAGGTCGGCCTCTGCGGTGCGACCGGCAATGTCACCGGACCGCATCTGCACTTCGAGATCCGCACCACGCCGGACTACGGCTCGGACGTGGACCCGGTCGCCTACCTCCGCTCGAAGGGCGTCTCCGTCGGCTGACCCCTTCCCCTGTGCCATCGAAGGCCGGACCCCGATCCCCGGGTCCGGCCTTCGGTGTCGGGTCCTCCGGACTGTCGGGCCCTCCGGATTCGTGATCGATGCGGGTTCATGATCAATGTGTTGCGTCAGTGACGACCACGCGTAGAGCCTTCGGAGCCCTGGCGGCCGGTGCCGCCCTGGCCACCCTCGCCCCGGCCCCGGCCGCCGGCGCCCACTCCGCGCACCACCGCGGCCGCCTGATCGCCCGCGACGACTTCCGCCACGGCCTCGGCCAGTGGGCCGTGGAGCTGGAGAAGGGCGGCACCGTCACCGCCGCTCGCGGCACCCTGGAGGCCGAGGTGCCGGCCGGAGCGACGATCTGGTTCAGGCAGCGGCTCGAAGGCCCGTACGTCATCGAGTACACGGCCACCCCCGTCTCCGAGGGCGGTGTCAACGACCGGGTCTCCGACCTCAACAACTTCTGGAACGCCGTCGACGCCCGGTCCCCGGAGGACATCTTCGCCACCCGGCGGGGCGGGCAGCCGGCCGAGTACGACTACCTCAAGACGAACGGGCACTTCGCCTTCCGGACCACCTGGAGCCACTTCCGCTTCAGCGACTTCCGGGTGTGGCGGCCGAACCCTCAGCACCGGTGAGCCCTCAACATCGCTGATGGGAGAGGTATTCCGGGCTTGGCCAACACTTTAGGAGTGGCTTATCTCACCGCACGTCAACCCTTCCCTACGGTCGCGTAGGTCACATTCGAAGGTGAATCATGCCTCTGTGGCAGACGATTCGAAGAGTGACAGCAGAGCAGTGATCGGGTCGTACGTTGCGGTGGGGGACAGCTTCACCGAGGGCGTCGGCGACCCCGGTCCCGACGGGGCGTTCGTCGGCTGGGCCGACCGGTTCGCGGTACTTCTCGCCGACCGGCGGCCCGAGGGCGACTTCTCGTACGCCAACCTCGCCGTGCGCGGGAAACTCCTCGACCAGATCGTCGAGGACCAGCTCCCCAAGGCCGTGGAACTCGCGCCGGAGCTGGTCTCCTTCTGTGCGGGCGGCAACGACATCCTCCGGCCCGGCAGCGACCCCGACGAGGTGGCGGAGCGCTTCGAGCGGGCGGTCGCCCGGCTGACCGAGGCGTGCGGCACCGTGATGGTGACGACCGGCTTCGACACCCGTGGCGTGCCCGTGCTCAAGCATCTGCGCGGCAAGATCGCCACGTACAACGGGCATGTCCGCGCGGTCGCCGACCGGTACGGCTGTCCGGTGCTCGACCTGTGGTCCCTGAAGACCATCCAGGACCGCCGGGCCTGGGACGGCGACCGGCTGCACCTCTCCGCCGACGGGCACACGCGCGTGGCGCTCCGCGCCGGTCAGGTGCTCGGCCTGGAGGTCCCGGCCGACCCCGACCAGCCCTGGCCCCCGCTGCCGCCCCGCGGCACGCTCGACGTGCGGCGCGACGACGTGCACTGGGCGCGGGAGTACCTGGTGCCGTGGATCGGGCGGCGACTGCGCGGGGAGTCCTCGGGCGACCATGTGACGGCCAAGGGCACGCTGTCGCCGGACGACATCAAGATGCGGATCGCGTCGGTGGCGTGACGGGGCGGCGGTGCTCGCGCCGCGCGACGGCGCGACGGCGGCCCCCTTGTACGGGCTGACGGTGACGGGCTGTCCGGGCCGTGAGGCGACGGATGCCAGCAGGGTGTCCCGGCCTTGCGGTGGCTGACCACGGCGGGGCGCTCAGGCCTGGCGTGGTGTGGCTCGCGTGTCGCCGGGCAGGGCGGCCTCCGTCGGCTCGACCAGTGAGGTGACCGCGCGGGAGTGGTGCGCGTTCCGGTCCCGGGTCCGGTGCTGGGATGACGGCACACCGTTACCGACCCCGGAAGGACCGGACCGCGCATGCCCGTTCCCCGTACGCCTGCCGCCGCGATCGCTGTGACCCTGCTGGCCCTGGGCCTGCCCGCCCTTGCCGCGCCCGCTGCCGCCGCCGTCACCATCGCCGCCCACGCCCCCGCCCCCGTGTCGCGCGTCGCCATGGCGCCTGCCACCGTCAGCGTGACCGGCGAGGGCAGCGCCGTCGGCGACCCCGACATCGCGCTGGTCGGCGCGGGCGTGGAAGTCACGGCCAAGACCACCCAGGCCGCGCTCGACGCGCAGAGCAAGGCCGCCGCAGCGCTGCTGAAGGCCGTACGAGCCCAGGGAGTCGCCGACAAGGACGTCCGGACCGAGAACGTCTCCCTCACCCCCGTCTACGACTACGACGACGGCGAGTCCACGCTCAAGGGCTACCAGGCCTCCCAGACCTTCTCGATCAAGGTGCGCAAGGTCGCCGCCACCGGTGCCCTGCTCAAGGCCGTCACCGACGCCACCGGCAACGCGGGCCGCATCAACTCCGTCGTGTTCGACCTCGACGACCGCCGCCCGCTCCAGGCCCGCGCCCGCAAGGCCGCGCACGACGACGCGCGAGCCAAGGCCGAGGAGTACGCCCAGCTCAGCGGTCACCGGCTCGGCCGGCTGGTCTCGCTGAGCGAGGGCGGCACGGGGTATGTCGTGCCGATGCCGCCGGTCGCCGCGGACGCACCGGCGGGCGGTGCCGGCGCGGTGCCGCTGGCGCCGGGGGAGATCAAGGCGACGGCTTCGGTGGCCGCGGTGTACGAGCTGGACTGAGAGACCGTGAGACCGTCCGCGCATCGGCCGGTGTGAGCCGCCCGGACACGGACGGCTCCCACTCCGGCTACGGCCGGATCCAGCGGCTCAACGCCTCGACCGTGTTCTCCGGCGACGAGTTGAAGCACAGCCGGATCCCGGGCGCCGCCTCGGTGAGCACGTTGACGAGCCGCTCGAACAGCACGGTGTTCTCCGGCGCCATCCGCACGCCGCCGCCGATCATCGCCACGCCGAACGCATGCGCCTTGAGCTGCTCCCGGACGGCCGTCTCGGAGCGGTCCGGGTCGGTGTCGATCAGACAGGGCACCACATCGAACCCCGCCTCGCGCAGCGCGGTGTGCGCCGCCTCGATCCGGGCGGTGAAGGCCTCCTCGTCGACCCCGCCGGGCATCCGGCTGTAGTCGAGCACCCGCGGGTGCAGTCCGACGGACAGCACCTTCGTCGTGCCGGGCAGGGGAGGTGGGGCGGTCGGTGGGACCACGGGCGGGGGCCCTTTCTGTCGGTCGGCGAGGCCGGTTCCGGCTCTTGCGGGGCGCCGCTTCGTGCGCAGGGCCCGTGCGGCCCCCTCAGCGCTCCTGTGCGCTCAACGTCTCGGCCCCCAGGCCGAGTTCCCGGGCCAGCGCCTCGTCCACCCACTCCTGTGCGCGGACCCGCGACACCGAGCCCGGGTACGACGTCAGCTGGACGGCGAGACCGTCCAGGAGTGCGGTCAGACGCAGCGCCGCGGCAGCCGGGTCCGGGCACTGGAACTCGCCCGCGCTCACGCCCTCCGCGACGACTTCGGCGATCGCCGCCTTCCACTGCTTGTCGAGATCCCGGGTGACCTCCCGCAGCGCGGGCTCACGCAGCGCCGCCGCCCAGCCCTCGATCCACAGCCGCCAGCCCTTGGCCTGGCCGGTCGGGGCGTACCAGCGCACCGCCGACCGCAGCCGGCGCAGTGCCGTCGTACGGCGGCCGAGCAGCTTGCGCAGCTGCGCGAGATCGTCCTGCGCGGCGTACGCGAACGCGGCGGCGACCAGCTTCTCCTTCGTCGAGAAGTGGTACAGCACCAGCGCGTTGCTCACCCCGAGCGCAGAGGCCACGTCGGCGATCCTGACCGCCGCCACTCCCCGCGCCTCGATCTGCTCGATGGCGGCCCGCAACAGCTCCTCACGCCGCTCGGGCACACTCAACCGCACTCTCGCCACGCGGTCACCCTATTCCGTCACCGCCGACGGCGCCGGGCGAGGTCGCTCCCGTCGGATCGACCGGCCGGCGGCCGTGGCCGCGCCCCCGTCAGCGTGCGTTCCGCGGTACGGCGTGCGCGTCCAACGCGAGGGCGCCGCCCGGGTGCACGAGCAGAGGATTGACCTCCAGCTCGGCGAGCTCAGGGTGCTCGGCCCCGGCCCGGGCCACGGCGCACACGGCTGCCGCCGCCGCGTCCAGGTGCACGGCCGGGGCGCCGCGCCCCCCGGTCAGCGGCGGTGCATGGCGCAGTTCGAGGAGCAGGGCACGCGCGCGTACGCGGCTGAGCGGAGCCAGGGCCTGCACGGTGTCGGCGAGGAGCTCCGCGTTGACACCGCCGGCGTCGACGAGGACGACGGGACCCCGAAGGCGGGGTCCTGGCGCACCCCGACGATGAGTTCACGGGCGTACGGCGGTGCCGCCATGGCCTCCACGGCGAAGCGCACGGCGCCGGTCGCGGCACGCATACGGCGAAAGGCGGCGCGGAGCGCCTGCTGGTCGGCGAGGTGCAGGGCCACACCGCCGGCCTCGGTCTTGCGGGCGATCCCCATCGCCTTGAGGACCAGGGGAGCGCCGATCCGGTGCGCGGCCTGTGCCGCCTGGCTCACGTCCGTCACGAACTCGGCGACGGGGAAGGCCAGTCCGTACGACGCCAGCAGCTCACGGACCGTCTCGTAGCCGCCGTCGTGGATGCGGTGCACCGGGGGCGGCACCGTCGCCGGTACATGAGGGGCGCCCGTCGCGGTGAGCCGGGCAGTGCCTTTGGGGCCGAGCAGCCGCGCTCCGGCGCTCGTGACCGGGTCCGTGAGCGTCTGCTCCTCGGTCGGATCGGTGCCCGAGGTGACGACGGTGGCGCAGTGTGCGCCCGCCGCGAGTGCCTCGGCCACCACCGGGCGCACGTGCGGGGCCGGTACGGCGACCACGACGTGCTCGCACCGCACGCCGTCGAGGCCCGCCCGGAACGGCACGCCGTCCAGGGCGCCGCCGCGCCGGTTGACGAGGTGCACCTCGCGGCGGTCGCGCCCGGCGAGCGCACCCTTCGCGAGCCAGTACCCCCACTTCCTGGGGCGGTCGGACGCGCCCACGACCGCCACCGAGCGAGGGTCGAACACAGCTGCCGGGAGAGCCGCGCCGCCGGACCGGGGGAGTGCCCCGACCGACGTCACCGGTACCAGCCGAACCGCTCGGCGATCACCGGCAGCCGGTCGGCCACGATGGCGTGAGCGGCCGCGCGCGGGGTCGTTCCGTCGGTCTCCGCGCGGGCGAGCATCTGCTCGACCAGGACCCGCATGGAGCGGCGCGTGTGGGCGAACGCCTCGTCCGCGTCGGGGCCGATGTCGCCGAACAGGGTCCACCACCACCAGGCGTTCGTCCCGGAGTTGACGACCACGTCCGGCAGAACGGTCACCCCGCGCGCGGCCAGCAGTTCCTCGGCCTCCGGCCGGACCGGCATGTTGGCCGCCTCGACGATCCAGCGGGCGGTGATCCGCCCCTGGTCGGCCGCGTCGATCGCGTACGACACCGCGGCCGGCACCAGCACCTCCGCCTCGGCCGACAGCCAGGCGTCCCCCGGCAGTTCGAGGTCCCCAGGGCGCAGCACCGCACGGTCCACCGTGCCGTACGCGTCCCGCGCGACGAGCAGCGCCTCGACGTCCAGCCCCGCCGGGTTGGCGATCGTGCCCTTGACGTCGGCGACGGCGACGACCGTGAGTCCCGCGCGCGCGAGGAAGCGGGCCGTGGCCCCGCCCATGGTGCCGAGGCCCTGCACGGCCACCCGTGTTCCCGGGTACGGCACCCCGGCGCGGTCCAGGGCCGCCAGCGCGGACTCGGCGACCCCGCACCCGCCGACCAGCTCGTCCAGCCCTATGCCGTCCACCTCGACGGCGAAAGCGTCCGCGAGCCGCCGCCGTGCCGCCGCCTCGTCGTCGAGGAGGGGATAGACGGCCTGGATCGACGAGACGAGTCCGGCCTCGGCCGCCGCCCGGTCCACCAGGTCCTGGGTGAGGCCGAGATCCTCGCCGGTCGTCCAGAGACCCTCCACGTACGGCTTCATGGCGCGCAGATACCGCACCAGCACCTCGTACGCCGCCGGATCCCGGGGATCGCAGTCGATGCCGCCCTTGGCCCCGCCCAGCGGGATGTAGCGGCCCTCGGGGCTGTAGTGCAGGGCCTCCTTCATCGTCATCCCGCGCGCGAGGCCGGTCACCTCGTCGAGCGTGCAGCCCTCACGCATGCGCAGCCCGCCGCTGGAGACACCGCGCACCAGCCGGTCGACGACCAGGAAGCCCTGGCGGCCGGTGACATGGTCGGTCCAGGTGAGCGACATCAGGGGGGCGGTCATGCGGTCTCCTCGGAAACGGTGATCAGGGTGGGGGCGGGTCTGTCCAGGGCCTCGGTGAGGGACTGGACCAGCTCATCGGCGTTGCACGCGTGCGTGCCGTGGCCGCCGTACGCGCGGGCCAGCGCGGGCAGGTCGACCGGCGGGAGGTCCACCGCGGTGGGTGCGTCGCCGCGCGCTCTCATCTCGTCGCGGATCTCGCCGTAGCCGCCGTTGTCGAACACGACGATCGGCAGCGGGAGCCGGAGCTGTACGGCGGTCGCCAGTTCCTGCACCGTGAACTGCAGGCCGCCGTCCCCGCTGAGCGCCACCACCTGCCGGTCGGGGCGTGCGACCTTGGCGCCGATCGCGGCGGGGAGCGCGTAGCCGAGGGTGCCGAAGCCGGTGGGGTGGAGGTAGCGGCCCGTCGTGCCGATCGGGAGGTGGGGCAGTGCGCCGTAGTAGCAGCACTGGGCGCTGTCCGAGGTGACGACCGCGTCCTCGGCGAGCACGGAACGGATCGCTTCGAGGTACGGGATCCAGCGGGCGTCGCGCGTGGCGGTCTCGGCGTCGCGGGCGGCGCGGAGGGCGCGGACGTCCTCCGGCACGCGCGCGTGGTGCGGTGGCAACTGCGCGGGGGCGAGCGGTGAGTGTCCCGGGTCGAGCGGTGATCGGGCGCGGTCGAGCGGTGATCGGGCGGGGTCGAGTGACGGTTGTGAGGCGCTGAGTGCCGGTCGTGCGGGGTCGAGCCGAGGTTGAGCGGCGTCGACCGGCGGCTGTGGGTGGTCGTGGCTGCCCGGCACGCGCGTGTGGGTCGGCAGCTCCGGCAGCAGCGCCTCCAGCACGGCACGCGCGTGCCCTACAAGAGGCACGTCCGCAGGGGCGCCCGCGTACATCTGGTCCGGGTCGATGTCGATCCGGACCAGCGTGCCGTCGAGCGGAGGCGGCGGCGCCCAGAAGTCGGACTCGGCGAGCTCGGTGCCCACCGCCACGACGACGTCCCGGGAGACGAGCCACTTCTGCACCGCCGCGCTGTGCAGCGAGACCCCGAGGGACAGGGGGTGTGTCTCGGGGACGCAGCCCTTGCCGTTGGCCGTGGTGACCACGGGGGCGCCCAGGCGTTCGGCGAGAGCGAGGCAGGGCTGCCGGGCGTCCCGCGCGCCGCCGCCGAGGACCAGCGCCGGGCGCTCAGCGGCGGCGAGGGCCCGCGCGGCCTCCCGTACCGCGAACGGGTCCGCAGTCACCCGGGGCAGCGGCGGGCTGATGCGGGCGGGGCCGACACGCTCCGCGGCCTCCAGCAGATCGAGCGGGATCTCGATGTGCACGGGGCGTGGCCGGCCCGTACGGAACAGGGTGAACGCCCGCGCCACGGCGGCGTCGATCTCGCCGACCGAGGAGACACGATGACTGAACGCGGCCACGCCCCGCAGCGCCTCGGTCTGGCTGCGCGTCTCGTGCAGCAGGCCGGTCGACAGGCGCGGGTGGCGCAACGGCATGCCGGGCGAGACGACGAGCAGCGGCACGCTGTCCGAGTAGGCCTGCCCGACGGCCGCGGCGGCGTTGAGCAGCGCGGGCCCGGTCGTCGTGAGGACGACTCCGGGACGTCCCGTCACGCGCGCGTACCCGTCGGCCGCGTACCCGGCGCCCTGTTCGTGGCGGGGCGTCACATGCCGTATGCCGTAGGCCGCGAGATGCCGGTAGATCTCCAGGTTGTGGGTGCCGGGGATGCCGAAGACCCGGGTCACGGCGTGCCCGCACAGGGCGCGTACGAGGGCTTCGCCGCCGGTGAGGAGCTCGTCCCCGGCCGCTGTCATGGCGTGTCCCATCACAGGCTCCGCGAGATGAGGAGGCGCATGATGTCCGAGGTGCCCTCCTCGATCTCCTCCAGCCTGGCGTCCCGCATCCACTGCTCGACCGGGAACTCCCTGGAGTACCCCCAGCCGCCCAGGGTCTGCACCGCCGCCCAGGTGCAGTACGCGGCGGTCTCGGACGCCGTCAGTTTCGCCATGGCGGCCTCGGCGGTCGCGTCCAGACCTGCGTCCAGGCGCTTGGCGGCCCGCCAGGTCATCAGCCGGGCCTGCTCCACGCGCGTGCGCATGTCGGCGAGACGGAAGGCGACCGCCTGGTGCTCGACGATCGGCTTGCGGAACTGGCGTCGCTCGCGGGCGTAGTCGCGCGCGTACTCGTACGCGGCCCGCGCGACGCCTGTCGCGGCGGCGCCCAGCACCACGCGCGAGATGTCGAAGGTGCGCATCAGCCCGTGGAAGCCCCGGCCCTCCGCGCCGAGCCGGTGCTCCTCGGGGACGAGGACGTCCCGGAGGAAGACCTCCCGGCACACGATCGCGCGCTGGCCCATCTTCCGCATGGGCTCGCCGAAGGACAGCCCCTCGGTGTCCTTGCGGAGCAGGAACGCGGTCACGCCCCGCGAGCGCTGCGTCGGTTCCGTCTTGGCGAACACGACGTACTGCTCGGCCTCGCCGGCGTTGGAGATCCATGCCTTCTGGCCGTTGAGGCGATAGCCGCCGTCCGTGCGGTGGGCGGTGGTGATGATCGAGGCGGCGTCGGAACCCGCCCCCGGCTCGGTCGTCGCCAGGGCCGTCATCGGAGTGTCGGGGCCGGTCAGCGGGGTCAGCCAGGTCCGCTTCTGCTCCTCGCTGCCCAGTTCCAGGACGGGGTCGGCGAAGAAGCCGTTCGAGCAGAGCAGGTTGCCGATTCCCAGGTCACCGACGCACAGCTCCTCCTGCACGAGGCACTGGGTGAAGACGTCGGTGAAGCCGCCCCCGCCGTACTCCTCGGGCAGCATGAAGCCGGTGATGCCGACCTTCGCGGCCTTGCGCCACAGGTCCCACGGTGTCTCCACGTCCGCCTCGTCGACGGCACGCGCGCGTGGCCGAATCTCCTCACGTGCGAACGCGCGCACGAGGTCCACGATGTCGCGCTGCTCCTGACGGAACGGGACCAGTTCGGTGGGGAGGTCGGACACGGTGCCTCCATGCGGGCCGCGGGGGATGCCCGCCGACGGACGGTTACTGAATCGCCAGTCAGTATCGGAATGGGTGTCGGGCCCTGTCAACGCGTGCGGGGCGAGTGCGAAAACCGGTTGGCGGGCGCCCGGGCATCCTCGATAGGTTCGCTCGGGGAACGTGCTGGCCGTCGGAGGGGGCGGACATGGCCGACGTCGTCGAGTTGTCGTACTACCCGGTCAAGGGCTGTGCCGGGATCTCGGCGAGCGAGGCGATGGTGACGCCCGCCGGACTCGCCCACGACCGTGCCTTCATGGTCGTCAGCGAGGAGGGCGTCTTCCGGACCCAGCGGCGCGCTCCCCGGCTCGCGCTGATCCGGCCCGGCATCGACGTTGGCGGTGAGCGGCTCACACTGCGGGCGCCTGGACAGGGCGAGGTGGCCGTCGACGTCGACACCACCGGGGCGCGGCGGCCGGTCGACCTGTTCGGGACGCCGTACCGGGGCATCGACCAGGGCGACGGCGTGGCCCAGTGGCTCACCGAGGTGCTCGGTGTCCCGAGCCGGCTCGTGCGGGTGCCGCCGGAGCACGACCGGATGACCGACGGCAGGGTGCCGGGCAGGGCGGGCTGGGCCGACAGCGGCGCGCTGCACGTCCTGTCGCGGTCCTCCCTCGACCTGCTCAACGAGAAGATCGCCGAGCGGGGCGGGGAGCCCCTGTCGATGAACCGTTTCCGACCCAACATCGTGATCGGCGGCTGGGACGAGCCGCACACCGAGGACCGGGCCCACCGCATCCTGATCGGCGGCACCGAACTGGCCTACGCCAAGCTCGCCATCCGCTGTGCGGTCACCCTGGTCGACCAGGAGAACGGCATCAAGGACGGGCCGGAACCCATCCGGACCCTGGCGGGATACCGGCGTGGGGCCGTCGGCACGGTGTTCGGCGCGAAGTTCTCGGTGCTGCGGCCCGGGAAGGTCGCGGTCGGGGACGCGGTGGATGTGACGGGGTGGGGCGAGCCGGAGCGGTAGGGGCAGCGGGCAAGGGGGGCGTGATCGTCGGTACGTCAGGAGTGCGGGGCAGGGGTCTCGTCGCGACTGCCCTGACCGTCAGGACCGCCGTGACCGCTCTGACGGTCACGACTGCCGTGGCCGCTGTGGCCACCGTGACCGTCCTGACCGCCATGACCAGTGCTGATCGGGGCTGATCGAGGTTTGTCGGAGGGGCCGACCATAATGGAATGCCTCACCGACTCCACCTGGAGGTACCGTGTCCGGTTTCCGTTCCCTGAGCGCCGGGCTCCGAGCGCTGCAGCCCGATGCCTTCGGCGTGGATCCGAGCGGTGAGCGCCTCGCGCGCATCCACAGGTCGCCGCACTTCAAGGACGGGGTCTTCCAGAACCCCGGCGGCGTCACCCGCACCCGGCCCTCGGGGTCGACCGTGGAACTCGCCAAGGTCTACTTCGACAAGGACGAACGGCCCCGCCGCGCCCCCAAGGGCCGGATCCCCGTGCACGCCACCACACTCGCCGACATCGCCCGGCCGCCCGCGACCGGACTGCGGCTGACCTGGATGGGCCACTCCAGCGTCCTCGCCGAGATCGACGGACAGCGGGTGCTCTTCGACCCGGTCTGGGGCGAGCGCTGCTCCCCGTTCCCCTTCGCCGGCCCCAAGCGGCTCCACCCGGTACCCCTGCCGATCGCCGCTCTCGGCCCGGTCGACGTGGTCGTCATCTCGCACGACCACTACGACCACCTGGACATGCCCACGATCAAGGCACTGGCCGACACGGACACCCTGTTCGCCGTGCCCCTCGGCGTGGGCGCCCATCTGGAGCACTGGGGCGTCTCCGCCGACCGGCTGCGCGAGCTGGACTGGCACGAGGCGACCACGGTCGGCGGCCTGACCCTCACCGCCACCCCGGCCCGCCACTTCTGCGGCCGCGGCCTGCGCAACACCCAGCACACCCTCTGGGCCTCCTGGGTCGTGGCCGGCGAGGAGCACCGGGTCTACCACAGCGGCGACACCGGCTACTTCGAGGGCTTCAAGGAGATCGGCGCCCAGCACGGCCCGTTCGACGCCACGATGATCCAGATCGGCGCGTACAGCGACTTCTGGCCGGACATCCACATGACCCCCGAGGAGGGCATGCGCGCCCACCTCGACCTCCAGGGCGGACCCGCGGCCGGTCTGATGCTGCCGATCCACTGGGCCACCTTCAACCTCTCCACGCACGCGTGGGCGGAGCCGGGGGAGGGGACCGTCGCGGCGGCGCGTGCGGTGGGTGCGCGGACCGCGCTGCCCCGGCCGGGCGAGCCCTTCGAGCCGACCGCCGAGACCGTGCCGAACGAGCCGTGGTGGCGCGGGGTCGCCCAGGCACCGGAGGGTGGCTGGCCCGTCGATGCGGCGGTCGCCGAAGCTGTCCCCAAGGCCGATACGGTGCGTGACGTTCCCGGTGTGGAGCCCGAGGGCACCGGGGAGCCCGAGGCCGTGCCCGCGGGCTGAGCCCGGGCCGGAGAACGGCGTACGGCGAGGGCCGGAGAGCGAGATGCTCTCCGGCCCTCGCCGTCTCTTCGTGACCGCATCTGACCAGGTTCGATCAGAGTTTCGCTCTTCCGGAGCGGATGATCGAGGGGCTTATCGGGCTGTCGTACGAGGCCTCATACCAGAGCGGGACGCTCTCCGTACGAGTTTGTCAACTGCCCACCGCACATGAAGCGTTGCCGACTACTGTGAGTGTCCGTCGGACGACGCGGTACCGGTTTTTTCGGCGCTCTCGACCGACACCGCGATGGCGCATGCCCTGCCGGGGGCGCCGTGGAGCCGCGAGCCGGAGGAGGGAGTCGAGGCGATGGGGATTCCCCCAGCTCGACCGCGACCGGGAGCCGGGGGAAGCCGGTGACCGACGACCGCGTCGGAGTGCGCGCCGCCCGCAGCGAGCGCACCCGGGAGGCGACGGGAGCGCGACCCGGGCCCCGGGAGCCCGGCCGCGGACGCCCGAGCCCGCCCGGCAACCAGGCCCGACGGACCACCAGTACGAGGACACCGATGTCTCAGCTCCGCGCACCGGCGGCACGCGCAGACCGCCGCGAAGGCGGCCGGCACGGAAAGCCCGCCGCCCGGCCCGTACCCGCGCTGCCCGAGACCCACATACGGCCCCAACTGCTGCGGCTCGCCGTGCTGCCGCCCATCGCGGTCGCCCTCGCCGCCTCGGCAGCCGTCCTCTTCACGATCCGCTCCACCGGAGCCCGCCCCGGACTCATCCTTGGAGGAGTCCTCGCGGGCGCCGTCTCGGTGGCGCTCGCCGGCATCCTCATCGCCGCCGTCGCCGCGGACCGCGCCGCCAAGGCGGTGAGCGACCGCATCGGCGCACTGCGGCGCGGCAGCGCACGTGGCGAGGCCGAACTGCGCGCGCTCGTCGAGGCCTTGCGGCGCGGCGAGGGAGCGCCCCAGCGCAAGCCGCGCGGCGGGCCCCCGGACAACGCCGACGACTTCGAGCTGCTCGCCGCCGACCTGGCCCGGGCGCACGACGGCGCCGTCACCGCGGTCGTGGCGGCCGCCCAGCTGTCCAGCCAGGCGGGCAGTGAACAGAAACTGGAGGTCTTCCTCAACCTCGCCCGGCGGCTGCAGTCGCTGGTGCACCGCGAGATCTCCATCCTCGACGAGCTGGAGAACGAGATCGAGGACCCCGACCTGCTCAAGGGGCTCTTCCATGTCGACCACCTCGCCACCCGTATCCGGCGCCACGCCGAGAACCTCGCCGTGCTCGGCGGGGCCGTCTCACGCCGCCAGTGGAGCCACCCGGTCTCCATGACCGAGGTGCTGCGCTCGGCCATCGCCGAGGTCGAGCAGTACTCCCGGGTCAAGCTCGTGCCGCCCATCGACGGCACCCTGCGCGGACACGCCGTGGCCGATGTCATCCATCTGCTCGCCGAACTCGTCGAGAACGCCACGGTGTTCTCCGCCCCGCACACCCAGGTCCTGCTGCGCGCCAACCTCGTCACCTCCGGGCTCGCCGTCGAGGTCGAGGACCGCGGCCTCGGCATGCCGGTCGGCGAGCAGAACAAGATGAACGCGCTGCTCGCCGACCCCGACCAGGTCAATGTGGCGAGCCTGCTCGCGGACGGACGGATCGGACTGTTCGTGGTCTCGCAGCTCGCCCGGCGGCACGGCATCAACGTCCGGCTGCAGACCAACATCTACGGCGGTGTGCAGGCCGTACTCGTCGTGCCGCAGGGGCTGTTGGGCGCGGATCCCGACATGCCCGGCGCCGTACCGCGGGTGCCGTCGCCGTCGCCGTCGCAGCCGCCGACCCCGGCACCCCCGGCAGGGGCGCCGCAGGGCTCGGCGGGGACGACCGGGGTTCCCGTGGCGCCGCAGCAGTATCAGGGAGCGGGAACCGGAAGAGGGGGCGCGGACCCGAGGACCGGGGCGGGGGCCGGCGGCCCTGCCGGATCCGTGTCCGACACCGGGGCCCAGCGCGTCGTACCCTTCGCCTCGCCCCGTCGGCAGCAGCCGGACGCCCCACGGGCGGCGGCGCCGGGGCGGGACGCCTCGGGTGCGGTACCGCTGCCCGTGCGCGGCACCCACCAGGAGCGGCCCAACCCGGCGGAGGCCGTGCCCGGCATCCGGCCCGACGACCGGCCGCTCGTCGTGGAGAGCACCTCGCTGCCGCCCACCCCGCGCACCGGCACCGTCCGCGGCACCATGGGCAAGCCCCAACTGCCCCGCCGCCGCGCCCAGGAGCACATCGCCCCCCAACTCCGCGACGGCCCGGCGGCACCGCGCCCCGAGACCGAGTACCTCGCCGGGCACGACCCGGGTCTGATGGCCGCCTTCCAGCGGGGCATCGGCCTCGCCGAGGCGCAGCAGCACATGGAGGCGGAGGAGACGGAGTCGACCTCGCGTATGGACGCGGGGTATCTGGACGCCGGGCGCATGGGCGGCGGGCACATGGATGCCGGGCACGTGGACGCGGGGCGCATGGGCGGCGGGCACATGGATGTCGGGCCCATGGGCGGCGGCCACACGGACGTCGGCCCCATGGATACCCTGGGCCCCGCCCCGACCACCATGGGCGGTACGCACATGGGCTCGGCCCACACAGGCGTCACGCAATCGGACGGAACCCGCTCGGACACGGCCCCCTTGGACACGGCCCACGCGGGCACGGCCCACTCGGGCACGGCCCACTCCGGGATCGGGCGCCCGGCGCCGACGCGCCCGGGGCCGGCGTACCCGGACTCACCCGCCACGGAGCCCGCCCGTACGGGGGAGTCCGCCCGCACAGGGGCCGCCCACACCGACCTCCCGCAGCCCGCACCCGCGCCCCTGGACCTCACCCACCAGGACGCCCCCCACCGGGACGCCTCCCTCCGAGACCGGTCGCCGAACGACGTCCCCGCCATGGAGCCCGGCCGGATAGCCGACGTGCGCGGCGCGCGGGACGGCATGTCCGCGGTCCGGCCCGATCACACCACCCCCACCCGGCACGACGGGAGCGCAACCGCCGGATGACCACCCCCGTTTCCACCCCACCCCCCAGCGCTCCCGCAGACCTTCGTACCTCAAGGAGTCGATCCACCATGGCGAGCGAAGCGCCGACCGGCCATGTATCCGATCTCGACTGGCTGATGAGCGGCCTCGTGCAGCGCGTACCGCACACCACCAGCGCGGTCCTCCTCTCCTGCGACGGCCTCGTGAAGTCGGTCCACGGACTCGACACCGACAGTGCCGACCACATGGCCGCCCTGGCCTCAGGGCTGTACTCCCTCGGCCGCAGCGCCGGAGTCCGCTTCGGTGACGGCGGAGACGTCCGCCAGGTCGTCGTCGAACTGGACTCGACCCTGCTGTTCGTGACCACCGCCGGCTCCGGCACCTGTCTCGCCGTCCTCGCCGGCCGTGAGGCCGACGCGGCGGTCCTCGGTTACGAGATGGCGATGCTGGTCAAGAGCGTCCGCCCCTATCTGGTCACAGCGCCCCGGCAGCACGCAGGCGAACCCACGGCGATGAGGCCTTGAGCGTGGCCATGGCCGGCGACGGGCCCTGGCTCGACGACGCGGCCGGACGCCTGGTGCGCCCCTTCACGGTCAGCAACGGCCGCACCCGGCCCACCATCGCCCTCGACCTCCTGTCGCAGGTGATGGTCACCGGAGCCACCCCCCTCGGCTACCTCGGCCCCGAGCACACGCAGGCACTCGACCTGTGCCGCGCGCCCGTCTCGGTCGCCGAGGTCGCCGCCCATCTGAAGCTGCCGGCGGCCGTCACCAAGGTGCTGCTGTCGGACCTCGTCGACTGCGGGGCGCTCACCACCAAGCCCCCCGAGTTCACCCACAACCCGACTGACCGGGCCCTTCTGGAGGCAGTGCTCGATGGACTACGACGACAGCTCTGACCCATTCCCCACCGCACTCAAGATCCTGGTGGCGGGAGGGTTCGGAGTAGGCAAGACGACCTTCGTCGGTGCGGTCAGCGAGATCGCGCCGCTCAGCACGGAGGAACTGCTCACCACGGTGAGCGCCGCGACCGACAACCTCGACGGAATCGAGAACAAGGTCGAGACCACCGTGGCCATGGACTTCGGCCGCATCACCCTCGATCCGGAACATGTGCTCTACCTGTTCGGCACGCCCGGGCAGGAGCGGTTCTGGTTCATGTGGGACGAGCTGTCCGAGGGTGCGCTCGGCGCGGTCATCCTCGCCGACACCCGCAGACTGGAGGACTGCTTCGCCGCCGTCGACTTCTTCGAGCAGCGCGGCCTCGGCTTCATCGTCGCGATCAACGAGTTCGACGGTTCGTACCGCTATGACCCGGAGGAGGTCCGCGCCGCCATCGACCTCGCCCCGGAGATCCCCGTCGTCCGCTGCGACGCCCGGATCTCCAGCTCCGGCGTCCAGACCCTGCTGACCCTCGTACGCCATCTCATCGCGCACGCGCCCGCGCCCGCCCCGAGCCACGGCGCCCACATGTGATCCCCGTACACACCCTCTACACACCCTGATGGAGCCGCATATGACCCACACCCACAGCGACGGAACCCGCCGATGAGCTACGACCCGGTGCGCCCCGCCGGTCGTCTGCTGCTGACCCCCGAGGACAAGGAGGCTCCCGCGCGGGCCCGCCGACTGCACGGGCTGGGTCTGGGCGAGCACCCGGAACCGGCCCTGGACGCGTTCGCGGACCGGCTCGCCGAGCTGACCGGAGCGCCGTACGCCATGGTCAACTTCATCGACGAGAACCGGCAGTTCTTCGCCGGACTGCACACCCCGGACGTCCGGCCGGTGGTGAGGACCGACGAGACCAAGCCGGAGCTCGGCCGCCATCTGGAGCGCGACCACGGCTTCTGCCCCCATGTGGTGGTCCGCCGCAAGGCCCTGGTCCTGGAGGACGTCTGCGACTACCCGCGGTTCGCCGGCAATCCGGTCGTCGACGAGTTCGGCATCCGCTCCTATCTGGGCGCACCGCTGATCGACCGGACGGGGATGGTCCTGGGCACGGTGTGTGTCGTCGACGTCGAGCCGCGGCCCTGGGGGAGGGCCGGGCTGGACACCATCAAGTCGGCCGCGGCGGAACTCGTCGCCAAGGTGGAGCGGATGGAGGCGGACGGCCTCCCGCTCTGAGGCGCTGTTCGCCCGGAGGCCCTGTTCGCCCGGAGGCCCTGTTCGCTCTGAGGCCCTCGCCGCTCCGAAGGCTCAGACCCCGCCCCGCCAGATGTTGTCGAACGCGGAGTTCTCTACCGCCCGTCGCTGGCGGACGCCCTCCAGTTCCATCACCGCGTCCCCGACGGCCGCCAGTACGGCCGTGACCGTGTCGTCGGTCAGGTCCTCAAGGGTCTCCGCCCGCTCGTCCTGCAGCCCGGCGGCGGTGGCCAGCGTGGTGAGGACAGGCTCGGCCGATGCCAGGCGCTCTTCGGCGCGGGTCCGCTCCGGGGAGTCGAGCAGCACCGTGCGCCCGCTGCGCACCGGGATACGGCGGCCCCGCTCCCGAGTCGCCAGCCCCTCCGACTCCAGGGCCGAGGAGTACGCCGCGGACAGGCCCTCGCCCCGCCGCCACAGCCAGTCCTCGACCGCCTCGTACGGCTCCTGTCGTACGAACGTGGCGGCCGCCTCGTCCAGCAGAGGGTCCCCGGTCTCCGGCGGCGCCCCGGGCACGATGCGGTCGGAGTCGACGACGAGCGCACCGGCCTCGACGAGGTCCAGCAGCTCGGCACCCGCGAGCGCGAGCGAGACATCGCCCTGCTCGAGCGGGGTGCCGGGCGACGCGGCCAGCGCCAGTACAGCGAGATCACGTGCGGCGTTCATGTGCGGCTCCCCGTCGGTCCGATGCGTTCCTGCCGATGTCAACGGGCATCCCGGGGCCGGTGTTCCCGCCGGGCGCGGCAGGCGTGAAGCAGAGCTGCGGCCCGGGTTAAGAAAACCTCGATGGACCTCAGGCGGTGCCGTACGGCAGATTGCTACGCGATCCCACCCTCTTCCCGGACGCGGGCCGCCCCGGCATGCCCGCGCACGGGTTCTCACGCACAGGAGCCGTAGCGTTGAAGGCGCTGGTCAAGGAGAAGGCGGAGCCCGGGCTGTGGCTCGCGGACGTTCCGGAGCCCGCCGTCGGTCCCGGCGACGTACTGATCAAGGTGCTGCGCACCGGGATCTGCGGCACCGATCTGCACATCCGGTCCTGGGACGGCTGGGCGCAGCAGACGATCCGGACGCCGCTGGTGCTCGGGCACGAGTTCGTCGGCGAGGTCGTGGAGACCGGCCGTGACGTCACCGACATCGCCGTCGGCGACCGGGTCAGCGGCGAGGGCCACCTCGTCTGCGGCAAGTGCCGCAACTGTCTCGCCGGGCGCCGCCATCTGTGCCGGGCGACCGTCGGTCTCGGCGTGGGGCGCGACGGGGCCTTCGCCGAGTACGTCGCGCTGCCCGCCGCCAATGTCTGGGTGCACCGCGTCCCCGTCGACCTCGACGTCGCCGCGATCTTCGACCCGTTCGGCAACGCCGTGCACACCGCGCTGTCGTTCCCGTTGGTCGGCGAGGACGTGCTCATCACCGGCGCCGGGCCGATCGGCCTGATGGCGGCCGCGGTCGCCCGCCACGCGGGTGCCCGCAACGTCGTGATCACCGATGTCAGCGAGGAGCGCCTGGAGCTGGCCCGCAAGATCGGTGTCAGCCTGGCGCTGAATGTGGCGGAGCATCAGATCGCCGACGGGCAGCGGGAGTTGGGGCTGCGGGAGGGCTTCGACATCGGCCTTGAGATGTCCGGCCGCCCCGAGGCGATGCGCGACATGATCGCCAACATGACGCACGGCGGCCGGATCGCCATGCTCGGCCTGCCGGCCCAGGAGTTCCCGGTGGACTGGGCCCGGATCGTCACCTCGATGATCACGATCAAGGGCATCTACGGCCGGGAGATGTTCGAGACCTGGTACGCGATGTCGGTGCTCCTGGAAGGCGGCCTCGACCTCGCCCCCGTGATCACCGGCCGGTACGGCTACCGCGACTTTGAGGCGGCGTTCGCGGACGCCGCGAGCGGCCGCGGCGGCAAGGTCATCCTCGACTGGACCGCGTAACTTCCCCACTGCTTCAGGAGCTTCTGTCATGTTCGACTCCGTGCGCGAGGACCTGCGCGCCACCCTCGACGAGATCCGCGCCGCCGGTCTGCACAAGCCCGAGCGCGTCATCGGGACCCCGCAGTCCGCGACCGTCGCCGTCACCGCGGGCGGCCGCCCCGGCGAGGTCCTCAACTTCTGTGCCAACAACTACCTCGGCCTCGCCGACCACCCCGAGGTCGTCGCCGCCGCCCACGAGGCCCTGGACCGCTGGGGCTACGGCATGGCGTCCGTGCGCTTCATCTGCGGCACGCAGGAGGTGCACAAGGAGCTGGAGGCGCGGCTGTCGGCGTTCCTCGGCCAGGAGGACACGATCTTGTACTCCTCCTGCTTCGACGCCAACGGCGGTGTCTTCGAGACCCTGTTGGGCCCGGAGGACGCGGTCATCTCCGACGCCCTGAACCACGCGTCGATCATCGACGGCATCCGGCTGTCCAAGGCCCGCCGCTTCCGCTACGCCAACCGTGATCTGGCCGACCTGGAACGGCAGTTGAAGGACGCCTCCGACGCGCGCCGCCGACTGATCGTCACCGACGGCGTGTTCTCCATGGACGGTTACGTCGCCCCGCTCCACGAGATCTGCGACCTCGCCGACCGCTACGACGCGATGGTCATGGTCGACGACTCGCACGCCGTCGGCTTCGTCGGCCCCGGCGGCCGCGGCACCCCCGAACTGCACGGCGTCATGGACCGCGTGGACATCATCACCGGCACCCTCGGCAAGGCGCTCGGCGGCGCGTCCGGCGGCTATGTGGCGGCCCGCGCGGAGATCGTCGCGCTGCTGCGCCAGCGCTCCCGCCCGTACCTGTTCTCCAACACCCTCGCCCCGGTGATCGCCGCCGCGTCCCTGAAGGTGCTCGATCTGCTGGAGTCGGCGGACGACCTGCGGGTGCGGCTCGCCGAGAACACCGCCCTGTTCCGCCGCCGCATGACCGAGGAAGGCTTCGACATCCTCCCCGGCGACCACGCCATCGCGCCGGTGATGATCGGTGACGCGGCGGTCGCGGGCCGTATGGCGGAGCTGCTGCTGGAGCGCGGCGTGTATGTGATCGGCTTCTCGTACCCGGTCGTGCCCCAGGGCCAGGCCCGTATCCGTGTCCAGCTGTCGGCCGCGCACTCCACCGACGACGTCGACCGCGCCGTGGACGCCTTCGTGTCGGCCCGGGCCGAGCTGGAGGTCTGAGTGAGATGCCTGAGCGCGAGGCGTGAGCGGGAGGCGAGGTGAGAGGGCGGGGGTGAGAGGCCTGGGCAGGAACACGCGGGGCATTTGAGACAATCGATCCCATGATCGAAGCGCGGCGGCTCCACATCCTCCGTGCGGTGGCCGACCACCGCACGGTGACCGCGGCTGCCGCCGCGCTGTATCTCACGCCCTCCGCGGTCTCCCAGCAGCTGACCGCGCTGGAACAGGAGACGGGACACCGCCTCGTCGAGCGCGGCGCGAAGGGCGTACGGCTGACCGCGGCCGGCGAGATCCTGCTCAGCCACACCAACGCCGTCCTCGCCCAGCTGGAGCGCGCGGAGGCGGAACTCGCGGCGTACGGCTCCGGCGAGGCCGGCACCGTCACCGTCGCCTCCTTCGCGACCGGCATCGCCCTGGTCGTCGCCCCGGCCGTGGCCCGCCTCGCCGACACCGCGCCCGGCGTCCACATCCGCGTCCAGGACGCCGAGGGCTACGCGAGCCTGCCGATGGTGCTGGACCGGCAGGTCGATGTCGCCGT
Source organism: Streptomyces sp. S.PB5 (assembly GCF_030403745.1). Taxonomy (GTDB): domain Bacteria; phylum Actinomycetota; class Actinomycetes; order Streptomycetales; family Streptomycetaceae; genus Streptomyces. The sequence goes on from NZ_JAQMWP010000010.1 coordinate 252,058, forward strand.
CGCCGTCGAGTACCGGGGCGCGCCCGCGGCCGACGACCCACGCCTGACGCACGTACCCCTGTACGCCGAGCCCTTCGACGCCGTCGTACCGATGAACCATCGCCTCGCCGACAGGGAAGAGGTACCGCTGGCCGAACTGGCCAAGGACCCGTGGATCGGCCCGTACCCAGGCAACCCCTGCCACGACGTGGTGGTCCTGGCCTGCGAGCACGCCGGCTTCGAACCCCGTCTGGAGCACTCCTCGGACGACTTCCGCGCCGTCGTCGCCCTCGCCTCGGCCGGCGTCGGCGTGGCCCTGGTGCCACGGTCCGCGCTGCGGGGCATGGACCTCGCGGGCGTGGTCGTACGCCCGGTCGACGGAGCGGCACCCACGCGGAGGGTGTTCGCGGCGGTGCGGCGGGGGGCGGAAGGGCATCCGCTGATCCGGACGGTGCTGGGGGCGTTGGGGGACGCGGCGGGAGCGTAGGCCTGCGTTTCCTGCCTCGACGGCGGGACGCGAGGGGATGGGAGGGTTCTTTAACCCCACCGTTTCATATCTGGGATACGGTCCCGGATGTGAAACAAGGCATCGAGATCCCGCCGGATCCCGTGGACGCCCGCCTGGGTACCCGGCTCGCCGAGCTGCGGGCCGAACGCGGTTGGTCGCTGGGGGAGTTGGCGGAGCGCAGCGGGGTGAGCAGGTCGACGCTGTCGCGGGCGGAGCGGGCGGAGATCAGCCCCACCGCGTCGCTGCTGAACCGGCTCTGCGGGGTGTACGGGCGGACCATGTCCCAGCTGCTCAGCGAGGTCGAGTCCGAGCCCGCGCTGCTGGTCCGGGCCGCCGAGCAGGCGGTGTGGCAGGACCGGGCCTCCGGGTTCGTACGGCGGTCCGTGTCACCGCCGCACAGCGGCCTGCGCGGCGAACTCGTCGAGGGGCGGCTCGCGGCGGGCGCCGACATCGCGTACGACCGGCCGCCCGTGCCCGGTCTGGAGCAGCACATCTGGGTGCTGGAAGGAGCCCTGGAGGTGACCGCGCAGGACGTCGAGCACCGTCTCGACGCCGGTGACTGTCTGCGGCTGCGGGTGTGGGGGCCGACGCGGTTCCGGTGCGCCGGGCCGGAGCCGGTGCGGTATGTGCTGGCGGTGGTGCTGCCGTGAGGGTGGTACGTCTGTCCGCGAGTGAAGTGCTGGAGCGCCTCGATGAGTTGGCCGAGCTGATGGTGGACACCGTGGACTCGGGCGCCTCGATCGGCTTCCTCGCCCCCCTGGGGCACACCGAGGCCGCCGCCTGGTGGAAGGGGCGGGCCGCGGCGGTGGCCGCCGGGGCGCTCGCGACCTGGGCGGCCCAGGACGGGGAGCGCGTGGTCGGGACGGTCGGCCTGGCCTTCCCCGACAAGCCCAACAGCCGTCACCGCGCCGAGCTGGTGAAGCTGATGGTGCACCGGGACGCCCGTGGCCGTGGACTGGGCCGCGCTCTGCTGACGACGGCCGAGGAGGCGGCCGCCGCGGCCGATGTCATCCTCCTCCACCTGGACACCGAGACCGACAGCCCGGCCGAGCGCCTCTACACCTCGGCCGGCTGGACCCGGGCCGGGGTGATCCCGGACTACGCGGCCGACCCGGCCGGGGTCCTGCGACCGACCACGCTGTACTTCAAGCGACTGGGGGCGACCGCTCCCACCAGGTGATTGTCAGTGGGACCGGTTACGGTGCGTCCCATGCCGGATGCAGAAGACGTACGCCGAATCGCCCTGTCCCTGCCGGACACCACCGAGAAGATCGCCTGGAGCATGCCCACCTTCCGGGTCGCGGGCAAGATGTTCGCCACGCTCCCCGAGGAGGAGACCTCCCTCGCGGTGCGCTGTCCCAAGGAGGAGCGGGACGAACTGGTGCTGGCCGAGCCGGAGAAGTTCTGGATCGCCGACCACGAGGCGCAGTTCGCGTGGGTGCGGGCCCGGCTCGCCGCACTGGAGGACGAGGACGAACTGCGGGACATCCTGGCCGACTCCTGGCGCCAGGCGGCCCCGCCCCGGCTCCTGGAGTCGTACCCCGAGTTGGGGCGGCCGGCGGTGGGCTGAGTCCGTCCGTCATGGCCGGCGCCGAGAGGCATGTCGGGATCGCCGGCCGGCCCGGATAAAGGGGTGCGCGACCACCGACCCGAGTGCGGTATTGTTTCCATGCACGTTCGGCCGGGGGAAACCCCAGGTCAGACGGACACCGGGACGTGGCGCAGCTTGGTAGCGCACTTGACTGGGGGTCAAGGGGTCGCAGGTTCAAATCCTGTCGTCCCGACGGTGTGAAGGGCCTTCACAGGCGGATGCCTGTGAGGGTCCTTTTCGTGTGCTCGAAACCCTTTGCGCAGGGCGGTCCGTCCGTCCGGCGCACCGGTGTCCTCCGGATGCCCGGGGAAGCCTCATGCGCTCCGGGTGAAACGCTCCAGCAGCGCGTCCAGTCCCGATGCCAGCCCCTCCGGGCCACCCCGCTCCGCGAGGGCGGGAGCGAGCTCGCGCAGCCGGGGAAGCTCCTGCGGAGGCATGTGATGCAGGCCGAGCCGGAACGCGGGTTCGGGTTCCTCGGGGTTGTCGACCATGGCCTGCAGTTCCACCGACACGTACCCGAGGACCCAGCCGGTGAAGGCGCGGAACGCTGCGGCGGTCCGGTCCGCGCCGAGCCCCGCCTCCTGCAGCAGACCGACCACCCGTTCGTGGTGCCGCAGGGTCGCGAGCGGCCGCCGGGCCAGCGGGACCGCCAGCATGCGGGTCGACAGCAGCGGCACGACCTGGGGATGGGCCAGGCACACGTCGTACGTCGCCGCCGCGATCCGGTCGAGCTCGGCACGCCATCCGGACGCCGGGCCGTGGGCGGCCAGCAACTCCTCCAGCTCCAGGTACAGCGCCTCGACCAGCCCGTCCAGCAGCGCGTCCTTGCTCGACGCGTACCGGTACAGGGCCATCGCCTCGACTCCGAGCTCGGCGCCCAGGCGGCGCATGCTCAGCGCGGAGAGGCCGTCGCGGTCCACGAGGTCCAGGGCGCTGGCGAGGACGCGTTCGCGGCTGAGGCGGCCGTAGCGGCCACGGTCGCCCGCGCGGCGAGCTGGAGCCTCGTCGGCTTCCCTGCCCTTGACCATGTCGTCCTCCGGATGCTTGTCGGCCCGCGTCGGTGTTGACTCTATGCATCTTCGAGTGGAATATGTACGTATACGACGTAAATATACGCCATTCGGACCACGGCTACGTCGCCGTGCCCCCAAGAAGCGCCGGAACCGGGGAGCACACCATGACAGTCCATCGGTGGCGGCCCCGGAAGGGGGCTGCCGGGCCCGCGAAGGAAGCGGATGTCCCCTTCGCGGTGACCCGGATCAGTCCCCAGGCCCAGCGGGCGGCGCAGCGGGTGTTCGCGTCGGGCTGGGTCACCACCGGGCACGAGACGGAGCTGTTCGAGGAGGAGTTCGCCGCGTACGTCGGCGCCCAACGGGCGATTGCGGTGAGTTCCTGTACCGCAGCCCTGGAACTGGCGCTGCGCGGGCTGAAGCTGCCGACCGGCGGCAGGGTCCTGATCCCGGCGGTGACGTTCTGCGGCGCGGCCCACGCGATTCTGCACGCCGGTCTGGTGCCTGTGCTCGTCGACGTCGATCCGCGCACCGGGCTCGCGACGCCCGCCTCCGTCGCCCGAGCCGCCCGGGCCTGCGGCTGCCCGCAGGCCATGGTGGTCCTGCACTACGGCGGCGCCCCGGCGCCCGTGGCCGAACTCGCCGAAGCGGCCCGGCTGCCCCTCACCCATGTGATCGAGGACGCCGCCCACGCCCTGGGCACCTCGGTCGGCGACCGAGCCGTCGGCGCGCTGTCCCGAGCCGCCTGCTTCAGCTTCTACGCCACCAAGAACCTGCCCATCGGTGAGGGGGGCATGATCACCACCGCCGACGGGGACTTCGCCGACCGGATTCGCCGCGCGAGGCTCCACGGCATGTCCGCCGACGCCTGGCGGCGGAACCTGACCGGGAGCACCTGGCGGTATTCCGTCGAGGAGGCGGGCCTCAAGGCGAACATGACGGATGTACAGGCCGCCGTGGGGAGGGCCCAGCTGCGCCACCTCGACAGCTGGCAGCAGGTGCGGCACACCCTGTCCACGCGCTACGACACGGCCCTCTCGGCCGTCGGCGGGCTCGAACCGCTGGACGTCCCACCCGGCGGGACGCACGCACGTCATCTGTATGTGGTGCGTGTACTGGAGGAGTTCGGGACCGGCCGGGACGAGGTCGTCGACCGCTTGGCGGAACGGGGCGTCGGCACCTCCGTCCACTTCATCCCGTTGCACCACATGCCGTACTTCCAGCGCGCCGCGATCGTCCCGCCCGGCGGGCTGCCAGGAGCGGACGCGCTGTTCCCGCAGCTGCTGTCGCTGCCCCTGTACCCGGCGCTGGCCGAGGACGCCGTCGACCGTGTCTGTGCAGAACTGGCCCGGCTCGCCGCCCGGCCCGTGCCGCACCGGCGTCCCACCGGGCTGCGCACCCTGGTCATCGGAGCCGGTGAGGCGGGCCGGGCGCTCGCCCGGGACCTGGCGCGGGCACCGGAGTTCGGCCTGGAGCCGCTCGGCTTCCTCGACGACGATCCGGCCAAGCGGGAGGCCGGCGGTCTGCCGGTGCTGGGGAAGCTGGACGAAACCGGCGCCAGCGTGCTCGAGCACCGGATCGAGGCGGTCGTCGTGGCGATACCCGGCCTGGTCCCGGGCCGCTTCCGTCGCGTGGCGCGGGCCGCCGAGGCGGCAGGTGCCAGTGTGCGCTACCTGCCGTCGTTCATCGCGGCGCTCCGGCGTGACGTGGTCGGCTCCGACCTGCGAGAGCTGGACGTGAGCGAGCTGATCGGCCGCGCCGAGATGCATGTGGTCAGCCCCGAGGCACGTTCGGTGGTCGCGGGCCGCCGGGTACTGGTCACCGGGGCGGGCGGCTCCATCGGCAGTGAACTGTGCCATCAGGTACGCGCTTTCGGCCCGAACCGGCTCTTCCTGCTCGACCACGACGAGTCCAACCTGCACCGGCTGCAACTGGAGCTCTACGGCGATGCCCTGTGCAGCGACGACATCGTCATCTCCGACATCCGCGACCGCCGCCGCATCGACCAGGTCTTCCGTGAACTGCGCCCCGAGGTCGTCTTCCACGCGGCGGCGCACAAGCATCTGCCACTCCTCGAACTGCACCCCTGTGAAGGCGTGAAGTCGAATGTGCGCGGCACGGAGAACCTGGTCCGCGCCGCTGCGGCCGTCGGAACCGGACGGTTCGTACTGATCTCCACGGACAAGGCCGCCGACCCGGTGTCCGTGCTCGGAGCCACGAAACGCCTGGCCGAGCTCATCGTGCGGGGCGCGCAGCAGCACGCTCCTCAGGGGACCGTCTTCACGGCGGTCCGGTTCGGCAACGTCCTCGGCAGCCGAGGCTCGCTGCTCTCGGTGGTGGCCGAACAACTGGGCACAGGGTCCCCGGTGACCGTGACCCACCCCGACGTGACCCGGTTCTTCATGACCGTCGAGGAGGCCGTCGGGCTGGTGCTCGAGGCGGCCCGCATGGCCCGGGGCGGAGAAGTGTTCGTCCTGGACATGAGCAGTCCGGTGCGGATCGTGGACCTCGTCCGCAAGTTCGCCCGCTCGGTGCATGTGCCCGATGTCGACATCCGCTTCACCGGACTGCGGCCGGGGGAGAAGCTCAACGAGACCCTGTTCTCCGCCCAGGAACGGCACACCCCCACTGCACACCCCAGGATCCTCGCGGCGACCCCCACATCCCACGCCGACAGCGCGACCGTACGACTCCCCGCCCTGTACGGTGCGGCGGAACGCAACGACGCGCAAGAGGTGCGTCGTGCCCTCGCCGAGCTCCTGCCCGGGTTCCCCGCGACCCAGCCGGACGAGCGGAATCCCGCGGCCCTGACCGCCCCTTACCCGGACGACTTCTGATGTCCGCGCGGCACGGCTGGCCGGGTTGGCAACCCAGACAGCGCTTCGGGAAACGCCACCGTCTCGTCCGGGCCGTGCTGCTGACCGGTCTCGCCCTCGTCCTGGCCGTGGTCGGGCTGGGCGCCGGTGCCGTGTGGTGGGGCACCGATCACTACGGCGACCAGGTCACCCGTATCCCCGATGCCTTCCCCTCCGGCCCGCGTCCGTTCAGACCCGCGTCCCACGACGGAGGTACGACCTTCCTGCTGGCCGGAGTCGACAGCCGCTCGCAGCGGCCGACCACCGGAAGCGATGCGACGGCCCGGCTGTGGAGGTACGGAGCACAACGCAGCGACACCCTGATGCTGGTCCATCTGAGCGCCGACAAGCACCGGACCTATGTGATGTCCCTCCCCAGGGACAGCTGGGTCCCCATCCCCGGCCACGGCTCGGCGAAGGTCAATGCCGCGTTCTCCTGGGGCGGTCCAGCCCTGCTCGTACAGACGGTCGAGCAGCTGACGAGGGTGCGTGTCGACCACTTCGGTGTCATCGACTGGCACGGCTTCAAGGCGCTGACCGACGCCGTCGGCGGGGTGCCCATCACCGTGCCCGAGGATTCCTACGACCCCGTACTGGAGCGGCACTTCACGGCCGGCACCCACGTCATGCACGGGGAAGAGGCACTGGCCTACGTCCGGCAGCGCCACGGTGTGCCCGGCGGCGAACTGGACCGGATCAAGCACCAGCAGCAGTTCCTGCGCAGCCTGATGACCGAGATACGCAGCGAGGTCGGTCTCACCGACCCGTTCGGCACCGCCAGGATGCTCGACGCCGTCACCCGCGCTGTGAGCGTGGACGACCGGATGTCCAACGGTGATCTGCGCGATCTGTTGCTCGGGCTACGGCACCTGGACGCCTCCGACACCACCTTCACCATCGCGCCGATCGTCCGATCGGAGATGATCCGGGGCCAGTACGCCCTGATCCTGGACACGGCGGAGCTGCGGGCGCGGTGGCGGACGGTGCAGAACGACGGAAGCTGACGAGGACCGCCTCCGCCACCAGGTGCACGTCGGTGCCGAACCGTCGGTCGCGCAGGTAGGCGATGTCCAGGGCGAGCTTGGTGTGCAACTGTGACTGCACGTAGCGCTCCTCGGCGCGCGCGGCGTCGTCGAGTTCGGTGCCGCGCCCGGCCACGTACAGTGCGCCGGGGCCGATGATGCCGGGGCGCACGTCCAGCAACCGCAGCTCCTGTGAGGTGTAGTACGGAAGGAAGCGCTCCACCTCAGGACGTGGTCCGACCAGGGTCATGTCGCCGCGCAACAGGTTGATCAGCTGCGGGAGTTCGTCGAGGTGGCTTCGGCGCAGCCACCGGCCCACGGAAGTGGTCCTGGGGTCGGCGTCTGCGGTGACCGCGGGGCCCGCGCGATCGGCTCCGACCACCATGGAACGGAACTTGAGGATGGTGAACGGGCGCAGCCCACGGCCGACCCGCCACTGGCGGTACACCGCGGGCCCGCGGCTGGTGCTCCGTACCAGCACGGCCAGCATCGCCATCGGCACCAGCAGCGTCGGCAGCAGCACCAGTGCGACGACGATGTCCACGGCACGCCGCAGTCGGGTGTCTGCGTGCAGTCCCGGCAGGTGTCTCACGATCACAGCACCTCCCGCAGTACCTGGAACGGCTCGACCGCCGGACGGCCCACCCGGCTGCCCCAGTAGGCGGCCCGTTCCCGAAGCGCGTGCAGCGACCTCGGATGCGGAGGATCGCGCAGCTCGGTCTCGTAACAGCTCATCGCCCCGAGCTTGTCGTCGAGGGTGCGGGTGACATCGACGTAGAGAGACGGAGAGAACGGACGTTCGGCCGACCAGCCCCACTCCGTGGACGACGGCGTCTCGAAAACGGCGAACCTGCGCAGGCTCGGCAGCACATAGGGGCGGCAGGCGGTCCAGGCGGCACGGGCGACGACGCCGTGATCGGTGTTCACATCGCCGGGGAAGTGTGTGTAGACCAGGTCCGGGCGCAGCCCGTCCACCACCGTCTCCACCCGCTGGACCACCTCGATCAGGGGGAGTGTGTCCAGGCGCTGGTCCGGCAGCGACCACAGCTCCAGCGAGGCGAGGCCGAGAACCTGCGCCGCGCGGCGCGCCGACTTGGACAACTCCTCCGCGAGCCCCTCCCGGTAGCGGCTCGAGGCTCCCTCGGCGAACACGACGGCATGGACGGCGTCACCTTCCCGGACATGGCGGGCCAGGGTGGCACCGACGCCGAGGACTTCGTCGTCGGGGTGAGCGGCCAGCACGAGGACGGTGCTCATCGTGTCGCCCCCAGGGGGCGTGGCCCTTCGCCCAGCACCCAGCGGGACACCGCCGGAGGTACCGCCGCGAAACGAGCCCCGGGCAGCACACCGACCCGGCGCGACCACCGGTCCGCGGGGCCCGGCGGACCGGCCCGGTCGCTCATCTCGGTGACCACGACACTGCCGCCGCGCGTGGCGATCCGCACACCGCCGGATTCCACGGCGAGCACCTGGCCGGGCGGTCCGGCAGGCTCGTCGTCGCCGGGCGGACGGGTACGCCAGATCATCACGCGCTCACCGTCCAGCACGCCGAACGCTCCCGGGTACGGCGAGGTCAGTGCCCGCACCCAGTCGTGCACCGCGGACGCCGGACGGTCCCAGTCGATGACGCCCATGCCAGGAGTGCGGCGTGGCAGCACATCGCCCGCGGCGGGGTCCTGCGGTCGTCGCGGCGCCGTACCGGTGAGCAGGCCGGGAAGGTGCGCGAGCAGCATCTCGGCACCCGCCCGGGCGACCCGGTCGTACACGCTGCCGCAGGTGTCCTCGGGGCCGATGGACAGCGTTCGCTGATCCACGATGTCCCCGGTGTCCGCCCCGGGGTCGAGCATCATCATCGTGTTGCCGGTGACCTTCTCGCCGCGCAGGATCGCCCAGTTCACCGGTGCCCGTCCGCGGTGGCGCGGCAGCAGGGACGCGTGGAAGCCGACGCAGCCGTGGCGTGGCACGGACAGCAGCTCGGGCCCGAGCAGCCTGGTCCAGCCGACGACCACCAGCAGGTCCGGGTCCGAAGCACGGATCCGTGCCCGCACCGCGGGCGTGTCGAGGTCGGTCTCGCGCAGGACGGGTACGCCGGCGGCCCGGGCCGCGGCCGAGAGATCTGCGGCGCCCGCCAGCCTGCACAGGTCCTCGTCAGGTGGGGTGATCACCGTCGTGAGGCGGACCAGCGGTGAGTGGAGCAGGGCGCTCAGCGCCGCCCGGGCCTCGTGCACGGCGCCGATGAGGACGACGCGGCCGGGCGGGTGCGCGGAGGCGGGACGAACGGATGCCGTACGCATGGTGATTCCTTCGGGATCGGGTCACGGCCCAGGTCAGGGTCACCGCCACCACGGCGGTGACCAGGTACGAGGCACTGGACGCCACCGCCGCTCCGACCGCCCCGAACCGCGGGATGAGCAGCACGTCCAGGACGACGGTCACAGCGACACCGGCACCCATGGCACAGGAGGTGAGCCCGGGCCGGCCGACGCCGTACAGATAGGCGGTGCACACGGCCGTCGCACCCTCGAAGGCCAGGCCGCCGAGCAGGATGCAGGCAGGGAGCACCGCGGCGGAGAAGGCCGGGCCGTACAACAGCGGCAGGACGAGCGCGGCGGCGCCCAGCAGGAGCGGGACCGGCGCGGCGGTCACGGCGAGGGCGCGCGGAAGCATACGGCGCATCTCCTGGCCGGCCAGCAGTGGGCCGTCCCGTGCGAACCGGGGGTACAGCACGTAGTGCACCGCAACAGCGGGCAGCCGGACCAGCTCGGCGAACTTCGAGGCGACGGCGTACACGCCGAGCACCGCGGGGCCGGACAGCGCACCCACGGCGAGAAAGTCCAACCGGAGGTTGACCAGCAGCAGCAGGTTGCCCAACTGCCCACGGGCGCCGTAGCGCAGTACCTCCGCGGCCAGGGGGGCCGACGGACGGCCCCAGCGGTGTCCGAACCCGGTGCGCACCAGCCGGCCCAACGAGGTCGCGGTGGCGGCCACCCCGCCTCCGAGCAGTCCGGCGACCACCGCATCGGTGTCCCGCAACCCGGTCAGCAGGGCAAGCCCGTAGGCGGGCAGGAAGAGAAACTCCTCCGCGACGATGACCAGATCGGCCCCCGGCATGTCGGCCCGGCCCTGGCAGCAGGCCTTGCCCCACACCGTGAGCAGCTGGGTGAGCACGGTGACCGCGACGAGGGTCAGCTGCCACCGCGGAACGTCGGGGAAGAAGCCGTCGAGCAAGGGGACCATGGCAAGCCACACCAGGGCGCCGGCCGTCGAGCCGACGGCGGCGAGCAGTGCCAGTGTCGGTCGCAGCCGGGGATCGTCGCGCAGCTCCCCCGCGAGGTAGTAGGCACTCGCCAGCGGCAGCCCACAGCTGACCACGACACCGGTCAGCCACGGCAGCACCCGCAGCAGCGCGTATCCGCCCAGTACCTCGGGGCCGGACAGCCGGGCGACGAGCAGACCGGAGAGGAAGACCAGGAACACCGCACATCCCTGCGCCGCCAGGTTGCCGGCCATGGTGCGCGGCCCCAGCTCCGGGCTTCGCTGCTCGGCCGCGGCCTTCATGGCGGGTCCTTCTCAGGAGCGGACGCGAGGACGGCCACCAGCGCCAGCAGCACCCAGAGGAAGCGGAAGTGCAGAACCTCGTAGTAGGCGGCGGCCACGGCGAGCGCCAGCAGGGCCGCGACCAGCCCGGCAGGCCGGGGTACCTCGGCTGCGAAGCGGCTTTCCGGCGGTGCGCGCAGCGCGCGGGAAGCCCGCCAAGCCGCGGACGCCACCAGAAGCAGCAGTGCCACCGCGCCGAGCGGTCCGCGCTCGACGAGGGCCGCGAGGTAGTCGTCGTGGGCCTCCTTGGCGTACGGGAACTGCTGGTCCTCGAAGAGCTGCTTCGTCGTACCGGGACCCGAACCCGTCAGCCACTGCTGGTCGTACAACTGGAAGCTCTCCCGCACCAGCGTGCCGCGCTGTTCGGTGCTGGCCCCGCTCCGACCGAGCGTGTTCACCAGCAAGGAATGGTCGGACTGCCGCGCCCGGTCCTGGACATCGGCGAGGTCGGCCGCCCTGAGCGCGCCGCCGGCCGCGAGGGCGACGAGCAGGACGACGGCGGTCGCCGCGGCCGGACCGCTCGTGCGGTAGGCCCGGTGCGCGGTGAGGAAGACCAGGGCGACGGCCAGTTCGAGGATGCCGCCGTTCGACTGGCTGAGCAGCAGCGCCCAGAGCAGGACCGCATAGCCGTACCAGCGCAGCAGCCAGGAACGCGGACGCTGGGCGGCGTGCACCATGAGGAGTGACACCACCCAGTACGTGGCGGCGTAGTTGGGGTCGCCCAGGGTGAACAGCTTCCGGTCTCCCTCGGTGGGGCTGATCCCCTCGATCGCAGTGAGATGCAGGAAGCCGGCGGCCACCAGGACCGACGCCCAGACCACGGCCGCGTACGCGAACGACGCGGTGAGCAGCCGCAGGACACCGGGCCGACGCGCGATGTTGTACAGCGCCACACACCAGGCCAGCAGGAGAAGCTCCTTGGCGAGGTTCAGCAACGAGGTGAGGGGGAGTGGGCCCGCGAGGCCCGCCACCGCACCGCTCAGCAGCATCAGACCGCCCGCCAGGCAGTACGGCGCGCCGAGCCGTCGTCCGCAGGTCGCCGCCCACAGGACGCTGATCAGCACGGTGGCGAGGGTGAACACGTCCACCGGAGAACTGTTGGCGGGGCCGGCGGGGCGCAGGATCGGCTGGAAGACCATCGCGGCACAGGCGACGAGCGCCACCGTTGCGGTGAGCGCCTCGTCCCGGGTGCGCTCCGGGGCGGAGGCGGCCGCGCTCATCTCGGTGTCGGCGCCTCCTCGGGCTGAGCCGGGCAGGGTGGTCATGGTGCCTCCTCGGCCGAGGCCAGCCTGAGGAACGCGCGGAGCTGGGAAGCGGCGAACTCCGGGTCCGTGGCTTCGGCAGCCACCGCGGCCAGCTCCGCCAGCACGGCGTCCCGCCCGCACACGAGGGGCAGGCCGAGCCGCCGCAGCACCATGGCGAGAAACTCGCGGACCAGGCGCGGGTACCAGCCCGTACCGTCCAGGGCGTAGGCCAGGGCCGCCCCGGGCTCCCCGGCCACGAGCCCGGGGTGACCGCGAACCCGGTGCCCCGGCCTGGTGCGCCGGTCGAGGTATTCGCAGTAGGCCACGACGAAACGGGCGGGGTCGGCGAGGGGACTGCCGGCCGTCCGAGCGCGCTCCCAGTCGACGACACCGGAGACCTGGCCCTCTCGGAGCAGGATGTTCCCGGCCCAGAAGTCCCCGTGCACCGCGGTCGTGGGAGCGGCGTATCGGCGCAGTCGGCGGTGCAGGGCGTGCAGCTGCTGCCGGGCACGGTCGTCGTCCGGGCGGTGGTCCGGCGGGCGGGGCGCCCGCGCCGGGATCTCGAGTGGGGCGGGCTCACCGGCGGTGGCCGACTGGAAGGCCGCCAGCCAGGCCGCTGCCGCGCCGAAGTCCGCGTGCACCGGTCCCGTACGGGTGTGGTGCCCCGGACGGTGGTACCCGACCAGCATCGGCAGGCCGGGCAGAGCGGTGGTCACGAGTGCCGGCAGGCCCTTGTGCCGCAGCAGTTCCACGACGGTGGGCACGGTAGGCCGGACCTCGTCCAGCGGCAGTGCCGTCATGGCCCGCAGCCGCTCGGCCTCCCGGACCACGGCGGCCGCACCGACCGGCTCGGCCGGGACCTTCACGACCAGGGCGGGCCGTGCCGAGCCGGGCGGGAACAGGAGCAGGACGACCCGTGCGTCCGGGTCGTGGCTGTGGTCCAGCAGGAGCACGGGGCCCGAGGAAGCCAGCAGGCGGTCGACGCCGTCGTCGCGCGCGGCGCCACCGTCTCGTACGGGTACGGTCAGCCCCGGCACACATCGCCGTACCGCCGGAACACCCAGTGCTGCCCGGGCAGCCGGATAGAGCCACGTCGGCAGTGGCGGGGGCACGGACAGCAGGGCCTCGCGGACATACGTCAGCACCGCCGGCCGGTCCTCGGCGACCACGATCGGGCGGTGCCGCGACGGCAGTGCCACGTACCGCCGCCCCGGGGGCAGCAGTTGGTGCAGGAGCAGGGTCCGTTCCGGTGCCGCGGCCCTCATGACAGCACCGCGAACGGTCGTAGCCGGGCCACCGGACGGGCCAGGCCGTTACCGGACAGGATGGCCATCGCCGCGTCGACGCCGGCGTCGTCCAGCTGAGGGACACTGCGCGGTGCGGGCCGGTCGTAGCTGAAGCGCAGTGTGTGCCGGTGCCGTGGGTCCGGACCGCTGCGGCCGCTGCGTTCGAAGGCACCGATGATGCTGCCGGTGCCGTGACAGGCGGTGTAGAGACTGCGCTTCGCCTGTGCCGCCGGGACGCACAGGAACGACGACGTGCGGTTCGTGCCGGGCACCAGCAGCGGCTGGCCGGTGTGCGCGAAGACCGGGTGGCCCGCCATGAGCGGCGGTGTCCACGCCCGGGCCGCGTTGTGCCGGTGCACGAACGCGGGCTCGCCGTCGACGAGTTCCTCGTAGACGGAATTGTGCGGCGAGTCCACCACGAGCCGCAGTGAGGCGCCGAAGGCGATCCGGGCGACGCTGCGCAGGGTGGCGTAGGTGGCCAGCCGGTAGGCGAAGCCGTAGTTCATGGCGAGCCGCTGCGCCATCAGCAGTCGTCGGCCCTCGTCGCCGTCGACGGGCACCGGAGGGCAGCCGTGGCGGAAGTACGCCGCGTACCGCCGTCGGGCCTGCGCCGGACTGCCCGCCCCCAGAAGGTGCGACAGCGGCTTCTGCACCGCCATCTCGGCACGCAGCAGTCGGGACGCCGCGAGCCGCCGCGCGTACAGTTCGCCGAGCTGGCCGGTCAGTACACCCCCGCCGTTGTGGAACTGCAGGGTCACCTGGCCCTTGCGCACCCCGAGTTGCTCGGCGATGCCGGGATCCAGTACCTCTTCGACCTCCTGGAGCTCCAGGAAATGAGTGCTGGGGCCGATGCCGCCGAAGCGCAGTCGGGCCAACTGCACGCACAGCCACGGAAGTTCGCGGCGGGCGCGCTGTGCGCCGCCGAACTCCTCGACCGGGAGGTGACCGAACTCCTCGATCCGCTCAAGATCTGCGGCGTCCAGACCGAATCGGTCGGCGGCGAACCGGGCGCCTTCGACGGCCGCCCGCAGCACCTCGGCGCGGGACAACTCGAACTTCCAGCGCGGCGGGTCGGGGTACCTCCGGCGGACGCGGCCGTAGAACTCCTCGACGGCTCTGTCGGAGGGGCGCGGCACGTCCAGCACGGCCAGCGCCATCCCGCAGTTCAGCGCCGCGTCGGTCAGGGCGGGGCGGATCGATCCTCGGGTGGCGACCGCGATGCTCGACGGCATCTCCGACTTGCCCTTGTGGCAGAAGTCCGGCAGCACCACCGGAGGAGCGGCCAGATCCGCCGACTCGGTGCCGTGGCGGAGCCGGCCCAGCAGTGCCGGGTCGGCGGGGGCCTCGGCGCTGTCGAACACGGTGAGGCCGACGGCCCCGGTGCCGTCGGCCGGACCGTGGTGCGTTGCGTTGATGATGTCGACGCGCACGAGGACTCCTCGGGTCAGGTGGGTTCGCAGGCGTAGGCGGCGGTCAGCTCCGCGCCCAGCGCCCTGCCGCTGAAGCCGTCGCCGATCCGCGCCCGGGCCGCGGTGGCGAGCCGCTGCGCCTCCCGCGGGTGATCCAGCAGATGACCGACCGCCCGGGCCAGCAGGTCGGGCCGCTGCGGGGGCACCAGCAGTCCGGTACGACCCGGCACCACCACGTCCGGCACGGAATTGACGGCCGTGGCCACCACGGGAATCCCGCCGGCCATCGCCTCGACGACGGCGACCGGGAGCCCCTCGTACCGACTCGGCAGGGCGAACACGTCGAAGGCCGGAAGGAGGTCCGGGACGTCCGGGCGCTCCCCGGCCAGTACCACCGACGCCTGTTCTCGTGTGATCAACTCCCGGACCGTCCGGGTCAGTTCGCCCCCGCCTATCCACACCCCCGTGACATCGGAGCGGCCCAGCGCGAGCACGGCACGGACAAAGGTCTCGGGGTTCTTCTGGTAGGCGAGCCGCCCGACGGCTCCCACCACCGGGCCCGTGCCGGTCAGGCCGAGCGCCTTGCGGGCCCGTGCCCGGGCGGCAGGCGTCCTGTCCGGGCAGTTGGGCTCCACCGGGACACCGATCGTGCGGACCCGCTCGGGCGGCACGAGGCCGCGGCGCACCACCTCGACCGACACGGCCGAGCCGACACACAGCGCGA
This sequence comes from Streptomyces sp. S.PB5, assembly GCF_030403745.1. Lineage (GTDB taxonomy): Bacteria > Actinomycetota > Actinomycetes > Streptomycetales > Streptomycetaceae > Streptomyces. The sequence goes on from NZ_JAQMWP010000010.1 coordinate 267,283, forward strand.
CGTCGGTGAAGCGTCCGACGGTGCGCTCGACACCGATGTACGCGGTGCGCCGGGCAGCCGACTGGAACTCGTGATACGGCAGCCCGTGGAACGTGTGGACGATCCGGGGCACCCCGGTCCGCCGGGCCGCCAGCCGCCCCAGCGTGCCCGCCTTGGCGCTGTGGGTGTGCACGATGTCGAACCCCCGTCGTGCGAACAGCCGGGTCAGCCGCTGCAGGGCGAGCAGGTCGTGGAGGGGCGCGACCGGCGAGCGCAGCGTCGGCTCGACGACCACCTCGATGCCGGACCCGGCGGCGAGTTCGAGCAGCCGGTCCCCCTGTCCGGTGATGATCGTGGTGCGGTACACGGCCGGGTCCAGGGCCTGTGCGCCACGCAGGGCGACGATGCCCGCTCCGGCCTCGAACCGGGTGATGACGGTGGCCACCCGCAGCCTGCTCATGGCGTCGCCTCCGCCCGCTCCAGGGTCTCGGAGGCAAGGCGGTACAGCGCGGCGAGCCCTTCCTCCGGCCGGTCGCCGAGGGTGAGCTCGACGGCCGGAAGCCGCCGGACGAGCCGCAGTGCCACCGACTCCACCGGGGGGTGGGCGGGCCCTCGTCCCGTCCCCAGAGCGAGGGCCGCCGCGAAGGGCCAGTAACGGCGCAGTTCCCCGGCCAGATACGTGGCGGTGACCAGGGACCGTGCCGCCTGGCCGGGCTCCAGGGGACGCACCGTCGGCCGGCCGGCGACTGCTTTGCGCAGTACCACGAGCCGGTCCGGGCGCAGGGCGTCCACCCGCCCGAGCAGGGGGCGTTCGGTACGCCCGTAGGACATGTGACGGCCGCGGCCGCCCTGAAGCCGCATGGGCTCGACCAGCCCGTGGACGTCCACGCCGTCGGTGACGCACAGGTTGTCGGAGCAGGCCCGCTCCCCGGCCGTGACGGCGCCCAGCACCAGCGTCGACCGGCCCACCCCGCCCGGACCGGCCAGCAGCGGCACCGCGGTACCGAGAGTCACCGCACCGGCGTGCACCGGCACCCGGCCCCGGCAGCCGGCCCACCACAGCGCCGGGTACTGCAGCAGTGCGGCTCGCGCCAGCAGGTGGAACCGGGAGCGCAGCAGTCGTGCGGCGAGGCGCTCGCGGGCAGGCGGACTCCAGCGTGCCTCGACCAGCAGCCGCCGGGCAGCGACCGTGAGCCTCAGGTCGAACCCGCTGCCGCAGGCGTTGGACAGCACCACCGCGTCGTCCCGGGCGTATCCGCCACGGCACAGCGGAGCCCAGCCGCGCACGTCGAACGGTCGGTTGTGCGACTGCACCTCGACGCGCACGTCCGCGGTGTCCGTGCCCGAGGGGCGCCAGGCCCCCGCGCCGCCTTCGGACAGCAGCCGGGACAGCGACGGCGAAGGGCAGTCCACCACGAGACGCTGCCCGGCCTGGATCAGCAGAGCCTGCATCAGCCACGCTCCGATCGGGCCGCCTTGCGGGACCGGCGAGTGGAGTGATCCCCCAGGACGCCGATGACCTGCCAACCGGTCGCGGCCACAAGGTTGCGCACCCTGCGCAGCTCGGCGTAGGGGGGAAATTCCGGTTCGACGACGAGCAGGACGTGCCGGGCGGTGTCGGAGACGTCGTCCACCTGGTGCAAGGCACGGACCCGGACGGCGGTGGCGGGCCGGGGAACGGCACGGCCGTCCGTGAGGGCGGTGGCCTCGCGTATGCGTGAGGTGGTGAGCGTGCGGATGAGCCCGTAGTGCTCCTGGCCGTCGTTGCCGTCGGGGACCGTCCCCGCGGCGTGCGGCCCGCCGAGGTGACCCGCCCGCAGCTCCGGGTCCGGCCCGCTGCCGGGGACGACGGACAGGTCGAGCCGTGCCTCGAGTTCCTTCGCGAGCGTGCCCAGCCGCTCCTCGCCGGCCGGTCCGGTCAGCACCACGGTTCCCGCCCTGGTGCGCGCGACGGCTCGGCGCAGCGCGACGACCGTTTCGGTGTGGAGGCAGGCGGGCGCCCCGGGACCGGCTTTGCGGCCGCGGCGTTCGGTCGTGCGGAGACGGCCCAGCACAGGGGCGTCGAGTTCGCGGGCGAATGCGCTCGGCCCGGCGACATGAGGTCGGAAGACCTCCAGCAGCGTCACGGCCAGCAGCCCCGCGACGAGCCCGCCCATCCCGGCGAGCGCCATGTCGGTGCGGGACAGCGGAGGCACGGGAACGGCGTCGCTGGCAGGGGAGAGCAGGGAGGCGGTGCGGTCGCCGAGACCGGCGGCCTCCGCGGCGCGCAGGGAGGCCTGAACGTCCTGGATCTGTTGGTCGAGAGAGCTCAGCTCGGCGGTGAGCCGCCCGGATTCGGCCGCGTCCTTGGCACCCGGCAGCTCTCCGGCGACCCGTACCCGCTCGTCGTGGAGGGCGGCCTCACGGTCCGTCAGCTGGGTGACCAGCAGGTTTCCGGTCCCGTTGAAGAAGGTCACGAGTTCCTCGGACAACGCGCCGGCCAGTTTCTCGGCCGTTCTGGGGTCGGCGTCGGTGACCTTGACGGTGAACACGGAGGAGCCGCCCAGCCGGGAGACTCTGGTCTCCTTGGCCACCTGGGCGGGGGTGCGGTCGGTGACCTTCGACTCCTCGAGGGCCGTCGACACGACGGAACTACTGGTGGCGACGGCTTTCACCCGGCTGAGCATGGCGTTGGCCTGCACGTCCGTCGCAGGCAGCGTGGCCGAGGCCTGGACCCGCGCCTTGGAGACGTACGCTCGCGCGTCACGGAGTTCGAGCACACCCACGACGAGCATCGGCAGGACGATGAACAGCACGAGAAGCCGCCAGTGTCCTCCGACGGTGCGGCGCAGAGCTTCGTTGAATTCCATCGCACAACCTCAGTAGGCTCGAAAAGAGGCTTTTGTCGTAATAGCCGGAAATCTTCAGTGAGTGGGAGGCATGCCGATGGCCGACCTCCGTGCCCGTCGCCGACGGCGGCGCAGATTCCTCGCGGTGTTCGCCTCCGGTCTGCTGCTGGTGGCGACGCTCTCCTGTCGGCAGGTCTCCTCGTCGGGGGAGCCCGACGGGTCCGCGTCGAGCGGAGGGTTCCTCTCCGTGGCCCTCAACACCACGGACCCGGCGACCGCGCGCTACGGCTACTCGCTGATCGACGTCACGCCCGAACGGGTCTCGCAGGTCACCACCGGGCAGCGTGCACTGGTGTGGCTCGGCGGCTACGACAAGGAGCGCTGTGTCTGGAACTGGAGCGACGCGGAGGTCAGGGATCGCTTCGAGCGCTATGCGCTGGCCCGGTCGCCCGGGATCGCCGGATACTTCGTGGCGGATGAGCCCAACACCAACCGCAACTGCCCCTTGGCCGCCGCCGACGTACGCGACCGGTCCGCGCTCGTGCGGGCCCTCGATCCGGACACCGACCGGTTTACGGTGGTCAACGTCGACAAGCCCGAGCACTTCGCTGCTTTCCGTGGCACGACGGATGTGATGAGCGTGAATGTGTACCCCTGCCTGGTCGGTGAGCCCTGCGACTGGTCCAAGATCCCTCAGGTCCTCGAGCGGCTGGAGGAGGCGGGCGTGACCCGGTACATGGGCATGCTCCAGGCGTTCTCCTTCGAGCAGTGGCGCTGGCCGACGGCCGAGGAGCTGACCGGGATGATCGCGCAGTGGCAGCGCTCCGCGTGGCTGGGGCAGATGACCTTCTCCTGGGAGTACGAGGGCGGCGAGCTGGCCGAACACCCGGAGCTGCTCCGTGTGCTGAAGAGGCTCAACGACGCACCGCACGAGCTGTTCCCGCTTCCCTGAGAGGCCGCCCCCGTACGTTTACAACGTATATATACACGTTTGACCGATTTGGATGCAATGTCAAGAGGGTGTGAGTTGACCTGACCCATTCCTGGAGGGATGATGTACGTATACGGCGTAAATATACGCCTTTCTCCTCCACGGGGATCGAGGCGCCGACGGCGCAGCTGCCGTCGCCGTCGGCGCCGGGACCCGTACGAAGACACAGGTTCCGTCATGGTCACCACCCGCATGCTGGTCACCGGTGGGGCCGGGTTCATCGGCTCCCTCCACTTCGCCGCACGATCGCCCGTCTACCCGACATGGATCCGGTCACGGACGAAATGACGGCCGGTGACGTCGGTCATGAGCGCACCGATCGAGGACTACGCCCTCATCAGCGACATGGAGACCGCCGCCATGGTCGGCAGGAACGGTTCCGTCGACTGGCTGTGCCTGCCCCGCTTCGACTCGCCCGCCTGTCTCGCCGCGCTGCTCGGCACGGAGCGCAACGGGTTCTGGCGGGTCGCGCCCGTCGGCTCCGGCCGTTGTACGAGCCGTGCCTACCGGTCGGACACCCTGGTTCTGGACTCGCAGTGGACGACCGCCACAGGGACGGTGCGCGTCACGGACTTCATGCCGCCCCGTGTCCGACTGCCGTGCCTCGTCAGGGTCGTCGAGGCCCTGTCGGGCTGTGCGTCCATGCGCAGCGAGCTGCGGCTGCGGTTCCATCAGGGCCGCGTGGTGCCGTGGATCCGGCGCGGCGAGGACCACACGGTCGCGGTCGCCGGCCCGGACGCCGTCTGGCTGGGTGCCGACAGCCCGGTGCGGGCATCCGACGGTGCGGACTCCACGGTGTACGACTTCACCGTCCCGGCCGGCCGACGGCTGGCCCTGACGCTGGTCTGGTCCCCGTCCCACCTGCCCGCGCCACCGTCCCCACTCTGCGTGCCGGCGGAGACGCTGCTGAAGGAGACCGGGGACTTCTGGCGGCGCTGGAGCGGCCGGTGCCGCTACGAGGGCCCGTGGCGGGAAGCGGTGCTCCGCTCACTGATCACCCTGAAGGCGCTCACCTACGCGCCCACCGGCGGTATCGTCGCGGCGCCCACGACGTCGCTGCCCGGTCGCATCGGCGGGGAACACAACTGGGACCACCGGTACTGCTGGCTCCGTGACTCCGCCCTGACCCTGTCCTGTCTGCTGCGCAGCGGGTACCGGGCCGAGGCCACGGCCTGGCTGGACTGGCTGGTGCGGGCCATCGCGGGCGACCCCGCGGACCTGCAGACCGTCTACGGCGTAGGAGGGCAGCGGCTGTTGCCCGAGACCGAGGCGCCGTGGCTGCCGGGCTACGAGGGTTCGCGGCCTGTGCGGTTCGGCAACTCCGCCATGAGCCAGTACCAGCTGGACGTGTACGGCGAGGTCCTGGATGCGCTCTGTCTCTCGCTCCGGGCCGGAATCCCCATGCCGTCCCATGTGTGGAGCCTGGTGGAGGCCCTCATGGGTCATCTGTGCAGGCATTGGCGCGAACCGGACCAGGGCCTGTGGCAGGTGCGCGGTCCGGGTCAGCAGTTCGTCCACTCCAAGGTCATGGTCTGGGTGGCCGCCGACCGTGCTCTGCGCATGGGGGAGTTGCTCGGCAGGAACGGTTCCTCGGGTGAATGGCGGGCCATGCGGGACGAGGTGCACCGGGAGGTCTGCCGTCGGGGGTGGGACGCCCGGCAGCGGTGCTTCGTGCAGTCCTTCGGTTCGACGGCCTTGGACGCCTCGGCACTGCTGATACCCAGGCTCGGCTTTCTGCCGCCGTGGGACGAGCGGGTGTCCGGAACTGTCCGTGCGATGCGGGGTCTCGACCGGGGCGGGTTCGTGCGGCGGTACGCACCGGGCGGCGACGGTCCGCACGCCGTCGACGGCGGACGGGGATCGGAGGGGACCTTCGTGTCGTGCTCGCTGTGGTACGCCGACGCCCTGGCCGTGACCGGCCATGCCGAACAGGCCCGGGAGGCGTTCGAGCGGGTGCTCTCGATCCGCAACGACGTGGGCCTGCTCGCAGAGCAGTGGGATCCGGACGCCGGGCGTCAACTGGGTAACGCTCCTCAGGCGTTCAGCCACATCGCCTTGGTGGAGACGGCGTTCGCCCTGTCGGCGTCCGGTGCACCGGACGCCGGCGGCAGGCTCAGCGCTTCTCGCCGGGATGCCGTGCGGCGCCGGCGTAACCGTGCGGATTGAGCAGCTGGAACCGCCATGCGTCGTGGCACATCTCGGCGAGGCCGCGGGTGGGGTGCCAGCCCCAGTCCCGGTCCACGGCGCTCGCGTCGGCGACGAGTTCCGCCACGTCGCCCGACCGGCGGGACACGATCTCGTACGGGATGGGCCTGCCGCAGGCCTCGGAGAACGCGGCGACGACCTCCAGGACCGAACTGCCCCTGCCGGCCCCCAGGTTGTAGACCCGCAGGCCGACCGTGTCCACGAGATGGTCCAGCGCGATGCGATGCGCCTCGGCCGTGTCCAGCACATGCAGATAGTCCCGGACGGCGGTCCCGTCGGTGGTCGGGTAGTCGCCACCGAAGACGCGGACCTTTTCCTGACGTCCGGTGGCCACCTGGGCGACGTGCGGCATCAGGTTGCCGGACGTGCCTCGGGGGTCCTCGCCCAGCAGTCCGCTGGGGTGGGCGCCGGCCGGGTTGAAATAGCGCAGACACAGGACGCTGTAATCGGGATGGCGCAGACAGACGTCCTTGAGGATCTGCTCGCACAGCCACTTGGAGAACGCGTAGGGGTTGGTCGGCCGGGCCGGGGTCGTCTCGGGGAGCGGGCCGTGTCCGGCGTCGCCGTAGATCGTGCATGAGGACGAGAAGACGAGCCGGTGCACCCCGTGGCCGTGCATGGCCCGCAACAGGGAGGTCAGGCCGCCGACGTTGCTGTCGTAGTACGCGACGGGCATCCGGGTCGATGCGCCCACGGCCTTCAGCCCGGCGAAGTGCATGACGGCGTCCACGGAGTGCCGGTCGAAGACGGCGGACAGGGCGCGCCGGTCCCGGATGTCCAGTTCGTAGACCGCTCCCACGAATCGGCCGGCGACCCGCTCCAGGCGAGGAAGGACCTGCGGGCTGCTGTTGGAGTAGTCGTCGACGACGATCACTTCGTAGCCGTGGTCGAGCAGATCGGCACACGCATGACTGCCGATGAAACCGGCTCCGCCGGTCACGAGAACCGTCGTGGGTGGGCTCATGGGCCCGATCCTTCACTTCACTCCTGACGCCGTATGTTTACGGCGTATATGTCCAACTTTCCCCTCATTGCCCACGAGCGTCAAGCGCTGTCGACGCGACGCGCCGTGGCCTCATGTCCTGCGCACGGCGCGCCGCCGAACAGGGTCCCTCCGTCAGATCGCACACCCCAAGTGCGCCAGCGCCTGCTTGAGCAGCACCCCGTGTCCGCCCGGCATCTCGCTCTGCACCGCCTCCGACACCGCCTCCTGGGGGCTGAACCACACCAGGTCCAGGGCGTCCTGGCGGGGGCGGCAGTCGCCGGTCACCGGGACGACGTAGGCCAGCGACACAGCGTGCTGACGGGGGTCGTGGTATGGCGTGATGCCCTGCGTCGGGAAGTACTCGGCGACCGTGAAGGGCTGCGGGGCGGCCGGGATGCGGGGCAGGGCCACCGGGCCGAGGTCCTTCTCCAGGTTGCGCATGAGGGCGTCGCGGACGCGCTCGTGGTGCAGCACGCGGCCGGAGACCAGCGTCCGGCTGACCGTTCCGTCGGGGCCGATCCGCAGCAGGAGGCCGACGCTGGTCACTTCGCCGCTGTCGTCGACCCGCACGGGCACGGCCTCGACGTACAGGATCGGCATCCGGGCGCGCGCCTGCTCGAGGTCGTCCGTCGTCAGCCAGCCGGGCGTGGTTTCGGTCATGTCAGACATTGCTTGATCATACTTTCAGGAGGGGCCGGAAAGGCGGTAGACCCGGCGCGCATTGTGTGCTCCCGCCCACTCTGCGAGCCGTAGCGCGTCGGACAGGCTCATTTCGTCGGCGGCCACCCGGTCCTGGAGCAGTTCGCCCAGGCCCCGCCGGAAGGACAGCGCGCCGAGCGCGTAGAACTCCGCCAGACCGTACGCGTCGGAGCTGTACAGCAGTTTGCGGAACGGTGTGATCTCCAGTGCCTCCTCCAGGATCGTGCGCGCCCGCGCCGGGCCCACGTGGTGGAGGGTGAGGCCGACGTCGAGGTACACCTGCTCGAAGACCGCCGCCAGATAGGCGGCCTGGCGCTGGTACGGCCAGCAGTGCAGGAGCATGACAGGGATCGTGCCCGCGGTCAGGTGCAGCCAGTCCGTGAGACGGCTCGGGTCCGCCCGGTGCAGGCGGATGTCGTTGTCGCCGAAGCCGGTGTGGAGCTGGAGGGGGAGGCCGAGGTCGACGGCCGTCCAGAGCAGGTTGCGGACGAGGACCGGGTGCTCCAGGCGGCCGCCCGCCGCCAGCCGCTCACGGGCCGCCCGCTCGACCTCCTTCTCCGACGGGCGCGCCGGGTCCAGGCCGAAGCCCGTCCGGTAGGCCGCGACGGACTTCACCGCGACCACGCCCGGCCGCCGTACCGCCTGGAGCGCCGCCGAGCGGAACGCGTCGGCGTAGGCGTCCGGCTCCACCCCCTGCGTCACCACCGTCTCCTCGACGCTCTCCAGCCGTACGACCTCGTACACGTCGTCGGCCGCCAGCTCCGTCGGGCCGAATCCCGTGTCCACGCAGTACGTGTCCGTCCCCGAGGCGGCCAGGAAGCGGCGGTTCACCTCCTGCCAGCCGATGTCCGCGCGCCGCGCCAGGTACTCCTCGGGCGGGGCGTGCCGGTCCAGGTCCAGCAGGGGTGCGCAGTGGCGGCGCACCGCCACGCCCACGGGAGTGTCGAAGGGTGAGCTGCCCGGCCATCGGTCGCCCTCGGTGAGAAGGGACTCGAAGGCGGGCCGGTCCAGGTCGGCCCCGGCTACGCCGTGGCAGTGGTGGTCGACCAGACCGAGGGCGCCGAGCGCCTCGTGGACGGCGCTCATGTCAGTACTTCCAGCGGTACGCCGCCGCGATCCGCTCGGGGTCCCAGCCGTCGACGGCCGCGACCTCCCCTTCCCGTACGGCGACGACGGCGTCGGCGAGGACCGGGCCCAGGGCGTCACGCAGTACGTCGTCGGCGCGGAACTCCGTCACGGCCTCGGTCAGTGAGGTCGGCAGCCGGCGCACGTCACGGGCCTTCGCCTCCTCCATGGTGAGGCGGGCGGGGTCCCCGGCGCTCTCCTCGGGCAGCCCCGCCGCCGAGGCGATGCCGTCCAGGCCCGCCGCGATCACACCGCCCAGCGCCAGATACGGGTTGGCGGCCAGGTCGACCGGCTTGACCTCCAGGTTGGCGGCCTGGTCGCGCAGGCCCAGAGTGCCGGTGACGATCCGTACCGCCGCCTCCCGCCGCTCCCGGCCCCAGGCGGTGAACACCCCGGCCCACTGGGAGGGTTTGAGGCGGAGATAGCTGGCGGGGCTCGGGGCGGTGAGTGCCGTGAGGGCCGGGAGGCGGCGCAGGATCCCGGCCGCGAAGGACTCCGCCTCCGGTGTCATGCCGTAGCGGCCGGCGCCGCCCGAGTGGAGGTTCGTGCCGTCGCGCCACGCGGACAGATGCAGGTGGCCGCCATTGCCGACGCCCTGGGCGAGGACCGCCGGGGCGAACGAGACCACGAACCCGTGCCTTTGGGCGACGGCACGGATCGTCTGCCGTACCAGCACGCTCCGGTCGGCCGCCGCCACCGGGTCCAGCGCGCCCACGGAGATCTCGAACTGCCCTGCCGCGTACTCGGGATGGAGCTGGTCGACGTCCACGTCCTGCGCCGCGAGCGCCGCCAGCAGGTCGGCCGTGCAGTCGCTGAGCTCGACCTGCCGGATCGCGCCGTACGCGGGACCGGAGACCGCCGGCACGAACTCCCCGGCGGCCGCCGGGCCTTGACCGACCGCCCACTCGATCTCCACGGCCGCCTGGAAGGTGATGCCGTGCCGGCGTTCCGCCTCCGCGACCAGGGTGCGCAGGAAGGTGCGGGTGCAGCCCGGGTGGCGCTCGCCCTCCTGCGTGATGCGGTCGACCGGCGCCCACGCCCAGCCCGGCTGCCCGGCCAGGACCACGAGTCGGCCGAGGTCGGGGTAGAGGCGCAGATCGCCGTCGGGGGAGCCGAGGACGTCGGTGCTGACGATGGAGTCGTTCGCCAGGAAGGTGTCGAAGACCGGGGACATGCCGACGCCCCAGGCGGCCGCCGAGGCGAGCTTCGCCGTGGGGATCGTCTTCACCCGGCCGACGCCCGCCGTGTCGACGTACGACAGGACGATCCCGTGGACGCCTTTCCCGGACAGTTCGCCGGTGAGTGCGGTTGCGCGTTCGACGTCACCGGGGCGTCCGCCGGGTACGGGGTCGGTGAGGTCAGCAACGGGGGTCATACGTCCTCCACGACGGCCTGGGCTTCCGCGTCAGGGTTTCACGGCCACCGCGCCGAACTGCGGTACCGCGCCCGCGGAGTCGGACTCGGAACGCCACTGAGAGCACGACACCAGGCCCGGCTCCAGGAGCTCCAGGCCGTCGAAGAACGCGGCGATGTCGGTGCCGCTGCGGGCGGTGATCGGCGGGGTGGCGTTCTCGTTCCAGAACTTCATGGCCGGGATCTGGCCCGCGCCGCCGAGAGCGTCGTCGAAGGTGGGGTGGGTCAGCACCAGGAAGCTGCCGGAGGGGACCGCGGCCAGCACCTGGCGGACGATGTCCCGCGCCTTGTCGTAGTCGAGGACGAAGTTGAGGATGCCCAGCATCATCACGGCGACCGGCTCGGTGAAGTCCAGGGTGCGCGCGGCGCGTTCGAGGATCGCCGCCGGGTCGTGGACGTCGGCGTCGATGTAGTCGGTGACGCCCTCGCCGGAGCTGGTGAGCAGGGTGCGGGCGTGGGCGAGGACGATGGGGTCGTTGTCGACGTAGACGATCCGGGCGTCCGGGGCGATGCGCTGGGCGATCTCGTGGGTGTTGTCCACCGTCGGCAGACCGGTGCCGATGTCCAGGAACTGCCGCACCCCGCGCTCGGCGGCGAGGTGGGTCACGGCCCGGCCGAGGAAGTCGCGGTCGGCGCGGGCGATGGCCCGGATGATCGGGAACATCCCCGCGACATGCTCGCCGACCCGCTGGTCGACCTCGTAGTTGTCCTTGCCGCCGATCCAGTAGTTCCACACGCGTGCGTTGTGCGCGACGCTGGTGTCGAGCTTCGGCGTCCCGTCCGACGGGGTGTCGCTCACGTCTCGTCCTCTCCTCGCCCGACGACCGCGGCGCCGCGGGCCGTCGTCGCCATTGTGCCGCCGGATGATCAAGATGTCCCGGGAATCGGCTCAAGTGAAAGGTGAGAAAGGGGGGTTGCCGGCCGGACGCGCAGCTCGGCAGGCCCTGGAGGCGCTCCGGCCCACCCATGGGTGCCCGCCTGGCGCAGGGGCCGTGAGCCCGCCCTCCCGAAGCCGGTGAGGGCCGTTCGGGTGAGCGGTGGGGCTGACGGCGACTCGAACGACCCGCCCGGCATGCCCGCCCGCGCTCCCGACCCGACACTGATGCCGAGCCGTGCCCGCACCGAAGGAGTCGCCATGCTGCCCGGATTCCTCGCCAGAGCCGTCGAGTTGCTGCTCGGCCGGAAGGGGCGCCCGCTGCATCTGAAGGCGGCGGGCGGCGCCACGGCGGTTCTGGTGGCGGTGATGCTCCTCGGCTCGTGGGCGGTGGTGGCCGCCGAGGAGGGGGCGCGGGGCGCCAGTCTGACGTCGTACCCGAAGGCGCTGTGGTGGTCGGTGGAGACCGCGACCACCGTCGGGTACGGCGACTTCTACCCCGTGACCCTGTGGGGCCGGATCGTCGGCGCCGTGGTGATGGTCGTCGGGATCACCACGTACGGCATGGTCACCGCGGCGCTGGCCACCTGGTTCGTCGGACGGGAGGAGAAGCGCCGCCATCGTCTCGCCCAGGAGGCGGCCCGGGCGCTGCACGAACGCTTCGACCGGCTGGAGGAGTTGGTGCGCGGGAAGGGCGAGCGGGACTGAACGCTACCGGCGAGTACCCCGGCCCTTGCCATATGTGAACCCCTGAGTAAGGTTCCGTGCGGTTCGCTACGCGCGGGGTCGAAGGGGGCGACAGCACCATGGAATTCCAAGCGGTCGACGGAGGAGAGCCGACGGCTGACGGCGGACGCGACGGCGTACGACTGGAAGATCTTGCTCCGCAACCCCTGCTGACCCGGGACTACGAGACCCGCCCCGCGCTCGTCTACGAGCGGCTGCGCGAGCGGCACGGCCCCGTCGCGCCGGTCGACCTGCTGGGCGTCCCCGCCTGGCTGGTGCTCGGCTACCGCGAGTCGCTCCAGGTGCTCCAGGACAACGCGGGCTGGCCCAAGGGGCTGGAGAACTGGCGGGCCCGCACCGAGGGGCGGGTGCCCGCCGACTGGCCGCTGGGACCCTCCCTGGAGGTCAACCACGTACTGATCCAGGGCGGTCCCGGCTACCCCCGGCTCCGCGGCGCCTGGGACACGGCCCTCAGACCCTTCCAGGACCCGCGCCAGCCGCAGGCCAAACGGCTCAGGGCGGCCGTCACCGGCTACGCCGACGAGCTGATCGACCTGATCGCGCAGGGCGGCCGTACCGGACTCGCCGATCTGTCGGCGCAGTTCTCACGTCCGCTGCCGCTGATGGCCGCGAGCCATCTGCTGGGCTTCCCCGGCTCACAGGGCGACGACGCGCTGATGGACATGTGGCGGGTCCTGGACGCCGGGCCCGACGCCGAACCCGCCCTGGCCCGGCTGCTGGTGACGCTCTCGGAGCTGGCCGCCGCCAAGACGGAGAATCCCGGCGAGGACTTCCCCTCCCAGCTGCTCGCCGCCCACCCCGGCCTCACGGTCGACGAACTGGCCCGCGAACTGTTCATGCTGCTCGGCATGACCTCCGACCACGTCGGCATCCTCATCGCCAACACCGTCGTCGAGGTGATCTCCGGGGAGAGCGACGGCGGGGTGCGCCACACGCTGTCCGCCGGGATGATCCGGGAGACCATGAACCGGGTCGCCATGCGCAAGCCGCCGCTCGTCAACTTCGTACCGAGGTTCGCGGCCGCCGACACCCCGCTCGGCAACTACACCGTCCACGCCGGCGACCCCGTCTGGGTCTCCGCCGCCGCCGCGCACGCCGACCCGCTGTTCGCCGGACAGACGACACCCGGCTCCTCCAGCATCAGCAGCCGCGCGCATCTGGCATGGGGCGCGGGGCCCCGCCAGTGCCCGGCCCGTGAGCTGGCGTCGACGATCGCCGCGGCCGGGGTGAGCCGGATCGTCGAACGGTTCGGGCATCTGGAGCCCGCCCTGCCGGTGGACCAGCTTCCTTGGCGCTCCTCGCCGTTCATGCGCGGGCTGCGCTCCCTGCCGGTGCGTTACGAGCTGTCCGGCGAGATGCCCCCGGAGCCCGCGAAGCCCGCGGAGCCGGAGGCGGGCCTACCGGATCAGGAACAGGGGATCACGCGGCGGTCGTCGCTGTGGCGGTATCTGACGGGGCTCATCCGCCCGGGCGGCTGAGCGGATCCGGTGAGGTCGACGGCGGTTCGGCAGCGCTCTGAGGGGACCTGGCCGTCCGGCCGAGGGGGACGCGGGTCCGCAACCCCGGGCCCGTCACCTGCGGCACTGTTCTCATCGCGCCCCCGGCTGTTCAATGGTGCTGCACATTCCGGCCATGAGAGGAGCCGCCCGTGTCCCCTGTCGCCGTGCCGCCCGTCGGCGCGCGGATCCGGCGGGCGCGTCTGGAGAGCGGGCTGAGTCTGCGGGCCCTGGCGCGGGAGATCGGGGTCTCCGCGAGTCTGGTGTCGCAGATCGAGACCGGTAAGAGCCAGCCGTCGGTGAGCACGCTGTACGCGATCACGACGGCGCTCGGCATCTCCGTCGAGTCGCTCTTCGAGGCGGCGGAGCCGGTCGCGACGCGTGCCGACACCACCGTCCTGCACGCCCTCGCCGCCTTCGCCGCCGACCCCGCACGACGCATCGGACCCCTGGTCAGCCCCGGTGAACGGGAGATCCTGGAGCTGGACTCGGGCGTCGTGTGGGAGCGGCTCGGGCACATCCCGGGCACCGATGTCGACTTCCTGCTCGTGACCTACCGGCCCGGCGGCTCCTCCGCCGGCTCGGGCGGACTGATGCGGCACGCGGGCACGGAGTACGGCTATCTGACCTCCGGCGAACTCGTCCTCACCCTCGGCTTCGAGGAGCGCACCCTGCGCCCCGGTGACGCCGTCTGCTTCGAGTCGACGACCCCGCACCGCTACCGCAACGACGGCGGTGAACCGGCCGTGGGTGTGTGGTTCGTGGCCGGCCCGAGTGTTCAGTAACACTTGACACTTCCTCCGCGCGGTCGTTCACTCCGCAGTGGGGGTGGTCGCCATGGCGATCCGCACGTTCGGACCCAACGCCGTCGACTGGGAAGAGCGCATCGACCTGGACCGGCTGCGCAGGCAGCGGCTGGCCCGGCTGCACGAGACCCTGAACCGTTCCTCGCTCGGCGCGGTGCTGAGCTTCGACTTCGCCAACATCCGCTACATGACCGCCACGCACATCGGCACCTGGGCGATGGACAAGCTGATCCGCTTCGCCCTGCTGACCCGCGGCGGCGAACCCGTCGTCTGGGACTTCGGCTCCGCCGCCCGCCACCACCAGCTGTACAACCCCTGGCTGGACTACAGCGACGGCAAGGAAGGCCCGCCCACCGGCGCCCGCGCCGGGATCTCCACCCTCCGCGGCGCCTTCCACCCGGACGCCGGGATCGCCGCGGACGTCGCCGCGAAGATCGCCGCCGAACTGCGCGAACACGGCCTGGCGGGCGAGCCGTTGGGCATCGACGTCGCCGAGATGCCGGTCCTCGCCGCGCTGCGCGCCGAGGGCATCGACGTCGTCGACGGCCAGCAGGTCTTCCTGGAGGCCCGCCGCATCAAGACCCGCGACGAGATCTCCCTGCTCACCCAGGCCTGCGCGATGGTGGACGCGGCGTACGAGGAGCTGTACGGGTACCTGCGCCCAGGTGTGCGCGAGAACGAGTGCGTCGGACTGGTCAGCAAGGTGCTGTACGACCTGGGCAGCGAGTACGTCGAAGGCGTCAACGCCATCTCCGGGGAACGCTGTTCACCCCACCCGCACGTCTACAGCGACCGTCTGATCCGCCCCGGTGACCCCGCCTTCTTCGACATCCTGCACAGCCATCTCGGCTACCGCACCTGCTACTACCGCACCTTCGCCGTCGGCAGCGCGTCCGGTGCGCAACGGGACGCCTATGTGCGCTGCCGCTCATACATGGACCAGGCGATCGCGCTCGTCCGGCCCGGCGCCACCACCGCCGACATCGTCCAGGTCTGGCCGCGCGCCGAGGAGTTCGGCTTCGCCGACGAGACGGCCGCGTTCGCGCTGCAGTACGGCCACGGGGTGGGCCTGTCCATCTGGGAGAAGCCCATCTTCAGCCGCCTGGTCTCCCTCGACCACCCCGAAGTCCTCGAAGAGGGCATGGTGTTCGCCCTGGAGACGTACTGGCCGGCCGCCGACGGCTGGTCCGCGGCCCGCATCGAGGAGGAGCTCGTCGTCACCGCCGACGGCTGCGAGGTCATCACCAAGTTCCCGGCGGAGGAACTGCTGGTGGCGGGCCGCAAGTACTGGACGGTGGGCGGCGAGCTCAACACCCGGCGGGAGTCCCAGTCGCATCTCAACACAAGGGACCACTGATGGAGGCGACCGAACTCCTCGCCCTGTACGAGCAGATGGTCATCGTCCGCCGCACCGAGAAGGCCGCCCACGACCTGTTCCTCCAGGGCCTGGTCAAGGGCACCACCCATCTCGCCGCCGGCCACGAGGCGATCGCCGTCGGCGCGAGCGCCGCCCTGCGCCCCGACGACTACGTCTTCGCCACCTACCGCGGCCACCATCACGCGCTGGCCCGGGGCGCCACCCCCGAGGAGTGCCTCGCCGAACTCATGAGCAGGGCGACGGGGTTGTGCGGAGCCAAGGGCGGCTCCATGCACCTCACCAAGGCCTCCACCGGCATGCTCGGCTCCTACGCCATCGTCGGCGCCCACCTCCCGATGGCGGCCGGTGCGGCCTGGTCGGCGCGGCTGCGCGGCACCGACCAGGTCGCGGTGGCCTTCTTCGGCGACGGGGCGACCAACATCGGCGCCTTCCACGAGGCGCTCAACCTGGCCGCCGTGTGGAAGCTGCCCGTGCTGTTCGTCTGCGAGAACAACCTCTACATGGAGTACACGCCGATCGCCGACGTCACCGCGGTCGCCCGGCCCGCCGCCGACCGGGCGCCCGCCTACGGCATCCCGGGCGACACCGTCGACGGCAACGACGTCGTCGCCGTCAAGGAAGCCGTGGAACGGCTCGCGGAACGGGCCCGGGCAGGAGACGGGCCCGCTCTGCTGGAGGCCGCGACCTACCGGCACTTCGGGCACAGCCGCGCCGACCCGGCTGCCTACCGTCCCGCCGAGGAGGTCGAACGCTGGCTCGAGCACGACCCGTTGGACCTCGCACGGGGGCGGCTGACCGAGCTGGGGGTGCCCGAGGAGACGGTCACCGCCGCCGACGAACGCGCCCGGGACGTCGTACGGCAGGCCGTCGAGGCGGCGAAGAGCGCGCCCGGGCCCGGTCCGGAGCAGGCGCTGACGGACGTATGGGCCGACGGGGGTGCCGCATGGCGGACGTGATCACCTATCGGGAGGCGGTCGCCGAGGGCATCGCGCGGGAGATGCGGCGGGACGCGGCCGTGGTGTGCCTGGGGGAGGACATCGGGGAGGCCGGCGGGGTGTTCAAGACGACCGCCGGGCTGTTCAAGGAGTTCGGGCCCGGGCGGGTGTGGGACACGCCGATCTCCGAACAGGCCATCGTCGGCGCGGCGATGGGGGCCGCCATGACCGGGATGCGGCCCGTCGCGGAGATCATGTTCTCGGACTTTTTGGCCTGTTGTTGGGACTACCTCGCCAACGAGATACCCAAGGTGCGTTACATGACGGGCGGTCAGGTCACCGTGCCCCTCGTCGTTCGCACCGCCAACGGCGGCGGGCTCGGCTTCGGCGCCCAGCACTCGCAGTCCACCGAGAACTGGGCGCTCACCGTCCCCGGCCTGAAGATCGCGGCACCGGCCACGCCCGCCGACGTGATCGGCATGATGGCGGCGGCGATCCGCAGCGACGACCCGGTCGTCTTCTTCGAGCACAAGGGGCTGCTGGCCTCGAAGGGTTCGCCCCCGCCGCCGGACCATGTGGTCGAACTGGGACGCGCGGCCGTCGTGCGCGAGGGCGCCGACGTCACGCTGGTCGCCCTCGCCGCGATGGTGCCGGTCGCGCAGCGGGCCGCCGCCCGGCTCGCGGAGGAGGGCATCGAGGCCGAGGTCGTCGATCTGCGCTGTCTGGTGCCGCTGGACATGAGCACCGTGCTCGCCTCGCTCGCCCGGACCTCGCGCCTCGTCACCGTCGAGGAGAACCCGTATCAGGGCGGCTGGGGCGCCACCGTCGTCTCGGTCGTCGCCGACGAGGGGTTCGGTCTGCTGGACGCGCCCGTGCGGCGGGTTGCGGGGGAGTGCGTGCCGCTGCCGTTCGCCGACGCGCTGGAGGAGCGGGTCATCCCCACCGTCGACAAGGTCGTGGCCGCCGTCCGCGGCCTCACCGCGTACTGAACACCCCAAGGGAGGAAGGGACATGACCCGTCGGACACTCCTGCGTGCCGGCCATGTGATCTCGATGGACCCCGACATCGGGGACCTTCCCCAGGGGGACGTCCTCGTCGAGGACGGAAGGATCGCGGCCGTGGGGCCCGGGATCGACGCGGACGCCGAAGTCCTCGACATGACCGGGCGGATCGTGATCCCCGGCTTCGTCGACACCCACCGCCACACCTGGGAGGCCTCGATCCGCGGGGTCGCTCCCGACGCCACCCTCGACGATTACTTCGTCGACATCCTCGACACCTTCGCCCCGCTCTACACCCCCGAGGACGTGTACGCGGCCAATCTCGCCGGCGCCCTGGAATGCCTCAACGCGGGCATCACCACCGTCGTCGACTGGTCGCACATCAACAACACCCCGGAGCATCCCGACGCCGCGATCCGGGCCCTCGCCGAGACCGGCATCCGCGCCCAGTACGCCTACGGCAGCGCCAACACCTCCCTCGCCGACTACTGGTTCGAGAGCAAGATCGCGATCCCGGGCGACGACGTACGGCGGATCAGGGACCGCTACTTCGCCTCCGACGACGGTCTGCTCACCCTGGCCCTCGCCACCCGCGGCCCCGGCTTCTGCGTCAACGACGTCGTGGCCTCCGAGTGGGGCCTGGCACGGGAGTTGGGCATCCCGATCACCGTCCACGTCGGCATGGGCCGTATGGCCGGGCGCTTCGGCATGGTCAGGCAACTCGACGACCTCGGCCTCCTCGGCCCGGACACCACCTACATCCACTGCTGCTACTTCAGCGAGGAGGAGTGGCGGATGGTCGCCGACAGCGGCGGCACGGTGTCCATCGCACCGCAGGTCGAGACCCAGATGGGGCACGGGTGGCCGCCGGTGATGAAGGCGATCGAGCACGGACTGCGGCCCTCCTTGAGCATCGACGTCGTCACCACCGTCCCCGGCGACATGTTCACCCAGATCCGCGCGGCCTTCGGCGCCGAGCGAGCCCGCGTCAACGCCGAGTGCTGGCAGGCCGATGTCCCGGTGCCGGAAACGATGCTGACGGCCCGTCGGATGCTGGAGATCGCGACCCTGAACGGCGCGCATGTCGCAGGCCTCGAGGACCGCACCGGTTCCCTCACCCCCGGCAAACGGGCCGACATCGTCGCGATCGACGCCACCGCGCTCAACATCGCGCCCGTGCACGACGCGGCGGCCGCCGTGACGCTCTGCGCGGACGTCTCCAACGTCGACACCGTGCTCGTCGACGGTGTGATCCGCAAGCGGGACGGCAGGCTGACCGCCGACGTGGCCCGCGCCCGGCGGCTCGTCGAGGAGTCCCGCGACCGGCTCCTGGCCGCGAAGGCGGCACGGTGACCGCTCACCTGGTGCGCCGCGCCGCCGATGTGCCGCCGCCGGAGTACGACGAACGCGGCCACCGGCGGCGGCAGTTGGTCGGCGAGGACGACGGCAGCGTCCACACCGGCTTCGGCGTCTGCGAGTTGCTGCCGGGCGGCACGGTCGAGGCGCACGTGCACTCCTACGAGGAGAGCTTCTGCGTGCTCGACGGCACCGTGATCCTCGACGTGCCGGAAGGCGCGTACCTCCTTGAAGAGGGCGACTACGGACTCCTGCCGACCGGAGTGCCGCACGCCTGGCGGGGCGCCGGTGACACCGGCGCCCGCTGGGCCGACATGCTCGCCCCGGTGCCGCGGGCCCGCTACGGCCACGACACCCGGACGGTGCCCGCACTGCCCCGCCGCGACCCCGTCCGGATCGACGTCCGTGACCCGCGCACCCGCTCCTTCGGCCACTTCGAGCCCGCGCAGATGGACCCGGGGAAGCAGTCGCAGGATCTCCTCGCGGTGTCGGCGAGCATGCGCACCGCGCTCCTCGTCTACAGCGGGATCACCGTGAAGATGATGGTCGACGCCGACCTGGGCGCCGTCGCCTCGACGATGTTCATGGTGCAGTACGCGCCCGACGGCGTCGCGGGCACCCACGACCACCCCTTCGAGGAGACGTACCTGATCCTCGAAGGCGCGGTCGACGCGACCTTCGACGGCACGGTGTACCGGCTCGGCCCCGGCGACGTCGCCTGGGCGGGCGCCGGTTGTGTGCACGGGTTCGCCAACGCCGGTACGGGACCGGTGCGTTGGCTGGAGACACAGGCGCCGCAGCCGCCGTCCCGGCACTCGTACCGGTTCACGCGTGACTGGGAGTATCTGAGGGAGGCGCTGGAGTCATGAGCAGTGTGCTCGTCGTCGGCGGCACGTCCGGGATCGGCCGCGAGTTCGCCCGCTTCCGGGCGGCGCGCGGGGACGAGGTGATCCTCACCGGCCGGGACGCCGACCGGGCCGGCACCGCGGCCAAGGAGACCGGCGCGGCACGGGGCATCGCCCTCGATCTGACCCGGCCCCGGGAGATCGCCGGGGCCTTGCGGGACATCGGCCCCCTCGACCACCTCGTCCTCTCGGGCGTCGCCCGCGACGAGAACCGGGTCAGCGAGTACGACATCGAGACCGCGCTGAGCCTCGTGACGTTGAAGCTCGTCGGCTACACCGAGACCGTCCACGCCCTCCGGGAGCAGCTGCACGACGACAGCGCGATCGTCGTCTTCGGCGGTCAGGCCAAGGAACGGCCCTACCCGGGCGCGACGACCGTGGCGACCGTCAACGCGGGCGTACGCGGCCTGGTGAACGCCCTCGCCGTCGAACTCGCCCCCGTCCGCGTCAACGCCCTCCACCCGGGGGTCGTCGGGGACAGCCCGTACTGGCAGGGCAAGCCGGGCGAGGTACTGGCCGGACTGCGCGCCAGGACGCCCACCGGCCGCCTCGCCACGATGGCCGACGTGGTGGACGCCGTGGACTTCCTGCTGCGCAACAGGTCCGTCAACGCAGTGGAGTTGAGCGTGGACGGGGGATGGCTGCTGGGCTAGGACGCGATTCCCCGACGGTGGCCGCTAGGACTTGATCCCGACCGCCCCGTACAGCGACACCGGGCCTCCGTCGGCGTCCGGTGTCTCGTCCACGGCGAGCTCGGGACGCCAGTCCTTCACGGACACGACCCCCGGCTCCAGCACGTCAAGTCCCTTGAAGAACCTGCCGAACTCGTCCTTGTCGCGGGCCACCAGGGTCACCCCGCCCGCCGCGTACGCCTCGATGCCCCGCCGCACGTTCTCCGGCTCGAAGTCGGCCGTCATCGCGGACAGCACCAGGGCGCTGCCCGGAGCGAGCGCGTCCACGAGGGCGTCCACCACGTCGTGGGCGCCGTCCTCGTCGGCTATGAAGTGCATCAGTGCGATGAGGGACAGCGCGACAGGCCGGTCCAGATCGATGATCCGGCCCGCCTGTTCGAGGATCTTCCGCGGGTCGCGCGCGTCGGCCTCGATGTACTCCGTCACGCCCTCGTCGGTGCCGCGCAGCAGGGCGCCGGCGTGGGCGAGGACGATCGGGTCGTTGTCGACGTACACGACCCGGGCGTCCGGGGCCGCCTTCTGGGCGATCTGATGGAGGTTGGGCTCGGTGGGGATGCCGGTGCCGATGTCCAGGAACTGGCGGATCCCCGCCTTCCCGACCAGATGCCGGGTGGCCCGGTGCATGAACCAGCGGTTGGCGCGCGCGGCCCGCGGGGCGTCGCCGCTGAGCGAGGCGATCCGGCGGCCGAGGGCCTCGTCGACCGGGTAGTTGTCCTTGCCGCCGAGATACCAGTCGTAGACGCGCGCCGGATGCGGCTTGGTCGTGTCGATCCGCTGGCCGGCCGGCTCGGTCCCGGTCACGTGTGGCTCCTCTGCTCGCTCATCAAGGTTGCGAGCAGTCTCGCACGATCATCAGGGAGCGGCGCAGTGGCACTTCGGCCACCTGTTTCCGGTCAACTCGGGGGTTGCGGCCAGGGGTTGAGGGGGTCCTACGGTTTGAGAGGGTCATGGCCCAGCGTCATCAGCCGGTGCCGGCGCCGGGTCCCCTCGGCCTCCGGTTCGTTCTCCAGGTCCGCCTGCTCGGACACGGCGTCCACGACCTCGTACATCACGTCGATGTCGTCCTCGGTGAGGTCCGTGCGCCGTTTCTGCAGGATCGCCAGGACGTGCTGTCCGGTGGGCGAACCGGCGTGCTCCGGCAGCGGTTCCGTGTCCTCGTCGGCGTCGCTGACCCGCAGCCAGGCCGCCAGTTCCTGCGAGGTCATGTTCACCACGCGGTGGAAGTCCTCCCACAGCGCGTCGAGTTCGAGGGCGTCGGTCATCGCGTGCCCCTTCCGTGCGTCGTACGTCGTGCGTCGGGCCGTCAGTCCCGCGGCTGGTTCTCGGCCTCGAACATCCAGCGCTGCTTCTCCAGTTCGGCGGTGATCGCGATCAGCAGGTCCTGGGTGACCGGATCCGGCTTCTCGGTCGCGCCGATGCGCTCCCGCAGCCGCCCGATCGCGGCCTCCAGCGTCTCGACCATCAGTGGGACGACCTCGTCGTCCTTGAGCCAGCCGTCCTTGGGGCCGGGCAGCGTGTACGCGGCGGCGATCGTCTCCGGCCGGCCGTCGGGCGGCACGCCGAGCGCCGCGGCACGCTCCGCCACGGTGTCGGAGTACGAACGGGCGGTCGCCACCACCTCGTCCAGCTGCAGGTGGATGGACCTGAAGCGCGGGCCGACGATGTTCCAGTGCGCCTGCTTGCCGACGAGCGAGAGGCCGAGCAGATCGACGAGCGTGCCCTGCAGGGCGTCTGAGGCGATCCGGCGGTCGTCCTCGGGGAGAGTGCTCCTCACGACGGTCATACGGTGCTCCTCCTTCTGACGTGGTCGTGGTCTGTGCCGGTACGGAGCAGCGCGACACGTTCCTGCTCGCAGGTGCCGCCCCACACGCCCGTGGTCTGCCCGTTGCTGAGCGCCCAGTCGAGACACTCCAGGGTCACCGGACAGCGGGCGCAGACGCGTTTGGCCGACGCGATGTCCCGCAGGGCGGGCCCCTGGGTGCCCACGGGGAAGAACAGCTCGGGGTCCTCTCCCACGCAGGCAGCCTGCCGCAACCACTCCATGCGGGCGCGGGTGCCCAGGGCGAACCGGTGCAAACGCGGCGGGATCAGCGGTCGCGCCCACACCGCCCGCGGCCGGGTGATCAGCCGTCGAGGACGTCGTCCAGGAAGCCGGTGAGGTCGGCGAAGACCTCGGCCCGGTTCGTCTCGTTGAACACCTCGTGCCGGGCGCCCGGATAGATCCGCTCGGTGAGGACGCCCCCGCTGAGCTGCTCGACGCCGATGCGGCTGCCGGCCGGCGGCACCAGCCGGTCGTCGTCGCCGTGCAGCCACAGCAGCGGCAGCCTCCCGACGTCACCGCCCTTGCCCACGACCTCCAGCGTCCGCAGGAACGACTCCACCGTCGGCCGCTTCATCGGCCCGTGCCACACCAGGGGATCCGCCACGTACGCCGCGCCCACCGAAGGGTCCCGGGAGAGCGTGGCCGGGTCGATCGGCGTGTCCGGGATCTCGTCGAGCGCGATCAGCTGCCGGGGCACATGCCAGTCGCCGATCACCGGCCCGGACAGGGCGAGCGCGGTGAGCCCGGCGCCGTGCCGCTGGGCGTAGCGGGCCGAGATCAGACCGCCCATGGAGTGCCCGACCACGACGACCGGCAGGTCCGGATACGCGCCGCGGGCCAGTCCGGCCACGGTATGCACATCGGTGACGACGTCCTCGAAGTCCTGGATCAGCACGCGCTCGCCCGCTGACTTCCCATGGCCCCGGTGATCGGGCCCGAAGACGGCCGCACCGTGCCGGTGAAGCACGCCGGCGAGTTCCTCGTACCGCCCGATGTGCTCGCCGTATCCGTGCACCACCAGCGCGAGATAGCGCGGCCGTTCGTGACGCCACTCGCGTACGACGATTCCGTCCAGGGTGTGCTCGCGGGCGCCCGCCATGTCTCCTCCAGCTGCGTCGGTGAAGGTCCCCGGGGATCTTCCCACGGTGCGGAGGGCGGGCTAGACTCCGGAACCGTTCAAACTAGCAGTGCTAATTAATTGACCGGGGAGTCCAGTCGTGCGTCCCGTCCACTTCGCGGCCGCCCGCCGCACCCCCATCGGCAAACTGCGCGGAGCGCTGTCCTCGGTACGGCCCGACGATCTCGCCGCCGCCGTCATCCGCGGCCTCGTCGCCGACGTACCCGCGCTCGACCCGGCGCGCATCGACGACGTCTACTGGGGCGCCGCCAACCAGGCCGGCGAGGACAACCGCAATGTCGCCCGCATGGCGGCGCTGCTCGCGGGCCTCCCCGAGACCGTACCCGGCGCGACGGTGAACCGGCTGTGCGCCTCGGGCCTGGAGGCGGTGACCACGGCCGCCCGTACGATCGCCGCCGGTGAGGCCGACATCGTCCTCGCGGGCGGCTCCGAGTCGATGAGCCGCGCCCCCTTCGTCCTGCCCCGCCCCGACGAGGCCCTGCCGCACCGCATCGAGACGGTCGACACCCGGCTCGGCTGGCGCCTGGTCAACCCGGCGATGAAGGAACTGCACGGACTGCTGTCCATGGGCGAGACGGCCGAGGAGGTCGCCGCCCGGTACGGCATCTCCCGTGAGCGCCAGGACGAGTTCGCCCTGCGCAGCCACCAACTCGCCGCCACCGCCCGCAAGAACGGCCACTTCGACGACGAACTCCTGCCCGTGGAACGCCCGGACGGTGTGGTCGTCGACACCGACGAATGCGTCCGCGAGGACACCTCGTACGAGAAGCTGTCCCGTCTGAAGCCGGTGTTCCGGCAGGGCGGCACCGTCACGGCGGGCAACGCCTCGCCCATGAACGACGGAGCGGCGGGCCTCCTCCTGGTCAGCGAGCAAGCCCTGAACGACCTGGGCCTGGAGTCGCTCGGCCGCTATGTCGCCGGCGCCTCGGCCGGCGTCCACCCCGATGTGATGGGCATCGGCCCGGTCCCCGCCACGCAGAAGGTGCTGGCCCGCGCCGACTGGAGCGTCGGCGACCTCCAGGAGGCCGAGTTCAACGAGGCCTTCGCCGCCCAGGCCCTCGCCTGCGTGGACCGTCTCGGTATCGACCCCGGCCTGGTCAACCCGAGCGGCGGCGCGATCGCCCTCGGGCATCCGCTGGGCTGCTCGGGTGCGCGGATCCTCACGACGCTGCTGCACCGGATGCGGCGGACGGGGGCGGAGCGGGGGCTCGCCACGATGTGCGTCGGGGTGGGGCAGGGGAGCGCGGTGCTGGTGGAGCGGCACTGACGCAGAGGCCGACACAGAGGCTGGCGGAGGGGCGGACGGAGGGCCGGACGGAGGGGCCCTCGGAGGAGCCGACCGGGGCATCGGCGCAGGACCAGCCAGCGAGACAGTGCTTACGCCCACCGGTTGATTGCACATAGCATCGGCTTCCGCATGAACACGATGACGCTCTGGCACATGACCGGCTGGGAGTTCGCCGCCCTCGCCTTCGCGGCCCTCCTCGTCGGCTTCTCCAAGACCGCCGTGAGCGGGGCCAACACGGTCAGCCTCGCCATCTTCGCGGCGGTCCTGCCCGCCCGCGCATCCACCGGCGTACTGCTCCCGATCCTGATCGCCGGCGACATCCTCGCCGTCCTCACCTACCGGCGCCACGCCCACTGGCCCACCCTGTGGAAGCTGTTCCCGGCGGTCGCGGCGGGCGTGGTCGCGGGGACCGTGTTCCTGATGTGGGCGGACGACGAGATCGTCCGTACGTCGATCGGCGCGATCCTGCTGCTGATGGCGGGAGTGACGGTGTGGCGTCGGCGGGCCGCCGAGCAGGACGACGAACCGGACTCGGTCACCACGAAGGCCGGCCGCATCAAGGCCCGCTCCTACGGCGTCCTCGGCGGCTTCACCACCATGGTCGCCAACGCGGGCGGCCCGGTGATGTCGATGTACCTGCTGTCGGCGGGTTTCCGGAAGCTCGGCTTCCTGGGCACCTCCGCCTTCTTCTTCCTGATCGTCAACACCTCCAAGGTGCCCTTCAGCGTGGGCCTCGGCCTGATCGACGGGAACTCGCTCCTGCTGGACGCCGCGCTGGTGGCCTTCGTCGTGCCCGGCGCGTTCATCGGCAAATGGGCCGTGAACAGGATCAACCAGCGTCTCTTCGAGCAACTCGTGATCGCGGCGACGATCGTCGGCGGGCTCCAGCTACTGCTGCGCTGACCAGGACCGCAACAGGGCGGGGAGGCCGGCGAACGAGTCGATCACATGATCCGGGGTGCCGCTCGCGTCCCGATGCGTCTGAGGCAGGTATTTGCCGGTCCTCACCAGCACTCCGGTGACCCCGGCGGCCTGCGCCGCCAGTACGTCGGACTCGATGTCGTCCCCGACCATCACCGCCTCGTCCGCCCCGGCCCCGAGCCGGGCCAGCGCCGATGCGAAGAACGCCTTCGACGGCTTCCCCGTCACCACCGCCTCGGTACGGGCCGCCCGCTCCAGCCCCGCCAGGAACGCACCGGCGTCCAACTGCAGCCCGTCGTCGGTACGCCAGTACAGATTCCGGTGCATCGCGACCAGCCGCGCCCCGCGCTGGAGATGCCCGAACACCCCGTTCAGCGCCGCGTAGTCGAACTCGGGTCCCGCCCCGCCGACGATCACGACGTCCGGCACGCCCCCGGCGCCGACCAGCTCCACCGCACCGAGGTCCTCCCCGATGTCCCCGCTGTTCAGCACCGCGCACCGCGCCCCCGGAAAGTGCTCGGCGACATACGCGGCGGTCACGGCGGGCGCGGTCAGGATGTCCTCCGCCGTCACCGGGAACCCCGCCTCCGCCAGCGTCCCGGCGATCGACGCCCGCGTCCTGGACGTCGTGTTGGTGACCAGCGCGACGGCCAGCCCGGCCTCCCGAAGCTCCCGCAACGCCTCGACCGCACCCGGCAACGGCTGCCACGAGACGGTGAGAACACCGTCGATGTCGATCAGTACGGCGCGCACGGACTCCATGCCAGGACGATAGCGAGCCGACCCGTCCGGGGCACGACGGCGAGTCCGAGGCGGGGCCCCGCCCCTGACGATCACCCGCCGTTCCACCGCCCCGGGAGACCTCGTACGCTCGCCCCATGTCCCCCCACGTCCTCATCCTCGGCGGCACCACCGAGGCCCGAGAACTCGCCGCCGAACTCACCGCGCTCGCCGGCATCCGCGTCACCACCGCCCTGGCGGGTCGCGTGAGGCGGCCGGGCACCGTCACCGGGGACATCCGTATCGGGGGCTTCGGCGGTGCCGAGGGCCTCGCCGACTGGCTGCGCGAACAGAAGGTGGACGCCCTCGTCGACGCCACGCACCCGTTCGCGGAGGCGATCACGGCCAACGCGGCCCGAGCCGCCGCCGCGACCGGCGTGCCGAGCGTCGTACTGCGCCGCCCGGGCTGGCGCCCCGGCCCCGAGGACCGCTGGTACCCGGTCGGCTCCCTCGCCGAGGCCGCCGGCCTCCTCCCGCTGCTCGGCCCCCGCGTCTTCCTCACCACCGGCCGCCTCGGCCTCGCGGCCTTCGCCCACCTGACCGAACTCCACTTCGTCGTACGCTCCGTGGAACTCCCCGACCCGCCGATGCCCCCACGCACCGAAGTCCTCCTGGCCCGCGGTCCGTTCACCGTCGACGACGAGAGGACGCTGCTGTCCACGCACTGCATCGACGTGGTCGTGACGAAGGACAGCGGGGGAGCGGCGACAGCCGCCAAACTCACGGCCGCCCGCCAACTCGCGTTGCCCGTCGTGGTCGTAC
The DNA here is from genome assembly GCF_030403745.1 of Streptomyces sp. S.PB5. Classification (GTDB taxonomy): domain Bacteria; phylum Actinomycetota; class Actinomycetes; order Streptomycetales; family Streptomycetaceae; genus Streptomyces. The sequence goes on from NZ_JAQMWP010000010.1 coordinate 294,410, forward strand.
GGCGTCCCGCGCTGCCCCGGGACGTGGAGACGGTGCCGGATGTGGCCGGGGTGCTGGAGCGGCTCGGTCTCGGCCCGGGATGAGCAAGGGCCGGTCACGCGTGCCGAATTTCAGTGGGCCGAGACCAGTTCCTTGGACCGCTCCGCCAGCCCGTTGCTCATGTCCTCCACCAGCAGGCGCTTGGAGATGGTGTCGACCGCCCGCTTGAGGTCCGTGCCGGCCGGGCGGCCGATGTCCTGCTGCACCCGCTCCTCCAGCCAGCCGCCCCAGGCCCTGCCGATGACCTGCGCCTCCCGGGCCCCCGCCGCGGTGTGGGAGAAGTAGGAGCCCTCGCGGCTCAGATAGCCCTCGTCGACCATGCGGTCGAAGACCGGCAGCAGCACCTCGGGCGGCATGTGCCGGCGGGCGGCCATGAGGCCGAGGCTCGCGTGGCCGACCATCCGTGTGAACAGCTCCACCTGCATGACCGCCCAGGCACCGGCGATGTCCAGCCGGGTGTCGGAGGCCGCCATGATCCGGCGCGCGTCCGCCAGGCTCGCCGTACCGATGATCTTCCCGACGGCCGCCTCCAGCACCCGCTGCGAATCCGCCCCGGACGGCTGCCCGAACCCCTCGCCCATGTCGGTCGAACCGGCCCGGGCACTGTCGCGCAGCTCCACCTGCTTGAGGAACAGCGCGACCAGGAAGCCCAGGGCCGCGACCGGCACCGTCCACAGGAACACGGTCTGCAGGGTGTCGGCGTAGGCGTCGATGATCGGCGAGGCCACGGCCGAGGGCAGCTCGTGCACACCCTCCGGACTGGTCGCAGCCTTGGCGATGGCCGCCGGGTCGAGGCCACTGCCGGTCTGCGCGGCCCGCGCGATCCCGTCCTCGAGGTTGGGCTTCAGCGAGTTGGCGTAGATCGTGCCGAAGACGGCCGTGCCGAAGGAACTGCCCAGCGTGCGGAAGAAGGTGACGCCGGAGGTGGCGGTGCCGAGGTCGGCGTAGTCGACGGTGTTCTGCACGGCGATCGTCAGCACCTGCATGCACAGGCCGATCCCGGTGCCGAGCACGAACATGTACAGCGACTCCAGCCAGGCGCCCGTGTCCGGCCCCATCAGGGACATCAGATACAGCCCGACGCCCATCACCAGCGAGCCGACGATCGGGAAGATCCGGTACTGCCCGGTCTTGCTGACCACGTTGCCGCTCGCCACGGACGCGATGAGCAGACCGATGACCATGGGCAGGGTGCGCACGCCGGAGACCGTGGCCGAGTCGCCGTCGACGTACTGGAGATAGGTCGGCAGATACGTCAGCGCGCCGAGCATCGCGAAGCCGACGATGAAGCTGAGGATCGAGCAGACCGTGAACACCGGGTTCCTGAACAGCCGCATCGGCAGCATCGGTTCGCGCGCCCGGGTCTCCGCCCAGCAGAACAGGCCGAGCGCGATCACGCCGCCGACGAACAGGCCGATGATGACGCCCGAACCCCACGCGTACTCGTTGCCGCCCCAACTCGTCGCCAGGATCAGCGCGCCGGCGCCCGCCGCGACGAAGGCGATGCCCAGGTAGTCGATGACGGGCCGGGACACCGACTTCACCACGGGGATGGTGCGGGCGGCGGCGAAGACCACGACGATCGCGATCGGGACGTTGACGTAGAACGCCCAGCGCCAGGTGAGATGGTCGGTGAACAGCCCGCCCAGCAGCGGCCCGATGACCGTGGCGACACCGAAGACGGCGCCGATCGCACCCTGGTACTTGCCGCGCTCGCGCAGCGGGATGACATCGGCGATGAGCGCCATCGACGTCACCATCAGCCCGCCCGCGCCGACGCCCTGCATGGCCCGCCAGACGATGAGCAGCGTCATGTTCCCGGCGAGACCGCACAGGAACGAGCCGGTGATGAACACGATCGCCGAGACCTGGAAGACCACCTTGCGGCCGAACAGGTCGCCGAACTTGCCCACCAGGACCGTCGAGACGGTCTCCGCGAGCAGATACGACGTGACCACCCACGACATGTGCTCGGCGCCGCCCAGGTCCGACACGATCGTCGGCAGGGCCGTGCCGACGATCGTCTGGTCCAGGGCCGCCAGCAGCATGCCCAGCATGATCGTCACGAAGACGACGTTGCGACGGCGCTTGTCCAGCACCGGCGGCTCAGCGGCGGGCGGCGGCGCGGCTTGCTCGGTCAGGGTCACGAGGCCACGGTCACACCGGTGGCCCAGTGACGCATGCGGGACGCAGCCGCTCGGGTGCCCTACCGCTCCCCGGGGTTGCGGCGCAGCAGATACGTGTCCATGATCCAGCCCTTGCGCTCCCGCGCCTCCGCCCGCAGCCGCTCGATACGGGGTGCGGCCTCCGCGATCGGACCCGAGGCGAGGATCTCGTCCGGGGTGCCTATATAAGCCCCCCAGTAGATGTCGATGTCCTCGTCGGCGTACTCCCGGAAGGCCTGATGGGCGTCCAGCATCACGACCACGTCGTCCACCCCCTCCGGGAACCCCTCGGCGAGCCGCCGCCCGGTGGTGATCTGGACGGGCCGGGCGACCCGGTTCAACCCGGTCCGGTGCCGTGCGACGAGCGCGGAGACACTGCTGATCCCGGGCACGACGTCGTACTCGAACTCGACGGCACCGCGCTCCAGGATCTCCTCCAGGATCCCGAGCGTGCTGTCGTACAGCGCGGGGTCGCCCCACACCAGGAACGCGCCGCTCTCGTCCGCGCCGAGCTCCTCGACGATCAGCCGCTCGTAGATCTCGGCGCGGGCGCTGCGCCAGTCCCCGACGGCGGGGGAGTAGGCCGCGCCCCCCGCCTTCCGGTCCCGCTCCGGGTCGCGCGCCTCGACGACCCGGTACGTCCCCTCCGGCAGGTGCGTCTCCAGCATGTCCCGGCGCAGATCCGTCAGATCGCTCTTCACCTCGCCCTTGTCCAGGACGAAGAACACGTCCGTGCTCCGCAGCACCCTGACCGCCTGGAGCGTGAGCTGCTCGGGGTCGCCCGCGCCGATACCGATGACATGAATCTTTCGCACGCCACGAGTCTGCCGTACGCCACTGACAGTGACGGCACCGCGTCCGGGGCGGGGCTTCCAGGGCCGGACCCGACGTCAGGACGTGCCCGGTCTCACCGCCCCGGCCGCAGCCGAGGCGCCCGTGCCCCCGCGTCCACGGGCCCGGCGCCGCCCTCCACCTCCGCCGCGAGCCCTCGCGCCCACCGGGCGAGTCCGGCCAGATCCATGCCGTACGGCTGCTCGAGCCCCGCACCGGACGCCCACTCCTCGACCGCCCCGGCCCCGCGCCGCAGCAGCCGCGCGCCGCCCGTGACATTGCCCCGGGCCGAGTGCGTCAGCCCCACCGCGAGCTGGGCGAGCCCCCGCCACAGTGTCCGCTCCGCCTCGGGCCCCGACTTCCAGGCGTCCTCGAAGACCTCGTGCGCATGGAACGGCTTCCCCGCGTCCAGCAGCTCCTGCGCCTGCGCCACGCTCTGTTCGGGCGTGCGTACGACCCCCTCGGGCTGCCGCTCCACCCCGTCCGCGCCGTAGGGCAGGGGCCGCCCCAGCCCGTCCCGGGGCCGGGCGTTGCGCGCCCGCCCCTCGTCGTCCCGGTCCCGGGCGTCGGCCCGCCGTCCTGAGGAAGCACTGCTCATACCCCGATTGTCCCGCGCCGTCGTCCCGCACGGTCCGGGCCCTCTTCGAAGCGGCCCGCCACGTGGGGTAAAGTGCTCTTCGCGCGATCACGCGGTTCACCGCGCGAAAACGCACCGGGACGTGGCGCAGCTTGGTAGCGCACTTGACTGGGGGTCAAGGGGTCGCAGGTTCAAATCCTGTCGTCCCGACGGTGCGAAGGGTCTTCGCAGGCGAGAGCCTGCGGGGCCCTTTTTCGTGTGCGTCGCCCCGGACCTCCTGCCGCCCCCGGTCCGCCTACCGGCCCCGGTTCCCCTACCGGCCCCGGTACCGCCCCGCGACATCCCCCAGATACCCGCGCAGCATGACCTTCGCCTCCTCCAGCAGCGCCGCGTCCCCCGCCCGGTCCCGCCGGAACGCCTCCTGCGCCAGCGCGTCCGCGGCCAGCATCGAGGCGTGGCAGATGCGGGCCAGGGCCTCGTCGTCCTCGGCGAGGTCCAGGGCGAGCAGGATGCGGCGGATGCCGTCGGCCATGCGGCGCTTGTGCTCGCGGTCGGCGGCGCGGGTCTGCTCGGTGAGGCCGCTGCCGAACCACAGGGCGCGGAAGCCGTGTTCGGTGCGGTAGATCGCGGCGAAGGAGTCCATCAGGACGCCGACCGGGTCCGTCCAGCGGTCAGCGGCCGCGGCGCGGACCAGATCGTCCATGGCCGCTTCCAGCTTCGCGAAGTACCCGGCCGCGAGCGCCTCGATGATCGCGCCCCGGTCCGGCAGGTACTGGTACAGCGAGCCGACCGACACCCGCGCCTCGGCCGCGATCCGGGTCGTGGTGAGCGCCTCGACACCCTCCTCGATCAGCACACGCTCGGCGGTCTCCAGGACGCGCGCGAGCCGGGCCTTGCTGCGGGCCTGCTGAGGCGTGCGGCGCAGGGAGGCGACCCCCGCCGCCCGATCGGCGTCCGCGGTGGGTTCGGTCACGTGACAACCTCCGAACGTGAACGTGACTTTGTTTCACGTTTAGGTTAGCGTCGCGCGTATGACCGACTCAAGCGCGGTGTGGCGCGAGGAGCGGGCCGCCGTCGCGCAGGCCTGCCGTCGTCTGGGGGCCGAGGGGCTGCTCATCGGTACGGCCGGGAACGTCAGCGTCCGGGTCGAGGACCGGGTCGCGATCACCGCCACCGGCGCGGTCCTCGCCGACCTCACCCCGGACCAGGTGACCGTCGTCGACCTCGACGGAAAGATCGTGTCGGGCAGCCTCCGGCCCACCTCCGAGCTGGACCTGCACCTCGGCGTCTACCACCGCTTCGGCACCGGCGCCGTCGTCCACACCCACGCGCCCATGGCCACCGCGCTCTCCCTCGTCCTCGACGAACTGCCCTGCATCCACTACCAGTTGCTCACTCTCGGCGGCACCGTACGCGTCGCACCGTACGCCACCTTCGGCACCCCTGAACTCGCCGAGTCGGTGCTCACCGCACTGGAGGGCCGCAGCGCAGCCCTCATGGCCAACCACGGGGCCGTGACCCATGCGCCGACCCTCGACAAGGCCGTCGAGCACGCCCTGTTGCTGGAGTGGGCCTGCGGGGTGTACCAGAGCGCGGCCGCCATCGGGCAGCCCCGGGTCCTCGACGAGCGGCAGCAACTCGCGGTCATCGAGGCCGCCATCGCGCGCGACTACGGCACCACACAGCCCGTACCACCCGAACAGCCGGTTCAGCAGGAGGGGAAGCGATGAAGGTCGTCACGATGGGCGTGCACGTACTCGACGTGCTGGTGCGGCCGGTCGAGGCCATACCCGAGGGCCAGGGCGCCACGCTGGTGGAGGACATCCGCATGACCGCCGCGGGCACGGCGGCCGGCACCGCCCTGACCCTCGCCAAGCTCGGCGCGTCCGTGCGCACCGCCGGAGCGATCGGCACCGACCCGACAGGTGACTTGCTCGTCCAGCTGCTCGACAAGGCAGGCATCGGCACCGAGTTGCTCGTCCGCCGCATCGACACCTCCACCTCCGCGACCGTCCTGCCCATCCGCCCCAACGGCGACCGCCCCACCCTGCACCTCCTCGGCGCCAACATCACCTACGGCCTAGACGACGTCCCCTGGGACGCGGTGGCCGAGGCGACCCATCTCCACCTGGGCGGACCGGAGTTGATGGGCGCCGAGGCCGCCGCCCGCATCCTGGCGCACGCCAAGGAGAACGGCGTCATCACCTCCGTCGACCTTCTCGCTCCCGGCGAGCTCGGCACCTTCGACCAGATCGAGCCGCTGCTCCCGTACGTCGACTACCTGCTGCCCAACGACGACCAGGTCCTCGGCTTCAGCGGCGAGGACGACCTGCTGACCGGCGCGAAGAAGCTGGTCGCCGCCGGGGCCGGGCTCGTCGCCGTCACCCGGGGTGGCGAGGGCGCGCTGCTGGTGACCGCCGAGGGCACCGAGAGCGTCCCCGCCTTCGAGATCGACGTCGTCGACACGACCGGATGCGGCGACGCGTTCTCGGCCGGCTTCCTGCGCGGCATCAGCCTCGACCGTACGGCGCGTGAGGCCGCCGTTCTGGGCAGTGCGGCCGCGGCGCTGGTGGCGCAGGGGCTCGGCAGCGACCACGGGGACTTCGACCTCGCCGAGGCGGACGAGTTCTCGATGACGGCCGAAGTGCGCGGATGAGGTGAGACCGGGGCGGCGCGACACGGATCTGCCGGCGCCGACGATGGCGGCGCTGGCCCTGGCCTATGCCGTCGCCCCGCTGGCCACCGACATGTATCTGTCGGCGTTCCCGCGCATGACCCGCGAACTGGGCACGTCGGCCACAGGGATCCAGCTGACCCTGACCGCGTTCATGACCGGCCTGGCGCTCGGACAGCTGGTCATCGGGCCGCTGTCCGACCGCTGGGGCCGCCGTCGGCCGCTGCTCACCGGCACCGGGACCAGCGTGCTCGCGGGTGTGCTCTGTGCCCTGGCGCCGAACGTCGGGCTGCTCGTCGGGGCCCGGTTCGCGCAGGGGTTCAGCGGAGCCGCCGGGATCGTCGTCGCCCGTGCCGTGGTGGGGGACCGGGCCCGCGGGACCGGCGCCGCCCGTGCGTTCGGGCTGCTCATGATGATCGCCGGGGTGGCCCCCGTCGTCGCCCCGCTGGCCGGCGGAACGCTCGTCGACGCCATCGGCTGGCGCGGCATCTTCCTCGTCCTCGCGGGACTCGCGGCGCTCACCTTCGTCGGCGCCCTGACCCTCGTACCCGAGACCCTGCCCGCCGGGCAGCGGCACTCGTCCGACACTCTGCGCAGGATGGGCGCCCTGCTGACCGACCGGGTGTTCGTCGGATACGTCCTCGCGTTCGCCTTCGGGTTCGGTGTGCTGTTCAGCTTTCTGGCGGCCTCGCCGTTCGTCTACCAGAACGTCTACGGCTTTCCCGTCGAGGCGTACGGCGTCGCCCTCGCCGTCACCGCCTTCGGCTTCACCGGGACCAGCGCGCTCAACCGCCGGATCGTGCCGCGGTTCGGCGCTCGGCGGCTTCTGTGCGTCGGTCTGACGGTCATGGGGACGTGCTCGGCCGTGCTGTGTCTGCTCGCCGCCACCGGACTGCTCGTACGGCCCGTCGCCGTGCCCTTGATCTTCGTGGCCGTGTCCTCCCTCGGACTGGTCGCCGCCAATGCCACGGCCCTCGCCGTCGGCCGCGCCCCGCAGTCCGCGGGCAGCGCCTCGGCGATGCTCGGCGGGTCGCAGTTCGGGCTCGCGGCCGTGGTGTCGCCGCTCGTCGGACTCGGCGGGGAGCACACCGCCCTGCCGATGGCGGCGGCCATGGTGACATCGGCGCTGGTGGCGGGGGCGGCCGTGACATTCCTCGCGCGGGATGCCGCCGAAGGTTGATAGACAGGGAGGCATGACCACCTTGATCCTCCGCCCGACCGCAGGTGCCCGATGACCGCCGGGATCGACACCCCCGACCACCGGGGCCGCACCGGACTCGACCGCACCGGCCTGGACCTGACCGGGAACCCCCGCGTCAAGGTCCGCGAGGTGAAACTGCTCTCCAGCCACTGGTACGTCGAGCGGGCCACGACCTTCGACCTCCAGCTCGCCGACGGCACATGGAGCACACAGACGCGCGAGACGCACGACCGCGGCAACGGCGCCACCATGCTGCTCTACGACGCCGAGCGCGAAACCGTCCTGCTCACCCGGCAGTTCCGCTACCCCGTCTACGTCAACGGCCACCCCGACGGCATGCTCGTCGAAACGCCCGGCGGGCTCCTCGACGACGATGACGAGCACCCGGAGATCGCGGTACGGCGCGAGGTCATCGAGGAGACCGGCCACACCATCGGCGAGGTCCGGCACGTCTTCGACGTCTACATGAGCCCGGGGTCCGTGACCGAACGCGTCAGCTTCTACGCCGCCGAGTACGGGCCCTCGACCCATACCCACGAGGGCGGTGGCCTGGACGAGGAGGGCGAGGACATCGAGATCCTCGAACTGCCCTTCCGCCGGGCCCTGGAGATGATCCGCAGCGGGGAGATCGCCGACGCCAAGACCATCATGCTGCTCCAATGGGCCGCTCTGGAGGGGCCGTTCGCGCCGACCGCGTGAAACCCCTTGCCATGGAGTGCACTTCAAGTTGAAGACTCCCGTTCGTGCACCCCGGACGCGGGTGTGCGGACGGGAGGGATCCACCATGAAATACCGCACCATAGGCACCGACCCGACAACCCGCCGCGAGGTCAGCGTGCTCGCCCTCGGCGCGATGCTGTTCGGCTCGCGCACGGACGAGAAGACCGCTTTCGCCGTCCTCGACCGCTTCGTCGAGGCGGGCGGCACCTTCATCGACACCTCCGACAACTACGCCTTCTGGATCGACGGCAGCCAGGGCGGCCACAGCGAGGAACTCCTCGGCCGCTGGCGGCGCAGCCGCGGCATCGGCGACGAGATCGTCATCGCCACCAAGCTCGGCGCCCGCCCGCTCGCCCCCGGCACCAGTTACCTCGACAACGCCGAAGGCCTGTCCGCGAAGGTCATCCGCGAGGCCGCCGAGCGCAGCCGGGAACGGCTCGGCGTGGACAGGCTGGACCTGCTCTACGCCCACATCGAGGACCACCGGGTGCCCCTGCGCGAGACCGTCGAGGGCTTCGCCGAACTGGTCGCCGAGGGCACGGTCGGACTCCTCGGCGTCAGCAACCACGCCGTCTGGCGCGTGGAGCGGGCCCGCGCGATCGCCGCGGCGGCCGGACTGCCCGGGTACGAGGTGCTCCAGTACGCCCACAGCCACCTGCGACCGCGCTACGACGTTCCCGACGACCTCTTCCCGGACGGCAGCCTCGGACACGTCGGCCCCGATCTGCTCGGCTATCTGCGCGAGGAGCCCAGCCTGACCCTGGTCGCCTACTCACCCCTGCTCAAGGGCGCCTACACGCACCCCGACCGGCTCCCCGCGGACTTCGACCACCCCGGCACCCCGGCCCGTCTGAAGGTCCTGCGCGAGGTGGCCCGCGAGACCGGCGCCACCGTCAACCAGGTCGTCCTGGCCTGGCAGATCGGCGGGCAGCTGCCGATCCTCCCGCTCGTCGGGATGTCCTCGGTGGCCCAGCTGGAGGAGAACCTGGCCGCGGTCGACCTGGAGCTGACCGACGAGCAGCGGACCCGGCTGGACACGGCGCACTAGGCTCGTGCGGGAGCCGAAGGAGTGCCGCAGATGACCTCACATCCGTTCGCACGCACCATCCGCTCCACACCGGAAGGCCTGCTCTGGGAGCCCGGCGAGCGCTGGGTGCGCGGCTACAAGCGCGATGTCGCCGTCGTCGACAGCCGCCACCCGGTCCTCGTCTGGGAGCCCGGCGTCCCCGTCCCGCTGTACGCGTTCCCGCGCGAGGAGGTCCGCACGGATCTCCTCCGCCCGGCGAAGAACCCGCGCACCGGCGCCCACAGCGGATCGCGGATCTTCTACGACCTGGAGGCCGGCGGCGAGGTCGTGGAGAACGTGGCCTGGACCTTCCCGGCCGACGACCTCGCCGGGCACATCGCCTTCGAGTGGTTCCGGCACTGGGACAGCGGCCTGGACCACTGGTACGAGGAGGAGGAAGAGATCTTCATCCACCCCCGTGACCCGCACAAACGGGTGGACGCCCTGCCCAGCAGCCGCCATGTCGTGGTCGAGATCGCCGGTCAGGTCGTCGCCGACACCCGGCGCCCGGTGCTGCTCTTCGAGACCTCCCTGCCCACGCGGTACTACTTCCCCCGCGAGGACGTCCGCCTGGACCTGTTCACCCCCACCGACCACCGCACCGGCTGCCCCTACAAGGGCACCGCCGAGTACTGGACCTGGAGCGGCGAGGGCGACGTACCCCGCAACATCCTGTGGAGCTACCCGGACCCGCTGCCCGCGGTGGCCGCTGTCAAGGGCCTCCTCGCCTTCTACAACGAGGCCGTCGACATCACTGTGGACGGCGAGCGCCGGGAGCGGCCCGTCACGCCGTTCACCGCGAGCCTCAAGGCCTGACCAGCAGCTGGAAGTCGAACGCGTACCGGGACGCACGGTAGATGTGCGTCCCGTACTCGACCGGCCGGCCCGTGTCGTCGTACGCCGTGCGCTGCATCGTCAGCAGCGCCGCCCCCGGCTGCTCCTCCAGCCGCGCCGCCTCCTCCGCGGTGGCGCAGCGGGCGCCGATGGTCTGGCGGGCGCTGTGCAGGGTGATGCCCGCCGAACGCATCATCCGGTACAGACCCGTCGACTCGAGGCGGGCGGTGTCGAGTTCCAGCAGGGTCGAGGGCAGATAGTTGCAGAGGTACGCGACGGGCTGGCCGTGCGTGGAACGCAGCCGCTCCAGCACGATGACCTCGCTGCCCTCCGCCAGCCCGAGGGCGGCGGCGACATCGGCGGACGCCGGGACGCGCTCGTTGCGCACCACGTCCGTCGTCGGCCCCTGCCCGGCCGCCTCCAAGTCGTCGTAGAGACTGCTCAGTTCGAGGCCGCGCTTGACCTGGCTGTGCACCACCTGCGTGCCCACGCCGCGCCGCCTGACCAACAGGCCCTTGTCGACGAGGGACTGGATGGCCTGGCGCACCGTGGGCCGGGACAGGCCGAGGCGCACGGACAGGTCTATCTCGTTGCCCAGGAGGTTTCCCGGGGCGAGGGCCCCGTGCTCGATCGCCGACTCCAGCTGCTGGGCGAGCTGGTAGTAGAGCGGCACCGGACTGGCCCGGTCCAGGGCGAAGTCCAGGGAATCGAGCGCGGGGGCGGCAGCGGCACGTGAGGAGCCGACGGTCTTCGCCATGGAACGTACCTCCCTCTGATGAAGAGTCAGGAGCGGTGGGGGGGCAGGGGGTCGGGTTCCTTTCAGGGGCGCAGGTGCCGGCGGCGGGCGGCGACCTGGCGGTCGTACTCCTCGCGGGCGCTCGACGCGGCCTCGCGGGAGGCGACCTCGGCCACCGGCACGTCCCACCACGCCTGTGTCGGGGGAGCGGCCGGGTTGGCGGTGTCGGTCTCGACGTACACACAGGTCGGCCGGTCGGAGGCACGCGCCGCGGCCAGCGCCTCGCGCAGCTCGCGGACCGTCTTGGCGCGCAGCACGTCCATGCCGAGGCTGCCCGCGTTGGCGGCGAGGTCCACGGGGAGCGGGGCGCCGGAGAAGGTGCCGTCGGCGGCCCGGTAGCGGTAGGCGGTGCCGAAGCGCTCGCCGCCGACCGTCTCGGAGAGGCCGCCGATGGAGGCGTAGCCGTGGTTCTGGATGAGGACCAGGTTGACCGGCAGGCCCTCCTGGACGGCCGTGACGATCTCGGTCGGCATCATCAGATAGGTGCCGTCGCCGACCAGCGCCCACACGGGGGTGTCGGGGGACGCCTGCTGGACGCCGATCGCGGCCGGGATCTCGTACCCCATGCACGAGTAGCCGTACTCCAGGTGGTACTGGCGGGGGCTGCGGGCCCGCCACAGCTTGTGCAGGTCGCCGGGGAGCGAGCCGGCCGCGTTGATCACCACGTCCTCGTCGCCGACGACCGCGTCGAGGGCGCCGAGGAGCTGCGTCTGGGTCGGGACGGCGTTCTCGTCGTCGGCGCGGTAGGCGGTCTCGACGATCCGCTCCCAACGGTCCTTGCCGGCGCGGTACTCGGCCTCGTAGGCGGAGTCGACCCGGTGGTCTCCGAGACCCTCGGTGAGCGCTTCCAGGCCCGCGCGTGCGTCGCACACCAGCGTCCGCGCCGCGAGCTTGTGGGCGTCGAAGCCGGTGATGTTGAGGTTGAGGAACCGGACGCCGGGGTTGCGGAAGAGGGTGCCGGAGGCGGTGGTGAAGTCGGTGTAGCGGGTGCCGACGCCGATCACCAGGTCCGCGGTGCGGGCGAGGTCGTCGCTGACCGCGGTGCCGGTGTGGCCGATGCCGCCGAGGTCGGCCGGGTGGTCGTGGCGCAGAGCGCCCTTGCCGGCCTGCGTGGAGGCGACGGGGATGCCGGTGGCGTCCACGAGCGCCCTCAGCGCCTCCTCGGCCCCGCTGTGGTGGACGCCGCCGCCCGCGACGATCAGGGGGCGGGCGGCGGACCGTACGGCGCGTACCGCCTCGGCCAGTTCGACGGGGTCGGGAGCGGGACGCCGTACGCGCCACACCCGTTCCGCGAAGAACTCCTCGGGCCAGTCGTGGGCCTCCGCCTGGACGTCCTGGGGGAGGGCCAGGGTCACCGCGCCGGTCTCGGCGGGGTCGGCGAGGATCCGCATGGCGTTCAGGGCGGCCGGGATCAGGGCTTCGGGGCGGGTGACGCGGTCGAACCAGCGGGAGACCGGGCGCAGGGTGTCGTTCACCGACACGTCCGCCTCCGTGGGGTGCTCCAGCTGCTGGAGCAGGGGGTCGGCGGCGCGGGTGGCGAAGTAGTCGCCGGGCAGGAGCAGGACCGGGATGCGGTTGATCGTCGCGAGGGCGGCGCCCGTGACCAGGTTGGTGGCGCCCGGGCCGATCGACGTCGTCACGGCCTGCGCGGAGAGCCGGTCGAGGTGGCGGGCGTGGCCGACGGCGGCGTGCACCATGGACTGCTCGTTGCGGCCCTGGTGGAACGGCATCACGTCCTCGCCGGCCTCCAGCAGCGCCTGCCCCAGGCCCGCCACATTGCCGTGGCCGAAGATGCCCCAGGTCCCGGCGATCAGCCGGTGCCGCACCCCGTCCCGCTCGGTGTACTGGACGGACAGGAACCGCACCAGGGCTTGCGCGACGGTCAGACGGCGGGTGGGCGTGCTCATCAGGACTTCTCCGGTGCCGTGTGGAGGGGGAGGCGGGGGGCGACGCGCTGGGCGGGCCAGGTGGCGCGGATGCCGGTGTGATCCGGGTGGTCGCGGATCAGCCGGACACGCTCGGCCCCGGGGCCCGCCATGACGTTGAGGCAGTACATGTGGTGGCCGGGCACGGCCATGGACGGCCCGTGCCGGGCAGGCAGCCGTCTCGTGCAGCGCGCACCGCCGAACTCGCCGGCCGTGGTGACCGTGCAGCTGCCCGCCAGGGGCAGGGCGATCCACTCGCTCTCACCGGTGTCGAAGGTGTGGGCGCCGCCCCGGGCCGGGTGGTCGGCGGCCACGATCATCAGGCGGCCGCTGTCACCCAGCAGCGGGCGCCGGATCCGCCGGACCGCCGCCTCGGTGATCGCCTCCGGATGGCGGGCCCGGACCGAGACGAGCTCGCAGACGCTGACGCTCACGAGGGGACTCCGCTCAGCAGCTCTTCGACCTCGGCCGCCGTCGGCATCGCCGAGGAGCAGGCGAGACGGGAGGCGACGAGGGCGCCGGCCGCGTTGGCGTACCGGATGATGTGCCCCAACTCCCAGCCGGACAGCAGGCCGTGGCAGAGCGAGCCGCCGAACGCGTCGCCCGCACCGAGGCCGTTGACCACGTCCACCGGCACCGGCGGGACCTCGGCGGTCGTGCCGTCGCGGTGGACCGCGAGCACGCCCCCCGGGCCCTGCTTGACCACGGCCAGCTGGACTCCCGCTTCCAGCAGGGCCTCCGCGCAGGCGCGGGGCTCGCGGACGCCGGTGGCGATCTCGCACTCGTCCAGGTTGCCGACGGCGACCGTGGCGTGGCGGAGGGCCTCCGCGTAGTAGGGGCGTGCCTCCTCCGGATCTCCCCAGGCCGTGTCGTTCCACAGCGCGGGCCGCCAGTCGAGGTCGAAGACCGTCGTGCCCCTCTTGTCGCGGGCCTTGAGCGCGGCGAGGGTGGCCGAGCGGCTCGGTTCCGCGCTCAGGCCGGTGCCGGTGATCCAGAAGATCCTGGCCGCGCGGATCGCGAAGTAGTCCAGCTCGTCGGTGTGAATCTCCAGATCAGGGGCCTTGGGCTGGCGGTAGAAGTACAGCGGGAAGTCGTCCGGAGGGAAGATCTCGCAGAACGTCACCGGCGTCGGGCAGCCGGCCACGGGTGTCACCCAGCGGTCGTCGACGCCGAATTCCCTGAGCGCGCTGTGGAGATAGGTGCCGAAGGGATCGTCGCCGGTACGGGTGATCACGGCGGTGGTACGGCCGAGCCGGGCGGCCGCCACCGAGACGTTGGCCGCGGAACCACCCAGGAACTTTCCGAAGTTCTGCACATCGCTCAGTGGCACCGCAGACTGGAGTGGGTAAAGATCAACTCCTATGCGGCCGATCGTGATCAGGTCGAAGGGCTGGGATGGATCGGCCATGTGTGACGCTCCTCGAGTCCCAGGGGGCCTGTCGCCTCCCACATGTAGGACTCGGAGGGCGAGCCTGTCAAGGCTTTGTACTTACATTCGGACCTGATTGTGAAATGATGTCTTAACAAAGTATTGACAGCGGGCTCCGGAAGGGATGGAATCCCGTCCCAGTACAACCGCCGTATTTGCGGCACGCGACCCGGACATGCCAAGATCCCGGGCCTCGGAAACCCCCGAGATCTTCTCCCTTTCCCCCGTAAGCACAGTGAGGTGCAGGAAAGATGGACCGCTCTTCTCACTCCCGCTCCCGTCGATTCGCCCCAGTTGTGGCGATCGCCGCGGCGGCTGCCCTGACCCTCGCCGGCTGCTCCAGCAGCTCCGGGGGCAAGAAGTCCGAGGAGAGCGCGGACGGCGCCTCCGCGGGCAAGGCCAGCACTCCGCGCATGACGGTCGCCCTGGTCACGCACCAGGCGGCCGGTGACACCTTCTGGGACATCGTCCGCAAGGGCGCCGAGGCCGCCGCCGCCAAGGACAACATCAAGCTCATCTACTCTAACGACCCGAGCGCGGGCGTCCAGGCCAACCTGGTGCAGAACGCGATCGACCAGAAGGTCGACGGCATCGCGGTCACCCTGGCCAAGCCGGACGCCATGAAGGACGTCATCGCCAGTGCGACGAAGGCGGGCATCCCCGTGGTCGGCCTCAACTCCGGTGTCAGTGAGTGGCAGAAGCTCGGTCTGATGGAGTTCTTCGGCCAGGACGAGACGGTCGCCGGCGAGGCGCTCGGCAAGCGGCTGAACGAGGCCGGTGCCAAGAACGCCGTCTGTGTCATCCAGGAGCAGGGCAACATCGGTCTGACCCAGCGCTGCGACGGCGTCGACAAGACCTTCGACGGCAAGCTCCAGACGCTGAACGTCAACGGCACCGACATGCCGTCCGTGAAGTCGACGATCACCGCCAAGCTCAGCCAGGACAAGTCCGTCGACTACGTCGTCACCCTCGGCGCGCCCTTCGCGCTGACCGCGGTGCAGTCGGTGTCGGACGCCGGCAGCAAGGCCAAGATCGCCACCTTCGACCTCAACAAGGACCTGACGGGCGCCATCAGCGAGGGCACCATCGAGTTCGCGGTCGACCAGCAGCCGTACCTCCAGGGCTACCTGGCGATCGACTCGCTGTGGCTCTACAAGAACAACGGCAACTACATGGGCGGCGGCGAGCAGCCGGTGCTGACCGGTCCCGCGTTCGTCGACAAGAGCAACGTCGAGAAGGTGGCGGCGTTCGCCGCGAAGGGCACCCGGTGATGGGTATGACCCAGCATGCCGAGCCGGCGGTGACCACACCGCCGGCCCCCGGCCCGAAGGAGACCGACGGCCGGACCGCCCGACGACCCCTCGCGCTGCGCCTGCTGGCCCGCCCCGACGTCGGCGTCTTCCTCGGCGCCATGGCGGTGTGGGTGTTCTTCCTCATCTCCGCCCCGCCGGTGCGCGACGGCAGCTCGATGGCCAACATCCTGTACCAGTCGTCGACCATCGGGATCATGGCCCTCCCGGTCGCGCTGCTGATGATCGGCGGCGAGTTCGACCTCTCCTCCGGCGTCGCGGTCATCACCTCCGCGCTCACCGCGAGCATGCTGGCCTACCAGCTCACCCTGAACGTCTGGGCGGGCATCATCGCCGCCCTCGTGGTGTCGCTGGCGATCGGGTTCCTCAACGGCTGGCTGGTGGTCAAGACCGGTCTGCCGTCCTTCCTGATCACCCTGGGTACGTTCCTGATCCTGCAGGGCGTGAACCTGGCCGTCACCAAGCTGGTCACCGGCAACGTGGCCACCGACGACATCAGCGACATGGACGGCTTCTCGGGAGCGAAGAAGATCTTCGCCTCCTCCTTCGAGGTCGGCGGCGTCCAGATCAAGATCACCATCGTCTACTGGCTGGTCTTCGCCGCGATCGCCACCTGGGTGCTGCTGCGCACCAAGTACGGCAACTGGGTCTTCGCCGTCGGCGGCAACAAGGACTCCGCGCGGGCCGTCGGTGTCCCGGTGACCTTCACCAAGATCTCCCTGTTCATGCTGGTCGGTTTCGGCGCCTGGTTCGTCGGCATGCACAACCTGTTCTCCTTCAACACCGTGCAGTCCGGCGAGGGCGTGGGCCAGGAGCTCATCTACATCTCCGCCGCGGTCATCGGCGGCTGTCTGCTCACCGGCGGCGCCGGCTCCGCGATCGGCCCCGTCTTCGGCGCGTTCATGTTCGGCATGGTGCAGCAGGGCATCGTGTACGCCGGCTGGAACCCGGACTGGTTCAAGGCCTTCCTCGGCGTGATGCTGCTCGGCGCCGTAATGATCAATCTGTGGGTCAGCCGTACGGCGACCCGGAGGTGACCGCAATGACATCCAGCAACGAAGCCGGCACCCACGGCGCCGTCCTCGCCGACGACGCCCCCGCCACCGACGGGGCGATCGTCGAACTCCGAGGCGCGGGCAAGGCGTACGGCAACATCCGCGCCCTGCACGGAGTCGACCTCAAGGTCCACCCCAGCCAGGTGACCTGCGTGCTCGGCGACAACGGCGCCGGCAAGTCGACCCTCATCAAGATCATCTCGGGTCTGCACCAGCACACCGAGGGCGAGTTCCTCGTCGACGGCTCCCCGGTGCGCTTCGCCACCCCGCGCGAAGCCCTCGACAAGGGCATCGCCACGGTCTACCAGGACCTCGCCGTCGTCCCGCTGATGCCGGTGTGGCGCAACTTCTTCCTCGGCTCCGAGATGACCAAGGGCCCCTGGCCCGTACGCCGTCTCGACATCGAGCGGATGAAGAGGACCGCGGACGAGGAACTGCGCAACATGGGCATCGTCCTGGACGACCTGGAGCAGCCCATCGGCACGCTGTCGGGTGGCCAGCGACAGTGTGTGGCGATCGCCCGTGCCGTCTACTTCGGCGCCCGCGTGCTGATCCTGGACGAGCCCACCGCCGCCCTCGGCGTCAAGCAGTCCGGTGTGGTCCTGAAGTACATCGCCGCCGCCCGTGACCGCGGCCTCGGCGTCATCTTCATCACCCACAACCCGCACCACGCCTACATGGTCGGCGACCACTTCAGCGTCCTGCGCCTCGGCACCATGGAACTGAACGCCTCCCGTGACGAGGTCAGCCTCGAAGAGCTGACGAACCACATGGCGGGCGGTTCCGAACTCGCCGCGCTCAAGCACGAGTTGTCCCAGGTCCGCGGCGTCGACGTCGAGGAGCTGCCCGAGGAGCGGGACCTCAAGGCGCCGGTGGCGACGAGCAAGGAAGACGCGTCGTGACCGCCCTGGACCGGATCCGGGTCGGCTCCGCCCCCGACTCCTGGGGCGTCTGGTTCCCGGACGACCCCCGGCAGGTGCCGTGGGAACGCTTCCTGGACGAGGTCGCCGAGGCGGGCTACTCGTGGATCGAGCTGGGCCCGTACGGCTATCTGCCGACCGACCCGGCCCGGCTGACGGACGAGATCGCCAGGCGGGACCTCAAGGTGTCCGCCGGCACCGTCTTCACCGGCCTGCACCGCGGTCCCTCGGTGTGGGAGACGACCTGGGAGCACGTCAGCCAGGTCGCCGCCCTCACCCAGGCGATGGGCGCCGAACACCTCGTCGTCATCCCGTCGTTCTGGCGGGACGACAAGACCGCCGAGATCCTCGAACCGCCGGAGCTGACCTTCGAGCAGTGGGCCCATCTCACCAAGGGCATGGAGCGGCTGGGCCACGAGGTGAAGGAGGCGTACGGTCTCGACATCGTCGTCCACCCGCACGCCGACACCCACATCGACACCGAGGACCACGTCGAGCGCTTCCTCGACTCGACCGACTCCGAGCTGGTCAACCTCTGCCTGGACACCGGGCATTACGCCTACTGCGGCGGCGACAGCGTCAAGCTGATCGAGACCTACGGCGAGCGCATCGGCTACCTCCACCTCAAGCAGGTCGACCCGGCGATCCTCGCGGACGTCGTGGCGAACGAGGTGCCGTTCGGGCCCGCGGTCCAGCGCGGGGTGATGTGCGAACCGCCGTCCGGGGTGCCGGAGTTGGAGCCGGTGCTGGTGGCGGCCCAGCGGCTCGGCGTGGAGCTGTTCGCCATCGTCGAGCAGGACATGTACCCGTGCGAGCCGGACAAGCCGCTGCCCATCGCGGTGCGCACCCGCAAGTTCCTGCGGTCCTGCGGCGCCTGAACCGGCGCCCTCCGAGAGGACGGTTATGACCCAGCGTGCACCGCTTCCAGTCGCGGTCATCGGCACGGGGAAGATGGGCGCCGACCATGTGCGCCGTATCGAAGAGGTCGTCAGCGGCGCACGGGTGAGCGCCGTCGTGGACGTCGACGCGGAGCGGGCCAAGGCCGTCGCGGCCCGCGTCGACGGCTGCACCGCCTACACCGACCCGGCGACGGCCCTGGCGGCACCCGACGTCGACGCCGTCCTGATCGCCTCCTCGGGGCCCGCCCACGAGGGAGCCCTCCTCGCGGCCCTGGAGCGAGACCTGCCGGTGCTGTGCGAGAAGCCGCTCACCCCGGACCCGGCCGCCGCACTCCGGGTGCTGGAGGCCGAGCGGCGGCTGGGGCACCGCCGTATCCAGGTCGGCTTCATGCGGCGCTACGACGCCGAATACATGAAACTCAAGGCCCTGCTGGAGACGGGCCAGTTGGGCCGCCCGCTGATGCTGCACAACCGGCACCGCAACGCGGCCAGCCCGCCCTTCTTCACCAGTGACATGCTCGTCAGCGACTCGGTGGCGCACGAGACGGACGTGACCCGCTGGCTGCTGGGCCAGGAGATCACGGCGGTGACCGTGCTGCGGCCGAGACCGACCGCGAGCGCGCCGGAGGGCCTCCAGGACCCGCAGTTCGTGGTGTTCGAGACGGACGGCGGCGCGGTCGTCGACGTCGAGATCTTCGTCAACTGCGGCTTCGGCTACCAGGTCCAGGCGGAGGTCGTCTGCGAACGCGGCACCGCCCGCATCGGCGACGGCCACGCCATGGTGACCAACATGGCAGGGCGCTGGGGCGGCACCATCAGCCAGGACTTCCTCGACCGCTTCGCCGACGCCTACGACCGGGAACTCCAGACGTGGGTCGACGCCACGCGCCGGGGTGCGGTGACGGGGCCGAGCACCTGGGACGGCTATGCGGCCGCCGCCGTGTGCGAGGCGGGCGTACGGGCCCTGAACGAGGGCGGCCGTGTCGAGGTGGAGCTGGTGGAGCGACCCTCCCTGTACTGACCCGCCTGTACTGACCCGCCTGTATTGATCCGCCTCCTCGGTCATGGTGCTGCGGGGAGAGCTCGTCTGAAGACGACCATCGGCCGACCGGGACCGTTGTACTCGTCCTCGACACGCGCCTCGAAGCCCAGGCTGCGATGGAAGGCGATCGAACCCTCGTTGGTGACCGACGTGATCGCCTTCAGACGGACGGCACCCTGCTCGCGGGCGGCCCCGATGAACGCGGCGTACAGGTCGCGGCCCACTCCCGTGCCGCGGGTGTCGTCGCGGGTGGCGATCAGATGGACGTACCCCGTGCCGTCGGGGGTGACGAAGCCGATCAGATAGCCGCGGATGCCGTCCTCGGCGCGGGCGACCAGGCAGGTGGAGCCGAACTCCTGGACCAGGGACAGGAGATGGAGCGAGCGCAGGTCGCGCTCGCCCCAGTAGCGGGGGTGGTCCGCCAATACCTGCTGGATGTCGGTGACTTGGGCGGGGACGATGTGGACGGCCATGAGGCCGATCATGACAGGCGTGCGACCGTCGCCCGGCTGGGGCGCACTCCTGCTCGGTGCCGTACTGCTGCGCTGTCGGTTCGCGAACGTCCCGGCCACTCCGACGTCGAGGCTCAACTCGCCGATGTCCGTGGGCAGTTGGCGGACACGCCACGTGTGAGGGCCATGGCGGTCGATGACCCCGACGAGGCGGTCACCGCCCTGCGCGCCCTGCGCGCCCTCAGTCACCGCACGGAGGCGAAGAACGTCCGCGCCCAGTGCGCCAGAGGGTTCCACCAGGCCTGGCCGGACGCCGTCGTGGAGGCGTGGGAGCGGACGACGGGGGAGAGGTACCCGACGTCCTTCCCCTACCGGCCGAGCACCGACCGCGGCCGCGGCTCGAACCCGGCTGCCCGGTAGCTGGCGTCGATCAACTCCATCGTCGCCACCGCGTCGTCCGCGTCGAGCGGCACCGGCATGCCCTCGCGCACCCGCGCCGCGAACGCCTCCAGCTGGTAGGTGTACGACGACCGGGTGCCCAGCCGTTCGGTCCGCTCGCCGGCGGAGGTGCGCACCACGACCCGGTCGTCCAGATGCGGCAGCACGAAGTTCGGCGCGAAGGCCTCGCCGCGGCTGCCCCTGAGACGGATGCTCATGTCCAGGCCGTCGTAGCCCATGTGGCAGCGCGCCGACCCGGTCGCCCCGCCGGGGAACTCCAGATCCGCGTCCAGCCACTCGTCCACGCCCGGCGCGCCCGCACGCTCCCCGCCCCGTGCGGAGACGAGCCGGGGCGCGCCGCCCGCGAACGGGGCGAGCATCCGCAGTGCGTGCAGGCTGTAGCAGCCCAGGTCCATCACGGCGCCGCCGGCCAGCGGCAGTGACCAGCGCGGATCGGTGTCCGGCGGGGCGGCGATGGCGACCAGGGCCTCGACCCGCTCCAGGTCGCCGATCTCGCCGCTCGCCAGGACCTCGTGCAGGCGCCGGGTGACCGGGTGGAAGAGGTAGTGGAAGGCCTCCATGAAGACGGCCCCCGACTTCGCGGCCGCCTCCCGCACCTCGGCGGCCTCCTCGGCGTTGCTCGCCGACGGCTTCTCGCTCAGGACGTGCTTGCCCGCCGCGAGGGCGGCGAGGTTCCACGGCCCGTGCAGACCGTTGGCGAGCGGGTTGTAGACGACGTCGACCTCCGGATCGGCGATCAGCTCGGCGTACGAGTCCACCACCCGCTCCACGCCGTGCTCGCTCGCGAACGCCTCGGCGCGGGACCGGTCGCGGGCGGCCACCGCGACGAGGCGGTGGCCGGTGATCCGGGCCGGGTCGACGAGGGAGCTCTCGGTGATGCGTGCGGCGCCCAGTACTCCGATGCGCAATGGTTCCCGGCCCGGCTCGGTCATGCCTGCCGTACCTCCTCGATGGTGACAGGACGGTGCTCGTGCAGGGACAGTGTGCACGCCTCGGCGATCCAGCCCGCCTCCAGGGCGTCCTCGACCGTGCAGGGGGAGGGGCGGTTGCCCGCCACGACCTCGGTGAACGCGGTGAGTTCGGCGCGGTAGGCCTCGGTGAAGCGGTCCATGAAGAAGTCGTGCGGCGTCCCGGCCGGGAAGGTCACACCGGGCTCGACCGAGCGCAGCGGCAGCTTGTCCTCCAGACCGACGGCGATGGAGTCCTGGAAGCCGTGGATCTCCATGCGGACGTCGTAACCCCGGGCATTGTGGCGGGAGTTGGAGATCACCGCGATCGTGCCGTCGTCGAGGGTCAGGATCGCGCCGGTGGTGTCGGCGTCGCCCGCCTCCTTGATGTACTCGGCACCCCGGTTGCCGCCGACGGCGTACACCTCGACGACCTCGCGGCCGGTCACCCAGCGGATGATGTCGAAGTCGTGCACCGAGCAGTCCCGGAAGATGCCACCGGAGGCGGCGACGTACGCGGCGGGCGGCGGCGCCGGGTCCAGGGTCGTCGAGCGTACGGTGTGCAGCTTGCCGAGCTCACCGGACTGCACGGCGGCCCGCGCGGCGACGAAACCGGCGTCGAAGCGGCGGTTGTAGCCGATCTGGATCGGCACGTCGGTGCCCTGGATCGCCTTGAGGACCTCGACGCCCTCGCTCATGTGCTTGGCGACGGGCTTCTCGCAGAAGACCGGGATCCCGGCCTCGACGCCGGCCAGGATCAGCGCAGGGTGGGCGTCGGTCGCGGCCGCGACGACGATGCCGTCCACACCGGCCGTCAGCAGCGCCTCGGGCGAGTCCACGACGTCGCCGCCGAACTTCTCCGCGGCGGCCTTGGCGGCGTCCGCGAACGGGTCGGTGAGCACGAGCGACTCGACCACGTCGAGTCCGGAGAGGGTCTCGGCGTGGAAGGCGCCGATACGGCCGAGGCCGAGGATTCCGATGCGCATGGGGGTTGCAGCTCCTTGAGGGTTCTTACAGAAAAACGGTGGTGCCAGGTGTGCTAATCAAGTCCGCCCAGCACGTTCTGGTCCCAGTCGATCACCGAACCGGTGACCACTCCGGACCGGTCCGACAGCAGCAGGACCACGAAGTCGGCGATCTCGTCCGGCTGGCCCAGCTTGCCCATCGGCAGCCTCGCCGCGGCCTCCTCGCGCCAGTCGTCCCCGGCGCCGTGGAAGGCCTTCTGCGTGGCGTCCTCGCCCTCGGTGGCGGTCCACCCGATGTTGAGGCCGTTGATCCGCACCCGGTCCCACCGGTGGGCGTGCGCCGCGTTGCGGGTCAGGCCGATGAGCCCGGCCTTCGCGGCGACGTACGGGGCGAGGAAGGGCTGCCCGCCGTGCGCCGAGGACGTGATGATGTTGACGACCGTGCCGGGGGCCTTGCGGCCGACCATGTCGGCGACCGCCGCCTGCATCGCGAAGAACGGCGCCTTGAGGTTGATCGCGATGTGCTGGTCGAACAGCTCGGGCGTGGTGTCGAGGAGCGTGCCCCGCGAGGTCAGCCCCGCCGAGTTCACCAGGCAGTCGATCCGCCCGTACGCGGCGACGACCTCGGCGACGGACGCCCTGGCCTGCCCGGCGTCCGCGAGGTCGGCCCGTACGAACATCGCCTTGCCGCCGGCCTCCGTCAGCTCGGTGACCAGCGCCTCGCCCGGCTCCGGGCGCCGTCCGGACACGGCGACCACCGCGCCCTCGCGCACCGCGGCCCGCGCGATGGCCGCGCCCACGCCCTGGCTGCCGCCGTTGACGAGGACGACCTTGTCGTCGAGAAGTCCCATGACCACCCCGTTCCCTTCAGCTCTCGCGCCGCTCGGCGGCCGCCCGCAGCCCGTCCCGCAGGGTCCGCGGGGTCCACCGTTCCCGCAGCGCCCGCCGCACCAGATCGGCCTGCGAGGGCGGGGCCAGTCCGTCGACCGGCGGATCGCTGTCGAGGTTGGTGGGGAAGGGGTAGCCCTCGGCGCTCGCGGCGATGACGTTCTCCAGCCACTCCTCGCCGGCGCCCTCCGCGGCGCGCCGCAGCAGCACCGGATAGACGGCGTTGGCGATGGTCTCCCGGTCCACGGTCTCCATCGCGCGCCCGAACGCCGAGGACACCTGGAGCAGATTGGCCACCCGCCGCACATCCGTCGTCCGGTTGGTCCCCGCGGCATGCAGCACCGCCGGATTGAAGAACGCGGCATCGCCCTTGGCCAGCGGCAGCTGCACATGCCGTTCCTTGAAGTACGCCTTGAACTCCGGCCGCCGCCACGCCAGATACCCCGCCTCGAAGAGCTGCGAGTACGGCAGGTACAGCGTCGGCCCGGACTCCACCGGCATGTCGCAGTGCGCGACCGCGCCCTGCAGCGTGAGCACGGGGGAGAGGCGGTGGACGTGCGCCGGGTAGGCGGCCGCGGCCTCGTCGGAGAGGAAGCCGAGGTGGTAGTCGCGGTGCGCGGTCTGCGCGAGGCCGCCCGGGTTGACCACGTTGACCTGGGAGGTCACCTGGTATCCGGGACCGAGCCAGGCCTCGCACACGAGCGCGAGGACGGGGCTCGCGTAGTAGTCGGCGAACGCCGACGGGTCGTACAGGGCCGCCTTCTCCAGCGCGTTCCAGACCCGTTCGTTGTCCCCTGGCTTCGCGAAGTGGTCCCCGGCGGTCGCGCCCGCCGCGTTCTGCTCGCGGATCAGCGCCTCGAAGACCTCGGTGGCCCGGTCCACGACCGAGGTGTCGGGGAACGCGCCCCGGAACACCACGATCCCGGGCCCGTCCGTGAGGGCCCGCACGAGCTCCTCCTGGACCTCCCGCCGGTTCTCGGCGGCGCCGAGGCGCTCGCTGTCGTACACCAGGACGTTCCGGTCGACGGAGTCGGCGTACGGATAGTCGGCGGGGTCGGTGCTCCGCTCGACGAGGGTGCGCAGGACCGCGAGGTCGCAGTCCTGTTCGGACAGCCACGCACGGCGGTGTACGGCGGTGAAGGACATCGACGTCCTCTCGGTGACAGGGGCGACGCAGCGCTGTCATTCTTGTCAGTACAAACCCGTCGAACAACCGGCACGGGTCCATCAAAAACCCCTCAAGGAGCCTTCGTATGGGGCACCCCTTCCCGATCCGGGAGATCGCACGTCAGGCGGGCCTGAGCGAGGCCACCGTCGACCGCGTCCTGAACGGCAGGGGAGGGGTCCGCGAAAGCACCGCCCGCGAGGTCCGGCAGGCCATCGCCGACCTGGACCGCCAGCGCACCCAGGTCAGACTCGTCGGCCGCACCTTCATGATCGACATCGTGATGCAGGCGCCGGAGCGCTTCTCCAGCGCCGTCCGCGCGGCCCTGGAGGCCGAGCTGCCCGCCCTGCACCCGGCGGTGGTCCGCTCACGCTTCCACTTCCGTGAGACCGGCCCGGTCGAGGAGCAGGTCGCGACCCTGGAGCGGATAGCGCGGCGCGGCTCGCAGGGCGTGATCCTGAAGGCGCCGGACGTCCCCGAGGTCGCTGCGGCGGTCGCCGGGCTCGCGCAGGCGGGCATCCCCGTGGTCACACTGGTCACCGACCTGCCCAGCACGCCCCGCCTCGGCTATGTCGGCATAGACAACCGGGCCGCCGGAGCGACCGCCGCCTACCTCATGGGCCAGTGGCTCGGCGACCGCCCCGGCAATGTCCTCACCAGCCTCAGCAGCGGCTTCTTCCGCAACGAGGAGGAGCGCGAGATGGGCTTCCGCAGCGCCATGCGCGCCCGCCACCCGCACCGCGCGCTGGTCGAGATCGCCGAGGGCCAGGGCCTGGACGCCACCCAGTACGACCTCGTCCGGGCCGCCCTGGAACGCGACCCGGACATCCGCGCGGTGTACTCCATAGGCGGCGGCAACATCGCCACCCTGAAGGCCTTCGAGGACCTGGACCGGGAGTGCGCGGTGTTCATCGCCCACGACCTCGACCACGACAACGACCGGCTGCTGCGCGAGCACCGGCTGTCCGCCGTCCTCCACCACGACCTGCGCCAGGACCTGCGCGAGGCCTGCCACCTGGTGATGCGCGAGCACGGCGCGCTGCCGCCCGCCGGGCCGACACTGCCGTCCGCGATCCAGGTCGTGACGCCCTACAACATGCCCACCGCGCTCACAGGCTGACCCAGGCACGGCTCTCGGCCGACCGCACCATCGCATCCAGTACGACGGCACTGCGCACGGCGTCCGAGAGCGTGGCCCCGTACGAGGTGCCCTCCGCGATCGACCGCAGGAAGCGGTGGCACTCGATCACCTTGAGGTCGTCATAGCCCATGGCGTTCGCCGCACCCGGCTGGAACGCCCCGAACTCACCGTCGCCCGGACCGACGTACACGGTGCTGACGGGCTGGTCCTGATAGCTGGTGCCGCGGCTGACGCCGAGCTCGTTCATCCGCCGGAAGTCCCAGAACACCGCCCCCTTGGTGCCGTGCACCTCGAAGCCGTAGTTGTTCTGCTCGCCGACCGAGACCCGGCAGGCCTCCAGGACCCCGCGGGCGCCGGAGGCGAACCGCAGCAGGCAGTTGACGTAGTCCTCGTTCTCGACGGGCCCCGACTCCCCGCCGGACGCCCGGGAATGGCCCGCGGTCGCGCCGGTCGGACGCGCCCGCTCCGGCACGAAGACCGCGGTGTCGGCGGTCAACGACTCGATGTCCCCGAGGAGATACCGCGCCAGGTCCGCCCCGTGCGAGGCCAGATCGCCCAGCACTCCGTTGCCGCCGCGCTCCTTCTCGTACCGCCAGGTCAACGCGCCCTCGGGATGGGCCGCGTAGTCGCTGAAGAGCCGGACGCGGACATGGGTGACCGTGCCGATGTCACCGGAGGCGATGAGCGCGCGGGCCGCCTCGACGGCGGGCGCGTTGCGGTAGTTGAAGCCGACCGCGCCGCGCACACCAGCCTTCCCGACCGCGTCCGCGACCGCCCGCGCGTCCTGCTCGCCCAGCCCCACCGGCTTCTCGATCCAGATGTGCTTGCCGGCCTCGGCCATCGCGACCCCGATCTCCCGGTGCAGGAAGTTCGGCGCGGTGATGCTCACCGCCCGCACGCGAGGATCGGCGGCCACGTCCCGCCAGTCCCGGGTCGTCGAGGCGAACCCGAACTGCGCGGCGGCCTCCTCGGCCCGCCCCGGCACCTCCTCGGCGACCGTCACCAGCTCCGGACGCAGGCCCAGCTGCGGATAGTGGTGCGGGACGCGGGCGTACGCCTGGGTGTGCACCCGGCCCATCCAGCCGAATCCGATGACGGCGACACCGAGCGCATCGGAGGTCGAATCCACCATGACAGCCCCTCTTTGGACCGGTCCACGATCTGTCCAGGCCACCCTGGGCGGCATTCTCCGAGGTGTCAACCCTTTGACAGGACATAAGACCTCATGGAACGGTCCAGAGCATGAGACCTCCGACGATCCGCGACGTCGCCGACCGGGCGGGCGTCTCCAAGTCCCTGGTCTCGCTCGTCCTGCGCGGCTCCGACCAGGTGCGCGAGGAGAAGCGGGAGGCCGTGCTGAAGGCGGTGCGCGAGCTCGGCTACCGCCCCAACGCCGCCGCCCGCAGCCTCAGCGAGCAGCGCACACGCACGATCGGGGTGCTCCTCAACGACCTGCGCAACCCCTGGTTCGTGGACCTGCTCGACGGCCTCAACTCACTGCTGCACGACAACGGCCTGCACATGCTGATGGCCGACACCCGCCTCAACCGCCGCACCGGCCAGGACATGACCGGCCCCTTCCTCGACCTGCGCGCCGACGGCCTGGTCGTCATCGGCACCCTCCCCGACCCGGCGGCGCTCGGGGCGCTCACCGAGCGCATCCCGGTCGTCGTCGCGGGCGCCCGCGAGCCCGTCCTGCCGGGCGTGGACCTGGTCGCCAACGACGACGAACAGGGCGCCCGCCTGGTCACCGAGCACCTCATCGGCCTCGGTCACCGCCGGATCGCGCACATCGCCGGATACGGAGCGGTGGGCGAACTGCGCCGCCGGAGCTTCGAGGCGGCCATGCGGGCGCACGGCCTGGAGGGGGTGGTGGAGCCCAGCGACATGACGGAGGAGGGCGGCTACCGCACCACCGTCCGGCTGCTGAGCCGCCCCGACCGGCCCACCGCCGTCTTCGCCGTCAACGACATCGCCTCGGTCGGTGTCCTGTCGGCGGCCGAGGAACTGGGGCTGCGCGTCCCGCGCGACCTCTCCGTCGTCGGCTACGACAACACCCGCATCGCGAGCCTGCGCCACGTCTGGCTCACCACCGTCGACAGCGCCAACCACGAGGTCGGCCGACGCGCCGCCCGCTGCCTCCTGGACCGCTTGGAGGGTGGCGGGGGAGCGGGCCGGGTGCACCTGGCCGCCCCCACCCTGGAGATCCGCGGCACGACGGCCGCGCCACCGCCTACAGATTGATCGCGTACGCCTTCCGCAGCGTCTCGTGCACGGTCCACGTCGTACGGTCACCCGCCCGCAGTACGGCCATGTCGCCCGGCCCGACCCGCAGCGTCGCCCCGCCCTCGACCTCGATCGTCGCCGACCCGCTGATCACCACGAACAGCTCGTCCGCCTCGGTGTCGGTGACGACCCCCGGCGTGATCTGCCAGATCCCCCGGATCTGCGTGCCGTCCTCCGACTCCCAGACCACCTTCCCGGTGACCTCGGGCGTACCGGAGACGATCTGCTCCGGGGCGAGGGGCTCGGCGTCGAGCTCGGCGTCGGGGATGCGGACAACGAAACTGTGGGTCATGCAGGGACCCTAACCACCGCGGGCCGGTCTCCGGCGTGGACAGGGTGTGGAGTATCGGCCCAGGTGGGAGGACACTCCGTCGGGGACCGCGCGGCCCGGCGCGGACTGGCGGGGTCCCCGGCCCCGGGTGATCGTGGAGGGCATGGCGCAGACGTCGGACACCCAGGCCGCCGCCGCGGCCGAACGGCACGCGCACGACACCCGCGAGAGCCTCCTGTTCGGCGGCGTCTACGGCGCCGTCCTGGCCTGCTCGATGGTCGCCGCGCTCACCCAGTACGGCCACACCGACCAGGCGACCCGCCGCTACGACGCCGTCTGGCTCGTGGTCACGGCCCTGGCCTCCGCCCTCGCCCACGGCTACGCCCACTACATCGCCGAACGCACCCCGCACCGCCGCGGCGACGCCCTGCGCACCCTCGTCAACGAGTGGCCCCTGGTCGCCGCCGTCCTCCCCACCGTCCTCGTCCTGGCCGGCGCGGGCTGGGGCTGGTGGCCCGCGAAGGGCGTGGAGTACCCGGCGTTCACCCTGAACATCGCCCTGCTGTTCACCCTCGGCGTCGTCACGTCCCGCTGGTCCCACCGCCCCTGGCCCTACGCCCTCCTGATCGGCCTCGTGGACGCGCTGCTGGGCGTGGCCGTGGTGGTGGCCAACGCGGTCATCAAGTGAGGCCGTGCGGGGCCTGCGCCGATGGGGACGGGCATCGACGGCGCGGCCGGAGATCGCTCGGGGCGAGGGGCGAGGGGCGAGGGGTGAGGGGCGAGGGGTGACGGGTGAGGGGCGAGGGGCGTCGGCGGATCGCGGCGGGCGTCTTCCGCCGGGGGGCGGCCCTTTCCGACGGCGCCCCCGTACGGGAGCCGACGCCCGGCGACCGGATGGCCCCGGGCGGACCGCCGTACCGGAACAGGGGCCGGCCCCCGAAGCGTGGAACCCCGGGGGCCGGCCCCTGCCGACGAGGTGTCTCAGGTCTCGGCGGCCGTGTCGTCGGTCGCCTCCGCCGGGCTGTCCCCGGCCGGGCCGTCGTCCGGCGTGCCCGCCGCGACGGCGGGACGTGCCCTCGGGATGAAGGAGGGGATCACGAACGCGAGCAGGGCCGCTCCGGCGTCGATGGCCATGAACCTCGGGCCGGACCGCCAGGTCCCGGGCCGTCGGAGCTCGGCCCGGGATGCCTTGCCCGGGATGACCTGGTCCGGGACGCCTTCGGCCGGGACGTGCCGATGCTCAGCGCGTTCGCCGTGACGACGGCTGCGATGCCCGCCCACTCCGGCCAGCCCAGCCGCTGGCCGAGGACGACCCGGCCGACCACGGCCGCCAGGACCGGGTTGACGCTCATGAACAGTCCGAACGCCGGGGCCGGCACCCGCCGCAGCGTGAACAGGTCCGCCAGATAGGGCACCGCCGAGGACAGCACCCCGGCGACCATCGCGCAGCCGACCGCCCCCGCGCCCGGCGGCTGCTGGAGAGCCACGAGGATCCCCACCGGCAGGAACATCAGCGCGGACACCGTCGCCGCGGCACCCGGACCCTGCGCACCGGGGATCCGGCGGCCCACGGTGCGGTTGAGGAGGATGTACGCTGCCCAGCACCCGGCGGCCAGCAGGCCGAGCCCCATGCCGGGATAGTCGGCGGAGGGCTGCGGACGCATCAGCGTGACGACACCGGCCGTCGCGAGCAGCGCGCAGCACACGTCCACGCGCCGCCGGGTGGCCGCCAGGGCGATGGTCAGCGGGCCGAGGAACTCCAGGGTCACCGCGAGGCCCAGGCCGACCCGGTCGACCGCGGTGTACAGGGAGAGGTTCATCGTCCCGAACACCACGGCCAGCAGCAGTACGGGCCACCACTGACCCCAGGTGAACGACCTGAACCTGGGCCTGCCGACGGCGAGGAGGACGGCCGCGGCGACGTACTGGCGCACGGCGACGACACCGACGGGGCCGATGACGGGGAAGGCGAGCGATCCGACCGCGACACCGAGCTGGTTGGACAGACCGCTGCCGACCATGGTGGCCACCCCGGCGAGGCTCGTCCGGGACGGCTCGGCGACGGGCGGGACAGTGGCCGCGGGGCGTGCGGGGGCCTCTTGCATGGGCCGATGGTGCGCGCCGCGCGTGGATGCGCAAAATGCATCAGGCTGTCCATCTATACGCTTGAGTCATGGATGTGGAGCTCAGGCAGCTGCGCTGTCTCGTCGCGATCGTCGACGAGGGCACCTTCACCGACGCCGCCCTGGCCCTCGGGGTCTCCCAGGCCGCCGTCTCCCGCACCCTGGCCTCCCTCGAACGGGCCCTGGGGGTACGCCTGTTGAGGCGCACCTCGCGCGAGGTGACGCCGACCGGGACCGGGCTGCGGGTCCTCGCGCACGCCCGGCGGGTGCTCGCCGAGGTGGACGACCTGGTCCGGGACGCCACCTCGGGCCACGCCCACCTGCGCATCGGCTACGCCTGGTCCGCGCTCGGCCGGCACACCGTCGCCTTCCAGCGCCGCTGGAGCCGGGAGCGCCCGGAGACCGACCTGCACCTGGTGCGCGTCAACTCGGCCACGGCCGGGCTCGCGGAGGGCGCCTGCGATCTGGCCGTCGTACGCCGTCCCCTGGACGACCGGCGGTTCGACTCGGCCATCGTCGGTCTGGAGCGGCGGCTGTGCGCGATGGCCGCCGACGATCCGCTCGCCCGGCGCCGGTCCGTGCGGCTGGCCGACCTCGCGGGGCGCACGCTGCTCGTCGACCGGCGTACCGGCACCACCACACCGGACCTGTGGCCGGCGGAGGCCCGTCCGGCCACCGAGGAGACGCACGACGTGGACGACTGGCTGAACGTCATCGCCACCGGCCGCTGTGTCGGCATGACGGCGGACTCGACCGCCAACCAGTACCCGCGGCCCGGCGTCGTCTACCGGCCGGTGCGCGACGGCGAGCCGATCGCCGTGCGGCTCGCCTGGTGGCGGGACGACCCGCATCCCGCCGCCCAGGCGGTCATGGAACTGCTCACCGCGCTGTATCGCGAGGCCTGAACCGCGACCATGGGCGACAAGCATGCCCGCAATTGGGCGACAAGCATGCCCGCAATACGGCAGACAAAATTGTTGACAATCTTGTCCGGCTGGATTTACGTTCGACAGGCAGTCACCCAGGGAGGGCGCGATGCCGAAAGAAGCCCGTCCGAGCACCGGGGAGCAGGCCAGACAGCACGCGCTCGCGCAGCTGCGGCAGGCGATCCTGCACGGCGAGATGGCGCCGGCGCAGCGGCTGGTGGAGAACGAGCTCGCCGAGCAGTTCGGTGTGACACGGGCCAGCATCCGTGCGGCACTCATCGACCTGGAGTCCCAGGGACTCGTGGAGCGGATCCGCAACCGCGGCTCCCGGGTGCGGGTGGTGACCGTCGACGAGGCTGTCGCCATCACCGAGTGCCGCATGGTCCTCGAAGGACTCTGCGCGGCGAAGGCGGCGGTCGCGGCGAGCGACGAGCAGCTGGCCGAACTCACCGACCTCGGTACGGCCATGACCAAGGCGGTCGCCGACGGCGAGCCGGTCACCTACTCCGACCTCAACCACGAACTGCACGTCCGGATCCGGGACTTCTCCGGCCAGCGGACCGCACAGGAACTGCTGGAGCGGCTCAACGCCCAACTGGTGCGCCACCGCTTCCAGCTGGCGCTGCGCCCCGGGCGTCCGCAGCAATCCCTGAACGAGCATCTGACCATGATCGAGGCGATCAGGGCCAGGGACCCGCAGGCGGCCGAGATGGCCGTCCGCGCCCACCTCACCAGTGTGATCGAGGCGTTGCGCGACTGATCACGCCGGCGCGGGGCGGGCACACACCTGTCACCAAGGAGACGTATCGATGACCATGGCCAACGCGCCCGCCGGCCCACGATCGACACTCGTCATCACCGCGCACGCAGGCGACTTCGTGTGGCGTGCGGGTGGCGCCATCGCCCTGGCCGCCTCTCGCGGGGAGAAGGTGACCATCGCCTGTCTGACCTTCGGGGAGCGCGGTGAGTCCGCCAAGGCGTGGCGCGAGGGCAGGAAGCTCGACGAGATCAAGGCGATGCGCCGGGACGAGGCCGAGCGGGCCGCCGCCACGCTCGGCGCCGAGGTCCGCTTCTTCGACGCCGGCGACTACCCGCTGCTGCCCACCGCCGAGCTGACCGACCGACTGGTCGCCGTCTACCGCGAGACGCAGCCCGACATCGTGCTCACCCACCCCACCGAGGACCCGTACAACGGCGACCATCCGGCCGCGAGCCGCATGGCCCTGGAGGCCCGCGTCCTCGCCCAGGCCATCGGCTACCCCGGCGACGGCGAGATCATCGGCGCCCCGCCGGTGTTCTACTTCGAGCCCCACCAGCCCGAGATGAGCGGCTTCAAGCCCGAGGTCCTCCTCGACATCACCGAGGTCTGGGACACCAAGCGCAAGGCCATGGAGTGCCTCGCGGCCCAGCAGCACCTGTGGGACTACTACACCGACCTGGCCGTCCGCCGCGGCGTCCAGCTCAAGCGCAACGCGGGCCCGAACCTGGGCCTGGCCCACAGGACCATGGCCGAGGCGTACATGCGCCCCTACCCGCAGATCGCGAAGGAGCTGGCATGAGCGGCGTGATCGTCACCGACCCGCCGAAGGCCGAGCTGAAGGACGTCGACGCGCTGGCCGGCCACGGCGTGGCCACGGTGAGCGAGGCCATGGGCCGAACGGGCCTGCTGGGCTCGGAGATCCGCCCTGTCCAGCAGGGCGTACGCGTCGCCGGCACCGCCGTCACCGTGATCGGCTGGCCCGGCGACAACCTCATGATCCACGCCGCCGTCGAGCAGTGCGGCGAGGGCGACATCCTGGTCGTCACCACCACCTCCCCGTGCACGGACGGCCTGTTCGGCGAGCTGTTCGCAACGGCCCTGCAGCAGCGCGGAGTTCGTGGTGTCGTGCTGAACACCGGCATCCGCGACACCCAGGAACTGCGGGACATGGGCTTCGCCGCCTGGTCCCGCGCGGTCTCCTCGCAGGGCACCGTCAAGGCCACCGGCGGCTCGGTCAACGTACCGATCGCCATCGACGGCCAGATCATCCGCCCTGGCGATGTCATCCTCGCCGACGACGACGGCGTCGTGGTCGTCCCGCGTGAGCGCGCCCGGGAGACGGTCGAGAAGGCCGAGGCCCGGGAGGCCAAGGAGGCCGCCACCCGCGCCGCCTTCCTCGACGGCCAACTCGGCCTGGACCGCTACGGGTTGCGGGACACGCTCGAACGGCTGGGCGTCGAGTACAAGACGTACGAGGAGTACGAGGAGTACACGGGACGCACGGGGGAGCCGTCGTGACCCCTGTGCCCCAGGAGGTGCCCTGTCTGCTGATGCGGGGCGGCACCTCCAAGGGCGCCTACTTCCTCGCGGGCGACCTCCCCGCCGAACCCGCCCTGCGCGACGACCTGTTGTTGCGGATCATGGGCAGCCCGGACGAGCGGCAGATCGACGGCCTCGGCGGCGCGCACCCGCTCACCAGCAAGGTGGCCGTCGTCTCCAAGTCCGCCGATCCGCGTGCCGACGTCGACTATCTCTTTCTCCAGGTCGCCGTCGACCGGCCCGAGGTGAGCGACCGTCAGAACTGCGGGAACATCCTCGCGGGCGTCGGCCCCTTCGCCGTCGAGCGCGGACTGGTCCCGGCGGGGGAGGAGCGCACCCGCGTACGCATCCGCATGGTCAACTCCGGCGACCACGCCACGGCGACCTTCCCCACGCCCGGCGGCCGGGTCGACTACACCGGCGACGCCCGGATCTCCGGAGTGCCGGGGACGGCCGCGCCGGTGCTGATCGAGTTCCCGGCGGGCGCGGGGCCGCTGCTGCCCACCGGAAGCGTCCGCGACGACATCGACGGCGTCCAGGTCACCTGCGTGGACAACGGTATGCCGACCGTCCTGATCGCCGCGGGCTCCCTCAAGGTCACCGGATACGAGTCGCCCAAGGACCTGGAGGAGGACCTGACGCTCGCCGACCGCCTGCACCGCATCCGCCTGGAAGCGGGCCGCCGGATGGGTCTCGGTGACGTCTCGGACACCACGGTCCCCAAACTCACGCTCCTCGCCCCGCCCCGCGAGGGCGGCGCGGTCACCACCCGCACTTTCATCCCGGTGCGCTGCCACACCTCGATCGGGGTGCTCGGCGCGGCCGGTGTGGCCGCCGGGCTGCGGATCGAGGGCGG
Organism: Streptomyces sp. S.PB5; assembly: GCF_030403745.1. Taxonomy (GTDB): domain Bacteria; phylum Actinomycetota; class Actinomycetes; order Streptomycetales; family Streptomycetaceae; genus Streptomyces. Next base: position 328,671 of record NZ_JAQMWP010000010.1, read on the forward strand.
CGTGGGTGCGGATCTGGCGGAGCTCCGTCCCGGCAGTGACCGGATGCGCATCGAACATCCCACCGGATTCCTGGACATCGACAGCAGCCTCGGGACCACCCCCGAAGGCCTCCCCACCGCCCGCCGCACCGCCGTGGTCCGCACGGCCCGCAAGCTCTTCGACGGCACCGTCTTCCCCAGGCCCGCCGCACGCCCCCTAGGAGGCCACCGATGACCCCGCCGCTCGGCGACATCGCGCACATCGGCCACGCCCAGCTGTTCACTCCCGACCTGGACGCCAGCGTCGGCTTCTTCACCGACTATCTGGGCCTTACGGTCAACGGCGAGGACGGCGACACGGTCCACCTGCGGACCTTCGACGACTACGAGCACCACAGCCTCGTCCTCACCGCCCGCGACCGGCCCGGCCTCGGCCGCCTCGCCCTGCGCACCTCCAGCGAGGAGGCCCTGCACCGCCGTATCGAGGCGATCGAGGCCGCGGGAGGCACCGGCAAGTGGGTCGAGGACGAGCCCGGAATCGGCCGCCTGTACGTCACGACCGACCCCGACGGCCATGAACACGCCCTGTACTGGGAGAGCGAGCACTACAAGGCCCCCGAGGGGCTCAGGCCCGCGCTGAAGAACCAGCCGCAGGCCAAACCCAACCGGGGCGTGGGGGTACGGCGGCTCGACCACGTCAACTTCCTCGCCGCCGACGTGCTCGCCAACGCCGAGTTCCAGCAGAACGTGCTCGGAGCCCGGCCGACGGAACAGATCCAGCTCGACAGCGGGAGGATCGCGGCGCGCTGGCTGACGTACACGAACAAGTCGTACGACGTCGTCTACACGTCCGACTGGACGGGAAGCACCGGGCGGCTGCACCACATCGCGTTCGCGACGGACACCCGTGAGGACATCCTGCGGGCGGCCGATCTCGCCATCGACAGCGGGGTGTTCATCGAGACGGGGCCGCACAAGCACGCCATCCAGCAGACGTTCTTCCTGTACGTCTACGAGCCGGGCGGCAACCGGATCGAGCTGTGCAACCCGCTCACGCGGCTGGTGCTGGCGCCGGACTGGCCGCTCATCACCTGGACCGAGGAGGAGCGCAAGAAGGGGCAGGCCTGGGGTCTGAAGACCATCGAGTCGTTCCACACGCACGGGACGCCACCGGTCTCCTGAGGCCGGCATGCCGCGCCCTGTCAGCTCACGGCTTCTCGTACATGCCGGGCGATCAGCGCGTACGTCTCCCGCGCCTTCGCCTCGTCCTTGCCGTCGTAGGCGTGGTCGGCTCCTGCCACGTCGTGATGCCCCACCAGGGCGCCCGCGGTCCGCAGGCGGTCGGCGTAGCTCTGGGCCTCCGCCTTGAGGACGTCGTACTCGGCCGTGACGACCAGTGCCGGAGCGATGCCCATGAGGTCGGCGGTGTCCGAGGGGTGCGCGGGGGAGACCAGGCGGTCGCGGCGCAGGCGCTCGTCGGGGACGTACGACGTGTCGAAGACGTCGCCCATCCAGGGCCGCAGCATCGGCCTGGCGATGGCCGCCCGCTTGTTGCGGACGCCGGTCGCGAGGTCGAGCGGCGGATAGTGCAGGACCTGCAGGGCGATCCCGGGCCCGGCCTCCTCCAGCGCCTGGCGTGCGACGGCCGCGGCGAGTCCGCCGCCCGCACTCTGGCCGCCGACGGTGAGCCGGCCGCCGTCCCAGCCCTGCTCGGCACCGTTGTCGGCGACCCAGCGGACTACCTCGTACGCCTGCCGGGCCGGGGCGGGGAACGGGTGCTGCGGGGCGACGGCATAGTCCACGTTGACCACGACCACGCCCGCCTCCGCGGCGAGGAACCGGCACAGCGGGTCGTCCGTCTCGGTCAGCGTCATGACGTACCCGCCGCCGTGGAAGTTGACGTGCACCGGCGGCGCCGGACCGTCGGAGCCGGCGGGCAGATAGACGGTGACCGGGGCCGGTGCGACCGACGTGGGGATCGTCAGCCGGCGCACCTTGCGGGGGAACTCGGGGAAACGGGCGTACGAGGCGGCGGCCAGGCGGCGGCCGGCCAGGCGGGTTCCGCGCTGCATGACCTTGGCGGCGACGGGGGCGATGGAAGGGCGGGCCAGGAGGGGCATACGGTGGAATTTAATTGATTTCAACAATGAAAATCTAGAGTCTTGTACGAACACCGTCCAGGGCGATCGACATGACCCGCTTGCGCTGCTCCGCGCTGTCGAAGGCGGTCGCGGTGATGCCCGCGACCATGCGCAGCAGATCGGTGAAGTCCATGTCGGTGCGTGCCTCGCCCGCCCGCTGGGCCCGTTCCAGCAGGGGAGTGCCCGCGCCGTACATCGACGCGCGGCAGGCGGCGAAGATCTCCGTCTCGTCGTTGAGGGCCTCGCGGACGGCCCGTTTGGTCACCATGTAGTCCGCGAACCGGTCGAGCCAGGCGGTCAGGGCGTCCCAGGGCTCCCGGTCGGCGACCTCCTCGGCGACCCTCACCAGGGTGTTCACCTCGTCCGCGTACACCGTCTCGAAGAGATGGCGGCGGGTGGGGAAGTTCCGGTACAGCGTGCCGATGCCCACGCCGGCCCGGCGTGCGATGTCCTCCAGTGACGCCTCCGCCCCGTGCTCGGCGAAGGCCTCGCGGGCCGCGGCCAGGAGGGCGTCGTAGTTGCGGGCGGCGTCCTTCCGGGTCGGCCGGCGGGACGCGACGATCTCGCGGACGGGGAACGGCTGGGCGGTCACGGACGCCTCCCGGGGGCTGAAACGGAGGTGATCCTCCGTTCCGGGTTGAAGCGGAGGTGTGCCTCCGCTAGAGTGGAGGCACACCTCCACTTTATCAGTCGAGGCGTATCCCTGCCCTTTCCGCGACCGCTTCCGACAAGGCCCCGGCCGCACTCTGTGTTCGGAGAGGCTCTCCATGCCCCGCAAGTCCACCCGACTCACCTTCGCGGTCCTCGCGACCGGTGCCGGTGTGTTCGCCATGCTGCAGTCGCTGATCGCGCCGGCCCTGCCGACCGTCCAGCACGCTCTGCACACCTCGCAGTCCACCGCGACCTGGGTGATGACGGCCTACCTGCTGTCCGCCTCCGTCTTCACCCCGATCCTCGGCCGCGTCGGCGACCTGATCGGCAAGAAGCGCACCCTCGTCGCCGTCCTGCTCGTCGTCCTGGCCGGCTGTCTGCTCGCCGCCCTCGCCCCGACCATCGGCGTGCTGATCGTCGCCCGGGTCGTCCAGGGCGTCGGCGGCGCCCTGTTCCCGCTGTCCTTCGGCATCATCCGGGACGAGTTCGCCCCGTCCGAGGTCAGCGGCAGCATCAGCAACCTGTCCGCCGTCATCGCCGCGGGCGGCGGCGTCGGCATCGTCGCCGCCGGGCCCATCGTGTCCGCGCTCGACTACCGCTGGCTGTTCTGGATCCCGGTCGCCGTCGTCGCGGTGACCACGCTGATCGCCCTGCGCTACGTCCCCGAGTCACCCGACCGGGCCGAGGGCAAGGTCAGTTGGCTCGGCGCCGTGCTGCTGTCGGCCTGGCTGGTGGCGCTGCTGCTTCCGCTGAGCCAGGCGACCCGGTGGGGCTGGGGCTCGGCCCGGGTGATCGGCCTGTTCGCCGTGGCCGTCGTCCTGTTCGTGCTGTGGCTGCTGGCCGAGGCCCGCTCCCGCTCCCCGCTGATCGATCTGCGCGTCATGCGGCTGCCCGCCGTGTGGACCACCAACACCGTCGCGCTGCTCTTCGGCGCGGGCATGTACGCGCTCTGGTCCTTCCTGCCGGCCTTCGTCCAGACGCCGAGCTCCGCCGGATACGGCTTCGGCGCGAGCGTCACCGCCTCCGGACTGCTGATGCTGCCGATGCTCGTGGCGATGTTCCTCTCCGGGATCCTCAGCGGCCGGCTGGAGCCGGTGGTCGGTGCGAAGGCCCTGCTCACGACCGGTGCCGCGCTGGGTGCCGTGGCCCTCGGCCTCCTCGCCCTCTGGCATGACGCGCAGTGGCAGATCGCCGTCGTCTCGGGTGTCTTCGGCCTCGGCATCGGGCTGGCCTTCGCCTCGATGGCCAACCTGATCGTCGGCAGCGTCCCGGCCTCCCAGACCGGCGCCGCGACCGGCATGAACGCCAACATCCGCACCATCGGCGGCTCCATCGGCGCCGCGGTGACGAGCGTCCTGGTCACCGGGCACCTCCAGCCCTCGGGCCTGCCGTACGCCTCCGGCTACACCCACGGCTTCACCCTGCTCGCGGTCCTGTGCCTCGCCGCGGCCCTGGCCGCCTTGCTGGTGCCGGTCCGCAGGAACGGCCGTCTGACGGACCGGGCCCGGGCGGCGAACGAGCCGTCGGAGGCCGGGCAGCAGCCGGCCGCCGTGCGCGGCTGACGTCCGCCCCTGTCACGTCCATGCGGTAGGGTTTACCTGCGAGTTCCCGCGGTTTACCCGCGAGAGACGCATCGGGACGTGGCGCAGCTTGGTAGCGCACTTGACTGGGGGTCAAGGGGTCGCAGGTTCAAATCCTGTCGTCCCGACGGTGTGAAGGGTCTTCGCAGGCAGATGCCTGCGAAGACCCTTCGTCGTTTTCGACCGTTTTCGTCAGACCGTTTTCGTCAGGTCGTCTCCGTCAGCGCAGGCCCAGCCGCTCCCGGTACCGCGGCAGCGGCCCGGCGTTCGCCAGTACGGCGGCGCAGTCGGCGTCGGCGGCGCAGGCCCGGCCCGGATCGCGTGCGGGCAGCAGGGTGTTGCCGGTGAACACGAGATCGTGCGGGTCCCCGCAGCCCTCCTCGGGGTTCGTGGCGTCGGCCGGGGGCCAGGCGCCGGGGAAGTCCCGCCGCTCCACCCAGAACGGCACCGCGTCGTCCCAGAAGTTGCCGCGGTAGCGCACGTTCCGGACGGGCCGGTCGCCCCACTCCTCGCTGCACCCGCCGATCGAGGCGACATAGTCGTAGACCGCGTTGCCCTCCACCGTCGTCCAGTTGGTGCTGTCATCGGTGTAGATCCCGACGTTCCAGTCGCCGTACTTGCTGCCGGTGACCGCGTTGCCGCTGATGACCGCCCCGTCGGCGAAGGAGCGGCCCTGTTCGCCCCGCAGATAGATGCCGCCGCCGTCGGGCAGGAGCCGGTTCGTCGCGAAGACGCGGTTGCCGAGGATGCGGTTGGCGTGCATGACGCCGCGCAGATCGTCGGCGGGACCCGACAGGATGCCGGTGTAGGGCACATGGTCGATCTGGTTGTGCGCGAGGGTGGTGTCGCGGGTCGCGGAGTCCCAGACGGCGGAGGAGGCGTGGTACTCGGCGCCGGTGCGGTGGATCCGGTTGTTGGTGACCCGGTTGCCGCGGTTGGTGCCCTTGACGTCGGGCGCCACGATCCCCATCAGGATCCCGCCGTCGGAGACATCGGTGATGAGATTGCCGTCGACCACGTTGTACGAGCTGTTTCCCGACAACTCCAGGGCCTGCGCGCCGAGATGGGTGAACCGGTTGCCCTCCAGGCTGATCCGCTCGGCGGTACGGAAGGCGACCGTACCGGGGACCGTCAGCAGCCTCGCGTCCTCGTCCCCGCTTTTGCCGGAGCCGTTGCCGGCGCTCTTCCCGGGGCGCAGGTACATGCTCCACGCGGACGGGAACCCGGCCGGCTCGCTGGGCGCCAGCCAGGTCGCGTACGCAAAGGTCAGGCCACGGAAGGTGACGTCGTGCAGGGGGCGGCCAGGCCGGCCGGTGCCGGTGACCAGGTTCTCCAGGACCGGGGCGGTCACCTCGGCTCGCCTCATGTCCTGGCCGGGGCGCGGGAAGTAGAGCAACTCGTGATGGCCGGGCCGGGTGCGGTCGAGGTACCAGCCGCCGGGCTCGGGCGTGAAGCTCGGGGAGTTCTCGACGACCGTCGGTGACTTCAGCAGCTCGGGGCCTCCGTAGAGGGCCTGGGCGAGGTCCCAGCAGGGCTGGTCCATCGTGATGGTGCGGCCCGAGATGCCGGCGACCCCGCAGCGGCCCTCGACATAGCCGCCGCGGTAGACGAACTCGATGTCGGCGGGGTTCTTCCAGCTCCGCGGAACGGCACTGGTGGTGACGTATCCGGTCCTCGTCACCTTCAGGGTGCCGTCGAGGCCCTTGCCCTCGCGGGCGAGCCGTGTGGCGCGGCGCCCGTCGACGTAGAGCTGCCGGGTCTCCAGACCGCTCACGTCCGTGCGCCAGAACCCGCGCAGCCGTGGGTCCGGCCGCCAGCCGGAGATCCGCCGGCCGCCGCTGAAGGTCACCTGCTCCTGGCGCGGCGTGCCGTAGCCGTACGCCTGCCAGGTCACCCCGGAGTCGCCCGCGGCCTCCGACAGCCGAAGCGGCTTCCTGAGCGTGTACGTCCCACCGCGGAGGTTCACCACCGGGCCGGACCTCATCTCCGCGGCCCGGGCGGCCTGTTGTGCGCGTGCCGGGGTGGCGAAGGGGCGGTCGAAGGTGCCCGGCCAGGAGTCCTTGCCCCATGGAGCCACGTACAACTGGGTCGTGGTCGCCGGTTGTCCGGCCGACGCCGTGAACGGCAGGGCCGTCATCGCCAGTGCCATCGCGGTCAGTGCGCCCGCTGTCGTCCGATTGCGCAAGAACACCATGTCTCCCCCAGGGTGGGTCTTGCTCTCCACCCTGGAGGAGGCGGGGGACGGCGGACATCGGGCGATCGTCGATGGAACCGCCATCCTCGGATGGTGCGAGCGGCTACCAAAGTCGGCGAGCCGCGGCCGCGCCTGTCATGCGTAGGGGTCGAAGGGGATCGCCGACGGCTTCGAGGCGGCCAGGTGATAAGGGAAGTCGCCGTCGTCGATCTTGAGCGTGGCCGAACCGAAGTCGGCGCTCACGAGCTTGTCGCGATAGCCGGCCGGATAGCCGTTCCAGCCGACCAGGCGCGGGTAGAACCAACCGCCCGTGGCGTTCTCGGCCGGTTCGTCGTTGCCGGTGGCGAAGCGGAAGCAGTGGGTCGAGACACCGTCCTTGTGGTAGACGATCTTCGGGTGGGTGCCGTCGAAGCGGACCGCCGAGCGGGCGGCCACCTGGTAGCCGCTGTGCTGGGACACCGACACGTACTGGACGGCGTCGTTGTTGATCCACACCACCACGTGCTCCCAGTCGTGCCGGTGCCCGATCGCCGCCGGGCCGAGCGTCGCCTGGTCCTTCTCGAAGTAGCTGGCGTACATCACGGCACACCAGCCGTTGTTGCACTTCGCGCGCGAGTAGGTGTTGGCGTTGGCCAGCTGGGCGTAGTCGTGGCACTTGCCGTTGACGTCGCCACCGAGCTTGAGGCCCGGGTTGAGGGTGCCGTCGGCGCCGATCGCCGCGGTGGCGTAACAGCCGTCGCCGTCGTAGTCGTACGCGGGGGAGTAGGTCTGCTCCAGGCCGTCGGCGTTCTGGGGCAGCAGGGTCAGGACGTTCGCGTGGGCGGTCGTCGGCACCGCCACGAGAAGGGTCAGGGCGCCGATCGCGCCGAGGAGCGCCTGGGCGAGGGGTCTGAACTCGGTCATCGGTCCGCCTTGTCAGCAGTAGAGGTTGCCACCCGGCGCGACGCCGAGGATCGAGGTGAACCGGTTGTAGGCGTCGACGCGGCTCTGCACCTGCGCCGGGTTCCTGCCGTCGCACTCCAGAGAGCCGTTGATACTGCGGATCGTCTGGCCGAAGCCGGCCTGGTTCACCATGGCGTTGTGCGGGGTCATGGTGCCGGGGCCGGTCTGGGTGTTCCAGTACCAAAGGCCCGTCATCCAGGCCACGGACGCGTCGTTCTGCACCAGCCAGGGGTTGCCCAGCAGATCGAGGCCGAGCGCGTCGCCCGCCGCCTTGTAGTTGAAGTTCCAGCTGAGCTGGATCGGCCCGCGGCCGTAGTAGGCGGCCTGGCCCGCCGGGCAGCCGTACGGCCGGCTCCAGTCGCAGTACGTGGGGTAGTTGGCCTGGTTCTGCTCGACGATGTGGACCAGCCCGCCGGTCTCGTGGTTGACGTTGGCCAGGAAGGCGGCCGCCTCCTGCTTCTTCACGGTGTCGCTGCCGGTGGTGGCGAAGCCGGGGTAGGACCTGAGGGCCGCGGTGAGGCCGGCGTAGGTGTAGAACGAGTTCCGGTTCGGGAACATCTGGTTGAACTGGGCCTCGGAGACCACGAACCCGGACGGGCTGGTGCCGCCGCCGCTCGCGGGCGCGTTCCACTTCTGGTTCGCCCCGCCGGAACAGGTCCAGATCTGCAGACGGGTGCCGTTGGCGCTGTTGTTGTCCCGCACGTCGAGGCACTTGTTCGCGGCCGGGTTGACGATGTCGCGGGCCGCGGTGACCACCCACTGCTGGTTGGCGCTGCCCGAGCAGTCCCAGAGCTGGACCGCCGCGCCGTCGGCGGTGGAGCGGTCGACGACGTCCAGACACCTGCCGAGTGCGCGCAGGGTGCCGTCGCCGGAGTTGGACCAGATCTGGGCGCCGGTGCCGTTGCAGTCGTAGAGCTGTACGGCGGTGCCGTTGGCGCTGTTCGCGCCCGCGACGTCGACGCACTTGCCCGCGAGCCCGGATATCGAGCCGTCGGCGGCGTGGGCGGGGGCCGCGGTGAAGAGGGCGGCGAGGACGGCGAAGAGAGCGGCGAGGACCGTGAGGCGCCTGCGGGACCGTCTGCGGCCCGGTGCGCGGTCGGAGAAGGACATGGCTGAGGACGCTCCTGGGGTGGGTCGGGGGGTGAGTGCGTCACACGTGGCGTTGCTGACCCGTGAAGTTAAAGGTATGGACCATGCCCGTCAAGTGTTGAAGTAAGTATTGAAGTAAGCGAGTTGGGGCTTCGGCCCGGCTTGCGCACCGGGCGTTCGTCCCGTGTTGGCGCTCCCGCCACCCGGTGTCCCTACCGTGCGCGCCATGAGAAGACTTTCGATCATGGCCACCGCCGCGGCGCTGACCCTGTGCCTCGCCTCGCCCGCGGTGGCCGACCGGGAGCACACCGACTTCGGCCGGGCCACGCTGACCGGCTTCGCCTCCCTGCCCGCCCAGACCTTCGTGCCCGGCAGCGAACCGTCCGGATCCGCCATCGGCGCGGGCCCCTTCAACGGCATCGCACCGCCCTTCGCCGGCCAGCCCGTGCAGGGCTTCAGCGGGGTCGTGAACCGCCACGACGGCACCTTCGACGCGCTGTCCGACAACGGCTACGGCAACAAGGCCAACAGCGCCGACTTCCGCTTGCGCGTCCACCGCATCAAGCCGGACACGCGTACCGGGAAGGTGAAGGTGGTCGGCGGATTCAACCTCAGCGACCCCGACCACCATGTGCCGTTCGCGCTGACGCGGGCCGACCGGGTGCTCACCGGCGCCGACTTCGACGTCGAGTCGATCGTGCGACTGGCCGACGGGACGTACATGCTGGGCGACGAGTTCGGCCCGTATCTGCTGCACTTCTCCGCCCGGGGCCGGTTGCTCGAGGCCCCGATCGCGCTCGACGGCGTGCGGGCCCCCGAGTACTCCTCCCAGCCCACCATCGCGAGCAGCAAGGGCTTCGAGGGCCTGGTCCGCGGTGTCGACGGCCGTCACCTCTACCCGCTCCTGGAGGGCACGGTGACCGGAGACACCCCCGGCGACCTGCGCTTCAGCGAGTTCGACCTGTGCAAGGGCGCGTACACCGGCAAGCGCTTCGTCTACCGCCTGGAGTCCACCTCCCATGCCATCGGTGACGCCATAGCCGTCGACAAGCACCGCTTCCTGGTCGTGGAGCGCGACGGCGGCCAGGGCGACACCGCCAAGTTCAAGCGGATCTACCTCGTCGACACCCGCGACCGCAACGGCGACGGACTGGTAGACAAGACCCTGGTCGCCGACCTGTTGGACCTCGCGAACCCCAAGGGCCTGGGCGGTTTCGACACGACGTTCCGCTTCCCGTTCCAGACCATCGAGGACCTCTCCCTCCTCGACGACCGCACGGTGGCCGTGCTGAACGACAACAACTTCCCGTTCTCCTCGGGCCGTACGGCCGGGCAGGCGGACAACAACGAGTTCATCACCATCCGCCTCGGCGCGCCGCTGCACGCCGACAAGCGGGCCTTGCGCTGAACAGGCCCGACACTCAGGTGAGTTCGCGGCAGTAGAGCGCGTCCGGCGTGCGGGACGAGCCCACCCGGCCCGTGTACGCGATCCCGGCCGCGTACTCGTCGACCGCGCACTGCCCCTTGTAACGGCCGTACGCGAAGTCGCCGCCCTTGGGGCTCGTGCCCCTGTTGTCGCCCCGGTCGAACCAGACGGTACGGCCGCTCGTGCCGAGCCTCCCGGCCGGGGCGGCCGCGCACAGGGCGGCGGAGACGGCGGCACCGCGCACGCTGTACCCGGTCAGGAACTGCCCGTCGGCGCACTGGAGTTTGGTGTACCCGGACGCCCAGTCCCGCCCCGGCACGACATGCCGCTCGTCGACGACCACCTCGTGTCCGCCGGCCGGATCCCACAGGGCGCCGGCGGACACCTCCGAGCAAAGGCCCCGGTTTCCGGTGTGGCTCAGACCGAGCAGGCGCTGCCCGTCGGGGCAGACGGCTTTACGGGCGCCGGAGTTCCAGTCGGGCAGCGCCCGCATCCGCCGTGACGCGACGAAGTCGCCGTGGTCCGGGCTGAGCATGGCCCAGTCCGGCACGGGGTTGATGTGGCCCGTGCGGCCGGGGGAGCCGATCAGTCGGGTCCAGGCCGCGGCCCGCCAGTCGTCCCCGTCGTACACGCCCATGCGGTGTCCTTCGGCGTCCCAGTGCAGCAGCGCCCAGCCGTTGCCCTTGCGGTCCTCGTGCCAGCCGACGAGCGGCCAGTACGCGAAGTCGGCGTCGGTGCGGATGAGTTGGTCGACGAAGTTCTCGAACCAGGCCCGCGGCTTCGTCCCGGTCTCGTCGCGTCCGCCGACGCCGAACTCGCTGATCCAGACGGGGGCGGTGAAGTGCCGGTCCTGCTCGGCCGTCACGAAGAAGGCCTGGCGGTCGAGGGTGTCGATCAGTTCGGCGGGGGTGAGGTCGCGATAGCGGGGGTCGCTGGTCTCACCCGTTCCGGTGGCGCCGCTGTGGTTCGGGCCGGTGTAGTCGTAGAAGTGGGCGGAGTACACGAGCTTGCCGGAGTCGACGAGGGTGTGCGACAGCCGGCGCGCCGGCTCCAGGGTGGGGCGTTCATGGGCGAACCCGTCGACGGGGATGCCGGTCCAGTTGATGCCCTCGACGATGATCAGGAGGTCCGGGCTGGCCTCCGTGAGGATGCGGTCGCCGACGCGCTGCGAGGCGGCGAACCAGTCGTGGTCGTCGCCGAGGCCCCAGTTGGGGTCGTCCCAGACATCGCGGCGGACCTCGTTGTAGAGATCGGCGCCTACGACCCGCTTGTTGCCCTGGTAGCGGCGGGCCATGAACAGCCAGTCGCTTTCCCAGGCCGCAGTCGACTGACCGGTGTTCCAGCGTTCGTTGCCGTCGACACCGCAGCACCAACGGGTCGTGTTGGTGTGGTTGTTGAGGATCACCGCGAGGCCGGAGGCGGTGAGCTCGGCCACCACGGCGTCGTACACCTGGAGCGGTGTCCTGCCGCGCAGGGCGGGGTTGGCGGCGACGGAGTCGTCCGCGACCGGGCGGGTGTCGTGGATCATCTCGTTGGAAAAGGGCAGCCGGACGCTGTTGATCCCGATCTCCTGGAAACCGGCGATGATCTCGGCCACAGGGGCACGGTCCAGGCCGAGCGGCATCCGCCCCGAGTTCTCCCCGGCGTGGTGGTTCGCGTCGTCCTCCGTGCTGCCCGAACCGTTCCAAGTGCCGCTGGCGCCATGCCAGTTGCCCGAGCGCAGCTTGAAGCGGTCGCCGTCGGCGTCCACGATCCAGCGACCCTGCGTACTGAGCGGAGCCGTCCAACTCGGTGTGTCCGCGGCGGCCTTGGAGGCGGTCGTCAACGGTGTCAGCGGGGTCATCAGGAGTACGGCGGCCAGTACGGCCCTGACGAGGAATCCGAGCATGGCCACCATCCCGAGGACCGCGTTGGCGTTGCCGCCTTGTTGTCATGGCAGCGTCATCATGGTGGGTGGCTCGGCATTGGTCCAGTCCTGGTCGCCGATGATTTTCGGCCGGTCTGCGAACGCGCGCCCATGCCGCGAACGCGGTACGCGCAGGCATGATGGCGTCGACTGTGTGTTCCCTTTGATCGGAGACGCATATGGACATCGGAATCGGCCTGCCCAACACGGTGCCCGGCACCGACCCCCAGTCCCTCCTCGACTGGGCCCGGCGGGCGGAAGCGGCCGGGTTCAGCACCCTCGGCACCATCGGGCGTCTGGTGTACGGCGGTTACGAGGAGCTGATCGCCCTCTCCGCCGCGGCCGCGGTGACCAGCCGGATACGGCTGACCACCAGCGTGCTGCTGGGGCCGCTGTACACGAACTCCGCGCTGCTCGCCAAGCAGGCCGCCTCGCTGGAGCGGATATCCGGCGGGCGGTTCGTCCTGGGGGTCGGCCTGGGCAGCCGCGACGACGACTACGCGGCCAGTGACGTGTCCACCAAGGGCAGGGGCCGCCGACTGGAGGAGCAGCTGGCCGAGTTGAAGCGCGTCTGGGCCGGGGAGGAGCGCGGGTTGGCCGGAGCCATCGGGCCCCGGACCGTCCGGGACGGCGGCCCCGAGCTCATCCTCGGCGGCTCCACGGAGGCGAGCTTTTGGCGCGTCGCCGAGTACGCCGACGGCTGGATCATGGGCGGCGGCTCGCCGGACATGTTCGCCGAGGCCGCCGCCGGTGTCGACGCGGCCTGGCAGAAGGCACACCGCGCGGGCACACCGCGCAAACTGTCGCTCGCCTACTTCGGGTTGGGCCCCGACGCCCGCGCCCAGGCGGACACCTACCTCCTGGACTACTACGACTTCCTCGGCGACTTCGCCCAGCAGATCGCGGGGAGCGCCGCGGTGAGCGCGGAGATGGTCAAGTCCTACGTCGACGCCTTCGCGGCCGGCGGCTGCGACGAACTCATCTTCGTCCCCACCGGATCCGGGCTCGACCAGATCGACCTGCTCGCCGAGGCGATCGCCTGAATCAGAGCAGGACGGTCATCCCGACCGAGACCTCGTCCCCGGTCGTGATGCTCTGCGGCCCCCGCACGGCCTTCTTGAGCGGCAGCAGATAGCCGCCGTCCTTAGGGAACAGCGAGGTCTCGAAGGCGACTTGACCGATCCGCGCCCGCACCGGGATCACCCCCCAGCCGTACGTGGCCAGCGCGGCCACCTCACGGATGTCGCCGGACTCCTCGTCGGGCACGGGCACGAAGTAGTACGGCGCCGGACCACGCCACTCGATGACACGACCGGTGAAGGAGAGCTCCATGAGGTCAGTCTCCCGCACCGAGTTCCCGGCGCAGCCGCCGCGTCCACGGGTGGTCGTCGCCGAAGACGCGCGCGAAGTGGGGTGACAGCTGTACAAGTCCCGTGGCTCCGGCCGCCGTGTCGGTGTGGTCCCGGGTCAGCCGGGCCACGTGGAAGGCGTTGAGCAGGGTGTGCGGGTGTTCACGGCCGAGGGCGGTGGTGCGGTCGTGGAGGAGGGCGGTGAAGAGGCGGTGGGCGGTGTGCGGATCGCCCTCCGCCTCGGTCCAGTGGGCGATGTTGTGGCGTACGGCGAGGGTGTGCGGGTGGGCCGGGCCGTTGACCCGGTGCTCGTCGTCGAGGAGGGCCCGGAAGTCGGCCAGGGCGACGACGCGGGCGTGGGCGCCCTGGGCGGCGGTCCAGTACGCGGTGTTGTGGCGGGCCAGCAGGGTCTCCGGGGCGTCCGGGCCCAGCGCCCGTTCGGTGTCGCGGCGGAGCTCCGCGTACTGCCGGGCGGCCTCCCCGGGGTCGCCCGCCTCACCGGTCCAGCGGGCGAGGTCGTCACGGAGCAGACGCAGGGCGCGGCGGCCGTGGCCGTGGGTGTGACTGTGGTCGCGGTCGTGCTCGTGGCCTCGGGAGCGTTCGTGGTCCTGGGCGTCGAGGCGGCCCCGGTAGATGTCCAGCAGCCGCCGCGTCTGCTCCCTCGCCTCCAGAGCCCCGCCGCACACGCCCGTCCAGTACGCGATGCCGTGCCGTACCACGAGCGTGAACCAGGCGTCGTCGCCGAGCCGGGTGCGGCAGTCGGCCTCCAGCCCGGTGAGCAGCCGCAACGCGGCGGACGCGTTGCCCGCGGCACCGATCCTGTACGCGCTCAGCTGGCGCTCGCGAAGCAATGCCATGGAGCCCGCCCCCGCCTGGATCGTCGGCCGCGCTCCCAGAGTAGCCAGCGGCGCCCCACCCCAGAAGACACCTGCCCGCCACCCCGCCGGTGACCGTCTCGTGGACGCCCTCTTGACGTCGACCGGAGCCCGATCGACACTCCAGATGGGAATCCTAGTGAACAGGTAGGGAAACATGGGGCGCCTTGAAACGGCTGTCGGCCGAGTGAGCCGTACGTCCGGGCCGTCGCCTCTTCTCACCTCCCGCCGTCACATCGACCTGCAGCGGGTCTGCAGCGCCATCAGCCGCCGGGGCTGAGCCCCCCCGTACCCGTCGCCGCCCCTGCCGCCACAGCCGGGGGCCACCCCTGTCCTGGCCCGACGTCGCTTCCGCCGCGCGTACGTCCGCGCGCCCATACCCGGGGAGATCCATGTCCGTCACACCGCTCGCTCCCGCCTCGACCGCGCAGCCCGCCCCGGTGTTCCGGGGCCGGATCGGCCGGGACGCGCGCAGCGGGCACTACGCCGTGCCGCGCCGCTACCGGCTCCATCTGTCGACCGCATGTCCGGACGGACTGCGCATCGCCGTCGTGCACAGCCTCCTCGGCCTCGACGACGCCTGTCCCGTGACCTTCCTGGACGCGGTCCCCGACTGTTCCGACGGGGGACACTCCGTGCTGCGCCCGCTGTACGAGGCCAGCGCGCACCGGTACAGGGGCGCCGCCACCGGGCCGGTGCTCAGCGACGACTGGTCCGGACGCATCGTGAGCACCCACGCCCCGGACATCACCCGCGACCTCGCCCGCCACTTCGGCGGCGGCCGTCCGGCGCTGTACCCGTGCGGCGCGGAGTCGGAGATCGAGGCCGTGGAGCGGCTGTGCGCGCAGGACCTGGAACAGGCCGCACAGCGCGCCGGCACCCCCGACGCCGAACCCGCCGAACGCGAGGCGGCGCTCGACAAGCTCCTGGAGACGCTCGGCGCGCTGGAGCGATGGCTCGTGGGCCGCGACCACCTGATCCGGGATCACATCACCGCCGCGGACGTGGAGTTGTGGGTGACACTGGTCCAACTGGACACCGTGCACCGCCATCACCTGGACGCCTCGGCCGTGCAGCGGATCGCCGGCCACCCGACCCTGTGGGCCTACGCCCGCCGGCTCGCCGCGCACACCGACTGCGGCGCCCACCTCGACCTCGACGGCATCGCCCGCCGCCACCACGCCCGCTGCCGGGGCCTGGAGGCCGCCGGTGCCGCCGTGCAGATCCTCGACTGGGCGGCGCACACCGCCCATGTGGTGGACCGGCATTGACATCCGTTCGGGCAGATGTCTTTACTTACGCCCCAGAACGGTCATGAGCGTCAGCGACAAGCCCTGGCTGGCTGACCGGCAACCCTCGCTCCGCGGTGGGGTGCCCCAGGTGACGACCGGACCGACGAAGTCTCGGTAAGCGCGAGGGCCCACGGGGCCCGGAAGAAACGGTGACGGACATGTACGCAGTTCCCAGGACGGCCACGCGCCGCGCCTCGGGCTGCGTACTGCCGTACGCCAGCCCGCTCGTCGCCGACCGGGCCGTCGATCTCCTGCGCGTGAACAGCGCACTGTGTACCGCACCGGGCCGAGCCCGCTGTCGGGGCTGACGTCCCCCTCCGCAGCCCCAGCGTTCCCGACGAACACCGCCGAAGCGGTGTGCCGTTGTCCGCCCAGCTCCCGGTTCCCGTGCGTCCCCGTGTGCCCTGACCCGCCGTAGACGGCGTCGTGGCCCGCGTCCCGTGCGCCCGTGTCCGGGGGATCCGATCCCGCCGGAGCCCCTCATGAGTGAATCCCCAGGCGCCGCCGTATCCGTCACCGAGGCACCGCCGCCATCCGACTCCCCGTCAAAACAACTGACCGCGCAGCGAGTTGTCCCGCTGCGGCGGCCCGGCCGCTGGATCGCCACCGCCGTCGTCCTGGTCCTCGCCGCCCAGTTCGTGCACGGCCTGGTGTCCAACCCCTTCTACCAGTGGGACCGGTTCGGCTACTGGTTCCTGCGGCCGACGATCCTCGACGGGCTGCTCATCACGCTCGAAGTCACCGCCTACAGCGCGGTGCTGGGCCTTCTCGGCGGTGTCGTGCTCGCGCTGGCCCGGCTCTCCAGGAGCCCGGTCCTGCGGGCGGTCAGCTGGGTCTACATCTGGACCTTCCGCTCCATCCCGCTGATCGTCATCCTGCTCTTCCTCTACAACTTCAGCGCCCTGTACCAGACGCTCAGCGTGGGCGTCCCCTTCGGCCCGGCCTTCTTCACCTTCGACGAGTCCCGGCTCGCCACCGACATCGTCGTCGCCGTCGTCGGACTGAGCCTGAACCAGGCGGCGTACGCGGCCGAGGCGGTCCGCGGCGGCATCCTCTCCGTCGACCAGGGCCAGCACGAGGCGGCCGCCGCCCTCGGGCTGCCGAAGGGCTACCAGTTCCGCAAGGTGGTCTTCCCGCAGGCGCTGCGCTCCATCACCCCGAACTACGTCAACCAGCTCATCGACCTGGTCAAGGCCACCTCGCTGGTCTTCTACGTCTCCCTGCTCGACCTGTTCGGCGCCGCGCAGACGATGGGTGCCACCTACCCCGGCGACATCGTGCCGCTGCTGCTCGTCGTCACCGTCTGGTACCTGATCCTGACCACCGTCGTCTCCGTCGTCCAGTTCTACGTCGAGCGGTACTTCGCCCGGGGCGCCACCCGCACCCTGCCGCCGACCCCGCTCCAGAAGCTGCGCACCGGAGTGAGCGACCTGCGCGCCCGTATCCGCCGGGAGGCCGCCGTATGAGCACCGACACCCTCCAGATCGTGCCTGCCGCCGTCGAGGTCCACGACGTGCACAAGTGGTACGGCTCCCACCGGGTCCTGGACGGCGTCGACCTGACCGTCAGGGCCGGTGAGGTCGCCGTCGTCCTCGGCCCGTCCGGCTCCGGCAAGTCGACCCTGCTCCGGGTCATCAACCACCTGGAGAAGCCCGAGATCGGGTACGTCAGCGTCAACGGCGAGCTGATCGGCGTACGCAAGCAGGGCGACCACCTCAAGGAGCTGAGCGAGCGGGCGATCCTCGCCCAGCGCAGCAACATCGGCTTCGTCTTCCAGAACTTCAACCTCTTCCCGCACCTGACCGTGCTGGAGAACGTCACCGCCGCCCCGGTGGCGACCGGGAAGCTCGGCCGGGACGAGGCGCACAAGCTCGCCCGGGAACTCCTGGACCGGGTCGGCCTCGCCGAGAAGGAGGCCGCCTACCCACGGCAGCTGTCCGGCGGACAGCAGCAGCGCGTCGCCATCGCCCGCGCGCTCGCGCTGCGGCCCGGCGTCATCCTCTTCGACGAGCCGACCTCCGCCCTGGACCCGGAGCTCGTGGGTGAAGTCCTCGCCGTCATCAAGGACTTGGCGAAGAGCGGCACCACCTTGGTGATCGTCACCCATGAGATCGGCTTCGCCCGCGAGATCGCCGACCGGGTCGTCTTCATCGACGGCGGAAAGATCGTCGAACAGGGCCCGCCCGCCGAGGTGCTGGACAAGCCCCGGCACGAACGGACCCGGGACTTCCTCAGCAAGGTGCTCTGACACCACCCACGACCTCCCCCCACCGCATCACCCTCACCACCCGCTCCCAGCCACAAAGGACAGTCATGCCTACCCAGTTCACCCGACGCAGCCTGATACGGGGCATCACCGCGGCCACCGCCGTCGCCACCCTCGCCACCGGGCTCGCCGCCTGCGGGGGCGACAGCGATGCCGCCACCCGGACCGACGACGCCGCCGACACGGTGACCGTGGGCCGGCTGTCCAACGGCGCGGCCACCGAGACCGAGCTGAAGGTCGCCGAGGTGAAGTCCATCAGCGCCCTGCTCCCGGACGGCATCAAGAAGAGCGGCAAGCTGGTCATCGGCTCCGGCACCCTGCCCTCCGGCAGCCCGCCCCTCGGCTTCATCGGCAGCGACCAGAAGACGCTCACCGGCTCCGAGATCGACCTCGGCCGCCTGGTCTCCGCCGTCCTCGGCCTCAAGCCCGAGGTGCAGCGCTCCACTTGGGAGAACCTCTTCATCGGCCTCGACAGCGGCAAGGTGGACGTGGCGTTCTCCAACGTCACCGACACCGAGGAGCGCAAGCAGAAGTACGAGTTCGCCTCCTATCGCAAGGACGACCTCGCGTTCGAGGTGAAGAAGGACAACACCTGGAACTTCGACAACAACTACGAGAACCTCGCCGGCAAGACCGTCTCCGTCGGCAACGGCACCAACCAGGAGAAGATCCTCCTGGAGTGGAAGGCGAAGCTGGAGAAGGAGGGCAAGAAGCTCACGGTCAAGTACTTCCAGGAGACCAACAGCCTCTACCTCGCCCTCAACAGCGGCAAGATCGACGCCTACTTCGGCCCCAGCCCGAACCTCTCGTACCACACCACGCAGACCGCGAACACGCCCCAGGCGACCCGTATCGCGGGCCAGTTCTCCGGTGCCGGTGAGACCCTCCAGGGCCTGATCGCCGCGACCGCCAAGAAGGACAGCGGGCTCGCCGAGCCCCTCGCGGCCGCGATCAACCACCTGATCGACAACGGGCAGTACGCGAAGTGGCTCAAGGCCTGGAACCTCTCCGGCGAGGCCGTCGCCAAGTCCGAGGTGAACCCGCCCGGGCTGCCGCTCACCAATTCCTGATCATTCGTCAGCGCCTGTAGTGGGAAAGGCAGTTGTGGTCCACCAGATAGACCTTCACGGAGCCCTGGGCGTCCGCCTCCTGGACAATCCCGTCTGGGCCGCCGGACTGGACGGACCGCACGCCGGTTTCGCCGAAAGGGTCGGCCGGGCGGCGCGTTGTCCGGCGAACGTGTACGCGTTCGCCGCGCTCGCCGACCCGGCGGACCCGGCCGCCTGGGCCGACCTGCACACCCTGCTCGGCCCGGCAACCACCGCTCGCCTCAAGGGAGTCGAGACCGTCCCCGACATCCTCGACCTCGTCGCCCGCACCGGACCCGGCCCCTTCGCCCGCACCGTCCACCTCGGCACCTACCTCGGCATCCGGCACCGGCACCGGGGCCTCGGCACCCGGCTGGTCCGGGCCGTCGCCGCGGGCATCAGGGAGCGCGGGGAGACCCCGTTCCTGCACGCCGCCGCGAACAACGCCACCGCGATCCGGCTGTACGAGTCGATGGGCTTCACCCTTCGCCGCCGTACGGCCATCCTCCAGGTGCGCTCGCCAGGAACAGATCCGCGGACCGGGGCGTTGTGACTCACGACGAGATGCGCTCCGCGGCTCCCGGAGGTGGACACGTGCGACACACGGACCGCCATCCCCGTGCCCTGAACCCCCGCCGCCGCATCCGCCTCCACTCCCGGCCGCACATCGATCTGCAGCGCGTCGCCGGTTCCCTCTGTCGCCCCTGACCTCCCTCAGCCTCCGGCTGGGGGGACCCCATCTCCCTACGGTCGCTCCGCCGCCGTGCCCTGAGTGCCCTACGCCCTGGGCCGGTGTTCTCGTACGGATCTCCAGGAAGGCACCCACTCGTGTCCCCTTCGTCTCCTCTGCATCTCGCCGTCGCCCTGGACGGCACCGGCTGGCACCCGGCCTCCTGGCGCGAGCCGGTCGCCCGTCCCCGTGACCTTCTCACCGCCGGCTACTGGGCCGATCTGGTCACCGAGGCCGAGCGCGGACTGCTCGACTTCGTGACCATCGAGGACGGACTCGGCCTGCAGTCCTCGGTCTTCGGCGGGCTCGACGGCCGCACCGACCAGGTCCGCGGCCGCCTGGACGCCGTACTGATCGCGTCCCGCATCGCACCCCTCACCCGGCACATCGGCCTGGTGCCGACCGTGATCGCCACCCACACGGAGCCGTTCCACATCTCCAAGGCGATCGCCACCCTCGACTACGTCAGCACCGGCCGTGCCGGACTGCGGGTGCAGATCGCGCCCCGCCCCGACGAGGCGGACCACTTCGGACGCCGCACGATCCCGCCGCTGACCCTGGACGAACTGCAGAGCCCGGCCGGACAGGAACTCGTCAGCGAGTACTTCGACGAGGCCGCCGACCACGTGGAGGCCGTCCGCCGGCTCTGGGACAGCTGGGAGGACGACGCGGAGATCCGGGACGTCGCCACCGGCCGCTTCATCGACCGCGACAAGCTCCACTACATCGACTTCGAGGGCAGGCACTTCAGCGTCAAGGGCCCCTCCATCACCCCGCGCCCCCCACAGGGCCAGCCCCTCGTCACCGCCCTCGCCCACCAGACCGTCCCCTACCGGCTGGTGGCCCGCCAGGCCGACATCGGGTACGTCACCCCGTTCGACACCGGCCAGGCCCGGGCGATCGTCGCCGAGATCCGCGCCGAGCAGGAGACCGCGGGCCGCGCCGGAGAGCCCCTGCACGTCTTCGCCGACCTGGTGGTCTTCCTCGACGACGACTCATCGGAGGCCGTGGCCCGCAAGGAGCGCCTGGACGCCCTCGACGGCGGCGAGTACACCAGCGACGCCCGCATCTTCACCGGCACCCCCGCCCAACTCGCCGATCTGCTCCAGGAGTTCGCCTCCGCCGGGCTGACCGGCTTCCGGCTGCGCCCCGGCGTCCTCGGCCACGACCTCCCGGCCATCACCCAGGGCCTGGTCCCCGAACTCCAGCGCCGCGGCGCCTTCCGCACCGCCTACGAGGCCGACACCCTGCGCGGCCTGCTGGGCCTGGCCCGCCCCGCCAACCGCTACGCCGCTGCCTGAAACGGGAAGGACCGCACAGCCATGACCAAGCCGCTGAAGCAGATCCATCTGGCCGCCCACTTCCCGGGCGTCAACAACACCACCGTGTGGAGCGACCCGCAGGCCGGCAGCCACATCGAGTTCAGCTCCTTCGTGCACTTCGCGCAGACCGCCGAACGCGCCAAGTTCGACTTCCTGTTCCTCGCCGAGGGTCTCCGTCTCCGTGAACAGGGCGGCAAGATATACGACTTGGACGTCGTCGGCCGCCCCGACACCTTCACGATCCTCACCGCCCTCGCCGCCGTCACCGAGCACCTCGGCCTGACCGGCACCATCAACTCCACGTTCAACGAGCCCTACGAGGTGGCCCGCCAGTTCGCGAGCCTCGACCACCTCTCCGGCGGCCGCGCGGCCTGGAACGTGGTCACCTCCTGGGACGCCTTCACCGGCGAGAACTTCCGCCGCGGCGGCTTCCTGCCCCAGGAGGAGCGCTACTCCCGCGCCAAGGAGTTCCTCGCCACCGCGAACGAGCTCTTCGACTCCTGGCGCGGCGACGAGATACTCGCCGACGAGGCGTCGGGCCAGTTCCTGCGGGACGCCAAAGCCGGCTCCTTCGTCCACACCGGGCAGCACTTCGACATCCACGGCCAGTTCAACGTCCCGCGCTCCCCGCAGGGCCGCCCCGTCATCTTCCAGGCGGGCGACTCCGACGAGGGCCGCGAGTTCGCCGCGTCGAGCGCCGACGCCATCTTCAGCCGGTACGCCACCCTGGAGGGCGGCCAGGCGTTCTACACCGACGTCAAGAAGCGCCTCGCCAAGTACGGTCGCCGCCACGACCAGTTGCTGATCCTGCCCGCGGCGACCTTCGTCCTCGGCGACACCGACGCGGAGGCCGAGGAGCTCGCCAAGGAGGTGCGCCGCCGGCAGGTCAGCGGGGCCACGGCGCTCAAGCACCTGGAGTTCGTCTGGAACCGGGACCTGTCCTCGTACAACCCGGACGGCCCCCTCCCCGACATCGACCCCGACGTCAGCGGCGACCACATCTCCAAGGGCCGCGCCCAGGTCCGCATGTACCGTGACCCACTGGCCACCGCCCGTGAGTGGCGCGAGCTGGCCGAGGCCAACAACTGGTCCATCCGCGACCTCGTCATCGAGTCCGGCAACCGGCAGAACTTCGTCGGCACCCCGGAGACGGTCGCGCGGACCATCAACGACTACGTCCAGGCCGACGCCGCCGACGGCTTCATCCTCGTCCCGCACATCACCCCGGGCGGCCTCGACGTCTTCGCCGACAAGGTCGTCCCGCTGCTCCAGGAACAGGGCGTGTTCCGCACGGAGTACGAGGGCCCCACCCTGCGCGACCACCTCGGCATCGACCACCCCGACGAGGCGCGGGGCGAGCAGCGGGTGGCGTCGTGAAGTTCTCGCCATCACGCTGATCGTGCACCGGCCGGACCCGGTCACGGGCGTGCTGAAGCCGACGCACGAACGGTTCCGCGAGGTACTCGACAACGCGCTGCTGGCCGAGGAGCCGGGCTTCGATGGCTTCGGCGTGGGGGAGCGGCACGAGCGGCCGTTCATCTCCTCCTCGCTGACCGTCGTGCTCAGCCACATCGCCGCCCTCACCCGGCGCATCCGCCTCTTCACGGCCGTGACCACCCTGAGCCTGCTCGACCCGGTCCGCGCCTACGGGGACTACGCCACCCTCGACCACCTCTGCGAGGGCCGCCTCGACCTCTTCCAGGCCACGCCCGAGGACCAGGGGGACCGCAACGCCGAGAGCTACGAGGTGTTCCGGCAGATCTGGCGGCAGGCGGTGGACCTGGCCGCCCGTTACGGCGACCCGCTGTTCTCGGCGAACGTCACCAACTCCATAGAGCCCTATGCCGAGCTGATCCGCTACTGCATCACCAGGGCGGCTGCTCCCCAGCAGGCTACGAGGAAGACGGCGAGGATCCCGGTCGCCACGGCATTGCGCGCCCTGGCCGTGGCGGCGTACGTCTCACCCGCCGCCCGGAGCCTGCGCCCGGCACCGAGGAACGCCACAGCGGACACCGCGCACAGTCCCGCCGTGATCGGCAACAGCCACAGGATCGACAGGAAGAAGTCCGCGAGACCGCCGACCGTGCTGCCCTCCGTCGCAAGCATGATCGGATCATAAGCCGGGGGCTCAGCCTCCGGCAACGGCCGTGAGCAGGACGTTCGGCGACTCCTCCGGCGCCTGCCTGCCGTGCCGATCACCACGCGCTCGCGCGCCCACGGCTCGTACTCCCGCTCGACGATCTCCCGCCGGCCGGGCAGCGGCAGCCCCGGCACATCGACCGTCCGCGAGGCGACCCGCTGCCGGTGCCCGGCCGGGTCGGAGCAGCGCACCTCCACCTCGACGACCCCGGCGCCCGCCCGCACGGCCGCGTCCCGCCAGGCGTCCCGCGTGACGGCCGGCGGATTGACCGACTCGGCGACGACGCTCAGCCCCTGCCGCAGATGCTCCTCGGCGAGCGCGTACCCGACGACGTACCCCACGGGTAGGCGGACACAGGTGTGGGCGGCGTCAGTCTCCCTCCCCCGAAGGAGACTGACGCCGCCGCTTCCCCCGGCGCCGGACAGTGGACCCGGCATCGCCCGTGTGCGGCCTGTCTGCGCTGTCACCAGCACATGACCGCGGTTTCCCCCGAACCCCACGCGGAGTACAGGCGCACACGGACGAAGTAACGGCGGCCCTTGACGAGTCGGGCCCTGACGGTGGCGTTGCGCGGTGTGCCGCCGTCGTCCTGGCCGGCGAGGTAGCGGGCTTCCCCGTCCCGCTCCTCGAAGACCACCACGACGGTGTCGCTCTCGCCGAAGGTGCCCACGCTGTACTCGCGGGTCTCCGACGGCTCGACGGTGAAGTCGGCCTGCTCGCCCGGGCCGAGACGACCGAGCGGTGCCGAACGGAACGGCACCAGCGCGGGCGGCGCCGGCTCGGCCGGCGGGTACCAGCGCAGGACGTACTCCTTGTCGGAGGGCGAGAGCGTGCCGGGCGGGCCCAGGCCCGCGCGGAACTGCTCCGGCTCCAGGATCAGCCCTGCCGGGAACGGATACTCCATGATCGACTGCGGGTCCCAGGCGGAGCCGTTGACCTCGTCGGGGTCGAGCTTGCGCAGGATGTTGCCGAACGTCCGGTCGCGGGTCCAGAAGTTCGGCGGGCCCGCCAGCTCGGCGTAGACGGCCTCGTCGTCCCAGTGGATGCCCGCGAACGGACTCTGGTGCTCGTGGTGCATGCCGAGCGCGTGCCCGATCTCGTGCAGGGCCGTCCCGCGCTCCCCCTGCGCGGTCAGGTCCCACCCGAAGTTCATGGTGCGCTCGTGCAGTCCTACCCGTAGTGCGTCCTTGCCCACCGTCGACCAGGAGCCGTCGCCGAGCTGGAACCCGATGCGCAGTTCCGCCTCGGTGCGGTCGCCGACCTCGGTGAAGGTGACACCGAGCCCCAGGTCCTGCCACTCCTGGAAGCAGCCGCGGACGACGTCCCGCTGCTTCTCCGAGCCGACCCACGACACCCGTCGGGTCGCCCCGCTGCCCGGGACGGCGATGACCGAGGCGTCGGACTCGCCGTCGAAGAAGTAGTAGTGCAGCACGGTGTTGTTGACCCACATCCGGTTTCCGCCGATGAGCGCGCTCAGCCGCTCGGCGGTCAGCCCCGGAGTGAAGACGGGGGCCGACTGCTGCGCGAGTGAGCAGTAGCGGAAAGCCATGCGCCAAGGTTGCCGTCACAGGGGCCGGGGCGCCTGAGTCGAGGGCTACTCAAGTCCCTGTGTATCAGGCGTGAGTACTCGCGCTCATGTATGCGTGACGACTTTCGAACGCGACGCGAAGACCCTGGAACTGCCCTGGCCCTTCACCGGCCGGGAGAACGAACTCGAGCTCATCCGCCGCTCCTCGGCCGCAGGTCACCACGGCATCGTGGTCACCGGCCCGGCGGGCTGCGGCAAGACCCGGCTCGTCACGGAGGCCGTCCGCGGTACCGACTGCGCCCGGGTCGCCGGGACACCCGAGATCCGGCACATTCCCTTCGCCGCGTTCGCCCATCTGCTGCCCGAGGCGGTCTCCCTGCATCGGGCCGTCCAACTCCTGTCCGCCGTACGGCTGTTGCTGGTCGACGACGCCCATCTGCTCGACGACGCCTCGGCCGCCCTCGTCCACCAGCTCGCGGTGCACGGCCGCACCCGCCTCTTGGTCGTCGCCACGGACGGCACCGAGGTCCCCGGCGCGGTCTCCCGCCTGTGGACCGGCGAACTGCTCCCGCGCCTCGCCCTGGAACCCCTGCCCCACGAGGAGACGGCCCAGCTGCTCACGGCGGGCGCCGGCGGCGGCCTGGAGCCGCTCACCGCCAACCGGCTGCACCGCCTGTGCCAGGGCGATCTCCGCCTGCTGCGCGACCTCCTGGGCGCGGTCCGCGAGGCCGGCCTGCTCGCCCGGGTGCCGGGCACGGACGAGTGGGCGTGGCGCGGCCCGGTCCCGGTGACGGCGACCGTACGGGAACGCACGGCACAGGTCCTGAACCGCGCGGACCGCGAGACCCTCGAACTCCTCGCGTTCGCCGAGCCGTTGCCCCTGCACCTCGACGGCCTCGACCTGCGCGTCCTGGAAGACCTGGAGGCCGACGGCCTGGTCCTGGTCGACGACCACGGCACCGTACACCTCGCGGATCCCCTGCACGGCCCGGTCCTGCGCGCGGCGGCCGGACGGCTGCGGGCGCGGCGGCTGGCCCGTACCCCGGAGGAGTGCAAGGCGGCCCTGGAGACGGAGGCGGCCGCCCTGTCCCGGCGGATCGAGCGGGCCGACGTGCGGGAGTCGTGCGCACCGGTGGGGGAGTGGCTCGTGGCGGAGGGGGCGCCGGTGCCGGCCGCCTACGCCGCCGTCCGGGCGCGGTTCTCACGGCTGCGGGGAGAACTGCGGGAGGCGGCGGCCTGGGCGGGCGAGGGACTGCGGGACACGGCCGGCGACCCGGCCTGCCGTGCCGAACTCGCCCTGGCCGTCATGCAGTCCGGCGAGACGACGGACACCGACCCGGGGGCCGACCCCCGTGTGGCGGCCTGGCTGGCGGCGGCGCGAGGTGACATCGACGGGGCGCTGGAGGCCGTGACCGAGGCCTACGACGCGGTACGCCTGGGCACCCCCGGCAAGGCGCCCGGCGCTGCCGCACCGCAGGCCGACCGGCTTGCGCCCGCATCCGGACGGGCCCCGGCCGGGGAGTCCGTATCGGCCCCGCACGCCGGCGGGCTCGCGCACGGGAGCGATCCGGCCCCGGCCGGGCAGGTCGGGTCCGCACGGCAGGCCGGTGAGCCCACGCACGCGGAGGAGTCGGCTCCGCGCCGGGACGACGTGTTCGCGCTGCACGCCGACGCGCTCGCCCGTGCTGACGGGCCCGCCCTCGATCTGGCGGCCGGGCGGCTGGAGGAGCGAGGGTTCCTGCTCTTCGCCGCCGAGGCGTACGCCCAGGCCGTGCACGCCCACCGGGACCCGCGGGCCGCGCGCACCTCACGGACCCGGGCCGTCGCGCTGGCCGGCCGCTGCCAGGGCGCCCGTACCCCGGCGCTGTCCGGTCTCGTGCTCGGTGAACTCACCGCCCGTCAACGGCAGATCGTCACCCTCGCCGCCGCCGGACTCAGCAACCGGCAGATCGCGGAGAAGCTGACCCTGTCCATCCGGACCGTCGGCAACCACCTGTACAGCGCGTACGCCCGGCTCGGCGCGGGCGGCCGGGGCTCGCTGCCGTGGCTGGTGGAACTGCCCACCGCACAGTCGGCCTGAACCGGGCCGGCCCTACGACCGGCGGTCTGACCCCCGTGATCGGGGGAGGGGTCAGGCCGCCACCCCGTGTCCGGAGGGGGCCTTGAGGCCGCCACCCCGACCCCGTCGGCCTGAAGCGGACCCGGTGAAGTCAACTGCGGTTCGGCAGCGCCCTGAAGGGGCGCGGGGCTGTAGCGATATGCGGCTCCGCCGCGCGGGCGCGACCAGCCGCGACGGCGCCGCAGCCGACCGTCAACCCTCGCTGCCTCGCTGCCTCGCGGCGGAGCCGCACATCGACACAGTCAGCGGAGCGTTCAGGCCGCCCCGAACGCCGAGAACGCCCACCCCGTCGCCTGATGCACCGTGTCCCCCGGCAGCGCCGCCCGCGCGTCGCGCAGCGCCTCCGCCAGGGACAGCCCGGCGTCCAGCCCCTTGTGCAGCGCGAGCATCAGCGGCACCACGGCCGCGTCGTTGACGGGCGCCGTGCACGCCACCACCCCCGCCGTGCCCAGCGGCAGCAACGCGGTGACCAGGCCGAGCAGTTCATCGGCGCCGACCGAGGCGAAGCGCGCGGTGTCGCAGCAGGACAGGATGATCCGGTACGGGCTCGCGTCGAGGCGCTCGAAGTCGTGGACGATGAGCGGCCCGTCGGCCATCCGCAGCGACGAGAAGAGCGGTCCGTCGGCGCGGAACGTCCCGTGCGCGGCGATGTGCGCGAGCGCCGCCCCGTCGAGCTCCGCCAACACCCGCGGCACGCGCGCCTCGTCGTCCTCCAGTACCGTCGATCCGGCGTACCGGCCCGCGAGTTCGGGCACCTCCGCCCCCTCGGTCGCGAGGCCGGGCCCACGCACCAGCACATGGCGCCCCCCGGCCGGCGCCTCGGTCTCCCGGGCCCGCAGCCAGCCGCTCGCCGACGGCGACACGCTCAGCACCCGCTCCCGCAGCGACGGCAGCAGCGCCCACGGCACCCGGTGCAGCCTGGCGGGCGGTACGACGACGACCGGACCGGAGCCGAGATGCGCCGCCGCCGGTCCCAGCAGCAGCTCCTCAAGACGCCGCCCCGCCGCCTCCACCAGCGGCAGCCGTGCCTCCGCCCCGGGATGGGCCAGCCGCCGCAGCCCGGCCTGCACATGCTCCGCCTCGGTCTCCGCCTCGGCCAGCAGCCCGGCCTCGAACCGCCGCACCCGCCCCTGCCCGCACAGCAGCACCTGAACACGCCCGTCGAGCACGGCCAGTTCGACCAGCCGTACGTCGTCCCCGAGCCGTTCCAGCAGCCTGCCGGGGTCGAACCGGTGGCCCTCGCCGGGCGCGTCACCGCGGATGTGCAGGGTCCGGGAGCGTATCTCCCGCTCCAGCCGCCGCTGTTCACGCTCCAGCGCCGGAACGGGCCGCCCCTCCATCCGAGCCTCCTCCGCGCGGGCGGCGATCTCACGGAACGCGGTGAGGTCGCTCAGCAGCGCCGGATCGGACGGCGGCCGGGTGGGCGGCGTGGACAGCGCGGTGGCCCGCCAGCGCTCGCTCCACACCAGCAGCCGCCGCGGGCTGCCGGAGTCGAGGCTGGCCTGCTGCGCCAGTGCGGCGAGTTCGGCGCCCTGCGCGGTGGCCCGGGCCCGCAGCTCGGAGGCGCCCAGTGTCATCCGGTGGTCGTCCAGCACGTCGAGGCCGCGTCGGCAGGCCTCCAGCACCCCGCGCCCCGATCCGGCCGCCCGGGCCCGCAGCGCCTGCGCCGCCCAGCCCGTCATCCGCGCCAGCGGCGGACCACTGCGTCTGCTGCGCGCCGCGAGGGCCAAGTGCCGCTCCGCGTCCGCCGTCCAGCCGAGGCCCAGCGCGATCCGGCCCGCGAGCAGCGACGCCTCCGGAGCCGCCGGCGCGCCGAACGAGGCCAGCCGGTCCGCCACTTCGGCCGCGTCCGCCACCAGCCGGCCCGAGCCGCGCCCGGCGGCGGCCCGCGCCTCGATCAGCACCAGCCGGGCGTGCGTCTCCCACCACGGGCGCCGCTGCCCGGCGAACAGCCGCACCGCCAGCGCGGCGCGCGCGATCGCGGTGTGCGGATCGTCCGCCAGCCGGGCGGCGCGCGCGGCGACCAGCAGCAACTCCGCCTTGCGCGTGGACTGCCCGCCGTTGCGGTCCAGCAGGCCGATCGCCGCGTCCGCCTCGGCGAGCGCCTCCTGGGCCAGGCCGGCGGCCATCAGGACCTCGCAGCGCCGGATGTAGAGCATGAAGGACGGCGTGCCGAGCTTGGCGTACCGCTCCTCGGCCTCGTCCAGCAGCCGCAGCGCCGCCGGCACATCACCCGACCGGAACGCGGCGAGCCCCCGGCTCTCCACCACGTCCGCCTTGTCGTGGTCCTGGCCCGTGGTGTCCCACATCTCCTCGGCGGCGGCGAAGTCGGCCTCCGCCCGCTCCACCGCGCCGAGCGCCAGATGCACGGTCGCCCGCAGCGTCAGCGCCCGGGCCGTCCAGATCACGTCGTCCGCCTGCCGCAGCACCGGAACCGCCCGGCGTACGTCCTCCAGCGCCTCCCGGTGCAGGCCGAGCACCCAGGAGGCGAACGCCCGCCGGAACAGGACGCGCGCGCGGGTGTGGCCGCTGCCGATCGCGACCCCGCGCTCCAGCGCGTCCAGACCCTGCCGGGTGCGCCCCGCGTGCACCAGTGCGACCCCGAGAGCGGCCAGGACGTCGGCCTCCCGGTCCGCCGACTCCGCGCGGGCCGCCAGATCGCGGGCGCGCCGCAGATGGTGGAGGGCGATCCTCAGGTCGCCCCAGTCCCGCTGCCAGATACCGATGACCTGGTGGGCGACGGAGGCGTGCAGCAGCGGGGGATCGGAGCCGAGCACCTCTTCCGCCCTCGCCAGCGCCTGGTTGGGGGCGGCGAACACCATGGGCAGCAGTTCGAGAACCGAGTCGCTTCTCGCCGTCACTCCACGGATGGTAGTGGCCCGGGTGGTGCGCCACACCGGTTTGGCGCTGTATCAATCAACAGCCCCGCGACTCTGACTGACGAACACCGCCCCAGTGGGAGGACACGCCATGGCACCTCAGCGATTCCCGGAGCAGTTCGACCAGATCCAGCGCTCGATGCCCGACGTCCCTCTGGCCATGGGGCCCGACGACGCGGCCGAGTTCATCTACGAGAAGGGTGTCGTCCTCGCCCGCGACGGTGAGGAGGCGGCGCTCGTCGAGAACACCGTGCGCGACCACTTCACCGCGGCGACCGGCCTCAGCGGCGACCAGGTCAGCCGGGTCAGCCCGCAGACCAACCGCTCCGGCATCACCCGCATCCAGGTCGGCGACCCCAACCACGGCGACCGCCTCGCCGACCGGGCCGTCGCGAACGCCCTGCGCGCCATGCGCGAGCCCGAGGGACGCGCCCGCCGCCGCCTCGTCAGCCGTAACCACGTCGTGTCGATCGCGGTGAACTCCTGCCCCGGTGACGAGCCCGTGCCCGCGCCCCTCAACCGCGGCACCAACCCGGCCCCGGCGGAAGCCGCCCACACCTCCGACACCGCCGTGGGCGTCCTCGTCATCGACAACGGCCTCACCCACGACTACTCGCTGGTCCCGCTCCTCTCCCATGTCCAGGGCGACCTGCACGGCACCGAGACCGACGAGCAGGGCAACCTCAAGCAGTACGTCGGCCACGGCACGTTCATCGCGGGCATCCTCGCCGCCGTCGCACCCAACACGGACATCACGGTGCGCAACACCCTCAACGACGCCGGCGCCATCCTCGAATCCGACTTCGGCGAGGCGCTGTTCGCCGCCGTCGACCAGAACGGCTGGCCCGACATCATCAGCCTCTCCGCCGGCACCTCCAACGGCCGCACCGACGGTCTGCTCGGCGTCGACGCCTTCATGCGCGAACTCAGGCAGCAGCGCACCCTGCTGGTCGCCGCCGCCGGCAACAACGCCAGCGCGTCGCCCTTCTGGCCCGCCGCCTACGCCTCACTGCCCGAATACGCGAGCTCCGTGCTGTCGATCGGCGCCCTGCGCGACGACGGCGACCACGGCGCCTGCTTCAGCAACCACGGCTACTGGGTGAACGCCTACGCCCCCGGCGAGCGCCTCACCAGCACCCTCACCGGCTTCGACGCACCCGTCCCGTACGTGTACCAGCACTCCACGTACGACGCCTGCCGCTTCAACTTCACCTACCTCTGCACCTGCCAGCACCCCCGCCACTCCGGCGTGTTGAGCGACACCGGCGGCACCGCAACGCCGGGCCGGGTGATGTTCGACGGGTTCGCGCAGTGGAGCGGCACCTCCTTCGCGACCCCGGTCGCCGCGGGCCTGGTGGCCGCCTACATGACCGCCAACAAGGAGAGCGACCCGAGGGTCGCCCGGCAGCAACTGCTCGCGGCCAACACCGAGTTCGCGGAGGTGCGCGGGGCGCACGTCCCGGCGCTCATCCCGCCGACCTGGCACCAGGGCACGGTCGTACAGCTCTCTCCTGGGGCATGAGGGCCGAACTCGCCCCCTCCACGGCGTACGATGACTTGCCGTACACGAGGGGTGGGGCCGTGGACCGAGCAGATGTCGGCGCGCTGGTCCAGTCCGCCGTCGACGGCGACGCTGCGGCCTGGAAGGCGCTCGTGGAGGGGCTGAGCCCACTGGTGTGGTCCGTGGTGCGCGCGCACCGGCTCTCCGACGCGGACGCGCACGAGGTGTACCAGACGGTGTGGTTCCGCTTCGCCCAGCACCTCGGGCGGATCCGCGAACCCCAGAAGGCCGGTTCCTGGCTGGCGAGCACCGCGCGGCACGAGTGTCTGAAGGTGCTCAAGAGCTTAAGGCGGCTCACGCCCACCGACGATCCGCAGCTGCTCGACCGGATCAGCGAGGACCGTACGCCCGAACAGTCCGTCCTCGACTCCGAGGAGGCGGCCGTGGAGAGCGAGCGGATCCGGCACCTGTGGCAGGAGTTCGAGGAACTCGGCGACCGCTGCAGGCAGTTGCTGCGCATCCTGATGGCCTCGCCGCCGCCCAGTTATCAGGAGGTGTCCTCGGCGCTGGGCATCGCCGTGGGCAGCATCGGACCGCTGCGGCAGCGCTGTCTGCGCCGGCTGCGGGCACGGATGGAAGCGAGGGGTGCGGTGTGAGCGGCATGAGGGACGACGAGTTCGGTCAGGACGTCCAGGCGGATGACGCGTTCGACGTCGGCCCGCTGGAGGAGGAGCTCCGCC
Source organism: Streptomyces sp. S.PB5 (assembly GCF_030403745.1). Taxonomy (GTDB): domain Bacteria; phylum Actinomycetota; class Actinomycetes; order Streptomycetales; family Streptomycetaceae; genus Streptomyces. The sequence continues at coordinate 360,408 of NZ_JAQMWP010000010.1, forward strand.
GGGCCGCCGCGATCCTCGACCCGGTGCCGGCCGAGCTGCGGCGGATCGCGGTGGAGGCCTTCGCGCTGCACGACCTCGACGCGCGCATCGCCGAGCTGACCTTCGACTCCGTGGTGGACGCCATCCCGGTGCGGGGGGCCACGGACGTACCGCGGATGCTGACCTTCCGCGCGGGTGAGGTCACCGTCGACGTCGAGGTCACCGGGGACGGGCTGCTGGGGCAGGTGCTGCCGCCCCAGCAGGCCCTGATCGAGGTGCTCACCGGCCCGCAGACGAGCGCGCCGCTCGTGGCCGACGACATGGGCCGCTTCACCGGCGACGCACCCCCCGTCGGCCCCTTCGCGCTGCGGCTGCGGACGGGCGGGGAGGTCGTGGTCACGGAGTGGCTGCGGGTGTGAACCGCTGTTGAGGGGCCGGCCTACCAGGTGACGGGGAGCGTCTGCGGCCCGCGGATCATCGTCCTGCGGCGCCAGACGACCGCCTCGGCCGGGACCGCGAGCCGCAGGCCGGGCAGCCGGTCGAGCAGGGTGTCGACCAGCAGCTCGGTCTGCAGGCGGGCCAGGACCGCGCCGGTGCAGTAGTGCGGGCCGTTGCCGAAGGACAGGTGCGGGTTGGGGTCACGGTCGGCGTCGATCCGGTCGGGGGACGGGAAGACGTCGGGGTCGCGGTTGGCGGCGAGGTAGGAGACGTACACCGCCTCGCCCGCCCCGATCCGCGCCCCGTGCAGCTCGACGTCCTCCAGGGCGATCCGGGCCAGGCCCACGGAGGAGCGGTGCGGGATGTAGCGCAGGAGTTCGTCGAGAACGGGCCCGCGCGCGTCGGGGTGTTCCCGCATCCGCTGCAGCAACTCGGGCCGGGTGAGCAGCAGATACAGCATCTGCCCGCAGTTGTGGGTGACGGCCTCGCCGCCGATCTGCAGCGGCCCGGCGAGCCCGACGGCCTCCGCCTCGCTGATCTCACCGCGGGCGACGGCGGCTCCCAGCAGGGAGCAGACATCGTCGCCGGTGCTGTCGGCACGGTCGCGGATGGTCTCCGTGATCCACGCGTACATGCCGTTCTTCGCCTTCTCGGCGGCCTCGGCGCCGCCCGAGGTGGAGATGATCTGCCGGGTCCAGGCGTGGACCTGCTCGCGCATGCCGTCGGGTACGCCCATCACCTCGCTGACGACGGCGATCGGGAACGGTTCGAGGACGTGCTCGACGAGATCGGCGGGCGGCCCGTGCCGGAGCATGTCCGCCAACAGCCCGTCCAGTGTCTCCTGGGCCCGGGGCCGCAGCCGCTTCATCCGCCCCACCGTGAACGCCCCCGCGACCGGCTTGCGCAGCCGGTTGTGGTCGGGCTGGTCGGCGAAGGCGAGCGAGCCGGGGCGGGGCTTGAAGTGCGGGGCCATTCTGGTCACCTGACGTGTGGTGACCTCGGCCCGGCTGAACCGTGGATCGTTGGTGACGGTCCTGACGTCCTCGTACCGGGTGGCGAGCCACGCCCACCCCTCGCCGAACGGCAGCCGGATCCGGGTGATCGGCCCCTCGCGCATGAGATCGGCGAGGATCGGATCGAACTCGGTCCCGTCGAGCTCGAGCGTGGGCCACTCCCGTACGTCGGGCAGGTCCTGGCCGGTCAGCGTGCTGGTCTCCTCGGTCATGCGTCCACCCTCACCGGCCGCTCGGTGCGCTGTCGCGCGGGAGTGCTCCAGGCGGAGGTCAGGGGGTCACGCCGTCGACGAGGGCGGCCAGGGCGGAGGCCAGCCGGCCGAGCCCGGGTCCGGCGGGTCCGCCGGGTTCGGTCATGTAGGTGTCCCGCCGGATCTCGACCATGAGGGCGCTGACGCGGGGATCACGGCCGTGGAACTCCAGCGGCACGTACGTCCCGCTGAACGGGGTGTCGAGCCCGACCTCGCCGAACACGTCACGGGCCGCGGCGATCAGCGCGGCAGGGGTGTGGAAGGAGTCGGTGCCGAGACAGACGGGCGGCCGCGGTCCCGCCCCGTGCAGCTCGTACGGCAGCGCCTCGCTGGGATAGGAGTGCACATCGACGATCACGGCCCGCCCGACGGCGGCGAGCCGATCGGCCACGGCCTCGGTCATGGCCCGCGCGTACGGCCGGAAGTACCGCCCGATCAACGGCTCGGGATCGAAGCCCTCGGCCCTCAGCGTCGCGCGACCGGTCGTCCGCGTGTAGACGGCCCCCATCCCGACGGCCAGCATCTCCTCCCGCTCGTCCGGAAACCGCTCCGGATCGACGACGAGCCGCGAGATCCGGTTCACGAACCGCCACGGCCGCCCCCGGCACAGCCCGGCCGCCACCTCGGCCAGCTCCGCGGTGTGCGCATCGACGATGCGGTCCAGCTCCCCCTCCAGCGCGGAGTCGTCCAGCACGATCCCCGCGCGTACGTCGGCCGGAATCGCGCGCGAGGAGTGCGGCACATGCAGGATCACGGGGGAGTCGGCGGCACCGGGGAGCAGCTCGAAGGACGGTTCCGGGGAGGTCATGCGGCGGCTCCGGGGGCGTTGTCAGTGGCGTGGTGCACGATCACAGCATGACGATCAGCAACCAGCAGGTGGCCGCGCACCCGTTCCTCAAGGCGCTCTACGAGGACGACTACTACCCCGACCACGTGCTGGACCGGGGCAGGGAGATCCTGCTGCGGCTGTGCGAGCGGATCGAGGCGGAGCGCCCCGCAGATCTCGTCGCGCTCTATGCGCTGACGCATGCGGCCACCGAGGAGTTCAACGACTTGGAGGCCGCCTTCGACGCGGCGGGCAGCGAGATCGAGACCTGCGCGAGGGAGGAGATAGGCGGGCAGTTCTGGTTCGTCGCCCACGCCTACGGCTTCGTGGACGCGGACCCGGAGGAGCTGATCGCCGGGCGGAACTGGTGAGACGCGGTCCGCCCCGGCCGGGCAACTGCCGACCGGGGCGGGGTCACGCGATGAGCCCCGTAGGGCCCGGCGTCAGCTCAGCGAGGCGAGCGCCTCGTTCCACGTCGCCGACGGGCGCATGATCTTCGCGGCCTTGGCCGGGTCGGGCTGGTAGTAGCCGCCGATGTCGGCCGGCTTGCCCTGGACGGCGAGCAGTTCGTCGACGATCTTCTGCTCGTTGGAGGCGAGGGTCTCCGCCAGCGGGGCGAAGGTCTTCGCCAGGTCCGCGTCCTCGGTCTGCGACGCCAGCTCCTGGGCCCAGTACAGGGACAGGTAGAAGTGGCTGCCGCGGTTGTCGATGCCGCCGACGCGACGGGTCGGGGACTTGTCCTCGTTGAGGAAGGTCGCCGTGGCGCGGTCGAGGGTGTCGGCGAGGACCTTGGCCTTGGGGTTGTTCGTGGCGGTCGCGTACTGCTCCAGGGACGGGACCAGCGCGAAGAACTCACCGAGGGAGTCCCAGCGCAGGTAGTCCTCCTTGACCAGCTGCTGGACGTGCTTCGGGGCGGAGCCGCCGGCGCCCGTCTCGAAGAGGCCGCCGCCCGCCATCAGCGGGACGACCGACAGCATCTTGGCGCTGGTGCCCAGCTCCAGGATCGGGAAGAGGTCGGTGAGGTAGTCGCGCAGGACGTTGCCGGTGACCGAGATGGTGTTCTCGCCGCGGCGGATGCGCTCCACCGACAGCTTGGTCGCGTCGACCGGGGCGAGGATGCGGATGTCCAGGCCCTCGGTGTCGTGCTCCGGCAGGTAGGCGTTGACCTTGGCGATCAGGTTGGCGTCGTGCGCACGGGTCTCGTCCAGCCAGAAGACGGCCGGGTCGCCGGTGGCGCGGGCGCGGGTGACGGCGAGCTTCACCCAGTCCTTGATCGGCGCGTCCTTGGTCTGGCAGGCGCGGAAGATGTCGCCCTCGGCGACCGGCTGCTCGATGAGCGCGTTGCCGGCCTGGTCGACCAGACGGACCGTACCGGCCGCCTTGATCTCGAAGGTCTTGTCGTGGGAGCCGTACTCCTCGGCCTTCTGCGCCATGAGGCCGACGTTCGGGACCGAGCCCATCGTCGACGGGTCGTAGGCGCCGTTGGCGCGGCAGTCGTCGATCGCGACCTGGTAGACACCGGCGTACGACGAGTCCGGCAGCACCGCGAGGGTGTCGGCCTCCTGGCCGTCCGGGCCCCACATGTGGCCGGAGGTGCGGATCATGGCCGGCATCGAGGCGTCGACGATGACGTCGGACGGCACGTGCAGGTTGGTGATGCCCTTGTCGGAGTCGACCATCGCCAGGGCCGGGCCCTCGGCGAGCTCGGCGTCGAAGGAGGCCTTGATCGCGTCACCCTCGGGCAGGGCGTCGAGGCCCTTGAGGATGCCGCCCAGACCGTCGTTCGGGGAGAGACCGGCGGCGGCCAGCGTGGCGCCGTACTGCTCGAAGGTCTTCGGGAAGAACGCGCGGACCACGTGGCCGAAGATGATCGGGTCGGAGACCTTCATCATCGTGGCCTTGAGGTGCACGGAGAACAGCACGCCCTGGGCCTTGGCCTCGGCGATCTGCGCGGTGAGGAACTCCCGCAGCGCGGCCACGTGCAGCACGGACGCGTCGACGACCTCGCCCTCCAGGACCGGTACGGACTCACGCAGGACCGTGGTGGTGCCGTCCTCGGCGACCAGCTCGATCCTCAGCGCGCCGGCCTCGGAGATCACGACGGACTTCTCGGTGGAGCGGAAGTCGTTCTCACCCATGGTCGCGACATTGGTCTTCGAGTCCGAGGACCAGGCGCCCATGCGGTGCGGGTGGGTCTTGGCGTAGTTCTTGACCGAGGCGGGGGCGCGGCGGTCGGAGTTGCCCTCACGCAGGACCGGGTTCACCGCGGAGCCCTTGACCTTGTCGTAGCGGGCCTGGATGTCCCGCTCCTCGTCGGTCTTCGGGTCGTCCGGGTACGCGGGGAGCGCGTAGCCCTGCGCCTGCAGCTCGGCGATGGCGGCCTTGAGCTGCGGGATCGACGCCGAGATGTTCGGCAGCTTGATGATGTTGGCCTCGGGCGTCTTCGCCAGCTCGCCCAGCTCGTGCAGGGCGTCCGGGATGCGCTGGTCCTCGGTCAGGTACTCCGGGAACACCGCGATGATGCGGCCGGCCAGCGAGATGTCCCGCGTCTCCACGGCGACACCCGCCTGCGAGGCGTACGCCTGGACCACCGGCAGGAAGGAATACGTCGCCAGGGCCGGGGCCTCGTCAGTGTGCGTATAGATGATGGTCGAGTCAGTCACCGGGTGCTCCGCTCCACGTCTTCCGCGTCTGCAACATTGCTCGACATCAAGATATCTCGTGATCGAGCGGGGCTCGACAGGGGTCCGCACACGCGGTCCGAGAACCGGTGCATCTCCTGTGCCGGGTGAGGCGTCTGATCTTGTGGTCGTGCGTGTTGACCGCACCTCATCCGACGGCCGGCCCCGGCCGGTCGGCCGCCCGGGCGAAAGCGGACCATGGGATGCGGACCATGGGACATCGCACCGGAGTGACGGTCTCGGCCGCCCTGACCGGCACGGCCGCGGCACTGTCCGCGGGAATCCCGGCACAGGCGGCCCCCACGGCCGGCGCCCCGGGCCCTGAGACCCTCGGCGACCCCGTCCTCCCGAGCCTCGGCAACGACGGCTACCGGGTGTCGTCGTACGACATCGCCTTCGAGCACGTCGCCTCGACGAAGCTCGTGAACGCGGTGGTGACCGTGAACATCGCCCCCACCCAGGAGCCGAGCCGCCTCTCCCTCGACGCGCGCACGGCGCGTGCAGGGCGATCGGTGCCGTAAGGCGATCGGCGCCGCGCGGCGATCAGTCCAGCCGGGCGGAGGACACTTCGCCCGGCTCCAGCTCGGTCTCCGCACCGCGCTGCTGCGGGATCACCACCGCGCCCTGCTGGAGCGCCACCGTCCGCGTGGGTGCCGGGATGCGGATGCCCTCCTGGCGGTAGCGCTTGTGGAGGCGCTTGATGAACTCGTGCTTGATGCGGAACTGGTCGCTGAACTCGCCGACGCCCAGGATGACGGTGAAGCCGATGCGGGAGTCGCCGAAGGTGTGGAAGCGGACCAGCGGCTCGTGGTCCGGGACGGCGCCGGTGATCTCGGTCATGATCTCGGCGACGACCTCGATGGTGACCCGCTCGACCTGCTCCAGGTCGCTGTCGTAGCCCACGCCGACCTGGACGAGGATCGTCAACTGCTGCTCGGGGCGCATGAAGTTGGTCATGTTCGACTTCGCGAGCTCCCCGTTGGGGATGACGACGAGGTTGTTGGAGAGCGCGCGGACCGTCGTCTGACGCCAGTTGATGTCCTCGACGTAGCCCTCCTCACCGCTGCTCAGCCGGATGTAGTCACCGGGCTGGACGGTCTTGGAGGCGAGGATGTGGATGCCGGCGAAGAGGTTGGCGAGGGTGTCCTGGAGGGCCAGCGCGACCGCGAGACCGCCGACGCCCAGGGCGGTGAGCAGCGGCGCTATGGAGATGCCGAGGGTCTGCAGCACCACCAGGAAGCCGATCGCCAGGACCAGCACCCGGGTGATGTTGACGAAGATCGTGGCGGATCCGGCGACGCCGGGACGGGACTGGGTGACCGACCGCATCAGACCGGCCACCAGCCGGGCCACCGCGACCGTGACCACGAAGATCAGCAGGACGGTCAGGATCTGGTTGGTGGTGCGCTGGGTGGTCTTCGTCAGCGGCAGCGCCGCCGCGGCGACGGCCGTGCCGCCCGCGATCGCCGCCGCGGGCACCACCACGCGCAGCGCGGCCACGATCACGTCGTCACCGCTCCATTTCGTGCGGTCGGCGTGCTTTCCGAGCCACTTGAGGAGGACCCGCAGCAGGAACGCGGCAATCAGGCCCGCGACCACGGCGATTCCGGGGACGACCAGGTCGTCCATGGTGAGATCCCGTTGAAAAGCTGTCACGTTGCCACCTGTTCGGGTTGCCGGATGAGCGACCGCGCGACCGTGCCGGCGCCACGGCGACGCGACCGCTCATCCTGCCGTATCGGGCACAGGAGTTCGTAGCCGGCCAGCCCGGCGGATGCCCCCGCCCGGACGACGATCCGTACGAACGGCGGGCGGCGTACCACCACACGGTGACGAGGACGACTACGACGGCGAGGGACGCGTAGTTCATCGTGTCGACCGTCACCGGCGGCACCTGCGGCAGACGGAACAGCACCGTGACGAAGGCCACCCGGGAGTGGCTCACCCGTCCTTGAACGAACCGTGCCGCCCCGCCCCGGAGGCGAACCGGGCCGCCCCCTCCAGGCTTTCCGCCAACACACCCATGCCATGGCCGAGTTCCCGGCGCAGGGCGGCTTCCTCGGCCAGCCCCTCCTGGTCGAGGACCGACGCCCGGTCCGAGCGCAGGCACGCCTGCGGGAACTCCGCGAGAGCGGCGGCCAGTTCCTCGGCGGCCGTGCGCGAGGTGCCGGTGGGGACGACCCGGTTGGCGAGGCCCATCGCGTGGGCCTCCGGGGCCGTGACCGGCCGGCCCGTCAGGATCATGTCCAGTGCGCGGCTCGTGCCGATCAGCCGGGGCAGCCGTACCGTGCCGCCGTCGATCAGCGGAACGCCCCAGCGGCGGCAGAACACCCCGAAGACCGCGTTCTGCTCGGCCACCCGGAGATCGCACCACAGCGCCAGCTCGAGACCGCCCGCCACCGCGTGCCCGGCGACCGCCGCGATCACCGGCTTGGACAGCCGCAGCCGGGTCGGTCCCATCGGGCCGTCGCCGTCCTCGGTGACCCGGTTGCCGCGCTCGGTACCGAGGGCCTTGAGGTCGGCGCCCGCGCAGAACGTACCGCCCTCGCCCCACAGCACCGCCACCCGCGCCCCGGGATCCGCCTCGAACTCCCGGAAGGCGGCGACGAGTTCCGCGGCCGTCGGGCCGTCGACCGCGTTGCGGGCCGCGGGGCGGGACAGGACGACGGTGGTGACGGGGCCGTTGCGTTCGGTCCGGACGGGCATCGCGGGCTCCTTCGGTCAGGCCACCTGCATCAGATGACCTTCATTCGTACCAGGGCCCCGAGCGTCAACGCCCCCGGAAGCAGCGGAAGCCAGACGGTGATGATCCGATAGGCCAGCACCACGGCCGTCGCGATCGCCGCCGGACCGCCCGCCGCCACCAGCGCCACCACGAGCGCCGCCTCGACCGAGCCGATCCCGCCCGGCGTGGGCACCAGCGCCACGGCGACCGTGGCCGCGAGATACGCCACCGCCATGTGCAGCGGCGGCACCGGCAGCCCCAGCGCCTGCCCCACCGCGGCCAGCCCGGCCGCCTGCAGCGCCGGGAACGCGAACGAGCCGCCCCACAGGGCGAGGGCCCGCGCGGGCCTGGTGTGCACCTCGCGCGCCTCGCAGAGAGCGGTGCGCAGGAACGACGTCACGGCCGTACGCACCCGTCGTACCCCCACGAGGACGCCCGCCGCCCCGAGCAGCACCACACCGACGGCGGGCAGCAGGGCGCCGACGGCCCCCTCGGGAAGGAGCGTGCCCAGGCTCAGCGCGTCCGGGAAGGCGATCAGCAGGGCGGCCAGCAGACCGAGGCGGCCCACCGACTCCGCCAGCAGATACAGGGCGAGCGCGGCCGAGGAACGGGCCAGCGGCAGCCCGCACACCGTCATGAAACGGAGGTTGACCGCGCTCGCGCCCAGGCCGGTCGGCAGCAGATGGTTGGCCGCGCCGGCCGCGAACTGGGTGGCCAGCAGCCGCCGCTTGGGCAGACCCTGCACGACCGCGCCCTGCCGGGTGCAGGCCGCCGCGACCCAGGTCAGGCCGGTCGCGCAGACCGCGACCAGCAGCCAGGGCCACTCGGCGGACCTCAGATGCCCGAAGCCCTCGGCGAGGACCGAGCGGTGCTGCACGGCGACCACCGTGACCAGCAGGAGCGGAAGCAGACACAGGATCTGGCGGATCCTGCGGGCGGGGACGCGACGGGGGCTCACGTCAGAGGAGGTTTCCCCGGCCGTGCCAACCACGGGTTGCAGAAGGGCGGCCGGGGGATTGCGTACGGTCATCGGATCCTTCGAGCGGGGGGACGTCCGAGAAGTGTTGACCTCAACAACGCTTGAGGTCCTACGTTCGCTCCCATGAGCATGGAGACCACAGCCTGGACACAGCTTCAGGGCGTCATGAACGCCCAGGAGCAGACCCGCCCCTTCGCCCGCGCGACGCTGCGCCGCATCGGCGCGTTCGCCCGGCCGCACCGCACCCGTATCGCACAGTTCGTGGTGCTGGGGGTGGCGACCGCGCTGCTCGCCGTCGCCACCCCGGTGCTGGCCGGGGACGTCGTGGACGCGATCGTGACGGGCGACGAGGAGGGCAAGGTCGTACGACTCGCCCTGCTCATCGCGCTCATCGCGGTCGTGGAGGCGGCCCTCGGCATCCTCGGGCGGCGCCTGTCGGCGACGCTCGGGGAGGGACTCATCCTCGATCTGCGGACGGCTGTGTTCGATCATGTGCAGCGCATGCCGGTCGCGTTCTTCACACGCACACGTACGGGAGCGCTGGTCTCCCGACTCAACAACGACGTCATCGGGGCCCAGCGGGCGTTCAGCAACACACTCTCCGGGGTCGTCAGCAACCTCGTCACCCTGCTGCTCACCCTTGCCGTCATGCTCACCCTGTCCTGGGAGATCACGCTCCTCGCGCTCGCCCTGCTCCCGGTCTTCGTGATCCCGGCCCGCCGCATGGGCACCCGGATGGCCCGGATGCAGCGGGAGGCGGCCGCGCTGAACGCGGCGATGGGCACCCGTATGACCGAACGCTTCTCCGCGCCCGGCGCCACCCTGGTCAAGCTCTTCGGCCGCCCCGAGCAGGAATCGGAGGAGTTCGCCGCCCGCGCCCGCCGGGTCGCCGACATCGGCGTCCGCACGGCCACGGCCCAGTCGGTGTTCATCACCGCCCTCACCCTGGTCTCCGCCCTCGCCCTGGCCCTCGTCTACGGCCTCGGCGGCTGGTTCGCCCTGCGCGGCACCCTGGAACCCGGCGCCGTCGTCTCCCTCGCCCTGCTGCTGACCCGGCTGTACGCCCCGCTCACCTCCCTCGCCGGCGCCCGTGTCGAGGTGATGAGCGCGCTGGTCAGCTTCGAGCGGGTCTTCGAGGTGCTCGACCTCAAGCCGCTGATCGAGGAGAAGCCGGACGCCGTCGACGCCCCCGACGGGCCGGTCGCGGTCGAGTTCGAGAACGTCCGCTTCGGCTACCCGGCCGCCGACAAGGTCTCCCTGGCCTCCCTGGAGGAGGTCGCGTCCCTGGACACCCGGGGCGGCGAAGAGGTCCTCAAGGGCATCTCATTCCGCGCCGAGCCGGGCGAGACCATCGCCCTCGTCGGCTCCTCCGGCGCGGGCAAGTCGACGATCGCGGGGCTGCTGCCGCGCCTGTACGACGTCGACGAGGGCGCCGTACGCATCGGCGGCACCGACGTCCGCGATCTGACCGCGAGCTCCCTGCGCGCCACCCTCGGCATGGTCACCCAGGACGGCCACCTCTTCCACGACACCGTCCGCGCCAACCTGCTGCTTGCCCGCCCCGACGCGACCGAGGCCGAACTCCGCGACGCCCTGCGCCGCGCCCGCCTCGACACCCTCGTGGACTCCCTCCCCGACGGTCTCGACACGGTCGTCGGCGAACGCGGCTACCGCCTCTCCGGCGGCGAACGCCAGCGCATGACCATCGCCCGGCTGCTGCTGGCCCGCCAGCGCGTGGTCATCCTCGACGAGGCGACCGCCCACCTCGACAACACCTCGGAGGCGGCCGTCCAGGAGGCGCTCACGGAGGCTCTGGAGGGACGGACCGCGATCGTCATCGCCCACCGGCTGTCCACGATCCGCGCGGCCGACCAGATCCTGGTGGTCGAGGGCGGCCGGATCGCGGAACGGGGCACCCACGAGGAACTGCTGGCACTGGGCGGACGGTACGCGGAGCTGCACCGGACGCAGTTCGCGGAGCGGACGGGGGCGGTGAGGGAGGTCGCGGCGTAGGCGCGGCGCCCCTCGCAGGCCGGTCACCGCGCGTGCGGCATCGCACGCCTCGCGAGCAACGTCAACCCCGCAGGATCACACAAAGACCGACAGCATCATTGCTTCGCCTTGCTCGAGACCCTAGTGTGCGTTCGGTTTCCCCACAGCACCGAACAGGATCTGACGCCCACTCAAGCAGTGCCCCCACACTGTCGTTTCGAGGAAGGCCACGGTCATGCCGCAGTTTCCCGTGTCTCCCGTCAGCCGCCGCCGTCTGCTGGAGGGGGGAGCCGCCGCCCTCGGCGCACTCGCCCTGCCCGGCCCGATCACCGCGGCACACGCGGCCGGGGCGAGGGCCGAAACCCCGGAGTGGAACGGCAACATCGCGCTCTTCCGGCTCGGCGCCGAACCACCGCACACCACCCTCATGCCGTACGCCGACGTCAGACAGGCCCTGGCCGCCGACCGCACCCGCTCCCCGTACCGGCTGAGCCTGGACGGCACATGGCGGTTCGCGTACGCCGACCGCCCCGACGACCGGGACCCCGACTTCCACCGCACCGACCTCGACGACCGCGACTGGGACACGATCCCCGTCCCCTCCGCCTGGCAACTGCACGGCTACGACCGCCCCATCTACGTCAACATCACCTACCCCTGGTGGGGTCCCAACGGCCTGGGCGAGGAGGCGCAGCCGCCCGCCGCGCCCACCCGCCGCAACCCCGTCGGCCAGTACCGGCGCACCTTCACCGTCCCCCGGGACTGGTCGGGGCGGCGCACCTTCCTGCACTTCGAGGGCGTCAAGTCGGCCCACTACGTGTGGATCAACGGCCGGCTCGTCGGCTACCACGAGGACTCCTTCAGCCCCGCCGAGTACGACATCACCGAGCACCTGAGGCCCGGCACCAACCAGATCGCGGTCGAGGTCTACCGCTACTCCGACGGCGACTGGCTGGAGGACCAGGACATGATCCGGCTGAGCGGCATCTTCCGCTCGGTCCACCTCTACTCCACCCCGGTCGTCCACCTGCGCGACTTCCGCCTCGACACCCCGCTCGGCGACGATCACACCTCCGCCGAACTGTCGGTCACCTCGACCGTGCGCGCCTACGCCGACGGCGGCACCGGACGCCACACCGTGGAGACCCAGCTGTACGACGCGGCCGGACACCCCGTCTGGTCCCGGCCGCTGCTCCAGCGGGCCGAGGTGACCGGGACCGGCGAGGACGTGACGGTCCGGTCCGCCAAGGCCGTGCCCGCGCCCCGACTGTGGTCGGCCGAACACCCCTACCTCTACACGGCCGTGCTGAGGCTGCGGAACCCGGCGGGAAAGGTCATCGAGACCCTCTCGCACCGGGTCGGCTTCCGTGAGTTCGCGCTCAGGGACGGCCTGATGCGGATCAACGGCAAGCCCGTCTCCTTCCGCGGCACCAACCGCCACGAGATGCACCCCGAGCGCGGTATGTCCCTCACCCGCGCCGACATGATCGAGGACATCACGGTCATGAAGCGGATGAACATCAACAGCGTCCGCACCTCGCACTACCCCAACAACCCCGCGTGGATGGAACTCGCCGACGAGTACGGCCTCTACGTCGTCGACGAGACCAACCTGGAGACCCACGGCATCCGCGGCGAGTACCCCGGCGACCACGCCGACTGGACCGAGGCGTGCGTCGCCCGCGCCCAGAACCTGGTCCACCGCGACAAGAACCACGCCTGCGCCGTCATCTGGTCCCTGGGCAACGAGGCCGGCGGCGGCAGCACCTTCGTCGCCATGCGCGACTGGATCAAGTCGTACGACACCACCCGCGTCGTCCAGTACGAGGGCGACGACCGGCCGGCCGTCAGCGACATCCGCTCGGAGATGTACGACAGCCCCGCCACCGTGGAGGCACGGGCGAAGAACACCGCCGACACCCGGCCGTACGTCATGATCGAGTACTCCCACGCGATGGGGAACTCGGGCGGCAACTTCAAGAAGTACTGGGACGTCGTCCGCCGCTACCCCGTTCTCCAGGGCGGCTGGATCTGGGACTTCGTCGACCAGGCGCTGAGCTGGCCCACCCCGACGCGCAAGCTGCTGACCGAGACCGGCCCCGGCGGGCTGCGCGGCGAGATCATGGCCCCCGGCGGCACCTTCGACCGCGGCAGGGGCGTCTCGGGGGGCACCGTCTTCCCCCGCGACCCGAGCCTGGACCTCACCGGCTCCCTGACGCTGGAAGCATGGATCACCCCGCACGTCACCGGCTACCACCAGCCGATCCTGGCCAAGGGCGACACCCAGTACGCCCTGAAACAGACCGACAGGACCATCGAGTTCTTCATCCACGGCGGCGGCCAGTGGATCTCGGCCGGCTGGGCCGTGCCCGACGACTGGACCGGCACCGAGCACCACGTCGCGGGCGTCTTCGACGCCGACGCCGGCACGCTCACCCTCTACGTCGACGGTGACCCGAAGACCGTCCGCACCACGACCCGCCGCCCCGGCAGCAACACCGCCCCCCTCTCCCTCGCCACCGACGTCGACAACTCCACGCGCGAGTTCAGTGGCACCGTCCGCCGGGCCCGGGTCTACGCCCGCGCCCTGAGCGCCGCCGAACTGGCCGACGGCAGCCGCGGTCCCGGGGACGAAGGGGTGCGGTTCTGGTTCGACGCGGCCACGGCCGGCCTGACCGAGAAACGGCCGCGCGCGAAGACCTTCTTCGCCTACGGCGGCGACTGGGGCGACAACCCCAACGACGGCAACTTCGTCGCCGACGGCATCGTCACCGCCGACCGCGGCCACACCGGCAAGGCCGCCGAGGTCAAACGGATCTACCAGACCGTCAACGCGGCCTGGGCGCCCGCCGGTTCACCGGCGGTGACCCTCACCAACGAGAACCTGTTCACCAACCTCCGGGAACTCGACGGCAGTTGGGCGCTCCTCGCCGACGGCAGGGCGGTGCGGCGCGGGAAGCTGAGCCGTGCCCAGCTCGACGTCCCACCGCTGTCGAGCAAGGACGTCGTGATCCCCTTCGAGGTGCCGTCCGCCCCGGCACCGGGCACTGAGTACCACCTCGAACTCTCCTTCACCACCAGGGAATCCACGAAGTGGGCCAAGGCCGGCTTCGAGACGGCCCGCACCCAGCTCACCGTCGACGCCCACAGCCCCGCCGTCACCCCGGCGCCGCTGGACAGCGTCCCGGCCCTGACCCACGAGGACGGCGACACGACCGTCACGGTCACGGGCAAGGGCTTCTCGGTGACGGTCGACAAGGCCACCGGGGTCATCACCTCCTACCGGGCCGGCGGCAGACAGCTCATCACCTCCGGTCCCGCCCCGCAGTTCTGGCGGGCGCCCACCGACAACGACCGCGGCAACGGCCAGCACACCCGCAACCAGACCTGGCGGGACGCGGGCGCGCACCGCAAGGTGACATCCGTCGACGTGCGCGCGCTGCGCGACCGGGCCGTCCAGATCAAGGTCACCGGCACGCTGCCGACCACGACGGAATCGACCTACACCACCACCTACACGGTCTTCGGCAATGCCGAGATCAAGGTCGACAACACCCTGCACCCCGGGGCGAGTTCACTGCCGTACATCCCCGAGGTCGGCACGATGCTGTTCCTCCCCGGCCGTCTGGAGAAGCTCCACTACTACGGCCGTGGTCCCGAGGAGAACCAGTGGGACCGCAACAACGGCACCGACGTCGGCCGCTGGTCCGGCACCGTCTCCGGCCAGTGGACCCCCTACATCCGCCCCCAGGAGAACGGCGGCAGGAGCGACATCCGCTGGATCGCCCTCACCGGCACGGACGGCACGGGCCTGCTCGTCTCCGGCGAGCCCCTGCTGGACGTCAACGCCTCGCGCTTCACCCCCGAGGACCTCTCGGTCGGCGCACGCCACGACTACCAGCTCACCCCGCGCGACGAGGTCGTCCTGCGGCTGGCGTACCGGCAGATGGGCGTCGGCGGCGACAACAGCTGGGGTGCGCACACGCACGACGAGTACAAGCTGTTCGCGAACCGGGACTACGCGTACACGTACCGGCTGCGGCCGCTGACGGACGTACGGGAGGCGACGGCGGCGTCGCGGCGGCCCACCGGGGTGGAGTGACGGGAGCACGGGCCGGCGCGGACCGTCCGCGCCGACCCGTGTCACCGGCTACCGGCTCACCGCACCTCCCTCGCGTACGGCGCCACGCTGATGCGGTCGATCAGCGGGGCGTAGCGGGAGCGCAGGAGCACCCCCGGGAAGGTGTCCGAGGCGTAGGTCGTGCCGTCGAAGTTCGGCAGTTCCTCGGAGCGGAAGGTGACCGTGTTCTCGCCCTTCTTCAGCTGGACGGGGACGGTCAGCTCCCAGAAGTTGTTCCGGTGGAAGCTGTGCGGGAAGCCCACGCGGCGTGTCTCACCGCCGTTGACGGTGATGTCGGCGTGCCGGGCCAGCGGGTCCGGGTTGTAGTGGGTGGCCTCGGACTGCTCGGGGTTGGAGTAGCGGATGCGCAGGGCATGGAGGCCGGCCCGGTCCGCGGTGACCTTGAAGGTGGCGGTGTTGCCGTTGCCCGGGTCGCCGCCGATCCCGGTGATCGCGGTCCCGCCCGTCGCGAGGGACAGCTGGGCGAGCGAGGCCGAACCGGCCAGTCGGGCGTCCTGGGCCTCGTACGTGCGCACCGGGAGCGTGCCCTCGGTGGGCGTGACCGTGAGCCGGTCGACGAGGGTCGGGGCCGAACCGCCGGTCAGCGTCACCTTGTTGACCCCGCCGGAGAGGGAGACCGCGACGCTGCTCCTGCGCTTGGCGAGGCGCAGGACGTCATGTCCGTTGACGGAGAGCCGGGCACCGGTGCCGCCGAGGGTGGCCACGTCGATCGTGGCCTCGCGGTCGGCGGGGGAGTAGACCCAGAACGTGGCGGTCTGCCCCTTGGCGAGCCGGGCCGCGCCCGATCCGGTGGCCGGGGTGTCCTGCTTCGGGAGGTCGTAGACGGGCTTCGCCCCGCCGCCCAGCCAGGCCAGCTCGCCCTCGTACACCCGGCTGGCGGCCGAGGCGTCCGGCAGGGACAGGGTGAGCCGGTCGACGATCGCGTCGCCCTTCGTGACGCGCTTGCCGTCGAGGCTCTCAGCGGCGAGCGTCAGGGTGTGCCTGCCCCGGGTGAGCTCGACCCGGGTGTCGGTGTGGTCCCACACCACCCACTTGTAGCCGAGCGGCAGATACAGCTCCTGCTCGGTCTCCGCCCGGCCGTCCACACGCAGGAAGACATTGGTGGGGCCCTGTTCCGTCACCTTGTCGAAGGTGTTGAGGGAGTTGGCGAAGACGCTCAGGTCGTAGGTGCCGTCCTCGGGCACGTCCACCGTGAAGTCGAGCGTGACGTCGGAGCCGGTGCGCAGTCCGCCGACGTCGTAGCCGCCGGAGGTGTAGAACTTCGACACGTCACGCGGTGAGCCCTCGGGACCGTTCTTCGACCAGCCGGATCCGGTGTGCGCGGCGTCCTCGGCCTCGTAGGAGCCCTGCCAGCGGGTGGGCGCGGCCAGGGTGCCCTTCGCCTCGCCCGCCGGGCTGAGGACGATCTCGTACGCGGAGGACTCCTTCAGCGTCGGCAGACCGCCGTCGCCGAAGTCGACGATCACCTTGCCGTCGTCACCGACCTCGAGGCTCGTCTCGGTCAGCAGCTTCGGCCCGGAGTGGTCGCCGACCTGTCCGCTCCACTCGATCTCCCGCACCCAGGCGTGCACCCGGCCGCCGAAGACCTTCTTCGGGACGTCGTCGAAGACGATGTGGCCCTTGCCGTCCGACCCGCCGAAGACCAGCCGGGCCTGCTTCTTCCTCTCGTCGAGCGTGGCGACGCCCTGCATGCTGTAGTTCTCGCCGGGGAACGGCGGGCTCACGGCCACCGTGTGCCCGCTCATCGAGGCGTACGCATTCAGCAGCCACCACTGCCCGTTGCCGCGGTTGGACTGCACCGCGGAGTCGGAGAGGTTGCCGTCGATGTTCCAGTACGCGATGTCGGCGTCGACCTTGGACTCCTCGATCGCGGAGACCCACTGGATCATCTGGCCGGGGACCGAGGTGTGGTAGTTGAAGGCGTACTCGTTGATGTTGACGGGGAGCCGGGTGCCCTCGCGGTCCGTGCCCCGGAAAAGATCCTTCTCCCACGTCCGGTACTTGGCGACGCTCTCGCGCACCGCCTCCGGGTGGCTGAGCTCGTGCCAGGTGATGACGTCGGGGAGGGTGCCGGCGGCCAGCGCGTGCGTCAGGAAGCCCTTCACCTGGTCGTACAGGATGCTGGTGTTGGGCCCGGCTGTCCGGGCGCTCGGCATCCTGTCCTTGATGAGCCGGTAGGCGGAGTCCCAGGCGGCGAAGAAGTCGTCGGGGTCGTCGAGCCAGCTGACCTTGTCGTAGCTCCACTCGCCGGTGCCGAACATGTTGCCCTCGGGCTCGTTGAACGGCACGAAGACGACGTTGTCCTGGTACCGCTTCGGCAGTCGGAGGACCTGGTCGACCTGCTTGGCGAGCTTCTCCTCGTACAACTCGACCTTCTCGGCGGGGGTGTCGCCCGGCCACTGGTACGGGAAGCCGCGGTGGATGTCGGTCATGTAGATGTACACATCACCGTCGGTGGAGTCGGCCAGCGGCTGCACCACCTCCAGGGCGTCTGCGCCCGGGTGCTGCGGGCCGTCCTGCGCCTTGGTGGAGACCGTGCGCAGGCCCATGCCCTCGATGAGGTTGTTGGTGGGGACGTCCGGCCCGTACACCCCGTAGAGGGTGCCGGAGGCGCCGCCGTGGAAGGCGCCGGTGTCCGAGCCGAGGTCGACGGTGAGCTGCCCCTCGCGCACCACGGTGACCGTCGCCTTCACCTCCCGCCCGGCCGCCGCGCCTGCGACGGTGAACGTTCCCGGCCGGGCGTACTTCTCCGGCGGGACGGCGTCCCAGGTCAGCGGAGTGTCACGGTCGTAGCCGTCGGAGAAGGCGGCGCGGACGGCGGTGGGGAGGGCGGGGGCGGTCCCGGTCGTCGTACGGACGTCGAAGGAGGTCCGGGAGAGCTCCCCGACGGTCGGTACCGCCTCGACCAGGCCGGCCACCTGCGCGGAGCTCAGGGCCGAGTGCCACACGGCGAAGTCGTCGATCGCGCCCTTGAGCAGCGGGTCCGGCCAGAAGGACTTGCCGATGTAACCGGCCGCCGTGGCCTGGTCCTCCAGCAGTTCCTTGGCCTTGATGCCGGTCGCGGAGGAGGAGACCGCCACGCCGTCCAGATAGGTGGTGAGCCGGCCGGCGGCGGTGTCGAGGGTGACGGTGACCGTGCGCCACTCGTCCGCGGGCAGCGGCGCGTACCCGCGGACCTGGGTCTCCGCACCGCCGCCGCCCGTGGTCACGGAGGTCTGGAACAGGCCGCTGCCGCTGTACGGCGTGCTGAACAGATATCTGGTGGTGTTGGTGCCGAGGTCGAAGATGCGCTGCCAGGACGACTTGTCGCCGCTCCACTTCACACGGGCGGAGATTGTCAGGTCGCTGGCGTCACCGACCACTTCACGGGGCAGACGGACGTAGGCGCCGTCCGAGGTGGGCGCCCCGCCGGGCAGGGCGAGCGCCTTTCCGCCGCCGGTGCCGTCGACCGACCGGGCGGTGGAACCGTTCACCAGGGTCGCGGTGAGGCCGTTGCCGGAGCTGTCGGTGATCCTTCCGGAGGCGAGGTCGTCCTGGTCGAAGGTGTAGCGGGCGGTGGGCTGGGGGGTCTCGGCCGCCTGCGCGGACACGGCGGGTGCGGCCAGCAGACCCGCGCCGAGGGTCAGTGCGACGGCGGCCGGGGCGTGGCGCCGGGCGGATCTCTCGGGGGATGACATGGATTGCGTCCTCAATCCTTGAGTTCGGCGACTCTTCGGGAACTCGAACTGGTTCGACGACACCGGGCGTGACGGTCGGCGGCTGTTTCGGATCTGCTGTGGATCTTCCTGTCGAACCGGTTCGGCAAGCTAGCACCGGGACAAGCGGCGGACAATCCCCTGGAGCAAGGAACTCTTGATGCCGTCCGAGGCGTTGACAGCCGCTCGGACCGTTTCTACCGTCACTTCACGCGAACCGGTTCGACAACGGTTCGCACTGGAATCTGTTCGAGCAAGGAGTTCCCGTGAACATCGGTGAGATCGCCCGGCGGGCCGGTGTCTCGCGGAGCACCGTGTCCTATGCGCTGAGCGGCAAGCGTCCGGTGTCGGAGGAGACGCGGCGGAGGATCCAGCGGGTCGTCGACGAGCTGGGCTACCGGCCCAGTGCCAGCGCCCGTGCCCTGGCCAACGGGCGGACCAGCACGATCGGGCTGGTCTTCCCGCCGGCCGGGAACCACTACACGGGCATGCAGCTGGACTTCATCGGCAGTGTGGTGGAGGCGGCCGCGGCCTTCGACTACGACGTGCTGCTCTCACCCAGCGGCGTGGACAGCGACCGTTCCTTCCAGCGGCTGTTGGGGGAGCGGCGGGTCGACGGCGCGATCCTGATGGAGATCAGGCTGGCCGACGACCGGGTGGATCACCTGGCCGAGCTGGGCTTCCCCTCCGTCGCCATCGGGCGCACCGCCCGTCCCGAGGGCAGCTGGTGGGTGGCTCTGGACCACACCGCCCTGGCGGCGGCGTGCGTGCACCACCTGGCGGACCTCGGCCATCGCCGGGTCGCCTTCGTCAACCGGCCGGAGCAGCTGCTGCGGGCCGGGTACGAGTCCGCGCAGCGGGGCCTGGACGGTTTCACCAAGGCCGCGGCCGAGCGTGGGCTGACGGTCCGGACGTACTGCTGCGGGGACGACGCCGCGTCCGGGCAGTCCTGTGTGGAACGCATCCTGCACGACGAGCCGGCCACCACGGCCCTGGTGACCTTGAACGAGGCCGCCCTGGGCGGCCTCTACCGGGGGCTCGCCCGGGCGGGCCGCCATGTCCCGCGGGACTTCTCCGTCACCGGGGTGGTGGCCGGCCGCTGGGCGGAGACGGTGACCCCGCAGCTCACCGCCGCCGACGTACCGGCCGCCGACCTGGGACGGCTCGCCGTCGAACTGCTGGTGGAGCGGCTGGACCACCCCGGCACCATCTGCTCACGCCGCCGATCTCGCTGCGGGCCAGCACAGGGCCCGCCGGAGTGACGCGGGCCGACACGACGGACTGACCGGGGGTCACCAGGACCGAACCGACGGACTGACCCCCGGGAGTCACCAGGGCCGAACCGACGGCCCGCCCCCATATTCACAGCACGCAGAGATCTCTTTCAGCGCCATCGCACCACGGCCCCGTTCGCCGTACCCGTTTCCGGCCGGCACCTCACCGCTTCGGCACCTCCATGCCCGAAAAGCCCGTGCCTCGGCACCCGCATGCCAAGAACCGAAGGAACCCGCGATGAACAGCACCCTGAGTCACCGCCGTCTGACCGCAGCCACCCTGACCGCCCTGGCCCTCGTCGCCACCGCCACCGCCACCGCCTGCGGTTCGGGCTCGGGTGGTGGCGGGGCGAACGCCGCGGACAGCGGTACGTACACGATCTGGGACCCCTACCCGCAGTTCGACAAGAGCTCGGCCTGGGCCAAGCTGCTGGACTCCTGCGGCACTGAGGCCGGGGTGAAGGTCAAGCGGACCGGGTTCGACACCAGCGATCTGTCGAACAAGGCGCTGCTGGCGGCGCAGCAGGACAACTCCGCGGACGTCCTCATCGTCGACAACCCGGTGGTGTCGACGCTGGCCGAGGCGGGGGTGCTCACCACGACCGACGACAACAAACTGGACACCTCCGCGGTCGACCCCAACCTGCTGGCGGCCGGCCAGGCCGGCGGGAAGACCTACGGCACCCCGATCGGCGCCAACACCCTCGCCCTGTACTACAACAAGGAGGTCCTGAAGGAGGCCGGCGTCGACATCGCCTCGGTCAAGGACTGGGCCTCGCTGACGGCGGCCCTGGCCAAGGTCGACAAGGCCGGCAAGAAGGGCATCACCTTCTCCGCGATCGGCACCGAGGAGGGCAGCTTCCAGTTCCTGCCGTGGCTGTGGGGCTCCGGCGCCCAGCTGACCGAACTCGATTCCGCCGAGGGCGTCTCCGCGCTGGCCCTGTGGAGCGACTGGCTGAAGAAGGGGTACGCGCCCAACTCGGTCATCAACAACACCCAGACGACCAGCTGGCAGGAGTTCGCCGGCGGTGACTACGCGTTCGCCGAGAACGGCACCTGGCAGCTCGCCAACGCCGACAAGGCGGGCTTCGACTACGGTGTCCTGCCGATACCGGGAGCCAAGGGCGGTGACGCGGCGGCTCCGACCGGCGGCGAGTTCGTCACGATCCCGGTGCAGGGCGACACCGGCCGCTACGCCACCTCGCAGAAGCTGGTCACCTGCCTGACCAGCACCGACAACCTCTTCGAGACGGACACCACCCTGTCCTACGTCGCCCCCACCAGCGAGGTCCAGGACAAGCAGGTCGCGGCGAACGCGGAGTTGAAGCCGTGGGTCGAGGCGGTCAAGGCCGCCAAGGGCCGCACCAGCGACGACCTCGGCACCAAGTACCCGAAGATCTCCGAGCAGATGTGGAAGGCGGTCCAGTCCGCGCTCAGCGGCGCGCAGTCCCCGAAGGACGCACTGGCCGCCGCCCAGTCCGCCGTCAAGTGACCGGATCTCAGGGCGAATTGATGAGTGCCACCCTCCAGAAGTCGGACCACCGGGCCACGCTCGGTGGTCCGGCCCCCGCCGCACCGCGCCGCCGCCCCGCCTCCCAGCAGTGGGCCGCCTGGGCCTTCCTCACCCCGGTCACCCTCTATCTGATCCTCTTCTACGCCTATCCGCTCTACCGCAACCTCGACCTGAGCCTGCGCCACTACACCGTCCGCTCCTTCGTCCAGGGCGACGCCCCCTTCACCGGCCTCGCCAACTACCGCACTGTCTTCGACGACCCCACCTTCGCCCCGGCCCTGCTGCACACCGCGGTGTTCACCGCTGTGTGTCTGCTCTTCCAGTACGCCATCGGCCTCGCCCTCGCGGTCTTCTTCCACCAGCACTTCCGGCTCTCGGCGACCCTGCGGGCCCTGTTCCTGGTGCCGTGGCTGCTGTCGCTGATCGTGTCGGCGTCCACCTGGTCGTGGATGCTCAACAGCGAATCGGGTGTCGTGAACGCCCTGCTGAGCGCCGTCGGCATCGACCCCGTCAACTGGCTGACCTCGCCGGACTGGTCGCTGACCTCGGTGATCATCGCGAACATCTGGATCGGCGTCCCGTTCAACCTGGTCGTCCTCTACAGCGGCCTGCAGTCCATCCCCACCTCGCTGTACGAGGCGGCGGCCATCGACGGGGCCAACGCCTGGCAGCGGTTCTGGCGGATCACCTTCCCGCTGCTGCGCCCGGTGTCCGCGATCACCCTGCTGCTGGGCCTGGTCTACACGCTCAAGGTCTTCGACATCATCTGGATCATGACCAAGGGCGGTCCCGCCGACGCGTCCACCACCTTCGCCACCTGGTCCTACCAGCTCGGCTTCGGCAACCTGGTGCCCGCCTTCGGCCCCGGCGCGGCCGTCGGCAACCTGCTCGTGGTCGCCGCGCTGGTCTTCGGCCTGATCTACGTCCGGGCGCAGAGAAAGCAGGCGCTGTCATGAAGACTCGATGGAAGACGGCCCTCGGCGTCCTGCTGACCGGAATCATGCTCTTCCCGGTCTACTGGATGGTCAACGTGTCCTTCACCCGCGACCAGGACATGCGCAAGAGCCCACCCGACCTGTTCCCGGTCCACGGCACCCTCGACGGCTACCGCAAGGTGCTGGGCGAGCAACTGCCCTACCTCGGCACCAGCCTCGTCATCGGCCTCGGCACCGTCCTTTTGACCGTGGTCCTCGCCGCGCCCGCCGGCTACGCCCTGGCCAAACTGCGCCCACGCGGAGCAGGCGTCCTCAACTTCCTCCTGCTCGCCGCCCAGATGATCCCCGGCATCATCATGGCGATGGGCTTCTACGCCATCTACCTCCAACTCGGCCTGCTCCAGTCCGTCCCCGGCCTGATCGTCGCCGACTCCACCCTGGCCGTCCCCTTCGCGGTGCTCGTCTTCACCGCGTTCATGTCCGGCATCCCCGGCGAACTCCTCCAGGCGGCGAAGACCGACGGCGCCGGCGCCCTGCGCACCTTCTGGTCGATCGTGCTGCCGATGAGCCGCAACGCCGTCGTCACGGTGTCGCTGTTCGCGTTCCTGTGGTCCTGGTCCGACTTCGTCCTCGCCAGCACCCTCGTGAACGGCGGCGCCCACGAGCCGATCACGCTCGGCATCTACCACTACATCGGCAACAACAACCAGGAGTGGAACGCCATCATGGCCACCGCCGTCGTGGCCTCACTGCCCGCCACGGTCATCCTCGTCCTCGCCCAGCGCTACATCGCCGCCGGCGTCACCGCCGGAGCCGTCAAGGACTGAGCCCGTCAAGGACCGCGCCCCTTCCCTCTGTTCGAGTCCCCGTGCTCGAGAAACGAGTCGTACTTCATGACCGCCGCCCTTCCCGGCCCGGCCTTCTCCGTCCACGACATCCCGTTCAGCACGTACGGATCCTGGTTCGACATCTCGCCCGTGGTGGCGGAGAAGACATACGCCGAGGACCTCCACCTCGTCTCCCACCAGAACGGCATGCACGCCGTGCTCCGTCTGGTGCCCGTGGGCCAGGCGACCGGCGACCGGGCGGAGACCCGCGTCGAGGCGACGCCGGGACTGCTCACCTGGACCGGCGGAAGCGGCGGCGTCGGCCTCGCCTACGAGACGCCGGACACCGTCCGCCTGCGGGGGAGAGGCCTCGGGATGGGGCTGTTCGCCGCCGCCGAGGCCCTGACCCCGTTCAGCGGCACCTACTTCTTCCACGATCCGGCGGCCGACGCCTACGTGTTCACGTCGTACGAGACCGGACGCCGCTACCGGGTCACCGTGCTGAGCGGCGCCGTCGCAGAGACGGCCGGGGAACAGACCCTGGGCAGCGCCGACCGCGGCCTCACGGTGACCGCGGAGGCGGACGGGGTGTGGGAGATCGCCGTCGAGGAACTCGACACCGCCCGGCCGCCGTTCACGTCCGAGTTGTCCTTCGAGAAGGTCGTGGAGTCGGCACGGGCCGCGTTCGCGGACTTCGTCGACGCCGTCGCCCCCTGGCGTTCGGCCGCCACCCCCGCCGCCGAACTCGCCGCCTACGTCCTGTGGTCGGCGACCGTACGGCCGGCGGGTCTGGTCACCCGGCCCGCCGTGCTGATGTCCAAGCACTGGATGGACAAGGTCTGGAGCTGGGACCACTGCTTCAACGCCCTGGCGCTGGCCCCCGGTTGCCCCGAGCTGGCCGTCGACCAGTTCCACCTCCCCTTCGACCACCAGGACGAGACCGGCGCCCTGCCCGACTCGGTCACCCACTCCGAAGTGCTCCACAACTTCGTCAAACCGCCCATCCACGGCTGGGCGTCCGGACATCTGCGCCGACGGCTGCCGATGCCGCCGAACCAGGCCGAACTGGCGCAGTCCTACGAACGACTGGAGCGCTGGACCGACTTCTGGCTCACCGCGCGGCGCGCCCCCGGCGCCGAACTGCCCCACTACCAGCACGGCAACGACAGCGGCTGGGACAACGCCACCACCTTCGACCCCGAGCGCGTGGTCGTCACCGCGGACCTGGCGGCCTTCCTGGCCCTCCAGATGCGGGAACTCGCCGCTCTCGCCGCAGAGTTGGACGAGCGGGACGACGAGCGCCGGTGGACGCGAGCGGCCGAGGAGACGCAGGCCGCGCTCCTCGACCAGCTCTGGACCGGCGACCGGTTCGTCGCCCGGGGAGCCGCCACGGGGAACACCTGGAGCAGCTCGAGCCTGCTCGACCTGATGCCCATCGTGCTGGGCGAGCACCTGCCCGCCGAGATCGGCAGCGCCCTCGCCGACCGCATCAAGGCCCACCTGACGCCGTACGGCCTGGCCACCGAGCTCACGACCTCCCCGCACTATCTCGCCGACGGCTACTGGCGCGGCCCGATCTGGGCACCCGCCACCGTCCTCATCGAGGACGGACTGCGCCGAGCCGGGCACCACCGGCTGGCCGACGACATCAGCGCCCGCTTCCGCGCGCTCTGCGAGACGCACGGCTTCGCGGAGAACTTCGACGCGCTGACCGGAACGGGACTGCGCGACCGCGCCTACACCTGGACCGCCGCCGGCTACCTGCTGCTGGCGGAGGCGTACGCACGCCGAGACGGCCGCTGACGGGCGGTGCACGCCTGCCGGACCCCGGGAAGGCCGAGCACCGCCTGTGACGTGACGGGGGTCTCGGTGCGCGGCCGGGGCCCCGTTCCGTACCCTGGACGCGCCCGTGCACACAGAGCCCTTGACCTGGCGGGACCAGGCAGGGAGCCGACACCTCGGAGCACTTCATGCTGCGCACCATGTTCAAGTCCAAGATCCACCGAGCCACCGTCACCCAGGCCGACCTGCACTACGTGGGATCGGTGACCATCGACGCGGACCTCCTCGACGCCGCCGACCTGCTGCCCGGCGAGCTCGTCCACATCGTCGACATCACCAACGGCGCCCGTCTGGAGACGTACGTCATCGAGGGCGAACGCGGATCGGGCGTCGTCGGGATCAACGGGGCCGCCGCCCATCTCGTCCACCCCGGTGATCTGGTGATCATCATCAGTTACGCTCAGGTGACCGACGCCGAGGCACGGGCGCTGGAACCCCGGGTCGTGCACGTGGACCGCGACAACCGGATCGTGGCCCTGGGCGCGGACCCGTCGGAGCCGGTGCCGGGCTCGGACCAGCAGCGCAGCCCGCAGGCCGTACCGGCCTGAGTCAGAGACGGTCGAGACCAGGAGCGTGCCCATGAGCGACATCGAGATCCGCGACGACCGGCCGGCGGGCCGTCTGGAGGCCGTCGGCGACGGCGAAGTCGTCGGCCACATCGAGTACTTCGTCCTCGAATCGCCCGAGCGCGCCCTGGTCCCCGTCCACACGATCGTGGAACCGGCCCACGAGGGGAAGGGCATCGCCGGCTCACTGGCCCGCGAGCTGTACGCCATCGCACAGCGCGAGGGCATCGTGGTCGCCCCCCTCTGCCCCTACGTCGTCAAGTGGGCCGAACGCCACCCCGACGAGGCCCCGGCCGCCGACCCCGAGCTGCTGCGCGCGGCGAAGGAGTGGCTGGTGGCCCATCCCGGCCGTTTCTGACCCGGCCCATCCGGGTGACTGCGGGGCCGGGCGGCGGGTACGCGGGGGAGTAGTCCAGAGCCGACGTCACCACTGGCTGGAGGACACGATGACCAACCCGTACCCGGACCCCGTCCCGCCGGGGCCGACCCCGGGCCCGACCCCGGAGCCGCCGCCCCCCGGACCGAACCCGGAGCCGCCGGCACCGACCCCGCCGCCGGGTCCCGGCCCGGTGCCGACTCCGGACCCGACCCCGTCCCCGATCCCACCGGGCCCGGAACCGGTGCCGAACCCTGAGCCGGGACCGCCGCTCTCCTGAGAAACGGCTGGCCAACGCGCCTAGGGGCCACCAACACCTCTAGGGGCCAACGCCTCTGGGGGCGCGGGGAACTGCGCGACCAGCCCCCACGCCCCTGCAGCCGCACCCGCGACGCGAACACACAAGCCCTCAGGCGGACACCTCGGACCGGTCGCCGCCCCACAGCGTGTGGAACGACCCCTCCCGGTCCACCCGCCGGTACGTGTGCGCCCCGAAGAAGTCCCGCTGCCCCTGCGTGAGCGCCGCGGGCAGCCGCTCGGACCGCAGCCCGTCGTAGTACGCCAGCGCCGCCGAGAACCCGGGCGTGGGCACTCCCTGACGCGTCGCCGCGACGATCACCTCACGCCAGTCGTCCTGCGCGTCGGCGATCTCGCGGGCGAAGGTCTCGTCGGAGAGCAGGCTCGGCAGATCGGCGCGGGTGTCGTACGCGGCCCGGATCCGGTCCAGGAACGCGGCCCGGATGATGCACCCGCCGCGCCAGATCGACGACACCGCACCGAGGTCGATGTCCCAGTCGTACTCGTCCCGCGCGGCCGCGATCTCATGGAAGCCCTGCGTGTACGACACGATCTTCGAGGCGTACAGCGCCTGTTCGACCCGGTCGGCGAACGCGCCGGCCTCCGCCTCGCTCAACGGGGTCGCCCTGGGACCCGCCAGCCCCCGCGAGGCGTCCCGCAGCGCCGCGTGCCCGGACAGCGAGCGCGCGAAGACGGCCTCGGCGATGCCGGACACCGGAACGCCCAGGTCGAGGGCGATCTGCACGGTCCAGCGGCCGGTGCCCTTCTGCTCGGCCTGGTCCACGACGACGTCCACGAAGGGCTTGCCGGTCGCGGCGTCCACGTGGGACAGCACCTCGGCGGTGATCTCGATCAGGTAGGAGTCGAGGCGGCCGGTGTTCCAGGTCCGGAAGATCTCCGCGATCTGCGCGGGCGAGTACCCGGCGACATCGCGCAGCAGCTGGTACGCCTCGCCGATCAGCTGCATGTCGGCGTACTCGATGCCGTTGTGCACCATCTTCACGAAGTGCCCGGCGCCGTCGGCCCCGACGTGCGTCACACAGGGCGCCCCGTCCGCCGCCTTCGCCGAGATCTTCTCCAGCATGGGACCGAGCGATTCGTACGACTCCTTCGAGCCGCCCGGCATGATGCTCGGTCCGTTGAGCGCGCCCTCCTCGCCGCCGGAGATGCCGGTGCCGACGAAGTGGATGCCCTGCTCGCGCAGTTCGCGCTCGCGGCGCCGGGTGTCCGCGAAGTGGGCGTTGCCACCGTCGATGATCATGTCGCCGGGCTCCAGGAGCGGGGCGAACTCCTGGATCACCGCGTCCGTCGGACCGCCGGCCTTCACCATGATGACCAGGCGGCGCGGCCGCTCCAGCGCCGCCACGAAGTCCTTCGCGGTCTCCGCCGCGATGAAGTCGCCCTCGTGGCCGTGCTCCTCGACGAGGGCGTGCGTACGGGACGCCGTCCGGTTGTGCACCGCGACCGTGTATCCGTTGCGGGCGAAGTTTCGGGCGAGGTTGCTGCCCATGACCGCGAGGCCCGTGACGCCGATCTGCGCTGTAGTGCTCATACCGTCTGCTCCCAAAGATCCAGTGGATCGCGTAGGTCGTGTATCGGTGGTGCCGGTTGTGCTGGTTAGCAGCCTACGCAGATGCAGATACGGTCCGTCGGCCCCGTTGTGTTCAGCACCGCCGCATCCGCCGGGACGGGACCGCCCTGCCACCGTCCCGGCACCGCCGAAGGGCGGCCGATTGCCGTCTTGTCATGGCCTGTTCGCGGCGTTTACTTTTGGCCCTCCTGACGTATGCCCATGTGCACGTGTGTCGAGGGGGAAGCTCCATGGCCGTACGCGGCCGGCACCGCCGGTATCAGCCGAACAGGATCAACCGCGCCTCACTCACCGTCACGGCGGGCGGCGCCGGAATGGTGGTCCCGCTCATCGGCGCGGGTTCCGGTACGGCTCACGCGGCCGACGTGGACACCTGGAACAAGGTCGCCGCGTGCGAGTCGAGCAACAACTGGAGCATCAACACCGGCAACGGGTACTACGGCGGACTGCAGTTCGCCCAGTCCACATGGGAGGCGTTCGGCGGCACGAGGTACGCGCCGCGGGCCGATCTCGCCACCAAGGACCAGCAGATAGCCGTCGCGGAGAAGGTGCTGGACGGGCAGGGGCCGGACGCCTGGCCGGTCTGCTCGGTCCGGGCCGGGCTCACCCGTGGCGGCGACACCCCGGACGTCCACCCCGCAGGGTCGGCCAAGAGCTCGGTGCCGGACGTGCAGCCGCAGACCACGCCCCAGTCGCGGGCCGGGACCGCCGAGATGTACACCGTCGTCCACGGCGACACCCTCTCCGGCATCGCCGACCGGCAGGACGTGAAGGGTGGCTGGCAGCGGCTCTACGCCGCGAACCGGAAGACCGTCGGGTCCGATCCCGACCTCATCGTCCCCGGGCAGCGGCTGCATCTGCGGGGCAAGTCGGTCACCGCCACCACGCAGACGTCCTCCCAGTCGTCCTCTCAGACGTCTCCGGAGAAGACCGCTTCCGACGACGACACCGACACCGGGACCGAGCAGGGCAGTCGCTCCCTCGTCGCCCCCGTGAGCGCGCCCACCGGCACGCCGTACCACAAGGCCGGCTCCTCCTGGTCGAAGGGCTACCACACCGGTGTCGACTTCGCCGTCCCGACGGGCACCTCCGTGAAGGCGGTCGGGGCGGGGCGGGTGGTCAGTTCCGGGTGGGCGGGGTCCTTCGGGTACCAGGTCGTCATCCGGCATGCCGACGGGCGCTACAGCCAGTACGCCCATCTCTCGGCGATCTCCGTGAAGAGCGGGCAGAGCGTCGGCGGCGGACAGCGCATCGGGCGCTCCGGGTCCACGGGCAACAGCACGGGCCCGCATCTGCACTTCGAGGTGCGGACGGGGCCCGGCTTCGGCACCGACATCGACCCGGTCGCGTATCTGCGGGCCGGCGGTGTCAGGCTCTGAGGTCTGCTTCGGTCTGTTCCGGTAGGCGGCGTGGTCCGGTCGGGGCGGTCAGGTTTTGATGCGCATGCGATGCCGGTCCAGGACCGGCATCGGGACGTACGAGGCTCCGTAGAGCGGGCCGTAGAGGTAGACCGGGGAGCCGTCGTCGGGGTCCGGGAGTTCGCGGTCCGCCGCTGAAGCGTCCGCCGCGACCAGAGCGTCCGCCGGGATCCCCGACTGCTCGGGGAGGCCGGCGAGCAGTGTCTCGGCGGTCAGGGGCCCGGACAGGTCCGCGGGCAGCTCCTCGGCGGCCCGGGTGGGGGTCTGCTCGGGCAGCGGCAGCGGCAGCGTCTCGGCGCGTGCGATGCGCTCCGTCGTGAGCAGGATCAGGCCGCCCGTCGCCACCACTCCGCAGCTCAGTGCGAGCACGGTGCCGATGGTGCCGTGGCGGAAGGTCTCGCCGAACATCGTGATGCCGACCGCGGCCGCGGCCACCGGGTTCACGACCGTGAGCGTGGCCAGCGGGGCCGCGAGGCCCGCGCCGCGGTAGGAGGCCTGGGAGAGCAGCATGCCGGCCGTGGCCAGGACGCCGATCACGGCGAGGGAGGGCAGGTCGCCCGCGCTCACCCCGCCCGTCCAGTCGACCGCGACGGTCTTGGTGAAGACCGAGGACATGCCGAACGCTATGCCGGACGCGGTGGCGAGCAGGATGCTGCGCACCGCCGGATGCCGGTGCGCCGCCCGGCCCGCGATCATCAGCGCCACGACCGCGGCACCGGTGACCGAGGCGACCGCCACCCGCTGGGCCGTGTCCAGCGACTGTGCGTCGGAGGCGCCGACCAGGGCCAGCAGACCGGCCAGACCCACGGTCGCCATGATCGCGCCCCGCCAGGCCGTCGTCCCGGCCCTGCGGCCGACGAACAGCGCCGCCATGGGCAGCGCGAACACGATGGTGAGCGCGCCCAGCGGCTGCACCACACTCAGCGGGCCGTAGGCCAGCGCGACCACGTGCAGCAGACCGCCGAGGCCGTTCAGCCCGACCGCCACCCACCAGCTCGCCCGGCGCAGCGGGGCGAACTGCTGCTCGGGGGAGGATTCCGCGACGCGCTCCTGGACGATCGCCCCACCCGCGTACGCGACGGCGGAGACGAGCGACAGGACCACGGACAACGCGAGGGCACTCATGAGCTGCTCCTCTGCGTGAAGCGGGGGCAGTGACCCCGGCGTGGCGAACGGTCGGCTTCCATGTGCAACACGATGCCGCGAAAAGCTGTTCCCGTCGTCGTACCTGAGCAGGCATTGGGTCCTACTGCCGATGGAGTACGAATCGGGCACCGTCCTCCCCAGGGTGGGTGAGTCCGGCCCTGGCCCACTTGGAGGTGTCCCCTAGGGGCCTTGGTACTACTGCTCTTCGTGGACCTCGACCTCGATCTCGCCGCCCTCCGCCCGCTCGGCGGTTTCTTCGTACTACGCACGGACGCAGTGCCTCGTCCGACGCCGTCGACGCTCGCGGAGGCCTATGAAAATCCTGGGCCGGAGGTTTACGAAAATTCTATGACTTTCCGTGTCCAGAAGGTGGCGGACGCCCTCCGCGCCCCCGAGTTGCGGATCGCGGCCTCGGTGGCCCAGCAGGGGCTCGCCGCCCGGCTCTGGTCGGTCTCCCTGGGCTGCGCCGCCCTGCACGGCCGGATCCCCGACCTGGACCCCCGGCTCCTGCACTGGGACGCCGGCGCCCCCGACGACCTCTGGCTCACCGAGCTCCGCCCGCTGCCCGGGGACGCGGCGACCCTCGCGGCGGTCGTCCTGGACGGCCACCTCGAACCCCTGGCCACGGCCCTCCGGGACCGGTACCGGGTCGCCACGGGCCTGCTGCGCGGCAACGCGGCCTCGGCGCTCGCCGGCGCCGCCCGTCAGCTGCTGGGATGGGCGCACGCGAACGGCCGTACCGACGTCGCCGCCCGTACCCGCGCCCTGACCGCGGAGCTGCTGGCCCGCCCCGCCCTCGCAGGCAGGCTCGACCCCGCGACCCTCCGGCGCCGCAGCTGCTGCCTCTACTACCGCGTCCCCGGCGGCGGTGTCTGCGGAGACTGCTGCTTCACCCGGCCCCCGCGGTCTTCCCCGCGCGCCGCATCTGGGTGACCATGAGGTGCAACCAGCCGCTGAGAACAGGGGGTTCCGGGTGCGAGTGGGACTGCTGACCCGGGAGTACCCGCCGGACGTGTACGGCGGCGCGGGCGTCCATGTCGAGTTCCTCGCCCGGGAGTTGCACTCCCTGATCGACCTGGAGGTGCACTGCTGGGGCGAGGGACGCGCGGTGGGCGTGGCACGCCATCGGTCCTGGTCCGCGCTGGACACCGCCAACGACGCGCTGCGCACCTTCTCCGTGGACCTCGCGATGACCGCGGGCCTCGAAGGCCGCGAACTCGTGCACTCCCACACCTGGTACGCCAATCTCGCAGGCCACCTGGGCAAGCTGCTCTACGGCATCCCGCATGTGATGACCGCGCACTCGCTGGAGCCGCTGCGCCCCTGGAAGGCCGAGCAACTCGGCGGCGGCTACGCCCTGTCGAGCTGGGCCGAGCGCACCGCGATCGAGTCCGCCGACGCGGTGATCGCGGTCTCCGGCGCCATGCGCGAGGACATCCTGGCCTGCTACCCGGCGCTCGACCCGGCCCGGGTGCACATCGTGCACAACGGCATCGACACCACGCTCTACCGGCCCGACCACGGCACCGAGGCCCTCACCCGCATCGGCCTGGACCCGGACCGGCCCTTCGTGCTCTTCGTCGGCCGCATCACCCGGCAGAAGGGCGTGCCCCATCTGCTGCGCGCGGTACGGGACATCGACCCGGCGGCACAGGTCGTGCTGTGCGCCGGAGCCCCCGACACCCCGGAGATCGACCGCGAGTTCCGCGACCTCTTCCGGGAGTTGAGCAGTGTCCGCGAGGGCGTCCACTGGATCCCGCAGATGCTGCCGCGCCCGGATGTGATCCAACTTCTCACGCACGCCGCCGTGTTCGTCTGCCCTTCGGTGTACGAACCCCTCGGGATCGTCAACCTGGAGGCCATGGCGTGCGGGACCCCCGTCGTCGCCTCCCAGGTCGGCGGCATCCCCGAGGTCGTGGACGACGGCAAGACCGGCGTACTCGTCCCGGTGGACGACGACTTCGAGCCCGCGCTGGCACGCGCGCTGGACTCGGTCCTCGCCGATCCGGAGGGCGCCCGGCGGATGGGCGAGGCCGGACGGGAGCGCGCGGTGGGCGAGTTCGGCTGGGACGCGGTGGCGCGGCGGACGGTGCGGCTCTACGAGGAGATCCTCAAACAGGCGTAGCGCGCCCCGGGCAGGGGCAGGCATGGTTCAACCAGGGTGAGGGGAGCGGCCATGCGTCGTGGTGGACCTTCGGTGCTCGGAATCGTACTGGCGGGCGGAGAAGGCAAACGCCTGATGCCCCTGACCGCGGACCGCGCGAAACCAGCGGTCACCTTCGGAGGAACGTATCGCCTCGTCGATTTCGTCCTCTCCAACCTAGTGAACGGCGACATCCTGCGCATCTGTGTCCTGACGCAGTACAAGTCGCACTCGCTGGACCGGCACATCACCACCACCTGGCGGATGTCGAGCCTGCTCGGCAACTACGTCACCCCGGTCCCGGCCCAGCAGCGGCTCGGCAAGCGCTGGTACCTGGGCAGCGCCGACGCCATCCTGCAGTCGCTGAACCTGGTGCACGACGAAGGGCCCGAGTACGTCGTGGTGTTCGGCGCCGACCACGTGTACCGGATGGACCCGCGGCAGATGCTCGCCCAGCACATCGAGAGCGGGGCGGGGGTGACGGTGGCCGGCATCCGGGTGCCGCGCTCGGAGTCCTCGCAGTTCGGGGTGATCACACCCGGCTCGGACGGGCTGAGCGTGGAGCGCTTCCTGGAGAAGCCCGCCGACCCGCCCGGCCTCGCGGACGACCCGGAGACCGTCTTCGCCTCCATGGGCAACTACATCTTCACCACCAAGGCCCTGATAGA
The DNA here is from genome assembly GCF_030403745.1 of Streptomyces sp. S.PB5. Classification (GTDB taxonomy): domain Bacteria; phylum Actinomycetota; class Actinomycetes; order Streptomycetales; family Streptomycetaceae; genus Streptomyces. The sequence continues at coordinate 393,724 of NZ_JAQMWP010000010.1, forward strand.
GGCGCTCCAGCGGGACGCCGACGACGAGGACTCGGTGCACGACATGGGCGGCTCGATCCTGCCCCAGCTCACCGACCGCGGCGAGGCCCAGCTGTACGACTTCAGCCTCAACCACGTGCCCGGCGAGACGACGCGCGACCAGGGCTACTGGCGGGACGTGGGCACCCTGGACGCGTACTACGACGCCCACATGGACCTCATCGCCGAGCGCCCCGCGTTCAACCTCTACAACCGGCAGTGGCCCATCTACACCCACTCCGGACAGCTCTCCCCGGCCCGGTTCAACGCGGGCGGCATGGCCAGCGAGTCGATCATCAGCGCAGGCTGTCTGATCCGCGGCCAGGTCACGCGGTCGATTCTGTCGCCGGGCGTCAGAGTCGACCCGGGGGCGGTGGTCCAGGGCTCGATCCTGCACGACAACGTCCGCGTGGGCCGGGGCGCGGTGGTGCGCGGGGCCGTGCTCGACAAGAACGTCGAGGTGCCGCCGGGCGCGACGATCGGGGTGAACCCGGAGCGGGACGCGGAGCTCTACACCGTCTCCAAGGGCGGGGTGATCGCCCTGGGCAAGGGCCGACAGGTGTCCTGAACACGCCACGACCCAGCACGAGACGCCCCGCGAGACACATCTCAGGGCACCCCTGTGACCCCTGGGGTGCCCATGGCCGGACTTAATCTGCTGTTAACTGTGCGTAGCTTGATCGTACTTGACCGTAATCGCGTGCGGGCGATTGACTGCTTGCTCACCCGTCGTCGACGCGAGGCAAGCCATTGACTTCTGACCTGCTCGCACCTCTCGACCTGGCTTTCTGGAACATCGAGTCCGCGGAACACCCCATGCACCTGGGCGCCCTCGGCGTCTTCTCGGCGCACTCGCCCACCGCGGGCGCCCACGCCGCCGACCTGCTCGCCGCACGCGCCGCGGCGGTGCCGGGACTGCGGATGCGGATCCGGGACGTCTGGCAGCCACTGGCCTTCGGGGGTGCGACGCGCGAGCCCGCCCCCGACTTCGAGCCCTTGGACCACGTACGGCTGCACGCCCCCACCCCCGACTTCCACACCGTCGCCGGACGGCTCATGGAACGCCCCCTGGAGCGCGGCCGGCCGCCGTGGGAGGCGCATGTGCTGCCGGGGGAGGACGGCGTCTCCTTCGCCGTGCTCTTCAAGTTCCACCACGCCCTGGCCGACGGACTGCGCGCGCTGACCCTGGCCGCCGCCATCCTCGACCCGATGGACCTGCCGGCCCGCAAGCCGCGCCCCGAGGAGCCGTCGAAGGGCTTCTTCCCGGACGTCCGCAAACTGCCCGGCCTCATCAAGGGCACCGTCTCCGACGTGGGCCGCGCCCTCGACATCGGTGCGTCGGTCGCCCTGTCCACCGTCGGGGTGCGCTCGTCCTCCGCACTGACCTCCGAGCCGAGCGGAACCCGCCGTACCGCAGGCGTGGTCGTCGACCTCGACGGCGTGCACCGGGTGCGCAAGACCCGGGGCGGCACCGTCAACGACGTACTGATCGCCGTCGTCGCAGGCGCCCTGCGCCGCTGGCTGGACGAGCGCGGCGACGGCAGCGACGGCGTCGCGCCCCGCGCCCTGATCCCCGTCTCCAAGCGCCGCCCGCGCACCGCGCACCCACAGGGCAACCGGCTCTCCGGGTACCTGATACGGCTCCCGGTCGACGACCCCGACCCGCTCGCCCGCCTCGAAACGGTCCGCACGGCCATGGACCGCAACAAGGACGCCGGACCCAACCGGGGCGCCGGTGCCGTCGCCCTGCTCGCCGACCACGTCCCCGCGCTCGGCCACCGGCTCGGCGGACCCCTGGTGAGCCAGGCCGCCCGGCTCTGGTTCGACATCCTGGTCACCAGCGTCCCGCTGCCCAGCCTCGGCCTGAAACTCGGCGGCAACCCGGTCGTCGAGGTCTTCCCGTTCGCTCCGCTCGCCCACGGACAGTCCCTGGCCGTGGCGGTCTCGACCTACCGGGGGCAGGTCCATTACGGCCTCGTCGCCGACGCCGAAGCGGTACCGGACCTCGATGTGCTGGCCAAGGCCATCACCGAGGAGGTCGAGACGCTCATCACCGCCTGCGAGGGTTGACCCTCCGCGTTTTTGGAGGACCGGCCCGGCGCTCCGTAGAATTCCCCGTTCGAAAGCGGACGCGGTCGGAGCGCCGCACGGTGAGCCAAGGAAACGACAGCGCGATGACGGTGACAGAGGACGGCCCGACGGCCACGGAAGCGGCCGTGGACGGGATCGAGTACGGCCCCGGCATCGACCCGGAGCGGCTCGCCGTCTGCCTCAGCGTGCTCGACGAGCTCGACGAGCTGGAGGTCGACCACCCCGACGCGATCGCCGTGCGCCGCGCCACCGCCGGCATCTACCGCACGGTCAAGCAGCGCCGCCGCCAGGAGCGCCGGGCCGCCAAGACCGCCCACGACAAGGCGGTCACGGAGGCCACGGCGACCGGCTCCGCCCAGCGCATCGACGACGAGACGGAAGGCATCCTGCCGTCGTCGATCACCGAGGAGGGCAGGATCGCGGGGATACTGCAGCGCCCCCGCTCCTGCTACACCTGCAAGACCCGGTACGTGGAAGTCGACTACTTCTACCACCAGCTCTGTCCGGACTGCGCCCGTGTGAACCGCGAGAAGCGCGACGTCCGCGCCGACCTCACCGGCAAGCGCGCCCTCCTCACCGGCGGCCGCGCCAAGATCGGCATGTACATCGCGCTGCGGCTGCTGCGCGACGGCGCCCACACGACGATCACCACGCGCTTCCCCAAGGACGCCATCCGCCGCTTCAAGGCCATGGACGACTCCGGCGACTGGATGCACCGCCTGGAGGTCGTCGGCATCGACCTGCGCGACCCGGCCCAGGCCGTGGCCCTCGCCGACCAGGTCGCCGAGGCGGGCCCGCTGGACATCCTGATCAACAACGCGACCCAGACCGTACGGCGTCTGCCGTCCGCGTACGCCGCCCTGGTCGAGGGCGAGAGCGCCCCGCTGCCGGCCGGTGAGCTCCCCGCCCACCACGTCATCGGCGCCTTCGGCTCCGGCGCGGTCGACGGCCTGGCCGCCCTGCCCGTCGGCATCTCCGGCCTCGACGCCCAGCAGGTCGCCGACCTCGCCCTGGTCGCGGGCAACGCCAGCGTCGCGAGGCACCTCGACGGCACCGCCATCGACGCCGGCGGCCTGGTCCCCGACGTCGTCGACACCAACACCTGGGTGCAGACCATCGAGCAGATCTCCCCGGTGGAGCTCCTCGAGACCCAGCTGTGCAACTACACGGCGCCGTTCATCCTCATCAGCAAGCTCCGCCCGTCGATGGCGGAGGCCGCGCGCAAGGCGTCCTCGAAGCGCGCGTACGTCGTCAACGTCTCCGCCATGGAGGGCGTCTTCGGCCGCGGCTACAAGGGCGCGGGGCACCCGAACACCAATGCCGCCAAGGCCGCGATGAACATGGTCACGCGCACCAGCGCCCAGGAGATGTTCCAGACCGACGGCATCCTCATGACCTCCGTCGACACCGGCTGGATCACCGACGAGCGCCCCCACTACGACAAGCTGCGGCTCGCCGAGGAGGGCTTCCACGCCCCCCTCGACCTCGTCGACGGCGCCGCCCGCGTCTACGACCCGGTCGTGCGCGGCGAGGCGGGCGAGGACCTGTACGGCGTCTTCCTGAAGGACTACGCCCCGGGCAAGTGGTGATGAGGCGCCGGTCATGACGTGTGGCCAGGCGTCCGCCGGGGAATCCTGACACTGAGGTGTATTTCGCGCCAGGAGTCGTCATGGCCAGCCTGCACAGCATCGATCCACGCGCGCTCAGCGATCCGCGCAACCGCTACCCGACCGACGCGGAGTTCTACGCGAGCGACCGCCCGGCCCATCACGTCCTGCCGGAGGACCGGCCCCGCGGTGGCCCCAGTGAGCGGATCAAGCATCCGTGGACCTGGGGCACGGTCGGCGTCATGGTCTTCTTCTTCATGATCCTCTTCATGGGTATCGCGCTGTTCCCCTGAGGACCGGTTCCCGAGCGGGTCAGGACGGAGACGGCCCGTGCGACCGCAGCCGGTCGTGCACGGCGTATCCGCCCGGCCGCGCCGCCCTGACCCGGGTCCCTCCGTCCACCAGCAGATCCGCCCCGGTCACCCACTGCGCCGCGTCCGAGGCCAGCCACACCACAGCGCGCGCCACGTCGGCCGGCTCACCGATCCGCCCGAGCGGCAGCCCCGCCGCGACCTCCGCCTCGCCCGGCTCCCACACGAACCGGGCCAGCTCCGTCCGCACGAGACCGGGTGAGACGGAGTTGACCCGCACCTTCGGGGCCAGTTCGCCCGCGAGCTGCCGGGTCAGGTGGAGCAGGGCCGCCTTGCTGGTGCCGTAGGCGCCGATGTTCGGCCCGACATGCGTCGCACCCTCCGTGCAGACATTGACGACGGCGCCGCCGTGCTCCCGCATCCAGGCCCGCCACGCGTACTGCACGAGCCTGAGCGCCGCCTCGACATTGACGGCGAAGGCCTCGCGCCAGGCCGCCGGATCGACGTCCATGAGCGGCCCGTACGGCAGGTTCGTCGCCGCGTTGTTCACCACGACGTCGATCCGGCCGAAGTCGCGCAGCGCCAGCTCCACGGCCGCCCGCAGATGGTCCGGGTCGCAGACGCTCCCCGCCAGGCCGATGCCGCCCAGCTCCGCGGCGCTCGCGCGGACCTCGTCGGCGTTGCGTGCGGTGACGCACACCAGCGCTCCGGCCGCGGCCAGCTCCTGGGCGACGGCACGGCCGATCCCGCGCGTGCCACCGGTGACGAGGGCGGCCCTGCCGTCGAGCGGATACGACGATGTCATCGGCGTACCGTCTCATGACGGGCCGTCAGTCGACAGCCCCGAGACGCGAGTGCCGTTCCGCCACCAGCTCCAGGACCGTGCGCCAGTCCTCCAGGACCCCGGCGTCGAAGCCGGCGCCGCGGCTCTCCTCGTCCGCGAGGCGCAGCCGCAGCAGGTCGTCGTCGGCGGCGGAGCCATGACGGCGTACGAGGCGGTAGACCCGCTCGCCGAGCAGCGGCCGTACGGCGTCGGCCGCGCGCTGGGCCCGGGCGGTCTCGTCGCCGGGGCAGAGCAGCTGCCCGATGTCGTGCACCAGCCCCGCCACCTGGAGTTCCTTGTCGGCGGGGCGGCTGCGGCGCAGCAGCGCGGCGGTGCGCAGCGCGTGCTGGTGCCGGCAGGCGTACAGCAGATCCATCAGCTCCTCGACACTGCGCAGCTCCATGCGTCAGTCCTCTCGCCGGACAAGCCGTTGCCGTCCGCCAGCAGATCATGACCGCCTTGCTATTCGGCCAACGGGACCTGAACTGCGTGACCGGAGCGGGTCGAAGGCGCGGTCGGCGCTGTAGACCGAACGGGTGGCTCTCCGAGGGGGCATCGCATGATGAACCCGCACGTAACAGGACTGAGTGCACACGGGCGACTTGTGAAAGTTACCCCTTGTTTTCAGCCCCATCGAGCGGGGCCCCGCTCATTTGGTTAATCTGTAGCGGACGGACAGCAGTACGGGGTCCCACCCACACCCACGGTCCGTCCCGGGGCAAGCCGTTCACCACGGCCTGTTCATGCACGAGTTACCGGCGCCACCGCGTCCGAACTGTTTTCGACTCAGACCCGAGCGGGCGTCCGGCGACAGAACGCACACTGACCGGTATGCCCCGAGGGTGACCCGACACATAAGGAGTGCGCGGTGACACCGGAGAAGACGAATCGCGATCAACGGCCCAAGGAACGCCCGGAGCGCGCGGGCCGCCGGCCCGGACAGCTCGGCAGCCTCGACGTGTGGGCCCGCTCCGCTCCCATCCGTCTCGCGGGGTACGAGGACGACCTGGCCGAACCCCACATCCTGCCCAGCGTGGACTGACCCCTTCGCGATCGCCGTCGGCATGGGCGTGCCAGACTCACGCCCATGCTGATCAGAGAAGCCGCGGCCGAGGACTGGCCGCGGATCTGGCCTTTCTGGCATCGGATCGTCGCCGCGGCCGAGACCTACGCCTGGGACCCGGACACCTCCGAAGAGGCGGCCCGCGAGCTGTGGATGAACCCGGCCAAGCGGGTCTACGTCGTCGAGGACGAGACCGGTGCCGTCGTCGCCTCCGCCTACACCACCCCCAACTACGGCGGCCCGGCCGCCCGCATCGCCAACGCGGGCTTCATGGTCGACCCCGACCACGCCGGCCGCGGCATCGGCCGCGCCCTCGCCGAGCACATCCTGACCGCCGCCAAGGCCGACGGCTACCACGGCATGGTCTTCAACGCCGTCGTCGAGACCAACCCGGCCGTCGCCCTGTGGACCTCCCTCGGCTTCACGATCCTGGGCACGGTGCCGGAGGCGTACGAGCATCCGCGGCACGGCCGGGTGGGGCTGCACGTGATGTACAAGGCGCTGTAGAGGACGGACGTGCCGCCGCCCCTCACCGTGGCCGAGGTGACCGGGGCCGAGCGGGAGCTGGGGATCTGCTTCCCGGCCGAGTACCGCGCGTATCTGCTGGAGGTGAGCGCGGGCGGGGCGGTGTCCCGGCTGGCGCGGACGGAGCGGGGCTGATGGTGGGAGAACAACGACGAAACCCTGCGCGAGCTGCTCCGGGTGCCCTTTCCGCACCCCGACTCCTACGCCACCGAGGACCACGCCCTCGCCGGCCGTGAGCCGCTCGCCGAGGACTTCACCGACGACGGCTCCTACCGGGCCGCCTGGCAGGCCTGGGACGACGCGTGCGGAGCCTTCGAGGACCGCAAGGACGGCCGGGGCCGTCGTCGTCCAGGAGCACGGCTGCGGCTTCGCCACCCTCCTGGCGCTGACCGGCCCGCTCGCCGGCACCCTGTGGTGGGACGGGCGGGCCACCTGCGACCTGATCCTGCCGCTCTCCCCGGACCACGTCCGCGGCGCCCGGCCCGTCACCTTCGGCGAATGGCTCGGGCGCGACTCCTGGGAGCTCCTGCCGCCCGGCTGGGGCTGAGCCGCCTCAGTCCAGCGGCGCCGTCCGCTCCCACGGGTGCAGCTTCTCCAGCTGCTCCGCCGCTTCCAGGAGCAGGGCCTCCGACCCCGGCCGCCCCACCAGCTGTACGGCGCAGGGCGCGCCGGACGGCAGGGTGCCGAACGGGACCGACATCGCGGGCCAGCCGGTGAGGTTCCAGGGCGGGGTCAGCGGCGAGTAGTTGGTGTTGGCCAGCACATTGGACAGCCAGCCGCGCTCGTGCCAGGGCACCGACTTGGGGGAGCGGCGGGCCAGGGCCGGGGTGAGCAGGATGTCGTACTCCTCGAAGAACGGCTCCAGACGGCGGCGGAGTTCCTCGCGGCTGCGGCCGGTGCTCACCGTCTTCGCGAAACGGCGGCCGATCGCGGCGTGGACGCGCGTGCGGCGGGTCAGCCGGCGCCGGTCCAGGCCCTGGGCGTCCACCGACGTGCCCGCCGTCCAGTGGGCGAGCGAGGTGAAGCTCAGGGACATCGGGTAGGGCGGGTCGGCCCGGCGCACCTGGTGGCCGGACTTCATCAGGACGCCGGCGGCCTCGCGCGCCGCGGACTTGTACGGCGCGGTGACGGCGATGCCGGCGATCGGGCTGCGCAGCGAGACCGCGACCTTGCGCATCGCGGCCTCGGACGGACGGGCGAACTCCGTGTCCGCCAGGATGCCCAGCATCAGACGCGCGTCCTCGACCGTCGTGGCCAGCGGCCCGTTCTCGGACATGCCGAACCAGTCGCCGTCGCTCACGCCCGCCGGGACCACGCCGTGGCCCGGCTTGATGGTGACCAGGCCGCAGTTGGCGGCGGGGATGCGCAGGGAGCCCATGCCGTCGTTGCCGAGGGCGATCGGCACCAGGCCCGCCGCGACCGCGGCCGCGCTGCCGCCCGAGGAGCCGCCCGCCGTGCGGGTGGTGTCCCACGGGTTGCGGGCCGTGCCGTGGACGCCCTCCGTCGTGCCGAAGACACACAGTTCCGGCACGTTCGTCAGGCCCACGACCACCGCACCCGCCGCCCGCAGCCGGGCCACCGTGACGTGGTCCTCGGCGGAGGGGGTGTCCGGGGTCGCCGCGGAGCCGAGGCGCTTGGACTCGCCGCGCACCGCGAGATTGTCCTTGACGGCGATCGGCACCCCGGCCAGCGGCAGCTCGGCCAGGTCGCTGCGCGCCCCCACCTCGTCCGCCTCGGCGAGCGCCGCCTCGGCCCGTACCGTCCGGAAGGCCCCGACGCGGCCGTCGAGGCGCTCGATGCGGGCGAGATGCTCGGCCACCACTTCGCGGGGAGTGGTCCGCTTCTCCTGCACGGCAGCGGCGATCTCGGCGGCGGTCCGGCCGATCCAGCTGGTCACGGGGTGCTCCTCGGGAGGTACTGGCGAGTACGTAGGGAGAACTGTGCCCCCGCTCCGGCGTCACGTCGAGAGGGGGGCCGGGCTCCGGGCTGCGAAGTTCGGTGGGCGCCGCCCTGGCCGATGAATTGGGCTCGCTGATCACGGCGTTCGGCATGTACAGGTCGCGGCTCTGAGGGTACTCGGGCGGGGCGGTCACCAGGGCGTCGGCGACCTGGTGACCGCCCCGCCGCCGCCCCGCCTCACCGCAGATGCCGGGCGAAGAACTCCATCGTGGTGTCCATGGAGGCCGGCCACTGCGCGTAGAACGTATGCCCCTCGCCCTGGTACCTGCGGAGTTCGACGTTCTTGCCGGCCGCGCTGAACGCGGCGGCGGTCCGCTCCGACCAGGTGATCGGGCAGGTGTCGTCCGCGGTGCCGTGGTGGATCAGCAGCGGCTCGGTCACCCGGTCCACATAGGTGAGGGGCGAGACCTCCCGCCAGAACCCCGGATTGTCCTCGGGTGTCCCGTACTGGGCGTCGATCTCGGCGACCAGCGGATCGCCGTCGGGGCGCTGGAAGTGGTCGATGTTCTCTTCCGGGCGCGCGCTCACGGGCGCGAAGGCGACCGCCGCGTCGAACAGTCCCGGCGCCACGACCAGCGTGTTGTACACGACCCCGCCGCCCATCGACCGGCCGAGCAGCCCCAGGCGGTCGCGGTCGATCTCCGGCCGTCCGGAATCCCGCAGCGCCAGTGCGGCGCCGATGACGTCCTCGGTGTAGCCGAGACGGAGGCCGATGTCGTTGTCCGGGTCGTCGTCCGAGGCCGCGTGGTTGCGGTAGTCGGTGTGCAGGACGACGTACCCGTTGCGGGCCAGCAGGTCCTGCTCCCGGGCGAGGCCGCGGCCGGTGGTGTAGATGTCCGGGTCGATGTAGCCGTGCGCCAGCACCAGCGCCGGGAACGGGCCCTTTCCCCGCGGGATGTTCATGAGCCCGGAGATCGTCAGCCCGTCCGACTCGTACGTGACGCGGTAGCTGGTGTAGGCGGGGGTGCGGGCGAGGACGGTGCCGAGGCGGAGGCCGGAGCCCGTGTGTTCGCGCTGGATCAGGGCCGGTATCGAGACCGGGGCCGCGGGCGTGGCCGTAGGGGAGGGGCTCGGGGGCGGGGCTGCGGTGCGTGTCGTCGGCGGTGGACCGGAACGGGTCCCGTCGTCCGGGTCGCCCGCTGTACAGCCCACCGCGACCGACAGGGCCAGCGCGATGGTCACACGGAACGTTCCCCTTGACCGCATACGGCCATTGTCCCCAGGTCTTCTGCCGGCGTCAGCTCTCCCGGGTGATCTGCGAGGCATCCGGTGGATCCGGTGCATCCGGTACGTCGGATACATCGGGTGCGTCCGGTACGCAGATCCTGAGGTCGCAGGGGAGGAGGGCCAGGACACGTCCGCGTTCCTCGTGGCCGGGGGCGAGTTCGAGGGCCAGGCGGAGCAGGCCCAGATGGGCCTCGGCGGACTCGTGGAAGGCGGTCAGTGTCCCGGCCGCCTCGATCCGCACCTGGACGGGTGCCCGCCGGTCGGCGAGCACAGCGCGGAGCACCTCCTTCGCCCGGCCGCGCGCCGACCGCCACTTCATCAACTCGGCCGCCGCCAGGACCCGCTGGCGGGCGGACGCCTCGTCACCGTCCACGACCCGGCGGCAGGCGGCCTCCGCTTCACATCCGACGTCGAGCTTCGTCCACGCGGCGGCCACGGCCAGATGCGCATCGGGGTCGGTGGTGTCGGGACCGGAGAGCGATCGCAGGATGCGTCTGCCCTCCTCGCCCAGGTCCTCGGCGAGCAGCGCGGCGGCCCCTGCGCGGACCTCGACGGGGTGGGCCGGGTCGGCGGCCAGGGCGCGGGTCACAGGTATGCGGTTCAGCGCACCGCTCGCCGGGAGGTATGCGCAGACCTCGACACGGAGTTCCGGCGGCGCGGCCTCGTCGGCGGCCAGGGCGAACCAGGGCTCGTCGAGGTTTCCCCCGACGGTCGCGACGGCGGCGCATCTGTCCTGGAGGGGAGCCGTGTCGTCCTGGGCCCAGGCGAGGAGCACGTCCCGTACCCGGCCGGAGGCGCGCTCGTCGAACAGGAGGATCCACAGATTCCCGAGCCGGGTGACCGCCTCCGGCCGCCGCCGCTCGAGGAGATCGAACCATTGCGCGGCGGACGTGTGGGCGTCGACCGCGGCGAGGGCGCCCGGCGGGGCGGTCGTGCCCTCGTCGTCCTGGTAGAAGGACAGGGCCTGCCACAGTGTCGGCTGGCACATGTGGGTCGACAGGCCTCCCAAGGACGTGTGGAGGCTCAGGCGATGCAGAGGATCCCGGCTGACGTCGGCCATGAGCGCCCGCCACCGCGGATAAGGGATCAGCCCGATCAGGTCGCAGGCGGCGCGGGCCCGGGCGGACGGTTCGGCCGTGGGGTCGGCCGCGATACGGGTCAGGACCCGGCGGGCGCGGGGCACGAAGGCCGACCGGTGCAGATGGGACGGGCTCTCGAATTGCAGCAGCGAGTCCGTGGGCACGGACTCGTCGTCGATCAGCGCCTCCAGGCGTCTGCGGAGCGCGGTGTCCGGCGCCAGGGCGTCGGCCAGGTCGAGGAGACGCCAGAGGTGCTGGTCGGGCAGCCCCGCCTCGTCGAGGAGCCGGTGCAGGGTCTCGGAAGCGCCGCGTACGTCCACCGCGGCCAGGGAGGCGAGAGCTCTGACGCGGTCGTGCATGCCCGTGTGCGCGTCCTCGGCGATGTGGCGCAGCAGCCCCGACGCGGTGTCGCGTTCGCCGGTGTCGAGCAGTTGCGTCGCCGCGTCCCGGCGTACGTCTCCGGGCAGGGCCGCGTCCGCCGCGATGGTGGCGAGGAGATCGCTCGTGACCGGCGCGTCCAGCTCGTCCAGGGCCTCCACCGCCAGCAGCCGGTCCGCAGCTCCGATGGCCGTGTCCGTCGCCAAGTCGGTCAACAACGTGTGGAGTTCGTCCGTGCCGGGGAGGCCTGTCAGCGAGTCCAGGTGGCCGACCCGGTCGCTGACGGGGAGCGCCGGATGACCGAAGATCTCCGTCACCATCCGACGGTGTCTGGCCGACTCCCCGGCCTCGCTCAGCACCCGCCCCAGCTGTCCGACGGGCCACCGGGCCACGGGGCCCGTCAGGATCAGCTCCACGCAGTCCATGGCGACGGATCTCCGACCGAGGTGGACGAGCCGTCCGATGGCTTCGGTCCGGCTGTAGTGGTCCCATCGCTCGTCCCGTGCGATGCGCTCGGCCGGCGCCGGGTCATCGATGCCACTCAACGCCGTGGTCACGGCGTCCTCCGGTGAGTCGGGACTCTCGACGACCTGTGCGCAGACGAGGCGTACCGTCTCCGCGTTCCGCTGTCGCTGGTCCTCGGAGAGCTCCGTCGTCGCCCTGTGGCGCAGATGCAGCGGAGCCGACGGATCCGCACAGAGCGCGACGAGGATGTCCGGCCGCAGCGGGGCCAGCAGACGGCCCCTCAGAAAGCGGGTCATGTACGGGTCGTCGGCCACCACCGGGTTGTCGTGCAGGGCGTCGGCGAGGGCGGTGAGCGTCTCCTCGGCAACGCTGTCCGGGAGCAGTTCCAGCGCGTTCTCGACGTGCTGGTGCGGAAACTCGGAGGTCCGCAGCAGCGTGCAGAGCGCATCCGTACCCGACCGGCCGTCCAGCGGCAGCAACGCCACGGCCGCGGCCTGCCGTGTCTCGGGGATCTGCCCCGGATCCCGGGCCAGCGCGAGCAGACGACGGCCCGCGCCCGCGACATCGCCCGCCCGCGCCAGCAAGGAGGACGCCACGACCCGCTGTCCGCCCAGCAGTTCAGGTTCGTCGGCCAGCCCCGCGGCGAGGCCGGCCGCGTCGCCGACGTCCCGGCGCACACAGTGCTTCAGCGCCTCGACCCGCACCGCGTGCGGCACTGCCGGATCGGTGACGACCGCGGCCAGACCCCCCGCGTCGAGCACCGTGAACAGCCGGTCCAGCACGGTGGGCACATCGAGGTCGCCCACGGTCACGGACCGGTCGTGCAGCTTGATCACCGCCCGCGTGAACCGCGCCGTCAACTCCTCGTCCGTCACCAGCTCGTCGCTCAGGATCGTCGCGCACAGCAGCAGGTCGCGCCAGCCGCCGCCGTCCACGACCGTACGCAGGAACTCCTCCAGCGACATGCCCTGTTCGCGCCAGCGGGCGGCCATGAACAGCACCAGGTTGGGGCGTTCGGCCGCGATCGCCTCGCGTACGGTCGCGAGGGCCTTTGGCGCTTTCGGGTTGAGGCGGTCCGCCAGGGAGCATCCGGCCAGGTACTCCTGAACGGTGTGGTGCAGGAACCGCAGATCCTCGCCGTGGCGCAGTACCAGCCCGGTGAAGGCGAGGGCGCCGAGGACCGTGTCCCGGTCGGGGGTGGTGTCCGGGTGGCGCTCGGCGAGCAGGTCCCGCACCTGGTCGAGCAGGGCTCGCGGATCCCCGCTCTGCCGTGCCTCGGCCGCCGGGTACAGGACGTCGTGCACCCGGTCCAGCAGATCCGGCGTGATGCCGTGACCGGTCCGGCCGCTGCGCCGGAGCCGTGCCGAGCCCCTCTGCCGCAGGATGGCGATGAACCGTGCGTAGAGCTCGGCCGGGTCGCGGGGCAGCTCGTGCAGGGCGGCGACCACGCAGATCATCGTCAAGTAGAGCGGATTGCGGGCGACTTCGGAGAGGCGGCCGAGACGCAGTCCGGCCGTCAGTTCCGCCGCCCGCTGTGCGGCGTCCGGAACGTCGAGCGCCGCGAACCAGGCGTGGGCGACACTCTCGATCTCCAGGTCGCCGAACTCCATCAGCGAGTAACGGCGCAGCGCGGTCAGCCGGTTCATCTCGGCGGTGACCAACGAGCGACTGGCGACGACGAAGCGCACATACGGTTCGCGGGCCCAACTCTGGACCAGCCGGATGACCTTGCCGCGCTCCTCGGGGTCCAGGATCTCGTCGAGCCCGTCGACACAGACCAGCCAGTCCACCTCGGGCAGCGGGCCGGCTTCGAAGAACGCCGGCGGCAGCGAGCGCCGCAGACCGGGCAGATCGCGTCCGACCGCCCGGGCCAGTGCCTCCGGGAAGGGCAGGTCCAGGAGTTGGTCGGCACCGACCCGCACGGGCAGGTACGAGGGCGCCCGCTCCGGGTCGTCGAGCCAGGCGGAGGCCGCCTCGCGGGTCAGCCGCCGCAGCAGGCTCGACTTGCCGGTGCCGGCACCACCGGTGAACAGCACGTGCCGGTCCTCGGCGAGGACGCTCTCGGCGACCGGATGCTCCCGGGCCGGGGAGCGGCGGCCGGGGCGGCGGGGACCGAGGTTGGTGAACGCCGCTTCGTCCTCGGGCCCGGCGATGGCCGACGCTTCCTGACGGACGTACACCGTGGAGAGCGGGATGTCCTCGGCGTCGGTCAGCAGAGCGGCGTACGGGTGCTCGTCGGCCGCGTCCCGCGCGGCCTCCAGATAGTCGCGCAGCTGGGCACCGGGGTGGCAAAACCCCCCGGCCCGCAACTGCTCGTCGGTGAGTGCGTCCAGCCAGGTCACGGGCGGTGCCGGGGCGGTGAGAAGGGACAGGATCGCGGCGAGCGGGACCATGTGCGCACTGCCCGCCTTGTTGGAGCGGGCGAGCATCCCGCAGACCCCGCCGGTGCGCTGGTTGACCACCGGGCTGCCGCTGAAGCCCTCGCCGACGGGGGTGCCGTGGCCGCGGGGCATCGGCAGCGGGTCGTCGAAGGAGAGCCGGGAGTCGCCCTGGTACTCGAGGGCGGCCCACTGGCCCGCTCGGTAGTCGCCGCGCGGATGGCCGTAGACCCACATGCGGTCGCCGAACGCCGTGTGCGGTGCGGTGAGCACGTACGGCGGGGCGGGCGTCGGCTCCTCGAACCGCAGGAACGCGATGTCCAGGCCGTTCGCCGCGCGGTGCAGCGAGCCTTCGGGCAGCGTCAGGGCGAGTTCGGTCCCGGTCGCCACGATACGGCCGCGGAGCGCGGTCGCCCCGGCGACGACGTGCGCACAGGTGACCACGGTTCCCGGGGCGAGGACGAACCCGGTTCCGCCGCCGCTGCCGTCCAGGAGGTCCAGGGCGACGGTGGCGGCCTCCAGCGGGCCTCTCCAGCCGTCCATGTCTAACGCTCCGTGGAGTCCCCGGATCCGCCGGGTACTCGGGACGCCCCCGGCTCCCCGGACACTCGGGACGCCTCCGGATCCCCGGACGCCTCGGGCTCCGGAGCGGTCCACTCCAGCGTCACCTTCCACGCCGACTTCGAGGACGCCTTGCCGACCACCGCCAGCAACTGCCCGGTGTCGAGGGAGACATCGCAGCCGAACTCCACCGTCGCCTTCGACGCGCCGGTCTGCTGGAGACGGGTGCCCATGGCGCGGGCCACGGCGGTCAGACTGTCGAGCACGGTCTCCAGACGCGGGGTCCGCCAGCCGATCTCCTGCTCCTCCGCCAGTCCGGATCCGGACCGGTTCCCGGCCGGGCCGACCGCGACGAGGATCCTCTGCCCGTCCACCTCGACCGGGACCGTCACATCCGCTTCCTCGCCCAACTCCCTTGCCCTTCTGCCCGATCCGGACGGACTGCTCATCGTAGCCGCCGCGCCTCACGGGCCACGCCGGTGCTGTCCCGCACGATCAGCCGCGGTACCGGCACCCGGACCGTCCGGGCGGGGCCGCCGTCGAGGAGGGCGGTGAGTTCCGTGGCCGCCGTACGGCCGAAGGCGACGCTGTCCCGGGACAGCGCGGACAGCCACGGCTTCACCATCCGGCACAGCGCGGAGTCCTCCCAGGACACCACCGACACGTCCGCCGGGACGGACCGGCCGAGTTCGGTCGCGGCGGCGGCGCCGGCGACGGCCATCACGTCGTTGTCGTAGATCAGCGCGGTCGGCGGATCGTCCGACTCCAGGACCCGGCGGGTGACCGCCGCGCCCTCCGCGTCCGAGTAGTCGGTGGTCACCGACCGGACCCCGGTCAGACCGCGGCGCCCGGCCTCGGCGCGCAGGGTGCGGATCCGGCGCTCGGTGTGCGCCAGCCCCGGCAGTCCCGCGATGTGCACGATCCGGCGGTGGCCGAGGGTGTACAGCGCGTCCACGACCGAGGCCATCGCGCCCGCGTCGTCCGCCCAGACCGTCGAGAGGCCCGGGTGCCGTTCGTCCGGGGCGCCGCCGATCACCACGGCGGGCAGGCCCAGTTCGTCGAGGAGATCGGGGCGCGGGTCGGCGGTGCGGGGGTCGACCACCAGCACCCCGTCCACCCGGTGCTCGGCCCACCAGCGCCGGTACACCGCGCACTCGTCGGCGACGTCCTCCACCACCTGGAAGAGGAGCCCGAGGTGGCGCTCGGCGAGCACCTCCTGGATGCCCGAGACGAGTTGGAGGAAGAAGGAGTCCACGCCGAGGGTGTCCGCGGGCCGGGCGAGCACGAAGCCGACCGTCGCGGCGCCCTCGCCGGACAGGGCCCGGGCCGCGGTGCTGGGCCGCCAGCCGAGCTCCTCGGCGACCTGCCGCACTCGTTCGCGGGTCTCCTCCGAGACACCGGGCCGGCCGTTCAACGCGAAGGAAACAGCGCTCTGGGAGACCCCGGCATGGCGTGCGATGTCCTTCATCGTCGGTCGGCGCGCGGGCGACCGCTTGCCTGACAAGGTGCTTCCCCATTCCTGCGAAGGATTTCGCGCCAGTATGCACTAATGCGGTTCAGCACCCAAGTGGCTAAACCGCATTAGTAACTAAAGAGATTAGCCGCGCAAGAGTTGTTGACGCGCCCTCGGCGCGGCATGCAGGGTCTGCGTCGTTGGCCAACTCCCCCCGTAGAGGAGACCGGTTCACCATGCCCATATCCCGTAGAGCCGCCCTTGCCGTCCTCTGCCTCGCCCTGCCGCTGAGCGCCTGCGGCTCGGGAGACGACGACGGTGGCTCGACCGACGCCTCCGGCAAGGTCGAGGGCGACATCACCTTCCAGACCTGGAATCTGAGGGCCAATTTCAAGGACTACTTCGACGGCCTGATCGCCGACTTCGAGAAGAAGTACCCCGGCACCAGGGTCAAGTGGATCGACCAGCCCGCCGAAGGCTATGCCGACAAGATCAGCGCCGACGCCGCGGGCGGCACCCTGCCCGACGTCGTCAACGTCTCCCCGGACCTCGTCGCCCCGCTCGCCAAGGCGGGGCTCGCCCTCGACCTGGACAAGGCGGCCGGGCAGTACGAGAAGGAGTATCTGGCGGGGGCGTGGGCCGGCCACCAGGTACCGGGCATGACCGGCACGTACGCCTTCCCCTGGTACCTCAACACCGGGCCGCTGTTCTACAACAAGTCCCTGTTCGAGAAGGCGGGCCTCGACCCCGACCAGCCGCCGAAGACGTACGACGAACTCTTCGCCGACGCCCTGCGGATCGCCGGGAACAGCGACGGCGAGGTCTCCACGCTCGCCAACGTCCCCACCATCGAGGACTTCGGCCGCTACGGCGTCCAGCTCATGAACTCCGCGGGCACCGCCTTCGCCTTCAACGACGCGAAGGGCGTCGAACTCCTCACCAAGTACAAGGAGTTGTACGACGCCAAGGCCCTCGACCCGCAGGCGCTGACCGCGACGCCCGAGTCCTCCGGCAAGAAGTTCCTCACCGAGGCCGTCGCCATGAACCCCGGCAGCGCACTCGACCTGGGCAACTTCAAGAAGCAGGCGCCGAGCCTGTACAAGAACATCGGCATCACCGACCAGATCACCAGCACCGGCCACGTCAACATGTACGTGATGGGCGTGATGGTCAACGCGCAGACCGAGCGGAAGCCCGCCGCGATCGCCTTCGCGCACTACGTCACCGACGCCGCGCACCAGATGTCCTTCGCCAAGCAGGTCGCCATCTTCCCGAGCACCGCCGGCTCGCTCGACGACCCGTACTTCACCGAGGAGGACGGCACCGACGAGACACGGGTGCGGGTCGCCGCCGCCAAGTCGCTCAAGAACGCGGTCAATTACACGCCCGTGCTGTTCAGCGAGCAGATGAAGACGGCACTGCGCAACGAGGTCGCCAAGGCGCTGCAGGGCAAGGAGAGCCCGAAGGAAGCCCTCGACAACGCTGTCAAGGCCTGTGACACGCTGCTCCGGCAGCAGGGTTAGCCATGCTGATGTCGTCGTCCGCCGGGTCCCGGGCGGGTGCGGTGAAGCGCGTACGGCGCCAACTCCCCACCAGCCCCTGGCTGTTCGCCGCACCCGGCCTGCTGATCATCGGCGCGTTCATCCTGTACCCGTTCGTGTCGACCCTGGTCAACGCCTTCACCGACCGCCGCACCCTGATCCCGGGGGAGTTCGTCGGGCTCGCCAACTTCCGTGAGCTGCTGCACGACGACATGTTCTGGATCGGCCTGCGCAACAGCACGCTCTACGTCCTCGGGGTCGTGCCCGCGCTCGTGATCCTGCCGTTGCTGCTCGCCCTGCTCGTGCAGAAGAACATCCCCGGCATCACCTTCTTCCGGTCCGCCTTCTACACCCCGGTCGTCGCGTCGATCGTCGTGGTCGGACTGATCTGGGTGTGGCTGCTCGACGAACGCGGCCTGGTGAACTCCCTGTTGGAGGCCGTCGGGGTCGGCCGGATCGGATTCCTCAGCGATCAGTGGCTGCTTCTGCTGAGCGCCATGACGGTGACCGTGTGGAAGGGTCTCGGCTACTACATGATCATTTACCTGGCCGCGCTGGCCGGCGTCCCCCGCGAACTGCACGAGGCCGCCGCCGTGGACGGGGCGGGCGCGGTGCGCCGGTTCCTCACGGTCACCGTCCCCGCCGTCCGTTCGACCATGGCACTGGTCGGGGCGCTGTCCTCGGTCGCCGCCTTCAAGGTGTTCTCCGAGGTGTACCTGATGGCGGGCCCGAGCGGTGGACCGGCGGGCGAGGACACCACCCTCGTGATGCTCGTCCAGCGCACCGGCACCGGCCTCACCGGCCGGGTCGGATACGCCTCCGCGATCTCCGTCGTCGTCTTCGTCGTGACCGTCGCACTGATGCTGCTCGTGCTGCGGGCCGATCGCAGGGGGTCCGCATGAGCCGGGTACGCGCAGGGGAGCTGGTGCTCCGGTACGTCCTGCTGCTGGCCGTACTCGCCCTGACCGTCGGCCCGTTCCTCTGGCAGCTGTCGACCTCCCTGAAAGGCCCCACCGAGGACATCTACAGCTCGCCGCCGGCCTTCCTCCCCGAGCATCCGACCCTGCACAACTACGAACGGGTCGCCGACACCATCCCCGTCTGGGACTACGCCCTCAACTCCCTGAAGGTCGCCACCGCCAACGTCGTCACCAACTGCGCCGGTGCGGCCCTCGCCGGCTACGCCCTGGCCCGACTGCGCTACCGCGGCCGCCGCGCGGCCACCCTCGCCTTCATCCTGGCGATGCTGGTACCGGTGGAGGGCATCATCATCGCCCAGTTCACCACCATGCGGGAGCTCGGCCTCAACAACACCCTGGTCGGTGTGGTCCTGCCGGGCTGCATCGGCGCCATGAACGTCCTGCTGATGCGCAACGCCTTCCTGAACCTCCCGTACGAGATCGAGGAGGCGGCCTACGTCGACGGCGCCAACGTCTGGCAGCGGTTCCTGCGCATCGCCGTGCCGTCGGTCAAGGGCACCCTCGCCGTCGTGGCCATCTTCGCCTTCATGGGCGCCTGGGACGACTTCCTGTGGCCGCTCATCGTGCTGAGCGACCCCTCCAAGTTCACGCTCACCATCGGCCTCAACTATCTGCACGGCACCTTCGCGGGCGACGAACGCCTCGTCGCCGCGGGCACGGTCATCGCCGTGGCCCCGCTGATCGCGCTCTTCGCCTGTCTGCAGCGGTACTTCTTCCGCGGGGTGGGCGAGGGAGCGGTCAAGGGCTGAACAGGGCTGTCTCCGCCACCGAGTTCAAGGACTACCGCATGCCTGCTGCCGTGCGCTTCGGCGTCAACTACACCCCGAGCGAAGGGTGGTTCCACCACTGGCTCGACTTCGACCTCGACGCGGTCCGCGCCGACCTCGACTCCATCGCCGCGCTCGGCCTCGACCACATCCGCGTCTTCCCGCTGTGGCCCTACTTCCAGCCCAACCGCACGCTGATCCGGGAGCGGGCCGTCACCGATCTCGTACGGCTCGTCGACGCGGCCGCCGAGCGCGGCCTCGACGTCGACGTCGACGGTCTGCAAGGTCACTTGAGCAGCTTCGACTTCCTGCCGGCCTGGACCCGGACCTGGCACCGGCGCAACCTCTTCACCGACCCCGACGTCATCGAGGGCCAGGCCGCCTATCTGCGCAGGCTGGCGGAGGCGCTGGCCGACCGCCCCAACTTCATCGGCATGACCCTCGGCAACGAGATCAACCAGTTCTCGGCGGGCCCGCACCCCGACCCCGACCCCGCCACGTCCGACCAGATCGACGCCTGGCTCACCCGGATGCTCGCCGCCTGCGAGGAGGGCGCCCCCGGGAGGCTGCACCTGCACGCCGAGTACGACGCGACCTGGTACCAGGACGACCAGCCGTTCACCCCGGCACAGGCCGCGACACTGGGCGGGGTCACGGCCGTGCACTCCTGGGTCTTCAACGGCACCGCCCAGCGGCACGGCCGCACCTCCGTACCCACCGAGCACCACGCCGCGTATCTGATCGAGCTGAGCAAGGCCTGGGCCGACGACCCGCACCGGCCCGTCTGGCTCCAGGAGGTCGGCGCACCCGCACCCCTCGTGCCGCCCGAGCACGCCGCCGCCTTCACCGAGGCGACCGTCACCAACGCGCTCGACTGCCCCGGCCTGTGGGGCATCACCTGGTGGTGCTCGCACGACGTGTCGCGGGAGCTGGCCGACTTCCCGTCCCTGGAGTACGGGCTCGGCGTACTGACCAACGACCGGCGCCCCAAGGACATCGCACGGGTGCTGGCGAAGGCGGCCGCCGGCCACACCCGTGCCCCGGCCCCCCGCACCACGGCCCTCGTGGTCCCCGCCCACCCGTCGAGGCGCTCACAGTGCGCACCCGGCGGGCCGGTCTTCGACGCCTTCTTCCGGCTGGTCGCCGACGGGGCCCGGCCCACCACCGTTCTCGACACACGAGCCGCGGACGGCGAGCACCTCACCGCGCGCGGCATCACCGAAGTCGTCACGTCCGACCAGGTACTCCGCACCCCACCAGGAGGAACCCGCTCGTGAACCCCACCAGACGCACCGTCCTGCTCGCCGGAGCCGCAGCCGCGTCCGCCCTGCTGCCCTCACCGCCTGCCACCGCGGCCCCGAAGGCGGCGGCCGCCCTCCAGCCCTACGCCTCCTACTGGTACCCCGACTCCCTGCCCTCCGGCACCCCAGGCGCCGGCATCACCTGGCGCAGCCTCAAGACCTGGCGGGCCGCGGACGACACCGACCTCGCCTTCAACGCGGCGTCCGTCCCGCTCGCCGCCCGCTTCACCCCGACCCCGGTCAACACGACGGCCCGCTCGAGGCAGGCCCGTATCCAGTCCCTCGTCTCCTTCGGACCGACGTCGGGCAACCCCTCCCAAGGCGCGGCGACGGCCGACTACTACGCCTTCGGGCACTGGGCGTACATCGACGAACTCGTCTTCTGGGGCGGCTCCTCGGGCGAGGGACTGATCCTCGCGCCCAACGCACCGATCGTGGACGCCGCCCACCGGCACGGCGTGCCCGTCCTCGGCAACGTCTTCCTGCCGCCGGTCGCGTACGGCGGGCAGCTGCGCTGGACCCGCGACCTGGTGCAGAAGGACTCCGCCGGACGGTATCCGCTGGCCGACCGACTCGTCGCGGTCGCCGCGGCGTACGGCTTCGACGGCTGGTTCGTCAACGCCGAGACCGGGGGAGGCGACAGCGCGCTCGGCGCGGCGATGCTGGGATTCATGCGGGAGCTGAAGTCCCTCGCGGCGGCCCGGGGACAGCGGGTGACCTGGTACGACTCCATGACCGTGAGCGGCTCGGTGAGTTGGCAGGGGGCCCTGAACAGCCGTAACCAGGCCTTCTTCGAGACCGCCGACGACATGTTCGTGGACTTCCGCTGGACGGCGGGCAGCCTGGCGTCGTCCGGGCAGCTCGCCCAGCAACTCGGCCGCAGCCGCTACGAGTTGTGGGCCGGTGTGGACGTGGAGGCGAACGGCTGGAACACCTCCGAGAACTGGGACGCGATCGTTCCCACGGACCGGGCGCACATCACCTCGATCGGCCTGTACCGCCCCGAGTGGACCCGCAACCACCTGCCCGCGACGCGCACACCGGGCGACCTCCACGCGGCCGACGACCGCTTCTGGACCGGGCGTTCAGCGGACCCGTCACGGCCCGACCCCACCGACACCTGGCGGGCGCCCGCGGTCTGCGTCGCCGACCGGTCGACGGTGACGTCCGTCCCGTTCGCGAGCGTGTTCAACACCGGGCACGGGCTGCGATGGTACGAGGAGGGCGCGGTCACGTCGGACACGCCCTGGAACCACCTCGGCCTCCAGGACCGTCTGCCGTCACGGCAGTGGGTGGTGCGCACGGAGGGGCGGCGGCCGGCGGTCGGCTTCGACTTCGCGGACGCGTGGCGCGGCGGGAGCAGTGTGCTGGTGGACGGTGAACTGGACGCCCCGGCCGTGCTGGACGTCTACGCGACACGGCTCGCGATCACCGGCGGCACGGTGGTCGAGCTGACGCACCGGACCGACGCGGGCGCGGTACGCGTCGAGCTGGCGGTGGCCACGGAACCGTCGGACACACCGGGCGCGCCACCGGCGTACACCTTTGTGGCCCTGGAGCCGGGGGACGGCTGGCAGACGTCGGTCGTACCGCTCGCCGGGCTGGCCGGGACCGTCCACGGGCTCGGCGTGCGGCTGACCGCGGCCGGCGGGCCGGTGAAGTGGCGGCTGGGCGGTGTCGCGGTGCGGGAGGGGACCGAGGCGCCTGCCGCTCCGAGCGGGTTCCGTGTCACGGCCGCGTCCGGAGGCGATCTGCGCCTCGCCTGGGATCCGGCCCCGGGCGATGTGCGCCACTGCACACTGCACCGCCTTCTGCCCGACGGCACCCGGCGCTTCCTCGGCGGCACCTGTCAGCAGGCGTACTTCCTCGGCGGCCTTCGGCCCGAGCAGGGCGAGCGCGCGGCGCGGTTCGAACTGCGTGCGGTGGGGGAGCTGTACACGTCGTCGGCCCCCGTCACCGTCACCCACACCTGGTAACCCCGTCCCCCCTCAGCCTTGGAGCACTCCGCATGCATGACGACCGCCGTCTGGTCGAGGCCCGTCTCAAGCGCGTCCTCGACGAGCGCATCCGCCCCGCCGTGTACCCCGAGTCCGTACCGCTGGAGGCGGCGGTGTGGCACGCCCCCGGTGAGCCGGTGCCGGTCGCCGAGGGGCTGGCCGCCGAACCCGCGCCGATCGAGGTCGGCGCCCGCTGGGGCGCGCCCTGGGGGACCAGCTGGTTCCGGGTCACCGGGACCGTCCCCGAGGCCTGGGCCGGAAGGACCGTCGAGGCCCTCCTCGACCTCGGCTTCGACGAGAACATGCCCGGCTTCCAGTGCGAGGGCCTGGTGTACCGGCCCGACGGCACCCCGGTGAAGGGCCTGAATC
>NZ_JAQMWP010000011.1 GCF_030403745.1 Streptomyces sp. S.PB5
TCGCGGAACTCCGCGTTGTAGATGCGTTTCCTGGATCCCACGACCCTCAACTATCCCTCCGGTCACGGTCTCCACGCTACGAGGGGAGGCTCAGCAGAAGAGCTTGTCTGGCTGGTTGCTCGCTTCCTGGATGAACTCCCGCCACTGGGCAATGCCCTCAGCGGTGGTCGTGGAGCCCCGATGGTCTCTGATCCACGCCTCGTCGATCCCGGCCTCTTTGTTGGGGTATGTCTGGAGCCAGGCCTTCAGCTGGATCTGGCTGATCGCGGCGGCGTCACCGGTGTGGGGTGATTCGATCAGGTGAGTCATGGACCTCTGCCTCTCTTCGGACGGGACCAGGAGTGGGCCCTTCGAGCATCCAGCAGCCGTGAAAGATCGATTGGAGGGGGGAGCTGACAACCTAGGCTCGTCGGTTGTTGTCAGCGAACGTCTTCCGATCAGAGCTTCCAGTCGCGCCGGGTTGCCAGCCAGCGCATAGTGACCTCGCCGCACCACGTCTGGTGCTGGCGAATGTGGGGCGACCAGTCCGCCGGGGGCTGTGCGCCGGAGACGATGAAGAAGCCCGCGAGGGCGGCCAGAGCCGCGTCGAGCTGCTCGCCGTCGACTCCGTGGGCGGTGGGGTGCTCTGCGAAGAGAGTGGTGGCGTCGTGGCCGTCGGCGTGTGCGGTGGCCAGGAGTAGTACGAGGTCAAACCAACTCGCGGCGAGGCAGGGCCAGTTCCAGTCACAGATCCAGGCAGCGCCTCCCGTGTCGATCAGGACGTTGTCCTGACGTAGGTCATGGTGGAGGACTGCATTGCCGGCTACGGCCTGTCGCCAGTGGGATTCCAGTTCGGCCAGGGCGTCGAGCCTGTCGGTCGGCACCCATTCCGGCAGGATGCTCGGGCTGGTGGCGCCGCCGGCGAGGTTACGCCAGTCCGCGAAGTCAGTGCCGTCACCAATTGCCTTGAGCCCGACCTTCTGGAGTGCCGCCGAGGGGGCGGAGAGCACCTCGGCCTTGATCGTGCAGGCGTCGAGGGTCGAGGCAAGCTCGTCGGGCTTCCAGGGAGCGGCGGGCATGCGTCCGCCATCGACCGCGTCGAAGCCAAGGACGATCCATCCGTCTTCCGTCTCCTCGGTCCACCGCAGGCGGGGGGCCGGAACCTGGATCGGCAGGGCCTGGTTGATCAATGCCTCGCGCTGGTAGCAGTCGGCGATCACCGCGTTGTCGTTGGCGTTGACCGCCTTGACGAACTCGGGCTCGCCAGCTCCACGGAGCACGGCGGCGAAGCCGCTGGTGAACCCGCTTCCGGCGCTCGGCCCTGCGTCCACCACACCACCCAGGCGTCGCGAGATAAGCCTGCGGATGTGCTGCGGAAGATCGTCCCAGCGTGGGCGCACGGCCGTGGCGCTGTACTGAAGGCGCGGGGTGATGATGTTCGGCATTCGGCCAGGGTGAGGGAAGTACGTGGGTCTGCGCGACGGATTTCTGACGCGCATCTGGCAAGGTCCACCCGGTGGTGGCTGGTGCGCGTCGCCCAAGTCCTGGCTCCGCATTCTGAGGTGCCGGGTCAGGAGACTGCCTGGAGAGGTAGGGTCGGCGCGGCCTGAGGAAGAAGCATCGGCCCTGCGAGGTCGGCGGGTGCGTCCAGGCCGTCCAGGAGCACGATGATCCGGTCGATGTTGGTGAGGCGCCGCTGCCCGGACTCCAGCATCGACAGGAAGGGCTGGCTCAGCCTCGTCATGAGGGCCATGTCCTCCTGACGGAGGTGGCCGCGTTCTCGTACCAGTTGGCAGAGCCTGCCGAAGTTCCGCTGAAGTAGGGCGTCTTTAACGTCTTGGTGGGTCCAAACCTCGGCGGGGACAGAGGGGTGCGCTGGCAGAGCCGCTGTCCTGCTGCGGTTGCAGCCGGAACAGACGGTGTCGCTGTTGTACCGGCTCAGGCGGCACCGGCATGTCGTGCACCGGCGATGACCCCACGTTGTTGCAGTTACCTCGGTGGTTCGCGGCCCCGACACTGTGATCGTCTCCCTTGCCGAGTGTTCAACTTTGGCTCCGGCCAGTGCACTGCCGGTGTGGGTCCCATCACATCTGCGATCGGTGTCGCGGAGTATCACTGGTGCTTGGTGAAGGTGCTCATCATCGGGCGACGTGACTTTTCAACATCCGCTTACACATGGGTTCGCTCGGGGCAGACTTAGAGTCCCGATCATGGCGAGTAGTGGGCAGGCGGTAGGCGTGGCGAAGAGGCGTGCGGGGTGGCGTCCGGACCAGCTTCGCGCCATGCGCGAAGCACATGGCCTGACGCTTGAGGGTGCCGGTGAGCGGCTACGTGAAGTGGCGCGCGCTGCCGGGCTCACGGTGCCGGCGGCGAATTTTCAGACGCTGTGGCAGCACGAGCAGGGCGAGGTCTACCCAGGCCCTCACTACCGCCGGGCCTACTGCCTTCTCTACCGGTCCACCGAGCCCGAGTTGGGGTTCCGGAAGGCGCTGCCGGGTGAGCAGACGCAGCTGAAGCTCACGCCGGCAGAGGTGGAGCCACTCGGTGACCATGTCCTGGCCGTCGAGCGCGCGGTGCTGCAGATCGCTCCGGGGGACGGCGCCAACAGCAACGGTCAGGAAGTTCAGCAGCGGATCATTGATGCGTGGAAGCGTCGTCACACTGGCGGCGACCCGAATCGGCCCACGCTTTTGATGGTGGGGGGATTCGCCGGAAGCGGGAAGTCGGAGTTCTCGCGGTTCATTTCACGGCTCACCGGGTGGCCGGTCCTCGACAAAGACCCCATCACCCGTCCGCTCGTTGAGCGTCTGCTGGTCGAGATGGGAAGCGACCCGAATGACCGCCACTCCGCGGTGTATCGGGAGAAGGTGCGGCCCCTGGAGTACCAGTGCTTGCTGGAGACCGCCTACGCCAACGTCGACTGTTCGATCAGCACGGTGCTCACCGCGCCGTTTGTCGCTGAAGTGAGCGACGAACGGTGGATGCGCCGGCTGATGAACCGCTGCGAGGCGCGGGGCGTGACCGTGGCGGTCATCTGGATCCAGTGCGACCTGGAGACCATGCACGAGTACATCAGCTTCCGCTCAGCAGCCCGCGACAGCTGGAAATTGCAGAACTGGGACGAATACGCCTCGACAGTGGATCCGAAACTACGGCCAGCAGTACCGCACTTGGTGGTCGACAATCGCCTCGGCGCGGCAATATCCCTGACCGATCAGGTTCGGCAAATCTTCGGGACGGTGTTCGCATGAACCAGGGAATCCTGCTGTACGGTCCACCCGCGTCCGGGAAGGACACGATCACCGCGGCACTGCGCGAACTCAACCACGCCTATGGCGCATTCGAGCGTTTGAAGATCGGTAGTGGCCGTACCCGTGGCTATCGGATGGGCTCCGTCGATCAGCTCACCGAGCTTGAGGAGCGCGGGGACGTCGTCTACCGCAATGACAGGTACGGCAACATCTACCTCGTGGATCGTCCGGGCCTTGCCCTGGCTATGCAGGACGGGTCCATTCCCATCCTGCATCTCGGGCAGGTTGCGGGCCTTGAGGCGGTGGTGGACGGATTCCCTGCCTCGTGGACCAGTGTGTTGCTGTGGTGTTCGCGGGAGAGCACCGAGGTCCGTTCCAAAGGGCGTGGTGACAGCGACACTGAGGCCCGTCTGGCCGCCTGGGACGCTACGGTCAAGGACATCGAGGCCAGGCTGGGGTTCACTTGGGACCTGCGGCTCGACACCGACTCCGTTTCCCCCGCAGAGGCGGCGCAAGAGATTGATCTTCTGATTCGCCGAGGCATTTGACCGCGGGCGAACTACGGGAGCCCCTACGGTTCCTCGCGCTCCCCACACGCGTGGTCGGCGTGCAGGAGCGAGAGTGCCTCGGCGATGGTGAGCTCGCGCTCTCGCGCCTCCGACCACCGGCTGAGGACTTGGCTGGCTGCGCGCATCAGGTCATCCGGCAGCCCGGCCTCCCGCAACAGGGCTGCTGCATCGTCGAGTTCCGGGCCCCAGCGCCAGGCGCGGGATGCTGTCTTGGGAATGTAGGCGGTCTCCGTCAGGTAGCTGCCGCCCCGTTTCCCGGCGATCTCGAGGAGTTCGTCGGCAACGCCGCTGGCATCGGCGACGCCGTAAGCGAGCGCCGCCAGGACGCGGGAGGCCTTCTGGTAGCTCGAGTACGCCAGCTTCAGAGCGGAGGCCGTTCCCACCTCGGCGCCCAACACTTTGGTCCTCACGTCAGTCCCGCTGAACAGTTCCGTTGCTTGCGCGCAACCGTGGGGGTCTCCGGACAGATACAACGTGGGCTGCTTGCCGCTCACCGGCGGGGAGCCGACCACCGCACCGTCGACGACAACAGCGCCGGGAAGCAGTTCTGCGATGGTCCTGACACGGCGTGGCGTGATCGCATTCGCTTCGATGTACATCTGGCCGTCGAACCCGCAGGCAGCCACCTGCTGTGCGACATCCACCGCGGCAGCAGGCGGGCACAGGGACAGCAGCACATCGGCGCGCTCCACCAGCTGCCCGAGGTTCTGTACGCCTTCGAGGCCGGCGTTCTCGGCCCGGGCCCGGGACCCGTTGCTGCGACCGTCCGTGCACCACAGCACCCGCACGTTGTGCCTGCGTAGTTGGGTACCAAAGGCGGCGCCCATGCTGCCGGGGTGCAGGAGCCCAACCGTGATCACTGGCGATCCCATCACGATGTCCTCAGCGTGCCGTGGTGAGCAGGAGCTCGATTGCTTGGCGTACATCATCGGTGACGTGATCCGGCGCTTTGTCTCCTCCGGGCCAGGGCCTGCTTCCGCTGATCCAGATGGTGCGCAGTCCTGCCGCTTCGCCGCCACGGATATCGGTATCCACACCGTCGCCCACCATCCAGCCGCCGAGCGTGAGATCGGCTCCGCAAGCGGCAGCTGCCTTCTCGAAGATCGCGATCCCCGGCTTCCGTTCGCCTACTTCCTCAGAGGTGCACACCGCATCAACGTGGTCAGCGATCCCCGACATGGTCGCTTTGGCAGTCTGGATCTCGGTCCCGCCGTTCGTGGCAACGACGACCTTCCAGCCGACGCGTCGGAGCATGGACAGGCTCTCGAGCACATGAGCGGGGCAGGTGACCGAGCGAGCCATGTACGCGGAATAGTCGTGCCAGAGCTTCTGGGGGGCGGGCTCAAGGTCATGTTCTGAGCGGATCGTCTTGAAGGTGTCGGGGCAAGCGCGCTCGCGCAGCAGCTGGAGCAGGCGGTCCTGAGCATGCTCATCCAGGGCGTACTGCGCGCAGAAGGTGGTGATCCAATCCGTCAAGGGACCTTGCCGATCAAGGAGTGTGTTGTCGAGATCGAAGATGACCAGCCGCTGCATGGAAGCAGACCCTACGGGACCCATGGGAAGTCGAGACAGGCAAGCGTGCCGCACGGTCTCCGGAGTATCGGCCCTTGTTCACCAAGCCTCGCCCAGCGAGGGCAGCCCGTCAGCCAGGAAATGGTGAGGACACAGCCAGTCTCAGCGCGTGCGCACCCTGCCGAGCCACTCGGGGCGACACGCTCGACACGGCTACTGGGCGTGTCCTGATTGGTGGAGCATACGGCCGATGCGTCAGGCTTTGATGCCATGACGCTCTTCTATGTGGTGCAGCATGCGGAGAAGGTGCAGCAGCCCGGTGATCAACGGCTCACCGCGCTCGGCCGATCTCAGGCTGCTCGGACTGCTCAATGGCTCAGCTCGCTTGGTCTGCGTGCGGTAGTGAGCAGCCCCTTGCGGCGCGCTCGGGAAACAGCGGAAGCAGTTGTCGCTGAGACTGGGCTCGAACTCCAGGTAGATCCCCGACTGCGGGAACGAGCGAATTGGGAGGAGGGCCAGTCCTTCGAGGAGTTCATGGCCGACTGGGCCAAGTCCGTGCGGGACCGCGACTACGTGCCGCGGAACGGCGTCTCCTCACGCGAGGCTGGCGGCCAGTTCCGTGCGTTTCTCCTCGACTACGCCTCCAAGCCGGGGCCGATCGCGGTGACCACGCATGGTGGCGTCACTGTGGACCTGCTGCGGACGCTGCTCGGCGATGAGGCAGTGACGTCAGAGTTGCTGGACGAGGGAGTTCCCTCCTGCGCGGTCACCACGTTGGAGGACCTGGAGGTCATCGACATCGCGTCGACGAAGCATCTGGAATAGGGACGCTCGCTGGGCACGGGATGCGGCTCGGGAAGTCGCTCAGGCACCCAGGTCTGCCGCCTCCCGTGCCGGCTGCCTGACTTTGCGCTACGCCCAGCCCCGTTCCCCAGGACAGCTGGTGGTGCGCTTGGGAAGTTTGAGGATGGCCGTCGTTTCGCTCAGCGCCGCAGCTTGGCGCCTTCACCGCCCGGCCACGTAGCCAGGAGCACAAGCACTGCTCGGCAATCCTCGAGGAGAACATAGCGGTCGCGATCTACCCAGGCGACGGAATGACGCACAGATGCGCACGGACGACGATCCGACCAGCGAAGCCCTGTCGACTCGAAGGGTCGCCACCGACGACAGGCCCCGCACGACGGCAGTTCGCAGCGCGGCCAGCCAGCGGACCTCTGCCACCAAGCACCGCTTCCTGGAGCGATGTTTACGCCGTGACAGCAGCAGGCACGGGCGGGGCATGGACATATCACAGCGGTGATGTGCTCAATCTTCGCCCGTGGGTCACGCTTGGCATCCGATCGGTGACAGCTCATAGGTATCCCGTCGTCGTGACAAGGGTGGGCTCATGCAGACAGCAGTCGGGGCGATCCAGCGGCTTGTAGCGAAGTGGACCGCGACCATCGAGGCACACCGCCATCTCAACAAAGAACCGATTCCTCCTCTCTCGCTGGAGTGGTCCTGTGAGCCCGCCTGGGAGCCTTGGACCGCGGCGCGACAGATTGAGACTGTTCCTTTTGCGCGCAGGCCAATCCGCGACGTAGCTCAGGGCCCTATCTCGACGACCAGTTACCCGCTGACATGAGTAGGGCCATGAATGTACTCGGAGTATCTGCATACTTCCACGACAGCGCCGCCTGCCTGATCCGCGATGGCGAAATCGTCGCAGCTGCCCAGGAGGAGGCCTTCACACGGCGCAAGCACGACCAGTCTTTCCCTGCACAAGCTGCGCAGTGGTGCCTGCAGTCCGCCGGCATCGATTGGTCAGATATCGACTGGTTCGCCTACTACGAGTTGCCGTTGCTCAAGATGCGCAGGGTATTGGCATCAGCAGCAGCAACCGGACAGCAGGATCTGATTCGCGGAACGGACCTCTGGGCACAACTCAACGTCAGCAGCAGGCGCGATGTCGGGGCGATGTTCCCTCCAGGCCGGCGCTCTGGACGTGTGCTCGCGGTGGAACATCATCTGTCTCATGCAGCCTCTGCGTTCTTCCCGAGCCCTTTCGATGAGGCCGCGGTCGTGACCATTGATGGCGTCGGTGAGTACACGACGACATCGGTGAGTCTTGGACGGGATCACACGCTCACGCCCCTGCGACGGCAGGCGTTTCCTCACTCCCTGGGTCTGTTCTACTCAGCTTTCACTCACTATTGCGGTTTTCGCGTGAACAGCGGCGAGTACAAGCTGATGGGCCTCGCCCCATACGGCACGCCGCGCTACAGCGCACTGATCGAAGACCGCATCATCCGGATAGGCCAGGATGGCGCATTCCGGCTGAATATGGACTACTTCGACTTCTTGAGCCCTTCCTCCCAGCGGTTGTCAGCGAATCGGCTTGAAGACCTGCTGGGCCGTCCCCGCCGCTCTGAAGAGACCGATCTCGACGAGTTCTATGCCGATGTTGCAGCGTCGGCGCAGGCCACCTTCGAGAAGGCGGTCGTTCGAATCACTCGCTACGCGCGATCTACGACAGGAGCAAAGAACCTGTGCCTGGCTGGCGGTGGTGCGCTCAACTGCGTTGCGAACGGCAAGATTCAGGCCGAGAGCGGCTTTGAAGGGATCTGGGTTCAGCCAGCGGCAAGCGATGCAGGCGGATCTCTCGGCGCTGCTTCGTACGTTTGGCACCAGCGGCTGGCGAACCGACGTCGCCCCGCGGGGAAGGACGCCATGCAAGGTTCGCTCCTCGGCCCGTCATTCGACAACGGGACCATCCGCAGCTACCTCGACAGCATTGGTGCCGAGTACAGCCAGGTCGATGAAGATGATCTGGTCCGCACTGCAGCCGAGCTGCTTGCCGAGGGGAAGATCATCGCTTGGTTCCAGGGAAGGCAGGAGTTTGGCCCGCGGGCGCTCGGTAGTCGTTCCATCCTCGGAGATCCGAGATCGCCGAATCTGCAGCGGCATCTCAATCTGGCAGTGAAGAACCGGGAATCGTTCCGGCCGTTCGCACCCGCAGTACCTGTTGAGGATGCGAAGGACTACTTCGACACTCCGGCCGACTCGCCGTACATGCTGTTCGTAGCACCCGTCAGGAAGGACCTTCGGTTGCCGGTGTCCAGCGCAGGCGAGAATGTCAGGCCCGAGGAGCGTGTTGGACAGATTCGCAGCACTCTGCCGGCCATCACTCATGTTGACCATTCGGCGCGCCTTCAGACAGTCGACCGCGCCACCCATCCATTGTTTTGGGACCTGCTTCGCGCCTTCGGAGACATAACAGGAACCCCAGTGCTAGTGAACACATCGTTCAACGTTAGGGGCGAACCCATAGTTTGCACCCCCGAAGATGCCATGAAGACGTTTCTACGCACAGAGATTGACTATCTGTGCATGGGAAACAACATTCTGGATCGCCAGAAGCAGTCGGCCGTCAACATCACCATCTCCCCTGTCTCGGACCTGGACTGAGTGACGCAGCATGAGGCCTCTCGACATGTACTATCAGGCGCTCTCACTCATAGCACCCCGCACACCCATGGTGCGCTCAAGGGCCCTGAATAACGCACTGCACGGGATTCCTTACACGCGTCTCAGAAAGCCGCGTCTGGGAATGTTCCAGCCGGACTCCATACTTGGCTGGTCGCACGTTGAGGGAGCTGAGGCGATCCACCCCTCCTTCGAGTTTCGCGCACGATACAAAATCGACGGGGCCGGCAGGCGTGAAACTGGCTACCGCGGTGAATCGGCAGATCTTGCGGTCCTGGGCTGCTCTTGGACTTTCGGGCACGGGGTCAACGACAATGACACTTTCGCCGCTCGAATGTTCAGACAACGGGGTATACCTGTTCACAATTACGCATGCATGGGCTATGGGCCCACTCAAGCCTATCTCCAGCTACTCCATCGAGTGGACCTGATGCGGGTCCTGGCGAACGATGGCGTCGTTGCATACTTTTGGGTCCCGGACCAACTCATGCGAGCTTGGCGCCGATCGGAGTGGATCGCCCTGAATTCATGGGTAAACCCACACGGGCCCAGCCACCCTGTGTTTGATCTAGACGGTCAAGGGCTCCGCCATGTTGGACTCGTTGGGCAAGAAGGAGCCAGAGTCGACCCGCCACTTCTGCCGGGGGTTGTCGAGCGGACAGAGTGGCAAGTAACCGTCCTCCTCATTAGGGCAATGCATGAACTAGTCACAGCGACTGGGCGCCATTTCATAGTGGTGGTACCACCTCTTCCTGACCGGAAGTACGACCGGGCCACTGGACAGAAGCTGGCCGCACTGTTGGCGGCGAGCAGAGTTCCCTGCATAGATATGAGCCGCGAGGGAAATCCCAGGCGTAGCGACAGCAATACAATGTTCTACCGGTTCGACGAGCACCCAACTGCTACTTGGCATGCGATTGTCGCCGATTCCCTGGCGAAGGTAATCCTCAAAGACCCCGCTGTACGAGAGAGCTGAGGCAAGGACCCATGATGAACTCATCGACTGTCATCAATCTTGAGCCGGCACGTCGCCTGGTGGACCGGCACTTGGCCCACGAGGCTCCGTTCGAAGTCGCCATCGACTCTCTGAACCTCACCATCTTCCCTGGAGTGTTCTGCCCTGCGTACACCAAGACCAGCGCGTTCCTCGCGAAGCACGTTCGGGTTGCCCCGGGTGAGACTGTCCTCGATGTCTTCAGCGGATCCGGCTACCAGGGGTTGCTGACCGCGGGAGCCGCCGCCAAGGTGGTTTGCGTCGACACTTCCCCCGAGGCGGTCCGCTGCGTGATGGCCAACGCCGAGAGCCAGCAGGTGTCTGACAGGGTTACTGCCCTGGTGGGCGACCTCTTTGACCCGGTGACCGAGCGGTATGACGTCGTCATCGCGAACCCCCCACTTCTACCTGGCGTTCCGGCCAACGCAATTGAAGCCGCGATCTTTGACCCCGATCTCATTCACTCCAAGCGGTTCCTTGAGCAGGTCGGTGACCACCTGACTGCCCAAGGACGGGCCTACCTGATCGCCACCGATGCTCACAAGGACATGGGGATCCTCGACGTCATCGCCTACAGCGAGGCGTGCGGTCTCAACGCATCGGCCATCGCCCACCTGCCGCTTCCGTACGAGACCTACACCGTCTATCGGATCAACTCGCCGAGGTCTCACTGATGGCGCGCATCGTTGCCACAGCCGAGAACTTCGCCTTCGGTCCCGCCGGCAAGCTCGTCACCGTTGCGGAGAGGCTTTCACAGCAGGGCCACCAGCTCACATTCGTCGGGTATGGCACAGCCTTCCAACTTGCCAGGCGTTCGAGCTTTTGGGAGGACGTCGTGGAGCGAGATACCGACGGGGAGAACTTCAGCCGGTACTGCGAAGGTTCTCTTCGTGACTACGACCTCTTACTCTCGTGCGTAGATCGCTCGAGCGCCATAGAAGGCAAGAGACTGGACGTGCCCGTCGTCTGGCTCGATCCCCTCTCCTGGTGGTGGGATGAGCTGCCGGACTGGGTCTCCGATCTCGACCTGCGGATCACGCAGCGGAGCATTGGTTCAGAGCCGGCAGGCTACGCGTCTCAACAGCGCAGCAACCACGTCGTTGTGGGGCCAATCGTCGAGTCGATTCCTCGCCTGGAAACCGCGCCGAGCACCACTGATCTGCTCGTCAACTTTGGCGGCGGAGAAGCAGCAGGCTGGTACGAGTTGGGCAAGGACAGCAACTATCCCCTCGTCGTAGTTGAAGCCCTGCATTCACACGTCGATATGACGAGATTCAGCTCGGTCACCATCGCTGGTGGCGAACGGTTTGTGTCCGAATGTAGGCGACGGTGGCCTGACGGCCCGTACTCATTCGAGTGTCTAGGGCATCAGGAGTTCCTGGAACGACTTTCATCTTCCTGCGCCTTCCTCACCGTGCCAGGGCTTGAAGCTCCCTTGGAGGCATGGTCTGCCGACATCCCCACGCTCTTTCTGCCCCCTTCCAATAGCAGTCAGTACGTCCAACTCGACGAGTACCGAAGGCTGGGGATTGCTGCCGCGAGCATCCACCTGCGGGATCACCTTCCTGGGATGGACCTGATGCGACTCCCGCTACGGGATCGCACAGCACGCTTCCTGGAGCAGCTGAGTCGTTTTGAAGGCGACTCGGACCTCCGGCAGTCGTGGGGCAAGCAACTCCAGGCATTGCTGAACGACACAACAATATGGCCTCAGTTGGTAAGGGATGGCCACGCATTCATCGACATGCTCGGCCGGACTGGACTTCATGACTGCGTCGCGGCCATCGAAGCTCTACTACGCCGGAAGGGGGCCTGAGCCATGCGTGTATTCCTAGCAGGCATCATCCAGGGTGCTCGTACGGATGACGGGATACATCACCAGGGGTACCGCAAGGAGATCCGTGATGCTGTATCGGCTGCCTACCCAGAGGCCCAGTTCGTCGATCCTCACGAGGAGAACCTCGGCCGACTGGAGTGGTCGCGAGATCTCCAACGAGAGATGTTCCTCCGCTACGTGAGGGAGGCAGGACGCTGCGATGTTCTCGTCGCCTGGCTCCCCGAGCCCAGCATGGGGACATCGGTCGAGATGTACGAGGCCTATCGCATGGGGGTACCGGTAATCACGATCAGCCCCATGGCGGGAACATGGGCAGTCTTCTCGCTCGCCACTCGGACCCTTCCGGATCTCGAGGCGTTCTCGACATTTGTTCGCAGTTCTGAATTCGCTGGGTTGATTCTCTCTCCCGAAGCAATTGAAAGCTCAGAGGCGGGTGGCGCGCATGAATGAAATCATTAACGACCGAGCGGACTGGCAGTGGAATGTCAACTCCTGGTCGAAGCAGGACAGCCCCGCTGCTGCGATCAATCACTTCCTGGCGCGTCAACACACACGAGCAACTGAACACTCTGACCGCCCCTTCGCATGGCTGTGCTACGGGCAGCGGGGTGATGCGACCGCGGTGGCCGCCTACCGTGCATGCCGTGACTCGATGGGGGACGACGGGCTGTTCGAAGCAGTACTCAAAGCTCACGGCCGCCGAAGGGCAGACCTTGAGGAAGCCGCGGTGCATCTGGAGTGGCAGGCGCACAACCACCCCCTCTCCCTGACGACAGCCTGGGAGGCCTGGCAGGCCGGCACTGGGGACGCCGTCGAGGCCATGTTCCACATACTGCATGGCCAGAGCCACAATGGGAGTGCATGTCAGCTATACCGGGCGTGCTTCGACGAGAACCTTGCTGCGTTCTTCGAAGCGGTCCACTTCCACGTGGCGCAGCTCGAGGTGGGTGGACACGACCATCCCTATCTCCACGGAGCGACACCGGACGCTTCGGTCCTGCGCGATCAGGTACCGACAGCCTTGGACAATCACACGAGTCAAGGGGGCCGTTGAGTGCGGAACTCACCGCGGGTAGATGTCATCGTCCCGTACGGGCACTCACCGAACCAGCCCGAGCGGCAGGCGAATCTCCAACAGGTCCTTGAGAGCCTGCAGAACGACCTTGAATACGAGAACTTCCGTGTAATCCTGGCCGAGTTGGGGCCCAGGGAGACTCAACGAGCTCTGGCTCGCAGCCTTGGGGCCGACTACGTCTTCACTAACTCGGATGAGGAGTTCTCCCCAGGCCGGGCGATGAATGCGGGCTTCCTCAGCCGGCAGCAGCCAGCTGATCTGGTGTACTTCCACCAGGCTGACTTCCTCGTTGCCCGGGACGTGCTTGACCGTGCGGTGCAGGTGAAGCTGCGGCTGGAGTGTCCGTTCGTCTACCCCTACTGGGGAGAAGTGCATCTCTCTCGGATTGTGAGTGAGGCGGTGCGCCGCGCCGTGGTGCAGCCAGGACAACTCTTCGACGTCCTTCAGCGGTGCGTCGCAGATCGACGCGCCGCTGAAGGATCTGAACAGGCGGCTTCTGACGCGTACGACGAGGTCACCCTCAGCAATGACGAGTTGGAATCCCTCGTCGCCGTACTCCCGGCTGGGCTCCGACGAGAGATCACCGAGGCCGACCAACTCCGGTTGTGGGGGGCGGATGACCGCTCGTACGCGCCCTACCGCTGGCGCCCAGAAGAGACTCTCGCCGCCCGGCTCTGTCGGATCAGCGGGGGGCCGCGTGCCAGTGCCGCCTATCTCTGCTCCGATGCCGCGTTCCGCCAAGCCGGCGGGGTGCCGGAACTTCCTGGATGGGGATACGAGGATCTCATCTTCTGGCACACGGTCCAGGCCTTCCACCCCTATTCGGGCGATCGAAGGGGAATCTCATTCAAAGAGAGTGCCGTCACGATAGATTACCCGCTTATTCATCTATGGCACCCCGTCAGTGGACGCCCCGACTATTACGCCGCAACAGCGAAAAACGAGCGAATATTCCACGAGTTCCGCTCCCTCGCCGCTCACGAACAACGCGCCGGCGTGAGAGCGTTGCCGCCTCGCGACTAGAAGCCGAGTGCACGCCAAGCAACGGAGCCGGGGATGGGCATGGAGAACGTACTAGGAATAGACCTGAACACCCTCACACCTATCGGCCGATCCGCTTACCTCGGGTTGCTGACACCCACAGGACGTCAGGTCAAGATAGTCCTCGTCAAAGGCGCAGAAGTGCTGCCTCTTCAAGAAGCAGCTACGCTCCGCCGAAAGCTCGTTGAGGAATTAACTGTCACGGCTGGCTTGCCAGTTCCATTTGCCGACGAGATCGCCTCCGTGCCGTGCACATTCGAAGGCTCTGACGCATGGGCCTTCGTAAACTCGTACGTTCCCGGGGCGGACCTCACCAGGATCGCCAGAAGCCTCGCACCTGGCCAGGACTCTGGACTCGCGGACGAGATCGGACAGGCCGTGGGAGTATCCCTCGCAGCCGTACATAGCGCGTCCCAGCCTCTGGCAGGAGCTCTGCGACACAAGGAAGACGCGGAAGTCGTTGATCAAGATATGACCTGGCGAGAGGTCACGCTCACCAGGCAAGAGGGCGTAGCGCGCCGAGTACATGAGGCTAGCAAGATCACGGCGCTGGATGACCGGCAGTTGCGACGGGCTCATTCACTGGCCGCCGCGTTCACTGGCCGCTTCAGAACCACACTCCACCCCACCGCCGGCCCGGCAATGGCCTGTCTGATCCACAAGGATCTTCACGGTGGAAACATCATTCTTGATACCAGCGCACCGCCTGACACCTGGATAGCTTCATTCATCGATGACCAGCTATCTGTCGGCGACAGCGGATACGACATCGCCAGTATTCACACCTGGGCGTTCGAAGTTATGGATAGGCCATCCTTCATGGCCTTCAGTCATGGGCTCGAACGCGGATACAAGAGCCTCATTCCAGACTGCACTCTACGGAGTTGCGACCTCCTTCTCTATCTCGCCGACCGCTCCCTCGGACGGCTGGCCTACTATGCGCGATCCGCTCCAAAGTGGATCGAACCATACGGGTCAGAGCGACTGATCCGGCATCTCGACCTTCTCGACTGCATCGCCAGCACGGCGGGCTCCCCCGACAGCATCATCGACCCCTTCGCAACGGTTAGGAGACTGGCTACATGAATGAGATCGCCCTCGACGCGGCCATTAAGGCATCCACTCGTACACCCATAACTCAAGCCCAGGTGGAGCAGTTCCAAGAGGAGGGATACTGCGTGCTGCCCGCCATCGTGCCTGAATCGTTGATGAATCTGCTCAGCGAGGAATGCGGGCAAGCCATTGTCAACGTACATGACGAAATGGACGCCAAAGGCGTGGACGTCCTGGGTGGTAGCCGGCGAGGGTTGCAGTACACGCCCGGTGGCTGCCGGAACACGCAGCCACGGCTCCGCGAGTTCCTGTTCGGTGATCTACTTCAGGGGATCTGCGCGCAACTACTCGGACCCGAGACCTATCTGATATGGGAGCAATTCTCTGTGAAGATGGGCGCAAAAGGCTCCGGCGAGAAGCGTGCTCGCTTCGAGAACGATGGGAGTCCTCAGTCGCTCGGCTATTTTTCCTGGCACCAGGATTCGGGCTACGTTCCCGTGGACCATGCCCCGTACCTCTCCTGCTGGGTCGCGCTGGATGACATCACATCCGAGAACGGACCCCTTCGGGTCATCCCCTTCACAGACCTCGGCATCCGCACACGAGTCACACACACCGCAGACCCCCTGAACGGCGACTTGGTGGGGTACTTCGGAGCCCACCAGGGTGTAGCAATCGAGATCCCAAAGGGCACCGTGATCTGCTTCAGCAGCACCCTGTTCCACTCGAGCTCGACGAACGGCACCAGCTCGCCCAGGCGCGCCTACCTGGCCCAATACTCTTCAACTACCAGTGCAGCCAGTGGGAACGTTCTCTGGCGGGATGCCGAACGTGTCCCCTCCGGGCCCGACGTCCCCGCGGAAGAAGGAACCGCATGAATCAGTCGCCTGCAGAGTCCGTGGACGAGGGATCGCTCGATGCTGCCGTGATCAGCAAGGTATGGCCTTACTTCCACGATGTTCAGCTCGCCGGCACCCGGAGACTCAAGGGACGCAGCCACCGGGTCTACGAGTGCACCGACGCACGTGGAGGCGCTGTTGTGGTGCGTCTCTCCGCTCCACACCGTGCACGCTTCGGCATCGAGGCTTCTCTCGTTCAGCGATGCCGCGATGCCGGCGTCCCTGTCCCTGCGATCAGATACGTCGGCAACCAGGAGTCAGCGTACGGCCCCGTCTCCATCATGGTGCAGGACAAGGTGGCGGGCGAGACACTCCGAGAGCATGCGACGCGCGTCGGGCCAGAGAGAGCCCGCGATGTGGTGCGACAAGCAGGCGAGATTTTGGCCGAGATCCACCAGGTGAACACCACGGAGTTCGGTTCCGTGGATGCCAACCTTCATGGAACCGACAGCAAGTTCGGCGACTGGTTTATTGACCGCCTGGAGGCAAAACTCAACGAGGCCAGACGTATTGAGCCGACCTCTGGCCGACTCCTGGACAGGGCAATGGCTCTAATGCGCATCCATCGGGCCATGCTCGATGACTGTTCACCCAAGCTGCTGCATGGCGATTACAGTCCTGACAACCTCATTGTGGAGGATGGATGCATTGCCGCCGTGATTGACTGGGAGGCAGCCAAGAGTGGCCCACCCGAAATGGATATCGGCTGGTGGGATTGCTTCTTTGAGTCTCCTCTGACTCAGGCAAGCGAGCTGATCTCTGGTTACGAGCGGCGGATCAAGTTCGAACCCGAGCGACTGCTGACGCTGAGGCATCTCGCCGTACTCCGGATCATGATTGGTCACTTCTCCTGGACGCTGTCGGTAGGAGATCCAGAAGGGATCAAGCACGCTGCCGAACGCATCGAGCTAGAAGTTGACACAGCAGACTCCTGGGCCCACGCATGACCTGCTGTCAGACTTCGCCGCCCTCTGTCCGATAGGCAGAAGATACAGCGAAGATTGGTGGATACGACCACGTGCGCGTCTGCGCCAGTTCGGCAGACGCGCACGTCAGTAGCATCAAAGACCAAGCGTAGGCAGGAATTCCGCCCTCACCGCGCCGTCCTCAAGCTCGTCTCGGATTCACACGACCCTCTGATAGTCGCTGCTTGCGGCGCGAGTTACCAGCTTCAGGTCGACAAGGAGCCGACGCAAGGCCGCATAGTCAGAGTGAACTTGGCCCAGCAAGTCGTTCACTTCGGACTCCGGCAGTTGCCTATCGGGGGGCAAGAGCCGAACAAGGAGCTGCGCAACACGCCACCGGAAGTCGGGATTCTCCGGAAGCTTTACGAGCCTCCCGTGTTTGAAGAACCTCTCGAGATCAGGGTCCTCCGAAAGCAAGCCGGTCATTGGCAAGACTGCGTCGACTGCATCAGCAGCCGCGCTGAGTACGGAAAGATCCGCTGACAGAGTGTGCCCTTCAATCGACACCAGTCCGACTTCCTTGAGTCGCACTGCGTCCTTCACCATCGACTTCGGATCCCGGCCGACTGCAGCCGCGACTGCGCCCAAGGAACAGTCGTCACCTCTGCTCTGCCGCTCGGCTACATTCGCGAGCAGAGTCAGCCGGCTGGATACAGAGAGAGCGCCAAGCAACTCTGCCGCGCTGCTGAGTTCAGACATGCGAACTTCCTAGGGGTCGGTCCGCCTGGCGTCAAGACGGTTTCTAGCGACCCCATCGACCCATGGCGACAGGTCGCAGCGCCCGCAGGTCCGCCGGGTCAGACAGTGGAGTGGTCGTCGTCGCCGCATCACGCCAGGGAAACCGTCGACGCTCGCATGCACGAACCGACAGCGGTCCCCCGTCGTCTGACACACAAGCGTATGGGCAAGTTCCACTAGAGGGACATCACGCCAGTGATATGGCCCGACCTCGACAGCACGTTCTGGTGGTCGAACGCGAGGCCCCACCGGGACCTAAGCGGGCAGAAGTTGGGGCGGTGCATGCTGCACACAACGGACCTCGGCCAAGTTGCGAAGCATGGGGCCGGTGAGCTCGACGGGCACATCGAGGCCGTCGAGGAGCATGACCACCTTGTCGATGTTGGTCAGCTTGCGATCGCCGGACTCAAGCATTGACAGGAATGACTGACTCAGCCCAGTCAGCGTGGCCATGTCATCCTGACGGAGGTTGCTGATCTCCCGCACGAGGGTGCACAAGGCGCCGAATTCCAGGGTGACGAGCGCCTCCCGAACGCGTGCGTCCGCCCATACTTCCGGTCGTACGCACGGGGACACTAACCCCGCCGGAGTTCGAAGGCATCCACTACAGCGATCTTCTGGGTTGTAGCGGCTGAGACGACACTTGCACTGCGAGCATCGACGGTCGTGTTTAGCAGTCACGACTCCCCTAGTGTTGCGCTCTCTCCGCACGATCATCCCCTCGTCACTGTCAACCGGCGGCCCATGCGTTGAGGCCTGCAGCCTCGTTCCGGTCTCGGACCCGCACCTGAGGCCAGCCCTCTTCGCGATCGACACTCTGTATGCGTACGGTTACCCTCGACAGAGGGGACATGGGGGGCCCTTCAAATGACCCGCGCTCTGTCCCCACTGTCCGCTCGCGAACTGCAACCCACATGCAAGACTCGTCAGGAAGGCAGGCCCGACGGCTTCGTGGAGGGCACGACATGATCGACGACCGTCCCCGCTGGGCGCAACGCATGGAGTCCGAGCGCGCTGCTCGCGGTTGGAGCCCTCTCGACGCCGCCCGCGCCATGCGTGCCCATTCATCCCACGAGCTGCCTGATGAACGGACGCTCACCCGGTCGTGGCGCCGCTGGGAATCCGGCGCGGTCGAGCCCCGGGACCACAGAGCTCTGATCGCGACGGTTTTCGGCACGACCACCCACGCGTTCTTCCCCGTGGAACACCGCCGGGACGGAAACGCCGAGGTGCAGGACGTTTCAGGTATGGACACCGTCGAGATCGTGGCCCGGCTGCGGGCTTCAGATGTCGATGAGGCCACCTTGGACGCATTGCGCATCACAGTCGACAGACTCTGCACGGAGTACGCCTACATGCCAGGCGACCAACTTCTGGTCGAGGGCAGGGCATGGCTCAATCGCGTCGTCACCATGCAGCATCAGCGACTCACGCTCGGGCAGCACCGTGACATTCTCGCCCTCGCGGGAATGCTGACCTTGCTCGTCGGCTGCGTGGAGTACGACAGTGGCGGCCCGACACGCACTCATGCGGAGGCCACCCGGCAGGCTGCACTGTCGATTGGGCGCGAGGTCGGGCACGCGGGCATTCAGGGGTGGGCGCATGAGATGCGAGCATGGTTCGCGCTCACGACCGGCGATATGCGCGGCGTCATCTCCGCAGCCGACGCCGGCCTCTCTGTTGCCCCCAAGGAGTCCGTAGCTGTCCAGTTGCTCGCTCAGAGGGCCAAGGCATGGGCCAGGCTCGGAGACAGACGCCAGACGGAGGTGGCGCTCGACGCTGGCCGCACTCTGCTTGAATCCATGCCTTATCCAGAGAACGTACAGAACCATTTCGTAGTCGATCCGGGCAAGTGGGACTTCTACTCCATGGACTGCTATCGCAAGGTCGGTGACAACCAGATTTCTGAGACCTTGGCTCGCGAAGTCCTTCGAGCGGGGGTGGACTATGACGGGCGGGAGCGTTCCCCGATGCGCAACGCCGAAGCCCGGATCACCCTGGGCGTCGTTGCAGCCCGGGAGGGAGATCTCGCAGCCGCCATCTCGTACGGCGAGCAGGCATTGCGGGGCGACCGGAAGTCGCTGCCCTCGCTGAGTATGGTCGCCGGTGACCTGGACGCAGTCCTCACCCAGCGATACGACGGTGATCCTCAGGCGCGGGAGTTCGTTCAGCACATGCGCGCTCTGGGCTCGCGCTGACACTGCTTGAGCATGTACCGGACGACGAGCCCCTCTGCGTCTCGGCGGCGGATCCGCTAGAAGTCGTGCAGCACGAAGTCCGTCACGGACCGATAACCGATCCGCCGATAAAGGCCGTTGCTCGTGAGGTTGGACAAGTCCGCGAACAACAGCACTTCGGCCGGGCACGCCACCAGCGCCGCTCGCCTCGCCACCACGGTCGCGGCACCCGCGTACCCGCGGCCGCGAAAGGGGGCTGGAGTGATGACGGGAGCCACTCTGATCTGGCCAGCCACCATCGGTGTCACGCCTGCCATGGAGACAGGAGTGCCCTCTGTGGTCTCCCAGAAAACCTCATTGTGCCTGTGACCAGTCGACATGCATTCCCCGGTGGCGGCCAGTTCGGCTCCCCGCCGTGGCCACTTCGATTGGGTCTCGCAAGATTTTCGTGACGAGGTGACAGTCCGTCACGGCGGTGCCATTGTCCGTACTGTGTGCGGACATGCTCGGGATGCTGCTCCCGCACCTGGAGAAGGTGCTGGTGGAGCAAGTGGTCGTGGAGAGCGGGGTGTTGCGCATCACGGC
The DNA here is from genome assembly GCF_030403745.1 of Streptomyces sp. S.PB5. GTDB lineage: Bacteria > Actinomycetota > Actinomycetes > Streptomycetales > Streptomycetaceae > Streptomyces. The sequence continues at coordinate 20,141 of NZ_JAQMWP010000011.1, forward strand.
GCGTACCCGGGATGAGGTCCTCTTGCCGTGTCCGGACTGCGGAACCGAGTCGCGCCGGGTGCACAGCCGGTACCAGCGGCGCCTCGCGGACGCGGCGGTCGGTGGCAGACCGGTGGTGATCGTGCTGAGCGTGCGGCGGCTGTTCTGCGGCACTCCGGACTGCTCGCGCTGTACGTTCGCTGAGCAGGTCGAGGGGCTGACCATCCGGTACGGCCGCTACACCCCGCTGCTGCTGGAGATGCTGCGAGCGGTGGGCCTGGCGCTGGCCGGCAGTGCTGGAGCCCGGCTGTTGGCCGTGCTCAACGTCATGGTCAGCCGGGTGACGCTGCTGTCCATCGTGCTCGCGCTGCCGGAGCCGGTGGTGGAGTGTCCGCGGATCCTGGGAGTCGACGAGTTCGCCCTCAAGCGGTCCCGCCGTTACGGCACGGTGCTGGTCGATGTCGAGACCCACCGGGTCATCGACATCCTTGCCGACTACTCGGGCGATACGTTCGCCGACTGGCTCGCGACCCACCCAGGAGCCCAGGTGATCTGCCGGGACCGGGCCAACTCCTTCAGCGATGGGGCCCGACGGGGTGCTCCGCAGGCTCAACAATGCGCTGACCGCTTCCACTTGTGGCAGAACCTGGGCACTGCGGTCGAGCGGGCCACTGGCCGACTCCGCTACACCTGGCTGCCGCCGGAGCGCGAGCCTTCTGCCACCGCGGAGGTTTTGCCAGACAAGGACGAGGGCCCGCTCACCCAGCGCAACCGGCAACGCCATGCCGCCGTGCATGCCCTGATGGAACGGGGCGTGGGCCTGACCGGGATCATGCGGGAGCTGCGACTGGACCCCAAGACCGTCCGCAGGTTCATGCGCGCGGCCACGGTCGAGGAGATCCTCACCCACGGGCCGTCGGGCCGCACTGGAATGCTCGACGCGCACGCCGACTACCTTGCCCGGCGCTGGGACGAGGGCTGCACCGGCGCCCACATCCTGCACGCCGAACTCACCGCCCAGGGCATCCACGTCAGCAAACGCACCGTCCGCCGCTTCGTTCACCGGATGCGCGAGCGCGGCGCGCCCACGCCCCGGTCGCTGGCGCCAAAGGCGCGAGAGGTCAGCGCACTGATCCTCACCCATCCCGACGCCTTGGCCGAGCCGGACCGGGCCCTGCTCAAGGAGTTCAGCGCCCGCTGCCCCGACCTCGCCACTATCCGCACGCTGGTCGAGGAGTTCGCCGAGATGCTCGTCAACCGCCGGGGCGACCAGAGCCTCGACGGCTGGCTCAACTCCGCCAGGACCAGCGGCGTTCCGGAGCTGCACGGATTCGCCAACAGCCTGGCCCGCGACCTCGACGCGGTCCGCGCCGGGCTGACCCTGCCCTGGAGTTCGGGTGTTGTCGAAGGACACGTCAACCGGATCAAGATGTTGAAACGCCAGATGTTCGGAAGGGCCGGACACCACCTCCTCCGCCACCGCATCCTGCTGGCTCACTGAAAACGCGGCGAACCAGATAGATTGCCGAAGGCTACGAAGGGAGACGCTCATGAACCCGCGGCTCCCACGCCTCCACGACAAACTGGTGAAGATCACCGCCAACCTGCATCGCAGCCGTTCCTTCGGCGAGGACAAGCACAAGTTCCGCCTCGGGCCGCCGCTTTCGGAGGAACGGGTGCAATCCTTCGAAGCTGATCTCGGAATCGCGCTTCCCAGCGCCTTCCGAGCATTCCTGACCCAACTGGGCGCCACCGGTGCGGCCCCGTTCTACGGTCTGCTACCGCTGGAGCAGTACGAACTGTTCACCATGGACCCGGAATCGGCGACGAACACTTCACGTGGCTTCACGCCGCTGGAACAGCGCCAGCACCACGGCGACCTCTTCCTCCACATCATCGAGGCAGGCTGCAGCGACCTGGTCCTGCTCGGCATCACGGGCCCGCTCCGCGGACGGATCCTCACCGGCAACTCCGACGGATTCTGGGGCCCAGAGCTCTCACCGGCCGCAGACTTCATCGCCTGGTACGAACTCTGGCTCGACGACATGGCAGCCGGACGGGACAACCGAGCCCTGGAACTCTCCGCGCCTCCCTCGCACACCCCGTGATCCAGCACGCTCGGTTACTACTTCACGAAAATCTTGCGAGACCCATCGTTGATGTCCGCGCAACCGTGCTCAGACATGAGCATGTCGGCCTGGGCGTGGCCCATCTTTTCAGTGCGCCCCGGCCACCGCGTCGTGTGCTCTGACTCTTTGCGGTCGTCCAGGACTCTCAGAAGTCATTGCGCGGGCCTGGGGAGATGGCGATACCCGGCTGAGCGAATGGGGGTCGCTTGCTTCCTGACTTGCCTGCGGCCGCAGTATCGGTCCAGTGAGTTCGAGGGGGACTTTCAAGCCGGCGAGAAGTTGGACGATTCTGTCTATGTTTGTGAGACGACGCGCGCCTGTTTCAAGCATTGACAGGAATGACTGACTCAAGCCAGTCAGCGTGACCATGTCATCCTGTCGTAGCCGCCCGAGGGTTCGCACCAACGTGCAGAGTCTCCCGAAGTCTCGCTCTGCGAGGGCTAACCGGACTTCTGGCACTTCCCAGACATGATCGGGTATGCGAAGGGTTGTCGGTGGCGCTGTCTGTTGTCCCCGGAGACAGGCGCTGCAGTAGTCCTCCTTGTTGTATCGGCTCAGTTGGCAGTCGCACTCGTTGCAGCGACGCGTGCGTACGGCAGTCACGGGTCCTCCCGCGGTGCGCAGTCCTGACACAGGCATCCACTCCTCGGTGCGGCTGGATTCGTGACGTACGCCGTAACGACCGCAGGAGGGCAGCCGCGTGACCGTCTCCCGCGTCGTGGCCGCCCGCTTCCTCACCAGCGCAGTCGGTAGTGCACCCAGGCTGCCTCCAATCAAAGCGAGTGACCCGGACAATCTGTCCGGGTCCGATTACGCATGCTGTGACGGTTCTTGATTGAGTGTCAGGAAAGAGCCCGATCTACCTCGGCTAGTACGGCTTCCCACGGGTACCGGCGGCCTGGCATCCCAGCCCGCGGCTCGGCGAGCGGCCACATCTCGTCCCCGTAGATCAGCCGAACACCCACGTCGTGCAGGGCTTTGATGTGCCCCTCCCACGCAGGGTGACGGGCGTGCGCGGCGTTCACTCGCGGCCATACGACAATCGGCAAATCGAGGGTCCCGATCGCCTCGTTCACCTGAGTCAACGCTTGGTTGTCCGAAATGCCCAAGGCGAGCTTGGCAACGGTATTGGCGCTCGCAGGGGCAACGGTGTAGCAGTCCACCGGAGGGTGCGGGCGGGAGTCCCCAGGTAGACGCGACTCGGTTCGTACGGGCAGGCCCGTCAGCTCCTCAATCTTGGCGGCCTCTCCGCTGGAGCGGAGCCACTCACCTGCTGTCGGCGTGAGCGTGACCGCGACGGTCCACCCGCGTTCGAGGGCGGGCACCACGAGTCCCGTCCGCAGCTCCTCGACTCCGCCGGCGCCCGAACCGACGACGCCCAGCACCTTGCCCTGCATCAACCTCATTGCACCGCCCTGCACCGTTGGGCCATGGCCAGCAGCTCGGACGAGTGTCTGCCGCCAGTGACCGGAGACTGCTTCCTCAGATCACGAAGAGTCTCCCGCACCCGCGGATTGTTCCGCACGAGCTGCGGCGACGTGCGCTCAGCCTCACGTAGCTCGTTGAACGCGTCGTCGACGCGTCCGCTGAGGCACAGGGCGCGGGCGTAGTCGATGCGGTGGGACACCGCGCGTTCCGGCGGCATGTGGTCGACGTCAATGCTCCCGTTGTCGATGACGTATGGGATGTTCTCCAGGTCCAGTTCGATGGAGACTCGGTGCAGTGCGACATTCGTCGGGCCGAAGCACGTCTGCCAGTAGTTCTCGTCGGAGCCGAGCCGATCAGCCAGCCCCGTTGCTCGCTCAAGCAAGGCGGTGGCCGTAGACCTGTCCTGGTGCCGCGCCGCGGCCACCGCCGCGCGCAGGTGGATCATCCCGAGCAGGCTCAGGGCGGCGGGATCGTTCTCATCGACCTGACGCGCAAGCCAGGCCGCCGCGGTGTCTCCCAATTCGAGGGCGTCTTCGTAACGGCCGTTGGCCAGGAGCGCATGCGTACCAGAGCGTGCGGCAGAGGCGAGCGACAGTGGATCTTCGGACTCATCGGCAGCCCGCATGGCACGTTCGGCCGCGAGCCACGACAGGTCCGACTCGCCGATCTTGGCGAGTGCAGTAGCTGCCAGATGGTGCGTACGCGCGGAGACCATGAGACCGCGCCGACGTTGATCGCCGTGGGGAAGGTCTTCGAGCTCCTGGGCGGTTCGGAGCAGACCGGGGAGCGCGGTGATGACGTCCCCGAGAACGCCTGCTTGATAGTGGCCCCAGCTGCGTTCCACGAGTATCTGGGCTTGCTCCGGTCTGGGAACTTGGCTCTGTGCCGTCGGCTCGAACAGCAGCTTCGAGAGTCGACGGGGGCTCATCAACGCATCACGGACAGCGGGCACGTCGTCCATGTGCTTCTGATCGTCCTCCATGAGGAGGGGCTGCCCCATAAGGTCACCGAGAGGGACGCGTAGCACGCGTGCGAGCTCGGCGAGCTTGTCGATCCTCGGAGCCTTCCGCACACCTCGTTCGATCTTCGACAGCCAGTCGGTGCTACGCCCGACGAGCCCTGCGAGCACAGGCTGTGTGTAGCCACGACGCTCGCGGTAGAACGCAATTCGCTCCCCTACGCTGAGGTGATCCCCGAGACCCCGCATGTGGGCTGCCTCCCCGACTCTAGGTCTGCAATTCACGGTAGCGGCCGACCAGATCCCGGGATCAGGCAGTGATTCGGGTAGGTGGTGCCAGCCTCAGCTTCCGCTCCCAGGGCCAGCGTGGGCCGGACACTCTGTCCGGCTACGAAAGGCTCGGTGGAAACGTGGCTGCACTGGATACCCGCGCGCCGCGACAATCCCCCGCGACCGCTATGCAGCTGCCGCGGATGGGAGAAGCCGGGAGCCGCCTCTCTAATCCCCTTGAACCGTCACGTCCTTAATGGACGCACACAGTTTGGGCACATCTTCAAGGCTGTCGAGGACGATGTCGGCACCGGCGGCAGCAAGCTCGTCTCCCGTGGTCTTGCCCGAGGTCACCCCGATCACCGAAGCACCACCCTCAAGACCGGTGCGAACGTCCTCAAGGGAGTCTCCGATGATCACGGTGTTGGCACGGGTGAAGACCGTCCCGTGTTTGACCTGCGCGCGCTTCTGCGCGATACGGACGAGCGCAGGCCGATGGTCGTCGTCGGAGGCAAACCCGCCGATTTCGGTATCGAGGTAGCCGTCGAGGTTGAAGGCCGCGAGCTTCAGCAGAGCGTTCGGCTTGAGGTTGCCAGTGACGGCTGTCGGCACCCAGTGCTCGTGCCCCTGCACGGCTTCGAGGGCCGCGACGGCTCCGGGCATGAGGACACCTTGCCCGCGGAGATCTTCTGTGTGGGCTGCCAGCCGCTTAGGCAGCAGCTCCATCATCCGTCCCAGTAGGTCTGGGACCAATGATTCCGGTACGCCGTTGTCCAAGAGCAGGGAGGAGATGGCGAGGGGCATGGTCACGCCGGTACCACGTGCTGGCAGCCGCTCGGCGGGGCGGCCTACCACTTCAGCGAACGTCTCGCGGTACACCTGCCGGTCAATATCCCCGACGTAGAGCAGGGTGCGGTCGATGTCCCAGAGGATGAGGGTCTGCCGTTCTGCCATGTCCTTCAGTTCCTTGCTCCCGTCTACTGGCAGCCTCGCTGTTCGCGGCGAGGCGACGAGTACGGAGACCCCACTGCCGCGCTGCTGAGCACGGCCTGGTGAGCCTCAACTGCCCCGGCATCAGACATCATCACCGAAGAGTTCGGCGGCGCCTGACCGCCACCTCACTGCGCAGGATCGGAGCCGATCGCGTACCGAGGTCTTGTCGTCAGCGCAGGGGCAGTACGGCGAGGGTGCGCCATCGGTAGGCACGATCTTCGCGCCGTAGTTCCACCAGATCGACCTGTCCGATCGGCAGTGTGACGGCGGGTAGATCGCGCAGCGGCCGGATCGCCTCCCGTACTTTGTGCGCGTCCAGAGTGCGGTTGCAGTAGGCAATGCCGATGTGCGGGCGCAGCACGGAGGTCGGCTTCTTCAGCGGCAGCCCGCACTGATCGCTCGTAAGCGACAGGTCACTGTGGAGGTTGATGAGTGGGGTCCACGGGGCGACGCTGTAGCGGATGGCTCCGCGAGAGGCAGCCATCGGGACTGCACTGATGGTGAAGGCATCGGGAAGGCGCGCTGCTGCTCGGGCGCGGAGCGTGTGAAGCTGGGCTTCGCTGACCTCGTTGGCTCGACCGATCCTCCCCAGGGTCAGGTGTAGCCCGTCCTCGTCGATGAGGTCGAAGTCGAGCGAAGCGAGCCGCTGCTGGCAGGACCGCATCTGCTCGGTAAGGGCGGCGGCATCGGCGAAGGTGAGCATCCAGTAGTAGGCGCGCGTGGATGCGTGCCAGCCTGGCCGGTCCCAGTGGTTTTTCATCTGATCGACGGTGGCGAAGGCCGCCCAGTCGTGCGCGGTGATGATGTGGGGGTCATCAGTGCTGGGCGGAGGGGCGGTGGGAAACGCGGTAGGGCTGGCGGTCAAGAGCACTGGCGGCGCCTCTCGCTCGCGGCTGTCCGTCTGGGCGTGTCATCTTGGCAGATTCGGCCACGGCGCGGGTCAGCGGGGAGGAGCGCCACACGCGCAGGGCTTCCGTGTAGTTGCGTACGGCCGGCAGGTCGCGCCACTGGGTGGCGCGGTCAGCGAGTTCTCCGGCGCGCTGCACCACGGACCGGATCGGTGGCCCACCGCCGGCGTCGAGTACCTGCCGCCCGAGAACCATGGCGTGCTCAACGTCAGGCCGCGCCCCGGTCAGCAGGGCGGTGGCGACATCGAGACTGACCAAGGCTTGGCTCCAGGCGGAGTCGGACTGCGCTACGAGCCCGTCGATCTGCTCGGCGTATGCGATGACTTTGGGGGTGTCAGCGAGCGCAACGTGGGCGGTGGCGGCGTTGGCCAGGGTCCGGGCCAAGCTGTAGGGGGCGAAGGAGATGCACGAAGTGAGCCCCTCGGGCAGCGCATGCTGCCCGCTGAGCTCCTCTGCCTGGGCGAGGGCGCGCTCGGCGCCGGTGGCGTCCCCAAGCTTTCCCAGGGCACGGGCGCTTCCGTTGGCCAGGAGGCGAATTGCTTGGGGATTACGAGGATCGATATCTATGCCCGCCCTGGCCCAGGTGAGGGCATCGGCGAAGCGCCCAGCGTAGTAGGCGCTCAATGATCGAGTGCCCAGAGCCCACATCATCAGATCTTGGTCGTCGATCTCGGCCGCGAGCGCGTGGGCCTCCGTGCAGTATGCCTCCGCTAAGACCTCGCGGCCGGCGTTGACGGCCATGTAGCCAAGAAGTCCGGAGGCCTGCGCGGCCAGCCGGAATAAGGCTTCACGCTGCCTGGGTGGCTGCTGCTCCTCCAACAACGGCTGTACATAGGTGCGTAGTTCGGTGGTGACCGACACGAGCTGGTGTGGGCCTTCTTGTTCATAGCGGTCCACGATGTCCGTGATCTGCTGCTCCAGTAGGCGCAGCGTCGCCGGATCCGTATGGGACGAGGTGAGGGTGTTCAGACGCTTGGCGATCTCGAGCGGGCTCTCCCACTCAGCTGCGACGACTGGAGCGTGTTGAACCCCGGGGCGCGGGAAGGGAGCGAGCTCTGGTGGGACATCGAGTCCGGTAAGGAACTCGACGATCTTGTCGATGTTGGTGAGGCGCCGACGGCCCGCTTCGAGCATGGAGAGGAATGCTTGGCTGAGCCCGGTGAGCTGAGCGACGTCATCTTGGCGGAGTGATCCACGCTGACGGATCAGGCGCGTCGCTTCACCGAAGTTCCAGGTAGATAAAGCCCGTTGAACATCAGCGTTCCGCCACACGTGTTCGGGCACGGAGGGAGCGGGTGGGGTCAGACTGTGCGAGCGATGGCAAGCCGAGCAGAGGATTCCCGAGTTGTACTGGCTCAGTTGGCAGCCGCACCGTTCGCAGCGTCGCGGCGACTGCGCAAGCACTTCTGCCTCCCCGATTGAACGCGGACCTGCTGGCTCAACTGCCCCGGCTGAACCCGCAATCACTCCAGTGATATCACCTGAGAAATGTGCGCACCGCGCGTTTTCCCACCACTCTGGGGTCTCCAGCAGTGCGTAGCACCGACAAACCATCCGGGAACGGATCTTTCCGGCCCAGCACGCGACGCTCGCGCTGTGGACTCAGCTATCCCTGATCTCGGCGACCGGAGTCCAAGGTGCTTTCGGCCTTACACGTACGGATGGATCAGCCCTTGACGCGGATGCCCCAGCGGCATCTGGTGGTGCAGCAATCGTGCCGCGGCAGGCGCCACCACTTGGAGGCCCGTTGTGGTCGTTAGCTTCTCTGCCGTCGTGCTCCTGGGTGTGATCGTTTTCCTCCTCATGAAGAAGGCGGGCCTGAACGTCGCGCACGGCATCGTGTGCATCCTGTTCGGCTTCTTCCTGGCCAGCAGCTCTGCGGCACCGAGCATCAAAGAGGGCGTGCAGGGCGCGGTCGAGCTGATCGCAAAGATCGACTTCTAAGCCGACCGTCGGGGCATGGGCGAGGTTGTTGGCTCCCCTCCCTTCACCCCCATGCCCTGGCGGTCTTTCCACCACCGGACGTGCCCCGAGGACTTTCGATGATGCCGATACCCGATGTGCCTGCGCGCCTGGCGGTGAGCCTGGCCACCGCTGCGCCGCCGCTGGGGGCCCAACGCCTCTCGCCGCCCGCGCCGGAGGGCAAGAGCGCAGTTCAAGCACGAGGGGAAGCCTCGCCCGTCGGGACTCAGCAGCTCGCCCCATCTGAGGCGCACGCGAGGCAGGAGGGCCATGGGTAGGCACAGACCTGCCCTCGACCGGCATCCGGCCCGGGACGACGCCGCCCTTCGTAGGGTGATCGAGGATGCTGCGATGGGTCGCTGGGAAGGTGCTCGAGAGCTCCTTGCCTCGACGGGGGCCGACTGGGACAGGCGGATCTTCCGTCTGCAGGTCCTCGCCCGCATCGGAGTACGACTGACGTTCGCTGACACATGGGCGCAGGCGGAGCCACGCTCTCCGCACGCCCTGGCGCTGCTGGCCAACGTGCAGGCACTGAGGTCGATGGCTGCCGGCCGGGGACGGGGCGTCAGCGAGGCGATGCGACAGGCGTGGGATACCTGCGATGCCGCCGCTGACGCCTTGCCGAATGATCCATCCCCTTACGTTGTCATGCTCGCGTTGACGCGCTTCCATTCGCCTCCACGCGACCGCGAATGGCGCGCGACGGTAAATCAGCTGTGGCAGCAGGCAATTGAATGCGATCCCTGGAACCGGGAAGCGCACCACGAACTACTCACCTACCTTTTCCCCTCCTGGCATGGCACAGGCGGAGAGGTATTCCACTGGGCACAGGAGCGGTGTGCCCACACCCCGCGAGGGCTGCCGCTGCACGTGCTGCCGCTGGTGGCCCTTGCCGAAACCCACCGCCTGCGCATGGAAGTGGACGGAGACCGTTACGGACTGACCGTTCACCCGTGGACGGACAATCCCTCGACCAACCAGGCGTGGACGAACTGGTGGGACTGCCGGGCCCCCAAGCGGCCTCACGCCGCCTTCCACGAGGACGCCAACTACCTAGCGCACGCCATGTCCTTCGCAGGCCGGCACCTGGAGGCCGCAGATGTCTTCGACGCCATCGGCCCGTACGCCACCGATGTGCCGTGGGGCTACTGCGGCGACGCCACGACCTTGTTCCGCCGCCATCGCGGCTGGGCGATGAAACTCGCCGAGCCGTGAGCACAAGGTCCTGCCGCTGAGTTCAAACCCCTGACACAGCCCAATGAGCTGGACGCATTCACAACGGAGGAAGTACCCCCATGCCCCTAGACACTCCGAGCACCACACAGTCGGAAGAGGAGCGCCTCGCTGAACTGGGCATTACCCAGACACTCGACCGCAGCATGAGCGGCAGGCAGAACTTCGCGGTCAGCTTCACGATCATCAGCATCCTCAGCGGCTGCTTGACCATGTACGCGTACGGCATGAACACCGGCGGCCCCGCGCTGATCATGTGGGGCTGGGTACTCGTCGGCCTGATGACCCTGCTCGTCGGCCTGGCCATGGCGGAGGTCTGCTCCTCCTACCCCACGTCGGCTGGCCTCTACTTCTGGGCCCACAAGCTGGCCCCACGACAGTCCGCGCCTGCGTGGGCCTGGTTTACCGGATGGTTTAACACCTTGGGTCAGGTGGCGGTCACCGCGGGGATCGATTTCGGTGCCGCTTCGTTCCTGAACGCCTACATGGACTTGCAGTTCGGCTACGCGGCCACTCCCGGGCACACGATCGTTCTGTTCGGCGTCATCCTCGTCCTGCACGCTCTCGTGAACACGTTCCGCGTCCGGATCGTGGGCTTCTTCAACACGGTCAGTGTCTGGTGGCACCTGATCGGCGTGGTGGTGATCGTCGGCGCGCTCCTCCTGGTCCCCGATCACCACCAGTCCCCGCAGTTCGTCTTCACCGAGTTCGTCAACAACACGGGCTGGGGCTCGGCGATCTACGTCAGCTTGATCGGCCTGCTGATGGCCCAGTACACCTTCACCGGATACGACGCCTCCGCCCACATGACCGAGGAAACCAAGAACGCCTCCGTCGAGGGACCCCGCGGGATCATCCGGTCCATCCTGGTCTCCTGGGCCGCCGGGTTCGTACTCCTCTTCGGACTGACCTTCGCCATCCAGTCCTACAGCGGCTCCCTCGACTCCAAGACCGGAGTCCCGCCTGCGCAGATCTTCCTGGATGCCCTCGGCGAGAGCACCGGCAAGATGATGCTGCTCATCGTCATCGGAGCCCAACTCTTCTGCGGCATGGCCAGCGTGACCGCCAACTCGCGCATGATCTACGCCTTCTCCCGTGACGGGGCCCTGCCCTTCTCCAAGACGTGGCACAAGCTGCACCCGGGAACCCGCACGCCGACCAATGCGGTCTGGCTTGCCGCCGGCGGTGCCTTCGTCCTCGGCCTTCCCTACCTGGTCAACTCGACCGCGTACGCGGCCGTCACGTCGATCGCGACGATCGGTCTGTACATCGCGTACGTCATCCCGACGCTGCTGCGGCTGCGTCAAGGCGACTCCTTCCGGCGCGGCCCGTGGCATCTCGGCCGCTGGTCCACCCCGATCGGCGTGATCGCCGTGACCTGGGTTGCCGTGATCACCGTGCTCTTCATGCTGCCCCAGGCGTCCCCAGTGACCTTGGAGACCTTCAACTACGCACCCGTCGCCGTCGGCGTAGTGGTGATCTTCGCTGGGGGATGGTGGCTCGCCTCCGCCCGTCACTGGTTCCTCAACCCCCAACACCCGAAGCACGCCGCACAGACCAGCCCCGTCCCGCAGAACGCAGCACGGTGACAGGCCGGGGACGGGACGCAGTCCATTCAGCCCGATAGCTACCCAGTGGGCTCGCTGCCTGCCGCCGCCATGCCAGCGAGAAGGCAGCGAGCCCACGAACCTTCAAGCACCTGCCTCCTCCGCCGCCAGTTCTTGATCTGCAAAGGCACGCCTTCGCCGTGCCCCCGTTCACCGCCTAGTACAGAAAGGGAAATCCGTGAGCCGCATGGACGACGACGCCTGGATGGACGAACTCACGGCAGACGTCCTCGCCGAGCGGTATGGAATCTCGGTCGATTCAGTGGAGTGGACGTCGGCAGACAGCGAGTCCGTGAATCGACGTGTCCTGACCGCTGATGGCCGGCGGCTGCGGGTCGCGGAGTACGCCACATCGGTCGACGTGAACCTGGCGCGGGCGGCATGGGACATGTCGGAGTTCTGCAGGGCCGCCGATCTTCCCGTGCCACGGGTCTGGCCCGACCGTGACGGTGACCTCGTCGCCGTATCGGAGGGCAGCGCGTGGGCTGTGGCCGACGATGTTCTGGGCCGCGCGGACACGAGATCCATGACCATGGCGCGCGCCGAGAGCATGGGCACCGTGCTGGGGCGGATGCACCGGGTCTTGGCTGCGTACCCCTTTCCCGAGTTAACGGTGCGCCCAGACTGGCGCACCATGTCCCCTGATGAAGGGGTGGCCGAGTGCGCGGTCGCGTTGGAGACGATCCGGCAGCGGGACCCTCGCGACCTGGCGCAGGTCCGTGGCCGGCTGCTCGGCCGTCAGCTGGACCTCGTCGCACATACTGATCGACTTCGGGCCGGGCTGCCTGCGGAGTTGACGGACCAGGCGGTGCACGGGGACTTCGCCTGCGCTCACGTGTTCATGGTTGCCGACTCAGTTACCGGCGTCCTCAACTTCCGTAGCGTAAAAGGATCTCCCGTGTGGGAGTTGGGTCGCGCCGCCTTCGATCCCTTCACCGTGGCTCACAGAAACGGCTGGCAGCAGTTCGCAGTACGGATGATCGAGGCGTACCGGTCACAGAATCCCACCCTCCCGCATACCGAAGCCTGTGCTCGAGTCGCATTGCTGGACATGCTCTACGGCTTCCACAGTGCTACCCCAAGCGACGACGAGCCGTCTGAGCAATCGCACGTCGGCCTTGAGCAGTACTGGGGAGATCGGCAGGTGGCGATACGGCGTCTGCTCGCCAGCCTCGACGAGATCGAGGCTGCCCTGACGGATGTCAATCAGGGCCGGTGATCCATGTCCACCACGACGATGCTCAGTCCCTTCGCCTCCAGCTGCAGCGAGGCGGCAAGCGGTGCTGCTGATCCTGTTCACGTTGATCAATTCAGGACGAACGGCCGGGGGCGTTGTCAGTGGCTCATGACATTCTTCACCACCACCCCGCGACTCTGGGTGCGGATGAGATCACTCAGGGTTCGTGACGTTGCCGCGAAGAGAGGCGCCCCCGCAGTGAAGACCTTGCCCGCCATGTTCCACAGCCTGCTCTCCACAGTGACCGACACCCACGAGGTCATCGCCGAGCGCCCCCGTTCCGACTCGCTCCGCACCTCGGTCTGGGAGCTCGAAGCCCCCGACGGCACAAGGTGGTACGCCAAGCAGAACGCGGGCCCCAAACTGCACCGTCGCGAGGTCGACGCCTACACAAAGTGGACTGCCGCCCTCGGGCCGGACCGGACTCCGACGCTGGTCGCCTCTGATGCGGAGACCCGGACGGTGCTGGTCACTGCCGTACCCGGCCAGAGCTTGGACAAGCTGCGGCTGCCGGCCGAGCAGGAGCGGGAGGCGTATCGACAGGCTGGCGCGCTGCTGGCCCGGCTGCACGCTGCCGACCCCCGGCCCAGTTCCTCCACCGAGGCGGGGTCCGAGTGGGAAGCCGACTTGGAGAAGCTGCTGGCAGCCGCCGAGGCTTACCTCACCATCGACGACCTGAAGTTCCTTGGCGCTCTCGCTTCGAAGGCCCCGTCCTGTCTGAATGCCGTGGTGGCGCACGGGGACTACAGGCCCAGGAACTGGATGTGGGACGACCGCGAGCAGTACCTCCGCGTCATCGACTTCGAGCGGACCCAGCACGAGCCCGCCGTACGCAGGGACTTGAGCCGCCTCTACTACCGGGACCTCTACCAGCGGCCTGACCTCGCTGCCGCTTTCGCCAGCGGCTACGCCCACCCTCTCACTCCCGAAGAACAGCAGGCACGCATCGCGTACGGCGTGCTGGACGCGCTGGACTCCGTACGGTTCGGCACCCAGCACCACGACCTGGAGCTCGTCGACGAAGCCCACGCCATGATCATGAATCTTCGCGCCGAGCACACCCGAAGCACGGTCGGGCGGTGACGCCCATGCGCCGGGAGAATCCGCGGCTCGCCAGCGACCCCGCATTCCAAGAGACCCACTTCATCACGATCGACTTCGAGGGCACGACGCCGAAGGGGGCCTCCCCGGAGCCGATCGAGGTCGCAGCCCTGGGAATTCAGCACGCGCCAGGCCAGGGGCCGGTACGCAGCGGGTTCGAGTTCCAGTCGCTGATCCGCCCGCCCCTCCATGCGCCCGTCACCGCGCTCGACACGAAGCAGACCGGCATCACGGCTAGCGACGTCGCCGAGGCCCCCGGCGCCGCCACCGTGCTGCACACCCTGGACGTGGCTCTGCCGGCCCGCCCCAAGATGCTGGTGGCACATCATGCTCCGGTCGAGGCCGGGTTCATCTACCGCTACCGCGACCACTGCCCGCGCCTGGCGGACACGCGATTGATCTGCACCCGACTTCTGGCTCGTCGCGTGTGGCCCGGCCTGCCCTCCTACAGCCTCGACGCGCTGCTGGCGCACTGCGGGATCCCCCAGCCTGCACACCGGCATCGGGCGATGGACGACGTCACCGTCACCGCCGCCCTGTTCCGGGCGCTGCTCACCGACGCCACCCGCCACCACACCCTCCACACCCTCCACACCCTCCACACCCTCGGTGATCTCGTCCGCGCGGCCGGCATCACGCCCCGCACCGCCCGCCCCACACAGCTCGAACTGCTTTGACACACCGTGTTGTTAAGGAGAGGCCTGTGCCCGACCGCCCCGACAACCGCTCACCCCTTGCCCTATCCACCGCCCCACCGGCACAGCGGCACAACCACGACGGCGAGACGGTGCCGTTCATGGTCACCGAATGCCAGCAGTGGCCATGGCATCCCGCTCCCGTCCCATCCGCCCTGCCGATCCGCCAGGTGTGGGGGTGGCTGTTCGTACCGGACGGCCGCTGTGCAGTCCTGCTCGACACCACCTACTGGCTACCGCTGCTGCCCGGCGGGAAGATCGAACAGGCCGACGGCGGCGATCCGACCCGTTGCCTGATCCGCGAGACTCGGGAAGAGGCCCAGGCTGCCCTGGCCGACCCCTGCTACCTGGGCTACGTATACGACGCCGAGGGCACAGTGTTCGGCGGCGGCGGACCTTACGCGCGGGTCCGCTATGCCGCCCGCGTCACGCACATCGCAGCCGCTGCCCCGGATCCGGCCGGGCGGAGCCTGCTGAGGCTGCTCGCCCCGCCGCGACAGGCGGTCGAGCTGTTCGGCTGGGGTGAGCAGGCCCATCTCCAGGCGGAGGCCGCCGAAC
The DNA here is from genome assembly GCF_030403745.1 of Streptomyces sp. S.PB5. Lineage (GTDB taxonomy): Bacteria > Actinomycetota > Actinomycetes > Streptomycetales > Streptomycetaceae > Streptomyces. The sequence goes on from NZ_JAQMWP010000011.1 coordinate 35,199, forward strand.
GTATCGCCTGCGACCGGTGGGGGCTGCGTCTCACACCGGGCGCCAAGGTCGAGGAGATCCCGAGGCAGGGGATGGCTTGGTGAACACACTGGGGGGAGCAAGCGAATCCAGTACCAGCACGGCCAAGGACGAGGGGCCGGAGCCGGTTGTCTCCGAGTCCGAGAAGCTGCTGTTCGGCGGTCCGCTGCGCTATGACCAGGGCTGGTCACGGCATGAAGACGCCCGGCTGAACATCACCTTCACCGGCATGGTCAGGCAGCTGCCGGCGCAGCTGGTGACCGTGGTCCGGTTGGCCTGGGCGGCCGACCGCAGTGCGACCTGGCAGTTGATCGGTGCCGAGCTGGGCCAGGGCCTGACCCGTATCGTCACCCTGCTCGCGGTCAACGCGGCCCTGGCACATGTGATGGCCGATGGCTCCCTACAGGAGCAGGCGCAGGCGGCCGCTCCGGCGCTCGTGGTCGTTGCAGTGGCCATGATGGTGGCGTCGCTGTGCCGGTCGCGCTCGATCTATGCGACGGGCCGGCTCGAGCCGAAGGTCGAGCGGAAGGCGACCGAGACCTACCTGGAGCGGGCCTGCCAGGTCGAACTCGCGGCGATCGAGGACGACGACTTCCACCGGCTGCTGGACTCCGCGCAGCACGGAGCGATGGCCGCCCGGTTCTCCGTCCGCATGGGCACCCAGGTCATCAACGCGCTCCTCGGGTTCATCGCCGCGATCGGTGTACTGACCGTGCTCCACTGGGCGTTGATGCCCATGCTCGTGCTGATGGCGCTGCCCAGTGGCTGGTCGGCTCTGGCGACGGCCCGGCGCCGGTACCGGTTGTGGCAGACGTGGGTCCAGCACTCGAGGGCGTGCTCGAAGATCTCATCGATGATCATTGATCCGAAGACGGCACCGGAGATCCGGGTGCACCAGGTTGGCCCGTTCTTGCTGGAGCACTATCGCGGCATGTCGGAGGCCGCCGAGGCGGAGAAGGAGCGGGTGGCTCGCCAGGAGGGGCGCACCGTGTTGATTGCCTCGGCATGGACCGGTCTGGCCACCGCCGCCACCTACAGTGCCCTGTTCGCCCTGCTGTGGTTCGGGTTCATGGACCTTGCGGTAGCGGGCACCGCCATCATCGGCATCCGCACCGGGGCATCCAGCCTGACCACGCTGGTCAACCAGCTCAACTCCCTGAACAGCGAGATCCTTTACGTCGCCGACCTGCAGCGGCTGATCGCCGAGGCGGACCAGCGGGCCATCCCGTCCGGCGGCGTGGACCTGCCGGAGCAGGTGGATGAGATCCGCTTCGAGCAGGTGTCGTTCGCCTACCCCGGGCAGGACGGCGAGGCCTTGAAGGACGTGTCGCTGTCCATCCCCACCGGGAAGATCGTGGCACTCGTCGGCGTCAACGGCGCCGGCAAGTCGACGCTGGTCAAGCTGCTGGCCGGGCTGTATCAGCCGAGTCGTGGCCGGATCCTGTGGAATGACGTGGACGCTGCACGGGCCTCGCGGGAGCAACTGGCCTCGCGGATCGCGATGGTGGCGCAGGACTTCACCCGATGGGTGTTCACCGCCCGGGTGAACGTGGCGATCGGCCGTCCCGAACTGCCCATGGACGATGCCGGGCTGAGGCCAGCCATCGACCACGCCGGCGCCCAGGAGGTCATCGCGAAGCTGCCCCGGGGGCTCGACACTCTGCTCGGCCGAGGCTTTCGCGGTGGCGTGGAACTGTCCGGCGGACAGTGGCAGCGCCTCGGGATCGCTCGGGCAGCCCACCGGGCCGGCGAAGTCTTGATCGTGGATGAGCCCACCGCGGCCCTGGACGCCCGGGCCGAGTTGGAGGTATTCGACCGGATTCGGGCGCTCGCCGATGCTGGGCAGACCATCGTGCTGATCACCCACCGGCTGGCCTCGGTACGGCACGCCGACCTCGTGCACGTCCTCGACGACGGCCGCCTCGTCGAGTCCGGCAGCCCAGACGAGCTCCTCGCCCAGGACGGTTCCCTGTATGCCGAGCTCTACAACCTGCAGGCCAGCCAGTTCACCACCGAACCAAATGGCAGCGCATACGGGATCCCGGCACAGAACGGGCATGCAGCAAAGCGGAGTTCGGCGCAGGATGGTGCACGGTGACGGCGACCGGGTCCGCCGGGAGTTTATGGCGGCACGCGGACTTCCGGTGGTACTGGGCGGGCCAGAGCGGCAACGTGATCGGCAGCGGTGTCACCTCGATCGGCACGTCGGTCCTCGCCGTGGTGGTCCTGCACGCCACCACAATGCACGTCGCGTTGATCGCATTCGCCGGGAAGCTGCCGCAGCTGCTGCTGTCCCTGCATGCCGGGGTGCTGGCCGACCGCTACCGCAAGAAGCCGATCATCATCAGCTGCAACGCGCTGTGCGCCGCGACCCTGGCGAGCATCCCGATCGCCCAGTGGCTCGCCAGCGTCACTCTGGGCCAGCTGTTTCTGGTCGCCTTCCTCGTCTCGGCGTTCAACGTGATCGGCAGCAACGCCGCGATCAGCTACCTGCCCAGCCTGCTGTCCGGCGAGCAGCTCAAGGAGGGCAACTCCAAGCTCGGGGCGTCCAACTCGCTCGCTGACCTGGCTGGCAACAACCTCGGCGGCCTCCTGGTCACCGCGCTCGGCGCGGCCCGCGCGATCGCCCTGGACGCCCTCTCCTATCTGCTCTCCGCCTGGTGCCTACTGCGCGTCCGCCACCGCGAGCCCGCCCCCGAGCCGCGCCGCGCCGGCGTAAGCCACTGGGCGGAGATCAGGGAGGGCCTCGACTACACCCTCACCCAGCCGGTCGTGCGCGCCATCGTGCTGGCCAACTCCGCCACCTCGTTCGTCCTCGCCGCCAGCTCGGCGCTCTGGTCGCTGTATCTGCTGCGGAACCTCGCCTGGAGTCCGACCGCCCTCGGCCTCGTCATGGGCGCCGGCGGCGTGGGCGGGTTTATAGGCGCCCTCGTCTGGCGGCCGCTCGAACGGCGCTGGGGTCCGGGACGGGTCATGCTCACCGCTCTCGCCCTCAACCCGCTCGCCCAGCTGCCACTCGTCCTGGCCGGACCGGGTCTCGCCGGGCAGCTCGCGATCGGAACGGGCATGGCCCTCCAGACCTGCGCCGCGGTTGCCCACGGCGGTCTGCAGCGCAGCGTCCGCCAGGAACTGTGCCCCGCCCACCTGCAGGGCCGCGCCCAGTCCACGGGCGCGTTCCTTGCCTTCGGCCTGCGGCCCTTCGCAGCACTCCTAGCCGGCGGGCTCGGCACCTGGATCGGGCTGCGCCCGACCCTGACGGTGATCACGTGCGCGCTGCTCGTGCCGTTCGGGGTGCTGTGGCAGTCCCCGGTTCGTGCCCTGCGCTCCATCCCGCTGCAGGCCCCTGCTAGCGCGGAGTCCAGGAGCCTGTCATGAGCAGTGCATCAGGCGTGCAGCGCACCGTCCGCAGACACACCGTCAAGCCCAACTGGGCCGGTGCACACCGGACATCGCCGTACCTGGAGGCGGGCTGGAGTGGGCGGATCACGCCGAGGAAATCCAGAGAACTCACTTCGTCGGCATCGATCCGCTCGGTGCCCGCCGCGTCATCGAGATCGACAACATAACCGGCCGGGCCGACGGCCAGATCGCCGAACTGTGGGAGGTCGAGCTCAAGACGCTTCTCCACGACCCGTCCCCTGTGCGGTATGTGGCGCTCAACGAACTCGAGGCACGGGCCCTCGTCTCCCAGACGTACGGAATCGATGTGACGGCGTCGTGCGATCTGAGCCGGGTTGATCGCCAGCGCCGTTGGAACTGGAGCTGTCCGAAGCGCGAGTTTCCCACAGGGTGGTCTCGTCGAACCCGGCGCGCAGCAGCTGGCCGGCTTCACCTCCGCGGCCTTACGTTCCACGGGATGATCTCGACATGGAGTAGGTGGCCGAGTACGGGGAGATGGGTGTCGTAGGTGGTTGCGTTGTTTCCGGGGGCCATGGTGCCCGCCGCGCGAGTCGATACGCATCCGGTCATGGGAGCGGACGGCGTTCTGCAGATCTACCTCACCCGGTACATCGCCGACATGCCGGATGACATAGCCCCGGAGCCGGAGACCCTGGACCTGCATTTGATGGCGATCGACCCGCCGGTGTGGGCCGAGCACCGGGAGAAGATGCACCCGCGGTACGGGGTTGAGCGGAACGCCGTCCACGGACGTTCGCCCGGGTCCGAGGAGAACGACGTGGGCCGGGCGAATGTCATCGTCACCGCGGCCAAGGACAAGCCGCCGCTGCTGGTGCTCGACGAGACGATGCACCGGTTCCCCCATGTGTCGGCGATCGGAGTGATCACGAGGCGGGTGGAGGGCAGGGCTAGCTGTCTGGTGGGGCTGCGGACGCGGTTCTCTCACTACATGCTCCCCGGGGCGACCAAGCCCTGTGACGCCAAGGGCTATGTCGTCACCATGACGGCGGCCAGCACGAAGGCTGGTCCGTTGTTGCTGTATCCGTCGGCACTGCTGGGGTGGGCGCGCTGGTGGACGCGGAATGCCACCGTTTTGTCCGACCGGGAGAGGTACATGGAGGAACTGCCTCCGCCTCCCCTGTCTTTGGACATCACAGAGGCGTGGCGAACCTTCCGTATCGATCTGTCCGAACCTGAGCTCACCCGGTGGCCGGCCCCGCCGCCTCCGCCCATGCTGTATGGCGCGCCCGACCATTAGCTTCCGGACGGGATTGGAGCGGTCAACCGGATTCCGAGGCGCTCCAGACGGACGACGTGCTGTGGCCCCAGCGAGACAACGCGGACCTCGTACGGGACGCGAGTGCTTGGTGTCGATACCCGACAACGGGCACAGGGGGTTATGGGCAACTCTGTCCGCTACCGAGACGCCGGTTGCGAGGATCAAGTACGCGGCGTGCGAGCGGTTGAACGCGATGGTCATGCGTGTGTCCACGTCGTAGCCGACGACTCGATGGCCCACCTCGGCTGCGCGTCCGGCGCGCGGCAGTCCCACGTAGCCTGGGCCGGCGACACAAACTCCATGACGACTCCGATCTGGGTAAGGAGCGGCTGTGCCCCTGGTTTCTGTGGTGATGCCGGTACACAACTCGGCAGCCACGCTCCGGCCCGCGGTCCGGTCGGTCCTGGCGCAGACCCACACCGATCTCGAACTGCTGATCACCGACGATGCGTCCTCGGACGACTCGATGGATCTGCTGCGGGACTTCGCCCGCCAAGATGAACGTGTCCTGGTGAAGGCGGCGCCGGAGCAGTGCGGCGCAGGCCGCGCCCGCAACCTCGCCATGGAGCGGGCCAGGGGGAGCTACGTTGCCTTTCTCGACTCCGATGACCTGTGGCTGCCCGCGAAGTTGGAGCGGCAGCTCGACTTCGCGAAGGCGGGCGATGCGCCGCTGACGTACACGTCCTACTTCAAGATGGATGCCGACTACGCCGGTGAGGCCGTCGACTTCGTGCCCAATGGGCGGGTGGTGCAGGCGCGGTCGCGTGTGGACTATTCGGCGATGCTGCGCCGGGACTACATCGGCGCTCTGACGGCCATGTACGACCGTGCGGTGCTCGGCACGCGGCTCATGCCGGAAATGCCGAAGCGTCAGGACTACGGCCTGTGGTTGAGCATCCTGCGGGATGGCATCGATGCCCGGGGATTGACCGAGCCGCTGGCGGTGTACAGGGCCAACCGGGCAGGGTCGCTGTCGTCCAACAAACTCGGCCTCATCCCCTACAACTGGGCGTTGTATCGCGAACACGAGCATCTGTCGGTCCCTCGGTCGACGCGGGCACTGGCCGGAGCCGTATGGCAGTCGCTGTGCAACTCGCGGATCTAGAGCGCCCAGCGCGGTCGGGTCGCGTGTCCCCGCCTAGCGGCAGAGCGTGACATCTGTGGTGATGTTGTTCGCCCGGGTCGGGGGTGGTGTGAGGGCCCATTGCGGGTGCGTGGGCTGGTTGTTAGCCTCACTTCGATCTTCACTTGTTGTAGGCGTGCCGCTACGAATCGGGGGTTGGTTATGGGGCGACCGTGGGAAGCGGATCCGAGCGCCGGTTTTGTTCGCCGACTGGGCAAGTCTCCAGCCGAGTTGGGGCTGACGAGTGAGTCGGAGACGTGCCCGGACATCTGGGAGCTGTCCAACGGCGATCTCGCGGTAATAGGCCGGGACGTGACCGAGAAGGTCTCTGATCGGCTGCCCGAGGGAGTCTCGATAGGCCCTGATGAGCGTCTTGTGATCATTCCGCGGAGTCTGGCTGCCGCAGCGAAGACGGACATGCCCGATGCCTGATGTAACGGGGTCTGCTGTTCCGGACTTTGAGGCGCCAGGTATCTGCACGGTTATCGATGCGGCCCCAGAGGTACGTGGTGAGTTCCTCCCGGTCGAGGAGTACCTTGCGGCGTTCCGCGAGGACTATGCCCGCCCGGAGGTGAAGACGTTCGACAAGCTGGAGTGCGGGCAGGTTTTCAAGGAGCCTGGGTCCGCATCGTGGGGCGCATTTTCCCGGGGCGATTGGCCTGAGGCTGTACGCCTTCTACAGGATGCGGTGCCGGCGATGGGGCAGCAGTTCACGAAAGCGGAGGAGCGTGGCCTGACGCTGCGCCGGGTCCGGTATGTGGAGGTTCCGCCGTCGGACTACCTTGTGTGGGAGATGGCCGTGTTGCGTGAACGGGTGCGCTTGGGCGAGCAGGTTCGGGTCTTTGTCAGCCAGGGCCGACCCGGCTTTTCAGCACCCCCCCCCCGCTGGTTTTCCGAGCTTGTCATCATCGGGACCGTTCGCCTGTATGAGCTGCGGTACAAGCCAGATGGTGTGATCGCTGGGGCTTTTCGCTTCAGTGCACCCGAGTTGATCGATGCGTGCCGGGCGGACTTCGACCGGCTGTACGGGGCGGCGGAGGACCTCCCGTCATTCCATGATCGGGTGACCGGTCCGCTGTTGCGTGATCGCTGCGCGGGGGCGTCGGCATGACGTCTCCTCCAGCAGATAGTTCCCCGAGTACCGTGCAAGTTCCGCGTCTTCGTCCTCGCCCGTGGTATCGGTCGCGGGCCGCGACGCTGGCGTTGGCCGTGGTGGCTATCGTCGGCGCAATGGGGCTGGTCGTCGTATCACCGCTTGCCCTACCTGCCTTGGACGGTGGTGGGGAGGACTGGGAGCGGATCGGCAACATCGCGCAGGCCTACGGCGCTGTTTCGGCGCTGCTGAGTGGGTTGGCGGTCGTCGGTGTCGCCGCCTCGCTCGTCCTGCAGGCTCGTGAAGCGAAGGCTGCCAGGGCGCAGAATGGGCGTGCTCTGCACATGGAGCTCATGAAGCTGGCCATGGAGAACCCCGAGTATCTCGACTGCTGGGGTGGCCCCGATTCGTCGCGGACGGTACTGCTTCGACGGCAGCATTTGTACGTCAACCTGGTGTTGTCGCACTGGGAGGTTTCGTACGAGCTGGGGAACATCACGGATCACTGGGTCGCGGCGACGGCGGACGAGCTGTTCGCTGGGGAGGTCGGCCGCTCGTTTTGGGCCCGGGCACGCGCGAGCCGTATAGCGACGGCGAAGACTCGGCGGTCGCGTCATCTTCAGCAGATCATCGACTCACGCTACGAGCACGCGCTGCTCACTCCGCCGCGTACGGCTCCGGCTTTGCCTGATCTCGGGGTTTCTGGCGTCACGCCGCCGCGTGTGGGTGATTCGGAGAGCTCTGCCCGCACGGACACCTGACAGGCGCGGGCCCGGTCTGGAGGAGCCAGCATGCTCTGCCCCGGCCTCACAGGGGGGCGGGGGCAGAGCATGGTCCAAGCAGCAGCCAGCTTGCATTGAATAGGACGTGCTTCACGCTACGGCAGTCAAGGAGACGCTCTGGGGTACGGAGCTTCCACGGTCGTCGTGCAGGCCAGGCGGCTGGCCAAGGCGTGTCTTCGGCCACGGGCCGCGGATTCGAGTCCGGGCCCGCCCGGTGAGGCGCAGGTAGCGTAGGCCCGGCCACGTTCGTGCCGCTGTGCCCCGCACAGAACTCCCCGCTTCCCCAGGGAGCGGCTGAGCTTCGCGCACCTAGGGTCGGCTTCATGAGCACGTACCTGGAGCCCCGCCGCGTTCGGATTGCTGCCCGCCCCGAGGAGTCCGCGGTCATCGAGATCGACGGCCACGATGTCGCCTCGGCCATAGAGGCGTACCGGATCACCCAGACCGTCGACGAGGGCCCCGAGGTCACCCTGTACGTACAACAGGGCTGGAAGGGCGTGGAGTTCGACGGCCTGGCCGAGGTGGTCGTGGAGCCGGCGGATTTTCGGCATGTGGTGATCGGCTTCCTTGATGCGGTGGACTGGCAGAAGCTCGACGAGGCCGTTCTCGACCGGGACGATCTGGACGGGCGTCCCGGTGAGCTGACCCGCGGGACACTGGCGCAGCTGAGGGAATGGGCTGCGGGTGCTTGATCAGTCCGGGCTCGTCCGCTTCGCGGAGCGCCATCTGATGCCGGACAAGGTGCAGGTCAGCCGGGGCAGCGGCGAGGACATCCTTGACCCGGGAACGGGTGACCTTGTGCCGGCCCCGCCGGTGGTCGTGTACGAAGGCAAGGCCGGTCTGTACGCGCACCAGGAGCGGATCCGCAGCAAGGGTTCAGGGCAGGACGGCGCGTACGTCCAGGAGGTGCGTGCCGGGTACCGGATGCTGCTGCCTCTTGGCGCTCCGGAGGTGTGGGAGAACGACACCGTGTTGATCGTTGAGGCCCGTGACGAGCAGGCCCTTGGCCGTACGTACCGGGTGTCGGCGCTGGGTGAAGTGTCGTCGTTCCCCGTGCTGCGCACGGTGTGGCTGGAGGAGCACAACCGGAAGCCTGTGGCGCGGTGAGCGGCGGCACGTTTCAGAGTCCAGCCCAGTTGGCGGCAGCGTTGAACCGTGGCGGCAAGGAAGCGGTGTCCGCGGCTGAGATCGCCATGCGGCATGGGGCGAAGGCGCTGGTGGTGCAGGTGCAGCGCAATGCGTCCGGTCGGCCGGGCCCGCGGGTGATCACCGGCAAGTACCGGGCGTCGTGGCAGTCCGATGTGCACAGGGCAGGTCCTGTGATCATTGCTGAAGTCGGCACAAGTGCCCCGCAGGGCAGGCGGCTGGAGTTCGGGTTCGTCGGCGTCGACAGCCTCGGCCGCCACTACAACCAGCCGCCGTTCCCCCACCTGGGGCCGGCCGTCAACGCCTTCGGCCCGCTCCTTGTCCGGGAGATGCACGGCGCGGTGTCGAGGACGCTGTGAGCGACATGGCCAACAGTCTCGAGGACGCTCTGGCTGGCGTGCTCGCAGACCACGAGCGGGGACTACTCGCCCGCGCGGTCGTGGTCGCGGAGGTCCTCGACGAAGACGGCGAGCGGAGCCTGTCGATCTTGACCACACCCGGGGTGATGGAGTGGGATGCGCTCGGCCTGTGCCGGTACGGGGTGCTCAGCGTCGAGGGGCCCGCGGCCGCGTACTTCGCTGGGGGTGACCTGTGATCTCTAGGGCCGCGGTCACCGAGGCGGTGCGGGTGATGTTGACTGCGGCGACGGGAAAGCCGTGTGGTCGTGGCCGTCTGCCGCTCGTTGGCGGAAACCCGGCGCCGCTGCCGTACACAGTGCTGTACGCACAAGGGGGTCCTGTCGATGGTGCTCCGCTCGCGGACAGGTCGGAGGACGGGCGGCTCGTTTACCAGGTGACGGTCGTCGCGGCGCGTGCAGATCAGTGTGAGTGGCTCTCGGATCGTGTCCGTGAGGCGTTCTTGGGGCGTACCGCCGAAGGTGAGTGGCAGCACTCCGTGCAGATTCCGGACGTGGACGTGTGGGCGCGAGAGCTGCTGGTCGACGAGGGCACCGACCCGTCCGAGGCGAACGATGGGGTGGTCACGGCGGTCCAGCGATACGAGTTGTCCGTGACGGCCTACTGAGCATCGCCGCTGTCGTTGCAGTGCTCTATCACTGCAGGAGATGGCGTATCTCTATGCGAGACGAATAGTGTTGATCATGTTTTCGTGCCCAGGGGGGAGCATGTCAGTTCAGCGCGCGGTTGGCCCGGAGCCATCCCAAGGACCGGACGAGGAACGCGCCGCGTTCAAGCGCGCGGCCTGGAAGCAGGGTTGTTGCGGAGTCGTCCTTATCGCCATCGCCGTCTGGCTGGTGATCAAGGCCCTTCCCGAGTGGAGCACGCCCGACGGCGAGTACTCCCTGTGGGCGGCAGGGCCCCTCCTCGCGCTGCCTCTTGCGTCGCTCGGCTGGGGGTTCCTGCGTGACCTCGTGATCGTTGCCGAAGCACGGCGGGTTCATGCAACTCGGAAGGTCGCCCCAACGATCACACCGCTCGTGCTACGGACATGGCGCGACGCGGAATTCTTGGCCGTCCACCACATGCAGCAGATCGGCTATTCGGACGCCCGGGATACGGGTGGCGGAAGCGATGGCGGGATCGACGCGAAGGCCACGGGCGCCGTCGCGCAGGTCAAGATGAAGAGCAGGCCTGTGGGGCGTCCGGACGTGCAGCGCCTCGTGGGCGCAGCAGGTCGTGGCGAACCGCAAGACCTCCTCTTCTACAGTCTGCAGGGGTACACGAGCCAAGCCTTGGAGTACGCGAACAGCCAGGGGGTGATGCTCTTCCAGTTCGACGAGACGGGCGCGATCTGGGCTGTCAACTCGGCCGCCCGCAAAGGGAAACGGCCATCGAGTTGACCCCTGCACCGATCAAGTTGTCGTCCACTGCCTATCGGCGATGGCCATCCGCCGGTCTCTGGCTGTCCGCTTCCTTGCGCCTCGGAGCAGCGACGCCGAGGACAGTATGGTGATCCATATGCAGTCGCCACAGCTCGCTGGTTCCAGCTGAGCTGAATTCTGCGCCCTCACCGCGGAGGCCCCTCGCGGACGCCCACCCGATACCGGGATGGGCCGGTTCCCCGACACGTCGTCGAGGGACGGGGCCACCCCAACTCGCGTGATCTGGCTGCCGTCCCGGAATCGGACAGCAGACCTTGCAGGTAAAGAAGTTCTCCCGGCGCGGAGTGACCCGCGTCCTGTGGCTCAAGACCGTCGCCGACACCGGACATGTCCCTACCCGCGCCGAGCTCACGGCCGGCACCGATCTGACGGATGCGATCGCGGCGATCGACGGCTGGACGCTGTCGAACCAGGCCATCGAAACACCTGACCTCGGCTCGACGTTCGAGTCGAAGATCCCTGGCACCGACCAGGCCGACGACTCCTCCCTCGGCTTCTACGAGGACAAGGTGTCCGACGAGATCGAGCAACTGCTGAAGAAGGACGACACCGGCTGGGTCGTCTTCCTCCGCAAGGGCGACGTCGCCGGCTCCCGCTCGATGGACGTGTTCCCGGTCCGTATCGGTTCGCGGTCGCCGAACTATTCGACGGACAACGAGGCCGCCAAGTTCACCGTGAACTTCTCGATCACGGAGAAGCCGACCCAGGACGCTGCTGTCCCGGCCGCCACGGCGACGAAGGTCGAGAAGTGATGCCGGTGGCCACCGAACCCAAGACCGCGCCTGCCCCGCCGGCCACGGCTGTTGCACGAGATGCGCACTGGGCGGCCAAGCTGGCCCGGCTGCGTGCCCGACAGCTGCCCGAGTACAGGCTGGTGATCTGTGACGACCAGGACGCCAAGCAGCACCTGGACGAGACGCTGCGGGATCTTGCCCGTTGCCGTATGGCGGATGCGGACAACGGCCGCGAGTACAGCGATGCGACGGCGAAGGCCGAGGCTGAGGTCGAGACCGCACAGGAGATGTTCGACTGCGTCGCGGTGGAGTTGACGTTCAGGGCGCTGCCGCGGCCGATCCTGGACGGGCTGATCAAAAGGTTCCCTCCGACCGAGGCGCAGGCTGAGGACGGGGACGCGTGGAATCCGGAGACGTTCCCCGCGGCTCTGATCGCTGCCGCGCACATTGAGCGGGACGACGAGCACAACGCCGTGGAGGGGATGAGCGAGGAGGATGCGCAGGATCTCCTCGACTCGTGGCCGGTTGCCGAGTCGAACGCACTGTTCGCGGCGGCGTGGCGGGCCCAGCAGATCGTGCGCACCAGCACCGTGGAGCTGGGAAAAGGCTGATCACGGACGTACAGCTCCGTACTGAGCTGGAGCTGTGCGACCGCTGGGGCATTCCGCACTCGCAGTTCCTTGGTGCGGGTGATGGCCGCTGGACGGAGCTGGACCGTGCGAAGGCGCTGGCGTTCGTGGCGTATCAGCGGACGGTGTGCGATCAGTGCGGGACCCGGGCCGAGGAGTGGGACGAGCAGCAGGGTGGTGACCGGTTCGCGTACGTCACGACGAGCGTGCGCTGCACCGGCTGTGAGCTGATCGCGCACGAGCAGGACCAGGTGCCCGACGGCCCGGACGGGTACGGGGTGCGGATCGGCCTGGTGCCCCGCGACGTGCCGTAGCGGGTGGTTGAGGGTGATGGGGGGGCTAGGAGGCAGGGGCGCGGGGAGGTAGGGGCACCGGCAGGTGTCGTCGTACACGCTCAGCGTTCAGGCGCGAGCGGACTTCTCCCATCTCCTGTCGGAGATCCGGCAGGCCTCCCGCGCCATGCGCGGCCTTGGCCGCGACACCGCCACCCTCAACCGGCACCTCACTCAGATCGGGACCGGCGCCCGCGGATCGTCTACCGGTCTGCGCGCGCTGACCCGTGACTCCGATCGTGCCCGCGCCGGGCTGCGCCGCGTTGGCGCGGACGGGCACGCATCGATGCGGCAGCTCCGCCACGGGCTGCTCGGCGCCCGCCAGGAAGCCCACCACCTTCGCAGTCTTCTGGTCGGCGGTGGCATCGTCGCCGGGCTCGCGGAGATCGCGAAGGAAGGCAACGAGTACCAGCGGGCCATCAACAAGTGGGGCGCGGTCACAGGCGCGTCCGGCCTGGAGATGGTGCAGGCCGCGGCGAAGGCCCGCGAGCTCGGCGCCGACCTCAAGATCCCCGGCACGTCTGCGGCGAAGGCCGCGGACTCGATGCTGGAGCTGGCCAAGGCCGGCCAGACCTCCACGTCGTCCATCGCGAACGCGCGGGCTGCGATGCAGCTCGCCGCGGCCGACAACCTTTCGGCCGCGGACGCCGCCCGGTATCTGGGCGACGTCATGGACCAGTTCGGGCTCAGCTCGAACAACGCCGGTCGTGCCGCAGACGTGCTCGCGGCGTCGGCGAACGCCGCCTCGGGCGGGCTGCAGGACATCTACTACGCGATGTCCTACACCGGGCCGGTCGCCGCCCAGCTCGGCATCTCGATTGAGGACACGTCGGCGGCGGTGGCGATGCTGGCCCGCTCCGGCATCCTCGGCTCCAAAGCAGGAACGTCCCTGCGCGGGATGCTCACCAACCTGTCCCGTCCGACCGCCCGGATGAAGCGGGGTCTGGCGGAGCTGGGCATCGAGGCGTGGGACGCGCAGGGCAATTTCAAGGGCCTGCGCACGGTCATCGAGGGCTTCGAGCAGGCCCAGCACCGCATGTCCCAGAAGGACTTCCTGGGATCTCTCGCTGACGTGGTCGGCAAGCCTGCGCTCGCGGGTGCGTCGGCTCTGGCACATCAGGGTGTCGAGTCTTTCGACCAGATGCACACGGCGATCGCCCGTACCGGCGCGGCCGGGGAGATCGCCGCTTCGCAGACCAAGGGCCTTGCGGGTGCGGTCACCCAGCTCAAGACCCAAGCCTCGAACACGGGGCAGGTCTTGTACACGGCGGCTGCGCCCGGGCTGGAGAAGGTCACGCGGCTGATGACCTCCGGGATGGCTGCGGCCACGCCCGGCATGGCGGCAGCCATCGACTACGTGCACGACCTGTACACGTTGGCCCGCCCGTCCGTGTCCAAGGCCGTCTCGGCGGGCTTTGACGAGGTCGGTGATTCGCTCGGCGGCTTGGGCGGGCCACTGAAGGACCTCGCCTTCGATACCGCGGCCGCGGGGTTCAACGTCCTCATCAACGGCGGCCGCGCCCTCATCGACATCCTGCGCAACGTCGGCTCCGCCGTCTCGCCCGTCGTTGACGCCATCGGCGACGTCGCGGAAGAGGCTGATGCGGGCGGTACCGCACTCGACATCATCGTCACCGCACTGAACCTGGTCTCCGCCGCCGCGGGCACCGTATCGGGCGCGTTGGTCCCGATCGGGCATGTTGTGGCCGGTCTGGTGCGCGGGTTCGGGGCGCTGCCGGGGCCTGTGCAGACGGCGATCATCGCGATGCTCATGGCACGTCGTGTCGCTCCCATGATGTCGCGGCTCGGGCAGACGGTGTCCGGGCCGGTCGTGGGCGCGTACCGGTCCCTCGGTGACCAGATGCGTCTCCAGCAGCACCTTGCGGCTGCGGAAGGGCAGTCGATTGGTCGGATCGGTCAGGCCCTCGCGGTGGTGCAGACCCGCATTCCGGTGGTGGGGCAGATGGCGTCCGCGTTCCGCAACGCGAACGGGCCGATCACCGGAGTAGCGCGTGCGATCGGTACCGGAGTCGGTGGCGCGGCCCGCGGCCTGATGGGCGCCCTTGGCGGCCCGTGGGGTGTGGCCTTGGCGGCTGCTGGTGTCGGCCTGTCGATGCTCGCCTCCCACCAGCAGAAGGCCGCCCAGGCGGCGGCTGAGCACCAGTCGCGGATCAGCAGTCTCACCCAGGCGCTGCGCGAGTCGAACGGTGCCGTGACGGAGAGCGTCCGTACCGCAGCAGCCCAGCAGTTGATGGACACCAAGGTCCTCGACGGCAAAGAGCGCCTGATCGACGTCATGAAGAACGCCGGCGTGCCCATCAAGCAGCTCACCGACGCCTACCTCAGCCAGGACGACGGGCTCGGGAAGCTCCAGAAACGTATGGAGGACGTTGCCGCGATCAACCTGGAGCCGGTGCGTGGCGGCGGCGTCATGTACAACGACGTGGGCCAGAAGGCTCACGACGCCGCGGAGGCCCTCGGCTCCGTGAAGGGCGAGATGTCCCAGGCGGTGCAGGATGCCCGCGATCTCGCCGGCGTGAACGGTGCCGCAGGCCGCTCCGCAGCCGATGCGGTGGGGCCGTTCGGCAAGTTCTCCGACGCGATGCGCCGCCTGTCGGACACGACGGCAGACGCCGACTCCCGTGCCCGCGCCCTGCATGACGCTCTGAACATCCTGGCCGGCGGCTCGGTGAACCTGTCCGCGGCCGAAGCACGGTTGAACCGATCGGTGTCCGATGCGGCCGAAGCGTTGAAGGGCGGCGTCGATAACGCCCAGGGATACGGAAAGTCCCTGCTGAACATGGATGGCTCGCTGTCCACGGTCACCCGCAACGGGCAGAAGCTGTACGACCTGCTGCAGGGCCTGTCGACGAACTCCGCGGACGCCGCGCTCGCCGCCTACCAGTACGCGGAGGCGAGCGGGAAGTCCGTTCCCGAGGCGCTGCAGGCCGCGCAGAAGCAGATGGAGACGGCCCGGGATTCGGCGATCTCCACGGCCGAGGGCTTCGGCCTGTCCGCCGAGCAGGCGGCGAAGCTCGCCGACAATGCCGGTCTGGTCCCCTCGCAGGTGTCGATCCTGCTGCAGACGGCCGGCATGGATGAGGCGATGGCTGAACTCATCGCGGTTCAGCAGGCGTTGAAGGCTCAGCCGGACAAGAAGACCATCACGATCTCCACTCTGTCGAACGATGCTCGCGAGGATCTGGAGAAGCTCGGCTTCAAGATCAAGGACTTGAAGGACCGCCGTGTGGAGGTCACTGCCCCGACTGATCTGGCGCGCACGGATCTGGATGCGCTGATCTCGAAGATCGCTCAGACTCCGGGCGGTAAGCACGTCAACGTCACTGCTTCGACGCAGGCGACGATCGACAGCCTGGAGGCGGTCAAGCAGAAGATCGCCGGGGTACCTGGCGGCAAGACCGTGACGGTCAGCGCGCCCACTAGCGAGGCTCGGCAGCAGCTCGAAGCTCTGGGCATCAAGGTCGCCGACATTCCGGGCAGCAAGAACGTCACCGTCACGGTGCCTACCAGCGGGCCCGTCTCGGCGGCGGGGAGTATTCAGAGCGCGATCAACGGGATCACGGGCCGGACCATCGGCGTCGGCGTGTCCCTCAGAGCCACGAGCTGGGATCGGGACGGCAACGGTGTCCCGGACGCGATCCAGGCCCCACAGGCGCGCGGGTCGGTGATCGACTACTACGCGAACGGTGGCGTCCGCGAGAACCACATCGCGCAAATCGCACCGGCCGGATCATGGCGTGTGTGGGGTGAGCCCGAGACGCACGGCGAGGGCTATGTGCCTCTTCGCAGGTCGAAGCGGCCCCGGTCGAGGGCGATCACCGAGGAGATCGTGCGGCGGCTGGGCGGTGACCCGTCCGGCATCGAGTGGTACGCGGATGGCGGTCTGTCGAACTGGTCGTACCAGCCACTCGGCGGCTCCGGGTTCTCCGTGTCCGACGTCGTCTCCAAGTCGCAGCGCAAGGGCAAGGGCGGCAAGGAGCACTTCGACCTCGGCATGTTCGAACGAAACCTGCGTAAGTCCGTCCGCACCGCCTCGGCCTGGCGCAACGACTTGGCGACCGTGTCGCGGCGGGCTGGCACCGATGTCGCCAAGGCATTGGAGGAGATGGGCGAAGACGGTGTCGCGCTCACCCGCAAGATGGCCCGCGGCTCCAACAAGTACGTGAAGTCGATGGCCGCGCAGCTCACCAAGCTCGCCGGCACCGCGAAGGCCACACTGGCCGACTACACAGGCCAGTTGAAGAACGCGGTCAAGGACTCCACGACGTTCCAGAACAACCTCGCCAAGCTGGCCTCCAGCGGGTACGGGGCTTTGGCCACGCGGCTGGCGGAGCAGGGCGATGAGAACGCTGAGGTGCTCGCCGCCCAGGCCGTGCGCGACAAGAAGAAGGCGAAGCAGGCCAACAGCGCGGCCCAGGCAGCGGGCAAAACCCTCGACTCGGATCAGCTCGGCGACTTCGTGAAGCTCATCGGCGCCCTGGCCAAGGGGCGCGGCATCCACGCGGTGGCCGAGAAGGCGGGGCTCGACGAGGACCGGATCATCGAGATCGCCAACCGCGGCAAGGGCCAGATCAAGGCCACGGGCAGCAAGGCAGACCGGTTCCTCGCCGACCTCGTGAAGGCGAATGCCGGGAAGGCGTACGCGAACGGCGGCATCTGGGAGCCGGGGGTGTACTCCTCGAGGAACGGGCTGATCAAGTTCGCCGAGCCGGAGACTCGCGCCGAGTCGTACATCCCGCACGCGGTCGCGAAACGCGGTCGGGCAACCGCGGTGCTGTCCGAGACCGCGGACCGTTTCGGATACGGGCTCGCCCCCAAGCGTCTGGTGGATGCCGGGGCGGGTCGGTCGCAGGTCGTGGTGGTGCATCAGGCGCCAGCGATCGGCCAGCAGACGATCCACGTCACCCGCGCCGGGGCGACCGCGAACGATATCGCCTCCGCTGTGTCGTATCAGATGCGCCGGGCCCGCCGCGGAGGTGTTCTGCGATGAGCACGGAACTCAATGACTTTCAGCTGGAGTTCGCCGGAATCCGTCTCGGGCACGGCACCAGCATCCCCATCGCCCGGATCGAAGGGCTGGCCCGCCCCGGTGTGCGTGGGGAAGTCGTCGAGCGACCGGCCGCGGATGGCGTGTGGCTGAGCCCGGACTGGTACGAGGCCCGCACCCTGCGCATCGACTGCGGCGTGAAGATGCCCGGCGATCCGGCTGCGGCGGCCCGCATCGTGGCCCAGATCGAGGAAGCCGCGGACGATCCTCGGGTGCGCACGGTCGGCGGGGCCGTGACGTCGCTGCGGATCAAGTGGCCTGGCGCACCGGTCCGTGTCCTGTACGGGCGGCTCCGGAAGGCCGAGGCGTCGTGGGAGGAGGCGGTCTTCGGGTGGGTGCCGCTCGACGTCGAGTTCACTGCACCTGACGCGCGCTACTACGCGGACGTCGAGCAGAGCATGGAGCTGAGGTTGGGGTGGCTGTCCGGTGGCGGCTTCACCGCCCCGGTGCAGGCGCCCATCCATGTGAGTGACGGCAGCCTGTCCGGTCAGAACCGGCCGGGCTGGGTCACCAACGGCGGGAACGTCGACGCCTACCCGGTGCTCACCATCTACGGTCCGTGCGCGAACCCGGTGATCACGCATGTGGAGACCGGCCGGCAGATCAACCTCGGCATCACCATCCCCGCCGGCGAGCACGTCACGGTCGACACCCGCCCCGGCCAGCGGACCGTGACCCGGAAGAACGGCGGCACCTTCGCCACCACGTCCCCGCTGGGCGACTTCCGCCTGCCCCCAGGACGTTCGGAAATCCGCTGGACCGCTTCCGACCCGACCGCATCCGCCCGCCTGAAGGTGACGTGGCGTGACGCGTTCAAGACCCTGGTTGACCCGAAGGAGACCCCCGTCCGATGACGCTTGCCCAGGCCCCGCTGCTCGTGAACGGTGCCACCCACTCAGCCCAGACCTTCCGGCAGATGATCAAGGATCTGTCGCATGGTTCCGAAGGAGTCACCGAAGCCACGGACCTGAAGGTGACACCTCTGCCGGTGCCCGGCGGCGGTGTACAGGTCGCTGACGGGTCCGCTGTGATCCGAGGCAAGGCATCAACATGGCAGGGTTCGTATACGGCATACAACATCGGCGCCGCGACCGTCCCGATCGCTCCCACCGGTGCGACGCCGCGATCCGATCTGATCGTGCTGCGGGTGCAGGACCCCGAGTTCGAGGGCGGACTGGATCCGGCGACGGATGCGATCAACTTCTTCGACGTCATCCCCAACGTGTCCTCCACCATGTCGTCGGCGCCCAAAGGTGTTACGGGAGTGGCGTTGGCACGCGTCGACCTGCCGGCGAGCACCGGCACGGTGACGGCCGGGATGATCCGCGACGTGCGGCGGGTGGCGAACCCTCGCCGTGAGCGCACCCTGTACACGGCGTATCCGTCGAAGTTGACGAAGGCGTGGAAGGACGACGACAAGTGGCACGACTGGCCGCCTGAGGCGCGCTGGCAGATACCGGTGCCCGACTGGGCCACGAAGCTGATCCTCACGATCACGCTCGCCGGTCTGCGGATGGACTTCGATTCGCTGTACGGCAGGCTGCAGCCGGTGTTCGGCACGATCGAGGGCCAGGACACGATCGTTGACGACAACCAGGGCAAGGTGGTGCGCCGCTCGACTGCTGTGGTCGCCGACACCATCACGCTGCCGGCCTCGTACCGGGGCACGACGCAGACGCTGTACATGCAGGCGAAGATGTCGAAGGACTGGAAGGGCGACCTCGGCGTCGACGGCGGTACGTCGATCATCGCGGACATCGAGTTCACCGAAGGCCCGGTGTGACCTGCTGTGGCGTACCGATACCTGATCCAGCACGCCCTCACCGGGCAGTGGCTGTCACACGATCTCCCGTTGAAGAACGTCGAGTTCGGACCCGAACTGAACGGGCCCGGAGAGCTGCGCGGCACACTGTCGCCCCGGCTCGCATCATCGTTGCCCGAGCTCACCCAGAACCCGGGCAACACCCTGCTGTACGTGGAGCGAGACGGGCTACTGCGGTGGGGCGGGCTCATCTGGCAGGCCGAACCCGAGGGCAACAAGCTGCCCGTGGAGGCCGCGGGTTGGACCTCGTACCTGCACAAGCGCCACGACCTGGACGGTGAGCTCGGCGGCCGCGGCCCGTACGTGAACACCGACCCGTGCCGGGTGATGCGGGACATCGTGTCGTACGCGCAGTCCATCCCCGACGGCAACCTCGGCATCACCGTGGACGCCACCACGTCGAAGGCGACGGTGGGCACCCCCGCGGAACCGTGGCACTCGCACTGGTGGGAAACCCCGGTCCTCGGCGACCTCCTCGATGATCTGGTGAAGGCCCCGGACTCCCCCGACTACACCTGCACCACCTGGTGGGATACGAACCAGCAGCCTGTGCTCCGCATCCGGATCGGCTATCCCCGCCTCGGCGCACGCCGTACGGACATCGCGTTCTCCACCGACACCAACATCACCGAATCCACTCCCGTCACGTACAGCGCCGACGAGTACGCGCAGGTCGTCATCGCCACCGGAGCCGGCGAAGGCCGAGCCCAGCAGCGCGCCATCGACGCCGTACGCAACAAGAGGCTCCGCCTGGAGCACGTTCTCGAGCTTCCCGACGTACGGGCCCGTGACGTTCTCGCACAGCGGGCGCGCGCCGAGCGGGCGTGGCGACAGAACCTCGGCCACGTCGAAGAGATCACCGTCCGCAATCATCCGGCCG
The DNA here is from genome assembly GCF_030403745.1 of Streptomyces sp. S.PB5. GTDB lineage: Bacteria > Actinomycetota > Actinomycetes > Streptomycetales > Streptomycetaceae > Streptomyces. Next base: position 55,344 of record NZ_JAQMWP010000011.1, read on the forward strand.
CACCGATCGGGTCGTGGCAGATCGGCGACGACGTCCACGTCCTCGTCCGCGATGAGTGGGGCACGTGGTCCGGCTGGTGCCGCATCACCGGCTACACCATCCGCCCCGACACCGACGCCGGTGAGACCGCCACCCTCCGACTCGAACCGTCCGGCGCCCACCAGTACGCCACCGCCGCCTGAACAAGGACCCATCTCTTGCCCACCGACATAGGCACTCGTCTCGCCCGCCTGGAGAAGCTGCTCCGCACCGCGATCCGCGCCCCGAAGCTGGCGAACGCCAGCTTGGAGAACGGCTCCGTCGACGTGTACGACGAGAGCGGCTCCCTGCGCGCGGTCATCGGCCAGCAGCCAGACGGGACCAGCGGCGTCATCGCGGTGAACGGCCCTCGTCCACCTGCCCCATCCGTACCGGAAGTGGAACCGGTGCTCGGAGGGCTCAGAGTCACCTGGGACGGCGCCTTTACTGATGCCGAGGCGGCGCCCTTGGATCTGTCGCGCGTGCAGGTGCATGTGCTGATGTCGGCGAGCATGCAGGCGGATCCGCGGTGGCCGACCGCGACGATCGAGGCCGCCTCTGGCGCGTCGGTCACCATCTCGGTGAACCACTACGGGCCGCTGTGGGTGCGGCTGGTCGCGGTGAACACCTCCGGCATCCCCAGCGTCGCCTCGGATGCCGTGCGCACGTCGGCCCGGCGCGCGGTGTCGGGGGATCTCGGTCAGCAGGTCATTCAGCAGGGTCACATCGCGGTCGGCGCCATCGCGACCCCGCACCTGGCCGTCGGCTCCGTCACCCCCGACCACATTGCGGTCGGCCAGGGCACGAACTTGGTGCCGGATCCCGGGTTCGAGGGCGCGGCCACGGCGAACACTGTCGCAGCAGGCGGCACGGCGTGGTCGTTCGCTCCCGGTAACCGGACCGGTGTCGGAATCCGACTCGACTGCACCGCCTCCACGGAGACGTACTGGACACTGCCGTTGGCGACGGTTCCGGTGCTGGCCGCCTCTCAACTGTTCCTCGGCATCGATGTGCTGGTGTCCGACGATCTTGCCGCGAAGGCCGTGAAGATCCTCGCCCGCTGGGAGAACAGCACCGGCGAGATCCTCGGCTACGGAGTCGCCGAAGCCACCAGCTACGTGCCCGGGGTGTGGCAGCGCATCACCGGTCAGGTGGCCGCGCCGCAGGGCACGACCCGCGCAGTGCTGTGCCTGGAGGCATCCGCCGCGACCGCGGGGTGGGTGGTGTTCGACAACGCCCAGGCCCACACAATCTTCGGGGATGTCACCGGCGGAGCCCGGGCTGAACTCGGGCCGCAGGGACTGAGGCTGTACGACGAGGACGGGGAAGAGGTCGTTTCGCTCGTCTCCGGGCAGGCCAACTACCTGACCCTGCGGGACGGCACCACCAGGGTCGCGGCGATCGGCTCGACCGGAGATGCCTCATTCCAGGACCTGAACGTCGCGGGGAAGATCACTATCGGCGGCGACGACCTCACCGACCTGTATGACGGGCCGCGCGGCATCGTCGCCATGGACTGGATGGCCACCGGCGTGAAGACCACCACCGGTACCGAAATGGGCTACGTCGAGTTGGCCTTCGACGCCGAAGAGGGCCGCATGTACCGCGTGGTCTACAACGGCACCGCGGAATGCTCCCAGACCGGCGGCTCCCTGGTGCTTCGGCTACGCAGCGGCTACGCCTCCGCACCGTTGATCAGTTCCACGCAACTGCAAGAGGCCCGCCATCCGCTCACGTCGACGCGCCGCGAAGCACGGCTGGAGTTGATCGGTCCGTGCGCACCGAATGATCTGATCCGGCCCGGGCGGAATCGGCTGCTGCTCACGTTCACCAGCGACAGCGGCGCTCCCGCAGGCCAGCAGGTCACCCTCACAGGCGCGAAGGGCCGCATGGGGCACTTGAGTGTGGAGGACATCGGCGAGCAGGCACCGGACACCGGCGTCTACAACACCGGCGGCGCCGTCGTCCCTGACCCTCCGGTGAAGGTGAAGCGGGAGTACAACGCGTCCTGGTCGGGGAGTTACGCGAACCGGTCCGGATACAACTCGTACTACGGCAACCGCATGGTGGCCGGCTACTTCTCGGCGAACAACGGCACCCAGGCCGCGCTCGTGGGGTTCGGCGGGAGCCTCGCCAAGGATCTCGCCGGCGCGAAGCTCGTCAAGGTCGAGGTGTATCTGTACGCCAACCACTGGTACTACGCCTCCGGTGGCACCGCCGTCCTCAAGGTCCACGGCCACGCTTCGCGTCCGAGCAAGTTCTCGGCGGACCAGACCGGCTCGAAGACCGTCACCAAGTGGGCGCGCGCCAGCGGTCAGTGGGTGGACATCACCTCGATCTTCGATTCGTCGAAGTTCCGGGGCATTGCGATCGACCCGAACACCACCAACAAGACCTCGTACGGCATGTTCGACGGCATCGGCCAAGGCCATCCGCCGCGACTGCGCGTCACCTACATCAAGTAACCCAAGGAGCACAGCTACTCGTGGCCGCACTGTACGGAGACCTCGTCATCAACGGCACCTTCACCGACGGCACCACCGGCTGGTGGTCCGGCGACCCGGCCATGGTCACCCTGGCCGCGCCCGGCGACGGCCTGGAGGCCACCGCCACCACCGATGCCGCCAATCTCTGGGATGCCCCCTTCGGGCAGGACAACATCACCCTGCGGTCCGGCTGTACGTACACGCTCAGTTTCACCGCCCGCGCCAGCCAGTCCGGAACCACCCTCCGGGCCCAGGTTGGGCTCGGCACAGACCCGTGGACTGCTGCCCTGGACAAGACGGTGACGCTGCCAGCGGTCGACACCCATGTCGTGTTCTCCTTCACCTCGAGAATCGACACCACGGCCGGGCAGGTGAGTTTCCAATTCGGCCAGGGCACAGCGGTCACCGTGCACCTCAGCGACGTGCGGCTCACCTCCTCCACGGCCCGTGAGGGCTTCTACGTTGATCCGGACTCCAACGCCGCGAAGTGGGTGGCCGCCAACCCGAACGATCCGCGGGCCGCGAAGATCACCCAGGCCCTGGTGCGACGTCCCGCCGCGAAGTGGTTCGGCGACTGGAACAAGGATGTCCATGGCGATGTCGACGCATATGTGACTGCGGCCGCCGCTGTGGGGCGGCTGCCCATCCTGACGGCGTACAACATGTTCAACCGGGACAACGGTGGCCACTCCAGCGGCGGCGCCAAGTCTCCGGAGGAGTACCGGGCTTGGGTTGACGGCTTCGTTGCCGGCATCGGCGACCGGCCTGCTCTCGTGATCGTGGAACCTGACTCGCTCAGCCAGATCGGCAGCCTCCCAACGGAGGCGATGCGCGCCGAGCGCACGCAGCTGGTCGCCTACGCGGCGGACGCCCTGGCCTCGCGCCCACTGGTGCGCTCCTATCTCGATGGCGGTAACGCCACTTGGATCCGGGCCGACGAGATGGCGGCCCGGCTCACCGCAGCAGGGGTAGCCCGTACGGCAGGCTTCGCAATCGGGGTGGCGAACTACGACTCCACGGACGTCTCGTGCACGTACGGGCACCAGGTTGCCCAGGAGCTGGCATCACGCGGCGCTCCGGGCGTCCGCTTCGTCATCGACACCTCACGCAACGGCAACGGCGCCATGGACGAGAACGGACAGCACGTCGACTACTGCAACCCGGCAGGCCGCCGCCTCGGCGTCCCCTCCTCGATCGGCGTCGGCGGCGCCGAATACCTGCTGTGGATCAAAATCCCCGGCGACTCCGACGGCATGTGCGGCGTGGCCCTCGACGTTCCTGCCGGCACGTTCTCCCCTTTCCTCGCCGAGTGCCTCATCGACAGCCAGTAGAACCCAGTAAGAGGGCGGCTCCGTGTCAATTCCTGCTATAGGCACGCCCGTGTCCACCGAGCTCTGCGATGCATTTGTGGGCGGGTTCATCCCATCCAGTCATTGCTCAGGAGATGGCGGCCAGCGCGGAAATCCGCGCGAATCCTAGTAACCCACTGCTCCAGTTCGGCAACGCATTCCTGCCGGTCACGGTCGGTGGTGTCGAGGATGTGGGTCTGCCACCGCGGGTCGTTGGCCGTCCACGACGTCCACCGATGCCAAGCCATATTGGGTGCGCCCTTGTCGATGATGACCTCGGGGCGGTGCTCGGGATCTTGTGCGTGCCCCCGATGCCAGGCGGCCCAGTTGATGTACGCATCGATGGCGGCTTCCGACCAGCGTCCCGGATCACGGTCGTCCAGGCGCCTACGTCGTTCAGCATCGGCCACGTCGACCAGGCACATCGCGATCCCGTCCAGCAAGGGCGCGGACGGCGAGGCCAGGATCTCGCCGAGTGGAGTCTGGGCAGTCAGCAAGAGGTCAATGCCGTCTGCCTGGTACTCGAGCGCGCGCTGAATCCACTCCTCGGTGATGTGGTTTCGCCAGTACCGGGGCGGGTTCTGGGGGACGCCGCTCTCGTCCATCTCGTGGACAGCGAGCCGGTCAAACCGTTCCCCGGCGGGGAAGGCGAGCGTGGACTTGCCCGAGCAGCTCGATCCCGTGAGTATCAGCAGCATCCAGACAAGCTGGCAGGAAGACGGCGCGCGCTGCCACCGGATTTCTTCGCTGGCGATCACGTCGGCGTAAGAACCGCAGGCCTTCTTGGGCCCCGTAGGATCGAAACAGGGCACGGGGTCGCAAGGAGTGATTGCGGTGTCCGTGCCGCCGAGCGCCGAGCCCACATTGTGGGAGCTGCACCGTGCTGTCTCGCAGCTGCGCGAGGATCTCCGCGGCGACCTCGCCCAGCTCGCCGGGCGCCTCGATCAGGTCGTCACGCAGGACGTATACCGGGCTGATCAGCGGACGGTTGATCAGCGCATCAGCCAAGTCGAGGCTGGGCTCTCCGGGCTGCGCGGTGAGCACGACCAGAGTCTGGAGCGGGCCGAGCAGCAGCGCCGGGAGGACCAGACGCAGGCTGCGGCGACGAGGCGTCTGGTGATCTCTTCTTTCGTGGCCCCGCTGCTCCTCATGGCGTTGCAGCTGTGGATCGTCTCGCGCGGGGCATCGCCGTAGGCCGAGGGCGGGCAGGTTCATCATCAAGTTCGGGCGCGGGGAGATTTCGAGCGCCGAGTTGGCAACACCTCTTACTCCTGACCGGCTGGTGGCGGCACTGCACGCTGAAGGCGTGCGGGTCGTCGAGCGTTCTGGCTGGCGGTCCCACAATCGAAACCACAAGGGTCCTTGGGGGCCTGTCCGTGGCGTGATGATCCACCACACGGTGACGTCCGGCACGAGCAACACCGTCAGCATCTGCGAGCGCGGCTACTCGGGGCTGCCGGGCCCGCTCTGTCATGGCGTGATCGCGAAGGACGGCACGGTTCATCTGGTCGGGAACGGCCGCGCCAACCATGCCGGCCGTGGTGACGGGGACGTGCTCCGTGCGGTCACCGCGGAGCGTTCTCTTCCTTCGCCGAACCAGGCCGACACCGACGGCAACACTTCGTTCTACGGCTTCGAGTGCGAGAACCTCGGCGACGGCCATGACCCCTGGCCCGCAGCCCAGTTGCAGGCAATCGAGCGAGTCTCGGCCGCACTGTGCCGCGCGCATGGCTGGGGCTCGGCGAGCGTAATCGGGCACAAGGAATGGCAGCCCGGGAAGGTCGACCCCAAGGGCTTCACCATGGGCTGGCTCCGCGGTCGGGTCGCCGCGCGCCTGAAGTCGAAGCCTTCCGACGGCAGTTCAGGTACGGGATCGAAGGATGGCGGAGCAGCAATGTACGCCGTCAAGAGCGGCGACACGCTCTCCAGCGTCGGGCGGCAGCTCGGTGTCAGCTGGGAGCACCTTGCCCAGGTCAACAAGATCACGGCCCCGTACGTCATCAAGGCTGGGCAGAAGCTCACGATCCCCGGGAAGCCCGCCGGCGGGACGTACACGCCGCCTCAGTTTCCGAACGGTCTTACTCCGGGCCGCTCGTCACCGTCTGCGAAGGGCCTTCAGCAGGCACTGAAGGACACCGGCTGGCTCGACCGCTCGGTGCCGCTCTCCGACAACTACGGGCCGCAGACCCAGAAGGCCGTGGCCAGCTTCAACCACAAGCACAACCTCTTCACCACCGGCCGCCCCAACGATCCTTCGATCGGCCGCCGCGGCTGGGACCTCCTGCACCGACTCGCCTACGGGAACTGATCACCTTGATCGACTTCATTCACGCCCACAGCACCCGCCTCTACGCCATCGCCGCCGCGGCACTGTCTCTGATCGCCTACTACGTTCAGGATCTGCCGACCGGACTGATCCTCGCCCTGGTCGCCGCAGTCCTTGGCACGGGTGAAGCCATCCAACGCGTCGAAGATCGCAAGACCCATCGAGCTCTGCTGCTCGATCCTCCGTATACCAACAAGGATTGAATCCTGAGCAGTTCGAGTCTTCGTGACAGTCCGGGGAGATAACAGTCCCGGAGCCCCTCCTCTCACGATTGCTGGATGTGCCGGAACGTGCCCTACGATCCCCCTCATGGCCCAGAAGGTAGTCACAACATATGTCGACGATTTGACTGGCGAGGAATCGTCGGACATCGCCACGCACAGCATCCTCATCGACGGGGCTGGGGTCGAGATCGACCTCACGGATGAGAACTACGAAAAGCTCCTGGAGATCTTGAACCCCTATCTCCAAGCTGGCGGTGCTCGAAGGATTCGCGGCGCAGCGAGGGCAAAGGGGAAGGCCAAGGCATCGCCTGGCGCCGGAGCCGACTCGTCGGCGATCCGGGCTTGGGCGAAGGAGAACAACATCGAGGTAAACGACCGCGGTCGCGTGTCGGCCGCCGTCCGCGAGGCTTACGACAAGGCTCGCTGATACTTGCCGAATAGTTGGTGACCCCCGCTGTTGCGGGGGTCACCGTGCATTCCACCGTCATTGCACAGCCGCACGCTCAGTTCGGCAAGCAACGTCCGGCGGCGGCGCTGGGGGCATGGCTTACATGCGCGTGATCATGCATGACCGGGCAGCCCTAACCCGGAGTGGATCACGGGAGTGATATCACCGGCGAAATGGTGCGGCCTCTCCCGGGCTGCCAAATTGAGGTCCCGCCATCGGCTGACCGCACTCGGCCGGTCACGGAGCCCGTGCGGCCTGACTCCAAGGGAGGCCGCGGCCACTCCGAGGAGGTCTCATGACGCTGCGCCTCACCCCCCGCAAGCTGCCCTACGCGTTCAAGGTCGCTGCCGACGCTCAGGCCGTGGGGCCAGCGCGTCGCCTCGTACGCGAAATAGTGGAGAGCCTGGACCTGGGGAAGCAGGCCCCGTCACTGGACGACCTTGAGCTGCTCACTGCCGAACTGATCACCAACGCTGTGGTGCACACGAGGGCGCCGTGCGTGGTGTGCATACGGTGGACGGGCCGACGGATTCGTGTCGAGGTAACGGACACCGACACACGAGACGTGGAGGCCACGGTCCCGCCGCCGGGCGACGAACACGGGCGCGGCCTGTTCCTCGTGGACGTCCTCGCGGCGGCTTGGGGCAGCCACCGGGAGCCGGCAGGCAAGACGACCTGGTTCGAGTTGGCTGCGGATTCGGAAGATCCTTTGCCATCCGGTGCCGCACTTCCGTCCGCTGGTTGCCACGACCGGCAGATGACCAGAGGTGCGGTGAAGGTCAGAACGCACGGCGGCCCATGAGCACGTGAGTGCTTGCCCAGCGTCGCTCCCTCGCGTGCGGGATTGGCCACTATAGCGGCTATTCTGCTATGCCCAGGCTGTGGATAGAAGATAGGAGGCCGTCATGGCGAAGCCGCTCATCGTGGGCCGCAAGGAGTTCGCGAAGATCTATAACGTTGCGCCGACGGCGGTCAGCGACCGGTGGATCCCGGACGGGATCGTCTCCTATGAGGATGCCGTGATCGTCTCGGGTAAGCCGTACTGGCCCGGCGGTCTGGCGGTGGACTTCGCGCTGCCGCCGGGCAGTCGCGGCCGGCAGTTGGACGAGTCGCTCCTTGCCCAGTTGGAGGAGGAGCAGCAGGCGACGGTCCGCCCGATGAAGAAGGGCGAGCTGCCGCCGCTGGTGGGGCTGCAGGAGTACGCGACACTGTTCGGCATCAGCCAGCATCAGGCAGCGAACGCCCGCAACCGTGGCAACGGAATGCTGCCGGCGGAGGACTACCTTCTGGGCGGCTCCCCTGTGTGGCTGTTGTCGACCGTCCTTGAGGGCGCGGAGCACACGATGGCGCAGAGCCGTGGTGGCGTATGGCAGCTGCAGGAGGATGTCGCTGCCGCTTTGCGGGAGGGCCGCTATGACGGGCCCGGGTCGGCGATCGCCGCGCGGGGCAAAGCCGCAGCGGGGTCGTAGCGTCATCGCGTCCGCCGGATTCGCTGTCTTGGAGCGGTTCGGCGGAGTTGCCCACCCCTCGATTCATAGTAGAATTAACCTTACCCACTAAGGGTGCATGCACGAGCCGTGGCGACCGCATGCAAAATAGGCTGCGATACATCGAACGAGGAGGGGCAAGTGACCGTGCAGCTAGAACTGCCCATCGCGGCCATACAGCAACCCGAGAATCCAGGCGGCAAGCTGACGATCCAGGAACGGTTCGAGGCATTCGACCAGCTCAACCCCTGGATCCTCAAGCACCTGGAGAGCCTCACCGCCGACTGCATCGAGCGCGGACTCACGCGCATCGGCATCGGGATGCTGTTCGAGGTCCTGCGCTGGCAGTACGGACTCGCCACCCGCGGCGAGCCCTGGAAGCTCAACAACGACTTCCGGAGCCGCTACGTGAGGCGCCTCATCGACCTGCACCCCGAGTGGTCCCCCCTGTTCGAGATCAGGAAGATCCACACGGCCTAGAAATAGGCCAGTGTCTAACCTCCTGTAAGTCCCTTGGAGATGTTTCTGTGTCCAGCACGACCGTCCCGCGCCTGCGCACCCGCAAGCCCACCGGCGTCATTCCCTGGCCGATCGTTCTGATCGAGGGCGAAGAGAAGAGCGGCAAGAGCCATCAGGCTGCGGCATTCACCGGCTCCGAGCAGACCGGCCAGGCGTACTGGCTGGAGCTCGGCGAAGACACGGCCGATGAGTACGCGAACGTGCCGGGTGCGGACTACCTGCTCATCGAGCACAACGGCAGCTACCGCGACATCCTCGGCCAGATCGAGGCCGTGCACGCCGAGGCTCGGCGCGCTGCCGCGGCGAAGGAGAAGCCTGTCGTCCTGGTGATCGACTCGGTGTCGATGCTGTGGCGGATGCTCGTGAACTGGACCAACGAGCGCGCCCACCGCACACCGAAGAACGAGGCGAAGCTGCGCCAGGACCCGGATGCCGAGATCAGGCCCTCCATGAACCTGTGGAACGACGCGTCCGAACGGTGGCAGCGGGTCATGTATCTCGTGCGCACCATGCCGGGCATCGTGATCCTGCTCGCCCGCGGCAAGGAAGTGGCCGCCGTGGACGGCAACGGCGATCCGATCCCGAAGACGAAGGACTGGCGGGTGGAGGGGCACAAGTCCCTCGCCTATGACGCGACGGTGTGGGTGCGGCTGCAGCGCGACAGCGATCCGCAGGTCATCGGCGCCCGGTCGCTGAAGTTCGAGGTGCCGCGCAGCGGCAAGCCCAAGACGCTGCCGGGCTTCTCCATCGAGAGGCTGGTGTTCGGTCTGATGGGCTGCTCGATCCACAACCAGCCCAAGGTCGCCCCGGAGCTGACCGGTGATCTGGCGCAGCAGTGGATGCCGAAGGTCCACAAGGCGGCCGAGCAGGGCGTTGACGGCTTGAAGAAGTTGTGGCGTCAGGTCGAATCGGACGAGGACCTCACCCGCAACGAGGTCCTCGTGGTGCGCGCCGCCATCGAGCGGACGGCCGCCGAGGTCAAGAACCCGAAGAAGTTCAGCGACCCCACGAGTGATGACGCGGCGCGGCTGCGGGCGGCTGCGGCTGAGCAGCAGGACCAGGCCGCCGAGGCACCGGGCGACTTCGAGGAGTTGCCGCCCGACGAGTTCGCCGCCGCCTGACCTTCGCACCCTGCCGGGGCCCGCTGTGCCGGGTCGGGCCCCGGCGTGCCCTCTTGGAGAATCGCTGTGACCGCCACCACCTTCAGTGCGCCTGCTTCTCTGTCGATCTGGGATGCCGCGCACTCCGCTGATGCCCGCCGACCCCGTTCTGTGCAGACACAGTTGGGGGCGTCGGACACGATCTGCTCACGTCGCGCCGGATACATCCTGGCCGGCGCGGAGCGCACGAACTCCGGGGACAAGCGGGCCGCGATCCTCGGCACGTACATCCACCAGGGGCTGCTCGAAGATGCCCGCCGCGAGTACGGGTGGCTCATCGAGCGCACCGTCGCGGACGGGACCCTGCGCGGGCACATCGACGTCGTACAGCTCGATGCCGCCACGGCAGCGCGGCTACCCAAGCGGCATCGTCCTGCCGAGCCTGCCGCGCACCTGACGGTGGAGGACGTGAAGACGAAGTCGAGCCGTGTCTGGGACCGGGTCGTGAGGTTCGGGCCGACAGCAGCAGAGATGCGGCAAGTCCTCCTGTACGCGGACCTGTTGCGCACGGTCGGGTTCGCGGACATCCCTGGTCAGCGGTACCTGCACAGGCTCGGCCCGATCGACGTGCAGCGCATCCGGTTCCGCTTCGTATGCCGGGATACGGGCGAGGAGCACATCGAGGAGTTCGTCTTCGATGAGTGGCTGGCTGCTCAGGCTCGTTGGTGGGTGGACCGTGTCGTGGAGGCGGACTCTCCGGAGGAGCTGCGGCGCGACCATGACGGTCCGGGCCTGTCGGTGATCTGCGACAACTGCCCGTTTGTTCATTCCTGCTGGCCGGGTGTGCCGCCGGGGCGGCCCGCGCAGACGATTCTCGTCCACGACGACGAGGACCGCGCGAAGGCGCTCGCCGACTACGTGCGCGCTCATGAGCGATTCCGGGAGGCCAAGCGGGTCAAGGAGATGGCTCGGGCGATGCTCGACGACTCCCCGGAGGGCAACTACGGGGACAACCACCTGGGGTGGGGCGGCGGCAACGACAAGGAGGAGTCGGATGTCGCTGCGATGGTCGAGCTGTTCGAGGACGCCGACTTGGTCGTGCCGATGGTCCCGGACGAGAAGGCCATGATCCAGATTCTGCGCCGGGCCGGCATGGTCGTGCCCCGGCGTAGGGCGGCCGGTCAGAAGACTGCCCGCACCATCAAGGTCAGCCGGGCCCGCAAGACCTCCTGACGGCCTCTGTGGCGGCCCCGCACGGACGGTGTGGGGTTCGCCTTCTCTTTTGATCTTTCGAAGTCCTACTGCCGCCTTGGAGGCATGTTCCGTGTCGATTCTGCGCCGCCACCTCAGCACCGGGTTCACCGTGCTGCCGACGGCCACCCTTGAGGATTCCCGTCTTTCGTTTCGGGCCCGGGGCGTGCTGGCGTTCCTGATCTCGAAGCCGGATGCGTGGAGGGTGCGTGCCGAGTCGATCGCGAGCGCGGGCAAGGAGGGTAAGGAGGCGATCAAGACGGCGCTGCGCGAGCTGAAGGACTTCGGCTACTACCGGGTGGTGACCGAGCGGCTGGCGGACGGGACGCTGAGCCGGATCACCGAGGTGTACGACACGGCGCAGGAGTGGGCGGCCGAGGAGTACCGCAAGTTGGAGGCGCGGCGGGTGGCGCGCAGGCTCAAGAAGCAGCTCGATCAGGGCAATGCGCCCGCCGACAAGGAGTTGCCCGAGGGCGGACGAGGCAGTGATGGGGAGGAGGCCGGTGGCACCGAAGGCGGGTTTTCGGGCGCCGGTTTTCCGGACGCCGGTTCACCGGACGCCGGATCTTCGGGCGTTCTAGTTAGTAACCAGAGCCAATATCCAGAGAAGAACCCCCCTACCCCCACAGCTGACGCTGCAGGGGAGCCGGGTGACGCTCCGCTCGACGAGACAGAGGAGGGTTCGTGCCCTACGCATCCGGATAAGCCGGGCCGTTCGTGCCGGGGCTGTGGCACGAGTCCGAGGCAGAAGCGGGCGTCGCGGCAACGGGCAGAGAAGGAGCGGTTCAAGGCCCGTGAGCGGGAGGCGAATGAGCGGGTGTTGGCGCAGGTGCGGCGTAAGCCGGGGGTGGAGGGGTTGTCGGAGGTGGCGCGGCAGCAGCTTGCTGCCATGCGGAGCAGCAGGCGGGAGGCGGCGGCTGGTGGCGGGGAGGTAGAGTCACCGCGAGAAATAGGCTGATGTATAAATGTTCAGCGGCTCACGCTCGGACGATTTGCCACCCCTGCAACACATAGTAGAATTAATCATATGAGCAGGAAGGGCCAGCTCACTTTGGGAGGCACACATGAAGTACGGCTCCATCTGCCGCGGGATCGCTTACATGCCCGACGACCAACTCCTTGACGCTTTCACCAGGGCAAGGATGTTCCAGGTGGCTTGCCGAGGCGACGAGGTCCGCGTGATCGCCTATCACGGACAGAGCTCCGTTGAGGCTCAGTGCCGGCCGGGAGGCAAGGGGTGGGAGGCGTTGGCGCTCACGCAGCACCCCAAAGGCGATCTGCCGTTGACAGGGGTGCTCTTCATGGACATCCCGCAGAGCGCATGGAGCACGCTTGACCTGGCGGTCAGTGTGCTGCGGAGCCGGTTTGGCGACCACTTCACCAAGCGCGTGGCACTGAAGGTCAAGTAATTGCAGCGGGTTGTGCACTGGAAGAAATAGGCCAGTGCACAACCGGCGTGGAGGATAGAGAGACATGCTTGATGTGACTGCCGAGGTGGCCGCGATCCGCGCCGACTACGGACCGGACGAGCACCGCGCACTCGCCGTGTACAGCGACGTGCACGCCGCTCTCGAAGCGGCCGGACTGCACCCGTACGTAGAGACCCGCGGCGGCCTGGCCGTCTGCGCCTTCGCCGACGACGGCACGCTGTTCGTGGTCGCCTGCGAAGACGCCCTGCCGTTCAACCGCTGGACCCCCGGATCGCTCGCGGGCTGGCACCTGAGCCACGTGCCCGAGGACGGGCCGTCGCCTGCCTGGCGGTGCGTGGTCTACGACAGCCTGCCCCCTCATCCGTGCCAGTACGAAGTAGGGGACCTGGGCCTGGGGCCTCTCGTCGCGGCCGCGATGGCTCACCTCGCCGCCTGCCCGCACCTCCGCGACCCGGCCGGGGCAAGGGCGTGAACCTGAACGAGGACGACATGCAGATGGCGGTGCGTGACTTCTTCTCGCCCGCGTTGCTGCTGGAGTTCATCGACCTGCCGGATCTTCGCGCCCGCATTCGGTGGGGCGAGAAGCAGTTCGATGAGGGGCGGCACGACCGCAGCGTCCGGCGGCTCGAAGGAGAACCGGATGCCGGATGCCTGACGCGCTGGTCGGCCATGCCCAGCGGGTGCGGGTTTCGCTACGACGTCGACGCCCGTGGAGGTGCGCGGTTCGGATTCGTGTACTGGCATGACGTACATCGGACGGTGAACTCCCGTCTGACGCCCGTCCGTTACGGGTTCCTGCGCGCGGCGGTCGAGGCCGTAGCGGCGCACGATGCCACGTACATTCCGGGCCCGGTTCCCTTTCGTACGCCCGAGTTGTGGACGTCCCTGTTCTACCGCCCGTGGGCGCGCCGGGCCAGTGGCCTGGAGCTGAAGGCGTCGGCCGCCCTGGATGCCATCTGCCCGCCCGCCAAGGCGCAGCCCGCCTTGTTCTGAATCCACGCGACAACGAGAAAGCCCTTCCCCGTGATCACCTCCACCACTTCCGCAGCCTGGACTGCCGCCGCGCCGTGCGCCGGCCTCGACGGGTACGTGCCCAGCGAGGAGTTGGTCCGCAGACACCCCAGTGATGTCATGAAGACCTGCGCACCGCTCATGGAGGACTGCGCGGAGCTGTGCCCGTTCGTGCTGGAGTGCTACGAGCGGGTGCGGCCGGAGGCGAGCCGGTTCGACGGGGTGTGCGCGGCGCGTACGTGGGTCAACGGTCGGCCGGTCGCTGTGGCCGAGGGTGCGCCCGCCCTGTCGAAGCTCGCCTCGCAGGCGGGTACGTGCGGGACGAGCAGCGGGGTGAAGGCGCACCAGCGGCTCGGGGAGCCGCTGTGCGGGCTGTGCCGGGTGACGTCACAGCGGTCGGAGGTACGGCGCGCGGGCGCGGCGAGCATCCGCAAGCGGGCTTCTCGTACCGGCCGCGAGGCGCGGGCGGCAGCGTAGAGGCACATACAACGAGGCACCTTCCGGGGCTCTGACCTGGGAAAACGCAATTGACACCCCTTCTTGGCATAGTAGAATTAACCTCGGTTGGGAAGGGGAAATACGCCCAACTCCCCCTTGGAATACGAGAAAAGGACGCACCCCTGATGCGCACGATGACGCCGGACCCGCTCGCAGTTCTGCAGGTCGCCACCCTGCACAACATCACCGAGGAGCAGGCCGCAACCGCCATCACCTGGGCCGCACACATGACCGTGCACGCCTGGGAGGCATACGCGGACACGCTGGGCCTGGTGAAGAAGGACGGCGCCGCAATGGAGGCATGGTTCGGCACGCTCGGCCCGGACCAGCGCAGCTCCGTACTCGAGGACGCGGTCACCGCAGTGGTCGGCGCCGACCGTGTGCTCGCCGAGATCTACAGCAAGCAGGACGGCCATCAGCCTGCCCGCGCACGAGTCATGCGCACCAACCGGCCCCGCGTTCACATCCACTGACGCTCCGCGACTTCGGCCCGCCTCGTACCGGGGCGGGCCGCGCCATGCCGCCATCCCCAACTCAACGGAAGGAGCCGCCTCATGGGCGCTCTCGACTTCTACACCATCGCCACCGGCACCGACGTGCAGACGGCCTTCACTGCCGCTCGCGAGCAGGCCAGATGGGAGTACGGGAACTCCAGCTTCACCGGCACCATCGCCGAGAAGCACGAGGTGACGCTGCTCGACGAACCGAAGCGCAGCGAGCAGGACGCCGTGGGGCGCGCGAAGGAGCTGCTCGACGGCGACGATCCGCGGGTCAGCGGCAAGTACGGGCCCGCCGGCGCACTGCCGATCACGGCGGCAGACGGCTCAGGCGCCTGGTTGTTCTTCGGCGTGGCCGCCCACTGATGCCCGCCGCGGGGCTGCGCCGCAGCACAGCCCGGCCAGCGCCACCTATCCAGACCCCGAAAGACGATGACCACCGTGCTCGACAAGCACCTGCCGCTTGATGCGGCCGCCGAGATCATCAGCAGCCTCGGCCTGAACAGCACCCAGACCCGCCGGGCCAATCGCACGATGCAGCGCATCGTCTACCGCGCCTGGACCCGACGCGGCCGGGCCGAACAGGCCGTGACATTCGAGGAGTTCGCCGATGAGGTTCCCGCCTGCCACTGGCCGTTGATGTTCGAAGTGTGCGGGCTGGTCCTGCTCGGCCGCGACACGGATGCCTGCGTGCTGATCACCGCAGCCCGACGTCGACAGGCAGCACGCGAATCCCGGGCGAGCGACAGCACCACTGATCGACGCCCATCCGACGAGAAAGAACTCCTGTGATTCTCAGCCCTCGCGAGATCGCCCGTGTCGGGCTTCGCGACCGGTACCCCGAAGACGACTTCCCCAACCGGCAGATAGCCCTGCGCGTCCGGCGTGCTCTGAAGCGCCGAGACCGCCAGCGCACGCGGACCGACATCGCTGCCTTCTTCGCGCGCTCACCTGTCGCCGACGAGGCCGACCACTCATGACCCGCCACCCCCTGCCGATCGGCACGCGGGTCTCGCACATCAACCAGCAATGGGCCCGCAGTCTTCCCGACGGCACCGCCACGGTCATCGACCGCAAGGGCCCCTGGCCGGACGGCTCGTGGGAGTACCAAGTGCGCGCGGCCTCCGACCTCTCGCGCCAGCCCAGCCCCGAAAATCCCGAATCCCGCACCACGTGGTGGCCGTCCTGGGCCACCACACCGTCACTCACGAAAGAGAAGCCCGTGAACAACACCACCAGCAACAGCGAGAGCAAGGACGGCGAGGAGGAGATCGTCTCGCTCCACCGCCTCCTCGCCCGGGCCATCGCTGCTGTGGACAACAACGTGAAGGAGGCGTTCGTCGTCTTCGGCCTGCCCAGCCTGTGGTCTCTGACCAGCCCGGAAGTGCGACGGCAGGTACTTCTCCTCGCCGCCTGGGAAGCCCGCTCCGCCACAGCGGCCGAGCTCGAATCCCCGACGTCCGCAGGCCAGTACGCGTGGGCGTTCACCCAGTACGCGTCTTCGTGGGCCGAGCAGCACTCGGACGGTGACGCGCAAGGGTTCTGCGCCGGGCCGCACGCGGCACGCCATGCCGCGTCGTCCCTCGCCTTCGACCGCGACGACCTCCTGGTGTCCCTGGAGACGGCGCTGCTCCTGTGCTCCCGCGCGGACACGCCGGAGGAGTCGTGAAGGTCGGCGGCTACGTGTGGCTGCGCGGCCACGGCGACAAGCCGTTGCGCGACACGCACGGTGAGGCGATCGCGTTCCACGTCACTGCGGCCAAAGCCCTAGCTGACCACGGCACTTGGTATCAGCTGCGCACCGCTCACCGCGCGGCGCAGGACATCTTCGGCGGCTGGCACACCGGCCTGGCCCTCATCCCCATCCCCCTGTCCGAACTCGCGGAAGGACCCCGACAGTGACCATCGAGATCATCCATACACGCAGCGACGGAACCCTCATCGAGGGCAGCGCGAAGGGTGATGGCGTCTACGAAATCGTCCGCCGCCACGGCTTCCGCTACATGCCCTCCATCGGTCAGCTCGGCATCCGGCAGTCCCGCGACCGTGCCGCGAAGACCTGGTACATCAACGCGGCCGCGGCCGCCCTGCGCGAGGCCGGCTTCGAGGTCAACGTGCAGATCGACGAGAGCAACCGGCGTAGCTTCGCCGAAGCCGAGGCCGACCGCGTCGAGCGCGCCGAGGGGCGGGCCGAGCGATACAGCGGCTACGCCGACAATGCCGCCGGCCGCTCCGAGTCCGCGTACCAGCACGGCCATCGGTTCGCCGACGGCATCCCCATGGGTCAGCCGATTCTGATCGGGCACCATTCCGAGCGCCGAGCGCGGCGTGACGCCGAGCGCATCGACCACGCGATGCGGACCAGCATCAGCGAACAAGGCAAGGCTTCGTACTGGTCCGGACGTCAGAGGGCGGCTGAAGGGTACGAGCAGTTCCGTAAGGCGCCCCGGCGGACTCTGCGCCGTATCGAAAGGCTCCAGGCCGATCTGCGGCGCGTTGAGAAGTGGCAGCGCGGGGAGTCGGCCGGGGGCTCTGGCCGGGACATCAGCAATCCCGACACCGTGCAGGAGCTCGCGATCCGGCACGAGGAGCTCACCGAGGAGATCACCTACTGGGAGGCGGTCATCGCCGAGGCCGAGAAGAACGGCTTCAAGGTGTGGTCCAAGGCCGACTTCAAGAAGGGTGACTTCGTCCGCCGGGGCAAGACCTGGTTCGAAGTCCTGCGCGTGAACGCGAAGTCGGTGACCATCCCGCACATCCACAACGGCATCGGCGGGGGTGTCGTACGCGCCTCGGACAACAAGCTCGACGGCTGGACGTGGCTGCTCACCTACGACGAGGTGTTCGGACGCCGTAGCGCCGAGGAGATGGAAGCCGCGCTCGCCGCCTCCACTACCGAGTAACCCCCCTCCTGGCCTGGTCTTTCGCAGTTGACCCCACCCCAAACCATAGTAGAATAGTTAGTAACGAGGAGGTGCTGGACAGGGCTTCACCAGCACCCCCTTCACCATGCCCACAGCCGTCCGCTCACCGCAATCACCGGATACGGAACGGCACTTACAAAGAAGGCACTCCATGCCCTACGACACTCAGCTCGTCGCTCCAGATCTGCTCACACTCACCCAGCGGACTGCCGCCGCACTCGGGCCGGAATGGGCCGTGACCGGGCTGCTCGGCACGGCGATCGTGACCCACCCCCTCGGCCTGCGCTGCAGCCTCCAGTCCCGTGACGGCCTGCTCAGCGTCAGCGCCTTCGTCTCCCAGGACAGCGAGCCGCACCAGCCCGCCAAGCCGTTCACCGCGACCACTGCGATGGAGAACGCGAACGGCGGGAAGGTCGCCGAGCTGATCCACAGCCGCGTCCTGCCGCACTTCGGGCGCAGCGATGCCCTGGCGGCATTGCGGCTGTTGAGCCTGCCGTTGCGTGATGCCCGGCTGCCCGCTGTCGCGGAAGGAACAGCCGCCCGCTCAGAGCTCGTACTGGAGGGCGGGGACAGCGCCAACCCGGCCCTCCGCATCTATGTCCGCTCGCCGCGTCCCGGCGCCGTGAGCGTGAACGTCCGGATGAACTGGCTCACCGCCGAGCAGGCAATCCGATGCGGGCGCACTGCGCTGACCAGGCCCGCGTCCCACCTCGAAGGCGAAGCCGATCCCTTCCCGCCCGAGGTACGGGCAGTCCTCGACGCCCTCCCCGAAATCAACGGTGCACCGCCGCGGGACGGATTCACGAACCTCTACCCGGCACACGGGCCGCTCGAGATCCTCCACGATGCGAACGCCGCCGAGCCGAGCACGCCGTTCGCGCTGCGCACCAGCGACACCTCGATCGCCGCCGCGTACGCCGTCCTGCGCACCTACACCACCGCATGATCCGGCCGGAGGACACCGCGACCGTGATCAGCAAGACACCCCTGACGGGCACCATCGACGCAGCCGCAGGCGATGAGCTCGGCGCCTATCTTTCCGGGCTGGGGCCCACGCTCCGCAACGTCACCTCCGCCGCCCTCGCTGTCGCCCGCATCGACGAACTCGGCTGGGCGCCGCTCGGAGGATATCCGGGCAGCGACGTGCTGTGGCCCGTCGCCTGCCTGATGTGCGGCACGCCCGTCCTGCGCTTCTACAGCCATCTGCGCCGTGCGCGCCCCGCGATGCGCCATCGCGGCTGCGTCCCGCAGGACCAGCACGCGTATCTGCTCACGGCGCTGTCCGCGTCCATGGCTGATACCTGCCCATGCCGGCGGGGACACGCCACGACCGTGGACGAGGTGGCGCAGGCCTGCGAGAGCCTGCAGCGCGCCGTGCGCCAGGACGACCACGGCCAGGTCGTCGCCCACGTGAGGGCTCTCACCGCCCCCTGCCCGGCCACGGCGGCCCGCGCCAACGCCATCCGCGCCCTAAAGCGCGCATCGAAGTAACCGCTACAGAACAGGAGTTGCCTCACATGAGTGAGTACGAGCGCGGTGATCGCGTCGCCGTCCTCTACCTGTCGAAGGCGAACGGAACGTGCCTGGCCTACAACCGCACCGTCATCGACGTCGAACCGCATGCTGAGCACGGCCAGCGCGTCTGGGTGAACATGCCGCACGACGCCGCGGTCGGCAGTCCGCACGACTTCTTCGCCGACGACGGCGAGGGCATCTGGCCCATGGAGGACGAGCCGGTCGAAGACCAGCTGCCCGTGCGGCTGGCCGCGAACCTCGACTGGTACATCGCGGCTGCCGCACCCGACTCCAGCCGCCTGACGTGGCCGTCGGGCCGGGGGCACCTGCCGGTGCGGGTTCCGTTCACCGACAAGGCCCGCGCCCTGCACGCCCGCATGGCCTGCCACTACCTCCACCAACTGCGCGCCGTCGACCCGTGCGCTTTCGAGACCTGGGTGGCCCAGCACAAGGCCACGCCGGTGCCCCAGTGAACGTGCCGTCCGAACACCGGCACCAGCCAGAACAGCGCGACCAGCAAGGAGAAAGAACGCACATGCGGGGCCTATGGAAGGTGACGTACACGCACCCGGAGCACACCCGGACGACGTGGAACTACCTGATTCCCGTGTGGGACGCCCGGACCGAGAACTCGGCACGGGAGCGCGCCCAGGCGAAGCACAATGCGAACGCGGCCCACTTCGGGGCTCGGATGCGGTCGGACGACACCTCAGAACTTGAGGTGCTGAACGTGATGTTCAAGCCCGCGGTGCTCTCGCGTGAGCGGGCGGCGGCCTGGATCGCGCTGCAGCAGAACGGGGCGATCACCGAGCGGGGGTGGCCGCTGTCGTACGAGCGCGGGGAGCGCCGTCATGACGAGGCATGGCGCACCGAAGTTGGGGAGCTGCACGAGAGTCTGCGTGAACGCGTCCACGGGTTCGGTGAGTCGGTCGCCGAGATCCTGCAGGTGCCGGAGGCGGCAGCGTCGGCCGCCTGGGCCGTCGAGGCACACACCGACCGCTTCGGGCGGGTGTGGTGGGACAGGGTCCGGGCGGAGATCCATAAGGCGGGCCTGTCCTGGTTGTGGCAGACCCCGTACGGCATGACCTGGATCGATCAGGCCTAACCCCCCTCCTGAGCTGGGCTTTCGTAGTTGACCCCACCCCTTACCGTAGTAGAATTAACTATCGAAGGGTGAGGGAAAGCCCGGACTCCCCGCTCAAAGCACCCTCAGCGCCGCGGCCCGCCCCACCCGGGGCGGGTCGCCTTATGCCCAACTCCACCCACGGAAGGCGGCTCCGCCGTGACCCAGCAACTCGATCTGTTCGCAGAGATCACCGCCGACCCCGAGCCGATACCCGCCACCTTCACCGCGGCGCCGAAGCTGGCACCGCCGGCCGCACCTTCCACTCCGCACGCCCGGCGGGCGCCTCGCCCGTACCCTGTGCGCGATCCGCACCGGCGCGCGTTGGAGATCGGCGAAGCGGTGGCCGAGCGGTGGCACAACCGGCACGGCGGCTCGGCTATCGAGGTGCCGATCGGCGTCGTTGCAGCCCTCGCGCTCATCCGCGAGAGGGACCCGAACGGCCCGGACCTCAAGACGCAGATCCTCGCCCAGGACGGCCCGCAGCTGATCGAGATGCTGCGAGAGATCTGGTCGATGCACTGGATGCACCGCCCTGACCTGATCGAACGTGCGCGGGTCCTCCATGAGTGGCTGAACAACGAGGTCGACGAGTACCGGATGCAGGCGGTGCGAGCCGTTGCCGAAACGGCCCTGAAGCGCGGCTTGTTCGACCTGACCGCGCACGAGGACCCGTTTCTGCGCTCGGCGACGGACGTCTTGTCGCCCGTGATGATGTGCCTGCGCTCCCACGGTGCCCGGCAGGGGCTCGGCGAGTATCACACCCCGGCACCGGTGGCCGACGCCATGGCCGACATGCTTGCCGCGGGGCAGGTCATGGACATCAGCCTCGCGATCAACGCGCCGCACGGCGGCGAGCACATCCACGATCCGTGCGCCGGCAGCGGAGGGCTGCTGCGCTCGGCCGCCCAGCACCTTCGCGAGCACGGGCACGACCCTGCGGACTTCCAGTGGTCGATGGTCGACATCGACCCGATCGCCGCCGCGTGCTGCGCGGTGAACGCGATGATCTGGAGGCTCGGCCCGCGGGTGACCGTGGCGTGCGCGGACACGCTGGCCAACCCGAATGCCGTCGCGGATGCGATGAAGGAGGCGCGCGCCGTCTTCGAGCACCGCGACGAGGTGGTGAGCAAGGCTCGGATCATCGCCGCCCTGCGCCAGGCCGAGCATCTGATGGAGCAGGCCCTCTCGCCTGCGGCGTAACCCCCATCCGACCTGCACAGACGCAGTTGACCCACCCCCTATGAATAGTAGAATTAACTTAAGAGTTGAGGGGGTCACCTCACCGACTACACGCCAGAAAGGCCGCCATGCCCGACACCGTTCACGCCCTGCTCGTCGCCACCGATGGCACGATCACCGACCTGCACCTGAACGCCACCGAGGCCGCCCAGCTCGCGCAGATCCGACAGGCGCTCGGCGACTACGCCGAGGCCCTGCGCTACGTACGCCGACCGGACGGCTCGCACACCGTCGCCCTCGCCGCAGAAACCCGCGACGGTCAGCCCCCGAACCTGTACGCGGCCATCGCCTTGTACTTCCATCTCGACGAGAGCCTGATCGCCGACATTCAAGGCCCCGTGATCTTCGCGGGCTTCAACCGGCAAGGCGCACTGACCAGCCTGACCGAGGACGCCGTGCACACCATCCGCACCGCCTCCGTCATCCCCACCGCCCGCTGAATCCCGGCACGGCAGTCCTCAACTCCCTTTACCTGAACACTTCTTGGAGCAGGAGCACTCTCTTGAGCAGCACAACCATCGCCGAGCCCGATGCCGCAGACCTCACCAAAGCGGAGTCGGCGGACTCCGAGGCACCGGAGCCGGCCGTGCTCAGCGAGGCCGACCTCTACCTGATGGGCAAGCCCATCGCCGAGGCCCTCGCCGACGGGTGGCACGAGGACCATGAGGACCACCCGGCAGGCTTCGCGGACAGGTCGATCCGCCTCGTCCACCCCGACGGCCGGTCCATCGGCATCCGTCACCTGTGGCAGGGCCGGGCCGTGCAGACCTTCGCCGTCGGCGGCCCCGCCCCCGAGCAGACGGCAGGCTCCGACGGTGCGGCCAGTGAGAACACCCGGCTGCCCAAGGGGGTGCGGTACAGCACCGGGGTCCGCTTCACCACGGCCTCGCCGCTGGAGGAGATCCTCACCGCGATCCGCACAGTGCTGCTGCCCGCCTTCGACGGGACTCGGCTGCGCCTGCGCGCCGACGGCATGCCGATCCCTCCCGCCGTCCAGCCTCCGGCCGAGGGCGCCGCCGACTCCACGGACGCGCCCGCCGCGAAGGCGAAGGCCAAGCCGAAGGGCACGGCACGCCGCTCTACTTCGGCCAAGCGCACGACCAGGCGCCGCACTCCGGCAGCTGCCTGAGCCCGACCCCGCACCACTCCAGGCGGGCGCACTTGATCTCGCGCCCGCCCCATCACTTGAAGGACCGCCACCATGAGCACCACCACCGACGTACGCCCGGAAGCCGTCGAGGGATTCGCCGGCCGCTTCGTCTGGGTCGATCCCCACGACCTTGTTGTCGACCCGTACAACCACCGCAAGGACCGCGCCGACACGGACGGCGAGGACACCACCCAGCCCGACCCTGAACTCCAGGCCAGCGTCGATGAACTCGGTGTCCTCACCCCGCTCGTGCTGCGCCCGCAGGAAGGCGAGAACGAAGGGAAACTCGGGATCATCTTCGGCCAGCGCCGCAACAACGCCGCCCTGGCTGCCGCGAAGAAGACCCGGGCGAAGAAGAAGCCCTACCGGCTCGTTCCCGCGATCGTCCGAGACGACCTTGCAGGGGTCGATGACGCGGCACTGACGGTGTCGTTCATCGAGAACAAGCACCGCCGCCAGGCCACCGTCCGCGACGACATCGAAGCCGCCCGGCAGCTCTCCCTCATGAACATCCCCAAGGCCCGCAAGATGCGCAACGCGCGCGCCATAGGCTTCAAGCCCGCCGAGATCGGGGCTGCCAGCAAGGCCGCCCAACTCTCCGACACGTCGCTGGCCGAGGCGATCGAGGAAGACTTCAACCTCATCGAACTGGCCGAGTTCCAGGAAGTCGAGAGCGTCCACGACGCCCTGTGGACCCTGACGCGGGCCAAGGTGCGTGACCAGCGGGAGAACAACACCAAGCGCGGCCACTGGAAGCACGCCCTGGCCGGCCTGCGCGCCGAGAAGGAACTCACCGACAAGTGCGCCCAGCAGGCCGCCGAGCTGACCGCCGCGGAGGTCACGGTCGTCGACTGGCGCTGGAGCTGGTCCGCTACCAGCACGAGGCCGCTCACCGACCTCCTCACCGATGACGGCGCCCCGCAGACCTCGCAGACCCACCACGCCTGCCCCGGTCACGCGGCGTGCGTCTCCCCGAACGACGCCGAGGTCATCTGGCTGTGCACCGCCTGGCACCGCCACGGCCACCCGCTCACCGCCGAGGCCGCCCAGAAGGACACCGCCCAGGCAGGCCCGGACAAGGAAGCGGCCACAGCGGAGCGGCGTCTGGTCATCGCGAACAACAAGGCGTGGAGGCAGGCCCGCGAAGTCCGCGCGGACTTCATCAAGGACCTGTGCCAGCAGCCCGAGGCGAGCCCGCGCGTGTGGCCGCTGATCCTCTCGATGATCACCGGCACCAGCTACGCGTACGAGAACTACGTCGGCCGCAAGAGGACCGACCTGACCGCACGCTTCCTCGGCGTCGAGGACCCCAACGAGGGCAACAGTCAGTGGACTCGGGTGGGCGACCCGTTCGGTGCCGTCATCGCACGCACCAGCCCGGCACGCTCCTGGAGGGTCCTGCTCGCCCATGTCGCTGGCGCCTACGAGGTGGAGCGCATGTACGACGCCGCCTGGCGCAACCGCATCAACGAGGAGACCGTCGCGTGGCTGACGTTCCTGCAAGCGGAGGGCTACGCGCTGAGCACCGTCGAAGCGGAGACCTTGGCCAAGGGCCTGGCCCAGCAGGAGGAAGAGAAGGCGGGCGCTCGGGGAGACGACGAGCCGGAGCAGAACGAGGGCACCGAGGACCTTGAGGACAGCCAGGAGCACGAGCCGGTTGCGGCCGCAGCCTGACCTCCTCCGGCGGGAGGCCCGCTCCCCTTCGGGCCTCCCGCCTGCCTCCAATCCACCGCTTCGAAGGAACCGCTCAATGCGCACTGCTCGCTCCGCGCTCGACTACGCCCGCATCCTTGCTGCACTGCTGGGACCCGACTGGACAGCAGACAGCTGCGGGCACAGCGACCTCGCCCTCCTCAACAGCCCTGCCATGTCACTGGAAGTCGCCACCGCGCCGCCCGTACGCGCGTCCGGCGCCGTCAAGGTCTCCCTGTCTCATACGCACGCCTTCGTCTGGCCACGCCGCAGCGACCACCGCCACGACGTGACCGGCACGATCAAAGATCCGCAGGCCGTCGCCGACGCCATCCTCACCACGGGCCTGCCCGCGTGGACCAGGCTCCTCGCCGACCTCAGCGTGCGCACCGACCGTACGCGCAACGCACTCAAGGCGTTCATGACCATGGCCGAGCAACTGGCCGGCCCCGAAGCGCAGGTGGCCTACGGGTCCGTGCCCGGCGTCGCAGATCTGCGCTGGCCCGGCGGCAGGTCCACCATCCGCGCCGACGACGAAGGCGGCATCCGCATCGCCCACCTCGACCTGTCCGACCTGACGGCCAGCACCTTCGTGAACGTGCTCCGCACCGTGACCGGCACCGAAGTCCTCGTCCCCTCTGCCAACTCCACCGCTTCCTGATCGGCGCAAGACACCCATGAAGATCAACCGCCGCAAGGCCACCTGGTACCCGAAAGTCTCCAAGCACCTGTCGCAGGCCGTCACGACCAGCGGCGCCTGGACCGTACGTGCCGAAGGGGACGATCTGATCCCCACCGAGTTCGCCCAGCGCAACCCGCACATCGTCGCCCCCCTGCCCGACGAGCAGGATTACGTACGCTTCCTGCGTCTGCACACCGTCCACGACGGCCGCGAACTGATCACCGAGATGACGCCCGGCTACGCCGAGGACCTCGGATACGTGCTCATCGACAAGGGTGCGCGGACCAGGGTGGCCAACTATGAACAGCAGGACGGCTTCACCACCGACCGAGAGTCATGGGAGGCGGCGGTCGCCTCGCACAAGAGGGCACAGACCGCTGCCGTCGACCGGGCAGTGGAACTGATCCAGATGGTGTGGCCCGCACTGCAGGTCCGCTACGGCAAGATCCTCAGCTTCGACAGCGAGGTGCTCGGCCACTGGTACATCGTGGTCGACGACCAGGGGACGACCGCGAGGGTCGAAGCCGCACGGGTGCCGGGCCGCGCGTGGGGCACGTTCGTCGAGGCGGCTATGGACCGCAACTGGTTTCAGAAGGGGCGCTTCCACGGCGCCGAGGACTGGGCACGGGCCAGGCCGGGGCACTACGAGGCGAAGTCGCTGGGGGCCCAGTACAGCGACCGCCTTCATGTCGGCGCTGACGGGCAGGCCGTCGAGCTCGTTCTGTACAGCAGCGAGGTCCGCAAGGTCGCCCGAGGGCTCGCTCTGATGCTCGCCATCATCGAGCGGTACGCGCGTAGTACAGAGACCTGAGGGAAGCTGCACCCACCCCCTGTGACCTGCACAAACAGACTTGACCCTCTCCTCATCAATAGTAGAATTAACTCTACGAGGAGAGGGGAGCAGCACCCTGACCCCAGCAACACCACGCCCAACAACGGCGCCTACGACCACCCACCCTGCACATGCACCACCAAGGACACTTCGTGCAACCCGTCACCTGGCTCAGGCCTGAATTCCAAGGCCGCGAAGATGAGTTGATAACGCTCTCCGCCGCAGCCAACCTCGTCGGCATTTCCCGCTCCGCTGTCAGCAACTGGGCCAAACGACACGAGAACTTCCCTCCCCTCGCCCTCCTGACCGGCCCACCAACCAAGCAGATCAAGTGGGTTGTGCGTGAAGAGTTCCTCGACTTCGCCCGCACCCAACTCAGCAAGCCGCGCGGCGGCCGCAGGACCCCCACGGTCCAGCGACCCACCATCACCCTCCGCGCGAACGAAGTCAGCCACTACACACAGCAAGTCAAGCGCCTCGCCGACCTCATCGCCCGATACAAGCAGGCCCTGGCCGGTACCGAAGCGCGCCTTCGCACCGCCCGACAACGGCTCAAAAAGGCAGAGGCACAACTGAACGCCGAACTCGCCGCAGCAAAACAGCACTCCACCGACCACTCACAGAAATAGCCCGGCCATATCCGCAGGCAGCTAAGAGAGGAGCCGTCATCACCACCACGCCCCAGCCGCTGCCCCTGCTCGACCCCCCTGCCCACCACCGCAACCTCCATGCCGTACTCCGCGAACTCCTCCCCGAGATACGCGACTTGTACCTGGCCGACCAGGTTCCCTGGGTGATCGGTTACAGCGGCGGCAAGGACTCCACCCTCACCACAGCCCTCGTGTGGATGGCCCTCGCCGGCCTCACTCCCAAGCAGCGCACCACCGTGCACGTCATCTCGACCGACACCCTGGTCGAGAACCCCGTCATCGCCGGCTGGGTGCAACGCTCCTTGACCTCCATGCGCACCGCCGCGGCCGAACAGGCCCTGCCCATCGAAGTCCACCGCCTCACCCCGAAAGTCGCCGACACCTTCTGGGTCAACCTGATCGGCAACGGCTACGCCGCACCCAGGCCCCGGTTCAGGTGGTGCACGGAGCGGCCCAAGATCCGGCCCTCCAACGACTTCATCCACTCCGTCGTCGACGAGCACGGTCAAGCAATCCTAGTTCTGGGCACCCGCAAACCCGAGAGCACCGCCCGCGCGCTGACCATGGCCAAGCACGAGAAGGGCCGCGTACGCGATCGACTCAGCCCCAACGGCTCACTGCCCAACTCCCTCGTCTACACGCCGATTGAAGACCTGAGCACCGACGAGGTGTGGACGCTGCTCATGCAGTACCCCAACCCGTGGGGGCACTCCCACAAAGAGCTGCTTGCCCTGTACCGCGGCGCGTCCGAGGACAACGAATGCCCCCTCGTCGTCGACACCACCACCCCGTCCTGCGGCACCAGCCGCTTCGGCTGCTGGACCTGCACCATGGTCCAGCAGGACAAGAGCATGCAGGCCATGATCCTCAATGAGGCCGAATACGACTGGATGCAGCCCCTGCTCGACCTGCGCAACGCCCTCGACGTCCAGGACGACAGGCACCTGCGCGACTTCCGCCGCATGAACGGCAGCCTCCTCATCCACCGCGATCGTCTCGTCCACGGCCCCTACACCCAGCAGGCACGCGAGGACTGGCTTCGCAGGCTCCTCCGTGCCCAAACCTGGGTCCGCGCCAACGGCCCAGACCACGTCCGGGACTTGACGCTCATCACCGTCGATGAGCTGCACGAGATACGCCGCATCTGGGTCTTCACGAAGCACGAGGTCGAGGACACCCTCCCCTCCATCTACCAGGACGCGACCGGTGAGCCATTCCCCGGCAAGCAGTTCGACGACATGGTCACCATCAACCGCGACATGATCGGCGTCCTCCGCGACGTCTGCGGCGACGATGAGCAGCAGTTTCTGACCCTGCGCGCCCTGCTTGCCACCGAACGCACCTACCGCACGGCGGGCCGCCGCGCAGGCCTCTTCGACGCGCTCACCAAAGTCCTCGGCCACCACTTCGACAACGAGGACGAAGCCCTCAACTACGCCCTGTGGCAGCGCGAGATGAACGGCCAGGACCCCGACCAGCGCGCCCTCTTCTGATCTTCACCATCCATCACCTGCCCGCCCAGCAGCCCACACCGAAACGAACCTTCGTGAACACCACCGTGCCGAACGGCTTCATCGTCACCGTCGAACAGACCCCGACCATCCCCGCCACCGCCCTGAAGGAAGGCGACACCTTCGCCCTCGTCGGCAACGACAGCCCGCTGACCATCCGCGCGAAGCAGCGTCACCTACAGCCTCTGTGGCTCCTCGACCTCGAAGGCCACGACTCGCCGATCACCCTTCGCGACGACGAGCCGATACGCCCACTGCGCATGCTGCGCGCCTTCGACCTCGCCTGCCAGCTCTGCACCCGCACCCGCCGACACGTGCTCGACCTCCCCGTCCACGGCATCCCGCAGACCTGGGTCTGCGACCAGCACTAGCCGTACCGGACCCCCCGTCAGCCTGCCAAGCCTGCACGTCTCAAGGACCCACGACCATGCCCACCAGCGACCGCACCATACGCGTCGGCACCATCGACGTCACCGTTCGCACCAGCAACAGAACCACGCTGACCGTCGCCGTCACCCGCAGCGGCAACATCATCGTCCGAGGCCCGCACTCCACCACCGACACCGAGGCCACCGCCCTCGTCACACGACGCCGTTCATGGATCTACCGCCAACTCGCGCACCTCGCCGAGACCGCACCCGACAACCCCCTCAAGGAACTGGTCGCCGGCGCGGGATTCGATGTTCTCGGACGACCGCACCGCCTGCGAATCGTCCCCGACGACACCCAGGGTGAGCCGCTCATCCAGCAGTCGAGCACTCCATCCGGCAGTTGGCTCCACCTACGACGCAGCACAATGCTCAAGATGGACGAAGCACGTCAAAGCATCATCTATCTGTACGCCAAAACTGGTCGCGAATGGCTGAAAAACGATCAGCCGCAAACCGTCACATACAGATCGAATTGCCGCCTACCGGTCACCTTCTCCACCCGCATGCGCTCCAACTGGACCCTCAACCACCCAACCCGCGGACTCACCCTGCACTGGGCCACAGCACAACTCCCGCCCACACTCCTCCGCGAACTCATCCACCGCGCCCTGAACCTCCACACCATCGCCCCCAGCCGCGACCTCAACAACGCCCTCCGCACCCTCTGGCTCGGTCGACTCTCCACCCCCACCAGCACCGTCGACCCGCGAATCCACCTCAACCCGGCACCCACAGACCGCTGCCCAGATTGCTCCGCCCCACCGGGCACCCTGCACGCCGACCGATGCGACATCGCACGCTGCGCCATCACCGGCTTCCAACGCGCCCACTGCCACCCCGGCAACACCTGCAACACCGTCTGGACCGGCGAACTCCCCGGCGAGCCCGAATGCACCGAGTACGGCTACTACTGCCGCCCCACCCCAGACGGCTACGAGCCCTGCAACGCCGACGACCCCGACGCCATGCACGACTTCAACCGGCTCTACCGCGAATGCCGCTGGAACCCCTCAACCCAGCGCATGACCCTGCCCTGACCACCCCCACGACAAGGACGAACTCTCCCCATGACAGCAACGCCCGCGCGCACAACGGCAATGCGACCAGGCCTGTCGGACGACATGCTCGCGGTATGGCGGGTCACCTACTACGAGGCAGCCGAGGACGGCATCGGACGCAAGCCGAAGGGCCGCTGCTGGATAACCGAGGCCGAAGCCCACCCACTGACCTCGAACCGCACGGTCGGCCATCAGGTGTGGCTCTTCATCAACCAACAGCGCCCGGACATACCCGAGATAGACATGGCCAGCGGACACGTCCAGCTCCAGGGCTACGCCGCCGGCGAGCCCGCCCCCAACGGAAGGCTGCCCCGCGTACACGGAGTCCACTGCACCGAATGCGGCTCAGACCAGGTGACGTTCACAGCGCGAGCGTGGGCGAACTGCCGGACCTGCGGCAAAGGCCAGGCACAAGGCGATGCGATGCTGTGCTCCGAGCACTGCGAGGGCTGCAGCGCGAAGGCGCTGAACGCATGACCGACGCGATCAGCACGGCCGTCATTACGGAGATGTTCCCTCCACCGCCCGACGGCCGCACGTCAGAAGAACTGCGGGCCGAGGCCGAGTCCCTGGTCCCCACCGACACCGACGAGTTCGACGAGACGTACTCCACCCCCTACGGCGTCCACAACTCCGAAGGCCCATGGCCCAGGTGGCTGGCCGTTGCGCTCACCGTCCGCGGCCTCACCAAGAACGCGACGGTCACCGTCGAATACGGCGAGCTCGTCATCCGACACACAGACGGCTCCTCCTCCACCCTGCGCGCCCTCGGCACCGACCCGATACTCCCGGACGCCGACCCGATGGGCTGCCGCTACTGTGGCCTGTCCCGCAAGCACGGCAACCAGTCCTCCGCATGGGGACAGCACGCGTACACCGCGCCGACACAATTCCAGATCAAGGCGCGAATGCTGGAGCGCCGCAGGAAGAGGGCAGGAAAGTGAACGACCAGGACACCGTCACCAACGAGTCCGTGGCCTCGTCACTCCGCCCGCCGGCGCCGCGCCCATGTGGCAGCTGCCCGTACCGGCGCGACGTGCCCTCCGGAATCTGGGCGCACGAAGAGTACGAGAAGCTGCGGCGCTACGACGCCCCTACCGCCCACCAGCCCACCGCACTGTTCCAATGCCACCAGACCGACGCCGCCAGCGACACCCGACGCATCTGCGCTGGCTGGGCAGGGTGCCACGACGGCGCACACCTCTTCTCACTGCGCATCGCTGTCCTCGACGGTCGCATCGAACCGTCAACCCACCAGGCCGTGGTCGAGTACATATCCCCCGTCCCGCTCTTCGCCTCCGGCAACGAAGCCGCCGACCACGGCCAAGCCGACATTGAACAGCCCACCGACGAAGCCGAGCGACTGATCAACAAGATCTCGCGGACGCGAACGGAACTGCTAGGTCGGACGGCGTTGGAGCCCGAGCACCGCTGAGAGCTACCCGGCGACATGGCGGCGTCTGGACCGGATCGCACCAAGATCGCTGAATGCAGGAGCGCACGGCCAAGCACACGGTCGCTGTAGGCAGGCACAGCAGACCGCGAACCCTGAGCCGTTGTCACAGGAATCGGGATGGGGCCCGACCTGGAGCGACGATGCTTCGTACCTCGTGATGAGCCTTGCGCGGGGGCCAGGGCGGCCACCGGGGGACAAGCGGGGGACAGAAGGAATCAGACGGCCGGGGAACGGTAGGGCAAGACAAGGTAAGAACAGGTACCCCCTTCGGGCTTCGCCCCACGGTTCCCGAACATGCTCTGACCTGGGGAAACGGGAACCTTGCCGGGTGGAGGCCAGTATCCGCTAGGCTAGACGCCGGATCTTCCCGATCCCCCCGCCCTCGTAGCTCAGGGGATAGAGCGCGGCTCTCCTAAAGCGGGTGTCGCAGGTTCGAATCCTGCCGATGACGCCGCCCTGCTCGCCGACCGGGAAGCCATGCCCGAGGACCTGCGGGTTGCGGCGTTGAACCCTCCAGGACAGGGACTCCACCCGTTTGCCTGCGGCCTGAGCTCGCAACTGGTACTCGTCCCGGATGGAGCGCGCAGCCTCCTCGGCCCGTGCCTTGTCCCTGAACGCCCGGGAGTTGGCCAGCTTGACGTATCTCCGCTCGGCCTTACTGGTGCGCTTCTCCATACCGGCGAGAAGGTCTGCCACCTCATCGGCAACCGAGTAACTGAGCAGGCCAGACCCGATCGCTGTGGTCGCAGCCAGCAGCCCGAACGCCAGCCCCGAGGCGGTGCCCTCGCGCCGCAGCCGGGACGGGTGACTCAGGTGATTCCCCCCAGCGCGGCATCCCTCCGCGAGCGCGCGGCACGATCCTTCGCCGTCGACCCGCAGAAGATCAGCGTGACCCAGTCGTCGGCCAGCGGTGAGCGATCCCTGAGCACCGCGGCGCAGTCCGAGACGACGCGGACCGTCACGTCCCGGCGGATGACAGCGGGGCCGGGGCGCGAGAAGCACCGGAGTTACCGCGGCTTCACCGCCGTCTACTCCGCCCGGACCGGCCAGCTCCTCGAAGCGTGCTGGGGCGCGATGTGCCGCCCCTGACCGAAGGCCGTCGGCAACTCGCCTTCCGCCAGGACCGCCACGGGCCTTCCCGGTCAACGCCTGTTCCAGACCACCGCACTTCGCGTCGCTTCCCAGGGAGCACATCCGTATGCAGCACCTGAACCCTCGAATACGACTGGTCCGCTGGGCCCGCCTGGCGGCAGCCGCCTGCGCCATGACCCTCTTGACCACGACCGCGGCTACCGCGGCCACCGACCGGGCGGACACCTCACGACGGACCAGCACCGCGAGGTTCGTCAGCGCTTCGTCCGTCCCCAAGTCCGAACTCCAGAAGCTGAACCGCCCCGTTCGGCTTGCCACCTACCAGCGCCGACACGGTGTACACGTACCGATCGACCGCACGCTCCGACGCGCACCCGCCGACGACCCGACCGACCTGCGCCAGCAGTGCGCGAACCACGCGGCAGCCGCGAAGACCCAGACCGGCTGGATCAAGAGCCGCTTCGAGAGCTGCCAGAAGAAACCGTACGACCTGGTCCTTCGCGACAAGAACGGCACCGAGGCCATCGGCCGTCTCTGGTTCGACATGTGGACCCTGGGCTTCGCCTACGACGGCAGCCGCCGGGTCGACTACATCGCCAGCGTCGAGAACATCCGCGTGCAGACCGTCGGCACCGAGGACGCCACCAAGTGGAGCGCGGGCCAGTTCTTTCGGCACAGCGTCAACGCCAGCTCCAGCGACCCCAACCCGCAGGTGACCGCCCCGAACACGGTCTCGCGGGACGAACTCCTCGGCGTCTGGGATACGAACCCCACCTGGACGCTCACGTACACCTCCCCCGACCTGGGCGCCCAGTACAACAACGGCAACCAGCAGAAGGTCGCGGCGACGGTCTTCCTCGACCTCACCGTCTCCTCGCCCACGGTCTCCCCGTACAAGGAGGTCGACGCCTACCACTCCGCCGTCCGCTTCGACTACGCCGGCCCCGTGGCAGGCAAGTTCCTGGGTACCGTCTTCACCGGGGCCCGCGTGCAGCTGGTGATGAGCCGCAAGGACTCCGCCGTCAAGGAGAGTGCCCTGCACATCTACGACGCCCTGAAGCGCCCGGAGCGCACCTTCCCGTCCTTCCAGGGCAAGACCGTCCCCGGCGGGAAGGACCCCCTTCACCGGCTGATCGACAAGGACAAACAGCAGGCGAACCGCACCAAGTCCATCAAGGAGTGTAAGAAGGTGTGGGGCGACTACTCGGGCAGCGGCCTGGAGTGCGACGAGTACCCCTTCGCCAGCACGAAGGACGGGTCGAACAAGGGTGACAACCGCTACTCCGTCCGCCTGATCAGCGGCACGGACAACCGCAACGGCGGCAACCGGCTCGACGAGATGTACACCACCAACCGTGTCCTGGACGGCGACGCCTTCTACGTGAAGATCACCGATTGACGGACGATCCGGCAGATCTGATCGGATCTGCCGGATCCGGCAGAGAGGCATCCCATGGCGCTCCTCGCCGAATTCAGCGTCACCGCAAGCCCCGACCGCCGACTCGTCGAGGTCTACGACGCCGACGCCTACCTCGGTGACGAGGAGGCCATGGACGCCGCGGAGGTACAGGTGGTGGCGGGCAACGGCTACCACCTGTACCTCCTCAGTCTCCAGCCCGACATCGACGTACGGATCACCGCCCGCGTCTGGGACACGCCCCCCAAGCCGCCCGCTGACGCCGAGGGCCACGTCCCGGTCAGCATCGAGTCCGCGACCGGCACTCTGGTCTTCGGCCAGCTGCCCCTGGGCCCGGCCGGCGAGATGCCCCTGCCCCGCCCGGGCGTGTACGAGGGATACGCGTGGTGGGCCGGGCGCGCAGCGGCCTCCGCCTACTACGACGAAACCCTCGGTGAGATCGCCGACGACTGGTCCCCCGAACAGATCCGGGAAGCCTGGAGCCGGTGCCCGGCCGACGAACGCTACGTCCTCGATCTGTCCTTCGTACGGGAACCCGCCCCGGACGAGGAGGACGACGAGGACGACTGACAGACCGCGTTCGAACACGACAGCGCCCCGGGCAGAGTGCGAGTCAGATCCCGGGGCGCCGTTCCACAAAGGAAACGGTCGTGTTCCTCAGTACCCTCCGGCAATGGTGTCTCCGCCGGCACCAACCACGGGCCCCGAGCTCTCCCCCGCTCATCGGCGCCGGTGGCTGGTGACTGCGCCCGGGCGACAGCCGACAGCCCCGGGCCGCCCCACGGCTGTACCAGGGCCTCGGGTCCGGGCCGCAGGGTCTCGGCAGTCGCCTCGGCACGGACCGGCTCGCGGCATACGGCCGACCACGGGGAGATCGCGGGGCCGGAACACGGGCGACTCTGTGTGAAGGCCTGGCCACGATTGCCCGGGCAGGGGGTGCGTCGGGGAGAATGCCCGAACGATGACGTCGACGCCTTCCGGACCGGCACGGACCGAGTACGCGCCCTTCGCCCACCTCACCGTGCCCAACGCCGCTCTCTACCGCCAGGTGATGGGTACCTTCCTGACCGCCAAGGAACGCTTCGCGGTCCATCTGCGGCCCGAGGACGTGCACGCGGCACTGCCGCCGGAGCACCGGCCCGCAGACCTGGACGCGGTGGTCAAGGCGCTGGACAGTCTCGTCGACTGGGGCAATCTGCGGGCGGATCCGGACACCTCCCGGGTCACGGCGGTCGAGGACTTCTACCGCAAACGCTTCATCTACCAGCTCACGCAGGCCGGCGAGGCCGCCGAGCAGGCGTTGTCCGTCTACGACGAGGCACTGGGACGGCGCGGCGCGCTGCAAGCGGTGGCTCTGCACGACATCGTCACCCAGCTGCGGGCCTTGTTGATCATCACCGCCGAGCAGGAGGAAGGCAGGGCGGACGCGGCAAAGGCACACCTGGCGCTGTCCACGCTGACGAGCCGGTTCGAGGCGCTGGCGGAGAACGCGCGGGCGTTCATGGGCTCCCTGCAGCGCACCATCGACCTGCACGATGTGGACGTCGAGCTCTTCCTCGCCTACAAGGACCGGCTGATCCAGTACCTGGAGCGCTTCATCCAGGACCTGATCACCCTGGGTGGACGGATCGCCCTGCTCATCGGCGAGTTGGAGGACCAGGGCCGGGTCGGTGTGCTGCTCAGGCTGGCGGCGTCCCGGGAGGCGGCCGACGGCGCCCCGGACGAGGCCGAGAGCGCCGAGGCTCGGGCGTACGAGCGGTGGGTTGCCCGGTGGTCGGGGCTCGCCGCCTGGTTCGTGTCCGCGGACGGCCGCGACTCGCAGGCCCGCCTGCTGCGTGGCCGCGCCCTTGGGGCGATCCCGCAACTCCTGGCAGTCGTACGACAGTTGAACGAGCGACGGGCCGGACGCTCGGATCGCTCGGCGGACTTCCGCACCCTGGCCCGCTGGTTCGCCGAGGCCCCCGACGACGCGGCGCGGCACCGGCTGTGGCGCGTCGCGTTCGGGCTGTATCCGGCACGGCACCTCACCGTCGACGCCGATACCCTCGACCGGCGCACGGCCCGCCCGGTGGCGGCCGCCACCCCGTGGGCCGAGGCCGAGCCGCTGCGCATCAGCCCGCAGCTGCGCCGCACCGGCAGCTACGAGCGGCGCGGAAAGGCCCGCAGGGTGCAGGACCGGTCCGAGCAGCGCCGACGCCTGGCCGAGATCGCCACGAAGCAGGCGGAGGAGATCACGACCGCCCGTGCCCGCCTCGCGACGGACGGCACCACGCGGCTGTCCGCGCTCGG
The DNA here is from genome assembly GCF_030403745.1 of Streptomyces sp. S.PB5. Lineage (GTDB taxonomy): Bacteria > Actinomycetota > Actinomycetes > Streptomycetales > Streptomycetaceae > Streptomyces. The sequence continues at coordinate 91,052 of NZ_JAQMWP010000011.1, forward strand.
CGAGCTCGACCCGCTCGCCTTCGGCCTCTTCCTGCAGTTGCTCGGTGACGCCCTGGCCACCTGGCGGCCCGGCATGACGACCACTGTGGCGACCAGTAACGACGGCACGATGGAGATCCGGCTCACCGCCCTGGCGGACGGCACGACGGCCGAGATCCGCACCCCCGGCGGCACCTTCCGCGGCCCCGACCACACGGTCGAGATCACCGACCTCACCCGGACCGGGTGGATACGCGTGGCCGACAGTCCTACGGCGGAGGAAGGATGACCACACCCCTGGGCGAGGTGCTGGACGACCGGCGCGCCGCCGAGTTCCACAAGGCCGCCCGCGCCCTGCTGAAGGAGCCGCTGTTGCTCGCGCACGGCCCGTACGCCGACGAGTTCCGTCTGGTGCGGCAGCACGCTGCCGAACTGCGCGAGTGGTTCGACCGCAACACCGGCTGGCCGCTCAGGGTGGACGCGGAGTCCGCCCGGCTGGGCAGGGCCCCCGGCTCCCTGGCCGACCCCACCCATCCTGCACGCGAGGCCTCCCGCGCCCGCGCGCCCTTCACCCGCCGCCGCTATGTGCTGCTGTGCCTGGCGCTGGCCGCGCTGGAGCGGGGCGAGGCACAGATCGCGCTCGGCCGGCTCGCCGAGCAGGTGGTCCTGGACGCCGCCGATCCTCAACTGGCCGCCGCGGGAATCGAGTTCACACTGGAGCGGCGCGACGAGCGGCTCGATCTGGCGGCGGCGGTACGACTGCTCATGCGGTACGGGGTGCTGCGGCGGGTGGCCGGGGACGAGGACGCCTATGTCAGCGGGGCGGGCGATGTGCTCTACGACGTCCAGCGCCGTGTCCTGGCCGGGTTGCTCGCCACCCGCCGCGGCCCTTCGATGATCGCCGCCGACTGTTTCGAGGACCGATTGGCCGAGCTGACCGCTGAGAGCGCCCTGGACAGCGATGAACTGCGGTTCCGTGCCATCCGTCAGCGTCTGACCCGGCGTCTGCTGGACGACCCGGTGCTGTACTACGCCGAGTTGACCGACGAGGAGCTCGCCTACCTGACCCGCCAGCGCGCCTTCATCGCCGCACGCATCACCGAACTGACCGGCCTGGTCGCGGAGGTGCGGGCCGAGGGCATCGCCATGGTCGATCCTCTGGACGATCTGACCGATGTGCGGATGCCCGAACAGGGCACCCACGGGCACGTCACCCTGCTGCTGGCCGAGCACCTCGCGGCCGTGGACGGCACAGTGAGCCGCGGCGAGCTGGAGCGCCAAGTGCGGGAACTCACCGCCGAGCACGGTGGGTTCTGGTCCAAGAGCGCCAAACAGCCGGGGGCAGAAGGGGAATTGGTCGAGCAGGCGTTGGCCAAGCTGACCGCGCTCGGCCTGGTCACCGCCGTACCCGGCGGCGTCATACCGCTGCCGGCGCTGGCCCGGTACGCGGTCGGCGAGACCGTCGTGAGGGAACCGGGAGCCCGAACCCCCCACACCTCTCCTCAGCGAAAGGCCTGACCGCCGTGACCTCCCTGCCCACCCCCGCGCCCGGCCGGTGGCGGCCGCTGCGCATCGGCCTGGTCGACCTCTTCTACTACGACGTCGAGGAGTTCTGGTTCCGCGACGGCCGCCTGCTGCTGCGCGGCAACAACGGCACCGGCAAGTCCAAGGTCCTCGCGCTGACCCTGCCCTTCCTCCTGGACGGCGACCTGTCCGCGCGGCGCGTGGAGCCCGACGCCGACCCGGGCAAGCGCATGGAGTGGAACCTGCTGCTGGGCGGTCAGCATCCGCATTCCGAGCGGCTCGGCTACACCTGGATCGAGTTCGGCCGCCGCGACGAGGCCACAGGACAGGTCCGCTTCCTGACCCTCGCCTGCGGGCTGAAGGCGGTGGCCGGGCGGGGCATCGCCCGCCACTGGTACGCCGTCACCGACCAGCGGATCGGCCCGGAGCTCAGCCTGCTCGACGCCACCGGCACCGCGCTGTCGCGGGACCGGCTCGCGGAGGCGCTCGCAGGGCACGGCATGGTGTACGACACGGCCACGGCGTACCGCAGAGCGGTGGACGAGGCGCTGTTCGGGCTGGGTGAGCGACGGTACGCGGCCCTGGTGGACCTGCTCATCCAGCTGCGCCAGCCACAGCTGTCCAAGCGGCCCAACGAGACGGCGCTGTCGCGGGCACTGACCGAGGCACTGCCGCCCATGGACCAGGCGGTGATCGCCGACGTCGCCGAGGCGTTCCGCTCCCTGGACGAGGAGAAGGAGGAGCTGCGGGCGGCCACCGAGGCCGAGCGGGCCTCCTCCGCCTTCCTCGATCACTACCGCCGTTACTCCCGCGTCGCCGCCCGCCGCCGCGCCCGGCTCCCCCGCCACGAACACGCCCGCTACGAACAACTGGGCCGTGACCTCGCCCAAGCCCAGGCAGAGCGGTCCCAGGCCGAGGAGGACCGGGAGCGGGCCGCCGGGCGGATGGCAGAGCTGGAGGGGACCACCACACGGTTGAAAGCGCAGGACGCCGCCCTGCGCGAGGGCCCCGAGATGCGCAGCGCCCGCGAGCTGGAGCAGGCGGCGGCCGACGCCCGCCGCACCGCCGGCGACCTGAGCCGCGCCGAAACGGACCGGGAGCAGGCCGCCCAGGCGCACACCCGCGCCCTGGGCCGCCTAGAAACCGCCGACAGGCGGCTGACGGCGGCGGAGCAGCAGGTGGCGGACATACTTGCCCACGCGCGGGAGACGGCCTCGACCGCCCGGCTCGACGGTGAGCTGCGCACCGAGGGTGTGCCGGAGGCCGAACTGCGCCGTGCCGCCGAGGAGTCGGTGGCCCGCAGGCGGCGCACCCTCGACCACGTGGAGGAGCTGGCGGCGCGTGCCGAGCAGGCCGCAGCCGAGCGCCGCGCCGCCGCCCGCCGCCTGGACGAGGCGCAGACCGAGGCCGGGCACACCGCCGAGCGGCAGGCCCAGGCGGAGGCCGCCGCGGCCGAGGCGGGCCGGGAACTGGTCGTTGCCGTACGCGAACACCTCGACGTCTGCGAGGAGTTGTCGCCCCAGGACCCGGCGGGGCTGCTGGACGGCCTGCAGGACTGGGTCATGCACCTCCAGGGCCCCTCCCCCGCGCGCGTGCACGCCGCCGACGCCCATCGCGCCCGGGCCGCATACCTGGCCGACCTGACGGCCGCCCTCGGTCAGCGGTTGACCGAACTGGACGCCCGCCGCGCCGAGACCGAGCGGGAGTTGGCCGGCCTGGAGGCGGGCGGCCAGCGCGGCCCCGCGGCGCCCCACACCCGTACGCCCGATGTACGCGAGCAGAGGGCCGGAGCTCCCCTGTGGCGTCTGGTCGACTTCCACGATCACGTCCCGGCCGGTGAACGCGCGGGCCTGGAGGCGGCGTTGGAGGCCTCCGGCCTGCTGGACGCCTGGGTCTGCCCGGACGGGACCGTCCTCCACTCGGACGGGCACGACGTGCTGTTGTCACCGGGTGCCCCGCTCCCCGGAAGCACGCTCGCCGAGATGCTGCGCCCGGCCTTGGACCACGGTGACGCTCGCGCCGTGGCAGTGGACGAGCAGACGGTCGCCCACCTCCTGGCCTCCGTGGGTCTCGGTACCGGTCAGGCCTCCGACGGATCCGGCACTGTGTCTTCCCGGGGTACAACCCCCGGACCCCCGGCAGTAGAGCAGGTCGGCGGGGATGACCAGCACGAACATCGCTCGACAGTCCTGAGTGACACCTGGGTGGCGGCGGACGGCCGCTTCCGCGTCGGAGCCCTGACCGGCAGCTGGTCGAAGGAGGCCGCCGCATACGTGGGCGAGGGCGCCCGCGAGGAGGCACGCCGGGCCCGGATCACCGTACTGCGACACGAACTCGACTCCCTGACAGGCGACATGGCCCGCCTGGAGACCGAACGGTCCGGTGTGGCCCGGCGCCGCCGCACGCTGGATGCCGAACTGGCAGCCGTCCCCGACGACGACGCCCTGCGCCAGGCGCATGCGCTGGCCGCAGCCGCCACGGACGCCGGCCAGCGGGCCCGTGCTCGCCAGGACGAACGCTCCGCCGAACTGGCCGCGGCGGCCCGGCAGGAAGCCGAGGCCGGCACCGAACTGACCGACACCGCCGCCGCCGTGAACCTGCCCGCCGACCGGCCTGGGATGGCCTCCGTCCGCCAGGCGCTGGCCGATTACACCGCCGTCCTGGCCGCGCTGTGGCCCGCCCTGCGCGAACGCGCCGGCGCCGGGCGAGCTGTCGCCGACGAGCGCGCGGAAGCCGAGCGGGCCGGCGCTCAGGTCGCCGAACTGGCCCTGCGCGCCGAGGAATCAGCCCGCCTCGCGGCCGCCTCCGAGGAGCGCCACACCACCTTGCGCGCCACCGTCGGCATCGCCGTGGCGGAGCTGGAACGCCGCCTGGCCGCCACCGCGGAGGCCCTGGCCGGGTGCGACCGCGACCAGCGCCTCGCGCGCGAGGAACACGGGTCCTGCGACCGGCGCGCCAGCCGCGCGGAGGGCCGCATCGAGCAATTGGAGAAGGACGTACACGAGGCCGCCGCCTCCCGCGCCGGGGCGATCGCCGCGCTCCAGCGGTTCGCGGCCACTGGCCTCCTGGCCGTAGCCCTGCCCGAGGCGGCCGTGCCCCCGCTGGACGCAGGCCCGTGGGCGGCCACCCCGGCCGTCGCCCTCGCCCGCGCCGTCGAGGCGGAGCTCACCTCGGCGGACGACTCCGACGGCGCCTGGGAGCGCGTGCAGAAACGGCTGAGTGAGGAGTACAAGAAACTCCAGGACGCCCTCTCCCGCGGCGGCCACACCGCCACCGCCCGCATGGTCGAGGACGGCATGGTCGTCGACATCGTCTACCAGGGCCGCCGGAGCACCGTCCCCGAACTGGCCCAGGCCCTCGCGACGGAAGTGGCCGAACTGGCACGCATCCTGTCCGCGCACGAACGCGAGATCCTCGAAACCCACCTGCTCACCGAGGTGGCGGGCACCCTGCAGGAGCTGATCTCAGCGGCCGAGCGACAGGTGCGGGCGATGAACGCCGAGCTCCAGGAGCGGCCCACCTCCACCGGTATGAAGCTGCGCCTGGTGTGGCGCCCCTCGCGCAAGGCACCGACGGGTCTGGCCCAGGCCCGCGAACGCCTGCGCCAGTCCGCCGACGCCTGGGCGCCCGAGGACCGGGCGGCGGTCGGCGAGTTCCTGCAGGCCGAGATCGCCCGCCGACAGTCCGACGACGCGGCGGGCAGCTGGCTGGAGGTACTCACCGCCGCGCTCGACTACCGGGCCTGGCACGAGTTCGGCATCGAACGCCACCAGCACGGCACCTGGGTTCCGGCCACCGGACCCGCCTCGGGCGGCGAACGCGTACTGGCCGTGTCCGTGCCGCTGTTCGCCGCCGCCTCCTCCCACTACGCCACGGCCGCCCCCTACGCCCCCCGCCTGGTCACCCTGGACGAGGCGTTCGCGGGCGTGGACGACGACTCGCGCGCCAAGTGCCTGGGCCTGCTGCACGCCTTCGACCTGGACGTGGTGATGACCAGCGAACGCGAATGGGCCTGCTACCCCGAGGTCCCCGGCATCGCCATCGCCCAGCTCTCCCGCGTCGACGAGATCGCCGCAGTGCTGGTGACCCGCTGGGACTGGGACGGCACCGAGCGCGTACGGGGAGCCGAACCGGACCACCAGTTGGCGGTGCTCCCCGCCCAGCCGGAGCCCCCGGCCGCTACGGTCGGTACGGCTGCAGCCGTACCCGGCGACATCACCGACGGCGACCAGGACCCGCTGTGGGCATGAGCACGCCCGGGATCTCTGGAGAACCCGGCCCGTACGTCGACCGCGACCGCCTCGGCCGGCTGCTCGGCGACCCCGGCCTCACCTGGCTGGTCGAGCGCGTACGCCGCCGCCTGGAGCGAGAAGAGCCTCTCACCGGCCCGGTCACCCTGACCGCTCCCACCAGCGCCGAACGCGCCGCCGCCGAACGTCTGCTGGGCCGCACCCCACGCGCCGGACGCTCGCTGACCGTGCGCCTCGACGCGGTGGACACCCTGCTGCGCCGCTCCGGCATCAGTCCCGAGGGTCTCGCCATCGCCGTCACCTCTCTCACCGGCCCCGTCACCCGGCTGACCGACGTACGCGAACAGGAGGCGAACGCCTGGCAGGACGCGTACACCCCACTCAGCACGCTCCAGCCCGAACTGGCCGACTGGGCCGCCCGGTTGCGCACGGACGGCCTCGTACGCCGCCTCGCCCGCACCCCGCCCGCGGCGAAGTCCCTGCTCACCGACGCCACGACGGCCCTGCGGGCCCTGCCCGCCCACCCCGCCGTCTCCCTGCCCGCCTTCGCCGCCGGCGCACTGTCGGACGCCCACGCCCTTGACGACGGCACCCCGCTCGCCACCCTCGTCCTGTCCGGTGTCCGTGCCCTGACCGGCTTCCCGGACGGCAGCGGAACCGAATGGCGCCGCGAGGCCTGGGCCTCGGCCGGCCTCCTCAGGGACGCCCTCTCCTCCACCGTCCTCACCCTGGGCCTGCGCGGCACGCCCGCCCTCGACTGGACGGGCGACGCGGGCGAACCTGCCGTCCTGACGCTGCGCCAGCTCACCCGCACCCCGCCGAGGATGGCACCCGCCACGGTGTACGTGTGCGAGAACCCGACCGTCCTGGCCACCGCGGCCGACACCCACGGCCCCGCCTGCGCGCCCCTGATCTGCCTCCAGGGCCAGCCCTCTGCGGCCGCCCTCACCCTGCTGCGCCACCTGCACGCCCACGGGTGCACGCTCCGCTACCACGGTGACTTCGACTGGGGCGGCCTGCGTATCGCCACCGCCCTGCTGCACCGCGTCCCCTGGCACCCCTGGCACTACACCGCCGCCGACTACCGCACCGCGGCCGCCGCCACGCCCCTGGCCCCACCCCTGACCGGCACACCCACCACCGCCGTATGGGACCCGAACCTGTCCCCGGCCCTCGCCGAACTCGGCGTACGCATCGAGGAAGAGACAGTCCTCGACAGCCTTCTGACCGACCTCGCGCCCTGAAGCCGTCGTGCAGACCGAGCGTGGGCATCAGTGGGCATCACACGTCTACAGCCCGGCCGTTCCGGTCGGCACGCACCGCCTCCACCAACTGCCGGGCCCGCTCCGCGCCGCCCCTCACCGCCTTCCGCAACGACTGATGTCGGCCTGGGAGTGGTGGGCGGCGGCCTCATCACCCGTGTGCCGGCGCAGCCGCCGCCTTCAGGCGGACAGCCGGCCCGAGCCCACCTCCGTTCGGCTTCGGCCGCTCAGTCCCAGGGCGAGGGCTCGTCAGCCACGTGCGGGCAGTCCCCGCGGTGCACCATCCACGTGTCGTGATCATCCGGATCGACACCGGCCCAGGACAGCGCCGCCGTCTCCACCGGAAGCAGCACATCGGCGACGGGACCGCCACACACCGTCCCGCAGCCGCGCACGAGCTCCTTCGATGCGGTGAACGCGATATCCGTCGCGATCAGTTCGGCGTCATGCCCGGGCGGAATACGCGCTTCGGCCAGCAGCCGCCGCTCCACCGTGTCCCGCAGGAGCAGCACCCGGTGCTCCTCCTCCAGTGCGCTGCGCTCGCGCCGGGACCGCATCCGCGTCGCGCGCACCGCCGCCTCGACGAAGAGGGCGGTCAGCCAGTCCAGCAGCGAATCGCGCCCGGTCCGGGCGCCGACGCCCGCGCCATCCTTCGGCTCGACCTCGGTCCCTGCACCGGGCCGATGCGCCAACGGCTCGACCGAGAGCAACAACGCCAGCGGCGGCCAACCAGCCACGAGCACCGGCCGCCAGGTCAACTCCGGTGCCGCCGCGATGTTGGCCGCGAGGGACACGACGGTTCCGAGCAGAAACGCCAACCGCACCACATTTCGCGACCGCCGGTCGTCACCGCCCGGCGGCTTCAGCACCCCATCGACCGACAACGGCCACAAGGCCGCACTCATCGCATCCGCACAGGCCGCGAGCCGAACAACGGGCCTCACCGACCGCCCCCCGCGCCGTAGGCCAGAAGCCCCCCTCAACTACAAGCCGCGGTGCAGGACGGCGCGAAGAGGATCCTCGTCGTGCACAGTGACCCGGCCGCGTTCGTGAACGTGGCCGAGCAGGTGGAGCCGGTCGCGAAGAAGGTGGCTCCCTCGATCGAGGTCGACCGGCTGCCGGTCAAGTACCAGACCACCGACCACACCTCCGTGATCAGCAAGGTGAAGGCCGCCCAGACCCAGGCGGTGGTCCTGATCCTCACCTCCCCCGAGGCCGCCAAGTCGACGCTCTCGCCGACCAAGGACGCCACTGAAGGACTCAAGGCCGTACAGCTGGCGAAGGCGCCCTCCGACGACGACCCCGCGGTGAAGGAGTTCCGGACCGCGATGGCCGAGTACGAGCCCGGTCAGACCGCCGGATTCCTCGCCCTGTGGGGCTGGAGCAACGCAAAGGTGCTCGCCGAGATCACGAAGACCGTCAAGGGGCCTGTCACGTCCCAGGCCCTCTACACGCCCCCGGCACGCGACTGAGAGCCCACCCCGGTCCCGGGGACCGCAGCAACACAGGGGCCACACCCTTGTCACCGGCGCCCGGGGCCTCGGACCGGACGTCCGCATCCGACGACGTCCTTGCCCCGTCCCTCACTCCCACCTAACCTGACTTTGTGCCGATAATAAACAAAGTCCCAACGCACAACGCCGTGCCGGGCAACGCCCTCGGCCGCCTCCGCACCGTCCTCACCGTCTTCTTCGCCCTCGACGGCTTCATCTTCGCCGGCTGGGTCGTCCGCATCCCCGCCATCAAGCACCAGACCGGCGCCTCCGCCAGCACCCTCGGTCTCGCCCTGCTCGGCGTCTCCGCCGGAGCGGTCGTCACGATGATGCTCACCGGCCACCTCTGCCGCCGCTACGGAAACCACCGGGTCACCGTCGTCTGCGCGGTACTCCTGTCCCTCAGCGTCGCCCTCCCGCCGCTGACCCACTCGGCGCCGGCCCTCGGACTGGTGCTGCTGGTGTTCGGTGCCGCGTACGGCGGGATCAACGTCGCGTTCAACAGCGCAGCGGTCGATCTGGTACGGACCCTGCAGCGCCCCATCATGCCCAGCTTCCACGCCGCCTTCAGCCTGGGCGGCATGGTCGGTGCCGGGCTCGGCGGACTGGTGGCCGGGCACGTGTCGCCGACCTGGCATCTGTTCGGTCTCACCGTCATCGGGCTGCTGGTGACGGCCGTCGCCGGACGGCAGCTGCTGCGCATCGAACCGCCGGTGCCGCCGGTGCCACCGGAGCGGACGGAGCCGAAGACAGGAACCCCGCGGCGACCGGACCGCCGGACACGCGGCCTCGTGGTCGTCTTCGGGCTCATCGCCCTGTGCACGGCGTACGGCGAGGGCGCGATGGCCGACTGGGGCGCCCTCCACCTGCAGGAGGACCTCGGGGCCTCGCCCGGAGCCGCCGCCGTCGGGTACTCCTGTTTCGCCCTCACGATGACCGTGGGCCGCCTGACCGGCACGACCCTCCTGGAGCGCCTCGGCCGCACCCGCACCGTGGTGGCCGGCGGCACCACCGCGGCGGCCGGGATGCTGCTCGGCTCTCTGGCCCCGTCACTCTGGGCCGCACTCCTCGGCTTCGGTATCGCGGGGCTCGGCCTCGCCAACCTCTTCCCCGTGGCCGTCGAACGCGCGGGCACTCTCGCCGGCCCGACCGGCGTCGCCACCGCCTCCACCCTCGGCTACGGCGGCATGCTCCTCGGACCGCCCGCGATCGGCTTCATGGCCGACTGGTTCTCCCTGTCCACCGCTCTGACCAGCGTGGCCGTACTCGCGGCGACAGCGGCGGCGATCGGCTTCGGTACACGCCGGGTCTCGGTGAGCCCCGCCCCTCAGCGGGGCCGCAGCTGAGTCACCCGCCACAGCCGGCGCGGCAGTTCGCCCTCCTCGAAGGCGTGCACGTTCAGCCGCTCCCAGCCTTCGGCCAGCGCGTCGACGAGTTGCCGGTCGAAGAAGTGCACCGCGAAACCGCCGTGCTCGAAGATGTCGTCGCCACGGCCGATGCCCGCGCCGTAGTGGGCGTCGCCCTGGTGACGGACGGTGTAGACGAAGGCCCCGCCCGTACGCAGCACGCGCCGCACCTCGCCCACCAGCGCCCGGATCTCGTCCGTGGACAGCGCCATGCACAGCAGCATGTGCGCGAAGACACCGTCCACGGAGGCGTCCGGGAGCGGCAGCGGCCGTCGTACGTCATGGACCGTCGTCGTCACCGAGACCCCCGACTCGGCTGCCCTGGAGCGGAGTTGGGCGAGTCCTTGTGCACTGAAGTCGGTGGCGTGCACGGTGAAACCCGTGCGGGCCAGGTACAGGGAGTCCCGGCCGTGGCCCGCCCCCAGTTCCAGTACGTCCCTTGCGCCGACGTCACGGAAGACACTGGCGGCGTGCACCGCGGGGGCGGAGGGCTCGTCGCCGTACATGCCCGGATGGTCGGTGTACGTCTGCTCCCAGTGGCGCTGCTGATCCCGGTCGTTCATGGTCGCACCCTAGGTCTCGCGCGACGTCGAGGCATCCTTCACCGACATCCCGGAAGAGGTGTCGGTCATGGTGCCGGAACCGGGATGAGCGCCCTCGCCCAAGCCCGCTCTCGGAGCGTCAGGCGTCGAGTGCGGCGATCAGGGCCTTGGTCACGTCCTCCGTCGTGGCCGTGCCGCCGACGTCGCGGGTGAGGACACCGGCGGCGGTCGTCGCCTCGATCTCCTTGTTCAGGCGGGCCGCCTGCTCGGGCAGGCCGAAGTGCTCCAGCATCAGGGCCGCGCTGCCGGCCGCGCCGATGGGGTCGGCCAGGCCCTGGCCCGCGATGTGCGGGGCGGAGCCGTGGCCCGGTTCGAACATGCTGGGGAAGCGGCGCTCGGGGTTGAGGTTGGCGCTGGCGGCCAGCGCCAGGCCCGTCCGACAACGGCCAGCGGTGAACATGCCACTCCGTCAAGCCGTCACCCCGTCACCCCGTCACCCCGTCACCCCGTCACCCCGTCACGCAGCCGCAGGATCGCGGCCCGTCGCCCCGTCACTTGAACCCCGCTCCATGCGGCAGACTCACCCCCATGGAGACTGCCGAGTTCATCCGCGCCCTCGACCAGGAGGGCCGTCTGCTCGCCGCGGCCGCCGAAGAGGCCGGTCCCGACGCCAAGGTGCCGACCTGCCCGGAGTGGCAGGTTCGGGATCTGCTGCGGCACACGGGTGCGGTGCATCGCTGGGCGGCGGGGTTCGTCGCCGACCGGGAGCCGTCGTCCCGGCCTCTCGGGGAGCTGCCCGACCTCGACGGTGCCGAACTCGTGGCCTGGTACAGGGACGCTCACGAGCGCCTCGTGGACACCCTCACCGACGCCGATCCGGACGTGCGGTGCTGGCACTTCCTGCCGGCGCCCTCACCGCTGGCGTTCTGGGCGCGCAGGCAGGCGCACGAGACCGCGGTGCATCGTTTCGACGCGGAGTGCGCGCGGGGCGGTACGCCGGACGAGATCGACCGTCACTTCGCGGTGGACGGCATCGACGAGTTGCTGTTCGGGTTCCACGCCCGCGCCAAGAGCAGGGCCCGCAGTGACGCGCCCCTCGGCCTGCGAGTCCGCGCGACGGATGTGGACGGCGCGGTGTGGACCGTACGACTGACTCAGGAGCCACCGGCCGCGGAACGTGGTGATGACGGGGACGTGGACTGCGAAGTGGCCGGGCCCGCCGCGCGCGTCTACCTGTCGATGTGGAACCGGCTGCCGTTCCCGAGCCTCACGGGAGACACCGCCGTCGCCGAACTCTGGCGAGACAAGTCCGGAGTCATCTGACCCCCGGCCCCCACCCTCCCCTCAGCCCGACCCCAACGTCCGTGTCAGCACCGCACGCTGCACCGGCAGCACCTCGCCGTGCAGCGTGCGCCCCTTCGCCGTGAGCGACACCCGTACGCCCCGCCGGTCCTCCGGGCACATCCCCCGCTCGACGAGTCCGTCCTTCTCCAGCCGGGCGATCAGCCGCGACAGCGCGCTCTGGCTCAGATGGACCCGTTCGGAGATCTCCTGGACGCGGTAGGAGCAGCCCTCGCCGGTCGCGCGCCGGGGGTCGGCGAGTACGTCCAGCACCTCGAAGTCGCTCGCGCACAGCCCGTGTCGGTGGAGCGCGCGGTCGAGTTCGCACTGGGTTCGCGCATGCAGCGCCAGGATGTCGTGCCACTGCTCCACGAGTGCCTGCTCGGGCTTCTTCGCCACCATGCGCGGCACCGTAGCAGAGATGCCAATTTATTGCATCGGAATTAAATGCGCTTGCATTCGATGCATGCGCATGTAGTGTCTTCGGACATGACCTCTCCGCTCAACACCTCCACGCCCGAAGGGCGCTGGACTCCCCGACTGTGGGGCACACTCCTGGTGCTCTGCGCCGCGATGTTCCTGGACGCGCTCGATGTGTCGATGGTCGGTGTCGCGCTGCCGTCCATCGGTGCCGACCTCGGTCTGTCCACCTCGACCCTGCAATGGATCGTCAGCGGCTACATCCTCGGGTACGGCGGCCTCCTCCTGCTCGGCGGTCGCGCCGCGGACCTGCTGGGCCGGCGCCAGGTCTTCCTCGTCGCTCTCGGAGTCTTCGCGGTCGCCTCGCTCCTCGGCGGCCTCGTGGACTCCGGACCGCTGCTGATCGCCAGCCGGTTCATCAAGGGCCTGAGTGCCGCGTTCACCGCTCCCGCCGGACTGTCCATCATCACCACGACCTTCGCCGAGGGCCCTCTTCGCAACCGCGCGTTGTCGATCTACACCACCTGCGGTGCCACCGGCTACTCGATGGGCCTGGTCTTCTCCGGCCTGCTCACGGAGGCCAGCTGGCGGTACACGATGCTGCTGCCCGCGCCCGTCGCCCTCATCGCCCTCCTCTTCGGCATCAAGCTGCTGCCGCGCACCGAGCGTGAGCAGAACACCGGCGGCTACGACATCCCGGGCGCCGTCCTCGGCACCGCCTCGATGCTGCTGCTGGTGTTCACCGTCGTCGAGGCGCCGGAAACCGGCTGGGGCTCCGCCCGTACGCTCCTGTCCTTCCTCGCCGTCATCGCCCTGCTCACCGCCTTCGTGGCCGTCGAGCGACGCAGCCCCAGCCCGCTGATCCGGCTCGGCGTCCTGCGCTCCGGGCCGCAAGTGCGGGCCCAGCTGGGCGCGTTGACCTTCCTCGGCAGCTACATCGGCTTCCAGTTCCTGGTCACCCTCTACATGCAGCAGCTGCTCGGCTGGTCGGCGCTGCACACCGCGCTGGCCTTCCTGCCGGCGGGCGCGCTGGTGGCGCTGTCCGCGACCAAGGTGGGCACGGTCATCGACCGGTTCGGCACCCCGCGGCTCATCGTGGCCGGCTTCGCGCTGATGGTCGTCGGCTATCTGCTGTTCCTGCGCATCGACCTCGACCCGGTCTACGCGGCGGTGATCCTGCCGACCATGCTGCTGGTCGGCGCCGCCTTCGCGCTGACCTTCCCGTCCCTCAACGTCCAGGCCACCAACGGCGTCGACGAACACGAGCAGGGCATGGTCTCGGGTCTGCTCAACACCTCGGTCCAGGTGGGCGGCGCGCTCTTCCTGGCCGTGGTCACCGCGGTGCTCACCGCGAACGCCCCCGCGCAGAACGCCTCCCCGCAAGACGTCCTCGACAGCTATCTGCCCGGCCTGACGGTCGTCACCGGCATCGCGGTCGCGGGCCTGCTGATCTCCCTGACCGGTTTGCGGGTCCGGCCCCGGCGGAAGTCGGTCGTGGTCGCCAGGTCCACATCCCAGGAGGAGGCGGAGCGCGTCACCGTACGCGACTGACCGGGGGCGCCTCCCCCACCGTGCGCCCGGCGGAGCCCGCTTGCTCCGCCGGGCGCACCGCTGTGACACTCGCTGTATGACCGGGTACGGGGGACGGCGGGATCAGGCCGCGCGGGACGCGGTGACCGTCGAGATCGGATACGCGCTGTTCAGTGCCGCGTTCGCGGCGGCGGTCGTCTTCGGGGCGCTCGCCGGACCGGCGCTGCTGTTCGACCTGCCGCCGACGGTGGAGAAGGTGCTGATCCGGGTCGGCCTCGGGATCGCGCCGGTGCTCTTCATGGCCCGGGTCATCAGCGTGCTGCTCCGCTTCCGGCACGAGGATGCAGCGCCTCAGCCCAGCCAGCCCGGCCGCACCAGCCCCGACTCGTAGGCCAGCACCACGAGTTGGGCCCGGTCCCGGGCCCCCAGCTTCACCATGGTGCGGCTGACGTGGGTCTTCGCGGTGAGCGGGCTGACCACCAGCCGCCGGGCGATCTCCTCGTTGGACAGGCCGATCCCGACGAGCGCCATCACCTCCCGCTCCCGCTCGGTGAGCCGCGCCAGCTCGTCGGCCGCGGCGGGTTCCTTGGAACGCGCCGCGAACTCGGCGATCAGCCGGCGTGTCACCCCTGGCGAGAGCAGCGCGTCGCCCTCGACCACCGCCCGCACCGCGCGCAGGAGTTCCTCCGGCTCGGTGTCCTTGACGAGGAACCCGGCGGCGCCCGACCGGATGGCCTCGAAGACGTACTCGTCGAGCTCGAAGGTGGTGAGCATGACCACCTTGACCTCGGTCAGCGCCTCCTCCTCGGTGATGCGACGGGTCGCGGCGAGCCCGTCGAGAACGGGCATGCGGATGTCCATCAGGACGACGTCCGGCCGCAGTTCACGCACCATCCGCAGCGCCTCGGCACCGTCGGCGGCCTCCCCCGACACCTCGATGTCCGGCTGCGCGTCGAGCAGCGCCTTGAAGCCGGCCCGTACCAGTGACTGGTCGTCGGCGAGCAGTACGCGGATCACCGTTCCTCCTTGACCTTGAGAGGCAGTACGGCGAGCACCCGGAACCCCCCGTCGGGCCGCGGCCCGGCCTCGATCGTGCCACCCAGCGCCGCGGCCCGCTCCCGCATTCCGGCCAGCCCGTTCCCGCTGCCGCCCGCGTCGGTACCGGTCGCCGGCCCGTCGTCGTCGATACGCAGCCGTAGCGTCGTACCGTCCCCGTCATCGAGGAGCACGCGCGCGTGCCGCGATACCGAGTGCCGTACGACATTGGTGAGCGCCTCCTGGACGATACGGAACGCGGCGAGATCCGTACCGGGTGCGAGCTGCGGGACCGTGCCCTCGACGGCCACCGTCAGTCCCGCGCCCGCCGCCTGCTCCACCAGCTCCGGCAGCCGGCCGAGCCCGGGCGCCGGGGCCCGCGGGGCGTCTCCGGGGGTGCGCAGGGTGTCGAGGACCTGGCGGACCTCGCCGAGCGCCTCCTTGCTGGCGGCCTTGATGGTGGTGAGCGCCGTGCGGGCCTGTTCGGGGTCGCTGTCGAGGAGTGCGAGGCCGACACCGGCCTGGACGTTGATGACGGAGATGCTGTGCGCGAGGACGTCGTGCAGCTCACGGGCGATCCGCAGCCGCTCCTCGTCGGCGCGCCGCCGCGCCGCCTGCGCCTGCTCGGCCCGTTCCCGCACCCACTGCTCGCGGCGGGTCCGGGCCAGCTCCGCGAGCGCCACGATCGCCACGCCCCAGGCGGCGACCACGCCCTCCGAACCCCAGGAGGCCGCGTCGTCCCCGGACGGCGGCAGCCACCGGTAGAGCCAGTGCGCCACCAGCACATGCCCGGTCCACAGCAGGCCGAGCGCCGTCCAGGCGGCCACGCGGTACCCCGCGACGATGGCGCTGAAGCAACCCAGGGCGAAGGTCACGAAGACCGGCCCGTACGGGTATCCGGCGCCCAGGTAGAGCATCGTGGCAGCCGCCGTGCCGAACACGACGAGCACCGGGTACCTGTGCCGCCACAGCAGCAGCCCGGCCGCCACGACGAGCAGCACGCGCGCGAAGGTGTCGAGCGGGGCCCGGTCGTCCATCTGTTGGTCGGCGGCGAACCGGGATCCGCCCAGCACGAAGACCGTGATCAGCAGGGTGGACGGCCAGGGCCACCGGGGAGCGCGCTCCTCGGTGGCCCAGTGGTTCCACCACGGCGGCCCGTGCCGCCACCACTGGGGCGGGCCGCCTCCCGATACGCGCTGCTCGTCCATGTCGGCCACGCTAGACGCCGGCCGCGGCGCGGGGCGTCAGCCGGGCGAGGTGAGCGCGCGTACTCCCCGCGAAGTAGGGCGGTGCGCTGCACATGGTGCCCTCACCGGCCCGGCGTACGGGTGTCGTCCGGCGGCTCGCGGCCGTCCTTGTGCGCGCTTCGGCCGGAACGCCTCGCGGCCATGCGGGAAGGCCTACACAGGCCTACACGGGCTCCGCTTCGGCTCCCCGCGGCGGATCCACCAGGCCCACGCCCCGGCCCAGTTGGCCCACCGCGTGCCGGAAGAACGTCTCGCGGTCCTCGACCACCCGATTGAACTGCCCGAACAGCTCGAAGCCGACCAGGCCGAAGAGCTGGGCCCAGGCGGTGACCAGGGCCAGTGCCGTCGCCGGCGGGAGATCGGGCGCGAGGTCGGCGGCGATCCGCTCGGCCTCGGATCGCAGTCCGGCGGGGAGCGGCAGTTCGACCGTGCCGGAGCCCTGGTGGGCGTCGCGCACGATGCCGAGGAGGAGCAGGCCGACGCGGGAGGCGGCCGGGACCGTGGTGTCGGGCGCGACATAGCCGGGGACCGGGGAGCCGTAGATCAGCGCGTACTCGTGGGGATGGGCGAGCGCCCAGGCCCGTACCGCCTCGCACACCGCGATCCAGCGCTCCGCGGGCCCGGTGCCGCCGGCCTTGGTGTGCGCCGCCTCCGCGCTCTCCCCGAGGGAGTTGTACGCGTCGATGATGAGGTCGGTGAGCAGGTCGTCACGGCTGGGGAAGTACCGGTACAGGGCGGAGGAGACCATGCCGAGCTCTCGCGCCACGGCCCGCAGGGAAAGCTTCGCGGCACCGTCCGCGGCGAGCTGTCTGCGCGCCGCGTCCTTGATGGCCGCGGTGATCTCGATGCGGGCGCGGGCGCGGGCTCCTTGTGCCGTGCTGCCGTCTGCGGGACTCATACGGGCCAGTGTCCCATGAAAACAGAGCAGTGCACACAAATGAGATCGGTGAACTGAAAAGAGAGCACCTGCTCTTGCCCTGGATCACCCATCCAGGGCAGACTGAAGACCCAGCGAGAGCACCGCTCACAAAACAGAGCGGGGTTCACCAAATCTTGGAGAGGTCCCATGTCCACACACGTGCAGAAGCCCGGCTGGTTCACCGTCAATGTCTTCAACCGCCTGGTCGCCTGGCTGACCCGCCGCGGCCTCAGCGTATGGGGGTCCAGGGTGCTGGCGGTCCGCGGCCGCAAGAGCGGTGAGTGGCGGACCACCCCGGTGAACCTCCTGACCGTCGACGGCCGGCAGTATCTGGTCGCGCCGCGCGGCCATGTCCAGTGGACGCACAACATGCGCGCGGCGGGCGGCGGCGAACTGCGCCTCGGCAAGAACGTGGACGTGTTCACCGCGACCGAGGTCGCCGACGACGACAAGGTCCCGCTGCTGCGCGCCTACCTCAAGCGCTGGAAGGCCGAGGTGGGCGTCTTCTTCAAGGGAGTCGGTCCGGACTCCCCCGACGCCGACCTGCGCCGCATCGCCCCGGACCACCCGGTCTTCCTGGTCACGATCAAGAACTGACCACACCCGCTCAAGAACCTCAGGAACCGGCCTCACCACCGGCGGGACGCCGGTCCAGCGCGGCCAGGGCGCGCTGGGCCATGGGACGGCCGCGGACCATCTCACCCAGCGACGTCGAACCGCGTGTGATGTCCGTGAACGCCTTCCAGGCGGGCCGGAACCCGGTCAGCGCCGCATGGAACAGCCCCGGCCGCCGCTCGAACGCCGTCAGCAGCCGCTTGCCGACGCTCATCTCCACGCCGAGCCCCGCCTTGATGGCGAACGCGTAGTTCAGGGCCTGTCGCCGGGCGTCCACGGCGTCATGGGCCTCGGCGATCCGCACCGCCCACTCCCCCGCGAGCCTCCCCGAACGCAGCGCGAACGAGATGCCCTCCCGGGTCCAGGGCTCCAGCAGCCCCGCCGCGTCCCCGCACACCAGCACCCGCCCCCGCGACAGCGGCGAGTCGTCGGCCCGGCAGCGGGTCAAGTGCCCGGAGGAGATGCTCGGTTCGAAACCGGCGAGTCCGAGCCGCGCGATGAAGTCCTCCAAGTACCGCTTGGTGGCCGCCCCTTCACCGCGCGCCGAGATCACCCCGACCGTCAGCGTGTCCCCCTTGGGGAAGACCCAGCCGTAACTGCCGGGCATCGGCCCCCAGTCGATGAGCACCCGTCCCTGCCAGTCCTCGGCGACGGTCTCCGGCACCGGGATCTCCGCTTCCAGGCCGAGATCCACCTGGTCGAGCTTCACCCCGACATGTGCTCCTATCCGGCTGGCGCTGCCGTCCGCGCCGACGACGGCCCGCGCGAGCAGCGTCTCGCCGCCCTGGAGCACCACCGCCACGCTCCGCCGGTCCGGCACCGCCGACCCGTGCTGCTCGACGCGCTGCACGGTGACGCCCGTACGCAGCTCGGCGCCCGCCTTCTGGGCGTGCTCGACCAGCTGCTGGTCGAACTCGGGCCGGTTGATCAGCCCGAACAGCATCTGCTTGGAGCGCCTGGTACGCGTGAACCGGCCGTTGTGCGAGAACGTCACCGCGTGCACCCGGTCCCGGAAGGGCAGCTCGAAGCCGGGTGGCAGGGAGTCCCGCGAGGGGCCGATGATGCCGCCGCCGCAGGTCTTGTAGCGGGGCAGTTCCGCCTTCTCCAGCAACAGCACACGCCGTCCCGCGACCGCCGCCGCGTACGCGGCCGAGGCGCCCGCAGGTCCTGCGCCCACCACGACGACGTCCCAGACCTGCCGCGCGTCGTCCGCCGAAGAGTTCTCGCTGGTCACGATGGTCTACTGCTCCGATCAAGCCGCTTGCCGCTGCTGCCTCCCGCATCCTACGGCCGCGATCGCCGCAGGCCACTGTGGGAGGATCTCCGTACCCACACGTACAACGTCGCACCTACAAGGAGCGTGCCCATGTCGTCGAATCCGGTCGCCGAGACCGTCGCCTCACTGATGCCCAGGGCGAAGGCGGAGCTCACCGAACTGGTGGCCTTCAAGTCGGTGGCGGACTTCGACCAGTTCCCCAGGAGCGAGAGCGAGGGCGCGGCCCGCTGGGTCGCCGACGCGCTCACCGCCGAGGGCTTCCAGGACGTGGCCCTGCTCGACACCCCGGACGGCACGCAGTCGGTGTACGGCTACCTGCCCGGCCCGGCGGGCGCGAAGACGGTCCTGCTCTACGCCCACTACGACGTGCAGCCCCCGCTCGACGAGGCCGGCTGGACGACCCCGCCCTTCGAGCTGACCGAACGCGACGGCCGCTGGTACGGGCGCGGTGCCGCCGACTGCAAGGGCGGCGTGATCATGCATCTGCTCGCCCTGCGCGCGCTGAAGGCGAACGGCGGCGTGCCGGTGCACGTGAAGGTGATCGCCGAGGGCTCGGAGGAGATGGGCACGGGCGGTCTGGAGCGGTACGCCGAGGAGCATCCGGAGCTCCTGGAGGCCGACTCCATCGTCATCGGCGACTCCGGCAACTTCCGCGTCGGTCTGCCGACGGTCACCACGACCCTGCGCGGCATGACCATGGTCCGCGTACAGGTCGACACCCTCCAGGGCAACCTGCACTCCGGCCAGTTCGGCGGCGCGGCCCCGGACGCGCTGGCCGCGCTGATCCGCGTACTGGACTCGCTGCGCGCGGAGGACGGCTCGACGACGGTGGACGGGCTCGCCCCCGGGGCCTCGTGGGAGGGCCTGCAGTACGACGAGGAGCAGTTCCGTACGGACGCCAAGGTCCTGGACGGCGTCGGGCTGATCGGCTCCGGCACGGTCGCCGACCGTATCTGGGCGCGCCCCGCCGTCACGGTCCTCGGCATCGACTGCCCGCCGGTCGTCGGCGCCACCCCGTCGGTCCAGGCGGGCGCCCGCGCCCTCATCAGCCTCCGCGTCCCGCCGGGTGTCGACGCCGCCGAGGCGACCAAGCTCCTCCAGGCCCATCTGGAGGCCCACACGCCGTGGGGCGCCCAGGTCCGCACCGAACAGGTCGGCCAGGGCCAGCCCTTCAGCGCGGACACCACCAGCCCGGCGTACACGGCGATGGCCGACGCGATGGCGGTCGCCTACCCGGGCCAGGAGATGCAGTACGCCGGTCAGGGCGGCTCCATCCCGCTCTGCAACACCCTCGCCTCCCTCTACCCGCAGGCGGAGATCCTCCTCATCGGCCTCAGCGAGCCGGAGGCCCAGATCCACGCGGTCGACGAGAGTGTGTCGCCGGAGGAGCTGGAGCGTCTGTCGGTGGCGGAGGCGCTGTTCCTGCGCAACTACGCCGGGGCCTGAACGGAGTCGGCGCGTGACGGACGGCCCCATGCCCTCCTCCACGCGCCGCACCGCCCACTCCGACATCGCGAGGTCGCTGTCGCTGCTCGGCGACCATGAAATCGCCGGCCTGCTGGCGGCAGGGACACCGCTCGGCACCGGCATCGGCGGGCGTGCGGCGCTGGTCGAGGTGGCCGGCAGACAGGTCTTCGTGAAGCGGGTGCCGCTCACCGACCTCGAACGACGGCCGGAGAACGTCCGGTCCACGGCGAACCTCTTCGACGCACCGCCGTACCTCCACTACGGCATCGGTGCCGTCCCCAGTCCGGGCTTCGGCGCCTGGCGGGAGCTCGCCGTGCACGAGTTGACCACCGACTGGGTGCTCACGGACGCGTTCGCGGGCTTCCCGCTGATGCACCACTGGCGGATCCTGCCCGACCCCGGGAACCTGCTCCCGCCCCAACTCGCGGACGTGGAAGGCGCGGTCGCCTACTGGGGCGGTGATCCGGGGCTGCGCCGGCACATCGAGGCCCTGCGGACGGCCACCGCGAGCATCGCGTTGTTCCTGGAGTACATCCCGTACACCGTCCACGACTGGCTGCGCGCCCAACTGGCCGCGGACCGCGCGGAGTACGCCTGCCGCCTGGTGGAACAGGGCCTGGAGGACGTCACCTCCTTCCTCCACGGGCACGAACTCCTGCACATGGACGCCCACTTCGGGAACATCCTCACCGACGGCCACCGGCTCTACCTCTCCGACCACGGCCTCTCCCTCACCCCGCGTTTCCGACTGGCCCCGCCCGAACGCGAGTTCTTCGACCGCCATCGCCCCTACGACCGGGCGTACACCTCCCTGTACCTGGTCCTGTGGCTCGTCACCGAGTTGTACGGGCATCGCGGCGATCAACGCTCCGCCTTCCTCCGTGCGTGTGCCGACGGCGTCCGGCCGGAAGGCATCCCGGAGGCCGCCGCCGGCGTCATCGCACGGCACGCCCGGACGGCGGCCGTGATGGACGGGTTCAGCAGGAGGTTCCAGGAGGAGAGCAGGCTCACGGCCCCGCCGTACGACTCCTGGGGTCAGGGCGCCGGAATGCCCGCCTCCAGATAGAGCGCCGCCCCGCGTTCCCGCGCCCGCAGCGCCCACCGCAGCCGCTCGTAGCGCACCGGCGGCAACAGATCGGCGGCCTCCGCCTCGGTGACGAAGCGCCAGGCGCGCAGCTCGGGCCCCGGCAACAGCACCTGCCGGGCCTCCGCGGAGTCGAGACGGCCGCCGTCGAAGAGCAGCCGCAGACCGCCGTATCCGGGAGGGCGGGGCTGTTCCCAGTCGACGACGAGCAGTCGCGGTACGCCGGTCAGCCGGATCCCCGTCTCCTCGGCGACCTCGCGCATGCCGGCCCGCGCGGGCGCCTCGCCGGGTTCGACGACACCGCCGGGGAACTCCCAGCCGGCCTTGTAGGTGGGGTCGACGAGCAGCACCCGGTCCTGTTCGTCGAAGAGGAGGACGCCCGCGGCGAGGGTCTCGGCGGTCGGCTCGGGCGTCTGCACGATGTCGCAGACGGGCACGGACCCGGAGCCGACCGCCTCGGCGATACGGACGGCCGTCTCGTACGGGGTGAGGGTGCTGGTGTCGACGAGGTGGGCATCGGCGGTCAGCCAGGAGGCGAGGGCGGCGCGGTACGGCTCGATGTGGTCGTACGACCACTGCCGTACCCGCATCTCGCCGTCCGGCAGGTCGGACGGGATCTCCCGCCCGGCTATTCGCTCCCGCAGGATCGTTTCGGCCGGGGCGAGGAGGATGTGCCGGACCTGGATCCGGCGGGCGGCGAGACCGCCGAAGATCTCGTCGCGGTACTCCTGGCGCAGCAGGGTCATGGGGACCACGAGGGTCCCACCGAGCTCGGCGAGCACGGCGGCCGCCGTGTCGATCACGAGCCGGCGCCAGATCGGCAGGTCCTGGAAGTCGTTGACCTCGGCGAGGTGCTTGGGCGGGAGCAGGTGCGTGAGCCCGCCGCCGATGACCTCGGGGTCGAAGAGCGTGCTGTTCGGGATCAGTTCGATCAGTTCTCGTGCGGTGGTGGACTTCCCCGCACCGAACGCACCGTTGATCCAGACGATCACGGTTCCCCCTCTTCTGTTGGCCCCCTGAGGCTTGCCCGCTTCACCCCGCCACGGAAACCAGCCCCAGCTGAGGACCCACATACGACGGCGCCGGCGCCCCCTGACACGAGGGGCACCGGCGCCGTGCTCCGAACGCCGTCAGCCGTTCTGCCCGAGGGCGTTCTCGTCGACGGCCAGGCTGTCGCCGGCAATCGTGTGGTCCAGGGTGCTGAGGGTCTTGTCGACGTCGAGGTCGGTGAGGTTGTCGCCGGCCGCATGCGACGGGGTGACCGCGGCGACGACGAAACCGGTGGCCAGGGAGGCGATGGCTGCCATGGTGCGCTTCTTCATGCCCGGTTCAACTGCCCAGCCCCGCTGAGGTCACGCGGTGTCCCGCAATCGTTCCGGGCCTCCCAGGACCGCCGTCCGCCACAGGAACGTTCCTGCCGGAAGCCGTCAGACCGTGGCCTCGTCCGGCCTCTTCGCCAGCGCCGCCGCGGCCGCGCCCACCAGGCCCGCGTCCGTGCCCATCTGGGCCGGCACCACCGCCAGGCGCTGCACGAAGGACAGGGTGGCGTAGTCGGTCAGGGCCTTGCGCAGGGGTGTGAACAAGACCTCGCCCGCCTTGCCGACGCCGCCGCCGATCACCGCGATGTCGATCTCGACGAGCGTCGCGGTGGCGGCGATCCCGGCGGCGAGGGCCTGGGCCGCCCGCTCGAAGGAGGCCACGGCGATCGGATCGCCGGCGCGGGCCGCGGCGGCCACCGCGGCGGCCGAGGTGTCGCCATCGGGGCCGGGCTGCCAGCCGTTCTCCAGCGCCCGCCGGGCGATGTTCGGGCCGCTCGCGATGCGCTCCACGCAGCCGCGCGAACCGCACGCGCACGCGTCGCCGTCGATGTCCACGCTGATGTGGCCGATGTGGCCCGCGTTGCCCGTCGGACCGGGGTGCAGACGGCCGCCCAGGACCAGGCCGCCGCCCACGCCCGTCGAGACCACCATGCACAGCGCGTTGTCGTGGCCGCGGGCCGCGCCCTGCCAGTGTTCGGCCGCGGTGATCGCCACACCGTCGCCGATCAGCTCGACGGGCAGCCCGCCGGTCGCCTCACGGACCCGGCGGACGAGTGGATAGTCGCGCCAGCCCGGCACGTTGACCGGGCTGACGGTGCCCGCGGAGGCGTCCACGGGGCCCGCGCTGCCGATACCGAGGGCCGAGGCGCGTCCCCACAGCGGCGAGGCGGTGAGCTCGCCGAGCACCTCCTCGACGGCCCCCATCACGGTCTCACCGCCCTCTTGGGCGGGCGTGGCGCACTGGGCTCGCACCAGGATCCGGCCGCGGTCGTCGACCAGCGCACCGGCGATCTTGGTGCCGCCGATGTCTAGCGCTGCCACGAGGTCGGTGTGCATCAGTGTCTGGTCTCCCGGTCAACCATGAGCAGATTGGGCCGATCCCGGGGTGGGGGCACGGAACCGGTGATTGCGGTGGACAGTCTCCCCCGCATCTGACAACGTTGTCCAGGCTCTATGCTCGACGCCACATCCTCATACAAAATCATGAACGCCGCACCTTTCTCGGACAACAGGACAGGACGCCGTATCGTGCCCGACACCACCCGCCGCGCTGACCGCCTCTCCGCCACGCGTTACGGCAACCGTCCGACGATGAAGGACGTGGCCGCGCGCGCCGGTGTGGGCCTCAAGACGGTCTCCCGCGTGGTGAACGGGGAGCCGGGTGTGACACCGGAGACCGAGCGCCGGGTCCAGGAGGCCATCGACGCGCTCGGCTTCCGCCGCAACGACAGCGCCCGGGTCCTGCGCAAGGGCAGCACCGCCAGTATCGGGCTGGTCCTGGAGGACCTCGCGGACCCGTTCTACGGCCCGCTGAGCCGCTCGGTCGAGGAAGTCGCCCGCGCCCACGGGGCCCTGCTGATCAACGGCTCCAGCGCGGAGGACCCGGACCGCGAGCAGGAGTTGGTGCTGGCCCTGTGCGCACGGCGTGTGGACGGCCTGGTGGTGATCCCGGCCGGTGACGACCACCGCTATCTGGAGCCCGAGTTGAAGGCGGGCGTGGCCACCGTGTTCGTGGACCGGCCGGCCGGGCAGATCGACGCCGACGTCGTCCTCTCCGACAACTTCGGCGGCGCCCGCGACGGTGTCGCCCACCTCATCGCTCACGGCCACCGCCGGATCGGCTTCATCGGCGACATGCCCCGCATCCACACCGCCGCCGAGCGACTGCGCGGCTACCGGGCGGCCATGGAGGACGCGGGCATTCCGGTCGAGGACTCCTGGATGTCCCTCGGGGTCACCGACCCCGAGCGGGTGCGCCGGGCGGCCGAGGCCATGCTGACCGGTCCGGCGCCGGTCACCGCGGTCTTCGCGGGCAACAACCGCGTGACGGTCACCGTGATCCGGGTCCTCGCCGAACAGACCCGCCAGGTCGCCCTGGTCGGCTTCGACGACATCGAGCTCGCCGATCTGCTCCAGCCGGGCGTCACGGTCGTCGCCCAGGACGCGGCGGCCCTCGGCCGTACCGCGGCGGAACGTCTCTTCCGCCAGCTCGACGGCACGTTGATCACCCCGGAGCGCATCGAGCTGCCGACCCGGTTGATCACCCGGGGTTCGGGCGAGCTGCCGCCGGCGGACTGAGCGTGAGCGACCGCACGCTCACGGCCCTGGGGCTGGCCGAGGCGCCGCGCGACCATCCGCTGCTCTACCCGGGCGTGTGGCCGGCGGAGTCCGGACTCCTCGACGGCGACCGCCTGTTGCCCCTCGACCGACTGGTCCACGAGGACCGTGTCCCCGTCCTCGCGGTCGGCTCCAACGCCAGCCCCGCCCAACTGCGCCACAAGATGGCCGAGTCGGGGATCGCGTCCCCGATCCCGATCGTGCGGACCCGGGTCACGGGCATCGACATCGGCGTCTCCGCACATGTCAGCCGCCTGGGATACGTCTCCGCCTCACCGTTCGAAGCGCCGGACACCGTACGGGAGTTGTTCCTCACCTGGCTCGACGCCGAGCAGCTGGCGGTGATCGACGCGAGCGAAGGCGTGCCACTGCCGGACGGCAACTACCGGCGCGCCTGGCTGCCCGCCCCCGAGGTCCGGATCGAGCTCACGGACGGCACCCGACTCCCGGGCGCTCATGTGTACGTCAACCGCCACGGCGTCCTGCACGACGGCACCGGCGCCCCGCGCACCCACCCCGGCCAGCGGGCGC
This sequence comes from Streptomyces sp. S.PB5, assembly GCF_030403745.1. Taxonomy (GTDB): domain Bacteria; phylum Actinomycetota; class Actinomycetes; order Streptomycetales; family Streptomycetaceae; genus Streptomyces. Next base: position 116,629 of record NZ_JAQMWP010000011.1, read on the forward strand.
TGCTCACCGAACTCCTCGTGGGTTCCGCCCGGTTGAGGGAGCTGTTCGGCGTCACGCCCGAGGAGTTCTGTGCGCGGGCACGGGCCGACCACCGGTTGTGCGAACAGGGCACGCGGCTGTTCAAGGAGGAGAAACTGGTGACGGCCTCCGGTCTGGAGCGCCATGTGCGGGGTCAGCAGACCGGCAGTCCGGGCACCGGCTCGTCGTTGTCGCCGCCCTTGACGTAGACGACGCTGACGAAGACGTTCGTGTTGCCGCTGTCGTCGTCCGTCTTCGCCCACCAGACGTTGGTCCACTCGCCGGACGTCTCGCGGCGGCCCAGGTTCTGCTGGCAGTAGAAGTAGTTGGTGCCCGCCTTGAGGATGCCGACCTTGGTGCCGTCGGCGGTGTAGGAGTCGGCGGTCTTCCAGACCACGCAGTCGTACGTGCCGCGGCCGGTGGCGGAACAGGACGGGGCCGGGGTCGTCCCGTCACCGCTCGGTGTGGCGCCGGTGCCGCCGCCCCCTGAGGTCTTCGTCGGGGCGGGCGCTGCGGTGGCCCGGCCGCTCGCCGTGCTCTCGGGCGTGCGGTCCGGCGACGCGGACGCCGACGGGGTCTTCTCGTCCCCCCGCTCGGTGGGCGCGGAGTCGTCCGTGGGGGCCACGTCGCCCCGGCCGCCCACCGTGGACGTGGCCCCGGACCGGGTGGCGGACGGGGTCGGTCCGCCCGCCTCCGCGTCTCCGGTGCCGTTCAGCAGGGCGACGGTGACACCGGCCGAGGCCAGGACGACGGTGACGGCAGCGGCGGCGAGGAGTGCGCGGCCTCTTCGGCGGGGAAGGCGGGCGGTGTCCACGGAGGCGGTGGCGGCCGGGTCCTTCGGGGCGGGGTCGGCGGCCCCGAAACCGGCCGGGGGCGGTCCCCCGTGGACCGGGGCGCCGAAACCCTGTGCGGCGGGGGCGACTTGACCCGGGGTGCCCTGAGCAGGGGGTCCGAAGCCCTGGCCGGTCGCCTGCCCCTGAGGGGGCATTCCGAACCCCTGAGCCGTCGCCGAGCCCGGAGCGGGGTTTCCCGCCCCCTGAGCCGTCGCCGAGCCCCGCTCCGGGCCGCCGACGCCATCCGGCCCGGGCGCCTGCCCCGCCGGCCCGAACCCCGGCGGCACCGACGGCACCACGCGCTCGGTCTCCACGGGCGCCGTCCCCGCCGTACCCCGCAAGGTCGTCGTCTGTGAGTCCGTACCGCGCGCGTCCGCGACCGTCTGCAGGAGTTCCCGCGCCTCCTCCGCCTCCGGACGTCCCTCGGGCCGCTTGTCCATCAGCCGCTGGAGGACGGGCCCCAGTGGCCCCGCGTTGGCGGACTCCGGAAGCGGCTCGGTGACGATGGCGGTCAGGGTGGAGAAGGTGGACGTGCGGCGGAAGGGCGAGGTGCCCTCGACCGCGGCGTACAGCGTGGCGCCCAGGGCCCAGACGTCGGAGGCCGGGCCGGGGTCGGCGCCCTGGGCGCGCTCGGGGGCCAGGTAGTCGAGGGAGCCGACGAGTTCGCCGCTGCGGGTGAGGTGGGTGGCGGAGCCGTCGCCCGGGTCCTCCATCGTGGCGATGCCGAAGTCGGTGAGGACGACCCGGCCCGAGCGGTCGAGGAGGATGTTGCCGGGCTTCACGTCCCGGTGCAGGACGCCGGCGCGGTGGGCGGCTGCGAGGGCGTCCATGACCTTGGCGCCGATACCGGCCGCCTCGCGCGGGTCGAGGGTGCCGCGCTCGCGCAGGACGTCGTCGAGGGAGGGGCCGTCCACCAGCTCCATGACGATCAGGGGGCGGCCGTCGACCTCGGTCACGTCGTGCACGGCGACCACGCCGGGATGGCGGACCCGGGCCGCCGCACGGGCCTCGCGCTGCATCCGCAGCCGCAGGCCGGCGAGTTCGGGGCCGTCGGCGTCGTTGTAGGTGCGCAGCTCCTTGACGGCGACCTCACGCCCGAGGACGTCGTCGACGGCCCGCCACACCACGCCCATGCCGCCGCGGCCGAGCTGCCCCACGACGCGATAGCGCCCGGCCAGCACCCGGCCGGTCTCGCCCGTCCGTCCGTTCTCCCCCGAAGACACCGCAGCCCCGTTCCTGTCACCCGTCCATGTGTGCGGAACAGAGTAATCCGTCCCGCGGGGACCTCAGGGTGCCGCCCGTCACTCGTAGACGGTCGCAGCGCTCAGCGCACGGGCCAGGAAGGTCCAGTCGCCGCCGGCAGGGAGCTCCTTGCCGAAGTTCCGGTACCAACCCGGCGCGGAGTCGATCCATGCCGAGAGCGCCTCCAGGAAGGTGTCGAGCGTGCGGTTCTCCCACTCGTCACCCCGCTGGAGGTACTCCTCGTGCAGTGCGCGGACGAAGGCGGCCAGGTCCTCGCGGGTCGGTATCTCGTCGTGCGCTCCAAGGGTCATGGCCGCAATCTAGCGAGTCCCTACTTCCCCGAGATCGTCAGGTCGCCCCGCCTCGGCGTCGCGAAGCCCTCCAGGTCCGCCCTGGTCAGGCCGGTGGCCCGGGCGACCTCGGCGCTGTCGAGGGCGCCGCAGTCCAGGCCGCGCAGGAGGTAGCCGCTGAGGGCCTTGGCGGTGGCGGGCTCGTCCATGACGTCGCCGCCGGTGTGGCCGGCGTAGCGGGCGAGGCGGGCGGCGGCCTGTTCGAAGCCTTCGCGGTAGAAGGCGAAGACGGCGGCGTAGCGGGTGGGGATGTGGCCGGGGTGCATGTCCCAGCCCTGGTAGTAGGCGCGGGACAGGGCGCGACGGGTGAGGCCGTAGTGCAGGCGCCAGGCGTCGTGGACCTTGGCCGTCGGGCCGACCGGCAGGACGTTCGTCGAACCGTCCGACACCCGGACCCCCGTGCCCGCGGCCGCGACCTGCATGATCGCCTTGGCGTGGTCGGCGGCCGGGTGGTCGCTGGCCTGGTAGGCGGCAGAGACGCCGAGGCAGGCGCTGTAGTCGAAGGTGCCGTAGTGCAGTCCGGTGGCACGGCCCTCGGCGGCCTGGATCATCCGGGCCACGGTCGCGGTGCCGTCGGTGGCGAGGATGGACTGGCTGGTCTCGATCTGGATCTCGAAGCCGATCCGGCCGGGCTCCAGGCCGCGCGCCTTCTCGAACTCCTCCAGCAGCCGCACCATGGCGGTGACCTGCTCGGCGTACGTCACCTTGGGCAGCGTCAGGACGAGTCCCTCGGGCAGGCCGCCGGTCTCCATCAGGCCGGTGAGGAAGATGTCGAGGGTGCGGATGCCGCGGTCGCGTACCGCCGTCTCCATGCACTTCATGCGGATGCCCATGTACGGGGCCGCCGTGCCGTTCTCGTACGCCTCGGCGATCAGACGGGCGGCACGGGCCGCGTCCTGGTCCTCCTCCTTGCCCTGGTAGCCGTCCTCGAAGTCCACGCGCAGGTCCTCGACGGGCTCCCGCTCGAGCTTGGCCCGGACGCGGGAGTACACCGGCTCGGCGAGGTCGTCGGACAGACCGAGGACCGCGGCGAAGGACGCGGCGTCCGGGGCGTGTTCGTCGAGGGCGGCGAGGGCCTGGTCGCCCCAGGAGCGGAGGGTGTCGGCGGCGAAGGCGTCGCCGGGTACGTAGACGGTGTGGACGGGCTGGCGGGTGCCGGGGTCACCGGGGTAGCGGCGCTCCAGCTCGGCGTCGACCGGGGCGAGGGAGGCGCTGATCTCCTCGCTGACGGCGCCCGCGAGGCTCGTCGTCACCTGCTCCTGCTGGCCCTGACCCATGCCACATCCTCCCATTTTCCGCTCTACGGAATCAACAATCCGTAGAATGAAGTTATCCGCGACCTTCCCCCTGGTCAACACCCGTCCACTGCCTGAGCACGGAGTTCACCCGGGATACAGGTACGCACCCTTTCGCACGCCGGTTCGACCCCTCATCCTGTCCCGTCGGGAGGGGATTTGATGCCGCACACCATGAGGATGACCCGTCGCGCGGGGCTGAGAACCGCCGTGGCCGCAGGCCTCGCCCTGCCCCTGCTGGCCACGATGCCGACCTCGGCCGCCGGTCCGGGCAACCTCCGGCTCTCCGTCATGACGTTCAATCTGCGCTTCGCGAGCGACTCCCAGCCCAACAGCTGGCCCACCCGCCGTCCGGTGATGCGCAGGCTCCTGCGCCGCGAGGCCCCCACGATCCTGGGCACCCAGGAGGGCCTCTACCAGCAGCTCCGCGACATCCACAGCGACCTCGGACCGCTCTACGCCTGGATCGGCACCGGCCGCGAGGGCGGCAGCCGCGACGAGTCCATGGCGATCTTCTACGACACCCGGCGCCTCGCCCCCGTCGAGCACGACACCTACTGGCTCTCCGACACCCCCAGGGTCATCGGCTCGAACAGCTGGGGCGGGATGTTCCCGAGGATCGTCACCTGGGTCCGCTTCCGCGACCTGAACGCCGGCGGGCGGGAGGTGCACGTCCTCAACACCCACCTCGACCATGCCAGTCAGTACGCCCGCGAGCGCGGAGCGCAGTTCATAGCGCGGAAGGTCGCGGACCTCGGCCGCTCCGCGCCGGTCGTGGTGACCGGCGACTTCAACGCCGCGGCCCACCGCAACCGCGCCTACGACACACTGCTCGCCGCAGGCCTCGAGGACACCTGGGACACCGCGGCCGAGCGCAGCGCGCTGTACGCCACCTTCCACGGCTACCGGCCGCTCACGCCGGGCGGCGACCGCATCGACTGGATACTCGCCTCCTCCGGCACCGCCGTCCACCGCGCCGGGATCAACACCTTCGCGGTCGAGGGGCAGTTCCCCAGCGACCATCTGCCCGTACAGGCCTCGCTGACCCTGCCGTGAGCAAAGGCCCCCGCGGCCGCTCGGAAAGCGGTCGCGGGGGCCTTGTCACGCCTCGGTGCGATCAGCCCTTGCGGGCGTTGATCTCCTCGGTGAGCTGCGGGACGACGTCGAAGAGGTCGCCGACCACGCCGTAGTCGACCAGGTCGAAGATCGGGGCCTCGGCGTCCTTGTTGACCGCCACGATCGTCTTCGAGGTCTGCATGCCCGCGCGGTGCTGGATCGCGCCGGAGATGCCGTTGGCGATGTACAGCTGCGGCGAGACGGACTTGCCGGTCTGGCCGACCTGGTTGGTGTGCGGGTACCAGCCGGCGTCCACCGCGGCACGCGAGGCACCCACGGCCGCGCCGAGGGAGTCGGCGAGGGCCTCGATGAGCGGGAAGTTCTCCGCGCCGTTGACGCCACGGCCGCCGGAGACGACGATCGCGGCCTCGGTCAGCTCCGGACGCCCGGTCGACTCGCGCGCGGTGCGCGCGGTCACCTTGGTGCCGGTGGCCAGCGCGCCGAAGGTCACGGACAGGGCCTCGACGGTGCCGGCGGCCGGGGCGGCCTCCACAGCAGCGCTGTTGGGCTTGACCGTGATGACCGGGGTGCCCTTGCTGACACGGGACTTGGTGGTGAAGGACGCGGCGAACACCGACTGGGTGGCCACCGGGCCCTCGTCACCGGCCTCCAGGTCGACGGCGTCGGTGATGATGCCGGAGCCGATGCGCAGCGCCAGACGCGCGGCGATCTCCTTGCCCTCCGCGGAGGACGGCACCAGGACGGCGGCCGGGGAGACGGCCTCGTAGGCGGCCTGCAGGGCGTCGACCTTCGGCACGACCAGGTAGTCGGCGTACTCGGCGGCCTCGTGGGTGAGGACCTTGACGGCGCCGTGCTCGGCGAGCGCGGCGGCGGTGTCCGCGGCGCCGTTGCCCAGCGCGACGGCGACCGGCTCGCCGATGCGGCGGGCCAGCGTCAGCAGCTCCAGGGTGGGCTTGCGGACGGCACCGTCCACGTGGTCGACGTAGACGAGAACTTCAGCCATGGGAATGCTCTCCTGCGGATTGCGAAGTCTTGAGGGGCGGAAGGGGAGTGAGCCTCGGCGGGCCAGTGACCCTTAGATGAACTTCTGGCTCGCGAGGAACTCGGCGAGCTGCTTGCCGCCCTCGCCCTCGTCCTTGACGATCGTGCCCGCGGTGCGCGCGGGGCGCTCGGCGGCCGTGTCGACCTTGGTCCAGGCGCCGTCCAGACCCACTTCCTCGGCCTCGATGTCGAGGTCGGAGAGGTCCCAGGACTCCACCGGCTTCTTCTTGGCGGCCATGATGCCCTTGAAGGACGGGTAACGCGCCTCGCCCGACTGGTCGGTGACGGACACGACGGCCGGGAGGGACGCCTCCAGCTGCTCGCTCGCGGCATCCCCGTCGCGGCGGCCCCTGACCGTGCCGTCCTCGACCGAGACCTCGGAGAGCAGGGTGACCTGCGGGACGCCCAGGCGCTCGGCGACCAGCGCGGGCACGATGCCGGCGGTGCCGTCGGTGGAGGCCATGCCGGAGATCACCAGGTCGAACCCGGCCTTCTCGATCGCCTTCGCCAGCACCAGGGAGGTGCCGATGGCGTCGGTGCCGTGCAGGTCGTCGTCCTCGACGTGGATCGCCTTGTCGGCGCCCATCGACAGCGCCTTGCGCAGGGCGTCCTTGGCGTCCTCCGGGCCGACGGTGAGGACGGTGACCTCGACGTCGTCGTCGGAGTTCTCCGAGATCTGCAGCGCCTGCTCGACCGCGTACTCGTCCAGCTCCGAGAGCAGACCGTCCACGTCGTCCCGGTCGACGGTCAGGTCATCGGCGAAGTGCCGGTCGCCAGTGGCGTCGGGCACGTACTTCACGGTGACAACGATCCTCAAGCTCACGCCGGCTCTCCTACTGCTCCGTCGACTTATCTCTACTGCCTGCTTGCAGGCAGCATAGGCGCCCCAAGCGGCCGATCCCGATCGGGGCGGCCCGCGCTCCGAACGAAATATTACTCGTCAGTACACCCAGTTCGTTCCCGCTAAGCAAGCGCTTTGAACTGTGACCTTTGCAACGCAGCGTAATCGGAACTCGACGGCTTCGCAGAAGCGGCGGGAGAGGGCGGGAGGCGCCGTCAGTCGCGCAGAGCGCTGAACTGCCCCTGGTGATAGAGGAGCGGACGGCCGGGGCCGGCGGGGTCGCCGAGGAGCACCTCGGCCAGGACGATGCGATGGTCCCCTGCGGGCACGCGCGCGACGACCCGGCACACCAGCCAGGCCAGGACGTCGTCGAGGACGGGGACCCCTTCGGGGCCTTCATACCAGGCGGTGGGCGCGCCGAAGCGGTCGGCGCCGCTGCGGGCGAAAGTGGCGGCCAGCTCCCGCTGGTGCTCGCCGAGTATGTGGACGCCGACGTGCTCGGCCTCGGATATCGCGGGCCAGCTGGAGGCGCCGACGCCGATACCGAAGGAGAGCAGCGGCGGCTCGGCGGAGACCGAGGTGAGGGAGGTCGCGGTGAAGCCGACCGGGCCCCGCTCACCATCGGCGGTGATCACGGCGACGCCCGCCGCGTGCCGCCGGAAGACGGAGCGGAGGAGGTCGGGAGAGGCGAGCTGAGGGGTACGGAGTTCCGGCGTTGCCGTCATGGACGTGTCCTTCTGCGAGGGCGGGCGTGCTGGTCCGTGGCTGCTCAGCAACCCGGACAGCGCGCGCTCGCGTTGCGGACGAGGTCGACGTGGACCCGCCCGAACAGAAGGAGTTCGGAAGGCATACGGTCAGGCTGACGATAGGTGGCGGGCGCAGTCAAGTACGTTCCGGCATATGGGAGATGGCTCACCGTGCGCCCACCGAGGTCAAACCGCCTCCCCCAGTGCCGCGATGACATCCGCCTTGCGCGGCTGTCCGGTGGCCCGCCGCACGACACGGCCGTCGGCGTCCAGTACGAGCACGGTCGGCGTCTTGAGGATGTCGAGTGCACGGACGAGGTCCAGATGGGCCTCGGCGTCGATCTCGATGTGCGCGACGCCCGGCACCATGCCGGCCACCTCGCCCAGGATCCGCTTGGTGGCCCGGCAGGGCGCGCAGAAGGCGCTGGAGAACTGGACCAGCGTGGCCCGCTCCCCCAACTCCCCGCCCAGCTCGGCCGTGCCGAGCCGCTTGCCGTCGTCCCGCCCGCGCACCCGTACTCTCCCGCTCCGCCGCTTGTGCAGCACTCCGTAGGCGCTCGCCGCGGCGAGCACCACCACACACACCATGAGTCCGGCCATCACCCAGCTCCAGCGTTCACGAGACTGCAAAGATTCCCGGCTCCACGAAACGTTCCCCTTGCGGAATGCTTGATTCATGGACATCGACGTGAGGGGACCGCGCTTCGGAGCAGCGGTGACGACCCTAGTACTGGCGGTCGTGCTGATCACCGGCAGCGTGTGGCTCCTGGCCTGGCAGACCCTGGCGTTCGCCCTGGGCGCGGCCGGCGGGGTGGGGCGCTCGCCGTACGGCTGGCTGTACCGCAAGGCCGTACGGCCCCGGCTCGGGCCGCCGACCGAGTTCGAGGCGCCGGAACCGCCGCGGTTCGCACAGACAGTGGGGCTCGTCTTCGCGGGCCTGGGACTGGTCGGGTTCGGACTCGGACCGGAGTGGCTGGGTCTCACCGCGACCGGCGCCGCGCTCGCGGCCGCGTTCCTGAACGCCACGTTCGGGTACTGCCTGGGGTGCGAGATGTACCTGCTCGTACGGCGGGTGGCGGTACGAGCAGAGTAACGCTTTCGTAAAAGACCGAGGTGGATCAAGCTGCCGACGTGACAAGTATCTCGCCGTTCACAGGCACCAGGACTGGCCCCCCGTCCGTTCTTGGGGCACGATCTGCGAGATGCCGTAAACCTACGGCGCCGTAACTTTCCCGCTGGGAGCCACCTTTCCCAGGCAGAGAAGGAAGGGTCCACCCCGTCCATGGCAGAGCTTGTCTACCGTCCCGTCGTCGGTCTCGCCCTCACGTTGTTCAAGGCGTGGGACCTCAAGATCGACTGCCAGGGTTCGGAGAACATCCCGCGCTCGGGCGGCGCCGTGCTGGTCAGCAACCACATCAGCTACCTGGACTTCATCTTCGACGGGCTGGCGGCGCTCCCGCAGAAACGACTCGTTCGCTTCATGGCGAAGGAGTCCGTGTTCCGGCACAAGATCTCCGGTCCGCTGATGCGGGGCATGAAGCACATCCCCGTGGACCGCAAGCAGGGTGAGGCGGCCTACCAGCACGCGCTGCGCTCCCTGCGCTCCGGCGAGATCGTCGGCGTCTTCCCCGAGGCCACGATCTCCCAGTCCTTCACCCTGAAGTCCTTCAAGTCCGGTGCCGCGCGCATGGCCCAGGAGGCCGGCGTCCCGCTGATCCCGATGGCGCTCTGGGGCACCCAGCGCCTGTGGACCAAGGGTCACCCGCGCAACTTCAAGCGCAGCCACACCCCGATCACCATCCGGGTCGGCGAGCCGATCGAGGCCCCCAAGGACAAGTACGCGGGCGCGATCACCCGTCAACTCCGCGAGAGTGTCCAGCAGATGCTGGAGGCCGCGCAGCGGGCGTACCCGGTCCGTCCGAAGGACGCCGACGACACCTGGTGGATGCCGGCGCATCTGGGCGGCACGGCACCGACCCCGGAGGAAGTCCGCGCGGCCGAGACCCGCTGAGGCCGCGAACCTGAACTCCCGCCCTGAACTCCCGTCCGCCGGACGGGAGTTCACCCCTTCCTGCCATCTGGACGCTCGGCCCGCCCCTGGCTACCTTCGCCGTACCGGGCGACGCCCGGGAAGGGGGGACCGAGCTGCGTGCTTGCCGAGGTCGCGGCCGGCGTGCTCGTCGAGGCCATCGCCGGTACGGTTCGGTGGCTGCGGCGGGAGTCGGTGGGGAGTGACGGTGCCGAACAGGCGCTGATCCGCTGGTTCGACACGTATGAGTTGACGCCGGTACGGGACGCTCCCGGGCTGCCGGACGGTGTGTCCGGAGAATCCGTGGCGGAGTTCTTCCGCTGCGACGACAGCCAGGCGGTGCTGCACGAGCTGCTCGCGGCGCGCTTGACGGACGCGCCGGAGGCCGTGGTCGGGCAGCTGCGGGAGGCGTACCTGGCCTGTGCGCGGGCCGCCCTGCCACCCGTCTTCGCCGCCGCCGGGCTCGGGGATCCCGATGCGGTGGCGTCGGGGCTCGCGGAGGAGTTCTTCGACCACTGCGATCTGGAGATCGCCACAATCGTGGGCCGACTCGCCGCGGCGGACCCGGTGTTGGTGGACCGGGTCCGGCGGGATGCGTTCTCGGCTCGTATCACCGCGGTGCTCGGTGCGATCGAGCGGCATACGCGGGCGTTGTCGCTGCGGGACGCCGAGTGCCTTGCCGCGGACCAGGCGTTCGTCGGGGCGTATCGGCGGCAGGCCGTGTTCGCGCACGGGTCGTTGGAGCCGCCGGATTTCGAGCGGCGGAGGCGGGTGCCGATCGAGGCGTTGCATGTGAGTCCGAGGATCCAGACGTACGACGACCACGACTCGCCCCCGCTCGACCTCGCCGACCTGGACCGCCTGTTGGACCGCACCGTGCTGCTGGGCGATCCGGGGTGCGGCAAGTCCACCACCTGTCAGGTCCTCATGCACAGACGGGCCTGCGACCCGAGCTCTCCGCTGCCCTTCCTCGTCGTACTGCGCGACTTCGCCGCAGGCGACGGGGAGCGGAGCTCGGTCGTCGACCACATCGAGCACCGCCTCAGGACCCACTACCAGTGCCCCGCACCGCCGGGCGCCGTGGACCGGCTGTTGCTGAGCGGAGCCGCCTCGGTCGTCTTCGACGGGCTGGACGAACTGCTGGACGCCACCCGGCGGCGGGAGGTGACCGAGGTCGTCGAGCTCTTCAGCGCCAAGTACCCACTGGCACAGGTGCTGGTCAGCTCCCGGGTCGTGGGCTACGACGAGGCCCGCCTCGACGACCGCTTCTTCGAGTGCTACCGGCTCGGATCGTTCGACCCGGAGCAGACCGAGGAGTACGTCACGAAGTGGTTCGCGCAGGAGGAAGGAACCTCCGAGGAAGCGGGACGCAGCGCGCAGGACTTCCTGGCGGGGAGCGCGGACCTCACCGATCTGCGTGGCAACCCCTTGATGCTGGCCCTGATGTGCATCCTCTACCGCGGCACGGGCTTCATCCCGCGCAGTCGTCCGGAGGTCTACGAGCAGTGTGCCGCGCTGCTGTTCCACAAGTGGGACGTCCGGCGCCGGATTCATGTCGAACTGACGATGTCACGGCTGGTCGAGCCCGCGCTACGCCATGTCGCCCTCTGGCTCCTGACCGAGGAGGGCGAGAGCCCTTCGGTGACGGAACGCGAACTCGTGGACAGGGTCGCGGAGTTCCTGGACGGCCGCGGCTATGAGGCGCGTGCGGAGGCCGAGACGGCGGCACGCCAGTTCGTGGGCTTCTGCCGCGGACGCGCCTGGGTGTTCAGCGAGATGGGCACCACCGCACGCGGGGAGAGCCTGTACACCTTCACGCACCGCACGTTCCTGGAGTACTTCGCCGCCGCTCAGCTCGCCGGCCTCAGCGACACCCCGGAAGCATTGGCCCGCCGTCTCGCGTCCCGCGTGGCCCGGCAGCAGTGGGACGTCGTCGGCCAGCTGGCCGTGCAGATGAAGGACCGCGCGACGGTCGACGGGGCGGAACGCGTCTTCACCGCCCTGCTCGACGAACGGCGCCGCCGGTCGACCGCAGGCCGCGGAAACGTACTCGCGTTTCTGGCCCGCTGCCTGAGCTGCGTGGATCCGCCTCCTCGCATCGTGCGCCGGCTGACGAGGGAGGCGGTGGAGCACCTGCTGCCGGGGGACCCCATGGACGCGGAGTTCAGTGGCCCCGTCATGGCCCTGCTCACCAGCTCCTGGTACAGCCGCGAGCTGGTCGCGGACGAGCTGGCTGCGGCGATCGCCGACGCCGTGACGTCGGGGGACGGACACCGACGGCGAACCGGACTGCTCCTGGCCGCGTACGCCGCCCACGGCGTCAGCTCGATCCACGCTCAGGACCTGTTCGACCACTGGTGGGGCTTCGCCCGCGGGAGGATCACCGAGTACGCGGCAGAGTTCCGCGCCGCGGCACGCGACGGTGTCGGTCTCCTGGACGTCGGTCTCAATCACGGACTGGCCCGGCTGAGCGACTACCTCCACAACGGCGACCTGACTCTGAGCTCGCTGTTCGACAGATGGCCCATGGGCATCTTCAGCGCGGATCACGTGTGGTCGCCGTACGCCTTCCGCTGCCTCTACGTGTTCCTGGGGAACGAGCGGGACTCACGTCCGCTGTGGGAGTCCACCCCACGTGACTGCTCCACTGTCGGTGCCTGGGTGCGGGAACACGCCCAGCCGCCATGGGCGGACCGTCCCCACGACGTGTCGCGCCCTCTGGACGGCATGCTCCGATCCCTGAGTTCGGCGTCCCGGGAACCTGTGGCCCCCGACGCCCTGGACGCCGACGGCTACCTGGGCGCCGCAGTGCTGCTCCTGACCTCCCTGGAGGCCTGCAGCGAACCCCCGGCCACCGAGCGCCTCGTGGCCGTGCTCGGCCCGCTCTCCGACCTCGGCCCCTACATCGCGGCCAGGCACACCGGCGACGACGTCCCCCTCCCCGGCCTCCCCGTCCCCGACGGCTACGGCGACCTCCTGAGCGCCTGGGCCCGCCGCGACGTCGACTTCGTACGCCGTCCCTGACCCCTCAGCCCGCCGACACCGCCGCCCCTACCTCGATCCGCGCCCCCGGGCTGAACTTCTCCAACAGCTCGGCCAGTTCGGCAGCGGCCGCCTCCACCTCGGCGACCGCCATCGGCGCGAGGCTCTCCAGCAGGAAGATCCCGGAGACGGTCTCCTCCGTGAGCCGGGTCCGCGGCCCCTGGCGCCAGTTCCAGCGGCGGCACGTCACGCCACGGTCGTCGCGCCACACCACCTCCCCGGCGTCAGGGTGTTCGACGACCTCCTCCCCGCCCGCGACGGTCACGAAGTCCTCCTCGCCGGTTGCCCGGACCAGGCGCATGCCGCCCTCGATGCGGTCGATGTCCTCGCCGCCCACGGGGATCAGATGGGCGACGCTGATCGCGTTGTAGAGGTCGACGAGGAGGTTGATCCGGGGCAGCCCGCCCTCCGCGAGGGCCCGCTTCGCCAGCGCCTCCGCCGAGTTGCGTGTCCGTGACGGCTTCGAGCCGAACGCCGTGTACACCGAGCGCCAGGCCGCCATGTGCGGGTCCTCGTGCGGGGCCCGGCCGTCCAGACGGGCGGCGAGACGGTGGGCCGCGTCGTCGAGGAGTGCCGAACTCGCCTCGGTGCTGGGCCCGTTGACCAGGTCGTGCGCTTCGATCGCGACGTGGGTGAAGCCGGGCGCGAGGGTGCGGACCTCGTCGGACACGGTCAGGGAGAGGGTCATCGGCTGCCTCAGAGTGCGGTCGGGAGCGTCTTCCACAGGTGCGGCCGGTCGGGAGCGGCCTTGAGGACGCTCAGAACGGCCGGATGCGGTTCAGCGTACAGCACTGGATAGTCCACCTCATTGGACTCCGGATCGCACACGAAAGCCAGCCGTTCGCCGTCGAGGGAGAACTGGGCATCCACACCCGGCTTGTTGCCCCGAGGATCCTGCCGATGCCAGGCCCCGTTGAACCGGACGGCGACCAGACCGTGCACCACGTCGAACTTCTGGTAGCACAGCGCCGTCGGGATGTCCTCGGCCCGCAACAGCGCGGCCAGGGCGTGGGCCTTGGCGTAGCAGATGCCGGTGCCCTGCTCCAGGACGTCGGAGGCGCGCCAGGTGACTCGAGGGTCGCCCGCGTCCTGCGAGTGAGGGATGGTGTCGCGTACGAACTCGAAGGCCAGTCGCGCATACCCATACGAGTCCTCGGCCTGCCGGGCGAGGCGGGCCGCGGTCTCCCGCACGCGCGGGTGATGGTGGTCGATGGCCTCGTCCGCGGCCAAGTAGGCGGACAGATCAGCGGTGTTCTGGATCAGCTCCATGACCGCAGAGCATAGGAATGCGATCACCCGAACGTCAATCGTTTTACGGGTGATCGCATAGCTATGCAGTGGATGGATGTGCGCTAGTGCGCCATCTCCTCCTTCAGCGCCGCGACGAACGCGTCCACGTCCTCCTCGGTCGTGTCGAACGCGCACATCCAGCGGACATCGCCCGCGGCCTCGTCCCAGAAGTAGAAACGGAACCGCTTCTGCAGCCGCAGACTCACCTCGTGCGGCAGCCGCGCGAAGACCGCGTTGGCCTGCACCGGGTAGAGGATCTCCACACCGTGGACCGCCCGGACGCCCTCGGCCAGCCGCTGGGCCATCTCGTTGGAGTGGCGGGCGTTGCGCAGCCACAGATCCTTCGCCAGCAGCGCCTCCAGCTGCACCGACACGAAGCGCATCTTCGAGGCGAGCTGCATCGACAGCTTGCGCAGGTGCTTCATATGGCTGACGGCGTCCTGGTTGATCACCACGACGGCCTCACCGAAGAGCGCGCCGTTCTTCGTCCCGCCCAGCGACAGGATGTCGACGCCGACCGCGTTGGTGAACGTCCGCATCGGGACGTTCAGCGACGCCGCCGCGTTGGATATCCGGGAGCCGTCCAGGTGCACCTTCATACCGCGCGCGTGGGCGTGGTCGCAGATCGCCCGGATCTCGTCCGGCGTGTAGAGGGTGCCGAGCTCGGTGCTCTGGGTGATGGAGACGACCTGCGGCATCGCCCGGTGCTCGTCCTCCCAGCCCCAGGCCTGGCGGTCGATCAGCTCGGGCGTGAGCTTGCCGTCGGGCGTGGGGACGGTGAGCAGCTTCAGGCCGCCCATGCGCTCCGGCGCCCCGCCCTCGTCGACGTTGACGTGCGCGCTCTCGGCGCAGATCACCGCGCCCCAGCGGTCGGTGACCGCCTGGAGGGCGACGACATTGGCACCGGTGCCGTTGAAGACCGGGAACGCCTCCGCCGTGGGGCCGAAGTGGCTGCGGATGATCGACTGGAGGTTGTCGGTGTAGTCGTCCTCGCCGTAGGCGACCTGGTGCCCGCCGTTGGCCAGGGCCAGGGCGGCGAGCACCTCCGGGTGGGCGCCGGCGTAGTTGTCGCTGGCGAAGCCGCGGCTGTCCGGGTCGTGACGGCGACGGGCGTCGGTCTTCGCAGGGTTCACGGCTTCTCGGTGAGCCACAGACGGTTTCCGTTCACTTCTCCGGCGGGCTTGTCCCAGACGTCGACGATGGCACCGGCGAGGTCCTTGACGTCCGTGAAGCCCGCGAACTTCGCGTTGGGTCGTTCGGCGCGCATCGCGTCGTGCACCAACGCCTTCACCACCAGGATGGTCGCCGCGGAGGTGAGCTCCTCACCGGCCCCCGCCTTGCGGAAGAAGTCGGCCATGGCGAGGGTCCACGCCTCGGCGGCGGCCTTCGCGGCGGCGTAGGCGGCGTTGCCCGCGGTGGGCTTGGTCGCGCCGGCCGCGCTGATCAGGACGTAGCGGCCGCGGTCGCTGCGCTGGAGGGCCTCGGAGAAGGCGAGGGAGGTGTGCTGCACGGTGCGGATGAGCAGCAGCTCCAGGAAGTCCCAGTCGTCGAGGCTGGTCTTGATGAAGGTCTCGCTGCCACGCCAGCCGCCGACGAGGTGGACCACGCCGTCGACCCGGCCGAAGTCCTTCTCGATGCCGGCCGCCCAGTCCCGGGTGGACTCCAGGTCGAGCAGGTCGACGGGCTCCCCGGTGACGGTGGCCCCGCCGGCCGCGTCCCGGGCGTGGGACACGGCCTCCGCGAGCCGCTCGGGGTCGTTGTCCGCGCCGACGACGGTGGCACCCGCCTCGGCCAGTCGCCGCAGTGTCGCGCGGCCCGCGGGTCCGCCCGCGCCGGCCACCGCGATCACCGCACCGCTGAGAGCTCCGTTCCCCGCCATGTTCTTCGCCTCCTGAGCTTGCCGTGCAGTGTTCTCGGTACCGCGGTCGTTCACGCGGCGACCTGCTCGGCGCTCTCCGCACGGATGCCCTTGGTGCTGGCGATCACGTTCTTGAGCTTCTTGGAGAGGGCCTCATAGAACATGCTCAGCGGAAACTCGTCCGGAAGCACGTCATCGACGAGCTTTCGCGGCGGCTGGGTCAGGTCGAGGGCGTCGGGACCCTTGGCCCACTTGGAGCCCGGGTGCGGGGCGAGGTAGGCGGAGACCAGCTCGTACCCGGCGAACCAGTGGACGAGCTTCGGGCGGTCGATGCCGTCGCGGTAGAGCTGCTCGATGTCGGCGCAGAGCTGGTTGGTGACCTGCGGGGCGCGCTGCCAGTCGATGTGCAGCTTGTTGTCGGTCCAGCGGACGACGTCGTGCTTGTGGAGGTAGGCGAAGAGCAGCTGGCCGCCGAGACCGTCGTAGTTGCGGACCCGCTCGCCGGTGACCGGGAAGCGGAACATCCGGTCGAAGAGGACCGCGAACTGCACGTCACGGGCCTGCGCGACGCCTTCCGTCTCCAGCTTCACGGCCTCCTTGAAGGCGGTGAGGTCGCAGCGCAGCTCCTCCAGGCCGTACATCCAGAACGGCTGGCGCTGCTTGATCATGAACGGGTCGAAGGGCAGGTCGCCGTGGCTGTGGGTGCGGTCGTGGACCATGTCCCACAGGACGAAGGCCTCCTCGCAGCGCGTCTGGTCGTGGACCATCGCGGCGATGTCCTCGGGGAGCTCGAGGCCGAGGATGTCGACGGCGGCGTCGGTGACCCGGCGGAAGCGGGCGGCCTCGCGGTCGCAGAAGATGCCGCCCCAGGAGAAGCGTTCCGGTGCCTCGCGCACGGCGATGGTCTCCGGGAAGAGCACGGCGGAGTTGGTGTCGTAGCCGGCCGTGAAGTCCTCGAACTTGATGCCGCAGAACAGCGGGTTGTCGTAGCGGGTGCGCTCCAGCTCGGCCAGCCAGTCGGGCCAGACCATGCGCAGCACGACCGCTTCGAGGTTGCGGTCGGGGTTGCCGTTCTGCGTGTACATCGGGAAGACGACCAGGTGCTGCAGACCGTCGGCGCGGCCCGCGGCGGGCTGGAAGGCCAGCAGGGAGTCCAGGAAGTCGGGCACCTCGAAACCGCCGTCGGCCCACCGCTGCAGGTCCTTGACCAGGGCCTCGTGGTAGGCGCAGTCGTGCGGGAGCAGCGGGGAGAGCTCCTCGACGGCGCCGACGACCTGCCGTACGACGGCCTCGGCATCGGCGCGCCCGGGGGCGCCCTCGGCCGTGAAGTCGATCGATCCGTCCTTGGACTGCCAGGGCCGGATCCGCTCCACGGCATCCTTGAGCACGGGCCATGCCGGGTGCTCCACCACCCTGGTCATGGGAGGAGCCTGCTCCCCCGTCGCCGCCTGCACAAGAATTTCCGTCATGTCCCATCCTCCACGGGAGAACCTCGCGTCAGGACACCGTATGCATGGCAGGTTTCTTCAAGCAAGAGGAGTCTCCGGAAATTATCCTGCGCAGCCACATGGTCACAGAAATTTTTCCTGCCGAACGCCATGTCGGCGGATTCAATGGGTATACGTAACCCCCTTGGGGTCGAGGGGCGGTCAATGCCCGCAGGACTCGCCCACGCCTGTGTACGCGCGGGTTCATCACCGCCCCGGGCCACTAGGCTGCGGAGGCTGAGCCGCCGTCGACGGAAGCGAGTTGAACCTTGAACTTCCTTACCATCGGTCATCGCGGGGTCATGGGTCTCGAACCCGAGAACACCCTCCGCTCCTTCGTCGCCGCCCAGGAGGCCGGCCTCGACGTCATCGAACTCGACCTGCACCTGAGCAAGGACGGCGCGCTCGTCGTCATGCACGACACGGACGTGGACCGCACGACCGACGGGACCGGCCCGATCGCCGAGAAGACCCTTGAGGAACTGCGCGCCCTGGACGCGGGCCGCGGCGAGCGGGTCCCCGTCTTCGAGGAGGTCCTGGAGGCCGTACGGACACCGCTCCAGGCCGAGATCAAGGACATCGCGGCGGCCCGGGCCCTGGCCGAGGTCATGCTCAAGCGGGATCTGGTCGGCCGGGTCGAGGTCTCCTCGTTCCACGACGAGGCGGTCGCCGAGATCACCCGCCTGGTGCCGGGCGTACGGACCGCACTGATCGCCAGCCGGTACGGCACCGACGTCGTGGACCGGGCCGTCGAGGCGGGCGCCGCGACCGTCTGCCTCAACATCCGCCGGATCACCCTGGAGGTCGTCGAACACGCCCGCAAGGCGGACCTCAGGATCATCGGCTGGGTGGTCAACACCCAGGACCAGCTGCGTCTCGTACGGGCCCTGCAGCTGGACGGTGCGACCACCGACTACCCGGAGATCAAGCGCACCGCCCGCTTCACCGCATAGCCCCCTGCATGAACGTCACACCAACGGCTTGACCAGCAGCTCGAACTGCAGGTCGTCGCGCTGCGGGATGCCGAAGCGCTCGTCGCCGTACGGGAACGGGGTCATCCGGCCCGTACGGCGGTAGCCGCGCCGCTCGTACCAGGCGATGAGGTCGTCGCGTACGGAGATCACCGTCATCTGCATCTCCGTGGCACCCCACTCCTCGCGGACCCTGCGCTCGGCCTCGGCGATGATCACCTTGCCGAGGCCGACGCCCTGGAGCTGCGGGCTGACCGCGAACATCCCGAAGTAGGCGTGGACGCCGCGGTGTTCGAGCTGGCAGCAGGCCACGATCCCGCCGTCGCGCTCGACGGTGAGCAGCCGGCTGTCGGGCGACTTGATGACCTGGAGGACCCCGTCGGGGTCGGTCCGCTGCCCCTGGAGGATGTCCGCCTCGGTGGTCCACCCCGCCCGGCTGGAGTCCCCTCGGTACGCCGACTCGATCAGCGCGACCAGGGCATCCACATCGGCGTCGGTCGCGTCGCGGAAAGTGAGTCCAGCGGTCATCGGGCGTATCTCCGCTCTCGGGCACGGCACGGGCACCGACGAGCGTAACGCTCCCACTAGGCTCCGCCGCATGGTGCACGTACTGAGTGGCCGAACCCTCCTCCACCCCACCGACCCCGAGCGCTCCCGGGCCTTCTACGGAGAGCAGCTCGGCCTCGCCGTCTACCGCGAGTTCGGCACGGGTCCCGACCGCGGCACCGTCTACTTCCTCGGCGGCGGCTTCCTGGAGGTCTCGGGGCGGTCGCAGACACCGCCGTCCCCGGCGGTGCGGTTGTGGATGCAGGTCGAGGACGTGGCGGCCGCGCACGAGGAGCTGCTGGCGAAGGGCGTCGCGATCGTGCGGCCGCCGGTGAAGGAGCCCTGGGGGCTGATCGAGATGTGGATCGCCGACCCGGACGGGATGCCGATCGTGCTGGTGGAGGTGCCGGCGGACCATCCGATCCGGTACCGGCCCGGGATCTAGGGGCGGTGTTCCCAGCCTCGGTCGGTGCGGGTCAGTTCGTGGAAGCCGGTCGAGGTCAGCAGGGCGATCGCCTTGGTGTCGCCCGCCTGCTCGTAGGCGACGACGCGGTCGACGCCGGACAGCCGGAGCCATTCGGCGGCCTGGGCGAGGAGCCGGCGTCGCAGGTCCTCGGACCCGGCGTGCAGGTTGCCGATGTCGGCGAGACCCGCGGCGCGTGTGTGGCGTTCGGGGCGGGCCAGGGCGGTGTCCACCTCGATGAAGCCGAGGGCGCGGCCGCCGTCGCGGGCCGTGAAGCGGGTGCCGCACTCCCCCAGGGTGCGTTCGACGGTGACGCCCGGGCAGGGCTCGGGCGGTGGGAGGTCGGCGACGCGGGCGATCAGGACGACCTCCGTGTCGCCCAGGTGCCGGAAGCCCGCCCGTGCGTAGGCGGCGCGGATGTGCGGCCAGTTGCGGGGCAGGCCGTACACGACCGGGGCGGGCAGCGAGCCGTCGGCATACCGGACGCGGACGTTCCAGCGGGCCAGCCGGGCGAGGCAGGCGGCGAGCAGGAGGTCGGCGGCCTCCTCCGGGTCGGACCGGAAGGACGCCCGGGGATGGCAGACCAGCCAGTTGATCTCGCCCGCGTCCCGGTAGCTCTCGCCGACCTCCGGGTCCGCGCGGTAGCGCAGCAGATGGGCGGCCGCGACGACGTACCCGTGCTGCTCGGCGACGAGTGTCACGCGCTCGCACACCCAGGGGTCGGTGAGGAACTCCTCGGGCCGGCGTTCCAGCGCGCTCAGGACGGTGTTGGTGGAGACGGAGACGCCGGGGATCACGGCGGCGACATGCGCGTTGATCAGTTCGGTGAGCTGGTCGCGGTCGTCGCGGCGGAACGGGCGCACCTCTGGAGCGGACATACGGGGCCTCCGGGCCGTGGTGGTGAACGGGAGGGCCGCCATGAGGTGCGGTACGCGGACGAGGGTACGCGCGGTCGGGGGCCCGGGGCCAGAGTGCGACGCCGGATGGCAGCGGCGGCCGAGCGGGGCTAGCGTGCGAAAAGGGGACGCTCGCGTCGGCAGAAAGGCCGTGACGCCATGAAACTCGACAAGCCGGTGGTCGGCGGCCCCTGCTGGGCCGAGGTGGGAACCCCGGATCCGGAGGCGGCGAAGTCCTTCTACGGCGAGCTCTTCGGCTGGCGCGCGGAGACCGACTCCCGGGAGGAGATGGGCGGGTACACGATCGCGTACGTCGGTCATCTCCCGGTCGCCGGGCTTGTGCCGTTGGGTGAGGAGGGGCAGCCCGTCGTGTGGTTCGTGACCTTCGCCGTGGCGGATCTCGACGCCACGGTGGAGAAGGTCGAGTCGGCCGGTGGGAGCGTGGTGTTCGAGCCCGGGGACGTTCCCGGCATGGGGCGCTTCGCCTCGGTCGCCGATCCGCAGGGCGCCGGTTTCCATCTGTGGCAGGCGAAGGGCTTCGAGGGGGCGGGGCTGCTCAACGAGCCCGGTGCGCTCGGGTGGGTGGAGCTGATGAGCCGGCAGCCCGAGCGGGCGGTGGACTTCTACACCACGGTGTTCGGCTGGAGCGTCAACGCCTCCGAGCACTACACGCAGTGGGGTCTCGACGGCGCCGACTTCGGCGGCATGGTGCGGATGGACGACAAGTTCCCGCCCGAGGTGCCGCCGCACTGGCTGCCGTACTTCGCGGTGGCGGACGTGGACGCGAGCGCGGCAACGGCGACGGAGGCGGGCGGCACGGTCCTGATGGAGCCCACGACCGTGCCCGACGGTCTGCGGATCGCGGTCCTGCGGGATCCCCAAGGGGCTATGTTCGGGGTGTACTCGGCAGGCGCGGAACACTGATCCACGGCCGCCGGGAAACGCGCTTGCGTTGAAGTGCGCTCCACCTCCTAGCGTCGTGCGCACGAACTGCCCGAAGGGGGAACTGAATCGTGCGTTACACACTGTTCGGCAGGACCGGTCTGCGCGTGAGCGAGCTGAGCCTCGGCGCGATGGTCATGGGCGAGGAGTCGGGCGTCGGCTCGGACAAGGAGACGAGCGCCAAGCTGCTGGACGCCTACGCCGACGCGGGCGGCAACTTCGTCGACACGGCCGACATCTACTCGGGCGGCAACTCCGAGCGGATTCTCGGCGAGTCGCTGGAGGGCCGGCGCGAGGAGTTCGTGCTGGCCAGCAAGTACACGTGCGGGACCCGCAAGGGGGACCTGAACGCGGCCGGCAACCACCGCAAGAATCTGGTGCAGTCGGTGGAGGCGAGCCTGGAGCGGCTGCGCACCGACCGCCTCGACGTCCTGTGGGTGCACGCCCGGGACAACTTCACCCCGGTCGACGAGGTGATGCGGGCACTGGACGACCTCGTACGGACCGGCAAGGTGCTGTACATCGGTGTCTCGGACTGGCCCGCGTGGGAGATCGCACAGGCCAACACCCTGGCCGAACTGCGGGGTTGGACCGCGTTCGCCGGTTCGCAGCTGCGCTACAACCTGCTGGAGCGCACTCCGGAACGTGAACTGCTGCCGCAGGCGCGGGCGTTCGGCCAGGCGGTGTTCGCCTGGGCTCCGCTGTCGGCCGGACGGCTGACCGGCAAGTACCGGCGGGGTGAGACGGGCCGGCTCGACGCCTGGGGCAGCAAGCCGACCGCCCAGGAGGAAGAGGTCATCACCGCGGTCCTGGAGATCGCCGAACAGGGCGGCTGGAGCCCGGCCCAGGTGGCGCTGGCCTGGCTGCTCCAGCGCCCCGGCAACATCGTCCCGATCGTCGCCGCCATCAAGGAGCACCAGCTCGCCGACAACCTGGGCAGCGTCGGCGTGCGCCTCGACGCGGACGCGGTCGCGCGCCTGGACGAGGCGAGCGCGGTGGACCTGGGCTTCCCGCACGACTTCGTCCGGGAGCCGGCCGTCGTCAAGACGATCTACGGCGACCGCTGGGCCGACATCGACGACCGCCGCTCGGGCTACCGCCGCACGGCGACCGACGTCCTCTAGTCCACGCATGGTCCGCCGGTCCACGCATGGTCCGTTAGTCCACGAAGTAGCTGTCGTGCCGGACGCGGAACTCCTTGAGTGCGTCGCCGCCGCGTCCGGTCATCTCCGCGACCTGCTCGAAGTACTCCTCACGCGGGGCGCCCGGGGAGAAGAGCAGGAGCATGGACGTGGGTTCGTCGGAGACGTTCTTGAAGGCGTGCAGCCCGCCGACCGGCACGTACAGGAAGTCGCCCGCGAGGCCCGTGACCCACTTCTCCCCGTTGTAGAGCTCCAGTTCGCCCGAGAGGACGTAGAAGGACTCCGACATCGCCTTGTGGAAGTGGGTGCTGGGCCCGCCGGACCGGGGCGCCATCTCCACCTTGTACAGGCCGAATTCACCTCCGGTCGACTCATGGGTGGCGAGGTAGTGGGTCGAGCCACCGGGCGAGGAGAGGTCCGCGGGGGTGCCGGCGGGGCGGAAGACGGCGTTCACCTCGCCCTTGTCGCCGTGGTAGCGGGGCTCCGGGTACGACATGATGCGCTCCTTCTGACAGATCGACACCGGAAAGGGTGGCTCGCGCCCCCGCGCGGCGGCATCATGCCTCCGGATGATCTTGACGAGCCGGGGACGAGGACCGCGGACCTGGACCTGACGGCGCGCTAGCGTCCGGGAACCATCTGCGTCAGCTGGTGGATGCCGTGGCGGCTGCGCACCTCGGCGACGGCCTGCTGGTCGGGCGGCCCGCCCCCTTCCAGGATCCCGGCGATCTCCATGATGTAGTGCTCGTGGCCGGCCGGGGCGGCGAGGAACAGCATGCGGGCGGGGGCCGTACCGGGGTTGGCGAAGCCGTGGGGGCAGCCTGCGGGGACGTACATCAGGCTGCCGGGCCCGCCGCGGGCAACCTTCTGTCCGGACTCCGACTGCCAGCTCTGCCAGTTCCCGGAGGTCCGGACCGTGGGTTCGAAGGCGAGGAGGTCGAGTTCGCCGTCGAGGACGTAGAACAACTCCTCGGCCTCGTCGTGGAAATGGGCCCCGACGTCGAACCCCGGCCCCACGACGGCCTCGAACACCGACCAGCGGGCCGAGTGTTCGGCCCCGACCTTGAGCGTCATGCCGGAGGCGCCCATGAGGCGGCCCGAGCCCGGCGGCAACACCAGTCCATCGGTCATGGCGGCCATGGTGACCCGGAAGCCCCGGTTCGGGAAGCGGTCGTCAGACGAGCGGCGTCACCGTCACCGAGTCGACGACCGGGACGCCCCGTTGGAGGGTCACGGGGACGGAGAGGCGCCAGAAGTTACTGGACTCCCCGATCGCTCCCGGGCGAACTCCAGGAACCCCTTGACCTCGGGGCACAGGATGCAGGTGTCGGGACCGGCGATCCGGGTGTCCGGGTGGAGGCCCTCGATCAGCCGGTACACGTCCCGCCAGGCGGTGAAGCAGCGCTCGGGGTCGGTGTGCCAGGAGGTGCCGTCGTAGCTCCACTCCCCGTCGCCGAACATGTTGCCCTCGGGTTCGCTGAACGGCACGTGGACGACATGGGACTTCGACTCGCCCGTCGTCAGGACCTGTTCGACCTGCTTGCGGATGCTCGCGACGAAACCGGAGGTAGACGTCCCGGCCGCCGGCGCCGGGGTGCTGGATGCCGTCCTGAGCCTTGGTGACGACCGTGCGGACGTACATGCCCTCGACGACGGCACGGCCGGGCACACCGTCGCCGTAGAGGCCGTAGAGCGTGCCGGCGGCGCCGCCGTGGAAGGGTCCCGGCTCGGCGCCGAGATCGACGATGAGCGTTTCGGCTGCCACGGCGACCCTCTTCCGCCCGGCATTTCGCATGCCCGTCGGCGAATCGCACCGAACCCAGGGAGTGCGCCGGGATCACGTCAACGGCGTGTCCGGCCCCGAGACTTCCAAAAGTGCTGCTCAGGCGCGGAACGCCCCCAGGCGCCCCTCCAGCTGCCCCAGCAACTCCCCGAGCAGCGAGGCGAGTTCACCCTGCTTCTCGCCGTCCAGCACGGACAGTACGGCGGTCTCGTACGCGAGCTGCTCGGGCAGGATCCCGTCGACGAGCTCGCGGCCCCGCTCGGTGAGGCGGAGGTGGGCGACCCGGCGGTCGCGGGTGTCGACGCGGCGCTCGACCAGGCCGCGCTCGGTGAGCTGCTTGAGGCGCTTGGTGACGGCCGCGCCGGAGGAGAAGGTCTCGCGGGCCAGCTCGCCGGGGGTCAGTTCATGCCCGGTGCGGCGCAGCGCGCCGAGCAGGTCGAACTCGGGGCGGCTGAGGCCCGCCCGGCGCAGCGGGGCGTCCTCGGCCTGCTGGAGGAGGGCGGCGGAGCGGTTGATGCGGCCGATGATCTCCATGGGGCCGGTGTCGAGGCCCGGGTGGACGTCCTGCCACTGCCGGACGACCGCCGCGACGGTGTCCGTCCGGTCCGACCGATCCGATCGATCCGTCCGATTCGTCCGAGCGGTGCTTTCCCTGCTGGCCCGAGCCGTCATGGCCGTACATCCTCCGTCGTCGCACCGGTCCGCCGTCGTGTCGTCGCGGCGAGCGTACGGTGTCCCGTCTGCTCGGCGAGCACGACCCGCTCCCGGGGCAGGGCGCGCTGCCACCACTCACCCGACGCGGCGTCCACGGTCGCACGCAGTTCGACGAGGGCGGCGGCCAGGGTGCGGCGGGCGGTGTCCAGGGCGGCGGGGGCGGGGTGCGGTTCGGCCAGGAGGCGGGCGGTGCGTTCGCGGGCGCGGTCGACGGCGGTCAGGGCGAGCTCGATACGGTCCCCGGCGCGCCGGTTGGTGACGGCGATCGCGGCGACGAAGCCGACGAGGGCGCCCACGACGGTGTCCACGACCCGTTCGGTGATCAGCCGGCCCGGCTCCTGGAAGCCGGTGAACTCCGTGATGAGCAGCGCCATCGGAGTCACACAGACGCTGCCGAGCCAGTAGTTGCGGCTGATCAGCGCCTCGGCCCCGAAGTTGAAGGCGAGGCAGACCAGGACGAGGGCGGCCGGGCCGAGGTGGGCGAGCGGGACGACGGCGGCGAAGAGGAGGACACCGGCGAGGTTGCCGACGACGCGCTGGACGCCGCGGCTCCAGGTGAGGGTGAGGTTGGCCTGGTAGAGGGAGGCGGCGGTGACCAGGGCCCAGTAGGGGCGGCCGACTCCGAGGGCCAGGGAGGCGTATCCGGCGAGGGCACAGCCCAGGGCGGTGCGTGCGGCGAGCGGGGTCAGGGGGCCGAGGCGGTGCCACAGCGGGGCGGTCGTGGGGCCGAGTTCGGCGTCGATGCCGAGCGGGTCGTCCCTGTCCTCGGTGCGCGGGACCGGTCCGTTGCCGCGCAGGTCGCGCGCCCAGGTGCGCAGACGGTGCGGATCGGTGTCGGCGGGGGCGGCGAGGGCGACCTCGGCGCGTACGACGAGGCGGTCGAGGGCGCGGCGGGGCTCGGTGCGGGCTCCGGCGGAGAGCAGGGTCTGCCGGGCGGCCTGGACCGCGGCGGCCGCGGCTGCCCTGGCGCGGGGGTCGCCGGGGTTCTCCGCGTACCCGGCGGTGGCGCGCAGGGCGTGGGCGGTGGCCCGGCGCTCCGGGCCGTGCGGGCGGATCAGACCGGGTGCCATGCCGATCAGCCAGGCCCAGGCGCCCGCGGCGGCGGCCAGCGCCAGATGGCCGGGGACCTGGGCGAGGGTCTGCGGGGAGAAGAGGGCGGCGGAGGTGATGAAGGTGAAGATCACGTTGCCGGGCGGCCCGATACGGGTCGCGTCACACAGCGCCTTCTGCGCCGCGGCCAGGAGGGCGCCGACGGTGACCAGGGCGACGGCACTGCTCGTGAGGGAGGCGGCGACCAGGGCGACGGCGAGGCCGGCGACCATGCCGAGCACGACCCTGGCCAGGGTGCGGGCCCGGGCGGCGTAGGGGCGGTGGTGGGCGTAGAGGGCGCACAGGGAGCCGGCCATCGTGTACATCGCGAGGTCGAGGCGGCCCAGCGCCAGCAGGGTCAGGTTGGGTGGCGCGACCGCGACGACGACGCTCAGGGCGGGCTTGAACCAGATGTCCGAGGGCCGGCCGAGGCGCAGGACGCCGGCCAGCGGGAGTCGTGGGGTCGCGCTGCTCATGGTCATGAGATTAGCATGTGTTTTACCCGTAAAAGATATTCCGGGGCTCTCCGGTGACCTGCTGTGCTCCGTCGAATGCTCCCCGTGTACACCCTTGCGCCCGCGTGCGCGCCACGGTGGCAGGGCATCGCATCCCTGACCGACCGTCGAGCGGGGAGGTGCGTGTGCACGGACCGGCTTCGCCCGGCTGGCTGCTGGTGGCACTGTGCGCGGCGACCGGGGCCTACTGTCTGCTGCGGATGCGCAGCGATGTCGAGGAGCAGCGCCGCGCGGCGGGCGGCGAGGCCCTCATGGGCTTCGGGATGGCCGCGATGGCCGTACCGGCCGCGGTGTTCACGCCTCCGTCGTGGGCCTGGTCGGCCTATGCGGTCGTGTTCGGCGCGGCCGCCGTCCGGGCCCTGTGGGCGGCACGGACGAGCGCCCACCATCTGCACCATCTCGTGGGGGCCTCGGCCATGGTCTACATGGCGGCCGTGATGGCCGTCTCCCCCGGGCATCACACGGGTTCCGGGGTCCCCGCGGTGACGGGGGTGCTGCTGCTCTACTTCATGGGGTACGTGCTGCTCTCCGGGGTCCGGCTGGTGCCCGCCACGGCCGGGCGCGGAGCCGTCGGCTGGGGCGACCGGCCGGAACTGGCGCGGGCGTGCCGACTGTCGATGGGGATGGCGATGGTCGCGATGCTGGCGACGCTCTGAACTCGTCCGTGTCCTGCGTCACTTTGCCGCGGCGGCCCGTACCCCTGGACGGCACGGCGCTCATAGGGTGCTCCCATGATGGTCCCCGCGGCACTGTTGCTGCTCGGCGCCCTGACCGCCGTCGTCGCCCCTCGGCTGCTCGCCCGGGCGGACTGGGTGGACCGTGAACCGGTGGTCGCGCTGTGGATGTGGCAGTGCGCCGTGGCGGCCGTACTCCTGTGCTGCGCCCTGTCGATGACGCTCAGCGCGGCGGCCGCCTGGCAGGCGGTACGGGGCCATGTCTTCGCCCCGGCACCGAGCGGGGTCGCGGAGGCGTACGCCCCGGGCACGGGCGGCACCTGGGCGGCCACGACCGCGGTGACGCTGGCGCTGGCCGGCGTGTGGAGCGCGGCGATGCTGGTCCGTGAGGTCGTACGGGCGCGGGCGCGCCGTCGGCGGCGCAGGGCCGAACTCCTCGTACGGGCCCCGCTGTTGCCCGGCGAGGAGCGTGGCGCGGGCCGTCTGACGGTGCTGGAGGGCGAGCGGCCGGACGCCTGGTGGCTGCCCGGGGCCGCGCCCCAACTGGTCATCACCACCGCCGCGTTGCGCCGTCTGAAGGGCCGGCAGCTGGATGCCCTGCTGGCCCACGAGGAGGGGCACGCGAAGGCCCGGCACGACTGGCTGCTGCACTGCTCCGCCGCGCTCGCGGGCGGGTTCCCGCAGGTCCCGGTGTTCGCCGCGTTCCGCGCCGAGATGCACCGGCTCGTCGAACTCGCCGCCGACGACATGGCGTCGCGCCGCTTCGGGCGGCTGACGACCGCGCTCGCGCTGGTGGAACTCAACGAGGACCGCGGTGTGTTCGGTCCCTGTCCGGCCCCGCACGGCCATGTCCCGCCCCGTGTGCACCGGCTGCTCACTCCCCCGGACCGGCTCACGGCGGCACGCCGGCTGCGGCTGACGGCCATGGCGGCGCTGGTGCCGGTGGTTCCGGTCCTGGTGGCATTCGTGCCGGGGTTGCGGGCACTGGGATAGCAAGCCGGGTCGCAATCCGGCACCCGTCCCACCGATCGTCCCACCGATCGCCCTACGACAGGAATTCGCCTCTTGCCCCATCGGTCGGAGAGGATCGCGGTATGCACTCGCCGCCCATCGACGCCCCGCCCCGCCCGCCGGTCCACCGCACCCTGGCCCGATCGGCCGGTGTCCTGGCCCTGTGCTCGGTCCTGCTGCTGACACTGGTCGCGGTCCGGTGGAGCCCGCTGGTGAGCCTCGACGACGACATCGCGAGCACCACCCACCGCTGGGCGGTCGACGAGGACGGGGTGACCCACGCGTTCCGGATCCTCACGGACTGGGTCTGGGACCCGTGGACCATGCGGCTGCTGTGCGCGGTGGTCGTGGTGTGGCTGGTGTGGCGGCACTCGGCCTGGTGGACGGCCGCATGGCTGGCGGTCACCTGCGCGCTGGGGACGGTGATCCAGCAGTTCCTCAAGACCGCCGTCGACCGCCCCCGCCCGGTCTGGCCCGACCCCGTCGACTCGGCGCACTTCGCGGCCTTCCCCTCCGGCCACGCCATGACCGCCACGGTGGTCTGCGGCCTCCTCCTCTGGCTCCTCCACCACCACGGCGCCGCCCGCCCCGTCTTCCACGCGGCTGTGGCCGTCTCCGTCGTCTCCGTCCTCGGCGTCGGCCTCACCCGCATCTGGCTCGGCGTCCACTGGGTCTCGGACGTCGTGGGCGGCTGGCTGCTGGGCGCGCTGGTGGTGGCCGTCGCGGTGCTCGTGCACACGCGGATCTTCCCGTCGTCTGGAACGCCGGCTCGTAGGATCACCGCATGATCGCTGTGCTGTTCGACTTCTCCGGGACCCTCTTCCGTATCGAGTCCACCGAGTCCTGGCTGCGCGGAGCGCTCGCCGAGGCCGGGATCGAGCTCCCCGACACCGAGATCGCCGGGACGGCGAAGGCGCTGGAGGCGGCGGGGGCGCTGCCCGGCGGGGCGAGTCCGGTCCGGCTGCCGGAGGAACTGGCCGGGGTGTGGGAGATACGGGACGAGAGCGCCGAGCTGCACCGGGCGGCGTACACGGGGCTCTCGCGACAGGTGCCCCTGCCCGACCCGGGCCTGCACGACCTGCTCTACGACCGGCACAAGTCCCCGGCGGCCTGGCAGCCCTACCCCGACGCCGCCGAGGTGCTCGGCACGCTGCGCGAGCGCGGGATCGGGGTGGGGATCGTCAGCAACATCGGGTGGGACCTGCGGCCGGTGTTCCGGGAGCACGGGCTCGACCAGTACGTCGGCGCGTACGTCCTGTCGTACGAGCACGGTGTCCAGAAGCCGGATCCGCGGCTGTTCGCGGTGGCCTGCGAGGGGCTCGGGGCCGATCCGCGCCGGACGCTGATGGTCGGTGACGACCGGCGGGCGGACGGTGGTGCGGTCGCGCTCGGCTGCGGGGTGCACTTCGTGGAACATCTGCCGGCGGCGGAGCGGCCGGACGGACTGCTTCCGGTGCTGGATCTGCTGGACGGGTCCCGGGCGGGCAGCGCCGGTAAGTAGCCTGAGGCCACCACTGGGGCGGAAAGACCGCCCACCCTGGACGATCCCCCGCGTCGCCCAGGGCAGACGGCAGCCCCGACCAGCCGTTTCTTCGGCCGGACCGGACGCGCTGAGTATAGTTGGCTGATAGCCAGTCAACGCAGGAGTTACAGCATGTCCCCGCGCAGCGCCTCGGTCAACGAAGAATTGCGGCGGCGTTCCCGGGAGCGGCTTCTGCAGGCGGCCGTCGAGCTGGTCTCCGAGCGCGGGTACGAGTCCACGACCCTCGGCGACATCGCGGATCGGGCGGGCTCGGCGCGCGGACTGGTGTCGTACTACTTCCCCGGCAAGCGCCAGCTCGTGCAGTCCGCCGTGCACCGGCTGATGAACCGCACGCTGGAGGAGGCGCTGGAGCGCGAGCCGCACACCGAGGACGGCCGGGAGCGGATGGCGCGGGCCATAGACGCGATCCTGGGCCTGGCCCGGGAGCGGCCGGTGCTGATGCGCCAGCACATGGCGGGGCTGCTGCAGGCCGAGGGGTTCCTGCCGTGCCCGGAGCAGCGGCGCCTGGCCGAGCTGCTGCGTGACACCATGGGGCGCTACGGCTCGAAGGACGTCGACGCCGACTACCCGATGCTGCGCGCCCTGCTGATGGGCTCGGTCTACGCCGCCCTGGTGCCCGGCGTCCCGATGCCGATCCCGGTGCTGCGCACCGAACTGTTCGCGCGCTACCGGCTGGAGTGGGAACTGGGCGTCCCGCCGGACGCCGAGGAGGCGTCCGACGGGACGTGCGACACGGATCTGTCGCGGTTCTTCGCGACCGGGACCGTGCCGGAGGATCAGCCGAAGTAGTCCGGCTGCGTCTGGACGTTGAGCTCGTGCAGCCAGACCCACTTCGCCGGGTCCGTGCGCCGGTCCTTGATCTTCAGGACGTCGAAGCCCTTGGCCATGTCGTTCGAGTAGATGTAACCGTTGTAGTAGTACGCCGACCAGGAACCGCCGACCCTGAGCGTGTCGGTGGTCAGCGGGCCGCGCTCGAAGTAGGCGATCTCCTTGGGGTTCGAGGAGTTGGTGAAGTCCCAGACGGAGACGCCGCCCTGGTACCAGGCCTGGACCATGATGTCCTTGCCCTTGACCGGGATCAGCGAGCCGTTGTGGGCCACGCAGTTCTCGGTGTCGGCCTGGTGGCGCGGAATCTTGAAGTAGCTGCGGAAGACGAGCTTGCGGTTGTCGCCCTTGCCGACGATGTCGTAGATGCCGTCGGCGCCGCGGTTCGGGCCGATCGCCTCGTTGCAGGTGGCGCCACCGCCGCCGCCCAGCTCATCGGTGAAGATGACCTTGTTGGCCTTCTGGTTGAAGGTCGCCGAGTGCCAGAACGCGAAGTTGACGTTGTCCTGGACCTGGTCGATGACCTTCGGGTGCTCCGGGTCCTTGATGGAAAACAGGATGCCGTCGCCCATGCAGGCGCCGGCGGCCAGGTCCTTCGAGGGCAGCACCGTGATGTCGTGGCAGCCGGTGGTCTTGGAGACACCCGGGTTGGTGGGCGCACCGGGGTTGCCGCCGCCGTCCGGCCCCTCACCGGGGAACAGCACCGGGAAGCCCACGACCGCCGCCTTCTCGGGCGCGTTGCGCGGCACCTTGATGACGGAGATGCCGTCGTGCGGCGGCTGGCAGTCGGGGTACGTGGCGTTCGGCGAGTACGAGGAGACGTAGATGTAGACGTTCTTGCGCTGCGGCACCAGCGTGTGGGTGTGCGAACCGCAGGCCGTCTCCACGGCGGCGACGTACTTCGGGTTCGCCTTGTCGCTGATGTCGAAGACCTTCATGCCCTCCCAGGAGGACTTCTCGGTCGCCGGCTGCGTGGTGCTGTTGCAACTGTTGTCGGTGCGCGAGGAGTCCGTCGACAGGAAGAGCAGGTTGCCCGAGACGGAGATGTCGTTCTGCGAGCCCGGGCAGAGCACCTGCGCGACCGTCTTCGGCGCCTTCGGGTTGCTGATGTCGAAGATGCGGAAGCCGTCGTAGTTGCCGGCGAAGGCGTACTTGCCCTGGAAGGCCAGGTCCGAATTGGTGCCTGGCAGCACGTCCTTGGGGATGTTCGTGACGTGCTCGATGTTGTCGGAGTGGACGATCTCGTCCTGGCCGGGTATCTCGCCGTCGGCCATCGCGGCCCCGACCTCGGCCTCGGCGCTCTTCGAAACCTCCTTGTCAGCGACCGGAGCGTCCCCGGGGTCGGGGGTCGCGGCCGCCGGTCCTGCCGTCAGCAGCGCGGCCAGGAGTCCGGCCGCAGCCGTGGCAACTCCCAGGCGTCTGTGCCGCGTTCGGGGATTCCTCAACAGGATCACTGCTTCCTCCCTAGTTCCGTTCACCTCGGAACGGTGCACGCACCACCGAAGTATGGTCTTGACCATGCTCATATCAACAGGGGGCAACAAGATCGCAATGAAGTTTTTTGCTCAGTAGGCGACAGAAGCGTGCTAGGACAGTCACGGCACCCACAAGGCGCCCCTCATCCCCCACAGGGGAATCCCCAGCCACAGGAGGTCGTTGTGCTCTTTCGCCGTGCATCCCTCGCCGCGGTGACGCTCACCGCCGTCGCGGTGCTGGGACTTGGGGCGTGCGACTCCGGCTCGGACGCGAAACCGGCCGCGAGCGGACCGTCGGTGATCGTGCCCGGCGCCCCCGGCGAGGCGAACCGGACGCTCTCCGCCGAGGAGGCCGCGGACCAGCGCTCGGAGGACGACTCCCCCAACTCGGCGGACGTGTCGTATGCACAGTTGATGATCCAGCACCATCAGCAGGCCCTGGAGATGACCGAACTCGTCCCGGACCGGGCCCGGTCCACGCAGGTGAAGAAGCTCGCCGACCGGATCGCGGCGGCGCAGGGGCCTGAAATCACCGCGATGCAGAGCTGGTTGAAGTCCTACGGCAAGGCCGAGAAGCCCGCGGGCGGCGGACACGACCACGCCTCGATGCCCGGGATGGCCACCGAGGCGCAGATGGAGAAGTTGCGGGCGGTGAAGGGCGAGGAGTTC
The DNA here is from genome assembly GCF_030403745.1 of Streptomyces sp. S.PB5. Lineage (GTDB taxonomy): Bacteria > Actinomycetota > Actinomycetes > Streptomycetales > Streptomycetaceae > Streptomyces. Next base: position 149,036 of record NZ_JAQMWP010000011.1, read on the forward strand.
GACCGGCTCTTCCTCACCCTGATGATCACCCATCACGAGGGGGCGATCACCATGGCCACGGATGTGAAGGGGCAGGGCAACAACATCCGCGTCGAGGAGATGGCCGACGACGTGGTAGCTCAGCAGACGAGCGAGATCTCACGCATGCGGGACATGCTGTGACGGCACCGGCCTCCGCAGGCCGGCCTGCCCCGACGGCCTTGCTCAGCGGCGAGCGTGACGCGGCGTCAGGAAACCCGCGTCACGCGCCTGTGCGATCATCCTGAGCGACTTGCGGCGGCTGTGCCCGGTCGCGCACATCACCGCGAGCACCGGGTCGACGCCGTCCTCCTGAGCCGCGCGGTACTCCTGGGCGACGAGCCAGCGCCCCTCGGCACCGCGCGGCCAGGCGGGCCGGGCGCGCCGGGGTCCGGCGGGCTCCCCCTCGCCCTCCTCCTCGTCCGGCAGCGGCCCGAAGCCGCACGCCTCGAAGAGCGGGCCCTCGATCCAGTCGGCGAGCGCCGCGAGGTCGTCCAGACAGAGCGCGGGCTGGGACCGCACGTCCTCGATCGAGACATGCCCGTCGGCCACCACCGCGAGCGCGTCGACCCGGGCCCCGTCGGTGAACGCCAGCCGGACGTGGCACCACGAGGTCGCGCCGTCGTCCTCCTGCACTTCCCACGCGGGCCACACGGACACCGCACCGTCCGTCGGGCAACGATCGGAAAGATTAAGAAACGATGCTTCTAGCACACACGCAACGTAACCGCATGATCACTTTCCATACCAACGGACACGCATCCCCGGTCGTGTACAGCACCCTGTCAGCGCAGCAGCGACGGTGCGATGCTGGAGACATCAGCGATCTCCTCTGATCCCCTCGGGTAAGGAGCACCGCCGTGCTTCGTGTCGCCGTCGTCGGCTCCGGGCCGAGCGGGTGCTACACCGCCCAGAGCCTCGTCCAGCTGGACCCCACGGCCCGCGTCGATGTCCTGGACCGGCTGCCGTGCCCGTACGGTCTGGTGCGCTACGGGGTGGCGCCGGACCACGAGAAGATCAAGTCCCTGCAGAACAACCTGCGCACGGTGCTGGAGCACGAGCGGGTGCGCTTCCTCGGCGGCGTCCGGGTCGGCGCGGGCGGAGTGCCGGCCGCGCGGCTGCTGGGGCTCTACCACGCGGTCGTGTACTGCGTGGGCGCCGCCACGGACCGCCATCTGGGCGTGCCCGGTGAGGACCTCCCCGGGAGCTGGTCGGCGACCGAGTTCGTGTCCTGGTACAGCGCCCACCCCGACGCCGTCGACGACGGTTTCGTACGGGGTGCCCGCTCGGCCGTGGTCATCGGCGTGGGGAACGTCGCCGTCGACGTGGCCCGGATGCTGGCCCGGGGCGCCGCGGAACTCAGCCCCACCGACATGCCCCAGGCGGCGCTCAGCGCACTGGCCGCGAGCCAGGTGGCCGAGGTCCACATGGTGGGCCGGCGGGGCCCGTCCCAGGCCCGCTTCACCACGAAGGAACTGCGCGAGCTGGGCGGCCTGCCGGATGTCGAAGTGACGGTGGATCCGGAGGAGTTGGCGCTCGACCCGGCGTACCTCGATCCTTCCGGGCTGCCCGCGCCGCAGCGCCGCAACGTGGAGGTGCTGCGGAGCTGGGCCACGGCTCCCCGGCGGTCCGCCGCACGCCGGATCCGGCTGCGGTTCTTCCTTCGCCCCGTCGAACTGCTCGCCGAGGCGGGGCGGGTGGGCGCGGTGCGTTTCGAGCGGACGGTGCCGGACGGGCTCGGCGGGGTGGCGGGGACGGGGCGGTACGAGGACATCCCGGCCGAGCTGGTGCTGCGTTCGGTGGGCTATCGCGGGGTGCCGCTGGAGGGCCTGCCGTTCGACCCGGCGACCGCTACGGTGCCGCATCTGGCGGGGCGCGTGCTGCGCGAGGGGGCCGTCGCGCCGGGTGAGTACGTGGCGGGCTGGATCAAGCGGGGCCCGACGGGTGTCATCGGCACGAACCGGCCGTGCGCGAAGGAGACGGCGACGTCGTTGACCGAGGACGCCGGGATGCTCGTACGCAAACAGCTGCCCGGCGATCCGCTGGCGGTGCTGCGCGCGGAGGGGGTCCGGCCGGTGGAGTGGGCGGGCTGGTGCGCGATCGAGCGTGCGGAGGCGGCGCTCGGCGCGTCACTGGGCAGGGGTGTCGTGAAGCTCCCGGACTGGGAGTCGCTCATGAGCGCCGCGCACGGCGGCGACTAGGAAACCGAGCGGCAACGCTCCAGAAATCAACAATCTGTTCAAGGGACCTACGGTCTCGCTCATGACGACTACCGCACCCGTGCATCCCGTGGACGAAGTCCCACCGGTACGACAACTGGCCGCTTTCGGCCTCCAACACGTCCTCGCGATGTACGCCGGCGCCGTGGCCGTGCCCCTCATCGTCGGCAGCGCCATGAAACTGTCGCCCGCCGACCTGGCGTACCTGATCACCGCCGACCTCCTGGTGTGCGGCATAGCGACGCTCATCCAGTGCATCGGCTTCTGGCGCTTCGGTGTGCGACTGCCGATCATGCAGGGCTGTACGTTCGCCGCCGTGTCGCCCATGGTGCTGATCGGCACGACCGGCGGCGGGCTGCCGGCCATCTACGGTTCGGTGATCGTCGCGGGGCTCGCGATCGTGCTCCTGGCGCCCGTGTTCGGAAGGCTTCTGCGCTTCTTCCCGCCCCTCGTCACCGGCACCGTGATCCTGATCATCGGCCTCTCCCTGCTGCCGGTCGCGGGCAACTGGGCGGCGGGCGGGGTCGGTTCACCGGAGTTCGGCGAACCGAAGAACCTCGCGCTCGCCGGCTTCGTACTGCTCGTCGTGCTGGGTGTGCAGCGCTTCGCTCCGGGCTTCCTGAGCCGGATCGCGGTGCTGACCGGCATCGTGGTGGGGCTCGCGGTGGCGGTGCCGTTCGGATTCACGGACTTCGACGGGATCGGGGACGCGGACTGGCTCGGGATCAGCACCCCGTTCCACTTCGGCGCGCCGACCTTCGAGTTCTCCGCGATCGTCTCGATGCTGGTCGTGGCGCTGGTGACGATGACCGAGACGACCGGTGACCTGATCGCGGTCGGGGAGATGACGGACCGCAAGGTCGAGCCGCGCTCGCTCGCGGACGGTCTGCGCGCCGACGGGCTGTCGACCGTGCTCGGCGGGGTCTTCAACACCTTCCCGTACACGGCGTACGCGCAGAACGTCGGCCTCGTCGGGATGACCAGGGTGCGCAGCCGCTGGGTCGTGGCCACGGCGGGCGGCATTCTCGTGCTGCTCGGGCTGCTGCCCAAGCTGGGCGCGATCGTGGCCGCCATTCCGGCGCCGGTGCTCGGCGGTGCGGGGCTGGTGATGTTCGGGACGGTCGCGGCGAGCGGTCTGAGGACCCTCGCGCAGGTCGACTTCAAGGGCAACAACAACCTGACGGTGGTGGCCGTCTCGGTGGCGATGGGCATGCTGCCGGTCGGGGTGCCGACGATCTACGAGAAGTTCCCGGACTGGTTCCAGACGGTGATGAACAGCGGCATCAGCGCGGGCTGTCTGACCGCGATCGTGCTGAACCTGCTCTTCAACCACCTGCCCGCGAAGGCCGGTTCAGCCGAGGCCGGACCCGAGGCGGGCGGCCTGGCGGGCGGCGGCGTCGAGGAGGGCGTCGACAAGTCCCGGGAAGAGGCCGTCTAGGTCGTCCCGGCGCAGGCCGTTCATCTTGGCGGTGCCCCGGTAGACCTGCTGGATCACCCCGGCCTCGCGCAGCACCCGGAAGTGGTGGGTGGTCGTCGACTTGGTGACCGGCAGGTCGAAGTGCGAACAGGAGAGCTCGTCGCTGGCGGCGGCGAGCTCTCGCGCGATCTGCAGACGCATCGGGTCCGACAGCGCGTGCAGGACGCTTTCCAGCCGGATCTCCTCGCGCGACGGGTGCGGGAGGTCGCGGGTACTGACGGCGGGGGAGGTCACGGCCGCTCCACTTCGTCGGGGGAATCCATCGGGGGATGCCCGGTGCGCTCCGGGAGACCTCATTGTACGAGACCTATCGTAGTTTGACACTCGCCGTACTACGATGCCTATCGTACGAGTCGACCACCGGTCCCGTGACGAATGGAGCCCGCCGTGAGCGCCGCACTCTTCGAGCCCTTCACCTTGCGTGAACTGACGATCCCCAACCGGGTGTGGATGCCGCCGATGTGCCAGTACTCCGCGGCGCACGAGGGCCCGCTGACCGGCGCCCCCGCCGACTGGCACTTCGCTCACTACGCGGCCCGCGCGGCCGGTGGCACGGGTCTGGTCATCGTCGAGGCGACCGGCGTCAGCCCCGAGGGCCGCATCTCCCCCTACGACCTCGGCATCTGGAACGACACCCAGGTCGAGGCGTTCCGGCGGATCACACGCTTCCTGGTCTCGCAGGGCACGGTGCCGGGCATCCAGCTCGCCCACGCCGGCCGCAAGGCGTCGACCGACCAGCCCTGGAAGGGCGGCAGGCCGCTCGCCGCGGACGCGCTCGGATGGCAGCCGCTGGGTCCGAGCCCGATCGCCTTCGACGCCGACCACCCGGTGCCGACGGAGCTCACGGTCAATCAGATCCGGGAGATCGTCGGCCAGTTCACCGACGCGGCCCGCCGCGCCCTCGCCGCCGGTTTCGAAGTCGCCGAGATCCACGGGGCACACGGCTACCTGATCAGCAACTTCCTCTCCCCGCACAGCAACCGGCGCACCGACGAGTACGGCGGCTCGTACGAGAACCGCACCCGTTTCGCCCTGGAGGTCGTGGACGCCGTACGGGCGGTGTGGCCCGACGACAAGCCGCTGTTCTTCCGGATCTCGGCCACCGACTGGCTGGACGAGGGCGGCTGGACGGCCGACGACACGGTCCGTTTCGCCGCCGACCTCCAGGCCCACGGCATCGACCTCCTGGACGTCTCCACCGGCGGCAACGCCTCCGGCGTCCGCATCCCCACCGGCCCCGGCTACCAGGTGCCCTTCGCCGCCCGGGTGAAGGCCGAAACCGCCCTGCCGGTGGCGGCGGTCGGCATGATCACCGAGCCCGAGCAGGCCGAGAAGATCCTGGTCAACGGCGAGGCCGACGCCGTGCTCCTGGGCCGTGAGCTGCTCCGCGACCCGTCGTGGGCCCGGCATGCGGCGCGTGAGCTGGGCGGGGACGTGCATGTGCCCGCCCAGTACCACCGGTCAGTCTGAGACACGCCGTGCGACCGCCCGCACCGCGCGTTCCACCGTCTGCTCCAGCTGGGGCACGGCTCGCTGGCTCAGCACCGCCAGCGTGATCGCCGCGGCGACGCCGGTCCAGGCGACCGGGCCCAGCGGGGTGCAGCCGAAGAGGTGGCTGGCGCCCGGTGTCTGGACCAGGACGACGAGGGCGGCGGCGGAGCCGAGCGCGGTGACGCGGACCAGAGGGCTGTCCCGGCGGTCGGCGAGGGTCTGGGCGAGCTGGGTGCCGACCACCCCGCACAGGGCCATCGTCGTGGAGCGGCGGGCCGTGCCCGGGGTGAAGCGGCCGATCAGCCAGGCCGTGGTCGCGCCCAGGGAGGTGGTCAGGGCGCGGTGGCGGATCTTTCGGATCAGCGGCGCTCCGAGGGGGGCGATGCCTTCACCCGCGGTCTCCTCCTCCGTGCCGTCCTCCTGCTGAGGCGTCACCGCCACCGCCATCGCCGGGAACAGGTCGGTGAAGAGGTTCACCAGGAGCATCTGGCGGGTGGACAGGGGCGCCGAGCCCGACAGGAGGGTGCCGAGGATGCCGAAGCCGACCTCGCCGGCGTTGCCGCCGATGAGGATGGCGATGGCGTCGGCGACGCTCCTCCACAGGGCGCGGCCCTCGCGGACCGCCTCGATCAGGACCGTCAGATCGTCGTCGGTGAGGACGAGGTCGGCGGCGTTGCGGGCGGCCGCCGAGCCGCGGGCGTTGATGCCCACGCCGATGTCGGCGGCGCGGATGGCCGCGGCGTCGTTGGCGCCGTCGCCGACCATCCCGACGACCCGGCCGGCATCCCGCAGTGCCTCGACGACCTGGAGTTTCTGCTCGGGCGCGACGCGGGCGACGACTCCGGCGTCGCGGAGCATCCGGGAGCGCACGGACCGGTCGGCGGCGGCGAGTTCGTCGCCGGTGACCACGCCCATGTCCTCGGGCCAGCCCAGTTCGGCGGCGATGGCGCGCGCGGTCTGCGGATGGTCGCCGGTCAGCACGACGGGGCGTACGCCCGCCTCGCGCAGCCCTCGGACAAGGGCCTGCGAGGTGTCGCGCGGGGCGTCCGCGAGCCCCAGCAGACCGGCGAACTCCAGTCCTTTCAGGGGCTGTTCGAGGATGTCCTGCGAGGTCTTGGGCAGCGGGCGGCGGGCGACCGCGAGGACGCGCAGTCCGTCCCGGGCGAGGGACTGGGCGGTGCCGGACGCGTCGGGCGGGAGGCCCTCGCAGGCGGGGAGCACGGTCTCGGGGGCGCCCTTGACCACGAGGTGCGGGGTGCCGTCGGCGGCCCGGCCGACGGCGGCGGCGTAGCCGCGGGCGGCCTCGAAGGGCAGCGCCTCGGTCTGGGTCCACTCGGGGTCGGGACCCGCGGCCCTCAACACGGCCTCGTCGGTGGCGTGTTGCGGCCGTTCCCCGTCGCCGTTGAGGTGGGGGCACGCCCGCGCGGCGGCCCGCAGGGTGGCCGCGGCCTGCTGGTCGTGCGGTGCGCACACCGTGCCGTCGGCGGCGGTAACCCGCACCAGGCGCAGCCGATTCTCGGTGAGGGTGCCGGTCTTGTCGAAGCAGATGGTGTCCATGCGGCCCAGCGCCTCCAGGGTGCGCGGGGCACGGACGAGAACGCCGCGCCGGCTCAGCCTGCGGGCCGCGGCGAGCTGCGCGACGGTCGCCACCAGCGGCAGCCCCTCGGGGACGGCGGCCACGGCCACCGCCACTCCGCCGCTGACCGCCTGCCGGATCGGTGTGCCGCGCAGCAGGGACAGTCCGGTCACGACGGCACCGCCCGCGAGGGTCAACGGCAGTGCCTTGCGGGTGAGTTCCTGGAGCCGGGCCTGCACTCCGGCCGCCGGTGGCGTACGGGCGGCGAGGGCCACCGCCCTGGCCGCCTCGGTGCGGTCACCGGTGTCCACGACGACGGCCCGGGCCCGCCCGGCGACGACGGTCGTGCCCTCGAAGACCATGCAGCGCCGGTCCGCGACGGGGGCGCGCGGGGTCGCGGCGGTGCCCTTGCCGACGGGCAGAGACTCCCCCGTCAGCGCGGACTCGTCCACCTCAAGACCGTCCTCCCACAGCAGCCGGGCGTCGGCCGGTACGACGTCGTCCGTCTGCAGTTCGATCACCTCGCCGGGGACCAGCTTGGCGGCGTCCACGATGCGCGGTTCGTCCGGCCGGTCCTCGGCCGTGACGCGTGCCTTCTGCTTCTGCTCGGCGAGCAGACCCGCGAGCGCCCGTTCCGCCCGCAGCCGTTGGAAGCCGCCGACCAGTGCGTTGAGGTCGAGGGCACCGACGACGAGCAGGGCGTCCATGACCGAGCCGAGGATCGCCGAGGCGGCCGAGCCGACCGCGAGGACCGGGGTGAGGGGGTCGTCGAGTTCGCCGCGCACGGCCCGTGCGAGCTGGAGCGTCCAGCGCAGCGGGGCGAGGACGGGCTGCCCGCCGACGATGTGCACCGCCCTGCCGACCTGGGCGGTCGTCTGCTCGACCACGCCGGGTTCCGGTCCCGGTTCGGCGGCGAGGCGCTCCGCGACGTCCCCGGCTTTCAGCTCGTGCCAGGCGACGCGCGGCCGGGGGTGCGGGGCGGGCGCGGCGACGACCCGGACCGCCGCGTCGACGCCGGTCAGCAGGGCGGCCGCGGCGCTCACGTCGACCGGTGCGTGGCGCAGGCCGGGCCAGGGACTGCCGCCCGACCGGCGGGACTCGCCCACGGCGACGAGCAGTCCCGACAGGGCGGCGCCGGACCGGGCCAGGGTCTGGGAGCGGCGGCCGACGGCGCGGGCCCGCGGCACGGCGGTGAGGAGCCGCCACACGTCGGGCAGTCCGTGCAGCGCGAGCACGTCCGCGCCCCAGACGACCGCGGCGTCGCCGTCCGTGACGGCGACCGCGACATCGCCCGCGAGCAGCCCGGACAGTTCGTCCGGGTCGCCGGGCGCCTGCGGTCGTACGACGGTGACCACCACGCCCCCGTCGTCGCGCAGTTCACGGACGACGTCGGCCAACGGCCGGTCCGCGGGCACCAGTCGGTCGGCGAGGCCGGTGAACTCGGCGAGCGCCGGATCATCGGCCGTGACGACCCGCAGTCCGGCCCGCCGTGCCGCGTCCAGCACGGACTCGGCCCAGGGATCCGCTCGCCCGCCCGGGGCACGCAGCGCGCCGGGGTGCAGGACGATCGTGTCGGCCATCTCCAGCTGCCGCAGCCGCTCGGGGTCGCGGACCAGGACGCCGGTCAGGGACAGGGCCGTGGCGAAGGTCGTGTGAAAGGCCCCGGGGCCGTAGCGCGCGGCCTTCGGGGAACCGGCGAGCACCGCTTCCGCCGCCTCGGCACCGTCGTGCTTGACGAGCAGAGCCGCGGCGGCGCCCAGGACGCTGCCGGCGGAGGCGTGGTCGGCGTACTCCTGGGCCGGGGTGGTCCGCAGGGGCGGGCGCGGGCAGTGGTCCGGGGCGACGCTGGTCCCGCCGGGTACGCACACCCGGTCGTGCACCGCGTCGAAGGCGGCGGTACGGGCCACCGTCTCCGCCAGCTGGCAGGCGCGCAGCACTCCGTCGAGCACCAGGGAGGTCGGGGTGCGGCCCGCTCCGTGGGCGACCGCGTTGGCGACGGCCAGCACCAGGTCCCGGCGGGAGCGGCCGAGGCGGGCGCGCAGCCAGGCCCGGGTGCGCGGGTTCTCGCGCACGAGCGTGACGGCCGCGGTGACGGCCCGCGGTGTGGGCGGCAGCCGGAGCGCGTATCCGACGAGGGCTGTGGCGATGCCCGCGCCGTCGGCCGCGAGCGCCTCGGCGGCGGCGCGTATCCCGGCCGGGTCGGCCGGGTGCGGGAACTCCTCCACCGGGTCGTCCGTCCGTACGAGCCCGTGCCGTCCGGCGAGTTCGGTCGCCTTGTCGAGGACGTGGTCGCTCAGCGCGTCCTCGGCCGCGGCCACGACGAGCCGCCGCAGTCCGCCGTCCCAGTACGCCAGGGCGACGTCGGGCCGCTCGGCCAGTGCCGCCGCGACCCGGCGCGCCGCGTGTCCGGTACCGCCCTCCCCGTCCGGCGCGGCGAACCGCAGCGGAAGGTGGGCCCGCCTGCCGGACCGCCAGGGTCGCGGACCGCCGGGCAGCGCCCCACGGGCGGCCCGGCCCAGGCGTACGGCGGTGTCGGCGCCGCGTACCCCGGCGCGGGCCGTTCCGGCGGCGGCACCCGCGGCGATGCCCACGGCGGGGGCGACGCCGCGCGCGAGCAGCCGGGGTCCGGTGGCCGCGAGCCGGATCGCCGCGGCGGACGGCTGTGTCAGCAGGTGCAGAACCATCGCGCGCGCCTCAGCCGACGGAGCCGGCCGTGCCGCTCTTCGTGGTCGGACTCCCTTGCGCCGCCGCGGACTTGCTCCGGCCGGAGGCCGTCTGCCGGGTGCCGGTGCGCTTGCTGGCTCCGGTCCCCTTCCCGGCGGCCGCTTCGGTCGGCTGCACGGTCTCCTTGGTCTCCCCGGTGCCGGTGGCGTCGTGGTGCTCCTCGGGCCGCGGCTGGGTCAGCCAGGCGACCGCGGCGCCGGTGAGGGCGATCGGCCACTCCACGACACCGACGACGCCCAGCACGCCGGCGCCGGTGTACACCACCATGCGGCGACCGCGCGGGGACACCGCTCCCACCCTGTCCAGCGCCCCTTCGGCCGCCCTGCTGACCATCCCGGCTCCGGGCACCCTGCGCAGCCCGGAGGCCACGCTCCGGAGGGGCTCCGGGAGGGTCGTCGACGACGACTGCCGAGTCATCACTCGCCTCGATTCCTGTGCGATCCGTTCACGGACCAGCCGGGTTCCCCGCAAGGGTCGACGTCATCCCCGGGAAGTACGAGATCGAGGACTTCTCCTTCCGGAGGGTTGGGACCGATGCCTCCGTGGGCACGATGTGCCGAAAGGCCCTGGCGACGAGGCTGGTCGCACCAGGCATGAGGAGGGCGTCATGATCCGACAGACCCGCATCCGCGTCACCCGCCGGCCCGCCACGCCTCGCGACGACACGATCGACCGCAGGACGCCCTCGGGACGGGTGCTGCCCTACTGAGCCCGGCGAAGGGCGGCCGGAGGGAGACCTCCGGCCGCCCTCGGCATGTCAACCGGCCGTGCAGGCCGTCCTGTTGAGCGTGAAGGCGCCCGGCGCCGCGCTGTTCCCGGCGTGGGTGGCCTGGTAGCCGATGCTGACGCTCGCGTTGGGGGCGAGGGTCGCGTTGTACGAGGTGTTCGTGGCCGTCACCGTGCCGGAGCTCGGCGTGTAGGTGGCGTTCCAGCCGCTGGTGATGGTCTGGCCGCCGGGCAGGGTGAAGCCGAGCTGCCAGCCGTTGAGCGTGGTCGTGCCGGTGTTGGTGATCGTCACGGAGGCGGTCAGGCCGCTGCTCCAGGCGTTGGAGGTCACGGTCACCTTGCAGGGACCGGCCGGGGGTTGGGGCGCGGTGCCGCCGCCGTCGAGGCCGAAGAACGTGAGCACGCGGGCGCCCATCCCCGAGGCGTACACGTTGTGGCCGACGCCTTGAAGGCTGATCGCCTCCACCTGGGCCCGGTCACCGGTGCCGCCGTAGCGGGTGCGGGTCCAGCCGGACTGGGGCGAGTCGGTGGCGGCCGGGGTCTGGCTCACCCCCTGCACGTTCGTCCACTGCTTGATCTCCTCGCCGAAGTTGGGATAGCGCAGCGTGTCGTCCGCGGTGCCGTGCCACAGCTGCATCCGCGGGCGAGGGCCCGTGTAGCCGGGGTAGGCAGCGCGGGCGATGTCGCCCCATTGCTGCGCGGTGCGGGTGATCGTGCCCTGTGCGCAGGCGCTGTTCCACTCGGAGCCGTCGCTGGTGGCGAAGCAGCCGAACGGCACGCCGGCGAAGGCGGCGCCGGCGGCGAAGACGTCCGGGTAGTCGCCGAGCAGGACGTTGGTCATCATCGCGCCGGAGGAGATGCCGGTGGCGAAGACGCGGCTGGTGTCGGCGCTGTAGCGGCCGACCGTCCAGTCGACCATCGACTTGATGCCGACCGGGTCGCTGCCGCCGCCGCGCTTGAGGGCCTGTGGCGAGGAGACGTCGAAGCACTTGCTGGAGCGGGTGACGGACGGGTACACGACGATGAAGCCGTACTTGTCGGCGAGCGAGGCGTACTCGGTGCCGGAGTACATCGCCGGGCCGGAGCCGGTGCAGTAGTGGACGGCCACCAGGATCGCCGGATGCGCGGTGACGGTCTGGGGGACGTACAGGTACATCCGCAGGTTGCTGGGGTTCGTGCCGAAGTTGGTGACCTCGGTGAGGGTCGCGGTCGGGGCGGCCTCCTCGGCGGCGGAGGCCGGCGGCGCGGCAAGGAGTGCGGCGGCGAGCAACGCGACCAGTGTCGCGTGGAGTGCGGCGAGGAGCGCGCGCAGCGGTCTCCTCGCGAGGGTGCCGACGGTGGCGGACACGGTGGGGTCCCTTCGTGATGGCGGCTCGTGGGGGCATCGCTGAGGGGAGCACCAGGCATGGTGGCATGCACATGGCCGCCATGGAAGCGCTCCCACTGACGTCGTCACATATCGGGGAGTTTTGCGTGAGGCGTTGACTAGAAAGCGCTTGCCTCCTACGTTCCGTTCAGAGATGTGACCTGCCCTTGCGAGAAGCACCTCAGGTGGCAGCAGATCAAGCACATCTCGTTCTGAATGGCGTCCAGAATTCAGATACATGATCGACTCGACGGACAGAAGGAATCGGGACATGACTTCTGCAGCTCGGACGCGCGCCCGCACGCGCGCACTGACCGGCGCGACGGCCGCTCTCGGCTCAGCGCTTGGCATGATCATGACCACGGGGGCCACTCCGGCCGCCGCGGCCACCTGGCCGACGCCCACCAGCAGCCGGCCGGTGTCCGCCACCATCCCCGTCTCCGGCACGGTCGACGGCGGGATGAAGCGGTACTACGGCAGCGGGGACCTGGCCGGCGACGGCCAGGAGGAGGGCCAGGACCCGATCTTCAAGCTCGCGGCCGGCGCGACCCTGAAGAACGTCATCATCGGCGCGCCCGGCGCCGACGGCATCCACTGCGAGGGCAACTGCACCCTGCAGAACGTCTGGTGGGAGGACGTCGGCGAGGACGCCGCGACCTTCCGCGGCGGCTCCACGTACACCGTGACCGGAGGTGGCGCGAAGAAGGCGGCCGACAAGGTCTTCCAGCACAACGGCCCCGGCACGCTGAACATCTCCAACTTCGCAGTCGCCGAGTTCAAGACCCTGTACCGCTCCTGCGGCGACTGCTCCACGCAGTACACGCGCAAGGTGAACCTCAGCAACATCGAGGTCACCGGCACCGGGTCGACGGCGCGCCTGGTCGGCATCAACGTCAACCGCGGTGACGTGGCGACACTGCGGGGCATCACGATCCTGGGCGACTCCGGCCGCAAGGTCATCCCCTGCCAGAAGTACAACAACAACACCGCGGTCGGTACGGGCCCGGACGGCACCAACTGCCTGTACTCGGCCTCGGACATCACCTACCGGTAACCCGGCAGGCACTCCCCCCACGATGAAGGCGGCCGTACGAAGCATCCCCGCACCGCGCTTCGCACGGCCGCCGCATCATGCGCCCAGCTCCCGCCGGTAGTTCGCGTACGCGGCACGGAGGGCCTCCCCCGGCCAGTCGTCGGGCAGGAGCCCTTCGGGCAGGACCGGATCGGCGAGCAGGTGCCGCACGACCGCCGCGAACACGGTGAAGAGGTCGGCGGGGTGCTCCGCGCGTGCCGCGCGGGCGAGCAGGGCCCGGCCCGTGGCGGCCCAGACGTCGAGCGGCCAGAGGGCCGCGGCCAGCTCGGCCGCGGGACGGCCGGGGCGGGCGGTGCAGCGCTCGGCCACCTGCTCGAGGTCGTCCGGCAGCGGGCGGAGCAGGTTGGCGGGGCGCAGCCAGACGCCCTCGCGGAGTTCGGCCAGGCGCAGGGCGGTCAGCCGGGTGCGCAGGTCGGCCCGTTCGGCGGGGCCGCGGCCGGTCGCCGTGATCACGAGCATCTCCCAGTCGCCCTCCCACGCGCGCGTGCGGGGATGCACGGCGTCGTCCTGGCGCCGCTGGCGCTCCAGGAGACGGTCACTGAGGCGGTAGACGGTGTCCGCGCGCCGCAGATCGCCGGCCGCCACCATCCGGCTGAGCGCGGCCCGCGCGGTGGAGCCGCCGACACCGAAGGGCTCCACGCGGCGTACCAGTTCCTTCACCGGCAGCTCGGGGGGATGCACCCCCAGCAGCAGGCTCAGGACGACCGAGCGTGCGGAGAGCGGGCGCAGTTCCAGCTCGTCGGGCCGCGCCGTGATGTTCGTCCGCATGGTCACGTACTGTATGCCGTATTGCAGGATTGCTGCGATCGCAGCGATAGTGCAACACTCACTTCATGGACTCCACGCGCGCGACACATGACGTCACCAACCAGGCCCCGCCCCTGGCCCCGTACGACGCGGCCGAGGACGCGGCCCTGCTGGAGGGACTGCGCCGCGAGGGCGCCGGCTGGGCCGAGCCGGACGTACGGCGGCTCGGACGGCTGGCCGGGAGCGCGGAGGCCCAGGAGTGGGCCGAGCTCGCCAACCGCCATGAGCCGGAACTGCGCACGCACGACCGGTACGGGCACCGCGTCGACGAGGTCGATTTCCATCCGAGCTGGCACCACCTGATGCGCGTCGCGGTGGCCGAGGGACAGGCCGGTGCGCCCTGGGCCGACGGGCGGCCGGGCGCGCATGTCGCGCGGACCGCGGGCGGCCTGGCGTGGGGGCACACCGACGCCGGGCACGGCTGTCCGACCTCGATGACGTACGCCGCCGTCCCGGCCCTCAGGCACCAGCCGGAACTCGCCAAGCTCTACGAACCCCTGCTGACCTCACGGGAGTACGAGCCGGGGCTGCGGGTGCCCGCCGAGAAGCGGGGTCTGCTCGCGGGCATGGGGATGACCGAGAAGCAGGGCGGCTCCGACGTCCGGACGAACAGCACGACGGCCACGCCGACGGCCGAGCCGGGTGTGTACACGCTGCGCGGGCACAAGTGGTTCACGTCCGCGCCGATGTGCGACGTGTTCCTGGTGCTGGCGCAGGCCCCTCAGGGGCTGTCGTGCTTCCTGGTACCGCGCGTCCTGCCCGACGGCACCCGCAACACGTTCCGCATCCAGCGGCTGAAGGACAAACTCGGCAACCGGTCGAACGCCTCCTCCGAGCCCGAGTTCGACGGGACCGTGGCCTGGCTGGTCGGCCCCGAGGGACGGGGCGTCAAGACGATCATCGAGATGGTCAACTGCACGCGCCTGGACTGCGTGATGATGTCGGCCACGCTGATGCGCAGGACACTTGTCGAGGCGGGACATCACACCCGGCACCGCAGCGCGTTCGGCGCCCGGCTGGTCGACCAGCCGCTGATGCGCAACGTGCTCGCCGATCTCGCCCTGGAGTCCGAGGCCGCGACCACGCTCACCCTGCGGCTGGCCGGGGCCGCCGACCGGGCGGTGCGCGGGGACGAGGGCGAGCAGGCCTTCCGGCGCATCGCGACGGCCGTCGGCAAGTACTGGGTGACCAAGCGGGGCCCCGCCTTCACCGCGGAGGCCCTGGAGTGCCTGGGCGGAAACGGGTACGTGGAGGACTCCGGTATGCCCCGCCACTACCGCGAGGCTCCCCTGCTGTCGATCTGGGAGGGCTCCGGGAACGTCAACGCCCTCGATGTGCTGCGGGCGTTGGTGAAGGAACCCGGCACCGCGGACGCGCTCTTCGGCGAACTCGCCCTGGCGCAGGGGGCGGACGCCCGTCTGGACGCGGCCGTGAGCCGGCTGCGGCAACTACTGGACTCCGCGTCCGAGACGGGCGCCCGGCGCCTGGTGGAACAGATGGCGCTCGCCCTCCAGGCCTCCCTGCTGGTCCGGCACGCCCCGCCCGCGGTCGCCGACGCCTTCTGCGCGACCCGGCTCGGCGGCGACTGGGGGCACTCCTTCGGCACGCTTCCCGACACGGCGGACCTCGGCGCGATCCTGCGCCGCGCGCTGCCCGAGGAGAACTGACCGGCAGGCGCCCGAGTGTTGGCCGACAGTCGTCCCCCGATTCCGCTTGGTTGTCAGTGCCGTGGTGCAGACTCACGATCAGTAGGCACTTCGCATGGGGGAGGACGTCGTGTTCACGGGGATCGACGAGGTCGACTGGGCTTCGCTGCGGCATGCGTACGGCAGCGCGGCGGACGTTCCCGGCCTGCTCAGGGGGCTGGCCTCCACGGACGCCGCCGAGCGGGAGATCGCGCTCGACGGGATGTACGGGGCCGTGCATCACCAGGGGGACGTGTACGACTCGACGCTCGCCTGCGTGCCCTTCCTCTTAGCGATCGCCGGACGGGAGGAAGTGCCGGACCGGGGCGGGATAGTGGAGCTTCTCGTCAGCATCGGCGGGGACGGCGAAGGGGGCGCGGACGACGGGGACGGTGAGGACGGTGAAGCGTCTGCGGGCGGGGCGTACGCCATGGCGCGGGCGGCCGTGCGGGCGGGCACCGAGACCTTCGTACGGCTGACCGGGGACTCGGATGCCGGGGTGCGCGGGGCGGCCGTAGGGGCCGTCGTGCGGTTTCTCGATGAACCGGAGCGGGTGCTGGGGCTGTTGCGGCAGCGGATCACGGTGGAGCGGGACGACCGGGTGCTGCTCGCCCTGACCGAGGGTCTGGGGTTCTTCGCCGGCCGGCACCCAGGGCACGCGGCGGAGGCCGTGGACCTGCTGGTCGCCCAGAGCGCGCCGCCGTACGGGCCCGGGCTGCGGCTCGCCGCGCTCGGTCAGCTGGCGGTCCGTGCCCCTGACCGGCTCCCCGCGGACCTCGTCCCCACCGCCGTCGGGCTGCTCCGGGACCGCTCGTCGCAACGGCCTTCGGTGCGGTGCGCACCCGACCGGCCGGACACGGACACACTGGTCGGCCGGCTGCGGCGGCTGCGCCCCTCGGACGAGGAGGGGTCCCAGTTGCTGCGCACGCTGCACACCGCGCTCGGCGGCCGGGTGGCGGACCGGATCGCCCTGCTGAGCGGCCAGTTGAGCAGTCCGGACCCGACCGACCGGTGCAACGCCGTGTGGATGTCGATGGGGCTGTTCGGCGAGTGGCGCGGCGACCACAGCGGACCCGTCGCGCTCATCGGGGCCCAACTGGGCGCCGAGGAGGACCGGTTGCGCGATGCCGCGACGTCCGTGCTGGAGGGCCTGTTCGACCTGGCCGCACCGGCGGCCGACGACCTGCACGCGCTGGTGACGTCCCGTCCCGACCTGTGGGTGCGGCACTGGGAACACGGCGCGCCGACGCTGGGCGGACCGCTCAAGGCCCTGGCCAGGAGCGGGGATCCGCGGGCGGTGCCGGTACTGGGCGAGGTGCTGGCGGGGTCGGGCGTGCCGTACGACCTGGGCCGGGTGATCCCCCACCTCGGGCGGTCCGCCGCTGTGCTCGCGCCGGCGCTGCGGGACCGACTGGCGGATGTGCCTCTCGACTCACCGGACGCCTACGACCGGGCGGCGCCGCTGCTGGTGGCGCTCAGCGAGTTCGACGGCGAGGAGAGCGTGCCCGTGGTGCTGCGGCTGCTGCTCGGGGTGCGGGAAGGGGCCCCGCCGAGGGACCTGCTCCTCGTGGAGACCGCGCTGCGGACACTCGAGGTGTTCGGGGCGGCGGCGCGGGCGGCGGCGCCGGTCGTGCGGGATCTACTGGAAGGCGAGACCTCGGTCGCGGCGGCGGCCGCGCTGTGGGCGGCGGAGGAGGATGCCGAGGCCGTACTGCCTCTCCTGATACGGGAGTTGCGGGACGACGGCTCCCGTCGGCGCAGGGCTGCGGCCGATGTACTGGCCCGGATGGGCCCGGCCGCCGGGCCCGCGGCGGACGAGCTGCGACGGCTGACCGGGGAGCCGGACCTGTGGCAGCGAGTACCGGCGGCATGCGCACTGTGGCGGATCACAGGAGACGCGGAGCTCTCCCTTCCGGTGCTGCGCGACGCGTGGTCGGTGAATCCGCACATCCGCAGGACCATCGTGGCGTGCGTCGCGGCCGTGGGCCCTGCGGGGGCGGCACTCCATGACCTGCTCCGGACGGAAACGGCTGCGCGACGACGGCATACGGCGGGCTCCGGGGCGCACGGGAGCCATGACGTCTACTCCGACGAGCGGTTGCTGCGGGAGTGCGGGGAGGTGTTGGCGGGCGAGTAGGGGCGGTGGGGTTCCGGGGTGGGGGTGCTGGGGGCGGGGGTGCTGGGGTGTCGGTGGGTGCACGAGCCTCGCTTCTCGCGCCCTCCGCCGCGCCGCTCGCCCCGGCGGGTCACCATCACCCCCGTCCACCGTCTCCTCCCGGTCGCCCGCGCCGTCTCGGCCCGCCCGGCTCACCCCGTCGTCCGGCCCCACATGGGACCGAACCGGGCCCACTCCGCGTCCCATCGGTCGATCCGGCGGCGTTCCAGACGGCCGCGCAGCATACGGCCGGCCGTGAAGGGGACGAAGGCGGCGCTCAGGCCCGTCAGGGCGCCGATGAGCGAGGCTCGGAGGGCGGCCTGGGACTCGGTGGCCGGGCGGGTCACCAGGCGGCCTTCCGGGTCGGTCCAGATGGTGACCGGGGTACCGGCGACGCTGCCGGGGTCGACCCGGACCTGGCCGGTGCGGAAGGTGCCGTCCGCCGACTGCCAGGTCACCTTCGCCCAGACCTGGTCGCCGCTCGTCGGCCCGGACTGGCCCGATCTGCCGGGTGCCTTTTCGGTGAGGTGAGCCTCGACCTGCCGCCACTCGGCGCGTTCACGGGCGAGGCTGTGTTCGACCGAGCCGGTCGCCGCCAGGCCCGCGGCCACTCCGGCGAGGACGGTGAGCAGCCAGGCCCCGAGCACGACCCATGCCTCCACCTTGTCGGCGCGGCGCTTGAGCGGATTGCGCCGCCAGCGCCACAGCCACACCTTCGGACCTCGTAACGACATCGAAGGCTTCCTCCTCATGAGCGTGCAGACATGCCGGACCGCCTTTCCATACGGGGGACGCCTCCTCGGTGCTCAGGCCCGTCTCCCGAGTCGACCGTCGCACGGGTCACACTCCGCCGGCCCGCTCTTCCCGAAAGCGGCCCGCGGATCCGCGCAAGCGGTTACCATCCCAGCCCTGACCTGCGACGCAACCGTTTCGACGGGAGACTGTCAGTGCCGGGGTGCAGACTGGCCGATGTCTGAGACAAAGACGTCACGGAGGTGATCGGCATGTCCGAGGTACTGCTCGCCGTGGGCACCCGCAAGGGCCTGTTCATCGGGCGCAGGCGGGGTGGGACCTGGGAGTTCGACGAGAGTCCGTACTTCAACGCGCAGGCCGTGTACTCGGTCGCGATCGACACCCGGGGCGAGCGGCCACGGCTGCTGGCCGGCGGCGACAGCGCCCACTGGGGACCGTCGGTGTTCCACTCCGACGATCTGGGCCGCACCTGGACCGAACCGGCGCAGCCCGCCGTCAAGTTCCCCAAGGACACCGGTGCCTCGCTGGAGCGCGTGTGGCAGCTGCATCCGGCGGCCGCGGAGCCGGACGTGGTGTACGCGGGCACGGAACCGGCCGCGCTGTACCGCTCCGAGGACCGTGGCGAGACCTTCGAGCTGGTCCGGCCGCTGTGGGAGCACCCCACGCGCTCGAAGTGGGTGCCCGGCGGCGGCGGAGAGGGCTTGCACACGGTCCTGACCGACCGGCGCGACCCGCGGGCCGTGACCGTCGCCGTGTCGACGGCCGGGGTCTTCAGGACCACCGACGGGGGCGCGAGCTGGGCCCCCTCCAACTCCGGTGTCTCCGCGGTGTTCCTGCCGGATCCCAACCCCGAGTTCGGCCAGTGCGTCCACAAGGTCACCCGCGACGCGGCAACCCCCGACCGCCTGTATCTGCAGAACCACTGGGGCGTCTACCGCAGCGACGACGCGGGCGCGCACTGGACGGACATCGGCGAAGGCCTGCCCTCCACGTTCGGTTTCGCAGCGGCCGCCCATCCGCACCGCGGTGACACGGCGTACGTCTTCCCCATCAACGCCGACGCGGACCGGGTCCCGGCCGACCACCGATGCCGGGTCTTCCGTACCGCGGACGCGGGCAAGAGCTGGGAGCCGCTGTCGGCGGGGCTGCCGCAGGAGGACCACTACGGCACGGTGTTGCGGGACGCGCTGTGCACCGACGACTCGGACCCGGCGGGCGTGTACTTCGGCAACCGCAACGGCGAGGTGTACGCGTCGGCCGACGACGGCGACAGCTGGCAGCAGCTGACGTCCCATCTGCCGGACGTGCTGTGCGTACGGGCCGCGGTGATCGGATGAGCCACGAGGGGGGACGGCCGTGGTGGCCGGGCTTTGGCCACCGGTTGATCACCGCTGTCCTTACGGCAGTAGGGTGACGCCGTGGCACCACGACCCTTGCATGAAATCGTCGAACCGGGCTGGGCGCAGGCCCTCGAACCCGTCGCCGTACGCATCGCCGAGATGGGTGACTTCCTGCGGACGGAGATCGCCGCGGGACGCACCTATCTCCCGGCCGGACCGAATGTGCTGCGGGCCTTCCAGCAGCCCTTCGACGACGTCCGCGTCCTGATCGTCGGACAGGATCCCTATCCGACGCCGGGACACGCGGTGGGGCTGAGTTTCTCGGTCGCGCCGGACGTGCGGCCGCTGCCCGGCAGCCTGATCAACATCTACCGGGAGCTCAACACCGATCTGGGTCTGCCCCAGCCGTCCAACGGCGACCTGACACCGTGGACCCAGCAGGGCGTGCTGCTGCTCAACAGGGCGCTCACCACCGCCCCGCGCAAGCCGGCCGCGCACCGCGGCAAGGGCTGGGAGGAGGTCACCGAGCAGGCGATACGCGCGCTCGCCGCGCGCGGCAAACCGCTGGTGTCCATCCTGTGGGGCCGAGACGCCCGCAACCTCCGCCCCCTGCTGGGCAATCTGCCGTCCGTGGAGTCCGCCCACCCGTCCCCGATGTCGGCCGACCGTGGCTTCTTCGGCTCCCGCCCGTTCAGCCGCGCCAACGACCTGCTGGTCAGGCAGGGAGGACAGCCGGTGGACTGGCGCCTGCCGTGACAGGGGCGGGGGACGGACCGGGTCCGGCCGGGGGTGCGGTAGCCGGGCGGACGGCGCAACCCCGGCCGCGCATCTCACGCGCGCGGCCCGGCGGCGAGCCTCCCGGCCCGGTCGAGCCGTCTGCCCCGGCCGCGTCCGCCCTGCGGCCCCGCAGCGGATCTCCCGACCCGGTCGGGGGCCCCGTCCCTCCAGCGAGCCCCGGCGGCGGGACCCCGGGCACGCTCCAGCTGTCCGCCTCCCCGGCGGGTGCGGTCGGCGAGCCCTCCGGCGCGGCGGGCAGCTCTGCGGGCTCCGCCGCAGACTCCGCCGACGAGCCTCCCGGCGGGGACCGACACCCGACCTCAACGGACACCGCCACGGGCCTCGCCAGCACGCCTCGCGGCACGGACCGACCCTCCGTCCCAGTCGCCACCCCCGCAGACCCCGACAGCCCGCCTCACAGCACGGACCAAACCCCCGTCCCAGCCACCTCCCCCACAGACCCCGACACCCCGCCTCACAGCACAGGCCGACCCGTTGCCCCCGCCATCTCCCCCACGGCCCTCCGGGTCCGTGACTCCGGCTTTCTCGCCGTCGACTCCGGTGGTTCCGGGCTTCGGGTCGTTGTCGGGACCGTTCAGCGCGGGGTGCTGGGGCAGCGGGTGTCGCGGGAGTCGGTGCGGACCGGGGTACGGGGGATCGATCCGGAGCATCTGATGCGGCAACTGGTGCCCATGGTCCGGGCGTTGACCGCCGCGACGGATGTGGGCGCGCTGCATACGGGCGTCGTCGGTGCCGCCGGTCTGTCGACCCTCGGCGATGCGCTGCGCGCCGAACTCCCGGGCGCCCTGGGGCGGGAGTTCGGGATCGGACAGGTCGCCCTGGTCGCCGATGCCGTCACCGCCTACGTCGGCGCCCTGGGACCGGTGCCCGGCGCCGTGATCGCGGCCGGGACGGGACTCATCGCGATCGGCACGGATCTGACCGGGTGGCGTCGTGCGGACGGCTGGGGGCATCTGCTCGGCGACTGCGGCAGCGGTGCCTGGATCGGGCGGGCGGGCCTGGAAGCAGCGCTGCGTGCCCATGACGGGCGGCCCGGTGGGTCGGCCGGACTGCTGGCGCGCGCCGAGGAGTTGTTCGGCGCGATGCCGGGGCTGCCGGGCCGGCTCTATCCGCGCCCCGACCGGCCCGCCGTCCTCGCCTCGTTCGCGCCGCAGGTCGCCGCCTGCGCCCCGGAGGACCCCCTCGCCGCGGGCATCCTGTACGAGGCCGCCCGGCACATGGCCGACTCGGCGGCCGCCGTGTGCCCCGCTGACGGCGCACCCCAAGTCGCACTCACCGGTGGCCTGTCCAGGATCGGCGCCCCTCTCCTGCTCCCCCTGGAGGAGGAGTTGGCGAAGCGGTTGCCCCATGCCCGCCAGGTGACGGCGGCCGGAGACCCGCTGCAGGGCGCGGTACGGATCGCGACAGACCTGGCTACAGGACAACTCACCCTGCCGAGTGATGCGTCGATGCTGTACCTGGTTACCAAAATGGGCGACTGATCCCGGCACGGCCGTCACGTCCGATCCGTACGTAACTCATCAGACAAAACCGGACGGATACCGCTCACCTGCACCCTCCCCGAACAGGGAAGCCCAGGAAACCAGTAACATGCGGCGCCATGAGCTCCCCCACTGGGCCCGCCGGCCTGCCAGTACGAATGCCGCGCCCCCGCCAGCCCGGACGGCACCGCCGTCCCGAGCCGCTGGCGGCTCCCGAGGGCGCGCCCGCGCTTGTCCTCGCGGTGCCGGGCACGCCCAGCGTCGCGACGCGCAGCCTCGCCGAGGAGGTCGTGAGCATCGCCCGCTCCGAGCTGCCCGGCCTGGACGCGCGGATCGGCTACCTGGACGGTGACGACGCGGAGTTCCCCACACTCCAGTCGGTGCTCGTCCACGCGGCCGAAGAGCGCACCGCCCGCTACGAGCAGGCCAAGGCCGCCGGTGTGGAGGTCAAGGAGCCCGAGGGCCCCGTCGCCGTCGTCGTGCCGCTGCTGGCCGGTCCGGACAGCGCGCTGCTGCGGGTCGTCCGCCAGGCCGTGATGGACAGCCGCGTCGCGGCCGACCTGACCGATGTCCTCGGCCCGCACCCGCTGCTCGCCGAGGCGCTGCACGTGCGGCTGTCGGAGGCGGGCCTGGCCCGTGCCGACCGCGCCCGGCTGTTCACCGTGGCGACCGCCGCGGACGGCATCATCCTCGCCTCGGTGGGCGGTGACGAGGCCGTACAGGCCGCCGGGATCACCGGCATGCTGCTCGCCGCGCGCCTCGCAGTGCCGGTGATGGCCGCCGCCCTGGACCAGGAGGGCTCGATCGCCTCCGTGGCCGAGCAGCTCCGCGGCTCCGGCTCGCAGAACCTGGCGCTGGCGCCGTACCTGATAGGGCCGGAGATCGACCCGGGCCTGATCGAGGAGGCGGCCAAGGAGGCGGGCTGCGCCGCGGCCGAGGCGCTCGGCCCGTACCCCGCGATCGGCAAGCTCGCCCTGGCCAAGTACACGACGGCACTGGGTATCGCCCCGCCGCAGCCCCAGGGCGCGCCGACCCGCTGACCCACGCAGCACCGCACCGCCGCAGCATCGCCGAGGGGCCCGCTCCCAGTACGGGAGACGGGCCCCTCGGCGTGGGGGGTGGTTGGGGCGGACACCCGGTGCCCCCTCGCCCCGACGCCTGTCACGACGCCTGGCGCACGGCCGACTCGCGCGCCTGCAGGACTCACGGCTCGCAGCCCGCTGCCCGCCTCACCTCACCGTCGACGACGCCTCGGCCGAACCGCACCCGGTCGACGCGGCCTCGCTCGACCGCACCCCGTCCACGCGGCCTCCGTCGCCCTGCACCACGCATCCCACAGCCCGCACCCCGCACCAAGACCCGCGGCCCCTCACCCGATGACCACGCACGAAGCCGCCGCCAGTTCGATCGCCCCGCTCCTGCTCGGCAGCCCCGTGCCCGGGTCGACCGCGAACCAGGTCACGTCACCGGAGCGCTCGTTGGCCACGTACAGGTAGCCCTCCGAGGCGGCGAGCGCGCGCGGCCAGTGCCCGCCGCAGGGGACCGTTCCGACCAGTCGCAGCCGCTCCCCGCCTTCTTCCACGGCGAAGGTCGACAGGACGTCCTCGCCACGTGTCGCGGTCCAGACGAACCGGCCGTCGGGCGAGACGACGATGCCCGAGGGGTAGGCGTCGCCGGACGGGGCGCCCGGCAGTACCTGGGCCTCCGCGAGGGGCTTCAGGAGGCCCTCGGTGGCGTCCCAGCGGCAGACGGTGACGGTCGGGGCTAGTTCGTTGACCACGTAGGCGAAGGTGCCGTCCGGGTGGAAGGCCAGGTGGCGCGGGCCCGAGCCGGGGCGCAGGGCGGACTCGTGATGCAGCACCGGGGTGCCGTCGGTCAGGGTGCAGACCCGGACCGAGTCCGTGCCGAGGTCGACGCTGACCGCCCATCGGCCGCTCGGGTCGGCCTGGACCTGGTGGGCGTGCGGTCCCTGCTGGCGCGGGGTGTGCGGGCCGGAGCCGGTGTGTGCGAGGACGGCGACGGCACCGGCGAGGGTGCCGTCGGGGCGGACCGGCACCGCGGTGACGCTGCCGGAGCCGTAGTTGGCGGTCAGGACGTGACCGTCGTAGAGGCCGAGGTGGGTGGGGCCGTCGCCGCCGACCCGTACCGGCGGGCCCGCCGCCTCGGGTTTGTCGGCGGTCACCCGGTACGCGGCCACCGCGCCGTCGGGGGTCTCGCTGACCGCGTAGAGCGTGTCCCCGTCGGGCGACAGCGCCAGGTACGACGGGTCGGGCAGGCCGTCCACGCTGCTCAGAACCGTCAGGGCGCCGCTGTCCGGGGCCACGGCCGCCGTGACGATTCCCGGGCCCCCGGCCGCCGTGAACGACCCGATGAAGGCCCTCCGCTGCAGTTCTGCCACCGCTGTCCCCTCTCGGTCCTGTGCCGTCCGGGGCGACCGTAACAGTGGAGGGCATCGGTCTAGACCAAATGGGGGTCATGTCGTCGACATTCATCGGCCCGCAACGGAAGCGGCCGTGTTCTCGCCCCGCGCCCGCGCCAGCGCCTCGGGGTGGTGGACGTACGCCGGGCGGTGTTCCAGCGTCTCGTAGGTGCGATGGAAGACGGGTGCGGCGCTGCCCGAGATCGGCGGGACGATCCAGGACCGGTCGGCGCCCACGCGGCGGCAGATGGCTCGTAAAAGTGGTTGCTCCGGTCGACCCCGGGGCGGTTCAGGCTCCGACCAGAGGCGAGCCGGTCGGTGTCCGCAGGGGAGCGGCCAGTTCGGCGAGGGCCCGTTCCAGACCGTGCAGATGGGCCAGGGCGGGTTCCTCGGCGGGCGGCTGGTCCGTTACGGGGACCGCTCCGCCGCCGGTGAGCGCCTCCACCGCGGCTTCCACGCGCCAGCAGGCGGCGGCCAGACGGGCGTCGTGCGAGGCCTCCGGGTCGGCGGCTACGGCAACCAGGCCGCGGATCTCGCGGGCGCAGTCGTCGAGGAGGGCGAGCACCCGGCGGGCGCGCCGCTTGCGGCCGAGCATCGGGTTCAGCGGGTGCATGAGCGGGGCGACCGAGAGCCGTACCCGGCCGAGCAGTTGCTCCAGTTCGGCCACGCGTGGGGCCGGGTCGGCGCCCTCGACACCGCGCAGTCGGGCGGCGGCCTCGGCGGTGCAGGCATGGACGCAGCGCAGGGCGCGCTGGATCCAGGCGTCGGTGGTGGTGTGGGTGGTGACCGGCAGTACGAACAGCACGGCGAGGACCGCGCCGAGCGCCCCGATACCGGTCTCGGCGAGGCGCAGCGCGAGCAGGCCGGGGGTGAGGACGCCCAGGAGGCCGTAGAGCAGTTCGGCCATGACCGTGACGCAGAGCATCATCCAGGTGTACGAGACCGCGGCCGTGTAGAAGATCCCGAAGACACAGGCCGCGATGATCACGGCCGAGGGGACGGCGGCGCCCTCCAGCGGGACGGCGACGAGCAGGCCGAGGCCGATGCCGGCCACGGTGCCGAGGACCCGGCGGAAGCCGCGGACGAGGGTCTCGCCGCGCGAGGTGGTGTTGACGAAGACCCACCAGGTGGCGCCGACGGCCCAGTACCAGCGCTCCAGGGAGATGAGCTGGCCCACGACGAGCGCGAAGGCCGCGCCGGTGGTCGCCTGGACCGCTTGGCGGGTGGTCACCCGGTCCAGTCCGGTGCCCGCGGGCGGGGCGGGCACGGGGGCCGGGGGCAGGCGGCGCTCGTAGCACCACAGGCCGAAGCGCACCGCGGCCGCGAGCAGCACGGACAGCAGGACGGCGGCGTACAGCTCGGGCAGGTGGTCCGTGGTCGCCTGGAGGAACTGCGCCACGAAGAAGTTCATGAACGCGAAGACGCCCAGGCTGTGCCCGCGCGGGCCCCAGCGGCGCGCGTACACGCCCGCGCCGATCACGGCGAGGAAGGTGAGGTCGCGGGCGACGGGGTGGTCGTGCAGTCCGGCCGCGGCGGCGAGCACGGGCAGTCCTACGACGGGCAGCAGCGCGGTGGTCACCGCCTGGCCGCGGACCGTGGCGTCCGTGACGGTGAACAGGGCGAGCAGCGCGGCGAGGCCGCCGGTCACGGCGCCGACGAGAGAGTGTCCGGCCAGGCCGCAGACGATCACCGCGAGTCCGATGCCGAGCACGGCCCGCGCGGCGAAGCGCAGCCGCATCCGCCCCGGGTCCGGCGCCAGGAACACCCTCTTCAGCACTGCTTCCGCCCCCTGCTCTCACGATGCGTCCGGTGTGCCGGCGCTTTTGCGCACGGCATGCAAAAGGCGCCGCGGGGTTCCGCAGCGCCATCGACGCCCCCATTGCACCATTGCCACCACAGCTGGCTCAACAGGCCTCGGATACGCTGAGCCATTGGCACAGTCAGGGCGATCCTGGAAGGTCCGCGCACGGACCAACGGACCACATACGAGGAAGGGCCGCGCACCATGGCCGTGGACGAGCTCGACACCCGCATCCTGCGTCTGCTGCTCGAACAGCCCCGTACGAGCGTGCGCGAGTACGCCCGCATCCTCGGTGTCGCCCGCGGCACGCTCCAGGCCCGCCTCGACCGGCTGGAGCGGGACGGCGTGATCACCGGCACCGGGCCCGCCCTCTCCCCCGCGGCCCTCGGCCACCCGGTGCTGGCCTTCGTGCACATCGAGGTCACCCAGGGGCGGCTCGACGACGTGGGCGACGCGCTGGCCTCGCTCCCGGAGATCGTCGAGGCCTTCTCGATCGCGGGCGGCGGCGATCTGCTGGCCCGGGTCGTGGCGCGGGACAACGCGCATCTGGAGGACGTCATCCAGAAGGTCATCAGCCTGCCGGGCGTGGTCCGCACCCGCACGGAGGTGGCGCTGCGCGAGCGGGTGCCGCACCGGTTGCTGCCGCTGGTCGAGTCGATCGGCCGGGCCACACGTACCTGACATCCTGGGCACCATGAGCAATCTCGGCACCCTCGCGGTCATCTTCGATCTCGACGGAACACTCGTGGACAGCGAGCCGAACTACTACGAGGCCGGCCGTCAGGTTCTCGCCGAGCACGGCGTCCCCGGCTTCACCTGGGCGGAGCACGAGCGGTACGTCGGCATCAGCACGCTGGAGACGGTCGGGATCTGGAAGCGGGAGTACGCCCTGACGGCCTCCGTCGAGGAGCTGTTCGCCGCCAAGAACCGCCGCTATCTGGAGCTGGCCCGCGCCGACACGTCCGCCTACCCCGAGATGCGCAAGTTCGTGGAGCTGCTGGCCGCCGAGGGCGTACCCATGGCCGTGGCCTCGGGTTCGTCTCCGGAGGCCATCGACGCGATCCTGGCCGGCACCGGCCTCGGCGCCTGGCTCCGCACCGTCGTCTCGGCCGACGAGGTCGAGCGCGGCAAGCCCGCGCCGGACGTCTTCCTGGAGGCGGCCCGCCGCCTCGGCGCGGACCCGGCCGACTGTGTGGTCCTGGAGGACGCGGCCCCCGGCGCCGCAGCCGCGCACGCGGCCGGGATGCGCTGCATCGCGATCCCGTACGTGGCCGCCCAGGCCGGCGCCCCCGAGTTCACCACGGCGGACCTGCTGCTGCGCGGTGGCCAGCAGGAGTTCACGGCCCGGGCGGCGTACGACTGGCTGGTGCACGGGCCGAGGGGCTCGAGGAGATCGACGCGGTGATCGACCCGACCGGGTCGCGGGACCGGATCCCGGCGGCGCCGGAGGGGTGCCCCGTCCCCCGCCCGGGGCACCCCCGTTCAACGACACCTGGGGAGCGTCCCGGGGCGGCCGGTGCCGTTCGGCCGGCCGGCCCCGGGACTTGGGGACGGTGACGAGTCCTACGGCCGTGCCTCGTGGCTCGGCTTCGGGGCCGGCTGGATGTTCTGGTTGAGGCGGAAGACGTTGTCCGGGTCGCGGTCGGCCTTGATACGGGCCAGACGGTCGTAGTTGCCGCGATAGCTGGCCCGGACGCGCTCCTGGCCCTCGTCCATCATCATGTTCACGTAGGCGCCGCCCGCCGAGTACGGGTGCAGGGCGTCGAAGTAGTCGACCGTCCAGCGTTTGATCAGCTCGGCGTTGGCGGGGTCGGGGTCGACTCCGGCGTACACGGAAGCCCAGTTGGCGTGGCGGTAGGCCCAAGGTGTCTCGTCCTGGCCGACGTCGTGGGCGGCGCCGTCGATCGGGTAGAGGTGCATGGTCGACTGCATGGTGGGGACCTCGGCGCCGAACTTGGCGTGGAGTTCGACGGCGTCGTCGGGGACGGTCTCGACGAAGTCGGCGCGCCAGTACCACTGGTGGCCGGGCGGGTAGAGCGCGTCGAACATCGACTGCATGTCCGGATGCTGCATCACCATGGGGGCGTGCAGCAGGGGCGCGGGCAGGGCGTCGAGCAGCGGGGCCATCTCGCGGGCGGCCGCCTCGGTGTCGGCGCCCGTGTAGCACCACACCACGCCCGCCGTCTTGCGGAGTTGGATCTCCTCGGGGAACGGCGGGGCGGGTGGCACGGTGCCGTGCAGGAAGAAGCCGTTGAGGTCTCGCGGGGCGTCCGGGAGGAAGTCCCGGTAGGCGGCGAGGACTTCGGCGCTGGCCTCGACCGGCCAGAAGGTCGGTCCGGCGACGACCGTGCTGATCTCGTGCAGCCGGAACACGAACGAGGTCACGACACCGAAGTTGCCGCCGCCGCCGCGGATCGCCCAGAACAGGTCGCTGTTCTCGTCGGCGCTCGCCCGTACCTTGCGCCCGTCGGCGAGGACGACGTCGGCCTCCAGCAGGTTGTCGATGGTGAGCCCGCACCTGCGGGTGAGATGGCCGAGGCCGCCGCCGGTGGTGATGCCGCCGACGCCGGTGGTGGAGATGATGCCGCTGGGCGTGGCGAGGCCGTGGGCGTTGGTGGCGCGGTCGACCTCGCCCCAGACACAGCCGCCGCCGACCCGGACCGTGCGGGCTTCCGGGTCGACGAGGACGTCCTTGAGAGGGGAGAGGTCGGCGACCACACCGTCGTCGACGGTGCCGAGCCCCGCACCGTGGTGGCCGCCGCCGCGGACGGCGAGGGGCAGACCGTGGGCGCGGGCGAATCCGATCACCCGGGCGACGGCGTCCGCGTCGGCACAGCGGGCGACCAGCGCGGGGCGGCGGTCGATCATCGCGTTGTAGACGGCACGGGCCTCCTGGTAGGAGGCGTCGTCGGGTCCGATCAACTCACCGCTGAATCCGGTGAGTTCCTTGGCCGCCGCCTGGGCGGGTGTACTGGACATACGAATCCCCCGTTTCGAGAAGTTCGATCGGTCCTGCACGTTCTATTCGCGTTGCGGGGGAATCGGTATCCGTGGCCGTCACCCAGGTCGGCGCCCCGGCATACCTACGTTTCGGCGCCCGGAAGCGGCCCTTCGGGTTCCCTCAGCAGACCGAGCCGGGTCGCGCGGTCGGCGGCGTGCCGTCGGGTGGGCGCGTCGAGCTTGTCGAGGATCGCGCGTACGTGGTTGTCGACCGTACGGACCGACACCACCAGCCGGGCCGCGATCTCGGCGTTGGTCAGGCCCTCCGCGAGCAGCCGCATGACCTGCGCCTGGCGCCGGGTGAGTCCGGCGGGGTTCTCGCGGGTCGCGGCGAGCGGACCGCGCGGGATGTGGCGTACGCCGATGCCGCGCAGCTCGGTGCGCAGGAGGTGCGCCCGGGGTTCGGCGCCGAGGGCGTCGAGGGCGGTGAGCGCGGTGAGTTTGTCGGCGGGGTCGGGGCTCTCGGCGAGGGCGCCGGCGTGTTCGTAGGGGCAGCCCGCCTCCTGCCAGCGGGCGGCGGCCGCGCGCCACCGGCCGCGGGCCTGGAGCGCGTACGGATGGTCCGAGTCGTCCAGGGAGACGGGGTGTCCGGCCTTGGTGAGCCAGTAGCCCAGTTCGGCGCGGTACGGGATGCCGGGCACGCGTTCGGCCTGGGCGTGGACGGGCCGCGCGGCGGCCACCACGGCGGCCGGGTCGCCGCGCAGCCAGGCCGCCTCCGCGAGCGCCGCCGCCACCGGGCCGGTGCGTTGCAGTTCCCTGGTCCGTACGGCGATCTCCCGTGCCTCGGTGAGGAGTTCGGCGGCGCCGGGGCGGCCGCAGCGGGTGCGGACCCGGGCGAGGACGGTGAGGGCGGGACAGCGTGCGGGCACGAAGTCGTGCATGCCGTACTCGGCGTGTTTCTCGGCCTCCTCCCAGTCGGCGGCGGCGAGTCGGCGCATGGCCAGTTCGACGTGGAGGTAGTTGAGGAAACCCAGGTGCTCGGCGCGGTCGGCGAGGTCCATGGCCGGCGGCAGGAAGAGGTCCGCCTCGGCGTACTGGAGGTGGTCGAGGAGGTTCCAGATGAGGTTGGCGTAGGAGCGGCAGGCGTGTTCGACCTCGCCCGCGGCGAGCGCGACGTCGAGGCTCTCCTCGACCTGGCGCCGTCCGCCGGGGTCTCCGGCACGCCAGCGGGCGGTGCCGACGTTGTTGAGGGCGTGGGAGAGGATCGCCGCGTCGTCCGCCTTGCGGGCCAGGGCGATCGCGCGTTCGCCGTGCTCGACGGCCTCGGTGTAGCGGTCGGAGAGCATGCGCAGCTGGGCGGTGTTGCTGACGGCGAGCGCCAACAGCCGGTCGTCGCCCGCGTGTTCCAGGACGGCGACGGCCTCGCGTGCGGCCTCCTGGGCCTGGTCGGCGTCCCCGGCCCACCAGTGGATACGGGAGAGCCAGCGCAGGTCGGCGCCGAGGGCGAGGGTGTCGCCGAGGGATCGGCGCAGGGCGACGGCGTCCCGTTGAGCGCTGACGGCGGCCGCCGAGTCGGCGATGGTGTAGCTCTCCACGGCGTAGCGTTCGAGCAGGTCGGCGAGTTCGGCCGGGCCGTAGCGGTGCCGTTCCCGCAGGACCAGCCTGAGCTGGGCGGCGGCCTCCCGGTGGGCGCCGGCGCTCGCGGCGTCCTTGGCGGCGTCGGGGCCGTAGCGGGCGACGGCGTCCAAGTCGCCTGCCTGGTCGGCGTGGTGGACGATCCGGGCGGCGTCCGAGCCGGGCCGGGCGACCAGTGCGGCGAGGACGTTGCGGTTGAGCTCGATCCGGCGGGCCGCGGGCAGTGAGTCGGCGACGGCCCGCCGGATCAACTCGTGCCGGAACGCCGCCCGTTCCGGGACCACGGCGAGCAGCCCGCGCTGCTCGGGTTCGGCGAGCGCGGCGACTCCATCGGTCAACAGGGCGTCGATCAGGGGTCGTTCGACGGCCGACGGGACGACGGCGAGCTGCTCCAGCGCGTCCACCGTGGCGGCGTCCAGTCCCCGCAGGCGGGCAAGGACGGCGTCCACGACGGTCGGGGGCACTCCCCCGGTGCCACCGGCGGCCACGATCTCGGCGACGAAGAACGGGTTGCCGGAGGTCACTTCGTACACCTGGGCCGGGTCGAGACGGCGGGACGCGCTGAGGGTGCGTACGGCGTCCAGGGAGAGCCGGGCGAGGGGCAGCCGGTGCACGCGGGGCGTACGGGAGACCTGGCCGAGGAGGTGACGCAGGGGGTGGCCGCGGTTCAACTCGTCGTCCCGGTAGGTGAGGACGAGGAGCGCGGGCAGCTGTTCCATGCGCCGCACCAGGAAGCGCAGGGCGTCCAGGGAGGCCTCGTCGGCCCAGTGGACGTCCTCCACGACGAGTACCGCGGGATGCGGAGTGCCGGCCAGCTCGCCGTGCAGGGCCTCGTAGACGCGGTGCCGGTCGCCGCCCTCCATGACGGCACGCGCGAGATCGGCGCCGACACTGCCGACGAGGTCGCGGAACGGGCCGAGCGGCCGCCGGGTGGCGAGGTCGTCGCACTGGCCGACGAGGACGCGGGCCTTGCCCGGGAGCCGGTCCGGCATCGCCTTGACCAGGCTCGACTTGCCGATCCCCGCCTCACCGAAGACGAGCGCCACCGATCCGGCACCCAGCGCCGCCTCCCGGGCGGCCGAGGCCAGTCGCGTCAGCTCGGGCTCACGTTCGAGGAGCCACCGGTCCACGGGCCAGATTGTGCCAGAGCGCTCCGCCGGGGGAGCCGTCGTGCGGGGTGCCGGGTCGGGTCGGCGGGTCGGCGCGGGTCCGTTGTGGCCGATCGCGCCCCGCGGCGGAGCCGCTGTCGATGCGGCCCCGCGCCCCCGGGTACGTCAGCCGGCCGTCGGTCTTCCAGTCACCGCGCGCATGGACTACTTCGAGCGGGCCCTGCTCAACCAGGTGCTCGGCTCCAAGCAGGGCAAGGCCGACGCGGAGAAGCGGCTCGTCACCTACTTCATCGGGCTGACACCCGGTCGACCTGGTCGCCCGCGACCCGGCGACCAGCTACCTGTCGTTCGGGCTGGACGCCAACGCCGCCCTCTTCGGCGATCCGCCGCCCACCCTCACCCCGGTGAGCGGAGCCGCCTACGAGCGGCGCCGGGGCTTGCCGCGCTTGGCGCCCTGGGCCTTCTTGGCGGCTGGCGGCTTGCGTCGCCCGCCGGACGCGTCGGGGCGCTTGGGCTGCTTGGCCTGGGTCTGAGCCGCCCTGGCCTTCTTCTTCGGCGTCTCCGTGGCCTGCGGCGCGGTGCGGCCCCGTGTGCTGTTGACCGTGCGCCCGCGGACGATGCCGATGAAGTCCTCGACCAGGTCCGTGGTCGACTCCTCCGGCCACGACAGGGCGACGGAGGACTCGGGGCCGTCCGTGACCGGGCGGTAGGTGAGGTCCCTGCGGTGGTACAGGCGGGCCAGCGACTGGGGGACGACGAGCACGCCGATGCCGGCCGCGACCAGTTCCACGGCGTCCTCCGTGGTCGCGGGGCGCTCGAAGGCGGGCTCCCCGGGAGGCCGGTCCCAGTCGAAGACGTCGTCGAGGGGGTGCAGCACGGTCTCGTCGGCGAGATCCTCCAGGGCCACCTCTTCGACCGCGGCGATGACGTGGTCCTTGGGGACGACCACGACCGTGGTCTCCGTGTAGAGGGGGATGGCGCTGAAGAACGTACGGTCGACCGGCAGCCGGACCAGACCGGCGTCCGCGGCGCCCTCCCGCAGTGCGTCGACCGCCTCCGTGCCCGAGAGCTGGAGGAGGGTCAGCGGGATGTCCGGCAGCCGCTCCTGCCAGATCCGCACCCACTTCGCGGGGGTCGCTCCCGGGACGTACGCGAGCCGGAACTGCGGGGATTCTTCCGAGCCTGTCACCTGGCCAGGTTACCCGCCGTGGTCGGCGGAGGTTCACCCAGTCGATACCCTTGAGGGCATGAAGCAGCACCAGAGCACCCAGACGATGAAGCCCGCGACCGCGGCGAAGAAGCTGGGTGTGTACCTCGAGGCCACCCCCGCCGAGTTCCGTGAGGGCGTCGTCTCGCGGACCGAGCTCAACGAGCTCCAGGCCGATCCGCCCCAGTGGCTCCAGGACCTCCGCGCCCACGGTCCGCACCCCCGTCCGGTGGTCGCGGCCAAGCTCGGTGTGTCCATCGCGGGTCTCGCGCGCGGCGGCGTCACCGAGCCGCTCACCACCGAGCAGATCGAGGCGCTGAAGCAGGAGCAGCCCGAGTGGCTGGCCAAGGAGCGCGCCACGCAGGCCGAGGTGCGCAAGGAGACGGTCCGGATCAAGAAGAAGAACGCGGAGAAGGCCGAGAAGGCGGGGCCCGCCGGCCGCGACTGACGTACGTCTGTCGGCCCCCGGCCCGCCTGGACGTCGTCCACCCCAGGTCGCCGTGTACGTGGCGCTGCTGCGGGACGGGTATCCGCCGTTCCGGCTGGACCAGGGCGGGAGCCCGCCCACGGGCCGGGAATCGACGTGCCGGGGCAGCAGGTTGCCCGCACGAGTGGAGCACATCCCCGCTTGCCGGGAAGGTCGTGGTCGTCACGGGTGCGGCCCGTGGTCAGGGCGCCGCGGAGGCCGCCGCCCTGGCCGGCCCGGGCGGGCGCCGAGGTGGTCGCGACCGACGTACGGCCGGAGCGACGGAGCTCACGGCCCACGGCGGCGTGAAGTCCGTCTCGGACGTGATGCGCCCGGACGGGCCGTAGCGAGAGGCGCCGCGTACCTGCGGTGAAAGACCCCGTGCGGACCGCCGGTCCCCCGCGCCGGCGGTCCGCACGGAGGTGGTCGGGGAGTGAACAGGCGTCCCCTCCGAGCCTGTTCTCCCCTGCCCGGGGGCGCCGGAGCGCCGATGTGCCGGATTACACGAGAACGTCGCTGTTGCTCTGTTGCATTCTGGAGTGGCAAGGGGTGACGCAGATATGGGTAGAACTGCGTACGCGGACGAGTGGAGCACGAACGTGGCACAGGGGCTGGGCGGAGCCTACGAGCGCATGCTGGCGGTGGCCGTCGCCGCACTCCACGAGCGTGACCCCGGGCAGTTGTGGCCGTTGGTGGCGGCCTCGCTGCCGGACCTCATCGGGGGCGAGGTCCTGATCTACAAGCTGGACGACTGGAGCGAGAGCGGGGGCACGGTCGGGCTGTCGCCGGGTGTGGCCCGGGAGTTCGATGTGCTCGGGGACGAGGCCATGGGGCTGTTGCGGGCCGGGTATCCGTTCGCACAGCACTACGGGGCGAGCCGGGACAGGGCGCCGGTGACGGCACGGCGGGCGGCGGGACGCCGGTGGTCCGCGAGCCGGACCGCGCGGCTGATCGACGACATCATGGACGTGGACCACGCGCTGGGGATACCGCTGCCGCAGTCGAAGGCCCCGATCACCGGCTGCCTCGTCTACCGGTCAGGACGCGACTTCAGCGACGACGAGGTGTTCGTCGCCGGGCGGCTCCAGCCGCTGCTGGCGGGGATCGAGCAGCAACGGCAGCTGCTGCAGCGGGTGTTCGTGCCGGGTTGCGACGACGTGGGGCTGACGCCGCGGGAGTCGACCGTGCTGATCCTGCTGGGCGACGCGCTGACGGCCGCCGCGATGGGGCGTCGGCTGGGGATTTCCGAGCGAACGGTGCACAAGCACGTCGCCAACATCTACCGCAAGCTCGGCACGCACGACCGGCTCGGGACGGTGCTGCGGGCCCAGCAGTTGGGGCTGGTTCCCGCACCGGCCTCCTCACGGGGGTGAGGGCATCCCGTTGCCCTTGAGGCGTTCCAGGTCGGAGGGACGGACCTGGATGGCGAGGACGGCGATGACCGCGGCGACGGCGGTGAAGACGGCCGCCACCACGAAGGCGGCCGAGACTCCGGCGGTGAGGACCTCGTCGCCCCAGTGGCCGGGAAGCTGCCCGGTGCGCTGGAACTGCAGCCGCTCCGCCGGGGTGGCCTGGGACTGGAAGAGCGGGAGCTGCTTGTCGAACTCGTCGGTGCTGGCCGTGCCGAACATCGTGACCAGGATGGACAGCCCCAACGAACCGCCCACCTGCTGGGTGGCGTTGAGGAGCCCGGAAGCCGCGCCGGTCTCCTGCACGGGCACGTCGGAGAGCGCCATGAGGGTGAGCGACACGAACTCCATGCCCATGCCCAGGCTGAAGACGAGGATCGGTCCGAGGACGCTGCCCGCGTAGGTGGAGTGGACGTCGGTCAGGGTCAGCCAGGCGAGTCCCGCGGCGGCGAGGATCGCGCCCACCACCATGAAGGGCTTGGGGCCGTACGTGGGCAGGAACTTCGAGGCCAGCCCGGCGCCGACCGCGATGACCGCGCTGACCGGCAGGAAGGCGAACCCGGTGGCCAGCGGGCTGAAGGCCAGCACGTTCTGCACGAAGAGCGTGAGGAAGAAGAACATGCCGAAGATCGCGGCGGCGAGGCACAGCATGATGCCGTAGGTGCCCGCGCGGTTGCGGTCGGCGAACATGTGCAGCGGTGTGATCGGCTGCCGGGAACGCCGTTCGACAAGGACGAACACCGCGAGGATGACGACGGCCGCGGCGAACGAGGCCAGGGTGAGCGCGTCCCGCCAGCCCTCCTGCGCGGCCCGGATGAAGCCGTACACCAGCAGCACCATGCCGACGGTGGAGGTCAGCGCGCCGGTGATGTCGAAGTGGCCCGGATGGCGTTCGGACTCCCTGATCCAGCGGGGGGTGGCGACGGCGATCAGCAGTCCGATCGGAACGTTGACGAAGAGCACCCAGCGCCAGTTCAGATACTCGACGAGGATGCCGCCGGCCAGCAGTCCGATCGCGCCGCCGCCCGCCGAGACCGCGGCGAACACCCCGAACGCCCGGTTGCGTTCCGGGCCTTCGCGGAACGTCGTGCTGATCAGGGCGAGGGAGGTCGGGGACGCGATGGCACCGCCGACGCCCTGGAGGGCACGGGCGGCGAGGAGTTGGGCCTCGTTCTGGGCGAGTCCGCCGAGCAGGGACGCCAGGACGAAGAGCAGCACGCCGCAGATGAAGACCCGGCGGCGGCCGAGGATGTCACCGGCGCGGCCGCCGAGCAGCAGCAGACCGCCGAAGGTGAGGGTGTACGCGTTGACCACCCAGGCCAGGCTGGTGGTGGAGAAGTCCAGGGAGCGCTGGATGTCGGGGAGGGCGATGTTCACGATGGTGATGTCGAGGACCACCATCAACTGGCAGGAGGCGATGACCAGCAGCGCCATGCCGTTTCCGCCACCGCCGGTGCTGTCGGTGGCGGCCTGAGTCGGGGAGGTCGGCTGCGGGCTGCTGTTCATGACGTATCGCACTCTCAGTGAACGGTGCCGTCCACTGTTCGACCGTACGCCTGCCTCAAGGCCCTTACCAGTCGATCAGCGGAGCGTCTCTCGTCCCACCGCGGCGGCGAGCGCCTCCTCGATCGTCGGGTGCTCGAAGGTGAAGCCCGAGGCCAGGAGTGCGCCCGGCAGCACGCGCTGGCTCATCAGGATGCCGTCCGCGAACTCGCCGAGGACGAGCCGCAGTGCGAAACCGGGGACGGTGAACACGGTCGGCCGGTGCAACGCCCTGCCGACGGCGGCGGTGACCTCGCGGTTGGTCGCGGGGTGCGGGGACGTCATGTTGACGGGGCCGGCGACGGATTCGGTGTCGAGGAGGTGGCGCAGGGCGCGGACCGTGTCGGTGAGGGAGATGTGGCTCCAGTACTGGTCGCCGCTGCCCAGGCGGCCGCCGAGGCCCGCGCGGGCGAGCGGCAGCAGCCGGCCCATGGCACCGCCGCGGGGCGAGACGACGATCCCGAAGCGCGTGTTCACGACCCGCGTCCCGGCCTCGCCGGCGGCCCGTGCGGCCGACTCCCACTCCTGGCAGACGCCGGCCAGGAAGTCCTGCCCGGGCGCACCGGACTCGTCGGTCGCGGTCGTCCCCGTCTCGCCGTAGTACCCGACGGCGGACCCGGAGACGAAGACCGTCGGCGGCTTCTCGCAGGCCGTGATCGCCGTGGCCAGGGCGGTCGTGCCGAGGACCCGGCTGTCGCGGATCCGCTTCTTGTACGCCGCCGTCCACCGCCGGTCCCCCACCCCGGCCCCGGCCAGCCCGACCACGGCGTCCGCCCCGTCGAGCACGGCAGGATCGAGCAGTCCGCCCTGGGGATCCCAGCGGGCCTCCTGGCTGCCGTCGTCCCGGGGCCGCGGCTCCCGGCGGACCAGGCGGGTCACCCGATGCCCGTCGCCCAGCAGCGACGCGGCCAGGGCACCGCCGATCAATCCCGAAGAACCGCTGATGACGACGTGCATGGGGGACCTCGATCCAAGAGGCGGGGGCCCACGGGCATGCGGGCGCAGGGCACACCCTTAAGGTGTTTTAGACTTCAATCATTGTACGTCGTGCTCCTGGACCGGGGCCCGCCGCACCCCGATCGCCGCCGCGAGCGCGCCCAGCACCGCGAGAACACCGGTCGCCAGCACCGCCGAGTGCACGCCGGCCATGAACGCGTCGTGGCTGCCCTGGACGACCGCGGCCTTCAGCTGGGCGGGCATCGAGTCGGCGACGGGCGCCACGCCCATGGCCACGGCGTCCTTGGCCTCGCCCAGCGCGTGTGCCGTCCCGGCGGGCACCCCGGCGTCGGTGAGTTCGCCGGTCAGGGTCGAGCCGACCCGGCTGCTGATGACCGAGACCAGGACCGAGGTGCCCAGCGCGCCGCCGATCTGCAGCGCGGTGGCCTGCAGACCGCCCGCCACACCGCCGTCCCGCACGGGGGCGTTGCCCACGATGGCCTCCGAGGAGGCGGCCATGACGATGCCGACACCGAGGCCCATCGCGATGAAGGGCGGCCACATGGTGGCGTACGACGAATCCGCGCTCCAGGTCAGCATGGTGAACATGGCGGCCGCCTGGAGCAGCATGCCCAGCGGCATGGTGAACCGGGCGCTGAACCGCTCGGTCAACGCCGCGCCCAGCGGGGACGCCACCACGGAGGCGAGGCTCAAGGGCAGTGTGCGGACGCCCGCTTCGACGGGTGAGAAGCCGCGCACGTTCTGCAGGTAGAGCATGACGAAGAAGATCGTGCCGAGCAGGACGAAGAAGTTGAGCGCGGTGATGACCGTGCCGACGGTGAGCGCCGGGTTGCGGAACAGTCGCATGGGCAGCAACGGGTGGGCGACACGGGTCTCGTACCAGCCGAAGACGACCAGGACGAGCACGCCCGCGCCGATGGCGCCGAGGGTTCCGGCCGAAGTCCAGCCCCATGTCTCGCCCTTGACGACGCCGAAGACGACGGCGAGCAGGCCCGCGGCGAGGAGTGCGACGCCTGCGATGTCGAACTTCTCGCCCGCGGCCGCGGTGTTCTTGCTCTGCGGCAGGACGAGCCCGCTGTAGACGAGGGCGATGACGCCGATGGGGGCGTTGATGTAGAAGACGGACTCCCAGTTGACGTGCTGGACGAGGAGACCGCCGACGATGGGGCCGAGCGCGGTGGA
The DNA here is from genome assembly GCF_030403745.1 of Streptomyces sp. S.PB5. Taxonomy (GTDB): domain Bacteria; phylum Actinomycetota; class Actinomycetes; order Streptomycetales; family Streptomycetaceae; genus Streptomyces. Next base: position 187,412 of record NZ_JAQMWP010000011.1, read on the forward strand.
CACCGAGGAGACCATGGCCCAGATGCCGACGGCCATGCCGAACTTCTTCGGCGGGAACACCGCGCGCAGGAGGCCGAGGGTGTTGGGCATCAACAGCGCGCCGAAGAAGCCCTGGAGCGCGCGGAACGCGATCACGCCCTCGATCGAACCGGCGAGCCCGATCGCGACGGACGCGACGGTGAACCCGGCGACTCCGATCAGGTAGAAGGTGCGGCGGCCCAGCCGGTCACCGAGCTTGCCGCCGAGGATCAGGGCGGCCGCGAGGGCCAACAGGTAGGAGTTCGTGACCCATTGGAGGTCGGCGGTGGACGCGTTCAGGTCGCGGCCGATCTCCGGGTTGGCGATCGAGACGACCGAACCGTCGAGGCCGACCATGAACAGGCCGAACGCGACGGCTATGAGGGTCAGCCAGGGGTTGGAGCGGGGGCCGCGGCGGGCCTCGTCGGCGAACGGAGGTGCGCCGACGGAGGTGGCGGTGGAAGAGGGCATGGGAAGCCAGGTCCTGGTTCTGAGGAAGACGGAGGGAGAAAGGAGAGGGTGGGGCAGGCACGGACGCCGCCCCGGGCATCAGCCCTGGGCGGCGCGGAGGTGACGGGACAGAGACTCCAAGGCCCCCGTCGCCGCACCGAGCGCGGCGAGCTCCCCCTCCGTCAACGCCTGCAGCGCGGACACGAGATGGTGGCTCATGAGCTGCTCGACCCGGGCGAGGCGCTCCCGGGCCGTGTCCGTCAGGCAGAGGTGGGCGACCCGCTTGTCGGTCGCGTCCTGGCGCCGCTCCAGCTCGCCCTGCTGAGTCAGCTGCGAGACCAGCGCGCTGACGTTGTTCGGCTTCATCATCAGGGCCTCGGCGGCCTCACGGACCGTGACGCCCTCATGTGCCTGCACATGCCACAGCAGGGCCAGTTGGGCCTCGGGCGGCTTGGGGTGCAGGAAGTCCCGGCTGATACGGCGGTCCATGGCCCGGTGCAGCGCGGGAAGGCACAGCAGGAGATCGGCGGCTACGCGGTCGATCTGCTGGGCGGCGGCGCTGGACGGGGGCACGGAGCGATTATGAGTATGACCAGATACCTATGTCAAGGTACCTATCTCCTCGCAGGGCGTTGTCAGTGCCTCCGTCTAGGGTTCTCGCCATGGACAAAGCACTGGTGAGCGCGGCTCTTTCCGGCTCCAAGGAGGCACGTGACGCCCTGATCGAGCAGGGCGCCTCGGTGGTCGCCGCGGTGCTGGAGGTGCTCTGCGACGCGAGCTCGCCGGTCGACTGGACCGTGCCGGCGGACGTGCTGTGCAAGATCGGCGAGCCCGCTCTGCTCCCGCTGGCCGAGGCGGTCGCGTCGGCGGCGTCGCCCGAGGCGGCGCGGCGGGCCGGATGGGCACTGGGACGCCTGAAGGTGGCGGATCAGGCGGCCTACGTGCCGCTCCTGCGGCACCCGCACGCGGCGGTCCGCAGCAACGCCCTCTACGCCTTCCAGTCCCGGGGCGAGGCCGCGGCCGGATTCGTCGACCGGCTCGTTCCCGCACTGGGCGATCCGGAGTCCGAGGTCCGGCAGCGGGCGGTCTGGGCGTTCAAGGGGATCGGCACCGGCGCCGTCCCCGCGCTGCGACGCCTGCGGCAGGAGCCCTCGACCGCACCGCGGATACGCTCCGGCGCGCTGGAGGCACTGGCGGAGATCGGCGGGCCGGGCGCGCTGAGCGGCCGGGATCTGGCCGTGTGGCGCCGGCTGACCAGGATCAAGCTGCTGAGCGAGACACCCGAGGACGTGCATCTGTGCGGTTACTGGTACGCGGTCCGGAGTGACGACCAGGCAGCGGTGCTGGAGGCGTTCGGGCTGGGCGACCCGGAGCCGGTGACCCTGCGGACGGGCACCTCGGCGTGGAACAGCGACACCCACAGCTGGGACGGGAAGAACCCGCACCAGCGCTGCGCCCGCGTCTACGTCAGTCCGGTGCTGGACGGCTGGACGCTCGTGTTCGGCGACTCGTCCGAGGACAGCCATCTGATCGAGGAGGCGGACGACCAGGAGGAGGCCCTGCCGGTGGTCGTGCGGCGGCGGTGCGCCGAGCTGAGCCGCCGGTTCGGTGCCGCGCACTGGTTCGGGATGAGCTGCGGGGACGACTGGACGGCCTGGTGCCTGGCCGAGGGCGGTGAAGTGGTGCGCCACTACGACGCGTTCGACGCCGCGGAGAAGGGCTACGAGGGCCCCGGGCATCCGGCCGAGGCCGGTTACCTCCTGCCGCACGAGGACGGCTTCCCCGAAGGAGCCTTCGCCGGTGTGAGCCCTACGGACCACGAGGCGTTCGCCGCCCGCTACCAGCAGGTGAAGGAGGAACTCGCGATACCCGACACCTGCTGTGCCACGCACGTCGCCGCCCGCGTCTCCGTCGACCCCGGAGCGCTCGGGACGCAGGGGGCGCTCGGGACGAGAACCCGGGTGACCGGCACCGGGGTCCTCGCCCTCACCGCGTGCGGCCGCCGGCACGGCCACCCCGCCGGAGCGCTCACGGTCTGACCGGCTCTAGCCGATCACGAAGAGCAGATCGCCGCCCTCCACCTGCTGGATGCGGTTGATGGCGAGCCGGGACACCTTCCCCGCCTTGGGTGCGGTGATCGCGGCCTCCATCTTCATCGCCTCGATCGTGGCGACCGTCCCGCCGGCCGCGACCTCGTCGCCCTCGGCGACCGCGAGGGTCACGACCCCGGCGAACGGGGCGGCGACATGGCCGGGGTTGGAGCGGTCGGCCTTCTCGGTGACCGGCACATCGGAGGCGGCGGCGACATCGCGGACCTGAATGGGCCTCAGCTGGCCGTTCAGCGTGGACATCACGGTGCGCATACCGCGCTCGTCGGCCTCACCGACGGCCTCCAGACCCAGCAGGAGCCGGACGCCGGGTTCGAGGTCGACGGCGTACTCCTTGCCCGGGCGCAGCCCGTAGAAGAAGTCCTTGCTGTCCAGGACGCTGGTGTCGCCGAAGGACTGGCGGTGTGTCTCGAAGTCGCGGGTCGGGCCGGGGAAGAGGAGCCGGTTGAGGGTGGCGCGGCGGTCCTTCTCCAGGCCGTCGCGGTCCTCGGCCGTCAGCTCGGGGGCGGGCTTGGCGGCGGCGCGGCCCTCGAGTGCCTTGCTGCGGAAGGGCTCCGGCCAGCCGCCGGGCGGGGTGCCCAGCTCGCCGCGGAGGAAGCCGATGACGGAGTCGGGGATGTCGAACCTGTCGGGCGTCGCCTCGAAGTCCTGCGGGGAGACCCCGGCGCCGACAAGGTGCAGGGCGAGGTCGCCGACCACCTTCGAGGACGGGGTGACCTTCACCAGGTGGCCGAGGATCCGGTCGGCGGCGGCGTACATCTCCTCGATGTCCTCGAACCGGTCGCCGAGGCCGAGGGCGACGGCCTGGGTGCGCAGGTTGGAGAGCTGGCCGCCGGGGATCTCGTGGTCGTAGACGCGCCCGGTCGGGGAGGCGAGACCGGCTTCGAAGGGGGCGTAGATGCGGCGGACGCTCTCCCAGTACGGCTCCAGGTCGCCGACGGCCCTGAGGTCGAGGCCGGTCGGGCGGGCGGAGTGGTCGGTGGCGGCGACGATCGCCGAGAGCGAGGGCTGCGAGGTGGTGCCCGCCATGGAGGCCACGGCCCCGTCCACGGCGTCGGCGCCGGCCTGGATCGCGGCCAGGTAGGTGGCGAGCTGACCGCCCGCCGTGTCGTGGGTGTGGATATGGACCGGGAGGTCGAACTCCCGGCGCAGGGCGGAGACGAGGGTCGCCGCGGCGGGCGCGCGGAGCAGTCCGGCCATGTCCTTGACGGCCAGGACGTGGGCGCCCGCCTCGACGATCTGCTCGGCGAGCCGCAGGTAGTAGTCGAGGGTGTAGAGCCGCTCGTCCGGGTTCGACAGGTCGGAGGTGTAGCAGAGGGCGACCTCGGCGATCGCGGTGCCCGTCTCGCGTACGGCCTCGATCGCGGGGCGCATCTGGCCGACGTCGTTGAGGGCGTCGAAGATGCGGAAGATGTCGATGCCGGTGGCGGCGGCCTCCTGGACGAAGGCGTCGGTCACCTCGGTCGGGTAGGGGGTGTAGCCGACGGTGTTGCGGCCGCGCAGCAGCATCTGGAGGCAGATGTTGGGGACGGCCTCGCGCAGGGCGGCGAGCCGCTCCCACGGGTCCTCGGCGAGGAAGCGCAGGGCGACGTCGTAGGTCGCGCCGCCCCAGCACTCCAGGGAGAGCAGCTCGGGCAGGGTGCGGGCGACGACCGGGGCGACGGCGAGGAGGTCCTTGGTGCGGACACGGGTGGCGAGCAGCGACTGGTGGGCGTCGCGGAAGGTGGTGTCGGTGACGCCGATGGTCGGTGACTCGCGCAGTCGGCGGGCGAAGCCCTCGGGGCCGAGCTCGGTGAGCTGCTGCTTCGAACCGGCGGGCGGTACCTCGACGGTGTGCGGCGGGAGCTTGGTCGTGGGGTCGATCAGCTCGGGGCGCTCGCCGTGCGGCTTGTTGACCGTGATGTCGGCGAGGTAGGTGAGCAGCTTGGTGCCGCGGTCGGCGGAGGTGCGGGAGGTCAGCAGGTGGGGCCGCTGCTCGATGAAGGAGGTGGTGACACGGCCCGCCTGGAAGTCCGGGTCGTCCAGCACCGCTTGCAGGAAGGGGATGTTGGTGGCGACACCGCGGATGCGGAACTCGGCGACGGCACGCCGGGCCCGCCTGACCGCGGTGCCGAAGTCCCGGCCCCGGCAGGTGAGCTTCACCAGCATCGAGTCGAAGTGCGCGCTGATCTCCGTACCGGCGTGGGTGGTTCCGCCGTCGAGGCGGATGCCGGAGCCGCCGGGTGAGCGGTAGGCGCTGATGCGGCCGGTGTCGGGGCGGAAGCCGTTGGCGGGGTCCTCGGTGGTGATACGGCACTGGAGGGCGGCGCCGTGCAGGGTCACCGTCTCCTGGGACAGCCCGAGGTCGGCGAGGGTCTCGCCGGCCGCGATGCGGAGCTGGGACTGGACGAGGTCGACGTCGGTGACCTCCTCGGTGACCGTGTGCTCGACCTGGATGCGCGGGTTCATCTCGATGAAGACGTGGTTGCCGTCGGGGTCGAGGAGGAATTCCACCGTGCCGGCGTTGCGGTAGCCGATCTCGCGGGCGAACCGCACGGCGTCGGCGCAGATCCGGTCGCGCAGCTCCGGGTCGAGGTTGGGCGCGGGGGCCAGCTCGATGACCTTCTGGTGGCGGCGCTGCAAGGAACAGTCGCGCTCGAAGAGGTGGATGACATCGCCCTGGCCATCGGCGAGGATCTGCACCTCGATGTGGCGCGGGTCGACGACGGCCTTCTCCAGGAAGACGGTCGGGTCGCCGAAGGCCGATGCAGCCTCACGTGCAGCCGCCTCGATCGACTCCCGCAGCTGGGCCGGGTCCTCGACACGCCGCATACCGCGCCCGCCACCACCGGCGACGGCCTTCACGAACACCGGGAAGCCGATGTCCCCGGCGGCCCGCACCAGCTCGTCCACGTCGCTGGACGGCTCGGACGAGCCCAGCACCGGCACCCCGGCGGCCCGCGCGGCGGCCACGGCACGGGCCTTGTTGCCGGTCAGCTCCAGGATCTCCGCGCTCGGCCCGACGAAGGTGATGCCGGCTTCCTCGCAGGCGCGCGCCAGCTCGGGGTTCTCGGAGAGGAACCCGTAGCCCGGGTAGACGGCGTCGGCGCCCGCCTGGCGGGCCGCGCGGACGATCTCCTCGACGGAGAGATAGGCCCGCACCGGGTGGCCCGGTTCGCCGATCTCGTAGGCCTCGTCGGCCTTGAGCCGGTGCAGTGAGTTGCGGTCCTCGTGCGGGAAGACGGCGACCGTCCTCGCGCCCAGCTCATAGCCGGCTCGGAACGCGCGAATCGCGATCTCACCTCGGTTGGCGACCAGTACCTTGCGGAGCATTCCCGATCCCTTCGGCCTGCCGGTGACGGACACCATGCTCTCGGCAATGTTCCTGTGACGCCATGAGAGGCGGGTCACGCCGAGACCGGCGTTTCGGGATGATCCGCGGTGGTACGGCGGTTGCACCCAGGACAGCGATCGCCGCCGCACGAAGGAGCGAGCATGACCGTCCAGGACGTCGACCAGGGCATCGACCGGGTGAGCTTCGTGCGGGAGTGGGAGGAGTGGCACCGGCAGAAGGAGGAGGTGCTCTCCGGCCCGCACGGGTTCCTGGCGATCACCGGCCTCCACTGGCTGGGCGCGGAGCCGGAGCGTTTCGAGGACGCCCCGGGAGCGTGGTCGAGCACCGCCGAAGGGGTGGTGGTCGAGCTGGCCGAGGGCGAGGAGCTGACCGTCGACGGCGAGCCGGTGCGCGGCCGCCACGACTTCGGGGTCATCGCGGAACGGGACAGCGTGTACGTGGGCTGGGCCGACGCGGTGATAGAGGTCGCCAAGCGCGGCGGCAACGACATCGTCCGCCCGCGCCACCCCGGCAACCCGCTCCGTACGTCCTTCACCCGCACCCCGGCCTACGACCCCGATCCGCGCTGGGTGGTCTCCGGCCGCTTCCTGCCCTTCGACGAGCCGCGCCCGGTGACGGTCGGGGCGGCGGTCGAGGGCCTTGAGCATGTGTACGACTCCCCCGGCCGGGTCGAGTTCGAGCTGGCCGGCGTGCGCCACCGGCTCACGGCGTTCAACGGCCGTGGCCCCGGCGGGCTGATGGTGCTGTTCACGGACAAGACCTCGGGTGTGACGACGTACGCGGCGAACCGTTCGCTGCAGATCGCCGCGCCCGACGCCGAGGGCCGGGTCACGCTCGACTTCAACCGCGCCGGGAACCTGCCCTGCGCCTACACGGACCTGGCCACCTGCCCGCTGCCGCCGGCGGAGAACCGGCTGCCGGTCGCGGTCGAGGCGGGCGAGCGGATTCCGCTGGAGCGGGGCGGCGCGGCCTGACGTGCCCGAGGGGGCGGGACACACCCGGCGGGCGGGCATCGCTCGCCCGCCGACCGACCGGGCCGGCCTCGGACTGTCGGCTCGGCTCCCCTTGGTCGCACCCCCTATGCCCCCGTCAGGAACTCCCCCAGCCCCGCCAGCAGCCGGTCCACGTCCTCGGCGTCGTTGTAGGGCGCGAGCCCGACGCGGAGGCCGCCGGTGTCGCCGAGGCCCAGGTGGCGGGAGGCCTCGATGGCGTAGAAGGCGCCGGAGGGTGCCTGGACGCCGCGTTCGGCGAGGAAGCCGTAGGCGTCGGTCGTGGAGTGGTGCTCGAAGGTCAGCAGGAGGGTGGGGGTGCGGTCGGCCGCCCGGGAGTGGACGGTGATGCCGGGGAGTGCGGCCAGGCCCTTGTCGAGCCGGGTGCGCAGGGTGTGCTCGTGCGCTTCGAGGGCCGTGAAGGCGGCCGCCAGGCGTTCGCGCCGGGTGCCGGTGGCCGCGTGGTCGAGTCCGGCCATGAAGTCGACCGCCGCCCTGGTGCCGCCGAGGAACTCGTAGGGCAGGGTGCCCAGTTCGAAGCGCTCGGGGACGGCGTCGGACGAGGGGACCAGCTTGTCGGGACGGAGGGTCTCCAGCAACTCCGGCCGTGCGGCGAGGACTCCGTGGTGCGGGCCGAGGAACTTGTACGGGGAGCAGACGAAGAAGTCCGCGCCGAGCCGCTCCAGGTCGACCAGGGTGTGGGCGGTGTAGTGGACGCCGTCGATGTACGCGAGGGCCCCCGCCTCGTGGGCGAGGCGTGAGATCTCGGCGATCGCGGGGCGGCTGCCGATCAGGTTGGAGGCGGCGGTGACGGCGACCACCCGCGTGCGCCCGGAGAGTACGGCCCGTATGTCGTCGACCGTCAACTCCCCCGTGGCGGGGTCGAATTCGGCCCAGCGCACAGTCGCGCCGGCTCGTGCGGCGGCCTGCACCCAGGGCCGGATGTTGGCGTCGTGGTCGAGCCGGGTGACGACGACCTCGTCGCCGGGCGACCAGGTGGCGGCGAGGGTGCGGGAGAAGTCGTAGGTGAGCTGGGTGGCGCTGCGGCCGAAGACGATCCCCCTCGGGTCCGCGCCCAGCAGGTCCGCCATCGCCCGGCGGGCCTCGGTGACGAGGGTCTCCGCGTTGCGCTCCCCCAGCGTCACACTGCCCCGGTTCGACAGCGGGCGGGCCAGCGCCTCGGCGATGGCGTCGATCACGGGCTGCGGTGTCTGGGTGCCGCCGGGGCCGTCGAAGTGCGCCGTTTTGGCGGTGAGAGCGGGGAACTGGGAGCGGAGGGCGGCGATGTCGTACGTCACGGAGGGCTCCTGTGCGGGTTCCGGGCGGGCCAGAGCCATGAGTCAACCTCATCCTCCGGCCCCCGGCGAGATCACCCCCGTCGCTCGCCTGTGTCGCCGGCGGAGAGAGAGTGTGTCTTTTCGGCCATCATCCTGACGTGGACCTGCCCAAACCGGCCCATGGGTGGCACTCTGCGCGCAGAACGGTCACCCCCTCCGACCCCCACCGCAGAAGGAGACCGCGTGATAGGCAGACTTCGTGCCGCCCTGGTGGGCGCAGCCGCACTGCTGACCGCCGGAGTTCTCACCACCCCGGCCGGCGCCGCCCCCGGCCCGGGGACCGTGCCGCTCGCCGCGCAGGAGCGTGCCCAGGCCTTCTGGACCTCGGAGCGGATGCGCCAGGCGACCCCGCTCGACGTCCTCTCCGTCGACCGCTCCGAGGTCGCGGCGACCGAGCCCCGCAAGGGCAAGAGGACGCTCGTCGCGCCCACTGCGCCCGCCTCGCCCGTCGGGGTGCTGGCGTTTCCCCAGCGCGGTGGTGAGTGGACGGGCGGTGGCGCCGTCGTCAAGACCGCCGGGCGGGTGTTCTTCACCTACCAGGGCCGTACCGCCTCCTGCTCCGGCAACGCCGTGACCAGCGCCAACAAGAGCACCGTGCTCACCGCCGGGCACTGTGTGAAGCTGGAGGGCGCCTGGCACACCAACTGGGTGTTCGTGCCCGGCTATCACGACGGGCAGACGCCGTACGGCACCTGGACCGCGTCCAAGACCCTGTCCACCCCGCAGTGGACGGCGAGCGAGGACATCAACTACGACGTCGGCGCGGCCGTGGTGGCGCCGCTGAACGGGCAGTCGCTGACCGATGTCGTCGGAGGGCAGGGGCTGGCCTTCAACACCGGCTACAACAAGGCGATGTACGCCTTCGGCTTCCCCGCCGCCGATCCGTACGACGGCGAGAAGTTCATCTACTGCAGCGGCACCACCTACCGGGACTTCCTGCTCTCCAGCGACCACGGTCTGACCTGCGACATGACCGGCGGCTCCAGCGGGGGCCCCTGGTTCACCCAGTTCGACGAGGCCACCGGGACGGGCCTGCAGTCCTCGGTGAACAGTTTCAAGTACAACTTCCTGCCCACCGCGATGTACGGGCCGTACTTCGGCGCGGACGCGCAGAACCTGTACCAGGCGGCTCAGGCGTCCTGAGCCTGGGTGATTCCTGACGGCACGGGTGCCGCCCCGACCGCCACGGCCAGTGGGTCGCGGGGCGTGCGGCCGAGGAGGTCCGCGAGGTCGGGGCCCGTGCCGTCCAGGAAGCCGTGCCGGATGCCGGTCGCGATCGAGGCGAGCATGGGCGGCTGGAACGGGAGCAGTTCCGGCGTCCCGAGGAGCCTGCGCCGGTATTCGGCCAGGCCGATCGTGCGGTGCGGGACGCCGAGCCGGCCGGCCACGTCCGCCGCGGTGACCGGGGCGCCGACCAGGTCGTACGTGCGGCCCTCGTGCCGTGCCGGATCCGCCGCGACGACCGCCGCGGCCTCGGCGAGATCAGCGCGGGCGACGGCGGCCAGGGCACCGGCGCCGAACGCTGACTCCAGAGCGGGTCCGTCGTCGGACCAGGTGAGGAGGGATCCGAAGAGTTCGGCGTAGAGGCCGTTGCGCAGGATCGTCCACGGCACGCCCGAGGCGCGGACCAGCCGTTCGGTCGCGCGGTGTGCGAGGGCGAAACCGAGGTGGTCGCCGGCGCCGGTCAGGCTCGTGTAGAGGACATGGCGTACGCCGTCCCGCGCGGCGGCGTCCAGGGCGGCCGTGTGCCGGGCCACGACCTGGTCGTCCTCGGCGTATCCGGCGGAGACCAGGACGAGGGTCGACACCCCGGAGAGGTCGATGCCGGCGCGGTCGTCGAAGTCGAGGTGCCGCATTCCCTCGCCCGGCGTCCGGCTGCCGCCCGTCGCGAGCGCCCCTCGGGCGTGCAACTCCGTGAGCACCGCCGAACCTAGATGTCCGTTGGCTCCGCTCACCAGGATCGTGTCCGTCACAGTCTTCCCCCGCTCCGCCCGTGCCACGGCCCGCGCCGTGTCGTGGTTCTCTTCGGTAACCAGGGTTGATCCTGGTTCGCCCGACCACCGGCCACAAGGAGGCAGTTCCATGTCACCCACGCACACCGGAGTAACCACCACCGCACCCGCCGACCTCGATCCCTGCGGGCGCGAGGAACATCCGGACTGCGGGATCCGTGATGTGCTCGACCGCATCGGGGACAAGTGGTCGGTGCTGGTGATCGTCGAACTCGCGGGCGGGCCACGCCGGTTCAGGGAGCTGCAGCGCGCGATCGACGGCATCTCGCAGCGCATGCTGACGCTCACCGTGCGCCGGCTGGAACGTGACGGGCTGGTCCTGCGGACCGTGTACGCGACCGTCCCGGCGCAGGTCGACTACCGGCTGACGGAGACCGGGGCCGGACTGACCCATCTGGTGAAGGCGCTCGCCGACTGGTCGCTCGCGCATCGGGGCGTCATCGCCGACGCCCGTCACCGCTACGACGAGGAGCACCCCGACCACGACATCCGGTGACGGGTCCTGGCCCGCGAACTCCCGCTCTACAGCTGCTGGATGGTCCCGCCGAGCTCAGAACGGAACTCCTTCAGCAGAGCCTCCGGTGCGCTCACCACCCAGCGGGTCCCGACCAGGTACTTCCCGCCGTAGATGGAGGCGGAGTCCAGCCAGGTGAGCTTGAACCGCTCCTCGGGGAACGTGGTGATGAGGTAGTCGCCCTTCGCCGTCTCGCACACCCCTTCCCGCAACTCGTCGGCGTCCGTACGGATCTTCACCTTGCAGCCGGTGAGTCCGGCGATGACCTCGACCTTCGCGGGAGCCACGACGCCGGCCGAAGGGGCTGCCGTCACCTGTGAGTTGCTGCTCACCTTGCTCGTCTCGTCGGAGCCTCCGCCGCATCCCGTGGTCAAGGTGAGCAGGGCCAGACCGCCCGCCTGCAGCAGGCGGGCGGTGAGCGGACCAAGGGTGCGCTGGGACACGTACCTCTCCGTTTCGGGACGTCGGCCGGACGTACGCAGAGAGGTACGGGTGAGGTGCCGGGGTCGTTCAGTTCAGCCCGGCCGAGGTCAGCCACTCCTTCGCCACGTCGCTCGCGTCCTCCTTGTCGTTGACCAGCTTCTTCATCAGCTCCAGCAGGTCCTCGGTGGTGAGCTTGGCGGAGACCCCGTTGAGGGCCGCCTTCGCCGTGTCGTTCACCGCGTCCTTGTAGACCAGCGGCGTGACGTTCTGCGAGGAGAAGAGGTTCTTCGGGTCCTCAAGGACGACCAGCTTGTCCTCGACGATCGCGGGGTCGGTGGTGTAGATGTTCGCGGCCTGGACCTTGTCGTCCTTGAGCAGCTTCAGCAGGGTGCTCTGCGCGCCCGCGTCGAGCGGCTGGAACTTGCCGAACTCCACGCCGTAGACCTTCTTCAGGCCCACGCCGCCCTGGGTGCGGGTCTTGAACTCCGAACCGGCGCCGATCGTCCAGTCCTTCGCCACGGCCTTCAGGTCGGCGAGGGTCTTGAGCTTGTACTCGGCGGCCTTCTCGGCGGTGACCGTCACCGAGTCCTTGTCCTCGGCCTCGGCGGAGTCGAGGATCTCCACCGAGGACGGCAGCTTCGCCTTGAGCTCGGCGTTGATGTCCTCGGTGCTGGCGGCGGTGCTGTTCTCGTCGACCGCGACCGAGAGCAGGGCGCCGTTGTACTCGGGGAAGACGCCGATCCCGCCCTTGACGACCTGGTCGTAGTAGACCTCGCGGGCACCGATGTCGAACTTGCGGGTGACCTTCAGGCCCTTGGCCTCCAGGGCCTGGGAGTAGATCTCCGCGAGCAGCTGGTTCTCGGGGAAGTTGGCGGAGCCGACGACGATCGACTTGCTGTCGCTGTCGGCGCTGCCGCCGGCCAGCGGGTTGTCGTCGCTGTCGCCGTCGCCACCGCAGGCGGTGAGGGAGAGGGTGCCTATGAGCGCGAACGCGGCGGCTCTGCAGATGCCTCGCATGGGTGGTTCCTTTCTCAATGCATCAATAACGAGGGCCGGAATGGCCCGGAGACTTCAGGACTTGGGCGCCGCGACCCGCAGGCCCGGCGAGACGACGACGCGCCGCAGCGCGGTGAAGACGACCTGCACGACGAGCGCCAGGGCGACGACGACCGTGGAGCCGCCGATGACGAGCTCGTAGTCGTTGCGGGAGAGCCCGTCGACGATGAACCGGCCGAGGCCGCCGAGACCGGGGTAGGCGGCGACGGTCGCGGTGGCGACGACCTGGATCGCGGCGACCCGGAGGCCCAGAAGGATCAGCGGCAGCGCCATCGGCACCTCGACCCGGGCCAGCACCTGCCACTCGGTCATCCCGACCCCGCGGGCGGCGTCCCTGGTGGCGGGATCCACCCCCCGGACGCCCTCGAAGGTGTTGATGAGGATCGGCGGGACCGCGAGGGCCACCAGCGCGACCAGCACCGGCGTGGTGCTCAGGCCCGCGAGGGTGACGACCAGCACCACCAGACCGAAGGTCGGCACGGCCCGCGCGAGGTTGGCCACGCTGGCCACGGCGAACGCCCCGCGCCCGGTGTGCCCGACGAGCAGTCCGAAGGACAGCCCGATCAGGGCGGCGAACAGCAGCGAGAGCCCGCTGTAGGTGAGGTGTTCCAGGAGGCGGGCCGGGATGCCCTCGTCGCCGTGCCACTGCCGGCCGCTGGTCAGCCAGTGCCAGACGAGCTCGGTCTGGTTCAGGAAGTCGTTCATGCCTTGCTCCGGGACCAGGGGGTGAGCAGCCGCTGCGCCAGCACCAGCAGGGCGTCGGTGGCGAGCGCGAGCAGCATGATCAGCGCGATCGCGGTGACGATCGGGGTGGGGAAGTCGAGCTGGAGGCCCCGGATGATGTAGTAGCCGAGCCCGCCCTGCCCGATGAGCTGTCCTACGGCTACGAGGCTGATGGAGGACACGGCGGCCACCCGTACGCCCGCGATGACGACGGGCACGGCGATCGGCAGGTCGACCTGGACGACCCGGCGCACCGGGCCGAAGCCCATCGCGGTGGCCGCGAGCCGGACCGGTTCGGGGACCGAGGCCAGTCCGTCGACGACGTTGGGCACGAGGACCGACAGCGTGTAGAGGGTCAGCGGGATCATCACGGTCTGCTCGGTCAGCCCCGTGTACCGCACGAAGATCATGAACAGGGCCAACGACGGTATGGAGTACAGAATGTTGGTCACCGTCAGCACCGGCGGATACAGCCACCTCCACTGCCGGCACGCGATCCCGAGGGGCACCGCGATGATCAGCCCGAACAGCACGGGCAGCAGACCGATCCGGAGGTGGACGCCGGTGTAGTCGGCCAGTTCACCGGCGTGCTCGGCTATCCAGTCCCAACGGACCAGTGGCTCACCGTCGTTCATCGTCCACCCCGCCGCTCAGTTCATGGGCGTCCACGACTCCGACGACGGCGCCGTCCGCGTCCACGGCCACCGCGAGCCGGGCGGGCGACAGGAGCGCCGAGTCGAGGGCGGCGCGCGCCGAGTCGTCGACGAGGCTGAAGGTGTGGCCGAGCTCCTGGAGCGGGGCGTCGGCGAGGGTGCCGCCGTCGGGGAGTCCGGCGACCGCGGCCCAGCCGAGGGGCCGTCTGGCGTCGTCGACGACCAGGATCCAGGGCTCGTCCGTCGCGCGGGCCTGCGCCACCGCGGTGGTCGCGGCCAGCACCGGACCGTCGCGCAGCGGGACTTCGGCCGCCTTGACGAAGGACAGCCGGCGGATGCCCCGGTCCTGGCCGACGAACCCGGCGACGAACTCGTCGACGGGATGGGAGAGGAGCCGTTCGGGGGTGTCGAACTGGGCGAGCTTGCCGCCGGTGCGGAACACCGCGATCTTGTCGCCGAGTCTGATCGCCTCGTCGATGTCGTGCGTGACGAACACGATCGTCTTGTGCAGCTCCTTCTGGAGCCGGATGAACTCCGCCTGGAGTTCGCCCCGCACGATCGGGTCCACGGCGCTGAACGGCTCGTCCATCAGCAGCACCGGCGGATCGGCGCCCAGCGCCCTGGCCACGCCGACGCGCTGCTGCTGCCCGCCGGAGAGCTGGTTCGGATAGCGCCCGGCGAACTCGCCCGGCAGGCCCACGAGTTCGAGCAGTTCGGCGGCGCGTGCCCGGGCCTTCTTCTTGCTCCAGCCGAGCAGCAGCGGCACGGTCGCGATGTTGTCGAGGATCGTCCGGTGCGGGAAGAGCCCCGCGTGCTGGATGACGTACCCGATGCCACGGCGCAGCTCGGGTGCGTTGACCTCGCGGATGTCCCTGCCGCGCAGGCTGACCGTCCCGGAGGTCGGCTCCACCATGCGGTTGATCATGCGCAGGGTCGTGGTCTTGCCGCAGCCGGACGGGCCGACCAGGACCGTGATACCGCCCTCGGCCAGCTCCAGGGACAGCTCGTCCACAGCCGTGGTGCCGTTCGGATACTTCTTGCTCACTGCATCGAATCTGATCAAGACTGCCCCTTGCCCGCCTGCATATGGTCATGCAGAGTCGCCGGTGACTGAATAGCGCGTCAATGGCCTTTTGTGAATGGCGCGTTACATTCGCATAAAACCAGCATTTCCCCAGCTCAGAGGCGCGGAGAGGCTCCCCATGGAACCGGTCTGGTTCACCTTCCTGAACGGCTCGGAGATCGCACAGCTCCAGCTCACCGACACCGAGATACTCGACGCCGTCGAGGCCGGGCTACGGGCCCAGGGCCTCGGCGAGACGGTGATCGAACCGCGCGTCCACCTGACGCCGGACCCCGCGTTCAACGGGCATTTCAACGTCCTGCGCGGCTATGTGGCCCCGCTGTCGCTGGCCGGCGTCAAGGTCGTGGGCGACTACGTGGACAACTACCGCCAGGGCCTGCCGTCCGAGATGGCCCTGCTCAATCTCTTCGACCCGCGCACCGGCATGCCGGTGGCCGTCCTCGACGCCACCGCCCTCACCGAGATGCGCACCGGCGCCCTCACCGCCCTGGGCGCCCGCCATCTCGCCCGCCCGGACGCCAAGATCCTCGGCCACATCGGCGCCCGCGCCACCTCGTACTGGAACGTCCGTCTCCTAGACCGGCTCTTCGACCTCACCGAGATCCGTGTCCACTCCCGCCGCCCGGAGAGCCGCAAGGCCTTCGCCGAGCGTCTGGAGCGGGACCTCGGCAAGCCGGTGACCGTGACCGACGACTGGCGGTCCTGTGTCGAGGGCGCGGACATCGTGGTCGAGGCGTCCCGGCTGGAGCGCCCGGAACCGCTGCTGAGGACCGAGTGGATCACCCCCGGCGCCCTGGTCGTGCCCTACGGCACGAACAGCGCCGTCGAACTCGATCTCACGGACATCATGGACAAGATCGTGGTCGACGACTGGGGCCAGGCCCACGCCGGTCCGTTCGGCGCCCTGCGCGCCCACGTCGACTCCGGCAGGCTCAACGCATCCAATCTGCATGGCGAGTTGGGCGAGATCGTCGCGGGCCTCAAGCCCGGCCGTCAGAGCCCGGACGAGACCAACCTGTTCTGGCACCGCGGCCTGTCCCTCTCCGACATCGCGCTGGGCGCGGCGATGCTGGCGAAGGCCGAAGAACGTGGCCTGGGCCAGAAGTTGAGGTTCGCGTGATCTCCGTCGACGGGCGGACCCTGTCGTACGACGATGTCGTCGCCGTCGCCCACCGCTTCGAGCAAGTCACCTTGTCCGACGGTGTGCCGGACCGCCTGGAGCGCGACCGTGCCGTCGTCGAGGACATCGTCGACCGCCGGGTGCCGACGTACGGGCTGACGACCGGCCTCGGCACCCGGTCCTCGTATGCGCTGCCCCGCGAGGAGCTGGAGGAGTTCAGCGTCCGTACCGTGCGGGGGCGGGCCAACGCGGTCGGTGAGCCGCTGCCGGTGCCGGTGGTGCGTGCCGCGCTGCTGGCCCGGGTGAACGGCATCGCGGGCGGTGGCAGCGGGGTACGGCCGGAGACCGTGCGGCTGCTGGTGGACATGCTCAACGCACGGGTGCACCCGGTGATCCCCGAGGTCGGGTCGATCGGGGCCTCCGACCTGTGTCAGATGGCCCACGTCGGTCTGGTGGTCATCGGTGAGGGCAGCGCGGAGTTCGGCGGCGAGGTGCTCGGCGGTGCGGGCGCGCTGCGGCGGGCGGGGCTCGCGCCGGTCCGGCTCGGCCCCAAGGAGGGGATCGTGCTGTGCGGTGCGAGTCCGCTGGCGGCCGGGCAGGGTGCGCTCGCGCTGCACGAGGCGGGGGCGCTGCTCTTGCTGGCGCAGGCGGTCACGGCGCTGACGTACGAGGGCTTCCGGGCCAACACCAGTCCGCTCGACGCCCGTGTGCTGGGGTTGCGTCCCGCACCGGGGCAGGCGCGGGCGGCCGGTGAGCTGCTCGCGCTGCTGGCGGGCGGTGTGCTGCCGGGAAACGGCCGACGGGTGCAGGACCCCGTCAGTCTGCGCTGCTCGGCCCAGGTCCACGGGGCCGCGTACGCGGCGCTGGACTTCGCCTCGGGCGCGCTGGACCCGGAGCTGAACGGCTGCGGCGACAACCCGGTCGTGCTGGCCGACACCGGCGAGATCCTCTCCTCCGGCAACTTCCACACCCCGGCGCTCGCCCTCGCCCTCGACACCCTCGCGCTGGCCCTCACCCAGACCGCGGCCCTCTCCGCCGAGCGCATGCGACGGCTCCTGGACCCGGCCGTCAGCGGACTGCCGGCGAACCTCTCCCCGTACGGCCCGGAGCGCTCGGGCTTCGCGCCGCTGACGAAGACGGCGCAGGCGCTGGTCGCCGAGATCCGCCTTCTGTCCACCCCGGTGTCCACCGATCCCCGGCACGGCGCGGACGCCGTGGAGGACGACTCGACGAACGCGTCGCTCGGGGCGCTGCGGCTGACCAGGCTGCTCGACCGGCTGCGTCTGCTGCTCGCCGTGGAGGCCGTGGTCGCCGCGCAGGCCGTCGACCTGGCAAAGCCGCCGAGGCTGGGGACGGGGCCGGAGTTCCTGCACGACGCGATCCGCAAGCGCGTTCCGCGTTTGACGGACGACCGGCCGTGCGGGGTGGACGTGGAGGTGGTGGCTCGCGAGATCATGAGGGCCGAAGACGTCCGCAGCACGTTGCGCGCCCGGGTGGGGGAAGTGTCATGACCAATGTCGACGTGCACCAGCATCTGTGGACCCCGTCGCTGGTTGCGGCCTTGCGGTCGCGGCGCGAGCCGCCGTGTCTGGACGGCTGGACCCTGTACCTGGACGGTGAACCGCCGTACGGTCTGCCGCCCGCCGACCACGACATCGCCCGGCGCGCGGAACTCGCCGCCGCGGACGGGCTCGGCCGGGCGCTGATCTCCCTGTCCTCCCCGATCGGCGTGGAGTGGCTGCCGTCGGCCGAGGCCCGGCCGCTCCTCGACGCCTACCACGAGGGGGCGGCCGAGCTACCCGAGCCGTTCGGCGCGTGGGCGGCGGCCTGTGTGCGCGACATCGACGCCAAGGCGACGGGCCAGGTCCTCGACCAGGGCTTCGTCGGCCTGCAGCTGCCGGCCGACGCCCTTGTGGACGCGGCCGGTTACGCGCGCTGCGCCCCGCTGCTGGAGTTGCTTCAGGAGCGGGACCTGCCGCTGTTCATCCACCCGGGATGCGCGCCCGGCGGTTCCGGCGGGCCGGGCTGGTGGCCCGCGATGGTGCCGTACGTCCAGCAGATGCACGCCGCCTGGTTCGCGTTCCGCGCCTTCGGGCGGCCCCGCCACCCCCGGCTGCGGGTGTGCTTCGCGCTGCTGGCCGGGCTGGCCCCGCTGCACGGGGAGCGGTTCGCGGCCCGCGGGGACGGTTCGGCGGCTGTGGACCCGGACGTCTTCGTCGAGACGTCCTCGTACGGTCCACGCTCCGTCGAGGCCGTGGTGCGCGCCCTGGGGGTGGATGCCGTGGTCCAGGGCACGGACCGGCCGTACGCGGAGCCGCCGCAGCATCCCGGGTACGGGCTGGGCGGGGCGGCGGCGTATGCGTTCCGGGTGGCGAATCCGCGGCGGCTCCTCGGCGGAGGGGATCGCTGAGCTGTCAATGTTGTGCACTTTATTGACGGCAGTCATCTGAGGGCCTAATTTCGCGGTGTCCTTCCCCCGGTCAAGGGAGACCGCGATGCCCCCGTCCCCCGTCGCATCACCCCCCACGACCGCCGAGCGGACCCGGCAGCTGCGCATCGTCGCGGCCTCCGGGCTGCTCGGCACGGCCGTGGAGTTCTACGACTTCCTCGTCTACGGCACGGTCGCCGCGCTCGTCTTCGGCGAACTCTTCTTCCCCGGCGCCGATCCGGCCGTCGGCACCATCGCCGCGTTCGGCACCTTCGCCGCCGGTTACGTCGCCCGTCCGCTCGGCGGCATCCTCTTCGGCCACTTCGGCGACCGGCTCGGCCGCAAGTCGATGCTGCTGCTCACCATGGGCCTGATGGGCGGCGCCAGCTTCCTCATCGGCCTGCTGCCCACGTACGACACCATCGGTGTGTGGGCCCCGGTCCTGCTGATCGCCCTCCGCGTCGTCCAGGGCATCGCCATCGGCGGTGAGTGGGGCGGCGCGACCCTGATGGTCGTCGAGCACGCCGGTGAGCGGCGCCGCGGCCTGTGGTCCAGCTTCACGCAGATGGGAGCCCCGCTCGGCTCCCTGATGTCCACCGCGGTCGTCGCGTACGTCGTCACCCTCCCCGAGGACGACTTCGCGGCCTGGGGCTGGCGGCTGCCGTTCCTGCTGAGCGTGGTCCTGCTCGGCGTCGGTCTGTTCGTGCGGCTCAAGGTGGTGGAGAGCCCGCTCTTCGCCGAGGTGAAGAAGGACCGCTCCGAGTCCCGGCTGCCGGTCCTCGACGTCCTGCGCAACCCGCGCCCCGTGCTGCTGGCCTGCGGTGTCGGGATCGGCGCGTTCACCGCGCAGTCCCTGCTGACCAGCTACATGATCGCCTACGCCACCGGCATCGGGTACGCCCGTCCGCAGGTGCTCGACGCCCTCACCGTCTCGGCCGCGGTCGCCCTGGTCGTCCTGCCCTGCGCCTCGGCGCTCTCCGACCGGATCGGCCGCCGTCCGGTCGTCCTCGCCGGGGCGCTCCTGTCCGCGGCGACCGCCTTCCCGGTCCTGACCCTGGTCGACTCCAAGTCGCCCGGGCTGCTGATCCTCGCCGTCGTCCTCGGCCACGGCATCGCCCAGTCCCTGATGTACGGGCCCCTCGGCGCCCTGTTCAGCGAGATGTTCGGCACCAAGGTCCGCTACACCGGCGCCTCCCTCGGCTACCAGGGCGCCACCCTCGTCGGCGCCGGGTTCTCCCCGATGATCGCCGGCAGCCTCGTGGCCGGCAGCGACAGCGGCACACCGGTCGCCCTGCTGCTGTGCGGGGGCTCCCTCATCACCGCGCTGACGGTGTGGTTCGTACGGGAGACCAGCCGCAGCTCCCTGTCCGGCACCGCCGACGAAGTTCCCCACAAGGAGGAAGTCACCGCATGAGGACCCGCGTCTTAGCGGCACTGCTGCTCGCCGCCACGGCCCTGCCCGCCCCGGCCGTGGCGGCGACCGGCACCGAACCCGTCCACGTCGAGGGTGAACTCCCCTCGGGGGCCACCTACTTGATGGACGTTCCCGCCGACTGGAACGGCACGGTCCTGCTGTTCAGCCACGGCTACTCGGCGGGCCCCGCCAACCCCGCCCAGAACGCCCCCGACGACGCCACGAAAACCCTTCTGCTGAAGAAGGGTTACGCGCTCGTCGGCTCCTCGTACGCCACCACCGGCTGGGCCGTCACCGACGCGGTCCCCGACCAGCTGAACACCCTGACCGCCTTCACCGACCGGTTCGGCGCGGCCGCTCGCACCATCGCCTGGGGACGCTCCTACGGCGGTCTGGTCACCACCGCGATCGCCGAGCGCTTCCCGGAGCGCATCGACGGTTCGGTCTCCCTGTGCGGACTCGTCCAGGGCGGCGTCGCCAACTGGAACAACACCCTCGACCCGGTCTTCGCCCTGAAGACCCTCCTCGCACCGGACACCGGCATCCCGCTGGTGAACCTGCCGGACCAGACGGCGGCGAGCGCCGCGGCACGCACCCTCACGGCGGCGGTCGACGCGGCACAGACGACCCCCGAGGGGCGGGCCCGTATCGCCCTGGCCGCCGCCCTGCACAACATCCCCGGCTGGAACCAGCCCACACAGCCCCGTCCCGCCCCCACCGACTGGGACGCCCAGCAGGCCAACCAGTACACCGCGCTCAAGGGCCTGCTGAACGCCGCCTTCAACCGCCGTCAGGAGGCCGAGACCCGCGCCGGCGGCAACATGGCGTGGAACAGCGGCGTCGACTACGCGCGCCTGCTCGGCACGTCGTCCGTCCGCAAGGAGGTCACCGAGCTGTACAAGAAGGCGGGCCTGTCCCTGAGGGCCGACCTCGCCGTCCTCAACGACGCCCCGCGCATCGACGCCGACCCGTCCGCCGTGGCGTGGATGAGCCGCACGAGCTCCTTCACCGGCGAGCTCACCAAGCCGCAGCTGTCCGTCCACACCATCGGCGACTCCCTGGTCCCGGTCCAGACGGAGAGCGCGCTCAAGCGGGCGGTCACCGCGGCCGGTTCGGGTGCGCTACTACGTCAGGCGTACGTCGACAACGCGGGCCACTGCACCTTCAGCCCCGCCGAACAGCTCTCCGCCCTGCACACGCTGGAGGACCGCCTCGACCACGGCAGGTGGCGGGGAACGGACGCGGAGTCGCTCAACTCCCGTGCGGTGGCCGCCGATTCCACGACCCCGGCCCGCTATGTCACCTACCGCCCCACTCCCTACCTCAGGCCGTACGACCTCGCCCACCCGGCCGACGGCGTCAGTCCCGGCGGAACAGGTCGTTGAGGTCGCTCTGGGAGATCTGGTGCTCGGCGTAGGAGAAGGTGCCGTGCCGCGCCAACTCCCGCGCCGCGTCCAGCAGATGGCCGTACATCGCACGGGCGATGCTCCCGCCGACCGTCACCCTGCGCACGCCGAGTCCGCGCAGTTCGTCCAGGGAGAGCGCGTTGCCCGTGAGGCCCATGACCACGTTGAGCGGGCCGTCGATTTCACGCACCAGGGTGCCGATGGTCCCGGCGTCGGCGGCGCCCGGGACGAACGCGCAGTCGGCGCCCGCCGCGAGGTAGGCGTTGGCCCGCCGTACGCACTCGTCGAGGGTGGCGCCGACGAGGAGTCCGTCGGTCCGGCCGACCAGGACGAACGGCTCACCGGCGGCGTCGACGGCGGCACGGGCGGCGCGGATGCGGTCCACGGCGAGGGACTCGTCGTGGAGCGGCCGGGCCCGGTCGCCGGTGAAGTCCTCGATGTTGCCGCCCGCCGCGCCGGCGGCGAGGGTCAGCGCCACGGTGTCCGCGACGGTCTCGGGCGCTTCGCCGAACCCGTCCTCCAGGTCGACGCTCAGCGGCACGGTGAGTTCGCCGGCGATCTCGCGGACCCGGCGCATCATCGTGTCGCGGTCGACACGGCCGTCCGCCGCCGTCTTGTTCTCGTCGTCGTGGAAGTCGTGGTCCCCGCGCCCCAGGGAGAACGCGATCCCGGCGCTCGTGGTGGCCACGGCGGGAAAGCCCACCGACTCAAGGACACGGGCGCTGCCCACGTCCCATGCGTTGGGCAGCAGGAAACAGCCCTCCCGGTGCAACTCGACGAAACGCTTGGCTCGTTCACGGCTCTCACTGGTCACGCACCCGAACGTACGGCCGCGGTGCCTCAAGTGAGAACCCCTGATCCGCTACTGCCCCCATAAGGAGCGGTTACAGTCGGCGAGATGGAGAACCTCCAGCGCCTGAGGGTGCTGCGGGCGGTCGCGCAGCACGGTTCGTTCACGGCGGCCGGCGCGGTGCTCGGCATGTCGCAGCCCGCGGTCTCGCAGCACGTCACCACGCTCGAACGCGAACTGGAGACCCGTCTCGTCGAACGCACGACCCTCGGCACCCGGCTCACCCCGGAGGGCGAGCTGGTCCTGCGGCACGCGATGCGGATCCTGGCCTCCTGCGACGACGTCCGGCGCGAGCTGGACGAGCTGCGCTCCGGCGATCTCGCACCCGTGCGGGTGGCCGCGTTCCCGACGGCCTGCGGTCAACTGCTGCCCCGCGCGGCCGCGTTGTGGCGCCGCCGGTATCCCTCGGTGCCCTTCGAGTTCACCGAGTGCGACGCGGACGAGGCGGTGGAGTCGGCCCGGCACGGCACGGCGGACCTGGCACTCACCTACGACTACGCCGCCCATCCCATCGACCTGCGCCACCTCGCCCCGCACCCGCTGCCGGACGACCCGCTGCTGCTGGCCCTTCCCGTGAGCCATCCACTGGCCACGGCACCCGTCGTGGAGATCGGCATGCTGGCCGACGAGGCATGGATCAGCGGCACCTCGTTCGGCTGCGCCGAGTCCCTGCGGGCCGTCTGCGGAGTCGCCGGGTTCACACCGGTGATCGCCCTGGACTCCAACCGCTACCCGACGACGCTGGCGATGGTCGCGGCGGGCCACGGCGTCGCCCTCGTCCCGTCCTCCGCGCTCCTCGATCCGCCGCCGGACGTCACGGTCCGCCCGCTGCGCCCGGTACCGGCGCCCCGCCGTCTGTGGGCGCTCACCCGGCACCGGCCCGCGACGGCGGTGTCCCACCTCCTGGACTGCCTCGTCGCGACGGCGACCCCGCACCGGCATCCCGCGCAGCGAAAGGCCGGCTGAACCCGGCCACGACGGAAGGAGAGCGCGCGCCGACGCCAAGGGTCGCGGAAACAAAGGGCCGTCGAGGCCGCCGCTACCCCCGGGCGGCCAGCGTCTCGCCCTCGCGGGCCACCGCGACGATCCGCTCCCGCACCAACTCCATGCAGCGCCGCATGTTCTTGTGCGCGGCGTCCGTGTCCGGCAGCCGGCACGCGAACTGCAGCCCTTCGTGGACCCGGGTGACCCACGCGCAGACCTGGTCGCCGTAGGACACCCGGATCAGCCCGTACGCCTTCAGCTCCTGCCAGCGTTCGGCGCCGGGGATGCCGCGTGAGTCGACGAAGGAGACGATCGAGTACAGGTCGGGGGAGGTCGGCCGGAAGTCGGCGCCCAGGAGGCGCAGGACGCGGGCGATGGGCATCCGGGAGAGCGTCCGGGTGTCGCGCAGGGCGCTGCGGACCAGGTCCAGGGTGTCATCGAAGTCCGTGGCCCGGCCCACCGGGATCTCGACGGGCGCGCCGCCGACGTACCAGCCGACCGAGTCGGCCCATCGGGACTTCACCCGGGTGTGGAACGGCACGACGGTCCGGTACACGTCGAGCCCGCTGATCTCGTGGGCGGCGAGCGCGACGGCCGCGACGACGCCGACCAGGCTGCCGCCGTAGGGACGGCAGTACGCCTCGAAGGCCGCCGCGCCGGCCGCGTCCACGAGCATCTCCTGGAGGAACCGCTGCTCGGGCAGCGGCCCTTCGGGGTCGAGGCCGAGGTCGACGGGGAAGTTCGGCAGTCTGCCGTCGCAGCGGGCGATGAACTCCCGCCAGCGGGAGACGACTTGATGGGTGTCGTCGATGCGGTCGGCGTCCGTGCGCTCGCTCGCGCAGAAGTCGACGTAGCTGGCGACGGGCCGGGGCGCCACGGCCCGCCCGTCGAGACCGGCCGCGTAGAGCTCGTGGATCTCGGCGACGATGCGGTGGATGGAGTACGCGTCCACGTTGCTGTGGTCGAACGCCATGTACACGCTCGCGCCGTCGTCCCGGACCACAGCGGCGAAGAGGAAGTTGGGCCAGGTGAGCGCGTCGGCGGCGACATCGAAACGGTCCTGCAGATAGCGGGTCAGCGTCACCGCGTCCCCGAACTCCCCCACGTCCTCGCGGTGCAGGGCGACGGCGTCCGCGCCGAGGGTGAAGCGCCGCATCTCCTCACCGGCCCACCGGAACCCGCTGCGCAGCGTCTCGTGCCGCAGCATCCATGCCTCCAACGCGCCCTGGAGCACGTCGAGTTCGACGCGGCCGGGAAGGTCGAAGGCGGTACCGAGCCAGGTCGGCACGAACAGGCCGTCCTCCCGCACCGTGCGGGCCGTGCGGATGTGGGACTCCTGGACGTACGCCGGTGGCCGCGCGTCGTCGGGCAGGTCCCGCGCCGCGTCCACGACCGCCGGATGCAGCGTCCACTCCACCAGCCTTCCGGGCCGGATCTCGCACCGCTGGAGGTCGCTCATGCGCACAGGGCTCTCCGATCATCGCTCACACGCGTGCAGTGATCAACGATCGGGCGCTCCGGAGGCAACGCGACCGGAAGATCCCCGTCCGGTACCCGGGCCGCTACGGGGATGGCGTCCACGGCCGACCGGCGGCGAGGATGCTCCCCCGCGCGGCGCTTCCCGCCGTACGGCGTCGGCGCACCGAGGACCGGAGGGCCTCCCGATGGGATCACACGCAGCACCGAACGGCCGTAAGCGCGCTCTGCTGGTGTCCATGGGGCTGGTGTTCCTCGCCGCCCTCCTCGGCATCCCCCGCGCCGACGGCGCACCGGACGCGCCGGGCGACGCCTGCGGCACCACGGGCACCGCGCTGCCCCGGGGTGACTGCGGTCCGTTCTGGCAGGTCCTCGCGGAGCACTTCAACGGCGACCGGGTGCCGCTCGGCGGCTTCAGCGACTGCGATCAGCATGTCGACACGTCCGCCGCGTACTGCGGCGGCCTGCGCGGGAAGTACCGCGACAACTGGTGGGCGTATCCGACCGGTTGGCGTGACACGGCCAACGACCGGGGCCGGAGCGTCGTGGGTGTCTACCACCCGGAGGACACCGTGAGCGTGGGGCCCGCGGCGAACGGCGACGGCAGGATGTTCATCCGTATGTGGCGGCCCGCCGACGGAGGTCCCGTGCACGCTGCGGCGGTGGTGCCGCGTGCCGTCATGCAGATGAAGTACGGCAAGTACAGCGCCCGTATCAAGGTGACCAAGGTCGCTCCCGGCTACAAGTCGGCCTGGCTGCACTACGGCGGGGGCTGCGAGATGGACCACCCCGAGGGCAACTGGTCGGGCGACCTCACCGCCTTCCACCACCCGTGCGGCGGGGGCGAGCAGGGCTGGTTCCCGGGCAGCGACGACTGGACCGAGTGGCACACCGTCTCGACGGAGTGGACGCCCGGCCATGTGCGGTTCTTCGTGGACGGCCGCCAGATCGGGCACGACACCCGCAAGGTGCCGGACCGGCCCCTGTCCTGGGTGCTCCAGAACGAGAGCTCCCTGGAAGGCCCGGGCGCCGCTCCGGGCAGCAGTGCCCAGCTCGACATCACCTGGGTCGCGGCATACGCGTACGACTGGAAGTAGTCCTCGCGGATGCCCGTCCTTGCTGACCGCCTTCACCTGAAGGAGGGCGTACAGGACGTGAAAGAGGGCGGCGGGCCGGGAGCCCGCCGCCCCTGCTCTCGGTGGATCGGGATCAGCGGATCAGTTCGTGCTCACGCCGCGAGCCGAAGCGGGACGAGGACGCGGACGGGGTGCGGCTGAGCTTCTCGCCCTCGACGTCCAGGTTCGGCAGCAGCTTGTCGAGCCACTTCGGCAGCCACCAGGCCTTGGTGCCCAGCAGGGCGAACAGGGCCGGGACGATGGCCATGCGGACCACGAAGGCGTCGAAGAGCACGGCGGAGGCGAGGGCGAAGCCCATCATCTGGATGAGGTCGTTGTCCTCCACGATGAAGCCGGAGAACACGCTGATCATGATGAGGGCCGCCGCCGTGACCACCCGGCCGCCGTAGCGGAAGCCGGTGACGACCGCCTCGCCGGGGGTGGCGCCGTGGACGTACGCCTCACGCATCCGGCTGACCAGGAACACCTCGTAGTCCATGGCCAGTCCGAAGACCACGCCGATCATGATGATGGGCATGGTGCTGATGACGGGGCCGGGCTGTTCGACGCCGAAGACGTTCGCGAGGTGGCCCTGCTGGAAGACCGCGACGACCGCGCCCAGGGCCGCGCCGACCGAGAGCAGGAAGCCCAGGGCCGCCTTGAACGGAACCAGCAGCGAGCGGAAGGCCACCATCAGGAGCAGGAAGGCGAGACCCACGACCAGGCCCAGGTAGGGCAGCAGGGCCTTGTCCAGGGTGTGGGAGAAGTCGATGAACAGGGCCGTCTGACCGGTGATCAGGATCTCGGCGCCGGTGTCGGCCTCCAGGCTGCCGGAGAGGTCGCGCAGCTCGCGCACCAGGTTCTCGGTGGCGGTCTCGCTCGGGCCGGTGGTCGGGACGACGTTGAAGATCGCGGTGTCACCGGCCTCGTTGGCGGCCGGCGCGGCCACGGACGCCACACCGTCCTGCTCGGCGAACTTCTCGCCGACGCTCTTGGCGACGCCGGCCGCCTTGTCGGCCTCGACGGTGACCATCAGCGGGCCGTTGAAGCCGTCGCCGAAGGAGTCCGACAGCATGTCGTAGGCCTTGCGCTGGGTGGTGTCCGGGGCCATCGTGCCCTCGCCCGGCAGGCCGAGCTCCAGGTCGGCCGCGGGCAGGGCCAGGGCACCGAGGCCGACGACGCCGACCAGCAGGACGGCGACCGGGTGGCGCAGGACGTAACCGGCCCAGCGGGCACCGAGGTTGGGCTTGGCCGCGGCCTGCTTGGCGGCGCGCTTGGCCGCCTTGCGCTGCTGACGGGCCGACAGCGGCTTGCCCCGGAAGGCGGCGCGGTCGCGGCGGCGCAGCACACGGACGGGGGCGAAACCGAGGAGGGCGGGGACCAGGGTGATGGCGATGAGGACGGCCACGGCGACGGTGCCTGCGGCGGCCAGGCCCATCTTGGTCAGCACGGGGATGTTCACGACGCTCAGACCGGCGAGCGCGACGATGACGGTGAGTCCGGCGAAGACCACGGCGGAACCGGCGGTGCCGACCGCGCGGCCGGCGGCCTCCTGGCGTTCGTGGCCCTCCAGCAGTTCGGAGCGGTAGCGGGAGACGATGAAGAGCGCGTAGTCGATGCCGACGGCGAGGCCGAGCATCATGGCGAGCGTCGAGGTGGTCGAGGACAGACCGAGGGTGCTGCCCAGCGCGGTGATGGCGCTGATGCCGGTACCGACGCCGATGAGGGCGGTCAGCAGCGGCATGCCCGCGGCGATCAGGGAGCCGAAGGTCACCAGCAGGACGAGCGCGGAGATCAGGATGCCGATCTGCTCGCCGGTGCCGCTCATCTCGGCGTCGACCTTGACGGCGTCGCCGCCGGCCTCCACGGTCAGGCCCGCGTCACGGCCGGACCCGAGCACCTTGTCCAGCGCGTCGTGCTGCTTGTCGGTGAGTTCGGTGGCCGTCACCTTGTAGGTGGCCACGGCGTAGGCGGTGGTGCCGTTCTTGCTCACCGCGTTGCTCGTGAACGGGTCGGTGACCTTGGAGACCTGCGGGTCCTTGCCGAGAGCGGCGACGAGGTCGGCGACGGCCGCCTTGTTCTCCGGCGAGGTGATCCGCTCGCCCGCGGGAGCGCGGACGACGACCCGGGCGCTGGCTCCTTCGGCGCCGGCGGCCGGGAACTTCTCCTCCAGCAGATCGAAGGCCTTCTGGGACTCGGTGCCCGGCATGGAGAAGGTGTCGGCGGGGGGTGCGGGGGCGGCGGAGGCTGCGAATCCTGTTCCGAAGAGGACGAGCAGCCACAGCAGCACTGTCAGGCCGCGCCGCCGAAATGCGAAGCGGCCCAGCCTGTGGAGGAACGTTGCCATGGTGGGGGACTCCCGTCGGGATCGAATGGCACCAGGACCCGGGGAGATTAACAAACCGCACGCGCGGTTTGTTGGCAGGGGGACGCTTCTCCGCCACTCGCCTCGGCAACCTCCCGAGACAGCGCAGAACCAGGCGCAACACCACCGGGCCGCCGGCAACCGGCACGTGGGAAGGCTCCCCCGGCGGACTCGAACCTGGGTCGAATCGTGATCGACTCCAGGTCGACCCGAACGGTCCCCTCCCCCTCAGACCGCGTTCGAGAACGGCGTGAACCACGCACCGAACGCCACCGGCTCACCGCCGGGCGCCGCACCGGGAGGAACCTCGTCGACCCCGTCCGTGGAGTCGTCGTAGAGCCACTCGTGGCCCATGTCCTCGTACACATGGGCGGCGAATGCGTCGAGGGCGGCCGAGACGTCGTCGTCCAGCAGCCCGTACGACTCCAGGCATGCGGTCGCCCGGCTCAGGAGGAATCTCAGGGCGAGTTCCTCGGCGACACAGCTGAGGCGCTCGAAGCCGCCGTCGGTGAAGCGGGTGGTCATGGCGACGACCGTCACCAGGAAGCGGCGGGCGAAGCGGGCGTCGTAGCGGAGCGCGTAACGGTCGGGAAGGCGCTCCAAGTGCCACAGGGGGCCTTCGCATTCCGCGACCACGGTGTCTTCCTGGGCCAGGACCTGTACGTCCTCGAACAGTTCGTCCACGAGGAGTTCGGCGGCGTGGACGAGGGCACCGGCGGCGAGTCTGGCGGCTTGCGGGGGTACGGCGGCGGCCTCACGGCCCGTGCCACCGGTCCCTCTGTCCCCGCCCCTGTCCCCGTCGCCGTCCTCGTCCTCGTCCTCGTCCTCGGACACTCCGAACTCGGCCGGGGAGAAGGAGCGCAGTTCGTCCGCCAGCTCCAGCATCCGGCTGCGCACCACCGCGGCCTGCGCCTCGGCGTGCCGCCCGTCATCCGTGCCCCCGGCCGTCGGACTCTCCGCGTGCCGGGCCTTCCGGGCGGCGGGGTCGTCGGGCGGGGCGTCCGGCCCCTCCGCCGCGTCGAGGCTCACCTTGGCCAGATCCTGATGCAGCTCGACTTCGCACCGCTCGATCGTCCAGTCGGCCAACAGCTCGGAACGTTCCAGCACTTCGTCGACCAGCATCCGCACCGAGTCCTCCGCGGACTCCAGCGCCGGAGCGGCGACGACGACCTTCAGATGGGCGCCGTCGGGGTGGACGGCCACGATCGTGTCCAGAAGATCGACTTTCACGCCGTCGGGCCCCTCGATCGCCCGGACGGTGTCGAACCCGTCCTCGATGAGCGCCACGGCTCCGGCGCGCTGGAGCGGGTCCATCTCCGGGGTGTCCTCCGGGATGCGGGTGTCCACGGTCACTACGTACGTCACATGTCAGAGCCTCGCAGGTGGACGGCGGTTCGCGCGTACGAATACGCGTGTCCGACGATCAGTGATCTCCCGGCGTGGGGACATCACGTCACCTGCGCCGACTCCTGAGCCCTGACGGGTGCGGCCGACCTGGCGGCCTGCTCGATCCTCGCGCAGTAGGCCGCGCGGGCCTGCTCGTCGATCGGCTGCTCGTGCTCGGGGCGCATGCCGGTCCGGCCGTCGAGGCCCTCGCGCAGGATGTCGGCGTGTCCGGCATGCCGGATGGTCTCGCCGAGGACATGGACCATGACGGCGAACAGGTTCGTGTCGGTGTGCGGCTCCGGCCACCACGGCACATGGCCGGGCGCGTCGAGGGGAAGCGCGTCGATCGTCGCGTCCGAGTGTTCCCAGGTGCGCCGGTAGAACCCGGTGATCTGGTCGCGGGTCTCGTCCTCGGACGCCCACAGGTCACCGCCGTCGTGGTCCTGCCATCGGGGCAGTGGTTCCGGGGAAGGGCGGTCGAAGACCTCGCCGAAGTACCTGGCCTCCACGGTGGCCACGTGTTTGACCAGGCCGAGGAGATTGGTCCCGGTCGCCGTCAGAGGTCGGCGGGCGTCGTATTCGGACAACCCGTCGAGTTTCCAGAGCAGCGCCCTGCGGTCCCGGCGCAGTCTCCCGTGCAGGTTGTCCTTGGCGAAGTCATCGATCATGCGGCATGACCCTGCCATGCCCGGCGCGTGGTCTCAAGATCAGGCGGATCTGGCCCCGTCCCCTTCGGCCGATGCCCGCCTACCCCCACCGGACGCGACCCGCCACACTGAGGCATTGGCCGCCTCGACCCGGCGGCGCCGGCCATGTTTGCGCCGCGTCCCGCTGCCGCCGTGCCCCTGCACCCGCTCACAGGGACGGCGGGGCACTGACTCGGCCTCGACCAGCGCACACCGCACGGAACCGGCCCATCGTCCTCGGGGAGACCTCGGTGATCAGCACTAGCCGTACCGCCATCAGACGTTCACGGGCGATCGCCTCGTCGCTGAGCCTGCTGGTCGTGACCGCGCTCGCGGTGTCCGACGCGGGCGCGGCAGGGGCGGCACCGTCCGCCGCCTCGGTGTCCGGCGCGGCCTCGGCCGTCGGGGCCCTCGGGATCGCCGGGACCAGCTGGACCGTGGACGAGCGCACCGGGAGACTGCGGGTCCTCGCCGACTCCACGGTCACGGACGCCGAGGCGGCACAACTGCGCCGGGCCGCCGGGCAGTTCGCAGGTGCTGCGGTCGTCGAGCGGGTCGAGGGCCGGCTGCGCACCCTCCTGTCCGGCGGCGACGCCGTCTACGCGTCCGGTTGGCGCTGCTCGGCCGGGGTCAATGTGCAGAGCGGCTCCACGTACTACTTCATCACCGCCGGCCATTGCACCGAGGGCGCGTCGACCTGGTACACGAGCTCCGCGCGGTCCACGACGATCGGCCCCACGGCCGCCACCAGCTTCCCCGGCAACGACTTCGGGCTCGTCCGGTACGCCAACTCGGCCGTACCGCACCCCGGGACCATCGGATCCGTCGAGATCACCGGGGCCACGACCGCGTACATCGGCCAGAGCGTCTGCCGCCGGGGATCGACCACGGGTGTGCGGTGCGGCCGGGTCACCGGGCTCAACGCGACCGTCAACTACGGGGGCGGAGAGGTCGTCTCGGGGTTGATCCAGACCAACATCTGCGCGGAGCCCGGCGACAGCGGCGGCCCGCTCCATGCCGGCGACAAGGTCATCGGCATCCTCTCCGGCGGTTCCGGGGACTGCACCGTGGGAGGCACCACGTACTACCAGCCGATACAGGAGGCGCTGAGCACCTACGGGGTGACCGTCTACTGACAGGGTCGCGCGCCCCTGCGCTCATCGGTTACGGAAATGCCTCCTTCGGCGTATTGAACAACCCGACCGCTAGGCACGTGACTTAGAACATGCACTACGGTCAACGCGTCGCGTGACAGAGAGCGACAACGTACGGAGGTTGCGCCAGAAAGGTACGAAGTCCGAAACAGACGTCGACGCGAGGTCACACGGCACACATGCTGGTCTCGGGTCCCGCTCCGGACATCGGCCTCTGGCAACGGGAGGTACCACGTGTTCAGGATGGTCGAGGCGGCTGGCTGCTCCGGCAGAAAGATTGCCTGCGAGACATGGGGGGATCCGGACGGGTACCCGGTCTTCCTGCTGCACGGAACTCCGGGCAGCCGGCTCGGGCCGAGGCCGCTGCCCTCCTTCCTGCACCGGCTCGGCATCCATCTGATCGCCTACGACCGCCCGGGCTACGGGGACTCCGGGCGCCTTGCCGGACGCACCGTCAAGGACGTGGTCGCGGACGTCGAGGCCGTCGCGACCGGGCTGGGTCTCGAAGGACGCTATTCCGTGGTGGGCCGCTCAGGAGGCGGCCCGCACGCCTTGGCCTGCGCCGCCCTGAATCCAAAGCGGGTCGCCAGCGCGGCCGCCCTGGTGAGCCTGGCGCCGTCGAACGCCGAGGGACTGGACTGGTACGCGGGGATGGCCGAGTCGAACGTACTCGCGTACAGCCGGGCGACCCTGGCGCTCCGGGGCGAGGATCCCGGGCATCTCACCGAGCTCAAGGAACTCACGGACAGCCTCGCCAGAAGCGCCGACGCCGTGAAGCAGCAGCCGGGGTCCCTGCTGAGCAATCTCGACCCCGAACTCCCGGCGGCGGACCGCGAGGTCGTCGAGGACGCGGGCATGCGCGGCCTGCTGCTGGAGAACTACCTCCAGGGCGTGGGCGAATCCTGGGAGGGCTGGCTGGACGACGTCCTCGCCCTGTGCAGTCCCTGGGGATTTGATCCGGCCACCATCAAGGACGTCCCCGTGCTGCTGTGGCACGGGGAGCACGACACCTTCTGTCCGGTGGGCCACTTCCGATGGCTCGCCGAACGCATCCCCTCCGCAACCGCCGTACTGCAGCCCAGCGCGGCCCACTTCGCCGCCCTGTCCGCCCTCCCCGAGATCCTGGCCTGGGTCCGGGACCGCGCACTCGGCCGGAGCTGAGGGCGCGCCGGCACCCCGAGACCTCAGATGGGGTGCGGATCGAGTTCCAGGCCCGAGCGGTTCCACTCCCGCAGTGCCATGGTGTACGGGTGGTCCGCCCCCAGCCGCCGGGTCATGGCCCCCAGAGTCTCCTGCCGTTTGGCGTCGGCGACGGCTTCCTCGCGCAGTTCGCCGAGCAGGACCGCCATGTTCGCGTTGCACACGAGTGTGGCCGGGTGGTCGGGCTTGAGGCTCTCCCGCAACCTGTCGTACGCGTCCTCGTAAAGGGCCCGGGCCGCGGCCCTGTTGCCCAGCGCCGCGTGCGCGTTGGCGACGTTGACCCGGCCCATGACCCCGAAGGGGTGGTCCTCGCCGAAGATGCCTTCGAAGGCAGCGGCGGCCTGTTCCGCACAGGTCTGCGACGCGGCGGGCTCACCGGACTCGTAGAGATAGACCGCGTAGTTCATCATGCAGGCGATGGTGTGCGGGTGCTGTTCACCGTAGCCTTCGGGGCGCCGGCAGCCGTCCAGCACCGCCCGGGCCAGATCCCTGGCCTCCTGGGGTCGTCCCTGCGCGGCGAGGTCTCCGGCGAGACTGAGCTCCAGAAGCAGCCGCTCCGGGGAGGAGTGCTCCTCCTCGTCGCCCATGGCGGCCAGGACCTTCCTGGTGAGTTCCTCCGCCTCCGCCGCCAGTCCGGCCCGGCGGAGTGAGACGGCCAGCGCCTTCGCCGCGTTGTGGGTGATCGGTGAGCTGTCGCCGTATCCGGGATCCTCCAGGCAGAGCTTGTAGGTGATGCGCAGCTGGCGGACCGCCTTGTCGTACTCCCCGCAGTCACACAGGTCGCGGCCGTGGTTGATGGCCGACTCGATGGTGTTGGTGTGATTCGGGCCGAAGATCGATTCCCGGGTCTCGAGTGTGCTCTGGTCGAGTTCGAGCGCCTCGTAGTACTGCCCCGACAGCCTCAGCGACACAGCCAGATTGCTGCTGGCCAACAGGCTGCGCTGGTGGTCGTCGCCGTAGAGCTCGATGAACTTGCGACGGGTCTCCCTGTCGTAGGCCAGCGCGTCCGTGAACCGGCCGAGGCCCCGCAGATCGGCCGCGATGCTGCCTGCGGTCATCAGGATGTGCAGATCGTCCTCGTCCTTCAGCGTTTCCAACTGCCGTCGCAGCACGTCCTGATCGATGGCGAGCGACTCGGTGTACCGCCCCTGGGCGCGCAGGATGTTCGCGATCTGGAACTCCATGTGCAGCGCCCAGCGCTCGTCGCGCCCGCCGTTCTCCGGCCTGCTCCACTCCGCCAGAACTCGACGGCTGAGCTCCAGCGCCTGCTTGAGCTCGCCCCGTCGGCGCAGCTGGCGGACGCGGTCGACGATGAGCTTGCGGATGCCGTTGGTGCGTGTCGACAGCGCCCACGGGGTACCGAGATGCGGCCAGATGATGCGGTAACGCTCCCAGGTGTGGTGGTCCTCGGGGTCGTCCTTCTCCGGACGGGCGGCGACCAGAGTGCGGTACACCGCCTCGGAGGTGGCGCGCTGCTCCTCCTCCGTCATCGAGGCACGTACCGACATCTGCACCAGTCGATGAACCTGCAGACTCTGTGAGCGGCGGTCCACCTTGGCCAGCGAGAACCGGTTGAGTTCCTGGAAGCCCCTGGAGATCATCTGTGTGCTGTCCAGCACGGTGGATCCGCCGCGCAACGCCCGTGCGATCTCGGTGCTCTGCAGCAGGTCGAAGGAGATCGGCTCCGGACTGAACCATGAGGCGAGTCGCAGGAGTTGGACGGCGGAAGGGTAGTTCTTGCTGAGCTGTGCGATGGCGACACGCCATGCCTGCGACACGTCCAGCAACTGGTCGTCCGGGCTGACGCCCTCGGTGTCCGCGGCCGGCTGGTTCTGCAGCTGTGCCACGTACTCCCGGGTCCCGATGCCGGACTCCTTGAGCGCCGCGGCCGCCTGCTCCACGGCCAGAGGCAGGTCTCCGAGCGCCTCCGCCACTTCGTCGGCCTCTTTCACACTGCACTCCGGCAGCCTGTTGCGCAGGTGGGTGATGCTCTCCCCGCGGTCGAACACGCCGACCTCGACGATCTCGGCATGCCGGTCCCAGCCCTCGGAGCGCTGACTGGTGACGATCACATGCCCGGATCCACCGCTGACGAGCAGATCGGTCAGGCTCTCGGGACCTTCGGCGTTGTCCAGGATCAGCAGCCAGCGGTGGTAGGGCAGCCCGCGCCTGAGCGCGTCCCGCACGGCGGCCGCGGTGTCCGTGGGGTTCTTCCGCTCCTGCACACCGATCTTCGGGGCCAGCCAGGCGTACTGCTCCACCGCCAGGTTGCGCTGATCGGCCTGGATGTGCCAGACCACGTCGTAGTCCCCGCGGAACCGGTGCGCGAACTCCTGGGCCAGCAGGGTCTTGCCCGCGCCTCCCATCCCTCGCAGCAGCACCGTGCCGCTGCCGCGCCGGAGCTGCTCGCGCAGGTCCTCCAGCATGGCCGCGCGTCCGGTGAACGCGGTGGTCCGCAGCGGCACCAGCCACACCGGGGGTTCGGCCCCGGGGTAGCGGGGGCCGTCGCCGTCCGTGGTCGCGGGATGCACACCGGACGGTGTCGCCGCGTCCAGGGCGCGCAGCAGCGCCTCCGTCGCCTGCGCCTCGTCGGCACCGCAGGCGACGAGATCCGCGGCCTGCCGTTCCGAGTACGGAGCGCTGACCCGGACGTCGTCGACCTTGACGGGGATGAGGCTGCGGCGGCTGCCCAGTGAGTCGATGGAGGCGATCTTCTCCCACACCGTCCGGGCCTGCTCGGAGCGCAGATAGGTGTGGGAGAGCACGGCGACCGTCTGGAAAGCGGAATCCACCCCTTGCTCGGTCTCGTCCTTGACCAGACGTCCGGCGTCGGTGCCGCTCGGCGCCAGGTGGACCCGGAATCCCGTGGTGCGCAGCACATGGGCGATCCAGTCCGCCCAGGTCCGGTCCTCCGGAACGAAACTGAGGTAGACGTCCGAGTTGCCGAGCGGCCGCTGACGCTTGTACCGCTCCAACTGGTGCTGCCGGACGCTCTCCTCGATGCGGGCCAACGAGGTCACCTCGCCGTCCGAGATGATTCCGGTGAGCCGCTCACAGGCGGCGAGCATCGACGAGTGACTGCCGGGTGCGTCGCGGAACGGCGCGAGCATCTCCTCGTAGGCATAGCTGGGGCGGTAGGGGATCTCCGCCTTGCCCCAGTAGTCCAGCGGGTCCCGGTCGGCGTGGTGCCGGCGCAGGGTCTCGGCGAACCTGGACCGCACCTGCTGCCGGGTGGCCTCCAGCCGGTCCGCCTCGCCGTTGGCGTCCTCCACCCGCGTCAGTACCGGAACGATGCGGATGTTGCGGTACCCGTAGATGCCGTCGATCTTGCTCGCCACGGCGTGGGCGCCGTCGATCCCCTGGCTGCTGGGGGTGAAGCAGACGACGAGGACGTGCGGGAGCATGACGGTGCAGATGTCGGAGACGTCGTTGAGACCCGTGCGGCTGTCGACCAGCACGTAGTCGTAGTGCTGGCAGAGCTCCTCACGTAACGCCTGCAGAAGGCGGGGACCGTGCCAGCCGTCCCAGAACGGCATCCAGTTGAACTGCGAGAAGGCCGCCAGATACTGACTGTTCTGGGCCCCGGCGGAGATGAAGTCCAGTCGTCCCCGGCCCGGGAACTGCCAGTTCACCGGGATGACGCAGTGATTGAAACGGGCCTGGTCGGCGACCCAGGCCGCTTCCTCCTCGCCGGGCTGTCCCTCGTCCGGCGGGATGGCCTGCTGCTTCTTCTGGTGCAGCCGTTCGGTCACCGCCTGGCTGAAGCTGCTGAAGAGGTTGAGGACGCCTGCCTTGGTGCGCAGTTGTTCCTGGTCCAGGAAGGGATGGAGAAACCTGTCCAGTCCGGGGGCGTCGAGATCCCAGTCGACGACGAGTACCCGCTGGCCCCCGGAGGCGAGGATCCAGGCGGAGTTCGCCAGCGCCATGGTCCGTCCGGTGCCGCCCTTGTACGAGTAGAAGGTGACGATGCGCCCGTTGCCCTCGCCGCTCATTCGCCGGTCTCCGAATCGTCGTCCTGGTTCGGCCAGGAGCGCCGTGCCGGGGTGTGCTCCTGGATGCCACCCACATACCGCATATACGACCCCTGCGCCAACTCGGCGAAAATCAGACCGAATGCGTCCGCCGTCTCGATGCCGCGGGCAGCCGCACGCTGGGCGTTGCGTCCCGCGTCGAGGTGCCGCGGCAGCGCGGACCTGAGCAGTGCGCGCAGTCGGGCCGCGTTCTGCCGGGTCTGTTCCTCCTGCACCGCGAGCACGGCGAGCATGGCGACCCAGGGCCGTCCGGCCTCGTCGATGTCCCGGACGCGCTCCGCGAGCCGGGGATCGGTGAGCGCCCAGGCGTCGATCGCCAGGACCCACGGTGCCGGTCCCGGGCCCGGGCTCACGAACTCTCCGTAGGCCTTCTCGAAGGGCACGGCCTCCGGGCTGAACCCCAGGTTCCGGGCGACTTCGGCCATCTGGGCGGCCACGGGGGCCTCGCCTCCCGACCGGTAGGGCCGCCAGTCGGCGGGCAGCGGTCCGTAGGCGTCCGCGTCACGGCCGGGGGGCAGCCGGTCGGCCTGCGGGGCCAGCACGGTGAGGCGCAGCACCGGCCGCGGCGGCGGCACCGCGAAGGCATCGGCCACCTCGGCGACCTCGCTCGGGTGCACCGGCGGCGCCGGAGAGGTGCGGGCCGCCGCCGCGATACGCCGGGCCAGCCGCCCCAGGATCCGCTGGTAGATCTGCCGGTCGTCGTCGACGTCCATCAACTGGTAGAGCCCGCCGTCCTCGTACCGCTCCTTCTCGTGCGCCGCCGCGGCGGGCTCCTCGTGCGGCTCGGGAGGACCGAGTTCGACCGGTACGTCCAGCACCGCCAGGGGCAGGGCCGCGGCGGCGCGGCGCGGTGTCCACAGCACGGGGACGACCGCTCCGGGGTAGGTGGCGCCCGCGCGTCGCCGGAAGGCGGTCCACTGCCGGCCGCAGACGGGATCGGTGAAGTACCGCGGCGAGTACAGCGGTACGAACACCTGGCAGGTGGCCAGGGCTCTCTGCGACTCGTGAGGCGTGGCACGGGAGCGTTCCACAAAGCCGGTCGTGGCCTCCGGGACTTCCATGGCGCGGGCAGTCTCGCGGGCCAGGTCGTCGAAGAACTCGAAGACGGGCCGGTCCGGGTCGGGCCCGAACATACGGCTGCCGGGTGTCCGGGCGTGGCTGAGGAAGAAGACCGGAGCTGTCACTGATCCTCCTGGAACACGTTCCTG
Source organism: Streptomyces sp. S.PB5 (assembly GCF_030403745.1). Taxonomy (GTDB): domain Bacteria; phylum Actinomycetota; class Actinomycetes; order Streptomycetales; family Streptomycetaceae; genus Streptomyces. The sequence continues at coordinate 224,936 of NZ_JAQMWP010000011.1, forward strand.
AGGTTCTCGAACAGGGCGACGTCGCAGGGGTCGAGGCGCGCAGTCTCGGCGACCTCCACGATCGCCTGGGCGATGCCCCAGACAGCCTGCCGGTAGCGTGTTCTGCGCCCCTCCGCCATGAGACCGAACAAACCCTTCTGCTGGTATTCGGCACCCAGATCCATCCGTGTGTGCTGAAGGCGCCTGGCCACCGCCGGGACGTGGACCCGTTTCGGGGACACCCACCACACGGGGACGATCGGCGTGACCGTGTGGGGTCTGGATTTGCGGTGGTGCTGCTGACGGCGTTCGAAGGCGTCCCACTCCTTGCCGCACCACTCGCTGCGGAAGTAGCGGGGAGAATAGACCGGAACGAATACCTGGCAGGTCGCCAGCGCATGCTTGAGGTGTTTCTCCCATTCCGCGCCGAGCGGAATTCTTCGGTCCAGAAATGCCTGGGTGCCGGTGGCGTCGACGGTGGTGAGTTGCATGATCAGATCGAACAAGTGCTCATAGAACTCCACCAGATGCCGGTCCGGTCCGCCCGGGTCACTCCGTACGTACGGCACGTGTGCATAGCTGAGAAAGAAGTACGGCGCCTGACGGACCGAGTGCGACTCATGCGGTCCGCTCACTCTGCCCCCCCCCGTCGGCGCCGGTGCTCTCCGAACCATTGGAGCGCGAAATCGACGGCGGAGACCATAGGCGGGAAGCGGGCATTTACGGAGCCGTACCGGCCGCTCTCACCCTCGGTCCAGGAGGGGGCCGGCGCCGGCGCCGGACCGCATGGCTCCGGCGAACCGCACTCCCAGCGGGGTGAGACCGCCGCCGGCCAGCACGGCGTCCAGGGCGGTCACGGAGGCCGACCACCAGTGCCGGGTCCGCTCCGCAGCCTTCTCGCCGGTACGACGGCTCCACACGTCCGCGACCGCGAGATGGGCGTAGACACCTTGGAGGACGGCCTCCGCGGGCCGGGGATCGGGCCTCCAGGCGACTTCGTACAGCCTGTCGTGCGCCGGGTCGACCAGGCCGTACATGTCCAGCAGCGCTCCCAGTTTCGCGTGCTGGACTTCATGGATCAGCAGCAGCGCGAGGTCCTCCGCCGTGTCCGGGAGCGCGACGGCCACGGCTCCGAACGCATGCCGGGAGGTGTCGCTGACGTTCCGTCCGGTCACGGGCAGGAGCGGGGTGATCGCACGCAGTCCGACGGCGAGACCGTCCGCGTACCGCGGATGATCACGGCGGATGATGTGCCACGCGGCGGCGAACAGCTCCTGCCAGCGGCCGAATTCGTCCTCCGGCAACCGGGGCGCCGGCGGCCACGTATGACAGTCGCGGTACGGGTCGGTGTCCTCCACGGCGACCCGGATGCCGTCGGCCGTCAGATGCCGCGTCGGTTCGAACCCGGTCACGGCGTCCGGCGCGCGCAGTCGGCCGTCCTCGACGGTGAGTGTCAGTTCGCCCCGCTCCGCGACTCCGTCGTCCAGTACGGTCAGACGCCCCAGCGAGGGCAGGTGCACGGCGCCCGACCGCAGGGGGACGGTGAGCTGCAGCCGGCGCTTGGACCGGACGGCGGCGGCCAGCGCCATCTCCGCCACGCGCCCGGTGTCGAGTGGTCCCGCCCCCGTCGTGAGAGCCTCGCAGCACTGCACGGCCCAGGCACGGATGTAGGGCTGGGCGAGGACGGCGTCCAGCACGGACGCCTCCTCCTGCACCAGGCTGCGCCAGCCCTCGCCTGTCATGGCGCCCGCGTTGCGGAGGTACGCCAGGACGGATCGCCGCAGACTGGTCTGTGCCTCGGCGAGCCGGCCCACCGCATCGGCGTCGAAGCCTCCGGACGCCAGGGCCTCGAAGTCCCGCTCCGGCAGCCGGTGGTGACGCGGCGGGCTGTGCGCGTCGCGAATGTGCGTGATCAGCCGGAGCAGGCCCGCACAGTAGACGGACGGATTGTCGAACCCGCTGCCGGTGCGGTACCGGTGGCCGTACAGGCCGCCTCCGCACACCGTCACCACCGAGCAGCGACGGCATGTTCCGGGCAGGCCGCCGATGCCCGGTGCCCGGGCCAGGAACCCGGGATGGGCCGCGGCCGTGTCGAAGCTGTCCGTCCGCACATGGAATCCGGTCGCCGCGGCACCCGGGCCGACCGTCTTCAACCAGTCGGCCTGCTCGATCGCCCCGTTCGTCTCCACCACCGCCAGGTCGGGGCTGCCCAGTCCCAGGGCTTCCGTGAACCCCGTTCCCCCGGCTCCCGACGCCTCTATGGAATCGAACATTCTGACAGGGACCGGGCGGCCTTCGGCATTCCAGAGGTCGAAGACCGTCATCAGCCAGTTCGCGTAGTCGAGCGCGCCGCCGGGACCGGGCGGAGGGTGGTCCCAGGTCGCGTGGGGCAGGAGGAAGTCGATGCGAGGCGGGCGCAGTTCCACGAGGGCGCGGTACACCGCCTCCGGGTCGTTGTGCACATCCACGGTGCACAGCAGCCCTGCGAAGGCGGGCCGGTGCTCGGGTCTTCCGAGGAGCCGCACCGCGCGGACCACGTCGTCGTAGCTGCCGGAACCGTCCGCCCGCACGCGGTGCCGGTCGTTCGAGACCCGGTCGCCGTCCAGCGAGACACCGGTGACGATGCGCTCCTCCAGCAGCAGGGCGCACCATTCCTCGTCGAGGCGCAGGCCGTTCGTCTGCATACGCAGATCGAGGTCCGCCACCCCGCCGAGCGCCGATCTCAGTTCGCGCGCGATGAGGCGCAGTCGCTCACGTCCCACGAGCAACGGCTCACCGCCGTGCAGCACGACCCGCACCCGACGCAGACGATGCGCCCCGGCGTGCTCGGCGATGCGCGCAGCGGTGGCGCGGACCGTGTGCGGTGCCATGACGCGCGGCTGGTGACGCCAGCCCTGGTCCGCGTGGCGGTACACGTAACAGTGGTCACAGGCGAGATCGCAGCGACTGTGGATCTTGAGCACGAACTGCTGGAAGGGGCGGATCCGGGCGGCCATCGGCGCAGCCGGTCACAGGGCGGAGCTGAACCCATAGGACGCCGGGCCGCCCGCCGGTACGAGACGTTGCACTGCCAGTTCGTCCTCGGGAGTCATCAGATCGAGCGGAACGTCCCGGCGGTCCACGAGCAGGCTGACCGGACCGTCGTCGGCGAGCCCGTTGCTCGATTCCTCGGCAGCTCCACGCATCGCGGGCCCGGCGGAGCGGTTCAGCTCAACGCTGTCCATGACGGTTCCCCTCGGGTCTGCGCCACTGGAGCACTGCGTCCGCGTCGCTTCGCACCACGCTCGACTATCCGGCGGCGGCTCGAGCATCTCGATGTCTTCATGCTGTATTCCCACTGAGAAGCGCGGCAAGACCGACACCAGCCAACCAACGGGCGACGCAGAAGTGGGCCGGGAAGCCGGGTGATCTGCTGCCGGAGGTTGGCCGGCAGCGCGTTCACCATGTTCGTAGCAGGTCAGTGCGGCGATGGAGATGCGGCGACGGGAGCAGCCGCGCGGATCCGGATGACCGGGTACCTCATAAGAGACGGCGTGCCGCGAAGGTCAAGTTCTGTCAGCGACCACGACGACCCACGTTGGAATATGAAGTTCCGTCAGCCTCTTCTTTACATGCATGTAAGAGAACGAGGGCGGTCGACTGTTCACGAAGTGCAGCAAGCAGGTGGCGCCACAAGAAACAGCGGACTGGACCGGCGTGCAGTTTCGGCCATGAAACCTCTCGACCCGTCGTTCGGTACAGATGTCCGCAGGCGCTTGAGCAGGTGTGACCATCTCGGGGACGGCTGACGAATTCCCGCCATTTAGTTCACCTGCCATTGACGGCGCTATCGATCAGCACTGAAGATCCAACAGGCCATTACAGATGTGCGCCAACCACTTCATAGCCGTCGACGACACGTCAGCAACAAGCAGTGCGGGTTACATCAACTCGGCTCTTCCTGCGACGTACACAATATGCGGGCTTCCTACGAGCGCACGCCCCTCCCCTCCCCCTCCTCGACGGCCTTTGCCTGGTCCGGAGTTCCAGCTGGGCGGCCTGGGCGGAGGCGTCCGACAGGCACTGTTCGTGAACAGTACGCACGTTTGGCAAGAGGGAGTCCATGAAGGCTTCATCACCGACCATGACGATCCCGGGATCGTCACCGGCGTGGAGCAGGCGCTGGGCGTGCACGAGCTGCTCGTGGCAACCGCCTGGACGCGAGCGGCCCCCGCGGTGCGTCGGCCGCCGCAGGCAGCAGGCAGGAAGGCGCCTGCCCGGTCGGTACGGGTCTCCTGCCCCAGGGCGACGTCGACGAGGTCACCGCCCTGGCCGCCTTCCTGATCCCGGTGCCGCCTCCCGCCCGCAGCCGGGTCCGAGGGCGGCGGGAAGCCCGTACGGCCGCGCGCCGAGGTGAGGACCACATCATGTCTCGACCACGAGGACTGCCCATGTTCACCGAGTACAACCGCGCGTTCCTGGAGGCCCAACGCGCCTCGCCGGACCATGCGATGGCCGCCCGCGGTGCCGACCAGCTCCTGGACGATCTCGGGATCGCCTTCCGGTCGCTGCCGTACTACTTCCGTATCGACCCCGCGACCCACGCCGCGCTCGCCCGTGCGACGCGCACACTGGTCGACGCGCAGGAGAAGCTCGTGCGGCATCTGTGCACGACGCGAACGCCGGACGAACTGCGGGCACTGTTCCACGTGCCGCCCAAGATGGCAGCTCACATGGACTGGTCCACCGTCGCCTCGCGTGGCTTGCGGATGCTGCGGGCCGACATCATCCCGACCGAGTCCGGCTATTACTTCTGCGAGGTCAACCACTTCTCCGGGGTCGGTGCGACCGAGGGCTACTACAGCGCGTACGTCATGGCTGAGTTGCTGGGGCGGTCCGTGACCGGGGTGTCGCCGATCCGGCAGCAGGCGCATCTGTACATGACCGAGTGCCGGCGCGGCGGTTTCACCCGCTTCGTCATACTCGACTCGACCAAGCATCGGGCCTACGGGTTCAGCCCGCACTGGCTGTTGCAGCGCTATCTCCGGCTGATGGCGCCGGACATCGAGATCCACTACCACGACGAGCTGACGTACCCGTCCGAGTGGCTGGCCCCGGATGAGGCCCGCAAGACACTCATCCACCGCCTCGTCACCGTCGAAGACACCTCTGACGAGGGTGAGTTCCTGGTGGCGCTGCGGGACAGCGGGGCCACCTTCTCGTGCCTGTTCGAGGGCGAGCTGAAGATGCACCGACGATGGTTCTCCATGCTCTGCGACCCCGAGTACCAGAAGATCCTCAGCGAGGAGGAGCGGCAGGTCGTCCAGCAGTACGTGCCGCACACCTTCGATCTGTCCTGCGACACCCTGGAATCGGCGCTGGCGGACAAGGACCGGCTGGTTTTCAAACGCAGTTACACCTACGGCGGCAAAGAGGTGCTCATCGGCGACCGGTACACGCCCGAAGAGCTCCGCGCGCTGCTGAGCGCCGACGTCTGCGGATGGAGCTGCCAGCGAAGGCTGCACACCTCAAGCCTGGAGCTGCCCGGCCCGGACGGTGAAGTCGTGCCGTTCTACTACGTCTTGGGGATGTACCTCTACGGCGAGGGCGCCAGCGGTCTCCTCGTGCGGGGTACCGCGCATTCCCCGGTGGTCAACCTGTCGCAGGGCGGAGGGGTTTCGTGGGCGTTCGTCGAGTAGCCGTACCGATGACCCACCCGGAGTCGATGGCCGCCTCCGACCGGCAGCGGTGGCTCGCGGAACGTATCGCGGCGCTGCGGGTGGACGACCCGGAGTTCGCCGGGGCGATCCCGTCGGTCACGGTGGCGGACGGCATGCGCCGGGCCGAGGGAAGTCTGGCGGACACCGTCTCCGCCGCCATGACGGGATACATCGACCGGCCCGCTCTCGCACAGCGGGCGCGGGAGGTCGTCACGGATCGCACGACCGGCAGAGCCTCCCTGGAACTCCTCCCGCGCTTCGACGCGATCACCTACGGCGAGCTGTGGTCGAGGGTGGGCGCGCTGGCGGGGGCATGGACGACCGGTGTGTCCGGAGGGTTCACAGCAGGCGACTTCGTCGCGGTCCTGGGGTTCACCGGCATCGACTACGCGACCATCGACCTCACCTGCATGGTGCTGGGCGCGGTGTCGGTCCCGTTGCCGAGGAGTGCCTCCGCCGCGCACCTCGCGCCGGTCGTGGACGAGACACGGCCGCGGATCCTGGCGGCGGATGTCGAATCGGTCGGCATCGCGGTGGATGTGGTGCTCCGGAGCGACTCCATCGAACGGCTCGTGGTCTTCGACTACGACGGCAGGGTCGACGACCACCGTGAGACATTCGCGGCAGTCGTCGACAGGCTGCACGGACGCGCCACCGTGGTGACGTTCTCCGCTGAACTGGAGCGCGGTCAGGGGCGGTCGGCGATCAGCACCCCCGCGGACAGCGATCCCGACCGCACGGACAGCGATCCCGACCGGCTGGCCGGCCTCATCTACACCTCCGGCAGTACGGGCACCCCGAAAGGCGCCATGTACACCGAGGGAATGCTCACTCAGATGTGGCAGCGTTCTCGTGGCGGCATGACCAACGCCGGAGCGAGCGGTGACGCGCCGCTGCCGACCATCGTCCTGCACTACATGCCGATGAGCCATGCGAACGGCCGCTCCTGGCTGGTCTCCGGGCTCGCCTCGGGCGGAATCGGCTTCTTCGTGGGACGAAGCGACCTGTCCACGCTGTTCGAAGACATTTCCCTCGCGAGGCCCACCGTACTGAGCCTGGTCCCCCGTATCTGCGACATGGTCTTCCAGCTCTACCAGATCGAGGCGGAACGATACGCGGAACAGGGAACGGAAGACGATTCCGCGCATGCCGCGGCGCGCGCGGAAATACGTGACCGGCTCCTGGGCGGCCGCATTCTCAGCGCGCTGTGCGGTAGCGCCCCGCTCTCCGGACAGATGCGTGACTTCATGGAGTCGGTCCTCGGAATAACGGTGACCGACTGCTACGGGTCGACGGAGACCGGCCGGCCGGTCGTCGTCAACCAGCAGGTCCGGCGACCACCCGTCATCGACTACAAACTGGTCGATGTGCCCGAACTGGGATACTTCCAGACCGACAGGCCCTATCCGCGAGGTGAACTTCGGCTCAAATCGGACGGTCTGGTCCACGGCTACTTCAGACAACCCGAAGCCACCGCTCGGGCATTCGACGAGGACGGGTATTACAGGACCGGCGACATCATGGCGGAGGTCGCACCGGACCGCTTGGTCTACGTCGACCGCATCAACAACGTCGTAAAGCTCTCCCAGGGCGAATTCGTCGAGATCTCCCGCCTGGAAGCCCTGTACTCGAGCAGTCCATGCATCGAGCAGATCTATCTGTACGGCAGCAGCGAGCAGGCGTTCCTGCTCGCGGTGGTCGTCCCGGACTTCGCGAGAATCGGCTCGTCCGACACCGAAAAGGTCCGATCGGCTGTCAGCGATTCCATCCGGCGACTCGCGGCGGAAGCCGAACTGAATCCGTATGAGATTCCGAACGACTTCCTCCTCGAACCCGACAGGTTCTCCGTGGCGAACGGTCTGCTCTCCGGTGTGGGGAAACATCTGCGGCCCGAGCTCAAGGCTCGTTACGGCGAGCAACTGGAGTGCATGTACCAGGAGATCGCGGACCGCAGGGCCGGACTGCTCGCCCGGGTGCGCGCCACCGGCGGCAGCCGGCCGACGCTCGACACCGTCACCGGCACCGCACAGGTCGCCCTGGGACTTCAGCCACCGGAATGCCAGCCGGATCAGAGCTTCAGGGATCTGGGCGGGGACTCGCTCTCCGCGCACACCTTCTCGACGATGCTGGGGCAGGTCTTCGGCATCGAGATACCCATTCAGGTCATCATCGGGCCGACAGCCACCCTGAGCAGCATCGCCGCATATGTCGACACCGTTCGAGGCTCCGAGGCGAGCCGTCCGAGTTTCGCCTCGGTGCACGGCCGTGACAGCTCGCGGGTGAGCGCCGCCGACCTGAAACTCGGCACATTCATCGACGCCGGGACACTGGCCCGGGCCACGCGTCTGCCGCGGGCGGCCGACTCGACCCGGACGGTGCTGCTCACCGGCGCGAACGGCTTCCTGGGCCGCTTCCTGTGCCTGGAGTGGCTTGAGCGGTTCGCCCTGACGGGCGGGAAGCTGATCTGCATCGCGCGCGGACACGACGACGCGGCGGCCCGGCAGCGCATCGAGGACGCGTTCACCAGCGGGTCGGCGGAACTCGACGAGCGCTTTGCCACGCTGGCCGACCGCCACCTGGAGGTGCTCGCGGGAGATGTGTCCGCCCCGAGACTCGGCCTGCGGGACGCTGACTGGGACCGCCTGGCGGGGACCGTGGACCAGATCGTCCACTCGGCCGCGCTGGTCAACCACGTGCTGCCGTATGCCCAGTTGTTCGAACCCAACGTCGTGGGCACGGCTGAGCTGATCCGGTTGGCGCTGACCACGCGCCGCAAGCGATTCGGTTACATCTCGACGGTCGGTGTGGCGATGCTGCCGGACGGATCGTTCGTCGGCGAAGACGCCGACATCCGCACCGCGAGCGCGGTACGCCCCCTCGATGACACCTACGCGAACGGGTACGCGACCAGCAAGTGGGCGGGCGAGGTGCTGCTGCGCGAGGCGCACGAGCGCTGTGGTCTGCCGGTCGCGGTGTTCCGCTCGGACATGATCCTCGCGCACAGTCGTTTCGCCGGCCAGTTGAATGTCCCCGACCGGTTCACCCGGCTGCTGCTGAGTGTGGTCGCCACCGGTGTGGCGCCGCGATCGTTCTACGCGATGGACGCGGACGGCAGACGCCGACGTGCCCACTACAGCGGCTTGCCGGTCGACTTCACGGCAGCCGCTGTCGTCTCCCTCGGCGAGACGCTGAAGGAAGGCCATTCGACCTACAACGTCGTCAACAACCATGACGACGGAGTCTCGCTGGACCAGTTCGTCGACTGGCTCATCGAACTCGGCTGCCCCATCACCCGCATCGACGACTACCAGGATTGGCGTTCGCGGTTCGAGATCGCGCTGAAGGCACTGCCCGAACGACAGCGGAAGCTCTCCCTCCTGCCGCTGATCCACGCGTACGACGCGCCGGCACGGCCGGTACCGGGAGCACTGGTTCCCGCTGAACGGTTCCACGCCACGGTCCGGGACTGCGGAGTGGGCGGCGATCAGGGTGTTCCGCACCTCTCCATGAAGTTGATCGAGAAGTATGTGGCGGACCTCAGACTACTGGCGCTGCTGTAGGAGCTGACACGAGACGATGTCCGAAAAGAATCCCACCGTTGCCGTCGACGGCCCCGGAGAACGGGATGCCGACACGGTTCGGCCCGGCCGGGTACTGACGGCCGCCTGCCTCGGCTACGGCATGGTCGTCCTGGACACCACCGTCGTCAATGTCGCCATCCCCGCGATGCAGACGAGCCTGCACGCCGACCTGGCCATGATGCAGTTGGTCGTGGACTCCTACGTGATCGTCCTGGCGAGCCTGGTTCTCGCCGGCGCCACGGCTGTCGCACGGTTCGGGGCCGTCCCCATGTACCGGGTCGGAGTCGGCGTCTTCGGGGTGGCGTCCCTGCTGTGCGGTGTGGCCCCAGGCGGCCCAACTCTGGTCGCGCTGCGCATTCTGCAGGGCATCGGTGCGATCCTGTTGATGCCGGCCACCTTGGTGATGCTGACGAAGGCGTACCCGAGTCCCGAGGCGCGCGCCAAGGCCATGGCCGTCTGGGCCACCGTTGCCGGAAGCCCGGTGGCGTTCGGGCCGATTCTGGGCGGGGCTCTCGTCGGCGTGATCGGATGGCGCAGCATCTTCCTCATCAACGTACCTGTCGTGGTGGGTGCGTTGTGGATGGCGTCGCGGTTCATGCCTCCTGACGACCAGGGCCGCGCGGAACCACAGGACTTCGTGGGTCAGGCGCTCGCCGCGGTCTTCCTCGGGGGAGCCACGCTGGCGCTGGTCAAGGGCCACGAAATCGGCTGGGGCCGACCCGTGTGGGCCGCGATCGCGGTCGTCTGCGTGGCGTTGGCCGCGTTCGTGGTCAGACAGAGAACCTACGCGTATCCCATGCTTCCGGCCGACCTCCTGCGCAGCCGTGGATTCAGCGGGTTCGTCGGCGTCGGCCTCCTGCTGTTCGCCGGGTACTACGGGTTGGTCTTCGTGGTCAGTCTCTATCTGCAACAGGTACGTGGCTACGGACCCGTGGCCACCGGGCTCAGCTTCCTGCCGGCCGCGCTGCCCATCACGTTCACGCCCTTGCTGGCCAGCAGGATCAGTGCGCGACTGGGCGCCCTGCGGATGCTGCTGATCGCGCTGTCCCTCACGGCTCTGGGCGCGGTGCTTCTGATCGCGTTCGGCAGCTCCGGACCGGTGGGGATGAGCGTCGGCCTCTTCGCGATCGGACTGGGCTTCGGGCTGGCCACCGTTCCGCAGATCACCCTGGTCATGGCCGCGGCGCCGAGCCATCGCACCGCGATCGCGAGTGGCATGCTGACCGCGGGGCGGCAGTCCGGTGCCTCCCTCGGAGTGGCGCTGCTGGGCGGCCTGCAGTCCGGCGACACCATCGTGATCCCGGCATGCGCGGCATTCGCGGTCTATCTCCTGATGCTCCTGGTGGGTGCCGCCGCGGGCAGGCACACCCGCGGCGGCTCACCTCGGCCGGCGCAGGGCTAGAAGCTCGACCAGCTCCTGCGCGACTGTCATCGGCCGGCAGTCGTCTCGCGGGGAACGCTGCTCGCCAGGTCCTGCTGGAGGTCCTCGTGCAGGTGGATGATCCGCCACGAGCCGTTGACGCGTAGCAGGACCGCGGTGTTGCGGATCATCCGGGCGGGGAGGGACGCGTAGTCGACCCGCAGCCAGTACCGGGCGAGGGCGAGGTGCCCGAAGACGTCGATGGTCTCGCCGTGGGCTTCGAGACCGGTTTCCCGGGGGCCCGATTCGGTGGGGGGACGCCGGTCGCGTACTTCGTCCAGTTCCGTCTTGCCCCTGATGAGGCCCGGGGTCGCCGAGTCGAAGACGGTCGCGTCGGGGTCCAGGAAGGAGTCGATCCGCGGCCGGTCCCCCGCGGTGAAGGCGTGGTACATCCCGGTGATCACCGCCCACACGGCCGCGAGGTCGTCGGGGGATCCGCCGGGGCGGGCGCCGCCGGTGGGGGACGGGACGGCAACGTGCATGTGCGATGGCTCCTGTGCAGAGGGAGAGACGTTCGGGGGGCGCGGCGTGGCCGCGCGCCGGGTCAGGGCAGGACGGTCAGTTCGCGGCTGGTGAGGTTGAGTCGCTCACCGCCGCCGTCGGAGCAGAGCACGATGTCCTCGATGCGGGCCCCGAACCGGTCGGGCAGGTAGATGCCGGGTTCGACGGAGAAGGACATACCGGGCTCCAGCACCAGGTCCGAGCCGGTGACGATGTACGGCTCCTCATGGCCCTCCAGGCCGATGCCGTGCCCGGTGCGGTGGATGAAGTGGGCGCCGTAGCCCGAGTCGTCGATGAAGTCCCGGCCGATCGCGTCGAGTTCACCGGCGGTGATGCCGGGGCGGACGCCCTCGGTCTGGAGCCGCTGCGCGGCCAGGAGCACCTCGTGCAGCCGCAGATAGTCCGGCGACGGCTGCCCGACCACGTAGTTGCGGGTGCAGTCGGAGCAGTAGCCGTCCTCGGTCGTGCCCCCGATGTCGACCAGGACCGGATCGCCGGGCCGGATGACCCGGTCGGACACCTCGTGGTGCGCACTGGCGCTGTTCGGGCCCGAGGCGACGATGACGAAGTCGGTCCGGACATGGCCCTCGGTGACGATCGCGTCGGCGATGTCCCGGCCCACCTCGCGCTCGGTGCGCCCGGCCCGCAGCCACTCGCCCATGCGGGAGTGCACCCGGTCGATGGCGGCACCGGCCCGGCGCAGCGCTTCGGCCTCCTCCGGCGTCTTGCGGATCCGCAGGTCGTTCAGCACGGCTCCGGCGAGGCTCTGGTGGGTGTGGGGAAGCGCGGTGCGGAAGGCGGTGGTCTTCTCGGCCCACATGTGGTTGTCCACGGCGACCCGGGCTGCCCCGCGGGGCAGCCGCGCGGCGACCAGGGCGTAGGGGTCCTCGGTCTCGCCCCAGCCCGTGATGTCGATGCCGAGGCTCCCGGCCGGCGAGGCGTGTGCGGCGGCCCGCTCCAACTCCGGTACGACGAGGAAGGCTTCGCCGTCGGCGGGCACGACCAGACAGGTGAGCCGTTCGAGCGGCTTGGCGTCGTAGCCGGTGAGGTAGCGCAGGTCGGCGCTGGGGCTGATCAGCAGGGCGTCGAGGCCCGCGGCGGCGGTGGCCTTGCGGGCACGGGCCAGTCGGTCGCTGAGGTGGAGGGCAGGGGTGCTCACTCGGGTGGTCTCCATGCAGAATCGGGTGCGGGTTCAGTGGGGGGTAATGGGGGCAATGGGGGCAATTGGGAGTAAAGGGTCAGGAGTCCGTGGCCTCACGCCGCGTACAGGCGGCAGGCCACACCTCCCGCGATCAGCTGCGGCTCCTCGCGGTCGCAGCCGTCGAAGGCGGCCGGGCAGCGCGGGTGGAAGCGGCAGCCGGCGGGCGGGGCGGCGGGGTCGGGCACGTCACCGGGGAGTTCGGCGGGCAGGACCCCGGCGCCGTCGGCCCGTGGGACGGCTGCCAGCAGGGCCTTGGTGTACGGGTGCCGGGGAGCGTCCCAGACCTCGGCTGTCGGCCCGGTCTCCACGATCCGGCCGAGGTACATGACCGCGATCCGGTCCGCGATCAGCCGTACGACGGACAGGTCGTGGCTGATGAACAGCAGCCCGGCACCGGACTCCACGGCCAACGACCGCATCAACGTGGCCACTTGGGCCTGCGCGGAGGCGTCCAGGGCGGAGATCGGTTCGTCGCCGACCAGCAGCCGGGGCCGCGCGGCCAGGGCCCGGGCGATGGCGATGCGCTGGCGCTGACCGCCCGAGAACTCGTGCGGGTAGCGCCCGGCGGCGGATTCCGGCAGTCCTACGCGGGTCAGGTACCGCTCCGCGGTGGCGTCGTCCGCCGCCTCACCGCGCTCGGCGGCCGTACGGATCCCGTCCGCGATCTGCGCGCCGACCTGCCGGCGCGGGTTGAGCGAGCCGTAGGGGTCCTGGAACACCATCTGGACGCGGGTGAGGGCGGGGTCGCGCCGCCGTACGCCGAGCGGACGCACCACAGTGCCGTCGAAGTCGATCCGGCCCTCGGCGGGTGCGGTGAGACCGCAGACCGCGCGGGCGAGCGTCGACTTGCCGCAGCCCGACTCGCCGACCAGTCCGACCACCTCGCCGGGGGCGACGTCCAGGCTGACGCCCGCCACGGCCCGGACCGGCGGCGCGCCGGAGCGATGGTACTGGACGACGAGGTCGGAGACCGTCAGCAGGGGCGGGGTCATGACGTACTCCTGGAGGAATCGACGGGGCCCGTGGGTGCGTGGTCCGGCAGCGCGTCCAGCAGACTGCGGGTGTACTCGTGTTCCGGCGCGGTGAGCACCCGGGCGCGCGGTCCCGTCTCCACGATCCGGCCGTGGCGCATGACGCTGACCGTGTCCGCGAGCGCGGACATCACCCCCAGGTCGTGGGTGACCAGCAGGACGGCGAGGCCCAGGTCGTCGCACAGACGGCGCAGCAGTCGCAGCACTCCCGCCTGGACGGTGACGTCGAGAGCGGTGGTCGGCTCGTCGGCGATCAGGACCCTCGGGTCGCAGGCGAGGGCCACGGCGATGGCGATGCGCTGGCGCATGCCGCCGGAGAACTGGTGCGGGTAACGCCCCAGCGCCTCCTCGGGGTTGGGGATCCGCACCTGGCCCAGCAGCTCAACCGCCCGCGCACGGGCGGCCTTTCGGTCCAGCCGGAGGTGGTGGCGAAGGTGGTCGGTGAGCTGACGTCCGACGCTCAGCATGGGGTGCAGGCTGGTCGACGGGTCCTGGAAGACCATGCTGATCGCCTTCCCCCGCAGGGAGTTGAGCTCCTTGGGGGAGAGCGTGAGCAGGTCGGCGGACGCGCCTTCGAGCGTGATCCGGCCACCCGTCCGCGCACCCTGCGGCAGCAGCCCGAGGGCGGCGAGGCCGGTCATCGTCTTGCCCGAGCCGCTCTCCCCGGCCAGGCCGTGGATCCGGCCGGCCTCCACCACGAGGTCCACACCGTGCAGGATCCGTCCGCCCGAGGGCAGGTCCACGGTCAGACCGGTGATCTCCAGCGCGCTCATGCCACCCGCTCCTTCTCCGCGCCGAGCGTGCGGGCGGTGCCCGGGTCGAGGGCGTCCCGCAGCGTGTCACCGAGGAAGTTGAAGGCCAGGACCACGGTGAGGATGGCCAGGCCGGGGAAGACCCCGATCCACCACTTGTCGAACTGCTGGGTGCCCGCGGCCACCATCGAGCCCCACTCGGGCGCGGGCGGCTTGGCGCCGAGGCCCAGGAAGGACAGCCCGGACAGCAGCAGGGTCGCGGTGCCGATGTCCAGGGTGGCCAGCACCAGCAGCGGCCCGAGGACGTTCGGCAGCACGTCGACGCGCAGCGACCGCCAGGGCGAGAAGCCCAACAGGCGTCCGCTGAGCACGAATTCGCGGGAGCGGATGCCCATCACCAGGCCCCGGGTGACGCGTGCGTACGACGGCCAGGAGACGACCAGTACGGCCAGTACGGCGTTCTGGAGGCTGGCGCCGAGCGCCGCCGCGACGACCATCGCGAGGATGACCGTGGGGAAGGCGAAGACGAGGTCGGCGACGCGCATCACGGTCTCGTCGACCCACCGGCCGAAGAACCCGGCGCAGGCGCCGAGCACCCCGCCGATGAGCAGGGACAGGGCGACCAGCAGCAGGGCCAGCGGGATGGAGATGCGGGCACCGTGGAGCACCCGGCTCAGGACGTCCCGGCCTAGTTCGTCGGTGCCGAACCAGTGACCCGCGCCGGGCGCGGCCAGCCTGGGCAGGTCCTGGGCGAGCGGGTCGTGCGGGGCGAGCAGCGGCGCCGCGAGGACGACGACCAGCCAGAAGACGGTGACCAGGGCGCCGATGACCGCGAGGGGCCGGCGCCAGGCGCTCGGCAGCCGCTTCAGGACGCTGAATCTCAACTGACCCTCACCCTCGGGTCGATCACGCCGTACAGCACGTCCACGGCGAGGTTGACCAGCAGATAGATCACGCCGACCACCAGACCGACCCCCATCACGGCGGGCAGGTCGAGCGTGGTCGCGCTGCGGTAGGCGTACGCGCCGAGGCCGGGCCAGGCGAAGATCGCCTCCACCAGGACCGTCCCGGACAGCAGCGCCCCGAAGGCCAGGCCTGCGACCGTGATGACCGGGACCAGGGCCGCGCGCAGCACGTACTGCGTGAGCACCGTCCGGCCGGGGAGTCCCTTGGCGCGGGCGGCCCGGACGTAGTCCTGGCCCAGCACTTCGAGGACCGCGGACCGGGTGAACCGGGTCAGCAGGCCGACCGTGTAGGCGGTCAGCACCAGGGCGGGCAGCATCAGATGGCCCACCGCGCTCCAGAAGACCGGCCACTGTCCGGCCAGCGCAGCGTCGAGCGTGTACAGGCCGGTGACGTCCGGCGGCGCGGTCATGCCGGGGTCGAGCCGTCCGCTGCCGGGGGCGATGCCCAGGCGGTAGAAGAAGAGGTAGAAGGCGAGCAGCGCCAGCCAGAAGGTGGGCACGGAGACCCCCAACAGGCTGAGCACGCGCAGGAGTTGGTCGGTCAGCCGGTCCTTGCGCAGGGCCGCGATCACCCCGAAGGCCACGCCGATGACGAGGGACAGCACGATCGCCGTGCCCGCGAGCTCCACGGTGGCCGGCACCGCCGTGCGCAGATCGTCCAGGACGGCCTGGTGGCTCTGCTGCGACTCGCCGAGGTCGCCCTGGAGCAGATTGCCCAGGTAGGTGACGTACTGGAGGGGCAGCGGCTTGTCGAGGCCGTAGTGCTCCCGGAACTGCGCGACGATCGCCGGGTCCCCGACCGCGCGCTGCCCGAGGGCGGCGGCGGCCGGGTCGCCCGGCACCAGGTTGGTGAGGATGAAAGTCACCAGCGTCACGCCCAGCATGAGCAGGACGGCCGTACCGGCGCGCCGGGCCAGGAAGTTCGCGAACGGGTGGCGGTGCCGGGCGGCGGCGACTCGGTCGCGCAGCCGCCCGGCCCCACCCTTACTTGCTGCCGACGGCCGCGACATCGAGCGTCCAGACGGGGTTGTAGGTGACGCCGGTGACCGAGGCGGCGGTCACCGTGTGCCGGCTGGGCTGGAGGAGCGGGACGAACGGGCCGGAGGCGTTGAGCTTCGTCTGGATCTGCTCGTACAGCGCCTTGCGGGCGTCGTCGCCGATGGTCGTGGCCGCCTTCTCGCCCAGCGCGGTCAGCTCCGGGTCGGCGCCCGCCTTCCAGCCGGCACGCAGGCCGACCAGGTTGCCGGGCAGGAAGACCAGGTAGTCGCTGGGGTCCGGGTAGTCGGGGCCCCAGTACCAGAGCCCGGCCTCCTCCTTGCCGCTGCGGTACTTCTCCAGTTCGGTGGTGGTCGGCGCCGGGGCGAGGTTCACCGTGATGCCGACCTCCTTGAGCTGGGCCTGGAGGCGCTCGGCGATCGTCTGCAGGGACAGGCCGTCCACGGTCAGGTCGCTCGGGTAGCCGAGCGACACCGACGGGTTCTTCAGACCGCTCGCGGCGAGCGCCGCCTTGGCCCCGGCCAGGTCCCTGGAGGTGGCCTGCGCGGCGGGCAGCGCCCCGAGGAAGGTCGACGGGATGACGCCGGCCGCCTGGACCGAGCCCTTGCCCGCGATGGACAGCAGTCCGGCGTAGTCGACGCCCTTGCGCACGGCCTCGGCGAACTTCGCGTTCGAGGTGGTGGAGCTGATCTTCTTGTCCTGGTTGAGCAGCAGGAACACCACGTCGGAGGAGGTGCCGCTGAGCACCTTCAGGCCGCCGGTCAGCCCCTCGGCCTGGTCGGCGGTGAGGTCGAGGGCGATCTGGCTGTCACCGCGCTGCACGTTCAGCTTCTGCGTCGGTGCCTGGACGTTGCGGATCACGATCTTGTCGTAGGCGGGCTTCGCCGAGCCCGTGTACTTCGCGTTCTTCTCCAGCACGACCTGGGTGTTGGTGTTGAACGAGGTCAGCGTGTACGGGCCGGAGCCCGCCGAGTGGGTGTTGAGGTAGGTCTCCGCCTTGTCGGCGGCGGTCGTGGAGCCGCCGTTGGCCTTGACCGTCTTGCTGTTGAGGATCCCCAGCGCCGGGTTGGGCAGGATGTACGGCAGCGCCGGGTTGGCCTTCTTCGAGGTCAGGGTGATGGTGGTGGCGTCCGTCTTCGTCACCGTCACGCCGTCGAGGAGGAAGGACGGGTTCCCCTTGAGGCCGATCACCCGGTTCAGGGAGAACACCACGTCGTCGGCGGTGAGCGCGCTGCCGTCGGAGAACTTCGCCCCCGGCTTCAGCTTCAGCGTGAGCGTCTTTCCGTCCGTGGACTGCTCGTACGTCGCCAGCTCCGGCACGGGCTCGGTGACATCACCGCCCTTGAAGGTCAGCAGGGTCTGGTAGAGCGCCTTGTCGACGATCCCGCCCGTCGGCTCGAACTCGCGCCCGGGGTCGGCGGTCTTGAGGTTGAACGACGTGTCGATCACCAGGGTCTTGCCGCCACCGGCGGAACCCGACGTGGACCCGCCGGAGCAGGCGCTCAGGGTGAGCGCCGCAACCGCGAGCAGGGACAGAGCGGCGGCCGGGGAGGACCCGGTACGTAGTCTCGACATGCGTGTCTCCGTGCTTGGGGCAGAGCTGAGGCAGAGCGGGGAAGGGGGGCCGGGCATCGTCGCCGACGGCGTGAGGAGAGGAACGCCCTGGACAATTCATCGCCAGGGTGGGGTGAAGCTACACAGAAGTTCCAGTGAAGTGGGAACCTCTTGGATGAAAGTCTTGGGAAGGGGTTCTTCATGGGAGATGTGTCCAGAGGCGACTCGTCATCCGGCGACCGGACTGGACGAATCGGCATCGGTCTCACCCTCGACGCCGTCCATCTGAAGATCCTCGACGTCCTGCGGACCCAGGGCCGGATCTCCGTCGCGGCCCTCGCGCAGCGGATCGGCATCTCCCGGGCGAGCGCCTACACCCGCTTCGAGGCCATGGTCGACGACGGGGTCATCGAGGGCTTCAACGCCCGCGTCGACCCGGCCCGGGTCGGCCTGGACATCTGCGCCCTGGTCTTCGTGACGGTCCGCCAGGACATGTGGAAGCAGTTCCGCGCGACCCTCGCGGCCATGCCGGAGGTCGAGTACTGCGCGGTCACCACCGGTCAGCACGACGCCATGATCCAGATCCGGGTGCCCAACGTGGCAGCGGTGCACCGTCTCGTCACCGAGCGGCTCGCCAATGTCCCCGCGGTGCGGGCCACCGAGACCGTCTTCGTCCTGGACGAGGTGTTCCGGCGCCCGTACGTCCTGCCCTCCGACGGGCCGGCCGGTGAGGCGTCGACGACCGCACCCGCGGACCCGCCGGGCGCGAGCCAGTTCGGCATGACGCGGTTCATCCGTGCCAGCGAAGGCCGGGCCGACATGGAGCGGGGCAGCATCTGACGGGTAGCCAGTTTGTGTTGGATGCGGGCGAGTTGACCGCCGCGCGCAGGCACCCACGGGCTCGAATGTCTTGACATCCGAGAATCGCGGCGGCTCTAATTTCCTGCGTGGAGAGGCGAGAGATTCTCGCGCAGGAAATACCCATGTGGACAGCGTAGAGCCCAGTGTGCCGCCGCTCGAGCGTTCGTGAGTAACGCGCAGGTTCGCCAAGGGGAAAATCTATGAAGTCACCATCGCCCGCCCGCAGTTCGTCCGACGTTCAGCCTTGGTGGAACCCGCAGCAGCCGTCCGGGATGCCGATCCACCGCTACCAACGTCCCGGACCGCTGGAACCGCACCGGCCCCTCTCGCGCACCTGGCTGGACCGTCCGCTCGACCACGCCCCCCTGTGGAGCTCGGTGGACCTGCGCGACGGCAACCAGGCCCTGGCCAACCCGATGGACCAGCGGCGCAAGCGCAAGCTGTTCGACCTGCTCGTCCGGCTGGGCTTCAAGGACATCGAGGTCGGCTACCCGTCCGCCAGCGAGGCAGAGTTCGAGTTCGTACGTCACCTCGTGACCGGCGATCGTATACCGGACGACGTCACCGTCACCGTCTTCACACCGGCCCGCCCCGACCTCATCGACCGCACCTTCGAGGCGGTCCGGGGAGCGGACCGTGCCGTGGTCCATCTGTGCCACGCCACCTCCTGCCTGTGGCGCGAGGTCGTCTTCCGGATGACCCCGTCCGAGGTGCTGACGCTGGCCCGGCAGAGCGCGGAGCGCATGGTGCGGCTCGCGGACCGCGCCGACGGTCAGATCCGGTTCGAGTACTCGCCGGAGACCTTCAACGTCACCGAGCCCGACTTCGCACTGGAGATCGCGAACACCGTCGCCGAGATCGTCGACGCCACCCCGCAGCGGCCCCTGACGCTCAACCTGCCGAGCACCGTCGAGATGCACGCACCCGGTGTGTTCGCCGACCAGATCGCGTGGATGCACCACCACCTCGACCGGCGCGACGCGATCATCCTCTCGGTGCACCCCCACAACGACCGCGGCACCGCCGTGGCCGCCGCCGAATACGCGCTCGCCGCGGGCGCCGACCGCGTCGAGGGCACCCTCTTCGGCAACGGCGAACGGACCGGCAACGTCTGCCTGGTCACCCTGGCGCTGAACCTGTTCAGCCGCGGCATCGACCCCCAACTCGACCTCTCCGACCTCCCCGGGATCCGCCGGATCGTCGAGGAGTGCAACGAGATGCCGGTGCCGCCCCGTCACCCGTACGCCGGCGAACTCGTCTTCACCGCCTTCTCCGGCACCCACCAGGACGCCATCGCCAAAGGACTCGCCGGCCTCGACCGGCAGGCCGCCGAGGCACGGGTGCCGGCCCGCGAACTGCCCTGGGACGTGCCGTACCTGCCGATCGACCCGAAGGACGTCGGCCGCGACTACGAGGCGGTCATCCGGGTCAACAGCCAGTCCGGCAAAGGCGGTATCGCCCACGTGCTGCGCTCCCGGTGGGGGCTCGACCTGCCGGTGGAGCTGCGGGCCGAGTTCGCCGGGGCGATCCAGCGGATCACCGACGTCACCGGCGTGGAGGTGGAGCCGGACCGGATCTGGGACACCTTCCGCGCCGAGTACTGCGCCGCGGGCGACCGGTCCGCGCTTCCCTCCCCCGCTGACGACGCCGACGACCCCGTCGAGCTGCTGCTCGCCGCGGTCCGTGCCCGCGGGGTCCGCGCGGAGGTGGACCAGATGACCCCCGGCCCGGCCGGACTCGACACCGGCGCCGCGCACGCCTGCTACGCCAGGCTGCTGGTGGAGGACCGCCCGGTCTGGGGCGTGGGCCTCGCCGAGACGCACCGGGCCGCCGTGGTCCTGGCCGTGCGCGCCGCACTGCACCGCAGCGGTGTCCGGCCCCTCGGAAGCGATCCCACACCGCATCTGGCCGGACCGAGGGGGACTGCCCGTTGAGCGACACGACACCGCCGGCCTACGTCGAGATCGAACCGGGACGCTTCCGCGAGGACGCAGGCCTGCACTACGAGGACTACGTGGTCGGCCAGGTCTTCGAGCACCGCCCGGGCCGCACCATCACCGCGACGGACAACATCTGGAGCTCGCTGCTCAGCCTCAACCAGCACCCGCTCCACATCGACGACGTCTACGCCTCCGGCACCCCCTTCAAGAAGCTGCTCGTCTCCAGCCTGGTGACCTTCGGGATCGTCAACGGCATGACGGTCAGGACGATCAGCCAGAAGGCCGTCGCCAACCTCGGCTGGGACAAGGTCCGGCTGAACGCCCCCGTGTTCGTCGGGGACACCCTCTACGCCGAGACCACCATCGTCGCCAAGCGCCCGTCCGCCACCCGGGCGGGCGAGGGCATCGTCACCGTCCACACCGTGGGCCGCAACCAGGACGGCGTCCAGGTCATCGAGTTCGACCGCACGCTTCTGGCCTCCCTGCGCACCCCCTGAGAACAGGAGACCCACCATGACGGCACTCCCGGTCATCAGCCTCGATCCGGCCCGGTACGGAGACGAGAAGAAGGTCGCCGACGAGATCTCCCGGGCCTGCACCGAGGTCGGCTTCTTCATCGTGCGCGACCACGGCATCGACCGAAAGGTCTTCGACGACGCCTACGAGCTGTCCCTCGACTTCTTCCGCCGGCCCGCCGAGCAGAAGAACGCCCTGCCGATGCGCACCAGCACCGCCCGCGGCGACAACGACTACAGCCCCTACGGCTACAGCGCCCTGCTCTCCGAGAACGCCTACGCCTACACCGGCAAGCAGGGCATGCCCTCGGACTACGTCGAGAAGTTCAGCGTCGGCCGGCTCGTTCTCGACGACACCGAGGACCTGCCCTTCCCCGCCGACCAGGACGGGGCCAGGCTGCGGACCGCGCTGAAGACCTACTTCACGGCCTGCGAGAGCATCGCCGCCCGGCTGACCGAACTGCTCACCGTCGCCCTGGAGTTGCCGCGCGACTTCTTCGCCGTACGCACCGACCGCTCCAACGACTCGCTGCGCTCGCAGTTCTACCCCGGGGTGAAGACGGAGTTCCTCAACGACCAGGGCATGGGCGAGCACACCGACGGCACCCTGATCACCCTGCTCACCGAGGACGGGCCGGGGCTGCAGCTGCGGGACCTGTCGGGCGAGTGGATCGACGTCGACGTGCCCGAACGCGACTGGTTCATCGTCAACATCGGTGACCTGATGGCGCGTTGGTCCAACGACGAGTACGTCTCGACCCCGCACCGGGTCAGGCTCGTCGACCGCCCGCGCCAGTCGATCGTGTTCTTCAAACTGGCCAACGACGACGCCGTCATCGAGTGCTTCCCGATGTTCACACGGGAGCGGGAGGCCCTCTACGAGCCGATCCGCTACGAGACGTTCTCCCTGCAGAAGATGGACGCCCTCTTCGGACGCGAGGTCCGGTCATGAGGGTCGACCCCTGCCTGTTCTACGTGCCCGCGTCGCGCGCCGACGCCCTTCTGAAGAACGTGCCCCGGCACTCGATCGCGCTCGTCCTCGACCTGGAGGACTCCGTTCCCCGGCACGCCAAGCCGACCGCCCGCGAGCGGCTCGCCGACGTCGACCTGACCGGGACGGGACTGTCCGGGGTCTCCGTGCGGATCAACAGTGTGGAGACGCCCGACGGACTGCTCGACATCCAGACGCTCCTCGCCCTGGGCGGGGAGGTCGGCGGCCTTCCGGTGCAGACGGTCCTGGTGCCCAAGGTCGCCGCCGGACGGGACGTGGCCATCTACCGCTCCCTGCTGTCGGGCCTCGCCGATCCGCCGGAGATCTGCAGCTTCATCGAGACGGTGGACGCGGTCGAGAACGCCTTCGACATCGCCGCGGCCAGCGACGGACTCTGCTTCGGACAGGCCGACCTGATCGCCGAGATGTGGGCGCCGGACGAGTCGTACCTGGCCCACGCGCGGGCCCGGATGTGCGTGGCGGCGGCACGCCACGGCCTGCCGGTCATCGACACGAACTCCTTCGAACTGTGGGACATGGACGTCGTACGCGCCCAGTGCGAGGCCGCCAAGCAGTGCGGCTTCACCGGAAAGGCGGCCATCCACCCCAAACACCTGATGCCCATCCTGGAGACCTTCGCCGTCGGCCCCGAGGAACTGGACGGCTTCCGCCAGACGATCAAGGACTACGAGGCCGACGAACGGGGCTTCGCCGTGAGCAAGGACCAGGTCCTCGCCCCGCCCTTCGTCCTCAGAGCCCGCCGCATGCTCGCGCTGCACGACGGACAGGCACGCCCGGTCCGCTGACCCCGCCCGCCCACGACCACGCACCCGCCAGCCGAGACCAGCCCCGGCAACCGTGGAGGACACAGTGAGCACCACGATCACGGACATCGTCAAGCAGGCCGACATCGATGTCTCCACCTACGAAGTGAGCCTGGTGGACGGCAAGTTCACCCCCGTGCCCGGCGACCTCGTCACCCGCCTCGTGGACCTCGTCGCCGACGGCGCGGGCCTGGCCGTCCTGCGCGGCGCGAGCGCGCTGCTCGCCCTGCACGGACGGGACATCCGCAACGAGGCCGACGCCGCGCTCGTGCGCGACTACTTCGAGACGATCTTCAAGGAGTTCAGCGCCGAGGTCGACTTCTCCCTGCACACCCCGGTCGTCATGGGATACGACCAGGTCGCCAGCATGGACGTCGACGGCTTCAACAAGAACACCAGCTTCACGCCCAACTCCGACCACACCGAGTCGCGCGAGTTCCTGACCACCAAGTGCGTCCACTTCGACGCGGCGACCACGTTCATCGGCAATGTCTACGGCCCGTACACGAACATCACCGGCGGCCTGCCGATCGTGAGCGACACCCGTGAGTTCTGCCGGGCCAACGGCGTCGACCCGGCCGACCTGGTCGAGCTGATGCCGCACAGCTACAACGTCGCGGTCAAGGAGGAGTACACCGAGGAGATCCTCGCCCACCACTCCCTCGCGCTCGACGTCGACCTGGACTCCGACATGGTCATGGTCGTCCTCAACAACGAGGTCTCCGGCGGACTGGCCCACGCCGGCACCACCCCACGCCTGACCGACCCCGCCAAGCCGGGCAAGCGCCCCCTGCGCCACATAGAGCTCCAGTTCGCCGACGGCGAGAACCTCGACAACTGGTACCGGCACTACCGCCTCCCCCTCCCCGAGGTCCACGTCACGGTGCCGGAGGTCGACACCCCGGACCACGACCGCTACCACCGCGGTGTCGGCGCCGTGCCCGCGGCGCAGGGCTGAGGCGGCCCACGTGACCTCGCTGCAACGCCCGCCCGTGCCGGGCATGGACGCCGTCGACGAGGCGGAACTCGCCGAACTGCTCGACCTGTTGCAGGCCGACGACTGGCCCGAGGACCTCTTCGAGGGGCGTGAGTTCTACGACCGGTGGGGCACCCCGGTGGCCACGGACATCGAGGTGTCCGCCCGCCGGGTGGGCGGGGTGCCGGCCTTCATGCTGACCCCGCCGGACGCGGACCTCTCACGGGTCGGGATCTGGCTGCACGGCGGCGGCTATGTGTTCGGCTCGCAGCAGAGCCACGGCAGCATGGTGGCCGAGGCGGCCCGCGCCGCCGGCATCCCGTTCCTGCACCCCCAGTACCGCCGGGCACCCGAGCACCGCTACCCGGCGGCCCTGGAGGACGCGGTCGAGGTCTATGCCGCCCTGCTCGCGGAGGGCCGCCCGCCGCGGTCGATCGTGGTGGCCGGGGACTCGGCCGGCGGCGGGCTGGTCCTCGCGATGCTGCTCGCCGCCCGGGACCGGGGACTGCCGATGCCGGGGGCCGCCGCCTGTGTGTCGCCCTGGACCGACCTGGCCGGCACCGGGGAGACCTTCACCTCCAAGGAGAGCATCGACCCGCTCATCACCCGGTCCGTGGTGAACGACGTCCAGAAGGCGTATCTGGCCGGCACGGACCCCGAGACGCCGTACGCCTCACCGCACTACGGCGATCCGCACGGCTTCCCGCCCGTGCTCATCCAGGTCGGCGAGCGGGAGATGCTGCACAGCGACGCCGAACGCTTCGCCGTGAAGCTCGCCGGTGCGGCCGTACCGGTCCGGCTCGAAGTCTGGCCCGGCATGGTCCATGTCTGGCATCTGCACCACACCCGGCTGGCGAAGGCGCGTCAGGCGCTGGAACGGCTCGGCTCGTTTCTGAGGGCGCCGGAGTCCGCCGTACCGTCCCCTGCTCCCGCTGCACGAGGAGACGCATGCACACTCGCGACACCGTGACCGACGCGGAGTTCGAGACCACGATGGGACCGCACCGGTTCCGCAACAACCAGCGCATGGTCCCGGCGGGCGAGGCGGCCTGGAAGCTCGCCGGCGAGCACGGCATGCTCGACATCCGCGTCGACGCCACGAACGGCCAGAACCGGCTGCGCGACGTGCGCACCGGTCACGAGTTCCTCAACCTCGCCTCCTGTTCCTACCTCGGCCTCAACAGCCATCCGACGGTCGTCGAGGCCGGTGTCGAGGCGCTGCGCACGGAGAACGTCACCGGCCTCGCCATGGCCGAGTTCCGGATCCGCCTCGAGGCCGCGCACCGGCTGGAGGAGGAGCTGTCGGAGCTGTTCGGCACGCCCGTGCTGCCGTCGATCTCCTGCGGGGTGATCAGCTCCGCGGTGCTGCCGCTGCTGGCCTCCGGGCACATCACCGACACCGACCCGCTGGTCGTCGTCTTCGACCGGTTCGCGCACTTCTCGATGAACTTCGTCAAGCCGGTCGTGGCCGACGAGACGCTCGTGCTGACTTCTCCGCACAACGACATGGAGTTCCTGGAAGACGTCTGCCGCAAGTACCCGCGCGTGGCCTACGTCTGCGAGGGCGTCTACTCCACCGGCGGCCTCGCGGATCTGGAGGGCATCAAGTCCCTGCAGGAGCGGTACGGGATGTACGTCTACATGGACGACTCCCACGCCCTGTCCACCCGGGGACCGAGCGGCGAGGGCTACGCGCGCTCGGTGTTTCGGGAACTCGACGAGCGCACGATGATCGTCGCCTCGACGGCCAAGGCGTTCGGCAGCACCGGCGGGATCGCGATGCTCGGCTCCTCCAGCGTCTTCGACTTCCTGTACCGCTCAGGCCCGATGGGCTGGTCCCAGGGGCTGCGCACCGCCGCGATCGGGACGACCCTGGGCAGCATCCAGGTCCACCGCTCGGCCGAGCTGGGCGAGCGTCAGCGTCAACTGGCCGAGAACATCGCCCTGTTCGACCGGCGGATGAAGGACCGTCCCATCCGCGGCACCGGGTCGCACATCAAGTTCGTCACCGTCGGCGAGAACGAGTGGGCCGTGGAGCTGGCCACCGAGCTGTACCGGCGCGGCTACTACTGCTCGGCGATGTTCTTCCCGGTCGTCCCGCGCGGACAGGCCGGCATCAGGCTGATGCTGCGCGGCGACATGACGACCGAGATGACCGAGAAGTTCGTCGACGCCCTCCAGGACGTACTGGACGGTTTCCTGTGACGGCCACGGACACCGCGCGGACGTCGTCCGTGCGGTCCGTCCGCGCACTGGCCGCGGCGATGGGGGATGCCCTGCGCGGCGGTTCCGTCGTGCGCATGCTGGTCCCGCCGCGCGAGACCGTCGAGGACGCGACGGGCACGAAGTTCATCTCCATGCCCGCCGTGTCGCCCGACCACGACCTGTACGTCAACAAGGTCGCCACCATCGTGGCCTCGCCGGTGCGGGGCCGCGGCGCGACCGTCACCGCCCTGGTGCCGATGTTCTCCGTCTCCACCGGCCGCTACCTCGGAGCGCTCGACGGCGCCACCGTCACCAACCTCAAGTGCGCGGCCGTGACGGCTCTGGTGACCGACCGGTGCGCCGCGCCGGACGGCAGGGTCCTCGGGGTCATCGGGGCGGGCGTCCAGGCCCGCCAGCAGTTCCTCGGGGTGTCGGCGGTGCGCGACCTCGCCGAGGTACGGGTCTTCGCCCGGAACGCGGGCCGTGCCGCCGCCTTCGCCCGTGACATCGGGGCCGCGGCGGCCGCCGCCGGCTCAGCGGTGGAGGTCGTGGTGTGCGACTCCGCCGAGCAGGCGGCCCGGGGCGTCGACATCCTGTCCACCGCCACCACGTCCGTGACACCGCTGCCGATCCCGGCGGACGACCTTCCGGGCCATGTGCACATCAACTGCATGGGGGCGCACACCACCGAGTCCCGCGAACTGCCCGCCGAACTCCTGCGCACCAGCGTGGTCGTCGTCGAGGACCTGGGCACGGCGATCGCCGAGGCGGGCGAGAGCCATGCCCACGCCGTGGAGCTCGATGTCCTCGTCGGGCCCGGGTCGGACGACTTCGCCGGACGGCGGACGGTCTTCGCCTCCACCGGGTGCGCCTACCTCGACCTCATCACCTGCGCCCACCTGAACAGCCACACCCCACCCCACTGATCACCAATCACGAATCACGAATCACGAATCATGAATGAGGACATCACCTTGGCCAACATCGGACGGGAAGAACGCTCGGGCAGCCACGACCGGGCGATCCCCCAGCCGTTCATCGACCTCATGACGACCGGCTGGCGCACCGAGGAGGTGGATCTCACCCCTGTTCCCCAGGTGAAGCATCTCGCCCGGCGCAGGGCACAGCTCTCGGCGGCGTTCCCGGGCGACACCCTGGTCATCCCCACCGGCACCATCCACTCCCGCACCTTCGGCGCCCCCCACCCCTTCCGGGCGGGCAGCGACTTCCTGTGGCTGACCGGCGATCTGGAGCCCGACGGGGTGCTGGTCCTGCACCCGACGGCCACCGGCCACGATCCCGTGCTCTATGCCCGCCCCCGCTCCGACATCGCCTCCGGAGCCCAGTACCTCGACCGGATGGACGGCGAGATCTGGCACGGCCGGCGCTTCTCGCCCGAGGAGAAGGCCACCGTCCTGGAGATCGAGACCCGCTCCCTGGACGACCTGCCCGCCGTGCTGGCCTCGGTGGCCTCCTCCCCGCGACTGCGTGTCCTGCGCGGCTACGACACCGCCCTCGACGGCGGCCTGGAACCCGGCACGCTGCCCGTCACTGCGGCCAACGTCGAGCGGGACGCACTGCTCGCGAGCGTGCTGTCGGAGCTGCGGCTGGAGAAGGACGAATGGGAGATCGCCCAGCTCCAGGACGCGGTCGACGCCACCGTCCGGGGCTTCGAGGACGTGGCCCGGCGGCTGCGCCCCGACGCGCCGACCGCCGAGCGGCTCATCGAGGGCGTCTTCGCCTGGCGGGCCCGCGTCGACGGCAACAGCGTCGGCTACAACTCCATCGTGGCCGGCGGCACCCACTCCACGATCCTGCACTGGGACCGCAACAACGGCCGTATCGAGCCCGGCCAGATCCTCCTCCTCGACATGGGTATCGAGAACAACCAGGGCTACACCGCGGACGTCACCCGCGTCCTGCCGGTCTCCGGCACGTTCACCCCGGCCCAGCGGGACGTGTACGACATCGTGCACGCCTCCCGCACCGCGGGTCTCGCCGCGCTCGCCCCGGGAGTGGAGTTCGCGGAGATCCAGCGGACCTGCACCCGGGTGCTGGCCGAGGGGCTGCGCGGTCTCGGCATCCTCAAGGGCAGCCTCGACGAGGTGCTCGACCCGGAGACGATGGCCCACCGCCGCTGGACCCTGCACGGCTTCGGCCACATGCTCGGCCTGGACGTGCACGACTGCGGCCATGCCCGCCCCGAGCACTACGCCGGAGGCGTCCTGCGCGAGAACCACGTGCTGACCATGGAGCCGGGCCTGTACCTCCAGCCCTTCGACGAGCTGGTGCCCGAGGAGCTGCGCGGCATCGGCGTACGCATCGAGGACGACGTCCAGGTGACCGAGACCGGCCACCGCCTGCTGACCGGGGCGCTGCCCACCGAGTCGTACGAGATCGAGTCGTGGCTCGCCGCGCAGCGCGAGGCGGGTCCTCGGGAGCCGGGCGTCGATGACTGATGTGAGCGAGGCGGAGTTCGACGCGTGCGCCGCGCGGCTCGGCATCGAGGTGCCCGCCGACCTCAAGGGCGGTGTGCTGCGCGGCTACCAGGGCCTGCGGGCCATGGCCGAGCTGCTGCGCGGGGTCCGCCTCGTCGACCCCGGGCACCGCGGCGCAGAGGGAGACGCCGGGTGACCGACGCACTGCACGAGCTCTCCGTGCCGGAGGCCGGGGCGCGGCTGCGCTCCGGCGAGCTCACCTCGGTCGAGCTCACCCGGCACGCCCTGGACCGGATCGCCCGGCTCGACCCGGCGCTGCACGCCTTCATCCTGGTGACGCGGGAGTCGGCGCTGGAGCGGGCCGCGGCGGCCGACCGGGACCTGCGGGCCGGGGTCGACCGAGGGCCGATGCACGGCATCCCCTACGCGCTGAAGGACATCTTCGACGCCGAGGGCGTGCCCACCACCAACGCCTCCCGGCTGTGCGCGGACACGGTGGCTACGGCCGACAGCACGGTCGAGCGGCGGCTGCGGACCGGAGGAGCGGTCGGGCTCGGCAAGCTGACCACCTTCGAGTTCGCGGTCGGCGGCCCGAGCTTCGACCTGCCGTTCCCGCCCGCCCGCAATCCGTGGAGCGAGGACCACGTGCCCAGCGGCTCCTCGTCGGGCTCGGGCGCGGCGGTCGCCGCCGGGCTGGTGCGCGTCACCGTCGGCTCCGACACCAGCGGATCCACCCGCGGCCCGGCGTTCCACTGCGGCGCGGTCGGGCTGAAACCGACGTACGGACTGGTGTCGGGGCACGGCGCCCGGACGCTCTCCCCCACCCTGGACCACTTCGGCCCGCTGACCTGGACGGTCGCCGACGCGGCGGCGGCCCTGTCGGTGATCGCCGGCCCCGACCCGGCCGACCCGCGCACCCGTGACGCCCGAGTCGGCGACTACACAAGGGCGTTGGGACGGCCGGTCGCCGGGCTGCGCATCGCGCACTCGCCGGGCTGGTATGCCGACGACCCGCTGACCAGGCCCGAGATCGTCACCGGCATCGAGCAGGCTCTCGGCGTCCTCGACGGCCTCGGGGCCCGGGTCGAAACGGTCACCCCACCGCCGTACGAGGTGTTCAACGCGTGCGGCCGGATCGTCTTCGCGGCGGAGGCGTTCGCCGAACACCGTGACGAACTGCGCGACCGCCCACGCCTGTTCGGCCGCTACACCTACCAGCGCGTGATGCCGGGCGCGGGTGTCGGCGCCGCCGATCTGCGGCGCGCCCACGAGGTACGGCGGTGGCTGCGGCGACGGCTCGACGAGACCGTCTTCGACCGCCACGACGTCCTCGTCACCGCGTGCGGGCAGACCACCGCCGCCCGCTGGAGCGACTTCCCCGACGACTGGCCGCCGCCCGGGCTCGTCAACGACATGCAGACGATCCCGTTCAGCGTCACCGGCCATCCGGCGCTCGCCCTGCCGATCGGGTTCGCCGACGACGGCCTGCCCGTCGGCCTGCAGATCGTCGGGCGGCCGCACGCCGAGGCGACCGTGTTCCGCGTGGCGTCCGCGCTGGAGGCAGCCCTCGCACAGCGCGACTTACGGCCGCCGCACCCCGCCCCCACCGAAGGAGTGGCCTCATGAGCCGCGACACGGCACTCGCGACCGACTACGCCTCGGGCGCGCTCAGCAAGGACACTCCCGAGGAACTGCAGCGGCTGCGGCTGCTCCAGGCGTGGGGCGACCCCGACACGCGCACCGCGCTGCGGGCGACCGGGCTCGGCGGCGACTGGCGGTGCCTGGAGATCGGTGCCGGGGCTGGTTCCGTCGCGCGCTGGATCGCCGACCAGTGCCCGGACGGCTCGGTCACCGCCGTCGACATCGACACCCGCTACCTCGGTGACACGGAACGCGGCAACCTCGAATGGCGCACCGGTGACATCCGCGCCCTCGACTTCGCGCCCGGCGCCTTCGACCTGGTGCACTCCCGTCTGACCTTCTGTCACCTGCCGGAACGCGAGGAACTCGTCGCCCGGGCCGTGCGGTGGCTGAAACCCGGCGGGTGGCTCGTCCTCGGTGACGCCATGTGCATGCCGGCCGAGTTCTCGGCCCATGCGCCGGTCCGCCGCTTCTTCGGCGCCCTGGAAGTGGGCTGGACGGCGCAGGGCTCCGACCTGACCCGGTGGGCGACCACGATCCCGGCCCGGCTCGCGCGGGCCGGGCTGCGGGACATCGACGCCCTGTCCCGGATCAACCTCCTGGGTGACAAGGGTTCTTACGGTGCCCTCGCCGCCGCCAACATCCGGCAGGAGGGCGCCTATCTGGTCGAGGCCGGCCTGCTCACTTCGGCCGAGGTCGACGAGGTCACCGCCCTGTGCGCGGACCCCGGCTTCACCGACATCCGTTCGATCACGGTCTATGCGTGGGGCCGCAAACCTCTCGACGCGAAGGAAGGTTCATGACGGCGTCCCGTCCCTCCGGACACGCCAAAGCCGACGCCTCCGCAGGCGCCTCGGGCAACGACGCCTGGGCGCCGGCCCGTTGGCGCGGTGTCCTCGGCTGCATCCTCGCCGCCGCCATGACCGTCCTGGACCTGTCCATGACGAGCACCGCGCTGGGCAGCATCCAACAGGGCGTGGACGCCTCGCTCGGCAAGGGTTCGCTGGTCATCACGGCGTACGCGACCGCCGAGCTGATCACCCTCTCGCTGAGCGCCTATCTGACCCGGGCGATG
This sequence comes from Streptomyces sp. S.PB5, assembly GCF_030403745.1. Classification (GTDB taxonomy): domain Bacteria; phylum Actinomycetota; class Actinomycetes; order Streptomycetales; family Streptomycetaceae; genus Streptomyces. Next base: position 256,081 of record NZ_JAQMWP010000011.1, read on the forward strand.
CGCCCGCGCACCTATCTCGTCCTGCTGGTCGGCCTGTTCGTGGCCGGGGCGCTGCTCTCGGCGAGCGCCTGGAACTTCGAGAGCCTGCTCGTGGCACGCCTCGTGCAGGGCGCTGCCAGCGGGGCGATCATGCCGTTCGCCTACTACGCGATCGTCGTCCTGCTGCCCCTGGACGAGCACCCGAAGGCCATCTCCACGTTCTCCCTCACGGTCACCGGCTCCTACGTCCTCGCCCCGATCCTGTGCATCACCCTGGGAGAGTGGATCAGCTGGCGGGCGCTGTACTGCGTGGCCGTCCCGGCGGGCGCGTTCGCGTTGTGGCTGGCCCTGCCGGCGCTGCGGGCCATGCGGCCGGACGAGTCGCCGCTGGGCCGCCGGTTCAACGCGGTGAGCGTGGCGGCGGTGGTGGTCGCCCTCTTCTGCACCCAGTACGTCCTGGACACCGGCCAGGACCGGGGCTGGTTCTCCTCGGCGGTGGTGACGGCCGGGACGGGCACGGCGGTGGTCGCCTTCGCGCTGTTCGCGTGGTCGGAACTGCGCGGCCGCGCCCCGCTCGTCGACCTGCGGCTGCTGCGGCTGCGCCCCTTCCTGGCCAGCTGCGTGTTCAACGTCGTGGCGGGCGGCGCGGTGTACTCCAGCCTTGTGCTGATCCCCCTCTATCTGACCACCCTGGGCTTCTCGACCGGCGAGATCGGCACCGTCTCGCTCTACGGCGGTACGGTCCAGCTCGTGATCGCGCTGGGCCTGCCCGTCCTGCTGCGCCGCGTCGACACCTTCCTCCTCACCGCCACCGGCGCCACGGTCTTCGCCGTCGCCGCGCTGCTGCCCTTCCTGGCCGGCGACACACCGCCGTACGCCGTGATCGTGCTGGCGCTGATGGCCCGCTCGGTGGGGTCCGGGCTGCTGCTCGCCGCGCTGGGACTGATGGCCACCCGTGCGCTCGGCGCGAGCCAGGCCTCGTCGGGGTCGCTGCTGTTCAACATGGCGCGCAGTCTGGGCGGTTCGGTCGGGGCGGCGCTGTGCGCGGCGTTCCTGGCGATCCGGCAGGCCTACCACACCGACGCGACGCACACGGCGGCCGAGGCGCGGATGCCGGCGCTGCACGACGTGCTCGGCGTCGCCTTCGTGATCCTCCTCCTGCTCGCGCTCGCCCTCCTGGCCGGCCATCTGCTGCGTCGACCGGGGGCCCGGGGGGCGGTCAGAGCGACAGACGGGTGACACACCAGCGGCCAGGGGGCGTTCCTCGCCGCCGTGCGGGACAGCGGCGGAATGTCGTGGGCGTTCGTCGACCAGGGGTGACGGCGGCCGGGTGCGGGGCCGGTCGCCGTCCGCCGCCGTCAGGACAGCTCCGCTCCCCGGGTCTCGGGCAGTCGTATCGCGGCCGCCAGGCCGACCGCGCCGGTGGCGAGGATCCACAGGCTCGGGCCGATCGCCGTACCGGTGTGGTCGATCAGCCACTCCAGCACGAACGGGGTGAGCAGTCCGGTCAGCGACCCGGCGACGCTGTACCCCATCGACAGCCCGGAGTAGCGGACCCGGGTCGGGAACGCCTCGGTCAGCACCGCGGGCGCGGCACCGGTGTAGAGGGTGATCAGCACGCTGAAGAGAACGAAGCCGGCCGCGATCGCGGGCGCGGAGCCCTGTCCCATGAGCAGGAACACCGGGTAGGTGAGCACCAGCACCACGACGGTGGAGCCGATCATCACCGGGCGCCGCCCCCAGCGGTCGGCGGCGATCCCGACGAACGGGCACAGCACCAGCCCGACGGCCAGCCCGATGCTCAGGCCGGTGAGTGCCACGTCGAGGGACGACTTCAGCGTCACCACGGTGTAGGTGGTGGAGTAGGTGAGGAAGACGAAGGTCGCCGCGGTGCCGAAGAACGCCAGCCCCCACACGCGGGCGAGGGCGCCGCGGTGCTCGCGGGCGGTCTCCTTCAGCGGGCTGCGGGAGATCTCCTGCCGGCTGTGGAGCTCGGTGAACGCCGGGGTGTCCTGGAGCCTCAGGCGCAGGTAGAGGCCCACCACGCCGAGTGGCAGCGCCACGAGGAACGGGATGCGCCAGGCCCAGGACAGCAGCGCGTCCTGGCCGAGGCCACGGGTGAGCAGGGCGCCGAGCAGAGCGCCGACGAGGAACGACAGCAGGACTGTGAAGGTCTGCCAGCTGGTGTAGAGGGCTCTTCGGCCCGGGGGCGCGTACTCGGCGAGGAAGGAGGCGGAGCCGCCGTACTCGCCGCCCGCCGAGAGTCCTTGCAGGGCGCGGCAGGTGAACAGCAGTACCGGGGCCCAGACGCCGATGTCGGCGTAGGTCGGCAGGAGCCCGATGGCCGCGGTGGAGACCGACATGAGCAGGACCACCGCGGAGAGCGCGGAGCGGCGGCCGAGGCGGTCCCCGAGCGCGCCGAACAGCAGCGCGCCGGCGGGCCGCAGCACCGAGGCGACCGCGTATCCGGCGTAGGTCAGCAGGAGCGCGGCGGTCGTGCTCTGCTCGGGGAAGAAGAGGGTGGCCAGGACGACCGCGAGGGTGCCGTAGATCGCGTAGTCGTACCACTCGACGAAGTTGCCGATGGAGGCCGCCACGACGGGCAGCTTCCGGTCACGGGCGGAGAGGGCCGGGGAGCCGGCGGAGCCGGGGGCGATGGCGGGGTCGGATGACGTGCCGGGGACGGGAGGAGAATTCCTGTCTGCCATAACAATACTTTTCCATACAGGAATTCCGGCGTACAGTCCCCCTCATGGGGATCATGGAGGACTTCACCAGGGGTATCGCCGAACTCGCCGTCACCGTGGGAGCCAACGTCCAGCCCGGCCAGATCGTGGTCGTGTCCGCCGAACCGGGCCATCTGCCGCTCGCGCGCGAGATAGCCCGAGCCGCCTACGACCGCGGGGCCCGCTTCGTCGACGTGAGCGTGTTCGACCCGCTGCTCAAGCGGGTCCGTGTGCAGCACGCCGAGCCCGACACCCTCGCCTTCGTCCCGCCGTGGCTGCCGAGCGCCGTCCTCGCCCAGGGCGAGGCGGGAGCCGCGACCGTGCGGATCACCGGCCCGACCCGGCCCGGTGCACTCGACGGACTCGACCCGGCGCTCGCCGGCCGGGACATGCTCCCGATGCTCCCCGAGCGCCGCACCGTCATCAACGACCGCAGCATCAACTGGACCCTCGTACCGCACCCCTCGCCCGGCTGGGCCGCCGTGGCCCACCCCGAGCTGCCGCCCGAGGAGGCCTTGGCCCGACTCGTCGACGAGCTCTCCCACATCTGCCGCCTCGACGAACCGGACCCGGCGGCGGCCTGGCGCGAGCGCATGACCATGCTCGCCGGGGTCGGCGAGCGGCTGACAGAACGGCGCTTCGACGCGATCCGGCTGCGCGGCCCCGGCACCGACCTCACCGTCGGCCTCCTGCCCAGCTCACGCTGGCTGACCACCGCCATGACCAACCGCGACGGCGTCGGCCATCTCGCCAACCTGCCCACCGAGGAACTGCTCACCACGCCCGACCCGGAACGCGTCGACGGCGTGGTGGCCTCCTCACGCCCGCTGACCCTGGCCGGTGCCACGGTCGACGGCATGCGCATCCGCTTCGAGGGCGGCCGGGCCGTCTCGATCGAGGCCGACCGCGGCGCGGACGTCCTCAAGGGCTACACCTCCCGCGACCCCGGCGCCGCGCGCCTGGGCGAACTCGCCCTGGTGGACGGCCTCGGCCGCATCGGACCGCTCGGCACGGTCTTCCACGAGACCCTGTTGGACGAGAACGCGGCCACCCATCTCGCCTTCGGCTGGGGCTATCTCGCCCCGGTCGCGGACCCGGACGACCACGCGCGCGTCAACACCTCCGCGATCCACGTCGACTTCATGATCGGGTCGGCGGAGATGACGGTGGAGGGGCTCACGGACGACGGCACGGCGGTGACGATCCTCGACCGGGGGGACTGGCGGATCTGACCAGCGGCGGACATGGTTGCCGGGATTCTCAGGGGCTGACCGGGGTGCGCACACGAGCGTGCTTATGATGGGCGCGATCGGCGTACGGTGCGGCACCGTCTCCCGATGTCGAGGGGCACGGGACGCCCCGGGAGCCATTGGGAGGTGGCGCGTGGACGAGATCGTGGAACTGGGCGGCAGGCTCCGCCGATTGCGCCGCGCGCGGAGCCTCACGCTCGCCGAACTCGCCGACAAGGCCAACCTCACCGCCGGCTACCTCGCCAACGTGGAGAACGGCGTCACCACACCGAGCCTCAGCTCTCTGGCAGCCCTCGCGGCCGTGCTGGGCACGGACATGTCGGCGTTCTTCCCGGCCACCGAACGCACCAACGTGCACGTCCACCGCGCCGCCCAGCTGAAGAACCTGCGGGTGGGCAGGAACAGCAGCAGCGTCTACACGGTGCTCTCCGCGCGCTCCGCCGACCCGGCCTTCACCGGCCTCGTCGACCACATCACGCCGTCGGACTCGACCATGTCCGTCTCCCACTTCGGGGAGCGGCTCGCGCTCGTGCTCAAGGGCGAGATCGAGATGCGCATCGGCACCGCGGTGCACCGGCTGGGCGTCGGTGACACCCTGCACTACTCCTCCCATCCCGAGCACCAGCTCAAGGTGATCTCGGAGGAACCCGCGGAGATCCTGTGGGTCGTCACCCCGGCGGTGCTGTGAGCGCCAAGGACGTCGCCCTCGACGAGGACGCGCTGGCTTCCCGTGTCGGCGGCCGGCTGCGGCGGCTTCGCCAGGACCGCGGGCTGACCCTCGCCGCCCTCTCCCGGTCCTGCGGAGTCTCCGTCTCCTACCTCTCCGCGGTCGAGAAGGGCGTCAACCACCCCTCCCTGAACACGCTGGCCGCGATCACCGAGGCCCTCGGCGTCAGCATCCGCACGGTCGTCGCGGAGGAGGGCCAGGAGACCATCCGGCTGTCCGCCATACCACGCCAGCCGTCGGCCACCGCCGAGGTCTCCCACCCCCTGCTCACCCTGCGCGCGTCGATCGTCTCCGCCGCCCCCGGCGACGAGGGAACCTGCCCGGTCGACCTGGAGGACCGCGGCCTCTTCCTCTACGTCGTCACGGGCACCGTCGTCGTCCGGGTCGACGGCACCGAGTACACCCTCGACGCGGGCGACGCGCTCGACGTGACGGAACTCAGCGAGGTGACGTGGCGGAGTCCGGTGGCGTCCGAGGTCACCTGGGTCTCGTGCCCCAGCCGCCGACGGTGAGGAGGCCGGGGCGGCCCGAGTGCTCCACCGTCCTGCCGCAGCGTGCGCGCCCTCGTCCAGCTCCAGATGTTCATGAGCGACCATCTCTGACGTCACGCACCTGAGGCGCCAGGACGAGCTCGCTCATCCCAGGAAGCTCAGCCTCACCTGACGGTCGGCATTGTCGACGTCGGTGTCCACCGGCCTCCGGGATCGTCGACAAAGCCGGTCAGATCGGCGTCGCGGACACGGGCCCAAGGCGTCGGCGACCCCAACTGGTCCGGCTGTTGTCACAGAGCGCTTTGGAACGCCTGCGTGCCGGACTGCCCTCCTCCCCTGTCGTACAGCTGACCCGCCGGCGCCGGATGCCCGCCGAGATCGCTGCCTTCATCTCGGCCGCCTTCTACCACCACCGGGGTTCCGGGTTCCGAGTGGGTGCTGATCGTCCCCCACCTCGCGCAGCGCTTGGCGGTCGTCCGCCACCTGCCCCTGCTGATCGGTGATTCTCAGCTGGCCGATGCCTCGGTCGGCAGCGTCGACTCCTACCAGGGCGGGGAACGCGATGTCGTCCTGTACGGCTTCACGCGCAGCACCCCGAAGGCCGTACCGGCTTTCTGAAGGAGCTACGCCGGGCCAACGTCGCCTTCACGCACGCCAAGAGCCAGCTGGTCCTCACAGGCGACCTGAGCATTCTGATCCGTGCGAACGATCCCGGCTTCCGCGCTCTCATTCACGACCTGCACCAGCATCTGCTCGACCGCGGCGATCTGAGGGACCACGGGGATGTCATGACGGCCCTCCATGAACTTCCCCGAAGAGCGAGTCCTGGAGGACGCCGCCTTCGGCCAGGGCAGAGTGCCCACCCGGTTCCACGCCATGCTGCTGCCCGTCTGGCAGGTGGAGATCGGCGCCGATGTCACCGAGAGTGGTTCACTCCGCTCTCCCCCTTCGCGTGACGTGCCGGGAACGTAAGTCGGAAATTCACCCCCGATACACCACCCGCCCCGGCAGCTCCCTGCCGTCGATCCGCGCCCAAAGCCGCAGGCCGGCGAGTACCTGGCCCTTGCGTCCCCCTGCGTCCAGCGGGATGTCGTTGCCACCGGTCCGCTGCCGGGCTTCGCGGTAGAAGGGGGCCAGGACCTCCACGGCGACGTCGGCGCCCCTGCCGCGCGCCCTCCGGCGCACTTCGAGTACGGCCCGCTGGGACGCCTCCGCGACCTCGGCCCACCAACTGCCGGTCGCCGCCGGGGGCAGGTGCACCACTGAGCACAGGGCTTCGTCCACGGCCAGCGCCGCATGGAGTTCCGCCGCGGAGTCCTGGGACCGGCGAGCGGCGAGGCGGCTGATCCGCTGAGCGAGTTCCTGCCGATAGGCAAGGCGGTGGGCCGGGTCGCGCAGCGAGACGGTGCCCCGGTGTGTGAGGCTCTCCACACAGTGGTGCAGCTGGTCGTCGAGTTCACCGAGTCCGGCGACCCAGCCCGCGAGTACGACCCACACCGGCAGCTGCGGCTGGCCCTCGCCGACGGGCGCGGTGCCAGGCGTCTCCTCGCAATCCGCCGCCTCCAGAGCCCACGGCGCTGCTTCCCCTCGCACACCCAATCGCACTCCGGCCGATTGGTATCGGGGGAGCGCCGGCACCAGGACCTGTTCACGGTCGAGCGCTCGCCATTCGACCCATTCAGCTCCGGCCGGGTCCGCCAGCGCCAACTGACCTGCTCTCTCTCGCCACTTGGGGACGTGCACAGTCGGCAGTCGCAGCATCGCCAGATGGAACCAACGCCACAGCGCCGGGGTGTCAGCGCTCGACGGGAGCTGCACCGGTCCGAGGTAGTCGACTGCTTCCGGACTTGCCACGAACTCCCCTACGAGGGCGGAGAGTTCGGGGTCCGCGCCTGAGCCCGGCCGGTGGACGCCCGCGGCCGAGGGGGTCCGGTCGAGGGAAGTGGGCACGGGCGCCTCCCGCACTGCTGCGGCGGCCGACACCGCAGCGGGGTCGTCCGCAGTGGCACAGGGCGCCGGGTGCGGCACCGCAGCGAGCACGGCTGCGGTGGACGTTCCGGGAACCACTTCGGCCCCCGTACCCGACGGGCCGCGGACTGTCTTTCCGTCGGATCTCGGCATGGTGGCCGCCGGTGCGGGCAGCCCCGCCGCACCGGCGGCCAGAATCGACTCCACCTCCCGCAACACTGCGCGGCACTCCTCGACTCCGGGGTCGTCGGGCAGGGCGGCGAGGAGTTCACACAGGACGGAGTGCAGTCCGACAAGTTGAGCACGGGCCGTGAGTGCGAGGTACGAGCCCGGGGCCCGGCTCAGCAGTGTCCTGAGAGCGTCCATGGCAGTCAGTGCCTGCCGTTGAACGGATCGCGTTCGGCGATGTGTGCCGCCGTCGCGTCGTTCATGCCCACCCGGAACACCGCCCCGACGTTGTGCCACATGTCGGCGATGGAGTCAGCCGCCCAATAGGGGACCGGCGTCCGGTGTACCCGCAGCCGACCGTGCTCGTCGAGGGTCGCCACGTACTCGACACCCTCGTGGTGGGCGCTTCCTTCGTCGCGGGGTTCCCTCCGGGCGGCCGTGTTCGGCTCCCTCGACTCACGGTCGGGAACATTCACGACATCCACGAGCTCCAGCGCCCGGTCCGGCTGGGTGGGATACCGCAGATAGAACGACCAGCCGTCATGCGGAGGCGGAGGCAGCGGTTCACTCATCCGACCGCGGACGACGCGCGCACCGGCGGCAACGCTCTCCCGGAACAGCAGATTGAACCAGACCGGGCCCGAAGCGTCCGGCTCGGTCCGGCCGGCCTCCGGGTCCGGCCCGGACCGCGGATCCTCGGTCAGGCTGAAGACCACGGTCCCACGGTCCGGGCGGTCTCCGGCCACCCGGGTGTCCACCACGATCTCCATGGGTGTCCACTGACCGTCCGCTCCATCGTCGAGGTTCACCTGCGTATGGGGCCTGCCGTGCACCTCGTACTGCGGCTCCCCGCGGACCAGATGGAGGTGGAGGGAGAGATCCGCGTCGACCTCGACCTGGAACCGGACCTGCCGCGACCACTCCTCCAGGTCGAGGGTGAAGTGCGGTTCCCTCCGGCTCAACCAGTCGTCGGGGTCGAAGGCACCCCATTCGACCCAGCTGGTGCCGGTGCCGCGGTGGACGCGCAGGCTCTTGGGCTGCCGCTCCCACTTGCTGCGGATCGCCCATGTTCCGCCCGGACCGATGGGACTGAGCTGGTCTCCCACCTTCAGCAGGGCGTACGTGGGTGTGGCCGCCGCTCCCAACTGGAAGGTGGCGGCGAAGTCGCAGGGCAGGTAGTAGCGAAGGTTGTCGACCTCGATGCGCAGTACGTAGCGGCCTCGTCCCAGCACACCCTGTGCGTTGCTCTCGTCGTGGGCGAAGCGACGGACGTGATGCCCCCAGCAGGCGCCGATCGACGTGGCCAGCTTGCCGTACTGCTCCTCCACGGCGATCCCGGCCGAGTTCCAGCGCACGCCGCTCTCCCGAAGGAGTCTGCGTTCGAGGGTCCGGCGGATCAGCGGCATCCGGCTGCTCTTGCCACTGAGGAAGATCCGGTCGAGTTCACCGTCCTGCAAGCCGTTCTGGGCGAGGGCCACCACCAGGTCCATGATCTCGTCCAGGACAGGGGTCATCAGCCGTTCGAAGCGGGCGCCGTCCATGGCCGGTGCCCACTGCGTCCCGAGAGCGTCGGGCACACCCAGGCGGGTCAGCACGGCCTCCAGCGCCTCGGGCTGAGGCCGGTGGTCCGCAAGGTCGGCCCCTGCCTGGATCTTCGCGTCCTCCGCGAGCCGCCACAGCAGCCAGAACGTCTGCTCGGCCTCGGCGGCCGATGCCGACGGAAGGCCTTCCCAGCGGGTGGGGACGACGAGGTCGACCAGGTCGTCCGGATAGTCCTCCGCCTCGGCGTCCCTGGCGAGCAGGCTGCCCGGAACGTACTGCCCGTCCATGGCATAGGGCGACTTGAGAGTCGCCACGACCCGCTCATGGCGGTCCGGCCACCGGGTCAGGAGGTGATCGGCGAATGCCGCTTTGTACCAGCGGAACAGACGCAGCGTCATGAGATCGCCGCCCAGCTGCAGATGGCCGGTGGAGCCGAGCAGCTTGGGGGTCAGCGCATACAGACGGCCGGTGAACCGGACGTCCTGGCCGGGAGCGGGGTCCGGAGTGTTGTCCCGCAGTCGCAGGTTGATCAGGGCCAGGTCGCTGGTGCCCCCGCCGATGTCCAGGACCATGACGTTCTGCTGCCAGGCACGGGAATTGCCCGGCAGCGGCCGGCAGCGGGCCCGGAACGCCTCGACACCGGCTGCGAAGTCACCGCCGAAGTCCCGCATGATGAAGAACAGGGCCGCCGCCACCGCCTCGTCGAACTGTGTGTCCACGAGAGTGACGCCGAGCCCGTCCACGCCTTTGCCGTTCCCGCCGACGAGTTGACGCAGTCGCCGTCGGACACCGGGCGGCGCGATCGTCGGGTACGTCATGACGACGTGGTCGATCCTGCCCTGGTCGAACTCCTTGGGGTTGGCGGTGATGAACTCGTCGCTCTGGTCCAGGAGGTAGCGCAGACCCTCACGGATGAGGTCGTCGGCGGTGGTGGGCGTGCCATCGGCACGCGTCGGCAGCTCCGGCATGGGCTGGTCGCGGCCGAGGTACTGCTTCAGCCCCCGGTAGGCGCGCGGGGCGCCGTCCGCCGTGCCGCCCACCGCGACGCGTTCCTCACCCATCCGCACCCGCAACTCGGGCTGGGTGTCGACCACTTCGACCCGGCTGGCGAGTTCGGTTCCGCCCGACTGGTCGAGATCGACGGGAAACAGCCGCAGCACATCCAGCGGCAGTTCGTCGAAGGCATGGTCGAAGCAGGCGTGGAGCAGCGGCGCGACAGCTCCGCGCAACCGGTCGTCCCTCGATGCGAGGCGCAGTTCGAGCGCGGTGTAGAGCGCGTGGAGCCAGCCGTCCCCGCCCTGGCCCCCGACCAGAGCGTCGGCCAGGGCTCGCCCCGGTTCCGCACGGGCGTCGTACGTCACGGCCTCCTCGGTCTCCCGCATCGGGAGCAGTTGGCGCGCCACGTCGTCCAGGAGTTCGCGCCACTGGGCCCGCTCCCTCCCCGGCACCGCGGGGTCGGAGAGCAGGCGGACGAGTTCACGACGCAGCCGCGCCTCCTGCTGTCGCGACATGGCGCGCACGTCGAGCTGTCGCATGTCGTGAATCGTCACCGTCGAGTTGGTGGTGCCGAAGTCGACGGCTGCGAACCCGCGGTGTCGTTGCACATGGTCGGGGACTCGCTGCGCGGGGGTACGGGGCGTGTCACCGACCGGGCCCGAGGCGTGGTGGACGGTCGCGTCAGAACTGCGGGAGGTCGCGGCCCACGGCGCAGCGGGAGCCGCCCCTGGCGCCTCGGTCGTGGTGGGCGCGGTCCACTGCGCGGGGTCGTACCAGGTTCCGGACCCGTCCTCGGCCCGCGATCGTGAGGCCGTCGCCGGGGGCGTGCGAGGTGTCGGCCGGCCTTCCGCCGGGCCCAGGCGGAGCGTGGTGGTGGCTCGCGTCGTGCGCAGTGTGCTGCCAGGGCGTCCTGCGGCCATGGCCTTCTCCTCGTACTGGACGAGCACGGCCAGAGGCAGGCCGGTGCCGCTCGGTACAGCGGTCAGGCGTACAGGTCCGGCTGCGGGCACGACGGTCTGCCCGGTGAGGGCGCGCCCCTCCCCCGCACGCCACAGTTCGCGCAGCACGGCCAGTTCGTCCGCGGGGAGGCCGGACGGGCCGGTGACCTCGACCGAGCGGATCAGCACTCCTCCCGTGCCCGGTGTCGGCACCAGTTCGAGGGCGGGCAGGGTGAGCGCGGAGGCCGGGCCGAGCAGGGTGAAACCATCCCCGGCGGGGTCGGCCAGGCAGGAGGGGCTCGAGGAGCTGAAGAGGGCGAGCAGTCCCATGGCGTCTCCCGGGTCAGTTGCCGGTGGGGGTCCGTGGCCGATTGCGGACCGGCCCGGGCGGAGGGGTGGCCTCCAGTCGCGCGGCCAGATCCAGGGGGGCCGTCCGCGACTCCCCGCTCTCCGGCCCGATGCCGGTGAGGAGCAGGTCGAGGGTGTCGTGAGCCATCACGGTGCGCTCACGGGCGGCGATGATCGATTCGGCTGCCGCGGCGAGTGCGGCCTGTTCCTTGCCCAGTTGGGTGTATGCCAACTGCAGGAGCGCGGCGACCAGTTCCCGGCGGATCCGGACCGCGTGCACGATGTGCCGCTCCAGCGCGTCCTTGGCACCCGGCTGCTCAGGGTGCCAGGGCAGGCAGCGATCCCGGCGCAGCGGGAACGCCGTGTCGACGGCCGCCGGGTCCGGCTCCGGCGCGTCACGCCTGCGCACGCGGTCGCGCCAGTCCTCCGCCCGCGTGGCCGCGAACAGTTCGAGAAACCGCTGCATTCGGGGTGCGGGCAGAGGTCCGCGCTGCCTCTCCTGGGCGATCAGCTGCCGCCACCGGTCGCCGAGTTCCTCCATCGTGTCGCGGTGGCGTTCCAGCCGCGCCTCGTAGCCGGCCCGTACCTGGTCGTGGACGAGCCTCAGCAGCACGGTGTGGCTGGTGTGAAACCTCGGCAGCAGGTCGTCCGGGTGGCCGGTGACGCCGTGGGGTGGTTCGACGGCCTGGTCGACGGTGTCGAGTTCGACGCCCAGGTCCGCCGCGGCCGCCAGCACGCTGTCACTGAACGCCTGGTCCTCGTCCGTCCAGGCCGCGCGTCCCACCGTGATCACCTGTTTGTCCCGGTCGACCGAGGCGAAGATCTCCTTCCATTCCGGCCAGGCCGCGACCAGTTTGGCGGCCTCGTCGGTGACGCGCCGCCGCAGGGCGTCGTCGGCCCGCGCGGAGTCCGGCACCAGTCCGAGCACCAGGCTGTCGCGCAGATCGTTCAGCAGCCGTCGTGTCTCGTCGAGCGTCTGCTGGATCTCCCGGACGGCGGGCGGGTACTCGGCCTCGGGGTGCACCTCCTTCTCGGCGGCGACCAGTGCCAGCCGCATACGGTCCACCGCTCTGGCGCGCCGCCGCACCGCGTCTTCCCGGATGGCTCCGCCGTGGTGCACGGCATGACGGACGAGCTGCCCGCGCAGCAGGTCGAGACCGCCGTCCCGGGAGAACTCGCGTAATGCCCTGCCCAGCGGCGTACCCGGATCGTCCTCGTCCAGACGGTCGGCGACCTTTCCCCACAGCTCGCCGGTCTGTGTCAGCAGGTCGTCCTCCAGGGTGGGCCGTGACCGACCGCGCGAGACCGTGTCGTCCGGCAGGGCGCCGGCCCGGTTCAGCGCGGCCAGTCCCGCCATGGCCGAGACGAGCACGAGCTGCTTGCGCTGCCCGGGCGGCAGCAGTCGCTGGGCGGCCTCCACGATCTGGTCCAGGACGGCCGTGTCCGGCAGTCCCCGCAGCCGCCGTTCGGTAAGGGGTTCGGGAGAGCTGCGCAGCAGCGCCCGGAGTGCCTCGGGTTCGAGGGGCATCTGGTCGAAACGGCCGCCTGCCACCAGCAGACTCTCCCGCAGCACCTCGTCCGGTCGGCGTTCCCGCCCGTCCGCGGTGGGTTCGCGCAGCATGTCGAAGAAATCCTGCTCGCTGGAGACCGGACCTCGCTGGGCGTTCATGAGAACGAGGACGGTGTGGATGTCCCGCAGTTCCCTGCGGCTGAGGAACCGGTCGCGTTCCCCGGACTGAGGGCTGTTGAGACCCGGAAAGTCCATCAGGGTCAGTGCCCCCACGCCCTGGAGATCCCAGACCCGGCGCGGTACCCGCACCCTGAGTTCCACCTTCCGGATCAGTGGGACACAGGCGGCCAGCATGTCGTCGGGGATCCCGCTCTGACCTCCGTCGCCCGCGCCGGCCCCGCCGTCGCTCTCCGCCGACAGTCGCACCTCCGGCAGCACCATGGCGCGTTTGGCCTGGGCGTCGGAGAGTTCGTAGCGTCGGCCGAGCAGTGGTGCCCCGCGCTCGTACGCCGTGTGCAGCAGCCCGACCTCGTCGGCGACCGACCGGAATCTCGTGCCCTTGACGGTGCCGCCGTACCTGTCGCACCACTCGACGAGGGCGTCCCAGCCGTCCGGGCCGGGGCGGGCCGCGCGCAGCTCGCCCAGCCGGGGTCCGGCCAGGTCCTCAAGACGCGCCAACTCCTGAAGCCTGCCGTGCAGATGGCTCATGAGTTCGGTGATCTCCGCCGCCGTGCAGTAGCGGACCGCACGTTCTTCCAGCAGCGAGGAGCCGCCGTCCGTCGCCGACTGGGTGACGTGAAGGCACGTGACGTTCCCGGTGGTCGCCACATCGCTCACGGCCAGCAGGCCGGGCAGCCCGAGCAGGGTCTCGATCAGCAGGGACTTGCCGGCGCCGAACTCACCGACCACCCCCACCGAGAGAGGCCCCCGCGCCTCTCCGAGCAGATGGGCGACGGCGGACCTGAATTCCGTGCGCCCGGCGCGCAGTTCGTGATCCTCGGCGGCTGCGCCCGGATCGGTCCGGTCCAGGGTCTCCAGCATCGCGACCGCCCACTGGACGTACTGTTCCACGCTGCCGCCCACGCCACGGCCTCCCCCTGCGCCTCCCCCACTGCGAAGGTCCGCCTGATCACCCCTGAACCGGCGCACATCCCTTGCAGTCGACGCTCACGGCACTGTCCCGCGAGTTCCGGTGCCCGGCAAGCCTTTTCGGTAAATGACCTGCAATACGCCAGCAGTTGCCGCAAAACTCTCCACAGGGGACCTCCGCGCTGCCACACTCTGCTCTCGTCGGCGCACGGGGGCAGGCAGCCGCCTGGCGACGGCCTCGGGGGATTTCATGTTGCACCCACACCCGGTTCCGCTCACCACTCCGTCGGAACCCGAACACCATCAGCTTTTCGACCGGATCGCCCAGGCGGTCGACTCCGACGACCCCGTCGGAGTCGACCTGCTGTCCGCCGCCCTCGCCGCACGGACCCGCATGACACAGCCGATGCGGGTGGCCGTGGCCGGGCAGATCAAACGCGGCAAGTCGACGCTGGTCAACGCGCTCCTCGGCGAGGAGATCTCCGACACCGGGCAGCTGGAACTGACCTTCAACGTCTGTGAGTTCCACCATGCCGAGCGCCCTCGGCTGCTCGTCCACTTCAAGGACGGACGGGCACCCGAGGAATGGCAGGGCAGAGCACTGTCCAGGCTGACCGCGCGCACATCCGACGGGCTGCACCTGCTGCGCTCGATCCGCAAGGTGGAAGTCGGACGGCCCGCCCCGCTGTTGCGCCGCTTCCGGCTCGTGGACACCCCGGGCCTGGGCAGTGTCCTGGGGACCGACGCCGAGAACACGCTCGCCTTCCTGGGCATCGACGATCCCGCGGAGCAGGCGGAGGCCGCCCGCGTGCTCAAGGAGCTCGGCCAGGACGCCCGTTCGGTGCACACCGAGAGTGCGGCCGAGATGGACCGGGCGGACGCCGTCGTCTTCGTGTTCAGCCGGGGGCTGGGCCGGGCCGACCAGCAGGCGGTGGAGTCCTTCGCCGGCTCGTACGGAGAGGTGGTCAGCCCGCTGAAGGCGTTCGGCGTACTGTCCCGCAGCGACCAGTACTGGCCCCCGGCGGGTGAGACGGACCGGGACGGAATGCCCGTGGACGCGTACGACCACGACCCGATGGCTACCGCTCGCCGTATCGCGGACTCGTACCTGGAACGGCCCGCCGTCCGGCGCGTGTTCCGCACGATCGTCCCGGTCTCCGGACTGCTCGGGGTGGGTGCCCAGTGCATGCCGTCCGACTGCTTCGGACCGCTCGCGGACCTGGCGAAGGTGCCGCCGCGCAAGCTGGCCGATCGTATGGAGGACGTCCATCTGTTCTGTGTGCGGGAGTACCCGGACCTGCCCGTCCCGCCCGGGATCCGGGCCGGCCTCGTGGAGCGCCTGGGGGCCTGGGGGGTGTTCCTGGCGTGCGGGTTCCTGCGCGACGGGCTGGACGAGGAATCGGTGCGCCGGCAGTTGCTGCGGCGCAGCGGGGTCACCGAGCTGCGGGAACTGGTCCTGCGGCACTTCGGCAACCGCGCGGCACTGATCAAGCTGGATCACGGGCAGCGTGAAATCGCGGCCGAGGTGTCCAGGCTGCGGTCGGCGGCACAGCGTTCGGGGCAGCGGGTACCCCAGGTGGCCGACTCCGTCGCACGACTGCTCGAGAGCGCGCGGATGAGTGACCCGGGGCCGTCCGAACTCGCCGCGCTGGGCGCCCACTACCGCGGCCTGCTGACTCTGACGCAGGCGGAGGAGGCCCAGCTGCTGGCGGTCACCGGAGAACGGGGCACCAGCTGCGCGGCCCGGCTCGGACTGCCGCGGGACACTCCGGTCGACGTCCTGCTGACCACGGCCCGTACCCGTGCCGCCCACTGGGCCGCCCGCGCGGCGGACCCACTGCTCGACCGGCAGACGCGCACCACGGCACGCGTGGTGCTGCGGTCGCACGAACGCGTCGCGGATCTCGTGGACCGCGCACGCGTGCTGCTGTACGGCGAGGACGAACCCGTCGGACCGAATGACGAGCGGAGTGACCCATGAGCTGGGATCCGTACGACCCGGGCGCGGATCCGGGCATCGACCCGGGAGCGGACCCGACGGCCCTGGTGGACCCCACGGTCGACTTGGATCCGACGGCCGGCACCGACCCGACGGGCCTGATGGATCCCGTGGACCCCTTCGCAGACCCGTTCAGCGAAGTGGGCGAGATCCCGGACGCCGTGCCGTCCGCCGACGGAGTGCCGGATCTGCCGAACTTCGACCCCGCGGCGAGCGATCCCTCCGCCGTGACCGGTTCCCCCGGCGAGGCCATGGAGGTGTGGCAGCAGCACACCGGGGAGAACGGCTGTGCCATCGGCGCACAGGGAATGGTCCTGGAGTACCTGACGGGCGAGCGGATCAGCGAGGAACAACTCACCCAGGAGGCGGCGAGCCAGGGCTGGTTCGACGGAACGGGCACCGCGCCCGCCGACGTGGGCAATCTGCTCGAACTGCACGGCGTCCCGGTGCAGCAGATCGAGGGCGCGTCGCTGGAGCAGTTGGAGACGGTGCTCGCGGACGGTGGCGCCCCCATCGTCGGTCTCGACGCGGACGAGATCTGGGCCCCGGGGCACGACCCGGCCGACGAGAACGTGGGTAACCTGCCGGGCATCCCCGGCCACGGGGCCAACCACGCCGTGTGGGTCACCGGCATCGACCACAGCGACCCGGCCCACCCGATGGTCGTGCTCAACGACTCGGGCCACCCCGACGGCCAGGGCCTGGCGGTGCCGGTCGATGAGTTCATGGGTGCCTGGCAGGACTCCGGCAACTTCCTCGTGGCGGCGGGCACCCAGAGGGCGGTGTGACATGACGGGGGAAGACACCGTGCGGCGCGAGGGCCTCGACGCGGAGTTGGAGGATCTCGCCGCCAGGTGTGCCGGCTGGCTCGCCGAGGAGCGGGACCGGATCGAGCAGCGGCTGCGCAGGGAGTACGAGCGAGACACGGGCAACACGGCCGGCCGGATCCGAGGAGGCACCGCGGCGGACACGCCACGACCGGACGCGCCGGCCGCGGCCGAGCCGCTGATCGGTCTGCTGGACCGGCTCGCGGAGCTGCCCGCCGTCGGATCCGCCACGGAACCCGCAGAGTCCGCCGACGGGCAAGTCGGCGATGCGGTGCTGGACTGGGTACGCCGCCGTGTACTGGCCGCACTGGCCGCGACCGGTGTCACCCCGGTCGAGGACACCGGCACCGTGGATCCCACCCGGCACAACGTGGTGGCGACCCGTGCCGATCCCTCGGGGCTGCGCTGCGGAGCCATCGCGGAGACGGTGCGCCCGGGCTATCTCTGGGGCCAGGCGATGCTGCGCCACCAAGAGGTCGTCGCCTATGTACCGCCCCCCAAACCGGGGTCCACCCCGGGCGCGTCTCCCGCCCCAGCAGACGACCCACCGGACGACCCACCAGACGACCAGGAAGGCGGCGCACCGGATGACGACGACCCACGCTGACCCGGCCATGACGCGGACCGAGGCACTGAGCCGGGAGTTCCGCCGCTCGCGGATGTTCCACCAGCTCGTTCCGATGGAGTCAGGCATCGGCTGGCCAGTGCCCGTGCCGGTCGTGCAGGACGGCGCGCCCCGCGTCTACGCGCGACTGCCGCTGTTCGTCCTGCGTCCCGATCCCTCCGGCGGCGCCGATCTCTTCCCGCCCTTCGCCACGGCGACGTTCGACTGGTCGACGAGGCGGCTGGTGGAATACACGGACCTGCGGTTCAAAGAGCCGTACCGCTCCCGCGCGGAGTGGTCACACCCCATCGGCCGCTTCCCGCACCCTGCTGTGGACGGCCTGACCACCTCCGCGTACCGGGACCTCCGCAGCGATCTGTTCAGCCGCTACGACGAGCTGTTCGACGAGCTCGCGCGCGGACGGCAGCCCGGCGACGGATGGTCCGAGCGGTTCGACCGTCTGCTGGAGCAGTTGCTGGAACCGGGCTTGGTCCCCTACTACCGGCAGCTCGCCCCGAAGTTCCTCCACCGGCATCTGCCCGAAGAAAGGTGAACGCTCATGCCGGACAACGCCTTCAGCCGCCTGCGCTCGGACATCCTCGGCGTCTTCCCGAAACTCACCGAGCAGCTCGGCGCGGAGCTCGGCCCACGGCAGCAGGAGGTGCTCGACCAGTCGAAGGCCCGGCTGGAGCAGGGCACCTGCCACGTCGTGGTCGTCGGTGAGTTCAAGCGCGGCAAATCCACCCTGCTCAACGCCCTCGTGGAACGGCCTGGGCTGTTTCCCGTGGACGTCGACGTGGCGACGTGCGTGGTGTCCACTCTCGGCTGGGGTCCCCGTGAGCGGGCCGTGGTCCACTTCGAACCGCTGCCGGGCGAATCCGCCGCGAACCCGGTGGAGGTCGGTACGGACCGTCTGCCGGAGTTCGTCACCGAGCAGGGCAATCCGCGCAATCACAAGCGTGTCCGGCTGCTGGAGCTCCAGGCACCGGCGCCTCAACTGGAGAGCGGGCTGGTACTCGCCGACACACCGGGCGTCGGCAGCAGCAACCCCGCACACACCACCGCCACCAACGCCTTCCTGCAGAGAGCGGATGGACTGATCTTCGTCTGCGATGCCATCGAACCGCTCGCGACGTACGAACTCGACTTCCTGAGCCAGGCGCTGACGATGTGCGAGGTGGTGATCACCGTGGTCACGAAGACCGACAAGGTCCGGGATCCCGCCCCGGTGATCGCCGGCGCCCGCGAGAAGATCGCTGCACGCACCGGCCGCCCGGTCGACGACCTGGTGGTCGTCCCGGTCTCCGCCTTCCGCAAGCTCAAGTGGCTCCGCGGCCGCGACGACGACCAACTGCTCGCCGACTCCGGTTTCCCGGAACTGGACCAGGCGCTGTGGGAAGGGCTGGCCACCACGTGCGGCGGCGTCCAGCTTCGCCGGGCGCTCGACGCACTGGCCGATGCCGTGACCACGGCGGGCTCTCCCGTGGTCAACGAGCTGGCGGCCCTGGAATCGGACGAGTCGTTACGGCGCATCCGACAGGAGGTGAGCGAAACCGCCGAGCGGATGAAGCGATTGTCGGCGGGCAGCGCCGAGTGGCGTACGGACCTGCGCCAGCGCTTCGACCGGGACACCCGGCCCGCGCGGACGGCGCTCCAGAACGCCTTCAGCGCGACGTTGCGCGGCTATCAGGAGAAGGTCACCGCGGGCGCCGACCCGGGCGGGGACGAGCTGGTCGGCCAGGTGGCCTCCGAGATGCTCCAAGCCCTGAACACGGCCAACGACCAGTTGGCCGCGAGTGCCGCCTCGCTCATGGAGGAGTTCGCGCGGCGCACCAGCTTGACCCTCACCTCACCCGACGTCCCCAAACCGCCCTTCACGCCTGCCATCTCGGTCCCCACGGTTCCCCTCAACGTGCGTCCGGCGCGCTTCTGGGACATGTTCCGGGCGAGCTGGGCCACAGGGATGGCGGGCGCGGGCGCGGGTGGCACCGTCGCCCTCGTGGAACCGTTCAGCGGGCTCGCGCTGGCGATGGGCATGGGCACGATGGGCTTCGTGCACGGGGTCCGCAACCACCGCAAGGATCTCCACGAGCGTGCCGAGAAGGAACGGAACGCCCGGATGCTCCAGCTGGTCACCCAGGAGATCGCCGAGAGCCGCAGGCTCGCCACCGAGTCCTTCAACCAGGCCCACATGGACGTCGCCCAGGCTCTGATCGGAGAACTGAACACCCAGCTGGCGGCTCAGCAGGAGTCGCTGGCCGAGTCCAGCCGCAGGCTCCAGGAGGCGACCGGAAAGACCAAGGCCGACCTGGCCACGCGGCGCGGCGAGTTGCTGGCGCGGCAGCAGACCTACCGCGCCACGCAGGGTGAACTGGACCGGCTGCGCGCCCGGGTGGAGCGGCTGACCGAGGCACCGTCCAGGCGGCCGGTCCGACCACGCGCAGGGGCCGGCGTGCCGGCCGCCACGACACCGACCCGGGCTGCTTCTGCGACGGCGACTGCGACTGCGAAGAACGCGGCCGCGGACATCGCCCTGGGCGTCGCCGCAGAAGCCGCGATGGGCACGGCTTTCGCTCATGCCGGCCAGGACCCCACAGTGAAGGACGTCACGGCCGGCGACGGGGCCGAGGGCACCCCGGACCCCATGGCTGCCGGCTTCGAGGGCTCGGCCGAGGCCGTTGCCCTGTCTGCCGACCCTGAGGGCCTGGAGGCCGCCTCCGGCACCGCGTCGGCTCAGGATCTCGGCACCGCCTTCGATCCCGACCAGTTCGACGCACCGTGACCCGCGGCAGCGACCCGGCAGGACCGGTCTACGGGATCGACTTCGGCACCTGGACGTCCGCCGCGGTCGTCCTGCGCCGGGGCCATCCGCCGCTGCCGGTGCGCGATCCCGTGAGCCCCTACGGAGCCACCTCCGTGCGCAGCGCCGTCTGCGTGCTGCCGGACGGATCGGTTGTGGTGGGCCAGGCCGCGCAGAACTCACGCCTGCAGCGCCCGGACCGGTTCCGTGCCGAGTTCAAGCGGGAGTTCGGCGAGCCGTCCCCGCTTCAGCTCGGTGAGCGCAGATACACCGCGGCACAGTTGACGGCGAAAGTGCTCGGCTTTCTGGTGGAACAGGCGGGCTCCGCGGTGAACGCCGCCCCCTCCCGCGTGGTGATCACCGTACCGGCCACCTGGGAGGGCAACCGGCGTGAGCTGATGCTGAGCGCGGCCGAGGCGGCCGGGCTGCCGCGGGAGATCGTCGAGGTGCACACCGAACCGGTGGCCGCCATCGTCTACGCCCTTCAGGACCATGGCATGGACCGTGACCGCACGATCCTCGTGTACGACCTGGGCGGCGGCACCTTCGACCTGGCCGTGGCCCAGGGGACCAAGGAGGGCTTCACCGTTCTCGGTTCGCCGGGCGGCCTCTCCGACGTGGGCGGGCTCGCCATCGACGAGGCCGTACTGGGGTTGATCAGGGAGCGCTGCCCGGACACCGTGGACGCCCTGCGCCGAAGTGCCGCCGGTTCCGACGATCCCACAGCGCTGCGGCGGGCGATCCTGCTGGCCGAGGCCTGCACCATGTTCAAGCAGCAGCTTTCCGTGTCTTCCGAACACTCCGACCTGCTGACCATGCTGGACCCGCCGATCGAGGTCACACTGACCCGCACCGACCTGCGGGAAGCCATCCGGCCGCTGCTCTCGGAGACCGTCGAGGAGTGCGAACGGGTGCTCCGGGCGCACCGGCTCGACTGGAATGACATCGACCTGATCGTCCCTGTCGGCGGCAGCTCCCGGCTCCCCATGGTCGCCGATCTGCTGTACGAGCGCTCGGGCCGGACGGTCCTCAACGTGGCCGAACCGGAACTCGCCGTGGCGGTCGGCGCGGCCTGGCTGGCCAGGGGCATCGCCCCACAACAGGTGGCCACAGCCCCACCGGATCCGAGGTCCGCGTCGCCGTCCATCACGGACTCCCCGCCCACCCCGAAGAGTTCTGCGCCCTTGCCCCCTCCCCCGTCACACCTGCCCCACAAGGTCGCGGCGCTGCTGAGGGCGGGACTGAGCGACCGCATGGTGAGAGAGGCCGTACGACATGTCAGGCACTGACCTCCCTGTCACGGAACCGCTTGAACTGGCCGTTCACTGGCGGAAGTTGGTCAACGACTGGGTGCGGCTCCAGCGCCGTACCTACGAGGCCGATGCCTCTTCGGTCGGCCTGGAGTTCGACCACCCCGAGGCCGAGCGGAAGATCCAGCTCGCCTTCACCACGACCGACAACGGCATGCTGCTCATCATGGCCACCGACGACCGGTACCTGAAGGAGGAACAGCTGGCGGTGGCGGCCGCCGCGGCGAACGCCTGGAACATCGAGCAGCTCGCCCCCACACTCTCCATCTGCAATCTCGACGCGGAGCAGCCTCCGTATCTGGTGGGTTTCCACACCCTCCCGCTCGCCTGCCGAGTCACTCAGAGCACGTTCAGGACCATGGCCGACCAATGGCTCACGGCCTCCCGGAGCCTGTTCACCTGGTGCCACCGGGAGTGCCGACTCTGAGACCGGATTCCTCACCGAGGGGGAGCGCATGCCAGGCATGGAGGACTATTTCACGTTGCGCGCACAGGCTGACGCCACGCCGAGTGACGACGAAGTACGGGGGCACGCGGCGCAGAGGGCACGAGAAGCAGTGCAATGGTGCCGCGACCATCTCGGCGCCGAAGCCCCAGAGCCGGCGACTGCCCTGGTCAGGCAAGCCGGAGCGGAGTTCCGGGCGGGCTGGATACTCGACATCGACGGCAGGACCGACTGGGCGTTCGTGTTCAGCGCGGAGGAGGCGTTGAAGATCCGCCGGTCGGCCTTCGTGGAGATCGTCCGGCTGCCCGGCCGGGGCGGGCGGTACTGCGCACTCGTCATCACTTCCACACAGGTCACCGCCCTCGATCTCGGTTCCTCCCAGGACATCGACGCGTTGACCTGGGAGGCACGGATCGTACTGGAGGGGCTTGGGCGTGCGACATCCTTCCGGGACGTCCTGCCTCCGGGGCGCCGCAACGTCGACTCACAGGCCCCGCTCCTGCTGTCGAGACGTCTCCTCGAACCCCTCAGGAGCTGTCTGCGAGAATCGTCGCGGGCGATGGTCGTCCTGGACGGGCCGTTGCTGCACCTCCCCTCGGCGCACTGCCGACAGGCATCGGTTCCCGCCCTTGGCTGGCCGATGTTCCTATCGTGCACATGACCGGGATGGACGATCCCGGTCAGCTGCAGCAGCGAACCGCGCCATCGGCGCCCGGTCGCGACGTGATCGTCACCGCACCCGATTTCGATCTGCTCAGCGGACAACGCCTGGGCCGGGGGCGGTTGTTCGGAGCACTCCGAGGGGCTGGAGGCGAAGCGGACAGCATCGCCCCGCATCTGCCGGGCGCGCTGTTGCTCATGGGTGGTGACGCCGTGAAGGCGCGGGTGCGTGCCGAGCGCTCACCCCGCGTCCTGCACATAGCGACCCACGGATACGCCCTCGTCCCACCGGACGAGGACGACCCCGCCATGGACGCCATGGCCGCGCAGTTCCTCCAGGAGGGGCAGTATTCCGAGACGAGGTTCAGTCAGCTGCGCGCGCACCCCGGTCTCCGCAGCGGGTTGGCGCTCGCCGGCGCCAACACCTGGCTGTGCCACGACGACCCGGGCGTCGAGGCGGAGACCGGCCTGCTCACCACAGCCGACATTGCCGGATTCGATCTCGGCGGCACCGACCTCGTCGTGCTTTCCGCCTGCGACACCGGTCTGGGCGCCATAGGCGATCCGCAGGGCCATGCGAGCCTGCGGGCCGCGTTCCTCCGGTCGGGAGCCCGACCCGCCATAGGGAGCCTGTGGAAGGTACCCGACGACGACACACACATGCTGTTGAGACGGTTCTACGCCGCCCTGGCCGTCGGCTCCGGGAAGGCCGAAGCGCTGCGCCGGGCTCGGCTCGCGATGCAGCGGGCCGGTGCCGATCCCGCGTCCTGGGGCGCTTTCGTCTGCTACGGCGATCCCGGGCCGCTACGCCCTCTGCCGGCGCGGAGTCAGCACGATGACTAGATCCGGTCCACCTCGACGACCTCGAACACGAGCGACATGTCCTGTGCCCTGATCTGGCCTTGAGCCGGATGCCGTCCGATCCCGTCGGCTGCTCCGAAGCGCTGATGCGGAAGCAGCGTCGTCCGGTACACCCCGATGCTCGATCCGCGAGCCTGGTCGATGAGCCGGGCGGCCGTGCGGACAAGGACCGCGACAGCTGCCGCGGACCCGGCGACGAGTGCGGCGGTGGGTTCGGCGACCGCCAGGGCACTCAGCGTCGACAGGGCGGTGGACACCTCCTCGCTTGCCGTCTCGGCCGTCATCAGTTCGGCGAGGTCGACATCGGGCGAGTCGTCCCGGGCCACCCACACCGCCATGTCCAGGAACCGGTCGACCGGCCCCTCGTACACCAGCACATCGTCGAAGGGCAGTCGGTCGCCGTCCTTGATCCGGTCGAAGCGCAGCGTGGCAG
This sequence comes from Streptomyces sp. S.PB5, assembly GCF_030403745.1. Taxonomy (GTDB): domain Bacteria; phylum Actinomycetota; class Actinomycetes; order Streptomycetales; family Streptomycetaceae; genus Streptomyces. The sequence continues at coordinate 279,752 of NZ_JAQMWP010000011.1, forward strand.
TCCGGTAGGGGTCGGCGCCGTCGGCCGCGGAGGCCGTGAGCACCATGGTGTCGATGCGTACGCGTGAGCGCAGGAAGGCGCGGTTGCTGTGCACGGTCACCTCCTTGAGCCGCACCGCCACCCTGCCGGGCGCGTCGACGCCGCGTGGGGTGACCAGGCGGAACGAGGCATCGGGGCGCTCGTCGACCTCGAACACCGGCTCGTCCTCCACCGGCCTCTCCACGGAATGGAGCAGGAAGTCGAACCGCTCCACGCGCCACCGCACACCGTTGTTCCGCCGCCCTGGCGCAGGCACGTCGCGGCGGCCGGTGTCCAGTTCGGCGACCAGTCGCTCGAGTCCGTCGGTGGCGGGAAGGCCGCGCGAGGCACCGGATGTGCCCAGCCGCCCGATCCGGTCCACGGGCCGGTCCGCGACGACCAGCACGAAGCTCTCCTCCCGGGCTCGTCCGCGGGGCACCTCTTCCGGCCACACAAGAGGCATGCCCTCTTCCAGCCACTGCGGACCCAGTGCGTACTCCTCCCCGGGAGCCAGCGTCACGCCGCTGGGATCCGCCGTGGTCAGCGTGGACACGCCACCGAGCACACCGACGTCGAAGACGGTGACGTACCTGTTCTCGGCCGCCCGGTTCGTGAGACGGAGAATGAGCAGATCGCCGATGAACAGGTGCTCGCCCGGCGTAAGTTCCTCCTCCTCTCCCCCGGGCAGCCGCCGCAGACAGGTCACCTCCACGTCGGGCTGCAGCGCGTCGGCATCCACGCCCGACGGCAGCCGTCGTACCGATTCACCGACGGCGAGCGTCCGTACCGCATGGACCGCGGTCTCGGCTGACAGCGGTCCGACCGACAGGGCCTGACCGACAGCGTCGGTCACATGCGCCTCGGGGTGCTCCCCGTCCGTCAGCCGCACGGTCGCCAACGCACCGTCCGTGCTCTCCGTGGGCCGGACCCGGGCGACGTTCCAGAGATCGGCCGCGATCGCGTCACGGCCGCGATGGCCGACGGGCAATACCGCCACCGGAAGTCGGCCGAGCGCCACGTCCACCGGCCAGGCGGACACCCTCGGCGGCAGATCCGCGGCGCGCTGCGCACCACCCTTCAGCGCCAGTACGGCGTCGCCTGCCCGGACTCGCTCCACGACCGCTTCCGCCAGCCGGATCTCGGTGCCCGGTTCGAACAGCTCGTAGCGGTCTCCGACAGCCACACCGAGAACCGCGGCACGGGGCAGAACGGCGACCCCCTCGCGAACGCGGACCGGCAGCACTCCATGGCCGTCACGCTCACTCAGCGAAAACAACAGCCGGTCTGCGGGCCCTTCGACATCCGGCCGCTGCGGCAACGCGTCGACCGGAATCGAGGTCCGTACCGTCTCCAGCACGTCCAGCCAGGTGAGCGCGCCGACGTCGGCCTCGGTGAGCAGCCGCACCAGGGCCGAGGTGAGGACACCGTGCCGTCGGCCGAGCCGCATGTCATCGACCTCGTACGCGCTCTGGTCGGGTGCGCAGGCGACCACCCGCACCGCATACGGGTTCGCCTCCCCTCCGCGGGGCCGGTCGGCCCGCGCCTCGCGCCAGCGCCGGACCAGGTCGTCCTCCGGGAACGCCAACTGGTCCTCGGCCTTCGGCAGGGCAGTGCCGGACCGGGACATCCGGGCGGCGTGGCAGCAGTCCAGGATCACGGTCACGTTCCTGGACCGGTCGGTCAACTGCATTTGCAGCTGCGTCAGTTCCTCGGCCAGCACGCAACGAGCACGGCGCCCGGAGCGGTCGTCGCAGTCCGTCGGCACGATGTACTGCAGCCACGTCGGCAGCGTCCGGTCCTGTACCGCGAGGGGGTTTCGCAGGCGGCCGCCGTGACCGGAGTAGTAGACGACGGCCGTGTCGTCCGGGCCGGTGTCTTCGACCAACCCCCTGTAGTGGGAGACGATCGCGTCGGTGGTGGCGTCTCGACCGGTGGCCGAGAGGACGGTGAAGCCGAACCCGGTCAGCGCCTCGCGCATCACCTCGACATCGGCGTGCACACCCCTCAGCCCACGTGTTTGACTTCCGATCAGGAGAGCTCGCCGCATCACAGACCCCCGGGTCGCGGATTCCAGGCCGGAGAAGAAGACGTACCACGACTACGGCTCCCGGCCGACGGCAATGCCTCCCTCCGCTTGACCGGCCCCTCCAGCGGTGTGCCGAGGCGCTTGCCAGACAGGGCTGGGCAGCCGGCATCTCAGCGAAGGACTGCTCGGTCTGCGTCGCGCGTTCGTCCAAGCCGGGGCGCGCACGCTGGTGACGAGCCTGTGGCAGATGTCCGACGCCGAGACGGAGACGCTGATGACCGACTTCTACCGCCGGGTCAGGGCCGGCGAGGGCAGGGCCGCAGCGCTGCGCAACGCCCAACTGGCCCTGAAGGAACGTCAGTCTCACCCGTACCGCTGGGGGGCCTTCGTCGGTCAGGGCGACCCCGGCGGCCTGGCCGGGCTGTCTCCTGGAACACCGCCATCCGACGAGATGGGCCAATTACCTTAATTGCCAAGCGTATTGGGCAACCTCCCGGTCCGCACGCCGGAGCGCCCTCCGGGAGGTGGACGTCAGGAGCTGACAAGATGGGCTTCGCCGTACACGAACTGCTCACGCTCCTCCTCTCGGACCAGCTGGCCGCGGCTTCCGCGGGAGCCTCTGCCGAGCTCACCGCCGCGGCCCGGGCACTAGCGGCCGGCGAGCCGAAGCGGGCCCTGCGGCAGCTGCCCGGCGCACTGACGTCGCAGGGCGCCCAGGACACCGCCGAGGCCCTGCGGATCGCCGCGTACACCCTGGACCTGAACTGGTATCCGGGCAACGGCGGGGCGGTGGTGATGACGGAGGAGGAGATGCGCCGGGCCGGACAGGAGCCGCCGAGCCCCGCGAACCGCGGCGCCGCTCTGGTCGCGCTCGTCGCGGCACGTTTCCTGCCGCTCGTTCAATCGGCGCGCAGCATCGCCGACAGCGCACTCACGAGCGGGGAGACGGCTGCGACTGACATCGTCCTGTCCCAACTCGCCGGATTGGGCGCCGAGTTGCGCGGTCACGGCGAACCCCTGCTGCAGTCGTACCTGGCGCTCGCGGTGGCCGACGTGGCGCACCGGTCAGGGCGGTTCGACGAGGCGGCAGCCGGGCTCGATGCCTGTCGGCGCCTCGCTGACGGTGATCCTCATGTACTCGCCCGGCTGAGCCTGCTCCAGGGGGATCTGGCCCTGACTCCGTCGGGCCCGCCGGAGCTGATGGGTGAGCGGCTGGGGCCGACCGGGCCGGTCACGCCCGCGCCGGACCCGGTGGCGGCCGCCTCCCACTATGCGTCGGCCGAGCAGTACTACGCGAAGCTCGCCGCACCGCGCGGACGAGCTCTGGTCGCCCTGCGCCGGGCTCACTCGGCCCGGCTGTCCGGTTACCGTCCGGGGCGTGTACGGAAGTTGAGGCAGGCCCACGAGTGGGCCGTCGAGTCGGGCGACGCTGCGCTGTCGCAGGTCGTCACCGTGCACCGGATGCTCGACGAACTCGACGAGGGCGGTGAGATCCCGTGGCGGGAACTGGAAGGGATCGCCCGGTGGAGCCGGACCGAGGGCAGCACCAGCCTCGCCCGTGGCCTCGTCCGATTGTTCGTGGTCCGTGGCACGGCCGCGCAGGCGGCCGGCCGCACACTCACGGCGCTGCGCTGCCTGCGCTCCGGCCGTCGTCTCGCCGCCGGGATCGATGCCCCGGTCGAGAGCGACCTGGCCGACCGCGCCTACCTGGACCTGCTGGACCGGGTCAACTTCCGGCGCGCCTCAACCGTGTTGCTGGCCGCCGACACGATCCGGGCAACGGCCGCCCTGCACACACCGCAGGCGGACACGGTGACATGGATGCGGGCCGCGGAGCTGGCGATGTCTCTCGACGGTGCCGTCGAGGCGTTGGCCGACCCGGACCTCAAGGCCGTCGCGGGAGCGCGGCTGACCGAGGTCGATGCCGCGGCGGAGCGGCTCACACGCTCCTGGCCGCCGGGACGGATGGCAGTGGAGGCCGTGCGGGAGAGCCTTCGCCGGGCACCCACGCTGCTGTTGCGCTACCGAGCCCGCAGGGCACTGCAGGCAGGATTCCGGGAGGAGGCGCACGCACTGCTGGAACGCGCACTGTCCGACGCCGGCGACGACGCACTGCTGCGGATCACGCTGCTGTTCGAGCTCGACCGTCGCGCTGAGGCACATGCCGGGGCCCTTGAGCTGTTTCGGCGCGGAGGCATCCATCCCGATCACGCGGTCGAACTGTTCCTGCGACTGGGCGATCCGAAGACGGCGAGCGAGGCGCTGGTCCGGCTTGACCAGGTAGGACGCCCCGGTGGGACGGTGCGCCCCTGGGAGGAGGCCGGCCGCCGCGCGGATCTCGCCGAGGCCTTTGGCGACCACAGGACCGCAGCCGACCTCGGCGAGGAGGCGGTGGCCCGGTACGAACAGTGGTCCTCCCAGTTGGTGCGGGACGTGCTGCGCACGTCGATGACGGACGACGTCTCTGTCGCCGGCATCTACCACACGGCGGTCATGGCCAGAATCGGTCTCGCCGAGCAAGCCCGCACGACGTCGGTCCGCGACCACGAGATCGCCCGGGCCTTCGAGCTGTCCGACCGCTGCCGGGGCATCGGCGTCGAGATGCTGCGCGTCATCGACGCCCTCACGTCCGGCCCTTCGCTCGACGCGGCCCGGGACTGGCTCCGCGCGGGTTCGGCCTGGGCGGCCGCGTACGAAGGGCTGGTCGACGCGGTCACGGGCGACCCTGCGCACACCCCTTCGTCGGCACGGCTGCGGCGCAGCGTTCTCGCCGTCGAGGAGGACCTGGAGCGTGCCGAGTCACGCGTCACCCGGCTGGCCCCGGCGCTTCTGGCGGGTCGCAGGGGCCCGCGGGCCGACGGCGCCTCTCTCGACGCGGTGCGGGACGGCCTGACCGAGGACGCCCGGCTCCTCATGTACGACACGTTCGACGACGACCTTCTGATCTGGATCGTCGACCGGGAGGGCGTCGGGTACGTCCGCAGCGAGGTCCCCCATCGCGACCTGGCTTGCGACGTGCGGCGCTTTCACAGCGCCTGCGCCTCCGGCCGCCGTGACGAGACGGCGGAGCGGGTCCTGTCGGAACAGCTGCTCGATCCGGTGAGCGAGGCCCTCGGCGGCTGTCGCCGGCTGTACGTCGTCCCGCACCGGTCCCTCGCTCTGGTGCCGTTCCATGTCCTGCCCGTGGGTGGTCTGCCACTGGGGGAAAGGTGCGTCGTGTCCCACCCTCCGGCCGCCGCGCTCCTGGCCCGGCCGGACAGTGGCCGCCCGCCCCGGCTCGACGAGCGCACGCTGCTCGTCGGCGCCCCCGCCTACGCGCCGGACCGGAGGCTGCCCGAACTGCCGGGCACAGCGACCGAGGTGACGGCGATCGCGCGCCTTCTCGGAGCCCGTCCGCTGTTGGGCGGTGCGGCAACGGAGCGTGCCGTCGCCGACGCCGCGTCAGGCTCGACGGTCCTGCACCTGGCGACACACGGCGTGGTGTACGAGCACGCCCCGCATCGCAGCCATCTCGCTCTGTCCGGCCACGATTCACTGACCGTGGGCGATGTGACCGGGCTCGATCTGGCCGCGGATCTGGTGGTTCTGTCCGCCTGTCACACGGGCCGGGGCACGGCCACCGCCGGAGGTGACGTGGTCGGTCTGGTGCGCGCAGCCGTCGCTACCGGCGCACGGCATGTGGTGGTGTCGTTGTGGCCAGTGGACGACGAGGCGGGGGCCCTACTCATGACGTGCCTCTACGAGTCGCTGCTGGCAGAGCCTGGTACCTCGGTGGCTCAGGCTCTCGCCATGGCTCAGCGGCGCGTGCGAGCCCTCGATGCGGTCGGTCGCCGAGAGGCTTACGACGGGTTGCGCACGCAGACGGGTACCGCTGCCGCCGCGGGAGGAGCACGAGACGTGGCAGGAACACCTGTCTTCGCCGACGACGATTCGAACTTGCCTTACTACTGGGCTCCGTTCATTCATGTCGGAACCTGATCGTACTGTGCGATTCCACGCACCGGTGAGTCGAACCCTGAAGCCGGCCCGGGATCACGAGCCGGCGAGAAGGAGAGACAAGCGGACCTTTCGTTGGGGGTTGTCCCTGTTCGTGTCCACCAGGCACACCGACTGCCACGTCCCCAGCTCCAGCCTCCCGCCCACCACCGGCAGCGTCGCGTGCGGCGGCACGAACGCCGGGAGGACGTGGTCGCGGCCGTGGCCCGGGCTGCCGTGGCGGTGCTGCCAGCGGTCGTCGGCGGGGAGGAGGGTGTGGAGGGCGGCGAGGAGGTCGTTGTCGCTGCCGGCGCCCGTTTCGATGATCGCGACGCCCGCGGTGGCGTGCGGGACGAAGATGTTGAGGAGGCCGTCCCGGCCGGCGGCCGCCTCGCGCAGGAAGGCCTCACAGTCGGCGGTGAGGTCGACCACGCGCTCGGTCGATCCGGAGGTGATGTTCAGAACTCGGGTGGTGAACGCATCTGACATACCGCCATCCTCGCCCATCCGCCGGACCGCACGGGTGATCTGCCGCCCGCCCCGCGATACGGCGGGTCCATTCCGCGAGACGCCATTGACCATGGCCACGCCATCTGGCCACGTTCGGCGGCATGTTGCGTTCAGCCCTGCTCACCACGCGCGGTCACATCGACCTGCTGCGGGTGGCCTCCGCCGCGTGTCGCCGCGGCCGCTGACGCCCTTCTGCGGCTCTTCACCCTCTCCGGCGTCCGCGCCGCCCCCTGCCCGTACGCGTCCGTGACGCGGCGGCGCTCCGGCGCGCCCCGCTCTCCCCCTCCGTGGAGCACTCATGAGCATCAGCCATGCCCCACCCAGCGCCTCTGAGCCGGATATTTCCGAAATACCCTGCAGCGATGCCCCGCTGGAGCTCGAACCCCTCGTCCCCACTTCCTCCCGCCGCACCCGCGTCCCTCGCTGGCTGCGCCGCACGACCGGCCCTGTGGTCCTGCTCCTGCTGTGGCAGGTCCTCAGCTCCACCGGCGTGTTGACCTCCGACGTGCCGGCCTCCCCGGGGCGGATCGCCCAGGTCGGGAGCGATCTGATCGCCGACGGTTCGCCGGCCTCCGCCATGGGCACCTCGCTCCGACGGGTCGCGGCGGGGCTGCTCCTCGGCACGCTCGTCGGCACCGGACTCGCCCTGGTCTCGGGCCTGTTCAGGATCGGCGACGATCTGGTGGACGGGCCTGTCCAGATGCTGCGGACCGTGCCGTTCGTGGGTCTGATCCCGCTGTTCATCATCTGGTTCGGCATCGGTGAGGCGCCGGAGATCGCCATCATCACGCTCGGCGTGACCTTCCCGCTCTACCTCAACGTCTACGCCGGCATCCGCGGTGTGGACTCCCAACTCATCGAGGCCGGCAAGTCGTTGGGGCTGTCCCGGTGGGGGCTGGTGCGGCATGTCGTGCTGCCGGGCGCGCTCCCCGGTGCCCTGACCGGGTTGCGCTACTCGCTCGGCATCGCCTGGTTCGCGCTGGTCTTCGCGGAGCAGGTCAACGCGGACTCGGGGATCGGGTTCCTCATGGTGCAGGCGCGGGACTTCCTGCGGACCGACGTCATCGTGGTCTGCCTGATCGTCTACGCCTTCCTCGGTCTGCTCGCCGACTTCATCGTCCGCTCCCTCGAAAGGCTGCTGCTGCACTGGCGACCGACGTTCACCGGCCGGTGAGCACCCGGCGGAACACCCGGGCGGTGCGCGTCGAGGGGCTGACCCGCTCCTTCGGCGGCCGTGCCGTCATCGACGACCTCCGACTCGACGTGCGGGCGGGCGAGTTCGTGGCTCTGCTCGGCCGCAGCGGCTGCGGCAAGTCCACCCTCCTGCGCATCCTCGCCGGGCTCGACCGGGACATCGAGGGCACGGCCCTGGTCCCGCGCCGCAAGGCCGTCGCCTTCCAGGCGCCCCGCCTGATGCCGTGGAAGAGGGTCTGGCGCAACGTCCTGCTCGGCCTGCCCGGCAAACCGGCCCGGACCGTCGCCGACAAGGCCCTGGAGGAGGTCGGTCTGAGCCATCGTACGAACGCCTGACCCAAGACCCTCTCCGGCGGTGAGGCCCAACGCGCCTCCCTGGCAAGGGCGTTGGTGCGCGAGCCCGATCTCCTGCTGCTCGACGAGCCTCCCCCACTGCCCTGAACGGGCGCGGGAGGTGCCCCCAGGCGCGCTCGACGCGCTCACCCGTATCAAGGCCCAGCGTCTGGTGGGCGAGTTGTGGCAGCGGCGGGGCTGCGCGGTCCTGCTCGTCACGCACGACGTCGAGGAGGCCGTCCTGCTCGCCGACCGTGTCCTGGTGATGGACGACGGCGTCATCGCCCATGAGCAGCGCATCGACCTGGACCGGCCACGCGACATCGCCGACCCGCGCTTCGCCGAACTCCGCGCCGGCCTGCTGGAACGGCTCGGCGTCGACACCGCCGCCGAAGCCGCCTGAACCACCACCCCCATCCCCATGAACGGAACCGTCATGCGACGACGCCTCGCCCCCGCCGCCCCGCTCCTCCCGCTCGCCCTCCTGCTCACCGCCTGCGGCGGCAGCACCACCGCCGGTACCGGCTCCGGCACCGACGGCCAGGGCTCGCTCACGCTCGACGTCGGTGACCAGAAGGGCGGTTCGGAGGCGATCCTGCGGGCCGCCGGTGAACTCGAGGGCCTCGACTACAAGATCAAGTGGTCCACGTTCACCTCGGGCCCCCGCTGCTGGAGGCCGTCAACGCCAAGGCCGTCGACATCGGCGGGGTCGGCAACACCCCGCCGGTGTTCGCGGCGGGCGCAGGCTCGAGGATCAAGGTGGTCGCGGCCTGGCACGGCGCCTCCAAGGGCGAGGCCATCCTCGTACCCAAGGGCTCGGTGCTGGAGAAGACCACCGACCTCAAGGGCAAGTCGGTGGCCGTCGCGCAGGGTTCGTCCGCGCACTACCAGCTCATCGCCTCGCTGAAGCAGGCCGGGATCGAGCTCGGCGACGTCAAGGTCAAGTACCTCCAGCCGGCCGACGCCCTGGCCGCGTTCACCAGCGGCAAGGTCGACGCGTGGGCGGTCTGGGACCCGTACACCTCACAGGTCCTTCAGGCCGGGCAGGGCAGCATCCTCACCAGCGGTGCGGGCGTCGTCAACGGCCTCAACTTCCAGGTGGCGGCGCCGGGTGCGCTGGCGGACGAGAAGAAGGCCGCGGCGGTCAAGGACTACCTGCAGCGGCTGCGGCGTGCCCAGGAGTGGGTCCACGGCCACCAGGAGGAGTGGGCCAAGGTCTGGGCGAAGGACACGGGGCTGCCTTACGAGGTGGCGCTGGCCTCGGTGCAGCGCAGCAACTCCACCCGGATCGCAGTCGCTGTCGCCAAGCCGCTCATCGCCTCGGAGCAGCAGATCGCCGACACCTTCACCGAGCTGAAGCTGATCCCGAAGAAGGTCGACTTCGACGACTTCGTGGACACGCGGTTCAACGCCGGCCTGCCGCCGTCGACCACGCCGGCGCGCGGCGAGGGCTGGTCAGGGAAGATCTACGACCCCGGGGCCGTTAGTAGAAACGTGAACAACACTGAGGTCGTCGTCATAGGCGCTGGTCAGGCAGGTCTCTCCAGCGCCTATCACCTGCGCCGCACGGGCTTCGAGCCGGACCGCGACTTCGTCGCGCTGGACCACTCCCCCGGCCCGGGCGGCGCCTGGCAGTTCCGGTGGCCGTCGCTGACGTACGGCAAGGTGCACGGGATGCACTCGCTGCCGGGGTTGGAGCTCACGGACGCCGATCCCGCGCGACCGTCCTCCGCGGTGATCACCGAGTACTTCGACACCTACGAGCGCACCTTCGGTCTGCGGGTGCGGCGGCCCGTGGACGTGCGTGCGGTGCGGGAGGGGGACGGCGGGCGGCTGCTCGTGGAGACCTCTGCGGGGACCTGGGCGACGCGGGCGCTGATCAACGCGACCGGGACCTGGGACCGGCCCTTCTGGCCGCGCTATCCCGGTCAGGAGACGTTCCGGGGGCGGCAGCTGCACACCGCGCAGTACCCCGGGCCCGAGGAGTTCGCCGGGTTGCGGGTGGTGGTGGTCGGCGGAGGCGCGTCCGGGACGCAGCATCTGCTGGAGATCGCCCCGTACGCGGCGTCCACCACCTGGGTCACACGGCGGCCTCCCGTGTTCCGCGAGGGGACGTTCACCGAGGACGTGGGGCGGGCGGCCGTCGCGCTCGTGGAGGAGCGGGTACGGCAGGGACTGCCGCCGAAGAGCGTGGTGTCGGTGACCGGGCTGCCGCTCAACGACGCCATCCGGCAGGGCCTCGCGGACGGGGTGCTGGACCGGCAGCCGATGTTCGACCGGATCACCCCGGAGGGCGTGGCGTGGGACGACGGGCGGCAGGTCGAGGCCGACGTCATTCTGTGGGCGACCGGGTTCCGGGCCGCCGTCGACCATCTGGCGCCGCTGAAGCTGCGTGAGCCGGGCGGCGGGATCCGGGTCGAGGGGACGCGTGCGGTCGCCGACCCGCGGATCCATCTCGTCGGCTACGGCCCGTCGGCCAGCACCATCGGCGCCAACCGGGCGGGCCGGGCGGCCGTGCGGGACATCAGGCGGCTGCTCGAAGGGGAACCCAAGCGGGAGGAGGCCGCCGTCTGACGCCCCGCCGGGTCACTTCTTCGGCTGTGCGGGCGGCGCCGACTGCGAGGTCTGCGCACCGCCGCTCTTCTGGTTCGCGTTGAACTCGGCCACGTTGCGCAGGTGCTCCCCGTAGTCAGCCGTGAAGCGGGTGTCGCCCGGCTTGACCGTGACGAAGTACAGCCAGTCGCCCGGCGTCGGTGAGATCGCGGCGCGCACGGCCTCCTCGCCCGGGTTGTCGATCGGGGTCGGCGGCAGGCCCATGCGCTGGTACGAGTTGTAGGGGCTGTCGATCCGGGTGTCGGCCTCGGTCGTCTTCAGCGTGGAGCGGTTCAGCGCGTAGTTGATGGTGGAGTCCATCTGGAGCGGCATCCCGCGCTCCAGGCGGTTGAAGATGACCCGCGCGACCTTGCCCATGTCGGCCTTGGTGGCGGCCTCCGCCTGGACGATGCTCGCGATGGTGACGGCCTGGTAGACGTTCATCGCGTTGCGCTGGGCGCCGGCGGCGATCGGCGCCCCGTTGAACTTCTGGTTCGCGGTGTTGACCATGAACGACAGCAGCGACTCGGGGGTCGTCCTGTCGTTCAGCGGATACGTCGCCGGGAAGAGGTATCCCTCCGGGTTGCCCTCGGCGTCGTTCGGCAGCTTGAGGGCGGCCTTGGCCAGCGCCTTCCTGGTGGTGCCGGCCGGGCGGGCGAGGGACTTGTCGACGGCGTCGTAGATCTGGCTCGCGCGCCAGCCTTCGGGGATGACCAGCGAGGTGGGCTTGGCGTCCTTGTCGCTGTCCAGGCTGAACAGCGGCACCGCCACGGCGGTGCCGGCCACGACGGCCCCGGTCGCGATGAGGACGAGACGGCCCCGGCGGGTCAGTCGAATCGAGCTCCGTGACGGAGTGTTCTGGTACATGCGGGCACGGTAACCCCCACATCATTACAAACCCGGCATATCTTCAGCTTGTCGGTTCCAGTTGAGCATCCCGGCGTACGAGGGCGGCGTACCGTCCGTCCTTCTCCAGCAGTTCCTCGTGCGTGCCGCGCTCGGCCACGCTCCCGGAGTCCAGGACCACGATCTGGTCGGCGCCGCGGACGGTGGACAGACGGTGCGCGATGGTGAGGGTGGTGCGATTGGCGGACAGGGCGTCGATGGCGTCCTGCACGGCCGCCTCGGTACGGGTGTCCAGTGCGCTGGTCGCCTCGTCGAGGATGAGGACCGGCGGGTCGCGCAGGATCGTACGGGCGATGGCCAGGCGCTGTTTCTCGCCGCCGGAGAAGCGGTGGCCGCGCTCGCCGACGACCGTGTCGTAGCCGTCGGGCAGGCTCGCGATGTGGTCGTGGATCTGGGCCGCGCGCGCCGCCGCGTGGAGCTCCTCGTCGGTGGCGTCGGGCTTGGCGAAGCGCAGGTTCTCGGCGACCGAGGCATGGAAGAGGTACGTCTCCTGGGAGACGACGCCGACCGCGCGGGCGAGGGTGTCGAAGTCGAGGTCGCGCACGTCGACCCCGTCGAGGGTGACGCGGCCGCCCGTCACGTCGTAGAGCCGCGGGACCAGGTGGCCCAGCGTGGACTTTCCGGCGCCGGTCGGGCCCACGACGGCGAGGCTGCCGCCGGCGGGGACGGTGATGTCGATGCCGTCGAGGATGGGAGCGCCCTTGTCGTCGTACCGGAACTCCACGCCCTCCAGACGGACTTCGCCCTTGATCTCGTCGAGGTGGACCGGGTTCTCGCGCTCGGTGATGTCGACGGGCAGGTCGAGGTACTCGAAGATGCGCTGGAAGAGCGCGAGCGAGGCCTGGATCTGGACGCCGGTGCCCAGCAGGCTGACAGCGGGGCGGAAGAGGCCCTGCTGGAGCGAGACAAAGGCGACGATGGTGCCGATCGAGACCTGCGGGCCGCCCGTCTGGAGGGCGAGGCCGGCCGTCCAGTAGATGACGGCGGGCATGGCGGCCATGACGATCGTGATGACGGCCATGCGCCAGCGCCCGGCCATGCTGGACCGCACTTCGAGGTCGACCAGGCGCTCGGACTCGTCCGAGAAGGACCGGGTGAGCGAGTCGGAGCGGCCCATGGTGCGGCCGAGCAGGATGCCGCTGACCGAGAGGGACTCGGTGACGGTGGCGGCCATCGCGGCCATCTGCTTCTGGCGCTGGGTGGTGATCTTCTTGCGTTCGTTGCCGACGCGGCGGCTGATCCACACGAACACCGGCAGGAGCAGGAGCGATACGACGGTCAGGCGCCAGTCCAGGGCGATCATCGCGACGATCGTGGCGACGACGCTGGTGGCGTTGGAGACCAGCGAGGTGGCGGTCGAGGTGACGGTCGCCTGCATGCCGCCGATGTCGTTGGCGATACGGGACTGGACCTCGCCGGTGCGCGTGCGCGTGAAGAACGCGAGCGACATCCGCTGGAGGCGGTCGTAGACGGCGGTGCGCAGATCATGCATGACGCGCTGGCCGACCGTCGTGGAGATCAGGGTCTGCAGGACGCCGAAGACGCTGGTCAGCACGGCACTGAGGATCATGCCGAGCGCAAGCAGGCTGAGCAGCCCGGTGCGGCCCTCGGGGATCGCGACGTCCAGCGTCTCCTTCAGCAGGAAGGGCGTGGCGACCGAGACCAGCGACGCGGCGCCGACCAGGAGGCCCACCACGGCGAGACGGCTGCGATAGGGGCGGAAGAGTTTCAGGATGCGGCGGACCTGCCGGGGCTGCTCCGGTGAGTTGCCGGCCGGCGTCCATTTGAGTTCGTTGTCGGGGTGCATGGGCTCCTTCGGGAGGCTGATTGCGTGAGACTCAGGACCATAGCTCATTGTTACCTATACTCACAATGCACATGGTCCTGTTATTGTTCCCGTATGACCACCCCCGATTCCGACGGCCTGCTCGCCGAGCAGCTGCTCCGGTTCACGCGGCGTGTGCACCGCATCCAGAAGCGGCACATCGAGCAGAGCGGTCTGGGCGTCACACCTGCCCAGTCGCGGCTGCTGCGCACGCTCGCGCACTACGGTTCGCCGCCGCGCATGGCCGATCTGGCCGAGCGGCTGGAGGTCGTACCGCGCGCGGTGACGTCGTTGGTCGACGGCCTCGAGGTGAGCGGCAAGGTGCGGCGGGTTCCGGATCCGACCAACCGGCGGGTCATCCGGATCGAGCTCACGGACGACGGGCGCAAGGCGCTGCGGGAGCTGCGGGAAGCGCGCAGGTCGGCGGCGGCGGAGATCCTGGAGCCGCTGACACAGAAGGAGCGCGCGGTGTTGGGCGTGTTGCTGGACACGTTGGTGGACGGGGCGGCGCCCGAGCCCGGGAAGCGTTGCTGACGGCATGAAAGAAGGCCGCGGCGGTGTGCCGCGGCCTTCTTCGTCGTACTGCTGGGGTCAAGCGTCCTACTGGGGTCAACTGACCCCGGAAGCCGTCTCCTTCGTCTTCTGAGCGGGTACGACCGCCTCGACGACCTCCTCCTCGGGGTCAGGCTCGGCCTTCCCCTCGTCCAGCACCTTCTTCGCCTTGTCCAGGTCCAGGGCGCCCTCCCAACGGGACACCGCGAAGACGGCGACACAGTTGCCGAGCAGGTTCGTCACGACGCGCATCGAGTCCATGATCCGGTCGACACCGAGGAGCAGGGCGACGGCGCCGGCCGGGATCGCACCCAGCGAGGAGGCGGTCGCCGACAGGGCGAGGAACGCCGAACCCGGGATGCCCGCCATGCCCTTGCTGGTCAGCATCAGCACCAGGATGACGGTGACCTGCTGGCCGAGCGTGAGGTCCACGCCGACGGCCTGGGCGATGAAGAGGGTGCCGATGGAGAGGTAGAGCGAGGCACCGTCGAGGTTGAAGGAGTAGCCGGTCGGCAGCACCAGACCCACCGCGTCGTCACGGGCGCCCGCCTTGCGCAGCTTCTGCATCACCCGCGGCATGACGGACTCGGTGGAGGCGGTGCCGAGAGCGAGCAGCATCTCCTCGCGGATGTAGCGCAGGAACTTCCAGAGGCTGAGCCCGGTGAGCAGCTTGAGCGCGATGGCGAGCAGCGCGATGAAGAGCGCGGCGGCCGCGTAGCACAGGATGATCAGCTTGGCGTAGGTCTCGATGACGCCGAGGCCGTAGTTGCCGATCAGGACGGCCATCGCACCGAACACGGCGATCGGGGCGAGGCGCATGATGAAGCCGACGACCGCGAAGATGATCTCCTGCGCCTGCTCGATGGCGGGCAGCACCTGCGGCACCTTGGTGTGGCCGAGGTGGAGCAGCGCGGCGCCCACCAGGCAGGCCAGGATGAGGACTTGGAGCAGCGCGTTCTCGGCGAAGGCGCCGATGAAACTGGTCGGGATCGCGTTGACGATGAACTCGGTCGTCGAGGGCAGGGCGCCGCCGCCCGTCTTGGCGTCGACCGCCGAGGCGTCCAGCGTCGACGGGTCGACGTTCATGCCCGAGCCGGGCTGGACGACGTTGGCGGCGAGCAGACCGATGAGCAGGGCGAGCGTGCTCGCCACCTCGAACCAGATCAGCGCCTTGAGCCCGATCCGGCCGAAGGCCTTGAGGTCACCGGCCTTGGCGATCCCGACGACGACCACGCAGAACACGAGTGGCGAGATGATCGTCTTGATGAGCCGGATGAAGCCGTCGCCGAGCGGCTGGAGGTCCGAGGCGAAGCCGGGCCACAGCTTTCCGACAACGATGCCGAGGACCAGCGCGACGGCGACCTGGGCGAAGAGTGAGGTACGCAGTATGCGTGCGACGCGTCGCGGCAGGGACGGGACGGACGGCGGCACGGGCACTCCTTGTGGGGAACGTGGGTGCACAGAGGCCCCAAGGGGACGTCGGAGACTTCTGCGATACGGAAAGCGGCTTCCGTGGCGATCACTTTGACCGCGCCGTTGATCCCGCACAAGACCGCCGCGTTTCAGCCGCGTAAATCACGCCCTGAGTGACGCATCGCACACAACTCCCCTCAGCAGCCCTTACGGTCCTCGGTCAGTACGCCCTGCACACTGGTCAGCGACCGGTCGTAGCAGCCGTTCGGCCCGTACAGCCGGTACCGCTCGCTCGTCGTGCCGACCGCGTGCCGCTGGTCGCGCGGAACGTTGAGCGTCCAGGTGGCGTCGCCGGTGTAGGTGTCGTCGAGCCACTGGGTGCGCCGGCCGTCGAGGGCGGCCGAGGCACGGTCACCGAGGGTCAGCACGGTCCGCAGCCGGTCGTCCGCGCCGATCGTCGTGATGCCGTCCATCGTGTACGTCCGGTGCGTGCGCGTGGTCCGGGCCGGGCCGCGCCCGTCGACGGTGACCGACTCGTCGTCCGTCCAGGTCGCTTTGAGTGCGTCGAGGTTCTCGCCGTCGGTCCAGCGGTGCGTGGAGGTGTTCGCCAGGGAGCGGCGGACGGTGGTCGCGACCCGCCCGTGCGAGGTGTCGACGTAGCCGGCGACGGTGAGCCGGTGGGCACCCTCGGTGTCCAGCCGGTGCTCCGAACCCGGTGTGTACGTCGAGGAGTTGGTGAGGTCACCGGCGGAGTGCGCGGTGAGCCTGCCGGTGACCTGAGTGCGCTTGGCGTCCTGCCAGACCAGGACGTTCACGGGGGCGCTCCAGCCGGTCTGCCCCTCGGGGACGCCGACGACGTCGACCTCGATGCGGTGCGGGCGGCCGTCGTTGAGGATCCCGGCGAACGGCGTCAGGTCGTATTCGATCGGCTTGATGTCGAAGGCACGGGGGCCCGGAATCACGTACCAGAGAAAGGGGTTGGACCAGCCGCCGGTCCACACGTGCGGGAACGGCGCGGCGATTCCGGCGAGTTGGCCGTCGACCTTGATCTGGACCTCCCGGTAGGGACCGCCCGCGGCCTTGCAGGAGTACGGCGCCTCGTCCGGCACCGTCAGATACCAGTACTCCTCGCAGCCACCGCCGGAGCCGGTGGCGTACACCTCGGCGACGATGCGTTCGCTGTTGCGCGGGGTGGTGACGGTGCCGTCGGCCGGGGTGAGGACCTGGTCGGGGGTGCGGGCGGCGGGACGGCCGGCCGCGTAGAAGGTCAGCGTGACCTTGACGTCGATGATCCCGGTGTACGTGTCGTCGACGACGTTCCCGATGAGCATCTCGACGTCCCGGGTGCCGCGCAGGGTGTCGCTGTAGCGGGTGACGTCCTTCTCGACCGACCACTCGATGCCGTCGGGCGAGGGCTGCGGAGTCGACGTACGGAAGATCTCGACCCCGCCGATGTGCAGATATCCGAGCCGGTCGTACTGACGGCCCTTCACCTTGCCGTCCATCCGCAGGACGACCTTGCTCCAGCGGTCTCCGCAGCCCTCCGGCGGGGTGTAAGTCCCCTTGTACGGCGTGAAGTCACGGAACTGGGCCTCGGCCAGGGTGACTTGGCAGGACTTGCCGGAGGGCTTGGTGACGGGCGGGGCGGCGGTGACGGGGTCGTGCCAGTCGGAGCCGAACTCGGCGGGCACGTCGGCGGATCGGGCCGACGCGCCCGTGGATCGGGCTGTCGTTCCGGCCGACTGGGCGGGTGCCGCCCCGAGGAGGGTGCTCGCCACGAGGGTCGCCCCGGCGAGCATGGACATGATGATCCGTCTCTTCATGGCCGTGTTCTACGGTGAGTTGGGCACCCTCCGCAATGAGGCGTCCTGCGTGAGTGCTAGCTCGCCAGGTCGGCCCTGTCCCCCATCACCACCACAGGATGCTGGTCCGGATCGAGCGTGCGCAGCAGATGCTCCATCGCCGCTCTGGACAGGCTGACGCAGGCGGACGTACCGCTTCCGTGGTCCAGATGCAGCCAGATCCCGCCGCCCTTGGCTGCCCCCTCGGGGCGCGTCGGGTCGTTCGGCGGGGTGCCTTTGACCCGGTTGTAGTCGATGGCGATGACGTGGTCGAAGTCATGCCGGTGGGACTCGTCCCACCAGCGCGGGACGGCGAAGGCGGCGGATTGTGTGTAGGGAAGTTTCGAGCCGGGGTCCTTCAGGACCCCGCCCGCGTCGGTGAGAGTGAACACCCCCACGGGGCTGCGCTTGTCGCCCTCACGGTGGTCCGTCGTCCAGCCCTTCCTGCCGTTGTGCGCGGGCCAGCTGCGCAGCCGCTCCCAGGCGGCACCGCGCTTGCCGTAGAGGACGACCGTGGAATCCGCTGACTCCTTGCCGTCGCCATAGACCGCCACCACCTGACGGGAGTCCGCGGGGACACGGCGCTGGAAGCGGACTCCGATGCCCGGGATGCCGGTGGGCGCGGTGGGGGCGGTGGCCTTCGGCCTCTCCGTGTGGGTCACCGGATGACGTTCGCCGGCCCCGCAGGCGGACAGCGCCGCCAGGAGGATTCCGCAGATCACCACATGTCGTACATCGCTCCGCACTCCGCCATGGTCGCACCCCGCGCGCGGAAAACCGTTTGCCCCCGACCACGCAATGACGCGAACCTTTCACGGTTTGCTACCGCCGACCGCGGTCCTTCCACCCCCTGACACGAGCCACTGGGACGACATCCGTCATGCAGATTCAAGACCTTCCGTATCCGGATCCGGGTGTACCGGACGCGCGCTCGGGTCCCCGGTTCCTGTGGTGGCTGTTCCGGAACCAGCTGGGCGGACAGCTCAAGTCCCTCGCCTGGGGACTGCTGCACTTCACGTCCGTCTCCGCGCTGCCGTTCTGTGTGGGCTTCGCCGTGCAGGCCGTCGTCGACCGTTCGGGTACCCGACTCGCCCTCGCGGGCGGGCTGCTGGCGCTCGCTTGCGCGGGCAACGCGATCGGTGACACCTTCCTGCACCGCACCGCCATCACCAACTGGATCACCGCCGCCGCGCGCGTCCAGCAGCTGCTGGCCCGCAAGGCCTCCTCGCTGGGCTCGGCGCTGACCCGGCGGGTCTCGGCCGGTGAGGTCGTGGCCGTCTCCACCGGTGACATCGAGAAGATCGGCTGGTTCGTGGAGGCCGTCTCCCGGTTCACCGCGGCCGCCCTGACCATCGTGATCGTCTGTGTGGGCCTGGTGGTCTACCAGCCCGCGCTCGGCGTGGTCGTGGCCGTGGGGCTGCCCGTGCTGGCCGTGGCCGTGCTGCCGCTGCTGCCGCGGGCGACCCGGCGGGCCGACTTCCAGCGGGAGAAGGCGGGCCGGGCCACCGAACTGGCCTCGGACACCGTCGCCGGACTGCGGGTGCTGCGCGGCATCGGCGGCGAGGACCTCTTCCTCGACCGCTACCGCCGGGCCTCGCAGGAGGTGCGCCACGCGGCCGTGCGCAGCGCCCGCATGTGGTCCCTGATCTCCGCGATCCAGGTGCTGCTGCCGGGGCTGCTGCTGATCGCGGTCGTCTGGCACGGCGTGGGCCTGGCCCGCGAGGGCCGGATCGAGATCGGCGAGCTGGTCACCGCCTACAGCTCGGTCATGATCCTCACCTATCCGCTGCGGCACTTCGAGGAGATCGCCATGGCGTACTCCTTCTCCCGTCCGTCGGCCCGCCGGGCCGCGCGGGTGCTGTCGCTGGAGCGGGCCACGTCCGCCGAAGGGTCGCTGTCCGGCGAGCCACCGGCCGGCGACTTGTACGACCCGGCGACCGGTCTTCTCGCCCCTTCCGGGCGGCTCACCGCCGTGGTGTGCGGCGACCCGGACGCGGCGGGGGCGCTGGCGGAGCGGCTCGGCGGCCACCCCGCCGAGGAGGGCACGTCCGTGCTGATGGGCGGGGTGCCGCTGGACGAACTGCCGCTGTCCGTCGCGCGGACCGCCGTGCTGGTCCAGGACAAGGACCCGGTGCTGCTGTCCGGCACGCTGCGCGAGCTGCTCGACGTGCCCGCCTCGGGTGACGTCGACCCGCGCGACGCGCTGGCCGCCGCCCAGTGCGAGGACGTGCTGGCCGCCCTGGTCCAGGGCTCGCTCGACGCCCGGGACCCGATGGACGCCCGTATCACCGAACGCGGGCGCTCCCTGTCGGGCGGCCAGCGCCAGCGGCTCGCACTGGCCCGGTCCCTGTTCACGGACCCGGAGGTGCTGGTCCTGGACGAGCCGACCTCGGCCGTGGACTCGCACACCGAGGCCCGGATCGCCGACGGCATACGCGATCTGCGGTCCGGCCGTACGACCGTGGTGTTCACCTCGTCGCCGCTGCTCCTGGACCACGCGGACCGGGTGGTGCTGGTGCACGAGGGTGAGGTCGCGGCCGTGGGCGTGCACCGCGAGCTGGTGCGCACCGAACCCCGGTACCGCGCGGTCGTGACCCGCGAGACCGACGAAGAAGCAGACGAGGCCGCCCTGAAGGGCGTGCTGGAAGAGATCGAGGAGACGGCATGATCGGCGTGGCGCCACCGGCGTACGACCCGGCGGCCCCGACGACGGCGAACACCCTGCCCGTCGGGGGCTCCGCGACCGTACGCGCATACGTGGGCGAGCTGTTCCGCAGACATCGCCGTGCGTTTCTCGTCCTGATCGTCGTCAACACGGTGTCCGTGGTGGCGTCGATGGTGGGGCCCTGGCTCCTCGGCGGGCTCGTGGAGCGAGTGTCCGAGGGTGCTCGGGAGCTCCATCTGGAGCTGACGGCAGGGATGTTCGTGCTCGCGCTCGCCGTGCAGGCCGTGTTCGTACGGCAGGTACGGCTGCGCGGCGCGATGCTCGGCGAGCGGATGCTGGCCGATCTGCGCGAGGACTTCCTCGTGCGGTCGGTCGGCCTGCCGCCGGGTGTCCTGGAACGGGCCGGCACGGGTGATCTGCTGTCCCGGATCACCACCGACATCGACCGGCTGGCCAACGCGATGCGCGAGGCCGTGCCGCAGCTGTCGATCGGTGTGGTGTGGGTGTTCCTGCTGCTCGGCGGACTCGTCGTCACCGCGCCCCCGCTGGCCGCCGCGGTGTTTCTCGCCCTCCCGGTGCTGGTGATCGGCTGCCGCTGGTACTTCAGGCGGGCGCCGTCCGCCTACCGCTCGGAGGCCGCCGGGTACGCGGCCGTCGCCGCCGCGCTCGCCGAGACCGTGGACGCCGGGCGCACCGTCGAGGCCCAGCGCCTCGGCGAGCGCCGGGTCGAGCTGTCGGAGCAGCGGATCAAGGAGTGGACGGCGTGGGAGCGGTACACGCTCTGGCTGCGGTCGGTGCTGTTCCCGTTCATCAACGTCGCCCACGTGATGATCCTCGCTTCCGTCCTGATGGTCGGCGGTGTGTTCGTCCTGCGGGGCTGGATCGACGTCGGTCAGCTGACGACCGGTGCGCTCATCGCGCAGATGCTCGTCGACCCGGTCGGGCTGATCCTGCGCTGGTACGACGAGTTGCAGGTCGCCCAGGTGTCGCTGGCCCGGCTGGTCGGGGTCCGGGACGTCGAACCGGACGCCGGTGACGACTCGGTGGCCCCCGACGGTCGCCATGTGCACGCGGACCGGGTGCACTTCGGCTACCTCGAGGGCGTGGACGTGCTGCGCAAGGTGTCCCTGGAGGTCGCCCCCGGCACACGTCTCGCGCTGGTGGGACCGTCCGGGGCGGGCAAGTCCACCCTGGGCAGGCTGCTCGCGGGGATCTACGCACCCCGGGACGGCCGGATCACCCTCGGCGGCGCGGAGCTGTCCCGGATGCCTGCCGAGCAGGTCCGCTCCCATGTGGCCCTGGTCAACCAGGAGCACCACGTCTTCGTGGGCTCCCTGCGCGACAACCTGCTCCTCGCCCGCACCGACGCCGCCGACGCGGAACTGTGGGCGGCACTGGGCGCGGTCGACGCGGACGACTGGGCGCGGGGACTCGACCAGGGTCTGGACACCGAGGTGGGCTCGGGCGGGTTCTCGCTGACTCCCGCCCAGGCCCAGCAGATCGCGCTGGCCCGTCTGGTGCTGGCCGACCCGCACACGCTGGTCCTCGACGAGGCGACCTCGCTCCTGGACCCGCGCGCGGCCCGGCACCTGGAGCGGTCCCTGGCCCGCGTCCTCGACGGCCGCACCGTCGTCGCCATCGCCCACCGGCTGCACACCGCCCACGACGCCGATGTCATCGCGGTCGTGGAGAACGGCCGGATCAGCGAGCTGGGCAGCCACGACGAGCTGGTCGCGGCGGACGGGGCGTATGCGGCGCTGTGGAGGTCCTGGCACGGGTGACGCCGGGGCCGGCGGCTGCGCCGGCTGAACCGGTTGAGCAGGGCCGGGTGGTCGGGAGCCGTCGTACTTCGGTACGGCGGCTTCCGGCTGTTCGGTGTGCGGGGAGGGGGCGGGGGCTGGCGTCGTTGTCTGGCGCATGGCCTCCGGCGTCGGGCGCCAGGCGGGAGCGGTTCGGTGTCTGGCGTTCGGTGCGTGGCCTCCGGTCTCGGGCGTCTGGCGGTCGGCGCATGGTCCGGTCGCAGGCGTCTGGCGGTCGGTGCATGGCCTCCGGTCACAGGCGTCAGGCATCCGGCACCTGGCATTCGGCGTCCGGCATCCGGCATCCGGCATCCGGCGTCCGGCGAGGCGATCCCCGGTCCGGGCAGTTCGGGCCTCCGCGCCCACCAGATGCGCCACCACACCAGGAGCACGACCACACCAGGTCCGGCGCCACACCAGCGACAGCGCCACCGCGTGCCCCGGCCCGCGGCTCTCCGCCGAACGGGGACCGCGCGGCCCCGCGCCCGCCGCCCGGGGTGTCCCTCCGCCGACCAGGTGTGACGCGGCCCGGCCTCCCTGTGTCCGGGCCCGTCCGCGCTCCGTGCCGTTGCGCGGGGGTGAAAAGGGGTGGAAGTCTGGAGAGCGGCACCGGTTCGGGGAGCGTTCGGGAACCGTGCGTGGCACGCCCGACGTAGCCTGTGCCCACACCGCGGCGGCCGCGGTGGCCGCGGGCCCGGCCCCATCACCTGGAGGTATCCGTGAACAGCGCCGACGGATGGGGAGACGACGTCTACCAGCCCGACGGGTCCGAGATCCAGGACGACGCGGGACTGCTGGACGCTGAGGACACCCTGGAGTACGACGGTGTCGGTGATCCCCTCGACCGCGGCTGGTCCCCTCCGGAGCGTCCCTGGGCGGTCGAGCACACCGGTGTGGCGGTGTCCGAGCGCGAGACCCTGGACCAGCGGCTCGCCGAGGAGCTGCCGGACACCCCGGTGCCCGACGGTGACGGCATCGGCGACGCCGACGGCACCGACGGCGAACTCCTGGACAACGAGGTGGGCGCCCGTCGCTCCGGCCGCCTCGTGGCCCCCGACGAGGGCGCCCATGAGGACGAGGAGAGCGCGCTGATCGCCACGGACGTGGGCATCGACGGTGCGGCGGCGTCGGCCGAGGAGGCCGCGATGCACATCGTCGACGAGGACACCCTGTCCGGCTGACCCCGAGGAGCACGTATGCAGCAGGACAAGCACCCCGACTACCGTGAGGTCGTCTTCCGCGACCGCGCCGCCGGCTACGCCTTCCTCACCCGGTCCACCGCGACGAGCGAGCAGACCATCGTGTGGGACGACGGCGAGACCTACCCCGTGGTCGACGTGGAGATCTCCTCCGAGAGTCACCCCTTCTACACCGGCAAGGCCCGGACGGTGGACTCCGAGGGACGCATCGCGCAGTTCGAGCGACGGTACGGCGGCGGGACGGGCTCCGAGAAGTGAGCTTGCCGTGAAGACGGCACGGGCACCGCGCCCCGGCCGCTTCCTCAGATGAAGTTGAGGGCCGCAGCGCAGCCCACGCCGCCGAGCACCATGAACGCCGGCATCAGCACCTTCAGCTCGACCCAGCTGCCCGCCCGGAACCGCATCGCCTTGGGCGGCCCGATCGGGTACCAGCGCTTGCGGCCCACCGGGATCGGCCACAGGATCGGGCAGCCGGAGACCGTCAGCGCGTCCCCGATGTCGTGGACCAGTGCGCCCAGCAGCACGGGCAGGCCCAGCCACAGGTACTCCTGCCCCGGCTGCGTGAACAGCCAGTCCGAGCCGTTGCCCGGTTGGTCCAGGACGCCGGCGAGGATCCACGCGCTGGTCGCGGCCAGCAGCCAGACGAGGATGTCGGCGCTGGAGCCACGGGTCGCCCGCCACAGCAGGCCCTCGATGGCCAGCACCATGTGCACGAAGAGGATGGCGAGGACGGCCCAGCGGCCACCGGTGATCGCCGCCACCGAGGCACCCGCGCCGATCAGCACGGCCCACAGCCAGGTGTGGGTGAGCGTGCGATGCCCGCCGGAGCGACGGGGGTCGCCCTGCTTCTTCGTCGCCTTGTAGACGGCGTAGGAGAGCTTGTCGACGATCTCGCACAGTCCGCGTGAGACGGGCCCGAAGGCCCGCGAGATGGTGGCGGCCTTGTGGTCGAGGTCGGGGGCGAGGGCGGCCCCGGCGCAGATCAGGGCGCCGGCCAGCAGCACCGGCCAGGGCATGGTGTGCCCCGCCGCGGCGGCGGCCGCTCCGACGCCCAGCCAGGCGGCGGCTCCCGACAGTGAGTGTGCTGGTCCCATCATGGCCGTTGCCCGCCCCATTCCTCTTGTGCCGCTGTCCAGTTGACCGGCCGCGCTGACGCTGTGTCGGCGACACAGCGTACTGGTCGTGATCTTTGTAGCCGCATCCGATTCCCCTCTGGGGTGGAAGGGCAGGCAAGATGGGTGGGTGACCCTCATCGATCAGCTGCCGCAGACCGCAGACCCCGACGCCCTCTACGAAGCCTTCGAGTCGTGGGCCGAGGAGCGCGGGATCACGCTCTACCCCCATCAGGAGGAGGCGCTGATCGAGGTGGTCTCCGGTGCGAACGTGATCGTTTCGACGCCCACCGGCTCCGGCAAGAGCATGATCGCGGCGGCCGCGCACTTCGCCGCCCTGGCCCGTGACGAGGTCACCTTCTACACGGCTCCGATCAAGGCGCTGGTCTCGGAGAAGTTCTTCGAGCTGTGCAAGATCTTCGGCACCGAGAACGTCGGCATGCTCACCGGCGACGCCTCCGTCAACGCCGACGCCCCGGTCATCTGCTGCACCGCCGAGGTGCTGGCGTCGATCGCGCTGCGCGACGGCAAGCAGGCGGACGTCGGCCAGGTCGTGATGGACGAGTTCCACTTCTACGCGGAGGGCGACCGCGGCTGGGCCTGGCAGATCCCCATCCTGGAGCTGCCGCAGGCGCAGTTCATCCTGATGTCGGCCACACTCGGCGACGTCTCGATGTTCGAGAAGGACCTCACCCGGCGCACCGGCCGCCCGACGGCGGTGGTCCGCTCGGCGACCCGTCCGGTCCCGCTCTCCTACGAGTACAAGTTCACCCCGCTCACCGAGACCCTGACCGAGCTCCTCCAGACCAAGCAGGCACCGGTCTACATCGTGCACTTCACACAGGCGCAGGCCGTGGAGCGGGCGCAGGCCCTCATGAGCATCAACATGTGCTCGAAGGAGGAGAAGGAGCAGATCGCCGATCTGATCGGCAACTTCCGCTTCACCACCAAGTTCGGCCGCAACCTCTCCCGTTACGTACGGCACGGCATCGGCGTCCACCACGCCGGCATGCTGCCGAAGTACCGGCGTCTGGTGGAGAAGCTCGCGCAAGCCGGTCTGCTGAAGGTCATCTGCGGCACGGACACGCTCGGCGTGGGCGTCAACGTCCCCATCCGCACCGTGCTGTTCACGGCCCTCACCAAGTACGACGGCAACCGGGTCCGGACCCTGCGCAACCGTGAGTTCCACCAGATCGCCGGCCGCGCGGGACGCGCCGGCTTCGACACGGCGGGCTTCGTCGTCGCGCAGGCGCCCGAGCACGTCGTGGAGAACGAGAAGGCGCTCGCCAAGGCGGGCGACGACCCGAAGAAGCGCCGCAAGGTGGTCCGCAAGAAGGCTCCCGAGGGTTTCGTCGGCTGGACGGAGAACACCTTCGAGAAGCTCATCGCCTCCGACCCGGAGCCGCTGACGTCCCGTTTCCGGGTGACGCACACGATGCTGCTGTCGGTGATCGCCCGTCCCGGCAACGCCTTCGAGGCGATGCGGCATCTGCTGGAGGACAACCACGAGCCGCGCAAGGCGCAGCTCAAGCACATCCGCCGCGCCATCGCCATCTACCGCTCGCTGCTGGACGGCGGCATCGTCGAGAAGCTCGACGAGCCGGACGCGGGCGGCCGCATCGTCCGCCTCACCGTCGACCTCCAGCAGGACTTCGCGCTCAACCAGCCGCTGTCCACCTTCGCCCTCGCCGCGTTCGAACTCCTCGACCCCGATTCGCCGTCCTACGCCCTGGACATGGTGTCGGTCGTGGAATCGACGCTGGACGATCCACGGCAGATCCTCGTCGCCCAGTTGAACAAGGCCAAGGGCGAGGCCGTCGCCGCGATGAAGGCGGACGGCATCGAGTACGAGGAGCGCATGGAGCGCCTCCAGGACATCAGCTACCCCAAGCCCTTGGAGGAGCTGCTCTCCCACGCGTACAACACGTACCGCAAGAGCCATCCCTGGGTAGGCGACCATCCGCTCTCCCCGAAGTCCGTCATCCGTGACATGTACGAACGGGCCATGTCCTTCACGGAGTTGGTGTCCTTCTACGAGCTTGCTCGCACCGAGGGCATTGTCCTGCGTTACCTCGCCAGCGCCTACAAGGCGCTGGACCACAACATCCCGGACGACCTCAAGTCCGAGGATCTGCAGGACCTCATCGAGTGGCTCGGCGAGATGGTGCGCCAGGTCGACTCCAGCCTGCTCGACGAGTGGGAGCAGCTCGCCAACCCGGAGGAGATGACCGCCGAGGAGGCCCAGGAGAAGGCCGACGAGGTCAAGCCGGTCACCACCAACGCGCGGGCCTTCCGGGTCCTCGTCCGCAACGCCATGTTCCGCCGGGTCGAACTCGCCGCCCTGGACCAGGTCGAGGAGCTGGGCGAGATGGACGCCGAGTCCGGCTGGGACGCCGACGCCTGGGGCGAGGCGATGGACAAGTACTGGGACGAGTACGAGGACCTCGGCACCGGTCCCGACGCCCGTGGGCCCAAGCTGCTCCTGATCGAGGAGGAGCCGGAGAACCGCCTGTGGCGTGTCCGTCAGATCTTCGACGACCCGAACGACGACCATGACTGGGGCGTCAGCGCGGAGGTCGACCTGACGGCCTCCGACGCGGAGGGCCGCGCGGTCATCCGTGTCACCGACGTCGGCCAGCTGTGAGCACTGGAGAATCCCACCCATGACGAACCCGGCCGAGAGACTGGTCGACCTGCTCGACCTGGAGCAGATCGAGGTCAACATCTTCCGTGGCCTCAGCCCCAACGAGTCCCTGCAGCGGGTCTTCGGCGGCCAGGTCGCGGGCCAGGCGCTGGTCGCCGCCAACCGCACCACCGAGGGCGACCGTCCGGTGCACTCGCTGCACGCGTACTTCCTGCGGCCGGGCCGGCCCGGGGTGCCGATCGTGTACCAGGTCGAACGGGTGCGGGACGGCAGGTCGTTCACGACCCGCCGGGTCACCGCCGTGCAGCAGGGGCGCACGATCTTCAATCTCACCGCCTCCTTTCACAAGCCTGAGGAAGGTTCCTTCGAGCACCAGCTGCCGCCGGCCCGCAAGGTGCCGGACCCGGAGTCGCTGCCGTCGGTGACCGAGGAGATCCGGGGGCATCTGGGCGAGCTGCCCGAGCAGTTGGAGCGGATGGCGCGCCGCCAGCCCTTCGACATCCGCTATGTGGACCGGCTGCGCTGGACCCGCGAGGACGTCAAGGACGCCGAGCCGCGCAGCGCGGTGTGGATGCGCGCGGTCGGGCCGCTCGGCGACGACCCCGTCGTGCACACCTGCGCGCTGACCTACGCCAGTGACATGACCCTCCTGGACGCCGTCCGCATCCCGGTCGAGCCGCTGTGGGGCCCGCGCAGCTTCGACATCGCCTCGCTGGACCACGCCATGTGGTTCCACCGGCCGTTCCGCGCGGACGAGTGGTTCCTGTACGACCAGGAGTCGCCGATCGCCACGGGTGGGCGGGGTCTGGCCCGCGGCCGGATCTACGACCTGGAGGGACGGCTGCTCGTGTCCGTGGTCCAGGAAGGGCTGTTCCGGGCGCTGGCGTAGGCCGGGCGCTCCAGGGGCAACAGGTCAGACGCTTCTGCGGCGCAGCCAGCCGAGCATGCCGCGGGCCGGTCGCTCCGGCGCGGGCGAAGCGGGCTCGGATGCGGGAGGGGCCTGTTCCGCTGCGGGCCGTGGCGCCGGGCGGAGCCTGCGGGCGTCCTCCAGTGTCCGGGCCAGGTCGGCCCACAGCCTGCTGATCTCGTCCGGGTCGTCGGCCGTCATGATCCTCTCGGTAAGGTGGGCGGCCGGGGAGCCCTGGGCGCTCTGGGACGGTGGGCCCGGCCGGAACCTCAGCAGGTGAGAGCGCTCGTAGGGGTCAGGGACGATTTCCGCGATCCGGGCCGGGTCGAGGAACGCGGAGAGGGCCCCGGCGCTCTCCCACGGCCCGTCGGCCACGCGCAGCAGGAACTTCCTGTGCCGCGCACGCCAGTTGCGTGCCCGCAGGTCCACCCCCGCGTCCAGCAGGTCACGCAGCCCCTCGGGGGTGCGACGGGCGTTCAACAGGGCGGAGTTGCCCTCGTCGGCCGCGACCTGCCGGAGTTCCTCCGCCAGATACAGCCAGACCACGGCCCGGTACCGGTTGAGATGGAAGCGCACCGGCGCCACCACACCCAGTCGCGCCAGCCGGGTGAACCTGCCGGAGGGCACGTTCATGACGGCCGCGCCCTCGCTGGTGCCCACCACCCGCACGCGTTCCAGGAGGGCCTCCCTGAAGCCCTCCTCGGTGCGCAGCCGGTTGATCTCGGAGCGGGTGACCCTGCGGCCCCCGCCTCCCTCGTCGGGGACCGTCTCGATGTGGCCGAGATGGACGGCCAGGTCGAACTCGCTTCGTTTCAGCCCGAGTTCCCGAGCCGCGCGGCTCGGTGCGTAGGACAGCTGGTGAGGCTTGGTGATGGTGCTGCCTGACATGGTGGTACTCCCCCGTGGAGTCGCTCGCTCACGCTGAGTGCGCTCGCCGTGAAAAAACCGTAGCCGGTCCGGCGGATCTCGCGGCGAGCCTGTGGATAACTCCTCGGGGGAGGGAGAAGCAGCAGGTCAGAGGTCTATGGCCGAACCCCGCTCGGGTTGCCGGACGTCCACGCCGAGGTGCTCGCCGACGCGATTGACCAGGAGCGTCATCTCGTAGGCGATCTGCCCGATGTCGGCCTCGGCGGCACTGAGCACGCACAGACAGCTGCCGGTGCCCGCCGCCGTGACGAAGAGCACCGCGTCATCGAACTCGATCATGGTCTGCCGTACTCTGCCCGCCCCGAAGTGGCGTCCCGTCCCCCTGGCCAGGCTGTGCAGCCCGGAGGCGACGGCGGCGAGGTGCTCGGCGTCCTCACGCCGCAGGCCCGTGCTGGCCCCCGCCACCAGGCCGTCGTTGGACAGGACCAGCGCGTGCCGCACATGGTCGACACGCTCGGTCAAGTCGTCCAGCAGCCAGCCGAGTCGTTGGTTCTGCGCCATGTTCCCGCTCTCCCCGTTTGACGTCTCCCCCTGGCCGGAGGATCTCCATCCACCCTTCCCGAGGACCGGGCGGTGGGCAAGGAGGACGGGCCATGGCGCGGAAGTTGGCCGAACCTTTGTACGGGGTCCGGGCCGGACCGCCGAGTCGCCGGGGTCAGCCCACCGAGTCGAGCAGCCGGGCGGTGTGCATCCGTCCCGCGTACTCCACGAGCCGGATCAGCACTTCCTTGCCCGAGTCGCGGTCCCGGGCGTCGCACAGCACGACCGGGGTTCCGCGGTCGAGATCGAGGGCGCGGGAGACGTCGCCGGCGCCGTAAGTGCGGGCGCCCGCAAAGCAGTTGACGGCCACGACGAACGGGATGTGCCGGTGCTCGAAGTAGTCGACCGCGGGGAAGCAGTCCTCCAGGCGCCGGGTGTCGGCGAGGACCACGGCACCGAGCGCGCCTTGCGACAGCTCGTCCCACAGGAACCAGAACCGGTCCTGTCCCGGGGTGCCGAAGAGGTAGAGGGAGAGGCCGGACCGGATGGTGATGCGGCCGAAATCCATCGCGACCGTGGTCGTGACCTTCTGGTCCACGCCGTCGGTGTCGTCGACCAGCTGCCCGGCCTCGCTGAGCAGTTCCTCGGTGCGCAGCGGCCTGATCTCACTGACCGCGCCCACCAGGGTGGTCTTGCCCACGCCGAACCCGCCGGCGACCAGTATCTTCAACGCCAGCGCGGTCTGCTCGCCGCCCTGGGCATCGGAAGTCTCGGAGACCATCGATCACTTCTCTCGGGAGTACCGGCAACGGTCGGCGATGCAGGTGTGCGAAGTCAGCATGATGACAACTGCGGCACCCCTTCGAGGGGTTGGACCACTATTAGCCCGTTGTGACCGACTCGCGCGTGTTCGGTTACGAAGTTTCATCTAGAGTGCCCGCAGCCCTTCGATGACCTCGCGCAGAATCCGTTCGTCAGGAAGCTGCGCGGGCGGTACCGGACGGCTGACGGTGACGCAGCCGAGTTCCAGGAGGTCGCCGAGGAGCACCCGGACCACACCGACGGGCAGATCGGCACCCGCGGCGAGTTCGGCGACCGACTGGGTCTCGACGCGGCACAGTTCGATCAGGGCCCGGTGTTCCGGCCCGAGCGCGGTGTCGTCGTCGGCGCCGGGCGCGGCCGCGTCCAGGGTGACCAGCGCGATCAGGTCGAAGCGCACCCCGGTGGGCCCGGGTTTGGTGCGTCCGCCCGTCATGGCGTACGGCCGCACCAGAGGCCCGGCCTCACCGTCGTACCACTGGCTGCCCGGCTCGCGCGGGGCGCCGGTCCTGTCCTCCGTCATGAGCGTGGACCGCCTTCTCGTCTCATCCGGCGGGCGGCCGCGCGGCGACGCGCGGTGCCGTGTACAGGTGCTCGCCGACGCGTTTGACCAGTCGTGCCATCTCGTAGGCCACCAGGCCGATGTCCGCGGTCACGGCGGTGAGGACGGCGAGGCAGGAGCCGTCGCCCGCGGCCGCCACGAACAGGAAGCCGTCGTCCATCTCCACCATCGTCTGGCGCACTCCGCCGGCGCCGAAGTGCCGGCCCGCGCCCTTGGCGAGGCTGTGGAAGCCGGAGGCGACCGCGGCCAGGTGTTCGGCGTCCTCGCGACGCAGATCGCTCGAGGAGCCCACGGCGAGACCGTCGTTGGACAGCACCACGGCGTGCCGTACCTCGCTGACGCGCAGCACCATGTCGTCCAGCAGCCAGTCGAGTTCACCCGACCGCTGGGCGGCCCTCATACCGGGGTCCTGGATCATGCGTGGTCTCCTTCGCTGCTGTCGCTGACCGCGGGGGAATCCGGGGTGGCACCGCGACCGGGCCGACGGCCGCCGCCGCGTGCCCAGCCGTCGCGATAGGCCGCCATCCGGTCCCGCACGAGCTCGGGGGTGCGCCGGTCCTCGCCGCGTGCGTCGTGCTGCGGTTGTGGTTCCTCGGTGCGTGGTTCGCGCAGTTGGGGGGCGAGGTTCGCCTGCCGGACACGGCGCGGGAGGTCGTCCGATTCCTCGGAGTCCTCCGGGGGCCGGTGCAGTCGCAAGGTGGCGACTCCGGGGGGCGGGGTGTCGGACCCGCTCTCCGCCCGTGCCGCCGCGGGGGCCTCCGCCCTGCTCTCCGCGGCGGCCGGCACCGGGGCCACCAGGGCGGGCCGGTCGGCGGACGCGTGGACGGACTCCTGCAGCCGCGCGGCGCCGGGCATGCGCGCGTACTCGCGTTCCTGGTCGACCGCCTTGCGGGGGGAACGTTCCTCCGCGCCGCTGTGCAGCAGGGCGGTGGGCAGCAGGACGACCGCGGTGGTGCCGCCGTAGGGCGAGGTCCTCAGATGGACCTTGATGCCGTGCCGGGCCGCGAGCCTGCTGACCACGAACAACCCGAGCCGGTCGCTGTCGAACAGGTCGAGCGCCTCGGACTGTTCGATGCGCCGGTTGGCCTCGGCGAGGGTCTCCTTGCCCATGCCGAGCCCCCGGTCCTCGACCTCCACGGCATAGCCGTTGCCGACGGGCTCGCCGGTGATGCGCACGCGCGTGTGCGGGGGTGAGAACTGCGCGGCGTTCTCGACGATCTCGGCCAGGAGGTGGGTGAGGTCGGCGACGGCTCCGCCGACGACGGACGCCTCGGGGAGCTGGCGCACCTCCACGCGCGCGTAGTCCTCGACCTCCGAGACGGCGGCGCGGACCACGTTGGTCAGGGAGACCGGCATGCGCCAGGCCCGGCCGGGTGCCGCTCCGGAGAGGATGATCAGGCTCTCCGCGTGGCGCCGCATACGGGTGGTGAGGTGGTCGAGCCGGAAGAGGTCGCTGAGCTCGCCCGGGTCCTCGGAGCGGCGCTCCATGCTGTCCAGGAGGCTCAGCTGGCGGTGGACCAGGACCTGGCTGCGGCGGGCGAGGTTGACGAAGACGCCGGAGATGCCGCTGGCGAGTTCGGCGCGTTCCACGGCGGCCCGGAGTGCGGCGCGGTGCACGGTGCCCAGGGCCTCGGCGACCTGTCCCGTCTCGTCCTCCGCGGGCGGTCCCGGCGGGGCCTCGGCCTGGACGTCGATCTCCTCCCCCGCGCGCAGCTTCCGCATGGCTTCGGGGAGTTTGCGCCGGGCGATCTCCAGAGCGCTGTTGCGCAGGCCCTCCAGTTCGACGACCAGGCCGCGTCCGATGCGTACGGAGATGACGAGGGAGGCGGCAACGGCGGCGAGGCCCAGCAGGACAGCGGCTCCGGCCGGGGTGAGCAGTCCGCGCGTGAACGGGTCGGCCCGGTCCGCGACGCCCCGTCCCGCGCCCTCCTCGATGGTCCGCATGGCGTCCTGCACACGTGCGTGCGCCTTGGTCCACGTCGCTTCGGGCGCCGCGCCGATCGCCGCCACGCCCGCGCGGCTCGCGAGGACCTTGTCCTCGACGGTGCCCACGTCGGCGAAGTCACTGCCGCCGGCGAGTTCCTGCCAGGCGGCGCGTTCGGGCCCGCGCAGGTCGGCGACGGCGGACTCGGTCAGGGCGCGGCGTGTGTCGACCGCGCCGGTGAACAGCCGCAGCCGCTCACCGTCCAGACGGCCGGCGAGTCGGGCACCGGCCAGCAGGACGTCCTCCTGGGCCAGCGCCTCGCTCGCGCGGGAGAACTCGAGCAGCACGCGCGCGTCGGAGCCGAGTTCGGCGTCCTGGATGCCGGTGAGGGCGCCGCCCACTCCGTAGGCGGTCGCGATGGTGCGTGTGTAGCGCCCGTACGTCTCGCCCCAGCCGGCCCTGCGGTCGAGCACCGCGGTCCGCAGGGAGCGCAGTTGCTCGGCTCCGGAGACGAAGGCCTCAAGTCGCTGGGCCACTCCGGCGGGCAGCTCCTCTGCGTCGGCGACGGTGTTGTCGTCGCCGAGGCGGAGCTCGGCCACTGCCTTGTCCGTGCGTTCCGCGAGAGTCTTGAGGTCGCCGCTTCGGCTGCCGGCAGGGTCGGTCGCATAGCGGACCGCGGCCGCGCGTTCCGCCTGGAGCGCCGCGACGGCGGCCGCGACGGGGGATCGGATCTCGGCGTCCACGCGCTGCAACTGCCGCAGCCTGGAGACGTCCTGAGCGGTGGTGACGGTGGCGTACGCCCACAGGGCCAGCAGCGAGACGACCGGCACCATCAGCAGGCAGACGATCTTGGCCCGTACGGTGCGCGGGCGTATCAGCCATCGCCCCGCGTGCGTGGGCGGCTCGTCGGGTACGGCGCCCACCGGCTCGTCCAGGCCCTCGTCGGCCGGTGGTCCGGCGTGTGCGCGGCGGCCGCGGGCGGGGGACGGCGCCTCGGCGCCGTTCGTGGGGGTCCTACGGGGTGTACGCATGGCCTCCTGCCTCGGCAGTGGTCGATGGGCGGGCCCGGCGGCCCGGCGGGCAGTCAGCGGGCGACGCTCTCGACGACCGGCCGCTGGGCCGAGGCGGACGCCTCGCGCTCCCCCGTCGTCGGCGACAGCGCGACGAAGGCGGAGGTCAGGAACAGATAGGACCCGAGGCCGACGGCGAGGGGGAAGATGAACTGCATCGCCGTGGCCCCGGGCAGGGCGGCGCCGGAGGGGCTGACGTGCACGCTCACCGAGAACATCCCGGTGTAGTGCATGCTGCTCACCGCGGCCCCCATGATCAGGGAGGCGACGGTGACGGCGACGGGCGACTTGATGTTGAGCGCGGCCCACAGAGCGGCCGTCGCCGCGACGACGGCGATCAGCACGGACAGTCCGACGAGGACGGGGTCGTAGTTCACCTCCCCGTGGAGGCGTACGGCGGCCATGCCCAGGTAGTGCATGCTCGCCACGCCGAGTCCGGTGGTGAGTCCGCCGAGGAAGAGCGCGCGGGCACGGTCCTTGCTGTAGCCGACGGCGAAGACTCCTGCGCAGACGACGATCATGGCGACGAGCAGGCTCGCGATGGTGAGCGGCACGTCGTAGCGGATGTCGGTGCCGCTGACGCTGAAGCCGAGCATGGCCACGAAGTGCATGGTCCAGATGCCGGTCCCGATCGCGGAGGCGGCGGTGATGAGCCAGTTGCGGCGTGAGCGTCCCGTGGCGCCGAGCGCGCGGACGGTGCAGCGCAGCCCGAGTGCGGCGCCGATGCAGGCCATCACGTATGACAGTGCGGGGGTCAGCCAGCCGAGGGCGGCGTGGTCCAGGTGTCCCATGGCTCCGGGACGCTAGTCGGGGCATGGGAGCACAAAGGGGGCGCATTTCGAAAGGTGTTGGAATATGGCGAAGAGATGTACCTGAACGATCGCCTCACGCTCGAACGAGTGCACAGCGACGTCATCCTTGACGGTGAGAGATCATGCGGAACATGAGCGACGACCACACACATGTCCAGGAGTTCTTCGGAGCCCGGGCCGCCGACTGGGACGCCCGCTTCCCCGACGACGGCCCCGCCTACGCCGCCGCGGTCGCCGGCCTCGGACTGCGTGAGGGGGACCGCGTGCTCGACGCCGGCTGCGGCACCGGCCGCGCCCTGCCGCCCCTGCGTGCGGCCGTGGGGCCCTCGGGAGTGGTCCTCGGGGCCGATCTGACCCCGGCCATGCTCCAGGCCGCCGTACGGGCCGGACGCGACCGGGACGGGCAGCTGCTGCTGGCCGACGTGGCCGCGCTGCCGCTGCGGGCGGAGTCGCTCGACGCCGTGTTCGGGGCGGGGCTGATCTCGCACCTGCCCGATCCGGCCGAGAACCTGCGGGAGTTGGCACGCGTGGTGCGTCCGGGCGGCGTGCTGGCGCTGTTCCACCCGATCGGCAGGGCGGCGCTCGCGGCACGGCAAGGTCGGCAGATCACCCCGGACGACCTGCGCGCGGAGCCCAACCTCCGGCCCCTGCTGGCCGGTTCCGGCTGGCGCATGACGTCGTACGTCGACGAGGACGCCCGCTTCCTGGCGCTGGCGGTGAAGGACGCCTGAGCCTTCGGGCCGACCTCACCGGCACCTCGTAAGGAGTGAAGGCCGTCGGGACTGAGGCTCTTTCGAACGGGCACTCGTATGTCACCAACGACCTGAGGGGTGGCAGACCGCTCATGGAGATCTCCGGCGTCATCAGCGCCATTGTCATCGGAATCGTGATCGGCGTGATCGGCCGGCTCGTCGTACCCGGCCGGCAACGCATCGGCGTCCTCTGGACGATCGCGATCGGCATCGTCGCCGCGTTCGTCGGCACCGGCATCGCCGCGGGCCTCGACGTGGCCGACACCGAGGGCGTCGACTGGGTCGAGTGGCTGATCCAGATCGCGCTCGCGGCCCTGGGTGTGGCGGCCGTCAGCAAGGTGAAGCTACGCCGTTGAGCGGCGCCTTTCGCGCAGCAGGACGGCAAGGGGCTTGCGGACGCCGTATCCGACGGTACGGCGGGTGACGGCGGACCCCGTGCGCTCGACCCGGGACAGTTGATGCTCCGCCAGTTCCAGCAGGGCCCGCTGCAGTGGCCGGAAACTCGGTGCGGTGCAGTCCAGCAGGGCCTGTGAGTCCGTCAGTGCCTGTCTCGTTCTGCGGCAGGTGTAGGCGACCAGCTCCCGTACGGCCGCGGTGTCCTCGCCCTGTTCCAGGGTGGCGCGGGTGACGCCGAAGCGGTCGAGGTGCTCCTGCGGCAGATACAGGCGTCCTTCGCCCAGGTCCTCGGTGAGGTCGGTGAGGAAGTCCAGCCGCTGCAGACCTTCGGCGAAGGAGCGGCAGCGCGAGCGGAAGACCTCGTCGCCGCCGCCCTCGTGCTGCAGGTCCTCGACCAGCATCAGGGCCGGCAGGGCGAGCGTGTCGACGTAGTGCTGGAAGTCGGCCTCGGTGGCGTGACCGGTGAAGTGCAGTTCCTCGTCGGTGGCCTTGAGGTAGGCGAGCACCCAGTGGTGGGGCAACTGCCGTACGGACACGGTGTGCAGGAAGGCCCGCAGGACCGGGTCCTCGGCGCGGCCGGACTCCAGCCCGGCACCGACCTGCTCGGACCAGGCCCGCCAGCGCGGCAGACGTTGCTCCAGGGGGCCCTGGTCGGCGAGGTCGTCGGTGCGGGCGAGGAAGGCGTAGGCGGCGATCAGGTGCGGCTGGAGCTGCGGGGCCACCAGCAGTCTCACCACGGCGTAGTGGGCGAGGACCCTGCGGGCGAAGACCCGGGCGGCGAAGGAGTAGTCGTCGCGCAGGGCACGTTCCTGCACACCGGCGGCCATCAGCCTGCGGTCCCGACTCGGCACGGGTCATCGCCCTTCCTGCCCCTATGGCGTGATGATCGGCGGCCGGCCTGTGCCGGTCCGGTACCGCGACGGCGGTCGGAGCGACCATAGCCTTCGCCGCCGGTGAATCGTCCTGTTCAGTCGCCCGGCCGCTCCGGTGTCGCCGGCGGCTCGGCAGGGGTGGGCCCGGGGCGGCTGAAGAGGACGGCGCGCATCACGGGCGGCGCGAACAAGGCGCTGACCGGCGCGGCGAGAGTCAGCACGGAGCGGAAGGCGCGCCCCACGACGGGGTCGCCGGGCGATCGCTCCGTGACCCGGCCCAGGTACCAGTCCGCGACGCGGTCCGCGGGCCCGCTGTCGACCGCGGTGCCGACCGCGCCGGGCATCTTGCGGTCCGCGCCGGCGGAAATGTCCCACGCCTGCCGGGATGCCGCCAGGAGGGCCTGCTGCACACGGCGCGTGGTGGGCGTCCTACGGGCGGCGAGTGCGTCGCGCAGGGCGACCGCGCTCATCGCGGCGACGGCCATGCCCTGCCCGTAGATCGGGTTGAACGTGCACAGCGCGTCGCCGGTGGCGAGGAATCCGGCCGGGCGGCGGCCGGGAAGGTCGTACCGGCGGCGGACGTTCGCGGTCCGCCGGTAGCCGAATGCCGGCGAGAGCGGTTCGGCGTCGTCCAGCCACCGGTCCAGGAGCGGATGCCCCAGCCGCTTGGTGTACCTCTCGAACTCGTCGTCCCCCGCGGGCGGTTCGTCGCCGCGCAGCCCCGAGACGATCACCAGATGGCTGCCGTCCTCCAGCGGCAGCGCACCGCCGGCGTGGACCTGTTCGGGGTTGGGATAGACGTAGTAGCCGAGGGTCTCGCCGTCCAGGACGCCCGCCTTGCCGCGGTAGACGCGGGAGGCGTAGGCGAGCCCGGTGTCGATGGTCTCCTCGGGCGGAGTGTCGGCGTCGATCGCCGCGAGCCACTGCGGTGCCTTGGTGCCGCTGCCGGAGGCGTCGACGACGAGATCGGCAGCCAGCGGCCGGGGCTCCGCGCCGGCACCGGCGGAACGCTCCCGCAGCAGCACGCCCCGGACCCGGGCCGCGTCGCCGAGCAGCCCGACGGCATCGGTCCCCTCGACCACGCTGATCACCGGATTGGCGAGAACCCGCCGCCGTACCAGCTCCTCCAGCTGTGCGCGGGAACCGGTGTAGATGTGTGTCGTCGCGGGCAGCCGGCGCAACCAGCGGCCGTTCTGCCACAGGACCATGTCCGAGGGCATGCCCACGCGCGGCGCTCCCGCCGCCCGCAGCTCGGCCAGGAAGCCCGGCAGCAGCGACTCCACCGCCGACTGCCCGCCGTGCAGCAGGACATGGGGATGCCGGCCCTGCGGTACCCCGGGCCGTGGCCCGGTGCCCTGCGGCAACCGGTCGCGCTCGACGACGGTCACCCGGTCGGCGTGTGCGGCCAGGACGTGCGCCGCGAGCAGCCCCGCGAGGCTTCCGCCGACGACGACCGCGTGCCGCCCGCCCCGACCGACCGTTCCCGCAACAGAGTTCACTGATCCACTCCCCCTGGTCAGCACATGGTGAAAGAGACAAGTATCCAGCCCGGTCGACCGGGCTGATCGTGTTCCGGCCTTCCGTGCGCCCCGACAGCGCACGCCGGCAGGGAGCGCGTGAAGCCCCACGGGCGGTGGTACGCCCCGCTTCACCGCCGCTTCCCCCTTCTGCAGCCGAAGCTCCAACCCTACGTTGAACAGGAGGAGATGACCGATCAGCCGGACAACCACGCAGGGGGAAGGTGGTCAGCATGTTGGGCAGGGTCCGCAAGTCCTTCGCCAGATTCGTCAACACCGTACGCGCCGATGAGAACGAGGGCCGGGACAGGCGCACGCACAACCTCTTCGAGGCCGCGGCCGCGTATGTCTCGGCCTGCGCGGAGGACGACCAGGACCGGATCGACGAGGCCGCCGGCTGGGTGTCGCCGGAGGCGTTGTCGTTCGGGGTGAACGAACTGGCGTGCCGGGCGGTCATCGCCCTGGCGCGGGAGCGCGACGAGTCGCCGCGCACCGTGGCCCGTGCCCTGCTGGGGCTGCCGGCTGCGTAACGGACGGGTCAAGCAGTGGTCGATTCGCCCCGTCCGGCCGGAAAACCGCTGCTCCCGGCGAGCCGGGCAGTCGTGACAACGGCCTTCCGGGCGCACTAGGGTGCGCGCCGTTGGACATACCGATGGGGAGGCTGGGATGGCCGGGACGGACGAGCAGACCGTCGCCGCCGAGGACGACGCGCTCTATGTGCTCACGGCGGTGCTGCTGACGCCGGCGAAGTTCCCGAGCGTGCTGGGCGACGACTATCCGGAGGCCTGTGCGGCGCTCGGCCTCGCGCCGCTCGCCGACGGGTACGGCCTGGTGATCGGCCAGGACGGCGACGGCTCGCGCTGGACGGTCGTCATCGACGACGTCTCGCTGGTCGCCGTCGCCATCGCCTCCTGGGACTGCGGCATGGAGTACGACCTCTCGCCCGACGAGCGCACGGTCGTCGCCGCCCTCCCGGGCTGGCCGCTCGCCGTCGCCGTCGCGGCTCCCGGCGTGCCCGCGCCGCACGACCCCGAGCCGGAGGAGGGGGACGGCCCCGTGCTGACGCCGCCGGACACCAGCACCTGGGGGCCGGCTCAGCGACGCCTGGGCGCCGACGAGATCGCCCTCCAGTGGGCGACCTGGCGGGAGCAGATCGACGACGCGGACTTCGCGACGCCGGACACGGACGGGACCGCCGCGCAGTCCGAGGGCGACGAGAAGGACGAGGCGGCCGCGCCCAGGGGGCACAGCGGTGTCCGGCGCGTCCTCGCCGAGGCCCGTGCGTACGTGGAGACACCGCCGCCCCTGGGCCGGGTGCGGTCGTCCTTCGCGTCCGGCGACGCCCGCACCCTGCGCGCCGACGGACCGGGCTGGTCGCTCGTGGCCAGGACCGACGACATCGCCTTCGTCCTGCTCGACGACGAACCGGGCGAGGTCCTTCCGGTCGGCCGCGGCCCGGAGCTGCCCGGTCTGCTGGAAGCGCTCGACAAGATGGCCGTACGACCCAGCTGAACCGGGGCAGCAACGGCCACTGCCGGGCGGGCCCAGCAGCAGTCGCGCTTTCCACCGGCACCCGTACCTCGACGTCATTCCATGTGGCCCCAACCCATGGATGAGGCGGTGAGGCCCTCGCACCATGAGGCAGCCCTCGACTCCCCGCCTTGTCCTGGAGGCCTTCATGCATGTGTCCCGAGGTGTTTCTTTCGTCGCCGCGACGATGGTGGCAGCGGCTCTCACCTGGTCACCTCCCGCCGCGGCCGTGTCGGACGAGCACTGCGCACGCCAGGACCGGCTCCGCGTGCCGGGCGCGGCCTTCCAGCAGAGCGTCTGTCTCCCGGACCTGACGACCGCCGGGCTCGCCGGGACCCCGTACACCGACATGGCCGACCAGGCGGGGCTGACCGCCAAGGCGACCCGCACACCGTCCGGGGTGCCCGGGGTGCAGATCGACGGCTACTTCCCGGACTCCTCCCGCTTCAACGCCACCCATGGCTGGCAGCACGACGCGCAGTTCGTGATCCGGCTGCCGGACCGCTGGAACGGCGGGCTGGTCGTCACGGGTGCGCCGGGCACCCGCCGGCAGTACGCGACGGACACGGCGATCTCCGACCGGGTGCTCGCACAGGGCTACGCGTACGCGGCGACCGACAAGGGCAACAGCGGTGCGGACTTCTACCGCGACGGCACCCGCCCCGGTGACGCGGTCGCCGAGTGGAACGCGCGCACCACCCAGCTCACGCGCGCGGCCGGGCGAGCGGTCGCCCAGCGCTACGGGCACAGTCCGCGGCGCACGTACATGACGGGCATCTCCAACGGCGGCTATCTGACGCGCTGGCAGCTGGAGAACCACCCGGAGCTGTACGACGGAGGCGTGGACTGGGAAGGCGCGCTGTGGACCGCGGACGGCCCGAATCTGCTCACCTCGCTGCCCGCGGCCGTGGCCCGCACAACCGGTTCGGCACGGGACGAGGACCTGTACGCGGTGGGCTTCGCGCGCGGCTCCGAGTTCCTGTGGCCGTACCACGAGAAGGCCTACTGGGGAGTGACGCAGAAGATCTACCGCGCCGAGTTCGACCCGGCCTACGACCCCTCCTGTCCCGGCCCGTCCGCCGGCACCACCCCGGAGCAGGTGCTGGCGCCCTGCGTCTCCGACGCGGCCTACGACTACGCGTCCCGCCCGGAGTCCGTCCACCGCGCCGTCGCCCGTGTGGCGCTCACCGGACGCGTCGGGCGACCGCTGATCACCCTGCACGGCGACCTGGACGCGCTGCTGCCGAAGGCGGCCGACTCGGATGTGTACGCGCGCATGGTCGACGCGAGCGGGCGGGGCCGGCTGCACCGCTACTACACGGTCGAGGGCGGCACACACGTCGACGGCCTGTACGACACCCATCCGGACCGGCTGCGCCCGATCCTGCCCTGCTACCGGTCGGCCTTCGACACGCTGGTGGCATGGGTGGAGCGGGGCACCCCGCCGCCCGCGGACCATGCCGTGAGCAGGCCCGCGAGCGGCGACGTGGTCGACTCCTGCGCCCTGGCCGACCGGGCCACCGCGGCCCGGTAGCCCGAGGCTCTCAGCGACCGAGCTCCTTGCGTGTGATGCGGCGCAGCCTGCGCCGCTGCGAGGGGTCCAGCGTGAGGTACGCGGCGGCCGGCACTCCCAGGACTATCAGGAGCGCGGCCCACCACGGCAGCCAGATCAGCAGAAGGATGCCGGCCGCCACACCTCCTGCGGCGATCTTCGCGTTCTTCGACATGTGTCGCCTCCTCCGCGGCCACTGCCGCTCTCTGTCCTGAGAACGGGCCCGCGCTTCCCGCGGTTCCGACCCACGACCCTGAGACGTCCCTGAGACGCGTCCCCTACACGTCCCTGAGACCGGGATACCCACACCCGCCATGAAGTGACCCGGATCACGGCCCGGTCATTTCATGCGGGCCTGCGCGGTGCTGTACCCTCGGCCACTCCGCGCCCAGTAGTCAAATTTGAGGAGTGTCGCATTCCTGTGCCGAGGATTCCCGCGGCAACACCGTCCGAGATCTCGCAACTGGCCCGCTGCTGCGCCGTGTTCGTCCCCGGTGACCCGGCCCGTACCGGCTCCGTCGCCTTCTGGAACCCCGAGGGCGAGGCGCCGCCGGTCGTCGCGTCCGGGTCCGTGGAGGATCTGACCGTCGTCCTGCCCGGCGACGAGGGCGTCGAGGCGGTGTCCGTGCCCGCCGTGCTGCTCCCGGTGCGGGAGGCCCTGCCCGTCCTCACACGTGCGCGTGCCGCCGCGCACGGGCACCGGGCGACGGTGTTCTGGGGCACGGCCGCCGTGCACGCCCTGCAACTCGCCGCCCGTGGACTGCTGCTGCCCGGCCTGTCCGAGAGCGACCACGACGCCTGGCGCGCCGGTCCGCTGCGCACCGAGGACATCGAGCGCGTCCAGGCACTCGCCGCGGCGATGCCACCCGAGGCGCACGCCGTTCCGCTGGGCGACGCGCCGGCCGGCAGCGAACCGCTGCGGCTGCCCGACCCCGAACGCCTGTTGCGCGCCTTCCTGGACGCGGTCGCCGACGCGCTGCCCCGCTCCCCCGCCGCGGCGCTCGTCACGGGCGGCCCCGCCTATGCGGCGCGAGAGCCCCGGCACGTCCCCGAGCAGCGGGCCTGGGCGGCCGACGTGGCCGCGGGGCACGATGCGGGCGTTCGGCTGTCGCTGCGGATCGAGGTGTCCGGGCTGGATGCCTCGGTGCTGGACGACACGGGACTGTCGTTCCGGGCCGTGCTGCAGATCCACAGCGTGAGCGATCCGGCACTGGCCGCGGACGCCGCCGAGGTGTGGGCCGGGCCCGACGGGCCGTTCGGTCCGCGCGCGCGGATGGACGCTCTGCTCGCCCTGCGACGAGCGGCGCGCGCGTGGCCGCCGCTCGCGCCCCTGCTGTCGGCGACCGTTCCGGACTCCGTCGACCTCGCCGACGAGGAGGTCGCCGATCTGACGGCGGCCGGCGCCCGGGCCCTCGCCGCTGCCGGTGTCGAGGTGCACTGGCCCAAGGAGCTGGCCCGCAAGCTGACGGCTCGCGCGGTGGTCGGTCCGCCGGACGACGGATCGGAGCCCGGCGGACTCTCCTCGGACACCGCCTCGTTCCTGTCCGCCGACGCACTGCTGGCTTTCAACTGGCGCTTCGCACTGGGCGACCGGCAGCTCACGCGCCAGGAGCTGGACCGGCTCGCCGAGGCGACCCGCCCCGTCGTGCGGCTGCGCGACCAGTGGGTTCTGATCGACCCCCAGGAGGTGCGACGGGCCCAGGCGCAGCAGGACCGCAAGATCACCCCGGTCGACGCGCTCGGTGCCGCCCTCACGGGCTCCACGGAGATCGACGGCCACCGGGTCGACGTCCACCCCACCGGGTGGCTCGCGACCCTGCGGGAGCGGCTCACGGACCCGCAGACGCTGGAGCCGGTCGAGCAGCCCGCGGCGCTCGCGGCGACCCTGCGGGACTACCAGCGGCGCGGTCTCGACTGGCTGGCGCGGATGACCTCCCTGGGCCTGGGCTGCTGTCTCGCCGACGACATGGGACTCGGCAAGACGATCACGCTCATCGCACTGCATCTGCACCGGCAGGCCGACCCCGGGTCCGCCGGTCCGACACTCGTGGTGTGTCCGACGTCCCTCATGGGCAACTGGCAGCGCGAGATCGAGAAGTTCGCCCCCGGCACGCGCGTGCGCCGTTTCCACGGGCCGCGACGCGATCTGGACGCCCTGGCCGACGGGGAGTTCGTGCTCACCACGTACGGGACGATGCGGCTCGACGCCGGGAGGCTGGCCGACGTTCCGTGGGGGATGGTCGTGGCGGATGAGGCGCAGCACGTGAAGAACCCGTACTCGGCGACGGCACGGCAGTTGCGTTCCCTCCCCGCACGCGCACGCGTGGCGCTCACCGGCACCCCGGTGGAGAACAACCTGTCGGAGCTGTGGGCGATCCTCGACTGGACGACACCCGGGCTGCTGGGCCGCCTCGGCGCCTTCCGCACGCGGTACGCCGCGGCCGTCGAGGGCGGCCGCGACCCGAGAGCGGCCGAGCGGCTGTCGCGGCTGGTGAGCCCGTTCCTGCTGCGACGCCGCAAATCGGATCCGGGCATCGCCCCGGAGCTGCCGCCGAAGACGGAGACCGACCGCGCGGTGTCGCTCACGCCGGAACAGGCGGGGCTGTACGAGGCCGTGGTGCGCGAGACGCTCGCGGAGATCTCCGGCGCCGACAGCATGGCGCGACGCGGGCTGATCGTGAAGCTGCTGACCGGGCTGAAGCAGATCTGCAACCACCCGGCGCAGTACCTCAAGGAGGAGCGGCCCAGGATCCCCGGACGCTCCGGGAAGCTGGAGCTCCTGGACGAGTTGCTCGACACGATCCTCGCCGAGGAGGCGAGCGTGCTGGTCTTCACGCAGTACGTGCGGATGGCGCGGCTGATCGAACGGCATCTGGCGG
This sequence comes from Streptomyces sp. S.PB5, assembly GCF_030403745.1. Lineage (GTDB taxonomy): Bacteria > Actinomycetota > Actinomycetes > Streptomycetales > Streptomycetaceae > Streptomyces. The sequence continues at coordinate 323,355 of NZ_JAQMWP010000011.1, forward strand.
GCCGCGGACTGTCCTCGCAGTTCCTCCACGGCGGCACGCCCGTCGCCGAGCGCGAGGCGATGGTGCGGCGCTTCCAGGACGGTGAGGTCCCGGTCTTCCTGCTGTCGTTGAAGGCGGCCGGCACAGGGCTGAACCTCACCCGGGCCGAGCATGTCGTGCACTACGACCGCTGGTGGAACCCGGCCGTCGAGGCGCAGGCCACCGACCGCGCGTACCGGATCGGGCAGAACCGGCCGGTGCAGGTGCACCTGCTGATCGCCGAGGGCACCATCGAGGACCGCATCGCCGACATGCTCAACAGGAAGCGGGAGTTGGCCGACGCGGTGCTCGGCGCCGGGGAGGCGGCGCTCACCGAGCTGACGGACGCGGAACTGGCGGATCTGGTCGAACTGCGAGGGGGCACGCGATGAGTGACGGGAATGAACGCACGTTCGCCGCGTTCCCGCCCGCGCACGGGAGGGGCTTCGCCCGCACCTGGTGGGGCCAGGCCTGGCTGAAGGCGCTGGAGGACACGGCACTCGACTCACAGCAGGTCAAGGCCGGACGCAGACTCGCGCGCGCGGGCGCGGTCGGCGCGGTGTCGGTGCGGCCGGGCCGCATCACGGCCGTCGTCCAGGACCGTGACCACACCTCGCACCGGGCCGACGTCCTGCTGGCGGAGTTGTCCGACGAACAGTGGGACCGTTTCCTGGACATGACCGTCGAGCGCGCCGGCCATGTCGCGGCCCTCCTGGACCGTGACATGCCTCCGCATCTGGTGGAGGACGCGGCCGCCGCGGGCGTCGAACTGCTGCCAGGGCTGGGCGATCTGGAGCCGGAGTGCGACTGCGGCGGCTGGGACCACTGCGGGCACACAGCGGCCCTCTGCTACCAAGTGGCACGGCTGCTGGACGAGGACCCGTTCGTCCTGCTGCTGATGCGAGGACGCGCCGAACGCGCCCTGCTGGACGAACTCCAGGACCGCACCGCCATACCAAACCAGGCGCCCGCCCCGCTGCCCGAGGGGGTGGACGCCGCCGAGGCGTTCGCGGCCGGGGACATCCTGCCGCCGCTGCCCGCCCTGCCGGAACTCCCCGAGGCGCCCGGCACACCACCGTCCCTGGACACCGAGACACCGCCCGCACCCGGCGTCGATCCGGCCGCCCTGGAGTTCCTGGCCGCCCGGACGGCGGCGGAGGCGCACCGGCTGCTGGCCGAACCGGAGGCTGTCGAGGACGAGTTGACGGTGGGCCAGGACGCGGTCCGCCTCGCCGTGGGCTCCCCGCCCGGAACCGTCGCCGCACGGCTGGCGGAAGGCTCGGGGCGCACCCCCGAAGCGCTGGCGTCGGCCGTCCGCGCCTGGCGGTTGGGAGGTGCGGCCGCGCTGTCCGTGCTGGAGGAGGAGTGGACCCTGGAGGGCGAGACGCTCGCACGCGCGCGTGCCGCGCTCGACGCCGCCTGGGACGAGGAGGAACGGCCGTCCCTGCGCGCCCGGGGCAACCGCTGGACGGCCGTCGGCGCTCCCGGCCAGCTGCGCCTGGGGCGGGACGGCCGCTGGTGGCCGTACCGCAAGGAGCGGGGCCGCTGGGCACCCGCGGGCGGCGCTGCCCAGGATCCCGCGACGGCCCTGGCCACGGCTCAGGAGGTCCTGGAGACGGGTTGAGGTGCCATGCGGCACTTCGGCCAGGACATCCTCACCGTCGGGGACGGACTCACCGAGGCGGACGTCGTGGTCTTCCTGGCGTCCGCTACGACTCCATGAGGCGGCCCTGCCAGAGCATCGGCAGGACGTGGTCACGGACCGCCGGTGCGATCCGGATGTCGTCCTCGTGGCCGGTGATCCAGCGCAGCTGGGCCAGTTCGGCGGCGGGACGAGGAACTTGGGCGAGGCGCGCACCGTAGAGGGACATGCGCATGGGGACGCCTTCCAGGGCCGCCACGGCTTCGACGTCGGCCAGGAACCGGGGTTCCAGGGGGCGTACGCCCAACTCCTCGTCCAGTTCGCGGTACAGGGTCTCCAAGGGCGCCTCGCCCGGGTCCGGTTTGCCGCCCGGTACGTAGAAGACCCCGGGGGCCGCCTGCTTGCTCACCACCAACAGGCGTCCCTCGCGGACGATCGCGGCCGCCACGACTTCCAGTACCTCCTGTGTCATGCGCTCATCCTCGCCCATGGTCCACGAGCGCATGCCCGACGGGCCCATGCCGCGAGAACCCATGCCCGACGAGCCCCTGCCACCCGTCGTTCATCTGTCGGCCGCGCGGCGTTCGGCATGGGCGCCAAATCTGGCCGCTGTCAGCGAACTTGTTCACCCAGGAGGCCCGATGTCCCCGTCTGCCGCCGGCCGGCGCCGCGTCCACCGTTCCGTCGCGGCGGGCGTACCCCTCGCCGTGCTGGCCGCGCTCGTGGCGGCATCGCCGGCCTCGGGCGCCGCCTCCGGAAAGACCGCCGCGCCGGGGGACGCGTACGTCAGCCGCACGGCGACGCTCGGGGACATCCCGCTGGGTGCCTTCAGCAACGCCCTGCTGCCCGGCACGGTGGACGACGACCGGGGCGTGGATCTCGGCGGCATCGGCAGCGACATCTACCCGGCGGGACGCCAGGATGAGTTCTGGACCGTCACCGACCGTGGCCCCAATGGCCAGATCAAGGTGGACGGTGCCAAGCGCCGTACCTTCCCCGTGCCCGGGTTCGACCCGGCGATCGTGAAGATCAGGGTGTCCGGCGACTCCGTGAAGGTGCTGGACGCGATCCCGCTCACGACGTCCTCCGGCAAGCCGGTCACCGGGCTGCCGAACCAGGAGCGGCGGGACGAGGCGCCGTACACCTATGACGCGAAGACGCGGCTGGCGTACAACCCGAACGGGCTGGACACCGAGGGTGTCGTGCGGGCCGGGGACGGGAGTTTCTGGCTGGCCGACGAGTACGGTCCCTCGCTCGTGCATGTCTCCGCGCGCGGGAAGGTGCTCACGCGGTACGTCCCCGAGGGGCTGAACCTCACCGGGAGCGACTACCCGGTGGTGGAGGCGCTGCCCTCCGTGCTGCTGCACCGGAAGATCAACCGCGGTTTCGAAGGGCTCGCCCAACTGCCGGGCGGCGACCTGGTGCTGGCCGTGCAGAGCCCGCTCTCCCTGCCGGACACGGCGGCGGGAGAGGCGTCGCGGACGACCCGGCTGCTGCGGTTCTCGCCCAGGAAGAAGGCCGTCACCGCCGAGTACGTCTACCGCTTCGACCCGGTCGAGGTCGTCGACCCGGGCGAGGACGACACCTCCGAGCTGAAGATCTCCTCGGTCGTCGCCGTGGGCGGCAACCGGCTGCTGGTCGAGGAGCGCACCGACAAGGCGGCGCGGCTGCAGCTCGTACGGCTGGACCGGCACGCGGACATACTCGGCGGCGTCCATGACGACGACACGACGTCCCCGTCGCTGGAGCAGCTCGACGACCCGGCCGCCGCGGGCGTGCCGGTGCTCGCCAAGCGCCTGGTCGTGGACCTCGGCACGGTCGAGGGGGTGCCGGGGAAGATCGAGGGCGTCGCGCGCGTGGACCGCGACACGCTCGCCCTGATCAACGACAACGACTTCGGGATGACCGACGGTCCGGGCGCGTTCGACGCCCGGGGCCGGCTGGTCGACAGCGGGGTGGAGACGACGGTGACGTACGTGCGGCTGCCGCGCGGGATCTGATCATGTCAGGGGCGCGGTGAGCTTACGGGTTCCGCCGGTGTCGGCGGCCAGACTGCAGGCGACGTTGTCGATGCCGAGCCGGTAGCCGGCGGGGTCCGGGTACTGCACCAGCATGCCGCGCACGGTCCCCTCGGGCTGGTCCGCCGCCTTGCTGGTCAGGGACTTGTCGCACAGGTCCGACGCGGCCTTCTTCAGGGCTGCGTCGGTCGTGTAGTCGCCCTCCAGCTCCGCCACTCTCACGACCTCGGCGTCGTGCGGTGTCCCGCAGGAGCGCTTGGCCGCCTGCCCGGGCTGCAGGTCGTCGGTGTCGAAGCAGTCGCCTGCCCGCAGCATGTAGTACGGCACCTCGTCGGCCGCGAAGGACGGGATCAGCGATTCGAGGCCGCTCGGGAACTCGCTCGGCAGCTCGGTCGGGAACTGCGAGGGCAGCTCGGACGGCAACCTGCTCGGAAGCCTGCTGGGCAGCTCGGTAGGCAGGCTCAGCGTGGGGCGGGGCGAACTGCTCGCGCTCGCGCTGGGCTTGTCGTCCGGCGAGTCGTCGCCGCTGCCCGACGCCATCAGGACGATGACGGCGACGACGGCACCTGCCGCCAGCACGGTGAGCAGGATGAACAGCGGATTGCGGCCCCGGCGCGGACCATCGGGCGGTTCCGACGGAGGCGGGTCCCAACCCCCGTAGGAGGGCGGACCGCCGCCTCCAGGAGGAGGTATGTAACCCCCCGGTGGCCCGTACCCCCCTCCTTGGCCGAAGCCTTCGGTTGGGGGGCCGAAGCCACCGCCATAGGGCGGTGTGTCGTCCGGCGGCCCGGGCGGCTGAGGCGGTACGGGCGGCATGGCCATACCGTCCAGAGTCGCCGTGCGCCGCACAGGAGGCGACCCCCACACGGAAGTTGATACGGACTCATGCCATGGACCGCATGATTCCGAAGCATTCCGCACGGAGGATGATCAAACAGGCACGCGCGCGTACGCGATCGAAACGACCGGCACGCGCGCGTACGCGATTCAAGCCCGCACGCGCGCGTGCGTTCAGCCGCGCGCGCCCAGCAGGTGGTCCATCGCCAGCTGGTCGAGCTGCTCGAAGGCCATCCCGCGCGCGGCGGCAGCCTCCACGTCGAACTCCTCGAAGGCCGTGCGGTCCGCGAGCAGCGACTTCAGACCGTCCGCGGCCGTGGGCTGCGCCAGCTCGTCCAGACGCGCGGCACGCAACGCCTCCTGGACCTGCGGGTCGGCGCGGAAGGCGGCCGAACGCTCCTTGAGGATGAGGTAGTTGCGCATGCAGCCCGCGGCCGACGCCCAGACGCCGTCGAGGTCCTCGGTCCGCGGCGGCTTGAAGTCGAAGTGCTTCGGGCCCGCGTAACCGGCGCTCTCCAGCAGGTCGACCAGCCAGAAGGCGGCACGCAGGTCACCGGCGCCGAAGCGCAGGTCCTGGTCGTACTTGATGCCGGACTGGCCGTTGAGGTCGATGTGGAAGAGCTTGCCCGCCCACAGGGCCTGCGCGATGCCGTGCGGGAAGTTCAGCCCGGCCATCTGCTCGTGCCCGACCTCGGGGTTGACGCCGTACAGCTCGGGGCGCTCCAGGCGCTCGATGAAGGCCAGGGCGTGGCCGACGGTGGGGAGCAGGATGTCGCCGCGGGGCTCGTTCGGCTTGGGCTCGATGGCGAACTTGAGGTTGTAGCCCTGCTCGGTGACGTACTCGCCGAGGAGGTCGAAGGCCTCCTTCATGCGGTCGAGGGCGACGCGCACGTCCTTGGCGGCGCCGGACTCTGCACCCTCGCGGCCGCCCCAGGCGACGTAGGTCTCGGCGCCGAGCTCGACCGCCAGGTCGATGTTGCGGATCACCTTGCGCAGCGCGTAACGGCGCACGTCACGGTCGTTCGCCGTGAACCCGCCGTCCTTGAAGACCGGGTGCGTGAAGAGGTTGGTGGTGGCCATCGGCACCTTCATGCCGGTGGCGTCGAGGGCCTCCCGGAAGCGCTTGATGTGACCCTCGCGCTCACTGTCCGAGGACCCGAAGGGGATCAGGTCGTCGTCGTGGAAGGTCACACCGTGGGCGCCGAGCTCGGCCAGGCGCTGCACGGTCTCGACAGGGTCCAGGGCACGCCGCGTGGCGTCGCCGAACGGGTCCCTTCCCTGCCAGCCGACGGTCCACAGGCCGAAGGTGAACCTGTCCTCGGGGGTGGGCTGGTAGTTCATGCCGCGGCTCCTACTCGCTGACGACTGCTCTCCACGACTATTTCGTCATGGCGGTTTACAAATTAGTATGCGATCGCATCTCTGGGAAGAGACAAGATGTCTCCGACCGTCTTCGGACGAAGATCGGACGGAGACCCGAGCCGCTTGAGCACGCAAAACTTGAGCCCGCAAAAGGGAGAGCCCGATGTCAGCTGCCGAGGGTCCGCTCGTCGTCGGCGTGGACACGTCCACGCAGTCCACCAAGGCCCTGGTCGTCGACGCGTCGACCGGACAGGTGGTGGCGAGCGGACAGGCCCCGCACACCGTCTCCTCCGGCGCCGGCCGCGAGAGCGACCCGCGCCAGTGGTGGGACGCCCTCTGTGAGGCCCTGCACCAGTGCGGTGACGCCGCCCGGGAGGCCGCCGCCGTGTCGATCGGCGGGCAGCAGCACGGCCTGGTCACCCTGGACGCCGAGGGCGAGCCGGTACGCCCGGCCCTGCTGTGGAACGACGTGCGCTCGGCCCCGCAGGCCGCCCGCCTCGTCGAGGAGCTGGGCGGTGCCAAGGCCTGGGCGGAGCGCACCGGCAGCGTGCCGGGGCCGTCCTTCACGGTCACGAAGTGGGCCTGGCTGGCCGAGAACGAGCCCGAGGCGCTCCGTGCGACCAAGGCCGTGCGCCTCCCGCACGACTACCTCACCGAGCGCCTCACCGGCCAGGGCACGACCGACCGCGGCGATGCCTCCGGCACCGGCTGGTGGGCCTCGGCGACCGAGGCGTACGACGAGGAGGTCCTCGCGCATGTGGGGCTCGACCCCGCGCTGCTGCCCCGCGTGGTCCGCCCGGGCGAGGTGGCGGGCACCGTCCGTGACCGCCACGACCTGCCGTTCTCCAAGGGCACCCTGGTCGCCCCGGGCACCGGCGACAACGCCGCCGCCGCGCTGGGCCTCGGCCTGCGTCCTGGCACGCCGGTGCTCAGCCTGGGCACCTCGGGCACGGTGTACGCGGTGTCGAAGCGGCGCCCCGCCGACCCGACCGGCACGGTGGCGGGCTTCGCCGACGCGCACGGCGACTGGCTGCCGCTGGCCTGCACCCTGAACTGCACGCTCGCCGTCGACCGGATCGCCACGCTGCTCGGCCTCGACCGTGAGGCCGTGGAGCCCACGTCGGGCGTCACGCTGCTGCCCTACCTGGACGGCGAGCGCACACCCGCGCTGCCGGGCGCCTCAGGCCTGCTGCACGGCCTGCGGCACGACACGACCGGCGGCCAGCTCCTCCAGGCCGCCTACGACGGTGCCGTCCACGCCCTGCTCGGCGCGCTCGACCTGGTCCTCGACGAGGACGCGGACCGCTCGACCCCGCTGCTGCTGATCGGCGGCGGCGCCCGGGGCGGGGCCTGGCAGGAGACCGTACGGCGGCTCTCGGGCCGCCCCGTGCAGATCCCCGAGGCCAAGGAGCTCGTCGCGCTCGGCGCCGCCGCCCAGGCCGCGGGCCTGCTGACCGGCGAGGACCCGGCCGCCGTCGCCCGGCGCTGGAACACCACCGCGGGTCCGGTGCTGGACGCCGTGGAGCGGGACGAGGCGACGATGGCGAGGATCTCCGGGGTACTCTCCGACGCGGCTCCGCTGCTGGACAGGCCGACGGAGGACCGCTGACCGAGCCACTGAGCCCGCACCGACCAGCGAGGACTGACGGAGGCATGGCCGCACCCCTGCACGACGCCCACCCGGCCGGGCCGGGGCGCGCGCTGCCCGACACCCAGCAGGGCATGCGCCGCCGCAACCTCGCGCGCGTGATGCACACCGTCAGCGCCGAGGGACCGCTGTCCCGGGCCGCCGTCGCCTCGCGCATCGGGCTGACCCGGGCGGCCGTGTCGACCCTCGTCGACGAGCTCATACGCTCCGGACTGCTCGACGAGCTGGGCCCCGAGCGGCCGGGCCGGGTGGGCCGCCCGGGGTCCGCGCTCGCCGTCAGCGGGCACGGTCCGGCCGGGATAGGCGCCGAGGTCGGCGTCGACCACCTCGCGGTCTGCGCGGTCGACCTACGGGGCCAGGTGCGGGCACGGGCGGTACGCCACGGCGTGAACCGCGGCCGCTCCCCCGAACCGGTCCTCGCGGAACTCACCCAGTTGCTGGACCAGGTCGTCGCCGAGGCCGAGGGCGAGGGCCTGTGGCCGGCCGGGCTCGCGGTGGCCGTGCCGGGACTGGTGGCGCGCGACGGCCGCACCGTGGTCCGCGCCCCGAACCTCGACTGGCACGACACCGACCTCGGTGCCCTGCTGCCCTCGGTGTTCCCCTTGACCGTGGACAACGAGGCCAACTTCGGCGCCCTCGCCGAACTCTGGCTCGGTGACGCCACCCCCTACGACTTCCTGCACGTCTCCGCGGAGATCGGCATCGGCGCGGCCGTCGTCGTGGCCGGCGGGCTGCTGCGCGGGACGCGCGGTTTCGCGGGCGAGCTGGGGCATGTGCCGGTGGAGCCCGAAGGGCCGGAGTGCGTGTGCGGCGGGCGGGGGTGTCTGGAGCAGTACGCGGGCGAGGAGGCGGTGCTGCGCGCGGCCGGTCTGGAGCCGGGCGAGGACCGGGTCGGACTCCTCGCGGGACGCGCCGCGGAGGGCGACGAGGCCGTACGACGTGCGCTGAGCGACGCCGGTACGGCCCTCGGCATCGCGCTGACCGGGGCGGTGAACCTGCTGGACCCCGAGGCCGTGGTGCTGGGCGGCGAGCTGTCGGGGCTGGCTCCGTGGCTGCTGCCCTCGCTGGAGGCCGAGCTGGCCCGGCGTACGGCGGGGCCGCCGTGCGCGGTGTCGGTGTCGCGGCTGGGACCCGAGGGGCCGTTGCTGGGGGCGGCGCACTCGGTGGTCCGGGCGGTGCTCGACGATCCGGCGGCGGTGGCCGAACGGGCTTGAACCCGGGGCGGGTTCGCTCGGACGAGTGAGCGAGTTATCCACAGTTCCGGGGCCGTCCACCGGAACACTCTGCTCTCTTCTGCCCAACCCGCCCGCGCCGTACCGTGATTCACGCGAGGCACGACGGCAGCGGTCGGGGTGCCGGTGTGTACGAGGGGGATTCACATGTCGGGGGAGCATCGCGTCGATGGCGCCAGCCGCGGCTGTACCGCCCCCCACCGACCCCACCGGCCCCACCGGCCCCGCCGACCATCCGCAGAGCCGGCCCCACCGACCATCCGCAGAACGGAGCAGCGCAGCCATGAGCGACCCCCGGATCCTCACCGTGCGACCCGAACCGGGCGAGTACGCCTGGACGTTCGGCGGCGTGCCGCCCGTGGCACGCATCACGCCCGGCACGGTTCTCGACCTGTACACCGAGGACTGCTTCGCCGGTCGGGTGCGGTCGGAGAAGGACCTGGTGTCCGAGGTGTGCGAGTTCCCGTTCCTGAACCCGCAGACCGGTCCCTTCCACATCGAGGGCGCCGAACCGGGCGACACGGTCGCCGTGCACTTCGTGTCGATCGAACCGGCCCGGGACTGGGCCGCGTCCACCACGGTCCCGCTCTTCGGCGCGCTCACGTCGACCCACACCACCGCCACCCTCCAGCCGCCCCTCCCGGAGAAGGTCTGGATCTGGCAGCTGGACCGGACCCGCCGTACCGCGCTGTTCCGGGCGCACGACAGCGACATCGAGGTCGAGCTGCCCATGGATCCGATGCACGGCACGGTGGGAGTGGCCCCCGCCAACCTGGAGGTCCGTTCGGCACTGGTGCCCGACGCGCACGGCGGGAACATGGACACCCCGGAGATGCGGGCCGGCGTCACCTGCTACCTCGGTGTCAATGTCGAGGGCGCGCTGCTCAGCCTCGGCGACGGGCACGCGCGACAGGGCGAGGGCGAGACCTGCGGGGTCGCGGTGGAGTGCGCGATGAACACGGTGGTGATCGTGGAGCTGCTGAAGGGGCTGGCCACGCCCTGGCCGCGCATCGAGTCCAACACCCACATCATCTCGACGGGATCGGCGCGCCCGCTGGAGGACGCGTTCCGGATATCCCAGCTAGACCTGGTGCAGTGGCTGGTGCGCGACTACGGGTTCAGTGAGCTGGACGCCTACCAGTTCGCGACCCAGGCCGTCGAGTCCCCGCTGGCCAATGTGTGCGACACCAACTACACCTGCGTGGCGAAGATCCGCAAGGAGTGGCTGCCCACGCGGGAGACGCACCGCGGCGTGCACGCGCGGCTGCGGGAGACCGCGGCAACCGTCCGCCCCTGACCTGCGTCCCGATCAACACCAGACCGCTGAAAGGCAGCTGAAAGGCATTCGTCGAACCACCGCAAGGCATGAGTCGCACTACCGAAAGGCATTCGTCCATGGAACGGGCAAGACCGCTGCCGAGCAGGCGACGGCTCCTGAAAGGGGCCGCGCTGACCGCGATCCCGTATGCGCTGCTGCCCGATCCGCCCGCCGGAGCCGAGACCCGTCCCGTCGACCACCCGCTGGCCGAGTGGCAGCCCGCGACACCCGCCAACTACACACCCGCGGACCGCCCGACGAGCCACCCCCTCGACCTCGTGATCATCCATGTGACGCAGACGAGCTACCGCAAGACCCTGGGGGTGTTCCGGAGTCCGCGGAAGCAGGTCTCCGCCCACTACGTGGTCCGGTCGCGGGACGGCAATGTCGCGCAGTGCGTCCGGGAGGCCGACATCGCCTGGCATGCGGGGAACTGGGACTACAACGCGCGCAGCATCGGCATCGAGCACGAGGGATGGGTGGATCGGCCCGCGTACTTCACCGATGTCCTCTACGAGCAGTCGGCCAGGCTCACGGCCGACATCTGCGCCAAGTACGGGATACCGACGGACCGTTCGCGCATCATCGCCCACTACGAGGTGCCGGGTACGGACCACACGGACCCGGGGCCCCACTGGGACTGGAGCCGCTACATGAGTCTGGTCGAACGGGCCGCGCGGTGACGTCGTTCGGGTGACGCCTGTCGAAAAGGTTGTCGGCGCACGTACGGGGAGTGACGATGTCCCCAGCCGCATCGCCTTTCGGGGAGGCCCAGTTGACCGATCCGTGGGTGGCCCTTGAGCCGGGGGCCGACCCTGCCGAGCGTGCGCGGGTACTGCTCCGCGCGCACGAGACGTTCACCGAGGCGGGTACCGTGCCGCGGCCGGTGCGTCCGGTGGTGGCGGACTCGTGGCGGCGTTCCGCGCGGGCCGGGGTCGGGCCCGACGGAACCGCGAGCGTCGAGCTCATGGACGGCGACCTCGGCGCCTATCGGGCCGAGCATCCGCTGGCCCGGGTGATGCCGCTGTTCCGCGAGCTGCTGGGCACGTTCGCATCGGACGGGGAGCATCTGCTGGCGGTGTGCGACGCGCACGGCCGGCTGCTCTGGGTCGAGGGGCATGCGTCGACCCGGCGGCAGGCGGGGCTGATGAACTTCGTGCCGGGCGCCCGCTGGGCGGAGACGGCCGTCGGGACGAACGCGCCGGGCACGGCGGTCGCCGTCGACCGGCCGGTGCAGGTGTTCGCGGCCGAGCACTTCACCCGTCGGGTGCAGCCGTGGACCTGTGCGGCGGCTCCGGTGCACGATCCGCGGACCGGGCGGGTGCTGGGTGCCGTGGACATCACCGGCGGGGACGGACTGGCGCACCCTCACAGCCTGGGCTTCGTGCAGGCGGTCGCACGCGCCGCCGAGTCCCACCTGGCGCTGCTCGCGCCGGAGATGCCCGCCGCCGATCTCCCCGAGCTGACCGCGCTCGGCCGTGACGAGGCCCAACTGCTCACCGACGGTCGCCGGATCAGGCTGAGCCGACGGCACAGCGAGATCATGGTCCTGCTCTCCCGGCACCCGGAGGGCCTGACCGGCGACGAGCTGCTGTGCGCGCTGTACGAGGACGAGTCGGTGACACCGGTGACGCTCCGCGCCGAACTGGCCCGCCTGCGCAGGGTTCTCGGCCCCGGTCTGCTGGCCTCGCGTCCGTACCGGCTGACGGTTCCGGTCGAGTCCGACGTCACCGTGGTGGAGCGGCGGCTGGAGACCGGCGCGATCACGGCGGCGGCGACGGCGTACACCGGTCCGCTGCTGCCCGCGTCCCAGGCGCCGGCCGTGGTCCGCCTTCGACACCGGATCGCCGACGGCCTCCGCACGACCCTGATCGCCCGCCGCGACCCCGACCTGCTGGCGGACTGGGCGCACACACCATGGGGCGAGGACGACTTCGACGTCTGGCGGGCACTGGCGGCGACGCGCCCGACGGCGGCGGTACGGTCCCGGCTGGCGGCCCTGGAGGCGGAGCTGACGGCACCGGGTGGGCGGGGTTGGGGAGTTCCGGCGCCCTAGTTGTTCTGTCCATAGAGGTTGGTGACAGCGATCACTGATGTGTGCTCTTGAAATGGGTGAGGGCCTTATGGCTCGGCACCGAGGGTCACGGCGTCAGAACCCTGCCGCCCCGGCCCCTGCCACCGCGGCAACGTAGTTGCAACGTCCCCGTCCCTAGCCTCGCGCCGAGAGCTGCCCAACGGCGGGCAGCGCTGCTGCAGGGAGGCAGGCCAGCATGACCCGTTACGCGGCGCCCGGCACCGAGGGCGCGATCGTCTCCTACCAGGCGCGCTATGACCACTTCATCGGCGGCGAGTACGTGCCGCCGGTCGGCGGGCAGTACTTCGAGAACCCGTCCCCGGTGAACGGGCAGCCGTTCACCGAGGTGGCACGCGGCACGGCGGAGGACGTGGAGCGGGCGCTCGACGCGGCGCACGCGGCGGCACCCGCCTGGGGAAGGACGTCGGTGACCGAGCGTTCCGACATCCTGCTGAAGATCGCCGACCGTATGGAGGCGCATCTGGAACCGCTGGCCGTCGCGGAGAGCTGGGAGAACGGCAAGCCGGTGCGCGAGACGCTGGCGGCCGACATCCCCCTGGCGATCGACCACTTCCGCTACTTCGCGGGCGCGATCCGCGCGCAGGAGGGCTCGCTCGGCGAGGTCGACGACGACACGGTCGCGTACCACTTCCACGAGCCGCTCGGGGTCGTCGCGCAGATCATCCCGTGGAACTTCCCGATCCTGATGGCGACCTGGAAGCTCGCGCCGGCGCTCGCCGCGGGCAACGCGGTCGTGCTGAAGCCCGCCGAGCAGACCCCGGTGTCGATCCACTACTGGCTGAGCCTGGTCGCAGACCTGCTGCCGCCGGGCGTGGTCAACATCGTCAACGGGTTCGGCGTGGAGGCGGGCAAGCCGCTGGCGTCCAGCCCGCGGGTGGCGAAAGTGGCGTTCACCGGCGAGACCACGACCGGCCGGCTGATCATGCAGTACGCCTCGGAGAACATCACCCCGGTCACCCTCGAACTCGGCGGCAAGTCCCCGAACATCTTCTTCGAGGACATCTGGAGGGCCGACGACGACTTCCGCGACAAGGCGCTCGAAGGCTTCACCATGTTCGCCCTCAACCAGGGTGAGGTGTGCACGTGTCCGTCGCGGGCGCTGGTCCAGCGCGGTCACTACGCCGAGTTCATGGAGGCCGCGGTCGCCCGCACCGAGCTGATCAAGACCGGCCACCCGCTCGACACGGACACGATGATCGGCGCCCAGGCCTCCAACGACCAGCTGGAGAAGATCCTTTCCTATCTGGACATCGGACGGCAGGAGGGGGCCAAGGTCCTCACGGGCGGGGAGCGCATCGAGCACGACGGCGAGTTGAAGGGCGGCTACTACGTCCAGCCGACCATCTTCGAGGGCGACAACCGTATGCGGATCTTCCAGGAAGAGATCTTCGGCCCGGTCGTCTCGGTGACCTCCTTCGACGACTTCGACGACGCCATCAAGATCGCCAACGACACGCTGTACGGCCTCGGGGCCGGTGTGTGGACCCGGGACATCAACACGGCGTACCGCGCGGGCCGTGCGATCCAGGCGGGCCGGGTGTGGACGAACTGCTACCACGCCTACCCGGCGCACGCGGCGTTCGGCGGCTACAAGGGCTCGGGCATCGGTCGTGAGACCCACAAGATGATGCTGGAGCACTACCAGCAGACCAAGAACCTTCTTGTTTCATACAGCCCGAAGAAACTTGGGTTCTTCTAGAGCCTGAAGTCGGTTGCCTGGAGGCGTCGTTGCGCCCCAGGCAACCCGACATGGTAGGTACCCGCTGTAATCAATGCGACCTCTCACCTGCGACTACCTACGCGCCGAAGTCTCTTCGCGGGGTGGCGCCGTTGAGGCGCGTACCACGAGTTCGGTGGCGAGTTCGATGTGGTGGGACTCGACCTTTTCACCGTTGGCCAGTCGGAGGGCGGTGCGCAGGGCGGCACCGCCCATCTCCCGTAGTGGCTGGCGCACGGTGGTCAGTTGCGGTGAGGCCATCTGGGCGAGGCTTGTGTCGTCGAAGCCGACCACGCTCAGGTCCTCGGGGACGCGCAGGCCTCGAGTGCGGGCGGTCTCGATGACACCGATGGCGATCTCGTCGTTGCCTGCGAAGATCGCCGTCGGTGGCTCTTGCAGGCCCAGTAGCGCCGTGGCGCCGACGAGCCCGGTCTCGTACGTGAATTCTCCGGGCCGGACGTAGGCGTCGGGTACCTGCGCTTCTTCCGCCTCCATGGCGGCGCGGTAGCCGTGCATGCGTGCCTGGTTGCACACGGCCATGGCCGGTCCGCCGATATAGGCGATGCGGCGGTGCCCCAGGGAGAGCAGGTGCCGGGTCGCCGCCAGGCCGCCGGTGAAGTTGGTCGACCCGACGCTGTGGACGCGGCTGTCCGGCAGGTGCAGTGGGTCCAGCACGACCAACGGCAGCCCGGACCGGGCCAGTTCGTTCAGGTGCGCAGTGGTGTACACGCTGGTGACCGCGATGACGGCGCGGCGCCCGGCTGAGACCAGGTCCCGGGCCCAGTGCGGGGCATGGGACGCCTTACTGATCACCACCGAGGCCCCCGATTCGGCGGCGGAGTCGATGATGCCTTCCAGGGTCTCGGCCACGTACGACTTGAGGCCGCCCTTGAACTGCACCTCGATGGTCGGGCTTTCGACGACCTCGGTGTGGCGGAACACAGGCGCGAGGTAGTCGTGCTGATGCAGCAGTTCCTGCACCCGGTTGCGGGTGTGCGGCGCCACGTCACCGCGACCGTTGACCACTTTGGAGACGGTCGCGACGGAGACTCCCGCCGCTTGGGCGATGTCCGCCAAGGTGGTGCGCCTGGCGTTCGGACGCATCGGTTCCTCCCAGCTGTACGTCCACCGGTGTGGTGAGCTGCCGGTCGGGCCGGCAATGCGGGTGGAACCGGTCAACCGTACGGCAACCCGGCACCGAGCTCATCCGGAGAGGTGCCGACGAGCCCCGCAACCTCGACACGTCCGACGATCTGTGTGAGATCCCGTCCGGTGAACGCGGTCCGGGGCATGCACGCCGACCGGTACGCGTGCGACGCGTACGGGCGCGCTTGCGCCCGGTTCCAGCCGTATCCGGGCGCAGCGGGCCAACTGCCGCACTGTCCCGACCGACCGCCCGGACGGCGGGGATCTGCACCCGCAGCCTGGTGGGCAGGCCCCGGCCGGCCGGGCGATCACCGCGCGCCCTCCTGGCCGGGCATGAACGGACCAGGTCGGCAGCACGGGGACGCCGGTCCGGGACTCCTCCGGGATCTCGTGCTGCGACTCGCCAAGCACTCCGGCGCTCTCCACCGCGGTCACCGGCGGCTGCCGTACACCCGGGTGAGGTTACCGGGACCATGTCGGGCGACCTCTGCCGACGGAACGTTTCCGGGTTCCCGCGAACACATCGTCCGGAGGCACCACTTGTGGACTCTCCGCCTGTCCGTCGCCGCCTTCGGCCACACGCCCCGGGCAGTTGCCGACGCAGCCGCTGCCGAGCTGCGCGACCTTGTGCATGACCTGCACCGACAGTGCGTCAGCCGCGGCCATCGCATCGCCTCTCTGTCCTCAACCAGTCGATTTCGAAACAGTTTCGGTCCCCGTCAAGGGTTTTCTCGAGGGTCGTTCTTGCCCGATATTAAGCGGCTTGCGGCAGCACGACAACGTGCCTGCACACACCTTGACAGGGCGTCAGCCCGAAACCTAATTTGCACAAACAGAGCTCAGAGAAGGCTATTTCGAAAACCTTTCAACCTGACTCACGAGAAGCCGATGGCTCTCGAGTGCGGAGAAGAACATGGCGCTCTCCCGACGTACCCTCCTCGGCCTGGCCGCGGCCGCGCCGGCCTCTGCGGCCCTCGCGGCCTGCGGCTCATCCGGCCCCAGCGAAGGCAGCGACGACACGGCCACGTACTGGCACCTGAGCGGCCAGCCTCAGGAAGGCGTCAGGTCCGGTGCCGTGGACCGGTTCAACAAGGCCAACTCCAAGGGGCAGATCAAGGTCACCACCTTCGAGAACGACGCCTTCAAGACGAAGATCAAGACCGCCATCGGCGCCGGCAAGGCACCGACCATCATCTGGGGGTGGGGCGGCGGCACACTGCGTACCTACGTGGAGGCCGGGCAGGTCGACGACCTCACGCCGTGGTTCGACGAGAACCCCGACATCAAGAACCGGCTCTTCCCGGCCTCGTTCGGCGCGGCGACCGTCGACGGCAAGATATACGCGATGCCGTTCGAGAGCGTGGAACCGATCGTCCTGTTCTACAACAAGAAGGTCTTCGACGACGTCGGCGTGGAACCGCCCAAGTCGTGGGACGACATCATGGCCCTGGTGCCCAAGTTCAACGCGGAGGGCATAGCGCCGTTCTCCCTCGGCGGCCAGTCCCGTTGGACGAACATGATGTGGCTGGAGTTCCTGTTCGACCGCATCGGCGGCCCCGAGGTGTTCCAGGCCGTCTTCGACGGCGAGAAGGACGCCTGGTCCCACCCGGCCGCCATCGAGGCGCTGACCAAGGTGCAGGACCTGGTCAAGGCGAAGGGGTTCATCAAGGGATTCTCCTCGATCACCGCGGACTCCAACGCCGACCAGGCGCTCCTTTACACCGGCAAGGCCGCGATGATGCTGCACGGCTCCTGGTCGTACGGCATCCAGCAGACCGAGGGGGGAGACTTCGTCTCCGGCGGCAACCTCGGTTTCATGAACTTCCCACCCGTCGAAGGCGGCAAGGGCGATCCGGGCAACTCCGTAGGCAACCCCGCCCAGTACCTGTCCATCTCCTCGAAGGCCAGCGCCGAGCAGAAGAAGATCGCGAAGGACTTCTTCGCCACCGGCGTCCTCCAGGACGAAGAGGTGAAGGCGTGGATCGACACCGGGGCGGTGCCGATCCGCAAGGGCTCGGAGAAGCTCCTCGCCGAATCCGAGAACGCCGAGTTCCTGCAGTTCATCAATGACATTGCCAGCAACGCGAAGTCGTTCGGCCAGTCCTGGGACCAGGCGCTCAGCCCGACGGCCGCCGAAACACTCCTTGACAACATCGCCAAGCTGTTCCAGCTGTCCATCTCGCCGAAGCAGTTCACCGACAACCTCAACAAGGTCATCGGCAAGTGAGCGCACTCACGGGCTCTACGGCGCGCGAGGGCCGACGCAGCATCCTGCCCTGGCTGGCCGTGCCGGCGCTGGTGTTCTTCGTCGGCTTCGCCGTCGTCCCGCTCGTCGGCGTCTTCGTGTTGAGCTTCACGACGTGGGACGGCATCGGCGACATCCACCCGTCCGGGCTGACCAGTTGGCGTGCGGTGCTCACCAACCCCGGGCTGCCGCACGCCCTCTGGGTGACGTTCCTTGTGATGGCCGTGTCCTGGGCGGTTCAGACACCGGCGAGCATTCTGCTCGGCACGTTCCTGGCCGGCCGCCAGCGCTACCGCGCGGTGCTGAGCCTGGTCTACTTCATCCCCCTGCTGCTCAGCTCCGCGGCGATCGCGGTCGCGTACAAGGCTCTGCTCGACCCCAACTTCGGGCTCGGCGCCGGGCTGGGGTTCGAGTGGCTCAGCAAGGACTGGCTGGGGCGCCCCTGGCTCGCCTTCGGCGTCGTCGTCTTCGTCGTCTCCTGGCAGTTCGTCCCGTTCCACTCGCTGATCTACCAGGGCGGCGTCCAGCAGATCCCGCAGTCCCTGTACGAGGCCGCGCAGTTGGACGGCGCCGGGCGGATCCGCCAGTTCTTCAGCATCACGCTGCCCCAGCTGAAATACACCATCATCACCTCGTCGACGCTGATGGTGATCGGCTCGCTCACCTTCTTCGACCTCATCTTCGTCCTGACCGAGGGCGGCCCCGCAGACGCCACCCGGGTCCTCGCGCTGGACATGTACAAACGGGGCTTCCAGGCCAACCTGATGGGGCCGGCCAGCGTCATCGCGGTCATCCTCGTCCTGATGGGCCTCGCCATCGCCCTGCTGCTGCGCCGGCTCGGAGGCCGGGACGCCGGTGAGAGCCAGCTCGAGGGAGTCTGACATGACCACCACGCTGACCGAGCCGCAACCGCAGAAGACCCTCCCACGTGAGCGGGGCCGACGCCCCGGCGCGACCGCCCGCCGGCGCAACTGGCTCGGCGGTCTGGCCGGATGGCTCTGGCTCGCCGTCGTCGTAGTACCCCTCTACTGGATTCTCGTCACCAGTCTCAAGGCCCAGAGCAACTACTACGCGAGCAACCCGCTGGCACCGCCGACCGATCCCACACTGGACAACTACGAGCTGGTCCTCGAGTCCGACTTCATCAGCTACTTCTGGAACAGCGTCGTGGTCACCGCCGGCGCGGTGGTGCCGGCGGTCGCCGTCTCCTTCATGGCCGCATACGCCATCGTGCGCGGCTGGCGTATGCGGTTCCTGCGCGTGGTGAACGGCATGTTCCTCATGGGCCTCGCCATCCCGCTGCAGGCGACGGCCATCCCGGTCTATCTGATCATCATCAAGCTGCAGCTGTACGACAGCCTGCTGGCGTTGATCCTGCCGTCGATCGCCTTCGCCATCCCGCTGTCCGTGCTGATCCTCGCCAACTTCATCCGCGACGTGCCCAAGGAGCTGTTCGACTCGATGCGGGTGGACGGAGCCACCGAGTGGGGGACACTGTGGCGCCTGGCAGCGCCGCTCACCCGCCCGGCCATCCTCACCGTGACGATCTTCAACGCGCTGACCATCTGGAACGGATTCCTGCTGCCGCTGATCCTCACCCAGGGCCCTTCCCAGCGGACTCTGCCGCTCGCCCTGTGGACCTTCCAGGGCGAGTACGGGGTCAACGTCCCGGCCCTCCTGGCCGCCGTCGTCCTCACCACCCTGCCCCTGATCATCCTGTACGCGTTCGGCCGCCGCCAGCTGCTGAGCGGTCTGACCGCCGGATTCAGCCGTTGACCGACGAAAGTGGACGCCGACGTGGCTGTAGAGACCACCACCGGAATCTCCCCCTGGAACGACCCCACCCTTTCCATCGCCGCGAGAGTCGACGCCCTGATCGACGCGATGACCCTTCGGGAGAAGATCGCCCAGCTGTACGGAGTGTGGGTGGGCGCCTCCGATCAGGGCGGTGAAGTGGCCCCCCACCAGCACGACATGGAGGAGGCCGTCGATCTCGACGCGCTTCTGCCCAACGGACTGGGCCAGCTGACCCGGCCCTTCGGCACGGTCCCGGTCGACCCCGCCCTGGGTGCGCTCTCCCTGGCCCGCACCCAGAGCCGTATCGCCGCCACGAACCGGTTCGGCATCCCCGCTCTCGCGCATGACGAGTGTCTGGCCGGCTTCTCCGCCTGGGGGGCGACGGCCTACCCCGTTCCGCTGTCCTGGGGCGCCACCTTCGATCCGGACACGGTGCGGCGCATGGCCGCCGCCATCGGCTGCGACATGCGTGCCGTAGGCGTCCACCAGGGACTCGCGCCCGTCCTGGATGTGGTGCGCGACGCCCGCTGGGGCCGGGTCGAGGAGACCATCGGCGAGGACCCGTACCTCGTCGGCACCATCGGGACGGCATACGTGCAGGGCCTTGAGTCCGCCGGGATCGTCGCCACCCTCAAGCACTTCGCCGGCTACTCGGCCTCTCGCGCCGGCCGTAACCTCGCTCCCTCCTCCGTGGGCCCGCGTGAACGCGCCGACGTTCTGCTGCCTCCCTTCGAGATGGCGATCCGTGAAGGCGGCGCCCGGTCGGTGATGAACGCCTACACCGACACCGACGGCATGCCCTCCGCGGCCGACGAGGATCTGCTCACCGGGCTGCTGCGCGACACGTGGGGCTTCGACGGCACAGTCGTCGCCGACTACTTCGCCATCGCCTTCCTGAAGACGCTGCACGGCATCGCAGCCGACTGGGCCGGCGCCGCCGGCACGGCGCTGCGCGCGGGCATCGACGTCGAACTGCCCAATGCCAAGACATACGGCGCGCCCTTGGCCGAGGCCGTCGCCGACGGCCGCATACCGGAGGCGTTGGTCGATCGCGCCCTGCGCCGGACACTCACCCAGAAGGCGATGCTCGGCCTGCTCGACCCGGACTGGAGCCCCGTGCCGGCCGCACTCGACGGGGTGGACCTGGACGACCCGGCCGCCTTGCGCGGCCGAATCGACCTGGACGGTCCCGAGAATCGCGCGCTGGCCCGCACGGTCGCCGAGGAAGCGGTCGTGCTGCTGAGCAACGACGGCACCCTGCCGCTCGAGAGGCCGCGCCGCATCGCCCTGCTCGGTCCCAACGCCGACGAGCCCACCGCCGTACTCGGCTGCTACTCCTTCCCCCAGCACATCGGCGTCCGCCACCCCGGTACCCCACTCGGCATCGAGCTGCCCACGCTGCGCGACACTCTCGCCGCCGAGTTCCCCGACGCCGAGATCACGGTCGCCCGCGGCACCGGAATCGATGACGGAGATCTCTCCGGCATCCGCGAGGCCACCCGGGTGGCACGCGAGGCCGACATCGCCCTGGTCGTGCTCGGCGACCGCGCCGGGCTCTTCGGGCGGGGCACCACCGGCGAGGGATGTGACGTCGACTCGCTGGTGCTGCCCGGCGCGCAGCAGCAACTGCTCGACGCCCTGCTCCACCTGGAGACACCCGTGGTCACCGTCCTGCTCGCGGGACGACCGTACGCCCTCGGCCGCGCCGTGGAGGAGTCCGCTGCGATCGTGCAGTCCTTCTTCCCGGGTGAGGAGGGCACTCACGCGATCGCCGGGGTGCTCAGTGGCCGTACCAATCCCTCCGGACGTCTCCCGGTCAGCGTGCCGCGCGGGCCGGGCTCCCAGCCGGCCACGTACCTCGGGGCACGGCTCGCTCACGTCAGCGAGGTGTCCAGCATCGACCCGACCCCCGCGTTCGCCTTCGGCCACGGTCTGTCCTACACGCGGTTCGACTGGACAGACCTGACCGTGGACGTCCAAGAGGCTCCGACGGACAGCGAGTTCACCCTCACCTTCACCGTCCGCAACACAGGCGAGCGGTCCGGAACCGAGGTCGTCCAGCTCTATCTGCACGACCCGGTCGCCTCCGTCGTCCAGCCGGTGCAGCGCCTCGTCGGCTACACCCGGGTCGAACTGAAGCCGGGCGAGGCCCGGCGCCTCCGTGTCACGGTCCCGGCCGACCTCGCCTCCTTCACCGGACGCGACGGTCGGCGCGTCGTCGAACCGGGCGAGCTGGAAGTGCGGTTGGCCGCCTCCAGCGCGGATCCGCGCCTGACGGCCAGGGTCACGTTGACCGGAACCGAGCGCCATGTGGATCACACGCGACGCTTGCACGCCACGGTCGGGCAGGAGCCGGTTGCCCGGGCATGAACCAGGCGTGCGCAGCGCACCTCGCGGCAGCGGCAGCGCTGCGCACACGGGACCGCAGGGCCAGGCATGTGGTGGTCCGGGCCCGGTGCTTCCGGGGTGCTCTGTGACCACGCGGCCTGGTGCACGTGCACAGGGAGGAAGGTGCAGAGCAGGCACCCGCGCCTGAGCCTCTGCACGCCGCCCGCCATGGAGAACAGGCAGGTGTTCCTCGCAGCGAACCACATCGGTATCGCCCGGGCTTCGTCGTCTCACAGCACTCCGCGCTGGGCGAGGTTGCGCATCAGCGCTCGTACGCCGAACGTCCACGGCGCGGCCTGCTCACTGGGGACGACGGTGTTGACCAGAGCGCCGAGTCGCGGGCTGGAGATCCGCACGATGTCGCCGTACTCGTGGGTGAAGCCCGCCCCGGGTGCCTGTCGGTCCTCGGTGGGGGCGAACAGCGTTCCGGTGAACAACACGAAGCCGTCCGGGTATTGATGGTGCGGACCGTGCGTGGCGGCCACCAGGTCCAGTACGTCGCGGCTGATCTCGCGCATGGAACTGCTGCCACGCAGTACGTAGCCGTCCGTGCCGTCGATCCGGAGGTCGATGTCGATCTCGCGCACGGTGTCGAGGTCGAAGTCCTCGTCGAGCAGGCGGACGAACGGGCCGATCGCGCATGAGGCGTTGTTGTCCTTCGCGCGGGACAGCAGCAGGGCGCTGCGTCCCTCGATGTCGCGGAGGTTGACGTCGTTGCCGAGCGTCGCGCCGCGTACCCGGCCGCGCGAGTCCACGACGAGGACGGCCTCAGGCTCGGGGTTGTTCCACACCGAGGCGCCGAGCACGCCGATGTCGGCGCCGGTGCCGACCGCGGACAGTACCGGGGCCTTGGTGAACACTTCCGGGTCCGGCCCGATCCCGACCTCCAGGTACTGCGACCACAGTCCTTCGGAGACGAGCAGTTCCTTGGCCTTGTCCGCTTCCGGCGATCCGGGACGGATGCCGTCGAGCGTGCCGCCCACCACCTGCCCGACGCGGGCCCGCACCCGCGCGGCCTGCGCCGGATCGCCGCCCGTGCGCTCTTCGATGACGCGTTCCAGCAGACTCCGGGCGAAGGTGACGCCCGCTGCCTTGATCACGTGCAGGTCGACGGGGGCGAGCAGATGCGGAACGTCACGGCGGCCGGCCGGTGCGTCAAGCAGTTCGTCCAGGCGCCAGACATGTCCGCCGTCGGCCTCGCGGACGACTGCCGCCGCGTCGTCGCGTTCCATGAGATCGGAGACGGTGGGTGCGATGGCCGTCAGGTCGACGACCTGCTCGCCGCGGACCGCGGCCACACACGGTCCGTCCCATTCCGGGTTGTGGACGCGCGCGACGAGGGCGGCTCGGTCGGCGTCCGCCGGCAGGACGGAGCCGGCCGTGAGGACCGGACGAGGGCGCGCTGCTGCCGATTCCACGATCGATGCTCTCCCGGGTTCGAGGGGGTGCGAGGGGGTGCGGTCACCTGGGACTCAGTGGGAGTCGCGGGGAACCTCGTGTCCACGGCTTCCGCGCAGGAAACCGAAGTCGGCGCCCTGGTCGGCCTGTTCCACGTGCTGGGTGTAAAGCCAGGCGTAGCCGCTGGTGTTCCGCTCAGCGGGTGCCTTCCATGCCTGCCGGCGTCGTGTGAGCTCGGCGTCGTCCACGTCCAGGCGCAGGGAGCGGTTCGGGACGTCGAGGACGATCGGGTCCCCGTCGTGCACCAGGGCGAGCGGTCCGCCGACGGCGGCCTCGGGCGCCACGTGCAGGACCACTGTCCCGTACCCGGTGCCGCTCATCCGGCCGTCGCAGACGCGCACCATGTCCTTGACGCCGGCCTTCAGCAGCTTGGCGGGAAGCGGGACGTTGGAGACCTCGGGCATGCCGGGGTAGCCCTTGGGGCCGGCGTTACGGATGACGATGACGGTGTTCTCGTCGATGTCGAGTTCCGGGTCGTCGGCCACCTCGTGATAGGCCTCGGGGGAGTCGAAGACCCGAGCGGGGCCGCGGTGGGTGAGCAGGTGCGGTGACGCGGCGGACTGCTTGATCACAGCGCCGTCGGGGCACAGGTTGCCTCGGAGGACGGCGATACCGGTGCCGGCCGGCTGGAAGGGGGCGTCGAGGGCGGTGATGACGTCGGAGTCGATGCGTTCGGCCTTCGCGGTGTTCTCGGCGACGGTGTGTCCGGTGACCGTGATCTGTCCGCCGTGCAGCAGTTCGCCGCCGAGCAGTTCGGCCATGACGGCGGGCAGGCCGCCCGCGTAGCAGAAGTCCTCCATGAGGTAGGTGCCGCTGGGCATCAGGTTGACCAGGGTCGGCACCGCGCGGACCAGGTCGTCGAAGTCCTGGAGGTCCAGCTCGACGCCGAGGCGTCCGGCGATGGCGATGAGATGGATGACGGCGTTCGTGGAGCCGCCGATGGCCGCGTTGACCCGGATGGCGTTCTCGAACGCCTCCCGGGTCAGGATCTGCGAGGGGCGCAGCTCCTCCTCCACCATGCGTACGATGCGCTGCCCCGCCGCCTGCGCGGTTTCCATCCGCCGGGAGTCGACCGCGGGCCAGGCCGCCGAGCCCGGCAGCTGCATGCCGAGCGCCTCAGCCAGGCAGGCCATCGTCGAGGCGGTTCCCATCGTCATGCAGTGCCCGTTGGAACGGGCCATGCACCCTTCCGCGAAGAAGCACTCCTCCTCGGTCATCCGGCCGGTCTTCAGGTCTTCCTCGAACTTCCACACGTGGGTGCCGGATCCCACGTCCTGGCCCCGGTACTTGCCATTGAGCATCGGCCCGCCGGTGACCATGACGGCGGGCAGGTCGACGCTGGCAGCGCCCATGAGCATGGCGGGGGTCGTCTTGTCGCAGCCGGACAGCAGCACGACACCGTCGAGCGGATTGGCCCGGATCAGCTCCTCGACCTCCATGGCCATGAGGTTGCGGTACAGCATGGCGGTGGGGCGCATCAGGGTCTCGCCGGTGGCCATGGTGGGGAACTGGAGTGGCAGGCCGCCCGCCTGCCACACGCCGCGCTTGACGGCCTCGGCGACGCGTGTCAGATGGGCGTTGCACGGGGCGAGTTCGGAGGCACTGGTCGCGATACCGATGACGGGACGCCCGTCGAACACCTCGTGCCCGAATCCCTGGTTGCGCATCCAGGAGCGGTACACCATCCCGCTGCGGCCCCGTGCGCCGAACCATGCCTGGCTGCGGCGGCTCGTCTTCTGACCGTCGTTCATGTAGGCACTCCCGTGGCTCTGGCGTCGTCCGCTTCGCGATGGGGCGTTGTCGGGTGAGGACCCGCAGGCCGTACCCTGTCATGCAATCATTAAATGATTCGATGAATGACGTCCAGGGGGTGAGCAGAGATCGTGGTGCACTTCCTGACCACGCATCAGCGCGTGGTCGACGGGCTCGGGCGGCGCATCGTGAGTGGCGCGTGGGAGCCGGGGGATGCGTTGCCGGTCGAGGACGCGCTCGCGGCCGAGATCGGCGTCAGCCGAGGGGTGGTGCGGGAAGCGGTCAAGGCACTGGTGGCCAAAGGGATGCTGCACGTACGCCCGCGCACCGGCACGCGCGTGCTGCCCCCGGAGCACTGGAACCACCTGGATCGTGACGTGCTGCGCTGGAAACAGGCCGGGGACGCCACGACTCTGCTGCGCGACACGGGTGAACTGCGCCGGATCGTCGAGCCCGAGGCGGCCCGGCTCGCTGCCGACCGGGCCGGCCCCGACGATGTACGAGTCCTGTACGACTGTCTGGCGGCCATGGAGACCGCGGCGGCGGAACCCGGCCGCAGCGGCTACGTCGAGGCCGACATCGCCTTCCACCGGGCCCTGCTCGACGCCAGCGGCAACCGTCTCCTCGGCTCACTGGGCCGCGCTGTCGACATCGCGCTGGAACACAGCTTCCTCGTCAGCACCCAGACCCCCGGCGCGGTGGAAGCCTCGCTGCCGGGTCACCGCGCCATCGTGCAAGCCGTCGAGGCCCGCGATCCCGCGGCCGCGGCGGCCGCCGTACTGGCCATCATCGAAGCCGCCGAACATGAGATCGCCCAGTCACCCGGCATGCCCAGCGATGCCGTATGACCTGTCACGGCTGCGACCCGGCAGTGCCACGGGCAGGGGCACGGAAGCGGTCGACGCCGACGAGATCTTCGTCCGGCCCACCGGGCAAGCCGACCGCAATCCGCGCTGCGGGGCCGCCGACCGAGAAGGAGCAGGCTGAGCAGGGCCCGCATCGGGGGCTGTTCGCGCCCTCGGGATGCGTCGTGCCCGACGGCACTACCGAAACATGGCGCGACACCGCCCGTATCCCAGCGACCTGTCCGATGCCCGCTGGAAGTTGACCGGCCCCACGCTCACCGCCGGGCACGACCTGCGCCGCATCATGGACGCCATCCTCTACGTTGACCGCACCGGGATCCCCTGGCGGTACCTGCCCCACGACTTTGCGGCCTGGGAGACGGTGTACGGCTACATCGCCACGCGGCAGAAGGAAGGCATCTTCGAGCAGCTCAACGGCGTGCTGCGGCACGTCGTGCGTGAAGCCGAAGGCCGGGATCCCGAGCCGAGCGCCTGCGTGCTTGGCATCGGCGTTGACACCCCCGGGCCATCTCTGAAGGCCCGTCAGTTTGCTGACGGGTCTTCGTGGTGTGAGTCTGCCGTGGGCCGTACGACAGGCGGCCGGGGAGGGGGGCTCCGTGAGTGGTGGACCGAGCAGGGTGGGGGACCGGGTACAGCAGGCGCGGGACCGCGTCTTCGCGGGGAGGGCGGCCGAGTTGGGCGTCTTCCGCTCCGCACTGTCCGGCGACGGGAAGGCGCCCGCGGTGCTGTATGTGCACGGGCCCGGTGGCATCGGGAAGTCCATGCTGCTGCGACGGTTCGCCGCCGAGGCGCGGGCGGCGGGGCGTGAGGTGGTCGAGGTCGACGGCCGGCTCGTGGAGCCCGCGCCCGAGGCGTTCGAGAAGGAGGCCGGGGCGGTGCTCACCGACGAGCGAGCCGTCCTGCTCGTCGACACCTTCGAGCGCTGCCAGGGGCTCGAAGGCTGGCTGCGGGACCGGTTCCTGGTCCGGCTGCCGGTCGGCGCGCTGGTGGTCATCGCCGGGCGCCGGCCACCGGACACCGGGTGGACGTCCGACCCGGGGTGGGCGGATCTGCTGTGCACGGTGGCTCTGCGCAACCTCGCCCCGGACGAGGCCACGGCTTTCCTGCACGCCCGCGGGGTGCCGCAGGACACGCGGCCCGCCCTCCTGGCCTTCACCGGTGGCCACCCGCTCGCCCTGGCGCTCGCGGCGGCGGTGGCGGTCCGCGACTCGGCGGGGTCGGCGGGCTGGGAGCCCGGCCGGGACGCGATCGCCACCCTGCTGCCCCGGCTGATCGGTGAGGTCCCCTCCCCCGTGCACCGCCGGGCCCTGGAGGTGTGCGCCCGCGCGTACGTGACCACCGAGACGCTGCTGCGTGCCGTACTCGGGGACGACGCGGCGCCGATGTTCGCCTGGCTGCGTGGCCTGCCGTTCGTCGAGTCCGCCCGGCACGGCCTGTTCCCGCACGACGTGGTGCGTGAGGTGCTGGAGGCGGACCTGCGCTGGCGTGATCCCGAGGGGTACGCCGAGCTGCACGGCCGCCTCAGCCTCCACCTGCTCGAACAGATCCGGTCGGCTCCCGAGAGCGCGATGCTTCCCGCCGTGGGTGCCTTCATGTACCTGTTCCGGACCGACCGGTACATGGCCGACTACAACAGCTGGCGCGGTGGCGAGGTGGTGTCGACCGCCTGCGAACCGGCGGACCACGCCACGGTTCTGGACCTGGTGACCGAGGTAGAGGGGCCCGCTTCGGCGACCGCCGCCCGCTTCTGGCTGGACCGGCAGCCGGAGGCGTTCCGGGTCTGCCGTACCGCGCGGGACGACGAGATCGTGGGCTTCTCGGCCTGGCTTCAGCTGACCGAGCCGTACGGCGGGGACGTCGACCCCGTGGTCGCGGCGGCCTGGTCGCACACCCGGGGCAGGGCCGCACTGCGTGACGGGGAGCATCTGGCGATGGCCCGCTTCTCGGTGACCTCGCCGCGCTACCCGAAGATCTCACCGGTCGAGGACCTCCACCAGTGGCGGGGTGTGGCGGAGGTCGCCCGCGCCGAGGGGCGGGTGGCCTGGATGTACGTCGCCATACGCTCCGGGGACTTCTGGCGGCCCTATCTGACGAGCCTCGGTCTGACGACGATCGGGGACCGACCGCGGGTCGGGCACCTCACGTACGACCTGTACGCGGTCGACTGGCGGACGCTGTCGGTACGGGCGTGGGCGGAGCAGAGGACCCGGCTGCTGCTGTCGGGCGTGTCCGGTGCCCTGGAGAAGCCGACTGCGGTCTCCGGGCAGAGCGCCGAGTACGCCGTACTGTCCCGGCCGGAGTTCGACACCGCCGTACGCGACGCACTGCGCGAGCTGTCACGGGCGGAGGATCTCGCACTGAACCCGCTCGCCCGCAGCAGGCTGACCGGCGGGCCGGGAGCCGAGTTGCCGGACCTGCTGGCCGAGGCCGTCGACGCGCTGCGTGCGGAGCGGGGCGGCGAGAAGTACCACCGGGCGGTGGCGGCGACCTATCTGCACGGCGCGCCCACCCAGGAAGCGGTCGCCGCGCGGCTGGGGCTGCCCTTCAGCACGTATCGCAGACACCTGACCGTGGGTGTCGCGCGAGTCTGCGACGCGCTGTGGCGGCGGGAGATCTACGGGACGGACCCCCGCTGACACCGCGACGACCGGGGTGAGCGGCAACGGGCAGCGATGAGCAGCCGCGGGCAGCGGACCTGTCTGGTGGGTGAGCAGCGAGCGGAACGAGGGTGGCTCCTGTAGCTGATCGGCACCAGGAGGCACTGAGATGGACGTAGTTGTGGTGGGAGCCGGGCCCGTCGGTATGACGGCCGCGTTGCTGTTGGCCCGGGAGGGACACGGGGTCACGGTGCTCGACCGGGATCCGGGCGCTCCCCGGGGCGGCGCGGAAGAGGCGTGGGGCGCGTGGGAGCGGCCCGGGGTCGGCCAGTTCCGGCATCCGCACCTCCTGCTGCCGGCGGCGTTCCGGACGCTGGCGAACGAACTGCCGGAGGTGGTCTCCGAGCTGAGGGCGCTGGGCGGCGTGCCGTGCAATCTGCTCAGTGGCGCGTGGGGTCTGGACGCCATCGGCGGGCGGCGTCCGGGCGATGAGCGGTTCGCCATGATGGCCGCCCGGCGCCCGGTCGTCGAGGCCGCTCTCTGTGCCGTGGCCGCCCGCACCCCGGGGCTCACCGTCCGCCGTGACACGGCCGTCTCCGCACTCCTCACCGGCCACGAGCGGGTGCCCGCGCGGCCGCATGTCGCCGGGGTACTCACCCGGGGCGGCGAAGCCGTGCATGCCGACCTGGTCGTCGACGCGGGCGGCCGCAACTCGCCGCTGGGCGCGATGCTCCGGAACCTCGGCGCCCCCGGGCCGGTGGAGGAACGGGCCGAGAACGGATTCCTCGCCTACACCCGGTACTTCCGCTCCGCCGACGGCAGGCTGCCCGAGATGCCGGTCTGGCGGGCGGTCCACTACGACAGCGTGTCGACCATCGCCATCGAGGGGGACGCGGGGACATGGGCGTTGTCCGTGGGGGTGTCCCGCCACGACCGCGCGTTGCGCGAGCTACGCGAATCCGGCGCCTGGCACCGGGCGGTGGCGCTGTTCCCCGACGTCGCGCATCTGGCCGAGGAGGGCGAGCCGATCAGCGGGGTCATGGCCATGTCCGGCATGGAGAGCAGGCACCGGCGGTTCGTGATCGGCGGCCGGCCGGTGGCAACCGGAGTGCTGAGCATCGGCGACGCCTGGGCGACCACCAATCCCCTCTTCGGCCTGGGCATGTCCATGGGCGCCCTGCACGCCACCGCCCTGCGTGACCTCCTGCGCTCGTCGGGCCCCGACGAGCCGGAGAAACTCGCCCTGCGCTTCGACGAGTTCACCCGGACCTCCCTGGCCCCGGTCCAGCAGGCCCTGGCCGACTGGGACCGGCACCGGCTCGCCGAGATCGACGCCGCCACCCGTGACGTCCCGGTCCCGTACGAGACCGACGACCGTGACTGGCACTTCAAGCGGGCGCTGGACACCGCCAAGCTGCGGGATCCCGAGCTGCTGCGGGCCTTCTCGGACGTCGGATCGCTGCTGGCGACCGCCGAGGAGACGTTCACCGACCCCGGCCTGGCGGAAAAGATCGCCGAACTCGGCCGCAAGGCACCCCACTACTCCGATCCGGGCCCCTCACGCGCGGAACTCCTCACCGCGGTCGCCGGCGCGGCCGCCTGAGTCCCTGAGCACAAGCCGTGGAGCGGGCCCTGACGTGCATACAGGCGCGGCCGGCCTCTGCCCGTCAGGCGCCTTCGTGGTGGCTGTTCAGAATCGGGTCCAGCGCTGGTTGGTGCCGGTGTGGCAGGTCCACACGATCACCGCGGTGCCGTTGGCCGTGGCGGCGCCGTTCACGTCCAGGCAGAGTCCGGTCTGGACGTTGCTGATGGTGCCGTCGGTGTTCAGGTTCCATTGCTGGTTCGCGCCGCCGGTGCAGTCCCAGATCCGTGCTCGGGTACCGGAGGCGGCGTTGCTCGGCACGTCCAGGCAGCGGTCCAGCACCCGTAGGGTCTGTCCGGTCTGGGTGAACTGCTGGTTGGTGCCGGTGTGGCAGTCCCAGATGTTCATCTGGGCGCCGTTGGACGAGCCGCCACCGCTGACGTCCAGGCAGCGGTCGGATGACTGGCTGCGCAGCCGGAAGGTGGTCGGGTTCGGGTTCGGCGGCTGCGTACCCGTGAAGAAGCTCCAGACCTCGCCCTTGACCCAGCTCCGGGCTCCGCTCTCACAGCCGGCGCACCCGTCCACGGGGCCTTGCTGGTGACCTCCGTCGAACGCGGCCCACACGACCGGGTATCCCGCTCGGCAGCCCGAGTAGGTGGTGGTGATGTGGGTACGGCTGCCCGCCGCGGGCTCCGGCGGGTTCTGGGGGGTGCAGCCGTTGTTGCTGACGAACCTGTCCCGCAGTCCGCGACCGGCGCCGATGTTGTCGTTGATGCCGTGGATCCCCATGTACGCGAAGGGCTGGGTGCCTCCGCTGCACCCGCTGATCCCGCCGGGCGCGGCTATCGCGGCGACCGCGCGGAAGACGTCCGGCCTGGCGCAGGCGAGTGCGTAGCTCATGGCTCCGCCGTAGCTGAAGCCGAGGGCGAAGCGCTGTGTGGTGTCGACACAGAGGTCGTTGTCGATACGCCGGAGCATGTCGTCGACGAAGGTCACGTCCTCGCCGCCGGAGTTGCCCCAGCCGTTGTTGAGGCCCTGTGGAGCGACGAAGATCGCGCTGTTGTCCGCCAGTCGCCGGAGCCCGTAATGGGCGTAGACATCGCCGTCGCTTCCGCCGCCGGCGACCTGCCCGGCGGTGCCGCCGAGCCAGTGGAATCCGAAGACCAGCCGGTATGGGCGGGTGTTGTCGTAGTTCTCAGGGATGCTCAGGATGAAGGAGCGGTTTTTCCCGCTGCTCTGGATCGTGTGCGTCCCGTTCGTCAGGGTGGGGGTGCGTCCGCAGCCGGCGGTCCCCGCGCGTGGTTCCGCGGCGGTGGGTGGCGGGCCGGCCGCGGCGCTGACTGCTGACGCGCCGAACATGGCAAGGATGAGCAGTATCACTGTCAGGGCTCGCCCGTAGAACAGTCTGTGGATCGGCATCATGCGATGTCCTCTCTGTTCGGTGACACAGCTCTGCCTGGGGCCGGTGCCTCGGCACTAGATGCGCTGGAGTTGGAATCGCTGGTTGGTGCCGCTCGTGGCCGTCCACTGGGAGATGCGGGCTCCGTCGGCGGTGGAGGCGCCCGACACGTCCAGGGCGAGGCCGCTCTGCCGGTTGACCAGACTGATCACGCCGCCGCCGTGGTCGACTGGCCGCCACTGCTGGCCGGCGGCGCCGGTGTCCGGCTGCTGGGTGACGTCGGCGCCGGCACTGTTGCTCGCGACCTGCAGGACCAGACCGCTGTGTTCGGCCCGGATCCTGTAGTGCCCGCCGTCGGAGGGCAGGAACACGAAGCGCTGGTTGAGACCGGCGGTGATCTGCCACTGGATCAGCCGCGCACCGGCCGCCGTGGACGCGCCCTCGATGTCGGCGGCCTTGCCGCTGTGCTGGGCCACCAGCCGATAGGCCACGCCGGTCTCCACCGGCCCCGACCTGACTGCGGAGGCGCGGTAGGTCTTGCCGACCTGGCCGGCGAACTCGATGAGATCGGTCTCCAGCCGCTTCGATTGGACGTCCTCGCCGCTCGCTTCGTCCCGCAGCGTGAAGTCACCGGCGAAGATCCGGCTGCGCACCCGGACCGTACCGGTTCGGTCGGGTGTGACGACGCACTCGATCCGACTGCTGCTCCACTCGGCGCCGACGGTGTACCCGCCGCGGCCGCGCAGTCCGCTCACGCGCCCGGTGGGCCAGGCGGACGGCAGTGCCGGCAGCACGTGCAGTTCGCCGTTATGGCTCTGCAGCAGCATCTCCGCGATGCCCGAGGTGGCGCCGAAGTTGCCGTCGATCTGGAACGGCGGGTGCAGGTCGAACATGTTGGGCGCCAGCCGGTCCGTTCGCACCAGGTCCCGGATCAGCTTGTGGGCCCGGCCGCCGTCCTCCAGACGCGCCCAGAAGTTGATCTTCCACGCGAGCGACCATCCCGTCCCGTCATCACCGCGCAGCTCCAGCGTCCGGCGCGCGGCCTCGTGCAACTGGGGTGTACCGCGCTTGGTGATCTGGTTGCTCGGATGCAGACCGTACAGGTGCGAGACGTGCCGGTGATTGCGCTCGGTCTCCACCCAGTCGGCCAGCCACTCCTGGACATTGCCCCTGGAACCGATCTTCGTCGGCGCCAGCCGGTCCCTGGCCGCCAGTACCTGGGCGCGGAAGGAGGCGTCCACGCCGAGGGTCTCGCCGGCGCGGGCGACGCCCTGGAAGAGGTCGCGCAGGATCTGGTTGTCCATGGTGGGCCCGGCGCAGACGGTGACGTTCGTGTGGTGCGGGAGCTCCGGGGAGTTCGACGGGTTGGTGACCAGGTGTCCGAGCGCCGGGTGGGCGACCAGGGTGTCGAGGAAGAACTGGGCGGCGCCCTTCATGGCCGGATAGTTCGAGCGGAGGAAGTCGATGTCACCGGTGAACAGGTAGTGGTCCCAGATCAGGGTGGCCAGCCAGGCGCCACCGGTCTGCCACATCCCCCACTGTGCTCCGTCGACGACGGAGGCGCCCCGCCACGCGTCGGTGTTGTGATGCGTCACCCAGCCGCCGGCGCCGTACTGCGCCTGGGCCACCCGGGCGCCGGTCACGGTCAGGTCGTCGATCATGTCGAAGACCGGGAGGAAGCATTCGGACAGGTTCGTCGTGTCGGCGGGCCAGTAGTTCATCGGCAGGTTGGCGTTGATGGTGAACTTCGAGTCCCAGGACGGGGCCATCTGGTCGTTCCAGATGCCTTGCAGGTTCGCCGGTTGGGTGCCCGGCCGCGAGGACGAGATGAGCAGATACCGGCCGTACTGGAACAACAGCGCGGAGAACTGCGGGTCGTTGACCTGCGCGTGCTGTGCGATCCGTACGTCGGTCGGCTGGTCGGCCGCCGCCGTACGTCCCAGATCGACCGACACCCGGTTGAACAGCCCCTGGTAGTCCGCGAGATGCCGTCGGCGCAGTTCGTCGACGCCGACGTTGCGGGCGGCGTCGAGGTGGCGCCGCGCGATCCCCTGGTAGTCGCCGCCGACGTTCCGGAAGTCGACGTAGCTGGAGCCGATCGACACCAGCACCGTCACGCTGGTGGCGCCGGAGACCCGCAGCGTTCCGCCCGAGCTGCTGACCGTGCCGCCGGTCACGGCGGCATGGGCCAGGGCGAGGAACCTGACGCGCCCGGTGAGGCCCTCCATGGTGCCGGAGGTGCCGTCGAGGGCGATCGTGGCGCCGTCCGGGCTGGACACGGTGGTGCGCTGTGGGCTGTCGAAGGTGGCGGTGAAGGTCAGGGAGTTGGCGCGGTCGGCCGTCAGCCGGGTCACGATCAGCTGGTCGGGTGCGCTGGCGAAGACCTCGCGCTGGTACCGCACGCCGTTCAGCACGTAGGTCGTGGTGGCCGTGGCGGTGGTGAGGTCGAGCGTCCGGTTGTGCTGCGAGGCACCGGTGGCGCTGCCGAAGGAGAGCAGCAGGTTCCCGACCGGCTGGTAGGCCAGCTGTCCGGCCGGGCTGCCCAGCATCGCCTGATTGATCAGGTCCTGCGCCGGCCCCCACTGGTCCGCGAAGACCCGTCGCCGGATCTCCGCGATGTTGGCCGCGCCACGGGTGTTGGCGGAGTCGTACGGACCGCCGGCCCACACGGTGTCCTCGTTGAGCTGGAGCCGTTCGGTGTCGATGTTGCCGAACACCATCGCGCCGAGGCGCCCGTTGCCGATCGGCAGTGCCCGCAGCCAGTCCGTACCGGCCGCCTTGTCGTACCAGAGGGCCAGGTCGCCCGCGGCCAGAACCTCCCGCGGCGCGGCCGAGCCGTCCCTGGCGACGGCCGTCCACGCACCTGGCACGATTCCTGCTCCGGCCGCCGCCCCGGCGGCGAGAAACCGTCTGCGTGTCACCTCGGACATGTCGTTCTCCCTTCATGGACCGGAGCAGGTCAGAGACTTCGGCGATGGCAGACCGCTGAGCCGGCGCGGAGCTTGCCCGCTCCGCGCCGGCCCCCTCCCAGATCGCTCGCACAGCGGGCATGTCAGCGTCATGCCGCTGCCGTGGCGCCTGGAAAGCCTTTCTGCCCGGCTTCGCCCGGATCTCCGGTCAGCAGGTGGAGTCGGTCCGGGTGAACAGCCCCGTCCGCCAGGGCAGGAATTCGATCCGTAGATCGCTTTCGACTTCCGATTTCACAGGTCAGGAAATGGAGGACGTCGTGCGTCGACGACTAGAAGATTGACAGACTGCCATGGTCCATTCAAGAGAAAACCATCAATACATCCGCTCTTTGTCCGTCGCACGACGAATCCGAGAAGCGGGACTATTGACGGCCGCTTCTCATAACCATTTCAGGCGACTTCAGACGGCGAATCGGAGTGACCGGCACAGATAAATCGCGGAGGTTTTCGTTATCGGCGGCAGGCCTGAGCCGTCGAGTTCTCTCGAGCATTGCGGCCGACCCGGCCCGTGGAACGGGAAGCAGCGCAAGGGCCACGACAAGTCGCTCCAGGGGTACGAGTTCGTCGGCGGCCCGGCCGCAGTGCGCACAGGATCGGGTGTGCCGGGTGATGCGCTTACGCCACAGCGTGCTCGGCACGCCGTCCCAGCCCCCCAGCGCGGCGGTCAACTGCGGACACCTGGGGCGGGCTTCCAGCGCGGCGACGAGTTGCCGGCTCAGCTCCAACTGGTTACGCATCCGCTGGACGCGCACACCCGCGTGAGCCACGCTCGTTCCCAGTTCGGCCGCGAGCTTCGCCCTCGTCAGCCGGCCGGCGGTCTCCAGCCACCACAGCGAGAGCAGCGCCCGGGCGTCCGGGTCGAGCCATCGACTGGCGCGGACGGTCCTTCGGCGGTGAACGGACAGCTCTACGTGGATCAGGGCCAGGTTCTCGGCGTCGGCGTCGGCGTCCGGTGGGTCGGTCAACCTGTCGAGGGGAGCCGTTCGTTCGGCGTCCGCCTGCCGCCGGTGCAGATGGGTGCTGATCTGCCGGGTCGCGATCGTGACCAGCCAGGGCCGGAAGCACTCAGGGGCGCGCAAGGTGCGCAGCTCGGGCAGTGCCCGCAGCATCGTCTCCTGCACGACGTCGTCGACGTCCGAAAGCTCACCCAGTGCCCTGCGCACGATCGTGTACACCAACGGCAGATATCTCGCGGCCAGTTCGTCGAGGGCTCGTGGATCGCCGGACTGTGCGGCGACGACCAGGTTCGTCTCGTCGGTTCGGCCGGTTCGCATCACGAGCGGGTGCGCTCGGGCGTGGCCGACCGGTAACGCGTGACGGACCGTCATCGCTTTCGCCGTACGCCGTCACCGGGAAGAACGATGCCGTTGGCGGGGTCCCGCGGCCGGGAGGCGCGTCTCCGGCGACCGGCCGGGATCCGGTCGGAGATCGCCTGGTCGCGCCGGGGGTCCGCGCATAACGCCTCTGTGTCTTCGCTGTCGCGGCTCTCGATCGCGAGGGTGCGGGCCTCGCGATGGACAACTGTCTTCATCAATCCTCCATCCCCATGGTGTCGAACGTCCCTTCCACGGTGGGTCGGCATGGTCCAGGGGCGAACCGGGAGCAGCCGTCGGCCGCCCGGCCGCGGTCATCGCTGTTTCGTCGATCCGGATGCCCAGGCCGGGCGAGTCGCCGGGCATCCCGGCCAAGTCCCGTGCACGGCCCGTGCCTTGATGTCGCACAACGCCATGTCGAACGCGTCGGACACCACACCGGACTTCCCGTCCCGGACGACGGGCACGGCAACTGGCGTCGCCGACCAGGGTGTTCGCCGCTTCATTGCTGTCCCACTCTCCTGAGGCGGCCGGCTGTCCGGCGATGGAGGTTGAGGAGGAACGCAACTCGTATGACGTATGTAACTCGTATGACGTATGATGTCAACCAGATGCCGTAGAGTAGGTGAGCATCTCTGGTGCGGGGTGCGTCCCAGGGGGTGTCAATGACGGCAGTACCGCAGTCATCCGCAGAGGCCTCCGAGGCCCCCGCCTGGAGTCGGCGCCCGGCGAATCTCGCCGCCGCGGTCACGGCCGAGCTGGTGCAGCGGATCGTCCGTGGAGTCCACCCGTCCGGTACGCCGCTGCCCCCTGAGCCCGTCCTCTGCGCGACCTTCTCGGTCAGCCGCACCGTGGTGCGCGAGGCGGTGAAGATCCTTCAGGAGAAGGGGCTCGTGCAGGTCCGCCAAGGCGCCGGCACGATGGTCACCCCGTCGGCGATGTGGAACATGCTCGACGAACTGGTCCTCGGCGCGACGATCGCGGAGGACGAGAGCCTGGCCATCCTCGATCACCTCGTCGCGACCCGCCGCGCGCTGGAGTCCGACATGGCCAACGTCGCGGCCCGTCTGGCGAACGCCGAGGTGATCGACCAGCTGCGCGCTCTGGTGGAGCGGATGGACGAACTCGTCGACGACCCCGCCACGTACCAGGAAGAGGACCGGGCGTTCCATGACGCCGTCATGCAGGCGTCGGGCAACCGCATCGGCCGTGCCGTGGTCCGCTCACTGGAGCGCCAGGTCATTGACTCCGCCCGGTACACGGGCCGAACCGGCCGCGCCTTCTGCGTCGCGTCCAACCAGGGCCATCGGCGCATCTACGAACTGATCGTCGCGCACGACCCCAAGGGCGCGGCCGAGGCGATGTTCAACCACATCACCGAGGCGTGGGTGGTACGCCGCAGCGGGCCGGGCGAACCGACCCGGCTGCGGCGTTGAAAGGGGCGGACGGGTCCTGGCCGCTCGTGGGAGCGGCCAGGCGCTGATTCCGCTTCCGCTATCGCATCGCCCACTGCTGGTTGGTGCCGCCGTGGCAGGACCAGAGGATGATCCTGGTGCCGTTGGCCGTGCCGCCGGCGTTGGCGTCGAGGCACAGGCCGGACTGGACGCCGGTGATGGTGCCGTTGGAGTTGACGTTCCACTGCTGGTTGGTCTGGCCGTTGCAGTCCCAGACGATGACGGCGGTGCCGTTGGCGGTGCCGGCGCCGCTGGCGTCGAGGCACTTGTTGCCGGGCAGGGTCAGCTGTTTGCCGGTGCTGTAGGTCCAGGTCTGGCCTGCCGCTCCGGTGCAGTCCGACAGCTGGGTCTGGGTGCCGTTGGCGGTGCTGGAGGCGGTCAGGCAGCGGCCGGACGGCACGCCCACGATCTGCCGGGCCGGCTGGGGGGTGGTGTCCTGCGGTCCGGCTGACGCGATCACGTCCTGGGCACCGGCGGGCCAGTTGCCGTTGGTGACCGTCACATTGCCGGAGACCACGTTGCCGCGGTCCCCGTTGGTCACGTTCGTGCTGCCGTTGGTCGACCAGTTGTCGGTGAGGGTCCAGTTCCCCATGTTCTCGCCACCCCAGTAGTTGGCCGTCGCCCATGTACCGGTGTTCGAGAAGACGTTGTTGGTGGCCTTGTAGTACTTCGAGCCCTCGTCGAAGTACAGCCCGAAGTATCCGTTGGTCCGCAGGCAGTGGTTCCGGCTGATCAGTGCGTTCGGGTTCCATCCGAGCGTGTAGATGCAGCCGCCGTCGTTCATCTGCTGCATGACGTCGTGGATGTAGTTGCCGATGAGCCGGTTGTTGGACGCGGTCGTCGGCGTCGTGTAGCGCGGCTGGTAGTTGTACAGGCCGCGGCCCGCGTAGTGGTCGCTGCCGCCCGCGTCGTTGGAGCCCCAGCCGTAGCCGATCGACATGCCGGAGTACGGCATGTTGTAGACCTCGTTCTGGGAGACCGTGCTGCCCGTGACGTACGTGGTCAGGACGGAGACGATGCCCCGGTGGTCCGCCCCGAGGTCGTGGATGCGGTTGTTGCTGATCGTGATGTCCTTGTTGACCATGCGCTGGTCACTGGGGTGATGGGCGTCGGCGCGGACGCCGCCGACGAGGATGCCACCGGCCGAACTCCGGGCGATCTCCGACCGGGTGACCGTGATGTTGCCGGCGCCCAGGCCGACGCCGCTGGCGTGCGCGCCTGCGTCGTTGCCGATACCGATGGCCGTCTGGCCCAGGTTGACGAACCGGGAGTCGCTGAAGGTGATGTTGTTGGCGGCGGAGATCTGCACGGCGGCGGGCATCTGCTGCCAGTTCGGCCGGGTGGCCTCGAACTGGGTGCAGCCGTTGTGGCAGGAGTCGAAGCCCGGCCAGTTCCAGTTGCCGGCGATGTACGCGCCGGTCTGCTGGTCCACGTAGCCCTGGTTGCTGCTGGGGCCCAGCCAGCTCGTGCCGGTGAAGGTGATTCCGCTGAACGTGATGTGGTGCGCCGGCTCGCCGTAGGTGCCCCCGAGGTTCACCAGCGACTGCAGCGTGGGCAGTTCCACGCTGACGGTGCTCATGTTCTGCCCGGCCAGGGGGATGTAGTACAGGGCTCTGGTCGTGGGGTTGAGGTACCACTCGCCGGGCGAGTCCAGGAATTCGTACGCGTTGGACAGGTAGAACGGCCCGGCCCGGTGCGGCTTCATGAGGGTGTCGTAGCCGAAGTTGTTGTTGTTCCACGCCGGCTGCTGCATCGTGATGAAGTTACCGCTGATGCTCTGCACCGGCGAGTACCGGTCGGTGAAGGAGTTGACGCTCTCCACCTCGACCCGGCTCTGGTTGGAGAGGTTGTTCAGATAGTTCAGGGCACTGTTGGAGAACCTCATTCCGGCGCTGGAGCCTGTGAAATCGGCCCTGTTGACCTGGGTGCGGGCCCGGGTGGCGACGGCGCCGTCGACATAGAGCTGCCGGGTGTCGAGACCGGCGGGCACGTCGGCCTTCCAGATGTTCTTGCCGGCGTCGGCCACCGACCAGCCGGTGACCGCACGGGCCCCGGTGATCACCGGGCGCGCCGACGGGGCGGCCTGCCACACGACCGTGTGGCCGCCCGATCCGGAGTCCTCCGCCGTCAGCCGGAAGGGCTGGGCCAGCCGGTACACCCCGTCGGCCAACTGCACCACGATGTCGTCCGACATGGCGTCGTTGAGCGATCGGACCGCCGCCTGCGCGGCAGTCAGTGAGCACGGCTGAGCGCTGGAACAGTCGGTGCCGGTGCCGGTTGGCGCGGCGTACAGGGTGAGGGGTGCCGCGGACGCGGGTGCGGGGAACGCCACCAGGGCGGTCGCAGCCAGGCCGCCTGTGACGACTGCGGTCAGCAGCCGCCTTCCTAGCATGAGAGGGGTGAACACATTTTCTCCTTAGGACAGTTCCGGCGGCAGTCCGCGCAGCACCGTGCGGAGGTAGGACAGCCCGTCGCGGGCGAGGGCGTCCTGCGACGGGGCGAGCGGACGCCAGATCGAGGCCGCGGTGGCGATGGACTCGTTCTGCGCGGTGAACGACTCGATGCACACCGCGCCGCCGTAGCCGGTCTCGGCCAGAGCGGCGAGGAAGCGTGGCCAGTCGAAGTGGTCCGCGCCCGGGGTGCCGCGGTCGGTGCCGCTGACCTGGACGTGCTTGAGGTGCGGGCCGGCCGTGACGAGCGCCGTGTAAGGGTCGGCCTCCTCGATGTTCATGTGATAGGTGTCGATCATGAGGCCGACGTTCGCGGGCAGGCCGTTGATCAACTCCACCGTCTGCTCGACCGTGTTGACGACGCTCGTCTCATAGCGGTTGAGGGCCTCCACGCCGATGCTCACGCCCCGCTCCCCCGCGTGGTCGGCCACCGGCCGCAGGGCGCGGCGGACGTCCGCGTAGCAGGCCGCGCGCTCCGCCGGTGACATGCGCCAGGTCCGCCCCACCGAGGCATAGACCGGGCCCCCGACGCAGGGCGCGCCGACGGCCGCCGCAAGGTCCACACACGTCTTCAGGTACGCCACGGTGGCGGCGACGGTCTCCGGCGGTGCGTTCACGAGGTCGCGTCCGGGCGAGGTGACCGCGCAGACACCGACCGCTCGCAGGCCGTACGCCGCCAGCAGGTCCCGGGTGCGGGCCGGGTCCCAGTCGCCGGGGCGCTCGATCGGCAGCTCGACCGCGTCGAAACCGAACGCGGCGATGCGCGGCACCAGTTCGGCCAGGGCCTCGTCGTCGACCGGCGAGGCCCACACCCACGGGTTGACACCGATGCTGTACACCGGGCTACTTCCAGCGCTTCGGGTAACCGGGCAGGTCGGTGCAGCCGCACATCGCGTAGTGCAGCGGCGGCATGGAGGGGTCGACGTACTCGTCCAGGTTGTCCTGGGTGATGACCGGCTGCGGGAGCTTCCACGGGTTGGGCACCTGCTCGCCGTCGAGGATCTTCAGGGCGGCGATGACCGGGGTGCGCCACTGGTAGGTCGGGTAGGTCGGGGCGATCGCTGTGAGCTTCTTGTCCTTCCACAGCTTCAGGAAGTCGAGCTGGTCCTCGCCGTTGATCGGCGGTACGGGTTTGCCTGCGTCCTCGAACGCCTCGACCGCCGCGCTCGCGACGGCCCCGGCGTCCATCCAGACGCCGTCGATCGTGCCGTAGCGCTGGATGTAGTCGCCCACGATCTTCTTCGTCCTGGCCGGGTCGCCGTCGGTGAACTCGACGCCGACGACGTCGACGCCCGCCTTGTCGAAGGCGACCTTCGCCGCGGCCCACCGGGTCTCCAGCACATCGACGCCGGGCAGGATGCGCAGCGCGAGCACCTTGCCGCCCGGCTTCATCTTCTGCGTGACGAACTCCGCCGCGACGTGGCCGAATCCGTAGCCGCCGATCGGGTTGATGAACGTCACCGGGCAGGTGGTGTCGACTCCGCGGTCGAAGACGACGACCGGCAGGCCCTTCTGGCAGGCGGCCTCCACAGCCGGGGTGAGGGTCGCGGTGGTGTTCGGCGAGACGATGAGCGCGTGACAGCCCTTTCCGAGCAGGTCGTTGATGTCGGCGATCTGCTTCTGGTCCTTGCCTTCGGCGTCGACGTGGACGAACTCGGAGATCCGGTCGCGGTGGGTGTCGACCTCGGCCTGCATGGTCTTGAAACCGACCTGGCGCCAAGGGTTGTTGAGCCCCGCGTTGGAGAAACAGATCTTGTACGGTCCGGGCTTCTTGTACTTCGCGGTGTCCGCCATCGCCGGGTCGAGCGCCTGCTCCCAGGGCTTGTCGGCCGGTCCGGTGGGCGTGGCGGCCAGCAGCGCCAACTGCTTGTCGTAGTCGGCCCGTACGAAGAACTTCGACTGCTTCCCGGTGCCGGACCCGACCTCCGCGGAGGGCGAACCCGATGCGCCGGTGGTGGGCTCGTCGGTGGAGCAGCCCGCCAGTACCAGCAGGGTGCTCACGGCCAGCACCGTCATGGAATGTCTCACTGAATCCCCTTCATCCGGACGGGAGTCGGAAGGACGCCGCTGCCACGGCGAGCAGGATGATCGCGCCCTGGACGGTCGGTTCGAGGGCGCCGGAGACGCCGTAGAAGTTCATGAGCGTGAAGAGCGTCTCCAGGGTCAGCGCGCCCAGCATCGCGCCGACGACCGAACCGCGGCCCCCGCCCAGCGCGACCCCGCCGAGGACCGCCGCGGTGATCGCGCCGAACTCCAGGCCGACGCCGGCCTGGAACGACACTCCGCTGTACCCGCCGATGAGGATCGCCGCGACGGTGGCGGCGACTCCGCTGAGGACGAAGGCGAGGGTCTTGGCGCGCCACACGCGCACGCCGCTCAGCTCGGCGGTTCTCGGATTGCCGCCGACGGCGACCAGGGTGCGGCCGAAGTCCGAACGCGTCAGCACCACCGCCAGAGCGGCCACCGCCAGCAGGCCGAGCAGGGCGTACGGGATCCGGTCCAGCACGGGCACGTTCTCGAAGCCCGACCGGCCGAGTCGGCGGAACTCCTCGGAGAGGCTGCCCTTCGGGGCACCGTCGGACCACAGGTACACGGCGCCGACGAGGATCAGGAACATCCCGAGGGTCGTGATGAACGACGGCACGCGCAGCCGTGTCGTGACGAGGCCGTTGACCAGGCCGACGGCGATACCGAACGCGAAGAGGAGAACGGCGACGGGCCAGCCGGCCGACGGGTCGCCGTCGATCAGCCGGGCGGCGATCACCACCTGCGCGGTGACCAGGGAGCCGACGGACAGGTCCAGTTCGCCGGAGACGATCACGAAGTACTGGCCGGCGGCGAGCAGCACGATCGGCGCCGAGCGGCCGAGGAACGACATCAGCGACGGCGGCGAGAGGAAGTCCGGCTGGCGGACGGTCAGCAGGACCAGCAGCACCGCCAGGATCACGACGATCGGTGCGACAGAGCCGGAGCGGAGGTCGAACAGCCGCCGTGCGCGCGCGATCCGCATCTAGGACGCCTTTCGCAGCGCCCGGCGGGCGTGGACGGCGACCGCGGCGATGATGATCACGCCGCGGATCACCTGCTTGAAGAACACGTCGACCTCCAGCTGGTTGAAGACCGCGTCGATGCTCGCGAGCAGCAGCACGCCGCCGACCGTGCCGACGACACCGCCGCGCCCGCCCGCCAGGGCGGTGCCGCCGAGCACGACGGCGGCGATCGACTCCAGGTCGTACAGCCCCTCGGTGCCGGCCCTCGGCGCGCCGGCGCCGAGCCGACTGGCGAGGTAGACCCCGGCGAGGCCGGCGCAGAGCGCGCACAGCACATGGGCGGTGACGAGGACCCGGCCGCCCCGCACGCCGGAGAGCCGGGCGACCTCCGGGTCACCGCCCACGGCGATCAGGTGGTGGCCGAAGCGGGTGCGGGCCAGCACGAACCAGGCCGCGGCGGTGACGGCGAGCAGCAGCAGGAACGACACCGGCACCGGACCGATGCGCTGGTACCCCAGGCCCTGCACCAGGGCGGGTGCGGTCTTGCCGGCCGGGCCGTCGTAGCCGTTGTCGAGGTATCCCTTCAGCAGCAGCCCGACACCGACGGTCGCGATGAAGGGGTTGATCCGCGCCACGGTGACGAGCAGGCCGTTGACCAGGCCGATCGCGGCGCTGACGGCGAGCGTCAGCACGATCGCCGGGACCAGCGCGCCGTCGTCACCGGCCATGGTCTCGGCGGCGACGAGGGTACTCAGGCTGACCACGTACGCCACGGACAGGTCCAGCGAGCCCCCGACGACGACCAGCGTCTGACCGACCGCGACCAGGCCCAGACCGGCGGCGACGTGCAGCAGGCTCACGATCGTCGGCTGGCTGAA
Organism: Streptomyces sp. S.PB5; assembly: GCF_030403745.1. Classification (GTDB taxonomy): domain Bacteria; phylum Actinomycetota; class Actinomycetes; order Streptomycetales; family Streptomycetaceae; genus Streptomyces. The sequence goes on from NZ_JAQMWP010000011.1 coordinate 366,526, forward strand.
CAGCCGGCCGCCGTCGATGGTGACGACGAGCCAGCCGATCGCCAGGGTGAGGGCCAGGGCGACGAACACGCCGGGCGGGGTCCGGCGGGCCGGCAGGGACAGCGCGCCGCTCATCCGGCCGCCTCCCGTTCGGTGCCGACCGCCAGGGCGATGACGTCCTCCTCCGTTGCGCCTGCGGGCAGTTCGCCGGCTATCCGGCCGTCGCGCATGACGACGATCCGGTCGCTCATGCCGAGCAGTTCGGGCAGCTCGGAGGAGACCATCAGCACGGCGGCTCCCTCGCGGGCCAGCCGCCGGACGAGATCGTGGATCGCCGACTTGGCGCCGACGTCGATGCCCCGGGTCGGCTCGTCGAAGAGCAGGATTCTCGGGGCGAGCGCGAGCCATCTGGCCAGCACGACCTTCTGCTGGTTGCCGCCGGACAGGAAACGGATCTCCTGGTCCTCCCCCGCGGCACGCAGTTCAACGGCGGCGAGCAGCTCCCGGACGCGTGCGGTCCGGGCGCTGCGGCTGGTCCCAGCCCCACGGCCAGTCCAAGCCCCGCCGCCGTCCCGGGCCGGGCGGAGTGCGCGGCCGGCGAGCAGCGCATTGTCGAGCACCGACTGTCCGGCGACGATCCCCTCGCCCTTGCGGTCCTCGGAGACGTAGGCGATACCGGCCCGCATCGCGGCGCGGGGCGAGCGCAGCCGGACCGGTGCTCCGTCGATGGTCACCTGCCCGGTGCTGAAGGGGGCGGCGCCGAACAGTGCGCGGGCCAGCGCGGATCGGCCGGAGCCCTGGAGGCCGCCGACGCCGAGCACCTGACCGGCGCGCAGCCGCAGATCGATGCCGCGCAGCTTCCGGTTGCCTGCGCCCTGGACGGTCAGCCTGACCGGGCCCAGCTCCTCGGGCCGCGCCAAGCCGGGGTAGTAGCTCGACAGCTCGCGGCCGACCATGTGGCGTATCAGCTGATCGGCGCTGGTGTCCGCGGTGTCCAGGGTGGCCACCGCCCGGCCGTCCTTGAGCACCGTGATCCGGCCGGCCAGGTCGAAGACCTCCTTGAGGCGGTGCGAGACGTAGAGGACGCCCATCCCCTGTTCCTGGAGCCGCCGTACGAGCGCGTAGAGCTGGTCGACCTCGTGGTCGGCGAGAGCCGCCGTGGGCTCGTCCATGATGAGCAGCCGTGCGTCGAGGGAGAGCGCCTTGACGATCTCGACGACCTGTTGTTGCGCCACGCCAAGTCGTCCCACGCACGCGTCGGGCGGCAACGAGCCCTCCCCGATCGAGGCGAGGAGCTCCGCGGTCCGGCTGAGCATCGCCCTGCGGTCGACGAGTCCGCGGCGCAGGGGCTCGCGGCCCAGAAAGACGTTCTCCGCGACGGTGCGCTCCGGCAGCAGGGTCAACTCCTGGTAGACGATGCCGATTCCGGCCTGTCGGGCCTCACGCGGGCTGCGGAACGTCCGTGGTGCGCCGGCGAATTCGACGGTTCCCTCGTCGGGCCGGTGGACGCCGGACACCACCTTCATGAGCGTGGACTTGCCGGCGCCGTTCTCGCCGACGACCGCGTGCACCTCTCCCGGCCGGACCTGGAGGTCGACGCCGTCGAGCACCCGCACGCCGAGGAACGACTTGCCGATGCCTCGCAGGGCGAGCAGCGGCGACGGGAGCAGGCCAGACATCGTGGGAGCCTCTCCGTTCGCGAAATCATGTCGAAAAATCTTGTCGAATACGCGCGGAAATTCGCCGGACGCGATGGCGGCAACGCGGCCCCGAGGGTAAATGGCTCGATGAACACCTGGCAATACCACCGGACATCACCGATGGATACGCCGAAATCTGTTATCCCGTCGGCCCGTCAGCGGTCGCGCACCGAACGACGACCACTTCCGCGAAATGTGTTATGCATTAGACCCGCCGACAGTCGCACACCGGCCCACGCCGATTGATACGCAAAATGTGTTATGGAATCAGCTGCGCCGCAGCAATATTGACTGTTGCGAAAGGCCGCTGCATGCTGACCCGCAGACCACGGAAGACGGTCGCATCTGGCGTGAATCCCCCACTCTTCCGTAGGGACTTGACCGCCCGTCACGGCGGACCGGATGACGAGCTGACGGCACACGTGTGCCCGTGGTCATGCCATCGTTGCTCCGCCGAAATAGGAGACGGCATGCGTCGCGTCATATTCATCTTCGGGGCGATCGCGAGCGTGCTTCTGTCGCTCGTCATCGCCCAACCGGCGTCAGCGGCGCCGGACTTCAGAGCCCTGGTCTTCACGAAGACGGCCGGTTACCGGCACGATTCGATCCCCGCCGCCCTCACGATGCTCCGGGAGCAGGCGGCGGCCAACGACTTCGAGTTGGTCGCGAGCGAGGACTCCAGCGTCTTCACCCCGGCGAACCTCGCCGGCTTCGACGTGCTCATCATGCTCCAGACGTCGGGAATGGTGTGGACGACGGCGGCCCAACGGCAGGCGGTGGAGGGCTACCTCGCCGGCGGCAAGGGCATCGTCGCGATCCACAACGCCACGGACATGGGCATCGAGAACGAGTACCCGTGGTGGGACCAGACGATCAACGGCGGCGCGCACATGCCGGAGCACTCTCCCGGTGTGCTGGCCGGCACCGCCGTCGTCGCGGACAAGAAGCACCCGTCGACGGCCGGCCTCCCGGACCGCTGGAACCGCAGCGAGGAGTGGTACAACTTCGACAAGAACCCCCGCGGTGACGTCCATGTCCTGGTCACCGCGGACGAGCGCACCTACAACCCGGGCCCCCGCGCCATGGGTCCTGACCACCCCATCTCGTGGTGCCGCAACACGGGCGGCGGCCGGGTGTGGGCGACCGCCATGGGGCACGCCGCCGCGTCCTACAGCGAGACCTACTTCCGCAACCACGTCCTCGGGGGCGTGAAGTGGGCGGCCGGCAAGGAGCCCGGTGACTGCGGCGGCACGGTGTGGAGCAACTTCGAGAAGCGCACCCTCGACGACAACACCGCGGACCCGATGGCCCTCGCGGTCGCCCCGGACGGACGGGTGCTCTACGTCCAGCGGTCCGGGCAGCTGAAGGTCTTCAAACCGACCACCAACAGCACCGTGACGGCCGGCACCCTCAGCGTCTACACCGGCGGCGAGGACGGCCTCACCGGACTGGCGCTCGACCCCGACTTCGCCGACAACGGCTATGTGTACCTGTACCACTCCCCGGCCGGAGTCCCGAACGACATCAACCGGGTCTCCCGGTTCACGCTCACCGGCGACACCCTGAACATGTCGAGCCAGAAGACGATCATCGACATCCCGGCGACCCGGGACCGCACGTCCCCCGAGCCCGGCCACACGGGCGGGTACATCGAGTTCGGCCCCGACGGGAACCTCTACATCGGCACCGGGGACGACGTCCCACCGAACCTCGACCCCGCCTGGCAGGGCTACGCCCCGCTGGACTGGCGAGCGGGCAAGGCCAACCTCGACGCCGCCCGTACCGCCGGCAACACCAACGACCTGCGGGGCAAGCTCCTGCGCATCCGGCCGTCGGCGGACGGCGGCTACACCGTCCCGGCCGGCAACCTGTACCCGCAGGGCACCGCGCAGACCCGGCCGGAGGTCTACGCGATGGGCTTCCGCAACCCGTTCCGCTTCTCGATCGACCCGGCCACCGGCTGGGTCTACCTCGCCGACTACGGCCCGGACCGGGGCGGTCCCGCGACGAACCGCGGCCCCGAAGGGCTCGTCGAGCTCAATGTCATCAAGACCGCGGGCAACTACGGCTGGCCGTTCTGCCACGGCGACAACCAGGCCTACGCGCCCTACAACCCGAGCACCGGCGCCGTCGGCGCCAAGTTCAACTGCAACGCGCCCGTCAACAACTCACCGAACAACACGGGCCTGACCAACCTGAAGCCGATCGTCGCGCCGAACATGTGGTACGGCTACGGCGTCTCACCGGACTTCCCCGAACTGGGCTCCGGCGGCTCGGCGCCGATGGGCGGACCGGTCTACCGCTACGACGCCGCGAACCCGTCCGCGACGAAGTTCCCGCCCTACTACGACGGGGTCCACTTCTTCTACGAGTGGTCGCGCCACACCGTCAAGGAGGTCCACTTCGACTCCGCGACCGCGGTCACCCGGACCAACTCCTTCATGCCGGCGGCCAAGTTCCTCAAGCCGATGGACATGGAGTTCGGGCCGGACGGCTCGCTGTACCTGCTGGAGTGGGGCACCAACTTCGGCGGTGGCAACAACGACTCGGGGCTCTACCGCATCGACTACAAGAGCCAGGGCGGGCGGGCACCGACAGCCAAGGCCACCGGAACGCCCACCGACGGGAACGCGCCGCTGACCGTGCAGTTCAGCAGCGCGGGATCCACGGATCCCGATCCCGGCAGCACGCTCTCCTACCAGTGGACCTTCGGCGACGGCACCACGTCCACGGCGACCGACCCGTCACACACCTACACCGCCAACGGCAACTTCACGGCCCAGCTCAAGGTCACCGACAACACCGGCCAGTCGGCCTTCGCCAACGTGCCGATCACCGTGGGCAACACGGCACCGGTCGTCACCCTCACGATTCCGTCCGACGGCGGCATGCTGGAGTTCGGCGACCGCGTCCCGTACAAGGTGTCCGTCTCGGATCCCGGCGGCGCGCCCGTCGACTGCACGAAGGTGTTCGTCAACCCCGCCCTCGGCCACGACGACCACCAGCACGAGACCACGGACTACCCCGGGTGCTCGGGCACCATCGACACGTCGCTGCTCGGCGGGCACCCCGACGGCGCCAACCTGTACTACGTCCTCAACGCCCGCTACACCGACGACGGCGGCTCCGGCGGAGCGAACCCGCTCACCGGTTACGCTCACGCGATCCTCCAGCCCAAGCACAAGCAGGCCGAGTTCTTCACGGGCCAGTCGGGTGTGCAGATCGTCGAACAGTCGGGCGCGGAGAGCGGCAAGCGGGTCGGCAGCATCTCCGACGGCGACTGGATCGCGTTCAAGCCGATGAGTCTGTCGGGCATCACGAGCGTGCGCTATCGCCTGTCGTCACCGAGCGGCGGCGGATCGATCGAACTGCGCGCCGACTCCCCGACCGGCACACTCCTGGCCACCACACCGGTGCCGAGCACCGGCGGCTGGAACACCTACCAGTCCACGCCGGCCGTGAACACCGCCGAACTCACCGGCTCGCACCAGCTCTACCTGGTGTTCAAGGGCACGTCGAACAACTGGTTCGACCTCGACTCGCTCACCTTCGGCGGCAGCGGGGTCGGTGAACCGGGCACCGGCGGCGGTGGCGTGGCCGGTCGGACCTGGACGGTCGCGGCGCAGCACAGCGGCAAGTTCATGGACGTCAGCAGCGCCTCGACCGCTGACGGCGCCCAGATCGTCCAGTGGCCGGGCACCGGCGGCAACAACCAGAAGTGGCAGGCCGTCGACGCCGGTGGCGGCGCCGTCTACCTGAAGGCGGCGCACAGCGACAAGTGCCTCGCCGTCACGGGCGGATCCACCTCGCAGGGCGCGTTCCTGCAGCAGTCCACCTGCGACAACGGCAACCCGCAGAAGTTCGTCGTCACACCGACGACCACAGCGGGCGTGTACACGATGAAGAGCCAGCCCAGCGGGCTGTGCGTCGACGTCAACGGCGCCTCGACGGCCGACGGCGCCCGACTCCTGCAGTGGACCTGCCACAGCGGCACCAACCAGCAGTGGCGGTTCACCGCCGTATAGCGCATCCGGACGGGCTGCCCGGCGCGGTCGCGCGTCGGGCAGCCCTCTCTACGAACAGGTGAGGAACGCCATGGTGTTTCGGATACCTCGGACCCGCCGGTACGGACGGCTGTCCGCGCTGGGCGCCACCCTGATGCTTGTCGCCGTCGGCGCCACTGCGGTGGCGGCACCGATCGAACCGGGGCAGAGCGCCACCGTCGTGGGCGTGCCGTCCGGCCGGTGCCTGACCGCCTCCAGCACCGCCAACGGCACCCAGACCCAGCTGTCGGACTGCACCGGAGCGGCAGGCCAGACCTGGACCTACAGCACCGGCAAACAGCTGACCCTGCCCGGCAACAAGTGCCTCGACGCCAGCGGCGCCGGCACCGCCAACGGCACCGCCGTCATCGTCTGGGACTGCAACGGCCAGACCAACCAGCAGTGGAACGTCAACTCCAACGGCACCATCACCGGCGTCCAGTCCGGCCTGTGCCTCGACGCCAACGCCGGCGGCACGGCCAACGGCACCAGGATCATCCTCTGGTCCTGCCACGGCGGCACCAACCAGCAGTGGACCTCGCCGACACCGCCGCAGCCTGGCGGCGCGGGCACCTGCGACATCTACGCCTCGGGCGGCACCCCCTGCATCGCCGCGCACAGCACGGTACGGGCGCTCTACGGCACCTACAGCGGCAACCTCTACCAGGTCCGGCGCTCTTCCGACAGCACGACCCGGAACATCGGCGTCCTGAGCGCGGGCGGCGCCGCCGACGCATCGGCGCAGGACTCGTTCTGCGCGGGGACCACCTGCGTCATCACCGTCGTCTACGACCAGTCCGGCCGCGGGAACGACCTGTGGTACCAGGGTTCGGCCCAGGTCCCGGGGTCGACCCAGAGCCGCCCGGCGCTCGCGACGTCGGAGTCGCTGGCGGTCGGCGGCAACAAGGCGTACTCGCTCTACATCAACCCCGGCAACAGCTACTGGCGGGACGGCCACCTGACCGGCGTACCGACCGGCAGCGCCCCCGAAGGCATGTACATGGTGACCAGCGGCACTCATGTCAACGGCGGCTGCTGCTTCGACTACGGCAACAGCGAGACGACCCGGGCGGCCGACGCGGCCGGGGCGATGGACGCGATCAACTTCAGCACCCAGTGCTGGTTCGGCGGGTGTGTCGGCAGCGGCCCATGGGTCCAGGCCGATCTCGAATGGGGGCTCTACTCCGGTGGCAGTCAGAGCTGGAACAGCAACCAGCGCGCCTTCACCAGCAAGTTCGTGACGGCGATGCTGAAGAACAACGGGACGAGCCGTTTCGCGCTGAAGGGCGCCAACGCCCAGACCGGCAATCTGACCACCCTCTGGGACGGCGCGCTTCCGCCCGGGTACAGCCCCATGAAGAAGCAGGGCGCCATCATCCTCGGCAGCGGCGGTGACTGCTGCAAGCCCGGCGGCGGCGCGAACCTCAGCGCCGGCACCTTCTACGAGGGCGCGATGGTGTCCGGGTACCCGTCGGACGCGACCGAGGCGGCGGTACAGGCCAACGTCGTCGCGGCCGGCTACCGCTGAGTCGCCGCGTCCACGGCCGAAAGGGCCACCGCCCAGTGGGTGGTGGCCCTTTCGACGTGCGTGTCAGCTCACGGCAGGGTCCATTTCTGGTTGGCCTGGCCGTTGCAGGTCCACAGGTGCACGAGGGTGCCGTCCGCCGAGTTGGCGCCCGACACGTCCAGACACTTGCCCGACCTCGGGTTGCGCAGCGAACCGTCCGCGTTCGCCTGCCAGTTCTGGTTGCCGCCCCCGTTGCACGACCACAGCACGACGCGCGTCCCGTCCGCCGTGCCGTTGCCGGAGACGTCCAGGCACTTGCCCAAGGCCTTCACCGTCGACCCCGCAGCCACCGTCCACCGCTGCCCCGCCGAACCCGTGCACGACGAGATCTGCACCGCCGTACCGTCCGCCGAACTGCCGTTACGGACATCCAGACACTTCCCCGCGAGCCCCGTGATCGGACCCTCACCAGGTGTCGGGCCACCGCCCAGTTCCTTGATCCGGATGTTGCGGAACGACACGTCGTCCCCCGTGCCGTGGTTCTGGATGCCGATGTGGCCGGCGAGCGAGCGGGCGGGATCGGTGTTGGTGAAGTCGTTGATCTTCACGCCGTTGAGCCAGACCTGGAGCCGCTCGCCCTCCACCAGCACCTCGAAGGTGTTCCACTCGCCCGGCGGGTTGAGCGCCGCGTCCCGGGCAGCCGTGTCCGGGGCCTTGACGGCGTAGATCGAGCCGGTCGTGCGGTCGGGCGCGTCGGTGGCGTCGATCTGGACCTCGTAGCCGTTGTCCAGTGCCGACTGGGGGTCGTTCGTCGGCGGGAAGCCCACGATCACGCCGGAGTTGTCGTCGCCGGGCATCTTCCAGTCCAGCTTCAGCGAGTAGTTGGTGAACTGCCGGGCACTGTGCCAGAGCATGCCCATGCCGCCGGTCGAGGTGAGGGTGGCGTCGGAGTTGGTGAAGCTGCCCGGACCGGCCTGCGACCAGCCGGTGGTGGAGCCGTTGTAGAGGGCGGTGTAGCCGCTCTCGGGCCGGCAGTCGGCCTTGGTCCGGCCCGCCGCGTACCGGATGCCGCCGAGCAGGTGCGCCCGGAACGCCGGCTCCGCGTACGAGGCCTGGCTGTGCCCGCCACCGGTGTAGAAGGACCGGCCTCCCGCGGTGGTCTTGCACCAGCTGTGCGGGTGGTCGGCGCCCATCGTGCCGCCCGAGTACGACGACTCGTCGAGCGTGGTGAGCACGCGCGCGGTGGTACGGGGGTTGGTCCGGAAGTCGTACCACTCGTCGGTGCGGGTCCAGGTCTGCGGCAGATGGGCGGTCGCCGCGTGCGCCCGCCCCTCCACCTTGATGTTCGCCTGCTGGACAGCGGGGTGCGAGGCGAAGTAGGCACCGACCAGGTCGCCGTAGAACGGCCAGTTGTACTCCGTGTCCGCGGCCGAGTGGACGCCGACGAAGCCGCCGCCGGAGCCGATGTACGACTGGAACGCGGACTGCTGGGCGTCGTTCAGGACGTCGCCGGTGGTGTTGAGGAAGATCACCGCCTCGTAGCGGCTCAGGTTGGCGGTGGTGAAGTGGCCGCCGTCCTCCGTGGCCGTGACCGTGAAGCTGTTCGCCGCCCCGAGGTCGCGGACGGCCTGGATCCCGGCCGGGATCGAGTCGTGCCGGAAACCGGCCGTCTTGGAGAACACGAGGACGTCGTAGGGCGTGTCCGCGGCTTGGGCGGGGCCGGGCTGCCCGAGGAGGGCCAGGGCGGTGAGTGCCGCGGTCACCCCACCGAGCAGGAATCGAGGTTTTCTGCGCATGTCCGTCGCTCTCTTCTCGGTGACAGGCATCAGGGCAGGGTCCATTTCTGGTTGGCGCCGCCGTTGCAGGTCCACAGGTGCACGAGGGTGCCGTCCGCCGAGTTGGCGCCCGTCACGTCCAGGCACTTGGCCGACTGCGGGTTGCGCAGGGAACCGTCCGCGTTCGCCTGCCAGTTCTGGTTGGCGCCGCCGTTGCACGACCACAGCACGACCCTCGTGCCGTCCGCCGTGCCGCTGCCGGAGACGTCCAGGCACTTGCCGAGCGCCTTGACGGTCGACCCCGGCGCCACCGTCCACCGCTGCCCCGCCGACCCCGTGCACGACGAGATCTGCACCGCGGTACCGTCCGCCGAACTGCCGTCACGGACATCCAGACACTTCCCCGCGAGCCCTGTGATCGGACCCTCGCCGGGTGTCGGGCCGGCGCCGGTGTTGAAGGTGTACGCGTCGACGTCGAAGAGGAATCCGGAGCCGCCGGCGAAGGTCAGGTAGAGCGTGGTGGTGCCGGCCGGTGCGCCGGAGAGCGTTCCATTGACGGTGGTGAAGGTCGTCCACGAGCCGGTCACCGGGACGGTGGCGGAGCCGAGGACGCTACCGGTGGGCGAGCCCGCCCGGACCTGCAGTGTGCCGCCCGAACCGGCTGACGACACCCGGGCGCTGAAGGAGGTGGCGTTGCTCAGCTTGTACGGCTCGAACGCGATCCAGTCGCCGTTCTCGATGTCGCCGACGGATCTGCCGCCCTCGGCGGTCGACTTGTCGTAGACGGTGACGCCGGACGAGGTCTTGTAGTGCTCGGCCTGCCGGTGTTTGGGCTGGAGGGTGTGCTGGGTGTGCGTGGTGAGCCCGTCGTCGTCGGTGTACTCGGCGTCGAAGACCCCGAAGATGTTCGCCGCGTCGTCGTGCTCACCGTCGACCGGGATGGTGATGGTGCCGGAGCAACCGGTCTTCGAGGTGACCGGATGGCCATGGCTGTCGTGACCGACGATGTACGTCATCTTGACCTTGGCGCAGTCGACCGTGCCGTCCTCCGGATCCGTCACGGTGATGCTGAACGGCACGGTGTCGCCGAAGGCGAAGATCTCCCCCGAGGCGGGGCTGTTGATGGTCACGGTCGGCGCGGTGTTGCCCACGGTGATCCGCACATCGGCGGTGCCGGTGGCGCCTTGCGGATCGCGCACGGTCAGCGTGGCCGTGTACTCGCCGTTCGTGCTGTACGTCTTCGTCGGGTTGGCGGCGGTGGAGCTGGTGCCGTCACCGAAGCTCCACGCATAGGTCAGTGCCCCGCCCTCGGGGTCGGACGAGCCGGCCGAGGAGAACGTCACGGTCAGCGGTGCCGTGCCGGAGGTCCGGTTGGCGCCGGCCACCGCCGTGGGCGCGCGGTTGCCGGCGCCGACGTAGTCGAAGCGGTACAGGGCGGAGTACTGGTCACCCTGGTAGAACCCGGAACCGTAGTCCAGCACGTAGTAGGAGCCGTCCGGGCCGAACGCCGAGTCGATCACCTGCTTGCCGGTCCAGGGGAAGCTGTCGATGGTCCCCGGCGTGCCATCGGCGTTGAGGTGGATCGGCTTGATCCAGCCGCGGCCGAACTCCGTGGCGAAGAACTGCCCGTCGAACGACTGGGGGAACTTCGTGGGCGCGCTGACGGCGGGGTCGTACCGGTATACGGGGCCCGCCATCGGCGACTCCGAGCCGCTGCCGAACGCCGACGGGCTGCCGGCGTCGCCGCCGTAGCGGATCCAGGCGGGCTTCGCCGCGGGCAGCACGCTCAGGCCGGTGTTGCGGGGCGAGTTGTTCGTCGGACCGCCCGAGCAGTTGTACTTCGCGCCCGCCGAGTTGGTGGCGAAGTCCCATTCCGCGTATGTCTCGGAGCTCGTGTTGGTGCCGGTGCAGTAGGGCCAGCCGTAGTTGCCCGGGCCCGTGACGCGGTTGAACTCGACCTGGCCCTGCGGCCCGCGCGCCGAGGTGTTGCCGGCGTCGGGGCCGTAGTCGCCGACGTAGACGACGCCGGTGGCCTTGTCGACGCTCATCCGGAACGGGTTGCGCAGGCCCATCGCGTAGATCTCCGGCCGGGTCCTGGCCGTGCCGGGCGGGAACAGGTTGCCTGCCGGGATCGAGTACGACCCGTTCTCGTTGACCTTGATCCGCAGGATCTTGCCGCGCAGGTCGTTGGTGTTGGCGGCGGTGCGCTGTGCGTCGAAGGCCGGGTTGCGGTTGGTCCGCTCGTCGAGGGGTGAGTATCCGGCGGACTCGAACGGGTTGGTGTCGTCGCCTGTGGACAGGTACAGGTTGCCCGCCGCGTCGAAGTCGATGTCTCCGCCGGCGTGGCAGCAGGTGCCCCGGTCGGCCGCCACGTCGAGGATGTCCACCTTGCTGGACTGGTTGAGCGTGAAGTCGGCGTTGAGCGTGAACCGGGAAAGCCGGTTGACGCCCTGCCATGCCGTCCAGTTGCTGCCGGTGGTCGGTGCGTCGCCGCCCGGTGTGGACAGGGGCGGGGCGTAGTAGAGGTAGATGTACCGGTTGGTGGCGAACCCCGGGTCGACGCCGATGCCTTGCAGGCCGTCCTCGTCGTGCGCGTAGACGGGGATGGTGCCGATCACCGTGGTGGTGCCGTGCACATCCGTGCGGCGCAGGGTCCCGTTGCGAGCGGTGTGCAGCACCGACCGGTCCGCGAGTACGGCCAGCGACATGGGCTCACCGACTTCCGGTACCCCGCGGGCCAGTTGGACCTGCTGGAAGTCGGCGGCGTTGATCGGATGTGCCGAGGCCGGGGTCGCACCGGACACGACCCCGACGAGTAAGGCCGCGACCAGGAGCAGAGCCGAACCGATGGCCGGCCAACGTACGGCCGCAGCCCTGAGTCTCATGAACATGACAATCGAGCCCCCTTCGTAAACAGGTGCAGAAACAGGTGGCTGCCAGGCTCAGGGCGCGCGCTGCCGCGCCGATACCGCAGCGGGATGTCGCCGCTTCGGCCCGCCGGATACGCGTCGGCGGGCCGCTGTGCCGAGCGGGGGCAACAGCTCGGAAACAGGAGAAGTCGATGGCTACCGCGCTGTCGGGTCACATCGACCGGAATGGTCCGCCGACAAGGCTAAGAGACCTCAACCCCGCGTGTCCACACTTCGCTCCGGACCAGCCATGGCATGACGAGCCCTGCTGTCAGACCAACGGCCGTGCAGTGGAGCCGGATCGGTTCCGGCTCCACTGCATGGCGCGGTCGGTTCACTGGAACTGTGCGAAGAACCTCCAGATCTCTCCCTTGGTCCAGGTGGTGACGCCGCTCTCACCGGAGGAGCCGTCGACCGGGCCGGGGATGTGGCCGCCGTCGAACGCCGCCCACTGGACCGGATAGCCGGCCCGGCAGCCGGAGTAGGTGGTGGTGATGTGGGTCCGGCTGCCAGGCGCGGGCTCGCGCGGGTTCTGCGCGGTGCAGCCGTTGTTGCTGACGAACTTGTTGCGCAGGGACCGTCCTTGGTCGATGCCGAGGACGTTGTCGCTGATGCCGTGGATCCCGAAGTAGGCGATCGGCTGGGTGCCGCCGCTGCATCCGCTGATCTGGGCGCCGGAGATGACCGCGACGGCCCTGAAGGCGTTGGCACGGCTGCACGCGATGGCGTAGCTCATGCCGCCGCCCCAGCTGAAGCCGGTGGCGAAACGCTGTGCCGGGTTGACGCAGAGACCGGCCTCGATGCGCCGGATCATGTCGTCGACGAAGGTGATGTCCTCACCGCCGGAGTTGGCCCAGCCGTTGCCGAGGCCCTGGGGGGCGACGAGGATCGCCGAGTTGTTCGACTGTTCCTGCTGGCCGTAGTAGGACCAGGCGGCCCCGCTCGTGCCGCCCGAGGAGACCTCGGTGGCCGTGCCGCCCCGCCAGTGGAACGCGAAGATCAGCCGGTAGGGGTGGCTGTTGTCGTAGTTGGCGGGAACCCTGAGGATGAAGCTGCGGCTCTTGCCGCCGCTCTGGATCGTGTGCGTCCCGCTCGTCAGCGTCGGGGCGCTGCCGCACGCCCCACCGCCACCGCCGTCGGACGACAGTTTGACCAGCTGCCACTGCTGGTTGGCGCCGCCCCAGTCGGTGTACTGGACGACGCTGCCGCCGTCGGCGGTGGAGGCGCCCTGCACCTCGACCGCCTTGCCGCTGTTACGGTTGATCAGCCGGACATGCCCGGCGTCGGAGTCGGCGAGGCGGAACTGCTGGTTGGCCCCGTTGTGGTCGGTCCACTGCTGGACCGCGGCACCGTCGGCGGTCGAGACACCGGCCACGTCGAGCACCTTGCCCGAATGGCGGGCCTTGAGACGGTAGAAGCCGCCTCCGGAGTCCACGAACTGCCACTGCTGCTGGTTCTGGTCGTTCCTCGTCCACTGGTTGACCCGTGCGCCGTCGGCGCCGGACGCGCCGGAGACGTCCAGCACCTTGCCGCTGTTGCGGTTGACCAGGACGTACCAGGCGTTGGTGTCCACCGTCGCCGCCTGGGCGGGCGCCGGATTCACCGCGGCGAGCAGGCCGATGACGAGGGTCAGTGCCACCAGGGCGGCGATCCGGGCCCACCAGCCGTGCCTTCCTCCAGGGGCGGCTGAAGCCGCGTCCCAGGCCGTCATCGATTCACCCTTTCGTCTGTGGCAGGCCTCATCACGTGCGGGTCCAGCGCTGGTTGCTGCTGTTCGAGCAGGTGTAGAGCTGGATCAGGGTGCCGTTGGCGGTACCGGCCCCCGCGGCGTCGAGGCACAGGCCGGACTGGACGCCGACGATGGATCCGTCGGAGTTCAGGCGCCACTTCTGGTTGTCGCCGCCCCAGCAGCTGTAGATCTGGACCTTGGTCCCGTTGCCGGTGCCGGCGGCATCGAGGCACTTGTTGCCGTAGACCCTGAGCTCACCCGCGGAGGTCAACGTCCACTGCTGGTTGGTGCCGTTGTGGCAGTCCCACAGCTGGACCTGGGTGCCGTCGGTGGTACCGGCGCCGGGCACGTCCACGCAGCGGCCCGAACCGACGCCCTTGATCGGCGCGCCACCCGGAGGCGGTGTGGTGGTGCCGCCGTTGAGTGCGTTGAGGACGGAGGTGTAGGCGGGCTTCTTGCTGCCGTCACCGTTGAACAGCAGCGGCGTGTC
>NZ_JAQMWP010000012.1 GCF_030403745.1 Streptomyces sp. S.PB5
CGCGGAGGCGTCCTTCGTGGCCCGCACGGTGGACTCCGACCGCAAGCACCTGACCGAGGTCCTGCGCCAGGCCGCCGCCCACCCCGGCACCGCGCTCGTGGAGATCTACCAGAACTGCAACATCTTCAACGACGGCGCCTTCGAGGTGCTCAAGGACAAGCAGCAGGCCGAGGAGGCGGTGATCCGCCTGGAGCACGGCCGGCCCATCCGCTTCGGCGCCGAGGGCGCCAAGGGCGTCGTCCGCGACCACCGCACCGGCGACCTGGAGGTGGTGACCGTGACCGAGGAGAACGAGGCCGACCTGATGGTCCATGACGCCCACGCCACGTCCCCGACCACGGCCTTCGCCCTGTCCCGGCTGGCCGACCCCGACACCCTCCACCACACCCCGATCGGCGTCTTCCGCGACGTCGAACGCCCCGTCTACGACACCCTGATGGCCGACCAGCTGGATACGGCGATCGAGCAGAACGGCAAGGGGGATCTGGCGACGCTGCTGGCCGGCGGCGACACCTGGACCGTCGTCGGCTGACGCGATGGACCACATCCTCGCCACGGCCGGCGCGTTCAACGCCCGCTACAAGCAACTGCTCGCGAACGGCACGACCGACCTCTCCGTCACCTTCGACCGGCCGACCCGGCGGGGCCTGGACTCCGACGCACCGGGCGCGAGCGGCGAGGTCGGCAGGGCGGGGGTGGCGATCGACTCGCTGGACGACATGCGGGTGCTGTTCGCCGGGATCCCGCTGGACAAGGTGTCGACCGCGCTGCGGATCGACGCCCCCGCGGCCGTCCTGCTGCTCCTGTACCAACTGGTGGCCGAGGAGCAGGGCGTGCCGGCGGACCGGCTGACCGGCACGATCCCCGACTGCGTACCGGGGGAGTGCGTCGCCCCGGGCCCGGCCCTCTTCCCGCCCGGGCCCGCACTCCGTCTGACCGCCGACCTCGTCACCTACGGCAGGACCGAACTGCCCAACTGGACCACGCTCGCGCTCTGCGGCCACCCGGCCGCGGCGGACGGCGTGGAGGCGGCGGCCGGCGACTGCGAGCCGCTCCGGGACCCCGCCGTCGAGGCCCGGCAGGCCGAACGCCTGGCCAAGCTGCGCGCCTGGCGGTGCCGCGAGCGCGTGACGGACACCCTGCTGCTGGTGCAGAAGGCGGCGGCGGGGACGGACAACGTCCTGTACCCGATGAAGGACGCTCTCGCCGCCGGGGCCACCGTCGGCGAGGTCTGCGACGCCCTGCGCGAGGTGTGGGGCACATACGCCCTGACGGACGCCTGCTGAGGTGACCTCGGCGCCGGACGAGGCATCGGCCGGCGCCGAGGATCTCAGCGGTGCGGGCGCTTCTTCAGCGCACGGGCGCGGGTGCGGATGCGCTGCTTGTCCTCGGCGCGGGCACGGGCGTCCTGACGCAGCTCCAGCATGCGCTGCTCGCGGCGCAGTTTGTGCCAGTTGCCGAGGCGGTCCTCGTCCAACTCGCCCTCGTCGACCGCGCCGCGCACGGCGCAGCCCGGCTCCGCACCGTGGGTGCAGTCCCGGAACTGGCACTCCCCGGTCAGCTCCTCGATGTCGCTGAAGGCACGGTCGATGCCCTCCTCGGCGTCCCACACGGCCAGACCGCGCATACCGGGGGTGTCGACGAGCAGTCCGCCGTCGGGCAGCGGGACGAGCTCGCGGTGCGTGGTGGTGTGCCGGCCCTTGAAGTCGCCGCGCACCTCCTGCGTGCTCAGCCGCTCGGCTCCGCTGAGGGCGTTGACCAGCGTGGACTTGCCGACGCCGGAGAGCCCGACCAGGGCGACCGTGCTGCCGGGGCCCGCGTAGGCCCGCAGCGCTTCGAGGCCCTCACCGGTGTGCGAGGAGATGGTGTGCACCGATGTCCCGGGGGCGATGCCCCGGACCTCGTCGGCGGCCGCCTCGGGGTCCGGATGCAGATCGGCCTTGCTGAGCACGACGACGGGCTGGGCGCCGCTCTGCCACGCCACCGCCAGATACCGCTCGATACGGCGCAGCCGCTGATCCCCGGTGAGCGCGACCACCACGAAGACGGTGTCCACGTTGGCGGCGACGATCTGGGCCTCGGTCCTGGCGCCGGCGCTGCCCCGCACGAACGCGGAGTGGCGCGGCAGGACCTCCTCGACCCGGTCGTCCGCCACCACGACCCAGTCGCCGGTGGCGAGTCCGGGACCGCCGAGGCGGGGCTGTTCGGGCCGGAACACCCGGGGCGCGGGAGCGGCCCGTACCGTGCGGTCGGCGAGGAGCACGGTGCAGGCGCCCCGGTCGACCTGCCCGACCCGGCCGGGCGAGGCGCCCGGGAAGATGTCCTCGTAGCCGCCCTCGTCCCAGGCGGCGGCCAGCTCGGGCCGCCAGCCGAGGGATTCGAGTCCGCTGAAGTCGACGTCGCTCAACGGGCCTCTCCCGGCTCGGTGTCGGAGCCGCCGGCCGGGGCCTGTGCGGTGTCGGCGGCCGGGGCGGCCGCCTTCGGGGCGGGCTTGCCCTCGCAGCCGCAGCCGCCGCGCTGGACCGTGAACCGGCGGCGCGGGGCGGGCGTTTCGGGGGTGGCCGGTTGCTGTGGGGTGGTGTTCTCGCTCATGTTCCCGCTTCCGTGTGGGGCCGGGTGCCGACCCGGTGGTGGACGAAGGTGATCTGGGTGGTGATCGACTCGGCGCCGAGGCCGGTGTGGGCCGTACGGTGCCCCATCGCGCGGTAGTGGACCTCGACGTCGGCGCCCCGGCCGCGCAGCGCGGCGACATAGTTCTCGACCTGCCGGGGCGGACAGCGCGGGTCCTGCTCGCCCGCGAGCACGAGCAGGGGCGCACGGACGGCGCCGGCATGGGTCAGCGGGGAGGCGGCGGCGTACTTCTCGGGCACCTCCGCGGGGCTGCCGCCGAACATGGCCCGGTCGACCCAGCGCAGCCCCTCGAGTTCCTCCTCGTAGGCGGCGACATAGTCGCCGACCGGGTTCTCGGCCACCCCGCAGGCCCACAGACCGGGCTGGGTGCCGAGCCCCAGCAGCACGAGGTAGCCGCCCCAGGACCCGCCCGCAAGGACACAGCGGCCGGGGTCCACGAGCCCGTCGGCGACGAGACGGGCGCGGACCGCGGCGACATCGGCGAGTTCGGTGTGGCCGACGGAGGCCCGCTGCGCCAGCCGCCAGCCGCGGCCGTTGTCGCCGGAGCCGCGGTAGTTGACGCGTACGACGGTGTAGCCGGCGTCGTTCCAGGCGGCGGCCGCGGGCAGATAGGCGTCGCCGTCGGCGGCGTGCGGACCGCCGTGCAGCAGGAACACGGCCGGATACGGGCTGCCGTCGGGCTGTCGCTCGTCCCGCCCGGTCGGGGCGCTGACGTAGGCGGGCACGGGCCCGCCGGGACCCTCGGCGAGGATCTCCCGCACCGGCGAGGCGGGGCGGAACGTCCGCGGCGCGCTGAGCAGTTCGGTGCCGGCGGCGTCGTACAGGACGGGTGAGGAGGCCGCGGAGGAGAACGTGTACCAGTGGCCGCCGTCGGGTCGGGCCGCGACCTCGTGGACGGTGCCGGGCGGAGTGGTCAGCGCGGTCGTGCGTCCGTCGGACAGGGTGTGCCGGAGGAGTTCGCTGCGGCCGTGGTGGCGGTGGTGGATCAGCAGGGCCCGGCCGTCCGGGTAGAACTGGGCCCGCACCTCGCCGGGCAGCGAGGTGGCGATCTCCTGGACCTCGCCGGTGCGAGGGTCCCACAGCAGGGGTGCGCGCACGCCCTGGCGTTCATGGGTGGCGAGGACACGGTGCCCGCCGGGCTCGAAGGGGTGGCCGAAGGCCGGGACCTCGATGCCGCTTTCGGGCCAGTCGCACAGGTCGCCGACGGTCTCGCCGTCGAGGGTGACGGCGCGCAGGGCGGGCCGCTGGGGGTCGCCGCGCTCGGCGTGGACATAGAGCACGAGGCTCTCGTCGTCGCTGATCCCACCGACATAAAGGGGGTTGGGGCTGAGCCGGAGCGGTTCCACGGCGTCGGCGCCGGGCCGCATCACATACATGCCGTATCCGCCGTCGGGCTCGCCCACCGCGGACACCGCGACCCCGGACCGGCCGAGCGCGAGCCCTTCCGGTGAGCCGCCGGGCATACCGGGCAGCGCGGGAACTGCGGGGCCGCCCCGCAGCGGCGAACGCACCCAGTGCCCCTGCTCGCTGCCGTCGTCGTCCCGGTACCACCAAAGCCGCCGCCCGCGCGGGTCGACCAGGCCGAGCTCCGCGCCGTGGGCCGCGTCGGTGAGCTGCCGGAAGGCGCCCGTGGCGATGTCCCACAGATAGAACTGCGCGGTCCCGCTCGCATTCCCGCGGACCGCGCACACCCCTGGCCGCTCACGCCCCCACACGGGCAGCCCCACCGAGGGCACCGCGCAGCGGTCCGCCGGACTCGACTCCGCTTCTAGTACCCCGCTGTATAAAGTCACCACGCCATTATGTGGAAAGAGGATCGAGCCCGGGAAGAGCCTCAACGGAATATGTCCGAAAGGGAGTCGAGCCGTTTATCCGTGGGCCACTCCTGGGGAATTCCCTGCAATTTTTCTCCATATTCGGGTAATGGGTGGCACCGGAATTCGAGGCCTCGTCGAACGCATCGCGTGCAAGGAGAACATCGTGCAGCCTGTGATCGACCGTGGCCGGGCCGCGGCCCTGGCCGTCGATGCCGACATCGTCGGGGAGGTGCGCCGCAAGGGCTATCTGACCGTGCCCGGCGGCGCGTTCCGCACCGCCGACTGGGCACCGGCACTGGCCGGACTGCGGGCCGCGTACGGGGATCTGGTTCCGGACGCCTATCTCGCCGACGGCGGCGCCTACCGACTGCGCCGTCACGTGCGCTACCGCTACCGGGCCGCGCGTGAGGCGCTGCTGCCCGAGCGGCCCGGACCGTACCTCCAGAGCGCCGAGGTCAACCCCTTCGCCGGCGGCGTACCGCGGCACTTCGCCCCGGTGCCGCCCGAGGTCCGCGACAATCCGTTCCTGCACGCCCTGCTGCTGCGCAGCGTGCGGGTCTTCGCCCACGGCTCGGCGCCCTGCGACTGGGAGGTGGACGTCCACCTCGTCCGTATCCGGGCACAGGCCGACGAGATCGGGCTGCCCTCGCCCGAGGGTGTGCACCGTGACGGCTTCGACTTCATCTCCCTGCACCTGATGGACCGCCGCCGGGTCCTGGGCGGCCGCAGCATCATCTGCGCCGCCGACGGCACACCCATCGAGAACCCCCTGCTGGCCGAGCCGATGGACTCGCTGTACGCCGACGACCACCGCATCCTGCACGGCACCGAGCCGGTGCGCCTGGACCCGGCGGCCGGCGCACCCGAGGGCCACCGGGACATGCTCCTGACGAGCTACCGCCGCACGGACTGACCCCGGGCCACCGGCCCGGGCCCCCTCAACTCCCCTCGCGTCCCTGCCCGCTTGCCGCGCCCCAGTCGAACCCGGCGAAGCCCGCGAGGGCGGGCGCGGCGGGGGCGGGGATCTCCAGGGGTACGACGTCCTCGGCGCCGGCGCGAGCGAGCGCTCCGGCCAGCCGGCACACCCGGCGGGCGAGGGCCGCGGCGGTGCCGGACTCGTACAGGTCCCGGTCGTACTGGAGGGTCAGCCGTGTCCCCTGCGCGTCCCTGCCGAACTGGAAGGACAGATCGAACAGCCCGTCACGCAGCGGCACCGGACCACCCGTCAGCCGCAGCAGCCCGGCGGCGTCGATCTCGTCCCACAGCGTGACCCATACGTCGAAGAAGGGCCCGCGTCCGGCGACCCGCGGCGGCGCCAGCGCACGCACCACCTCGTCGAAGGGCAGCGCACCGTGGTCGAGCGCCCCGACCACCTTCCCGGCCAGCCCGTCCAGGAGCTGTCCGCAGGTGAGGTCAGGGCGGACGGAGGTGCGCAGGGCCACGGTGTTGATGCGGCAGCCGATGGTGCCGCCCCTGCGGTGACTGACCGCCGTGCCCAGGCAGATGTCCTCGGCGCCGGTGCTGTCGTGCAGCGCGAGGGCGACGGCCGCGGCCAGCGGGGTGAACAGCGAGGTGCGCCGGGAACGGGCCAGGTCCTCGAGAGCGCTGGTCGTCTCCGGGTCCAGCTGCTCGATGCGGACCGCGGTGCGGCGGCCGGGGGCCGGGGTGCGCGGGTGGTCCACGGCCAGCGGGACCGGCTCGGGGAAGGGGGTCAACTCCCTCTTCCAGTAGTCGAGTTCGCGCCCGGACGGCTGAGGATCGGGAGAGTCGTCGGCGGGTGCCGGAGGCAGCGGACGGCCCTCGACCAGGGCGTCGTGGCACGCCACCAGGTCGGCGGCGGCGATCTCCAGGGAGAGCTGGTCGGCGACGGTGTGGTGCAGTACCAGCAGCAGATGGCAGTCGCCCGGCGTGCGGATCAGCGTCGCCCGCAGCAGCGGGCCGCGCGCGAGGTCGAACGGCTCGTGCACCAGGCGCTCGACGAGAGCCTCCCGCTGCGCCGCGTCCGCTGCCGTCTCCACGGCGAGCTGCGAGGCCTCGGTGCGCAGCCGGGGCACCGGCTCGCCGCGCACCTCACGGAACACCGTGCGCAGTGCCGGATGCCGGGTCTGCAGCGCTGTTACGGCATCGGCGAGGGCCTGCGGTTCGAGGGCGCCGGTGCACCGCAGGAGCAACGGCACGTGGTACGCGGTGTCGTGAGCACCGCGCAGCTGTTGTTCCAGCCACAGGCTGCGCTGCACGGGCGTCGCGGGGGAGCCGCCGGCGGGCGCGGCGGCGGGCGGGGCTTCCGGCCGACCGGCGGGTTCGGCCGCCGAACGCGGGGCCAGCCGGGCCGCGAGGGCGGCCGGAGTCGTCGCCTCGAACACATCCCGTACGGCGACCCTGATGCCGAGCCGGTCGGCCGCGGCCTGGGCCAGCGCGGCCGCTTTGAGGCTGGTCCCGCCGCTGTGGAAGAAGTCGTCGGTGTCGGCGACAGGGCAGCCGAGCACGTCCCCGAACAGCTCCCGCAACCGCGGCCGCAGCGCACCGCCCGCCGCTTGCGCGGCCTCCTCCTGCACCGCCTCGGGTGCCGCCGGCAGCCCACGGGAGGCCAGTTCACGGCGGTCGATCTTCCCGTTGGGCGTCTCCGGGAGCCGGTCGCAGACGGCCACGGCCGCCGGGACCATGTAGTAGGGCAGACGCTCCGCGAGCCGGTCGCGCCAGTCGCCCGGCAGCCCCTCGCCACGCGTCACCACATGTGCCACGAGCAGCGGTTCAGGAGTGCCGCCGGGCACCACGACGGCCGCGGCGGCGATCCCCGGCAGCGCCGCCAGCGCGGCCTCCACCTCGCCCGGCTCGATCCGGAACCCCCTGATCTTGACCTGCCGGTCGGCCCGGCCACGGAAGTCGAGGGTGCCGTCGGGGCGGTGGCTGACGAGATCGCCCGTCCGGTAGAGACGGGCGCCCGGCCGCGGGTCGGACGGGTCGGCGACGAACCGCTCCGCATCGAGTTCGGGACGCCCCACATAACCGCGTCCCACGCCCACGCCGCCCACGTACAGCTCACCCACCGTGCCGGGGCCGACGGGCCGGCCCTGCTCGTCGCGGACGTGATAGCGCAGATTCGCCAACGGCCGCCCCACCGTGGGCGGTTCACCCGCGGCGCCCGGCGGGCAGCGATGCCAGGACTGGAACACGGTGGCCTCGGTCGGCCCGTACACATAGAACAGGTCACGGCCCGCGCCCCAGCGGTCCACCAGCGCCTGGCAGAACGCCTCGCCGCCGGTCACCACGGTCCGTACGACAGCGAAGTCGGCGGGGTCCAGCTGGGCGAGGAGCGCGGCGAGCAGGAACACGGTGTCCACCTCGCGGTCCCGGACCAGGCCGGCGAGCGCGTCGGCGGAGGCGGCCGGGGCGTCGAAGGGGACGACGGCGGCGCCCGCCCACAGCGCGGCGAAGATCTCCCACACCGAGACGTCGAAGCCCGGCCCGGAGAACTGCAGCACCCGGCGCCCCGGCCCCAGTCCGAAGGGCTCGGCCGTGGCCGCCAGCAGATTGACCAGGCTGCGGTGCTCGATGCCGACGCCCTTGGGGCGGCCGGTGGAGCCGGAGGTGTGAATGACGTAGGCGAGGTCGCCGGGGGCGGCCGGACAGTCCGCGGGACCCTGCCCGGCGGGGAGTTCGTCGAGGTCGAGCAGCACGTTCCGCCCGTCCGGGACCAGGCCGGTGAGGTCGGCCGTGGTGACGGTGAGGTCGCCGGGCACGTCCTCGGCGATCCCGGCCAGCCGGGCCCGCGGATACCCGGGGTCCAGCGGCAGATAGGCGGCGCCGCAGCGCAGTACGGCGAGCAGCGCGACGACCAGCTCCGCCGAGCGCGGCAGACAGACCCGGACCACGCTCCCGGGGCCCGCCCCGAGAGCGGCCAGGCGCCCGGCGAGGGTGTCGGCCAGGGCGTGGAGTTCGGCGTGGGTGAGCGTGCGGTCGCCGGTGATCACGGCCGGGAGCCCGGCCCAGCCGGCCGCCCGCTCCCGCAGCAGCTCGGCGACGGTGCCGTCGGGGACGGGCGCCGCGGTGTCGTTGAGTCGCGCGAGCACCTCCTCCCAGTCGCCGCTCATGCGCGCTCACCCGCCGCCGCGCCGCTCCGCGTGTCCGCGGGCTGCCGCCACGGGACGTCCGGGTCCCGCAGCAGAGCGTCCAGAGCCCGGCCGTAGCGGGCGACGAGGCCGCCGGCCGTCGCCGGGTCGAAGAGTTCCCCCTTGTAGGTGAGAACGCCCTCGACGTCGTCGGGTCCGGCCCGCAGGGACCACACCAGGTCGAACGCCGTGGCGGTCGGGCGGACGGCGGCGGCTTCGCTGTCGGGTGCGAACAGGCCGCCGGGCCGCGGAGCCGCCTCCTCCTGGGCGACGACCAGGACCTGGCTGAGCCGGGCGCGGTCGATGCCGTACTCCCGCTCGGCGAGGTCACCGACCGCGGCGAGATCCGTGCCGGCGTGGGTGTGCGCGTCGAGCAGCGCGTCGGCGACCCGCCGGGCCAGCTCGCGGTGGGTGCGGGCACCGCCGGTGTCGACACGCAGCACCGCGGTGCTGGTGAGCGGTCCGACGACGGTGTCGAGACCGGGCCGGTCACGGGTGCTGAGCACGGTCGCGAGCCACACCTCGGCACGGCTGCCGGCATCCTGTCCGAGCGCCGCGGTCAGCGCGGTGAGCGCGGCGGCGAAGGGGGTGAGGCCCGCGTCCCGCGCGAACCGCCCGGCCCCGGGCGCCGGCAGCACGAACGGCAGCTCGGTCGGGATCAGCGCCGCACGCACCAGCCGGGGCCGGTCGTACGGCAGCGACAGCTCGGGCGGCGGGGACGCGAAGGCGCGCCGCCACTCGTCCAGCGCGCCCGCGTCCGGGACCCGGGTCCGCTGCCAGCGGGCCACGTCCGCCAGCCGCAGCCCGCCCGGCGCCGCGGAGGAGGGACGCCGCCCGGCCGTGAACGCGGTGTAGGCGTCCTCCACCTGCCCGACGATCAGCTCCATGGAACGGCCGTCGACGGCGATGTGATGGACCGCCAGGAGCAGCACATGCGCATCGGCGGCGAGCCGCACCAGCCGGGCGCGCACGAGCAGGCCGGCGGCCAGGTCGAAGGGCTCGCCGACATGCCGCTGGGCGATCTCGCGCAGCGCCGCGACCCGGTCGGCCTCCGCCAGGGTGCTCAGGTCCTCCTCGTGCCAGGAGACCCGCGGCACCGGCAGCCGGTGCCAGCGGGGTTCCTCGCCGTCGGTCACCAGCCGGCTGGAGAGGGCGTCGTGCCGTCCGGCCGTGTCCTCGACCGCCTCGCGCAGCGCGTTGGCGTCGACGGGCCCGGTGCGCAGCGCTTCCAGAACGGCGAACGCGCCCTGCGGGGCCCCGTCCTTGAGGGACCGCCAGATCTCGTACTGCTCGCCGCTCAGCGGCGCCGGCCCGTCGACGGGACCCGGGACCGGCCCTGCGTCGGCGGGCACGGCGACGGGACCGGGTGCGGAGTCCCGTACGACGGCCTCGGCGATGGCGGCCGGTGTGCGCAGGTCGAACACGAGCCGGGGCGACACCTCCCGGCCGAGCCCGGCACGCAGCTGCCCGGCGACCGCGATCGCGTCGATCGAGCCCCCGCCCAGCTCGAAGAAGTCCTCGTCGGGCCCGGCGGGTCCGGCCAGCCCGAGGCACTCGGCGATCGCCCGGCCGACGACGGCGACGGTGTCGGAGATGTCGGCGCCACCGGAGCCGTCGGCCACCGGTTCGGTGTGCTCGCCGCCGGTGACGATCTCGATCGTGGCCGGCACCCAGGCGGCCGGCAGGGCACGACGCACGAAGGCGGCGAGGGACTGCGGGGTGAGGGAGCGCCCGGGAAGCGCTGTGACCCGTGCGTGATCCGCGGACGTCAGCTCGGCCTCGGTGACGAAGGGGTGCTCCAGCAACCGCAGTTCGGTGTCCGCCGCCGCCGCGGGCCGGCCGGCCGGCCCGCGCAGGACGAGGCTTCCGTCCTCCCGTCGCACCGCCGCGAGACCGGTGGGCCCGTCGTCGCCGTGCAGTGCGCCGGGCACCCCGATGGGCACGCGCCGCCCGGCGGCGTCCACGACACTCCGGCCCGCCTCGTGGCGGTCGAGGTCGGCCTCCTCGAACGCGGGCAGGGGAGTGTCGCTGAGGCTGCGGGAGGGGTGCCCGGCGGCCCGGGTGAGCAGATCCGCCCAGTGCCCGAGCAGCCGCCGCACACGGGCCGCGCTGAACAGCACCGTGTCGTACTCGGCGGTCAGGCCGAGACCGTCACCGGAGTTGTCCAGATGGAAGCTGAGCTCGAACTCGCTGGCGTCGTCGGCGAAGGGCTCCCGCCGCACGGTGAGCGAGGCCCCCGCGTCGAACTCCTCGCCGGTACCGGCGGCGCCGGGCTCGTCGGCCGTGAACATCACCGTGAACAGCGGGGTGCGCCCACCGTCGCGCGCGCCGGGCAGTTCCTCGACGAGCCGGTCGAAGGGATGGCCACGGTGGGTCAGGGCCCCGCCGACGGCGGCACGCACCCGTGCGGCGGCCTCGGCGAACGGAGCGTCGGCCGGCAGTTCCACGCTGAGGACGACGGTGTTGAGGAACGGTCCGAGCACTTCGCCGTCCCCGGGACCTCGGGCGGTGACGGGCGTACCGACGAGCATCCGCGGCTCACCGGTGAACCGCTGCAGCAGCCAGCCGAGCGAGGTCAGCCCCACGGTGAACACACTGCTGCCCAGCTCACGGGCGAGCGCCCGCACCTTCCCACCCGCCTCGGCGGACAGCCGTACGGTCTGCACACCACCGGGCCCCGCGGGCGCCCCGCGTTCACCGTCGGCCGGCAGCAGGGGATACGGCAGCGGCCCCGCCAGCCGCTCGTGCCAGTAGCCACGGTCGGCCGCACCCTCCGGCCCGGCCAGCCGCTCGTTCTCGCGGGCGATGTGCTCGACGTACCGTCCGACGACGGGCGCGGGCGCGGGCGTACCCTCGCGCTGCGCCCGGACCCGGGCGAGCAGTCGACGCACCAGCGCGGCGGCGGACGTGCCGTCACAGACGATGTGGTGCACGGTCAGGACGAGGACGGAGCTCGTCGGCGACAGGGTCAGCAGCGCGGCCCGCACGGGCGGTTCGTACTCTAGCGCGAACGGCCGGGAGGCCAGCCCGCGCACGGTCTCGGCGACCCGCTCCGGCGTCGGGTCGTGCTCCAGCGGTACCACCGTCAGCGGAGGCCGGTCACCGGGAACGAAGCGCTGCCGTGGCTCGTCGTCGCGTACGAAGAAGCGCGCACGCAGCAGTTCGTGGTCGGCGGCCTCGTCGGCCAGGGCCCGGGCGATCTCGTCCGGCTCCAGGGACCCTTCGATGCGCAGCACATCGGTCAGATGGTGGATGGTCGCACCGGGCCCGCCGAGCCGGGTCAGCGTCCACAGCCGGCGCTGCGCGGCGGACAGCGGGTGGTCGGAGGGCGAGGCGCTGTCGGACGAGCCGGGGCTCGCGGGTGCATCGGTACGGCGCCGGATCGCGGCGCATATCTCGGCGACCGTGGATCCGTCGAACAGCTCGTCGATGTCCAGCCGGAGTCCGTACCGCTCGTCGAGGGCACCGACGAGGTCGACGGTGAGCAGACTGTGCCCCCCGAGTACGAAGAAGTCGTCGTCGGAGCCGGCGTGCTCCACTCCGAGCAACTCGCAAAAGAGCCCGGAGACGATGTCTTCCAGCTCCTGGTCGGGGCCGGGCGCGACGGGCTCCGACGGCTCGGCCGAGCACTGACCACCCGTCGTCGTACGTTCGGCACGGTCGGCGAGAGCCTGGCGGTCGACCTTGCCGTTCGTTGTCAGCGGGACCTCGTCCAGGCCCAGAACCCGGTCCGGGACCAGGGGCGCGGGCAGGGTCTCGACGGCCGCGGCACGGACCCGTCCCGGATCGTCGGCCGCTGCCCCCGTGACCCAGGCGACGAGCGAGGCCTGCCCGTCCGCCCCGGGCACGACCACGGCGACGGCAGTGGCGACACCCGGGATGGCCCCCAAGTGGGCCTCCACGTCCCCCAGTTCGACCCGGTTGCCGCGGATCTTCACCTGGTCGTCGACCCGCCCGAGGAACTGCAGCGTCCCGTCCCCCTGCCACCAGCCCCGGTCGCCGGTCCGGTACCGCCGGCCTCCCGGAGCGTCGCCGTCACGCACGAACGCCGTGGCGGTGGCCTCGGGGCGCCCGAGATACCCGTCGGCAAGGCCGGGCCCCGCCAGCTGGATCTCCCCGGGAAAACCGGGCGGCACGGGCCGGCCCGCCCCGTCCAGCACCGACAGGGCCGTATTGCCGATCGGCCGCCCGATCGGAGTGCCGTACAGAGGATGCCCCGGGTAGTCGAAGGCGGTGGCGCCCACGGAGTTCTCGGTGGGCCCGTACTCGTTGACGAGCCGGGTGCCCGGCAGTGCCAGCCGGTGCCGGGCGACCAGCTGGTCCGGCATGGCCTCGCCCGCGACGGTGACCAGACGCAGGGTGCCGGCCGCGGCGAGCGCGTCGATGACACCCCGGTACAGACTCGGCACGAGGGTCACATGGGTCGCGCCGTGCCGTTCGGCGAGCGTCCGCAGATGGGTGCCGTCCAGCCGCCGGTTGCCCTCGACGAGCACCAGCCGCCCGCCCGAGCCGAGCACCGAGAACACGTCGGAGACGGAACTGTCGAAGGACAGCGCGGGGATCTGCAGCAGACAGGTCGCGGGGGACAGCGCGTGGTACTCGTCCTTCCAGGCGAGATAGCCGCAGATGGCCGAGTGGCGTACGACGACTCCCTTGGACTGCCCGGTGGAGCCGGACGTGTAGATGACGTACGCCGGGTCCTCGGGCAGCGGGGGCGGCGGGACCACGCCGTCCTCGGGCCCGCCGGGTGCGGCGAGCTCGGCGGCCGACAGCACCGCCGTGCCGGTGGTCTGCGCGAGGGTGCGGGCGAGCGCGAGGTGGGCGGGCTCGGCGACCAGCGCCGCCGCGTCGACGTCGGCGAGCACCGCCGCGAGCCGCTGCGCGGGCTGCGTGGGGTCCAGGGGCACGTACGCGGCGCCGGAACGGACCGTGCCGAGCAGCGCGCCGAGCGCGTACCGCCCCTTGCCGACGAGGAGCGCCACCCGGGCGCCGCGCCCCACACCGTGCCCGGCGTGCAGCCTCCGGGCGACGCGCAGCGACTCGGCGCGCAGTTCGTCATGGGTCAGGACCCCGTCCGCGGTCACCACGGCAGTGCCGGAGCCACCCGTACGGGCCCCGCGCTCCAGCCGCTCCACGAGCGTGCTCGGACCGGCCGGGGGTGCGAAGCCGCCGTGCCCGAAGGCGTGCACGGCGTCCCGGTCGGCGTCGCTCACCAGGGTGAGGTCCGCGAGCGACCGGTCCGGTGCGCCGAGCTGAGCGACGAGATGATCGACGGTCCGCAGCAGACTCTCGACGAACCAGCCCTCGAACCGCCCCGTGTCGAACTCGGCACGCAACACGCCCTCGCTACCGTCGAGTTCGAGCCGCAGCGCGGAATCCTCGGCACCGGCCGAGCCGGCGGGAACCGCCGTCCGCACCGCCGCGAGGAGGTCGGCGACGGTGAGCGCCGCGCCCGCCTCGACGCGTACCGCGGTGACTCCGTCCAGTACGACGGCGGGGCTGCCGGTGTCCTCGGCCGCCGTCGCCGCCAGCGCGGTCGCGGCGGCCAGCACCGTGCGACCGTCCGCCTCGGCCAGCACCGTACGGGCGGCGGCCGTCAGCGACAGCGTGCGCTCGGCCCGCCCCGGGGCGCCCGGCACGGACAACCGCGGCGAGAGTCCGGTGACCGCCACCCGCGCGGCGGCGGACACGGCGGTCGTGGGCATGGTCACGGGCTGGGCGGTCATGGCCGTACGCTCCCTGCGGTCTCAGCTGTGTCGATGTGCCACCGGTCGTGCGCGGCGAGGGTGTCCACCACCTCGTCGAGCAGCTCGGCGGCGGTGTCCGGGGTGAACAGGGCCGGATCGTGGACGAGTTCGAGGCGCAGCTCGCCGTCGCGGGCGGTGGCGTAGATCCTCAGGTCGTCGACGAGCGGCAGATGCGCGGGCGGCACCTGGAGGAACTCCCAGCCGTCGGTGGTCCGCTGCGAGAACTCCCAGCTGAGCCCGGCGTCGTAGACGGGACGCCGGCCCCGCGGCGGGCGCTCGACGAGCTCCGTCACGGTGATGTCGTACGGGAACCGCGCATGCTCGTACGCCTCCAGGACCCGGTCGCGGACCTGTGCTAGCAGCTCGGCGGTCGTGCCGGCGGCGCCGGGGGCGAGGCGCAGCGGCAGCGCGTTGACGAAACAGCCGACGACACCGGCGAGTTCGCTGCGGTCACGCCCGGCGGCGGGCGATCCGACGATGATCTCGGGCCCGCCGCCGTGCCGGTGCAGCACGCGCGTCCAGGCGGCCAGCAGCGTCATGAACGGGGTGGCTCCGGGCACGGTCCGCGCCGCGGTGTCGACGACGTCGAGGGGGACCGTGCGCACGGTCAGCGCCCCCGCCCGGGCGGGCCCGGCCGTGCGAGGGGCCGCGGACCGCAGGTCCAGGCGCGGCAGCGGTCCGCCCAGGGTGCGGTGCCAGTACGCGCGGTCCGCCGCGGCCTCGGGACCGGCGAGCCAGGCCGCCTCCCGCGCGGTCCACTCCCGGTACTGCAGGGCGGGCGGCCGCCCCTGCCACGGTTCACGGCCCGCGGCCAGTTCGTCATGGGCGTGCAGCAGGTCGCCCACGACGAGGTCGACGCTGTCACCGTCGTACACGATGTGGTGCGCGGTGACGACGAGGACGTCCCCGTCCGGGGCGCCGCGCAGCAGCCGGACGGCGAAGAGGGGACCCGTGGCGAGGTCGAAGACGGTCTCCTGGGCGGCACGCACCCCGGCGGTGACCGCTTCCGGGCCGGCCCCGGGACCGAGGTGTACGACCTGCAGCGCGGCCCCGCCCGGCAGTCGGTCCATGACGATCTGCCGGGCGACCCCGTCGACGACGGCGAAGCGGGTGCGCAGCACCTCGTGGCGGTCGGCCAGCGCGGCGACGGCCCGCCGCAGTGTGTCGGGGTCGAGGGCCCGGCCGGGGCGCACCGCGTCACTGATGTTCAGCGCGGTCGGCACCCGGCTGGAGCGCGCCGCGGCCCAGATGCGGCGCTGGGCCCGCGACAACGGCAGGACCGGACCGTCGAGAGCGGCGACACTCCCGGACTCGGGTGCCAGCGGCGCGGCGCCCGCCAGGTAGGCGGCCAGAGCGCGGACGGTCTGGTGCAGGAAGACGATGTTCAGCGGCACCCGGGTGCCGAACTCGTCCTGCAGCCCGGCCGCGATCCGGGCCGCGGTCAGACTGTGCCCGCCGAGGGCGAACAGCCCGGCGTCCGGGTCCGTGACCGGCTGTCCGAGCGCCTGCTCCCACACCCGGGCCACGCGCCGCTCCTGCGCGGTGAACCGCGTGGCGTCATCGCGGCCGGCCGTTGCGAGGCCGGGGTCGGGCAGCGCGCGGCGGTCGAGCTTGCCGTTCGGGCCGAGCGGCAGTTCGGCGATCTCGGCGTAGGCGGCGGGGACCATCGCCGCGGGCAGCCGGGCCTCCAGGAAGGCGCGCAGGGCCGGCGGATCGCAGCGGCCCACCACATAGGCGACGAGGGCGAGTTCGCCGGTGCCGGGCAGCGGCCGGGCGACGACCGCGCAGCGGCGCACCTCGGGGTGCGCGGCCAGTACGGCGGCCACCTCGCCGGGTTCCACGCGCTGCCCGCGGATCTTGACCTGGTCGTCGACCCGCCCGAGGAACGCCAGGTTGCCGTCCGCCCGGCGCACGGCTAGGTCGCCGGTGCGGTACATGACCTGCCCGGGGCGCACCGGGTTGGGCACGAAGCGGGCCGCGGTGAGTGCGGGCTTGCCGAGGTAGCCGCGCGCGACCCCGGCCCCGGAGACACAGAGTTCACCGGGTACGCCGATGGGACACAGGTCGCCGAACGGGTCCAGGACGTCGACGGCCTTGTTGGCGATGGGGTGTCCGATCAGCACGTCGGCGCCGGGGTCGGTGATGCGGTGGACCGTGGTCCACACACTGTCCTCGGTCGGGCCGTACTCGTTGTAGAGCACCGTGTGCGGCAGCAACCGGGCGTGGTGGGCGGCGAGTTCCTCGGACAGCCGCTCGCCGACCAGCACGATCTGGCGCACCGAGGTCAACTGCGGGGCGCAGCGCTCCAGCAGCAGCTGGTACAGGCTCGGCACCATCATGATGTGGGTGACGGCGTTGCGGCGTATCTCCTCGGCGACATGCTCGACGTCCAGCAGCCGCTCCTTGGCCAGGACGACGACACGGGTGCCGGCGATCAGCGCCGAGAAGATGTCGTTGACGCCGCTGTCGGAGTGCAGCGGCGGCACTTGCAGGACGGCGGCATCCTCGTCGAAGCCGTAGTAACCGGCCCGGTAGTGCACGGTGTTGACGATGCCCCGGTGCTCGACCATGACGCCCTTGGGGCGGCCGGTGGAGCCGGAGGTGTAGATGACGTAGGCGAGGTCCCTGGGCCCGGCCCGGCGGGCGGCGGGCGGCGCCGGAACGGGGGAGGGCGCGGGATCGCGCGGGTCGAGGACCGGCACCCCGGCGGCCGCGGCGGTGGCACGGGCGAGGTGGGTCCCGTCGGCCAGCACGGCGACGGCGCCGCTGTCGGCGAGCGCCAGGGCGAGCCGGTCCGCGGGCTGCTCCGGGTCGAGCGGCAGGAACGCGGCGCCGGTCCTGAGCACCGCGAGCACGGCGGCGACCATCCACTCGGTGCGCTCCATGACCACGGCCACGAGCCGTCCGGGCGCCGGGTCGGCGGCGGCGAGCAGCCGTGCGGCGAGCGTCTCGGCGCGGGCGTCGAGCTCGGCGAAGGTCAGCCGGGTCGCGCCGTGCACGACGGCGGTCCGGTCCGGTGTGCGGGCGGTCTGTTCCGCCACGAGATCGAGAAGCGTGGAGCCGTCGGGGAACGGAGCCGCGGTGTCGTTGACGTCGTCCAGCAGGTACCGGCGTTCGTCCTCGGGCAGCACCGGCGCCCGGCGCACCGGCGCGCCGGGGTCGGCGAGCAGTCCGGTCAGCAGGGTGAGGAGCCGCTCCCCGATGCGCTGGGCGGTGGTGCGGTCGAAGAGGTCGTCGGTGTAGGCGACCCACAGCTCACCGGGACGGTCCGCGGTGGCCTCCAGGAAGCTGAAGGCGAGGTCGAAGTCGCTGACGGGCGGGTCGAGTTCGACATGGCGCAGCCCCGGCGTGGCGGCGCCCGCGGCGACGGTCGTGCCGGACAGGGCGGTCTCCACCAGGACATCGAAGACCGGATTCCGGTTCGCCTCGCGCGGCAGCCGCAGATCCTCGACGAGCTGCTCGAAGGGGTACTCCGCGTGCGCCATCGCCTCTTGGCCGGTGGCACGCACCGCGCCCAGCAGGTCGCGGAAGGAGTGCTCGGGGTCGACGGGGGTGCGCAGCACGACCGTGTTGGCGAACAGCCCGACGGTCTCGGCGGCGCGGCGCCCGCTGCGGCCCGCGACCACCGTGCCGAGCAGGGCGTCGCTCTGCCCGCACAGCCGCAGCAGCAGCACGCGCACGGCCGCCACGATGCCCATGAAGGGGGTCGCGGCCGCCTCCCGGCAGGTCGCCGAGAGGGCGTCGGTGAGATGCGCGGGCAGCGGCAGACGCACCTTGCCGCCGGCGGAACCGCGCACGGCGGGCCGGCGCCGGTCGGTGGGCAGCTGCAGCGGATCGGGCAGCTCGGCCAACTGCCCGGTCCAGTACGTGCGGTGGGCCTCGCCCTGGGGCCCGGCGAGCCGGTCGGCGAGCGCATGCGTGTGCTCGGCGTACTGCGGGGCGGGCGCCGGCGCGGACGCGTCCGCGCGCAGCGAGTCCACCAGATCGCGCAGCAGCACGGCGTACGACCAGCCGTCGCACATGGCGTGGTGGATGTTGAACAGCAGTGTGCCGCCGTCCTGGTCGGGCAGCCAGGTCACCCGGGTGAGCGGCCCCTGGGCCAGGTCGAAGCGCCAGGCGCACTCACGGGCGTAGGCGTCCTCCAGTACCTGGCGGGGATCGGTGCCGTCCGGGACCGGCTCGACGGCGAGGACCCCGGCCGGCGCGGGCAGCACGATCTGCTCCAGCCCGTCCGGGCCGTCGCGCAGGACCGTCCGCAACGCCTCGTGGCGGGCGACGAGTTCATCGACACGGGCGGCGAGCAGACCGGTGTCGACTTGCGCACCGGGCTCGCCGGGGTTCTCTATGCGGTACGCCTCGACCATGTTGTACGGCGGCAGCGGCGAGTCGTCGAGGCGGTCCAGGAGCCACATCCGGCGCTGGGCGTTGGTGGCGGGCAGCGGTCCGGTGCGGGGTACGGCCGCGGGCGCCGTGGCCGCAGCGCCGGGACGGGCGCCGCGTTCGCGCAGGACGGCGGCGAGCGCGGCCGGGGTGCGCAGATCGAGCACATCGTGGATGGTGAGCGCGTCCGGCCGGTCGGTGGCCTCGCAGACGGTGCCGACCAGCTGGACGGCGGCGAGGCTGAGTCCGTCGACGGCGAAGAAGTCGTCCTCACCGGTGCGCGGCGGCTGCCCGAACACCTCGGCCCAGGCGTCGGAGACCAGCGCGTCGAGCGGGTCGGCGGGCCGCCAGCGCGGGCCGTCGGCGCTGTCCAGGCGGCCGAGCAGGGCGCGCTTGTCGACCTTGCCGTGCGCGGTCAGCGGCAGGGCGTCCAGGCGGCGCAGGGAGGCGGGCCGCATGTGCGAGGGCAGTTCCGCGCGCAGGGCCGCGACCAGCTCCTCGGGGCTGTCGGGGCCGGTGTACCAGGCATGCAGGGTGGTCTGCCCGTCCTTGACCCGCGGGACGACGACGGCCTCGGTGACCCCGTCCCGGCGTACGAGAGTCTGCTCGATCTCCCCGGTCTCCACGCGGTTGCCGAAGATCTGCACCTGGCCGTCGCCGCGGCCGAGGAACTCCAGTTCGCCGTCGGGCCGCCAGCGGCCGAGGTCACCGGTGCGGAAGACGGGCGCGTCGCCGGTGTGCGGTGAGGTGGTGAACCGGGCCGCGGTCGCCTCCTCGTCACCGAGATATCCCTCCGCCACCCCCGCACCCGCGACGAGGATCTCACCGCTGACGCCGACCGGGGCGAGCTCACCGGTGGGGGTGACGACGAGGACGCCGTACCCGGGCGAGGGGCGCCCGACCGGGACCCGGTCCAGGAGCTGCGCGATCCCGCCCGGCCGGATGTACATGGTGGCGTCGATGGTGGCCTCGCTCGGCCCGTACAGATTGGCGAACGTCCCCACCCGCAGCCGCCCGGCCGTGCGCCGCAGCAGCCCGCGCGGAATGGTGTCACCGCCCAGCAGCAGGTGCCGCAACGGCAGTTCGGCGTCCTCGGACAGTCCGCGCAGCAGCGCGGACAGCAGCCCCGGCACACAGTTGACGAGCGTGACCTCACCCTCGCGCACCCGCTGCCACAGGGCCGCGGGCTCGATGCGGTCGGGAGCCCCGACGGCGACCAGCGTGCCGCCGCTGAGCAGCGTCGCGAAGATCTGGAACGTGGTCGCGTCGGAGGTGATCGCGGAGAGCAGCGCGGTCCGGGTCGCGGCGTCGATGCCGATGGCCCGCGCACCGGTGAGCACCTTGTGGGCGAGCTGGTCATGACGCAGCGCGACCGGCCGCGGGGTGCCGGTGGAGCCGGAGGTGAAGAACACGATGGCGTCGTCGCCCGGCCCGGGAACGGCAGGACACGAAGGACCGGCCGGGACGGCGCGCAGCGCGTCGAGGTCCACCACGGGAGCCGGCAGCACGCCGTCGACGGCGGCCGTGGCCGCATCCGGGCCCTCGTCCTGGCCCGCGTCCGTCGCCCGCAGCACGAGACGGCTGCCGCTCAGCTCGGTGAGCAGGGTCAGCCTGGCTGTGGGATGACCTGGGTCGAGCGGCACGAAGGCCGCACCGGCCCGCAGCACCGCCAGGAAGGACACCACGAGACCGGCCCCGCGGTCGGCCAGCACGCCGACCCGGTCGCCGGGACCGATTCCGTACCGCTGCGCGAGCGCCCCCGCCACCCGCTCGACCTCCGCGGCGAGTTGACGGTACGTCAGGGACCGCCCCTCGCCGGTGACGGCGACGGAGTCCGGGATACGACGGCACTGCTCGGCCACGAGCGCGGTGAGGGTGTCGGGGGCGAACGCGCCCGGCACGGGCAGCTCGGCCAGCTCCTCCAGCTCGGCCCGCTGAGCGGCACCGAGGACGTCTAGCGCGCCGGCCGGACGGCGCGGGTCCGCGGCGAGCCCTTCCAGCACGGCGGCGACACAACGCGGCAGGACCGCGGCGAGCTCGGCGCTGCCCTGGGCGGTCAGCCGGATCTCGTCGGGCGTCTCCTGCACCACGGTCAGCACGGCGCCGGTCGGCGCCGCAGGCCGGCGGTCACCGTGCAGCGCGGGGCAGACGACCGACAACTGGTCCAGGACCGCGGGGTCGGCCGCCCCACTGGCCGCCAGCCGGGCGGCGAGCGCGGCGCGATCCGGCCACGGGTCGGCCGACGCACCGGCCAGCTCCCGGTACAGCGCCTCGACGAACGCGGTGGCGGGCGCGTCGGGGTCCAGCGGGGCGAGCAGCGCGAACTCCGCACCTTCGGCGGCTTGTTCACCGAACGCCGGGCACACCACCGGCACCCGGTGGGCACCGCCGAGCCCCGCGACGACGAGACGCACGGCGGCCACCGCAAGCAGCAGCAGCCCCTCGGGAGCACCCCCGGTCATGGCGTGCAGCGTCCGCGCGGCCCCGGACCCCACCAGCACGGCTTCGCCGGGCGGCTGCGGCCCGGCGTCCGCCGGTGCGGCCGGGGCGAGCAGCGGATCGGTCTCCGCGCCCTTCAGACGCGCTGGCCAAGGGGTTCCGGCGGCGTGGAGCACGGGGTGGTCCTCCGGGTGGTGTGGGTCAGGCGACGGTCGACAGGGCCCGGCCCGCCGTGAGCCCGAGGGCGGGGAACAGCTCGACGTCGCGGCCCTCGACACCGCGCATGGTGACGTCGATGGCGGTGGTCATCAGGTCGATGTGGAACTGGGTGAAGGTGCCGAGCCCCAGGCCGAGGTGGACGCCGGGGTGACGCTCGTTGGGGAAGAAGTTGTCGGACACCAGCGGGGAGCAGTGCGGGTTGGTGCCGAAGCCGATCTCGTGGATCTTGCCGTAGCGCGGATCGTGGGCGAGCAGCTTCTCCAGCGCCGTGGCGAACCGGGTCCGGCCGGCGACGGCCGGGCGGATCGCGGTGATGCGGCCGTCGGCGACGGTGATGACGGCGGGTTCGTCGGCCATCGTGGCCAGGTCGTGGTAGGTGCCCATGGTCTCGGCGAGGCTCGACCCGTGGTCGCCGCGGTGGATGATCGGGGCGCCGTGGAGCGTGACGTCGCCGTTCAGCGCGAAGTGGGTGTGCTCCTCGAACTCGCCGGAGGCGTTGACCAGACAGCTGAGCTCGCCGGTGGGCAGAACGGCCTGCTGGCCCGGCTGGAGGGGACCGTGCAGGGAGAACCAGTGCTCGGCGTACTGGTGCTGCAGGACGGCCTCGGTGCCGAACTCGTGGCCGCGGAAGAGCATGTCGTCGGCCTGGTCGAGGAGGGTGAGGAAGGTCTCCTCCAGCTCGACCTCACGCTCGTAGTCGCCGTCGGCGACGATACGGAGGCTGTTGGCGAGGGACTCCGTGGTGAAGGGCGTGGAGAAGCTGGAGATGGCACCCAGCGCCACGCCTTGCAGGTCCTCGTCCTCGAAGTGGACGAACTCGTCGTCGGCGATCCACAGGGCGGAGACCCGCTTGCCGGATGCGCGCAGGGCGGCCATCTCGGCGATGAGGAGCGGACGGGACTCGGGCCCGGTCCAGGTGAACTCCTGTACGGGCACGGCGGTTTGCGTGGCGAGGGTCAGAGTGGCGCGGATACCGGGTGAGGTGACGAGGAGGAAGACGTCGCCGAGGCCACCGCCGAACAGCTTGCTGAACTGCCCGGGTTCGATGCTGACAGCGGATGCGGACATGTGTGGGGCCCTTTCTTCGGCGGCGTGGTGAAGCCCTGGGGTGCGGGCGGTCGTGACCGCCCGCACCCCAGCGGCGTTCGGCTCGACTACTGGAGTCGGTCGTACTTGCCGTACTTGTTGATGCGCGAGCTGATGGACTTGCGCTCGGTCGGCTCGGACTTGGCGGCGGCGGGCTGCGGGGTGTTCTGCACGTCAATGTTCTTCTGGGTCATCTCGACTCCTGGTCGCATCGGGGTTGAGTACCGGCTCCCACCTGGGGCGGAGGCCGGGGTGGTGCGGCACCGGAACCACTGGCGGTGGCACCGGAGTCGTGCACCGGCATCGCGCGGACGCGCTGCCGGGGTCTGAGGTCACGTCCGCGGCGTGGGCGTGGGCGCGGACGTGAGGCCGTCGAGGAAGGCGAGGAAGGCCGGGTCGGCGCCGAGGGCGCGCAGCTTCGCCGGGTCGGGTCCGGAGGCGAACCGGGTGGCGGACGCGCGGGCGATCTCCACGGCGGTCTCCACGAGGTGGCCGCCGAGGCTGACCGGGTAGAGGGTCGTGCCCAGCGTCTGACTGGTGATCATGCGTTGTCTCCCTCGGGGCCGGTGAGGTCCTCCGCCGCGGCGCGGGCGACGGCCAGGACGGCTTCTGCGGCGGAGCGGGTCTGCGGCTTCTCGCCGAGCTGTTCGGCGAGCGCGGCCAGGGCGAGAACGGCACCGCGACGCCGATCGGCGGGCAGCAACTCCAGTTCGCCGCGCAGCCACTGCGCGTGCGGCGCGGTCAGCACCAGCCCGTCCCCGTCCTCGGTGAGCTGGAGCGCGGCCCGGCCGACCAGCGGTGGGGCGCCGCCGTTGACGGCCTCCAGTACCGGAGAGAGCTGCGCCGCCGTCTGCATCAGCTGGGCGGACGCCTCGGCGCCACCGGCGATCTGCTGCAGGCGCACACTGACGTTGAGCAGCAGGACGACGGCGGCCCGCAGTCGCCCGGGGTCCGGGATCCGGCACAGCTCCTCGTAGAGCGGCAGCAGACCGTCGGGGTCGAGCGCCACCACGACGTCGTCGCTCTCGTCGGGGTCGGCGCCCTCCTCGCCGTCCTCGTCGTGCTCGACGACGATCCAGCCGGGGACGGCGACGGGGCGCAGCGGGTCGGCCGCGGCGAGGGCGAGGGCGGCGGCGAAGCCGTCGAGTGCCCGGGCGGCGGCGTCGTACCCGTCGCCGGCCAGGGCCTGCGCCAACTCCCGTACGGCGTCCGGCTGTTGCGGCGGTGCGCCGTGGACGCTGTTCGCTGTGGTCGTCGTGGTCACGCCTGACTCCTCACCGTCGGTGCGCTGCCCGTGCGAGAGGTGCCGGCCAGGGCGGGCAGATCGATCTTGTCGTTGGTGGTACGGGGCAGCCGTTCGTGGAAGTGGATGCGCGTGGGCACCAGCGGTGCCGGCAGCCGGGTCAGCAGTTCGGCGCGCAGCGCGGCGGCACCGGCGGCCGGGTCCGCGGGCGGGGTGCGCAGGACCACATGGGCGATGAGCCTGGCGCGGTTGCCGTCGCCGTCCACGGTGACCGCGGCGGAGGTCACCGGCGCGCAGCGGACGAGGGCGGCTTCCACCTCACCGGGTTCGACCCGGATCCCGGAGATCTTCACCTGCCGGTCGCGGCGGCCGTGATAGACGAGCCGGCCGTCCGCGCCTTCGGTGGCGAGGTCCCCGGTGCGGAACACCCGTGTCCCGTCGGGCAGTTGGGTGAACGCCCGGGCGCTGGTGTCTGCCTCGCCGAGATAACCGTCCGCCAGACACGGTCCCGTGACCACGAGTTCCCCGGTCTGCCCCGGCGGGAGCGGGCGCAGCCTGTCGTCGACCGGGAACGCGCGCCGCCCGCCGATGGCACGGCCGATCGGCAGCGCCGCGGTGTCGGGCAGGGCGGTGCCGTCGCACGGCACCTCGTAGAGGGTGGAGGTGACGATGCCCTCGGTCGGCCCGTAGGCATTGAGCAGCCGTACGGCGCCGAGCGGGGAGGACAGCCAGCGGCGGGCGGCGGCCGGTGTGGCGGCCTCGCCGCCGGTGAGCACACACGCCAGC
Organism: Streptomyces sp. S.PB5; assembly: GCF_030403745.1. Classification (GTDB taxonomy): domain Bacteria; phylum Actinomycetota; class Actinomycetes; order Streptomycetales; family Streptomycetaceae; genus Streptomyces. The sequence goes on from NZ_JAQMWP010000012.1 coordinate 24,458, forward strand.
GAGGGCGGCGGCACGAGACCGGGCTGGGCCTGCGCCTCGGCGGCGAGCAGCGTCCACACGGCCGTGGGCAGCTGCCACATGGTGATGCCGTGCCGGCGGGTGACGTCCAGCAGATCGGACAGCGACCACAGCTGATCGCCGCGCAGCACGACCCGGCCACCGGTGAGCAGCGTCGGCCAGATCTCCTCCAGCGCGACGTCGAACCCGGGCGAGGCGAACTGCAGCACCACGGAGGACTCGTCGAGCCGGTACTCCTCCCGGGCCACGTCGCAGTGGCGCGTGAACGGACCGTGCGCGATCTGCACACCCTTGGGCGTACCGGTGGAGCCGGAGGTGAACAGCACGTACGCGGGCTCGTCCGCACCGGCCGGGTAGGGCAGAGCGACGGAGGACTCCGCCGCACCGGCAGCGTGCGGGAGACCGGCTGAGGGCCCTTGCGCACGGATCCCGTCGGGGATTGCCGTGCCCGGCTGGACCGGTCCCTCCTCGCCGGTGCTCGCACTCGCGACGGTGTCGGTGACGACGGCTGCCGGTCCGAGCTCGGCCGCCCAGTGCGCGGCACGCCCCGGCGAGGTCACCACGGCGAGGCGGGCACCGGCGGTGTCCATGGCGCGGTGCACCCGCTCGGCGGGCTGGGTGTCGTCGAGGGGGCAGCAGACGAGCCCGGCGGCACCGAGGGCGAGCAGCGCGGTGACGAACTCGGGGGTACCGGCGGCGATGAGGGCGACCGGGTCCCCGGGCCGGGCGCCGCGCCGGACGATCCGCGCGGCCAGCGCGAGGGCGTCCTCGGCGAGGGCGCCGTAGGACAGGCCGCGGCCCGGCTCACCGGCCACCTCCACCGCGATGCGCTCCGGATGACGGGCGGCCCGCTCCAGCAGCCGCCGTGCCGCGTTCACCGCAGCCTCGCCGCGGGGGCCTCGAAGCGGGCGATGTGCACACCCGGCTTCAGCCCGGCCGACGGGTCACGGAAGTACGCCGTCCAGTCGTGGTTGAACAGTTCCACGCGGGTGTCGGTGTCGGCGACGGTGAACACCCGGGCCTGCTGGTAGCGCAGCAGCTCCTCCAGGCGTTCGTCGCACTTGACTCCCACGGACTCCAGATGGGCGCGCAACTCCCGGTAGAACCGGTCGAGTTCGTTCTGCACATACGCCCAGCACCATTCGTAGATCAGCCAGGAGTCCTTGCCCGGGACCCACGCGGCCAGGCGCTCCATCATGTCCGGCTGGGAGGCGACCTTGCCCTCGTTGGGGATGTCCGGGGAGTTGAGGTAGTCCCACAGCAGCGTGCGGGCGCGGTCGATGGCCTCACCGAGCACCGCGGTGGGGTCGCCGATGACCGCGTCCGCCAGCGAGCGGTAGAAGTCCTCGTAGCCCATCAGCTCTTCGGTGTGCAGATAGACCGCGAGCTGCCGGGTCAGACCGCGGTTGTGCATCGACTGCAGCACCGCCCCGAACAGATACATGTTCACCCAGTCCTGCCGGCTCATCGTGCTGTGCTCGACGAGGACCTCGACCTGCTCGATGTCGTCGGGCAGATAGGTGCGGGTGATGGTCTTCAGGCTGTACTTCTCCCGGTGCGCGGCGCTGCCCATCTCGGAGTTGGGCAGCAGACAGCACTCGTAGATCATGATGTCGTCCTGGACGCCCATCTCCAGGATCCGGCACAGCCCGCGAGCGAAGGTCTCCGGCGTCTCGTGCGGCAGCCCGAGGATGACCTCGGTGTACGCCTCGACGCCCTCCTCCTTGAAGCGGGCCGCGAGCTTCTCGTAGTTCTTCGCGGGCATGTTGGAGCGCCGGATCTGCTCCAGTACGTCGGCGGTACCGGTCTGCATGGCCAGGATCGCGCCGTTGGACATGCCGGCCTTGACGAACTTGGAGCTGATCTGCACGATCCGGTCGCTGGCGTTCTTGGCGTAGCTGGTGACGAACTTGCCCGGGAAGCCGCTCTGCTGATGGTTGGCGACGAGGTGGTCGGCGAGGGCCACGTCCCGCGGCAGGATGCCGAAGTTGGCGTCGCAGCACAGGATCGCGGCGACCTCCTGCCGGCTGAAGTGGTCGATCTCGGCGTGCAGCCGCTCCTCGTCGAACTTGCGGATCTTGGAGAGGGTGTTGGATCCCCAGTCGCAGAACGTGCAGCTGTAGGGGCAGCCGCGGTTGGTCTCCCACAGCACGGTGGGCAGATAGCCGGCGGCCCGGGCGGCGTCGAAGGAGGGGTCCATCAGCCCGCTGAGCCACGGGCTGGGCACGTCGATGTCCCGGGGCAGCTGACCGCCCAGCGGATTGCGCCGCACGGTGCCGTCGCTGTCGCGCCAGCTCAGTGAGGGCACGGCGGCGAAGTCCGGGGCGTCGGTGAGCAGGGCCCGCAGGAGTTCGGCGAAGGGGACCTCACCCTCCTTGTGGATGGCGAAGTCGACGTAGGGGTGTGCGGCGAGGAACTCGGTGGCGTCGTCGGGAACGTGCGGGCCGCCGACGACGGTGACGGCGTCGGGGAAGCGCTCCTTGACCTGGCGGCAGGCGGCCATGTTCTTGTTGAAGTTCCACAGGTAGCACGACATGGCGAAGACGGCGGGGTCCTCCATGCGGGCGGCCGGGTCGGCGGCCTGCTCGGGCAGGAAGAAGGGCTCCTCGAACCGGTAGGCGTCGGCGATGTCCGGCTGCGTCTCGGCGTAGGCCCGCAACGCGCCCCAGACCACGGGGAGATACGCGGAGCGGCTGAAGACCGACATGTAGATGCGGCGCTTCAGCAGGGTCGTCGCCGTCATGCGTCACCACCGTGATTCGAGCTCCCGGGAGTTGCGGGAGCGATGCCGATCGGATGGGTCCATGTCAGCGGGCCGCGGCTCAGTCCTGCTGGAGTCGTCCTTGAGCGGATGCAAAGGCCCTGTACAGAGGGGTTCGAGTGAACCTCGGTGTGAGGGGGCGATGGGCTCTTGAGTGGTCCTTGAGTACGCGCGTGTCAGGGTGAAGGCCAGGCGTGCCCCCTTTGGACGCACGGGCGCACTGGCCGCCTCCCCCTATCCGGACCCCTGCCGGAGGAGCCCTGATGCACACGTTGGCACCACCCGCACCCACCCCGCCCCCTGCCGGAGCCCCTGTCGGCGCGCCGCCCCGAGCGTCCGCCGCGACCGCAGTCCCGGCATCCGCCCGAGCCCTCACCCGAGGACCTGGCGAAACCCGTGCCGAGGGGCCCGCCGACGCGTCCGCCGAGCGGCCCGTCGGTGGTGCCGGCGCGGCGGTGCCCCGCATCGAGCTGCTGCCCCAGGACGGCCATGCGGTGGCGGCACTGGCCGCTGAGTATGTGCGGGCCTCCGGTTCACTCAGCGCCGAACGGGCGTTGCGGCTGGCCGCGTTGATGGCCCAGGAACTGCCCCGGCCACTGCGGCGCGCGCTGCTCGATTTCCGGCTCACCGGACGGCCCGGCGCGGGTTTCGTGATCGCGGGACTGCCGGTCGACGAGCGTGCACTCGGACCCACCCCCACCGCCTACACCCAGCGCCCCGACGGCCCCGAGGTGCGCTGCGCGCAGGGCATGCTGGAACTGCTGGGCTCACTGCTGGGGGAGCCGTTCTCGTTCAACAGCCAGCAGGGCGGACGGCTGGTGCTGGACCTGTTCCCGGTGGCGGGCCACGAGGACCAGCAGCTCGGTTCGGGTTCGCGCACCGCGCTGGACTGGCACAGCGAGGACGCCTTCCATCCGCTGCGGGCGGACTGGATGATGCTGCTGGGCCTGCGCAACCACGACCGCGTGGCGACCACCTTCGCCGCGGTGGACGACCTGCACCTGAGCCCTGCGGTGCGGCAGGTGCTGTTCGAGAAGCGATTCCACATCCTGCCCGACGAATCGCACACCCAGGACTTCAACCGGGCCACCGGGGCCGAGGGAGCCGGCGACGCGGAGCGGTTCGCGCGGATCGGCACGATGGCGACCCGCCCGGAGGAGGTCGCGGTGCTCGAGGGCGATCCCGCCTCACCGTGGATGCGGGTCGACCCGCCCTTCATGCGGGCCCGGGACGGCGACGCCGAGGCCGAGGCCGCCCTGGAGGCGCTGCTGGCGACGGTGCAGGAGCGGCTCACGGACGTGGTGATCGCGCAGGGAGAGGTGCTCGTCCTGGACAACAAGCGCGCGGTGCACGGCCGCAGGCCCTTCGGCGCCCGTTACGACGGCACGGACCGCTGGCTCAAGAGGATCAACCTCACGGCCGATCTGCGGCGCAGCGCGGGCCGACGCGCCGGCGGCCACGGGCGCGCCGTGATCTGACCCGCCGTCCGGCAGCCCTGCCCGCCCTTCGACTTTCCGCCTTTCCGCCTCCTCTTTCCCTCTCCTCCCGGTTTTTCCCGAAAGGACCTGCGGTCTTGTCAACTGAACGCAATCTGATCCGGCGTCATGCGGCGTTCCGCCGGTTCTGGCTGGCCCGTGCCGTCTCCCTGGTGGGCGACGGCGCGGCGATGATCGCCCTGGTGCTGCTGGTCAGCCGGGGTGATCATGCCGGGACGGGGGTGTCACTGATCCTCCTCGCCGAGTCCGTGCCCCGGTTCTTCGGGCCGCTGGCGGGCGCTGTGGCGGACCGGGTGGGGGTGCGCCGGCTGCTGATCGTGGCCGAGCTGGTGCAGGCAGCGGTCTTCACGGTGATCATCACGGTGCAGCCGGGCCTGTGGGCACTGGTGGCGCTGGTGGTGGTCGCGGCCTCCGCGTCGACGGTGTTCTCCGCGGCCGGCCGCACAGTGGTGCCGCGGCTCGTCGACGAATCGGACCTGATGCCCGCCAACGCCTGGCTGGGTACCGCCTTCAACCTGCAGGCCGCGGTGGGACCGGTCCTCGGCGGCCTGCTGTGTGCCGCCACCTCCCCGCGCGGCGCGCTGCTGCTGAACGCACTGTCCTTCCTGGTCTCCGCCGCTCTCCTGACCCGCATTCCGGCCCTGCCGGGGCTGGCCACGGGCGGCCGCGGCGGCATGAAGGGCCTGTTCGCCGACACCGGCGAGGGACTGCGGCATGTGCGCGGCAACCGGGTGGCGCGGGCGATCGTCCTGCTGCTCCTGCTGGGTGTGTTCTTCGGCTCGCTGGACAACCTGGCGCTGGTCTTCCTTGCCGAACACGCCCTGGACACCGGCGAGTTCGGCTTCGGTGTGCTGTCCGCCTCGTTCGGGGTGGCGATGGTCGCCTCCTCGCTGTGGCTGGTGCGGGCGGCCGAACACCGTTCCCCGGTCTGGGTGTTCCTCTTCGGCTGGCTGTTCACCGGCCTCGGGCTGCTGCTGACGGCGGCCGCGCCCGTACTGTTCGCGGCGATCGCGATGCAGGCGATCGCGGGTCTGGGCAACGGCGTCGCCAACGTCGGCGAGGAGACCCTGCTGCAGAAGGCCGTGCCGGTGGAGGTCCTCGGCCGGGTCGGCGGCACCCTGTCCTCGGCCGCGTTCCTGGGCAGCACACTGGGCTATCTGGGCGGCGGCTTCCTGAGCCCCGACACCCACCCGCGGCTGGCCTTCATCGTCGCCGGCACCGGCATCATCGTGACCCTGCTGGTGTGCGCACCGGGCGTGCTGGCCGCCCGCACGACACTGTCCGCACCGCCGGCCGCCGAACCGGCCATCGACACGGAGCCCGCCGCCGAGGCCGATGCCGGGGCCGGGGCTGATTCCTCCACGCCCGCCGCCACGACCGCGTCCACCGCCACGTCCGTGCCCGCGTCCGCGGCCGAGAAGGAGCTGGGAGCAACGTCATGAGCAGCACGGTGAAGCAGTACCTGAGCCCCTCGGCGGTACCGCAGCCACTGCTGCACCGCTGGTACGCCTGGTGCCACCTCGTACCGCCGCAGACCGCGGCCCTGAACCTGCACCAGCGCAACCTCCCGGCCATGCGCAGCTACCTGCGCGCCCCGCACGTGCACGCCTCCGCGCTGGCCAATCCGGCCCGCTACGGCGGCCCGTTCCTGTCCCCCTACGGCGGCAGCACCGAGGACATCGAGGCGTTGCTGGCCGAGACGGAGCGCAAGGGCGCCGGACTGCTGCGGCTGGCCGAGGACGTGCGGGCCGCCCAACTGCTGCTCACCGAGCAGGCGGACGGCCGGCCCATGGAGGCGCTGTACGGGCAGGTGCCCGAGGGCCTGCGCGGACTGGTGGAGCTGGTGTACGACACCGCCGACCGGCCGCGACTGCGGTTCTTCGAGGCGCTGGCCTACCGCGCACAGGCGGCCTGGCGGGCGGGGCAGTCGGTGTGCCTGCTGCCCAGGCCCGACCTGGAGCAGCCATTCACGTTCAACAGCCCGGTCCTGGCCTCCCCGGGGCGCGTGGACCTGCCCGTGCCGTTCGACGACCCGCGGCTGGACGAGCTCTACGCCGCCACGCACACCCCCGCCGACCCCGTCGAACTCGCCGAACGCCTGCTCGGACCGGACCCGGCGGACGGCGCGGCGACCGCGTTCGCGGCGCTGTTCACCGACCGGGCACCCGCCCCGCACACGCCGGTCGCCGAGAACACCGTACGCATGCGCTACTTCGGACATGCCACGGTGCTGCTGGAATCGGAAACGGCGTCCGTGCTGCTGGATCCGCTGCCGCACTACGCGGACGACGGCCACGACCACTTCACCTTCGCCGATCTGCCCGAGCGCATCGACGCGGTGGTGCTCAGCCACCTGCACCCCGATCACGTCTCGGTGGAGGCGCTGCTGCAACTGCGGCACCGGGTGGACACGGTCGTGGTGCCCCGCGCCGGGGGCGGCTCACTGGAGGACCCGAGCCCGAAGCTGCTGCTCCAGGCGCTCGGTTTCCGCACCGTGGTGGAGCTGGGCGAGCTGGAGTCCGCCGCCGTCGGCGAGGGCGCCACAGTCACCCTGCTGCCGTTCCTCGGCGAGCACGGCGATCTGGACATCAGGGCGAAGGCGGTGCCACTGGTCGAGGTCGGCGGGCGTCGCGTCCTGTTCGCCACGGACGCCGTCGACACCGAGCCCGAGATCTACCGACGGGTGCGGGAGACCACCGGGCCGGTCGACACCGTGTTCATCGGCCTGGAGTGCGTGGGCGCGCCCACGTCCTGGCTGTACGGGCCGCTGCTGGAACGTCCCACCGAGCGGGCCCACGACAAGGCGCGCCGTCTCAAGGGCAGCGACGCGGAGATGGCGGAGCGGCTGGTACGCCGGTTCGGCGCGACGGAGGTCTTCATGTACGCGCTCGGCCTGGAGCCCTGGGTACGCCATCTCACGGGCTCCTCCTACGACCCCGACTCCGAGCAGATCCGCCAGACCAGGCTCCTGGAGGAGCGCTGCCACGCCACCGGCATCGCGGCCGAACTGCTCTACGTGAAGGCGGAACGCACCTGGCCCACCCGCACCTGAGCCGCCCGGGCCGGGCCCGGCCACGTAGCCCCCCGGCCCTGTGGCAGCCCCCTGAAGCCGCCCGCTCCGGCAGCCCGACGAGCCCGCCCAGGGACGAGCAGTTGACGATGGCGCCGCTGCCTGCTCCCGCATCTGCCGCAGCTCGCGCTCCATCGCCGCCCAGACGCCGCGCTGTTCTTCGGGTCGCCGTGCAGCATGATCTGCACATAGGTGAACTGCCGCTGGGCGTCGACGATCGAGGCCTCAGCTGCCGGTCCGGCATCCAGGAGACGTCTTCAGGCGTCGAGCCGCGCACGGACTGGGCGGTCGCTGAATCCCACGGCACGTGCCGCCGCAGCCCATCGACGACACCAACGACGAGGCACGCCGCAGAATCGGCCAGTGACCAGCGGCGAGAAACATCGACTCCCCGTTCTCAGAGGCACGCGGCTCGGCATGACGGGCGCACCGGCCCCCGCACGGGCCAGAGGCCCGGATACAGCTGAGCGCCAAGGCGGGCAGGCCGTGAGGGCGGCGTAGGCCGGTGATTCCCCGCCCACCGTCGGCGACCCGCTGAGGCAGCACGAACGTCTGGCGGCGCGGTGTGCGTGCCGGTGCGCGCCGTCGGGCTGTACCGGGTTGCGGGGGCGGTGAGGCGGTGCCGGAGGTGGTCGTCAGGCCGCGATGGCGACGGGCGCGGCAGTGCTGCGCTGCCGTATGTGCCGCGGTGTGGTGCGGTTGTGCCGGGTGGCGAACCGGAAAGCACCTGAAACGGCCGCCACTCGAGCCGCGACCTCAGTGGCCGCCCAGGGCCCCGCGGGAGCACAGCCCAGAAGCCCCATGACAGCGTCACGAAACACAAGCCGAACCCAAGCCGACGCTTCACCGCTCACCGGCGGAGGCCTGCCGGGCCAGGAACTCCTCGAACGCGGCCCTCTGCTTCGGATCCATGAATCCCTGGCGGACAGTACGGGCTTGCTCCTGGAGCCAGTGCGCCTCGGCGGGGTCCAGGAGCTCGGCGACCACCACACCTCCGCGAGCAACCGCCGTACGTCCTCCCACGCGACGACGGAAAAGTGCGAACGCGCCGAATTCCGCCGGGTGGGCCAGTTCCGGTTCCCCGGCCGCATCCCGCTTCTCTTCCCCGGTGTCACTGGCCGGGTAAGCGGCGGGCGCCCAGTGCTCCCAGAGCGCCAGCGTGGCCGCGGGCACCAGCACCGAGCGCACCGCCTCCTCACGCCCCTCCCACACGAACGTGACCGCGACGGGCTCGCCGACCGCCTCGGCCAGTCCGAGCACCCGCTCCACCTCACCGTCGTCCGGGTACTCCACCACTGCCTCGACCTGAATCCCCATGGCGCCCGAGGCTACCGGCCGCCGCCGACACGCTCCCGAGCCCCCTGGCCGGCAGTCGGCACGAGTGCCGTCCACGATCACGCCACAGTCCCCCCGCGACGCCAGGATCAGCTGTGCGTCTGCCCCGGTATCTGGATCATCACCCGGTAGCCGGCGGTGTCGTCCGGTTCGCCCACCGGCCTTCCCTCGGCCTCCACCCAGGCGTGCGCCCCGAACGGCGCGACACGTACCCCGCTGCACCAGGTCGGCCATTGGCCCCGAAGGCGGCACAACACGGCGGTGGCCAGCGACCGTTGGAGGCAGTAGTGGCCCGCGCACAGGGTGCTGACGGCCGTCACCTCCTGCCGCGCCCGCAGGGCCTGTTCGTAGCGAGCGGGCCGGGCCCCTCGCCGTACCAGGCCCAGCACGGCACGGATCCGGCGCGGCGGCAGCTTGGCGAGCAGCCGGCCGACGACGACCGCGGTGCGGGCGGCGAGCCGGGAGCCGAGCGCCGGCCGGACACCACTGGTGTCCAGAATCTGGCTCACGATTCGGACACCAGCCTTTCCCGGACGAGGTGCGAGACCAGAGCCGTCACGTCGGCGGCCACCCGTTCCCGGGTCACCGGGCGGGTGGCCGCCAGTCGTTCGACGATCTGCGCAGGAGTGGCGCCGTCCAGCAGCGACCGGACGACGAGGGCGCCGGTGCCGTTCAACTGCCAGTAGCGCCCCACGCGTTCATCGAGCAGGACCATGCCGTCGTCCACAGCGCAAGCGCTGACATCAGCGCGCAGTCGGTGCATCGTTCAGCTCCCTCGAACGGTTCAGGGTCGTGTCGTGTTCCACGTCGCGCAGCCATGCCTCCGCGGCCAACGTGGCCTCCAGTTCACTCACGCCGCCGGAGAGCAGTGCGGGTGAGAGCAGCGCCCGGCGCAGCTTCGCCTCGTCGGCCACGCCCGCCGCCACGAGCCGGGAGTCCTCGGCCCAGGCGGCGAGGGTGCGTCGCTGTCGGCGCAGGCCCTCCTGCCATTCCGGCATGCAGTGGTCCTTGGTCGTCCGGCGCACCACGGGCCCGGGCACCAGCCCGTCCATGGCGGCGGCCAACAGCGGCTTGTACGACCAGGGGCTCGCGGCCTCGTGGGGACGGGCGGCGAGCGCCGCCTCGACCACGGCGTCGTCACAGAACGGTGTGTGCAGCGGCAGTCCCGCCAGCGCCGCGTCGTGGCTGAAGTGCGCGTCGCCCAGGCCCGCCTGTTGCACGGCAGCGATCCAGGCGTGCCTACTGCGTTCGTGATGCAGCGGTACGGCGTCCCGGGCCGCCGTACGCAACTGCTCCTGGCACGACTCCACGGCCTGCTCGCTCGCCCAGAACGGAAGTTGCGGGCGCACCCCCCAGCCGAAGTCCATCAGCGGAGCGGGTACGCGCAGCAGCCCCGCGGCACGGGCAAGCCAGGAGGCGTACGAGCGGCGGTCGAGCAACGCCTTCGCGGCCGCTCCGAGTGGCTGGCGGGAGCGCGCACAGAGCCCGGCCGCATGCCGCACACCGGCGACGGGGGAGCTGCGCAGGAGCCCGTGCACATAGGCTGCGGGCGGCTGGACGACATGGTCCCCACCGTGCCCCGACAGTCGCAGCCGCGTTCCGCGCGCACCCATCTCCTCAGCCAACTGCTGCTGAATCAGCCGGTCGCGCTTCACCGGCGACGGCCCGTCGCCCGGGTCCGTACGCTCGTCGAGCCCGGCGAAGCAGGCCGGCAGATCTCCGGCCGGGAACACCAGATGCTCGACGAGGGGGAGTCGTCGAGCGGCCAGGGCGGCGTAGGCGTGGTCCTCGTTGGTGGGCGCGCTCCAGTGCAGAGTCATGGTGACCAGCCGGGCGCCCGCCTCGGCCGCCAGGAAACACAGCGAGGTGGAGTCCATGCCCCCCGACAGATCCGCGGCCACCACATCCCCCGGCCGCACGCGCAGTGCGACCGCCCGCCGCAGCGCTTCCCGCAGTCCGGCCGCCGCCTCCCGCAACGGCAGCTCGGCCGCGGGCGCCTGCCACCAGCGCAGGACGCGCGCAACGCCGCCCGGCTTCAACTCCACAGCCTCCGCGGGCGGTACGGCACCCACTCCGCACCACGACGCACTGTCGGCGAGCGGATGCGGGACGGTGACGCCCGCGAGCCGCAGGGCCAGTTGCGCGGTGTCCACCCCGGCGCCGGTCAGCCGGGCCAGGACATGGGCCTGATCGGCGCACACGGTGACGCCGTCGACCTCGGTCCGGTACACCCGCCGCTTGCCCGAGAGGCTTCCACGGACATAGGAGCTGCCCGCCACGGACGCCAGCACGTGGAACGAGCCGTAGGCGCCCGACAGGGCCGCTGCGATGTCGGCCGTCGCGCGAATGGTCATGGCACGCAAGGAGAGTTGGGCGGCGTCCAGCGAACAGACCCCGGCCACGGCCAGCCGTACCTCACCCGCAGCGCACACGGTCATCTCGTCGTCGGACCAGCGGCCGACCAGCCACGGTCGGCCCGAGGCGTGCGAGACGACCCGGGACGGGTCGGGACCGGCCAGATTCCGCACCCGGCCCAGGAATCCCGGGGACAGATCCTGATCGGGAAGGACAACGAACCAGGGGGCCTGCATGACGCCCATCAGCCTCTCCAAACAGCGTGGGTGATGGTCAGATGCGGGCCCCCGACCGGACCGGTCGGGGGCCCGCACTCGGCAGGCGGCTCAGAAGGGCCACCAGTTGAACGAGACCTCGGGAAACCTGCCGATGCTGCCCTGGGTCGCCTCGGCGTACTCGCCCGCTTCGGCGAGCAGCGGCGGCTCGTAGACGTCCTCGATCTCGATGTCCTCAAGCGTGACGTTCATGGTGATCACTCTCCCAACGTCGCATCACTGTCTCCGCCCAGCATGGGCACCCTCGCTGGGAGACCACTCGAGTTGGTCTCGCGCCCCTTCACCGCCCCAGCCCTTGTAGACGTACGGCGCCCACTCGCCGTCCTGGTCGATGCCGTCGGGGTCGAGCAGCGCGTAGGACATGTCGCAGCCCGTCTCCGGCCGGAGGTCCTTCGCCGCATCGCGGCCGGCGGGACGCCTTCCTGGCGCGGGTGGTGGACCGGATTCTCTTCGTGCGGCCGAGTCACGTCGTACGGCTCCCGGAACCAGTCGATGTCCGCGGTGCCGCCGAGCTGACAGACCTCGGCCATCTGGTTCACGTGCCGCCCGTCGCCCACGGCCAGGAACTCGCGGTACGAGGGCGACAGTCGCCACGCCATCTCGGTTTCTCACCCCAGTCATTACGGCGTAATGGCCGACGGCGATCTGAGCTGAAGTCGATACTTTATATCCTTAAAACCGCCTTTTCTGCGCTAAATTGATCTAGATAATGCTTCGCTCACTCTTCTGATCATGTATGTCAGTAAAGTGACGCTCATGACATTTCCAGCTTCCCCTGGCGGCCGCGAGAAGATCGTTTCCAAACTGCCGGGATGGCTCCAGCAGGACCTCAAGACCAGAGCTGCCCAGAATGGCGTGGAGATCCAGGCCGCCGTCGAGCAGGGCATCCAGGACTGGTGCAACCTTGCGTCAGCGACGGCCAATGTCGACACCTCCGGTGCTGACTCCTTTTCCACCTCTCTGCCGGACGGTCGGTGGGACGAGTTCAAACGGGTCGCCGGTGACCGGCAGGTGTCTCTCATTCAGGGCCTTGCCCAATCGATGCAGTTATGGCTGGACACCCATCCCGCTCCCGGCGTGGAACGACCCGCCGTCACTCGTCGCATCGTGGTGTGCAACCAGAAGGGTGGCGTCGGCAAGACGGCAATCACCGCGGGCACCGGTGAGGCGCTTGCCGAGGACTCCGGGCGGCTCTACCCCGTCCGGATCGCCAGACAACTCGCCGCCGTCAACGACGTACTGGAGACAGAGGATCTGCCCGGGCTCGGGCTTCGGGTGCTGCTCGTGGACTTCGATCCGCAGTGCCACCTGACCAGCCAGCTGGGCCGCTCTCCCCTGCTGATGAACGGTGACAGCCTCACGAACCACATGGCGGGCGATCCCAAGGGCGACTTGCTCGATCTCATCGTCTCCGTCGACGACGAACACTTCGGGGGACGGCTGCATTTACTGCCCGCGTGCAACGATGCGTTCCTGCTCGATGTACGGCTGTCCGCCGTACGAGCCCGGGAGGCCGCACTGGAGCGGGCGCTCGCTCCGCTCGAGAGCTATTACGACGTAATTCTCGTCGACTGCCCTCCGAGTCTCGGGCTCAGCATGGACGCCGCGGTCTACTACGGGCGAAGGCGTGAGGGGGAGAAGCCCGGCCAGTCCGGGGCGCTGATCGTGGTCCAGGCTGAGGACAGTTCCGCCGATGCGTACGAACTGTTGACGACACAGATCGACGATCTGCAGGGCGACCTGCAGATCGACATCGACTACCTCGGGATCGTGGTGAACCTCTATGACTCCCGCCGTGGCTACATCGCCACCTCCTCATTGCAGGGGTGGGTCGACATAAAGGATCCGAAGGTCGTCGGGCTCATCGGGGATCTCAAGGAACAGAAGGAAGCCGTGCGCGTGAGGCAGCCGCTGCTGTCCTACGCGCCCAAGTCACAGCAGGCGATCGGCATGCGTGCCCTCGCCAGGGAGATCTCATGAGCAAGGCCGACCGGCTGGGGACCGGCCGCTTCACCGAAGCCACCCGGACCGTCAGTGCCCGGCGCCAGGCGGTGGCCGCCGCGACGGGGGTGCCGACCGAAGGGGTCGCTCCGCCCGCCGAGCTGCCCTCCGGAAGGGTGAGTCTCAATCCCGACAACCCGCGCTCCAGCCTTGGAGATCTCACCGATCTGGCAGGCAGCCTCAAGACGCACGGGCAGAAGCAGGCGATCACGGTCATGAACCGCGATGCCTACGTCAAGGCCAATCCCGCATATGAGGCCCATCTCGAACCGGACACCACGCACGTCGTCATCGACGGCAGCAGTCGTCTCGCGGCCGCCCGCGAGGCGGGGCTCGCCAGCGTCAAGGTGATGGTCAGCGATGAGCAGGGGGCCACGTCCGAGGAACTCCTCGAATCCGCTCTGGTTGCCAACATCCATCGGCAGGATCTCGAGGAGCTGGACGAGGCTCGGGCGCTTCAGCGGCTGATGGCCATTCATGGCAGCCAAACGGCTCTGGCCAAGCGGCTCCACCGGTCTCAGGGATGGGTGTCGCAGCGGCTCGCCCTGCTCAATCTGACTCCGGAGCTTCAGGCCCGGATCGGACAGGAGCCCATCGATCTGTTGCGGGCGGTGGGCAACAAGTCGGCCGAGCAGCAGCAGCAGGTTCTGGAAGAGCTGAAGGCGGAACGGGCCCGGAAGGAAATGCACAAGCGGGAGCGCCGGCCCCAGGAACAGCAGGGGACCGCGCCCGAGGAGCGGGACTCAGCGGCTGAGGCTCCGGTGGGGGAGGCCGCCCCGGTCAAGCGGACGGAGAGCGTGCCGGAGCCTCGCAGTGACGGGCAGGCGAGTCGCTCGGCCGCCCGTGGAGCCGAGACGCGGACGCCTCCGAAGCTCCCGTATGACGACGGGGCCTTCTTGGCGATGCATCTCATCAGGAAGATGAGCGACGCCGAGTTCGAGAAGATGCTGCGGATCCTCAACAAGCACCAGCGGCAGCGGGCCGGGATCGAGACACCAGGGACCACAGCACCTGATGGTGCGTCGGTCGCTACATCGTAATAGGCCCGAGGGCGGACTGACTGGGCAGTCGGCTGAGGGCCGGGTGAGCCGCTTGAGTCGCTCTCAGTCGCTGGTCCGGGGCGGCCGACTTCCCCGGTCGCTGTGCCCAGCGAGGTCCAGAGAGAGGCAGTGACCGAACAAACAGCGACTGAAGAGCCTCGAGTAGCTTTCAAGCGCTGTTGAAAACCCCAGGTCAGAAGCCCCTTGCCGGCAAACAGCGACTCAAGCGACTCAAGGCCCGGGTATATGAAGACATCGACGTGTATGCGTGTGCGCGTGTGTGCGTCATATACATAGAGACCTTCAGTCGCTTTAGTCACTGTTTCCTCCTCCGTAGATGCCTTGACCTGCGATTCTGTGCAGCTGCCGACAATGCTGCTCAACAAGCCCCAGTCGCTGGGCCGTTGCGCCCTCAGCCGCTGGGACCGTGGAGCTCGAATATCTGTTCTCCACGGGAGTGCTCGCGGATCTCACCCGCTTCGCTACGCTGTGTCGGTTGCTTCGTCGCTTCAGTCGCTGTGGGGGTGCGCGTGGCCTCTGAGGTGCGGGACTCGCACAGCTACTCAGCAGCGGGACCGGGTCCCGTTCCCCGTTCCTTGGCGACCGCCCGGTGGTGCGCCAGCCTGGGCTGGCCCGTCCACCCACTCGCGCCGGGACGCAAGACGCCCGCGGGGAACTGCGAGGCTTGTCGAGCCCCGGGACACACACATCGCGGCTGTGGTTGTCCGACCGCCGGTCGTTGGTGTCACGGGTTCCACGCTGCCACTCTGGACTTCGCCCGGATCGAGCACTGGTGGGGCCGGACTCCCGGCCTGGGCGTGGGGGTCGCCTGCGGGCCTGCGGGGCTGGTGGTCGTGGACATCGACGCGCACGAACGGGAACTGCCCGGGAGGGACCGGCTGTTGCCCGGGATCGGCATCTCCGACGGCATTGACCTGACCGGGCTGGCCAACGGATTCCACACCATCGGCGTCCTGGCCGCCTTGAGCGGCTTCGCCAGCCCGGCCGACGACGAGTCGACCCTGCGCGTGCGCACCCCCTCCGGAGGGCTGCACGTCTGGTACCGGGCCCACAGCGAACACCGCTGGCAGTGCTCCACCGGGTCCGGCGGCCGCGCCCTGGCATGGCAGGTCGACGTACGGGCGCACGGCGGGTACATCGTCGCCCCCGGCACCGTGACCGAGGCCGGCGTGTACGAGCCCGTGGGCGCCGTACGAGAGCCCGCACCGCTCCCCGGCTGGCTCGCCCGCGAACTGGCCCGGACCGGGCATCTGCCGCCCGCTCACCCCCCTGCGCCCCGGCCGGTACCGCCACGCGCCCGGCAGGCCGTCAGCGCCGCCGGAGGCGGGTACGGCTCCGCGAGCCGGATGCTGGCCGCGCTACTCACCGAAGTGATCGGCTGTGCCGCCCTGACCGAAGGAGCGGCCTTCTCGGAAAAGCTGAACCGTGCCGCCTATACCGCCGGGGGACTGGTGGCTGCCGGACATCTGGCGGCGGACGAGGCCGAGCGGCTCCTCAGGGAGGCCGCCGAGCATGCGAGACCGGGCCAGGAGCGGCGGTACGAGGCCATCATCCGCAGCGGTCTGAGCGCAGGCCGGGCGCGTCCGTTGTCCCCGGGGGGCCGCGTATGACGTCCTGTCAGGACGAGACCCTCTTCGACGCCGAGCTCTTCGTCAGGTTCTGTCCAGCGACTACCGGTATGCGCCAAGGCTCGGCCGGCTCTGCTGGGACAGTATGGGCAGGTCGACGAGGACGACACCGTGATGTGGGCAGCCGGGGATATGGCGGAGTCCCTGGCGTGCAGCGATCCGCGCGGAGTGTTCGGCACCGATGTCGGCATCCACGCCTCGGGCGTCAAGGCCCGCAGAGTCTGCGAGACCCTGACCGGCAACCCGGCGGTCACCATCGCCCGCATCCAAGGAGCACAAGCATGCGCCAACTCGGGTTGGTCTGATCACTTGAGAGCCGGCGTCAGCATGCGTTGACGCCCCGCGTCATGATGCGTTTTCTCCGGACTCTTTCATCTCGGGCTGCCGAGATCCTGGCCGTGCCACGGACCCGGCGTGCTCCGCGTGGCTTCTTGAGCGAGCGCTGACACACAGCCTGCCAGGAAGCGTCCAACCAGATCTGGAGAGAACGTGCGCAAGATGACGAAGGCGGCTGTCCTCGGGGCAGCCTCCGCCTCGCTGATCCTGTCCGGTGCGATGGGGGCTGCCGCCGCTCCCGCCGAGGACCCGGCCCCCGGGACGTCGGCTCTGTCCGACAACCTGCTCGAACTGCCGGTGACCATCCCGATCACGGTATGCGGGAACGCCATCAGCATTCTCGGACCGGCGCCGATGGTCACGCTGTCCGGCGGCGAGTGCCCGTCCACGCTTCCGCAGCAGGAGGAGGAGTTCCCCATCGACCCTGCCGACTTCGAGCTCGCTGAGCTCATGGGCTAGCACAGCTGCACCGCACGTGCCGAAGGTCCGGGGAGCTTCCTCCCCGGGCCTTCGGCTGTCCGGTTCCAGGGCTCAGTCGGCGGTGGGCTGTCGGATGGTGGCGGTCATGGCCGCGCGGACTGTCTCCATACAGGAAAGGCAGTAACGGTCGGAGGCGTACGGATCGTCCGAGCGGGCGGGTAACGCGTTCGGGCGTGGCTCGAGAAGCAGACCGCACAGTGACAAGCGCGTGCTGCCGGGGCGCAGGGCATGCCAGATGAGAGTGCCCGGCGCTGACGTGTCGTCCTGTGCGTGAAGTTGGTGCATGGACCCTCCTGTGACGGGCCTGCCGGCCGGACGGCCCGACAGGCGGCGGATCCCCGAGGTCTCGTGTCGCGAGACGTGAAGTAATTATCACTTTTTGGACGGAAACGGGCATGGGTGCGGACAGTGCGGCGTCCGCGACGCGGGTGGGGGTCGCTTGGAGCTGCGGCGGCTGGTCGCGGTCGGGTCCGTTTGCCTCTTGCGCCTTTGCAACTGACGTAAATGTCATGGCAGTTGGCCGTTCTTGGTGTGCGCGTGTCCGCATCGGAGGCGTCTGCCGCTGAAGGCGGTGGAATGTCGCCGGAATTGGTTGCGAATTGAAGGGGTATGCGGGACCGTGGTGCAGGTGTTACCGAAGGTGTCCAAGCGTCTACGTTATGTGACTACCCTGTGTTGCCCCTGAGGGGAAAGCTTCGTATGTCCGAAAGGCCTCCGTGCGGGGAAAGACGAGGCCCCTCACCACCCGAGTACGGCACGGGTGCGTCGCCTGCAAGGGGACAGGGGCCGGACGAAAGGAACCGGTGGCCGGATCCGAACCGCCATCACGCCGACCTGGAACTCAGGCGGTTGCGCACAGCCCCCATACGGGCCGCCCCTCGACAAGCCGGGCCACCCGCGCGCGCCGAAGGCCATCTCCTACAACTCGGCGCGCATCGGCGACGGCCCCGGCACGGACCACGACCGGCTGCACGCCTTCGCCAAAGGCGCGTGGGACGTACGGTACGAGATCCACGACGCGGCCGGTCCGCGCGAGGAGCTCTCGCCCTCGCGACACGACGGATGGCTGCTGGTGCGTGGCCTGCTGCGAGCAGGATTCGCCGACGGAGCCATCGCCGTCTCCCGCGATGCCATCCGCTCCGACGGAGTCCTGCACGAGCGCGAAGTCCGCTGGATCGGCGTTTGCTTCCCCTTCCTCGACCTCATCAACCCAGAGGCCAGAGGCCTGACCCACGGGACTCCTGGCCCTTCCCGTCCAACGCGTACGAAAGCAGGCGACTGCCGTGACTCTCGAACTCGCCCCACCCCACACGCCGAAGGCTCGGCTGCCCCGCCGCGAGCCGCAAGCGGCCTGGACCGCGATCGTCTCCGCGTACCCGGCCGAACCCGGCACCGCCGACCTCCTGGCCGTGCCCGCCGGCCAAGTCGTCTACCGCCACGCCCGCTTCACCAGAGGAACGAGGGCGGCACCACGATGAGTGCGATAACGATGTCAGCGACGTCGGCGGTCCTCGGCGGGGATCCTGTCCGGTCAGACCCGTAGCACGCCTGCCGGACGCCGTGATCGCATCGTTACGCCTTCCGCCGTCATGGGACGGTGTCACCTCGCTCTCTCCGTATGAGTCGGACGGATGAGGGCGTAGGGATGACCACTGCGAGCGAGCAGGCCACAGCACCCGGCCGGGCGCAGAACCCGCGCAGACGCGGCCCCCTGCGGACCGCGCTGCTTGTCACGCTGGTCGTGACGGTGCTCGGCATGGCCGGTGTGGGCTGGATCTGTCTGAAGCTGAACAGCGCCATCGGCTCCTTCGGCGAGGAAGGACTGTCCAAGGCCCGTCCCGAAGCCGGTCCTTCGGAGGGAGAGAACGTCCTGGTCATCGGCTCGGACGCGCGCAACGACGGCAACAGCGCGCTGGGCGGTGGCAGCGACGACGACATCGGCCGCTCCGACACCGCGTTCCTGTTGCACATCTACGCGGACCGCAAACAGGCGGTGGTGGTGTCGATCCCGCGGGACACCCTGGTGACCGTTCCGCCGTGCAGACTGCCCGACGGCACATGGACGAAGTCCAGGACCGACGCCATGTTCAACTCGGCCTTCTCGGTGGGGCAGACGGAGGAGGGGAACCCGGCCTGCACGCAGAACACCGTTGAGGAGCTCACCGGTCTGCGCGTCGACCACACCATGGTCATCGATTTCAAGGGCTTCGCGGCCCTGACGGAGGTGGTCGGCGGCGTGGAGGTGTGCCTGCCCAAGGATGTTTATGAAAGAGACCTCGACCCCGACCGCACCACCCGGGGCGAACTCCTGCTCAAGAAGGGAGTGCAGACCGTATCCGGGCAGAAGGCGCTTACCTACGTCCGCATCCGGCACGGCATCGGCGACGGCTCCGACATGGGACGGATCAAGCGTCAGCAGGCCTTCGCCGCCGGCCTCGTCAAGAAGATCAAGCGCGAGGGGCTCACCCCTGCCAGACTGCTGCCGCTCGCCGACGCGGCGGCACGGTCGATGACCGTCGACCCCGGTCTGGGAACGGCGAAGAACTTGCTCTCCTTCACCATGTCGCTGAAGGGCATCGACCTGCGCGACACCAAGTTCGTGACGATGCCCTGGCGTTACGAGGGCGCCCGCGTCGCGGTCGTACAGCCGGACGCCGCCGAACTGTGGGCCGCGCTCAAGGCCGACCGCGCCCTCGACGGCAAGGAGACGACCACCACGATCGCGCCCGCCTCGCCGAGCGCCACCGAGAGCGTCGCCGGACACGGCATCGGTGTCGCCGTCTACAACGGCACCACCGTCTCCGGCCTGGCCTCGGCCGCCGCCACGACGCTCACGGAACACGGCTTCACCGTCACCGGCACCGCGAACGCCAGCAACCAGGATCACTCCACCACCGTGATCCAGTACGGGCTGGGCCTGGACGCCCAGGCGGCGGCAGTGGCCCGGCTCTTCCCCGACGCCCGGCTGCAACTCATCGGCGCGTCGGGCATCAACGTGATCCTGGGTCGGTCCTACGCCACCGCCGACGCCTCGGTCCCGCCTGTCCCGACCGCTGTGCCCACGTCGGTGACCGACAACGTCCGCTCCGCGGACGACGATCCGTGCTCCGACCTGTCGTACGGCTGAGCCGCTATCGGCCGGGCAGCAGTCCCCCGCCGGTGGCGGGCACCACATAGCCCACGGCGGAAGCCCGGTGCTCGACGAAGTGGTTCATCGCGTCCGAGTGGTCGAGACGCTCCTGAGCGCGGGCGAAGAGCGCGGGGTCACGCATGTAGGCGAGGAAGAGCAGGCCGCGGTCGTCGGATCCGTTGTCGTACGAATAGCCGCGGCGCAGCATGCGGGCACCGCCGTCGAGCCGGGAGTGGGCCAGACGCACGTGCGCGTCGGCGGGGATGACGTAGCGGCCCTGGGCGGTCTTGGCGTAGAGGTTCGCCGGATCGTGCTCGTGATCGCCCCCGAGCGGCGCTCCGGTGGTGCGCTGGCGTCCGACGACGGCTTCCTGACGGCCGTGGGAGAGCGCGGTGAACGTGGGGACGTCCATATGGATGCGCCGGTAGACCAGGTACGTGCTGCCGTCCGGATTCCAGACCCAGCGTTCGGCCTCGGCCGTGGTCGGGTTCTCCGTACCGTCCTTGAACCCGAAGAGGTTGCGAGGGGTCTCCCCAGGCGGGTGCGCGGGCAGGAACCCGCGCTCGCGCCAGCGCGGCAGCAGTGTCCCGGCGGACGACGCGGTGAGCCGACGGGAGAGCTCGGTCAGAGCCTCCGGATCGTCCCCGCACAATTGCACCAGGATGTCTCCGCCGCCGCGGTGCGGATCGAGCCGGTCACGGGAGAAGGCCGGGATGTCCCGCAGCCTGGCGGGAGCCGTGAGGCCGAGTTTGCGGTAGAGGGCCGGGCCCAGGGCGATGGTGCGGGTGGCGGCTTCGGGGACCCGGAGTGCCGACCAGTGCTCGAGGATTCCGCCTACGGCGGTGGCGGCGGAGCCACCGTGGTGCGGTGCCAGATCGTAGGCGGCGATGGTGGCGTGCAGGGGCTGGGGGCCGCTGATGCCCCCCTGCCGGGACAGCGCCCTGCGCGAATCGGTTCGTTTCCTGGCGGCGTTGTCCTCGGTGGGTCTCGAACCCTGCTGCCGTGTCTCCTCCGCGCAGCCGGCGGTGAGCAGTGCGAGCGCCGCGGTGGCGGTCAACAAGGAGCGGCGGGTCGGCGGAGGACTGTCGGAGGGCGTGCTGATCACCGGCGCTCCAGGGTTCGTCACACGAGGAGGACAAGGCGCAGACAGCGCTGCCTCGCGGGGCACATGAGGGCAGGGGGAGGCGATGGTGAGCCGCTGCGGCGTGCCTGACGCTACACCTTGCCCCATGCGATTCTTCGTTTCGAAACGCCGCGTGGCTCTGTCCCTCGGCCTGCTGATCGCCGTGCCGGGCCTGGGGGCATGCGGTCCGACGGGGGCGGACGACCGGCCGTCGAGCAGTGACCGGCCCGCGGTCTTACGGGTCCCCGGCCAGTTCAAGTCCATCCAGAAGGCAGTGGATTCCGCCCGATCGGGCGACATGGTGTTGGTCTCTCCGGGTGTCTACCGGGAGAGCGTCACCATCCGCTCGCCCCGGATCGTGCTGAGGGGAACCGAGCGCTCAACTGTCGTGGTGGACGGCGAGTTCAAGCGAACCAACGGGATCACCGTCACCGGAGCGGCGTCCGTCGTCGAGAACCTGACCGTACGCAACAACCTCGCCAACGGGCTGCTGTTCACGGGCGTCACCGACGAGACACTCCAAGGCGCCGGGGCCGGTGGCGGCATGGAGTACGACCCCCTGGACACCGCCAAGTTCCCGGCCCTGCGCGGCTTTCGCGCCTCCTACGTGACGGCGTACAACAACGCGCTCTACGGCATCTACGCCTTCGACGCCCGTGACGGAGTGATCGAGCATTCCTACGGTTCCGGCCAGTCGGACTCGGGCATCTACGTCGGCCAGTGCAAGCCCTGCAACACGGTCGTGCGGAACAACCTGACCGAACACAACGCGGTCGGCATCGAGGTCACGAACGCGTCGGAAGACCTGTACTTCCTCGGCAACACCATCCGCCGCAACCGGGTGGGCATGACGGTGCTGTCCAACAATCTGGAAGCACTGGGCCCCCAGCACGACGCCGTGTTCGCCGGCAACACGATCAGCGACAACAACGACGACCGCAGCCCCGAGCAGGCCGAAGGCGGCTTCGGTATCGGCATCGGCATCAGCGGGGGCACGCACAACCGCTTCGAACGCAACCGGCTGGAGGGCAATCGCGCGGGCGCCTTCGTCCTGCGGGACGAGCAGGGCTACCCGGTTCTCGGCAACCGGATCGAGGACAACGCCGTGGACGAAGGCCAGTTGGGCCTCGCCGTGCTGGCGGCCCGCACCGGAGGAAACTGCTACACCGACAACGGTCGCGCTCCCACCAGCCCCGACCCGCTGCCCCGCGCCCTGACGTCCTGCTCGGCACGGGACACCGCTTTGGCAACTCCCGGCAGTGCGCGGCCACTCGACAGGATTCCGCCCGGCACGTCCTTCCGCGAGGTCGCGCCGCCACCGGCCCAGCCCGGTATGCGCGACGCGGTCCACGCCCCCGTCCGTCCGGCGCTGCACCTGCCGGGCGCGGTCGACCCGGCGTCGTACGTCCTGCCGAAGCCGCGCGACTGACCGCCGGCGTCACCTGCCGCGAGGGGCCGATTCTCCCCAGGGCTCCTTCGGCACCTTCACCCGGGTCTCGTGCCCGGTGAAGTCCACCGTGACGGGCCGCTCGGTGCCCCCGCTCCTGATCTCCAGGCGGCCCAGTTCCCCTTGCCCGTCGACCCAGTACGTCAGGGGGGAGGTCCCGGTGGGCCGTGGCTGCGGTGAGGCCGTCTTCCCGGCCTCACCGCCGACCTGCGGCTTCGGCCGCGGTCCCGAGATGCGTGTGTACGACGTCCCGCGCAGCGTGCTCTCTCCCAGCCGCAGTGGCCCGGACTGGGCCAGCAGCTGGGCGTTGTCCGGCCGGTCCGCTCCCAGCGCCATCATCACGCGCAACGCGGTGTCGAGGGGATAGCCGGCGTAGGCACGTGGCGACCAGCGTGCGTCCGGAACCTCGGCGGTGGCCCTGACGATCTTCGCCACTCCTGACGAGGGCGACGTTCCCTTCGCGCCCGTGGCCACGGCCAGACCACTCAAGTCCCAGGCGATCAGCCCCTTTTGCTGCCCCGGCCCCGCCTTTCCGGCGGCGTACGATCCCACGGCACGGTGTGTGCGGTAGTCGACCAGGCCGCGCACCACATAGGAGTCCGTGCCGTTGTCGATGGTCAGGGTCACTCTGTGCGGACCGCCTTCATAGACGTTGAACCGCATCATGGCCAGCCGCTCGGCCTCGGACTGGGTGACCGGTCGCGGCCCCTCACCACCCGCGCCGGAATTGGCCAGGGCCACGGCGCCACAGGTCAGTCCAATGGCCAGCGCCAGAACCCTAGTACGGCGTGACAGCCGGCGTAATGGATGGCGGGTACCGAACGGAATTCGCATGGATAACCTCTCGCAGATACGCCCGCTCCGAGCCGAACCCTCGGTCCGGATTTCCTCGATGCTCGGAGGGGCACTGCCTCCGGAAAATGACGCCCCGTATGGCGTTCGATGCAATTCTTCCTTCGCTTCGGTGATTTTCCGGCGTTGCGGTGACAAGTGCGTGTTGATCGGCACAGAGACTTATCGGGAAATGATTTGAGCCACCAGAGAAGGGTTGGCCATGGAGTTACGGCAACGCCGGCGGTGGGTCGGCGGTATGTCTTTGGGGTTATCCGCGGCGTTATCGACGTCGCTTGCGGTGACAGGGGTGGTGGCGTCAGTGGCGCCGGCCGCCGCTGACACCGGTGACGGCAGCGCGACCGTTCGCGTGGTGCGGGAGGTGAACGCGGACGGCAAGTGGAACCAGGCGCTCGAACCCGGCATGGCCGGGGTGCAGGTGGTGCTGACCGATGCCGACGGGCGGTCGATCACCGGAACCACACAGACCGACGGCACGGTGAAGCTGGCGCCGGGTAGCAGCCTGGCGGGCGGCAAGTACCGCGTCGAGGTCAAGAACCCCGAGCAGGGCGTGCTCTTCCCCGGGTTCGCCTCGCCCAGGAAAGACCTGATCGATCCGACCGAGCTGTCGTCGAACGTGGAGTTCGTCGACCTGTCAGCCGGCAAGAACGCGGAGATCACGACCTCGTTCTGGAGCCCGGAGGACTACTGCCAGAAGAACGCCACGCTGGTCACGGCCTGCATGAACGCCAGCATCCCGACGTCGGCGCCGGCCGGCAAGCGCACGCTGACGTCCTTCCCGTACAGCGCACGGGGCACCTACAACCAGCTCACCGACCTGGCGAACCAGGGTCAGACCGGCACGGTGTGGGGCATCGGTTACAACCGGGTGACCAAGCAGCTCTTCTCCGCCGCCTACGCCAAGCGCGGCACCGTGTACGGTCCGGGCGGTCCGGGCGCGATCTACCGGACCAACCCGGCCACCAAGCAGACCGCGCTGTTCACCCGGGTCCCCAACGCCGGCGTCACCCAGCACCAGCTGGGTGTTCGGATGGACGAGGCGTTCGGCCCGGTGGTGGGCAAGGAAGCGCTGGGCGATCTGGATGTCAGCCCGGACGGCAAGGACCTGTACGTCGTCAACCTGCACGACCGCAGGCTGTACCGCTACGACGCCACACAGTCCACTGCCGCCCAGGCGAAGGCGTCCTACCCCATCAAGGACCCGGGCTGTGCCGCGCCGGGCGACTGGCGTCCCTCCGGCCTGGGCTTCAAGGACGGCAAGGTCTACGTCGGGGGTGTCTGCTCCGCGCAGTCCACCGGCAGCAAGGCCGACATGCGGGCGGTCGTGCAGGTCTTCGACCCGACCACGGGCCAGTTCACCGGGACGGTCATGGACCAGCCGCTGAACTACCCCCGCATGGAGACGAACTACGGGGCGGACGGCAGGTGCTTCGGCGCGACCTGGTACCCGTGGAGCAACGTCCGGCCCGCCACCCAGGACGGCCACCAGTGCACCGGCGCCGCGATGCAGAACCCGGAGCCGATCCTGTCCGACATCGTCTTCGAGACGAACGGCGACATGGTCGTCGGCTTCGGAGACCGGTTCTCCGACCGCACCGGCTGGGTGCTGCCCGCGACTCCCAACGCCCCTGCGACCACCGCGTTCGAGGGCGGTGACATCAACCGGGCCTGCCGCGGCGGAAACCACATGTTCGTCCTGGACGGCAACGGCGGCTGCAAGAACAACGCCAGCCCGGCCACCAACGGCGGACACGACGAGCCGAACGTCAAGGAGTTCTACCCGGGCGACTGGTCGGCCGGCATGCACCGGGAGGTCAGCGAGGGCGGTCTGGCCCTGTCCAAGGTGGAGACGACCATCCCCTTCACCTCGATGGACCCCAACATCTCCACGACTGCACACGGCTGGACGGGCAGTGGCGTGCGCTGGGTCGACCGCAACACCGGCACCGCCAACACGTCGACCGACGGCAACTACCTCAACGAGGACTTCGGCAAGACGCGCGGCATCGCCGACCTCGAAGTCCTGTGTGACGAGGCGCCGCTCCAGATCGGCAACCGGGTCTGGCAGGACGCCGACGGCGACGGTATCCAGGACCCGGGCGAGAAGCCGGTCGTGGGTGCCACGGTCAACATCTACGACGCCGACGGCAACAAGATCGGCACGGCGGTCACCAACGAGCGGGGCGAGTACTACTTCGACTCCACGGTGGCGAAGAACGTCGAGCCGGAGGACTTGAAGTACGGCCGTACGTACACCATCAAGATGGACAACCCGGCCGACTACAAGGACGGTGGCCCGCTGCTCGGCTGGGCACCGACCCGGCCGAACGAGGGTGACAACGACCAGGTCGACTCCAACGGGGAGACGGGCGGAAACCCCTTCCCGGCGATCGAGGTGACCCCGCAGGGCGCCGGCCACAATGACCAAAGCGCCGACTTCGGCTTCATGAAGCCGGAGGTGGACCTGTCCGTGATCAAGATCGGGAAGCCCAAGCCGGCGACGCCGGGCGGCGAGATCGTCTACGACATCATCGTCACCAACAACGGGCCGAACCGCTCCTCGGGCTGGACCATCACCGACCCGCTGCCCGACGGGCTGACCAACGCCCGTACCTTCAACGCCGGTTGCGCCATCGCCGGCACCACCCTGACCTGCACCGGCGGTCCGCTGGACGTCGGGGAGAGCCACACCATCACCGTCCGCGGCGACGCCCCCAAGCCCGAGACCGAGATCAAGCTGACCAACTGCATCAACGTCAAGGGCAACGAGACCGACCCCAACATGGACAACAACCGGTCCTGCGAGGAGATCATCGTGCCTGCGGTCCCGGTGATCGACCCGGCCATCGGTGGGGCGGCGGCCGCTGCGGCAGTGCTCGGCGGTGCCGTCCTTCTGCGTCGCCGACGCGGTGCCGGCGAGGCGATGCCCGTGTAGCAACCGACTGAGCACCACCTCCGAGGGAGACAGGGCTCCCGGGCACCATGCCCGGGAGCCCTCGCCCGATTGCGCCCCGGTGTACGCGGAGCGCACCCCACCTCCTCGTCCGCGCCTCGTCGCGCTCTGCGGTGTCTACACGATTCCGTCACTTTTCATGGACGACTCATGGTGAAGTGAAGCGACTTGAGGAAGGAGTATTCTGGTTGCCCTCCTGGGGAGTGTGGCGGAATTGGCAGACGCGCCGGATTCAAGTCCCGGTGTCTTGTGACGTGAGGGTTCGAGTCCCTCCACTCCTACCGCCTCGCCAACTGATGGGCCGGGCCCTCGTCTTGGCGAAGTTCTCGCTCGCAGAATGCGGAAGTCTGTGTTCCGCCTGTGCGCCCACAAGACCATGTGCTGTGGGCAATTGCCGCCATGAGTCTGTCCGACTGTGATGAAAAGGGATCGACTTCGTGCCGTCGAAGTTGAATGTGTAAATCAGCCTGGAGGGGTGTGTACCCGATACGGTGAACTTGGCCCGGAACCCAGCGGGTCACGGCTCGTAGGTGCCCATCTGCGCGGTAGGTTGATGGCTGGTCAATTTTCCGTACCGACTCGAGGGAGATGCCTTGGGGAGCCCATCACACCGGGGTCCTGACCGACGTCCAGGCCTCACATCCGGGGAAATCGCCCAGATGTCAGGTGCGGTCACGCGGCCCACGGTCGCATCGGTGGCCGCGACCGCCGGGGTACCCGGACAGGGGGTCCGCAGAGGGATCTCCCTGGAGAACGGCCAGCGTATGGCTGCGGCGATGTCCGTCGGACTGCTGACCGAACGGTCGGCGCGTTTCATCGCGGAGGATCCGCAAGCGGTCATCAGGGCCGCGCAGGAACTCCAGGCTCTGGTGTGGGACATCATGCGCGCCAGATACGAAGAAGAGTGCGCTGACCATACGGCCATTGCCTAGTCGGGAAGGACACCGGCCCGCCGCGTCTGCCGAGAAGCAATCGGGCCGGTGTCAACAGATGGTTCACCCCTCGGATCCATGTTCGATCATGGGCCGACAAAGGTGAACTCACTGCTAGGAGAAAGAGAATACCTATGTCTGCGGCAATTCGGGGGAGCCGACACCCAAGTCTCCTCAATGTCGTCTCCACGGCATCTCCACCCTTGGACGAAGGAACTGCGCCTGCCCAAACGGCAGTTCCTGGTGCCCGGGGCTGGTGGTATGCAGTTCCGACGGAGCGCCAGAGCGGTGGCATCTGGAATCAATGCAGAGATCACGCGGGACAAGTGCTGTCCTGGTGCCCGGAAGTACTCGCCAGACTTGCCGCCCTTAACGCCGATGGCACATGCCAGAGGCATGACTATGTGGTGCGGGTAAATCGCCAGTTGGCCTTGCTGTGCGACAAAGATCTTCCGGACGGCAAGGGCTGGGAGCAGTTCACCACCATCGATCTGTGGCAGACCCTGACGCTCAAGGATCTTCTGGCCGAGATCGTCCACGATCAGGCCCGGCAACTTCCCCGGATCGTGTTCCGGGAGGAGGTTCGGTGACGACTGAAACTTTCGTCCGGGAATCCCTTGGCCCGCAGCCGAGCGCAACTCGCGAATCAGTCCGTGCAGAACCGCGCGACCTCGAGGAGGGCCCTCCCGGCCGGCCGGTCATCGGATCCGCCGGCTGGTACTACGAGGCGGGTGCGGACCATGGCGCGGTCTGGAAGGCCAACCGCGGCAAGGACGGCGGTTGGGACATCGTCCTGGACTGGGCGCCGTACGTATCCGAGCGCCTGGTACTGATCGGTGAGGACGGCAAGTCCGCGGGCCGTTACTACACGATCACCATCGGCGCGGACACCCTCACCAAGAGCCTGGCGGACCTGCGCACCGCCGACGGCTGGAACGATTTCAGCGACGACAGTGGGGCCGCCTCGCGCGCTATTCGCGAAGTCCTCCTCAACATCATCACCGACCAGGGAAAGCGGCTGCCCCGCACCCCCGTGGTGGCCCACACCGGCTGGCACCGCCTGCCCGACGCGGGCCTGACCTATGTGTACGCGGACGGCCGTTGCCATCCCGGCGACCGTCTCGTCCGGGTCATCGGAGCTCCGGAACCCTTGCGGCAGGCCGCCGTCCCGCTCGAGCGGACTGCCACGGACGCGGAGTGCCGCCGAGCGGTCGACGACATCGCCGCCCATGGCTGGGCATCTCTCATGGCACTAGCGGTGGGGGCGCGGTCCCTCGCCTACTCGCTGCGCCCGGTGTCGGCGGCCTTCGTCCTCGATGCAGCGCCCAACTCGGGCAAGACATCTGCCGCCAACACCGCACGCAGTCTCCTGCTCACCACGCGTCCTCATGCGTGGCCGCCCGTTCCGACCAAGGGCATGAGCAGCACCGCGACGGACATCGAGTGCGCGCTCGACTTCGAGGGGGACATGCCGACTCTCCTCGACGACATCCCGCTCACTCGGGCCTCGTCCGCCGCACAGGTGCGGGAGATGGAAAAGAAGCTGGAACTGGTCATCCGCGCAGCGGGCAACGCGACGGAGATCAAGGGACGGCGCAACCGCGATCTGACGGCCAAGCCGGCCAACCGGATCCGGTCCATCCCCGTCATCGCCGCGCAGATGCTGCCCGCCACCATGCAGGAGTCCCTGTATCGGCGTTCGGTCGTCGTCTATCTCTCGCGGGACGGCGGCGAGGTCGACTGGCGCTGGTACAAGTCCGGCGGCGGGCAGAGCCTCACCGTGCCACTCCGCACGATCGGCGACAGGATCATCGCCCATCTACATGCCCTGCCGGACGCGGACAGCCATCTCGCCCGTCTCGAGGACCAGGCGTTCGAGCTGCTGAACCCCCACCTGGAGGCCGTGCTGCCGGAGCCGGGCGACACGATGGACGGTGTCATCACCGCGGCGGTGGCCATGCTGTCGGGCCTCGGTCTGGTCGCGGCGGTCACGGACACGAGCCTGCCCGAGCTGGTCGACGTCGTGGCGGCGCCGCTCGCCGCCTCGCTCGTCCGGCAGGCTGCCCGGATGGACGCCCAGAGCACTGCCCAGGACGGAGTGGCCACCGCCGTCGGCGAAGTCCTGCGCAATGCCTTCTCCCGGGGGCGGCTGCACATCCGCGACGACAAGGGTGTCGTACGTCCCGCCGTGTCCGGGCAGGTGGAACAGGACCAGGGCCTGGTGGCGAAGCGGGACGGCAGCGGCTGGGAGGGCAAAGGGCCCGCGGCGTACTGGCTTCCCCAGCGGGGGCCTGCCTTGGGCATCACCACGAAGAACCTCAACATGCTGCTCAAGGCCAGCGGGGACTCCCGGGTGAACTGCTACGTGGACCGCTCTCTGCCCGATGCGCTGCTTCAGGCCGAGGCGATCCTGCGCAACACGAGTCAGAAGGACCGGATCGCCTCCCACCGGGTGCGCGTCGGCACGGAGAATCTGCGGCTGCTGCTGCTGAAACCGGACTTGATCTGGGACTTCTGAACAGGCACTGACGCATCGTCGGGTCCGGCCATGCCACTGAGCAGGCCGGGCCCGACGCCGGCTACGCGTGCCGGTCATAGTGGCCCTCCTGCAGAGCGACCGATGAACGTGCCTGGCAGTGCTCATGCACACTGCGGTGGTCTCCGGGCGTCCGCCTGGACAGGTCCTGGGCGAGGCTACGGGCGAGATCGTAGGGACCGGTGACGGGTGCGACGGCTTCGGTGTAGTCCAACAGCAGGCGCAGTGCGTGCAGTTCACTGTTGCGGATCGGCAGGAAGAGAACCCGGTCGTCGCCGGAGACCAGTTCCTTCATGACACGGTCGCGGTATGCGGAGCCTTGTGCCTCGATGAAGCGGTACTCGTAGTTGACATGGGCGAGCGGACTGTGCCATGGTCCCGGAGCATACGGGCTGAGGCCGGCCGTCAGTTCGTACATCTGGTCGCAGGCTGCCCGGTAGAAGGGACGCTCGTCGCTTCCGGCGGTTTCGGGATCCACGCGAATCGCCGAGACGAAGGCGGCCACTCGGTCCGGAGAAGGCAGCAAGCCCGCGCTGAGCCAGCGTGCACTCTCACCGGGGGAGTCGGCGCTCGCGGTGTCTTGAATGGTGCGGTAGCACCAACCCGATGTGCCGACCCAGTGGAGGAAGGACTCCGCCGGTCCGTTGAGGCCGGACTGGAATTCCCTGCTGAAGTGGATGCTTCCTTCGACGTCGGCGTCATTTATCTCGTGCTCGTCGTAGGCCGCGTAGGCGTAAACGGAAATGACGGGTAACCCGTCAGCGAGAAGCCGTTCCGCCACGGCGACCGTGTAGTGACCCACCTCGGTCTCTAATCGGTCCTTGAGGACTTTCCATCTCAGCTTCCTCGTGGTCTCTCTCACGCGGTTCCTCCTGATCGGTTTGTCACGGGAGCCAGCCACAGGCCGACGATCGCGTCGGTCAGGCTGGTGGCGGTGTCCCGCCAACAGGGCCGGGGCCTCATGGTGTTGAGGGCGAGGACCCCTTCACGCTCGGCACAGACATGCACGATGAGCTGGCGGGCCATGGCGGCGCGTTCGGCGTGCACCTCGGCGGGCAGTCCGGTCCGGCATCGACGCAGCCCGTCAAGAATCTGCTTCAGTGCGGGGGAGGGGGCGAACTCCGCGATGTCACGCAGGGCGGGATCGGTCATCACCTGGGCGGAGAAGCGGGCGTACCAGCTGGGGCTGCCCAGGACCGCCAGATGCTCGGTGACCGGCCGCACCAGGCAGCTCACCCAGTCGTGCAAGTCGGCGGAGTCACCGGTCTCGGCCAGTATCCGCACCCGGATCCGGTCGATCCGCTCCCCATGACTGCGGACGATCGCGCGCACCAGATCGGCCTTGGTGCCGAAGTGGTAGCCGGCCGAGCCGATGGCACCCTGTGCCGTGGCCTCGTCGGGCCGGCCGTGCGAGACCGCGACAAGTCGGCGCTCGGCGAACAGCCGCTCTGCCGCCATCAGGATCGGCTCCCGTCCGGACGCGCCGACGCGTTCGAAAGAGTCACCATCAGGAGCCGTCACGGTGGGGGATTCCCTGCAACACCCTCATGAACAGACCAACGCGTCAATCACGCGGCAGTTACGAGTCAACTCGTTAACTGTTCTTCAATTTGACGAAGATCACGAACAGTCCCTCATTATTGACGAGATGTCAATAATGAGGGACGCGCGTTTTATCGGTTCCCGTGGTCCGGATAACCGTTCCGGCCTGCGCCTTTGTCCGCACCGGTGCCCCAATTACTCGGGGTATGGGCGGTGTTCCGCCCGTCTCCCGGGTGGCTGCACAGAAGCCGTCACGCTTCGGCCCGCCACCCGGGAGCACGGGTTCCTTCCGCCTCCTGAATGGTCCCTGACAGCGCTGCGGAAGGGTTACTTCCCGGCCTGGTGCGTGGTGCGCCGGCGGCGGAGGAGGACGGCGCCGATGGCGCCCGCTCCCGCGACGGTGGCCGCCCCGAAGGCAGGGTCGACCATCGGTACGGCGACCACCTCGGTGGTCGTCTTGGAGGTGTTGTTGTCCGGCTTGGGGTCGGGGTCGTTGCCCCGGACGCCGACGACGTTGTCCAACCAGACGCCGCCGGGGACAGGGGCGGTGCCGGTGACGGTGATGTAGGCGGTCTCGTTCCGGGCCAAGGGTCCACCCGTGCAGGACAGCTGGGAGTTGGCGACGGTGCAGCCGGGGGTGGTGCTCTTGGGGTTCTTCATCCCCGTCGGCAGCGGATCGGTCACGGTCCAGCCCGAGGAGTCGGCCGGGCCGTTGTTCTTCACCGCGATCTGGTAGGTGATCGAGCGGCCCTCCGTGACCCAGGCGGGGGCGATCTTGTCCACCTCCAGGTCCGCACGGGCCACGAAGCACGCGGTCGCGTCGACGGCCCTTGCGGCGGCTGCCTTCTGCGAGGACACGCGTGTGAAGGCGGGCGTGGCACTGCCCGGGTTCTTCACGACGAGGCGATGGAGAGTGCCGCCGTTGTCGAAGAACCCCAGGTCGTTGTTGCCGTAGGTGAAGGCGCCGCCGTACCCCTGACGGACGGTCGGCAGGATGCGACGGAAGTTGCTGACCTTTCCGTTCACGGGATCGATGCGCTGGACGGTGCCGTCCTGGGCGCCGGCCCAGAAGTGGCCCGACGCGATCGCGATGTCACCCACGCCCTTGCGCAGCGGGGAGCTCAGCTTTTTCTGACCCACCACCTTGCGCGCCTTGACGTCGACCTTGTAGAGGGGAGTCTTGTACCCCGCGACGTAGAATTCGCCTGCCTTGTCGAACCCGCCGATGTAGTAGTTGTGGTTGCCCGGCAAGCCGGTGATGGTGCCGAGATCCTTCAACGCACCGGTCTTGTTGATCCGCAGGAGATGGTTGTCGCCACGGCGGATCGCGAAGATGGACCGGGAGGTGGGGTCCACACCCATGGCGTTGTAGCCGCGCCCCTTCTTCCCCAGCGGGGAGAAGGAGATGGTGCCCGGCCCTTGGGCGCCCGTGTAGAGCCTTACCTCGGTGTTGGAACCGGCCGACTGGAAGATCTGGCCGTCGCATGCGAAGCCGTCGGGAGCCGCCGCGGCGGCGGCATACGGAGCGCCCAACCCGAGCGCGCCCCCGGTCACACCGCCTACCGTGAGCGCGATTGCAAGCAGCCGCTGTGAAAGATGCCTGTTCATCTGTCTTACTTGCCTTCCATCTGAGGTGGACATGCTTGTAAGACGTCAATGCCTCTTTAGCGTGACGAACAGGTGATCTGAACAGGTGACGCCTCCGCCGGTCAACTGCTGTGCGATGCCATCGCGATGGTGCACCAGACCCAGCCTGTCTCGTCGACTCCCCACACGTCCGCGATCGTGTCGACGAGCAGCAGGCCGCGTCCGCCCTCGTCGAGAGGGTCGGGAGTGCGAGCCGTCAATGCCTTCACCGGGCCGCCCCGTACTTCGATCCGCACGTCCCGGTGGGTATGTGAAAGACGCACCCCGATCCGGCCCTCGGACCCGTGCCGGAGCGCGTTGGTGACCAGTTCGCTCAGGAGCAGCAGAGCGGGGTCGATCAGCTGCTCGAACCCCCAGTGCCGCAACTTCGCGCCGCACATCCGCCGCGCCTCGGCCACTCGCATGAGATCCCTGGTCACGGGTTGATCGCCATCGCCAACTGCGGTGCGCGAAAAGCTGAATGCGAAATACGACTGCGATAAACACAGGTGGCTCACCTTTCTATAGAACGACTTCGGCGCGGCAGTTGTCGCTATTTCAGGACGCGAACTGGTGTTCCTGGCGGGAGAGCAAGGGGATCGGGAGGGGGAACAGACGTTTGTCCGGTGCCACCGGAGGGTGATCTTCCTCATCCGTGTGATGAAGTGATTCGGCGGTTTGCCGCCCTTGAGCCGCCGCGCGTCCCGACTGCGGTGATTGCGCGGCAGCGACCGGCACAGGCTCCCGGTCGCCCTCCCGGGCAAGGTGGAACGCGCAGGTCATACAGGGGCGGTCAGTCAGGTCACGGACGGAGGTTCGACAACTGAACACATACGCGTGCGCGCACGGGCCTCGTCTACGGCGGACTTCGGTCGGTGCAGTCGCTGCCAAGCTCGCACGCCCCTCTGGCCTGGGCTTTTTCACACAGGACGATGGGATTGACCGAAGGGCTCGGTCGCTGTGGCGGCGGGCGGCCACCGGAGACCCCGGCAATGGATCACATCATCTGGATGGCTACTCCATTCGACTCTGGATCCCCGTCGCCCCACCACAGCTTCGCTAGTCTGCGTCCGTCATTGAGTCGCTTCGGTCGCTGATTGAGGGAGCAGATGCTTGCTGCGCTGCCTTTTTCCCCCAGCGACTCACGTCAGGAACCGTCGCATGCCTCAGTCGCTGCCCGGCAGTCACCGATGAGAGCCAGGCCGTACGTGTCCCCGGATCGGCCACCTCATCCCCTCGGGCTCGCTTGCGGGCCACCGGCCGTCGGTCGTGGGCGGGACGGCACGGCGGTCCTGGGCAACCGGCGCCTGCCCGGGATCCCGATCGGCGGCCGGGGCGTCCTTGTGATTCCCGGCGTAGGTGCGTACTCCGGGACCTGTTCCGCGCTGGGGGAGGAGATCCACCGACCCGCCCTTGTCCCGTTCCGGGCCGCCGGGAGACACAAGCGCGGCGGTCATGTCCGCGCCCCTGGTGACCGCACATGCGTGAGTGGCATGTCGGCGATCAACCGCGCCGCCCGGACCGTCGGCGGATCAGTGGCCGGCGGACTCCCGGCTCCGGGACGTCGCGCTCAACAGGCGGTTTGCACCGGTCCGACGGCCGCGGCGCAGCACCGCCCGCACCGCGGGAGGCGTTCGTGACCCTCCCGGGCAACGAGAACGTCCTGTTCGACTTCGACCCCCAGGCTGTCGCCGCGCAGATCCTCGCTCAGAAACCAACCTCCCTGGCCACCCCGCTTGTTGGTGGTGACAAGCCCCTCGCCGGCGAGGTGACCTCGGCTGGTCTCCTGCCCGACACCCTCAGCGACCGCGGCATGGCCAAGCTCTTCGTCAAGTTGTACGCCAGGGACTACCAGCATGTGCCCGGCCTCGGCTGGTACCGCTGGGACGGCACACGGTGGCAGGTCGACGAGGACGACACGGTGCTGTGGGCAGCCGGCGACCTCGCCGAGAACATCGCGGTGACCGATCCCCTGGGCCGGCACACGCCGCAGGCATTACAGCAGCACCGCCGCCGCGCCCTGTCCACGTCCGGCATCAACGCCATGCTCACCCAGGCCAAAACCGCCCCCGGCATGGTGCTGAACGCCACCTTGCTGGACGCCGACCCCTACGCCCTGTGCACTCCGGCCGGCATCGTCGACCTGCGCACTGGCGGAGTGAAGAAGCCTGATCCCATCAAGGACTTCCACTCCCGCTCCACGGCGGTCGGCCCACTCCAGGTGCCCATTCCGCGCTGGCGGCGATTCCTGGCCGACACCTTCGGCGACGACAGCGAAGGCCGGGAAATGATCCGCTTCCTTCAGCTGCTGCTGGGCTATTCCGTCACCGGGGACGTCGGTGGCCAGGTCATGCCGTTTCTCTTCGGAGCGGGCAAGAACGGTAAGTCCGTCCTGCTGGACGTGCTGATGAAGCTGCTCGGAGACTACGCCGACGCTGCTCCGCCGGGCTTCCTCATGACGCGTACCTATGAAGGTCACCCCACCGACCTCGCCGAGTTGCACGGTCGGCGCGTCATCGTCTGCTCCGAGGTCAAGCCCGGCGACAAGTTCGACGAGGGGCGGGTGAAGCTGCTGACGGGTGGTGACCGGATCAAGGCGCGCCGGATGAGGCAGGACTTCTTCAGTTTCGAACCCACGCACAAGCTCTGGCTGTTGGGCAACCACCGGCCCGAAGTGGGCACCGGCGGCTTCGCGTTCTGGCGCCGCATGCGCCTGATCCCGTTCGAGCGCGTCGTCTCCGATGGCCGGAAGGTCGACAACCTCGCTGACATCCTTGTCACCGAGGAAGGGCCGGGCATCCTCAACTGGCTCATCGAAGGCGCCCACCGCTACCTCGCCGGTGACAAGGACCTCACCGGCCCCGAACGCGTACGCATCGCCACCCGGGCCTACGCCGAGACCGAGGACCACACGGCCCGCTTCTTCGACGAGTGCTGCATCCAGCGGCCCGACCACAGGGTCGAGCAAGGCACCCTCTACGGGGCCTACAGAGCGTGGTGCGAACACGAGGGAGCCACCGCGATCTCCTCCCGGGCCTTCGCGCAACGGGCGCGCGAGCTGGTAGGGCTCGCCTCACCCAAGGAAATGATCCTGTCCAACTCGCGTAAGTACTACCCGGGCATCGGATTGGCCGCCGACGAGGTGAAGGTATGAGTTCCCTGATCACCGAAGACGAGATCAGCCACGAGATCGAACTCGTCTGGCTCGAGGACGTCACCGGCCTCGACTACGTCCGGCAGAGCCTGGACAGGCTTCCCAGCCGTCGTGGAAAGCCGGCGTACCACCGTGACGGCCGTATGGTCGGCTACGCCCAACTCGGCCCCATGGCGAAGGCGTCACGCTCCTCCGGGACCTTCAAGCGGCGTGTGTTCTGGCTGCTCCCCCACGACCGCGACAGCGTTCCCGACGGTCTGTACGCCAGGGGAGCCCCGGCCGAGGCCATCGATCCTCGTACGCTCGGCCCGGGAAACAGAGGACGCAAGACGGAGCGTTCCGAAGGCGGCCCGCCGTCTCCCGCGTTGCGAAGACCCCGCATCAAACTCTCCTGGTGATGCCGGTGTGTGCCCCAGGAACATGGCCGCGGCCTGGCGGAGGACCTGCGTCACGATCCGGTCGCGGCCCCCTCTCAGTAGGCGACCTGTGCCGGCCTCGCCCGCCACCTGGCCCTCGACGACTGGCCACGGGCGGGACAGACGAAGGGCGTTCACTTGAGCCGTATGCACCTGGGCAGTGCGTTCCGCATCACCTCTCTGGCCGGTACCGCGGCCGCCGTCGTGGTGGCCCTCACCGTGTACCTGAGCGATTCCGCAGTGAGCGGGATCGGCGATGCGGAGACCGGTCCCCGAGGCCTCACGAGGACCGAACCAAGGATCTCGGTGAACCTCAACGGCGGGCAAGCCCGGGCGGGTCGGCCCGTCCGCGTCACCGTTACCGAGGGTACCCTCAGGCGGGTCACCGTCACCGACTCCAAGGGCGCGAAGCTGCGCGGCACGCTGTCGGCGAAGGGGACGTCCTGGACCTCGGCGCGCAACGCCGCCCCCGGCACCAGCTATACGGTCGTGGCGCAGGGCTCCGGCCACGGCACGGCCACGGCGCACTTCACCACCGCCGCTCCCCGGAGGGTCAACAAGCTGACCATGACCCCGGGCGACCGAGCCACCGTCGGCATCGCCCAGCCCCTGTCGATCGTCTTCGACCACCCCGTGCGCGACAAGGCCGAGGTCGAGGAGCACCTCCGGCTGACCACCTCGAACAACACCGTCGGCTCATGGGGCTGGATGCGGGACCGGTCGGGCAGGGACCGCGTCGACTGGCGGCCGATGCGGTACTGGAGTGCGGGCACCAAGGTCACCTTGCGGGCCGAACTGAACGGCATTGACTCGGGCCCCGCCGGGGGCTGGTTCGTACGGGACTACACGACGGCCTTCACCGTCGGCAGCAGCCAGGTCGTGAAGGTGGACCTCGACGACCACCGGCTGACGCTGCTGCGCGACGGCATCGACGTCGGGCACGTGCCCGTGTCGGGCGGCACTCCGGGCGGGGAGAAGGCCTCCTGGCGCGGCAGGATGGTGCTGCTGGCGAAGGAGGGCACGATCCGCATGCGTTCCAGCACCGTGGGGCTCGGCGACGCCTACGACAGGACCGTCCACTACTCGATGCGGTTGACCTGGTCGGGGATGTACGCCCACGCCGCGCCCTGGAACAGGCCGTACTTCGGCAGGGCCAACCGCAGTTCCGGCTGTGTGGGCATGAGCGACGCCGACGCCCGATGGCTGTACGGGCACGTGCGGGTCGGCGACCCGTTCGAGGTGCGGGGCCGGGACACCAAGGGCACGCAGGCCCCGAACAACGGCTTCGGTGTGTGGAACCTCTCCTGGTCGGCATGGCGGGCCAGGAGCGCCCTGTCGTAGATCCTCAGTCCGGGACCACCCGGGAGTGTATCGGCGGGATCTCCAAGACCTCCACCGCGGTCGGGCCGGCGGTGTAGTAGGCCCTGAGCACTCCTGCCTGAGCGAGTTTGCCGACGCAGCCGGCACAGGGCCGCGCCAGCATGGGCACGCACGCGGCGTTGACGCGAGCCACAAACACCATGCTGACCGGTGCGCCCCGGGCGCGGCGGAGGGCAGCGTCCTCCGCGTGGAAGGTGCTGTTCTCATGGTCGATGAGGGGCGAGTTCCGGTATTTGTTGGGGCTCGCGACGACGACGCGGCTGCCTGCGGCCAGCACGGCCCCCACCCTGTGACGACACTGCGACTGGATGGCCTGCCGGATCGCCAGACGGATCAGGTTCAAGGCGCCCTTCTTCAGGTCGGCAGGAGACGATTGAGTTCTTTGATCTCCTGATATAACCGGGCGCACGTTTCGCAGTCGTTGAGGTGCGACGTCATCTCTTCCGACCCGAATTCACCGAGTCGCCCGCGTGAATAAGCGGCGAGTCGGCCCATGTAGTAAGAGCATCGAATGGGATGGCTTTTCTGATCCAGGTGAACGGAGAGGTAGGCCTGCCGCAGACCTTCTTTGGCTCTGTAGGACAAGGCCGCGACACTGTTCGGGCTGATCCCCATCCTGTCGGCGATCGCGGCCGGCTGCTGGGACTGCACGATGGTGTACCACAAGATGGTCCGCCACCGGCTCGACAGAGAGGCAAGCGCCTCCCAGACCAATCGGTGCTCGTAGTTCTTGAGGGCTTCGTGTGCGGCGGGCGCCGCGTATTCCTTCTCGTACATGCTCACGTCGGGCGCGGACACCTGTCTGCCTGCACTTTTCCCCGATTCGGTCACCAGGTTGCGCAGCACCCTCAGAAGGTAGCTGCGGAAGGACGTGGAGGGTCCGCCCCCCGAGGTGAGCGCCTGCAGCACGCGGAAGAAGGCCTCAGCCACGAAGTCCTGTGCCGTGTACGCATCGTTGGTGTGCATCGACGCCAGCCGGGCGGCGGCATCACGATGACGGCTGAACAGCTCGGCAAAGGCCTCGGTGTTACCGTTTCGCACTAATTGAGCTAATTCCTGGTCGCTGAAGTCGACCGAAAGAGACAAGGGGGCTCCTGGATGATGGCTCATTGCGAGCCGACGACCGTGGCAAGGATTGTCACCCCTTTATAGAGCCTTCAGGTCTTCTCGGAGTCAGCCACACCACGCATTCAAAAAGATCACATCATACGGCGATAGGTGTGGCCGCAGAGGAAAGTCCCACCGAGTTCCCGTGGTCCAAATGGGTGGTTGGTCAAATGTCGCTCAAAATTGCCGGACCTGTGGGGGTGACGGCATGAACAGTGAGTTCACATGGACGACCTCAATCTCGATCGCCGGATGCTCTCGACACTGCGCGGATACGGCACGGACCCGCGGGTGGCGAGTGCCACGCGTGCCGTGTCCTGGGCGGGGGAGCACGGTGCGGTATGGCTGGTGGCGGGTCTGGCGGGAGCCGGTGCGGATCGTGGACGGTGCGGTGCCTGGTTGCGCGGTACGGCGGTTGTCGCGGGCGCGCATGTGGTGAGCATGGGCGTGAAACGGGTCGTGCGCCGCCCCCGTCCGGAGCATGTCGTGCCGCTGGTGCGGAGCGCGGGGCGGTATTCCTTCCCCAGTTCGCATGCCACGTCGGCGGTAGCCGCGGCGGTCGCCTACGGAGCGCTGGGAGCGCCGGTGATGATGCCGCTGGCGGCCGCGATGTGTGTCTCCCGCCTGGTCGTCGGCGTGCACTACCCCTCGGACGTGGCGGCGGGTGCCGTCCTGGGGGCACTCGCGGCACGCGTGGGGACCCGGTGGATGCGGGGATCCGGTGACTGAGACGGCCCCGCTTACCCAGCGGACCGGCGATGCGCGGCCCGAACTTCCGCGCCAGGGCGGCCTCCTGGAGGGGCTCGTCAAGACGGCCCGGCCGAAGCAGTGGGTCAAGAATGTCCTGGTGGTGGCGCCGCCGGCGGCGGCCGGTGAGCTGTTCTCCGCGCATGCCCTGAGCCGAGTGGCGCTGGTGTTTGTCCTGTTCACCGCCTGCTCTGCTGCCGTGTACCTGGTCAACGACGCCGGCGATGCCGAGTCCGACCGGGCGCATCCCACGAAGCGGCACCGTCCAGTTGCCGCCGGACAGGTCCCGGTGAGGGTGGCCTACGCGGTGGGCGGGGTGCTGGCGGTGCTGGCGCCGGCGGCCGCGGCCTGGCTGACGACGCCGGCGGTGGCCGTGCTCCTGTCGGCGTACATCGGCATGCAACTGGCGTACTGCGTCAGCCTGAAGCATGTCCTCGTCGTCGATCTGGCCGTCGTCACGACGGGGTTCCTGATGCGGGCGATGGCGGGCGGACTCGTGCTGGGGATCCCGTTGTCGCGCTGGTTTTTGATCACGACCGGGTTCGGGGCGCTGTTCATGGTGGCGGCCAAGCGCTACTCGGAAGCCGTGCAGATGGCCGGGAAGGCGGGGGCCACGCGCGCGTTGCTGACCGAGTACACGACCGGCTACCTGCGCTTCGTGTGGCAGTTGGCGGCCGGGGTCGCCGTTCTCGGCTACTGCCTGTGGACGCTGGAGGAGGACTCGGCGACGCAGGTGAGCGCTCTGCCCTGGCGGCAGATGTCGATGGTGGCGTTCATCGTTGCCGTGCTGAGGTACGCCGTCTTCGCTGACCGGGGCACCGCAGGTGAGCCG
Source organism: Streptomyces sp. S.PB5 (assembly GCF_030403745.1). Classification (GTDB taxonomy): domain Bacteria; phylum Actinomycetota; class Actinomycetes; order Streptomycetales; family Streptomycetaceae; genus Streptomyces. The sequence goes on from NZ_JAQMWP010000012.1 coordinate 65,051, forward strand.
GAGGAAGTCGTCCTGCGCGACCGCGCACTGGTCCTGATCGCCCTGGCCTGGTCGGTGATGTATGCGCTGGCGGTGGCCCATTGGTGAGCCGGCGTGAACTGTTGGGCTTCGCCACCGTGGGCCTGATCGCCTACGGCGTCGATCTGACCCTCTTCGTCTGGCTGCGCGGGCCGGCGGGTCTGGGGCCCCTGACCGCTAAGGCGCTCTCCTTCCTCGTGGCCTGCTCGGTGGCCTACGTCGGCAACGCGCTGGGCACCTATCGGCACGTTCGCGCCAGAGGCCTGCGCCCGTACGCCGTCTTCTTCGCGGTGCACCTCGCCGGCGCCCTGGTCCAGCTGTTGTGTCTCGCGGTCAGTCACTACGGCCTCGGTTTCACCTCCCAGCGGGCGGACACCGTCTCCGGCGCCGGACTCGGCATGGCGCTGGCCACTGTCCTGCGGTTCTGGGGGGTCCGGGCCCTGGTCTTCCGCAGCAAGGACGGGACACCGCCGAACATCCACCGAATGGACGGATGCTCGATGCCGTCGCGCTCGTTAGATGATTGTGGCCTGGAGGAGCGAACGTAATGCCCATGATGCGGCTCCGCAGATCGAGAGCCCTGAAGAAGCGGCACAGCGTCCTCTCGCGTACTGCTCGGATCTGCTGGAGAATTTTTTCGTGGAGATCAGCCGAATGCAGGATGAGTATCTGAGGGCTTCGGAAGGAGACGTGGGTGCATGATATTCTCGATGAGTTGAATCTTTTCGGTGCTCAATTCATTCGGCCCGGTACATCCGCCTTGCCGGATCAAGAGTGTCGTGAATTGTATTCGGACGTACATCAATGCTGGCGTGTGCCGGATTCTGAACTGATGGCGGAAGAATGGGTTTCTTTGGCCTGGTGACCGGAGAGGGCTGGGTCGGGGAGCACGTGCGGTGCCGTTGGCTCGGTGGGCACCGCTCTGAATTCGACAGCCCGGAGGCGCCATGCCTCCGGGCTGTCGAGCTCTGTGCGCCGAACATCACGGTGGCACACCTCGGCTTCCTCCGACGGGAACAGCGGAACAACGGGAACATTCGAGGTCAGGCCCCACAAAGAAGGTGTGCCTTTCCCCTCCGCTCCGCCGCACGGAGGGGAACCGACCCTGTCAGACCTCGTCCAGCAGGGCGGTCAGATGCCGTTCGAGCGCCGGCCCCAAGACCTCCGTGCCCTGCTCGACCACCCTGTACGAACGCAGCAGGAAGCGATGGAGGGCGGGTGTGTCGAACGTGGCCGAGGCCCTGCCTTCGGGGGTCTGGAATTCCATGACCGTATGGGCGCGGCCGCTGGGCCAGATGTGCACATCGCCCATGCCCGTCGGGTGGCGCAGCCCGTTGGCGAGTAACTCGCGGGCGAAGGACCAGGTCATCTCTTTTCCATCACGGGAAACCAGGCCGGGGAAGTCGATGTGGACGGCCAGCGGGTCGGCGGAGTCGTAGCGCAGTGTGACGGGGATCGAGATCTGCTGGTTGAGAATGGCGGCGAGCCGAGCACGGGCCGCCTGTTTGACCATGACGTCCACGGTCGTCCTCCACATCGCATTCGGGTCTGTTCCCCCTGACCGCCACGTGTCGGGGGTCGGGGCCGTCGGGGCCATGTATGACCTGACCTGGCGTGTTCCCGTTGTTCCGCTGTTCCCGTTACCGGAGCGGGGTTCTGCTCACGCGTCCCGCGGAAGGAATCAGGACTGCCGCGCTCCGGTAACGGGAACAGCGGTGAACGACGCCAGGAGTTCCTCGTCGACGCGCCACCCGTCCCGGGGTCAGGAATCCGGTGGCGCGCCCGGCCGCACCGCTCGGCGGGAGGCCATCGTCAGGCGCGCTTGGAGCGTCTTGTGCTGTTCATGGCGTGCTGCGGGCGATATTGCTGCGCGAATTGGCTGACGAGCTCCTGGAAGCAGGCCAGCGCGGTGAGGGGTGGAATTCCGGCGACGGCCATCATGAGAAGGGATTTCGAGGAGTTCCCGACGCAGAGGGCCACCGCGCCGACCGAAGCGGTCACGATGACGGTCCAGGACCAGCGGGCGGTCCGGTGCTGGAGGGCGGCGCGCATGATGGACATTCCGGCCGCCAGCCAGGGCCCGTACAGCATCCATGGCCACCATCGCGCCAGGGTGTCCGGCATGAACAGGGCGGCGACGGTGTGAAGTTGATCGTAGGAATAGGAAATGGACCAGCCCAGCATGCTCATGGTGCACGCGACGATTGCCGTGATCAGGACGGTGGTCGGTCTGATGCGTCGTTTGCCGGCGTGGGTGCGGTATCTCGGCTGGTTCTCCCGATACTCGGCCGGGGGCCGGTGCGGTGTGCGCCCGACCGGCGGCGAGTAGAGCGGACCCGTGCCGGATTCCATCGTGAGCATCTGAGAGAGCTCCGCATCAGGGTCCCAGTCCCCTCCGGCCAGGGGTTTGTCGGGGGCGCAGTGATGTGACTGAAGTGTGTCGCATTGCGCGCAGTAGTGGGCCGGTGGCGCCTCATATCCAATGCCCTGATTCTCATGAGTGCCATACGGATCAGCCCTGATCCGGAACTCGTCCATGACTGTTCCTTCCTACCCTGCCGAGGATTTCCGGACCTCTGTGTCCGGAGTGCGGAGCTCCGCTCGCCGCTTCTCGCCGAGCAGGCTTTCAAGCAGACTTGCGTAATGCTGGAGGTGTTGGCGGCCACCGATCGGGTCGAGCCACTCCGGCTCGTTCCCGGGCGAAGCCGACCAATGTTCCACAGCCGCAAACGATTTATTCGAGACCATGGTCACCTAACGATCGTCATGCGGGGCAAGACATCCAGCTTTCGAGGGACATGGTTCAGTGTTATTACCCTGTCGCAAGATCAGCGTCAGCGGACGCGGCGGAACCGATGCCGGCGGGTCCGGAGGCGTAGCTCCGCGTCGAGGCGCTGCGGGGCGATCACCTCGCGCGCCTCTGCCAGTGTGCGCGTGTTGAAGTACGACAGCACTGCCGCGGGTGAGGCGTGCGCCGCCAGGACGACATCGACACGGACCCGTAGCCGACCCGGACGACCGATGAGCAGGACGCGTGCCTGTGCCACTCCGGGCACGGTCCGGGTCTGATGCGCCAGGGCCTGGGCGAGAGCGGCGCCGGACAGGGTGACTCCGGCCCGGCCCAGCGGCGCGGCACGGACCCGGCCACGACGAGCCTGCAGTGCGCACCAGCACAGACAGAGAACCGCCGCGACACCCAGCGCGACGACCATCGTCGGTGTCCACCAGCCGTGGTCGCGCCAGCGGGCCAGGGCGCCGCGATCCACCCACACCCGACCGGAGCCGAACGGCGGCCACCACGACGGCAGTCGGCCGCGACCGAGGGCATCGGTGAGCGAGAGCCAGATGCCCGCCACCGTCAGGGGAACGCCGGCGCAGACCAGTGCGGCCCTGTTGACACCGTTGCGCAGTCGGCTCACAGCACTTCTCGTCCGGCGCGCGGTGCGGTACGCAAGCGGACCCGCAGGCGTGGCGTGCGCCCCAACCCGCAAGCGGTGAGGGCTTCATGAGCCACCGTCACCACCCTTCGGTGCGCGGTGTCGCGGTCGCCGAACTCGACGACGGCCCGAATCCGCGCCCGACGGCGTCCGACACGTACCCGCACGGGGGAGACCCCGGACACGTCCGACACGGCGTCGCGCAACAGCCTCTTGGCGGCCGTCCGGTCGAGGGCCGCGCGTACGCCCCGCTCGGTCGTGCTCATCGGGAGCAGGCGGCGTCGGCCGGGGGTGAGGGCGAGCAGCACCGATCCGACGCCGAGCACGGCGATGGCCGTGCCCAGTGCCAAGGTGACATCGCCAGGACCGTGCGTGGTCAGCCAGGTGAGCAGACGGGACCGCCAGGAGGCGGGCGGACGTCCCAAGACATGCACGCACACGATGTCGTACAGCGTCGCCGCACAGGCCGCGAGGCCCAGCAGCGCCGCCGCCGACGCGGGCGGTCGGCGCTCCGACCACAACCGCCGCGCCCGGCCGTCGAGCCCACCCGCATCCGGTGCCGCCGTATCCGGCCGGGACCCGGCGCGCGGGGTCAGGCCGCGCACCACAACGCGTGGATCCGCGACCGCGAGGCCGGTGAGCGCGGCCGTGCGTTCGGCCACGTACCGCTGCACCCGGTCCCCGGCATCCCCCACCGCGGCCCGGTAGGGGAGCGTGAGTTCGACGGATACCGCAGCCCGGCCGCCGCGCGTCGTCGCCGCCGCGCTGACGGCTACGGCCTCCCCCGGAGGCAGGGCCTCGGCGGCGGCCCGCTCGGCGATACGGCTCACCGCCCGGTCGGAGACTGTCGTCCTGCCCCGTGCCCCCACAGCCTCGGACACGTTCACCGCAGCCTCTCTTGGTCGGGCCCGTCCCGGTCGCCGTCACGGCGCCCGAAGAACTCCGCCGGACCGGTCCCGTTGTCGACGAGGCGGCCCACCAGCCAGCCCACCGCGCCCAGCGCGGCCACCAGCAGGAACGCCGTGAAGCCGCCGAACCGGGCGGCGAATCCCAGAGCCAGGCCCGCTGACAGACCCGCTTCGGCTCTACTCACCGTGCTCCTCGCTTTCGCTCATGACCGCCACTGCGGCTCACTCCACGCGTGAGTCCGCCGAGGCGCTCACGTCGTCTCCCGGCAGGTGTACGTCGTCGATGGCCACGTTCACCTCGACGACGTCGAGCCCGGTGATGCGCTCGACGGCGGAGATCACGTTCTCCCGCACCTCGCGGGCGACCTCGGGGATGGGCACCCCGTACTCGACGACCAGGTCGAGGTCGACGGCGGCCTGCCGCTCACCGACCTCGGCCTTCACTCCGCGCCCCACGTTCGGCCGGCCGCCCGGCACCCGGTCGCGGACCGCGCCGATCGTGCGGGACAGACCGGCACCCATGTCGTGCACACCGGGGATCTCGCGGGCCGCCATGCCGGCGATCTTGACGACCACCACGTCGGCGATGGTCGTCCTGCCCCGTGCCTCCCCGGTCTCGCCGGTGTCCGCGGAGACGGCCGCGATGCCGTAGGCCGGTTTCAGGTCGCCGTCGGCCGCCAGCGCCGGATGCGGCTCCTGACTCGTCATCGGTGTGCCTCCTGGATTGATTGCTCTGCGCGCGGTCACCTACTTCGACACGTCTGAAGCCGATTCATTACGCCGTGGCAAGGATTTTTCCCATACGCGTCATATGTTCCGCGTAACGAGTGAGAGGCCTGCCGTGTCGGACGGGAGGGGAGGGGCGGACGGGGAATTGGCCGGACGAGAGGAGACCACCAGTGCCGGGGCACCGTGATGTGCCGCCGGACGCCGCTGACGACGGCCGACGGCATGAGGACGACCTGCTGGCCGTACGGGCCGGCGAGGGCGACGAGGAGGCCTTCGAGGCATTGGTACGCCACCACGGACCCAAGCTGCTGCAACTGGCCACCCGGCTGCTCGGCAGCAGGACCGAGGCGGAGGACGCCGTACAGGAGGCCTTCGTCAGCGCATGGCGGAAACTTCCGGAGTTCCGCGGGGACTCCGCGTTCGGCACCTGGATGTACCGCATCGTCACCAACCGGTGCCTGAACGTGCTGCGAGCCCGCCGTCCCGCGGCCGCCCTGGATGCGGTGCCCGAGCCCGCGGCCCCCGACCACCAGGTCTCCCCGGCACGCGCGGCGGAGGCACACGCCGCCGTCGAGGCGCTGTCGAAGGCGATGACTGTCCTCTCCCCGGAGCAGCGGGTGTGCTGGGTGCTGAGAGAACTGAACGGGTTACCGTACGACGCTGTGGCGGACCTGGTCGGAATCAGCCAGGAGGCTGTCCGTGGACGCGTCTTCCGCGCACGACGCCAGCTGACGGAGGCGATGGTCGCATGGCAATGAACGCGGACCCGAACTCCGGCACGCCCGACGGGGCGGGCGGCGAAGGCGTGCCCGGCGACGATCGGCTGCCCTGCGGCCGCGAGCTGGCGGACGTGTGGCGCCAGTGGGAGGAAGGACCGGTCGACCCGCATACGCGCGCTTGCCCCCACTGCTCCGCCGCGCTGCACGAACTCGACGCGCTCGAGGACGTCGTACGCCAGGCACGGGCGGACGAGCCGGCCCAGGACGACGGTGGCGCACTCGTCGAGCGCGTGATGGATGTCGTACGCCTCGAACTGCGTCCTGGCAGGACGCTGCCGCTCGGCACCCCGGCCGAGGACGACTGGATCGTGGAGGCCGCGGCCGCGAAGGTGTTCCGCGCCGCGGCCGACTCGCTGCCAGGCGTCCGGGCGAGCAGCTGTCGCGTCGCCCCCCAGGATCCGGCGGTCACCGGATCGCGCGCACGCGGCCCGGTGACGGTGCGCATCGAGGTCGCCGTCGCCATGACGGTCAACCTCCGGCAGGTCGCCGAGCAGGTCCGGGAGCGGGTGCTCGCGGCGGCCGACGACCAGCTGGGCATGGCGGTCGGCTCGGTGGACGTGACGGTCACCGACGTCCTCGACGACGAGGACCCGGCGAAGGGAGGACCCAGGTGATGGTGGACGGAAACCTCGCGGAGCTGACGGACCGGATCGCGGAAGCGGTCATCGGCGTCTCCGGTGTGGCGTTTCTGCGGCCCGGCCTCGGCGGACTGCTGCGCGCCACCGCCGCGGCCCGCGTGACGGATCGGATGGCGTTCGAGAGGAAGCGGAGCAGATCCGCGGTGCGCCTCCGGCGCGGCAGTGCCCCCGGGTCCCTCGCGGTCGAGGTCGGTGTCGTCCTGTGGCGCGGTCATCGTGCCGTCGATGTGACGCGCGCGGTACGTGCCGCCGTGCAGCGGGCGGTGCGCATCGCGGCCGGGGACGGGACGCGGGTCCAGGTCCAGGTCCAGGTCAAGGTCACCGGACTGGTCTGACCCGACCCGGTCACCTGTGGCGTGTCCAACCAGACGGTCGCCCGGCGGCCTTATAGCGTCTCGAAATCGTGCAATCCATGAACTTAGCTGCGAAATCGACGACGGCCGCGGAGAACACCTCACCGCGAGCCCTGCCGGAACGGCCGACCGCTGGTGGTGCTCCCGGGGGCACCACCCGCATCCCTTCGATCGACGGCCTGCGAGCGCTGGCCGTGCTCGGTGTCCTCGTCTTCCACTTCGAACTGGGCCTGCCCGGCGGGTTCCTCGGGGTGGACCTGTTCTTCGTGATCTCCGGATTCGTGATCACCCGGCTGCTGCTCGCCCGTCGGGAGCTCAATCCCCGCCCCCCGCAGTCCGACTTCTGGTTCCGCCGCGCCAAGCGCCTGCTTCCCGCGGTCCTCCTGACGGTGGCGGCCGTCCAGACGTGGATGCTGCTCCAGGACCCGCCCGGTCTGCGCACCACCGTGAACGGGCAGACCCTCGCGGCCCTCACCTATGTCTCCAACTGGTACGCGATCACCGCCGACGTCGGCTACTGGGCCGTCGGTCCGGAGGTCGCCCCCCTCAACCACCTGTGGTCCCTCGCCGTCGAGGAGCAGTTCTACCTGCTGTGGCCGCTCGTCCTGGCCGGAGCACTCGCCGTCCTGCCCGCGAAGGCCTCACGCCGTGTCCTCGCCGCCGCCGCGCTCGCTATGGCCGTCGCCGGCTATGCCCTGGCCCACCACTGGTACCTCCCGGGCGCGTCCGACCGTGCCTACCTCGGCACGGACACCAGGGCCGGCGCCCTCCTCCTCGGTGCCGTCGTCGCGCTCCGGCCGCCCCGGCCGACCGGGTGGCTCGCCGCTGTCTCCGTCGCGGTTCTGGGGGCTTTGTGGACCACGGCCGACATCGACTCGGCGGCCCTGTACGCGTGGCAGCTTCCGGTCGCCGGCCTGGCCGCCGCCGTTGTCGTCAGCTTCCTCGCGCGCACGCCCGCCGACCCGCTCTCCCGCTTCCTGCGCTCGGCTTCCCTGCAGTGGACGGGCCGGCGCAGCTACGCCATCTATCTCTGGCACTGGCCGGTCTGGGTCTTCCTCGGCACCGAGTTCCCCGGAACGTCCCACGGTGCCCGCGCCGTCATCGCCACCGCCGCGACTCTGGTGCTGGCCGCGGCCAGTTACGCCCTGGTCGAGCAGCCGGTCAGGGCGTCCCGCAGGCGTCCGCTCGTCGTCGTGCCCGCTCTCGCCGTCTGCTGCGCACTGCTCGCGGGCGCCTCATTGCTTCCTGTGACGGCTCCGGTGGACGCAGAACAGGGCCCCGTCGTGACCGGGCCGGACACCCCCTGACCGGCACGCCTGACCTCATACGAGTGTCCGGTCGACTGCCAAGCGGGCCCGAACGGTTTTGCCGCGGCCGTCGGCGAGCGGCTGCCAACTCACCTCGGCACCGAGGAGCCGTGCTTCCCGCAGCCCGTTGCCCTTCACTCCGGCTATGGCGGCCGCGCTGTCCCGGAAGCCGGGCTGTGGATCCTCCACCTCAAGCAGCAGGGTGTCCGGCTCCGCCATGCTCACACGCACATGCATCCGCGCGTCCGCCTCATCGACGGGCCGGGCGTGCACCACTGCGTTGTACGCCAGTCGTGCGAGGACCTCGACCGCGGCCGCGATGTCTCCGGGCCAGGTCTGTAAGGTCAGATGGGCCTGGGCATCCTCGCGAGCCCGGCGCACGCTCACCGGCTGCAGGGCGTAGGAGCGGTGCCACGGGTGCTCGTCGGGCGTGTGCGGTCCGGTGCGACCGTCCGGAAACACGGCGAAGGCGGGAATGCTCAGCAGCCAAGTCCGCAGCGCGGTCCGGTCCCCGAGATGCTCTGCGATCTCGTGCTCGGAGGGGACGACGAGGCCGACGGCCGTACCGGTGGCCAGCAGACGTCTGGTGGTGCGCCACCCGACGCGGTGCTGCGGGGGCGAAACGGGCGGCGCCAGGTCGTACGCCTCGTGCACGACTCTCCAGCCCTGTCGGACGGCGAAGCCACGAAGTGCCGACAGCGCCCGGGTCGCGGCCCCGGAGTCCTGGCTGCTTGTGTAGAGCGCGACTGGAGTGCGGTCCGGGACGCTGCCCGCCGTGGCCTGCCATGACGTGGGGGAGGGGGAGGCGAGACGCATCATTCCGTGGACTCCTGAGGTCTTGTCAGTGAGTGAGCGGCGAGCGAACGGTGAGGAACACCTCGCACATCCTCTCCGCATATGCCGGACGTCGCGGCACAGTTCTAATGCATTAGCTCGGTGACGGAGACTCAAACCCGGCATCCTGCAAGCCGCCGACCGAGTAACGGAGTGTTCACATGGGGCACGACGACCCGCCGCAGCACCAACTGGTCGCCGACGACCTGCGCCGCCGACTGGGCGCGGGCGAATGGTCCGTGGGCACGAAGCTGCCCTCGCGTGCTCGGATGGCCGAGGAGTACGGCGTCAACCCCAACGTGATGCAGAAGGCGCAGGAACGCCTGATCGTCGAGGGACTCCTGGAGGGGCGTGCCGGGTCCGGCACCTATGTGACCAAACCCCGCGAACGACGCCGGATGACGCGGTCCAGGCGGTCCGACGGCAGCGCCCCTCTTCCGGCCGGCACGGCCGAGTTCGAGGACTCCGGTGACTGGAGGGCGCGCACCCGGACCCGTACGCCCGCCCCGGACTTCATCGCCCGGCGCCTCGGTATCGAGGCCGGGGACCTGTGCGTGCGTACGACCTACGAACTCCTGACGGACGGCCTGCCCTCCCAGCTCTCCGTCAGCTGGGAACCCTTGGCGATCACCGGCAGGCCGCCCAGAGTGCCGCTCCAGAGGCGATCCCTCCGTGGCCCGGGAGGCGGCCCGGGAGTGGCCGAGCGCATCAGGCTGAAGGACATCGGCATCGCCTGTGCAGTGGAGGTGCCGCGGCCCGCCCGCGCCACCCAGGAGCAGGCCGACCTGCTCGGCATCGGCCTGGGCGACCTGGTCCTCGTCATCGAGCGGACGTACTACGACGGTGACGGCCGCCCGGTGGAGACCGCCGACATCGTCGTCCCCGACGTCCGCTGGGAAGTGGCCTACGAACTCGGCGTCGCCGGGCCCGAGTCCGCCTGACCACTTGGCACCGGACGTCAGCCGAGGAACCGGTCCAGCGCGGCCACCACAGGCCGTCGCCTCAGCGTCGGCGCCGGATCGACAGTGGCGCGGTACCTGATCGTGACGGTGAGCGGGCCGACGCCGCACACGCCGTGCTCCTCCAGCCGGTGCCGTGCTTCGGTCGGCACGTAGTCGAGACCGAGTTCGGCAGCAGCCATGCTCAGCGCGCCCATCGCGGTGACGAGCGCGTCCTTCGGCCTGGGCCCCGCGAGCAGGGTCGTCACTCCCTCGGGACGAGAGACCTCGACGCGATAGGTCGCGATCGCGTCGTACAGGTACTCCTCCGCGTCCGCGCCCACGGACTCGACGAGCCGCGCGACGATCCCGTAGATGTGCTCGGCCGCCGCCCGCAGATCGAACTCGCCCCCGGCCCGCGGCGCCTGCAGCCAGGGAGCGGACTTCTCGGACAGGGTCACCGACTGATAGACGCCCCACCCTTGGATGTTGATCTCCAGGCGGAAGATGCCGTAGCCGTCCGACGAGAGCCACACGTCACTGACCCCGAGCACGCTGAACGCATGGTGGCCGCTCATGAACTCGACCAGTCGGGTCGCCGTGGTCAGGCTCTCGCTACGGGAGGGAACCAAGGCTTCGATCAGCTCACGAACAGCTCGCTCGTGGAACTTCACCGATTCTCCAAGGAATGGGACGGGCCCAGGAGTTGGGCAGGGGAGACCGAACGAGAGGGTAAGGAGAGGCCGTTGCGGGCGGGCAGCGGCCGTGGCACCGCTGCGAGTGGCCCCACGGCGTGCGGCAGGTACGTGGATGTGTCGTTCCGAAAGGAGGGCGCGCTCCAGGAGTCCTCCGGTCCTCGCTCGCCGGGTACGGCACGGAAGTTCGCGCGCCACTGTGTGTACAGGGCGTCGTAGATCGGGGTCCGGGTGTCCGACAGGGAATTCATGGTTGGGTCAACGGGACGGGCGGCGACCGCGATGTCTGCCGTCCGGGTGTTTTCACGCCTTCCGGCAGGCACGCGGTGCCGGGTGTCAGCCGAGAATTCCTCCCACCTGACGCAGGAGCCCGGTGAGTTGTGTCGTCACCCCCCTGGTGAGGGAGACCGGAGTGGCGCGCCGGGAAGGCGTGGCCGTAGGTACGTCGGGGCGTGGCTGCGGCAGCGCAGGCCGTACACCGCCCGGCCGGGGGGCGGGTGTCTCGTCCGGCTGCGGCGTGGCGGCCGGGTGCGGGGCGGAGGGCGCCGGAGCGGGGGTCGTGACGGTGTCCTTCGGCGGCGGGAGCTGCTGGGGAACGGTGGGTGACGCCGCCCTCGCCGGTGTGCTCCTCGCACTTCCGGCCGGACGGGGAAGGTGCCTGCCGCCAGGGGTGCTCCGCGGAAGGACGGCGCTCACCACCGTGCCGTTCGGCATGGGCCGCACGGGCTCGCCGCTGCGGTGAACGGCGTCGGCGGCGCCACCGCCACCGGCACCGGCACCGGCACCGGCGGTGGCCACGGTCATGGTCGACTGCCCGGAGGCGTAGGCGGAGTTCCACGCCAGGACGTCCCGGAGATAGTCCTGCGAGGGGTTGTAACTGAGGACGGCCCGGCGCCGTTGCACGGGATCGTCGAGATCGCGGTTGCCGGCGCACAGATAGGCGGCCGCCGTCGTGCTGGCGTCGAAGATGTTGTTCGGATCGGCGACGAGAGTGGGTCGCGTGGTGGTGCCCCAGCGCTTCCACGTGGACGGAATGAACTGCATGGGCCCCACCGCGCGGTCCCAGATGGTGTCGCCGTCGAGCTCGCCGCCGTCGGAGTCGCGCAGCGCGGCGAAAGGACCGCCGTTCAGAACGGGCCCCAGAATCGGGGATGTTGTGAAGCCCTCGTCGGTCAGGGCCCCGCCCCGCGCATGGTTGGACTCGGTGTGGCCGATGGCGGCGAGGAGTGTCCACGGCAGATGGCAGCCCGGTGTCCGGACCGCCTGTTCCTCGGCGGCACGACGGTAGGCGTCGAGCGCCAGCGCCGGGATGCCGGCCGTAGTGACACCGGCGGGCGGCGCGGCCGCGACGGCCTTCGCGAGCGGTCCCTTTTTCCGTTCGGTGTCGTCTTTGGTCGAACGTTTCTCGGGCTTGGGACGCGGGGCACCGGGGGCCGCGTCCGGCGCGGCGGCGGTGGGCCCGGTGCCGGCATACATGCCGGGCGGGTACACGGCACTCGTCTTGGGCGGAGAGAACGATGTGCTGATGGCCCCGGCGGCGCAGGCTGCCGCGGTGCCGGCCAGGATGATGCGCCGGGCTCGGCGACCGCGCTCGGTCGCGGTGTGTGACGCTTGTTGCTCATCAGAAGGCGAACTGATGTCGGACACGGCAAATCCCTCCGCTCGTACGGCATTTCAGCGATCCGCGATGTCGCGTGTTTTCCTCGCTTTTGTGGCTAGAGGGATGAGATAGGTGGGTGTGACTCGGTAAATCCGATATCGATGGAAAACTTCACCCTGTCGGACCGGCAATTCCGCTGTGCGGCAACCGCCTTGTTCCACGCGTCATCTCCGTGCCGATGGGACGTCTGTCTTGTTAGTGGCCACACCAGCGAGGGAGAGTCGTCATGTATGGAGGCCCCGGCATCGGCAAAGGCATCGGAGGCGTCGTCGGGGGAGGTGGAGCACTCGCCGCGACGGGCGTCGGGCAGGCGGAGATCTTCCTTGTGCTGGCGCTCGTCCTGGGTGTGGTCGGCGCCCTGCTGCTGCGGTCCTCGTCGCTGAAGCACCGCAACAAGCGCCCGTGAACCGAACGACGGTGCCGGGTGGACCGCACTCCACCCGGCACCGCCGCGTCGTCACCCGGCCTGTGCCTGAGCGGGCGCCACTGCGTGCTCCCTGCGGTACAGCAGCCAGAAGCAGAGCGCGGCGAGCGGCATGCACAGGGCCGTCAGATAGTCAGTGAAGATCATGTGCTTGTAGAGGTCCGACGCTCCCTCCGTCAGCACGACAGTCCAGAACTGCAGGAGAAGCGCGAGCACGACGCACACCGTCATCCTGCCGACCGCCCTGGCCGACCGGCGGGCCCAGGTCCTGCTGGCAAGCGTGGCCCCGAGCGTGATCGTTCCGAGCCACAGCAACGGAATCAGCGCCGGCACCGCCCGGAAGCCGTCGAAGACCCTGGTCACCACCGTGATCCGGCTCTCCTTGGCATAGGCCGAATGGCCGGAGTGGGGCGGATAGGAACCGAGGTGGCCGAGGGTCGGATGGCTCACCGCCTGAACTCCGCGTGCCCCCATGTTGACCACACGGCTGGGATTCTTCAGGAAATGCAGCACGATCTTGGCCGGCGTGACGTTCTGCTGATAGTCGCTCCAGTACGGCGTTCTGGCGGCCGAGTTGGCATCCGTCATCCTGCTGTTCGTGGCGGAGACCAGCCGGGGATCGGCTCCGAGGGCCCGCAAGTCCCCTTCTGGATCCGGGCTGTTCGGCAGCATCTCGACGAACACCGCGTCGTACCAGACCAGGAGGTTGAGGCGCTTGGGCTGCGTCGCGGCGAATCCGGCAGTGACACCGCACAGCACGACACAGGCGATCAACGCGGGCCAGCGCACCGCCAGCCAACGCCCGAGCCGCAGGCGTGGACCGCTGCCCCTGGCGGGCACCGGACGCTTGCCCTTCCGGGACGCGCTCGGGAACCAGAGCAGTGCCACAACGGCCACCGGCAGCAGCGAGATCATCTGAGGCTTGGCCGTGATGGTGAAGAGCACGGCGACCGTGGTCAGCACGATCCCGCCGACAGGCGAGTCCGGGCGCCGCCACAGCAGGAGCAGAGCCGGACAGAGCAGCAACAGACCGACCAGAGCGCCCGGTTCGCTGAAGGGCGAGATGAAGAAGCCCGCGAAGGCGGAGTCGCACATGATCAGACCGAAGCCTGCGGTCACCGCGAGCCGGAGCCACAGCGGCCCGGGCAGCAGCACAACCAGCAGGGCGATGATGGCGCCGAAGGCGAGGGTGAGCAGCAGTCCGGCCGCGCGGAGGTCGAGCGCGCCCGGCAGACCGAGCAGCGGTGTCAGGGTCTTGGCCAGCGCCAGCACCAGCTGCTGCGAGGAGTAGTACTGCTCGCCCGAACCCTGGGCTCCGCAGGTCTCCCCATACCAGTCGTGCGCGACCCACGTCGGGTAGACATGCGCCGACGGCTCGCCGTTCCACGGATGATCGCTCACCACCCCGAGCGGGCACAGCAGTCGGACTGCATCCCCGTTGTCGCCCATCCCGACCACCCCGCCCAGCAGCAGACGGAGCAGCATCACGACCGTCCAGACGGCACCCGCGGCCGCGGCCGCCGTGCGCACCGAGCGCCGGTCGGGCTCGCCGACCAGCCGAAGGCGTACGGCCGCCCTGCCCAAGGCCGCGCGTGCGTCATACGTGCTCATGCCTGCCCCTTCGCGGTGGCGCTCAGTGTGCCGGTGATCGTCGCGCCTGTCTCGGCCGGGCCGACTCCGCACCTCACCGTTCTCGTGCCGCCCGCCCACTCGTTCTCGGTCGGTGTCCTGGCCTTGATGGTGAGGGCCGGCGCGCTCTTGAGCCTGACTCCCACGAACTCCTCCACGAACGGCCGGCACACGTCGGCGGCGGCCGCCTGGACGTTCTCGGGATACGCGCCCTCCTTGAGGTCGAGCCAGGCGTTGACCTCCTCGCGGTCGTGCGGCCGGTCGCAGGTGACGACCTCGGTGCCGTGTTCGCAGTTGCGCACCGCCGCGGAGTCCGTCCTCCGCAGCACATCACGGGCCGGGACGGCCATGAGCGGGCCCGCCTCGGGCTTCTGGACCGGCGGCACGGCCTCGCAGCGCATGGTCCGCACGCCACCGGCCCATTCCGCCCGGGTCGGGAATCTGACCCAGACCGAGAAGGCGACGGTGTCCCTGGGCCCGCCGCCCAGGTACTGCCTGAGTTCGTCGGCGCTGCACAGGTTCTTGACGTATTCCTGGAGCTGCTCCGGCTCGGGGCGCGTCGGCCAGGTGGCGAGCGGTCCGCCGACGGTGAGCACCTGGAAGGTCTCGCTGCGGTGTGGCCGGTCGCAGGGCACCGGCGGCGCGATGTCGCTGGGCTGGACCATCTCCTGCGGGATGCGGAAGGTGTGACAGGTGCCCACCGTCTGCATGACCGTCGGCACCGCCGGCGCGGCCGAGTCGACGCTCGCCCCACAGCCCGTCAGCAGCACAAGCCCGGCAGCACCCAGCAGGGAAGCGGATTTTCGCATGTCAGGCCTCCTTGGCGACTGGCCCGGTGACGATGACCTCGGCGTTGCGGCGGGTCTTGGCCCAGCCGACGCGCCCGCTCAGCAACCGCCCGAACGCGCGCCAGGCGATGACGTAGAAGAGGTAGATCATCGCGGCGTAGGCGATGCCCCAGCCGATACACCGGAGCAGTCCCTGCGAGGGTTCACAGCGCCGGTGGTACAGATAGCCCCAGATCGCGAACTGCGCGATGCCGAAGAACAGATAGAACGCGAACAGGACGGCCCCGCCCGCCGACAGGAAGCGCATGGTCTCCTCGGGATACAGCAGCAGGTTGTTGAGGAAGATCAGGATCGGCAGCGGGTAGGTCACCGTTCCCACCAGCCACAGCCAGGGCTGGATCAGGTAGTACGAAATCTCGATGACGCCGGCGTTGGAGAGATACGGCGAGCGCCACGTTTTGGACAGGTAGCGCATGCACTGCATGGTGCCCTGGCACCAACGGGTCCGCTGCGTCACGAAGCGGGGCAGGCTGTGCAGCGCTTCCTGGTCCACCCAGGCCTCGGTGGCGTAGCCCGTGCGGTAGCCGGCCAGCATGATGTGCAGGCCGAGCTCGAAGTCCTCCAGCAACGAGCCACGCCAGGGCGCCCGTTCGCGGCCGGCGAGCTCGTCCAGTGAGTTCATCCGGCTGAACTGGCCGTTCCCGCCCATGCACACGCTCTTGGTGGTCCGCCGCGACAGCTGGATGGCGGAGATCGCCGCCCGGAACTCGATGTCCTGCAACCGGACGAGCGTGCGGCCGAACCAGTTCTGCGACGAGGTGCCGTCCGGCACCGGCTTGCGGACGTTCCGGTTGACCATCCGGACCTCGATCTGCACCGCGCCCATCTGCGGATCACCGAACAGCGTCGGTCCTGCGCACACGTCGAGTACATTGGCGGACGGACGCGCGTCTGCGTCGAAGACGGCCACGACGACCGAGGTGCGGTCCGCGTCGGGCGGCAGCCATCCGTCGAGCGCCCGATAGGCGGCGTTCAGTGCATGACTCTTGCCCGTACGGGCGTCCGGGCGGCGCCGCTGCACCAGATGCACGAACGGCGAACGCTCGGCATGGCCGCGCACGATGGCCGCAGTCCCGTCGTCGGAGTCGTCGTCGATGACCCACAGGTGCACATCGGGATACTGCTCGCGGAGATAGCGCAGGGTGTCACCGATGACGCTCTCCTCGTCCCGGCACGGGATGAAGAAGTGCCAGACGAAGTCCCGTGCACGGCCCGGCGGTTGGGGCTTCGCCCGCAGATACGCGATGACCAGCAGCAGCACATAGAGGGTGAAGGCGCCGTTGATGATGAGTGCGAGGGCCATCGCCAGACCGACGAAGCCGCTCTCCTGGAACTGCGTCACAGCAGCACTCCGCTCAGCCGGCCACGCCCTTGTCGCCGTCGCATGGCGACCAGCAGCAGGACGCTCACCGAGGCGGCCACTCCCACCAGACTGATGACAGAGCCGACCACGGTGTGCGCCCAGCCGAAACCCTCATAACCCCACTTCTGGGAGAAGACGGCGATCAGACCGAAGCGCAGCTGGTTCGTCGCGACGAGTACCGCCGCGCCGACGCCCGTTCCCGCCAGGATGCGCGAAACGGTGGAACGGCGGCTGAGCATGAATCCGGCGCCCACCATGAGCAGCGGAATGATCAGCATCGCCGAGCTGCATCCGGCCGTGATCTGGAGGCCCATCGCGTGCCGGGTGCCGAGACCGAAGAAGGCCACCGCCTCGTTCCAGTTCAGGCTCGTGGTTCCGGTGGTCACCACCCCGAGGACATGCTCGCCCAACGCGGCCTCGACCGACCGGAACCATTCGTTGAATGCGAAGAGCGCACCCGCGGCGAGGAGCAGGGCCGCGGCGAGGGCGTACCGGAAGTAGTGGGGCTGCGACGGCCTTGATGCTCCGAGACCGAGGACCGGCACAGGCGGTCGCCCTCCTGCGGGAAGCACACTCACCTGCTCTCCGGGGCGACGAGATGTCGGATTCGGGTGCACAGTCGGGCCTTTCTGACACCGCGGCGCCCGCTGCCCGGACGCCTCTCACGCACGAAAGGAGGTCCGAAGCGGCGAAGGATGACGCGACAGCCGTCGGTGTTCCCGCCGAAGGTCCGTCTCCTGGCCGGCTGGGCGGACTGTGCAGACCCCCGCCACCTGCGGTGTTCCCGTTGTTCCGGTGTTCCCGATCACCACGGACAGAGGCGTGACCACGGTGCGCCGCGCGTCATGTGTGACGCGGGGGACACGTTCTGCTCGAATTCCCCGTCGATGTTCCCGGCCTTCTCGAACTCCACGGCGATGTACGTCTCGTACTTCCCGGGCGTCCCGCCGATCGCCCGCGCCGCACCGATGTGTGTGCTCCCCTGCCAGACGAGCTGTGTGAAGTGTCCCGTACGAGGGCTGAAGCCAGGGTGATCGAAATCGTATTCCGTCACCTCCGCGTACCACCGGTCGACGGCCCCGCGGGCATCGGCGGCTTCCGAGAGCCGCAGGCCGGTGCTGCCCCAGTAGAGAACTTCACTGGTCTTCCGGCGGACCACCTTGTCCGGCCCCATTCCCTGGGAGACCTCCCGGACTCTGGATTTCGCGTAGCGGATGAGGTCGTCGTTCAGTCGCAGGGGAGATGCACGGTGCCTGGCCCGGACCGCATTGGCGGCTCGCAGGATTTCCCTGAGGAATGCATCGGTCGTCGAATCATGCATTGCGACATTTTGCATGCCGGCGGTTAAGCCAGGACGGGTGACCGGTGAATTTTTGGCGCCGGGCAGCTCGACAGGAAACATCAATGGATATGCTCGAATTATTTTCAGATTTCGAGGTGCCCGTGATGTATTGGACCTCACGCGCCTGGTTGGGTACCCTGGCGCAGGTATGCATCTTTTCCAGGCATCTTTTCCATGAGATCCAGCGAAAAGGAGTTAATGGGGCGCGCTACGTCGACGGCTTTGCTGAAGTTGCTCGTTCCTGCTCTGTGGCACATTTCTGCACGGAAAACCCCGGTGTACGGCCGGGTTCATGTCCAGGTGCCCCTTACCCGCTCCCTTCCGGGTAAGGGGCACCTCCCTGTCACCTGGCGGATTCATAGATCTCGCGCAGCCGGGCGGACTGTGTCGCACGCGTGTGGTACCGGAAGGCGCGCCTGACGCCCTCATGGTGAATACGACGGTCCACAGGGGAGCTGAGCAGTCGCAGGACCGTGTCGGCCAGCGTCTCGGGGGTATCGGCCAGTCCGGGGATCCTGAGAATCTCGAGCGCCGGGATCGAGCGGGCGACGATGGGCAGATCCGCCGTCGCCGCCTGCAACAACGTGTCGTAGCTGCCCTCCCAGGCGGCGGTGTGCACGTACACATCGGCTGTCTGCAGTAGTCGAGTCATGTTCCGGCGTGGCAGTCGGCCGGTGACGCAGACTCCGGCGTCCTCCAGGAGACGTCGGTAGCGGGGTTCGCCGTCGCCGATCCAGATCCACGTCGTGTCGGAGCGTGCCGTGGCCACCGCCCGTGCGAAGAACGCGGGATCCCGCTGGGGAATGAGCGGCCCCATGGCGACCGCGGTCGGCCCCGTCGTTGCGAACGGGGGCACGTCCATGGCGTCGAGGGTGCTGATGTGCGGCACATGCGGCACATGGATGATCTTTCCCGTGCGATGCAAGCGAGCCGCCAGCTGCCCTTCACGGGGATTGCTGACGGCGACAGCGTCGGCGCGCGGTGCGAGCAGATATTCGCAGGCGGCATTGAGAAAGCGTGCTGCGGCGGTGCGGTCCTGGCGCTCGAAGTCATAGCAATGTGGACTGTAGACAATGGAATCGGTAGGAATGTTGAGCGCAAGACGGACGTATACCCCCGCACCGAAAGAATGCGCATGGACTCGATGCGGCTTGATCCTGGAATAGGCGCCGGCGATGGCGCGTAGCCGGGCCCGGCGCCCATCGGGCAAGGAAGCGATTCTGGCAGGCCGCGCACCCAGGGGAAATCTCAAGGAATTTCCGGATCTCTTTCCGGCGAGCACCCAATGTTCCAGATGGCGAGTGGAGGCGAGATATTCCCCCAATGCGGAGGAGATGTTCTCGTCGGGTGAATCCACGACGTGAAGGACTCGGATAGAGGTATTGGTAGCCGATACCAAGCCGCTGGTCATGTTTGGCCGGGCGAAAGCCGAGGGCATATTTCTCACCGCCTGGACGGGGGACAAGGGCTCCAGCCGTATCACACGGAATGATCGCGCGCCGATCAGTCCAGGCCGTGGCGCCGTATCCATACGCACAATGGCGCAGAGAACGCCGCTGCCTCTCATCCGGCGCGTCACCTGTCTGGATTGTCGATCGTCATGCGGGAGAAGCGTGAAGATCTTATACGCATAGCTCCTTCCGAGGGCGGAAGGACCTGCAACCCGATAGGTGAGTAAGGCATATGAAGAAGCACTCGAAGCGGATGCTTTCCATCGTGCTCACGGTGGGCGGTACCGCAGTAGGCGCGCTGGGTCTGCTGGGCGCCCCCCAGGCCGCCGCAGCCGGGATGGGCGCCGACCTGTCCATCGCCAAGGCCGGTCCTGCGTTGAAGAACGCGGGAGACCCAGTCACCTACGACATCGTCGTCACGAACTACGGTCCGGACGCGTCCTCCGGCTGGGTCCTCACCGACCAGGTCCCCACGGGGCTGCTCGCTCCCCGGATCACCACCTCCGACGCGAGCTGCGCCGACAACAACGGAACCCTCACCTGCCAGGGCGGCCCCCTTGCCGCCGGCTCCAGCGCGGTCATCTCCGTCACCGGCACCGCCGGCCCCAACGGGTTCCGGCTGACGAACACCGTCACTGTCGACGGCAACGACCCTGATCCCAACACCGACAACAACGTGTCGTCCGCCAACACGAACATCCTGGCAGTCCCCCTGGTGGACCCGGCTGTCGGGGTGGGAGCCGCCGCTGCCGCGCTGACCACCGTCGGTGTGGCCCTCCATCGCCGTCGACGCTCCACCGGCTCGGCCCTGTAGCAGGACTTCCGGTCCCCGGGCTCCTGGGCTCCTGGATCAGCACGCGGCTGGTTCGCAACGCCCCGGAGCCCGATGGGACACGGCGTCATGTCTCACTGCGGGAGGCGCATCGCTGATGAGGAACGAGCACGATGGGGGGGTGTGCGGCTTGCTCACGTTGCTCGGGCGGTTCGGCCGGCTCGGGTGAGGGGCGCGGATCCGCCACGACCTGTTCCTCCTGCGCCGTCCCTCTCTGCCTGACGTCGGCGGCGTATACAAGGCAGAAGTATGCGCAGAACAAGGCCAGGAACAAGGCCCAGACGAGCAGGACAGTCGTGAAGAGATTGTTCATGATCGGTAGCTGCGTCTTCTCCCGATAGAAGGAAATCATCAAAGGTCGGCAGCGAATCACCGCCTCGGTGCCGGATCACTCAAGAGAACAGCACATGACATGCCCGAGCCTGCGACAGGGCTCCGTGCCGTGGTGGGTGAACGGGACGACCGGGCGTGTACGGGCCGTCGGCGCCGCCTTGAGCCACGTGGTGACAGATCTTCTGTATCCCTCATACATGTGCATCCGATGCAGCTCGTTGGGACTGAACAGGCCGAGCCGCTGATGTTCGTCGCTCAGTACGGGCTCGGCATGAGGCGTCAGCGCGGGACATCCGTAGGTGATGGTGAGGACGCTGCGGCCGGGCTCCGGTTCGTGCGACCAGACATCGAGCAGGGGACCGGGGACCGTCTGCCACCCCGATTCCTCGGCGATTTCGCGGACGACACACTGCTCCGGTGTCTCACCGAGCTCCAGGCGCCCACCGGGCAGCTCCCATTCGTTGCGCTCATTGAGCAGGAGGAGTACGCGGAAATCGAAACTCAGAGTCACCCCCCGGACGTACACGGAGTAGGCAGGCCGTGCGTGGGTCATGGTAATCCTTCCGCGCCGCACCGGGCGTATGAATCAATGACGTTCAACTGGAAGCAGTGAATCCTCGGATCGTAATATGTATAGTCGGACGCAATGCTCAGATATCCACTCCATGGTCATGCAGCCACCGAGCAGGATCGATCGCGGAACCGAAATACGGGGTCACGCGTACTTCGAAATGAAGATGCGGCCCTGAGCTGTTTCCTGTGTTGCCGGACAGGGCAATGGGGTCTCCGGCATCGACACGCTCTGCGACCCTCACCTGGAGTGCTGAAAGATGAGCGTAATGCGTGTAGTAGCCATTCGCGTGCCGGACCACGATGCTGTTTCCGAAAGCGTCGTCGCAAGCGGTTTCGATGACCACTCCAGTACCCACGGCGTATACCGGAGTCCCCACCGGAACCGCGAAATCCTGTCCGGTGTGACGATTCTCCCAGCGGGAGTCGTCCGCTCCGAACTCGGAAGAGAGAACGTACTCGTTGACCGGGCGGGTCCAGTGATCGGGTGAGTCGACCGAACGACTGGCAGCAAGTAGGTCTCCCGGATGCGGCGGCACGGATCCGTCGGCGCAGTAGCGAGTATTTCCTGCCGTAGTGGCGACCTGCAGTACACGTGCCCGACGCAGGTTCTGCTCGATTTTCCGCCGGGCTTCCTCCTGCTTCTTCCGGAGCTGCCGTAGAAAACGAAGGCCGGCGACCGCCTCCTCCTTCGTGCGGGAGAGCTCCACCGTGGACTTACGTGTGCGGCGCAAGGAGGTAGCCAGACCATGGTGGGCGCTACGCATCAGGCTCATATTTCGCAATGGGTCGTTCTGGGAAGGCGTCAACAGCGCCCAGAGTGAATCGGGTAGCAGACCACCGTGACGGTACTGCATGCGGGCCAATTCACCGATGTCCGTCCTCAGTTTCCGGTAGTTGCTCTGCTGGTCCCTCAGATCTTTACGGAGGAGCTCTACAGCTCCGGTCTGGATCTCTACGCTCCGACGGTATTCCTCATGACGCCGTGTGGCACGTGAGGCTTCCTCGTACAGATGCTGCACCTGGGACTCCACGGTCACAGATCCGGTTGCGTGGTGGTTTTCCTCGTGGGCTCGTGCGGCTGGGAACGGAAACGCGGACAGAAGGACGACCAGTAATGCTGAAAGGGTGGTTCCATGAGAACGCATTGTCGGCGTGAACCACACATCGGACCCGTTCTTTGAGTGAGGCACCGTGTCAGACCCGACCTGGTCGCAGCACTCGGCTCAGGGCTAGCTGGGCAAAACCCTCACGCCAGGCGCCGGCGTTCCTCTTGAGCGCAGCCGGGTCGGCTTCCTCCGCCGGCGGGTTGAGCACATAGAAAGCGGCTTGGCACACGATGTGGCCCAGGGGCGGCGCACTCCTTGAAGACGTATGCGGGCAGCTGTGACCGTGACGGGGGCAGACCGTCCGCGGTCGGCTGAGCACATGGGATTCGCGAGCCAAGAGTCCCTCCTTGCGTGTGGCTTCGGCCTTGGACACAGGTGACGGCCAGTTGATTCCCCTGATGGGACGTCTTTCATATCGAGGAGCCTGGGGCCGTCGCATGACGGAGCGGAAAGAAGAACGGCCGCGGGTCACTTTGTGACATCCATGAGATGATCAGATCTTTTCTGGACCAGAAGGTCGCATCTTCCGCTGGGCTTACGGCGTGGATTAGCAGCTCGATGAAGCTGAGGACTTATAAAGGGGTGGCAATCGCACGATGCGCTTAGTCCGCGGCGCATGCGACCCGTGCGGCGGATGAACTGAGCCAAGCTTTCGTGAGCGACCCCTTGGATATATCTCACCCAAACCGAGGCCGGCTGTCGGCGTGTGCTCGCGGCGAGTCCTCGTTCAGGAGCCGTCTTGTCATATTCAACCAGTCACCGTACGCCGCCTGTCGGCCGGTCGGACCGTCCGGGCCCTGATCCTGCAGTGCCAGCGTTCAGTGACCACGAGTTGGCCCAATTAGTGCGTGATGGCGACAGCGAAGCATTTGCCGAGCTTTTCAGTCGTCACCACCATGCCGCCACCCGATTAGCATCGATGCACGCCCAAGACGCCCATACCGCACAGGACTTCGTTGCGGAGGCCTTCTCTCGCGTTCTGCAGGCACTCAGATCAGGAGGTGGCCCCTCCAGCTCCTTCCGGAGTTACCTGCTGAAGGTCCTGCGGAATGTAGTGGCCGAATGGGGGCGGAGCGCGGGCCGACAGGTGTACGTGCCGGACGTGAGCCTCTACGAGGTCGAGTACGCGGCCTCGGCGGGGAGTGAAGCGCTCAGGAATTACGAGCACGGGCTGGCGATAGAAGCGCTTGCGTCGCTCTCGGAACGATGGCGAACCGTCTTGTGGTGCACCGTCGTGCAGTCCCAGCAGCCCGCCGTGCTTGCCAGCACGATGGGTATCAGTCCGAACAGTGTCGCGGCCCTGGCCTACAGGGCAAGAGAAGGGCTGCGGCAGGCATATCTCACTGCTCACCTGAACCAGCAGAGATATCGCCAAAGTCAGTGTTCCCACTATGTGACCCGGCTTGCCGCCTATTCCCGGGGAAGACTCAGTGACGGTGTCAACGAAGAAATGATGCTGCACATCGAAGAGTGCGAAACATGTGGCCGTCTCCGACAGGAGATCGATGAACTGAACCACCTCTTGAACTGGAGCTGATCACTGATGGGTGAGGGAAACGACATCGCGGTGGTGCTGGGTACGCGCCCGGAAATCATCAAGCTGGCCGGAGTGATCCGCAACCTCGGAGAACGTGCCTCGATCCTCTACACCGGGCAGCACTACGACGACGAACTCTCCGACAACTTCTTCCGGGCGTTCGAGCTGCCGGAACCGCATCTGCGGCTCACCGGGGTCAGCGCGGCCCACCGCAGTGTTCAGATCGCCCGCGCCACGCACCAACTCGCCGAGCACTTCCGGCGAGTCGGCCCGAAGGTCGTCATCGTCCAGGGTGACACCAACGCGACCTCCGCCGGTGCACAAGCGGCCAACTATTGCGGCATCCCTGTGCTGCACGTCGAAGCGGGCCTTCGCTCCAACGATCGAACCATGCCGGAGGAAATCAACAGGCGACTGGTTTCCGTCCTGGCCGACATGCATTGCGCCCCCACGTCGTGGAACGCCGCAAATCTGGTTTCCGAAGGGATCCCTCTGCGTCGAATCCGGGTCACAGGCAACACCATCGTGGAGGCCACCAGTGAATCGCTGCCCGGGCCTCTGGAATCACGCGAGCTGCTTGAGGAATACGGGCTTCGGGAGAATGAATTCATCATCGCGACGATCCACCGTCCGGAGAACACAGACGATGCGGGGCGGCTGTCCGACATCATCGACGCGCTCTCCGAGGCGCAGATTCCCGTGGTATTCCCGGTCCACCCCCGGACGGCCAGCAGCGCACACGCCTTCGGTCTGAGCGGACGGCTGGCGCGACTGCGATGCATCTCTCCGCTCGACCACGCGACCTTCCTCTCACTGGCCAGCCAAGCACGCTTGCTCATCTCCGACTCGGGAGGGCTCCAGGAGGAGTGCACCATCATCAAGAAGCCCCTGATCGTGGTCAGGAGGAACACGGAGCGACCCGAGGCCATCGCGGCCGGCTTCGCTGTCCGGGCCCGCTACAAGCACGAGATCTCCGAAGAGATCAACCGCGTCATGGGGAATCACGAACTTGCCGGTGCTCTGGCCAACAGGCCATGCCCCTTCGGCGACGGAAAGGCCGGTGAGCGCATCACGGACATCGCCCTGGCCATGGCGGCGGGGGAGGAGATCGCGTTCAGCCAGGCGGGCGACGAGTTCTCGTACGCCCCGGGGAGCCACGTGCCTGAGGGGCGTGCCGCGGAAAGAGCGCTCCAGCGCTCCCCGGCTCAACGAGGTTCCATCGGCCAATAGACCTCCGCCGGGGTTGCCGTACAGAGAGGAGGGATCCGACGACGTCGTCGACGCGACGGATCCCCCCACGGAGGTCGCAGGGAGATGGGCCTGCGGCTACCCTCCGCTATCGGCGGAAGGGCCTGCCACGCCGGTACAGAATCACTCCACCGGTCAGCGTCGCGACAGCCGCGGACGCGGCGAGTGCCACTTCAGCACCGGTGCTGGCCATCCAGGCCTCCTCGGCGGCGGATTCCGAAGCCACCGGGGTCGGCCCGCTGTCCGGCCGCAGAGGCGCTGTCGGAGTGATGGAGGTTGAGGCCGTCGGTACGACGGGACGGTCGGCCACCGATCGCGGCGCGGCCGAGGTGACAGGAGCGTGGGCCGAGGTCGCCGGAGTGCTCGGATGGTGAACCGGCGAGCGCGGCGGCGTAGAGACGACCCGATCGCGATCGGCGGGTCGAGGGGCTGTCGGACCGGCACTATCGGTCGGCGCTGCGGGAGTGGTGGCCTGCGGAGGGATGTCCGGGCCGGAGGGTGTGGGAGCCGAGGAGTGAGGGACCGTCGGCGTGGTCGCGCCGTGGTCCCAGGGCGGCGTTGTCGCGGAGGCGGCCGGTGCCGAGGGGGCCGAGACCGTCGGCACAGGAAGCGCCACCGACGGCACATGCACTTCGGGGACGGTGAGTGTGAGAGGGCGCGATGAGCCCGGTACGGCGGGGACAGAGGGCGTGGCGGTCGTGGTCGTGGAGGTGGGCGTTAAGACTGCCGGTACCGGAAGCGCCACAGACGGAACGTGTACCGCCGGTGTGGTGACCGTCGTGGGCATGGGGCCGAGGTCCGACGGCTGCAGTGGCCGAGGAGCGGTCGGATCCTGATCGGACGACCTGGGCTCGTTGCTGTCGTTGGGCGCCTCGAGGGGGGAGTCGTTGCCGCCGGGGTGTTCGTTGCCGGCCGGGTGTGGGGCGTCTGGTTCGTCGGTGGGGTCGGCGCAGTCGGTGTGGGGGCCTGGGTTCTGCCGGGCGAGTGCGGTGATTGCGTTGCCGCAGATGTCGATGGGCAGGTCTACCGGCGCCCGGACGCTGTTGTGTGACGCGACGTCGGGTGAGTCCGGCGTATTGCCGTTGTCACCCCGAGGTCGGCTGGTGGAGGAGTCGTTGCTGCCGGGGTGTTCGTTGCCGGCCGGGTGTGGGGCGTCTGGTTCGTCGGTGGGGTCGGCGCAGTCGATGTGGGGGCCCGGGTTCTGCCGGGCGAGCGCGGTGATCGTGTTACCACACACGTCCACCGGCAGGTTCGTCGGCGCCTGCACCGTGTTGCCCGACAGCACGTCGGGCAAGTCCAGGGTGATTCCTTGTACTTGGGCGGCGGCGGACGCGTCGGAGCCGCACACCAGGACGCTCGTCGCGGCGGCGGCCATGACCATGCCCCTGCTCAGGGTTTGTCGCACTCTCGTTGTCTTCCTACTCGGGAATGAAGGGGGAAGCCGACCACGGCCCGGAGCTCGGCGAAGGGCCCAAGGCGCACGGGCCCAGCCATGACTCAGGCGTGACGTGGTCAGACGTCGGCGCAGGGTGGCGAGCGCCGAGTTGTGTCGGCACCAGGGCCGGACGGGCCTGCCTTCCTGCGCGTCACCTGCTTCCCCTGTTGCTGTTCTCCACGGCCATGGACCGTGACGGCTGCAGCCGATCAGGCGCAACGCATACGCCTCGCACCATGGCCGGTGGCTTATGAACGAGAGAGGCAGGGCTGAAGAAACCATGGCTTGCCGTTCTTCGAGTAATTCACCCTGAACGCCCGCGGATGAGCCCTGCGACAGGTGGGCCGCCGAATGATGGGAGTTTCTTCTGCAAGTCACTCAATACCTTGAGACTGATTCCTCTATCCGCTTGTTCTCAACGGTCGTTCAGCAGCGTCGGAAATTCCCGGTCGGGGCCGGGCCGACGGTGTCTCCGCCGGAAGTGCCCGGCGCGTACGCGCATGCCAGGAAGTGGTCGAGGGCTCTCGTGTCGAACTGAACGAGGAGGTGGCCCTCGGGCCCGTTGAGTTCCAGTACGGTGCCGGACCGGCCGCAGGGCCAGGTGCGCACGGCACCCTCGCCGGCCCAGGCGCGCAGCCACTCGTCCAGCAGGGCGCGGGTCAGATCCAGGACAGGCCCTTGCAGACCGGGGAGATCTCGGCCGGGACGTTGAGGCGCACAGTCGGTGGATCCGTGGCCGTGTGACGCGGCGATGCGCGAAACAGAATCAACCTGTCCTGCGCGGTGAGCAGTCGGGCTCGGACGGACTGCTTGGCGGTGACGCCCACGACGGCAGCTCTGCTTCCGTGTCGGGTCGGCGGATGTGCCTCCCCCCGTCATGATCGGCCACCGGTGAACTCCAGTTAGCCGTCCGCCTGAACCACGAACGAGTGCCAAACCGACGAGAGATCTCTATGTTCACACGATCAGCGCGCCGCTGGGCGGCCGTAACCATGCCTGCCCTTCTCCTGGCGACGTCCGGCTGCGGAGTCCTGGGAACCAATCCGCCCCAGGCAATGGCCCCGACGATGCCGCAGACGTCTCTTCCCGCATCGCCTTCTTCTTCCGAAGAGTCCCTCGGCTCGGGGGCACCACCCATGGGTGACGCCCACCTGTCTCCGGCCGTCAAGGGGAAGACGGTGCTGGTCGTCGGCGACTCCTGGGCCGCCAACTTCGGTACCGGAATGTCGAAAATCGCCTCCGCCGACAACATGATTGTGAACGCCGGACTGGGAGGATGCGGCATCATGATGCCGCATTCCGTAGCCGGGAAGAAGGCCACTCCCGCCTGTCTCGAATGGCCGGAGAAGTGGCCCCAGTACATGGCGATGTACAAGCCGGACGCAGTGCTGCTGCGAACGGCCACATGGGACATGTACCCTCAGGCCTTCAGTGAATCCGACGCGGAGCTCACCATCGAGTACCCGGCTGTCCGTGCCAGGTTCGAAAAGTACATGGACCGAGCCATCAGGATCCTCACGGAAAACAACACGCCCGTCTACCTGACCAACGCCAAGATCGGCGGCGTGAACTCCTCGAATTCTCAGTCCCTTGCGATGAACAAGGCCGTGCGGGAGTTCGCGGAGAAGAACGCGGGCAGGGGCGTCCACCTGCTCGACCTCGCCGCCCAGTTGTGCAACAACGCGGGATGCCCCCCGGTGGCGGCCAGCCAGAAAGTCTACGACAAGACCGATCACCCGACCCCGTGGAGTCGCGACCGTCTCGCTGCCTGGATCCTCAACTCCATGTTCGCCGACGAGTCCGCGAGCGGTGTATGAGGACTGTCCCTGTCCACGTCCGCCCAAGTGCGGCACGGAGTCGAATGCCAGTCGTCACCCCCATGGTCGAGCAGGAACTCGCAGACCAGGCACCTGAGACCGCTGTGCCAAGGGGAGAACCCGGTCCGCCCCTTGAAACCCGGGACGGCCCCTGACACCGGCCTCGCCCGAGATGTCTCCTTGGCCGGAGCAGCCGTCGCCGCGGGCCCGCACCTGCTGACGTATCCGAACAAGGGTGCTCAAGTGGCGTGCTGCAGAGCGTAGTTGCCGCCGAGGCCCCTCAACCATGCGCCATCGCAAGGAGACGACAAGATCATGAACTTTCTCACCGATGCCCTTGCCGGCCCCAGCCACTTCGTGGGGTGGCTCGTCTGAGCCCGAGGCATCACCCGGCGTCGCCGCCTCCCTCGCCCCAGGGAGGTGGCGACGCCCGCGTCTTTGTTTGGGTGGATCGAAGGAGTCGGGGTGTGGGTGTGTTTGTGGCGCTAGGTGCCTTTCTGTGTCGGTACGCTCTGCGATTCCGGCACGACCAGGAAGGCACCCTCACCATGCGCACGCGTCTCTTGTTGACCGCCCTCACTCTGATCGCGGCCGTAGCACTGCCGGGCTGTACGAGTGGCGGGGATGACGAGGCTTCCGCGAAGAACTCCGGTCATGCGAACGCGGACATCGACGTCCAGTTGGTCAAGTGCGGCTGGGACAAGTCCGGCCGCTTCCCCCAGGCCGAGCTGGCGATCGAGAACCACAGCAGCAAGCGGTCGAGTTACCTCATCCAGGTGGAGTTCCTGAACGGCTCGGGCAGGCGAACGAGCGAGAGCACGGCCGCGCTCGACGACCTTGCTCCGGGGCGACAGGCAAAGACGAAGGCGATCGGGCCGTCCAAGGCACCCGACGACTTCTCGTGCAACGTCGGCAAGGTGACACGGCAGGTCTCCTGACCGGCCCCGCCACCGCCGCCGTCTCAGAGAGCCTGGAGAGTCTGGGACGGCAGCTCTCCGAAACGTCTGCGGTACCGCTGCGCGAAACGGCCGAGATGAGCGAAACCCCATTCGTACGCCACGTCCGCGACGGACGTCGAGCTGGGCGTCGAGGCTCGCAACTGATCGCGCACCCGATGCAGCCGCACGTCGGTGACATAGGCCATCGGTGACATGCCGACGTGCTTGCGGAACGCCTCCTGCAGTGTGCGCACACTGACCTGGGCGATGGCTGCGAGGCGGGCCACGTCGTACGGTTCGGCGGGCCGCTCCTGTATGACGTCCATGACGCGTTTGACCGCAGCGGGACGCATGAGCGGTGGTGGCGCGTCGAGTTCCGCGCGGTAGGAGTGCTCCGTGGCCAGCAGTACCCCTTCCAGCAGGGTCTGTTCCAGCCGGCCGCGGATGATCGGCCGGTGCAGCAGTCCGGAGGGCGTTTCGTTGTCGAGGAGGGTCCACCTCACGAGATGCGCCCAACTCCGGCCGGCTCCCTGGGAGACGTCGAGGTACGGCCCGAACCGCAGCTGACGCGGCAAAGGCCGGTTGAGCAGGAGCTCCAGCTGGCGGTGCAGGGCCAGCTTGTCGATCTTCACGGCGAGGATGTGGCAGTCGTCGGACCAGTCGTCGACGCGGATACCGCGCTCGGGGTCCAGGAAGACCGCGCGCCGCGAAGATGAGTTCGCCGCCGCCCTGCGGCCTTGCCGAACGCTGAAGTACCCCTCCAGAGGTACGGCTATGTGATAGACGCCGGACCCGTCGAACCGCATCCGCACCTCGGTGTCGAAACGGAGGTCGCCGACCGTCAGCGTGTCGAAGTCGATGACGTTGAGGCTGACCGCGAAGTCCTGACTCGTGCCCGCCACATCGAGCTGCAAGTCGTAGTAGTGCGCCGCGATGGCATCGTGAGCCTCCTCCACGGAACGGGTGAAGTACGTACTGAAGGCGGGACCTTTGCCGGCTAAGCCGGCCTTGGCTCCCTCCCTTGGCCTGGTGGGCATGGACTCCGTCCTGTATCCGTGAGTGGAGGCAACACGGCCGCAGCCGCCCGCCTCTCGAACCTTGCCGTAAGCAGGGCACTTCATGCCGCCCGGGTAAGCCCTGCCGATCATGACACCACGGTCGTGATCATCCGCTCACCCGTCCACCAGGGCGTACAGACCGCGGTCGACGGCCGGGCCGAGATCCTCCTGCCCGACCGGCACGATGGCGCACGTACGGAGCAGGAACCGGCGCATGACGTCCGTGTCGAACTGGACCAGCGCCATGCCGTCCGGCGAGTGGAACTCGAGGACCGTGAGCGCCCGCCCACACGGCCAGACATGGATGTCACCGTGGCCGGCCGGAGTCTCCATGCCCTCTCGCAGCAGTTCGCGGGAGAAGGCCCAGCTGACGGGGCGGCCGTCGAGTGAGACGTCGGCCGGAAAGTCGACGTGGACGGCCAACGGATCCGCGGGAACGTACCGCAG
The DNA here is from genome assembly GCF_030403745.1 of Streptomyces sp. S.PB5. Taxonomy (GTDB): domain Bacteria; phylum Actinomycetota; class Actinomycetes; order Streptomycetales; family Streptomycetaceae; genus Streptomyces. The sequence continues at coordinate 95,728 of NZ_JAQMWP010000012.1, forward strand.
CGTGGCGAAGACGGGCACGTCCTGCCTCTCCGAGGTGATCAGACGGGCGCGGGCGGGCTGCTCGACGACGGTGTGCATCATCGTTCTCCATTTCGGGGCCAACGCCGACCGAATTGCCGACGCCTTCTTACGACCCACCCAAGGCCCTCGCATTACGCGGAACCCGAAGACATTGACTGTGACCTGCATCACCAGTGCAGGGAATTTTATGTCAATAAGATCATTCACCGTCATATATGCGCCCTTGATCCGTCTTCCTGAGTGAGCGCTAAACCCGTCAGGGCGAGGCGCGGACCTGCACGCGGCACCGTCCGAGGCCATCACCGGTACGTATCCGTGGAAGGGAAAACAGTGAACATTGCTGTCATGGGACAGGGCTATGTCGGGCTGCCCCTGGCCATGGCCGCCGTCGAGGCAGGCCACCACGTGACCGGTTTCGAGCCCGACCAGGAGCGCCTGGAACAACTGTGCGCCGGCACCTCATACATCGAGGACGTACCCGGCAGAACACTCAGCGCGGCCCTCAAGTCCGGCCGCTACCGGCCGACACACGACGACACGCTCCTGACCGACTTCGACATCGCCGTCATCACCGTGCCCGCACCGCTCAAGGAACGGCAGCCAGACCTCGGTGCCGTCCGGGAAGCCGCAGAGACCCTCGCCCGCCACGTCCGCAAGGGCGATACCGTCATCCTGGAGTCCACCACCCACCCCGGCACCACCCGCAAGATCGTCCTGCCGATTCTGGAGGCCCTCTCGCGGCTGCGGGCCGGGACCAGTTTCCACCTCGGCTTCAGCCCGGAACGCATCGATCCGGGCAACGAACAGTGGTCATTCGCGAACACCCCGAAAATCGTCTCCGGACTCACCGAGGAATGCCGGAACCGGGTGGCGGAGTTCTACGCCGGCATCACACAGCACGTGGTCCTCGCGAACAGCCTCGAAGAGGCAGAACTGGCCAAAGTGTTCGAGAACGTCTTCCGGCATGTCAACGTCGCCCTCGTCAACGAACTCTGCCGTGTGGCACACACCTTGGACGTGGATGTCTGGCAGACCCTCGCCCTGGCCGACTCGAGGCCGTTCGGCTTCACCAGGTTCTCACCCGGTCACGGAGTGGACGGCCACTGCCTCCCCGTGGACCCGGTGTTCCTGACCCGCCATGTCAGAACGCAGTACGGTGAGCCGTTCCGCCTGGTCGAACTGGCCCAGGACATCAATGAGACTCAGCCGTCCTACGTCGTAGGACGCGTCCAGGACGCCCTCGACACCCGCTACGGCAAAGCCCTCGAGGACGCGCGCGTCCTCGCTCTCGGGCTCGCCTGCAAACCCGGAGCCGCCGACGCCTGCCGGTCCCCGGCCGTCGAGGTCGTCGCCGAGCTGCGGCGCAAAGGCGCCATCGTCGACGCCCTGGACCCGCACGTGGCCGCGGCGACGCAGCATCCCCCACAGCCGTACGGGACGTACGACGCCGTGGTGCTGCTCACCGAGCATGACGAATTCGATCTCGCGGCCATCGCCTCCGAAGCGGTCTATGTGCTGGACACCCGAGGCGTCATGCCGGCCGCCCCGCACATCGAACGACTCTGAGAGCCGTGATCCACAAGGAGCCGTGTCCACCTGCATCCCCCGGTCGTCGACGCGCAGACGCATCACGGGAAGACAAGTCTGCATCGCAGCTCTCGAAGACCGGATGGCCTCCATCGAATGAACACCGGCATGGCGGCTGTTCGGCTCCGCCTCCAGCTGTCTGTGAGGTGCGCCATACAAGAAGTCTTCGTTTTTGCGTGCGGATTGAGCGGTGCGCGGGTCGTAAGGACATAGCGGCACTTCGCCGCCCCTACTCAGAAGGAACTCTCATGGACTTCGCTTCCCGACGAACCTCCCGACGACGGCTCATCACCGTGCAGGGCCGACGGGTTCTGAGCGGTCCGGCCTGACGCCCGTCTCCCCAGCAGCGTCCGAGGCCGAGTGCCCGCCTGCTGGATAGCTGTCTTCGACGTTCCAAGGACACATCTCAGATGACCCTTCCCATGACCCCCACGCAAAAGGCGCCGTCAGACGGTCGTACGAGACCGCATGTGATCGCGCTGATCCCGGCCCGTAACGAAGCCGAACGGATCGCCGCGGCCGTGGCCGGCCTGCGCTCCCAGACCCGCGCGCCCGACCAGATCGTCGTGGTCACCAACAACTGCACGGACGACAACGCCACATACGAGGCGGCACGCGCGACCGGCGTCGGCGTGCTGGATCTGCACGACATCAAAGGCAAGAAGGCCGGTGCCCTCAACACCGCCCTGGACCAGGTGTTGCCGACGCTCGAGGACCACGACCTGGTCCTCGCCCAGGACGCCGACACCGTTCTCGCGCCCGCCTTCGTCGAATGCGCCGCGGCGGCGATGAACCGCCGTGTGAGCGCCGTCGGCGGGGTCTTTCACGGCGAGCCCGGCGGAGGTCTGCTCGGCCAGCTCCAGCGCATGGAGTACCAGCGCTACGCCCGGGACATCGCCCGTAAGAAGGACCGCGCGGTGGTCCTCTCCGGCACCGCCACCCTCTTCCGCGTCCGGGTCCTGCGCGAGATCAAGGACGCGCGGACGGCCGGCCGGCTGGGCGGAGGGACGTCGTACTACAGTCTCGCCTCCCTCACCGAGGACGATGAGATCACCAAGGCCGTCAAGACCATGGGCTACCAGACCATGAGCCCCGCGGCGTGCTCGGTCACGACCGAGGTCATGACTACGATTCCGGCGCTGTGGAACCAGCGGCTGCGCTGGCAGCGCGGTGCTCTGGAGAACCTTCGCGACTACGGCTGGACGAAGGTGACCGCACCGTACTTCCTCAGCCAGCTCATGATGGGTCTCGGGGCCCTCGCGCTCACCCTCTACCTCGTCCTCGTCATCCTCCAGCTCGTCTTCTTCGGCTCGTTGGGATACAGCCCCTTCTGGGCGGCGATCGGCCTCATCTTCGCCACGGAGAGAGTCGTGTCGGTATGGCGCATGGGCTGGACTGCACGCCTTCTCGCAGGCGTGCTCGTCGTCGAGCTCGCCTACGACCTCTTCCAGCAAGCCGTGTATTTCCGTGCCCTGTTCGACCTCGCGCTGCGCCGCGAGGAGCGCTGGGTCGCAACCTGATACGACCTCGCGGAATCCCCCAGACCTTGAGAAAGGACACTGCAGTCATGTACGGAACCATCGTCGGTGGCGGCGGAACTACAGGCGGAGCCGGTGTGACCGGAACCCTGGCCCAGACCGGCTTCAACACACTCGCCTTGATCGTCGGTTGCGCCACCCTGATATCGGCCGGCCTGTCCCTGTGGAAGCTCATACCACGCCGGTCCAACTGAGGTTGTGCCGAGTCGGCCGAGCCCGGGTGTCGAGGTCGGCGAGTATGTCGTGCGTGACGGGGTCGGTCACCGCAGTGGTGTGGTGGACGGGTGCCTGCCGCGGTGGATGTCGCGCCGGGTCGGCTCAAGGCCGTGACACGGCCCGTCAGTTCGTTGGTCCAGGGTCGCCCGCGTGGGCGACCGCTTCTCGCAGATCGACATCCCGCTGGAGTGGCTCGACCGGTTCGGCGCGGTCGTGGTCTCCGTGGACTACCGGCTCGCACCGGAGGCCACCGGGACCACCCTGGTCGACGACTGCTACCGCGGACTGCGCTGGGTCGCCGAACACGCCGCCGAACTGCACATCGACCCCGACCGGATCGTTGTCGCGGGTGCCAGCGCGGGAGGCGGACTCGCCGCCGGCGTCAGCCTGCTCGCCCGCGACCTGGGCGGTCCCGCGATCGCCGCACAGATGCTGATCTGCCCCATGCTCGACCACCCCAACGACACCACCTCCAGCCGCCAGTACTCCGGCACCCCCGGCGTCTGGACCGGCGAGATGAACGCGTCCGGCTGGCGCTCGCTCCTCGGCGACCTCACCGACGCCGATGGCGGAGATGTGGTGGAAGTGCTTGGACCTGCGACCACATCACCTGTGACACAGGGAACTTCTGTGCGGGCGCCTGGGACACCCACGGTCAACCAGTGGCGGGTCTTCTTCCTGTACGACTGCCACCGCCACCACCTGTCGGACTGGCATGGCACGGGTGACGTCATGAACAGCCAGACCGACCACGCCGAGGCGACGATCCACGGCCAGGACGGCAACGTGATCCAGACCTTCCCCGTCAGCAGCGAGGCACCCGATGTGGACTGGGAGCCGGTCTGGTCGATCCGTAACTGCTGAACGGGTATGCAGCGCTCCCTGCTGCGAGGAGGTACTTGCGATGTTCGGCAAGTTGACCAGGCCGGCGGTTTCGGCTGTCGCTACTCCTGCTCTCCTCCGTGATCGGCACGCGCGCCCTGACCAAACCCCTTCGAGGGGCCACCTGCTGCCCTGGGACGGGAGAAGTGGCACCGGGCTTCTCTTCGGCCGAAGTCGACCTGCCATGCTGAGCAAGTTCCGTTCCATCCGCACACCTTGGAGATTGTGATGCGAGCAGGCGTCGTGGTCAGCGCGCAGCCCGGAGTGGAGGAACTGGCCGTGCAGGCCGAGGAGTTGGGCCTGGACAGCTTCTGGGTCAACGACACCCCGATGGTGCACGGCGACCCCTTCGTCGCCTTGAGCCTGTGCGCCAGGGTCACCAGCCGTATCAGGCTCGGTATCGGCGTGACCTCACCGGCGCTGCGTTCGGCACCGGCCGCCGCGAGTGGGCTCGCGAGCCTCAACGCCCTGGCGCCGGGCAGGATCCTCTGCGGCGTCGGCACCGGGAACACCGCTCGGCGCACCCTGGGCATGCGCCCCGTCACGGTGGCCGGGCTGGAGGACTTCACCGCCGCACTGCAGGATCTGTGCGCGGGCCGTTCGACCGAGTACCGCGAAGGCGACCGGGTCCGCGACATCCGGTTCCTGCACGCCGGGGCGCAGGTGAACACCGCCGACCCGATCGAGTTCGTCGTGGCCGCACTCGGGCCGCGGGCCGCCGCCGTCGCCGGCCGCCGCGGTACCGGCCTTGCCTCTTTCGGCCTGCTGGACCCCGCGGCCTGGCATGCGCTGCACGACGCCCGCCGCCACGCGGCCCAGGACACACGCCGTGCCGGCGGCTCGCGCACGGACTCCTACCTGGTCACCTCGCTCCACCTCCTCGCCGAGGACGACGACCCTCACGGTGACGCGGCTCGGGACGCGACGGGCCACCTCGTCCTGTCGCTGCTGGCCTTCGCCGCCGACACGGCCGCCGAGAACCCCGCCTTCGTCGAGCAACTCGGCCCCGACGAAAGGGAGGCGGTGCGGCGGCTCCTCGTCCGGCGCGGCACCACCGCCACCGCGCCGGACCGGCACACCAAGCTCTACCCCAACTATCTCGGACGCATCGCACCGCAGGACCGGGACCTGGTCCTGCCCTCACTGATGAACGCCTTGGCCCTGGTCGGCACCCGCGACGACCTCCTCGTCCGCATCGCCACCCTGGAACAGGCCGGCATCGATGAACTCCTCATCCAGCCGGTGATCGACCCGCCCGCCGAGATGGCCCAGCTCGCGAAGCTCCTCGCCTGAGCGGACCCGCCCGCCGCACCGCACGGACTTTCTCCCCCGCTCGCTCGGTGGTGGCCGGAAACGGGCTCGGCAGCTTCGTCCGATCGGTCTGGACCATTGACCCGGAGTCGTCGTGAGGGCACCCTGTACCCCGCCGACAGACGCGTGACTGAACATCGGTCATCCACATGAACAAGACCATGTTCGTGGTCCCGCCACGCCTCCCGGCGCCTCCACCCCCCACTCACGACGAGGTGAACGCTCATGAGCACCACGCGCAGGCAACTCCTCGGCTACACACTCGGCGGCGCGGCCGCCGCGACGGTCGGCCTCCCCGCCACCACCGCACACGCCGCCTCCTGGCAGCTGAAGTGGTCCCCCTCCGCGAGCAGCACCGGACTCGGCGCCTTCGAGACCATCGAGGACGACCGCGCCGACTCCCACCCCTCCGCCGCCCCGCACATCTACGCCACCGGCGACAACTGGCGCTTCACCATGCACACCGTCGACCGCGACACCTCCACCGACCGCCAGCGCCACGAGGTCACAGGACTGCGCAACGGCAGCGGCGGCAACTACCTCAAGTGGACCGAGGGCCAGACCTGGCGCCTGACGTACTCGATGTACATCCCGAGCTCCCTGAAGGCGACCACGAGCTTCACCCACATCATGCAGATGAAGCAGCCCGGCACCGGCTCCTCACCCATCGTCGTGCAGTCCCTGCGCCGCGTGAACGGCGTCCAGACCATCGAGCTCAAGCAGTTCACCGACGACATCCTCATCGGCCGCACCGACCTGGAACCCCTCCAGGACCGCTGGATCGACGTCGACTTCCAGATCAAGATCGGCAACGGCTCGGCGGGCTCCCTGCGCTGGATCCTCAAGAACGGCTCGACCACCGTCCTCGACAAGTCCCGCACCGGCATCGACACCTTCCTCGCCGACCGGGTGCGCCCCAAGTGGGGCATCTACCGCTCCCTGGGCGACACTTCGGGCTCCCTGCAGAACTGCTACCTGCTGCTCGGCAACATGCGCGGCTACCAACTCGTCTGACGGAACGCCCGGCTCAGGCGTGCAGCGTGGGCCGGTAGAGGAGTTCCTGGGTGTGGCCGTCGAGGGTCCGCTGCTCGATCAGTTCGAGATCGAAGTCGGCCGCACTCGCGAACACCGGGTCCGCCCCCGTCCGCCCGGAGATCACGGGAAAGATCGTGAGCTGGACGCGGTCGACGAGGCCGGCGGCCATCAGTGCCCGGTTCATCGCCAGACTGCCGTGCGAGCGCAACGGCACCTCGGACTCCTCCTTGAGCCGGGCCACGACCTCGACGGCGTCGCCGTCGACCACGGTCGCATCCGGCCAGTCGAAGGGGCCGCGGAGGGTCGTCGACACCACCGTGGCCGGCAGGTGCTTCATCGTGGTGTTGACCGGGTCGTCCACACCGCTGCCCGGACCCAGCACCTGCAGGAACTGCCGGAACGTCGCGGCCCCCAGGACCAGCCGCTGCTTCTCTCCGTACAGGTCGAGACGGCGATCGAGGAACTCCGGACCGTGCTTGCCCCAGTAGCCGCCCCAGTCACCGTCACTGTTGTAGGACGCGTAGCCGTCCACAGTGGAGAAGACGTCGAAGGTGTAGATGGCGGTCATGCTGCTCTCCTCGCGTGCGGGTGATCGCGGACTCGGGCTTAGGGACCGGCGGCAGAGGTGGAACTCATCGGTGGGAGACCGACGCGCTCATACCGCCCCGGCCGACCCCGCGGCCCCCTGCCGGGAACCGACCCCCACGCGCAGTCCGCGGATCACATAGCCACCTATCTCGTCCTGGAACGCGACACGGGGCGGAGCGAGCATGCGGATGCCCTCCAAGGCGAAGAGGCGACCGAGAAACACGTTGGCCTCCATCAACGCGATGTCGGCACCGGGGCAGCGGTGCGGGCCGTCCCCGAAGGACAGCGCGGCCGCATAGCGGCCGGTCGCCGTCGGCCTGTCGGGCCGGACCGCTGTGGGGTGTTCGCCCACGGCCTCCACGTCGGTGTTCGCCTCGTCCACGAAGATCTCGACGAGCGCGTCGCCGGGCACGGTGACCGGCCCGTCGGCACCCGGCACCACCAGGGCGCCGGTGGTCCGCCGCTTGAGGCGGGCGACTGCGGGCTCCAGGCGCAGGAGTTCGTGCAACACCGCCAGGCGTTCGCTCTCGCTCCCGCTTGTACAGCGCTCGCGCAGTGCCGCGTCGGTGAACAGGTGCCATGCGGCCACGCTCATGAACTCACGCGTGGTGACCATGCCGGCGGCGGCGTAGGTGAGGCACTCGCCGAGGATCTCGGTGCTGGAGCAACCCTCGGCGATCAGGTGGGAGATGAGGTTGTCCACGGGCCGCTCGCGGTGGGCCCGGATCGCTGGGCGCACGTCGGCGAGGTAGATCCGCAGCCAGTTGCTGTTCTGCCGGCACAGCCAGTAGATCCCGTGCCAGGAGGTCAGCCCGGGCTTGCCGAACTTCTCGGGGAAGAAGCGTTCGAGCCGACGCTGGATCCCACGTCTGCTGCGGGTCAGGCCGATCACCTCGCACGCCACGTCGATCGCGACGCCGAAGGTGAGGTCCTCCAGCCATGCCTCGCCCTCGCTCTGCAGGGCGTCCAGGTGTCGGCGCACGACGCGTTCGGCCAGCTCCCGGTAGTGCTCGTCCACCCGGCGGGGTGTGAAGTAGCGGGCGGTCTGCCTGCGGTGTTCGCGGTGTTCAGGCCCGTCGCGGTACAGCACGGGCCGCCGGATCCGGGCCGGCATCTTCTCCACGGTTTCGATTCCGAGGCCTGCCTGCACGGTGTCGGTGCTGCGCAGAACGGCACGGGCCGCTTGGTGGCCGCGTACCTGCCATGTGCCGTCGTCCCCGCGGTCGATCGGACAGACGGGTCCGGTGTGTTCCCTGCGGATCTTGCGTGCGTCGTCGGCTCGGTCCATCGACTGCTGCCTCCGTCGTAGTGCGGACACCCTCGTGGGGAAGTGTCCGCTGCCAGGCACGTGCGGCCAGAATTCAGGAGGCGGGCCTTTGCCGCCAGTACCTCGTCCGCCGGTGAAGCGCTCCACGCGCACGTGCCCGTGCGGCCGGTGTCAAGGAGCAGTGGACCGCTGGGGTGAGCGGAGCACGAGCAGGGTGATCTCGCTGGGCGCGAAGATACGGAAGGGCGGGCCCCAGAAGCCGGTGCCGCGGCTGGTGTAGAGGAGGGTGCGGGGGCCGTGGCGGGTCAGGCCGGCGAGGGCGGGCTGGTCGAGGCGGACCAGATGGTGGAAGGGCCAGATCTGGCCGCCGTGGGTGTGGCCGGACAGCTGGAGGTCGATGCCCGCGGCGGCGGCCCGGTCGATGAACTTGGGCTGGTGGGCCAGGAGCAGGACGGGCAGCTCGGGGTCGGCGCCGTCCAGGGCTCCGTCGAGGTGGGCGCGGTGGCCGGCCAGACCGGAGGATTCGGCGGTGACGTCGTCCACGCCGGCCACCACGAGGGTGTCGCCGCCGCGTTCGAGGAGCAGATGCCGGTTGCGCAGCGGCTCCCAGCCCAGCTCGTCCATCAGATCGACCCAGCCCTGGGCCTCGCTGTAGTACTCGTGGTTGCCGGTCACGTAGACCCGGGCCCGGCCGGCCTGCACGGTGCCGAGCGGGGCGGCCTGGGCGCGGCGGCGTTCGGCCGTGCCGTCCGCGATGTCGCCGGTGTGGCAGACGAGGTCGGCCTCCAGGGTGTTCACCACCTCGCAGACCCGTGCCGACCAGCGGGCGCGGTCGAGGGGCCCGTAGTGGGTGTCGGTGATGAGGGCGACCCGGGTGCCGTCCAGCCCGGCTCCCAACCGGGGGAGCTGCACGTCCAGTCGGCGCACGCGCGGGACGCGACGCGCCTCGGTGTGACCCCAGGCGAGCAGCGCGGCGGTCACCCCGAGAACGGTCCAGGCCACGATGCGGGCGCGGTCCTGTCCGTCCCCGACGCCGGCCACGGTCAGGGCCGCCCGCAGCAGCACGCCGAGCAGAACGGACCAGGTGAACAGGACCCAGCTGCCGCCCAGCAGGGTGTCACCGACGATCGCGGCCCGGTCCTGCTGGCGTCGGCCGTGGCCGCGCGCCATCGCCAGCGGCATACCGACAAGACCGAGGACGAACAGCGCGGTGCCCGTCACAGTGACGGGCAGCGGCCAGTGCTGGCCGGAGTACAGCAGCACCCAGCAGGGCACGGCCCACAGCAGGACGGGCGCGATCAGGGGGAGATGGCGCATCAGACGGTGCAGCGGGCTGGGCCGGGCCGCTTGCGCCGCACCGTCCGCCGGCCGGGTGTCGCTGGTGTTGGTCACGGGGCTCCTCCTGCTGTTCGGTGCGATGAATGATGCCCGTTGGGGTGCCGGAGGGGCACGGCGAGGTCGTGGCACCGGCGATCCGGCGCACCGACCGGACATCGCGTCGGGTCAGCTCCGGGCCGCCGCTGTCGTCGGCAGTACGGCTTCCGGGGACTCGGGCAGGGTCTGGCCGCCGTCCACGGTGATGACCTGTCCCGTGACGAACGACGCCCGCTCCCCGGCGAGGAACTCGACCGCGTCGGCGATCTCCTGGGGCCGGGCCAGGCGGCCCAGCGGGATCGTCCTCGTCATCTGTGCGAGGTACTCCTCGCCCATGCCGTCGAGACCCTCGGTCGCCACGTTCCCGGGGGCCACCGCGTTGACGGTGATCCCGTAGGGGGCGAGTTCCAGCGCCGCCGTGCGCATGAAACCGAGTTGGGCCGCCTTGCTCGCGCCGTAGTGACTCCATCCCGGGAAGCCGGTGGCCGGTCCGGTGATCGACGAGGTCAGCACGATCCGCCCCGCCGGGGACTCCCGCAGCAGCGGCAGACACGCCGCGACGGCGAGTATCTGGCTCTCCACGTTCACCGCGAACACCTCACGGACGTCGGAGTACGTCATCTGCGCCAGCGGCCTGTTGGGGAAGACACCCGCGTTCAGGCACAGCACGTCGAGTCCGCCGAGCAGCGAGGAGACGGCGGCGGCGAGCCGCTCGGCGGAGTCCGGCGCGGCGGAGTCGAGGGGGAGCGCCTCGACGGTCTGCCCCTCCCGTGTCGCCTCGGTACGGAACTTCTCCAGGACGTCGTCCGGGATGTGACGCCCGGTCAGCAGGACGTCGTGTCCGGCGCGCACGAAGGTGGAGGTGATGGCGGCGCCGATCCCGCGGGTGCCACCGACGACGGCGACCTTCCGGGTCTGGGGCTGGGGACTCATGTCAGGGGCTGCCTTTCAAGGTCGAGGAGACGTGGAGTTCGGTGCGGTCGGCCCGGAAGAGGTCGTAGGAGAACTCCAGGGGCTCGCCGTACTGGTCGTGGGACGTGCGGGTGACCGCGAGCAGGGGCTGGCCGACCGATACGTCGAGGTGGTGCGTGTGGTGGCTCTCGGCGAGCCGGACGCGGATGCGCTCGGAGACCTCGCAGGCCGTGACGCCGTAGACGTCGCGGAAGACCTGTGACAGGGAGCCGGTCAGGTCCTGCTCCAGGAGGCCGGGAAAGCGTGCCGCCGAGACGAACAGCCGCTCCCACGACAGCGGCACCCCGTCCGCGAACCGCACCCGCTCGATCGCCACCGTCTGCGCCCCTGCCCGCAGACCGAGCCCGGCACAGACCTCCCGGTCGCCCCGCCGCAGCCCCGTGGACACGACCCTGGTCGCCTCGGCGAAGTCCTGGTGCCGCAGGAGCGCGGGGACGTTCACGTCGACGCCCGGCTGCCGCGCCACCACCCGGTCGCGGCCGCTCGCGAGCCGACTCCAGCTGTAGACGGGCCAGTTGGGGTTGGGGCGCAGCGCGAAGGTCCCGCCGCCCTTCCCGCGCCGCCTGCGCACCTCGCCCTCCGCCTCCAGCCAGGCCAGCGCCCGCCGAACGGACTCCCGGCTGGCGCCGAAGACCTCCGACAGGGTCCGTTCGGGAGGCAGCCGGCCGCCCATGCGCACCTCGCCGCGCCCGATCATCGTCAGCACCCCCTCCGCGACCCGCCCGGCGGCCGGCCCGAGCGGGTCATGGGCCCGTTCAGTGCTCATGGCGTACGTCGGTGAGGTAGTCGTCGGCCAGGTAGCGGTGGGCGACCTCCACGGACTGCACTGCGAACGTCGGCCGGAGCGAGGCGGCGAAGGGCGCCTCCTGGCGCGCGTGGACCCAGGCGACCAGTGCCAGCCGGCGCAGCATCACCAGGGCGGGTATGGCCCGTACGTCCTCCTCCCGCAGCGGCCGGACCGACCGGTAGCCGCGCAGCCACGCGGCCACCCAGTCCGCCACCCGCGGTTCGTGCTCGACGAACGAGAGGGAGCACGCCAGGTCGTACAGGAACCAGCCGGTGCCGCAGTCGTCGAAGTCGATGAGGCGTACGGCGTCCGGTGCGACGAGGAGGTTCGCGGCGCGCAGGTCGCCGTGGATGAGCCCGAAGACGGTCTCGCTCCTGCCGTACGCGTCGAGTTCGCGGGTCAGCTTCTCCTCGGCCCGCGCGAGTACCTCGGCGCCACCAGGGGGCACATCGGGGCTGTCGCGCCAGTGTCCCCACAGCGAGGCCGCGCCGATCACGTCGTCGAGGTCCACGCCGGGCCGGGTGAAGGTGTCGGGCCGTCGCCACTCCATCGCGTGCTGGTGCAGGGCGGCGGTCTGCCGGCCGACGATCGTCATCACGTAGGCGAAGTCCGTGCTGTCGGGTTCGGCGCCGGGCACGAACTCGAAGAGCGCCGCATGCTGGACTGCGCCGTCCGCGCCGGGGAAGCTCGCCGCCGGCTCGCCCGACGGGGTCGGTATCACCGCGGGTGTGGCGACCGTTCCGTCGGCGCGCAGCCGCTCGGTCCACATCAGTTCGCTGCGGATCTGCGGGAGGGTTCGGAAGTCCGGCCGGTGCAGGCGCAGGACGAGGGGTTCCGGGGTGTCGGTGAAGGTGCACAGGTAGGTGGCGTTCTCGGACAGGCTCAGCAGCCGGGCGTCGGCCAGGGTGGCGGCCCGGCCGTACGCGCCGAGCGCGGCGGTGACCTGGCGGGCCCAGGGGAGGCCGGCGAGGGGGTCAGACATGGCTGGCCACCTTTCGTACGGCGTCCCGCAGCCGGACGAGGATCTCGGTCGTCTCCTGCTCGGTGAGCAGCAGGCCGGGCTTGAACTGGAGGACGGCCGGGTCGAGCGTGGAGAAGATCGCCCACACGCCCTGCCGGTAGAGCTCGACCATGACCGGCTTCGCTCCGAGGGCACCGAACTCCAAGCCGATGACCAGGCCCTTCTGCCGGATCCCGGTGAGCGTGCCGGGGACTTCGGCACGCAGGGCCGCGAGCCCCTCGGCGACCTGGTCGATGCGCCGGCGGACGTTGTCGCGGGTCTCGTCCCGCTGCGTGATCTCCAAAACCTTGGCGGCCACGGCACAGCCGAGTTCGGCGCCGCCGAAGGTCGCCATGTGGGCGAAGCCGTCGCGCTCCAGCCAGCCGCTCGCCGCCGGTCCGAGCAGGGCGGCGCTGACCGGGTAGAGGCCCCCGCCGAGGCCCTTGCCGCTCACCAGGACGTCCGGGGTGACACCCTCGCCGTACACCCCCCACAGCTCGCCGGTCCGGCCCAGGCCGGTCTGGACCTCGTCCGCGATGTAGAGGGTGCCGGTGGCCTCGCACGCCTGCTTGACGCCCGCCAGATAGCCGGGCTCGGGCATCGGGAAGCCGTACGTGGCCGGAACGGTCTCCATGATCACGGCGGCGGCGTCCTCGCCGGCGAGCGCCGCCCGCATCGCGTCGAGGTCGTTGAACGGCACCTGCACGAACTCGTCGGGGCTGTCCGACCGGAACAGCTGCGAGAACCGCGAGTCCCCGGTGGCGACGGCGAGCCCGGTGTGCCCGTGGTACGCCTTGACGACCGACACGATCTTCCGCCGCCCGGTGGCGTACCGCGCGCTCTTCAGCGCCACGTCGACCGCCTCGCCACCGCTGGATCCGAAGACGACCTTGTCCGCGCCGGGCGTCGCCTCGACGAGCCGCCGGGCGAGCGCGGCGCGGCCCGGGGTGGGGAAGTGGTGGTTGCCGATGTCGACGTGCCGGACCGCGTCGGTGAGCGTGTCCACCAGCTCGGGGTTGCGGTGCCCGAGGTTGTAGGTGCCGCCGTTGAGATGGACGTCGATCACCTCGTGCCCGTCGACGTCGGTCAGCCGGTACCCGGACCGGTCCCCGATGACGAGCGGTACGCCCTCGTCCTGCCAGAACGACGTCTTGTCCGGGTTCCAGTAGCGCCGGGCGTCGGCGAGCACCTCCGCCTTCGACGCGTACCCGTACATGGACAACTGCTCGACGCCCAACGCCCGACCTCCTCGCTGCTGCCGCGAGGAGTCCCCCCCCGGCGGCGGTTCCGTGAACGCCTTCACGGTCCGCCAGGGTGTTTGCGTCTCTGTGTGGTCGCTGGTGCGGGCGCGTAACGCTTGAGGTCCGGTTGTGGTCCGGTGGCTTTCACCTCGCGCGGGGAAAGAGGTCTCGCCGAACCCGGCCCTGCCCCTGCGGGTCAGGCCACGACGAGCTCCTTCTCGCGCTCCGGCGACTCGGCCTTGGGCGTCTTGTCCGGCGTGTTCGGCTTGTTCGGCAGCGACAGCCGGAAGACCTTGTGCCAGGCGGAGAACACCTGCTTGGGCAGCGGCCCGGTGACGTACTCCAGCTCGTACTTCTCGAACAGCGCGCGCACCTTCACCGCGACCTCGGCGTACCGGTTGCTCGGCAGGTCAGGGAAGAGGTGGTGCTCGATCTGGTGGGAGAGGTTGCCGGTCATGAAGTGCATGGCCTTGCTGCCGCTGATGTTGGCCGAGCCCATCATCTGGCGCAGGTACCACTGGCCGCGCGTCTCGCCCTTGATCGACCGGCGCTCGAAGACCTGTACGCCCTCGGGGAAGTGCCCGCACATGATCACCGAGTGGGACCAGAGGTTGCGGACCACGTTGGCGGTGAACGTGGCGGCGAGCGTGGGCAGGAAGGACGGGCCCGACAGCAGCGGGTGGATCACGTAGTCCTTGAGCACCTGCTTGCGGATCTTGCGGCCCACGGCCCTGGCCCGCGCACGGAAGTCCGGGTCCTTGCGGCGGCGCTTGCGGAGGTTCTTGCCGAGCTCCAGGTCGTAGGCGGCGATGCCGTACTCGAAGAAGCAGGCGTTGATGAAGTTCCACAGCGGCTGGCCGAGGTGGAAGGGGTACCACTTCTGGTCCTCGTCGACGCGCATGATGCCGTAGCCGAGGTCGTTGTCCTTGCCGATCACGTTGGTGTACGTGTGGTGCAGCTCGTTGTGGGAGTGCTTCCACTGGTCGGCCGGCGAGACGTGGTCCCACTCCCAGGTGGTGGAGTGGATCTTCGGGTCCCGCATCCAGTCCCACTGGCCGTGCAGGATGTTGTGGCCGATCTCCATGTTGTCCATGATCTTCGCCACGGACAGACCGGCGGTGCCGATCAGCCACGCGGGCGGGAAGATCGAGAACAGCAGCACGCCGCGGCTGGCCAGCTCGAGCTTGCGCTGCGCCGAGATGACCTTGCGGATGTAGGCGGCGTCTTTCTCGCCGCGGCTGGCGATCACCTCGTCGCGGATCGCGTCCAGCTCGCGGCCGAGCTCCTCGATCTGCTCTGCGGTCAGGTGGGCGGTGGGGTCGATGGCGGTCAAGGTGCTCCTACCGTTCGATGTCGCAGGGGCCCGCGGCGGCGGACACACAGGTCTGGATGAGGACGCCCGGCTCGGCCTCGGTGATCTCGCCGGTGCGCAGGTCGCGGACGGCGCCGGCCTTGAGCGGGCTGACACAGCCGAAGCAGATGCCCATACGGCACCCGGAGGGCATGAGCACGCCGGCCTCCTCGCCGACGTCCAGCAGCGGTGTGGCGCCGTCCGCGTCGACGGTCTTGCCGGTGGCGCTGAACGTGACCTCGCCGCCGTCGCCGGCGACGACGATGCTCGGGCGGAAGCGTTCGGTGTGCAGGCGCTCCGGGACGCCGTGGTCGCTCCAGTGCTTCTCGGCGGCGTCGAGCAGGCCCGCGGGCCCGCAGGCCCAGGTCTCGCGCTCGGCCCAGTCGGGCACGAGTTCGTCGAGACGGGCGATGTCGAGCACGCCGTCCGTGTCGGTGTGCACCTCGGTGAGTCGCAGCTTCTCGTCCGCGGCCAGAGCGTGCAGTTCGCGGCGGAAGATCACGTCGTGCGGCTGTGGTGCGCAGTGGACCATGACGACGTCGTCGAACTCGGTGTCGCGCAGCATGCCCATCACCGGCGTGATGCCGCTGCCGGCCGTCAGATAGAGCACCTTGGCGGGCTTGGCCCGCGGCAGCACGAAGTCACCGGTGGCCTGGTCGAGCTGGATCAGCGTGCCCGGTTCCGCCTTGCGGACCAGATGGTTGCTGACCTTGCCGTCCGGGATCGCCTTCACGGTGATCGTGACGCGGCCGTCCGGACGGTCTGTGGGCGAGGTGATGGAGTAGGCGCGCCACAGGCGCACCCCGTCGACGTCGATCCCGATCCGTACGTACTGGCCGGCCGTGTGGCCCCGCCAGCCCCGTCCCGGTCTGATCACGATGGTCGCGGCGTCACTCGTCTCGGGGTGCACGGCCTCGATGCGCCCGCGCAGGTCGGCGCCGGCACGCAGCGGGCTGACCAGGTCGAGATAGTCCGACGGCAGCAGCGGCGTCGTGACCATCTCCAGTAGTTTCCACGCCCTGCTGCGGAGGGCTGTACTCGTCATGGTTCCAGCTTGCTGTGCTTCACGGGGTAAAGTCCTGACCGCAACATGTGAATCTGGTTGGCCAAATTGTTCGCAGGGAACAAAAACGTGAGTCAAGCAGTCAGGAGGGCCAGCGAACTGGCCCTGGATGAGACGACGGTCACCGCACTGCGGGCCGCACTGAGGACCACGGCCGACGAGGTCGTCCAGGCGATCATCGACGAGGTACCTCCCTACGCCAACGCCCTCTCGGGCCGCATGGGAGGCACCATCCGCCGGGCCGTCCGCACCGCCCTGGGGAACTACCTGGACCTCGCCAGCGGGATCGCCACAGGCGGCGACGGCGGCGACGCGGCCTACGAGCTGGGCCGCGGCGAGGTCCGCGACGGACGCTCGATGGACGCACTGCTCAGCGCCTACCGTGTCGGCGCCCGCGTCGCCTGGCGCTGCCTGGCAGAAGGCGCCGTATCGGCAGGTCTGCCCGCCGCGGAGGTCGCCAACTTCGCCGAGCTGACCTTCGCCTACATCGACGAACTCTCCGCCGCGAGCGCCGCGGGCCATGCCGACGAACTCGCCGCCCGGGGCCGGGAACACGAGCGCCATCTGGAACACCTGGCCCGCGATCTGCTCGCCGGCGCGACCCCGGACGTGCTGCTGGCCTCCGCCCAGCGGGCCGGGTGGCAGCCCCCGATGTCGCTCACCGCGGTCCTGCTGCCCGCCGCCCAGGCCCGGCCCGCCTACCGCGAACTCGACCCCAGCACACTCGTCCTCGACGATCTGCCGGACGCCACCGGCGTGCTCCTCGTCTCCGACGCCGACCGGCCACATCTCCTGCGGCAGTTGACCGAACGCGCCGCCGTCGTCGGCCCGGCCCGGCCATGGACCCGGGCGTCCGCCTCGTACGCACGAGCCGTACGCGCGCGTCTGCTCTCCGCCGATGTCCGCGACACCGAGGACCACCTGCCCGAACTGGTGCTCAGCGCCGACGCGGACGCCTTCGCCGACCTGCGTGCCCGGGCCCTCGCACCGTTGCGGACCCTGCCCGCCGCGACCGCACGGCGACTGGAGGAGACGCTGCGGGCATGGCTGCTGCACCAGGGCAGACGGGACGAGGTGGCGGCGGCGCTGTTCGTCCACCCCCAGACCGTCCGCTACCGGATGGCGCAGCTGCGGGAGCTGTTCCCGGATCTCGCGTCGCCGGACCGGGTCCTCGAACTCACGCTGGCGGTCGGCATGCGGACCGGCTGACGCGTACGCCGGACCCGGTGATCGCCCGGAAGGGGCCGGTCAGGACGCCGACGCGGCCAGCATGGCCCGAGCGGCCCGCCGGAGATTTCCGATCATCGGATTCGGGTCGTTCCTACGGCCGGCCAGGACTACCTGGCTCGGGGGAGCGTCCTCGATCGGGATGGCGAGGAGGTCGGAGCGCAGGGAGCTGCGCCGGTCGCCGGCCGGCAGTACGGCGATCGCTTTGCCGCTCGCGACGAGTTCGAGCTTGTCCTCGTAGCTCTCGACCGGCGGCACGCCGGTGCCGAGGATCCGGTACGAGGTCCAGTCCGCGGTCTCGAACGCGCACGGTACGGGCTCCTCGCCCGCGAGCTCGTGCGCGGTCACCGACGAGCGGCCGGCCAGGGGATGGTCGCGCGGGACCACGAGGTTGCGGGGTTCCTCGTACAGCGGGGTGGTGACGATGTCGTCGTCGGCGAGAGGCAGCGGCGCGCGGGCGATGAGGACATCGACACGTCTGTCGGCCAGCGCCCCGACATCGCGGCAGCTCAGATGCCGGGTGGAGATCTCGGCACGGGGATGGCGACGGCGTAGTTCCTGCACGGCGGCGGTGATCACCAGGTCCTCGACGTAGCCGATGGTGATGCGCTCGCTCTCGGCTTGCTCGCGTACGGCCAGCTCGGCCTGGCGGGCGGCCCGCAGCAGCTCCTGGGCCTGAGGAAGGAAGGTCTCGCCGGCCGCGGTGAGCCGCGCGCCCTGCGGAGTGCGGTCCAGCAGCCGTGTGCCGAGATATTTCTCCAGGCGCTGGATCTGACGGCTCAGCGCCGGCTGGGCCACATGCAGGTCGGCGGCGGCCCGGCCGAAGTGCTGGTGCGCCGCCACCACCGTGAAGTAGCGCACCAGCCGCAGTTCCAGGTCCTGTCCGAGATCGTTCACCCTTGCAGGGTACGCGTCATGCCGTTTCGGAATGATCGCGTTGCCGGACAGGTCTTGGACGGCCCGCCCGCCCCGGGCTTTGACTCAAGGGAGCAGTGTTTCCCCGAGAAAGCGACAGGCGTGATGAAGGCGATCCAGTTCCACGAAGCGGGCGGGCCGGAAGTTCTGCGGTACGAGGAGGTGCCGCATCCCGGGATCGGCCCGGGCGAGGTGCTCGTCCAGGTGCACGCCGTGGGCGTCAACCCGCCGGACTGGTACCTGCGGGAGGGGATGAAGGTGATGCCGCCCGAGATGAGGCCGGCGCTCGAGTTCCCCCTGACCCCTGGAACGGACATGTCGGGCGTGGTCCAGGCGGTCGCCCCGGATGTGCGGGAGTTCGCCGTCGGCGACGAGGTCTTCGGCATGCTGCGGTTTCCCGGCTTCGACGGCCGGACGTACGCCCAGTACGTGGCCGCACCGGCGCGCGACCTGGCCCACAAGCCGGCCGGCGTCGACCATGTGCAGGCGGCCGGGGCGCCGATGGCCGTGCTCACGGCCTGGCAGTACCTGATCGAACTCGGCCACGACGTGCCGTCTCCCTTCACCGGCCGCGTGCACCGGCCGGTGCCGCTCACGCCGGGTATGACCGTGCTGGTCAACGGGGCCGCCGGTGGAGTGGGCCACTTCGCGGTGCAACTCGCGAAATGGAAGGGCGCACACGTCATCGCCGTGGCCTCCACCCGGCACGAGGAGTTCCTGCGCAAGCTCGGCGCCGATGAGTTCATCGACTACACGACGACACGAGTCGCGGACGTGGTCAGCGGCGTCGACCTGGTCATCGACACCGTCGGCGGCCCGGACAGCGCACGCCTGCTGACCGTGCTCAACCGCGGAGGCACCATGCTTCCGGTGTTCTTCGCCGAGTACGACCCGGAAGTGACGGAGCGTCTGGACATCACCGTCTCCAACATTCAGGTGCGTTCCAACGGCGCCCAACTCGCCGAGATCGGGCGCCTCTTCGACAAGGGCGAACTCCAGGTCGGCGTGGACAGCACCTACCCCCTCTCCGAAGCGGCCGGCGCCCACGCACGAGCCGCGCAGGGCCACATCCAGGGCAAGATCGTCCTGACGGTGGCCCCGTGAGCGCCGAACTCCGGCAGACGGTGGCGATCTACGCCCACGCCCTGGACGAACTGAACGTGCCCGCGCTGGAAACGGTCCTGACCGAGGACACCACCTGGACCTTCACGATGCCCGGAAAGCCGACGCTCGGCCCGGTCACCGGACGCGTGGCGGTACTCGACTTCATCCGTGCCGGACATGCGGCCCGGACCGGAAGAGTGCGCCACCACCTGGGCAACGTCGTGGTCACGACGACGGACGCCGCCACCGCCGAAGCGCGGGCCTATCTGCTGCAGACGACGAACACCGGCGAGCACATCCAGATGGTCTCGACCGGCGTCTACACGTTCGGCCTGCGACGGTCCGACGGCAGGTGGCGGATCGCCGAACTCGCCCTGGCGCTGGACAACGCCCTATAGAGCGCGCCGGGCGGTGCGCGGCTTTTCGCCTCTGACGGGGCACGCCGCGCCCTGCCCGCCCGTCAGCTGAACTCGCCGGCATCCCGAAGCCGCTGCCAGAAGCGGTGCATCAGGGTTTCGTCGATGTCAGGGATGTGCACGCCGAGGTGCTGGAGGGTGTGCAGGGTGCGGTCGTTGCGGTAGCTGTCGACGGCACGGTCCGTGACATCCGTAGGGGACGCGGTGTCCGCGGTGTTGTGCGGGTCTTCGACGGTCTGCTGGAACACGTCCAGATAGGGCAGGAACGGCAGCTCGTGCCCGGCCTCGCCGGCCTGCCGCAGGCGCTCCAGCCACGGGCCGAGCCCGACCGGCTGCGACCTGGTTCCGCGCAGCTCGTCGAGGACCCGCAGGAAGGCCCCTGGTCCGGTCTGACGGGGGTGGTGCAGGTGGTACACGGTCGCCGGCTCCGGGTGCGCGGTGTCGTCGGCCCGGGCGAGGGCGACCAGGGCGCGGGCGGTGACATCGGCGGGCAGCAGGTCGGCCTGCAGGGCGGGTTCGTACGGATGGCAGCCCAGTGCGGCGCAGGTGAGCAGGAGGCGGCAGAACATGTCGTCGGTGTTGACGGCGCCGTGCTGCGACTCGGCCCAGATCCGGCCGAGTCGGTACACGCGTGCGCGGGCGCCGCGGGCGATGGCGTGCTGGACCATGAGGTCGGCCACCCACTTGCTCGCCAGATAGCCGTCGGCGGCCATGTGCCGGGCGTCCTGCACGGGGGAGGCCTCGGTGACCTGCCGGCCGACCGCGGCGCTGCCGAAGACGCCGAGGGTGGAGAGGTGGTGGAAGCGCTTGGGCCGGCCCTCGGCCGCAAGCCGCAGCAGCGTCCGGGTGCCTTCCACGTTGGCCGCCTTCAAACGCCCGTACGCCGACAGATGGTGCACATACGCGCCCGCGTGGACGATCGTGTCCAGCTCCTCGCGCAGCCCGCTCCAGCGAGCCGCGTCGATGCCCAGGCCGTCGTGCGCGAGGTCCCCGGGGACGGGGTGCACGCGTGCGGAGTGGGTCTTCAGGTCGATGCCGTAGGAGTCGAGTACGGCGTTGAGGCGGGCGCGTGCGGCCTGTTCCGTGGCGGCGCGCACCAGGCAGTGCACCTGCGCGTCGCTCTGTGCGAGCAGCTCCCGTAAGAGAAACGCTCCGACGAATCCGGTGGCGCCGGTGAGCAGCACCTGCCGCATCGGCGCGCCGAAACCCGCGGCCTCGCGGAAACGATGGCCCGGATCCAGCCGCGCCTCGGAGGCCGGCACCAGGGCGGCGGAGGCGGACGCACGGCCCGCCGAACCGGCCGTGACGAGCCGGGCGAGGTCACCCGGCCGCGGAGCGGTGAGAACGTCGCGCACCGCGATCCGCACATCGAGTTCGGCGTGTATGCGGGCCAGGAGCCGGACGGTCAGCAGTGAATGACCGCCCAGGGCGAAGAAGTCGTCGTCGACACCGACCCGCTCCACGTCCAGGACCTCCGCGAACAGCGCACACAGCGTCCGCTCGTACGGTGTGCGCGGCGCCCGGTGTTCAGCGGTGCTGACGCTGGAGGGCGGCGCGGGCAGCGCGGCACGGTCCAGTTTGCCGTTGGGGGTCAGCGGAAGCCGGTCCAGGACCACGACGGCCGAGGGCACCATGTAGGCGGGCAACCGCGCCGCCACGAACGCCCGCACGGCCGAGGCCTCGACGGCGTCCCCCGTCACATAGCCCACCAGCTGCTTCCCGGCGGCTGTGTCGCGCGAGGTCACCACGGCGCGGGCCACGCCGGGATGAGCGGCGAGATGGGACTCCACCTCCGCGGGCTCGACACGGAAACCACGGATCTTGATCTGGGCGTCGGCGCGCCCTGCGTACTGCAGCTGCCCGTCCTCGTTCCGGCGGGCGAGGTCGCCGGTGCGGTACATGCGGGAGCCGGGCGGTCCGTACGGGTCGGCGACGAACCGCTCGGCGGTCAGAGCCGCCTGCCCTACATAGCCGCGGGCGATCGGGCCGGCGACGTACAACTCACCGGTCACGCCTGGGAGGACGGGGCTCAGCCAAGGGGTGAGGACGTAGATGCGCAGAGTCGGCAGTGGGGTGCCGATGGGTGCGCTGTCGGCATGCGTTCCCGGAACACCGTACGAATGCAATGAGACCATCCCCCTGATCACCGGTCCGTTGTGGTCTGTGCCGGCGCGGGGGAATCGGCGGCTTGGTCGGAGCGCCCTGCGCCCGCGCGCTGCGAGAGCGGTGAACGACCTGCTCTCCCAAGGCAGTTAACGGACCCGGGCCCCGTGATGTCCAGGCCGGGCAACGGCAGCCCACCACGACCCCGCGCGGGTGTTTCACGTGGTCGGCGCCCGCCCGTTGTGCCGGTGAGGCGACGGCGGCGGGCGGTGGTGGCGAGGGGCGGACGGGGAGAGTATGTGGTGCCGGTCGAGCATTCGGCGTGACGAAAGTCCTGTGAGAGCCAACTGGCCTTGTAGGCCTGCTCCGTACGGGATCAAGGCCCGGCACCGTGGGATGGACAGCAACGGTTGGGGGGCCTCCCGTCGCGGAAGCGGGTTCACGACTGGTCGGTGATCTCGGCCCGCAGTACCGAGTACATGACCATGTCCCGCCAGGCGCCGCCGCGGAAGCAGGCCCCGCGGATGGTGCCCTCACGGGTGAAGCCGGCCCGCTCGAGGGCCTTCTGCTCGGCGGTGTTGACCGCTTCCGTGCTTGCCTCGACGCGATTGACCTGGGTGTGCGCGAACAGGTACTCGGCGAGGAGCCGCTGGGCGCGTGCGCCGTACCCCTTGCCCCGCTCGGCGGTCAGGAGCGCGATACCGATGTTCCAGCACGGTGACGCCGGCCCTTGCAGCACCTGCCGCCACTGCACTTCGCCGAGGAACCGGTCGTCGGTGTCGTGGACGATCGCCAGGCGCCCGCCCTGGGCCGTGAGAAAGCCGTGCTCGGCCCACTGCCGGCGCAGCTGCCCCGGATTGCGATGACCGAAGAACCCGAGCTCCCCGGCCTCGGCCGGGTCCTCGTGGAGACGCTCAAGCGGATCGAGATCCTTCTCGGCTATGGGACGCAGACGAACATGCTCAGACATGACGATCAGCCTAGGTCGTACGGACGTCTCTGCTCCGGCACGAGCCCGGCGTCCCCTGCAGTCGTACGAGGTACGCCGCACCCTCCCCGGACACCCTGCCGACGACGGCTGTACGCCCCCGCATCGTGAGGGCTTCCGCAGTGCCGGCTCCCTGGTGTGAGGGTGGCGCGGCGCCGCCGGACGCCTGGCGGGGGCGGGGGTTCACGCGGCGATGGTGAGGGGGGAGGGGGTGCGCTGCGGTACGTGGCGCGGTGTGTCGCGGTTGTGCCGGGTGGCGAAGGTGTGGAGGCGCAGGAGGAGGAAGCGTGCGGTGCCGGCGAGGCCGGAGGCGGTGAGGTAGACGATCTGTTCGGTCAGCAGGCCGGGGGAGGGCTGTAGCAGGTGCAGGACGGACACGGCGATGCTGGTGGCGAGGTACCCGGCGGCCGCCGAGCCGGCGGACTGCCAGTGCTCGCGCCAGTGGGCGCTGCGCTTCTTGTCGAAGGTGTAGCGGGCGTGGAGTTCGGTGCACAGCAGCGTGGAGACGACGGTGATGACCGCGTTGGCCACCGCCCAGGGCAGGGCTGTGGCCAGCAGCGGGACGGCGAGGCTGGACAGGACTCCGATGCCGCCGCCGAGGACGACGAACTTCAGGAAGGAGGCGAGGGGGCCGGGGCCGGCCGAAGTCGCCACCTGGGGCGTGGATGCGAGTGGCGACTTCATGGCGGTGTCCTTCCTTCGGGGTGGGTCAGAGGCTGCGGGCGGTGATGTCGCCGTAGGCGGTGGTGGCGTGGATGTCGAGCCGGGCGGCGGAACCCTCGCTGTTCTTGAGCGAGTTGTGGGTGCGGTCGTGGCTGGTGCCGGCGTCGAGGGTGGCGGCGGTGCCGGGGGCGGCGTCGACGGTGATGTTGCCCTGCTGGGTGCGGAGGGTGAGGGTGCCGCGCACGCCCTCGGTGACGGTCAGGTCGCCTTTGTGGGTGGTGAGTTCGGCGTCGCCGTCGAGGCGGCCGAGGGTGATGTCTCCGGCCTGCAGGGTGAGGCGGGCGCCGGCGGTCTGGTCGAGGTGGACGGTGCCTTGGGCGCCTTCGAAGACGACGTCGCCGAGGCGGCCCTTGCTCTGGAGGGTGCCGCTGGCGGTCTTGGCCTGGATGCGGGAGCCGGCGGGCAGTTGCACGGTGACCGCGACGGTGCCGGAGTCGCCCAGCAGGCGGTTCTTGGCGGCCGGGGCGGAGATGCGCAGGACGCCGTCGGCGTGGTGGGTGACCTCGATCTGCTCGGCGGCCTGGACGTCGCGGCTCTTGGCGGCGTCGGCGGGGAGGACCTCGACGGTGGTGTCGGTGCGGTCGGAGGCGATGAGGCGGATGTCCGCGGCGGCGAGGTCGAGGTGGGCGGAGATGGCGGCGGGGGTGTCGAACTTCTGCATGGCGGTTTCCTTCGAATCGTTGTTTCCGATGGGTGAAACGCTACGTTGCATTCATGGATCTGACAACGAGTTTGTTGCGCGATATCGCAATCACTGCAGGTAGAGACGGAGAAATCGTTGCAATGGGTCGACATCTAATGCAACAGTCCGACGAAAATGCGTTGCAATGGATGGAGGTTAATGCTCCGCCGGAGGTGTACGGCTGGGGTGCGGCGCACAAGGTGCAGGCGGTCAGGCTGCCGCAGGCCCGGGCGGCCATTTCCGACGCCAGAAACGCTACGTTGCGTTCGTGAGGTGAATGGCGCCAACGCCGCGTCAAACCTGGATAACAGCAGCTCAGTAAGGCGATGGCGCCGCGGTGGACCTGAATCCAACGCAACGACCTCTCGCCCCATCCGTTGCAATGAATCGGAGACGGAAGCTAGGGTGAGGACGCGGGGCACCACGACATGACCGAGCGCGAGGGAGACCCGACATGCCGGGAGGCAGACTCACCCAGGCCGAACGCCAGCAGATCGCACTGGGCCTGGCCGACGGCCTCGCCTACGCGGAGATCGCCCGGCGCCTGGACCGCCCGACGTCGACCATCACAAGAGAAGTGATGCGCAACGGCGGCCCCACCAGCTACCGCGCCGACCTCGCCCACAGGGCCACCGAACACCGCGCACACCGCCGCAAGAGCCCCGCACCCCGCAGCGCCCGCACCCCGCTGCCGGCCCACGGACGCGACCCGGAAGCGGTCCGCGCCTACGAAGAGACCTTCACCACCGTCATGATGGCCTCCGGCATGCCCGCGATGATGGCCCGGGTGATGGCCTGCCTCACCCTGACCGACACCGGCAGCCTGACCGCCTCCGAACTCGTCCAGCACCTCGAGGTCAGCCCCGCGTCGGTCTCCAAGGCCATCACCTTCCTGGAGAGCCAGGGCCTGGTCCGCCGCGAACGCGACGAGGGCCGCCGCGAACGCTACGTCGTCGACGACGACGTCTGGTACCAGTCGATGATGGCCAGCGCCCGCTCCATCGCCCAGCTCGTCGAGATCGCCCGCCAGGGTGTCGGCGTCCTGGGCCCCGAGACCCCGGCCGCCGCCCGCCTGGAGAACATCGCCCGCTTCCTGGACTTCGTCTCCGAAAGCACCGCCCGCGCCGCGGAACAGGCCCGCGAAATCCTCTACACCAAACCCGAAACCTCCTGAACTTCTGCGCCGGACCTGGGCGCACCGTGCTGCATCCATCGCAGGCATCGCAGGCGAATTCGGCGGCGGCGGAATGATGGCCGGATCGGCGTGGGGGTGCCGGTTCGAGGCGGTTGAGATGTCACTGCGTCCACGCCTGCCGGGCGGGGCACCGGTCCGGACCGCCCAGGTGGTCCGGCTGGCTTCTCCTACGGGCTGTCTGCGCATGCGGATACGAGAGGCCCTCGGGCCGCCGTTTGCCGACAAGGGCTTCGTCGCCGCAACTCAAGGAGCACCTGCGCCAGGCCGCTCGTTCTGCCGATAGCGGCCGCCGCGCCGCAGGCCGGGCAGCCGGAAGCCGGAAGCCGACCAGGCTCATCGGAAATGTGGACCCGGAGAGTCGAGCGCGGACGTCCGGAACGGACGCGCCCGCCGCGCATGGTCGGTGTGCTCAGCGCCCACGAACTGCGCACGCTGTCACCGGAGATACTCCAAGGCATGTGGGCGCTCCTCGTGCCCGGCAAGTCCGGCCTGATCCTCACAGGCCAGAGCGGGAAGCCGGGGGAGTCTTTGGAACGACCGGCCCGTTCTCCACGCCATCAGCAGGGACCGCCGACGTCCACCATTCGATCACCCGAACGGCCATGGCATCCGGCCGCAGCCCCAGCGGGTCGAGACCGAAGTGATCTTCCATCTCGTGCCGCAGAAACTGACAGATCTCGGATCGGTCGGCGCCGGCACGTAGCCGCTTCAACAGAGGAGTGAGCATGCAGTCGTATTCGTCCTGCACTTCGTCAGCGATGCCTATCGGATCCCACTCATTGAGCAGATGCCGCAGGCCGTCCTCGGCGACGGTCTTCCGGGGGCTCATCACCCCAGCCTGCCATTCCCGAGCGGCTGCAGGCCGAGGCCGTCGTGCATGTTGGCTCCGGAGATGCCCAGGGACATCGGCGCACCGATCCGGTCGGTGATATGTGTCGCGCGATATCTCGCTGGAACCGACGGACCGCGACTGGTGATGAGCGGTCGATGACGGATGCCCTTAGCGGCGGCTGGCTGTTCAGCAAACCAAAGGTCAGGCACCGTCGGTAATGTCAGTCAGGCCTGCCGTGTCGCGCTGGGACTCGACCTCGGCCAGCCGCTCGGACAGAGCCGCTTGAAGAAAACGGTAGGAGTCACTTCCCAGGACCAGTCGCAGTGGGGCAGGGGTCTGCTCCACGCTGTCGATGATGCGAGTGGCCATCGCTGCCGGGTCACCAAGAGAAGGCCGACTCCGGTCCTGTGCTGCACGGGTCATGGCGGCCGGTGTGTCGTCATACTCCGACAGCGGGGTCGCCATCTGAAGGCTGCCGTAGCGGAACTCGGTGCGCGCGCCTCCGGGCTCGACGATGGTGACGCCGATGCCGAACGGAGCGACGTCCTTGGCTGTGGATTCCATGAATCCCTCGATGCCCCACTTGCTGGCGTGGTAGATGCAGGCGCCGGGGTTGGTGGCCTGGCCGCCGTAGGTGGAGATCTGGATGATCCGTCCTCCGCCCTGCTCCCGCAGGTGCGGCAGTGCAGCCCGGGTGACCTGGATCGAACCGATCAGATTGGTGTTGAGGATGCCGAGGATCTGCTCGTCGGTGACCTCCTCGGCCGCGCCGAACAGGCCGTAACCCGCGTTGTTGACCACCACGTCGATCCGCCCCAGCTCGGTGAACGCGCGATCGACGACCTCCTTGACGGCGGGGGTGTCGGTGACGTCGAGGGATGCCACCCAGAACGTATCGCCGTACCTGGCCACAAGGTCGTCCACGGATCCAGGCCGACGGATCGTGCCGGCCACCTTGTGACCCTTCTCGAGCAGGTGCTCGGTCATGTGCCGACCGAAGCCGCTGTTGACGCCGGTGATGAACCAGGTGCGCTGTGTCATGGCGTATTCCTTGCCGGGGGAAGAGGAATTCCTGCGCGCCCCGGTGTTCCCGAGGCCTCGTTCTCGACCCTGCGCCTACAGCGTGTGGCCTGGCAGTGCCCCCGTGTTCCAGGTAGTGACAGGGCCCCCGCAGCCGGAGAAGCGGCGCGTTACCGTCGGAGCATGGACACCGCAGACGGCCGCAATGCCCTTGGCGAGTTCCTGCGTGCCCGTCGCGAACTCGTCCGGCCGGAGGAAGTGGGGCTTCCTGCCGCAGGGATCCGACGGGTGCCCGGCCTGCGCCGGGAGGAGGTCGCGATGCTCGCCGGCATCAGCGCCGACTACTATCTCCGCCTGGAGCGCGGCCGCGATCGCAACCCGTCGGTTCAGGTACTTGACGCCCTCGCGGAGGTACTGCAGCTCGACGCGGACAGCGCCGCTCACATGGTCGAGCTTGCCCGGCCCAAGTCCCGCCGCACGCAGCCCCCGCCTCGCACCGAGCGTGTGCCCGACGGTATCGCGATGCTGCTGGACACGTTCGCCGTGCCCGCCTTTGTGCAGAACCGGTGCACGGATGTGCTCGCCGCCAACCGCCTGGCCGTCGCCCTGTCGCCGCACATGGCGCCGGGTGTGAACCGTCTGCGGGCCCTGTTCACCGACCCCCTGGCACAACAGCTGCACATGGACTGGGAGCAGGGCACGGCGGGCGTGGTTGCGCAGCTGCGCGCCGCAGCCGGCGCCGAGACGGACGACCCGCGCCTGACTCAGCTTGTGGGCGAGCTGAGCCTGAGAAGCGAGCGTTTTCGACGCCTGTGGGCCCGCCACGACATCCGCCGTTGGGAGGGAGCCACCACCCGCCTGCGCCATCCACAGGTGGGCGAGCTGCATCTGCGCCGCGAGAAGCTGGCCATCACCGGCTCCGACGGGCTGCTCCTCGTCGTCCACCACGCGGAACCCGGCACGCCCTCCGCTACTGCACTCGCCCTGCTCGGCTCCCTGTCTGCCACTGAACAAGAGGTCACAGGGGCACCCCACACAGGAAGCGGCCCGGGCCGCTGATACTGGCCCGGCATGGCCGGGACAGTGCGGTGTCGTCGCCGACCGAGTGGCAGCCATGGCACTCGAAGAGGGACGGGGGCAGTGCCGTGATCACGGCAGGTCATGCCACGGCGGACCAGAGCGCTTGGAGTCAGGGCGTGTCCGTGGCTGTCAGGACGAAGTCCGCACGGGCTGATTCGACTCCGTTGATCTGCAGAGAGATCGCGTGAGTTCCGGGGTGGTAGCGGCGGGTTGTGATCGGCCGGAACGAGTGCTCCCGCGCCACCTGGATCTGTTCGCCCGGTGCGAGGGTGCGGGTGGTGAGTTTGAAGGTCTTGCCGGTCTGGCCGCCGTTGGCCTTGCGGTGGTGCACGATGTAGTCGATGGCCAGTCGTGTCTCGGTGTCACGGGTGTTGCGGATGGAGGCGGTGAAGCGGACGCTCCCGCCGAGCGGGACGGTGGTGTGGTCCAGGTGAGGTCCGTCGACCTCCACCGTCGCGGGGGCGAAGCCGAGCAGGTCCAGGGCTTTGGGGTGGCCGCGTTTGACGAGGGTGCGCAGCCCGTGGCGCACGAGGCGTTCGGTGGCCGCGTCGGATGCGTCCAGCCAGCGGCGGGCGGTGTCCACGACGAGGTCGGGATGGTCCCGGCTGAGGTCGTTGAGATGGTTGGCGACCGAGCGGCGCACGTAGTCGCTCTCGTCGCGGTAGAGCGCGTCCAGGATGGGCACGGTCGCTCCGGGACGGGCCTGGATGTCCGGCACCCGTACCGCCCAGGGAAGGTAGGGGCGGGTCCCCTCGGAGGCGAGCCTGCGCACGTGCGCGTCGGCCGAGCCGGTCCAGTCGCTGATGATGTCCAGGGCTCGGTCGAGGTCGTGCCGCAGCAGCGTCCTGATGGCGAACTCTGAGGTGAGACGGCCGGTGAGGTCGGCGAGGAGCGCCATCGCATCGTCGAAGGCTGCGGTGGTGTCCTCCTGGACCGCGCGGGTGGCGATCGCGCTGGTGACCGGCCAGATCAGCCATCCGGTGAAGTCCGCGGTGCTGTCCCGGGCGGTGCGTACGGTCCGGGCCAACGCGGCGTAGTCGCCGGGCAGGTCCGCCAGCAGGGCATCGCGCAGCAGGTCGGCGCGTTCCCGGAGGGACAGCGGGGTGATCTGGTGTGGCGCTGCGCGCAGGGACGTGAGGTCGGCGTCCGGGGCGGCGGTCTCAACGGCGCGTAGAAGGCTTTCGACGGCGCGGCGGCCGATGAGTTCGTCGGCGGATGGCATGCGGTCTCTTCCGTCATGTGAGGTGGTGCAGCACGGTGGTGAGCTGCCAGCTGACGCTACTGCGGCCGATCGTGGCCTGCACGGGCTTGTCGGCTGTCTCGCCGGTGATATCGGCGCCACGGCCCCCGCGCTCGTGGACGAGCGAGCCGCTCCGGCATGGGAGCGGGGGCGGTCGTTCTCGGCCGGTGCGCCACGGGCGGCAGGCCGTTTGAGGTGTGTGACTCCCTGTGCCGTCGTGACCGCGGCGTAACGGCCGGGCGCCCTACGGCTCAGGTGCGGCGGGCCTCATGCTCCGTCCTCGCCCGGACCGTGTCGATGACCGCCTGGACGGCCGTGACGAAGTTCTGAGGGTCGTCCAGGCTCACGAAACGGGGCGCGACCCGCGCGATGTTGGGGTATTTGTCCGGCGGCAGCGTGAGGTAGTCCGTCTTCCAGGCGCGCAGGTCGGCGTCCCGGAGTTCTGGGGACAGCGCGGCCAGGCTCGCGTCCATGGCGCTGTAGGCCAGTACCAGGTCGGCGAAGACCCGGTAGTAGCGGGCGGCTTCGGTGTCGTCGAGGCCGGCCCGGCGCATGCAGTCGAGTTTGCGTTCCACGGACCGGAACTCGTTCTCCCGCCGGGCGGTGCGCGCGGCGGCCAGGGCCCCTACCCGGGGATGGCGGAGAAACGCCTCGTGGGTGTGGATCGCGATCTGCATGAGGTCGTGGGCCCAGTCGTCCGTGGGCGGCGGGATGTCGGCGAGTGCCTCCTCGTGCAGGGCGTCGATGAGTGCCAGCAGGAGTTCGTCCTTGTTGCGGAAGTGCCGGTAGATCGCCGTCGGATGGGCGGACAGCTCGCGGCCGAGGGCCTGGAACGTCAGCTTCTCCATCCCGGAGGAGTCCGCGACCCGGAAGGCGGCCTGGATGATCAGCTCCTGGCTCAGGGTGCCCCGCGGCAGGCGGTTCCGGCTCGCCCTCCTGGGCGTCCTGGCACTGCTGTCGGTCATGCTTCCTTCCCCACGTCGATCGCTCCCATGATCGTGTACCCGGGCCATGGTGTCAGCCGGCCACCGCCGAACCGTCCGCGCGCGGATCGGTGGCCGCCGCCAGGTGTGGCCTGCCGTCCCCGGTTACACGCCGGACCAGCTGGCCGTGGCCCACCCCGTCGTCGTTCGCGCCGAGCGACCCGACGGTGAAGCCCGCCCCCTCGATCGCGTGGACGCCGGCGACAGGGACGTCCCGCTCGGTGCTGACGACGCCCGCGCCGGTCGTCACCCCCGCCTCCATGGCCCCGAGGACCCAGCGTGGCACCGACACGGCGTGTTCGGGAGCGGAACCGGCGGCGAGGTGCAGGGCCATGTGGGTGTGCACCTGGGGTTGCGCGCGTCCGCCCATGGCGCCGTGCGCGCCGACGAGTTCGCCCCCTTCGCGGACCAGGACCGGCATGAGCGTGTGCAGCGGCCGCTTCCCGCCGGCCAGGCGGTTGGGCGAGGCGGGGTCGAGGGAGAACGAGGCGCCCCGGTTGTGCAGGACGATCCCGGTGCCGGGGTCGAGCACGGCGGCGCCGAAACTGTGGAAGACGCTCTGGATCAGGGAGACCCAGGTGCCGTCCGCATCGGCCACCACCACCGCGACGGTGTCACCGGTCGCCTTGCGCCGGGCGAGCAGGTCGACAGCCGTGCCTGCCAGGGCGTGTTCGGCGATGTGCCGCGCGTACGCGTCGGACAGCAGATGCTCGACCGGGGCCTCGCTCCACTCCGGATCGGCGCAGTGGCGGTCGCGGTCCCCGGCGGTCCAGGCGAGCACCGAGGCGACCAGGCCGGCCTCGCGGCCCAGCGGGTCGAGCGGCCCCCGGGCGGCGCGGGCCACGTCGAGTGCCTTGAGGCCCTGGAGGAAGTACAGGCCCTGGGAGTTGGCTCCGGCCGACAGGTACTCGACTCCGTCGTACTGTGCGGCGAGTGCGGGGGAGAGCTCCACGGTGTGTGCGGCGAAATCCTCGTCCGTCATCGCGGAGCCCTGTGAGGCGAGCAGCTTCACCAGGCTCGCGCCGACCTCTCCGCCGTACATCGCGGCGGGGCCCTCCGAGCCGATCAGGGCCAGGGAGCGGGCGAGGTGGGGCTGGCACAGCGTCTGTCCGGCCGTGAGGACCTCGCCGTCGGCGAAGAACACGCCCCGCATGCCGGGGTCACGCGCCAAGCGGGCGCTCTCGCGGGCGAGATCGTGGGCGAGTCCGGGGGCCACGGGCACCCCGTCGCGGGCGGCGGCCTCGGCGGGTGCGAGCGCGGAGGCGAGCGAGCGGGTGCCCCACATGTCGGCGAGGGTGGCCCATCCGCCGACCGCGCCGGGGACCGTGACCGGCAGGGCGCCGAGCACGGGCATCAGATCGTGCGCGGCGGTCAGCGACTCCACGTCGACCGCGCGTGGGGAGCGGCCGCTGGCGTTGACACAGCGGACGTCGCCGTCGGGGGTGCCCACCAGGGCCAGCAGGTCGCCGCCGACGGAGCACTGGTTGGGGTAGACCACCGTCAGCATGGCGGCGGCGGCGAGCGCCGCGTCGACCGCGTTCCCGCCCTCGCGGAGTACGTCGGCAGCGGCCTCGCCGGCCGCGGCGTGCGGGGTCGCGACGGCCCAGCGCTCGCCACTCGCGGCAAGCTGACGTTCGGTGAATGCGGACATCGTTTCCTTTCCGACTGCACCGGGCCACTGGTGAACAGGCCTCATTGACGGCCGCGTTACACGGAACTTCTTGACACTTCAAGAGCGGCGGGCCTAGCTTCCCTGGCATAGTCAACGTCATCGACTATGGCATTGACTTATATCACCCTGCAACAGCGCAATTCCCTAAAGGGGTTCGGAAATGGCCTGGTCGCCCGCCTTCTCCCGCCGATCGATATCCGTACTGGCAGGGACCACCGCCGTGGCCGCCCTGGCCCTCACCGGATGCTCCGCGGACTCCGGTAGCGCCGACGCCGCCCCGGCCGCCGCGTCGGTCAAACTGCCGACAGGCGCGCTCATGAAAGAGGGTCACATCACCTACTGCGCCGACATCAGCGCGCCGCCGCTGAGCTATTACGACGCCTCGCAGAAGGCGGTGGGCGCCGAGATCGAGCTCGGCGACGCGCTGGCCGCCCAGCTCGGGGTCCGGGCGGACTGGGCCAACACCAGCTTCAGCGGGATCATCCCGGCGCTGCAGGCCAAGCAGTGCGACGCGATCGTCAGCCAGCTCTACATCAAGCCCGAGCGGGAGAAGGTCGTCGACTTCGTCCCGTACATGTACGCCGCCAACACCCTCGTCGTGGCCGCCGGGAACGCCGACAAGATCAAGGGCCCGGACGACCTGTGCGGCAGGAAAGCGGCCGGGCAGACGGGCACGACCGCCGCCCAGTACCTCGCCGACCAGTCCGCGAAGTGCGAGGCGGCCGGAAAGGGGAAGATCGACATCCGGCTGTTCACCAAGGACAGCGACGCTCTTCAGCAGCTGCGGCTGGGACTGGTCGACGTCTACAGCTCGACGCTGGAGACCGCCGCCTACGTGCAGAAGCAGCAGCCCGGGGCATTCGCCCTGGTCGGTCGGCCGTTCAACCGCATCAAGGTGGGAGCCGCGACCCGCAAGGGCGACACGGCCCTGCACGACGGGCTCGTCAAGGCGCTGGCCGCGGTACGCAAGAGCGGCACGTACGACGAGATCCTCAAGAAGTGGAACCTGACCGGCGACAGCATCGCCGACTGACGTCGCGGCAGGCGTGCAGAGAGAGACCCACGTGACCCACGCACCCGTGCTCGCCGACGCAAGTCAGCCGGTCGGTTTCGACTGGCCGTTCTTCTGGCACTACCTGACCTCGCCGGCCGGCGTGTTCCTCGAAGGACTCTGGCGCACCGTCTACATCTCCGTCGTGGCCCAACTCCTCGGCGTGCTCCTGGGGTTCGCCCTCGCGCTGGCCCAGCGCAGCCGCTTCGCCCCGCTGCGCTGGGGCTCGGGGACCTACGTCTGGCTGGTCCGCGGCACGCCCCTGCTCGTCCAGCTCGTCCTCGTCTACAACGGCCTCGCCGCAGCGGGCGTCTACCGCTTCGGCGACCTCCAGGTCGGCGGGCTCGTGCTCCTCGGCGTCGTACAGGCCGCCATCCTGACGCTGGCCCTGAACGAGGCTGCGTACATGGCCGAGATCTTCCGCGCGGCCCTCGACGCCATCGATCCCGGGCAGGCGGAGGCGGCACAGGCGCTGGGCATGACCCCGGCGATGACGATGCGGGTCGTGTTGCTGCCGCAGGCGATCCGGATCGTCGTTCCGCCACTGGGCAACGAGTTCAACCTGATGATGAAGTCGACGTCCATCCTGTCGGTCATCGGCCTGCAGGAGATGTTCCTGACCGCGCAGTCCATCAACTCGGCGACCTTCAAGACCTTCGAGATCTTCCTCGTCGTCGCCTGCTACTACCTCGCGCTGACGACGGTGTGGTCGTTCGTCCAGCGGTTCATCGAGCGCCGGCTCGCGGAACCCGGACCCGTCATCGAGACCCCGTCGCTGCGGGAGCGGCTCGCCGGCGGCGGGCTGCGCCGCACCGCCGTCCGCGAGGACACCACGCTCGCGGGCAAGGAGACACACTGACATGGACCCCCTCACGAAACACGACGGAAGCCCCAGGGCCACGCGTCCGCCGAAGCGGCCGATCCGTCGGCGGTGATGTCCGCCCGCGGGGTGGTCAAGCGCTTCGGCGACGCCCAGGTGCTGAACGGCATCTCCATGGACGTCCGGGCCCGCGAGATCGACGTGATGGTCAGCCGGTGGCCGCTCGGCGGTGGAGGAACGGCCGACGGTAGTGGCTGAACGCCGCCGCAACATCGGCTTCGTCTTCCAGCGCATCCATCCCTTCCCCCATCTGACCGCGCTCGACAACGTGGCCGCCGCGCCCACGAAGGTCCTCGGCATGCCGAAAGCCGCAGCCAGGTAGCAGGTGCAGGCGCTCCTCGCACGCGTGGGGCTGGAGCACAAGGTGCCGTCGCTCCCGTCGGCACTCCCCCTCCGGCGGCCTGCAGTTGGGGGTCCCCCTGGCCCTTAAGGGCCAGGGGGAGCGTCGCCATCGCCCGTGCCCTCGCCATGAAGCCGGAGCTGATGCTCTTCGACGAACCGACGAGCGCCCTCGGCCCCGAGATGGTCGGCGAGGTCATCGCCGTGATGAAGGAACGCGTCGACGACGGCATGACGGTGATCGTCGTCACCCACGAGATGGGGTTCGCCCGCTCGGCCGCGGACCGGCTGGTCATGTTCGACCAGGGCACCGTCCTGGAGGAAGGCCCTCCCGAGAAGTTCATGACCGACCCCGCCCACGAACGCACACGCGCCTTTCTGCGCCGTATCAACGAGAGCGGCTGAGCACGCGCGGCGCGGACACCGGTGCCGGGGTTGCGTGCCGCCCGTGAATTGCACCTCAAGTCGGCGTGAGGTTTTGGCAACTCCCCTTTGTTCCGGATGACTTCGTTCGGAAATCCCCGAGGGCTGGAGTTGGTCTCCACGGACAGCGGCGAGGCCTCAAGACCTCGGCGCCCGGCATGGAGGCTGTCATGCCCGAGATGTATTTTCATGTGCGCTGGCCCGATGGGGTTACGCAGCGCTGCTATTCCCCCTCCACGGTGGTCGAGGACTATTTCGTTCCCGGCAGCCAGTACGCACTTGCGGATTTCGTCGAGCGCAGCCGCACGGCACTCGGTATCGCGGGGGAGCGTGTGAAGGAGAAGTTCGGCTTCTTCTGTACCGGTGCCTCCGACCAGCTCGCTCAGATCGAGCGGACCGCCGCCGCGTACGCCGCCGTCAGCGATGCCAAGGTCACGGTCGAATCCCTGACCGGCGCCGACGGGAGCACGCGGTGAGTTCGGCCCCGGCGATACGGCCGGTCGGCGCCCTTCCCTCCAGCCTGACGGGCAGGGGAGGTGCCCCGATCCCGGCGGTCGTGGTCGGCGGCGGTCAGGCAGGCCTCGCGATGAGCTACTGCCTGGGCCGGCGAGGTGTCGAGCACGTCGTCGTCGAGGCGAACAGGGTCGGGCACGAGTGGCGTGAGCGGCGCTGGGACTCCTTCTGCCTGGTGACCCCCAACTGGCAGTGCCAGCTGCCGGGTTATCCGTATCAGGGCGACGACCCGGACGGGTTCATGGTCCGCGACGACATCGTCCGGTACCTGGAGGACTACGTCTCCTTCTTCCGGCCGCCCCTGGTGGAAGGGGTGACGGTCACCCGGCTGCGGCGCTCGCCGAGCGGGGTGTTCGAACTCTCCACCACCGCCGGGGACTTCACCGCCGAACAGGTGGTGGTCGCCACCGGCCCCTACCACACGCCGTCCGTCCCGCCGATGGCCCAGCGACTGCCCGACGGCATCACCCAGGTCCACTCCTCCCGCTACCGCAGCCCCGACCAACTCCCCGACGGCGCCGTCCTCGTGGTCGGCACCGGCCAGTCCGGCTGCCAGATCGCCGAGGACCTCCACCTCGCCGGGCGCCAGGTGCACCTGGCCGTCGGCAGCGCCCCCCGTGTGGCCCGCTTCTACCGCGGCCGCGACTGCGTGGCCTGGCTCGACGACATGGGCCACTACGACAAGTCCATCGACGAGTTCGGCGACGCCGACGCCGTGCGCATGCGGGTCAACCACTACGTCACCGGCCGCGACGGCGGCCGCGACATCGACCTGCGCGCCTTCGCCCGTGACGGCATGCGGGTGTACGGGCGGCTCACCGCCATCACCGGTACCGACCTGGAGTTCGCCGACGACCTGAAGGTGAACCTCGACCACGCCGACGCCGTCGCCGAAGGCATCAAGGACGCCATAGACGCCCACATCACCGCGCACGGCATCGACGCCCCGACGGAGCCCCGCTACGTCCCGGTGTGGGAGCCGAACGAGCAGCCGCGCGCACTGGACCTGGAGGCCGCCGGTATCACCTCGGTGATCTGGTCCACCGGCTTCCGCCGCGACCACCGGTGGATCGAAGCCCCCGTCTTCGACGGCCGCGGCTACCCGATGCACTGGCGCGGCGCCACCAGCACGCCCGGCCTGCACTTCCTCGGGCTGCCCTGGCAGTACTCGTGGGGCTCGGGCCGCTTCGAGGCGGTCGGCCGGGACGCCGAGTTCCTCGCGGACCACATCGACGCCTCGCGCCGCCTGGCCGACGTGTGCGGCACGCTCACCGGAGCCCCCAGCGAACTCGCCTCCGCCCTCCCGATCGGCTGAGGAACCACACCATACGGCTGTCGAACCACACCACGCGGCTGAGGAACCACACCATGGTCCACGACGCACACCGCCACATCGGCGTCCTGCCCGCCTATCCCTTCTACGGCGGCCCACCCGTCAACCCGGACACCACCGCCCGCGCCACCGTCAAGCAACTCATCGCCGACCTGGACGCGGAGGGCACCGAACGGGCCCTGGTCATCCCCAACTACGGCGTCCCGGACCCCGCGATCGCCTTCTCCTTCAACGAACTTGCACTGGAAGCCGCACAGAGCGACGACCGCATCCGTGCCGGGCTGTGGGTGTCCCCACGCTCGGAGGACGCCCAACGCACAGAGCAGGCCCTCCAGTTGGCGGGCGAGACCGGAGTCAAGGCCCTCAAGCTGAGCTTCCTGCTCGGCGGCCGCCCCACGGACCCCGCCTGCCGCCCCCGACTCGACCGCATCTTCGCCGCAGCCGCCCGGCACGGCCTCGTCGTCCACGTCCACACCTCTCCCGGCGCCGCCTCCGACATCGACGAGGTCGGCCACCTCGTCGACTGGTACGCCGACCAAGTACCCGTCCATCTCGTGCACTTCGGCGGCGGGATGAGCGGCCACATCAAGCTCGTCGGCTCCCGGTTCTTCGACTGGATCACCGCCGGCAAGCGCGTCTACACCGACCTCTCCTGGGCCATCGGCTTCACTCCCCGCTGGCTGGCCCAGGAGATCGAGCGCCGCGGCATCGGCCACGACCGGGTGCTCTTCGCCAGCGACCAGCCATGGGGCGACTTCACCGGCGAGTACGCCCGCCTCGCCGAAGCCACCGGCGGCGGCGAACTCGGCGAGCTCGTCTTCCGGGACACGTTCGCCGCGCTCTACGACTGACCGACCCCCACTGTCTGACCGACCCCCGCTCCCTTCCCGTACGCACAAGGAGAAAGCCATGTCCGAATCCGTCGCCAGCGCCGAACTCTCCGACGTCGAGCAGAAGTCCCTCGACGAGATTCCCCACCCCTCACTCCCCGAGGGCACCAGCATCTACGGCTCCACCAAGGTCTTCCCCGACTACCAGGCCGAGAACGGCGAGACCTACTTCACCCTCGTCCACGGCATCGCCCACGAGTCCTCGGTCTCCTTCGTCGCCGTCCTCCAGGCCACCCGCGCCCTGCGCAAGGGCTTCGAGACCGCCATCTACTTCTACGGCCCCGGCTCCCTCAACTGCCTCGCCACCCGCGGCTTCCCGACCGTCGGCAACTCCGCCTTCCCGGGCGAGCACAACATCAACAACCAGCTCAAGACGTTCATCGCCGAAGGCGGCAAGGTCTACTGCTGCCGCTTCGGTCTCTCCCTGCACGGCGCCCGCGAAGAGGACCTCATCGAGGGCGTCATCCCCACCCACCCCCTCGACGTCCAGGACGCGCTGATCCACTACGCGCGCAAGGGCGCCATCATCAACTCCACCTACCAGCTGTAGGGAGAACGACGTGAGCGTTGGCACCGGGAAAAGCGGTACGGCGGTGGACGTGCGGATCATGACCCGCGCCGAACTCGCCCTGCGCGGCGTCGCGTCGGACGCGCCCGTGCGGCGGCCGGACGGCGCGGGGCCCAGCGACGACGGACACGTCCTCGTCGACGGTGCCAACGCCGCGCTCCCACGCAACCCCCACAGCCCCTACTCCGTGCGCGACGGCAAGGTGTGGCTCGGTGACGAGGACACCGGAATCTCCCTCACACCCGTACAGCGCCCCAGGTTCTACGACCTGACCACGGCCGACGGCATCCGCTACGAGCACATCGCCCGCCTGCACGGTTCGGACGTCCTGGCCACCACCGTCGTGCAGACCTGCATCCGCTACGCCGAGTCCGACCGCTGCCGCTTCTGCACCATCGAGGAGTCCCTGCGCTCCGGCGCCACCGTGGCCGCCAAGACCCCGGCACAGCTCGCCGAGGTCGCCGAGGCCGCCGTACGGCTCGACGGCGTCAAGCAGATGGTGATGACCACCGGCACCACCACCGGACCCGACCGCGGCGCCCGCACCCTCGTACGGTCGGTCCGGGCCGTGCTGGCAGCCGTGCCCGGTCTGCCGATCCAGGTGCAGTGCGAACCGCCCGGCGACCTCGCCTGGATCCGCGCCCTGCACGACGCCGGGGCCACCGCCATCGGCATCCACGTCGAGTCCCTCGACGACGAGGTGCGCCGACGCTGGATGCCCGGCAAGTCGACGGTCCCGCTGGCCGACTACGAGGCCGCGTGGGACGAGGCCGTGCACGTCTTCGGACCCAACCGCGTCTCCACCTACCTCCTCGTCGGACTCGGCGAGGACCCCGACGAACTCATCATGGGAGCCGGGGAGTTGATCGACCGCGGGGTCTATCCCTTCGTCGTCCCCTTCCGCCCGATGAGCGGCACCCTCGCCGCCCGCGACGGCGTCCAGGCACCCCGCGCGGAACTCCTGACGCATGTCACCGAAGCCGTCGCCGCGAAGCTGCGCGCCGCCGGAATGAGCGGCGCCGACCAGAAGGCCGGCTGTGCGGCCTGCGGCGCCTGCAGCGTCCTCCAGACAGCCGGCGGGTGAGCGCCGTGAACCTCGACGGTTCCGTCATCGTGCCGGCCGTGGACGATCCGCAGGACATCCTGGCCCTGCTGGGCGACCGCAACACGCTCGCCCGCCGGCCCGCCTTCCGCATCGAGGAGGCGGACGGCACAGCGGACATGGCCGCCTACCGGCAGCTGCGCCGCGCCGCCTTCGTCCACGAGCAGGAGCTCTTCGCCCATCACGACCTGGACGACCACGACACCGACCCCCGCACCGTCGTCCTGGTCGCCAAGGACCCGGAGGGCACCGTGATCGGCGGAGTGCGTCTCTGCCCGGTCGACGACGGCCCCGACCTCGGCTGGTGGCAGGGCGGCCGCCTGGTCGCCGCCCGCCGGCCCCGCGGCCCGCACGGCATCGGCGCGGCGCTCGTCCGGGCCGCCTGCGCCCGGGCGGAGGCGGAGGGCGTGCTGCGCTTCGACGCGACCGTCCAGGCCCGCAACGAGGTGCTGTTCCGGCGCCTCGGCTGGCAGCGGGTGCGGGACACGACGATCGCGGGCGCGCCCCACGTCCTGATGCGCTGGCCGATCGACCGCATCGCGGCGCGGACGGCGGACGCGAAGGCCGCCCTGGGGCCGCTGCTGGCGCCCCTGCGAAAGACTGCGGTTCGCGCCGCCGCCCAGGACCCGGTCGGCGGGGCCCTGCGCACGGCGGCGCGAACCGCGCTCGGAGGAGCCGGCTTCGTCGGCGACGACGGCGCCCCCGTCCCCGGCACCGACGTGATCGCAGCCTGCGACGCGATCGTGCCGTCCATGGTCGAACGCGACCCCGAGTGGGCGGGCTGGTGCGCGGTCCTCGTGAACGCCAACGACCTCGCCGCCATGGGCGCCGCCCCGCTCGGACTGCTGGACGCGATCGGCGCCCGCGACGCAGCGCACGCCGCCCGGATCCTGGCCGGACTGACCCGCGCAGCACAGGCGTACGACATCCCGGTGCTCGGCGGCCACACCCAACTCGGCGTACCGGCCGCCCTGTCGGTGACCGCGCTCGGCCGCACCGACCGGCCGGTGCCCGGTGGCGGCGGCCGCCCCGGACACGCCGTACGCCTCACCGCCGACCTCGGCGGAAGCTGGCGCCCGGGCTACCGGGGCCGCCAGTGGGACTCGACCAGCCACCGCCGTACGGACGAACTGCGCACCATGACCGGTGCGGTGGCCGCCGCGCGGCCCGCCGCGGCCAAGGACGTGTCGATGGCGGGCCTCGCCGGCACCCTCGGCATGCTCGCCGAGGCCGGCGGCTGCCGCGCGGTGCTCGACGTGGCCGCCGTGCCCCGGCCCAGGGCCGCGACGGTGGGGGACTGGTTCACCTGTTTCCCGGGCTTCGCGATGCTCACGGCCGACGAACCGGGCGCACCGCCCCTGCCCGCCGGACCCGCCACGGGTTCGGTGTGCGGGGAGCTCACCGAAGGCGAAGGCGTCGGGCTGCGCTGGCCCGACGGAGAGATCACCGAAGCGGTCATGTCCACCGTGACCGGGATGGGAACCGCATGACCACCCTGCGCATGGCCGCCGTCGCCGCCGAGTTCGGCCGCGACCTGGAGGAGGACTTCCAGATCGCCGAACGGCTGATCAAGGAAGCCCGGGAGCAGGGCGTACGCCTGCTGGCGCTGCCCGAGGCGTGCCTCGGCGGGTATCTGCTCAGCCTCGACGACCACGCCGAACTCGACGAGGGCCCGCCCGCGCTCGCCCTCGACGGCCCCGAGATCCGCCGACTGGCCTTGCTGGCAGGGGAGATGACGGTTGTCGCCGGATACTGCGAAGCGGCCGGGGAAGCCCGCTACAACAGCGTCGTCTGCGTCACCGGCGACGGCGTCCTCGGCAACCACCGCAAGGTCCACCAGCCACTCAGCGAGGACGCCAGCTACGCCTCCGGGGACCGTTTCCACGCCTTCGACACCCCGGTCGGCCGAATCGGCATGATGATCTGCTACGACAAGGCGTTCCCGGAGTCCGCCCGCGCCCTCGCGCTCGACGGCGCCGAGATCGGTGTCTGTGTCTCCGCCTGGCCCGGTTCCCGTACGAACGCGGCCACCGACCTCGTCAACGACCGCTGGAAACGTCGCTTCGACCTGTTCGACCGGGCCCGCGCGCTGGAGAACCAGATCGTGTGGCTGTCGGCCAACCAGGCGGGCACGTTCGGGTCGCTACGCTTCGTCGGCAGCGCCAAGGTCGTCGACCCCGGCGGCGAGATCCTCGCCGACACGGGTGTCGCCGCCGGCGTCGCCGTCGCCGAACTGGACGTCGCACAGGCACTGGAGACCGCCCGGCGGTCGATGGGACACCTTCGCGACCGGCGGCCCGAGACCTACGACGTACCCACAGGAGCAGTCAGCGCATGAGCACGATCCGGATCGCGGCCGCGGCCGCCCACTTCGGCCGCGACCTGGAGTTCGACCTGGCCCGCATCGCCAAGCTCATCGACGACGCGCGCGCCTCCGGCGCCGGACTGCTGGTCCTGCCCGACGCCGCGCTCGGCGGCTACCTCGCCGACCTGCGCCACCCCGACCCCGACGCCCTGCCGCCGGCCCTGAAGCCGGACGACCCGCTGATCCTCCAAGTCACCCGCCTGGCCGCCGAGATGGTCGTCTGCCTCGGCTACTGCGAGGACGGCGGCGACGAGCGCTACAACGCCGCCGTCTGCGTCAGCGGTGACGGGGTCCTCGGCCGCCACCGCAAAGTCCACCTGCCCGCCGGCGAGGTCGCCGCCTACGCGCCAGGCGACCGCTTCGACGCCTTCGACACCCCGGTGGGCCGCATCGGCATGCTCATCGACTACGACAAGACCTTCCCCGAGTCGGCCCGTTCTCTGGCGTTGGACGGCGCCGAGATCCTCGCCTGCCTCTCCGCCTGGCCCACGTCCCTCACCAACCGCGCCCCGCGCATGGCCCAGGACCGCCAGGCCAAGCTCTTCGACCTGTACGACCAGGCCCGCGCCGCCGAGAACCAGGTCGTCCTCGCCTCCTCCAACCAGACCGGCGCCATGGGCGGCATGCGCTTCCTCGGCCAGTCCAAGGTGGTCGGCCCCGGCGGCGACATCCTCGCCCGCACCTGGTCCAAGGCCGGCCTCGCGGTCGCCGAGATCGACGTCGCCGAGGAGATCGACCGCGCCCGCCGCATCCTGCGCCACCTCGACGAACGCCGGCCCGACGCCTACCGGGAGAACCCTTCGTGAAGATCGCTCTGCTGAGCTACTCCACCAAGCCGCGCGGTGGCGTCGTCCACACCCTCGCCCTCGCCGAGGCGTTCACCGCGGCCGGGCAGGACGTCACCGTGTGGACGCTGGGCCGCGGCGGCGACGCTGGCTTCTTCCGGCCGGTCGACCCCGCCGTACGGCTGCGGATCGTGCCGTTCCCGGACGGCCCGCCGCAGGAGACCGTCGGCGAGCGCATCCTGCGCTCCATCGCCGTACTGGGCAAGGCTTTTGAGCCCTTCGCAGCGGCGTACGACATCGTCCACGCCCAGGACTGCATCAGCGCCAACGCGGTCGGTGGCCGGTGCGTCCGCACGGTCCACCACATCGACCACTTCACCACCCCCGAACTGGCCGCCTGCCACGAGCGGGCCATCGTCGAGCCGTACGCGCACATCTGCGTGTCGGCGGCCGTCGCCACGGAACTGGCCGACGGCTGGGGCATCGAGGCGGCGGTCGTCCCCAACGGAGTGGCCTACGACCGTTTCGCCACCACCGATCCGGCCGCCCGCGCGAACTGGCGTGCCCGTCTGGGGCGTTACATCCTCACCGTCGGCGGCATCGAGCCGCGCAAGGGCTCGCTGGACCTGCTGGAGGCGTACGCCCTGCTGCGCTCCGCACACCCGGACGTACGGCTGGTGATCGCGGGCGGCGAGACCCTCTTCGACTACCGCGACTACCGGGCCCGCTGGGAGGCCCGCGCCGCCGAACTCCGCGTCGAACCGGTCGTGTTGGGCCAGGTCGCCGAGGACGAGCTGCCGTCCTTGGTGGCCGCAGCGTCCGCGTTCGCCTTCCCCTCCACGAAGGAGGGCTTCGGACTCGCCGCGATGGAGGCACTCGCCGCGGGAGTTCCGCTGGTCGTACGCGATCTGCCCGTACTGCGCGAGGTGTTCGGCAGTGCAGCCCGTTTCGCGACCACCCACCAGGACCTGGCCACCGAGCTCGGCGCCGCCCTCACGGACGACACCCCCGCGCGCCGGGCGAGGGGCCGCCGACTCGCCGCCCGCCACACCTGGACCGCCGCCGCGGAACGCCATCTGGCGTTCTACGGCTCTCTGTTGAGAGGCGCCGAGGATCCCGGGCAGAACCTGACCGGGAGTCCGCGAACGCAGCCGCAGCATCCCCTCAGCATCTGATCTCCGCACGAGGTAGCAGGGCGACGTCGGCGACCGCTTACGCGGCCGAGGTCACCATCGTGCTCATCGCGCCTCCTGACGCTTGCTGCTGACGATCCGGCCGCGCGCCTCGCCGAAGCCGATCCGGGTTCCGTCGGCGCCCGGGGCCGTGGCGGTCAGGACGATCTCGTCGCCGTCCTCCAGGAACGTGCGCTCCTGGCCGTTGACCGTGATCGGCTCCTTGCCGCCCCAGGTCAGTTCGATGAAGGCACCGCGCTGCTCCTTCTCCGGGCCGGAGACGGTGCCGGAGGCGAACAGGTCACCGGTGCGCGAGGGGGCGCCGTTGACGGTCTGGTGGGCCAGCATCTGGGCGGGGGACCAGTACATGGCGGCGTACGGCGGCCGGGAGACGACCTGGCCGTTCCATTCGACGGCCAGGTCGACATCGAGGCCCCACGGCTGCTGCATCCGCAGATACGGCAGTACGGCCGGCTCCTGGACCGGGGTCGGTACCCGGGCGGCGTCCAGGGCGAGCAGCGGTACCACCCACGGGGAGATCGTCGACGCGAACGACTTGCCGAGGTTCGGACCGAGGGGGACGTACTCCCAGGCCTGGATGTCGCGCGCGGACCAGTCGTTGAAGAGCACCACGCCGAAGATGTGCCGCTCCGCGTTCTCGGCACCGATGGAGTCGCCCATGGCGTTGCCGGTCCCGAGGACGAAGCCGAGCTCGGCCTCGATGTCCAGGCGGGTCGAGGGGCCGAAGACCGGTGCCGGGTCCTGGGGGCCCTTGCGCTGTCCGGCGGGCCGGATGATGTCGGTGCCCGAGACGACGACGGAGGCCGCGCGGCCGTGGTAACCGACCGGAAGGTGCTTCCAGTTCGGCATCAGCGGGTCCGGGTTGTCGGGCCGGAAGAGGCTGCCCAGGTTCGAGGCGTGGTGTTCGGAGGCGTAGAAGTCGACGTAGTCGGCGACCTCGACGGGCAGGTGCAGTGTCACCGCGCCCAGGTCGTGGACCGC
This sequence comes from Streptomyces sp. S.PB5, assembly GCF_030403745.1. Classification (GTDB taxonomy): domain Bacteria; phylum Actinomycetota; class Actinomycetes; order Streptomycetales; family Streptomycetaceae; genus Streptomyces. Next base: position 140,564 of record NZ_JAQMWP010000012.1, read on the forward strand.
CGCCGCGGGTACCTCGCCCTGGAGCCGCTGGGTGATCTGGGCCCGGACCTCGGTCCAACGGGCGTGGCCCTTGGCCATGAAGGCGTTCAGGCTCGGCCGGGCGAAGACGTCGTCGTCCAGCAGCAGGGCCAGGTCGATGACGTGGTCGCCGTAGCGGGTCGCCACGCGGGGCTCCTGGCCGGGCGTCGAGTAGACGCCGTAGGGCAGGTTGGTCAGGCCGAACAGGGAGCCGGCCGGGACGGTCAACTGGGTGGTGCTGGTCATGCGGACACCTCGGTCAGGTCTGCGACGGTCGTTGCGGGCAGCAGGCCGAGACCGGCCGACTCGGTGGCGGGTTCGGCGATGGAGCAGGTGCCGAAGGAGCGGAACAGGTCCCGGACTTGCGGCGTGAGGGCGCGGACCCGCTCGGCGATCCGGTCGCCGTCGCGGTCGGCCAGCAGTTCGGCCAGCTCCGTCTCCTCGGCGCCTTTCAGGGCCGCGTCGGTGGCGACGAGCAGGTTGAGGAAGCCGTGCTGTTCGAACCCGGTCTCCGGGTCGGTGTTGCGCACCGCGTGATGCAGCCCCGCGGTCGCCTTGAACGGCACCCCGGCCCGCACCGCGGCCACGACGGCCGCGGCGAGTTCACGCTCGTCGGGGTAGAGCTCGGCGCGTACGCCGCCGGTGCGGAACTTGGCCAGGTACGGGGTCCCGGCGAGCTGGGCGAGCAGCGTCTCGCGCCGGTCGTCGCGCGGTACCTCGACGTAGACGGTGAGGTCGGGGTTGTCGTCGACCGCCTCGGCCAGGGCGGGTACGACGGCGTCGGCGGCGACCCCGTCCGGTACGGCGACCTCGAGACCGACCAGCCGTACGGCCGGGATCCGGCTCGCCGTGGCGACGGCGTCGGCGACACCGGGCAGCGCGACGGTCACCGAGAGGTCGAAGGAGCCCTCGGTCAGGCCGGCGGTCAGCTCGGCGAGCCGGTCGACGTCCTTGGCGGCCAGCACGAACGCGCCGACCAGCCCGGCGTGGGCACCCTGGGTGTGCTCCACATGGGCCCGGACCGCCTCTTCGATGGGCAGGCTGCCGGGCGGGAAGACCGCCGCGTCGTCGAACAGGCGGGCCAGGGCCGGCGGAATCTCGTGCGTCCGGCGGGCGCTCATCGGTTCTGCTCCCAGGAGTAGGCGTACGTCCCGTCGTCCGTCGCGCGGGCGGCCTCGCCGAGCTGGAGCGGACGGAAGGTGTCGACCATGACGGCGAGTTCGTCGAAGAACTCCGCCCCGATCGACCGCTCCATGGCACCCGGCTGGGGGCCGTGCGGGTGGCCGCCGGGGTGGAGGGAGATCGAGCCCTGTCCGATCCCGGAGCCCTTGCGGGCCTCGTAGTCGCCGCCGCAGTAGAACATCACCTCGTCGGAGTCGACGTTGGAGTGGTAGTACGGGACGGGGACCGCCAGAGGGTGGTAGTCCACCTTGCGCGGTACGAAATTGCAGATCACGAAGTTGTGGCCCTCGAAGACCTGGTGGGCCGGCGGCGGCTGGTGGACGCGGCCGGTGAGGGGCTCGAAGTCACGGATGTTGAACGCGTACGGGTAGAGGCAGCCGTCCCAGCCGACCACGTCGAAGGGGTGGTGCGGCAGGGTGTGGACGGTCCCGACGACGCCGCCGGGGCCGCGGTGCTTGATGTACACCTCGACGTTCTCGCCCTCGACGAGCTTCGGCCCGTCCGGGAGGCGGAAGTCGCGCTCGCAGAACGGCGCGTGCTCCAGGAGCTGGCCGTGCTTGGACAGATAGCGCCGCGCGGGCCCGATGTGCGAGTTCGCCTCGATCGCATAGATCCGTACCGTGCCGTCCGGCACGATCCGGTACGTGGTTGCCCGCGGGACGATCACATAGTCCCCGTCGCCCACGTCGAGGTCGCCGAAGACCGTCTCGACACGGGCGCGCCCGTCCTCGACGTAGAGACACTCGTCGCCGGTCGCGTTGCGGTAGTAGGGGCTGACCGCGTCGGCCACGGCGTACGCCAGTCGTACGTCCTCGTTGCCCAGCAGCAGTCGGCGGCCCGTCACCGCGTCGATGCCGGACTCACCGTCCGCGAACAGCTTGTGCGTGGAGAGGTGGCGGGGGATGAGGGGGTGGTTGGGCACCAGGGACTGGTCTGCGAGGTCCCACACCCGGTACTCCCGCACCGCCGACGGAATGTGGCGGTGGTAGAGCAGCGAGGAGTCCGAGGAGAACCCCTCCTCGCCCATGAGCTCCTCGTAGTAGAGGTTCCCGTCCGCGTCCCGGTGTTGGGTGTGACGCTTCGGCGGAACCGCGCCCGACCGGTGGTAGTACGGCATGTCTCTCCTCGGGCTCCGGCTCGGGCTCGCGGTCCCGGTACCGCGTCGCGATTTTGTGCGCTCAGCGCACATTTTTGTGCGCTGGTCATCACGAGCTCAAATTAGGTCGCGGCGTCTTCACCGTCAAGGCCGGACGGGCGAGGCCGACGGCAGCGGGCTACCAGTGGGTGTCCTAACGTGGCGTCCGAAGAGGATCTGGCACTTCCGCGGGTGTCGAGCGCAGCCGCAGGATCAGGAGATGTTGATGGCCACGCTGCAAGGCCTGGACCGCGGCCTTCGGGCTCTGGACTTGATCTCTCTGACGGGGGACGGCCTGACGGTGGCGGATCTGGCGGCGCAGCTGGAGATCGACCGGGCCGTCGCGTACCGGATCGTCCAGACGCTGGAGGAGCATGCGCTGGTCTCCCGGCAGGGCAAGCGGGTGCGGCTCGGTGCCGGCGCCGCGACCCTCGCCGGTCGTTTCCGGCATCAGCTGGTGGTGGCGGCCCAGCCGGTTCTGCAGGAACTCGCCGACGACACCGGCACATCCGCCTTCCTGACGGTGGCGCACGGTGCCCGCGAGTGCGTTCCCGTGGCAGGGGCGCAGCCGACGGTTCAGGACGGCCCGGTGCAGGTGGGCTACCGCATCGGAGGGCGGCATCCGTTGGAGAAGGGGGCGAACGGTGTCGCCATCCTCGCGCTCCAGCCGCCTTCGCCGGACGACTCCGAGGAGGTCGTGCGGTCGCGGGAGCTGGGCTACAGCGTCACCTCGGGACAGCTCCAGCAGGGCGCCACGGGGATCGCGGTGGGGTTCGGGGTGCCGGGCGCGGTGGGTGCCTCGATCGGCGTGGTCGCGATGCACGACTTCGACATCGAGGCCGTCGCCGCCCGGGTGAGGCTGGCTGCCTCCCGACTGGAGGAGCTCGGCAACACGTGACAGGTGGGCAAATTGTATATGTGAAGGGTCCTCGCGGGAGACAAACTGAGCAGCTTGAACAGCCTGAAGGGCGACTCTTGCGCAGGTGAGGGAACCCGGTGTGTCCTGCCGCCACGCGTTGGAAGCACGCAGACCGAAAGGGATGGCGTATGAGCATCGAGCAGACCCTCACGAGCCAGGAGCGCCTCGCCGAGCTGGACCTGCAGCAGCTCAAGCAGCTGGTCGGGCTCGTGGAGTACGACCCCGCGGGTGACCCCTTCCCGGTGACCGGGTGGGACGCGGTGGTCTGGTCGGTGGGCAACGCGACGCAGTCCGCGCTGTACTTCCAGGCGGTCTTCGGCATGGAGCTGGTGGCCTACTCCGGCCCCGAGACCGGCAACCGCGACCACCACGCGTTCGTACTGCGCTCCGGGGCGATCCGGTTCGTGCTCAAGGGCGGCGTCGACCCCGACAGCCCGCTGCTCGACCACCACCGCCGGCACGGAGACGGTGTCATCGACATCGCCCTTGAGGTGCCCGACGTGGACAAGTGCATCGAGCACGCCCGCGCCGAGGGCGCGACCGTCCTGGAGGAGCCGCACGACGTCACCGACGAGCACGGCACGGTCCGGATCGGCGCCATCGCCACATACGGCGAGACCCGCCACACCCTGGTGGACCGCTCCCGCTACACCGGCCCGTACCTGCCCGGCTATGTCGCCCGCACCTCCGGCTATGTGAAGCCCGAGGGCGAGCCCAAGCGCATCTTCCAGGCCCTCGACCACGTCGTGGGCAACGTGGAGCTCGGCCACATGGACGAGTGGGTCGACTTCTACAACCGCGTCCTGGGCTTCACCAACATGGCCGAGTTCATCGGCGACGACATCGCCACCGAGTACTCGGCGCTGATGAGCAAGGTCGTCGCCAGCGGCAACCACCGCGTGAAGTTCCCCCTCAACGAGCCGGCGGTCGGCAAGAAGCGCTCGCAGATCGACGAGTACCTCGACTTCTACCGCAGCCCCGGCGCCCAGCACCTCGCCCTCGCCACCAACGACATCATCAGGACCGTCGACATCCTGCGCTCCAAGGGCATCGAGTTCCTCGCGACCCCGGAGAGCTATTACACCGACCCCGAGCTGCGCGCCCGCATCGGCAACGTCCGCGTGCCGATCGAGGAACTCGCGTCGCGCGGCATCCTCGTCGACCGCGACGAGGACGGCTACCTGCTGCAGATCTTCACCAAGCCGATCGGCGACCGGCCCACCGTCTTCTTCGAGTTCATCGAGCGCCACGGCTCGCTCGGCTTCGGCAAGGGCAACTTCCAGGCCCTGTTCGAGGCGATCGAGCGCGAGCAGGAGAAGCGCGGCAACTTCTAGGAGCCGGCCGGGCTGGCACGACGGGGCGGGGCCCCGCGGGCACCGTTCCCCGGGGGAAGCGGGGTCCCGGGTCGTGCGCGCAGTGAAGGTGGACGGAACGGAGATCCTGGGGGATCGGTGTGACCCTCACCCGACTCGGCCGCTCCCGCGGACACCACCTTCCGTTGGATGAGGGCAGCCCCCGCAGCGCGGCACGCTGCAGTGGGGCTACCCCTTCCCGTCGGAGGTCTCCCTGCCGCAAGTGTCCCCGCTAACCAGGGACTGTTACGGCAAAGAGGTCCACTTCTGGTTGCTCTGGCCGTTGCAGGTCCACAGGACCAGCCGGGTTCCGTTCGCGGTGGCGGCCCCGTTGACGTCGAGGCACAGACCGGCGTTGACGTTGCGGATCGAGCCGTCGGCCTGTGCGGTCCACTTCTGGTTGTTCTGGCCGTTGCAGGGCCAGATGATGACCTGTGTGCCGTTGGCGGTGCCCTGGTTGTTGGCGTCCAGGCACTTGTCGCCGAAGACGCGGATCTCGCCCCCGGCCCAGGTGGTCCAGAGCTGGTTGGCTGCGGTGTGGCAGTCCCAGATCAGCGTCGCCGTCCCGGCCGCGGTGCTGCCGCCGTCCACATCCAGACAGCGGCCGGATCCGGTACCGCGCAGGCGTGCCGTGGTGGAGGACAGGGGGCTGCCGCCGCTCATCTTGAACACGGCGACACCGTGCGCCGGGACGCTCGCCGAGATCTGGCCGGAGGTGCTCGACGTGCCGCCGGTCCACAGGTCGGTGAGGGTGAACGATCCGCCGGTGAGGCCGACCTGCGCGGCGTTGGTGGTGATCGTCGCGGTGCTGTCGCCCCGGTTGAACAGGCCGACGGCGACCGAGCCGTCGGACAGGCGCTTGGCGAAGACCTCGGTGGCGCCGTCGTCGCGCACCCGGCGTCCGCCCGCGCCCAGCGTGTCCTGGTTGACCGCCAGCAGGCGCGGGTTGCGCAGGATCGCGCTGACGTCGGCGGACATGGTGCGGATGTCGTTGCCGGCCATGAGGGGAGCCGAGAGCAGCGACCACAGGGCGAAGTGGGAGCGGGCCTCGGTCAGCGACAGACCGGGACGCCCGACGACGAGCATGTCGGGGTCGTTCCAGTGGCCCGGGCCCGACTGCGCGGCGAGTGGTGCGGTGATGTCCAGGACGTTGCCGACGCCCATCGGGTAGCTGTTGGTGTTGCCGTTCTGCCAGATGTCGAGCAGGTCCTCGGTCGTCCGCCACAGGTCGGCGACCTCGCCCCAGTTGTAGGAGGCGCCGGTGGGGGCGTGGAAGCTGTTGGGGTTGATGCTGTAGACGATCGGACGCCCGGTGGCGCGCAGGGCGTCGCGCATGGTGGTGAACTGCGCGATCTGCTCGCTGAGGGTGCCGTTGCCGGAACACCAGTCGTACTTGAGGTAGTCCACGCCCCATGAGGCGAACGAGGCCGCGTCCTGCGCCTCGTGCCCCTTGCTTCCGGTGGAGCCGGGGTAGGTGCCCACGCCCTGGGCGCATGTCTTCTCGTTGGGCGCCTGGTAGATGCCGAACTTCAGGCCCTTGCCGTGGATGTAGTCGCCCAGTGCCTTCATGCCGCTGGGGAACTTGGTCGGGTTGGCCCGGAGGTTGCCCGCGCTGTCACGCTGCGGGTCGAACCAGCAGTCGTCGACGACGACGTACTGGTAGCCGGCGTCCTTCATACCGGAGGACACCATCGCGTCGGCGGCCTCGCGTACCTGCGCCTCGGTGATGCCGCAGCCGAAGCTGTTCCAGCTGTTCCAGCCCAGGGGCGGGGTGAGGGCCGGGCTGCCCGGTGCGGCCTCGGCGGCCGTACCGGCGGAGGCGGTGACGCAGGCGGTGAGCGTCAGCGCGGTGGCTGTGAGGAGGCGTAGCAGTCGTGCGTGCAGGGGTGCCATGAGGGGGTCCTTTCTGGCCCGCAAGCGGCTTCCGCTGTACGGGCGTTGGGGGCATGGTCACGAGCTCGGGACGACGCGTCCGGTCAGCGCTGCAGGGGGAGCAGGTCCGGCCGGTACGGCAGCTTCAGGTGGTGGGGGTGTTCACGCCGGGGTCCCTGCCCTGGCGGACTCAGTTCCGTACGATGCGCCACCGGTTGTCGGCGGTGCCGTCGTCCGCGTCCTGGATCGCGAACGCGCCGACAGCGGTGGAGTTGTTCGCGATGGCGAGCAGCTTGCCGCTGTTGACGTTGCGGATCTTGTACGTCCCGTCCCCCTGGTCGAGCAGCGTCCACCGGTGGTCGGCGGTGCCGTTGTCCGACCACTGCAGGACCGTCGCGCCGTCCGCGGTGGACATGTTCTGGACGCCGAGCACCTTGCCGCTGTTGGCGTTGCGGAAGCGGACCGCGCTTCCGTCGGTGATCATGTACCAGTCGTGGTCGGCGGTGCCGTTGTCCGACCACTGCAGGGCGCGGCCGCCGTCGGCCGTGGACATGTTCTGGATGCCCAGCAGCAGACCGCTGGCCACGTTGACCAGACGGACACTGCCGGTGGTGTTCCAGTAGACGGTGTAGTTGTGACCGTGCGCGTCGTGGAACGGGCCGAGGTTGACGGTGGAGCCGTTGGCGGTGGCGGTGAAGGCGAGCGAGCTGCTGTTGGTCCGTGTGATGGAGGACGTGTTCAGCGTCGGCAGCGAACTGAGCGCGGTGTCGCCGTAGTTGCCGGACAGGACGACCGGGCCGTAGGTGATCGCGGCGACGTTCGCGTCGTCGTTGGCCGCTCGCATCACGACCCGCATGGGCAGGCGGACGGTGACCGTGTCGCCGGAGGTCCAGGAGCGGGTCAGGGTGGCATAGCTGCCGGGCGTGGTCGCGATGTTCTGCGCCGTGCCGTTGACGCTGATGGTGGCCCCGCTGGTCCAGCTCGGGATGCGGATGCGCATCGCCCAGGTTCCGCTGACGCTGCCGGTGACCTGCAGGGTCGTGGTGTCGGCGGCGGGATACGAGGTGGTCTGGGTGACCGTGATGCCGCGCTCGGTCCAGTTCAGCACCGACGGCACGAACAGGTTGACGATCAGCGTGGTGTCCGTGCGGAAGTAGACGGAGTCCATCAGCCTGGTGTGCATCTCCAGGCCCGTGCCCTGGCAGCACCAGAAGGTGCCGTAGTCGGTGCTCCACGTGCCGCCGCCCCACGCCGGGCCCACACCTCGGCGGCCGCCCGGCTTGAGCGGGGTGAAGTAGGTGACGTGGCCGTGGTCGTCGGCCGGGTTCTGCTGGCCGATCATCTGGTTGAGCCACGCCTGCTCGTAGTAGTCGAACAGCGCGGCCCGGTTCGGGTCGAGCGCGAACAACTCACGGGTGAGGGTGAGCATGTTGAAGGTGTTGCAGCTCTCGCACGTGTCGTTGTTCAGGTAGCCGGCGATGGCGTTCGGGGCGCGGAAGTGCTCCGCCTGACTGTTGCCGCCGATGGCATAGGTGTGCGCGTCGACGGTGAGATTCCAGGCGTTGGTGGCGATGTCCCGGTAGCGGGTGGTGCCGGTCGCCTTGAACTCCCGGGCGGCCCCGATCCACTTGGGCACCTGGGTGTTGGCGTGCAGTCCGCTGAGCCGGTCCTGGCCTGCGGCCAGAGGATCGAACACCGCGGCGTGGTCGAACCGCCGGGCGACCGTGAGCCACCGCGCGTCATCGGTCTGCTGGTAGAGGTCGGTCAGCACGGTGTTCATGCCGCCGAACTCGGTCTGCAGCATGGCCTGCATCTGCTGGTCGGTCAGCCGGCCGGTGCGCAGGTCGACCCATCCCGCCAGGGCGAGCAGTACGTCGCGGGCCTGTGTGCTGCCGATGTGACGCCACACGTCCAGCAGGCCGGCGAGGGTCTTGTGGACGGTGTAGTACGGCACGTTGCCGTTGCTCAGGGTCCGCTGCTCGAGAGCGGTGAAGTCGGACTCGGGGTAGCCGGACAGGTACCCGGCGTTGAAACCGGCGGCACCGTTGTTGGCCTGGCACTTGGCCAGCTCCGCGACCATGTACGTGGCCTTGTCCCGGCAGACGGTGTCCCCGGTCACGGCGTACAGCTGCGCCCAGGCCGTGAGGAAGTGGCCCTGGACGTGGGTGCGGAAGGGGAAGTCCGGCGCGTCCCAGCCGCCGGTGGCGGCCGCGCCGTTGGTGGGCAGCTTGTGGTTGGCACGGAAGTTGTACAGCAGTCGGTCGACATCGACGAACCGCAGGTAGGTGCGCGTACGGTTCTGGTTGTCCAGCCACCGGCTCGCGGTGAGCCGGACCTGGTCGAGTGCGAAGGGGTGTGCCGAGACCCCGATGTCGGCCCTTGCGGGTGGGATCGCCGCACGGGCGGGAGACGCGCCGAGGAGGGACCCGGTGGCAGAGGCGGCCACGGTGGCCCCGGCTGCTTGCAGAAGGCGCCGTCTGCTGAGGGAGGAGGACATCGCGAACCTTTCGGTGAGCAGAAGTGGTCAGGCCCAGGGGGTGACCGCTGTGAGGGGACTGTCAGTGCGGAAGGTGTCGGTGTTCTGGCGGAGGTCCACACGCTGCGCGTAGTCGTCGTGGCTGTCGCTGCACCAGAACTCGCCTGCGCTTCAGCCGTCGTAGGGGAGGCGCGTACCGCGTGGCCTGACCGGCCGGTGAGGCGGCCGCGGCGGTGGTGCCCTGAACGGCGGGGACACCCGACAGGGCGAGGAGCGTTCTTACGGGCCTCTTCAACTCTTCCTCCGGGCCGGCCGGTCCGCTTGGCCGATCGCCGTTGCGAGACTCGCCATCGTTCGAAATTGCGAACAACGTGCGGTACTTCGAGCAGAAGATAGATTTGAGGCCTGATGACGTCAATGTTTCTGACGGGTATGCCTTCAGTTTCGTGAGACATGGCATGTCTGTTTGGGGAGCAAGGGTGATTTAGCCGACCAGAGTGCTGAATCCGCTGTCGGTGCATAGGTAGTTGGGCCGAGCTGCCGGGGGCGCGTCATTCCTCGGCCGGGGCTGCGGCTCGGGGGAGGCGCAGTTGGAAGCATGCTCCGAGGGTGCGGGGGGCGAGGGTGAGGGTGCCTCGGTGGCGGTGGGCCAGGTCGCGGGCGATGGCGAGGCCCAGGCCGGTGCCGCCCTGGTCGCGGGAGCGGGCGTCGTCGAGGCGGACGAAGCGTTCGAAGATGCGCTCGGCGTCCTCGGCGGGCACGCCGGGTCCGTCGTCGTGCACCGTGAGGACGACCCGGTCGTCCTGGTTGCGGACGGTGATCTGGATGCGGTGCGCGGCGTGGCGGGCGGCGTTGTCGATGAGGTTGCGCAGCAGCCGCTCGAACTCGTCGGGGTTTCCACGTATGTACGCGGGGGCGGTGCCGTCGCAGCCGAGAGTCAACGGCCGTTCGGTGAGGGGGTATTGCCCGGTCAGCCGGGAGGCGAGGGCTGTCAGGTCGACGGTTTCGGGATCGGTCGTGGGGGAGCGGGTGTCGAGCCGGGCCAGGAGCAGCAGGTCTTCGGCGAGTGACTGCAGGCGGCGCGTCTGCCGTGCGGCGGTCGTGACCGCGGTGGGCCAGTCGGTGCGGTCCGGGTAGGCGAGCGCGACTTCCAGGCTGGCCAGCAGCGTGGTGAGGGGGCTGCGCAGTTCGTGGGCGGCGTCCGCGACGAAGCGGCGCTGCTGGGCGGCGGCGTTGTCGAGGCGCTGGAGGGTGGTGTTGATGGTGGTGGCGAGGGCGGTGATCTCGTGTCCCGTGGCGGGGACGGTGACGCGTTCGCGGGGGTCGTTCGCGGTGACCGAGGCGGTGAGGACGCGGATGGCTTCGACCGGCCGCAGCGCGATGCGGACGGTGAAGTAGGCGATGGCGGCGATCAGCACAAGGCCGACGAGGCCGGCCCGCAGCAGCAGGTCGTCGGTGGTGCCGGCGATCTCCTCGGCCGTGTCCGGGAGCACCACCACATAGGCCCGCAGCGTGGCGTCGGCGGTGACGCCCAGGGCGGCGGCTTTGTCCTTGCCCAGTTCACCGGCCCAGATGTCGTTGTACAGGACCAAGTAGGTCTTGCCGGCCAAGTCGTATCCGTACGCGGGGTGGTAGTCGCGGCGCTCCGGTATGCGCAGGGGCCGCATCGTGTAGCCGCCGCCGTCACCGTGATCCGGTGTCGGGGCGGAGAGCGCGGGTGGGGCGGGCAGGACATGGCGGGCGCGGGGGTCGAAGTCCTGCATGGCTCCGCCGGAGGCGACAGCGGTGCGTCGGCCGGTCGCGACGATCTCGTACGGCGCGGCGCTCGCGGGACCGGGAACCGAACCACGCCTCAGCTGATCGACGAGAGCGGCGAGATTCCGCTCGGCACGTTCTTCGGCGATGGTCATGCTCTCGCGGTAGACCTCCTGGTGTACCCACCAGCCGATGCCGCTGAGGACGACGGCCGCGGCCAGGGCGGTGGCCAGGGCCGCGCGGGCTCGTACCGAACGCGGCCACCAGCGGCGCCGCGGCTCAGTCGCGGTCACGGTCGTCCACCAGCCGGTAGCCGATGCCCCGCACGGTCTGCAGGGACTGCCGCTGGAACGCGGCGTCCACCTTCTTGCGCAGAGCGCTGACGCGCGCCTCCACCAGGTTGGGATCCCATGCTTCATCGGGCCACGCGTGATAGAGCAGATCCGTTTTGGAGACCGCCTGGCCCGCCCGTCGGGCCAGCAGCTCCAGCACGGCGAACTCCCGGGGGGTGAGGTCCACCCGGACCCCGGCCCGGCGGCAGACCCGGCCGGCGACGTCCAACGAGAGGTCGCCCACGGCAAGGACCGGCGGGGCGACCGCGGCGGCTCGTCTGACCAGGGCCCGCAGCCGTGCGACGAGCACCACGTAGGAGAAGGGCTTGGCCAGGTAGTCGTCGGCCCCGGTGTCCAGGGCCTCCGCCTGATCCCACTCCCCGTCCTTGGCGGTGAGGACCAGGATGGGCGTCGCGTTGCCCTCCCGGCGCAGCTCGGAGCACACCTTGTAGCCGTTGAGCCCGGGCAGCATCAAGTCCAGTACGACAAGGGCGTATTCGCCGGTCCGGGCCATCCACAGGCCCTGCCGGCCGTCATGGGCGACGTCGACGCTGTAGCCCTCCGCGGTCAGGCCGGTGTGCAGGGTGTGGGCAAGGTCCACCTCGTCTTCGACCACCAGGATGCGCATGTCGTGCAGCCTCGCACAGCGCTTGTCCGCGTTCCTGATCGGCCGGTCAGGTTGGGTCAGCATCCGATCAACGAAGTCCCGGCACGCTGGCGGCGTTTCTTCGCCGCTGCTGAAAGGCCCTGCGACCGATGTCCGTTGCTGAACGTGGCCCCGTCGTGGCCACAACGGCTTCCCCTCCCGTGCCGGCCCGTCGGCCAACACGGCGCCCGACCAAGGCCGTTGTCGTCATCGCGCCCCTGGCGCTGACCATCGCTGTGGGGCTGTGGGGCATCCGCAGGCAGAACACCATGTGGGGGGACGAGTCCGTCACCTATCAGCTCGCGCACCGCGATCTGTCGCAGATATGGCTGACCGCCCAGCACGTCGATCTGGTCCATGCCCTCTACTACGCCGTGATGCATGGGCTCTTCGGTCTCTTCGGCGGAGGGCTGCTGACGCTGCGGCTGCCGTCCGTGCTGGCGATGTCCGTGGCGGCGAGCGGAGTCGGGCTTCTGGGGCTACGCCTGGCGGGGGCCCGTGCCGGGCTGCTGGCCGGGCTGGTGTTTCCGCTCCTTCCCCAAGTGCAGAAGTACGCGCAGGAAGGCCGCTCGTACGCCATGGTCTGTGCCCTGGTCACCTGGTCCACCTATGCGCTCGTGGTCAGCGTCCCTCATCGCTCCCGATGGCGGTGGGCGGTCTACGGCTCCACCATGCTGGCGGCCTGTCTGCTCCATGAGTTCGCGGCCCTCGCCCTGCTCGCACACGGCGTCACACTGGTCGTCTCCCGTGTTCCACGACCCGTGCTGAGGGCGTGGAGTGCGGCTGCCGCAGGTGTTGTGGCCGGGCTGTTGCCGCTGGCGGTCTTCAGTGCGGGGCAGTCGGAGCAGGTGTCCTGGATCGGCGCACCGGTGCGGCTTCAATACTTCCTGGTGGTGGCGGTCGTGGGCGTGGCGTGTGCCCTTGCGCCCCTGAGGGCGAGGGGGCCCGTACGGCTTTCCGCGCTGGCGGTGCCGATTCTTGCGCTGCCGGGCCTTCTGCTGCTGATCGCCTCCCTGTTCAAACCGCTTTTCGTCGACCGGTACGTGCTCTACAGCAACATCGGAATCGCCTTGCTGCTGGGCGCCTGGATGGACTACTTCCACCGGCGGCAGCGGTCTTCCCGCATCGCGTGGATCGCGGTGGTCGCCGTACTGGCCGCGCTCGTCCCATCGAGCCTCTCACTGCGGACGCCCCAGAGCCGGAGCAATGACGCCACCGCCATCGCCGCCCTCGTACGCACGCAGGGCCGTCCCGGCGACGGGGTGCTCTATCTCCCCGGCAAGCACCGGATCCTGACCGCGGCCAGCCCCGAGGACACCCGCCTCCTGACGGACCTGGCCCTGGCACAGGACCCCGTTTCATCGAACACACTCGCGGGCGTCGAGCTCCCCGCCCAGGCTATTGCGGCACGCATGCTGGAATTCGACCGGATCATCGCGGTCCGCGACCCGGCGGCTGTGCACTCGCCGGCCGACGCGCGCGAGGAAGCGAAAACGAGCACCCTGCGACGCCACTTCCGCGAGCACGGAACAACCCGTGTCAACGGGGCGCGAGTCACCGTCTACGTCCGAGTCCATACGCCGTCTCCGAAGGCCGGTCCTCGATCCAACAGCCCGGGAACGAGCGGTGAGGTGATGAGATGACCGCGACTGGCGCCGGTCCGGCCGGCACAACCGATCGCGCCCCTTGAGGACACCATCGGCGAATCCGGCGGTGTCGTTGAATGACCTTGCGGCGGCGGGATGATGGCCGGAAACGGCGTGGAGGCGCGAGCGTGAGGTGATCGAGCAGCGGCATGGTGAGGGCGGCTGTGTCGACCGGAACGCATCGTGGAAGTCGGGCGGAGCCGCGCACCGGGCGCCGGGGACATCAGGCCGGGATGTGCCTGGTCGTCCAGTGCGCGATGCACGCGACGGCCACACCCCTGAGACGGACAAGATCGCGCTCGACAGACGCGGCCACTGGCACGACCTGACGCTCGACGCGACTGCTGCCCTGGTCAGCCGCCATCAGGGAAGGCCCCCAGCCCCGTGAGGATGAGGTCCAACCCGAAGGAGAAGACCTCTTCGACAGGCACCGGCAACGCCTCCGCGGTCGAGTGGACAGCGGGGAACTGTGCCGGATCCATGCGCCAGGCCACACACGTAGCGAGCCAGCGTCACATACGCGCGCGTGGCCAGTGAGGCCTCGAATCCCGCCTTGAGCAGGACCGCGACGCAGCGCTCCCGCAGCGCCATCGCGTTGGGACCGACGGGAATCTGCCTCGTCGACGATCTGCAGCGCCATGGCGACGATCCGGTCCGGTGGGACCGGCGGACGACCGGCAGCGCGGCGCACCAACTGATCCATCTCCTCGCTCACGAGCACCGTGGCCGTGACACGTGGGGGCTTCCTGTTGACACGACCACTTGACACAACCCCTTATCGGTAACAGTGTAGCCATTATGAGTACCTGGTCTGAGCCCCAGCCCGATTCCCGGTTCGTCGAGGTGGACGGTCTGCGGATCCACTACAAGCGCGTCGGGCACGGCCCGGCACTCGTGCTGCTGCACGGCAGTGCCTCATCCCTGCAGCACTTCGACCGCGCGGCGGATCTGCTGTCGGATTCGTTCGAGGTCATCCGTCCCGACCTGCCGGGGTTCGGACTGACGGGCCCGCGCAAGGACCGCGACTACCGCGTCCCGGCGTACGCCGCGACGGTGGCGGGCTTCATGGAGGCGCTGGGTGTGCCGCACTACGCGGTGGGCGGCAATTCCCTGGGCGGCAACATCGCCTGGAACGTCGCGCTGGATCATCCGGAGCGGCTGACCGGCCTGGTGCTGGTCAATGCCACCGGCTACCCGGAGAAGACGGTGCCCGCGGGGATGCGCCTGACCCGCAACCCGCTGGTGCGCCCACTGCTGAGGCGGGTGATGCCGCGCGGGGCGATCGAGCGCAACCTGCGCGAGGCCGTCGGGCCGCATGCGCAGATCGTGGACGACGCCATGGTGGACCGCGCCTATCAGCTCATGAGCCGCCCCGGCAACCGCTCGGCCTTCGTCGACTTCTGCAACACCGACCAGCCGGACCGCAGCGCGCAGATCCCCCGCATCGCGGTGCCCACGCTGGTGCTGCGCAGCGCGGGCATCGACGGCCAGCACTTCGCCCGTGACATCCCCGGCGCCCAGGAGCTCGTCCACCCCCACAGCGGACATCTGCTGCCGGAGGAGGAACCGCAGTGGGTCGCGGACGCGATCGCGAAGTTCCTCGGGTCCTGCGCCGACACCCCCACGCACTGAGGGCAAGGAGGCCCGTTCCATGAAGTACTTCGTCGCCTCGGGCGAGGACCGCAAGCTCACCGCCGATTCGCGGGGGGCGCTGCGCGGCAGTTTCATCGAGCTGTCCGACGGCGTCACCCACTACGAGCTGACGGGGCCCGAGGACGGGGATGTGGTCCTGATGGCGGGCGGTCTGACCATCCCGCTGTTCTACTGGGACGGCCTCGTCAGCGAGCTGCATGCCCGCGGACTGCGCACTCTGACCTGCAGCGCCTACGGCCGCGGCTACTCCGACCGGGTACAGGCGCGCTACGACGAGACGCTGTTCACGCGGCAGCTGGCCGAGCTGACGGACCGGCTCGGCCTGACGGCGCGGCCCCTGCACCTGGTCGGCACCTCCATGGGCGCGCTGGTCAGCATGACGTACGCCGCCCAGCACCGCTCGTCGGTGTCCACTCTCACCATCGTCGGACCCGCCGGTCTCGCGAAACCGCAGTTGACCTCCCCCGACCGGCTGCTGCGCAGCGATCTGCTGGCCGGAGTGGTCGCCCGCCGTCGCGGCCTTCAGCTGCTCCAGGGGCACCTCGGGCACAACGTCCGCGACCCCGAACTCGGCGCGAAACTGACCGAGATGGTCCTCGACGCCTTCCGCTTCGAGGGCTCGCTGTACGCGGTCTTCGACACCCTGCAGCACCTGCCTGTCGCCGGCCGGGACGACCTCTTCCGGCGGACGGGAGCCCTGGGCATTCCGACGCTGCTGCTGTGGGGCGACGAGGACAACGTCACGCCGCTGGCGCACTTCGACACAGCACGCGCTCTGCTGAAGCCCCAGAAACATCACGTAATTAATAAATGCGGGCATATGGCCCCCTTCGAACGGCCCCGCGACGTCGCCGACCAGCTCGTCCCGTTCGTGTCCGCACGCACCGAAAGGCTCGACTCATGAACCGTCCGCAGGTCATCGACGTACTGATCATCGGTGCCGGACCATCTGGCTCCGCGTTGGCGATCGACCTCGTACGGCGCGGACTCGACGTCCGGATCGTCGACAGGTCCCCCCACGCCTTCGACGGCTCGCGCGCCAAGGGCATCCAGCCCCGCAGCCTCGAAGTCCTCGAAGACCTCGGTGCTCTCGACGACGTGCTGGCCGGCGGCGACATCTATCCCAAACTCGGGATCCACGCAGGACCCATCGGTGTGCCGTGGAAGATGTTCCCCCACAAAGAGGCAACCCCGGACGTCCCGTACCCGAACACCTGGCTGATCCCGCAGTTCCGCACGGACCGCGCCCTGCATGCCCGGCTCGGTGAGCTCGGCCGCGAGGTCGAGTTCGGCAAGGAACTGACCGAGCTCACGCAGGACGGGGACACGGTGGTCGCCAAGGTGGTGGGCGCGGACGGGGTCGAGGAGATCGTCGCTCGTTATGCCGTGGGGGCCGACGGCGGCTCCAGCGTGGTGCGCAAGCAGCTCGACATCGGTTTCGCCGGGACGACGGACGAGGCCGAGCGCGTGTTGATCGTGGACGCCTCCGTCAGCGGCCTGGCCCGCAACCGGTGGCACATGTGGCCCGGCCTCGGCGGCAAGCTCATCGGCGCCTGCCCCATCCCCGACAGCGACATGTTCCAGTGGATGATCCGGCTCACGCCCGACGAGAAGCCGCCCCAGGAGATCGGCGCCATCATCGACCGGATCCACTCCCACACCCGCAACCGGCACATCCAGCTGCACGAGATCCACTGGAAGTCCGTGTTCCGGCCGAACATCCGTCTCGCGGAGCACTACGGCCGCGGACGTGTCTTCCTCGTCGGCGACGCGGCGCACGTCCACACCCCGGCCGGTGCCCAGGGGTTGAACACCGGTATGCAGGACGGCTACAACCTCGGCTGGAAGCTCGGCCAGGTCCTCGCCGGAGCCGACCCGGCCCTGCTGGACACCTACGAGGCCGAGCGGCAGCCGATCGCCGCCGGGGTCCTGGGACTGTCCACGGAGAAGTGGGGCGGCATTGCCAAGCTCGACCCCTCCAGCATGAAGCGCGGCAAGGACGAACAGCAGCTCTCCCTGACCTACTACGGCGGCCCGCTCGCCCCCGCCGACAGCGGCGGCACCAGCACGCTGCACGTGGGCGACCGCGCCCCGGACGCTCGACTGCTCGGCGCCGACGGAGCCGAGACCCGCCTGTTCGACCTCTTCCAGGGACCGCACTTCACCGCCATCGCCTACGGCCCCGGCGCCGCCCGGGACCTCGAACTCCTCGACTGGCCGACGACGGGCGCCCCGCTGAAGCGGCTCACCGGCGGATCGGCCGCGGGCGACGGCCGCACCTTCTCCGACCCCAAGAACACGCTGCGGAGTGCCTACGGCCTGACCGGCGACACGCTGCTGCTGATCCGTCCCGACGGCTACATCGGGCACATCGCCACTCGGGATTTCCTCACCACCACACAAACCGCCGCGCGGGCAATGACGCCATAAGCAGCAAGGAGCCGCACCATGTCCCAGCCGAGCCACATCTCCCCCGGGTCGGGGGCCACTGAATGAGCCGCATACTGCTGCGCGGAGCGCAGGTCATCACGATGACGCCGGACCGGCCGGACGCCGAGCACGTCGACATCCTCGTCGACGGCGAGACCATCGCCGCCGTCGGCGAAACCATCGAGGCGCCCGACGCCGAGGCCGTCGACTTCTCCGGCCGCGTCATCATCCCCGGCTTGGTCAACGCCCATCTGCACACCTGGCAGACCGCGCTGCGCTCCGTGGGCGCCGACTGGACGCTGATGGAGTACCTCACCCACCTGCACGGCGAGTGCGTCGGGCAGTACACCCCGGCCGACATGCACATCAGCAATCTCGCCGGCGCCCTGAACCAGATCAACTGCGGTACCACCACCATCGGCGACTGGTGTCACAACGCCTTGTCGCCCGAGCACGCCGACGCGGCCGTCGAGGGACTGGTCCAGGCCGGGATCCGCGCCGTCTTCCTGCACGGCACGCCCTACCGCTCGCCGGACACACCCCACCCGCTCGCCGAGATCGACCGGCTGCTCGACGGCCCCGTCCGCGACCACGCCCTCCTCACCCTGGGCATGGCCCTCCAGGGGCCGCAATACTCCTCCGCCGAGACCGCGCTGGCCGACTTCCGGGCCGGCGCGGAACGCGGCCTCGTCGTCTCGATGCACCAGAGCGGCGGCGAACCCTCACCCGGCTGGGAAGCTGTGCGCAACGCCGGGCTGTTCAGCCCCCTGACCAACGTCGTGCACGGAGCCGACCTGCCCGGCGACTGGATCAAGACCCTCGTCGAAGCGGGCGTCACCTTCACCACCACCCCGGAGAACGAACTGGGCCAGGGACACGGCACACCCATCACCGGATCCCTCCTGAGCCTGGGCGCGGCACCCTCCCTGGGCACCGACATCGACACCGTCGTACCAGGCAGGGTCTTCACCGCCGCCCGGATCGCCCTGGCCCACCAGCGCAGCCTGGACCACGCCCACCACCGGCAGACGACCGGCATGTACGCCAACACACCGTCCGTCACCGGCAAACAGGCGCTTGCCTGGGCCACGGTCGAAGGAGCGAAGGCACTGGGCCTGGCGGACAAGGTGGGCCGGATCGAGGCGGGCATGCAGGCCGACCTGGTCGCCGTCGACGCCCGGGCGCTCAACCTGTGGCCGGCGCACGACCCCATTGCCACGGTCCTGCACGCCGACATCGCCAACATCGAAGCCGTGATGGTCGCCGGCACCTGGCGCAAGCGCGATCACGTTCTGCTCGCATCCGGCCTCGACGAGATCAAGGACCAGCTACGCGAGTCCGGAGAGCGGTTGCTGTGCGGCATCAGGCCCGCGGGCTCTCCAGGCTGACACACCGCAACGGCCCCGACGCGTGAACCGCGCGCCGACGCGCACGACACCCCGTCCTCGTCGGCGCGCTGGCCACGCGCCCTCAGAGCCGCACACCGCGTCTGGGGGCATACAACTCTCCCCACTCTCGACGGCCTCGCATGGCGTCCGGCCCTCCTGGCCATGGCGGACAACCTGCGTTCGATGCTTCTCAGGCGCCCCTGGCTGCTGGCCGCCATGACCGTCCAGCCTCTCGACGGCCCGGCCAGGGACCGCCATGACGAGCACCTGCCCGCGGTCTGCGAGGCGTCCGGCCCTCACCAGGCGGGACGCCGAGCAAGCCGCCCAGAGCATTGTCACGTTCGCGATCGGCGCCGACCTCGCAGGCACCCCTCGCCCGTATGTGTCCTTCGGACTGCGGTCACTTCTCGACGGCGTCGAAGCCAGGCTTGCCGCTCCTACCTGACCCGGCACAGCAGAAGAGGCAGACACTTAACTCGACCGCCTTCCTCTGAAGATGGCCTCTCACCCGCTCAGGAGGCCGCGGACCGCACGATGGCGCGGGTCGCAGCACGCCCCTCGGGAGCGGGGACGAGCGGGTAGGCATGGACCGCACCGTCGCACACGATGACATTCACGGCCGCCCCTTCCGCAGCAACTCGTTCTTCCAGGCGCCGCACGTCCGGGTAGAACAAGTCGCGAGTGCCGATGTAGAGGTCGATGGGCGCCAGGGGGGCAAGCGGGCCATTGACGGGACTGAGCCGGGGTTGGGCGGGGTCATCCCCGCCTGCCCAGCCACGTCCGGCCGCGAGCAGGCGGCTGGTGGTGAGAAACGGATCTCGGGCTTCGACCTCGGGAATCGCAGGGTTGGCCAGAGTCAGATCCAGCCAGGGGGAGATCAGTACTACTCGGGCCGGCTGGGGCAGACCCGAGCCGTCCAGGCTCTGCGCCACGCCCAGGGCCAAGCCCGCGCCGGCGGAGTCGCCCATGATCGTGACCTGGCCGGCGTCCAGGTCGCTGAGCAGGTCGCGGTAGACGGCAGTGACGAAGGGATAGGCGTCACGGTAGGTGTACTTCGGCGCCAGCCCGTACTGCGCCACCTCGACTCGTACACCGGCATCCGCAAGCTGCGAGATCAACTGCCAGTGCTGGGGCAACATGTGGCTGATGTAGGCGCCGCCGTGCAGATAGACGACCGCTCGCTCCGCTCGGCGCCCGCGCGGACTGACGGTGCAGCATTCGAAACCGTCGATGCTGCGCGATCTCACGTCGTGCCGCTGTACCAGTTTGGCGGGCGGACGAGGCGGCTCCTTCGATGCAGCCCCGGGGTCAGGGGCCGTCCTGCGTTTACGGGTCAACCGCAGGTACGCGGCGATTACGTGCATATGGGGACTGCTCATGTCCGGCTCTCCTTCTTGGCACCGCGATGCCGTCCGCTTCGCGGAGGTTGTCACCTGTGCAGGACCGGTCTGACCAGCCCTGCTTCGTAGGCGAAAGCCACCGCCTGGATGCGGGTGCGGACACCGGCCGTGGCGAGGATGCTGCTGACGTGTGACTTGATCGTGGTTTCGGCCAGATGCAGGTCCTCGGCGTTCTCTGCGTTGCTTCGACCCGATGCGACGCGGGCGAGAAACTGGTTCTTTCGTGGGGAGTGGGGGCCGGCGGTACGGGTGTGCACGGCGCTCCCCGAGTACGCCCTACTCGTGTGCGATGTGCGCGCGGTGTTCGGCGAGTACGTCCAGTCCGAAGTCGGAGGTCAGGTCACGCCACACCGAGTGGGCGTGGTTGGCGTACCGCTGGGTGTTGTCGTACTCGATGAGGACGCGAGGATCCTGCACCCGGTAGTAGTGCGGCTCCCCGGCGTCCGTGCTGCCCGCCCAGCCGAAATGCACCGCGTCGAGGACGGTGTCAGAGGCGTAGTGGGTGTCGTAGGCGTCCGCGAGGAACTCGGGTGCCCGTCCGGTGTAGAGGGTGACGAGCCGGCGCAGCAGGTGCCGCTGCTCGTCGTTCAGGTCGCGGCCGCTGATGCCTTTGGGGGGAATCGTGATGGCCACGCGCGCGTGATCGTTCTCGGTGTATCCGCTGCCCGCTTCCGCCCGGCGGTCGATGTCGTCGACGAGCCGGTCCAGCTCGGGGTCGGCGAACCGGCCCCGCCACAGGTCCTGCATGTGCATCATCGTGTCGCCGTGTTCGACGCGTGGGCGGTTGCCGGAGACGATGTCCGAGACCGCGGACGGGTGGAGCAGGGCGCTTCGGAGTTGGCCCGGGTCCAGACTGCGGACCAGTTGACGGGCCGTCTCCTCAGGGCCTTGCAGGGGTCGCAGGGTGCCTCCGATCAGCTCGGTCGTGGCGGGGTCGGCACCGATGAAGCAGGGGGCCGTGGAGACGAGCCGGCCGGCGACGACGAGGTTGTTCAGGGAGATGTGGTGGCCGCCGAACCGCCATGCCCAGACACGGTCGCCGGGGCGGCCGAAGATCCTCAGCCAGTAAAGGCCTGGGTCCCGTCCGCGCTGCCGGCCCCAGTTGACCCGCCACCCTTCCAGCTGGTCCAGGACGTTCTCCAGTCCCATCACGGTGGTGACCGTGGCGTAGCCCGGGACGGACAGTCCGGTGGCCACCAGCCGCATGGCCAGGCTCTGTTGGCGGGCGTTCTGGTCCCGGACGGCGAGCCCGCCGTGTTCGGTGGGGGTGTAGAACCAGCGCAGCCGCTCGGCCTCCGCATCCGGGTGGAGCGGGGAGTCGTAGGCGGCGAGCGGGAGTTGGTCCTCGCTCAGGCTGTTCAGCCAGGCGGTGGCGGCATCGGCCATGACGGCCGCCGCCTTCTCCCGCCCGGCTGCCAGGGCGTCGGGCACGGTGCCCTCTCGGTCACCGGTCACCGTTGGACTCCGGGTCCTCGGAGATGTCCAGCATGACCTTGATGGCGTTGCCCCGGCGCTCGGCGTAGGTGTCGAACGCCTCGGCGACGTCGGGCAGCCTGAAATGGTGGGTGACCAGTTCCGCGGTGCGCAGCCGCCCTCGGGCGGCCAGGCCCACGGCGCGGGCCACCGAACCGGTGCCCTCGCCGCGGACCGTCTGGATCGAGATCCCGTTCATCACGGCGTGGTTGAGGTCGGCCCGTACGGGTTCCTCGAAGAAGCCGACGAGGACGACCTTCCCGGACCGCTTGGCCATGCGCAGCGCGTCGTCCACCGCACTCGGGGCGCCGGAGCACTCCAGGACGATGTCGGCACCGATCCCGTCGGTCGCCTCGCGAACCGCCGCTACCGCGTCCTCCTCCCGGGAGTTGACGACCAGGTCCGCGCCGAAGGACTTGCCGAGGGCGAGCCTGGCTTCCCGCGTGCCGGCCAGGGCTACAGTCCTGGCCCCGAGTTCACGGGCGACCTGTACCGCGAGCAGCCCTATCGGTCCGGGACCGATCACCGCGACCGTGGATCCGACGAGCAGGGTGTCGAGCACATCGAAGGCGTGCATCACGGTGCCCACGGTGGTCAGGACGACCGCGGCGTCGAAGTCCACGGTGTCCGGCAACCGGTGCAGGGTCGCCACGTGGTTGAGCGCGTACTGGGCGAAGCCCCCGTTGACCGTCATCCCCTGCACGCGGTGCCCGGTGTGCCGCAGGCCGTAGTTGAGGCAGTCCGTGTAGACCCCGGCCAGGCAGTTCGCGCAACGCATGCAGCCGCGGTGGGCCTCCGTCACCACGCGGTCGCCGACCCGGAGTTCGTCCACGGCGCTGCCCACCGCGGCGACGACGCCGGCGTACTCGTGGCCGGGTACGAACTCGCCCGCGGCCGGGCCGCCGTCCTTGAAGAAGTGCCGACTGCGGATCTTCAAGTCCGTTCCGCACAGGGACGCCCTGCGGACGTGGACCAGAACGTCTTCCGGCCCCACCTGCGGCACGGGCAGCGCCGTGACGGCCAGGGTGCCGGGCTCGCCCAGCACCGCGGCCTGCATGGTTTCCGGCAAGGACATAGGGGCCTCCAGTTACGGCCATGAACATGTGCCGGGAATCGACGGGCCGAAACGGCCCTGTTCCCCACCTCATCTCATCTTGCACGCCGACAACGCCTGTTCCCTCTTCGCGGCACATAGGCATCCCTTATGCATGTCGCGAGAGATTCCTATTGGAGACCCATCACGACCTCATGGCAGTGTCAGTTGGAAACGACGAACGGGGCCACCGCCCAAGGAGCGAAGCTGTGGATCTGGGAATTTCGGGCAAGACCGCGCTCGTACTGGGCGGAGGTGGGGGTCTCGGCGGCGCGATCGCCCAGGCTCTGGCCGCGGAAGGGGCCGCCGTCGCCGTCGCGGACATCAGCCCGCAGGCCGCCGAGCGCACCGCCGAGGCGGTGGCCGACGCGGGCGGGAAAGCCGTGCCCCTGGAATGGGATCTCGCGGACCTGGGCGCGATCGACCAGCACATCGCGGCCGTCGAAGGGGCGCTCGGTCCCGTGGACATCCTGGTCAACAACACGGGAGGGCCGCCGCCCTCGCCGGTTGCGGGGCAGGACCCTGAACTCTGGCTGCAGCACTTCCAGTCCATGGTGCTGTCCGTCATCGCGATCACGGACAGGGTCGTGCCGTTGATGCGCAGTCGCGGCTGGGGTCGGATCATCACCAGCGCCAGCTCGGGGGTGATCGCCCCCATCCCCAACCTGGGGCTGTCGAACGCCCTGCGGAGCAGCCTGCTCGGCTGGTCCAAGACGCTGGCCCGGGAAGTCGCGGCCGACGGCGTCACCTGCAACGTGGTCGTTCCGGGCCGGATCGGCACCCAGCGGATCAAGTTCCTCGACCAGGCCAAGGCCGATCGGGAGGGTAAGTCCGTCGCGGAGGCGTCCGCCGAGAGCGTCGCGTCGATCCCTGTGGGCCGCTACGGCGAACCGCGGGAATACGCCGCCGCCGTCGCCTTCCTCGCAAGCGCCCAGGCCTCTTACATCACAGGCTCGGTCATTCGCGTCGACGGCGGACTCATCGCCAGCCTCTGAAAAAGACATCGGATTTCTGAGGAGGCAGAACAATGGCAGCCCTGGACCGCAACACGGATGGTGTTTTCGCCATCGCACCAACGCCCTTCGACGAGGAAGGCGCCATCGATTTCGACTCACTCAGCCGGCTCGTCGACTTCTACGCAGGCGCCGGCGTCACCGGACTGACCCTCCTGGGGCAGATGGGCGAAGCACCCAAGCTGTCCCACGAGGAGAGCGTGCGCATCGTCCAGCACGTCCTCAAGCGCACCGATCTGCCGATCGTCGTGGGTGTCTCCGCACCCGGCTACGCCGCCATGCGGGCTCTCGCGGTCGACGTCATGTCAGCCGGCGCCGACGGCGTCATGATCGCCCCGCCGAACACGCTGCGTACCGACGACCAGATCGTGAGCTACTACGAGGGAGCGGCGGGCGCCATCGGCGCGGACGTGCCGTTCGTGATCCAGGACTATCCGCTGTCCTTCTCCGTCGTCATGTCCCCTGCCGTCATCGCCCGCATCGCGAACGCCGCGCCGGGGTGCGTGATGCTCAAGCACGAGGACTGGCCGGGCCTGGAGAAGATCAGCGCACTCCGGCAACTCGAAGCCGACGGAGCGATGCCCCGCCTGTCGATCCTGTGCGGGAACGGCGGCCTCTTCCTGGACTTCGAGACCGAACGCGGAGCCGACGGAGCGATGACGGGCTATTGCATTCCCGAACTCCTCGTCGACGTGGTGCGCCACACCGCCGCCGGCGACCGTGACGCCGCCCATGACATCTTCGACGCCCACCTGCCCCTGCTGCGCTACGAACAGCAGCCGGGCATCGGCCTGGCCGTGCGCAAGTACGTCATGAAGCGCCGCGGCATCCTGACCTCCGACACCCAGCGCAAGCCCGGGGCCGTGCTCTCGGCGCGTGCCCGCACCGAGGTCGACTACCTGCTGTCCCGGCTCACCCGCAAGGACAGCAGGGTCGCACTCAGGGCATGACGCGCAGATGACACCCCTCAGCGCAGCAGTGCGGCACCACGTAACTTGATCGCATGCAGCTACGTCAGCTGGAGTACTTCCTCGCGGTCTGGGAGGCGGGTTCCTTCAGCGGAGCGGCTGCGCGGCTCTATGTCACGCAGCCTTCGCTGTCCCAGCAGATCGGCGCCCTGGAGAAGGAGCTGGGCGCGGTCCTGCTGGAGCGCGGCCGGCAAGGGGTGACGCTGACTCCCGCGGGCCGTGTCTTTCTGCCCCGTGCGCAGGACGTCGTCCGTGCGGTTCAGGAAGCGCAGGACTCGGTGCGCGAGGTGGTGGAGGGTCGTCAGGGCGACGTCCACGTCCTGACCGTACGGTCCGTCGCCTCGGGGATCCTGCCGCCGTCCGCGGCGCGCTGGCACTCGACGTACCCCTCCACCGTGCTGAGACTGCACGACTACTCCCACCGCCGAGACCTCGAAGAGGCCATGCGCAGTGGCCAGGGCGACATCGCGGTAGGTCCACGGCCCGACCCGTGGGAGGGACCCGTCATCTCCCTGGGATACGAGGAGATGGTGGTGACCGGCTCGGCCGAATACCCGGCGGGGGCAGCGGCTGATCCGGCCGAACTGGCCGCTGCCGACTGGGTGCTCTACGAGCAGGAACAGGGCATGAGCGAAGTGGTGGACCGCCTGGCAGGGCACCTCGGGTTCACGCCGCGTGCCGTCGCACGTACGGGCCAGGTCTCCGCAGCGCTCCTGTTCGCGGTCGAGGGGATCGGCGTGACGGTGACACCGGAGAACGCGGTGCCGCTGCGCTGGTCGAGGCACGCCCGGCGGATCGGGCCCGGCTGTTTCCGGGAGCTGGTGGTGTTCAGCAGAAAGCTCCCCTCGCAACTGGCCGAGCGGTACCGGGACATGCTCACCTCTTTGGAGCTGCCGCTCACTGCCGAACGGGATCTGCCCGAAGGGGCAATCCGCTTCTAGCGGCATGACGCCCAGCTGCGCTCGCCGCGCAGGAAAGAGCCCGGGCTGCGAGGTCCTCGCCCCGAGCTGTCACAGCCGCCTGCATCCGCCACTGCCTGGACAGTGCCCCGGCCGGACCCGTGCCGGGAGCCTTCGGGTTTGACTTTACGCAGCTAGGTGACCATCCTGGTCACCTAGTAACCGAAATGGTTACCCAAAGGGATGTGCGCACCATGACGAACGACAACGAGCCCGCAGGAAGCAGGCTGGGGCCGCGGTTGTGGCTGACCCCGGCAGTCATCGTCACCGTGGTCATGGCTGCTCTGGCAGCGTTGTATCTGGGATCGACGGTCAACTCCTCCAAAGACCTCAACGACTTTCCCGTAGCGGTCGTCAACGCCGATACCGGAGCCACCAGCCCATCAGGGCAGCGCATCGACGTCGGCAAGCAGATCTCCGACAGCCTGCGCAAGGGCGTCGATGACGACAAGTTCGATCTACGCTTCATCAGCCTCGCCGCAGCGAAGGAGGACATGGGCAAGGGGAAGCTCTACGGCACGATCGTTCTGCCCTCGGACCTGAGCAAGAAGCTGGGGGCTCTCACGGAGAGCGCGGCGACCGGTGGGGCCGCACAGCAGCCCGCGGTCACCGTGTACACCAACCCCCTCGCGAACACCTCCAGCGTGTCCGTCGTCAATTCCTTCGCTTCTCAGGCGCTGGCCGAGGCGAACCAGACCGTGGGCAAGCAACTCCTCGCCACTGCGACACAGGCCGGGGACAAGGCGGCATCCGGCAGCCAGTCCGTCTCGGGAACGGCACGCATCGTTCTGTCCGAACCGATGCTGGTGCATGTCACGCCGTTCAAGGAGGTTCCCGACGGGACCGGCGGCGGCCTCTCGGCCTTCTACTACGCCCTCCTGCTGGCGCTGGCCGGGTTCACGGGCTCCCTGATCGCCACCAGTCTCGTCGACGCCCAGCTCGGGTTCACTCCGTCGGAGATCGGTCCCCTCTATCGCATGGAAAGCCACTCGGGTCGCAGCCGCCTGACCACCCTTCTTCTGAAGTGGGGAATCATGGCGGGTATCGCGGTGCTCGTCAGCAGTGTCTATCTGGGGATCGCGGACTGGATCGGCATGCCGCTGGACCATCCGTGGGAGCTGTGGCTGTTCAGCGTGTTGAGCATCTGGGCCGTCGCGGTGGTCGCTCAGACGGTTCTCGCTCTGCTGGGCAGTCTGGGCATGGTGGTCAACCTCTTCCTCTTCATCGTGCTGTCGATCCCCAGCTCCGGGGGTACGACACCGCTGGAAGCCATGCCCCCCTTCGTTCGCTTCCTCAGCTCGTTCGAGCCCATGCACCAGATCTATCTCGGTACGCGCTCGATCCTGTACTTCGGAGCCACCTGGGACTCGGGGCTGGCGCGTGCCGTGCTGGCCTCCGTGATCGCGCTCGTCCTCGGCCTCCTCGTCGGGGCCGCGGGTACTCGTGCCTACGACCTCAAGGGGCTGACCAGGAAGCACAGCGCCCCTGCCGTCGCCGCGCAGTGACGGACAGACTCCGCTGGGGATGTTCCGCAGCATCCCCATAGGCGCACCACGAGCGGCTCTTCAATTCGTCTGCCCCGGGCACTGCAACGTTGAGTGCCCGGGGCAGACGGGTTTCCTCGCGCGGGCACCGGTGGGCCGGTTCGGCCGGCGCATTCGCCCGTGGCTGGTCAGGCGTCGTCGCGCAGGTGGGCAAGCCCGCTGAGGAGGAGTTCGAGTCCGAAGGAGAACTCGTCCTCGATCGGAACGGGCATCGACCCGGCGACGGTGGCCGTTGCCGGGAACAAGGCTGGATCGACGCTCTGAAAGACGGCAGACAGTTGTGCGTCGTCGAGTTGCCCGCCGCCATGACCGTTGACCTGTATGGCGAATCCGAGGACGTAGCGCGAGAGGGTGGCAAAGGCGTGCGCGGCCAGTCGCGGCGGGAAGCCGCTGTCCAGGAGCGCGGCGACACAGTGCTCCCGCAGCGCCATGGCGTTCGGCCCCAGGGGAATCTCTTCGACCATCAGGCGCGCCGCGTTCCGGTGCCGGGCCAGGGCCTCGAACATGGTGTGCGCGACCGTCCGCAGCGCTTGCTGCCAGCCCATCGCGAGGAGTTCGTCGCCCTTCAGTTCCACGGCGCCGAACATGCGGTCCACGACATGGGCGACCAGCGCCGCCCGGTTGTCGAAATGCCGGTACAGCGTCGCCGTGCCCGAGCCCAGGCGCTGGGCCAGCGTCCGCATCGAGAGAGCGTCGGCCCCTTCATCGTCCACGATCTGCAGTGCGGTGGAGACGATGCGCTCCAGCGGCACGGGCGGACGCCCCGGGCGCCGAGCCGATGCCGTGGTCGCTCGCACAGGACCAGCTGCTGCCACTGAACGTCCACCTCCTCGGCCAGCACCATAACAGCAACACCGTATCCAGTATGAAGATCGCCGGTTGGGCACGGAGCGTCGGCGCCCCCCTCGATCAGCCCATCGACGACCGCTCATCCGAGGTCGGCGACCGCTCCGATACCGTCCTGGACGTCGCCCGGATTGCCCGCTGGTCCTGCCCTCCCGCCGCGAGCCACGCGAACACGCCTGCATCGTGATCGGCGACTGGCTGCACCGGCATGTGCGGTGTTCCTCTGCGGGCGCCCCGGCCAACCTCTTGACGAAGGAGTCCTTCGAGCCGAGATCCTGAGCCGTCGTCACTGCCGGGCGGGTGCGGTCAGCGAGCCATGACGAGTGGCTCCTCGAGCCACGTCGGTCTCAATCACCCGTGCCCGCATCACCGTTGCCCCTGTGGCCCAGTGCGCCAAGGCCCGCGGCAATCACCACATCGGTGCGCTCGGTCCACCTGGCCTCACGGTTCGCCATCATCGTGACGGTCACAGCACCGATCGCGGACACCACCCGCACATGCCGTTCCTCATCAGTCCAGACACCGGGATCGAAGGCCTCCATCAACATGCGCTGCGCCCCGGAGAGGCGCTGCATGATCTCGGGCTCTCGCGTCAGCCAGAAGGCGCCGACGATGAGCGCACCAGTGCCCGGCCACTCCTCGATCAGCTCGACCATTGCACCGAGCAGGGCGGCGTCCCGCTCGAGGCCGACCGGGAGGCCCTCACCCGCGGCCGCCACTCGTGCGGCATGTTCCTCCGCGCGAGCCACCACGGCGTCCTGGATCCGCTCCTTCGAACCAAAGCGCTTCAGCACTGCCGCCTTGGAGTAGCCGGCACCGTCAGCGATCGCCTGCACGGGGCCCTGAGCGAACCCGTGCCGCGCAAAGACGAAGGCCGCCACGTCGATCAGGGCACGATCGATCTCCTCGCTGGTGGGCCTCACTGTTGGCTTCATAGCCAAAGGTTACCGTTTCGGTCAGCAAGTGACCGAAACGGTAACACCGTCCTCCGCAGTGACCAGACATCCTCGGCCGGGAGGCTGTGCGCTGCTGCCGACAACCGGACGTGATGAGCCGATGCACATCTGCGTGCTCAGGGCCGAGCACCTCGCACAGCCTCGAGCGTGCGTCACAGCGGTGTGACCACGTACTTCTCGCCGCCCTGGGCGTCGAACACGACGACGGTGCTTTCGGGACGCTTGACCTCGGTGCGGGCACCGCCCTCGGCGCGCACCGCGACCGGTGCCGCGGTGCGCAGCCGGACCGCGCCGGTGCGGCGTGCCGCAAGGCGGGCGTGGGTCAGCGCGCCGTCGCTCCAGGAGACGTCGACGGTGAGGGCGCCGCGGGCGAGGAGGCCGGTGACCTGGCCCTGCGGAAGCTGCGGGGGCAGGGCCGGCAGGAGGTGGACCTCGTCGGTGTGGGACTGCACGAGCCATTCGGTCACGCCCGCGGTGGCACCGAAGTTGCCGTCGATCTGGAACGGCGGGTGCAGGTCGAACAGGTTCGGAGCGGTGCGCTCGGGAGTGAGGAGGTCGGTGAGGAGTTTGTAGGAGCGCGATCCGTCCTCCGCGCGCGCCCAAAAATTGATCTTCCAGGCGAGGGACCAGCCGGTCCCGGCGTCCCCGCGCATGGCCAGCGTCTTGAGCGCGGCCTGGAACAGTTCCGGGGTGCCACGCTTGGTGATCTGGTTGCTCGGGTGCAGACCGTACAGGTGGGAGACATGGCGGTGCTGCCGCTCGGGGGCGTCGGCGTCCCAGTCCTGCTGCCATTCCTGCAGTTGCCCGAGGGCGCCGATTTTCATGGGCGGGAGCTGGGCGCGGGCCTGGCGTACCTGGGTGGCGTAGGGGCTGGTGATGTCGAGCGTGTCGCAGGCGGCGAGGTAGCCGTCGAACAGGTCGCGCAGGATCTGGTTGTCCATGGTCGGCCCCGCGCAGGCGGACACACCGTTGTGGTGGGCGTTCTCGGGCGACACGGACGGGCAGGTCACGAGGTGGCCGGTGGTGGGGTCGGTGACGAGGGAGTCGAGGAAGAAGCGGACGGCCCCCTCGACGACCGGCAGGCGTCGGCGCAGCGCCTCGCGGTCACCGGTGAAGCGGTAGTGCTCCCAGACCGAGGTGGCGAGCCAGGCGCTGCCGGTGGGCCACATGCCCCAGAACGCGCCGTCGACCGGGGCGGTGCCGCGCCAGGCGTCGGTGTTGTGGTGGGCGACCCAGCCGTTCGCGCCGTACTGCACCCGCGCGGTCTTCTGTCCCGCCTGGGCGAGGTCGTCGAGGAGGGCGAAGATCGGATTCCAGCACTCCAGAAGGTTGGTGGTGGAAGCCGGCCAGTAGTTCATCTCCGTATTGATGTTGATCGTGTACTTGGAGTCCCAGGGCGGGGAGAGCTGGTCGTTCCAGATGCCCTGAAGGTTGGCGGGCTGAGTGCCGGGGCGGGATGAGGCGATCAGGAGGTAGCGGCCGAACTGGTAGTGCAGAGCCACCAGTTGAGGGTCGTCGGAGTGGGCGAAGGCGGTCACCCGTCGGTCGGTCGGGGCGTTGGCGGCATCCGTGACGCCGAGGTCGAGCGAGACGCGCCGGAAGAGGGCGCGGTGGTCGCGCACATGGCGGGAGCGCAGCTGTCCGTAGGGGGTGTCGGCGGCGGCCTTCAACGGGCGCTCGGCGCGGGCGCGGTGGTCGCCGGAGGCGTCGCGGTAGTCGTTGTAGCTGGTGCCCACGGACACCAGCAGGGTCACCGCGTCGGCGCCGGTCACGGTGAGCGTGCCGTTCTCGCTGCGCACGGTGCCGCCCTCGGCGCGGGCACGGACCAGCGCGCGGAAGCGGACCCGGCCGGTGATGCCCTCGCGGGTCTGCCCGGTGCCCTCCAGTGCGGCGGTGACCCGGTCGGGGGAGGACTTCTCGGTCTGCTGAGGGCTGTCGAAGGCGGCGGTGAGCGAGAGGGCGCCGGGGGTGTCGGCGGTCAGCCGGACCACGATCAGCTGGTCGGGATGGCTGGCGAACGCCTCGCGGCGGTAGGCCACGCCGCCGCGGGTGTACGTCGTCGTGGCCACGGCGGTGTCGAGGTCCAACTCCCGCCGGTAGGAGCCGACATCACCCGTGCCCGGGAACGTCAGGCGCAGATCGCCGACGGTCTGGTACATCAGTTCCCCGACCGGGTTGCCCAGGAAGGTCGAGTCGATCAGGTCCTGGGCCGGGCCCCATTGGCCGGAGAAGATGCGGCGCCGTATCTCGGGGAGGTTCGCCAGGCCCTGGGGGTTGGCCGGTTCGTAGGGGCCTCCCGCCCACAGCGTGTCCTCGTTGAGCTGGAGCTGTTCGGTGTCGACGCCGCCGAACACCATGGCGCCGAGGCGGCCGTTGCCCAGGGGTAGGGCCTCCAGCCACTGGCCCGCGGGCTTGCCGTACCACAGGGCCAGGCGTGAGGCGTCGGGGGCGGCGGCGTCGGCTGTCTGCGCCGGGGTCTGCGCCGGCGTGGCCGCCGCGGAGGCCGGGACGCCGACGGCCAGTGCGGCCGATGCCGCCGCGGAGGTGACGAGAAAGTCTCTTCGTTCCATGGGAATGCCTGCCTTTCGGTGCGGGTCGGGCTGGCCATTCGGGAGCGGAGCGGGACGGTGCGCAGGAGGGGGTGGCTAGTCCTGGGCTTTGCCTCCGGTGATGCGGGACAGGGCCAGGGCGACGAGGATGATTCCGCCGTTGAGGGCGCCGATCCACTGGGCGGGGACACCGCCGAGGGTGAGGACGTTCTGGATCAGGAACAGCAGCAGGATGCCGGTGAACGCGCCGAAGACCGTGCCCTTGCCGCCGTTGAGGCTGATGCCGCCGATGACGGCGGCGGCGAACACGGTGAAGATGTAGCCGTTGCCCTGGGCGGAGGCCACCGAGGCCAGGCGGCCCGACAGGAGCAGGCCGCTGAGCGCGGCGAGGACGCTCGCGGTGACGATGACGATCCACAGCACGCGGTCGGTGCGGATACCGGCGGCCTTCGCCGCGTCGACGTTGCCGCCGATCGCGTAGAGGGAGCGGCCGAAGCTGGTGAAGCCGAGCACGACGATGCCGATGGCGAAGAGGATCAGGCAGATCCACACCGAGGCGGGCATGCCCAGCCACTGGGTGGTGCCGAGGTAGAGCATCGACTCGGGCAGCTGGAAGAAGGTCTGGCCGCCGGAGATGCCGGTCAGGATGCCGCGCAGCACGATCAGCATGCCGAGTGTCACGATGAAGCCGTTGAGCCCGAACCGGATGATGAACAGCGCGTTCACCACGCCGATGAGGAGGCCGACCGCCAGGGTGACGGGGATGGACCAGGCGCCGGGCAGCAGCCCGACCCCGTGTGCCGCGCCCACCGGGACGGTGAGCCAGGCCGCGACGCCGGGGGCGAGCCCGACGGTGGACTCCAGGGAGAGGTCCATCTTCTTGACGATGAGGACCAGGGTCTGGGCGAGGACCAGCAGGGCGATCTCGGACATGGTCTGCAGCACGTTGATGAGGTTGTCGGGCTGCAGGAACACCGGATTGACGAGCTGGCCGACGATCGCCATGACGATGATCGCGGGGATGAGCGCCAGGTCCCGCAGCCGGGCGAAGGCCAGCCTCCGCCCGGCTGAGCCGGTGGTGGCCGGCTGCTCGCTCGCGGGGTCGGGCGGGCCGTCGTGGGGACTCTTCGCGGCGGCCGCGGTTGCGCTCTCAGACATCGAGGTCCACTCCTTCCATCGCGGCCACGAGTTCGTGGTCGTGCCAGCCGCGGGCCTTCTCGGCCACTACTCGGCCCTGGAACATCACCAGGACCCGGTCGCACATGCGCAGGTCGTCGAGTTCGTCGGAGGCGATGAGCACCCCGGTGCCGGACTCGGCGATCTCCTCGACCTTGTCGAGGAGGAACTCCTTGGACCGCACGTCGACGCCGGCGGTCGGATTGATCAGGACCAGCACCTTCGGGCCGCTGGCCAGGGCGCGGGCCATGACGACTTTTTGCTGGTTGCCTCCGGAGAGTCCGGAGACGGGCAGCTCGGGCCCCGGTGTCTTGATCGCCAGGTTCTCGATCATGGACCGGGCGTAGGCGTTCCGGCGGCGGCCGTCGATGAAGCCCGCCGGCCCGAGCCGTTCGGGGATGGTGAGCGTGCCGTTGTCCGCGATGGACATCTGCGGTACGTAGCCCTGGTGATGGCGGTCCTGCGGGACGAAGCCGGCGCCGGCCTTCAGCGCCGCGGGCACGCTGCCGGGCCGTGGACGCACCCCGGCGATCCGCACCGTGCCGGTGTCGGCGGCGCGCAACCCGACGACCGTCTCGGCCACTTCGATGCGGCCGCTGCTCGCCGCGCCGGCGAGACCGACGATCTCCCCGCCGCCGATGCGGACGGACACGTCCTCGTAGGTCCCGGTGAGCGTCGCGTCCTCCACGACGAGTACCTCGGGGGAGGAGGTGTCCGCGGAGCGGCGGCGGGCCCTGGCTGTTTCGGTGGCACCCTCGCCGGTCATGGCGGCGACCAGTTCGGCGCGGGGCAGTTCGGCCACCGGGGCGGTCAGGATGTGCCGGGCGTCGCGGAACACCGTGACCGTGTCGCAGATCTCGTAGATCTCCTGGAGGTGGTGGCTGATGAACAGGAAGGTCACGCCCTGCCGTTGCAGATCCCGGATGCGGGCGAAGAGCCGGTTGATCGCGGCTCCGTCCAGCTGTGCGGTGGGTTCGTCGAGGATGATGAACCGGGCTCCGAAGGACAGGGCGCGGGCGATCTCCAGGAACTGGCGCTGCTCGACGTCGAGTTCGCCCGCCGGGGTGCGCACGTCCACGTCGACCGACCAGGTCTGCAGCAGTTCGCGGGCCCGGTGGCGCACGGTCCGCCAGCTGATCAGGCCGCCGCGGCCGCGGTCGTGCCGGTTGAGGAAGAGGTTCTCGGCGACCGTCAGCTCGGGGATGACGGTGGACTTCTGGTACACGCAGGCCACCCGCTGCCGCCAGCCGTCCCGGTCCGCGAGCCGGGGCGCCGGCTCGCCGTTGAAGGTGACCGTGCCCTCGTCCGGGGCGTGCAGTCCGGTGAGGATGGAGACCAGCGTGGACTTGCCCGCGCCGTTGCGTCCGACGAGTGCGTGGGTCTGCCCGGGGGTGATGGTGATCCGGGCGTCGCGCAGCGCCACCGTGGATCCGAACCGTTTCGTTATCGCCGCCGCCTGGGCGACGGGCGCTGCCGTGGACATGTCTGCCAATCGCCTTCCGGTCAGCTGAGGTTGTTGCCCCACAGGGACTTGTCGTCGCTCTTGAGGCTGGGGACCCCGCCGTAGGTGCCGCCGTCGGCCGTCACCAGGGGCGCGGAGAGCTGGTCCTCCAGAAGTCCCTCGCGGACCTGGATGATCGTGCTGTCGTGGTCGGTCTTGCCGGGCTTGAACGTCTTGCCGTCGATCGCCGCCTTCAGGTAGTAGAGGGCGTACTTGGCGTAGAGGTCGGCCGGCTGGGAGACGGTGGCGTCGATCTTGCCCGCGGCGATGTTCTTGAGTTCCTCGGGGATGCCGTCGTTGGAGACGACGAACACGTGCTTGTCGTCGTCGGGGTCGACCAGCAGGCCCTTCTGCTTGAGCACCTGCAGGGTGCCGGAGAGCGCGAAGCTGGACTGCATGTAGACGCCCTTGATGTCGGGGTGGGCGGTCAGGTCGGTCTGGAGCTTCTGGGCGGCGACGGCGCCGTCCCAGTTGGTGGCCTCGCCGAAGACCTTGATGTCCGGGTAGTTCTTCTTCATGCAGTCGTTGAACGCCTCCGTGCGGTCACGGCCGTTGACGGAGGCGAGATCGCCCTGGAGCATGACGACCTTGCCCTTGCCGCCCAGCTTCGTCCCCAGGAACTGGCAGGCCTTCTCGCCGTAGGCGCGGTTGTCCGCGCGGACGACCATGTACACGTTGCCGGTGTCCGGGCGGGTGTCCACGGAGACGACCGGGATCTTCTTCGCCTCCAGCTGCGCCAGGGTGGGCGCGATGGCGGCGGTGTCCTGCGGCGCCATCGCGACGCCCTTGACGCCCTGGCTGATGAACGTCTGGACGTCGGCGGTGAGTTTGGCGACGTCGTTCTGCGAGTTGGTGGTCTTCAGGTCGAGTTCGAGTTCCTTGGCGAACTGGGGGGTGTACTTGATGTACGAGTTCCAGAAGTCGGTGTCGGAGCGCGGGTAGTCGACGCCGACCACGGTGGAGCTGCCGCTCGAGGTCGAGGCGGATCCCGAACCTCCGCAGGCGGTGAGTGCGGTGACGGACAGGGCGGCGAGGGCGCCGAGGCAGGCGTACCTGGTGGACCTGAGGTGCATGGCTCGCTCTCCTTGCTTACGGGTCGCGCGGGTGGACTGGTTGCGGGACCGGGTGTCCGGTGTGCGGGTGCCGGTCGCGAGAGGAGACGAAGGGGAGGGGGAAGGGGCGGGGTCAGGTGCGCGGACGGATCCGCAGACCCTGCATGCCGCCGTCGACGGCGAGGTCGGTCCCGGTGGTGGAGCCGGACAGGGGGCTTGCGAGGTAGGCGATGGCGGCAGCGACCTCGTCGGCGGAGACGAGCCGGCCCATCGGCTGGCGGGCGTTGAGGGCGGCGCGTTCGGCCGCGGGGTCCGCGGCGCGGTCCAGCAGGCGGCCGATCCACGGGGTGTCGGCGGTGCCTGGGTTGACGCAGTTGACGCGGATCTTGGAGTGCACGAGGTCGGCCGCGGTCGCCCGGGTCAGGGCCAGCACGGCGCCCTTGGTCGCGGAGTACAGCACCCGGTCGGGCAGCCCTGCGGTGGCGGCGATGGAGCAGGTGTTGACGATGGCCGCGCTGTCGGAGCGGCGCAGATGGGGGAGGGCGGCCCGGGTCACCCGGACCATGCCGACGACGTTGACGTCGAACACCCGGTGCCACTCGTCGTCGGTGTTGTTCTCGATGGTGCCCTGGGCGCCGATGCCGGCGTTGTTGACCAGGATGTCGATGCCGCCGAGCACCCGTGCGGCCTCGGCGACGGCCTCCCGTACGCCCGCGTCGTCGGCCACGTCCGCGCGGATCCCGAGCAACGGCTCGGGCAGGCCGTCGGGCTGGAGGTCGAGGCAGGCGACGCGGGCCCCGCGGGCGGCCAGCAGCCGTGCCGTGGCCAGTCCGATGCCGGAGGCACCGCCGGTGACGAGGGCGGTCAGCCCCGCGCAGTCGGCAGCGCTCATCCGCCGGCCTCCGTGCTCCAGACCGGGCCGTCGGGGTAGCGGTGGTCCGCCAGGGACCGCGGATGGAGTTCGGCGCTGATGCCGGGGGCGGACGGGGCGAGATAGCGGCCGTCGCGGATGCGCACCGGGTCGGTGAAGTGCTCGTGCAGATGGTCGACGTACTCGATGACGCGGTTCTCGGTGGTGCCGCTGACGGCCACGTAGTCGAACATCGCCAGGTGCTGGACCATCTCGCACAGACCGACCCCGCCGGCGTGCGGGCACACCGGGACGCCGAACTTGGCGGCGAGCAGGAGGACGGCGACGTTCTCGGTGACGCCGGCGGTGCGGCTGGCGTCGAGCTGCAGGATGTCGAGGGCTTCTGCTTGCAGGAGCTGTTTGAACATGACCTGGTTGTGGGTGTGTTCGCCGGTGGCCACCTTGACCGGTGCCACGGCCCGGCGGATGGCGGCGTGCCCGAGGATGTCGTCCGGTGAGGTGGGCTCCTCGATCCAGTACGGGTCGTAGGGCGCGAGCGATGCCGTCCAGTCGATGGCCTGCTGGACTCCCCAGGCCTGGTTGGCGTCGACGGCGATCCTGATGTCCGGGCCGACCGCCGCGCGGGCCAGCCGCATGCGGCGCTGGTCGGCCTCGCGGTCGGCGCCGACCTTCAGCTTGATCTGACCGAACCCGTCGGCGACCGCCTCCTTGGACAGCCGCACCAGCTTCTCGTCGTCGTAGCCGAGCCAGCCGGGGGTGGTGGTGTAGGCGGGGTAGCCGTGGTCCAGCAGGTGCGCGGTGCGTTCGGCGCGGCCGGGTTCGGCGCGGCGCAGGATGTCCAGGGCCTCGTCGCGGGTGAGGGCGTCCTGGAGGTAGCGGAAGTCGACCAGGTCGACGAGCTGTTCGGGGGAGAGTTCGGCCAGCAGCCGCCATACCGGCTTTCCGGTGCGGCGTCCGTACAGGTCCCAGACGGCGTTGACGATCGCCGCGGCGGCCATGTGGATGGCCCCCTTCTCCGGGCCCAGCCAGCGCAGTTGGCTGTCGCCGGTCAACCGCCGGGAGAAGGCGCCGGGATCGGCCAGCACCTCTTCCACCGGGAGCCCTGTGACCAGCGGGGCCAGGGCACGTACGGCGGCTACCTCGACGTCGTTGCCGCGTCCCACGGTGAAGGCGAGCCCGTGGCCCCGGTCCCCGGAACTCGTGCGGATCGTCACGTACGCCGCCGAGTAGTCGGGTTCGGGGTTCATGGCATCGGAGCCGTCGAGGTCCCGCGAGGTCGGGAACCGTACGTCGACGGCCTCGACCGCGCTGATGAACTCACTCATCGGGCCCGGCACCTTCGGTTCGCAGAATCCGGTGTCGCGTCGGCTCCATGGCCACCACCCATCGTCGTGTGTCAACGAGATGTCCGCTCTGCCACGGCAGACGCCGGACATGGGATGGATTTATAGAGTCGCCTTGCTTGGGTGTCCATACCCCGGGAGGGAAATATGTGAATGGGAGCATCCCACCTGCCTGTTTACGGCGAAGAAGTGTCCGTGGGTCTTTCGAGTCATCCGACCTCTTCCTGAGTCATGGGATGTATTGCTACGCTGCGGCCGCCCGGGCAACGAGGAGGGAGCAGCCGCATGTCACTGACCGACAAGGCCATCGGCCGCATCAGGGACCTCATCCAGTCCGGTGAGCTGCCGCCGGGTGCAAAACTGCCGCCCGAGCAGCAGTTGGCCGCGGAGCTGGGCCTGTCCCGCAATCTGATGCGGGAGGCGGTCAAGGCACTGGTGGTCGCACGGGTGCTGGAGATCCGCCGGGGCGACGGCACCTACGTGACCAGCCTCGAACCGGAGCTGCTGCTGAGCAGCATCGGATCGGCGGTGGAACTGCTGCGCGGCGACACCCTGCTGGAGCTGACCGAGGTGCGCCGACTGTTCGAACCGGTCGCCACCGCACTGGCCGCCACCCGCATCTCGGCCGGTGAACTGGCTCAGGTGGAGCGGCACCTGGACGCGATGCGGGCGGCCCGGGAGGAGATCGAGCGGCTCATCGAGCACGACGCGGCGTTCCACCGGGCGGTGGTCGCGGCCACCGGCAACGCCACCCTCGCCGCCCTGCTGGAGGGTATCTCCAGCCGCACAGTGCGCGCACGCGTCTGGCGCGGTCTGGTCGACGACAACGCCGCCGCCCGCACGGTCGCCGAACACGAGGCGATCTTCCAGGCACTGGCCGCCGGCGACGCCGACCTGGCGCAGGCGGCCGCCCTCCTGCACGTGAGCACCACCGAACAGTGGCTGCGCGAACACCTGGAGCCGAACGGCACCGTCCCGGCCCGGCAGTGAACATCGGGCGGCTTCGCCCCACCCTCGACCGTCACCTGTCACCCGTCACCCATCACGCGTCACCTGTTACTCGTCTACCCGTCACCCGTCACCCGCCCCATGCCCGGCCGCCCGGACGGCCGTGTGTCACGGGCAAGCACGTTCGCTCAGTGAGGAGCACTTCGATGAGGTTCCTGCGCGTGGGCCCCGCGGGCTCGGAGCGTCCCGCCGTCCTCGATGTCGACGGCCTCGCCTACGACCTGACCCCGCTGACCGCCGACATCGACGGCGCCTTCCTGGCCGGTGACGGCGTGGAGCACGCCCGCGCCGCGCTCGCCGGAGGAACTCTGCCGCGCATCGATACCGGGGGACAGCGCATCGGAGCACCGGTGGCACGCCCGGGCAAGGTCGTGTGCATCGGGCTGAACTACGCCGATCACGCCGAGGAGACCGCGACCCCGCCCCCGGCGGAGCCGGTCGTCTTCATGAAGGCGTCCAACACCGTGGTCGGACCCGACGACACCGTCCTCGTCCCGCGCACCAGTACCCGCACCGACTACGAGATCGAACTCGCGGTCGTCATCGGCCGCACCGCCCGCTACCTGGACTCCCCGGCTGCCGCCGCCCGGGTCGTCGCGGGCTACGCCATAGCCGACGACGTCAGCGAGCGCTCCTTCCAGCACGACCGCGGCGGACAGTGGGACAAGGGCAAGTCCTGCGAGACCTTCAACCCGCTCGGCCCCTGGCTGGTGACTCCCGACGAGACCGACGACCCCCAGGACCTGGCACTGCGGCTGTGGGTCAACGGCGAACCGCGCCAGCACGGACACACCAAGAACATGATCTTCGGGGTGCACCATGTCGTGTGGTACCTGAGCCAGTTCATGGTGCTGGACCCCGGCGACGTGATCAACACCGGAACCCCGGCGGGCGTGGCCTTCGGCGCCAACGACTTCCCCTACCTGCGGGCCGGTGACGTGGTGGAGGCCGAGATCGACCGGCTCGGCCGTCAGCGGCACGTCGTCGGGCAGGCCTGATGTCCGCCGCGGCGCACCCCTGGTATGCCGAACGGGTCCCCCTCGGCCGCTCCGGTGTCACCGTCAGCCGCCTCGGGCTGGGCACCGCACCGCTGGGCGGACTGTTCTCCGCGGTCGGCGAACGGGAGGCCACCGGCACGCTGGAGGCAGCCTGGGCGGCC
Source organism: Streptomyces sp. S.PB5 (assembly GCF_030403745.1). Classification (GTDB taxonomy): domain Bacteria; phylum Actinomycetota; class Actinomycetes; order Streptomycetales; family Streptomycetaceae; genus Streptomyces. Next base: position 180,279 of record NZ_JAQMWP010000012.1, read on the forward strand.
GGGATCCGCTCCTTCGACACCGCCCCGCACTACGGCGCCGGACTCGCGGAGCGACGGCTCGGCGCGTTCCTCACCGGCCTCGGTAAGGAACGCGCGGACTGCACGGTGTCCACCAAGGTCGGCCGGCTGCTCGTGCCGGGCGAATCCGCGCCGGGGGACGAGGACTTCCACGGCGAACCGGGCCTGGTCAGGATCCGCGACTACAGCGCCGACGGCGTCCGCCGCTCCCTCGCCGAGAGCCTCGAGCGCTCCGGCCTCGACGCCTTCGACACCGTGCTCGTCCACGACCCGGACGACCACTGGAAGGAGGCCCTCACCGGTGCCTACCCAGCCCTTGCCCGGCTGCGCGCCGAGGGAGCGGTCCGGGCGATCGGCGTCGGGATGAACCAGACGGCGATGCTCACCCGCTTCGTCACCGAGACCGACCTCGACTGCGTCCTCGTGGCCGGCCGCTACTCCCTGCTCGACCGCAGCGCGGCCGGTGAACTGCTGCCCGCGTGCGCCGAACGCGGGGTGGGCGTCCTGGTCGGCGGGGTCTTCAACAGCGGCATCCTGGCGAACCTCGCACCCGACGCCACCTACGACTACGCGCCGGCCCCCGAAGCGGTCCGGCGCCACGCCCTCGCCCTCAGCGAGCGCTGCGCCGCCCACGGCGTGGCGCTGGCCGCCGCGGCCCTGCGGTTCCCCCTGCGGCACCCCGCCGTCACCGGCATCGTCGTCGGAGCCCGCAGCGCCCAGGAGATCACCGTCAACGTCGCACACGCCGACGCGACGATCCCCGAAGAGCTGTGGACGGAACTCGACGCCCTCGAACGCGAACGAGAAGGATCGTGAACAGGATCGACGCACACCGAAACGACCGGTGGCCGGCCTCGGCGCCCGGACCCGCCCCGGGCCGCGGCCTGCGCACGGCGGCATGGACAGGCCTCGCCCACGACCTGGGCCTCGCCCCGGCCGAGCGTTCCCATGTCGTCGCCACGACAGCGGAACGCGCCTACGCACTCGGCGCCGGCGCCCGGCCGGGACGATCCGCGCCCGGCGGCCCGATGGAGGTGACCCGGTGAAAGTCCGCCTCGCCTACGGCCGGTCGGGGCTCGACATCGACGTCGATCCGCGCCGGGCGACGGTCGTCGAACCCGTCCACCACGAGGCAGCCGCGGACCAGATGGCCGCCCTGCGCGCGGCGCTGCGCGACCCGGTCGCCGGACCACCGCTGCGCGAGCGCGTCCGCCCCGGCCAGACCGTGGCCATCTCGGCCTGCGACGGCACCCGCCCGCAACCCCGCCACCTGATGATCCCGGCCGTCCTGGACGAACTCGAGGGCATAGTCCGCCGGGAGGACGTGGTGATCCTCGTCGCGACCGGCACGCACCGCGGCAACGACGAGGCCGAACTGCGGGCGATGTTCGGCGACGAGATCGTCGACGGCGTACGGATCGTCAACCACGACGCCCGCGACGCGGGGCAGCTGGCGTGGATCGGCACCTACGGCAACGGCGTCCCGGTGTGGCTCAATCGCGCGTGGTGGGAGGCGGACGTCCGCATCACCACCGGCTTCGTCGAACCCCACTTCTTCGCCGGCTTCTCCGGCGGCCCGAAGCTCGTCGCCCCCGGGCTCGCCGCGCTGGAGACCGTGCTCGTGCTGCACGACGCGGCCCGTATCGGCGACCCGAACGCCACCTGGGGCATCACCCACGGCAACCCGGTCCACGACGACGTGCGCGCCATCGCCGAGGCCACCGGCGTCACCTTCGCGCTGGACGTGGTGCTCAACCGGGACAAGGACATCGTGGCCGCGTTCGGCGGCGACCTGCTGCCCATGCACGTGGCCGCGACGGCCACGGCCAAGCGGATGGCGATGCGCCCCGTCGAGGCCCCGTTCGACGTCGTCGTCACCACCAACTCCGGCTTCCCGCTGGACCAGAACCTGTACCAGGCGGTCAAGGGGATGTCGGCGGCCTTCCAGGTGGTCCGGCCCGGAGGGACGATCGTGTGCGCGGCCGAGTGCCGCGACGGCTTTCCCGACCACGGCTCCTACCGTCAGGTGCTGGCCTCCGCGCCGTCCCCCGAGGCCCTGTTCGCCGCCATCGGCGCGCGCACCGAAACGGTTCCCGACCAGTGGCAGGTGCAGATCCAGGCCCGCATCCAGTCGGGCAGCCGCGTCATCATGCACACCTCCTTCCTCAGCGACGAGGAACTGGCCACGGCCCATCTGCGCCAGACCCGCGACATCTCCGCCACCGTCGCCGAGGCGCTGGCCGCCGCGGGCCCTCACGCCCGCGTGTGCGTCCTGCCGGAAGGCCCGCAGACCATTCCCTACATCGGACGGGGGCGGCCGTGAACGACGTGCTGGACCTGGGATACGCCCGGCTCGACCTCGGCCGTGAGGCCCGCCAGGGCCTGCCGGAGGTGGTCTACGGGCCCGGCAAGACCGTGGAGCAGATCGCCGGAATCGTCACCGGCCTCCTGCGCCACAACACCGGACCCGTGCTCGCCACCCGCGTCGATCCCGAGACCGCGGCGGCGGTCCTGGGACAGCTGGACGGCGGAACGTACGACGAGAAGGCCCGGCTGCTGACCTGGCGGCCGGCCGCCACCGGGACGTTCTCGGTCGTGGTGGCGGCCGCCGGTACCTCCGACGGCCCGGTGGCCGCGGAGGCCGCCGCCGTCGCCTCCGCCGTCGGGCTGGACACGACGGCCGTCCACGACGTCGGAGTGGCGGGCCTCGACCGCGTCCTTCAGGTGCGCGGCCTGCTGCAGCAAGCCGACGCGGTGATCGTGGTGGCCGGCATGGAAGGCGCCCTCGCCAGCGTCGTCGGCGGTCTCGTGCGCGCCCCGGTCGTCGCGGTGCCCGTCTCCACCGGATACGGCGCCTCACTGGAAGGCGTCACCGCGCTGCTCGCCATGCACGCCTCCTGCGCCGCCGGGGTGACCGTGGTCAACATCGACTCCGGATTCTCCGCGGCCATGGCAGTGCACCGCATCGCCCAGGCCGGACAGGCGGCAGACCGCGGAGGCGCCGAGTGATCTGCTGGATCAACCCGTTCACCGGACTGGCCGGGGACATGCTGCTGGCCGCCCTGATCGACGCCGGCGCCCCGCTGGAACACATCCGGTCCGCCGTCACCGCCACCGGCCTGACCGGCTGGGACCTGACCGCCGAGCGCATCACCGACCACGGGCTGGCCGCCACCCGGATCCACGTGGAGGTCACCGACCCGCACACCGAGCGGCGGGCCGCCGAGGTGCTGGAGCTGGCCTCCCGGGCATCCCCCCGGCCCGTCGCGGGCCTCGCCGTCGCCGCCGTGACCGCGATCGCCGAGGCGGAAGCGCGGCTCCACGACGCCGACCCGGCCGACGTCCACCTGCACGAACTCGGCGGCCACGACACCCTCGTCGACATCGTCGGCAGCGCCGCGGCCCTGCACGCCCTCGGCGTCACCGACGTCGTCAGCGCGCCCCTGCCCCTCGGCCGCGGCCGGATCGATGCCGCGCACGGCGTCCTGCCCTGCCCCGCGCCGGCCACCCTCGCCCTCCTGACCGGAGCCGCCGTCACGGGCAGCGACCTGCCGGGTGAGACGGTGACACCCACCGGCGCCGCGCTGCTGCACGCCATCGGAGCCCGCTACGGCCCGCCCCCGCCCATGACCCTGGGCGCCACCGGCTACGGCGCGGGCACCCGCCGCCTGCCCGACCGGCCCAACGTCGTCTCCGTCACCCTCGGTTCCCCTCTTGTCCGCGCACCGGACGAGGACGTGGTCGTGCTGGAGACCAACCTCGACGACGTCACCGGCGAACTCCTCGGACACGTCATCACCCGGGCACTGGAGGCAGGCGCCCTCGACGCCTGGACCACCCCGGCGGTCATGAAGAAGGGCAGACCCGCGCAGATCCTGCACGTCCTCGTCCACCCCCACCAGGAACGACGGCTGCGCGACCTGGTGCTGACCGAGACCGGCACCCTCGGCATCCGTCGCATCGGCGCCACCCGCACCGCACTGCCGCGCGCCTTCGAGACGGTGCAGGTCGACGGACACCCCGTACGGGTCAAACACGGTCCGCACGCCGCCAAGCCGGAGCACGACGACGTGGCGGCCGCGGCCACCGCACTGGGCAGGCCCCTGCGTGCCGTCGCGGCCGACGCGCTGCGGGTGAGCCGGGCAGGAACGATGACGACGAGCCAGGAGGAAGACCGTGGCCACTGACGCCACCTTGGAGCACCGGCTCACCGACCGCATACGCGCGCTCGGCGGCCCGGTCGCCGTCGCCTACTCCGGCGGCGCCGACTCCGCGCTGGTCCTCGCCGCGGCCGCACGGGTGCTGGGACCCGAGCACGTCCTGGCCGTCACGGCCGTGTCGGAGAGCCTGGCCGACGGGGAACTCGGCGCCGCCCGACGGCTCACCGACGACCTCGGCGTCACCCATCTCACCCCGCGCACCCACGAGTTGGCACGCCCCGGCTACCGGGCCAACGGCCCCGACCGCTGCTACTTCTGCAAGTCCGAGGTGCTGGACACCATCGCGGCGCTCGCCCGCGAACACGGCTTCGAGACGGTGGCCACCGGCACCAACGCGGACGACGCCGCGGACCCCTACCGGCCGGGCATCCGCGCCGGCCGCGAACGCGGCATCCGCACCCCGCTCCTCGACGCCGGCCTGACCAAGGCGGACGTCCGCCGCCTGAGCCGGCACTGGTCGCTGCCCACCTGGAACAAACCGGCGACACCGTGTCTGGCCAGCCGGGTCCGCTACGGCATCGAGGTCACCCCCTACCGCCTGGCCCGCGTCGACCGCGCCGAGGCGGCCGTGCGGACCCTGCTGTCCGAGGCCGGACTGGAGGTCACCGACCTCCGGGTCCGCGACCTCGGCGACCTGGCCCGTGTCGAGGTGGATCCGGCGCTCGTCACGCAGACCGCCGCACTGCCGACCCTCGGCGCCGCGCTCACCGCCGCCGGCTTCACCGACCTGCCCCACCAGGTGGAACCGTTCCGCTCGGGACGGCTCAACACCGAGCCCTGACGCCGAGGTTGGGCTCGGGTGTCACGGCGGCGCGGGTGGGGTGAGCGTCTGTGCGCACCAGATCGTCTTGCCTTCGGTGGTGTGCCGCGTGCCCCACCCCTGGGTGAGCTGGGCGACGAGCAGCAGGCCCCGGCCGCCCTCGTCGAAGGCGCGGGCCCGGCGCAGGTGCGGGGCGGTGCTGCTGGCATCGGAGACCTCGCAGATCAGGGAGCTGTCGCGGATCAGCCGCAGCCTGATCGGCGGTTCACCGTAGCGGATGGCATTGGTGACCAGCTCGCTGACGACCAGTTCGGTGACGAACGACGCTTCCTCCAGGCCCCAGGCGTCCACCTGGTCGACGGCGAGCTTCCTGACGCGCGGCACCTGCGCGGTGTCGGGCTCGACGTGCCAGTCGGCGACGTGATGACGAGCCAGCGCGCGGGTGCGAACGAGCAGCAGGGCGGCGTCGTCCGTGCGGCGATCGGGGAGCATGGCGTCCATCACCGAGTCGCACAGTGGCTCCAGTGAGGTGGTCGTGTGGTTGAGGGCGTGCTGGAGGTCGGTGATCCGCTGGTCGACGTCGCGCTCGCGGCTTTCCACCAGTCCGTCGGTGAAGAGAGCGAGCAGGCTGCCCTCGGGCAGTTCGAGCTCGGTGGCCTCGAACGGCAGACCGCCGATGCCAAGGGGCGGCCCCGGGTGGGCGGGTACCGGGGTCCTGGTGCCGTCCGGGGAGATGACCAGCGGCAGGGGATGGCCGGCACTGGCCAGAGTGAAGCGCCGGGAGACCGGGTCGTAGACGGTGTACAGGCACGTGGCCCCGGACTCGCCGGTCGGCTGGAAGTGGCTCTCGGGCCGGAGGTCGCCGGCGAGGTGGAGGACCAGGTCGTCCAGGTGGGTCAGCAGCTCGTCCGGTGGCAGGTCGACGTCGGCGAGGGTGCGTACGGCCGTGCGCAGCCGGCCCATGCTGGCCGCGGCGTGCAGGCCGTGTCCGACCACGTCGCCGACGACCAGGGCGACCCGGGCGCCGGACAGCGGGATGACGTCGAACCAGTCACCGCCCACCTCCGTTCCGGTGCCCCCGGGCAGGTAGCGGGATGCCACCTCGACCGCCTCCTGGTTCGGCGGTCCCTGTGGCAGCAGGCTGCGTTGCAGGGTCAGCGCGGTCGTCCGCTCGCGCGAGTACCGGCGGGCGTTGTCGATGGCGACGGCCGCCTTGGCGGCCAGCTCTTCGGCGAGGATCAGGTCGTCGGCGGTGAAGGCCTCCGGCCGGTCCAGGCGGGAGAAGGCGACGACGCCGAGCAGCGCGCCGCGCGCCCGGAGCGGCACGGTGATCCGGCCCGTCAGCCCGGCCGCGGCGAGGGACTCGTCGATCACCGGGTTGCCCGGCGGCCAGTGGGCGGGGTCGGCGGCGAGCCCGGGCCCGAAGGCCCACTCGCCGCCCTGGCCCGGGTCAGCAGCCAGCTCGACCGTGGACCTGCCGGTCGCCATGCAGCGGGCGGCGACGGAACCGGGGCTGTGCGTGACCGGCTTCGGGGGCCCGGCGGCCCGGTCGGGGTCGTCCTGTGCGCTGTGCTGGGCGGCACGGACGAGTCCGATCGCCTCGTCCGGGTGGCCTGCGGATCCGGAAGGTGGTTCCTCTCCGCGCAGCACCTCGTCGAACAGATCCACGCTGACCTGGTCGACGAATCGCGGCACCGGGGTCATGGCCAGTTCCTGGGCGGTGCCGATCACGTCGAGTGTCCGGCCGATGCCGCCGCTGGCGTTGTTGAGGATGAGCAGGCGTTGCCGAGCCCAGTACTCGGCGCTCATGTCGAATCCCCAGTTGGCGATCGCGCGGACCGTGCCTTCGGCATCGCGGACAGGCCAGATGCTCGTGGCCCAGGCATTGGCGTAGTCACTGCCGCGAGGTTGGAAGACAGTGATGAGACGCGTGGGCTCGCCCGTCCTCGCCACTTGGGCGAGCGCGTCGGTGTAGGGCTTGTCGTCCCTTTCGGGAAACAGGGTGCGGTCGAACTCGGGAAGCACCTCGCGGTACTTCTTGCCGAGCACTTGCTCCTCGGAGTGCGCGATCACCCGGGCCGAGGAGGCGTTGATCCACAGAAACCGCAGCTCAGGGTCGTAGACACCCAGGGCGAAGGGACACTGCTCGAAGGCTCGGTCGGCGATCACCGGGCGGCTTTCCCAGCGCTGGACGGTCACCACGTGCCCCAGCGCCTGCCCACCGGCTCCGGACAGTGGCTGAGCCGTCACCACGGCTTCCACCGTGGAACCGTTGCGATGGCGCAGGGGGGTGGGCCCCGTGTGGCCTCGGGCGCTCTCATGGCTCTCGGGGAACCCGGAAGGCAGGGGACCGGCCAGCAGATCGGTCACGGGGCGCCCGACGATGTCCTCCGCCGTCCAGCCCAGCAGGAGCCGTCCGCCCTCGCTCCAGCCGCTCACTGCGCCGTTCGGGTCGACCACGACAGCGGCAGTGGGGGCATCGTGCTCGACGGCCTTGTCCACGAGCGACACCTCCGTCCGGATGGCTGTGCCTGCCGGGGCACACTTCCAGCGGTTGCTTCCAGGCTAGATCCGCTGGGGCCGGGCGGCGCCCTGGCCGGTTCGTTCCGGAGCATCGAGGCGGGAGCGGAGGGGCCTGCGGGCGCCCTGCCCTGCGACAGGCGCAGGGCAGCGCGCCCGGACCGGCACCTTTCTGAATGTCAGATACATGCCATCCCTTGGCCGGTCACAGCGCGGTGAACGTCCACAGCAGATTGGTGCTGCTGCCGAACGTCCACTGCTTGGTGACGGAGCCCGAGCTGACGTTGCCACCGCCGTCGAGGACCAGGCCGGTGGTGCGGTTGGCGATCGAGTAGCGGTCGCCGCCGCGATGGGTGATCTTCCACTGCTGGTTGGTGCCGCCGTTCCAGGCGGCCTGCCGGGCCGGGGAGCCGTCGGCGGTGGCGCCCCAGCCGTCGGCGACCATGCCGTTGGTGCGGTTGACCAGCCGGTAGTACCCGTCGCCCACCGGCTCCGCCTGCCATTGCAGGTTGGTGCTGCCGTCCCACGTCCACTGCTTGAGGTTGGACCCGGAGGCGACGTTGCCGCCGCTGTCGAGGGCGAGGCCGTTGGTGGCGTTGGTGAGCCGGAAGTACCTCGCCGGGTCGAACTGGACCCGCAGTGAGGCGATCTGGTCGTTGTTGCCCGTGGTCCGCAGATCGGGGCTGTCGGCGGTGAACGTCCAGGACGTGCCGGTGAAGTTGTCCCCGGAGTAGCCGACCACCCGGTGACCGGGAGCGGGCCGGAGGGAGGAGATCGCGCCCGCGCCCACTCCGGCCGCGGTCAGGTCGGCCGTGGTGTGGTCGCCGACGGTGAACACACCCGAGGCGCCGGTGTAGTTGACGTCCGTGAAGGCGACGGCGCCGGCGAGCGGCCGAAGGCCCGGGATCGTGCCGGAGAAGGCGAGCTTGAGGACGTAGGCGCCCGCACCGTAGGGCGCCGAGGAGGGCAGCGCGACCGTCAGGCCCGAGGAGCTCTGCGTGGGTGCGGGCAGGTCGATGTAGGTGCCCGCCGTGGTGCCGAGGAGCTTCACCGACGTCAGGGACGAGAGGTTGATCCGGTCCGAGCCGAGGGTCTTGATCGTCAGTGAGCTGCCGGGCCAGCCCAGGACGGTGGCGTACAGGACGGTGTTGGCCTTGTTGCGGGTGAAGCGGATGTCCTGGGCGGTGCCGGCCGTCGGGTTGGTGAAGGAGCCGCCGCCCATCTTGGTCGGGCCCTCGCCGTAGGCCGTCCAGGCGCGGGTCGAGTAGATCGACTCGCCGAAGCGCCTGAGGTAGTCGCCCATGCCGAGCAGGATGTCCTTCTGCGCCTGCGGGATGGTGCCGTCGGCCATCGGCGCGATGTTCAGCAGCACGTTGCCGTTCTTGCTGACCCGGTCGATGAACGAGTGCAGCATCTGCGGGATGCTGTAGTAGCCGATGCCCTGCGTGTAGCACCAACTGCTGCTGGAGATGCTGTCGTCGGTCAGCCAGTAAGGGGCGGTGAGGTCGGCCGGGCCGCCTCGCTCGTAGTCGAAGACCTCGCCCTTGCCGTTCATGCCGTCCTTGTAGGTGGCGACGACCTCGCGGCCCCAGCCGATGGCCTGGTTGTAGTAGTACGCCAGGAAGTTCAGGCGCTGCTGCTCGTCGACGGCCGTCAGGTTGAAGTCCTGCCACAGGATGTCGGGCTGGGCGCGGTCGACGACCTCCTTGAGCTTGTCGAACCAGAGCTGGTTCTCGGCGGCCTGGCCGAGCTGGCCGTAGAGCTTCTTGAGGCTGGTGTCGGTCTGGGCGGGGGCGTGCTCGTAGAAGCCGGTGAAGTTGTACGCGTGGTGCATGGCGACCAGCAGTTTGAGGTTCTTGGCGCGGATGGCCGTGGTGAACAGCCGCAGCAGGTCGAGGCCGGGGCCCTTCTGCACCGAGTTCCACTCGTTGACCTGGCTGTCCCACATGGAGTAGCCGTCGTGATGCTCGGCGACCGGGCCGGCGAACCTGGCCCCGGCGTCGACGAACAGCTGCGCCCACTCGTCGGGGTCGAACTTCCCGCCGGCTGACTTCAGCTTCGGCGCGAACTGCACGGTGTTGCCCGCCAGGTCCTTCGCGCCGTTGATGAAGTTGTGGTACGGCCATGCCGCCGGCTGCCCGTAGGTCGCGATGTGGTGGTCGCGGGCGGAGTCACCGACCCGGTACATGTTGCGCGGGTACCACTCGTTGCCGAACGCGGGGACGCTGAAGACGCCCCAGTGGAAGTAGATCCCGAACTTCGCGTCCTGGAACCACTCCGGGGCCGGCGGGTGCTGGTCCACCGAGTTCCAGTCGGGCGTGTATGTGCTGGGCGCCGCCTCGGCGACACCGGCACTGAGCACACCTCCGGCAACGGCCGTCGCGGCCACGCAGGTTGCGGAGGCCAGGAACTGGCGTCTGTTGATCGAGTTCGACATGGATACATCCCTGATGCGGAAGGGGCAGGGGAAGCGCAGTGTCACGCATGAAGGTCGGCCATGTAACCGGGGGATGTCAACCAGCGTGCAGGGATGAATGTGGCTGCCGCGTAGGAGGAGTTGTCTGACTTGCCCCGATTATTTGCGTATTGAGATCGGTCAGACATGGCATGTCTGGAGGCTTAGCTGTGCGCGATGAGCCCGGGTTGCCGTCGGCGCTGCCAGGCGCACGGCCCGCCGGCCGCCATGATCGACTTGCCGCACCCGCGCCCCACTATCATCAACGTCACCCTCGGCATGAGGCTCCGCAACAGGTCGGACGTGCTCGCAGGGCACGCTGAGGGGAGGGACGCGCGATGTCGCTGACGGACAAGGCGATCGAGCAGATCCGTGAACTGATCCGGACCGGAGCACTGCCGCCGGGCTCGAAACTCCCGCCGGAGCCGGACCTCGCCGCCCAGCTGGGACTGTCCCGCAACCTCGCCCGTGAAGCGGTCAAGGCACTGGCCGTGGCACGCGTGCTGGAGGTCAGGCGCGGCGACGGCACATATGTCACCAGTCTCCAGCCGAGTGTGCTCCTGGAAGGGCTCGGCGGCGCGGTGGAGCTCCTGCAGGGCGACGCGGTCGCCCTGCAGGACCTCATGGAGGTACGGCGGCTCCTTGAACCGATGGCCACGGCCCTTGCCGCCACCCGGATCTCCGACGACCAACTGGCCGAGGTGAAGCGGCATCTGGACGCCATGCGTGAGGCGCGCGACGACGTCGAACAGCTCAACGCCCATGACGCCGCCTTCCACCGTGCCGTCGTCCTGGCCACGGGCAATGAGACCCTCCTGACCCTCTTGGAAGGGATCTCGGGCCGAACCCTGCGGGCCCGTATCTGGCGCGGCCTGGTCGACGACAAGGCCGGGGGCCGCACCCTCGCCGAGCACGAGGCGATCTTCAACGCACTGTCCACCCGGGACGCCACCCTCAGCCAGGCGGCCGCGCTGCTGCACGTGAGCAACACCGAGCACTGGCTGAGGGGACACCTGCGCGCCGGAGACCCTCTTGCCTCCGGGGCGACCGCGGGGGAGTGAAGGTCAACCGGCGGTCAGAGTGGTCCACTTCTGGTTGGTGCCGCCGTGGCAGTCCCACAGCTGGAGCTGCACACCGTCGGCCGTGGACGAGCCCGGAACATCGAGGCAGCGGCCGGAGGCGGGGTTGCGGTAGCCGCCGTTGTAGGGCTGCCAGACCTGGTTGGCGCCGCCGTGGCAGGTCCACAGCTGCGTCTTGGTGCCGTTGGCGACGGCCCCGCCGGCGGCGTCGAGGCACTTGCCCATGGAGCGCAGGGTTCCGTCGGTGTAGGCGGACCAGTACTGGTTGGCGCCGTCGCCGCAGCTCCACGTCTGGACGGCGGTCCCGTTGGCGGTGCCGGCGCCGCTGACGTCCATGCACTTGCCGGCGATGCCGGACTGTACGCGCGCGGGAGCGGGAGCGGGGTTCTTCAGCCACCCTGCGCTGTCTGCGGCCTGGACGCCGCGGTGGAAGGCGGCGGCCATCTTCTGGTAGCCCGCGTTGTTGGGATGGAGTGCGTCGGCCAGATCGGCCGTGGTCAGACTGCTCATGTCGACGAACGCGACGTGTTTGCCCGCGGCCTGTGCGTCGCTCACGATTTGCCGGGTGGCCTGGTTGTACGCGGCACGGTACTGCTCCTCCGAGCCGCTGGTGGACACGACCAGGGAGGCCACGAGGACGGTCGCGTCGGGAGCGGCGGCGGTGACCTGGTTGACCAGCGACCTCAGTCGATCGGCGGCGGTGGAGGGCTGGTAGTTCCCGTTGAGGTCGTTGGTGCCGATGTGCAGCGTCACGACGTTGGGCCGGTAGCGGGTCAGGGAGGCGTCGGTGAGTGCGGCGATCTGGTCGATGCGGTATCCGGAGTGGCCCTCGTTGTCGGGGTCGGACATCGAACCGCCCCGCACCGTGCCGACGAAGTCCACCGGATGACCGTCCGCCGCGAGCGCGTCCCACAGCGATGCCCGGTAGCCGTTGCCGGTACTGCTGCCCACCCCCCAGGTGATCGAGTCGCCCAACGGCATGAGGCGTACAGGGGTGTTGGGGGCGGCGGAGGCGGAGGTCTCACCTGTCGCCGTCACCCCGAGGGTGGCGGCGACAAGGGTGAGCAGGGGCAGGATCCAGGACTTTCTCATGCGGGTGTCCTCTTCTGCGAGTGGTTGCTGCTTCGGTTCAGCGCTGCAGGGTGAGCAGGCCCGGCCGGTACGGCAGTTCCGCGTAGGGGGTTCTTGGACAGGCGTACCGCGACGTTGCCTCCTTGTGCGAGATATCGAACAACGGTCGACGGGTCGAGCAGACGGAACGTGTGTCACCGTCGGTCAGGCAGGCGAGAGCTGACGCGTGGGCAGCTCAGCCGGCAGTCCACCTGGGCAAGGGGGTTTGGCATCCACGGAGGTCTGGGTCCCGGCAGCCCTTCCATCGATACCTGGGATGGATTAACGGGCATGGATGTTGCCTGTGTCTAGAGCTGCGACACGAAATGGCGGTTGCTTCTGGAGGTATGTCCGGTCGACGCCTACTTCTTCTTCTCCGACCTCGGCGTGCAGCAGGCCGGCGGTGCGCTGGAGGACGCGACCGGCACGCCGAACGTCAACCCGTCGACGTACTACACCATCAAGAACGTCAACAGCGGCAACAACCAGCTCTGGTACTTCGAGACCGAGCAGGTCCTGGAGGTCAGCGCCGGCTCCACGGCCAACGGTGCCGCCATCGACCAGTGGATGGCACTGAACCAGTCGAATCAGGCCTGGACGATCCAGTGACCGGATGACGCGGTAAGGGTCAGAAGACGGCGGGGCCGGAAAGCCATGACTTTCCGGCCCCGCCGACACGAGTTGGCTGGTGATGCGGGAGAACGTCCAACACCGTTCGGGGCGTTCGGCTGAGCATGAGTCCTTGCACCAGGACTCACTCCCGCTCACTCCCTAGGAACGGTGCCGCTCCTCGTCGGCGATGGGCACGTCGGCCCTGATGAGGCCCTGCGCGCGCAGTTCGGCCCAGAGACCGTCGGGGACAGCCTGGGCGTGGAGTGCGAGGTCGCGCCGAGGCCGAGGCCGTAGTGCGGCGCGGTGTCGAGGACGGCGGGCACGGTGACCCGGGCGTCCATGTCGCCGTGGAAGATGTTCAGGTCAGTGCCGCAGATACCGACGTAGGCGGGGGCGAGCTCCACCCCGCCGGGGCCGGACGGTGTACTGGGGACCGGTGCGGTCTCGCGGGTGCGGGCGGACAGACAAAGGGTTGCGAGCGTCACGGGGCAGGGGGTCTTCGGCGCAGACCGGGGGCGGATGCCGAGGGCTCGGCATCCGTGGGGATGTACTCCGCGCGGGTTTGGCGTGATGTTCGGTGGGGCGTGTTCAGCTCGTTCGGGCCGTCGCGTCGTCCTCTCCGCCGACCTGCGCAAGGCCGTAGAACGCGGTGGCGGTACCGGCCAGGAGCGCGTCGATGTCGCTCTCGCTCCAGCCGGTGAGCAGTTCGTCCACGGTGGCGGCCCACCGGTTCCAGCCGCCCGCCAGGTTGGCGACCGGCCAGTCCGAGCCGAACATCAGCCGCTCGGGCCCGAAGGCGGAGACCAGCACGTCCCAGACGGGGCGGATGTCGGCGGTGGTCCAGCGGGAGTGGTCGGCCTCGGTGATCAGCCCGGAGACCTTGCACACCACATTCGGGTGCGCGGCCAGCTGCCGTATCCGGCGTTCCCAGTCCGCGAAGTCGTGCCGGGCGATGTCCGGCTTGCCCGCGTGGTCGAGGACCTGGGGCAGGTCGGGGAAGCGTTCCGCGAGCCGGATCGCCTGGTCGAGCTGGTGATCGCGCACGAGCACGTCGTAGCGCAGTCCGCGGTCCCGGGCGGCCCCCAACCCGCGTTCCACATCCGGGCGTTGCAGCCAGCTCGGGTCCCTCTCGCCCTGGACCAGATGCCGCAGGGAGTGCAGGTACCCGCCGCCCGGCCCGGCGATCAGCTGGTCGAGCACGTCGGCGATGGCCGGGGAGGTGAGGTCGGCCCAGCCGACCACGGCCTGGATCAGCGGCTCCTGTTCGGCGAGCGCGAGCAGGTCCTCGGTCTCGGCGACCTCCGCGATGCACTGGACGACCACCGTGCCGTGCAGCCGTCGGCCCGCGACGGGGTGGGTGGCGGTGGAGCGCAGGTCCTCGGGGGTGAAGGTGCGGCGGATCGATGCCATGTCGGGGTCGTCCAGCCAGGGTTGCGGACGGTGGGAGAGGTCCCACAGGTGGTGGTGCGCGTCGATGAGCACGGGTGCGGTCACGGGCTGGTCCAAGTCGGGTCGGGCTGCTGCGGGTCGGGGGTCAGGCGGTGGCGTCGTCGCCGGGCAGGCTCAGGTGCCAGATCTCGGGGAGCTCGGTCCACTGGCGGCCCTCGCCCCGGTCGGGGAAGGGTTCCTGGCACGGGTCGGTGAGCTTCCACCAGCGCTGGGTCTCGGGATCGGCCTCGATGGACGCCATGTCCGCCTCGAAGTCCTCGCCGTGGTACTCCATGTAGGCGAACAGCACGTCACCGTGGAGGTAGATGCTGTAGTTGCGGATGCTCGCCCGGTGCAGGGCGGCTTCCACGCCCGGCCATACGGCAGAGTGCAGCCGGAGGTATTCCTCTCGGTGTTCGGGGCGGAGCCGGATGGTCTGGGCGATGCGCTTCATGCCGATTCCCCTGTCGTGTCACGGGAGTTGGACCGGTCGAACGGCGTGCGGTAGCTGGGAGTACGGGTGCGCAGGCCCAGTCGCAGGGTGAGCCGGATGCGCGTCGAGGCGGGCAGACGGACCGTCAGACAGGGACTCCCGCACGGGACTTCGGCCTCGGAGACCTCCGGCTCGGTGTGGCCGTAGTCGTACATGTCCCCGATCCAGCCGTCGTCCGGGCAGGTCGTGTAGCGGACGCCGGTGATGGTGTGCTCGGCGAACGCGCCGGCCTGGACGATGACCGTGCGGTCGGTGCCGGGGGAGAGGTTGACCAGTTCGACGGTGGTCGCCTCGGGGTCGATGGAGGTGACCAGAGCGGCGACGTCGGCGGGCAGACCCGCGCGGCGGGCCTCGGCGTCGTGGTAGCGCAGCCGGGCCTGTTGCAGGCCGCCCTGGTACAGCACCTGCGGGCCGCCCCAGGTCAGCTGTACCAGGGCCTCGGTGGCCACCGGGTTGCACTGCTGCCACACATGGATGTCGGCCTCGGGCACGTCCAGGTCGCGGTAGCGGTCGATGCGCCGCAGCCGGTGCCTGACCTGGGCCTGGGCGGCCGCGAGGATCCGCTCCGGGTAGCCGGGGTCGTCGCCGGCGAGGAACGCGAACCACGCCTTCTCGTGCCCGGACTCCTCCTTGGCGCGGAACGGCCGTACGGTGCGCCAGTCGATGCCGTCTGCCTCTCGCAGCCGTTCGAGGCGGGCGCGGTCGGCCTCCGAGAAGGTGTGGTGCCACAGGGCCACCGGCACGGGGGGCGTGGAGGGGTTGTAGTCGAACCAGCCCGAGTCGTTGTGCCGGAACGGCAGGTGGAGCGTGGGAGTGTCCCGGTCCGGGCCGAGTTCGGCGGCCCACTTGGAGGGCAGGCTGGAGTCGGCCTCCGTGTGGGGCATGACCTTGCCGCGCTCTATGAGGGTGTCGAGCGAGGTCGCGACCATGGAGAGGTAGTCGTCGTCCCCGGTGACCGTCGCCGCCGCGATGGCCGCCACGCAGGCCGCGTGTCCGACGCTGTGCCAGCCGTGCGGCCAGGACCAGCCGTAGTGGCCGCCGTACCAGCGGCCGTCCAGGAGGCTGCCGACGACCCCGTCCGGGCCGACGTTGTCCGGGATCAGGCCGCCCTGTTCCCGGCTGCGCTCGTGCCAGGCGCCCACGTACTCGGCGATCCAGTTCCGGTAGCGCTCCTCGCCGGTCAGGATCCAGGCGTTGAGGACCAGTCCTGCCGCTGCGAGGTTGAGCGCGGTGTCGCCGACGCCCATCCGGTCCCGCATCTGGTCGCCGAGCCGGGGGTCCGCCGAGAGCGGGTACGGGCCGTCCTGGGCCTCGGGCAGCCAGTCGAGCGGGAAGCCGTAGGTCTCCGCTTCCTTGAGCAGCCAGGGGTAGACGTCGCCGTCGAACAGGCCGGTGCGCTCGGGGTCGCTGCCGTTGTGCGGGCGGGTGATGATGCGGTGCTCGGGGTCGTAGTTGCCCTTGGCGGGGTCGACGTACAACTCGGCGAAGCGCAGGGCGCGCTCACGCCAGCGGTCGGGGGCGGCCATGCACAGGAAGTAGAGCAGCAGCAGGCTCTCGCCCTGGTGGAACCAGTCGTAGCCGCGCTCGTACTCGTCGCGCAGCATGCCCAGTTCGGTCAGCTGCTTGGTGACGCCCTCCCAGTGTTTCTCGCTGGCGGGCAGGAGGTCGTCGGCGCCGCCGAGGAGGTACAGCTGGGGCCAGTTGAAGAAGACCTCGTAGAAATCGTCGACGCCGTCGCGGGTGGTGAGCTGCTTGGTGTAGTTCAGCCGTCCGTCGGGGCCGGTGAAGTCGCGGGCGAAGCGGCGCCAGGCGTGGTCGAGCAGGTCGAACAGGGCGCGCTGGGCGACGGCCCAGCCGGGGGGTTCGAGCAGGGGGACCGTGGCCTGGACATCGGGCGTCGGGTCGCCGGTGGCGTCGGGGTGAGAGTCGAAGGGCATGAGAGCGGTCACTCCTTGGTGGCGCCGGCGAGCATTCCGCTGACCAGGAAGCGCTGGGCGAACAGGAACACGACGAGCACGGGGGTGATGGCCACCAGCGTCGCCAGTGCCAATTGCGGTCGTTGGATCGCGAGTGTGCCGACGGTCGGGTTGAACGAGGGCACATTGCTGAGGAGACTGCCGACGCCCACCTGGATCGGCATCTGGTCGCTCTCGGGGAGCATCACGTACGGCAGGAAGTAGTTGGTCCAGTTGGCGACGAAGCTGAAGAACCCGACCAGCGCGATGACGGGCGTCGCCAGGGGCAGGGCCACATGGCGGAAGACGCCGAACTCGGAGCAGCCGTCGATCCGGGCCGCGGCCAGGAGGTCCTTGGGTACGGCGGTGGTGAAGTAGATGTACGTCAGGTATACGCCGAACGGGTAGAACGAGTACGGCAGGATGATCGACCACATGGTGCCGATCAGGTGCACCGCGTTGATCTCCAGGAACAGCGGCACCACCAGCGTGGCGTTCGGCATGAGCATCACGACGAGGGTCGCGATCAGGAGCGTGTGCCGGCCGCGGAACTCGGTCATCGCCAGCGCGTATCCGGCCGGAATCGCCAGGCAGAGGGTGATGACCAGGGAGATCGCGGCGTAGAGGGCGGAGTTGCGCAGCCACAGCAGGATGGCGTTGTCCTGGAAGGCGGTGAGCGCGTGCCAGTTGGCCGACAGCGCGTGCCAGGATCCGAAGGACAACGGGCTGTCGTGGACCAGTTGCTGGTCGGTCTTGGTCGCCGCGAGCAGCAGCCACAGGACCGGCAGCACGAAGAAGACCACGAAGACGGTGAGTACCGCGCCCGCCAGCAGGCGGGACGTCATGTGCCGTGGGCGCCGGCCGCGCTGCCGCGGTTGTCCGTGGCGGCTTCGGCTCATGCGGTTCGCCTCCCGGTCCGCGCGGGCGGTGGCAGGGGGAGTGGGGCGGGTGTCAGTCGGCATCGAAGAACCCCGACCGTGCGACGAAGACACCGGCGACCGACACGCTGACGACCAGCAGCTCCACCGAGACCGCGGCCGCGCCGTTGATGTTGTTCATCTGGAAGGCGAAGTCGTACGTCAGCTGGTTGAGCGAGTAGTCGCGGCCGGCCACGCCCGTACTGGCGAGGGAGAGCAGCTGCGGTTCGACGAAGAGCTGGGCGCCGCCCGCGAAGCCCAGGATCACCATGTAGACGATCCACTTGCGCAGCATGGGGATCTGGACCCGCCAGGCGGTCTGCCAGCCGTTCGCGCCGTCGATACGGGCGGCCTCCATGACGTCCTTGGGGATGTTGTTGAGTGCGCCGTACATGACGACGATCCAGCCGCCCGCACCGGTCCAGAACGCGATGATCGTGAACAGGAGCGCCAGATTGCCGGGGGCTATGACCTCGCCGAACGTGTGGAACCCCAGCGTCTCCAGCAGCGAGCTGACCGGGCTGACCGTGGGGTCGAGCATGAACAGCCACACCAGGACGCTCGCGGCGCCGGCGAGCGCGCCGGGGATGTAGTAGAGGAAGCGCAGCGCCTGGCTGACGGGACCGGAGGACAGCTGGTGCAGGAGCAGGGCCAGGACGACCACGAACACCACGAGGGACAGGAGCCAGAAGACGAGGTACAGGGCCACGTGGCCCAGGGAGTCGACGAAGCGGAAGTCCTGTGCCGTGGTGACGAAGTTGGAGAAGCCGCTGAAGGCGCCTCCGGCGTTCGTGAACGCGAAGTAGATGGCGTAGCACGTGGGAAGGACGCCGAAGGCGATCAGCAGCAGTACGTAGCCGGCGACGAATGCCATGCCGGCCCGGCTCTGCCGGGAGGTGCCGCGAGAGCGCCCCCGGACGGAACCGGCCGAGGAGTGCGTGAGCGTCACTGGGAGACCTTGTATCCGTTGGACTTGGCGTACTTGACGATGGAGTCCTGCCAGGCGGGCAGCATCGATTCGATGGTCTTGCCCTGTGTCAGGCCGGGCTTGACGGTGGCGGCCCAGATCGCCTCCTGGCTGAACTGGCCCGAGCCCCAGCCGGACCACACCTGCGAGGAGGCGTCCTTGAGCGCGGTGAGGTCACTGGCGTAGTACCCGGAGGCGGCCTGCGCCTTCAGCCAGTTCTCGGCCGCCGGCGCGTACGCCGGGAAGCCGGGGGCCTTCTCGCCCTGGTAGGCGTTGTCGGTGGTGACCCACTTCAGGAAGTCGGTGGCCGCCTTGATGTGGGTGGAGTGCTTGGACAGCAGCCAGGTGCCGCCGCCGACGTTGCCGGTGGAGGGTGAGGTCTCCCCCTGCCACTGCGGTATGGGTGCGACCGCGATCTGCTTGGCCGGGGTCTTGAGGCCGTCCTTGAAGACCGCGCCGCCGTACCAGGCCGGGCCGGGCATCAGCAGGACCTTGTCGGCCTCGTTCTTGGCGAAGTCGGTGCTGAAGACGCCGCTGATCGACATCGACTTGTTCTTGATCAGTACGTCCAGCAGCTTGGCCATCTTGGTGCAGGCCTCGCTGGTGGTGTTCACCGAGACCGACTTGGGGCCGGTGATGTCGTTGGCGCCGCACTTGCTCGCCCACAGGTAGATCTCGGGGGTGAAGGTGTCACCCGCGTCGCCCACGAGGTAGCCGGGGTGCTCCTCGGCGACCTTCTCGCCGAGCGCCTGGTACTCCTCCCAGGTCGTCGGGACCGTGTACCCGAACTTCTTCAGCAGCGGCGCGTTGTACCAGAGCACCGCCTGGGAGAGGTCGTTGCGCAGGCAGTACAGGGTCCCGTCGACGGTGCAGACGTCGTTGGCGCCCTTCGCGAACTGTCCCAGCGTCGACTCGGGGATCAGGCCCTTGTTCAGCGGGGCCGCGAAGCCCGCGTCGACGGCCCAGCTCGCCTCGTTGTTCTGGGAGCTGAAGACGACGTCCGGCCAGCCCTTGCCCGTGCGGTTGAACAACTGGACCTTGGTCTGCAGGTAGTTGGAGCCGTTGGCGTCACCGTCGTAGCTGACGATGTCCAGCTTCACGTCCGGGTGCTGCGACTGGTACAGCTTGGCGGCGTCCATGCGGGTCGCGTCCACCCAGACGGTCAGTGCCCCGTCCTTTTGAGGTGCCTGCGCGAATCCGTCCTTGGTCGTGCCGCTCGTGCCGCCGCCCCCGCCACAGGCGGCCACGGTGAGCAGCACGGTGGACGCACAGCCGGCCAGCAACGCGGTACGTCCCCTGCTGGTCCGTGTCCCCTGGGCGACCGAAGGCTTGTAGACGGACATGAGCGACTCCACTCGGTTTGCGTGAGGCTGACGACTCTGTCATTACCGCTGCGGAAGAAATTAGCCGCCACATCAAAGGGCGCGTCAAGGGCTGTGTACGGCTTTTCTGGACCCGGTTGGGCGCAAGAGATCTGCTCCCGCTGACCTCTGTACCTGGACAAATGGGTAGCTAAGGCTGAAGTCGCGCAGAGAAGCAAGATCAAGCTGCCGCGAGATGAGTACGACTTATTGTGAGCTGGGGTACGATGAGCGCGGCTTCAAACTCGATCAGTCATGCATGTCGCAGTCACCCGGAGGCAGGACACATGAACGACACGCCGGCCGTGCCAGCAGTAGTGAACGGCGCGGACGAGCGGCGCGACTACCGGCCCGGATACGAGATCGTGGCGGAGCGGATCCTCGAATTCATCGCCGAGGAGCGCCTGGTGGCCGGCGACCGGATGCCCACGGAGAACGACTTGGCGCAGCGGCTGGACACCAGTCGGGCGGTGGTCAGGGAAGCCGTGAAGATCCTCTCGGCGCTCGGCCGGGTGCGGGCGCACAAGGGCCGCGGTCTGTTCGTCGCGGACGACGAGGGCATGCTGATCACCAGTCGCTGGGGCGGTTTCTTCCGGCCTGTGGACCTTGACCACGTCCTCATGCTCTTCGAGTTCCGCCGTGTCCAGGAGATGGCCGCCGCCAGACTCGCGGCCACCCGCGCCACGCCGGCCGAACTGCGCGCGATCGAGGTCGCGATGCAGCAGTGCCGGCACGGGTACGCCCATGGTGAGGTCGACGTCTTCAACCAGGGTGACGACGACTTCCACGCGGCGGTGGCGGCCGCCTCGCACAACACGTTCCTCGGCAGCGCGGTGCGCGACGCCCGCCGACTGCAGCGCCAGTCCAGCGCCATCGGCATCCACAACACCCTCGGCGAGGGCACCCTGGCCGCGGTCGAGGAGCACGAGGCCATCTACCGCGCCATCCGTGACGGCCACCCCGACGAAGCGGCCGAGGCCACGGCCGCACACCTGGACCGGACCCTGGAGGACTACCGGCGGGAGATCCAACGCCGTCTGTTCGGCTGACCGGCCTGCCCGGACGTGCCGGGGGTGCGCCGCACCTGGGTCGAAGTCGCCCGGCACTATCTGCACTTCCACGCCTACAACGGCCCGCCGTGCAAAGGCTGTTGGTGCCGTAGGGGCAGGTGTGACGATCTGCCGCGTGCGGGGCACCCGTAGGCCACCCCCCGCTTGTTCACCGTTCATCTATCACCTTGATCCTCCACACACGCGGCGCGGTCGCGCGGCGGAAGGCAGCCGCAGAAGGCAGCGGCAACCAGGAGGCGTCATGGGACACGGACATCACCACCACGGACACGATCACGACCACGGTCACAGCCACAGTCACGATCACGCGCACGAGGCGGCTCCCGCCCTGCCCGCGGCCTTCGACACCTCCGTGCCCGACGAGGCCCTCACCCCCGAGCAGCAGTCCCGCCGCACCTTGCTGCGCCGGGCCGGACTGCTCGGCGCGGGACTCGCGGCCGGCAGCGTCCTCGCCACCACACCGGCCGCCGCCGCTCCCGCCTCCGGCGGCCGGCGGCACGAGGGCTTCCTGTGGCTGGCCGGCGACCACCACATCCACACCCAGTACAGCAGCGACGGCAAGTACCGTGTCGTCGACCAGGTCCGCCAGGGCGCCCGGCACGGCCTGGACTGGATGGTCATCACCGACCACGGCAGCACGACGCACGCCAAGATCGGCGTCGACAAGGTGAACCCGGACATCAGGCAGGCCCGCGCCGCCTACGAGGACACGCTCGTCTTCCAGGGCCTGGAATGGAACATCCCCGCCGCCGAGCACGGCACCGTCTTCGTGCACCCCGGCAAGAACGAGGTCGCCGTCCTCAAGCAGTTCGAGACCGACTACGACGGCAGCGTGAAGAGCGCGAGCGACTCCACGCCCGCCAACGAGGCGCTGGCCGTCGCAGGCCTGAACTTCCTGGCCGAGCAGGTGCAGCGGCGCAAGGTGAAGGACGCGCTGATGCTCGCCAACCACCCGGCGCGGCGCGGTGTCGACTCCCCGCACGAGATCCGCGGCTGGCGAGACGCCACCGGCTCCGGCCGCCAGATAGCCGTCGGCTTCGAGGGCGCCCCCGGCCACCAGGCCGCCGGACTGCCCACGCCCCTGGGCATGGCCCGCGCCCGCGGCATCTACGACAACAGCCCCAGCGCCAACTCCTTCGCCGGCTACCCGCTGGAGAGCTACCGCACCTGGGGCGGCTTCGACTGGATGACCGCCACCGTCGGCGGACTGTGGGACAGCCTCCTCGCCGAGGGCAAGCCCTGGTGGATCACCGCCAACAGCGACAGCCACCAGGTCTACGCCGACACCGCCGTGCGCGGACCCGGCGGCGACTTCAACGCCAACGGCCGCTACGAGGACCCGGTCTACGGCGGCAAGATCGACATCACCCAGGGCGACTACTGGCCCGGCCAGTACAGCCGTACACATGTGGGAGCCGACGGCTTCTCCTACGCCGCGGTCATGGACGGCATCCGCGCGGGCCGGGTCTGGGTCGACCACGGGCAGCTCCTCAGCGGCCTGGACGCGCGGGTCGCGGGCGGCGGCCGGTGGGCCACACTGGGCGGCGCCCTGCACGTGAAGAAGGGCACCAGCGTCACGCTGACGGTCGACGTGGCGCTCGCGGGCGGCCCCAACTGGGCCGGTTTCGTGCCCGAACTGGCGCGCGTCGACGTCATCCAGGGCGATGTCACCGGACCGGTCGCGGACAAGGACACGTTCACCGCGCCGACGGCGAAGGTGGTCCGCTCCTACGAGATCGACAAGTCCTCCGGCGTCGTCCGCCTGACCTACCAGCTCGGCCGGGTGGACCGGCCGCTGTACGTCCGTCTGCGCGGCAGCGACGGCAACCGGAGCGCCGTCGGAGCGATGGGCGCGGCGGTCGACCCGGCGGGTCCGGCGATCGACGTCGTGGGCGACGCCGACCCGTGGCTCGACCTGTGGTTCTACTCCAACCCGATCTGGGTCCTGCCGTCGTGATGCGGTACGCCCTCACGGTGGACCCCGGGGTCCGCGACCTGCGCACGGCCGACCACCTGCTCCGGGAGCTGGCCGCCGAACTCGCCCTCGCCGAGGACGTGTTCGGCTGCACGCACCTGGTGCGCGGTGACCGCCCGCGCGTCGCGCTCTCCCTCGCCCTGCCGTCCGAGCCGCTCCTGAGCACCGTCCGGGAGCGGCTCGCGGCCGAGGGCCATGAGGTGTGCGACGGTCTGCCCGACCCGGCAGGCCGGGCGGTCCTCTACCCGGGAGCCGCCGCCGTCACCGCCACGCTGACGGTCGCGCAAGTGCTGACGCGCTCAGCGATCGACCGCGTGACGGTACTGGGCGCCCCCGGCCCGCCCGCACCCGGCACGTTGCTGGTGACACGCGATCACGTCCGACCGCAATGGCGGGACGGCGAACTCGTACTGACGACCATGCCGGCGGCCGGGGGAGTGCTGGTCCCGTTCGAGGTCCCGGAGCCGACCCCGTGCTGCGCGGACCACTGACCTGCTGCGTAGGCCCACGCCGCTGTCCTGCCCCGCTCCCGCCGTCGCCTGCAGCGGCGGGGGCGGGGAGGCCGGGTCCGTTCGCGACTGCGTCAGGGAGTGAAGATCTGCTCCAGGCTGTCGATGGCTCCGTCCGCGCCGAGGTGGTACTTGAAGACCAGGCCGCTGTCGGGGTGTGCATCCAGCCAGTCCAGGAACTCCTGGACACCGATGTGCTGGTTCTCGGTGCTGGTCACGATGGGGTCGGTGACGGTGATGTACGCCGCCTGGTCCATCGGCAGATAGGTCTCCTTGCCGACGGTCTCGAACGGGGCGCTGTCGGAATCGGGTGTGCCGCAGCCCCAGTTGCCGTGCCGGAAGATCAGGCTCAGGGAACCGCCTTCGGGTGTGTAGCGGGAGACGGCGATCTCGTCCGGCGAGACGGGCATCTTGTGATCGCAGCCGTCGTCCTCACCACCGGTGCCGGCAGCGATCGGCGAGCCCGAGGGTGATGTGGCGGATGCCGGGGGAGGGGTCGCCTTGGAGGCGGGCGGCGTCGAGACCTTGCCGGCGGGCACGGCTGTGGCGGGCGCGGTCGTCTCGGTGCCGTCCCCGGCCTTGGCCGGCGGGGCAGTGGCGGCCGTCGCCGCAGGGCCCGCATCCGAGGAGCCGGAGGAACAGGCGGTGAGCGCCAGGACGCCGGCCGCGCATGCGCTCAGCGCGAGCGTCCGGAGCGCGATCTGTCTGCGGCGACGCGTGACCTTCATGATGTCCCCCGAGGGTGGTAGCAGCGGCCACCTGTGCGGCCGCGTGAGCTGGAGGGACCATATTCAGCCACGCCGCGGCGCATTTGATCACCCTGGTGCCGTCTGTTGCGAATCGGTGACCAGCCCCGCGCAATGTCGTGAGACCGGTTGATGCCAGGAGCGGACGGGGAACCAGCCATGCCGGGCCCGGAAGCCGGCGGCCCTCTTGCAGCACCGCGGAAAACATTGACGGGTGGCGGATGAGGTCACGGCTCACGGGGTGAGGCCACGGCTCACTCGAGGGCGGAGGCACTCTCCTTGCGGCTGGTCGCTGCCCAAGGGCCGAGTGTGAACCTGCCACTGTCCCGCCGCACTTCCAGGGCCCCCGAGCCACCGAAGTGCGCGGGGACGAGCAACTCCCGTTCGTCAGCCGCCCTTCCCAGAATCCGACGGCGGCTGGTCACCGCTTGTTCCGGATCCAGGCAGGCGTTGCTGTTGCAGCAGGGATCAAGGATCTGCACCGGGCTGTGCAGCAGATCTCCGACGAAGACGGCCCGGTCGCTGCCGGATGCGAGCCGCAGTACGGATGAGCCGGGAGTGTGACCGGGTGCGGACTCCAGGGTGAGGTGTTCGTCGATGCGGTGGAGGCCGTCCCACAGCACGGCCTGTCCGGCCTGGTGGATGGGCGCGATGCTGTCTTCGTAGATCAGGCGGTCGACCTCCCGCGCGCCGTTGCCGAACGCGTTGTGCGGACCGTAGTGGAAGTCGTCGGCGGCCGGAATGAGGTACTGGGCGTTGGGGAACGCCGGTACCCACTGCCCGTCCACGTCGACGGTGTTCCAGCCGACGTGGTCGACGTGGAGGTGGGTGTTGACGACGACGTCGACATCCTGCGGGCTGACACCGGCCCTCGCCAGGAGGCCCAGGAAATCGCTGCGGGAGCGGTGGAACGGCCCCATGCCCGGTCGCTCACGCCCATTACCCGCCCCGGTGTCGACCAGGACGGTCCGGCCCGCGCTGCGCAGCACCCAGCTCTGCAGAGCAAGCACCACCAAGTCGCTGTCCGGCTCCCAGTGGTCCGGGGCCAGCCAGTCCTCGTTGTCCTTCCACACATCGGCGGCAGCCCCCGGGAACATGCCGGAGGCCGGCAGGAACGGTTCGTGCCACTCGACAACCCGGACGACCTCGACGTCCCCCAGCACCATGCTCTGCACACTCGCGTTCTCGTTCATCACGCGACCGACGTTAAAGAAGGCCGACCGAGCGCCTCAATATGCATGAAGCTCAAGAAAATACGAATCCGTCTCACCCCTCATACGGCAGATACTCTGCATGGATGGATGTGGTGAGCGATGCGATCTCCGCCGTGCACCTCGGGCACCCCCAATCCCGCCGGCTGCGGACAAGCGGCAGCTGGTGCGTGCGACTTGACCCGTACGACGGGGCGGGCTTCCATATCGTCCTCAAGGGCCGCTGCTGGCTGCTGACCGACGGCAGCGCCCCCACACCGCTCGGCCCGGGTGACGCGGTGCTGCTGCCCCATGGCACGGGCCATGTGATCGCCGATTCCCCGGTCGATGCGGCGGCCGCGCAGAAGAAGGCGGTGCCGTTCGAGCAATGGCTCAAGGAGACACAGCCGCCAACCCGGCCCGACAGCTACGAGACAGAGATGCTCTGCGGCAAGTACCGGCTCGACTGCAGCCGCATGCACCCGCTCATGGCAGAGCTGCCTGAAGTCGTCCATCTGCCCAGCCGAGTAGGCGGCCACCTCGAACTCCGTGCCGCCATCGATCTGCTCGCCGGTGAACTGGACGAGATGCGACCCGGCTCCTGCGTGGCCCTCCCGAGCCTGCTCGATCTCCTCCTCGTCTACATGATCCGCGCCTGGATGACCGAGGCCCCCAGCGGAGCTTGGCCCCGCGTACTGGGCGACCCGGTGACAGCCGCAGCCCTGCGGGCACTGCATTCGAACCCGGCCGCGCCATGGAGCAACGATCGCCTGGCGGCGGAGGCAGGCGTCTCCCGACCCACCCTGGCGCGCCGGTTCACCACCCTGGTCGGACGCCCTCCGATGGCGTACCTCACCTGGTGGCGCGTGATCCGCGCCGCCACCCTGCTCCGCGACACCCCGGACACCCTGGCCACCATCGCCGACCGAGTCGGCTACGGCAGCCCGTACGCGCTCTCACACGCCTTCCAAAGGGAGTTCGGCATCACACCGGGGCGGTATCGAACGCAGGCCGCGGGACGATCCGGTCTCACCGCAAGCCCTTGACTGACAACGCCCACACCCAACCAGGAGACTCCATACGGCTTCTGCGGGTGCCGAGGTCGTAGCGCTGACGCGAATGACGATCCGTGGCTCGCGAGTTGTCGCTGGTTCGGGAGGCGGCCGCATGTTCCGTGCGGGTAGGACGCAACCCCGGTCGTGGCTACCGGTAGTTCGCGATCCGGTGGTAGAGGTCGATGCCGTGTCCGGTGGGACCGCGTCGATCAGTGCCTGTCCTGTGGCCGTCCGGCAGTCAGCGCGCGATGCTGCGCATCAGCCCCTCAAGGTCCCGTTCACCGGCCGGTGTTTGCGCCCCGCTCTGCAGGCCCCCGCTGATCAGGTGTTGAGCGGCCGGCAGACTGACCGTAGAAGCCCAAGCGTCGTTCTCACGGCGGAGTCCTTCCTTGAAGTCGTCGGCGGGCAGCGCGCTCTTGGCTGCTTCGATGACACCGTCCGGCAGCGCGGCGACGTCACGGGCGATACGGTCGACGTACTCGTCGAGTTCGTCGGCCGGCAGGGCCCGGTTGATCCAGCCGTAGGACGCTGCGGTCCCGGCATCGAACAGGTCCGCGGTGAGGATCACCTCGAGTGCGCGATTGCGGCCCACGCGGTCCCGGAGGTACTGCGTTCCGCCTCCGCCGGGGACGATGCCCATGAGCGCCTCGATCTGACCGAGTCCAGCCGTCTCGATGGCGGCGAAAGCCATGTCCGCCGCGGCCACGAATTCAGCGCCGCCTCCGCGGGCCTTGCCGGCGAGCTTCACGATGGTCACCTGGGGCTGGTGGCGGATCAGCTCACCGATCGCCTGGAACACGTTGACGCCCGCCGGCGCGGATGCGGCGAGTTCCCGGAGGGCGTCCGTCTCTTCCCCGATGTGCATGTCCACGTGAGCGATGAAGAATTC
Organism: Streptomyces sp. S.PB5; assembly: GCF_030403745.1. Classification (GTDB taxonomy): domain Bacteria; phylum Actinomycetota; class Actinomycetes; order Streptomycetales; family Streptomycetaceae; genus Streptomyces. Next base: position 207,608 of record NZ_JAQMWP010000012.1, read on the forward strand.
CGGGTCGGCGCTCGAGAAGACGATCACGCGGACGGATGGATCGTCCTTGAGGCCGGTCAGCACCGTCCGCAGCTCGCGCATCATCGTCGTTCCGAGAGCGTTCACCGGGGGATTGTCGAGGACGATCCGGGCGACGCCGTGTTCGCTGCTCACGTGCAGGGTCGAGTAGGCATCGTTCGTCATGAGCTCTCCGTTGGTTACTGCTGGGCATGTAGGTTTGCGATGCATACCTACCGTCGGTGACGGCACGACGATGTTCAAGAAGGCACTTTGGGGACACCAAGGATCATGAAGAACACCGATCTGCACGGAGTTGACGCCGAACCGCGGCCGGTTTTCCGGGCGGACTGTCCCAGCCGGCCGATCCTCGATCAGATCGCGGACAAGTGGTCGATGATGGTGATGGCGTTGCTGGAGCGGCCCACCCGGTTCAATGAGTTGAAGCGAGGTCTGGAGGGCGTCACACAACGCGTCCTCACCCAGACGCTGCGCCGTCTCGAGCGCAACGGCATGATTCGCCGCACGGTGCTGCCGACCTCACCGGTCGGCGTCGAGTACTCGCTCACGCCTCTGGGCGAGTCCCTGCGCGAGCCGTTCGGACGGCTCTACGACTGGACCGTGGAGCACAGCGAAGAGATCCGGAGCAGCCAGCGGGCGTACGACACCAGGGCGGACGCTTGACTGCCTTCTTGTCGGGGCGGGTTCCGTACGGGCGGCGGCGGGACCGTAGGCAGGCGACGGCGTCAGCGGGCCGGGCAACGGTCATTGCGATGCAGCAGGGCGAGCGCGTCGAGCGTTCCTCATGCCGAACGCGACAGGAGGACGGCAGCGCCCGGGACAGCGTTCGCGTCGCCTTGCACGGGGCTGGCTCCCTGCCTGCTGGGCGCCACTGGCCGACCGCTCAGTCACGCTTGGGCTCGGACGGCACGGTGCGGCGCCTGATCGTTGCGCAGGTTTGCAGGCGGCCTTACTCGCAGGCCGCGGTCGCGCCCAGGCGGTGAACCGTCGTCACAGCCACCGCACGGCTCGCGCAACCCGGGTGACGACCGCCGCGTAGCCGACGCCGAGTACCAGTGAGGCGAACAGGGCGGTGAGCGGGAAGTCCTCCTGGAGGTAGGGGTAGACCTGGTAGTGCGTCAGGTAGATGTACAGCGAACTGCTCGCCAGGACGCCCGCCAGCGCGCTGATCGGGCCGAGGCTGGGCAGGGTCGGCACCCAGATCAGCAGCCCCAGCTCGGCGATGACGAGGGTCGTGCGCAGGGGCTGGTCCTGGAACAGGCCGGGCACGGTGAGCAGCAGGACCGCCGTCAGCAGGACCCGTTGCCGGACGGTGTCCGCCCGCGCGGCCGCCCACCCCAGTGCGAACAGCCAGAAGACCACTGAGGGGCTCAGCTGGGGACGAGCGGACGCCAGGCCGAGCAGGTCGTAGCGGCCGACCAGGCTGATGGCCATGAGCGCCAGCGGCACGCCGAACACGTGGCGCCGCTCCAGCCGGTCCAGCAGCGGTACGGCCATGAGGAGGGCCAGGGCGATCAGGAAGTAGACGAGGGCCTCCACGAACCAGTAGGCCCAGTCGAAGCGGTCGTTCCCCTGGTCGAGAAGGGTGTTGAGGAGCAGGGCGTTGGCGGGGTCGTAGAAGTCGGTCAGGAGTACCGCGCCGGTGATCCACGCCATGCTCGGCACGGCTATGCGGGCGATGCTGCGCCACAGGCGTCGTACGCGCTGGCGGCGTGGGGCGTCGGTCAGGAGGAAGCGGGCGAAGTTGTAGCCCGCCACGCCGATGAGGATGTGGGCGAAGCCCTTGATGTCGAAGATCCGGATGTGTGAGCCGACGATGAGGACGATTCCGACGGCGCGCAGGACGACGCCGGTCTCCAGGGTGCGGCGGGTCCGCCAGGAGTCGGGGCTGGTCCAGGTGCGCAGTGCCCTGCGGAGCCCGCGCCCCGGCCGCGGCACGGATCCGCCCCGTGCGTCCGGCGTCTGCTGCACGGGCGCGATCAGGGACCGCAGATCGCGGATGGTTCTCGTGTGCCAGTCGGCGGGCAGGTGGCCCAGCGCCTCCTCCAGGCGCAGGGACATCTCGACGTAGGACAGCGAGTCGCCGCCCAGGCCGACGAAGCTGCTGTCCTCGGTGACGTCGGCGCGGTCGAGGATCTCCGCGTAGAGCCGGATCAGATCCTCGGTGGGACCGGGTGCCGGTGCTGTCTCCTCGGCGGGGCGCGTCAGGCGCCGTACGGCTTCGTAGTCGGGCTTGCCCGAGGCCAGGCGGGGCAGTTCGGCCACGGCCCGGACCCGTAGGGTGCGGGCCGGGAGTCCGTACTCCTGCGCGATCAACCGGCGGATGTGGGATTCCGCGCCTGCTTTTCCGAGCGCGGCCACGGCCAGCGCCTCCTCGTCCCCCGCGCAGTACGCGGCGACGCCGTGTTCCTCGAGCAGCGTCTCGATGCGCTGCGGGTCGATCCGCAGGCCGAGGATCTTCACGAAGCGGCTGCGGCGGCCCACGATGTCGTACAGCCCGTCGGGAGCGCGCCGGGCGAGGTCTCCGGTGTGCAGGTCCTCGACGGTCCGGCCGAGGGCGAGGTCGGCAGGGCTCGCGGCGTAACCGAGCATCACGTTCGGGCCGCTGTAGACGAGTTCGCCGACGTCCGGGTCATGGCCGTCGACCGGTTGCAGCCGGAAGGAGCCGCCGGGTATCGGCACGCCGATGGCCTCGGGGCGCGCGGCGGCCAGGTGTGGCGGGAGATAGGCCATCCGGGCCGTGGCCTCGGTCTGCCCGTACATCACGAACAGCTGCCAGCCGGAGCGGGCACCCAACTCGGCGTACCGGGCGACGCGTTCCGGCGCGAGCCGGCCCCCGGCCTGGGTGACGCGGCGCAGGTGGGGCAGTTCCATCTGCTCGAACCCGACCCGGTCGAGCAGTTCGAAGGTGTACGGCACGCCGGCCAGCGAGGTGCCGCGGCCGGTGCGGAACTCCTCCCAGAAGGCGGTGTCCGACACCGACCGTTCGGTGAGGACGAGACCGGCGCCGCGCAGCAGGTGGCTGTGGATGACGGACAGGCCGTAGCAGTAGTGCATGGGCAGGGTGGTGGCGGCCCGGTCGGTGTCGTCGATGCCGAGGTAGGCGGCGATGGACTCGGCGTTGGCCTGGAGGTTGTCGTGGGAGAGCCGTACCAGTTTGGGCGAGCCGGTCGAGCCGGAGGTGCTCAGCAGCAGGGCCAGGTCCGGGTGGAGGGTGTGGGCGCTCGTGGGGTGCCGCTCGTCGAGGGTCCAGGTCCCGTCGGTGTGCGGGTGGGCCACGACGTCGGGGGCGTACGCCTCGGTCAGCGTGCGGATCGTGCTTTCGCTGTCGCCCGGGACCAGCAGGACGGGGTGGCCGGCGGACAGGGCGGCCAGGTGCGTGACGAGCGCGTCGATCCGGTTGGCGCCGGCCAGCAGCACCAGCCGCCGTACAGGTCCGAGGCGCTCGGCGGTGACGGCCACGCGGTCGGCCAACTCGCGATACGACAGCTGCCCCTGTGCCGTGATGAGAGCGGTGCGGTCACCGTAGGCCGCGAGTTCGCGTGCGAACGGCACGCTCTTCGGCCGCGGGAGCGGTGGGGCGGGGAGGGGCGGGGAGGAGTGGATCACGGCGTGGCCTTTCTGCGGCCAACGTCCGCTTTAGTAACCCTTGACTATTAGGCTAGGTTTACCTTATTCATAGCGTGGCCGTAAACAAGCCACAGCAAAGTCACAGCATCGCTTCGCTCATCGCTCTCCACCGACAGGACCGGCGGCATGCAGGCGAGCCCCGCAGGAAGGCACACACACCATGCGACGCCCCACGGCTCGTCGGATCACCGCCCTGGTCACAGCCGGTCTTCTGCTTCCCGCCCTCGCCGCCTGCGGTTCCGATGACAAGGACGGGGAGAGCCGCAGTGGCGACTCCTCCCTCGTCATCTACTCCGGCCGTAACGAGAAGCTCGTCAAGCCACTTCTGGACAAGCTGGAGAAGGCGGTCGGCACCAAGGTCGAGGTGCGTTACGGCGACAGCGCGGAACTCGCCGCGCAGATCCTGGAGGAGGGCGACCGCACCAAGGCCGGGCTGTTCTTCTCCCAGGACGCCGGCGCCCTGGGTGCCCTCTCCAAGGAAGGCATGCTGCAGAAGCTCCCGCAGGCGACCCTGGACCAGGTCGACGACTCCTACCGCGGCTCCGACGGCGACTGGGTCGGCCTCTCCGGGCGCGTCCGTGTCATCGCCTACAACCCGGACAAGGCCGCTGAAGGCGAGGTCCCGGACAGTGTCTTCGACGTGGTGAAGCCGGAGTGGAAGGGCAAGGTCGGCTTCGCGCCCACCAACGCCTCCTTCCAGGCGTTCGTCACCGGTATGCGGGTCCTGAAGGGCGACGACGTCACCCGCAAGTGGCTCGAGGACCTGAAGGCGAACGGCGCCAAGACCTACGCCCACAACCTCGCCACCCTGGACGCCGTCGAGGCCGGCGAGGTCTCCCTCGGACTGGTCAACCACTACTACTGGTACGAACGCGTCGCGGAGAAGGGGGAGGACAAGGTCAACGCCAAGCTCAAGTTCCTTCCCGGCAAGGACCCCGGTGCGCTGATCAACGTCGCGGGCGCCGGCATCCTCAAGGACGGCGGGCAGGGCGCGACGGCGCAGAAGGCGGTGGACTACCTGCTGTCGAAGGAGGCGCAGACCTACTTCGCGGGCGAGACGAAGGAATACCCGCTGGCCGCGGGCGTCACCAGCACGGTCGAGGGCCTGCCGCCGTTCGAGTCCCTTCAGTCCCCCGACATCGACCTCGGCAAGCTGGAATCCCTGCAAGAGACGCTGGCCATGCTCCAGGACGTCGGACTGGTCTAGCCGGTCGTGCCCACATCACCGTCCTCCGCGCTCCCGACCGAAGCACCCGTCGCTCCGGTCGGGGGTGAGCCGGAAAGCAGGCCGGACAGGGGCCGCGGACGAGCAACCCGCCTGGCGGGACGACTCGTCACGGCCGGTCGCAGACCGCCCCTGATCCTGGTCGTCCCGGCCTGCGTGGCCGCCCTCTTCGCCCTGCTGCCCCTCGGTTATCTCGCCGTGCGGGCCCTGGAACGCGGTCCCGCCTTCGCCTGGGACGTCGTCGCCGACGAACGCACCCTGGATCTGCTCGGCCGCAGCCTCTGGCTGACCGTCGTAGTCGTGGCGGCCTGCCTGGTGCTGGGTGTCTCGCTGGCCTGGCTCACCGTCCGTACCCGGCTGCCCGGGGGCCGCGCGTGGTCCGTGCTGGCCACACTGCCGCTGGCCGTGCCGAGCTATGTGGCCGCCTTCGCCTGGCTGTCGGCCGAACCGGACCTCGCCGGTTTCGGCGGGGCCGCGCTGGCGCTGACCCTGGTCAGCTTCCCGTACGTGTACCTGCCGGTCGCCGCCGCGCTGCGGGGCATCGACCCCGCGCAGGAGGAGGCCGCGCGCTCCCTCGGCCACGGCCCGCTCAGCACCTTCCTCCGCATCACGCTGCCGCAGCTGCGACCGGCCGCGGCGGGCGGCGCCCTCCTCGTCGCGCTGTATGTGCTCTCCGACTTCGGCGCGGTCTCGCTGATGCGGTACGACACCTTCACCCGGGCCATCCACACGTCCTACCGCGCCTCGTTCGACCGCACCCCGGCCGCCGCGCTCAGCGTCGTCCTCGTGGTCATGACGATCGCGCTGGTCGCCGCCGAAGCCCGCACCCGGGGCCGGGCCGGGCACGCCAGGACCGGCACGGGCACGGCCCGCCCCTCCGTTCAGATCGCCCTGGGCCGCTGGCGGCCCGTCGCCCTGCTGTGGTGCGGGACGGTGACCGCCGTCGCCGTCGCCTTCCCGCTGGGCACCCTCGGGTACTGGCTGGCGGTCGGCAGTTCGGCCACCTGGGACCTGACCGGGCTCGGCCAGACCGCTTGGGCCACGTTCGGGGTCGCGGCGGCGGGCGCGGGTCTCACCACGCTCCTCGCCCTGCCGGTCGGGGTGATCGCCGCCCGGCACCGAGGCCGCGGCGCACGCCTGCTGGAACAGGCGGCCTACGCAGGCCACGCGCTGCCCGGCATCACCGTCGCCCTCGCGCTGGTCTTCTTCGCCGTGCGCTACGCCTACCCGCTCTACCAGCAACTCCCGCTCCTGGTAGGTGCCTACGCGGTCCTCTTCCTGCCGGTCGCGGTGGCCGCCACCCGCGCGGCCGTGCTTCAGGCGCCGCCCGTCCTGGAGGACGTGGCCCGATCCCTCGGGCGACGGCCGTGGCAGGTGCTGCGCGAGGTCACCGTGCCGCTGGCCGCGCCCGGCGTGGCCGCCGGGGCCGCGCTCACCTTCGTGGTCTGCATGAAGGAACTCCCCGCGACCCTCCTGCTGCGCCCCACCGGCATGGACACCCTCGCCACCCGGCTGTGGACGGAGACCGGCGCCGGATCCTTCGCGGCCGCCGCCCCCTACGCCGCCGCGCTGATCCTGCTGGCCGCCGTCCCCTCGTACCTCCTAGGCAGGCACCGGACATGAACGCACTGCACGTCGAAGGACTCACCAAGTCCTACGGATCCGGAGAGCCGGTCCTGCACGGACTCGAACTCACCGTCCCCGCAGGCGCGCTGGCCGCCGTCCTGGGCCCGTCCGGCTGCGGCAAGACCACCCTCCTGCGGATCATCGCCGGCTTCCTGCACGCCGACGCAGGCTCCGTCCGCCTCGGCGACCGCACCCTCGTCGGCTCCGGCGTCCACCTGCCGCCGGAACGCCGCCGCATCGGCATCGTCCCCCAGGAGGGCGCCCTCTTCCCGCACCTGAGCGTCGCTCGCAACGTCGCCTTCGGACTGACCGGCACCGACCGCGCCGAACGACGGCGCCGCACCGAGGAGATGCTGGAGCTGGTCGGACTCGCCGGATACGGCGACCGCATGCCGCACGAACTCTCCGGCGGCCAGCAACAACGCATCGCCCTCGCCCGCGCGCTCGCCCCTCGCCCCGGGCTCGTGCTCCTGGACGAGCCCTTCAACGCCCTCGACAGCGCACTGCGGACGGGACTGCGGTCGGACGTACGGGCCGCGCTGCGGGCCACCGGCGCCACCGCCCTCCTCGTCACCCACGACCAGCAGGAGGCCCTGTCCACCGCCGACCTCGTCGCCGTCGTACGGGACGGCCAGGTCGCCCAGTGCGACACCCCGCAGAACCTCTACGGCCGCCCCGCCGACCCCTGGATCGCCGACTTCGTCGGCGACGCCGTCCTGCTCCCCGCCACCGTCGACCCCGACGGCACAGCGCGAACCGCCCTCGGCCCCCTACCCCTTGCCGCCCCACCCGCCGGCCTCCGCGCCGGCACCGTCCTGCTCCGCCCGGAACAACTCCGTCTCACCGACACGGACTCCGACGGCGCGGTCAACGGCACGGTGACCGACATCTGCTACTACGGCCACGACGCCATGGTCACCGTAGCCGTCGAAGGCCACGACATCCCTGTCGCCATCCGGGTCGCGGGACCTCTGCCGGTCGGCCCGGGGGAGGAGACGGGCGTCCGCGTCGTCGGCGAAGCCGATCTTCACGCGTAGCGAGGTGCCGCTGAGGCTTACCGCTGCGCCGTGGACCCCACCGCGAGGCGCCGCAGGATGGGCCGCGCGGCCGGTCGGCGGGATCGGCGTCGCGCTCGTTCCCGCCCGCTCCGCGAACGGCTGCCGATGCCCCGAGGCGCGGTCCTTCTACGACCTCGTCGGGACCCGGGCCAGTTACTGCACCGGTCCGCCCGGTGTCACGGGAGTTCGCTGACGCGGTCGGTGCCCGGAGGGGTGACCGGGCTACTGGCCGTGAGGTACTCGGTCAGGGCCGCGATGTCGTCACCGCCACCGACGGTGTTCCTGCCCTGGGCGAAGGTGGTGAAGCCGTCGCCGCCCGCCGCGAGGAAGGTGTTGGCGGCCACCCGGTACGTGGTGTCCGGGTTGAGGGTCTCGCCGTTGAGCTTGATCGACGCCGGGTCGATACGGTCGCCGACCGGACCGCCGCGGGAGTAGGAGTAGGTCAGCCCCTTCGAGACGCCCAGGATGAGCGTGGGCGCCCGGGTGCCGGAGTCGTTGAACTGCTCCTCCAGGATCTTCTCGATCTGCGCTCCGGTCAGGTCCACGGTCACCAGGGACCCGGCGAAGGGCTGCACGGCGAACGCCTCGGCGTAGGTGATCTCACCGGGTGCCTCGCCGCCCGTCGACGTGGCGTACACCAGGTCCGCCCTGACCCCGCCGGGGTTCATCAGCGCGATCTGGGCCCCGCCCTTGTCCGTCGCCGAGGTAGCCGCGAGCTGCGCGTCGGCGACCAGGTTCGCGAGGTCGGACTCGGCGTCGCGGGTCTCGGAGCGGGTGATGTCGGCGGTGACGCTGCCGACGACCCGGTTGGCCAGGGGCGCGGAGAGGGCCTTCCACTTGGCGATGACCTCGCTCTGGTCGGCGTCCTTGGTGCCGGTGCGGGTGACGAGGTGGTTCATCGCGGCGACCCGGTCGCGTACGACGTCGCCGGTACGGCGGTCGACGGTCAGCCGGGTCTCGGTGACCACCCGGCCGAAGGAGGAGGCCGAGGTGACCATGCGCGTCTTGCCCGCCGGGTCGGGCAGCGAGCAGATGTACGGCTGGTGGGTGTGGCCGGTGACCACGGCGTCGATCGCCGGGTCCAGGTTCTTCGCGATGTCGACGATCGGCCCGGAGATCCCGTCGCACCGGCCGTAGCTGCCGGCCTGGATGCCGCCCTCGTGCAGCAGCACCACGATGGCCTCGACGCCCTGCTCGCGCAGCTTGCTCGCGGCCGCGTCGGCGGTCCGGACCTCGTCCAGGAAGCGCACGGACTTGATCCCCGACTGGCCGGTGGCCTCGGGGGTCCCCTCCAGGGTCATGCCGATGAAGCCGACCTTGACTCCGTCGACCTTCTTGATCCAGGTGGGGGCGAGGAGCGGCTCACCCGTCGTACGGTCGATGACGTTGGCCGCGAGCCAGGGGAACTGCGCCCCGTCGTACGGCTCGTCCTTGATGTAGCAGCCGTCCTTCGGGTGGCAGCCGCCGTGCTGCATACGCAGCAGTTCCTCGGTGCCCTCGTCGAACTCGTGGTTGCCGACGCTGGTGACGTCCAGGTGCAGCTTCTCCATGGACTCGACGGTCGGCTCGTCGTGGAACAGTCCGGAGAGGAAGGGGCTGGCGCCGATGATGTCGCCCGCGGCGACGGTCAGCGAGGCGTCGGTGCCCTCGCGGAGCTGGTTCAGCCTGGTCGCGAGGTACTCCGCGCCACCGACGGTGGTGGACTTCGGGTCCAGCTTGGAGCCGAGGTTGGCGTCCCGCCCGGTGGGCGGTTCCAAGTTGCCGTGGAAGTCGTTGAAGGACAGCAGCTGGACGTCGGCCGTCCGCGCGGGCCTCGGCGCGGTGGGGAAGGTGCGGGTGTACGACGCCCAGAGCTTGATGTCCTTGCCGTCCGTGCGGCCGTTGCCGTCGAGGTCACCGGCCGGGCCGGCGCCGGGGAGGGCCGCCAGGTCCTTGCCGTTCACGGCGTTGTCGCCGTTGATGTCCGGGGTGTGGGCGGCGAGCAGCCCGGGACGGACGGAGAGCAGGTGGAACTTGGTGACGCCGGCGTTGAAGCCGAAGTTGTCGTCGGAGACGAGGACGAGGGAGCGGGAGCCATCGGGCAGGGGCGGGCCCCAGGTGACGCCCTCGACGTTGTCGGCGTCGGTACCGGTGGTGGTGAAGTCGTACAGGAGCTTCTTCGCCATCGGCTTTTCCGAGCCGGACAGCCTGTCCTTGCCGCCGACGTCGGTGGCACCGACGGTGCTCGTCCAGTACAGGCGGATGGAGAAGCCGACTCCGGAGGCGAAGGAGCGCTCGACGGTGATGTAGTCGGTCTCGTTGATCGCGAGGATCTCGGAGACTCCCCGGTCCGCGGAGTAGGTGCCGACGGGGGCGGGCAGCGGGGCGGTGGGCGCGTCGGAGATCGGGTCGACCTCGTAGACGTGCTCGGCTACGGCGGCTCCGGTTTCGCGGTCCGTCACCAGCAGCCGGGACGGGCTCTTGGCCGTCAGCCCTGCCGCGGGGCCGTCCTGGACGAGGGCGTTCTCCGTGACGGTGACGGCCTTGCTGCCGTCCGGGGAGAGGGTCAGGCCTTCGAGGGCCTGGTTGTTGCGGACCCCCGAGATGAGCGTTCCGGAGGCGGACTTCACCGGCGTGTACGCCTTGGGCAGCGGCAGTTCACGTTCGTAGCCGCCGGAGGCGTTCGCCTCGCGGACGAAGGCGGGCTGTCCGGCTGAGGAGGCACCCTCGCTCGTCCACAGCAGGCCCTTGCCGCCCGGTGTCCAGCGGATCGCCTCGGGGTCGACCTGCTTGGCCGCGAAGGGCTCGCCGGTGGTGTCGTCGAGCACCGTGAGGCCGTCGAGGTCGGGCTTGTCGTGCGCGAACCCGGTTCCGTCCAGGGGGAGTTGCAGGGTGTAGTAGCGGGCCTTGCCGTTCTCCGAGCGGTCGTCGCTGAGGGCGACGTACGTGTCGGACTTCTTGTCGTAGTCGATGCCGGACAGCCCTCCGAAGGGCATGCCGAACTCGGTCGTCCCGGCGGGCACGGTCAGGGTGTCCAGCAACCGTATGCCGTGCTGCTCGACGGCATCGGTGGCACCGGGCTCGGCGGCGAACCCGCCGGTGGCGGCCAGTCCGCCGAGGAGCCCGGCCGCGGTGAGACCGGCGGCGAGCGTGCGTCTGCGACGTGTTCGAAGTCTGTGTCGCATGAGGGTCCTTCCACTCTGTCCGAGAGGTGGTCGTGCAGGGAGTGAACTGCCGGCAGGCAAGGGTGGGTCCAGCCCTCGGCCGTCGGCCGGGGCGGACTGTGTCGGTTGGGGTGTGGGTGGGCCGCTCAGCGGCCCGAGGGAACGGGCGCCGGAGCGAGGCGCGGCGTGTGCGCCGTCGGCCGGGCCGGCCGTGCCGGTCGGCCGTTCGGCTCGGGTCCGGCGCGGACGCCCGCTCGTTCCTGGCGCACAAGCTAGGTATCCAAAGCCCTTTGCACAACCGTCGATCCGCGGACGTCATCGGCTCGCCCGGCGGCTCGTCATGCTTGCCCGCCGCACCGGCGTGGAGCAACGCGGCGATACCCACACGCGACGGCCGGCGCTCACATGCCGTCATCTTCGGGGCGGGCGTGGTGGGCGTGGCGCCTGCGCCTGCTCGCCAGCTGGACCGCAGACCCGGCGGCGGCACCGGGCCCGGCCCGGACGACCGGCTGAGACTCCGATGTGCTCCAAGTTCACCGGACGTGTGTTCGGTAAGTTGTGGTCGGAAATATCGATCACAAGGAGACCAAAGAGGATGCAGCTGAACGTCTCCGAGCTGTGCCACCGCGCCGAGAGCCGCTTGGCCGGTGCCGACCTCGATGTGCATCGCGCCGCGTTGCGGGAGTTGGAGGCGCTCGCCCGGACGCATCCCGGGCAGCGGCAGGCCGTGGCCGACGTCGTCTGTCGCTACCTGCGCAGCTTCAGCGTGCAGACTGCTGACGCCTCCGTGGACGTACGGGCGGAGGCAGCCTCGGTGCTCGCCGTTCTGGCGCGCCGGCATACCGCCGCAGGCGAGGTGTCGGCTGCTGTCCCAGCGGATGCCGGGTGCAGCGCCGACTGCGAGGAGTGCCTCGACATCGACCTCACCGGTTCCGTGCTGCTGGACGTCGACTTCAGCGGCTGCCGTTTCGGCCGGGCCCGCTTTGCGGACGCCCACTTTCGTGGCAGGTGTGTGTTCGACGGCGCCGGCTTCGCCGGGGAGGCGCTGTTCCCGCGGGCGGTCTTCGAGGAGGAGGCGTGCTTCGCGGGTGCCTCGTTCGGTGACACGGCCGTGTTCGGTCGTGCGCGATTCCGGGCGTGTGCCGACTTCTCAGGCGCTTGTTTCCAGGGGGTGGCGTGGTTCGGACGGGGTGAGGACGGACTCCCTGAGGACGAGTCGGTCTGGGAGCAGGCCGAGACATGGCGTCCTGTCGCGTGGGACGAAGTGAACGAGGATGACCCCCACTGGCCCGTGGCCGTGCTGGAGGACGACTACCAGAGCTGGGAGGAAGGCGGCGACGGGGCACGCTTCAACGAACGGGTGTCGTTCACAGAGGTACGGTTCGCGAAGCCCGCCTGGTTCTGGAAGGCACGCTTCGGCGGCCAGGCGCTGTTCCATCGGGCCGTCTTCGGCGGACGTGTCCATCTCGTGCAGCCGGCAGCCGACCTCACCGGCGCCCGGCTCTCCGACACCGCCGAAGCCGAAGAGCAGGACTGGCCCCTTGGCTGGACCGCGGCCGCACCAGGCGCCCACCAGGAGAGTCACGGGCGGCTGATCCCCGACGAGTCCGTCGCGCCGTACCATCGTCAACTCGCCGACCCCGACCCCGAGGTCCGCCTCGACGGCCTGCGCATCCTCGGCGAACTCGGGGACACCCAGCCCGCGCTCAGACAGCGTGTCATCGACACCGTCTGTGAGTATCTGCGAACGCCCCTCGCTTTCGAAGTCACCGCTGACGTCTTTGCGCTCACACCTTCCCAGTTCGCCGACGTGCGGATGCGTTGTACCGCTCAGCAGCTGCTCGCCGACCGCACGCGTCCCTCCGCCGACCGGCCGTTCTGGGAGGAGATACGCCTGCGGCTCTCCGGCGCCACACTGATCGACTTCGATGTCAGTGGATGCCGACTGGCTCACGGCGACTTCACCGGGACCCAGTTCCACGGGAGCACGACCTTCGCGGGCGCCTCGTTCGGTACGAGCTCATCCGGCTCCGGGATCGTCTTCTGCCTGGAGGGTTCACGCAACGGACGCGCTTCCTTCCACGGACCTGCTGACTTCTCCGGCGCCTCGCTCTTCTGGTGCTGGGGGCTGCGGTACTGCCTCTTCCGTACGGACGACTCCGTACGCGCGACCGGAACCGGTCAGGACGTCATCCGGATGCTGCTGGGAGCCAGGGGCACCGGGACCCCTACCGACATCACCAGCGGATTCCGCAAAGCGCTGCTGACCGCCCACTCGGAGAGCCCCGACAACCTTGCCTGCGTCGAGCACCTGGAGTACGGCTCGGTGCCAGGCCCGCCGGATGCCCCTGAGCGCGAAGGAGCCGGGCTGAAGATCACCGGCACCGACATCCTCATCTCCAGCGTGGCGTCGAGTATGGAGGACACCCCTGTCCCGACCTCCGTCGCCAAAGACTTCCCCGAGCTCACGCCCGAGCAGTGGTCCGCAGTCACCCGCCTCATCACCCTGCTGCTGGGCGCGCTTGAAGCACCGTGACCCGTGGACGGCACGCCGGTCGCTACGGGGGCACCTGCACCGGCCAAGGCTGAAGATCTATCCGAAATGAACGATAAATGATAGTTGTGCAAAACGTTTTGCATGCCTAGCTTGTGCTCCATGAGCGCGAGAGCAGCCACCCCGCCGGGTGGCCTTGTGGTGGCCGGATGCGATGTGCTGCGCATCCCGGCGGAGGGCGAGTGCGAGATCCTCCGGTCGCACGACATCGTCGTGGCGGACGGCCGTGTCCAGGAGGTACGGCCGACCGGCGGCGTGCATCCGAGCGACGCCGCCGAGGTGATCGACGGGCGGGGCCTGCTCGCGGTACCGGGCCTGGTCAACGCCCACACGCACAGCCCGATGGTGCTGATGCGGGGCGCCGCCGAGGACGTGACGGTCGAGGGATGGTTCAACGACCGCGTCTGGCCGATGGAGAGCAACCTGACCCCCGCCGACGTACACGCCGGCGCACTGCTGGCCTGTGCCGAGATGATCCGCTCCGGTGTCACCACCTTCGCCGACCACTACTTCTTCCCCGAGCAGATCGCGGAGGCGGTCGCCGAGACCGGCCTGCGGGCCGACATCGCGCCCACCTACTTCAGCAGCCGCGGCCAGGCGGCCCTGGACGCCACCGTGCGGTTCGCGGAGACCTGGCACGGCGCGGCCGAGGGCCGGGTCACCGTCTCGCTCGGGCCGCACGCCCCGTACACCGTCGACGACACGGACCTGAAGGCCCTCGCCGGACACGCCCGGCGGCTCGGACTGCGCGTGCACATCCACGCCGCCGAACACCTGGAGCAGACCGAGTCCAGCCTCGCGCGGCGCGGCGCCACACCGATCCGGGTGCTGCACGAGACCGGGGTGCTGGAGGCGGGCGCCCTCATCGCGCACGGCTGCGGCATCGTCGAGCAGGATCTGCCGCTGCTGGCCGAGTACGCCGAGCGGACCGCCGTGGCCTGCTGTCCCAAGGTGTACCTCAAGCACGCGCTGTCCCCGCTCACCCCGGTCCGCGACCTGCTCGACGCCGGAGTCACGGTCGCGGTGGGCACGGACGGGGCCGCCGGACACAACACGCTCGACGTGTGGGAGGCGCTGCGGCTGGTCGCCCTGACCCAGAAGCAGGCGGTGCGGGACGCGACCTGGATGACGGTCTCCGACACCCTGCGCCTGGCGACACGCGGCGGGGCCCGTGCCCTCGGACTGCAGGACCGGATCGGGGCGCTGGAGCCGGGCATGCGCGCCGACATCGTGCTCACGGACCTGTCGGGCTCGCACTGCCGCCCCCTGCACGACCCGCGCGCCGCCCTCGTCTACAGCGCCCGCGCCAGCGATGTGCGCACGGTCGTGGTCGACGGCCGGGTGCTGATGCGTGACGGACGCCTGCTGACCGTGGACGAGCCCGCACTGCTGGCCGAGGCCGATTCCCGGGTGGCGCGGATCCTCGACACCTCCCACGGGAGGGTGGTGCAGCACTATGACCCGTGAGTCGTACGGGCAGCACAGATCCGACGACCGGCCGGCGGTGCGCAGGCCCGCCTCCATCAAGGACGTGGCCGCCGCCGCGGGGGTCAGCCCCACCACCGTCTCCCATGTCCTCAGCGGCAACCGGCCGGTCAACGAACAGACCGCCGCCCGGGTCCGCAGCGTGGTCAACCGGCTCGGCTACGTCCCGGCCTCGCTGGCCCGCAGCCTCCAGGCCGGCTCCACCTCCGTCATCGGCCTGCTCATCCCCGACATCAGCAACGCCTTCTTCGCCGAGCTGGCCAAGGGCGCCGAGGACGCCGCCCACGACCTGGGGTACGGGCTGATCCTGTGCAACACCGAGTTCGACGCCGAACGCGAGGACCGCTACCTCGGCATGATCCGCAGCCGGTTCGTCGACGGCATGGTGTACGCCTCGGGATCCCCGCCCTCGCGCCGGCGGCTGGAGTCCCTGATGGGCAAGTTCCCCATCGCGCTCGCCGACGAGGAGGTCGACGGCCTCGAACGGGCCCTCATCGCCACCGCCGACCATGAGGCGGGCGGCCGGCTGGTCGGCGAGCACCTGCGCGAACTCGGCCATCGCCGGGTGCTGATGCTGACCGGTCCGCGCGGGCTGCGCAGCGGCGTCGCCCGCGCCGCCGGCTTCGTGCGGGCCTTCGGTGGTCATGTCGTCGAACGCGTCGGCGACTTCAAGGAGGATTCCGGCTACCGCCTGGTCGCCAAACTGCTCGAGGAGGGCGGCCTGGACTGCACGGCCGTCTTCGCGGCCAACGACCTCATGGCCTTCGGTGCCCTCGCCGCCCTCACCGAGGCCGGACTCTCGGTCCCCGGGGACATCTCAGTGGTCGGTTTCGACGACATCCGGGCCGCCTCCCAGATCAGCCCGCCCCTGACCACCGTCCATCAGCCGGCCTACGACGTGGGCCGCACCGCCACCGCGCAGCTCCTCCAGTACGTCTCCCGGGGCGAGGTCCCGCCCGCCTCCCGGCACACCCTCCCGGTCACCCTCAAGGTGCGCGGCAGCACGGCGCCCGCCGCCCGCTGACCCCTCCCGCCCGCCCCGCCCGTCCAGCAGGACGCGGTGTCGCACCACCCCTGTGCCCAAATCCCCCTCTCGAAAGGCGATTTCACCATGTCCAGAGTCCTCGTCGTCGGCGAGTCCTGGTTCACGTACACGGTCCATCAGAAAGGCTTCGACGCCTTCCACACCGCGGAGTACACCGAGGGCGGCCACGTCTTCCTTAAGGCGCTGCGCTCGCACGGTCACGAGGTGACGTACGTCCCCGCGCACGAGATAGCCAGCCGGGTCCCGGACTCCGCGGACGGCTTCGACGCGTACGACGTCGTGGTCATCAGCGACGTCGGAGCCAACAGCTTCCAGCTGCCGCCGCAGACCTTCGGCCACTCCATCCCCTGCCCCGACCGTTCCGAGCTGGTCCGGGCCTTCGTGGAGCAGGGCGGCGGGGTGCTGATGATCGGCGGCTATCTCACCTTCAGCGGCATCGACGCCCGCGCCCGCTGGGGGCGTACACCACTGGCCGATGCGCTGCCGGTGGTGATGGCCGACCGGGACGACCGGGTGGAGCTCCCGGCCGGGGCCGAGCCCGAAGTGGTGGCCGATCACGCTGTTGTACGAGGGCTGGAGCGGATCTGGCCCGCGCTGCTCGGACTTAACGAGGTCACCGTACGCCCGGAGGCGTCCTTGCTGGCCGAGTGCGCCGGGCATCCGCTGCTCGTCGTCGGCGGGCACGGCGCGGGTCGGTCGGCGGCATTCACCTCCGATGTCGCACCGCACTGGGCCCCGCCGCCGTTCCTGGAATGGGAGGGCTACGCCGAACTGTGGGACCGGCTGGTGCGCTGGCTGGCCGGAGCGGAGCTGTGATGCCCGCCCACGGCACACCGCATATCACCGCCACCCACGGCACACCGCACATCGCCGCCGCGCCCGGCGACTTCGCCCCCCTCGTGCTGATGCCGGGTGACCCGCGCCGTGCGCGCCGGATCGCCGAGACGTTCCTGGAGGGCTCCCGGCTCGTCACCGAGGTGCGCGGCATCCTCGGCTACACCGGTACCCACCGGGGCGAGCCCATGTCGGTCCTCGCCTCCGGCATGGGCATCCCGTCGGTGTCGATCTACGCGACGGAACTGCTGCGCCACTACGGGGTACGCAGGATCGTCCGGGTCGGTACGGCGGGAGCGATCCCGGAGTCGGTGGCGCTGCGGGACGTGGTGATCGCCTCCGCCGCGCACACCGACTCGCAGATCGGTCGGCTGCCTGACTGCGGCGTCACCCTCTCCCTGACCCCGTCCCATCGGCTGCTGGGCGCCGCCGTCCGGGCCGCGGAACAGCAGCAGCCGGACGGCGGGGGAGCGGTGCGCATCGGACCCGTGTTCAGCACCGACCACTTCTACCTGGACAGACCCGCCGTCTTCGACACGCTGGAGCGCAGGGGCACCCTCGCCGTCGAGATGGAGGCCGCGGGGCTGTACGCCGTCGCCGCCGCCGAGGGCGGGGAGGCACTCGCCGTTCTGACCGCGTCCGACCACCTGTGCACCGGTGAGCAGCTCAGCGCCGCCGAACGGGAGACGTGCTTCGCGCGCGCCGTGCGCATCGCGGCCGACGCGCTGCTCGCCGACTGAATTTCGCGGTTCAGAAATCAAACCGAAACCGGGCATCGTAGCCAAAACGTTTTGCACTTCTTAGTGTTCAACGCAATCACTCACCCCGAACCGTCCCACACATGATCAGGAGAAAGCAGATGAGGAATAGAAAGAGCGCCGCCGCGGCGCTGGTCGCGGGAATGCTCGTACTCGTCGCATGCGGTGGGTCGGACGGGGATTCCGGCTCGACGGGAGCCTCCGGCAAGCCCCGCATCAAGCTGGTGCTCAACGGCGGGCTGGGCGACAAGTCGTTCTTCGACTCCGCCCACGCGGGTCTGGAGCGCGCTGCGAAGGACCTCGGCTACGAGCTCAAGGTGGTGGAACTGGGCTCGGACCGCACCAAGTGGGAGCCCGGTTTCGAGGACGCGGCCGCGGCCGACGACTACGACATCCTCGCCGCCGGCACCTTCGACGTCACCGACTACATCGGCGATCTCGCCCCGCAGTACCCGGACAAGAAGTTCTGGGTCTTCGACGCGCCCGTCGACTACAGCGGCAAGAACGGCACCTGTTCCAACAAGTGCGAGAACGTGTACTCGGTGACCTTCAAGCAGAACGAGGGTGGATATCTGGCCGGATTTCTCGCCGAGAAGCTCATCGCTGCGAAATCCCTGAAGGGAGCCGAATCCCTGACGAAGGCCGGCGTCATGGGCGGCGTGAAGATCCCCCTCATCGAGGACTTCGTCGTCGGATTCAAGGCCGGATTCACTGCGGCCGGCGGCAACGACTCAAACGTCCTCACCCAGTACGTCGGCGGCGACAAGCCCTTCGGTGACCCGGCCAAGGGCAAGGAGATCTCCAACGCCATGTACGGCCAGGGCGCCGCGCTGGTGTGGCCGGTCGCCGGGCTCTCCGGGCTCGGCACCTTCGAGTCCGCGGTGTCGGCGAAGCGCTACGCCTTCGGAGTCGACTCCGACCAGTACCAGACCCTCACCGACCCGGCGCAGAAGAACACCGTCGTCACCTCCATCCTCAAGAACGTCGGCAACGCCCTGTACAAGGCCGCGCAGGACGACCAGAAGGGTTCCCTGAAGTACGGCGCCGTGGAGACCGTCGGCCTCGCCGAGGACGCCGTCGGTTACGTGAACGACGCCCACTTCAAGGAGCTGGTGCCGGAGGAGATCCGTACCGAGCTGGAAGCGGCGGCCGACCAGGTGAAGTCCGGCTCCGTCAAGGTCCCCAGCGCCCTCTAGCCGCCCGAACCGAAACGGTCCCGAGGATGAACGAGTCATGGCACGCCGCAGGTCCGGCCGTCGCCGCCCGAGCGGTGACGAAGACCTACGGCAACGGAGTGCGCGCGGTCCGCGGCGTGGACCTGACGGTCCCGCCCGGTGAGATCCGGGCGGTGGTCGGTGAGAACGGCGCGGGCAAGTCCACGCTGATGAAGATGTTCTACGGCCTGGAGCAGCCCTCGTCCGGCGAGATCCTGATCGGCGGACGGCCGCGCACCCTGCGCGGCCCGGCCGCCGCGATCGCACTCGGCGTGGGCATGGTCCACCAGAACCTCATGCTGGTGCCCTCCTTCACCGTCGCCCAGAACGTCGTCCTCGGCGTCGAACCCGGCCGCCGCGGCCTGGTCGACGCGAGGGCGGCGGTCGAGACCACCGCCCGGCTCGCCGAGGAGGCCGGACTCGCCGTCGACCCCAAGGCGCGCATCGACGAGGTGTCCGTCGGAATGCGCCAGCGCACCGAGATCCTCAAGGCGCTGCACCGCCGGGCGAAGGTGCTGATCCTGGACGAGCCGACCGCCGTGCTCACCCCACAGGAGACCGAGGACCTCTTCGCCGCCGTACGACGGCTGCGCGACGGCGGGATGACGGTGCTGTTCATCTCGCACAAGCTGCGCGAGGTACGGGAGATCAGCGACCAGGTCAGCGTGATGCGCGCCGGCTCCCTGGTGGGAACCGTCCCCACCGCCGACGCCACCGAGCGCTCCCTGGCCGCGATGATGGTCGGCCGCGACCTGTCCCTGGACGTCGACCGGGTCCCGGCCCGCCGGGGCGAAGTCACGCTCCGGGTAAGGAAGTTGGGATACGAGGCGCCCACGGGCCAGTCGCTGCACCGCCTCTCCTTCGATGTCGCGGCCGGGGAGATCGTCGGCGTGGCCGGCATCGAGGGCAACGGACAGAGTGAACTCGCCGAGATCCTGGCCGGGTTGCGCACCCCCACCGCCGGCACGATCCACGTCGGCGGCACCGACACCGCGGGCCTCGGCGTCGCCGGTCACCGCAGGGCCGGCGTCGGCTACGTCCCGGAGGACCGGCTGCACAACGGCGCCGCACTGGACGAGTCGATCGCCGACAACCTCGTCGTCGACCGCCACGACCGCCCCCCGCTCGCCCGCCGCGGCGTCCTGCACCCCAAGGCGGTGCGCGCCCACGCCGAGCGGCTCATCGACCAGTACGCGATCCGCACCCCCGACCCGTCCGTCCCCCTGCGCGCACTGTCCGGCGGCAACATGCAGAAGGTGATCGTCGCCCGCGAACTCTCCGCAGGACCCCGGCTGTTGATCGCCTCCCAGGTCACCCGCGGGGTCGACGTCGGCGCCATGCGCTTCATGTACGAGCGTCTCGTCGCCGCGCGCGACAACGGCGCCGCCGTCCTGCTGATCTCCGCCGACCTGACCGAACTTCTCGCGCTCTCGGACCGGTTGCTGGTCCTCAAGGACGGCCTGCTCGTCGGCCGGTTCGACGACACGGGCGGCCTGACCGAGAAACACGTCGGCCTCTACATGCTCGGCGTCGAACACCACGACGACGAGCACCTGACGGCAGGCCTCGCCGCCGGTGAGGAGCCCACCCCATGACCAGCACCCTCATCGAGACCGAGGACCGCCGGGAGTACCGGGCCACCCGGCGCCGCGGCCTGGCCGTCGACCTCAGCATGACCCTGGCCACCGTCCTGGCCGCCCTCGCCGTCGGCTTCCTCGTCATCCTCGCCACCGGCAAGGATCCGATCGCGGCGTACGAGGCCCTGCTCACCGGTCCCCTGGAGCGCTCCTTCCGGGTCGGCCGCTGGCTGGAGGACGCCACCACCCTCACCCTGCTCGGCCTGTCGGTCGCCATCCCCTTCCGCGCCCGCCAGATCAGCCTGGGCGCCGAAAGCCAGCTGTACGCCGGCGCCTTGGCGGCCGCCGCAGTTGCGATCTTCCTCCCGCTGCCGCCGGTCGCCGCTGTCGTCGTTCCGCTCGTCGCCGCGGCCGCGGCAGGTGCGGGCATGGGTTTCGTACCCGGATCCATGAAGGCACGCCTCGGCGCCAACGAGATCGTGGCGACGCTCATGCTCAACGCCATCGTCGTGCGCGTCTACGACTACCTGGTCAACGGCCCGCTGAAGGAGCCCGGCAGCAGCGCCGTGCACTCCGAACGCGTCCAGCAGGACTCCGTGCTCACCCCGCTGACCGACTGGTTCGGCATCCCGCTGGGCCGCTCCAACGTCGGGTTCGTCCTGATGCTGTTCACCGCCGTCGCGCTGTGGCTGCTCATCACCCGCACCCCGCTCGGCTACCGCATCCGCATGACCGGCGCCAACTCCGACTTCGCCGAGTACGGCGGCATCTGGGTGCCCCGCGCCATCGAGTGGAGCTTCGTCATCGGCGGCGCCGTCGCGGGCCTCGCCGGAGCCCATCTCGTTCAGGGCGTCTACGGCCGCCTCGAACCCGGCATGGCCGGAAGCCTCGCTTTCGAGGGGATCGTGGTGGCCCTGCTGGCCAGGAACAACCCGCTGGTCGTCGTGGTCGCCGGCCTCTTCTACTCCTACCTGCGCGCCGGGGGAGACATCATGGAACAGCAGACCGACGTCGGCACCGAGATCGTCGTCGTCATCCAGGCGGTCATCGTGCTCCTGGTCACCGCACAGGCTCTGCCGGACCTGCTCAAGCGGCGGATCGCCCGGAAGCAGGCGGCGCAGAAGCAGGTGGGCGCCCGATGAGTTCCGTATTCGACGTCGTCCTCAGCAGTGCCTTCCTGGCGGCCGCGCTGCGGGTCGCCACCCCGTACCTGCTCGCCGCTTTCGGCGGACTGGTCGCCGAACGCGCCGGCATCAGCAACATCGCCCTGGAGGGCCAGATGCTGGCCGCCGCCTGCACGGGCGCGCTGGTCGCGGGCTACAGCGGCTCCGTGGCCCTGGGAGCCCTGAGCGGGATCACTGTGGCCACGCTCCTCGGCCTGCTGCTCGCCGCGCTGCGCCTGGAACTCGGAGCCGACGCGATCATCGCGGGCATCGGCCTCAACCTCCTCGCCTCCGGGGCCACCGCCTACGCCGTCTACACCCTCCTGGACGACAAGGGCGGTACCTCCGGCCTCGACAGCGGCACCCTGCCGACCGTCCCCCTGCCCGGCATCGAGAGCATCCCGGTACTCGGGGACGTGCTCAGCGGCCAGAACCTGATCACCTGGCTGGCCTTCCTGGCCGCCCCGTTCGTCGCCTGGCTGTTCTACCGCACGACCTTCGGCTTCCACCTGCGCGCGGTCGGGGAGACGCCGGACGCCGCCGCGTCGGTCGGCATCCCGGTACGACGTGTCCAGTACACCGGACTCGCCCTCAGCGGCGCGCTCGCCGGACTCGCCGGGGTCTTCCTCAGCATGGGCTATGTGTCCTTCTTCGTACGGGACATGACGGCCGGCCGCGGCTTCATCGCCCTGGCGGCGGTCTTCCTGGGCGGCCTGCGCCCCTGGGGCGTCTTCCTCGCCGCCCTCGGCTTCGGCGCGGCGGAGGCCCTGGCCGTACAACTCGGCACACTCGACGTGCCGCCCCAGCTGGTATCGACGATCCCGTACGCCATGACGCTCGTCGCACTCGCACTGTACGCGTGGCGCCGCAAGCGCAGGGGCGTGGGGCAGGCGGCTCCGGCCTCGCTCTGACGCGGCTTCCGGGACGCGTCGTAGGAAACCGGCGATCTGGTGGCTCAGATGCGCGGTTCGGAGAAACCGTTGGGCCTGTGGCTGTGGCTGTGGCTGTGGCTGTGGCTGTGTCGTGCGTCCGGCTGTGGAACGACAGCACCCGAGGCTCCGTTCACTCACCGCTTGCGATGAAGTGCGGGTGCCGACGAGAGACTGGCCCGGTTGCGGCAGACCGCGTTCATGGGCCAGGCCCTGCGCGCCTCGTTGATGTCCGCCTACCAGGCATGCACCTCACCACCCTGGCCACCGGCCTCAGCGCCGCACCGACCGGCCTGGGCGTCGCCCTGGTGGCCACGGCGGAGGCCCTGACGGACCGCTCCGCCACGGGGTGAAGGACCTTCGGCCCTGCCCTTCAAGACCATCGGCCGCCGCGTCGCCCACCGCTGCCGGTGGAAGCTGGCGACGACCGATCCGGAGGTATCCCGTGCACGACGACGTCGACCGCCCTCAAGGCCGATTCCACCGCCGTCACTCGCGGTGGGCGCCGCGCACGGTCCGGCCCGGTCACCGTCCGGCCGCCCGACTCGTCTGCCCTGACTCCAGGGCGGCCGGACACTGTCTCAGGACACTGTGCAGGGCCGCGCGATGAGCGCCGCCGTTCCGGCCGACCGGATGAACGCCGTGGAAACCCGCACCGCCGTAACGCGCACCGCGGTCCCCACCGACGCGACGGGCCCCGCCGCCCACGCCGTCCGTCGTCGGCGGCGCGACGCGGCGGAGCGGCCCTTCACCGTCATCTGGGAGTCCACCCGGGCCTGCCCGTCGGCGTGCCCGCACGGTCGTGCCGAGGCCGTGCCCGACCGCGACCCGCGCGAACTGGACACCGCCGCCGCCAAGGACCTGCTGCGCCAGGTGGCCGCCTTCGGGCAGCCCACCCCGCTGTTCGTCATCACCGGCGGCGACCCGTTCCAGCGCCCCGACCTCACCCAACTCATCACCTACGGCCGGGAGACAGGGGTCCGCATCGCCGTCTCCCCGTCCGGGGCCCCGACGCTCACCCGTCGGCGTCTGCGGGAGGTGCACGCGGCGGGCGCGGTCGGGTTGTCACTGAGTCTGGACGGGTCCACGGGCGACATCCACGACACCTTCCGCGGAGTACCAGGGGTGTTCCGCCGGACCCTGGACACCTGGGACGCCGCCCGCGCCCTCGGCATGAAGGTGCAGATCAACACCACCGTCGCCCGGCACAACCTGCGCGATCTGCCCGACATCGTCCGCCTCGTCGCCGACCACGGGGCAACGCTGTGGAGCGCCTTCTTCCCCGCGCCGGCCGGCCGCGGCCGCACGCTCGGCGCCCTTACCCCCGCCGAGGCGGAGGACGTCCTGAACTTCGTCCACGACGTCGGCCTGACCGTGCCCGCCAAGACCGCCGAGGCCCACCATGTCCGCCGCGTGGCCCTGCAGCGTCAGGTCCTCGACGCCACCGGCGAGGACCATGTGGCGGTGCTCGGACTGGGCCCGCTGTACCGGGAGTTGCGCGAGAGGGCCGCCGTACTGGGACTGGACACGGCGGAGCGCCGGGTGCGGCAGCCGCACCCGGACGACGACGCGGGGCGCGGGTCCGTGTTCGTCTCGCACACCGGCAGCGTCCACCCGAGCGGACTCCTGCCGCTCAGCGCGGGCAACGTACGCACGACCACCCTGACGTCGATCTACCGCACCTCACCCCTGTTCACCGCGCTACGGGATCCGGGCATGCTCGGCGGCCGGTGCGGTGCGTGCGAGTTCCGCGCGGTCTGCGGGGGTTCACGGTCCAGGGCGTACGGCGTCACCGGCGACCCGTACGCGGAGGAGCCATGGTGCGGTTACGTCCCCGGTTCGTTCCCCCACCAGCGGGAGTTGGCCGCGCTCCTCGGTGGCGAACCGCCCGTTCGTCCACTCCCGGCCTCCGGCCGAGGCGGCAAGGAGCGCCATGTCCGGCACGAAGGATGACCCAGGCGTCGGCGGACGTCTTCACGGCGGCTGCCGGGCACCGGTCCGGCTTGCCGACCGCAGCGGTGTTCCTGCCCGTGCAACTGGCCACCGTCTGGGCCATGGCCCGGCACAAGGGCGTCGTCTGACCCTCCCAGGCCGAACCAGGCCACGGCCGCGCCCCGCATCCGAACCCGCCCTGTTCGTGGTCGTGATGCTCGCGGCGACCGGCCACGGCACCGCCCACTCCCGGGGCCGCGTCGGCCCGGCCCGGGCGCTGGCCGTGATCTCCCTGGTCGGCCCACCGGGCGTCGTCCTGCTCGTCACCGCCCGGCCCGCCACATGGCAGCGGGCCGGGGAGAAGAAGAAGGAGGAGGCATCATGCGCACCCGAGCCCCACTGGACGCGCTCACCGTGGAAACGCTGCTCGCGGCCGCGGTGGCAGCACCCTCGATCCACAACACACAGCCCTGGCACTTCCGGCTGGACTCCGGCAGCCAGGTGCTGGAGATCCACGCGGCGCCGGAGCGCACCTTGCCGCTGACCGACCCGACGCACCGCGCCCAGTACCTGTCCGTCGGCGCGGCGGTGTTCAACCTGCGCGTCGCCGCCGTGCACCAGGGCCGCCGACCGGAGGTGCGGTTGCTCCCCGACCCGCGCCGCCCCGGCCTGCTGGCCGCCGTACGACTGGCCGATCCGCTCGGTACGGACGACCGGTTGGCGGACCACGGCCTCTACGAGGCCATCGCACGTCGGCACACCAGCCGGAGGCCGTTCACGGGACGTCCCGTGCCCGAGCCGGTCATGGCGGAGATGACCGCGGCCGCGTACGCCGCAGGTGCGCGTCTGCACGTACCCGACATCCCCGGCACTCGGCAGTTGCTGCGCCTGACAGCCGCGGCCGAAGCACGCAACGGGGCTCACCCGGAGCGCGTCGCCGAGACACTCGCCTGGATCACGGCCCCGGGGTCGCAGACCCCCTACGGCGTCCCCCTCACCGCCCTCGGCCCGCCGGACGCGGGCAAGCGGATGCCCATCAGGGACTTCACCGGCCCCGTACCCGGCCTCCGCCGCCCCGCCCTGTGGTTCGAGCGCCATGTCCAGGTCGCGCTGTTGTGGACTCCCCAGGACCGCCGCGAGGACTGGCTGCGCGCCGGCCAGGCCCTGCAGTACGTGCTGCTCACCGCGACCGCCCGCGGACTGCGCACCTCACTCCTGCACCAGGCCATGGAGTGGCCGGACCTGCGCGACGCGAGCGCCGTCCCGCGGCACAAGCGGTGCCGTTCCCACATGGTGATCCGATTCGGCTACGGCCCGGACGGCACCGACACCCCGCGGCAGCCCGCGCAGGTCCGTACGACCCGCTGAGGCGAGTCTCACCGGGTGCTCCGACTCGATACGTACGAACACCGCGTCCCGCACGGGCATCCAGAAGACGGGGCCTCCTGCGACAGCCGTTCGTGCTCGGCAGGATCGGCCAGCACGGTGGCATGCCCGGTCACGACCACGCTCCAGCCCGCGCGGGCCGCCGCGCCGAAGTCGTCTTCCCTCGTTCCTTTGACCACGCCATGGGGGTAGGGCCGACCGGCCTCGCACGCCATGCCTCCGGTTGGGGCAGAAGGGCGGTCGGGTCGCCCGCCGGGACCGTCCGCAGGCCCTGCTCCCCGCCCTGGCCGGGCCGGCTCATGGAGACGGTGGCCGTTGTGCGGGAGCACATCCTCACGGAGCGGGACGGCGTCTTCCCGGAGGCACCGGCCAACCTCGGCATCGAGCCATGGGAGGCGGTCGAGGCCGCGCGCTTCAGGGCGGGCAGCACTCTGAACCGTCCCGCCGCCTGAATTCCCGCCGAAGCACGTCCCGTACGCCCGCACACGCCGAGCGGGCGTACGGGCCTTGCGCCGTACGGTCGTTGACCTCCGCCGGGAACCGCGGGCGCACCTGCAGCCCGGCCTGGACCTCATGACCGGCATCCGGTGCTCCTTCGGCTTCACCCGCCTCGTCCTGGTGCTCACCGCACCCCCGGGCTGCCTTGCACCGCACCGGCTGACGCCTCTCGCGCCCGGCATCGAACACCGGTCGCTGGGGGCCGTTCGGCCCTTGTCGCCCCTCAGACGCCCGGACTTCACTGATCGAACGGCATCGGGAGATCGACGCCGCAGGAGAACGCCGTACAGCGAGGAGGCGAGCGGAGAGATGATCGCGGCGGTGGGCCACGCCGACCTGACCCCGGAGGCACTGAAGCTGGTGGAGGTCGAACTCGGGCCGGTAGTGGAGCGGTTGCCCCGGCGGACGCCGGTGGTGGTGCGGGCGGGCGCCGGGGCGCCGGTCGCCGTCGGTCGGGCCGTGCGCGCCGCGGGTCGGGAATTGGTCGTGGTGACGCCCGCACCGGGGACGCTGCCCATGGTGCCGCCGGCGGATGACCGGACGGCCGTAGGTGAACTGCTGTGCCTCGCCGAGCAGGTGCGCCTGCTGGCGTACGACCCGGCCGTCCGCGACGCCTGCGTCGGTGCGGACGAGCGGATCATCGCGAGTTGCCGGCGCCTGCTGGCCGTCTGGGACGGCTCACCGTCCAACGGCCGTGACGCCACAGCCCACTTGGTGGCGTATGCCAGGGCCCGGGGCGTTCCGGTCGAGGTGCTGTGGCCGGAGGGAGCCGCGCGGCAAGCGATACCCGGCACGCCGCGCACCCCGGCGCGGCTGCCGACCGCGTGACGTCCCCTGCTCATCACCCGGCGTGGACCGTGGCCCATCCGGACACCATCGAGGCGGAACCATTCTCATGACCAGCAGCGCCACTCCCACCGTGCACGACATCGACGCCCGAGCCCGAGACGGCGGACGGCGATCGAAGCCCGTACCGGAGGGCACCATCGGCGCCTCCCGCGCCTTCGCCTGGCTCCTGATCATCACCGGCGCCCTCGGCATCCTCGCTTCCTTCGTGATCACCATCGACAAGTTCCAGCTCCTTCAGGACCCGGACTTCGCGCCCTCCTGCAACCTCAGTCCGGTGGTGTCCTGCTCGAACGTGATGCGCAGTGACCAGGCAGGCGTGTTCGGGTTCCCCAACCCGCTGCTGGGACTGCTCACCTACCCGGTCGTCGCCGCCGTCGGACTCGCCCTGCTGGCCGGGGCCCGGTTCCGGCGCTGGTTCTGGCTCGGACTGAACGCCGGCACATTGCTCGGCGCGGGCTTCTGCATGTGGCTGGTGACACAGGCGCTGTACGAGATCGGCGCGCTGTGCCTGTGGTGCTGCCTGGCCTGGGCGGCCACCATCGCGATGTTCTGGTACGTCACCGTGCACAATCTCCGGCACGGCGTCATCCGGGCCCCGCGCGTTCTGGTCGCCGGTGTGCGGGAGTTCCACTGGGCGGTGCCGACCACCTGGTACCTGAGCATCGTCATGCTCATCGCCACCCGCTGGTGGGACTACTGGCAGACACTGCTTTGAACCGGTCCGGCCCACTGCGTCCGGTCCGGCCCACCGCGTCCGGTCTGGCGAAGAAGGGACCCTTGGGCCCCGAACACGGGCCCCACAGGGACTGTTCGGCCCTATCCGCACCCCATGCCCCACCGCAGATCATGAGGCGGCGGCCGGGAAGGGCCACGTCCATTCCCGCGCTATGGCACTTCCCGGTCCGTCGACGGCACATGCGCGATGGGGAGGACACCGTCCGGTGGACGAGGAACAGATGCATCAGGTGGAGACCGTACGGCCGGGAGCCGAGGTCTCCACGGCCGCAGTGGCGGCAGGGCGGGCCACCAGGCCGGCGTGGGTGGAGTGGCTGACGACCACCGACCACAAGAAGATCGGGACGATGTACCTGGTCTCCGCGTTCGCCTTCTTCGTCGTCGGCGGCGTGCTGGCATTGATGATGCGCGCCGAACTCGCCCGCCCCGGACTGCAGATCATGTCCGGCGAGCAGTTCAACCAGGCGTTCACCATGCACGGCTCGATCATGCTGCTGATGTTCGCGATGCCGCTGTTCACCGGGTTCGCCAACTGGATCATGCCGCTGCAGATCGGCGCGCCGGACGTGGCCTTCCCCCGGTTGAACATGCTGGCCTACTGGCTGTTCCTCTTCGGCTCGTCGATCGCCGCGTTCGGTTTCCTCACCCCGGGCGGAGCCGCCGACTTCGGCTGGTTCCTGTACGCGCCGCTGTCGGACGCCGTGCACTCGCCGGGGCTCGGCGCCGATCTGTGGATCATGGGGGTGGCGCTGTCCGGCTTCGGCTCGATCCTCGGCGCGGTCAACTTCATCACCACGATCATCTGTATGCGCGCCCCTGGCATGACCATGTTCCGGATGCCGATCTTCACCTGGAACGTGCTGCTGACCGCGCTCCTGGTCCTGATCGTCTTCCCGGTCTTGGCCGCGGCGCTGTTCGCGCTGGAGTGCGACCGCAAGTTCGGCAGCCACGTCTTCGACGCGGCCAACGGCGGGGCGCTGCTGTGGCAGCACCTGTTCTGGTTCTTCGGGCACCCCGAGGTGTACATCCTGGCGCTGCCGTTCTTCGGGATCGTCTCCGAGGTGATCCCGGTCTTCGCCCGCAAACCGATGTTCGGCTACATGGGCCTGATCGGCGCCACGATCGCCATCGCGGGTCTGTCAGTGACGGTGTGGGCGCACCACATGTACGTCACCGGCGGTGTGCTGCTGCCCTTCTTCTCCTTCATGACGTTCCTGATCGCGGTGCCGACCGGCGTGAAGTTCTTCAACTGGATCGGCACGATGTGGAAGGGCTCCCTGTCCTTCGAGACGCCGATGCTGTGGACCACGGGCTTCCTGATCACCTTCCTGTTCGGCGGCCTGACCGGCGTGATCCTGGCGTCACCGCCGATGGACTTCCACCTCTCCGACTCGTACTTCGTCGTCGCGCACTTCCACTACACGGTGTTCGGCACGGTCGTGTACGCGATGTTCGCCGGATTCCACTTCTGGTGGCCCAAGTTCACCGGCAGGATACTCGACGAACGCCTCGGGAAGATCACCTTCTGGACGCTCACGGCCGGCTTCCACCTCACCTTCCTCGTCCAGCACTGGCTGGGCGCCGAGGGCATGCCGCGCCGCTACGCCGACTACCTGGCCGCCGACGGCTTCACGGTCCTCAACTCCCTGTCCACGATCGGGGCGTTCCTGCTGGGGCTGTCGGTCCTGCCGTTCCTCTACAACGTCTGGAAGACCGCCAAGTACGGCAAGAAGGTCGAGGTCGACGACCCGTGGGGGTACGGCCGCTCGCTGGAGTGGGCCACCTCCTGCCCGCCGCCGCGTCACAACTTCCGTGCCCTGCCCCGGATCCGGTCCGAGTCCCCGGCGTTCGACCTGCACCACCCCGAGATCGCCGAACTCGATCAGGTGGGCTGAGCCGTGGCCCGCGTACTGGGGCTGGGCCTTGCGTTGGTGACCCTCCCCGGCTGCGTCTGGTACCTGCCCGCCCTCGCCGACCTGCGGGCGGGCGACGACCGCCCCGCGTTCCGTCGCACGGCGGCCATGGCGTGTCTGACGGGCTGGAGCACGGCAGGGACCGTGGCGCTGCTGTTGCCGGTGGGCGTGATGTGGCCGGTGCCGTGCGTGGTGGCCGTGGCAGGCGCCGCCGGCACCGCCGTGCTGCGCATGCACGCCGGAGCGCAACACCGGGTCGAGGCGCGGGAGGCCGCCCGCCACTGGGCGACGCCGGAACCCACTCCGCCGCGGCACGGCCGGTCGCAGGGCCGCACAGAGCAGTCGTGTCGCTCCTTCGGTGACGGGTCAGGGGAGCGAGCGTGTCGGAGGAGAGCGACGACCGCGTCAACGTGATGTTCGGGGCGTGTCAGGGCTGCCGGGTGAGCCGGGATCGGGGTGGGGCGGCAGTCGTACGGTGAAGCGGGCGCCGCCTTCGGGTGCGCGGCGGTGGGCGGTGATGACGGCGCCGAGCCGGCCGGCCAGCCGGTGGGCGATCGCGAGCCCGAGGCCGCTGCCGACGGGACGGACGCCCCGGTAGCGTTCGGTGAGGGTGCCGCGTTCGAAGGCGACGGCGATGTCGTCGTCGGTGAGGCCGGGGCCGCCGTCGCGGACCTCCAGGACGGCGCCGGGACCTTCCGCGCGCAGGGCCAGGACGAGGGGCTTTCCGGCGGGTGTGACGCGCAGGGCGTTCTCGGCGAGGCCGTCGATGAGCTGTCGTACCCGGAAGCCGTCGGTGGTGATCGTCAGGGGGACTCCCGGGCGTTCGAGGCGGAAGTCGACCTCGTGGCGGGCGCACCGGGCCGCCCAGGACTCGGCGGCCTCCGCCAGCAGGGCGTCGAGGTCGGTTTCACTTGTGTCGAGGCGGAAGTCGTCGGCTTCGAGGCGGGCCAGGGCGAGCAGGTCGCCGACGAAGCGCTCCAGCCGCCCGATCTCGCTGCGCAGGATGCGTCCGGCCTCGGGCACCTCGTCGCCGGTGATCACCTCGTCGGCGAGGGCCTCGGCGTAGCCCCGTGCCGTGGTCAGCGGGGTGCGGATCTCATGGGAGACGGAGAGCAGGAAGTCCCGCTGCCGGCCCTCGCTGTGGGCGAGCGCCGCGTCCAGGGTGTTCAACGCCCCGGCCAGCTCGGCCACTTCGGTGGGCCCCTCGGCGGGCACCGTCAGCCCGCGCTCGCCCTCGGACAGCCGGTGTGCGGTACGGGCGGCGGAGACGAGCGGCCGGGTCAGGCGCCGGGCGAGCAGCGCGCCGGCGAGGGCGGCACCGACAAGACCCAGGACCAGGGGCAGGACAAGGCTGCCGCGCATGCGGCCGGTGGCCTGGTCGACGGCGTCCATCGGCTGGGTGAGCACCAGCCCGCCCCCGGCAGGGGTGGGGATGCCCTCCACCAGCACCGTCCGGCCGTCGAGGCGTGCGGTGCCGGACACCTCGTGCCCGGCGAGCAGGGCCCGGCGATCGGCGTCGTCGACGACTGCCGCCGCCGGTCCCGCGACCTCACCGGAGGGACGGACCATGGCGAGCCGGATCTCGTCGGGACCGGCGATGCGCTGCTGCCGGTCCAGCATCCACGAGGCCAGGGGCGGAGTGCGGGCCAGGACCTGCGCCTGTCGGGAGAGCTGGTCGCGTTCCTGCGCCTCGGCGTTGCTGCGGATGACCCGCCAGGCGAACAAGCCGGTCAGGACGACGGCGACCGCGGCCACCGTGGTGGTGAGCAGGACGAGGCTTCCCCTCAGGGAGCCGCGGCGGGCAGCGATCGTCATCGGGCGGTATCGGCGTCGGTGACGCTGTAGCCGACACCGCGGACGGTGCGGATCGGGCTGGCGTCACCGAGTTTGGCGCGCAGCTGGGAGACGTAGACGTCCATGACGCGGGTGTCGCGGTAGCCGGCGTAGCCCCACACCTGCGCGAGCAGCTGCTCGCGCGTGAATACCTGTTCGGGGTGGTGCATGAGGAAGGCGAGCAGGTTGAACTCGGTGGTGGTCAGCTCCACCGGCTCCTCGTCCACCCTCAGGGTGCGGCGCCCGCTGTCGAGGGTGAGCCGTCCGATCCGGCGCACCGGATCCGTTCCCGGGCCTGCTGCCCGGCGCAACAGGCTCTTGACGCGGGCGACGAGTTCCTGCGGGGAGAACGGCTTGGTCAGGTAGTCGTCGCCGCCCAGTTCCAGCCCGAGGATCCGGTCGGTGACCTCGTCCCGGGCGGTGACGAACAGCACGGGCGTCCAGTCCCCTTCCGTGCGCAGCCGCCGGCACAGCTCCATGCCGTCCATGCCGGGCAGGGCGATGTCCAGCACGATCGCCACCGGGCGCAGCCGGCGCGCGGCGGCCAGCGCGGCGCCACCGTCGGTCTCGACATGGACGCCGAAGCCCTCCCGGCTCAGATAGCGCCGCTGGAGGTCGGCGATGTTCCGCTCGTCCTCGACGACCAGGACGAGTCCTTTGCTCTCCGGCATCCGCTCCTCACCTCCCGATCCGGCTCTCGATGCTAGCCAAGCCAGACCCTCTCGATCGTTCGCGCGAGGCGTCCTTACACACCCCGAACATGCGCCGAATCTCCTCCTCGGATCCCTTCGACACGCTGGGCCGCAGATCGAGCAAGGGGAGGATCTCGTGAACCGCTTGACCACCGCGCCGACCCGTCGTACCCGAAGGACGCTGTCGGCCGTCGCCATCGCCGCCGTTGCCGTGGCCGGACCGGCCTGGGCTGCATCGTCCGGAAACACCGCAGCCGCCACGACCGGCACGCCCGCGGCGGCGCTCGTCGTGACCGCCGCCGACACCGGCGGCGCACCGCGCACGCTGCCCGCCTGGGTTCCGCCCCGCCTGCGCGCCGACCTGCGGCAGCTGCGGGGCATGGACCCGCAGCAGCGTCAGCAGAGGGCGACACAGATCTGGCAGGACGCGCTGGACGGCGACTACGGCGTCCGGGTACAGCTGCGGGCCGAGCGGGCACAGCAGCGCTACCGGCTGCTGCCGGAGCAACTGCGCGAGGATCTGGGGGAGTTGCGCGGACTGGGCGGAGACGAGCTGCGCGAGCACATCGCGGCCATCCGCGACAAGGCCCTGGACGGTGATTACGGCGACCAGGTACGGCAGTGGGCCGAGCGCCGCAGCGACGTCTGGCCCTGGGGCTGAACGGTGGCATCCCTGAAGGCCGCCCCACCGCCGGCCGTGTTCGTGCTCGCCCTCGTGCCGGTGGCCGTGGTGTCGCTGGTGGGTGCCGCTCCAGCCGGCACGGATCCGCTGTGCCCCGGGCAGTACGGGCTGGAGCTGAGCGGCGTGGCCGCCGCTGCCGGGTCCGGGGCCCGCGCCGACGCAGTGGTCGTCGCGGTGCTGGACACCGGTGTCGACCTGGACCATCCCGACCTCGCCGGCGCCCTGGTCGCGGGCCTGATCGCCGCCCGGGCCGGCATCGGCATCGTCGGCGGCGCCCCTGGCGCGAGGATCATGCCTGTCAGGGTGCTCGGCGCCGGAGGCACCGGTGATCCCGACGTGATCGCCGACGCCGTGCGCTGGGCCCTCGGCCACGGCGCCGACGTCATCAACCTCTTCCTGGACCACACCGGCCCCGCAGACCGGCTGCGCAAGGACGGCCCCCTGTCCCGCGCCCTGCGCGAGGTCACGGGCCGGGCGGTGGTCGTGACGGCGGCCGGGAACGAGGACCGGGCCGAGCGCATCTGCCGGGCCGGCGTCCGCGCCCTCGTCGTCCAGACCGTCGGCCCCGACGGACAGCCGGCCGCGTTCTCCGACGTCGGCGACCCCCGCTCGGTCGCGGTCCCGGGCGTGGACATCCTCTCCACCGTCCCGCACGGCTACGTCCGCATGTCCGGTACGTCGATGGCGGCGCCCCATGTGGCGGCCCTGGCGGCGCTGCTGCTCGGCCGCGGAGCCGATGCGGCCACCGTCCGTGAGGTGATCGCCGGCACCCCCGCCCGGCGGGTGACCCATGCCTCGGCGCGGGCCTCATCGACGCGCAGGCGGCCCTGGCGGCGCTCGGATCGCCGGCGCCTTCCGACAGCACACCGACCCCACCCGTGCCGAGCGCCGGAACGCAAGCACCCGGCTCAGCAGGAACGGACCCGGCAGGTTCTGGAAGCGCCGGTCCGGCCGGTCCGGCGGGCGGCGAGCGTCCGGCCGGTGCGGGAGAACCGGAGCCGGTCGGTTCGGGAGGCGCAGCCCTCCTGGGGCTGCGCCTCGTCACCGCCGCCGGCCTGCTCACGGCCGTAGCCGTGCTGCTGCGCCGCACCCGCAGACGTCCCCGTCCCCATCCGCAGTCCGTCCTCGCCGACACCCGTGAGCCTCTCCCACGCCCCCATCCGGGCCCAAGCAGAAGCGACACCATGACAACGACGCACCCGACTGTTACGACCTCCCCACCGCGCCCTCCTGTCGGCCGCTTGCACCGGCTCGGCCGCTGGTGTGCCCGCCGGGCCTGGTGGGTGCTGGGCACCTGGCTGCTGGTGGCGGTGGCCGCCATCGGTGCCGACCGGGCCTGGGGCGGCACCTTTGACGACGACTTCTCCCTGCCCGGCACCTCCGTGCAGACCGGCGCCGACCTGCTGGATGCGCACGGTTCCCGGGAGGTGCGTGGCACGGCCTCCCAGATCGTTTTGCACACGGACAGCGGAACGCTCGACGCACACCGGGACGCGGTCGGCGACACGGTCGCGCACCTGCGGGAGCTGCCCGAGGTGCTCTCGGTGGCCGACCCGCTGACCACCCCTGGCGCGGTCTCGGCCGACGGCGCCACCGCCATCGTCACCGTCCGTTTCACGGAGAGCCCGGCCAAGTTCGAGAAGTCTTACCTCGACGCAGTCGACGACGCCGTCCGGCCGCTGCGCACGGGCCATGTCCAGGTCGAATACGGGGGCCCGCTGGGTCAGTTGGCGCGTCCCGAGGCCGCCGACCGGCTGTCCGAGGGCATCGGTCTGGTCACCGCCGTGGTCGTGCTGCTGGTCGGATTCGGGAGCATCGCGGCAGCCGTACTGCCGCTGCTGACCGCCGTCGTCGCCCTGCTCACCGGTATCTCCTTGCTGGGCCTGCTGGCCGCTGCCGTCTCCTTCGGCAACGCCGCGCCCACCCTGGCGACGATGATGGGGCTGGGCGTCGGCATCGACTACACGCTCTTCCTGGTCACCCGGCACCGCAGGCTGCTGCGGGACATCGGTGACGGCGCCGACCCGGCCGAGGCAGCGGGCCGGGCGGTGGCCACCAGCGGACGTGCGGTGATCGTCGCCGCGGCTACCGTGGCCCTCGCACTCGGTGGCCTGTACGCGTCGGGTGTCGGCTTCATCGGCAGCCTCGGTGCGGCCGCCGGTCTCACCGTGGTGGTCGCCGCCGTCGCCGCCCTCACCCTGGCCCCCGCCCTGCTGGGCATCGCCGGGCGCCGCATCGACCGCTGGCGGGTGCGTACCCCGGTGGACGAGCCGACCGGGACCGCCGACACCTGGCACCGCTGGGCCGGCACCGTCGGCCGTCGCCCCTGGCTCTTCCTGGCCGTCGGCATCGTCATGCTGGGCGTCCTGAGCATCCCCACCGCCTCGATGCGGCTCGGCCACATCGACCACGGCGCCGACCCCACCGACTACACCGACCGCCGCGCCTACGACCTGATCTCCGACGGCTTCGGCCCCGGCACCAACGGCCAGTTCACCGTCGTCGCCGACGTCGGCGGACAGCGGAACGACATCGAGGAACTCACCGCCTCGCTGCACGACGCGCTGGCGGCGACCCCCGGCGTCGCCCACGCGTCCACCCCCATCGCGACCGACGACCAGGCCCTGCTCGTCGCCACCGTCACTCCCGACACCGGCCCCGAGGAGCAGGCCACCTCCGATCTCCTGCACCGACTGGAGGACGACACGCTGCCCGACGCCCTGGCAGGCACGGGCGCCCACGGCCATGTCACCGGCGTCACGGCCGCCCAGCTCACCTTCCGCGACGTCGTGGCGGACCGGCTACCGGTCATCATCGCGGTCGTGGTCGCAGCGGCCTTCCTCCTGCTGCTGACCGTCTTCCGCAGCCTCCTCGTCGCGCTCAAGGCCGCCCTGCTCAACCTGCTGTCCATCGGTGCCGCCTACGGAGTCGTCGTCGCGGTCTTCCAATGGGGCTGGGGCGGCTCGCTGCTCGGCGTCGACGAACCCGTACCCGTCGAGTCGTACGTCCCGATGATGATGTTCGCCATCGTCTTCGGCCTGTCCATGGACTACGAGGTCTTCCTCCTCTCCCGCATCCGCGAGTCCTGGCTGCACACGAAGGACAACCACCTCAGCGTCGCCACCGGCCTGGCCGGCACCGCCCGCGTCATCACCTGCGCCGCCCTGATCATGACCAGCGTCTTCCTGGCCTTCCTGCTCTCCACCAATGTGGTGATCAAGATGCTGGCCCTCGGACTGGGCGTCAGCGTCGTCATCGACGCCACCGTCGTCCGGCTCGTCCTGGTGCCCGCCACCATGTACCTGCTGGGCCGGGGCAACTGGTGGCTGCCGCCCTGGCTGGACCGCCTGCTGCCCCGCCTGGACCCGGAAGGACCGGCGCCTACCGCACCCGATGCGCAGGACACTTCCGGCCGTGGACGTCCGGAATCCGCAGAGGCCCCGGCCGCAACGGGGGAGCAGCGGTGAAACGGTACGTGTTCGACATGTTCCGGCGATATCGCATCGCGTCGATCACCGCCGTCGTCCTCGTCGCCCTGCTGCTGATCGTCACCGCCGCCGAACTCACCGCCCGCGGCCTGCTGGAGGGCCGCCTCGCCGCCACGGTCGACCGGAAACTCGGTCAGGGCAGCGAGGTCGACATCGACGGCGGGCCGGCCCTCCTCGACCTGTTCGAACGCCATCTGGACGCCGTCACCGTCAGCAGCGACCACGCCACCGTCGGTCGTGTCCCCGACGTGTCCGTCCACGCCCGCCTGGACGACATACGCCTGACCGGCGACCGCTCGGGCACCGTGGCCCGTACCCATGCCGAGGTCGAGGTGCCCGCCGCCTCCCTGCAGAGCCTGGCGACCGCGCCCAACGGACGGCTTCCGGTCTCCGGTGTCCGTCTCGACGCCCAGGCCGACACCCTCACCCTCGTCCTCGGCCAGGGCGGCCTCGGAGAGGCAACCCTCAAGCCCGAACTGCGCAACGGACACCTGAGCCTGCGCCTCGAAGACGCCGAGATCCTCGGCAAGCCGGCACCCGCCGCGCTCGTCGACCGGATCCAGAAGAACCTGGCCGACCGGACGGACACCGCCTACCCCCTGGGCCTTGAGGCCACCTCGGTCGACGTCACCGAGACCGGGCTCGATGTCACCCTCGCGGGAGGGCCGAGCCGGTTCCCGTCGCGAAACGGCGTCTGAGCGGGGCGCACACGAGAGCGGCGTGCCGGTCGCACGACCGGCACGCCGCTGCCGTCGCCGACTTGGCCAACGCCCATGCCCGCCCGGGCATCTCGCAGACGTGGGGCGAGGCCACCGCCGCCGCGGCGGCACCCACATGGACACCTGCCTCGACAAGCTGCTCGCCGAGACATCCGTGCGGTACAGCAAGCCGGTCGGCAGCGCCGAATCGTCGTGGCTTGTCGATGTAACGACAAAACTGACCCTCGCCGATAGGCTCGGCAAATCTGTCACTGACAAGCCCATGGGGGGTCTCGTGACGCAACGTCAGCTCGCAGGATCATTCAGAGGGTTACGCCGTATCGCGGTCCTCACCGTACTTGCCCTGACCGTCCCAGCGACGGCCACCACCGCCGAGGCACGCAGCGGCGCAGAGGCCGCCCCGGGCAATCCCGTCACCGCCTGGAACATCCACGCCCAGAGCGCCATCTACGACACCGCCAAGCAGTCGCCGACCGCCGGCACCCGCAGCTTCGCCATCGTGCAGGGCGCCGTGTACGACGCGGTCAACGCCGTCGCCGGCCGCCCGTACGACCCCCTGGTCAGCGCGCCCCGAAGCCGTCCCGGGGACTCCACCGCCGCGGCGGTGGCCGCGGCCGCCCACGACACGCTGCTGTGGCTCTTCCCCGGGCAGGCCGAGTCGCTGAACGCCCGGTACGACGAGGCGCTGGCCGCGATCCCCGACGGCCGCGCCGAGGACGGCGGGGTAGCCGTCGGCAGGGCCGCCGCCGCGGCGATGACCGAGAGCCGCCGTGACGACGGCTTCGACCCCACCGCGCCGTGGACCGTCGGCACCGAGCCGGGCGAATACCGGCCCACCCCGCCCGGCTACGTCAACGCCGGCGCCTGGGTGCCGAACCTGAAGCCGTTCGTCGTCCCCGACGCCGGCACCTACCGGGTCAAGCCCCCGCCGGCCCTGACCAGCGCCGCCTGGGCCCGCGCCCTGAACGAGGTCAAGAGCCTCGGCGCGGCCACCAGCACCGTCCGCACCCAGAACCAGACGGAGGCGGCGATCTGGTGGGACGACCCCCAGATGGTCGAATGGTCGATCACCCGGCAACTCGCCGGCGCGCACCACCTCAGCAGCCTCCGGACGGCCCGGCTGCTCGCCATGGTGTACGTGGCCTCCGCCGACACCCTGATCGCCTGCTACAAGGCCAAGGTGCACTGGAGTTTCTGGCGCCCGGTGACGGCCATCGCGCTCGCCGACACCGACGGCAACGCGGCCACCGATCCCGACCCGGACTGGACACCGCTGCGGGTCACCGCCCCGTCGCCGGAGTACCCGTCGGGCCACGCCTGCTTCACCACGGCGGTCATGACGGCCCTGGGGACCTTCTTCGGCCGTGACCACCTCACGTTCGCCGCGTACAGCCCCGCCTCCGGAACAACCCGCCACTACGACAGCCTTCAGGCGGCGACAGCCGAACTCCTGGAGGCGCGGATCTGGGCCGGCGTGCATTACCGCTTCGCCTCCGAACACGGGTACCGGCTCGGGCTGGCGGTCACCCATGACGTCCTGAACCGCGCCTTCCAGCGACGCTGACGCGGCCGTCCCTTCGAGACCGGTCAGGACCAGCGATGGCCGGTTCCGCGAAGTGCGGCGTCGCGGGGGAGGGGTTGTGGTGATCGCCTGACGCTGGGCGTGGTCAGGGCCCCCTCCGTGTTCGGGATCGGTCGGA
This sequence comes from Streptomyces sp. S.PB5, assembly GCF_030403745.1. GTDB lineage: Bacteria > Actinomycetota > Actinomycetes > Streptomycetales > Streptomycetaceae > Streptomyces. Next base: position 246,294 of record NZ_JAQMWP010000012.1, read on the forward strand.
CGTCGTCTCCCTCGAACAGGGCTGTAGCCGAGTTCGTCGGGCCGAAGTCGGTGCCCACCACGGACCCGTGGCCAGGGCTCGGGGCAGGCGGGCACTGTCTGGCGGCCGGGCGGCCTGGGCGAGCTGTGGGTGTCTCGCCCAGGCCGCGTGTGTGCCACAACTTCCTGGCCCTGCCTGCCACGTGGCGATCCGTATCGCCGATCAGGATCAGGAGTGAAGCGCGGGCGGCGCCCCGGGTCGACCCGGAGACCGTGAAGGGCGGTGGAACGGGAGGGGACGGTGAGAGCGGAGACGGCCGACGGATGACGGCTCCGCGCCGGTCCCGCCGGCGTCCTGGCCCTCGTACCGGCCGACCGCCGCCGGGAACCACCGCCCGAGTCGCCTCTGCCTGATTCCGGGCCTACAAGCGGACCGTATGGCGCACCGGGAAGACGGCGAAGCCCGTGCGGTGCGCCAGCGTCCCCCACAGCCCCCGCGGCAGGTACAGCGAGACCACGATGGCCGCCGCGCCGACCACGATCAGGTACCAGACGCCGCTCTGCGCGAAGTACTTGTCGAGGAGGAAGTACGCGATCGCGCCGATGACCGGGCCCTCGATCGTGCCGATGCCGCCGATGATCACCATGAAGACCATCAGGGCCGAGTACTGCACCCCGAAGATCTGCGTCGGAGACGCCACCCCGAGGCTGTTGACGCAGATCACCGCACCGGCGGCGGCACATCCGGCGGCCGCGGTGACATAGATGATCCGCTTGCCCCGCGTGACGTTCACACCGAGGGAACCGGCGGCGGTGTCGTCGTCCCGGATGGCCTGGAGGCTCAGGCCGAGTCGGCTGCGCAGGACGGCGTAGGTGCCGAGCACGGCCGCGGCCATGACGGCGAGCGCCAGCCAGTAGGTGAAGGCGCGCCGCAGCACCGGATCGGCGGTGACGTCCGAGAGGGTGCGTCCGCTCGCCGCTCCCAGGGAGTCGAAGCGGACCACGATCAGGCGGACGACCTCGGCGATCACCCAGGTGCCGACGGCGAAGTAGCCGCCGCGCAGCCGGAAGGCGAGGTACGACACCGGCCAGGCGAGCAGCGCCACCACGGCGGAGACGACAAGCGTGCCCGCGTAGACGTTCACGCCGTGGTCGTTGACGACGAACAGCAGGTAGGCGCCCAGGCCGATGAACGCCTGCTGACCCATCGACATCATGCCGGCGTACCCCGCGAGCAGGTTCCACATGGAGGCGAGGGCCACCAGATAGCAGAGCTTGACCAGTTGGGCCGTGACGCCCGATTCGACGAGGTAGGGGAGGGCCGCCATCGTCAGGAGGACGACGGCTGTTCCTGCCAGGCCGAGGGCGGTGGCGCGGCCACCCCGGTGGACGGCCGGCAGCGCGGTCGTCGTCTCGGCGGTGGGGGCTGTCTGGACGGTCATGCGGGAACGCTCCTGCCGAACAGGCCCTGCGGGCGGAGCACCAGGACCAGGAGGAAGACCACGTGCCCCGCGAGCAGGGGGAGGTCCGGGGAGATCTGGGCGCCGACGGACTGGGCCACACCGAGCACCACACCGCCGGCGAGCGTGCCCCACAGCGAGCCGAGACCGCCGATGATGACCGTCTCGAAGGCGAACAGGACGGTGAGCTGACCCTCGAAGGGGGTGACTCCGCCCTGCCGCATCGTGTACAGGACACCGGCCAGGGCCACCGTCGCGAAGGCGATGACCGAGGTCAGGGCGTACACGCGGCGGTTGTCGACGCCCATCAGACGGACCACCGCGCGGTCGTCGGACGTGGCCCGGACGATACGGCCGGGCTGGGTGCGGTACAGGAAGAGGTGGAGGGAGGAGAGGACCGCGACCGCCGCCGCGACCGTGATCAGGGGGAACCAGCCGATGGCCAGGCCGCCGCCGAGGTCGATGCTCGCGGTGCCGAGCGAGCCGATGGGCAGGGGCTGCGCGTCGCTGCTGAACACCTGGACCAGGACGTTCGGGATGATGACCGAGATGCCGAACGTGACCAGCATCGGGGCGAGTTCGCCGAGGCCCATCGCCCGGTCCAGCATGGAGCGTTGGACCAGGTAGCCGAGTGCGCCCACCGCGACCATCGACACGACGACGGTGACGGGGACCGGGACGCCGTAGTGCGCCGCGGTCACCGAGGCCACGTATCCGCCGAGGATCATCAGGTCCCCGTGGGCGAGGTTGGCGATCCGCATCACGCCGAAGACGAGGGACAGACCCGCGGCGGCCATGGCGAAGATGCCGCCGAGCAGGACGCCCTGCAGGATTGCGTTGAGCCAGGTCATGGGGTCTTCACCTCCGGGAAGGCACCGGTGCCGAAGTACGCGGCGGTCACCTGGTCGCGGGTGAGTCCGGCCGCCGTGCCGGTCAGCACGATCCGGCCCTCCAGGACACACGCGATGCGGTCCGCCACGGCGAACGTGCGGTTCAGGTCCTGTTCGACCAGGATCACGGTCGCGCCCTCGGCACGGATGTCGGGCAGCGCCGTGTAGAGCTGGTCCACGACGAGCGGGGCCAGGCCCAGGGAGACCTCGTCGAGGAGCAACAGCCGCGGATTGCCCATCAGAGCGCGGCCGATGGCGACGGCCTGCTGCTCACCGCCGGAGAGCCGGGCCGCCTTGCGGGTACGCCGGTCGGCGACGAGCGGCATCGCCTCGTACACCTTGGCCAGGTTCCAGGGCCCCTTGCGCCCGGTGGCGGCGCCCACCTGGAGGTTCTCCTCGACGGTGAGCGACGGGAAGAGCCGGCGGCCCTCCGGGACCAGGCAGACGCCCTTGCGGGCCCGGCGGATGTCCGGCTCGGCGGTGACGTCCTCACCGGCCAGGCCGATGGTGCCGCGGAAGGGCTTCAGGGCTCCCGCGATGGTTTTCAACAGGGTGGATTTTCCCGCGCCGTTGGCGCCGACGAGGGCGAGCAGCTCACCCTCGGCCACCTCGAGGTCGATGCCGAACAAGGCCTGGAAGTCGCCGTATCCGGCATCGACGGAATCGACTCGCAGAAGCGCGCTCATGCCGCCGTACCTCCCAGGTAGACCTCCGCGACCTCGTCGCTGGCCAGTACCTCGTGCGGGTCGCCGTCGACGCGGATCCGGCCGTAGGCGAGGCAGACCAGCCGGTCGACGACCTGGACCAGTGCCTTGACGACGTGCTCGATCCACAGGATCGTCACGCCGGACTCCTTCAAGGTCAGCACGGTGGCGACGAGTTCCTCCGCCTCGGCTTCGGTGAGGCCGCCCGCGATCTCGTCGAGGAGGAGCAGCTCGGGGCCGGTGGCCAGCGCCCGTGCCAGCTCCAGCCGTTTGCGGCCGAGGAGCGGCAGGGAGCCGGCGGGCTTGTTGGCGAGGTGGAGCAGCCCGGCGGTCTCCAGCGCGCGCAGGGCCTGCTCGCGGGCGGGGCCGCCCCGCAACCGGGCTCCGCGCTCGGCGCCGACCAGGGCGTTCTCGAACACGGTCAGGTCGCCGAAGGGGCGCGGTATCTGGAAGGAGCGGCCGACGCCGAGCCGACATCGCTGCGCCGCGGAGGTGCGGGTGACATCGCGGCCCGCGAGCCGCACGCAGCCGGCACTCGCGCGCTCGACGCCCGAGATCGCGCTGAGCAGTGTGGACTTGCCTGCGCCGTTCGGGCCGACGATGCCGACGGCCTGCCCGCGGGGGACGGTCAGCTCGACGTCCTCCAGGACCCGCAACTCACCGAAGCGCACGGCGAGATGGTCCACTTCGAGCAGGGGAGCGGTCACAGCTGCGCCGCCTTGGCGTCGGGCTCGACCTGCGGCAGCAGGCTGTTGCTGATGACCTTCAGTTCGTACGCGTCACCGCTGCCCTTGATCCACTGGGTGCCGACCATGGGGATGGTGGCGACGTTCTTGACCGGGTTGGCCGGACCGCCGCCGGTCCAGGACAGGTGGCCGAGGACGGTGTCGAGGCTGGTCTTCGCGATCTGGGCGGCGACGGCCTCGCGGTCCTTGGGGTTCGTGTTCCGCAGGACGTGGCCTGCGACCTCGAACAGGGCGTGGTTGGGTCCGAGGCCCTGGTTCCACGTCCGGCCCTTCGCCAGCGGGGACTTCTCGTAGTCGTCGGCGAGCGCGGTGGCGGTCTGGCCGGTGATCGTGGAGGTGAACGGGAACTGCGGCACCCACCAGCTCGCCGTGCACAGCCCGTTGCCGAGGTTGTTCGGCAGGGAGGCCACCGACGACTCGAAGAGGATGGCCTTGGAGATGGTGGCGACCGTGGGCTTGAAGTTCTGCTGTGCGGCCTGCGTCCAGAACGTCGAGAAGTCGGGCGGCGAGGGCACGCCGGCGAGGATCTCGACGCCCTCCTTCTTGAACTTCGCGATGATGGAGGAGAAGTCCTTGGTGCCGGGCTCGTAGGAACCCGGGTCGACGAACGTGAAGCCCTTGGTCGAGGGCTGCGCGCGGTAACCGGTGGTCTTGTCCCGGAAGGCGTTGCCGTCGGAGTCGTTCGGCCACAGCACGCCGACCTTCTTGTTGGTGTCGTGCTGGCGCCACATGTCGCTCTCGACCCTGGCCAGGTGCTCGATGCCGTCGAAGAAGTGGAACGTGTACTTGAAGGTCTTCTTCGGCGTGCCGCCACGCCCGAAGAACCAGGCCTGCCAGGGCTCGATGGTCGAGACGCAGGGCACGCCCTCGCTCTCACACTTGGCCGCCACCGGGTGGATCGTGTCCGGCGTCGCGGTGACCAGGACCAGGTCGACCTGCTCCTGGGAGATCAGCTCGTCCGCGATGGTGGCCGCCTGCTGCGGGTCCGAGCCCGTGTCGCGGTCCAGGATCTTCACGTCGTACTTCTTGCCGTCGTAGGTGATCCCCTTGGCGAAGAAGGCACGCACCTGCTCGAGGATGTAGGCGTCGGACTCGGCGAAGGCCGCGTAGGCGCCGGTGCGCGGGCTGACGTAACCGATCTTGATGGTGTCGCCGGCCGAACTGCCCGAGCCCTTGAGGCCGGATGAACAGGCGGAGAGGATCGGGGCGGCCGCTACAGCGGAGACTCCGAGGCCTCTGAGGACGGTGCGGCGGGAGGGCTTGATCGCGGGGTGTTCCATGGCGGGCTCCGGAGGGCCTTGAGCCGCAGGTCGCGGGCTGCGGCGAGTGGAGGAAGTGGCCGCGAACGTAGGGCCGCCGTCCGTGCCTGGACAGGGCATGGATTCGATATGAGAGACGGCGCAGCCGTCGGTGACCTAACGAAACATCAGCTGTACGCAGAGCGACGTGGAGGAGACGCGGCACGTTTGTAACGGGACGTGGGGGACTCCCGTGGCCGACGCGCGCACGAGTCAGGGGCGTCGCGCGGATCCGCTCGCGCCGGTCCCTGTCCGACTCGCCATGAGCCGGCAGGGGCGTGATCACTCGCCCCAGGCAGCTCCCGGCCGAAGTCGCTACGCCGACCGCGCGGTACCGTGCGCCCCGAGAGGGGATCTGATGACCATAAGAGCTGCTGGAAGAGCATCCCGCCGATGGCTGGCCAGCCGATACCGTTGGGGCTGGCTGGTGTTCATCGCCGGCCAGCTCTACCTGGCCCGGGGCATGTGGGGCAAGGCCGCGGACGGCAACTCCACAGCGCTGGTCACTGTGGCCTTCGGGCTGATCATCGTGTGCTGGGCGGTCTGGTACAGGGTTCGATGGGCGAGGCGACAACAGGAGGCACCAGCCCCGCCGACCGGTCCTGCAAGCGCCGACTAGACCCTGGGCTCACGTACGGGATGGGGACAGGGGGCCGTAGGACGGGAGGAGGCCAGGTCACGGTCTCGCCGGGTCAAGTCGGATCCGCATACGCGATCTCGCATTGCGAAACAGTGCTGTTCACCGGTAGCGGCGAGGCCCTTATGGTCCGCCCATGCAGACCACCCTCTCCAGGCTTGCCGCCGGGACGCTCACCAGCGTCTCGCTCACCGAGGAACTTCTCGCGCGTGCGGAGCGGGCGAGCGACCTGGGAGCCTTCGTCACCCTCGACGCCGACCGCGCTCTCGTCGAGGCCGCGGCGGCCGACCGCGGCCCCGCGCGGGGCCCGCTGCACGGGCTGCCGATCGCGGTCAAGGACAACATCCACGTCGCCGGGCTCCCCAACACCGCGGGCTGCGAGGCCCTCGCCGGATGGGTTCCGGACCGGGACGCGCAGGCGATCACCCGGCTGCGTGCGGCCGGCGCGATCGTGCTGGGCAAGACCAACATGCACGAGCTGGCCCTGGGAGCCACCAGCGCGGGCGGCCCGTACGGGCCCGCCCGCAATCCTGCCGACCCCGCCCGTTTCGCGGGCGGAAGCAGCGGCGGCACCGCCACCGCTGTCGCCGCCGGTATGGCTCCGGCAGGGCTGGGCACCGACACCGGGGGCTCGGTCCGCGTCCCGACCGCGCTCACCGGCATCGCCGGTCTTCGCCCGACGACGGGCCGCTACCCGGCCGGGGGAGTGACCCCGCTGTCGTGGACGCGCGACACCATCGGCCCCATGGCCCCGACCGTCGCGGACCTGGTCCTGCTGGACACCGTCCTCGCCGCCGACCGCGGCCCGGCCGAGGCCCCCGACCCGCGCGATGTCGTGCTCGCCGTCCCCGAACACCACTTCACCGAGCCGCTGCACCCGCGTACCGCCGAGGTGTGGGAGCACTGCCTGGACGTACTGAGGACCGCCGGGGTGCGGCTCGTGCCGGTACGGCTGCCGGAGGTCGAGACGGCCGAGGAACGGGCCGGCTTCCCGATCACCCTCTACGAGACGGCCAGGCAGCTGCCCCGGTATCTGGAGAAGGCGACGGGCGGTACGGATCCCGCGAAACTCCTGGACCGGATCACCGACCCACACGTACGGGCGACGATGGCGGACGTCGTGTTCCCGCGGGCGGTCACTGAACAGGCGTACGAGGCCGCCCTCAGGATCCGTGACCGTGTCCTCGTCGACGGCTACCGGCGCATCTTCCGCACCACCGGGGCCCACGCCGCGCTCTTCCCCACCACACCCCTGCCCGCCGGACGGATCGACACCGACACCGAGCGGGTACGGCTGGACGGTGACCTGCGTCCGACCTTCCCCACGTACATCCGCAACACGGGACCCGGCAGCGTCGCCGCTCTCCCCGGCCTCACCGTGCCCGTCCGGTCGGCGAACCCGGGACTCCCGGTGGGTGTGGCGCTCGACGCGCCCTGGAACACCGACCGACGGCTCCTGGGCCTCGGCCTGCTGGTCGAAAAGCTCCTGGAAGCGGGAGCATGAAGAGAAGGAGACGATCGGACATGACAGAGACCACTCGCCGCTTCAAGGCCGCGGCCGTCCAGGCCGAGCCCGCCTGGCTCGACGCGGAGGCCGGGGTCGCCAAGACCGTGGACCTGATCGCGGAAGCGGCCCGTAACGGTGCCTCGCTCATCGCCTTCCCCGAAGTATGGATTCCCGGCTATCCGCACTTCCTGTGGCTGGGCGCGGTCGCCGACCAGGTCCCCTACGTCGGCCGCTACCACGCCGCGTCCCTAGCCCCCGACAGCGACGGGATGACCACCATCCGCCGCACCGCCCGGCAGCACGGCATCACCGTCGCGCTCGGCTACAGCGAGAAGGACCACGGCACCCTCTACATCACCCAGACCGTGATCGCCGCCGACGGCAGCGTGCTCCTGCACCGCCGCAAGCTGAAGCCGACCCATGTCGAGCGCAGCCTGTTCGGCGAGGGCGACGGCAGCGACCTCAAGGTCGTCGACAGCGCGCTCGGCCGGCTCGGCGCGCTGAACTGCGCCGAGCACGTCCAGCCGCTCAGCAAGTACGCCCTGTACGCGCAGAACGAGCAGGTGCACATCGCCAGTTGGCCGTGTTTCGGTCTCTACCGCAACCTTGCCTTCCAGCTCAGCGCCGAGGCCAACACCGCCGCGACCCAGGTGTACGCCATCGAGGGCAGCGCCTTCGTCCTGATGGCCACCCAGGTCATCTCCCCGGCCGGCATCGACGTCTTCGCGTCCACCCCCGAGCAGCGCCGCCTGCTCACGGCCGGCGGCGGCTGCTCCCGGATCTTCGGCCCCGACGGACGTACCCTCACCAAGGACGTCGACGAGGGGGAGGAGGCACTGGTGTACGCCGACATCGACCTCGACGAGATCGACCTCGCGAAGAACGCTTACGATCCGGCCGGGCACTACGCGCGCGCCGACGCCACCTACCTCGTTCACCGGCGCGAAGCTCGCCGGCCCGTGGTCCGGGAGGGAAGCCCCGCCGAGACCGTGTTCCACGCGTTTCCGGCGCTGGACGACGAGATCCCCGAGTCATGACGCGACCTGCCGAAGACCCCCCGCCGCCGGGCCGGCCCTCCGTCCAGACCCTGGACCGGGGGCTCAGGCTCCTGGAAGTGATCGCGCTGTCGGACGTACCGCTCACGCTGGCCGAACTGAGCCAGCAGATGGGCCTGCACCGCTCGATCGTCTACCGGCTGCTGCGCACCCTCCAGGACCACCACCTGGTCGCGCACACCACCCACGGGTACGTCATCGGCACCCGCGCGCAGTCACTGGGCCGGCGCACCCTGCCCATGCTCCAGCGCATCGCCAAACCGGAGATCGCCAAGCTGGCCGCGCGCGTGGGCCTGACCTCCTTCTTCGTCGTCCGGGACGGCGAGGAAGCGGTCACGCTGGTCTCCGTCGAGGTCGAGAGCACCCGCTCGCGCACCGTCTACAGCCCCGGCGACCGGCATCCGCTGACCCTGGGCTCCCCGGGCATCGCCATGCTGTCCGCCGAGCCGCAACTGCTCGGTGAGCGACCGGAGATCAGCCGGGCCCGGGCCTGCGGCTACGCCATCACACGCAACGAGGTCGTGCGCGGCCTCGGGACGGTCTCGGCGCCGGTCGTGTCGGCGCCCGGCCATGCCGTCGCCGCCGTGTCGATCGCCTTCACCGTCGAACAGCCCGGCCCGCCGCAGATCGAGGCCGTCCTCGACACCGCCCGCCTCATCACCGGCCGGCTGCGCGGCGAACTGTCGACGGGCGCGGTCCTGCCCGGGGTCGACTGACTCGGGCGACTGTCCGAGGTGCGGCGCGTTTCGCATAGCGAACGTGCCCGTGGCCCCCGGGTGTTGGGCGGCTTAGCGTCCAGTCCTGTCAGAAAGGGGACCCGCGATGACCACGGCCGCCCACAGCAGGACCGTCAAGGAACAGACCTTCGACGTCCTTCGCCAGTACGACCTCACCACCCTCTTCAGCAACCCGGGCTCCACCGAGGTCGGCTTCCTCGCCGACCTGCCCGCCGACATCTCCTTCGTGCTCGGCCTGCACGAGGGCTCGGTCGTCGGAATGGCCTCCGGCAGCGCCCTGGCCACCGGTCGCCCCGCGCTCGTACTGCTGCACACCACCGCCGGATACGGCAACGCCGTCAGCGCCCTGGCCACCGCCCGCGCGAACCGCGCGCCCCTGGTGGTGATCGTGGGCCAGCAGGACCGCCGGCATCTTGCCCACGAGCCGTTCCTGGCCGGGAGGTTGGATGGCCTGGCGGGGGAGTACCCCGTGTGGCAGCACACGCCGACCCGTCCGCAGGACGTCCCCGGCGCCGTCGCCCGTGCCTGGCACGAGGCCCAGGAAGGCCGCGGTCCGACGGTCGTGGTGGTTCCGATGGACGACTGGTTCGCCGAGGCCGACGAGGACGTAGCCCAGGCCGCGCCGCGCGGACCGCTCGCGGTGCGAGGCGCTCGTACGGCCTCCGACGACGCCGTGGCCGCGCTCGCAGCGCTCCTGGCGGCCGCCGACTCGCCCTGTCTGGTGGCGGGCGCGGGCAACGACACGGCGGGCGGCTGGGAGGCCCTCGTCATGCTGGCCGAGCGCCTGGACTGCCCGGTCTACCAGGAGCCGTTCGGCGCCCGCGCCGGCTTCCCCCAGGACCACCGCCTCTTCGCCGGCCACCTGCCCGCGGTCCGCCCCGCCCTGCGCGAGGCGCTCGCGCCGTACGACACGGTCCTCACCGTCGGGACTGCCGCGTTCCGCCAATACACCTACGCCCCGGGCGACTTCACCGAGGCGGGCACCCGGGTCGCCGTCATCACGGACGACCCGGAGGAGGCTCACCGCAGCCCGGCGGAGCTGGTGCTGCTCGCCGAACCGGCCGACACCGTACGCCGGTTGACCCCGCTGGTGCCCGCCGTCCCGCGTTCCTCGACACCGAACCGGCCCACAACACTCCAGCCCCCCGCGCCCGGTGAGCCCCTGCGTGCCGCTCATGTACTGGCCGCCCTGGCCGAGCGGCTCGACCCGAAGGCCGTGGTGGTCGAGGAGACCCCCTCCAGCCGCCCTGACCTGCACCGGCTGCTGCCCGCCCGGGCGCCGCTCGGCTTCCTCAGCGCGGCCATGGGCGGACTGGGCTTCGCCATGCCGGCCGCGATCGGTGTCCGCCATGGTGCCCCGGACCGGCCCGTCGTGGCCGTGCTCGGCGACGGCTCCTCCCTCTACTCGATCCAGGCCCTGTGGAGCGCCGCCCACTACGGCATCGGCGTCCTGTTCGTCGTCCTCGCCAACGGCCGTTACGCGATCATGGACCGCCTCTCCGAGCGCGAGGGCTCCGCCGCCCCGGCCTGGCCCGCGTTCACCGAGCTGAGCGTGTCGACCCTGGCCGAGGGCCTGGGCTGCCCGGCCGAACGGGTCGAGGACCACACCGCGTTGCTGTCCGTCCTGGACAAGGTCCTGCCGACCCTGGCGGACCGGCGTGAGGCGCTCGTGCTGGAGGTCGCCGTCGAGGCCGACGCCCACTACTCCTCCTGACCCGCTGAGCACGGAAGGCACAGACACGTGAAGGTCGTCATCATCGGAGGCGCCGGCGGCATCGGCTCCTCCGCTGCGTTCAACCTGCTCTCCGCGCAGGGGACGTACGAGATCGTGCTCGTCGACACCCGCCCGAACATGATCACCAGCCACACCATGGATCTGGAGAACGCCCTCGGCCTCGGCGCCACCGCCGACACCGTCCGGGGCGGTGCCCCCGAGGACGCGCTCGACGCGGACGTGGTCGTGCTGAGCGCCGCCGTCCCGCTGCGGCTGAACTCCTCCCGTTCCGTCTTCCTCGCCGACAACGCGCGGATCGTGAACGAGTGCCTGCGTCCCCTGCGGGAGGCGGGAGCGGACTTCGGCGGACTGGTGCTGATGCTCACCAACCCCGTCGACCCGCTGCTGACCTGGGTGCACCGGCAGGGCTGGCTGCCGCGCGAGCGGCTGATCGGCTACACCCTCAACGACAGCCTCCGGCTGCGCACGGGCATCGCGTTCGCGCTCGGCGTGCCGCCGAAGGACGTCGACGCCTGGATGCTCGGCGAGCACGGCGAGGGCCAGGTCCCGCTGTACAGCCGGGTCAGGGTGGGCGGGGAGCCCGTCGTACTCACCGACGAACAGCGCACGGCCGCCGAGGAGTACGTGGACACCTGGTACTCCAAGCACGTCGCCCTCGACTCGGGCCGCACCTCCACCTGGACCACCGGCCTGGGCACCGCCCGTCTCATCGAGGCGATCGCCACCGGCGCAGGCACCCTCGTCCCCGCCTCCGTCGTGCTGGACGGGGAGTACGGCGTGCACGGCACCAGCCTCACCGTGCCCGTCGAGCTCGGCCCCGAGGGCGTACGCCGCATCGCGGCCTGGGACCTGCCGGAGGAGGAAGCGGCCGGCATGGTCCGGGCCGCCGACCGCGTGGAGGCAGGCGCCTCCGAACTGACCGAGCAGGCCGTGGCTCAACTGTCCTGACACAACTGGTCACGTATCACCACGTATCAAAGATGCTGCGTAGCAAGGAGACCGTCCTCATGGCCATCACCCGAGACCTGTACATCGCCGGAAGAGACGTGCCCGCCGCCTCCGGCCGGAGCGCCGACGACATCAACCCCTTCACCGGGGAGGTGTACGCCACCGTCGCCGCCGCCGGTCCCGAGGACGTCGTACGTGCCGTGGACGCGGCCGACGCGGCCTTCGAGGCATGGGCCGCGCTGGCCCCCTTCGCCCGTCGGGCGATCTTCCTCAAGGCAGCCGACCTGCTGGACGGGCGCGGCGCACAGGTCGCCGACCTGATGGCGCAGGAGGCGGGCGGCACCCGTCCGTGGGCGTTCTTCAACGTGATGCTGGCGGCGAACATCCTGCGCGAGGCGGCAGCCGCGATCACCGCCCCGCGCGGTGAGGTGCTCAGCGCGCAGGAGCAGGGCGCGCTGGGCCTGGCGGTGCGCGAACCGCTGGGCGTGGTCGCGGCGTTCGCGCCCTGGAACGCGCCGGTCATTTTGGGCGTGCGGGCCGTGGCGGCGCCGCTGGCCGCGGGCAACACGGTCGTCGTCAAGGCGAGCGAGGACGCGCCGATCGCCTGTGGGCTGCTGGTCGCGGACGTGCTGCGGGAGGCCGGGCTGCCGGACGGCGTGCTCAACGTCATCACCAACGCCCGTGAGGACGCGGCCGAGATCGCCGAGACGCTGATCGCCGACGAGCGGGTGCGGGCGGTGAACTTCACCGGCTCCACCGCTGTCGGACGGATCGTCGGAGAGCTGGCGGCCCGTCATCTCAAGCCCGCCGTACTGGAGTTGGGCGGCAAGAACGCGGTGCTCGTCCTCGACGACGCGGACGTGGACTACGCCGTGGACGCCGTGACGTTCAGCGTGTTCATGAACGCCGGGCAGATCTGCATGTCCGGCGACCGGATCCTCGTACACGAGTCCTTGGCCGAGGAGTTCACGCGGAAGTTCACCGCGAAGGCGGGTGCGCTGCCGGCCGGCGACCCCGGGGAGCCGTACACGGTCGTGGGCCCGCTGGTGAGCGCACAGGCCGCCCGGCGGGTGGCCGGCCTGGTCGCGGACGCCGTCGCCAAGGGCGCGAAGGTCCTGGTCGGCGGCGGCGAACCGGACGGGGCGGTCCATCCGGCGACCGTCCTCACCGATGTTCCGAGGGACGCGCACCTGTACCACGCGGAGGCGTTCGGCCCGGTCTGCGTGATCGAGACCTTCACCGACGACGACACCGCGGTGAGCCTCGCCAACGACACCGACAACGGCCTGACCTGCGGCATCATCACGGAGAACGCCACCCACGGACTGACGGTGGCGCGCCGGATCCGTACGGGCATCGTGCACATCAACGACCAGTCAGTGGCCGACGAGCCGCAAGCCCCGTTCGGTGGAGCGAAGGCCTCCGGGTATGGGCGCTTCGGCGGCCGTTGGGGGATCGAAGCGTTCTCCAACACCCGCTGGGTGACCATCGCCACGCAGCAAGCGCACTACCCCTTCTGAACCGGATCGGAGTACCGGTGGCCCACCGGGAGAACGAGAGGCTATCGGCGAAGCCCGGACCACAGGGCGGCCTGTCGGACAGGTCGTGACAGACCTGGGACGCGCTGTCCAAGCTCGCCGGACGCCCGGATCCGGGCCCCCACCATGCCGCCCTGCGACGGCTCCTCAGCGGGTACGCGGGCAAGCCGGCCAAGGAGATCGATGCTGGCGACGCGCTCGCCAACGGCGCGGTTGCATAAGATGCATCGCCCTTTGCCGGAGGGACCGGCCGTGACGACTCCCCTCGAAGCACGGCCGATCCGCCTCAACCATGGATGGTCGGGCCTGCGGGAGTGTGCCCACCTCCATGGGAGTGGAGGGCCGGTGACATCGTCGGCGATGTCACCGGCTTCACAGCCCCTGTGCCCGGGACGGCTCGACGCTCCCGAAGCTGCCCTGAACCGGCAAGTACCGGAGGGTGACGACTACTCGCTCCGTCTGCCTGCGGCGATTACATCCGCACGCGTCCCGGCATCATCCGCCTCACCCCCACCGCCCTGCGCTGACGCATCCCGGCCAACGGTCACATGCCCCGCTCTCCTCAGGGGCAGAACCGTGCCAGCGCTGTTCCACCAGTCGCGTGCCCGGCGGTGATGATCTTGCCGTCCGGCTGGAGTGCGACCGCGTGTGCCGCATCGTCGCCACCGGCGCCGCCGAGGTCGATGACGGTGTGGCCACCGGTGCCGAAGCCGGTGTCCGGGCTGCCGTCCGCATTGAACCGCACCAGCGCCGTATCAGCACGGGAACCGCGGCTGGCGTTCGCGAAGCCGGCGGTGATGATCTTGCCGTCCGGCTGGATGGCCATCCCGCGTGCCCAGTTGTCGAGACCGAGGTCGACGGCGGTGCGGCCGCCGGTGCCGAAGCCGGTATCCGGGCTGCCGTCCGCATTGAACCGCGCTACCGCGTGACCGCCGTCGCCGCCGGCGGTGACGATCTTGCCGTCCGGCTGGAGAGCCACCACCCACGCACCGAAGTGGTCCATGATGGTGTGGCCGCCGGTGCCGAAGCCGGCATCCGGGCTGCCGTCCGCATTGAACCGCTCCAGCGCCGACTTGCCGCCGTTCGCGTAACCGACGGTGACGATCCTGCCGTCCGGCTGGATGGCCACCGCGCGCGCCCCGTTGTAGACGCCGAAGCCGGTGACGGTGTGGCCGCCGGTGCCGAAGCCGGTGTCCGGGCTGCCGTCCGCATTGAACCGCGCCACCACTGAACCAGCAGTGTAAGTACTGTCCTGCACGCCGCCGACGGTGACGATCTTGCCGTCCGGCTGGATGGCCACTGCGTTCACCCAGTCGGTGCTGCCGAAGTCGAAGGTGGTGCGGCCGCCGGTGCCGAAGCCGGTGTCCGGGCTGCCATCCGTATTGAACCGCGCCACCACCGCGTTACCGCCCACACCACCGGCGGTGACGATCTTGCCGTCCGGCTGGAGGGCCACCGCACGCATCCCCAAGCGGGAGCCCGTGAAGTCGGTGAGGGTGCGGCCGCCCTCGCCGAAGCCGGTGTCCAGGGTGCCGTCCGCATTGAACCGCGCCACCACCGTGCCAGCGCTCGCGTCACCGACAACGACGGCCTTGCCGTCCGGCTGGAGCACCATCCCGTACTCCTGGGCCCAGCCGCCGATGTCGGTGACGGTGTAGCCGCCCCTGCCGAAGCCGGTATCCAGGTCGCCAGCCGCGACCGCCACCCCCGGCAAGGCTACGACCAGGGCCGCCCCCGCCATTGCCGCCCACATCCCGTACCGCCGCCGGCCCGGCCGAGCAGCCGGTCTCATCACAGACATTTCTTATGCGCCCTTCTTGCCGTCTGACCTCACCGAAAAAAGCGTCACAAAACATCTCTAGTCACGCATACGCGCCAGCAGGGGGCTGTGAGTAACTGCTCCATCCGGCACCCGCACCACCCGCCCGGACCAGTCCGTAGATAGAGACCGGCAGGTCAGGAGCTTTTGATCATCGCTGGAGAGCGGTACCGCGTGTTTGCGTACGCAATGCAATCGGTACTTGTCGCTTCAGGGCAGCTTCGGGAGCGTCGAGCCTGGACAACAGCGCCGACACCAGTTGGAAGAATGGCCCAACACCCTGCCGAGCACCGGCCGCGGCCCGCAGCAGCCCTCCGCGAAGTCCGTGATCGTCGGCGGGACAGAGGGCCACCCGGCGGGGAAGTCCGTGCCGGGGCTGGGTGAGGCGCCGTTGCGCTGTGCACCAAGCAACGTAGCGAAGCCCGGTCGGTGGCAGCAGAACTGGCAGAAGCCTATTGGCTCGATTCTCCGCTGCATGGTGCTGACGGCTGCGTGTGTGCGTGCCGCTTCGCGGGGCTTCGGCAGGGAGGGAGAGGAATGTTTCGCCGCGGCCGGGCGCGTCTGCTGCGCGGGCATGGTGCCGCAGGCACGTCGGACGGCGATGCCCGTGGTGTCGTCGGCGACGGTGACAGCGGCCGTGGTCGCAGGGCTCTGCCGCGATCTTCGGTAGAACTCGGGGACCGCGTCGGCAAAGACCCCGATACCGACAACGGCGCAGCCGTTGCCCCGATGGAGCTGGCTGGTCCAGAGGCCGAGTTCGACGCCGGAACGGTGTGGCCCGCGGTCCTCCCCGGGCAGGCGCCACCACCGGGGCGAGGCCAGCACGGTGACCCAGGCGCGGGCCCTGGGCACGAGCATGTCGTGGACGCTGCGGTCCTCCGGGTCGCGCCGCGTGGAGTACTCGCCGAAGCGGCGGACGTGCTCGGTCAGGGACGGCGAGATAGGGGACAGGTCCTCGGGGCCGATCTCCCATCTCTCCTCTTGGAGCCGGCGCACGATCGCGGCGATGTCCAAGGCGTTGTGGATGGGTGGCATCAGTACGTTGCCGGCCCCGCCCCTTGAGCAGCCCGGCCGCCACCAAGCGGTCCAGCATCAACTGCGGCAGCTGATCCGCCCGGCTGCCCTCGGCCAGCCGGGCCCGGAACTCACTGAGTATCGAGTGGTCGAACCGCGGATCGTCGAGTTCAAGGCCGGGTCCGTACTTCCAGTCGATCCTCGTGCGCACCGCATCCGCCGCACGGTCCGAGAGGTTCTCCGTGAACTGCAGCACCGACACCAGTGCCAACTGGCCCGGCAAGAAACCCGGTCGGCCATCGGACGGATACAGATGAGTGAAGTCCTCGTCGGCGAACACCACATCCAGCCGGTCCCTCATCAGCATCACCGGCGTCCCCTTCGGACACGCCGCCCACGCCGTGGGGACCGCCATCGGGGGAATCCGCTGGAAACTTGCCGGACGCATCGACACCGTCCACCGCCCCGAAACCGAGGCCGCCCCGTCTCCGACCAGCCAACCACCACCAGCGTCCGCCGTCACCGTCCCGACAAGATCACCGACAGAGTCACGGCATTGGGCCTAAGCGTTTGCTCGGCGCAGGCGCTCGGCTGCCTGTGCGCGGACGGCGTCACAGGACTGCGGGGTGCTGCCGTGCAGGATTTCCCATCGGGCGTTGTGCGCCGCAGGCCACAGGCTGGCAGCCCAGGCGATCTCAAGTTCCTCAGGGGTGAACCGACGCCCGCGGAGGCCCTGATACCCGGTCAGGAACGCCGAAGAACTCTCGATCGGGGCCAGCGTCGGTGGCGAGACGCTGGCGAATGCACCGCACGCCGCGCCTGCCAGTGCCGCCTCCGGCTGCCACGCCAGACTGTCCCAGTCATGCACGGCCCACACGTCACCGCCGTGCCAACGGAGGTTCTGCGCTTCGAAGTCGGTGTGACCCAGCACACATGGCAGGTCGGCCGCGAGCAGCCGTTTGCGGGCCCGGGCGGCTGTCTCGACGACGTACGCGGGCACGATGCTCTGATCTCGCTCGTCGAGGAAGCCGATCGCTGGCCATAGCCCTGAATCTGTATGGTCCCAACGGGCCCATCGCGGATTCGGCAGCGGCGGAGCAACAGCCACCTCGGCCAGTTCGGTCATCAGCCAGGCGAAGACCGCCGCATAACGCACGGCGACATCAGGCGAGTTGCCACGCAGCAGTTCACCGCCGGACCGGTACTCCTCCGCATGCACTGCCAGCGCACCGACACCGACTACGGGTGTGATGGGCCGGGCGCACGGAAACCCCCGTTTCGCGAGCTCGGTCTGGGCGGCGACGCAGGAAACAGCCCGGCCGTCGTCCTCCCGCGCTTTCACCACGACGTCTCGCCCATCGACCAGCCGCAGCCCGAACACGGCCGACAGCGACCGCCGTTCGAACAGCACTCTGGCCGGCTCGTTCCCCAGCTGGTCCACGCACCAACCGACCAGCCAGCCCGGCACGTCATCCAAGACCATGGGGCGACTGTGCCATGTGCGGCGAACAAAGCGCATTGCTCAGTACCCGAAGCTGCCGCGGACTTTTCCAGGCCAGCTTGGGCAAGGGGCTGGCGCAAGCGCAGCATCACCGCCAGTGATGCCCGTTGTGCAAGCCCAGGGCTTTAGCGCTGGGGAGTTGACTGGTCGGTTTGTGCTTCGTCTGTGGCTGTCTTCGGCGGTGCGGGAGTGTCTGCGGCGGTGTAGAAGACGGAAGAGCCCTGCTTGGCGCGCTGAGCCTGGCTCTTGGCCACGAGTCCTTCGAGTGTGGTGCGTACGACGGTGGTCTTGATGTTGCGCTCGGGATGGGTCTGTCCGAGCGCGGTGGCAACCTCAGCTGCCGAGCGCGGTTCGGTCTGTTCGGTGAGGTGGCCGCGGATGAGTTCCACGAGGGTGGGCTTGGCTGTCTTGGCGGCTGCGGTCTTCGTCGCGGTCTTCGTCGCGGACTTCGCCGCGGTCTTCTTGGGGCTCTTGCTGTCTTGCTCGGTACCGGCCTTCTTCGTGCGGCTGCGCTTGCCTGTTGCGGGCTTGGCGGGCGTCTCGTGCCGGGGAGAGGGGACTGCGGCGTCTTCCGGTGACGGGGCGGCCGGGGCGGCCTCGGTCGGGGCGTCTGTGGCGCTGAGCGCCTTCTGCATGTTCACCAGAACGGAGTGGTCATGTTGCAGGGCGAGCAGTTGTTCCTGCAGCGCGGCGATTTCTGCTTCGATGCGCTGTTGTTCCTTGGCGTTGCGTTCGAGGTCGCTTGCTACCTGGGCGGTGTACTGGGAGGTGAGTTCGGTGCTCGGGAACGTGTTCTGCGGCATGATGCTGGCCTTTCCTCGGTGCGCGGCCGCGGTGACGCCGTGCGCGGGCGTCATAGTGGACGGGCGTGACACCTGCTGTGTCAGGTCCTGGCGCTGAGATAGTACGCAGGTTGGAACTGCTGTGTTCCTGTTGTGCAGTGCCTTCCGTTCATATTGCGAGGCGTTCATGGGCGGCTGCCTGGTCTGGGATGCCGCTGTCGCACGCGGCCGGGTCTGGGCCGGGCCGGGGCGTGAGGCATTGCGGGGACTGGGGCGTAGGCGCCTGGCGGGCATCTCGCCGGTCTCCTTGCGGTGGTGCCAGGACGTTGGGGCGGGGGTGGGCGCAGGCCGGGTTGAGGAGATTTGTTCGGTCTGTTGGCGGGAGTGCCCGCACAGCCGGGCCAGGAGGCGGGCCGTGGGAGAGGTGAACGGGTGTCCGGCACGACGGCGGTGCTGTTCGTCGGCCGCGCACATCGGCCTGCATCCCGACGATGCTGCCGACACGGCGTACGTCATGGCCGGTTGGATGTTCGTGTACTACGCCGCGTTGCGCGGCCTGGAGCTCCTCGCCGAGTGATGGGCCTGGAGGCACTTGCAGCCGGCCGCCGGTGTCCTGCTCGGTTGGCCGCGGCCGCCCGCGTACGAGTCACCGCCGGTGCTGCCGCTCACGTGCAAGCTCGGCGTGGACGCGACGAACAAGGGGTCCTGGACGCCCTTGAGAGCGTCGTCGGTGGTGATGAGGACCGGAAGGAAGGGACCTTGCTCGCACGCGTCCTGGCGAAAGGGCCGGTGTGCCCTTGGCCGGCGCGGCCGCAATCGGGAGTGTGGTGGCTGTTGCCGTCACCGGCGGTGGTTCGTCTTTGAGACGATCACGAGCAGGCGTTCTGTTGTGTGATGGCCCGCGCGGTGCGGGCGGCCTTCTCCTCAGTGTCGGAGAGGACCGCGTTTCCCGCACCGAACAAGCCCTGCCGCAGGAAGACTGCCAGGCCGTGTGCGGCGGCGGCGATCCTGAGCAGCAGGTCGAACGCGGCGTCCGGGGTTGAGGCAACCTGTCGGGCCGCCGGCAGGAGGAGGCGGGCCACCTGGTCGCCCGCCGTGGCCAGTTCGGCGAACCGGGACTTGTCGAGTCCGGCATGGAAGGTCACATCGAACAGGGCAGGTTCCTCGGCGGCGAATCTGACGTATGCCGCCGCGAAGGACGCCAGTTGTTCAGCGGGGTCCTCGATGCCGTTCATGGCCGCGGCGAAGCGGTTTTGCTGCTCCCGGTAGCCCTGGGTGGCGAGTTCCGCCAGTAGTGCGTCCCGGTCGGCGAAGTGCTTGTACGGCGCCGCGACGCTCACGCCGGCCCGGCGGCTCGCTTCGGCCAGGGTGAAGCCGTGCGGACCCTTCTCGCCGACCAGTTCCAAGGATGCGCGCAGGAGGGAGTTGCGCAGGTCGCCGTGATGGTGACCGACGGGACGTCGGGTGACTGGAGGGGCCATGCCCGATAGGTTAACATCACTTACCAGGTAAACGGCATTAACCATGGGAGTCGGTCATGTCCGCTGTTCGTTTTCACCACATCAGCATCTCGGTCGCGGACCTTGCCGCGCAGGAGGCCTGGTACGCCGACGCGTTCGGGCTCACGCAGGTGGAAGAACGCCTGGAGATGCCTGAAGCGGGAGTCCGGACCGTCGTTCTGAGCGATGCGGCGGGTCTGCGGGTGGAGTTCGTCGAACGGTCCGGCTCGCGCCCCGTCTCGCACACCGATGCTTTCGCCGCCACTGCCGCACAGACCTTCACCCACCTGGCACTTCAAGTCCGGGACCTCGACGGCACGTTCGCCCGTCTCACGCAGGACTGCGGGGCTGCTGCGGTGTCGCGACCTGCGCCCGGCGCCAGTGAAGGCATGCGCTACGCGTACGTCGCCGACCCGGAGGGCAATCTGCTGGAGCTGATCGAGACGTCATGAGCAGGGCGGGTCCGGGTGCGGCGCAGCAGCGCGCTCATGCGGAGGGATGGGGTGCATGAGTGTCGAGTGCCGTCGCGCGCAGGACAGCGGCCACCCGTGTCACGGCCGGCATCGGCGGGGCGGGCAGGCGGGCCAGGAGCAGGCGCCGCTGTTCTTGCGGACCGCCGCGGACGGGCAGGACGCGCACTCCGGGAGGTACCGCGGAGACGAGCGAGGCGGGAACCGTGGTCAGTCCGCACCCCGCGGCCACGAGGTGGAGTTTGGCCAGCCAGTCGCGGGCGGTGTGGGCGATCTCGGGGCGCTCGTCCAGGCCCGGCCAGACGCCCATCAGGCGGTCCTCTCCCGAGGAGGACCCGGCGATCCAGCGCTGCCCCCGCAGATCGGCCACGTCCACGTATGTGCCGCGGGCGAGGGGATGCGTGGCGGGCACCGCGAGACACAGCGGGCGTTCGGTGAGGGTCTGCAGTACCAGCGGGGGCGAGTCGGTGTCCGGCGCGCGGAACGGCGGCGCCGAGGCGAGCAGGGCCAGATCCAGGCTGCCCGCCCGCAACGCACGGACCAGTGCCGGGGTGCCGCCCTCGCGGCCGACGACGTCCACTCCGGGGTCGCTTTCACGCAACGCGGCAAGGGCCCGGGGCAGCAGCACGGCACCGGCGCTGGGCACCCACCCCAGCCGGACCGTCCCGGTCTGTTCCGGCAGCCCCGACAGTTCCCTGGCGGTCGCGGCGATCTCGTCGAGCACGACGGTCGCGCGGCGCATGACGACACGGCCGGCGGGCGTGAGCCTGGCCCCGTCGCGCCGCCGCTCCAGCAGTTCCGTGCCGGCCGCGCGCTCGATCGCGGCGATCTGCCGGGAGACCGCCGACTGGGTGTAGCCGAGCGACGCCGCGGCCGCGGTGAAGGTTCCCTGTTCGGCCACGGCCCGCAGGACACGCAACGCCGTCAGTGACACATCAGTGAAGTCCATGATGTTTACGCATGCTAGCTGTTCCAAACTTTCGTTGGACTCATGGACGACCGGTTTCTAGCGTGGACGTATGACCACGTCACGCATCGCCCTCGTCACGGGCGCCAACCAGGGGCTCGGCCGGGCCCTCACCGAGGGGCTGGCAGCCCGCATGGATGAGCAGGACCTGGTCCTGCTCACCGGCCGCAGTCAGCAACGGGTGGCCGACGCCGCCCGGGAAGTCGCCGCCCTGTCCACCACCCGTGCCCGGGTCGAGGGCCGGATCCTGGATGTCACGGACCGCGGCGCCATCGCCCGCCTCGCCGAGGACCTGCGGGTCCACCACGCAGGGGTGGACGTCGTCATCTCCAACGCGGTCGCCCGTCTGCTCCCCGAGGAGTCGCAGTCACAGCGCGCCGATGAGTTCATCGACGTCTCCAACACCGCCACGCACGCGATGCTGCGCTCCTTCGGCCCGGTGCTGCGCCCGGGCGGGCGCCTGCTCGTGGTGGCCAGCAGCTTGGGGACGCTCGGCCACCTCGACGGCCGGCTGCACCACTTGTTCGACGGCGCGAGCCTGGACCAGGTCGAATACGCCGTGGAGTCGTGGCGCAGCGCCATCCACCACAAGACCGCGCAGGAAGCGGGCTGGCCGCTGTGGCTGAACGTGCCCTCGAAGGTGGCCCAGGTCGCTGCCGTTCGCGCCGTTGCCGCCGAACGCCGTGCCCGGGATCTCGCGGAGAACACGCTTGTCGCCGCCGTGTGCCCCGGCATGGTCGACACGGCGACCTCACGCCCGTGGTTCAGCGACTACAGCCAGGCCCAGTCGCCCGCCCGGGCCGCTGAGGCCGTCCTCGATCTGGTCTTCGCCGAGCACGTCGACCCGGAGCTCTACGGCGAACTGGTGCGCTTCGGCAAGGCCCTGCCCTGGCACGACGGCACGCCTCCGGTCGAGCAGGACACGATCCTCGTCCCCTGACCGCACCCGCTCCGCACCGGACCGGACCGCGCCGGCCGCCGTCGTCCGCAGCACCCGTGGCCGCTTCAACACCCCGCATTTCCGCAAGGAGTTCCGCATGAGTGCCCTCACCACCCCGTTCGGTTTCGCCAGCACCGCCGGCGAGGTCGTGTCAGGAATCGATCTCACCGGCCGCCGCGCGGTCGTCACCGGCGCCTCCTCCGGCATCGGGGCGGAGACGGCCCGCGCCCTGGCGGCCACCGGTGCGGCCGTCACCCTCGCCGTGCGGGACGTGGCGGCGGGTGAACGCGTCGCCAAGGACATCACCGGATCGACCGGCAACCATGACGTGCGGGCCGCGCACCTCGACCTGACCGATCTCGCGTCCATCTCGGCCTTCACCGCCGCCTGGCAGGGCCCGCTGCACGTCCTGGTCAACAACGCGGGCGTCATGGCCTGCCCCGAGCAGTACACCGAGCAGGGCTGGGAATGGCAGTTCGCCACCAACCACCTCGGCCATTTCGCTCTCGCCACCGGCCTGCACAGCGCGCTGGCCGCTGACGGCAACGCCCGCATCGTGGTGGTGAGTTCCACCGGCCACCAGCGGTCACCGATCGTGTGGGACGACGTCAACTTCGCCTTCCGCCCCTACGATCCGTGGCTCGCCTACGCACAGTCCAAGACGGCCAACGTCCTGTTCGCGGTGGAGGCGACCCGCCGCTGGGCCGACGACAACATCACCGCCAACGCCCTGATGCCGGGCGCCATCTACACGAACCTGCAGCGGCACACCGCAGGCCGAGGCAGCGGCCGCGTCCCCGCTGAGCTGATCAAGACCGTCGAACAGGGCGCCGCCACGTCGGCGCTCCTGGCCACCTCACCGTTGCTCGAAGGCGTCGGCGGCCGCTATTTCGTCGACTGCAACGAGACCGAGATCGTCGACCGGCGCTCCGGCTCGCTCCACGGCGTGGCCCGCTACGCCGTCGACCCGGCGGGCGCGCGGCGCCTGTGGGACCTGTCGCAGGACCTGATCACAGGCGCCGCGTGATCGGGACGCCTCCCGACCAGACGCCTGCTCGGCCGCCCAGGGCAGCGCGGACAAGAAGAACTGCAGCCGCTGCACCCGCGGGCATCCCCGCACCCGCGACCGGCTCCGCCCGGCCAGTCAGGTGATCGCCTTGTTCCGCTCCCGCGGCGCCGGCCCGGTCAGGTACTCACGAAACCCCCGGCGCAGGCGGACACGGACGGCGCGCAGTCATCTACAGCC
The DNA here is from genome assembly GCF_030403745.1 of Streptomyces sp. S.PB5. Taxonomy (GTDB): domain Bacteria; phylum Actinomycetota; class Actinomycetes; order Streptomycetales; family Streptomycetaceae; genus Streptomyces. Next base: position 269,765 of record NZ_JAQMWP010000012.1, read on the forward strand.
CTCGGCAAGCCAGTTGACTCCGACCACCGACCCTGCCCCTGCCCCGCGTGCAGGGCGACGTATTCACGGACGATGCTGCACGGCATCCTCGGCAGCCCGCAGGTCAACCGTCCGACGGCGTTACGGGTTGACCCGCCGTCGCCCAGCTCACAATCCCGCACCAACGCGAGCTACTGCTCCGTCAGCGGTAATGCGCCGACATCACGTCCCAAGGAGCTCTCCTTCGGCCGAGGCGAATGCCACATTCAGGCGATTGTCTCGAAAGTGATCGGAAGGGATGCAAGGAAGCGGAAGTTGATGCTTTCGAGCCACTCGGGCTGCGCCACCTCGCGCTTCCAGTTGGTGGTCCGACGCAGCAGCGCCCGCAGCGCGACATCCATCTCGGTGAGAGCCAGTGAGGCGCCCAGGCAGTAGTGGATGCCGTGCCCGAACGACAGGTGATCAGCAGCCGGTCGGGAGACATCCAGCATGTCAGGGTCGGTGTAGCGGCGGGGGTCACGATTTCCTGAACCAAGAACCAGGGTCACCGACTCGCCGGCGCGGATCAGGTGCTCACCTAGTTCGATGTCGGCGAGAGCCTTCCGAGTGGTGAACTGGACCGAACTGTCGTATCTCATCAGTTCGTGCGTGGCGGGTGTAATCAACTCAGGATCTCTGCGCAGCCGCTGAGTTTGCTCGTCGTTGTTCAAGAGGGCGAGGACCGCGTTCCCGATCATATGTGTGGTAGTCGCCTGCCCCGCGTCGATGAGCAGCAGGAAGTTGGCGAAGACTTCGTCCTCGGTGTAGTCGGCTGCCCGGAGTTGGGGACTGATCATTCGGCTGAAGAAGTCGTCGGCTGTGCTGTTTCGACGCGCGGTGGCAGTGCGGTCGAAGGACTCCCTGAGCGCCTGTATCCGCGCGTTCTGCGAGTTGGACTGGGTAAAGAACTCATGCAGCAGCCCCTGCCAGCTCTCCAGGAGGTGGGCGGCGTCGTCGGATACGCCTGCCAGTTTCGCGATGACGCCACGGCTGAGCGGTTCCGAGAAGTCGTGAATGATGTCCATGCGCCCGCTCGGCAGGACCTTGTCGAGCAGCTCGTCGGCCAACTCCTCGACATGAAAGCGTAGTTCTCGAGCGAGGCGGGGAGAAAGGCTGGGCCTGATCAATCGGCGTAGCCGGGTGTGATGCGGCGGATCATTGAACAGCATCATGTCTGACAGTGTGCGAGCCAGCAGTCCAACATCGCCACGAGCCTGTTCGGGCAAGCTCTCGTAGAAATCCGATATTCTGGCTACAGAAAGACGACCGCCCTTTGAGAGGTCGAGGATTTCCGGATGCCCGAACACCGCCCAGGTCTGCATCCATTCATCCCACTGCACCGGTGATTTCGTACGTGACTCGGCATAGAATGAGTATGGCTCCGCCGCGTGTTCAGGATCGAACAGGTGAGATAGATTCGTCGTATCGGGAGCGCGCATGGAGGATCCTCCAGTCCACCGCATCGAAGAAGTCGAAACCTGAGACTTCTAGTGGGGGTATGGATCGATAGGAGTCGGCCGTCATTGTTGACTCTGCGTCGAATGTTGCTGCCGGAAAGCGAAGGCATCAGGTGTCTCGCCAACTCGGCGGCCGCATATCCGCCTTCTTGCTCGTGCACCGGATCCTCCCTTTACGGCCCGCCGGATTATGAATAGTCTGCGGGACTCAAACACTGCGCCCGTGAAGGAATATCGAGCAGGCTAGCGATCTCCGTGAGCTGGCGTCAAGCGTCGACGGCAAAGCACGGCTGACAGTTATTGCGCTCTCCTGGACACATATTGCGCGCCCCCTCGCCGGCCCTTATTTCGGCATTGACGCAGGGGTTAACGGATGCCAGAGTGAATCCGCTCCGGTCTGAGCGGAGTTCAGTGACCGTCCGATGAGCGTGTACTGCTCATGTTCGCCCGCCACTCCTGTCCGTAGGAATGCAGTCTGATTTCGGGAGTTGATACCGGTAGTACCTGATCCGTTGGCAACGCCAGCCGGGTTGTGGGCTGAACTGTTCGGACACACCGATCTCCGTGACGACCCCGACTTCTTCGAGTCGGGGGAGATTTGCTGCTGATGACATTCCTTACCCGCCAGCTCGACCAGCATCTCGGCGTTCGGGTCCCCGCCCGGGCGATGTCGGCCGCTCGCACGCTGGGGCGGCAAGCCGAGGTCGTCCTTGGCCTGTTGGCACGCCATGAACCGAGCAGCACCAGCCGAGAACCAGTGTGGGAATCCTGATGACCTTGCCAGAACAGAACTTTGTGTCGAACGCTCCACACGAGGAGCTCAGCCCAGTCCATGCAGTCGTGGCCCGGATAGCCGGCAGTGATCCGCTGAGGGTCGCCGTTCGGAGCAGGGGCACCGAGCTGAGCTACGGCGAGCTCGACGCTTGGGCCAGGCGCATCGCAGCGTCTGTCCGTGCGGCAGGTGCGGGCGGAGGCGAGCGAATCGGTGTGCTCGTTGAACCTTCGAACGCGATGATCGCCGCCGTACTCGGAATCCTGTACGCCGGTGCCGCGTACGTCCCGGCAGACCCGGCCCACCCTGATCAGCGGATCGCTGATGTGTTCGCTGACGCGGGCGTGTCTGCCGTGATCGTCGCGGACGGCACGTCTGGCCGACTGCCCACGCTCACATGCCCGGTCATTCGAGCGGAGGACGCCCGAGAAGCAGAAGAGACCACGGCGGCGGCAGTCGCGGTGACCCCCGATGACGCCGCTTACATCATCTACACCTCGGGCAGCACTGGCGAGCCCAAAGGCGTCCTGGTCGAGCACGGTCAGCTGTCCGCTTCTACTCGGGCACGCCGCGCGGTGTATCCCGGCGCTCCGGTCTTCTTGCTTGTGTCCCCCTTGGCCTTCGATTCCTCGGTTGCCGGGGTGTGGGGGACCTTGACCGCGGGGGGATGCCTAGTCGTAGCTGCGTCTGATGAAATCCGCGATCCTGATCAGCTGGCCCACCTGGCGGAACGCTGGCAGGTGACCCGGCTGCTCTGTGTACCGCTCCTCTACAGCGCCCTGCTGGACGCGGCGACACGGCAGGGCAGGCGGCTGGATGCGCTGGACACGGTGATCGTGGCCGGCGAGCCGCTGGCTGAGGCATTGGTGGAACGCCATTTCGCCTTACTCGGCCGCACAGTCCCCCTGGTCAATGAGTACGGCCCGACCGAGGCCACGGTATGGGCCAGTTTCCGCCGTTATGAGGCCCCTGGACCGGTATCCATCGGCGGGCCGGTGCCTGGTGTCCGCCTGTACGTGCTGAATGAGGAGCTGAAGCCGGTCCCACGCGGTGTGAGCGGCGAGTTGTTCATCGGCGGCGCAGGGGTGGCTCGAGGATACTTCGGCCGCCCTGAAGCGACTGCCCAGGCTTTCATCGACGACCCTTTCACCGATGTCGAGGGCGCCAAGATGTACCGCACGGGGGACCTCGCCCGGTGGAACGATGATGATGAGTTGGAATTCCTCGGCCGCCGCGATCAACAAGTCAAGATCCGCGGCCATCGGATCGAGCTCGGCGCAGTCGAGGCTCATCTGCGTACTGCACCAGGGGTCAGCGACGCCGCCGTGGTGACGAACGCGGAGCGGACCCAGCTTGTCGGGTTCGTCCTGTCGCCTCCTGACATTTCTCCAGAATCAATCCGCGAGTATGTGGCGCGCAGGCTGCCGCAGGCCATGGTTCCGAACTGGATTCATGTGCTCGATCGGTTTCCTGTGACTGTCAACGGCAAAATCGACCGAAAACGCCTTAGTGCTCTGGCAGAAACCTACCCGGACTCCCAGGCTGAGGATGCAGCCGCCGCCCCCACGGACGACACGACTGGACGGGTGTCCGCCGCGTGGGCCGAGGTACTGAAGCGGGAAAATGTTCCGATCGAGGTGAATTTCTTCGATCTGGGCGGCCACTCGATCAAGCTCTTCGAGCTTCAGAACACCCTTGAGCGACATGCGGGAGTTCGGCTCTCGATTGTTGATCTGTTCTCGCACACCACGGTGTCGGCGCAGGCAACGCTGATCCGTGACGGCGTGCCCTCGGACGATGGTTCGGCCGTGGTCGGGCGAGCGGCATCGGCCACGCGCGCTCGCGCGCTGCGAGCACGGCGCCAGCGTCTGGAGGGAGGGGAACGGCGGTGACGGGGGAGTCGGCCTGGTGCCGGCGCGACCTCGTGCCTGGCGGTGCCGTCCATCGGCTGGTCTGCGGGGAGATCACTTCTGCCTTCATTCAGAACCTCCACACGCTCTGATCCGGAAATCCCTCAACGTCAAGACAACCAGCCGGAAGGACTCGTCTCATGCAGGCCAATAGAGGTGTAACCCTGACATGGGAAAATCCGTAGTGGGGTACGAGGCAAGGCAACCGAAGGCTGATGTGACGCAAGAACGCCTTCGATCGGCGCTTTCTGATTCCGTACCCGCGAGCCGGTCGTACACCGCCCCGGACAGCGCGGCCGAACAGCGCGTGGCCCGGGTGCGGCGGCAGGCGCTGACCCTGGACCGGGTCGGCGTCCACGACAACTTCTTTGACCTGGGCGGCAATGCGATACCGCTGCCGACCGTCCTCGCGGTGCTCCAGAAACACCCGGAGTACCAGGACCTCATCACCCCGACCAACCTGTTCCGGCACCCGACGGTGGCCGCCGTGGCTGCCCATCTCGACCAGATGGCCGAGCAGGAGGCGGCCCGGCGCGGCAGCGACCGCCGGGCCGCCCCGCACAAACTCCGTTCCAGGAAGGGCACGATGCGATGACGACCGAGGAAGCCGCACAGCACGACCTTGAGCAAGCGGTGGCCGTTGTGGGGATGAGCGGACGCTTCCCCGGCGCCCCCGACCTCGACGCCTACTGGGCCAACCTGCGCGACGGCGTCTGCTCGCTGTCCACGTTCACCGAGAAGGAACTGCTCGCCGACGGGGCGGACCCGGCCGAACTGCGCAACCCCGCCTTCGTCCCGGTGGCGGGGCATCTCGCTGACGCGGACCGCTTCGAGGCCGAGCTCTTCGGCTTCAACCGCACCGAGGCGGCCGCCCTGGACCCGCAGCACCGGGTACTCCTGGAGACCGCCTGGTCGGCGCTGGAGGACGCCGGGTACGCCCCGCTGAACGCACCGTCCCGCACCGGCGTCTACATGGGCGGCAGCTCGACGGAGCACGCGCTGGCCGCCGAGATGGACCCGGCGCTCGCCGCGTCCATCGGCGCGCTCCAGGTGCGTCTCCTCACCGACCGCGAGTTCCTGGCGCCCTGGATCTCCTACCGACTGGGCCTTGACGGGCCGAGCATGATGATCCAGACGGCCTGCTCGTCCTCGCTGACGGCGGTCCATGTCGCCGTTCAGGCGCTGCTGCTCGGCGAGTGCGACACCGCGCTCGCGGGCGGCGTCTCCATCGGCGCCCCGCGCAAAGAGGGCTACATCTACTACCAGGGCGGGACCTCCTCGCCCGACGGCCGCTGTCGCCCCTTCGACGAGAAGGCGGCCGGCACCGTGCCGGGCAGCGGCGTGGGCGTGCTGGTGCTGCGGCGGCTGGAGGACGCGCTCGCCGACGGCGACCCGGTGCGTGCGGTGATCCGGGGCACGGCCGTCACCAACGACGGGGCCGGCAAGGTCGGCTTCACCGCTCCGGGCGTGGACCAGCAGACAGCCGCGATCACCGAGGCGTGGACGGCGGCGGGGCTGGAGCCGTCGGCGGCGCAGTACCTTGAGGCGCACGGGACCGGGACCGAACTGGGCGACCGGATCGAACTGGCGGCGGCGAGCGCGGCGTTCACCGCCCGAGCCGGCCTCGACGGCGGCGCCGGCATCGCGCTCGGTTCGGTGAAGTCGAACATCGGGCACGCCGACGCGGCGGCCGGTGTGGCGGCGCTGATCAAGACGGTCCTGATGCTGGAGCACGCCACCCTGGCCCCGACGGTGAACGTCACGAGCCCGATGGCCGCCCTGCAGGACTCGCCGCTGCGGCTGGTGACCGAAACCCGTCACTGGCCGCGCAGGCCGGACCTGCCCCGGCTGGCCGGCGTGACGTCGGTCGGCATGGGCGGCACGAACGTGCACGCAGTGGTGCAGGAGCCACCGGCACGCGAGCCGCGCACGAAGGCCGACGCCCGCCCGACGGTCCTGCCGCTGTCGGCCCGTACCGAGCATCAACTCGCTCTCGTGGCATCGCGGTTGGCGGCACGTCTGCGCGAGGCCGACGCCCCCGCCCTCGCCGATGTCGCGCACACCCTGCGCACCGGCCGGGTCGGGATGCCCGTGCGTGCCTACGTGATCGCCGCCGACGTGCAGGAGGCGGCGGACAAGCTCATGGCACTGGCCGAGGGCCACCCGGATCCGGTGCGGGACCCGTCGGGGGAGGCGTGGCTGCGCGCCGAGGAAGTGACCTGGCCGGCCCTCGACGGCGAGGTACGCCGGGTACGGCTCCCGTCGTACCCGTTCGCGGGCGAGAACTACGGCGCCCTGACGCTGCGCGGCCCGGCAGCTCAGGCGCAGGCCGAGAGTGCGGCGCCCGCGCTGGGCAGCGAACTGGAGGCCGGGGTCGCCGAGTTGGTGATCGAGGCGCTGGATCTCGATGGGCCCTCCGGTCTGGAGAAGACGTACATCGAGGCGGGCGGCGACTCGCTGACGTCCGTGCATCTGGCCGGACGGCTCCGCGACGAGCTCGACATCGACGTACCGATCCAGCTGTTCCAGGAACCGCTCACGCTGAAAGAGATGACGACCCGCATCGTGGAGATCAAGGGAGGCGGCGAGGGCGCCGGCCGCCCTGCTCCCGGAGTTACGGCCGTGCGGCGGCCCACCTTCGCCTCGGTGCACGGGGAGGGCGTGACCGAGGTCCACGCGAAGGACCTCACCCTCGACAAATTCCTCGACGCGCACCTCCTTGCCGACGCCCCCGCGCTGCCCCGCGCCGAGCGGGAACCGCGCACCGTGCTGCTGACCGGGGCGAACGGCTACCTCGGCCGCTTCCTCGCCCTGGAATGGCTGCGCACCCTGGCGCCGGCCGGCGGCCGGCTGATCGCCCTGGTGCGGGGCAAGGACGCCGCCGCGGCCCGGCAGCGGCTGGACGCGGCCTTCGACAGCGGCGACCCGGAGCTGGTGCGGACGTACGAGGAACTGGCCGCGGTCCATCTCGAGGTCATGGCGGGTGACATGGCGGAGCCGCGGCTCGGCCTGGACGAGGCGGTCTGGGACCGGCTGACCGACGAGGTCGACCTGATCGTCCACGCCGGTGCGCTGGTGAACCACCTCCTGCCGTACCCGCACCTCTTCGACGCCAACGTCGTCGGCACCGCCGAACTCGTCCGGCTGGCACTCACCCGCCGGGCGAAGCCGATCACCTACATCTCCAGCGTCGGGGTCGCCGACTCCTGCCGGCCGGCCCTCGACGAGGACAGCGACGTCCGCGTCGCCATACCGGCCCTGAACGTCGACGGTGGCTACGCCAACGGGTACGCGGCCAGCAAATGGGCCGGCGAAGTGTTGCTGCGGGAGGCGCACGACCTGTGCGGACTGCCGGTCACGACCTTCCGGTCCAGCATGATCCTCGCGCACAGCCGGTACGGCGGACAGCTCAACGTCGCCGATGTGTTCAGCCGCCTTCTGTTCAGCGTGCTCGCCACCGGGATCGCGCCGCGCAGCTTCTACCGTGCGGACGGCGAACGCGCCCACTACGACGGCCTGCCGGTCGACTTCACCGCCGTCGCCATGGTGGCGCTGGGGGGCCGCGGCACCTCTGAAGCCCCGCCCGGATACCGGACGTTCAGCCTCGTGAACCCCAACGACGACGGCGTCTCCCTCGACGCCATCGTCGACTGGCTCGCCCAGGACGGCCACGCCATCGAGCGGGTGGACGACTACGCCGAGTGGTACCTGCGGTTCGAGGCGGCGATGCGTGCCCTGCCCGAGGCACAGCGGCAGTACGCGGCGCTGCCCATCCGGCACGCCTACAAGGAGCCCGAGGACCCGGTACCCGGATCCGCCATCCCCTCCGACCGGTTCCGCGCCGCCGTCCGGGCCGGCGCGATCGCCGGGCACGGGGTCATCCCGAGCCTCACGCGCGACCTCGTCGCCAAGTACGCCCGGGACCTGAAGAACCTGTTCACAGCGGGGCGCCCCATGGACGGCGGCCACGTCGACCACTGACGTGCCGCCCGGGACGCGGAGCCGGGGTCATCCCCCGTCCCCGGCTCCGTGTCCCGCAGTACAGCCCCCGGGACGGCCGGAAGGGCTCGGTACCACCGAACCTTCGGTGGGCCCGTGGTCGACGGTTCGGTGTTCAGGCAGGGCGAGAGAGTGGGGCGGCAGAGTGGCGCGTCAGGAGCGTGCGATACGTACGCGTGAGGCCGTCCTGGAAGCCATGGCGCGCCGGTTCATCGAGGTCGGGTACGAAGCCGCCACCATCGCCGCGCCCGTCGAACGGACCGGCCGTACCCGAGGCGCCTGTACCTCCACTTCCCGACCGAGGAAGCGATGGCGCCCGGCGTGCTCGACCAGGCCGTGACCCGCGAGGGGCTCGTTCCGCAGACGCACAAGCTCCAGGAACGGGTCGACCTCGGGCTCCTGCTCGCACACCGGATGCCCCAGGAATCGATGTTGCGTGCGGCCGTCCAGCCGTCCCCCCACCTCAAGGCACGCAGCATGTTCGGCACGCGCCAGCCGGACTTGATCAGCCTGTTCGAGGACCTGCTCGTGGAGGCCGAGGAGCGCGGCGAGTTGCTGCCGCACGCGGTCCCCGCGGAGATCGCAGGGCTGGTCGTGGGCGCCTGGACCGGAGTGCAACTGGTACCCGAGGCGCGTGCGGCGAGCCCGGCGCTGTCCGAGGAGATAGCGCGGCTCTACCAGTTGATCCTGCCGAACGTCGCCACCATCGGCGTCCTGGCCAAGCCGGACACCTCCTCCTATCGCGCGAAACACCCTGCTCGACTCCGCGCCCTGAGCGCACAGTCGGAGCTGACCTCCACTGCCAAGGCCGCCTTGCAACCGTCGGACACCCTGTCACCCGGTGCCGTCAGGGTGAGCATCACGGAGGACGCGGCTGAGTCGTCGTAGATGCCGTCGACACCGGCGCCTTGCGCGCGTACGGCAGCGACCCGTACGGCATCCACGAGTCCTGTCCGGACCGCAGCCGCCGACACGCGGGTTCAGACCCGCTGGGACGCCCAGTTCTGGACCGCCCGCGTCGTCCGGCAGGTCGGGGAACGGTGGGAGCCGGCGGACTTCCTCGACGTCATGTGGTTCGCCTGGCACGCCTTCCACAGGACGGGGGACGCCTGGGACACCGCCGCGATCGCTGCCACGCTCCGCCGGGTGCGTGACGCCCTCGCCGTACGCCGCCACCGCAGGGCCGCGCTGATCACCGCGGCCCTCACCTTGCTCGCGTACCTGTTCTGCATCGGGGACCTCGCCGTCTCCGGCTCGGGCCGGGTCCCCGGTGCCCAGCCCTGCGGGCCGCACCAGGGCAGCTGCTTGAGGCGTGGGCGCCGTATCTGTTCGAGCCGGTCCTCGGCCGTCGCCGCCCACACCGCCCGCCACGCCGCCTCCTGCCAGCGCACACGCTATGCCCGGCTGCTGGGCATGCTCCCGGAGTTCCTGCTCGGATTCGCCTGCTGCGTGCCGACTTTTCTGCTCGTCCTCGATGCGAGCACGGCCGCCGCGCTCCTGCCGGCCCTGATCCTGCTGCGCCCGGCCTTCTACGCGCTCACGCTGCTACAGCGCCGCAGTCAGTTGCTGCAGCACCTGGTGGAGACGGCCGGGGTGCTGCTCGTGAACGCCGCCCGGCTCACCGACCCGGCGTGAACCGTATCGGCAGAGCCTTGATCCCGTACACGGGGGTCAGATCCGGAAACCATTCGATGGCCGCGTCATCGGCGACGGTGTAGTCCGGTATCCGGTCGAACACCTCCTCCAGCATCGCCGTGAACATCTCTCGCACCATGGCCGCGCCCACGCAATAGTGCTGGCCGGCACCGAAAGCGAGGTGGCGGCCGGCGTCGCGGTTCAGGTCGATCCGGTCCGGGTGCGGGAAGACGGAATCGTCGCGGTTCGCCGCGGCCCACCCGAGCAGCACCTGGTCGCCCCGGGCGATGCGCTGCCCGCCGAGTTCGACGTCCTCGGCGGCAATCCGGCCCGTGCTTTGAACGGGGGAGACCCACCGCAGGAACTCGTCCGCGGCGGTGCGGATCATCGAGCGGTCGGACATCAGCCGGGACCGCAGCTCGGGTTGCTGGGCGAGGGTACGGAGCGCGATCGCGGTCACGCTTGACGTCGGATGGATGCCGAGCAGCAGCAAATACATCATCGAGACGATGTCATCGTCCGGTATCGGTACTCCGTCCACCTCACGGGTCGCCAGGTGTCCGAGCAGCCCCCGCTTGTCACCGTCCCGTTGCGCGTCGAGTGCTTCCACCAGCTCCAGGCAGATCAGTTGCGCGCATTCGCGGGCTGTCGACGGATCGTGCGGAGCGGCGAAAAGCCCCCGGTAGAGCAGGGAGTCGATGTCGAACCACCGCTCCTCCGGCAGCCCGATGTCCCGCATGGTCAGAATACTGGGCAGTTTCTCGGTCATCGCCACAACGATGTCGCACTCGCCGCGCTCGATCACCTCGTCGATACAAGCCGCCGCCAACTGCCGGACCTCGCCGGCGCGCGCGGCGACCCGCTTCGGGGAATAGAACACGGAGAGCAACTTGCGGTACTTCAGGCACTCCGGCGAGTCGAGTTCCAGCGGTATCATCCGGTTGCTCTGCCCGAGTGAGGGAATGGTCACGCCCTGCACCGTACCGTCCGCCCTGTCCTGCGCGGTTTGGAAGGTCAGGGCTTCGCGGGCCGCCGAGGAGACCTCACGGTGACCGGTCGCGACCCAGTAGCCGTCCCAGGCGCGGCTCCACTGCACCGGGCAGGATTCGCGGAGTTTCGCATAGGTCGGAAACGGATCCACCGCTATCGCCGGGTCATGGCTGTCATAGTCGAACCCTGCTCGCACGTCCACCAAGGAAATCACCTTCGCTGTCACGGAGTTTGTCGGGTAACGATCGCGACGTAGAGCGCCTCGCTACCGCCGTGCGTGGTCACCACCCGTTGTGCGTCCCTGTTGCCTCAATCGTTGGACAATGGCCTCGCGCAGGTCGTCGCGCCCGAGGCACGGGCTGTCACCGGAAGGCGATTTCGTCGAGCTCGCCCGGCTCGATGCCGACAAGTTGCCGCACCCGCGCGAGTGAATGATCGAGGACCCCGCTCGACCCGATGTCGATGACCGCAGTGTGACAGTGGTCGCGCATCCAGTTTTCGAGTGATGCCTCAGGGAGCGTCATCATCCTCCGAACGCTGTCCGACGCCTTCCACGTGGGAATGTATGGCGCCTCCAGTACCAACAGTTGGCCTACGTTGCTCATTGCCACATCGTTATTGCTCTTGGTACGGCGACTCTCCCGGCGGTGCTGCAGAGGTGTCGGTCGCCGGCGCGCCGTGAGACGGCTGCAGGGTGTCTTTGCCGGTAGTCCGTTGAATCGGGCGATGGTGTGGGTTGGCGGTAGGTCAGGCTGGTCGTAGGTCGGTGGTCGGAGTCAACTTCTTCAGCCTGGCCCAGCGGCGGGGGAGTCGTGAGTAGCTGACCGGGCTGCCGGCGCCGCGGGAGCGGAACAAGGCGTTCTTCTTGTCCGCGTTGCCCTTGAGGGGCCGAGCAGGCCAACGACCGGCGGCTTGAGCTGCTGCGCGAGCAGCCGGCGACGGCTCCGCACGACGGCGGGGGCATGGTGATCGACGACTCCGGGGACCGCAAGGACGGCACGGCGACCGCACATGCGGGCCGGCAGTGGCTGGGCCGGCCGGGCAAGACGGACAACGGCATCGTCACGGTGACCACGGTGCGGGGACCGACGGCCGCGTGCACGTCCCGATGCACTCACAGCCGTACGCTCCCGCTGCGTGGCTCACATTCGAACTGCCCTGACCTGCAACGCCACTTGAAGATCGGTGGTGTCTGGAGCGTGCCGCTCACCACGCTGGGGGAAGCCCTCTTCTTCCTCGATGTCGGTTATCGGCAGATGAGGCACCCGACTCATCGACGCATGGGCAGCAACGCAGATCCCGCAGCGGGCAATATCGGTCAACTGCCCATATCGGCGAGGACATACATTGCTCCGCAGAAGACCTCACACCCTCGATCTGGGAGTTTGAGGAATCGACAGTCATTGGACCAGAAACGCTAGATCAGCGTCTCTGCCGAACTGAATCTACTTACCTCTTGTGATCTCTGTGTGGGGTCGCGGTTCTCGGGTCGCGAGGATGAGGTTCTGGAGAACGATGAATTTTGATGGGGCATTGCTCGAAGACTGGATGCGCGACCACTATCATGACGCTGCGATAGACATCGGGTCGAGTGGGGTTCTTGACTACTCGCTCGGACAGGTGCGACAACTCGCCGGCATCGAGCCTGGTGATTTGGACGAGATCGTTTTCCGGGACAGTCCTTGCCTGGGTCGGGACGACCTGCGCGAGGCCATCGCCTCGCGCTGGGGTGACGGCGACGCGCGCAGGGTGATGCTCACGCACGGCGGCAGCGAGGCTATCTACGTCGCGCTCCAGACCCTCCTTGAGCCAGGTGACCAAGTCGTCGCCCTGGACCCGGCCTACCACTCGCACGTATCCGTCGCAGAGTCCATGGGGTGCGAAGTTCTGCGCTGGCGGCTGCGCGAGGAGGACCAATTCCGGCCTGACGTGGAGGAACTTGCGAGGCTCGTCACTGCGCGCACAAAGGTCATTGTGGTCAACTTTCCGCACAACCCGACCGGCGCGACACTCGACCCTGCTGGTTTCCGTCGCCTGCTTGAGATTGCTGACCATGTTGGTGCCCATCTCCTGTGGGACGGCGCTTTCACGGACCTGGTCTACGATGACGCACCGCTGCCGGACCCCGGACTGACCTATCCGCGCACTGTGTCGATCGGAACCTTCTCAAAGGCTTTCGGTCTGCCCGGCATGAGATTCGGATGGTGCATGGCCGAGCCGGAGCTTCTGCGGGCGATGACCAACCTGCGCGACCGCATCACGCTCAGCCTCTCTCCGCTTCTCGAGTTCATTGCGCTGCGCGTCGTACAGCGTGCAGACGTCTTCATCGCTCCCAGGCTGGAGAACGCCAGGGAGAACCGACGTCTGTTGGCCGACTGGGCCGCGCAGCACGAGGATCATGTCGACCTCCCGCTGCCCCTCGGCGGAGTGACAGCGTTCCCGCAACTGCGCCCGTGGCGGGACACGACCGAGCTGTGCCGGCGGCTGGGAGAGACCAGCAACATACTGCTCGTCCCCGGCCGCGCATTCGACCACCCGTGCCGCGTCCGGCTCGGTTTCGGCGGCGATCGCAGCCAACTAGGCAAAGGCCTGGACATTTTGGGCGCTGAGTTCGCCGCGAGTCTCCAACCGTGAAGCGGAAAGGAACCCTGACGAACATGCAGAGCATTGAACTCTCGGACATTGAGTTAAAGACAGTCAACGAAGTACTCGCCTCGCTCACGGCGAAGTTCCAGTCGGTCAGTGACCCGGAGTTCGTTCAGCAGTGCGCGGTGTACGCACACGAGCTGCCGCAGCGGCTGCGGGCCGAGTTGAACGCGTTCCGCCTGGAGGCTTCCGGTGGCGCGCTGTCCATCCGCGGCTTCCGGATCGACGACGCTGCAATCGGGCCCACTCCCGAGCACTGGCGTACCCACGTCGGCCGGGCGTCCACGCTCTTTGCGGAGATGTACTTCATGCTCTGCGCATCCCTGCTGGGCGACCCCATCGGCTGGGCGACGCAGCAGGACGGCCGGATCATGCACGACATCTTTCCGATCAAGGGCCACGAAAATGAGCAGCTTGGCTCAGGTAGCAAAGAACTGCTGACCTGGCACACCGAGGAGGCCTTCCACCCGCTGCGGGCCGACTACCTCGGCCTGGCCTGTCTGCGCAACCACGACCGGGTGGCGACGACATTCGCCTCGGTCGACGACCTCGAGCTCACTGATGAGATCACGGACCTGCTCTGTCAGGAGCGGTACCCGATCAAGCCCGACCGCTCGCATCTGCCGCACCACGACGAAGACAACCGGCAGATGTCGACGCGCGAACGCGAGCTGCTCTCGCGCAGCTATGAATGGATCACAGCCAAGGACAGCGAGCCCGACCGAGTCGCCATCCTCTTCGGCGACCGCGAAGCACCCTATCTGCGCATCGATCCATTCTTCATGGAGGACGCATACGCCGTCCCGGACAGCGCCCGCGCAATGAAGGCTGTCGAGGCGGAGGTCGATCGCAACATACGAGATTACGTGCTCGAACCGGGTGAACTGCTCTTCCTGGACAACTACAAGATCGTGCACGGCAGGGTGCCCTTCACCGCCCGCTTCGACGGCACGGACCGCTGGCTCAAGAGGCTCAACGTGGCACGCGACCTGCGGAAGTCCCGCGATCGCAGAATCAGCCACGACGCGCGAGTGATCTATTGACGGCCTACAGCACCTCGGCCCTCGCGGCCGGACGGACCCCACCCGGAAAGGACTGCGAGACGTCAGTGTCGACCACCCAAGACTCTGCGATGCAACCGAAAGACAGCCAGGACCGCCGCGTTGACAGGAGTTTCCCCCTTTCCCTGGCACAGGAGCGGATCTGGGTCTCCGAGCAACTCGCCGATGCGGGCTCGCACTACGGGACCCCGGTGGTGTTCGCCCTCCGCGGCGCGCTGGACCTCGGGCTGCTTGAGGCGGCTCTGACCCAGATCGTTCAACGACACGAGGTGCTGCACTCCGTCGTGTCCAACGCGTCGGGCTCGCCCCGGTTCGTCGTCATCCCCGCACGCCCCGTAGGACTCGATCCACAGGATGCGGCTTCGGAGCAGGAGCTGACTGAGCGGGTGAGCGCCGCGACGGCAGCTCCGTTCGACCTCTTGCATGGGCCGCTCGTGCGGTTCGGCTTGTACCGCCTCGGTCCCGCGGATCACCGCCTGCTGGTGGACATACATCACCTGATCTTCGACGGAGTCTCGGCCGGCGTGCTGCTCCAGGAGCTTGCCGAACTTCTTGCCGCGGGGGCCGAGGGCCGCACGC
Organism: Streptomyces sp. S.PB5; assembly: GCF_030403745.1. Lineage (GTDB taxonomy): Bacteria > Actinomycetota > Actinomycetes > Streptomycetales > Streptomycetaceae > Streptomyces. Next base: position 284,832 of record NZ_JAQMWP010000012.1, read on the forward strand.
CCGAACTCCCCGAGCTGCCTTTCGCCTACGGGCAGTACGCCGTCGCCCAACGTCGCTCGCTCGACGAGGGCCTGTTGGACAGTCAGGTCGAGCACTGGTGCACCCAGCTCAGCGACGCGTCCTTCGCACTTGAACTGCCCACCGATTACCAGCGCCCCTCACGCATGAGCTTCCAAGGCGCCAGCCACTTCTTCACATTGCCGACTTCGCTGCGCGCCGAACTCGCGGCGGCGGCCCGCCGCTGGAGCGTCACCCCCTACGCGGTCATGCTCGCCGGCTGGGCTGCCGTTCTCGGCCGCTACGCAGGGCAAGAGGACCTGCTGGTGGGCAGCCCCATGGTGGGTCGGACCGAGCCGGGCACCGAGGAGATGATCGGCATGTTCGTCAACGTCCTGCCCCTCCGGGTACGCCCAGAGCGAGATCAGACCTTCCACAGCCTGGTCAACCAGACACGCCTCGCTTCCATCGAGGGTCTCGCCTATCAGGAAGCGCCGATCGAGAAGGTCATCGAGCGACTTCGTCCGCCACGCGACCCGAGCCGCAATCCGCTGTTCCAGACGGCGTTCACCTACGACGAGGGGCTTGAGGAATCCATACACGTCGCGGGACTGACGATCGAGGTCGCCGCACCGCCGCCGCGCACCGCCGCCAAACTCGACCTGAGTATCGAGGTCGTTGAGCAGGACGGCCGACTCGAAGCGGAAATCGAGTACGCCACCGACCTGTTCGCGCCGGAGACGATCCGCCGCATCGCATCCCACTACACCACCTTCCTCGACAACGCGCTCCGCTCGCCGGACCGGCCGCTGTGCGAGATCCCACTGGCCTCGGAGGAGGAGCACGCTCTGCTGGCAAGGCAGCAGAGCGGAGACGGCGCACCCTACGATCCCGTTGTCCTCCCCTCGCTCTTCGAGGCCCAAGTCGCGCTGCGCCCCGACGCATGCGCGGTCTCCTGCGGCGAACTGCGGTGGAGCTACCGAGAACTCAACGAGCGGGCCAACCGGCTTGCCAGAACTCTGATGGCCCGCGGACTGGGACCCGAGAAGCTGGTGGGCGTTGCGTTGCCCAGCGGCCCGCTCCTCGTCCTGGCCGTCCTCGCGATCAGCAAGGCGGGTGCCGCCTTCCTACCGCTCGACCCGGCCTATCCGAGCAAGCGAATCGAGTACATCGTCAGCGACGCGCGTCCCGCCCTGCTGCTGACCGACGCCGCCGGCGCCACGGCCCAGCCCTGGACGACGCCGGTCCTGGTCCTCGACGAACAGCAGACCGGGCGAGACGCGGACGCGGACGCATCGAACGTCTCCGACGCGCAGCGGTCGCACCCACTCACCCTCGCGCACCCGGCATACGTCATCTACACCTCCGGTTCGACCGGGACACCGAAGGGCGTGACAGTCACGCACGAGGGCCTCGCCGGGCTTTCCGGCGCGCAGATCGAGGCATTCGGCGTACGGTCCGACAGCAGGGTCCTGCAATTCGCCAGTCCAAGCTTCGACGCCTCCGTCTCGGAGCTCTGTATGGCCCTGCTCAGCGGTGCTACGGCGGTGTTCGTCCCGGGTCTTCACGACTTCGTGGGGGGATCGTTCGAAGCAGTGCTTGTCCGGGAGACCGTGACGCACGTAACCCTGCCGCCCTCGGTACTCGCCTCGCTTTCCCCCGACGAGGATCTGCCCGCGGACCTGACCATCGTGGTTGCCGGGGAAAGCCTGACCGCCGACCTCGCCGCACGCTGGTCCGGGCGTTGCAGGATGTTCAACGCTTACGGGCCTACCGAGTCCACGGTGTGCGCAACGCTGACCGGCCCGCTGACGGGGAACGAACCGCCGCCCATCGGCCGGCCGATCGCCGGCACCCAGATCTTCGTCCTGGACGAGGGCCTGCGGCCGCTGCCGGTGGGCGTGGCGGGCGAGTTGTACCTTGCCGGCGCCGGTCTGGCCCGCGGATATCTCGGCCGACCCGGCCTCACCGCGGCCGGCTTCGTCGCCTGTCCCTTCGGTCCGGACGGGGGGCGGATGTATCGCACCGGAGATCGGGCCCGCTGGCGTAGCGACGGGAATCTCGAGTTCGTCGGGCGCCGGGACGACCAGGTCAAGATGAACGGCTTCCGGATCGAGCTCGGTGAGATCGAGAACGTGATCGCAGCGCACCCAGGCGTGGAACAGACCGCTGTCGTGGTACGCGAAGACAGGCCGGGGCTGCGGCAAGTCGTCGCCTACGTGGTGGCCCAGGCGCCCAACGAGGAGATCCTCGCCCACGCCGCGTCACAGTTGCCCGGTTACATGGTGCCGTCTGCTGTGGTGCGCTTGCAGAAGCTGCCGTTGACCACGAACGGCAAGGTGGACCGGCGCAACCTGCCTGCTCCGGATGACCGGACGTCTGTCACTGATCGCAGTCCGGGCACCGCGTGCGAGGAGCAGCTGTGCAAGCTGATCGGTGAGGTGCTGGACCTCGCTGAGGTCGGCGTGGACGAGAGCTTCTTCGAACTCGGCGGCCAGTCTCTGCACGCGGTGCGTCTGCTGAGCCGGATCCGCGGTGTCATGGGTGTGGAGATCGGTATCAAGACCCTGTTCCAGGCGCCTACCGCGGCGTTGCTCGCGGCGCAGATCGACTCTGGTCAGATCGCCGTCATCACCCGGCCGGCACTCCTCCCGACGGTCCGCTGACCCACGGCGGGCGCCGGATGACTTCGGCGCGGTCGGGTGGGCCCGCACAGAGCAGTGAGGATCTCAACGTGGGACCAGTCATGATCCCTCTGTCGTTCGGGCAGCTCGGACTGTGGTTCATCCATCAGATGAATCCGGGCAGCTCGATATACACCATGCAGCTCGCTTCGCGGCTGACGGGGCAGCTGGACAGCACAGCCCTGGAGGAGGCATTGCGAGACGTCGTGCAGCGACATGAATCGCTTCGCACGGTAATCCGACACGGTGAGGGCGAGCCGCACCAGGTTGTCCTGGACATCTCGGAATGCGCGGTGAGCCTGGAGTACGAGGAGCTTGCCGAGGAAGAGCTGGATGAGGCGATGTACGAGGCCTCGGAGCGCCCGTTCGACCTTGTGCGCGACCTGCCCTTTCGGGCATGGCTGTTCGCACTGGGGCCGCAGGAGCACGTGCTGCTCATGTCGATGCACCACATCGTCAGCGATGGCTGGTCGTTGGGGCCGCTCACCGGCGACCTCGCCCGGGCCTACGCGGCGCGGCGCCGTGGTGCCGAGCCGAATATGCCGCCGCTGCCTGTCCAGTACGCCGACTACGCACTCTGGCAGCGGCGGTTGCTGGGCCGCGAGGAGGATCCGGACAGCCTGGCGTCGAGACAGCTCACGCACTGGCGTTCGGTGCTCGACGGCATGCCCCAGGAACTGCGGTTGCCGGTGGATCACCCGCGCCAACCGATGTCCGACTTCGCCGGGGGCACGATCGAGTTCACCCTCGACGCCGATCTGCATACGGCACTGGCCGAGCTCGCCCGCACCGAAAATGCGACCATGTTCATGGTATTGCAGGCCGGGTTTGCGGCGCTGCTGAGCAAGCTCGGTGCGGGCACCGACATTCCGATCGGCTCACCCGTGGCCGGCCGCATGGATGATGCGCTGACCGATCTCGTCGGGTACTTCGTCAATATGCTGGTATTCCGCGTTGACGTCTCCGGCGACCCGACACTGCGAGACCTGGTCAAGCGGGTCCAGGCCGTCGCCCTTGATGCCTACGAGAACCAGGACATCCCCTTCGATCGCCTGGTCACGGCACTCAATCCTGCCCGCTCGCGGACCCGTCACCCGCTTTTCCAGGTCATGTTCACCCTGGAGAACAACACCGACGCCGGGCTCAAGCTCGACGGATTGACCGACGTGCCGTTGGACATCGACGGCGGCAGTTCCATGTACGACTTGGCGTTGAGCCTGCGGGAGAACTTCGGCCCGGACAAGGCGCCGGCTGGGATGGACGCGTTCCTGGAGTACCAGCTCGACCTGTTCGAAGCGGAGACCGCACAGCACGTGGCCGACGGTTACCGGCGGATGCTGGCCGCTCTTGCCGCGGACCCGGATGCGCCGATCAGCGCAGTCGACGTGCGAGGCCGACACCACGTCTGACATCGGGTTCGAAGAAATATTGCCCATGAATTCGGCACGCATTTCGAGTTGAGCGTCCGCTTGCGAATGATGACGACTTACGTAGGAGAGTGAAAGCAGTGGCGAATCCGTTCGAGGACCAGGACGGCGTGTACCTGGTGCTGGTCAATGCTGAGGGACAGCACTCGTTGTGGCCCGCCGCCATCACTGTGCCCGAGGGCTGGACCGTAGTACACGGCGAATCCGGGCGAGAGGACTGCCTGGAGTACGTGAAACGGAACTGGACGGACATGCGGCCCAAGTCCCTGGTCGAGGCGACAACCTCTTGAGGGCCCCTCGGTGTGGCACCGCCACCCGACCCGAAGACACCATCACCTAGCCCTCGTGCCGATACCTGAAACCAGCACGCGCGGAAAGAGACGCAATGAGCGATGTAGAGGTCTCCGGCAAAAAAGGACGCCGAAGCAAACGCAGAAGGCTGCTGACTGACCGAAACTTCACCTGCCTATTGGCCGCCCGGCTGGGCTCCAGCATGGCCAACGGCTTCCTGCCGGTCGCGGAGAGCTTCGGTGTCCTCCACACCACTGGTTCTGCGAGTGACCTCGGCCTTGTCCTCGGAGTTCAGGCGGCGGTTTCGCTCGCCTTGTCGCTGTTTGCCGGCGTCGCGGCGGACCGCTTTCCGCGTGCCGCGTTGCTCATCGTTTCGTCGATCGTACGCCTGGTCGCGGCGGCGACCTTGGCGATAGGACTCCTCACGGACACTGCGACCCTCGCCTGGTTCTTCGCTCTGGCAGTCGTGTACGGCGGCGCTGACGCGCTGTTCGGTCCGGCCAGCATGGCGATCATGCCGGACGTCGTTGCGAGAGAAGACCTGGACGAGGCCAATGCGCTGGTCGGCGCTTTTTCCTCGCTGGCTTGGACGGTGGCCCCTGCGACGGCAGGAGTGGTCGTGGCGGCGTACGGTTCGGGAGCCGCTTTCCTGGTGGAGAGCGTGCTGATGGCTTTCATCACTCTCTGTCTCATATTCGCCAAGATCCCCGCCCGGGGCGAAGTCGAGCCGGATCACGAAGGCGGGACGCTCACGCAGCTGAAGCAAGGCTGGCGGGAGTTCCGAATACGCCCCTGGCTATGGCTGCTCACCTTGCAGTGGACGTTGTTCTCACTGGTCCTGCTGGCTCCCCTCGCGGTCCTCGGCCCGTTGGTGGCCGACACGCATCTGGGCGGTCCCGCAGCTTGGGGTGTCATCGGCACCTGCATGACCATCGGTGTGCTCTGCGCGGAGTTCACCTCCGCGCGGATCAAGCCGAAGCGACCGGTGGTCTTCATAGCGTGGCTGCCACCGCTGATCGTCTTCGAGGCGTTGGCCCTCGGCTCTGGCGTGCCGACGGTGGTGGTGGCGGGTGCCGCGGTGCTCTCCGGCTGCGCGATCGGCCTGCAAGGAGTGTTCTTCCAGACCCTCATGCAGCGAGCCGTACCGAGCGCCGTACTGGGCCGGGTGGCCGCCTTCGACCTGATGGCTTCGGAGATCGCCCAGCCGGTCGGCTTCGCCGTGGCCGGCCCACTGGGCGTCCTGTTCGGCCTGCGCCCGGTGCTGGTGGGCTGTGCTGTGGTCGCGGTGGTGGGCACGGCACTGTTCGCCCTTGCCCTGACCAAGGTTGAGCAACCAGAGCTACAGACGCAGAACGAACCGCGCGTGCCGGACAGCGGCACTGAGGCGACGGTCAGCTGAGCGGTACTCGACTGCGGACGAGCCTTTGACGAAGCCGGACCACCGCGGCACGAAGGAATCAGGAAGATGATGTACAAGGACAGATTGGCCATACCCGGTCCGACCCCGCTGCCGCCCGCGGTCATCGCGGCGGCGACGCATCCCATGGTCGACGAGCGCACCGTGGACTTCGCCCGCATATTCACACGAATCATCGACGGGCTCAGGTCTGTGCTTGGTACCGCGGGGGACGTGCTGATCTTCTCGTCGAGCACCACCGGTGCGTTCGAGAGCGCGGTGCAAAACCTCTTCAGTCCAGGGGAAAAGGTACTCGTGGTGGACAACGGTGCCTTTGGAAGGCGCTGGGTGGAGCTGTGCCGCGCCTATGGCCTGGAGACCGTCGTGCTCGACGTCGCGTGGGGTAGCGAGCCGGACCCCACAGCTGTCGAAGCCTGCCTGGCGGCCGACCCGCACATCGTCGCGGCGATCGTCGTCCACTGCGAGACCTCCACAGGCGTCGTCACCGACCTCGAGGCCATCGGACACGCGACCCGCAACGTGCTGACGATAGTGGACTCGGCCTCCGGGGCCGGCGGCTGCGAAATACAGGCCGACGCATGGGGGTTGGACGTCGTGGTCGGCGGGACTCAGAAGGCGCTGATGGCGCCGCCAGGAGTCTCTTTCGTCTCCGTCAGTGAGCGCGCCTGGCGCCGGCACGCCAAGGCCAGGCATCTGCGGTACTACTTCGACTGGACGATCACACGTGACAGCCTGAACCACTCCATCCCGCGTACCCCTTGGACGCCGGCGGTCGGCGTGCTGCTCCAGTTGTCCGCGGCGCTCGACCAGGTACTCGCTGAAGGCATGGAGCGGCGCCATCAGCGGCATTCGGAGCTCGGCCGGATGGCCAGAGCGGGCTTGCGCGGCCTCGGACTTCGGCTGCTGACCCCAGAAGCGGCGCGCAACGGCATCGTGACGGCAGCGTTCACACCGCCTGGAGTGGGCGCGCAAGCTCTCGTCGATGCGGTGGTCGAGCACACAGGCGTCCAGCTGGCCACCGGCAACGGAGAACTGGCCGACCAAGTGGTGCGGATCGGTCACTGCGGTCACGCGGACCCGCTCGACCTGGTTACCGCGCTGGCCGCGCTTGAGACCGGGTTCGCAGCCCTCGGCGCCCCGGTGCTGCCGGGCAGTGGAGTCACGCCCGTTGTGAAGCTGATGGCACAGCAGGTTGACGCCGCCGCAGGCCCCTTGACGTCGATGTCGCCTACCCCTGAGGAGTCCGCTGCGTGAACGCCGACGTTCGATCAGTGCGTGACGACGCGCCGAAGCTCATCCCGCACCTGCTTGAGCAGCACTCACGGGTGACGCCGCACGCCCCCGCGACCGAGGATGCCCAGCGGGCGCTGACCTACGCCGAACTCACCGCCGAAGCCGAGCACATGGCGGCGCGCCTGGCGGATATGGGAGTGCTTCCCGGCGATCGCGTCGGCGTGATGATGCGTCACTCCGCTGACCTGCTGGTCGCGATTCTCGGCGTGCTGCGTGCGCGAGCGGCCTACGTGCCTATCGACCCGGACTACCCCGACCAGCGCAAGAGTTTCCTCGCGGCAGACTCCGGTATCAAGATCCTCATCGTCGACGGAGCGGAGGGGAGCCCAACCAGCTTGCCCGTCACGACGCTTGCGCCGGACCGGGGGCGCTTGACTCCCCGTCCGGACGCCCCCGCAGCCGCGCCGGACGATCTGGCCTGCGTCATCTACACCTCAGGTTCCACCGGAGCGCCCAAAGGCGTCATGATCACCCATCTCGGCCTGGCGACTCTCGCAGCCGCCGCGAGTGCCGAGTTCGGCATGGGGCCGCGTGATCGCTACCTGATGCTGGCCGCCGCCGCATTCTCCGCCTCACTCGAGGAACTGTTCCCCCCACTCGTGCAGGGCGGGACAAGCGTGTTCCCGGCCGACCGGGTTGCGCTCTCCCCGGTGGAGGCCCTGCTCGACTTCCTCACCGCGCACGACGTCACGCTGCTGGAGATGCAGACCGCGCACTGGCACCTGCTGGTTCGCCACCTCGTGGACACCGGCGGGACAATGCCCCCGGCGCTGCGCCTGGTCGTCATGGGAGGCGACCGCGCCATGCCCGAAGCCGTCCAGCAGTGGAACGGCTTCCGCCTTCCGCTGGTGCACGTCTACGGGCCGACCGAGACCACTGCGACCGCGTCGTACTGGAGCGTGCCGCCCGGACAAGCACCCGAGGACGGTGTGTTGTCCATGGGCGATGCCATCGCCGGAACCCGCATGTTCGTGGTCGACGAGCGGCTCGAACTCGTTCCCGCAGGTGCCGAGGGCGAGCTGCTCATCGGTGGTGACTCGCTGGCACGCGGTTACCTGGACAGACCCGATGTCACCGCGGAGAAGTTCGTCGCCGACCCCTACTCGGGGATTCCGGGGGCCAGGTTGTACCGCACCGGCGATCGGGTACGCCGTCTTCCCGACGGGCGGCTGCAATTCCTCGGACGCAGCGACCAGCAAGTCAAGGTGCGCGGCTATCGCGTCGAACCAGGCGAGATCGAGGCTGCGCTCGACCGGCACCCAGCGGTGCGTCAAGCCCTGGTCACGACAGGTCAAGACGCGTCGGGCGAACAGCGATTGATCGGCTACGTGACTGCTGACCGGGACACGGTGAGCACCGGTGAGCTGCGTTCCTTCCTCGCCGACGAACTGCCGGCCCATCTGATCCCTTCAGCACTGATCCGGCTCGACGATTTTCCGCTGACGACGCATCGGAAAATCGACCACGCGATGCTTCCGCAGCCGCCGAAACGCCGGCCCGACCTGCCCACCGAATTCGTGCCACCGACAGGTGAGACCGAGCGGCGCATCGGCGCCGCCGCGGCGGAGCTACTGGGACTCGACGAGATCGGTGTGCTCGACAACCTGCTCGACCTGGGCGGGGATTCGCTGTTCATGTTGCGGCTGATCAGCTGGATCCGCAAACACTTGGGCATAAGCCTCGGTGTCCGCGAGGTCTTCGCATCGTATTCGGTACGCGGAGTGGCAGCGCTGGCCGACGCGACGGCGGACGTCACGGCGGTGGGTAAGCCGGGCAGTGGCTGGTGACCATGGTTCCCGACCTACCAGTCGCAGTGCTTCCGGAACCGGCACCCGCCGATCTCATGACAGCGCTGCATGCTTCAGGCGTTCGACTGGCTCCGCTGGCCCGGGCTCAGGGCTTGATCTGGACCGGCGAACAGCCCTCGGCGCTGGCAGCCGCACTCGAGTGCGCGCCGTCGGTGCGCTGGGTTCAGCTGGCGAGCACCGGCGTCGAAAGCTACCTGCCGCTCATGGATCAGCGGATCCGCTGGAGCCGGGCCGTGGGCGTCCAGTCCGAGCTGGTGGCTGAACACGCCCTCATGCTCGCGCTGACCGTGCTGCGTCAGGGCACTGCCTCCGTGAGGGCCGGCGCGTGGCGGCCGCGTCCCGCCATCGGACTGACGAACGCCGAGGTCCTTGTGGTGGGCGGCGGCGGGGTTGCCCGGGCACTGCTCGCACTGCTGCGCCCGTTCAGGGTCCGCGCCAAGGTGGTGTGCCGCGGCGGCGCCCCGATGGCGGGCGCCGAGGTCGGCACGCCCGATCGCCTCGACGAATTCCTGCCCGAGGCCCGTGTGGTCTTCCTCGCGGCGCCGCTGACCGCAGACACGGCCGGGCTGATCGACGCAGCCAGACTCAGGTCCATGCGTCAGGACGCCTGCCTGGTGAACGTGGCGCGCGGCGGGCTCGTCATCACAGACGACCTCGTACGTGCGCTGACCTCCGGGTGGATCGCCGGCGCCGGCCTGGACGTCACCGACCCCGAGCCGCTTCCTCCGGAGCACCCGCTGTGGTCCCTTCCCAGTTGTGTGATCACCGCACACTGCGCGGGCGATCTGGATCACGCACTCGGACCCTTCGTCGACCTGGTCCGGCGCAACATTCGTCGACTGGCGAACGGCCTTGAGCCGATCGGCCTGGTCGACCGGGACCTCGGTTACTAGCCGACTGTCAGGAAGAGCGGGTCACGATGACCGAGACAACCACCACTCCGAAGGCCACGAACCCGACCGGAGCACCCATGGGCAACCGACAGATCGAGAGGATCTCCCTCCTGCAGGAGCAGATCTGGATTGCTGAACAACTCGCCCCGGGCCGCAGCGTTTACGGAATACCCATGGTGATCCGTCTGCGTGGCGCGTTGGACACGGAGCTCGCCGCGCGCTGCGTGACCGAGATCGTGCGTCGGCATGAAGTGCTGCGCTCCCGGGTGGGCGAGAAGAACGGTGAACCGTACCTCATCACAGATCCGCCGCAGCCCTTCGCGCTGCCTGTGCTCGACTTTCGCTCCCGGCCCGACGAGTGGCGTGTCTTCGTCGAGACCGCCGCTCGCGAGCCCTTCGACCTCGTGCACGGCCCGCTGCTGAGAGCTGCTGCGCTACGTCTTGAGGATGACGCCTACGCGCTCTTCCTCAACATGCACCACATCGTCGCGGACGGTTGGTCGCTGCGTCTGTTCTGGACCGAGTTCGCCGCGCTCTACGCCGCATGGCACGCGGGCGATGAGCCCGATCTGCCTGACCTCACCATGCAGTACCGCGACTTCGCCGCCGAACAACGGCGCATCACCGAGGACGGCGGGTACGACAACGCGCTCGACGCGTGGGCTCAGGAATTGGCCGGTGCGACGACAACCCTTGCACTGCCGGTCGATCACAGTTCAGGAGCGTCCCGGGACTACCGGGGGAATGAGTTCAAGACAGTGGTGCCCGAGCAGCTTCGGGCCGATGCCTACGCCTGCGCCAAGCGGCTCGGGGTCACGCCGTTCGCGATGCTCGGCGGTGTGTGGGGCGTGCTCCTGGCCCGCTGCACCCGTCAGGACGACCTGCTGATCGGAACGCCGCTGGCCGGCCGGACCCGTCCCGAGTACCAGTCGCTCATCGGGCTGTTCGCCAACACCATGCCGTTGCGACTGCGGCTGGACGCGGACGTGTCCTTCGCCTCCCTGGTCCGCGAACTCCAGCTGAGTACCTTCGACGCACTCTCCTCACAAGACGCGCCCTTCACCGAGCTCGTCAAACGGGTCGACTCCCAACGCACCTCACGTGAGGCCCCGCTCTTCCAGACGGTGTACTCCTTCGAGCAGTCCACGGAGTTCGAAGCCACGCTGCCGGGCTGCGCGGTGACGGAGCTGTACGAGTTGCCCAATGGCGGGGCCCGGTTCCGACTCAGTCTCGGCGCTGTGGACGCGCTGGGGGAGCTGAGCCTTCAGTTCGAATACGACAGTGAGCTGTTCGACCCGGGCACCATCGAGGCAATGGCCGAGAGCTACCTGGCGCTGCTCGGCGACGCCGCCTCCCACCCCGAGTCCCCACTGGGAGCGCTTCGCACGTCGACCGACGCCGAGCCCGATCGGGAGCTCACCGGCCGGCCCGTGCCCGGGGAGGAGCCGGCCACCCTGCACGCGCTGTTCGAGCGACGGGTCCGACAGAGCCCAGATGCGCCGGCGATCGAGCGCGAAGACGGTACTCCGGTCAGCTACGCACAGCTCAACAGCCAGGCCAACCGGCTCGCGCGGCATCTGCGCCGGCTAGGTCTTCGCACGGGCGAGCGGGTGGCGCTCGCCTTGCCCCATGGCTCCTCCTGGCCGGCCGCCGTGCTCGCCGTGCTGAAGGCGGGCGGGGCCTACGTCCCTGTGGCTCCGGACGCGCCCGGCAGCCGCAACGCCCACGTCCTCGCCGAGACCGCGCCCCGCCTGGTGCTCACGCTCGTGGACCGCGCCGAGGACTTCGCCGGGGCCCACCACGTGCTCGCCCTCGACGATCCGGCGGTTGCTTTCTCGATCGAGGCCCAGAGCGGTGAAGATCTCGAGAACATCGCCGTGACAGGTCGTCAGGTCGCGTATGTCCCGTTCACCTCCGGCTCGACCGGTGTACCCAAGGGCACCCTCGTCACCCATGCCAACCTGACCGCGTTCACCCGCGCCGCGGTGGACACGTTCGATCTGGGCCCGGACGACAGGATGCTGCAGATCGCCGCGATGACCTTCGACGTACATGTCGAGGAGTTCTTCCCCACCTGGCTGGCCGGTGGCTGCGTCGTCTTCTTCGATGGCGTGCTCGGCCGCACCAGCCAGGAGGAACTGCTGCACCTCCTCGGAGAGCGCGAGATCACCATATGTGAGCTCCCCACCGCCTACTGGATGGAAGTGGTGCGCCTGATCGACCCGGCCGTTGTCCCCGTTCCGAAAACCTTGCGGCGAGTGCTGGTCGGCGGCGAACGCGCGCCGATCGAGGTCTACCAGCGCTGGTTGGACTTCGGGATTGCGCTCACCAATGTCTATGGACTCACCGAAACGGCGGTGACCAGCACGACCTACCAGCCCGGTGCTGACTTCGACCGCGAGGCGCTGCCGATCGGACGCCCCATGCCGCACGCCGCCGTCTACGTGCTCGACGCTTTGCTCGCACCGGTGGGACGCGGCGTGCCAGGGGAGATCTACCTGGCCGGCCCCGGCGTCTGCGACGGCTTTCTCAACCGGCCCGAGCAGACCGCCGAGCGCTTCTTGGCGGACCCCTTCGCGCCCGAGCCGGGCGCACGTATGTATCGCACCGGCGACCAAGGCCGCTGGACCACCGAAGGCGACCTCGAATTTCTCGGCCGCGTGGACCGTCAGCTCAAACTGCGCGGCCATCGGGTCGAGCTCGCCGAGATCGAATCCGTACTCGACGGCCATCCGGACGTGGAGCGCAGCCTGGTCGTGCCTCGGCGCACCGAGGCTGATCCAGCGGCCGAGCTCGAGCTGATCGCGTTCCTGATCGGTGCGCACGCCGACGAGGCAGCAGTCGCGGCATACGTACGTACCCAGCTTCCCCCGCACCTGGTTCCGGCTCACATCTCCGTAGTTGAACGGTTCCCGCTCACCTCGCACGGCAAGGTCGACCAAGCAGCCTTGCTCGCGCTGCCCAGCCGCGAGCGTGCCGTCCCCGAGGAAGCGCAGGGCAGCGAGCTCGAAGTCAAGGTCGCGGAGGTCTACTGCGAGGTGCTCAAAGTACCGACGATCGACCTGCGGACGGACCTCTTCGCCCTGGGTTTCCACTCTCTGGCCGCGCTGCGGCTCGTTTCCCGCCTCAAGAGTGCGTTCACGGTGCAAGTCCCGATTGCCGACTTCTTCCTGGACTCCTCAGTCACCAACGCCGCCCGACTGATCGCGGCGGCGGGGGCCGACCGACCAGTCGGCTGACTGCGCCATCGGCGCATACGACCGACATTCGGGCATGTGTCCACAGGGTCAGCGGTCGTCCAGGCCGGAGGGGCCGGAGGCGGTCTGGGTGAGGCTTCCGCCGAGCCAGGCGGCGGTGAGTTCCCTCCGGGACCGGGAGCCTGTGCGCTGGAACAGTCGGGTCAGACGCTGTTCCACCGTTTTGGGGCTGCAGGCGAGTTCTGCGGCGATCTGCCGGTTGCTGGCGCCGTCAGCGACCATGCGCACCAGCCTGATGTCGAGTTCGGTCAGCTTCTGGTGGCCTTGGCGGAGTCTCGGTACGGGGATGTTGCGCTGCTCCGCGGCACGGATGACCGCAGTGCGGAAGGGGCCTCCCAGGCCGAGGGTGTGAGCGTTGCCCATGGCCTCGGTCAGCCAGCGCCGCGGATCGTCCGCGACACGTGTCAGCCACAGGCCGCAGATGACGCTCAGATGTACGTCGCCTCGGAGCTTGATCAACCGGTGGGCGATCAGCGCGCTGTCCGTGTCGTGGTGCGCGATGCCGCGTGCGAGAAGGAGGACCTCGTGGGTCATGGCGGTGGCTGCCTCCTCGTGCAGGGTTTCCACTTCCTCCAGGACCTGTTGGACCGTATGCGGCTGATCCGAGTCGGCGGCGAGCGACAGAATGCGCAGCAGCAGCCGCTCGACACCGGCGAGCTGGCCGTTCTTTCGTGCCTGCCGAGCGTCGTGCCTGGCTTCCTCCAGCGCCTCCTCCCGTCGGCCCGACCAGTACCGGACCGCCAGCCGCGCCCGGGCGGCCAGGGGATGAGTGAGGGTGTCGGGGACCAGGTCGAGCCATGTTGTGGCGCGTGCGACGTCCCCGCGCATGCAGTGGATCTCCGCGGTCAGCGCCCGTGGCAGGTAGGGGGTGCCCGCGTCCGCGTGGGTGCGGCTACGTACCTCGATGCGCCGGGCGGTCGCCAGAGCGGCGTCCCAATTCCCTGACAGATAGTCGCGCACCATGCCCCGGTACTGGACGGCGATGCCCTCGGGTGCCGCGACATACCGGTCGCCGAGGACTGCTGCGAGAGCGCCGGCCAGGTCTGCGTACGCGGCGGCGCTGCGCAGCTGGTCCAGGGCGTGGTCGTCGATGGCGTCGGGGGGCATGTGCTGCCGCGCGCGGCTCAGTTCGGTGTGGCTGCCGACCGCGGCGGTCATCAGATGGAGTTCGGTGGGCTGGGGCAGCGGCATGGTGCGGTGTCCGGGACCGGAGGCGTCCAGGATGTGGAGTGAGGCCACTGTCAGCCGTGTTGTCAGCGGGCCGATGCCGTAGAGGCCGCCCAGTGCCGCAAGCCCGGCCGCGGCGGGAAGCCGGCCGGCGACCTTGCCGAAGCGAGGGTGGATGCCATCGGCGCAAGGGGCTCGGTGTTCGTGAAGGGCTGCCCACGCCCATGCGGCGGCGATGCTCGACAGGCCGGCCGGTTCCTCCACGCCCTCGGTGTGTTCGGTATGCGGCGGGTCCAGGAGGGCGAGCAGCGGCTTACCGAGCGCCAGGAGCCCTTCGTGGTCGCCGTGCCGCAGGCTCAGGCTGCTCGCCTCGTGGAGCACACCACGGGTGCGCTGGTCCTGTGGTGCGAGCCGGTCAAGCGCGGCCGCGTATGCGCGGGCCGATCGGGGCCAGTTGATCCGGGCCTCCTGGCGGGCTGCGGCCAGCAGCAGCGGCACGGCGAGAGCATCGTCCAGGAGCGGGCCGGAGGCCGCGACGCGATCGGCGAGCCTCGGGTAGCCGCGGCCGGTGGCTTCGGCACCGAGCTCGTCCGCCAACCGCTTGATGTACCGGGCGGAGTTGCCCTGCACGTCGCGCTGGATGGGCAGGGTCCGTAAGGCCGCGGCGAGCGCCGGGACGGCGAATGACAGGCGGCCTTGCGGGTCCACGGTCAGGATCCCGTCCTTGATCAGGCGGTCCAGTGCATGCTCAAGGGACCGGGCGCCGGCCGGTGACGTCATCGTGAACGTGTCGTTGATGTGCACTTCGGCGTGGTCCAGTACATGGGCGGTGACGATCGCCGCCTTGATGGTCTTGGAGTCCGCGGGCGTGTCGGGCCAGCCGAACCGGAGCAGCTCGGCCGTCCCGGCGGTCAAGCGCAGCCGTTTTTCCGCAAGCGCGAGGCATGAGCGGCCGTCGAGTTCCACCAGGTCCTGCTCGTCCAGCGCGTCGAGCACCGACAGCACGGCGCGGGGGTTGCCCGCCAGTGTGCCCAGCGCCCGCGACACAGCGTCCGCCAGCGCGGGTTCGGCCGGGCGGCCGAACCGCCGTGTGATGTGGACGTTGACGAGCGTGGCGACGTCGGCAGGCTGCAGTGGGGGCAGTTCGAGGAACTGGTCGGCCGCGGCCGTCAGCCGGGCGCGGCCGGGGTCCGTCGCGGGCCTGGGCCGGCCGGCCATCACCACGGGTATGCCTCGCGGGCGGAAGACCCGCAGCAGCAGCGCCAAAGCATCGGCGCTGTGCTGCGGCATCCGCTCGGCGCTGTCGACAACCAGCGCGAACGGGGTCTGGCGGGAGGCCTCCGTCAGTGCCTCGGAGAAGGCGGACAGCGCGCTCGCCCCGCCCTCCCGCACGGCGGCGCGTAACTGTGCTCGGCGGGCTGCCGTGAGAGGCGGCAGGCAGCCGTCGGGATCCTCGACCGTCAGGCCGCAGCCTGCGTCGAGGACGATCGCGTCGGCCGTGTCCTCGGCGTCTTCGTCTTCCCAGCCGAGCCGCACCACTGCGACGCCGGCCTGGGCTGCCGCACGCCGAGCCTGCTCCAGGATGGTTGTCTTGCCCATTCCGGCCTCTGCGGTGACCAGCAGGATCCGGGCCGCTTCCCCGCTGGCGCGCAGGGCTTCCGTCACGTCGCGGACCGCGCCGTCTCTGCCGATGACCGCTCCACGCTGGTGCCGCATGGCGCCGCTCCTCTCGTTCTCCTCAACCGCGAGGGGAGACGGCTCCGGGCAACTTTGCGTTCCTTTTGCCCGACTGGAGATGTACGGCACTCCTGGCGCATCGGAGGTCGGCGCGTACAGGGCCTGGCGGTTCATGGCGTGGCGACGACGCTCATAATGTCCGCGCACGGACGAAAGGCCGGGTGCGGGGGCACAGCCGGTGGCCGTGTTCGCTGTCCGCCCGGGCATATCTCTCAACAAGGATGTACTGCACAGTGGCTGCAACCGACGAACTGATCAGCTGGGGTACGCCCGCGCGCCTGGACCGTACCGGCGACAGTCTGCTGGGCCGCGAACGCGAGTTGGAGCAGAGCCACGACTTCCTGAGCGACCCTGACGGTCCCCGCCTGGTCCTTGTCCGAGGCGAAACCGGTGTGGGCCGCAGTGCGTTCCTGAGGGCGGTCGGCGGACGGCTGCGTGCACAAGGGAGCGCCGTACTTGCGGTGGACTGTGTTCCTGGCGACGGTGAACGGCCTCTGCTGCTGGCACTGCGGCTGGTCATGGCGCTCGAAGAGCACCGATCCGCCTCGCCACGGCGGCCGGCCGGAAAGCTGGTCACTCGGGCGCTGTCCGCCGTCGACCAGCGTGACCCCACGGCGATGCAGGCATTGTTCCGCGCTTCTCTCACCCAGGCCACGCCGCTCACCATCATGGTCGACGACGTCCAGCATGCCGATCCCGAATCCCTGGCCGTGCTGTGCCAGGTCGACTTCTCGCGGCTCGCGCCCGGTGTCCGGCTGGTGGTTTCCGCAGTGCGGCACGTCGCGCAGGGCCGAGGGGGCATGAGCGAGGGCGCGCCGGACGCCGTCGGCTCGGGCACCTCGAGCTATGGACGGAAGGCCGCTGAGGCCCGGGCACCAGGCTGCGACGGTCCGGCCGGGCTCCTGGAGCGGCTGTCCGGTATCGAGGGGGCCCGCACGGTGGAGCTGTCCCCGCTGGGACCGGATGACGTCAGCGCGCTGGTCACGCGGTGGTTGCAGGCAAAGCCCGACGCCGTCCTCGCCCGGCAGGTAGGCGAGTTGACCCGTGGCATCCCGGGAGCAGTCGACGCCCTGCTCACGGGCTGGACTCGCCGGGACGGGATCCGGGTCGCCGACGGCCACGCCTTCCTTGGCGCGAGGACACCAATACCAGTGCTGCCGGACGACAATGCGTTCGTCACGGCACTGGACACGCTGGGCGAGCCGTATCGTTCGGTGGCCGCGGCGTTGAGCATTCTGGGGCCGCTCGGCCGCCCGGCCCTGCAGCTGACCGCGGCGTGGGCCGGCCTGTCCGCCGACACTGCCTACGACGGTGTCTGCCGCCTGGTCGAGTCGGGCATCCTCGACCAGGTGCCCGGACCGGACGGCGCCACGGCGGCGGGCTGGACGTTCTGGCTGCCGCTGACAGGGCACACCGTCCGGGAGCGGCTGAGCCCGGTGGAGCGCAGCCGGTTGTCCGCCATCGCGGTCGAGGCCATCTGGTCGGACGCGGCAGGCGCCGGGGAGGCAACGTACCCGGCAGCGGCCCTGCTCGACGAGGCGGAGCTGGAGGCCTACTTGGCTGACCGGATCACGGATGCGGGCACCCGGATCGACCGCGAACGCGCCGTGGCCGACCTGACTGCCGCCGCCGAACGGGTGCAGCCCGGCACCGAGGACCGGGCGATGCTCCGGTGGCTGCAGGCTGCCACCGATTTGATCGTGCAGCCGGGTGCCCGGGATCTGGCCCTGCAGCGATATCTCAGGGCCGCCTATGTGGCGGGCGACTACCAGAGCGGGCGGGCCATCGCGGAAACGCTGTTGCGTAACCCGGGGGAAAGTCTCACCGCGCCAGAGCTGCAGGCGATCGCCCAGCTTCTCGTGGGAGTGACGGGCAACCAGTTGGACTGGAGGAGGCTGTCCCGGCTGGCGACCGCACGCTGGTGGGACGAGCTGCCGGTGCCCGCCGTGGTGAAAGTGAGCGGCCAGGCCCTGGCCCTGTGCCATCTGGCGAGGTGGCAGGAGGCACGGGAGATGCTCTCGCGGACCGAAGCGGTGTGGAACACCAGCCCTCGTGTCCGTGTGACGCCCCGGGTTTTCGGGGCAGCGGCGGAACTGGCGATGGGCCGCCCGGAGCCCTTCGGGCGCGAACTGGCCATGCCGGACGCGTCAGAACTGCCTCCTGGCCAGGTGTACGCACTTGCCGGGGCTCTGTTCGACGAAATGGCCGCCGGCTATGACCTGGACGCGGCCGAAACCCTGCTGCGATCCCGCGGGCTGACCGGGGAGGTGCTGCCCCCGCTCAGCCGGTTCCTGTGGCACCACCTCACCGGGCGGTGGGACGAGGCGCTGGAGTCGGCCCGCCGGTTGCTGGCGATCGGCCGGGTCCAGCACCCCGCGTCGGACAGTTATCTGCTTCCCGCGCGGACCGCGACCATCCTCCTCGCCCGGGGCCGTACCACCAGTGCCCTCCGCTTGATGGAGAGCATGCGTGTCCCCGAGGAGGCTCCGCCCTCGTGCTCCATGAACGCCGCCGAGGCGGAGGTACTCAGGGTTCTCGGCGACCGGGACGGCGCCGAGAAGGTGCTGCGCCGCGGTCTGGACAAGGCTCAGGCGCACGCTCACGTCTACGGCACGGAAGAACTGTGGGCCCCGCTGGCCGAGGTGACGGCCGAGGCGGGACGCACCGCCGAGGCGGCGGTACACATGCACCGCCTGGAGCAACTCGCCTCCCGGACGGGCAGCGGAAGGGCGCGGCTCAGGTATCTGCTGGCCTCGGCCCGGGTCCTGCGCCAGGACGCTCCCGACACCGCCCGCGACCACCTGCGCGAGGCGGTGGAGCTGGCCCGCTCCCGCGGCCTGCCGTTCGAGACGGCGACCACCCTCGTGGCAGCCGCCGACGCGGGCGCGGGCCCGGCCGCGCTGCTGCACGAGGCCTATGAACTGTTCGGCCAGACCGCCGCCGCCCTGTGGCGATTCCGCACCAGGACCGCACTGCGCGAGGCCGGACTGAGCGTCCCCGGCCGCAAGCAGGCCACCGCCGAGAACGACCACCTGCTCGCCACCTTGCTCGCCGAACAGCTCACCACCCGCCAGATCGCCACCGTCCTGCGGCTCAACGAGGACGCGGTCGTCGGACGTCTGACCCGGCTGCTCGCCCGCACCGGAAAGCGCTCCCGAACCGAACTCGTCACCGCCGTCCTCACGGGCACCCTCGACTTCTTCTGACATGAGCGGGCCCTTGACCCGCGAGCCATCCGGCCGCCCACTCCCGCAGCCGACTGACGAAGCTGGGCAGCGGACACGACGGTTCGCGATCAGTTTCCCTGTACTTAGCCGCTGAAGGATCGAGACCGCCTGAACAGTCGAACACTCCTGCCAGCATGGTCAACCGCAGCAGCCTTGGCATTCGACGGCGCATGCTGGCTCGCGCTCGGACCTGAGGAAACGCCGAGGAAACAACCATGAACATGGACAAGCGAGATGCGGTTGAACGCGTAACGCATCGGTGCACAAGAGCACGATTGCATCGCCGCGGGCTGGCAGCCCCGGCTTGTGGAGCCACGAATCAAGGGAGTAAGGCGTCGTTTCATTGGGTGGGACGGCGGTAGCTGATGAGCGCTGCGGCGATGCCGACGAAGGCCAGAAAGTGTTCGTCCCTGCGCTCGTAGCGACGCTGCAGGCGTCAGCCCGGCGAGCCAGGACACCGTCCACCCAACGACCCGGTGGTGGCGGTCTGGCCGCTGCAAGGACTCGATGCCTTTGCGGGCGATGCGGTGGGCGGATGCCTCGCTTGCGGAGCCATCGGCGCGGGCCGCGGCGTGAGCGGATCGGTGGCATCCCGCGCACGAGCGGCTTCCGGCCGAGGCTGGCGTGCAGCCGGCGCCAGAGATGCCCAGCGATAGACGTAGACCGTTCCGGTCAGTGGCCCCCGTTTTTGCAGCCCTGAGGCTGACGGACCTGACTCCTGTCACTCCTCGTTTCCCCGACCCCACGCAAGGGAAAAATACGTGATCATTACGTTGCGAGAGCAATCCTGTCAGGAACTCGTTGTGGAAGAGCGAGCTGCTGGACACGACAGCGACCCCTGGACATACCAATTACCGGATCAATGGTTCGGCATCCTCACGCCAATACGGGGTGAGTGTCAAATTGAAGGTCGAGAGAATCACGGTTGGCTACGTACCACGCTCAGGCCTGGAGAGGTCTGCCGGGTCGCACCAAACAACCTCGTCCGGCTCGGCAGGACACCGCCCAGACGTCTCCCGTTCGAAGTCGTCTATATCCAGCTTTCCGTGGAAGTCCTTCAGCGAGCACTGGACACGCACACCACCGCTCCTGTCCGTGATGTTTCAGAATTACAGACACTGCGCGCCTTCGATCCACACGTCGCATCCATGGCGCAAACTCTACTTCACGCCCGAAAAACAGGTGCAGGAGAGCGCTATGTCCTGAGTGCGGCCCAGTACCTGGCTGAATATCTACTCCATCCACGCCCCGACGCCTCACCGCGCACCGGAGGCCTCAGCCCGGAACAGTTACAAACGGTGACAGCGTTTATGAGCGCAAATTTATCCTCGAGTATCACGCTTGATCGGCTTGCCAAGGAAGCAGGACTCAGCCGGTACCACTTCCTGCGCCGTTTTTCTGCAGCCACCGGAAAGACACCTCTGCAATACCTCACCGAGTTGCGCATCGAAGCTGCCTGCTATCTGCTCGCAGTGGACAATGACCCAGTGTCTCAAGTCGGTAGGCGCTGCGGTTTCTCCAACCCGGAGCACTTCGCCCGCGTGTTCCGTAAGCACGTTGGATGCGCGCCATCGCAATACCGGCAGCAAGGGCAGCATGCCCCTTCCCCTTGAGCGGGTGTCACCGCATCGTCGTGACACGGACCCACCGTGATGCTCGCACCCGTCTCCACGGACGACGGACCGCCAGCACCGCCGCGGGCCTGCACCCGCCCGGCCCCCTCGGCGTACCCCCGGCCCTGACCGATCTGCCGCCTCCCAGGGACGCCCCGCCGGGCCCCGTCGGCCGCTCCGGCGCGGCCCCAGGGGGGAGGCTGACACAGGTATGGCGACCGGCAGGTGCTGGCGGCCATCGTGTTCGTGGCCGCGACGGGATGTACGTGGCGCCGGCTGCCGTCGGGCTCCGGCCCGTCCCGGGCGGCCGCGCACCGGCGGTTCGCGGAGTGGAGCCGCGCCCGTGTGTGGGGCAGGCTTCACCGCCTGGTGCTGGATGAGCTCGGCGCCCTCGGCGAGTTGGACTGGTCGCGGCGTGCCATTGACTCGGTGAATATGCGGGCCTTGAAAGGGGGACATGACAGCCACGGACTGGAACCCCTGGTACGGGGAATCTCGCCGATCCGTTCTCGCCGTGCGTTACGAAGGCAAGGCTGAACACTTCCTGGCCTTCGCGGGGATAGCCGCAACTCCGATCTGCTACCGCCGGCTCTCGGCCTGAAGACGGAGCTCAGGCTCAGGTGTTGGCACCTCGCGCCGCTACCTGCCAGCGGTCGACCACCTTGCGATCTCGGACGACCAGCAGCTCCTCGGCGAGATTCACCGGCGTGCAGATGTGGTTGGGGACGACAGTGTCAATCCCCTCGCAGCGTGGAGACGATCTATGCGGCCAGTCCCTCGGTGAGGGTGGCTCGGTAGTCACGTTCGTAGTCGATCGGGCTCTTG
>NZ_JAQMWP010000013.1 GCF_030403745.1 Streptomyces sp. S.PB5
TCCCTTTCCGGCGGTTCCGACTCTATCAGATCCTTTCGGGCCTGACTCCCAGTCAGAGGGGCTTGTCTTCGCGGCTGTTGGGCCGTTCCGACGAGTGAGACTTTAGCGGACTCCGTGGCCCCGCGCTAATCGGGGCTGCGTTCTTTCGAACGCGGATTCCTCATTTCGCAAATACGCATACCAATTAAACGACAGCAGCCGGATCGACGGCAGTCGACTAGTGGGTTGGTACTTACGGAATGGCTGTCCGGGGACCGACCGGAGTCGGCGCTCACGTCGGACAACTCGGAGAACACTACGTACCGGGGCGGGGGGTGTCAACTCCCGTCCGGACGGGACCCAGGAGGCGTACCCTGGGCTGCATGACGACGCGTACGTGCACCCAGCTGTGGTGGGCCGCCTGACGGCGGCCGGACTGACGTATGCACTCAACGGCCGCCGCCTCGGCGGCCGTTTTCGTATCTCCCTCCGGTAGCTCCTGAGGGTCGGCCCGCCGGGACGGCGGTCTCGACCGGGAGACGGAGAAGAGATGACGCGGGTCTTCAGTGGGGTCAAGCCGACCGGGCATCTGACGCTGGGGAACTACCTGGGAGCCATGCGGCGGTGGGCTGTCGTCGACCAGTACCAGTCGGATGCCTTGTTCTGTGTCGTGGATCTGCATGCGCTGACCGTGGACCACGATCCGGCTCGGGTGCGACGGCTCAGCAGGCAGGCGGCGACCTTGCTGCTGGCTACGGGGCTGGATCCCGAGCTGTGCACCCTGTTCGTGCAGAGCCATGTCGACGAGCACGCGCGGCTGTCGTATGTGCTGGAGTGCGTGGCCACGGACGGTGAGATGCGGCGGATGATCCAGTACAAGGAGAAGGCGGCGCGGGAGCGGCAGCGTGGCGGGAGTGTGCGGCTGTCGTTGCTGACGTATCCCGTGCTGATGGCGGCGGACATCCTGGCGTACGGGGCCGACGAAGTGCCGGTGGGGGATGACCAGACGCAGCATGTGGAGCTGACACGGGATCTCGCGGTGCGGTTCAACCAGCGTTACGGGCATACGTTCGTGGTGCCTCGGGCCACGCCGCCGGCGGTGGGGGCGCGGGTGATGAACCTGCAGCAGCCGCTCTCGAAGATGGGGAAGAGCGATGACACCGGGCCGGGGATCGTCTATCTGCTCGACGAGCCGGATGCGGTGCGGAAGAAGGTCACGCGGGCTGTGACCGACAGCGGGCAGGAGGTCGTGTACGACCGGGAGGCGCGGCCGGGTCTCGCCAATCTGCTGGAGATCCTCGCGGCGTGCACGGGTGGGAACCCGGAGGCGCTGAGCGGTGTATATGAGTCGTACGGCGCCTTGAAGAAGGACACCGCAGAGGCCGTGGTCGAGGTCCTCAGGCCCGTGCAGGAGAGGCACAAGGAGTTGTGCGCGGATCCTGGCTATGTGGAGGGGGTGCTGCGGGATGGTGCGCAGAAGGCCCGGGCGATGGCCCGGCCGACCGTCGATGCGGCGTATCGGGCGATCGGGTTGCTGCCGGCGGATGCGGATATCGCGGTGACCGCGTAAGGCGGGTGCCGGGCCGCCCTCTGGGGCGAGGGCGGCCGGGCGCCGTCAGCCGTTGTTGCCGGAGGCCAGTTCGCGGCTGCGGTCGCGGGCCGCTTCGAGGGCGGCGATGAGGGCTGCTCGTACGCCGTGGTTCTCGAGTTCGCGGATGGCGTTGATGGTGGTGCCCGCGGGGGACGTGACGTTCTCTCGGAGCTTGACCGGGTGTTCGCCGCTGTCGCGGAGCATCGTGGCGGCGCCGATCGCGGACTGGACGATGAGGTCGTGGGCCTTGTCGCGGGGCAGGCCGAGCAGGATGCCGGCGTCCGTCATGGCTTCGACCAGGTAGAAGAAGTACGCCGGGCCGGAGCCGGAGAGGGCGGTGCAGGCGTCCTGCTGGGACTCGGGGACGCGGAGCGTCTTGCCGACGGCGCCGAAGATCTCCTCGGCGTGGGCGAGGTGCTCGGCGGTTGCGTGGCTGCCGGCGGAGATGACGGACATGGCCTCGTCGACGAGGGCGGGGGTGTTCGTCATGACGCGGACGACCGGGGTGCCCGCGGCGAGGCGCTCCTCGAAGAAGGAGGTGGGGATGCCCGCGGCACCGCTGATGATCAGGCGGTCGGCGGGGACGTGCGGGGCGAGTTCGTCGAGGAGGGTGCCCATGTCCTGCGGCTTGACCGTGAGGATCAGGGTGTCGGCCGTCTTGGCGGCCTCGGCGTTGGTGACGGGGCTGACTCCGTAGCGCGTGCGGAGTTCTTCGGCCCGTTCCTGGCGGCGGGCGGTGACCAGGAGGTCGGCGGGGGCCCAGCCGCCTCGGATCATTCCGCTGAGCAGGGCTTCGCCGATCTTGCCGGTGCCGAGGACTGCGACTTTCTGGGTCATGGCTGCGGGTGCCCTCCGGGGTTCTCGTCGTCCGGGGTTCATCCTCGCACCGGGGGTGGGTGTGCGGCTCGGTTGTCCGGCTGGCGGGATGTGGACGGGGTGTCTGCCCGCTAGGCCGTTCGACGTCGCAGGGTTGCGGCTCCCAGGGTGAGGACGAGCAGGGCACAGCCGGCCACGATCAGCGCGTCGCGGACGAAGGCGGCGGTCATGTCGGTGTGCCTGAGGACCTCGTTCATGCCGTCGACGGCGTAGGACATGGGCAGGACGTTGGAGATGGCCTCCAGGACGGGGTGCATGTTGTCGCGGGGAGTGAAGAGGCCGCAGAGAAGGAGCTGGGGGAAGATCACGGCCGGCATGAACTGGACGGCCTGGAATTCGGAGGCGGCGAAGGCCGAGACGAAGAGGCCGAGGGCGGTGCCGAGGAGGGCGTCCAGGAGGGCCACCAGCAGCAGGAGCCATGGGCTGCCGGTGACGTCGAGGCCCAGGACCCAGAGGGCCAGTCCCGTGGCGAGGGCGGACTGGATGATCGCGAGGGTGCCGAAGGCGAGGGCGTAGCCGGCGATGAGGTCGCCTTTGCCGAGAGGCATGGCGAGGAGGCGTTCGAGGGTGCCTGAGGTGCGTTCGCGCAGGGTGGCGATGGAGGTGACCAGGAACATCGTGATCAGCGGGAAGATCCCGAGGAGGGAGGCTCCGATGCTGTCGAAGGTGCGTGGGCTGCCGTCGAAGACGTAGCGCAGCAGGAACAGCATCACGCAGGGGATCAGGATCATCATCGCGATGGTGCGCGGGTCGTGGCGGAGCTGGCGCAGTACGCGCGCGGCGGTGGCCGTGGTGCGGGAGGCGCTGAGGGCGCTGGTCGGGGCGGCCGGGTTCACGGTGGTGGTGGTCGTCGTGCTCATCGCGTCGTCTCTTCCTTCTTCTGTTCCTTCTTCTGCTCCCTCTTGCGTCCGGCCGCGGTGGCTTCGTCGACGAGGTGCAGGAATGCGGCTTCGACGGTGTCGGCGCCGGTGCGGGTGCGCAGGGCGTCGGGGGTGTCGTCGGCGAGGATCTCGCCCTCGCGCATGAGGAGGAGGCGGTGGCAGCGCTCGGCCTCGTCCATGACGTGGGAGGAGATGAGGAGGGTCGCTCCGCGTTGGGCGGCGATGTCGTGGAAGAGGGTCCAGAGATCGCGGCGGAGGACGGGGTCGAGACCGACGGTCGGTTCGTCCAGGACGAGTAGCTCCGGGGTGCCGAGGAGGGCGACGGCCAGGGAGACACGGCTGCGCTGGCCGCCGGAGAGGTTGCCGGCGAGGGCGTCGGCGTGGCTGGTGAGGTCGACGTCCTCGATGACTCGGGTGACGTCGGAGTGTCGGTGGTCGGCGGCCGCGTGGCCCGGGGCGAGGATCGCGGCGAAGTAGTCGAGGTTCTGGCGGACGGTCAGGTCGTCGTAGACGGAGGGGGCTTGTGTGACGTAGCCGATGCGGGTGCGCAGGGTGGGGTGGCCGGCGGGGTGGCCGAGGACGTCGAGGGCGCCGGTGACCTTGGCCTGGGTGCCGACGATGGAGCGCATGAGGGTGGACTTGCCGCAGCCCGAGGGGCCGAGGAGTCCGGTGATCTGGCCGCGCGGGACGGTGAAGTCGAGGCCGCGCAGGACGGTGCGGGGGCCTCGGACCACGGTGAGGTCTTCGGCGCGGACGGCGGGGGTGTCGGGAGGGCCTGGAGAATAATTCATCATGCGATGAATAATCCTCTCGCCCAAGGGGGTCGTCAAGCGTGATGTGTACGGCGGGTTCGAGGGCGCAGGCGCGCGATGGAGCGATCGGAGGCGGGTGATCCGGTTCACGCGCCTCCGGAGCCCTCCGCGGACCGGGTGAACGGGCTGCGCGGTCAACTCCCGTTCCTGACAATGGGTTTCAGTGCCGTGTACTCCCCCGACGCGGCGCGCCCACGCATCTCCTGTCCTGTGACCGTCGGAGGTGCTCCTGCCATGCGCTGCGCTGTAAGCAAGTCCGATCTGTTCGCTTCCCTTGTCGTGTTTCTCGTGGCCCTGCCGCTCTGCGTCGGAGTCGCCATAGCCTCCGGTGTGCCGGCCGAGCTGGGGCTGGTGACCGGGATCGTCGGCGGGCTGGTCGCCGGTGTGCTGCCGGGCAGCAGCCTGCAGGTGAGCGGGCCTGCGGCTGGACTGACGGTGCTGGTCTACGAAGCCGTGCAGAGGTACGGGGTCGGGGCGCTCGGGGTGCTGGTGTTCGGGGCGGGGCTGGTGCAGCTCGGGCTCGGGGTGCTGCGGCTGGGGCGGTGGTTCCGGGCCGTGTCCGTGGCGGTCGTGCAGGGGATGCTGGCCGGGATCGGGCTCGTCCTGGTCGCCGGTCAGGTCTACGCGCTGGGCGACGCGAACGCACCCGGCGGCGGGCTGGGCAAGCTGGCCGGGCTCGTCTCACTGCCCTCGGTGCTGGATCCGGTGGCGTTGTCAGTGGGGGGTGTCACCATTGCCGTACTGCTGCTGTGGCCGCGATTCAAGCGCGGGGCTCGCCTGGTGCCCGCACCACTGGTCGCGGTCGGCCTCGCGGCGGCGGTGACCGGGGTGTTCGGCCTGGACGTGCGGCGGGTCGAGGTGCAGGGCCTGCTGGATGCCGTACGGCTGCCGGAGGCGGCGGATCTCGGACGGCTCACGGAAGTGGGCGTGTTGGGGACCGTGATCGCCTTCGCGTTGATCGCGTCCGCCGAGTCGTTGTTCAGCGCGGCGGCGGTGGACCGGCTGCACGGCGGGCGGCGCACCGACTACGACCGTGAGCTGATCGCGCAGGGCGCGGGAAACGCGGTGTGCGGGGTGCTCGGTGCCCTGCCGATGACCGCGGTGATCGTGCGGAGCGCGGCGAATGTGCAGGCGGGCGCACGGACCAAGGCGTCCCGGGTGCTGCACGGGGTGTGGCTGCTGCTGTTCACGGTCGTCGTGCCCGGGGTCCTCGGGGTCGTTCCGGTGGCGGCGCTGGCCGCGCTGCTGGTGCATGCGGGGTGCAAGCTCGTGCCGGTGCGGGAGGTGCGGGTGCTGTGGCAGGGCCATCGTGGGGAGGTGGTCGTGCTGGGGGTGACGGCGGTGGCGATCGTCGTCGGGAATCTTTTCGAGGGGGTGCTGGTGGGGTTGGCGCTGGCGGTGGCGAAGACCGCGTGGGACGCCAGCCATGTGCATGTGGAGACCGAGGACCGGGGTGAGGCGGGGATCGTCGTACGGGTGCTGGGGCATGCGACGTTCCTGCGGCTGCCGAGGCTGCTGGATGAGTTGGAGGCGTTGCCGCGGGACCGGGAGGTGCGGTTGGAGTTGGGCGGGCTGCGGCACGTGGACCATGCGTGTGCGGCGGCGCTGGAGGGGTGGGCCGCGGGGCGGGGGCAGGGGCAGGGGTTGGTGGCTAGCGGGAAGTGACGGGGGGTGCAGGTGCAGGGTGCGGGGAGGGAGGGGCGCTGGGGCAGAGGGGCAGAGCGGAGGGGCTCAGGGGCAAGGGAGGAGGGGGCTCCTGGGGTAGGGGCGGTGTGAGGCGAGTGGCTTGGCCTGTCGGGGGCGCTTTCGGCTGTGCGGTTCGGCGGGACGCCGTGGGGCGGGGCGAGGTGCAGCGCAGGGGCGGGCGAGGGTCCGCGCGTCGTGGCTGGTCGGGTGCTGGGCGAGGTGCAGGCGAGGGTCCGCGCCAGGTGCCGCGAGATTCCGGGTGAGGTTCTGTTCCGGTGCTGGGCGAGCCTCCGGGGCCGGGTGCTGGGTCATGGTGCCGGGCTCCCCCGCTCGGGTGTCGGGCTCAGTGGACCGTGGCGGGCGGTGTCGTAAGTGGGGTCGGTCCTTGAGCGGGCTCAGGTTGTGGCCAGCAGGAGGATGACGTCGTAGACCTCTTCGACGATGCCGTCCGGGAAGGTCCGCAGGAGGTGTTCACGCTCCTCGGCGAGGAAGGCGGCGTTCGCTTCCTCGCCGCGGACCAGGAAGATCGAGTGGCTGGCGATGTTGGCGAGGTGGGCGTCGACGGTGATGCGGCGGCTCCAGCGGACCTCTCGGCGGGTGAAGCGGAGGCGGTCGGCGGGGTCGGCGACGTGCGCGTTGACGTTGCGCTTCTCCTTGGAGACGTTCACGTCGAAGTGGCGTTCGATGCGCTTGGCGCTCTCGGCGAGCCAGGGGACGTCGAGGGCATCGGTGTTCCACCACAGCGCGAGCGCGCCGCCCGGGCGCAGGACGCGGACGGCCTCCGGAATCGCGAGGCTCGGGTCGGTCCAGTGCCAGGCCTGGGCGTAGGTGAGGAAGTCGGCGGAGTCGTCGGCGAGGGGGAGGACGTTGCCGTTGCCGCGGACGATCGGGATGTCGGGGTGGGTCCGGCGGAACTGGGCGGCCATTCCGTCACCGGGTTCGACGGCGAGGACGTCCGCGCCACGGGCGTGCAGGAGTCCGGTCGCTATGCCCGTGCCGGCGCCGACGTCCACGACACGGGCGCCGGTGAGAGGGCGGCCGGCGAGATCCTCGACGGCGTCGAAGAGGGCGGGCGGGTAGGAGGGGCGGTTCGCCGCGTACTGGGCTGCGGCCGCGTTGAAGGAGTGGGCGCGGGCGGTGCGCGTGGGAGCCGTCATACGGCCATGGTGGCGGAGGTGGGTGCAGGGTGCAGTGAGTTTTCGGTGAGAGTCGGTGGGGGCGCCGGAGGGGGTGGGAGCCGGGGGCGCCTTGCGAAGAGATCGGCGGGGCCGGGGGCGGCCGAGGTTCGCTGCGCCGCGCCGGGCCGGGCTTCGGTCCGGTCCGGTCCGGTTCGGTTCGGTGCGGACCGGTTCGCATCGCACGGCCTGGCCCCGAGCCGGCTGACCGTGGCAGTGGCCTTCGGCCCACCCCTCGTATGTCGAACGGCCCGGGTTCGAGGCTCGGCGTGGGTCGTCGCGCCCCGTGCAATTCCTAGGACCGGCGGCGCTTCTTCGATGGGTTGCCGGTGCGGCGGGTGCTGCGCTTCTCGTGCTGCTTCAGCGCGGTCTCGTACTCCTCGCGGTGGAGTTTCTCGCCAGGGGCCTCGGTGAGGGAGCGGAAGAAGTAGGCGAGAAGGGAGCCGACGAAGCCGATGGCGAGGAGGCCGCGGAGGGAGGCCTGGCGGTCGGGGTCGGGGCGCTTGGTGAAGCTGTCCCAGGTGTGGCGGAAGGCGAGGGCGCTGCAGATCGCGAACATCACGACCATGAGGAGGGTGACGAAGCCGCCGATGTCCGCGATCTGGAGGCCCTGGTAGGCGAAGCGGAGGATCAGGCAGGAGGCGAGGGCGGCGGCGAGGGAGCCGACGGCTGCGCCGATGCGGCGGACCGGGTAGCCGTTGTCGTGGTCGACCCAGGTCGTGCCGAAGAAACGGATGGGTTCCGGGCGGGGGCCGGGTGCGGAGCCCGCGGGAGTTTCCTGGGTGCCGTTTTCGTCGCTCACGCGTCGATTATGGCTCCGGGTCGGGCGCGGACTCCGCGGGGGCTCAGCAGCGGCCGACGACGTATCCGTCGCTGCCCGTCTTCACGTAGGTGTCCGAGACATAGACGCCGTCGGCGGTCTTGTCCCAGATGTTCGAGGTGCCGAGCGGGCCGGTGATCGTCTCGCCCGGCGTCTGGCAGACGAGGGTGAGGTTCGTGCCGGGCTTGTAGGTCTTGATGATCTGGTAGCTGGTTCCCGGGCCGCTGCGGGCGTTCACGTTCGAGGTGCCGACCACCGGGTAGCTCGCGGCTGCGGCCTCGGAGGCGGCGCCGAGGACGGTGAGGAACGCCGCGGCGGTGCTGGTGAGCACGAGGGAGCCGCGCTTCAGCAATGTCATGGGGGTCCTTTCGGTCTTGCAGGTGCTACGAGCAGCGCGGGCGGACGTATCCGTCGCTGCCCGTCTGGACGTAGGCGTCCGCGATGAACTCACCGTCGTCGATGTTGTCCCAGATGTTCGACGTGCCGTACGGGCCGGTGATGGTCTCGCCGGGCGTCTGGCAGAAGATCGGCACCATGGCGCCCTCGGGCAGTACGCGGACGATGGCGTACTGGGTGCCGGGGCCCCTGCGGACGTTGACGCGGTAGCCGGGGGCGACCGGGTAGTAGCGGATCTCGGCCTCGGCGGTGCCGGCGGCGCCGACCGTGATGAAGGCGCCGGTGGCGGTGGCGAGGAGGACGGATCTGCGGGTCACGGGGGACATGGCTTTCCCTTGGGATTGTGTGGGGGTACCGGGTCAGCTGCAGCGGTCGGCGACATAGCCGTCGCTTCCGGTGTTGACATAGGTGTCCGAGACATACTGGCCGTTGCTGATGTTGTCCCAGATGTTCGACGTGCCGTACGGGCCAGTCACCGTCGTGCCCGGGGTCTGACAGTAGATCGGGACCTTGGAGCCCTCGGGCAGGATCCGCACGATGCTGTAGCTCGTGCCGGGGCCGTTGCGAACGTTGAGGCGGACGTCCGGCGCGATCGGGTAGTAGCGCACGCTCGCCGACTCGGCCACGGGCGACATGGCCATGAGGAAAGCGCTGGTGGCGGCGGTGAGCAGGACGGATCTACGAGTCCGAGAGGTCACTGATGGTCCCTTGGAGGTAGGGGCGGCGAAGGTCAGGCGCAGCGCGAGGCGACGTAACCGTCGCCGCCGGTGTTCAGGTAGGCGTCCGAGACGTACTCACCGTCACCCATGTCGTCCCGGATGTCCGATGTGCCGTAGGGGCCGGTGACAGCCCGGCGCCGCCTCGTGATGCCGACATCGGAACTTCTCGGGCAGCGGTGGTGTCAGAGCGAGCAGCGCGGGCGGATGTAGCCGTCGCTGCCGGTGTTCACGTAGGCGTCCGAGACGTACTCACCGCTGGCGACGCAGTCCCAGATGTTCGACGTGCCGTACGGGCCGGTGATCGTCGTGCCGGGTGTCTGGCAGAGGATCGCGACCTTGGACCCCTCGGCCAGCACGTCCACGATCGGATAGCTCGTACCGGGGCCGCTGCGCACGTTCAGCCGGACACCCGGCGCGATCGAGTAGTAGCGGACAGCTGTTGCCGAGGCCGCCGCCATCACCCCGATCGCTTCCTCGCCGCCATCGGTCTCTTCGACACGGTCAACAGACATGAATTCCTCCCCCGTTGAGCCCCACGGTTGCCATGGGACCTCGTTGATTCCCCCACGACACGTCGCGAAACAGACGTGCGCAACTCGAACACGAACGCTAGCAAGCCGCCTCTGTCTCGTACGAGTCATCGACTAGGCTCCGTGCGTCGCGCGCGCGGACGAACAGCACGGGGGTGGTCCCATGGCGCCACAGCACAACACCGGAGCGGGCGCGGAAGCGGAACTTCCCGAGTACGCCGGTCACTACAAGCTGGAGTCACGTCTGGGGTCCGGGGGTATGGGCGTCGTACACCGCGCCCGGAGCGCCTCGGGGATGACGCTCGCGGTGAAGGTCGTGCACGCCGAATTCGCCAAGGACCCTGAGTTCCGGGGGCGGTTCCGGCAGGAGGTCGCTGCGGCCCGCCGCGTCAGCGGCGCATTCACGGCGCCGGTCGTCGATGCCGACCCGGAGGCGGAGCGCCCCTGGATGGCCACGCTGTTCATTCCGGGCGCCACCCTCGCCGACGAGGTGAAGCGGAACGGCCCCATGCCCCCGGCTCAGCTGCGTCGGCTCATGGCCGGGCTGGCCGAGGCGCTGCGCGACATTCATAGGGTCGGGGTCGTTCACCGGGATCTCAAACCCAGCAACGTGCTGCTCGCCGACGACGGGCCCAAGGTCATCGACTTCGGCATTTCCCGGCCAAAGGACAGCGAACTTCGCACAGAGACCGGGAAGCTGATCGGAACGCCGCCGTTCATGGCACCCGAGCAGTTCCGGCGTCCGCGCGAGGTCGGACCTGCCGCCGATGTCTTCGCGCTCGGCTCGGTGATGGTCCACGCGGCTACGGGGCGCGGGCCCTTCGACTCGGACAGCCCGTACGTCGTGGCCTATCAGGTCGTCCATGACGAACCCGATCTGACCGACGTACCCGAGAATCTCGCACCGCTCATCGCGCGCTGCCTGGCCAAGGAACCCGAAGACAGGCCCACACCGGACGAGTTGATGCGCGAGCTGCGCTCGGTCGCGGCCTCGTACGACACACAGGCGTTCATACCTACCCAGCGCACGGGCGCGGAGCCCCGCCCGGAGCCCCGCGCTGGGGAGCCGCAGCGGCGACGTAAATGGCGTCCGGGCAAGGCGGTGGCGCTGGGGGCCTTGGGTCTGGTCCTCGTGGTGCTCGGCACGCTGATTTCCGTCCAGCTCCTCGGTCATGAAGAGACGGAACGGAACGACGGTCCCGCACACAGCACGGCCGCCGGGTTCCGTCCCTGGGCCACGAAGCCGAATGAGGGAGAAGGCGGCCTGCCCCGGTGCTCGTACGGGACACGACGTCTGCTGTGCACTCAGCCAGGGATGGTCGCCGCGCTCGATCCGGCCGACGGCCGCGTGCTCTGGAGGCACCCGCTCGGCAAGGCCGATACCCCCGGTACGCCACCGGTCCTGGCAGCCGGCCTGGTGCATGTCCTGACTCACTCGGGCAAACAGCTGCTGGCCCTCGATCCGGCCTCCGGCACCACCCGGTGGAAGTTGGACATCTCCACCTACCTCGGCTTCCGGTACGCAGGAGCCATGCTGCTGCTGACGGGGCCTGGCGGGAAGGTCACCGGAGTCGACGGCTCATCGGGCGAGACCAAGTGGCGCAGAACCGTGGCTGATTCGAGCAGCCTGTCCCTCCACTCGTTCCCCGGCAGCCCCTGGGCGTACGCCACCGGCAAGTCCGCCGACGGAACGCACACGCGGGTGACAGCGGTGGATCCGGGCACGGGCCGCGTGCGGTGGAACGCCCGCTTCGAGGGGACGTTGAAGCCGTTCGGCGCCGCGGACGGCAGTGTCCTCTTCCTGTCGAGCGGCGGCAATTACGGCGAAGCCGACGCCGTGGTCCGCTACGACCCGGAATCCGATGCCACGCGGCGCGTGACGCTCGCTGTCCCGCTCGATCAGGCGCAGGCCACCGCCCACGGCGACCTCGTCTACCTGCTCGGCACAGGCGGCTCCCTGGTTGCCGTCGACATGGGCGCGAAGAAGCAGCTGTGGTCGCTCGAGACATCCGTGAGCCAGGGTTCCGCACCAGCGACCGACGGCCGCCATGTCTACATCACCGCCGCTGACGGACGCCTGCTGGCCGCCGACGCCGCGCAGGGAAAGCCGCTCGGCCAGACGGCGCCCAGGATGGGCGACAAGTCCGACGAGTACGTGGCCACCTTGCCGGTGCCCCAGATCGCGGGCGACCGCATCTACGCCACCGCCCCCGACGGCACCGTCTTCGCCCTCCCCACCGCCAACCCCTCCACCTGGTGACACGCAAAAGGGGCCGCCCCCGAAGAGACGGCCCCGCAAACCCCGAAGCTCAGCTCGAAGCTCAGCCCTGAAACTCAGCCCGGCTTCGAAACCTCAACCCAGCCTCGAACCCTCAACCCAGCTTCGAGACGTCCCGCACCGCGCCCTTGTCCGCGCTCGTCGCCATCGCGGCGTACGCCCTCAGCGCGGCCGAGACCTTGCGCTCGCGGTTCTTCGGTGCATACACCCCGCCCAGCGCCGCCTCGCGACGGGCCAGCTCGGTGTCGTCGACGAGGAGTTCGATGGCCCGGTTGGGGATGTCGATGCGGATGCGGTCGCCGTCCTCGACGAGGGCGATGGTGCCGCCGGCGGCGGCCTCCGGGGAGGCGTGGCCGATGGAGAGGCCGGACGTGCCGCCGGAGAAGCGGCCGTCGGTGACGAGGGCGCAGGCCTTTCCGAGGCCGCGGCCCTTCAGGTACGAGGTCGGGTAGAGCATCTCCTGCATGCCGGGGCCGCCCTTGGGGCCCTCGTAGCGGATGACGACGACGTCACCCTCCTTGATCTCCTTCAGGAGGATCTTCTGGACGGCTTCCTCCTGGGACTCGCAGACCACCGCCGGGCCCTCGAACTGCCAGATCGACTCGTCGACGCCCGCCGTCTTCACCACACAGCCATCGACCGCCAGGTTGCCCTTGAGGACCGCGAGGCCGCCGTCCTTGGAGTAGGCGTGCTCGGCGGAGCGGATGCAGCCGCCCTCGGCGTCGACGTCCAGGGTGTCCCAGCGCTCGGACTGGGAGAAGGCCTCGGCGGAGCGGACGCAGCCGGGGGCCGCGTGCCACAGTTCCACGGCTTCCGCCGACGGGGAGCCGCCGCGGACGTCCCACGTCTTCAGCCAGTCCGCGAGGGAGGGGCTGTGGACGGAGTGGACGTCCTCGTTGAGCAGACCCGCGCGGTGCAGTTCGCCCAGCAGGGCCGGGATGCCGCCGGCGCGGTGCACGTCCTCCATGTAGTACGTGCGGTTCTTGGCGACGTTCGGTGCGACCTTCGCCAGGCACGGCACCCGCCGGGAGACCGCGTCGATCTCGTTGAGGCCGAAGGGGACCTCCGCCTCCTGGGCCGCGGCCAGCAGGTGCAGGATCGTGTTGGTCGAGCCGCCCATCGCGATGTCCAGCGCCATGGCGTTCTCGAAGGCGGCGAAGGACGCGACCGAGCGCGGCAGGACCGTCTCGTCGTCCTGCTCGTAGTAGCGCCGGGTGATGTCCATGACGGTGCGGGCGGCGGCCTCGTACAGGCCCTTGCGGGCGGTGTGGGTCGCGAGCACCGAGCCGTTGCCCGGGAGCGAGAGGCCGATCGCCTCGGTCAGGCAGTTCATCGAGTTGGCCGTGAACATGCCGGAACAGCTGCCGCAGGTCGGACAGGCGTTCTCCTCGATACGGAGGATGTCCTCGTCCGAGATCTTGTCGTTGACGGCGTCGGAGATCGCGTCGACCAGGTCGAGGGTGCGGACCGTGCCGTCGACGAGGGTCGCGCGGCCGGACTCCATCGGGCCGCCGGAGACGAAGACGGTGGGGATGTTCAGGCGCAGGGCCGCGTTCAGCATGCCCGGCGTGATCTTGTCGCAGTTGGAAATGCAGATCAGGGCGTCGGCGCAGTGCGCCTCGACCATGTACTCGACCGAGTCCGCGATCAGGTCACGGGAGGGGAGGGAGTACAGCATGCCGCCGTGGCCCATCGCGATGCCGTCGTCCACCGCGATGGTGTTGAACTCGCGCGGGATGCCGCCGGCCTCGACGATCGCCTCGCTGACGATCCGGCCGACCGGCTGCAGGTGGGTGTGGCCCGGGACGAACTCGGTGAAGGAGTTCGCGACGGCGATGATCGGCTTGCGGCCGATGTCCGCGCCCGGTACACCGGAGGCGCGCATAAGGGCGCGGGCGCCCGCCATGTTGCGGCCGTGGGTGACTGTGCGGGACCTCAGCTCGGGCATCGTCGCTCGCTCCTTCAGACAGTTGTGGCTGTTATCGAGCGTACGCCGGTCATCCAGAGGGCGGACAGAGTGTCCGGAATGCGGGATACGAATCTCGCACTGAGGGCACTGAGGGCACCGTTCAGGGCCCCGTCAGATGCCCCTGCACCACCGGCGCCACCCGCGCGATGATCTGCTCCACGTCCGCCGAAGCGACCGGCTCGATCCTGATCACGTATCGCATCATCGCCACCCCCACCAGCTGCGCGGCGGCCAGCTCGGTGCGCAGTTCCGCGTCCGGGGTGTCCAGTTCGCCGGCGATCCGCCGCATCAGCTGCGCCGCCACGAGCCGGCGGAAGACGGCGGCCGCGGCCTCGTTGTTCACCGCGGACCGCACGATCGCGAGGAGCGGCTTACGGGTCACCGGGTTCTCCCAGAGCCCGAAGATCACCCTGGTCATGCGCTCGCCGGCGTCGTCCAGCGGCCCTTCGAGCACCGCGTCCCGCACCTTCACCGCGGGCGAGAAGGCCACCTCGACGGCCGCCTCGAAGACCTGCTCCTTGGTCCCGAAGTAGTGGTGGACCAGGGCGGGGTCCACTCCCGCCGCCTTCGCGATCCCGCGCACCGACGTCTTCTCGTACCCCCGCTCGGAGAACTCCTCACGGGCCGCGGCCAGGATGCGATCCCGGGTGCCGGCCGATTCCGTACGAGGGGGGCGGCCCCGTTTCCGTGCGGTGACGCCGTCGGTCACGGCAGCCTCGGCACCTTCACGGCCGACGCCAGGTGCAGCCGCGTGAACGCCAGCGCCTCCGCGAGGTCGGCCTCACGTTCGGCGCTGGACATCGCGCGCCGGGTGTTGACCTCGATGACGACATGACCGTCGAAGCCGCTCAGGGCGAGACCTTCCAGCAGCTCGGCGCAGGGCTGGGTGCCGCGGCCCGGGACGAGGTGCTCGTCCTTGGCCGAGCCCTTGCCGTCGGCGAGGTGGACATGGCCGAGCCGGTCCCCCATGCGGTCGACCATCTGCAGCGCGTCGGAACGGGCCGTCGCGGAATGGCTGAGGTCGATCGTGAAGTGCCGGTAGTCCTCTTTCGTCACGTCCCAGTCGGGGGCGTACGCGAGCATCTCGCGGTCGCGGTAGCGCCAGGGGTACATGTTCTCCACGGCGAACCGGACGTCCGTCTCGTCCGCCATCCGCCAGATGCCGCTCACGAAGTCCCGGGCGTACTGGCGCTGCCAGCGGAACGGCGGGTGTACGACGACGGTGGTCGCCCCCAGCTTCTCGGCGGCCGCCTGGGCGCGCTGGAGCTTGACCCAGGGGTCGGTGGACCAGACGCGCTGGGTGATCAGCAGGCAGGGGGCGTGCACGGCGAGGATCGGGATCTGGTGGTAGTCGCTCAGTCTGCGCAGGGCTTCTATGTCCTGGCTCACCGGGTCGGTCCACACCATGACCTCTACGCCGTCGTAGCCGAGGCGTGCGGCGATCTCGAAGGCCGTCGCCGTGGACTCCGGGTACACGGAGGCCGTGGAGAGCGCGACCTTCGCATCCGGGATCCGTACGACTGGTTCTGCCACGGGGGTCAGCCTAAGGGGTTCGGTCGGGTGAATGCGGGGTGCCTATTCGCCGTTGTGGTGCTTGCCATAGGCGGGTGCGGGGGCGGTTGTGGTGGCTCACGCCCACGTGGCGGAGCCGCACATCGATACGGCCCCGCGCCCCTGACCGCAGCTACACGGATCCCATGTGGTCGAGTCGCCGCAGGATCACGCCTTCTCGCAGCGCCCATGGGCAGATCTCCAAGTTCTCCACGCCGAACAAGTCCATCGCGCCCTCGGCCACCAGCGCACCCGCGAGCAGCTGGCCCGCGCGCCCCTCCGAGACGCCCGGCAGCTCCGACCTCTGCGCCGCCGTCATCCCCGCCAGCTGCGGGACCCACGCCTCCAGGGACTCCCGCTTCAGCTCGCGCTGGACGTAGAGGCCCTCGGCGGAGCGGGCGGCGCCGGCGAGACGGGCCAGCTGCTTGAACGTCTTGGAGGTGGCGACGACGTGGTCGGGGGCGCCGAAGCGGCTGAATTCGCCGACCGTGCGGGCGATCTGGGCGCGCACATGACGCCGTAGTGCCCTTATGTCCTCGGCGTCCGGCGGGTCGCCCGGGAGCCAGCCCGCGGTGAGACGGCCGGCGCCCAGCGGCAGCGAGACCGCCGCGTCGGGCTCCTCGTCGATGCCGTAGGCGATCTCCAGGGAGCCGCCGCCGATGTCCAGGACCAGCAGCTTCCCCGCGGACCAGCCGAACCAGCGGCGGACGGCGAGGAAGGTGAGGCGGGCCTCCTCGGCGCCGGTGAGGACCTGGAGCTCGACGCCGGTCTCGGCCTGCACGCGCGCGAGGACGTCGTCGGCGTTGCTGGCCTCGCGCACGGCGGAGGTGGCGAACGGGAGGAGGTCCTCGACACCCTTGTCCTCGGCGGCCTGAAGGGCCTCCTTGACGACGCCGATCAGTTTCTCGATCCCCTCGGGGCCGATCGCCCCGCTCTCGTCGAGGAGTTGGGCAAGGCGCAGTTCCACCTTGTGCGAGTGCGCGGGCAGCGGGCGCGCGCCAGGGTGTGCATCCACCACCAGCAGATGCACCGTGTTAGATCCCACGTCGAGGACACCGAGTCTCATGTACGGAACGCTACTGCCACCTGCACGATCGACTGTCCTCAGAGCCTTGCCAAGCCACTTACCCTGGACGCGTGCCAAAGACGAAAAAGGCGAAGAGCGACAAATCTTCCAGCGGTTCTTCGCAGGCGAAGTCGCAGGTGACGGCGTCGGCGAAGTCACCGAAGAAGTCGAAGAAGGCCCTGGCGGCCGACGAGAAGGGGCTCGACTTCGCCCGCGCATGGGTGGAGTTCCCTGATCCGGCGGACGACGAGCAGGTCTTCCGGTGCGATCTGACATGGCTGACCTCTCGCTGGAACTGCATCTTCGGCAGCGGCTGCCAGGGCATCCAGGCGGGCCGCGCGGACGACGGGTGCTGCACGCTGGGCGCGCACTTCTCCGACGAGGACGACGAGAAGCGGGTCGCCGAACATGTGGCCAGGCTCACTCCGGAGATCTGGCAGTTCCACGACGAGGGCACCGAGCGCGGCTGGATCTCGCAGGACGAGGACGGCGACCGCCAGACCCGCCCCTACCAGGGCTCGTGCATCTTCCAGAACCGCCCCGGCTTCTCCGGCGGCGCGGGCTGCTCGCTGCACATCCTGGCGCTCAAGGAGGGCCGCGAGCCCTTGGAGACCAAGCCGGACGTCTGCTGGCAGCTGCCGGTGCGCCGGACGTACGAGTGGATCGACCGGCCCGACGACACGCGCGTACTGCAGGTGTCGATCGGCGAGTACGACCGCCGCGGCTGGGGTCCGGGCGGCCATGACCTGCACTGGTGGTGCACGTCGGCGACCTCGGCGCACGGCGCGGGCGACCCGGTGTACGTCTCCTACCGCCCCGAGCTGACCGAGCTGATGGGCAAGGCGGGCTACGACCGGCTGGTGGAGCTGTGCGAGGAGCGGCTGGCATCGCAACTGCCACTGCTGGCTCCACATCCGGCCGACCCGGTGGACTGACCGCGACCGGCCGCCCGCGTGGACTGACCGCGACCGGGCGACCCGGTGGACTGACCTGAACTGGCCACCCCTGCGGACCGACCGCGCCTGACGGACCCTGCGGGGCGACCGCATCTCTCCGACCCCGCGGACTAACCGCATCCCGCCGACCCCGCCGACTGACCGCGCCTGACCGTCCCTGCGAGCTGGCGGCAACCGGTCGGCGCGGCGGGCTGACCGCAACCGGCCGCCGCAGGGCATGAGCGGCGTCCGGCCGAGGCAGGGCACGGGCGACGTCCGGCCGACGCAGAGCACGAGCGCCGTCCGGCCGGCCGGCCGCGTCCCAGCGACCCCGTGAGCCGACCGCTCCTGACCAACCCTGCAAGCCGACGGCAACCGGCCGCCACTGAACCCCGGCGACGTCCGGCCGACCGGCCGCGTCTGACCGACCGGCCGCGTCCGGCCGCTCGCATGGGCAGCCCCCATCCGGCCGTCCCCGTGGACCGGCCACACCCGGGACACCCCCTGACCCCGCGCCCAGCCCACCGCTACGACGTCGACGGGCTCGGGTCCCCGCTGTCGCTCGGCGGTGGGGTCGAGCTCGGCGGCTCGGACGGGGTGGGATCCGTCGGTGTCGGGTCCGGGTCGGACGTCGAGGGTGGCGGGTCGCTGGGGGTCGGGTCCGTGGGGGCCGAGGTCGTGGGGGTCGGGTCCGGGCTCTGGGTGGACGGGGGCGGATCGACGGGGGTGGTGGGGTCGGTCGGGGTGGGCGCGGTGCCGTAACCTTCGATGGAGACGACGGCGCCGGCGGGTGAGACGGCCACACGCGCGCTCCAGTAGCCGGAGGGCTCGCGCAGATGGTCGACGTACACCTTGATCGTCAACGATTCGCCGGGTTCCAGGGTTCCCGAGGACTGGCTCAGATACAGCCAGTCCGCCCCGGTGGCCGCCGACCAGCGGACGGGGGCGTCGCCGGTGGCGGTGAGGGTGATCAGCGTGGTGTCGCCGCTGTTGCCGGCCGCGACCTCCAGATGCCCGGCGCCCTTCTTGCCGACGCCGGTGACGCTGATGACCTTCACCGACACGTCGGGCTTGTCGCCCTTGGTGAAGCGGTCGGTGGGCTTGGTGCTGGCGTTGCCGGCGTTCTCGTAGCCTCCGCTTGTGGCCTCGCCGTCGAGGTTGCCAGGGCCGTGCGCCTCGCTGGCGCTGGCGGAGCGGCCGTCGGCGCCCTCGGCGGTGGGGGTGCCCCGGTAGGCGGCCCAGAGGGCCAGCACGGGAGCGGCCACGACGGTGGCGACGACGGTCGTGGTGACGGCACGCGCGCGTAGCCGGTCGCGGCGGGCCGCGCGGTCCTTGGGGTCCATCGGAAAGCCGCGGCGGTCGAAGCGGGGCGCGGCCGCGCGGGAGAAGTGCGCCATGGCGACATGCAGCGTCGCGCGCGGGGCCTGCAGGACGGGCAGCTCGGAGGGGGTGATCATCGCGCCGGGCCAGCGCCCGGCGACCGCGCGCTCGGCGGTACGGCGGCACTGCGGGCAGTCGTCGACATGGCGCACCAGCTCACGGCGTACGGCGGTGCTGAGCACGAGTTGGTTGTCGCCGGCGAGTCGCGCGACGCCCGGGCAGGTGCCGGTCTCCACCACGGCGAGGGCCGCGCGGGTGCGCTCGACCTCGCAGGCGGCGGAGGCGAGCAGTTCGCGGGCGGCGGCCAGGTCCATGCCGAGGACGGCGGCGACCTCGTGGGCGGCCAGGTGGTGGCGTACGGCGAGTTCGAGCGCCTCGCGCTGGTCCGGGGTGGTGCCGGCCGCCTCCGGCCAGGCGAGCAGGGCGAGTTCGCGGCGGCGCTCCTCCTGGACCTCCTCGGAGACGGGCGCAGCCGGCTGTCTGACGGCGCTGTGCCGGCCCGCCGCGTGCGTGGCCTGACGTTTCTGCTTGGCCTCGGCCAGCTTGCGCAGGCACGCCCAGCGGGCCAGCGCGTACAGCCAGGCGCGCCGGTCTCCGGCGGCCTCCGGACCACGGCGGCGCTCGGCGAGCGCGAGGACGTCGCCGAGGGCGGCGGTGGCCGCGTCGTGGTCGCACAGCACGGACAGGCAGTAGGTGAACAGACCGTCCAGATAGGGCTCATAGCGCGCCGGCGTACGCTGCGCCAGCGTGCGTGCCGCGCCGCGGTCGCGCGCCTCTCGTTGCGCCCGGTGCGCGCCGGTGGTGCGGGTCGAGGTCTCCGGACTGCTGCTCATCACCCGTGGACCGTAGGGTGCGGGCGATCGCCCCTTCTTCCCCCTTGAGCACATTTACTCCGTACGGGTGAAACGATCCCTCATAAGGGGACAGGAACCCTTCATTCCGTGGCCTGTTCTTGACTGAGATGGCTGGTTGACGCCGGAGCGTGGGCCTGAGGTGGGCGGCAGATCGCGGGCCGCCCGCGGATTGTCAGTGGGGCCGGTTACGGTTTCGTCCATGGCTGCCCGTACGAAGACCGCGAAGGACCGGCCCGCCTTCCGCTGCACGGAGTGCGGCTGGCAGACGGCGAAGTGGCTCGGCCGCTGCCCCGAATGCCAGGCGTGGGGCACGGTCGAGGAGTACGGCGCGCCCGCGGTGCGTACGACGAGCCCGGGCCGCGTCACCACCTCCGCGCTGCCCATCGGCCAGGTCGACGGCCGCCAGGCCACCGCCCGCTCCACCGGCGTGCCCGAGCTGGACCGGGTGCTCGGCGGCGGTCTGGTCCCCGGCGCGGTCGTCCTCCTCGCGGGCGAGCCCGGCGTCGGCAAGTCCACGCTCCTGCTCGACGTGGCGGCCAAGTCGGCGAGCGACGAGCACCGCACGCTGTACGTCACGGGCGAGGAGTCGGCCAGCCAGGTCCGGCTGCGCGCCGACCGCATCAAGGCCATCGACGACCACCTCTACCTCGCCGCCGAGACCGACCTGGCCGCGGTCCTCGGCCACTTGGACGCGGTCAAGCCCTCCCTCCTCGTCCTCGACTCCGTCCAGACGGTGGCCTCCCCGGAGATCGACGGCGCCCCCGGCGGCATGGCCCAGGTCCGGGAGGTGGCGGGTGCCCTGATCCGCGCCTCCAAGGAGCGCGGCATGTCGACGCTCCTCGTGGGCCATGTCACCAAGGACGGCGCGATCGCCGGACCCCGCCTGCTGGAGCACCTCGTGGACGTCGTCCTCGCCTTCGAGGGCGACCGGCACGCGCGCCTGCGCCTGGTCCGGGGCGTCAAGAACCGCTACGGCGCGACGGACGAGGTCGGCTGCTTCGAACTGCACGACGAGGGCATCACGGGCCTGGCCGACCCGAGCGGACTTTTCCTGACCCGTCGTGACGAACCGGTCCCCGGCACCTGTCTGACGGTCACCCTGGAGGGCCGCCGCCCCCTGGTGGCCGAGGTCCAGGCCCTGACGGTCGACTCCCAGATCCCTTCACCGCGCCGTACGACCTCCGGCCTGGAGACCTCCCGGGTCTCGATGATGCTCGCCGTCCTGGAGCAGCGAGGCAGGATCAGCGCGCTCGGCAAGCGGGACATCTACTCCGCGACGGTCGGCGGGGTGAAGCTCTCGGAGCCCGCCGCGGACCTGGCCATCGCCCTCGCGCTGGCGTCGGCGGCGAGCGACACCCCGCTGCCGAAGAACCTCGTCGCGATCGGCGAAGTGGGCCTCGCGGGCGAGGTCAGACGGGTCACGGGCGTCCAGCGCCGGCTCGCCGAAGCACACCGTCTGGGCTTCACCCACGCGCTCGTGCCGGGCGATCCGGGCAAGATCCCTGCCGGTATGAAGGTCCTGGAAGTCGCCGACATAGGGGACGCCCTGAGGGTCCTTCCGAGGTCGCGTCGGCGAGAGGCCCCACGGGACGCGGAGGAGCGCCGGTAGACTTTGCCCAGGTCTCGCCCGTCCGTACGAACCG
This sequence comes from Streptomyces sp. S.PB5, assembly GCF_030403745.1. GTDB lineage: Bacteria > Actinomycetota > Actinomycetes > Streptomycetales > Streptomycetaceae > Streptomyces. Next base: position 21,142 of record NZ_JAQMWP010000013.1, read on the forward strand.
AATGTGCGAAACGGGAGCGCCCCAGAACCTGCGACCGGAGGAGTGCAGTGGCAGCCAACGACCGGGCAGCAGCTCCCGGAAAGTCCGGTGGGAGCTCCGGTGCCGATGGCCTGATGCGCGCCTCACTGAGCGCCGTGGCACCCGGCACGGCCCTGCGCGACGGCCTTGAGCGGATTCTCCGCGGCAACACCGGTGGTCTCATCGTGCTCGGCTCGGACAAGACCGTCGAGGCGATGTGCACGGGCGGTTTCGTCCTGGACGTCGAGTTCACGGCCACGCGCCTGCGTGAGCTGTGCAAGCTCGACGGCGGCATCGTGGTCTCCTCGGACCTGTCGAAGATCCTGCGGGCCGGCGTCCAGCTGGTCCCGGACCCGACGATCCCGACGGAGGAGACGGGCACCCGCCACCGCACGGCGGACCGGGTGAGCAAGCAGGTCGGCTTCCCCGTCGTGTCCGTCTCCCAGTCGATGCGCCTGATCGCCCTCTACGTCGACGGCCAGCGCCGTGTCCTGGAGGACTCCGCGGCGATCCTGTCCCGCGCCAACCAGGCCCTCGCCACCCTGGAGCGCTACAAGCTCCGCCTCGACGAGGTCGCGGGAACGTTGTCAGCGCTGGAGATCGAGGACCTGGTGACGGTCCGCGACGTCTCCGCGGTGGCCCAGCGTCTGGAGATGGTCCGCCGGATCGCGACCGAGATCGCCGAGTACGTGGTCGAGTTGGGCACCGACGGCCGTCTTCTCGCCCTGCAGCTGGACGAGTTGATCGCCGGCGTGGAGCCCGAGCGCGAGCTGGTCGTACGGGACTACGTCCCCGAACCCACCGCCAAGCGCTCCCGCACGGTGGAGGAGGCCCTGTACGAGCTGGACGCCCTGACCCACGCAGAGCTGCTCGAACTCCCGACGGTGGCAAGGGCGCTGGGCTACACGGGCTCCCCGGAGGCCCTGGACTCGGCGGTCTCCCCGAGGGGCTTCCGTCTCCTGGCCAAGGTCCCGCGCCTCCCGGGCGCGATCATCGACCGCCTGGTGGAACACTTCGGCGGCCTGCAGAAGCTGCTGGCGGCGAGCGTGGACGACCTGCAGACGGTGGACGGCGTGGGCGAGGCGAGGGCGAGGAGCGTACGCGAGGGCCTGTCCCGGCTGGCGGAGAGCTCGATCCTGGAACGGTACGTGTAGCGCCCCGTCAGGGGCGCGGGGCCGTGTCGATGTGCGGCTCCGCCGCGCGGGCGCGAGCAACCACGAACGGCCCGCAGCCGACCGACAACCCCCCGCGCCACTACCTCAGTCGTTCTCCGGCCATCAGTCGCTCTCCAGCACGAACGACGTCTGCACCTTCGGGTACCCCGGCGCAGCCAACTGCACCAGGTAGGTCCCGGCCCCGGCCGACCCCGCCGGCGGCGTCGCGCACTGCGGAGCACTCGGCTTGCGGTCCCACTTCACGGTGTACGTGATGCTGCTCCCCGCGGGCGCCCGGAACACCAGATTCCCGGCCGTCTTCGGGCAGTCCGCGGACGACCAGAACTCCTCGTCCTCAGCGGCCTCGGTGATCGTCACCACCGCGCTCCTGGGCCCGAGATCGACCTTGCAGTCGCTCCCGGAGGAGTTCGTCGCGGTCACCAGCAGCGTCGGTGTCTCCCCGGGCGCGTACCCGTTGTGCAGACTGCTCACGGTCAACTTCACCGCACCCGCCGTGCAGTTGGGCACCCCGGAACCCACCGGAAGAGTGTCGTCCCGACCGACCCCGCTGCCCGCGCCACCGCCACCGCCACCACCGCCGGCCGCGCCGTCGGACCCGCCGGCACCGGCCCCCGTACCGGAAGTCGAGGAACCGCCACCGGCCCCGTCGCCGGATCCGGAACCCGACCCGGACCCCGAGCCGCCGGAGTCACCCGGCGTCGACTCGTCCCGCCCACCCGGTGCTTGGCTGATCGCCGGTCCGGAACCCGAAGGTCCCGGTGTGATCGAGGGCGCGGGATTCTTGCCGTTGGCCCCGTCGGCGTCGTTGTTGCCGCCACCGCCGCCCGAGGAGGCGATCCAGGCGATCAACAGCGCCAACAGGGCCAGCACAGACAGCAGTACGGCCCTCCGTCGCCAGTAGATGGAGGAGGGAAGCGGCCCGACCGGATTGCGCAGAGATCCCACGGCGCAAACTGTACGAGAGATCGGCGAGTTCGCCGCCCGTACCCGCCGCCGGGGATGACAACTTTTCCGGATCATCATTCCGCAGCGGGTCTCTCCCGCCGTCGCCCCGCGGACACGGCACTTGTCCTGCGCACCCCTGCGCACCCCTGCGCACCCCTGCGTACCCCTCAGGGGTGGCGCTCCGCCCGCGCCCCCTCTCCCGCATGGCAGGATCGGAAGGGCCATGACTGCGCCCACTGAGTCCGACGCCCCCGCCCTCTCCGCTTCCTCCCACGGAGTGGATCTCCACACCCCTGTCATCGACTGGTTCGACGAGCACGCCCGCGATCTGCCGTGGCGGCGCCCGGAGGCCGGGCCGTGGGGGGTGATGGTCAGCGAGTTCATGCTCCAGCAGACGCCGGTCAGCCGAGTGCTGCCGGTGTACGAGCAGTGGCTGGCCCGCTGGCCGCGCCCCGCCGACCTCGCCGCGGAAGCCCCCGGTGAGGCCGTACGCGCGTGGGGCCGGCTCGGCTATCCGCGCCGCGCGCTGCGGCTGCACGGGGCGGCGGTGGCGATAACGGAGCGGCACGGCGGCGACGTACCGACCGATCACGCCCAGCTGCTGGCGCTGCCCGGCATCGGGGAGTACACGGCGGCGGCCGTCGCCTCCTTCGCCTACGGGCAGCGGCACGCCGTCCTGGACACCAACGTCCGCCGGGTGTTCGCGCGGGCCGTCACCGGCGTCCAGTACCCGCCGAACGCCACCACCGCGGCCGAACGCAAGCTGGCGCGCGCCCTGTTGCCCGAGGAGGAGGGGACGGCCGCCCGCTGGGCCGCCGCCTCCATGGAGCTCGGCGCGCTGGTGTGCACCGCCAAGAACGAGTCCTGCCATCGCTGTCCGATCGCCGCGCAGTGCGCCTGGCGGCTCGCGGGCAAGCCGGAGCACGACGGTCCGCCGCGCCGCGGACAGACGTACGCCGGTACCGACCGGCAGGTGCGCGGCAAGCTGCTCGCCGTCCTGCGCGAGGCTCACGCGCCGGTGCCGCAGGCGGCGCTCGACCGGGTGTGGCACGAGCCCGTACAGCGCGCGCGTGCGCTCGACGGGCTCGTCGCGGACGGGCTGGTCGAGCCTCTTCCCGGCGGTTTGTATCGGCTGCCGTTGACGTAACGACGGCCCAGACCATCGACAAATCACCCCGAACCGGCGCCATTCGGTGCGCCGGTTTACCCCTTTCCTACTTCCGTTACACAACCGACGGACAGCCGAGGGCTGGCCGCGCGCTGGCCCGCACAGCCTCGTGACAACTGCTCCGTAGCTTCATTGGCGTACCGCGGAAGAGCGGCACACAAGGCGATGGAGAACCGGCTGCAGGCGGGTCGGACACGGGGTTGGAGGCGGTCGATCATGGCGCAGGGCGAGGTGCTCGAGTTCGAGGAGTACGTCCGTACCCGGCAGGACGCGTTGCTGCGCAGCGCCCGCCGCCTGGTCCCGGACCCCGTGGACGCACAGGACCTGCTCCAGACGGCGCTGGCCCGGACCTACGGCCGCTGGGAGACCATCGAGGACAAGCGGCTCGCCGACGCCTACCTCCGCCGCGTCATGATCAACACCCGGACCGAGTGGTGGCGGGCCCGCAAGCTGGAGGAAGTCCCGACCGAGCAGCTCCCGGACGCCTGCATCGACGACGCCACCGACCAGCACGCCGACCGCGCCCTGCTGATGGACGTCATGAAGGTGCTCGCCCCCAAGCAGCGCAGCGTCGTCGTGCTGCGACACTGGGAGCAGATGTCTACGGAGGAGACGGCCGCCGCCCTCGGAATGTCGGCCGGAACGGTCAAGAGCACGCTGCACCGGGCCCTCGCCAGGCTCCGCGAGGAGCTGGAGAGCCGTGATCTGGACGCACGCGCGCTGGAGCGTGAGGAGCGGGAGCGTTGCACGGCGGCCTGACCGAGGCGGAACCCTCTCCGGGTCGAGGGGCTTTCCAGGCGGCGATCACGGCGGTGTCCGTGCTCGTCGCCCTCGCCCTTTTCGTCTCCGCCTGCGCCACCGGCGGCACCGGCACCCGTGACGAGGGCCCGGCCTACACGGAGTCCTCGGAGGGCTCCGATCTGGCGGCGGGCTCGGCCCCGTCGGCCACCGCAGCGCCCGCCGCGCCCGACTCACCCGCCACGTCCCTGAGCCGCGCGGCCGCGGCCCGGCTCGTCAAGGACGACCCGACGGTCTCGGCCGACGTCAAGAGCGATCTGCAGCCGTGCGGCGACGACTACCCGGTCGACGTGCTGTCCGGCGACCTGACCGGCGGAGCCTCGAAGGACGTCGTCGTCAACGTGCTGACCTGCGGCGACGAGATCGGGGTCGGCTCGTATGTGTATCGCGTGCGCAGTGGTGCGTACGAGAATGTGTTCAAGGCCGAGGAGTCCCCGGTCTACGCGCTGATAGACCGCGGCGACCTGGTGGTGACCAAGCAGGTGTACGAGAAGGGCGACCAGGTGACGACTCCCTCCGGCGAGTATGTGGTCACCTACCGCTGGACGGCGGGCCGCTTCGTGCAGCGGTGGGACCAGTACAACCAGTACGGCGACGCCTCGGGGGCCACACCGTCGACGGGCCCGGCGGACTGAACCACCCCCCACCGACCGAACCACCACCCATACACAACAGCTGACAGCCGACAGCCACACGACAGCGATACGAGGACAGAGAGCAGCGGGATGGCAGATCAGACCCACGTCCTGTTCGTCGAGGACGACGACGTCATCCGGGAGGCCACCCAGCTCGCCCTGGAGCGGGACGGCTTCGCGGTCACCGCCATGCCCGACGGGCTGTCGGGCCTGGAGGCGTTCCGGTCGAACCGCCCCGACATCGCCCTGCTGGACGTCATGGTTCCGGGCCTGGACGGCGTCAGCCTGTGCCGGCGCATCCGGGACGAGTCGACCGTGCCGGTGATCATGCTGTCCGCGCGGGCCGACTCCATCGACGTGGTGCTGGGCCTGGAGGCGGGCGCCGACGACTACGTCACCAAGCCGTTCGACGGTGCCGTCCTGGTCGCCCGGATCCGCGCGGTGCTGCGCCGCTTCGGGCACGCGGGACACGGCGACCGGGTCGAGGAGTCCGCCGCGGCGGCCGACGGCGGGGTGCTGACCTTCGGCGATCTGGAGATCGACACCGAGGGCATGGAGGTCCGCAAGGCCGGGGAGCCGGTGGCGCTCACCCCGACCGAGATGCGCCTGCTGCTGGAGTTCTCCTCCGCCCCGGGCACGGTCCTCTCGCGCGACAAGCTCCTGGAGCGGGTGTGGGACTACGGCTGGGGCGGTGACACCCGCGTCGTCGACGTCCATGTGCAGCGACTGCGTACGAAGATCGGCCAGGACCGGATCGAGACGGTCCGTGGTTTCGGCTACAAGTTGAAGGCCTGAGCGGGGCGGACATGCGGGGGACACTTCGGCGCCTGGTCCCGGCGCGGCTGGAGCGTACGGGCATCCGTACGGGACTGCGATGGAAGCTCAGTGCGGCCATCGCGCTGGTCGGCGCGCTCGTCGCGATCGCGCTGAGCCTGGTCGTGCACAACGCCGCCCGGGTCTCGATGCTGGACAACGCCCGTGATCTCGCGGACGAGCGGATCCAGATCGCCCTGCGCAACTACGAGCAGTACAAGCGCCTGAACTACCCGCCCGGCGTCAAGCGCGACGACCCGACACTGCCGCCGCCGCTGCGGGACAAGGTCGAGGAGGGCCGCCGGGCGACGTACGTGACCGACAAGCCGGGCGGCTCCCCCGACATCTGGGCCGCCGTGCCGGCCACCGACGGGCATGTGCTGTCCCTGCACACCGGCTTCACCGACCGCAGCACCGACATCCTCAACGACCTCGACCAGGCCCTCGTGATCGGCTCCATCGCGGTCGTCCTCGGCGGCAGCGCGCTCGGCGTGCTCATCGGCGGCCGGCTGTCGAGCCGGCTGCGCAAGGCGGCGGCCGCCGCGGGCCAGGTCGCGAGCGGCGAGACGGACGTACGGGTGCGGGACGCCATCGGCGGTGTCGTACGGGACGAGACCGACGACCTCGCGAGCGCGGTGGACGCCATGACGGACGCGCTGCAGCAGCGCATCGAGGCGGAGCGCCGGGTCACCGCGGACATCGCGCACGAGCTGCGGACCCCGGTGACGGGCCTGCTGACGGCGGCCGAACTCCTGCCGCCGGGCCGCCCGACCGAGCTGGTCCTGGACCGGGCGAAGGCCATGCGCACCCTGGTCGAGGACGTCCTGGAGGTGGCCCGCCTCGACAGCGCGTCCGAGCGGGCGGAACTGCAGGACATCCTGCTGGGCGAGTTCGTGACCCGGCGGGTGGCGGCGAAGGACCCCGAGATCGACGTCCGGGTCGTCCACGAATCGATGGTCACCACGGACCCCCGCCGCCTGGAACGCGTCCTGTTCAACCTCCTCGCCAACGCCGCCCGCCACGGCAAGCCGCCCATCCAGGTCACCGTCGAGGGCCGGGTCATCCGCGTCCGCGACCACGGCCCCGGCTTCCCCGAGGACCTCCTCGCCGAGGGCCCGAGCCGCTTCCGCACCGGCAGCACCGACCGCGCGGGCCACGGCCACGGGCTGGGCCTGACCATCGCGGCGGGCCAGGCGCGGGTGCTGGGCGCGCGGCTCACGTTCCGCAACATACGCCAGCCGGGCGCACCGGAGGGTGTGCCGGCGGAGGGGGCGGTGGCGGTGCTGTGGCTGCCGGAGCATGCGCCGACGAATACGGGGAGTTATCCGATGATGCCGTAGGGGTTGAGCGGGGGGGCGGGAGCGCTGGAGGACTGGTGCGCTGCTGGGCTGCTGGGCTGCTGGCTCAGAACGGCTTGGAGAAGTCGAGCTCCTCGCTGCGCTCGGTCAGCGAGTACCAGTTGCCGTTGTCGTCCCGGAAGATCGCCTCGATCCCGTACGGCCGCTCCTGCGGTTCCTGGATGAACTCGACCCCGCGTGCACGGAAGGTCTCGTAGTCTCCCCGGCAGTCATCGGTGCGCAGCGCCCCCGCCCCGATGACCCCCTTCCCCACCAGTGTCTTCAGCGCCTCGGACGACTCGGCGTCCAGCCCGGGCCCGTCGAGGCTCATCAGCGCCAGCTCGACATCCGGCTGGTCCTTGACTCCGACGGTGACCCAGCGCATGTCGCCCATGGAAAGGTCGTCGCGCACCTCGAAGTCGAGCTTCTCGGTGAAGAAGGCCTTGGTGCGCTGCTGGTCGAAGGTCCATACAGTGGTGATGCCCAGGCCCTTGATCATGGCTCTGCTCTCCCTGTCCGGGTGCGGTTGCTTCCTGCTCGCCACGGTAGGCGGGGCGGGGTTCAGCGCGCTTCTCCAGAGTTGCGGTCCTTGCGTGGGAACCCTCCGGCCCAGAACAGCGCGTAACACCCGGGAATCAACGATGCTCCACGCCCCACATGCTCGGCCCGGTACTCACTGGGCGTAAGCCCGGTCCGCGCCTTGAACCGGGCGGAGAACGTCCCGAGGCTGCTGAACCCGACCAGATTGCAGATCTCGGTGACGGACAGATCGGCGCTGCGCAGATACTCCTCGGCCCGCTCGATCCGCCGATGGGTCAAGTACTGGCCGGGGGTCTCGCCGTAAGCCTCCTTGAAGGCCCGGAGGAAGTGATACCGCGAGTACCCGGCATGAGCGGCCACGCCCCCGAGATCCAGCCCAGGATCAGCCCAGTCCCGGTCCATGGCGTCCTTCGCCAGCCGCAACTGCCGGGTCTTGTCCATGAGCCGATGGTGACACGGGCCACTGACAACGCCCTTCCAGCGCAGTGGGGTGGGCTGCGCTTCTTGGCGCCGACGTCCTCTTCCAGCCCGTCTGGGGGTGCCCCCTCTGGGGGAGTTTGAGGACGAGGCCCTTTAGGGGCGATCCGGGTCTGGGGCGGAGCCCCAGCGGGGTGCCAGGGGCAGAGCCCCTGGGCCGGGTCGAAGGGGCGGCAGCCCCTGGGGACGGGACGGGTAGGGGCGGCGGGGGCGAGAAAACAAGGCGAAGGCCCCCCGGGGCGGACACCAGCCGGGAGGCCTTCAGCTCAGTTACTCGACGATTCAGTCGCTCGGCTATTCAGCCGCTCAGCGAGTCACCCGCGCGCTCGCTCCCCCACCACCGACTCAAACCGCCTCCACCACCGGCGCCGAAGCCCGGGCCCCGCCCGAACCCCCGTCCACCTGGTCCCCCTGACCCGCCCGATCCACCGGCCCCGCCCCCTTCAACGGAACCTCCTTCACGAACACCGCCGCCACCAGCGAAAGCACCGCCACCACGGCCCCCAGCAGAAACGCCGAGTGCGTCCCCGCAGACACCGCATGCTGATACGCCTCCCGCGCAACCTCCGGCAGCTTCGCCAGACTCGCCGCATCCAGCTGCGCGGACTGCTCGGTCACCTTGGACCCCAACGCCCCGGCCCGCTCGGACATGACGTCCTGAACCCGGCTGTTGAACAGCGCCCCCATGATCGCGACACCGAACGACGACCCGAGCGTCCGGAAGAGAGTCGTGGACGAGGAGGCGACCCCCATGTCCTTCATCTCGACGCTGTTCTGCGCGACCAGCATGGTGATCTGCATGAGACAGCCCATACCGAGCCCGACGACGGCCATGTAGACACCGGAGGTGAACCGAGAGGTGTCGGTGTCCATCAGCGACAGCAGGTACAGCCCGACGACCATCAGCGCACTGCCGACGACCGGGAAGACGTAGTACCGCCCGGTGTTCGTGGTCACCCGCCCCGCCACCATCGACGTCACCAGCATCGCGCCGAGCATCGGCAGGAGCAGCAGCCCGGAGTTGGTCGCGGACGCCCCCTGCACGGACTGCTGGTACAGCGGCAGGAACAGCGTCGCCCCGAACATCACGAACCCGGTGATGAACCCGATGAGCGACATCAGCGTGAAGTTCCGGCTCCGGAAGATGTGCAGCGGCACGATCGGCTCCGCCGCCTTGGTCTGCCAGAACACGAACCCGATGAGCGAGGCGACCCCGATCCCGATGAGCTCCATGATCCGCGAGGACGTCCAGGCGTACTCCGTACCGCCCCACGTGGTGACGAGGACGATCGCGGTGATGCCCACGGTCAGCAGTGCCGCGCCGAAGTAGTCGATCCGCGCCTTCGCCCGCTTCTTCGGCAGATGCAGCACCGCACTGATCGCGGCCAGCGCGACGACACCCAGCGGCAGGTTGATGTAGAAGGCCCAGCGCCAGCCCCAGTGATCGGTGATGGTGCCGCCGACCAGCGGTCCGCCGATCATCGCGAGCGCCATGACGCCGGCCATCATGCCCTGGTACTTGCCCCGCTCCCGAGGCGGGATGAGGTCACCGATGATCGCCATGACCCCGACCATCAGACCACCGGCACCGAGCCCCTGAACCGCCCGGAACCCGATGAGCTGCCCCATGTCCTGGGCCATGCCGCTCAGCGCCGAGCCCACCAGGAACAGCACGATCGACGACATGAAGACGCCCTTGCGCCCGTACATGTCACCGAACTTCCCCCACAGCGGGGTGGAGGCCGCCGTAGCCAGCGTGTACGCCGTGACGACCCATGAGAGATGCTCGAGCCCGCCTAGTTCTCCGACGATCGTCGGCATCGCGGTGCCTACGATCATGTTGTCGAGCATCGCCAGCATCATCGTGATCATGAGGGCGAGCAGGACGACCCGCACGCTCCTGGGTTGTTTGCCGTCTTCCGGTACAGCCGCTTCCGGCACGGCCGCCGCCTGTGTGTCCGCCATGCTTCCCACTCCCCCAGCTACTTACTTGCCGCCCGGCAAGTTGACTACACTGGGGAAAGTAGACCCGTAACTAGCCGGGCGTCAAGTAAGTTTCATTCAAAGCCGGAGACCCGCGACGAAGATGGACGGCACCATGGACGGCACCAAGCAGCGGCGCCGCGGGGACACCCGCCAGCGCATCCAGGACGTGGCGCTCGAACTCTTCGCCGAGCAGGGCTACGAGAAGACCTCACTGCGCGAGATCGCAGAACGCCTGGAGGTCACCAAGGCAGCGCTCTACTACCACTTCAAGACCAAGGAAGAGATCCTGGTCAGCATCTTCGCCGATCTGACCCAGCCGATCCTCGACCTGATCGAGTGGGGCCGGCAGCAGCCGCACAGCCTGGAGACCAAGCAGGAGATCGTACGGCGGTACAGCGCGATCCTCGCCGACGCGACCCCCCTGTTCCGCTTCATGCAGGAGAACCAGGCGACGGTCCGGGAGCTGCGCGTCGGCGAGACCTTCAAGGAGCGCATGCAGGGGCTGCGCGAGATCATGGTCGACCCGGAGGCGGACCTGGTCGACCAGGTCCGCTACACCAGCGCGATCTTCACCCTGCACGCCGGGATGTTCTTCCTCCAGGACCTCGCCGGCGACCCGGAGGACAAGCGCAAGGCGGTCCTGGAGGTGGCGTCGGACCTGGTGACCCAGGCCCACGAAGGCTCCCGCACCAAGGACCGGCCGCAGACCTAGACGGTCACACGGTCACGCCCTTGGACCGCAGGAAGGCGACGGGGTCGATCGCCGACCCGTAGTTGGCGGTCGTACGGATCTCGAAGTGCAGGTGCGGACCGCTGGAGTTGCCGGTGTTCCCGGACAGCGCGATCCGCTGCCCCGTCTTCACGACCTGGCCGACCTTCACGTCGACGCGCGAGAGGTGGGCGTACTGCGAGTAGGTCCTGTTGCCGTGCTTGATGACGACGGCCTTGCCGTACGCCGACCCGTCGCCGGCGCCGTTCCCGCCGGCCTTGACCACGGTGCCGCCGTGCGCGGCGTAGACCGCGGTACCGCTGGAGACCGCGAAGTCCTGCCCGCTGTGGGTGGACTGCCACATGGCACCGGACTGCGCGAAGCTCGCGCTGAGCTTGTACTTCTTCACCGGGTCGACCCAGGTGGCGGCCGCGCTCTTACCGGCAGCGGCCGCGACTCCGGTCCCCAGCACGGCCGCGGCCCCCAGACCGGCGGCCACGACGGCCACACGGGTGCGGAGCAGGGACGTACGGGCAGAGCGGGGCGAGACACGCTGGGACATCGGAACCTCATGGGGACGGGGACAGAAAATCCACCCGGCGCACGGACGGCCGCCGGGTGGCGCATCCCTTGGTAACCCCGCCGTCCCGAAAGCCCCAAACCACTGATCTACGACGGAAGCTAGTACTTCACCCTAAAACTTAACGCTTATTGACACATGACCCATCAGGGATGAATCGCCCCGGGACGGCAGAACCCGCTCAGAGATTGTGGGATGAAAGTCCCTTTTGCCCATTCCGGGCCTTCCACTATTCCCCCTAGTAACGGACATATCGCCTGTGCGGCATGTCACCGGCCAGGGAGATCCAAGGACGCGGCGATGTGACGGGCACTACGCTGCTGGCCTGCCGCAGAGGGGCTCAGGGGGAGGCCGCGTGGATCCGACGGTCATCGGCACCAGGCTCGCGTCGAGCGTGGTCGGTCCGCTGGTGAAGAAGCTGTTCGTGCAGGAGGGGCCGGGGGCCGGGCTGGTCGACCGGCCGGTCCGGCTGTCGGGGCTGGTCTCCTTCCGCGGCGAGAAACGGACGCTGACCGAGAAGGACGTACGCAAGCTCGCCGCGCGCCTCGTCAAGGAGGCCGTGGACTCCCCCGGCGAGCAGCCCTTCCCGCCCGACGAGACGACCGCGGTGACCGACGCCCTGACCGCCAGGCTGCTCAGGCTGGGCGACGTCGACATGGACGACGTACAGGCGGTACGGCTGGGGTACCGGGAGCTGGCCCGGACCCTCCAGGACCCGGAGACCGCGCGGGGTCTCTCCGCGGACGCCTCGTACTTCCTCGACTCACTCACCGAGTGGGCCTGCGTACATGTGGTCAACTTCTTCACCCAGCGGTCCACGTTCGTCGCGCGGACGCTGGTGGAGCAGAGTCAGCGGCAGGACGAACTCATCGCCAGGATCGATGAGTTGATCACTCGGATTCCTCGACCTGGGGCGCACGACGTGGCGTTCGAGCGACGGTATCTGGACCATGTCGCCAAGCGGCACGGTCAGTTGACGATCTACGGGATCGACCTGGTGAACTCGCTGGGGAAGTGGCCGTTGGATGTGGCGTATCTGAGCCTGGAGGTCGCGGCTCCGACGGTTGTCCACAGAGATCTGAACCCTCAGAACATCCTGCTCCCGGACGGGGAGATACGGGTCCTGGATTTCGGAGTCGGCGCGGAGTTGCCCGCCCTGACACAGCATGACGAGGTCCAGGCAGTGGTCGCCGAGTGGTTGGCCCGCGCCCTCATCGCCCCGCTCCCCGCCGACCAGATCCTCCACCACCACGACCGCGTCCTCCTCCGCGGCGTCGCAGGCTCCGGCAAGACCACCCTCGTCCAGTGGCTGGCCGTCTCCGCCACCCGCACGGACGCCGCAGGCCCGATGTCCCACCTCTACGGCCGGATACCGCTGGTCCTCCCCCTCCGCACCCTCACCCGGCACGGCGAACGCCTCCCCACCCCCGACGGCTTCCTCAAGGCCTCGGGCTGCCCCCTCGCCGCCGCGCAGCCGGAGGGCTGGGCCGACCGCGTCCTGGAGCGTGGCCGGGGCCTCGTCCTGATCGACGGCATCGACGAGATCCCCGAGGCGGAACGCGCCCGCGCCCGCACCTGGCTGGGGGAACTGATCACCGCGTACCCCGACAACCGCTGGCTGGTCACCTCCCGCCCGAGCGCCGTACAGGACGACTGGCTGGCCGACGACGGCTTCACCGAACTCACCCTCTCCGCGATGAGCCCCGCCGCCGTGGCCACGTTCATCGAGCACTGGCACAAGGCCGCCGCCACGGGCAAGGCCGACGAGGACGAGCAACTCCGGTCGTACGAGCAGCAGTTGCTGACAGCCATCCGAAGCAAGCCCGACCTCGGCCGACTCGCCACCAACCCCCTGATGTGCGGCCTGATCTGCGCCCTGCACCGCGACCGGCGCGGCTATCTCCCGCAGGGACGCAAGGAGTTGTACGAGTCCGCCCTCGCCATGCTGCTCACCCGCAGGGACCGGGAACGCGACGTCATGGCCACGGCCGGCATGGAACTCCAACAGGAACCGCAGACACAGCTGCTCCAACGACTCGCCTACTGGCTGATCCGCAACGGCCGCACCGAACTCGACCGTGACCACGCCGAACGGATCATCGCGGACGCGCTGCCCGCCGTACCGTCAGCGGCGGCCCTCGGTGACGCCAAGGCCGTCTTCCGCCACCTCCTCGACCGCAGCGGCCTGCTGCGCAAACCCGCCCCGGACGCCGTGGACTTCATCCACCGCACCTTCCAGGACTATCTCGGCGCCCGCGCCGCCGTCGAGGTCTGGGACGTGGGCCTGCTGATCGAGCACGCGGCCGACGACCAGTGGGAGGACGTGATCCGCATGTCCATCGCCCACGCCCGGCCCCGGGAGCGGGCGGAGATCCTGAGCGGTCTGCTGGAGAAGGGGGACGCGTACGAGCCGGGACGGGAGCGCAGCCGGGTCTTCCTGCTCGCGGCGGCTTGTCTGGAGCATGCGGCGGAGCTGGATCCGGGCGTGCGGGCGGCGGTGGAGGAGCGGACGTCCACGCTCATTCCGGCTCCGAACATGGGGGACGCGGTGGAGCTTGCAGCGGTCGGCCCGCTGGTCCTGGAGCTGCTGCCGGCGCCGCAGGGGCTCGACGACAATGCCGCCTTCAGCGTGGTGACGACCGCCACGAACATAGCGTCCGACGCCGCGATCCCGTATCTGGCCCGGTTCGCGGATCACCGGTCGGTGCTGGTCAAGGGCCAGCTTCAGGCGAGCTGGCTGAACTTCGACGCCGAGCGGTACGCGCAGGAGGTGCTCGCCCACCTGCCTCACGCGGAGTACGTCTTCCTGATCACCAACACCGCACAACTGCGGGCGTTGCGCTCGATCGGAGGCCGGCCACTCGTGACCCTGCGGGGACCGCTGCCGCTGGATGAGATAGCCGACTACCTCGCGGAGCTTCCGCCGCGGAACCTGACGATCGAGGGCCACCCGGACCTCGCCGACCTCTCCGTCCTGGCCAGAGCCACAGGGGTGTCCCGTCTGTCGATCGCTGACTGCCCGCGCCTCACGGATCTGTCGGTGCTCCCGGAACAGCCCCTGGAAGTACTGAAGTTGTCGGGCCTCGCACCCGGCCTCGACCTGCGCCCCGTGGCCGACCTCGACCATCTCCAGCAACTCGATCTCGGACTGTCACCGACAGACATCTGGTCCACGGCCCTCCTCCCGGCGGGGGCGCCACTGCGCATCCTCAGGCTCGGGGGCGAGACGGCGAGACCCGAAGGCGGGCTGACCGGCCTGGACCGTTTCGAGAACCTCCTGACCCTGCGCCTGAGCCCGTCCGCCAGCCCGTCAAGCACCGCCGAATGGGGGGAACTGCTGTCGCTACCTCAACTGACGACTCTCCAAGTGTCCGCGATCTCGATCACCTTGTGCCTGCTGAACGCGGCTCTTCCTCAAGTGACCCAACTCTTCCTGGACGCGGATGACGCCGAGCAGTCGGCCTTCGAGCGGATCCCCTCACTGTTTCCGGCTCTCACCCACCTGAGTATCCACAGCGGCTCCCCCCTACGACCGGGCCTCGATCTCACGCCCCTCAAGGAGCTCACCGGACTGGAGAGCCTCTGGCTGCCGGCCGGCACCGACCATCCCCACGGCCTCGACCAGCTATCGCCCTCCGTGGAGGTATCCCCGATGTGACGCACATCTCTTCCCACTTACCCCCCAGTAACCCTACGGTTCCCCTCGCGCCACCCACGCCAACGAACATGCACCCGTCAACGGCAGCATTGCGGACGTGAGAGGACCCCCACCCATGAAGAGCCGCCGCCCCTTGGTGCGCCGTATCGCCGTCACCGCCGTCTCCACCACGGCCCTCGTCGCCATGGCCGCCCCGGCCGACGCCGCGACGGCCGAGGACGTCGACTACACCACCTGGCAGCAGGACTGCCAGACGGTCATGAACCAGGCACTGCCCTATCTCAAGCAGCGGATCGCCGCGACGAAGCCCGGCGAGAAGCAGGCCATCGTCTTCGACATCGACAACACCACCCTGGAGACCGACTTCGGCTTCAGCTACCCGCAGCCGGCCAACCAGCCGGTCCTGGACGTGGCCGAGTACGCCCAGGACCACGGCGTGGCCCTCTTCTTCGTCACGGCCCGCCCCGGCATCATCTACTCGTTCACCGACTACAACCTCAAGAACGTGGGCTACGAGGTCTCCGGCCTCTACGTCCGCAACTTCATCGACCTGTTCAAGGACGTCGCCGCCTACAAGACGGCCCAGCGCGTCGACATCGAGAACAAGGGCTACACGATCATCGCGAACATCGGCAACAGCGCCACCGACCTGTCGGGCGGCCACGCCGAGAAGACGTACAAGCTCCCGGACTACAACGGCCAGCTGTCCTGACGTCGCAGCTCAACTCCCGGTAGCCTCACCTCCGTTCGCACGATCACGGGGGTGAGGCGGATGGATCCGACGGTACTGGGCGGCAAGTTGGCCTCGGGCGTCGTGGCCTCCTTGGTGAAACGGCTCTTCGTGGCCCAGGCCCCGGGCGCGGGCCTGGTGGACAAGCCGGTACGCCTGGCCGACCTGGTCTCGTTCCGGGGCGAGAAGCGGACGCTGGGCGAGAAGGAAGTCCACAAGCTCGCCGACCGCCTGGTGACCCAGGCGATGGACTCACCGGGCGAGCCGCCGTTCCCGTCCGCCGAACAGCCCGCCGTCACCCATGCCTTGGCCGACCGCCTCCTCGCCCTCGGCGACCTGGACATGGACGACGTACAGGCAGTACGCCTGGGCCACCGCGAACTGTCCGTCCGACTGTCCCGCGCCGCCCCCTCCGACGGCCTGTCGATCGACGCGGGCCTGTTCCTCGACTCGGCGACCGAGTGGGCGTGCCTGCAGATCCTGGAGTTCTTCACACGCCGGTCGACGTTCGTGGCGCGCACGCTGGTGGAACAGACCCGGGCGCAGACGGAACTCACGGCCAAGGTGGACGAGTTGCTGACGCTCGGCCCCCGCCCGGGCGCGGCGGACCGGGCCTTCGAACGCCGCTACCTCCCGCACATCGCGAACCGCCACAACCACATCACCATCTACGGCATCGACCTCCGCGACTCCCCCGACCGCTGGCCCCTCGAAGTGGCCTACCTGAGCCTGGAGGCGACGGCGGTCGAGGAACACATCCTCCCGGAGGACCGCCCCGGCGGCCCGCTGACCGTCCAACTCCCCGCCGAGAACGCCCTGCTGACCCATGACAGGGTCCTGCTGCGAGGCGACGCCGGCTCGGGCAAGACCACCCTGGTGCAGTGGCTGGCGGTGACGGCGGCGAGGGAGGCGACGAGAATCCCGTACGTCCTCCCGCTCCGGACCCTGATCCGCGCAGGAGCGCTGCCCACCCCGTCGTCCTTCCTCTCGGCGGTGAGCTGTCCCCTGACTCCCCCGGAGGGCTGGGCGGAACGCGTCCTGGCGGCAGGACGCGGCCTGATCCTGGTGGACGGCCTGGACGAGATCCCCACCGCCGACCGCAACCGCACCCGGGACTGGCTCGAGTCCCTCATCCGCACCTTCCCGGGCAACCACTGGCTCCTGACCTCCCGCCCGACCGCCGTACGCACGGACTGGCTGGCATCAGAGGGCTTCAGCGAACTCTCCCTGGCCCCGATGCGCCGCACCGAGGTCGCCACGTTCGTACGACGCTGGCACACGGCGGCGGAGGCGGCGGAGTACGAGGAGCCGCTGCTGGACTCCTTGAGGACCAAGCGAGATCTCGCCCGCCTCGCCACCAACCCTCTGATGTGCGGCCTGATCTGCGCCCTGCACAGGGAGCGGCGCGGCTATCTCCCCACAGGCCGCAAGGAGTTGTACGACGCCGCCCTCGCGATGCTCCTCTCGCGCCGGGACCGCGAGCGGGGGATGGAGCTGGAGCTGGAGCTGGGCGAGGAGGCTCAGCTGGAGGTGTTGCAACGACTGGCGTACGCCCTGGTGTTGAGCGGCCGTACCGAGATGGACGTCGAGACGGCCGAGGGGATCGTGGAGCGATGCCTGCCGTCGATCGCCGTGCGGGGCGACGCACCGGCCGTGCTGCAGACGCTGCTGCTCCGGAGCGGTCTGCTGCGCCAGCCCGCCCACGGGGTCGTCGACTTCGTGCACCGCACGTTCCAGGACTATCTGGGCGCACGTTACGCGGTGGAGGAGGGCCACCTGGACGTCCTGCTCAGCCACGCGGACGACACCCAGTGGGAGGACGTGGTCCGGCTGGCGATCGCCCACGCCCGGCCGAGAGAACGGGCCTTCCTGCTACGGCAGTTGCTGTCCCGGAAGGCTCCTCGACTGACCTTGCTGGCCCTGGCCTCCCTGGAACACGCCACCGCACTGGATCCGGAAGTGCGGGCGGCGGTCGAGTCGCAGGCGGCCGCGCTGATTCCGCCGCGCACGACGGAGGAGGCGAAGACGCTGGCGGAGGCGGGGCCGCTGGTGCTGGAGCTGCTGCCAGGGCCGAAGGACCTGACGGCCGCGGAGGCGGTCTGCGTCACCGTCACCGCGTCCCGCCTGGGGACGGAGGAACCCGAGGGTGCGCTGGCCGTGTTGCGGCGCTACCGGGCGCATCCGGATCTCGGCGTGCGGCGCCAGCTCGCGGGCACCTGGCATCGCTTCGACACCGAGGAGTACGCCGCGGAGGTCCTGGGGCATCTGGAGCGGACGGACCTCTTCATCACCTGCAAGTCGGCCGAACAGCGCGCGGCCCTCGGCCGGATGCAGCCCTGGCCGCACCTCGCCTTCACGGGCCCGCACCGCATCGAGGACATCTCGGCCGCGGTGCCGGTGCCGGACGCCCTGGTCCAGCTCGACGTGCGCGACAACCCCTTCCTCACCGATGCCGACGCCCTGCTGGGGTTCGGCTCGCTCCGTGAACTGTGGCTGGTGAACTGCCCGGTGGGAGGACTGGACCGGCTCGCCGCGCTCCCGCTCGACCTGCTCGGATGCCGCGACATCGCCGATGTGACCGGACTCCGTTCGCTGCGGTCGCTGCGCCGTCTGTCCCTCGTGCACGAGCTGCCGGGCACCAACCTCAAAGACGTCCTGCCGGTCGACTCCCCGCTGGAGTTCCTCTTCCTCGGCCAGAACACCATCTTTCGCACGGGACTGCGCGGGCTGGAGCACTGGACCGGTCTGCGGACGCTCAGCATCGGACCGCCGAACGCGGAACTGTCCTCCGCCGACTGGCAGGCCGTCACCGAGCTGCCCGAGCTGCGGCGCCTCTATCTGAGCGCCGCGATCATCCGGGACTTTCCGTACTCCATCGAGGCCATGCCGGAACTGCCGGGCATCGAAGCGTTGCGGGTGATCGAGATGCACGGCGCCGAGGATCTCTCCGCCCTGGCGCCCAGGCTTCCCGGGCTGCGCTCGGTGGATCTCTACAGCAGTCTCGGCGAGCCCGTTCCCGCCGCCCGGTACGCCGGCCTCTTCCCGGACGTCGAGATCAACATGTATCCGAGCTGAAAAAGGGGCCGCCCCGGAACCGAAGTCCCGGGGCGGCCCCTTGCTCCGCGCAATCCCGAAGGGCTACGCGTCCTTGCTCAGATTCGGCCCAGCCCCGCCGGCCGCCTGCTCGATGGGCGGAACGTCCGGCAGCGCCGACTTCTCCTCACCCCGGAAGGTGAAGGTGGCCGTGTCGCCCTCGCCCTCCGTGTCCACGACCACGATGTGACCGGGACGCAGCTCGCCGAAGAGGATCTTCTCCGACAGCGTGTCCTCGATCTCCCGCTGGATCGTGCGGCGCAGCGGCCGCGCGCCCAGCACCGGGTCGTAACCCTTCTTGGACAGCAGCTCCTTGGCGGTCTGGGACAGCTCGATGCCCATGTCCCGGTCCTTCAGGCGCTCGTCCACCTTGCCGACCATCAGGTCGACGATGGCGAGGATGTCCGCCTGGGTGAGCTGCGGGAAGACGACGACGTCGTCCACGCGGTTGAGGAACTCCGGCCGGAAGTGCTGCTTGAGCTCGTCCGAGACCTTGTTCTTCATGCGCTCGTAGTTGGTCTTCGTGTCACCCGAGGCCGCGAAGCCCAGGTTGAAGCCCTTGGAGATGTCCCGCGTGCCGAGGTTGGTCGTCATGATGATGACCGTGTTCTTGAAGTCCACGACCCGGCCCTGGGAGTCGGTCAGACGACCGTCCTCCAGGATCTGCAGCAGCGAGTTGAAGATGTCCGGGTGGGCCTTCTCGACCTCGTCGAAGAGGACCACCGAGAACGGCTTGCGCCGCACCTTCTCCGTCAGCTGGCCGCCCTCTTCGTAGCCCACGTAACCGGGGGGCGAACCGAAGAGCCGCGACACCGTGTGCTTCTCGCTGAACTCCGACATGTCGAGGGAGATCAGCGCGTCCTCGTCACCGAAGAGGAACTCGGCGAGCGCCTTGGACAGCTCGGTCTTACCGACACCGGACGGGCCCGCGAAGATGAACGAACCACCGGGACGCTTCGGGTCCTTGAGGCCCGCACGCGTACGACGGATCGCCTTCGACAGCGCCTTGACGGCGTCGACCTGGCCGATGACCCGCTTGTGGAGCTCGTCCTCCATGCGCAGCAGACGCGAGGACTCCTCCTCAGTCAGCTTGAAGACCGGGATGCCGGTGGCGGTCGCGAGGACCTCGGCGATCAGCTCGCCGTCGACCTCGGCGACGACGTCCATGTCGCCGGCCTTCCACTCCTTCTCGCGCTTGGCCTTCGCCGCCAGCAGCTGCTTCTCCTTGTCGCGGAGAGAGGCCGCCTTCTCGAAGTCCTGGGAGTCGATCGCCGACTCCTTGTCGCGACGCACGCCCGCGATCTTCTCGTCGAACTCGCGGAGGTCCGGCGGCGCGGTCATCCGGCGGATGCGCATCCGGGAACCGGCCTCGTCGATCAGGTCGATCGCCTTGTCCGGCAGGAAGCGGTCCGAGATGTACCGGTCGGCCAGCGTCGCGGCCTGGACCAGCGCCTCGTCCGTGATGGAGACGCGGTGGTGGGCCTCGTACCGGTCACGGAGACCCTTGAGGATCTCGATCGTGTGCGGCAGGGACGGCTCGGCGACCTGGATGGGCTGGAAGCGGCGCTCCAGGGCCGCGTCCTTCTCCAGGTGCTTGCGGTACTCGTCCAGGGTCGTCGCACCGATGGTCTGCAGCTCGCCACGGGCCAGCATCGGCTTCAGGATCGAAGCCGCGTCGATGGCGCCCTCGGCGGCACCCGCACCGACCAGCGTGTGGAGCTCGTCGATGAACAGGATGATGTCGCCGCGGGTGCGGATCTCCTTGAGGACCTTCTTCAGGCGCTCCTCGAAGTCACCGCGGTAGCGGGAGCCGGCGACCAGCGCGCCGAGGTCGAGGGTGTAGAGGTGCTTGTCCTTGAGGGTCTCGGGCACCTCGCCCTTGACGATGGCCTGGGCGAGGCCCTCGACGACGGCGGTCTTGCCGACGCCGGGCTCACCGATCAGGACCGGGTTGTTCTTCGTACGGCGGGACAGCACCTGCATGACCCGCTCGATCTCCTTCTCGCGCCCGATGACCGGGTCGAGCTTGGACTCACGAGCGGCCTGGGTGAGGTTCCGGCCGAACTGGTCGAGGACCAGGGACGTCGAGGGGGTGCCCTCGGCAGGCCCGCCGGCGGTGGCGGTCTCCTTGCCCTGGTAGCCGGAGAGCAGCTGGATGACCTGCTGCCGCACCCGGTTGAGATCTGCGCCCAGCTTGACCAGGACCTGGGCGGCGACGCCCTCGCCCTCACGGATCAGGCCGAGCAGGATGTGCTCCGTGCCGATGTAGTTGTGACCCAGCTGAAGGGCCTCGCGGAGCGACAGCTCCAGGACCTTCTTGGCACGGGGGGTGAAGGGGATGTGCCCGGACGGGGCCTGCTGGCCCTGGCCGATGATCTCCTCCACCTGCTGGCGGACCGCCTCGAGCGAAATCCCGAGGCTCTCAAGGGCCTTGGCGGCGACACCCTCACCCTCGTGGATCAGGCCCAGGAGGATGTGCTCGGTGCCGATGTAGTTGTGGTTGAGCATCCGGGCTTCTTCCTGAGCCAGGACGACAACCCGCCGCGCGCGGTCGGTGAACCTCTCGAACATCGTTAATCGCTCCTCAGAGCGGTCAGGCAGTGGGGGGAACTTCCCCTCCCTGTCCTTCCGCAGCTTAGTCCCGCAAGCGGGGACCGCTCATTCCAACTGCCGACACCGTGGATGGCCTCCTGACCCGTGACGCCGACATCTGCTCCAACCCGATGGTGCGAGACGATGTTCCCGCAGGCCAGGCAGTTACCCCTACCTCCAGTACGCCGATGGCGAACGTGAGACGTCCTGTCCTGCGTGTCGCCCCCTCCCACTAGGGATGTCTTACCCGCTGGGACTGACACTCCATGCCGCGCGCACCGGTTCCCTCCGCTACGGGCGAACAACCTTGCGCCAGACCACACCCCCGAACGCCCACTCTTCCCACACCCTGTGCAATCACGGGAACACCCAGCGTAACTCGGGCGCCCTCGCGGCGGTTGCACTTGGCATGGTTGGCACAGTCCCCCCGGTCTCGACGGTCACCACGGTCCCCTTCCCCCGCCGGCCGCTCGAAGCGAGCGATCAGGTCCGCCGGTGGTACGAGAACGAACTGGGGTGGCCGACGGTGCCCGGGAAGCCGGGTTCCCCGGTGCGACTGCGCGTGGGCCCGTGCTTCGACGTCCTGGACGTCCCCCTGGAGGCGGGCCGGGCCGGGCTGCGGCACCTGGCGCCGGACTCTCCGGTGGCCGTGCAGGGCGACCGGATGCGGCTGCTGCTGGCCGCGGGCAGCGCGGACGAGGTGCCCGGGGTGCTGGACTGGCTGGAGTGGGGATCCCTGCCGCTCGGTCTGGCGGCGATCGGCGAGGGCGGGGCCATGGACGCGCCGCGGCCCCCCGAGCCGGGAGCGCCGTCCGACGTCGTACGACAGGTCCCGGTGCCCAGGGGGACGGATGCGTGGTGTCCGCCCGTGGGGCGCCGTGATGCCCTGCAGGGGGCCGCCGTGTGGCTGCGGCCCCCCGTGCCGGGGCGCGAGGTCGAGGCCTCGCTGCCGACCTTGTCGGCCTTGGGGGGCGGTGGTGACGCCCCCGATCTCGTAAGGCTGCTGGACACGGTGGCCACGCAGTGCCACCGCTCGCGGTTGCGCGCGTGTGCTCAGCCGCCGGCCCGCCGATAAAGCGTCGCGGGTCAGGCGTTGGCCTTCTCGTAAGCCTCGCGAATGGCTGCGGGAACACGGCCGCGGTCGTTGACCTCGTGACCGTTCTCCTTCGCCCAGGCGCGGATCAGAGCGGTGTCCTGGCTGCCGCCGGTAGCCGCACGCGCCTTTCCGCGACCGCCCGCGGCGCGGCCTCCGGTACGACGACCACCCTTCACGTAAGGCTCGAGAAGGCCACGGAGCTTGTCCGCATTGGCAGTCGTGAGATCGATCTCGTACGTCTTGCCGTCCAGCGCGAACGTCACGGTCTCGTCCGCCTCGCCGCCGTCGAGGTCGTCGACAAGAAGGACCTGAACCTTCTGTGCCACCGGATTTCCTTTCATCGATAACTTGAGGGACTGGGGTCTGCGGCGTCCGCCGTTTCGCCGCCCCCTGTTATATGCAGTACTGCAGTACGTCGGAAAGCAAACCGCTTTTCCTGGAAAAACACAAACCCCTGGGAGAGACTGACCGACCACGCATGGTCCGGAAACATGCGCGTTTCGGACATAGGGAACCTGGGCAGGGCCGTCCCGTGGAATAGGGCGTGACGATCACAGATGCAGAAGCATCCGGCTGTTGCCCAAGGTGTTCGGTTTCACTCGTTCGAGACCGAGGAACTCCGCGACACCCTCGTCATAGGAACGCAGCAGCTCCGCGTAGACATCGGTGTCGACAGGCGTCTCCCCGATCTCGACGAAGCCGTGCTTGCCGAAGAAGTCCACTTCGAAGGTGAGACAGAAAACCCGCCGAACACCGAGCCAGCGCGCGGTGTCCAGCAACTTCTCCAGCAGCTGATGGCCGACACCGGCGCCCTTCAGGCCCCGCTTCACGGCGAGAGTGCGCACTTCCGCGAGGTCTTCCCACATCACATGCAGTGCGCCGCACCCGACGACCTCGCCGTTGTCATCGCGTTCGGCGACCCAGAACTCCTGGATGTCCTCGTAAAGCGTCACGGTGGCTTTGTCGAGCAGGATGCGGGCGCGGACGTACTCGTCGAGGAGACTGCGTACGGCCGCGACATCGCTGGTACGGGCCCGGCGAACGGTGATGGCTTTTGCGGTGACTTCGGGGCTCTGCGCCGACGAGCTCTCTGCGGACATGTGCGGACGCTATCGCCCGACACCCTCCGTTGCCGAGCCGGGGTTCTCACCACGTGTTTCGGCAGGGGTATCCGGTGCAGGTCCGGCGGTTTCCGGTCCTTGGACGATCCGTACGGCGTCGCGCAGCGCATGGCGCTGTTCCTCGCTCATCATCCCGAAGAACGCGACGAGAGCGGCCGCCGGGTTGTCGCTCTGCGACCAGGCGTCGTTCATCAGGGCGGCGGCGTAGGCGGCTCGGGTGGACACGGCCTCATATCGATAGGCCCGTCCTTCGGCCTCCCGCCGCACCCAGCCCTTCTGATGGAGATTGTCCAAAACGGTCATCACCGTGGTGTATGCGATGGACCGTTCCTGCTGAAGGTCTTCCAGGACTTCTCGAACGGTCACCGGGCGGTTCCACTTCCACACCCGCGTCATGACCGCGTC
Source organism: Streptomyces sp. S.PB5 (assembly GCF_030403745.1). Taxonomy (GTDB): domain Bacteria; phylum Actinomycetota; class Actinomycetes; order Streptomycetales; family Streptomycetaceae; genus Streptomyces. The sequence continues at coordinate 45,018 of NZ_JAQMWP010000013.1, forward strand.
TTCGAGTTCTCCCAATGGGCGAGGCACAGCTCAGGACAATAGTGGGAAACAAGAACAAAAAGGGCGTACGACTCGGAAAGTGGGAGTCGTACGCCGATGAAGATGCCGGAATCGGGCCTCAGGCGTCGGTGTGCGCGGAGGTCTGCTTGCCGTTCTCCACGCGCGCGAGGACGGCGTCGACGGCCGCGTCCTCCTTGGCCTTGTTCGCCCCGCCCTGGGTCTTCACGATCACCCTGATCACGCTGATGAAGAACACGGCCATGACGACCGGGGGCACGAGCGCGGAGACGTAGTCCATGCGTCCAGGGTAGCCACGGGGCCGAGCGGAGCGAGGCGGGGGGCCGGGTTGCCGGGCGCGGGGGCCGCGACCCGTGGTGTCGGGTCCGGCCCCCGGGCTCGTCTCCGGCGCGGCTCAGCCCGCGGCGAGCTGCTGCGGCGGGTTCGGGGGCGGAGAGGCCGGTTTGCGGCGGGGGAAGACCTCGCCGGGGGTGGGGATGGGGCGCGCGGGGGCGGGGCCGGCGGGGGCCGGTTTGGGGGCGGCCGGCTTTTGAGCGGGCTTCTTCTCCGGCGTCCGGGGCTGCTCGCCGGGCTGTTCCGCGGCTGCTTCCTCGCCGGCGGCCGCGGAGCCGTCGGAAAGGCCCCCGGGAAGGGCCAGGAGGCGGGTACGGGAGGCCGGGACGGCCGGGGTGGACCGCCGGACCGCACCGCGGGCCAGCCGGGCGCGTACGTCCTGCTCGGCGAGGGCGAGGCAGCGGTCCAGGAGGGCGGCCGCCACGGGGTTGCCGCGCAGCGCTCTGAGCCCGGCGAGGTCGTCGACCTCCGGCCGGTACCCGGCGCTCAGGGCTTCCTCCAGGAGGGCGAGATAACCGGCGGCGGTACCGGGCAGGGCGGCGCGATACCGGGCGAGGTCGGCCACCAGGAAGGCGCGCAGCCTGGCGCCCTCGCGCATCGCCTCGTCCAGGGAGTCGGCCAGGCGGAGACAGTCTTGGACGTCTTCGGCCGAGGCGGTTCGGGGGTGAAGGGCGAGGGCGAGAGCGCGGCGGAGCACACGCAGCTCCTCCACGCCGAACGCCATGCCGCCGCGGGATCCGTATGGCGTGGGCATGGTGCGACAGTACGCGCTAATCAGACAAATTCGACATAAGGCGGCCGGGTGTGGCGCGCGGAGCCACTCGGGCGGACGCGCGCGTGGGGTCGGGGCGAGCGCTCGCGCGGGGCCCCGCGGACGCGAGTGCGGCTCCGGGCGGGAGCCGGGCGCCCGGAGGCCGGGCCGCCGCCGTCACCCGCCCCGGCTCACATCCGCGACACGTTCCGCTCGTACACCAGCCGCAGTCCGATCAGCGTCAGCCACGGCTCGTGCTCGTCGATCACCGACGCCTCGCCCAGCACCATCGGCGCCAGTCCGCCCGTCGCGATCACCGTCACGTCGTCCGGGTCGTCGGCGAGCTCCCGGGCCATACGGGTCACGACCCCGTCGACCTGCCCGGCGAAGCCGTACACGACACCCGACTGCATGGCTTCGACGGTGTTCTTGCCGATCACGTTCCTGGGCCGGGCCACCTCGATCTTCCTCAGCTGCGCGGCCCGGATCCCGAGGGCCTCCACGGAGATCTCGATACCGGGGGCGATGACCCCGCCGACGTACTCCCCGCGCGCGGACACCGCGTCGAAGGTGGTCGCCGTACCGAAGTCGACGACGATCGCGGGGCCGCCGTAGAGCTCGTTCGCCGCGACGGCGTTGATGATGCGGTCGGCGCCGACCTCCTTGGGGTTGTCGAACTGGATCGGCACCCCCGTCTTCACCCCCGGCTCCACCAGCACCGCCGGCACGTCGCCGTAGTACCGCCGCGTCACCTCGCGCAGCTCGTGCAGCACCGACGGCACGGTCGCGCAGATCGCGATGCCGTCGATGCCGTCGCCGAGTTCGTCGCCGAGCAGCGGGTGCATGCCCATGAGGCCCTGGAGCAGCACCGCCAGCTCGTCGGCGGTGCGGCGCGCGTCCGTGGAGATGCGCCAGTGCTCGACGATCTCCTCGCCGTCGAAGAGCCCGAGGACGGTGTGCGTGTTTCCTACGTCGATCGTGAGGAGCATCGCGACTACTCCGCCTCGCGCAGGTCGAGACCGATGTCCAGGATCGGCGAGGAGTGCGTGAGGGCGCCCACGGCGAGGTAGTCGACGCCGGTCTCGGCGTACGCGCGCGCGTTGTCCAGCGTGAGCCGGCCCGAGGCCTCCAGCGCGGCGCGCCCGTGCACCAGCGCGACCGCCTCCTCGCACTCCCCCGGCGTGAAGTTGTCGAGCAGGATCAGGTCGGCACCCGCCTCCACGACCTCGCGCAGCTGGTGCAGGGTGTCGACCTCGACCTCGATCGGCACGTCCGGGAAGGTCTCGCGGACGGCCTTGAAGGCCTGGGCGACACCACCGGCGGCGACCACGTGGTTGTCCTTCACCAGAGCCGCGTCCGACAGGGACATCCGGTGGTTCACGCCCCCGCCGCACCGCACCGCGAACTTCTCCAGCGAGCGCAGTCCGGGCGTGGTCTTCCGCGTGTCACGCACGCGTGCCTTCGTGCCGTCCAGGGCGTCCGCCCACGCGCGCGTGGCGGTCGCGATGCCCGACAGCCGGCACAGCAGGTTCAGCGCGCTGCGCTCGGCGGTCAGCAGGTCACGCGTGCGCGTGGTGACCGACAGGAGCTTCTGCCCGGCCTCCACCCGGTCGCCGTCCTCGACATGCCGCTCGACCTCGAACTCGTCCTCGCAGACCACCGAGACGACCGCCTCGGCGACCCGCAGGCCCGCCACGACGCCCGCCTCGCGCGCGACGAAGTCGGCGGTGGCGACGGCGTCCTCGGCGATGGTCGCGACCGTCGTCACGTCCACGCCGTGGTCCAGGTCCTCCTGGATGGCCACGTTGGCGATGTCCTCGACCTCGACCGGGTCGAGCCCGGCGTCGGCCAGGAGCTGGGCGAGCGCGGGGTCGAGCCCGCACTCCAGGTACTCCGCGTCGCCCTCGGCGCCGCAGGCGCAGCCGTCGCCGCAGCCGCCGGACGAGGCGAGGGGAAGGTCGTCGGTGCTCACTGGTGTCACTGCTCCTGAAGGGGCTGCCGGGTCGGGGGGAAGTCTGCGGTATCGGTGGTGTGTACGGCGAGTGTGCGGTCCGGATTCAGCCGTACGACGATGTGGCGGCGCCATGCCGCGTCGTCGCGGTCGGGCCGGTCCTCGCGCCAGTGGCAGCCGCGGGTCTCCTCACGCAGGCGTGCGGCGGCGACCAGGACGCGGGCCACGCACAGGAGGTTGGTGGCCTCCCAGGTGTCCACGCCGGGCTCGGCCGTCTTGCCGTCCTCGTCGAGGGCGTCACGGGCGTCGGTGTGCAGCTGCTGGAGCTGTTCGGCGGCCTTCTCCAGGGAGTCCGCCGAGCGCAGGACGCCGGCGCCGTCGGTCATGATCCGCTGGATCGCGAACCGCGCCTCGGGAGACTGCAGGGGGTGCGCGGGGGTCACAGGGGTCGCGGGGTGCTCGACCGTCGCGGGCACGCGCGCGTGGCGGCCGTTCGCCGCGTGGGCGGCCGTGATGTCCTCGACGATGCGCTCGGCGTAGACCAGGCCCTCCAGGAGGGAGTTGGAGGCGAGCCGGTTGGCGCCGTGCACGCCGGTGCAGGCGACCTCGCCGCACGCGTACAGGCCAGGGACGGTCGTACGGCCCTGCGAGTCGGTGCGCACGCCGCCGGAGGCGTAGTGGGCGGCCGGGGCGATCGGGATGGGCTCGGTGACCGGGTCGATGCCGTGGGCGCGGCAGGCCGCGAGGATCGTCGGGAAGCGGTGCGCCCACATGTCGGCGCCGAAGTGCCGGGCGTCGAGGAACATGTGCTCGGCGTCGAGCTCCTGCATGCGCCGCATGATGCCCTTGGCGACGATGTCCCGGGGGGCGAGCTCGGCCAGTTCGTGCTGCCCGACCATGAAGCGCACGCCGTCGGCGTCGACCAGGTGGGCGCCTTCACCGCGTACGGCCTCGGAGACCAGGGGCTGCTGGCCCTCGGCGTCGGGGCCGAGGAAGAGCACGGTCGGGTGGAACTGCACGAACTCCAGGTCGCTGACCTCCGCTCCCGCGCGCAGGGCGAGTGCGACCCCGTCGCCGGTGGAGACGGACGGGTTGGTGGTCGCGGAGAAGACCTGGCCCATGCCGCCGGTCGCGAGGACGACCGCGGGGGCGTGCACGGCGCCCACGCCGTCGTGCTGGCCCTCGCCCATGACGTGCAGCGAGACACCCGCCGTACGGCCGTCGGCGTCGGTCAGCAGGTCCAGGACGAGCGCGTTCTCGATCGTGCGCAGCCCACGCGCGCGTACCGCCTCCACGAGCGCCCGGGAGATCTCCGCGCCGGTCGCGTCGCCGCCGGCGTGCGCGATACGGCGGCGGTGGTGGCCGCCCTCGCGGGTGAGCTCCAGGCCGCCTTCCTCGGACTCGTCGAAGTGCGCCCCGGTCTCGATGAGACGGCGCACGGCGTCGGGGCCCTCGGTGACGAGGATCCGTACGGCGCTCTCGTCGCACAGGCCCGCGCCCGCGACCAGGGTGTCGTCGAGGTGCTGCTCGGGGGTGTCGCCCTCGCCGAGGGCCGCGGCGATGCCGCCCTGGGCCCAGCGGGTGGAGCCGTCGTCGAGGCGGGCCTTGGTGACGACGACCGTGCGCAGCCCCGCCGCCTCGCAGCGCAGGGCCGCGGTGAGGCCGGCGACGCCGGAACCCACGACCACGACGTCCGCGTCGATGGACCATCCGGGCGCGGGGGCGTGCAGTCGTATGCCTGTGCTGGTCACGAGGCGGCTCCGAGGGTTCCGAAGGTGAGGGGGATGTTGTCGATCAGGCGGGTCGTCCCGACCCGGGCGGCGACGGCGAGAACGGCCTCGCCGGTGAAGTCGTCGGTGATCTCGGAGAAGTCGGACGGATCGACGAGCGCGAGGTAGTCCAGGGCGATCGGCGGGTCGAGGCGGGCGGCCTCGTCGAGGATCTGGCGGGCGGCGGCGCGGACGGCGGAGGGGGCGCCCGGGAGCGCCTTGGCGACGGCGTGCGTGTCGGCGGCCGCGCGGGACTCCCCTATGGCGCTGAGCGCCTCGGCACGCGCGTGCGTGGCGGGCACCTCACGCGCGCGTGCCCGCAGCGCCTCCTGCGCCGCGTGCCGGTCGCGGCCCGCGAACAGTGCCCGGGACAGCGCGAGCGCGGTGCGCCGCTCCTTGGGCGAGAGGTAGCGGTTGCGGCTGGACAGGGCCAGCCCGTCGTCCTCGCGGACGGTGGGTACGCCGACGATCTCGACGCCGAAGTTCAGGTCCCGCACCATGCGGCGGATCAGGGCGAGCTGCTGGGCGTCCTTCTGGCCGAACAGGGCGACGTCGGGGCGGGTGAGGTGCAGCAGCTTGGCGACGACGGTGAGCATGCCGTCGAAGTGGCCGGGGCGCGAGGAGCCCTCCAGGCGCTCGCCCATGGGGCCCGCGCTGATGCGGACCTGGGGCTCGCCGCCGGGGTAGACCTCGTCGGCGGAGGGGGCGAACACGACGTCCGCGCCCGACTGTTCGGCGATCTTGAGGTCGGCGTCGAGGGTGCGCGGATAGCGGTCGAGGTCCTCGCCCGCACCGAACTGCAGGGGGTTGACGAAGACGGTGACGATCACGAAGCCCTTGCTGCCGACGTGCTCGCGGGCAGCCCTGATCAGGGTCGCGTGCCCCTCGTGCAGGGCGCCCATGGTCATGACGACGGCAGTGCGTCCCGGCACCGCGAAGTGGTCGTGCACATACCGCAGGTCATCGACGGTGGGGGCGAGTTCGAAGGGGCGGCGGCTCATCGGTCTTCCCCGTTCTCCGACGGATTCGTGCCGTGGGCGAGTACCCCGAGGAGGTCCTCGGCGAGCTCGGGTTTGAGCAGGCCGTGGGCGAGTGCCCGGTCGGCGGTCGCGCGGGCCATCGCCAGGTAGCCGGCGACGGTCTGCGGGGCGTGCTTGCGCAGCTCGCTGACGTGCGCGGCGACGGTGCCCGCGTCCCCGCGCGCGACGGGGCCGGTCAGGGCCGCGTCACCGGAGCGCAGGGCGTTGTCGAGGGCGGCGCCGAGCAGCGGGCCGAGCATCCGGTCGGGGGCCTCGACGCCCGCCGAGCGCAGCAGCTCCATGGACTGGGCGACCAGGGTGACCAGGTGGTTCGCGCCGAGCGCGAGCGCCGCGTGGTAGAGCGGGCGCCGTTCCTCGGCGATCCACTCCGGTTCGCCGCCCATCTCGATGACGAGGGCCTCGGCGGCCATCCGCAGCTCCTCGGGCGCGGTGACCCCGAAGGAGCAGCCGGCGAGCCGCTGGACGTCCACAGGGGTGCCGGTGAAGGTCATCGCGGGGTGCAGCGCCAGCGGCAGCGCGCCCGCGCGCAGGGCGGGGTCCAGGACCTTCGCGCCGTACCGGCCGGAGGTGTGCACCAGCAGCTGCCCGGGACGTACGGCCCCGGTCTCGGCCAGGCCCTCCACGAGCCCCGGCAGGGTGTCGTCCGGGACGGTGAGCAGCACCAGGTCGGCGCGCTGCAGGACCTCGGCGGGCGGCAGGAGCGGCACGTCGGGGAGCATCAGCGCGGCCCGCCTGCGGGAGGCGTCGGAGACCCCGGAGACGGCCACCGGACGGTGCCCGGCGAGCTGGAGCGACGCGGCGAGCGCGGGGCCCACGCGGCCGGCGCCGACGACACCGACGGTGAGCCGCGCGGGGCGGTCCTTGGGGTCTGGCAGTTGGCTTGTACTCACGCGACGGCGGCCTTCCCGTTCCAGTCCGCTCCGGGTACCGGACGATTTCTCGTCATGTTAACGCGATTGGTCGAAGGGGCGTCCGGTCGTCCACAGGCTGTGGGCGGCCGCGTGCCGTACCGGCGCGGAAATGCGGGTGTCCGTGGGAGGGACCCGCGGGATGATCCCGAGCATGAGCGATACGGCGGAGCAGGCTACGGAACAGACCGAGGAACAGGTCGAGGAACGGTCGGCGGAGGAACGACTGCGGGAGCGGCGCCGGGGCGCCGTACGCAAGGCGCGGCGCATCCTGTGGCGCGGCGGACCGAGCCGCACGCTCCGGGAGCGGCTCGCGGCGCTGACGGAGGCCGCGCCCGAGGTGTACGACCTGGACGAGAGCGTGGACATCTACGGCGACGGGGTCGTGGCGACCTTGGAGGAACGGGTCGCGACCCTGCTGGGCAAGGAGGCCGCCGCGTTCTTCCCCACGGGCACGATGGCCCAGCAGGTCGCCCTGCGCTGCTGGGCGGCCCGCACCGGCAACCCGACGGTCGCCCTGCATCCGCTGGCCCACCCCGAGGTCCACGAACGCCATGCTCTCGCCCAGGTCAGCGGCTTGCGCCCGGTGCGCCTGACCAGCGAGCCCCGGCTGCCCACCGCCGACGAGGTACGTGACCTCGACGAGCCCTGTGGCGCCCTGATGCTCGAACTGCCCCTCAGGGACGCCGGATTCGTCCTGCCCACCTGGGAGGAGCTCACGGAGGTCGTGGAAGCGGCGCGCGAGCGCGACGCGGTGGTGCACTTCGACGGCGCGCGCCTGTGGGAGACCACCGTCCACTTCGGCCGCCCCCTGGACGAGATCGCGGGCCTGGCGGACAGCGTCTACGTGTCGTTCTACAAGTCGCTCGAAGGCTTCGCCGGAGCGGCGCTCGCCGGCCCGAGGACGATGGTGGAGGAGGCGAAGGCCTGGCGCCACCGGTACGGCGGGACGGTCTTCCAGCAGTTCCCCACCGTGCTGTCGGCGCTCGTCGGCCTGGAGCGGGAGCTGCCCAGGCTCCCGGAGTACGTCCGGCACGCGCGCGTGGTGGCGGCCGCGCTGCGGGAGGGGTTCGCCGAGGCGGGTGTGGCCTGGGCGCGCGTGCACCCCGAGGAGCCGCACACCCACCAGTTCCAGGTCTGGCTGCCGTACGACCCCGACGTGCTGGTCGAGGCGGCGGTGCGGCAGGCGGAGGAGACGGGGACGTATCTGTTCACCGGCTACTGGGGCCAGGGCGGGCCCGGGCTGGCGCTCGCCGAGGTCACCGTGGGCGCCGCCGGTCTGGAGTGGACGGCCGAGGACGTGAAGGCGGCCGTCGCGGACTTCGTGACCCGGCTGCCCGGCGTCAGCAGCTAGGGCGCGGGTGCCGGTGCGCCACCGGCCCAGGGTCCGTCGTATCCGCCCGTGGGCCGGCCGCCCGGCGACGACGGCCCGGACGGTGGTCGCGCAGCTCGCGCACGGCCTGCCGGTCATGGGCGCCGGGCGCGGGCGGGGCGGGCTGCCCGAGCCGCTCGGCGCGGTAGAGGTCGAGGAGGTACCGCTGCGTGATGCTCATGGCGCCCGCGCCGTCGCGTCGATTGACGGCGGGCGTCAATCGGGGGAGGCGATGTCAGTGGCGGGGTGCACCATGAGGTCATGAGCGTGCGCATCGACATCGCGGGGCTGCGGCCGGAGGGGGTCGCCGTCGTGCCCTCCCCCCTGGCCGAGCTCGGCATGGCGCTGCACGCGCTGGCCGAGCCGGGGCACCATCCGGGGCTGCAGGGCTGGGTGACGACCGTGACGGCCCGGCTCGACCCGCATCTGGCCGACCGGATGTGCGACGCGGACTTCCTGTGGACGACGACGTTCGCGGACCTGTTCCTGCCGTACGCGGGCATCCCCGGCGGCCGCACCCTGCCGGGTGCCACGCTCGCGGAGGAACTGGACCTCCTGGACAAGCTGACGGACGAACAGTTCGTCAGCGCAGCCCTGGAGTTCAGCTGCGCGACCTGCTACGACATCGGCACCGACTGGCTCTTCGACGCCGAGCAGGGTCGGCGTGCCCTGGCGCTGGCCGCCGCGCGCGGTCCGCGCCAGGAGCGGTTCACCGAGCTGCTGCTCACCGACCCGCCCAGGATCCGGGCCTGGCTGCGCCAGTTCCTCCAGGACTGCGACGAGGCCTTCTTCGCGGAGACCTGGTCCCGGCTGCGCCACCAGCTGGCGGCGGACGCCCGCCACAAGACCGACCTCGTACGCCGCAAGGGCCTGGCCGAGGCGCTCGCCGCCGCGTCCCCGGCGCTCGCCCTCGACGAGACCGCCGCCGAGATCACGGTCGACAAGCTGAGCGTGGGCCGTACGGCCACGGGGGACGGCAATCTCCTCCTCGTGCCGACCAGCCTCGGCTGGCCCCACCTTGCCGTCCTCTACCGGCCCGGCTGGCAGCCCGTGGTGCACTACCCGGTCGGCTCCCCGGAGCTCGCGGCACCGCCCTCCGTCGAGCAGCTCGCCCTGCGGATGACCGCCCTGTCCCATCCGGTCCGGATGCGGATCTGCCGCCATCTGGCCCGCAGCGCCTGGACCACGAGCGAGCTGGCGCAGGCGCACGGGATGACGGCGCCGGAGATATCCCGGCACCTGGGCGTCCTGAAGAAGGCGGGCCTGATCACCACCCGCCGCCGCGGACGGTACGTCAAGCACCAGCTGGACATAGCCGTGGTGGCCCGGCTGGGCAGCGACTTCCTGGAGGGGATCCTCAGGTAGCCGGTCAGTCGAAGCGGATGTGCTTCACCCCGACCCGTACCTGCCTCAGCCTCGTCCGCAGCGCACCCTCGTTGTTCGGCCGCAGCCTCAGCCCGGCCAGGACGGCGATGCGGTCGGCCGTCTTCGGCACGGTCGACTCGTCCGTCCACAGGTGCTCGGCGAACTCGGGCCCGCTCAGCCGCTCCAGACAGTGGTCGAGCTGCTGCACGGCCCAGGTCTCGCGCCCCAGACCGGAGTTCTTCCCACCGACGTACTGAAGGAGGTGCCCGAAGCCGCGCTCCCGCAGCCGCTTGAGGACGGTCTCGCGCTGAGCCAGCAGGGTGAAGTGGCGGACGTCGTGGCCGAGTTCGCCCAGCCGCCCCACGGTCTCCGCGAAGTACACGGGGTTCGTGACCGTCATGGGCGCGATGACCACGCCGTCGTGCTTGGCGAGAGCGAGGTCGAGGACCTCGACCACGCCGTCCCGCCAGGACTTCAGGTCCTGGAAGTTCCCGCGGAGTTCGGGCGGCAGCATGCGGCGCAGACCGAAGCCCGCATGCTCGGGGTCACAGACCACGCTTCCGGGCAGACGGCGCTGGATCTCGTACGCCGTCTGCGTCTTGCCGCCCCCGAAAGGGCCGTTGATCCAGAGGAGCATGCGCAGACCCTAGTGGGCGCCGGTTACGCGGGAATCACGGCTGCTGTGCCTCAGCCGTGGCCGCCGGCCCGCACCAGCCCCGTCTCGTACGCCAGGACCACCACCTGTACCCGGTCCCGGAGCCCGAGCTTGGTCAGGATGCGGCCCACGTGGGTCTTCACGGTCGCCTCGGACAGGACGAGGCGGGCCGCGATCTCACCGTTGGACAGGCCCTGGGCGACCAGGACCATGACCTCGCGCTCGCGCTCGGTGAGCCGTTCCAGTTCCTTGTGCTGGGGTTCCTTGCCGGCGCTCGGCAGCATCGGGGCGAAGCGGTCGAGGAGGCGGCGGGTGGTCGAGGGGGCCACGACCGCGTCGCCGCTGTGCACCGAGCGGATCGCGGCGAGGAGTTCGCCGGGCGGCACGTCCTTGAGCATGAAGCCGGACGCGCCCGCCTTCAGCCCGGAGAAGGCGTACTCGTCGAGGTCGAAGGTGGTCAGGATCAGCACCTTCGGCGGGTTCTCCTCCTGGCAGATGCGGCGGGTGGTCTCCACGCCGTCCAGCTTCGGCATGCGCACGTCCATGAGGACCACGTCGACGTCCGTCGCGCGCAGCACCTGGAGGGCCTCGACGCCGTCACCCGCCTCCGCGACGACCTCCATGTCCGGCTGGGCGGCGAGCACCATCCGGAACCCGGTGCGCAGCAGCACCTGGTCGTCGACGAGCATCACACGGATCGTCATCGGGTCCTCTTCTTCCGTCTTACAGGTGTCAACAGGGGGCGTGCGTCGGCGTCAATGCGCGGGTTTGAGCGGGAGCAGCGCACTGATACGGAACCCTCCGCCGGGACGGGGTCCCGCGTCCAGAGTGCCGCCGACCATGCCGACGCGCTCGCGCATACCGATCAGGCCGTGGCCCTGTCCGTCGGTGCCGCCCTCTTCGTACAGCTCGTGCGGGGCACCCTTGCCGTCGTCCTCGACGAGCAGGCCGAGCCCGTCGTCGAAGTAGACCAGGCGCACGCTGGCGCCCGCGTTCGGCCCGCCGTGCTTGCGGGTGTTGGTGAGCGCCTCCTGCACGATCCGGTACGCCGTGAGCTCGACGCCGCTGGGCAGCGGGCGCGGGGTGCCCTCGACCTTGAAGTCGACGGGCAGCCCCGAGGTGCGGCACTGCTCGACCAGGTCGTCGATCTGCTCGACGTCGGGCTGCGGGACGTACTCGCCGACCTCCTGGTGCTCGCCGGTGCGCAGTACGCCCAGCAGGCGGCGCATCTCGGCGAGGGCCTGGCGGCCGGTGGAGGAGATCGTCTCCAGGGCCTTCCTGGCCTGGTCGGGCGCCGTGTCGAGGACGTAGGCGGCGCCGTCGGCCTGCACCACCATCACCGAGACGTTGTGCGCGACCACGTCGTGGAGCTCGCGTGCGATCCGGGCGCGTTCGGCGGCGACCGCGACCTTGGCCTGCGCCTCGCGCTCCTTCTCCAGCCGGGCGTTGCGCTCCTCCAGCTGGGCGAAGTAGGCCCGCCGGGTCCGTATCGAGTCCCCGAGTACCCAGGCGAGCGCGAACGGCACGGTCTGGAAGACGATGACCGCGACCTGACCGGGCACGCTCGCGTTCTCGTGCGGCCATCGCAGCTGTGCCAGGGGGGCCGCGCTCAGGGCCATGACCAGGCCCAGCCGGGAGGCCCAGCGGGCGCCCGTGGCGGCGACGGTGTAGACGATCACCAGGAAGGCGAAGTCGGCGGCCGTGACCCCGACGTTCAGCACCAGCTGGGCCAGGCCGAGCCCGACGGCCAGTACCAGCATCTTCTCGGGCATGAGCCGACGCAGCGCGATGACCAGGCACAGAAGGAAGACGACCGGTACGAGCAGGGCCGTGGAGTCGGTCCCGCCCCGGTCCTGGCCCGCGGTTCCGGCAGCCGCGGTGATCCCGAACAGGACGACGGCCCAGAAGCCGTCCACCCCGGTCGGGTGCCTGCGGAGGAAGTCATAGAGGCGCTGCACGTAACCCAGCGTAGGGAAGCGTGAAGCGTGCCGGGGTCAACCGGAGGACCGATCCATGCGCCCCCGGCCTACTCCCCAAGGTGGAGGCTCCGCTCCCCTGTACGCCTAACCTGACCACGTGACGGACGAGACGACGGACCAGTGGCGCGGCTGGCGTGAGGCCGCCGAGACCGCCCTGTACGGCCCCGGCGGCTTCTACCGCCGCCCCGAGGGCCCGGCCGGTCACTTCCGTACGTCGGTGCACGCGTCGCCCTTGTTCGCCGAGGCCGTGTCGCGCCTGCTGTGCCGGGTCGACCAGGCCCTGGGCCACCCGGAGACCCTCGACTTCGTGGACATGGCCGCGGGCCGGGGCGAACTGGCCACCGGCGTCCTCGCCGCCCTCCCCTCCGACGTGGCCGCCCGCACACGCGCGTACGCCGTCGAGGTCGCCGCCCGCCCGCCCGGCCTCGACCACCGGATCGAGTGGCTGCCCGAGCCCCCGCGGGGGATCACCGGGCTGCTGTTCGCCAACGAGTGGCTGGACAACGTGCCGCTGGAGGTCGCCGAGGTGGACTCCGCGGGAGTGCCGCGCCGGGTGCTCGTACGACGGGACGGCGCCGAGCGGCTCGGGGAACCGTTCTCCGGCGCCGACGCGGCGTGGCTCACGCGGTGGTGGCCGCTGACGGCCGAGGAGGGGCTGCGGGCGGAGATCGGGCTGCCCCGGGACGAGGCGTGGGCCGACGCGGTCACGGCTGTGGGGCGGGGGCTCGCGGTGGCGGTCGACTACGCGCACGCCGCGGACGCGCGCCCTCTGTTCGGGACACTCACCGGGTTTCGCGCGGGGCGCGAGACGGAGCCCGTGCCGGACGGGTCGTGCGACCTCACGGCGCACGTGGCACTGGACGCGTGCGCCGCGCACGCTCCGCGCGTGTACGCCGGGTCCGCGCGCGCCCTGCCCGAGGGGCGCGTCCTCACGCAACGCGCCGCCCTGCGCGCCTTGGGCATCGCAGGCGCACGCCCCCCGCTCGCACTCGCGACCACACAACCAGCGGCCTACGTACGCGCCCTCGCGAGCGCCGGCGAAGCCGCCGAACTCACCGCACCCGGCGGCCTCGGCGACTTCGGATGGCTGCTGCAGCCGGTCGGAATCCCGAACGCACCGGACACTTCGGACGCACCCCTGGGCGCCCTACTTGTCGATGTCCCCGACCACGAAGAACAGTGACCCCAGGATCGCCACCATGTCCGCGACCAGCGTGCCCGGAAGCAGCTCCACGAGGGCCTGGATGTTGTTGTACGAGGCCGAGCGGAGCTTGAGCCGGTAGGGGGTCTTCTCGCCCTTGCTGACGAGGTAGTAGCCGTTGATGCCGAGGGGGTTCTCGGTCCAGGCGTACGTGTGGCCCTCGGGCGCCTTCAGAACCTTGGGGAGGCGCTGGTTGATCGGGCCGGGCTCCAGCTCGGCGAGCCGGTCGAGGCAGGCGTCGGCGAGGTCGAGGGCGTTGTGGGTCTGCTCCAGGAGGACCTCGAAACGGGCGAGGCAGTCGCCCTCCGCGCGGGTCACGACCCTCAGGGTGTCCTGGAGTTCCCCGTACGCGAGGTAGGGCTCGTCGCGGCGGAGGTCGAAGTCGACGCCGGAGGCGCGCGCGATGGGCCCGCTCACGCCGTACGCGTGCACGGTCTCCGGCGCGAGGGCGCCCACGCCCCGCGTGCGCCCCCGGAAGATCTCGTTGCCGAGCACCAGGTCGTCGTACACGTCCATGCGCGAGCGCACGGCGGCGACGGCGGCACGCGCGCGTGAGGACCAGCCGGCCGGGAGGTCCTCCTTGAGGCCGCCGACGCGGTTGAACATGTAGTGCATACGGCCGCCGGAGACCTCCTCCATGACGTTCTGGAGGACCTCGCGCTCCCGGAACGCGTAGAAGACCGGCGTGATGCCGCCGAGCTCCAGCGGGTACGAGCCGAGGAACATCAGGTGGTTGAGCACCCGGTTGAGCTCGGCGAGGAGCGTGCGGGTCCACACCGCGCGCGTGGGGACCTCCATGCCGAGCATGCGCTCGACGGCGAGGACCACGCCCAGCTCGTTGGAGAAGGCCGACAGCCAGTCGTGGCGGTTGGCGAGCATGATGATCTGGCGGTAGTCGCGCGCCTCGAAGAGCTTCTCCGCGCCCCGGTGCATATAGCCGATCACCGGCTCCGCGTGCTGGATCCGCTCGCCGTCCAGGACGAGCCTGAGGCGCAGCACACCGTGCGTCGACGGGTGCTGGGGCCCGATGTTGAGCACCATGTCGGTGCTCTCCGCCGCGCCGCCGATTCCGACCGTGGTCTCCGTCGTAGGAGTCATGGACACAGTCTGTCCTACGTACGCTGGCCGTATGGAGACGGGGAGCGGGCAGTACACGGAGGCGGTGGAGGGCGAGCCGGTGTGGATCGGGCTGCCCCCGGGGCTGCTGCGGATGCGGCGACTGTTGCTGGTGGTGTGGCTGGGACTGCTGGCCGCGGCGGTCGGCCTGCTGCTCGGGCTGCTCGCCGGCACCGCCTGGGCGGCGTTCGCGCTGCTGCCGCTCGCGTTCATGGCGTGGGGCTGGGTGATGCTGGGCCGCAACTGGCGTTCCTGGCGGTACGCCGAGCGCGCCGACGACCTGCTGATCAGCCGGGGCGTGCTGTGGCGCGAGGAGACCGTCGTGCCGTACGGGCGGATGCAGCTGGTCGAGGTGACCTCCGGGCCGATGGAGCGGTACTTCGGGCTGGCCAGCGTGCAGCTGCACACGGCGGCCGCGGCGAGCGACGCCACCATCCCCGGCCTCGTCCCGGCGGAGGCCGAGCGGCTGCGCGACCGGCTGACCGAGCTCGGCGAGGCCCGATCGGCGGGCCTGTGACGGCGCCGGGCGTCGACGACGCCGTACGGGAGAAGCCGCCCGTGACCGAGCGGCGGCTGCATCCCGTGACGCCGCTCAGGCGGGCGTGGGCGCCGGTCGCGGTGCTCATCGGATGGGCGGTGCACGACCCCGACCAGACGCAGCGGCAGCTGACCCGGCTGACCACCACGACCCTGCTGATCGCGCTCGCCGTGCTCGTCCCGGCCGCCGCCCTCTACGGCTTCCTGACCTGGTGGTACACGCACTTCGCGGTGACCGAGGCCGAACTGCGCATCCGTACAGGGCTGGTGTTCCGGCGCACGGCGCACATCCGCCTGGAGCGCATCCAGGCGATCGACGTCACACAGCCGCTCCTCGCGCGCGTGGCGGGCGTCGCCAAGCTGAAACTCGACGTCATAGGCACCGACAAGAAGGACGAGCTGGCCTTCCTGGGGGAGCGCGAGGCGCGTGCGCTCCGCGCGGAACTCCTCGCGCGCGCCGCCGGGTTCGCGCCCGAGACGGCGCACGAAGTCGGCGAGGCGCCGGCGCGCGAGCTGCTGCGCACGCCCGCCCGCGACCTCGCGATCGCCCTCGTCCTGACGGGCGCCACCTGGGGCACGCTGGCCGCCGCCCTCGTCGTACCGCCGTTCCTGTGGTTCGCCACCCACAGCCTGTGGACGGTCCTCGCGGCCGGCGTGCCGTTGCTCGGTGCGGCGGGCGCGAGCAGCGTGGGGCGGTTCGTCGGGGAGTACGACTGGACGGTGGGCGAGTCGCCCGACGGGCTGCGGATCGACCACGGGCTCCTGGACCGCACCCACGAGACGGTGCCGCCGGGGCGCGTGCAGACCGTGCGGATCGTGGAGCCGCTGCTGTGGCGGCGGCGCGGATGGGTGCGGGTCGAGCTGGACGTGGCCGGGTCGTCCAACTCGGTGCTGGTGCCGGTCGCTCCGCGCGAGGTCGCCGAAGCGGTCGTCGCGCGCGTGCTGCCCGGCGTGACCGTGCCGCCGTCGGCGTCGCTGTCCCGGCCCCCTCAGCGGGCCGGGCGGTGCGTGCCGTTGTGGTGGCGGGGATACGGACTCGCCGTCACCGACTCGGTGTTCGCGGCCCGGGAGGGCCTGCTGCGACGCAGCCTCGCGCTGGTTCCGCACGCGAAGGTCCAGAGCGTACGGCTCGCCCAGGGGCCCTGGCAGCGCCTCTGGCGGCTCGCCGACGTCCATGTGGACACGGGGGCCAACAAGACCGTCACAGCGCGCCTGAGGGACGCCGAGGAGGCGGCGGAGCTGCTGCGGGGGCAGGCGGAGCGGTCACGGACGGGACGCAGGGACGCGCGGCCGGACCGATGGATGGCCTGAGCCGCGCCGCGAGCCCGGCACCTCCCTGGGCGCCGGACGCACGACCGAACCGGTGGATGGCCTGAGCCGCGCCGTGAGGCCGACACCCCCTGGGCGCCGCCATGCTCGGCGCCCTCCTGGCCACGGCTACCGCACTGCCCGGCCTGAGCCTTTCGCTCCGCCGAACTCATTGCTGAGCCTGAGCCTTTCGCTCGCCCGGACCCTTTGCTCAGCCCGAGCCCTATACCCGGCCCGATCCTCCTGCCCGGCCCGAATCTCTTGGCCAGCCCGCCCTTCTGCCCGGCAGAAGCCTCCTCCCCAGCCGGAGTCCCCTGGCCAGCCGAAGTGCCCTGGCCGGCCGGAGTCCCCTGCCCGGCCGGAGTCTCGCCGCGCACGCCGTACCCGCCGCGCTCACCGTTCCCGCCGCACAACGCAGAACCGCGCGGCCCCGTCAGGGATCCGCGCGGCTCTCGTCGACGCGTCGCTCAGGAAACCGCGCTCCGCAGCCCCTGCATATCGATCTGCTCGGTCTCGTCGTGTGCCGTCAGGTCGATGACCTGGCCGATGGCCCGGGACTCCGCGTCCGCCGGCTTGAACTCCGCCTCCGCCTCGGCCTTGTGCAGGGCGAGCGCCTCCTGGCCGACCACGTCGGCGAGGTCCTCGTTCTGCACGGCCTCCAGTTCGGCGGACGCCTTCTGCGTACCGAAGAAGTCGAAGCCGCCCTCGACGGCCGGGCGCCGCACGGGCGTGGCCGGTGCGACGGCGACCGCGGTCGGCGCGACGAAGTGGCCGGAGGGCTGCTGCGCGGGCTTGGCCGACTGGGCCGGCATGGGGAGGGCGGCCGCGCGCGTGTGCCCGTCGACCGCCACGGGCTGCCCCTGCGCCTCGTCCTCCTGAACGGCCTCGGCCCCGGAGTGACCTGAGCCGGATTCGGGACCGGAGGAGACGACCTCGGCGGTGACCGGACCGGCCTGCGCCGGCACGTTCTTCGCGGGACCGTCGCCCTTGGGGCCGCCGTCGCCGTCCGGGGAGCCGTCCTTCTTGGGAGAACCGCCGTCCTTGGGCGCCGCCTCGGCCTTGCCGTCCTTGTCCGGGTCCTCCGCGACCTCACCCTTCGAGGACTCGCTCTTCGAGGACTCCCCTGCAGACGCCTCGTCCTTGGGTATGGCGTCCCCCGGAGCCTCGCCCTTGGGCGCCACCGCGCCGTTCTCGTCGAACCGCGACAGCGCCGCCTTCGCGCGCAGGAACAGCTTGGAGCCCTCCGGCGAGAAGATCGCGGGCGTCTCGGACTCGTCGTCGGCGGACTCGTCATCGACGGCCTCGTCGACCTCGCCGCCCTCGTCGGTCTCCGCCGCTTCGTCCTCGGCCGGGGCAGCCACAGCCACGGCCTCCTCGACGGTCTCCTCCGCGGCGGCGTCCTCGGCGACGGCCGCCTCCGGAACGGGCGGCAGCGCGCGTGCGGGCGCCGTGGCCTCTATCTCCAGCAGCCGACGGCCCTCCAGGGCGCTCGCCCGCTCGGTCTCCGCGGTGGCGTACCGGCGCAGCAGGGCCGCGTGTTCGTTGCGCAGTCCCGCCAGCTCCGTGCGCTTCGCACGCAGCCGCTGCTCCAGCTTGGCGCGCAGTTCGCGCGACTCCTCGAGGTCGGTCTCCAGTTCGGCGACGCGTTCCTCGTGCCGCCACTCGTCGCTCGCACGCGCGCGTACGAGGTCGGCGACCTGCTTGCCGGCCTGCGCGTCCCAGCGGCGCATGACGACCGCGCCGACGATCGCCGTCGCCGCGGCGGCCGCGGCCAGCGCGCGCAACACCATCGCCTGCGAGAACACCCATGGCGCCAGGGCGCAGACGGTGGAGACGCCTGCGATCGCCGAGGGGGGCAGCAGCCTGTGCAAGGGCGGGGAATGGCGGTGACGTCCACGTGGCATGGCCAGAAACTTACCGCGCGTAGCCCAATCGTGGTGCCCCGGCCCGTAAAAACACAGCCATCCCGCAGCCTTCACACGACATCAGGAATCAGACCCGCCACCGAATTCGACAACGAACACCCGATCCGCAAGATCATTTCCCGCCGGAGGAACACGCTCGACCGTCACGGGAACGCGGCGGGAACGCGGCGTCAGCCCTTCTCACCGGTCGCTCAACCGCCCGCTGATCCACTGCAGCGTCGCCGGAATCTCCCGCCGCCAGGTGTTGAAGTTGTGACCGCCGCTTTCGAGGATGATCGACGAGATGCGCGTCGTCTTCGTCGCCTTCACCCGGTCTATGAACTTCAGTGTGTTCTTGTAGTTCGACTCACCGATCTTGCTGCTGCTGACGAGCAGTGAAGTGTCGGGCGCGGGCTTGTGCTTGAGGTACCAGAACAGGTTCGCGCGATTGCGCAGTTCCTTGTCACCCTGGAAGAGATCGCCGGTGGTGGGGTCGATCGGCGCGTTGTAGTACGGCGAGAGACCGGCGCCCGCCGCGTACACCTCGGGGTGGTGCATCGCGAGCTTCAGCGCGCAATAGCCGCCCGTCGAGTCGCCGATGATCCCCCAGCTGCCCGGCTTCCTGCCCACCCTGTAGTGCGCGAGAACGGCGTCGGGCAGGTCCTTGGCGAAGAACGACTCCGTCTGGGGTCCGTTCGGAATGTCGACGCACTCGGTGTCCCGCGGCGGCGCGACCGTCGGCCGCATCATCACCAGGATCATCGGTTGCATACGGCCGTCCTTGGCGAGGTCCAGTGCCGTGCTCGGGTAGTGCAGTTTGTCGACCAGTGCCTGCGCGGTGCCCGGATATCCGGTGAGGACGACGGCCGCGGGAAACGTGCGCGTGCGGTACTGCGGCTGGAAGTACTCCGGCGGGAGATAGACGAAGGCGGAGGTCGCGATGTGCGTCGTACGGCCGACTATGGCGACCTTCTGGATCTGCCCGCCGTGCTGCGGACGCGCCGCACTGCCCGCGTCCTTCACCCGCCGGATGTCCGTCACCTGGAGCGGTCCGCCCGAACCGCCGCTCGCCGTGTGGTCGACGACCACCCCCTGCTCGTCCTCCTGCCCGAACAGGTCGGCCCAGCTGGCGTAGAACCCGAAGGCCTGGTTGGCGGCGAGCCCGACCGCCGCGAACAGCGCCAGCTGGGTCGCGAGCAACAGCCCCACCCGCCCGCTGACCGCCCGCCAGGTGCGCCGCGACAGCCGTGGCCACAGCCACACCGTGCCGACGAACAGCAGCACCCCCGCCGCGATCGCCAGCACCAGCACGTTGTTGCTCGTGAGACCCATGGTTAGCTTCCTGCCTGCACTTTCTCCCCGTGGCGGCGCACCTCCCGCGGATCTTCGCGAGGGCTTGTCCGGCCCTTTTCCCGGCCTTTGAACCGGCTTTGAGGAAGCGAGTGAACCTCTCCCCCTGAGACACCGTCCTAGAGGGCGCAATGTCGCCGGACGCCCGATTCGGGCCCGGATCCAAGGTCTCTCGCAGAACAACAGGATGCGATGTCTGTCAGGACAGATGAGGAAATGTCGGGCGGGGTTCCGAACCGACCGCGGTGGGCACGGCCCGCGCTGCTGCGTGGCCCGCGCCCCGAGGCCGTACCCGTCCTGGTCGCCAGAGCCTGCGCGGTCGTGGGCGTTCTGGACATCGCCGCGGGCGTCTTCCCACGCTTCCGGCACAGCCGTATGCACACCATCGCCGAGGTGCTGCCCGGCGCGCTCGGCCCGTTCGCCGCGGCTCTCTCGCTGAGCGCGGGCGTCCTGCTGCTTCTGCTCGCGCACGGCCTCAGGCGCCGCAAGCGCCGGGCCTGGCGGGCGGCCGTGGTGCTGCTGCCGGTCGGCGCCGTCGCCCAGTTCACGTACCGGCACTCCCCGGTGGGCGTGCTCATCTCGCTCGCGCTGCTCGCGCCACTGCTGATCCACCGCGACCAGTTCGCGGCCCTGCCCGACCCGCGCAGCCGCTGGCGCGCGCTCGCCAACTTCGTCCTCATGGGCGCCGGTTCGCTCGTCCTCGGCCTGGTCATCGTCAGCGCCCACCCGAAGACGCTGGTCGGCGACCCGAGCCTGGCCGACCGCATCGCGCACGTCCTGTACGGCCTGTTCGGCTTCGAGGGCCCGGTCGACTACCAGGGCAACACCTCCTGGACGGTCGCCTTCTCCCTCGGCGCCCTGGGCCTGCTCACCGCCATCACGACGATCTACCTGGCCTTTCGCCCGGAACACCCCGCCGCACGCCTCACCGAGGACGACGAGGCCCGCCTCAGGGCTCTGCTGGAGAAGCACGGCGGCCGCGACTCCCTCGGCCACTTCGCGCTCCGCCGCGACAAGGCCGTCGTCTTCTCCCCCAGCGGCAAGGCGGCGGTGACCTACCGCGTCGTCTCCGGCGTCATGCTCGCCAGCGGCGACCCCATCGGCGACGTCGAGGCCTGGCCCGGCGCCATCGAGCGCTTCATGGACGAGGCCAAGGCGCACTCCTGGACGCCCGCCGTCATGGGCTGCTCGGAGACCGGCGGCGAGGTGTGGACCCGCGAGACCGGCCTGGACGCCCTCGAACTGGGTGACGAGGCGGTGGTGGACGTCGCGGATTTCTCCCTCGCCGGGCGCGCGATGCGCAACGTGCGCCAGATGGTCAAGCGCATCGAGCGCGCGGGTTACGAGACCCGCGTACGGCGCGTCCGTGACCTCGGCGGCGCCGAGCTGGAGCGCATCCGCCGCGCCGCCGACGACTGGCGCGGCACCGACACCGAGCGCGGCTTCTCGATGGCGCTGGGCCGCATCGGCGACCTCGCCGACGGCGACTGCCTGATCGCGACGGCCCACAAGGCGGACGAGGTACCGGGCGAGTACGGCGACCTCAAGGCGATCCTGCACTTCGTGCCCTGGGGCCGCGACGGCGTCTCCCTGGACCTGATGCGCCGCGACCGCTCCGCCGACCCCGGCATGAACGAACTGCTCATCGTGGCCGCCCTCCAGGCCGCTCCGAAGTTCGGCATCACGCGCGTGTCGCTGAACTTCGCCATGTTCCGCGCCGCCCTCGCGCGCGGCGAGAAGATCGGCGCGGGCCCGGTGCTGCGCGCCTGGCGCGGCCTGCTGGTCTTCCTCTCCCGCTGGTTCCAGATCGAGTCCCTGTACAAGTTCAACGCGAAGTTCCAGCCCCGCTGGGAGCCCCGCTTCGTCGTCTACCGCGCCTCCGCCGACCTGCCCCGCATCGGCTTCGCCGCCATGCAGGCCGAGGGCTTCGTCAACCTCGCCCTCCCCCTGCCGCGCTTCCTGCGCCGCCGTACGAACGCCCCACACGCGTGTGCCCATGCGGTCGCCGAAAGGGACGTCCGCGCGGCGTGACGCGGGGCCTGGGCGCACCGAGACAGGCCCGAGCGGAAGCCCCGCCCCTCCAGCCCCGGGGGCTTCCGCTCGGGCCGCACCCGGCTTCCGCCCGCTCTCCGGGCCGGACGGTCTGACGTCTCCCCCCTGGGCCTACGCTGAACGTATGAGCAAGCAGAGCGGACGCGGGCGCGTCGCCGGCCTTCCGGAGTGGGACCGCTGCGCGGTCATGGGAGTCGTCAACGTCACCCCGGACTCCTTCTCCGACGGCGGCCGCTGGTTCGACACGACGGCCGCCGTCAAGCACGGCCTCGCCCTGGTCAGCGAAGGCGCCGACCTGGTGGACGTCGGCGGCGAGTCCACCCGCCCCGGCGCCACCCGGGTCGACGAGGCCGAGGAGCTCAGGCGCGTCATCCCCGTCGTCCGCGACCTCGCCTCCGAGGGCGTCACCGTCTCCGTGGACACCATGCGCGCCTCCGTCGCCGAGCAGGCCCTCGCCGCCGGAGCCGCCCTCGTCAACGACGTCAGCGGCGGCCTCGCCGACCCCGCGATGATCCCTGTCGTCGCCGCCTCCGGCGCCCCCTTCGTCGTCATGCACTGGCGCGGCTTCCTGGAGGGCGGCAACGTCAAGGGCGTCTACGCCGACGTCGTCGCCGAAGTCGTCGACGAACTCCACGCGCGCGTGGACGCCGTCCTCGCCGGCGGCATCGCCCCCGACCGCATCGTCGTCGACCCGGGCCTGGGCTTCTCCAAGGACGCCGAGCACGACCTCGTCCTCCTCGCCCACCTCGACCGTCTGCTCACCCTCGGCCACCCGCTCCTCGTCGCCGCCTCCCGCAAGCGCTTCCTCGGCCGCGTCCTCGCCGCCGACCCGCAGGCCGCGCCCCCGCCGGCCCGCGAGCGGGACGCTGCCACAGCCGCCGTCTCCGCGCTCGCGGCGCACGCCGGCGCATGGGCGGTGCGCGTGCACGAGGTGCGCGCGACAGCCGACGCGGTACGGGTCGCGCGCGCCGTGGAGGGGGCGCGCGAGTCGGGCAACGCGCCGGGGACGGACCTGGCGAGCGGGGCGCGCACGACCGAGAACGCGCCGGGCGCGATCACCACAAGCGGGGCGCACGCCCCCACCCACACTCCCCGCACTCCCGGCACTCCCGGCCCCAGCACCCCCCACCCCACCTCCCCCGAAGGCGCCCAGTGAGCGCCCCCCACACCGACGTGGAGCAGGTGGAGGCCGCCAACACCGGCTTCTACGAGGCACTGGAGCGCGGCGACTTCGAGGAGCTGTCCTCGCTCTGGCTCACCCCGTCCGACCTCGGCGTCGACGAGGAGTACCACGACCCGGCCGATGCCGGCGTGGTCTCCTGCGTGCACCCCGGCTGGCCCGTGCTGACCGGTCGCGGCGAGGTCCTGCGGTCGTACGCGCTGATCATGGCGAACACCGACTACATCCAGTTCTTCCTGACCGACGTGCATGTCTCCGTCACCGGCGACACCGCCCTCGTGACCTGCACGGAGAACATCCTCAGCGGCGGCCCGGCCCCCGAGGGCGGCGAGGAGCTCGGCCCGCTCGTCGGCCAGCTGGTGGTCGCAACGAACGTGTTCCGCCGCACTCCGTCCGGCTGGAAACTCTGGTCCCACCACGCCTCTCCCGTTCTGGCCGAAAACGCCGAGGACGAAGGGGACGAGTCACCCTCCTGAGTGGGTAGGCGCCCCACCGGGACCAAGAAGTGGTTGGAATCACTGACCCCGGGGTAGGGGCGGCTACCGACCCGTGAGCTACCGGGTTCCCCAGGGGAAACACACGATGAAACCTCCTGGCCCCCGGCCCGGAGCCACGCCCTGTGGCCCGGCGCTGTCAGTGCTCGCAGGTAGATTCGGTTGAGGCTGGTGTGCCGCCCGCACACGGTACGGACCGGCTGGGGTCCGGGGTGTCCCCGGAATACAGCCCGACGATTGCAGGAGTGATTCGCGTGGATCGTGTCGCGCTGCGCGGCCTGAAGGCCCGCGGGCACCACGGTGTGTTCCCCGAGGAACGCGAGGAGGGCCAGACCTTCGTCGTGGACCTCGTCCTCGGGCTGGACACCCGGCCGGCCGCCGCCGACGACGACCTGTCGAAGACCGTGCACTACGGCATCGTGGCGGAGGAGGTCGTGGCCGTCGTCGAGGGCGAGCCCGTCAATCTCATCGAGACCCTCGCCGAGCGCATCGCCCAGGCCTGTCTGAAGCACGAGGGGGTCCAGGAGGTCGAGGTCTGCGTCCACAAACCGAACGCACCGATCACGGTCCCCTTCGACGACGTGACCGTCACGATCACCCGGAGCCGAGTATGACCGCGTCCTTCGCCGCGGGTCCGAGCGACCCGACCGTACAGCCGGTGCCCGCCTCCGTCGTGCAGCAGGTCGACGCCGCCGACACCACCCTCCACAACCCCAAACGCGCCGTCATCGCCCTGGGCTCCAACCTCGGCAACCGCCTGGAGACCCTCCAGGGCGCCATCGACGCCCTGGAGGACACCCCGGGCGTCCGGGTGAAGGCCGTCTCCCCCGTCTACGAGACGGAGCCGTGGGGCGTCGAGCCGGGCAGCCAGCCCTCGTACTTCAACGCGGTGGTCGTGGTGAAGACGACTCTCCCCCCGTCCTCCCTCCTGGAGCGGGCGCACGCCGTCGAGGAGGCCTTCCACCGCGTCCGGGAGGAGCACTGGGGCGCCCGCACGCTCGACGTCGACATCGTGGCGTACGCCGACGTCGTCTCCGACGACCCGACGCTGACCCTGCCCCACCCGCGCGCCCACGAACGCGCCTTCGTCCTCGCACCGTGGCACGACGTGGAGCCGCAGGCACAGCTCCCCGGCCACGGCCCGGTCTCCGGCCTGCTGGCCGCCGTCACCCGAAACGGCGTCGAACCCCGCACGGACCTGGAACTCCGGCTGCCCGAATAGTCGTTAAGGTCAAGGCAACCACTGTCCGTGGGATCCGGGGGAGCTGAAGGGGCACTGTGAGAGAGCTGCGCATCAGGCTGCTGGCCGGCGTGTTCGTCGTCGCCGGAGTCCTGTCCTGGGCGGGCGCCCGCCTGTGGGCCTCCATCGGGACCCTTCCCAGCGTCCCCCTGGCCGCCCCGATCGTCCTCGCGTTGATCGCGGTGGTCCTGCTGTCCACGGCGCTCTCGATCCGAGCCCGCCTCAAGGCCCAGCGCGAGCGCCGCCCCGAGGCCAAGGGCGTGGACCCCCTGATGGCCGCCCGCGCGGTCGTCTTCGGTCAGGCGAGCGCCCTCGTGGCCGCCCTGGTCGCCGGC
This sequence comes from Streptomyces sp. S.PB5, assembly GCF_030403745.1. GTDB lineage: Bacteria > Actinomycetota > Actinomycetes > Streptomycetales > Streptomycetaceae > Streptomyces. The sequence continues at coordinate 69,876 of NZ_JAQMWP010000013.1, forward strand.
ATGTACGGCGGCACCGGCGCCTACCTCCTGGAATCCCTCGACGTCCCCGCCCGCCGCGACCAGGCCATCTACGCCGGCTTCTCCGTCGTGGCGGGCCTCGCGGTCATAGCGGCAGCCATCTTCCTGGAGCGGGTGTGCAAGCTCCCGGAGGACGACGACAGGAACACGGGGGCGGCGTCGGCGGCGTAACGCCGCACAACGTCCGACAAGCCCTGCGGCACCACGCCGTCTCAGCGGGCCATGATGAGGCTCATCGCCTCGTTGCGCGTCGCCGCGTCCCGCAGCTGCCCCCGTACCGCCGACGTTAGGGTCTTCGCCCCCGGCTTGCGGATACCGCGCATGGACATGCACATGTGCTCGCACTCGACGACCACGATGACACCGCGCGGCTCCAGGATTTCCATCAGGGAGTCCGCGATCTGTGTGGTGAGGCGCTCCTGCACCTGCGGCCGCCGGGCGTAGACGTCCACCAGGCGCGCCAGCTTGGACAGTCCCGTGATCTTGCCGGTGGTGGCCGGAATGTATCCGACGTGGGCAACTCCCCTGAAGGGGACCAGATGATGCTCACAGGTGCTGTACACCTCGATGTCCTTCACGAGCACCATCTCGTCGTGCCCCAGGTCGAACGTCGTCGTCAGCACATCCTCGGGCTTCTGCCAGAGCCCCGCGAATATCTCACGGTACGCCCGAGCCACCCGCCCAGGTGTCTCCCTGAGCCCCTCCCGGTCAGGGTCCTCCCCCACCGCGATCAGCAGCTCGCGCACGGCGTTCTCGGCGCGCTTCTCGTCGAATTCGCCGATCGAGCCCTCGCCGTCCAGCGTCACGGGGTCGGTCATGTGGGTGCCTCGTTCCTGGGTGTCCCTGCAACAACGGCTGAAAAACGCCGCGTCCCCCAGGCTAAAACCTGGGGGACGCGGCATCCATTCCGGGCCTGATGGGGTCACCGGGGCCGGGTGGGTCAGCTCTCGGGACGGTCCTCGGGGGTCGGCTCGGCCACCGGGGCCGATTCCGTCGCCGTGGACTTGGCCGTCGTGATCGCCGGGGTCGCGCCGTTGGCGCCGTTCGTCAGTGCGAGCTCCTTGGGAGAGAGCACCGGCGGACGGGTGGAGGGGGTACGGCGGGAGGAGCCGGTCCAGGCGGGCCGCGGGGGCCGCTTGACGATCGGCGCGAAGATCTCGGCGATCTCCTCCTTGCCCAGCGTCTCCTTCTCCAGGAGCTGGAGGACGAGGTTGTCGAGGACGTCGCGGTTCTCGACCAGGATCTCCCAGGCCTCGTTGTGCGCGTTCTCGATGAGCTTCTTGACCTCTTCGTCCACCAGGGCCGCGACCTCTTCCGAGTAGTCGCGCTGGTGAGCCATCTCACGTCCGAGGAACGGCTCGGTGTTGTCACCGCCGAACTTGATGGCACCGAGACGCTCGGTCATGCCGTACTGCGTGACCATCGCGCGGGCCGTCGCCGTGGCCTTCTCGATGTCGTTCGCGGCACCCGTGGTCGGGTCGTGGAAGACCAGCTCCTCCGCAGCGCGGCCGCCCAGCATGTAGGCCAGCTGGTCGAGCATCTCGTTGCGGGTGGTGGAGTACTTGTCCTCGTCCGGGAGCACCATCGTGTAGCCGAGGGCCCGGCCGCGGGACAGGATCGTGATCTTGTGGACCGGGTCGGAGTTCGGGGAAGCCGCCGCGACCAGGGCGTGGCCGCCCTCGTGGTACGCGGTGATCTTCTTCTCCTTGTCCGACATGATCCGGGTCCGCTTCTGCGGGCCCGCCACGACGCGGTCGATGGCCTCGTCGAGCATGTGGTTGTCGATCAGCTTCTTGTCCGAGCGGGCGGTGAGCAGCGCGGCCTCGTTGAGGACGTTGCTCAGGTCCGCGCCGGTGAAGCCCGGCGTACGGCGGGCGACCGCCGACAGGTCGACGTCCGGGGCGACCGGCTTGCCCTTCTGGTGGACCTTGAGGATCTCCAGACGGCCCTGCATATCCGGGCGGTCGACCGCGATCTGGCGGTCGAAGCGGCCGGGGCGCAGGAGGGCCGGGTCGAGGATGTCGGGCCGGTTGGTGGCGGCGATCAGGATGACGCCGCCCTTCACGTCGAAGCCGTCCATCTCGACGAGCAGCTGGTTGAGGGTCTGCTCGCGCTCGTCGTGACCGCCGCCGAGGCCGGCGCCGCGGTGGCGGCCGACCGCGTCGATCTCGTCGACGAAGACGATCGCCGGGGCGTTCGCCTTGGCCTGCTCGAAGAGGTCACGGACTCGGGAGGCACCGACACCGACGAACATCTCGACGAAGTCGGAACCGGAGATCGAGTAGAACGGCACGCCCGCCTCGCCCGCGACGGCACGCGCGAGCAGGGTCTTGCCGGTGCCGGGAGGGCCGTACAGCAGTACGCCCTTGGGGATCTTGGCGCCGACGGCCTGGAACTTCGCCGGCTCCTGGAGGAACTCCTTGATCTCGTGGAGCTCCTCGACGGCCTCGTCCGATCCCGCGACGTCGGCGAACGTCGTCTTGGGGGTGTCCTTGGTGATGAGCTTCGCCTTGGACTTCCCGAAGTTCATGACCCGGGAGCCGCCGCCCTGCATCTGGTTCATCAGGAACAGGAAGACGACCACGATGAGGACGAAGGGGAGCAGGGAGAGCAGGATCCCGACGAACGGGTTCTGCTTCGACGGCGAGACGGTGTAGCCGTCCGGAATCTGCTTGTCCTGGAACTTCTGCTGCAGCGTGCCGGCGATGGTCACGCCCTGGTCGCCGATGTAGCTCGCCTGGATCTTGGAGCTGCCCTCGACCTCTTCGCCGTCCTTGAGCTGGACCTTGATGGTCTGCTCGTCGCCGGTGGTCAGCTTGGCTGATTCGACCTTGTTGTCATTGATCGCCTGGACGACCTGGCCGGTGTCCACCGTCTTGTAGCCGCCGGACGAGCCGACGACCTGCATCAACACGACCACGGCAAGGACGGCCAGCACGATCCACATGACCGGCCCACGGAAGTATCGCTTCACGTCCATCCATACGGAGCGGTGTCGCCCCGTCCCTCCTGCCATAGTGAGTTTGATAAGACAGTTCTTCTGACGGTACCCCAGCTTTGTCGCCCGAAGCCGCACGGGACGGCTGACGAACCCGTCTGCATGCTCCAACGGCGCGGTGTCCGCCGGGGTTCCCGATCTTCTTACGGGGCTGGGCCCTTCGGGTCAGCCCGAGGCCGACCCGACGGTTCAGCCGCCGTAGACGTGGGGCGCGAGCGTACCGACGAACGGCAGGTTGCGGTACTTCTCGGCGTAGTCGAGGCCGTAGCCGACGACGAACTCGTTGGGGATGTCGAAGCCGACCCACTCGACGTCGATGGCGACCTTGGCGGCGTCCGGCTTGCGCAGCAGGGTGCACACCTTGAGGGACTCCGGCTCGCGCGAGCCGAGGTTGGACAGCAGCCAGGACAGGGTCAGGCCGGAGTCGATGATGTCCTCGACGATCAGGACGTGCTTGCCCTTGATGTCGGTGTCCAGGTCCTTGAGGATCCGGACGACACCGGAGGACTGGGTGCCCGCGCCGTACGACGACACGGCCATCCAGTCCATGGTGACGGGGGTGGACAGCGCCCGCGCGAGGTCGGCCATGACCATCACCGCGCCCTTGAGGACGCCGACGATGAGCAGGTCCTTGCCCGCGTACTCCGCGTCGATCTTCGCGGCCAGCTCGACGAGCTTGGCGTCGATCTCTTCCTTGGTGATGAGCACCTCTTTGAGGTCGGTGCCCATGTCTTTCGCGTCCACCCGCATCACTTTCGGTCGTCCCACCGGCTGTCCGCCCCCGCGAGGGGGCGGCGTAAGGATTCAGCCCTGCCGAATCTTCAGCCTTGCCGAATCACCAGTCTGCCACCCTGCCGCTGGGCGACGACTTTGCCGGGGAGATTGATGGCCCCCTGGCCGCGCCAGCCGGTGATCAGCCGGTCGATCTCCTCGATGTGGCGGGCGAACAGCGAGCCTGCGGGGGCGCCGGCCTCGATGGCGGCGCGGCGCAGGATGCGGCGGCGCACGGCGGGCGGCAGGGCGTAGAGCTTGGCGCACTCCAGGAGGCCGGCCGCGTCGCGTACGGCGGTGGCGGCCTGGCTCGCCCAGGCGTCGAGGGCGTCGGCGTCGTCGCGGGAGAGCTGGGCCGTGCGGGCGAGGGCCTCCACGACGCCCTTGCCGAGGGCCTTCTCCAGGGCGGGCAGGCCTTCGTGGCGCAGGCGGGAGCGCGTGTAGGCCGGGTCCGCGTTGTGCGGGTCGTCCCAGACGGGCAGCGACTGGACCATGCAGGCCTTGCGGGCGGTCTGCCGGTCGAGTTGGAGGAAGGGGCGGCGGTAACGGCCGTCGGCCCCCGAGACCGCGGCCATCCCGGACAGGGAGCGGATCCCGGAGCCGCGGGCGAGGCCGAGCAGGACGGTCTCGGCCTGGTCGTCGCGGGTGTGGCCGAGCAGGACGGCGGTGGCGCCGTGGCGAACGGCTGCGGCGTCGAGGGCGGCGTAGCGGGCGTCGCGGGCGGCCGCTTCGGGGCCGCCTTCGCGGCCTACGGTGACGGCGACGGACTCGACGGGGTCGAGGCCGAGTTCGCGCAGGCGCAGGGCGACTTCGTCGGCGCGCAGATCGGAGCCGGGCTGGAGGCCGTGGTCGACGGTGATGCCGCCGGCGCGGATGCCGAGTTTGGGGGCCTCGAAGGCGAGGGCGGAGGCGAGCGCCATGGAGTCGGCGCCGCCGGAACATGCGACGAGCACGAGCGGCGACGGCGGTCGCTCGTGCGGGTTCTGCGCCACAGAGGTCTGTTCAGCGGAGATCTGTTCAGCAGAGATCTGGTGTTCGTTGAGGAGGTCGTGAAGGACGCGGCGGACCGCCAGGCGTATCGCCGCGACCGCAGGATGGGGACCCATGTCCGGTTCCCTTCATGAAGTTTTCGGGGGGTGAGCCCGAGGTCGGTCACTCAGAGTGTGTAGATGGTGACAGAACCGGGCCGTTCCCCGAGCATTGCACGCCTACCCAGGCCTCACGGTCCCTCGGACGGGTGATTGAAGGGGCGTTCGCCTGCCGGCGGCCGGTTTTCTTTCACGACCTTTCCGCCGGGCTCACGAATCGGCCTTGCGATGCACCCGCGCGATCCAGTCCGCCGGTTTGGCGATCTCCGTCTTCGTCGGGAGCGTGTTGGGGGAGGTCCACACACGGTTGAAGCCGTCCATACCGACCTCGTTGACGACGGCGCGCACAAAGCGTTCGCCGTCGCGGTACTGCCTGAGCTTGGCATCCAGACCAAGGAGCTTGCGCAGGGCCATGTCCAGCCGGGAGGCGCCCTTGGCGCGGCGCTGCTGGAACTTCTCGCGGATCTCCTGGACGGTCGGTACGACTTCCGGACCCACTCCGTCCATCACGAAGTCGGCGTGGCCCTCCAGGAGGGACATCACGGCGGTGAGGCGCCCGAGGATCTCCCGCTGGGCCGGGGTCTGCACGATCTCGACCAACGACCGCCCCCCGTCGTCCTCCTCGCCCTCGGGCCGGCCGCCCGCGAGCGACTGGGCGGCCTCCCGGATGCGCTCCAGGACGGTCATGGGATCGACCTCGGTCTCCCCCAAGAACGACTGGATCTCGCCCTCCAGGTGGTCCCGCAGCCAGGGCACCGCGGTGAACTGCGTGCGGTGGGTCTCCTCGTGCAGGGTCACCCACAGGCGGAAGTCATGGGGCTGGACGTCGAGTTCGCGCTCCACGTGCACGATGTTCGGCGCGACCAGCAGGAGCCTGCCGCCGCCGTTGTCCCCGGCCGGGAGCTCGCGGGTCGCCGGGGCGAAGGTCTCGTACTGGCCGAGGACGCGGGAGGCCAGGAAGGACAGCAGCATCCCGAGTTCGACACCGGTCACCTTGCCGCCGACCGCGCCGAGGACCGCGCCGCCGGGGGTGTTGCCGCGCCGCTCCTGCATCTTGTCGAGCAGCGGCTTGAGGATCTCCCGGAAGCCGGCGACGTTCGCCTTGACCCAGCCGGGCCGGTCGACCACCAGGACGGGGGTGTTGTGGGTTTCCTCGGTACCCATTCGGGTGAAGCCGCGGACATGTTCCTCCGAGGCCTTGGCGTGCCGGCGCAGCTCGCTGACGACGGCCCGGGCCTCGTCGCGGCTCACCTCGGGGCCCGGCCGCACGAGCCGGGTCGCGGTCGCCACCGCGAGATTCCAGTCGACCATCTCGGCACCACCGATGCTCGTCATGCGTCAACCGTACGTGAGCGTTCCCACTTGGGGCAGGCCGCGGAGGCCGGCTTGACCGACGGTTCGTCGCGAACGTGCCCGACGTTGACGGTGAAGCGCGCGGGGCCGAAGAGGTGGCCGCGCGTCGGGCGGGCGCCCGGCGTCTGCGGCCGCCATCACCTGCAGCCGCACGCCGCCAGCGCCGTCGCCGTACGGTCCAGCGCCGCCTGTGCCGCCTCCTTGCCCGGGGTGTCCGAGGCGAGGAAGGCGAACGCCAGCAGCCGGCCGTCCCGGTCGACCACCGTGCCCGCCAGGGTGTTCACGCCGGTCAGCGTGCCCGTCTTGGCTCGTACGAGGCCGGCGGCACCGTCCGCGTAACGGGTGCTCAGCGTGCCGGTGAAGCCGGCGACGGGGAGGCCAGTGAGGGCGGGGCGGAGTTCGGGGTGGGCCGGGTCGCCCGCCTTCACCAGCAGGGCCGTCAGCAGGTTCGCCGTCAGTCTGTCCTCGCGGTTCAGCCCGCTGCCGTCCTTGAAGGAGGCGCCGGAGACCGGGAGTCGGAGCTTCTTCAGCTGGGCCAGGATCGCCTTGCCGCCGCCGTCGAAGTCGGCGCGTGCCTTCGTGGCCACGGCGGTCTGGCGGGCGAGGGCCTCGGCGATGTCGTTGTCGCTGTTGGTCAGCATGCGTTCGACCAGGGCGGACAGCGACGGGGAGGAGACCTCGGCAAGGGTCTTCGCACGCGTGGTCGCCTTGGACGGGCCGGGGGACGTGGCCTTGATCCCGGCCTCCTCCAGGAAGCCCGCGAACTTGCGGGCCGCGTCCTGGGCCGGATCCGGCGCCCGGTCCGCCGTACCGCTGACGGAGTCGTCCAGACGGCCCTCGTCGGCCATGAGGGCGCTGACCGGGGCGAGGTTGTCGTTGCCGGCGCCGATGGGGTGGATCCCGGAGCCCGCGTACAGGGTCGTGTCGTACGACAGGGTGACCTTGCGTACGTCGTCCTTCTTCAGGGTCTCGGCGGTCTCGGTGGCGAGGGTGCGCAGGCTCGCGTTGCCGTCGGCGCCCTTGCGGGCGGTCAGGGTGGGGTCGCCGCCGCCGACGAGGACGAGTTCGTCGGTGCCGGGTTCCAGGGCGGTGCGCGTGGTGAGGCGGTGGTCGGCGCCCATCGAGGACAGGGCGGCGACCGCGGTGGCGATCTTCGTGGTGGAGGCGGGGGTGAGGGCCGTGCCGGCGCCGGTGCCGTAGAGCCGCTTGCCGGTGGCCACGTCGACGACGACGGCCGCACGGCTGGTGCCGAGCGCCGCCTCCTTCAGGAGCGGGTCAAGCACGTCGGCGAAGGCCGGTCCGTTCGGCTCCGCCTTCGCGGTGGAGCCCGGGCCGCCGAGGCCGGTGAGGACGGAGGCGGCGCTGGGGGCGGGCTTGGGTGCCACTCCCGTCGTACTCGAATCGCGACCGTGATCTGCGCCACCCGTGTGGTCCTGGGCGGCGGCCCGGTCCCGCTCGGCCGTACGCTGACCGGTGGAGTCCCACGGGCCGGCGGCGGTCGTCACGACGGCGGTCAGTGCGAGTCCGGCGGTGGCGGCCCCGGCCGTGTAGTGCCAGGTCTTGACCCTTGTGACCTGCACGGACATGGTCCGGCCGAGTCGCACGACCCGTGGCTTCGCCGCTGTCGCGGCCCGTGCCAGACGGGGTCGTACGGCGTTCGCGACCCGCGTCACATGCGGTCTCGCGGCCTGCCAAGGCCTCAGCTCAGGCACGACCACCAGCCCCTTTCGCGATCACACACCTGCGTGAGGGACACTTAACCACCAGAACTATGTGCTGATCATGGAGGAGCCACCGGTGGAGTTCGACGTCACGATCGAGATTCCGAAGGGTTCGCGGAACAAGTACGAGGTGGACCACGAGACCGGTCGGATCCGCCTGGACCGTCGACTCTTCACCTCGACCGCCTACCCGACCGACTACGGCTTCGTCGAGAACACCCTCGGCGAGGACGGCGACCCGCTGGACGCGCTGGTCATTCTTGACGAGCCGACCTTCCCGGGCTGCCTCATCAAGTGCCGTGCGATCGGCATGTTCCGGATGACGGACGAGGCCGGCGGCGACGACAAGCTGCTGTGCGTCCCGGCGACGGACCCGCGTGTGGAGCACCTGCGTGACATCCACCACGTCTCGGAGTTCGACCGCCTGGAGATCCAGCACTTCTTCGAGGTCTACAAGGACCTGGAGCCCGGCAAGTCCGTCGAGGGCGCCAACTGGGTCGGCCGTGTGGACGCCGAGGTCGAGATCGAGCGTTCGTACAAGCGCTTCAAGGAGTCCGGCGGCCACTGAGCAGGCTGACGACTTCTGTTTTCCAGCGGGCCGCACGCACACGCGTGCGGCCCGCTGTGTGTCTGTGCGCATACTGGTGCGAACCGCCAGGTGCGACACGGGAGCTGTGAGTGACGGAGGCGGAGGACCGCAAGCCGCAGTCGGACGAGGCGAGGAGTGCCTACGACCCCGAGATCACGTCCGAGTTCGCGATCCCGCAAGGGCTCGCCGTACCCAGAGGCGGTGCCGGCGAGGCGGAGACGACGTCCGAGTTCTCGGTACCGGACGGCCTGGAGGTGCCGCCGGCGGCGACCGCCGATTCGGAGGGGTCGGCGTTCAACCCGCCACGCACCTACAGCGCCAAGCAGGCGCCCCCGGCGTTCACCCCCGCGACCGGCATACCGGTGGTCAGTCTGACCAAGGACGTGCCCTGGCAGGACCGGATGCGCACGATGCTGCGGATGCCGGTGGCCGAGCGGCCCGCGCCGGAGCCGGTGCACAAGGTCGAGGACGAGGGTCCCGCCGTCCCGCGCGTGCTCGACCTGACCCTGCGTATCGGTGAGCTGCTGCTCGCGGGCGGGGAGGGCGCGGAGGACGTGGAGGCCGCGATGTTCGCGGTCTGCCGCTCCTACGGCCTCGACCGCTGCGAGCCGAACGTCACCTTCACCCTGCTGTCGATCTCGTACCAGCCGTCGCTCGTCGACGACCCGGTCACGGCCTCGCGGACGGTACGGCGGCGCGGCACCGACTACACGCGGCTCGCGGCCGTGTTCCAGCTCGTGGACGACCTCAGCGACCCCGAGACGTCGATCTCCCTGGAGGACGCGTACCGGCGGCTCGCCGAGATCCGCCGTAACCGGCATCCGTACCCCACCTGGGTCCTCACCGCGGCGAGCGGGCTGCTCGCGGGGGCGGCCTCCGTGCTGGTCGGCGGTGACGCGATCGTGTTCGTCGCGGCCGCGCTGGGGGCGATGCTCGGGGACCGGCTGGCGTGGCTGTGCGCGGGGCGCGGGCTGCCGGAGTTCTACCAGTTCACGGTCGCCGCGATGCCCCCCGCCGCGATAGGGGTCGCGCTGACCGTGGCCCATGTGGACGTCAAGGCGTCCGCGGTCATCACCGGTGGGCTGTTCGCACTGCTGCCCGGGCGGGCGCTGGTGGCGGGCGTCCAGGACGGACTGACCGGCTTCTACATCACCGCGTCGGCCCGGTTGCTGGAGGTCATGTACTTCTTCGTCGGGATCGTGACGGGTGTGCTGCTGGTCCTGTACTTCGGGGTGCAGGTGGGCGCCGAGCTCAATCCCGAGGTCGCGGTGGTCATCCCCGAGCGGCCGTTGTGGCAGATCGCCGCGTCGATGATGCTGTCGCTGACGTTCGCGGTGCTGCTGCAGCAGGAGCGGTCGACGGTGCTGGCGGTCACCCTGAACGGCGGGGTCGCGTGGTCGGTGTACGGCGCGATGCGCTACGCCGGGGACATCTCGCCGGTTGCCTCCACGGCGGTGGCGGCGGGACTTGTCGGGCTGTTCGGGCAGATGATGTCGCGGTATCGGTTCGCCTCCGCGCTGCCCTACACGACCGCGGCGATCGGTCCCCTGCTGCCGGGTTCCGCCACGTACTTCGGACTGCTGGCGATCGCGCAGAACGATGTGGACAAGGGCCTGGTGTCCCTGGCCACGGCCGCCTCCTTGGCCATGGCCATCGCGATCGGGGTGAACCTGGGGTCCGAGATCTCCCGGCTGTTCCTGCGGGTCCCGGGCGGGTCGTCCGCCGCGGGGCGCAGGGCGGCGAAGCGGACGCGCGGCTTCTAGTAACCCTGGTTCTGGCCCTGGTTGTTGCCCTGGTTCTGGCTGTACGGGTACTGCTGCTGGTTCTGCTGCCCGTACCCCTGCGGGTACTGCTGGCCCTGCGGTGCGTAGTACTGGTCGTAGCCGTACTGCTGCTGCCCCTGCCCCCCGTTGTTCTGGTTGCCGTACGGCTGCTGGGGCTGGTCGTGGGACGGGATGCGGCGGAGCTGGGTCGTCGCGTCGTCCATGACCTGGTGCTGCTGGTGGGGCTGGGGGGCCGCCGGGGTCTGCGCCGCCGCCTTCTTCTTCTTGGAGCGCTCTCGCAGGTACTCGATGATGATCGGGACGACCGAGACGAAGACGATGAGGACGAGGATCGCCTCGACGTTCTTGTGGATGATGTCGATCTGGCCGAGCCAGTAACCCGCGAGGGTGACGCCGGTGCCCCAGGCGACGCCACCGATGATGTTGTACGTCAGGAAGGTGCGGTACTTCATCCGGCCGGCGCCCGCCACGATGGGGGCGAAGGTGCGGACGATCGGCACGAAGCGGGCCAGGACGATCGCCTTGGGACCGTACTTCTCCATGAACTCATGGGCCTTGTCCAGGTTCTCCTGCTTGAAGAGCTTGGAGTTGGGCCGGTTGAAGATCTTGGGGCCGAAGAACTTGCCGATCATGTAACCGACTTGGTCGCCGATGACGGCGGCCAGCACGATCAGGAGGCAGACCAGCCACAGGGGCTGGGTGATGTACTCGCCCTGGGCCACGAAGAGACCCGCCGTGAACAGCAGTGAGTCGCCGGGCAGGAACGCGAACAGACCGGACTCGGCGAAGACGATCAGCAGGATTCCGGGAAGGCTGAACGTCTCGATCAGATAGTCGGGACTGAGCCACTCGGGGGCGAGCGCGAGCGTGGTCACGGGTCTGTGGCTCCTGGTGTGGGGGTCGGGCTGGGACTGGCTGCCCAAAAGTATCAACGCAGCGGCCGGGACCCAGGTTCCATGAGTCTCCCAGGATGCCCTGTGCGGTCCCGGGGAGAACGCTGTGAGCCACCCGCAACCCGGTGCTGACGGCCCCCTCGGACAGCACCGGGTTGTGCGCGTACGGGACGGTCAGGCGGCGTGCCGGGCCGCGTTCGCCCTGATGGCATCCCTCAGGTGCTCGGCCAGACCCTCGCGCATGGAGTCGTAGAACACCTTGAAGCGCTCGTCGGAGACATACATCTCGCCGAAGGACAGGTGCATCTCGTAGGACACCTCGAAGTAGTACCTGCCGATGTGCTGCCGGTGCTCCTCGGCGAGGTCCATGGCCGCCTCGCCGGACGGCTCCTCGCCGGCCGCGACGAGCGCCGCGTACCGCTCGCCCCAGTCGTCGACCTCGGCCTGGATGCGCTTCCAGTCCTCCTTGGTGTACGTCGCCGCGCGGCGCTGCGACTCGGCGTACGCCTCCGTGCCGCCCCAGCGCTGTTCCGCCTCCTCGGCGTACTGCTCCGGGTCCTTGTCGCCGAAGACCTCGAACCGCTCCTCGGGGGTGAGATCGATGCCCATCTTGCGTGCCTCCATGGCCTGCTCCACGGCCGCCGCCATCTTCTGCAGTTTCTCGATCCGGGCGGTCAGCAGTTCGTGCTGGCGGCGCAGGTGGGCGCGCGGGTCCGTGACCGGATCGTCGAGGAGGGCGGCTACCTCGTCGAGCGGGAAGCCGAGCTCCCGGTAGAACAGGATCTGCTGCAGCCGGTCGAGGTCGGCGTCGGTGTAGCGCCGGTGGCCCGCATGGCTGCGCTCGCCTGGTACGAGCAGGCCGATGTCGTCGTAGTGGTGCAGTGTGCGCACCGTCACCCCGGCGAAACCGGCGACCTGTCCCACGGAGTAGCTCACTTCGTCCGCTCCCTTCTCGGTACGCGCTCCACGGTGCGTCCTCACGCGACGTGAGGTGCAAGCCCGTTTCCCGGTTTCCCCGTTTCCCCGAGTCCCGGGATCCTCCGGATGTAGCGCCCGTTTTGTCCGTTTATCGTGAGCCCGTGGCCCAGGACTCCGTGCAGCAGGCGCCCGCCGCCCCGGCGACCCCGGCCCGGGCGCTGCTGCCGTTGGTCCTCCCCGCTCTGGCCGTGGGTGTGGGCGCGAGCCTGCTCTTTCTCGGGGTGAGCGCGGCGGCCGAGGCCCTGCAGGACGTGCTGTGGCAAAACCTGCCCGATGCCCTGGGGGTCGGCCGGTACTCCGCCCTCTGGATCATCGTCATGCTCACCGCCACCGGGGCCGCGGTCGGTCTGGTGGTCTGGAAGGTGCCGGGACACGCCGGGCCCGACCCCGCCACCACCGGCCTGGACGCACCCGTGCTGCCGCCCGCCGTGCTGCCCGGCCTGCTGCTGGCGGCCTTCGTGATCGCCTCCGCCGCCGCGCTGCTCGGCATGGGTGCCGTCCGGGCCTTCCCCTACGTCCACGGCGGCTTCTCCCGGCTGCGGCATCCGATGCTCGCGCTGCCCGTCGGCGGGCTCGTCCTCGGACTGCTGGGCGCGCTGGGCGGTCACCTCACCCTCTTCAAGGGGCTGGACGAGGTCGGGGAGATCGCGGCCGACCCCGACGGCTGGTCGGCCGGGGAGTTCGCGACGATGACGGTGGTGAAGCTGGCCGCGCTGCTGGTCGCCGCGTCCTGCGGCTTCCGGGGCGGGCGGATCTTCCCGGCCGTGTTCGTCGGCGCCGCCTTCGGGCTGTGCGCCCATGCGCTGGTGCCCGCCGTGCATCCCGCGCTCGGTGTCGCCGCCGGGGTGCTGGGCATGCTTCTCGCCATCACCCGGCAGGGCTGGGTGAGCCTGTTCACCGCCGCCGTACTGGTCTCCTCGCCGGCGATCCTCGCCCTGCTGTGCATCGCCTCGCTGCCCGCCTGGCTGCTCGTGACCGGCCGCCCCCAGATGCAACTGCGCGAAGACGGCACCGCGGTCCGCTGACCCCGCCTCAGGAGACTCAGGAGAACTCTCATGCCGCTCCACAAAGGTCCCGACAAGCCCGACGAACGCCCGCTGTCCGTCAACCCCTTCTTCGGGGAGGCGAATCCGGTCGCCGGCATGATCGAGGCACCGCCCAAGCACCGGCTCCCCGACGCTCCGCTGCCGCCCTCCACGGCGTACCAGCTGGTCCACGACGAGTTGATGCTGGACGGCAATTCCCGGCTCAACCTCGCCACCTTCGTCACCACCTGGATGGAGCCGCAGGCCGGGATCCTGATGGGCGAGTGCCGGGACAAGAACATGATCGACAAGGACGAGTACCCGCGCACCGCCGAACTGGAGCGGCGCTGTGTGGCGATGCTCGCCGACCTGTGGAACGCCCCCGACTCCTCGGCCGCCGTGGGCTGTTCGACCACCGGCTCCAGCGAGGCCTGCATGCTCGCCGGGATGGCGCTCAAGCGGCGCTGGAGCAAGCGGAACCGGACTGCGGGGGCCCGCCCCAATCTCGTCATGGGGATCAACGTCCAGGTCTGCTGGGACAAGTTCTGCAACTTCTGGGAGGTCGAGCCCCGTCTCGTCCCCATGGAGGGCGACCGCTTCCATCTCGACCCGCAAGCCGCCGCAGCGCTCTGCGACGAGAACACCATCGGGGTCGTCGGCATCCTCGGCTCCACCTTCGACGGCTCCTACGAACCGATCGCCGAACTCTGCGCCGCCCTCGACGAACTCCAGGAGCGCACCGGCTTCGACATCCCCGTGCATGTCGACGGCGCGTCCGGCGCCATGGTCGCCCCCTTCCTGGACGAGGACCTGGCCTGGGACTTCCGGCTGCCGAGGGTCGCCTCCATCAACACCTCCGGGCACAAGTACGGTCTGGTCTACCCGGGCGTCGGCTGGGCGCTGTGGCGCGACCACGAGGCCCTGCCCGAGGAACTCGTCTTTCGCGTCAACTACCTGGGCGGCGACATGCCGACCTTCGCCCTCAACTTCTCCCGGCCCGGCGCCCAGGTCGTCGCGCAGTACTACACCTTCCTCCGGCTGGGCCGCGAGGGCTACCGGGCCGTGCAGCAGTGCACCCGGGACGTCGCCCTGCGCCTTGCCGAACGGGTGGAGGCGCTCGGCGACTTCCGGCTGCTGACCCGGGGCGACCAGCTGCCGGTGTTCGCCTTCACCACCGCCCATGACGTGACGGCGTACGACGTCTTCGATGTGTCGCGGCGACTGCGGGAGAGCGGCTGGCTGGTGCCCGCGTACACCTTCCCGCCGAACCGGGAGGATCTCTCCGTGCTGCGGGTGGTGTGCCGCAACGGGTTCTCGGCGGATCTCGCCGAGCTGTTCGTGGAGGATCTGCGCCGGCTGCTGCCGGAGCTGCGCCGCCAGCCGCATCCGCTGACCCGGGACAAGGAGGCGGCGACGGGGTTCCACCACTGAACCTGTCTCGGGTCCCGCTGCCGAAGGCGCTGGCCGGTCCGGGTCCGTCAGCTGTCGGCGCCCAGGTCGAAGGTGGTCCAGCGGACCCCGTCGGCGGATATGCGGTACCTCCCGGCGCCGAAGCTGTCGCCCCACAGATAGCCGAGCGGGGTCGTGGTCACCCAGCCCTGCGGTCCCCGGCCGCCGAGGCGGGTCAAGGAGCGGCCGCTGTCGGTGCTGCGCCAGACGCCGTCCTCGCCGTGGATGGTGAGGCTGCCGTCGGTGGCGGCGATCGGGGCGCCGAGGATCGAGCGGGGTTCGACGCCCTTGCGGTGTTTCCAGACCTGCTCCCAGGTGTGGCCGCCGTCGGTGCTGCGGTGGATGGCGAGCAGGCCGTTCTTCACGTCGTCCTCGTCGAGCAGCTGGCCGCGGTGGGCGGCGTAGAGCGCTGAGCCGTCGGAGACCACGCTCATGTTCCAGCCCTTCGGTCCGCCGGGCAGCTCGGACTTCCGCCAGCTGCCGCCCCCGTCCTCGCTCACCGCGAGTGCGGGGTGGCCGGAGCTCGGGTCGAGGCCGGCGGCGTAGAGCCGTGCGCCGATCCGGCCCGCCGGGGTGACGACGCCCTTCAGCGGGGGCTGGTTGGCCAGCACCCGGTACTCCCCCGTGTCGGGCAGCACTGCGAGCAGGCGGGTGCGGGCGCAGTCGTCGCCGTCCTCGTCCGACGTGGTGCAGTCCTGGACCAGGGCACCCCCCTCGGGCACCGTCGGTGTGGTGCCCCGGGCCCTGTCGGTCGACTGCCGCCAACTGGCGCCCCCGTCTCCGGTGAACCAAGTGCGACCCGGCGGCGGCCATTCGCCCTCGGTGATCAGCGCGCGTCCGGGCCCGAGCGCCACCAGGCCCGCGGTGATCCCGAGGTCCCCTGTCACATCTGGAAGCGGTGAGGTCCCCAGCCGCCAGGCGGCCGCGCCCTTGTCGAGCACGGCGACCCGCTGCACACAGCGCGTCTTGCTGCAGTCCGCGAGCAACGCGAACCCGCTGCCGTCCGCGGCGAAGCCGACCCCGACCGCGTGCCCCGGCAGACCGGTCGCCGACGGGATGCGGGGAGGGCCGACCTCCGCCGAAGCGACGGCCCGCTCACCCGCGCCCCGGCTCCTGCCCTGCTCCGCGCCGGCGCACCCCGCCACCGAGGCCGACACGGCCAGCAGCCCCATCACGACGGCCACCACGACCGCCACCCTCTCCTTGACCCACCCCATGACAACCCCCGCTCCACCCGGTCCGCGATGCGCCGACATTTCTGGTACACCGCTCGCCGCGCCGGGGTTCCCACTTGGCCACGACGACTTTCCCGACGGCTCACCGACCGCCCGGGCTACTTGCTCAACGCCCCGAACCTCCGCACGGCGAGCGGGAAGAACACCGCGACCAGTCCCACCGGCCACGCCACCGCCGCCCACACATGTCCGGCCTCGCCGCCCGGACCGCCGAGCAGGTCCCGTACCGCCGTGGCGGTCTGGGACATCGGGTTCCACTCGACGACCGTGCCCAGCCAGCCCGGCATGGACTGCGGGGTCGCGAAGGCGTTGGACAGGAAGCCCACCGGCCAGACCAGGATCTGGACGGCCTGCACCATCTCCGGTTTCCCGGCGACCATCGCCAGATGGATGCCGATCCAGAGCATGGCGAAGCGGAACAGCAGCAGGAGGCCGAAGGCGCCGAGGAAGCCGGACGCTCCGCCGTGCGCCCGCCAGCCGAGCGCACAGGCGACGCCGGTCATCACGGCGAGGGCCAGCGCCGACTGGAGCATGTCGGCCGCCGAACGGCCCACCAGCACCGCCCCGTTGGCCATGGGCATCGAGCGGAACCGGTCGATGACACCCTTGTTCAGGTCCTGGGTGACGGCGAGCATCGTGCCCTCCAGGCCGAAGGCCATGGTGAGCGCGAGCATGCCGGGGACCAGGTAGTCGACGTAGTCGCCGGAGACGCCCCGGCCGCCGCCGACCAGGTACGCGAACATCAGCAGGAGCATCACGGGAAAGACCAGGTTGACCACCACCTGCACCGGCTGCCGCGCCCAGTGGGCGAGTTCACGCCGGGTCATGGTCCAGGAATCGGTCAGCGCGTACGTACTCACGCGGCCTCCTTCGCTCGTCGGTTCCCGTCCGTGAGGTGCAGGAACACCTCGTCCAGCGTCGGCCGCCGCAGCGCCACGTCCTCCGCCGCGATCCCGGCCTCCTCCAGCGCCCGTACGACGCCGGAGAGCGCCGCCATCCGGTCGGTGACCGGGGCGCTGAGCAGCCGGCGGTCGGTGTCGACCGAGACGCCTGCCCGGCCGACCGGCAACAGGGCGACCGCCGCGCCCAGTTGGCCCGCGTCGCGCAGGACGACGTCGATGCGGTCGCCGCCGGTCAGGGCCTTCAGTTCGTCGGCCGTGCCGTCGGCGATCACCCGGCCGGCGTCCACGACGGAGATGCGGTCGGCGAGCTGGTCGGCCTCCTCCAGGTACTGCGTGGTCAGCAGCACGGTCGTACCGCCGCCGACCAGGGAGCGGACCGCGGACCACACCTCGGTGCGACCGCGCGGATCGAGGCCGGTGGTGGGTTCGTCGAGGAAGAGCACCTCCGGGTCGGTGATGAGGGAGGCCGCCAGGTCCAGGCGGCGGCGCATGCCTCCGCTGTAGGCGCGGACCGGTTTGCGGCCGGTGTCGGCCAGGTCGAAGCGGGCGAGGAGTTCGTCCGCACGCGCGCGTGCCCTGCGTGCACCCAGGTGGTAGAGGCGGCCGAACATCTCCAGGTTCTGCCGGCCGCCCAACTCCTCGTCGAGCGCCGCGTGCTGGCCGAGCAGACCGATGCGGAAGCGGACGTCGTGGGCCTGCCGTACGACGTCGTGGCCCGCCACCTCGACACGGCCCGCGTCGGGTCGCAGCAGGGTGGACAGGATCCGGACCAGGGTCGTCTTGCCCGCCCCGTTGGGCCCGAGCACGGCGTGCACCGTGCCGCGTCCGACCAGGAGGTCGAGGCCGTCCAGTGCGTTCCTTCCCGCCTTGCCGCCGTACCTCTTGCGTGCCCCTTCGACGGTGATCGCCGTGTCCGCCACTGAGAACCCCCTTCGCTAGTCAAACTTGACTACCAGCTCGAAGCTAATACCCCGAGCCCGATTGGTCAAACTTGATTAGTGGGCGTCCTCCGGATGCCGCTCCCCCGTCGCGTACGGGTTCTCCTGGCCTTCGGTGAGGACGCCGACGAACGGCTCGCCCTCCCCCGCGAAGGTGTAGGCACCGCCCTCGATACGGGCGATCAGCCCCTCGGTCCACTCGGCCTCCGCGTCGGCCGTGTGGATCCAGAGGTTCATGATCTCGCCGATGTGACCGAGCTGCTCCGGGCCGTCCTCGGGCACGTAGTGCTCGGTGACGGCGGAGCGCCACCGCTCGATCCCCCGGATCCGCTCCTTCAGCAGCGCCACCGCCTCGGCCCGCGGCAGTTCGACCATGAAGCCGATGGCCGCGGACTTCATGTCCATCTTCTGGTCGTAGGAGACCAGCGCCTCGCGCACCAGCCGGAAGCACTCCTCGACACCGGCCTCGGTGATCTCGTACTCCGTGCGCGGCGGCCCGCCGGCCGTGGAGGGCGCGACCTCGTGCGCGATCAGCAGGCCTTGCTTCGCCATCTGCTTCAGGGCGTGGTAGATCGAGCCGGGCTTGGCGTTGGACCACTCGTGCGCGCCCCAGTACTCGAGGTCGTTGCGCACCTGGTAGCCGTGGGCCCGCCCGTGCTGGCGCACCGCGCCCAGCACCAGGAGACGGATGGTTGACATGCGGTCCAGGTTATGGCCTCAGCTCTCGGCCAGTCCCACCAGCTCGAAGGCGGTCCTGCCGTCGAGCGACTCGCGGATGATGTCGGCGTGGCCCGCGTGCCGGGCGGTCTCGCGGATCAGGTGCAGGACCAGCCAGCGCATGGAGACCATCTCGTCCGGCGGGAACCAGGGGTCGTTCGGGAGCGGGAAGGTGTCGTCGAGGCTGGGCACGGACCGGATGAACGCCTCCGTCTCGGCGGCGACCTCCTCCCAGTACGCCAGCTGCTGCGCGACGGTCTCGCCGTCGCCGAGGGCGAAACACTCGTGCCAGTTCGACTCGTCCCGCTTCACCGCCGGCGGCTCGCCCTTGGCCCGTGCGACCCAGCCCTGCTCGGTCTCGGCGACATGCTTGACCAGGCCGGCGAGGGACAGCTCGCTCGCGCTGGGCCGGGTGGACGCCTGCTCGTCGGTCAGCCCGAGCACCGACCGGCGGATGCCGCCGCGCTGCTCGGCCAGGAAAGAGAGCAGTGCGCCGCGCTCGTCGCCGTACGCCTCGGGTCGCACATGAGTGACCATGACCGCTGCCTTTCGTCGGGATCGGGGGCCTGGAGGCCTCCTGACACAGACGAAGTTACGGGGGCTTGCGGTCAGGTTCTGTCCGCAAGCGGACGGGGCGTCGATGGTGTCCGGTGAGAACCTGCCGAGAGCTCCGCCGGGCCCGCCCCCTGCAACGACGAGGTCGGCGGCCCGGCCCCGCAGGACCCGGTCGCCGACCCGGTGTTCGTCTCCGTGCGCGCCCGTCAGAACGGGAACCCGCTCCGCCCGTGCTGCACCGAGATCCACTTCAGCGTGGTGAACGAGTCGAGCATCGTGTCGCCGTTGAGGCGGCCGACGCCGGAGCTCTTCTCGCCGCCGAAGGGCACGATCGGCTCGTCGTGGACGGTGCCGTCGTTGACGTGAAACATGCCGGTGTCGATGCGCTTGGCGAAGTTGACGCCGCGCTCGATGTCCGCGGTGTGGACGGCGCCGCTGAGGCCGTACGGGGTGTCGTTGACGATGCGGACCGCCTCCTCCTCGCCGTCGACCGGGATGAGGAAGGCGACCGGGCCGAAGACCTCCTGCCGGAGCAGCGGGGAGTCGGCCCGGAGGCCGGTCAGGACCGACGGGGAGACCAGGTTGTCCGTCGCCTCGCCGCGCACCAGGGCCGTCGCGCCGTCGGCGACCGCCTGCGCGACGGTGGCCGAAAGGGCGTCCGCCTGGGAGGAGTTGATGACCGGGCCGATCACGGTCTGCGGGTCGCGCGGGTCGCCGACCTTCAGCGACTTGACCTTGGCGACGAACTTCTCGGTGAACTCGTCCGCGACGGAACGGTCGACCAGCACCCGGTTCGCGGCCATGCAGACCTGGCCCTGATGGACGTACCGGCTGAAGACCGCGGCGTCGACGGCGTAGTCGATGTCGGCGTCGTCGAGGACCACGATGGCGCTGTTGCCGCCGAGTTCGAGGACCGAGCGCTTGAAGTGCGAGGCGGTGACGGTGGCGACATGGCGGCCGACCTTGTCGGAGCCGGTGAAGGAGATGACCTTCGGGATGGGGTGCTCGAGGAAGGCGTCGCCGACCTCCGCGATGTCGGTGACGACGACGTTGAGGAGGCCCTTGGGCAGGCCCGCGTCCTCGAAGATCTTCGCGACCAGGGTGCCGCCGGTGACCGGGGTGTTCTGGTGGGGCTTGAGAACCACGCCGTTGCCGAGCGCCAGCGCCGGGGCCACCGACTTGATCGAGAGGAGGAGCGGGAAGTTGAAGGGGCTGATCACGCCGACCACGCCCACCGGCACGCGGTAGACGCGGTTCTCCTTGCCGTCGATCGGCGACGGGATGATCCGGCCCTCGGGGCGCAGCGACAGATGGATCGCCTCGCGCAGGAACTCCTTGGCGAGGTGCAGTTCGAAGCCGGCCTTGACGAGGGTGCCGCCGATCTCGGCGGTGATCACCTCGGTGATCTCCTGCTGGCGCTCCTCGATGAGCCGCAGCGCCTTCTCGAAGACCGCGCGACGGGCGTACGGGTTGGTCGCGGCCCACTCCATCTGGGCGCGGGCGGCCGCCTGGTAGGCCTCGTCGATCTCGTCGACCGTGGCTATGGTGATCGACGCCAGCTTCTCGCCGTCGTACGGGTTGAAGTCGATGATGTCCCAGGAGCCCGTGCCCGGGCGCCACTCACCGTCGATGTACTGCTGGGCCAGATCCGTGAAGTACGACGACATGTGATCCCCAAATCGCTAGCAGAAGCACGCGACGCGCGATCGACGTCACGGTCTGATCACGCGTCATCGTACTTCTGCCGTCTGCCAGTTGGGGACACAGAGCGAGGTTCTGGGGAAAACCCTAGGAGAGTTCGCGAAGATCCGACGGCGTCATCAGGAGAGCTGGAGGAGACCTCGTAGAAGATCCCGGCTCTCGTCCGGCCCCGGACTGTCCTGCTGGAGTTCCTTGAGAGCCTTCTCGTACTGGGCCACGTCCTCGCGCTTGTCCAGGTACAGGGCGCTGGTGAGCTGTTCGAGATAGACGACGTCCAAGAGGTCGGCGTCGGGGAAGCTGAGGATGGTGAAGGCGCCGGACTCACCGGAGTGGCCGCCGAAGCCGAACGGCATGACCTGCAGCCGTACGTTGGGCCGCTGGGAGACCTCGATGAGGTGCTGGAGCTGGCCGCGCATGACCTCGCGGTCACCGTATGGCCGGCGCAGGGCCGCTTCGTCGAGGACGATGTGGAGTTCGGGGCCGTCCTCATCGGCGAGGTACTTCTGGCGCTCCAGGCGCAGGGCGACGCGCTTTTCGATGTCGGCCTCGCTCGCGCCCTTCATACCGCGCTCGACGACCGCGCGGGCGTACGCCTCGGTCTGCAGCAGGCCGTGCACGAACTGCACCTCGTAGACGCGGATCAGGGTGGCCGCGCCCTCCAGGCCCACATAGGTGGGGAACCAGCTCGGCAGGACGTCGGAGTAACTGTGCCACCAGCCCGCCACGTTGGCCTCGCGGGCGAGGGAGAGGAGGGAGGCCCGCTCCTGCTCGTCCGTGATGCCGTACAGCGTCAGGAGGTCCTCGACGTCCCTCGTCTTGAAGCTCACCCGGCCCAACTCCATCCGGCTGATCTTCGACTCCGAGGCACGGATCGAGTACCCCGCCGCCTCGCGGGTGATTCCTCGTGCCTCACGCAGTCGCCTGAGTTGCGAGCCGAGCAGCATCCGCCGCACCACCGATCCGGGCTCTCCCGCGCTCACGTTCGCCAGCCTCCCCAGCCGTCTTCAGGAGCCGAAGTCTGCCACTAAAACACTTCGAGCTGTACTCGTCCGATTACAGAGATGGAAAGAAGCCAAAGATTCCACACCGCATGAGGGGAGGAGAAGGCAAGAGAGGTAAGGAAGTTGGCGGAAAAAATGACCAACAAGCGGTACGGGAGCGTCCAATTCGGTCACGTGCACGTGCATCTGCACCTTGCATCTGCACTCCTCATCCGAAACCATGGTCCCGCGCAACCGCTGCATCGCAACGACCGCGAACCTCCGGGAGTGCCTCGCATGGGGACGAATGGATCGACCATGCTCGAGCCGTTACGGCAGGGCCTTCCGCCACTGGATCCCTCGGCCGTGTCCAACGCCGCCTCCTGCGCCCTGCCCGCCCGCTACGAAGCGGTGCGCGAGGCACGGCAGTTCACCCGTCGCACGCTGGACCAGTGGGACATCGGCGACCGCTTCGACGACGTCTGCCTGGTCGTCTCCGAACTGGTCACCAACGCCCTGCGGCACGGACTGCCGACCAGCAACGGGGTCGCGCCCGATCAGATTCCGCCCGTGCGGCTGCATCTGATGCGGTGGACCGAGCGACTGGTGTGCGCGGTGCGCGATCCCAGCCATGACAGCCCGGTCGCGCGCGATTCGGACGACTTCTCGGCGGAATCCGGCCGGGGCCTGTTCCTCGTCGACTCCTTCGCCGACAGCTGGGGCTGGCACCCGCTCGCGGGCACGCTCAACGGCAAGGTCGTCTGGGCGCTGTTCCGGCTGCAGCTGCAGCAGTCCGCCGAGTGAGGCACCGCGGCGTTTTTCGGCGCCGCGGTTCTACGCGCGTCACCGTGTGTGGCGTACCGATCGCCCTGGGTTCCAGGGTGATTGAGGGGCTGTCAGCTCGCTATCAGGTGGTCGAACTCGCCGTCCTTGACACCGAGGAGCATCGCCTCGATCTCTGCGCGGGTGTAGACGAGGGCCGGGCCGTCCGGGAAGCGCGAGTTGCGCATGGCCACGCCTCCGTCGGGGAGACGTGCGAACTCGACGCAGGATCCCTGCGAATTGCTGTGCCGGCTCTTCTGCCAGGCCACCCCGTTCAGTTCCGTGGCCGCCATGCCGTTGTACACGTCGTGGTCCAGGTCCACAGGTCGCTCCCCGGTGGTGCGGTGGCCTTGGGGGCCATTGATGCAAAGGTCAACTGAGGTCAACTGATCCGGATCATAGCTCTGTTCACGTGCAGATGCATGAGCAGATGCACGTGCACGCGGGGTGTTCCCGTGGTTACAGATGTGACGTACGGGGCGCTGCATCCGTTCCCGGGTCTCGTACTAGAGACAGACGCGTTCCACGCCCTTCCTGTTCCAAGCAAGGGCCACCGCATGAGAAACCCGCATGAAAAACCCGCACGGGAAAGCAGGAGGCTCCCCACGCGCCGGCGTGGGGAGCCTGGTGGCCTGCGGGTGTCCTCACCTGCTGGAGTACGGCAGCAGCGCCATCTCCCGGGCGTTCTTGATGGCGCGGGCGAGCTGTCGCTGCTGCTGGGCGGTCACACGGGTGACGCGGCGGCTGCGGATCTTGCCGCGGTCGGAGATGAACTTCCGCAACAGGTCGGTGTCCTTGTAGTCGACGTAGGTGATCCCGGCCTGGTCCAGCGGGTTGGGACGGTTCTTGGCGGGCTTGCGCTCGGGCTTGCGGGGCATGCGGGTCAGACCTCCAGGAGGGTGTCGAAGGCGGGCGGCAACTGCTTCCAGGCGTCGCGCCCGGCGGCGTACTCGGCGTCGGTGAGCAGACAGTGCTCCAGCAGCCGTTCGAGCCCGTCGCGGTCGAGCGCGGGCGAGGTGAACACCAGGTGCTGGCAGCAGTCGCCGTGTTCCGGGTGCCAGTCCATGGCCGCGGCGGCCCGGCGCACCGGCGGGACCATCTCCCAGGCCGCGTCGGGCAGGGAGGCGAGCCAGGGGCCCGCGCTCTCCACGCACAGGGCGCCGCCGGCCGCGTCCCAGTGCAGCAGCACATCGGGCTTGTCGGCGAGCCAGAACCGGCCCCGGCTGCGGGCCGCAGCGCAGGTGATGTCCTCCAGCGCCTCGTACAGCCGCTCCGGGTGGAAGGGGCGGCGGCGGTGCCAGACCAGGGTGGAGACCCCGTGGGCGTCGGCCTCGGCGGGGAGCAGGGCGCAGGCCGGGTGCTGCGCGGCGGCCGCGGCCTCCACGTCGAAGCCGGCGAGGGCGGCCGCCGCCAGCGGTGACCGTGCGGACGCCTGTGCATCCGGGCGTGCCGTACCCGCCGCCCGCTCATCCGGCCGCGCGGTCGGCTGTACGCCCACCGGGCCACCGTGGCCGATCGGGACCTGGCGGGCCGTCGGGTGCAGCTGGGCCAGCAGCTCGCGGTCCTCGTCGTCGGCCTCCTCCGAGTCGGCCACGGCGAGGACGGGGGCGTACTCCAGCTGTCGGGCGAAGGTGTCGGCGATCGTGCGCTGGTCGGTGGCGGCCGCGGCGAGGCCGCGGTCGGCGAGGTCGTCGCCGTTGCCGAGGTACGGCAGGACCAGGGCCGGGTCCACGGCGGTGATGACGCCGGTGACGGTCAGGCCGCCCGCGGTCACCACCTCGGCCATCGCCTTGGGCTCGACGGAGTCCCAGAGTTCGACGATCGCGAGCCTGGTCAGGCCGTCGTCGGCGAGGCGGCGGAGCTCGGGGACCAGGTCCTCGCGCAGGGCGCAGCACGCACAGTCGTTGACCAGGGGGGCCTCGTCCGCGGAGAGGAGGCCGGTGGCGTCGCGGACGGTTCGTACGACCGTGCCCGCCGCGGCCGTCGCGAGGTCGTGGTGGAGGACGACACTGCCGGGTACGTCGGTGAGCAGCCGCTCGACGGCCGCCTTGCGGGCGTCGGCGTGCAGCCCGCCGACGATCGCGACGGCGAGCGGCACCCCTTCCTTCGGCCCTTCCATCAGCCCTTCTTCCCGTACCGGCGCTCGAAGCGCTCCACGCGTCCGGCGGTGTCCAGGACACGGGCGGTGCCGGTGTAGAAGGGGTGGCTGACGTCGGAGATCTCGACGTCGACGACCGGGTAGGTGTTGCCGTCCTCCCAGTCGATCGTCTTCTCGCTCGTCATCGTCGAGCGGGTCAGGAAGGCGTAGTTCGCGGCGCGGTCGCGGAAGACGACCGGGCCGTAGGAGGGGTGGATTCCCTTGCGCATGGCGGTGGTCAGCGCTCCTCTCGGAAGTCGACGTGGCGGCCGACGACCGGGTCGTACTTGCGGAGCGTCAGACGGTCCGGGTCGTTGCGGCGGTTCTTGCGGGTGACATAGGTGAAACCGGTCCCCGCCGTGGAGCGGAGCTTGATGACCGGGCGGAGTTCGTTGCGAGCCATGCCGTGTATCTTACTGAAAATGAATTCCATTTACGACAGCGATCCAGGAGAGGTGCATCACCCGTGTCCGCCCACTGCATGCTGACCGGCGCCCAGCCGGGCTTCGGCAACCGCATCTCGCACTCCCACCGGCGCACTTCGCGCCGCTTCGACCCCAACATCCAGAGCAAGCGGTACTGGCTGCCGAGCGAAGGCCGGTACGTCCGGCTGCGGTTGAGCGCGAAGGGGATCAAGACCGTCGACACGATCGGTGTCGAGGCCGCCGTGGCGCGCATCCGCGCGCGGGGAGTGAGGATCTGATGGCCAAGAAGAGCAAGATCGCGAAGAACGAGAAGCGGCAGGAGATCGTCGCCCGGTACGCCGAGCGGCGGGCCGAGCTGAAGGAGATCATCCGGCGCCCGTCGTCGACCGACGCCGAACGGATCGCGGCACAGCGGGAGTTGGGGCGCCAGCCGCGGGACGCCAGCGCCACGCGCGTACGCAACCGGGATCAGGTGGACGGGCGGCCGCGCGGGTACTTCCGGGCGTTCGGGCTGTCGCGGGTGAGTCTGCGTGAGCAGGCCCACGCCGGGTACCTGCCTGGGGTGCGCAAGTCGTCCTGGTAGCTTGCGGTCGTTCCGTCGACCGCTACAGCTAGGGAGCCATCGGTGACTACGGCGATCTTCTCGCGCGGCACGTCACGCCGACCGGTGCGGGTCGCGGCGGCGGCCGCGTCCCTGGCGGGCGCGCTCGCGCTGACCGCATGCAGCGGGGACGGCGGCTCCGACGACTCCGCGTCGCCGAGCGGCGGTACGTCGTCGGCGGCGACCTCGGACACGGGCGGCGGGACCGGCGGCTCGGCCTCCGCGTCCGCCTCCGCACCGGCTTCCGCCTCGACCGGGCTGACGGGCAGCTGGCTCGCCACCAAGGGCGGCAAGCAGGTGATCCTGATGGTCAACGGCACCGAGGCCGGCCTGTTCTCGACCGGCGGGACCGTGTGCAGCGGGACCGCGGGCGAGGAGGACGGCATGCAGATGATCCGTCTCAAGTGCACCGACGGCAACAAGGACCGGACGACCGGAATGGTCGACTCCGTCGGCGCGAACAGCCTCAAGGTGACCTGGGAGGGCGGGGTCGGCGCGGAGACGTACACCAAGGGCGACGGCGCCGAACTGCCCTCGGGGCTGCCGACGGCGAGCCTGGGCTGAGCTCCCCTCCCTCGTAACCCCTGCCCTTTGCCTGCCGACGGGCCGCGGAGTCCTCGGACACCCGCGGCCCGTTCGGCGCGTACGAGCCGTGCGGGCCGTACGAGCCGTGCAGGCCCTGCGGGCTCGCCCGGTCGCCGCGTCGACGTACGCGGAGGGGGCTGGGCAACCGCTCCCCGGCCTCATGCGTGATGATCCATGCACGCGTTCACGCAGCACCTGACACGCAGCACCTGAGCTTCCAAGGAACCCACATGCGCGCCCTCCCCCTCGCCACGACCGCCCTCGCCGCGGCCCTTCTGCTGACCGCCTGCTCCGACGACGACGGAGGGGACACCACCGGCGCCGAGAAGAAGAAGGGCGGCTCCGCCTGCGCCATCGGTGAGATGACCGTGACCGCCGGGCCCGCCAACGCCGCCCCGGCCGCCGGGGACACCGGCAACGTGCCCGTCACGATCACCAACAAGAGCGGCGCCGCGTGCACCCTGGACGGGCTGCCCGGCGTCCGGTTCGAGACGGGTGACGCCACGATCGAGGTCGCCGCCGACCAGGCCGCGTCGGCGGCGAAGTCGACCCTCGCGAAGGACGCGGACACGTCCTTCACCATCACCTACGTCCGTGGCGAGGCGGGCGCCGACGACAGCCTCGCGGTGAAGTCGGTGAAGTTCGGCCTGCCGGGATCCAGCGAGACGGACGGCTTCGAGTGGTCGTACGGCGATGTCGCGCTGAAGGACGGCAAGCCGGACGCGTCGTTCAGCGGTTTCCAGCGGACCGGCGACTGAGCACTGCCCCCTTCGCTCCGGCCCCGCCCCGTCAGTCGAGCGGGCGGCGGGACTTCACCTGCGCCCGGTCCGCCGCCTCCGAACCCTCGATCCAGCCCGCCTCGTCGCTGACACCGCGCAGGCGGGTCGTGGTGGTCTGCGGGAACAGGTGGTCGAGGCGGTCGGTGACCGCGACCTCCCGGGTGGCGAGGACCGGGAGCAGATCGTCGCCGACCTGGGTCTCGGCGGCGGCACGCAGCCGGGTGCCGAGGCGGTGGGCGTAGGCCGCGAGGAAGGACTGCCGGAAGGTCTTGGTCCGCTTGCGGCCGCCGGCGCGCTGGGCCGCCTCCGCCTTCGTCATCGCCGTCGTGGCCTGGACGAGGAGCGAGGTGTAGAGGAGTTCCACGGCCTCCAGGTCGGGTTCGAAGCCGACGACCGTGGAGAAGGCGAACGCCTCGTTCCACACCGCCCGGCAGTGGTTCGCCGTCGCCACCGCGTCCAGCAGCACCGCCTTGGCCTGCTCGTAGGGCGGTTCGACCCCGATCCGGCAGGCGCTCGGGGTGTCGTGCGTGGGCGCCTGGGCGTCGAGCAGCGCCTCGTCGACGCTGTGCCGGGCCATCAGCTCCTGCGCCTTGGCGCTGAGCGCCTCGGCCTCCTCCGGGTAGCCGGTCGCCTCCGCCTTCGCGAGCAGAGCGCGGATACGGGTGAGCATGCGGGACTCGGGGTGCGTCCTGCGGGTGGCCGGCTCGTCGAGGGGCTCCAGCGCCGGGAGCCGCAGCAGCAGGCGGTACAGCTCCAGCTGCGCCGTGGCACGGGAGAAACGGTCCATCCGCGCGGGCTCCTCGGCCGTCAGCTCTTCGAGCTGCGCCCGCCAGCGAGGACCACGCGCACGGTCGTCGGCCGCCTGCGCCCGGACGAGCGCCGCCACCAGCCGTACATGGACGTCGTCCAGTTCCCGCCGCACGAGTCGTACGACGTCGGCGGGCTGCCAGCCGCGCCGCCAGGCCGTCGCGAGGAACTCCCGGCCCCGCCGGTCGAGTTCGGGGTCGCTCGACCTGTCCGCGGCGAGCAGGGAGGCCGCCGTGTCGAGGGCGGCGTCGGTGTCTGCGTAGAGAGCGGCCTCGAAGGCACGGTCGACGGTGTCGCTGGTCACGGGGCGATCGTCTCATTCCCCGAAAATCGGGTGCCGTGGCCCATGGCGGCTTCGAGCATGGCCCGCATGATGGACATGTCTCTCTACGCGGCCTTCCTCGTGGCCGCTTTCGCGCTCTGTCTGACTCCGGGTCCCGACATGATGTTCATCGTGGCGATGGGCGGCCGGGGCGGCCCCGCGGCGGGGGTGATGGCGGCGTTCGGGGTGGCCTGCGCGATGTTCGTGCACACGGTCGCCGCGGCGCTCGGGCTCTCGGCGCTGTTCCTGGCGCTGCCGACGCTGTACCACGTGCTGCGCTGGGCGGGGGCGGCGTATCTGCTGTATCTCGCGGTGAAGGCGTTCCGGGACCGTTCGCCGGTGGGCGAGGGGACGGTGACCGGGCCCGGGATGCGGCGGGCCTTCTGGCAGGGGGCGGTCACCAATCTGCTGAACCCCAAGGTGATCCTCTTCAACGTGGCGTTCCTGCCGCAGTTCGTGGCGCCCGAGAAGGGGCACGTGTGGGAGCAGTTCCTGGTCCTCGGGCTGACGATCACGGTCATGGGGTTCGCGGTGGACGGCTCGATCGGACTGCTCTCCGGAAAGCTGTCGGCGCTGCTGCGGCGGAGCCGGCGGGTGGCACGGGGGCTGAACATCTTCAGCGGGACGGTGTTCACGGGGCTGGCGGTGCGGTTGGCGGTGTCGTCGCCGGAGTAGGGGCGGTGGGTGGGGGTGGGACCGGGGAGGCCGGGGGACGCTCCGGCACGCGTGCGCGTGGAGGCCTTTTGATGTCAACCGAGGGTTGACGCGGCTCGGGTGTCAACCTACGGTTGACACATGACGACGAATCCCAGCATCACGTCATCCGTACGCCTCGACGACCTCATCGCGGCCATCAAGAAGGTGCACGACCAGCCGCTCGACCAGCTCCAGGACGCGGTGATCGCCGCCGATCACCTCGGCGAGGTGGCCGACCATCTGATCGGCCACTTCGTGGACCAGGCCCGGCGTTCGGGCGCCTCCTGGACGGACATCGGCAGGAGCATGGGGGTCACGCGGCAGGCCGCGCAGAAGCGGTTCGTGCCGAAGGAGGGCTCGGACCTCTCCGCGAACCAGGACTTCAGCCGGTTCACGCCGCGTGCCCGCAACACGGTGATGGCCGCCCACAACGAGGCCGTCGCCGGTCGTCACACCGAGGGCCGGCCCGAGCACCTCGTCCTCGGCCTGCTGGCCGAACCGGAGGCCCTGGCCGCCAAGGCGATCACCGCGCAGGGGGTCCTCCTGGACGCCGTACGCCAGGCCGCCACCGCCGCGCTGCCCCCGGCCGCCGAGGACGCCCCCGAGCTCGTCCCCTACGGCTCCGACGCCAAGAAGATCCTGGAACTCACCTTCCGCGAGGCCCTCCGCCTCGGCCACAACTACGTCGGCACCGAGCACATCCTGCTGGCCCTGCTGGAGTTCGAGAACGGCCAGGGCGTACTGACCGACCTCGGCATCAGCAAGCCTGCGGCGGAGGAGTACGTCATGACGACCCTCGCCAAGATCCAGGTGAGGCCGGCCGGGGAGGGGTGAGGGCGCGGGGCGGGGGGTGACGTGGTCGAGCACGGGCGACGCCGCCGGGCAGGGGTGACGTGGTCGAGCACGACGGAACCCGTCGAACCCGCTGACCAGGGCTGACGCCCCCGAGCAGGCCGACGCAGCCAGCAACGCCGACGCGGCCGGACGCGCAGCTCGCGTGGCTGGGCAAGGGCGGCGTGGTCCGGTTGAGGGGCGTTGTCAGACCCTCCTGCGACACTCGCAATCATGACCGACCGCTGGGCTCTCGCCGCGGCCGAGGACGGTGGCGTGGAGATCGCCCCCCTCGGTCCGGACGGGCTGCCCGTGGGGCCGGTGCGGCGGGAGGGGGATCTCGCGGAGGCCGTGCGGGGGCGGCCGGAGGTCGCTCGGTGGGTGTGGCGGTCCACGGCCGAGGTGTATCCGCGGCTGCTCGCCGCGGGGGTGCGGGTCGAGCGGTGCTACGACGTGGAGGACGCCGAGACACTGCTGCTGGGGCATGCGGGCAGATACGGGGAGCCCCGGTCGGCCGCCGCCGCCCTGGCCCGGCTGCGGGGTGGCCCCGTACCGCCGGATCCGCCGCTGCGGTCGGCCGAACCCGGTCTGCAGTCGTCCCTGTTCGAGCCGCAGGCCGTACGGCTGCCGCTCGCCGACCTGGTCGAGGTCTACGCGGACCAGCAGCGCCGCCAGGACGCCACCGCGCACCCCGACCGGATGCGGCTGCTGATCACCGCCGAGTCGGCCGGGATGCTGGTGGCCGCCGAGATGAACCGCGCGGGGCTGCCGTGGAGCGCCGACATCCATAGGCGGGTGCTGCACGAGATGCTCGGCGAGCGGTACGCCGGCGGCGGTGAGCCGCGGCGGCTCGCCGAGCTCGCGGACGAGGTGTCCGCCGCCTTCGGGCGCCGGGTCCGGCCCGATCTGCCGGCCGATGTCATCAAGGCGTTCGCGCAGGCAGGCATCAAGGTGAGCTCGACGCGCCGCTGGGAGATCGAGTCCGTCGACCATCCGGCAGTGAAGCCGCTGATCGAGTACAAGAAGCTGTACCGCATCTGGGTCGCCCACGGCTGGTCCTGGCTGCAGGACTGGGTGCGCGAGGGGCGGTTCCGGCCGGAGTTCCTCTGCCACGGGACCGTCACCGGGCGGTGGGTCACCAACGGCGGGGGCGCCCTGCAGATCCCCAAGGTGATACGGCGTGCCGTCGTCGCCGACCCCGGCTGGCGGCTGGTCGTCGCCGACGCCGACCAGATGGAGCCACGGGTGCTCGCGGCCATCTCCCGGGACCCCGGGCTCATGGAGGTGGCCGGCCGGGAGACCGACCTCTACCAGTCCGTCTCCGACCGCGCCTTCTCCGGCGACCGCGACCAGGCCAAGATCGCCGTGCTGGGCGCGGTGTACGGCCAGACCTCCGGCGACGGCCTCAAGAACCTCGCCGCGCTCCGGCGCCGCTTCCCCAAGGCGGTGGCGTACGTCGACGAGGCGGCCCGCGCGGGCGAGGAGGGGCGCCTCGTACGGACCTGGCTGGGGCGCACCTGTCCCCCGGCGGCGGGCTCGGGCGATGCCGCCGAGGAGGCCGGTATCCCGCAGGAGGACGGGGCCGAGACACCCTCCGACGACGGCTGGGTACCGGGGTACGCCTCCCGCAACGCCCGTGCCCGGGGCCGCTTCGCCCGTAACTTCGTCGTGCAGGGCAGCGCCGCCGACTGGACGCTGCTGCTGCTCGCCGGACTGCGGCAGAGATGCGCGGACATGGCGGCCGAGCTGGTCTTCTTCCAGCACGACGAGGTGATCGTGCACTGTCCGCAGGAGGAGGCGGAGACGGTCGTGGCGGCGATCCGGGAGGCGGCGGAGCTGGCGGCACGGCTGACGTTCGGGGAGACGCCGGTGCGGTTTCCGTTCTCCACGTCGGTGGTGGAGTGCTATGCGGACGCCAAGTGATGTGGATGCCGAGTGGTGCGGACGCCCTGTGATGCGGACGCCCTGTGATGCCGATGCCGAGTGATCAGTCGCCTGGTGATCAGTCGCCGAGCAGGGTGTGGAGCTCGGCCAGGACCTCTTTCCGGTCCGTCCCGTCCAGCGCGACGAGCGCCGCCCGCCACTGGTCGTACGCCGCCTCGGCGCGCCCCGACTCCTGGAGCAGCAGCCCGTACTGGTGGCGGGCGAGACCGGCCGTGTAGCGATCGGCCCGGGCGTCCGCGCGGCGCAGCAGTTCGGCGCACTCGCTCTCGGCCCGTTCGGTGCGGCCGAGCAGACGCAGCGCCCGCACCAGACCGAGCCGGGACTGGGACTCGCCGTGCCAGTCCCCGTGGCCGCCGAGAATGCGCCGGCTCTCCTCGAAGTGCGGTACGGCGGCGGCCGGTTCGCCGAGGGTGAGATGGGCGTAGCCGATGTTGCAGTGCGCGGAGTGCTGCACGATGACGTTGCCGATCTCGGCGCCGATGGCAAGGGAGCGGCGGTGCTGCTCGATGGCGGCGCGGGGGTCGGTGTGCTCGTACAGGTTGCCGAGGTGGCCGTAGGTGACGGCTTCGCCCCAGGGGTCGTCCAACTGCCGCGACAGCTCCAGGCTCTGCCGCAGGGCGGCCCCGGACTCCTCGTACCGGCCGAGGTTCTCCAGGAGCAGGCCCCGGTTGCCGAGGCAGCGGCGGATCCGGGAGAGCACGCCGAGCCGTCGCCACAGGGCGAGGGAGTCGTCGGTCAGAGCGAGCGACTCGCTGTGGCGGCCGGTGAGGAAGCGGAGGCCGGCCAGGTCGACCAGGGCGTACGCCTCGGCGACCTCGTCCCCGAACCGCCGTGCCAGCCGGAGGGCGGCCTGGCCGAGGACCTCCATCTCGGAGACGCGGCCGCCGCGTTGGAGGTAGGGGAAGAACAGCCGGAGGAGGGTGGCGACGTGCGCGGCGGTGCGGTCGTCGGGGGCGTCCGCGTACCGCTCGACCAGGGCGACGATGTTCTCCAGCTCCGAACTGGCCCAGGCGAAGGCGTCCTCGGAGGAGGCGAAGGCCGGTACGGACAGGACGTGCGCCGCGTGCTCGGGCGGCTGCGCGGCGGTCGGGCGGCGGCGGTCGTCCTGGTCGAGGTCGGGTTCGACGATCGCGGTGAGGGTGCGTTCGGCGAGGGCCGTGTACCAGCGGACGGCGGTGCGGGCGACGTCGGGGGCGTGCCCGGCGTCCGTCAGTCCGCGGGCGAAGTCGCGGACCAGGTCGTGCGGGGCATAGCGGCCGTACGCCGTCTCCTCCAGCAGCGCCACGTCGACCAGCCGGTCCAGCGCGGCCTCGGCGCGGCCGGTCTCGGTGCCGAGGAGCCGGGCGATCAGCGGAGCGCCGTACGTCGGCAGGTCGAGGGCGCCGAGCCTGCGCAGGGCGAGGGCGGCGTCGCGGTCGGTACGGCGGCCGGAGGCGGCGAGCGCGTCGTGGGCGACGGCGAGGGAACGGCGTACGGACAGGTCGTCGTACTCCAGATGCCCCAACCTGTCGTCCGTCGCGGCCAGTTGGTCGGCCAGCACGTCGGGGGTGAGGGCCCGGCGGGCGGCGAGACGGGCGGCGACGATACGGAGGGCGAGGGGGAGGCGGCCGGTCAGTTCCACGAGGGGGTGGGTGGCGTCGATGCGGTTGGGGTCTGCGGCGGGGGTGCGGGTTCCGGTGCCGGTGCCGGTGCCGGGGCCAGGGCCGCTGTGGGCCTCGCCGGGGCCGGGACCCGGGCCGCCGTGGGCCTCGCGGTCTGCTGGGCCCTCGCGGCCCGACACCGCCCGCAGCAGGGCCGCGCTGTCCTCCGCCGACAGCGGGGCGAGCGGGAAGCGGCGGGCGCCGTCGAGGGCGGTCAGCGGGGAGCGGCTGGTGACGATCACCGCGCAGCCGGGGCCGGCGGGCAGCAACTGCCGTACCTGCGCGGCGCTCGCGGCGTCGTCCAGCACCAGCAACGTACGGCTCGGGGCGAGCGTCGAGCGCAGCAACGCGGCCGACGCGTCCGGGTGTTCGGGGATGGCACAGGGGTCGGCGCCCAGGTCGCGCAGGAGAGCGGTGAGAGCCTGGGCGGGGGTGAGGGGAGTCATGCCGGGGGTCGCGCCATGCAGGTTGACGTACAGCTGGCCGTCGGGGAAACGGTCCCGGAGACCGTGGGCCGCGTGGAGCGCGAGCGCGCTCTTTCCGACTCCGGCCATGCCGCTGACCACGGCGACCGGGGTGTGGCCGTCGGTGGCGGTGAGGGTGCGACGGAGGTCGTCGAGGGTGGCGGCGCGACCGGTGAAGTGGAGTGGGGGTGGGGGGAGTTGGGCGGGTCTGGGAGGCGTGGAGGGGGGTGTGGTGGAGGGCGCGGCGGGGGGCGCGGTGGGTGGGTTCTCGGTCTCGGCGGGGGTGACGTCGGGGGTGGGGTCGGCCGAGGCGGGGCGGGTGTTCGCGTCCGTGAGCGGGGCGTTGCCGGCTCCGGCAACCATGCCCTCGCCCAGGGGGCCTGTGCCGGCGCCCAGGGGAGCCGTGCCCTCGTCCAGGGGATCTGTGCCGGCGCCCGGGGGAGCTGTGCCGGCGCCCAGGGCATCGGCGTTCCCGGCCACCGCGCCCGTACCCTCGCCCGTACCCGCACCCTCACCCTCACCCTCACCGGAATCCGCACCCAAACCCGAGTCCGCCGCGCCGCTCGCCTCCGCCGCTCCCCGCAGCACCTCGACATGCGCCCCGCGCACCCCGGCCCCCGGTTCCACGCCCAGCTCCTCCACCAGACGTGTCCGTAGATCCCGGTGAACGGCAAGTGCCTCCGCCTGTCGGCCCGTTCGGTGCAGGGCCAGCATCAGCTGGCGGTGGAAGGACTCGCGCAGTGGGTGTTCGGCGGCCAGGGCCGTCAACTCCGGTACGAGGGTGTCGAGTCGGCCCGTGCCGACGGCGAGCTCGGCGTCGTACCGCCATTCCAGAAGGAGCAGCCGGGCCTCCCGCAGCCGCTGGCCGAAGGCGTATCCGCCCAGCTCGGCCGGGAGCCCGCTGAGCGGGGCGCCGCGCCACAGTCCGAGCCCGTCAGTGCAGGCGCGCAGCGTCCGCTCCCAGTCCCGCCCCGCGTGCGCGGCCCGGGCCTCGGAGACGTGGGCGTCGAAGACGTGGACGTCCAGTTCGCCCTGCTCGACGCGGAGCCGATAGCCGGGCGGTACGGCACGCAGGCGTTCGGGGGCGTCGAGGAGCCGTCGGAGCCGGGTGACGTGGTTGTGCAGCGAGGCCTGTGCGGAGGCGGGCGGCGCCCCGCCCCACAGCGCGTCCTTGAGCTCCTCGACCGGGACGGTACGGTCGGCCTCCAGGAGCAGCGCCGCGAGCAGGGCCCGTACCTTGGGGCTGTTCACCACGCGGGCGGTTCCGGCGTCGTAGAGCACCGGCGTCCCCAGCAGTCCGAACCGCAGCTCGCACCGCTTCACGCCGAACCACTGCCTTCCCACACGCCGAACCGGCCGCGCTCCCTGACGCAAGCCCACCGCTCCTGGCGGGATTCCGCACTCCCTACGGCGGTTTCCCGCCACCGACTTTCGACCGGCACTCCGGCCGGAATCCGCTACCGTACCGGCCGTCCGGCGACTTCGCCCGTCGACTTCGCGCCACTCCGGCGATGGCCTCACGGATAACCGTTGGCCACATGTTAGCGATCTGTTGGCGCCGCCTGATGTGATCACTTCATCGGATCTGGCCCGAGGGTGCGCGCGTACAACGCGTTGCTCGGGGGAGTGTCGCCGTCGCGGCCGGATCCGGGGACGTATGAGGGTCCCGCTCGGTGGAGGTGACCGGCCGGGACCCTCGTCCCCACCCTCACCTGCGAAGACGGCCGAACCGCGGCGGATGCCGGGCGGCTCGCGCCGGACAGCGAAACGTCAGTCGGTCCGCTCCGGAACACAGACCGGCCGCCGCAGACCCCGGACCGACCGTCCCAGGCTTGCCCAGACCGACCGCCCCAGACTTACAGACCGACCGCCTCCGGCCCCAGCCACTCCCGGTCACCCTCGCCCCGGATCCCAGCCGTCCCCGTCCCGGATCCCAGCCGTCCCTGCCCCGGATCCCGGCCGCCCCCCGCCTCAGATGACCGGCGGACGCCCCAGCCTCGTCAACCGCCACACCGTGCGCCAGCGCATCGGCCGTCGCTCCCCCGCCGGCTCCCGCACCCCTTCCGCGAACCCGGCGAACCAGGCCCGCAGCCCGGCCCCCGCCGATCGGTTGCGTACGAGCGTCAGCAGCATCCACACCCCGAGATGCACCGGGATCAGCGGCAACGGCAGTCGGCGCCGGGCCAGCCACACCCGGTTGCGGGCGTTCACGCGGAAGTAGACGGCATGCCGGGCGGGCGAGGTCTTCGGGTGCTGGAGAAGCAGTTCGGGGGCGTAGAGGATCCGCCAGCCCGCGTCGGCGGCCCGCCAGGCGAGGTCGGTCTCCTCGTGCGCGAAGAAGAACCGGGCCGGCCAGTCGCCGATCTCGTCGAGCATCGCCATACGGAGCGCGTGCCCGCCGCCGAGGAAGCCGGTGACGTATCCGCCCCGCAGCGGATCGGAGGCGCCGACCCGGGGCACGTGCCGCCGCTGGGTCTCGCCGTGCTCGTCGGCGATGCGGAACCCGACGATGCCGAGCCGGTCGTCGGCGGCGAACAGCTCCCCCACCCGGCGCAGCACATCCGCGTCGACCAGCAGCCCGTCGTCGTCCAGCTCGACGACGACATCGACGTCCCCGAACTCCCGCAGCCGGGCGAGCCCGACGTTGCGGCCACCGGGACACCCGAGGTTCTCGTCGAGCTCCAGGACGGTGACCTCACCGGGCAGGGAGAGCCGCTGGGCGAACTCCGGCAGCCGGCAGCCGTTCCCGACGACCACGATCCGTACGGGCGGCGCGTCCTGCTTGGCGACGGAGCGCAGCAGTGCGTCCACCTCGTCGGGCCGGTTCCCCATGGTCACGACGGCGACCGCGACGCGCGGCGCCCGCTCCCCCATGTCCTCACCTCATCCCGACTCGCAACTACCGCCGCGATGCTAGTCGTTCACGGTGAGGACTTCTCAAGTACGCGGATCCGCAGCTTGATCCGAACGCCGGTTCCCGCGCACGCCGGTTCCCAGTTCACCCCTTGCGCCGGTTCTCCCTCCGACGTACGAACTTCAGCCCCGACCAGTCGTCCCCCAACGCCGCGACCTTCACATCGACCACCCCGAGCGGGAGGAAGATCTCACGGAGGTCGTTCTCGCCGATGTCGCTGACATGTCCGGCGGCCTTCCGCGGCCACGCGATCCACAGCATGGAGTCGTCGGCGAGCTCCGCCACGAGCCCGGCCGCCTCCGCCGCCAACTCCCCGCGCTCCCGATAGAAGGCGAGGGCGACATCCACCCCGTCCGGGCCACCGTCGACCACCTCGCACCCCTGCGGCAGCCCCGGAATCCCCCACCCCTCGGGGGCATGCCTCAGCCCCACCCTCTCCCCACCTTTGATCCCGACCTTCCGGGCAAGAGGCGTACCCGAGTAGCCGGAGTCACGGGAGTGGCCGGAGCCACCGGAGTCACCGGAGTCACCGGAGTCACCGGAGTAGCGGGACATCACACACCTCCTCCCCCATCGTGACGGCCCGGACGGGGTATGTCCGCCCGAGGATGTGGATCATGAGCGATCCGTGGGCGGGAGTGGACTGTGGATCAGCGCCCGCGACCTGGCCCGCATCCGTCAGCTGTGTCTGCAGAACAGGGTCTGGCACGAGCGCCGGGTGATCTCCGCCGACTGGATCGCCGCCCTGTGGACCCCATGCCCCGTCAATCCGTCGTAACCGTGCGGCGCCGCTGGTCAGATTTCGTAGACACTCCCCATACCGCACATCCGCCTGGATAAAATTCGCAGCTGTCGCACAGCCGATCGGCGCCATTCAGACACAGGGAGTTCCATGCCTCCCAGCATTTTCCAGCATTTACGTCGGCATCTCCTGCGGTGCACACCCGGCTCGCCGAGCTTGCGGATCGCGGCGCTGGCTTCAGCTCTGGCCGTGGGGTTCATCTGCGGGTGCACAGGCAGTACGAGTACACACCAGGCGAATGGATCTACACCCTCGGCAGCACCCTCGCCCGTCTCATTTCCGTCCCGTCCGCCAGACGCCGCGCAATGCCCGGGAACGATTCTTGATCATCGAGATATCAAGCATCCTGACCTTGGAGCGGTTCGCGTCTTCCTGATCCGGCGGACCGATACCGACACCCTCACCGGGTGCATCGCATCGGTCACCGGCAGCGGTCGGGTACTGAAATCCATCGGCGTGGAAATCTACGAAAACGAACTGAAATTCGCCGATCCCGTATCCGACGCCACCAAGAACACCTTCGTGATCTACAACCCAGGACGCTATG
The DNA here is from genome assembly GCF_030403745.1 of Streptomyces sp. S.PB5. Classification (GTDB taxonomy): domain Bacteria; phylum Actinomycetota; class Actinomycetes; order Streptomycetales; family Streptomycetaceae; genus Streptomyces. The sequence continues at coordinate 107,887 of NZ_JAQMWP010000013.1, forward strand.
ACGGGGTGGTGGTGCTCGTACCCAACGAGACCGGGTACGAGGACATCGCTTGGACCGACCCGGAGGCCCATTACCGCGGCGGACGGCTCGCCCACTACAACGCGCGGCTCGTCGGCCCCGGCGAAGACGGTCGCTACACCGTCGTCAAATCCGAGAACTCGTGCAACCCCAGCTGTGCCGACGGCTCCATCTCGCAGGTCGTGCTGCATTGGAACGGCCATGACTACCTGCCGGCCCAATGACGGCGAGACGCTTCTCTTTTAAACCCCTTCGGACAGGTCTGACATTCGCTTGGCTGCGCTCACGCATAATCCAGCGCAGGCGAATAAGGACCGATCTCGGACACGGCGCCTTCCTCTCCTACAGCGGGGACCGCGATCGAAAATGGCTGCCGCACCTGCAGCGGGCTATCGAAAAGCAGTCCCGCCCCTGGTACAAGCCGCCTCGGATCAGAGTCTTCCTCGATGACAGCGGTGTATCGATCGGTCCGCATCTCTGGGGAAAAATCGAAGCCGGCCTCGCCCGCTCCGACTGGCTCGTGGTCATGGCATCGCCGGAGGCAAAGGCATCGCCGTGGGTCGACCGGGAGATCGAGTGGTGGCTGGGGAACAGGACGGTCGACACCATCCTGCTCGTCGTGACCGCGGGACAGCTGGTTTGGGACGAGCAACGGAGCGACTGGGATCCGGAACGCTCGACTGCCCTGCCCGCCCGCCTGTCGGGGCGGTTCAGGCAGCAGCCGGTCTGGAAGACCACGGTCCTCAGCCACCCCGACGACGGTGTCGCTCCCGTGCCGGACATCGACAGTGTCGCGCTGGGCATCGCCTCCGTCGTACGCGGCCTTCCAGAGGACGACCTGAAGTCGGAGGGCATACGCGACACCAAGCGCAACCTGCGGATAGCCCGAATCGCCGTAGCCGCACTGACCTTGCTCCTTCTGATCGCGAGCACGGTGTCCGTGATCGCACTCTTCGCACGCGCCGAAGCCACCCGCCAGCGCGACCACGCCGTCGCACAGCAGTTGATCAGCCAGAGTTCCTCCCTTGCGACACGTGACCCCTTCGGCGCCCGATTGAAAGCCCTGGCCGCATGGCGGATCGACCCCACGCCGGAATCCCGCCTCGCCGTTCTCAACGCCGCCGTCAACCCCGAATCCGGCCTGCTCGCTCATTCCGCTCCCGTGGGAACGGTTGCATTCAGCCCGGACGGCAAGACCATTGCCACCGGCAGCGACGACGGCACCGTGCGGCTCTGGAACGCGGCGACGCAGCGGCAGATCGGCACTCCGTTCGTCGGGCACACTCGGGGCGTCACGTCGGTTGTCTTCGGCCCGGGCGGCAGGACCCTGGCCACCTCGAGTCTCGACGGCACTGCGCGGCTCTGGAACGTCGCCGACCACACACAGATCGGTGCCGCATTCAATGCGCGTGCCGGGATGATCGATTCGGTCGCCCTCAGCCCTGACGGCGGGACACTCCTCACCGGTGGCGCGGACGGCTCCGGGGCCCTACGGAGATGGGACGTGGCGACACGCCGTCAGATCGGCGCGCCGCTCGGAGGCCAGGCCTATGGCAGTTCCGCCCTGTCCTTCAGCCCTGACGGCACAATCTTCGCCGCCGCAGCCGACGACCACCTCCAACTCTGGAATGCCGCCTCCTACAGACCCATCGGCAAGGCGCTGAAGACAGCCGGCTACGGAATCTCGTCGGTCTCCTTCAGCCAGGACGGCGAGACCATTGCTGCCGCCGATGCCGACGGCAGCGTCCAGCTCTGGGACACCACCACCCTCGCCCCGGTCGGAAAGCCGTTCACCTCCGGTGCCGCAGGGGCTCAGTCCGTGGCCTTCAGCCCGGACGACACGCTGCTCGCCACCGCGTACGGCGACGGCAGCGTGCAGCTCTGGGACATCGTGCGCCACGTCCGTCTGGGAGCGCCGTTCACCGGCCATACAAGCAGTGCCTCGGCCGTGGCCTTCAGCCCGGACGGATCGACCCTGGTCAGTGCGAGCGATGACACCACGGTTCGACTGTGGGACGTCCGCACACAGCGACAGACCGGAACGGCAGTCGACGCCGGGGAGTTGTGGGCGCCGACGCTGAGCTCTCATGGCCGGATCCTGGCCGTTTCGGGATCCGACGCCGCCGTGCACTTCTGGGACATCGCCGCAGGCCGTCAGAGCCGTGATCCGCTGGTCATCGGCGACTTGGCGGTGGACTCCCCCCTCGCCTTCAACCCTGACAGCACTGTGCTCGCGACGACGTCCTATCAGACAAATCACGCTGTGAAACTCTGGGACATCACAGCCCGCCGCCAGATCGGCATGGAGCTGCCCCACCACACCAGCGCTGTTCTCGCCATGACCTTCAGTCCCGACGGCAGAAGACTCGCCGTTTCCGACGATGAATCCGTGCGGATATGGAATCTGGCAACGCGACGCCAGATCGGCACAGCACTCGATGTCCAGGCAGCACACGTCGAATTCAGCCCCGACGGCCGCACCATCGCCACCAGCAACGAGGTCTCCACGGTGACGCTCTGGGACGCTGCCACTCATCGCCGCATCGGCGAGACGCCCTCCCGTCACACCGCACAGATCTACGCGGTGAAATTCAGTCCCGACGGCACAATGCTCGCCACCGCAAGCCGCGACAACACCGTCCGGCTCTGGAGCGTGGCCACACGTGAACAGATCGGAGCACTGACGGGCCATCGCGACGGCGTGACATCCCTTGCCTTCAGTCCCGACGGGAAAACGCTGGTCACCGGCAGCATGGACCAGACGCTCAGACTCTGGGACGTCGCCACCCGACAGCAAATCGGCGCGCCCCTCGAAGGGCACAGCGATCGCATCATCGGCGTGGGTTTCGGTCCCGCCGGCAAGACGGTTGTGAGCTGGGGCAAAGACAACACGGCGCGCCTGTGGGACGTCGACCCGACAGTGGACCCGGTGCACTCGCTGTGCGCGTGGGCAAGAGGCACGTTCGACGCCGACCAGTGGCGCGCCTACGTACCTTCGGGGCCCGAGGTCCGGCCGCTCTGCCCGGAGTAGGCAGCAAATTGACCGGATGGACCGGGAGCCGGAAGCTCGAAGAGCAGGCCCCAGGCCACTCCGCTCACGCAAGCCACCCCACGGCGCCCCGACCGTGTGACGCGTCATGCCCTGAGCAACACATAAGGCCAGGTCACGAGGTACGTGACCTGGCCTTTGTCTGAGCCGCCTTCGGGATTCGAACCCGAGACCTACGCATTACGAGTGCGTTGCTCTGGCCATCTGAGCTAAGGCGGCGCGCCGTCCACACCATGGTGCGATCAGCAACGTCGGTAAGTCTACACAGTTTCCGAGGGTGCTCCGCACCAGCCCCGGAGGGGGTCCCTCCGGGGCCATCGATGCCTGCTACGAGCAGCGCTTTCCTGCCGTGGGAGGCGTCCCGCGCAGCAGATACGCGTCGATCGTGGAGTCGACGCAGGCACTCCCCCGCCCGTACGCGGTGTGGCCGTCGCCCTCGTAGGTGAGGAGGCGGGAGGAGGAGAGCTGGGCGGCCAGGGCGCGGGCCCAGCGGTACGGGGTCGCCGGGTCCCGGGTTGTGCCGACGACGACGATCGGGTCAGCACCCTTCGCGGTGATGCGGTGCGGTTCGCCCGTGGGCCGCACCGGCCAGTACGCGCAGTTCAGGGAGGCCCAGGCGAGGCCCTCACCGAAGACCGGGGACGCCCTCTTGAACTCGGGCAGAGCGGCCCGCACCTCGTCCGGGGAGTCGAAGGCCGCGGGGAGGTCGAGGCAGTTCACGGCGGCGTTGGCGAACATCAGGTTGGAGTAGCGGGCGTCGGCGTCCCGCTCGTAGTAGCTGTCGGCCAGGAAGAGCAGGCCCGCGCCGTCGTTCTCCTGCATCGCCGAGGTCAGCGCCTCCCGCAGCTGCGCCCACGCGCCCTCGTCGTACATCGCCGCGATCACCCCGGTCGTGGCCAGCGCCTCACCGAGCTTGCGGCCGTCCACGTCGCCGGTGGGGATCGGCGTCACGTCGAGCTTCCTGAAGAACGCCTTGAGGTTCCCGCCCACCTCGTTGGCCTTCTTGCCGAGCGGGCAGTCCGGCTGCTGCACACAGTCCCGCGCGAACGACTGGAACGCCGTCTCGAAGCCCGCCGTCTGGTCCAGGTTCATCCGACGGGCCGGGAGCGACGGATCCATCGCGCCGTCCAGCACCAGCCGGCCCGCCCGGTCCGGGAAGAGCCCCGCGTACGTCGCCCCCAGGAACGTCCCGTACGACGCCCCCACGTACGTCAGTTTCGTGTCGCCCAGCGCCGCCCGCAGGATGTCCATGTCCCGTGCCGCCTCGACGGTGGACACATGGCGCAGCAGCTCGGGCGAGTGGGCGCCGCAGCCCTCCGCGAAGTCCTTGTACGCGGCGACGAGTTCGTCGGTCTCCTCCGCGTCGTCGGGCGTGGTGTCGGTCTGCGTGTACGCGTCCATGGCCCGCCCGTCGAGACACTCCACGGGCTCACTGCGGGCGACACCGCGCGGATCGACCGCGACGATGTCGTACCGGGCGCGCACCTCGGCGGGGTAGCCGATCCCGGCGTACGCCTGCAGATAGCCGATCGCCGAACCGCCCGGCCCACCCGGGTTCACCAGCAGCGAGCCGAGCGCCTTGCCGGAACCGGTCGCCTTCTTGCGGGCCACGGCGAGACGGACGTCGCCGTCGCCCGGCTTGTCGTAGTCCATCGGCGCCTTCATCGTGGCGCACTCGAAACCGGGCACCCCGCAGCTGCGCCAGTTCAGCTTCTGCCCGTAGTACGGGGAGAGGGCGGCCGGCGTGGCCTTCGGCAGCGCGGCCAGCGCCGCCGCCTCCACGGTCGAACCGCTCCCCGCGGAACAGGCGGAACAGGCGGACACGACCAGCGCGGCGACGGCGAGAAGGGCACCGCCGGTGGTGCGGGAACGCCGGTGACGGGGCTGACCGGGTGGGGACGCCGAGCGGGGACTGCGCCTGAAGTACATCCAGCGAGCGTAACCCTGCGCAGTCGCACGATTGCCTTCCGTACGCATTGCGGCTCGTACGAGTTACCTGGTCAACCTCCTGTTGATCGTGCCCGGCCGGCTCTCCTCAACCTGCTCTGAGCGCCGTCGCCATCGCCTCACCCCGCTCTGAGCGCCATCGTCATCGCCTCCACCGCAAGCAGCGGCGCAACATTGCGGTCCAGCGCGTCCCGACATGCGGCGATCGCCTCGATACGGCGGAGCGTGGACTCCGGGGAGCTGCCGCGGGCGAGCCGCTCCAAGGTGTCCTCCGCGTCCGCGTTGGCGATGGCCACGCGGGAACCGAGCTGGAGGGCGAGGACGTCGCGGTAGAACCCGGTGAGGTCGGTCAGCGCGAGGTCGAGGCTGTCGCGTTGCGTACGGGTCCGGCGCCGCTTCTGCTTGTCCTCCAGGTCCTTCATCACCCCCGCCGTACCGCGTGGCATCCGCCCGCCCTGGGCCGCGCCCAGTGCCGCCTTCAGCTCCTCGGTCTCCTTGGCGTCCATCTCCTCGGCGAGCAGCTTGGCGTCCTCGGCGGCCGCGTCCACGAGCTCCTGCGCGGCCTTGAGGCACCCGCCGATGTCCTCGACGCGCAGGGGCAGTTTCAACACCGCCGCCCTGCGCTCTCGCGCGGCCGGGTCGGTGGCCAGCCGCCGGGCCCGGTCGACATGCCCCTGCGTGGCCCGCGCGACGGCCGCGGCGACATCGGGCTCGATGCCTTCCCGCCGTACGAGCAGGTCGGCGACGGCGTCCACGGAGGGCGTCCGCAGATTGAGGTGGCGGCAGCGGGAGCGGATGGTGGGCAGGACGTCCTCGATGGAGGGGGCGCAGAGCAGCCAGACAGTACGGGGGGCGGGCTCCTCCACGGCCTTCAGCACCGCGTTGGCCGACTTCTCGTTGAGCCGCTCGGCGTCCTCGACGAGGATCACCTGCCAGCGCCCGGTCGCCGGCGACGTGAACGACTTCCGTACGGTGTCCCTCATGTCGTCGGCGAGGATCTGCGTGCCGACGGCGGCGACGGTGGTGACGTCCGCGTGCGTCCCGATGAGCGCCGTATGGCACCCGTCGCAGAACCCGCACCCGGGCACCCCGCCGAGCGCCCGATCCGGACTCACGCACTGCAGCGCGGCGGCGAAGGCCCGCGCGGCCTGCGTACGCCCGGCCCCGGGCGGCCCGGTGAACAGCCACGCATGCGTCATCTTCGACGCCTCGGGCGGCGGAGCGTCGACAGCAGCCGCGGTGACGAGCGCATCGGCATCCCGAGCGGCAGCGGTCAGCTGCTCACTCACCTTCTCCTGGCCGACAAGGTCGTCCCAGACGGTCATGCGCGGTGCCGCCCTTTCGTCATGGTCGCGGGTACGAAGTCCATTGTGGGGCCCACCACTGACAACGCCCCCTGCCGCTCCCCAGCTCACGGGCAGTCGTGCCGCTTGGGGCGGCACGGGTGGGCGCTGGGGGTCCCCCCTCTGGGGGAGGCACCCCGCCGGCGCGGGCGAGCGAACCCACCCGACAGCGCACCCGCCCCGGCCGCCCCGTCGAACCGGCCTCAGCCCCGACGCCCCCGACCACGCCTGCCCCGCTCGTCCCCGAACTCCTCGCCCTCCCGCGGACCGAGCAACTCGTCCGCCAGGGAAGGCAGGTCGTCCAACGGAGTCTCCTCGGCCCAGTCCGACCGGGCCCGCCTCCGGGGCGCCCCCGACTCATCGACCTGAGGCATCTCCCGCGTACGGTCCTCCGCCCCGTCGGGCGACGCCTGCTCCTCCCGGAAGAACCCCGGCGGCACCCGGTCCGCAGGAGCCTCCCCCGGCACCGGAGGCAGCACGGCGGTCTCGTCCGCCGCACCCGGCACGGGCGGCAGCACCGCGGTCTCATCCGCCGCACCCGGCGCCACAGGAGGCAGCACAGCCGTCTCGTCCGAGGCCCCAGCGCCGGCGCCGGCGCCGGCCGGAGGCTTCGGCAGCTCCGCCGTCACCTCGTTGTCGCCGCCCCCCGCGGCCTTCTCGTCCCGCACCGGCCGCAACACGGCCGTCTCCTCCACCGGCCCGCCCGACGCGTTCGTCGGAGTCACCACCGGCGTGGGCACAGTCGCCGCCTCCGGAGGAGCGGCCACCGGAGGCGTACCCTTCTTCGGGCCCGCCTCCGCGACCGCCGCCGCCTGCTCGGCGAGCCGCCGCGCCTCCTCGGCCCGCAGCAGCGCCTCCTCGGCCTTCCGCTGCTTCTCCACCCGCCGGGCCTCGGCTTCGGCCCGCAGCCGCGCCTCCTCCTCGGCCTGCTTGCGACGCCGGTCCTCCTCAGCCTTGCGCCGCGCTTCCTCCTCGGCCCGCGCCTTCTCCTCGGCAAGGAGCCGGGCCCGCTCCTCCTCGGCACGCTTGCGCGCTTCCTCGGCCCGCAGCCGGGCCTCTTCCGCCTGCCGTTCGGCCTCGCGCCGCTGCGCCTCCTCCAGCTCGCGCCGCTTGCGCTCCTCCTCCTCGGCGCGCAGCCGCTCCAGCTGCTCCTGGCGCTCGCGCTCCAGACGCTCTTCCTCGGCCTTGCGCGCGGCCTCTTCCTCGGCCTTGCGGCGCGCTTCCTCCTCGGCCTTGCGCCGGGCCTCCTCCTGCTCCCGGATCTCCTGCTCGGAGAGCGGCAGCAGCTGGTCGAGCCGGTGGCGTACGACGGTGGTGACCGCCTCGGGCTCCTGCCCCGCGTCCACCACCAGGTACCGCCCCGGATCGGCCGCGGCCAGCGTGAGGAACCCGGACCGCACGCGCGCGTGGAACTCCGCCGGCTCCGACTCCAGCCGGTCCGGCGCCTCGGTGAACCGCTCACGGGCGATCTCCGGCGAGACGTCCAGCAGGACCGTCAGGTTCGGCACGAGCCCGTTCGTGGCCCACCGGTTGATGCGGGCGATCTCCGTCGGCGACAGGTCACGCCCCGCCCCCTGGTACGCCACGGACGAGTCGATGTACCGGTCCGAGATCACGACCGCACCCCGCTCCAGCGCGGGCCGCACGACCGTGTCCACATGCTCCGCGCGGTCCGCCGCGTACAGCAGCGCCTCCGCCCGATGCGACAGCCCGGCGCTGGACACGTCCAGCAGGATCGACCGCAGCCGCTTGCCCACCGGAGTCGCCCCCGGCTCGCGCGTCACCACGACCTCGTGTCCCTTGGCCCTTATCCACTCGGCGAGCGCCTCGGCCTGGGTGGACTTCCCGGCCCCGTCGCCGCCCTCGAGCGCGATGAAGAAACCGGAGGACGCGGGCGCGGTCACCGGGTCGTCCCCGCCGAGCAGCGCGTCCCGCAGGTCCTGCCGCAGCGGCACCCCGGACCGGTCGTCGACCTTGGCCAGCACCAGCGCGGCGACGGGCAGCAGCAGCGCACCCACCAGCATCAGCGTGAACGCCGCGCCCCCGTGCGCGAACACGAACTTGCCGTTCTCCAGCCGGTGCGGCCCGATCAGCGCGGCCACCAGCGGTGCGATCACCGCGCCGAGCGCCACGAGGACCCGTACGACCGCGTGCAGATGCTCGGTCGTGCGTCCGCGCCGGTAGTCCTCGGTCTCCTGGTCCAGCAGGGTGTGTCCGGTGTTGGCGGCGACGCCCGCGCCGACTCCGGCCAGCGCGACGATCAGGATGACGGTGGTGACGTCCGGGACGAGCCCGGCCGCCAGCAGCGCGACGCCGGTGAAGGCGATCGCCAGCGCGAGCAGCCGCCGCCGCGACAGCGTGACGAGCACCTTGGGCGCCGTACGGATGCCGACGACGACCCCGCCGGTCAGCCCCAGCACCAGCAGGCCGTACGTCACCGGGCCGCCGCCCAGGTCCTTGGCGTGCAGCACGGACACCGCGACGGCCGCCGCGATCGCCCCGGCGACGGCCGCGGAGGCCAGCACCAACAGGGGCAGCGCGCCCGTGCGGCCCGTGTCGACGCCGGAGCCCGTCTTGGGGCGGCGCATGCCCTCCAGCGGGGAACGCGCGCGTGGCGTACGCGTGTCGGGCAGTTCGAGGAAGGTCAGGACGGACAGGGACGCGGCGAACAGGCCCGCCGCGACATATGAGGCGAGGGCCGCCTGGTGCTGGGCGAACCAGTCGATCCCGGCACCCAGCAGGTTGTTGAACAGCGAGGCGGTGACGAGCGCGGCGGCGGCGAGGGGGATCGCCACGAAGCTCGTACGCAGCGACAGGCGGCGCAGCGCGTCCATGTGGTCCGGCAGCGGTCGCACCGTCGCGCCCTCCGGCGGCGGCGCCGGCAGCAGGGCTGGCGCCGCGCTCTCCCGGCACACCGTCCAGAAGCGCTCGGCGACACCCGTCACGAAGGCGGTCACCAGAAGGACGGCCAGGGCGTCCTGCGGCGTCCAGTCGATCCACAGGGGGGCGACGATCAGCGCCAGCGCCCGTACGGCGTCCGCGCCGACCATGGTCCAGCGGCGGTCGAGCGGTCCCTCCTGGGAAGTGAGGGACGTCAACGGGCCAAGGAGCACCGCCCCGAACAGCAAGGTGGCCAGAATCCGCACTCCGAAGACGGTCGCCACTGCGAACGCCACACCGCGGTAGCCGCCGCCGAAGGAGCCCTCGGCGATCGCCGCCTGGAGGGCCAGGACGACCAGCACCAGCAGGGCGAGGGCGTCGCCGACACCCCCCACCAGCTGCGCGCTCCACAGCCTCCTGAGCTGCGGTCGCCGCAGCAGAGCGCGGACGGCACGCTCGCGGGAGTCCGCTGCAAGGGCGTCGTCGGGGGCCTGGTGGTGGGCCGTTGGCTGCTCGGCTCGCGTCATGCTTTCAGCCTATCGGGCAGCACCGACAGACCGCGGCGCCCGTCCGAACGTGCGCACGCCCCGACACCAAACCGATGCCGGGGCGTTCGTTTTGCGAACCGGTGGTGAAGTCCACGGCGCGACTCGGTCACATCAGACGCGGCAAGCCCGTCCGACACTTCGGTCGCGCCGGGCTCCTCAGTCCTCGGAGGCCGCCTTCGAAGCCGCCGCCTTCTTGGCCGTGGCGGTGGTCTTCTTCGCCGCCGTCTTCTTCGCCGCCGTCTTCTTCGCCGCGGTGGTCGTCTTCTTCGCGGCGGTCTTCTTGGCGGCCGTCGCCTTCTTGGCCGGGGCCTTCTTCGCGGGCGCCTTCTTCGCCGTCTTCTTGGCGGGGCCCTTGGCGCGCTTCTCGGCGAGCAGCTCGTAGCCGCGCTCCGGGGTGATCTCCTCGACGCTGTCGGCGGAGCGCAGGGTCGCGTTGGTCTCCCCGTCGGTGACGTACGCCCCGAAGCGGCCGTCCTTGACCACGACCGGCTTGCCGCTGACCGGGTCGGTGCCGAGCTCCTTCAGCGGCGGCTTGGCGGCGGCCCGGCCACGCTGCTTGGGCTGGGAGTAGATCGCGAGCGCCTCTTCGAGGGTGATCGTGAAGAGCTGGTCCTCGGTCTGGAGCGAGCGCGAGTCCGTGCCCTTCTTCAGGTACGGCCCGTAGCGCCCGTTCTGCGCGGTGATCTCCTGGCCCTCGGCGTCAGCGCCGACGATGCGCGGCAGCGACATCAGCTTGAGCGCGTCCTCAAGGGTCACCGTGTCCAGGGACATCGTCTTGAACAGCGAGGCCGTCCGCGGCTTCACGGCGTTCTTGCCGGTCTTCGGGGTGCCCTCGGGGAGCACCTCGGTGACGTACGGGCCGTAGCGGCCGGCGCGGGCGATGATCTGGTTGCCGCTGACCGGGTCGGCGCCGAGCTCGAAGTCGCCGCTCGGCTTGGCGAGCAGTTCCTCCGCGAGTTCGACGGACAGCTCGTCCGGCGCGAGGTCCTCGGGGACGTCCGCGCGCTGGTGGCCCTCGGCGTCCTTCTCGCCCCGCTCGATGTACGGGCCGTAGCGCCCGACCCGCAGCACGATGCCGTTGCCCACCGGGAACGACGACACCTCGCGCGCGTCGATCGCGCCCAGGTCGGTCACCAGCTCCTTGAGGCCGCCGAGGTGGTCCCCGTCGCCGTTGCCCGCCTCGGCCGCGCCGCCGCTCTCCGGGGTGCCCTCGCCGAAGTAGAACCGCTTCAACCACGGCACGGACTGCGCCTCACCGCGGGCGATGCGGTCGAGGTCGTCCTCCATCTTGGCGGTGAAGTCGTAGTCGACGAGCCGCCCGAAGTGCTTCTCCAGGAGGTTGACCACGGCGAAGGACAGGAAGGACGGGACGAGTGCCGTGCCCTTCTTGAAGACATAGCCGCGGTCGAGGATCGTGCCGATGATCGACGCGTACGTCGACGGCCGGCCGATCTCGCGCTCTTCGAGCTCCTTGACCAGCGAGGCCTCGGTGTAGCGGGCCGGGGGCTTGGTGGCGTGCCCGTCGACCGTGATCTCCTCGGCGGAGAGGCGGTCGCCCTCGCTGACCTGCGGCAGGCGGCGCTCACGGTCGTCCAGCTCGGCGTTCGGGTCGTCCGCGCCCTCGACGTAGGCCTTCAGGAAGCCGTGGAAGGTGATCGTCTTGCCGGAGGCGCTGAACTCGACGTCCCGGCCGTCGGCGGCGGTGCCACCGATCTTGACCGTGACGGAGTTGCCGGTCGCGTCCTTCATCTGGGAGGCGACGGTCCGCTTCCAGATCAGCTCGTACAGCTTGAACTGGTCGCCGGTCAGACCGGTCTCGGCGGGCGTGCGGAAACGATCACCCGAAGGCCTGATCGCCTCGTGCGCCTCCTGCGCGTTCTTGACCTTCCCGGCGTACGTCCGCGGGGCCGACGGCAGGTAGTCGGCGCCGTACAGCTGCGTGACCTGCGCACGGGCCGCGGCGACAGCGGTGTCGCTGAGCGTCGTGGAGTCCGTACGCATGTAGGTGATGAAGCCGTTCTCGTACAGCTTCTGCGCGACCTGCATGGTCGCCTTCGCGCCGAAGCCCAGCTTGCGGCTGGCCTCCTGCTGGAGGGTCGTCGTACGGAACGGGGCGTACGGCGAGCGGCGGTACGGCTTGGACTCGACGGAGCGGACGGCGAAGTCCGTGTTCTCCAGCGCGGCGGCCAGCGCGCGGGCGTTCGCCTCGTCGAGGTGGAGGGTGTTGGCGCCCTTCAGCTGGCCCAGGGAGTCGAAGTCACGGCCCTGGGCGACGCGCTTGCCGTCGACGCTCTGGAGCCGGGCGACCAGGGTCGACGGGTCGCTCGGGTCACCGGCGCGGCCGGTGCCGAAGGTGCCCGTCAGGTCCCAGTACTCGGCGGAGCGGAAGGCGATGCGCTCGCGCTCCCGCTCGACGACGAGCCGGGTGGCGACGGACTGGACACGGCCGGCCGAGAGGCGCGGCATGACCTTCTTCCACAGGACCGGCGAGACCTCGTAGCCGTAGAGGCGGTCGAGGATACGGCGGGTCTCCTGGGCGTCGACCATGCGCTGGTTGAGATCGCGCGGGTTCGCGACGGCGGCCCGGATCGCGTCCTTGGTGATCTCGTGGAACACCATGCGCTTGACCGGGACCTTGGGCTTGAGGACCTCCAGGAGGTGCCACGCGATGGCCTCGCCCTCGCGGTCCTCATCGGTGGCGAGGAAGAGCTCGTCGGAGTCCTTCAGCAGGTCCTTGAGCTTCTTGACCTGGGCCCTCTTGTCGGCGTTGACGACATAGATGGGCTCGAAGTCGTGCTCGACGTCCACGCCGAGGCGGCGCACCTCGCCGGTGTACTTCTCCGGCACCTCCGCGGCGCCGTTGGGGAGGTCGCGGATGTGCCCGACGCTCGCCTCGACGACGTAACCAGGGCCGAGGTAGCCCTTGATGGTCTTCGCCTTGGCAGGCGACTCGACGATGACGAGTCGGCGGCCGCCCTTTGCGGTCTCGCTGGTCGGGGACAACTTCGCTCTTCTCTCCGGTCGACGCTGGGGCCTCCCCCGCGTTCCCCCGGGGTCGGGTCATGGTGACGCTGCGGAGTGTGACGGTACATCCCGCCCCCGTGTCAAACGGGAAAAGCCCGCAACGGCCACTCGAACGGTAACCCGACTACCGCCATTCCTGCCGCCCGGAGTGCCCACCGGCTATTTCGAGCCTTACCGGAGGCGGACCTCCCAATTACTCGGACCTCGGCTTTTCCATGATCCTCAGATACGGGTGAAGCACCATGCGCCGACGGCCAGCGCCGCAACCGCGGCAAGGCTCGCGAGAGCGGCCGATGCGACCGGGTTCACACCGTGCGCGACCGGTTCGCGCTGTCGCAGCCGGGCCGCGGTCCACACCAGTAGTCCGCTTCCGAACAGGGCGAACACCACACCTGCGAAGATCGCCGGTCCCGTCTCCATGACGCCCCTGCCCCCTTTTGTCCCGTCCGCGAGTGTCCAGCCCCGGGAGGCTGTCACGCGCGGGCGGCGGCCAGGCGAACCTCAGGTGAACGCCGGGCCGACACGGCTGTGGACACTCCCCGGGGGCACCCCTGGACGCCCCCGGGCGGCACTCCCGCGGCCAGGCTCAGACGGCGCCGGGCGCGGGTATCTTTCCGGTCGTCTTCTCGTTGTCGGTCCGGCTCACGGTGCATACGGCCTTCTTGAACCCCAGATTCCAGTCGTCCTCATCCGCCACCCAGCCGTACACGGTTCGCTCCGAACCCGGCGCCCAAGTCGACTCGAATTTGTTCCCGCAGAGCTTGGTCGCGTTGTCCGCGCCTTTGTCGTAAGTCATGCTTCCGGGCGCCGCGACGGCCCCGATCACCTGGTCGGTGTGCGGTTTCGCGCAGTCGGTGAGCGGGGCGTTGTAGCCCTCCTCCTCTTCCTCGTAGACCCAGCAGTCGCCGACGCTCATCTGACCGACCCACAGATTGGAGCCCTCGTCCCGGAACCGGCCCACTTCACCGCCTATCGCGGCATGGCGGCCCAGTACGAGACATGCCGTACCGCTGTTGGCCGCGGTGAACCCCTCCTTCGTCGGTACGACGGCGTAGCCGCCCGCGTCCGGCAGGGCGTCGACGACCGCGCGCGTCTGGCTCTCACAGCGCCCCGCGCCCTCGGCGGCCGCGTCGGCGTGGTCGGTGGCCGTGTCGACCGCCACGACCTGCCCGTCCGGCCAGTCGTCGGTACAGCTCACCACGCCCAGATTCGGCGCCGACTTGAACGGCGTCCCCGACCACACCGCCTGCACACAGTCCCCGGTCTCCAACGGCTCGCTCAGCCCGACGACATCGCCGTACGGCAGCACGGGCCCGGACGGCGGCGCCGAGACCTTGGGCGAACTGGAGGTCGACGGCTTCTTCGGCGTGGCCACGTCGTCGTCGCCACCGCCGCCCCCGGTCAGCGAGACGGCCAGCCAGGTCCCGCCGGCGACGACGAGCACGACGGCCACGACGAGCGCGACGACCGCCAGCCGCTTCCGGGCGGGGTTGGGCGGTGGCATCGCCGGCCCGCCACCGGGCACCCCCGTCCCACCGGTCCCCCACCCGGCACCGAAGGTGCCACCGGGGTACGGCGCGTTGGAGGAACCGTCCGAGTAGGGCGGGTTCGGATTTCCCGCGCCGGGGACGCCACCCGCGTACGGCCCGTACGGCGTGGGGCCGCCGCCGCCCGCCGGGGGAGGCTGCGCGTAGGGATTTCCGGGTACGGCGGGCTGCGGCGGCGGAGCGGCCTGCCGCCACGGGTCGTAGGGCCCGGCACCCGGCGCTCCGGCCGGCGTCGCCGGTCCGCCGGCCCCGCCCGGACCGCCGGGACCGTACCCGCCCGCACCAGGACCCGCGGCTCCCGGCGTGGCCGGCCCCGCCGCCCCCTGGGGCGTACCGGCCGGGGTGTGCGGCGTCTGAGGCGTGCTCGGCGTCGGCGGCGCTCCCGGTGTCTGCGGGGCCCCGGGTGTCTGGGGTGTGCCCGGGGTCTGGGGTGTGCCCGGGGTCTGGGGTGTGCCCGGTCCCGCCGCCGCGGCCCATCCGGGCGGCGCGCTCGCGGCGTACCCGGGCGGACTCCCCACCGTCGGCAGGGCGTACCCGGGCGGAGGGCCGTCCGGCGGGGCTCCCCGGCCGCCGGGCGAGCCGCCCGCGACGGCCCCGAACGCCTGAGCGGGCGGCCCGAAGCCGTCCGGTGTGCCGCCCGCCGCCGCGGGCCAGGCCGGTGACGCCCCCTGCACCACCCGCTCCAGCCCCCGCGCCACCGTCTCCGGCGAGGACCTCCGCACCGGGTCCTTCACCAGCAACCCCTGCAGCACGGGCGCGAGTTCACCGGCCCGCACCATCGGTGTCGGCTCCTCGCCCAGCAGGGCCGTCAGCGTGGCGTAGTCGCCGTGCCGGTCGAAGGGCCCGCGTCCCTCCACCGCGGAGTACAGCGTCGCCCCCAGCGAGAACAGATCCGCGGCCGGTGTCGGCGGCTCCCCACGCGCGCGTTCCGGCGCCAGGTAGCCCGGTGTGCCGAGGATGCCTGCCGTGGCGGTGAGCCGGGGTTCGCGGGACTCGGGCTGGAGGGCGATGCCGTAGTCGGTGAGCAGCACGCGCGCGTACGGGTCGCCCGAAGCGTCCGACGCCAGCAGGATGTTGGCCGGTTTCACATCCCGGTGCAGGATGCCGATCCGGTGCCCGGCGGTCAGCGCGTCGAGCACGGCGAGCCCGATGCGGGCCGCCTGGACGGGCAGCAGCGGCCCTGAACGCCGTACGACCGCCTGGAGGTCCACCGCGTCGGGCACGTACTCCATGACGATCCACGGCAGGCCTTCATGCACCACCACGTCATGGACCGTCGCCACGTGCGGGTGGCCGCGCAGCCGCGCCGCGTGCCTGGCCTCGCTGCGGGCCCGGGCGATGCGCTGCGCGGGCTCGGTGGCGTCCATCGGCACGTCCGGGAGCGCGATCTCCTTCATCGCGACCTCGCAGGCCAACTCCTCGTCGTGCGCGAGCCAGACGCGGCCCATGCCGCCCGCGCCGAGCGTCCGCAGCAGCCGGTACCGGCCGTTGATGACCCTGCCTTCACCTTGATCCGGCGTATCCCCCGCCATCACGCCTCCCCCCGAGACCCGAGACAGCGCGCCTCCCCCGAGAACGCGTGAACTCTGTCTCTCGAAGGTAGCTTCGCACCTGCCACTGACAGGAGCCCTTTTCAGGAGCAATCCCAACAGATCGGGCACATGGGCCTCAGGGGTGCGCGCACGCCTCAGCGGTCACGCGGATCAGGCGTCAAGCGGAACCCGTCTCACACCGGATCAACGCGTTTCACGCCGGATCGAGGAACCCCTGCTCCACCAGGAGCCGGATCTGCGCCGGCGTACGGTCCCGCAGCAACACCGGATCCTCGCCGACCAGTTGGGCGATCGCGTCCAGGATCCGCCCCGCGCTCAGCGTCCCGTCGCACACCCCGGCGAACCCCGCGCCGACCGTGTCCACCTTGGTGGCCCGGCGCATTCCGCGGTTCTGCCGCAGCACCACATGCTCGGGATCCTCGGCACCGGGCAGCCCGACCTGCTCCTGGACGATCTCGGGCGCGAGCTTGAAATGCCCCGCCAGCAGCGCCGCGTCGTCATGCGCCCGCAGATAGTCGAGCCGCGCGAAGTGCGCCCGTACGGTGTCGCCGAGCGGCTGCTCGACGGGGTGCGGCCACTCCTCGGCGACGACGGAGGGCTCGGCGGCACTCGTCCTGCGCAGGGTGATCCAGCCGAACCCGACGGACCTCACCTTGCGCGCCTCGAACTCGTCCAGCCAGGCGTCGTACAGCGCCTGGTACTCGGCCGGGTCCCCGCGGTGGTCACCGGCGTCCCTGAGCCACAGCTCGGCGTACTGCGTGACGTCCTGCACCTCGCGCTGGACGATCCACGCGTCGCACCCGCGCGGCACCCACGACCTGAGCCTGTCCTGCCAGTCCTCCCCCTCCACGTGCTGCCAGTTGGCGAGGAACTGCGCGAACCCGCCCTCGTTCAGCCGCTCCCCCGCCTGCTGAACGAGCGACCGGCACAGATCGTCCCCGCCCATCCCGCCGTCCCGGTACGTGAGCCGCGCACCGGGCGAGATCACGAACGGCGGGTTCGACACGATCAGGTCGTACGTCTCCCCGTCCTTGACCGGCTCGAACAGCGAGCCCTCCCGCAGCTCGGCCGCCGGGACGCCGGACAGCGCCAGCGTGAGCCCGGTGATGTGCAGCGCGCGCGGGTTGAGATCGGTCGCCGTCACGCGCGTGGCGTGCTGTGCGGCGTGCAGGGCCTGGATGCCGGAGCCGGTCCCGAGGTCGAGGGCGGACGCCACCGGCGTACGGACCGTGATGCCCGCGAGGGTCGTGGAGGCGCCGCCGACGCCGAGCACGACGCCCTCGTCGCGGCTGCCGATGCCTCCGGCGCCCCCGACGGCGCATCCGAGGTCGGACACGATGAACCAGTCCTCGCCGGCGGGCCCGCCGTACGGCCGTACGTCCACGGTGGCGGCGACCTCATCGCCGGAAGGACCGCCGACCCGCGTGAGCCACCCGCTGTCCAGACACGCGTCGACGGGCAGTACGTCCGCCACGCGCGCGTGGAGCACCGGCTGCTGCAGCAGGAAGAGCCGTACGAGCGTCTCCAGCGGGGTGTCCCCGCGGGTCGCCCGGAGCGCGGGCACGGTCTCGCTGCGGGCGAGCGCCGCGTACGCGGGAGCGCCGAGCAGGTCGAGGAGCCCGTCGGCGGTGAAGGAGGCGCCCAGAAGGGCCTCCCTCAGGCGCGCGGCGACGTCGGGGCGGTCGGCGGAGGGCAGGGGGGCAAGGCTGGCGTTACTCACCCGTCCATTGTGAACCGGCGCCGCAGGCGATGCCTACGGCGCCGGGACCGCACAGGGGCGGAATCAGCTGGTGGTCGCCGACGCCGAGGCAGAGGCGCTCTTGCAGCTCTCCTGCTCGGACATCGCCTTGCCGACGTCGCCCTCCTCCAGGGTCTTCAGCGCATCGCTGCCGCTGGTGCTGAGCTTGTCGAGCTCGGTGGCGATGCCCTTGAGGCCGTCGGCGAACTTGGCCTGGTCCTTGGTGTCGAGCTTCTCGACCTTCTGCTGCAGGGAGGCGTACGACGCCGAGATGCCGTTGAGCTCCTTGACGGCGTTCTTCTGCTTCGTCTCGCCGTTCTCGACGTCCGGCGCCCCGGCCTTCGTCACCGCGGCCCCGATCGCCTTGTAGGCGTCGGACATGTCCTGGAAGGCCTGCGCGTCGGTCTTCTGGACGTCCTCCGGCGTGCTGTTGTCCGAGGTCTCCTTCTGGATCGCGGCGTTGGCGGCCTCGATCTTCTTGGCCTGCGGCTGTACGGCGTCGCAGACCTCCTTCGCCCAGGAGTTCAGCTTGTCGCTGTTGTCGTCGCTGCTGCATCCCGACAGCGCCAGTACCAGTACCGCACCGCCGGACAGTGCGGCCGCGAGCTTCTTGTTCACCGGATTGGTCCCTTCCATGGCTCTCGGCCCCGGAAGATACACGCCGGGCGGACCACGACCGCGCGCCGGTGCTCCGGTTAGGCATCTTTTGTAACCATTTGCACCAAGAGAGAGAAGGCTCACGATGAGGGCGCGAACGCACACAGGGCGGGCGGGCGACGCGTCAATGCGCGCCACCCGCCCGCCCCTTGAGCAGGCGCCCTCCAGGACCGTCTACGAAACCACCGCGGGATCAGCCGGCTTGACCGACCTTTTGGCGCTCTCCTCGTCTCCCACGGCGATCCCGCGCCGCTTGGAGACATAGACCGCACCGACGATCACAAGGAGCGAGAGCACGGCGATGGTGATGCGTACGCCGATGCTCTTGTCGTCGCCGTAGCTGAACTTGATGACCGCGGGCGCGATGAGCAGCGCGACGAGGTTCATCACCTTCAGCAGCGGGTTGATCGCGGGACCGGCGGTGTCCTTGAAGGGGTCGCCGACCGTGTCGCCGATCACCGTCGCCGCGTGGGCCTCGCTGCCCTTGCCGCCGTGGTGACCGTCCTCGACGAGCTTCTTGGCGTTGTCCCAGGCGCCACCGGAGTTGGCGAGGAACACCGCCATGAGCGTGCCCGCGCCGATCGCGCCGGCGAGGTACGCGCCGAGCGCGCCGACGCCGAGCGTGAACCCGATGAAGATGGGCGCCATCACGGCCAGCAGTCCGGGGGTGGCGAGCTCGCGCAGGGCATCCCGGGTGCAGATGTCCACGACCTTGCCGTACTCCGGCTTCTCGCTGTAGTCCATGATCCCGGGCCGCTCACGGAACTGCCGCCGCACCTCGTAGACCACGGAACCCGCCGACCGCGAGACGGCGTTGATGGCGAGTCCGGAGAAGAGGAAGACGACCGCGGCGCCCGCGATGAGGCCGACGAGGTTGTTGGGCTGCGAGATGTCCATCATCAGGTTCATCGGGGCGCCCTCGCCGGACACCTTCTCCCCGACGTCCTGCGCGCCCGTGATGATCGCGTCACGGTACGACCCGAAGAGCGCCGACGCCGCCAGGACGGCGGTGGCGATGGCGATGCCCTTGGTGATGGCCTTGGTGGTGTTGCCGACCGCGTCCAGGTTCGTGAGCACCTGCGCGCCCGCGCCCTCGACGTCACCGGACATCTCGGCGATGCCCTGGGCGTTGTCGGAGACCGGCCCGAAGGTGTCCATGGCGACGATCACACCGACCGTGGTGAGCAGACCGGTGCCGGCCAGCGCCACCGCGAACAGCGCCAGCATGATCGACGTGCCGCCGAGCAGGAACGCCCCGTAGACGCCGAGGCCGATCAGCAGGGCGGTGTAGACGGCCGATTCGAGACCGACGGAGATACCGGCGAGGACGACGGTGGCCGGGCCGGTGAGCGAGGTCTTGCCGATGTCCCTGACGGGACGCCGGGTGGTCTCGGTGAAGTAGCCGGTCAGCTGCTGGATGACGGCGGCGAGCAGGATGCCGATCGCCACCGCGATGAGCGCGAGGATGCGCGGGTCGCCGTCCTTGCCGGCGATCGCCGCGTCGGTGACGCCGTCGAGATCGGCGTACGACGACGGCAGGTACGCGAAGACGGCCACGGCCACCAGCACGAGCGAGATCACCGCGGAGATGAAGAACCCTCGGTTGATCGCGGACATGCCGCTGCGGTCGGACCGGCGCGGTGCCACCGCGAAGATGCCGATCATGGCGGTGATCACACCGATCGCCGGGACGATCAGCGGGAAGGCGAGTCCGGAGTCGCCGAAGGCCGCCTTTCCGAGGATCAGCGCGGCGACCAGGGTCACGGCGTACGACTCGAAGAGGTCGGCCGCCATGCCCGCGCAGTCGCCGACGTTGTCGCCCACGTTGTCGGCGATGGTCGCGGCGTTGCGCGGGTCGTCCTCCGGGATGCCCTTCTCGACCTTGCCGACCAGGTCGGCGCCGACGTCGGCGGCCTTGGTGAAGATGCCGCCGCCGACACGCATGAACATGGCGATCAGGGCGGCGCCGAGGCCGAAGCCCTCCAGCACCTTCGGTGCGTCGGCCGCGTACACCAGCACGACACAGGAGGCGCCCAGCAGACCGAGCCCCACCGTGAACATGCCGACGACGCCGCCCGTGCGGAAAGCGATCTTCATTGCTTTGTGCGAGACGGCGGTGAGATCCTTTTCCGGCTCACCTTCCGCAGGAGTCGCTTCCCGTGCCGCCGCGGCAACGCGCACATTGCTGCGCACGGCGAGCCACATGCCGATATACCCGGTGGCCGCCGAGAACGCCGCGCCGATCAAGAAGAAGACGGATCGACCGGCACGCTGATTCCAGTCGTCCGCGGGCAGCAGCATGAGCAGGAAGAACACGACGACGGCGAATACGCCGAGTGTGCGCAACTGCCGTGCCAGATAGGCGTTCGCGCCTTCCTGCACCGCCGAAGCGATCTCTTTCATGCTGTCGGTGCCCTCGCCCGCCGCGAGCACCTGGCGCACCAGGATGCCCGCGACCACGAGCGCGGCCAGTGCGACGGCGGCGATCACCCAGACGATGATCCGGTTGTCGTCGGTCAGAACCGCGGCTGCGAGGGAAGTGGGATGGTCCAACTGCTGAGGGGTAGAAAGCCCCGCCATTCGTCCTCCTTGACGCTTGGGCTGAGCTCAAGATGTGGACGGATTGTAGGTACCCCGCCCTGATCAAAACAGGGCGCGGTAAACGGAATTGGTCTTCACGGCTCTTCAGCAAAAGATCGACGTCACGCCACAGGACCCTAAAGAGCTAATGCCCCAAAGGCATTGACGTCTCCATAGGCCCTTGATCGAATTATCGCGCGATTGATCGTGAATTTCTTCACGAATTCCCGCGCACGATCACTCTACGGGCGCGCACGGCCCCCGGACATGCCGAAGGGCCCTACTCGGTAGGGCCCTTCGGGCACAAAGCGTGAGTGAGGGTCAGGGAAGCGTCGCGGCCGGCGGAGTGGACGGCCAGGTCATCCTGATCGACCCGCCGTGCTCCCCTGCGGTGACCTCCACGTCGTCCACGAGGCCGCTGATGACCGCGAGGCCCATCTCGTCCTCTTCGGACTCCACATCGGGATCCTCGGCGGCCCCGCCGGGCACCCGGTCACCCGGGGCCGAGCGCGGCGCCTCGTCGCCGACCTCGATGGAGAACTGCTTCTCCTCCTCGATCAGCAGCACCTTCACGGGTGCGGTGATGCCACTGTTCTGGTGCAGCCCGACGGCACGGGTGCAGGCCTCGCCGACGGCGAGCCTCACCTCGTCGAGAACGGCCTCGTCCACTCCGGCCCTGCGCGCCACCGCTGCCGCCACCAGTCGGGCGGTCCGGACGTGCTCGGGCAGCGCGCTGAAGCGGAGTTCAACGGTGGCCATGCATCCCCCTCGGAACTACGGGCGTGCTGTCGGGGGACCGGGCTGCCGATAGCCCGGACCCCCCATGTACTACGACCGCCCCGGGCACGGTCCTTTTCCGCGCCCGGGCCGGGTGGATCAGTCGGTGGCCGCCACCGCTTCCTCGACCGAGGTGTGGATCGGGAACACCTTGGTGAGACCGGTGATACGGAAGATCTTCAGAATGCGCTCCTGGTTGCAGACCAGGCGCAGCGAGCCCTCATGGGCACGCACCCGCTTCAGTCCGCCGACCAGCACGCCGAGCCCGGTGGAGTCGAGGAAGTCCACGCCCTCCATGTCGACGACGAGGTGGAAACTCCCGTCGTTCACCAGCTCGACCAGCTGCTCGCGCAGCTTGGGCGCGGTATATACGTCGATTTCGCCACCGACCTCGACGACCGTACGATCGCCGACGGTACGGGTCGACAGGGACAGGTCCACGGATCCTCCAGCACCTTGCTATCGAGCGGTCGCCCGTTAGGACACTCTCGGCAGAGCCCCCAGGACGGTTCGCCAGCCGCGATGGCATTCAATCACTTACCGGCAGGCGTGCACGACGCCTTGGTCCCATTGTCCGTCACGCCAGTGACACACTCGGTGCCGATGGCCAAGAATCACCGATCCGATCGACCCTCGGCGGACACCGTCTCCCGGCCGGAACCGGGCACGGTCCTGGACCGGCTCGCCTCCGGGCCGAGCCGGGCTGCGCGCATCACTCATACGGAGCACTTGCCCCCGCGCGAGGGCCGCCATGCCGTCTGGCCTGACCGGATTCGTTCGGAGGTCGTCGCCGCGGTGCAGGCGGCCGGTGTCGAACACCCCTGGGCCCACCAGGCACAGGCGGCCGAGCACGCCCTCGACGGCGACTCGGTGGTCGTCGCGACCGGCACGGCCTCCGGCAAGTCCCTGGCGTACCTCATGCCGGTCCTGTCGGCCCTCCTGGACGGCTCCGAGGCCCCCAACGGCCGCGGGGCCACGGCTCTCTACCTCGCCCCCACGAAGGCGCTGGCGGCCGATCAGTGGCGTTCTGTGAAGGAACTTTCACAACCGCTGGGCAATTCAGTTCGACCAGCGGTCTACGACGGCGACACCCCGTTCGAGGAACGCGAGTGGATCCGCCAGTACGCCAACTACGTGCTGACCAACCCGGACATGCTGCACCGCGGCATCCTCCCCTCCCACCCGCGCTGGTCCTCCTTCCTCAAGGCGCTCAAGTACGTCGTCATCGACGAGGTGCACACCTACCGCGGCGTCTTCGGCTCCCACGTCGCCCAGGTCCTGCGCCGCCTGCGCCGCCTCTGCGCCCGTTACGGCGCCTCCCCCGTCTTCCTGCTGGCCTCCGCGACCGCCGCCGAGCCCGCGGTCGCCGCACGCCGCCTCACCGGCCTCCGGGTGGTGGAGGTCGCCGACGACGCCTCACCCCGTGGTGAACTGGTGTTCGCCCTCTGGGAGCCCCCGCTCACCGAGATGCAGGGCGAGAAGGGCGCACCGGTCCGCCGCACCGCCACCGCCGAGACGGCGGACCTCCTGACCGACCTGACCGTCCAGGGCGTCCGCTCGGTCGCCTTCGTGCGCTCCCGGCGCGGCGCCGAGCTCATCTCGGTCATCGCCCAGGAGAGGCTGGCCGAGGTCGACCGCTCCCTGGCCCGGCGTGTTGCGGCCTACCGGGGCGGCTATCTCCCGGAGGAACGCCGCGCCCTGGAACAGGCCCTCCACTCGGGCGAGTTGCTGGGCCTCGCCGCGACGACGGCCCTGGAACTCGGCATCGACGTCTCCGGCCTGGACGCCGTGGTGATAGCCGGCTACCCGGGGACGCGCGCGTCCCTGTGGCAGCAGGCGGGCCGGGCGGGCCGCTCGGGCCAGGGGGCGCTGGCGGTCCTGGTCGCCCGGGACGACCCCCTGGACACGTTCCTCGTCCACCACCCCGAGGCCCTCTTCGACCAGCCCGTGGAGTCGACGGTCCTCGACCCCGACAACCCCTACGTGCTGGCCCCGCACCTGTGCGCCGCGGCGGCCGAACTACCCCTGACGGACGAGGACCTGGAGCTGTTCGGCCCGGCGACCGAGGGCCTGCTCCCCCAGCTGGAGGCCGCGAAGCTGCTGCGCCGCCGTACGAAGGCCTGGCACTGGACCCGCCGGGAATCCGCGGCCGACCTCGCCGACATCCGCGGCGGGGGCGGCAGCCCGGTCCAGATCGTCGAGTCCGGCACGGGCCGCCTCCTGGGCACGGTCGACGCGGGCGCCGCGCACACGACGGTCCACGCGGGCGCGGTCCACCTCCACCAGGGGCGCACCTATCTCGTCCGCTCCCTGGACCTCGACGAGTCGGTGGCCCTGGTCGAGGAGGCGAACCCCACGTACTCGACCGTGGCCCGCGACACGACGTCGATCTCCGTCCTGGAGACGGACATCGAAGTCCCGTGGGGCGAGGGCCGGTTGTGCTACGGCTCGGTCGAGGTCACCAACCAGGTCGTCTCCTTCCTGCGCAGACGTCTGATCACGGGCGAGGTCCTGGGCGAGACGAAACTCGACCTCCCTCCCCGTACGCTCCGCACCCGCGCGGTGTGGTGGACGGTCACCGAGGACCAGCTGGACGAGGCCCGCATCAACCCCGAGATCCTCGGCGGCGCCCTGCACGCGGCGGAACACGCCTCGATCGGCATGCTCCCGCTGTTCGCGACGTGCGACCGCTGGGACATCGGCGGGGTGTCGATCCCGCTGCACCCCGACACGTTGCTCCCCACGGTCTTCGTCTACGACGGCCACCCCGGCGGCGCGGGCTTCGCCGAGCGCGCCTTCCACACCGCCCGTGCCTGGCTCACCGCCACCCGCCAGGCCATCGCCGCCTGCGAATGCGACGCCGGCTGCCCGTCCTGCATCCAGTCCCCCAAGTGCGGCAATGGGAACGACCCGTTGCACAAGAGGGGGGCGGTGCGGTTGCTGACGGTGCTGTTGCGGGGGGCGCCGGAGGAGAAGGCGGAGGAGGAGAACGCGGAGGGGGGAGCGACCGAGGGGACGGTGCCAGCCGAGTCGGCCTCGGCGGTCACCCCGGCGGAGGGAACCGCTCCGCCGGAGGGAGCTGCCCCGCAGGACGGAGCCGCCCCGGCGCACGGAGCCGCCCCGCCGGCCCCCGCTACGGAACCTCCGGCGGCGGAAGCGACTCCGCAGGGCTGACCGGTGAGGTCCCGGGCGGCGGTGGCTGCCCCGGGGTTCCGGCAGCTGCCGACGGGGTCAGTTCCGCCGGTCCCGCCCGTGCCCTGACCTCCGCCACGAACACCCCCCGGCCCGCCGTCGCCGTCACATCCGAGATCTCGCCCACCATCGCGCACCGCACGAGCCGGGTGCCCTGGGCACGGGCCACCCGCTCCGCCCGGGCACAGGCCCCCGCCCCGCCCGCCGCCCAGTGATCCGCCGCCGCGAGCGCCGCGAGATCCGCACCGCCGGCCGCCCGGTGCCGGACCACGACGGCCTGCCCCAGGGCGAGCACGACTCCGAACACGACACACAGCACGGCGATCGCACCGACGCTCCAGACGGTGGCGGAGCCACGGTCGGAGGCGAGGCGACGGCGCGGCGGCGACCCCTCTCGCAGCTCCCCTGCTCCCTCGCCGACCCGTCCCAACCCCCCGCTCACGTGCCCGCCCCCTCCACCCAAGCCACCGCT
Source organism: Streptomyces sp. S.PB5 (assembly GCF_030403745.1). Lineage (GTDB taxonomy): Bacteria > Actinomycetota > Actinomycetes > Streptomycetales > Streptomycetaceae > Streptomyces. The sequence continues at coordinate 133,212 of NZ_JAQMWP010000013.1, forward strand.
TCCTCCCGTACCTCGAACGGCAGCCCGTGCAGTACCGGCGGCCTGGCCACGACCACCACACGGACCCGGTCCGCCTCCCGGCTCACCGTGACCGTGGCGCCCCGTGGAGCCGCCTCCCGGGCCACCGAGACGACCGCGTCGGCCGGATCCTGCCGCGCCGCCGCCCGGGCCCCCGTACGTGCCGCGTCCACACACTGGATCTGGGCGGCCACCACGAGCAGCCCCCACACCAGCGCCATCGCGAACATGACCAGCACGGGCAGCACCACGGCCGACTCCGCCGTCACGAACCCCCGGTCCGATCGGCCCCGTTCACATCCGCGCATCGAGGGCCTGCTTCACGATCCCCTGCAGCTCCGCGCTGACGGCTCCACTGGTCACCACCTTGTAGAGCACCGCCGCGAACGCCACCGCCGCGACGATCCCCACCGCGTACTCGGAGGTGACCATCCCCGCGTCCCTCCGCACCGCACGCGCCGCCACCCCGCACACCAGGACACGCACCCGCGCCCGTACCGCCTTGCACATCTCAACCCCCGTAAAGGTCAGTTCCGTTGACTGATGTTCCAGTCGACCGCTCTTCTCTCCTGCCGACCGCTTCTGTGCCGACCGGCTCCAGCGCACTCCACCGCTCACGCCCCCTTCATCCACCACCACCTCCCAGCACCGGCCCCGCCAGCCCGATCACCACGGGCAGCACCCCGACCGCGATGAACGCGGGCAGGAAACACAGCCCCACCGGCGCGGTCACCATGACCGCCGCCCGCCGGGCTCGCGCCGTCGCGGTGCGCGCCCAGTCCGCGCGGGCCTCCGCGGCCAGCCGGGCGACCGGTGCGGCCGCGGGAAGCCCGGACACATCGGCCCGTTCCAGCAGCCGCGCCAACGGTCCGGCGCCCGGCATCGCACCCAGCCGCCGCCACGCCTCCCCGGGCGCCCCGCCGAGCCGGACCTCCGCCGCACCCCGTGCGAGCCCCTCCCCGACCGGACCGCCCAGCGCCTCGCCCACCGCCTGCGCGGCGATCACCGGACCGGCTCCGGCCGCGATACAGGCCGCAAGCAGATCGGCGGCGAGCGGCAGTTGGCGTACGGCCTCTGCGGTGTCGTACTCCTGCTCGGCACCGGAGACCGGCTGCCGCTCGCGCCACCACCACAACCCGGCCGCGACGAGCAGCCCCACCACGGCTCCGGCGGCTCCGCCGATCAGCGCCCACCCGCCGGCCACGACGCCCAGGAGGGGCAGCCGGCGCCGCAGAGCCGCGGTCGTCTCTCCCCGCCCGTCACCGGAGTTCGCCTCCCGGCCCAGCAGCCGAGCCAGTCGCCGCCGGAGTCTGCGCTCCCGTCGCATCCCCGCCGTCCACCGGGCGAGCCACCCGAGGACCAGCGCGGCCCCCACAACCGCCCCCAGCCTGTGGACAACTTCCGCACTCACCACGCCCGCCTCTCCGGACCTGACCCGATTCCCGTTCTCACGCCGCCTCCGCTCTCCGCACGATCCGTGTCGCCCACCACATCCCCAGCCCCTCCAACAGGCCGCCGATCACCAGGCACCCGAGGCCCGGGCCCGTGTGCAGCAGGACATGCAGCGGGTCGGAGCCGAGGGCCGTGCCGAGGACCAGCCCCAGGGCGGGAAGTCCGGCGAGCATGAAGGCCGTGGCGCGGGCGCCCGCCAACTGGGCGCGCAGATCCGCACGCTGGTCCCGCTCCGCGCGCAGCGCCGCTTCCAGCCGGTCGAGTCCGGCGGCGAGTCCCGCACCCCGGTCCACGGCCACCCGCCAGCACGCCGCGAGGCCCAGCAGCCCGTCGGCTCCCGGTCGCCGTGCGGCCTCCGCGAGGGCGCCCGGTACGTCACCACCGAACCGTGCCGCCGCCAGTACCGCCGGCTGCGCCTCGCCGAGCCCTTCGGAGTCGCGTGCGGCTCGCAGCACGGCCTCGCTCGGCTGCCGTCCGGCCCGCACCTCTCCGGCGAGCGCCCCGCACAGCGCGATGACCGCGTCCCCCCGCCGCTCCCGGGCCCGCCGCGCCTCCCCGGCCAGCCGGACCCGCCGCAGCAACGGCACCCCGGCCGCCCCGAGGACCAGCGGCAGCACCGAGGCCCCCAGCACGGCCAGCGCCAGTCCGGCCGCGACCGCCCACCACTCGCTCCCCAACCTCCGCACTCCACCGGCCAGTTGGCGCCAAGCAGGCGGACCGGTCCCGACCGCCCCACCGGCCCCCGCGAGCAGCAGCTCCGCGCGCCGCGCCCCGGAACGCCGTCCGGCCGAGAGCCAGACCGCCGCCGCCCCGGCACCCATCAGGGCCGCCCCCGCCGACATCCCGGACCCTCCGCTCACGCCGATCACCCCATGTCCTCCCGTCCCCCGGCACCTCGGTCACTCATGACCCCGGCTCCCCTCGCCACCGCACAGCCCGCTGCCCATCGAGGCCCGAGCAGCCCTCGCAGCCGCTCCCACCCCCGCTCGTACGCGAAGCCCTCCGCACCCCACCGCAGCGCCGGCACCGTCCGCACCAGCCCCGACGGTTCCCGCTCCAACACATGCACCTCGGCGATCCGCCGCCGCCCGCTCCGGTCCCGGGCGAGATGCAGGACCACCGAGAGCGCCGCCGCCAACTGGCTGTGCAGGGCGGTCCGGTCGAGCCCGGCGGCCGTCCCCAGCGCCTCCAGCCGGGCCGGCACATCGGCGGCCGCGTTCGCGTGGACCGTCCCGCAGCCGCCCTCATGTCCCGTGTTCAAGGCAGCCAGCAGATGCACCACTTCAGGCCCGCGCACCTCCCCGACCACCAGCCGGTCCGGCCGCATCCGCAGCGCCTGCCGGACCAGGTCCTGGAGCGTGACGAGCCCCGCACCCTCCTGGTTGGCGGGTCTGCTCTCCAGCCGTACGACGTGCGGGTGATCGGGCCGCAGCTCCGCGGAGTCCTCGGCGAGCACGATCCGTTCGTCAGGTCCGACAAGCCCCAACAAGGCACTCAGCAACGTGGTCTTGCCGCTTCCCGTCCCTCCGCTGACGAGATACGACAGCCGCGCCTCCATCAACGCCCGCAGCACCCGGTCCCCGCCCGGCGGCACCGTGCCCGCCGCCACCAGCTCGTCGAGCGTGAACGCGCGCGGCCGTACGACCCGCAGCGACAGACAGGTGCAGTCGACGGCGACCGGCGGCAGCACCGCGTGCAGCCGGGTCCCGTCGGGCAGCCGGGCGTCCACCCAGGGCCGCGCGTCGTCCAGCCGCCGTCCGGCCACCGCGGCCAGCCGCTGCGCGAGCCGTCGTACGGCGGCGGCATCGGGGAAGGACACCGTCGTCAGCTCCAGCCCACCGCCCCGGTCCACCCAGACCCGGTCCGGCGCCGACACCAGGACGTCCGTCACGGACGGGTCGGCGAGCAGCGGCTCCAGCGGCCCACTGCCGACCAGCTCGGAACGCAACCGATCGGCCGCCCCGAGGACTTCGGCGTCCCCGAGCACCCGCCCCTGCTCCCGCAAGGCCTGCGCGACCCGCGCGGGCGTCGGCTCGGCACCGCTCTCGGCCAGCCACTGCCGTACACCGTCCAGCAGCGTCGGGGACAGGTCGGCGCGGCTGTCCACGGCACGGACGCTTCTTGCGGGCACGGCCCGCGTGCCCTCCCGCTCGAACATCACTCCCCGCCTCATGCCGCCTCCACCAGCGCCCGCTCCCAGAAGCCCTTGCAGAACCGCGCCAACGGACCCCGCCCGGCCGCCCCCGGCGGTGTCCTGCTCTCGTGCGGCCGCAGCAGCCCGGCCTCCACGGGCACCTCGCCCACCAGCGGCAGGCCGAGCAGCCGGGCCACCTCGCGGTCGTCGAGTCCGGGTGCGTAGGGCCCGCGTACCGCGACGCGCAGATCGCGTACGACCATGCCGACCGCGGAGGCCACTCGTCCGGCCGCCGCGAGGGCACGGAGTTCGGCGGGGACGACGAGGATGCCGAGGTCGAGCTGGGCGAGGGTCTCGGCGACGCCGTCGTCGATGCGGCGGGGCAGGTCGACGACGACCGTGCCGCCCCGGCGGCGGGCCGCGGCGAGCACCGCGCGGACGGCCTGGGGAGGGACGGCGACGCAGTCGCCGCGGTCCCAGCTCAGGACCCGCAGGGAGTGCAGTTCGGGCAGGGACTCCTCCAGGGCGCCGCCGCCGACGCGGCCGCGCGAGGCGGCGAACGCGGGCCAGCGCAGTCCCTCGGCGGTCTCGCCGCCGAGGAGTACGTCGAGTCCGCCGCCCAGGGGATCGGCGTCCACGAGCAGGGTGCGCAGTCCCTCCCGCGCGGAGGTGACGGCGAGGGCGCACGCGAGCGTGGAGGCCCCGGCGCCGCCCCGGCCGCCGATGACGCCGACGGTGAGGGCGGGCCGGCCGATGCCCTCGGCGACGTCGGCGATGCGGTCGACGAGCCACTGCTCACCGTCGGGCAGCATCAGGACATGGTCGGCGCCGATCTCGACGGCCCGGCGCCAGACCCCGGAGTCGTCCTGGTCCCGCCCGACGAGCACGACTTGGCCCCGGCGGCCCGCTCCCCGCACCCGGCGGACGGCGTCGTCGCCGACCAGGACGAGCGGTGCGGCGTCCCAGCGGCCTCTCGGTTCCGGCATCCCCGGATGGACCTCCGGGGTGGCGCCTGCCGCCGCGCACAGGCGCAGCAGGTCGTCCAGAAGCACCGGGTCCTCGGTGACGATCAACGGTCCGCCCTGCCGCCCTCCGGCGGCGGACGGCGGATCGTGTGTGACGGCTGCGGCCACGATTTCCATCCCCCTTCGCTGCTTCTCGCGCGGGCCCCGAGGGCCCCGCGATTCCCAAACGTGTGAAGAACCGGCAACCGGCCTCCATATGAACGGCCGATACGAACCGGCCAAACGCGGCCGGCTAACCGGATCCGGCCAACAAGTGGCCGTCGGCGGGCCGCGCTGGAATCACGGTGCAGCGATCCCGGAAATCGTGTGGATCTTGGTCAAAAACTGTGGACAACTCAGTGGTTGTGAATATCGCCGTCACCCATACCAGTGTGTCCTGTACTGCCGCCTGTGCGACTTCCGCAGAGCAGTGCGACAGCTACGCACAGTGACGGATCATGGGCATACGGAAGGGACGGCCTCAGCCGCCTCGACGCGGGCACAGCGCCGCACAGGGAGATGAAAGGAAGAGGAAAACCCACCCGGACATGCGACGACCCCCACCGGGGGGGAGAGTGGGGGTCGTCTCCACGGCCGACTCGGGGGGGGGAGGAGCCGGACCGGGTTAGCACGGTCGCGAACGATCCGTGACTTCCATGGTGTACCCGAGAGCCCTCTCAGGCAAACCCACGCGCCCCACCTTACGCCGAATGGGCTGCGCCTATGCTCGGGGTCGTGGAAAACCACTCCTTGCCCCGCACAGCGGCCTTCTTTGACCTGGACAAGACGGTCATTGCGAAGTCGAGCACGCTCACCTTCAGCAAGTCGTTCTACCAAGGCGGGCTGATCAACCGCAGGGCCGCCTTGCGTACCGCATATGCCCAGTTCGTCTTCCTCGTGGGCGGCATGGACCACGACCAGATGGAACGGACCCGCGAGTACCTCTCGGCCCTCGTGCGCGGTTGGAACGTCCAACAAGTGAAGGAGATCGTGGCCGAGACCCTTCACGACCTGATCGACCCGATCATCTACGACGAGGCCGCCTCCCTCATCGAGGAGCACCACATCGCCGGCCGCGACGTCGTGATCGTGTCCACCTCGGGCGCCGAGGTGGTCGAGCCGATCGGCGAACTGCTGGGCGCGGACCGGGTGGTGGCGACCCGGATGGTCGTGGGCGAGGACGGCTGCTACACCGGCGAGGTGGAGTACTACGCCTACGGCCCGACGAAGGCGGAGGCGATCAAGGAGCTGGCCGAGTCCGAGGGATACGACCTGGAGCGCTGTTACGCCTACAGCGACTCGGCGACCGATCTGCCGATGCTCCAGTCCGTCGGCCATCCCCACGCCGTGAACCCGGACCGTACGCTGCGCCGCGAGGCACTCGCGCGCGGGTGGCCGATTCTCGATTTCCACCGGCCGGTCCGGCTCAAGCAGCGGCTCCCCGCGTTCTCCGCACCGTCGCGTCCGGCGCTCGTCGCGGCCGCGGCCATAGGAGCGGCGGCGGCCACGGCGGGCCTCGTCTGGTACGCAAGTCGGCGCCGGGCGACGGCTCTCTGACGTGCAGACCGGCCGACGGCTGTCCGTTTAGAACCTGTTTGAGAGTAAAAGTAAAGAACTGCAGCCAGGGCTTCCGCTTGCCCGGGTCCTGGAGTACAAAGGATTCAACGGCCCGCGAGACCAAGGACATCCGAGAGGATCACCTTAATAACGCATTTGGCCCCACGGACCGCGCATGATCACCAGGCACCCACGCGACGTCGACCCGTCGATTACGGGCCAGCCGCACCAGGTGACGGGCAAAGTTCCCGACCTGATGGGCAACATATCGAGGACGCTTGGTAACCAGGTGAGAATGCCAGCGGCGGTACGAATCCTCGTACCGCCGCAACCCTTTGTCCGGGCCCTCTCACACCGTTACGCCGCCCCGCGCTGAAGCGCCTCGCACACCGCCGTCGACTCGCGCGCACCGAGCACGATCGCCTTGCCGCAGTGGTCGATCCAGGCGGCCATCCCCTCCGGAGTCCCGGAGACATAGCCCTCGAGCGCCGCCAGATAGGCCGCCCGCCCGAGTTCGGCATGGCCGACCTCCGCCGGACAGATGGACTTCGGGTCCAGGCCGCTGCCGATCAGGACGATGCGTTCGGCCGTACGTGCGACGAGGCCATTGTGGGAGGTGAAGGGCCGCAGGGCGAGGATCTCGCCGTGCACGACGGCCGCCGTCACCAGGGCGGGGGCGGAACTGCCCGCGATGACCAGCTCGGACAGACCCTCCAGCCGGCCGTGCACGTCCCCCGCGCTCGGCAGCGCGAGCTCGATCAGCGGCTCGTCGACCGGCTCGCCCGCCTGGCGCGGACGCCCGACCTCGTCGCCGTTCGTCGCGGCCGCCACCAGGTGCAGCCGGGCCAGCACCCGCAGGGGCGACTGCCGCCAGATGGACAGCAGTTGACCCGCCTCGGCGGTCAGCCGCAGGGCCGCGCCCACGACACGCGCCTCGTCGTCGCCGCTGAAGTCGGAGCGCCGGCGCACCTCTTCGAGGGCCCAGTCGGCGCCGGACAGCGCCGCGGAGCCACGGGCGCCGCGCAGGGCCGCCTCGGAAGTGATCGCGGTGCTGCGGCGCCGCATGATCCGGTGCCCGTAGACCCGGTCCACGGCCTTGCGCACGGACTCCACGGAGTCGGCCACACCGGGCAGCGAGCCCAGGGCCGCGAGCGGATCGGCGGTCGCGCCTGTCGTACTCATGAGTACGACATTACGCAACCGCGGCCCGCACCCCACGAAGGAGTGGTCTTCTTCACGCACGCCTGCCACGTACAGCCATCGCGCCACTACCCTTCGTGAACATGAAAATTGCTTTCGTCGGGAAGGGCGGCAGCGGCAAGACCACCCTGTCCTCCCTGTTCATCCGCCATCTCGCCACCACCGGCGCACCGGTGATCGCCGTCGACGCCGACATCAACCAGCACCTGGGCGCCGCCCTCGGCCTCGATGAGGCGGAGGCCGCGGCGCTGCCCGCCATGGGAGAGCGGCTGTCGCTGATCAAGGACCACCTGCGCGGCACCAACCCGCGCATCGCCTCCGCCGAGACGATGATCAAGACGACCCCGCCCGGCGACGGCTCCCGGCTGCTGCGGGTGCGCGAGGACAATCCGGTGTACGACGCCTGCGCGCGGCCGGTGGAACTCGACGGCGGCGCCGTCCGTTTGATGGTCACCGGCCCCTTCACGGACGCCGACCTGGGGGTCGCCTGCTACCACTCCAAGACAGGAGCGGTGGAGCTCTGCCTGAACCACCTGGTGGACGGGCGGGACGAGTACGTCGTGGTGGACATGACCGCCGGCTCGGACTCCTTCGCCTCCGGCATGTTCACCCGCTTCGACATCACGTTCCTCGTCGCCGAGCCGACCCGGAAGGGGGTCTCCGTCTATCGCCAGTACAAGGAGTACGCCCGCGACTTCGGCGTCGTCCTGAAGGTCATCGGCAACAAGGTGCAGGGCCAGGACGACCTCGACTTCCTCCGCGCCGAGGTCGGGGACGACCTGCTGGTGACGGTCGGGCACTCGGACTGGGTGCGCGCCATGGAGAAGGGCCGGCCGCCCCGGTTCGAGCTCCTGGAGGACGTCAACCGCCGCGCCCTGCGCCGGTTGCAGACCGCCGTCGAGGCGACCTACCAGCTGCGCGACTGGGAGTCCTACACGCGGCAGATGGTGCACTTCCATCTCAAGAACGCCCAGTCGTGGGGCAACGAGCGCACCGGGACCGACCTCGCGGCGCAGGTCGACCCCGGGTTCGTACTGAGCGAGAGCGTGGCGGCGAACGCCTGACGGCCGCCGTACGACTACTGCTTGGCCGCCGGTGCTCCCGGTACCCCCTTCGGGGCCGGGGCGGGGCGGTCGGAGAGGAAGGACGCCCAGCTCTGCTTCGGGGCCTGGCCGACGCCGAGGGTCCGCAGCTTGGCCAGGGCCTTCGGGTCCTGGGCGTCCAGCCAGTCGGCGAGCTGGCGGAAGGAGACGCAGCGCACGTCGGGCTTGTTGCAGACACGCTCGATGGTCTCCTCGACGGCGCGCATGTAGGTGCCGCCGTTCCAGGACTCGAAGTGGTTGCCGATGATCAGGGGCGCACGGTTGCCGTCGTAGGCTCGCTGGAAGCCCTTGAGCAGGCTGTCACGCATCTGGTCGCCCCAGAACTCGTGCTTGTTCGGGTCGCCGTACATCGTGCCGGACTGGTTCACGGCGAAGTTGTAGTCCATCGTCAGCTGCTCGAAGGAGCGGCCGACGAACGGCACGAGCTGCATCGACAGGTCCCACAGGCCTTCCTTCTTCTTCGGCCAGACCTGGTTGTTGACGCCGCTGGTGTCGTAGCGGAAGCCCAGTTCGCGGGCGGCCTTCATGAAGTTCTTCTGGCCCTCCAGGCACGGGGTGCGGGCGCCGATGAGCTCCTTGTCGTAGTCGAAGGGCAGTGGCGCCGCGTTCTGCATGCCGGTGTTGGTCTTCCAGGACTTCACGAACTGCTTCGCCTGGGAGATCTCGTCCTTCCACTCCTCGACCGACCACTGGCCGACCCCGCCGCCGCTGCCGCAGAAGTGGCCGTTGAAGTGGGTGCCGATCTCGCTGCCCTCCAGCCACGCCCCGCGCAGCTGCTTCACGGTCTCGGCGATGCCCTCCTCGTCGTTGAAGCCGATATCGGAGCGGCCCGGGGAGTGCTGCGGGGGCCGGTAGAGGTCGCGCTTCCCCTCGGGGAGCATGTACACGCCGCTGAGGAAGTACGTCATGGTCGCATTGTTCGCCTTGGCGACCTTGCGGAAGTGGGAGAACAGCTTCTGGCCGTCCTCTCCGGCGCCGTCCCAGGAGAACACCACGAACTGCGGGGGCTTCTGACCGGGCTTCATGCGCTCCGGTCTGGGCAGGTGCGGCTGCGCCCCGGTGTAGGCGGTGGAACCGTCGCCGATCAGGCGGACCGCGCTCTTGGGCGGCGCCTGGGCCGGCTTCGCCTTCTGGGGTCCCGGGACTCCCTTCTCGGCGCCATCGGTTCCGATCGCGCAACCGGCGAGTGATGCGGCACAGACCGCGGCGACCACGGCGCCCGCGGCGATCCTCTGGGTGGCGGCCATGTTCCGCCCACCTACTTCCTTCTCTCGGGGCCAAGAACAGCGCCGCCAAGCTCGCACGGGACCCGGAAGGAATTAGTAGGACAAGCCGATGAAATATCCGCATCACCCTGATGAGTGACTTATTCGCCCATTTGCCAGGAAAGTCTATGCCTGTCCTTTACTCTGAATTACGATCCGTTTACCGAGCGTTGATTCATCCCGCCGCTTGAACGCCGTGACCCACGGCCGCGACCGACCCCCCGCACCAGACGGGGGACCACCAGATCCGCGACCGCGCTGCCCCGGAGGAGACGGGAAACATGTCCGCCTGCGCACCCACCCGCGCCACCGATTCGACTCGTATGAAGCGCATCCACCGACCCCACAGCCCGCCGCCCTCCGGCCCCCGCCGCTTCCGTATCGCGGGCGCCGACGTGTCGGCCTCGATCGCGGTCTTCCTGATCGCCCTGCCCCTGTCCCTCGGCATCGCCCTCGCCACCGGCGCGCCCCTCCAGGCCGGCCTCGTCGCCGCCGCCGTGGGAGGACTCGTCGTCGGCCGGCTGGGCGGCTCCCCGCTCCAGGTGAGCGGCCCGGCGGCCGGACTCACGGTCGTCACCGCCGACCTGATCCACCGCTACGGCTGGCGTACGACGTGCGCCATCACCGTCCTCGCCGGCCTCGCCCAACTCGGCCTCGGCTGCCTGCGCGTGGCCCGCACCACACTCGCCGTCAGCCCCGCCATCGTGCACGGCATGCTCGCCGGCATCGGCGTCACCATCGCCGTCGCCCAGCTGCACATCGTCCTCGGCGGCACTCCGCAGAGCTCCGTCCTGGCCAACCTCCGGGCGCTGCCCCACCAGTTGGCCGAGGTGCACCCCGCCGCCGTGTCGGTGAGCGCGCTGACGCTGGCCCTGCTACTGCTCTGGCCGCGCATCCCCGGCCGGGCCGGCCAACTGCTGCGCAAGGTCCCGGCCGCGCTCGTCGCCGTCACCGGAGCCAGCGCGGCCGCGGCCCTCGCCGGACTGACGCTGCCCAGGGTCGACCTGCCCTCCTGGAGCAGTCACGCCCTGGCCGGACTCCCCGAAGGGCCCGTGCTCGGAATCGTCGCCGCCGTGCTGACCACGACGCTGGTGTGCAGCGTGCAGTCGCTGCTCGGCGCGGTCGCCGTGGACAAGATGGCCGCCGCCCGACCGGGCCTGACCGCCCAGGTCGGCCGCTCCAACCTGGACCGCGAACTGCTCGGCCAGGGCACCGCCAACATCGTCTCCGGCTCGCTCGGCGGGCTCCCGGTCGCCGGGGTCGCCGTCCGCAGCGCGGCGAATGTGCACGCAGGTGCCGTGAGCCGGAACTCCACGATGCTGCACGGCGTTCTCGTAGTGATCGCCGCGCTGCTCATGGTCCCGCTCCTGGATCTCATCCCCCTCGCCTCGCTCGCCGCCCTGGTGATGGCCGTCGGCATCCAGATGGTGTCCCTGCACCACATTCGCACGGTGACCCGCCACCGAGAGGTCCTGGTCTACGCCGTCACCACCCTCGGCGTGGTGTTCCTCGGCGTCCTGGCGGGCGTCATGCTCGGCATCGCCGTGGCCGTCGGCGTCGCCCTGCACCGCGTCGCCCGCACCCGTATCACCCATGACGAGAAGGAAGGAGTCCATCACGTACACGTACGAGGGCAGTTGACGTTCCTCGCGGTGCCCCGGCTCAGCCGTGCCCTGCATCTCGTGCCCCAAGGCACCTATGTCGTCGTCGAGTTGGACGGCTCCTTCATGGACCACGCGGCGTACGAGGCACTGCAGGACTGGCAGAACACGCACACCGCGCAGGGCGGCACCGTGGAACTGACCGGCCGCCGGGCCGGGGTGCGGATCGCCGAGCCCGGCGAGGTCGCCCACACCGACGCTCACTCTCACGCCCACGCCGAGTCCGAGTCCGGGTCCCGGTTCGGGTCCGGCGCCGGCACCGACGTCGCAGGCAGCCGCGCCGGGAAGGAGGCCGGCTCCACCGACCCCGCCACCCCCGCCGGTTGCCGCTGCAGCCCCTGGACACCGTGGCGCAATCACCAGTGCGAGGACCCGCGGTCCGCGCCGGCACCCGGCGGACACCCGGGCGAGTCCGGCAACCCCGGCGACCCCGCCCACTCCAGCGGGACGGACGGCTCGGGCGGCACCGGCATCGGCACCGGCCCCGCCACCCCCAGCGGGCATGAACTGGCGCGCGGCATCAGCGCGTTCCAGCGCAACACCGCTCCCCTGGTGCGGGGAGAGCTGGCCCGGCTGGCCCGGGAGGGGCAGCGTCCGGTGCAGCTCTTCCTGACCTGTGCCGACTCACGTCTGGTCACCTCGATGATCACCTCCAGTGGTCCGGGCGACCTGTTCGTGGTGCGCAACGTGGGCAACCTCGTGCCGCTGCCCGGCGAGGAGAGCGGCGACGACTCGGTCGCGGCCGCGATCGAGTACGCCGTGGACGTGCTGAAGGTGCGCTCCATCACGGTGTGCGGACACTCGGGGTGCGGGGCCATGCAGGCGCTGCTCAACTCCGAGCCCGGTGGCACCCGGACGCCGCTCAAGCGGTGGCTGCGGCACGGGCTGCCGAGCCTGGAGCGCATGGCCGACGACAGCCGGCCCTGGGCCAGACTCGCCGGCCGGGCGCCCGCGGACGCGGTCGAGCAGCTCTGTCTGACCAACGTGGTCCAGCAGTTGGAGCACCTGCGTGCGCACGAGTCCGTGGCCCGGGCGCTGCGGAAGCGGGAGTTGGAGCTGCACGGGATGTACTTCCACGTGGGCGAGGCGCAGGCGTATCTGCTGACCGGGGTGAGCGGGGACGAGCTGTTCGACCACGTGGATGTGGAGTCGGCCGACCTGTCGGCCTGAGGCCGGGTTCACGCGGTGTGCGGCCCCTTTCCCGCAAGGGGCCGCACACCACCCGCAGGACCGCTAGGACCGGTTCGGCGTCGGCTTCACCTGGACGCAGGGCTCGACGTCGTCCTGCGACGGGTAGACGTCGACCTTGTGCGGCTTGTCCCCCGCATTGGTGTTCACGAAGACCAGCACATTGCCTCGGCGCAGGGTGGTCTCCTTGTTCCACTGCAGGACATAGAGGGGCGTGACTCCGCCCTCCCGCTTCACCGCCCACAGCACCGTGTCGCCCTCACAGACGTAGCCGGGGCGGAGCACCTGGATGTCCACCTCAATGCCGTAGAGGCTCAGTTTCCGCGCGAGTTGGCGCTGGGCCTCTACGTCGATGTCCTGATCCTTCACCGTGAGCATGACGGTGCCGTCGCCCTTCCGCTCCACCGCGTACGCCGGTGAGTCGGCCGGTGAACCCGGGACCAGCACCACCGCGAGTCCGGCCAGCGCGCAGGTCGCGGCCGCGAGGGTGAGTCGGCGGCCCGTGACCAGGCGGCGCCGGGCGGCGGGAGCCGGGGCGGCGGGAGCCGGGGCGGCGGGAGCCTGGGTGTCGGCCTCCCGGCGTTCGATCTCACCTCGCAGCTCCGCGAGCAGTCGGTCCTCGAACGTCGTCTTCATGGTCATGCCCCTCCCCCATTGCCTCGGGCGACCTCGAGTTCTCCAGTGACGTACGGCAGCTCGGCGCCGCCCCGGACCAGCGCCGCCGAACCCGCCTCCGAACCCGCCTCCGCGCGCAGCGACTTGCGCGCCCGGTGCAGCCGTACGCGCGCGGTGACCTGGGTGATGCCCAGTGCCGCGGCGGCCTCGGAGACCGTCAGCTGGTCGACCGCGATCAGTTCCAGGACGGCTCGCTCCCCCGCGGGGAGCCGTTCCAGGGCGGCGAGGGCGTGGCGGCCGGGGCTCTCCGCGTCGAGTTTGTCCTCCAGGCGGGCGATGTCGTCGGGCTCCAGGAGCCGTCGGCCCGAGATACGGCGGTCGCGTGCCGTCTCGCGGGCCACCCGGCGGTGCTCCCCCGCGACGACGTTGCGGGCGATGCCGTACAGCCAGGCCGTCTCGCTGCCCCGTCCCGGGCGGTAGGTGTGGGCGGAGTCGAGGACCGCGAGGAAGATCTCGGCGGTGAGGTCGGCGACCGTGTGCGGGTCCGCGACACGCCGGGCCACGAAAGACGTCATGGCGTCCACATGGCGCCGGTAGAACTCCTCGAAGAGCTCAGGGTCGCGGACCACGGCCTGCGGCCCGCCCCGTATGCCTTCCACTCGGAACTCCCTTCTCGTCGGTGGCGTTACACCCGTACTTGGGCCGGAGTGTGAGAGGCGTTACAGACCATGAACTCTGCCTGGTCGGCGTCCGTGAGTACGTGTGACTCCGGCCGCCGAAGCCGACGTACGAGAAAGTCCCCACGAGACCGCCAATAGGTCTAAACCAATTTTCCATCGGCCCTTGTCAGCCGGGCTTCGGTCTGATGAGCTGTGGCCTGGGACACAACGGACACCCTGGGAAAGGGAGATGTCGTGAGCAACGAGAGCCTGGCCAACCTCTTGAAGGAGGAGCGACGCTTCGCGCCGCCCGCTGACCTGGCCGCGAACGCCAACGTCACGGCCGAGGCGTATGAACAGGCCAAGGCTGACCGGCTCGGTTTCTGGGCCGAGCAGGCCCGCCGGCTGAGCTGGGCCAAGGAGCCGACGGAGACGCTGGACTGGTCGAACCCGCCGTTCGCCAAGTGGTTCAAGGACGGCGAGCTCAATGTCGCGTACAACTGCGTCGACCGGCATGTCGAGGCCGGGAACGGCGACCGGGTCGCCATCCACTTCGAGGGGGAGCCCGGCGACAGCCGCGCGATCACCTACGCCGAGCTCAAGGACGAGGTCTCCAAGGCCGCGAACGCCCTGCTGGAGCTGGGGGTCCAGAAGGGCGACCGGGTCGCCGTCTACATGCCGATGATCCCGGAGACGGCGATCGCGATGCTGGCCTGCGCCCGGATCGGCGCCGCGCACTCGGTCGTCTTCGGCGGGTTCTCCGCGGACGCGCTCGCCACCCGTATCCAGGACGCCGACGCCAAGGTCGTCATCACCTCCGACGGCGGTTACCGCCGCGGCAAGCCGTCCGCGCTCAAGCCGGCCGTCGACGAGGCCGCCGACAAGGCGGGCAACGTCGAACACGTGCTCGTGGTCCGCCGTACCGGCCAGGACGTCGCCTGGAACGACAGCCGTGACGTGTGGTGGCACGAGATCGTCGACCGCCAGCCGGCCGAGCACACCCCCGAGCCGTTCGAGGCGGAGCAGCCGCTCTTCATCCTCTACACGTCCGGTACGACGGGTAAGCCGAAGGGCATCCTGCACACCTCCGGCGGCTACCTCACCCAGGCGTCGTACACCCACCACGCCGTCTTCGACCTCAAGCCGGAGACCGACGTCTACTGGTGCACGGCCGACGTCGGCTGGGTCACCGGGCACTCGTACATCGTCTACGGCCCGCTCGCGAACGGCGCCACGCAGGTCATGTACGAGGGCACGCCCGACACCCCGCACCAGGGGCGGTTCTGGGAGATCGTGCAGAAGTACGGGGTGACCATCCTGTACACGGCGCCCACCGCCATTCGTACGTTCATGAAGTGGGGCGACGACATCCCCGCGAAGTTCGACCTGTCGTCGTTGCGCGTCCTCGGTTCCGTCGGTGAGCCCATCAACCCCGAGGCCTGGATCTGGTACCGCAAGCACATCGGCGCCGACGTCACGCCGATCGTGGACACCTGGTGGCAGACCGAGACCGGCGCGATGATGATCTCGCCGCTGCCGGGTGTGACGGAGACCAAGCCCGGTTCCGCGCAGACCCCGCTGCCCGGCATCTCCGCGACCGTCGTCGACGACGAGGCGAACGAAGTGCCGAATGGTGGCGGCGGTTACCTGGTCCTCACCGAGCCGTGGCCGTCGATGCTGCGCACCATCTGGGGCGACGACCAGCGGTTCCTCGACACGTACTGGTCGCGCTTCGAGGGCAAGTACTTCGCCGGTGACGGGGCGAAGAAGGACGACGACGGGGACATCTGGCTCCTCGGGCGCGTGGACGACGTCATGCTCGTCTCCGGGCACAACATCTCCACCACCGAGGTCGAGTCGGCGCTCGTCTCCCACCCCTCCGTCGCCGAGGCCGCCGTCGTCGGTGCCGCCGACGAGACGACCGGGCAGGCCATCGTCGCCTTCGTGATCCTGCGCGGCACGGCCAACGCCGAGGACGAGAGCCTCGTCAACGACCTGCGCAACCACGTCGGCGCCACCCTCGGCCCGATCGCCAAGCCCAAGCGGATCCTGCCGGTGGCCGAGCTGCCGAAGACCCGCTCCGGCAAGATCATGCGCCGGCTGCTGCGGGACGTCGCGGAGAACCGTCAGCTGGGTGATGTCACGACCCTGACCGACTCCACGGTCATGGATCTCATCCAGGCGAAGCTCCCGGCGGCGCCCAGCGAGGACTGAGTCACCGAGCCCGTTTCGGAAGGGGTGCCCGGCGCGAGAACGCGCCGGGCACCCCTTTTAGGTAAACTAAACAAAACTAGCGTGACTCCACAGGTGTGCCGGGAAGTCTGGTCGGCGAGCGACTCAGTCCTACCCACCGACCGGAGGTCCTCCCGATGGCCGCGCCCCGCACCCCCAGCTCCCGCAAGGTCTTCGGACGGCTCTCCCTGCCCGAGCGGACCTTCGTCGCGGACGCGCTGCGCACCGAGACCGTCGGTGGTGTCCTGCTCCTCGTCGCCGCCGTCGCCGCGCTGATCTGGGCGAACGTCCCCGCGCTCCACGACAGCTACGAGCGCGTCAGCCACTTCCACCTCGGCCCCGGCTCCCTCGGCCTGGACCTCTCGATCGCGCACTGGGCGGCCGACGGCCTCCTCGCGGTCTTCTTCTTCGTCGCCGGCATCGAACTCAAGCGCGAGCTGGTCGCCGGTGACCTCAAGGACCCCAAGGCAGCCGCCCTCCCGGTCGTGGCAGCCCTGTGCGGCATGGCCGTACCGGCCCTCGTCTACACCCTCACCAACCTCAGCGGCGGTGGATCGCTCGACGGCTGGGCGGTCCCGACCGCCACCGACATCGCCTTCGCGCTCGCCGTCCTCGCGGTCATCGGTACGTCGCTCCCCAGCGCCCTGCGCGCCTTCCTGCTCACCCTCGCCGTCGTCGACGACCTCTTCGCGATCCTGATCATCGCGGTCTTCTTCACCTCCGACATCGACTTCGCGGCCCTCGGCGGCGCGGTGGTCGGCCTGGTCGTCTTCTGGCTGCTGCTGCGGAAGGGCGTACGCGGCTGGTACGTGTACGTGCCGCTGGCGCTCGTCATCTGGGGGCTGATGTACAACAGCGGCGTCCACGCCACGATCGCGGGCGTCGCGATGGGCCTGATGCTGCGCTGCACGCCGCGCGAGGGCGAGGAGCACTCGCCCGGCGAGCACATCGAGCACCTCGTGCGGCCGCTCTCGGCGGGGCTGGCCGTTCCGCTGTTCGCGCTGTTCAGCGCCGGTGTGTCGGTGTCCGGGGGCGCCCTGGGCGACGTATTCACCAAGCCGGAGACGCTCGGAGTCGTCCTCGGGCTGGTCATCGGCAAGGCGCTCGGCATCTTCGGCGGGACCTGGCTGACTGCGCGCTTCACCCGGGCCTCGCTCAGCGACGACCTCGAATGGGCGGACGTCTTCGCGGTGGCGACCCTGGCCGGCATCGGGTTCACGGTGTCGCTGCTGATCGGCGAACTGGCCTTCGACGGGGACGCGGTACTGACCGACGAGGTCAAGGCGGCCGTCCTGATCGGCTCCCTCATCGCGGCGACCCTGGCCACGGTGCTGCTGAAGATAAGGAACGGCAAGTACCGCCGGATGTGCGAGGCCGAGAACCGCGACGACGACCTCGACGGCATCCCGGACATCTACGAGGAGGACGAGCCGGAGTACCACCTCCGGATGGCCGCCATCTACGACAACAAGGCCGCCGAGCACCGCCGGATCGCCGAACTCAAGGCGGCCGAGCGACAGGGGCTTGCCGAAGTGGCGGGCGGGGCAGGCGGGAAGGACAACCGTCGGGCATGATCTGACGGGACGGTACAAAAGACTTCTCCGCACCGGAGATTTCCGTACCGGGAGATTTCCAGTCACGCACTCGGCAGATTCAGGGAGAACGCGATGAGCGCACCCGACGGCAGCCCGGTCGGCGCCGAACGCAGTATCGGCCAGTTGTTCGCCTCGGCGACGACCGAGATGTCCGCACTGGTGCACGACGAGATCGCGCTGGCCAAGGCGCAGCTCAAGCGGGACGTGAAGCGCGGCGCGACCAGCGGCGGCGCGTTCATGGTGGCCGGCGCGGTGCTGGTGTTCTCCCTGCCGATGCTGAACTTCGCCCTGGCGTACGGCATCCGCACCTGGAGCGACTGGAACATGGCGGTCTGCTTCCTGCTGTCCTTCGCGGCGAACGTGCTCGTCGCGGGCCTCCTCGCGCTGATCGGCGTGGTCTTCGCGAAGAAGGCGAAGCAGAGCGGCGGCGCACAGAAGACGGCCGCGTCGATGAAGGAGACGGCGAGCGTCCTGCAGAAGGCCAAGCCGCACCCGCGGCCCGAGCTGGCGGCGGACCGCGTCCCGGAGGCCATCGAAGCTGTGGCACGCTCGTCGTCATGACGGACCCCGCCACACCTGCCTCGATAGTACGACCGGACACGCTGCCCGGCGGGAGACAGGTGACCCACCGCGAGGTGGCCGCCAACGGCGCCCGCTTCCACATCGCCGAGATGGGCGACGGGCCGCTGGTCCTGCTGCTGCACGGCTTCCCGCAGTTCTGGTGGACGTGGCGGCACCAGCTGCCCGCGCTCGCCGACGCCGGGTTCCGGGCCGCCGCCATGGACCTGCGCGGCGTCGGCGGCAGCGACCGCACCCCGCGCGGCTACGACCCCGCCAACCTCGCCCTCGACATCACCGGCGTGATCCGCTCCCTCGGCGAGCCGGACGCCGCGCTGGTCGGCCATGACCTGGGCGGATACCTCGCCTGGACGGCGGCTGCGATGCGCCCGAAGCTGGTACGGCGGCTCGCGGTGGCCTCGATGCCGCATCCGCGGCGCTGGCGCTCGGCGATGCTCTCGGACGTCAAGCAGACGCGCGCCGGTTCCTACATCTGGGGGTTTCAGCGCCCCTGGATCCCGGAGCGGCAGCTCACCGCGGACGACGGCGCGCTGGTCGCCCGGCTGATCCGGGACTGGTCCGGGCCGGTGCTGCCGGAGGACGACACGGTGGAGACGTACCGCCGCGCGATGTGCATCCCGTCTACGGCACACTGCTCGATCGAGCCGTACCGCTGGATGGTGCGCTCGCTGGCCCGCCCGGACGGCATCCAGTTCAACCGGCGCATGAAGCGGCCGGTGCGGGTGCCGACGCTGCATCTGCACGGCTCGCTGGACCCGGTCATGCGGACCAGGAGTGCGGCGGGATCCGGGGAGTACGTCGAAGCGCCGTACCGCTGGCGGCTGTTCGACGGACTCGGGCACTTCCCCCACGAGGAAGACCCGGTCGCTTTCACGACAGAACTGGTCAATTGGCTGAAAGACCCCGAGCCCGATCGGTGACCGTCCGGACGCGCCCGGTATCCGGACCTGAACGCCTGTCCTACGAACAGCCAATTGCCCGGCGCATAGGCCAATTGGGGGCCCTGGGGGTGGTTATCGACCTTGGGGCAGGGGCACACGTCGGGGTATGGGCTGGACGCACGACTACAGTGACGCAGCACGCACTCGCCGCTCGGGCCACGGTCTGAGCCCCCACCAAGGAGGGGCCCCGCAGATGCAGGGCACGGACCTCCGAGTGGGCATTCCGCGCATCCTGCGCCGCCGGGCCCGCTGGGTCTCGGTGCGCCTGCGTCATCCTCGAGGCTGACGCGCCTTCCTCTTAAGAACCCTTTTTTTGCGAGCGGGCCTCACAGCGCGCAGCTGTCGCTGTCCACCTGCTGGTTCGCGGTGCGCCCCTTGACGATGTCCTCCTGGATCTCGTCCACGGTCAGCGCGTACCCGGTGTCGGCGTCGTCGAGCGACTTCGCGAACACGACGCCGTAGACCTCGCCTTCGGGCGTGAGCAGCGGGCCGCCGGAGTTGCCCTGTCGGACGGTCGTGAAGAGGGAGTACACATCGCGGTGCACGGTGCCGCGGTGGTAGATGTCCGGACCGTTGGCCGGGATGCGGCTGCGCACGCGCGCGGCCCGGACGTCGTACGCGCCGTTCTCCGGGAAGCCCGCGACGATCGCGTCGTCGCCGCTCTTGGCGTCCGTGGACGTGAACTCGAGGGCGGGTGCCCTCAGGTCGGGCACGTCCAGTACGGCGATGTCGCGCTCCCAGTCGTAGAGGACGACCGTCGCGTCGTACTTCTTGCCCTCGCCGCCGATCTGGACGGTGGGCTCGTCGACGCCGCCGACGACATGCGCGTTGGTCATGACGCGGCGCTCGCCGAAGACGAAGCCGGTGCCTTCGAGGACCTTGCCGCAACTCTGGGCGGTGCCCATGACCTTGACGATGGACGCCTTCGCGCGGGTGGCGACCGGGCTGCTCGCGAGCGCCGGGTCGGGCGGCTTGACCTCGTTGATCGGCTCGTTGGAGAACGGACTGAAGACCTGCGGGAAGCCGTTCTGCGCGAGGACCGAGGAGAAGTCCGCGAACCAGGTGTCGGCCTGGTCGGGCAGGGCCCGTGAAACCCCCAGCAGCACCTTGGAGTTGCGGACCTCCTTGCCCAGCGTGGGCAGAGTGGTGCCGGCGAGGGCGGAGCCGATCAGCCACGCCACGAGAAGCATCGCGACGACGTTGACGAGGGCGCCGCCGGTGGCGTCCAGGGCGCGGGCCGGGGACCAGGTGATGTAGCGGCGCAGCTTGTTGCCGAGATGCGTGGTCAGGGCCTGGCCGACGGAGGCGCAGACGATGACGACGACGACCGCGACAACGGCGGCGGTCGTGCTGACCTCGGAGTTGTCGGTCAGGGCGTCCCAGATGACCGGCAGCAGGTATACGGCGACCAGGCCGCCGCCCATGAAGCCGATCACCGACAGGATGCCGACGACGAAGCCCTGGCGGTAGCCGACGATCGCGAACCACACGGCGGCGACCAGCAACAGGATGTCCAGCACGTTCACCGGTTCAGGCCTCGCCTCATCACACGACACAACACGTCGGACACCCTGTCATGACCGCCAGTCGAGTGGGACCTGCCTGTCCCGGTCCCAGGGGTGCTCCCAGCCCGAGTAGTGCAGCAGTCGGTCGATGATTCCGGCCGTGAAACCCCAGACCAGGGCCGATTCGACCAGGAATGCCGGGCCTCGGTGGCCGCTGGGGTGGACGGTTGTGGCCCGGTTGTCGGGATTCGTGAGATCCGACACGGGCACGGTGAAGACGCGGGCGGTCTCGTTGGGATCGACGACACCGACGGGCGTCGGCTCGCGCCACCAGCCGAGGACCGGGGTGACGACGAACCCGCTGACCGGGATGTACAGCTTGGGCAGCACCCCGAAGAGCTGTACGCCCGCCGGATCCAGCCCGGTCTCCTCCTCGGCCTCACGGAGAGCGGCCCTGAGCGGGCCGTCGGCCTTCGGGTCACCGTCCTCGGGGTCGAGAGCACCGCCGGGGAACGAGGGCTGCCCGGCATGCGACCTCAGCGAACTCGCCCGCTCCATGAGCAGCAGCTCGGGGCCGCGCTCGCCCTCCCCGAAGAGGACGAGTACGGCCGACTGCCGCCCCGCCCCGTTCGCCGGCGGCAGGAACCGGCTCAGCTGCAACGGCTCCACCGTCTCCACGGCATGCACCACCGGGTCCAGCCACTCCGGCAGACCCTCCTTGCTGAGCGTCACGTCCTGAGCCTTGCTCGCGCGCGTCATCGCCACCCCCGTCCTTCCGAGTCCAACGCCTGGCCGGACCGAGATCGTTCCTGAAGCAACGCCGGAGGGTTCGCCGACCGGGCTGGGGCGGGGGTGGGGATGGGGGGAGCCGAGGGCTGGGCGGGGGTTGAGGGCTGGGCGACCGAGGGCCGGGCGAGGGTCGAGAGCTGTGCGGCCGGGAGCCCAGCGGGGGGCGAGAGCAGGGCGCGGGCCGGGAGCACAGCGGGGGTCGAGAGCAGGGCGCGGGTCGGGAGCTGGGCGGCCGAGGGCCAAGCGAGGGTTGAGGGCTGGGCGAGGGCCGCGGATCGGGGAGAGACCGCTGCCCGGACGCACCCCGGAGCCACTGTCCGCACGCAGCCCGGCGCCACAGTGCCCACGCCGCCGGCCGTCGCCGCCCGCTCCCGGACCATGCCGCCGACCGCCCGGACGCACTCCGGCACCACGGTCCGCAAGCACCCCGACACCGACACCGGCACCCGCACCCGCACCCGCACCCGCACCCGGCCGACGTCGCCAGCCATCCGGCCGATCCCCCCGACCCCGATCCGCAGCCCCGTCCGTCCCCGCACCGGGAGCGCGCCCCAGCTGCCGCTCCTCATCCGGCCCCCAGCGGCGGCGCCGCCTTGCCGCCCGCGTCCAGATACGCCTGCGGAGGGTTCAGACGCTGGCCCGGGAAGCCGCCCTTCTCGTACTTCAGGAGCTTCGTCGCCTTCTCCGGGTCGGTCTCGCCCTCGCCGTAGGCCGGGCAGAGCGGGGCGATGGGGCAGGCGCCACAGGCCGGCTTGCGGGCGTGGCAGATGCGGCGGCCGTGCCAGATGACGTGGTGGGAGAGATCGGTCCAGTCGCTCTTGGGGAAGAGCGCGCCGATCGCGGCCTCGATCTTGTCGGGGTCCGTCTCCGCGGTCCACTGCCAGCGGCGTACGAGGCGCTGGAAGTGGGTGTCGACGGTGATGCCGGGGCGCCCGAAGGCGTTGCCGAGGACGACGAACGCCGTCTTGCGGCCCACACCGGGCAGCTTGACCAGGTCCTCAAGGCGGCCCGGGACCTCGCCGCCGAACTGCTCGACCAGCGCCTTCGACAGCCCTATGACCGACTTGGTCTTGGCCCGGAAGAAGCCGGTCGGGCGGAGGATCTCCTCGACCTCCTCGGGGTTGGCGGCGGCCAGGTCCTCGGGGGTCGGGTACTTGGCGAAGAGCCCTGGGGTCGTCTGATTCACCCTCAGGTCGGTGGTCTGGGCGGAGAGGACCGTGGCGACGACGAGCTGGAAGGGGTTCTCGAAGTCCAACTCGGGGTGGGCGTACGGATACACCTCCGCGAGTTCGCGGTTGATCCGGCGGGCGCGGCGGACGAGGGCGGTGGGCGACTCG
The DNA here is from genome assembly GCF_030403745.1 of Streptomyces sp. S.PB5. Lineage (GTDB taxonomy): Bacteria > Actinomycetota > Actinomycetes > Streptomycetales > Streptomycetaceae > Streptomyces. The sequence continues at coordinate 156,046 of NZ_JAQMWP010000013.1, forward strand.
GCCTTCACGGGCTTGACGGCCACCTTCTTCGCCGGAGCGGCGGCCTTCTTGACCGGGACCTTCTTCACCGGGGCCTTCTTCGCGGGCGCCTTCTTGGCCGCGGCCTTCTTCACGACCTCAGGCGCCCCTTTTGCTGCTTTTGCCGTTTTCTTTCCGCCACCGGAGACCTGTTCGCCCACAGCGGAATCCCGACGTACAACCACCCGCCCAGCCCCCTTGGCCTGTGCTCTCACCGGCGATTTGGACACCCGGCCAGCCTAAAGCCCGACACCGACAATCGCCCCGGACCCGGGAGATCGGCCCCCGATTGGACCCCTGCCGCTTACCTCGGGACACGTGTGCGGCATCCTTGTGACAGATCACACTGTTTGGACCGTCCGGCAAAATGGGGAACACGGTCCCCTGGTACCAAGGGGGAGCAAGATCCCCTGAGCAGGTCGACAAGGAGAGAACTCGTGGACGACGTTCTGCGGCGCAACCCGCTCTTCGCGGCACTCGACGACGAGCAGTCCGCGGAACTGCGCGCCTCCATGAGTGAGGTGACCCTCGCCCGTGGCGACTCCCTGTTCCACGAGGGCGACCCGGGCGACCGGCTCTACGTCGTCACCGAGGGCAAGGTCAAGCTCCACCGCACCTCCCCCGACGGCCGCGAGAACATGCTCGCCGTCGTCGGCCCCGGCGAGCTGATCGGTGAGCTGTCCCTCTTCGACCCGGGCCCGCGCACGGCGACCGCCACCGCGCTGACCGAGGTCAAGCTGCTCGGCCTCGGCCACGGCGACCTCCAGCCCTGGCTGAACGTCCGCCCGGAGGTCGCCACCGCCCTCCTGCGCGCCGTCGCCCGCCGGTTGCGCAAGACCAACGACCAGATGTCCGACCTGGTCTTCTCCGACGTCCCGGGCCGTGTCGCGCGCGCCCTGCTCGACCTCTCCCGCCGCTTCGGCGTGCAGTCCGAGGAAGGCATCCACGTCGTCCACGACCTCACGCAGGAAGAGCTCGCCCAACTGGTCGGCGCCTCCCGCGAGACGGTCAACAAGGCCCTCGCCGACTTCGCCCAGCGCGGCTGGCTCCGCCTGGAGGCGCGTGCGGTGATCCTGCTGGACGTCGAGCGCCTGGCGAAGCGTTCGCGGTGACCGTTCCGGGGGCTGCCGTCCCCGGTCCCCCGCCCCCGGTCCCCCGCTTTCGGCCTAAGCGGCCTCGTCCTCAAACGCCGGACGGGCTGCTGTAGTTAACCCATGTCTCAAAATGTGCCCTCCAGAGGTCTCGACCCGCAGGGCTACATCGAGCGTGAGGGCTCCCTCGCGCGCGTGCCGCACGCCTTCCGTCCCGTCGTCGCCGTGGCACGGGACCGGCTGCTGGACGTGTTCGGGGCACGGCTGCACAGCGCGTACCTCTACGGCTCGATTCCACGCGGCACCGCGCGCGTGGGACACAGCGACCTCGATCTCCTCGTCGCACTGCACGAGGAGCCGACGGAGTCGGACCGGGAGGCAGCGCGGGCGCTCGACACCCAGCTGGACAAGGAGTTCCCGGAGATCGACGGGGCCGGGACGCTGCTGTACGGCCGCGCACGGCTCCTGAGCGAGCCGGAGACGTACGACCTCGGCTGGTTCGTGGCCTGTCTGTGCACCCCGCTCCTCGGCGACGACCTCGCGGAGTACCTCCCGCGCTACCGCCCCGACGCGCACCTCGCGCGCGAGACCAACGGCGACCTCGCCCTGCTGCTGCCGCGCTGGCGCGAGCGGATCGCGGCGGCCGGCGACTCCGAGGAGGCCCTGCGGTCCCTCGTGCGTGCCACGTCCCGCCGTCTCGTCCGCACCGGCTTCACCCTCGTCATGCCCCGCTGGAACGGCTGGACGAGCGATCTGACGGAGATGGCGGAGACGTTCGGCGCGTACTACCCCGAGCGGGCCGAGCAGATGCGGGCGGCGGCGGTGCGCGGGGCCGAGCCGAGGGGGGACCGACTTGGCGGGGACGGACCGGGCGGGGAGGGTCCGAGCGACGGCAGTCCGAAGGGTGACCGGGATGTGCTCATGTCGTACGTCGACGATCTCGGGCCATGGCTGGCGGAGGAGTACGCGCGCGTGCACGGGGTGAAGGCGCCGCGGCCGGAGTAGCCGTACGCGGCCCGCGCCCGTGGACAGCCGGCCCTGGCTCAGATCAGTCCGTGCTCCTCCAGATACTCCAGCTGCGCCCGGACCGACAGCTCGGCCGCCGGCCACAGCGACCGGTCCACATCCGCGTACACATGGGCCACGATCTCGCCCGGCGTCCGGTAGCCGTCCTCGACCGCCGTCTCCACCTGGGCGAGCCGATGGGCGCGGTGGGCGAGATAGAACTCCACCGCCCCCTGGGCGTCCTCAAGGACCGGCCCGTGGCCCGGGAGGACCGTGTGGACGCCGTCGTCGACCGTGAGGGACCTCAGGCGCCGCAGGGAGTCCAGATAGTCGCCCAGGCGGCCGTCCGGGTGCGCCACGACCGTCGTACCGCGGCCGAGGATCGTGTCGCCCGTCAGGACCGCCTGATCGGCCGGGAGGTGGAAGCACAGGGAGTCCGAGGTATGCCCGGGCGTCGGTACGACGATCAGCTCAAGGCCGCCGACCCTGACCACGTGCCCGGCGGCAAGACCCTCGTCGCCCAGCCGCAGCGCCGGGTCCAGCGCCCGCACCCTCGTACCGGTCAGCTCCGCGAAGCGGACGGCGCCCTCGGCGTGGTCCGGGTGACCGTGCGTCAGCAGAGTGAGGGCGATGCGCTTGCCGGCCTTCTCGGCGGTGTCGAGGACGTTCTGCAGATGCCCCTCGTCCAGCGGTCCCGGGTCGACCACCACGGCCAGTTCGGAGTCGGGTTCGGCGAGGATCCAGGTGTTGGTGCCGTCCAGGGTCATGGCGGACGCGTTGGGCGCGAGGACGTTGACCGCGCGCGGGGTGGCGGGGCCCGAGAGCACCCCGCCCCTCGGCTGGCCGGGAAGGGCTGCGGCGTCGGTCATACGAGGGCTCCTTCTGGCGGCGTCGACCGCGCCGTCATGCCGTGGCTCCACCGGTCGGGATGTGCTTCGTGAACTCGTCGTGCCCCGGCCAGGACAGCACGATCTCGTCGCCGTCCAGGCGGGCCCGAGCGAGGACCGGGGTCAGGTCGCGGCCGGGGGCGGCGGCCAGGGCGTCGGCGGCCGTGTCGTACGGCGTCAGCTGGCGCAGGGTCGCGATCGTGGGCGGCATCATCAGCAGCTCGCCCTTGTCGTACGACGACGCCGCGTCCTCCGGCCGGATCCACACCGTCCGGTCCGCCTCCGTGGAGGCGTTGCGGGTGCGCTGCCCGGCCGGGAGTGCGGCCACGAAGAACCAGGTGTCGTAGCGTCGGGACTCGAACTCTGGGGTGATCCAGCGGGTCCAGGCGCCCAGCAGGTCCGAGCGCAGGACCAGGCCGCGGCGCTCCAGGAACTCGGCGAAGGACAGGTCCCGGGCGACCAGGGCCTCGCGATCCGTCTCCCAGTCCGCGCCCGTGGTGTCGCCGACGACCGAGTCCGGGGCCGGACCGGCGAGCAGGACGCCCGCCTCCTCGTACGTCTCGCGTACGGCCGCGCAGACGATCGCCTGGGCCTCCGCCTCGTCGACACCGAGCCGCTTCGCCCACCACGCGCGCGTGGGGCCCGCCCAGCGGATCTGGTGGTCGTCGTCGCGGGGGTCCACACCGCCGCCCGGATACGCGTACGCGCCTCCGGCGAAGGCCATGGAGGCGCGTCTGCGCAGCATGTGCACGAAGGGGCCGGCGTCGGTGTCCTTCAGGAGCATCACGGTCGCCGCGCGCTTGGGGACGACCGGGGTGAGCGTGCCCTCGGCGAGCGCACGGATGCGTTCCGGCCAGTCCTGCGGAAACCACTTCGCCATGGGCGGAGGCTATCCCGTGGTGCGCGAATGTTCGAGAGGTCCCCGAGGTCAGCGGGCCGACGCTGGACCCGAGGCCCCCGCCGACAGCCCGAGGCCAACCGGAACGACCTCGGCCGTCTTCGGGCTCCGGCCCGCCCCTCCTCAACCGACCACCAACCGACTACCGCCGCCGACCGGACACGCGTCCCGGCAGCCATGAGCCGGCCTCCACCGGCCGCGGCCCGCGCCCCAGCCGCTTCAGCCGGCCTCCGCCACGGCATGCGCCCCGGCCCACTTCGACCGCCTCCGCCAGCACCGGCCGCCTCTGGCAGCCCCGCCGCCGTCGGCACACATCCCAGCCGCCTCGGGCTGACCCGGCACAGGCTCAGCCGCCTTCAGCCGGCCTCCGCCAGCCGCAGCGCTCGCCCCGGCCCACTTCGACCAGCCCCAGTCGCCTCGGTTCTCGCCTCGGTCCTCGCCTCAGGCTCTCCTCGGCAGTCGCCTCAGGCGCCCTCGGCCCTCGCCACAGCCCTTCTCGGCCTTGGCCTCAGGCGCCCTTGACCCTTGCCCCTCGGCCCAGCCTCCTCGCACCTCGGCCCAGCCATCCTCGGCCCTGGCCTCAGGCACCCTCGGGCCCCGCCCCGCCTTCCTCCGCCCCGCTAGGGAACGAGCTCCACCTGGACCTCGACCTCCACCGGCGCGTCCAGTGGCAGGACCGCCACGCCGACCGCGCTGCGGGCGTGGACGCCCTTGTCGCCGAGGACCGCGCCGAGCAGTTCGCTCGCGCCGTTGATCACGGCGGGCTGGCCGGTGAAGTCCGAGGCCGATGCGACGAAGCCGACGACCTTCACCACGCGTGCGACGCGGTCCAGGTCACCGGCGACGGACTTGACGGCCGCCAGCGCGTTGAGGGCACACGTGCGTGCCAGCTCCTTGGCCTCCTCAGGGGTGACCTCCGCGCCCACCTTGCCGGTGACCGGGAGCTTGCCCTCGACCATCGGCAGCTGGCCGGAGGTGTACACGTACACGCCCGACTGCACGGCCGGCTGGTAGGCGGCCAGCGGAGGGACGACCTCCGGCAGCGTCAGACCGAGTTCGGCGAGCTTCGCCTCGACCGCGCTCATGCCTTCTCCCGCTTCAGGTAGGCCACAAGCTGCTCGGGGTTGTTCGGCCCGGGCACGACCTGGACGAGCTCCCAGCCGTCCTCGCCCCAGGTGTCCAGAATCTGCTTCGTGGCGTGTACGAGCAGCGGCACAGTCGCGTATTCCCACTTGGTCATGTGGCCGACTTTAGCCGCTGAGCAGATACAGGCTCCGCTCCCGGGGGTCCGGGGGCCGTCCCCTGGAAAAACGCGTTATCCACAGCCTGCCGGTTGGTACCCGCATCGAATGGTTACGCTCGAATACGTGAGCAGGCTCCAGGTCGTCAGCGGCAAGGGCGGAACCGGTAAGACCACGGTGGCCGCCGCCCTCGCGCTGGCCCTGGCCACCGAGGGGAAGCGCACGCTTCTCGTCGAGGTCGAGGGCCGGCAGGGCATCGCACAGCTCTTCGAGACAGAGGCGTTGCCCTATGAGGAACGGAAGATCGCGGTCGCGCCGGGCGGCGGGGAGGTGTACGCCCTCGCCATAGACCCCGAACTGGCCCTTCTGGACTACCTCCAGATGTTCTACAAACTCGGTGGAGCCGGCCGCGCCCTGAAGAAGCTCGGTGCCATCGACTTCGCGACCACCATCGCGCCGGGGCTCAGGGACGTCCTGCTGACCGGCAAGGCGTGCGAGGCGGTGCGGCGCAAGGAGAAGTCGGGGCGGTTCGCGTACGACTACGTCGTGATGGACGCACCGCCCACCGGGCGCATCACCCGCTTCCTGAACGTCAACGACGAGGTCGCCGGGCTCGCGAAGATAGGGCCGATACACAATCAGGCGCAGGCCGTGATGCGGGTGCTGAAGTCTCCGGAGACGGCCGTGCACCTGGTGACGCTGCTGGAGGAGATGCCCGTCCAGGAGACCGCGGACGGCATCGCCGAGCTGCGGGCGGCCAAGCTGCCGGTCGGCCGGGTCATCGTGAACATGGTCCGCCCCGAGGTGTTGGACGCCGTCGAGCTGGAACTCGTACGAGAGACCGCTCGTTCCTCCTTCGCGCAGTCGCTGTCGGCCGCCGGGCTCGGCGGGGCGCGGCGCGGTGGGCATGCCGAGCGGCTGGTGGACCCGCTGCTGGCCCAGGCCGAGGAGTACACCGAGCGGTACGAGCTGGAGCACGAACAGCGCGCGGTGCTGGGCGAGCTGGGGCTGCCGCTGCACGAACTGCCGTTGCTCGCCGAGGGCATCGATCTGGCGGGTCTGTACGAACTGGCCACAGAACTGCGGAAGCAGGGGATGTCATGAGCCGCCCGGAGCAGGACCGGCACCACCGCCTCTCTCCCGCGCGCGTGCTCGACCTCGACCCGCTGCTCGACGACCCGGCCACCCGCATCGTGGTGTGCTGCGGCTCGGGCGGGGTCGGCAAGACCACGACGGCGGCCGCGCTCGGTCTCAGGGCCGCCGAGCGCGGCCGGAAGGTGGTCGTGCTGACCATCGACCCGGCCCGCCGGCTCGCCCAGTCGATGGGCATCGACTCGCTCGACAACACCCCGCGCCGCGTGAAGGGCGTCGAGGGCGACGGCGAGCTGCATGCGATGATGCTCGACATGAAGCGCACCTTCGACGAGATCGTCGAGGCGCACGCGGACCCCGACCGGGCGGCCGCGATCCTGGGCAACCCCTTCTACCAGTCGCTCTCGGCGGGCTTCGCAGGCACGCAGGAGTACATGGCGATGGAGAAGCTGGGGCAGCTGCGGGCGAAGGACGAGTGGGACCTCATCGTCGTCGACACCCCGCCGTCCCGGTCCGCGCTGGACTTCCTGGACGCGCCCAAGCGGCTCGGGTCGTTCCTCGACGGCCGGCTGATCAGGCTGCTCACCGCCCCAGCGAAACTCGGCGGCCGCGCGGGCATGAAGTTCCTGAACGTCGGGATGTCGATGATGACCGGCACCCTCGGCAAGCTGCTGGGGGGTCAGCTCCTCAAGGACGTCCAGACGTTCGTGTCCGCGATGGACACCACCTTCGGCGGGTTCCGCACGCGCGCGGACGCGACGTACAAACTGCTCCAGGCGCCCGGGACGGCGTTCCTGGTGGTCGCGGCGCCGGAGCGGGACGCGCTGCGGGAGGCCGCGTACTTCGTGGAGCGCCTCGCCGCCGAGGACATGCCGCTCGCCGGTCTGGTCCTGAACCGGGTCCACGGCAGTGGCGCCGCCCGGCTCTCGGCCGAGCGGGCACTCGCGGCCGCGGAAAATCTTGAGGAGTCCCGCATTGTCGATCAGGAGGACGGGAAAGCTGGAGTTCGTAACTCTCCCGACACAGACGGCAGTTCAGATTCCCCCACGTCCGACCACGCATCCGGTCCGGTGTCCGCCGAAGGCTCCCCCGCCGCGGACCGCACCGTCGAACAACTCACCGCAGGCCTGCTGAGGCTGCATGCCGAGCGTATGCAGCTGCTCTCCCGCGAGCAGCGCACGCGCGACCGCTTCACCGCGCTCCACCCCGAGGTGGCGGTGGCAGAGGTGGCCGCGCTGCCCGGCGATGTCCATGACCTCGCGGGCCTGCGTGACATCGGCACCCGGCTCGCGGCCGGCGTGCCGGCGCTGCCCGAGTCGGCCGAGACCGCGGACGGCTGAGGCTGAGCCGAGACCGCGCACGGCTGAGCCCAGGCGGACGGGCCGACCTAGCCGATACCGGCGGGCCGGGCCGACCGGGACTGGCGGACCGAGCCGAGACCGAGACCGGCGGACCGAGCCGAGGCGGACGGGCCCCCAGGAGCCTCGCCCTCACGACCTCGCTGTCAGCCCACCGCCGCGTAGTTCTCGTACACCTCGTCGTCGTCGAGGGGCAGGATGCCGACCCCTCGCTCGTACTCCGTGCGCGCCGTCTCCAGCAGGCGGCGCCAGGAGGTCACGGTGGGCCGCCTGCGCAGCAGTGCGCGGCGCTCCCGCTCGGTCATTCCTCCCCACACGCCGAACTCGACGCGATTGTCCAGCGCATCGGCCAGGCACTCGGTCCGCACCGGGCATCCGGTGCACACCGCCTTGGCCCTGTTCTGCGCTGCTCCTTGAACGAACAGTTCATCCGGATCGGTAGTGCGGCAGGCCGCCTGCGCACTCCAGTCGGTTACCCAGCCCATACCGGCGCCGTCCTCTCCCGAATCGAGGCTCCCCCACGGCGGCAGCGGCATATTCACCGCCGCCAGTTGAGGACGTTACGGAAGGTGGGCACAGCGCAACACCCCCTTCGGGCCCAATCTTGAATGGCCCGAACGGACTATGCGTAAGCGGCAGATCACCCGGGGGAGTGAGCTGGCGACATGCGTGATCATCCCGACAAAGCGGGACAGTTCAGTTGAGTCACAACGGGCACCAGGTGACACACAAGGCGGATTCGGACACGCCCCCAACAGAAAGCCGGGAAACCTCCGGAACGATTCGGGGTCGCCGGACGTATTGATACGTGGCCGCACTGCTGTGACAGTTGTGAGCAGCTTAGGCCAAGGCCTGCACGCGTGTCCGGCGAACGAGAAGGTAGGCGCTCTCTTTGCCATGCGCTCGAAACGGCCAAAGGACTTCGTCGAACGTTCATGAGTACGGATTAGGCTGCCCCCATGTCGAAGAAGCGCTCCGGTGGTGGGCTGTCCCCCGCCCAGCAGGCCGCCAAGTTCCTAGGTGTCAGCGTGCTCTCGGGCGCGGTGCTGGCAGGCATCGCGCTGCCAGCGTTCGGTGCGCTGGGGCTCGCCGCCAAGGGCTCGGTGGAGAGCTTCGACGAGCTCCCGGCCAATCTGAAGACACCACCGCTGAGCCAGCGGACCACGATCCTGGACGCCAAGGGCGGCACCATCGCCACGGTGTACTCGCGCGACCGCACGGTGGTCGAGCTCAAGGACGTCTCGCCCTACATGCAGCAGGCGATCGTCGCGATCGAGGACTCCCGCTTCTACAAGCACGGCGCGGTGGACCTGAAGGGCGTGCTGCGCGCGCTCAACAAGAACGCGCAGAGCGGCGGGGTCGCCGAGGGCGCCTCCACCCTCACCCAGCAGTACGTGAAGAACGTCTTCGTGGAGGAGGCCGGTGACGACCCGACCAAGGTCGCCCAGGCCACCCAGCAGACCCTCGGCCGCAAGATCAAGGAACTGAAGTACGCGATCCAGGTCGAGGAGGAGCTCGGCAAGAAGAAGATCCTCGAGAACTACCTGAACATCACCTTCTTCGGCCAGCAGGCCTACGGTGTCGAGGCCGCCGCCGGGCGCTACTTCTCCAAGTCCGCCAAGGACCTCACCCTCGCCCAGTCCGCCCTGCTCGCCGGCATCGTCCAGTCGCCGAGCCGCTACGACCCGGTCAACGACGAGGCCGAGGCGACCAAGCGGCGCAATGTCGTGCTCCAGCGCATGGCCGAGGTCGGCAACATCTCCCGTACCGAGGCCGCCAAGGCCCAGGAGGAGCCGCTCGGCCTGAAGGTCAGCCAGCCCAAGAACGGCTGCATCACCGCCGTGAAGGGCGCCAGCTTCTTCTGCAAGTACGTCGAGGCCGTCTTCAAGAGCGACCCGGTCTTCGGCAAGACCAAGGAGGACCGCGCCAAGGTCTGGAACCAGGGCGGTCTGACGATCAAGACCACGCTGGACCCGCAGGCCCAGGACTCGGTCCAGGCCTCGCTCAAGGACCACGTCTACAAGTCGGACAAGGTCGCCGCCGCGGCCACGCTCGTCGAGCCCGGCACCGGCAAGATCGTCGGCATGGGCCAGTCGAAGCCGTTCGGCTACGGCAAGAACGAGACCGAGATCAACTACTCGGTCGGCTCCGGTATGGGTGGCTCCAACTTCGGCTTCCCGACCGGTTCGACGTTCAAGCCGTTCGTCGCGGCGGCCGCGCTGGAGGAGGGCCGGCCGGTCACCCAGCGGTACGCGTCGCCGTACGAGATGGACTACCCGAGCCCCGTCCAGACCTGCGACAGCAAGCCGTGGGTCAACACCGACGGCGCGACCGTGGAGAACGAGTCGGAGTCGGAGCGTGGCCCCTACAGCCTGAAGAAGGCGATGGAGCTGTCGGTCAACACCTACTTCGTGGAGATGATCTCCGACATCGGTCTGTGTCCCGTGGTCAACATGACCAACAAGCTCCAGGTCGTCCAGGGCAACGGCGACAAGCTGCCCGAGGTCCCGGCGATCTCCCTCGGTTCCAAGGGCATCTCCCCGCTGACGATGGCGACCGCGTACGCCGCCTTCGCCGCCCGCGGCATGTACTGCACGCCGATCGCCATCGAGTCGATCACGCAGAAGGTCGGCCAGCAGCAGAAGTCGCTGGAGGTCCCCAGGTCGACCTGCTCGCGCGCCATGTCCGAGACCACCGCGGACACCATCAACAACCTGCTCGAAGGCGTGGTCGACTCCGGCACCGGCCAGGCGGCCGGCCTCTCCGACCGCGCCAACGCCGGTAAGACGGGTACGACCGACTCCCGCAAGAACGCCTGGTTCGTCGGCTACACGCCGAACCTGTCGGGCGCGGTCTGGGTCGGCAGCGCCTCCCAGAAGGTCGAGATGAAGAACATCACGATCGGCGGCGAGTACCACCCGCTCGTCTACGGCGGCAAGGTCCCGGGCCCGATCTGGAAGGACGCCATGACCGGCGCCCTCCAGGGCAAGGACGCCCCGAACTTCACCTTCGTCCGCATCCCGGAGGACAAGCCCGACCGCGGCGACGGCGACGGCAACGGAAATGGGAACGGCAACGGGAACGGCAACGGCGACGGGGACAACGGCGACGACAACGGCGGCCAGGACAACGGCGGCACCGACGGCGGCGCCTTCCCGGACCCGTCCTTCTCGATCCCGGAGAACCTGTTCCAGGGGAACAACGGGAACGGCGGCCGCAACGGCTGAGAGACGGGGCGGCGAGGGGCGAGGGGCGAGGCGAGGCGGCTGAGCCACCGGCGCTCTCAAGGCAACGGCCCCTTCACCGTCGTACAGAATCGTCTGTACGACGGTGAAGGGGCCGATCGCTATGCGGAGCCGGCCGCCTTGCGGGGGCCGGTGACTCTGTGGGGCCGTCGGTCAGCCGGCCAGGAGCTTCTTCACCGTGGCGGCGACGCGGCCGCCCTCGGCGAGGCCCGCGACCTTGGGGTTCACGATCTTCATGACGGCACCCATGGCGCGGGGGCCCTCGGCGCCGGCGGCCTTGGCCTCCTCGACGGCCTGGGCCACGATGTCGTTCAGCTCCTCGTCGGACAGCTGCTTGGGCAGGTAGTCGGCGAGGATCGCGCCCTCCGCCTTCTCCCGCTCGGCGCTCTCGGCACGACCACCCTGCGCGAAGGCGTCGGCGGCCTCACGGCGCTTCTTCGCCTCCTTGGTGATCACCTTGAGGACCTCGTCGTCGGAGAGCTCGCGCTTCTCCTTGCCCGAGACCTCTTCCTTGGTGATCGCGGCGAGCGTCATGCGCAGCGTCGAGGAGCGGAGCTCGTCGCGCTCCCTGATCGCGGCGGTGAGGTCGTCCTGCAGCTTCGACTTGAGCGTGGTGGTCATGGGCTCGATTCTCGCAGGTACCGCGGACCGGGCGCCCGTCTATTTGGACGGGCCCGCGTAAGTGGGCTTGCGCACAGGGGCGGTGGGCGCCGGAGCACTTGCCGGGTCTGACACGATGGGACGTATGCGCGCGCGATACGGAGTACCTCTGTCGGTCGCGGCGGCTGGCGCCGCCGGTCTGGTCTACGCGGCGGGCTTCGAGGCCCGCTCCTACCGGCTCCGACGGGTGACCGTGCCCGTCCTCCCCGCCGGGATGCGCCCACTGCGGGTGCTGCAGGTCTCCGACATCCACATGGTCGGCGGCCAGCGCAAGAAACAGCGCTGGCTGCGGTCGCTGGCGGGGCTGCGCCCCGACTTCGTGATCAACACGGGCGACAACCTCTCGGACCCGGAGGGCGTACCGGAGGTCCTGGACGCGCTGGGGCCGCTGATGGAGTTCCCGGGCGCGTACGTCTTCGGCTCGAACGACTACTACGGGCCCAAGCTCCGCAACCCCGCCCGCTACCTCTTGGAGAAGGCGAGCGGCCGCCACGGCCTGAACGGCAACGCACCGGCCGTCGGCGCGATCCACAACCCGTGGGAGAACCTGCGGGACGGTTTCGACTCGGCGGGCTGGCTCAACCTGACCAACACCCGCGGCATGCTGAAGATCGAGGGCGTGTCGATCGAGCTGACGGGACTGGACGATCCGCACATCAAGCGGGACCGGTACGCGGAGGTCGCGGGCGGGCCGTCCGGGGCGGCGGACTTCTCGATGGGTGTCGTACATGCGCCGTATCTGCGGGTGCTGGACGCGTACACGGCGGACGCCTATCCACTGATCCTCGCCGGACACACGCATGGCGGGCAGCTGTGCATCCCCTTCTACGGGGCGCTGGTGACCAACTGCGACCTCGACACGGAGCGGGTGAAGGGGCTGTCCACGCATACGGCGGAGGGCCGGACGTCGTATCTGCATGTGTCGGCGGGGTGCGGGACGAATCGGTATACGCCGGTGCGGTTCGCTTGTCCGCCGGAGGTTACGTTGTTGACGTTGGTGGGGCGGGAGTAGGGGGTCCGGGGGTCCGGGGGTCCGGGGGTCCGGGGGTCCCGGGGGTCCCGGGGTGACTAGGAAGTCCGTGGCCTCGGGATGAACTCGGGTTGGTTAACCCGCACGGACCGCCCGTATCGCCCCTTTTATGTGGCCTGCTTAGCGTGAGGGCATGACCGCCCCGATACCCAGAGACATCCCGGACCTGCCCGCGGTCCCGGGCGTACCCGCGCTGCCGCCCTCCCCCGTCCCCGCCACAGCGGTGGTGGCCCCCGTACGCCGCCCGCTGACCGCCGCGTACCGCCTGCTGGTCGCCCTCGCGGCCGCCGCGGCCGTGACGATCGACCTGATCCTCGGCAGCCCGACCCGCGTACTGAGCTATTTCTCGGTCCAGAGCGCGATCCTGCTGGCGCTGGTCTTCACGGTGTCGGCGAAACGCGCGTGGAGCGCCCGGCGCCCCCTGTCCGGAACCCTGACCGGCGCGACACTCCTCTACGTCCTGATCACGGCCTCGGTGTACCACCTGCTTCTGGCCGACGCGGCGACACCGTTCTCCATGACCGGCGGCACGACGCCCCCGACCGGCTGGCAGGCCCTGGCGAACCACGCCCTCCATACGGCGATCCCAATCGCGGCGGTCGTGGACTGGCTGCTCCTGACCCCACCCGGCCGCCTCCACCTCCGCCGGGCGGCGACCTGGCTCCTCTATCCCCTGGCCTACCTGGCCTTCTCCTTCACCCGAGGCGAACTGCTCCTCCCCGGCACACCGGCCCGCTACCTCTACCCCTTCCTCGACGTCGACCTCCACGGCTACAAGAGCGTCCTCGGCAACGCCCTCCTCCTCGGCCTCTCCTTCTACGCCCTCGCCGTCCTCCTCGTGGCCCTCGACCACGCCCGCCCCAACCCCATCCGCCACCGCTCCCATCACCACGCCAAAACCGGATTTCGTCTCCAGCCACCGGTGGGCTAAAGTAAACGTCGTCGCCGCGACAAGCAGGACTAGCAGCGACATCGGGGTGTAGCGCAGCTTGGCAGCGCGCTTCGTTCGGGACGAAGAGGTCGTGGGTTCAAATCCCGCCACCCCGACGCAGGTCAGAGGGCCATTCGCATGATCGCGAATGGCCCTCTTTCATGCCCACGGGGCCAAACGGGGGGCCAAACGAATTTGATCAGGCCACCGCGTCGCCCTCTTCCTCGCCCTCCGCGTCCTCCCCTTCCTGATCTTCGGCGAAGATGTGATCCATCGCTTCGGCACCCTGCGTGATCACGGGCCGGAGCTGCTTGCGGTAGACCGCCTCTGTGGTCGCCTGACTGCTGTGACCGACCAAGAGCGCGATCCGTTCCAGGGGGATGCCGTGATCGGAGAGCAGGGACACGAAGCTGTGCCGGAGTTCCCGCGGCGTCCACTCCGGCTTCAGTCCGGCCTTCTTCACGATGGCCTTGAAGTCTCGCCGGACGTTGGCCGCGTCAAGCGCCTCGCCGCTCCGAGTCGTGAAAACGCGGCCGGTCGGGCTCCACTCCATCCCTCTCGATGCCCGCTCCTGCTTCTGCCATCGCATGTGCTCTTCGAGGACGTCGACCACCTGCTTCGGCAGAGCGATGGTCCGGCGGCTCTTCCTGGTCTTGGTCTCACCGTGCTTGCGCACCGAACGCCACACCGCGACGTGAGGCGGGATGCCGTCCGTCGTCTCCAGGAAGACGTGATCCCAGGTGAGGGGCCGCGCCTCTTCCGTGCGCACACCGCTGAGCAGCGAGAGCACGAGGTAGGCGTACAGCCGTGACGGACGCGCGGCGGTGAGCACGGCTTTCGCCTGCTCCAGGTTCAGTGCCTTGCTCGGTCGGCCGGGGCGCCCCTCCGGAGCGGTGACGAGTAGGGCGACGTTCCGCGCAGCCTTGTCCCTGCGCTGAGCGTGTGCGATGGAGCGGCGCAGGATGGCGAGCAGGTCACGCAGGCTTCGCGTCGCAAGGAATTCGGCCCTGTCGTCCAACCAGTCGTCAACGTCGTCCGCGCTGAGTTCCTTCAGCTTGGCCTTGCCGATGAACGGGATCAGGTGCTTGTTCGCCATCGAGCGGTTCTTGCCGATGGTGCCCTTCTCGTCGCGCCCCTTAAGCCCGCGCTCCAACCAGTCGTTCACCGCGTCGGCCACGGTGTAGTTGGCCGGCGCCTTGACGCCCGTCTGCACCTCCTTCTTCAAGTCCCGGATCTTCTGGCGGACTTCGGTCTTCGTCTTGCCGTACACCTTCGGTCGACGGCGCTTGCCGTTCGGGCCGTGTCCCAGGGAGACGGCCCCCACGAAACTCTTCTTGGCCGGGTCCCAGTAGATGGTGTCCGCACCATGGCCAGCCCTTTGGGCGCGCTTCGGGGTGTCGGTCATGCTCTGTCGTGCCTCCATAGGACAGGGCCGCGCCCTGAAGGACGCGGCCCTGTGGAACTCGGGTGATGGGAAGTTCAGGCGGTGGCTTCTGCCTCACGCTTGAGGAGTTCGACGTACCGCTCGATGTACTCCGGCGGCACGAGACGGCGACGGCCGATGCGGACGGTCTGAAGTCGTCCGAGGCGTATCTCCTCGTAGACCATCGAGCGTCCGATCCTGAGAGCCTTGGCCGCCTCTTCCGGGCGGTAGAGGAGCTGTTCGGCGGGTTCAGCAATGGTGGCCATGCGGCGGTGCCTCCTCGGCAGGGCTCCGGGGGCGGTGGCCCCCTTCCTGTCAGGTCCGCTACTTCCGCTACCTCCGCTACCGCCCTGGTCAGGGGCATGATCCAGGTAGCGGATAGGGGCAGCGGTAGCGGATGGAGCCGCTACCGGCCCCGGATTCGTGGCCACGGGGCGGGTAGCGGATGGGGTGTTGCGGTAGCGGATGCGGAGCGGCTTGCCGCTACCCAGAAACCGCCTCTGAGCTGCCCGGTAGCGGAAGTAGCGGAAGTAGCGGACTTTCCGCGGGGGGTGGGCAGTAGCGCTGCCACGCGTCGTGCAGATCGCTCGCGTAGTAGCCCTTCATGACGCTCCCGCCTGCCTTGATGTTGCGGGCCGCGATGGGGGTGTTGTCCGCGGTCATGTACTCCCGCAGTATCCTCGACAGCCCGCGAGCATCGAGCGCCTTGCCGCTCATGTCCGCCCACGGCGCCTCTTCGAGGCTGTGCAGCCTGTCGAGGATGGCGACGGTGGGCAGGCGGTCGATGCCGTTGAACACGTAGTCGCGCAGGTCGGTCAACAGCCGGATACCGACGCTGCCCTTGTCGCTGGTCTTGGCCGCGTTCACCAGCTCGATGCACGCGGCGCGGGCTCGCTCCGGCCAGGCGCCGCCCGCCGCATCCGCCACGGCGAGCAGGGGTTCCCACACGTCCGCAGGCCGGTCGCTGATGCCCTCCGGCAGTGCCGGGAACACCCCGTCGACCAGGTGGCGGATGGACTGTGCCCAGGTGGCTAGCCGGTCGCGCAGCGCGTGGCCTTCCTTCTCGTGGATGCGCTGCCGGAACGGCTCCACCTGCTCGTTCGGCGCGCGGCGGCGCATGCGGACGATGACCGAGCGCGTGAGGATCGTGTCCGGCAGCGAGCCGAGACCAGCGACCGCGACTCCGCAGAACGACGGGAACTCCTGTACCTGTTGGTTGGAGCCGTCGCCTACGCAGCGCCACATAACGCCGGAGCGTCGGTGACCTGCGTTCAGGAAGCCTCGAAGCTGTTCGTTCTCTCCGGCCTTGGGGCTAAAGATGGTGTCGATCTCGTCGAACAGGATCGTGGGCCGCCCCTCCATCCCGGACACCGCACGGAAGAGCGCGGAGGCGGAGGCGTTGACCGCGACCATCGGTTGCGGCACGAGGGTTTCCACGATCTCCAGCGCGCGGGACTTGCCGGAACCCGGCTCCGGGGAGAGGAACGCGAGCCGCGGTGTGGAGTCGAAGCAGTCGAGCAGGTGCGCGTGTGCGTCCCACAGCGTCACGGCGACGTACGCGGCTTCGAGGGGGAAGATGTTGAAGCGCCGGTGGAAGGCTTCCACCTCATCGAGCAGTGCGGAGCCGTCCATGGCGGGTGCCGACGGATTGGTGCTCATGCCGCCTGCCTCCCTTCCTGGTTGGTGCGGAGCGGGCATGCGTCGCGGTGGGCGGTGTGGTCTTCGATCAGGGCGAGCACCTTCGTGTGACCGACGGCGCTGCGGTCCCTGCCGCACAGGCACTTCGAGGTGGCGGTAGGCACGGCGCCGCGTGGTGCGCAGATGCACAGCCACGCGACCGGGTACCGGCCGTCTCCCTCGTGCGGGTCAGGACGAAGAGCAGAAGGGACGCCCTTGCGGGCGGCGCCTTTCGGCTCGCCCACGGCCGGACCGAGCGCGGCTTGTGCGGCGGCACGCGGCACGGTCGGGGTGGCGGGAAGGCTCTTCAGTGCAGGGCTGGGCGGAGCGCTCATGCGTGAGGGCGACCTGGAGCAGGCACTCATCTTGGGGGAGCGGGCTCTCGAAGGGGACCGACAGTCGGTGCCATCGCTCATCATGACCAGTCGCGAGCTTGCAGCCGAGATGCGGCGCCGATACGCCGCAGAACCTGCGGCGCAGGACTACCTCGGCCGGCTCCACTCATTGGCACAGGAGAAGCCTGGCTTCATGCCCCGATGAGGTTCAGACCGGACGATCACCAGCCCAGGGCTTATTGTCCTGGGCTGATCCTTGCCGTGGACGAGAGCTGGGCAACGCACCAAACATCCGAGCATTCGTTCAAATCTGCGTATCCCATGACATGCAAGGAGCTCTGGCTCTATAGTGTGCCAACTGCATGCGCAACCTGTTCGGAGCATAAGTGGCGCCCCTTGAGCAAGGTCTCACCGAAGCGGACTTCCCAGACATTTATCGCTCTGCAGATTCTGCTTCCCTAGAGGGCCAGAAAAGGTATCTGAAGTATACCAAACTGCGGCTCTATTTCGTAATCTCCGCCGCTACAGCCAGCGCGCTATCCACTGGAATTTCAAGCACGGGAATTCAGAAAACCCTGATAGCCCTTTCACTATTTTCCTTCCTAGTGGCATCCGCTGCCGAGATTGTTTTGCTCAGCATCAGTCCGGAGGAATCTTGGTACCACGGACGCGCCGTGGCGGAATCCGTAAAAACTCTGACATGGAAATTTGCGGTCTGTGCAGATCCATTCTCCCGCCCCGTTGAAGCGGCAGATTCCGAGCGCCTCTTTCTTCAACAGCTCACCGAAATCGTAGCCGAATCGCCGATATTCGTCGACTACAGCTCGACCGGGTCGCAGCAAATTACTCCAAAAATGAGGGAACTACGTGGAGCAGACTTGGAAACCCGCCGGATGGCCTACCGTGATGGGCGAGTTGAGGACCAAAGAATCTGGTATTCAGGAAGTGCCAAGAAAAATGAGCGTAACGCCCTAAGGTGGCGTATTGCTCTAGTTGTTTTGGAACTTCTGGGAGCTACCGGAGCCCTACTTATTTTGCTTAACGTGACCAATCTAGACGTGGGTAGTGCACTAGCCGCAGGTGTAGCCGCCGGCGGGGCGTGGATTGGGGTAAAGCAGTACGACAGCCTAGCGAGCGCCTACTCATTGACTGCTACAGAGTTGGCACTTGTCCGCGCAGAGGCAGAACAGGTAACAGATGACACATCTTGGTCCAAGTACGTCATCTCTGCAGAACAGGCGATTAGCAGGGAGCACACTATGTGGCTGGCTCGGCGAGCACGTGTAAGAATGCCCCGAAGGAGATCGGCGTAAATTCTGTGGCCAACTACTACGCAAATGAGCAGGCGAAGCGGGAGCTTCGTCAGATCTCGGCACGCTATGCGGGATCTAGCGAAACAGCCACTCGGCACAAATGTTTCATCAGCTACCACGGTGCCAACGCTACAGAGGTTCTCTCTTTCGTTAAGCGATTCGAGCACATCTTCATTCCTCGGGTGATCGGCGTCACCGATGACGACCCCAGGATTAACAGTGACGACGTTGACTATGTCATGGATACGATCCGAGAAAAATACCTATCGGACTCAACCGTCACAATCCTAATGGTTGGCAGTTGCACTTGGTCGCGAAAATTCATTGACTGGGAAATCTACAGTTCGTTGAGGCGTGACAAGGTAAACCGCTTGAACGGTCTAATGGGTATCGAACTTCCCAGCGTGGCGCAGGCGGGCGCGACACTTCAAAGCAGGTTCAGTGACAACCTACCTAAGGGGGAGGGAGAGGAGGGGTACGCACGCTACTGGTCATACCCTCGGACTGACCAGGCTTTGCGCGACTGCATTCAAGATGCCTTCAACGCCCGCCAGCAAAGAGATCATTTGATTCGTAACGCGCGCCAACGCCGGCAGAGAGATTCGACATGCCCGTGAAAGGGCCGTCGATACATCTAATCACATCGTGACACCCAAGGAAGATGTCATGGACGAGATCGCTTTTGTGGCTATGAAATTCGAAAGTGATCCTTGGCGGGATAAGAAGTACCTAGCCATCTCTGACGTATTAAGTGAGGCAGGCTTCAAAGCGCTGCGCGCCGATGAGATTCGCACCTCTGGCATATCCATGAATGAGGTAACAAATTATCTCCGGAATGCCAACCTCGTCGTTGTGGATATCTCAGGGCAGTCTCTTAACGTATCCTACGAATTGGGATATTGCCATGGAATCGGGAGGGACTCGGAAAACGTCATTCTACTATGCAAGGAAGGAGTTAATATCCCATTTAACTATGCGCACTACAGACATAACATGTACAGAGATTTGCGTCACCTGCGCACAATTCTAAGATACCGGCTGGAGATCTCAACCCCGCTCACAGACGATCAGCTGGGATACGCCTTTTCCATTACTGACCTTTCTCGTACCTACGGTGCCACGGTAGCCGAGGCAGTACTGGATTCTCTGCGGGCAATGAGCTTCACAGGTCGTTGCGAGTATTACGCAGGCGACACACTTCCGGGGCTTTATGTCGTTGGCCTCGCTGTGAAAGGTGCCTCCCGCAGGCAGAAGTTCGACGATAGATGGTGGATGAAGCTTAGACAGTTGGTCGCAAGAAACCTGGATGAGGGCGAAAGCACATGCAAGCTTGACGAGATTTTGTCTGAGTACGCAGAAGTAAGAGCATTCCGTCAGCAGCTGCTGCCACGAGGCGTAGCCGAGTTCGCCGATGGGCACCCGAAGCAGCTCCTAAGACCAGCTGAAGAAGATTCTTGGTTTTCCGGTGCAATTCTGGACAGGCTGCAGCCCGAAAGGGAAACGGGTCAGGAATAAGCAGCTACTCCGGCCCGTCCTCCTCAGCGCGTAGCCCGCTGTCGGTTCCTGGCGCCTCCGGCATCCATACCGCCCTACACCGAGGTCCGTTGGCCGCAGGCGAGCAGAAAGTCGCGGTGCATGCGAGCAGCCGCCATCGTCTCTAACCCTCGGACAATCGCAACCTGCTGGAATGTGCTGGCGACCCGGGTATGCGTAAACGAGATGGCTCCAGGGGCCGCGTGGACTACCGTGTAGTCATGAGTCGTTGTACAGCCCCACGTCAAGGGCATCGGACCGCCAGCGGACGTGCGGCGTGCCCCGCATGCGGCGGCGGAGGCTACGGGTACTCATCGCCCCGGTCCTACTACCCGCCGCCGACTTACACGTCGCGGAACAACGGCGGCGGCGCGACCAGTAGCGGCCGCTCCAGTAGCGGTAGAACGCGGGCGCCTTGGTCACCGAGCACCTCGTCCGTGACTTACACGCCTGCCGAGGTGAAGGGGCTGGCTCCTGTTCGCGACGCCGCCGTATTGCGCGCGCGTCAACTGCCAGACCTTCGCGATGTGTTCCTCTGCCACGCATGGGATGACCGGCGCGGTGCTGCCAGGGAGTTGTGCGACCTGTTGGAAGCAGAGGGCGTGTCCGTCTGGTTCAGCGAGAAGGACATCGCGCTCGGCCTACCGTTCATGCGGGAAATCGACAGGGGCCTGGCGAGGTCGCGTACGGGTCTCGTCCTGGTCACCCCTGCGCTGCTGAGGCGCATCGAGCACGGTGGCGTCTCTGACAAGGAGCTCTCGGAGCTCCTTGCGCGTGACCTGCTGCTCCCTGTCGTGCACGAGACGACCTACGGTGAACTTCGGAACGTCAGCCCCTTGCTTGCATCCCGAAACGGGTTGGACACGGCGGATGATTCGATGGCAGTCATTGCCACCAAGATTGCCGAGCTGGTCGCCCCTGAGGACGACTTGACCGCGCCACCCACATCGGCGAACTAGGCGTCTGGCGGCGTGCCCGGGCGTCGCTCCACGTCGCCGACGCCATGCCCAAAACGGACGCGACCCTGGCCAGCACCGCGGGCATAGCCTTACGGAACGTCCTCTCACAGGCTTGACCGTCGGGGGCCAAACGGGGGGCCAAAGCAGGTAGCCGGTCCAAGACCTTTCTGGACTCTAATGGACGGTGGCGGAGGCGAATGGGCAGTTCAGCCACTCCAAGTCCAGGTCACACGGGCCCCGATCGCGTTCGGGACGAAGAGGTCGTGGGTTCAAATCCCGCCACCCCGACAGTGAAGTACCAATTCAGGGGCCTGATCCGCAGTGCGGGTCGGGCCCCTGCGTGGTTTCTGGAGATCACGTGCGCTGGTCGGCCTTCGGCGGCCCGGACGGCGTCGACGACGGACTGTGCCTGTGCTCGCTGCACCACAAGCTCTTCGACAAGGGCGTCCTCGATGTCGGCGAGGGTCGCCGCGTCCTGGTCTCCCAGCGCTTCGTCGGCCACAGCCCCGCCGACCGCGAACACGTCATCGCACTCGCTGAGCGCCCACTCGTCGGATCTCAACCGGGCGCCCACCCCGTCGCCGCGATCCACCGCTCCTGGCACGCCGGATCCTGGCCGACGCCAAGTTGCACGGCCACAAGTGCGCAATCGACGCCGAGATCGC
Source organism: Streptomyces sp. S.PB5 (assembly GCF_030403745.1). Classification (GTDB taxonomy): domain Bacteria; phylum Actinomycetota; class Actinomycetes; order Streptomycetales; family Streptomycetaceae; genus Streptomyces. Next base: position 177,407 of record NZ_JAQMWP010000013.1, read on the forward strand.
CGTGATCGCGCGGCAGCAGATGGGACAGGTCACCGTCTTCACCTCGGACGTCGACGACCTGGAGAAGTCGTTCCCGACACGGCCGTCGTCAAGAAGGTCTGACCCACCCACGCCCCTCAAGGGCCCGCAGTTCGGATGGCACCAGCGCGGGTGGAGGCTCCGTCGGGCGGCGAGCGCTACCTCCCGCTGCTCGGTCAAGCAACAGGTTCGCAGGATGCTGCGACGTGGCTCGCAGGAAGTTGCGCGTCGTTCTGGGCGGGTCGGGGTGAGGGCGCTGGAAAAGTGGAGGGACCAATCCCCCTTGCAGAAGGAGCCGGCACGATGGCCCAGAAATCCACGGGCGGGAGTACGCGGAATCCGCTGGCCGGGCTGACCGGCATGCTGATCGCGCTCGCCTGTTCTCTTGTGATCTTCGACGGTGCGACGAAGGTCGTGACGGTGTCCGTGTTCGCCATCGGGGCGCTCGTCTGTGCCCGTTCGCTGACGCGGGCGAGTCGGCAGTAGGGCCGACCGCGTTCCTCGTCCGGCGGGGTGGGAGCAGCTGCTTCTCAGCGTGCTCCCACCCCCGTCGTGTTGATTTCGGGCGCCGGTCAGACCCAGCCTCGTTCGCGGGCGAGCAGCGCGGCCTGGAAGCGGTTCGACGCGCCCAGTTGCTGCATCAGGGACGCCACGTACTTGCGGTAGGTGCGGACCGAGATGCCGACGTCACGGGCCCCCGTCTCGTCCTTGTCCACCGTGCACAGGGATTCCAGAATTCTGCGCTCGATCTCACCGGGGCGGTCGTCGGCCGGGGCCGGTCTGCCCTCACCCGACAGCGGTGGGAGTTCCTGGGCCTGGCCCCACATGCGCTCGAAGAGCGAGACCAGCGTGGCGACGAGCCCGGGTTCGCGGGCCAGCAGGGCGCCGCGGCTGGTGTCGGCCGGGTCGATCGGGGTGAGCGCGGCGGCCCGGTCGAAGATCAGGACGCGTTCCAGCGGGAGCCGGGAGATCCGGATCTCCGCTCCCTTGGCGGTCAGTTCACGCAAGTAGGCCATGGTGCCGGGGTCGTCCAGCGCGGCGGACCCGATCAGGCTCCGCATCCGTATGCCGCGGCGCAGGATGCGCTCGTCGGACGACCGGGACGTCGCGACGACCTGCGGCGGGATCAGTCCGCTCGGCCAGGTGGTCAGGCTCTCCGAGTGGGTGAAAAAGGTCAGCTCGTCGATCGCGGCGCGGACCCGGTCGATTCCCTCCAGTCGCTCCATCGCCGGCCGGCCGTCTCCTGCGATGGCGTCGCTCGCCGGTGCGGCGTGCCGCTCGGCGAGCAGGGAGGCGACGATGTCGTGGTCGGCGGCCGCGTTCTCCAGTTCCGACCGGGTCAGGGCCACCTTGCGCTCGATGAGGGCTTCGATCGCCTTGGCCGGAGCGACGGGGCGCGGCAGTCCGTCGGCGATGGTGGCGATCCCCAGTTCGAGGGTCCGCTTCTGCAGGGACCGCATCGATTCCTCGTCCGGGGAACAGTGCTCTGCCAGCTCTTTCGAGTCAGCACCTCCGGTCCGCAACAGCGCGCGGTAGAAGGCCTCCTCCTCCGGTCTGACGCCCAGGAACTCAAGACTCGGGTGCGCCACTGCTCCCCCCAAAAAAAATCCAACGATGGTCAGTCGTTTTCCTAGATCTAACCTGGTCAAGCGGGGAAAAGCCATGTAGATCCACATGCCTGTTCGAGCCGGTTGCGGCACAACACGCGCATCAAGTGACACGGCGATGCGCAGCAATCCGCCCTCCCCGGGCTGCCCTCCCTCCCCCCGGTGATCCTGCACGAGGTGGTGTCGGCCGGCCGCCTGATCCACGACTGGATGTAAGCGGTCCCGACGTCAGCCGAGGACCAATAAGGAACCAGAGGAACAACCAGAGGAACAACCAGAGAAACCAGAGGAACAAGGAGACAGCCCCGATGACCGCCTACTCGGTCCTCGTGCCGTTCGTCCCGAGCAGACCCGAGCAGACCCGAGCAGATGGTGCCGTTCGCGGGACTCGTGCACTGGACCGGCGCCCACCGGCTGTGGCATGTGCTCGTCTCCGCCACCCCCGAGCGGACGGATCGTCTCTTCCCCGGTGACGCCGACCAGTTCAGCCACCCGGACGGCAGCCTGAACATCGCCAACGGCGCGGCGGGCGTACTGTGGGCGCTGCACTTCGCGGGTGTCGCGGTGCCGGAGCAGCACGTCGACTGGCCGGCCGGGGCCGCCCGCAGGCTGGACGCCGCCCGCCCCAGGCTCTATGACGGGCTGGCCGGAAAATCGCCTGTGTCCTGCACGACCTAGGCCGTCCCGACGAGGCCGCCGAGCTGCTGGACCGCGCCCTGCCCCTCCCCGCGAACGCCATCGCGACGGCAGCCCCGCCCACAGTCTCGCGGGCGGCACGGCCGGGCTCGGCATGGCGCTGCTCCGTCTCGTCGGCCGCCGCGGCGACGACTCCCTGGCCCGGGAGGCACACCGGCTCGCCGACGAGCTGACCGCCGGGCTCCCGGCCGCCCACGGGAGTGCCCATGTCCACCCGGTTACTGGTCAGCATCCGCAAGACCGCGGACGCTCTGCCCGCGTCGGCGCCCGAGACGGCGGTCGTCCGTCTGGTCTCGATCCTGCCGGGAGACTGGGTCGTGCGACCGGCCGGCAACACGAGCAGCACCGCCACCCTGGCCGTCACGGCTCCGGACGGCACTCCGGCGCCCCAGGCCCTGCGCACGGTGGACGACGCCCTCTCCACTCCCCCCATGCACGGCTGGATCCGCGGCTGAGCAGCTGGGGGAGATGAGCAGCTGGGGGAGGTGAGCAAAGCCGTAGCCTTTGTCGGCAGGGACCGACCGCCTCCCGGAAAGGAACCCCTCGTGATCATCTTCGGCACCAAGGGCTACCTCTACCAGCTCGCCATACTCACCCTCGTCTGCGGCCACTGCGGCAACCCCGCGGCGCACACGCTCCGCAAGCGGGTCACGAAGTTCACGCTGTTCTTCGTACCGCTGTTCCCGTTCTCGACGAAGTACGCGACGCAGTGCACCTTCTGCGGCACCGAGCAGAAGATCACCGCAGAGCAGGCAGAGCAGTTGCAGGCAGTTCCGGCTCCTCGGTGAACAGGGTGTCCAGGCGCTTCGCGTACGCCTTCTTGGCCGCTTCGAAGCGTTCCTCCGGCAGCTCGTTCGTCTCGTACACCGCGAAGGGTTCCAGCGGGGTCATGCCCGTGAAGCGGAACACGCCGTGCTGCAAGGGGTGCAGTACGTCCGACAGGCGGCCGTGGATGCCCGTGTCCGCGAACGACTTCTCCTTCGCGCCCAGCGTCAGCGAGAGCAGGGCCCGGCGGCCCGTGAGCGGCGCGCTGTCGCCGTACGGCGGCGGGACCTGAGGGCCGTATGCGAAGCCGCTGGTGAGGACCCTGTCGATCCAGCCCTTCAGGATTGCCGGGACCGAGAACCACCACATCGGGAACTGCAGGATCACCGCGTCCGACCAGCGGATCTTCTCCTGTTCCGCGGCGGCGTCAGAGGACAGGCGGCCGGCCAGGGTGGCCCGTTCCGAAGCCGCCATCACATGGAGGCGGTGGTCAGAGGTGTGGTCCGGGTAGTCGTCGGCGTCGACCGTCGGCTTCCACTTCATCGCGTAGAGATCCGAGACCACCACCTCGTGTCCGGCCTCGCGCAGGCGGTTCGCCGCGAACGCCGTCAACTCGGCGTTCAGGGAGCGGGGTTCGGGGTGGGCGCTGACGATCAGGATCTTCTTCATGGCCTCCACGTTCGCGGGGAAGCCGCTCCCCAGCCAGAACCCCCTTCGACCGTCGGAACCGTGATCCTGGTATTGGCAGGGCCACGCATACTGGAATTCATGGATGTGAGCTACGACGGTCAGCGGGCCCTCGGTGGATTTCTGCGGGCCCGTCGTGGGCGGGTCTCGCCGGAGCAGGTGGGGATCAAGGCGCTCGCCGGGGCCGGTGCGGGCAAGCGGCGGCGGGTACGGGGGCTGCGGCGCGAGGAGTTGGCGCAGCTCGCCGGCATCAGCGTGGACTACTACGTCCGTCTGGAGCAGGGGCGGGCCACGCAGCCGTCCGCGGAGGTGCTGGACGCGCTGGCGCGGGTGCTCGGGCTCGATGTGGCGGAGCGGCGGCACCTGGACACCCTGGCCGCCGGGCGGAGCGAGCCGGTGCCGGACACCCGGATCGGGCCGGGGCTGCGGCGCGCGCTGGACGCCATGGAGCGACTGCCCGTGTTCGCCACCGATCACCGTCTCGATGTCGTCGCCTGGAATCGGCTGGGGGGCGCCCTCATGGGCGGGCTCGATGTGCCGGGGCGCCGGGATCCCAACAACGCCCGGTTCCTCTTTCTGGACCCCGCCGCCCGCGACCTCCATCCCGACTGGGAGGCACGGGCCGCCGAGGCGGTCGGACAGCTGCGCGTCGCCGCCGGACGGCATCCCGACGACACCCGGCTGGCCTCGCTGATCGGCGAACTGACCGCCGAGAGCGGGGAGTTCCGGCAGATCTGGAACTCGGGCGAGGTGACGATGTGCGCGGCCGGACGCAAGCGGGTAAGGCATCCCGCCGTCGGGGTGCTGGAGTTGGACTTCGAGACGCTGCATGTGCCGGCGGCGCCTGGGGAGTCCGGGCTGGTCCTGCATGTGTTCAGCGCGGCGGAGGACAGTCCTGAGGCCGCCGCGCTCCGCGAGCTGCTCGCCTAGTCATTCGTTCCACGTCTCGTCGTACGGGTCCGCCGGCGCCGTCGCCGGACGCGCCTCCGTGACCTTCAGATACGGGATCGGGCCGTTGTTGACCGGGTCCTTCGTCCGCTCGGGGGTGTAGGTGCCGGTGACCTCCAGCCAGGCGTCCGGGCGGAGCACCGGGGGGATCGCGCCGGTCAGGGCGATCTTCACCGGCTGGGCGTCCGCGGCACAGCAGTTGAGGGCCATGCGGACCAGGTAGGGGTGGCCCGCGCGGTCCATCGCGAGGAAGCCGGTCACCTTGAGCTCGCGGCCTTTTATGGAACGGCCCTGGTCGTACACCGCACGTCCCGCGTAGTCGGCCACACCGAGCCGGAGCGGGCCCTTGGCGGGCAGCTCGTCATAGCCGTACGGCTGTTGCAGGGCCGTCCCCGTGCGCATCGCGCTGTACGAGCCGAGGGCGGGCGGGGCCACCAGGACCAGGGCGAGGAGGGGGAGGACGAGCAGCCAGGAGACCCGGGGTTCGTGGTGCTGGTGCTGGTGTTCCTTCCGGGGGCCTCGCCTCTCGTACCAGACCGTCGCCACCGCCGCCGCGATCAGCACCGCCCCGGAGAGCAGCAGCAGCGGCCGCAGGCCCGACTTGACGTAGCGGAGGTAGAGGTCGGTGCTGCCCGCGTGGAGCAGGGTCGCGCCGAGCAGGAACATGACCGCCGACTGTGCGTGCCGGTTCACAGCAGCACCGCCCCCACCGCGACCGACACCAGGACCGCCAGGGCGAAGGTGGCGGGGGCGAAGCGCAGGGCGAAGGACCGGCCGAAGGTGCCCGCCTGCATCGCGAACAGTTTCAGGTCGATCATCGGGCCCACCACCAGGAACGTCAGCCGCGCGGTCAGCGAGAACTGGGACAGGGACGCGGCGACGAACGCGTCCGCCTCCGAGCAGATCGACAGCAGGACGGCCAGTACGGCGAGGGCGAGCACGGAGACGAACGGGTTCCCCGCCGCCGTACGCAGCCATTCCTCCGGTACGACCGCCTTCAGCGTCGCCGCCGCCATCGCACCGACGACCAGGAAACCGCCGGCATGCATCACGTCGTGCCGGACCGACCCCCAGAACGCCGCTCCCCTGCCCTGACCCTCGTACGACGAACGGGCCGGCGGGCGCAGCCAGTCGGTGCGGCCGAGGCGCAGCCACAGCCAGCCCATCGCGCACGCCACCAGCAGGCTCGCGACGAGACGGGCGAGGACCATCTCGGGGTTGCCCGGGAACGCCACCGCCGTCGCCGTCAGCACGATCGGGTTGATCGCGGGTGCGGAGAGGAGGAAGGCGAGGGCGGCGGCGGGTGTGACGCCTCGCCGTACCAGCGCTCCGGCGACGGGGACCGACGCGCACTCGCACCCGGGCAGCACCACACCGGCGGCTCCCGCCACCGGGACCGCGAGGGCGGGGCGTTTCGGCAGCGCCCGGGCGAAGAACGACGGCGGCACGAACACTGCGATCGCCGCGGAGAGGAGCACCCCGAGCACCAGGAACGGCAGCGCCTGCACGACCACGGCCACGAACACCGTCATCCAGCTCTGCATCACCGGCGCGGCGAGCAGACCCCGGATGGGCCCCTGCATCAGCAGCACCATGAGCAGGAGCATCGTGAGCAGGAGGGGGGAGTTGAGATGGCGGGCCTGATCGTCCGGACGCGGATCTCCCGAACCCTGATCTCCCGGGCGCGGATTTTCCGGATGTGAATCTTCCGGATGTGGCTCCGTCGCCCGGTTCGGCGCGGGCTTGGTGATGGCCACGGGCGAGGTACCTCCCGAAGGGTGCTGGTTTCCCTCCCCTCCAGTACGGCGGGGTGCGGGCGGGCGTTCAGTGCCTGTCAGCGCCTGTCAGTTCCTGTCAGTGCCTTCTGGAACCTCCCGCCCCGGTGAGGCACTCTTTTCCCTCGTGGCGAGCGTTCCGAATCAGGGTCAGGCGGGGAACAGCGCCGCACACATGGTGGTGTGCGGGGACGACGGGCTCGCGCATCGGCTGGCCGCCGAGTTGCGGGGGGTGTACGGGGAGCAGGTGACGCTGGTCGTGCCCGCCTCCGAACGGACCGTGCGGACGCCGGTGGTGGGGCGGGCGCGGGCGGCCTCCGCGGCGTTGCTGGGCCGGGTGGACCGGGTGGTCAGTGCCGCTGCCGGACGGGCGGTGGTGAGTGAACCGGCCGGTGGTGAGCGGACGTTGGAGGCCGCCGAGGCGAGCGAGGCGGTGCTGGCCGAGGCGGGGGTGGAGCGGGCCGCGGCGCTGGCGCTCGTCTATGACGACGACGAGACCAATATCCGCGCCGCCCTGATCGCCCGTCGGATCAATCCTCGGCTGCGGCTGGTGCTTCGCCTCTACAACCGGCGGTTGGGGGCACACATCGAGGAACTCCTCGATCAGGCCTCCGCGTTGGCGTCCGGCGGCGAGGGTGCGGGTGCGGGAGCGGGCGGTTCCGGGGTCGACGCCTCTACGACCGTGCTGTCCGACGCCGACACCGCCGCGCCGGCGCTGGTGGCCAGTGCCGTCGCCGGGACCAGCAAGGTCGTACAGACCGACGGATTGTTGCTGCGGGCGGTGGAGCGGCCGCCGGTGGGAGGCTCGGGGGCGGTGGGTGGTGCCGCCGGGCTGGCCACCCTGGCGTTGCTGTCCCCTTCCGGGAACGGGACGGGCGGGCCCGACGGGGCCGAACCGGGTGCAGCCGAGCAGGGGCCCGAGCTGTTGCCGGATGCGGCGGCCGTGCGGGACGCGGACGGGCGCGGGACTTTGGTGCTGGAGCAGGTGTCGTACGCGGGGCCCTCGGTGCCTTCGGGGCGGGGTGGGGTCGTGCCGCCGTTCGCCTCCTTGTTCTCGCGGCGGCTTCGGTGGTCGTTGGCGGGGCTGGTGGGGTGTGTGGCCGCGCTGGCCGTCGCGCTGTCGGTGGTCACCGGGGATCATCCGCTCTACGCCACGTACGAGGTGCTGCTCGATCTCTTCGCGATCAACGATCCCGCGCTCAATCAGCCTCTCGGCCGGCAGATTCTCCAACTCCTCGCCGGGCTCGTGGGATTGCTGCTGCTGCCGGTGCTGCTTGCCGCCGTACTCGAGGGGCTCGGGACCTTCCGGAGCGCGTCCGCGTTGCGCAAACCGCCTCGGGGGCTGGGTGGGCATGTCGTCCTCCTCGGGCTGGGCAAGATCGGGACCAGGGTGCTGACCCGGTTGCGGGAGCTTCATATTCCTGTCGTGTGCGTCGAGTCCGATCCCGAGGCCCGGGGGCTGGCGACCGCTCGGCGGCTGCGGGTGCCCGTGGTGCTCGGGGATGTCACTCAGGAAGGGGTGCTGGAGGCCGCCAAGATTCATCGGGCGCATGCACTGCTGGCTGTGACCAGCGCGGATACGACGAATCTGGAGGCCGTGCTGTACGCGCGGTCCGTGCGGGCCGATCTTCGGGTCGTGCTGCGGCTGTACGACGACGACTTCGCGACCGCCGTGTACCGGACGCTGCGGGCCGCTCATCCGCAGGCCTCCACACGGAGTCGGAGTGTGTCCCATCTGGCTGCGCCCGCGTTCGCCGGAGCGATGATGGGGCGGCAGATCCTGGGGGCGATTCCTGTGGAGCGGCGGGTGCTGCTGTTCGCGGCGCTTGAGGTGGCCGGGCACCCGGAGCTGGAGGGGAAGACGGTCGGGGAGGCGTTCCGGGCGGGGGCGTGGCGGGTGCTGGCGCTGGACACGGCCGCGTCCGGCGGGACGCCTGCCGTGGAGGAGGCTTACGAGGAGGCGGGGCAGGCCGGGGGGTCCGGGTTGGTCTGGGACCTGCCCGACACCTATGTCCTGAAGGGCGAGGACCGGGTGGTGCTCGCGGCCACGCGGAGGGGTCTGGCGGAGTTGCTGGGGAGGCGGCGGGCCCGGGAGCGGACGGGGACTTGAGCGGGGCGGGGACTTGAGCGGGGCGGGGTGCCCGTCGGGTGGGGTGTGCGTTGTCCGGGGACGAGTGGTTGCCCGGGGCGCAGGCTAGGTGGGTGGGCGCAGGCGGGCTTCGCTCGCCCTCGACGAGAGCGAGCGGGCGCGAGCGCGCCCGCTCCGCCCGTGGCTAGTTCGTCGTCGGCAGGTGCCTTGCCGCGAAGTCCAGTTCCAGTCTGACCTGCTTGATGCGTTCGTCGACCACCAAGGAGCCGTGACCGGCGTCGTAGCGGTAGACCTCGTGGGGTGCGGACCTGGTTTCGAGGCGCTTGACGTAGTTGTCGATCTGGCGGATGGGGCAGCGGGGGTCGTTGACCCCGGCCGAGATGTAGACGGGGGCCCTGACCTCGTCGACGTAGGTCAGGGGCGAGGACGCCTCGAAGCGTTCGGGGACTTCCTCCGGGGTGCCGCCCAGGAGGGTGCGGTCCATGGCCTTCAAGGCTTCCATCTCGTCGTGGTACGCCGTGACGTAGTCGGCCACCGGGACCGCCGCGATGCCCAGGGTCCAGGAGTGCGGCTGGGTCCCCAGGCCCAGGAGGGTGAGGTAGCCGCCCCAGGAGCCGCCCGTCAGGATCAGGCGGGCCGGGTCTGCCAGGCCCGAGCTCACCGCCCATTCGCGCACGGCCGCGATGTCCTCCAGCTCGATCAGGCCCACCCGATGCTTCAGGGCGTCCGTCCAGGCTCGGCCGTAGCCCGTGGAGCCCCGGTAGTTGACTCTGACGACCGCGTATCCGTGGTCCACCCAGGCCGCCGGGCCCGCCGCGAAGGCGTCGCTGTCGTGCCAGGTCGGGCCGCCGTGGATGTCGAAGACCGTCGGGAGGGGGCCGGAGGCGCCCTTCGGCTTCTGGACCAGGGCGTGGATGCGGCCGCCCGGGCCCTCCACCCAGATGTCCTCCACCGGGACCGAGCCGGGGGACTTCATGCCCGGCGGGTCGAGGACGACCTGGCCCGTGGTCGAGCGGACCGTCGAGGGTTCCGCGGCCGAGGACCACAGGTACTCCACGCTGCCGTCGGGGCGGGCGGTCGCGCCCGAGACCGAGCCGGGGGGAGTCGGGATCCTGACCAGCTCCCGGGTCGTCAGGTCGTAGCGGAAGAGTTCGCTGCGCGCCTCGAAGCTGTGGGCGATGAGCAGGCCCGTGCCGTCCGGGTACCACTCGGCGCTCACATCGCCCGGGAGGTCCAGGGCCAGGTCCGTCTCCTCGCCCGTGGACACGTCCCACACCAACGGCTCCCAGCGGCCTCGGCGCTGGTGGCCGATGAGGAGACGGGGGTCGCCGTCGACCGGGGCGAAGCCCAGGACCTCCAGGCCCAGCTCCTCCGTGCCCTCCTTGGTGTCGTCGAGCTCGGCGACCGCGGTGCCGTCGGGGCGGACCACGCGCAGGGCCGAGTGCATCGCGTCGCCGTGCTCGGTGTGCTCCAGGGCGATCAGCGTGCCGTCGTGGGAGAGGTCACCGACGCCGGCGGACTCGCGGTGGCGGTAGATCTCCACGGGCGCCTCGCCGGTGCGGGCGACATAGATCGTCGTACCGTCCTCGTCCGTGGAACGGCCCACCACCGCGGTGCGGCCGTCTCTGCCCAGGGCCAGGCCCGCCGGGTACGAGGCGTCCAGGCCGGGGGCCGCCAGCTCGTCCTCGCCGCCTTCGAAGGGCTGGCGGCGCCAGACACCGAACTCGTCGCCGTCCTTGTCGTCGAACCACCAGATCCAGGCGCCGTCCGGGGAGAGCACGCCGTCCGTCGTGCCGTTCGGCCGGTTGGTGACCTGGCGTTGCTCGTCCTTGGCGCGGTCCCAGGCGTACAGCTCGTACGTCCCCGTCGCGTTCGACACGAACAGGGAGCGGTCCGGTGCGTCCTCCGCCCAGTCCGGCAGGGACACCCGGGGCGCCCGGAAGCGCTTCTCCCAGTCCGGCATCGACTCGTTCTGCTCGGGCGAGACGGACTCGTTGCTCTCAGTCATGAGCCCATAGTGCCTGGCCCCGCCGACAATTCGCTGGCGAGGTCCTCAGCCTGTGGATAACCTCCACCGGTCCCCTACCCCCAGCAGTTCAGGCGGCCCCGCATCATGACCCCCTCCACCCCCACCGACTGGCGCGAGTCCAACCGCGCGAACTGGGACGAGCGCGCCGCCGTCCATGCCACGAGCGACTTCTACGACCTCGCCGGATTCCGGGCCGGCACCGATCCGCTACGGGACTTCGAACTCGCCGAGGTCGGGGACGTGACCGGCAGGTCCCTGCTCCATCTGCAGTGCCACATGGGGCTCGACACCCTGTCCTGGGCGCGGCACGGGGCCGCCCGGGTCGTCGGGCTCGACTTCTCCGAGCCCGCCGTGGAGACCGCCCGCTCGCTCGCGGCGGATCTCGGGTTCGGGGCGGAGCGGGCCGCGTTCGTCGCGGCCGACGTGTACGACGCGGCGCAGGCGGTGCCGGAGTCGTCGTACGACATCGTCTACACCGGCGGCGGGGCGCTGTGCTGGCTGCCGGACATCCGGCGCTGGGCGGAGACGGCCGCGTCGCTGGTGGCGCCGGGCGGGTTCCTCTATCTCGCCGAGTTCCATCCGATCACCGATGTGCTCGACGACGAGACCGGGTCGCGGGTCGTGCACGACTACTTCGACGCCGGCGCCCAGGAGTACGAGCTGTCCGGCACGTACACCGACGGGGGTTCCGGCCTCGCCCACAACCGGACGGTGGAGTGGCAGCATCCGCTCGGTGAGGTCGTCACCGCGATCGCGGCGGCGGGGCTGCGGATCGAGTTCCTGCACGAGCACGATGTGTCGCTGTTCCCGCGGTTCGAGGCGTTCGAGGTGCGGGACGGGTATCACCGGTTCCCGGCGGGGCGGCCGCGGATTCCGTTGATGTACTCGCTGCGGGCCCGGAGAGACGGCGAGGACTGAAGGCTGAGGACTGAGGACCGACCGGTCGAGGCCGATTGTCAGTGGTCGGGTGCAGACTCGGCTCCATGACCGATCTGCGCAAGACAGTCGAGACCTTCTGGGCCTCCGCCGAGGCGCGGGACTGGGGTGCGTTCGAGGGGACACTGGCGGAGGACGTGGTGTACACGCTGCCGCAGACGCGGGAGCGGATCAGCGGGCGGGAGCGGTATGTCCGGTTCAACCGGGAGTATCCCGCTGACTGGCACCTGCGGATCGAGCGGATCGTCGCCGAACCGGGGCAGGTGGTCACGTGGATCCTCTTCACGGTGGGGCTGGAGGAGATGTACGGCATCTCGTTCTTCACGGGGGACGAGAACGGCCGTATATCCACCGTCGTCGACTTCTGGCCGGAGCCGTATGAGCCGCCGGCGGGGCGGGAGCATCTCGTCGTGCGGTACTGACCCCGCGGGCGGGGTGGTGTGCGGTGCCCCGTACCGTTGAGGTGTGTACCGGTTTCTGCTGACGCCTCGTTGGTTCGGGATCAACGTCTTCGTGCTGCTCGCCATCCCCTTCTGTGTGTTCATGGGGTCCTGGCAGCTGAGCCGGTTCGAGGACCGGATGGCCGCCCACGACCGGGCGACGACTCAGGTCGCCTCGGACCGGCGGGAGGCGGCTCAGCCGTTGGCCTCGTTGCTGCCGGTGGACCAGGAGACGTCGGGGAAACAGGTGACCGCGACCGGGCGGTACGACAAGCAGTTGCTGGTGCCGGGGCGGGAGCTGGACGGGAAGCGCGGGTATTACGTGCTGACGTTGCTGCGGGTCGACGGGGGCAAGGCGCTGCCGGTGGTGCGGGGGTGGCTGCCGGGGGATGTGGATGCGTCCAAGGCACCGGCCGCGCCGTCGGGGGAGGTCACCGTCACGGGCGCGCTGCAGGCGTCGGAGCAGCCCGGGGAGAACGGGGTGAGTGCGCGGGGTGGGTTGCCTGCGGGGCAGACCTCGGCGATCAGTGCGGCTTCCTTGGTGAACCTTGTGCCGTACGACGTGTACGACGGGTGGGTCACGCTCAATTCCGGGGATTCCGGGATGAAGGCGGTGCCGGTGGCTGCGCCTGCGGACTCGGGGCTGAATCTGAAGGCGTTCCAGAACCTCGGCTATACCGGGGAGTGGTTTGTCTTCGCCGGGTTCGTGGTGTTCATGTGGTTCCGGCTGGTGCGGCGCGAGGTGGAGTTCCAGCGGGACGCCGCGCTGGGGTTGGTGCCGGATCAGGTCGTCGCCGTGGACGCCGGGGTCAAGTAAGCGGCCTTGCCGTCGGGGACGGGGTCAAGGTGACCGACGATGCCGCCGGCGTCGGGGTGGGTCGCGCGGCCCGGCGCTACCGGGGTGCCTCCCCCAGAGGGGGGACCCCCAGCGCCCACCCGTGCCGCCCTAGGCGGCACGAATGCCCGCAGGCTGGGCGGGCTGGACGGGCACCGACCCGGGCGGCACGCAGGCTATGCAGGCTAGGCGGGGACGGGGCTGCCGACTGCCGGATGGACGCCACCCTGGGCGGCACGAATGCCCGCAGGCTATGCAGGCTGGCGGACTTGGTGGGCGCCGTCCTGGGGGGTACGCCAGCCCGCGGGCTATGCGGGCTGGGTGGGTGACGGGGGCGGCCGACTGCCGGGTGGGCGTTGCGGTGAGTGTGCCGTGTCCCCCGTCCGTTACACCACGCCGCTCAAGACGAAGCCAGTACGCCCGTCCAGTACACCGTCCCCGCGCAGGCGTTGCTGATGGTTGCCGAGGTGGACGGGGCGCCGCCTTCTGCTGTGCCGGTGATGGTGACGGTGCCGTCTGCTGTGCCGTCTGCCGTCATCAGCTGGGTGGAGGTGCCGGTGTCGCCGCCCGTCGAGGTGCCGTCCGTGGTGCCGGAGTTCTCCGTGGGGGACGGGGAGGCGGTGGAGCCGCCGTCGGTGCCGCCGTCGGAGCCGTTGTCCGTGGGGCAGGTCCCGGAGGGGACCCAGGCGAAACGGACGTTGTAGGAGGCGCCCGGCTGGAGGACCAGGGAGGCGACCTCAAGAGACGGGTCCGGGAGCGACGAGGCCGCGTCGCCCGAGGCGTGGCGGGTCGAGAAGACCTTGGTGGAGTCCGCCGCGCCCGACGTCAACGTGGTGACCGAGCCGGGGCCGGTGACCGTGCACGCCGCCGCGGAGGAGTTGGTGAAGGTGAACGTGCCGTAGACCGCGCCCGCCGTGTCGACCGGGTCGGTGGTCGCCGTCGGCGTGCCGAGCTCCGTCGCCGTACACGCGGCTACGCCGGCCGTGCTGGTGGCCGACGGACCCGAGGTGTCGCTGCTGCCGTTGCCGGAGCCGGACCCCTTGTCCTTGTCGTCGCCCTTGGGGTCGTCCTTGTCCTTGCCCTCGACCTTGCCGGAGGAACCGCCGGAGGTGCTCTCGCCGCCGTCCGGGCCCTTGCCCTCGGTGGCGCCGCCCTGGGCCTCGGAGTAGTGCCCGGCGACGGAGGGGTTGGCGTCGGAGCCGGTGGCGCCGGAGACATGGAGCAGGGCCGGGACCGCGGTGCCGACGAAGAGCGCGGCGGCCGCCATGCCGACCATGGCCTGTCGCTTGCGGGCCCGCCTGGCGGGTACCGCGTGCCGCAGGTGGTCGAGCGTGCCGTCGCGAGGTTCGATCTCCTGGACCGCCTGGTGCAGCATGCGGCGCAGTGCCAGCTCGTCCGAGTCGAGCCCTCCCGAGGGGCTCTGGTCGTCGAGGCCGTGGTTCACAGTTCCGTTCCCAGCAGTTGATTGCATCGGCTTGTGCGGCGCGCCCGCGTCGCCCGGCTCGCGCCACTCGTAGGGCTCGTGGGGGGCATGCGGGACAAGAGGAACAAGCGGGACGTCCGGATTGCGACGTCCGTCACCCTTCCCGGCCCCCGGCCCAGTACCCGCCCCCGGCTCCGGCCCCGATCCCGACCCGCTCATGCCGGTGCCTCCATGGCTATCCGGAGCGCGGCGATGCCACGGGAGCCGTACGCCTTCACCGAACCCAGGGATATCCCGAGCGTCTCGGCGACCTGCGCCTCGGTCATGTCCGCGAAGTAGCGCAGGACCAGGACCTCGCGCTGGCGGCGCTGGAGTCCCTTCATCGCCTTGATGAGCGAGTCGCGCTCCAGCTGGTCGTACGCCCCCTCCTCCGCGCTCGCCATGTCCGGCATCGGCTTGGACAGCAGCTTCAGTCCGAGGATGCGGCGGCGCAGGGCCGAGCGGGAGAGGTTGACGACGGTCTGGCGGAGGTACGCGAGCGTCTTCTCCGGGTCCCGGACGCGCTTGCGCGCGGAGTGGACGCGGATGAACGCCTCCTGGACGACGTCCTCGCAGGAGGCGGTGTCGTCAAGGAGGAGGGCGGCGAGACCGAGCAGCGAGCGGTAGTGCGCCCGGTAGGTCTCGGTGAGGTGGTCGACGGTGGTTCCTGCGGCCGCCACATCCTCGGCGCCGTCACGCTGGTTCGGTATGCGGGCCGGCCGCGCTGCGGGCATGGGCGCGATCACCGGCATGCCACCGGGCGTACCGGCCATGCGGGGTCGTACGGCCGCAGGGCGCGGCGGCCGGAGGGCCGTGCCGCGCGAGACCGCTGTGAAGTCGAGAACCTCTGCCACGCCAGTTGGACACCGCTACCCCCGCAAGGGTTGTACGTGCCGAGCGTCACTTTCGCGTCGCACAACGAAATGCCGGACGAGGCCGTCTTCCGTCTTGTGTCAGGCAGCACAACTGACCGTGCGTCAAGCGCCCTCATGCCTACCCGCTCTTCCCCTATGTCCTGAAACGTTTCGGGGCGTCCCCACGCCCCGTCAAGCATCCCCGCACCCCCTGAAGGGCGTTCGCAAAGACGCTCCCCGCCCTTCGCGCGGTTGCGGAGAGCGGGGAGGAAAATCTTCGGACGACATCGACGTCCACAGCAAGTGGTCCGGACCATCGACCGGCTCACACTTGGTTCGCAGATCTTACAAACCTGTACACCTCAACGGCCTGCGAATTCCGCGGCCACCAGCTCGGCGATCTGCGCAGTGTTGAGTGCGGAGCCCTTTCGCAGGTTGTCGCCGCAAACGAAGAGTTCGAGAGCGGTCGGGTCGTCCAGCGCCCGCCGGACCCGGCCGACCCAGGTGGGGTCGGTGCCCACCACGTCGGCGGGGGTCGGGAACTCCCCCGCGGCCGGGTCGTCGAACAGCACGACGCCCGGGGCGGTGGCGAGGATCTCACGCGCCTTGGCCACCGTGACCTCGCCCTCGAAGCGGGCGTGCACGGTCAGCGAGTGAGTGGTGACGACCGGCACCCGGACACAGGTGACGGCGACGGGCAGCTCGGGGAGGCCGAGGATCTTGCGAGACTCGTCCCGCACCTTCATCTCCTCCGACGACCAGCCGTCCTCCCGCAGCGATCCGGCCCACGGTACGACGTTCAGCGCGACCGGCTCCGGGAACGGCCCGGTGTTGTCGCCCACGGCCCGTCGTACGTCTCCGGGGTGGGTGCCGAGATCGGTGCCGGCCACCAGGGAGAGCTGCTGGCGCAACGTTTCAACGCCCGCCCGGCCCGCGCCGCTCACCGCCTGGTACGAGGAGACCACCAGCTCGCGCAGCCCGAACTCGGCGTGCAGCGCGCCGAGCGCCACGATCATCGACAAGGTCGTGCAGTTGGGGTTGGCGATGATGCCCCGCGGCCGTACCCGCGCCGTGTGCGGGTTGACCTCGGGGACGACGAGGGGCACCTCCGGGTCCATCCGGAAGGCGCCCGAGTTGTCGACGACGACGGCACCGCGCGCGGCGGCGATCGGCGCCCACTGGGCCGCGACCTCGTCGGGTACGTCGAACATGGCGACGTCGACCCCGTCGAAGGCCTCCTCGGTGAGCGCGATCACCTCGACCTCCGCCCCGCGCACGGCCAGCTTGCGGCCGGCCGAGCGCGGGGAGGCGATCAGGCGGATCTCACCCCAGACGTCCGCGTGGTGGGACAGGATCTGGAGCATGACCGTGCCGACGGCGCCGGTCGCCCCCACGACCGCGAGCGTCGGCCGCCCAGGTCGCCCGGACCCCGGTCGCCCGGACCCTGTCCCTGCCATCAGCGTCCCGTGCCTCCGTAGACGACGGCCTCGTCGCTGTCGGAGTCGAGCCCGAAGGCGGTGTGCACGGCGCGGACGGCCTCGTTGACGTCGTCGGCGCGCGTGATGACCGAGATACGGATCTCGGAGGTCGAGATCAGCTCGATGTTCACGCCCGCGTCGGACAGGGCCTCGAAGAAGGAGGCGGTGACGCCCGGGTTGGTCTTCATCCCCGCGCCGACCAGGGAGATCTTGCCGATCTGGTCGTCGTAGCGCAGGGAGTCGAAGCCGATGCCGGTCTTGTTCTTCTCCAGGGCGTCGATGGCCTTGCGGCCCTCGGACTTGGGGAGGGTGAAGGAGATGTCCGTCAGACCGGTGGACGCGGCGGACACGTTCTGCACGATCATGTCGATGTTGATCTCGGCGTCGGAGATCGTACGGAAGATCGTGGCCGCCTCGCCCGGCTTGTCGGGCACGCCGACGACCGTGATCTTGGCCTCGGAGGTGTCGTGCGCGACACCGGAGATGATGGCCTGCTCCACCTTCTTGTCCCCTTGCTCGATGGGCTCACTGCTGACCCAGGTGCCCTGCAGCCCGCTGAAGCTGGACCGGACGTGGATCGGGATGTTGTAGCGACGGGCGTACTCCACACAGCGGTGGAGCAGCACCTTGGAACCGGACGAGGCCAGCTCCAGCATGTCCTCGAAGGAGATCCAGTCGATCTTCTTCGCCTTCTTGACCACGCGCGGGTCGGCGGTGAACACGCCGTCGACGTCGGTGTAGATCTCGCACACCTCGGCGTCGAGGGCGGCGGCCAGCGCCACGGCCGTGGTGTCGGAACCACCGCGACCGAGCGTGGTGATGTCCTTCTTGTCCTGGCTGACGCCCTGGAAGCCCGCGACGATCGCGATGTTGCCCTTGTCCAGGGACTCCCGGATGCGGCCGGGCGTGACGTCGATGATCCGGGCTTTGTTGTGGACGGAGTCGGTGATGACGCCTGCCTGGCTGCCGGTGAACGACTGGGCCTCGTGACCCAGGTTTTTGATCGCCATGGCCAGCAGTGCCATGGAGATCCGCTCTCCGGCGGTCAGCAGCATGTCGAACTCTCGCCCGGCCGGCATCGGGGATACCTGCTCGGCGAGATCGATCAGCTCGTCCGTCGTGTCGCCCATCGCGGAAACGACGACAACCACCTGGTTGCCGTTCTTCTTCGCTTCCACGATCCGCTTGGCGACGCGCTTGATGCCCTCGGCATCGGCTACGGAGGAGCCTCCGTACTTCTGCACGACAAGGCCCACGTGCGCTCCTCGCTCGTCCGTCTCTTTCCGCTGATACGCATATGTACCGCGGTCGGCTCAGTCTAACGAGCGTCCGAATTTCACTGCCCGAGTACCGCATGCTGAGATTCCGGACGCCCAGGTCAGCGCATGCCCACCCGAACGACTTCGGAAAAGTGCAGCGCGTCACAGCAGGCGCCTGTCAATTAAGTTTCAAGCACTAAGGTGCGCCTGTGCGCGTACTGCTGGTGGAAGACGATGAGCCGGTCGCCGAGTCGCTCCGGCGCGGACTGCTGCGTTACGGCTTCGAGGTGGCGTGGGTCGCCACGGGCGGGGCGGCCCTGCGGCACGAGGAGCCCTACGACGTCGTACTCCTCGATCTCGGCCTGCCGGACACCGACGGTCTCGACGTGTGCAAGGCGCTGCGCGAGCGCGGGGACGTGCCGATCATCGTCATCAGCGCGCGCAGCGACGAGACGGACCGGGTGGTCGGCCTTGAGCTCGGCGCCGACGACTACGTCTCCAAGCCGTTCGGGGTGCGGGAGGTCATCGCACGGATAAGGGCGGTGATGCGACGCGCCCAGCCGCGTACGTCGTCGGCGGAGCCTGCCGGTCCCGACCGCTACGGCGACCGGCTCACCATCGACCGGAAGGCGGCCCGGGTCCATCTGGACGGCGCGGAGGTCCCGCTGGCCCCCAAGGAGTACGACCTGCTGGCCTTCCTCACCGAGGAGCCGGGGGCGCTGATGTCCCGCGAACAGATCATGGAGGCGGTCTGGGACGCTAACTGGTTCGGGCCGACGAAGACGCTGGACGTCCATGTGGCGGCGCTCAGACGGAAGTTCGCCGGGGCGATCACCATCGAGGCGGTCCGGGGGGTCGGCTTCCGACTGGAGATCACCAAGGGTGGCGGGGCTGACGGAACGGACAGGACTGACGGGACTGACGGGACTGACGGGACTGACGGGACATCATGAACCGTCAGCTCATCCGGAGTTACATCCTTCTCGTCGCGGTGGCGATCCTGCTGTTCACGGTGCCGGTGGCGTTCACGCTCACCAACCAACTGCGGGGCGACACCAAGCAGTCCGTCCTGCGCGAAGCGAACACCATGGCGCTGTTGCTGGGCAACGGCGACAGCACCTCGTGCGAGGCGCTGAACAAGGTGGCCCGGGCGTACGACAAGGAGACCCCCGGCACCGTCCAGGTGACCCCGACCAGCACTTGCGTCCCGGACCTGCCGGTGCCGGGCTCGGACTCGGCGCTGGACCGGGCCGTCCACGAGAACACGGAGACGACCGACTGGGGTTCCGACTTCGTCTGGGGCAAGTATCTGACGGTCACCGTCCCGGCCGAGGGCGACGCCGCCGTACGGATCGTCTACTCGACGTCGGACATGACGAAGCGGCTGTGGCAGATCTGGGGCTTCCGGGCCGCGCTGGCGGTTCTGGTGCTGGCGGCCGCGGCCGCGATCGGCGCGTTCGTCGCCCGCCGGATCACCGCCCCGCTGCGCGAACTCAACGCCATGGCGAGCAAGTTCAGCGACGGCGACCTGACCGCCCGCTCCCCCGTGACGGGCCCGCCCGAGACCCAGACCCTCGCCCGCACCCTCAACCAGGGCGCGGAACGTCTCGACACGCTGGTCGCCTCACAGCGCATCTTCGTCGCGGACGCCTCCCATCAACTCCGTACCCCTCTCACGGCGTTGCGCCTGTCGCTGGACAACATCGCGGACGGCGTCGACGACGAGTTCGTACGGGAGGACGTGGAGCAGGCGACGGCGGAAGTGGTCCGGATGAGCCGCCTCGTCAACGGACTGCTGGTGCTGGCGCGGGCGGAGGCCAAGGTGACCGCCGCGGAGCCGCTCTCGCTGCGGGACATCATCGAGGAACGCCTCGCGGTGTGGAGACCGGCCGCCGACGAGCGCGGAGTCACCATCGCGCTTGGGGGGAGTGCCGACGGCCGGCCGCTGGTGCTGGCCAGCCCCGGCCATCTGGACCAGGTGCTGGACAACGTGCTTTCCAACGCGTTGGAGGTCTCGCCGGACGGCGGGAGGATCACGGTCCGGATCGAGACCGGCGGGGACTCGGTGGTGCTGTCGGTCCTCGACCAGGGTCCCGGGATGTCCGACGCGGAGAAGTCCCGTGCCTTCGACCGCTTCTGGCGCGGCCAGGGCCTGACCGGGCGCTCCGGTTCCGGCCTCGGCCTGGCCGTCGTCAAGCAGCTGGTGACGGACGACGGCGGGACCGTGACCCTGGCGGACGCGCCCGGGGGCGGACTGGCGGTGCGGATCAGCCTTCGGGCATCGCCGAAGAGTGGTGGTTGACGATCTTCCACTCGCCGTTGCGCTTCTCGTACTCGTACGTGTAGCGGGCCTCGACGACGCGCTTGGCGCCGGTGTCCGGGTCGGTGAGCGTGAACTCGTAGACGCCGGTGTCGACGGCGGAGTTGCCGTCGAGGACGTTGACGATCGTCTGGACCTTCTTGCCGACCGGCTTGTTGGCGAGGAAGTGCTCGAAGTAGTCGACGATGCCGGCGCGGTCGGTGCGGACCTTGTTCGACACGGTGGGCAGCAGGACCGCGTCCTTGGCGTAGCGGTCCGCGACCGTCTCGGCGTCGCCGGTCCGCAGGGCGGCGTTCCAGCCGTCGAAGAGCGCGGCGATCTCGGCCTTGGACGCCTTCTTGCCGCTCTGCTTCTCCGGCCCGGCGACGCCGACACCGGCGGCAAAGGTACCGACGGCGACGAGGGCACCGGCGGTGACGACGGCTACACGCTTGGGTATCGGGCGAGGGGGCATCTCATCTCCAGTGCGGGCGAGTTGGGGGGTTTGCCTTCCTCCACCTACCTGCCGCTCGCCTTGCCTGCGGCTCCTGCGGCTCCTGCGGAGGAAGTGACTCCAGATTCGCGTGGCACCGGTTAGGGCCCGTGCAGCCGCCGTACAGGGGACGTCCAGGACCGCCCCAACTCACGCAGGGTCGCTGCTTGGTTACGTTTGGCGCGCCGGCTGGCGGGACCCCGGCGGCGGGAAAGGGGTTGACGGGCCGAGAGGGTTGCGGCAGGGGAGGAAATTGAGTAACTGGCAGATCTGTTCCACACCCGGCGTCGGCCACCTGCGGTTTTCGCCGCTACGAGTGGAACGGATCTGCCAAACACTCCCGCAGCCGGTCACCGACGCCGCACCCCGCGTTGATCGGCCCCGCCGCGCGTCGGAGGGCCTCGACGCGCTCGGTGACGTCGATGACCTCGTCGGCGCCCGGCAGGCTGCCGTCGGGGTCCCGCGTGAAGTCCGCCCACCACTCCGGTGACCTGGGGGGGTACGGGACCAGTACGTGCGCGTTACCCACCGCATCGAGTTGTCCTCGACGGTGATGTGCTCCTTGATCCAGCGCAGGTGGGCGGCGAGGGAGATACGGCCCAACGTGGTGCGGACGGCTTGCTGGCCGTACATCGGGTGTTCCGCTGCGATCGCCTTGTAGCCCATCGCGTGGCCCTCTTCGAGGTGGTCGACGAAGACGGCGATCTCGCGGTCGCGGGGGCTCAGGTGTGCGAAGTCCGGGTCGGCGTGCGGGTCTTCGGCACCGGCAGGGCGTTTGCGGGAGAGGGGCTCGGGCGGTCACGTACATCGGGGTTCCGGCGCTGGACGGGAACACGTGGCCGCTGCGGTGGTACAGCGAGCCGACGGTTACGGCGCCGTTTGTGGAGACGGGGGGGGCTTGCGGGCGGTGCTGGAGGATGCGGGGTTGTAGGTCAAGGCTCCTCGGCACGTGCGGCGGACAGATTGTCGCGGACGATCCTTGTCGTCGGGTGGCCCTCGCCCAGCACCCGGACATAGCCGGCCAATGCACGCTCGTACAACGGGAGCGCCCGCGCCACCTGCCCCGACGCCCAACACGCAACGGCCAGATTGTTCTGCGACATCAGCGTGTTCGGATGATCCTCCCCCCCCCCAGACCCGTACAGCGGCCTCCAGCGTCCGCTCATGCAACGGGAGCGCTCGTTCCGCCTGCCCCGACGTCCGGTATGCGGCAGCGAGGTTGTTACGCGAGATCAGCGTGCTCGGGTGATCCTCGCCGAACAGCCTCGCGGAGGCCGCCCAAGAACGGGCGTGATACTCGATCGGCCGGCTCAACTGCCCTTGGGTTTCAAGGAACTTCCCTGTCGTGCTGAAGATCTGGGCAGTCCCAGCCGTATCCTCGTCCAGATCGTACGTATCCAGGACGGATTCGATGTGAGGAAGCAGGTCCCGCCAAGTGGGCCACCCCTCGACATTCACGCGTGGGTCGTCCGGGAGCCGGCCGTGCAGCAGCTCCACGGCCCGAGTACGCGCGGCCAGAACGCGCGCCTGATCACGATGCGGATCGTCCGCGGACGGCGTGCGGGACACCATCTGCACCAAGCGGTGGATACCGACTCCCGCACGATCGAGCGTGATCATGTTGTAGTCGGCCAACAGCCCGAGGAGTTGTGCGAGGTCGAGCGCGTCCTCGGCGAGCGGTGCGAGGAGAGTGCGTGGAATGCCCGTCGGGGCGTACCACGCGGCGATCCGCAGGATCTCCACGGCCCGGGGGTCCCGCTCCTGGAGTGCATCCAGGGTGATGCGCCAGATCCGAGCCACCGTCCGCGCGGGATCCGAACCTCCCGGCGCCGCGTCCGTGGTGCGCTCGGGATGCCTGCGCAGCATGTCCCGGTACTCGGCGATCGTGATCCCGGTCTGCCCGATGAAGGCTCCCGCCTGTTCCAGGGCGAGGGGTAGATGGCCCAGGTCGTCCGCGAGCGCGCGGCCTCGTCCTCGTCGTCGGCGCCGCTGAGGCGTGAGAGAAGCATCAGCGAGGCGTCCTCGTCCAGCACCGACAACGGGATCGGATCGCAGACCCAGCCTCTCTTGTACCGGCTGGTGATCAAGTGGCGCCCAGCGGCGCGTAGTTGGCCCGTCCAGGCGTACACCTCCTCCGCCTTCTCCGCATTGTCGAAGACCAGCAGCCACCCCGGATGCGTCTGCAACCACCCGACAGCCCACTCGGCGGCTTGAGCCGTCGTGAGATCGCCCTCCGTCCCAGCGCCCCGCAGGCGGAGCGTGAGCGCTGCGAAACCCGCCTCGATCTGCTCGGGAGTGTCCGCGCGGATCCACCACACCAGCCGGTACGACCCCGCGTGATCGTGGGCGTAATGCAGGGCCAGTGTCGTCTTCCCGACCCCGCCCAGTCCGTGCACGGTCTGCGTGATCGTCTGCGACTCCGCAGCCAGAGCCCGCTCCAACGCCGCCATCGCCTCCGTCCTGCCGACGAAGATCGGTGACGGCAGTTCCGGCAGGTTGTTCACGCCTCGCCGGACTCGACGTCGTACGCCGTACGCGACCGCCCCGAGTCCGCGGCCGTGACCTCCTCCGGGGTCAGCTCCGTCCCAGCCGCCTTCACCTCGACGGCGAATCCCGGGCGAGCCGCCAGCGACGTCAACGACACCGCCGTCAACTGGTCTGCTTCATAGTCCCGTTGCCGGTCGGTCGTCACGACTCCGATGAGCCGCCCCCTCGCGAACAACGCCGCCCCCGACGCTCCCGCCCACCGCGACTTCTCGTCCGGCTTGCTGGGGACGGCGACGCCATCGACGTATGCCGTGATCAGGCCCTCGGACTTGAGCCCGGTCAGTGTCTCGATGTGGCCGCGGATCTCCTTGGTGTCGCGGACCCCGTCCCGGACCTCCGACCGGGGGAAGCCGACCGCGACACACCCAAGCCGCTTCTCCCCCACCACCGATCTGTCGATCCGGCCCCACCGGACGGGTTCGACGCCCTCCGGCGCCTGCCACCCCGGGTCCGTGATCGTGACCAACTCCGCGTCGGCCTGCGGCTCCCTCTTCAGGTCAGCGATCCAGCGCACCTTCGGTGCACGCCGGGGGGCGTGGTAAATCCCGTGGCGCGCGCCGGAGGTGCTTCTGTCTGCCCTGACGTGGGCTGACGCCGGTTCGGAAGGCTGGAGAAGTTCGTTCCGGCCGAAACCGATGCCTCTGTGATGCCGGTGAGCTCGCAGGTCAGCGTGGTACTGGGGGCCGTCCACGGGAACCGTGGAGTGTTGCTGTGAGCACGTGCGTCAGAATTCCTGATTCACCCTGGCCCTCCCGGAACGGCGGACCACTTGGCCGTCCGGCGAGGGAGGGAGCAAGACCGTGGACGTGCTGCACGAACGCTGCGCCGGCCTGGACATCAGCAAGAAGGACGCCAAGGCGTGCGTCCGCACCCCGAGCACAAAGCGGCGGGGATCGTTCACCAGCCAGACCACAACGTGGGGCTCGACGACAAACGCCGTGCTCACCCTGCGCGATCACCTGCTGGCCGCCGAGGTCACCCTGGTGGTGATCGAGGCGACGTCGGACTACTGGAAGCCGTTCTACTACGTACTGGCCCAGGACTTGAACGTGATCCTGGTCAACGCGCGGCAGGTCAAGAACCTGCCCGGCCGCAAGACGGACGTCTCCGACGCGGCCTGGCTGGCCCAGCTCGGCGCCCACGGCCTGGTCCGTGCTTCGTTCGTCCCACCGCAGCCGGTGCGCGAACTGCGGGACCTGACCCGGGCCCGCACCCAGATGACCCGCGAGCGCGGGCAGGTCGTCCAGCGGCTGGAGAAGCTGCTGGAGGACACCGGCATCAAACTCGCCGCGGTCGCCTCCGACATCATGGGCGTCTCCGGCCGGGCCATGCTCGAAGCCCTCATCAGCGGGGAACACGACCCCCAGGCCCTCGCGGAACTGGCCAAGCGCAAGCTCCGCAACAAGATCCCCGAACTCACCGAGGCCCTGACCGGACGCTTCCGCGACCACCACGCCTTCCTGACCCGCCTCTATCTGGACCAGTACGACCAGCTCACCGCGATGATCGACGAGCTCACCACCCGCATCGAGGAGGCGATGGCCCCCTTTCGTCCCGCGCTCGACCTCCTCGACACCATCCCCGGGATCAACCGGGCCGTCGCCGAAGTGATCATCGCGGAGACCGGCGGCGACATGACCCGGTTCGCCTCGGCCAGGCATCTGGCCTCCTGGGCCGGGGTCTGCCCCGGCCACCACGAGTCCGCCGGCCGCACCAAGAGCACGAAGGTCCGGCCCGGCAACCCGTATCTCAAAGGTGCTCTCGGACTGGCCGCCCTCGGCGCAGTGCGGACCAAGGACACCTATCTGCAGGCCCGTTACAAGCGGCTGACCGCCCGCCGCGGCCCGCTCAGGGCCCTGGTCGCCGTCGAGCACTCCATCATCACCGCGATCTGGCACATGCTCACCGACAACGTCCCCTACCAGGAACTCGGCGGCACCTACTTCGCCCAGCGCGACCCCGAACGCGCCACCCGCCGCGCGGTCAACCAGCTCAACCAGCTCGGCTACACCGTCACTCTCAACCCCAGGGAAGAGGCCGCCTGACCATCACACCCCAGACACCCAGCGGCCCTCGACGGCCACCGGGCACCAAATCCTGCCCATACCCACCCTGACCTGCACCTATTTACGCGTCAGGGGCGGTCTCCGGCCAGCACACCTCCGCCGCCACCCAGGCCGACTCCTCGCCCCCGAGCCGTCGGACCTCCAACTGACCGCAACCCAGCACATTGTGAAGAGCCGTCAGGACAAGCCGACCCGCTACCAGGTAGCCCGTCCCCGCACACTTCCCCACCGGATTCCAGACCTCTACGACCCGCCCCACGTCCACAGGCCAACACCCCCGTGCCCACCGTTACTTGGGGCGTTCCCCCGAGTCGTCCCTGATACGCAGATCCGTGCCCTCCGCGTCGACCGGCTGGAGCGTGATCTTCACTCGGTTCGTCGTGCCCTTGGACCGTGCGAGCTTCGCCTCCGCGCTGAACGGCAGCACCAGGACCTTCGCCCGGGCCTCCCCGTCCAGCTTGACGTCCACCGCGAACTCGATCTCCACCGCGCCCGTCCGGAACTGGATCTCGTCCCCCGCGCCGTCCTGCGCCGCCTGCCGCAGTTCGGACCGGATCGCCCCGATCGCCTCGGCCGGCCCCGCCCACGCCTCGTCAGCCACCGAACGCCCCCGTCCCCGTGAACGCGGTGTGGGGCGCAGCGTACTCGCCGCGCCCCACAACGTACGGAAAAAGCCGGTTACTTCGCCGGGCGCATCCCCAGCGGGGCCGCGATCTCCTCCGCCATGACCTGACCCGCCTCGAACTCCAGGGTCTCGTCGCCCATGGCCGCCTGGTCGGTGTCCAGGCCGTCCAGTTCCTCCAGGGGCTGGTTGAGGCGGACGTGGGCCACTACCGACTGGAGTGCGCGCAGGGTCGCCGATGCCGTCGAGCCCCAGTTGGAGAAGTAGGAGAACTGCCACCACCACAGGGCCTCCGTGGTGCGGCCCTCGCGGTAGTGGGCCATGCCGTGGCGGAGGTCGGTGATGACGTCGGTGAGGTCGTCGGAGATCCGGGCCGGCACCGGGGCCTTGCGGGGCTCGTACGGGTCGAAGACCTCCGAGTAGACGTCGATCGGGTCCAGGAGGCGCGCCAGGTTCTCGCGGAGTTCGTCCACGTCCGCGTCCGGGCCCGTGTCGGGCTCGTAGCGCTCGTCCGGGACGATGTCCTCGTGGGCGCCCAGGCGGCCGCCGGCGAGGAGGAGCTGGGAGACCTCCAGGAGGAGGAAGGGAACGGCCGAGTCCGGCTCGTCGCCCTTGGCCACCTCTGTCACCGCCACCAGGAAGCTCTCTACCTGGTCCGCGATCTGGACCGCGAAGTCGTCGGGGTTCTGCGCACTCGCGTGCAGTGTGGCGTCAGACATCTAGGAGTCGTCTCCCCTCGAAGGCGCGGCCGAGGGTCACCTCGTCCGCGTATTCCAGGTCGCCACCCACCGGGAGGCCGCTGGCCAGGCGGGTGACCTTGAGGCCCATGGGCTTGATCATGCGGGCGAGGTAGGTGGCAGTCGCCTCGCCCTCCAGGTTGGGGTCCGTGGCCAGGATCAGTTCCGTGACCGTGCCGTCCGCCAGGCGGGCCAGCAGCTCCCTTATCCGCAGGTCGTCCGGTCCCACGCCCTCGATGGGGCTGATCGCGCCGCCGAGGACGTGGTACTTGCCCCGGAACTCACGGGTGCGCTCGATGGCCACCACGTCCTTCGGCTCCTCCACCACACAGATGACGGAGGGGTCGCGGCGGGTGTCGCGGCAGATGTTGCAGAACTCTTCCTGCGCCACGTTTCCGCAGGTCGCGCAGAAGCGGACCTTCGCCTTGACCTCCATCAGGGCCTGCGCGAGACGCCGTACGTCCGTCGGCTCCGCCTGCAGGATGTGGAAGGCGATCCGCTGGGCGCTCTTGGGACCGACGCCGGGCAGCCGCCCCAGTTCGTCGATGAGGTCCTGGACCACGCCTTCGTACAACGGACTGCCGCCCTTCCTGGGTGCCTTGAGTACGTACGGTAGTTGGCGGATGGCCTTCTTAGAAAGGCAGGGCCTGTTTCAGGAAGGCAGTGCCTGACTCAGAGAGGCAGGGACCTGTTCAGAAGGGCAGACCCGGGAAGCCGCCGCCCCCCAGGCCCTGGGCCAGCGGGCCGAGCTTCTGCTGCTGGAGGGTCTGCGCGTTCTCGTTGGCCGCCTGTACGGCCGCGACGATCAGGTCGGCGAGGGTCTCGGTGTCCTCCGGGTCCACCGCCTTGGGGTCGATCTTGAGGGCGCGGAGTTCACCGGAGCCGGTGACCGTCGCCTTCACCAGGCCGCCGCCGGCCTGGCCGTCGACCTCGGTCCGCGCGAGCTCCTCCTGCGCGTTCGCCAGGTCCTGCTGCATCTTCTGGGCCTGCTGGAGCAGCTGCTGCATGTTGGGCTGGCCACCACCGGGGATCACGATCAGCTCCTGTGTTTTCCGCAGTCTCTTGTCGTCTGTCACGAGCCTACGTGGTCTCCGCAGCCATCGCTCCAGCAC
The DNA here is from genome assembly GCF_030403745.1 of Streptomyces sp. S.PB5. Taxonomy (GTDB): domain Bacteria; phylum Actinomycetota; class Actinomycetes; order Streptomycetales; family Streptomycetaceae; genus Streptomyces. The sequence continues at coordinate 205,161 of NZ_JAQMWP010000013.1, forward strand.
TCTTTCGAGTGAGATGCCGTGGAGTCCTATACCTGATCAAGGCCCACTTCCGGGCGGAAAAGGAGTGAAAGCCGCACCTTCGCCACCCATTGGGCGGTAGGAAAGACCCGGCGCGTCAGCATCATGCGTCACAGAGTGTGATCGTCCGTGATCAGTAGCGTGGTCAGTAGGGAGTGCCTGGTGGGTCAGCCGGAGATGCAGCCCGAGGGTCCGCCTCAGGACGGGCGGGGCGGGGAGGCGGCCGGGGTGCGGCCGGGCGACCTGATGGGACGGACGTTTCCGCTCGGGGACTGGGGCGAGCCCGCCCTGCGGCTTGACGAGCTGTACCGGTGGGTGGAGCGCGGGGCGCTCGATACGGCGGCCTGGTATCTCGCCGACCGGGTGTGGAAGCGGCGGGGGGCGCGGGCCCTGCGGGGCGGGGCGGCGGCGGGGGCCGTTGTGGGCGCCTCGTTGCCCCTGCTGGACCTGACGGGGGTCGTCGGCGGGGTCGCCCCCTGGGGGTATCTCGCGCTGCTGGTCGCTGTCGCGTGTGTCGCAGTGGATCGGTTCTTCGGGGTCACGTCCGGGTGGATAAGGGACGTGGCCACCGCGCAGGCCGTGCAGCGGCGGTTGCAGGTGCTGCAGTTCGACTGGGCCTCGGAGAGTGTGCGGGAGGTTCTGGGGCCTACGGAAGGGACGGCGGGGGAGGCTGCCGAGCGGTGTCTCGGGGTGCTGCGGCGGTTCTCCGAGGATGTGACCGAGTTGGTGCGGGTGGAGACGGCTGACTGGATGGTCGAGTTTCGGACCGGGTCCGCGCCGCTCGGGATTCAGGGGGCGGTGGCGGGGGCGGCCCGGCCGGACGGGAACGTGGTCCAGGGGCGGTTTCCGTTGCCGCCGGGGGCGGGTGGGGCTCGGCCGAACATGCCTCGGCAGCGGCCGCCGGAGGCTAGGTGACGGGGGGTGCCGGGTGCGGTGCGTGCCGGGTGACGGTGCCGAGGTGACGGTGGGTGCCGGGTGACGGTGCCGAGGTGACCGTGGGTGCTCAGGTGACGGTCGGGCGGGGCCGAGGTCGGGTGGGTCGCGTGGCCCGGCGCTGGCGGGGTGCCGCCTGCGCCCACCCGTGCCGCCCTAGGCGGCACGAATGCCCGCAGGCTAAGCAGGCTGGGAAGGGCGAACGCCCGCAGGCTGAGCGGGCTGGGCAGGGCGAATGCCCGCGGGCTGGGCGGGCTGGGCGGGCTGGGCGGGCTGGGCGGGCTGGGCAGGGCGAACGCCCGCAGGCTGAGTGGGAGTGCGGCACGAATGCCCGCAGGCTGAGCCAGCTGCCAGGCGCTTCCCCTACTGCAGGAACACCAGCTCCACCGCCACCAGTACATCCACCACCGCGCACCACTCCGCGAAGCTCGGTGCCACTGTTCCCTTCAGGCGGGCCAGGGTCAGGTGGGCCAGGTCCCAGAGGCCGTGGAGGAACCAGCCTGACGCCACCAGCCAGCGGCCCGCGTCGGGGTCCAGGAGCAGGCCCGTCACCGCCAGGGCGCCGAAGGCCACGGCTCCCGCCGCTTGGAGCCACAGGCTGTCCCTACCGTGCGGGGTGCCTCGGAGCATGCCCCACAGGAGGACCGCCAGCGCGAGGCCGACCATCACGCCCGCCGGTGAGACCAGGTCCAGGGCCTGGAGGGCGAAGACGAGGACCAGGCCGCCGCCCAGGGCCGGCCAGGTCGACCTCGGGGTGCCGATCTGGTTGATCACCACGTAGAGCAGGGGCAGCAAGGGGAGGACCTCGCCGTACCCCACGACCGACTCGTCCAGGGTGCCGGAGGCGCCGGCCGCGGCCGTGGCCGCCCAGACCGCGAAGGCCAGGTGGGTGGGCCAGCGGCGGAGGAGCGAGGAGAGGGGGAGGGAGAGGGAGAGGTTCATGCGCCGTACTCCGTCCTGCGGCGGAGCATGACGACGAACATCAGCGGGAGCATCGTGAGGTGTTCCCATGTCATCGCCTGGTCTGGGGCGATCACGTTCAGGGACAGCAGGGGGATCAAGACCAGCGCGGGCACGAACATCGCCGCCGACATCTCCGCGATGCCCGGCCAGGCGTGCCCACGCCTCCGCATCCAGAACGCCATCCCCGCCGACATCGTGAACGCCATCTCCAGGGTGACCAGTTCGGGCTGGCCCGACATGCCGTACTCGACGGACCCCAGCGCCAGCAGGGCCCGCAGTGCCCCGCCCAGGACCACCATCCCGGCCACCATCGCGAGGATCATCTCGACGTAGTGACGGGCCAGGCCGTGGTGCCGCCGCTGATGCAGATCGTTCAGGCCGTGGTGCATGACGTCTCCCTGAGAGGTACCGGGGTGGGGTATCCACCCACGGGTCTCAGAGTGGCCGGGACCGGCGGCGCGTCAGTAGTGCCGACCGCACACGTCCTCGTATGACATCTGTCATCTGTCCGCCGCCATCCGCCATCCGCCATCCGCCATCCGCCATCCGCCATCCGCCATCCGCCGTCCCCGGCCGGCCCGAACTCCCGCTGACACAATGGCCGCGTGGACAACGGGGCGGGGCTCACGAGTTTCCGGCGCTACACATGGTGGGCCGTGCCGGGGACCGTCGTCTGTGTGCTGGTGCTGGCGTACGGCAGTTGGGCGCTGGACGGAGATGTGCCGCTGTGGGCGCGGGCGCCGGTCGTGCCGGCGCTGGGCGTGCACGCCGTGGCGGCCGCGGTGCTTCTGGGCGGGGCCATGGCGGACGGCAGGTCCTCGCTGCGGCCCCTCGCCGGCTGGGTGGTCACCGCCTGCCTCGCCTCCGCCGTGCTCGCCGTACTGCCGCTCGTCCGGCACAACTACGGGCTGTGGGCGGTCGCTCCGGCCGTGACCGTGGCGATCGTCGCCGCCTATCTGTCCGCGGGCGGGAGGCGGTGGCTGATCGGCGGGGCGGTCGTGCTCGCGCTCATCCCCGGGAGTGTCGTCCATCTCTCTTCCCGGGATGGGGAGTTGGCGTACGCCGCCCTCTTCCCCGCCTGTCTCACCGCCTTCACCGTGTGGACCGTGCTCGGGCCGCTGTGGGCGTGGCGGATCGCGGGGCGGCTCGATCGGGCACGGCGGCTGGAGGCTGAGCTGGCGGTGAAGGACGAGCGGTTGCGGTTCGCCTCCGACCTGCATGACATCCAGGGGCATCATCTGCAAGTCATCGCCCTCAAGGCCGAGTTGGCGTCACGGCTCGCGGAGATCGATCCTCCTCGCGCCGCCGCCGAGATGCGGGAGATACGCCAGCTCTGCGCGGACGCCCTGCGGGACACTCGGGCCGTGGTGCAGGGGATGCGGCGTACGAACCTCGACGACGAGATCGCCAACGCCACCCGGGTGCTGGCGGCGGCCGGTATCGACGCCCGGATGAACCTTGAACCGGGCGCCCTTGCCGCCGGGCTCGCCGACTCCACCCGTCAGCTCCTCGGGCTCGTCATGCGCGAGGCCACCACCAACGTGCTGCGCCACAGCCAGGCCGCCGGCACCGAGGTCGACTACCGAGTCACCGGCGACCGTGCCCGGCTGCGGATCGCCAACGACGGGGCCGAGCCGGCCCCCGGCACGCCCGGCGCCCCTGGCACCACCGGCACGGCCGACGGCACCGGGCTGCGCGGTCTCGCCGAGCGACTGCGCGACGCCGGAGGGGAGTTGACCTGGGAGAGGGCCGACGGGGACCGTTTCGTCGTGACCGCGACGCTGCCCGTGGAAGGAAACACCCCGTGATCCGGCTGCTCCTCGCCGACGACGAGGACCTCCTCCGCAGCGCCCTCGCCGCGCTGCTCTCCCTCGAGGACGACCTCACCGTCGTCGCCGAGGCCGCCACCTCCACCGAGGCCGTACGGCTCGCGCTCGAACTCCGGCCCGACATCGCCGTACTGGATCTCGAGATGCCGCCTACGGACGGGTTGCGGGCGGCCGAGGAGATTCGGGCGGCGGGGCCACAGACGCATGTCGTGATGGTCACCCGGCATGCCCGGCCTGCCGTGCTGCGGCGGGCGCTGGCCGCCGGGGTGCGCGGATTCGTGCCGAAGACCACGCCCGCCTCCCGGCTCGCGGAGATCATCCGGGACATCGCCGCCGGGCGGCGTTACGTCGATCCGGACATCGCCGCGTCCGCGCTGACCGAGGACGACTGCCCGCTCAGTGAACGGGAGTTGGAGGTGTTGCGGGCCGCGCGCACGGGGGCGTCGGTGGCCGAGATCGCCGAGCAGGTGCATCTGGCGCAGGGGACCGTGCGCAACTATCTCTCGGCCGCCATGTCCAAGCTGGGGGCCACCACACGGCATGCGGCGGCCCATCACGCCTGGCAACAAGGCTGGATCTGACAACCGGATACAGGGCTCATGCCTGCGGGTCCGGGAAGGCCACCGGGCTCTTCAGGCCCTTGGTGTTCACCGCCCGCACGCCGAAGAAGACGTTGTCCTTCGACAGGTCGACCTCGTGCCTCGTCACATCGCCGACCGGGATCACGTGCGTCCACTCCGGCGCGGTCGTCTCCCGCCAAACGACCTCGTAGCCCGCGAGATCCGGTTCCGTGCCCCGGGTCCACACCAGCTCCGTGGAGTTGGTGAGGTTGGTGGTGATGATCTTCGCGCCGCGCGGGGTGCCGGGGGCCTGGGCCAGGGTCCACAGGGCCGCGCCGTTCACCTTGGCGACGCGGGCGATGAAGCCGAAGTCACAGAACTCGGGCAGATCGCCGTACTGCTTGCCGGACTCGTCGACGCGTACGTCCTGGTGCTGGTGGGCGAAGTCCTCGGCGGGCTCGGTGAAGCGGGCGGCGGGGTAGGCGCGTTCGAGGAAGGGGATGTGGTCGCCGCCTCGGCGGTAGCGGTCGCGGCGGTAGATCACGCGGACGTTCATACCGGTGGCGTCGTTGTCAGCCACGTCCCTGACGAAACGGGCGAGTTGGCGGGTCGCCGAGTCGTTCTCGCCGCCCACCGAGCGGCGGGTCGCGGCCTGCTCGGGCGTCTCGGAGGAGGGGACTCCCTCGGCGAAGAGACGGATGGTGTACGGGTCTACGGCGCCGTCGTCCGCCGTCGGGCTGCCGACGATGTCGTTGGTGAACATGCCCTGGACGTCCGCGCCGGCCGACTTGAACTGCTGGGCCATGTACGCCGATCCGAACAGGCCCTGCTCCTCCCCCGCGACCGCCGCGAAGACGATCGTCGCGGCGGGCCGGCGCTTGGCCATGACACGGGCCAGCTCCAGCGCCACCGCCACGCCGGACGCGTCGTCGTCGGCGCCCGGGGCGTCCGAGGTGGCGTCCATGACGTCGGTGACGCGGGAGTCGTAGTGCCCGGAGACGACGTAGATCCGGTCCGGGGTGACCGAACCGCGCAGGGTCGCGACGACGTTGGTGATGCGGGTCGGCGTCGGGATACGAGGACCGGGTTCCTGGACGTACGACTGGAGTTCGGCCGTCATACGGCCGCCGGAGGCCTCGGCGTAGGAGCGGAGTTCGGCGAGGAGCCAGTCGCGGGCGGCGCCGATGCCGCGGTTCGGGTCGTCCTGGGAGGAGAGGGTGTGGCGGGTGCCGAAGGAGACGAGTTTGCGGACCGTCGCCTCGATGCGGGCCGGGTCGATCTCCCGGAGAAGGGCGCGGAGTTCGCGGGTCGGGCGCTGGGCGGTGGCGGGCGGGCGGCTGCCCGGGGCTGCGGTGCCCGTGGCTCCGGTCGGGGTGCCCGCGGCTTCGGTCACGGTGGTGGAGGGGGTCGCCTCCGCCGTACCGCCGGTGGTGCAGGCCGCGGCCGCCGCCGCGCCCGTCGCGGTCAGGACCGTTCTCCTGCTGGGACTCCTGCTGGGGCGCATGTGTCCTCCTGGGGCTGGGGTTGCCGGCCGACCTCAGTAATGGTCGTGGACACCTCAAGAGTCGGCAAGGGGGACCGGCGCCGCCCGCAAGGCTCCGGCAAGGGTCACCCGCAGGACTCCGTCTCCTGTGCGCACGGGAGATGGCCGTTGTCGCGGATCACGTCCTGGCTGGCGACCTCCTTCAGGTACGCGAGAAAGGCGGCGGTCAGTGAACCCGGCTGTGGCGAGCGGCGGGTGTAGGCGTACTCCACTCCCCGGTAAGGGTAGTTGTCGGCCTGCACGGAGGGGGAGACGCCGTCGAGCGGGACCGTCAGCAGGCCCTCGCGGCCGCCGGCGACGGCGAGTTCGCTGTAGCCGATGGCGCCCGGCACCTCCGCGACCTTGTCCAACACCTGCTCCGTGGAACCGAGTTCGCAGCGCACGACGGGTGCGGAGCGGTCGTCCTTGTGGACGCAGTCGAGGGAGGTGCTGGGGACGCGTTCCCAGGTGCCGAGGACGCGCCGCTGGAAGATCTGCTGGGTGCCGGAGTCGGCGTTCCGGCTGACGAGGACGACCGGGAGATCCGGGAGGGCCGGGTCCAGTTGGCGCCAGCGGGTGATCTCGCCGCTGTAGAGGCGTCGTACCTCCGCCCGGGTCAGACCCACGCGCCCGAGGCCGATCCTCTCGTTCACGACGAGGGTGAAGGCGGAGAGGGCGACCTTCTCGCCGTGGAGGTCCAGCCGGTCGCCCATGGGGCCGTCGGTGAAGGCGATCACGGCCGACTCCGGGTCGTCGGCGGCGAGTTCGGCGGCCCCGGCCTCGCTGCCGCGCGCCTCGACCGTGATCTCCGCGCCCTCGCAGTCCTTCTCGTACTCCTTCGCCAGCGTTCTGACGACGGGGGCGAAGGCGGTGGAGCCCGTCACGGTCAGGGTGCCCTTTTCGCAGCCGAGGGGCGGGCGGGTGTCGTCGGTGGCGAGGATGATGCCGGCCAGCGCGACGACGGAGAGCGTGAGCAGGGCCGTGAGGATCCGTGCCGGGCCGCTGAGGATCGGCGGGGTCTCGTCGGGGGTCGCGCTGCGGTTGGGGTGCACCTCGCCGTCACGCAGGCCGCCGGTGAGGCGTATCGCGCGGCCGACGTCGCCGCCGGAGAGGAGGACGAGGAGCTTGAAGTGGTCGCCGCGGTTGAGCGGGACGCGGGGGATGCGGAGGATGTTGCCCTCGTAGGCGAAGCCGCGTTCCGGGGTGAAGTGGTCCATCAGGTGGTCGCGGTCGGTGGGTTGGGTGACCGAGACGCCGCGGATGGTGCGGTCGGTGAAGACGGCGGTCAGGCCGTGGGTGGTGGGGCCGGTGTAGTCGTCGCGGTCGATGCCCTGCGAACCGTCGTTCTCGACGCGGAGGAGGACGAGGGTGGCGTCGGCCATGTCCGGGGCCTCGTTGAAGAGACCGAGGCGTACTCCCCCAGAGGGGGCACCCCCAGCCCGCCCCGAACGCACGTCGTCACCGATGGGGTTGTCCATCTGGACGCGGTAGCCGATCCGTTTCCGGCGGGGCACTCTTCGCTCGTACCAGACCAGGACACCGGAGGCGACGATGCCGAGGACGGCCGTCCCGACGGCCACGGCATTCTCTGCGTTCAGCCATTCCACCGACGGAAACGTACGGCTGTGCGAGCTCAACCGCCTTACGGGCAGGGGGTGTTCGGGTTACTGCTTCGTGTACGTCAGCTTCTCGCCGTTGCCGGTGTTCACGCGCTCCAGGGTGCCGTTCGGGAGGAGGGTGATCTCGGTGGCGGCCCCCGGCGAGCAGGAGGAGGCGGGCTCTCCGACGGTCACGGTGGACGGGCCGATCCGCAACGGGCCGTCCGCGGCCGGCTCTTCGGCCAGGTCCGCCTCGAACACGCAGTGGTAGTCAGGGCCGTCGGCGACGAGGGAGAGGACCGTGTCCCCGACTTCGCCTTCCTGGAGGGTGAGTTGGCGGGTGTGCGAGCCCTCGGCGTTGTCGATCGTCGCGGTCCAGGTGCCGAGGTAGTCGGCGGGGACCGTGCCGTCCGTGGGCGTGGAAGTGGACGGCTGGGTGGAGAGGGAGGGGGACGGAGAGGGCGCGTCGGTGGTCGGGCCGGGGGTGGTGGGCGCGGTCGCCGTGGGCGTGCCCCCGCCGCCCTTGTCGTCCTCACCGCCGCCGTTGCTCATCAGCGCGTAGACCGAGCCACCCGCGCCGAGCGCGACGACCAGCGCGACGGCGACGAGCGCGATCGTGGAACGGGAGTTGCGGCGCGGGGGGTTTGACTGCGGGTGCAGGTGCGGGGGGTAGGGGGCGGCGGCGCCGTAGGGCGGGGTCGAGCCAGGGCCGTAGGGCGGGGTGGGGCCGGGGCCGTACGGCGGGGTCGAGCCGGGACCGTAGGGCGGCGTCGAGCCGGGACCGTACGGCGGGGGCTGGCCGGGTACGGCGGCTCCGCCGGTGTACGGGTGGTACGGCGTCGGGGCTCCGGGCGTCCACGGCTGCTGCGGGTGGCCGTGAGCCGGGGGCGCTGCGGGCGCCTGAGGGTGTTGCTGGGGCTGGTGGGGCTGGTGGGGTTCCTGGGGTTGGAGGGGCTGCTGGGGGTAGCCGTAGGCGGGGTGGGCCGGTGGCGGAGTCTGCGCATGGCTCGCAGGAGTCTGTGCGCGACCCGACGGAGTCTGTGCCCGGCCCGACGGAGTCTGTGCGCGACCCGGCGCGGGCGTCTGCTGGGGCCCCGGCGGAGGCATCACCTCGCCCTGCTGCCCGACGAGCGTCGGCTGGTGGTTCAGCGGCTCCCCCGCCCCGGGCTGCCCCGGCGAAGGCGGTACGGAGGCGTCCTCGGCGGCGGCAGGAGCGTGCTCGGGGGACGCCTCACCGGTCGAGGCGGCCGAGCCGGGCGAGCGGCCCGCGCCGGACACGCCAGCCATGCCCGCCGCGCCAGGCGAGCCAGGCGAGCCGGTCGAGCCCGACACCCCTGCCATGCCCACCACGCCCACCGGACCCGCCCGGCCAGCCGGACCCACCGGACCCGCCGGACCCGCCGGACCCGCCCCGCCCGCCAGCCCCGCCGCCCCTGACAGCCCAGCCCCACCCTCCGTGTTCTCCGGGTCCTCGGCCTCCAGCAACTGCACGGCGTGCCGCCCGAGTTGGGCAACCAACGCGCTCGGCAGCCACGGGTCGCGTGAGCGGCCGCCGGACACCGTGTCCCCGGCCCCGATGCGCTCAAGGACGCGGTCCAGGCTCGGCCGGGCCGCCGGGTCCTTCTTCAGGCAGGCCCGTACGAGATCGGCGAGGCCCTCCGGCACTCCCTCCAGGTCGGGTTCCTCCTGGGCGATCCGGAACATCAGGGCGTGCACCCCGCTGCCCCCGGCGCCGAAGGGAAGCTTGCCGCTGGCGGCGTACGCGAGGACGGAACCCAGGCAGAAGACGTCGCAGGCGGGCGTGATCCGGTCGCCCCGCACCTGCTCGGGGGCCATGAAGCCGGGCGAGCCGACGAGCGCGCCCGTCCGCGTCAGACCTCCGTCCGTCACCGTCTCCAGCGCCCGCGCGATCCCGAAGTCGATGACCCGCGGCCCGTCGATCGTCACCAGCACGTTGGAGGGCTTCAGATCCCGGTGGACGATCCCCGCAGCATGGATGTCCTTAAGCGCGTGCGCGAGGCCCGCGGCGAGGATCTTCACCGAGCGCTCGGGCAGCGCCCCGTGATCATGTCCGACGACCTGCTGGAGGCTGGGCCCGGCGACGTACCCGGTGGCGACCCAGGGCACGGCGGCCTCGGTGTCGGCGTCGAGGACGGGTGCGGTCCAGTGGCCGCCGACCTGCCGGGCGGCCTGCACCTCCTGCCGGAACCGGGCGCGGAACTCCTCCTGCTGGGCCAGTTCCTCGCGCACCAGCTTCACGGCGACGGTCCGGCCCCGGTCCGAGCGGGCGAGGTACACCTGCCCCATCCCCCCGGCCCCGAGCCGCGCCAGCAGCCGACACGCGCCGATCCGCTGCGGATCCCCGGCCCCCAGCTTCTCCACCGCAGCCCCACCCCCGACGTCCCCGTACCTGTGTGCCCCCCGTACAACAGCCCACGATAGTGCGGCCATACGCCGAGGTGAGCGCCCCCCGTCGACGGTTCCGTAACGGAGCTTCCGCTCTCCACTGCCGGCGGCCCGTCACGGTGATTGGCAGATCCGTTCCACGCCCGAAGAGCAAAACCGCAGGTGGCCGAGATCGGGTCTGGAACAGATCTGCCAATCACCCCCACCCCACCCCGTCCCCGGCGCCAAGCGCGACAACCTGTCGCGGAAAGGCGCCGTCCGCAGACAGGACGCCGATGTCGCTTCCGTAGCGCGGAGATTTACGCTCGGGCGCATGACCCCTCAGCCAAACCCCGAGGTCGGCGCCGCCGTGAAGGCCGCGGACCGTGCCCACGTGTTCCACTCCTGGTCCGCGCAGGAGCTCATCGACCCGCTCGCCGTCGCCGGCGCGGAGGGGTCGTACTTCTGGGACTACGACGGCAAGCGGTACCTCGACTTCACCAGCGGTCTCGTCTACACCAACGTCGGCTACCAGCACCCGAAGGTCGTCGCCGCGGTTCAGGAGCAGGCCGCGACCCTGTCCACGTTCGCGCCCGCCTTCGCGATCGAGGCGCGTTCGGAGGCGGCCCGGCTGATCGCCGAGCGGACGCCCGGAGACCTGGACAAGATCTTCTTCACCAACGGTGGTGCCGACGCCGTCGAGCACGCCGTGCGCATGGCGCGGCTGCACACCGGGCGGGCCAAGGTGCTCTCCGCGTACCGGTCGTACCACGGCGGTACGCAGCAGGCCGTCAACATCACCGGCGACCCGCGCCGCTGGGCCTCCGACAGCGCCGCCGCCGGTGTCGTGCACTTCTGGGCGCCGTTCCTGTACCGCTCGCGCTTCTACGCCGAGACCGAGGAGCAGGAGACCGCACGGGCCCTGGATCACCTGGAGACGACGATCGCCTTCGAGGGGCCCGGCACCGTCGCCGCGATCATCCTGGAGACGATCCCCGGCACCGCCGGGATCATGGTCCCGCCGCCCGGCTACCTCGCCGGTGTCCGCGAGATCTGCGACAAGTACGGGATCGTCTTCATCCTGGACGAGGTCATGGCCGGGTTCGGGCGGACCGGTGAGTGGTTCGCCGCCGACCTCTTCGACGTGACCCCCGACCTGATCACCTTCGCCAAGGGCGTCAACAGCGGATACGTGCCGCTCGGCGGTGTCGCCATCTCCGGCGAGATCGCGGCGACCTTCGGCAAGCGGCCGTACCCCGGCGGCCTTACGTACTCCGGGCACCCGCTGGCCTGTGCCGCGGCCGTGGCGACGATCAACGTCATGGCGGAGGAGGGTGTCGTCGAGAACGCCAAGAACCTGGGCGCCGCCGTCCTCGGACCCGCCCTGCGCGAGCTCGCCGAGCGTCACCCCTCCGTCGGCGAGGTGCGCGGTGTCGGCATGTTCTGGGCGCTTGAGCTGGTCAGGAACAAGGAGACCCGCGAGCCGCTGGTCCCGTACAACGCGGCCGGTGAGGCGAACGCCCCGATGCTGGCGTTCGGGGCCGCCGCGAAGAAGCACGGCATCTGGCCGTTCATCAACATGAACCGCACCCATGTGGTGCCGCCGTGCAACGTCACCGAGGCGGAGCTGAAGGAAGGTCTCTCGGCGCTCGACGCGGCGCTCTCCGTGGCGGACGAGCACACGGAGTAGCCGTGGGCGTTTCCTCCCTGTGACGGACGCTACGCGGGTAAACACCGCGAACGCCCGAACGCGTAAGGTGGCGTGCTCGTAGACATAGACGCAGAGACGTGTACGCGTACGCCACCCGACCGCCATCAGGGAGAGGCCCGACCATGCCCGGCAGCAACGGCGCCGTCACCCGCAACACCCTGCGGCAGCAGATCGCCGACGCGCTCCGCGACGAGGTGCTCGCGGGGCGGCTCCAGCCGGGTCAGGAGTTCACGGTCAAGGAGATCGCGGAGCAGTACGGGGTCTCCGCGACGCCCGTGCGCGAGGCGCTGGTGGATCTCTCCGCTCAAGGTCTGCTGGAGGCCGACCAGCATCGCGGTTTCCGTGTGCACGAGTACTCCCTGGCCGACTACCGCGGCATCATCGAGGCCCGCAGTCTGGTCATCGACGGCATGTTCCACGCGCTGGAAGGCGGCCACCAGGGGTTCGTCCACGATCCCGACAACTCCCGTGTGCTGGCCGCCCTCGCCGGGGTGCGGCGGCGCGGTGAGGAGGCCCAGCGGGCGGCCGCCGCGGGCGACATCACCGTACTGATCGGCTACGACCTGCGCTTCTGGCGCGAACTGGGTGCCGTCTTCGGCAATCCCTACCTCTCGGACTTCCTGCACCGGCTGCGTGTGCAGTCCTGGGTCTGCGCGGTCCAGCATCTGCGCCGCCTCACCGATCTACGCGGGGAGCTGTGGGCCGAGCACACCGCGCTGGTCGACGCCCTGGTGGCACGGGACACCGCGGCGGCGCGGGAGATCGTCTCCGCGTACAACACCCATTCGCTGACGGTGGTCGAGCGACTGGCCGGTCAATGAGCCGGAGGGTGGGTATGGGACCTGCGGCGGACCATCTGGACGCGCCCAGGGGGAAGCCACGACCCGCCGTACCGATTACTCTTCCCTGACCACTTCGCTACACCGTGCTATGCGAGGAGCCCTCTTTGGCCTGTGACCTGTGGCTGGTACCGCTCGTCGACGTGTTGTGCCACACCCCCGACAACCCGTTCGCCGAGGAACTCGCGCAATACAACAAGGTGCTCGCCGAGGCCGGGCTGCCGCCGGTGCCGGTGTACCAGTACATGCCGGGGCTGTCCGGCGAGGTCGCCCCGGTGGCCGGCTTCGACTACGACGCCCTGCACTTCCTGCGCCGCGCGTATCTGCTCCAGGTCTGCGGGCTGCCGGTGACCCCGGTCGACGAACTGGGCGGCGACTACGAGCAGTTGCTGGAGATGTTCGAGACGACGGCCCAGCAGTCCCATCTGGTCTGGCACTACGACCACGCGGGCGCGTACGTCCCGGTCGACTTCCCGCACCCGCTCGCCAACGACGAACTCCTCGCCGGCGGCGGCCCCTTGGGCTCCTCCCAGTCCCTACTGCGGGAGCTGGAGCTGGTGGCCCCCGCGATCGGCATCGACCCCGCCAACCCCCCGGCCCCGCCCCAGCCGCCGCTCGGCCCCACGGAGTTGGAGGAACCGGCCGTCCCCGCGCCGTACGACCCCAGCCCCTTCGCCCGGGAGCGCCACGTCTGGCTGGGCCTGCACGCGGCGGCGACGCGGAGTCTGGCGCAGGGGTCGATGATCATCTTCAGCTGAGGGTCAGCGCAGCTGGGAGAGACCCTTCTTCAGGTCGTCGAGGTTCATGATCGGGAAGACCTCGACCTTGGCGTTGAGGTGCGAGAAGAACGGCTCACCGACCGGGGGCAGGTCCGAGCTCTCCTTCATGTCGAACACGAGGAAACAGGTCCGCCGGCCGCCCTCGGGCCCGAAGTAGGCCGCCTCCGGCTTGATGTGCTCCAGGGTCTCCGCCAGCAGGTCCTGCATCTTCCCGCTCCGCAGGACCTCGTTCGCCTTGTCGGTGTCCAGGGTCGCCTTCAGCATCACGCGCATCGCAGTCACCTTCTTCGCCACGAAGATGCACGTACGTGTACAGCGTAAATCCATAAGCCCGCTTTGTCCGTCCGGGTGGACGACGCCCTCATGCCCGGCGGGACGGACCGAACAGTCAGGCCCGCGCCCCGAGCCACTCCGTGGCGTAAGCAACAGCCGGGGCCAGATCCAGCAGCCGGCAGCGCGCGTCGCCGACGCGGCCCGTCGACACCGCGCCGGTGGCCTCGTAGGACCGGCCCAGCTCGGCGAACGGCGAGGCGTCGAGGGTGACATCGTGGTAGCGGTACCAGACCGGCCGCCCCCGCTCGTCGGCGACCACGCACGCGTAGGGTGCCTGCGGCCGCCCCGGTACCCGGTACTCCGCGAGGTGGAAGGCCGTGCACACGTCGTACCCCACACCCAGCAGCAGGACCCGGGCGCCTAGCCGCTCCAGCCGGGCCAGCGGTGACCGCTCGCCCAGGTGGCAGTCGGGCGCGTGGCCCTCGGTGATGTGACGGGCCCGGGGGCCCAGCGCGGTGAAGGAGCTCTGCGGATGGGCACTGCGCAGCGCGCCGGGCCGGGTCCGTACGGCCTCCGGAAGGACGCCGACGCCGAAACCGGGGCTGCTCGACGGGTCGAAGGCGGGCATCCGGGCCCGCAGCCCCGCCCAGTGCTCCTCCGGCACGGAGTAGCCGCGGGTCAGGTGCCAGCGGGAGGGATCGGAGTTGTCCGGTGTCTGGGTGTACGCCACCAGCGTGCCGTCCGGGCCGAGGACCTCGCGCAGCGCGTCGACGACCGTCTCCGCACCGCCGGCCACCGGGCCCAGCGTGCGCAGCGAGGCGTGCACCAGCACGGTGTCCCCCGGCCGCAGCCCGAGGTCGCGGAGTTCGGAGGCGAGCGCGCCCCGGGTCCGCGCGATCCTCGGCGGGGGCGTCGGGCGGCGCAGGGCCGCGCGGGTCTCGGTCACGAACCGCACGCCCGCGGGCAGCAGTTCGCCGCTGTCCAGGAGCGTGCCCGCGGCGGCGTCGGTGTGCCCGCGCCACATGTCGTACTCGCGCCGGGCACGGCGTCCCCCGACCGCGAGCTCGGCCCGCCAGAAATCGGTCACGCCGAGGTGCGCGTGGGTGCCCTGCAGCAGCGCGCCGATCGGGCGCGGGTCCGGGCGCCAGGGAGCGTGGTGGCGTACCCCGGTCGGCGGGCCGTGCAGGGGCAACAGGTCCATCAGGGCGCCGAGTTGGACGTGCAGGAACTCGTGCACGAGGGTCAGCGCCAGCAGGACGGGGTCCTCCTGGAAGGAGGCGGCGACGGCACCGTAGGCCCGCCGGGCGGCCGAGCTGACCGCGGATCCGTCGAGGCCGGGGCGCAGCGGGGCGAGCGTGGTCAGAGCGGACGCCAGCGGGCGGACGTGCCAGGGGTGCCGCTGTACGAGCACCTCCCAGGCGGCGGACAGGGCCTTCTCCCAGTGCCGGGTGCGTTCCCCGGTGAGGGGGCCGTCGAGTGTGTGCCCGTGGGCGTCGCGGAAGGGACCGCTGTCGGCGAGCCGCAGCTGGAGAACCTGGCCGTCGCACTCCGCGCGCACGACCGGCCAGGCGGCACCGGGCGCGCCGGAAAGGAGCCGCTCCCACCAGGTGAGCCACGCCGGCTCGATCTCCTCGCCGCGCTCCAGCACCACCAGCGCGCGGGCCAGCCCCTCGTCCAGATAGGGGTGGAGCATGACGGCCCGCCATGCGCCGGGGTCCCGGCGGCCGAGGTCCAGCAGCCGGGGGTAGACGGTGCCGAGCCCGGCGGCGGCCGGTCCCCGGCGCTCCGCCGCCCGGTGCAGCGCTCGGACCAGCAGCTTCCGCTTGCTGAGCTGACCGGACCGCAACAGCGCCACGGCCTCCGCTCCGCCACGGGCCCGCGCCAGCGCCCCGAAGACATGCGGCGGCACGAAATGCCGTCCGGCGGCGGCCGCCTGCTCCCGCCCGCCGGTCACCGGACCGCCTCCCGTCGTCGTGCGGTCAGCTCGGTGACGTCGTGGCGCAGACGGTTCGCGATGTGGTCCACGAGCAGGGCCAGGTCGGCGCAGTAGACCGACGGGGTCGAGAAGCCGGGGCCGCCGGAGGGGGCGTAGCGGTGGGCGTACAGGCCGCCGCCGCAGACCCGGGCGCGCGGGCAGGCGCGGCAGACCGGGCCGAGCCCGGCGAACCCGCGCTGTCTGACCTGGAACGCCGGGTGCGCGGCCGCGTCCGCGAAGGTGTGCCGGAACACGTCGAGGCCGGTCGCCGGGGCCCCGGGATAGGAGACCTTCAGCGAGTCCGCCTGCTCGATCGCCCCGTCCGTCTCGACGACGACCAGGTCGACCGGGGTCAGCCCGACCGCCTCGCTGCGCGAGGTGCCGCCCAGCAGCAGCGCCATGATCTCCTCGAAGAGCCGCACACCGGTCTCCCTGCGGGGGGCGTCGTACCAGCGGTCGAAGACGGCCCGCAGCCATTCCCCGTACGGCACGGTCCGGCCGGGCGCGGCCGGTCCCGGTGGTGTGGTCGGGGGTGATGTGCGCTCGGCCAGGCCCGGGGGCGGCGCGGCCCAGGTCGCGTGCGGCAGCAGCAGGTCGATGCGGGGCGGGGCGAAGGAGAGCAGGGACTCGTAGGTGGCGAGCGGCTCGGCCGCCGTGTCCACCACGCACAGCAGGCCCGCGAAGAGCTCCCGGTACGGTCCCTCCGTGAGCAGCCGCAGCGACCGCGCGACCGCGGCGTGGCTGCCGCGTCCGTCCGGCCGCAGCCGGTGGCGGTCGTGCGCGGCCGCCGGCCCGTCCAGGCTGACGCCGAGCCGGACCCCGTACCGGCCGAGCACGGGCAGCAGCGCCGGGTCCTCGGCCAGCCGCACCCCGTTGGTCTGCATGGTCACCCGCAGCTCGGCGAC
Source organism: Streptomyces sp. S.PB5 (assembly GCF_030403745.1). Classification (GTDB taxonomy): domain Bacteria; phylum Actinomycetota; class Actinomycetes; order Streptomycetales; family Streptomycetaceae; genus Streptomyces. The sequence goes on from NZ_JAQMWP010000013.1 coordinate 221,451, forward strand.
CGCCGCCACCTCGTCGGCGAGCACCCGCAGCATCGCCTCCAGATGCTCGGCACCGACCAGCAGCGGCTCCCCGCCGTGCAGCACGAGCTGCACCGTCGACAGCCGGTGGTGCCGGGCGTGTTCGGCGATCAGCCGGGCCGTGCGCCGCACGGTCTCCAGTTCCATACGGCGAGGCCGCCCACGCCAGCTCTGGTCGGCGGCCTCGTACATGTAGCAGTAGGAACAGGCCAGGTCGCAGCGGCTGTGGACCTTCAGCAGGAACTGGCGGAAGGGCAGCGTCGCGTGAGGCGGCCGCTCTCGCGGTCCGCACGGCTCGGAAGGCGTGGGCCGGGTGGCGTCCATGGGCCTCGATCGCTCGGGTGCGACAGTGGTGAAGCGGCATCCTACAACCCGTCATTCCCGCCAAATGCCGTGCGGGGAACGGCAGACGGACCGGCGGACAGGGCGGGTACGCATCAGGTCGTCGGCGGTTCGATGTCGGAGTCGAGCCGCTGTCCCGACCGCACCGCCTTGGTGGTCTGATGGTCCTCGCCGAGAGTGCGCACGGCGTTGCGCCGGGCCTCCTCGGCCAGTTGGTCGGCCTCCTCCGTCCGGCCCGCGGCACGCAGGGTGAGCGAGAGGTTGGAGGTGACGCCGATGGTGTCGTAGTGCTCGGGACCGAGCAGCCGCTCCAACTGCTCGCGCACGAACCGCTCCTGCGCGGCGGCGCCGTCGAGATCGCCCTCCCGCACCAGCTCGTTGGCGTGGTTGATGGTGCAGGCGAGCGTGTACAGGTGGGTCTCGCCGAGCACCTCGCGCAGCCCCCTCAGCGCCTGGTCCACCAGGTCGTGCGCCTCGGCCGTACGTCCCACCAGACGCAGATAGACCGACACGTTGTTGGCGCAGGCCAGGGTGACCGGGTGCATCTCGCCGAGGTAGTCGCGGTAACGGTTCATCGCCCGCTCCGCGAGTTCCAGGGCTCCCGCCGGTTCGCCGAGCGCCGCCAGGTCGCTGGCCAGGCTGGAGGCGGCGGCGAGGGTGTCCTGGTGGTCCGGGCCCAGATCCGCCACGTACCGGCCGCGGATGTCCTCGTCGATCTCCCTGGCGCGTTCGTACTCGCCGTTCCTGCGCAGCGCCACCGCCAGGTTCTTGCGGGCGCGCAGGGTCTCGACGTGGTCCTCGCCGAGGGTCTCCCGGTAGCGCGCCACCGTGCCCTCCAGCAGCTCCAGGGCGTCCCGCAGCCGTCCGGTCTCCCGCAGGTCGCGGGCGTAGTTGCTGGCCGAGGAGAGCGCGTTGATGCTGTTGGCGCCGTGGATCTCGCTCTGCTGCCGCCAGGCGCTGTGGTGCAGGTCCAGGGCGGCGCGGCGGTCGCCCGCCAGGTATTCGGACAGGGCCAGGTTGTTCAGGTACATCAGGGTGCGCTTGTGGTCGTCGCCCAGGGCGCGCCGCGCCGCCCGCAGCGTCTGCCGGTCCAGCTCGCGCGCCTCCTGGTAGTGGCCCAGTTCCCGCAGGTCGGCGGCGACGTTGCCGGCCGCGGCGAGGGTGTAGGCGTCCTCGTCGCCCCGGCTGAGGCGCAGCTTCTCGTGGGTGTCCCGGTCGGACTCGTACGCCTCCCCCAGCCGGCCGAGCGAGCGCAGGACGTTGCCGAGCTGGATGCGCAGGATGAGGGTCTGGGCGTCGCCCTCACGGCTGATGCCCAGGTCGCGCCAGCGCTCCAGGGTCTGGGACGCCAGGTCGTGCGCGGCGCCGTGCAGGCTCCGCTTCCACAGGTAGCGGACCGAGTCGGTGATCCACGCCCGCACCTCGGGGTCGGCGCTCCGGTAGGCGCGGGAGGGTGCCAGGTGCGGCAGCAGCAGGTCGTAGACCTTCCAGTCGGACGTGCGGTCCGGGTCGCCCGGCCGGGCGTCGGCCAGTGCCGTGTGCACCACGCGCCGCAGGTCCGGCTTGCGCTCGTCGGGCACCTGGTCGCGGATGACGGCCTGCACCAGCCGGTGGACGGTGAGCGTCTCGCTGCTCTGGTCACTCTTGGCGAGACCGAACCGGTTGATGGCCCGGACCACCTGTGCGATGGCCATCTCGTCGCGTGGCTCCCCCTCGGGGAGCGTCAGCGCCTGGGTGACGGCCCTGCCGTAGAGCAGGGCCTGGGGGATGGGTTCGGGGCCGAAGAAGGAGCAGATCTCCAGCATCTCGGCCGCCGCCCGGTTCACGCGGCGCAGTTCGTCCAGCGCGAGGAGCCAGGTCGCCGCGGCCGAGTGCGGGTAGTCCCGGTCCGGCAGCCGGGTGTTGCGCAGGACCTCGGTGAGCCGCTCGCCCAGCGAGCTGAGGTAGGTCGTCACCGGCATGCTGCTCTCGCTGAGCCAGACGGCGGCCTGGCCCACGGCCAGCGGCAGGTCGCCCAGTTCCTCGGCGACCCGCTCGGCGTCGTCCTTCGCCAGACCGGGGTTGAGCCGGCGCAGCAGCTGGACGCTCTCCCCACGCTGGAACACCTCGACCTCCACCAGGCCCGCGTTGTTGACCCAGGCCCGGTCGCGCGAGGTCATCAGGACATGTCCGCCGGGCGGCCCCTCGGGGATGAGCTCGGCGAGCTCCTCAGGGCGCCCGGCGTTGTCGTAGACCAGCAGCCAGCGGTCGTACGGCTCGCCGCGCCTGAGCGCCCGCAGCACCGCGTCGGCCGTGCCGGACATGTCCTCGCCCCGCTCCAGGCCCAGGTCGGGGGCGAGTTCGGCGAGTCCGGAGCGAATCAGGCCGGGTTGCGCGGCGTTCACCCACCACACGGCGTCGTAGGCGGACTTGAAGCGGTGGGCGTACTCCTGGGCGACCTGTGTCTTGCCCATCCCGCCCAGTCCGTAGAGCACTTGGGGCCGGGGTGCGGGCCCGGTGGTGAAGCCGTCGCGGACATGGTCCAGGAGAGCACCGCGGCCGGTGAAGGAGACGTTGCGCGAGGGGACGCGCTGCACGGCCGGCGCGTCGCCCGGGTAAGGAGGAACGACCGTGCCCAGAGGCGGGGTGTCGGTCTCCGACGACCGCCGGCCCGACGGCGCTCCGACGGTCAGCAGCAGTTGCACGGCGGCCTCGTCGGGCTGCCTGCGGGTGAGGTCGAGGGCGGCCCGGTCGCCGAACGGGCCGTCCGCGGAGGCCTCCGTCTCCTGGACCCGCACCGGCAGCAGCGCCGGGCCGCCGCCGGCCTGGACCTCGCGCAGCCGTTGCGCGATGCTCCGGGCCCGCGGCAGCGTGAGGTACTCGGGGGAGAGCAGGGCGAGCAGCCGGCCGCGTCGCTCCAGTACGTCCGTCGCCTCCGGCGGGGTGCCCGTGACGGGTTCGGCGGCGCTGTGCAGGGACACCTGGTAGCCGACGCTCTCCAGATGGGCGGCGGCCCACTCGGCCCACATCCGGTCGATCGGCGCGTAGCTGACGTACATCCGCGGCGGCACGGCGCGTGGGTCACGCAGGTACTCCGTCGCCAACTGCTTGCGTTCCTCGGCCGGTTGGGGCTCCAGGGACTGCACGTCGTTGTCGGTGATCCACGCGGTGAGCCGTTCGAACGCGGTCAGCAGCGAGTCCTTCTGCAGCAGCCGGTCCCGCACGGTCGCCGGTATCTCCGCGTAGGCGTAGTACGGCTTGTAGGGGATCTCCACCTCGCCCCAGTACCGGGCGTGGTCCTCCTCCGCCAGCCAGGACAGGAACGGCGCGAACCCGGCGCGGGCGGAGTCGCGGCCCTGGTCCAGCAGTTCCTGCTCGGCGTTCTCGACCCGCATCGGCACCGGCAGGATCCGGATCGGGCGCGGGGCGGACGCGGCGACCGAGCCGGCGGCCGCGATACCGCCCTCGATGCTCTGGTGGTTCAGCACGAAGCCGTCCACCACGATGTCGGGCAGCAGGATGGTGCAGATCCCGGATATGTCGCTGACCCCGGTACGGCTGTCGATGAGGACGTAGTCGTACTCCTCGATCATCCGGCGGCGCAGCATCTGGAGGAAGGAACCGCCGCCCAGACGCTCGTAGAACGAGTGCCAGTTGAAGCTGGTGACGGCGGCCGAGTAGGCGGCGGACTGGCGGCCGGCCGGCAGGAAGTCGAGACGCCCGCCGCGCTGCAGGCTCAGCCGCAGGCCGGTGGTGTAGGGGCCGGGGTCGGCGCAGGCGCGCAGCTCCTCCTCGTCCATGACGGCGGGCTCCGCGCCCCGTTCGGCGGCCGGCTGGTCCGGGCGGCCGGAGCCCATGACCCGCCCGACATAGGCCTGCACCATGTTGATCAGGCCGTCCGTGGACCGCAGTTCGGAATCGACGACGAGCAGCGGCCGCAGATAGCGGTGCATGCCCGGGGCTTCGAGATCCCAGTCGACGAGCAGCACCCGGTACCCCTGACTGGCCAGGATCCAGCCGACGTTGACCAGCGCCATGGTCCGTCCCGTTCCACCCTTGTACGAGTAGAAGGTGACGATCTTGCCCTCGCGTCGCGCCTCGGTGTCAGCGGTCATCGTCCTATCCATCGGTGAGGTATGCCTCGGGCAGATCGTCCGGCTCGTCGCAGACCATGGGCGGCCGCGCCGGAACGCCCAGAGCGGGCAGCGGCGGTGCGGCCGGCCCCTCCGGGAGCACCACGGGGTCGGCCCGCTCCGCCAGCCGGTTCTGGGCCACGGTGACCATCACGGACAGCTTGTCGTCGAAGTGTCCCTTGTCGACCCGGACCCGGAACAGCGGATCCCAGGCATCGTTGCGGCGCATCCAGTTGCGCTGGAAGACCTGGCTGAGGTCATGCCACAGCGTGTCGGCGTGGGACTCCTCGTCCGTCTCGTGACAGGGCACGAGCACCCCCGTGACCGGGTGGTTCTGCTGGTCGAAGGCGGCGAGCACGGTCCGGTACGGCTCCCTGCGCGCCGCCCACGCGTCGATGAGCAGCACACTGGTCTCGCGGTTGCGCAGGCCCTCCTCCAGCTTGCGGACGAGATCGTCGCCGACCTCGTCCAGATGTGCCATGCATCGCGAGTCGTTGATCACCTGCTGGGCGCGGAACGCCGCGGTCGGGTGCACCGGCGGGTGGTAGGGCGCCCAGTCGTAGGGCGAACGCCCGTAGTACTGGGAGTTCCGCCGGCCCTCGGGCGGTGCGGCGACGGTCCCGGCAGCGACGAACACCCGGACGGATCCCGTCTCGCTCCCGAGGTGCTCGCCCACCTCGTGGCCCTCGAAGGCATTGCGCACGGTCCTCAGATCGGGGCTGAGCCGAGGCAGACGGTAGCGTTCGGCCGCCCTGCGCACGGCGTCGGCGATCACCGAGACGATCGTGCGATAGGTCGCGCCGGCCGGGTCGGTGCGCATGATGTGCATCAGTCCGCGCTCGGCGTACTCCTCGCGGGTGCGCAGGTCCATGCCCCGCTCGGTGTACTGGTACCGGCTCATCTCGGGGGGCAGCGCACCGCGGACGGGCCGCCAGCGCACGGGGATCAGCGAGGGCGCGTCGATGTCGGTGTCGTGGCGGAAGCGTGTCAGCCGGTCCTGGAAGACCGTCCATTCCTTGCCGCAGTAAGGGCTGTTCACATAGCCCGGCGAGCACAGCGCGACCATGGCGCGGCAGTTGCCGACCGCGTCCCCGATGGCCTTCTCCCAGTCCGTGCCCATCCTGATCTGCTCCAGGTCGCGGAAGGCCGGCTGGCCCTCGCAGTCCGCCCCTTTGGCCTGGAGTTCGGCCAGCAGGTCCGCGTGGAAGCGGCTGACGAACGCGTCCTGACGGTCCTCGCGCCGCGCATAACTGAGGAAGAAATAGAACCCCTGAGCCAAGGGCATCCCCACCACCCCCGTATCACGCCGTCGCCGGCGCCCCCCGTGCTGGCATACGCACGCGGCGCCTTCATACCCACGCCGTCCCGGGCTCAGACGTACTCGCGGAAAACCTATAGGCTCATGCCGTCGCCGCTGACCTGGCAGCAGCCGCAGAGAAGGGCACATCACGTGCAGAAGGACGCGGGCGGTTCCGAGTTCGTCTCGGTGCTGGTGGATGTCGCGGATCTGCCCATGGAATTCCTGGACGATCTGCCGGACACGGTCCTGGCCGAGCAGCTCCGGCGGGTGGTCGGAGAGGCCCTGAACCCGACGAGCGAGACCTTCGCCGCGTTCCAGTCCGCTCTGTCCGACTCCTGAGCGGCACGGCCGGGACGGCGCGCGTGCTTCAGGCGCACACCGGGGTCCCGCCCTGTGTCAGCCTCCAGTTCGTCACCGCGAAGTCCTTCGGGTCCAGCGTCCCCTTCGCCGTCACATATGCGCCAAGGACGGAGAACGACCAGGTGCGCGGCTTCCGTTCGGGGGCAGGCCATGTCCGGATCAATTTCTGGAATGATCGCCGTCCATGCAGCCCTTGGCACCCGAGGACCCCGCACACATAGGCCCGTACCGCCTCGTCGCCCGGCTCGGCGCAGGGGGTATGGGGCGGGTGTTCCTCTGCCGGGGCGAGGACGGACGTACCGCCGCCGTGAAGCTGGTGCGGGGCGAGGTCGCCGAACAGGAGGAGTTCCGGCGGAGGTTCGCCCGTGAGGTGGCGGCGGCGCGGCGGGTGAGCGGGGAGTGGACCGCGGGCGTCCTGGAAGCGGACACCTCGGCCGAACTGCCCTGGGTGGCCACGGAGTACGTGCCGGGACCGACCCTGCGGGCCGTGGTTCGCGGCGACTTCGGGCCGCTGCCCTCCGCCTCCGCGCATGTCCTCGCCCACCGTCTCGCGCAGGCGCTCCAAGCCGTGCACGGGGCGGGGCTGGTCCACCGTGACCTCAAGCCGTCCAACATCCTGCTCACCGTCAACGGGCCGCGGGTGATCGACTTCGGCATCGCGCGGGCGCTGGACACGTCGCCGGACAGCACGCTCACGCCTGCCGGATCTCTGCTCGGGACACCGGAGTTCATGTCGCCGGAGCAGGTGCGGGGGGAGCGGGTGGGGCCGGCCGGGGATGTGTTCTCGCTGGGGAGTGTGCTGGTGTACGCCGCGACGGGGCGTTCGCCGTTCGTGGGCGAGTCCGGCAGTGATGGCATGGCCGCGCATGCGCTGATGTTCCGTATCGCCTATGAGGAGCCGGATCTCACCGGCGTACCCGAAGTGATCGTGGACCTGGTCCGGGAGTGCCTGGCGAAGGAGCCGGGTGACAGGCCGGCGGTGGCCGACGTCGTCGGGCGCACACGACGGGCTCCGGCGGGGGCCTGGCTGCCGGGTGAGCTGCTGGACCGGCTGGACCGGGCGGCCGCACAGCCGGTGCCGGAGGGGCCGCGGCGGGGAGAGCCGGAGGGGACGGGGGCACCCGGACTCACCGGGTTCCCGGACTTCCCGGAGCCGGTGGAATGGGAACGGCCACGGGACCTGCTGGACATGCCGGAGGCGGGCATCGCGCCGCCGCGTGTCCGGGAGACGGCCGTGGAGCCCCGCTCTCGGGTGCGACTCTGGGCGGCGGTCGCCCTGCTGGTGACGCTGGTGGCGCTGGGAAGCGGGCTCACGCTGGAAGCCGCCACGGCGATCCGGGGCGCCCTCTCGGGCGGCGGCTCGGAGCCCGCCGTGCAGACACCGGCGCGCAGGCCGTCGTTCGCCGGGGCGTGGCGCCTCACCCTCGGGGGACACGATCCCCTGTTCACGGTCCGGCTGGACCTCGTCGAGGGTGCGGCCCCCGGTGAGAAGGGCGCCACCGTGCTCGCGGCGACGAGCAACGCGATCTGCGCGGGCAGCGCGAAGGTGGTGTCCCGCGCGGACACCGTCCTGACCCTGGGCGGGTTCGATGTGCGCCGGATCGGACCCGGTGACGGCAAGGCGTCGAGCCGGTGCGGGCTGCCGCTCACCATGCGGATCGCGTCGGACAGGGACGACAGCCTGACGTGGCTGCAGTCCGAGGAGTGGTCCCTGGGCTTCGAGTCCGCCGGGGACCGTGAGCTCCGCGTCCCCAAAGGGCTCCAGGGCGCGTGGTACGCCGACCAGGAGGGCCTGCGTGTCACGGTCCTGCCCGGCCGGGTGGGCTCCCTCGCCGTGCGCGGCGTCCAGGACCACGACGGTCTGCACTGCGAGTGGGAGGCCGCACTGATGGACATCGGCTGGGACGGGCTCGTCACCACCGGAGCCCAGATCGTCGAAGCCGGGTCGGACCCCACGTGCGCATCGAGCCAGGCGCCCTACACCTACGACCTGATGACCATCAGGGTGCTGACCCGCAGCAGCCCCCAGGGCGCCACGGTTCTGCACCTGCGCCGCCACCCCTGATCAACCGAACGCCCCCGGCAGCCGAAGCCGGCCGGGGGCGTACGCGCGACACCAGGGCGCGTCAGATGAACTTGTTGATCTCGATCGTCTCGTCCCGGCCCGGACCCACGCCGATCGCCGAGATCGGGGCGCCCGACATCTCCTCCAGCGCCTTCACGTACGCCTGGGCGTTCTTCGGGAGGTCCGAGAAGGACTTCGCCTTGGTGATGTCCTCGGACCAGCCGGGGAGGGTCTCGTAGATCGGCTTCGCGTGGTGGAAGTCGCTCTGGGAGTAGGGGAGTTCCTCGACGCGCTTGCCGTCGATCTCGTAGGCGACGCAGACGGGGATCTGCTCCCAGCCGGTCAGCACGTCCAGCTTGGTGAGGAAGAAGTCCGTCAGGCCGTTCACGCGGGTCGCGTAGCGGGCGATGACCGCGTCGAACCAGCCGCAGCGGCGGTCACGGCCGGTCGTCACGCCCCGCTCGCCGCCGATGCGGCGCAGCGCCTCGCCGTCCTCGTCGAAGAGCTCCGTCGGGAAGGGGCCCGAGCCGACGCGGGTGGTGTACGCCTTGAGGATGCCGATGACGCGGCTGATCTTCGTCGGACCGACGCCGGCGCCCGTGCAGGCGCCGCCCGCGGTCGGGTTCGACGAGGTCACGAAGGGGTACGTGCCGTGGTCGATGTCCAGGAGGGTGCCCTGGCCGCCCTCGAAGAGGACGACCTTGTCGGCCTCCAGGGCCTGGTTCAGGACCAGGACCGTGTCGGCGACGTACGGCTTCAGGCGGTCCGCGTAGGACAGCAGCTCCTCGACGACCTTGTCGGCCTCGATGGCGCGGCGGTTGAACACCTTGGTGAGGAGCTGGTTCTTGCCGTCCAGCGCCGCTTCGACCTTCTGGGTGAGGATCGACTCGTCGTAGAGGTCCTGGATGCGGATGCCCACGCGGTTGATCTTGTCGGCGTAGGTCGGACCGATGCCGCGCCCGGTGGTGCCGATCTTCCGCTTGCCGAGGAAGCGTTCCGTCACCTTGTCGACGGTGACGTTGTACGGCGTGATGATGTGAGCGTTACCGCTGATCAGGAGCTTGGACGTGTCGACGCCTCGCTCGTTCAGCCCGTTCAGCTCGGAGAACAGGACCGACGGGTCGACGACGACACCGTTGCCGATGACCGGGGTGCACCCCGGCGAGAGGATTCCGGAAGGGAGCAGGTGCAGGGCATACTTCTGGTCGCCCACGACCACCGTGTGGCCGGCGTTGTTGCCGCCCTGGTAGCGCACCACATAGTCGACAGACCCGCCTAGCAGGTCCGTCGCCTTTCCCTTGCCTTCGTCACCCCACTGAGCACCGAGCAGCACAAGTGCGGGCACGCGCGTACACCCCTTCCGGGCGGGGCATGTCCAAGGTCAGGGGCGTACGCTGCACGGCCTTGTGCCTCGTACCCCGGCGACCTGCTTCGGCCACCGACGGCCGTCGTCGGCCGTTCACCCGTCGGACCCGGTTGCCCCGGAATAGACGAAGCCCCTGGCGCAATAGCGCAAGGGGCTCTTGCACAAAGATGCTACCCGAGGAAGCGAGGCATGACCGAGGTGGCGACTTCCGACCAGCTCCTTGTGGTCATCGACCCGGTCGCCCGGCGGACGGACGGCGAGTCCGTGCGGATCGCGAAAGACGTGCTCAGCGCGGGTGCGGCCACCAAAGTGTGTCTGCCGGAGGGGCCCGAGGAATTCGCCCGGGTACTGGCCCGAAGGGGCTCCCGGCGACCCGTCGTGGTGGGCGACGACCGGGCTCTGCTGCGGGCGGTGTCCCTTTTGCACCGGCAGCGGGAGCTGGCCGGATGTGTGCTGTCGTTCGTGCCGGTGGGCGGAGTGTTCTCCGTGGCCCGGTCGCTGGGCGTGCCCACGGGCGCGGTGGCGGCCGCGCGGACGGTCCTGGACGGCGTGGAGCGCCGGCTCGACCTGCTCGTCGACGACAGCGACGGGGTGGTGCTGGGTGCGCTGCGGATCCCGGCGCTACCGGTTCTTCCGGAGGGCGAGCCCGTGGAGGACTCCCCGGCGCATCCCTGGCTGCGGACCTGCCAGTCCCTCGTACGCACCCTGGTACCCGCCCGTCCGCCCCGGACCGCCCCCGACCCCGGGCCCCGGCCCTCCCGGCTGCGGGTCGAGGTGGACGGCGTCCTCCTCGTCGACCTCGACCAGCCCGTGGAGACGGTCTCGGTGACCCCGGGCGCCTCGGGCACGGCCGCGGTGTCGGTACGCCCCCTCTCGGTCGGCGCGGAGGCCTCACCGCTGGAGGCGTGGGGACGGACCGTCACGGTGTCGGGGGCGGACTTCCGCTACCGCGCGGACTCCGGCGTGGGCGGACCGGTACGGAGGCGGACGTGGACGGTGTGGGAGGGTGCCCTGGGGCTTACGTTGCCAGGGCAGTGAGGACACCGATGAGCCAGTACTTCGAGCTGGACGGCGAGACCCTGTGGAACCCGTCGAACGGGGCCGCACGGCTCTTCCTCGCACATGTGCGGATCTACGAGGGGGAGCTGGGCATCACGTCGGGCTTCGGGCCTATGGAGAACGACGAGTGCCAGGTCGACCCGGCCGCCCTCGCCTCCTTCGCGGACGCCCTGATCGAGCTGCACGACCGCACCCCGCACGCCGTCGTCGACGCGCTCTCGGAGGGTTTCGTCGCGACGGTCCTGGTGCTGGCAGAGCGGGCCGGCATCGAGGTACGGCGCCCCGTCGTCGCGGTCGGCTTTGAGGGGCTGCGGGACGTACAGGTGCCACTGCCCGACGCCGAGGACAGGGCCGTAGGGCTGCGGGAGCGGGCGGGTCTTCTGGGGCGCCGGATGCCGCGCTAGGCGTCGGGCTGGTCGTCGGCTTCCTCGGCAGGGGCCTGGAAGCCATCGGTGTCGAGCGTGCAGTCGAACGGGGCGGGCATCGGAAGCTTCTCGCCGAAGGGCCGCGTGCAGTGCGACTCATATCCCTTGGCGGAAGGCGTCCAGAAGACAGTGGCCTGCTCTTCCTGCATGTCGAGGACCAGATAGACGGGGACACCCGCCCTTCCATATACCCGGACCTTGTCGGTCAGGTCGTCGTCGCGGGTGGAGGTGGAGGTCAGCTCGCCGACGAAGACGAGGGCCTCGCCGTCCAAGCGGTTGCTGCTCGTCCGGGACACCTGGCGGGGCGCCGCATGGATGTCCGGTCCGAACGCCCGCTCATCTCCTGGAAAGACGTACAAGAACGGGCTGGAGCTGATGCGGTGCCCTTCAGGAAGATGCGGCCGAAGCTGATCACGCACCACCTCCATGACGTCCTCGTAGTACCCCTTCGACCACGGCGACAAGACGATGCTCCCGCTGATGATCTCGGCCTTGTAACCGTCGGGCACAATCAGCTCGTCGAGGTCATCCAGCAACGCCTCGAAGCTGCGGGGCTCGGTGCCGCTTATCGTCGGTCGCTCAGTCATCAGTGTCATGATGCGCCCTCCCTTTGGCGCAGACCAGCCACCACTCACAGTAGCCGGTCGATCACATCCTCGTGATCGCTTTCGTCCTTCAGCCCCACCCCCGTGCCCCTCAACTCCCGAGCCCGCCCCATCAACCCCGCCAGCTTCCCCGCCGCCCCCTCGTACGACAGCCCCAGCGGCGGCCGGATGTTGGACAGGCAGTTCCGGTCGGCGTCCGTCGTCTCGCCGGGCACCGGCCGGTACGTCAGATACGCGCCCAGCGAGTCCGCCGCCGACATGCCGGGGCGCTCGCCGACCAGGACGACGACCATCGCCGCGCCCATCGCGGAGGCCACGTCGTCCCCGAGGGCCACGCGCGCTTGCTCGGCCAGCACCACCGGGGCGACCCGCCAGTCGCCGAGCCGCGCGACCGTCTCGCGCACCACCGCCGCCGCGTGCTCGTGCACCGCCCGGCTGGACAGCCCGTCCGCGACGACGAACACCACGTCCCACTCCCCCGCCGGCAGATGCGCACGGTCGGTGGCGTCCAACCGGCGGCCCAGATCGGGGCGTTGGAGGTAGGTCAGCCGGTCACCGGCCGCGCTGCGGACCCGTACCGTCGGCATGCCCGTCAGCTCGGCCGCGACCCGGTCCGGGTCGAAGGGGGAGTGAACCGCGTCCCGGGCCGCCGCATGCGCGGTCTGCAACTCCAGTCGGTGTCTTGTCGGGAGCGCCGAGCCGGAGCGGCCGAGGCCGATGCGGGCCTGGGTGTGGCGGCGCAGGGAGGTCCACAACTCTCCGCCTCCCACGGCTACTTCACTCATGCCGCCAGTTCCCTTCCGATCGCCGTCAGCGGATGGCCGCCCGGCACTTCCCTGATGGCCCCGCGTTCGTCCAGCAGACCGATCGACGACAGCCACGCCTCGAACTCCGGTGCCGGGCGCAGGCCCAGGACCTCTCGCAGGTACAACGCGTCGTGGTACGAGGCCGATTGGTAGTTGAGCATGATGTCGTCGCCGCCCGGCGTGCAGATCACGAAGGACGCCCCCGCGACGCCCAGCACGGTGAGCATCGTCGCCACGTCGTCGTCATCGGCGTCCGCGTGGTTCGTGTAGCAGATGTCCAGGCCCATCGGCAGGCCGAGCAACTTGCCGCAGAAGTGGTCCTCCAGGGCGGCGCGGAGGATCTGGCGGCCGTCGTAGAGGTACTCCGGGCCGATGAAGCCCACCACCGTGTTCACCAGCAGGGGGTCATAGCGCCGCGCCACCGCGTACGCCCTCGCCTCCACCGTCTGCTGGTCCACCCCGTGGTGCGCGTCGGCGGAGAGCGCGGCGCCCTGGCCGGTCTCGAAGTACATGACGTTCCGGCCGACCGTGCCCCGCTCCAGCTTCAGGGCGGCCTCGTGGGCCTCGTCGAGCAGGCTCAGCGTCACGCCGAAGGACGCGTTCGCCGCCTGCGTACCGGCGATCGACTGGAAGACCAGGTCCACGGGCGCCCCGCGCTCCATCAGGTCCACGCTCGTCGTGACATGACACAGCACGCAGGACTGGGTGGGGATGGCGTAGCGCTGGATCACCCCGTCCAGGAGTTCCAGCAGGTCCCGTACCGCCTTGGGGCTGTCCGTCGCCGGGTTGATGCCGATGACCGCGTCGCCCGAGCCGAGCAGCAGGCCGTCCAGCAGGGCCGCCGCCACACCGGCCGGGTCGTCGGTGGGGTGGTTGGGCTGGAGGCGGGTCGCGAGGCGTCCCGGGAGGCCGATCGTCGAGCGGAAGGCCGTGATCACCTGCACCTTCCGCGCCACGGCCACCAGGTCGGCGTTCCCCATCAGCTTCGACACCGCCGCCACCATCTCGGGCGTGAGCCCCGGCGCCACAGCCGTCAGCGCCTGCGAGTCCGCCGCCAGCAGCCACTCCCGGAACTCACCGACCGTCATCCCCGCCACCGGCGCGAACGCCTCCGCGTCATGCGTGTCCAGGATCAGCCGGGTCACGTCGTCCGTCTCGTACGGGATCAGCGGCTCGGTCAGAAACGTCGCGAGCGGGACCTCCGCCAACGCCCAGCGTGCCGCGACCCGTTGGCGCGCGCTCGTCGCCGCGAGGCCGGCGAGGTGGTCGCCGGAGCGTTCGGGGCTCGCGGCGGCGAGGAGGCGGGCGAGGGTGTCGAAGCGGTGGCGTTCACCGCCGAGGACTGACGTGTAGCTCATGCCGGGGACCGTACGAGGCACGTGTTGCCGTGAGATTTCCGTGCGCGTTCCTCGAAGTTCTAAAGGTCTGGTTGACAAACATTTAACGCCCCGAGACCCTTGGCCGACTTATTCGGCCTACAGAGTTCCGGTCCAGCAGACGAGCACACCCGTAGCAGAGAGGCCAGCCCGATGGCAGTGGACGAGGGAGTCGCCCCAGCGGCGAAAACAGACGAGGGCGGTACCGTCCACCGGCTCAAGCCCAATGCCGTGGGCCTGCTGGGGGTCGTCTTCATGGCGGTGGCCACCGCCGCGCCCATCACCGCGATGACCGGCAACGTGCCCTTCATGGTGTCCGCCGGAAACGGCATCGGCGCCCCGGCGAGCTATCTCGTCGCAATGGTCGTGCTGGCAATCTTTTCCGTCGGCTTCACCTCGATGGCGAAGCACATCACCTCCACCGGAGCCTTCTACGGCTTCATCTCCTACGGCCTGGGCCGCACCGTCGGCCTCGCCTCCGGACTGCTCGCGACCTTCGCGTACGTCGTCTTCGAACCGGCGCTCATCGGCATCTTCTCGACCTTCGCGACCGAGACGCTGAAGGACCAGACCGGGGTCGACATCCCCTGGTGGGCGTTCGCGGTCCTGATGCTGGCGATCAACGCGACCGGCACCTGGTTCGGTGTCTCGGTCGCCGAGAAGCTGCTCGTCGTGCTCCTCGCGACCGAGGTGACGATCCTCGCGGCGATGGCGATATCCGTAGCCCTGCACGGCGGCGGCCCCGACGGCTTCAGCCTCGACCCGGTCAACCCGGTCAACGCCTTCCACGGCACGAGCGCGGGCCTCGGGCTCTTCTTCGCCTTCTGGTCGTGGGTCGGCTTCGAGTCGACGGCGATGTACGGCGAGGAGTCCCGCAACCCGAAGAAGATCATCCCCAAGGCCACGATGATCTCGGTCCTCGGCGTCGGCATCTTCTACGTCTTCGTCTCCTGGATGGCCATCACGGGTACGGGCCAGTCGGACGCGGTCAAGGTCGCCACCGAGAGCCCCCTCGACCTCTTCTTCAACCCCACCGAGCAGTACGTCGGCCACTGGGCGGTCGTCGTCATGCAGTGGCTGATGATCACCGGCTCGCTCGCCTGCGGCATGGCCTTCCACAACTGCGCCGCCCGCTACATGTACGCGCTGGGCCGGGAGGGCGTGCTCCCGTCGCTGAAGAACACCCTCGGGCGCACCCACGCCAGGCACGGCTCGCCGCACATCGCGGGCCTGGTCCAGACGGTCGTGACCGCCGTGCTGCTCCTCGCGTTCTGGGCCGCCGGCAAGGACCCGTACACCGGTACGTACGTCCTGCTCGCCATCCTCGGCACCATGGCGATCCTCGTCGTCCAGGCCGTCTGCTCGTTCGCGGTGCTGGTCTACTTCCGCAGGAACCACCCCGAGAGCCGCCACTGGTTCAAGACCCTCGCCGCCCCGCTCATCGGCGGCGTCGCGATGCTCGCGGTGGTCGCGCTGCTGGTGTCCAACATGGGTGCGGCGGCGGGCACCGAGTCGGGCTCGCTGGTGCTGAAGGCGACGCCGTGGCTGGTGGCGCTGGTCGCGGCGGCGGGGATCGGGTACGCGCAGTACCTGAAGCGGCGGGACCCGGCCCGCTATCAGCTGCTGGGCCGGACGGTGCTGGAGGAGACGAAGGAGCGGTAACTCCTCAGTTGTCGAAGAGCTGTTGGCGGTGGACCCGCCAGCGCTCCATCATGGCCTCCAGTTCACCGGCCGTGAACTCGAAGAAGGCGAGCGTCTCGGCGAGCCGGCGCCCCGCGGGGGTGTCGGCTCCGAGCGCTGCCACTCCGTCCCGCAGCGCGTTCTGCCACTGCTTGATGATGGCCTCGCGGTTGGTGATCGCCTCGTACCACTGGTCGCTGTGCACCCGGTACCGCTCGCGCCGCGACCCCGGCTCCCGCTCCCGTGACACAAGCCGCACCTGCGCCAGGTAGCGCACCGCGCCGGACACGGCGGCGGGGCTGATCCGCAGCTGCTCGGCCAGCTGGACCGAGGTCAGCATGCCGGTGTCGGAGGCGAGCAGCGCGGCGAAGACCCGGGCCGGCATGCGGGGCACACCCGCCTCGACGAGTTGTGCGGCGAAGTGCTCCACGAACCGCGAGACCTCCTCGGTGTCCCGCCCACCAGCAGTTTCCGTCATGGGCCCATCCTAGTCGGGGCTTTATACGCTTCCTTAACTTCACAAGTTTCTGAAAACAGCGTACGTTCGGAACCATGACGAAGGCAAAGCGCGCCATCGAGGTAGCCGGGCTCCACAAGTCGTTCGGCAGGACGCACGCACTCGACGGGCTCGACCTGGACGTCGAGGCCGGCGAGGTGCACGGCTTCCTCGGTCCCAACGGCGCCGGCAAGTCCACCACCATCCGCGTCCTGCTCGGCCTGCTGCGCGCCGACTCCGGCGCCGCCCAGGTCCTCGGCCGGGACCCCTGGGGGGACGCGGTCGAGGTGCACCGCCGGATCGCCTACGTCCCCGGGGACGTGACGCTGTGGCGCAACCTGTCCGGCGGCGAGGTCATCGACCTCTACGGCAGGCTCCGCGGCGGCCTGGACCCGGCCCGCCGCGCCGAGCTGATCGAACGCTTCGAGCTGGACCCCACCAAGAAGGGCCGCACCTACTCCAAGGGCAACCGCCAGAAGGTCGCCCTCGTCGCCGCGTTCGCCTCGGACGTCGACCTGCTGATCCTCGACGAGCCGACCTCGGGCCTCGACCCGCTGATGGAGGAGGTCTTCCAGCGCTGCGTGGAGGAGGAGCGGGACCGGGGCCGTACGGTCCTGCTCTCCTCCCACATCCTCAGCGAGGTCGAGGAGCTGTGCGACCGGGTGAGCATCATCCGGGGCGGCCGTACCGTCGAGACGGGCTCGCTCGCCGACCTGCGGCATCTGACCCGGACGAGTGTGTCGGCCGAACTGGCGGCCCCGCCCAACGGGTTGGCACATCTGCCGGGCGTGCACGACCTCGACGTACAAGGCCATCGGGTCCGCCTCCAGGTCGACACGGACAAACTCGACGCCGTACTGCGGCAGTTGAGCGAGTCGGGCGTACGGTCCCTGACCTCGACCCCGCCCACCCTTGAGGAGCTGTTCCTGCGCCACTACCAGGATGAGGAGGCGGCGTCCCGATGAGCAGCCTCGCGGGCACGGGCGTACTGCTGCGTTTCTCCCTGCGCCGGGACCGTCTGATGATCCCGGTCTGGGTCGGGGTGAACACCCTGATGGTGCTCTCCATGCCCGCCTCCCTGAAGGGCCTGTACAGCACGGCGGCCGAACGCGCCGACCTGGTACGCCAGGTGGAGACCAACTCCTCCTTCCGCGCGCTGATCGGCCCGGTCTTCGACACCGACCTGGGGGCGCTGACGGCCTGGCGGGTCGGGGTGTTCGCGGGCCTGCTCGCCGCCGCGATGAGCCTGCTGATCGTCGTACGGCACACCCGGGACGAGGAGGAGAGCGGCCGCCAGGAGCTGGTGGCGTCCGGGATGGTGGGCCGCAGGGCGTCGCTGACGGCGGCCCTGCTGGCGGCGGGGGTCGCCAACGCCGTACTGGCGCTGCTGGTGACGGCGGGGCTGGCCGGCCAGGGGCCGGTGGGAGCACTCGCGTTCGGCGTCGGAATCGGCGCCGTGGGCATGCTCTTCGCCACCATGGCGGCGATCGCGGCCCAGTTGACGGAGAGCGCGCGGCTGGCGCGGGGGCTGACGGCGGCGGCGCTGGGGGCGGCGTTCGTGCTGCGCGCGGCCGGAGACGCGGCGTCGGACGACGGCTCCTCGGCCCTGACGTGGCTTTCGCCGCTGGGCTGGCTGGAGAACCTGCGCCCGTACGCCGGCGAACGCTGGTGGGTGCTGGGGCTGTTCGCGGCGGCTGTGGCGCTCCAGGCCGGGGTGGCCTACGAGTTGACCTCTCGCCGGGATGTCGGCATGAGCTTCTTCCCGGCCCGGCCGGGCCCGGCGACCGGCGGCCTGGGCAGCGCGGGCGCGCTGGCCTGGCGGTTGCAGCGGGGCGCCGTACTCGGCTGGTCGATCGCCTTCTTCCTGGTGGGTGTCGTCTACGGCGGCCTCACGGACGGCGTGGCCGACCTGGTCGGCGACAACGACAACGCCCGGGAGATCTTCGAGCGCATGGGCGGTCAGACCGGGCTGGAGGAGGCGTTCCTGGCCTCCATGGTCGGGATGATGGGCCTGATCGCCGCCCTGTACGTGGTCGGTTCGGTGCTGCGGCTGCACGGCGAGGAGGCCTCGGGGCGCGCGGAGCCGTTGCTGGCGAACGCGGTCGGGCGGCTGGGCTGGGCCGCCGGGCATCTGCTGGTCGCCTTCGGCGGAGCGGTACTGCTCATGCTCCTCACCGGCCTGGGCTTCGCCGTGGGCTACGGCAAGGAGGTCGGGCCCATCCTCGGGGCGTGCCTGGTGCAGGTCGCCGCGGTGTGGGTGATCGGCGGACTGGCGGTCGCGCTCTACGGGCTGCTCCCGCGGGCCGCGATGGCGGCCTGGGGAGTCGCCGGGGCCGTACTGCTCATCGGCTGGGTCGGTCCGGCGCTGGACGCTCCGCAGGCGGTGCTGGACGTGTCGCCGTTCGGGCATCTGCCGAAGTTGCCGGGCGGGGAGATGAGTTGGGGTCCGGTGACGGCTCTGCTGGTCATCGCGGTGGCGCTCGTCGCCGTGGGGCTGGCGGGGCTGCGGCGGCGGGACATGACCACCTGAGACCGGTTCCGGGGAACCTGTCGGCGGCCCGCGCACGTCCGTCCCTTGCATGGGAGAACGTATGCAGGCCGCCGCGGGATGCCTGACCGCGGCCGTCGGCGCCGGTGCCGGGCTCGCGGTGTGGTCCGTCGACGTACGGGGCCGGCTGTGGCGGTTCGAGCAGAGTCCGGACTGGAGCGTGCTCTACGCCGAGCTGCCGCTCATGGTCCTCGGCGGAGTCGCCGTGTCCCTCGGACTCTGGGCCGTGCTCCGACGGCTCAGACCTCGACGCTGAGCCCCTCCAGCCCGCGGATCACGAAGTTCGGCTTCCGCTCCGGCTCGGCGGCCAGGGCCAGCGTCGGCGCCTTCTCCAGCAACGCCGTCATCGAGGCCGCGAGCTCGATTCGGGCGAGCGGGGCGCCGATGCAGTAGTGGATGCCCGCGCTGAAGGAGATGTGCGGGTTGTCCTTGCGGGTGACGTCGAGCTTCTCCGGGGACCGGAAGACGGCCGGGTCGTGGTTGGCGGAGCCGAAGAGCAACGCGATCTCGGCGCCGCGCGGCACGGTCGTCCCGTCGATCTCGATGTCGTCCAGGACCCACCGCTCGAACAGCTGGAGCGGGGTGTCGTAGCGCATCAGCTCCTCGATCGCGGACGGGACCAGGGAGTGATCGGCGCGGAGCCGCTCCAGCTCACCCGGGTTGCGGAAGAGCGCGTACCAGCCGTTGACGGTGGCGTTGACGGTCGCCTCGTGCCCCGCGTTCAGCAGGAGCACACAGGTGGAGATCATCTCCTGCTCGGTGAGCCGGTCGCCCTCGTCGTGGGCGGCGATGAGCCCGGAGATCAGATCGTCGCCCGGCTGCTTGCGCCGCTCGGCGATGAGCTCACGCAGGTAGTCGGAGAACTCGACGGAGGCCCGTACGGCCTTCGCGGCCACGTCCTGCGGCGGGTTCAGCTCGTACATCCCGCAGATGTCCGCCGACCAGGGCCGCAGCGGCGCCCGGTCGGACTCCGGGATGCCGAGCATCTCGGCGATCACCGCGACGGGCAGCGGCTCGGCCACGTCGGTGAGCAGGTCGCCGCCGCCCTTCTCGACCAGCCCGTCGACGAGCTCTCCGGCCAGCCGGGCGACGTACGGCTTGAGCTGTTCGACCGTGCGCGGGGTGAAGGCCTTCGAGACCAGGCGGCGGATGCGGGTGTGGTCCGGCGGCTCCAGGTCGAGCATCCCGTGGTCGTTGAGCGTGTGGAACGGCTCGTGCTCCGCCGGGGGCGCCGTCCGCCCGAAGTCCTCGTGCGTGAACCGGTGCTGGTAGGTCCGCCCGAGCCGCCGCTCCCGCAGCAGCGCCGACACGTCGGCGTGGTGAGGAACCAGCCACTGGTCGGTGAGCTCGTAGTAGCGCACGCGCCCTTCGGCACGCAGTTCGGCGTAGGCGGGATAGGGGTCGGCGAGAAAGCCCGCTTCCCAGGGATCGAAGACTGCCATGCCGGGACGCTAACCCGCCCCGCCCCTCCTGACCAGGGGCGTCTCACCGGGGGTCGCACCAAGCTGATTGGCAGATCTGTTCCACCCCCGGAATTCGTGACCTGCGGTTTTACAGTCCCGGCGTGGAACACATCTGCCAATCCTGGGGCTATGGGGGGAGACCGAGGTCGAGGGGTGGGGGCGGGGGTGGGGGGTGGGGGGTGTCTGGGTGGGGTGACGGCATAAGGTGCCGGGCCATGGATGCTGGACTTGCCGCGCTGCTCGGCGCGGCTGTGGGGGCTCTGGGCACCGGGGGTGCCGCCGCGGTGACCGGGTTACTGGGCCGGGGGCAGGCTCGGACGCAGCTCCGCGCCGAACATGTGCGGTTGCTGCGCGAGCCGCGGCGGTCGGCGTACGTCGCGTTCGCCCAGTGCTTCCAGGAGGTGCACGCCCTCCACTCGGAGGCGGCGCGGTCCGCCGCGTCTGCGGCGGTGACGGGGACGGAGGCGGAGGCGGGGACGGCGGCGGGGACGGCGGGTCCGGACCGGGACAGGTTGCTCACCCTCGCCGAAGAGGCTTACGCGCGCGCCGGTGAACGGCTCCACGGCGAGCTTCAGTCACGGAAGTCGGCCGTGACGGTGGAGGGCCCGCCCGCCCTGACCGCCGCCGCGTTCGAGGCGGAGGGCGCGCTGCTCGTCTCGCGGGGCGAGGTGTACCGCTGGATCCGCACCCTGCGGCAGGGAACGGCCACCGCGGACCACGAACGGGCCGCGGAGGATGCGCTGTTGGCCGTTCACCACCCCTTCGTGACGTTTCTCAACGCGGCGTCGGCCGCGTTGGCGGATGATGGCCTCGGCCCGTGACCGAAGGAAACAACGTCCAGGAGGAAGCGACTTCATGACTGAGCGATCTGGAGCCGTGGAGGACTCGGCGCACCCTCCGCTGTCCCCTCTGGACGTCAAGATTCTCCGCCTGTTGGCGCAGGGGTACTCCCTCCGCGAGGTCGAGGGTGAGGCGGACACCTCGGCGGGCGTCGCCACTCGGCAGGTCGAGAGGCTGATGACACTTCTCGGGGCCCGCGACCGCACCGACCTGGTGGCGAAGGCCAAGGAGCGAGGGCTGGTCTAAGGGGCCTGGCCGAAGTCCGGGAGCGTGACCGTGCCGTCCTCGGCGAGCGGGAAGCCGGGGTTGTGGGCGACCTCCCAGGCGTGGCCGTCGGGGTCGGTGAAGGCGGAGGAGTAGAAGCCGATCTCGTTGACGGCGGCGGGCTTGGTGACGGTGCCGCCGGCGGCGCGGACGGTTGCGAGCAGTTCGTCGACCTCGGTCTCGGACCGCACGTTGTGCGCGAGGGCGATCCCGCCGAAGCCGCCGGCGGTCTTGCCGGGCTCCAGCCCACAGTCCGCGGCGAGCTTCTCCCGGCCCCAGAGGACCAGCCCGAGACCGCCCGCCTGGAAGAAGACGGTCTCCTGGACTTCCTGGCCGCGCCAGCCGAGGGCTTCGTAGAAGGCCTTGGACCGGGCGAGGTCGGAGACGCCGAGGGTGATCAGGGTGACTCGCTGTTCCATGAGGGGCGGCCCTTCAGGTGGGTGATGAGGGCGGTGAAGGCGGGGGTGGGGAAGGAGAGGGTGGCGCGGGTGGGGGCTTTTGAGTCGCGGATGGCTATGTGGGCGGGGAGGGCAGCGATCTCGACGCACATGTCGCCGTCGCCGCCGTCGGAGTAGCTGGACTTACGCCAGTTCATCAGAGTTCCTTAGCCAAACGGTGGATGAAATCGCGCGATGCCGTGGGTTCCAGCGACGCGCTTTCCACCCTACGAATGAGCGCCCGTAGCCGTTCCAGCCGGGGTTCGGCGTCGATGAACGCGGCCCCCGCGGGTGAGTCCCGTACCCCGGTGTCCAGTCTGGGCAGCGGTCCGCCCACGTACACCATCGAGGCCCCGGCTCCGGCGAAGCCGTCCTGGTCGGTGGGGATCACTCGTACCGAGATGTGTCCGTCCTCGATCAGGTCCAGGATCTGGCGGAGTTGAACGCGCGCGGCGTCGCGGTCGGAGACTCGGAGCCGCAGCGCGACCTCGTGGATGATCGCCTCGTAGGGCGTCGGGGCGTCGCCCTCGATGACCGCGCGACGCCGCATACGGTGCTCCACCCTGGGGGCCACCTCGCTCTCGGGCAGCTCGGGGTTCATGTAGGCGAAGACCGCGCGTGCGTAGTCCGGGGTCTGGAGAAGGCCGGGGATGCGGGTGATCGCGATCTCTCGCAGGTGCGTGGCATGGTGCTCGATCTCGGCCGAGTCCATGAACACCGGCGGGAGCACTCCTCGGTACTCCTCCCACCAGCCTCGTGTGCGGTCGGTCGCCATCCCCACGAGGGCCTCGATCAACGCCTCGTCCGTACAGGAGTAGTGGGCGGCGAGGCGGCGAACTCGCTCCTCGCTGACACCGGCGAGGCCCTGCTCCACCTGGCTCACCTGCGCCGAGGTCGAATTCAACAGGGCCGCAGCCTCACGGCCTTTCAGCCCGGCCGCCTCACGCAGACGCCGCAACTCGGTGCCCAGACGCACTTGGCGTGCGGTGGCGTAACTCCTCAGCGGCATCCGCTCTCCTGCTCCCAATGCCCTGGCCGACAGGCCTCGTTCGGGT
Organism: Streptomyces sp. S.PB5; assembly: GCF_030403745.1. Lineage (GTDB taxonomy): Bacteria > Actinomycetota > Actinomycetes > Streptomycetales > Streptomycetaceae > Streptomyces. Next base: position 244,068 of record NZ_JAQMWP010000013.1, read on the forward strand.
GCCAGATTACGCGAGCGGGTTGCGGCGGCAATATTTATTGCCCTACCGTCGGTGACGCAGCGACCACCCTGCGGAAGTGCACCGCTCTGCGGCACCGCCACCGCACAACCCCCCACCCCCCGAACGGAGTTCCCGCATGCCCGAAAAGGCCCCCGACTCCTGGGAGTACTCCCTCTCCATCCCCAACGACCCCCGCGCCGTCACTGTCTGTCGCCGCACCCTCCGTCTGATCCTCACCCTTCACGGTCTGATCACCCTCGTCGACACCGCCGAACTCCTCGCCGCCGAGCTGATCTCCAACGCCGTACTCCACACCACCGGCCCCGCCACCCTCCGCGTCCGCTACTCCGACGGCACCCTCCGCCTCGGCGCCTGGGACGCGGACCCCGAGCCGCCCGACCCGCCGGGTAAGTCGTTGGACCTGCCCGACAGGGAGGGCGGCCGGGGGCTTGCTCTCGTCAATGCCTGCGCCGACCTCTGGGGATGGCAGCCCCTGTCGAGATTCGGCAGGCGCGGCAAGTACGTCTGGTGCGAACTGGGCGCCGCATGAAGATCACCCGTCCGTTTCGCCGGTGACGGCTCCTGGCCCCGAGCCACACCAAAGGCGGGAACGGCCCTCCGGTCCGGCCGGTAGGCCGGACCGGAGGGCCGCGTCAGTACCCGAGCGAAGCCAGGCCCCGGACGGGACCAGGGCTCAGAGCTCCTGGAGATAGACCTTCACAGCGGAGTCCGGGTCGCTGTACGCCTTCGCGGGGAAGTCGAATTCCTGGGTCTCCCCCTTGGGGCAGGCCTTCTCGCTGTACTTCTTGCTGCCGTCGTTGTAGAGCGCGTAGACGCGGGCGCACTCGCCGTCGGCTGCCGTGTCGGTGACGTTGCCGAACACATTGACCTTGCCGCGCGAGCAGCTGATCGTCCAGTCAGCCTCGGCCCCGCTGGTTTCCACATGCTTCTCGGTGCCGCACGCGGCGAGCGCGCCCGCTGTCTGTGCGCCCGCCGAACCGGTGGACAGAGCCAGGCCGCCCGCGAGAGCAGCCGTCGCCGCACAAGCGGCCATGAGGGTACGGATCTTGGACATGGGGTTCCTCCCGTTTATGCCGTGCAGTCCGGTCTCCCGGCCGCTCGTCGCCTGGTCAGTGGCAACTCGCCGCCGGTGCACTCATCGTCCGGTGACCGCACGCATCCGGGAACCTCAACAGTTACAGGGTGTCCACCGCTGCTCCAGGGTGCCCACCCCTACCCCGGCGTCACCAACCGCGCCTCGTACGCGAACACCGCCGCCTGCGTACGGTCCCTCAGGCCCAGCTTCACCAGGATCCGGCTGACGTGGGTCTTGATCGTCGACTCCGCCACCACCAGCCGCTCGGCGATCTCCGCGTTGGACAGGCCCTGGGCGATGAGGACCAGTACCTCCGTCTCCCGCTCGGTCAGCTCGCCGTAGGCCGCCTGTGCGCCCGGCATCAGGCGGGGGGCCTCGGAGAGTTTCGAGAACTCCGTGATGAGCCGCTTGGTCACCGAAGGGGCCAGCAGGGCCTCGCCGGATGCCACCACCCGCACACCGTCGGCGAGTTGGCGGGCCGAGGCGTCCTTCAGGAGGAAGCCCGAGGCGCCGGCGCGCAGGGCCTGGTAGACGTATTCGTCGAGGTCGAAGGTGGTCAGGACCAGGACCTTCGAATCACTGGTCGCCGCCACGATCTCCCGCGTCGCCTCGATGCCGTTCAGCTCCGGCATGCGGATGTCCATCAACACGACGTCCGGGGTCAGTTCTCGGACCCGGTCCACCGCCTCCCGGCCGTTGACCGCCTCGCCGACGACCTCGATGTCGGGCATCGCGTTGAGCAGGACCGAGAAGCCCTCACGCACCATCATCTGGTCGTCGGCGATCAGTACGCGGATGGTCATGAGCCGTCCTCTGCGGTTGTGGTGACCGGCAGGAACACCGTCACCTCGTAGCCACCGTCGTCCGTCTCTCCCGCCGTCATCTCGCCGTTCAGCATCGTCACCCGCTCCCGCATGCCCGTGATGCCATGGCCGGCGCCGGGGGACGGCTTCAGCAATGCCGGGGCGGGCGGCGGGGCGTTGACTATGCGCAGCCCCAGGCCGCCGAGGACGTAGGCGACCTCCACGCGGGCGGTCGCGCCCGGGGCGTGGCGGAGGGTGTTGCTCAGGGCCTCCTGGACTATTCGGTAGGCCGACAGCTCCACGCCCTGCGGGAGCTCGCGCACCGCTCCCGTCACCGTCTTCTCCACGGCCAGGCCGGTGTCGCGCACGTTGGCGAGCAGCGCGTCCAGGTCGGCGAGGGTGGGCTGAGGGGCGTCGGGGGCCTCGTAGTCCTCGGCGCGGACCACGCCCAGGACCCGGCGGAGTTCGGTGAGGGCCGCGACCGCGTTCTCGCGGATCGTGGCGAAGGCCTGCTCCAGCTCCGGCGGCGGGTTCTCCACCCGGTAGGGGGCCGCCTCCGCCTGGATGGCGACGACCGACATGTGGTGGGCGACCACGTCGTGCAGCTCGCGGGCGATGGTGGTGCGCTCCTCCAGCAGGGTGCGCCTGGAGCGCTCGTGCGCGGTCACCGTCTGCTGGGCGGTCACCTCCTGCTGGGCCTCGCGGCGGGTGTGCCAGACGGCCACGGCGAGGAGGATCAGCGCGGAGATCACCAGCATGGGGGCGGTGTCGTCGCTGTAGTAGTAGTTCTGACCGAAGACCACGTTCGCCACGAAACCGTAGGCCGCGGTGATGGCCCACATGTATCCGGCCGTGCGCGGCCTGGTGCGTATGGCCACGACCGTCAGCACGGTCAGGTGACAGGCGAAGGCTGCGGGCTGCCAGGGGTAGCCCTCATAGCCCTTGCCGAGGAGCTGGCCGACCGGAGTGGCGGCCAGCGACAGCCAGAACGCCCCCATCGGCCGGAGCATCGTCAACAGGATCGGTACGAGGGCGAGCGGACCGATCAGCGCTTCCGCGCCGTCGCTGTCGACCGTGCCCATGAACAGCGCGAGCACGGCGATCGTGGTGATCGCCGCGTGCGGGGTCCAGGCCACGTACTCCCCCAGGCGGCCGGGCAGCCGCCGGGTCAGCGGGCCGTCGACCCGCATACGGGGCAGCGGCCGGTAGGCGAAGGCGTCGTGGAAGAGGTCCTGCCGCAGCCCGTGCAGGGCGTTCGCGGCGAGCCGGTACTCCGGGCTGCGCGGCTTGGCCCCGCCCCCCGGTGGCGGTGTCTGCATGTGGGTCGTCTCGGTCACATACAGAACCGTAGGCGGAGGCCTCCGTCGCGGTCGTCACCAGTGAGAGGGGTCCTTCGGCATCCGTCTCAGGTACTACAGGTCCTGCCCGGGCCGGCCGGTACGCGACCTGCTCCGGGCCCTGCCCGGGCCCGGTGACCGGATGCCCCTCCGCCGGACTCAGTACCCCGACGGCCGCACCAACCCCGACTCGTACGCGAACACCGCCGCCTGCGTGCGGTCCCGCAGCCCCAGCTTCACCAGGATCCGTCCCACATGGGTCTTCACCGTCTGCTCCGCCACCACGAGCCGCTCGGCGATCTCCGCGTTCGACAGGCCCGCCGCGATCAGCGCGAGGACCTCCGTCTCGCGCTCGGTCAGGTCACCCACGCGTTCCTTGAGCGGGCTGCGGGGGCGGTTGTCGAGGCGGGAGAACTCGGTGATCAGGCGTCGGGTGATGCCGGGGGCGAGCAGCGCGTCACCGGCCGCCACCACCCGTACCGCCTCGGCCAGCTGGTCCGCGGAGGCGTCCTTCAGAAGGAAGCCGGAGGCGCCTGCGCGCAGCGCCTCGTACACGTACTCGTCGAGGTCGAAGGTGGTCAGGACCAGAACCCTGATCTCGGGGGTGGTCCCCGTGATACGGCGGGTGGCCTCGATGCCGCCGAGCTCCGGCATGCGGATGTCCATCAGCACGACGTCCGGGGCGAGTTCGGCGACCTTCGCCACCGCGTCCAGGCCGTCGACCGCCTGCCCGATCACATCGATGTCCGGCTGGGTGTTGAGCAGCACGGTGAAGCCCTGCCGGACCATCTGCTGGTCGTCGGCGATCAGTACGCGGATGGGGCTGCTCGTCATGCGGAGCCGTCCTTGGTGTCGGTGGCCGGGTCGGGGCCGGTGGCGGTCGGGGGCGACGTCGGAAGATACGCGGCCACCTCGAAGCCGCCGTCGGGCGCCGGGCCCGCGCGCAGGGTGCCACCGAGCATCGCGGCCCGCTCCCGCATGCCGAGCAGTCCGTGCCCCGCGCCCTGGGTGGGCGGGGCGCCGCGGGTGGGCCGGGAGTTGACGACGCGTACGTCCAGACCGTGCCGGTGGTGGACGAGGGTGACGGACGCGCTCGCGCCGGGTGCGTGGCGCAGGACGTTGCTCAGGGCCTCCTGCACGATCCGGTACGCCGACAGCTCCACGCCGGGCGGGCGGGTGCGACGGGCGCCGTGCTCCTGGACCTGGACGGTGAGACCGGCCGCCCGGGTGTTCTCCACCAGCGCGTCGAGGCGGTCGAGGGTGGGCTGGGGGGTGTGCGGGGCGGTTCCCGTGCCGATGCCCGGACTGTCGGTGAGGTCGGGGGCGTCGGGATGTTCGGAGCGCAGGACGCCCAGGACACGGCGGAGTTCGGTCAGCGCCTCCAGCGCGTTCTCCCGGATGCCCTCCAGGTTCTCCTTCAACTCCTGGGGCGGGTTCTCGACCAGGTGCGGGGCCACCTGGGCCTGGATGGAGATCACCGACATGTGGTGGGCGACGACGTCGTGCAGTTCGCGGGCGATACGGCTGCGCTCCTCCAGCAGGGTGCGGCGGGCGCGCTCCTCGGCGGTGAGGGTGGTCTGCTCGACGAGTTCCTGGCGGGCCTCGCGCCGGCCGCGCTGAGCGCTGCCGACGACCACGGCGACCGCGCAGACGGCGACCGCGACCACCCCGGTGCTCTGGTGGTCCGGACCGCCCCACAGGCCTGCCAGGACGTAGGTGGCCGACGTGCTCAGGGCCAGCGCCTCCACGGCGACGCGGAGACGCACCCGCAGGGCCAGCAGCAGGAACACGAGCATGTGCGCGATGATCCCGGCCGGAGTCCAGGGCCAGGTGGCGCCGCCCGCCGGGCCGTCGAGCAGACCGTGGACGAGGACGGCGCCCGCCACCATGGCCGCCGTCGACAGCCACCACGCCGGAATCGGCCGCCACAGGGCGAGGACCACCGCACCGGCCTCGGCGAGCGTGACCAGGAAGGCCCAGCCGAAAGCCAGTCCGACACGGTCCTGCAAGTAGTCCAGGTCGGTGACGAGGATGCCGAACGAGGCCAGACACAGCACCCCGTGCGGAAGCCAGCGCAGCCACACCGTCGGCGGCAGCGGATCCGCGCGCAGTGTCCACAGGTCCTCGCGCAGCACGCGCAGCCAGCGCAGCACCCGGCCCTTGACCACGTGCTGGATCCCCGTTTCCGTCACACGCCCCACCCTAGACATGGGTCACCTCCACCGTCCTCGTCCTTTCGGCCGGGCTGTGGCCTCGGACGATCCGCGAACTCCGGCCCCCGCGACCGCCCTGCTCGTAGGTGCGAAATGCGGTCCAGCAGACAGTGAGGGCGAGCGCGAACACCGGGAGCCAGACCAGACGGGCGGCGACCCAGTCGAGGCCGTCCGGAACGGTGTGCAGGCCAGGGAGGCGGCCGGCGAGGAGGCCCGTGGCCGTGGTGGCCATCAACGCCGTCTGATGCCAGAGGAAGATCGTCATCGCGGAGAGGTTCACCAGGGCGACCGCCGCCCAGGCCAGGGGGCGGCGCATGGTGCGGCGCAGCCTTTCGCGCAGGAGGAGGGCCAGACCGCATTGGGCGAGGCCGAAGGTCACCGCGGCCAGGGTCGGGGGGTTCAGGTTGGAGACCGCCGCGCCGGGGACGCCGACCATCGATGCCGGGTAACCGGCCCAGGCGACCAGTGCGGCCGTGGCTGCGGTGCCGCCGGTCAGCAGGATCCAGCCTGCGCGGCGGCGGTCCAGTTCGCCGCGGGTCCACGCCGCGCCGAGGGCGTAGGGGACCAGCCAGCCCGCGGCCACGTTGATCCAGCCGAGCCAGGACGGGCCGCCCAGGCCGAAGCGGAGGAGGTCGACGTGGAGGACCACGGCCAGCGGCCACAGGGGGTTGAGGCGGGTCAGAAGGGGGGTCGCCGCGGTCAGTGCGGCGAAGACCACCAGGAACCAGAGGGGGGACAGCGCCAGTTTCACCAGCGTGCGGACCGTGATGAGCTCCGCGCCTGTCAGCAGCAGGGCGGCGGCGATCACCGTCCACAGGGTGAGGACGGCGGCCACCGGTTTGAACAGGCGGGACAGACGGGTGGCCAGCCACGCGGGATACGTCGTCCCGCGGGCCCGGGCGGAGGCGTGGCTCTTCGTCGCCACATGGCCGCCGACCAGGAAGAACACCGCCAAGGTCTGGAAGGCCCAGGAGATCGGGGCCAGCCACGGCAGGTGCTGGAGGGGGCTTGCCGTGTGGAGGCCGCGGCCGTCCGAGACCAGGGCGGTGACCAGCCAGTGGCCCAGGACCACGCCGAGGATCGCGAGGGCGCGCAGGGCGTCGACGGCGCGGTCCCGGTCGGCGGGCGTGGCCTCGTCGATGCGGGTGGCGCCGTGGCGTATCCGTGCGGCGGCTCGTCTGTGTGCGGCTCGTCGACGTATGACGTCACGCACGGGTCACCTCCGAGGTGTCTCCCAGGACGATCCGGGCCAGGTTGGTCAGGGAGACCGAGCCCGGGGCGAAGTAGTCGCTGTGGCCGCCGCCACCTGCGGCGAATGTGTGGGCGCCGTAGGCCGGGGACATGGGGTCGGTGCCGAAGCCGACGGTGATGCCGAAGAAGCCGGTTCTGATGTGCGGGACTTCGGCGACCCAGTCGTCCGCGCCGCGGGCTGCCCATATGCGGGCTCGGGTGTGGAGGGCGGCTGCGGTGTCCGCGCCGGTGCCGGGGCTGCCCAGGAGGACCAGGTCGGTGGCGTCGAGGCCGGTGGCGTCGTCGTCCGTGCCGGCGGCGCGGGCGCAGACCACCGAGCCGTAGCTGTGGCAGAGGAGGGAGACGGTGGGGTGCCCGCCGACTACGGCGCGGAGTTCGCTCATGAACTTCCGCAGCTGGGGGGCGGCTTCGTCGGCTCTGCCGGTGGTGGTGACGGTGGGGCTGATCGTGGCGGGGGTTTCGTAGCCGAGCCAGGCGATGACGGCCGTACGGGGGTCGGTGCGGGTCAGCTGGGTGTGGAGGGCAGCCGCGGCCTTGTGGAAGCGGGCGTAGGTGTCGAGGGACGTGTCGGAGCCGGGGACCAGGACGGCGATGTGCCCGGCGTTCGTGAGGTCGCCGAGGACTTCTGTGGCCCGGCCGGAGCCTCGGCCGTCGAAGTGGAGGAGGGTGCGGGTGGGGGCGGCCATGGCCCGGTCCGCGGCGGCGCGTTCGGTGTCGCCGTGGGCTGCGGCCATGCGGGACGCCTGGGCGGCGTTGGCGCGGTTGGCCGCGTAGGCCTCGTCGAGGGTGGTGGCTGTGAGAGGGGCGAGGGTCGCGGGGGGTGGGGCCGGGATCTCGGGGCGGGCCGCGGCGGAGAGAGGGAGTACCACGGCGCCGGTGATGAGGGCCGCGAGGGTGGCTCGGCGCCATTTGTGGGTGCGGCGGGGTGGGGGCTGGGCGGGGGCAGGGGTGCTCGCCGGCGCCGGCGAGGTGCCTCCCCGGGAGGGTGGACCCCCAGCGCCCACCCGTGCCGCCCCCAACGGCACGCCTGCCCGCGGTCGGCGCGGCATGCCGGCCTGCAGAAGACGCGGCATGCGTGCCCGCAGAAGACGCGGCATGCGCGCCCGCAAGCCGCGCAGACCCCCACCGACCTTGACCCCCACCGTGTCCCCCTCCCAGTCCGCCCGTCCATCGGGCTTGTCTGGTTGGGAAGTTACGGAGACGGGGTCGTCGTCCGCGTCACACCGGGGAGCTCACTGTCGACGTAGCTCTCAGGTATTACGGGTATGGGAGGGGGCTCACGCCCACCGCCCGCGCCGTCACCACGCCAGCTGCGCGATCTCCTCCGCCACCACCGCACACGCGTCCGCCGCCGGATCGATCAGGGGGAAGTGGCCGACGTCCTCCAGGAGCGTCAGGCCCACCACCTCTCCCGCCTTCGCCGCCGCGTCCGCGTAGGACTCGGCGACCGCCTCCGGGACGTCCACGTCGCTGCGGCCCTGGACGAGGGTCGTCGCGATGCCCGTGGGGAGCAGGAGGGCGGGGTCCGCGTAGGGGCGGCGGTCGGCGAAGTGGGGCTCCCCGCCGAGGAGTTGGAGTGCCGCTCCCCCGCACACGTCCAGCTTTCCCGCCATCGCGAAGTCGGCGATCGGGGCCAGGGCCACCACACCGCGCAGGGGGGCGGGGCCGGAGGTGCGCCAGGGGGCGTCCGCAGGGAGTACGTGGCGGGCGGCTGCCCAGAGGGCGAGGTGGCCGCCTGCCGAGTGGCCGGTGATCACCGTGCGGCGGGGGTCGGCCTGGGGGACCGCGTCACGTACGAGGCCGGGGAGGGCGTCCAGTGCGGCGGCCATGTCGTCGAAGGTGTCCGGCCAGCGCCCCGCCACCGGGCCCCCGGCCGCCGTCTCCGGGGTCCGGCCCGGCAGTACGGCACCCCTGCGGTACTCCACGTTGGCCACCGCGAACCCGCGCCGCGCCAGGAAGTCCGCGAACGGGGTGATGTGCCGCCGGTCGTACGGCGCCCGCCACGCGCCGCCGTGCACCACGACCACCAGCGGCGCGAGGCTGACGTCGCTCCTCGGCGCGTAGAAGTCGATCACCTGATCCGGGTGATCGCCGTACGCGGCGGTGACGTCGGGGTCGACGGGCGGGTGCGAGAAGGCGGACTCCTCCTCGGCGGCGGCCCGGGCTGCTGCGGAGTCGTCCGGCATGCTCCAACCTCTCAGCGACGTAACAGATTTGGGCGGGACGGATTTTGGAAGGGCTGCGGCGGAACTGGAGAGAGTATCGGCCGTTTGCCGGGACGGTATCAGGCCGGTGACGTGCGCCGACACGGGGATGTCACGCTCGGTGAGGGGTAAACGGTTCTGCTGTTTCGTTACGCTGGCCCAGTCCCCTGCAGTGGTCGTACGACGGCCCGTACAGCAGTCCCATGGAGGCCGTTATGTCCGCCGAACCCGGCACCGTGCGTCCTGGAGGGCGTACCGCGCGTGTGCGGGCGGCCGTGCTGCGGGCGGCCGGGGACGTGCTCGCGGAGGACGGATTCGCAGCGCTCGATCTCGCCGATATCGCCCGGCGGGCGGAGGTCGGCAAGACAACCGTGTACCGGCGGTGGGGATCCGTGACGGGGCTCGTCGCCGATCTGCTCGCCGACATGGCCGAGCAGTCGTCGCCACGGGAGGAGACCGGGTCGGTACGGGGGGATCTGCTCGCCAACGCCCTTCTGGTGCAGCGCACTCTCGCCGATCCTCGTCAAGGGGCGCTGTTCCGGGCGGTGATCGCGGCGGCGACCTGGGACGGGCGTACGGCGGAGGCGTTGCGGGGGTTCTACGAGGTGCGGGTGGCGGAGTGGGCGCCGTGCGTGCAACAGGGGGTCGAGCGGGGGGAGTTGCCGTTCGGGACGGACCCACCCGAGGTCGTACGGGCGGTGTCGGCACCCCTCTACTACACGCTGCTGACCACCGGGGCGGCTCCGGACCCCGCAGCCGCCGAGCGTGCGGCGGGAGCCGCGTTCGCGGCGGCGGCGGCAGGCGCGTACGTCATCCCGTAGCCGTCCGTAGCAGTCATCCCCTGCCCCCACCGCAACCCCCAATTTTGTGGATTGCGGGGCGTATCGGCGCACGAGGAACATGGCCCGCATCGCAGATGCTCCCGGACGTACGTGACACATGGCCACCACGGTGCACAAGGTCGCACCGCGTTGCACGGCGCGCCGGAGCGGGGCTGCGGGACGGGGGATGTGTGGCATGGCCGGGTACGGGGCGCGGGTGCCCTATCTCGTGGTGAGAGGACCGGGGCAGTTCGCGGGCGCCCGATTCGAGTTGACGCGCGATGTGCATGTGGTGGGGCGGTTCGGGGACATCCGGCTGGCCTCTCCTGATGTCAGCAAGCGCCATGCCGAGCTGCGGCGCGGCAGCGACGGGGTCTGGGTGAGCGATCTCCACTCCAGCAACGGCGTGCTCTACAACGGCGTGCGGCTCGCGCCCGAGCGGCCGGTGCGGCTGGGCGACGGGGACGTGCTGCAATTCGGGTCCGTCAAGGTGGAGTTCCATCGCAACGGGTACGGGGTCGCCGATCTGCGCGACCCCCGACGCACCACCCAGCGCCCCGCCGGGCCCGCCGCCGACCCCGATCTGCCGACCGGTCCGATGCGCAACGCGGACCCGCCGCCGATCACCGACGACGCCCGCTCCTCCTCGACCCGCTATCTCGCCGCCGCCACCCAACTCGACCCGTGGTTCGCCGATGTGGTGGTGCGTCAGGTCGTGGACGAGCCCTATCGGGCCCTCGCCCCCGTCTTCGGCGCCGACCTCGGCATCGTCACCCGCTGGGCGATCGGGGCACGACGGCGCCGGCTCGTCCGTGATCTGGTGCTGACCGCGGCACTCGTCGCGCTGCTCACCCTGCTCGGGACCGGCGTCCGCAATCAGTTCGACATCATCAAGTCCGGGGACCTGGGCGGGACTTGGTGGCAGCCGTACGCCGTCGGCGGCGCCGCCATGTTCGTCCTCGCGTGGCTCACGCTCGCCGTCGACCTGTGGGTGACCGCGTATCTGGTGCTGCGCCGGAGACTGGCGCCCGCCCGCTACGAGCCCGCGCAGGCGCCGCATCCGATGACCCGACGGGTCCGGACCCGGCTCGACACGGTCGCCGAGCGGCCCTCGGGGAACCTCATCGTGTGCTCCGGGTACTGGCCGTTCGCCGGCAGCGGGGACCAGATCGACACCTGGGAGATGCCCATCGACATCCGCCACGGCTCGACCAAGCCGGACGGCAGCCGACGTACCCCACTGCCCCTGGACACGGGCGAGTTGTACGACGTGCTCATCGCCGCCGCCCGGCTGATCGGGCTCGACAACCTGCGGGTGGAGGAGCGGCTGTTCGTCGACGGGCTGAACGTGGCCCGCGATCCCAACCTGCTGCCCGACCGTGAGCGGCCGCCGCTCAGCCGCGTCCCGGTGCCGGTGATGCGGACCATGCCGGACGGGCTCGGGGCGACGAAGCGGTCGTACGTGAGCATCGAAGTGCCCGCGTGGAGCGGGCAGTCGGTGCTCACCATGTATCTGCGGGCGGTCGTGGTCCACGGGACGCTGTATCTGGAGTGGTCGGCGCATGCGCTGCTGCCGATGCGGGCCTGGTACTACACCGTCGACAACCTTCCGCACCGCACCGCCGCCGGTGCCGCGGCCGTCGCGCTCGGGCATGCCCTGCCGAGGGTGCCGCGGGCGCTCGCCGCGGCGCCGCGGGCGCTGCTGCGGCGGGCCGCGGAGGCGTGCCGGACGGCGGCCGAACGGCGGCGGCAGCGCAGCACGATCCGGGGCGGCTACCGGTTCGACTACGGCGCCTCGCTGAGCATCCGCGAGTACGCGAGCGGCGACGACGAGGGGCGCTACTACATCGGGCGGGACCTGACCCGGGCCCTGTTCACCACCCAGCAGCATCTGCTGAACACCGTCGGGGACTTCCTGCGGTCCAAGGGCATCGCCTCCGAGCAGTTCGACCGCTTCCAGCAGAACCTGGTCCAGAACTTCAACGACAACCGCGTCCAGGCGCAGAACGTCCAGGGCCATGTCTTCGGCCACGTCAACAGCGCCCGGGCGGGCAACTACTCGGGCGGGAGCGCACCGCCTCAGGGCCGCGCCGGCGCACAGAACTGACACCGCCCCGAAGGAGAGCGCACATGCAGCACGGAGACCACATCAGCAATGTCACGGGCCATGTCTTCAGCCGTGTCGAGAAGGCGGAGGCGGGTGACTACTACGCCGCCGGCCCGCCCCAGGACCCGCGCGCGCTCGAGCTCCAGAGCCGTATGGAGGAGTTGGAGCGGCAGATCGCCCAGTACGCCGTCACCCTCCCCAACGCCGGCCAACTGCGCGAGCTCACCGAGGCGTTGAACGCCCAGCTCCAGCAAGGCCGGCCGAACCGGACCATCGTGCGCAGCCTCCTGGACTCGCTGACGGCGGGAGCGGGCGGGGTCGCCGCTGTGCTCTCCGCCGTCAACGGGGTGGCCGCGCTGATTCCCTAGCTCAGGGTCCGGGTGAACAGGCTTCCGTGAGCCCCGTCCCCGGTCTCCGCCGCCGTTCCCGCGCGCCGCAGGCCGTACCAGAGCACCGCCTGGTTCGAGGTGATCACCGGCACCCCCAGCTCCTGCTCCAGCGGGACCACGGCCCCCCGGGACGGAAAGCCGCTCCCGGGGACCAGTACCGCGTCCGGCCGCGGCCGGTCCGGGTCGTGGAACGCCTTGACGACCTGCTGGTGCACCTCGGCGGGGTCGATCGTCCAGTGGGCGCCCTCGTCGAAGGCGTTGTAGCGGGCGATGCCGTCCCACTCGGGGCCCAGCTCGAACTGGACCAGCCGGGTTTCCGCCACACCGACCTCGGCCAGGTACTCCTCCGTCGCCCGGAACGTCGGCTCGGTGAACCACGGGGGCATGACCAGCAGCGGCCGCCGTACACCGGTGGCGCGCAGGGCCGCCGTGATCGCCGTCGCCGCCGTGTACACGGGTACGCCGTGGGCGTGCGCCTCCGCCGCCGCGATGAACTCGGTGTCGAAGGCGGGCCCTCCGAAGAAGCTGCTCGACCCGAAGCACAGCGCGACGCTGTGCGCGCCGAGCCGGCCCAGCTGGTCCAGGCCGCGGACGACGTCCGGCGCGTTCGCGAGCGCGCCGGCGGGGCTGCCGACGTACTCGGTGTCGACGGGCCGGGGGCACTCGAAGCGGGCGGTGTGGACGGAGACCCCGTCGGGGGCCATGCGCCAGATCTCGGTCTCGGGGACGGGGTCGTTGTGGATGACGAGGATGCCCAGGCGGGCACCGGAAGCCGTGGCCATCAGCGCTCACCCGCCGCGGCCGGAGCCGCCACACCGTCGGCCGATACGTCATCCGTCGGCCCGCCGTCCGCCGCCTCGGCCTCCCGGCCCGCCTCGGACACGGCGGAGCCCTCCGCCCCGAACCCGACCCACCCCAGCACCGCACCCGCCACCGCGATCCCCCCGGCCAGCAGGAACCCCGTACGGAACGCGCCGTCCCCGGGGTCCGTGCCCAGGACGAGGACGAGGGCGGCCACTCCGAACGCGCCGCCCGCGTACTGCGTGGTGGTCATCAGCGCGCCGGCCACACCCTGGTTGCGGTCGTCCACGTCCCGGGTGCCGCCGACGAACATCGAGGTGTAGATCATGCCGTGGCCCAGGCCGCTGACGATCAGGCCCGGCAGCATCCCGACGAGGTAGCCGTGCTGCCCGGTGGAGAGCCCGAGCAGTACGAGCCCCGCCGCGCCGACCACGAACGCCAGCGTCAGGCACCGGCGTACGCCGAGGACCGGGACCAGCTTGCCGGCGATCATGTTGCCGAAGGTGATGCACGCGGCGAGCGGCAGGAACGCCATGCCGGCGGCGAGCGGCTCGAACCCGCGGCCGTCCTGGAGGAGCAGCGTCACGAGGTAGAACTCGACGCCCGCCACGCTCGCCATGTACAGGGCGGAGGCGCCGCAGCCCATGACGAGGCTGCGGGTGCGCCGCAGCGCCGGATCGACCAGCGGCCGCGCGCTGCCCCGCTCCCGGAGCGCGAACAGCACCAGGAGCACGACCCCGGCGAGGAAGCTGCCCAGCGTCAGCGGCTCGGTCCAGCCGATGTCTGCGGCCAGGGTGAGTCCGAGGACGGAGACGAGGACGAGGGCGGTGCACAGGACGGCGTTGAGGACGTTCAGGGCGGTGCTGCGGCCGTCCTGTGCCGTCTTCCCGGGCAGGAACCGGGGGGCGGCCAGCGAGCACAGCACGGCGAAGGGCAGGTTCACGAAGAACGTCCAGCGCCAGGACAGGGTGGTCAGCAGTCCGCCGATGACCACGCCCGCGGCGAGGCCGCTGGCCCCGACCGTGCCCCAGACCGCCAGCGCCCGGGTGCGTTCCCGGCCCGCCGGGAACGTGGTGTTGACCAGCGCCAGGATCGACGGCTGGAGACAGGCCGCGGCGACTCCCTGCGCACCGCGGGCGATCAGCAGCAGCGCCGCGTTCGCCGCGAGGCCGCCCAGCAGCGAGGCGACACCGAAGATCACCAGCGCGGCCATGAACAGCTTGCGTGCGCCGACCCGGTCACCGACCCGGCCGCCGACGATCAGGAAGCCCGCGAAGAACACGGAGTAGGCGCTGACGACCCACTGCATCGCACTGCCGGACAGGCTCAGATCGGAGCCGACGTCGGGCAGTGCGACGAAGATGACCGAGAAGTCCAGCGCGATGAGGAACTGGGCCGCGGAGAGGGTGATGAGACCGCCGACGGGACTGCGGGAAGCCGTCGGTGCGGAGGGAGCGTTCGGAAGAGACATGGTGTGGATGACCGCCTGGTTGTCGTTTCGTCCCGGGTGGGGGGCTGAGGAAGCGAATTGATCAAGAAGGTGCCGGAGTCGTCAACGGCAGCCGGCCCAGCGCCTGTTCCAGCTCAGCGACGCTTTCCGCCACCGCCGCGGCGCCCGACTCCGTCAGCTGCCGCGCCGACGCGACCCCGTACGAGACGCCGATCGCGGGCATCCCGGCCGCCGCCGCCATCCGTATATCGTCCACGGCGTCGCCGACCATCACGCAGCGCTCCGGCGCGATGTCGAGCAACTGGGCGGCGAGCAGCGCCAGATCGGGGTGCGGCTTGCCGCGCGGGGCCATGCCGTGACAGACGATCGCGTCGAACTCATCGACCAGACCGGCCGGTTGGAGCAGCTCCAGCGCGCTGGGCCGGATCTTGCTGGTGCAGATCGCGGTCCGCAGGCCCGCTTCCCGCAACCGGCCCAGCAGTTCCGGTACGCCGGGGAAGACCAGGTCGGCGGCCTTCGGCACGACCTCGTCCCGGAACAACTCCCTGAACAGCGCCACCGATTCACCCACCTCCGCGTGCTCCTCCGGCAACCCAGTGAGCTCGGCGAACACGGCCACGAGCGGCTTGCCCACCGTGCCCCGCACCCGGTCCTCGGGGACGTCCGGGCGGCCGGTCGACTCCAGCACCCGGTGCAGGACGCCCGCGATGGCGCCCGGGGTGTCCAGCAGGGTGCCGTCGAGGTCGAACAGAACGGCGGCCGGTACGTCGTACGCCGTCATGCGCGCACCCCCGACTCACTCTTGTACGCGGCGAGTTCGGCCGCGAACTGCACGGCGAACTCGCCCGCGAGGGCCGCGGTGGACAGCAGCACCGACCGGTTCGCGGCCGAGGTCCGCCCCTTCGTCGCCCGGGAGATCGCCTTCAGCAGGTACGGCGTGATGGCGGGGCCCGTGACACCGGCGGCCTGGGCCTCGGCGGTGGCGTCCGCGAGGGCGGCCTCGATCTCGGCGGACGGGATGCCGTCCGCCTCGCGGATCGGGTGGGTGAGCAGGGTCGAGGTGGCGTTGCCCGCCCGCCAGTGGGCGAGGGAGACGGCCGCTATCTCGCGCAGGTCGTCGAGCCGGTGCGGGTTGCGCACCCCGCTGCTGACGCTCAGGTAGGCGGGGAAGTCGTCGCAGCGGTAGCCGATCACGGGGATGCCCGCGGTCTCCAGCCACTCCAGCGTCCACGCCGGGTGCAGCATCGACTTGGCGCCCGCGCACACCACGGCGACCTTGCTGCGGGTGAACTGCACCAGGTCGGCGGAGATGTCGAAGGTGAGCGGGGCGTCGCGGTGCACCCCGCCGATGCCCGCGACCGCGAACACCGGGATGCCGGCCAGCTCGGCGGCCACCAGGGAGGAGGAGACGGTCGTGGCGCCCGGGCCGCCGCGGGCCAGAGCGAATGCCATGTCCCGGGTGCTGACCTTGGGCACGTCCGGGGCGGAGGCGAAGAGTTCGAGCTGCTCCTTGGTCATGCCGACCCGGATCTTCCCGTCGAGCATCGCGATCCGGGCGGGGACGGCGCCGGACGCGCGGACCTCCGTGTCGATGTCGAGGGCCAGGTCGAGGTTGGCCGGGTACGGCAGCCCGTGCGGGATGGCGGAGGACTCCAGGGCGACGACCGGACGGCCCTCGTGCAGGGCCTCGCGGACCTCCTCGTCGATGTCGAGGAGGGTGGGGTCGGTGGCGAGTGCGGAAGCGGTGGCGTTCATGAGGGGCGGCTCCTCAGCGATTCAGGGCGGGCGTCGGGGCGGGCGCGGGGGTTGGCATCGGGGTGGGCAGCGGGTCGGCCGCGGATGCCTCGGACGAGAGCGAACCGCCGGAGACGGTCCCCTCTCCCTCCAGGAACCGCGGATGCGCACTGCGCATGGACGCCATCACGAACTCGTACGGCAGGTCGTCGAAGGACCCGTGGTCCTTCAGGAACTCCATCGCGCCGCCGCTGCCGTGCGGGTGGTACAGGCTGTCGGCGGTGCCGTCGAACTCCAGGGCCTGCATGCCGTACAGCCGGCACAGCAGCTTGTTGAAGACGGGGGTGGCCTTCACCCAGCGGCCGTCCAGGTGGATCTGGGTGAGGCCGTGGAAGAAGACGTCGCCGCCGATGTGCTCGATCAGCCGGGGTGAGGCGAGGTGGTTGCGGACATCGCCGTACACCAGCCGGGAGGGGATGCCGAGGGCGCGTACGGCCGCGGCGAACAGGGCCGATTTGTGCAGGCAGAAGCCGGACCTGGTGGTCGCGGTGGTCGACGCCTTCAGGCCCTCGCGGGACAGGTCGGCGCCGTAGACCTCGTAGTGGACGGTGTCGCGGACCGCGTAGTACAGCTTCACGGCGTTGGCGCGGCGGTCGGCCGAGCGGTCCTCGACGACGTCGTCGATGAAGGTCTGGACGGCCTCCGACTCGTAGTCGAGGAACTCGGTCGGGGCGGTGAGCGTGCGGGGTATGTCGGTCATGGACTCGTTCCCTGTTCGAAAGGCCGTGGTCAGAGGCCGAGGAGGCTGGCGATCCGGGTGCGCTGGATCTCACTGGTCCCGGAGTAGATGGTTCCGGCGACGGAGTCGCGCAGCGCGCGCTCGACCCCGTGGGCGGTGAGGACTCCGCGGCCGCCGTGGATACGGACCGCGTCGAGCGCGTTCTGGACGTTCGCCTCCGACACGACGGTCTTGGTGGCGGCGAGATCCACGGCGGCGTCCTGGCCGGACTCCACCTTCACCCCGGTGTCGTGCAGCCACTTCCGGGCGGTCTCGGTGCGGATCTTCATGTCGGCGACCTTGTGGGAGATCGCCTGGTACTTGCCGATCGACTGCCCGAACTGGGTCCGCTCCTTGGCGAATCGGATCGTCTCGGCCAGCCGGCGGGTCATCTCGCCGAGCGTGATCGAGAAGGCGAAGAGCACCTCGCGCTTCATGACGTAATCCAGGACGAGGAACCCCGTCCCCTCCCCGCCGACCCGCTGCGCCACCGGCACCCGCAGCTCCTCGAAGGCGAGGGTGCCGAGGGGGCTGGTGCGCAGGCCGATCTTGTCCAGCGGCGGTCCGGCCTTCAGACCGGGCGTGCCGGCCTCGACCAGGAGGCAGGTCAGCCCGAACGGGCCGGGGGCGCCGGTACGGACGTAGAGGAGGAAGAGGTCGGCGACCGGGGCGTTGGTGATGAACATCTTCGCGCCGTTGACGACGTAGTGGTCGCCCTCGCGTACGGCGGTGGTGGCGATGTTCATCGCGTCGGAGCCGCCGGACTCCTCGGTGATGGCGTGCGCGGTGATCAGATCACCGGAGAGGATCTTGGGAAGGAAACGATCCTTCAGGTCGTCGTCGGCGAACCGCTGGAGCGGTACGCCCACGGACACGATCTGGGTGGAGGCCGAGAAGGACAGGCCGGAGTCACGGGACACCCGGCCCAGTCCTTCCAGGGCCAGCATGGTCTCGGTCAGGGAGCGGCCGTGTCCGCCGTACCGGGGGTCGAAGGGGGTGCGCAGGATCCCGGACTCCTGGACGGCCGACCACTTGTCCCAGGGGAACTCGGCCCCGCTGTCCAGGGTGTCGAGATCTGCGTTGAGCCTCTCGGCCCAGGGGGTCATCAGCTGGAGGATGTCGGACATGGCTCAGCTCCTTGGAACCGTCAGACCGTCAGTACTGGGAGAAGCCGTCCTCGGACAGGGTGTGCCGCTCGTTGCCGACTATCGGCGGGTTGAAGACCGAGACCAGGTGCAGGTCCTCGTAGTCGGAGGCGATGAGGTAGTGCGGGTCGTGCTCGTTCAGGACGTAGATCGTGCCCGGCATGATCTTGTGCCGGGTGCCGTCCTTCTCGACGACCTCGCCCGAGCCGGCGACGCAGAAGCAGGCCTCCAGGTGGTCCCGGTACTGCAGGGCGCTCGTGGTGCCCTGGCGGACCATCGTCACGGCGAAGGCGAAGCCCATGCGGTCGGCCTCGACCAGGAGGCGGTGGCTGGTGCCGTTGCCCCACTCGACGGGGACGACGTCGTCAACGCTGCGAGTGAACATGGAAGGTCTCCTTGGGGAGTTGGTGGGGGGTGGGGGGGTTGGGGTGAGGTTGAGGTGAGGCTGGGGTGGGTCAGGCCACGACGGAGCCGGAGTGCCTGCCGATCAGTTCGGTGATCGCGGCGATGGTGCGGAAGTTCTCCGGCTTGATGTCGATGCCGTCCATCGGCACCTGGTAGGTCGTCGCGATGTGCGAGACCAGCCGGACCAGACCGAGGCTGTCGATGACCCCGGAGGCGGCGATGTCGTAGTCGTCGGTGAGCTCCGAGGCGTCCTCGCCGTCCAGGAACTCGGCGGCGATGAAGGCGCGCAGCTCGTCGGCTGTCTGTTGGGCGGTCATGAGGTGGGAGGTCTCCTTCGTGGGCGACGGATCAGGGGCGGGCGGCCTCCGTCGGGTGAGGGAGGTCGGGCGGAGGGAGGTCGGGGCGTGCAAGGGAGGCCTCTTCCGGGGCGCGGGCGGGACACCGGCCGCGGGCGGGACTCCGGCGCGGACGAGACCCCGACCGCGAACCGGACTCAGGCGCGGACGGAACCCCGACCGCAGACGGAACCCCGGCGCGGACGGCCCCCGGGCCACGGACGAGACTCCGGCCACGGATCGGACTCAGGCCGCGGATCGGACTCAGGCGCGGACGAGACCCCGGCCCTGGATGGGACTCCGGCGCGGCCAAGGCTCAGGCCGTGGACGGGACTCAGGCCGCGGACAGGACTCAGGCCGCCGACGTCTCCTTCAGGCGGTCGGCTCGGATTCGGTTGCGGTCGGGCTTACCCGTGGAGGTGCGGGGCAGGGGCTGGTCGGTGATGTGGACCGAGGAGGGGATGGCGTGCCGGGGCAGCCGGGCGCCGGCGTGGCTGCGCAGGCCGAGTCCGGTCAGCGCGGTGGCGGGGCGCCGGGTCACCGTGGCGTGCAGCCGGACCCCGGCCCGCCCGTCGGGCAGGGCGACCACGACCGCCTCGGCGACATCGGGGTGGGTGGCGATGACGGCCTCCACCTCCTGGAGGTTGGTGCGGATGCCGCGCACCTTGACCTGCCAGTCGGCGCGTCCTTCGAGGTGGACGAGTCCGTCCGCGTCGCGGGTGACGAGGTCGCCGGTGCGGTAGTAGACCCGGCCGTCGATCTCGGTGAACACCCGCTCGTTCAGGGAGGTCTGGAGATAGCCGTCGGTCTGGAACGGCGTCGACACCAGCAACTCGCCGCTGCCCGCGCCTTCTCCGGCCCCGTCGACCAGGGCGTGCACACCCGGCAGCGGGCGCCCGATCGGCAAGCGTTCCCCGGCCCCGGCCCCGGCAGCCGCCTGGTCGCGGGGCACCTCGTGGACGAACGAGTCGTTGGTCTCCGTACACCCGAAGACGTTGTGCAGCCGCGCCTCGGGGAACGCCTCGGACACCGCGGCCAGCAGGTCGGCGGGCATGGCCTCGCCGGTGAAGACGGCCTGCCGGACCGTGGGATACGGTCCGTCGGCGCCCTCGGTGAGCAGCCGGTGCAGCATCGGCACCCCCTGGACGAAGCTCACGCCCCGCCCGAGGACCAGATCCCCCAGCTGACGGGCATCGGCGGCATGCTCCTTGCCGACGAGCACCACTTCGGCGCCGAGCCGCAGGAACGTCCATACGTCCAGCAGCGCGAGGTCGAAGTTGAGCGGGGCGTAGGAGAGGGCGACATCGTTGCCAGTGAGCCGGAAGGCGTCCTCGGCCCAGTCGGCGAACGCGGCGAACCCCTCGACGGGGATGGGCACGATCTTCGGGGTCCCGGTGGACCCGGAGGTGGTGAGCAGCAGCCGGGTGCGGGCCGGGTCGGGGACCGCGAACCCCGCCGCCTCGGCCTCGTCCGCCTCGATCGGCTCGGCCGACAGGAGCCCCTGCTCGTCCGCGCCCAGCAGATGGGAGGCCCGGGCCCGCCGGCTGAGCCGGTCCAGCGCCTCGCCGCCGAGGTCGGGCGACGGGACGAGCGCGACGAGCTCCTGCCGGAACACGGCGAGCAACAGGGCGATGGTCTCGGGGGACTTGTGCGCCGGTACGCACACGGTGGCACCCGGGACGAGCGGCAACCGCTCCAACTGCTCGGCGAACTCCCGTACCAGGCAGTCCAGTTGCTCGTACGTGACGCTTCGGTGGCAGCACGACAGTGCCACCCGGTCGGCGTGTTTTCGTCGGTACCTGCCGACGGTGTCGGCGAGTTGCGGTGAGGGCATGGCCATCACTGTGTGGAGCGGGCCGGGGGTGTCACAAGCAAGGTCCAGGATCCTCATCAGGTCCGGCAAAGTCCGTCAGGTCGCCTCTTGAAGGAGGGGAACGCCAGGCCCCGAACCGGCAGCGCGACAGACTCCCGATGGTGACCGGCCCACCCCCCGGAGCCCGACTCCGGCCCCTTCGACCGGTTCGACCGGCGCTCCGGGACCGCCGGTGGTGGTCCGGCCACCACCCGCCCGCCCGAGAGGGTTCCCTCCGCACCTCCTCCGGGCGGCAGCCCACTCGGCAGTGTGGGACGGGTCAGGAGCCGTCGGACGAAAGGCAGGCGTGACCATGAGCAGAGCCGTCTTCGGCGGGCCCTGGACGGACCCGGGGTGGGCGGCGGTCCACCAACCGGCGGACGTCGTCGCGGAGTTGTCCGCCGCGCTGTTCCCCCGGACGCTGCGCAGGAAGGACCAGCGCTGGTGGGCCGAGCAGTACGTACGCGGACTGCTCGCCGCCGACGGCCGCAAGTCGGTGCGCCGGATCGCCTCCGCCGTCGGCGGCGGGGCCGCCGAGCAGAGCCTGCACCACCTCATCGCCGCCTCCACCTGGTCCTGGTCGCCGATGCGGGAGGCACTGGCTTGCCGGCTCCAGGACGCCATGACCCCGGCCGCCTGGGTGGTCCAGCCGATGGTCATCCCCAAGGTCGGCGAACACTCGGTCGGCGTCGGCCGGCACCTCGTGCCCCACCCGGGCGGCCCGGACAACGGCCAGCAGGCCTTCGGTCTCTGGTTCGCCTCCGAGCAGTCGAGCGCCCCGGTCAACTGGCGGCTGCATCTGCCGGACGGCTGGCTCCACGACCCCGAACGCAGGCGGCGGGCCGACATCCCCGACGGGGCGTGCGAGGAGACGCTGGAGGAGTGCGCGGCGGCGGTCGTACGCTCCACGCTCGACTGGGGGCTGCCGCGCCGCCCGGTGGTGCTGGGGGCGGCGGGCCCGGACCTGGGTGCGACGATCCGGCGCTACCAGGACGCCCAGGTCCCGCTGCTGGTACGGGTGTCCGCGGCCACGGCCGTGACCGTGAGCGAACCGTCGCTGCCCGGCTTCGGCGCGGGGCCGCTGGCGGTGGGCCGGATCGCCGACTCGGTCCGCGCGCTGCGCAGGCCCGTACGCTGGGCCGACCCGCTCAACGGGCCCTCGGTGATCCGGAGTTCACCGGTGGTCGGCGTCCCGGTGACACTCCCCCGGGCCGGTACGGACGACGGCCGGCCCGGACTGCTGCTCGGCGAGTGGACCGACCCGCACCGCCCGCCGACGGAGTTCTGGCTGACCGACCTGGACCGCACCCCGGTACCCATCCTCCTGAGGCTGTCCAAACTGGCCCGCCGGGTGACCCACGACTGCGCCACGACCGGCGAAGAGGTCGGCCTCCGGGACTTCGTCGGCCGCTCCTTCAAGGGCTGGCACCGCCACACCACACTGGCCTCGGTCGCCTATGCGGCACGGTCCCTGTCCGAAGCGGCACAAGGGGAGTTCGACACCTTGGAGGCGAGAAGCGCCTGACCGCCGTACGCCGACGACTACGGCCGTACGACACCCCCGTCGCCGTCCGCCAGCAAGTGCCGTGTCCGATGCAGCCGCAGCGCCAGCTGGACCTCCAGTGCCTGCGCGGGCTCCTGCCAGGCCGGGCCGAGCAGGTCGGTGATCCGTTCCAGCCGTCGCGAGACGGTGTTGGGGTGGACGTGCAGCAGTTCCGCCGCCCGCGTGGGACTGCTGCCGGAGGCGAAGTACGACTCCAGGGTCCGCAGCAGTTCCGTCGACTGCTGGTGGTCGTAGTCGAGGACCGGCCCGATCGCCGAGCCGACGAACCGTGTCACGTCCTGCTTCTCGGACAACAGCAGCCCCAGGAACCCGAGTTCCCGCGGAGACGCCGTGCTGCCGATGCCGTCGAGGACGGTGAGCGCGTCCAGGCAGCGCTGTGCCTCGCGGTAGACGTGGCGGACTTCGTCCGGGGCATGGGCCGGCCCGGCGGCGCCCCCGGTCACGGGGTGGCCGAGCACGACGGACAGCTCCCGCTGCACCGCCCGCGCGGCCCCGGCCGGATCGGCGCCCGGCAGCAGGAGCACGATGTGGCCGCCGTCGACGTACTTGAGCCCGGAGAGCCGGTGCGCGTACGAGGACGCCCAGGCGTTGGCCCGGCTCTGCGAACCGCCCTCGGGGCGGACCACCACGATGACGTGCGGCGCGCCGAGATCGACCGCGAGCCGGCGGCCCCGGGCGGCGAGCTGGCCCGGGGGCAGCTGGGAGACATGCAGCAGGTCGTGCAGCAGCTCGTCCCGGACCTGGCCCTCCGCCACCGCCGTACTGCGCTGCATCAGCAACTGGACGGCGACGGCCTGGGCGACGAGGCCCAGCAGCTGCTCCTGCTCCTCGGACGGGGGCATCCCGCCGCCCAGCACCAGCGTGCCGAGGCTCTCCGCGCCGCCGGTGACCGGGCAGGCCGACAGCACGCCGTCGACGCCGTCGTCGTACCGGACGGGCCCGCCCGCGGCCTGCGAGTCCAGGCAGATCCGGTCGATCACGGTGTCGGCCGGGTCACCGCCCGGCCCGGGATCTACGCGGGTTGCATCACGGCCTGAAAAAACCGCCGGGAAGCCTTCCGTGCTCGCGAGATCCTTGCCGACGGTGTCCCGCACCAGCAGTGCGCCGCCCAGTTCGAGCGCCGCCCGCTCCACCAGCACGGACAGTTCACCGCCGCCGAGCGCCAGATCGATCAGGCCCCGGTGGATGCTGTGCAGCCGGCGCGCGGTGGCGGAGGAGTCCTGCGCCTGCGAGACATCGCCCGCCAGCGCCGCGACCTCGGTCCGGGTCCGCTCCAGCAGCCGGGTCCGTTCGATGGCCACGGCCGCGAGGTCCGCGAGCGAGGTCATCAACGAGATCTCGTTGGGCAGGAAATGGCGGATGTCGCGGTCCGCGACGTACAGCACGCCCAGCGTCGAGTGCTCGTGGCGCAGCGGGACCGCCATGATGGCGCGCAGCCCCTCGGAGCGCACGACATGGTCGATGGCCTCGCTGTGGACGAAGCTGTCGTCGGCCAGATAGTCGGGGGTCCAGAAGGGCGCGGACCGCTGCTGCGCCTGCCGGCCGACCCCGCCGCCGATCGGCACCCGGAACCCGACGGTGATCGCCGACGCATGGCCGTCCGCGGCCCGGACGTGGGACGCCCCGTCGTCGCCGTGCAGGCTCACCCACGACATGTCCAGGCCCATCAGCAGCCGGGCCCGGCGGGTGATCACCGTCAGCAGGGTGTCCAGGTTGTACGGATGGGTCAGGTCGCGGGCCGTGTCGACCAGCGCGGACAGCCCGGCCTCGCGCTGCTGGCGGCGGGCGAACAGCTGCCGGACCTCAAGCGAGCGGTTCTTGGCCGCGACGACCTGGGCCAGCGCGTCCTCGCCTGCGCCGTCCGCGGCCGCCTGCCGGACCAGCTCCTCGAAGTGCTCGGCGGGCGCCTCCTTGGCCAGCAGTTCGAGCATGGCCAGGGCATACCTGTCGAGCGGTTCTCCACCGGTCGGCACCTGCGGCTCCCCCCGAGCAAGTGTGCAAGTTCGATGAAAAGCTAATTCAAAATCTTCTCGATGGTCAACGAATTCCTGCTACAGAGCCGTTAAAAGGCCAGTTCACGACCCTTGACTGTGGCGCGGACACCTACTAGGCGAGCAAGCGCTGTCGTCGGACCACCTTCCGCCACACCCTCACCGGCCGTCACGCTCAGCCCAACGGGCATCGCACAGTGCGACGCCTCAGAGCCGTTCGGAACAGGTGGGGACCCATGCCGTACACATCTCAGGTGCAGGACTACCGGCGCTCGCTGGAGCGCAGCCGCCAGTCCCTCAGCCGCGCGGACCGCCCCGACGTCTTCCCCCTGGCGGGACGCCGATGGGATCTCCTCGACGAGGTGTTCGCACCGGTGTACTCGCCCTCGACCGGCATCGCCCTGGACTTCCTCGGCCTCACCGGCCCGGTCGACGACCGCGCGCACCGCGGCTCGTTCCTGGAGATCGGCTGCGGCACCGGCGTCATCGCGGTGACCGCCGCCCTCGCCGGCCACGGCCCGGTCGTCGCCTCGGACATCAACCCGCGAGCCGCGGAGAACGCGGCCGTCAACGCCCGCCGCCACGGTATGAGCGACCGGGTCAGAGCCGTGCACAGCGACCTGTTCGCCGCCCTCGGCGACGACGAGCGCTTCGACACCGTCTTCTGGAGCTCCAACTACGTCCTGGGCCCCGACCACTACCAGTACGAGTCCGACCACGAGCGCGCCTACGTCGACGCCGGCTACCGGGCCCACCGCCGCTACCTGGAGCAGGCCCCGCACCGCACCACCCCCGGCGGACGGGCCCTGCTGCACTTCAGCAGCCGCGGCGACCACCCGCTCCTGACCCGCCTCGCCGCCGAGACCCACCGCGAACTGCGGCTCGTGGACAGCCGCACGGTCCGCGAGGGCGAGTACGGCGACGACCTCGTCGAGCATCTGCTCCTGCAGATCGTGGCCATCGGCTGACCTGCCCGTCCGTACGCCGTCCGTACGAGGAGAGACCCGAGGAGAGACCGGACCTCCATGCGCACACTGCTCGTCGACAACTACGACTCGTTCACCTACAACCTCGTGCACCAGATCGCCCGCGTCACCGGCGAGGAGCCGACGGTCGTCCGCAACGACGACCCGCACTGGCACCCCGCGAAGCTGGCGGACTTCGACCGCGTCGTCATCTCGCCCGGACCGGGGACCCCCGAGCGCGCCGAGGACTTCGGCATCTGCCGGGAGATCATCGCGAGCACGGCACTGCCCCTGCTCGGCATCTGTCTCGGCCACCAGGGCATCGGGCTGGCACACGGCGCACACGTCGGACGTGCCCCGCGGCCCCGGCACGGGCAGACCTCGCCGGTCCTGCACGAGGGCAACGGCCTGTTCGCGGGGCTCCCTTCGCCGTTCGAGGCGGTGCGCTACCACTCGCTCGCGGTGACGGACCTGCCCGAGGAGCTGGAGGTCACCGCGTGGACGCCGGACGGGGTGGTCATGGGCCTCAGGCACCGGACGCGACCGCAGTGGGGCGTGCAGTTCCATCCCGAGTCGATCTGCTCGGAGTACGGCGACGAACTGCTGGCCAACTTCTTCGGTCCGGTCGCGGCGGGAGCGGGGCGCGATCGCGAGACGGTACGGACGGCGCAGACGGTACAGCCGGCACACCTTCGGTCGGCCGCCCCCCGGTCCCTGCGCGTCCTCACCGCCCAACTGCCCACCCCCTGCGACGAGGAGACCCTCCACGAGCGGCTCTTCACCGGCGCCGACCACGCGTTCTGGCTGGACAGCAGCCGGCGCGGCACCCAGGGCCGCTTCTCGGTCATGGGCGACGCCTCCGGCCCCCTCGCCCGGGTGGCGACCGCCGACGTCGCCACCAACACGGTGACCGTCCGGTCGGCCGGCACCGAGGAGACCGTCGAAGGCCCGTTCCTGGACTGGCTCGACCAGGACCTCGCCTCACTCGACGTCGAAGTCCCCCCGCTGCCCTGCGACTTCGCCCTCGGCTGGACGGGTTACCTCGGCTACGGCCTCAAGGCGGAGTGCGGCGCGCCCCTCGGCCCGCGCACCGAAGAACCCGACGCCGTCATGGTCTTCGCGGACCGGGCCCTCGTCCTCGACCACGAGACGGGTACGACGCATCTGCTGGCGCTGGCGGAGACCGGCGCGACGCAGGCCGCCCGGGACTGGCTCGCCGCCACCACCCGCCGCCTCTCCACCCTCACCGGCACCCTCCCGCCCCCCGAACCCCCCACCACCCTGGGCGAGATACGCCTCCGCCACGACCGCCCCGCCTATCTCCGCCTGATAGACCGCTGCCAGGAAGAGATCGCCGCAGGCGAGAGCTACGAGATCTGCCTCACCAACATGGCCGAGGCCGAAGGCGAGTTGGACCCCTGGCAGGCCTACCGCCACCTCCGCCGCAGCAGCCCCGCCCCCTTCGGCGCCCTCCTCCGCTTCGGCGAACTGTCGGTCCTGTCCACCTCCCCCGAGCGCTTCCTGCGCATCTCCGCCGACGGAGTGGCCGAGTCCAAGCCCATCAAGGGCACCCGCCCCCGCGGCGCCACCCCCGCCGAGGACGCCGCCCTCGCCGCCGACCTGCGCACCCATGAGAAGGACCGCGCGGAGAACCTGATGATCGTCGACCTGGTCCGCAACGACCTCGGCCGCTGCGCCGAACCCGGCACCGTGCGCGCCGACCCGGTCTTCGCCGTCGAGAGCTACGCCACCGTCCACCAGCTCGTCAGCACGGTGACCGCCCGACTGCGCGCCGACAGCAGCCCGGTGCGGTGTCTGCGCTCGGCGTTCCCGCCCGGCTCGATGACCGGCGCGCCCAAACTCCGCACCATGGAGATCATCGACCACCTGGAGGACGGCCCGCGCGGAATCTACTCCGGCGCCATCGGCTACCTCTCCCTCACCGGCGCCGCGGACTTCAGCGTCGTCATCCGCACCGCCGTGGTCACCCCCGGCCAGCTGCGCTACGGCGTCGGCGGCGCGATCGTCGCCCTCTCCGACCCGTCGGCCGAGTTCGAGGAGACCATCGTCAAGGCGGCCCCGCTGCTGGCACTGACCGGCACGAAGTTCCAGGAAGCAACGCTCACTCGTCAGAACGCCTGAGCAGGAGCGCCCCCGAAGGGGCGCGGGGAACTGCGCGACCAGCCACAACGGCGCCGCAGCCAACAGACAACCCAACCCGCCTCACCCAGCGGAGCGCCTAGCGGGCCCGGCTCCAAGACACGGACCGGGCCCGCAACAGCTCCGCCCCGACCGCCTCGACATCCACGCCCCGCTCGGCCAGCAACCGAAGCGCCTGCACGGACTGCTCGTGCCGCCCGAGCAGGGTGTCGCCCTCCAGACCGTGCCCGCGGGCCGCCGCCTCCACCGTCTCCGCGCTCAGCACATGCCCGGTGTTCCAGCTGACCAGGGACCGCACCTGCTCGGGCCGCAACCCCGACCACAGCAGCATCAGCGGCCGGGCGCCGGACTCCCGCAGGCTCAGCCACCGCTTGCTGGCCAGCGCCGTCTCCCGTGTCCGGTACAGCAGCCGCGCGGTGGCCAGTCCCGCCGTGTCCCGCAGCTCACCCGCCGCGCCGTCGTCGCCGAGCCGGTCGAGGCGGGCGTTCACCGCGGCGTCCAGCGCCCCCAGATCACAGGAGGTGGCCGCCCCGGGAGCCGCGAGATCGACCCCGCGCGCCCGGGCCCGTTCCAGGCCGGCGCACTGGGCATCCAGTACGGCACGGTACTGCCGCACCGAGAACACCGAGGTCGCCTCGATGCCGATGCCCTCCGCGAGGCAGCGCTCGACAGCGGTGAGCCCGGCCGGCGTCGCCGGAACACCCACCAGCAGATTCGGCCGGTCGACGCCGCTGTGCAGCATCCGCGCCGCCGCCACCCAGGCCGCAGGATCGTCGGCCCCGTCGAAGGCGGCCGCGCCGAACGCCACGAACCCACCACAAGACCGCAGTTCGTCACAGGCCGCCCGCACCACGCCGACCGGCGTCCCGGCCGCCATCCGTACACCCCGGAACCCGCACGACAGGGCCTCGGGCACGGCCGGCTGCTCCCCCGGTCGCGCCGCCCACCAGGGCGAGACTCCTTCGGCAGCGAGCTCGTCCAAGAGCCGCATGGCTTCCGTCGTCATCACCCTTCGACGCTACGCCGAACACCGGGCACGGATGATGGCGCGGCCCAGAGGTTGTCAGGTCTCCACGGACTCCGTCAGATGCACCGGGTGCAGGCAGACGCGCCGGGTTCAGGCCACGACCTCCCCCAGCACCCGGGCCGCCCGCTCCACATCACGGAACCCGACGTACAGGGGCGTGAACCCGAACCGCAGCACATCCGGATGCCGGAAGTCCCCGACCACACCCCGCTCGATGAGCCGCTTCATCACATCCCCGGCGTCATCACACCGCAGCGCGACCTGGCTCCCCCGCTCGGCATGCGCCAGGGGGGTCACACACTCGACGCGCCCCTCGTCGACGTACGCGGAGACACACTCCAGGAAGAAGTCCGTCAACGCGAGCGACTTGGCCCGCACCGCCTCGATGGAGACGCCGTCCCACACCTCGAGTGCCGCCTCCAGGGCGAGCATCGAGAGAATGTCCGGCGTACCGACCCGCCCCCGCAGCGCCCCCGGCGCCGCCTCGAAGTCGGGCCGCATCCCGAAGGGCTCCACATGCGAGTTCCACCCGGGCAGCGGCGAGTCGAAACGGTCCTGGAGCCCGGACCGCACATAGAGGTACGCCGGTGAACCGGGCCCGCCGTTGAGGTACTTGTAGGTGCAGCCGACCGCGAGGTCGACCCCGTGCTCGTCCAGCCCGACCGGCATCGCGCCCGCGCTGTGGCACAGGTCCCAGACGACGTACGCCCCCACCGCGTGCACGGCGGCGGTCAGTCCGGGCAGATCGTGCAACCGCCCCGACCGGTAGTCGACGTGGTTCAGCAGCACGGCCGCCGTACGCTCGCCCAGCACTCCCGGCACCTCGGCCGGTGTGACGGGCCGCAGGGTGCACCCGGTCATCCGGGCGGCGGACTCGGCGATGTACCCGTCGGTCGGGAAGGTGGTGGCGTCGACGACGATCTCGTCCCGCCCGGGACCGGCCATCCGCACGGCCGCCACAAGTGCCTTGAACACATTGACACTTGTGGAGTCCCCGACCACGATCTGCCCGGCCGCGGCCCCCACCAGCGGGGCGATAAGATCACCGATCCGCTCGGGCGCGGTCCACCAGCCGCTCTCGTCCCAGGACCGGATGCGCAACTCGCCCCACTGCCGCCGCACGACGTCCTCGACGCGCCCGGGGACGGAGGCGGGCAGCGCACCCAGCGAGTTCCCGTCCAGGTAAACAACGTCATCGAGCAGGAACTGCGAGCGGAGACCGGCGAGTTGATCGCCCGCGTCCAACTCCCTTGCCTTGAAGTCGAGTTCAGACATGGGACCGCGCCGTCCACAGCTCGGGGAAGACGTTCTTCTGCGCCCGCTTCTCCAGCCAGGCCACCCCGGCCGAACCACCGGTACCGGCCTTGGCCCCCATGGCCCGCCGGGTGGCGACGAGATGATCGTTCCGCCATCGCCACACCAGCTCGGCGACATCGGTCAACGCCTCACCGAGCCGGGCGACCTCATCACCGGCGTCACCGGAGTAGACGGCCGTCCAGGCGGCCTCGACCTCGGCCGACGGCACATACCGCTGCGCGACGTCACGGCTCAGCACCGTCTGCGGGATCGCGTGCCCGCGCCGCGCCATCAGCCGCAGCACCTCGTCGTACAGGCTCGGTTCGTGCAGCGCCTTCTCCAGCTCGGCGTGCACACGCGGCGCCCCGCGGTGGGGCACGAGCATGGACGCGGACTTCTCACCCAGCAGGAACTCCATCCGCCGGTACATCGCGGACTGGAAGCCGGACCCCTCACCGAGGGCGGCACGGTACGAGTTGAACTGGGCCGGCGTGAGCTGCCCGAGCGGCTTCCAGGAGGCGTTGAGGGCCTCCAGCTCCCGTACGGAACGCTTGAGCGCATCGATGGCGACCGGCACGTCATCGGAGCGGAGCGCCCGCGCGGCGGTCTCCCACTCATGGACGATGACGGTGAACCACAGCTCCATCACCTGGGTCGTGACCAGGAAGACCATCTCTCCGGGATCGTCGGAGAGGGTGCTCTGGAGGTGGGTGAGCACGTCCGCCTTGACGTAGTCCTCGTACGGCGTCGTGCCTTCGAAGTCGAGATGCGGAGTCGACGGCTCTTCGATCTCGTGAGCCTCGTGGGACATCGCTGTCTCCTGCTATTACTCCGGGTAGCGGTCCGCCCCTGCCGTTACCGACACGGGGGCCCCGGTCCCCACCCGAATCCTCAGGGTTCACCCCCGAGAAGTGCAAGGCCCGACTGGATCACAGCCGGGCCTTGGACAGGTCCCAGGACTAGCCGAGCGTCTGCGCCGCCGTGGGCGAGGAGTCCTTCAGGAACTGCGAGCAGCGCTCGTACTCCTCCTGCTCCCCGATCGCACCGGCGGCACGGGCGAGCGCGTGCAGCGCCCGCAGGAACCCACGGTTCGGCTCGTGCTCCCAGGGCACGGGCCCGTGCCCCTTCCACCCGTTGCGCCGCAGCGCGTCAAGGCCGCGGTGGTACCCCGTACGGGCATAGGCGTACGACTCCACCACACTGCCCCGCTCGAACGCCTCGTCGGCCAGCTGGGCCCAGGCCAGCGAGGACGTCGGATACTTCGCGGCGACATCCGCAGGCGCCGTACCGCTCGCCAGCAGCTCCCGCGGCTCCGGATCATCGGGCAGCTGAGTCGGGGGCGGTCCCCCGAGAAGGTTCTCGTGAATCGACATGCCTCCAGTCTCCTCCATCCGGCCCCCCACAGAAGCTGCGGGCATCAGTGCGTCCCCCGCCGCACAAGCTGCGGGCAATCGTGCCGCCTAGGGCGGCACGGGTGGGCGCTGGGGGTCCCCCCTCTGGGGGAGGCACCCCGCCAGCGCGGGCAAGCGCCCCCCCCCACGGCAACCCCCACCCCGGGGACGCTCAGGCCAGCTTCCCCCGCGACCGCTGCCCCTCCAGCGGCGGCGCCACGACCGACCCATGGTGCAGACACTCCGGCCGCGTACAGTCCGGCGGCAACCGCCGCACCGTAGCGAAGGCCACCCCCGCCCCCAGCACCAGCAGCCCCGCACACACCACCATCGCCCGCCCGAACGCATCATCGAAGGCCCCCGGCGTCCGGTACGCCTCCTCCCCCATCCCCGCGATCAGCGGCAGCGCGGCCACCGAGATCAGCCCCGCCGCCCGGGCCGCCGCGTTGTTGATGCCGCTGGCCAGACCTGCCCGCGCCACGTCCACCGAGGCCAGGACGGTCGCCGTCAGCGGGGCGACCAGGGTGACCATGCCGAGACCGAGGACGAGCAGAGCCGGTACGACGTCCGCGAGGTACGACGCGTCGGGCCCCACCCGCAGCATCAGCAGCATCCCCGCCGCGCACAGCAGCGGGCCGACCGTGAGCGGGATGCGCGGGCCGATCCGGTCCGCCAGCTCACCCGAGCGGGCCGAGAGCAGCAGCATGATCGCGGTCGTCGGCAGCAGCGCCGTACCGGCACCGAGGGCGGAGTAGCCCGCCACGACCTGGAGCTGCAGCGCCCCCAGGAAGAAGAACCCGCTGAAGGCCGCGTACACGCACAGCGTCACCAGGTTGACCGCCGTGAACTGTCTCGACGCGAAGATCCCGAGCGGCATCATCGGATCCGGCCGCCGCTTCTCGACGTACACGAAGGAGACCCCGACGGCCACACCGAGCACCGCGGTGATCCAGTCCTCCTCGATCAGCGCGTACGTGACGAGTGCGAGCGCGGCCGCGCCCAGGAAGGCGCCCAGCACGTCGAAGCTCGTGTGCCGGCGTCCGTCCCCGGACTCCGGGACGTGCCGTACGGCGATCGGGGCGCAGACCAGGGCCAGCGGCACGTTCAGCAGGAACACCCAGCGCCAGCCGGGCCCGTCCACCAGCCAGCCGCCCAGGAAGGGACCGACGGCGGCCCCGATCCCGCCGAAGCCGGACCACAGCCCGACCGCCTTGCCCCGGTCGTCGGGATGGAAGGAGGCCTGGATGAGGGCGAGCGACCCGGGGGTGAGCAGCGCGCCGCCGACTCCCTGAAGGGCCCGGGCGGCGATGAGGACCTCGGCGTTCGGCGCGAGCCCGCACAACAGGGAGGCGGCGGCGAACCACACCACCCCCACCACGAAGACCTTGCGCCGCCCGTACCGGTCCCCGAGCGATCCGCCGAGCAGGATCAGCCCGGCCAGGGTCAGCATGTAGGCGTTGACGGTCCACTGGAGCGCGGCGAGGTCCGCGTCCAGATCCCGGCCGATCCGCGGCAGCGCCACGTTGACGACGGTCGAGTCCAGCATCGCCATGCTGGAGCCGAGCACGGTGGTCAGCAGGATCCACTTGCCTTGCGGTGAGGACAGCCGGACGTCGGACATGCACCACATATACAGCGAGCCCGGTGCCGTAGCACCGGGCTCGCAGAAGTACCTCGGGTTACTTCAGCTTCGTACCCGTGGAACGCAGGTTGGCGCAGGCCTCCGTGACGCGCGCGGCCATGCTCGCCTCGGCCAGCTTGCCCCAGGTGCGCGGGTCGTAGGTCTTCTTGGAGCCGACCTCGCCGTCGACCTTCAGGACACCGTCGTAGTTGCGGAACATGTGGTCCGCGACCGGGCGGGTGAAGGCGTACTGGGTGTCGGTGTCGATGTTCATCTTGACGACGCCGTTGTCCAGCGCGGTGGCGATCTCCGCCTCCGTGGAGCCGGAACCGCCGTGGAAGACGAAGTCGAACGGCGACGCCTTGCCGTACTTGGCGGCCACGCCCTCGTTGAGCTCCTTCAGCAGCTCGGGACGGAGGACGACGTTGCCCGGCTTGTACACACCGTGGACGTTGCCGAAGGACGCGGCCAGCAGGTAGCGCCCCTTCTCGCCGAGACCGAGGGCCTCGACGGTGCGGATCGCGTCGTCGACGGTGGTGTAGAGGGAGTCGTTGATCTCGTGGGAGACGCCGTCCTCCTCGCCACCGGTCGGGGTGATCTCGACCTCAAGGATGATCTTCGCGGCGCGGGCGCGCTCGAGGAGCTCCTGCGCGATGGAGAGGTTGTCGGCCAGGGTCTCGGCCGAGCCGTCCCACATGTGCGACTGGAAGAGCGGGTTCTCACCCCGGGCGACGCGCTCCTCGGAGACGGCCAGCAGCGGCCGTACGTACCCGTCGAGCTTGTCCTTCGGGCAGTGGTCCGTGTGCAGCGCGACGGTGATGTCGTACTTCTTGGCCACGATGTGCGCGAACTCGGCCAGCGCCACCGCACCGGTGACCATGTCCTTGTTGTGCTGACCGCCCAGGAACTCGGCGCCGCCGGTCGAGATCTGGATGATGCCGTCGCTCTCGGCCTCGGCGAAGCCGCGCAGTGCCGCGTGCAGGGTCTGCGTCGAGGTGACGTTGATGGCCGGGTAGGCGAACTTGCCCGCCTTGGCCCGGTCGAGCATCTCGTTGTAGACCTCGGGAGTTGCGATGGGCATCTGACCGCTCCTTGATTGTGCGGGTTGGCGTGTTCCTTACGGCCCTGACCTAGGGGGCGACGTCATCGTCGGCCCCATCTTTCCAGACGAACCGGGATGCTCCGAGCGGCCGTAAGTCCCTGCTCTCAATCCAGCCCGAGCTCGTCCTTGGAGTACGCGAACCGATAGGGAACCCCCGCGCCCTCCTCGATCTTCTCGGCGGCGCCGGTGGCGCGGTCCACGATCGTGGCCACGGCGACGACCTCCGCGCCCGCCTCCCGCACGGCCTCGACCGCGGTGAGCGGGGAGCCGCCGGTGGTGGAGGTGTCCTCGACGACGAGGACGCGGCGGCCGGCGATGTCCGGACCCTCGACCCGCCGCTGCAGACCATGGGCCTTGGCCGCCTTGCGCACGACGAAGGCGTCGACCTTCTTCCCGCGCGCGGCGGCCGCGTGCAGCATGGCGGCGGCGACCGGGTCGGCGCCCATCGTCAGCCCGCCCACCGCGTCGAAGTCGAGGTCGGCGGTCAGGTCCAGGAGCACCTGGCCGACCAGTGGGGCGGCCTCTCCGTCGAGGGTGATGCGCCGCAGGTCGACGTAGTAGTCGGCCTCCAGACCCGAGGAGAGGGTCACCTTGCCGTGCACCACGGCCTTGTCCTTGATCTGCTGCAGCAGCGCGCCGCGTACGTCGTCCGTCATACCGCTCAGCTTAGAGGCGCCGCCAGCTCCAGACGGTCTCGGCTTCCAGCGGCTCCAGGGGCGTGACCAGGCGAGGGAGGGTGTTCAGACCGTTGGGCGGCCCGGTCTGCGGCTCCACGCACACGGCCTCGGCCTGCTCGTCGTAGATCACGACCCACTCCTCGCGCGAGGCGACGGTGAGCTCCAGCTGCCCCGGCCAGGTGAGCTTCACATCCACCCCGCCGGGCATCCCGAAGCAGTCGTCCCACGGCCCGGGCTTCGGGTCGGTCCGCTTGCCGGTGGGCAGATGGTCCTCCCCCCGCTCCTCCTGCCAGGCGGCGGAGAAGTCGAGCCGCACGTCTTCCCCTCCCAGGTTCCGGTTGAACCACGGGTGCCAGCCGATCTGGGCCGGGAAGGAGGAGTCGTACGTCTCCACGGCCATGGTGAGCGTGAGGGCGTCCGGGGTCAGGGCGACCTGCTGGGTGACCCGGCCCGAGTAGGGCCACGGTTCGACCAGGTCGTACGTGATGACCGCCTCGTCCGGCGCCGTGCGCGCGATGCGCCAGGCGCCGTCGCGGGCGGTGCCGTGGATGGCGTGGGGCGGGGAGTTGAGCGGCAGCTGGTGCACGGTGGTCCCGTCCCGGAACCGGCCGTCCCTGGTCCGGCCGCACCACGGCACCATCGGGAAGCAGCCGAAGCGCTCGCCCTGCCGCAGCAGTTCGGTACCGCCGACGCGCAGCCCGCCGATCCGCCCGCCGTTGCCCGGCAGCACCGTCGCCTCCGCGTCGCCCGCGGTCAGCGTGATGGGTTCGTTACTCACGGGACGACCCTACTGGGGCGATCAAGCGGTTGCTCCGGGCCACCCCTTTTCTCTTCCGCTCTCCTCTCCCCCTCTTCTCTTCCGCCCCGGCTTCAGCGCCGCCTGCGCAGCACACGCCCGACGACGATCGCCGACGCGACGACGACGGCCGCGGCCGGGGCCGCCCAGCGCAGAGCGGAACGACGGTCGACGGTCTGCGGCGCCGGCACAGGCGCGTACCGCCCCCGCGGCGGCGCGTGATCCACCTCCTCCGCACTCCGCCCGATCATCGTCCGCCGAGCGTGCGCGGCTTCGGCGGGGAGGTCGGGGGTGCCGGTGTAGTCGTCGGGGGTGGAGGGGGTGACGGGCGGTTCCACCGGGGGCGAGGCGTCCTCGGCGTCAGGGGCGGGTTCGAAGTCGCCGGTCGTGGAGGGGCCGAAGTCGCCGGTCGTGGAGGGGCCGAAGTCGCCGGCCGCGGGAGGTCCGAAGTCCTCGGTGTCTCCCGGGGTAAGGGGCTCGGTGGGCTCGGTTGCCTCGCCGACCGCTGGCCCGGTGGCCTCGGTGAGCGGGTTCTCGGCATCCTCGTCGGCCTTGGTGCCTTCGGCCGCCGCAGGGTCGACCGCTCCGGCGGCGCCCGTCTCCTCCCCCGTCCGCGCCTTCCGCCCCGTCTCGCCCGCCGCGTTCCCCAGCTGCTCCGCGAAACGGTTCAGCAGTCGGGTCGTGGCCGAGACGACCGCGTCCGTCGGGAGTTCGCTGATGCGGCCGTCCGCGGAGGCGGTCCCGTCGAAGGTGAGTGTCGACCCGCCCTCGGCCTCCCCCACCCGCAACGTGAGGGCGAG
Source organism: Streptomyces sp. S.PB5 (assembly GCF_030403745.1). Taxonomy (GTDB): domain Bacteria; phylum Actinomycetota; class Actinomycetes; order Streptomycetales; family Streptomycetaceae; genus Streptomyces. Next base: position 280,179 of record NZ_JAQMWP010000013.1, read on the forward strand.
CTTCACCGCGCCGGTGCCGCGCGCCTCCGTGGCGTCGCCCTCGACGGCGTACGAGCCGTCCTCCCGTGCGGAGAGCCGGGCCGAACCGCGGTAGGTGATGGTGTGGCCGCCGACCCGCACCTTCAGCCGCCCGGTGACGGGCTCGGCGCCGGCGTCCTGCTGGAGCCCGGGAACGGCCCGGGCGACCCGGGCGGGGTCCCCCAGCACCTCCCTGAGCCGCTCGGCCGGAACCGGAACGAACACCTCATGCTCCATGTCTGCGGAGCCTACCCAGTGGGCGCCGCCATGCACCCGCGTTGGTCGAAAGTGACCGCGCGTCTGGCGCACCCGCCCTGTGAGTCGCCGCCGACAGCCCGAGCAGGTTGCCGGGCACCGGCCAAGAGAGAGAGGGTGGGCTGTACGTCTGGTCTCAGCGATGGCCGGACGAGCCAGACGACCACGGGAGTTCCCAGTTATGTCCATCGACCCGTCCTCGATTCCGAACTTCGGGGGCCAGCCCGAGCCGCAGCCCCAAGGACCGGCGGGCCCCGTCGTCCCGGATCAGGACCTCGTGAAGCAGCTCCTCGACCAGATGGAGCTCAAGTACGTCGTCGACGAAGAGGGTGACCTCGCGGCGCCGTGGGAGCAGTTCCGTACGTACTTCATGTTCCGCGGTGAGGACGACCAGCAGGTCTTCTCGGTGCGGACGTTCTACGACCGGCCCCACAAGATCGACGAGAAGCCGCAGCTGCTGGAGTCCATCGACGACTGGAACCGGCGCACCCTGTGGCCCAAGGTCTACACGCACACCCACGACGACGGCACCGTCCGCCTCATCGGTGAGGCGCAGATGCTGATCGGCACCGGCGTCAGCCTGGAGCACTTCGTGTCGTCGACGGTCAGCTGGGTGCGGGCCGCCATCGAGTTCGACAAGTGGCTCGTCGAGCAGCTCGGCCTCGAGCAGGAGGTCAACGACGCCGAGAAGCCCGAGGGCGACGAATAAGCCTGAGCGGCTACAGGGGCGTATCGGCGACAACCACCAGATACGCGCCGTAACCGAACGAGAGCCCGGCCAGGGCACCGGCCACCAGCGCCGCGTGCCAGGGCCGGGCTCTCGCCGTCCGTACCAGCGCCCGCGCGAGCGGCAGCAGCAGCGGAAAGGCGGGCAGCAGAAAGCGCGGCTTGGACTCGAAGAACCCCGAGCCGCCGAGGGTGATCAGCAGGAGTACGCCGCTGTAGGCCAGCAGGGGCAGCGGGGCGCGGTCGGCGAGCAGCAGCGCGTACAGCAGGACCGCCGCCGCGACGATCAGCATCGCCATGGGGTAGAGCGGGCGGTCGCCCTGGAGGAGGACGTGGCGTACGAAGTGCAGTGAGCCGGCGCCGAAGTCGAAGCGCGAGCCCCACAGCCGCTGCACCTCGAAGTAGCCGCCGAGCGGATCGCCCTCGCGGTGCCCGACCCAGAGCACGTACGCGAGCCAGCCGAGCGGTGCGAGCGCGGCGCCCGTCCACAGCCTGTGGGTAACTTTTCCGCGGCGCCGGACGATCTCGTAGGCCGCCGTCGCCAGCACCGCCGCCGCCACCGCGAGACCGTTCGGCCGGGCCAGCCCCGCCAGCGCGGCCAGCGTGCCCGCCCACAGCCAGCGCCCGGTGAGGACGGCGTACAGCGACCAGGCGGCGAACGCGGTCAGCAGGGGTTCGGTGTACGCCATCGACAGCACGACCGAGTGCGGCAGCAGGCCCCACAGCAGGACCAGGGCGGTGGCGACCGCGCGTCCGTGGAGGCGGGCCGCGAGGGCGTAGATGCCGGCGGCGGCCACGCCCGCCGCCGTCCACGACACCAGCAGACCCGCCGCGCCGCCGCCGAGCGGGGTCAGCGCGGTCACCGTCCGGATCAGTGCCGGGTAGAGGGGGAAGAAAGCGAGGTCGCTGAAGACGAGGTCCGGACCGAGGTGCCGGGCGTGGCCGTATCCGTGCTCGGCGATGCCCAGGTACCAGCGGGAGTCCCAGGAACGGCCGAGCAGGGTGAGCGGGCGGTGTCCGGTGGCCCAGGCGGTCGCGGCGAGTACGGCCGTACCGGTGAGCCGGGCCGCGGCGAACAGGCCGAGCGCCGTCACCAGGGGGTGGCGGCGCGTGGTGCGTTCGGCAGTGCCGGGGGGTGTGACGGCGGGCGGTGCGAGGGTGCTGGCGTGGGTCACATCAGCACATTGCATAAGAAGTCAGGCATAAGCGAGCATCATGCGCCCGGTGTCTGACCCCGGTCCGCCAGCGTCCTCAGCCGCTTCGCGGCCTCCTCCAGGACCGACGTCTGCTTGCAGAAGGCGAACCGCACGAAGGGGGCGCCGGCCTCCCGGTGGTCGTAGAAGACCGCGTTCGGGATGGCGACCACTCCGGCCTGCTCCGGCAGCGCACGGCAGAAGGCGAAGCCGTCGCCCTCGTGCGACAGCGCAGCGCCGAGGGGGCGGATGTCGGTGGTGATGAAGTACGTGCCGGCCGTCCGGAACACCTCGAAACCGGCCTCCGCCAGCCCCGCCGCCAGCAGGTCCCGCTTGACCCGCATGTCCTCGCGGAAGGCGGTGAAGTACGTGTCGGGCAGCGCGAGCGCCTCGGCGACGGCGTACTGGAACGGCCCGGAGGAGACGTACGTCAGGAACTGCTTCGCCGACCGCACCGCGCTGACCAGGGACGGCGAACCGGTCGCCCAGCCCACCTTCCAGCCGGTGAAGGAGAAGGTCTTGCCGGCCGAGCCGATGGAGACCGTGCGGTCGCGCATGCCCGGGAAGGTCGCGAGCGGCAGGTGTTCGGCGTCGTCGAAGACCAGGTGCTCGTAGACCTCGTCGGTGACGACCAGCAGGTCGCGTTCGACGGCGAGCTCGGCGATCGCGGTGAGCTCCTCGCGGGTGAGGACCGTGCCGGTGGGGTTGTGGGGGGTGTTGATCAGGAGGAGCCGGGTGCGGTCGGTGACCGCGTCGCGCAGCTCGTCGAGGTCGAGCCGGAAGCGTCCCTCGTGCGGGCGAAGGGTGACGGGAACCCTGGTCCCGCCCGCCATCGCGATGCAGGCCGCGTAGGAGTCGTAGTACGGCTCGAAGGCGATCACCTCGTCGCCCGGTTCGAGGAGGGCGAGCAGGGCGGCGGCGATGGCCTCCGTGGCGCCCGCGGTGACCAGGACCTGGGTGTCGGGGTCGTAGGTGAGCCCGTACCGGCGCTGCTGGTGCGCGGCGATCGCCGTACGCAGCTCGGGGATGCCCGGGCCCGGCGGGTACTGGTTGCCGCGCCCGTCGCGCAGCGCCCGCACCGCCGCCTCGCGGATCTCCTCGGGGCCGTCCGTGTCGGGGAAACCCTGCCCCAGGTTGATCGAGCCGGTCTGCACGGCCAGGGCGGACATCTCGGCGAAGATCGTCGTCCCGAACTCGGCGAGCCGGCGGTTGAGGTGCGGGCGTGCGGTGGAGGTCATGCCGGTCATCCTGCGCCCAAGCTCTGGAGTTCCTCAACTCTGCTTTGGCTGCTGAGACACGGGGGCATCTCCACCGCACGCACAAGGCGAGGCGCCCACGGGGGGTCGTCTCGGGTGCGATGGAAGGAGGGTGACGCCATGACTCTCGGCATCATCCTGGCGATCGCCGCAGTAGCCCTCTTCATGGCCGTACGCATCGGCCTCCGGGAGAACCGCGCGGCCGCGCGTCGGCGCCGGAACAGGGGCAGGAACAGCTGGTGGGCCTCCGGCAGCGGCAGCAACAGCAGCGGATCGTCGTGCAGCTCGTCCAGCTCCTCCTGCGGGAGCAGCTCCTCCTGTGGCGGCGGGTCGTCCTGCGGTGGCGGGGGCGGCTGCGGCGGCGGCAGCTGAGCCGCGGAAGGGGGAAGACATCATGATCATCGGCATCGCTCTGGCCGTTGCCTGCGTCGCGTTCGTGATCTGCATGCTCGTGGCGGCGACCAGCTCGGGTTCCGGCCGCGCGCACGCGCACCACGGTTCGGGTGACAGCGGCAGCTGGTGGGCCGACAGCGGGTCGGGCAGCGGCGGTGGTTCGAGCAGCGACGGTGGTTCGTCGTGCGGCTCCTCGAGCTCCTCCTGCGGGAGCAGCTCCTCCTGTGGCGGCGGGTCGTCCTGCGGTGGCGGGGGCGGCTGCGGCGGCGGCAGCTGAGCCGCGGAAAGGGGGATGGCATGGATGCCATGGATGTCATGGGTACGGCTCTCGGCATCATCGCGCTGATCGTGTTCCTGGCCCTGGTCGTGGCGGCGGTCACGGGGGCGAATCGGCGTCAGCCGGGTCGTCAGGCAGGTCGCCGGCCGGATCGTCAGGGACCTCGGCGGCCTGGAGGGGGCGGCGGCGGTTTCACCCCCGACAGCCACCCCAGCTGGTGGGTCGTCAGCGGAGGGGGCGTCGGTCAACCGCAGGACGGCGGGTTCTCCGGCGACGGGTCATCCGGGGGGAGTTCGTCCTGTGAGGGCGGGTCTTCCGGGGGTGGCTCGTCCTGCGGGAGCAGCTCGTCCTGCGGAAGCAGTTCATCGTGCGGGAGCAGCTCCTCCTGCGGAAGCAGCTCGTCTTGATGAAGGACTTTCTGAACGTCGTCCTTCCGGAACGGGGGCGGATGCGGCGGCACGGGAGTCGGGCCCGCACGGGGGTGGGGCCCGGCTCTTTGTGTGTCGCGAGCGCCCGGTCACTCCGGCGCACGCCCTGGCGGGCCTGGCGTGCGCCGTGGTTGAACAGTTGAACTGTGGAGCCCTCTGAGGGATGGAAACCCCACGAAGTTGGGTAAAAACGCTGTGGCGGCGCCACAGTTCATGATTCTCTCTAAATCACCCAACGCGGCCCTTCGGACGTCCCAGAGACAACCCTGCTGACCTTCCGACCGGGCCGACCGGGCCGAATCCCCGCCGGTGTCGACCCGGGGGCGCCAAAGCCACCCCTCCCTTTTCTTTCTTTGCGTGCTAGCGGAGCCGATCCATGCTCACGACCCTGAAAACCTCGTACACCGACACGCGCGCGGCCGACCTCGCCTGGGCCCTGGGACGCGAACCGCTCCCCGCACTGGCCACGCTCGACCTGGAGTTCGCCGGGGCGAAGCTGCAGTTGAGACTCCTCGGCGCGTCCCACCAGGTGCTTCTGGAGGAGGAGCGGGGCACCTGTTCGGAGACGGTGGCGTGCATCCCGGGCAGCAGCACCCCGCTGCCGCTGGGCGTCGCCAAGCGGGTGGGCGACTGGGAGTACGAGTTCGCGGCCCGGGTGGAGAGACTGTCGCCAGGTCAGTTCGCGGGCCGCGCGCAGGAGTTGCTGGCCCTCGTCTCCGACCATCCGCACGGTCTGGCCGGCGTCTTCCCCGGCAGCCCGCACGCCTTCACCGCACTGCTGGCCCAGCGGCACGAGGGGCAGGTGCAGTGGCGGACCTGGCATGCGTATCCGCAGGACGGGCAGTTGGTGGCGACACGGACCCGGGTGGGTGTGCGGGTGCCGGCGGCGCTCTAGCCGTACCCCCGACGCTGTACCCCGAGGCCGTACCCCGAGGCCGTACCCCGAAGCTGTACCCCGAAGCCGTACCCCGAAGCCCTACCCCCGAGCTTGCACCCCGGGTGGCGACCCGATCCACCGCACAAACCCCAGGCACCTGGTTGACCTCCAGTTCCACACTTGTGGGTGACGAAGCGTGCCCTGCGAGTGACGTACCGTCGCAAGGTGATCGAACCGCACGCCCCCGCCCCACCCGGCGCCCCGCCGCCCTGGGCCGGGCCCGCGCGGCTTCCCGTGCGGCCCGGGGTCGGCAGGTTCCTGGTGCTCGCGGGCGTCTTCGTCTGCGCCGCGTGCGGACTGGTGTACGAACTCGAACTGGTCGCCCTGGCCTCGTACCTGATCGGCGACTCGGTCACCCAGGCCTCGGTCGTGCTGTCCGTCATGGTCTTCGCGATGGGCATCGGCTCGCTCTTCGCCAAACGTCTGCGCTGGCACGCGGCCGCCGCCTTCGGCGCGATCGAGGCCGCCCTCGCCCTCGTCGGCGGGCTCAGCGCGATGGCCCTGTACGCCGTCTTCGCGTGGACCGGCGACTGGGGCGGCATCTGGGCCCACGGCCCCCGCTGCCTCCTCGTCGCCTTCTCCCTCGCCATCGGCCTGCTGATCGGCGCCGAGGTCCCGCTGCTGATGGAGCTGATCCAGCGCATCCGCCGGCAGGACGCGGGCGGCGCGGTGGCCGACCTGTTCGCGGCGGACTACGTCGGCGCGCTGGTCGGCGGCCTCGCGTTCCCCTTCCTGCTGCTGCCGATGCTCGGCCAGCTCACGGGCGTCCTGATCACCGGCACCGTCAACGCCATCGTGGGCGGCGCGCTGGTGCTCGGCCTGTTCCACCGCGACCTGACCTGCCGCGCCCGCTGCCTCCTGGTGATCGCCAACCTCACGGTCCTCGGCGTCCTGGCCGCGGCCGCCGTCCTGGTCGACGACTTCGAACGGGCGGCCCGTCAGGCGGTGTACGGCCAGGACGTACACGTCGCCCTCCAGACCGGCATCCAGGAGGTCGTCCTCACCGGCGGCACCCACGGCCGCCCCCTCGACCTCTTCCTCGACGGCCGCCTCAGGGTCAGCGGCCGCGACGAACGCCGCTACCACGAGGCCCTGGTCCACCCCGCCATGTACGGCGAGCACGCGCGCGTCTTGATCCTCGGCGGCGGCGACGGCCTGGCGGCCCGCGAGGTGCTGCGCCACCCGGACGTGCACCGGGTCGACCTCGTGGAACTCGACGCGGGCGTGGTCCGGCTGGCACGCGAGGACCCCCGGCTGTCGACGCTGAACGGCCACGCGTACGACGACCCGCGCGTCCGCGTCAGCACCGGCGACGCGTTCCACTGGCTGCGGGGGGCACCGCGGGGTGGGTACGACGTCGTCGTCGCGGATCTGCCCGATCCGGGCATCACGGCCAGCACCAAGCTGTACTCGCAGGAGTTCTACGGCCTGGCCCGGCGGGTGCTGGCCCCGGGCGGTCGGCTGGTGGTGCACGCCGGTCCGGTGTCCTCCCGGCCGCGGGTCTTCTGGACGGTGGATACGACGATCCGCGCGGCGGGGTTCGAGGCGGCTCCCTACCGCGTCGGCGGCCGCGACTCCGGCTTCGCCGCGGGCCCGGACCGGACGACGGGCGCGAGCCGGGCACCGCGGGACTGGGGGTTCGTGCTGGCCTCGGCGTCCCGGCGTCCGGTCCTGCGCCTGGACGCGCACGAGCTGCCGTTGCGGACGCTGACGCAGGCGGGGCTGGAGGCCGACGGGCGGTCGGCGGAGCGGATGCGGGTCGGGGGGACGGAGGTGTCGACGCTGGTGCATCCGCGGTACTGAGCGGTTCCGGCGGGTACTGTCAGCGGTCAACTGGCCGTATCCGAACGGCAGTACGAGAAGGGGCGGGGCTCATGGCGATGGCAGACGGCGACCGGACGGCGGGCGGCACCAGGTGGGGGGTGGTCGCCGCGATTCTGGGCCTGCCGACGCTGCTGCTGTTCGGATTCCTCGCGTTGATGGCGGCCTGGGTGCTGGTCGGTTGACGAAGAGGTCAGACGGCGAGGGTGTCGGATGACGAAGAGGCACGATGACGAAGAGGCACGATGACGAACGGGCCGGATGACGAAGGGGGCCCTTTCGGGCCCCCTCGCACATCACCCCCGGTGAGTCGGGGTCAGAGCGTCTTGCCGGTCGCCGGTCCCACGATCAGGCCGTCGCCGAACGCGTCCACCCGGACCGTGTCGCCGTCCTTGACCTCGCCGGAGAGGATCTCCTTGGCGAGGCGGTCACCGATGGCGGTCTGGACGAGGCGCCGCAGCGGGCGGGCGCCGTACGCCGGGTCGTTGCCCTCGTCCGCGAGCCAGGCCAGGGCCTCGTCGGTGACCTCCAGGGTGAGACGGCGCTCCGCGAGACGCTTCGCCAGCCGGTCGATCTGGAGGCGGGCGATACGGCCGAGCTCGTCCTTGTTCAGGGCCGAGAAGACGACCAGGTCGTCGAGACGGTTCAGGAACTCCGGCTTGAAGGCGGTACGGACCACCTCCAGGACCTGTTCCTTCTTCTCCGCCTCGGACGTGATCGGGTCGACCAGGAACTGGCTGCCCAGGTTCGACGTCAGCACGAGGATGGCGTTGCGGAAGTCGACCGTGCGGCCCTGACCGTCCGTCAGACGGCCGTCGTCCAGCACCTGGAGGAGGATGTCGAAGACCTCGGGGTGCGCCTTCTCCACCTCGTCAAGGAGCACCACGCTGTACGGCCGCCTGCGCACCGCCTCCGTCAGCTGGCCGCCCTCCTCGTAGCCGACGTAGCCGGGAGGCGCGCCTACCAGCCGGGCGACGCTGTGCTTCTCGCCGTACTCGCTCATGTCGATGCGGACCATCGCGCGTTCGTCGTCGAAGAGGAAGTCGGCGAGGGCCTTGGCGAGTTCGGTCTTGCCGACGCCCGTCGGGCCGAGGAAGAGGAAGGAACCGGTGGGCCGGTCGGGGTCGGCGATGCCGGCGCGGGTGCGGCGTACGGCGTCGGAGACCGCCTGCACGGCTTCCGTCTGCCCGATGAGCCGGCGCCCCAGCTCCTCCTCCATGCGCAGGAGTTTCTGGGTCTCGCCCTCCAGGAGGCGGCCCGCGGGAATCCCGGTCCAGGCGGCGACGACGTCGGCGATGTCGTCGGGGCCGACCTCCTCCTTGACCATGGTGTCCTTGGCGGCCTCTTCCTCGGCCTCGGAGGCTTCCTCCAAGTCCCGTTCCAGGGTGGGGATCTCGCCGTAGAGCAGCTTGCTGGCGGTGTCGAAGTCGCCGTCGCGCTGGGCGCGTTCGGCCTGGCCGCGCAGGTCGTCGAGGCGTTCCTTCAGCTCACCGACGCGGTTGAGGGACTGCTTCTCCTTCTCCCAGCGGGCGGTCAGGCCCCGCAGCTCCTCCTCCTTGTCGGCGAGGTCGCGGCGCAGTCGCTCCAGACGCTCGCGGGAGGCCGGGTCGGTCTCCTTCTCCAGTGCGAGCTCCTCCATCTTCAACCGGTCGACGACGCGCTGGAGTTCGTCGATCTCGACGGGGGACGAGTCGATCTCCATACGGAGCCGGGAGGCGGACTCGTCGACGAGGTCGATGGCCTTGTCGGGCAGGAAGCGGGAGGTGATGTAACGGTCGGAGAGGGTGGCGGCGGCGACCAGCGCGCTGTCGGCGATCTGGACCTTGTGGTGCGCCTCGTACCGCCCCTTGAGCCCGCGCAGGATGGCGATGGTGTCCTCGACGGTCGGCTCGGCGACCAGCACCTGCTGGAACCGCCGCTCCAGCGCCGGGTCCTTCTCGATCCGCTCCCGGTACTCGTCCAGCGTCGTGGCACCGACCATGCGCAGCTCACCGCGGGCGAGCATGGGCTTGAGCATGTTCCCGGCGTCCATGGCGGAGTCGCCGCCGGCGCCGGCCCCGACGACGGTGTGCAGCTCGTCGATGAAGGTGATGATCTGCCCGTCGGAGTCCTTGATCTCGGCGAGGACGGTCTTCAGCCGCTCCTCGAACTCGCCGCGGTACTTCGCGCCGGCGACCATCGCGCCGAGGTCGAGGGCGACGAGCCGCTTGTTCTTCAGCGACTCCGGCACGTCCCCCTTCACGATCCGCTGGGCGAGCCCCTCGACGACGGCGGTCTTGCCGACGCCGGGCTCACCGATGAGGACGGGGTTGTTCTTGGTGCGGCGGGACAGTACCTGCACCACCCGGCGGATTTCCTGGTCCCGCCCGATGACGGGGTCGAGCTTCCCTTCCCGCGCGGCGGCGGTGAAGTCGGTACCGAACTTCTCCAGGGCCTTGTACTGCCCCTCCGGATCGGGCGTGGTCACCCGGCGTCCTCCCCTGCCCTTCTGGAACGCGTCCTGCAACTTCCTGGCGTTCGCCCCCTGCGAGGAGAGTACGTCGCCGGCCTGGCCGCCCTTCGCGGCGATACCGATGAGCAGATGCTCGGTGGAGAGGTACTCGTCACCGAGGTCCTTGGCGCGGGCGCCCGCATCGGCGACGACGGCGAGCAGGTCACGGCTGGGCTGCGGGGGCGCGACGGTGGACCCGGCCACGCTGGGCAGTCCGGCGAGCACCTTCTCGGCACCGGCACGCACGGCGGCCTGGTCGGCCTCGACGGCGGCCAGCAGATCGACGATGTTCTCGTTGTCCTGCCCCTGGAGCAGCGCCAGCAGCAGATGAGCGGGGGTGAGATCCGGGTGGCCCGCGGCGGCGGCCCGCTTCTCGGCCGCGTTGATTGCGTCCCGGCTCCGGTTGGTCAGCTCGGCGTCCACGTTCGCGTACTCCTCCTCGATATCGGCCTGGGCGGCTCTCCTGGGACTGACTCAGCCAACGTACACAAAGTTGAGTCTATTCCACTCAAGGTGGCGCGCGGGACCTTTGCGGGGACCGACTTCTGAGACATGACGACGTACACCCGGGACCTCGCGACCCTCGCGGACGCCACCGCGCTCGCAGCTTCTGACATCGCGCATCTCAGCTTCTGGCGGGAGCGGCACCGTGCACGCCGACGACCCTGCGCCCGGACGGCAGCCCGCATGTCGTGCCGGTCGGAGTGACGTCGGAGTGATGTACGACCCCGAGGCCGGAATCGCTCGGGTGATCACGAACAAGGCGAGCACGGAGGTGGGGCATGTGCCGGCGGCCGGGCCGGAGGGGGCGCGGGTCGCGGTCTGCGAGGTCGTGGGCCCGCGGTGCGCGGAGCGGTACGAGCGGGCGCCGGGGCCGAATCCGTCCCGTGTGGTGATCGAGATCGTGGCGACGCGGGCACTGGGGCGCGGGTAGGACGTCCTCGTCGCCGGAGTGCGGGACGGGATACGGAGGGAGCCCAGGGCGCATGATCGACTATTTCCGGCCAGTGACCGATTGGGTCGATACCCGGAAATGTCCCTCAAAACTGCAGCGGCGTCACCGTGTTCAGGTCACGGTGACGCCGCTGCGGGGGGAAGCACCTGCGCGATCTGTTACGACGGGGGAATCGCGTCAGGCACTGCGGGGGGTGGCTGGTATGGCCCGAGTGGTGGGGGATTCCGGTTCCACCAGCCGATGGTCTCGTTGGTCAAGATTCACAAAGATCATTCCGTACCGAATGGCACACCGCACGGGCTGCGGCGCCCCCCGAGGCCGCCGCAGACACCGGTACGCCCTCAGGTCCTCGTCCTCGTCCCGCGTCACGACGACCGGCTCACCGAAGACGGTCACCATCAGCGAGTCACCGGCGTGGGGGATCGCGGTGACCAGGTCGATGAAGTGCCAGCCTGATCGGTAGGCGGTGGCCATTTCTCGGCGGAAGGAGCGGTCGTCGGGTGGGGTGGTCACGTCAGCTCCAGGCAGTGTCTGCCGGAACGGCAGGGGTGTCGTCGCCACCGTCGACTGCGGTGATCGTCGCACTCGACCAAGCGGTGTCCAACTCCGCCGCACTCGCCGCACTGGAGAGGCCACTCAGCGTTCCGAAGGCCACAACGGCGAAGAAGGCGGTGGCGAGCACCGAGTGAAGCATTCTCTTGCGCATAGTCGGCTTCGTCCTCATTAGAAGGTCCCCTCTTCCCCCGTCTGGTAAGACGATGGCTCATTCGGGCACGTCATGGCCACACGATCGGTGCATCATGTTCCTGCATGTTCAGGACCCTGGGGGGTGGAGATTTGGTGACGAACCGGACTAAAGAGGCGCATCCCCACGCTATGACGGAGCTGTGCTCTGAAGGGAGTCGTCTTTATGCGAACGCGCTCCGCATGGGATGTATCGCCCGCTCGGAGGTAGCGGCCGCTCCTTGTCTGGTGGAGTTCTCCCTGCTCCAACCCGATCCCGACGACGCGAACTGGCTGCGCCCGGTTCCTCCGTCGCTCGCTCTTGCCCAGCGTCTGAATCCCATCGAACGCGAGATCACGGAACGCAGGCGGCTGTCGATCGAGCTGGCCGATGCCTTCGAGCCGTTCATGGCCCTCAGTAGCCCTCCGTTGACGGCCTCCACTCATTCGATCACCGTATTGGAAGGGCTCGATCGCATCAACGCGGCTCTCGACCTGGCGACCTCGCAGTGCCAGAACGAGGTGCTCGCAGTCCAGCCGGCCCACCGCCACCCGGAACGCCGACTCGTGGAAGCCCTGGAGCGCGACAGACCGCTGACCGAACGAGGAGTGCGGATCCGGACCCTCTACCAGCACACCGCCAGATACAGCCAGGAACGGCTCGCCTGGGTGGACCAGTTCGCCGACGGCAAGGTGGAGTACCGCACCATCGACGAGCTGGTGGAGCGGCTTATCATCTGCGACGAGACCGTGGCGTTCATCCCCATCCGCGACGATCGTCAAGTCGCCCTCGAACTCCGTCACCCCGGTCTCGTCAGCTACCTGATCAAGGTCTTCGAGTTCATGTGGAGCCGCGCCGTCCCGCTGAGCGCCGGCGCTCCCTACGAGACCGCTCCCGACGGCATCACAGACATCCAGCACTCCATCGCCAAGCTCCTCGTGGAGGGTCATGTCGATGAGGCCATCGCGCGCCGCCTGGGGATGAACGTACGGACCTGCCGAGCCCACATCGCCAAGCTGGCCACAGCCCTCGGCAGTGGCAGCCGCGCCCAACTCGGCTACCTCATCGCGCAGTCGGGAATCCTGGATCAGGGCAACTCGCTGCCGGGGGGAGACGACCAGCCGTGACCGAGCCCCATGCGCACGGAACTCAGGAACTGTGCGAGGCGGGCCTGAGCCTGTACACCCAGGCTCTGAGCCAGGGGCGGGTCCGTGCCGAGAAGGCAGCCGAAGCGCCCTGCCTGCTCGACCTCGGTCTGCTGTACGCCGACCCTGGTGAGCCGCGCTGGTTGCGCCCCATAGCCCCGGCCTTCGCCCTCCACCGGCTGCTGCGGGGCGTCGAGGACCGTATCGCAGCCGAACGACGCCGTGAGGAGGGGCTGGCGGCGATGTTCGAGCCGCTGATGGACATCGACAGCCGGCACTCGGCGATGGCGGAGACGCCCGTCATCGGTGTCCTCAGTGGCAAGCAGCGGATCAACGACGCCATCACCAAGGCTCTGGCCCAGGCAACACGGGAAATGCTCTGTGTCCAGCCCCATTCCCAGTACGTCAGCAGTCAGAGCGGGACGGCACAGGCCATAGCCCTGGACCGCGACCAGGCTCTCCTCGACCGCGGCGGACGCATCAGGACCCTCTACCAGCACACCCAGCGCCACACCCCCCTCGTACTCGCCCGCTACGAGCAGCTCAGAGGTGACGCCGAGGCCCGCACCCTCGACGAGGTGACCGACCGCCTCATCCTCATCGACCGCACGGTCGCCTTCATCCCCGCCAACCCGGACCGCACGCTCGCCCTGGAAATCCGCCAGCCCGCCATCGTCGGCTTCCTCGCCACCGCCTTCGACCGCCTGTGGCGCCTCGCCACCCCCATGTACCCCGAAGCCGTCCAGCCCCCCACCCTCAACGGCATCACGCCCCGCCAACGAGCCATCGCCGCCCTCCTCGTCGAGGGCCACACAGACGCCGTGATCGCCGCACGTCTGGGCCTGAACATCCGCACCGCCCGCGAGCACATCGCCAAACTCGCCGCGACGCTGGGCAGCGAAAGCCGCGCCCAACTCGGCTACCTCATCGGACGCTCGGGGATCCTTGATCGGGAATCGTGACTTCGCGGCCGCCGCTCTCGGCCGAGCGGGGCGGGCCGTCCAGGCCGACCTGTGCGATGCGGACGCCCAGTTGGGTGCGGCTCGCCGCGCCCAATGTCTCCGACAGGCGCGCGATATGCGCCCGGCACGTCCGGACGCTTATGCCCAGCCTCTCCGCGATCACCGCGTCCTGGTGGCCTTCCGCCAGCAGGGCCGCGATCGACTGCTCGCGGTGGGAGATGCCCTCGATCCCTGTGTCCGGCAACGAGGCCGTCAGCGGGATCGCCAGGCGCCACAAACGCTCGAAGACCGTCGCCAGGAACGCCACCAGCGCCGGGTGGCGGAGCTCCAGCGCGAGCGTGCGGTCCGAGTTCGCCGGAATAAAGGCGACCGTACGGTCGAAGAGGATGAGGCGGTCGATCACCTCGTCGAGCGTCCGGGCCTCGACCGCGTCGCCCATCAGCTCAAGGTAGTTCAGCAGGCCCTGGCCATGGCGGGCCACGTGGGTGTACAGGTCCCGCATGCGGACGCCCCGGGCGCGCAGGGCGAGCGCGCGGTGCAGGCCCTCCGTCAGTTCGTGTTCGGGGCGGATGCCGCCGGGCTGGACGGTGATCACCTCGGTCGTGCAGGCCTCCGTCGCGGCGTCCATGGCGGCCTGGATGCGGCTGAGGCCGTCGAGGACCCGGATCGCCGAGCCGCCCTCCACCGAAGACGACAGGGCCTGCGGGCCCAGGCCCGCGTACCACTCGAACGCCGCCACCGCCGAGCCCATCCGCCGCTGGCTCTGGCTCACCTCGTCGTAGACGCCACGCAGGAGCCGGGTCATGACCTCCTGTGGGGACGTCGGCACGAGGTAGTCCATGTCGTCCGGGTCCGGATGCAGCAGCGCCAGCTCCAGGAGGCACGGCACCGGTTCCGCGTCCTCGCGCGGCACGCGGCCCCGCCGTACGGCCCGGGAATACACGCGATCCCCGGCCTCGCACAGTCGGTCGGCACCGTGGGGATGCTCCTCCGTCCCGTGCCCGGCCATCGCCCAGTCCACCCCCGGTTCCAGCCTCTCGTGCCCGGTGTGCCGACGCTCGTGGCAGCAGCACACCCCTTCGGCTCCGCAACTATGCGCGGACCGGACCTGCTCCGCAACACGGCTCCGCCCACTGTGACCGAGGGAAACCACCTGTATGTGGCGGTATATTCGCGCCTCCGGCCGTCGAGTTGCAACAAGCTGATGGGGGTCCACGGCCCCCGCGAAGCCCCCGAATCATGGTCGAATCGCGGCCGAATCGCGGCCGAATCACGGTCGGGAAGCCTCCGGCAGGCCCTCGGAAGGGCCTTGTGCAAAGGGAATTCGTCTTTCCACGTGCGCTTCCGGAAATCGCACGGTGATCGCCGCGTTACGTATCGCCTCTAACGTCCCCTCATGGCGGACATATTTGACGCATACGCGTTGGCCGACGCGTGGGACGAGATGTTTGTGCGGCCGGGTGAGGTCAGGACCGCCTATGAGCCGGTGCTGGCGGCACTGCAGCCGATCGAACCGAGTGAACTCCGGTTCCGGGCCGACCAGATGGCCCGGGCGTTCACCGACCGGGGCGTGACCTACGCCTTCGCGGGCGAGGAGCGGCCGTGGCCGCTGGACCTCGTGCCGAGGATTCTGGACGCACTGGAATGGGATCTCATACAACGCGGGGTGGGGCAGCGGGTACGGGCCCTGGAGGCCTATCTCGCCGACGCCTACGGCCACTGCCGGGCCTTCGAGGACGGCGTCGTGCCCTGGCGGCTGCTCCTCAACTCCCCGCATTTCCACCGGGCCGCCCAAGGGGTCGAGCCGCCCGGCGGAGTACGTATCCACGTCGCCGGCATCGATCTCGTACGGGACGAGGCCGGGGACTTCCGGGTCCTCGAGGACAATGTGCGGGTGCCCAGCGGGGTTTCGTACGTCATCGAGAACCGGCGTGCCATGACCCGGATCTTCCCCTCGCTCTTCTCGGAACAGCATGTGCTGCCCGTCGACGCGTACGGGCAGCGGCTGCTGTCCGCACTGCGCGCCGCCGCGCCCGGGGGTACGCAGGACCCCCGGGTCGTCGTGCTCACACCCGGGCCCTCCAACGCCGCCTACTTCGAACACGCCCTGCTGGCCCGGCTGATGGGCGTGCAGCTGGTCGAGGGGCACGACCTCGTGTGCCGCAACAACCGGGTGTGGATGCGCACGACCCGTGGTGAGGTGCCCGTCCATGTCGTATACCGGCGCCTCGACGACGACTTCCTCGATCCGCTGCACTTCCGGCCCGACTCGGTGATCGGCTGCCCGGGGATCATGAGCGCGGCGATGACGGGCAACGTCACACTCGCGAACGCCGTCGGCAACGGCATCGCGGACGACAAGCTGCTCTACACCTACGTACCGGATCTCATCCGGTACTACCTGAGTGAGGAACCGATTCTCCCCAACGTCGAGTCCTTCCGGCCCGATGAGCCGGGACAGCTGGACGCCGTGCTCGACCAGATCGACCGGCTGGTCATCAAGCCCGTCGACGGCGCCGGCGGACAGGGCATCGTCATCGGGCCCAAGGCGGACAAGGCGACCCTGGAGAAGACCAGGAAGGCCGTGATCGCCGACCCCCGCGGGTTCATCGCCCAGCGGCCCGTCGCACTGTCCACCTCCCCCACCCTCGCCGGGGAGCGGATGGCACCCCGGCACATCGACCTGAGGCCGTTCGCAGTGAACGACGGCAACGATGTCTGGGTGCTGCCGGGCGGACTGACCCGCGTGGCCCTCCAGGAGGGCAACCTGATCGTCAACTCCAGCCAGGGCGGCGGCTCCAAGGACACCTGGGTACTCGCCGAGGGCCCGGCCGAGCCACCCGAGCCCGAGACGACGGACACCCTGCCGGCCGTCGCCCCGCGCCAGCTCGGCCCCGACGGCAACCCCACCTTCGTACAGGAAGGGGCGCAGCAGCAGTGAGCGATGTGATCCTCTCCCGGATAGCCGAGGCGCTGACCTGGACCGGGCGGTACGTGGAACGGGCCGACGCCACCGGGCGGATTCTCGACGCCTATCTCCACCGGATGCTGGAGGACCCGTGGCGCGACGAGGACGCGGCCTGCCGGTCGTTGTACGCGATCCTCGGCGTCGACGCCGGCGACCAGCGGGTGGACATGCAGCAGGTCCTCGACCAGCTCGCCTTCGACGCCCGCTCGACCTGCTCGATCGAGGGGGCGCTGGGGGCGGCCCGGCTGAACGCCCGCAGTGCGCGTGAGGCGGTCTCCTCCGAGATGTGGGAGTGCCTCAACTCCACCTGGCACGCGCTCGCCGACCGGCGGCGCGCGGCCCGGCGGACCGGCCCCTACGCCTATCTGGAGCTGGTACGCGCGCGTGCGGCCCTCTTCTTCGGGCTCGCGGACTCCACCATGAGCCGGGACGACAGCTGGCGGTTCGTGGTGCTGGGGCGGAGCCTTGAGCGGGTGGACATGACCGTACGGCTGCTGTCCGTACGGGTGCTGGACGCCGCGCACGCGCCGGACTGGACGACGCTGCTGAGCGCGTCCGGGGCCGACGAGGCGTACGCGCGCGTGCACAGCGGGTTCGGGGACAATGCGCGCGTCGCCGAATTCCTGCTGATGGACCGGGACTTCCCGCGTTCGGCACTGCACGCGCTGACCACCGCGGAGGAGTGCCTCAGCGCACTCGGCCGGCCCCGCCAGGACCCGGCCCGCCGTCCCATCGGCCGGATGCGCACCCGGCTCGAGTACCTCGACCTCAACGCCCTCCAGGAACAACTCCCCGCCCTGCTACGGGACTTGCAGCAGGCCTGCATGACCTCGGCGGAGGCGGTGGCGGAGCGGTTCTTCCCGTACCAGGGGCCCGTCGAATGGGCCCAGGAAGGAGCGTGAGCATGACCCGCCGCCTCCGTATCAAGCACGTCACGAAGGTCTCGTACGCCCAGGCCGCCGTCTCCTCGCACAACGAGGTCCGCATGACCCCGCTGACGCTGCCCGGGCAGACCACGCTGGACTCCCGGGTCAGCGTCACCCCGGCCGCGGCGACCTGGTCGTACTGGGACTACTGGGGCACCCAGGTCACCGGTTTCGACCTGATGGACCCGCACGCGGACCTGACCATCACCGCGTCCAGTCTGGTGGAGACGTCCCCGCCGGAGCCGCTGCCGCCGGCGCCGAGCTGGGAGTCGGTCGCCGAACGGACCGCGAACTCCCGCCTGTTGGAGTTCGCGGGCCCGACCGGCCGTACGACCGTCCCCGCGAAGCTGGTGAAGAAGGCGCGGAAGGCCGCGGCCGGGCTCGACCCGCACGAGGCCACGATCGCCGTCTCCGCGCTCGTCGCCGACCGGGTCACCTACCTCCCCGGCGCCACGAGTGTGAACACCTCGCCCGCCGAGGCCTGGGAGCAGGGCGCGGGCGTCTGCCAGGACATCACCCACCTCACCCTCGGTCTGCTGCGGGGCGTGGGGCTGCCGGCCCGGTATGTCTCCGGCTATCTCCACCCGGAGCGGGAGGCGGAGCTGCACCGGGCGGTCGCGGGGCAGAGTCATGCGTGGATCGAGTACTGGGCGGGCGAGTGGTGCGGGTACGACCCGACGAACCGGACCCGGGCGGACGAGTCGCATGTGGTCGTGGGGCGGGGGCGGGACTACGACGACGTCACTCCGCACAAGGGGATCTATCGGGGGGTGCCTGGGGGGCCGCCGGAGGTGACGGTGGAGTTCACTCGGGTGGGGTGAGGGCTTAGGTGGGGCGGGGGCGGGGTGGGCGCGCAGCCCGGCGTGGCGGGGTGCCTCCCATTTCCGGGGGTGAGGGCGCACAATCGCCGCTATGCCGACAGCGCGCCCGGTTCAACTGGTCCTGATCGCACTGCTCTTCGTCGCGGGGTGCGGTGGGGGCGGTGGGGGCGGTGACGGGGATTCCACCGGATCCACGTCCTCTGCCACTGCCTCCGCCTCGCCCTCCCAAGAGCCCTCACGCGCCTACAAGGACGGCCATCTCACCTTCACCGTGCTGTCGCTGCGCTGCGGGATCACGGGGGTGACGGGGTCGCACGCGGACGCGCCGCCGCAAGGGCAGTTCTGTGCGGCGCGGTTGCGGGTGGAGAACAAGGACCCGAACTACCACGTCTACGAGACGGTCCGGCAGCGCCTCGCGGGGGTGAACGGGGACCGGGCGCGGCCGGACTCGTTCGCCATGGCGGTACGGCGGCAGTCGGAGACGGTGAAGATGGGCGGCCATACGCTGATGGAGGTCGAGCTCTGGTACGACGTCCCCAAGGACGCGGAGGTCACCGGCCTGCGCGTCTCGGGGGACAACGACCCGTCCAGCTTCACCAGCACCAAGCCGATCGGACGGGCACCGAACGGGGTGCTGGTGCCGATGAAACCGGCGCCCGCCGGCTGAGCGCTCAGTTGAGCTTGATCGCCGCGCAGGCCGACGCCAGCTTGGGCGTGCAGATGTCGGACAGCTTGTAGATGCCGTCGGCGACGACCGTGCTCTTGATGTTCTTCTGCGTCAGCGCCGACACGGACACCAGCTGCGCCGGGATGTCCTTGGTCGTGGGGCTGTCGACCCGGTCCTGGGTGAGGGAGTCGAAGAGGATGCTCTTGCCCTGGATCTTGGCGACGGCCATCTCCGCGGCGGCCTCCGCCTCCAGCGGGTAGGACTTGTACACGCTCATGTACTGCTCACCGGTGACGATCCGCTGCACGGCGGGCAGTTCCGCGTCCTGGCCGGTGATCGGCGGCAGATCGGTCATCCCCGCCTCCTCCATGGCCTCGATGGCGGTCTCGGCCATGGCGTCGTTGGCGGAGTAGACGGCGGCGATGTTGTCCTTGCCGATCGCCTTGATCGCCTTGGCCATGTCCTCCTTGGCGATCTCCGGCTTCCAGCCGTCGACGTCGTACTTCTCGGCGATCGTCACCTTGCCGTTGAGCTCGGAGAGCGCGCCCGCCTTGAACTGTCCTGCGTTCGGGTCGGAGGGCGAGCCGTTGATCATGACGATCTTGTCGGAGGTGTCGACGTTCTCGCCGAGCGCCTCGACGAGCGTGCGGCCCTGGACCTCGCCGACGAGTTCGTTGTCGAAGGAGACGTACGCGTCGATCGGGCCCTCGGCGAGGCGGTCGTAGGCGATGACGGGAATGCCCGCGTCCTTCGCCTTCTTCACCATCGTCGCGATCTTCTTGGAGTCCACGGCGTCGAGCAGGATCACATCGACCTGGTCGTCGATCATCTTCTGCATCTGGGTCGCCTGCTGGTCCGCGTCCGCCTCACCGTTGGCGTACACGGTCGTGCCCTTTTTGTCCGTCAGCTCGGCGACCTTGGCCTTGATGATCGGGTAGTCGAACTTCTCGTACCGCGAGTTCGTCTTCTCCGGCATCAGCACGCCCACCGTGATGTCGTCACCCTTGGTCGGGCTCGCGTCGGCACTGCTGCTGGACACCCCGAGCGCGCCGCAGGCGGAGAGCGAGAAGGCCATCGAGGACGCGGCCAGGCATATGGCGGTACGACGCATTGAGGAGCTCACTTCTGGTGCCTTAGGTACGCGGGCGCAATTGCGACCATGGTGTCCGAAAAGCCAACGCGCCCCCGCCCTCCGGCGTCAAGCGGAACCACTTAACGAGTGCGCAACGCCACTCTCCGCTGGCTTGTGAAGGAGAGGCGGAACCGCCTTCAAACGCCCTTTACGGACTCTCCATTCGTCGAACCCGAACCGGAAGCCTGCGATCCGCACAACCAATGCCATTCCTCACGAGTCGTGATCATGACGGCGTCGCCCCGCCGTTCCGATCTCGATCAGAGGACCGAATGTTCCCAGCCAGACGTACGACGGCCATGGCCTCCACCACCGTCGTACTCGCCACCGCGGGCACCCTGCTCTCCCTCACGACGCCCGCTTCCGCCGCGACGACCTGCACCTCGCCGGTGTTCAAGCGGCAGTTCTTCGCGAACACCACCTTCTCCGGCACCCCGAAGAAGACGGACTGCGACAACGCCATCGACCAGAACTGGAGCGGCGCCCCCGCTTCCGGCCTGCCGTCCAACAACTTCGGCGTCCGCTGGTCCGTCACCCGCGACTTCGGCTCCGGCGGCCCCTTCGCCCTCGCCGCCTCCGGACTCGACGGAATCCGGGTCTACATCGACGGCGTCCGCAAGATCGACCTGTGGAAGAACACCTCCACCACCGTCAGCAAGACCGTCAACGTCACCATCCCCTCCGGGAAACACTCCGTCCGCGTCGACTACGTCAACTGGACCGGCTCCGCCAAGGTCAAGTTCACGTACACACCCCGCACCTCCGCCACCGTCGACAAGGTCAAACCCCTCACCCCGACCGGGACTTCGGCGACGTACGACCAGGCCACCGGCAAGGCCAAGCTCACCTGGTCCAAGAACAAGGAGATGGACCTCGCCGGGTATCGGGTCTTCCGGCGGCTCAAGGGCGCCTCCTTCGGCAGCGCGCCGATCACGACGACGACCTCCACCTCGTACACGGACGCCACCCTCCCGGTGACCGGCGAGAGCACCTACTTCTACGAGGTCCGGGCGTACGACAAGGCGGGCAACGAGTCGGCCGGGACGGCGGACCAGGCGGTCACGACGGCCGACCTGACCGCGCCGGCCGCGCCCACCGGCCTGGACACCTCCCTCTCGTTCTCCGGAATCCACATCGAGTGGACCGAGGTCGCCGGAGCGGCGTCGTACCGCGTGTACCGGGCGCCGAAGGGGAGCAGCGCGTACGTCAGGATCGGGGATGCGACCACGGCCTCGTACCTGGACACCTCGGCGGTGGAGGAGAGCAGTTACCACTACCAGGTGACCGCCCTCGACGCGGCCGGCAACGAGTCCGCCCGCTCAGCCACCCTCACGGCCACCCGCCCCGACGTCACCGCGCCGCCCGCGGTGACCGGGCTGACGGTCACTCCGACCGCGTACGGCTTCTCCCTGACCTGGGACCCGAACCCGGCCCCCGACCTCGGGCGGTACCTCGTCTACCGGGGTGAACTCCGGGGCGACGAGGAGAAGGTGTGCTCCGTCCACGAGGTGGAGTGGCTGGGCGCCGACACCACGTCCTACGAGTACGCGACGCTCCCCGACGGCGAGGAGGCCTGCCTCTTCGTGGACGCGTACGACGACAACTGGTGGTCCGCCTGGAAGATGACCGGCGAGGCGAACATCGTGACGGCCACGGAACTCGACGTGACGCCGAGTGTCGCGACCCCGGAGGGTTCCCCGCTGGAGCTCACCGCGACGGGAGGGGAAGGGGCCGAGGGCAACCACCTCACCTGGTACTGGAGTTCCACCCGTCAGGAGACGACCGGATTCCGGGTCTACCGCTGGAACCCGGCCACCGGGACTTACGAGAAGATCGCCGACCTCGGCACCGGCGCCATGGAGTACTACGACACGGGCGCCCAGCGCGGCACCACGTCCTTCTACTGGGTGACCAACCTGGCCGCGGACGGCACCGAGTCCGTACCGGCGGGCGACTGGGCGGCGACCGCCCCGTGAAGTGAACCGGGACCCAGAGGGTTCTCTGGGCCCCGGGGCGGAACCGAATCCCCGTCGGCGGGCGACTGGACAGTCAGAGCATCGAACTCCTGACGACTCCACGAGGAAGGTATGACGATCACCGAGAACTCCGTCACGGACGACCTGTTCGGCCCGCTCACCGTCCGACTGGACCTCGGGCGGGGCGAGGTCGTCGTCGAGGGCGCCGCACTCCCGCGGATCGTGCTGAGCCGGGCCGCCGGCACCAGGGCCAACGGGGACATCCCCGTCGGCACCCGTGACGCCGGGCTGCTCGTGCTCACCATCGGTGGCGAGGCCGCCGCCCTGGCGCCGGGCAAAGGGCGGCTGATCCGGCGTTCGTACCGGGTCGACGTCCGGCACGCGGGCCGGCACTGGCGGCTGGTCCCGCGCTCGACGAGGAAGAGCCGCTTCCTGCGGGACGGGCGGCGCCTGGGCGCCCTGGTCTCGCGCGGCGACGGCCGGGTCACGGCGGACTGGCGCTCGGACGCCACTCCGGACGCCATGGACGCGGCCGTCGGGTACGCGCTGGCCGCCGCTTTCGGTACGGGAGCGGACTCGCTGTGGTCCGAGGCAGCCGACATGATCGGCGAGCTGATTCCCTGACCCGGCCGTACAACCAATCGGGGTCCGGTGGAGTCCTGATCGTCGACGGTTGTGCGTGCCGTCGACGATCAGGACCGAAGGAACCGATGAACCCAGCCAGACGTACGACCGCGGCCATCGCGACCGCCACCGTGCTCACCACCGCGGGCACCCTCCTCACCATCACGCCCGCTTCCGCCGCGACGACCTGCGCCTCGCCGGTGTTCAAGCGGCAGTTCTTCGCGAACACCACCTTCTCCGGCACCCCGAAGAAGACGGACTGCGACAACGCCATCGACCAGAACTGG
>NZ_JAQMWP010000014.1 GCF_030403745.1 Streptomyces sp. S.PB5
GGTACGGCAGGCCGTCACCGTGGTCCGTGAGGACACCCCGGGCGACAAGCGCCTGGTCGCCTACCTCGTCCCGGTCGAAGGCTCGGTGATCGAACCGCGTGTCCTGCGCGAGGCCCTGGCCCAGGAGCTGCCGGACTACATGATCCCGGCGGCCTTCGTGGAGCTGGACGCGATCCCGCTCACCACCAACGGCAAGCTCGACAAGAGGACCCTGCCCGCTCCGGAGGCCGGACAGCTGCGCAGCGCGGGCGAGTTCACCGCTCCCCGCACCCCTCTCGAGGCGCATGTCGCCGAGATCTGGCAGCAGGTGCTCGGGGTCGACAAGGTCGGCGTCCACGACAGTTTCTACGAGCTCGGCGGCGACTCCATCCGCGCGGTCATCCTCGTCGGCACCCTGCGCGACGCCGGCTACCAGGCCGAGGTCCGTGACCTCATGGAGCACCCCGTCCTCGAGCGCCTCTGCGTTCTGATCGCCGGACGCGAAGCCGGCGGCTCGGGCCCGCGCCGTCCGGTCGAACCGTTCGAGCTGGTCCCCGAGGCGGACCGCGACCTGCTTCCCGAAGGGCTCGACGACGCCTACCCGCTGACCCAGAGCCAGCTGGGCATGCAGATCGAGATGCTCTCCGACCCCGAGAACCCGGCGTACCACCTGGTGAGCAGTCTGCGGATCCGCGACGAGCGGGCGTTCGACCCGCGGCTCTTCCAGCAGGCGGTGGACTCCCTGGTGGCCCGGCACGACGTGCTGCGCACCGGGATCAGCCTCGACCGCGGCTCCGTCCCCCTGCAACTGGTGCACGGTGACGTGCGCGCCGAGGTCGAGCTCGTGGACCTGACGGCGCTCACCGACGAACGGGCCGAGGCGGCGGTCAGGGAGTACGCACAGCGGTTGTCCCGCACGCCGCTCGACCCGGCGTCCGTGCCGCTGCTGCGGTTCACCGTCCACCTGTGCGCGGACGGCAGCTGGCAGCTCACCGCCGTCAACTCCCATGTGATCCTCGACGGTTGGAGCACACGTCAGCTCTTCAGCGAGCTGTTCGGGACCTACCACGGACTGCTCGCGGGCGAGCCTGTGGTCCACGAGAGCCCGGCCCTGCGGTTCGCCGACACGGTCGCCGCGGAGCTCGAGGCCCTGGAGTCGGCCGAGGAGCGCGACTACTGGCGGACGCTCGTGACCGGCACGGAACGGTTCACCGTCCCGGCCGGCTGGGGCTCGGACCAAGAGGAGGACGGCGGGCTCTACGTCCTGAGCGTGCCGTACGCCGACCTGGAGACCGAACTGCGCCGCCTGGCCGTGCAGTCGGGGGCGCCCTTCAAGAGCCTGCTGCTCGCCGCGCACCTCAAGGTGCTCAGCCAGCTCACCCCGGAGGAGGCCTTCCTCTCGGGCCTGACCCACCACGTGCGTCCCGAGGCGCCCGGAGCGGACCGGATCGCGGGCATGTTCCTCAACGTGCTGCCGATCCCGCACCACCGCACGGCCCGCACCTGGCGGGACCTGGTCGCGCAGACCTTCGCCACCGAGCGGACCACCTGGACCCACCGGCACTTCCCGATGCCGGTGATCGAGGGGGAGTACGGCGGTGGCGGCCGGCTCATCGAGGCGTACTTCAGCTTCCACGACTTCGAGGAGGCCGAGGACGCGGCGGGCGGCGCCATGGTCGACGCCACCGCGGCACTCGGATCGAGCACCAACGAGTTCGGCCTCGCCGTGTCGACGGCACCGGGACGCCTGCAACTGCGCTGCTCGCCGCGACTGGTGTCGCGTGCCCATGGTGAGCGGTTGGCGGGGATGTACCGGGCGGTGTTCGAGGCGATGGCGCTCGGTGGCGGAGGGGACGCTTCGGCGGTGTTCTTGCCGACGGTGGACTCTCAGTCGCTGAGCGGCTGGGAGGCCTCCGGTGAGGGTGCTGTGCGTGAGGGCGTGCCGGTGCCGGTCGTCTTCGCTGAGCGGGCTGCTGCGGCGCCGGATGCTGTGGCCGTCGAGGGCTCTGGTTTCTCGCTGTCGTTCGGGGAGTTGGAGGTGTCGTCGAATCGGTGGGCGGCGTATCTGGGGTCTGTCGGGGTCGGTCGTGGCTCGGTGGTCGGCGTGCTGCTCGAGCGGGGTGTGGACCTGCATGCGGTGATGCTGGGTGTGTGGAAGGCGGGGGCGGCGTTCGTGCCGCTGGACCCGGGCTTCCCGTCCGGCCGGGTCGCCGGGATGCTTGCTGACGCCGGCGCGAAGGTGCTGGTCACTGAACTGGCCTCGGCGCCGGTGGAGTTCGACGGCCGACTGGTCTGCGTGGATGATCCGGAGGTTGCTGGTGCGGTTGCGGGCGGTTCGGATGCGGCGTCGGGTGTGGTTCTTGATCCGGATGAGCTGGCCTATGTGATCTATACGTCGGGGTCGACGGGTCGTCCGAAGGGTGTGGCGGTCACGCATCGGGGTCTGGCCAATCATCTGGGCTGGGCGCAGCGGGAGTTGGCGGGTGCCGGTTCCGGTGGTGGTGCGGTGTTCTCGTCGGTGGCTTTCGATCTGGTGGTGCCGAATGTGTGGGCGCCGCTGCTGGCGGGGCAGCGGGTGCATCTGCTGCCGCAGGATCTCGACCTGTCGGAGCTGGGTGAGCGGCTGGTGGCGGCCGGTCCGTTCAGTTTCCTGAAGCTGACGCCGGGGCATTTGGAGATCCTGGCCCAGCAGCTGAGCGACGAGCGGATCGCGGGTCTGGCGTCGGTGATCGTGGTGGCGGGTGAAGCTCTTCAGGCCTCGCTCGCGTCCCGGTTCACGCGGGTCCTGGGTGAGGGCCGTCTGGTCAATGAGTACGGGCCCACCGAAGCGTCCGTCGGCACCTGCATCCACCCGGTGCCGCTGGGCGCGGGGCAGGGTGTGGTGCCGATCGGGGCTCCGCTGCCCGGCATGGTGATGCGCGTCCTGGACTCCGGCTATCGCCGTGTCCCGGTCGGTGCCGTGGGTGAGCTCTACGTCGCCGGAACCGGTGTCGCCCGCGGTTACCTCGGCCGATCGGCCCTGACCGCCGAGCGGTTCGTGCCCGACCCGTACGGTCCGTCCGGTTCCCGGATGTATCGCACGGGGGATCTGGCGCGCTGGGTGGAGCCGGGCGTGGTGGAGTTCCTGGGCCGTACGGATCACCAGGTGAAGATCCGTGGCTATCGGATCGAGACCGGCGAGATCGAAGCCGTCCTGCACAACCACCCGCAGATCAGCGAGGCGCTCGTCATCGGATACGAGCCCGCCCCGGGTGACGGCAGGCTCGCCGCGTATGTGGTGCCGCGCTCCGGAGCCGACGCGTTCGACTCCGCCGCGCTCACCGCGTACTGCCGTGACCAGCTGCCCGACTACATGATCCCGGGCAGCTTCACCGAGCTGCCGGCCCTGCCGCTCAACGCCAACGGCAAGATCGACCGGGCTCAACTCCCCGACCCCGCCGAGGCGGTGCGGCAGCGCCGGTACAGCGCACCGCGCAGCGAGACCGAGCGGCGTCTCGCGGCGATCTGGGCGGATGTGCTCGGTGCGGAGCAGGTCGGCCGGGAGGACGGGTTCTTCTCCCTCGGCGGACACTCGATCCAGGTGATCAAGGTGATCGCCGCCTGCCAGCGGGAGCGGCTGCCGCTGTCGCTGTTCATGCTCTACCAGCACGAGACGCTCGCCGACGTGGCCGCGGCCGTGGACGCGGCGGCATCCGAGCCGGCGCCGTCCGAGTCCGCGGCGGGCCGGTCCCGGGTGCCCGCGGGCAGTGAACTGGACGCGCTGCTCGCCGACTACGCCGTGCCCGGTGCCTCCGTCGCCGTGCTCGAAGGCGGTGACCTGGTCGCCGTGGAGAGTGCGGGACAAGACGGACAGGGGCGGCCGGTGACCCCGCGGACGAGGTTCCAGGCCGGCTCGATCAGCAAGCACATCGCGGCACTCGGCGCGATGCGGCTCGTGGAGGAAGGGGTGCTGCGGCTCGACGAGGACGTGAACCGCTACCTCGCCGGCTGGCAGGTGCCGGGCGCCCCCGGCGACACCCCGGTCACCCTGCGCCACCTCCTGGGCCACCGCTCGGGTCTCACCCCGACCCCGGGCAACGGGTTCGTGCCCGGCGGCCATCTGCCGTCCCTGCTCGACCTGTTGACCGGCGCGGCCGATCCGGCGGTGGCCCCCGTGGGCCGTGGAGTGGAGCCCGGTGCCGGGTTCCGCAAGGCCAACGTGCACTACGTCGTGCTGCAGAAGGTGATGGAGGACGTCACCGGTGAGCCGTTCGACGAGCTGATGCGGCGCCTCGTGCTGCTGCCGGCCGGCATGAACGACAGCAGCTTCGCCGCCGACTGTCCGGAGCGGTCCGGAGTGCTCGCGGCGTACGGACACGACGCCGACGGCCGGCTGATCGAGGGCGGCCGGCGGATCAGGCCCGACGCCGCGGCGGCGGGGCTGTGGACCACGGCGTCCGACCTCGCCCGGGCGGCGCTCGAACTGCGGCGCTCCGCGCTCGGCAGGCCGCTCGGCCTGCTGTCCAGGCAGACCGCCGAGCTGATGCTGACGCCTGCCGCCGACAGCCTCTACGGGCTCGGCACCGTCGTCGACGTGCTGAGCTCCGACACCGAGTTCGGGCACGGCGGCACCCCGGTCGGCTACTACGGCGCGTCCGTGCTGCGCCTGGGCACGGGGCGTGGCCTGGTGGTGCTCACCAATGGTGAGTCCGGTGAGCACGTGGCCAAGGCGGTCGCGGCCCGAGTGCGCAACGCGGCGGGCGACCCCCGCTGACAGCCCGGCGAACCCCCGTCAGCGCGACGGGGGTTCGCCCGCGCGGCCCCGCCCACCGCGGCCCGACGACCGCCGCCCGGTGACCCGGGCGCTCCCAGGGCGCCCTTCTGATGGATCTCCGCGGCGTCACGCCGCCCGGCACGCACGCTCGAATGCGCTCGCGCGGGGGCGCCCCCAAGCCGCCGCGCGGGCCCTTCGGGCGAACGACGGGAAGGTGACGACAGGGCCTGGGCGGCCCGGCCGACCGCGTCCGGCCGACCGCGTCCGGGCGGACGCCTGTGACGTCGCACCCCGGTGCCTCGACCGGCCGCCACGCGGGCCATCTGCCCGGCTCCGCACATGAATCCGCAGCCCTTTCCACACCCCCGGAAGACACCCGGAAGCCCCCATGACCTCAACGGACACCCTCCCTCCCGACGCCCCTGCCTTCCCGCCCTTGCGCCGCAACCGCGACTTCCGTCGCCTGTGGCTCGGCGCCGGTGCCGCGCTGCTCGGCAACCGCGCCGCCGTCACCGCGTATCCGCTGCTCTACCTCTGGGCCGGCGGGAGCCCGGCCGAGGCGGGACTCGTCGGCTTCGCCTCCCTGCTGCCCCAACTGCTCGTACTGCTGCCGGCGGGCGCCCTGGTCGACCGGCTCGACCGGCGCCGTGTGCTCATCACCTGCAGCCTCACCGGACTCACCGCCATGACCACCCTGGTCGCCGCGCTGCTCGCCGGCCGGCTCTGGCTCTGGCACGTCATGGCCGTCGCCTTCGTCCAGGGCGCCGCGGGCATCCTGCACCGGCTCGCCGAGCGGGCCGCCGTACGGCATGTCGTCCCCACCGGCCAACTGCGCACCGCCCTCGCGCAGAGCGAGGCCCGCGGTCACGGCGCGGGGCTGCTGGGACAGCCCCTGGGCGCGGCTCTGTTCAGCGCGGCGCGCTGGCTGCCCTTCTGCGCCGCCGCACTCGGCCATCTCCTCGCCCTGGCGACGGTGTCCGGGATCCGTGCCGACCTGCAGGACAAGGCGCGGCCCGAGCCCCGCTCCCTGCGCCGGGAGATACGCGAAGGCCTGGTGTGGGTGTGGCGGCAGCGTTTCATGAGAGCGTCCATCGCCCTGGTCGGCGGCAGCAACCTCGCCTTCCAGCTGATCACCCTGGCCATGGTCCTGATCGTCAAGGAGAACGGGCACAGCGCCGCCATGGTCGGCGTGCTCGGCGTGCTCGGCGGCCTGGGCGGTCTGACCGGCGCCCTCGTCGCCCCCTGGATCAACCGCCGTCTTCCCGTACAGGTGATCCTCATCGGTGCCCTGGCCCTGTGGTCCGTCCTGATGGCGGCCGTCGCCGTGGCCGACCATCCGGTCCAACTCGGCGCCCTGATGGCCGGGATGAGCGGCGCGGGTGCCCTGCTCAATGTCGCCGCGGGCAGCTATCAGGTCCTGGTCACCCCCGATGCCATGCAGGGCAGGGCCACCAGTGTCTTCACCCTGATCGGCTCCGGCCTCAACTCCCTCGGGGCGCTGATGGGCGGCTTCCTGCTGCATGCCCTCGGCAGCACCACCGCCGTGCTCGGCGCCGCCGCAGCCATGGCCCTGCTCGCGCTCACGGCACTCGCCTCTCCCGTCGTACGACGCGGAGGAGACGGCCACGAGAGCGCGCCGAACGGCCCAGACCGGCCGATATCGATCCAGTAGAGAACCCCCGTATAGGACCTACAGGAACCGCGACGGCGCCGAACCGCCGGAGCACGCACCGCACCGTAGGAGACTTCATGCCCACACATCCCCCCACCGAGGCCGGAGTTCCCCCGGCACGCGCGCCGCTCACCGAGCGGATCGCGGGCTGGTCGGCCCGTAACGCCAAGAAGTCGATCGCCGGCTGGCTGCTGCTCGTGGTCCTCTCCGTGCTGGCGGGCTCGGCCGCCGGAAGCGGTGCCAAGACCACCGACGCCGGAGAGTCCGGCCGGGCTCAGCGGATCATCCGCGAGGAGCGGACCATCGCGTCGTACTCCGAGAACATCCTGGTCGAGTCCGATCGCCGCGACAGCCGCTTCGCCGACGACCCGCGGCTGCGGGCCGCGGTCAAGGACGTGGTCGCGGCGCTGCGCGGTGCGGACGGCGCGGCCGAGAAGGTGCTCAGCCCGCTCGACGGCGCTGAGGCGGCCGCCGAGCTGGTCTCGGAGGACGGCCGCAGCGCCCTGGTCACCTTCGAGATCCCGGGCCCCGGTCCGAAGGCCGACACCCGGTTCGCCGCGATCAAGAAGTCGGTGGCCGAGGTGCGCGAGACGCACCCGGACGTCCGTTTCGCGATGGCCGGCGACCTGTCCCTGACCGCCGCCGTCGACCAGGCCGCCGACGAGGACCTGGCGCAGGCCGAGACGCTGTCGCTGCCGGTCACCCTGATCATCCTGCTCGTGGTCTTCGGCGCCCTGGTCGCCGCCGCGGTGCCGGTGCTGCTCGCCGCGACCGCGGTGCTCGCGGCGACCGGCCTGCTCGCGGTGGCGGGCACGGTGGTCCCGGCCAACAGCACCGTCTCCTCGGTGGTGCTGCTCGTCGGCATGGCGGTCGGTGTCGACTACTCGCTGTTCTATCTGCGCCGTGACCGCGAGGAGCGGGCGGCCGGACGTACCCCCGCCGAGGCGCTGCGGATCAGCGCGCGCACCTCCGGGCACGCCGTCGTGGTCTCCGGGCTCACCGTGATGCTCTCCATGGCCGGGCTCTTCCTCACCGGCGTCGACGTGTTCAACGGCATGGCCGTCGGCACCATCATCGTGGTCGGCCTCGCCGTGCTCGGCTCCGTCACCGTGCTGCCCGCGACGCTCTCGCTGCTCGGCCCCCGGGTCGACGCCCTGCGGGTGCCGTTCCTCGGCCGCCGGCGCACCACCGCCACCAGGTCCACGCTGTGGACGGCCACCGCCGCCGCCGTGGTCAAGAAGCCGCTGCTGCTCGGCGGCGCCGCGCTGCTCGCACTCGGCGCGCTGGCGGTGCCCGCACTCGACATGAAGCTCAGCGAGCCGGGCCGCCTCGACTCACTGCCGCGCAGCATTCCCGAGGTCGACGCCGGCATCCGGCTCCAGGAGGCCTTCCCCGGCGGCCCGGATCCGGCGCAGATCGTCGTCTGGGGCCAGGGCGCCACCGACGGCAGGGCGGACGCCGCCGTCGACGCCGTCCGCGAGGCGGCCGCCGGCAGCAAGCTGCTCGGCGAGCCGGTCACCGTGCAGAAGGTCGGCGACGTCCTGAGCGTCAAGGTGCCGCTGGCCGGCAAGGGCACCGACGCCACGTCGGTCAAGGCGCTCACCGAGTTGCGCGAGGACGTCCTGCCGCGCGCTTTCGAGTCCACCGAAGGACTCCACTACGCGGTCACCGGACGCACCGCCGGACTGCATGACTTCGCGGAGGTGCTCGACCAGCGCTCGGCGTGGGTCATCGGCTTCGTCCTCGCCATCTCCCTGGTGCTGCTCATCGCCGCCTTCCGCGCCCCGCTGGTGGCCATCGCCTCCGTGCTGCTCAACCTGCTGTCCATCGGCGCGGCCTACGGCGTGATCGTGCTGGCCTTCCAGCACGGCGGACTCGCGGGGCCGCTCGGCTTCACCTCGTTCGGCGGGATCGTCAACTGGCTGCCGCTGTTCATGTTCGTGATCCTGTTCGGCCTGAGCATGGACTACCACGTGTTCATCCTGAGCCGGATCCGCGAGCGCCGGCAGCGCGGTGAGAGCGCCGAGGACGCCGTCACCCAGGGCGTCGGCGCCAGCGCCGGGGTGGTGACCAGCGCCGCCGTTATCATGATCGCCGTGTTCGCGCTGTTCGCGACGCTCTCCGGTATCGAGTACAAGATGCTCGGCATCGGCATGGCGACCGCCATCCTGCTCGACGCGACCATCGTCCGCGGCATTCTGCTGCCCGCCGTCCTCGCCCTGCTCGGCGACCGCGCCTGGGGCCGTCCGCGTCCCGGTACTGGCCCGTCCGCGGACGAGCCCGTCGTCCAAGAGCCCGCGGAGGAGCCCGAGACCGCCCAGACACCTACCCTCCTGAGGACCTGACACCCATGCGCAAGCCCATCACCGCCGCCCTCGCCGTAGCCGCTCTCGCCACGCTCTCCGGGTGTGAGATGGACGAGGCGTTCGGCAACGACAAGTCGAACTCCGAGTCCAGTTACACCGTCACCGACAAGGTCCGTGCGCTCGATCTCGACACCAAGGGCGGCCATGTCGAACTGATCGTCACCGACGCCGAGTCCGTCAAGGTCACCGAGAAGTTCTCCTACAGCGACGACAAGCCGGCCACGAGTCACCAGGTCGAGGGCGGTGAGCTGCGGCTGACCGGCGGCGGCTGCGACACCGGTGACTGCTCGGTCAGCTACCGCATCGAGCTGCCGGCCGAGACCCAGCTGCGGGTGGACAGCGGCGGCGGCCACATCACCGGCAAGGGGCTCGCGGGACCGGCCCGGCTGCGCACCGAGGGCGGCCATGTCGACGTCTCCTTCACCAAGGCCCCGGACCGCATCTACGCGGCGAGCGGCGGCGGTGACATCACCGTGCAGGTTCCCGGCGGCCCGTACGCCGTGAGCATCGACGCCGAGGGCGGCAAGAGCGAGACGGCCGTCGACAACGACCCGAACGCCAAGCGGAAGATCGAGGTCCGCAGCGACGGCGGTGATGTGAAGGTCAAGTACGCCCAGTGAGCGGGCAGTTGGGCCACGCGGACTGCTTCCCGGCATAACGGAAAAATATAGCCACTCCTGACACAGTCCGGTCCTGGACGGATCACTCCGTCCAGGACCGGAGCCGTTTGTGCCCGCGTCGCTGCAAGGCCACGACCGTCTCTGTCAAGGCCACGACCAGGGAGCCCTCATGACTCGTTCCAGCTGGCTGCGGGTGTTCGACCCGCGGCCCGCACCCCGGCTGCGGCTGTTCTGCTTCCCGCACGCCGGGGGCGCCGCCAGCGCCTTCCACCCACTCGCGGCCCTGCTGCCCGAGGAGATCGAGGTGGTCGCCGTCCAGTACCCCGGACGGCAGGACCGCTACGGCGAGCCGATGCCCCGCTCCATGGGGCACCTCGTCGCCGAGGTCACCGACGCCGTCGCGGGACGGCTCGATCTGCCGGCCGCGTTCCTCGGCCACAGCATGGGCGCCACCGTCGCCTTCGAGACCGCCCGCCGGCTGCGTGCCACCCATCCCGTCGCCCTGCGCAGGCTGTTCGCCTCCGCCCGCCGCGCCCCGCACATCGACACCGGCCGCGCGCTCGACTTCGCCGACGACGCCGCGGCCATGGCGTACATCGACGCGCTGGGCGGCACCGGGGCCGAGCTGCTCAAGGACGCCGATCTGCGCGACCTCGTGCTGCCCGTGCTGCGCGCCGACTTCCGTCTGATCGCGGGCTACCGCTATGTGCCCGGTGCCCCGCTCACCTGTCCCATCACCGCGATCGCCGGCGACAGCGACGCCTCGTTCGCCCTCACCGACGCGGCCCAGTGGAACCGCCACACGATCGCCGGCTGCGAGACGCGGGAACTGCCCGGCGGCCACTTCTACCTGGAGGACGAGATGCCGGCGCTCGCCGCGCTCGTGCTCGACGCGCTCGCCGCCGATCTCCCCGCCCCGCAGCCCCCCGCAAGGAGCCTTTGATGAGCAGCAACCCCTTCGACGACGCCGACGGGCAGTTCCTGGTCCTGGTCAACGACGAGGACCAGCACTCCCTCTGGCCCGCCGCGGTCGCCGTGCCGGACGGCTGGCGCACCGCCCTCGACCGCACCGACCGCGCGGCCTGCCAGTCGTACATCGAAGCCAACTGGACCGACCTGCGCCCGCGCAGTCTGCGCGAGCAGTACGCCGGCTGAGAGCCGTACGCGAGCAGCGCGCCAGTTGCCCGCCCGACGCGAGCAGCACATCAGCTGACCGCCGTAACCGACGCCCGACTCCTGGGGAAGCACCGTGACATCTCTGACCCGCCTGCCGCTGTCCGCGGCGCAGACCGGTATCTGGTTCGCGCACCACATGGATCCGACCGGCCATGCGTACAACATCTCCGAGTACGTGGAGATCAACGGCCCGGTGCGGCCCGATCTCTTCGACGAGGCCTGGCGGCACACGATCGACGAGGTGGAGACGCTGCGGGTGCACGCGCTCGCCGAGGACGGCGACGGTTCGCTGTGGCAGCTGCTGCACAGCGCCCCCGAACGCGGCCTGGAACACGTGGACGTCTCGGTGGCCGCCGACCCGCACGCCGCGGCCATGGAGTGGATCCACCGCGACCTCGGCACGGCCATGGACCTCACCCGGGGCGGCCTGTGCACCTTCGCGCTGCTGCGCCTGGCCGCCGACCGCTTCCACTACTACCAGCGCGTCCACCATGTGCTGATCGACGGCTACGGCGGCTCCCTGATCTCCCGCAAGGTCGCCCGCAGATACACCGAACTGGTCACGGGCGAACTGCCGGAGGACGGCGTCGAACCGTCCGCGTCCCTCGCCGAACTCCTCGACGAGCAGACGGCGTACCGGGCCGGCGAGGCCTTTGATGCCGACCGCGCCTTCTGGCAGCGGGAGTTGACGGACCTGCCGGCCCCCGCCCGCCTCCACGACCAGATCGCCTGCCCCGAGCCCGGCCCCGCCGACCCCGGAGCCGTGCACATCCGGCGCAGCACGCACCGCCCGCAGGAGTTCGCCGACCGGCTCGCCGACGCGGCCCGTGCCGTGCGCACCCGCTGGCCGGTCCTGGTCATCGCCGCGGCCGCGGCCTTCGTGCACCGCAGCACCGGCGCCCGCGAGGTGGTCCTCGGACTGCCCGTCGCCTGCCGCGACTCCGCGGTGCTGCGCAGCACCCCGGGTCTGGCCTCCAACGTGGTGCCGCTGCGCATCCCCGTCAGCCCCGAGGACAGCTTCGCCGAGCTCGTGCCGAAGGTCACCGCCCGTACCCGCCAGGTGCTCAAGCACCAGCGGTACCGCTACGAGGACATGCGCCGAGATCTGGGCCTGACCGACGGCGACGCGGGACTCACCGGCCCGGTCGTCAACATCATGGCGTTCCCGTACCGGCTCGACTTCGCGGGCCTGCCCGCCACCGCGCACAACCTGGCGCTCGGCCCCGTCGACGACCTCTCCATAGCCGTCTACGACCGCGGTGACGGCAGCGGTCTGCGCTTCGACTTCGACGGCAACCCCGAGCGGTACGCGGCAGGCGGCCTCGACGGCTGCCAGGACCGGTTCCTGCGTTTCCTGGAGCGGATCACCGAGCGGCCCGCCGCGCCGCTCGGTCGGATCGACCTGCTCGGCGCCGAGGAGACGCGCCGGGTGACCGCCGACTGGAACGCCACCGAAGGCCCTGTTCCGGACGGCTCCCTCGCGCGGCTCTTCGAGGAGCAGGCGGCCCGCGCCCCGGACGCGATCGCCGTGGCCGCGGACGACATGGAGCTGACCTACGCGGAGCTCGACGCCCGCGCCGACTCCGTCGCCCACCGGCTCATCGAGCACGGCGTCGGCGCCGAGACCCCGGTCGCCGTACTCCTCGAGCGCTCCCCGGCGGTGGTCGTCGCCACGCTCGCCGTGCTCAAGGCCGGCGGCACCTACGTCCCCCTGCACTCCGGCTACCCGGCCGAGCGCATCGCCTGGGTGCTCGGCGACATCGGCGCCCCGGTGCTGATCTCCGACCGCCCGGACGCCGAACTGCCCTTCGCCGAGGGCCGGGTGGTGCTGCGCGTGCCCGAGAGCGCGGGCGCCGCTGCCGAGCGCTTCGGTACCGCTCCCCGCCCCGGCCGCAGCGTGTCGCCCCGGCAGCTCGCGTACATCATGTACACCTCGGGCTCGACCGGCGTCCCCAAGGGCGTCGCCGTCGAGCAGCGCGACGTCGTGGCGTTCAGCGCCGATCCGCGCTGGCGCGGTGGCGCCCACGACCGTCTCCTGATGCACTCCCCGCACGCCTTCGACGCTTCCACGTACGAGCTGTGGGTGCCGCTGCTCTCCGGCGGCACGGTCGTCGTCGCGCCCGCCGCGGGCCTGGACGCCGCGAAGCTGCGTGAGCTGTCCGCCCGGCACGGCGTCACCAGCGCGTTCCTCACCGCCGCGCTCTTCAATCTGATCGCCACCGAGGACCCGGGCGCGTTCGCGGGTCTGCGCGCGGTCATCACCGGCGGCGAGGCGGCCGCGCCCGCCTCGTTGCGCCGGGTCCGCGAGGCCTGCCCCGGCCTCGAACTGGTCAATGGCTACGGGCCGACGGAGACGACGACGTTCGCGGCCTGCCACACCATGGACCGGATCGACGAACTCCCGCCGATCGGCGCCCCGATGCAGAACATGCGGGCCTACGTCCTCGACAGCGCACTGCGACCGGTGCCGGTGGGTGTCAACGGCGAGCTGTACCTCGCCGGTACGGGGCTCGCGCGCGGTTATGCGGGCCGTCCCGTCCTGACGGCCGAGCGCTTCGTGGCCTGTCCGTTCGGCGCTCCGGGCGGGCGGATGTACCGGACCGGGGATGTGGTGCGGTGGCGGGCGGACGGGGTCCTCGAATACCTCGGGCGCGGCGACGACCAGGTGAAGATCCGCGGCTTCAGGATCGAACTCGGCGAGATCGAGGCCGCGTTGGGCGCGGTGCCCGGCGTGGACCAGGCCGCCGTCGTGGTCCGCGCGGACGGGCCCGGAGCACAGCGGCTCGTGGGGTACGCCGTCGGCGCCGGACTCGACCCGCACACCCTCCGCGAGACGCTGGCGGGGACCCTGCCGGAGTTCATGGTGCCGCAGGCCGTGGTCATCCTCGACGCCCTGCCGCGCACCGCGAACGACAAGCTCGACCGAGCCGCACTCCCCGCGCCGGAGCTCACCGGGACCGGAACAGGCCGCGCCCCCGCCACACCCGCCGAACAGGCCTTCACCGCCGCCTTCGCCGAGGTGCTCGACGTTCCCCGCGTCACCGTGGAGGACGGCTTCTTCGACCTGGGCGGCGACAGCATCCTCGCCCTGCGCGTGGTCACCCTGGTCCGGGCCGCGGGCTTCGAGATCAGCGCCCGCGACGTCTTCCGGCTGCGCACCCCTGAGGCCCTCGCCGCGGCCGCCCGGCCGGTGGACCCGGCCGCCGTCGCCTTCGACGACGACACCCCGCTGCTGGACCTCGACGACGACGAACTCGCCCTGCTCACCGCGGGCCTGACCGCCGAGGCCGGTGAGACGCGATGAGCGCACTGCCCCCCGGTGTCGCCGACCTCCTCCCGCTCACGCCGCTGCAGGAGGGCTTCCTGCTGCACGCCGCCCAGAACGAGCCGGGCTCCGTCGACGTCTACGCCACCCAGATCCGCGTAGACCTCGACGGGCCCCTCGACCCGGCACGGCTGCACACCGCCGCCCGCGCTGTGCTGGCCCGGCACAGCGCCCTGCGCGCATCGTTCCGCCACCACGGCCTGAAGCGTCCGGTGCAACTGGTGCACAAGGACGTACAACTACCGTGGGTTCAGCACGACTTGACGGGTCTGGCGGAGTCCGGACGCGAGGACGCCGCGCTGCGGCACGCGGCTGATGAACGCAGCCGCGGCTTCGACCTCACCACTGCGCCACTGCTGCGCTTCGCCGTGCTGCGCCTCGCGGAGCGGCACCACCGGATCGTCGTCACCGTGCACCACATCCTGTGGGACGGCTGGTCGGTGCCCGTGGTCCTCGCCGAACTCTTCCGGCTGTACGCCTCGGGGGAGCATGCCGCCCTGCCGCCCGCCCCGCCCTTCCGTACCTTCCTCGCCTGGCACAGGGCTCAGGACCGCGCAGGCGCGGAACAGGCCTGGGTGGCGGCCCTCGACGGGCTCCAAGGGCCGACGCTGTACGCCCCGCAGGCGGCCGAGCTGCCGGCGGTGCTCCAGCGCGAAGCCCGCGCCGAGGTGCCCGCCGAGGTCGTGGCAGGGCTCGCCGAGGCGGGCCGCGCGGGCGGCTTCACCCTCAACACCGCGGTCCAGTTCGCCTGGGGACTGCTCCTGTCCCGGCTCACCGGCAGCGACGACGTGGTGTTCGGCGGGACGGTCTCGGGACGGCCGCCCCAGCTGCCTGGCGTGGACCGGATGGTCGGCATGCTGCTCAACACCCTGCCGGTGCGCGTACGCCTCGACGCGGCCGAGCCGGCCGCGCGGGCGCTCACCCGGCTGCAGCGCGAACAGGCCGAGCTCCTCGACCACCAGCACCTCGCCCTGACCGCCGTGCAGAAGCAGGCGGGCCACGGCCCGCTCTTCGACACGACCACGGTCTTCCAGAACTTCCCGGTCGACTACGCGGCGATCGCCGCCCCGCTCACCGAGGCGGGACTGACCCTCGTGGACGCGGCCGTCGCCGACTCCACCCATTACCCGCTCCGGCTCGCCGCCACCCTGGACGACGGCGCCCTCGACCTGCGGCTCGGCCACCGGCCCGACCTGATCCCCGACGCCGAGGCCCGGCTGCTGCTCGACCGGCTGACCGGACTGCTCACCCAGATCTCCGGACAACCCGGTCTGCCCGTAGGCGAGTTGACGCTGCTCACACCGGGTGAGCACGAGACGGTGGTCGACCGCTGGAACGACACCGCGGGCCCGCGGCCCACGGGAACCCTCATCTCCCGCTTCGAGGAACAGGCCGACCGCACACCGGACGCCGTCGCGGTCGTCTTCGAGGGACGCGGCGTCAGCTACCGCGACCTCGACACCGCGGCGAACCGCCTCGCGCACCGCCTGCTCGCCCAGGGCGCGGGCCCCGACCGGCTGGTGGGCGTGGCCGTGCCGCGCTCCCTCGACCTGATCATCGCGCTGTACGCCGTCCTGAAGACCGGCGCCGCCTATCTCCCCGTGGACCCCGACTATCCGCTCGGACGCATCGCCCAACTGCTCGAGGACGGACGGCCGGTGTGCACGCTCACCACGACGGCCGTCGCCGAGCGGCTGCCGGCGGACGGCCGTGCGCTCCTGCTCGACGAGCCGGACCCGCAGGCGTACCCCGCGCACCGCCCCGCCGCGGCGGCCGGCCCGGCGGACACCGCGTATGTCATCTTCACCAGTGGCTCGACCGGCCGGCCCAAGGGCGTCGCCGTCCCGCACCAGGGCATCGTCAACCGCCTGGCGTGGATGCAGGACCGCTACGGACTGCGGCCCGGGGAACGGGTCCTGCAGAAGACCCCGGCCGGTTTCGACGTGTCCGTATGGGAGTTCTTCTGGCCACTTCTGTACGGTGCGACGCTGGTCGTCGCCCGTCCGGAGGGGCATCGCGACCCCGAGTATCTCGCCGGGCTGATCCGGGACGAACAGGTCACCACCGTGCACTTCGTGCCCTCGATGCTGGGCGCCTTCCTCGGTGACCCGGCGGCCGCGGCCTGTACGGGGCTGCGCCGGGTGGTGTGCAGCGGCGAGGCGCTGCCCGCGGAGCTCGCGCGGCGGTTCTTCGAGGTGCTGCCCGGAGTGGAACTGCACAACCTGTACGGGCCGACGGAAGCCTCGGTGGACGTCACGGCCTGGGAGTGCCGGCCCGCGCGGGAAGAGCGGTCCGTGCCGATCGGAGCGCCGATCCGCAATGTGCGCACCTATGTGCTCGACGCCGCGCTGCGGCCCGCTCCGGTGGGCGTGGCGGGGGAGTTGTACCTCGCCGGAGTCCAGCTGGCCCGCGGCTATGTGGGCCGTCCCGTCCTGACGGCCGAGCGCTTCGTGGCCTGTCCGTTCGGCGCTCCGGGCGAGCGGATGTACCGGACCGGGGATGTGGTGCGGTGGCGGGCGGACGGGGTCCTCGAATACCTCGGGCGCAGCGACCACCAGGTGAAGATCCGCGGGCTGCGGATCGAACTCGGCGAGGTCGAGACGGCCCTCGCGCAGGCCGCGGGGAGCGCGCAGTGCGTGGTCGTGGTACGCGAAGACCGGCCCGGCGTACAGCAGTTGACCGGGTACGTCGCCGGGTCCGCGCGCGACCCGCGGGCCATCCGTACGGCCATGGCGAACACGCTGCCCGACTACATGGTGCCGCAGACGGTCGTGCTGCTCGACGCGCTGCCGCTGACGCCCAACGGCAAGGTGGACCGGGCCGCGCTGCCCGCGCCCGAGCAGCCGGCCGCCGCGCGTCGCCGCGCCCCCGGCACCGACGCCGAGCGGGTGTTCGTGGAGGTCTTCGAAGAGGTCCTCGGGCTGACCGGGGTGTCGGCCGAGGACGGCTTCTTCGACCGGGGCGGCGACAGCATCCTCGCCATGCGTGTGGTCTCCCTCGCCCGAGGGCGGGGCCTGGAGATCACCGCACGCGAGGTCTTCCGGCTGCACACGCCCGAGGCGCTCGCCGCGGCCGCCCGTCCCGAGCGCGCCGGCCGGCCCACGGAACCGGCGACCGGCCCGGCGCCGCTGCCACCGGTGGCCCACGACGCGCTCGCCCAGGGCGCCCCGGTCGACGGCTTCCACCAGGCGGTCCTCCTCGAACTCCCGCCGCAGACCGATGACGCGGACCTCGTCCGCGCACTCGGCACCCTGCTCAACCGACACGACCTGCTCCGGGCACGCCTCGTGCGCGACAGCGACGGGCGCGTGACGGCTGGCGAGGCCGTGCCGGGCAGCGAGACCGTGGCGGGTGGCGGGGCCGTGCCGTGCAGCGAGACCGTGGCGGGCCCCGAGACCGTGGCGGGCCCCGAGACCCTGGCGGGTGGCGAGGCTGTGTCGGGCGGCGGGTGCGTCGCGGGCCCCGAGGTCGTCCTGGGCGACGGGTGCGTCGCGGGTCCCGAGGCCGTGCCGGTCGACGGGCGTGTGGCGGGCCCCGAGACCCTGGCGGGTGGCGAGGCTGTGCCGGGCGGCGGGTGGGTCGCGGGCCCCGAAGCCGTCCTGGGCGACGGGCGCGTCGCGGGTCCCGAGGCCGTGCCGGTCGACGGGCGCGTGCCGGGCCCCGAAGCTGTGCCGGGCAGCGAGGCTGTGCCGGGCAGCGAGACCGTGGTGGGTGGCGGGGCCGGAACGCGCGGCAAGGGCGGCATGGCCCGCATCCGCTACGAGATCGCCGCCCCCGGCACCACCGACCCCGCCGGCTGCTACCGCCGCGAGGACGCCTCGGCCTCCGTCGCCGCCGTGGCCGAAGCCGCCCGCGACCGGCTCGACCCCTGGTCCGGCGTCACGCTGCAGGCCGTACGGATCGGTTCCGACCGGCTGCTGCTGTGTGTCCATCACCTCATGGTGGACGGCGTCTCCTGGCGCGCCCTGCTGCCGGACCTGGTCGCCGCCGTATACGACCCGGACGCGCTCGCCCCCGTCCCCACGCCGTATCGCGCCTGGGCCCTCGATCTGCAACGGCGTGCCGCCGACGGGGCCTGGCGGCACGAGCTCGGCCGCTGGACCGAGGTCCTCGACGGCGCCGGTGAACCCCCGCTCGGTGAGCGCCGCACGGACCCGGCCCGGGACAGCGCCGCCACCGCCCGGCACACCAGGATCACGGTGCCGCCGCACATCGCGGGACCGCTGCTCGGCGAGGTGCCGGGCGCGTTCCACTGCCGCCCCGACGAACTGCTGCTCACCGCTCTCGCCAGGGCTGTCGCCGCGTGGCGGGTCCGGTACGGCGGCGCGGACCACGACGCCCCCGTGCTCGTCGACATCGAAGGCCACGGCCGCGACGGCGACCTCGATCTGTCCCGTACGGTCGGCTGGTTCACCAGCGTTCACCCGGTCCGCGTCACCGGCCACGGCGGCACCGCGGCCGCCGCGGTGAAGCAGGTCAAGGAGGAGCTGCGGGCCCACGCCGGACCCGGCTTCGGAGCGCTGCGCCATTACGACCCGCACGGGGGCGCGGCGCTCGCGGACCTGCCCGGCCCGCAGATCCTCTTCAACTACCTGGGCCGGATCGGCGCCGAGGACATCGCCCCCGGCTGGCGTGTCCTCAGCGGCGACGAACTGCCGTACGGACGCGGCCCCGGGATGCCCCTGCGGCATGCTCTGGAACTGAACGTCCACAGCGACGGGCAGTACCTGCACGCGCTGTGCACCACCGCGTCCGGAGTGCTCACCGACGCGCAGACCGCCGAGCTGATGGACCTGTGGCAGTCGGAGCTGGCCGCGCTCGCCGCGCTCGCCGACCAGCCCGGCGCGGGCGGCCGCAGCCCTTCGGACCTGCCGCTGCTCGACCTCACGCAGGAGGAGATCGAGAGAATCGAGCAGGTGGCCCCCGGCCTCACCGAGATCCTCCCGGTCACCGCCCTGCAGGAGGGCTTCCTCTTCTACGCCGAGCAGGCGCGGGGCCGTGCCGACGGCATCGACGTGTACACCAATCAGGTACGGCTCGATCTCGAGGGCCCGGTGGACAGTGCCGCCCTGCTCGCCGCGGGCGAGCGGCTGCTCGCCCGGCACACGGCGCTGCGCTCGTCCTTCCGGACCACGCCGCGCGGCACCGCCGTGCAGACGGTCCACCGCGAAGCGGCCCTGCCCTGGGCGGAGATCGACCTGTCAGGCCGCCCGGCCGACGACCAGGCCGCCGAAGCGGCACTCATCGCCGAGGGCGACCGGGTGCGCCCCTTCGACATGACCAGGCCCCCGCTGCTGCGGCTCACCCTGATCCGCTTCGGAGCGCACCGCCACCGCCTGGTGCTGACCGGTCACCACATCATCTGGGACGGATGGTCCACGCCCGTGCTGGTCGGCGAACTGCTGCGGCTGTGGGCCGACGGCCGCGCGGCCGCCCTGCCCAGGCCCGTACCGCACCGCGAGCACCTGCGGTGGCTGTCCGGCCAGGACGAGGCCGCCGCGGAGCGGGCCTGGGCCGCCTATCTGGCCGGTGACGCGCAGCCGTTGCTCGTCGCGCCCGAGTCCGAGCACCGTGCGGCCGTGCTGCAGCACACGCTCGAGGAGGAGCTGCCGGCAGCCGTGACCGCGGAACTCACCGAACGGCTGAGGCCGCACGGCGTCACGCTCAACACGGCCCTCGAGTTCGCCTGGGGCCTGGTGCTGGCCCGGACGACCGGTCGCGACGACGTCCTGTTCGGCACCACCGTCTCGGGCCGGCCTCCCGAACTGGCGGGCTCCGAGCGGATGGTGGGGCTCTTCGTGAACACCGTCCCGGTGCGCATCCGGGTACCCGCCGAGGCGAGACTGATCGACGCCCTGGTCCGCGCCCAGGACGAACGCGCCGACCTGCTCGACCATCTGCATCTGGGGCTCGGCAGGATTCAGCGCCCGACCGGACACGCGCGGCTGTTCGACACCACGACCATGCTCGTCAACTACCCCTTCGACACGGCGGCCCTGAACCCCGCCGGCGCCCGGGCAGAGGTCACCGGCTTCGGTCTCGACGACGCCACCCACTACCCCCTGCGCCTGGTGGCCGTACCTCAGCGGGACGGCGGGCTCGCCGTACGCCTTGGACACCGGCCCGATGTGGTGCCGCGTGAGGAGGCGGCGGCGTATCTCGAACGGACGCTGCGGGCCCTTGCCGAACTGGCCCGGGATCCCGGCCGGCCGGCCGGGCAGGTGGACCTGCTGAGCGAGCGGGAGAGAGCGATGCTCCTGTCGCAGTGGGGAGGCTACTGACCGCAACGAGTGATCCCCCCTTCACCGAGCGTGCCGAGAGGCCCGGTCGCCCTTCCGGTGTGCCATGTGACCGGCGCGTAGCGTGAGTTTTCCTGTTCGACATTTGTCATGCCCGGGTGGCGGACACACAATGATCATCGGGACTGCACACCTGGGGGAGGTGAGCGGGGGGATGCCACCTC
The DNA here is from genome assembly GCF_030403745.1 of Streptomyces sp. S.PB5. Lineage (GTDB taxonomy): Bacteria > Actinomycetota > Actinomycetes > Streptomycetales > Streptomycetaceae > Streptomyces. The sequence goes on from NZ_JAQMWP010000014.1 coordinate 20,355, forward strand.
GCCTGATGTTTCAGCTGCTCGGCGCATTGAAGGTCTGCGCCGACGACCGGCAGCTGCCGATCCGCAGCGCACGCCAGCGCACAGTGCTCGTGATGCTCCTGCTCGCCCCCGGCCGGGTGGTCTCCGTCGACTCGCTGGCGGAGACCGTCTGGGACGGTGCCCCGCCGGCGACCGCGCGCAACCAGATCGCCATCTGCATCGCGGCGCTCAGGAAGACACTGCGCGAGGAAGCGGGCGTGGACGGCCTCATCGAGACCGCCCCGCCCGGCTACGTCCTGCATCCCGGGCACCACCGCATCGACCTGCTCGAGATGGAGGAGCTGGTCGCCCGCGCACGGCGGGCCGCGGAGGACGGCGAACACGCCGCCGCCGCCGAGCACTTCGAGCAGGCCCTCGCCCTGTGGCGCGGGCCCGTGCTCGACGGCATGACAGGGGAGGGGATCGACAGCACCGTCGCACGGCTCAGCGAACTGCGCCTCGACATCGCCGAGGAGTTCGCGGCCCAGCAGTTGCACCTCGCGGGCTATCGGAGGGTGATCGCCGACCTCGCGCCGCTCGTGGCCGAGCATCCGCTCCGTGAGGAGGCGCGGGCCCTGCTCATGCGGGCCTACCACCTCTCGGGGCGGCGGGCCGACGCCCTGGAGTGCTTCCGCGAGGGGCGGCGGATCCTGATCGACGAGCTCGGGATCGAGCCCGGCGGGAAACTGCAGGCACTGCACGGCGAAGTGCTCGCCGGATCCCCGGTTCAGGCGCGGACACCGCGTACCGAGCAGAAACAGGTGCCGCGTCAACTGCCGCGCCCTGCCGAGCGGTTCGTCGGCCGGTTGCCGGAGCTGAGGCAGCTCGACGGCCTCCTCGAGACCACCGGACCGCCCCTTGCGGTGCTCTGCGGCGTCGCGGGCGTAGGCAAGAGCGCGCTCGCCGTGCACTGGTCCGTCAAAGCGGCGGAACGTTTCTCCGATGGGCAGCTCTTCATCGACATGGCGGGCTTCCGCGAGCGTGGCGCGCCGGTGACCCCGCTCGCCGCGCTCGACCAGGCGCTGCGCGGACTCGGTCTGCCCGGCGTCGCGATCCCCGCCGAACTCCACGAGCGGGCCGCGCTCTACCGCAGCACCCTCGACGGCCGCCGGGTCCTGATCGTCCTCGACAACGTCGCCTCGCCCGACCAGGTCCGTCCGCTGCTGCCCGGCTCGGGCTCCAGCCGGGTGCTGATCACCAGTCGCGATCCGCTGTCCGCGCTGGTCGGTGAGTACGGTGCGCGGCGCATCGCGCTCAGCCGGATGACCGAGCGGGAGGCTCACGAGCTCCTGGTCAGCGTGATCGGCGCCGAACGCGTCGAGGCCGAACCCGAGTCCGCCCGCCGGCTCGCCGACCTCTGCGACCGGCTGCCGCTCGCGCTGCGTATCGTCGCCACCCGGCTGATCTCCGACTGGCGGGGCTCCCTGCGCCAGCTGGCGAGCCGGATGGAGGACCGGCGCGGCCGGCTCGACCTGCTCAGCCCCGACGAGGGCGGGCTCCGCTCCGGCGTCTGGCTCAGCTACCGGGAACTGTCGGTCAAGGCGGCCCGGCTCTACCGGCTCCTCGGCCAGCTCGCCGTACCCGACTTCCCGGCGTGGATCGGGGCCGCCGCTCTCGGCGTGGAACTGAGCGAGGCCGAGGGCCTGCTGCGGCAGCTGGTCGGCGCGCAGCTCCTGGAGTTCAGCTCGGTACCGGAGCACACCGAGCCCCGCTTCCGCTTCCAGGACCTGCTGCGCCTGTATGCCTGGGAACGCTCCCAGGTCGAGGACCCCGAGCCGGTGCGCAGGGCGAGCCTGAAGCGGGTGCTTTCAGCGATGCTCGGGCTCGCGGATGAGGCGCATCGGCAGTTGTACGGCCCGGACGAGGCCCTCCCCGACGACCTCGACCGCACCCTGTGCGTACCGGCCGACACGGCCACGGAGCTGCTCGTCAATCCTGTCGACTGGATGGAATCGGAGCGCGAGTCCGCGTCGGCACTGATCCGGCAGGCGGCCGAGGGCGGTTTCGCCGCGTACGCCTGGGCCTTGACGGTTCGTCTGGTACCGCTCTTCGAAACCCGCAGCTACCTCGCGGACTGGCAGCGCAACGCCGAACTGGCCCTCGACTGCGCACGGGCGGCCGGTGATCTGCTGGGGGCCGGCACCATGCTCAGCAGCCTCGGAACCATCGGCATCTACCAGCGCCGGTATGCCGAGGCGCAGCGCCTGATCGGCGAGGCCGCGCAACTCCATGAGCGGTCCGGCTTCGTACAGGGACAGGCCATCACCCTGCGCAACCTCGCGGTGTGCGTGCGTTTCACCGGGGATCTGGAAGCCGCGGCGAAATACTGCACCGCCTCTTTGGAACTGTTCCGAACCGCCGGCGACCCGGTGGGACTTTCCTACGCCCTTGGCCTGCTCGCGCAGATCGAGCTGGATTCCGGATATCCGGAGCGTGCTGTTCAGCTCAGTAACCAGGCGATCGAGGCCAGTTATCAGGCGGGTTCCATCCGCAGCCGGACGCAGAATTTCTACCGTCTCGCCGAATCTCTGATCGGCGCCGATCGGTTGGACGAGGCGGAGCAGGTCTGTCAGGACGTGATCAGCCTCAGCCGGGGCCAGGGCGACAAAGTGGGTGAGACCTACGGCCTGTGCGCCCTCGGCGAGACCCACTGGCGGCAGGGCAGGACGAACCAGGCGCGTGCGGTTCTCGCGAGAGCCCTGCGGGCCACCGAGCTGATCGGGGACCGCTTCCTGCGCGCCCGCGTCGACACCAGCCTGGCCTGTATCGAGGCGCTCTGCGGCGCGGACTCCGCGCTGGGGCGGCTGGACCGGGCGCGGGAGGAGTTCCAGGCTCTCGACGCCGTCGTCTGGGAGCGCCGCACCAGGCGTCTGCGCACGGCCATCGACCATGGTCTGGACGGTTCCGCGGCGGACGCCACCCTCCTGGCACACCTCCTCAAGGGCCCCTGACCCGCAAGGCGCGGCCCGAATGTGCGCTCGGTCTCAGCGCCATGCCGTAAGCCCGGCGTGTCGTTGAGACTCGGGCAACACTTGCCGAGCGCCACACGGATTCGCCAACGGCGTCCGCCGAGCGGTGCGGCCGGTCGGCTTTCGCGGCGTCGCGGGTCGCGGCCGGGTTCGGCTCGGCGCGCCGGGGTCATGGCGGCCCGCGCCGCCCTGACCGGCTCGCGCAGCGGTGTGGAGCTTCGGCCCGGCCGGCCGGTCACGGACCATCCGGTCTGGCGCGGTCCGGATGGCTGCACCACTCGGCGGGACGCCACCCGCGCCGAGGGGGACCCGGCCGGACCGTGCCGCCGGGTCCCCCGCTCGACCGACGATGAATCAGTTCCAGGGGAGGTCGCCGTCGAGCGTGTCCTCCGCGAGGTCACCGACCTCGGCGACGCGATCGAGCGCAAAGCTCAGCGGTCTTTCGATCCCGGCCCCGCTGACCTCCGCACTCTGCAGACCCCCGTTGTCCTCCGCGTGAGCCGTACCGGCCAGCAGCAGCGTGTGCAGGGCGGCGGTGGCGATGAAGGCGCCTGCTGCGAGTTTGTGGGACTTGCGCATCGTCAGTTTCCTCTGTTTGCGGGTACCTGCTTGCTTTCTCGAGGCAGACATTAGTGATCTGCGTTGTCGCCTCAATTTCTCCTCTCTTTCGCCTCCGAATGGCGACGCGAAATCTGACCGAAAGCCCCCTTCCGTACGGTCCATGACGACCATCGGCCGCTTGCTGAGCGGCTGCGTCATCCCGACCAGATGCGCGCGAACCGTGCGCCGGAAACGGACGATCGCTGTGATTGCTTGGACAACCACCGCCGACATGGCGGCAGGTGTACCCGCGCACCCCCGCACTCCCTCGCGTGAGGTGCCGACCCTGCAGTTCCGCCTGCTCGGCCCGGTCTCGGCGCAACGGCACGGCGAGCGGCTGCCGTTGTCCGGGACGAAGATCCACACAGTGCTCGCCGCCCTGCTGCTCGCAGGCGGCCGCACGGTCTCCGACGACCGCCTGAGCGACATGCTCTGGGGCGACACCCCGCCCTCCACGCACAGCGCGCAGATCTACACATACGTCTCCCGGTTGCGCAAGCACTTCGGCGGTGCGGCCGAGATCCTGCGGCAGGGCCCCGGCTATGTGCTGCACGCCGAGGCCGGGCAGACCGACCTCTTCACCTTCGAGTGGCTGCGGCGCAAGGGGCAGCAGGCCCTCGCGGAAGGCCGCCACCCGCAGGCGGCCCAACTGCTCGCGGACGCGCTCGCCTGCTTCACGGGCGACCCGCTGGACAACACCACCGAGCACCTCCTGCAGGCGGAACGCCCCCGCCTGGAGTCCCTGCGCACCGAGGTGCTCGAGCAGCGCATCGAAGCCGATCTCGCCTGCGGCCGCCATCGCACCCTGATCGCCGAACTGACCGCCCTGGTCGCCCGGTTCCCGATGGCCGAGCCACTGCGGGCGTACCTCATCACCGCGCTCTACCGCTCCTCCCACCAGGCCGAGGCCGTCCGGGTCTACGAGGAGGGCCGCCGGGTCCTCGACGAGCAGCTCGGTGTCGCACCCGGGCCGCAACTGAGCGAGGCGTATCTGACCATGCTGCGCGGCGAGCCCTTGCCGGTGCACGACAGACGGCCGGCGCTCCTGCCGCCCCGCGTCGGCTCGTTCACGGGACGCGCGGCCCAACTGTCCCGGCTGAGGCTGCTGTTGAGCGGCGCCGGTCAGGGCCGTCGCACCGTGCAGATCACCGGAATGTCCGGCAGCGGCAAATCGGCGCTCGCCGCCGAGGTGGCGCATGATCTCGCCGACGGCTTTCCCGACGGCGTGCTGCACGCCGTCCTGCAGGACGGGCAGGGCGCGCCCCGGCCGCTGACGGAGGTCGTCTCCGAACTCCTCCTCGACCTGGGCGACCAGAGCGCCTGGGGCGGTTCGGACCTCACGGAGCTCATCCGGCGCTACCGGGCCCGTACCGCACATGGCCGGCTGCTCGTCGTCCTCGACGGCGCGGGCTCGGACTCCAGGATCGCTCCTCTGCTGCCCGCCGACCCGGCCGCCGCCGCCCTGATCACCAGCCGGACCCGACTCGCCTCGGTGCCCGCCGTGCACACGGTGGCGCTGGGACCGATGTCCGACGAGGAAGGCCTCACCCTGCTGTCCGCGCTCGTCGGCCCGGCCCGGGTGGCGGCGGAGCCCGCCGCGGCCCGCGACGTGGTGCGCTACTGTGCGGGGCTTCCGCTGGCGCTGCGTATCGCCGGCGCCAGGCTCCTCGCTCACCCCCACTGGTCCCTCGACCGGATGTCGGCGCTCCTGCGCGAGCCGGCCGGCCGCCTGCAGGCGCTCTCGTACGGCGATGCCGACCTGCGACGCGTGCTGGGGCAGCCGCTGAACCAGCTGTGCCAGGCCACCAGGACCGCGCTGCCGTGGCTGGCCCGGCTGGGCCTCGGCCCGTTCACGGCCCGCCTCCTCGCGGATTCGACGGGCCTCGCCGAGACCCAGGCCCAGCGCGTTCTCGAGGAACTCGCCGACGCGGCCCTGCTCGACGCGGAGCCCTCGGCGGGCGAGGGCGTCCACCGGTACCGGTTCCATCCCCTGGTGCTGCTGCTCGCCGAATCCCTTCCATGCGACCGCCGATACGGACAGGGCTGACGTGCTGGATCGGCAACCCGTCAGACACCCGTCACCGCCCCGCACGCCTCCGCGCACCCCCGCACCGCTCGCGTGACGACCCCGCCCAGGGTGATCAGCGGGGCGTTGCCCTCGGCGACCAGGGCTTCGTACGTCTCCTCCGTGCCGGCGCGTTCGCCGAGGGCGAGCCGGTGGTCGCGCAGCGGTCCGGCGCTCTCGGGGAGGGCCGGGAACGGCTCGCCGGCCGGGTCGGCGAAGGTGAGCTCGGGACGGGCCGCGAGGGGGCGGGTGTCCGGGAGGGCGACCAGCCGGGGCTCCTCGACGACGGCCGTGCACCGGTAGCGGCCCGCGTCCGGCAGCGGCAGCCGGACGAGCGCGACGTCCACGTCCCCGTCCGCCGGCCCCGCGATGGGGTCCTCCCAGCTCACCTGGCGCACCCGCAGCACCGCGTCCGGGTGCGCGGCCGTGAAACGGGACCGGACGGCGGGCAGCAGCCGCCCGCGCCCCGGGCTGGTGCTCATCCCCACGACCAGCGTGCTGCGCTGCGCCGACGGGGCCGCCGCGCTCTCAGCCCATGTGTCCACCACCCGCCGGGCATGCGGCGACAGTGCCCTGCCTGCCTGCCTGCCTGCCTCCGCGAGCGCCACGCCGTGCCGGTCACGCCGGAACAGCTCCACCCGGGGCCGAGGTCAAGGCCCGTCTGTCGCAGGGGAGTTCGCCTGACCGAACAGGGTGCAGCTCTTCCGAAGGGAAGGTCAATGACTCGGCGTCAGCTTCTGCCGGCATGATCGCCGGCCATGGGCGATGTCTTTGTGCAGGCTGGTCCCATCGAGAACGTCGTCGGCCCCGCCTGTTGGCGGGGCCGACGACGTTTCGGGACCCGCGGGGGAGAATTGGGGCCGGTGCGAGAGGGGCGGGGCGCGTGGGGCGTGAGGAGCGGGACGTCGTCGCGAGGGGAGCGCGGCTGTACGAGGCTGCGCAGGCCGTGGTCGGGGATCACGGCAGGGCCGTCGAGGCGGTACGGGCGGCGCTGAAGCCGATCATGGACGCCGAGGTGAAGCGGGAGCTCGACGCCATCCCGATCGCCCGGCTGCGGGACGTCACCGAGGGGCGGCTGCAGCTGGGGGCCGTCGAGAAGAGCGGCCTTAACACGGTCGGACGGGTGCTCGAAGCGGGCTCCTACCGGCTCCTTCAGATCCCGGGCGTGGGCAAGCGGACCGTCGACCACATCCTCGGCGCGGCCGGCCGGCTCTCCGAGGCGGCGTACGAGACGGTGGCCGTCCATATCGACGTGGACCGGCCGGAGCCCCGTACGACCTCGCTGGTCATGGCCCTGCATGTGCTGGTGGAGGCGGGGCCGGAGGCCCGGCGGGCGGTGGATCGGGCCGTCGTCCTGGCGGAGCGGCTCGGTCCGTTGCTGGATGAGGCCCGGCCCGTCACCGGGCGCCTGCGGATGCTGCTGGCGGGCGGGGAGAAGCGGGCCCGTGCGCTCTCGGCGGTCGCCGGGATCCGGGCGGCGGCGGACGAGGCGGAGCGGGCCGGTCTGCCAGGGTTGCTCGCCCAGGCCTCCGTGGATCTGCTGCGGGGGCCCTCGACCGACATCGCGGCCTGGGTGGACTTCGAGCTGCGGTCCGCCGAGTACTACAGCCTGCTCGCCGAGATCTCCGAGCGGCCGCCCGACACGGCCGCCGCCGAGGGCTTTCTGCCGGACGAGATCGCCGAGCGGGTGCGGGGCCAGCAGCTCGACGACTCGCTGCGGCGGGTGTCCCTGCGCGGGTACCAGGCGTTCGGCGCACGGTTCGTCCTGGCGCAGCGCAAGGTGATCCTCGGGGACGAGATGGGGCTGGGCAAGACCATCCAGGCGATCGCCGTGCTGACCCACCTGGCCGCCGAGGGGCAGAGCCACTTCATGGTCGTGTGCCCGGCGGGTGTTCTCGTGAACTGGACGCGGGAGATCGAGGCGCGCAGCACGCTGCGCCCCTTCGTGCTGCACGGGCCCGACCGGCGCGAGGCGTTCGCCGACTGGAAGGGGCGCGGCGGGGTCGCGGTGACCACGTTCGACGCCCTGCGCGGTTTCCCGGTGCCGGGCGGCGGCGAGGTCGGACTGCTCGTCGTCGACGAGGCGCACGCCGTGAAGAACCCCAAGGCCAAGCGGTCCCAGACGGTCGCCCAGTGGGCGGAGCACTGCGAGCGCGCCCTGTTCATGACCGGAACCCCGATGGAGAACCGGGTCGGGGAGTTCCGCAACCTGGTCGGGATGCTCGACCGCGATCTCGGGGAGTCCCTGGGGGAGGGGAACGCGCCGGGCGGCTCGGTCGCCTTCCGCAAGGCCGTCGCCCCGGTCTATCTGCGCCGCAACCAGCAGGACGTACTGACGGAACTCCCCAGCCTCCAGCACACCGACGAGTGGGAGGAGCTCAGCGCCTCGGACGAGGATGCCTATCGCGACGCCGTGCGCGCCGGGAACTTCATGGCGATGCGCAGGGCCGCGTACGCACGCCCCGAGAAGTCGGCCAAGCTGGACCGGCTGCGGGAGATCGTCCGGGAGGCCGGCGAGAACGGGCAGAAGACGGTGGTCTTCTCGCTGTTCAAGGATGTGCTGGGGGCGGTGGAGGCGGCGCTCGCGGCAGAAGGCGAGAAGAGCACCGCCGACGGTGCGCGGGTGTTCGGCCCGCTGACCGGAAGCGTCCCGGCCGTGCGGCGGCAGCGGCTCGTCGACGACTTCGCCGCAGTCCCGGGACCGGCGGTGCTCCTGGCGCAGATCCAGGCGGCGGGCCTCGGCCTCAACATCCAGGCCGCCTCCGTCGTCGTCCTGTGCGAGCCCCAGATCAAGCCGACCCTCGAACACCAGGCGGTGGCCCGGGCCCACCGCATGGGGCAGGTCCGGCCGGTCAGTGTGCACCGCCTCCTCACCACCGGAGGAGTCGACGAACGCCTGGTGAAGCTGCTGGAGAACAAGACCCGCCTGTTCGACGTGTACGCCCGCCGCAGCGCCGTCGCCGAGGCCACCCCGGACGCGGTCGACGTCTCGGACATGGAGCTGGCCCGCCGGATCGTCGAGGAGGAACAGGCCCGGCTGGGCATGACGGACGGGGAGCGCGCGGCGCCCGGGTGAGGCGAGTTCCGCTTCCACGCCCCGGCGGAGCTGCTTCCGTGCCCCCGGCAAAGCTGCCGCGACCCTTTCCGTCCTCCGGATGAGGCTTGCCCAAGTGGGTACGCTGATACGGGTGTTGGCTCGCGGGGGAGGCTGTGCATGGCGACGAGGATCTCGGTTTCGGTCAAGGGGCTGACCGGACTGGACGACCCGGACCGGATGCTCGCGGAGCTGGAGGCGGCGACCCGGATGTCGTGGCGGCCGGAACCGGTCGCCGAGGGGCGCGTCCTGTCGAGCGGGATCGTGGAGATCATCCTCGTGGCGGTGGCCGTCAAGGGCGCCGAGATGACCCTGGAGGCCACGGTGGCCGCGGTGAAGGGCGTCGTCGAGCGGTGGCGCCGGGAGCGGCTCGAACCGCCGGAGGCGAGGATCGACACCGAGCCCGTGCCGGACCCCGACCCCACGCCCGTACCCGACCCCGAACGGGGTGACTGACATGGCCTTCCGGGCGGTCGTGATCGGTCCGGCGCGCTACGCCGCGGACTCGGGGATCGACAGCCACCCGTCGATCGGCGCGAGCGCACGGATGTACGGCGAGGTGCTGGCCGCCGACGGGATGTGGGGGCCGGACAGCTGCCGGGTGCTCGGCGAGGACGAGGTGCAGACGACCGACGGGGTGATGCGGGCGCTGCAGCAGGCCGCGGACGAGACCACACCGCAGGACATATTCCTGGTCGTCTACGTCGGCCACGGCCAGTACTGGAGCGATCTTCCCGGCGCCCAGGTGCACTTCTCCGTGGGCCGCTCCTTCCAGGACAAACCCTGGACCTGGCTGTCCAGTTGGTACGTCTACCGGGTCATGCGCAAGGCCAGGGCCCGGCTGAAGGTGCTCATCGCCGACTGCTGCTACTCCAATCTGCTGCCGCAGCTGGGTGAGGAGCCCCTGCTCCCGGGCGTGCTCGGTGAACTGGACGAGGGCACCTGTGTCTTCACGGCCGTCAAGAACCTGCACTTCGCCGACGCGGCCGGCTGCCCCTCGCTGCCCGGCGACCTCGCGCAGTGCACACCGTTCAGCGGACATCTGCTGCGCATCCTGCAGAACGGCACGAAGGACCACAACCACCAGCTCACCATCGGCCTGCTCAGGGAGGCCGTGAAGCAGGAGATGGAGCGCTGCCCCAGCGCCCGCCACCAGGTGCCGCGCATGTCCCTCAACGACGCCCGGGACGGCACACCGCTCTTCACCAACCACATGGAGCCCGCCCGCCGCGACCTCGCCCCGCAACTCCCGGTCGCCCCCGAGGACTGGGTCAGGACCCTGATGCTGGACCGGGACGACCGGCTGGACGAACTGCTGAAGGACGCTCAGAAGACGGGAGCCGTCGTCGCCCTCCTCAACGGCGCGTCGGACGAGGCAAGTCGTCATCTCGCGGGCTACATAGGCGCCCGCGCCAACAGCGCGTTCACCGAACCCCGGGCCTTCGCCCGCTACTGGAACCAGGTGGACAGGGCACTGCGCGTATGAAGGACGGCCAGGAGGCCAGAGGCGGCGGGGACGCGGAGACGTGGAGTGTCGCCTACGGCGCCGCGTACACCTGGGTGGCCGACTGCCCGGTGGAGCAGTTCCAGGGCCGTGTGAAGGCGATACGGGAGGGGGATAAAGGGGGCTCCGAGCCGGGCTCCCCACCACGGCCCGCGACCGCGATCCGGGCCCTGTACGCCTTCGCCCTGAGACGCTCCATCGACGAACTCATCGCCTCCGCCCGGGAGTTCGACACCAGGGACGCCATCACCCTGCTCGCCACCGCCGCGTTGAGCCGCAACATCCTGCAGGCCGCGGAACTCGCGATCAAACAGTGGGACGCCGAGCAGGACATCGACGACGACAGCCTGCGGCTGACCTACGGCGTCATCCATGACATCGCCTGCCAGCGGACCGTCCTCGACGTCGCCGTGTTCATCCGGCAGTGCCGTAAGGCCGGCAAACAGGAGATGGTCGACCGCACGGTGAGCGTCTTCACCGCCCCGGGTTCGGGACGCACCAACCTCGACAAGGCGCTGCTCTACATCGCGTTGCGCGACGAGGGCTGCGCTGAGGAGGCGGCCGAACTGCTGCGCCGGGCGCTCTTCTCGATCACCGGCGACAACTCCGTGCAGGCGTCGGAGACCGTCCCGAGGGAGTTCCAGGACCTCGCCGGAGCACTCCATGAACTCAGCCCCTCCGAACGGATCCTGGAGGAGTGGATCGACGATCAGCTGCGGGTCCTGGACCGTGTGCACGACACCCGCCGGATAGTCGCCCAGCTGATCGCGACCGGCACGGACCGCGACGACAGCCTCATGAGGCACGTCGGCCGGCGGCGCTCGCAGTACGACATCGTGGAGATCTGCGGCCAGTTGGCGAAGGAGTCGCTCACCGACAAGTGCGAGGGGATCCGGTGGCACGCCGCGACCCGGGAGAACCTGGAGGAGCTCGCCGAGATCGTACGGTTCTGGCACGAGTCCGAGCTCCTCACCCGCACGACCAGGGACCTGCTCGCCGACATCGTGGCCGGCGGGGACAAGAGGCAGGCGCGCTCCCCGCACGAACTCGACCGCCTGGACACGGTCCTGGGCAACGTCAACGCCTCCGCGGAGTGCCGCAGGCTGCTGCGGATCGCCGCCGCCGTGCACACCGAGGGCCGCACCGGCGCCGACCTGGTCGCCCTGCTCGGCAAAATCGAGGGCACCCGGGACCGCAACCGCGCCGCCCAGACCATCGCTCAGCGGCTCGCCGTGCACATCCTCGAACAGGACGCGGACACCGGGCTGTTCGTCGAATACGTCCGGGGGCTGCGCGTCGCGAGGAGTGGTGACGCCGTCTATCGGGCCTGCAAGGAGCTGGCGGACCCACCGGACTCCGTACGGCGGTCCGCGGGCTCGGGCGCGCTCATCGCCGAGATCGCCGCCGAGCTGTACGACGAGACGGACCCCGACCTGCGCGAGGCGCTGCGCAAGGACGGCTGGGACCTGCTCGAACGCTGCCTGGAGAACGAGCAGCGGGTGACCCCCCAGGACGTGGTCGTGATCGTCGGGAAGCTGTGCGAAAGCCAACTCCCGGTGGACGACCGGCACTTCCTGCTCCGCGCCACGGTGGGCCGCTGGTCCGACACACACCGCCGGGAGGAGGCGGTCCGCGTGCTGCGTGACGGCGGCTTCCACGACGAGGCGAAGCAGGTCATCCGTTCGCTGCGCTAGCCGCCGGTCCCGGCAGCATGGGCCGCACCTCCGCCATGTGTCTGCGGGACGCGGTGACCAGCCCCTGGAAGGACACCAGCGCCGTGACGACGGCCAGGACACCGAGGTGCACCTCGTAGTCCTCGCCGAACGACGTGTCGCTCACCAAGGTGAGCAGGGTCAGCACCGCGAGATGGCCGATCAGCCAGAGCGCCGCCTGGGCCGCGGGGCTGGTGCGCCAGTCCCGGAACAGCGTGACGTGCACCTTGGCGTCGTAGACCCGTCCGAAGGCGGGGAGCCGGCGGGCCAGGATGGGCAGCCACAGCAGCAGAGCGCAGCCCACCGCGAGGGTCAGCATGCCCCGCCACATGGGCCCCCAGCCCGCCCGGTGCAGGATCAGCGCGATGAGGGCGAAGCTGGTCCGCGCCAGGATCTCGTGGAAGCGCTGCCGGACCCGGGAGCGGACCGGCAGATGGTCCCGCAGGGACACGAGGACCACGCCCGGGACGGCGTAGACGACCAGGGTCAGGACCCCGGTGATCTCCACGAGGGTCTGCCAGCTGCCGCCGACCGCGACCAGCACGGTCCCCGCGACGAAGAAGTCGACGAGCAGCACCAGCCAGTAGACGTCGTAGCGACGGTTCAGCGTGGCCTTGCGGGCGGTCTGCAGGCCCCGGTGGGTGAGATGGGCCCGGCTGAGCGCCGCGACCTCACGGGTCACCGCATGGGCGAAGACGAGCCCCGCGCCCATGGGGGAGACCACGGCGACGACCCTGAGCAGCCAGCCGAGCCAGATCAGCCCGGCGAGCCTGGCGAAATGGGCGTACGGGTTGGACTCGTCGGCGCCCGTCACCCAGTACTCGGTGAAGACCACCTGGAGCGCTATGTACAGGATCATCGAGCCGATGATCGTCCCGAACACCGCCCGCCGCAGCCGGGCCGCCTCGCCTATCCCGCGCCGCTTGATGTTGCCGGCCAGGTCGAGCGGCCCCTGGAAGCCCACATAGGCGTAGATCACCCCGCTGGTGACCACCGCGCGCAGCGCCGCGTCGGTGCCGAGGCCGCCCTTGGGGTCGTGCTGCGCCGGGGCCGCGTCGCCGTGGACGGCGGCCACGATGAGCAGGACGACGGCCAGCACCGGTACGGCGATCTTCACCACGGTCAGCCAGGAGTTGATGGTGAAGAAGATCCGCGGCGCGATCAGATTGACCGCGGCGATCACCGCCATGAACGTCAGCGCGTACACCCAGCCCTTGAGGGTCAGGGTGTCGGAACTGTCCAGGAGGCCCTTCATCCCGGCGTCGAGACCCCTGGTCATCGCGACGGCCTCACTGGCCAGGTTGATCGCGTAGAAGATCCACAGCCCGGCCGCGACCACCGTCGCCACCAGTGCGCCGCTGCTCTGCAGGGGCAGGAAGACCAGCCCGCCGGTCTTGGGCGCGGCGGTGCCGAGTTCGACCATCACCGCGGCGATGAGGAGCATGAGCAGGCCGCCGAAGACCCAGGCCAGATAGGCGTCCGAACCGGCCTTCTCGTACGCCTCGTGGGTGCCGAGGATCCAGCCCGAACCGATCACTCCGCCGGCCGCGAGACCGACGAGATGGAACACCGACAGCCGCCGCTGTTCGTCCTCGTCCTCGAAGTCCCCTGACCGGCTGCTGTGGGGCTGCACCGTCTGGACCATCCGCCCTGTCCCCCCGTGTTGCCTCGGCGGCTCCTGACACACAGTGGCGACAGGGTACAGCGAGCGCTTCCTGTTGTGCCTGAAGTACGGTGCCCTCAGCCGGGGTTGGACCGGACGGCGGCGCAGGCCGCCACGTACCCGCGTCATGGCGTGGGAGAAGAGCACCCGGCATCCATAGCCGATGGTTATCGACGACGTTCTCGGACAGCCGCGCTGATCCGGTCGAACACTGGCTTCACCAGGGGAATTTCCGGGACGGCCGGGCATGGTCAGGTGATGACCGCCGCCTGTGGATCGACGGGGGCAGGGCCACGAGATCGTCAACGGGGCGACGCCCCTGTCCGTCCTCGGGAGGCCCGTGGTCAAGCCGTCGTCCGGCGCAGCTTGCGGGCGTGGTGCAGGACGCGCAGGGTGGCCGGCAGGGGTGGGCCGGCGGAGCCGTTCAGCAGTCCCGCTCCCCGTGCCGCCGCCGCGTCCGCCGTCAGCAGTTCGATCTCGATCACCGCGTTCACCAGTGCGCGACCCCAGGGCGCGGCCAGGGCGGTCAGTTCGCGGGCCGATTCCAGGGACGTGCGGGCGGCGTCGATCTGGTCGTTCACCAAGTCGCGCAGGCCCGCCGGGGCCTGGCCCGCCACCAGGTCCTCGGGGGTCAGTGAGAAGCGGGCCAGAGTCTCCGCGGGGATGCCGAGACGGCCCTCCGGCAGGTCCTCGGCGAGGTCGTTGACGAAGTCCAGGCGCTGGCTGCCCTCCATCAGGGTCCGGCACAGGGCCCGGTACCCACCGTCGTCCGCCTCCGGTCCCAGCAACGTGCCGACCAGCATGAAGGCGGGCAGCGAGTAGGCGTCCACATACGCCTGGAAGTCGGCCTCCGTCGTGAAGCCGGTGAACTCCAATTCGGCGGTGGCGGTGGCCAGATAGTCCTCCAGCGCTTCCCTGAGCCGCGGATACGCGGCCACGGTGTGCAGCAACGCGCGGATCGCCGGATCGTCGCCCACCCCCGTCTCCAGGGCCTTGCGCACCCGCTGTTCCCAAGATGCCCACGCCGCGACCCGCTGGGGCCGCGAGCCGGTGTCCAGGAGGTTGTCCCCGTGGTGCATGACGGCCGTCGCGGCCACCACGTGCGGCAGCACCGGCGCCGGCAGCAGCAGCCGGGCCGCCAGATACGAACTGCGCCGGAAGCGCGCCACCAGCCGCCGCTGGGCGTCGTAGTCGCCGCGCAGCTCCGGATCCCGGACCCCCGCCGCAGCCAGGGCCCTCCTCCACGTACTCATGCGGGGATCGTAGACAGCCCCGACGCGCCGCGAGGCACCTGCCCCGTCAGGCCTCCGCGACCGACCGGCACGCCCGCGCGTACGCCTCCACGAGCGGTCTGCGGTCCCCCTTGCGCCAGGCGAGCGCATACCGGCTCGGGCTCACCCCGCGCACCGCCCGTGTCACCACCCCGCCCAAGGTGATCAGCGGGGCGTTGCCCGCGGCCACCAGGCAGATGCCGAGGCCGGCCACCAAGGCCTCGTACGTCTCCTCGGTGCCGGCGATCTCGGCGCCCACGCGGACCGCGCGGCCGGGGTGTTCGTCGAGGGCCAGCCAGTGGTCGCGCAGCGGACCGGCGCTCTCGGGCAGGGCGAGGAAGGGCTCGTCGGTGAGGTCGGCGAAGTCCAGCTCGGCGCGGGCGGCCAGGGGATGGGCCTCCGGGAGGGCGATCAGCCGGGGTTCCTCGGCGACCACCGTCCAGGCGTAGCGCCCGGCGTCGGGCAGCGGCAGCCAGCAGAAGGCGACGTCCGCGTCCCCGTCCGCGAGGCCCGCCGTCGGGTCCTCCCAGCTCACCTGCCGCACCCGGAGCACGGCGTCCGGGTGGGCCGCGGTGAAACGGGACCGGATGGCGGGCAGCAGGCCGCCGCGCCCCGGGCTGGTGCTCATCCCCACGACCAGCGTGCTGCGTTGGGCCGACCGGGCCGCCTCCAGTGCCGCCGCCCCCTCGGCCCACGACTCCAACAGCCGCCGGGCGTGAGGCAACAGCGCCTCGCCGGCTGCGGTGAGCGTGACACCGTGCCGGTCACGCCGGAACAGTTCGACTCCCAACTGCCGCTCCAGCGCCCGCACTTGCTTGCTCAGCGCGGGCTGGGACACGTACAGCCGCTCGGCGGCGCGGGTGAAGTGGAGCTCCTCGGCGACGGTGAGGAAGTAGCGCAGGTCCCGCAGATGGACGTCCGGTGTCATGCCAACCGGTTATCACCGCGGGTCTTGGACGGGCAACGGACTTCCGCAGCAGGCTGGTTCATAAGCCACTCAAGGACAGGGGATCCGAGATGAACAAGGTCTGGCTGATCACGGGCGCGAGCAGCGGCTTCGGGCGGGAGATCGCGAAGGCGGCCCTCGCCGAGGGCGATGTCGTCGTCGGCGCCGCACGCCGGCCCGAGGCGCTGGACGACCTCGTGGCCGCCCACCCCGACCAGGTGGAGGCGCTGCGGCTGGACGTCGCCGACGCGGCGGCCGCCGAGGCGGCGGTACGGGACGTGGTGGCGCGGCACGGGCGGATCGACGTACTGGTCAACAACGCGGGCCGCACCCACGTCGGCGCGTTCGAGGAGACCGGGGACGAGGAGCTGCGCGCGCTGTTCGACGTGCACGTCTTCGGACCGGCGGCCCTGGTGCGTGCGGTACTGCCGTCGATGCGCGAGCGGCGCTCCGGGGCGATCGTGCAGATGAGCAGCATGGGCGGGCAGATGTCCTTCGCGGGCTTCGGCGCCTACAGCGGTACCAAGTTCGCCCTGGAGGGCATGTCCGAGGCGCTCGCGGACGAGGTCGAGGAGTTCGGCATCAAGGTGCTGATCGTCGAGCCGGGCGCCTTCCGGACCTCCCTCTTCGAGACCGACCGTGCGGGCGTCAGCGCGGACAGCGGGGTGTACGCCAAGGTCAGCGGCACCCGCGGCTTCGTCGCCGGCGGCGACGGCTCCCAGCCCGGCGACCCGGCCAAGGCGGCGGCGGTGATCCTGGCCGCGCTCCAGGCCGACCGCACCCCGCTGCGCCTCCCGCTCGGCGACGACGGCGTGACGGCGGTGCTGGGCCACCTCGACCAGGTCCGCGAGGACGTCCTGGCGTGGGAGAAGAGCACCCGGTCGACCGGCTTCGACGCCTGACGGCTCGACGACCGAGGGACGACGACACCCGGACCCCGCCCGGTCGAACCGCGCCGGACGGGATCCGGGACATCCCCGGCTGCACGGCCCTCGGCCACACGGCCCTCGGCTATGCGGCCCCTCGGTCATGCGGCCCCTCGGTCATGCGGCCCCTCGGTCATGCGGCCCCTCGGTCATGCGGCCCCTCGGTCATGCGGCCCCTCGGTCATGCGGTTCCCGGACCACGCGACCCCTCAGTCATGCGGCTCCCGAACCACGCGACCCCCCGGGCACACGGCCCCCGACTACCCACCCGCCAGCCCCGACTTCAACCCCGCCCCGCACAACGGCACCACTCCGCTCCGCTCCCCGAGCGCCCCCTCCCGTACCGCCGCCCAGCACGCCACCCCCGTCGCCTCCACGAACAGCCCCATCGACGCCAGGTCCCGCTGGGCGTGCCGGATCTGGTCCTCCGTCACCGTCAGGAAGGTGCCGCCCGACTCGCGTACCGCCCGCAGGATCTGCCGGGCGCGGGGCGGGCGGGGGATCGCGATGCCCTCGGCGAGGGTCGGTGCCGTCGGTGTCGTGCCGGCGAGGTCTTCCGAACCCTCCTGCCAGGCATGGGCCAGTGGAGCGACCGCCGCCGCCTGGACCCCGTACAGGGCGGGCCGGCGGTCGATGAGTCCGGCGGAGTGCAGCTCGGCCACGGCGAGGGCCGCTCCGAGCAGGAGCGTGCCGTTGCCGACGGGGACGACGAGGACGTCCGGGAGACGGCCGCCGAGGTCCTCCCAGAGCTCGTGGACGTAGGTCTTGGTGCCGTGCAGGAAGTACGGGTTGAAGACGTGGGAGGCGTAGAAGGTGCCCTCCGCGTCCGCGGCCGCGCGGGCCGCCGTGGCCGCCGCCTCGCGGTCACCGGCGACCACCTCAAGGCGTGCCCCGTGCGCCCCGATCTGCTCCAGCTTCTTCGCCGAGGTGCCCTCGGGGACGTACACCGTGCAGGGCAGCCGCGCCCGTGCGCAGTACGCGGCGATCGCCGTGCCCGCGTTGCCGCTGCTGTCCGCGATCACCCGGCGCGGTTCCAGCCGCAGGGCCAGCTCGGCGAGGAGCACGGCCCCGCGGTCCTTGAAGGACAGGGTGGGCATCAGGAAGTCCAGCTTGGCCGAGATCCCGTCGCGCAGCGGCACGAGCGGGGTACGGCCCTCGCCGAGCGAGACCGAGGGGGCGCCCAGGGGGAGCGTCTCGGCGTACCGCCACAAGGAATTGGCCCTTCCGGAAAGGGACTTGAGGGGCGCCGGAGTCGGGTGGAAGTCCAGGTCGAGGGGCCCGCGGCAGACGGGGCAGCACCAGAGGAGCGACCCGCCGGGGACGCGGGTGCCGTCCGAGGGGCAGTAACAGTCCGGCAGTGGGGTCATGTGCGCAGCGTAGATCGGCCGTGCAGGGCCTCTTGTGCAATTCCTGTGGAGGCATCAATCTTTCGGCGGGCGCACAGCAACCCCACAGCTATTTGACATGAGCACATCTAGTTCACCGTCGAATGCGCCACCGATCGAGGAGGATCCCTCAGATGGCAGTGATGCGTAATCGAAGATACGCAGTGCTCGGCGCGGCCGTGACCGCCGCCCTCGCCGCGAGCCTGGTCTCCGCCCTCCCCGCCACGGCCGCCCCAGAGGGCCGTGTCCAGTACGAAGGCGCGGCGAACGCCGTCGCCGACAGCTACATCGTGACCCTCAAGGCCGGCACCAGGGCGGGCTCCGCCCAGGGCAAGGCCGTCGCCAAGGAGTACGGCGCCGACATCGAGCGCACCTACACCAAGGCCCTCAACGGCTACGCCGTCGAGGCCTCCGCCGCCGAGGCGAAGCGTCTGGCCGCCGACCCGGCCGTCGCCTCCGTCGTCCAGAACCGCACCTTCTCGATCGCCGCGACCCAGACCAACCCGCCCTCCTGGGGCCTGGACCGCATCGACCAGAAGTCGCTCCCGCTGAACAGCTCGTACACCTACCCCGACTCCGCGGGCACGGGCGTGACGGCGTACGTCATCGACACGGGCGTCCGCATCACCCACAGCGACTTCGGCGGCCGGGCCCGCTACGGCTACGACGCCATCGACAACGACAACACCGCCCAGGACGGCCACGGCCACGGCACCCATGTCGCCGGCACGGTCGCGGGCACGGCGTACGGCGTCGCCAAGAAGGCGAACATCGTCGGCGTCCGCGTCCTGAACAACTCCGGTTCCGGTACGACCGCCCAGGTCGTCGCGGGCATCGACTGGGTCGCCGCGAACGCCGTCAAGCCGGCCGTCGCCAACATGTCCCTCGGCGGCGGCGCCGACACCGCCATCGACACCGCCGTCCGCAACGCCATCTCCTCCGGCATCACCTTCGCCGTCGCGGCCGGCAACGAGACGACCAACGCCTCCACCAGGTCGCCCGCCCGCGTCACGGAGGCCATCACGGTCGGCGCCACGACCTCCACCGACGCCAAGGCAAGCTACTCCAACTACGGCTCCGTCCTCGACCTGTTCGCCCCCGGCTCGTCCATCACCTCGACATGGAACACGAGCGACTCCGCCACCAACACCATCTCCGGTACGTCGATGGCGAGCCCGCACGTGGCGGGCGCGGCGGCGCTGTACCTGGCGGACAACCGGTCGGCGACCCCCGCGCAGGTGTCCTCGGCGCTGGTGAGCCTCGCTTCCACCGGTGTGGTCACCAGCCCCGGCTCCGGCTCGCCCAACCGGCTCCTGAACGTGCCGGGCGGCACCGTCACCCCGCCAGGACCGCGCTTCGAGAACACCGGGGACTACGCGATCGCCGACAACTCCACCGTCGAGTCCCCGGTGACCGTCTCCGGCGTCACGGGCAACGCGCCCTCGGCCCTGGCCGTGGAGGTCCACATCGTCCACACCTACATCGGTGACCTCCAGGTCCAGCTGATCGCCCCCGACGGCACGGCGTACACCCTCAAGGCGTACGGCACCGGCGGCAGTTCGGACAACATCGACACCACGTACTCCGTGAACGCCTCCTCCGAGGTGGCCAACGGCACGTGGCGGCTGCGGGTCAGCGACAACGCGGCGCAGGACATCGGGCGGATCGACGCCTGGGCGCTGCAGTTCTAGACGGTCGCTGAGTACGTCATGACAGGTCGTCCTCGCGGCGGGCTCCGGGTCGGTCACCCGGCCCGCCGCGAGGACGAGCCGTGTCGCGCGGATCAGAAGGGCGCGTCCTCCCCGTCGTACTCGTCCTCCTCGTCGTACTCAGGGTCCTCGGGGTACGCCGTCGGGTCGGTGACCCAGCCCGCCGCGAGGACGAGGCGTGTGTGGCGGTGCAGGGCGAGGAAGCCGAAGGGACGGTCGAAGGCGGCGTCGATCCTGGTCGTCACCCAGCGGAACGCGGGGGCGGCACAGCCGGCGGCGACGCCGACCGCGGTCACCGCGGCCGCACGGAAGCCGAGCTTCCCGAACTCCGCCACGGTGGACTGCTTCGCGGAGCCGACGGCCAGCGGCTGGTCGCTGATGCCGGGGAAGTGCGGTCGCTCACGGTTCATCGCCGTGGTGAGGCCGAACACCCGGTGGAGTTCCAGCAGGTCGTGCTCGGCCCGCATGCCGAACGCCGCGGTGGTCACGTGGAGGGTCGGAGGATCCGGCGTCACGCTGCGGACCTTCCGGACCAGGAGGCCCGGGCCCACCTCGCCGTAAGGAAGCAGGGGCCCCGGGACCACCGGGTGCCGCCGCTCCAGGACGCCCACGCCCGCCCCGAGCACCTGCCCGGGCGTCATGCCCTCCTCCCCGAGCAGCAGATGGACGTCGATGGCGGTGTCGCCGAGCACCTTCAGCTCGGTCACCCGGCCGTGGGGCGTGTCGGCCACCCCGATCCGGTCCAGCAGCTCGGACCGCCGGTACAGCCCCGTCAGCCTCCGGTCCTGCCACGGCCCCGCGTCCGGCCACAGCGGCCAGGTCCGGAACCGCCGAAGCCAGTCCGTCCGCAGCGTCAGCGCACTCGCCAGCACCATCTCGGTGCGGCGGTCCAGCAGAACGGGCATCTCTTCGACGAGCCCGCCCGTCCGTTTCGCCGCCCAGGAGTCCAGCGCCCCCTTGTCGACGGCCGCGTCCCCCGTCAGCACCCCGTGCGCCCCGGCCGGCAGTCCCGCCTCCCACCGTTCCCGCAGCTCCAGCGTCCGCCTGGTCCACAGCCCCAGCGCCGAGTCCAGCCCCCGCATCCGATCCATGCCGGCCAGCAACTCCCGTGCCGCCGCGGCCGATTCACCGGCGGACATCCCCACGGCCGCCGCGAGCTCGTCCCGCGCCGCGCCTCCGGCCCCGTCCGCCAGAAACGCGAGCAACGGCCACACCCCGGCCGCCGAGAACACCGTCCCGCCCCCGGACGCGTCCGCCCACCGGGCGGTCAGTCCGTTGACCGCCCGGATCGTCGTATTCGTGACCGCCATACCGCCCCCACCAGCCCCGCGCTTACCATGCGCCCAGTCGCACGCAAGTTCCCCCGAGCATCACCAGCCCGAACCAGGAGCACGGTACCCGTGTCCATACCGCCACCCCCCGGCCCCCACCAGCCCCAAGGGCCGTACCCGCCGGGCCCCTACACCCCGCCCGGCCCCTGGGGCTACGGCTGGGGCGGCTACGCGCAACCCGTGCCCGTCAACGGGGTCGCCATCGCCGCCCTGGTCCTCGGCGTCCTCTGCTTCCTGCCGGCCGTCGGTCTGGTCCTCGGACTGATCGCCCTGAGCCAGATCAAGAGGAAGGGCGAGCGCGGCAGGGGCATGGCGATCGCGGGGTCGATCCTCTCCTCGGTCGGTCTGGCGCTGTGGACCCTGTCGCTGACCACCGGCGCCGCCGGCGAGTTCTGGGCCGGCTTCAAGGACGCCGCGAGCGGCCAGGGCACCGCCTACGCGCTCGCCGAGGGCGACTGCTTCGACTCGGGCACCGGCGCTCTGACGGGCGAGGCCTACGACGTCGACGAGGTGCCCTGCTCCCAGGAGCACCACGGCGAGGTGTTCGCCGTCGAGAAGCTGCCCGCCGGATCGTTCCCCGGCGACGACGCGCTCACCGACACCGCCGAGGACAAGTGCTACACGCTGCGGGAGACGTACGCGATGGACGTCTGGGCCGTGCCGGAGGACGTGGACATCTACTACCTCGTGCCCTCCGAGGAGAGCTGGGACTACGGCGACCGCGAGATCACCTGTGTGTTCGGCAACGTCGACGAGAAGAACAGCCTGACCGGCTCCCTCCGCAACGACGCCACGACCCTCGACGCCGACCAGATCGCCTTCCTGAAGGCGGCCAACGCCGTCGACACGGTGCTCTACGAGGAGCCCGTGGACTACGCCGAGGACGATCTGCGGGCCAACCGGGAATGGGCCGGGGACGTCGGCACCGCCTTCGGTGAGCAGGCCGAGGCGCTGCGCGGCCACTCCTGGCCGGCCGGCGCCGAGAAGCCGGTCGCGGACTTCCTGAAGGGCATGGAGGCCGCCGGGAAGGAGTGGACGAAGGCCGCCGAGGCGAAGGACGTCGACACGTACTACGAGCACTACGACCTCGCCTACGAGTTCGTCGACGGCGCGAGCACCGTCACCGCCCGCGAAGCTCTGGGCCTGGCCACCACCGTGCCGACGTACGACGAGGAGGACGGCGGAGGGAGCGGCGGTGGAGGCGAAGGCGAACTCGATGTGTGAGCGCCCCCATAGCGGGGAGAAAGTGCCTGCGTAAAGCCCGACGCGGGCACATGTCACTACATCGAGTGATTCCCTGGCCTTTGCTTGCATGGCGGAACCCACGGTTGCCACGCTGTTGCTGTCTGTACAACCTGATGGGAGCGGCCAGTGACTTTCGGTGAGCAGCCGGCGTATCTGCGCGTCGCGGGTGATCTTCGCAAGAAGATCGCCGACGGTTCGCTGCCACCGCACACCCGCCTGCCCTCGCAGGCGAGAATCCGCGAGGAGTACGGCGTCTCGGACACCGTCGCGCTGGAGGCGCGCAAGGTCCTGATGGCGGAGGGTCTGGTCGAGGGCCGCTCCGGCTCCGGGACCTATGTCCGTGAGCGCCCCGTGCCCCGCCGGGTCGCCCGCTCCGGCTTCCGTCCGGACGGCGGGGCCACCCCTTTCCGCCAGGAGCAGGCCGACGCCGAGTCGCGCGGCACCTGGGAGTCCAGCAGCGCCCAGACCGAGGCCAGTGTCGCGGTCGCCGAGCGGCTCGCCATCCGCCCCGGCGACCGCGTGATGTGCACCAAGTACGTCTACCGGGACAGCGGCGAGCCGATGATGCTCTCCACCTCCTGGGAGCCCCTCGCCGTCACCGGCCGCACCCCCGTGATGCTCCCCGAGGAGGGCCCCCTCGGCGGTATGGGCGTCGTCGAGCGCATGCGGGCCATCGACGTGATCGTGGACAACGTGACGGAGGAGGTCGGCGCCCGCCCCGGCCTCGCCGAGGAACTCCTCGCGCTGGGCGGCGTCCCCGGCCATGTCGTCGTGGTCGTCCACCGCACGTTCTACGCCTCGGGCCGTCCCGTCGAGACGGCGGACGTGGTGATCCCGGCGGACCGCTATCGGGTCGCCTATCACCTTCCGGTGAAGTAGCGCACACCGCTTCGGCAGTTGCCCTCAGTACCCGTCCAAACGGACCTCATGCGCCGGGCGTTGCAATCTGGCCGTTCTCGCAGGTGACCCCAGGCCTGCCCACACCGCGCTGACCGGACGCATTCCCGCCCGCGCACGGCGCGTTCGCCGTCGTGCGCCCCCTGCGTTCTGGCTGGTTGCGTACCTCTTTGTGAGAATCCGTATTCGGTGCGTAAAGGTTAGGCGTAGGCTCGGGCATATGCGGATTGCGGTTTCCTTAGCGGGCGGGGTACGACGAGAGCCGCGAGCGAAGGCCGGGGCGGGAAGGGGCGGTGGGGTGCGGTGAACGACGGCACGATCACTCTTCCCTGGCTCGTCGTACGACAGGACGACAACGGCAACCGCTACCGCGTGGGCCGCTACGCCACCCGCGCCGAGGCCCAGAAGATCGCGGACAGCCTCGACAGCCGCGGCCACAAGCAGCTCTACTGGGTCGAACGCATCGGCCAGAACGGCAGCAGCGCGACGGCGAACTGACCGCAGGCTCCCTCCCGTAGGCTCCGCCGCATGACGGAACCGATCGTGGTGGTGGGAGCCGCCCTCCTGAACACCGGCCGCCTCCTGGCCGCCCGCCGCAGCGCACCCCCCGAACTGTCCGGCCGCTGGGAACTCCCGGGCGGCAAGGTGGAGCCCGGCGAGACCCCGGAGGCGGCCTTGGTGCGCGAGCTCCGGGAGGAACTCGGCGTGGAGGTGGCGGCCGGGGAGCGGATCCCGGGGCAGTGGCCCCTGAGAGAGCCGTACGTCCTCCAGGTCTGGACGGCGGAACTGCTCCCGGGCTCGCCCGACCCCAAGCCCCTGCAGGACCACGACGACCTGCGCTGGCTGACAGCGGCGGAACTGTGGGACGTGCCGTGGCTGGACCAGGACGTGGCGGCGGTCCGGGAAATCGCCGGGCGCCTGTAGGCGCTCTTCTCGCGTGCGCGGGGCCGCGACGCCCCCCGCTACGCCGTTCGCACCACAACGCGCCGTCCCGCACGGTAACGCGCGCCTGATATCGGGTATGTGCCCATTAACCCCACGAAACCAGACATGGGTGTGGCCTGGGAAGTGATCGGCGTGATCGACACCGAAGGCGACTGCGCCGACTGGACCTTCCCCGCGGACCCCGGCGCCGTACGCGCCGCCCGCGCAGCCGTCCGCGGCCGGCTGCGCGACTGGGACCTGGACAGCGTCTCCGACATCACCGCTCTGCTGGTGAGTGAACTGGTGACCAACGCGTTGCGGCACGCCACAGGCCCCATCGGCGTGCGCCTCGTCCGCCCCACGGGCCTCGACGCCGTCCTGCTGGTGGAGGTCTCCGACCCCCTTCCGGACCCGCCGAGGGAACGGGTCGCCCGCCCCGAGGACGAGAGCGGCCGGGGTCTGCAACTGGTCGCCCACTCCTCGCGCCGCTGGGGCACCAGACCTGGTGAGGAGGGCAAGACGGTGTGGTTCGAACTCGCCGTACCGGGATGATTCAGGGCCGTTACGGGCTGTACGGCACGGCCGGCACTGTCCACCGACTGGTTCAGGCCACTGGCGGGTGCCGGAGTACGTGATTCGACAGCGTGTTGGCTGGTTAGAAGACTGGAAGTGTTTTCGCGGTGCGGTCCAAAAAACGCTGGGACCGTGCTGTGATCGTGAACACCGTGTTGTGCGGCGCCGTAGTGCTGGATACTGCGGGCAGCCGCTGCCGGTGACCGGTGCCGGACGCGGTGAGCTGGAGGGGACGGTTCGCGTGAGCGAGATACCAGCGAAGGCCACGGAGTCCGAGGACCCGTCGGACGGCGCGAGGTCACCCGCCGCGGGTGATGCCGCGGCGGAGGCGGCGCGTGGTGCCACGGGCGAGGCCGTGGGCGACGCGATGTGGCAGAGCAGCCCGCCCGGCTCCATCTACGACTACATCAAGGTCGCGTCCTTCTCCATAGGCCCCGACGGCCTCGTCGACCAGTGGAGCCTGCGCGCCGAGCAGCTTTTCGGCATCCCCGCGGACCGCGCCGTCGGCATGGACCCCATCGAGGCGTTCATCCACCCCGCCCAGCGCGAGGTCGGCCAGCGCAAGATGGCGGAGATCCTCGACGGCCGCGAGTGGACCGGGGTGGTCCCCTTCCGGGTGCCGGAGTCGGCCGACCGGGAGGCGGGCGAGGAAGGCCTCGCGGAGGTCTACGTCATGCCCACGCAGACGGAGGAAGGCGAGCGGGCCGCCGTCTGTATCGTCGTGGACGTCCGCACACTGCGCCGGATTGAGACCGACCTAGCCGCCTCGCAGTCGATTTTCGGTCAATCTCCCTTCGGCTTCCTGCTGATCGACACGGATCTGCGGGTCCGCCGCGCCAACCAGCAGTTCGCCAGCACCTTCGGCGGCACTCCGGACGACCACCGCGGCCGCGGCGTCCACGACTATCTCCGCAGCCCGGAGGCCGAGCGGGTGGCCGCCACCCTGCGCCGGGTCCTGGAGACCGGCAACTCCATCACGGACATGCACGTCACGGGCTTCGTGCCGGGTTCGGACGACCGCCGTCACTGGTCCATCAACCTCTACCGCGTGCACAGCGGCACAGGGCGCCCCATCGGCATTGCCTGGCTCGGAATCGACATCACCTCCCGTCGTGCGGCAGCCCGGGAAGCGGCCGCGGCACGGCGCAATCTCGCCCTTCTGAACGAGGCCGGCGCCCGCATAGGCAACTCCCTCGACCTGGAGACCACCGCCCGCGAACTCCTCGACGTCGTCGTCCCCGGCTTCTGCGACCTGGCGACCGTAGACCTCTACCAGGGCCTCCTGGCCGGCGACGAGACCCCGCCGGGGCTCGCCGACGGCAGCGCCGAACTCCGCCGCGTCGCCTTCGCCAGCGCCGTCTCCGATGCCCCCTTCCTCGGCTCGGGCCCGCCCGTCGCGGTCGGTGCCGTTCACCACTTCCCCTTCAACTCCCCCTGCGCGGACGCCCTGCGCACCGCCCGCCCGCAGTTCATCCCGGCCGAGGAGGGCGGCCTGGTCCAGTCCACGCTCGCCGTGCCGATGGTCGCCCACGACACCGTGGTGGGTCTCGCGCAGTTCTCCCGTACGAAGGGCAGCGAGCCGTTCGGGGACCGGGACCGGGATCTGGCGGTGGAGCTGGCCGCGCGGGCAGCGGTCTGTATCGACAACGCACGGCTGTACCGGCGGGAGCACGAACGGGCGCTGATACTGCAGCGGTCGCTGCTGCCCCCGGGCGACCCGGTGGCCTCCGGGCTGGACATCGCCTGCCGCTATCTGCCGGGCAACTCCTCCTCCGACCGGCCCAGCGAGGTCGGCGGTGACTGGTTCGACGTGATCGAACTGCCCGGTCACCGTACGGCGTTGGTGGTCGGGGACGTCATGGGGCGCGGTCTGCGCGCCGCGGTGGCGATGGGTGAACTGCGCTCCGCGGTCCGTACGCTGGCACTGCTGGACCTCGAACCGGCGGAAGTGCTGAGCGCGTTGGACGAGATCGCGCGGGGGCTGGGGGCGCCCGGTGGCGTCCAGCAGGCGACCCGCGCGGCCCGCCGCCCCCGCGAGGCGGATCTGTCCGAGGTGTACCTCGCGACCTGCGTGTACGCCGTCTACGACTCGGTGACCCGCCGCTGCACCTTCGCCAACGCCGGGCATCTGCCGCCGGTGCTGGTGGAGCCGGGGGAGGCGGCGCTGATGCTGGACGTGCCGCCGGGGATGCCGCTCGGTGTGGGCGGCGAGCCCTTCGAGGAGGTCGAGGTCGAACTTCCCGAAGGTGCTCTGTTGGCGCTCTACACGGATGGACTGGTCGAAAGCCGCGATCACCCCCTCGACGAGGGGCTCCAGGCGTTCGTGGGCGCGCTGACCGACCCGACCCGGCCGCTGGAGGACGTCTGCGACCACGTCCTCCACACCCTCGACACCCACCACGGCGAGGACGACATCGCCTTGCTGATGGCGCGGGTCCAGGGACTGCCGACGGACTCGGTCGGCGACTGGACGCTGCCGCGCGAGCCGCGGAGCGTGGGACGGGCCCGGGAGTACGCGCGCGGGCAGTTGCTGTCGTGGGACCTCGAACCGCTCGTCGACACCACCGAACTGCTGGTCAGCGAGCTGGTGACGAACGCGCTGCGGTACGGCGAGGGCGAGATCCGGCTGCGGCTGCTGCTGGACCGGACGCTGGTGTGCGAGGTGTGGGACTCCGGGCTGGTGCAGCCCCGGCGGCGGCGGGCGCGGGACACGGACGAAGGCGGGCGGGGCCTGCAGCTCGTGGGGCTGCTCAGCGCCGCGTGGGGTTCCCGGCGGACGCCTCGCGGCAAGACCGTCTGGTTCGAACTGCCGTTGCCGGACGGGGAGACGGGCCTGGCGGATCCGGCGGAGGCGTTGCTCAGCCTGTTCTGAGGGGCGACGGCGGCCGCGCCCCGGTCAGAGCCGTGCCCGGCGTTCCCGGGTGCGGGGGCCGCCGAAGCTCCCCGGTGCCTCGCCGTCCCGCAGGACTCCGCCCACGATCGCCCCGGCCACCCCGCTCTCGTGCGCGGCCGCCCCCTCGACGGGATTGCCGTGCACCCGTACGTCCTGCTCGGCCAGGTCACGGGCCTCCCCGGCGTACGCGTCGGCGGCCAACGGGTCCTCCACGAGCAGCCGTTCCGCCTCCGCCAGCCGCGTGCGGGCGGCCGCGCCCACCGCGCCCCGGTGGGTCGCCACGAAGTCGCCCGCCCCGGCGACGGCGCTGCGGGCCACGAGCAGGGCGGCGGCACCCAGCACCCCGGTCGTCGGATCAGCCGTCAGAGGCGCGGCCGACCGCGCGATCCGGCGCAGCCCGTCGAGAGGGTCGTAAGGCCCGGTGGTCCGTGCGTCCCGTACGGCGGCCAGGGCGCCGTCGGAATGCAGGATCCGGGCCCAGAGCTCGCCGCTGGGGATCTCGGCGGGGGCCTCCGTCAGGGTCGCCAGCCGCTCCCGTGCGCCCGCGATCGCCGCCTCCGCTCCGGTCAGGGCCGCCGGTGTCAGGGCGTCGGCGGCGGCCAGCTCCGTGGTGAGGCGCTCGATGCCGTCCAGGAACACCGCGGCCTGGGGTATGGCGCTCTCGGCGGTGCGCAGATGGGCGGCGGCGAGGTCGGGGTCCCGGCGGTCGGCGGCCTGGCGGGAGTGGTTGAGGCGGAGGGTGGCGAGCACCAGACGGTCCTTGGCCTGTTCGGCATGGCCGGTGACGGCGGCGGTGGCCGAGGGGGCGTAGCGGCGGCGGAGTCCGGCCAGGAGCGACTCGACGGACGCGGTCCGGGCGGCCAGGGCCCGGAAGCGGTCCTCGGCGATCTTGAGGGCCTCGTCCGCGTCTCGCTCCAGGGCCCGCAGCTGGTCGAAGCCGGCCGCCTCCGCGTCCAGTCGGCGCCCGGCCTCCTCGCACCGGCCGACGATCCCGGCGAGTGCGTGCTGCCGGGCGGCGGGCTCCTGCGGTATGCCGTCGTCGTACTGCTGCCGTATCCGGAAGGCGGCGGTCAGTTCGGCCTCGGCGTCCCGGACGGCCCGTGCGTAGGGGGCCACGGGGGTCGCGCCGAACCGTGCCTCGGCGAAGCCGAGTTCCTCACGGCTGGTGCGGACGCAGTCGTCGGCGGTGACGAGCAGTGCGCGGGCCTGCCGGTCGAGTTCGTCGGTGGAGGGGGTCCACGGTCCGACGAGGGCCGTGGCGGGAGTGGTCCGGGTTCGGGCGCGCCGCGTCCGCCGCACATACGCGTACCCCCCGATCACCCCCGCGGCCCCCACCGCGAGGAGAGGCAGGACGAGGTCGGCGCCCGAGGAGTCGTCCTCCTGCACCGCCGCCTTCTCCACGGCCCCCGCCCGGGCCTCCACGACCACGGCCCCGCCGTCGTGCGTCATCCCCGGCAGCACCAGCCACGCCACCCCGGCCAGCCCGCCCAGCAGCGTGTGCGCCACCCGCACGGATATGTGCGGGGTCGCGCGCCGCGGCCGGCTCCTGATCGAGGATGACGTCACATTTCGGAGCGTATGAGCAGGAATGCGGCGGCGCGACCGGGGTGGAGCAGGGGGCGGAATCCCTTTACGGAATCCATGCGTGCCCCTGCCGAGTACGACCTGGTACGCGTCCTGGACCTGGTGCGACGATGATCGACGTGCACGAGACATTGATGGTGGTGGCCGTCGTGGTGCTGACGGCCGGGGCGGTGATCGGTCTCGCCGCGGTCATCGACGGCTGGATGATCCCGGGGCGGGGGCGGGACAAGGTGCTGCGGCCCCGGATGTGGGGGTACGGCACGCTGGTCGGTCAGGCCGGGATCGGCACGTTCCTCTTCCTCGGACCGCTCGACGAATCGCGCCACCCGGCCTTCTTCCCGTATGCGCTGGCCGGCATGGCCGTGTTCGCGCTGGGGCTCTATGTGCAGCGACTGGCTATGAGGTCCGCCTCCTGATCTTCGACCCCAGCCACACCAGCGGGTCGTACTTGCGGTCGACCGCACGTTCCTTCAGCGGGATCAGCGCATTGTCCGTGATCTTGATGCCCTCGGGGCAGACCTCCGTGCAGCACTTGGTGATGTTGCAGTAGCCGAGGCCGTGCTCGTCCTGGGCGGTGGCCTTGCGGTCGAGGCCGGTGTCGGCGGCCGCGTCCAGCGGGTGCATGTCCAGCTCCGCCACCCGCATCAGGAAGCGCGGGCCCGCGAACGCCGGTTTGTTCTCCTCGTGGTCACGGACGACATGGCAGGTGTCCTGGCACAGGAAGCACTCGATGCACTTGCGGAACTCCTGCGAGCGGTCCACGTCCTCCTGCATCATCCGGTACTCACCGGGGCCCAGCTCCGCCGGCGGTACGAACGCCGGGACCTCGCGCGCCTTCTCGTAGTTGAAGCCGACGTCCGTCACCAGGTCGCGGACGACCGGGAAGGCGCGCAGCGGGGTGACGGTGATCGTCTCCTCCCGCGTGAAGACCGACATACGGGTCATGCACATCAGCCGGGGCCGCCCGTTGATCTCCGCCGAGCACGAACCGCACTTGCCCGCCTTGCAGTTCCAGCGGACGGCGAGATCGGGGGCCTGGGTGGCCTGGAGGCGGTGGATGATGTCGAGGACCACCTCGCCGTCGTTCACCTCGACCGCGAAGTCCTCCAGACCGCCGCCCTGCACATCGCCGCGCCACACCTTGAAGCGGGCCTCGTAGCTGCTCACTCGTAGAGCTCCTCTTCGGCGAGGTACTTGACCAGCTCCTCCTTCTCGAAGAGGGCGAGCAGATCGGAGCGGATGGGGTCGGTGGTCTCGCGGATCAGGTCGATCTGGCCGCGGACCGGGTCCGTGGCCGCCAACCCGCCCGTCGGGTCGGCCAGTCGGCACAGCAGGTTGATGTTGCGCCACTTGCGGTCCATCGCCGGGTGGTCCTCGCGGGTGTGACCGCCCCGGGACTCGGTGCGCTCCAGCGCCGCCCGTGCCACGCACTCGCTGACCAGCAGCATGTTCCGCAGGTCCAGGGCGAGATGCCAGCCCGGGTTGAACTGGCGGTGGCCCTCGACCCCGGCCCGCCGTGCCCGTACACGCAGATCGGCGAGTTTCTCCAGGGCCTGCTTCATCTCCGGCTCGCGGCGGATGATGCCGACGAGGTCGTTCATGGCCTGCTGGAGTTCCTGGTGGAGGGTGTACGGGTTCTCCGGCGGGCGTCCGTCGTCCTCGCCCGGCGCCGGACCCTCCGCGGAGAACGGGCGCAGGGCCTCGGCGGCGGCCATGTCGAGCTGGACGTCGTCCACGGCGGGGCGCTCGAAGGCGAGGGAGGCCGCGTGCTCGGCCGCGTGCAGGCCCGCCCTGCGGCCGAACACCAGGAGGTCGGACAGGGAGTTGCCGCCGAGACGGTTCGAGCCGTGCATGCCGCCCGCGACCTCGCCGGCCGCGTACAGACCGGGTACGCCGCGTGCGGCCGCCGTGTCCGACTCGACCGCGATGCCGCCCATCACGTAGTGACAGGTGGGCCCGACCTCCATCGCCTCCGCGGTGATGTCGACGTCCGCCAGCTCCTTGAACTGGTGGTACATGGAGGGCAGCCGGCGCCTGATGACCTCCGCCGGCATCCGGGTCGACACGTCCAGGAAGACACCGCCGTGCGGGGAGCCGCGGCCCGCCTTCACCTCGGAGTTGATGGCCCTGGCCACCTCGTCACGCGGCAACAGCTCGGGGGGACGCCGGTTGTTGTCCGGGTCCTCGTACCAGCGGTCGCCCTCCTCCTCCGACTCGGCGTACTTCTCCTTGAAGACGTCGGGGACGTAGTCGAACATGAACCGCTTGCCCTCGGAGTTGCGCAGCACCCCGCCGTCACCGCGGACGGACTCCGTGACGAGGATGCCCTTCACCGACGGCGGCCAGACCATGCCCGTCGGATGGAACTGCACGAACTCCATGTTCAGCAGGGGCGCGCCCGCGAGCAGCGCCAGTGCGTGGCCGTCGCCCGTGTACTCCCACGAGTTCGACGTCACCTTGAAGGACTTGCCGATGCCGCCGGTCGCGATGACCACGGAGGGGGCTTCGAGGACGAAGAAACGGCCGGATTCGCGTTCGTACGCGAAGACGCCGCTGACGCGGGAGCCGTCTTTCAACACCCGTGTGACCGTGCACTCCTGGAAGACCTTCAGACGGGACTCGTAGTCGCCGGTCTCCTTCATGTCCTGCTGCTGCAGCGACACGATCTTCTGCTGGAGCGTGCGGATGAGTTCCAGGCCCGTGCGGTCTCCGACGTGGGCGAGGCGGGGGTACTCGTGGCCGCCGAAGTTGCGCTGGGAGATCCGGCCGTCCTTGGTGCGGTCGAACAGCGCGCCCCAGGTCTCCAGCTCCCAGACCCGGTCCGGGGCTTCCTGGGCGTGCAGTTCGGCCATCCGCCACTGGTTGAGGAACTTGCCGCCGCGCATGGTGTCGCGGAAGTGGACCTGCCAGTTGTCGTGCTCGTTGGCGTTGGCCATCGCCGCCGCGATGCCGCCCTCGGCCATGACGGTGTGCGCCTTGCCGAAGAGGGACTTGCAGATGACGGCCGTACGGGCGCCTCGTTCGCGGGCCTCGATGGCGGCGCGGAGGCCGGCGCCGCCGGCGCCGACCACGACGACGTCCCATTCCTGCCGGTCGACCACGGACATCAGAAGCCCCTCCTTTCTGTCAGAAGATGGTCGGATCGTCGAAGACACCGGATGCGACGAGATAGACGTAGAAGTCGGCGAGTGCCACGCTCACCAACGACGCCCAGGCCAGCAGCATGTGACGGGCATTCAGCTTCCCGACGAACTGCCAGGCCTTGTAGCGCACGGGGTGCTTGGAGAAGTGCTTGAGCTTGCCGCCCACGATGTGCCGGCAGGAGTGGCAGGACAGGGTGTACGCCCAGATCAGCACGATGTTGACCAGGAACACCAGGGTGCCGAGGCCCATGTGGCCCCACTCGTAGTGCTCGTCGCGGAAGGCGAGCACGGTGTCGTAGGTCAGGATCCCGGCGACGACGATCGCGGCGTAGAAGAAGTACCGGTGCAGGTTCTGCAGGACCAGCGGGAAGCGGGTCTCGCCGGAGTACTTCTTGTGCGGCTCGGCGACCGCGCAGGCCGGCGGCGACGCCCAGAAGCCGCGGTAGTAGGCCTTGCGGTAGTAGTAGCAGGTCAGACGGAAGCCGAGCGGGAAGATCAGGATGATGATCGCGGGGGAGATGCCCCACCAGCCGCCGAAGATCTCCCAGTTGGGGCCGTTGCGCATGGGCTCGCAGCGTTCCGCCAGACACGGCGAGTAGAACGGCGAGACATACGGCGCCGCGTAGTAGTCGGTGTCGGCGAACGCCCGCCACGTCGAATAGACGATGAACGCGAGCAGCCCGGCGGCGGTGGCGGCGGGCGCCAGCCACCAGCGGTCGGTCCGCAAGTGCGGGGCGTCGATCGCGGCGCGCGTACCGGTGCGTACGCCGCCGCTGTTCAGATGTGGTTCCGTACCAGTGGCCAACTTATGACTCCGGTCGGGGTTGAAGGAGGGCTCAGTGGCCGGGCCCGTGGTGGGCGCCGAGTCCCTCGTCGTCCGAGTCCGTCCACAGACTGCTGTCGTACGGGGTGTCGGGGATCGAGACCAGGTCGGAGCGCTTGGCTTTCGCGAGCGCCGGATCGGCCTCCTTGAGCAGGGCGAGGCTTTCGCGGAGACGGTCGGCGTCCACCCGGACGCGGCGCATCTCCAGACCACCGCTGCCCAACTGCTGTTCCAGTCGTTTCACATACCGGATCAGTTCGTCGAGCGAGCGCTGTGCCGATGCCAGTTCGTCGTACACGGACATGACGTGACCTCACTTAGGGCGGCAACACGTTCATGTGCGCCTGCGAGTGTTGCGCGTCACACCGGCCGCTGTGAAGGCACGTGCACGGATTGGCGGATCGTGAGCCTCCGTGCGCGCCCCCTGTACGCCCGCGATTGCGCCGCACGGGTGGGCTTCCGGCCGCTCCTCGCCGTGTCGCCACCGTCCGCCGAACCCTTTCCTCTTCAGTGGCCGCATACATCTGATCAGCTCCATATACCGCCAAACGTGATCCAAACCGGCGGCGTAACCCCGGAGGTATGCGGCATGTCCCACGACGACGTCGGACTGCGCGCGGTCATGCGCTCGGTCGCCTTCCTCACCGCGGGGGCGCTCGCGGTGTCCATGCTCGCCGGGTGCAGTTCGAAGCATCCGGCGGGCAGACCGCTCGCCGACCAGGACATCGCCGCCGCCGACCGTTCCCTGGTCGCGGACGGCGGCACCCTGCACTGGGCGGTGGACTCCGTGCCGGAGACGCTGAACACCTTCCAGGCCGACGCCGACGCCACCACCAGCCGGGTCGCCCAGGCCGTACTGCCCTCCATGTACCGGCTCGACGCGAACGGGCGGCCGCAGGTCAACCCCGACTACCTGGAGAAGGCCGAGGTCGTCGAGACCGAGCCCAAGCAGGTCGTGCTGTACAAGCTGAACCAGCAGGCGGTGTGGAGCGACGGCCGGGAGATCGGCGCCGCCGACTTCGCCGCGCAGTGGCGGGCCCTGTCCGGCAAGGACACCGCGTACTGGACGGCCCGCAACGCCGGGTACGACCGCATCGAGAAGATCCAGCGCGGCGCCGACGACCTGGAGGTCAAGGTCACCTTCGAGCGGCCGTACGCCGACTGGAAGTCGCTGTTCTCGCCGCTGTACCCGAAGGACGTCATGGGAACCCCGGACTCCTTCAATGACAGCGCGCGCAAGAAGCTCAAGATCACCGCAGGTCCCTTCGCGGTCAAGAAGGTCGACCGCAAGGACGACGAGGTCACCCTCGCCCGCAACCCGCGCTGGTGGGGCCGTCCCGCCAAGCTCGACGAGATCGTGCTGCGCGCCGTGCCGCGCGACAAGCGGGCCACCGAACTGGCCGCGGGCAAGCTGGACCTGGCCGAGATCGACCCCGAGTCGGTCAAGCGGATCACCGTCGCCGCCAAGGCCGGCCGCCGCAGCGCCACCCCGCTGATGGGCCCCGGCAGCGACCTCGACGCCGCCGACTCGCTGCGCTCCTGGGCCGTCGCCAACGGCTCCGACGAGGAGGCCGCGGAGGAGGAGACGACCGCGCGCGAGAAGCAGCAGAAGGCGATCACCGAGTACGGCCGTCAGCAGCAGGCCCTGCGCGGTTTCGAGGTGCGCCGCTCCCTGGAACCCGCCTACACCCAGCTCGCCCTCAACGGCGCCGACGGCCCCCTCGCCGACGAGCGGGTCCGCCGAGCCGTGGCCCGGGCGCTGGACCGGGAGGCGCTCGCCGACGTCGTCCTCACCCCGCTCGGTCTGCCCGCCGTGCCGGTCGGCAGCCACCTCGCGCTGTCCGGCCAGGCCGCGTACGCCGACAACAGCGGTGCGCTCGGCGGGCGGGACCCTGAGGAGGCGCAGGCGCTGCTCGCGGACGCCGGGTGGGTGAAGGGGGGCCCGATCACGGAGAAGAAGAAGGGAGAGAAGGGGGAGAAGGCCGCGGGCGCCGAGGGCAGGAAGGCCGAGGACGAGTCCGAGGGCGGCGACGACGGTACGTACATCGTCGGCGAGGACGACAAGGCGCCGCGCGAGGCCGACCGGGAGAAGAAGAAGGACCCCAAGGGCAGTGGCGAGGGGGCCAAGCACCTCGCACAGGACGGCCAGCAGTACGCGAACAAGCTGAAGCAGGGCGGGGCGCCGGGGGCGTACGCGCCGCGCGGCACGGCCGCTCCGGCCGGGGCGGCGGCGGGGGCGCTGGCCAAGGACGGCAAGGCGCTGACCCTCCGCTTCGTGCTCCCCTCGGGTCCGGGCTCGCAGACGCTGCGTACGGTCGCCGACCGGATCTCGGGGATGCTGCGCAAGGTCGGCATCCGTACCGAGATCTCCAAGGTCGACGACGAGAGCTACTTCAAGGACCACATCGCTTCCGGCCAGTACGACCTCGCCCTGTACTCCTGGCCGACGTCGGCCTTCCCCGCGACGGACGCCCGCCCGATCTTCGCGAAGCCGGTCCCGGCGGCCGACGGCTCCCTGAACGTCGAGCAGAACTACACGAGGGTCGGCACCGACCAGGTCGACCAGCTCTTCGAGCAGGCCATGGCCACGCTCGACGAGAACGAGAGCCGGGGCCTGATCCGCAAGGCCGACTCCCGCATCTGGGCCGCGGCCGGCTCCATCCCCCTCTACCAGCGCCCCCAGCTGACCGCCGCGAAGAAGAACGTGGCCAACGCCGGTGCCTTCGGTTTCCAGACACCGGTGTACGAGGACATGGGGTTCCTGAAGAAGGGCGCGAAGGCGTCGGCGAGCCCGGCTTCCGGCGACTGACCCGGCCCTCCGCCCGACGACTGGTTCCGTTCCGTTACGGACGGCGGTTCCCGCACCCGCCCCGCACCCGCATCATGGATTCGATCAAGGATCATGGCGCGGGCGCGGGGCGTTCGCGCGACGGGGGAAAGGAAGCCGGCGTATGCGCGGCAAGGCACGACGTACCTGGACGGCGGGACTGGCCACGGTGGCACTGGCGGCGGGCCTGGCGGCCTGCACCGGCAGCAGCGGTGACGGGGGCAAGGACGGCAGCGGCGACAAGACGAGCGCCAAGCCCGTGGCCAAGGCGTGCGCGAACGGCACGTTCACCTGGTTCGACGTCGAGAAGTCGGACAGGCTGACCGGGGTCTCCGACCTGCATCCGCTGCCCGAGGGCGTCACGATGACGAGCCACATGGAGCGGGTGTACACCCCGCGTGCCTCGGTGAAGACCCAAGGTCCGGCCCTGTCCCCGGCGGAGGTTCTCTTCTCGCTGGGCAAGAAGATCGGCGAGATCGACTCCGACGCCCCCACCCTGGCGGCCGCCGGCGGAGACACGTGGGCCTTCACCGACGTGAACGGCAAGGCCCCGTCCCTGGACAGCGGCATCGTGGGGGGCGACAACGCCGGGGACTTCGTGACGTACGCCGGAGTCCGCGAGGTGACGGCGGACTTCCAGTACTCCTGCCCGGACGGCACGGCCACCACAGGACAGGCGCGGCAGTGGACCGTCGACATCGGCGGCGTCCTGTCCTGTGACGAGGCCGTCGATACCGACGACCTCGCCCGCCAGGCCGCCCGGCGGTCCTGCGAGGCGGGGGCGGTCGCAACTCGGGACGCCGCCTAGGCCGTACTCGCAAAACCGCATGTCACGTGCGGGGCGGACCGCCCGCCCCACGCCGCCCGCGCCGCCGCCCCGGGCCATCCCCGCGCAGCCCGGCGCGCCCTTGCCCGAAAGGCCCCGTACCATGGGGTGAGGCCGTGGCATGTACAGCCCGGCAGGGTCCGCGTAACACAGACGTACGCGCAGGCCTCTTCCACACCACTCCGGGAGTACGCCGCACTATGGCCACGCGCCACGACATCCGCAATGTCGCCATCGTCGCCCACGTCGACCACGGCAAGACCACCATCGTCGACGGCATGCTGAAGCAGGCCGGCGCCTTCGCCGCGCACCAGCTCGAAGGCGTCGACGACCGCATGATGGACTCGAACGACCTGGAGCGTGAGAAGGGCATCACGATCCTGGCGAAGAACACGGCGGTGAAGTACCACCCGAAGGACGGGGGGGACGTCATCACCATCAACATCATCGACACCCCCGGTCACGCCGACTTCGGTGGCGAGGTCGAGCGCGGGCTGTCCATGGTCGACGGCGTCGTGCTGCTCGTCGACGCCTCCGAGGGCCCGCTGCCGCAGACCCGCTTCGTGCTGCGCAAGGCGCTCCAGCAGCGGCTGCCCGTCATCCTCTGCATCAACAAGACGGACCGTCCGGACTCCCGGATCGACGAGGTCGTCAACGAGACCTACGACCTTTTCCTCGACCTGGACGCGGACGAGGAGCAGATCGAGTTCCCGATCGTCTACGCCTGCGGCCGTGACGGCATCGCCTCGCTGACCAAGCCGGAGAACGGGACCGTCCCCGCCGACTCCAACAGCCTGGAGCCGTTCTTCTCGACGATCCTCCAGCACATCCCGGCGCCGACGTACGAAGAGGACGCCCCGCTCCAGGCCCACGTCACCAACCTGGACGCCGACAACTTCCTCGGCCGTATCGCGCTGCTCCGCGTCGAGCAGGGCGAGCTGCGCAAGGGCCAGACCGTCACGTGGATCAAGCGCGACGGCTCCATGTCCAACGTCCGCATCACCGAGCTGCTGATGACCGAGGCGCTCACCCGCAAGCCCGCCGAGGTGGCCGGCCCCGGTGACATCTGTGCCGTCGCCGGTATCTCGGACATCATGATCGGCGAGACCCTCGCGGACCCGGAGAACCCGATCCCGCTGCCGCTGATCACGGTCGACGAGCCCGCGATCTCCATGACCATCGGCACCAACACCTCGCCGCTGGTCGGCCGGGGCGGCACCGGCAAGGGCGCCGACAACAAGGCGGCCGTCAAGGACCGCAAGGTCACCGCCCGTCAGGTCAAGGACCGTCTGGACCGCGAGCTGATCGGTAACGTCTCGCTGCGCGTCATCGACACCGAGCGTCCCGACGCCTGGGAGGTCCAGGGCCGTGGTGAGCTCGCGCTCGCCATCCTGGTCGAGCAGATGCGCCGCGAGGGCTTCGAGCTGACCATCGGCAAGCCCCAGGTCGTCACCAAGGAGGTCGACGGCAAGACGTACGAGCCGGTCGAGCGCATGACGATCGACGTCCCCGAGGAGCACATGGGCGCGGTCACGCAGCTCATGGGCGTCCGCAAGGGCCGGATGGACAACATGTCCAACCACGGTTCGGGCTGGGTGCGCATGGAGTTCGTGGTGCCCTCGCGTGGTCTCATCGGCTTCCGGACCGAGTTCCTGACGCAGACCCGCGGCACCGGTATCGGTCACTCCATCCACGAGGGCTTCGAGCCCTGGTTCGGCACCCTGCAGACCCGTAACAACGGCTCACTGGTCGCCGACCGCGCCGGTGCCGTCACCGCGTTCGCGATGACCAACCTCCAGGAGCGCGGTGTGCTGTTCACCGAGCCCGGTACCGAGGTGTACGAGGGCATGATCGTCGGCGAGAACTCGCGCTCCGACGACATGGACGTGAACATCACCAAGGAGAAGAAGCTCACGAACATGCGGTCGTCGTCGGCCGACTCGTTCGAGGCGATCGTCCCGCCGCGCAAGCTCTCCCTGGAGCAGTCGCTGGAGTTCTGCCGCGACGACGAGTGCGTGGAGGTCACCCCGGAGGCGGTCCGCATCCGCAAGGTGAACCTGGACGCCCGTGAGCGCGCCCGCGCCGCGAGCCGCGCCAAGCACGGCTGACCCATTGCCGTGAGGTGAGACACCGGGCACCCCGCTCCGCCGCGGGGTGCCCGGTGCCGTCGTAGGGCCATGGGGGCGGGCGGGGCGGGACGGGGCTGGGCGACCGAGGGTAATCCCTCTGATCTGCCCCTCGTTTGCCAGGATTTGAAGGCGACGGCCGTGGGACACGTTCCGTTCGCACTAACCTGCTACCGGAAATGGCGTACCGAACGGCTCTGCCCCGGTGGCTGGGTCATGCGCAAGTCATTTTTCACCCCTGATCCGTCCGGATTCCGGACACTCAATGCCGATAGATGTGTAACAAGTCCGTTTCGCAGGGATCTTTCGGCAAAGGGTTTGTCCGGATTTTGGAAGAAGTATGCGGCAGGTGTGATCGAACCGAGACCTTGAGGGTGTGGTTCGGCCATGGCGCATGGCAGATAGTTAGGCGCGTAGAGCTCGGTTGTGCAGGACATGTGTGCTGCATGGGCCGGCTCGCGTGCGTGGGGGCATCTCACTTACTCCGGTACCGGTCACGGTGACTGATGTGTGACGTGTGCTCCCTTTTGCGGTGAACCAATGGACTCATGAGGAGGAACCCATGCGCGGTGCCAAGAGCGCCAAGTGGGTCGCGATAGCCGCGGTTGTGGCGCTGGGCGCGACCGCCTGTGGTGGTGGCAACGACGACAGCAGCAGTGGCGACAAGGCTGCGATCGACCCGAACGGCACGTTCTCGATCGAGGTCGGCGAGCCGCAGAACCCGCTGCAGCCGGCGAACACCATGGAGTCCAACGGCAGCATCGTGACGCGAGCGCTGTTCACCGGGCTGGTGGACTACGACTCGAGCGGCAAGATCGAGATGATGAACGCCCAGTCGGTGGACTCCACCGACAACAAGACGTTCACCGTCAAGCTGAAGCCGGGCTGGAAGTTCCACGACGGCACCCCGGTGACCGCCGAGTCCTACGTCAAGGCGTGGAACTGGGCCGCCCAGCCGAAGAACAAGCAGACCAACAGCTTCTGGTTCTCGGACATCGAGGGCTACGCCGACGTCGCGCCCGAGAAGGGCGACCCGAAGGCGACGGAGATGAAGGGTCTGAAGGTCGTCGACGACAGCACCTTCACCATCACCCTCACCACCCCGATCCCGTACTTCGTGTACAAGCTCGGCTA
Source organism: Streptomyces sp. S.PB5 (assembly GCF_030403745.1). GTDB lineage: Bacteria > Actinomycetota > Actinomycetes > Streptomycetales > Streptomycetaceae > Streptomyces. The sequence continues at coordinate 60,543 of NZ_JAQMWP010000014.1, forward strand.
CGAGGTCTTCTCGCCGCTGCCCGAGTCCTTCTACAAGGACCCGGCCGCCGCGGGTGAGAAGCCGGTCGGCAACGGTCCCTACAAGTTCGTCAGCTGGGACCACAAGAAGCAGATCAAGGTCGTCCGCAACGACGACTACCAGGGCTCCAACAAGGCGAAGAACGGCGGTGTGATCTTCAAGAACTACACCAGCCTCGAGACCGCCTACCAGGACCTGAAGTCCAACAACGTCGACGTCCTGCGCCAGATCGCGCCCAAGGACCTGCCCGTCTACAAGCAGGACCTCGGCGACCGTGCCGTCGACCAGGCCTACTCCGCGATCCAGACGATCGCCCCGGCCCGCTACACCAAGCAGTGGAAGGACATCGACCCCAAGGTCCTGCAGGGCCTGTCGATGGCGATCGACCGCAACACCATCACCAAGACGGTGCTGCAGGGCACGCGTGAGCCCGCCACCGGCTGGGTCGCCAAGGGCGTCCTCGGTTACCAGGCCGACCTGGGCACCGACATCTTCAAGTACGACCCGACCAAGGCGAAGGCGCTCATCAAGGAGGGCGGCGGCGTTCCCGGCAACTCCGTCACCATCCAGTACAACGCCGACGGCGGTCACAAGGACTGGGTCGAGGCGGTCTGCAACTCGATCACCAACGCCACCGGTGTGAAGTGCTCCGGCGACTCGAAGGCCGACTTCCAGGCCGACCTGAACGCCCGGGACAACCAGGAAGTCAAGTCGATCTACCGCTCCGGCTGGGTGCTCGACTACCCCTTCAACGCCAACTTCCTGCGCGACCTGTTCGGCACCAAGTCGTCCGGCAACCAGAGCGGCTTCTCCAACAAGGAGGTCGACACGCTGATCGAGCAGGCCGACGCCGCCAAGACGCTGGAGGAGTCGGAGAAGCTGTACCAGGACCTCGAGAAGAAGCTCCCGGACTACATGCCGAGCATCCCGCTCTGGTACTACAAGGTCAACGCGGGCTTCTCCGAGAACGTCACCGGCGTCCAGTACGCCCAGGACGGCGACCCGATCCTGACCGGTGTTCAGGTCAAGAAGAAGTAATCGCTGGTAGCCCGCGAACGCGGGTGCGGTACCGAGACACGGACCGCACCCGAGGCGGACGGCAGCGGCCGGGGGGCCCTTTCCACGCGCATGTTCAGGTAATGCGCGGGGGGAGGGCCCCGTGGGCTGCCGCCGGAACTGACATGGAGGCACGATGGGGCGCTACGTCGCACGACGACTGCTCCAGATGATCCCGGTGTTCATCGGGACAACTCTGCTGATCTTTCTCATGGTCTACGCCCTGCCCGGTGACCCCGTGCGCGGGCTCTTCGGCGACAAGGCGGGCAGCCCGCAGGTCATCGCGCAGCTGAGACATGAGTACGGCCTGGACCAGCCGATCCTGGTGCAGTACTGGAATTACATGAAGGACATGATCCTGCATGGTGACTTCGGCACCCAGGTGGCCAGCAACCGTCCCGTCACGGAGGTGCTCGGCGACGCGTTCCCGGTGACGCTGCGACTGGCCGGTCTGGCCTTCGCCTTCGAGGCGGTGCTCGGCCTGGCGCTCGGCGTCGTCAGCGGTCTGCGGGCCGGCCGGATCACCGACAACTCGATCCTGGTTCTGACGCTGCTGCTGATCTCGGTCCCCGTCTTCGTGCTCGGCTTCATCCTCCAGATGGTCTTCGCCGACCAGCTCGGTTGGGTGGCGCCCAGCGTCAACGACGACACCGATCTCACTCAGTTCATCCTGCCCGCGGTCGTTCTGGGCACGGCCTCACTGGCCTATGTCACCCGGCTCACCAGAACCTCGATCGCCGAGAACCTGCGCGCCGACTACATCCGCACGGCCATCGCCAAGGGTCTCCCGCGGCGCCGTGTGGTCGGCGTCCACCTGCTGCGCAACTCGCTGATCCCGGTGGTCACCTTCCTGGGCACCGACCTCGGTGCGCTGATGGGCGGCGCCGTCGTCACCGAGCGCATCTTCAACATCCATGGCGTGGGCGGCACCATCGCCGAGTCCATCACCCGGCGCGAGGGCACGACCCTGGTCGGTCTGGTGACCATCCTGGTCCTCGTCTACCTCCTCGCCAGCCTTCTTGTCGACCTGCTCTACGCGGTCCTGGACCCGAGGATTCGCTATGCCTGACGTGACCAAGACCGCAACCAAGGACGTCAGCACCGAGCCGACGGACGCGGCCGCCCCCATACCGGCCGACGCCTCGAAGCCGGAGAAGACGCGCAGTCTGTGGGGCGACGCCTGGGCGGATCTGCGGCGCAGCTGGATCTTCATCGTCTCCAGCCTGCTGATCCTGTTCCTGCTGTTCGTCACCTTCTTCCCCGGCTGGTTCACCGGCGCCAACCCGATCAGCGGCGACCTGGCGAAGCACTACATCCAGAAGCCGAAGCTCGGCGACATCGGCTCGGCCGACTGGCTGGGCTACGACGCCCAGGGCCGCAGCGTGTACGCGCGCCTCATCTACGGCACCCGGGCCTCGGTGGCCGTCGGCTTCGGCACCACCATCGCGGTCACCATCGTGGGCGGCCTGATAGGCATGCTCGCCGGCTACTTCGGCGGCGTCCTGGACTCGATCCTGTCCCGCCTGACGGACGTGTTCTTCGGCATCCCGTTCCTGCTCGGCACGATGGTCGTGCTGAACTCCTTCACCGACCGCACCACCTGGGTGGTCATCGGCGCCCTCGCCTTCTTCGGCTGGACCCAGATCGCCCGCGTCATGCGCGGCGCGGTCATCACCACCAAGCAGGCGGACTACGTGCACGCGGCCAAGGCGCTCGGCGCGAGCACGACCCGCATCATGTTCCGGCACATCCTGCCGAACACCCTCGCCCCGGTGATCGTCGTCGCGACCATCTCGCTCGGTGTCTACATCGGCGCCGAGGCCACGCTGTCCTACCTGGGCCTCGGCCTGGAAGGCGTCTCGTGGGGCAACGACATCTCCGACGGCGGCAACTCGATCCGCGTAGCCAAGTGGATCATGCTCTACCCGTCGATCATGCTCAGCATCACGGTGCTGGCGTTCATCATGCTCGGTGAGGCCGTACGCAACGCCCTCGACCCGAAGATGCGCTGAGGGAGGCGTACGTGACGATCATCGAAGAAGTTTCCGTGCCCTCGCCGCGCGACGGCGGGGACGACGGCGGGCCGCTGCTCGAAGTACGCGACCTGCACGTCGAGTTCAAGACCCGCGAGGGCCTGGTCAAGGCCGTCAACGGCGTCAACTACAGCGTGAGCGCCGGTGAGACGCTCGCCGTGCTGGGTGAGTCCGGCTCCGGCAAGTCCGTGACCGCGCAGGCGATCATGGGCATCCTCGACATGCCGCCGGCGACGATCCCGCAGGGCGAGATCCTCTTCCGCGGCCAGGACATGCTGAAGATGTCCGGCGAGGAGCGCCGCAAGATCCGCGGCCGCCGTATCGCCATGATCTTCCAGGACGCCCTGTCCTCGCTGAACCCGGTGCTCAGCGTCGGATACCAGCTCGGTGAGATGTTCCGCGTCCACCAGGGCCTGTCCAAGAAGGAAGCCAAGGCCAAGGCCATCGAGCTGATGGACCAGGTCAAGATCCCGGCCGCCAGGGCCCGGGTCAACGACTTCCCGCACCAGTTCTCCGGCGGTATGCGCCAGCGCATCATGATCGCCATGGCGCTGGCCCTGGAGCCGGACCTGATCATCGCCGACGAGCCCACCACGGCTCTCGACGTGACGGTCCAGGCCCAGGTCATGGATCTGCTCGCGGAGTTGCAGCGCGAGTACAACATGGGCCTCATCCTCATCACCCACGACCTCGGCGTGGTCGCCGACGTCGCGGACAAGATCGCGGTGATGTACGCGGGCCGGATCGTGGAGCGGGCCCCGGTCCGCGAGCTGTACAAGCGCCCCGCGCACCCCTACACCCGGGGTCTGCTGGACTCGATCCCGCGCCTGGACCAGAAGGGCCAGGAGCTCTACGCGATCAAGGGTCTGCCGCCCAACCTGCTGCACATCCCCACCGGTTGCGCCTTCAACCCGCGCTGCCCGAAGGCCCAGGACATCTGCCGCACCGAGGTCCCGGATCTGCTGGGGGTCACCGAGCAGGACGGCACCGAGCTGGTCGGCCGCGCCTCGGCGTGCCACTTCTGGAAGGAGACGATCCATGGCTGAGCTCAGCAAGAACGACGAGCCGCAGGACGCCACGCCGAACGTCTCCGACGTCGAGGTCGTGGACGCCGCGTCCGAGTCGGAGGCGGTCGCCGCGATCGAGGCCCCCGTGGAGCGCGGTGAGCCGATTCTCCAGGTGCGCAACCTGCAGAAGCACTTCCCGCTCACCCAGGGCATCCTGTTCAAGCGGCAGATCGGCGCGGTCAAGGCCGTCGACGGGGTCTCCTTCGACCTGTACCAGGGCGAGACCCTGGGCATCGTGGGCGAGTCCGGCTGCGGCAAGTCCACGGTCGCCAAGCTCCTGATGAACCTGGAGCGGGCGACGGCCGGCGAGATCTTCTACAAGGGCCAGGACATCACCAAGCTGTCCGGGCGCGCGCTGAAGGCGGTCCGCCGCAACATCCAGATGGTGTTCCAGGACCCGTACACCTCCCTGAACCCCCGGATGACGGTCGGCGACATCATCGGTGAGCCCTTCGACATCCACCCCGAGGTGGCGCCGAAGGGGGACCGTCGGGGGCGCGTCCAGGAGCTCCTGGACGTGGTGGGCCTGAACCCCGAGTACATCAACCGCTACCCGCACCAGTTCTCGGGCGGTCAGCGTCAGCGCATCGGCATCGCCCGCGGCCTGGCCCTGAACCCCGAGATCATCATCTGCGACGAGCCGGTCTCGGCCCTGGACGTCTCCGTCCAGGCCCAGGTCGTCAACCTGATGGAGCGCCTGCAGGACGAGTTCAACCTCTCCTACATCTTCATCGCGCACGACCTGTCGATCGTCCGGCACATCTCGGACCGCGTCGGCGTCATGTACCTGGGCCGGATGGCCGAGATCGGCACCGACGAGCAGATCTACGACCACCCGACGCACCCCTACACCCAGGCGCTGCTGTCGGCCGTCCCGGTCCCGGACCCGGACGCCCGCGACAACCGTGAGCGCATCATCCTGACCGGTGACGTCCCGTCCCCGGCCAACCCGCCCTCCGGCTGCCGCTTCCGCACCCGCTGCTGGAAGGCCCAGGACAAGTGCGCGGAGGAGACCCCCCTCCTCGCGGTCCCGGAGCGCTTCCAGGGCCAGGACACCCCGGCGGCCCACGAGTCGGCCTGCCACTTCGCCGAGGAGAAGGACGTCGTCCACGCGGCGTGACCCTTGCTTTGTGCGACACGATTCCCGGCATCCCATGAGGATGCCGGGAATCGGCGTTTTCGAAGAGTTCGAAGAGTTCGAAGAGTCGGAGAGAGGCCATGAGTTGCTGCACCACGTAGAACTATGGGTCCCCGACCTGCCCCGCGCGTCCCGCTCATGGGGCTGGCTGCTCGACCGGCTCGGCTGGACGCCGTACCAGGAGTGGGAGCGGGGCAGAAGCTGGCGGAGCGGGGAGACATACCTCGTGCTGGAGCAGTCACCGGCCCTGACCGGGGACCGTCACGACCGACTGCGCCCGGGCCTCAACCACCTCGCGTTCCACGCCGGTTCACGGACCGAGGTCGACACACTCGCCAAGACCGCCCCCGGGCACGGCTGGACCCCCCTGTTCCCCGACCGCTACCCACACGCGGGCGGCCCCGAGCACTACGCCGCCTACTTGGCAGACTCGGACGGATTCGAGGTCGAGGTGGTTGCCGTGGGGTGAGCCGGGGCGGGGGCCCTCGGTCAGTCGGGGGCGAGGGCTGCCGAGCCAGTCGGGGATTGAGTCGGGGTGGGAGCCGCCGACTCAGCTGCAGAAGGAGTCGGTGTGGAGGCCGCCGGGTCAGTCGGGGTGAGCCGTCGGCTCGGCTGCGGAGGGAGTCGAGGCGTGGGCCGCCGGGTCCGTCGGGGCGGGAGCCGCTGGCTCGGCTGCGGCGGGCGTCGGTGTGGAGGCCGCCGGGTCAGCCGGGGTGGGAGCTGCTGGGGCAGCCGGTGCGGGAGTCGGGGCCGGAGTTGCCGGGGTGGGAGTCGAGCGGGTCGCATAGTGGCAGGCCACCTGGGACTCGGCGGCGCCGTGCAGGATCGGCAGGTCCCGGGTGCGGCAGGCGTCCGCCACCCCTGCCCGTTCCGCCTCGCCGTCGGCCAGGACCGGGCAGCGCACGTGGAAGCGGCAGCCGGCGGGGATGCGGGAGGGGTCGGGGGGTTCGCCGGTGAGGACGAGCGGGGTGCCGGGGGCTTCGGGCAGGACCGACAACAGGGCCTGGGTGTACGGGTGTTGCGGCGCCGTCAGGACCTGCTCGACCGCGCCCGTCTCCACGATCCGGCCCAGGTACATCACGGCCACCCGGTCGGCGATGTTCCAGGCGAGCCCCAGGTCATGGGTGACCACCAGGGCCGACAGATTCAGCTCGGTACGGAGCTTGAGCAGCAGCGCCAGGATCTCGCCGCGCACCGAGGCGTCCAGCGAGGCCACCGGCTCGTCGGCGACCAGGAGCTCGGGTTCCAGGACCAGCGCCCCCGCGATGACGACCCGTTGCCGCTGGCCACCGGACAGCTCGTGCGGGTAACGCAGGAAGAAACGCTCGGGCGGCCGCAGCCCCGAGCGGGCCAACGCCCCCGCCACGGCGGCCTGTTCGTCACCGTCGTACCCATGGATGCGCAGCCCCTCCGCCACCGCGTCGTACACCGTGTGCCTCGGATTCAGTGACCCCGACGGGTCCTGGAGCACCAACTGCACCCTCTTCCGGTACGACTTGAGGGCCCGGGACGAGTAGTCCAGCGGCCGCCCGTCGAAGCTGACCCGGCCCGAGGTCGGCTCGACCAGGCCGAGCAGCGAGCGGGCCAGCGTCGACTTGCCGCAGCCGGACTCGCCGACCAGCGCGACGATCTCACCCGGCCTGATGTCGAGGTCGACCCCGTCGACGGCCCGTGCGGCGGGGGCACCGCGCCGTCCCGGGAAGGTGATGTGCAGGTCCTCCACGCCGAGGAGGGGGGAGTCGGTCATGGGGTGCGGCTCCTCGCGGCTTCGACATCGGCATCGGAGGGTCCGGCTGCCCCGGCCGTACCGGCGGTGCCCGTACCCACGTGCACACACGCCGCCCGCCTGCCCGCCCCCGCCTCCCGCAACGCCTGGTCCTCCACGGCACACGACTCCAGCGCCACCGGGCACCGCGGATAAAACGCGCAGCCCGACGGCACCGCCGACGGGTCCGGCGGATCGCCCGGCAGCCCGCGCGGCGCGAACCGGGACGCCGGGTCGCCGATCGTCGGGAACGCCTCCGACAGCGCCTTGCCGTAAGGGTGTCGGGCGGCGTCGTACACCTGGCGGGCGGGGCCCTCCTCGACAATCCGTCCCGCGTACATGACGGCGAGCCGGTCGCAGGTGTCGGCGAGGACGGCGAGGTCGTGGCTGATCATGACGAGGGCCAGGTCCTGCTCGGCCACGAGCCCTTCGATCAGCCGCAGGATCTGGGCCTGGATCATCACGTCGAGGGCGGTGGTCGGTTCGTCGGCGATGATCAGACGGGGGTCGCAGGCCAGGGCCATGGCGATCATCACGCGCTGCCGCTGCCCGCCGGACAGCTCGTGCGGATACGCCGCCGCCCGCGCCGCGGGGAGCCCCACGTGCTCGAGCAGCTCGCCGGCCCGCTTCTTCGCGGCCGCCGGGGTCGCCTTGCGGTGCAGCAGGATCGGCTCGGCGATCTGGTCGCCGACCCGCTGGACGGCGTTGAGGGAGTGCATCGCGCCCTGGAAGACGATCGAGGCCCCGGCCCACCGCACCGCGCGGACGCGACCCCATTTCATCGTGAGCACGTCCTCGCCGTCCAGCAGGATCTCCCCGGTGACCCGGGTACCGGCCGGCAGCAGCCGCAGCAGCGCGAGGGCCAGCGTGGACTTACCGCACCCGGACTCACCCGCGAGCCCGAGCTTCTCGCCCGAGTCCACCACGAGATCGACCCCGCGCACCGCGGTCGCCCCACCGGGATAGGTCACCGCCAGCCCCCTGACATCGAGCAGACTCAACGCTCCACCCCCGCCCTGGGGTTGAGAACGGCCCCCACGTCAGGCTCGCGCCGGGGCAGGACGAGGGTGTGCGTGGCGCGGCCCGATCCGTCCGCGGGCCCCGCCTGGGTCCCGGCGCGCACCGCCCGGTCGACCCCGTGCGTGTGGGTGGCCGCGCGGGGACGGATCACCGTCTGGTTCCGGACATCGAGCCGGTTCAACGCGGCACCCCCGGCCTGGGGTTGAGGGCGGCCTCCCACGTCAGGCTCGCGCCGGGGTAGGGCGAGGGTGCGCGTGGCGCGGCCCGATCCGTCCGCGGGCCCCGCCTGGGTCCCGGCGGGCACCGCCCGGTCGACCCCGCGCACGGAGGTGGCCCCACCGGGGTAGGCCACCGTCGGCCCCCTGACATCACGCAGACTCAACGCGACACCCCCAGCCTGGGGTTGAGGACCGATTCCACCGCGCGTCCGCACAGTGTGAACGCCACCGCGACGACCGCGATCGCGACCCCCGGCGGCACCAGGTACCACCAGTCGCCCGAGCTGACCGCCCCCGCCTCGCGCGCGTCCTGGAGCAGCCCGCCCCAGGAGATGACCGTCGGGTCGCCGAGGCCGAGGAAGGCGAGCGTTGCCTCGGCGAGGATCGCGGAGGAGATGATCAGGGTCGTCTGTGCGAGGACCAGGGGCATGACGTTGGGCAGGACGTGGCGGCTCATGATGTGCCAGTGGCCGCCGCCGAGCGCCTTGGCGCGTTCGATGTACGGCCGGGACTCCACCGCCAGGGTCTGGGCCCGCACCAGCCGGGCCGTGGTCGGCCAGGTGGTGACGCCGATCGCGAGGATGATGGTGCCGAGCGAGCGGGACATGACCGTGGCCAGCGCGATGGCGAGCACCAGCGTCGGCATGACCAGGAACCAGTCCGTGATCCGCATCATCACGGTGTCGTAGCGGCCGCGGAAGTGCCCGGCGGTGATGCCGATGAGCGAGCCGATCGCCACCGACAGCACGGCCGCGAGCAGTCCGACGAGCAGCGAGACCCTGGCTCCCCAGATCAGCAGGCCGAGCAGGTCGCGCCCGAACCGGTCGGTGCCCAGCGGGAATTCACCGCTCGGGCTCTCCAGTGGGTCGCCCGGCGCCGCGGTCACGCTCTGCACGTCGGAGCCGACGGTCAGCGGGGCGGTGAGCGCGAGGAGTGCGAAGAGGGCCAGCGCCGCGAGCCCCAGTACGCCCGCGCGGTGCGTGCGGTACTGCTTCCAGAAGCGGGCCGCCGAGTGCCGGCGCCGCTGCCAGGCGAGGGCACGCGGGCCTGTGGCCTTCACGGTCTCGGTGGTCCCGGTGGTCTCGGTCGTCATCGGCCCACCCTCGGGTCCAGCAGCGGATACACCAGGTCGGCCAGGGTGTTCATCACGATCACCGCGGCGGCGAACACGAAGAACAGCCCCTGTACCAGCGGCAGATCGGGCACGCTCAGCGCCTGGTAGAACAACCCGCCAAGACCCGGCCAGGAGAACACCGTCTCCACCAGGATCACCCCGGCGACCGTACGGCCCAGGTTGATGAAGATCAGCGTCACGGTCGGCAGCATGGCGTTCGGCACCGCGTGCCGGCGCCGCACCAGGTCGTCCCTGAGCCCCTTCGCCCGCGCGGTCGTCAGATAGTCGGAGCCCATCTCGTCGAGCAGCGCCGAGCGCGTCACCAGCAGGGTCTGCCCGTACTCCACGGCGACCAGCGTGATCACGGGGAGGATCAGATGGTGGGCGACATCGAGGACGTACGCGAATCCCTCCTCGCCGCCCGACTCCATGCCGCCGGTGGGGAACAGCCCGGGGATCGGGCCGATGCCCACCGAGAAGACGATGATGAGCAGCAGGCCCAGCCAGAACGACGGAATGGAGTACAGGGTCAGCGCCAGGCCGGTGTTGAGGCGGTCGCCGAGGCGGCCGTGGCGCCAGGCCGAGCGGGTGCCGAGGACGATGCCGAGCGCGGTGTAGAGCACGAAGGCGGTGCCGGTCAGCAGCAGAGTGTTCGGCAGCGCCTCGGTGATCTTGTCGATGACGGGGGCGCGGAACTGGTAGGAGGTGCCCAGGTCGCCGGTGAGCGCCTTGCCGCAGTAGTCGGTGAACTGCCGCCACAGCGGCAGGTCGAGGCCGAACTCGCGGCGTAGCGAGGCGAGTTGCTCCTGGGACACCGGGCGGCCGCCGGTCATCGTCTTGATCGGGTCGCCCGGGATCAGCCGGAACAGGAAGAACCCGGTGACGAGGACGGCGAGCAGGGAGACGGCGGCGCCTCCCAGTTTGCCGGCCCCGTACCGGAGATACGCGCTCCGGCCGTCCCCGCCCGCTTCCTGGACGGGGACCTGTGCGGGTGTCGCTTCAGCGGTCATCGGTACTCGTTCGCCCGCCCGCTACTCGCGGTCCTCGGCGGTGGCCCTGCGGCGCAGTACGACGAACGCGCCGAGCCCCGCCAGGACGACCACGCCCGCGACGATCCCGATGATCACGCCGGTCGAGGACGACGAACTGTCCGAGGAGTCCGAGGAGTTCGCGGGCACCGCGGACCACCAGCTCCAGTAGCCGTCCTGGCCGTAGATGTTGCCGGCCTTGCTCGGCATGGTCTGGATCGACTTGATCTGGTCGGTGCGGTACGCCTCCACGGCGTTCGGGTACGCCATGACGTTCATGTACCCCAGGTCGTACAGCCGCGACTCCATCTGCTTGACCAGGTCGGCCCGTTTGGCGGAGTCGTACTCGGCGAGCTGCTTCGCGTACAGGTCGTCGTACTGCTTGTCGCAGATGAAGTTGTCGGTCGCGCCGGTGTCCTTCGGGGTGGCGGGCAGCGCCGCGCAGGTGTGGATCGACAGGACGAAGTCGGGGTCGGGGTTGACGGACCAGCCGTCGAAGGCGAGGTCGTAGTCGCCGGCCAGCCAGGGGTCGGTGACATTGTCGAGGCAGTCGAGGGTCACGCCGATGCCGAGCTTGCCCCACCACTCCGTCAGGTACTGGCCGATGGCCTTGTCGTTGGGGTCGGTGGCGTGGCACAGGACGCGGTAGTTGATCGGCTTGCCGTCCTTGCCGACGCGTTTGCCCGCGCTGTCGGTCTTGTACCCGGCCTGGTCGAGGAGCTGGGCGGCCGCGGTGGGGTCGTAGGAGAGGGTCTGGCTCGCGGAGGGTTCCCAGAAGTACTGGGAGAAGCGGGGCGGGATGTAGCCCGCGCCCTCGACGGCGTGGCCCTGGAACACCTTGTCGACGATGGTCTTGCGGTCGACGGCCTTGAACAAGGCGTGCCGTACCCGCTCGTCCAGCAGGGAGGGGTCGCCGTCGCCGAACTTCTGGCCGTTGCGTGCCTTGGCGCCCGGGTTGGTGGCCAGGGCGTAGAAGCGGCGGCCGGGGGCGTCGTTGACGTGGATGTTCTTCTCGCCCTTCAGGGACGAGGCCTGGGCGGGGGTCAGGGAGGGGGAGCCGGCGACGAAGGAGACCTCGCCCTTGCGCAGGGCGGCGACGGCGGCGTCCTGGTCCTTGTAGTAGCGGAAGACCAGCTCGTCGAACTTGGGGGCGCCGCGCCAGAAGTCCTTGTTGGCCTTGAGGCGGACGTAACTGTCGGCCTTGTAGCCGGTGAGGACGAAGGGGCCGTTGCCGACGATCGGGAACTTCTGGTCGTTGTTGAACTTCGAGAAGTCCTTGACCGACTCCCAGACGTGCTTGGGCACGATCGGCACGTCCAGGGACGTCATCGTCGCCTGCGGCTTCTTGAGCTCGATGACCAGCTGGGTGGGGCTGGGTGCGGTGACCTTCTTGAAGTTGGAGACGAAGCTGCCGTTGGCGGTGGCGGCGCCCTCGTCGGTCATCATCTTGTTGAAGGTCCAGGCCGCGTCCTCGGCGGTGGCCTGCTGTCCGTCCGACCACTTGGAGTCGGAGCGGATCGTGTACGTCCAGGTCAGCTTGTCCGGGGAGGGCTCCCACTTGGTGGCGAGCCCCGGGACGACATGGGCGTCCCCGGGGTCGTAGTTGGTCAGGTACTCGTAGGTCAGCCGGTGGATGCTGGTGCTGAGCAGCCGTACCGCGAGGAACGGGCTCAGCGAGTCGACGCTCTGCGCGACCGCCACGGTCAGCACGCTCTTGCCCTCGGCGGCCGCGGCCCGCTCGGGCGCCGGGTTCAGCGGGGTCGCGAGCCCGGCGGAGAACACCAGGGCGGCGGCGCCCCCGGCGGCGACGAGGCGGAGCCGGACGCCCGCTCTGCCGTGCTGTTTCTGAGTGCTCCTGCTCGTGCTCATGGATCGTGACCTCGCGTCATCGTTCGCACAGGGACGGCTGGTTGGGCGTGTCTATCAGCGCGGATCACGATGCGTCAACGGGGCATGAAAGCCCGTGTGGCCTGCGGAAACGGCATATCCGGCGGATGTGGAGTGGTCATTGGTCCATACCGGTGAAAGACCCCTGGTGGAGCGTTGGCGGTGACAGGGCGAGGCTGTCGGCCACACTTCACCCGGACGGAGGACGGGGGCCCGGAACGGATGCACAGAATGTGCGCTATGCGATGAATGTATGGATATTGGCGCCAGAGGCCCGGCGTTCCCTGCGCCGCGCCGGCACAGCGCCTTGCACAGCGCGTTCTCGAGGAGGAACTCCATGCGCGGAGCCACGCACGCCAAATGGGCCGCCTGCGCGGCGGCGGTAGCCCTCGCCGCCACGGCCTGTGGCGGTGGGGACAGCGACAGCGGTGGCGGCGGTGGCGACAGCGGCGCGGTGCTGACCTCCTCCTGGGGCGACCCCCAGAACCCGTTGGAGCCGGCCAACACCAACGAGGTGCAGGGCGGCAAGGTCCTCGACATGATCTTCCGGTCGCTGAAGAAGTACGACCCGGAGACCGGCAAGGCCGAGGACATGCTCGCCGACAAGATCGAGACGACCGACTCCCAGAACTTCACCATCACCGTCAAGGACGGCTGGACCTTCAGCAACGGCGAGAAGGTCACCGCCAAGTCCTTCGTGGACGCCTGGAACTACGGCGCGAGCCTGAAGAACAACCAGAAGAACGCGTACTTCTTCGGCTACATCGACGGCTACGACAAGGTCCACCCCGAGGACGGCAGCGCCCAGAGCGCCCAGACCCTCTCCGGGCTGAAGGTCACCGGCGACCTGACCTTCACCGTCAAGCTCAACCAGAAGTTCTCGACGTTCCCCGAGACCCTCGGCTACCCCGCCTACGCCCCGCTCCCGCAGGCCTTCTTCACCGACCACGCCGCCTGGGTGGCCAAGCCCATCGGCAACGGCCCGTACACGATCGACTCGTACACCAAGGGCTCCCAGATGACCCTGAAGAAGTGGGCGGACTACCCCGGTGACGACGCGGCGGCCAACGGCGGGGTGACCCTCAAGGTCTACACCGACAACAACACCGCCTACACCGACCTCATGGCCGGCAACCTCGACCTCGTCGACGACGTCCCCGCCGCCCAGCTCAAGAACGTCCAGAGCGACCTCGGCGACCGGTACATCAACACCCCGGCCGGCATCATCCAGACCCTCGCCTTCCCGTTCTACGACAAGAACTGGAGCAAGGCCGGGATGGAGAAGGTCCGCACCGGCCTCTCCCGCGCGATCGACCGCGAGCAGATCACCGAGACGATCTTCCAGAAGACCCGCACCCCCGCCACCGACTGGACCTCCCCGGTCCTCGGCGAGGAGGGCGGCTTCAAGGAAGGCCTGTGCGGGGACGCCTGCGAGTACGACCCCGCCGCGGCGAAGAAGCTCATCGAGGAGGGCGGCGGCCTTCCCGGCGGCGGGATCAAGATCACGTACAACGCGGACACCGGCTCCCACAAGCTGTGGGTCGACGCGGTCTGCAACTCCATCAACAACGCGCTCGACAACGACAAGGCCTGCGTCGGCAACCCCGTCGGCACCTTCGCCGACTACCGCACCCAGATCACCGACCAGAAGATGTCGGGCCCGTTCCGCGCCGGCTGGCAGATGGACTACCCGCTCATCCAGAACTTCCTCCAGCCGCTCTACTACACCAACGCCTCCTCCAACGACGGCAAGTGGTCCAACAAGGACTTCGACAAGCTCGTCGACGAGGCCAACGCCGAGACCGACACCGCGGCGGCCGTGAAGAAGTTCCAGGACGCCGAGGAGGTCCTGCGGGACGAGATGGGTGCCATCCCGCTCTGGTACCAGAACGGCAGCGCGGGCTACTCGGAGCGGCTCTCCGACGTCAAGCTCAACCCGTTCAGCGTCCCCGTCTACAACGAGATCAAGGTCGGCTGAGCCTGCCATGGGACGCTATGTCGTCCGGCGTCTGCTCCAGATGATCCCGGTGTTCATCGGCGCCACCCTCCTCATCTTCCTCATGGTCAACGTCATGGGCGACCCCATCGCGGGCCTGTGCGGCGACCGGCAGTGCGACCCCGCCACGGCCGCCCAGCTGAAGAAGGAGTTCGGCCTCGATAAACCGGTCTGGCAGCAGTACCTGACCTACATGGGGAACGTCTTCACCGGCGACTTCGGCACCGCGTTCAACGGGCAGAAGGTCACCGAGCTGATGTCGACGGCGTTCCCCGTGACGATCCGCCTGACGATCGTCGCGATCCTCTTCGAGATCGTCATCGGCATCACGCTGGGTGTGGTGACGGGCCTGCGCCGCGGCCGGCCCGTCGACACCACCGTCCTGATGTTCACGCTGGTCGTCATCTCGGTCCCGACGTTCGTCACGGGCCTGCTGCTCCAGCTGCTGCTGGGCGTGGAGTGGGGCTGGATCAAGCCGTCGGTGTCCGCGGACGCCACCTTCGACGAACTGATCGTGCCGGGCCTGGTCCTCGCCTCGGTGTCGCTCGCGTACGTGACCCGCCTGACCCGTACCTCGATCGCGGAGAACAGCCGGAGCGACTACGTCCGTACGGCGGTGGCGAAGGGCCTGCCGAGGAGAAGGGTCATCACCCGCCACCTCCTGAGGAACTCCCTGATCCCGGTCGTCACCTTCATCGGCACGGACGTCGGCGCGTTGATGGGCGGCGCGATCGTGACGGAGCGGATCTTCAACATCCACGGCGTCGGCTACCAGCTCTACCAGGGGATTCTGCGGCAGAACACCCAGACGGTCGTCGGCTTCGTGACGGTCCTGGTCCTGGTCTTCCTGGTCGCCAACCTGCTGGTCGACCTCCTGTACGCCGTACTCGACCCGAGGATCCGCTATGCCTGAGCAGCAGCCTCACGACGACGGAGCGATCGCGGCGACCGGGATGGGCGGCGCGATGGACCTGGCGACGAGCGAGGGCGAGACCCTGGAACGGACCCCGGGCGGCCCGCACGGCACAGGCCCCGCGGGCAGACCGCGCTCGCTCTGGTCGGACGCGTGGCACGACCTGCGCCGCAACCCGGTCTTCATCATCTCCGGCCTGGTGATCCTCTTCTTGGTCGTGATCTCGCTCTGGCCGTCCCTGATCGCCTCCGGCAACCCCCTCAAGTGCGACCTGTCCAAGGCCCAGGAGGGCTCCCAGCCGGGCCATCCCTTCGGCTACGACGGTCAGGGCTGCGACGTCTACACGCGCACGGTGTACGGCGCCCGTACGTCGGTGACGGTCGGCGTCTGCGCCACGCTGGGGGTGGCGGTCCTGGGCTCGGTCCTGGGCGGCCTGGCCGGCTTCTTCGGCGGCTTCTGGGACTCGATCCTGTCCCGCATCACGGACGTCTTCTTCGCGATCCCGGTGGTCCTGGGCGGCCTGGTCCTGCTCTCGGTGGTCACCAGCAACACGGTCTGGCCGGTGATCGGCTTCATGGTGCTGCTGGGCTGGCCGCAGATCTCCCGCATCGCGAGGGGCTCGGTCATCACGGCGAAGCAGAACGACTACGTCCAGGCGGCGAAGGCGCTCGGCGCCTCGAACTCCCGTCAGCTGCTGCGCCACATCGCCCCGAACGCGGTGGCCCCGGTGATCGTGGTGGCCACGATCGCCCTGGGCACCTACATCTCCCTGGAAGCGACGCTCTCCTACCTGGGCGTCGGCCTGAAGCCCCCGACGGTCAGCTGGGGCATCGACATCTCCGCCGCCTCCGCCTACATCCGCAACGCCCCCCACATGCTCCTCTGGCCCGCCGGCGCCCTCGCCGTCACGGTCCTCGCGTTCATCATGCTCGGCGACGCGGTACGCGACGCCCTCGACCCGAAGCTGAGGTGACGGCGTGGTGACGCTGGGAAGCGTGTGGCGCGCGGAGGCGGCTGCGGGCCCGAGCGGCATGGGAGCGCCGGGAGTTTCGGCGGCCGGCGCGAGAAGAGGGTGCGCGCCGCGTGCTCTGCCGTACCGCCCGGGCCGTTCCGTCGCCCGGGCGGTCACCGTATCGGCGTTCGCCGTCCGCGAGGACCTCGTACGCGACGCCCCCGACCCGAAGCCGAGGTGACGGCGTGCTGCTCGAAGTGCGGGATCTGCATGTGGAGTTCAAGACGCGGGACGGGGTCGCCAAGGCGGTCAACGGGGTCGACTACTCGGTGGACGCGGGGGAGACGCTCGCCGTGCTCGGGGAGTCCGGGTCCGGGAAGTCCGTGACCGCGCAGGCGATCATGGGGATTCTCGACATGCCGCCGGGCCGGATCGCGGGCGGGGAGATCCTGTTCCAGGGCAAGGATCTGCTGAAGCTCAAGGAGGAGGAGCGGCGGAAGGTCCGTGGCGCCGAGATGGCGATGATCTTCCAGGACGCGCTGTCGTCGCTCAATCCCGTGATCTCCGTGGGGGACCAGCTCGGGGAGATGTTCGTCGTCCACCGGGGGATGTCGAGGAAGGACGCGCGGGCGAAGGCCGTCGAGCTCATGGACCGGGTGCGGATCCCGGCGGCCAAGGAGCGGGTGAAGCAGTATCCGCACCAGTTCTCCGGCGGTATGCGCCAGCGCATCATGATCGCGATGGCGCTGGCCCTGGAGCCCGCCCTGATCATCGCCGACGAACCGACGACCGCCCTCGACGTCACCGTCCAGGCCCAGGTCATGGAGCTGCTCGCGGAGTTGCAGCGCGAGTACAACATGGGCCTCATCCTCATCACCCACGACCTCGGCGTGGTCGCGGACGTGGCGGACAAGATCGCGGTGATGTACGCGGGCCGGATCGTCGAGTCGGCGCCCGTGCACGACATCTACAAGGCGCCGGCCCACCCGTACACGCGCGGGCTCCTCGACTCGATCCCCCGTCTTGATCAGAAGGGGCAGGAGCTGTACGCGATCAAGGGACTGCCGCCCAACTTGATGAACATCCCGCCGGGTTGCGCGTTCAACCCCCGCTGCCCGATGGCCCAGGACGTGTGCAGAACGGACGTACCCCCGCTGTACGAGGTGTCGGAGGACCGGACGAGTGCCTGTCACTTCTGGAGGGAGTGCCTCAATGGCTGACTCAACGGTTGAGCCGATCCTGGAAGTGACCGGACTGGTCAAGCACTATCCGTTGACCCAGGGCATTCTGTTCAAGAAGCAGGTCGGTGCCGTCAAGGCCGTTGATGGTGTGGACTTCACGCTCAACAGTGGAGAGACCCTCGGCATCGTCGGGGAGTCCGGCTGCGGCAAATCAACTGTTGCCAAGATGCTGGTCAATCTTGAGCAGCCGACGTCCGGGTCGATCAAGTACAAGGGCGAGGACATCACCAAGCTCTCCGGCAAGGCCCTCAAGTCGGTCCGCCGCAACATCCAGATGGTCTTCCAGGACCCGTACACCTCCCTCAACCCCCGTATGACGGTGGGCGACATCATCGGGGAGCCGTACGAGATCCACCCCGAGGTGGCCCCGAAGGGCGACCGGAGGAAGAAGGTCCAGGACCTCCTGGACGTGGTCGGCCTCAACCCGGAGTACATCAACCGCTACCCCCACCAGTTCTCCGGCGGCCAGCGCCAACGCATCGGCATCGCAAGGGGCTTGGCCCTCCGCCCTGAGGTGATCGTCGCCGACGAACCGGTATCGGCCCTCGACGTCTCGGTCCAGGCCCAGGTCATCAACCTGATGGACCGCCTCCAGAACGAGTTCGACCTCTCCTACGTCTTCATCGCCCACGACCTGTCGATCGTCCGTCACATCTCGGACCGGGTCGGCGTCATGTACCTGGGCCGCATCGTGGAGATCGGCAGGGACGCGGAGATCTACGACCACCCCACGCACCCCTACACCCAGGCCCTGCTCTCCGCGGTCCCGGTCCCCGACCCGGAGGCCCGGGAGCACAGGGAACGCATCATCCTCAGCGGAGACGTCCCCTCCCCGACCAACATCCCCTCCGGCTGCCGCTTCCGCACCCGCTGCTGGAAGGCCCAGGAACGCTGCGCCCTGGAGATCCCGGCCCTGGCGGTCCCGAGCGAGTTCCGCCTGCTGCCGGGCCCGGCGGCCCATGACTCGGCGTGCCATTTCGCGGAGGAGAAGCAGGTGGTGCCACCGGAGGTGAGAGGGGACTGACCCCGGCCCCTGGCCACCGGACCCGGTCACATCGGCCGCGACCGGGGCACGACAAAACCCTGCAAAAGCCCACCAACTGCGTTAACACGCAGGCAACTCAGCTGACCCGATCCCGATATACGGACGCGTCAGTCTAAAGAACGTACGGCCGTGCGGGTGCCGTAAACGGACCGGGGTGCGCCATGTCACCCCGGTCCGTTGCTTTGTCCGGACGGTTACGACAGCCCCAGCGACCGCTTCAGGAAGTCGACCTGGAGCAGCAGCAGGTTCTCCGCGACCTGCTCCTGCGGAGTCATGTGCGTGACCCCCGACAGCGGCAGCACCTCGTGCGGGCGGCCCGCCGACAGCAGGGCCGAGGAGAGTCGCAGCGCATGGGCCACGACCACGTTGTCGTCCGCCAGGCCGTGCACGATCATCAGCGGCCGATGGGGTTCCGCGGGCGCGGACAGCCCCTCGTCCGTCACCAGCGAGCTCTTCGCGTACGACTCCGGCGACGCCGCCGGATCGCCCAGGTACCGCTCCGTGTAGTGCGTGTCGTACAGCCGCCAGTCCGTCACCGGCGCACCCGCGATCCCCGCGTGGAAGACGTCGGGGCGCCGCAGCACCGCGAGCCCGGCCAGCCAGCCGCCGTACGACCAGCCCCGGATCGCCACCCGCGACAGGTCCAGCGGATGCGACTTCGCGAGGGCCTGCAGGGCCTCGACCTGGTCGTCCAGGGAGACCGTGAGGTCGTGGTGGATCGCCTTCTCCCAGGCCGGCGAGCGCCCCGGCGTACCGCGTCCGTCGGCGACGACCACCGCGAACCCCTGGTCGGCGAACCACTGCGAGGTGAGGTGGGCGTTGTGGGCGGCCAGGACGCGCGGGCCATGTGGTCCCCCGTAGGGATCCATCAAAACCGGCAACGGGGTCGCACCGTCGTGATCTTGAGGCAGAAGCACGGCGCACGGGATCCGCCGTGCGCCCCCTTCGGTGAGGATCACGCGCGGGGACATACCGGGATCTTCGGCGTACGAGGTGATGGTCGCCGCCGTCTTGCCGTCCCGCAGCACCCGCGCCCGGGACCCCGCCTGCCCCGGTGTCGCGGACACCAGGACGGTGACGTCCCCGGCGCGCACCGCCGTGTGCACACCCGGCTCCAAGGACACGCGTTCGGTGCCGAGTTCGTTCACCCGGTACACGTGCACCTCGCCGATCTCCGGGTCCGCCGCGCCCTCACCGGCCGACCCCGACACGAGGATGTCGTCGTCGGAGACGTCCAGTACCGCGCGGACGTGCAACTTCGTTCCCGTCAGCGGGCGTTCGCCGACCGTGAGGACGCGCGCGCCCCCCTCGTCCGCGATCCGGACGAGCTGCCCGGAAGGGCTCCAGCAAGGCACTCCCGGGAAAAGATCAAGCCAAATTGGATCTTCGTCGGCATGCACCATCCGGGTCGTCCCCGAGGCCGGATCCACGGCCAGGAACAGCTGACTGCGCTGGTCCCGCGCCTGCACCAGCAACAGCGGAGCACCCGCCGCTGACCAGTGCACATGCGCCAGATACGGATAACGGGCCCGGTCCCAGGAGACCTCCGTGCGCGCCCCGTCGAGGCCGATCACGAAGAGCTGTACCTCCGCGTTCGCCGTCCCGGCCGCCGGGTACGCGACGTGCTGTGGATCACTCTCGGGACGGGCCGGATCGGAGATCCACCAGCGCCGCACCGGCGTGTCGTCCACGCGCGCGACCAGCAGCCGGTCCGACTCCGGCGACCACCAGAAGCCCCGCGTCCGGCCCATCTCCTCGGCCGCGATGAACTCCGCGAGCCCGTAGGTGACTTGATCCGACTCCGGCTCGGCCAGCGCCCGGTCGTCCCCGCCCTCGACGCCGGTGACCCGCAGGGCGCCCTGGGCGACGTACGCGACGAAGCGGCCGTCGGGGGAAGGGCGCGGGTCGATCACCGGTCCCGGGGAGGGCAGTTCACGTGCCGTGCCGGCCCGCAGCTCGGCCGCGAAAAGCCGCCCTGACAAGGCGAAAGAGGCCAACTCGACGGCGGAGTCGGTGGCGTAGCCGACGATGCCGGCGCCGCCCTCACGGCTGCGCTCGCGCCGTGCCCTCTCCTGCGGCGACAGGTGCTCCTCGGCACCGCCCAGGAGGGCGCGCGGGTCGGCCGCCACGCGCTCCCCGCCGTCCGCGGGGTCGAGCACCCACAGTGAACTCGCCCGGTCCGTACCGGAGGACGAGCGCAGGAACACGACACGGGAACCATCGGGAGCCACCGTGAACGCGCGCGGCGCGCCGAGCGTGAACCGCTGGGTCCGGGCGTGCCGGCGGGGGAAGGAGTCGGAGGTCGTCGTCATGCTCCGACCATATTGGCCATGCGCCCCCTTGTGCGGCCGTGCGCCGACCGATGCGCGCGTACGGATAGTTATGATCACTAGCGCATAGTGGGTATGAACCTGCTGGCACCTGTATGGATTTATCTGCCCCCCTGGTCCGACCCCCCGTGTTCTTGGGATCTTTGGAGGTGAGCCGCCGTGGCACTCTCGATTTCGGCGGTGGTGCTGCTGGCGATCATCGTCTTCCTGCTGATCAAGAAGTCAGGGCTGAAGGGCGGCCATGCGGTCGTCTGCGTCCTGCTCGGCTTCTACCTGGCCTCTTCCACAGTGGCCCCCACGATCAGCGAGCTGACGACCAACATCGCGGGGATGATCGGCAGCATCAAGTTCTGACGCCTTTAGGGTGGTCCCATGACGGAACCACCCTCCCGGCGCCTCCTCCTGGTGCACGCGCACCCGGACGACGAGTCGATCAACAACGGCGCGACGATGGCTCGCTATGCGGCCGAGGGTGCCCGGGTGACCCTGGTCACCTGCACGCTCGGTGAGCGTGGCGAGGTCATCCCGTCCGAGCTCCAGCACCTCACCGGCACCGCCCTCGGCGAGTACCGGCTGGGCGAGCTCACCGCCGCGATGCGCGCACTCGGCGTCGGGGACTTCCGTCTGCTCGGCGGTCCCGGCCGCTACCGGGACTCCGGGATGATGGGCCTCGCCGACAACGACGACCCCGCCTGCTTCTGGCAGGCCGACGTCGACGAGGCGTCCGCTCATCTGGTGCGGGTGATCCTGGAGGTGCGTCCGCACGTCCTCGTCACCTACGACGACAACGGCGGCTACGGCCACCCCGACCACATCCAGGCCCACCGCGTCGCCATGCGCGCCGCCGACCTGGCCGCCGAGGCGGGCTGGACCATCCCCAAGATCTACTGGAACCGCGTTCCGCGCTCGGTCGGCGAGGAGGCCTTCGAGCGGCTCGCGGAGGTGCTGCCGGGGCTCCCCTTCGACAAGCCGGGCGTCCTGGACGACGTCCCCGGTGTGGTGGACGACGACCGGGTCACCACGGAGATCGACGGCACGCAGTACGCCGCAGCCAAGGCCGCCGCGATGGCCGCGCACGCCACCCAGGTCACCGTCGCCGAGCCGTACTTCATCCTCTCCAACGAGCTCGCGCAGCCCGTTTTCACCACCGAGTACTACGAGTTGGTCCGCGGGGAATCGGTCCGTGGGGAAAGGGCACCCGGAGGCCGCGAGGCCGACCTCTTCGCAGGTGTCGGGGAGGCGTCATGAGCGATCAGGGTTCGATGCTCGCCCAGCCCCTGCGGCCCCCGTCCGCCGGGCGGGCCCTGCTGTACGTGGGTCTCTTCGTGCTGGGCGCGGTCGTCGGCGCGGCCGGATCGCTGGTGCAGTCCGGCTGGTTCCCGGGCGGACTGCTCCTCGCGCTCGCCGGCGAGGCCGGGCTCTGTCTGGGCGGTGCGCGTGCCGCCGGCGGCCGGGGCGGGGCCGTCGCGCCCGCCGCCGGCTGGATGCTCGCCGTCATCCTGCTCACCGCGAGCCGTCCGGAAGGGGACTTCCTCTTCGGTGCGGGAACCGGCTCGTATCTCTTCCTGCTCGGCGGTATGGCCACAGCTGTGATCTGCGCCACGCTTGGGCGGGAGCGGCAACCGGGCGGCGATGCCGTCCGACTTGGCAAGTGACGTACCACTTCGCCGCAACTGGGACGTGCGAGTCCGGTGTGGGTTTCCCCGGCGGTCGTGGGATACGCGCCAGAAGTGGCCAGTATGGTGGTGCGCGCCGCCGAGCCGCCCGCGCAGTTGAGGTCGACACGGGCGGTGGAGCCAACCGGGAGAACCTGCCTTGAGTCGTGAAACTGACAGTCCGTCCTCCGGGCCCAACGGGCGCGGCGGAGCCGCCTACCCTTCGGGCACGCCGCCCTATGGGACGCCCATGGCTTCCGACGACGGTACGGACACGGGCCGTTCGGGCGCGCAGTCCGAGGACCGCAAGACCGAGACCACGCTGACGACCCGGATCCGGATCAACATCCCCGGATCCCGGCCGATTCCGCCGGTCGTCGTGCGTACGCCGGTCGCGGACGCCGAGGGCACGGGCTCGGGCGGCAGTGAGACCGAGACGCCGGCGCCGGCTGCCGCGCCGTCCATGGGTGCCACCGAGGCGCCCGCGGAACCGGCCCCGCCCGCCGATGAGAAGGCCAGCAACTGGTTCGCCCCGCGCAAGTCCGGCCCGCCGAAGGGCGGTCAGGGCGGCGGCGCGTCCAACGGGGCCGGTCTGCCGGGCGGTTCGGGTGCGGCGACGGGGGTCACCGGCGGTGCGCGTCCCGGTGGTGCCGGTGCGGCTCCTGGCGGTGCGCGGCCCGGTGGTGTGGTCGGTTCCATGAGCGTGCCGGGCGGTTCGCGTCCCGGCGGTGCCACCAACGGTGCGGGGCTCCCGGGTGCGACCGGTGGGCCCGTGGCCCCTGGGCACGGCGGCGGCACCGGCTCCTTCGACGTGACCGACGCGCTGACGGCGGGGCCCCTGGGCGGCGGTCCGCGCCCGGGCGGCGAGCCGCGGCGCGACGACCTGCCGTACTTCGGCGAGAACGGCACCCAGAACGGGCAGAACGGCCACAACGGTCAGAACGGGCACGGTGGTTACGGCGCCCAGGGCGGTCCCGGCGGCGCGAACGGCCTCGGTGGTCCTGGTGGCGCCGGTGGCTTCGACGGCTCGAACGACTTCAACAGCTCGACCGGCTCGCACAGCATGGACGGGCTGAACGACTTCAACAACGCGACGGGCTCGCACCCCTTCGACGGCTCGTCGACGGGCTCGCACTCCTTCGACGGCTCCAGCACCGGCTCGCACCGCTTCGACCCGGCGAACGACTTCAGCAGCCCGAACGACTTCGGCGGCCACGGCGGCCCGCAGGGTCCCACGGGCCCGACGGTCGGCCCGGTCACCGGCGACGGCCCGGTGGTACCGCCGATGAACGGCGGCCCGGGCGGTCCTGGCGGCCCCGGCGCGTTCGGCGGCCCCGCGGGTCCCGGCGGACCGGGAGCACCCGGAGCACCGGGCGGCCAGCGTCGTCCTGGCGGTCCTGGCGGTCCTGGCGTCCCGGGTGGCGCGAACGGCTTCGGCGGCCCGGGCGGTCCCGACGGCCCCCGCGGTCAGGCCGGCCCCGGCGCTCCCGGCATCCCCGGTGCCGCCGCCGGAATGAACGGCCTCGCCGGCCCCGGCGGAGCCGGTCGTGGCCCCGGCGGCGGTCTCAGCGACGACACCGCGATCCTCACCCCGCAGAAGCCGGCCCCCGGCCCCGGCACCCCCGGTTACGGCATCCCCGGCGGCCCACAGGCGCCGGACAACCCCTCCGGGCACACCGTCACCAGCGGCATGCCGGTCGTGCCGTCCGCCGGCCAGAACTCCCCGTTCGGCCCGGGCGCCCCGACCGACGGCCCGATACAGCCCACGGCCCCGAAGCTGCCCGAGCCGGTCGCGCAGAACGTGCCGGCGTCGTCCAAGAAGCCCAAGAAGAAGGGCCGCAACAAGCTGGTCCTGGTCGTCAGCGCGGTGTTCGTCATCGCCGCCGGTGCTTACGGCGCCGGCCTGCTGATGAACCACTCCGACGTGCCCAAGGGCACCACCGTGCTCGGCGTCGACATCGGCGGCGGCACCCGCGACGACGCCGTCAAGAAGCTCGACGCGGAGTTCGGCGAGCGGGTGAACAAGGCCCTGAAGCTCTCGGTCGGCGGCAAGACGGTGGAGCTCAAGCCGGACCAGGCGGGCCTCCAGCTCGACGAGCAGGCCACGGTCGCCGCGGCCGCGACGAGCGACTACAACCCGGTCTCCGTCATCGGCTCCCTCTTCGGCCAGCACCGCGTCGTCGAACCGGTCATGCCGGTCGACGAGGAGAAGCTGACCGCCGCCCTGAAGGACGCGGGCGGCGCCTCCGGCTCGGTGACCGACGGCACGATCAAGTTCACCTCCGCCGGCAAGGCTGTCGCCGTCTACGGCAAGCCGGGCAAGGGCATCGACGTCGGCAAGTCGGCCCAGGCGGTCGAGGAGGCGTACCGCACCCAGGTGGAGACCGGCGACGGCGGCACGGTGACGGTGGCGACGACCACCCAGCAGCCGACGATCACCAACGCCGAGGTCGACCGGATGATGAAGGCGTTCGCGGAGCCCGCGATGTCCGGCCGCGTCACCATCACCGGCGGTTCGACGCCGATCCAGTTCGGCTCGGTGTCCCTGCCGAAGATCCTCGGCGTCAAGGCCGTCGACGGCAAGCTCGTCGAGACGTACGACCTGGACGCGCTGAAGGAGGCGTACGGCACCGTCTTCGACGGCGTGAAGGTGAAGGCGGCGACCGGCGAGCGGGACGTCCTGCCGCAGGACGTCGTCGCCGTGCTGCGCAAGGTGCTGGTCGGCAAGACCACGGCGGAGCGCACCGGGGCGATCGACACCGACCCCAGCTAGCGGCCCTCGCCGATGAGGGGCACCCGGCACGCGCCGGGTGCCCCTCATCGTCGTATGACATCTGTCATCCGCCGGTCAGGACCGC
Source organism: Streptomyces sp. S.PB5 (assembly GCF_030403745.1). GTDB lineage: Bacteria > Actinomycetota > Actinomycetes > Streptomycetales > Streptomycetaceae > Streptomyces. Next base: position 85,878 of record NZ_JAQMWP010000014.1, read on the forward strand.
CGACACTGCCGGGCGAGGGGGCCGGAGCGCCAGTCTGGATCACATGACAACGACAGCGGTCGTGTTCGACCAGGTGAGCAAGGCGTACGGCGAGGTCCGGGCCGTGGACGGGCTGAGTCTGGAACTGCATCCGGGGGAGACCGTGGCTCTTCTCGGACCCAACGGGGCCGGGAAGTCGACCACGCTTGATCTGCTGCTGGGGCTGAAGCAGGCCGACCACGGGAGCGTGCGGCTCTTCGGGACCAGCCCTCGTGAGGCCATCGTCGGCGGGCGGGTGGACGCGATGCTGCAGAGCGGCGGGTTGATGGACGAGGTGACCGTCGCCGAGCTGGTGCGGCTCGCGTGCGCTCTGCATCCCAGGCCGCACCGGCCGGCCGATGTGCTGGCCAGGGCCGGGATCACTCAGATCGCCGACCGCAAGGCCGACAAGCTGTCCGGGGGCCAGGCCCAGCGCGTCCGGTTCGCGCTCGCGACCGCAGGCGACAGCGACCTGATCGTCCTGGACGAGCCGACCACCGGCATGGACGTCACCACCCGCCAGGGCTTCTGGGCGACCATGCGCGAGCAGGCCGAGCAGGGGCGGACCGTCCTGTTCGCCACGCACTACCTGGAGGAGGCCGACGCCATCGCCGACCGCGTGCTCGTCCTGCACCGCGGACGGCTCCTCGCGGACGGCACCGCCGCCGAGATCAAGGCGAAGGCGGGCGTGCGAAGGATCTCCTTCGACCTGGAGGTCCCGGTCGACGAGACCACCCTGCGCGGCCTCCCCTTCCTGACCGGCCTCACCGTCTCCGGCCCCACCGTCCGCATCCAGTCCACCGACGCCGACGCCACCGTCCACGCCCTGTACGGCCTCGGCGTCTACCCCCGCAACCTCGAAGTCGCAGGCCTCGGCCTGGAGCAGGCCTTCGTCGCCATCACCGCCGCCGAGGAGGCTCGTACCTCATGAACAGCTTGATCAGGCTGGAGCTCACCCGCGCCCTGCGCAACCGCAAGTTCCTGTTCTTCTCCGTCATCTACCCGTCGGTCCTGTTCCTGCTGATCGCCGGCAGTGCCGACGGCACGGACAAGGTCGACGGCACCGGCCTGACCCTGCCGACCTACATGATGGTCTCGATGGCCTCCTTCGGCGCCCTGACGGCCGTCCTGATGGGCAACAGCGAGCGCATCGCGAAGGAGCGGGAGGCCGGCTGGGTGCGCCAGCTGCGGCTGACGACCCTGCCCGGCCGCGGCTATGTCCTCGCGAAGACCGCGAGCGCCGCGGTGGTCAGCCTGCCCTCCATCGTCGTCGTGTTCGCCGTCGCGGCGGCCGTGAAGGACGTACGGCTGGACGCCTGGCAGTGGCTCGCGCTGACCGGCGCGATCTGGGCCGGAAGCCTGGTCTTCGCCGCGCTCGGCGTCGCCATCGGGTACCTCGCGAGCGGGGACGCGGTCCGGCCGATCACGATGATCACCTACTTCGGCCTGTCCATCCTGGGCGGCCTGTGGATGCCGACGACGACCTTCCCGACATGGCTGCAGGACATCGCGAAGTGGGTCCCCACGCACGCGTACGCTGCCCTGGGGCAGGCGATCGAGCAGAGCCAGGCGCCGCACGCCAAGGACATCGCCGTCCTCGCCGTCTTCTTCGTCCTGTTCACCGGCGGCGCGGCCTGGCTGTACCGGAAGGACACGCTGAAAGCGTGACGACGATGACGGACGACCGGCTGCCCCCGGAGGCCGGGGCGGAGCACTCCTTCCGGATGGGTCAGGCCCCCCGCAACCGGGCCGACGCGCTGCGCAAGCTCGTCTGGATCCTGCCGTGGCTGATCTTCCTCGGCTCGCCGGTGCGGGACCTGACCTCCGGCGCCCACTCCACGGCCGCGACGGCGGCCGGCTGGGTCGCCCTGGCCGCCTTCACCGGCACCTATCTGGCCCTGGTCTTCCGGAACATGGGCCGCCCCTTCTCCGGCCCGGCCGTCGGCGCCCTGGTCGCCCTGCTCGGCACCCTCGCCGTGGTCCTGTGCCTCACGCTCGGCGAGCCGTGGATCGGCCTGTTCGTGTACGTCTCCGTCACCTGCGGCGCCACCTTGCCGCAGCGGATCGCTTACTGGGCAGTCGGGGCGAACACCGTCGCGATGGTCCTGGTCGGCCTGCACGTCGGCTCCGACGACTGGAGCCTGATCCTGGTGGTGCTGCTCCTGGGCTTCGCGATGATGGGCGTGAAGCAACTGGTGCGGACGACGGTGGAGTTGCGCAAGGCCCGGGCGACGGTGGCCCAACTGGCCGCGAACGAGGAACGGTTGCGGCTGGCCAGAGACCTGCACGACCTCCTCGGCCACTCCCTCTCCCTGATCACCCTCAAGAGCGAGCTCGCGGGCCGGATGCTCCCCGACCACCCCGACAAGGCCGCCCGGCAGGTCGCCGACATCGAACAGGTCAGCCGCCAGGCCCTCGTGGACGTCCGCGAGGCCGTCACCGGCTACCGACGCCCCCGCCTCGGCGCCGAACTGGCGGGTGCCCAGGTCGCGCTGACGGCCGCCGCGGTCACCGCCGAGCTCCCCGCCGACCCGGACCTGGCCGGCGTACCGGAAGAGGCCGGGTCGGCCCTCGCCTGGGCGCTGCGCGAGGCCGTCACCAACGTCGTACGGCACAGCGGCGCGACCCGCTGCACGATCGAGCTGCTGCGACGCCAGACCCTGGACGGACCGGTCCTGGAACTCTCCGTCGAGGACAACGGCTCAGGCGGCTCAGGAAAGGGCCCCGGCAACGGTCTGACCGGTCTCACCGAGCGCCTGGAGAAGGCGGGCGGGACCCTGGAGGCGGGCCGTACGAAACGCGGGTTCCGGCTGGTCGCCCGAGTCCCCGTCGAGCCGGCCGCGCCCGTAGGATCCGGGGCATGAGCCCCACGATCAAGGTCCTCCTCGCCGAGGACCAGTCGATGGTCCGCGAGGCCCTGGCCGCCCTCCTCGGCCTGGAGGACGACATCGAGGTCGTCGCCCAGGTGGCCCGCGGAGACGAGGTCCTCGCGGCCGCCCGCGCCCACGACGTCGACGTGGCGCTGCTGGACATCGAGATGCCGGGCGCCACGGGCATCGAGGCCGCCGCCCGGGTCCACAAGGAACTCCCGGCGGTGAAACTGGTCGTCCTCACCACCTTCGGCCGCCCCGGCTACCTCCGCAGCGCGATGGAGGCGGGAGCCGACGCGTTCCTGGTGAAGGACGCCCCGGCGGCCCGACTGGCGGAGGCGGTGCGGAAAGTGCTCGCGGGGGAGCGGGTCATCGATCCGACGCTGGCGGCCGCGGCTCTGGCGGACGGCGCGAACCCGCTGACAGATCGGGAGCGGGAGGTGCTGAGGGCGGCGGAGGACGGTTCCACGAACGCGGAGCTGGCGCAGGCCCTGCACCTGTCCCAGGGGACGGTCCGCAACTACCTCTCGACGGCGATCCAGAAACTGGCGGTGCGGAACAGGGCGGAAGCGGCGCGGCTGGCGAGAGAAAAGGGCTGGCTGTAACCCACCTGCCCCGGCCCTCAGTTCAACATCGCCCGCGCGGAAAGGGCCTGCCGCCGGACGCGAGCCGCAGCGGACTCGTCCACGGCCTCCACCACATCCGCGTACGCGTCCAACTCGGTCGCCCCGGTGAGGAAATCCCCCCGCTGCACGAGCAACTGGGCCCGCTCATAACGCAGCCGCGCCGGATGCGAGGGCAGCAGCAGCGACAACTCCACCGCCCACAACGCCACATCCGACCGCTCCGGCCGGGCCGCCGCCCAGGCCCGGATGTTGTTCAGGATCCGCAGCACCACCTCAAGAGGCTCCGCGGGCACCAGCATCGACGGCTGCAACGGCGCCCCCGTCGCCCCCGCCACCAGCAACTCCGCGTCGGACCCGGTCAACACCCGCCCGCCGTCGAAGGGATCGGCCAGCACCTGCTCCTCCTCGGGCCCGAAGCCGACCACGAAATGCCCCGGCAACGCGACCCCGTACACATGCGCCCCCGCCCGCCGTGCCACCTCCATCCACACCACCGACAGCAGGATCGGCAGCCCCCGCCGCCGCTGCAGAACCGAGTGCAGCAACGACGACTCGAGGCGCTGATAGTCCGCGGCGGAGCCACGGAACCCGCACCGCTCCCCGAGCAGCTCCCGCAGCGACACCGCCCAGGACCGCGGCCCACCGGGCCGGAACGGCAACCGCCCCGCCAGCCCGTCGAGTTCGATCTGCGCCGCGTCCATGCCCGCCTCGTCCAGCGATCCGTCCGCCGCCGCGCCCACCAGCAGACACAGCAACGACAGATCGGGCCGCTCGGAGCGCACCTCGTCGGCGAACCGCCGGCGCAGTTCGGCGGACCGTTCCGGGGGCGGGGGGTATGGGGGACGCATAGCTGCCTCGTGCCCTCTCACGGAGATCCGTACCGGCCGGCGCCGGGACCCGCGGGCTCCCGGTAGTGGTGGTGGGCGTGATGCGCGGCGAAGCCCATCCCGGCGTACAGCGCCCGAGCCCCCGCGTTGTCGTTCTCGACCTGGAGCCAAGCCGCCGACGCCCCTTCGTCGAGCGCCCGCCGGGCCAGCGCGGCCATCACCGTGGTGGCCAGCCCGCGCCGCCGCTGCCCGGGGTCCACCTCGACCGCGGAGAACCCGGCCCACCGCCCGTCCACGACACACCGCCCGATGGCGGCGGGAGCGGCGCCCTCCGAGGCCCCCGGCACGGTCGCGAACCACACCGACGGCCCGCTCCCCAGCACCTTCAGCGCCACCTCGCTCACCCCCTTGCGCTGATACCGCGCAAGCCAGGCGTCGTCCGCCTCCCTGGACATCACGACCCCGCCGCTTTCGGCCTCCTCGCCCCGGTCCGCGACCGCCGCCAGCCCTCCGATCCACATCTCGGCGGTCACCTCACGCACCCACCCCCGCCGCTCCAGCTCCGCGCACAGCAGCTCCTGCGTGCCCTCGGCGCCGGTCGAGGTCTGGATGTACGCGGGGAGCCCACGGTCGCCGTACCAGCGCCGTACGGCGTCCAGGGCTCCGTCCAGCGGCATGCCCGGGTCGCCGATCGGGAGCACCGAGTTGGCCCGGCGGGTGAATCCGGCCGCGGCCCTCAGCTCCCACTCGCCGAGCCGTTCGCTCTCCACCGGCCGCCAGGCCCTGCTGGAGACGTGCGCGAGTTCCTCGTACGAGGCGGCGGGGCCCCTGCGGCGGGCCGGTGCCGCCGGTACGACCTTGCCCGCGACCAGCGAGGATTCCAGGATCCGGACACTCTCGCCGCTCTTGCGTGTGATCAGCAGCACACCGTCGTCCCAGGATGTGAGAACACCCACCGTGTCGGTGAACTTCTCTCCCGGTCCTCCACCTTCGTTCAAGTGCCGTACGGAGACTCGTTTACACACGTCAGCAGCGGTGATGCGGACCTCAAGACGCCCTGTCGCAGAGATTTCCACAGGTCAGTTCACCTCTCCTGTTCGGATCATGGCCAAGAACGGAGATACTAGGGGCGGGCATCGACGACGCCGCGCTCCCGCGCGCCAGGCGGCGGAGCCTGTGGAGGCCCGCCAGCGCCCTATCGAGGAGGAACGACAGCGTGACCTACGTCATCGCGCAGCCTTGTGTCGACGTCAAGGACAAGGCGTGCATCGAGGAGTGCCCGGTCGACTGCATCTACGAGGGCTCCCGGTCCTTGTACATCCACCCGGACGAATGCGTCGACTGCGGCGCCTGTGAACCGGTCTGCCCGGTCGAGGCGATCTTCTACGAGGACGACACTCCGGAGGAGTGGAAGGACTACTACAAGGCGAACGTCGAGTTCTTCGACGAGCTCGGCTCGCCCGGCGGTGCCAGCAAGCTGGGCCTGATCGAGCGCGATCACCCCTTCGTCGCCGCGCTGCCGCCGCAGAACCAGTAAGAGCGGCCGCACAGACGCGCCGCCTCGGTCCCGTACGGCTCGATCGCCTTGATCGCCGTACGGGGCCGAGGCGTTTGCCGTACCGGCCGTCCGGCCGTACCGGTCGTACCGAAGACCGAAGAAAGTGAGCCAGTAACCGTGTCCGCAGTCTCCGACCGCCTGCCCACCTTCCCCTGGGACAAGCTGGAGCCGTACAAGAAGACGGCGACGGCGCATCCGGACGGCATCGTCGACCTGTCGGTCGGCACCCCGGTGGACCCGGTTCCCGACCTGGTCCAGCAGGCCCTGGTCGCCGCGGCCGACTCGCCCGGCTACCCCACGGTCTGGGGCACCCCGGCCCTGCGTGACGCGATCACCGGCTGGGTCGAGCGCCGCCTGGGCGCCCGCGGGATCACCCACAGGCACGTCCTCCCGATCGTCGGCTCCAAGGAACTCGTCGCCTGGCTCCCGACCCAGCTGGGCCTCGGCCCCGGCGACCGTGTCGCCTACCCGCGCCTGGCCTACCCGACGTACGAGGTGGGCGCCCGCCTGGCCCGCGCGGAGTACGAGGTCTACGACGACCCGACCGAGCTGAACCCCGAGGGCCTGAAGCTCCTCTGGCTGAACTCCCCGTCGAACCCCACGGGCAAGGTCCTGTCGAAGTCCGAACTCACCCGGATCGTCGCCTGGGCCCGCGAGCACGGCGTGCTGATCTTCTCCGACGAGTGCTACCTGGAGCTCGGCTGGGACGCCGACCCGGTCTCGGTGCTCCACCCGGACGTCAACGGCGGCTCGTACGACGGTCTCGTCGCCGTCCACTCCCTCTCGAAGCGCTCCAACCTCGCCGGCTACCGCGCCGCCTTCCTGGCCGGTGACCCCGCGGTCCTGGGCCCCCTGCTGGAGATCCGCAAGCACGGCGGCATGATGACGCCGGCCCCGACCCAGGCGGCGGTGGTGGCGGCCCTCGGCGACGACACCCACGTCCACGAGCAGCGCGCCCGCTACGCGGCCCGCCGCAAGGCCCTCCGCGAGGCCCTGGAGGGCCACGGCTTCCGCATCGAGCACAGCGAGGCCAGCCTCTACCTCTGGGCCACCCGAGGCGAATCCTGCTGGGACACGGTCGCCCACCTGGCCGCCCTCGGCATCCTCGTGGCCCCGGGCGACTTCTACGGCGAGGCGGGCGCGCAGCACGTCCGCGTCGCCTTCACGGCAACGGACGAACGGGTCGAGGCAGCGGTCAAGCGGCTCGCCTGACCTGTGCGTACGGCTGACCTGTGCATACGGCGATGGGGTCCAGGGAGTACTCCCTGGACCCCATCGCCGTATCAGCTTGCCGTGTCAGCTCGCCGTAGCTGCCGAACGTCAGCCGAGCGGCAGGCTCTTCACCGGCAGGGACTCGGTCGGCAGGCCGCCCTTGGTGACGGAGTCCGTGGGAAGGCCGCCCTTCGTGGCGGTGGAGGCGGTGTCGCCGAGGAGGTCGCCGGCGGAGCCCGCCGCGTCACCCGCGGTCTGCTGCGCCGCCGGGGCGGCCTTCTTGGCGACCTTGCCGCCGGTCTTGCCCGCGGTCGGGAGCGCCTTCTTGACCGCGTTGCCACCGGTGTTGCCCGCGAGCCCCGTGGTGTTCTGCGCGGCCCCGTCGACGGTGTTGCCGACGCTCGCCCCGTCCAGGGCGGTCAGCCCGCCGAGGTCGGGCGTGGCGGGCAGTTCGGGGGCCGCACTGGCGGAGCCGGCCGCACCGACCCCGGCTGCCGCTCCCGCAGCGACGAGCAGCGCGGCACGGGCGATCCTGCGGGTCAGGGGGAGGGACATGATGCTCCTTCGACGGTGGAGAACGATGAAGTGTCCGACGGAGTCCGGCAGTTGATCACCGGCCTCGGACGCAGTGACTACCGCTCGAAGCCCACGAAGGTTGCGGACGGCCAACGTAAAGAGTTGGCAATGCGTCGCATTATCGGCTGCGGATAAAAACGGTCAAAGGGTGCCCGGTCGGAAAGTGTGCCGAATCCTTACAGCCCTGTGCCCGCAAGGGTTTTCCGAATACGAGGGTGACCGCGCAAAAACCTGCGCACGCCCTTGCCCGGGCCCGCGGCGCATAACCCCTACGGGTGATCGTCCGTACTACTGAGCAGTCAGGATCCGCACCGAACCGGCGGCGCCCTCCGCCCCGCCGGCCCCCTCGGACGACGTCGTCCGCCACTCGCTCTGGGTGTTCCCGGCGGTCCACTGCCGCCCGGCATACGTCACGCTCTGGAGGTGCAGCGCCGAGGCGTTGGCCACCGCCCAGTGCGCGAGCTGCCAGCCGCGCTCCCGGGTGCTGCGCCCCTTGCCGTCCTTGCTGCCCTTGCCGCCGCTCACCGGCACGGTCACGGTCCGCCCCGACACCGTCGCCTCGGGCGCGGGCGTCGCCGCGGCGGCCCCCACCTCCTTGGCGGTGGTGTCCAGCGCGTCCCCGCCGAAGTCCCGCACGAGCGCCTCGCGCACGCCCTCCGGACCCGCCGCGAGGGTCGCGGCCGGGCGTCCCTCGCAGGTCAGCGTGGCCGCCGAGGTCCCGGTGAGAGCGGCGGCCAGGACGGTGGCGTCCGGCTCGTGCTTGGCGTACGCCTCCGGATAGCCGCTGCGCTGCACACGCTGCGCGGCCACGGTGAGCGGCAGCTTCGTATAGCCGTCGATCTTGACCAGATGCTCGTAGAACGCGCCCGCCGCGTACGTCGGGTCCATGATCTGCTTCTCCGTGCCCCAGCCCTGCGAGGGCCGCTGCTGGAAGAGGCCGAGGGAGTCCCGGTCGCCATGGGTGATGTTGCGCAGCCCCGACTCCTGGAGCGCGGTCGCCAGCGCGATCGCCACCGCCCGCTCGGGCAGCCCGCGCCCGGTGCCCACGGCCGTGATCGCCGCCGCGTTGACCGCCTGCTCGGGCGTGAACTCGTACGCCACCCCGTCGTCCCTGCCCGAGACGACCTTGCAGCCCGGATCCCCGGTGCCTCCGGTGATGTACTGGACCACCAGATATCCGGCGACGGCACACAAAACCACGAAGGCCGCCAGACCACGGAGAAAGCGGCCACGACGACGCTGTTGAGGGCGGGACTGCTCTGGCATCCGTCCAAGGTAGCGGAGGCCCCTGTGGTGGCCGAGCCAGGTGTGGACAGAGGTGTGGACGGAGGGGAGGAGGCCCGGCGCGTTAGGGTCGACGGCATGGCCGATACCCCGCTTGACCTCACGCTGGACGCCGCGCGTCTCACCGCGCAGCTCGTCGACTTCCCCTCCGTCAGCGGCACCGAGAAGCCGCTCGCGGACGCGATCGAGACCGCGCTGCGCGCGCTGCCGCACCTGACGGTCGACCGGTACGGCAACAACGTCGTGGCCCGTACGAACCTCGGCCGTGCGGAGCGGGTCGTCCTCGCCGGCCACATCGACACCGTCCCGATCGCGGACAACGTCCCCTCCCGCCTCGACGAGGACGGCTACCTCTGGGGCTGCGGCACCTGCGACATGAAGTCCGGCGTCGCGGTCCAGCTCCGTATCGCGGCGACCGTCCCGTCCCCCAACCGCGACCTCACCTTCGTCTTCTACGACAACGAGGAGATCGCCGCCGAGTTCAACGGCCTGAAGCATGTCTCCGAGGCCCACCCGGAGTGGCTGGAAGGCGATTTCGCGGTTCTGCTGGAGCCGACGAACGGCCAGGTCGAGGGCGGCTGCCAGGGCACCCTCCGGGTGCTGCTGAAGTTCAAGGGGGAGCGGGCGCACTCCGCGCGCGCGTGGATGGGCTCGAACGCGATCCACGCGGCGGCCCCGGCGCTGGCGAAGCTGGCCGCGTACGTGCCGCGCAAGCCGGTCGTGGACGGCCTGGAGTACCACGAGGGCCTCAACGCGGTCCGTATCGACGGCGGCGTCGCCACCAACGTCATCCCCGACGAGTGCACGGTCACCGTCAACTTCCGCTACGCGCCCGACCGCAGCGAGGAGGAGGCGGAGGCGTTCGTCAGGGACTACTTCTCGGACTGCGGCGTGGACGAGTTCGTGGTCGACGACCACACGGGCGGCGCCCGTCCCGGCCTGAACCACCCGGCCGCGGCGGCCTTCGTCTCGGCGGTCGGCGCCGAGGTCCACCCCAAGTTCGGCTGGACCGACGTGGCCCGCTTCAGCGCGCTCGGCGTACCGGCGGTGAACTACAGCCCCGGCAATCCCCTCCTCGCCCACAAGGTGGACGAGCGCGTGAAGGTGTCGCTGATCCCCGAGGCGGAGGAGCGGCTGAGGTCCTGGCTGACGGCGTGAGTCGAGCCGCGCGCCGGCCGGACATCCGTATGTCCCCCCTCTGTAACCCGCGTAGATCTACGCTGAGGTCGTAACACCCGCAAGTGGAGGGAGCGCACATGGCTACCGGCAACCCTGAGGGTAAGAAGCAGCCACCGTCCGAGCAGCGGCTTGGCCCGGTCCTCCGAAGGCGGGGCCAGGTCACGGCGAGTACCACGGACCAGCGCCTCCTGGACGCGGGCGGTCCCTCCGACTGGGTCCACACCGACCCCTGGCGGGTCCTGCGCATCCAGTCGGAGTTCATCGAAGGCTTCGGCACCCTCGCCGAACTCCCGCCCGCGATCAGTGTGTTCGGCTCCGCCCGGACGCCGGCGGACTCCCCCGAGTACGAGGCGGGGGTCCGCCTGGGCCGCGGCCTGGTGGAGGCCGGGTTCGCGGTCATCACGGGCGGCGGTCCGGGCGCGATGGAGGCGGCGAACAAGGGCGCGTGCGAGGCGAACGGCATCTCGGTCGGCCTCGGCATCGAGCTCCCCTTCGAGCAGGGGCTCAACCCCTACGTCGACATCGGCCTGAACTTCCGCTACTTCTTCGTCCGCAAGATGATGTTCGTGAAGTACGCGCAGGGGTTCGTGGTCCTGCCGGGCGGCCTGGGCACTCTGGACGAGCTCTTCGAGGCCCTGACCCTGGTCCAGACCCAGAAGGTGACCCGCTTCCCGATCGTGCTCTTCGGTACGGCGTACTGGGGCGGCCTGGTGGACTGGATCACGAACACCCTGGTGGCCCAGGGCAAGGCCTCCGAGAAGGACCTGCTGCTGTTCCACGTGACGGACGACGTGGACGAGGCGGTGGCGCTGGTGTCGAAGGAGGCGGGCCGCTAGAAGCCTTTCCTCGTCCTCGAACGCCGGACGGGCTGGATGCGTCTGAGCTGAATCAGCCCCTCCGGCGTTTGAGGAGCGGGGGCCCAGGGGGCAGCGCCCCCTGGGACGGGAACGGGTAGGGGCGGCGGGGGCGGCTGCATCCATCAGCGGCTCCGCCGCGGGGCTCTACGCCAGCCCCCGCCGGGCGACCGCCGGAGGACGATGGCCCGCGATCGACGCCACCATGTCCAGCACCTGCCGCGTCTCCGCCACCTCGTGCACCCGATACACCTGCGCCCCCAGCCACGCCGACACCGCAGTAGTCGCCAAGGTCCCCACCACCCGCTCCTTCACGGGCTTGTCCAGCGTCTCCCCGACAAAGTCCTTGTTGGACAGCGACACCAGCACAGGCCACCCCGTGGCGACCATCTCCCCGAGCCGCCGGGTCGCCTCAAGACTGTGCCGCGTGTTCTTCCCGAAGTCGTGCCCGGGATCGATCAGCACGGACTCCCGGGAAACCCCCAGCGAAACCGCCCGCTCGGCCAGCCCCAGGGTCACCCGCAGAATGTCGGCCATGACGTCGTCGTACGAGACCCGGTGCGGCCGAGTACGAGGCTCCGTGCCCCCGGCATGCGTGCACACCAGCCCCACCCCGTACCGCGCGGCGACTTCCGCGAGCCCCGGATCGACCCCGCCCCACGCGTCGTTCAGCAGATCCGCCCCGGCCTCGCACACGGCCTCCCCTACCGATGCCCGCCAGGTGTCGACGCTGATGACGACATCCGGAAACCGCCGCCGCACCTCCGCCACGAACCCGACCGTCCGCCGGGCCTCTTCCGCCGCGGAGACCTCCTCGCCCGGCCCGGCCTTGACCCCGCCGATGTCGATGATCGCGGCGCCTTCGGCCACGGCCTGCTCCACGCGCGCGAGGGCCGGCTCGTCGCGGAAGGTCGCGCCCTGGTCGTAGAAGGAGTCGGGGGTCCGGTTCACGATCGCCATGATCACCGGCTCGTGCGCCCCGAATTCCCGCCTGCCGAGCCTGAGCATCCCCTGTGACCTCTCGTAGTGCGACCTGGGTGCGGCCGTGAACTCGGCCGCCTGCGACCCTAACTGTCAGACTCGCATGGCACGATCGGACTCTGACACATTCGACTCCGACACATCCGACTCCGACACATCCGACACAGTCGACCGAGCAGGTGGGGACCCTCAGCGATGGTTATGTTCTTGTTCCTGGTCGTCGCGCTCGCCGTCGTGGTCGCCGCGGTGACGCTCGCCGTGGTGGGCGGCGGCGAGACCGGCCCGCTGCCCGAGGCCGCCCCGCAGCGCCTCCAGGACCCCCTGCCGCTGGAGCGCCCGGTCAACCGCGCCGACGTCGAGGCCCTCCGCTTCCCGCTCGCCGCCCGCGGCTACCGCATGTCGGACGTGGACGACGCCCTCAGCCGCCTCGGCGCCGAACTCGCCGAGCGCGACGCCCGTATCGCCGACCTGGAGTCCGCCCTGGCCGGCGCCCAGGCGGTCGCGCACGGCCCGCAGCTCTCCATGGAGAAGCCGGCCCCGGGCGCGGAGGACCAGCAGTGACCGACGGCACCGCCCTCGCCGGCCCGGACGGCGCCCTGCGCTGCCCCTGGGCCCTGTCCACCGAGGACTATGTCGCGTACCACGACGAGGAGTGGGGCCGCCCGGTCCACGGCGACGACGCCCTCTACGAGCGCCTCAGCCTGGAGGCCTTCCAGTCCGGCCTCTCCTGGATCACCATCCTCCGCCGCCGCGAGGGCTTCCGCGCGGCCTTCGCGGGCTTCGAGATCGCCAAGGTGGCCACCTTCACGGACGCCGACCGGGACCGGCTCCTCGTCGACGAGGGCATCATCCGCAACCGGGCCAAGATCGACGCGACGCTCGCCAACGCGCGCGTGCTCGCCGACTGGGCGCCGGGCGACCTCGACGAGCTGATCTGGTCCCACGCCCCGTCGACGCCGGGCCCGGCCCCCAAGGCGCTGGGGGACGTCCCGGCGATCACCCCGGAGTCGACGGCCCTGTCGAAGGCCCTGAAGAAGCGGGGCCTGCGCTTCGTGGGCCCGACGACGGCGTACGCGCTGATGCAGGCGTGCGGCCTGGTGGACGATCACCTGGCCACCTGCGTGGCCAGGCGGAGCTGAGTCTCAGCGCCCCAGATACTTGGGCTTCTCCTTGTTCACGAAGGCCTGCACGGCGATCGCGTGGTCCTCCGACGCCCCCGCGCGGGTCTGCAGCTCGTCCTCCTTCTCCAGCGTCTCGGCCAGTGTGTGGGAGAAGCCGTACGCCACCGCCTCCTTCAGCGCCGCGTACGCCACCGTCGGCCCCTCGGCCAGCGCCCGCGCCACCTTCGTGGCCTCCGCGTGCAGCTCGGCGGCCGGCACCAGCCGGTTCGCGATGCCCAGCTCGTACGCGTCCTGTGCGGAGATGCTCCGCGGGAAGAGCAGCAGATCGGCGGCCCGGCCGGGCCCGACCACCCGGGGCAGCGTCCAGGAGACCCCGGAGTCGGCGGTCAGGGCGACGCCCGCGAACGAGGTGTTGAACGCGGCCGTGTCCGCCACCACCCGGTAGTCCGCGGCCAGCGCGAACCCGAAGCCCGCCCCGGCCGCGACGCCGTTGACGCCCGCCACCACCGGCTTGGGCATGTCGGTCAGCGCGCGGACGATGGGGTTGTAGTGCTCCTTCACCGTGCTCATGGTGTGCCCCGACCCGGACTCCCGGTCGGAGGCGAGGAGCCCGATGTGCTCCTTGAGGTCCTGCCCCACACAGAACGCCCGCTCCCCGGCCGAGGTCAGCAGGACGGCCCGCACGGCGTCGTCCTCGGCCGCCGCCACCACCGCGTCACGCAGCGCGACCTTCGTCGCGATGTTGAGCGCGTTCATCGCCTCGGGCCGGTTGATGGTGATCGTCGCGAGCCCGTCGCTCACCTCGTAGAGCACGGTGTCGGCCATGGGGTGTCCCCTCCTGCGTCCTTGCCGGTTACTTGCGGGTTACGAAGGACAGCATGGCGGAGATCGCCGTCCGGGGACCGGAACGGACGTGTGACCTGCGTCAAAGAATCCCCGGCCGAAATCCGTCGCCGAATCTGTACGCAGCCGCGCAGTATCGCAGTCACATCGCCGAATTGAGTGGTTTTGCTCGCGCGCGTTGCCCAAGCGATGCCGACTGATGTTGGTCATCGGGTCCTGAGATGCGGGATAATGGCTTGGAAGCAATGTGTTCGATGCCGGTGTCGCGTGCCCACGCACGACACGCGTGCCCTCCCAGGGCCGTCGGCTTTGACGATGAGCTGGTTTCAGGAAGGGGAACGAGCATGGCGGCCATGAAGCCGCGGACGGGCGATGGCCCGCTCGAGGTGACCAAGGAGGGGCGGGGCATCGTCATGCGCGTTCCGCTCGAAGGCGGCGGTCGGCTCGTCGTCGAGCTGACCCCTGACGAGGCCGACGCGCTCGGCGACGCCCTCAAGAAGGTCGTCGGCTGACGCGGAAGCGACCATACCCTTTCGACGATCCCGGCACCGCATGCGGTGCCGGGATCGCTGTTTGCCGCCTGTCGCCGGTCTCTATCGCTTGACCGCGCACAGCAGGCCGTCGCCCACCGGCAGCAGCGACGGCACCAGGTCCTGGCTTTCCCGCACCGCGCGCAGCAGCTCGCGCAGCCGCAGCACCTCCGTCGGCTGCGGGCCCGAGTCCACCGTCCGGCCGTGGGCGAAGACGCCCTCGAAGACCACGAGACCCCCCGGACGCAGCAGGCGCAACGATTCAGCGAGATAGTCCAGGAACTCCAGGCGGTCGCCGTCGCAGAAGACGAGGTCGTAGCCGGCGTCGGCGAGACGGGGCAGGACGTCGAGGGCGCGGCCCGGGATGAAACGGGCCCGGTTGCTGGCGAAGCCGGAGGCGCGGAAGGCCTGGCGGGCGAACTGCTGGTGCTCAGGCTCGGGGTCGACCGTGGTCAGCACGCCGTCCGGCCGCATGCCGTGCAGCAGATGGATCCCGGAGACACCGGTGCCGGTGCCGATCTCGGCGACCGCCTTGGCGTCGACGGAGGCCGCAAGCAACCGCAGCGCCGCACCCGTGCCGGGCGACACCGAGCGCAGCCCTGCCTCACGGGCCCGGTCCCGGGCCCAGCGCAGCACTTCGTCCTCGGCGACGTAGGCGTCGGCGAACGCCCAGCTCGTCTGCCGGTTGGCGGTAATGACCCTCTCCTGTCCCCGTGGTTGCCTGGGCGTGACTGTATCCGTTGGGCGCGGGAACCCGCAGATGGGACCAGGCGTTTAGAGGGGTGGAGACGCACCCGGGGGGACACAGTTGGATCACGATGACGAGTGGCTGTCGGAGCGCGAGCTCCACAGATCAAATTCTCGTAAAACCGCTTATCCGGAGCTAACGGGCGAGGTGGCTATGGTAGGGACTCCACTGGACACCACCAGAGCCGACAGGGGAGGTGCGGCCGCGCCTGTGGATCGGGGAGGAGTGCTCCGGCGCTTCCTCGGATCGGCGGGTAGGCCGAAATCCGTGAACGACACCGCTGCTGACCACAGCCACGACGCGTACGCCCAGACCGCGACCTTCTCCACCGACGCGGACGGGCAGGCGTGGACTCCTCCGACGTGGGAGGAGATCGTCAGCACGCACAGCGGCCGCGTCTACCGGCTCGCCTACCGCCTGACGGGCAACCAGCACGACGCCGAGGACCTCACGCAGGAGGTCTTCGTCCGCGTCTTCCGCTCGCTGTCGACCTACACGCCCGGCACCTTCGAGGGCTGGCTGCACCGCATCACCACCAACCTGTTCCTGGACATGGTCCGGCGCAAGCAGCGCATCCGCTTCGACGCCCTCGGCGAGGACGCGGCCGAGCGCCTGCCCAGCCGAGAGCCGTCCCCGCAGCAGGTCTTCAACGACGCGCACTTCGACGCCGACGTCCAGCAGGCCCTCGACACCCTCGCGCCCGAGTTCCGCGCCGCGGTCGTCCTGTGCGACATCGAAGGGCTGTCGTACGAGGAGATCGCCGCGACACTCGGCGTCAAGCTCGGCACGGTCCGGTCCCGTATCCACCGCGGCCGCTCCCAGCTGCGCAAGGCCCTCGCGCACCGCTCACCGGAGGCCCGGAAGGAGCGCCGCTCCTTCGTGCCCCGCGTCGCCGCTCTGGGGGGAGGGGGCGCGACCGCGTGAGTGGATCACGACCCAACCCCGCCGAAGGGCGATTCGCGGAGCAGCACCTGGGAGACCGACTCGCCGCGCTGGTCGACGGCGAGCTCGGTCATGAGACGCGCGAGCGCGTCCTCGCTCACCTTGCCACCTGCGCCAAGTGCAAGGCCGAGGCCGACGCCCAGCGCCGACTGAAGAACGTCTTCGCGGAGGCGGCCCCGCCGCCCCCCTCGGAGAGCTTCCTGGCCCGCCTCCAGGGGCTTCCCGCGGGGGGTGACACGGACGGCGGCTCGCCGTTCGGGGGAGGACTCGGTGACGGTTTCGCGGGAAGACCCGCCACCACCGGAGTCTTCGGCGTGAAGCGCCCCGAGCCCTTCGAGTTCGACTACGTCCCCGCCCGCTCGCACACCTCCGCCCTCACCCCCTCGGGCGGCGGCTTCCGGATCCATGACGTCAGCCGGCACGAGCCCGAGCGATCCGCGTCGCGCGGTATGCGGTTCGCGTTCGTCGTGGGCGGCGCGGTGTCGCTGGCCGCGATCGCGCTGGGCGGTGTCACCACGGGTGCGCCGACCGACGCCGACGCGCGGGGCGGTTCGGGCGGCAGCAATGTGACCCCGGCGCGCACCCAGGCCGGCACGGGTGCGGCGACACCCGACAGCCAGCGCCGCCGTGCGGTGGGCCCCCTGTTCGCCGAGGACGAGTCCCGGCTCGCGGCCTCCCCGGCCGCCCCGACCGAGGTGTCGGCACCGCTGGTGCCCGGGACACAGGTCCACGACGCCACGCTGACCACACCGGTGGTGGCCGGTGCGGCCGCGATGTCCCCGCTGATACGTCCGCTCAGCTCGACCGCGCCGCTCACGCTGACCTCCTGGGCCACGGCCCCGGACCTCACCCCGCCCAGCCTCCTTGCCGCACCCGTCCCCGACGCGACCCCTTCCCCCACCGGCACCACCCGCTGACCGGGCCTCTGCGCGTCTGTCGCCGAACCTGGTTGAATCCAGTCAGAGCCGTACCCGTGCCTGTCCGGCAGATCAGGCCGTGGTTGCAGCAACGTGCCTGACAGGTACAGCTGAGCGGGGCCGACGTGCCGGCCAGGCCCCGGCTGTGGGGAGAGCATGGACGAGGGGAAGCCCACGAAGGCGAAGTGGTGGAACCGCCCGCGCCCGCAAGGCCCTGCGGGGCCGGAAGCGGGAGCGGAGCCCGTGGTGACGCCCGGCGGGGGTGCGGTGTCCGTGCCCGGGACGGTGCCGGGCGACGGCACTCGGGGCGCGGTGGGAGACGCGGCCGCCGATGATGGCGGTGACTTCGAGCTGAGGCGGCCTCAGGACGTTGCGGATGTGACCGGCGTGACCGGCGCGGCCGGAGTCACCGAGCCGGCGGACGCCGGGGGCGATTTCGAGCTGAGGGCGCCGCAGGACGTGGCCGGCGTGGCAGCGGCCGACGAGGCAGCCACGCCCGAGGACCGGGCTCCCGGCGACTCCCACGGCGACTCCCACGGTGACACCGACCCTGCCCGCGACCCCGCCGGCGACACCGCCCCCTCCGACAGCGGCAGCGGCAGCGACGGCGACTTCGAGCTGAGTCTGCCGCTCGCCCGGCCCGCCCCGGACACCGAGGACGCCACGACGGTTCTGCCCGCCGCCCCGTCCACCGAGGAGCGCCCCCGGCCCCTGCACGACCCCGACCCGTACAGCACCCCGCCGTACGGCGAGCCCGGTCCCTGGGCCCCGGCCCCGCCGGTCCAGCACCCGGCGACCACCCCGGCCCACGGCACGCCGACCCACGGCACCCCGGCACCGGCGCCGACTTCGGCGCCCGGCGCCCCCCTGCCCACCCCGCCGTACGGCAGCCACGGTCCGGCACCGATCCCGCCCTCCGGCCCGGGCACCCCCGCCCCCGCCGCACCCCCCTACGCGGACGCGCCCCCGCCCACCGCCAACCCATGGCGGAACTACGACCCCTGGGCCCCCGTCCCCATCCCCTCCACCCCCTCCACGCCCCTCCAGCAGAACGGCGCCGCCGTCCTCACCGAGGGCGGACGCCGTAAGCGGGCCAGGAAGCTGCTCGTCATCGGTGCCGTCGTGCTCGCGCTCGTCTCCGGGGGCGTCGGTGGAGCCGTAGGGGCGTATCTGGAGCGCAACGGCGGGGTGGGGGACGTGGAGCTGCCGCAGGCCGGGGCCGAGCCCGCTGGGCGGGCGCCGGACAGCGTGGCGGGGATCGCGGCCCGCGCCCTGCCCAGTGTCGTCACGCTCCATGTGACCGGCGCCGAGGAGCAGGGCACCGGGACCGGGTTCGTGCTCGACGACCGGGGGCACATCCTCACCAACAATCACGTCGTCGAGCCCGCGGGGGCCGACGGGGACATATCCATCACCTTCCACAGCGGCGACACCGCCAAGGCCACCGTCGTCGGACGGGACAGCGGATACGACCTCGCCGTCGTCAAGGTCACCGGTGTCAGCGGCCTGGAGCCCATGACCCTCGGCAACTCCGACAGCGTCCAGGTCGGTGACCCGGTCGTCGCGATCGGCGCCCCGTACGACCTGGAGGGCACCGTCACCTCCGGGATCATCAGCGCCAAGGAGCGGCCCATCACGGCGGGCGGTGAGAGCGGGGACGGGAGCGACGTGTCGTACGTCGACGCGCTCCAGACCGACGCGCCCATCAACCCCGGCAACTCCGGCGGGCCGCTGCTCGACTCCAAGGGCCGGGTCATCGGCATCAACTCCGCCATCCGCTCCGCCGACAGCGGCTCCGACGAGAGCGGCGGGCAGTCCGGCTCCATCGGGCTCGGTTTCGCCATCCCCATCAACCAGGGCAAGCGCGTCGCGGAGGAGCTGATCAACACCGGCCGGGCGACCCACCCGGTCATCGGCATCACCCTCGACATGGACTACACCGGCGACGGCGCCCGCGTCGGCGCCAAGGGCAACGACGGCGGTCCCGCGGTCAGCGCGGGCGGCCCCGGTGACAAGGCCGGGATCAAGGCGGGTGACGTCATCACCGAGGTCGACGGCCAGCGCGTCCACTCCGGCGACGAACTGATCGTCAAGACCCGCGCCCACCGCCCCGGCGACCGGCTGGAGCTCACCGTGGAGCGCGGCGGCGACGAGCTGACGATCTCCCTGGTCCTCGGGTCCTCGGACGGCGACTGAGCGGACGGACAGCGGCGGACCGATGGACGACCGATTGCGACCGATTGACAGAAACCTCATAGGCGTGCCCGCGAACCCCGCCTTACAAGGCAAACAACCCCCAAAACCGCTCATGCCCGCCCACTCGGAGGGCTCGCGACAGTACCGGTCGTACCGGATCGCCGGGTACCGTGGACCCGGCCCGGACATGGCAAGGAGCTTCAGGTGTTCAATGACATAGGACCGCTCGAGCTGGTGACGCTCGTTGTCCTCGCCGTGCTCGTCTTCGGTCCGGACAAGCTCCCGAAGGTCATCCAGGACGTCATGCGGACGGTCCGGAAGATCCGTGAGTTCTCGGAGAGCGCCAAGCAGGACATCCGGCAGGAACTCGGCCCCGAGTTCAAGGACTTCGAGTTCGAGGACCTGAACCCCAAGACGTTCATCCGCAAGCAGCTGGACAACGACGAGCTGGGGCTCAAGGAGATCCGCAACGGCTTCGACATCAAGAAGGAGATGGCCGAGGTCACGGACGCGGTCCACGGCCGCGACTCGGATTCCTCCTCCTCGCCCTCCGCCGGTTCCTCCGGTGGCCGGATCGACATGACCAAGAAGCCCGAGGACGGCAAGGACGACCGCCCGATCTTCGACGCGGACGCCACCTGACCGTCCTACGTGACGCGTTTCATACGCCACCCGAGCCCGGTACGGCCTGAACCCGCCCGTCGCGCGACCCACGCGACGGGCGGTTTCCGTGCTGGTCCCAGTGGGGTGGCTATGCTGCCGAGTTGTTGTGCGGACCGGACGAGTCGCCCGAAGGGGGGCGGGCCGTTCCCGTCCGACGAGGAACGAGGAGGCGTCCGGGCACATGGAGACGACGAGTCAGGCGGTCGCGCAGGCGCCGGCCGCGGAGGGCGGACAACAGGTCCCCTCCGCGCGGCGCACGGTCGACGGCTACCTGCTGGCGCCCTTCCCGTGGTACGGCCTCGACGAGGCCTTCACGGGTCCGCGCTGGCTGATGCAGGTCGGGACGGCGGCCGACGGTGCCGTCGAGCACGGTTCGATCGGGCACGGCGACGAGCCCTCCGTCCGTAACGAGGCATCCGAGGACAAGGAGAAGTTCGCGGTGGTGGTGACCGTCGCGGCGAAGTCGTCCCGGCGGAGCGCCGACGGCACGGGCCTCCTTGAGGCGACCTCGGTCTCCTCGGCGGCCTGGCTCGCGGGCGTGGGCCTGCTGTCCTTCACCTGGCCCGGCTCGATGGACCACACCCTGCGCGACGACTGGCTGGACCAGCAGACCGAGACCGCGTGGGCGCTGGCCGACGACCTCGACGGCCCCGACTGGTCGACCCTCTCGCTCCCCGTGGACGGCGTCCCGACGTCCTTCCACTACCGCGAGTCCGAGTTCGGCTGGGTCCTCGCGGGGTCCACGCCGGAGGGCGTGCACGTGGGCGCGTACGGCAGAGGCATGAGCGCGTACGGGCTCGGCTTCGCCATGATCAAGGACATCTCGGCCTACGAGTAGCCGCTGCTACGACGACGGGGGCGCCGACTCGTGAAGTCGGCGCCCCCGTCGGCGTAGAAGAAGATCCGTAGCAGAAGATCTAGAACTTGTTCCTCGGGGTGATCCCCAGGGACAGTCCCGCGAGGCCGCGCTGGCGTCCGCCGAGCTTGCCCGCGATCGCGCGCAGGGCCGCGCCCGCCGGGGAGTCCGGGTCGCTCAGGACGACCGGCCTGCCGTCGTCGCCGCCCTGGCGGAGGCGGACGTCGATCGGGATGGAGCCGAGGACCGGGACGGTCGCGCCGGTCGTCTTGGTGAGGCCGTCGGCGACCGTCTGGCCGCCGCCCGTGCCGAAGACGTCGACCATCTCGTCGCAGTGCGGGCAGGGCAGCCCGGACATGTTCTCGACCACGCCGACGATCTTCTGGTGGGTTTGGACGGCGATGGCGCCCGCCCGCTCGGCCACCTCGGCGGCCGCCTGCTGCGGGGTCGTGACGACGAGGATCTCGGCGTTCGGGACCAGCTGGGCCACCGAGATCGCGATGTCACCCGTGCCCGGCGGAAGGTCGAGGAGGAGGACGTCCAGGTCACCCCAGTACACGTCCGCCAGGAATTGCTGGAGCGCGCGGTGGAGCATCGGGCCGCGCCACACCACCGGGGCGTTGCCCGGCGTGAACATGCCGATGGAGATGACCTTCACGCCGTTCGCGGACGGCGGCATGATCATGTTCTCGACCTGGGTGGGACGGCCGTCGGCGCCCAGCATGCGGGGCACGGAGTGGCCGTAGATGTCGGCGTCCACGACGCCCACCTTCAGGCCGTCCGCGGCGAGTGCGGCCGCCAGGTTCACCGTCACCGAGGACTTGCCGACGCCGCCCTTGCCGGAGGCGACCGCGTACACGCGCGTGAGCGAGCCGGGCTTGGCGAAGGGGACCTCGCGCTCGGTCTGGCCGCCGCGCAGGGCCGTCGCCAGCTCCTTGCGCTGCTCGTCGCTCATCACGTCGAGCGTGACGTCGACGCGGGTGACGCCCTCGACGGCCGCGACCGCGTCCGTCACGCGTTGGGTGATCGTCTCGCGCATCGGGCAGCCGGAGACCGTCAGATAGACGGTGACCGCGACCGCTCCGTCCGCGCCGATGTCCACCGACTTGACCATCCCCAGCTCGGTGATGGGCCGGTTGATCTCGGGGTCGTTCACCGTCGCCAGTGCCTCGCGCACCGCGTCTTCGCTAGCCATAAGGACGATGGTACGGCCCGGTAGCGTGCCCCCGGGATGCCCGTCACCGGTCTTCTACGTCACGTCCGGGCGACCGTTCTGCCGGGAATACGCCGTGGCTGTTCCCGTGGCTGTTCCCGTGCCCGCTTGCATGGCCGCTCGCCTGGCCGTCCTGACGCTCCTCCAGCTCCTTCACCAGGTCCTGCAGCTCGGAGCGGATCCAGTCCCGGGTCGCGACCTCGCCGAGGCCGATCCGCAGGGCGGCGATCTCCCGGGTCAGATACTCGGTGTCCGCGATCGACCGCTCGTTCTGCCTGCGGTCCTGTTCGAGGTTGACCTTGTCCCGGTCGTCCTGCCGGTTCTGCGCGAGCAGGATGAGCGGCGCCGCGTAGGAGGCCTGCAGCGACAGCATCAGGGTCAGGAAGATGAACGGGTAGTTGTCGAACCGCAGATCGCCCGGCGCGAAGACGTTCCACAGCACCCACGCGATGATGACGACCGTCATCCAGACGATGAACCGCCCGGTGCCGAGGAACCGCGCGATCCGCTCCGACAGCCGTCCGAAGGCCTCCGGGTCCCACTCGGGCAGCAGCCGCCGCCGGGGCGGGCGCGGCTGGTCGAGCCGGGCACGCGCGCGTGTGGCGGCGGTCGCCCCGGCCGGGGTCCGCTCGCGCTCAGGAGCCATGGCCCACCGCCCCCTGGCCCTCGTCGAGGTGGAACTCCGTCTCCCGCCAGTCCTCCGGCAGCATGTGGTCCAGTACGTCGTCCACGGTCACCGCGCCCAGCAGCGACCCCGAGTCGTCCACGACGGGCGCCGCGACCATGTCGTACGTCGCGAAGAACCCGGCGACGACCGGCAGCGCCGCGTCCGGGTCCAGCGGCTGGAGGTCGTCGTCGATGATCGCGCTGACCAGGGTGTACGGCGGGTCCCGCAGAAGGCGCTGGAAGTGGACCGTGCCGAGGTACTTGCCGGTCGGGGTCTCGTCGGGCGGGCGGCAGACGTAGACCTGGGCGGCGAGGGCGGGGGAGAGGTCGGCGTTGCGCACGCGCGCGAGGGCGTCGGCGACGGTGGCGTCCGGCCGCAGCACGATCGGCTCGGTCGTCATCAGACCGCCGGCGGTGTGCTCCTCGTACGACATCAGGCGCCGCATGTCGGCCGCGTCGGCGGGCTCCATCAGGCTCAGCAGCCGCTCCTGGTCCTGCTCGGGCAGCTCGGAGAGCAGGTCGGCCGCGTCGTCGGGGTCCATGGCCTCCAGGACGTCCGCGGCGCGCTCCTCCTTGAGCTTGCCGAGGATCTCGATCTGGTCGTCCTCCGGGAGCTCTTCGAGGACGTCGGCCAGGCGGTCGTCGTCGAGGGCGGCGGCGACCTCCGCGCGGCGCTTGGGGGAGAGGTGGTGCAGGACGTTCGCGAGGTCGGCGGGGCGCAGCTGCTCGAAGGTGGCGAGGAGGCTCTCGGCGCCCTGTCCGTGCTCCTCCAGGGAGAAGCCGGTGACCGCGGACCACTCGACGGTCAGCGTCTCGCCCTTGGCCCGCCGGAAGGTGCCGCTCTTCCCCTTCCGTACGAAGACCCGGTCGATCTCCCAGTCCCGGCGGGCCGGCAGCTGCTGCACGGACACGTCCAGGACGGTGACCTCCTCGCCGGCCTCGGTGAGCGTCACGCGCCGGTCCAGGAGCTCGCCGAAGACCAGGCGCTCGGTGGGGCGCTGTTCGAAGCGGCGGACGTTGAGGACTCCGGTGGTGATGACCTGGCCGGACTCGATGCTGGTCACCCGGGTCATGGGCAGGAAGATGCGGCGCCGGGTGGACAGTTCGACGACCAGGCCGAGCACCCGCGGCGGCTTGCGGCCGACCCGCAGCATGACGACCACGTCGCGCACGCGCCCCACCTGGTCGCCGTTCGGGTCGAAGACGGCGATGCCGGAGAGGTGCGAGACGAAGATCCTGGGGACACCCCCTGCCATCCCTGCGCCTCCTTGTCCCGTTCCTATGAGTTCCCGTTCCTGTGAATTCCTGCGAATTGCCCGCCAGGGTCGGCTTCAGGCTAGCCCGTCCCGATGCGGTACGCCCTGGTGAGCGGTCCGGACGGACTGGCTCCGCCGGGCCCGCCGGGCGGCGGTACTCTGCGGTACGCCGCTCAAGGACCCCCGTCGGAAAGGCGCCTCACCCGTGACTGCGATTCCCCAGGGCCGCACCCGCCGCATCGGACTGCTGGGCGCGGTCTGCGCCCTGGTCGTGACGGCAACGGGCCTGACGGGGTGCAGCGACGACCCCGACGAGGGCACCAACGGCGTTGGCAAGCTCCCGGCCGACCAGATCCAGGCGAAGACCAAGGCGGCCGCCGAGTCCGCCGACACAGTGCGTCTCTCAGGGAACGTGGTCACCAGCGGGCGCACTTACAAACTCGACATGCGTCTCAAGGACGACGGCGCCAGCGGCTCGGTCACGTCCGAGGGAGCGACCTTCGGGCTGCTGCGCATCGGTGAGCAGCTCTATCTGAAGGCCGACTCGGAGTTCTGGACCCATGAGGACGGCAAGGACTCGGACGACTCCCACACGGACACGGCCGCCGCCGACAAGCTCGACGGCAAGTACGTGAAGGTGCCGCAGGGCGACCCCTCGTACAAGAAGTTCAGCGGCTTCACCGACAAGGACGTCCTGCTGTCCGGCCTGCTGACCCTCCACGGCGAACTGTCCACCGACGGCTACCACGAGCAGTCCGGCACCCGCACCATCCGCATCACCGGCGACGAGGGCTCCGGCGGCAAGCTGGACGTCTCCCTGGAGGGCGTGGCGTATCCGCTGCGCCTGGAACGCGCGGGCGGCGCGGGCACGCTGACCTTCTCGGGCTGGGACGCGTCCTTCACGCTGGAGAAGCCCGGCAAGGACGAGACCGTGGACTACGGCAAGCAGCTGCCGACGTCCTGACTACTTCCGCCCGCGCCGCCTCAGCAGCAGCTTGGGAAGAGCCGCCGGGATCGGCCGGCGGGTCGTGGCCGCCGTCGGCACGGGGGCCTGCGCAAGTGAGCCGTCGGGCAGCGGCAGCGTCGACCCCGTGGGCTCGAGGCGCACCACCCGGCACTCCCGCGCCCAACGCTCCGTCATCGCCTCTCCGTCGGGCGCGTTGAGCCGCTTGCCCTTGAGCTCGGCGACGGCCGCGTCCCACGCCTCCGACGCGGGCGTCAGCTCGACGACCTTCGCCGTCCAGGCCACCAGCCGCCCGCCCTTGTCCTTGCTGCGGACGGTGATCTCGGCACCGCCCCCGTCGGCCAGCCCCGGCAACGGCTGCTCGCCCGGCCCGTCGCCGACCAGACACGCGGCACCCTCGTGCCACACGTGCCACAGCGCCCGGGCGGGACCCTCGGAACCCTTGACCCAGATCAGGCCGGACTTCTTGGTGGCCTCCTCGACGAGGGCCTGGTCGAGCAGCTCGCTTGTCATGCGCCCAGCCTAGCGAGGCGTCCTCACCGGGATCGGGTCACAGCCAGCCGTTGCGCTTCAACGTCCGGTGGATACCGAGGCAGATGACACCCGTGATCATCATGATCACGGGGTAGCCGTACCGCCAGTGCAGCTCGGGCATGTACTCGAAGTTCATGCCGTACACACCACAGACCATCGTCGGTACGGCGATGATGGCCGCCCACGAGGTGATCTTCCGCATGTCCTCGTTCTGTGCGACGGACGCCTGCGCGAGGTTGGCCTGGAGGATCGAGTTGAGGAGCTCGTCGAAGCCGATGACCTGCTCCTGGACGCGCGCGAGGTGGTCGGCGACGTCCCGGAAGTACTTCTGGATGTCCGGGTCGATGAGCCGCATGGGGCGCTCGCTCAGCAGCTGCATGGGCCGCAGGAGCGGCGAGACGGCGCGCTTGAACTCCAGGACCTCACGCTTGAGTTGGTAGATCCGGCCGGCGTCGGTGCCGCGCGGGGTGCCCTTGCGGCCCGGCGAGAACACCTCGGTCTCGACCTCGTCGATGTCGTCCTGCACCGCGTCGGCGACCGCGATGTATCCGTCGACGACGTGGTCGGCGATCGCGTGCAGCACGGCGGAGGGGCCCTTGGCGAGCAGCTCCGGGTCGTCCTGGAGCCGGTGCCGCAGCGCCCTGAGCGAGCCCTGGCCGCCGTGCCGGACGGTGATGAAGAAGTCCCGTCCGGTGAAGCACATGACCTCGCCGGTCTCGACGATCTCGCTGTTGGCGGTGAGTTCGTCGTGCTCGACGTAGTGGATGGTCTTGAAGACGGTGAACAGGGAGTCGTCGTACCGCTCCAGCTTGGGCCGCTGGTGTGCCTGCACCGCGTCCTCGACGGCCAGCGGGTGCAGCCCGAACTCGCTTGCGATACCGGAGAATTCGGCCTCGGTCGGCTCGTGCAGCCCGATCCACACGAAGCCCCCGTCGCGGCGCACCTGGCGCATCGCCTCGTGCGGAGTCAGCGGCTGCGCGGTCTGGAGTCGGGCGCCGTCGCGGTAGATGGCGCAGTCGACGACCGCCGAGGGCGTCCCGGGGGCGCGGGTGGTGTCGTAGTCGGTGCTGCTGCTCTTGCGCAGCGAGACGCGGGAGGGACGGACCACGGCACGCAGGTCGCGGATCATCGACATGGCAGGCTCCTTCGCGACAGGCAACGAAAAGCCGCTTCAACGGGTGGAACTGCCCGGAATGGGGACGTCCTGACAAGGGGTATCTCCCGCCCTCAAGGCAGGGGAAGGATGTTTGGCACGTCCACAAAGCGGGGAGCACCGCACCATTGCGGTGGCGGGTTTCGCTGCTGATACAGATCAAACAGATCAGGCAAAACGAGACGAAGTGCTCTTCCGATGATGAAGACGCGAGCGTGAGAGGCGGCGATCAGCCGAAGGCAGATCAGCTACATCAGTGGATCAGCTACATCAGTGGGCGGAAGAGCGAGTGGTACTGCACGGGTGACTTCGATCCATGACAGCCCCACCTCCTCCGGCCGGTCCCTCGTAAGGGACGATCCATTCCCGCAAGGGAGTCTCACTGGCGTCGGGACTCGATCGCGACGCTTCTGCGTGCTGCCCCGACGACCGGCCAAGAGTATCAGCCGACTGAAGTGTCAAGGCGCTGCTTTGCCCGGTACTGACGAGTTCTATGCTCGCGGCATGGCTGATGTTCTTCCTCTGGTCGAGGCCCGGTTGCGCAACGCACTGGGCGAACCGGACGCGCGCGCCGCCGTCACCTTCCTCGGCACGGACCGCATCGAGGTGCTGCGCTTCCAGGAGAAGTCGGGGGAAGGCGCCATCGCCCGCTATGCCACGCTCGGCATGTCCGCACAGCCCATGGGCGACCCCACCGCGATGCTCGCCGACCCGGTCAAGGGCCCCCGCGCCGAGCTGGTCCTCTCGGTCCGCGCCGGTCTCGCCGACACCGACAAGGTGCTCCGCCCGCTCGCCGTGCTCGCCGCGTCCCCGCAGGTCGAGGGCGTGATCGTGGCCCCCGGCGCCTCCCTCGACGTGGGTGAGCCCCTGTGGCCCGGCGCCCCGTTCACCTCCGTCCTGGTCGCCGAACCCGGTGGCCTGATCGAGGACCTGGAGCTGGACGAGCCCATGGATCCCGTCCACTTCCTGCCCCTGCTCCCCATGACCCCGAACGAGGCCGCCTGGAAGCGCGTCCACGGCGCCCAGGCCCTCCAGGAACGCTGGCTCGCGAACGGGACGGACCTCAGGGATCCGTCCCGGAGATCCGTCCCGCTGGACTGAGACCGAGGTGACCGATCTCACCAACCGGTGGCGGAAAA
Organism: Streptomyces sp. S.PB5; assembly: GCF_030403745.1. Lineage (GTDB taxonomy): Bacteria > Actinomycetota > Actinomycetes > Streptomycetales > Streptomycetaceae > Streptomyces. The sequence goes on from NZ_JAQMWP010000014.1 coordinate 113,604, forward strand.
GCATCAGTTGGCGAAGACGGCCACCCCGTCCTCTGTGGCGTGCTTCGACTCGAGCTGTTCCGCTTCCTGAGTGAGCGCGTTCCGCCGTACGACGACCACGGCCGCGCCGATGACGGCGGTCGCCGCCGCGACGACGAACGGGATGTGGATGTCGGTCCACTCCTCGATCTTCGGCGCGAACCAGGGCGCGGCGGCGGCCGCGAACCAGCGCACGAAGTTGTAGCCGGCGCTCGCCACCGGGCGTGGCGCGTCCGAGACGCCGAGGGCGAGCTCGGTGTAGACGGTGTTGTTCACGCCGATGAAGGCGCCGGACAGGATCGTGCAGACGATCGCCGTGGTGTGGTCGCCGTAACCGAGGACGAGTACGTCGGCGGCGAGCAGGACGAGTGAGCCGCCGAGCACCTTCAGCGAGCCGAACCGGGCCTGGAGGCGCGGCGCCACGATGACCGAGAACACGGCGAGCAGCACACCCCACGCGAAGAAGACGGCACCCGACTTGTACGGGGTCATGTCCAGCACGAACGGCGTGAAGGCCAGCACGGTGAAGAACGTGTAGTTGTAGAAGAACGCCGAGGCGGCGGCGGAGGCGAGGCCGCCGTGGCCGAGGGCCTTGAGGGGGTCGAGGAGCGAGGTCTTCCTCGCCGGCCTGGGCTGCTCCTTCAGGAACACCGTGATGCAGAGGAAGCCGACCGCCATCAGGAAGGCCGTACCGAAGAACGGGTAGCGCCAGCTCGCGTTCCCGAGCAGCGCGCCCAGCAGGGGGCCGCAGGCCATGCCGAGGCCGAGGGCGGACTCGTACAGCAGGATCGCCGCGGCGCTGCCTCCCGCCGCCGCGCCGACGATGACGGCGAGGGCCGTCGAGACGAAGAGGGCGTTGCCGAGGCCCCAGCCGGCGCGGAAGCCGACGAGTTCGGCGACCGAGTCCGACGTACCGGCCAGACCGGCGAAGACGACCACGAACGCCAGGCCGGCCAGCAGGGTCTTGCGGCCGCCGATGCGGCTGGAGACGAAGCCGGTGACCAGCATCGCCACGGCGGTGATCAGGAAGTACGAGGTGAAGAGCAGGGAGACCTGGCCGGCCGTGGCGTTGAGGCCCTGGGCGATGGACGGGAGGATCGGGTCGACCAGTCCGATGCCCATGAAGGCGACGACGGAGGCACCGGCCGTGGCCCAGACCGCCTTGGGCTGTCGCAGGAGGCTGCCCGCTCCCGCGTCGAAGGCGTCCATGGTTTCTCCAATTCCGGCGAGGAGATCGTTGGTGTATGCACATAGTAAGTTAGGTCGGCTAATTAGTGCAACATACATCTGGTTTGTCGAGGTCAAGTGGTTCCGCCCGGACGGGTGATCGTCCTTGACGTGGCGGAGCAGGGGTAGGACCGTGGGGCCCTATGAGGGGCGAACCCAGTTGCCCGAAGTGTGGTGGCCGGGTCAGGGCTCCCGGACTCTTCGCCGACACCTGGCAGTGCGACGTGCACGGCAGCGTGCATCCACTGCAGCCGGTGATCCCGCCCAGCGTCGAGGCTCTCGGCGTCGTGGTGCACCGCACGCAGGTACCGGTGTGGATGCCGTGGCCGCTGCCGGTCGGCTGGCTGTTCACGGGCGTGGGCTGCGCGGGCGACGACCGCAGCGGAGGCCGCGCGACCGCTGTCGCGTGCTCGGGGCCGGGGCCGCTGGGCGGTATCGGGGAGCTCATCCTGGTCGCCGAGGAGCTCGGCGTGGGACTCGGCGCGCGGTACGCGGGTATCGAGGGGCCCGACCCGGGGCCGTATCTGAACGTGGAGAAGCCGCCGCAGGCGAAGGTGCTGGCCGCGGGGCGCCCGACGCCGCTGTGGCATGTCACCGGGGCGCCGGACGACCGCGCGGTGTTCGCCGGTGAGGCGCGTGGGCTGTGGCTGTGGGCGGTCGTGTGGCCGGAGCAGTCGGGACTGCTGATGTACGACGAGCTGGTGCTGACGGATCTGCGGGACGCGGGCGCGGAGGTGGAGCTCGTGCCGTGCGGGGCGTTGTCGCCGCGTTTGCTTGCGCCGTAGCGCCTGCCGGAGTGGGGTGGGCGGAGCGCCTGCCGGAGCGGGGGCCGGCGTGCCCGTCGGACCGTGGGCCGAAGTGTCTGTCGGAGCGCTGGCCGGAGTGACGGAGGCGGGTCCGTGTAAAGGTCGCTCACGGGTTTCAGGTGTGACAGGGGGGCTCGAATATCCGGTTATCCTTGAGCGTCCCCTTCTGTCTCGTCAGCGTCTGGAGTTCGTGCCGTGCGTATCGACCTGCACACCCACTCCACGGCCTCCGACGGGACGGACACGCCCGCTGAGCTGGTGCGCAATGCCGCCGCTGCCGGGCTCGACGTCGTCGCGCTCACCGATCACGACACCACCCGAGGGCACGCCGAGGCCATCGCCGCGCTGCCCGCCGGGCTCACGCTCGTGACCGGAGCCGAACTGTCCTGCCGTATCGACGGCATTTCCATGCACATGCTGGCCTACCTCTTCGACCCCGAGGAGCCGGAGCTGCTCGCCGAGCGGGAGCTCGTGCGGGACGACCGGGTGCCGCGGGCGCGGGGCATGGTCGCGAAGCTTCAGGAACTCGGCGTGGGCATCACCTGGGAGCAGGTGATGCGGATCGCCGGGGACGGGTCCGTGGGGCGGCCGCATGTTGCCACCGCACTCGTCGAACTCGGGGTCGTGCCGACCGTGAGCGACGCCTTCACCCAGGACTGGCTGGCCGACGGCGGGCGGGCCCACGTGGAGAAGCACGAGACCGATCCCTTCGAGGCGATCCGGCTGGTCAAGGCCGCGGGCGGGGTGAGTGTGTTCGCGCACCCGGGGGCCAGCAAGCGGGGGTACACCGTTCCCGAGTCCGCGATCGCCGAGATGGCCGCGGCCGGGCTCGACGGTATCGAGGTCGACCACATGGACCACGACGCGGAGACCCGGGTGCGGCTGCGCGGTCTCGCCGCCGATCTGGGGCTGCTGGTCACCGGATCCTCGGACTACCACGGCAGCCGGAAGACCGTCACGCTCGGCGAGTACCGGACCGACCCCGAGGTGTACGGCGAGATCACCCGGCGTGCCACCGGCGCGTTTCCGGTGCCGGGGACCGGCGGGGCCTGAGCATCGTCCTCAAGCCCACCTGACCTCACCCTTTCTTTCTTTTCTTCCTGCAAGGCGCTTCTGTGTTCGACGCTGCCGTTTTCGGCTCCCTGTTCCTGACCCTGTTCGTCATCATGGATCCCCCCGGGATCACCCCGATCTTCCTCGCGCTGACCTCCGGCCGGCCCGCCAAGGTGCAGAAGCGGATGGCCTTCCAGGCCGTCTGTGTCGCCGGCGGTGTCATCGCCGTGTTCGGGCTGCTCGGGCACCAGATCCTGGACTACCTGCATGTCTCCGTGCCCGCGCTGATGATCGCGGGCGGGCTGCTGCTCCTGCTGATCGCCCTCGACCTGCTGACCGGCAAGACCGACGAGCCCAAGCAGACCAAGGACGTCAACGTGGCGCTGGTGCCGCTGGGCATGCCGCTGCTCGCCGGGCCGGGGGCGATCGTGTCGGTCATCCTCGCCGTGCAGAAGGCCGACAGTGTGGCCACGCAGGTGTCGGTGTGGATGGCGATCCTCGCCATCCATGTCGTGCTGTGGCTGGTGATGCGGTACTCGCTGCTGATCATCCGGGTCATCAAGGACGGCGGTGTGGTCCTGGTGACCCGGCTCGCGGGCATGATGCTCTCCGCGATCGCCGTGCAGCAGATCATCAACGGCGTCACGCAGGTGATCCAGGGGAGCTGAGCCCCCTTGTCTCCCTATCGCCTATCGCCTATCGCCGGACGCAGCGGAGCCCCGTACGACATCGATGTCGTACGGGGCTCCGGAGTTGTCTCTGTTATGAGGCCGTAGTCTCGGCCGGGCGGATCCAGAGGCGCTGACCGATCGCGGCGGCCTGCTGAACGATCCGATTGACGGAGGCGGCGTCCACGACGGTGCTGTCCACGGGCGTGCCGTCGACGTCGTCGAGTCGCATGATTTCGAAGCGCATGGCCTCTCCCTTCGTCTGGTCATCCCCCGGAGGGGATTACTGCGTACAGAGGTAGTCAACGGTGGCTGCGTTACAAACATTCCCTACGCTAAAGAAATTTTTCGAACGACTAACTACTGACCGGTAAGCGAGCGGTTGTGTTCGCAGCGTGACCGCCGGGACAATGGAAATGATGAACGACGACCTCGCGGCGCTCGCCGCCCGCATCGACCACACCAACGAGCTGCTGACCCGCATGCTCGCCGAGGTGGCGAAGACGCCCTCCACTCACGCGATCTTCGTCGACGCGGGGTATCTGTACGCGGCCGCGGGCCGTCTGGTCGCCGGCACCGAGGACCGCCGCGCCTTCGACCTGGACGCCGAGGGGCTCATCGAGGCGCTCATCGACCGGGCCCGCACGATCTTCGCGGACAGCAGGCTGCTGCGGGTCTACTGGTACGACGGCGCCCGGCGCCGCATCCACACCGCCGAGCAGCAGACGATCGCCGAGCTCCCGGACGTCAAGGTGCGGCTCGGCAACCTCAACGCCAACAACCAGCAGAAGGGCGTCGACTCACTGATCCGGACCGATCTGGAGTCCCTCGCCCGGCACCGCGCCATCAGCGACGCGGCGCTGCTCGGCGGTGACGAGGACCTGGTGTCGGCGGTGGAGGCCGCGCAGGGCTACGGCGCCCGCGTCCACCTCTGGGGCATCGAGGCGCCCGAGGGCCGCAACCAGGCCGAGCCCCTCCTCTGGGAGGTCGACAGCCAGCGCGTCCTCGACCTCGACTTCTTCAAGCCGTACGTGTCACGGCGTACGGCCGCCGCGTACGAGACCTCGGCCAACCGGCCGAGCCGCGAGGACGTCCGGTTCGTGGGCGCCCAGATCGCGGCGAAGTGGCTGGCGGCGCGGGGGCGGGAGGCGGTGGGGGAGCTGCTGCCGGGGCATCCGTATCTGCCGGGCTCGGTGGATCAGGATCTGTTGGTGGAGGCGGAGGGGTTGCTGCAGTACTCGCTGCGGGGGCAGGCGGATCTGCGGCGGGCGTTGCGGGATGGGTTCTGGGGGCACTTGCAGGGGCAGTTCTAGGCGCGGCTGCCGTTGTAGGGGCGGATCGGGGTCGGGGTCTGGGGTGTAGGGGCGGTTCTGGGTGGCGGCTGGGGTGTAGGGGCAGTTTCTGGGGGGCGCTTTGGGCGGTGGGGGTGGTGGGGATACGGGGGTAGCCAAAGGTGCGGCTGGGTTTGCAGGGGGGCGTGGCGGGGGCTGCCAGGGCTGGGTTGGGCTCGACCGGGTTTGTGGTCGGGGTCGAGCGAGGTTCGCGGCTGGGTCCACCGGAGTTTGTGACGTGGTCGAGCGGGGTCGGTGGCTGGTATCGGCCGGGTGGGTGTGGGCTGGACGGGCTTTGTGGCTGGGCTTGACCAGGGCTGACTCGTGTCTGGGGCCGGACGGGGTTTGGGCCTGGGCCCGGAACGGGTTTGGTCTGGGCTGGTCTGGGCTTTGTGTCCAGGGCCCGGGCCGGGGATTGCGTCTGAGCCCCGGCGGGGATTTGGGTCCGGGGCCCGGGGCCGGGTTTGTGACTGAGCCCTGGCGTGGGTATGTGTCTGAGCCCGGCAGGGGTTTGGGTCCGGGGCTGCGCCGGGGTTTGCGTCTGAGCCCCGGCCTGGGTTTGGGTCTGAGCCGGGCCCCGGCTTTACGTCCGGGCGGACCGGGGTTTGGGTCTGGGCTTGATGCCGACTCGTGCCCGGGCCCGGCTACGGCTTCTCGGTGTGGTCCCAGAAGTCGGCGATCGCGTGTGCCGTCTCCAGGGGGCGGTCCGTGTTGGGGGAGTGCTCGGCGCCGGGGATGACGGTCCGGCGGGCCTGCAGCCGGACGGCCATGTGGTCGAGGAGCGGCACCGGCCAGGTGTCGTCGTGCGAGCCGGACAGTACGTGGAACGGCAGGGGCACGGCGGCCAGTTCGGCCACCCGGTCCGGCTCGGCGCACAACTGGCGGCCGGTGGCGATGAGTTGCGCGGGCTTGTTGCCCAGCCAGCGCCGGCGCAGATCCTCCGCGTCATCGAGCCCCGAGTCCAACTCGCCCCCGGTGTCGGTCTCCTCCGGCGGTTCCATGGCCTGGATCGCGTCCCAGACCTCGGCCATGCTCATCACCGCGAGCCCGTCCCGGAGCAGCTTCACGCGCTGCTGTTGGGAGTCGGAGATCTGGGCGGGGCCCGAGGACATCAGGGTGAGCGAGAGGAAGGGCGACGGGTCCAGCAGGACCGCGGCCCGTGAGATCTGCCCGCCGAGGGAGTGCCCGAGCAGATGCACGGGCGTGCCGAGCGCTGCGGCCTGTGCGAGCACGTCCTTGGCCAACTCGTCCTGCGCGTACGCCGATTCGTCGCCGGCCGGACCGTCGGACTCGAACTGACCCCGTCCGTCCACGGCGACCGTCCGGTACCCGCGCGCCGCGAGCGGCACGTGCAACGGGTTGAAGTCCTCCTTGCTGCCGGTGAACCCGGGCAGCAGCAGAGCGGTCCCCTTCGGGGCCACTCCGTCGGCCACGGGTGCGTCGACTACGGCGAACTCGCCACGGGCGGTGCGCAGCGAGTACGCGCGGGCGCCGGGAGGCGGGACGAAGGTGGGGGGCCTGCTCATGCCTTGAGGCTATCGGGCGGGTGGGCGGACGGGCGGGGGTGGTTGTGTGAGGTGGGCCATGGTGGGCGGGTGGGGAGGGGGCCGACGCGGGGGTGCGTGGGGGCGGTGCGTGGACGGTCGGGCCGGGCGGGCGCATCGATGTCGCGCGGGATGCGGTGGGGCGGCGATGTGATGCGGCGGGCCGGTACGCCGACGGCCTGGGGCGTGTGCTGAGGCTCGGGTTCCGGAGAGGGCTGGACTGCCCGAGGCCGACCCGCCCGGGGCGCCCACCGGAGCCGCCGGCCTGTTCCGCCGCCCCGGTGGGACGAGTGCGCCGCGCCGTACGGCCGTGGTGCAGGCTCCGGAACGCCGACGGCCCGGCCCACCTGTGGTGGACCGGGCCGTCGGGTGAGCGGCTGTCAGCTCTCCGTGGACTCCGCGGCGGCCGTGGCCTTGCGGGTCCGGCGGCGCGGCTTGGCCTCCGGCTCCTCGGCCGCCTGGGCCGGGATGTCGGTGGCGGCAGCCGTCTTGCGCGCGGTGGTCTTGCGTGCCGGCTTGGCCTCGGCGGTCTCCGTGGCCACGGCGGCCTTGCGGGTGCGGCGCGGCTTGGTCTCCGTGCCCTCGGCCGTGTCGACCGCGGTCTCGGCGGCGGCAGCCGTCTTGCGCGTACGGCGGCGCGGCGCGGCGGGGGCCTCGGCGGCCTCCGGCTCCGTCGCGGCCACGGCGGCCTTGCGGGTGCGGCGCGGCTTGGCCTCGGTGGCCTCGGCCGTGTCCACCGCGGTCTCCGCGGCGGTCGTCGCCTTGCGTGTACGACGCGGCTTGGTCTCCGTGGCTTCGACGGTGTCGACCGCGGCCTCCGCGGCGGCAGCCGTCTTGCGCGCGGCGGTCTTGCGTGCCGGCTTGGCCTCGGCGGTCTCCGTGGCCACGGCGGCCTTGCGGGTGCGGCGCGGCTTGGTCTCCGTGCCTTCGGCCGTGTCCACCGCGGTCTCCGCGGCGGCCGTGGCCTTCCGCGTACGACGCGGCTTGGTCTCCGGCTCCTCCGCGGTCTGCGCCGGGATCTCGACGACGGCTGCGGCGGGCTCGGCGACCTTGCGGGTACGCCGGGTCCGGGGCTTGGCCTCGGTGGCCTCCGCAGTGTCGACCGCGGCCTCGGCGGACGCCGCCGCCTTTCGCGTACGGCGCGGCTTGGTCTCCGTGGCCTCGACGGCCTCGACCGTGGCCTCGGGGACGGCGGCGGCCTTGCGGGTGCGGCGCGGCTTGGTTTCCGTGCCCTCGGCCGTGTCGACCGCGGTCTCGGCGGCGGCAGCCGTCTTGCGCGTGCGGCGGCGCGGCGCGGCGGCGGGGGCCTCGGCCTCCGCGACCTCGACGACGGCCGGTGCCTCGACGGCGACCGTCTCCGCGGCCTTGCGGGTCCGGCGGCGGGGCCTCGTCACGGTGGCCTCGGCGGCCGGGGCCTCGGGCTCCGCGGCCTCGGCGACGACCTGCGGCGCCTCGACGGCGACCGGCGTCTCGACCGCGGCGGCCTCCGCGGACCGGCGGGTCCGGCGGCGGCGCGGCTTGGCCTCGACGGCCTCGGCCGTGTCGACGGCGGTCTCCGCGGCCTCGGACGTCGTGGTCGTGGCCGGCACCGACTCCACCGCGGGGGCTCCGTTGCGGGTACGGCGGCGGCGACGCGGCGTGCGGGACGCGGGCGAGTCCTCGGTCACCGCGGTCTCCTCCGGCGCGACCGTGCCCGCGGGGGCGGCGGTGTCGTCCAGCGGGGCGCCGTTGCGCGTACGACGACGGCGGCGCGGCGTACGCGCCGGGCGCTCGCGGTCACCGGAACGGGACTCGTCCCGGCCGCCACGGCCACCCCGGTCGCCGCGACCGCGGCCACCACGGCCACCGGTCTCGCCGAGGTCCTCCAACTCCTCCGCGTCGAGGCCCGCGCGGGTGCGCTCGGTACGCGGCAGGACACCCTTGGTGCCCGCGGGGATGTTCATCTCCTCGTAGAAGTGCGGGGAGCTGGAGTACGTCTCCGGCGGGTCGTTGAAGTTGAGTTCCAGCGCCTTGTTGATCAGCTGCCAGCGCGGGATGTCGTCCCAGTCGACGAGGGTGATCGCGATGCCCTTGGCGCCCGCGCGGCCGGTGCGGCCGACCCGGTGCAGGTACGTCTTCTCGTCCTCGGGGGACTGGTAGTTGATGACGTGGGTGACACCCTCGACGTCGATACCGCGCGCGGCGACGTCGGTGCAGACGAGGACGTCCACCTTGCCGTTGCGGAACGCGCGCAGCGCCTGCTCGCGGGCGCCCTGGCCGAGGTCGCCGTGGACCGCGCCGGAGGCGAAGCCGCGCTGCTTGAGCTGGTCGGCGAGGTCGGCCGCGGTGCGCTTCGTACGGCAGAAGATCATGGCCAGTCCGCGGCCGTCGGCCTGGAGGATGCGCGCGACCATCTCGGGCTTGTCCATGTTGTGGGCCCGGTACACGTGCTGCGAGATGTTCGCGACCGTCACGCCCTCGTCGTCCGGCGCGGTGGCGCGGATGTGCGTGGGCCGCGACATGTAGCGGCGCGCGAGACCGATGACCGCGCCCGGCATGGTCGCCGAGAACAGCATGGTCTGACGGCGGGCCGGCAGCATGTCGATGATCTTCTCGACGTCGGGCAGGAAGCCCAGGTCGAGCATCTCGTCGGCCTCGTCGAGGACGAGCGCCTTGATGTGCTTCAGGTTGAGCTTCTTCTGGCCCGCGAGGTCCAGGAGCCGGCCCGGGGTGCCGACGATGACGTCGACGCCCTTCTTGAGGGCCTCCACCTGAGGCTCGTACGCCCGGCCGCCGTAGATGGCGAGCACGCGCACGTTGCGGACCTTGCCGGCCGTCAGCAGGTCGTTGGTGACCTGGGTGCACAGCTCGCGCGTGGGGACGACGACGAGCGCCTGCGGGGCCTCGGTGAGGTCCTCGGGCCTGGCGCGGCCGGCCTCGACGTCGGCGGGAACGGTGACGCGCTCGAGGAGCGGGAGGCCGAAGCCCAGCGTCTTGCCGGTGCCGGTCTTGGCCTGGCCGATGACGTCCGTGCCGGAAAGGGCGACGGGGAGCGTCATCTCCTGGATGGGGAAGGGGTTGATGATGCCGACGGCCTCAAGCGCCTCGGCGGTCTCGGGAAGGATTCCGAGATCTCTGAACGTCGTAGTCAGGGTGCTGCCTCTTCTGTGTGCGCGGTGCGAGGCGAGCTCGGGGATCTGTTAAGACCGTGCTGGGGACGTCGACTGCCTTACGGACCAGCCGTAATGGCACGGGACCTCTGCCGACGCTCTAGCGCTCGAACCGCTGAGGGTCCCTCCGGATGCCGTACGCACAGTGCCGTACGGCCAAGGAGAGCTGTCAGGTCGGAGCCGATCGGGCCACCGACCGGGCATCCTCATACGTGCGGCCCGTCGAAATACGCGGTCCTCATAGACGTGCGTACTCAGCAGGCGCATTACCACCATACCCCGGAAACGCGCACATGCGATGGCCGATTTGGTCACGTAGTCGTCGTCACACTGCTTCACCAGGGACTTCCGCCGCGCGGGGAGCGGGCTATTGTGCGCTTCATGACGACGCCTGACAACACCTCTGACGCTGCCGCCGAACCCACCGGAGTCGCCGCCCAGAACTGGGCGACCGCCTCCGCCGAACCGCAGTACCGGGCCGCGGTCGTCGACCTGCTCGGCGCGCTCGCGTACGGAGAGCTGGCGGCGTTCGAGCGGCTCGCGGAGGACGCCAAACTGGCGCCGACGCTGGCGGACAAGGCGGAGCTGGCGAAGATGGCGTCGGCGGAGTTCCACCACTACGAGAAGCTGCGGGACCGGCTCACCGAGATCGGTGCGGAGCCGACCGAGGCCATGGAGCCGTTCGTCGCCGCGCTCGACGGGTTCCACAAGCAGACGGCGCCGTCGGACTGGCTGGAAGGGCTCGTCAAGGCGTACGTCGGGGACTCGATCGCCAGTGACTTCTATCGGGAGGTCGCGGCGCGCCTGGACTCGGACACGCGTGAGCTCGTCCTCGCCGTGCTGGACGACACGGGGCATGCCGGGTTCGCCGTGGAGAAGGTGCGGGCCGCCATCGATGCCGATCCGCGTGTGGGCGGGCGTCTCGCTCTGTGGGCCCGGCGTCTCATGGGCGAGGCGCTGTCGCAGTCCCAGCGGGTTGTCGCCGACCGGGACGCGCTGTCGACGATGCTCGTGGGCGGCGTCGCGGACGGGTTCGACCTCGCGGAGGTCGGGCGGATGTTCTCGCGGATCACTGAGGCGCACACCAAGCGGATGGCTGCGTTGGGGTTGGCTGCGTAGCGCTCTGTGGGGGGTGCTTCGGCTGTGTCGCGGCTGCGGGTGCGTGGGAGCTGGTCGCGCCCACGCGGCGGTGCCGCAGATCGACACAGCCCCGCGCCCCTGACGGGGCGCGTCCCGCAACGGGGTCAGAAGTTCAAGCCCTACGCCGGGGCCGACCTACGGCGCAGTCTTCCCGCCGGGCGGAGCAGCAGGGACAGGGACGCCACCGAGACGACCGTCGCGCCGATCAATGTGAGCAGGACGTTGCCCGCGCCCAGGGCGCTGTGGGTCAGGAAGGCGCCGAACAGGGCTCCGGTCACTCCCGTCGCGAAGACCAGGGAGCGGGCGGGCAGGCGGTGGGCCAGCCGGTGTGCGGCCACAGCGGCCAAGGCGAGACCGAGCAGAGCGGAGCCGAGCGCTTCCAGCAACATCATTGGGGGTCCCTCCCACGTGGCCACGCTGCGTATCACGGTCGTAGCCCGTCATACCCGTGACCTGCGGAATGCAATCCTCCTCTGTGTGTGACCTGTGCTCCATATGTGGAGAAAAAATCTTGCCGACGACAGCAGAAGGGCCCGGCGACCTCAGGTCGCCGGGCCCTTCCGTGTGCGTCCGCCTACAGCGCGCCGAAGCCCACCTTGCGCGGGGCCGGCTCGCCGAGCTCCACGTAGGCCAGGCGGTCCGCCGGAACGAGGACCTTACGGCCGTGCTCGTCCACGAGGCTCAGCAGCGCCGACTTCCCGGCCAGCGCCTCGGAGACGGCACGCTCGACCTCCTCGGCACTCTGACCGCTCTCCAGAACGATCTCGCGGGGCGCGTGCTGCACGCCGATCTTGACCTCCACGGCTATGTCCCTCCGACGGTCAGTGAAGTGCGCGACCTTCCGCGCCGTACCCAGCACACATTAGCCCGGTGAGGGGACGTACACGCTCCGCTCAAGAACGCCAGGAGCGAACACCGGGCGGGAACAAAAGTCCCCGCCCGGGTCGGGTCAGTGGTGGTCGATGCCGTGCAGCGGGAAACCGGCGATGCCCCGCCATGCCAGGGACGTCAGCAGCTGGACCGCCTGGTCGCGCGGGACGCTGCGGTCGCTGTGCAGCCAGGAGCGGGCCACGACCTGGGCGAGGCCGCCGAGACCGGAGGCCAGCAGCATGGACTCGGCGCGCGAGAGGCCGGTGTCCTCTGCGATGACGTCGCAGATCGCCTCGGCGCACTCGTTCGTGACCTTGTCCACGCGCTCGCGGACCGCGGGCTCGTTGGTCAGGTCCGACTCGAAGACGAGACGGAAGGCGCCGCCGTCGTCCTCGACGTACGCGAAGTAGGCGTCCATGGTCGCCCGGACGCGCTGCTTGTTGTCCGTCGTGGACGCGAGCGCGGCGCGTACGGCCTGGATCAGGGACTCGCAGTGCTGGTCCAGCAGGGCGAGATAGAGGTCGAGCTTGCCAGGGAAGTGCTGGTAGAGCACCGGCTTGCTGACGCCGGCGCGCTCGGCGATGTCGTCCATCGCGGCCGCGTGGTAGCCCTGCGCCACGAACACTTCCTGTGCGGCGCCCAGCAGCTGATTCCGTCGGGCACGGCGCGGCAGGCGCGTACCTCGAGGGCGTGCCGCCTCTGTCTGCTCGATGGCTGTCACGCCGCCTCCCATAAGTCGTCCACGTGCGGTGTGCGCCGCGCCGCCATCGTACTTTTCGGTAACCGTGGTGTGCGCGGTGCGAGCGCAGAATTTCACGTCCCGGACGGTGACGAAAGCCACGCGAAGGTTTCAAAGAGGTACCTAGCGGGCAGCGGGTGTCGCGCTCCCGCTCGGAGATGCCGCCCGCGCGGTCACCGATAGTCGTCCTCGTCGATCTGCACGACGCGGGCCTGTTCGATGAGATCGGCCTCGTTGGCCCGGTCGGGGTCAACGCCGGTCAGCGGGTCGTCGCGCTCCTGGGAGACATCCTTCTGCTGCTCGGCGGCGTCGCCCTCGGGGGCCTCGACGTCGAGTTCGACGTCACCGTCGCCCTCCTCGAAGGTGTCGGGGTCGCTGGGGTCGTAGGCCATGGCGGGCTCCCTTCCTAGAACGTCCCTGACTTACACAGGGGGCCACGTTTCGGGTGCCCTGCGTACGAGCCTAGGAGACACACGATTCGGACGCCATGCGATCCGCGTGCTCTCTGTGACGGCGAACACATGAATCACTGCGTGATCGTCTCGTAACATTGCCGCATGTCTTCGACCGAGTTGCCATCCGTGCCGGCCGCCAATGTGCTCCCGAAGGTGACTCCTGTGCGGGTGGCGGAGGGTGAGCGGCTCAGGTCGGTGGGACTGCCCGGGATCACCCTGTCGGTCCGGTCGAGACCGCCCGCGCGCGAGGGACTGCCGCCCGCCCTCTATGTCCATGGCCTCGGCGGCTCCTCGCAGAACTGGTCGGTGCTGATGCAGGAGCTCGAAGGCGATCTGGACGGTGAGGCCGTCGATCTGCCGGGCTTCGGGGACTCGCCACCGCCGGACGACGGCGACTACTCCATCACCGCACACGCGCGTGCGGTGATCCGTTATCTGGACGCCTCCGGCCGCGGGCCCGTGCACCTCTTCGGCAACTCCCTCGGCGGCGCGGTCTCCACGCGCGTGGCCGCGGTCCGGCCCGACCTCGTGCGCACGCTCACCCTTGTGTCGCCGGCCCTCCCCGAGATCCGCGTGCAGCGCAGCGCCGTGCCCACCGCGTTGCTGGCGGTGCCGGGCGTGGCCGCGCTGTTCACCCGGCTGAGCCGCGACTGGACGGCCGAGCAGCGGGTCAGCGGGGTCATGGCGCTCTGCTACGGCGATCCCTCGCGGGTGTCGCCGGAAGGGTTCCGGCACGCCGTCGAGGAGATGGAGCGCCGGCAGCAACTGCCGTACTTCTGGGACGCGATGACACGGTCCGCGCGCGGGCTGGTCAACGCGTACACCCTGGGCGGGCAGCACGCGCTCTGGCGCCAGGCCGAGCGCGTCCTCGCCCCGACGCTTCTGGTCTACGGCGGCCGCGACCAGCTCGTGGGGTACCGCATGGCACGCAAGGCGGTCAGGTCCTTCCGCGACTCCCGGCTGCTGAGCCTGCCCGACGCGGGGCACGTGGCGATGATGGAGTACCCGGAGACGGTGTCCCGGGCGTTCCGGGAGTTCTCGGCGGAGACCTCCGGTGCCGGTGCAGGCACCGGGGGCGCGGGTGTTTCCGGTGGTGCGTCCGCGGGGGCCGGGGCGGCCGTGTCCGAGGCCGAGCGTGTGGTCGGGTCCTCGTTCGCGGGTGCGTCCGACGGTGCGGCCGAGGCCGCCGGCGCGGGGAGCTGAGGGGCGGGGTGGGACGACACAGTCGCCGCCGTGGGCCTGCTCCCAAGAGCGACCCCGCGGACATAACTGCAAGACGAGCTGACCGGGGTGCCGAGGGCACTGCGGCGCCTCAGGGTGCCGCCGCGCCTCAGCGAGGAGCTGCAGGTCCACAGCAGGGCGCCGCTTCGCCGCGGCAGGGGATGCCGGCCCCGGGCGGGCCTTCGGTGTACGGGGACCCGGTCTATCGGGCGGTTCCGCAGGGCGCCCGGAGGATCCCGGGCGCGGGGCCGGCGCCGGCGCAGGGGCCTGGGTTCGGTGGGACTCCGGCGGGGGGTCCCGGGTTCGGTGGGACTCCGGCGCAAGGGGCGCCCGGGTTCGCCGACCGGACTCCCGCGCAGGGGGTGCCGCGCATCGGGGACGGGACGCCTGCACGAGGGGTTCCCCGCTTGCCCGACGGGACGCCTGCCCAGGGTGTGCCGAGGTTCGCCGAAGGCACGCCCGCTCGTGGGGTGCCGCGGCTTCCTGACGGGACGCCGGCTCGTGGGGTGCCGAGGTTCGCCGACGGGACTCCGGCTCGTGGGGTTCCGCGGCTGCCCGACGGTACGCCCGCCCAGGGTGTGCCGCGGTTCCCTGACGGCACGCCCGCGCACGGTGTGCCGCGGTTCTCCGACGGCACCCCCGCGCACGGCACTCCCCGGGTTCGTGGTGGGCACCCCGAGCAGCGGGAAACCGGTGGTGCGTGGGGTGAGTTGGGGGCGTACGGCGTGACCGGTGCGCCGCCCGGTGTGGCCATACCGCGGCAGCGGCAGGCGCCGCCTCCTGGAGGAGCCCGGCAGGCGGGGGCCGCGAGCCCTCGGCAGGACTATCTCGACGCCTTCGAGGAGCAGGACGTCTTCGCGCCGCGGTCTCCCCGCGGACCCGGCTCTCCGCGGGGGGCCGAGGACCCGTACGCCTCGGTCACCGACTGGCGGACCGTGCCGGAGCCCCGTACCGACGACGTCGACGAGGACGCGCCGCCCGCCGGTGCGGCCGGGCAGCAGAACGGCGGCAAGGGGCGGACGTTCACCGGGATCGCGGCCGCAGCCGTCACCACCGTGCTGGCCGTCGTGGTCGCCGGGCAGGTCACCGACGGGCGGGACGACAGCGCCGTACAGCCGCAGTCGGCGACCGATCAGGCGCGGGACGCGCGGGATTGGGCCTCGCGGTCGGACGGGCGGCCGGCGCCGTCCGCGGCTCCGAGCGCGGTGACGTTGACGTACGAGCAGGCGATGGGGCGGAAGTACGCGCTCAGTGCGAAGCTCGACGGGTCGGGGAGGTTCGACGCGGTCAAGGGGGTCGACAAGGCACCCGGTACGGGGCAGAAGTTCACCTATCGCGTGGATGTGGAGCAGGGGCTCGGGCTCGACGGGGAGCTGTTCGCCGAGGCCGTGCACAAGACGCTCAACGACGACCGGAGCTGGGCGCACAACGGCGCCCGTACCTTTGAGCGGATCTACTCCGGCAAGCCCGATTTCGTGATCACGCTGGCCAGTCCGGGGACGACCGCGGAGTGGTGCGCGAAGTCCGGTCTGGACACGACCGTGGACAACGTGTCCTGCGATTCGCTCTCCACCGAGCGCGTGATGATCAACGCCTATCGATGGGCGCAGGGGTCCAAGACCTACGGTGATCAAATTCACGCCTACCGGCAGATGCTGATCAACCACGAGGTCGGCCACCGGCTCGGCTTCCACCACGTGACCTGCGACAAGGACGGCGAGCTCGCCCCGGTCATGCAGCAGCAGACCAAGTTCCTGACCTACAACGGGATCACCTGCAAGGCCAACCCCTGGGCGTACCCCGGGAGTTGACGGGCGCCTCTCCTGTGGCCCGCTTGTGGCGCGTTGACATGCGCAGAGACGTGCCGGCGGCGTCGGACGAGGAACTGCGGCGGCTGCGCGGCGGAAAGGCCGCGATGGTCTTCCAGGGCCCGTTGTCGTCCCTCGACCCGTACTACGCGATCGGCGACCAGATCGCCGAGGTGTACCGCGTGCACGAGTTCAGCGGCGGCATGCGCCGGCGGGCGCTCATCGCCAGGGCGCTCGCCTGCGAACCGGACCTCCTGATCGCCGACGAGCCCACCACCGCCCTCGACGTGACGACCCAGGCCCAGGTGGTCGCCCTGCTGGGCGAGTTGCAGCGCGAACTGGGGCTCGCGCTCGTCTTCGTCGCGCACGACCTCGCCGTGGTGCGCCAGGTCAGCGACCGGGTGGCCGTGATGCGGCGCGGCCGGATCGTCGAATCGGGCCCCGCCGACGAGGTGTACGACACCCCCCGGGACCCGTACACCAAGCAGCTCCTGGCCGCCGTACCGGCACTCGATCCCGAAGCGGCCGCGAGGCGCAGAGCCGCACGTCGGGAACCGGCCGCTGTCTGACGTAACGTAACTGCTTGATCTCTTAGCGCGATCGAACGCGACCCGCACGGGAAAGTTACGACCGTTCACCCCTTTTGGTGGCGCGATGGACAACCGTCCGTCGCGCCACCGCCTTGTCCGCATACGTTCGTCCCGCTGCGAGCCGCCGGACCAACGGCGGCTCCCCATACGGGAGATCGGGGGTGCGCTCGTGCGCATCGGACTGCTTACGGAGGGTGGCTATCCGTATGTGAGCGGTGACGCCAGGCTCTGGTGCGACCGGCTCGTGCGCGGGCTCGAGCAGCATGAGTTCGACATCTACGCGCTCAGCCGCAGCGAGCGTCAGGAGGACGAGGGCTGGGTCCCGCTCCCGCCGCAGGTCAGCCGCGTGCGTACGGCGCCGCTGTGGACGGCCGAGGACGACGGCGTCGGATACGGGCGCCGCGCACGCCGACGGTTCGCCGAGTGCTACGGCGAGCTGGCGGCCGTCCTCTGCGCGGGCCCCTCCGAGGGGTCGTCCACCGCTGAGGCGGACCGTTTCGCCAATGCGCTGTACGGCCTCGCCGAACTCGCCCGCGACGAGGGCGGGCTGGTCGGGGCGCTCCGCTCCGAGACCGCCGTACGCGCCCTCGAACGCGCCTGTCGCGCGCCGGGCGCCCCGCGCACCGCGCGTGAGGCGCGCGTGCCCGACCTGCTCGCCGTCGCCGGACACCTGGAACGCGCCCTGCGCCCCCTGTCCCTCGACTGGTACGAGGACGACGGCCTCGGCTCGGTCGACCTGTGCCACGCGGCCTCCGGCGGCCCGGCCGCCCTGCCCGGTCTGCTGACGCGGCACTTCGCGGGCGTCCCCCTCCTGGTGACGGAGTACGGCGTACAACTGCGCACGCACTACCTCTCCGCCACGGAGGCCGCGCCCCCGGTCCGCTCCCTCCTCGCCGCCTTCCACGGCCGGCTCGCCACCGAGATCTACCGCAAGGCCGCGCTCGTCACGCCCGGCAACGCCCACGCCCGCCGCTGGCAGGAACGCTGCGGCGCCGACCGCGAGAAGATCCGCACGGTCTACCCGGGCATGGACGCCACCCACTTCGCGGAGGTCGGCGAGTCCCCGGAGTGCGCGGACCCGGACACCCTGGTCTGGGTCGGGCGGGTGGAGCCGACCAAGGACCTGATCTCGTTGCTGCACGCCTTCGCGGAGATCCGCAAGGAGGAGCCGAAGACCCGACTGCGCGTCATCGGCGCCCCCACGGGCCCCGAGGGCGCCGCCTACCTCGGCCACTGCAAGGCACTGGCCGCACAGCTCTTCCCGGACGAGGCCGACGGCCTGCACGCCGTCGGCGACAACCCGGTCTCCTTCGAGGAGATCGGCGGCCCGGAGGTCCCGACACTCGCCGAGGCGTACGCGTCGGGCGCCGTCACCGTCCTCTCCAGCGTCGTCGAGGGCTTCCCGCTCAGCCTGGTCGAGGCCATGTTCTGCGGCCGCGCGACCGTCTCGACCGACGTCGGCGCGGTCGTGGAGGTCATCGGCGGCACCGGGCTCGTCGTACCCCCGCGCAATCCGCGGGCGCTCGCCGAGGCGTGCGTGGCGCTGCTGCGCGACCCCGAGCGCCGTGAGCGCCTGGGCGCCGCCGCACGCGCCCGTGCGCTCGAGCTGTTCACCGTCGAACAGAACATCACGGCATTTCACGGCATTTACCTGGAGATCGTCTCCCGGCACCCGGTCCGCCGGGTCGTCCTGGACGACACCACCGGCGAGCCCCTCCCCTTCGCCGTCCCGGCCGAGGCCCACCTCCCCGGCCGTTGGACGGACACCGGCGCCCGCGTCGTCGCCCGAGGCGGCCCCGGCTGGGCAGCGGGCCCCCCGGTCCGCGCCAACACCCCCCTGCCCGCCCCGGAGGGAGCCCGATGACCGACCTGGGCGAACTGGACCGCCCCGGCACCCCGAACAGCCCCGGCCCCTGGGACGAGCGGTCGGAGGAATGGCTGGAGGGGGAGGGCGCGGAGAGCGAGGCGTACGGCGGTGGGGACGCGGAGAGCGAGCCGTCCGGTGTCGAGGGCGCGGAGAGCGAGCCGTCCGGCGGTGAGGGTGCGGAGATCGAGCCGTACGGCCGTGACGATGCAGCGACCGAGCCGTCCGGCGGCAAGGGCGTGGAAGCCACGGGCGGCCTGGAAGAACCGCCCGCCGCACGTCCCCGCCCCACTGCCTCCAAGGCATCCTCGTCCCGCAGACAGCAGCACCAGACGACCACCGCCACGACGGCTCGCCGCACCGCCGCGGACCCGGTGAAGGCCCTGATGCACCGCCACCGCGACCTGTGCGAAAGAGCCGTGGACCCGCTGGAGATCGCGGCCGGCCTGGAGGCCCACGGGGTCACCGACCGCACCGCCACCCGCTTCCGCCACCGGGACGTCTTCTCCCTCGCAGAGGAGATGTACGCGCGCGTACCGCGAGACGCCGAAACCCCTTCCCTCGCCCCACCCCCCGCGGCGCCCCGCGTGAGCGCCGACTGGCTGCTGCTCACCCTCCTCCCGGGCGCCCTGTGCGCCGCCACCGTGGCCGGCCTCCGCCTCACCACCGGCCAGCCACGCCTGATCGCAGCGGTCGTGGGCACCCTCGCGGTGGCCCTGTCCCTGCGCGCGGCCCTGGCGCGAGGCCCTCTGCGCACGACACACCACACCCCGCCCCGCACCGTCACCCTGACCTGCTGGCTGGCCGCCTACGCCCTCCTGGGCGACGGCCTCCTCCAAGCGGCCGTCAGCGGCGGCCCCGACGCCCTGCCCACAGGCGCCCAGGACGGCCCCTGGCCCCTGACGACCGCCACGGTCCTGGCCCTCACCCTCTCGTGCGCCCCCGCGGCCTGGACGGCCCGCCTTCTCACCGCGGGAGCCCGCCGCAAGCTCAGCCTCAGCCGAGGGCTGGAGGACTTCACGTCCTCCGTGCTCCCCCTCCTCCTGGGCGCAGTCGCCCTCTACCTCTGCGCCCTGGCATCCCTGCTGACGCTGACCGGCGCGGTGTTGTCCACCCCCGCCCCCTACGCCCAGACCGTCACCCTCGGCGCCCTCCTGTTTCTGGGCCGCCTCCTCACGACCCACGGCTTCACCCACGCGCCGGCCCTGGTCCTCACGGCCACGGCCGCGACCGAGCTGACCGCCCTCGCCGCGGTCTTCACGTCCCGCCTCCCGGGCTGCGACTTCCTGGCCGCCCCGGTCGAAACCGTCGTAGCGGCTTGGGGCGCGGGCAGCATCCCGACGCTCGCCTGCGGAGCAGGAGCCGCGGTCCTGCTCCTGCACGCCACGCGCAGGCTGACGAGGGCGTCAGCCCACGCCCCCGTCACGGACCAGCCATGGTGACGCGGCGAGAAGCGCCGAGGGCCCCCGCGAACGGCGCCCCACGACGAACGACCAGGCGGACCAGGCGTTGCACGCACCCCCGCCCAGCCGCACAGGCCGCCGCAGGCACCCCGCATCCCGCTCAACCGCCGACGGCACCACGCAACCCCCTCCACAAAGGAGCGCACCGCATGAACACCTCCCGCCCCGACGACGAGGCCCCGGGAGCCGCACGATGAGAGTCCTGCTGATCGGAGCCAACGGCTACATCGGCCGCTTCGTGGCCGACCGCCTGCTCGCCGACCCGGCCGTCCAGCTCACCGCTCTCGGCCGCGGCGACGACGCGGACGTCCGCTTCGACCTCGCGTCCGGCAGCCCCGGCGCACTCACCCGCTTCCTCGACGCGGTCCACCCCGGCGTGGTCATCAACTGCGCCGGCGCCACAAGAGGCGGCGCCCGCGAACTCACCCGCCACAACACGGTCGCGGTGGCCACCGTCTGCGAAGCCCTCCGCCGCAGCGGCTGCGGAGCAAGGCTCGTCCAGATCGGCTGCGGCGCCGAATACGGCCCCAGCCAGCCGGGCTCCTCGACAGCGGAGGACGCCGTCCCCCGCCCCGGCGGCCCGTACGGCGTCAGCAAACTCGCCGCCACCGAACTCGTCCTGGGCTCCGGCCTCGACGCAGTCGTCCTCCGCGTCTTCAGCCCCGCAGGCCCCGGCACCCCCGCAGGATCCCCCCTCGGCCGCCTCGCCGAAGCCATGCGCCGAGCCATGCAGTCCGGTGACGGTGAGCTCAAGCTCGCCGGCCTCGGCGCCCAGCGCGACTTCGTCGACGTCCGGGACGTCGCCCGCGCCGTGCACGCCGCCAGCCTCTCCGCCGCCCAGGGCGTCATCAACATCGGCTCCGGCAGGGCGGTCCGCCTCCGCGACGCCGCCGCCGTCCTGGCGCGCGTGGCCGGATACGGCGGCGCCCTCCATGAACTCGACGGCCCTCCCGGCCCCCTGCGCCCATCCATCGGCCACCCCCGCTCCGAACCAGACCACGCGGCTCCGGTCGCATACCCGTACCCGGACGGCTGCGGCAGCTGGCAGCAGGCCGACGTGCGCACCGCCCGCGACCGCCTCGGGTGGCGCCCGCGCATCAACCTCGAAGAGTCCCTCGCAGACATCTGGATGGAGGCGGCATGCCGCATCTGACCAGCACGAAGACAACAAAACCCGGCATCGAGCTGCACCCCGGCTTCGGTGTCCCCGGCTTCGCCCACCCCCTCGTCGCCCCCGCCGAATGGGCCGAGCTCACCCGACCCGGCACCCCGCTGCACTGGGTCGTCCTCAACGTCGCCGACGGCCCCGGCAGCCGCCCCGACCCGCACTGTCTGGAGGCGGCCGGCCGGCTGCGCAACGCGGGCATCCGGGTGCTCGGCGGCATCGACGCGACGTACGGCGCCCGCAGCTTCGGCGAGATGGTCTCCGACGCGCACCGCTACATCGACTGGTACAAGGTCGACGGCTTCCTCCTCGACCGGTGCCCGACCGAACGCACCGCCCTCCCCGAGATCCGCCGCACGGTCACCACGCTCCGCGCGATCCGCGACGACGCCCACGTGGTCCTCGGCCACGGCACGCACCCGTACCCGGGTTACGCCGAGACCGCCGACCAGCTGGTCACGTTCTCCGGCCCGTGGAGCGACTACCGCTGGTCGCAGGTGGCCGAGTGGACCGCCGACTACCCGCCCGACCGCTTCTGCCACTTCGTCCACGGAGTACCGGGCCCGCACCTGGAGGAGGCCCTGCGCATCGCCCGCTGGCAGGGCGCCTCGACCATCTACTTCACCGACCGCACGGACCGCGGCGGCCGCACCGACCCCTGGGAGACCATGCCCGGTTACTGGGACGAAATCGTCTCGCGGATCGGGACGGGTGTCTCGGAATGAAAAAGGCCATGGCAGTGTTACGGGGAGAACAACCGTAATGACTGACCGACCAACGGAGTCCCCGTGTCGCTGCCACCCCTGGTCGAGCCCGCTGCCGAGCTCACCGTAGACGAGGTCCGCAGGTACTCCCGCCACCTGATCATCCCCGACGTCGGGATGGACGGGCAGAAGCGGCTGAAGAACGCCAAGGTGCTCTGTGTGGGCGCCGGCGGCCTGGGCTCGCCGGCGCTGATGTACCTGGCCGCGGCGGGCGTCGGCACGCTCGGCATCGTGGAGTTCGACGAGGTCGACGAGTCGAACCTGCAGCGTCAGATCATCCACAGCCAGGCAGACATCGGCCGCTCCAAGGCCGAGTCCGCGCGTGACTCCGTCCTCGGCATCAACCCGTACGTGAACGTGATCCTTCACGAGGAGCGGCTCGAGGCCGACAACGTGATGGACATCTTCAGCCAGTACGACCTGATCGTCGACGGCACCGACAACTTCGCGACCCGCTACCTGGTCAACGACGCGGCCGTACTGCTGAACAAGCCGTACGTGTGGGGTTCGATCTACCGCTTCGACGGCCAGGCCTCCGTCTTCTGGTCCGAGCACGGCCCCTGCTACCGCTGCCTCTACCCGGAGCCCCCGCCGCCGGGCATGGTCCCCTCCTGCGCCGAGGGCGGCGTCCTGGGCGTGCTGTGCGCGTCCATCGGCTCCATCCAGGTCACCGAGGCCATCAAGGTCCTCACCGGCACCGGTGAGCCCCTCGTCGGCCGCCTGATGATCTACGACGCCCTGGAGATGCAGTACCGGCAGGTCAAGGTTCGCAAGGACCCGGGCTGCGCGGTCTGCGGCGAGAACCCGACCGTCACCGAGCTCATCGACTACGAGGCCTTCTGCGGCGTCGTCTCCGAGGAGGCCCAGGAGGCGGCCGCCGGCTCGACGATCACTCCCAAGCAGCTCAAGGAGTGGATCGACGACGACGAGAACATCGAGATCATCGACGTCCGCGAGATCAACGAGTACGAGATCGTCTCCATCCCGGGCGCCAAGCTGATCCCGAAGAACGAGTTCCTCATGGGCACCGCCCTGGAGACCCTCCCGCAGGACAAGAAGATCGTCCTGCACTGCAAGACGGGTGTCCGCAGTGCGGAAGTCCTCGCCGTGCTGAAGTCCGCGGGCTTCGCGGACGCCGTGCACGTCGGCGGCGGTGTGATCGGCTGGGTCAACCAGATCGAGCCGCACAAGCCGGTCTACTGACCGGACCTGCTCCGTACGGCGGGGGCTGCTCCTCACAGGGGCGGCCCCCGCCGTCGTCATGAGCAGACCTTGCCGTCCTTCGGCACCGTTCCCCTGAGCAGATACGCGTTCACCGTGGAGTCCACGCAGTCGCTCCCGCTGCCGTACGCCCCGTGCCCCTCGCCCTTCCAGGTGAGCGTCACACCGACGCCCTTGCCCAGCTCGTCCGCCATCTTCCGGGCGCCTTCGTAGGGAGTCGCCGGGTCGCCGGTGTTGCCGACCACCAGGACCGGCGGCGCACCGGGTGCGCTCACCTCCGGGGTGTCCCACTGTCCGGCCACCGGCCAGTCGTGGCACCAGCCGGCCGTGTCCCAGCCGAGGAAGGGGCCGAAGACGGGCGAGAGCTTCTCGAAGGCCGGCAGCAGCTTCTTCGTCTCCGCGGCGGTGGGCCGCTGCTTGTCGTCCAAGCACGATATGACCCGCTGCGAGTGGGTCGTCGTGCCGTAGTGGCCCGAGGTGTCCCGCTCGTTGTAGCCGTCGGCCAGCGTCAGCAGCTCGGAGCCGTCGCCCTGCTCGGCGGCCTCCAGGGCACTGGTCAGGGTCGGCCAGCTGGCCTTGCTGTACAGCGGCAGCACGATGCCGGTGACCGCGAGGGTCTGGGTCAGCTTCCGGTCGGTCCCGGTGGGCAGCGGGTTCGCGTCGAGTTCCTTCAGCAGGTCGGCGATCTTCCGTGTGCCCTGCTCGGGGTCCTGCCCGGTGGACTTCAGATAGTCGTCGAGCGCTCGCTGGAAGCCCCGGGTCTGGTTCTCGGCGTGCCCCACCGTGTCGGCGCTCGGGTCGACGACCGCGTCGAGGACGAGCCGCCCCACGTTCCCCGGGAACAGATGGGCGTAGACGCCGCCCAGTTCGGTGCCGTACGAGATGCCGAAGTAGTGCATCTTCGAGTCGCCCAGCACCTGGCGCATGAGGTCCATGTCACGGGCGGTGTCGGTGGTCGAGACGTGCGCCAGCAGCTTGCCGGCCGCCTTCTCGCAGCCTTTGCCGAAGTCGGTGGCGTCCTTGAAGTAGGCCGCCTCCTCGGCCGCGGTGTCCGGGGTGGCGTCCACCGATTCGGCGGTCTGGATGGCCTTGTCGCTGCGGCAGCGGACGCCCTCGCTGGCGGCGACGCCGCGCGGGTCCCAGCTCACCAGGTCGTACCGCTCGCGCAGCGGGGAGACCGTCGCGCCGTACAGCGGCATCATCGAGACGCCCGAGCCACCCGGGCCGCCGAAGTTGAACAGCAGCGAGCCGATGCGCTGGTCCTTGTCGCCGCGGGCCTCGGAGCGGATCAGCGCCAGGCCGATCGTCCGGCCCTCCGGCTCGGACCAGTCCAGCGGCACCTTGAGCGTCGCGCACTGCCAGTCGCTGCTCGGCGCGGGGGAGTCCGCCGTGCCCTCGCAGTCCGCCCAGTCGAGCCGCTGCGAGGTCAGTGACGCCGGCAGGGCGGCCGCGCCCTGGGTGCCGGGGGGATTCGACGACGGGCCGGTCGCGCTCGTCTCCCCGTCGCCCTTGCCGTCGCCCTTGTCATCGTCCGACGAGCCGCCGCTGCAGCCCCCCACCAGCAGTGCCGCGGCGGCGGCCAGAGCCGTCCACCGTACGAAACGCGTCATCGCGATCCCCCCTCGCAAGCCGTCCGCACCGTGCCGCGGATGGCGGTCATGCCATGGTAGGCGGATCACACGACGGCAGGACATGCCTGTGGATAACCTTCTGACCTGCAGTTTTCTTGAAGTGTCAGGGGCAGGGTCAGGGTCAGGAGCAGATGGTCCCGGCCGTCGGCACCTTCCCGTCCAGCAGATAGCCGTTCACCGCGCTCTGCACACATTTGTTCTTGCTGTCGTACGCGCCGTGCCCCTGCCCCTTGTACGTGAGCTCGACGCCGACGCCCTTGCCGAGCGCCTCCACCATCTTCCGCGCCCCCTCGTACGGTGTCGCCGGGTCGCCGGTGTTGCCGACGACGAGGATCGGCGCCGAGCCGGCCGCGCTCACGTCCGGGTGGTCGGCCTCGCCCGCCACGGCCCAGTCGGTGCAGCTGATCATCTGCCAGGCCAGGTAGTCGCCGAAGACCGGGGAGGCGGACCGGAACTCGGGCAGCTTCCGCTGGACGTAGGACTCGGTGTAACGGGGCTTGTCGTCGGCGCAGTTGACGGCGATGTTGGCCGCGCCGACGTTGCTGTACTCACCGTCCTCGTTGCGCCCGTTCATGGAGTCGGCCAGGACCATCAGCACCCGGCCGTCGCCGTCGTACGCCTGATCGAGGCCCTCGGTGAGGTACTCCCAGAAGTCCTGCGAGTACAGGGACTGGACGATCCCGCTGGTCGCCGCGGTCTGGGTCAGCTTGCGCAGGCCGAGGCCGGGAATCGGTGCGCTGTCGAGATCCTTCAGCAGCTTGGCGATACGGTCCTTCACGTCCTGGGCGCTGTCGCCGATGGGGCAGTCCTCGGTCCGGGACACACAGTCCTCGGCGAAGTTGTCGAGCGCGAGCTGGAAGCCCTTGGTCTGGCCGAGGGCGCCCTGTTCGCTGTCCTCGGTCGGGTCGACAACGGCGTCGAAGACCGCGCGGCCCACCCTCTTGGGGAACAAGTGGGCGTAGACGCCGCCCAGTTCGGTGCCGTACGAGATGCCGAAGTAGTGCAGTCGGTCATCGCCGAGGACCTGGCGCATCAGGTCCAGGTCGCGGGCCGCGTCGGTGGTGCGGACATGCGGCAGGATCTTCTCGGAGTTGTCCTCGCAGGCCGCGTTGAACTCCTTGGTGTCGGCCATGAACCGGGTGCGCTCCGCGGCGGTGTCGGGGGTCGCGTCCTGTTGGTAGAAGGCGTCCAGCTGCAGGTCGTCGAGGCACTTCACGGGGGCGCTGCGGCCCACCCCGCGCGGGTCGAAGCTGACCAGGTCGTAGCGGGTGCGCAGCTTGGCGTAGTCCTCGCCGAAGGCGGGCAGGGCGGTGACGCCCGAGCCGCCCGGACCGCCGAAGTTGAAGATCAGCGAGCCGATCCGCTTGCTCTCGTCACCGTCGGCCTTCGCGCGGATCAGCGCCAGCCCGATCTTCTCGCCCTCGGGCTCGTCCCAGTCGAGCGGCGCCTTCATGGTGGCGCACTGCCACTTGTCGCCGTTCGGCAGAGGTGACGGGGCGTCACCGCCGCCCTCTGCCGCGTTCGGGGCCGGGCAGTCCTTCCAGCTCAGCTTCTGAGCCGTCACGTCCTGGTCCTCGGAGTCGTCGCCGCAGCCCGCCACCAGAGTGCAGATCAGGACGACGGAGGCGGTCAGGGCAGCGGCGCGCAGGCGGGGAGGGTTCGGCATGAACCCATCCTGCGGTCGGGCAGGGCGAGCCGCTCGGGGCACGGGCCGTACGAGGTACGCGCGCGTGGGCGTCGTACCGGACACGCGCGCGTGGCCGTCGTGCGGAACATGCGTGCTTGCTTACAGCGCGCCCTTGCGGGTCAGGTGGTTGAAGGCCAGCCAGCCCGGCAGCACCGGCAGCCACAGGGTCAGCAGCCGGTACAGCAGTACGGCGGGTGCCGCGACCTCGCTGGGCAGGCCCACGGCGATCAGACCGACCGTCAGAGTCGCCTCCACCGCGCCCACACCGCCCGGCGTCGGCGCCGCCGAACCGAGCGCGTTGCCGGCCAGGAAGACCACGGCGACGCTGGCGATGCTGATCGAGGAGCCCTCGGTGCCGAACGCGCGGATGGAGGCGTCCAGGCACATCACGAAGCAGGCGGTCAGCAGGAGCATCCCGCCGATGCCGGTGAGGAGCTTCTGCGGCCGCTGCAGGACGTCGAGCATGCGCGGCACGACACCCGCGAAGAGCGAGCGCACGCGCGTGACGACGAACTTCCGCAGGAACGGCACCGACGTGACGACCAGTACGAGCACTGCGACCGTCAAAAGACCCGCGATGACCGTCCGGGACGGCGACAGCGACGGCGTCTTCTCGGTGCCGGTCAGATAGCCGAAGGACAGCAGCATCAGGATGTGGCAGCCGAGTCCGAACAGCTGCGAGGCGCCGACGCTGGCCACCGCGAGCCCGGGCCGCACGCCCTGGCGTTGCAGGAAGCGGGTGTTGAGGGCGACGCCGCCGACCGCGGCCGGCGCGACGATCTTGACGAACGACCCGGCGACCTGCGCCCCCACGGTCCGCATGAACGGCACCCGCTCGGGCACGAACCCCAGCAGCGACATGGCCGCCGCGAAGTAGCTCGCCGCCGAGAACAGCACGGCCGCGGCGACCCAGCCCCACTCGGCGTTCTGGATCAGCGGGCCGAACTCGATGTGGGTGAGCTGCGTCAGCAGGAAGTACGCGCCGATGGCGCCGGCGATGAAACTGATGAGCGTGCGCGGCCGTACCCGCTCCAGGCGGGCCGGTTCGACCGGCGCCTGCGGCCTGATCAGCAGCACCTCGTGGCGGATCTGGGTGAGCAGATCCTCCTCGCGGGCCTCTTCCACCGCCTCGTCGATGGCCCGCTTCTCGGCCCGCGCCTCCGCGCGTACGGCCTTCTTGTCGGGCTTGTCGAGTACGGGTCTGGCGTCCTCGTGGGCCTCTTCGAGCTTGGCCTGCTTGGCCTGCTTGGAGGCCTCCAGGATCGCGTCGCGCTCGCGCTGGGCCCGCTCCCGGGCCAGTGTGCGCAGCGTCGCGCGCGTGGAGCGGCTGAGCGCGATGGGCTGGAGCATCGGCAGACAGTCGGCGACGGCGTCCGGTCCGAGGACGCTCACCGCCGCGGCCACCGCGCGTTCGGCGCCCACCCGCAGACCGAGCGTCACCAGCAGCTGGGAGATGTCCATGCGCAGCAGCAGGTCGCCGGCCGCGATCTCGCCGACGCGCAGATCGGTGAGGATCACGGTGCCGGAACGATCCACCAGAATCGCGTCACCCACGAGCCGCCGGTGGGCGATGCGCCGGGACTGCAGCGCCCGCACCTGGTGCCAGGTGTCGCGCAGCAGCTCGTCGGTGATGTCCTCGTCCGCCAGCGAATCGAGCGTGCGGCCGCCGGTGTGCTCGTAGACGAGCATCACGGCGTCGGGACCGAGCTCGGAGGTAGCGATGAGCTTCGGGGCGTTGGCACCGGCCGCGATGGCGGCGTAGGCGAGCAGGGCCTCCTGCTCCAGGGCCTGGCGCAGGGAGGGGAGGCTGCTGCGGGTGGCGAAGCCGCGCAGGGTCAGATTGCGCCACGCGCGGTAGAAGAAGCCCTGCGCCTGCTGCTCGCGGTCGACCACCGTCACGTCCAGCGGCGGGCCGTCCTCCAGAGTGACGAAGTAGCGCCGGCCGCGGTCGCCCGTCTCCGGCGTCTCCGCGACCTCCTCGCGCGCCGCGCTCACCGGGTGGAAGCCGACGTGCCGCAGGCCCGCCATGAGCGTCCGCCCGGTGGGCTGCACGTTGGGCGAGCCGACCGCGTAGAGCGTGCCGTAGGCCACCGTCCAGCCGATCAGCACCGTCAGGATGATCGAGAACGGTGTGGTGTAGCCGGTGACGAGCATCGAGAAGGCGTCGAGCATCAGCACGATCCACAGCACCGCGCGCCAGCGCGGTCGCCGCGACATGCCCACCGCCGTCATGTACGCGATGACCGGCGCGAGATAGCCGTGCACCGGGTCGGTGAGGGCGTGGATGTCACCGGGTGAGGGTTGGGTGAGCGCCTCCTGGATGGAGTCGGGGGCGGCCTTGGCGACCCACAGGTCGGTGGCGAGGGTCACTCCGTGCGCGAGGACCGCCGCGAGGACGCCGTCGGCGATGCGCAGTCCGTCGCGCTTGATCAGCCGCTCGATCGCGAAGGCGACCGGCACCAGCAGGATCGCGATGCTGGAGGCCAGACCGGCGATCTTGATGAGCAGGTCGGGTGCCTGGCCGGTGCCCTTGTTGATGTCCTGTTCGAGGCCCGAGGTGGTGCCGTGCGCGAACGCGGCGATCGCCAGCAGCACGACGACGGCCAGCAGGCCGACCAGGAGCCGCATGAGGTCCGAAGGACGGTGCACGCGCGCGGGGAGGAGGGGTTCGTCGCCCTCGACCTCTTCGCTGTGCGGCTCGTCGTCGAACTCGGTCGTCGCGGCCGACGCTTCGTCCGCGTCGTCGGTGTCCGGGCGCGACGAAGCGTCAGAGGTGCTTTCCGCGTCCTCCGGGTGCACGCCCTGTTGCTTCATCGTCTCTTCTTGATCTCGTATCACCGGTCACCGCCCGCACGATGGTGGCATGCCCCACCGACACACGGGGGCATCAGGGTGCAAACGCGGGGGCGCACAGTCTGCCCGAAGCGCTGCCCCGGGGCGAGGGATGCGCACGGTCGCCAGCGCGTCACGTTGTCGGTGGGATGGGGCAGGATGGGGCGGATGAGCGACGAGAGCCTTCCGAGCGACGTCCCGCCGGACGCGCTGCCGGAGTACGCCGAGCGGGTCCTGGAGGTCGCCGAGCACATCCCGCCCGGGCGCGTCATGACGTACGGCGACGTGGCCGAGTGGCTGGAGGAGGGCGGCCCGCGTCAGGTCGGACGCGTGATGGCCCTCTACGGCGGAGCCGTTCCGTGGTGGCGGGTCGTCCGCTCGGACGGCGTACTGCTCCCCGGGCACGAGCTGCGGGCGCTCGACCACTACCGCGCGGAGGGCACGCCTCTGAAGACGGCCTCCAGGGCCGCCGACGGTCATCTGCCGCGCCTCGACATGAAGCGGGCGCGATGGGACGGCGGCGAACGCGCGGAGGGTCACACCTGACAGCTTCCGCCATGGAACGGATCCAGGGGCAGCCTGTGATCCGTCTGGGGGAAACGGGCGAAAGCGGGCACGTCCGTGGCATGGCGTACGTTCGTGGGGCGAGGGACGCAGGTGTCGCGAGCGCCATGAGTGTCGTATGGGAAGAAGCGGAAGCCCTGCTTCCGGTCCGTCCGTCGGCGTAGCGTCGGCTGCACGCGTCCCCCTCACCCCGCGATCACCGCCCTGCACGCACGGCGGACGCCCGACCAGCACACCCACCAGGACCGGCGAACCACGTGAGCTCCTCTTCCTCCACCAGGCGCCTGCCGCACCCCCAGGTGCGGCAGGGGAGCCGTGGCGCTTATCGACTGGTGCGTACCCCGCCGACCCGCGTGGACCCCCCTCGTCTGGACGCCGCACAGCGCTCCGTGGTTGAGCACAAGGCCGGTCCACTGCTCGTCCTCGCAGGTCCGGGCACCGGGAAGACCACCACGCTCGTCGAGTCCGTCGCGGCCAGGATCGCCCGGGGCGGTGACCCCGCGCGCGTGCTCGTGCTGACGTTCAGCCGCAAGGCGGCCGTCGAACTGCGCGACCGCATGGCCCTGCGCATAGGAGCCGCCCGCGCGCCCCAGGCGACCACCTTCCACTCCTTCTGCTACGCCCTGGTCCGCGCCCACCAGGACAGCGACCTGTTCGTCGAGCCGCTCCGGCTGCTCTCCGGCCCCGAGCAGGACGTCACCGTACGCGAACTCCTCGCCGGCCAGCCCGACCTGGAGCGGCTCGGCCTCGCGCACGTGCGCTGGCCGGACGAGCTGCGCGCCTGTCTGACCACGCGCGGCTTCGCCGACGAGGTCCGCGCGGTGCTCGCCCGCAGCCGCGAACTGGGCCTCGGCCCGGGCGCGCTGGACGCCTTCGCCCGCCGCATCGGCCGCCCTGACTGGCGGGCGGCGGCCGCCTTCCTCGCCGAGTACCTCGACGTCCTCGACCTCCAGGGCGTGCTCGACTACGCCGAACTGGTCCACCGCGCGGTGCTCCTCGCCCACCGCCCCGAGGTCGCCGGGCGGCTCGCCGCGCAGTACGACGCCGTGTTCGTGGACGAGTACCAGGACACCGACCCGGCGCAGGTACGGCTGCTGCAGGCCCTCGCCGGCGGCGGGCGCACCCTCGTCGCCTTCGGCGACCCCGACCAGTCGATCTACGCCTTCCGGGGCGCCGACGTGAACGGCATCCTGGACTTCCCGCACGCCTTCGCGCGCGTGGACGGCCGTCCGGCGCCCGTCGAGGTCCTGCGCACCTCCCGCCGCTCCGGCGCGGACCTGCTCACCGCGACCCGCCTGCTGACCCAGCGCATGCCCCTGACCCGGCTCCCGGCGGAGAAGGTCCGCGCCCACCGCGAACTCGCCCCGGTCCGCGAGGGCGGCCGCGTCGAGGTCTTCACGTACCCGACGCCCGGTACGGAGCTGGACAACATCGCCGACATCCTGCGCCGGGCGCATCTGGAGGACGGCGTCCCGTGGAGCGAGATGGCCGTACTGGTGCGTGCCGGGTCGCGCACGATCCCGACGGTCCGGCGCGCCCTCACCTCGGCCGGCGTGCCCCTCGACATCGACGGCGACGACCTGCCACTGCGACACGAACCGGCGGTGGCACCGCTGCTGACGGCGTTGCGGGCGGTGGCAGCGGCGGAGGCGGTACGTCCGGAGGCGGGAGGCGGGTCTGAGGAGCCGGGGTCTCGTACCGAGGACAGGACCGGCGCTGAGGAGGCGGGGTCCCGCGCCGAGGGCGAGGCCGGTACCGAGGAGCGGGAGCGCTCCGCCGAGGACGGGGCTGGCGTTGAGGAGGCGGGGTCCCCTGCCGAGGACGGGATCGGCGCTGAGGAGCCCGAGCCCCGCGCCGAGGACGAGGTCGACACCGAGGAGCCGGAGCCCCCCGCCGAGGGCGGGACCGCCACCGACGAGCCGCAGCCCCACCCCGATACGGCGGCCTCCTCCGACGCCCCGGATCCGGACCCCTGCTGGCTCGACACCGAGACCGCCCTCACCCTTCTCACCTCCCCCCTCGCCGGCATGGACGCCGCCGATCTCCGCCGCCTCGGCCGTGCCCTGCGTGACGAGGAGCGGGCCGGGGGCAACGCCTTGCCGGCGCCCTCGGACGAGCTGCTCGCGCGGGCGCTCGCCGAGCCCGAGCGGCTGGCCGTGCACGACCCCGCGTACGCGCGGGGCGCCCAGCGGCTGGGCGCGCTGCTGCGCAAGGCCAGGGAGCGCCTCGCGGGCGGCGGCAGCGCCGAGGAGGCGCTCTGGGACCTGTGGAACGGCACTCCGTGGCCCTCACGGCTGGAGCGCGCCGCCCGGCGCGGCGGCGCGGCCGGGCGCAACGCCGACCGCGACCTGGACGCCGTGTGCGCGCTGTTCGCGACCGCCGCCCGCGCGGAGGAGCGCACCGGGGGCCGGGGCGCCCTGAACTTCCTGGAGGAGATCGACGCCGAGGACATCGCCGCCGACACGCTCACGCGGCGTGCCGTACGCCCCGACGCCGTCCGTCTGATGACCGCGCACCGCTCCAAGGGCCTGGAGTGGCGCCTGGTGGTCGTCGCCGGCGTCCAGGAGGGGCTGTGGCCCGACCTGCGCCGCCGCGGCTCCCTCCTGGAGGCCGACCGCATCGGCCGCGACGGTCTCGCCGAACCGCTCACCCCTGGCGCGCTGCTGGCGGAGGAGCGCCGCCTGTTCTACGTGGCCGCCACGCGCGCGCGTGAGCGGCTCGTCGTCACGGCGGTCAAGGCGCCCGCCGACGACGGCGACCAGCCCTCCCGCTTCCTCACCGAACTCGGCGTCGAACCCAAGGACGTCACGGGCCGCCCGCGCCGCCCGCTGTCCGTCGCCGCCCTGGTGGCCGAACTCCGCGCCACCACCGTCGACCCGCGCGTCTCGGACACCCTCAGGGAGGCCGCCGCCCGCCGACTGGCCCGGCTCGCCGCGCTCGCCGACGAGGACGGCCGTCCGCTCGTCCCGTCCGCCCATCCCTACCGCTGGTGGGGCATGTTCGAGCCGACCGAGTCCAAGGTGCCGCTGCGCAACCGCGACCAGCCCGTCGTGCTCTCCGGCAGCGCCCTCGACCAGCTCGCCAACACCTGCGCCCTGCAGTGGTTCCTGGGCCGCGAGGTGAAGGCCGACGCGCCCGCCACGGTCGCCCAGGGCTTCGGCAACGTCGTGCACGTCCTCGCCGACGAGGTCGCCTCCGGACACACCCCGGCCGACCTCGCCGTCCTCATGGAGCGCCTCGACTCCGTGTGGAACGCGCTCGCCTTCGACGCGCCCTGGAAGTCGGCGCAGGAGAAGGAGAACGCGCGCGTGGCGCTCGAACGCTTCCTGAAGTGGCACGTCATGGACCGCACCGGACGTACGCCGGTCGCCAGCGAGCACGACTTCGACGTGACCCTCGAAGCGGGCGACTACGAGGTGCGCATCCGGGGCCAGATGGACCGCGTCGAGGCCGACGGAGAGGGGCGCGCGTACGTCGTCGACTTCAAGACCGGCAAGCAGGCGCCCACCGCGCGCGAGGTCGAGCACCACCCGCAGCTCGCCGTCTACCAGCTCGCCGTCCGCGAGGGCGCCGTCGACGAGGCCTTCGACGGCGTACGACCGGAGCCCGGCGGCGCCGAACTCGTCCAGCTGCGGCAGGGCGCGGCCAGGCGGGACGGCGGCGAGACGCTGCCCAAGGTGCAGGCCCAGGAGCCGCTGGAGGGGGAGTGGGTCGGCGACCTGCTCGCCACGGCGGCGGGGAAGGTCCTCGACGAGCGGTTCACGCCCAGCGCCGGTCAGCACTGCACGCACTGCGCGTTCCGGGCGTCGTGCAGCGCGCGGCCCGAAGGACGTCACGTGGTGGAGTGAGCGCACGGGTGTGATCGGTTGCACCACACGTGCTGACCTGCGCTTCTTTCGACCCGGAGGTGGACCGCGGGGCGATTCGTCCTCGACTGTCAGTGGGCGCCGCTAGCCTCTCCGACATGCCCGCCCGTATCACCGATCCCGATCAGCTCAAGGAGCTCCTCGGTATCCCGTTCACCCCGGAGCAGACGGCCTGCATCGTCGCGCCGCCCGCCCCGCAGGTGATCGTGGCCGGTGCCGGGTCGGGCAAGACGACGGTGATGGCGGCCCGCGTGGTGTGGCTGGTCGGCACCGGCCAGGTAGCCCCCGAGCAGGTGCTCGGCCTCACCTTCACCAACAAGGCGGCCGGCGAACTCGCCGAGCGCGTGCGCAAGGCGCTCGTCAAGGCGGGCGTCACCGATCCCGACGTCATCGACCCGGACAACCCGCCCGGCGAGCCCGTGATCTCCACGTACCACGCCTTCGCGGGCCGCCTGCTCACCGACCACGGCCTGCGCATCGGCCTGGAGCCGACCTCCCGGCTCCTCGCCGACGCCACCCGCTACCAGCTC
Organism: Streptomyces sp. S.PB5; assembly: GCF_030403745.1. Taxonomy (GTDB): domain Bacteria; phylum Actinomycetota; class Actinomycetes; order Streptomycetales; family Streptomycetaceae; genus Streptomyces. Next base: position 147,810 of record NZ_JAQMWP010000014.1, read on the forward strand.
GCCGCGCGCGTGCTCCGCGAGGCCCCGGGCCCCTACCCGGCGCTGACCCGCTCCTTCCCCGACCTGGTCGGGGACCTCCTCACCCTCGACGCCGAGCTCGCCGAACACCTCGTACGGCCGGAGGCGCTGCGCGCGTACGACGCCGAGCTGCTGCTCTCCCTGCAGGGCGCCAGGCTGACCAACGCCGACCTGCGCAAGGTTCCCGAAGCGGCCGCCGCGCGCCGTGAACTCGCCGAGCTGGTGGTCCGCTACCGGGCCGCCAAACGCGAGCGTGACCTGCTCGACTTCGGCGACCAGATCGCCCTGTCCGCCGAACTCGCCCAGATCCCCGAGGTCGGGCGGATCCTGCGCGACGAGTTCCGGGTCGTCCTGCTCGACGAGTATCAGGACACCTCGGTCGCCCAGCGCGTCCTCCTGGCGGGCCTCTTCGGCGGCGGCACCGGCCACCCGGTGACCGCGGTGGGCGACCCCTGCCAGGCGATCTACGGCTGGCGCGGCGCCTCCGTCGCCAACCTCGACGACTTCCCGGAGCACTTCGCCCGCCCCGACGGTCACCTGGCCGCCCGCCAGTCGCTCAGCGAGAACCGCCGCAGCGGCGGCCGCCTCCTCGACCTCGCCAACGGCCTCGCCGAGCCCCTGCGCGCCATGCACGCGGGCGTGGAGGCCCTCCGCCCGGCCCCCGGCGCCGAGCGGGACGGTGTGGTGCGCTGCGCCCTGCTGCGCACCCACGCCGAGGAGATGGACTGGATCGCCGACTCGATCGCGCATCTGGTCAACACCGGCAAGGCGCCGGGCGAGATCGCCGTCCTGTGCCGCACGGCGACCGACTTCGCCGAGATCCAGGGCGCGCTGGTGGCCCGGGACGTCCCTGTCGAGGTCGTCGGCCTCTCCGGGTTGCTGCACCTGCCCGAGGTCGCCGACCTGGTCGCCGTCTGCGAGGTCCTCCAGGACCCCGGCGCCAACGCCTCCCTGGTGCGTCTGCTCACCGGGCCCCGCTGGCGCATCGGCCCGCGCGACCTCGCCCTCCTGGGGCGCCGCGCCCGGCGGCTGGTGTCCCACGCGCGCGTGGACGGCGACGACGACCCGGACCGCCGGCTCGCCGAGGCCGTCGAGGGGGTCGATCCCTCGGAGGTGATATCGCTCGCGGACGCGCTCGACACGTTCCTGGAGACGCCGTTCGACGGTGACGGGGACGACGACGGGCTGCCCTTCTCGCCGGACGCGCGCGTGCGGTTCGCCCGCCTGGCAACCGAACTGCGCGACCTGCGCCGCTCCCTCGCCGACCCGCTCATGGACGTCCTGCACCGCGTCCTCGCCGTCACCGGCCTGGAGGTGGAGCTGTCGGCGTCCCCGCACGCCCTGGCCGCCCGCCGCCGCGAGACCCTCTCCAACTTCCTGGACATCGCCGCCTCGTTCGCCGCCGGCGACGGCGAGGCGACCCTGCTCGCCTTCCTCGGCTTCCTGCGCACCGCCGCGCAGTACGAGAAGGGCCTCGACAACGCCCTGCCCGGCGGCGAGAACACCGTCAAGGTGCTCACCGCGCACAAGTCCAAGGGCCTGGAGTGGGACGTCGTCGCCGTGCCCGGGCTGGTCACCGGCACCTTCCCCAGCACCCAGGGCCGCGAGAAGTGGACCGCGCAGGGCAAGGTGCTGCCGCACGAACTGCGCGGTGACGCGGCCACCCTGCCCGACGTCGAGGCCTGGGACTCCCGGGGACTGAAGGCCTTCCAGGAGGCCATGAAGGATCATCAGCACACCGAGGAACTCCGCCTCGGCTACGTCACCTTCACCCGCCCGCGCTCCCTCCTCCTCGGCTCCGGCCACTGGTGGGGTCCCGCCCAGAAGAAGCCGCGCGGCCCGTCCGACTTCCTCCGGGCCCTCTACGCCCACTGCGAGGCCGGGTACGGCGAGATCGAGGCCTGGGCGGACGAGCCCGCCGAGGACGAGGAGAACCCCGCCCTCCACGCGGCCACCGTCGACCAGGTGTGGCCCCTGCCCCTCGACGACAGGGCCCTGGCCCGCCGCCGGGCCGCCGCCGAGACGGTCCTGGCCCACCTGGAGCGCCTCGCGAGCCACGCGGACGGTCACCCCGCGGCCGAGCACGACCCGGACGTCCACGACGACCCGGACTGGCCGCCGCCGCCGGAGGAGGACGAGCCTCCCTACGAGGAGCCTGCCTACGGCGAACCCCCTTACGAGGACGAGGTCTCCTCCGACGCCGAAGCCGACTGGGACTCATGGACGACCGACCGCCCGACGGTCCCGCACCAGGCGACGCGGCCGGACCTCGGTGAGACCGAGCACGCGCGTGCGCACCCGACGCAAGCCGGGCAGGACACCGAGCCCGCCCACCGCCGCCTCACCCCGGAGGAAGCCCGCACCCTCGCCTCCTGGGACCGCGACCTCGACGCCCTCACCGGTGAGCTCCTGCGCGCGCGGGAGGCCGTCACCGAGGTACCCCTGCCCGCGTCGCTCACCGCCTCCCAGCTGCTGCGGCTGGCCGAGGACCCGGACGGGTTCGCACAGGAACTCGCGCGCCCCATGCCGCGCCCCCCACAACCCGCCGCTCGCCGAGGCACCCGGTTCCACGCGTGGGTGGAAGCCCGCTTCGAAGAGCTGACGCTGCCCATGCTGGAGCCGGAGGAGCTGCCCGGCAGCGAGGCAGAGATCGCCGACGAGCGGGACCTGGAGGCCCTCAAGGACGCGTTCGAGCGAACCGAGTACGCGCATCGCACGCCCCATCGCGTCGAGGCGCCCTTCCAGCTCGCCATCGCCGGACGCGTGGTGCGGGGCCGCATCGACGCCGTATACAAACAGGGCGACGGCGAGACGGCGACGTACGAGATCGTCGACTGGAAGACGAACCGGGACCGCACCGCCGACCCGCTCCAGCTCGCCCTGTACCGGCTCGCCTGGGCCGAGCAGCAGGGGGTGCCTCTGGAGTCGGTCACGGCGGCGTTCCTGTACGTCCGCAGCGGCGAGATCGACCGGCCGGACGATCTCGCGGACCGGGGCGCACTGGAGCGGCTGCTGCGGGAGGACCCCGCCGACCCGTCCGGTCCCTCCGCCGCCTCCGGCACCTCCGACATCTCCGCGCAAGCAAACTGTGAGGAACCGCCCACCGAGGATGTCGGTGCGGGCCGATAGGCTCGTGACCATGAGCCATCCCGTTGACAGCGTCGTCAGCGCCGTCCGTGCGTACATCGAGCAGCATCGCGCCCCCTTCCTCGACGATCTCGCCGAATGGCTGCGCATCCCGTCCGTGTCGGCCCAGCCCGACCACGCGCCCGACGTACGCCGCAGCGCCGACTGGCTCGCCGCCAGACTGCGGGAGACCGGCTTCCCGACCACCGAGGTCTGGGAGACGCCCGGCGCCCCCGCGGTCTTCGCCGAGTGGCCCTCAGACGTCCCCGGGGCGCCCACGGTCCTGGTCTACGGCCATCACGACGTGCAGCCCGCCGCCCTGGAGGACGGCTGGGACAGCGAGCCCTTCGAGCCCGTCGTCCGGGAGAACCGCCTCTACGCGCGCGGGGCTGCCGACGACAAGGGCCAGGTGTTCTTCCACACACTCGGCGTCCGCGCCCACCTCGCCGCGACCGGCCGCACCACCCCGGCCGTCAACCTCAAACTGCTGATCGAGGGCGAGGAGGAGTCCGGGTCCCCGCACTTCCGCGCCCTCGTCGAGGAGCGCGCGCAGCGGCTCGCCGCCGACGCCGTGATCGTCTCCGACACCGGCATGTGGTCCGAGGACACCCCGACCGTCTGCACCGGCATGCGCGGTCTCGCCGAGTGCGAGATCCGCCTCCTCGGCCCCGACCAGGACATCCACTCCGGCTCCTTCGGCGGCGCCGTCCCCAACCCGGCGACCGCCGCCGCCCGCCTGGTCGCCGCCCTGCACGACGAGCACGCACGCGTGGCCGTCCCCGGCTTCTACGACGGCATCGTCGAACTCACCGACCGCGAGCGCGAACTCTTCGCCGAACTGCCCTTCGACGAGCGGCAGTGGCTGCGCACGGCCAAGTCGTACGCCACCCAGGGCGAGGCCGGGCTGACCACCCTGGAGCGCATCTGGGCCCGCCCCACCGCCGAGGTCAACGGCATCGGCGGCGGCTACCAGGGCCCTGGCAGCAAGACGATCATCCCGTCCTCCGCGATGGTGAAGCTGTCCTTCCGCCTTGTCGCCGGACAGGACCCGGCGCACATCGAGAAGGTCGTCCGCGCCTGGGCCGCCGAGCAGGTGCCCGCCGGGATCCGCTGCGAGATCGTGTTCGGCTCCGCCACGCGCCCGTGTCTGACCCCGCTGGACCACCCGGCCCTGCAGTCCGTCGTACGGGCCATGGGCCGCGCCTTCGAGAAACCCGTCCGCTTCACCCGCGAGGGCGGTTCCGGCCCGGCCGCCGACCTTCAGGAGGTGCTCGGCGCCCCCGTGCTCTTCCTCGGGATCTCCGTCCCCTCCGACGGCTGGCACGCGCCGAACGAGAAGGTCGAGCTCGATCTGCTCCTCAAGGGAGTCGAGACCACCGCGTATCTCTGGGGCGACCTCGCGGAGCACTGGCGGCATGCGCCCTGATCCTCCCGAGGCGTCCGGATCGGCATGGAGCGCGGGGCAGACTGGAAGAGCTGTCCCGTACCGCCGAACACCGGACGCGGTCGCCTCCTGCCGCACGTCCCGCCGAACCGCCCGCCGAAACAATCCGTTCCACTGGGGGAGTTGGAAGCACCCGTGACCACCTGGACCGACCACACCGCCGACCGACCCATCTCGCTCACCGCCCCCAGCGGCATCGACCGGGCCGCCCACCACCGGCTCGACGAGGCCTGGCTCGCGGCGGCGTGGAGCCACCCCACGACGCGCTGCTTCGTGGTCTCCGGCGGCCAGGTCCTCATCGACGAGACGGCCGACGGCCGTACCGAACTCGTCATGACGCCCGCCTTCGAGGCCCCGCTCACCGAGGCGCACCGCTACTTCCTCGGCATCGACGAGGACGGCGTCCGCTACTTCGCCCTCCAGAAGGACGCCCTGCCCGGCCGCATCGACCAGTCCGCGCGGCCCGCGGGGCTGCGCGAGGCCGGCCTGCTGCTGTCGCCGCGCGAGGCGGGCCTGATGGTGCACGCGGTCGGTCTGGAGAACTGGCAGCGCACCCACCGCTTCTGCTCCCGCTGCGGCGAGCGCACCGTCATCGCCGCGGCCGGCCACATCCGCCGCTGCCAGGCCTGCGGCGCCGAGCACTACCCGCGCACCGACCCCGCCGTGATCATGGCCGTCACCGACGAGGAGGACCGCATCCTGCTCGGCCGCCAGGTCCACTGGCCCGAGGGCCGCTTCTCGACGCTGGCCGGCTTCGTGGAGCCCGGCGAGTCCATCGAGCAGGCGGTGCGCCGCGAGGTCTTCGAGGAGGCCGGCATCAGCGTCGGCCAGGTCGAGTACGTCGCCAGCCAGCCCTGGCCGTTCCCCTCCAGCCTCATGCTCGGCTTCATGGCCCGCGCCACCTCCACCGAGATCGACGTCGACGGCGACGAGATCCACGAGGCCCGCTGGTTCTCCCGCGACGAACTGGGCGCCGCCTTCGACTCCGGCGAGGTCCTGCCGCCGTACGGCATCTCGATCGCGGCCCGGCTCATCGAGCTCTGGTACGGAAAGCCGATGCCGACACGGAGCGTCTGACGACGACGCGAAGGGGCCGCTCCCCACCGGGAGCGGCCCCTTCGCATGCGTACCCGCGCGCTTACGCGGCGATCTTCTGCTTCACCTGCGCCAGCGACGGGTTCGTCATCGTCGAACCGTCGGCGAACAGCACGGTCGGAACCGTCTGGTTTCCGCCATTCGCCTTCTCGACGAAGGCCGCGGACGCCGGGTCCTGCTCGATGTTGATCTCGGTGTACGCGATGCCCTCGCGGTCCAGCTGCTTCTTCAGCCGCTGGCAGTAACCGCACCACGTGGTGCTGTACATCGTCACAGTGCCCTGCATGTCTCGCGCACTCCTCTGGTGGCTCGGGGGACGGGGTGGTCCAGGGGGAGAACGTATGCGACCGGCGCCGGCATTCCCGAACCGCGGTGCCCGGCCAGGTGACGCCTGCCGCATTAGTACGACTGCGAGCCCCTGCCTGTGGACAACCGGCACAGCCGTCCCCGCCGACCTGGCAGCATGGCGGTGTGACAGCAGCAACGCACTCCACCCTCTTCCCGCAGGTACCGGACTCGGCCGACGCGGTGCTCGAAGGGCTCGACCCCGAGCAGCGCGAGGTGGCCACCGCCCTGCAGGGGCCGGTGTGCGTGCTGGCCGGGGCCGGTACGGGCAAGACCCGGGCGATCACCCACCGCATCGCCTACGGAGTGCGCGCCGGCATCCTCCAGCCCTCCAGCGTGCTGGCCGTCACCTTCACCAACCGCGCCGCCGGTGAGATGCGCGGCCGCCTCCGCCAGCTCGGCGCCGCCGGCGTCCAGGCCCGCACCTTCCACTCCGCAGCCCTGCGCCAGCTCCAGTACTTCTGGCCGAAAGCCGTCGGCGGCTCCATGCCCCGGCTCGTCGACCGCAAGATCCAGCTCGTCGCCGACGCGGCCGCCGCCTGCCGCATCCGCCTCGACCGGGGCGAGCTGCGGGACGTCACCGCCGAGATCGAGTGGTCCAAGGTCACCCAGACCGTCCCCGCCGACTACGCCCTCGCGGCCGCCAAGGCGGGCCGGGAGGCCCCGCGCAACCCCGCCGAGGTCGCCCAGCTCTACACCGCCTACGAGGACCTCAAGCGTGAGCGCGGAGTCATCGACTTCGAGGACGTGCTGCTGCTGACGGTGGCGGTCCTGCAGGACCGGCACGACATCGCCGACCAGGTCCGCGCCCAGTACCAGCACTTCGTCGTCGACGAGTACCAGGACGTCAGCCCCCTCCAGCAGCGGCTGCTGGAGCTGTGGCTCGGCGACCGGGACACCCTCTGCGTGGTCGGCGACGCCAGTCAGACGATCTACTCGTTCACGGGAGCAACTCCCGACCATCTGCTCGACTTCCGCACCCGCCACCCCGGGGCCACCGTCGTCAAGCTGGTCCGGGACTACCGCTCCACCCCGCAGGTCGTCCACCTGGCCAACGGACTGCTCGCCCAGGCCAGCGGCCGCGCCGCCGACCACCGCCTGGAACTGGTCTCCCAGCGCGCCCCGGGCCCCGAGCCCCTCTACACCGAGTACACCGACGAGCCCGCCGAGGCCGAGGGCGCCGCCCGGCGCATCCGCGAGCTGATGGCCGCCGGGGTGCCGGCCGCCGAGATCGCCATCCTGTTCCGGACGAACGCCCAGTCCGAGACCTACGAGCAGGCCCTCGCCGACGCGGGCGTCCCCTACCAGCTGCGCGGTGCCGAGCGCTTCTTCGACCGCCCCGAAGTGCGCAGAGCCATCGTCAACCTGCGGGGCGCGGCCCGCTTCGGCGGCAACGACTCACGGCTGGACGACGCCCCCGACCTGCCCTCCCAGGTACGCGCCGTGCTCTCCGGCGAGGGCTGGACGTCCGAGCCGCCGGCCGGCTCCGGCGCGGTCAGGGAGCGCTGGGAGTCGCTGGCCGCCCTGGTGAACCTGGCACAGGACTTCGCCGCCGCCAGAGCCGACGCCACCCTCGCCGACCTCGTCGCCGAACTGGACGAGCGGGCCAATGCGCAGCACGCCCCGACCGTCCAGGGCGTCACCCTCGCCTCCCTGCACTCGGCCAAGGGCCTGGAGTGGGACGTCGTCTTCCTGGTCGGGGTCGCCGAGGGCATGATGCCGATCACCTACGCAAAGACCGACGAGCAGATCGAGGAGGAGCGTCGGCTCCTCTATGTGGGCGTGACCCGCGCCAGGGAGCGCCTCCATGTCTCCTGGGCGCTCTCCCGCTCGCCCGGCGGGCGGCCCAACCGCCGCCCCAGCCGGTTCCTCGACGGCCTGCGCCCCGGCTCGACCGGCGCTGCGGGACGGGCCGCCACGGCGGGCACCGGAGGCGTGGAGCGGGGTTTCACCGGCGGTACGGCGGCTGCCGCGCCGAGGCGCACCCAGCGCACCCCGGCTCGCTGCCGGGTCTGCGGGCGCACCCTCACCGACGCCGGCGAGATGAAGCTGATGCGTTGTGACGACTGCCCGTCCGACATGGACGAGGGGCTCTATGAGCGGCTGCGGGACTGGCGCGCGGTTCAGGCCGAGCGCAGCGGCCAGCCGGACTTCTGCATCTTCACGGACAGGACGCTGAAGGCGATCGCAGAGGCGGAGCCGACCACTCCGGCTGAGCTCTCTCGTATCTCCGGGGTGCTCGCCCGGAAGCTCAACCGCTACGGAGCCGATGTGCTGGCCATCTGTGCAGGCCAGGAGCCTGGGGCCGAAGAAGATGAGGACTGAGAGGAACTCGTCGAAAAAATAGTTTGCGCATGCCCCAGCAATCCCCATAGGTTCTTAGCCACGGGGACGGAGGCCTTCTCGGAGGCCCCAATTCCGTGCTCTACTTACATATCCGTAGGACTGGCTCACCCCAGTCCCCCGAGACGCCGAGAGGAGGCGAGTCCAGTGACCAGCATCAACGCCAGCTACATCAACACCGCGAAAATGACCGATCGCTCGGTCGTCGTCTCCCTGTGCATGCTCGCCGTCTCGAACCAGGGCACCGGTCTGTCCGGCATTCGTGTCGCCGGTCCGGCGTCCTCCGTGTCTCTCGCGGGTCTCCCTGTCCGCGAGCGCAATGAGCGACCGACCAAGGCGCTGGAAGCAGTAGAGGGCAAGGCTCAGGCCTATGCCTTTACGGCAGCCGGTGCCGGAAGCCGGAAGCAGACGACGCAGCACCACCTGATGTGGGCCTTCCGTGGGCCAGAACCCTGGAGTGATCCAGCCTGATTGATCAGGCCGGCGCCTTCAGGGCCGCGGAACCCCATCCGGGATCCGCGGCCCTTCTGTTTGTCCAAGAACTTGGACAGCGGAGCGAAGGGGCCTCGGGACAAGAAAGCCGACTACCGGTCCAACAGGGCCGGACCGACCAGACGAGGAAGACGAACCGTGCAACTCGAAGCGCACGCCCCGTCCGTACCGCCTTCCGAAACGATCCCCCCGCCCGGCCTCACGGAGGACTCCACCTTGACCCCGCTCACTGCGCTCACCGCGCTCGACGACGCCATCGAGAACCTCGGCGTACCCGTCCCCTGCCGTTCCTACGACCCGGAGGTCTTCTTCGCCGAGTCGCCGGCGGACGTCGAGTACGCCAAGTCCCTCTGCCGCACCTGCCCGCTGATCGAGGCCTGCCTCGCCGGCGCCAAGGAGCGGCGTGAGCCCTGGGGCGTCTGGGGTGGCGAGCTGTTCGTCCAGGGTGTCGTCGTCGCCCGGAAGCGGCCGCGTGGTCGCCCGCGCAAGAACCCGGTCTCGGCATGAACACCGCAGGAACGATCGACCGCCCTCTCACGCACGACCCCAAGAAGCAGGCCCCGATGAAGCCGTCCACCACTGAGCCCATCGGCTCTGAGACCCCAGACTTCACCACCACCGGCGCGCACGACTCGCGTCAGAACAGGACCCGTGAGATGCAACTTCAACCAGAAGCCCTGGCCCGTGCACATATGCACGAGCGCCTGCGTGAGGCCGAGCGCGAGCGTCAGGCCGTGCGCCTGATGAGCGCTCGCCGGATGCAGCGCCGGGCCGAGCGCGCCTCGATGCGCGCCCGCCGTGCGCTCGCCATGGCCGTCATGCAGTAACCGATCACACCTGTAGCGGTGGCCTCCCGGACTCCGGGAGGCGAAAGCTCCCCGCGGGGGCCGGTCCGTCCGAACGGACCGGCCCCCGCGGTGCGTTGTGCCCGCTGATCCACCGGCCGCGGCGATATCGTCGCCGCGTGACGAGTCTTCCCGGGGGCAGTGAGGACGACGGCTCCGCCACGGAGCCCCGGTCTCTGGTGTGCGCCCGCTGCGGCATCGCCGCCGACGGACCCCGCCCCACCTGGACCTGCTCCGTGGAGAACGGCGTCCGACAGTACTTCTGCGACACCTGCTCCAGGGACAATCTCAGAGCGATCGAGGGCCGCTTGGACTCGGCCTGGTGGTAGGGCCGGCGTCGCCGGGGCCCGCCCCCGGTGGGCAACCGATGGTCGGGCTCAGGCTTCCGCCACCGACTCCTCCGGCTCCTCCACCACGAACCCCGGCAGCCACTCCTCCAGTTCCGCCCGCAGCCGGACGGTCGCGCCCAGCTGGCACAGGACGCCGATGGTGCTGAGCGTGACCCGGTGGATGAGGAGGTAGGCCGGGGGGAGATTGAGCTGCTTGCCCAGTTGGTAGGCGGGGGAGCGGATGTCGGCGATGCGGGCGGCCTGGCTGCGCATCCAGCCGCGGGTGAAGGTGAACTCGTCGCGCAGGGCCGGTTCGATGATCGGGCGGAGATAGTCGAGGACGGCGTCGGGGTCCAGCTCTATGGACTCCTTGACGAAGCCCTCCAGACAGAGGAGCTCGTAGACGGCCTCGGCCTCGCCGTCGAGGGTCATGCGCAGCGACTCACCGATGGGGGTGGGCAGGCCGCCCGGGAGGCGGTCCACCGTGCCGAAGTCCAGGACGCCCAGGCGCCAGTCGTCCGCGCCGTGCGGGCCGCCGGGCAGGAGGCGGAAGTTCCCGGGATGTGGGTCGGCGTGGAGCAGGCCGGTGCGGGCCGGGCCGGAGAAGAGGAAACGGGCCAGGAGCTGGCCGGCGCGGTCGCGCTGGTCCTGGGTGCCCTCGGAGATGACCTCCGACAGCGGGACGCCCTCCATCCACTCCGTGATCAGGATCTGCTCGCACTGGTGGACCACCGCCGGCACCACGACGTCGGGGTCGTCCGCGAACTCCTCGGCGTGCGCCTGCTGGGCCTGTGCCTCCAGGCCGTAGTCCAGCTCCTCGGAGACCCGGTCCTTCAGCTCCGCGATCAGCGGCTTGATGTCCATGCCCGGGATCAGCGGGCCCAACAGCCGGGCGAAGCGGCTCAACTGGTTCAGGTCGGACAGCAGGGCGTCGCCGGCACCCGGGTACTGCACCTTGACCGCGACCTCGCGGCCGTCGTGCCACACCGCGTGGTGCACCTGACCGATCGACGCCGCGGCGGAGGGCTTGTCCTCGAACTCCTCGAACAGCTCCTGCCAGTCCTCCCCGAGCCGCTCCTCCAGCACCTTGTGCACCGTGCGCGTCGGCATCGGAGGCGCCGCCTCCTGGAGCTTCGTCAGCGCGGCACGGTAGGGGCCGGCGACCTCCTCGGGCAGCGCCGACTCGAAGACCGACAGGGCCTGGCCGAACTTCATCGCGCCGCCCTTGAGCTCGCCGAGCACCTTGAACAGCTGCTCCGCGGTGCGCTGCTGCAGCTCACGGCCGACGAGTTCCGCGGATTCCCCGACGATTCTCTTGCCGAGCCCCCAGGTCGCCCGGCCGGCGAAGCCGATCGGGAGCGCGGCGAGCTTGGCGGTACGGGTGACCGCCTTGCGGGGAAGATCAGACATGCGCCCTCCAGGTCCCAGCCGACCGTACCGCGTCCGCCTTGCGGGGCGACTCCTGCGACGGCCCTTGCCCGCTCATTGTCTCGTGCGACTCCCCCTCCTCGGAGGTGTGTTCTCCCTTACCTTTCTCCGCTGCTCCGCAGGGGCATGCGGGATGCGTCCAGACCGGCCGCGCATGCCAGTTCAGAGAGGGGACGGAGACCTCCCAGCGGGCGCCGGCACTCGACGGCAGCCGGCCGTCGAGGAAGGAGAGGGCGTGCGCGGCCGCCAGCCCCGCCACCGTGGTGGCCAGAGCCAGATCACAGGGGCGCACATGACGCGACCGCCCCGAGCCCGACCGCCACTGCGCGACCAGCCGCGGCCACGCGGGGTCCCGGTCGGTGCGCCCCTCGTGCAGACAGCCCGCGCAACTCGTCACGCCGGGCAGGACGAGCGGGCCGACGACACCGGTTCCCTCCGCGACACCGACGTACAGATGGGGCGTACCGGAGTCGATGAGCTGGTCGGCCGGGGGCGGGGCGTGCACGGCTACGTCGTCCCTGGGGGCGAGGATCACCAGGGAGAAGCCGGGCTCACCGGCCGCGGGCTCACCGGCTACGGAGACCGGTCCGCGTGAAGAGCGGTCCGGCGCGTACCGCCGGGCCGCGCGTCGGGCGGCCTCGTCCCTGCGCTCGCCGATCGCCTCGACGGGCAGCCCGCCCGGTGCCACGTCCCACGGCTCGACCTCGCCGATGTCGCGCACGTCGACCTCGCCGATCCCGGCGCCGGAGAGCAGCGAGGCCAGCACAGCGCCGACCCGGCCCGCGCCCCTGACCTGCACGCGAAGGGAGCGCCGGGCCGCCAGCAGCCCGATCGCCTCGCCCGGTTCGGACGTGGTCAGGGACAGGGAGGCGAGGTCGGGGCGGAGCCGGTCGAGGACCCGTTTCTTCCTTCGCAGGGCCTCACCGGCCGGTCCGCCGCCGCGCGCGTCGTCGAGCAGCCCCGCCCGGGACAGCCGCTCGATGAGCCGGTCGACATGGCCGTCGGGCAGATCCATCCGCCGGCCCTCCTCGCGCAGCAGCCCCGGGCCCCGGGTGCCGTTGAGCAGGTCCAGGAAACTGCCCGTCGCGGTGTCCATCGGACCCAGCGTCATCGCGTGCGCCGGAGTCATCCCGAACTGCACCGTGTCGAGGTCGCGCCAGCCGCGCCGCAGCGCCGGCTTCACCTGCGGAACCAGTGGGATCACCGCAACCGGCGGATCTTGTGAAGACTGCATGACAGGCCCCCGTAGCCCTCGTGGAACGTCCCCGTACGCCGCCCGGAGAGCGTTCGGCGGTCGGCCGTGGCTCCGTCGGCGAATGCCAGCATGCCCGGATCCGCAATCCGATGCCGAAAGTTGTCCACAGGCGGTGGGTATTCGTCGTACAAATCAAACGCATGGTGGGGGATCGGAACCGAACCGTCCCGGAGTCGGGACTTCCACCACTCACAGCGGGTAACGTCGGGGCGTGTCCGCCGACCCACTGCACCGTGCCGGAACACCACAGCGACGCGCGTCGAGTCAACCGCCCAGCGGCTCGGGTGCGAGCGCGATCGAGGTGCGCAGAAGCGCCCGTCGACGCCGGACGGTCTCCGCGTACCGCGAGGGCGATCGCACCGTTGTGCTGATCCCTGCCCGGATGTCCGAGGCGGAGGAACAACGCTGGGTGAGCGTCATGCTCGACAAGCTGGCCGCTCAGGAGAGCAAGCGGGTCCTCGGCGACGCCGAACTGTCCGAGCGGGCGGAGCGGCTGTCGGCCCAGTACTTCGACGGCCGCGCCCGGCCCTCCTCGGTGCGCTGGGTCACCAACCAGAACACCCGCTGGGGCTCCTGCACCCCCTCCGAGGGCAGCATCCGCCTCTCGCACCGGCTGCAGGGGATGCCCGAGTACGTCGTCGACTACGTTCTCGTCCACGAGCTCGCCCATCTGCTCGTGCCCGGACACGGGCCCCGCTTCTGGCGGCTCCTGGAGGCGTATCCGCGCACCGAGCGGGCCCGTGGCTATCTCGAAGGGGTCGTCGCGGCCGACCGGCTGCCTCATCTGCCGGGCGCGCGCGGAGAGTGACCGACGCGGGGACCGACGCCCCCGCGCGGGCAGTTGTGTACCGGGTCTGTACCGACATCGTCCGTTGTCCGAGTTTGCCGTTAGCCTGGCGCGACGCACTCGCATTTGGATGGGGGACGGTCGTTACGCATGGCCAGGGAATTCCAACGCGGCCACAAGGCCAAGGTCAGTGACCTCACCGCGGGCACCGATCTGTACGTCGGCGTACAGATCACCGGCCCCGGACTGAGCTTCGACATCAGCTGCTTCGGTCTCGACGCCGACGAGCGGCTCTCGGACGACCGGTACTTCGTCTTCTTCAACCAGCCGAAGTCCCCCGAGGAGTCCATCCAGCTCCTCGGCGCCCAGGCGGGTGACACGGAGTCCTTCCGCGTCACCCTCGACCGGATCCCGGCGCAGATCCAGAAGCTCTCCTTCACTGCGACGATCGACGGCGCCGGACAGATGTCGCAGATCGCCCCCGGATACATCCGGATCGTGGCCGGCGGCGAAGAGGTCGCCCGCTACTCCTTCAACGGCTCGGAGTTCACCACCGAGCGCGCCGTGATGCTGGGCGACTTCTACCTGAAGGATGTCTGGCGGTTCGCCGCGGTCGGACAGGGCTTCGACGGCGGCCTGGAAGCGCTGCTGAAGAACTTCGGCGGCGAGGTCGCCGAGGAGGAGGCCCCCGCCGCCCCGCAGCAGCCGCAGGCCGGTGCCGCGCCGAGCTTCGCCCCGCCCGCCCAGGCCGCCGCCCCGCCCGCGTTCGGCGCGCCGGCTGCCGCTCCGGCACCCGCGCCCGCTCCGGCGCCCGCCCAGGGCTTCGCGCCCCCGGCGCCCGCCCCGGCGCCCGCCCCGAGTGTGCACGCCCAGCCCACCATCGTCGCGCCCATGACCCCGCCCGGTGGCGCCCCGGTGCCGCCCCCGGCCCCGGCGCCCGCGCCCTACGGTCAGCCGCCGCAGCAGCCCCAGTACGGTCAGGCCCCCGGCCAGACCGCCCCGCTGCCCCCCGGCTACGGCGCCCAGCCCCAGGCCCCGCAGGCGCCCCAGGCTCCCGGCCCGCCGCCCGGCTACGGTCAGCCGACTCCGCCTCCGGGCTACGGTCAGCCGACTCCGCCTCCGGGCTACGGCCAGCCCACCCCGCCGCCCGGCTACGGACAGGCCCCCGGCCAGCAGGCCCCCTACGGTGCGCCCCAGGGCATGCCGCAGGGCGCGCCCCAGGCCGCCGGTGTCGCCGGCGCCCTCGCGCAGTTCAAGGAGACGCCCACCGGCCAGCGCTGGACGCAGCAGAACAAGAAGCTCGTCCGCGTCGACCTCGGCATCGGCGGTCAGCCCGTGCTCGCCCGCCAGGGCAGCATGGTGCTCTACCAGGGCAAGGTCGACTTCAGCTACAAGGGCGCCGGTTTCGCCGGCCGGGTCGTCGGCAACGCGACCGGCCAGGAGATGCAGCTGATGCGCTGCACCGGGCAGGGCCAGGTCTTCCTCGCCGAGAACTCCACGATGCTGCACCCCATCGAGCTGCAGGGCGACGGCATCTGCGTCTCCGCCGAGAACGTCCTCGCCTTCGACGAGAGCCTCCAGTACGAGGTCCGCCGGATCGAGGGCCACGGCATCCCGGGCGGCGCGCTGTTCACGATGCTGTTCCAGGGCACCGGCACGATCGTCCTCAAGACGCACGGCACGCCCGTGGTGCTGCCGGTCACGCCCACCACCTTCGCGGACGCCAACGCCGTGGTCGCCTGGTCGTCCGCCGCCCAGGTCGTCGTCTCCAGCCAGGTCCGCATGCGTCGCAACGCCTACCCCGGCGACACCGGCGAGAGCGTGAACCTGCAGTTCCGGGCCGCGCCCGGCAACTTCATCGTCGTCCAGCCGTACGAGATCTGAGGGAGTCCGTCATGAACCAGCCACTCGCGGGCTTCGCTCCCGCACCCGTCACGGCCCGCATGGAGAACCACGGCAACCACATGGCGAAGATCGCCATGCAGACCGGGAACGACCTCTTCGCGCGCGTGGGCTCGATGGTCGCCTACGAGGGCTTCGTCCAGTACGAGCCCAACCCGCCGGCCGTGCGCCAGATCGCCAAGGACTGGATGACCGGCGAGGGCGCGCCCCTGATGAAGTGCTCCGGCGACGGACTGCTCTACCTCGCCGACTACGGCGCCAACGTCGTCGTCATCAACCTCAACGGCGACGGCATCTCCGTCAACGCCACCAACCTGCTCGCCTTCGACGCACACCTCACCTGGGGTGTCGAGCGCGTCAAGGGCCTGGCGAAGTTCGCCGGGCAGGGCCTGTGGAACACCAAGATCTCCGGGCAGGGCTGGGTCGCGCTGACCTCCCGGGGCAAGCCGATCGTCGTCGACTGCGGCGGCGGCGAGGACGAGACGTACGTCGACCCCGACGCGCTCGTCGCCTGGTCCCCGAACCTCAAGGTCAAGGGCAAGCGCAGCTTCAAGGCGCAGTCGCTCATCGGCCGCGGCAGCGGTGAGGCCTACCAGATGGCCTTCTCGGGCCAGGGCATCGTCGTAGTCCAGCCCAGCGAGGACAGCACCGACCGACTCCGGGTCCGGGGCTGAGGGGGAGCCAGAACGTCATGCAGAGTCCGCTTTTCGCCTACAACGACCAGCAGACCCAGGAACGCTGGGCGCTGCAGAACAAGCAGATGCTCCGCGTCACCCTGGAGGGCCACGACGACATCCTCGCCCGCAAGGGCACGATGGTCGCCTACCAGGGCCTGATGGAGTTCGACGCCGAGTACCAGAGCAACGACCAGGGACGCTCGCGTGCGCACACCGGCGAGGGCCTGGACCTGATGCGCTGCCACGGGCAGGGCACGGTCTACCTCGCCAACCTCAAGCAGCACGTGCACCTGGTGGACGTGGAGCAGGACGGCCTCACCGTCGACAGCTCCTACGTCCTCGCCATGGACTCCTCGCTGCACCACGAGGTCATCGCCGTCGACAGCCTCTACGGCATCTCCGGCTCCGGGAAGTACCAGCTCAACATCACCGGCCGCGGCAAGGTCGCCCTCATGACCTCCGGCATGCCGCTGATGATGCAGGTCACGCCCGACAGGTACGTCAACTGCGACGCCGACGCGATCGTCGCCTGGTCGACCTCGCTGCGCGTCCAGATGCAGGCCCAGACGCACTCCTCGGGGGTGTTCCGGCGCCGCGGCAACACCGGCGAGGGCTGGGAGCTCAGCTTCATGGGCAGCGGTTACGCCATCGTCCAGCCCAGCGAACTGATGCCGCCGCAGAACGCCCAGATCGGTTCGGGCCTCGCCGCGCAGTACGGGGTGGGCCAGCACGGGGCACGCGGTCAGAATCAGGGCAACGTCTGGAGCTGACCGTCCAGAAAGCAGACGTAAGGGGCGACCACCATGGGTGGTCGCCCCTTACACGTTCCCGAAGGGACTCCGAGGGTCACAGCCTCGCGCGAGTCGCCTCCAGCAGCCTCACGACCGACTCGTCCGCCACGTCCGCGACCTCGGCGTACGCGAACCACCGCAGGTCGAGGGACTCGTCGCTGATCGCCTCGACGGTTCCGGCCGGGGCCAGCGCCGCGTACTGGATGTCGAAGTGCCAGTGACAAGGGGCCGGGATGGGGTGCCGGTCCAGCCGGACCGGGCCGCCCGGCAGCAGTGTCAGGCCCGTGATCCCGGACTCCTCGGTCGCCTCGCGCAGCGCCGCGGCGGCCACCGTGGCGTCGCCGGGTTCGCAGTGGCCACCCATTTGGAGCCACATCCGCAGCTTCTTGTGGAGGGTCAGCAGCACCTGGCCGCGCGACGGGTCGATCACCAGCGCGCTCGCCGTGATGTGACCGTCCCCGCAGGCCTTCCACATGCCGTCCGGGTGGGCCGCCAAGTGGTCGAGGTACGTCTGGCGCAACTCTTCCTGGCCCTCGTACCCCTTGAGTACGAGGACCGCGTCGTCGTGCAGGCTCACTCGGAGTCGTCGCCCTTTTCGTCCTCGTCCTTCTTCAGGTTCGGCTTCTCCGCGGAGCCGCCCGCGGCCTCGCCGAGCATCTTGTCCAGCTCGGAGAAGTCCAGCTGCTCGCGGTGGACGAAGCCGTCCGGGTCGTCCAGGTCGGAGGCGGTCGGGAGCATGTCCGGGTGGGCCCACAGGCCGTCGCGGCCGTCGACACCGCGCGCGTCCGTGAGCGAGGCCCACAGACGGGAGGCGTCCCGCAGACGGCGGGGGCGCAGCTCCAGGCCGATCAGGGTGGCGAAGGTCTGCTCGGCCGGACCGCCCGAGGCGCGACGGCGGCGCAGCGTCTCGCGCAGCGCGTCCGCCGACGACAGCCGGGGCTTGGCGGCCGCGTGGACCACCGCGTCCACCCAGCCCTCGACGAGCGCCAGAGCCGTCTCCAGACGGGCCAGGGCCGCCTTCTGCTCCGGGGTGTCCTCCGGCTGGAACATGCCCTGCTGGAGGGCGTCCTGGAGCTGCTCGGGGTTCTGCGGGTCGAACTGACCGACCACGTCCTCCAGCTTGGCGGTGTCGACCTTGATGCCGCGCGCGTAGCCGTCGACCGCGCCGAACAGGTGCGAGCGCAGCCACGGCACATGCGCGAACAGACGCTGGTGGGCGGCCTCGCGCAGGGCGAGATACAGCCGCACCTCCTCCTGCGGCACGCCCAGGTCCTTGCCGAACGCCTCGATGTTGAGCGGCAGCAGCGCGGCCTTGCCGGCCGGGCCGAGCGGGAGGCCGATGTCGGTCGAGCCGACGACCTCGCCCGCGAGCACGCCCACGGCCTGCCCGATCTGCGTGCCGAACATGGCGCCGCCCATCGAGCGCATCATGCCGATCAGCGGGCCGGCCATGGCCTGCATCTCCTCCGGCAGGACATCGCCCATCGCGGTGCCGACGCGCTCGGCGACCGGGTCGACGAGCTCCTTCCACGCGGGCAGGGTCGCCTCGACCCACTCCGCGCGGGACCACGCCACGGAGGTGCCCGCGCCCGACGGCAGGGAGGTGGCGTCGTCCAGCCACAGGTCGGCCAGGCGGACGGCCTCCTGGACCGCCGTGCGCTCGGCCGGACCGACGCTCGCGTCCTTGACGCCGTCGGCGGTGCCCTGGGAGACCGTCTGGCGGGCGATCTGCTTGGCCATGTCCCAGTTCACCGGGCCGCCCTCGTAGGAGAGCATCTGGCCCAGCTGCTGGAACGCGGCGCCCAGGTCGGTGGGGTTCAGGGAACCGAACATGGCAGCGAACGGATTGTCCCCTCCGGGACCGCCCGGGCCACCGAAGCCACCGGCTCCGGGCAGCCCGCCGAAACCGAACGGGTTGGCCGGGCCCTGACCACCACCGCTCTGCTGGTCCTTCTTCTTGCCCTCGTCGCCGTCTTCCGGCTCCTCCGGCGGAAGGCCGAATCCGAATGGGGTGTCACTCACGGGATTCCTCGGCTGTTAAGGCCGCCGGTTTGTCTCCGACGGCGCGACTGCCCGATAACACCACCCAGCGTAGACACCGTGGGCGGATCGGGCCTCGGTGCTTCGCCGACTCTCGGCCTGCGGCAGGATGGATGCCACCTGGTACGTACGCGTCACTTGTGTACGTACTGAAGACAACCGCTGGAGACGCCCGGTGAGTTCCCCTGATCCACAGGTTCGCGCAGCGCGAAACCAGTCAACCAATCCTGGGCTGCGCGGGCCCGTCGTCGCCGTGACCGGTGCGGCGGGCGGTATCGGTGCGCTGCTCACCGAGCGGCTCGCCGCGTCGGAAGAGATCAAGCAGGTCATCGCCATCGATGAGCGGCGCGGGGAGTGCGCGGGGGCGCAGTGGCACATCCTGGACGTGCGGGATCCCGCGATCGCGGAGAAGCTGCGGGGCGCGGATGTGGTGGTGCATCTCGCGCTGGACCTCGATCTGGAGACGGACGGGGCCGCCCGTACGGCGTACAACGTACGGGGGACGCAGACCGTGCTGACCGCTGCGGCGGCGGCCGGGGTGCATCGGGTGGTGCTGTGCACGTCCTCCATGGTGTACGGCGCGTTGCCGGACAACGAGCTGCCTTTGTCCGAGGACGCGGAGTTGCGGGCGACCGCGGAGGCCACCGGGGTCGGGGATCTGCTGGAGATCGAGCGGCTCGCGCGGAGGGCGCCTCGGGCTCACCCGGGACTCAATGTCACCGTTGTGCGGCCCGCCGTGCTGGTGGGTGGCACGGACACCGCTCTGACCAGGTATTTCGAGTCGCCTCGACTGCTCGTCGTCGCCGGGTCCCGGCCCGCCTGGCAGTTCTGCCATGTCGAGGATCTGTGCAGTGCGCTGGAGTACGCCGTTCTCGAGAAGGTCGAGGGCGAGCTCGCTGTCGGGTGTGACGGGTGGCTGGAGCAGGAGGAGGTCGAGGAGCTCAGCGGGATCCGGCGGATGGAGTTGCCGTCGGCGGTGGCGCTGGGGGCGGCTGCCCGGCTGCACCGGATCGGGCTCACGCCGTCCCCGGCCGGGGACCTGGCGTACACGATGTACCCGTGGGTGGTCAGCGGGAGTCGGCTGCATGACGCCGGGTGGCGGGCGCAGTGGACGAACGAGGAGGTGCTCGCGGAGCTGCTGGAGGAGGTCTCCGGGCGGCACACGGTCGCGGGGCGTCGGCTCGGGCGGAAGGACGCGACGGCTGCGGGGGCTGCGGGGGCGACGGTGGCGCTGCTGGGCGCGGCCGCTGTGGTGCGGCGGGCTCGGAAGGCTCGGCGGCGGATCTGAGGGGGCGGATCTGAGGGGGCGGGTGGGTGCGCGTGGGGGCCCTTCGCCCCCGCGGCCCCTTCCCATTCCCGTCCCCAGGGGCTGCCGCCCCTTCGACCCCGCTTCGGCCCTTAAGGGGCCTCGTCCTCAAACGCCGGACGGGCTGAAGGGAACAGCGCAGCCCCCTCGGGTTACGGGCCCGATGTGTAGGACGCTCCAAACGGCCACGCGTGCGTGCCGGGCGATGGCTCTATTCCGTGTGGTCGGAGGTATGGGGCACGATGGGGGGCATGGCAGCCAGTAACGATCACCCCGGTGAGCAGGGCGCGCAGGAGCCCGTCAAGCTCATCGCCATCCGTGAGACCCCGCTCTCCCTCGACGAGGTCTTCAAGGCCGTCGGGGACGACGCGGCCGGGGGCACCGCGTTGTTCGTGGGGACCGTACGGAATCACGACGGAGGTGCCGACGTCGACCGGCTCGGGTACTCGTGCCATCCCAGCGCCGAGGCCGAGATGCGGCGGGTCGCCGAGAAGGTGGTCGCCGAGTATCCGGTGCGGGCGCTGGCCGCCGTGCACCGGGTCGGGGATCTCGTCGTCGGGGATCTCGCCGTCGTCGTCGCCGTGTCGTGTCCGCATCGCGGTGAGGCCTTCGAGGCGTGCCGGAAGCTGATCGACGACCTCAAGCACGAGGTGCCGATCTGGAAGCACCAGAAGTTCTCCGACGGGACCGAGGAGTGGGTCGGCGCCTGCTGACGCCCCGAACATCCCTTCCCTCCTCCGGTTGCGTAACCGCCCCCCTGGCGTGAGCGTTGTCAGTGCGGATGGCTAATCTGCTGATCAGTCAGTTGCGGTCGCTCATCGGGGTTGGAGGACGACATGGCGGCGCTCGCCTGGTTGCTGATTCCGCTTGTCGCTGCGATCGGTGCAGGTCTGTGGGGCAGTTGGGCCAATCGGACCCGGAAGGTGCGGAGCGACGGGCCCGAGCTGGACGGATACGCGCGGTTCCGCGAGGCCATGGAGAAGCAGCACTGAGTCCGCCTCCGAGGTGGCCCTGACGGGTCGCTGACAGGGGCGTCCCGTACTGTCGTTCCATGCCACGCCGCACCGCGACGATGCTCGCCTCCACCCTGATGCTGATCGCGCTCCTGTGCGCGGGAGTCTTCATCCCCGTGCCGTACTCGGAGATGTCCCCGGGGCCGACGGTGAACACGCTCGGCGAGCACGACGGCGAGCCGGTGCTGCAGATCTCCGGCCGGAAGACCTACTCCACCAGCGGGCACCTCAACATGACCACCGTCCGGGTCACCAGCGCCGACTACAAGATGAACCTCGTCGAGGCCGTCTACGGGTGGCTGGCGCACGACAACAAGGTCGTGCCGCACGACACGCTCTACCCGGACGGCAAGACCGAGGAGGAGTCCACCCAGGAGAACGCCGAGGAGTTCAGCCAGTCCCAGGAGAGCGCCAAGGTCGCCGCCCTGAAGGAGCTGGACATCCCGGTGAAGTCCTTCGTGATCGTCTCCACCGTGGTCAAGGACTCTCCGGCCGAGGGCGTGCTGCACGCCGGTGACGTCATCAAGGCCGTCGACGGGACCACCGTCAAGGAGCCCG
This sequence comes from Streptomyces sp. S.PB5, assembly GCF_030403745.1. Lineage (GTDB taxonomy): Bacteria > Actinomycetota > Actinomycetes > Streptomycetales > Streptomycetaceae > Streptomyces. Next base: position 169,604 of record NZ_JAQMWP010000014.1, read on the forward strand.
CCGACGTCGCCGAACTCGTCACCGAGCACAAGGCCGGCGAGAAGGTCACCTTCACGATCGTGCCCGCCAAGGAGCAGGCCGCCGCGGAGAAGGCGAACAAGACGGCCACCGCGACCCAGGACGTCACCATCACCACCAAGGAGTCCGACGACGACGGCGAGAAGCGCGCCATCGTCGGGATCTCCGCCGGGACCGACCACACCTTCCCGTTCACCATCGACATCAAGCTCGCCGATGTCGGCGGGCCCAGCGCGGGCCTGATGTTCGCGCTCGGCATCTACGACAAGCTCACGCCCGGCAGCCTCACCGGCGGCAAGTTCGTGGCCGGCACCGGCACCATCGACGACGACGGCAAGGTCGGCCCCATCGGCGGCATCGAGATGAAGACCGTCGGCGCGCGCGACAAGGGCGCCCAGTACTTCCTGACCCCGGCCGACAACTGCTCGGCCGCCGCCGAGGACGTCCCCGGCGGGCTCACCCTGGTCAAGGTGAACACCATCGAGGACGCCCTCACCTCCCTCGAGGACATCCGCTCCGGCGACACCGCCGATCTGCCCGCGTGCACCACCAAGGGCTGACCGCACCGGCACGCGCGCGTACGTGAACGGGGGCGCCCTCAAGGCCGAGGGCGCCCCCGTCGTCGTACACGAAGAACTCAGTCCTCGTACCGGTAGGGCTCAGTTCTCGTACCGGTAGAACTCAGTCCTCGAACGTCGCCGCCAGTGCTTCCGCCAGCCCCGGGACCAGGGAGCCGCCCGTGAGGACCTCCGTCGGGGAGTCCTTCTCGCGCAGGCGCAGGGCCGAGTCGCGGGTGCCGTCGCGGAGGACCGCGACGGTCATGCGGACCTCCTGGCGGTCGGGGTGCCTGGCCACCCACTGGGTGAGCTTCTTGTCGCTGAGGCCCTCCGGGACCTGCGCCTCGGCGGACGGGGGCAGCATGAGGCGCTCCACCGTCAGGGCGCAGCCGGCCACCGCGTCGGGCCAGGCGATCGTGCCGAGGAACTCGTCGAGCGGCTTGCCCGCCGGGATCTCCTCCTGCTCGATGGGGGTCAGGCCGGAGGACTCCTGCTCGTCCTCCAGGCCGAGCTGGGCCGCGAGGGCAGGTTCCTGGGCTCGCAGTCGCGCGGTGTCTACGAGGGCGAAAAGGCGAGCGGGCTGGTCCCAGCCGAGGCCGGAGACGTACTCGTCGATCTCGAGTACGGCCCGGGTCAGGGGGCTCGCCGCCATGGGAGTGTTGGACATGGTCACAATCCTGCCTGGTTCATGGCCGGAATCGGGAACCGAGTAAAGCGTGAGTAAGTTGCATAGGTGAGGGCCTACGATCACGTGGCCCACGGACGGCTCGCGGGGACGCGGGTCTGACGGACCAACAGCGACTTTCGAGGTGCGCACCTTGGCTTTCCAGATGCCGGACCGCGGCGGAGGCCCGACGGGGCCACGGATCAGAGTGGGCCGCCCGTCCCGGCGTGTCCGGACCCTGCTCATGACACTGGGCGTCCTTGCCGTACTCGGCATGGCGTTCACCATGTTCGCCGGGTTCTGGACGGACTGGCTCTGGTACCGGTCGGTGAACTACTCGTCCGTGTTCACGACCACTCTGTGGACGAAGATCGGACTGTTCTTCGTCTTCGGTCTGCTGATGGCCCTGGCGGTCGGCTTCAACATCTGGCTCGCCCACCGGCTGCGGCCGCCGCTGAGCGCCATGTCGATGGAGCAGCAGAACCTCGACCGCTACCGCATGGGCATCGCGCCCTACAAGAAGTGGCTGCTGCTGGGCATCACCGCCCTGGTCGGCCTCATCGCCGGCGCCTCGGCGTCGGGCCAGTGGCGGACCTGGCTGATGTGGGTCAACGGCGTGTCGTTCGGCGAGAAGGACCCGCAGTTCAAGCTCGACATCTCCTTCTACACGTTCGACCTGCCCTGGTACCGGTTCCTGCTCGGCTTCGGCTTCGCCGCCGCGATCCTGTCCGTGATCGCCGCCGCGCTCACCCACTACCTGTACGGCGGGCTGCGGATCACCAGCCCGGGCGCGCGTGCCACGGCCGCGGCCACCGGCCATCTGTCGGTGCTGCTCGGCATCTTCGTCACCCTGAAGGCGGTGGCCTACTGGCTCGACCGGTACGGCCTCGCGGTCAAGTCCAGCGACTTCAAGGCGACCGACAACTGGACCGGCCTCAGGTACGTCGACGCCAACGCCTATCTGCCGGCCAAGACGATCCTGTTCTGCATCGCCGTCATCTGTGCCGTGCTGTTCTTCGCCACCCTGTGGCGGCGCACCTGGCAGCTGCCGGTCATCGGCTTCGGCCTGATGGTCCTGTCGGCGATCCTCATCGGTGGTCTCTACCCGGCGATCGTGCAGAAGTTCCAGGTCCAGCCGAACGAGCAGGCCAAGGAAGCGCCGTACGTCACCAAGAACCTCAAGGCGACGCGTGAGGCGTACGGCATCGACGACGCCAGCGTCAGCGAGTACGACGGCACGTCCACGACCACGGACAAGACCAAGCTGCGCGACGACGTCGACACCACGGCCAGCATCCGCGTGGTGGACCCGAACATCGTCTCGCCGACGTTCCAGCAGCTCCAGCAGATGCGTAACTACTACGCGTTCCCGACCAACCTGGACGTCGACCGGTACACCAAGGACGGCAAGGACCAGGACACGGTCATCGGTCTGCGCGAGCTGAACCTCGCGGGCATTCCGAAGAACAACTGGATCAACGACCACTTCCGCTACACCCACGGCTACGGCGTGGTCGCCGCCAAGGGCACCGCCGCCGACTCCGAGGGCCGCCCGGTGTTCACCGAGTCCGACCTGCCCTCGCAGGGCGACCTCGGCACGTACGAGCAGCGGGTCTACTACGGTGAGAAGACCACCGAGTACTCGATCGTCGGCGGTCCCCAGAAGGAGATCGACTACTCCGACGACAGCGGTGAGAAGACCTTCAGCTACACCGGCAAGAGCGGGGTCAACCTCTCCAACCCGATCAACCGGGCGGCGTACGCGGTGGCGTTCAGCGAGCCGCAGATCCTCTACTCCGGGGCGATCGGCGAGGGTTCGCGGATTCTGTACAACCGCACGCCCAAGGAGCGCGTCGAGGCGGTCGCGCCCTGGCTGACCATCGACGGCGACGCCTATCCGGCGGTCGTCGACGGGAAGATCCAGTGGATCGTCGACGCGTACACGACGACGAACGGCTACCCGTACTCGTCCCGTACGACCCTCGGTGACACCACGGCCGACTCGCTGACCGCGACGAACAACTCGCGCGCGGTGGTGGCCCAGCAGAACCAGGTCAACTACATCCGCAACTCGGTGAAGGCGACCGTCGACGCGTACACCGGCCAGGTCAAGCTGTACCAGTGGGACACCGAGGACCCGGTCCTGAAGACCTGGATGAAGGCGTTCCCGGGCACGGTGAAGGCGAAGACCGAGATCTCGGACTCGCTCCTGGCCCATCTGCGCTACCCGCAGGACCTGTTCAAGGTCCAGCGCGAGCTGCTCAGCCGGTACCACGTGAAGGACGCGACGACGTTCCTCTCCGGCTCCGAGGTGTGGCAGGTGCCGGACGACCCGACCAACACGTCGGGCGAACCGGTGCCGCCGTACTACCTGAGCATGAAGATGCCCGACCAGAAGGAACAGGCGTTCTCGCTCACGACGACGTTCACGCCCAACGGCCGGGACCAGCTCAGTGCGTTCATGTCGGTCGACGCCGAGGCGGGCACCGACGACTACGGCAAGATCAGAATCCTGAAACTGCCGACGAACACCAGCGTCCAGGGCCCCAAACAGGTACAGAGCCAGTTCAACTCCGAACAGGACATCGCCGAGACCATCAGCCTCCTCAACAGAGGTGACTCGAAGGTGGAGTACGGCAACCTGCTGACGGTGCCGCTCGACGGAGGACTGCTCTACGTGGAGCCGGTCTACGTACGCGGTGGTGGACTGAAGTACCCGCTGCTGCGGAAGGTGTTGGTGACCTACGGAGGCAACACCGCCTTCGAGGACACCCTCGACGAAGCCCTCAACAAGGTGTTCGGGACGGAGGGCGAGACCACCCCGCCGCCGGACGACGACGGGGACACCGGGAATCCGCCGCCGAGCACCGACAACCCGACGGTCCAGGAGGCGTTGAACGACGCCCAGAAGGCCTTCGAGGCCGGCCAGGAAGCCCTGAAGAAGGGTGACTGGGAGGCGTACGGCGTGGCGCAGAAGGATCTCGAGGACGCGCTGCGGCGGGCCGAGGAGGCGCAGGCCGCGGAGAACAAGCCCGGCAGCAGCCCGAGTCCCGGCAGTAGTGCGAAGCCGAGCAGCGGTCCGAGCAGCACTCCGAAACCGAGCAGCAGTCCCAGCGGCTGACCGGCCCCGGCGGCTGATCAAATGCTCCACCCCGCGCCGTGATACGGTTGCAGCACAACGGCGCGGGGTGGAGCAGCTCGGTAGCTCGCTGGGCTCATAACCCAGAGGTCGCAGGTTCAAATCCTGTCCCCGCTACTGAAACGAAGGCCCGGATCCTAATCAAGGATCCGGGCCTTCGTGGTGTGCGAACGCATGTGCCGGACAGAGAGATGGACGCGCTGCCGTGGGGAGTTGAGGGAACTGTGTTTGACTTGTCTCTCTGTGGGCATGTCGACAAAACGCTGAAGTGACCTCAATGGCTGCGGTATACCAGGTGTACCCAGGTTGCAGGTGGTGCGACGATGGACGTTATGGGGGACAAGGCAACTCTGTGCGAGACAGGGCGATTTGTGCAGCCCGCCGGGCCGGGTGAGGTCGAGTCCGGTGAGGTGGCCGAGGTGGCCGAAGCGGCTGCCGAGGAACTCCGCCAGCGCCTGGCCGCCGAGGCCGGTGACGTCGAGGCGATGAGTGTCCTCGGGGCCATGCTGCTGCGCCGTGGTGATCTCGACGGAGCCGAGCCCCTGTTGCGTGCCGCCACCGCCGCGGGCGACCGTGCCGCCGCCAACAACCTGGGCGTCCTCCTGCACCAGCGCGGCTACGCCGACGAGGCCGCCGGCTGGTGGCGGATCGCCGCCGTCGCCGGATCCGCCGCGGCCGCGCACGCGCTGGGCCGGCACTTCCGCGAGAAGGGCGACGAGCCCGCCGCCGAGTACTGGCTGCGCCAGTCCGCCGAACAGGGCCACGCCCTCGGCGCCTACGCGCTCGCCGACCTGCTGGAGCACCGTGGGGACGCCGGAGCCGGGCAGTGGATGCGGGCGGCGGCCGAGCGGGGGCACCGCGAGGCGGCGTACCGGCTGGCGCGTGCGCTTGATCGCGAAGTGCACCTCGAAGGTGAGGACGGGACTGACAACGGTGTCTCGCAGGCCGCGGAGGCCGAGCAGTGGTACCGGCAGGCCGCCGCGCGCGGACATCAGCGGGCCGCGCTGTACCTCGGCGCGATCCTGGAGAAGCGCGGTGAGCTCAAGGAAGCCGGGCGCTGGTATCTGACCTCCGCCAAGGACGGCGAGGCGCGGGCCGCCTGTGCGCTCGGGTTCCTGCTGCGCGACGCGGGGGACACCGAGAGCGCCGCCGTGTGGTGGCTGCGGGCCGCCCAGGACGGCGACGGCAACGCCGCGAACGCGCTGGGCGCGCTGCACGCCGAGCGCGGGGAGACGCAGACCGCCGAGCGGTGGTACCGGGCCGCGATGGACGCCGGTGACGTGAACGGCGCGTACAACCTCGGGCTGCTCTGCGCCGAGCAGGGGCGCACCGCACAGGCCGAGCAGTGGTACCGGCGGGCGGCGTACGCGGGGCACCGCGAGGCGGCGAACGCGCTGGCGATCCTGCTGCTGCAGGGCGGGGACACCGGCGGGGCCGAGCCGTGGTTCTCCAAGGCCGCGGAGGCCGGGAGCGTCGACGCCGCGTTCAACCTCGGGATCCTCTTCGCCGGCCGGGGCGAGGACGGTGTCGCCCTGCGGTGGTACGAGCGTGCCGCCGCCGCCGGGCACACGGAGGCCGCGCTGCAGGTCGGGATCGCGCTGCTGCGGGACGGGGACGAGGCGGCCGCGGAACGGCATCTGCGGTGCGCGGCGGGCGGCGGGAGCGCGGAGGCGGCGTACCGGCTGGCCACCGTGCTGGACGCGCGGCGGCCGCCCGCGCCCGCGCATGAGCTCGGGGAGTCCGTGCACCTTTCCAAGAGCGAGTGCGAGGAGTGGTACGAGCGGGCCGCCACTCAGGGGCATCGGCGCGCGCAGGTGCGGGTGGGGATGCTCGCCTCTGCGCGGGGCGATGTGGTGGAGGCGGCTCGGTGGTACCGGGAGGCCGCCGAGGCGGGGTCTCGGAACGGTGCCTTCAATCTGGGGCTGCTGCTTGCGCGTGAGGGGAGTGAGCCCGAGGCGGCGGTCTGGTGGACGCGGGCCGCTGATGCGGGGCACGGGCGGGCGGCGTTGCGGCTGGCCCTCGTCTACGCGCGTCGTGGGGAGCTGGCGGAGGGGCAGCGGTGGGCCGACCGGGCGGTGTCGCTCGGGCCGGGCGAGGTTTCTGAGCGGGCGGCTCGCTTGCGGGACGCGCTCCGTGAAGAGCTGTCGGCGTGAGGGTGCGCTGAGCTGCGGGTCTGTTCGCGTGGCGCCCCGGGTGGGGCTGGGCAGAGGTGGGTCGCGCGGCCCGGCGCTGACGGGGTGCCTCCCCCAGAGGGGGGACCCCCAGCGCCCACCCGTGCCGCCCTGGGCGGCACGAATGCCCGCAGGCTGAGCAGGGCCGGAGGTGAAGGCCCGCGGGGTGGGCGGATGCGGTGGTGAGTGCCGGCAGGCCAGGGGGGTGCGGCGGGGAATGTCGGCAGGCTGGGCCGATGCGGCGGCGAAGGCCCGCAGGCCAAGCAGGTGTGGCGGGGAATGCCCGCAGGCTGGGTGGGGTCGCAGGCTTCGCTGGGTCGGCGGTGTGGGCCGGTCGGTAACTGATTTGCTTCTGTCGTTCCCGTTGACGTAGTGTTCATTTCACCGACGCGGGGTGGAGCAGCTCGGTAGCTCGCTGGGCTCATAACCCAGAGGTCGCAGGTTCAAATCCTGTCCCCGCTACTCAAGGCCGAGGGCCGGAACCCGAAAGGGTTCCGGCCCTCGGTGTTTGGCGTGAGCGATGAGGGCCGGTAGCCCACCGCCTCCTCGCGGAGTGCGGAACGGACTGGTGGGTGCCGTTGGCCATATGGCGGTCCGTCAGTTACGGGAAGCCCGCAGGCGGCACGATGGCCTCGGCGCACAACGCAAAGCCCCGGCGCCCAGAAGGGGCCGGGGCTCGTGAGCCGGTGTCTACGCCGCCGCGCAGCTCGGGCAGACGCCGCGGTAGGTCACCTCGACGCCCGAGACCGTGAAGCCGAAGCGCTCCGAGTCGGGGAGGTCCGTCAGCGGGTCGCCGCTCGGATGCACGTCGCGGATCGCCCCGCACTGGGCGCAGACCAGGTGGTGGTGCGGACGGTGCGCGTTCGGGTCGTACCGCTTGGCACGCTTGTCGGTGGCGACTTCGAGCACCTCGCCGAGGGAGACGAGCTCACCCAGCGTGTTGTAGACGGTGGCGCGGGAGATCTCGGGCAGCTTGGCGACGGCCCGTGCGTGCACCTCGTCGGCCGTCAGGTGGACGTGATCGCCGTCGAGGACCTCGGCCACGACGCGCCGCTGCGCGGTCATCCGCCATCCGCGGCCGCGCAGTCGTTCCAGTAGGTCACTCATAGGGGTCACCTTAACAGCAAGGGGACCAAGGTCCCGAAGGAGTGTGAAATTAGAGCCCTGCTTGACTTAGACAGAGTCCATTGTAGGATCGGTAACGCTTCTGGCCAAGGGGTCAGGAAGGTCGGGAGCGACACATGCTGCGGCAAGCAGCTGGGTGGCCGCGGTCCAGGCCCTGCGCGGCCGTCGACCAGCACTGGACGGCTTGTCGTGAACGGATGGGCGGGCCCCCTCGCGCGAGGGGGCCCGCCCATCCGTGTGTCCAGGCGCTGTGCGTCAGGCGGGGATGTGCTGTCGGGCCGGCGCCCAGCAGCGGATGATGTCGCGGACCGAGACGATGCCCACGGGCTCGCCCCGGTCCAGGACGATGAGGTGCCGGAAACCGCCGTGGGCCATGGCCCGGGCCGCCTCCTCCAAGGTCCAGGACGGAGCCGCGAAAACGACGTCGGTGGTGGTGTGGTCGGTGACGTGTTCCGTGTCCGGACTCTGGCCCAGGCCCACGGAGTTGAGGACGTCGCGTTCGGTGAGGATGCCGATGCCGCCGGCATCGGGGTCGAGGATCACGGCCGCGCCGACGCGGCGGGCGGACATCAGGGCGGCGGCTTGGCGGAGGGTGTGGGCGGGGCCGATGGTGAGGACCACCGTGCTCATGGCATCGCGGACGAGCATGGGTGCGGAGTCACCTCCTGAGGAATCCCTGAACTTGTTCAGGGATTCACAAGTTCACAAATGAGGGTCCTCTCAGAGTCGCAGGCAAAGTGAGGGTCAACAAGGGGGCGCGTGCGGGCCATTGAGGGCGCACGCGCTCATCTGTGCCTCTTGGCGAGAACTAGTACCGCTCGTTGAGGTAGCCCAGCAGCTCGTCGTGGAGCGGGCCGTTCGACGCCGCCGCGTTGCCGCTGTGCGGGCCCGGGCGGCCGTCGAGGCCGGTGAAGGTGCCTCCGGCCTCCGTCACGATGATCGCGTTGGCGGCCATGTCCCAGAGGGAGAGCTCGGGTTCGGCGCAGATGTCGACCGAGCCCTCGGCGACCATCATGTACGGCCAGAAGTCGCCGTACGCGCGCATGCGCCACACCTCGCGCGTCAGGTCCAGGAAGCCGTTCAGCCTGCCCTGCTCCTCCCAGCCGCTCAGCGAGGAGTACGCGAAGGAGGCGTCCGACAGCTTCGTGACGCGCGAGACACGGAGGCGGGAGGCCGAGGAGAGGCTGCGGCCGGTGAAGGCGCCGTGGCCCTTCGCGGCCCACCAGCGGCGGCCGAGGGCCGGGGCGGAGACCACGCCGACGACGGGCTGGTAGCCGCCTTCCGCCGCCTCCATCAGGGAGATGAGCGTGGCCCAGACCGGGACACCGCGGACGTAGTTCTTGGTGCCGTCGATCGGGTCGATCACCCAGCGGCGCGGTCCGGTGCCCTGGATGCCGTACTCCTCGCCCAGGATCGCGTCCCGCGGGCGGGCGCGCTGGAGCTGGGTGCGGATCAGCTCCTCCGCCGCCTTGTCCGCTTCGCTCACCGGGGTCATGTCCGGCTTCGTCTCGACCTTGAGGTCGAGCGCCTTGAAGCGGTCCATGGTGGTTGCGTCGGCCGCGTCCGCGAGGACGTGGGCGAAGCGGAGGTCGTCGAGGTAGTCGGCCATGTGGTGAACGCTATCTGTCGTGGTCGCCGCAGGGCTACACGGGACCGGAGTGCGGACGGCCCCGGTGCGGACGGCGCGTGGTGGATCAAGAGCGCCCCCGCATGCCTTCGCGAACCCTTGACAGTGCCCTCACGCGCGTCAAATCTGGGCGCAGAGCCGCTCGCCCCTAGGAGGCGATGATGCCTGCAGCGAGGGAATCCCTGCTGGACGCCGCGTACGCGGCGTTGGCCCGACGGCCGTGGTCCGCCGTGCGGATGGTGGATGTCGCCGCGGCGGCCGGAGTGTCCCGGCAGACGCTGTACAACGAGTTCGGGAGCAAGGAAGGGCTGGCCCGCGCGCTGGTGAGAAGGGAGGCCGACGGCTATCTCGCCGGCGTCGAGCGCGCACTCGCCACCCACAGCGAGGCCCGCGAGCGGCTGACCGCGACCGCCGAGTGGACCGCCGCCACGGCCAAGGAGAACGCGCTCGTACGGGCCATGCTCACCGGCTGCTGGAACGAACGGCTGCCCTCGCCGACCCTGTCCGCCGTCCCGTCCTCCTCGGCGGTGCCGGCACAGCGCCGCGCGGACGGCCCGCTGCCCTCGCCCGGCGACTTCGTGGCACTGGTCCGCGACCGTGCCGTCGCGGTCCTCTCCGGACCCGGCGCGCACAACAAGTCGGACCTCGCCGACCTCGCCCGCTCCTGCGAACTGACGGTCCGGCTCGCCCTGTCCTGTGTGGCGGCCCCGCCGGGCGAGGGCGGGGTCGCGGAACTCGTCCGCAGCGCGCTGCACCGGCAGCCGGTCTGACGGCGCCCCTCAACCGCCGGTCGCCGCGCGGTCGGACGCGCTGCGCAGCACGCAGAACTCGTTGCCCTCGGGGTCCGTGAGGATCGCCCAGCCCGTGCCGTCGGGCCTCCGGTGGTCGGCGAAGAGGGCGGCACCGAGGCTCAGCAGCCGCTCGACCTCTTCCTCACGCGTACTCTCCGGGCGGAGGCACAGATGGACCCGGTTCTTGGTCGTCTTCGGTTCCGGCACCTGGTTGAAGTACAGCACCGGGCCCTCGGAGAGGAGGACCTGGGTCTCGTGGTCGCCGGGCCTGGCCTCCGGGTCCAGCGGAGAACCCGTCACCTCGCTCCAGAACCGGGCCAGTTCATAGGCGTCCGCACAGTCGATCGCGACGTTCTGCACCACTGAGACCATGCGGGCGAGCCTAATGCGCAGAGCCCGACAGCTGGAGGCCGATCACGCCCACGATGACCAGGCTGATCGAGACGAGTTTCAGCGTCGAGACCAGGTCGCCCAGGAAGATCATGCCGTAGATCGCCGTCCCGGCCGCCCCGATGCCGGTCCACACCGCGTACGCCGGGCCCACGTCGAGTTTCTTCAGCGACAGGGTCAGCAGGCCGAAGCTGCCGAGGGCGAAGATGCAGAACGCGACCGTGGGCCAGAGCCGGGTGAACCCGTGCGAGAGCTTCAGACACACGGCGAAACCGGTCTCCAACAACCCGGCCACCACCACCAGCAGCCACGCCATGTGCTGTCCTCCCGTATGTCCCGCTCGGTGCGATTATGCCTTTACCTCACCCGTACGGAGACAAACAACGCGGAGGTCACGGCCTACTTGTGAGGTCAGTCGCCTTCCTTGCGCTCCCTGGTCGCCAACAGCCGGCGGAGCGAGTAGAGCCGCGCCGGATCCGCGTGTCCGTCGGCTACCCACTGGTCGAGGGCGCAGTCCGGCTCATCATGACTGCACGCACGGGGACAGCCTTCGGTTCCCGGTTCCAGGTCCGGGAACGCGTGGATCACCCGGGACGGATCGACGTGGTGCAGGCCGAAGGAACGTACGCCCGGAGTGTCGATCACCCAGCCGTCGTCGCCGTCGAGGGGCAGGGCCAGCGCCGAGGTGGTGGTGTGGCGGCCGCGGCCGGTCACCGCGTTGACATGGCCCGTCAGACGGCGGCGGTCCTCGGGCACGAGCGCGTTGACCAGGGTCGTCTTGCCGACGCCCGAATGCCCGACGAACGCCGTGATCTTCCCGTCCAGTTCCTCGCGCACCCGGGCCGCCGCGTCGCCGTTCTCCAGCTCCTCGCGGCTGGTGACGACATAAGGGATGTCCAAATCGCCGTACAGCTCCAGGAGCTTGTCCGGCGGGGCCAGGTCCGACTTCGTCATCACCAGCAGCGGCTCCAGGCCACCGTCGTACGCCGCCACCAGGCAGCGGTCGATCAGCCGGGGGCGGGGCTCGGGGTCGGCGAGGGCGGTGACGATGGCGAGCTGGTCGGCGTTGGCGACGACCACGCGCTCGTACGGGTCGTCGTCGTCCGCGGTACGGCGGAGCACCGAGGTGCGCTCCTCGATGCGGACGATCCGCGCGAGGGTGTCCTTCTTGCCGGAGAGGTCGCCCACGAGGGCCACCCGGTCGCCGACGATCGCCGCCTTGCGGCCCAGTTCACGGGCCTTCATCGCCATCACGATCCGGTCGTCGACGAGTACCGTCAGCCGGCCCCGGTCGACGGTGAGGACCATGCCCTCGACCGCTTCCTCGTGCTTGGGGCGGATGTTCGTACGCGGTCGGTTGCCCTTGCGGTTCGGGCGCGAGCGGATGTCGTCCTCGTCGGTGTGCTTGCCGTAGCGGCGCATGTCTCTCGGCCCCTACGCCCCATCGCTCCCGAGCATCCCGGTCCACAGTTCGGGGAAGTCCGGCAGGGTCTTCGCCGTCGTCGCCACGTTCTCGATCTGCACGCCCGTCACCGCGAGACCGATGATCGCGCCGGCGGTCGCCATGCGGTGGTCCTCGTACGTGTGGAAGACGCCGCCGTGCAGGGTGCGCGGGCGGATGTGGAGGCCGTCGGCGGTCTCGGTGACGTCACCGCCGAGTTCGTTGATCTCCTTGGTGAGCGCGGCCAGGCGGTCCGTCTCGTGAAGGCGGAGGTGGGCGACACCGCGGAGGGTGGAGGGGGAGTCGGCGAGGGCGGCGACCGCCGCGATACCGGGGGTCAGTTCGCCGACCTCGCTCAGGTCCACGTCGATGCCGTGGATCGCACCCGAACCGGTGAACACCAGGCCGTACTCGGTGAGTTCGCAGGAACCGCCCATCTCGGCGAAGATCTCCCGCAGCTTGTCGCCGGGCTGGGTGGTACGCCTCGGCCAGTCCGGGATCACCACCTTGCCGCCCGTCACCAGCGCCGCCGCCAGGAACGGCTGGGCGTTCGACAGGTCCGGCTCGATCGTCAGGTCCCGGCCCAGCAGAGCGCCGGGAGTGACCCGCCAGACGTTCGGCTCGCCGCCCGACTCCGGGGTGTCGACCTGGGCGCCCACCGCGCGGAGCATGTCGACGGTCATACGGATGTGGGGCAGCGAGGGGAGGCTGTGGCCCACATGACGGACCTCCACGCCCTGGTTGAAACGGGGGCCGCTCAACAGGAGTGCGCTCACGAACTGGGACGACGACGAGGCGTCGATCTCCACCGGACCGCCGTCCAGGGCGCCTCCGCCGTGGACCGTCAGCGGGAGCGCGCCCCGGCCGTCGTCGTCGATACGGGCACCCAGGACACGGAGGGCGTCGATCACTCCGTTCAGGGGGCGCTCGTACGACCTCGGGTCGCCGTCGAAGCGGATCTCTCCGTCGGCGAGGGCGGCGACCGGAGGGAGGAAGCGCATGACGGTGCCGGCGTTGCCGACGTTGACGGTGGCGGGGCCGCGGAGCCCTGCCGGGAGGACGCGCCAGGTCTCTCCGGTGCCGTCGGGGCCCACTCCCTCCTCGATGGCCACGCCCATCTCGCGGAGCGCGGCTGCCATGAGGAGGGTGTCCCGGGAGCGGAGGGGGCGGCGGAGCCAGCCCGGTTCGCTCGCGAGGGCTGCCAGCACGAGGGCTCGGTTGGTGACGGACTTCGACCCCGGGACGTGGACCGTTGCGTCGACGGCTCCGCTCGCATAGGGGGCGGGCCAGAGGGCGGTGTCTGCGGGGTTCAAAGCCATGGGGTCCACTTTAGTGGTGGGTGGTCTTTCGGGTGCGGCGCCGTTGTGGCTGGTCGCGCCCCGCGGCGGAGCCGCTGATGGATACAGCCCCGCGCCCCTGTGTGACGCGGCCCTTCGGGCCTGCATCACACTTCCAGCAGCCACCTGCCCCCGCCTATCAGCGAGCACAAGCTCACCGCGTGGAACAGGAACAGCCACAGGCCCGCAGGTACATGCGTCAGGCGGCTCAACTGGTCCGCGTCCGAGTCTCCCGCCCCTCCCCGCACCCTCTTCGCCTGCAGCTCGAAAGCGGGACGCACCCCACCCACCAACAGGAACCACACCACCGCGTACGCGAACGCCGCCTGTACCTGGGGACCCGCCAGCCACGACACCACCACGAAGGTGCCGCCCGTGAGGACCACCGTCAGGGCGCCGTACGCGTTGCGGATCATCACCAGCATCGCCACGAGCAGGGCCGTCGCCAGCCACAGGAGCAGGGTGATGCGGCCGGTGGCGAGCAGGGCCGCGCCGCCCAGGCCCAGCAGGGGCGGGGCCGTGTAGCCGGCCGCCGCCGTGAGGATCATGCCGAGGCCGTGGGGCTTGCCGCGGCTGACGGTGAGGCCGCTGGTGTCGGAGTGGAGGCGGATGCCGGTGAGCTGGCGGCCGGTGAGGAGGGCGACGAGGCCGTGGCCGCCCTCGTGGGCGATGGTGATGGCGTTGCGGGAGACGCGCCACAGGGCGTGCGGGACGACTATGGCGAGCGCCGCGACAAGGGTGGCGAGGACCACCCACAGGTCGGGGTCGGGCTGGGTGCCGATCAGCTCGTCCCAGAGAGAGGTCGCTGTGCTGGTGTCCATGTTCGGCGGTGGCTCCCTCTCGTGGTACGGAGTCTGGCAGTGTGGCACGTATGTGCGGACGGTATGCATCGAGTCGTAGGCCCGAGGATCTCGCAGGAATCTTTGAGATCGAGAAGTGGGATCCCGAGGAGACCCTGGCCCCTGACTACAACGTGGCCCCGACCAAGGAGGTCTACGCCGTCCTCGACCGTCCCCTTAAGGACGCTGAAGATCCGCGCCCGGTTCGGCAGCTGCGGAAGCTCAAGTGGGGACTGGTGCCCAGCTGGTCGAAGACCCCCGAGGGCGGCGCCCGGATGATCAACGCCCGCGCGGAGACCGTCCACGAGAAGCCGTCGTACAAGCGGGCCTTCTCCTCCCGCCGTTGCATCATCCCCGCAGACGGCTACTACGAGTGGGTCACCGCCGCCGCCGAGCGGGAGCTGGAGGTCGAGGGGAAGAAGAAGCGGCCGCGCAAGCAGCCGTACTTCGTGCTGCCGGCCGACGGGTCGGTGTTCGCGATGGCCGGGCTGTACGAGTTCTGGCGGGACAAGACCCTGCCCGACGACCATCCGCAGGCATGGTGGGTGACCTGTTCGGTGATCACGACCGAGGCCGAGACCGGCCCGCTCGCCGTCGCCCCCGCCGAGGGGCCGCGCGCCCTCGCCGACATCCACCCCCGGATGCCGCTGATGCTGACCCCGGACCGCTGGGACTCCTGGCTCGACCCGTCCCGTACGGATGTCGAGGACCTGCGGTCTCTCCTTGCCCCGCCGCCTCCCGGCCTCATGCGCGCCTACCCCGTCTCCACCGCCGTCAGCAACGTCCGTAACAACGGACCGGAGCTGCTGAAGGAGCTGGAGGGGCCCGAGGAGGGCACACTCTTCTGACGTGACCACCACTGAGATCGTCAGCACCGACGCCGGGGACGCCCGCATCACCTGGCACCAGGCCGAGAAGGCGCGGGTCGTGCTCGCCGTCAGCCATGGGGCGGGCGGTGGCATCGAGGCGCGGGATCTGCAGGGCCTCGCGCACGCCCTTCCCGGCCACGGCGTGACCGTCGCTCTCGTCGAGCAGCCCTGGCGGGTGGCGGGCAAGAAGCTCGCCCCTGCGCCCAAGACCCTCGACATCGGATGGCGTGGGATCTGGCCCGCGGTCGCGAAGGCGGGGCTGCCCGTGATCTCCGGCGGGCGCAGTGCCGGGGCCCGCGTCGCCTGCCGTACCGCCGTGGAGCTGGGGGCCGCCGCCGTTCTCGCGCTCAGCTTCCCGCTGCACCCGCCCGGCCGGCCTGAGAAGTCCCGCGCCCAGGAACTGCTCGGATCGGGGGTGCCCACTCTCGTCGTACAAGGGGGCAACGACCCCTTCGGGAAGCCGGAGGAGTTCCCGGACGGCGCTTACGAGCTGGTCGAGGTGGCGTACGGCGATCATGGATTCGCCGTGCCCAAGAAGGCGGAGCTGACTCAGGAGCAGGCCGTGACGATCATCACCGACGCGGTCGTGAAGTGGACCGGGTCACTCAGGTAAAGACTCGGGAATGTTGAGCCGCGGAGCTCTGTTGAGGCGGACAGAAGTGCTGAAGAACCGGCACCGACCGTCGTAGAGAGGAAGTCCGCCGCATGGGTTCGACCTTCTGCCCGAGCCGCAGCAGCCGTGCCGACCTGGACTGGACGGTGCTGCACGCGGCCAAGACCGGCCCTATTCGAGGGGCGGCGGGGACGGGTAGTCGTCTATCCTCCGATTCTGGTGGCATCGGGTTCGGTGCTGCCCGGAATCTTGAGGAGGTGGGTCCGGTTCCCGGTACCGACGCAGGGACCGATCACGGCCAGGCGGAGCAGCCCGAGGGCCAGGGCACGAGCGTGGAGACCAGCACGGAATCCACCGCGGAGCGCAGCGCGCGCTTCGAGCGGGACGCGCTCGAATTCCTCGACCAGATGTACTCGGCCGCCCTGCGCATGACGCGCAACCCGGCCGACGCCGAGGACCTGGTGCAGGAGACGTACGCCAAGGCGTACGCGTCCTTCCACCAGTTCCGCGAGGGCACCAACCTGAAGGCCTGGCTGTACCGGATCCTCACCAACACCTTCATCAACTCGTACCGCAAGAAGCAGCGTGAACCGCAGCGTTCGGCGGCCGAGGAGATCGAGGACTGGCAGCTGGCGCGCGCCGAGTCGCACATGTCGACCGGTCTGCGCTCCGCCGAGTCGCAGGCGCTCGACCACCTGCCCGACTCGGACGTGAAGGAAGCACTCCAGGCGATCCCCGAGGAATTCCGCATCGCCGTCTATCTGGCGGACGTCGAGGGCTTTGCCTACAAGGAGATCGCGGACATCATGGGGACACCCATCGGTACGGTGATGTCCCGGCTGCACCGGGGCCGTCGCCAGCTGCGCGGCATGCTCGAGGACTACGCGCGCGAGCGCGGACTGGTCCCGGCCGGCGCCGGAGAGTCGAACGAAGCGAAAGGCTCGGGCTCATGAGCTGCGGAGAGCCGCACGAGACGGACTGCAGTGAGGTCCTCGATCATCTCTACGAGTTCCTCGACAGCGAGATGCCGGACGTCGACCGCGACAAGTTCAAGCAGCACTTCACGGAGTGCTCGCCGTGCCTGGAGAAGTACGGCCTGGAAGAGGCCGTGAAGAAGCTGGTCAAGCGCTGCTGCGGCCATGACGACGTCCCCACGGACCTGCGCGCCAAGGTCCTCGGGCGGCTCGATCTGATCCGCTCCGGACAGACCGTGCCGGAGCACGACATCGCCACCGCCCCGGCCACCCCGCAGGAATCCTGACCGCGGACTCCTGACCGCAGGAACGCACGGTCGTCACTCGAACGTGCTAATCCGCGGGTAATCGGCCCGTGGGACCCCCCTCGGTCCTCCTAGGCTCCGATAGCCGATCCGGCTCGGAGATCTAAGGGGTGTCATGGAGGGGGTACCGGCACGGGCACGTGTGTACGTGGTCTGTGTCGTCCTCGGTGCGCTGTACTGCGTACACGCACTGCCGTCGGTGACGGTCCCCTGGTGGGCGGTGGCCCTGCTCGCCGCCCTCTACGCCGGGGGCGAGCGACTGTCCGGCACCTTCTACCCCGTGCTCCTCGCCGGGGCCTTCCTGCTGCCGCCGCCCGCCGCCGCGCTCGTCGCGGTGCCGGGCGCGCTGCTGTCCCCGGTCGCCCAGCGGCCCCGCGCGATCCGCCGGATCTGGCGGGCCGCCCAGCTCGCCGTCGCCGTCTGGGCGGCGGCCCGGGTGCACTGGGCGCTGGGCGGACGGGACGCCGTCGTGGCCTCCGACTTCCCGTACGTGCTCGTCCCGGCGGGGGCCGCCGTCGTCGTCTTCTGCCTGGTCCTGACCGTGCTGGACGGCGGGATCCTCGCCCTCGCCGAACGCGTGCCGGTACGACTGGCCTGGCAGGGGCTGTTCGTACGGGCCCTCGCGCCGATCGCCGTGCACGGGCTCGCCGGGCTGATGATGGCCGTCCTGTGGCGCAGTCCGTACGGGCCCGTCGCCGCGCTGCTCGTGCTGCTGCCGATGTGCGTGTCCTGGTGGGCCTTCGCCCAGTACCACCGGGAACAGGCCGCCCACCAGGCCACCATCCGCGCCCTCGTCCAGGCCGTCGACATCAAGGACGGCTACACCCGCGGGCACAGCGAGCGCGTCGGACAGGCCTCGATGATGATCGCGCGTGAGCTCGGCATGGACGAGGGGCGCATCGAGGTGCTCAGGTTCGCCGGGATCCTGCACGACGTGGGGAAGCTGGGCGTGCCCACGCGGCTGCTGCGCAAGGACGGTCCGCTGACCCCGGAGGAGCGGCGGGTCATCGAGCTGCATCCCGAGTACGGGCACGAGATGGTGCGGGGGATCTCCTTCCTCGGAGAGGCTCGCGCCGCCGTACTGCATCACCACGAGCGGCTGGACGGGAGCGGCTATCCGTACGGGCTGGTGGGGAGTCAGATCCCGGAATCCGCGCGGGTGGTGGCGGTCGCCGACGCGTTCGACGCCATGACCTCGACGCGGTCCTATCGGCGGGCGCGACCGGTCTCCGCCGCGCTGGAGGAGCTGGAGCGCTGTGCCGGGTCCCAGTTCGACCCGCGCATGGTCACGGCTCTCGTCCGGGCGCTGGGCAGGGACGGCTGGCACCCCGCGGTGACCGCCGACGAGGAGCGGCCGCCCCGGCCCCGGCGACCGGTCGCCGACCGTTTAGGAGCACGGCCGTGAGGCCGCCCGGCACGGGGAGGCGCCGATGAGGTGGCCCCGCCTGCTCGTGCACGGCTCCGCCGCCGTCCTGTCCGGTGTCTCCCTCGCCGTCATCCTCTGGACCGGCCTGGAGGAACGCGGCGTCGCCCTCGCCTTCGGGGTGCTGATCACCGTCGGGGAGCTGGGCCGGTGGACCGGGGCCCGGGTGCGGGAGGCGGCGCCGCTCGGGGCGGCCGGGGCGCTGGCGTACGCGCTGCTCGGCGCGGATGCCGGGCGGCCCACCCAGCACGGCGTCCTCCAGGTGGTCACCGTCGTCCTCGCCGCCGCGCTGCTCGGCAGCGTGCCGCACATCGCCCGCGGACAGGGGCCGATGATCGACCACCTGTCCCGGCGGGTCCTCAGCACCGCGTTCGCCGCCGTCTGCTTCCAGCCCCTGTACAACCGGGGCGTCTTCGACACCTGGGGCGGACCGGCGTACGCCCTCGTGCTGACCGCGATCCTCGCGCTCACCGCGCTCTGCGACGCCGTGCTCGCCGCGGCCCTCGCGCACTCCCGCACCCGCTGGCCCTTCGCCCCGCTGCTGCGGCACGAGCTGCGGGCGCTGCTCGGCATCGGGTCCGCCGTCGGTGCGACCGGGGCGGTGATGGCGCTCGCGGTCGCTGTCGTCGGGCTGTGGGCGCTGCCCGTCTTCTCGCTGCCACTGCTCCTCACCCAGCTGGCCTTCCGGCGGTACGCCGCCGTACGGACCACCTACCGGCAGACCATCGCCTCCCTCGCCCGGGCCACCGAGATAGCCGGATACACCCCGGCCGGGCACGCCCACCGGGTCGCCGCGCTCAGCAAAGCCGTGGGAAGGGATCTGGGCCTTTCGGGGCCCGATCTCACCGTCCTGGAGTACGCCGCCCTCATGCATGACATCGGACAGCTCAGCCTCGTCGACCCGGTCCCGTCCGGCGCCACCGCGGGGCTGCCCGCCGCCGAGCAGCGGCGGATCGCGCTGCTCGGCGGGGCCGTCGTACGGCAGACGGGGGTGGCCGGCGCGGTCGCGGTGGTCGTGGAGCGGCAGGCCGACCCCTACCGGCAGCAGCCGGTGGCCGCTCGGATCGTGCGGGCCGTGAACGCGTACGAGGAGAAGGCCCGGGACGCCGGGCCGGGCGGGCCCTTCACAGCGCTGGAGGAGCTGCGCCTCGGCACCGCCGGGGACTACGCTCCGGACGTCGTGGAAGCGCTGGCCCGGGTGCTGGCCAGGGACTGTCTTACCCTGCGCTCGGCTGGGTAACCCATGGGTAATGAGCGCCCTTCCAGCCGCACGTGGTTGGATGCGAAGGAAGACCCGAAAAAGAGGGCGTCCGGGGGCAGTGGCCAGCCCACTGAACGGAACTGGCAGGCGGGAATCGTGAGGATCTTCGGCAAGGGACGGCACCGGCCCTCCGCCTCCTGGCGGCAGGCCACCGACCGCGCGTTCACGCTGATCGGCGACGGTCGGTACGAGGACGCGGGCGCGCTGCTGACACGCGCCGCCGATCTGGAGCCCTGGCTGTCCGAGTCCTGGTTCAACCTCGCCCTGCTGCACAAGTTCCGGCACGACTGGGAGCAGGCGCGGGCCGCCGGGCTGCGGGCCGTGGCCCTCCTAGACCGTGAGACGGGCGCACCCGACTGGTGGAACGTCGGCATCGCGGCCACCGCGCTCCAGGACTGGCCGCTGGCGCGGCGGGCGTGGCAGGCGTACGGGCTGCGGGTGCCGGGCGGTGCGGCCGACTCCGGTGAGCCGGTGGGCATGGACCTCGGCAGCGCCGCCGTACGGCTGTCCCCGGAGGGGGAGGCCGAGGTGGTGTGGGGGCGGCGGCTGGATCCGGCGCGGATCGAGGTGCTGTCGATCCCGCTGCCGTCGTCCGGGCGGCGGTGGGGCGAGGTCGTGCTCCATGACGGGGTGCCGCACGGGGAGAGGACCACTGCGGCCGGGCACTCGTATCCGGTTTTCGATGAGATCGAGCTGTGGGCGCCCTCGCCGGTGCCGACGTGGGTGGTGCTGCTGGAGGCTGCCACCGAGGCGGACCGGGACGCGCTGGAGCAGCTCGCGGCCGACGCCGGATTCGCCGCGGAGGACTGGTCCTCCTCGGTTCGGCTGCTCTGCCGGATGTGCTCGGAGTCCCGGATGCCTTCGGACGAGGGCGACGGTGAGCATCTCGACCCGCACGATCACAGTGAGCCGGGTCATCCGGGCCCGCTCGGTCACCGGACCGACGGGCAACTGTGGGTGCCGGAGCGGGAGTGTGGGGTGGCTGCGCCGGCTGGGCTGGTTCGGGGGCTGTTGGACGGGTGGGTTGCGGACAGCCCTGATTCACGGGACTGGCGGGATTTGGAAGAGGTCTGTTAGGTCCCGGTAGGTCTTCTTTCGGCTGCGGCCGGTGGGGGCTGGTCGCGCCGTTCCCCGCGCCCCTGAAGGGGCGCGTCCACGTACCCTGTATCAGCAACTTCACCCCTGATTGTTTAGGAAGGCATCGTCGGTCATGGCGCAGCAGGACACCGATCAGCAGCACGCGGGCGTGCTCCCCGTGGACGACGAGGGCTTCGTCATCGACACCGAGGAGACCGAGGAGCGGGAGAACGGCTGGCGGGAGCGTGGGGCGTCGCGGCCCATCACCGTCGTCGGGAACCCGGTGCTGCACAAGGAGTGCAAGGACGTCACAGAGTTCGGCGCGGAGCTGGACCAGCTGGTGGCGGACATGTTCGCCTCGCAGCGCACCGCGGAGGGCGTGGGGCTGGCCGCCAACCAGATCGGTGTCGACCTGAAGGTCTTCGTCTACGACTGCATGGACGACGAGGGCAAGCGGCACGTCGGGGTGGTCTGCAACCCGAAGCTCGTCGAGCTGCCCGCAGAGAAGCGCCGGCTGGACGACAGCAACGAGGGCTGTCTGTCGGTGCCGACGGCGTACGCGCCGCTCGCCCGTCCCGACTACGCCGAGGTGACCGGGCAGGACGAGAAGGGAAACCCGATCAAGGTGCGCGGCACCGGGTACTTCGCTCGCTGTTTGCAGCACGAGACGGATCACCTCTACGGGTATCTCTACATCGACCGGCTCTCCAAGCGTGAACGCAAGGACGCGCTGCGCCAGATGGCCGAGAACGAGCCCCGCTACCCCGTGGTCGCCAACGACTGAGATCACACAAGTCCCGTACGCACGGCGTCTGTTCAGGAACACCTCCTTGACCAGGCGCCGTTCGTCTGTCCGTCGCACATTCGATCGCTTGTGCTCTCTTAATGATCCAAAATCAGTCACACAAGGGGAGATTCTCGGCACTGTGGGGTAGTGAAGGGTGCAAATCCGTTCCCAGATCGGTCAGTTGTGGTGCTGAATAGTAAGTGCGGGGATACGCAACGGCGCACGCCCGGTACAGCGGGAGGGGCGTGCGCAACTGGCGGCTGAGAGGGGTTAGTTCGTGCATGCTTTCTCACACGGCACCACATCGACACCGACAGCGATCGCGGTCCCACCATCGCTCTCTCTCCCGGTGATCGAGGCAGCGTTTCCCCGGCAACTCCACCCGTATTGGCCCCAGCTCCAGGAGAAGACACGCACCTGGCTGCTGGAAAGGCGGCTCATGCCCGCGGACAAGGTGGAGGAATATGCCGACGGCCTTTGCTACACCGACCTCATGGCGGGCTACTACCTCGGCGCGCCCGACCGGGTCCTCCAGGCGATAGCGGACTACAGCGCGTGGTTCTTCGTCTGGGACGACCGCCACGACCGCGACATCGTCCACCAGCGGCCCGCCGCCTGGCGGAGGCTGAGGTACCGGCTGCACGCGGCCCTCGGCTCCCCCGAGGACCATCTGCACCACGAGGATCCCTTGGTCGCCGCGTTCGCCGACTGCATGGTGCGGCTGTACTCGTTCCTGCCGCACACCTGGAACGCGCGCTTCGCCCGGCACTTCCACTCGGTGATCGAGGCGTACGACCGGGAATTCCGCAACCGCACCGAAGGTGTCGTGCCCACCGTCGAGGAATACCTCGCACTGCGCCGCCTCACCTTCGCGCACTGGATCTGGACCGATCTGCTGGAGCCGAGCGCGGGCCGGGAACTCCCGGACCGGGTGCGGAAACACCCGGCATATCGGCGGGCGGCCCTGCTGAGCCAGGAATTCGCCGCCTGGTACAACGACCTCTGCTCGCTCCCGAAGGAAATAGCGGGCGACGAGGTCCACAATCTCGGAATCAGTCTCATCAAGCACGACGGGCTGACTCTCGAGGAAGCGATCAGGGAAGTGCGGCGGCGCGTCGAGAAATGCATCAGCGAATTCCTCGTCGCCGAGAAGGACGCCGTGCGCTTCGCCGAATCACTCGACGACGGCACCCTGCGCGGAAAGGAAACGAGCGCCGCCGTGCGGGCCTGTGTCGGCAATATGCGCAACTGGTTCAGCACCGTCTACTGGTTCCACCACGAGTCCGGCCGCTACATGGTCGACAGCTGGGACGACCGGTCCACGCCCCCGTACGTCAACAACGAAGCGGCAGGTGAGAAATGACCGTCGAGTCCGTGAAGCCCGAAGCGCCGGTGACGCCGGTGGCCCGGCCGGGCGAGCCACCCCTCGCGGGCGGTGCCGTCCCGGTCCTCGGGCATGGTCTGAAGCTGCTGCGGGACCCGCTGGCCTTCATGTCCGGGCTGCGCGAGTACGGCGATGTCGTACGGCTCAAGCTGGGCCCCAAGACCGTCTACGCGCCCACCACGCCGGCCCTCACCGGGGCCCTGGCGCTCAACTCCGACTTCATCATCGACGGACCGCTGTGGCAGTCCCTGGAGGGCCTCCTCGGGAAGGAGGGCGTGGCCACCGCCAACGGGCCGCAGCACCGGCGGCAGCGGCGCACCATCCAGCCCGCGTTCCGGCTCGACGCGATCCCCGCGTACGGCCCGATCATGGAGGAGGAGGCGCATGCGCTGACGACGCGCTGGCAGCCCGGCGAGACCATCGACTGCACCTCCGAGTCCTTCCGGGTGGCCGTGCGCATCGCGGCCCGCTGTCTGCTGCGCGGCGACTTCATGGACGAGCGCGCCGAGCGGCTGTGCGTCGCCCTCGCCACCGTCTTCCGCGGTATGTACCGGCGGATGGTCGTCCCGCTCGGGCCGCTGTACAAGCTGCCTCTGCCACCCAACCGCAAATTCAACGAGGCTTTGGCCGATTTGCATCTCCTCGTCGACGAGATCGTCGCCGAGCGGCGTGCCTCTGGTCAAAAGCCGGACGATTTGCTGACGGCATTGCTGGAGGCGACGGACGACAATGGCGACCCCATCGGGGAACAGGAGATCCACGACCAGGTCGTCGCCATACTCACCCCGGGCAGCGAAACGGTGGCGTCCACGATCATGTGGCTCCTCCAAGTGCTCGCGGAACATCCGGAACACGCGGACCGGGTCCGGGACGAGGTCGAATCCGTAACCGGTGGCCGTCCCGTCGCATTCGACGACGTCCGAAAGCTCACCCACACCAACAATGTCGTCGTCGAGGCCATGCGGCTGCGTCCCGCCGTGTGGATATTGACGCGACGGGCGGTCACCGACACCGAACTCGGTGGGTATCGCATTCCGGCCGGAGCGGACATCGTCTACAGCCCGTACGCGATCCAGCGCGACGCGAAGTCGTACGCCGGCAACCTGGAGTTCGACCCCGACCGCTGGCTTCCGGAACGGGTCAAGGAGGTGCCGAAATACGCCATGAGCCCATTCAGTGTGGGCAACCGCAAGTGCCCGAGCGATCACTTCTCGATGGCGCAGCTGTCGCTGATCACGGCCGCGATCTCGGCGAAGTACCGCTTCGAGCAGGTGTCGGGCTCCAACGACGCCACGCGGGTCGGCATCACGCTCCGGCCGCACCGGCTTCTGCTGCGGCCCGTCGAGAGGGGATGACGGTCAGGCGGCCTCGGGTCCCCTGAACGCCCTGCGGTAGGCGTTCGGGGTGGTCCCCACGGCACGTACGAACTGGTGGCGCAGTGCGGCCGCGGTGCCGAACCCCGTTCGACCCGCGACCGCGTCCACCGTCTCGTCCGTCGCCTCCAGCAGCCGCTGGGCCAGCAGCACGCGCTGGCGCAGGATCCAGCGGTAGGGAGTGGTTCCCGTCTCCTGCTGGAAGCGGCGGGCGAAGGTGCGCGGCGACATGTGCGCGCGCTCGGCGAGCTGCTCGACGGTGACCTCCTCGTCGAGGTGCTGCTCCATCCACACCAGCACCTCGCCGACGGTGTCGTACCTCGACTGGGGCAGCGGGCGCTCGATGTACTGCGCCTGTCCGCCGTCCCGGTGCGGCGGTACGACCATCCGCCGGGCGATCTTGTTGGCGATCTCGGGGCCCTGCTCCTTGCGCACGATGTGCAGACAGGCGTCGATGCCGGCGGCGGTGCCGGCGGAGGTGATCACGGGGTCCTCGTCGACGTACAGCACATCGGGCTCGATGATCGCCCGGGGGTTCCTGAGGGCCAGCTCATCCGCCTGCCGCCAGTGCACACTGCACCGGCGCCCGTCGAGCAGCCCCGCGGCGCCGAGCACGAACACCCCGGAGCAGACGCTGAGCACCCGCGCGCCCCGGTCGACGGCCCGCCGCAGGGAGTCGAGCAGCTCCGGCGGATACTCCCGTACGACATAGTCGGCCCCCGCCGGTACGGCGATCAGATCGGCCTCCTCCAGCCGCTCGAGCCCGTAGGGCGTGCCGACGGTCAGCCCGCCGACGTGGGTGGAGAGGGAGGGTCCTTCCGCCGAGGCGACCGCGAAGTCGTACGCCGGGAGCCCTTCGTCTCTGCGGTCGATTCCGAACACCTCGCAGATCACCCCGAGTTCAAAGGGGTGCACTCCGTCGAGCAGGACCGCGGCCACGTTCTTCAGCATGCTTCCAGTGTGCCTCGGTGTTGGCAGTAAATCGAGGGTGTGCGGCAGTCCTGCCACTGTTTGACAGGAGTGTTCGGCAGGACAGTGGTGTCATGACTACCGCACAGACAGAAGGACTGATCGGCATGCTGGTGGTTCTGGGAATCCTGGTGGTCCTCATCGCCCCCTCCGTGGTCGGCATCCTCCGCGACCGCCGCATCGACCGCGAGATCAACCGTCTAACCTCCGCTGTACCTGCAGGGGAGGATCATGAGACACAGACTGTGGGCCGTGGCAGGCAGGGCGGCAGCGCTCACCCTGCTTACGGCCACTGGCGCCCACGCCGAGGGTGAAGGGGCTCACGGACGTCAGCACCTTCAACACCTCCAGCGCCGGTGGCGGCGGCTTCGCCGAGTGGATCGGCGGCAGTCAAGGCCGCCGGCCAGTGGCAGATGAACGCCACCATCAACGGCAAGCTCTCCCGGGCCGACTGCGAGGACCTGAAGTACCACGGCTTCACCGGCCAGGAGGTCAAGCTCCAGTTCCGCCCGGCCGGCGGCGCCCACTACAGCACGGTCAAGACCGTGAAGACGGCCGAGGCCGCCGTCACCCTCAAGTGACCACCACGGTGACCGACCAGTCCTGAAGGGCCTGGCACGAGATCCGGCCGGGGTCGGTGGTGCACAGCGGGCGGGACGAGCTGAGCTTCGTCCGGCCCGCCGCGACCGCCTCGTACGCGGCGTTCGCGTCGCCCGGCAGCAGCACGATGCCGCTGTTGACGGCCTCCAGGGAGCTGCCGTCGGCGCTGACCGGTTTCCACGGCCTGTTCTTCGCCCCGTCCAGGGCGACCCGGACCGTGTCGCCCACCGTCAGGCAGACCGTACGGCCGTTGTCGTCGGCGTGGAGTTCCCCGACCGGTGCGCAGTCGGAGCTCGACGACGAAGGCGAAGGCGAAGGTGACGGCGACACGGAGTCGCCGCCGTCGTCGCCGGCCTGGGTTCCGCACCCGGCCAGCAGCAGGGCGGCGACGGCAAGGGTCGCGATACGGCGCATGACGAATCCCTCCTCGCCGGTCTGACGTACGAACGGCGAGGAGGGATCCATGACCCGCGGTCAGAAGTCCTCGTCCAGGTCGACCGTGCCCTCCACGGCGACCTGGTACGCCGACGGGCGGCGCTCGAAGAAGTTGGTCAGCTCCTGGACGCCCTGCAGCTCCATGAAGGAGAAGGGGTTCTCCGAGCCGTACACCGGGGCGAAGCCGAGGCGGGTGAGTCGCTGGTCGGCGACGCACTCCAGGTACTGCCGCATCGACTCGGTGTTCATGCCCGGCAGCCCGTCACCGCACAGGTCGCGGGCGAACTGCAGCTCGGCCTCGACGGCCTCGCGGAGCATGTCCGTCACCTGCTGCTGGAGCTGGTCGTCGAAGAGCTCCGGCTCCTCCTTGCGGACGGTGTCGACCACGTCGAACGCGAAGCTCATGTGCATGGTCTCGTCCCGGAACACCCAGTTGGTGCCCGTCGCCAGACCGTGCAGCAGACCCCGGCTGCGGAACCAGTAGACGTAAGCGAAGGCACCGTAGAAGAACAGGCCCTCGATGCACGCGGCGAAGCAGATCAGGTTGAGCAGGAAGCGGCGGCGGTCGGCCTGGGACTCCAGGCGCTCCAGCTTCTCCACCTCGTTGATCCACTTGAAGCAGAACCCGGCCTTCTCGCGGATGGAGGGGATGTTCTCCACCGCGTCGAAGGCGGCCGCGCGGTCCTCCGGGTCGGGGAGGTAGGTGTCGAGCAGCGTCAGGTAGAACTGGACGTGGACGGCCTCCTCGAAGAGCTGGCGCGACAGGTACAGGCGCGCCTCCGGGGAGTTGATGTGCTTGTAGAGGGTCAGCACCAGGTTGTTCGCCACGATCGAGTCGCCCGTCGCGAAGAACGCGACCAGCCGGCCGATCAGATGCTGCTCCTTTGGGGACAGCTTCGCCAGGTCTGCGACGTCCGAGTGGAGGTCGACCTCCTCGACGGTCCAGGTGTTCTTGATGGCGTCCCGGTAGCGCTCGTAGAAGTCCGGGTAGCGCATGGGGCGCAGAGTCAGCTCGAAGCCCGGGTCGAGCAGGTTCTTCTCGGTTGAACTCATTACTGGCAGGCCTCGCAGGACTCGGGGTTCTCAAGGGAGCAGGCGATCGCTTCTTCCGAAGTCACCTGCTGCACGGGGACAGTTGCCTGCGCCTGGGCGGCTCGGGCGATCCTCGTCGCCGGGCGCGAGCGCAGGTAGTACGTCGTCTTCAGCCCGGACTTCCAGGCGTACGCGTACATCGAGGAGAGCTTGCCGATGGTCGGCGTCTCCAGGAACAGGTTCAGGGACTGGGACTGGTCCAGGAACGGGGTGCGGGCGGCGGCCATGTCGATCAGGCCGCGCTGCGGGATCTCCCACGCCGTCCGGTACAGCTCGCGGACGTCCTGCGGCACCCAGGTGAAGCCCTGCACCGAGCCGTTGGACTCGCGCAGCGCCTCCCGGGTCTGCGCGTCCCACACGCCGAGCTTCTTCAGCTCGGCCACCAGGTAGGAGTTGACCTGGAGGAACTCACCGGAGAGCGTCTCGCGCTTGAAGAGGTTGGAGACCTGCGGCTCGATGCACTCGTACACGCCCGCGATGGACGCGATGGTGGCGGTGGGCGCGATCGCGAGGAGGAGGCTGTTGCGCATGCCGACCGCCGCGATGCGCTCACGCAGGGCCGTCCAGCGCTCCGGCCAGGAGAGCTCCACGTCGTAGTGGTCGGGGTGCAGGACACCCTTCGCCGTACGGGTTTTCTCCCACGCCGGCAGCGGACCGTTGCGCTCGGCGAGGTCGGCGGAGGCCTCGTACGCGGCGAGCATGATGCGCTCGGCGATCCGGGTGGACAGCGCCTTCGCCTCGGCCGAGTCGAAGGGCAGCCGCAGCTTGAAGAAGACGTCCTGGAGGCCCATCGCGCCCAGGCCCACCGGGCGCCAGCGGGCGTTGGAGCGGCCCGCCTGCTCGGTCGGGTAGAAGTTGATGTCGACGACCCGGTCGAGGAAGGTGACGGCGGTGCGGACGGTCTCGTCCAGCCGCTCCCAGTCGATGTCCCCGCCGACCACGAACGCGCCCAGGTTCACCGAGCCCAGGTTGCAGACCGCCGTCTCGCCGTCGTCGGTCACCTCCAGGATCTCCGTGCAGAGGTTGGAGGAGTGGACCACGCTGCCCGGCAGCGCCGTCTGGTTGGCGGTGCGGTTGGCGGCGTCCTTGAACGTCATCCAGCCGTTGCCGGTCTGCGCGAGGGTGCGCATCATGCGGCCGTACAGATCACGGGCCGGGATGGTCTTCTTGGCGAGACCGGCCGCCTCCGCCTTGCGGTACGCCGCGTCGAACTCCTCGCCCCACAGGTCGACCAGCTCGGGCACATCGGCCGGGGAGAACAGCGACCACTCGGCGTCGGCGTTGACGCGGCGCATGAACTCGTCCGGGATCCAGTGCGCGAGGTTCAGATTGTGCGTACGCCGGGCGTCCTCACCGGTGTTGTCGCGAAGCTCCAGGAACTCCTCGATGTCGGAGTGCCAGGTCTCCAGGTAGACGGCGGCCGCGCCCTTGCGCCGGCCGCCCTGGTTCACGGCGGCGACGGAGGCGTCCAGCGTCTTCAGGAACGGCACGATGCCGTTGGAGTGCCCGTTGGTACCGCGGATCAGCGAACCGCGGCTGCGGATGCGGGAGTACGACAGTCCGATGCCGCCGGCGTGCTTCGAGAGACGGGCGACCTGGTGGTAGCGGTCGTAGATGGAGTCCAGCTCGTCCAGCGGGGAGTCGAGGAGGTAGCAGGACGACATCTGGGGGTGCCGGGTGCCGGAGTTGAAGAGCGTGGGGGAGGAGGGGAGGTAGTCGAGGCGGCTCATGAGCCCGTAGAGCGCGGCGACTTCGTCCACGGCCCGTGCCGTGTCGTCCTCGGCGAGGCCGGAGGCGACCCGGAGCATGAAGTGCTGGGGCGTCTCGATGACCTTGCGGGTGATCGGGTGCCGCAGGAGGTACCGGCTGTGCAGGGTGCGCAGGCCGAAGTAGCCGAAGCGGTCGTCGCCGGCCGGGTCGATCAGGGCGTCCAGGCGAGCCGCGTGGACGCGGACGAACTCCGCGGTGCGGTCCGCGATCAGGCCCTCTCGGTGGCCGACCTCGACCGACTCGGTGAAGGACGTGACGCCCTGCGAGGCGGCCTCGGCGGCGATGCTGACGGTCAGCAGCCGGGCGGCGAGCCGGGAGTAGGCCGGGTCCTCGGAGATGAGACCGGCGGCGGCCTCGGTGGCCAGCTCGCGCAGCTCCGACTCGTCGGCCCTGGCGGACCGGCCGCGCAGCGCGGCGGCGGCGACCCGGCCGGGGTCGGCGTCGGGGAGGTCGGCGGTCAGCTCGGTCAGGGTCCGCAGCAGCGCGGTCCCGGGACCGTCGGTCTCCGCCTGGATCGCTGAAGCCGGGTCGACTGGCGCGATGGTCACGTGGGGGCTCTCCCTCGCTCGGCAGGGGGCCTTGCGGAGGGCAGGGGGCAGCACACGAGCGCACGCGGCGTCGCGTCCACCGGCCCACTCCACGAGGCCCGGACGTCTTGGCACCCGGGCCACGGCGGCCTGGGCGCACTGTCGACAGGTCCTCGGACTGACGCTCATATGTGTGCGGACACACATGAGTACACCGTTGCGGGACAGTTCCGGATTCACACCGGATTCCCCTGTGGCGACAGCGAGCATGAGCATACATCTTGTGCCGGGTTCTGTTGGCACCCCCAGATGTTGTGTCGCGTCGACTTCGGAGCGTGTCAGAACGTCAACTCATAGGTGACGAGAGTGAAGTCGTCGCCCTCGATCGGCTGCCAGTCGCGCTCGGGGGCGCGGACGAAACCGAGGCGTTCGTAGATGCGGTGGGCGGCGTGCATGACGGGCTGGGTCGACAGAACCATGCCGGTGCAGCCTTCGGTGGCCTTGGCGCGGTCGACGCAGGCGCGCACGAGGGCCTCGCCGGCGCCTCTGCCGCGGGCCGCCCGCGCGACACCGAGCATGCGGATCTCCGCCTCCCCGGGGCGGGAGAGCTCGGCCATGAGGCCACCGACGGGGGAGACGTAGGTGACGGTGCCGATCGGCTCGCCGCCCAGCACGGCCACGAGCACCTCGGCGGCGGCGGCCCGCTTGGCGACGTCTCTCAGCTCGCCCAGGTACCAGTCGCTCTCGCCGAAGGCCAGAAGGCCGTCCAGGAGATAGGCCTGGGCCGTGATCTCGCCGACCGTCTCGTACTCGCCGGGGTCCGCTGCCCGGATCTCGATGTCCATGAGGGCGAGTGTGCCCGACGGATACGACAGCGGGCCGCCGGATGTCTCCGACGGCCCGCCGATCACCGTGATCCTCAGTGCGCGGCACCCGCGGTCGCAGGCGGCAGCTCCACCTGTACGCCCGGGTCGCCCGCGTCCGCCGTGTAGTCCTCCGGCCTGGTCCGGTCGACGCCCTCGGGGGCCTTCGCGGCCTTCAGGACGAAGGTCAGGACGACCGTGACCACCACATTGAGCACGAACGCCGTGAGGCCGATGTAGCCGATCTCGCCGATGCCCGGGATCTCCTTCGACGAACCGCCGAAGTGCTTCTGGGTCGGGGAGGCGACGCCGTACGCGGCGACCGTGCCGTAGATCATGCCGACCGCCCAGCCGGCGAGCAGGGCCCAGCGGTGGAACCAGCGGGTGAACAGGCCGCCGACCAGGGCCGGGAAGGTCTGCAGGATCCAGATGCCGCCCAGCAGCTGGAAGTTGATGGCGACCGTCTTGTCCATCGTCAGGACGAAGACCAGCGCGCCGACCTTCACCAGCAGGGACACCAGCTTGGAGACCTTGGTCTCCTGCTCCGGCGTGGCGTCCGGCTTGATGAAGTCCTTGTAGATGTTGCGGGTGAACAGGTTCGCCGCCGCGATGGACATGATGGCCGCCGGGACCAGTGCGCCGATGCCGATCGCAGCGAAGGCCACGCCCGCGAACCAGGCCGGGAACATGTTCTCGAACAGCTGCGGGATCGCCAACTGGCCGTTGGTGACCTTCACTCCGGCCGCGATCGCCATGAAGCCGAGCAGGGCCAGCAGGCCGAGCATCAGCGAATACAGCGGCAGGATCGTGGTGTTGCGGCGGATCACCTCACGGCTCTTCGAGGAGAGCGTCGCGGTGATCGAGTGCGGGTACATGAACAGCGCGAGCGCGGAGCCCAACGCCAGCGTGGCGTACGTCCATTGACCCGGCTCGCCCGGCACCAGCGCACCGCGCGGCGCGCCCGTCGCCGGGTTGGTCTGGCTGTACGCCTCGCCCGCCTTGGCGAAGATCTCGTCGAACCCGCCCAGCTTGATCGGGATGTAGATGATCGCCACCGCGATGACGAGGTAGATCAGCGTGTCCTTCACGAACGCGATCAGCGCGGGGGCACGAAGGCCGGACGAGTAGGTGTACGCCGCGAGCACGCCGAAGGCGATGAGCAGCGGCAGGTCCTTGATGAACCAGTTGGTGTCCTCGCCGCCGCCGACGCCCATCACGTCCAGGACCGCCTGGATGCCGACGAGTTGGAGGGCGATGTAGGGCATCGTCGCGAGGATGCCGGTGACGGCGACCGCGAGCGAGAGGCCCTTGGAGTCCCACCGGCCGCGCACGAAGTCGGACGTCGTCACATAGCCGTGCTTGTGCGAGACCGACCACAGGCGGGGCAGGAAGGTGAAGATCAGCGGGTAGACCAGGATGGTGTACGGCACCGCGAAGAAGCCGGCCGCGCCCGCCGCGTAGATCGCCGCCGGGACCGCCACGAACGTGTAAGCCGTGTACAGGTCGCCGCCGAGCAGGAACCAGGTGACCCAGGTGCCGAACGACCGGCCGCCCAGGCCCCATTCGTCCAGGGTGTGCTCGTTCTCGGCCTTGCGCCAGCGCGCGGCCAGGAAGCCCATGACCGTGACGGCCAGGAAGAAGAAGATGAAGACGCCGAGCGCGACGCCGTTCACGCCGTCGTTCACTTGCTGCCTCCCCGGCGGGCGCGCTGGTCACGCTGCCACAGCTTGTACGCGACCATGGTGAGCGCCGTGGAGATGACCACCCAGAGCATCTGGTACCAGTAGAAGAACGGGATGCCGGCGAGGGCCGGGTCGACCTTCGCGTACGACCCCACCCACAGCATCGCCACGAAGGGCGCGAAGAGGCAGAGCGCGATGACCACCCGGACCGGTGTCACCACCGGTGGTCTGGCCTCGGGCGAATCTGATGACATGCGCGGCTCCGATCCCCTCATCACTGATCACCGTGTAACGCGCAGGAAATCTAGGTCACGGTGTGACAGGAGTGGAAGACCCCGTCCGCATATCGGTATGTCGATTCGGTGAAGGTCCGGCGGCGGTGTCAGCAGCAGCGGAAACCCTGCCGGGGATCCTCCTCCTGCCGGTCCGTCCGCATCCGCTCGAACGCCCGCCGGGTCGGCACGTCCGCCTGGGGGTGGCCCTTGCGGAGGTGCGCGACATAGCGGTCGTACGCCGACTCGTCGGTCAGCTCACGCACGTACCAGCGCACCCCCCTAAGTGCCCGCCGAAGCGCCGACCTCATGGCGTGCCTCCTCCTTCTCCTCCCGGGTCGGGATCAGCCCGGCCGGAGCGACGATCTTCGATTCGACGTACGGGGACTCGCTGAGCGTGGAGAGCGCGGGGCGGCGGATGTGCCGGACGCAGACCCGCAGCGCGTCGGCGATGACCACCACGATCAGCAGCGCGAGGATCGCCGTCAGTACGCCGTCCACCGTGGAGTTGGTGACGACGGTCCGCATGTCGTCCATGCTCTTGGCGGGCGGCAGCACCTCGCCCCGGTCGATGGCGTCCTGGAACACCTGGCGCTGCTTGAAGAAGCCGACCTTGGGGTCGCTGGAGAAGACCTTCTGCCAGCTGGCGGTGAGGGTGACCGTGGCGTCCCAGGCGAGCGGAATCCCGGTGATCCAGGCCCACTTGAGGCGCCCGGACTTCACCAGCAGCGTGGTGCATACGGCGAGGGCGACGGCGGCGAGCAGCTGGTTGGAGATGCCGAAGACCGGGAACAGCTGGTTGATCCCGCCGAGCGGCTCATGGACGCCCACCCAGAGGAAGTACCCCCAAAGGCCGCACACGATCGCGCTGGTGATGACCAGGCCGGGCTTCCAGCTCACGTTCTTGAAGGGCTTGATGACATTGCCCAGCATGTCCTGGAGCATGAACCGGCCCACGCGGGTGCCGGCGTCGAGCGCGGTCAGGATGAACAGCGCCTCGAACATGATCGCGAAGTGAT
Source organism: Streptomyces sp. S.PB5 (assembly GCF_030403745.1). Lineage (GTDB taxonomy): Bacteria > Actinomycetota > Actinomycetes > Streptomycetales > Streptomycetaceae > Streptomyces. Next base: position 202,998 of record NZ_JAQMWP010000014.1, read on the forward strand.
ACCAGAAGGCCCTGAGGCTCCCGCCGGTCACCTTGGAGAAGATCTCCGAGACACCGACGGCGAGGGTGGGTGCCCCGCCGGTCCGGGACAACAGGCTTGATTCCTCGACGCGTTCGGCCGCGCGGGCCAGGTCGTCGGGGGAGATCGCGTAGCCCCAGCCGGTCACCGTCCGCGAGGCCTCCTGCACGGTCGTGCCGATCGCCCCGGAGGGCGCGTTCATCGCGAAGTACAGGCCCGGGTCGATGATGCTCGCCGCGACCAGTGCCATCACGGCGACCGACGACTCCATCAGCATGGAGCCGTAGCCGATCATCCGGACCTGTGTCTCCTTCTGGATCATCTTCGGCGTCGTACCGCTGGAGATCAGCGAGTGGAAGCCGGACAGCGCCCCGCAGGCGATGGTGATGAAGACGAACGGGAACAACGACCCCGCGAACACCGGCCCGTTGCCGCGGGAGGCGAAGTCGGTGACCGCGTCCATCTTCAGCGTCGGCAGGGCGACGACCACGCCGAGCGCGAGCAGGAAGATCGTGCCGATCTTCATGAAGGTGGAGAGGTAGTCGCGGGGCGCGAGCAGCATCCACACCGGCAGGATCGAGGCGATGAAGCCGTACGCCACCAGCCAGACGACCAGCGTCGAGGGGGCGAGGGTGAAGGTGCCGGCCCACGAGGACTCGGCGACCCAGCGCCCCGCGACCAGGGCGAACAGCAGCAGCGCCACGCCGATGAGGGAGACCTCGGCGACCCGGCCGGGGCGCAGGACACGCAGATAGAACCCCATGAGCAGGGCGATCGGGATCGTCATCGCGATGGAGAAGGTGCCCCACGGCGACTGTGCGAGGGCGTTGACGATGACCAGGGCCAGCACCCCGAGCAGGATGATCATGATGGCGAACGCGGCGATCAGCGCGGCCGCGCCGCCGAACGGGCCGATCTCCTCACGAGCCATCTGACCGAGCGAGCGGCCGTCGCGGCGGGTCGAGAAGAACAGCACGACCATGTCCTGGACCGCGCCCGCGAAGACGACGCCCGCGATGATCCAGATCGTGCCGGGGAGGTACCCCATCTGCGCGGCCAGCACCGGGCCGACGAGCGGTCCGGCGCCCGCGATCGCCGCGAAGTGGTGGCCCAGCAGGACGCGTCGGTCCGTGGGGTGGAAGTCGATGCCGTTGTCGAGGCGTTCGGCCGGGGTGGCCCTGGTCCCGTCGACCTTCAGGACCCTGTACGCGATGAACTTCGCGTAGAAGCGGTACGCGATCGCATACGTGCCGAGGGCTGCCGCGACCATCCAGGCGGCGGAGACCTCCTCGCCGCGGGAGAGGGCGAGCACGGTCCAGCCGGTGGCGCCGATCAGCGCGACGACGGTCCAGATGGCGATGGTTCGGACGTTCGCGGTACGCACAGCGCGGTCCTCCCGTCCATACGGAGACGGGAGGAACCTAGAGCAGGATGTGCAGTTGCGCTACACCGCGTGCAGTACCGAAATGACGGTCGGCGCCGTGGCGGGGACGCTCAGTCGACCGGCCTCTTCAGCCTCGCCACGAACTTGTACCTGTCGCCCCGGTACACCGACCGCACCCACTCCACCGGCTGGCCCTCCCGGTCCAGGGAGTGGCGGGACAGCATCAGCATCGGCAGGCCCACGTCCGTGCCGAGCAGGCCGGCCTCGCGCGGGGTGGCCAGCGAGGTCTCGATGGTCTCCTCGGCCTCGGCGAGATGGACGTCGTACACCTCGGCCAACGCCGTGTACAGGGATGTGTACTTGACCAGGGACCTGCGCAGGGCCGGGAAGCGCTTGGCGCTCAGGTGGGTCGTCTCGATGGCCATCGGCTCGCCGTTCGCCATGCGCAGGCGCTCGATGCGGAGCACCCGGCCGCCGGCGGTGATGTCGAGGAGCTCGGCGAGGCGGTCGTCGGCGGTGATGTAGCCGATGTCGAGGAGCTGCGAGGTGGGTTCGAGGCCCTGGGCGCGCATGTCCTCGGTGTAAGAGGTGAGTTGCAGCGCCTGGGAGACCTTCGGCTTGGCGACGAAGGTGCCCTTGCCCTGGATGCGTTCGAGGCGGCCCTCGACGACGAGTTCCTGGAGAGCCTGGCGGACCGTCGTGCGGGAGGTGTCGAACTCGGCGGCCAGCGTGCGCTCGGGCGGTACCGGGGTGCCGGGGGACTGGGTCTCCGTCATGTCGAGCAGGTGCTTCTTCAGGCGGTAGTACTTGGGCACACGCGCGGTACGGACGCCGGCCCCACCCTCGGTCTCCGCACTGCTGACGTCGCTGCTCATGGTCTGCCTTCCCGGCTCCGGATGCGGATCACGATGACCATCCCATCGTGATCCCTTCTGTATACCGTCACCGCCTCTTTTGGTCTAGTCCATAGAGGTCAGTGGTATAGCGGACGAGAGTACTCCGCCGCGGCTGTTTTCGCTGGCTTCTTACTTAAAGGTTCCTGCATATGTAGGTCCCATAACGGCTGGTCAGGGGGGTTTCGGTGACCCTTGACACCGCTTCTGGTCTGGTCCAAGCTCCCCCTACTGGTCTACACCATTGGTCCAGATCCCAGCTCCATGGGTGGGGGGTGTGGGCATCCCTGAGGAGGGTGGCGTGAAGCGCAAGCTGATAGCCGCGATCGGTATCGCGGGCATGATGGTCTCCATCGCGGCGTGTGGTGACAGCGACAGTGGAAGCTCGGACAACAGCGGCGCGGACGCCAAGGAACTGACCGTCTGGCTGACCGTCGACGCGCAGAACAACTGGCCCGAGCTGGTGAAGGCCGCGGACGACGCGGTGACGAAGAAGCACCCCGGCATCAAGATCAAGCACGAGTACTACGGCTGGCCGGACAAGAACGCCAAGCTCGACGCGGTCCTCGCCACGGACAAGGCCCCCGACGTGGTCGAGATGGGCAACACCGAGATGCTCAGCTACATGGTCAAGGGCGCCTTCGCCCCCGTCGACGCCGCGAAGTTCGACAACTCGGACGCCTGGCTGGACGGCCTCAAGGCCTCGGTGACCTACGACGGCAAGACCTACGGCGTCCCCTACTACGCCGGCGGCCGCGTCGCCAACTGGCGCAAGGACCTCTTCGCCTCCGTCGGCGTGAAGTCCGCGCCGAAGACCTACACCGAGCTCACCGCCGCCCTCGACAAGGTCCAGAAGAAGGAGGGCGACAAGTTCTCCGCCTGGTACCAGCCCACCCGTGACTGGTACGCGGCCATGTCCTTCGTCTACGACGCCGGCGGCTCCATCGCCGTCGAGTCGGGCGGCGAGTGGAAGGCCAACCTCTCCTCGCCGGAGTCCGTCAAGGGTCTGAAGGCGTTCCAGAGCGTCGTCGACGAGTACATGCACGGCGACAAGACCAAGGACGAGTCCGACCGCTACATCGTCTACGGCCAGGGCAAGTCCGGCATGATCTTCGCTCCCGCCTGGGAGGGCGCGACCGCCGCGGCCAAGGAGAACGACAAGACCGGCAAGCTCGCGAACAACGTCGAGAACTTCGTGATGCCCGGCCCGTCCGGCAAGAACCTCCCCGTCTTCCTGGGCGGCTCCGACCTCGCCGTCCCGGTGAAGTCCGACGCGCAGGCCGTCGCCGCCGAGTGGATCAACGCCTTCGCGGGCTCCTCCGGTCAGAAGGGCCTGATGGCCAAGGGCAACCTGCCCAACAACAAGACCGACCTCGCCACCCTGAAGAACGACCCGGCGACCGCGGTCCCGGCCACCGCGGCCGAGTCCAACTGGTTCGTGCCCATGGCACCGGGCTGGGGCCAGGTCGAGAAGGCCCAGGTCCTGCAGACCATGCTGCAGGCCATCGGCACCGGCAAGAAGACGGTCGAGGAGGCCGCCAAGGAGGCGGACGCCGAGATCGACAAGGTCATCAACACCAAGTGACCACCGGCGGGGCCCCGTCGAGACCGACGGGGCCCTGCTTCTCGTACGACCCCTAGCCCGGGCGTCTGCCTGCGTACGACCTGAGGGACCGCTGAGGAGTGCACGGATGAGTGCCGACACCACCACCCCCGCCAAGGTGCCGCCGCCGCGGCAGGCACCGCCACCACCGGCCGCCGGGAGGAAGCCGGGCAGAGGACGCAGCGGTGGCGCGGGCACCCCGTGGCTGCTGCTCGCCCCCTGTCTGCTGATCCTGGCGCTCGTCCTCGGCTATCCGCTGGTGCGGCTGGTCACCCTGTCCTTCCAGGAGTTCGGACAGTCCCAGCTGTGGGGCTTCAAGCCGGCCGAGTCGGTCGGGTTCGACAACTTCACCAAGGTGCTGGGCGACGGCGAGTTCTGGGCCGTCGTGGTCCGCACGATCGTCTTCGCGGCCGGCTGTGTCATCTTCACGATGGTCGCCGGCATGCTGATCGCGCTGCTCCTCCAGCGGGTCTCCGGCTGGGTGAAGACCCTCGTCAACATCGCCCTGGTGGCCAGCTGGGGCATGCCGATCATCGTCGCCACCACCGTCTTCAAGTGGCTCTTCGACGCCGACTACGGCATCCTCAACGCGCTGCTCAGCAAGTTGCCCGGGGTCGAGATGGTCGGCCACAACTGGTTCGCGAGCGGACCGCAGGGCCTGGCCGTGATCATGCTCCTGGTGGTCTGGGGAGCCGTCCCCTTCGTCGTCATCACCCTCAGCGCCGGCCTCACCCAGGTCCCCGCCGAGCTGGAGGAGGCGGCCCGCCTCGACGGCGCGGGAGCCTGGGGCGTCTTCCGTTACGTCACCCTCCCCATCCTCAAGCCGATCATCGTGATGCTCACGACCCTGTCGGTCATCTGGGACATGGGTGTCTTCCCCCAGGTCTTCGTGATGCGCAACGGCCACCCCGAGGCCGAGTTCCAGCTCCTCACCACGTACTCCTACGACCGTGCCTTCGTGGTCAACGACTACGCGCAGGGCTCGGCGATCGCCCTGCTCACCGTGCTGCTCCTGCTCGGTGTGGTCGCGGTCTACATGCGTCAGATGCTGAAGATCGGAGAAGTGGAATGAGCGGTATGAGCGGTATGAGCGCGCTGACCCCGCCCGTCCGCCGGAAGTCCAAGGCGGGCTGGAACCTCCTCGGTCTCCTCGTCTTCCTCACCGCCGGCTTCCCCGTCTACTGGATGCTCAACACGGCCTTCAAGCCGGCCAAGGACGCCATCGACCCGGACCCGAGCCTGCTGCCGACGAGCATCACCTTCTCCAACTTCGGCCGGGCGCTGGACATCGCCGACTTCTGGGGTCCGGTGGGCCGCAGCCTCATGGTCTCGCTCTCGGTCGTGGCGATCGGCATCGTCATCGGCCTGCTGGCCGCGCTCGCCATCTCCCGGTTCGCCTTCCGCGGCCGGAAGATCGTGATCGTCGGCATCCTCGCGGTCCAGATGGTCCCGCTGGTCGCGATGATCATCCCGGTCTTCCTGCTCCTCAACGACCTCGGCCAGTACGACAAGCTCTCGGGCCTGGTCCTCACCTACCTGACCTTCGTCCTCCCCTTCACGGTGTGGACCCTGCGCGGCTTCATCGTCAACATCCCGAAGGAACTGGAGGAGGCGGCGATGGTCGACGGCTGCAGCCGCACGACCGCCTTCATCCGCGTGGTCTTCCCCCTCCTCGCCCCCGGCATGGTCGCCACGTCGGTCTACGGCTTCATCCAGGCCTGGAACGAGTACCTCTACGCCCTGATGCTGCTCAGCCAGGAGAACCAGACCGCGACCGTGTGGCTCGGCAACTTCACCACCAAGCACGGCACCGAATACGCCCCGATGATGGCCGGCTCGACCATGATGGCCGTGCCGATCGTCGTCCTGTTCCTCCTCGTCCAGCGGAAGATGGCCGCGGGCCTGACCGCGGGCGCCGTGAAGGGATAACGCCACCCGATGACGACATTCGCCAGCGGAACCACCGCGTCCTTTCCGGAAAAGGATGGCCTCACCACCGACGCCCTCACGGTCCTCCAGCCCGGCTTCCCCGGCACCACCGCCCCCGACTGGCTGCTGCGCCGCCTGGGCCAGGGCCTGGCCTCCGTCGGCCTGTTCGGCAGGAACATCGCCTCCCCGGAACAACTGGCCGCCCTGACCGCGCAGTTGCGCGCCGAGCGGGAGGACGTCCTCGTCGCCATAGACGAGGAGGGCGGAGACGTCACGCGCCTCGAGGTGCGCAACGGTTCCTCCTTCCCCGGCAACCACGCCCTGGGCGCGGTGGACGACACGGAACTGACCCGCCAGGTGGCCGCCGAACTGGGCCGCCGCCTTGCGGCCTGCGGGGTCAACCTCAACTGGGCCCCGTCGGCCGACGTGAACTCCAACCCCTCCAACCCGGTGATCGGCGTACGCTCCTTCGGCGCCGACCCCGACCTGGTGGCCCGCCACACCGCCGCCTATGTCACCGGCCTCCAGTCGGCCGGAGTCGCCGCCTGCACCAAGCACTTCCCGGGCCACGGCGACACGGCCGTCGACTCCCATCACGCGCTCCCGCGCATCGACGCCGAGACCTCGGTCCTCGGGGAGCGCGAACTGGCCCCGTTCCGCGCGGCTCTCGCCGCCGGCACCCGCGCCGTGATGAGCGCCCACATCCTCGTCCCGGCCCTGGACCCCGACCACCCGGCAACGTTGTCCCGCACCGTCCTCACCGACCTCCTGCGCGGCGAACTCGGCTACGACGGCCTCATCGTCACCGACGGCATGGAGATGCAGGCCATCGCGGGGACGTACGGCATCGAACGCGGCAGCGTCCTGGCCATCGCTGCCGGCGCGGACGCCATCTGCGTGGGCGGCGGCCTCGCGGACGACGAGACCGTACGCCGGCTGTGCGACGCCCTGGTCTCGGCGGTCCGCGCGGGTGAACTCCCCGAGGAGCGCCTGGCCGACGCGGCGGAACGCGTCCGGTCGCTGGCCCGCTGGACAGCGGCGGCCTCGGCGGCGGAGGAGACCGACTCCTCCGACCCCGAAGTGGGCCTGCGCGCAGCCCGCCGAGCCCTCACCCTGACCGCCGCCACCCCCTTCACCCCCCTCACGGAACCCCCCTACGTCGCCGCCTTCACCCCGGTGGCCAACTTCGCGGTGGGCGACGAAACCCCCTGGGGCGTGGCCGCGGAACTCGCCGGTCTCCTCCCCGGCACCGACACCGGCAGCTTCGTGGGCGAGGGCGCCGGCATGGCCGCCCTCGCGGCAGCGGGCCGCCGCCGCATCGTCGCCGTGGTCCGCGACGAACACCGCCACCCCTGGATGACCGCTGCCCTCAACTCCCTCCTCCGCTCCCGCCCCGACACCATCGTGGTCGAGATGGGCGTCCCCCAGGCCCCGCCCCGAGGCGCCCTGCACATCGCCACCCACGGCGCGGCAAGGGTGTGCGGGAGGGCCGCGGCGGAGGTCATCGCGGGCGAGTAGCCCGGGCAGTGGCCGATACGACAAGACAGGCGCCGGTTCCTTTGGAGGGAACCGGCGCCTGTCCACATCTGCCGGGGCACCCTCGACGAGGCGGTCATCAGGCGTCCGGTCGGCGTCTCGCCGGGGCTTCGTCATGCCCAAGTTGATCTGTGACGCACGCCATTCGAAGCGAATTGGGCGGTTTGGTCATCTGTGTGATGATCCGGGGTGAGTCCGCTTTCGCCTGGTCCGGGTACCTTCATCGCTCTCATGGAATTTTCACAAACGGAATGGACCAATCCGAGAATGAAATCCCGGCACACTCGCGTCGCCGGAGGGACAGCGATACTCACCTCGCTCGCCCTTCTCGGCGCAGCGGCCCCCGCGACGGCCGTATCGGCCGCGTCGGAGACTCAGGCCACGGCGGTCGGGGGGACCGTCACCGAGGCCGACACTCCCGAGGCCGCGATCGTTGCGGCACACGCCGTCAACCGGCGGGTGGAGGTGCTGGAGCGTCGTACGGAGTCCTCCACCACCTGGGCGAACCCGGACGGAACCCTTGTCACGGAGCTCAGCTCGGGCCCGGTACGGATGCTGCGCAACGGCAGTTGGGTGGACGTGGACGCCACGCTGACCCGGCGCGCCGACGGCAGCGTCGCCGCCAAGGCACACCCCCAGGAGCTCCGGCTGGCCGGGGGCGGGGGTGAGCGGGCGAGTTCCGTCACCGCGGCGGCCACCGCACCGGACTCGGCCAACCGCGACCTGGTCACGCTCGGCATGGGGAGCCGACGGATGGCCGTGCAGTGGAAGGGCGGGCTGCCCGCCCCGACCGTCCATGGCCACCACGCCGTCTACAGGCAGGCGGTGCCCGGCGCCGACCTCCTTGTCGACGCCACCCGGGACGGGTTCGAGCAGTTCCTCGTCCTGAAGGACCGGCCCGCCCAGGACAAGGCTCCGTGGACCGTCCCGCTGAGGCTGCCGGGCATCGACGCGACGCAGCAGGAGGACGGTTCGGTCTCGCTCAAGGACCGGAAGTCGGGCGAGGAAGTCGGCGTCATGCCCGCCCCCGTGATGTGGGACGCGCAGGTCGACCCCCGCTCCGGCGAGCACACCCACTCCGCGCGAGTGCCCATGACGCTGTCCCAGGACGGCGACACCGTCGAGCTCACCCTCACCCCGGACCCCGATTTCCTGTCCGACCTGGACACCGAGTACCCCGTGACGATCGACCCGGCGACGGACGCGCTCGGCACCCTCTTCGACACGTTCGTCCAGGAGGGCGACACCACCGACCAGTCCGCCTCGACGGACCTGAAGCTCGGCTGGCCCGGTGACTACGCCGACACGGCGAAGACCCGTAAGCGCATCGCCCGTTCCTACCTGACGTGGGACACGTCGGTCTTCGCGGACGCGCTGGTCAGCAGTGCGAAGCTGTCGCTGTACAACTACCACTCCTGGTCGTGCGAGACCCGTCCGTGGGAGGTGTGGGCGGCGAACGGCGCCGACACCGACACACGGTGGAGCAACCAGCCCGCGCGCCTTCAGAAGATCGCCACCTCGACGGAGACCCGCAGCGGCAGTTGCAAGAACGCCGGCTGGGTCAGCGCGGACGTCACCTCGCTCGCCCGGACCTGGGCCAGCGCGAAGGCCGAGACGGGCAGCATCGCGCTCAAGGCCGCCGACGAGTCCGACACGTACGCGTGGAAGCGGTTCTACTCCTCGGAATCGACCGCCGAGCAGATCCCGCAGCTGACGGTCAGCTACAACTACCGTCCCCGGGCGGGTAGCAACCTCCAGGCCGGGCCGCCGTTCTACTCGCAGGGCGGCATCTACCGCGTCAACTCCACGACGCCCACACTGCGTTTCACCCCCGAGGACTCCGACAACGACGACTCGGTGCGCGGCACCTACCAGATCACCGACGTGGCCACGGGCAAGGTCGTCACCAGCGTGGTCGCCGATCCCGTACCCACCGGCGAGACCTCCAAGGTCGTCGTCCCGGCGGGCAAGCTGACCGACGGCAGGACGTACTCCTTCCGCACCACGACGGACGACGGCACGCACTGGGCCAACGGCTGGTCCGAGCCGGTCACGTTCACCGTCGACACGGGTATGCGCATGACGCCGGAGCTGAAGGCGCTGTCGGCGGTCAACAGCGCGCTGGACGCCGCCGACGTGACCCCGGCCACCACCAGCGACGGCACCTACGCGGCCATCGCCGCCAACGGCACCAACACGGTGGGGGTCCCCTGGGTCACCGGTGACCACATCAGCGTGCAGTCCACCGACCGCGGCACCGTGGGAGTGGGCCTGCCCGTCTCGCAGCCGCGCGGCGTGGCCCTCAACGGCAACGTCGTTTACGCGAACCCCGACGGGCCCGTCGACACCGTCGCCCAGCCGACCCTGGAGGGCGGCGCCCGCACCTTCCAGGTCATCAAGAACGCCACCGCGCCGCACGAGTACACCTCGGCCATGCGACTGCCCGCAGGGGCGAGGCTCACCCCGTTCGACGGCGACACCGTCCTGATCTCCTCCGGTACGGACGACGCCCCGGTGGTCCACGGCCTCATCGACGCCCCCTGGGCCCGTGACGCGAACGGCGCGGAGGTGCCCACGTCGTTCCGCATCGAGGGCGACAAGCTCGTGCAGACCGTCGACTTCACCGCCACCACCGCCTTCCCGGTGGTCGCCGACCCCAAGGTGAGCGTCGGTTGGGGCATCTACCTCAACGCCACGGGCGCGGAGTGGAAGGCGTACTCCCAGGTCGCGGTCAGCGCAGGCTGGGGCGCCTGGCTGTACGGCTGCACGGCGGCCAAGATGCCCGCGAAGATCGCGGGCATCGGCAAGATGGTCTGCGGGGCGGTCGGCGTGAACGCCTGGACGAACCTCGCCAAGTGGCTCAAGCAGATCTACCACTGGAAGCTGTCCGCCGTGGGCTGTTACCAGGTCAAGATCTGGCCGTTCAACAAGAAGCTGACCAAGGTCAGCCGGAAGAACTGCCGATAACGGCCGCTGCCGGAAAGGTCCTTGCCGTGATTGTTCGAACACCCTGGTGGCTGAACCTGATCGCCCTCGTCGCGGCGATCGCTCCCTGCGCCGCCCTCGACCTGCCCTGGTACGTCGCGGCCGTCGCCGCCCTGGCGACCGGCACCCTCGCCGACCGGATCTGGCAGGCGGTGCTTCGCCGCCGTGAAGGCGACCGGAGAGGCGACTGAACTTGTGGCGGGCGGGTTCGCACGAACCTGCCCGCCACAAGGCGTTCCTTCGTTCCGTCGTCCTTCGCTTCTTCGTCAGATCCCCTGCCAGTCCGGCTTGTTGGCGTAGGTGTGCCGGAAGTAGTCCGCCAGCTTCAGCTTGGACGCGGCCCCCTCGTCAACGACCACCGTCGCATGCGGATGCAACTGCAGCGCCGACGCGGGGCACACCGCCGCCACCGGCCCCTCCACCGTCGCCGCCACCGCGTCCGCCTTCCCCTCACCCGTGGCGAGCAGCACCAGATGCCGGGCCTCGAGAATCGTCCCGATCCCCTGAGTGATGACGTGATGCGGCACCTGTGCGATGTCCCCGTCGAAGAACCGCGCATTGTCGACCCGCGTCTGCTCGGTCAACGTCTTGATCCGTGTCCGCGAGACCAGCGACGAGCACGGCTCGTTGAACCCGATGTGCCCGTCGGTCCCGATCCCGAGCAACTGCAGATCCACCCCGCCGGCCTCCGCCAGCGCCGCGTCGTACGCCTCGCACGCCCCCTGCACGTCCTCCGCCGTACCGTCCGGCCCCATGAACGCGTCCATCCCGATCCCCAGCGGCTCCAGTACCTCGCGCCGCAGCACCGACCGGTACGACTCCGGATGCTCGGCCGGCAGCCCCACGTACTCGTCGAGCTGAGCGATCCGCGCCCGCGAGGGGTCCACGGCACCGGACCGCACCTTCGCCGTCAGGGCTTGGTAGACGGGCAGCGGGGTCGACCCGGTGGCCACGCCGAGCAGGGCGTCGGGCTTGCGCCGCAGGAGCTGCGCCATGGCCTCGGCGATGAGCTCGCCACCCGACTTGGCATCCGGAACGATGACAACTTCCACGCTGGGCCTGCCGTTCTGAAAGGGCTATGTGGTTTAGACCAATTTAACAGAACCAGCTTTCCCTGCCCAGGTGAAGCGGCCCGTACGAGGCGGCCAAGAGCAGGTGTGGACGAGGTGCCGGGACAGGCGGGGGTGCACCCGGCAGGGGCGTCCGACCCGCCGGGAGTGGAACAGGAGAAGCCACTGCTCCACCGGGGCTCCGGTGCCATGGCGGTCATGCGGGTAGCTCCAGCCCGCCCTCTCGATCATCCCGCTGCAGCTCCTGGCCCGGACGCGCTGACGCGGGCCTGTCGGGCCACCCCTCAGGTCAGCGAACCCCCCGTCGCGTCCACCCAGCTCCCCGTCACCCATCGCCCCCCGTCCGACGCCAGGAATGCCACCACGTCGGCGACATCCGACGTCTCCCCGACCCGGCCCAGCGCCGAATACGCGGCGGCCTGCTCCCAGCCGCCCTCCGTCTCGTGCAGGAACGCGGCGTTGACGTCCGTGTCGATGATCCCCGGGGCCACCGAGTTCACCGTGATCCCGCGGGGGCCCAGCACCTTGGACAGGTCACGGCTGAAGACGTCGAGCGCGCCCTTCGTCATGGCGTACGCCATGAGGTGCGGCATCGCCGCGGTCCGGGCGAGTCCGGAGGAGATGTTGATGATCCGGCCGCCGTCCCGGAGCCGGCTCAGGCCGCGCTGGACGATGAAGTGCGGTGCCTTCACATTCACCGCGAAGACCCTGTCGTACTCCTCCTCGGCTATCTCGTCCAGCGAGGACGTCGTGCCGATCCCCGCGTTGTTCACCAGGATGTCCAGCCCGTCCGCATGCCGGTCGAACTGCTCCCACAGTGCCTCGGCGTCCCCCGGCAGTCCCAGCTCCACCCCGATCGCGAACGCCGAGCCGCCCGCCGCCTCGATCGCGGCGACCGTCTCCTTCGCCGCCGCCTCGTTCGTGCCGTAGTGCACGGCCACCCGCGCACCATCGCGCCCCAGCCGCTCGGCGATGCCCCGCCCGATGCCCCTGCTCGCCCCCGTGACGAGAGCCGTCCTGCCTGCAAGCACGCCCATGTCGGCGCCCCTTTCGCAATTACCTAGCGGTCGCTACAGAAAGAACGTACTACGAGGGTGGGAGATTTTTCTAGCACCCGCTATACAATTCACTCCATGGTGAGCAGCCAGGACGCGAAGGCGCAGACGAAGGACGGGCGAGCCGGGGCCCCGGCTGCATCCCCGGCCGCGGCAACGGCGGACCCTCCACCCGCGACAAGGGCGGACCCCCCGCCCAAGCCCCGCGGCCGACCGCGCTCCTTCGACCGTGCCACCGCACTCGAGAAGGCGATCCTCGCCTTCTGGGAGCACGGCTACGAGGCCACCTCCGTCTCCGACCTCACCCGCGTCATGGGGATCGGCGCCCCGAGTCTGTACGCCGCGTTCGGCGACAAGCAGGCCCTGTTCGCGGAGGTCGTCCGTGAGTACGGCGTGCGGTACGGATCCTTCGGCGTGCGCGCCCTCGCCGAGGAGCCCACCGCTCGGGCCGCTGTCGAGCGGACGCTGCGGGAGGCGGCCGTGGAGTACACGGCGCCGGGCCGCCCGCACGGCTGCCTCGTCGTCCACGCGGCCACCAACTGCACGAGCCCGGAGGTGGAGCGCTCCCTGCGGGATCAGCGCAACGCCAACATCGCCACCTTCGAGAGCCGTATCAAGGCCGACATCGCCGCGGGGGAACTGCCCGCGGACACCGATGCCGCCGCCCTCGCCCGGCACACCGGAGCGATGATCCAGGGCATGTCCCAACAGGCGCGGGACGGGGCGAGCCGGGAGGAACTGGAAGCGCTCGTGGAAATTGCCATGGCCATCTGGCCCCGCACATGAACCCACACGGGTTAGGCTGCGTGATGGATGCTAGGGCGTCCGATTAGTTCTCCAGTCGTTCCCCAGCTAGTTCTCCAGCGGGGATCCAGGCGTCTCGGGGACCCTGGAAGAACTGACAACAACAAACAGCCTCGAACGCATGGACACATCGAGTGGTCTAGTCCACAATGCGTAGAGAGAGCTGAAAATGCAGACTTCCGTCTTCCCCGCACAGGAAGGCGGACCGAGGAACCGGTGCTCTCTGCCCTGACTGCCCCGGATCCTCATCCTTCGGCCGACCGGGACCGCACACCCCGCGGCCGATATTGCTCCGGGCTGCGGTGCCGAGAGGGTTGAGGGTCCCTCTCAGGCGCCGCGGCCCGCGGGTGTTTTCAGGGGCCCGTCCGGCTCCATCGGGCCACGTCCGGACCGAGCCGCCGCAGATCGTCGTACGCCCCCGGCGCTTTTAGGTCAACCACATACCGCCAGGTACGCTCGCACCCGTGCCCTCCATGAACGAACTGGTCCGCCAGCACACCGCCCTCGACGACTCCGACCTGGAGTGGCTCCATCTGCTGGTGTCGGAGTGGCAGCTGCTCTCCGACCTCTCCTTCGCCGACCTCGTGCTGTGGGTGCCCACCCGGGACGGCGCGCGCTATGTCTCCGTGGCGCAGATGCGGCCCAACACCGGCCCCACCTCCTACCAGGACGACATGGTCGGCCACCTCGTCCCGCGCGGCCGCCGCCCTCTCCTCGACGCCGCGCTCGACGAGGGCCGCATCGTGCGCGAGGGCGACCCGGAATGGCGCGAAGAGGTCCCTGTCCGGGTCGAGTCGATCCCCGTACGACGGGAGGGCCGTGTCCTCGGCGTCATCGCGCGCAACACCAACCTGCTCACCGTGCGCACCCCGAGCCGCCTCGAACTCACCTATCTCCAGAGCGCGTCGGACCTCGCGCAGATGATCGCGGCCGGCGCCTTCCCGTTCGCGAACCAGCAGATGGACATGGACGCCGCCCCGCGCGTCGGCGACGGTCTGATCCGCCTCGACGCCGACGGCATCGTCCAGTACGCCTCCCCGAACGCGCTCTCCGCCTACCACCGCCTCGGCCTCGCCTCCGACCTGGTCGGCCACCACCTCGGCATGACCACCGCCGAACTCGCCCCGACCCGCGGCCCGGTGGACGAGGCGCTCGCCAAGGTGGCCAGCGGCTGGGCCCCGCGCGAGTTCGAGATCGAGTCGGGTGACGGCGTCATCCAGTTCAGGACCATCCCGCTCAAGCCCAAGGGCACCCGCATCGGTTCCCTGGTCCTGCTCCGCGATGTCACCGAACTCCGCCGCCGCGAGCGTGAGTTGATCACCAAGGACGCCACCATCCGGGAGATCCACCACCGGGTGAAGAACAACCTCCAGACGGTCGCCGCCCTTTTGCGCCTCCAGGCCCGGCGCATCGACTCCGAGCGCGGCCGCGAGGCGCTGGAGGAGGCGGTCCGCCGCGTCGGGTCGATCGCGATCGTGCATGAGACGCTGTCCCAGAACCTGGACGAGCGCGTGGAGTTCGACGAGATCGCCGACCGGGTCCTCGCGATGGTCGCCGAGATCTCACCCGGCAAGGTCACCGGCCGGCGCACCGGCCGCTTCGGCATCCTCGACGCCGAGGTCGCCACCCCGCTGTCCATGGTCCTGACCGAGATCCTCCAGAACGCCCTGGAACACGGCTTCCGCGAGGGCGACACCGGCACGGTCGAGGTCTCGGCCGTCCGCGGCGGTACGACGAAGGAGGCCCGCCTCCTCGTCACCGTCCAGGACGACGGCGTCGGCCTGCCCGAGGGCTTCGACCCGCACACCGCGGGCAACCTCGGTCTGCAGATCGTACGGACGCTGGTGGAGGGCGAGTTGGGCGGAACGTTCGACATGGTGCCGGCGCCGGAGGGCGGGACCCGGGTGATCCTGGACGTTCCGGTGCGGGCGAACAAGTAAGTCTGAAACGCCGTCTGTTCAGTGCAAGGGCACAGCAAGAAGCCCCGGACCTTGAGTGGTCCGGGGCTCGAATGCTCGTTGCCAGCTTGTGCTGCGCATCGGGGGTACTGCGCGCTGCGGCTCGGGGGCGGGAGATGCGTACTTGCTGTACGCGCCGCCAAGCTCAGGCGGGGTGGGTGTGTCAGGCAGAAGCCTGACGGGCCCGGTTGCGGGCGGCACGGCGCTTCATGGCGCGACGCTCGTCCTCGCTGAGACCACCCCAGACGCCGGAGTCCTGACCGGACTCGAGCGCCCACTGCAGGCACTGCTCGATAACCGGGCAGCGACGGCAGACGGCCTTGGCTTCCTCGATCTGCAGCAGCGCAGGACCGGTGTTGCCGATGGGGAAGAAGAGCTCGGGGTCTTCCTCGCGGCAAACGGCGTTGTGACGCCAGTCCATGGCTGCTACCTCTCCTTGGTATTACGTGCAAGTTGCTTGTGAATGTGAACGCTTTCACGAATCCCTCAACAAGTGAAGGGCCACCAGCCAGGTTCCCTGGCGAGGTCCTGTGAGTTGAAGAGGGGTTCCGGTGATCTGTGGAGCCGGTGTTGCGGGCTGTCCCGATCGCCACGTAGAGACTCGCAAACCTCAGCGGCGGATACAACCCCTTCCGGAAAGTTTTTTTTGATTCCTCGGTGTCGACTAGGTCACAGCCGTACTTCCATGGGGTGGATCCTGGCCTAAACGTTCGAGTGAAAGGACTTTAGCCCCTTCTGCTCACACAATCACACGCAGTGCACGGCGTACGCCTGTGAACGTCACGCTCGTACGCAGTCCGAGGTGGTCGCCGTCCATCTGGAGGGGCAGGGGGACCTTCGAATGCAAGGTGAAGCGGTCCAGGTCGTGGAGGGAGACCGCATGCTTCCCGTGCGGGCCGCGCTCGGGGGACGAAGTGAGCAACTGGGTGCCATACCGGGCAACCGCGGTCGTCGTCATTCGGCTGAGACCGAGTACGTCGAGGCCTTTATCGAACGAGGCCTTAGGTGACGCGTACATCGGGTGATTGCCCAGGAACGTCCACGGCGAGGTGTTCGACACTATGGACAGCACGAGGTCGGTCACCGGCTCGGCGTCCGGTCGCTCCAGCGTGATCGTCCCGTGCCGGCGGTGCGCCTCACCGAAGAACTGGCGCAGTGCCTGGCGGACGTAGAGCGCGTGCGTCGACTTTCTGCCGCGTTCGCGCTGCTGCTCGACCCGGCCGACCACGCCAGCGTCGAAACCGAGGCCGGCGTTGAAGGTGAACCAGCGCGCGGGTACCGCCTCGTCCTCGGTGCCAGGTGTGCCCGAGGCCAGGCCCAGACCGACCGTGCGCTCACTGCCCTCGCGCAGCGCGTCCAGGATCGCGCCGGTCGCCTCCACGGCGTCGTTGGGCAGGCCCAGGGCGCGGGCGAAGACGTTGGTGGAACCGCCGGGGACCACGGCGAGCCGGGGGAGCCGCTCCGGGTCGGGGCCGGCGTGCAGCAGTCCGTTGACGACCTCGTTGACCGTGCCGTCGCCGCCCAGCGCGACCACCAGATCCACGTCCTGGCTCTCCGCCGCCTGCCGGCCCAGGTCGCGCGCATGGCCGCGGTACTCGGTGGTGACCGCCTCGAGTTTCATCTCGCTCGCGAGCGCATGGATCAGGACGTCGCGCGTACGTGCGCTTGTGGTGGTAGCTGCCGGATTGACCACGAGAAGTGCACGCATGAGTTGCAGCGTACCTACTGGGTGGTACCGGGCACAGGCCGAGGTAGGGATCAAGTAAGAGATCCGCACGTGAACCTCACCACGGGGGCGCGTGGATCGAGGGGGCGCGGTGGGGAGCGCCGGGCGGGCTGGTGGGGGTGCGGTCGGGGGCAGGGGTACGTCGGGTCGGGGGGTGTGGGGGTGTGCTCGGGTCGGGATAGGGGGCGGGGGCGCGCTAGGGCTGAGGAGGGGTGCGAGGGTGCCTCGGGCCGGGAGGGAGCGCGGGGCGTGCTAGGGCTGAGGGGGTGGTGCGAGGGCGCGCTGCCGCCGGGGGCGTGGTGTGGAGGAGCGGTCGGGGTGCGATGGTGCGCCGGTGCCCAGAGGCGTGCGCCGGTGCCCAGAGGGGTGCGGGGGGTGCGCCGGGTCGGGAGGTGGTGCTGGGTCGGTGGAGTGGGCTGGAAGGTAGGGCCGGGGGCGCTGGGGCCGGGCCGGTGGGGTGTGGTGGCACCGCGGGGGCTGGGGTACTGCCGGCGGGCGGTCGGTGTGCTGCAGTCGCGAGGTGTTGCTGCGAGCGCCGGTCCGATGGGGAGCGCCGGTCCGATGGGGAGCGCTGGGCCCACGGGGAGCGCTGGGCCCACGGGGTGTGCCAGGTCCGCGGGGTGCGTCAGGCCTGCGGGGTGAGCTGGGTCTTAGGGGGGTGCCAGGCCTGCGGGATGCGCTGGATCTGAGGGGTGCGCCAGGCCCGCGGAGTGTTCCGAGGGCAGCGGGGAACGCTGGAGCTGCAGGGTGTGCTGGGGCGCAGGGAGGGGGGCGCCGCCAGGGGCGCAGTCGCAGTCGGCCTCCGTGAGCGCCCACCGAGCCGTCACGCGTGCGCTCCCCGAGCCTGCCGCGGATGCGTTCGTACTCACCGCGGGTGCGACCGGGGCTGTCGCGGATGTGCTGGGGGTCCGCCGCGAGTGCGACCCGGGTCGTTGCGGATGTGCTCGGGCCTGCCGCGGGTACGCCCGGACTGTCGCGGATGTGCTCGTACTCACCGCGGGTGCGACCGGGGCTGTCGCGGATGTGCTCGTACTCACCGCGGGTACGCCCCGGGCCGTTGCGGATGTGCTCGGGCTCGCCGCGGATGCGACCAGGCTCGCCACGGACACTCGGGCACGGTTGGCCTCGGGCCTGCCACCGATGCGCTCGGGCTCACCGCAGATATACGAACCGGCCCCGCCACCGATGCCCTCGGGCCCGCTACGGATCTCCTGGCCCCGCCACGGATCCCCCCTGGGCCCGCCACCGATCCCCCCGAGCCCGCCACCGATCCCCCCGAGCCCGTCCCGTACGCCCCCAGGCCCGCCACGGTCCGTACCCCGCCGGCGGCTACTCTTCAGGGGTGAGCAGTGAGCAGAATCCCGTCACCCCGGAAACCGCCGGTCCGCGTCCGCGGCGTCTGACGTATGCCGCCCTCCTGGCCGGGCTGGAAGGGCTCGCGCTCGTCGCGGGGGGTGTCTGGATGCTGGTGGAAGGGCTCGCGGGGGAGCCGGACGACCGGCAGTCCGCCGTCACCGGCGGGGTCACGCTGGTGGTGCTCGCGCTGCTGCCGCTGCTCGCCGCGCGCGGGCTGTTCGCCCGGCGCAGCTGGAGCCGCGGGCCCGCCGTCATCACGCAGGTCATGGCGCTGCCGGTGGCCTACAACCTGCTCCAGGCCGACAGCATGGCCATCCCGGCGGGCATCGCGCTCGCGGTCGTCGCGGTCGCCGCACTCGTGCTGCTCGTCAACGGCGAGACGACCCGGGCCCTCGGGATCCGCGGGCCCGGCAACGCACCGGAGTAACCCCGCGCGGGACTACTCCTCCACCAGCAGCTTCTCCCGCAGCTGGGCCAGGGTTCGGGCCAGCAGCCGGGAGACGTGCATCTGGGAGATGCCGACCTCTTGGGCGATCTGCGACTGGGTCATGTTGCCGAAGAAGCGGAGGAGCAGGATCCGCTTCTCCCGTGGGGGCAGATCCTCCAGAAGCGGCTTCAGCGACTCCCGGTACTCGACGCCCTCCAGCGCCTCGTCCTCGGCGCCGAGGGTGTCCGCGACCGCCGGCGACTCGTCGTCGGTGTCGGGGACGTCCAGGGAGAGGGTGGAGTACGCGTTGGCCGACTCCAGGCCCTCCAGGACCTCCTCCTCCGAGATGGCCAGCTTCTCGGCCAGCTCGTGCACGGTCGGGGAGCGACCGTGCTGCTGGGACAGCTCCGCCGTGGCCGTGGTCAGGGCCAGCCGCAGCTCCTGAAGGCGCCGCGGGACGCGGACCGCCCAGCCCTTGTCACGGAAGTGCCGCTTGATCTCGCCGACCACCGTCGGGGTCGCGTACGTCGAGAACTCGACGCCGCGGTCCGGGTCGAAGCGGTCGACCGACTTGATCAGGCCGATGGTGGCGACCTGGGTCAGGTCGTCCAGCGGCTCGCCGCGGTTGCGGAAGCGGCGTGCGAGGTGCTCGACGAGCGGCAGGTGCATACGGACCAGCTTGTTGCGCAGCTCCGCGTACTCCGGGCTGCCGTCCTTGAGCCCCCGCAGCTCGACGAACATCGCGCGCGCTCCGCTGCGGTCCTGAGGGTCGTGCTGCGTGGCCTGCCCGCTCCGCTCGCCCTGCTGATCGTCTCGCTCGTGCTCGCTCATCGTCCCGCCCGTCGCCCTTCCCCGAGCCCTCGTCTCTGCTCGGACAGGGGAGACCCCGATCCGTCCGTCCAGAGACGAGCTCTGCACGGCACCTTCCTGATCCCGCTGCCCGTCGTCCAGGAAGCCGGCCTCCGGCGAGTCGTCCTCCGGATGCGGCCGGGCCTGTTCGGGGATGCCGTCGACTCCGTCCCCCATGAGTCGGGACCCGCCTGTGCCCTCGGCCGGCAGCTCCCGTGTGCCGCGCTCTTCGTCACGCACCGGCCCGTCCCCTGTCCTCACGCCGGCCCGGGTCCCGCGCCGCGCTGTTTGTAGAGGCTGATCGAAACGGTTTTGTCGTCGTCGACGGCCGAGGAGACCTTGCCCGCGAGCGCGGACAGGACGGTCCAGGCGAAGGTGTCACGCGCGGGCGCGTGACCGTCCGTGGTCGGGGCCGAGACGGTGACCTCGAGCGAGTCGTCGACAAGGCGGAACACACAACTGAGCACCGAGCCGGGCACGGCCTGCTGGAGCAGGATCGCGCAGGCCTCGTCCACCGCGATGCGCAGGTCCTCGATCTCGTCGAGGGTGAAGTCCAAACGGGCCGCGAGACCGGCGGTCGCCGTACGCAGCACCGACAGGTAGGCACCCGCGGCCGGCAGCCGGACTTCCACGAAGTCCTGGGTCGCGGGCTCGCCTGCGATCTGGGACACCCTCACCTCCAAGGTGGTACAAGCTTTTCGGGGCCGAGGGTCGCCCCTCGGGAGTAACGCGAAGTGTGGTTCGACGGTGACGCTATCGCGCTCTCAACTTTCCTGTCCCCAGGACCCCAACCCCTCGGCGTCACTCACAGTAAAACTGTGGATACGCTCCGTGTCTAGGGGTCTGGGGCTCCAATTGGGAAGAACGCGCGCCGGGTTGACGTACCCAGACGTCAGACCGTCGAACCTTCGAAAACCGACCGGCCTGCCGCCTCACACGAGTACATGGTCGACGAAGCACCAGCGCCAGCTCTCACCGGGCTCGAACGTGCGCATGACCGGGTGCCCGGTCTCATGGTGATGCCCGCTGGCGTGCCGCCCCGGCGAGGAGTCGCAACAGCCGACATGACCGCAGTCGAGGCACAGGCGCAGCTGTACCGGGTGCTGGCCGTCCTTCAGACACTCAGGGCAGGTGTCGTTGAGCGGCACGGGTTCCGGGTGCGGCAGCGCGTCGGCGTGCGTGCACTGTTTCATGATTGCCAGATTACGACGGCTGTGCGGAAGCCCGCGCGGAAAAACGACGCGGGCGGCCGACGACGAACGAGGGTGGGCGAGGGTCATGGACGTGATGCCACTGCTGTTGCTGGTGGCTGGCAGCGCGGCGATCGCCGCGGCGGCCCGGCGCACCCCGGTGCCGGCACCGCTGCTGCTGGTCGCCGCCGGGCTGGTGTTCTCGTACGTCCCGGGGGTTCCCGAGTACACGCTCGACCCCGACATCGTCCTGCCCCTCGTCCTGCCCCCGCTGCTGCACTCCGCGGCCACCGACAGCTCCTACCTCGACCTGCGCGCGCAGTTGCGGCCCGTCGCACTGCTGTCCGTGGGGTACGTGCTCTTCGCGACCTTCGTCGTCGGCTGGGCCGCCTACCAGCTCGTGCCGGGCCTGTCGCTGACCGGGGCGCTGGTGCTGGGCGCGGTGGTGGCCCCGCCGGACGCGGTCGCGGCGACGGCGGTGGCACGCCGCGTGGGGCTCCCGTCCCGCATCACCACGATCCTCCAGGGTGAGTCCCTGGTGAACGACGCCACCGCGATCACCGCCTACCGGGTCGCCCTCGCGGCCGCGATCGGCGAGGGCGCGTCCTGGGCGGGCGGCATCGGAGAGTTCCTGCTCGCGGCGGTAGGCGGAGTGGCGGTCGGCCTGGTGTTGATGGTCCCGATCCACTGGCTGCGCACCCACCTCAAGGAACCCCTCCTCCAGAACACCCTCTCCCTGCTGATCCCCTTCGTCGCGTACGCGGCGGCCGAACAGTTCCACGCCTCCGGAGTCCTCGCGGTGGTCGTGGTCGCCCTCTTCCTCGGACACCGCGCGTGGGAGGTCGACTTCGCGACGCGCCTCCAGGAGGACGCCGTATGGAAAATGGTCGCCTTCGTCCTGGAGTCATCGGTATTCGCCCTCATCGGCCTGCAACTGCGCGTCGTGGTGAAGGGCTTGGGGGAGTACGAGGGTGGCGACGCCGCCTGGTACGCGGTGGCCGTCTTCCTGGTGGTCGTGGCCTCGCGGTTCGTGTGGGTCTACCCGGCGATGTTCCTCCCGCGCCTGCTGTCGGCACGCATCAGGGAACGCGAGGAGAACCCCACCTGGAAGGGCCCGTTCGTGATCGCCTGGGCCGGCATGAGAGGCGTGGTCTCCCTGGCGATCGCCTTCTCGATCCCGGAGACCCTGCACGGCGGCGAGGAGCCCTTCCCCGGCCGCAACCTGATCCTCTTCCTGACGTTCACCACGGTCATCGGCACGCTGGTGGTCCAGGGCGTCACCCTGCCCCCGCTGATCCGCATGCTGAGACTCCCCGGCCGCGACCCCCAGGCCGAGACCCTGGCGGAGGCCAATGCCCAGGCCCAGGCCTCCCGAGCCGCCGAACGCCGCCTCGACGAGCTCCTCTCCGACGAACGCAACGCCCTCCCCGAGCCCCTCGCCGACCGTCTCCGCAGGGTCCTGGAGCGCCGCCGCAACGCCGTCTGGGAGCGCCTCGGCCAGGTCAACCCCATCACCGGCGAGACCGTCGACGACACCTACCGCCGCCTGTCCCGCGAGATGATCAGCGCCGAACGCGAGATCTTCGTGAAACTGCGGGACGGGCGGTACATCGACGACGAGATGCTGCGGACGCTGCTGCGGCGGCTGGACCTGGAGGAGGCGGCGGCGTACCGGGAGGCCGCGTGAGGGTCCCCGTCCCCGCTTTACGTCCCCGCGCGGTCGTCTGACGGGGGATCATAGGAGGGACGCGATCGGTTCGGGGTGACTCGGGGGGCGGGGTGGCCGACACCTACTTCATCAGTTACGCGGGTGTGGACCGCCCCTGGGCGGAGTGGGTCGCCTGGCACCTCGAACGGGGTGGCGACCGGACGATCCTCGACGTGTGGGACTGGCGTACCGGTGACAACTTCGTGCACCGCATGGACGAGGCCCTGGAGCAGGCCGACGCCGTCGTCGCCCTCTTCTCCAAGGCGTACTTCGAGGACGAGCGGTGGACGGGCGAGGAGTGGACCAACGCCGTCGCCCGCCGGGACCGGCTCATCCCGCTCGCCGTGGAGCCACTGACCAAAGCCGACGTACGGCCCCTGCTGACCGCGCGGATCCGCAAGGACCTGCACGGGCTGGAGGAACCGGCCGCGGTGGCGGCACTGCGGGAGGCGGTGAACGGCGGGAGGCGACCGACGGAGGCGCCGCCGCTGCCGGGCGACGAGACATCCGTGGCGGACGAGACTTCCGTCGCGGAGGAGACGCCGACCGCGGACAGACCGCGGCTGCCCGGGAGCACCGGCCGCCCGGAGGTGTGGAACGTACGCCGCCGCAACCCCGACTTCTCCGGGCGCGAGGCCCAGATCGCCGACCTCCGGGACGGATTGCTCGGGGGCGAGCACTCGGTCGTGTACGCGCTCCACGGGATGGGCGGCATCGGCAAGACACAGCTCGCCGTGGAGTACGCGCACCGGTTCGCGGGACAGTACGACCTGGTGTGGTGGGTCGACGCGGAGCAGGGCGACCAGGTGCCGGTGCACTACGGGGAACTCGCGGACCGGCTGGGCGTCGCCGCGGCGGAGGCCGGGGCCGAGCACAACGCCCGGGCACTGCTGCGGCACCTGAGCGGCCGGTCGCGCTGGCTGATCATCCTCGACAACGCGGAGAACCCCGAGCAGATCGAGCCGTGGCTGCCCGAGGGGCCGGGACACGTCCTGATCACCTCACGCAACCCCAACTGGCGCCGCCTTGCCCGCCCGACCCCCCTCGATGTCTTCACGCGGGCGGACTCGCTCGCCTATCTGCAGGGCCGGATCCCGGGCCTCGGCGGGGAAGCGGCCGGGACACTGGCCGAGGAACTGGGCGACCTCCCGCTGGCGCTGGCCCAGGCGGCCGGTGTCGTCGAGAACGGCATGACCGTCGACCGGTACCGCAGACTGCTGGACGAGAGCACCGGACGGATCCTGCGCGAGGGAAAGGTGCCGGACTATCCGGCACCGCTGGGCGCGGCCGTCGGTATCGCCGTCGAGGGGCTCGGCGACGAACACCCCGATGCCGTCGCCCTGCTCCGGCTCGCCGCGTTCCTGGGACCCGAGCCGATCCCCACGGAGTGGCTGGAGAGCGCCGGCGCCCGGCTGTCCACCGTCCCGGGTGTGGACGACCCGATGTGGACGACGACCGCGCTCGAACCGCTGCGCCGCTTCAGCCTCGCCCGCATCGACGGTGAGACCTTCCAGGTCCACCGCCTGACCCAGGCCGTCCTGCGCGACCAGGTCGACCCGGCACAGACGAAGGCGATCCATGACGACGCGACGACCGTCCTGGCCGCCGTTGCTCCTGGCAGCCCCAACTCCCCGGTCAACTGGCCCGCTTGGGCGAGCCTGGCCTCACACCTGGTCTCGCAGCACATCGATGCCTTTCACCGCACCGAACTGCGCGCGAAGCTCCTGGACGCGGTGGACTTCCTGATCCGCAGCGCGCAGTCACGTGCGGCGGCCGAACTCGCCACCACGCTGCGCGAGGCCTGGACGGAGGAGTCGGGACCCGACGACCCCGACGTGCTGACCTGTCTGCAGTACCAGGGCCACGCGACGTCGGACCTGGGGGACTTCCGGGGCGCCCGGCTGATCATCGAGGACGCGCTGACCCGGCGCAGGCGCACACTCGGGGACGATCACCCCCACACGCTGCGGTCCGCGAACGACCTCGGGACGATTCTCAGCAAACTTGGCGACACGCAGGCGTCCTGCCGCATACATGAAGACACGCTCGCGCGCTACCGCCGAGTTCTGGGGGAGGACCACCACGACACCCTCCGGTCCGCCACCAACACGGCCTCCGCATGGCATGCTCTCGGAGACGTCGCCGAGGCGCGACGTATGCACGAGGACACGCTCGCCCGTCGCCGTCGGCTCCTGGGTGAGGACCACCCCGACACCGTGCAGTCCGCCCACAGTCTCGCCAGCGCTTTGTTTTACCTCGGCGAGTACGGGGAGGCGCGTCGGATGTGCGAGGAGACCCTGGGCCGTGGCCGAGCCATTCTGGGTGAGGATCACCCGGACACGCTCGCTTTGGCCAGCGACCTTGCCTCCACCCTGTACACGCTGGGTGAGTTCGAGAGGTCTCGTCGTTTGGACGAGGACAACCTGGTTCGTCGGCGTCGTGTTCTCGGTGACGACCACCCCGACACACTCAACTCGGTGAACAACCTCGCCCACACTCTGTACACGCTGGGTGAGTTCGAGGGCTCTCGTCGTTTGGACGAGGACAACCTGGTTCGTCGGCGTCGTGTTCTCGGTGACGACCACCCCGACACACTCAACTCCGCCCACAACCTCTCCGCCTCCTTGCTCTCGATGGGCGAGTACAGGGAGGGCCGTCGGTTGAGCGAGGAAGCGCTCCACCTCAGGCGCCGGGTCCTCGGGGACGACCACCGGAACACCTTGAGCACAGCTCATGTCGTCGCCAACGCTCTGCACCACCTGCGCGACCACACGGGCGCCGCCCACCTGCTCGAAGACGTGCTGTCCCGCCAGCGCCGCACCCTCGGCGACGACCACCCCGACACACAACGCACCAAGCGCTCCCTCGCGGAGACGTACACCGCGATGGGAATGAAGCACAAGGCGCAGAAACTCCTCGCCAAGAAGCAGCCCAAACGCCGCTTCGGCCGGAAGAGCCGCTAGTCACCGTCGAAGGGAGCCCCGGTGATCACGGCGGCCGCCGTGGTCCCCGGCAGGAACGCGTCCTCCTCGGCCAGCGCGACAAGTCCATACAGCAACTTGGCGACATAGAGACGTTCGACCGCCACCCCGTGCCGCTCCTCGAAGTCCCCGGCGAAGGCGTCCAGTTCGGGTGACGTCCGCGCGTACCCCCCGAAGTGGAACCGCTCGTCCAGCGACCACTCACCACAGCGGCCCCCGAACGCGTCCTTCTGCAGCGCCTCTATGTCGCCTGCCAGGAAGCCCCCCTTGAGCACCGGTATCCCCAACGCCCGCTGCCCGGTCCCCAGTCCGGCCGTCAGCCCGGCGAACGTCCCGCCCGTGCCGCACGCCACCGCGACCACATCGGCTCGCCCCCGCAACTCCTCGCCGAGCGCCCGGCACCCTCGTACCGCCAGCGCGTTGCTGCCGCCCTCGGGGACCACGTACGCGTCCGAAGCGCCCGTCATGCGGAGGATCTCCTCCAGCACGGGCGGCTCTGCCTTGCGGCGGTAGGTCGGCCGGTCGATGAAACACAGCCGCATGCCATCCGCCGCGCAGCGTGCCAGGGAGGGGTTCAACGGGCGGTCGGCGAGTTCGTCACCGCGGACCACGCCGATCGTCGGGAGGCCCAGGAGGCGGCCCGCGGCGGCCGTCGCGCGGAGGTGGTTGGAGTAGGCGCCGCCGAAGGTGAGGAGCGTGCGGCCGGCCGCGGCGGTGAGGTTGGGGGCGAGCTTGCGCCACTTGTTGCCGATGAGGTCCGGGTGGATCAGGTCGTCGCGTTTGAGGAGGAGGCGGACGCCCCGGCGCGTGAAGCGGTCGTCCTCGATCTCCTGCAGCGGCGACGGGAGCCGGGGGTGCAGGGCGGTGAGATCGGGGACTCCGGGGCTGGGCACCGCTCCATTGTCACTTGAGGCGGTCCCGGACGCGCTTGCGCATCGACGCCATCGTGAAGCCCCGCGGGTCCACCTTCCCCGGCTGCCACTCCAGGTGGCCGATGACCGAGCGCTCCGTCCAGCCGTGGCGGCGGCAGATCGCGGCGGCGACCTTCTCGATCGCGTCCAGCTGGGCGTCCGGCCAGGGGTCCTTGCCGTCGCCGAGGTTCTCGCACTCGAAGCCGTAGAAGTGGCGGTTGCCGTCGGTGTTCTTCTCGTTGTCCGGCGGGAGGGCCTTCTCGGCGATCACCGCACGCAGTACGTCGTCGTCGCCGAGGCCCGCGTGGTTGGCGCGGCCGTAGCCGACGAGGTGGACGCGGCCGTCCTTGGTGATGACGCCGTGGCAGAGCGGGCCGGGGAGGTTTTCGTAGCCGTCGCGGCAGAGGTCGACGGTGCGCCGACTGCCCTTGGTCACGGTGTGGTGGATCATCACGCCGTGCACCGGGCCCCAGGGGCCCTTGTGGTTGCGGTTGTGATGTCTCCAGTCGCCGACCTCGACGACGGTCACGCCCTCGTCCCGCAGGGCGTCCAGAAACGTGCTCGCGGACATGGGTGGGGCCATGCCGCCTCCTTCGCGTGCGCGACGACCACCCCTCGCGGT
Organism: Streptomyces sp. S.PB5; assembly: GCF_030403745.1. Lineage (GTDB taxonomy): Bacteria > Actinomycetota > Actinomycetes > Streptomycetales > Streptomycetaceae > Streptomyces. The sequence goes on from NZ_JAQMWP010000014.1 coordinate 230,003, forward strand.
CACCTCGTACCGCTGCTTGTACCGGAGGCGGACGGCGGGAACCACCTGGTTCGTACGGTGTGCGAGCCGTTTCGGACACGGGGCCGGGAATGGTGTGCCGGGCGTCCGGGATCTCGGTCATTTCCCCGTAATCGAAGATCCATTCCAACTCTTTCGTGTAATAGCACCGCCACCCTCCGTGATGGAAGGCTGGTCCGCAGATCGATGCCGCGACGCAGACCGGCGCCGGGGCATGACCGGGAGGGCAATTCTCATATGTCGGTAGGCGAAGAGGTCCGCACCGAGCAGGGCCGGCCGCAGCAGAGTCTCGGCACGGCGGCCGCGCGGAACCTGGCCACCACCACCAAGTCCGCACCCCAGATGCAGGAGATCAGCTCCCGCTGGTTGCTGCGCATGCTGCCCTGGGTGAATGTTCAAGGCGGTACGTACCGCGTGAACCGGCGGCTGACCTACGCCGTGGGGGACGGACGGGTCACTTTTGTGAAGACGGGCGACCGGGTCGAGGTCATTCCGGAGGAGCTCGGTGAACTGCCCGCGCTGCGGTCGTACGAGGACGAGGACGTGCTCACCGAACTCTCCCGGCGCTGTGAGCAGCGCGAGTTCGCCGCGGGCGATGTGATCGCCGAGTTCGGCAGCCGGGCCGACGAGGTCTTCCTGCTGGCACACGGCCGGGTGGAGAAGATCGGCACCGGCCCGTACGGCGACGACGCGGTCCTCGAGACGCTCGCCGACGGCGCCTACTTCGGCGAACAGGCGCTGCTCGACCCCGAGTCCATCTGGGAGTTCACCGCACGCGCGGTCACCGCCTGCACGGTGCTGGTCCTGCCGAGGAACGCCGTGGAGCAGGTCGCCGAGCGCACCGAATCCCTGCGCGACCACCTCCAGGAGCTGCGCTCGATCCCGGAGCAGAGCACCAACAAGTACGGCGAGAAGGCGATCGACCTCGCGGCCGGCCACACCGGCGAGCCGGACATCCCGCACACCTTCGTCGACTACGAGGCCCGGCCGCGCGAGTACGAACTGAGCGTCGCCCAGACCGTGCTGCGCATCCACTCGCGCGTGGCCGACCTCTACAACCAGCCGATGAACCAGACCGAGCAGCAACTCCGGCTGACGGTCGAGGCGTTGAAGGAGCGCCAGGAGCACGAGCTCATCAACAACCGCGAGTTCGGACTGCTCAGCAACTGCGAGTACGACCAGCGCATCCAGCCGCACGACGGCGTGCCCAGCCCCGACGACCTGGACGAACTGCTCAGCAGGCGGCGCGGCACCAAGTTCCTGCTCGCCCATCCGCGGGCCATCTCCGCGATCGGGCGTGAGTTCAACAAGCGCGGACTGGTCCCCGAGACCATCGACGTGGGCGGCAACCGCATCCCCACCTGGCGCGGGATCCCGATCTACCCGTGCAACAAGATCCCGGTCACCGAGGCCCGTACGACCTCGATCATCGCGATGCGTACCGGCGAGGCCGAGCAGGGGGTCATCGGTCTCCAGCAGGCCGGCATCCCGGACGAGATCGAGCCGAGCCTGTCGGTGCGCTTCATGGGCATCAACGAGCAGGCGATCATCAAGTACCTGGTGACGGCGTACTACTCGGCGGCGGTCCTGGTGCCGGACGCGCTCGGTGTGCTGGAGAACGTCGAGATCGGTCGCTGGAGGTGACGTTTCTGCAGCTGGGGACCGTGTCCCCGCCCGCAAGGGCGGGTACATCCCGGTCGTATCCGCCCAGCCGCAGCGGAGCCGCCACCCTCCGCGGACTCACGGAGGGGAACCCCATGGCCGAGCTCATGACAGAGGCGACACAGCAGACCGCCGGGGCGGCTCCGATCGACGGGCACGAGGCGACGGTGATCCTGGAGCGGGCCCGGGCGTCGGTCGACCCCGTGCTCCGGGCGGCGATCGACTCGCTGCCCGGGTCCATGCGCCGGATCGCGCTCTACCACTTCGGCTGGGAGCACGCCGACGGCACACCGGCGGCGGGCAACGCGGGCAAGGCCATACGCCCCGCGCTCGTCCTGACCGCGGCCGCCGCCCTGGGGGGAGCGGAGGCGCGGACGGCGGCGGTGCGGGCGGCCGCGGCGGTGGAGCTCGTCCACAACTTCACGCTCCTGCACGACGACGTGATGGACCGCGACACCACCCGACGGCACCGGCCCACCGCGTGGACGGTGTTCGGCGACAGCGACGCGATCCTCGCCGGGGACGCGCTCCAGGCGCTGGCCCTCGGGCTGCTCGCCGAGGATCCGCATCCCGCGGCCGGGCGGGCCGCCGCCCGGGTCGCGGCCTGTGTCGTCGAGCTCTGCGAGGGACAGCACACGGACACCGCGATGGAGAAGCAGAGCCCCGACGAGGTCACTCTCGACGAGGTGCTCGCCATGGCCGAGGCCAAGACGGGCGCGCTGCTCGGGTGCGCGTGTGCGCTGGGTGCGCTGTACGCGGGTGTGTCGGAGGACGACGTCGAGGCGATGGACGCGTTCGGCCGGGAGGCCGGGCTCGCCTTCCAGCTCATCGACGACGTGATCGGCATATGGGGCGACCCACGGCACACCGGCAAACCGGCCGGGGCCGACCTCGCCGTCCGCAAGAAGTCCCTGCCGGTGGTCGCGGCGCTGGCCTCCGGCACCCCGGCGGCACAGGAGTTGGCGGCGCTGTACGCGGCTCCTTACGCACCAGAGGACCTGGACCGTACGGCGCTCGCCGTCGAGCGGGCCGGCGGGCGGGACTGGGCGCAGGCCGAGGCGGCCGACCGGATGGCCCGTGCGATGCGGGAGCTGTTCCGCGCGGTGCCCGAGCCCGAGGCGGCGGGAGGACTGCTGGCGCTGGCGGAGTTCGTGACGCGGCGGAGTGGTTGAGCGCTGGGACATCAGAAGGCCGTACTGCTTCATGGACGGTTCTGCTCCATGGGCACGGTCGACCCGGACCCCGGGACCCCCTGGGCCGTGCGGCTCCTGACTCCGCACGGCCCGGGGGTTCCGGCCAGGCGGGTCCCGCACATCCCCACGGCGTGCGGGGCCCGCCTTCGTTTTTCGATTTCGCCTTCTTTTGCATCGACCCCGCTTCTTGGTCCGCGGCCGCCCGGATACCCTCAACGTCCGTATGATCAAGGCAAGTTGACGCGAGGGGCGGCGGAGCATGGGCGTGGCGATCCGGACGGCGGGCGAAAGTGATCGCGAGCTGGTCGTCGGGCTGTTGGACGCGGCGTTCCAGGACGACCCGGTCAGCCGCTGGGTGTTCCCGGGGGACGAGTACCGCCGTACGACCCACCACCGCCTCATGGCCGCGTTCACCGACATCGTGCTGGACGAGGGGCGTATCGACGTCACCGAGGACGGGACGGCGTGCGCGCTGTGGCTGCCGATGCCCGAGGGCGACGGGCATGGCGCGGACGGCGAGGAGGGCGGCGACAGTTATGCCGAGCTGCGGGAGGTCGTCGACCCGGAGAACGAGCGCGTGGAGTTGATCGGGCGGCTCACCGGGGAGATCCATCCCACGGACCGTGCCCACGAGTACCTCTGGATGATCGGCGTGGTCCCGGGCCGCCAGGGTGAGGGGTTGGGCACCGCCCTCATCACCTCGGTCCTAGACCGGTGTGACCGTGAGGGGCTGTCGGCCTATCTGGAAGCGAGCAGTGCGCGCAGTCGTGGCCTGTACGAACGCCTCGGGTTCGTTGCCGCGGGTCCTGTCCTGGAACTTCCGGACGGTCCTCGGATGTGGCCGATGTGGCGCGAGCCGCGGGGGATGTAGCTCGCGCCCGGGGACACCCCCAGACGGGCTGCGATTGCCTGGACCGGAGCTGAAGGGCCCCGCACCTCGGGGATGGAGACGGCACTACCCCTCCGGCACCACCGTCCCCACCACCCGCTCCACCAGCCCCTCCGGCACCCCGACCCCCGGCAGCACCCCCTCCAGCACCCCCGGCAGAGTCAGGTGCTCCAGGATCAGGCCGAGTATCGCCAGGTACAGCACCACGACCGTCTCGTCACCGCCCGGCAGCCCCGCCTCCCTGTGGAAGTCCATGCCGTACTCCAGGTCTCCGCGGACCGACTTGGTGAAGGAGGCGCGGAGTTCGGGGCGGCGGGTGGCCTCCAGGCGCATTTCCAGGAGGGCGAGATAGCCGGTGCGGTCGGTGGTCGCCCGGGTCATGAGGTCGTGCATGAAGGCCGTGACCAGGGCTCGGTCCTTCGGTCTCGTCATCAGTTCGGCGAGCTTCGACGGGTCGGGTGCCAGGCGGACGTGCAGACGGGCGTCGATCTGGCGGAGCAGGTCGTCGCGCCCGGTGAAGTAGTTGGACGCGGTCCCGACGGGCACCCCGGCCTCCGCGTCCACCGCGCGGAACGTCAGCCCCCGCGCCCCCTCCCTCGCGAGCACCTCGACCCCGGCGTCGACCAGCGCCGCGCGCCGCTCCGGATTGACCGCCATACGGAATCCCCTCTCCTACTTGCATCCGGTCCCGAGAATAGGCTTGCAACCACTACAAGTGAAGCACTACAACTGAAGCACTACGAGCGGAGTGGTTAAAGCGGCAGGGATTCACCCGCCGACGCAACACCCGCCGAAGCAACACCCACCGACGAAAAGAGACCGGCTTGCGAAAGCTCACCTACTTCATCGCCTGCTCCATCGACGGCTTCATCGGGGACGAGAGCGGCGACGCGGCGTTCATGTACCCCTTCGTCGACGAGGAGTTCTTCGCGTTCCTCAAGGCGGAGTACCCGGAGACCATGGCCGCCCACGGCCGCCGCGCCCTCGGGATCCACGACCTGGAGAACAAGAGGTTCGACACCGTCATCCAGGGCCGCGGCAGCTACGACGTGGGGCTGAAGGAGGGCCACACCAGCCCGTACGGCCATCTCCGCGAGTACGTCGCCTCCCGCACCCTCACCGAGTCACCCGATCCGAACGTCGAGATCATCGGCGACGACCTGGTCGGCAAGGTCCGCGAACTCAAGGCCGAGGACGGCGCGTTGGGGATCTACCTGTGCGGTGGCTCCAAGATCGCGGGTGAACTGTGCGACGAGATCGACGAACTCGTCATCAAGACCTACCCGGTCGTCATCGGCACCGGCATGCCGATGTTCGGATCCGGCTTCTCGATCACCGAGTTCGAGCTCGACGACGTCCGGGTCTTCAAGAACGGCGTATTCGTCCGCACGTACAGCAGGAAGCGCTGACGCGCCTGCCGCCCTACTCTGAAGGCATGGACAGCGAAGAACACAACTGTCCCGTGTGTGGGCAGTCCGTCGAGACGGTCGTCAAGCGTCACAAGACGCTGGGTGCATGGGTCCCGCTCTGGGTCGCCGGACCCTGCCGGAACCCGGAGTGCGAGGCCTACGTCGAGGAGGGCACCGGGCCGGAGGACGAGCGGGCCAGGAAGACCGGCAGGAAGTCCGCCGCGAAGAAGTCCTGAAAAAGATCCTGAACCCCAAAAAAGATTCTGAACCCTGTCGAGAACCCGGGCCCGGCTCCGACGTCCCCTGTGAGAGCCGCCCGTCAGGGGCGGCCGGAGACGAAGGAGCTCAGTCATGAAGTACCTGGTCATGGTGCAGGGAACCCAGGCCGACTACGAGGCCATGCGGGGCAAGACCTCCGAGCACTCCCCGGCCTCGTGGAACGAGCAGGACATCCAGACGATGTTCGACTGGATGGGAGCGATCAACAACGACCTGGCCGAGAGCGGCGAACTGGTCGACGTCCAGGGCCTCGCCGAGCCCGCGCAGGCCCGGCACGTCAGCCTCGACGCCGACGGCAAGGCCGTGATCACCGACGGCCCGTACAGCGAGACCAAGGAGCTGCTGGCCGGCTACTGGGTCCTGGACTGCGCGAGCCTGGAGCGGGTCACGGAGATCGCCGAACGCGTCGCCCGCTGCCCGCAGCCCGCGGGCGCCCCCGACCACCCCGTGGTGATCCGCCCCATCCCCGACGGCGTCGGAGACCTCCTCTGAGCCCCGTGCGACGGACGACCCCGACCGAGGACCTGCTGCGCCTGCACGCGCCGCAGGTCCTCGGCGCGCTGGTCAGACGGTACGGCCACTTCGGCACCGCCGAGGACGCCGTACAGGAGGCGCTGCTCGCCGCGGCCGGGCAGTGGTCCGAGACCGGGGTCCCGGACAATCCGCGCGGCTGGCTGATCAAGGTGGCCTCGCGGAGGCTGGTGGACGCGTTGCGGGCGGAGGACGCGCGGCGGGTCCGGGAGGAACGGGCGGCGGCGCTCGACGTGCGCCTGGCACCCGGCGAGGACCGGGCGCCCCGCGAGGACGACACCCTCTCCCTGCTCTTCCTGTGCTGCCACCCCGATCTACCGCCGCCCGCGCAGATCGCTCTCACCCTCCGCGCGGTCGGCGGTCTGACGACGGCCGAGATCGCCCGCGCGTACCTGGTGCCCGAGGCGACCATGGCCCAGCGGATCAGCCGCGCCAAGAAGAAGATCAAAGGCGTGCGCTTCGGGCGGCCCGACAACTGGGCGGCACGGCTGCCGGCCGTCCTCCACACGCTCTACCTGATCTTCAACGAGGGCTACACGGCCACCAGCGGCCCGCTGCTCCAACGCCGCGACCTCGCCGGTGAGGCGATCCGGCTGACCCGTACCGTCCACCGCCTCCTCCCCGACACCGGCGAGGTCACCGGCCTGCTCGCCCTGATGCTGCTCACCGACGCCCGCCGGGACGCCCGTACCGGCCCGCACGGCGACCTCGTCCCCCTCGACGAGCAGGACCGCGACCGCTGGGACAAGGCCGCGATCGAGGAGGGTGTCGCCCTCGTCGTCCGCGCCCTGAGCAGCGGCCCGGCGGGCCCGTACCAGCTGCGCGCCGCCATCGCCGCCGTGCACGACGAGGCACCCTCCGCCGAGGCCACCGACTGGCGGGAGATCCTCGGCCTCTACGACCTCCTCGTCCGGCTCGTCCCCGGACCGGTCGAACGCCTCAACCGCGCGGTCGCCGTCGCCATGGTCCACGGCCCGGAGGCGGGCCTCGCCGAAGTGGACGCCCTGGAGGGCGAACTGGGGCACCGCCGGGACGCCGTACGCGGTCATCTGCTGGAGCGGGCCGGGGCGAACGACGAGGCCCGCGCCGCCTACGAGTCGGCCGCCGCACAGACCCTGAGCCTGCCCGAGCAGCGCTATCTGCACGGGCGCGCGGCACGGCTCAGGGCTTAACGTGACCTCATGTCCACGCCGATCCTGCACATCACCGAACGCTCCCTCTGGGAAGAGGCCCGCACCCGCGGCACATACGAACGCTCGACCCGCGGCAGGACCCTCCAGCAGGAGGGCTTCATCCACTGCTCCACCCGCGCCCAGCTCCCCAAGGTCGCTGACTTCCTCTACGGCTCCTACGACGGTCCCGACCAGCTGGTGGTCCTGGTCATCGACCCGGCGCTGCTCGGCGTACCGCTGAAGTACGAGGCTCCCGAGCCCGGTGCGGAGGAGTTCCCGCACATCTACGGGCCGATTCCGGTGGAGGCCGTGGTCGCGGTGGAACCCTGGGCGTGACGTGCCGGCAGGCCGCCCGTCTCCGGGTCCCTGCCGGTCAGGCAGTACGTGCCGCCGGCCGGGTCCCGCATCACCGTCCAGCGGGCGCCGCGGGAGACCGTCTCCGCGCCCAGCGCCTCGTGCCGTACCCGGCTCGCCTCGATGTCGGCGCAGGCCAGGTCGAGATGGGCCGAGGCGGGCCGTTCCTCGCCGAGTCGCTGCAGGAGGATGCGGACCGGTAGACCGGGCGGCGGTACGACGCGGTGGAACTCGGGGAACGAGGTGGAACCGGACTCCCAGTCGGGCAACAGGGCCGTCCAGAAGGCGACTTCGGCGTCGTGGGCCGACGGTGCGAGGTCGATGCAGACCTGGTCGAGGCGGGAGCCGTGGACGACGGGCGGGCGGACCGACTCGTCGTACCAGGGGACCGCGCAGAACAGCTGCCCGGCGGGGGAGCGCAGTACGGCCAACGTCCCCTCGTCCGCGACCACTTGAGCCCCCAGCCGCACCGCCGTCCCCGCGAACTCCCGTACGTCGTCCACCGCGAAGTCGAGATGCGCCCCGCCCGGCCCCGAGGTCACGCCCTGGATCTTCACGCAGGCGTCGGCCCCGCCGGACGGCAGGAGCGTCGCGAACTCCTTGTGTGCGCCACGGAGTTCGGAGAGCCGGGTCTCCGTGACGGCCGTCCAGAACTCACCCGCCCGTTCGAACTGTCCGGCGGGGCGGTCGATGAAGGCGTACGTCCAGCGGATGCTCATGCCGGGGATCGTAGGTCAGGGCGCCTGCATGAACCGCAGCATATTTCCGGCGGGGTCCCGGAAGGCGCAGTCGCGCACCCCGTACGGCATGTCCGTCGGCTCCTGGAGCACATCGGCGCCGGACTCCTGGACGCGGGCGAACAGGGCGTCGACGTCCCCGGTGGTGAAGTTGACCCCGCGCAGCACGCCCTTGGCGAGGAGCTGCTCCATCGCCTCGCGGTCGGCGGGGGAGAGGTCGGGGTTGGCCGCGGGCGGCTCCAGGACGATCGAGACGTCAGGCTGCAGCGGTGACCCGACGGTCGTCCACCGCATCCCCTCGTACTTGACGTCGTTGCGGATCTCCAGGCCCAGGACGTCGCAGTAGAAGGCGATCGCCTTGTCATGGTCGTCGACGGCGATGAAACAGGTGTGGAGTTTCAGGTCCATGGGACCAAGCTAAGGTCAAAACCGCCGTCACGTCCGTCGCGGACGCGTGTACGCCCGCACCACGCACGGCGGGATCTCCGCGCTCTCCTCGTGCGACCGGGCCCGGTACGAACTGGGTGTCTCGCCCACCAGCTCGGTGAACCGGGAGCTGAAGGAGCCCAGCGACGTACAGCCGACCTCCATGCAGACCTCGGTCACGGTGAGGTCGCCGCGGCGCAGCAGCATCTTCGCGCGCTCCACACGGCGGGTCATGAGATAGCCGTACGGGGTCTCGCCGTACGCCTCCTTGAAGCTGCGCTGGAAGTGGCCCGGGGACATCAGGGCGGTGCGCGCGAGGGCCGTCACGTCGAGCGGCTCGGTGTACTCGCGGTCCATGCGGTCACGTGCCTTGCGCAGCCTCACCAGATCCTCACGATTCACGCCGTCAGCATCGCACGGAGGCCGGCATTCCTGGTAAGGGCTTTGCCTCACGTTCGCATGGATGTGGCGTGCGCTTGTTTGCATTGCGGAATGGACCACATCACGTTCCTCGTGGCGGTCGTCATCGTCACGGCCCTCGCGTTCGACTTCACGAACGGTTTCCACGACACGGCGAATGCGATGGCCACATCCATCGCCACCGGTGCGCTGAAACCCCCAACCGCCGTGCTGATCAGCGGAGTTCTCAATGTAGTCGGCGCCTTCCTGTCCACGGAGGTCGCGAAGACCATCTCCGGCGGGATCGTGGACGATCGCCTGGTCACCCCGGGGATGATCTTCGCGGGGCTGGTGGGGGCGATCCTGTGGAATTTGCTCACGTGGCTGGTGGGGCTGCCGTCGAGCTCCTCGCACGCGCTCTTCGGCGGGCTGATCGGGGCGGTGTGGGTGGGCGCGGGCTCGTCCGGGGTGAACTTCGACAAGGTCGCGGAGAAGGTGCTGATCCCGGCCGTGGCCTCGCCGCTGGTGGCCGGCATCGCCGCCCTGATCGCCACCTACTTCGCCTACAAGCTCACCGCCCGCGCCCGCAAGGACTCGGTGACGAAGGGCTTCCGGCTCGGCCAGATCGCCTCCGCGTCCCTCGTCTCCCTCGCGCACGGCACCAACGACGCCCAGAAGACCATGGGCGTCATCACCCTGACCCTGATCTCGGCGGGCGCGCTCGGCCATGACGCGGGTCCGCCGGTGTGGGTGATCGCGGCCGCGGGGCTCGCCATCGGCCTCGGTACCTATCTCGGCGGCTGGCGGATCATCCGCACGATGGGCAAGGGCCTGACCGAGATCCGGTCACCGCAGGGCTTCGCCGCGGAGACCGCCTCCACGACGGTCATCCTGACCTCCGCGCACCTCGGCTTCGCCCTGTCCACCACACAGGTCGCCTCCGGCTCCATCCTCGGCGCGGGCCTCGGCCGACGCCTCGCCGAGGTCCGCTGGGGCATCGCGGGCCGCATGGTGCTCGCCTGGCTGATCACGCTGCCGGCCGCGGCACTGGTCGGCGGGGTGTCCGCGAGCGCGGTCAAGCACGGCGGCGACTTCGGCACGGCCGTCGTGGCGCTGGTGGGAGCAGCCGTCGCCGCGGGCATCGTCCTCGTCTCGCGCCGCAACCCCGTCGGCGCCCACAACGTCAACGACACCCACGAAGTCGCCGTACGCCCCACCCGGCCGACCGAGGTCGGCACGGCCGCCTGAGCCCTACTGAGGAGCAAACGTCATGAGTCTCGACTGGACCGCACTCGGCCAGGTCGCCGCGGTGAGCCTCGGTGTCACCGTCGCCGTGGTCGTCGTCTTCGCCCTCGGTGTGCTGGGCCTGGCCCGCTTCGAGGGCGCCCGCGAGGAGGGCGGCGGCACGTCGGCCCTCGGCGTCACACAGGCGGGGCTGTGCTTTCTCGCGTGCGCGGGCGTGGTGGCGTACGGGATCTATCTGATCGTGCCCCAGTTCCACTGAGTCCCCGGGGCACGATCAGCGACCGCTACTTCAGGCACACCTGCTTGAGGCACACCTACTTGAGGTACACCAGGCCGTCCGTCGTCACCGTCGGGCGGCCGCTCGTGCCCACGACCACGATCTTCACCGTGTGCTTGGCACTGCTCGACCAGGTCTTCGTCCAGATCGCGTTGCGGTACGCGGTCGTCGTCGACTTCAGGTCGACCGTGGCGACCTTCGTGCCGTCCACGTACACGTACGCCTGCCCCGAGGTCGAGGCCCGCGAGACCACCCAGGCCGCGGAGCGACCCGTGAACGTCCAGCTCAGCGAGGCGTTCTTGGTCTTGCTGGTGTACGACTTCCCGCCGAGGTAGTTCGTCGAGGACTTGGCCGTCCAGGTGCCCGACCTGGTCGCCGAGGTCTCCTGGAGGATCACCGGGGTGCCGCTGACGGACGCGGTGGCGGTGTTGCCCGCCACGTCGTACGCCTGCATCGACCAGGTCGTCGCCGTACCGGACTTGGCGGTGTGGGAGGCGCTGGTCGTCGTAGGACCGTAGGTCTTGGCGACCGGGGCGGTCAGCCTGACCTCCTTCAGCGCGGCCGTGTCCGTGGCCTTCCACTTCAGGGTCAGCGGGACGGCCGTGGTGTTCACCGTGCCGGTGCGCAGGGCGAGGTTCGGCTTGGTGGAGAAGACGGGCGCGGTGGTCTCCGCGACGACCGTGGCCGTCGGGGTCGTCGCCGTCTTCCCGGACTGGTGGACGGCCCGGACCGCGACCTTGTGGCTGCCGGCCACGAGGGTCGCCTTGCCGGAGGTGGCGGTGCCCGCGGCGGTGGCGGCGACCTTGTCGTCGACCAGGATCTCGTACTTGGAGACGAACGCGGACGGGCTGGTGACCGACCAGTTCAGGGTGGCGGAGGCCTTGGTGTACGTCGTCGTGCCGACCGTTCCGGTGCCGGTCACCGACTTCAGGGTGACGCCCGTGACCGGGCCCGCGGCCCAGGTGCGGATGGTGGGCAGCTGGGCGTAGAGGGTGTCGCCGGGGCACTCGGTGTTGTAGCCGTCGCGGTGGCCGATGATCGTCGGGAAGGTCAGCTGGGCGCCCTGCGTCCAGGTCTTGCCCGCGTAGTTGCCGCCGGCCGCGCCCGCCGTCAGCGTGGTCGTGCCGTTCGGGTCGACGCCGTACTGGCCCAGCTTCCAGGCCGCGAGGCGGGCCACCGAGGCCGTCGCGGCCGTGGACGGGGCCGTGGTCCGGTAGTCGCCGAGCACGGAGATGCCGGTGGTCTGGGTGTTGAAGCCGTAGGTGTGCGCGCCGAGGACGGGCTGGTCGATGCCGCCCTTGCGGCCCTCGTAGATCGTGCCGCACTTGTCGACGAGGAAGTTGTAGCCGATGTCTTTCCAGCCCTCGGACTTCACGTGGTACGTGTAGATGCCGCGGACCAGGGCCAGGGCCTCCTCGCACGTGTAGTCGTTCGAGTTGACGGTGTGGTGGACCGTCACGGCCTTGATCTTCCCGCCCGGCAGATAGGACGGCGCCTCCGGGCTGATCGACTCGTCGGCGTTCCAGCCGGCCCGCGAGGTGATCGGCGGCTGCGGCACGCTGGACGCCGGCGCGGAGGGCGCGGTCGGGGTGGCCGAGGCGGACGCCGTCGGTGACGTGGACGTGCTCGGCGCGGTGGTCGTCGGCGTCTGGGTCGGGCTCGGGGACGCGCTGGGCGCGCCGGTGGCCGAGGGCGCGCCGGTCGACGGTGTGGCCGTGACCTCCGTGCCGGTCTCCGTCGGAGAGGCGCTGGGCGCCTCGGTGGCGGCGTCCAGTGCGAAGGCGGCCGGTTCCAGGTCCGTCACCGTGCCGGAGCCCGGGTCGACCATGTCGAGACGCAGACCCTTCGGCAGCTTCGCCGAGGTCTTGCCGTCCACCCGGACCTCGACGCCGTCGGACGCCCCGACCCAGGCCGGTTCGGTCCCGGCGCGGGTGGCGCCCTGCTCGCCCTCGCCGCCGTCGCCGTCCAGCGTCAGCCACTTCGACCAGGTGCCGGTCTCGGCGTCCCGGGTACGGGCCTCGATCGTGGCGTTCACGCGCGCGGACGGGTCGGACCAGGTGACGCCCAGCAGACTGAAGGGCGCGGTGTCCCGCTTGCCGAGCTCGGCCGAGGTGCCGTCGGCGGCCACGGTCAGCTGGGCCGTGCGGGTGCTGGTCTTGACGGGCCGTGACTTCCCGTCGTCCGCGGTGCTGTCACCGGCCGGTCCGCCGGTCACGCCCTGGACGACCAGAGCCCCGGTCACCGCGATGGCCGTCAACGCGGCCGCCCCCCACCAACGACGTCTCATCTCGACGCGCACACCTTTCGCAACAGTTCCCCCATGGGCATCACAGATGTGATGACTAGGGAAAGGTATGCGGAAAGTAATCGACCGAAAGTCCGTCAATCCGGAAGAACACGCTCGATACACGCAACGGCGGCGCAGTGATATGCATCACTGCGCCGCCGTGCGACGAGACAGGGCAAGGCTCAGGCCTTCTTCGTCTCCCAGAAGATCTTGTCGATCTGCGCGATGTAGTCCAGCGCCTTCTGGCCGGTGGCCGGGTCGGTGGACGCCTTGGCGGCCGAGAGGGCCTTCAGGGTGTCGTTGACCAGCTGGTGCAGCTCCGGGTACTTCTCGAAGTGCGGGGGCTTGAAGTAGTCGCTCCAGAGCACCGAGACGTGGTGCTTGGCAAGCTCGGCGCGCTGCTCCTTGATGACCGTGGCACGCGCCTGGAAGTGCGGGTCGTCGTTGGCGGCCATCTTTTCCTGTACGGCCTTCACCGACTCCGCCTCGATGCGGGCCTGGGCCGGGTCGTACACACCGCAGGGCAGGTCGCAGTGTGCGCTGACCTTGACCTTGGGGGCAAACAGGCGGGAAAGCATGGAGCATTCCTTCCTCGTGATCGTCTTCTCAGGTGGGACATTACTCCCTGCGGGACGGGTTTTCGCGGGTGCCCCCATGGGCTTAGGACAAAAGTCCGGGGTGAGACTGAGACTGGTGGACGAACGTACCGGGGAGGTGCCGGGGATGCCGGAGCTGTCGCAGGAGACCGAACACAGGGGGGCGCTCCTGCCGTTCGGGCTGGCCGAGGTGACCGGGCCGTCGATGGTGCCCACGCTGTACCACGGGGATCAGCTCGTCGTGCAGTACGGCGCGCGGGTCCGGCCGGGTGACGTGGTAGTGCTGCGCCATCCCTTCCAGCAGGACCTGTTGGTCGTCAAACGCGCGGCGGAGCGCCGTGAGGGCGGCTGGTGGGTGCTCGGGGACAACCCCGACGCCGGCGGCGACAGCACCGACTACGGGGTGGTCCCGGAGGACCTGGTGCTGGGCAGGGCGCGCTTCCGGTACCGGCCGCGCGCGGCGGCTCAGCGCTCGCCGTTCGCCGTCGCGCGCTGGGCGCTGTCCTGCGCCAGGCCGCTCTTCTCCGACCGGTCGGCCTCCAGGCGTTTGCGGGCGCGGTAGGCGGCCACGTTGGCGCGGGTCGCGCAGCGGTCCGAGCAGTAGCGCCGGGAGCGGTTCGTGGACGTGTCCAGGTAGGCGTTGCGGCAGGGCGCGGCCTCGCACAGGCCGAGGCGGTCCACGCCGTACTCGGTGAGGTGGAAGGCCAGGCCCATCGCCGCGATGGCCGCGTAGCCGGCGGTGGCATTGGACGGGTGGTCCGCGAGGTGCATGTGCCACAGCGGGCGGCCGTCGTCGTCCCGGTAGTCGTGCCCGGAGATCTGCGGGCTGACCGGGAACTCCAGGAGGAGCGAGTTCAGCAGGTTCACCGCGAGGGTCTCGTCGCCGCCGTCCGCGGCCTCGAAGACCGCTCGCAGGCGGGCGCGGACCGAGCGGAAGCGGCTGACGTCGGCCTCGGTGGTGCGCCGGGCGGCGTCCTGGCTGGGGCCGAACAGGTCGCGAACGGCCTCGACCGAGGTGAGCGAGTCCTTGCCCCGGGCCGGGTCCTCGGTGTTGACGAGGCGCACGGCGTAGTCCGAGTAATAGGCCAGTTCCACTTGTAGTCCTTACGGAGACGTTCTAATGTCCGTCGTGCGGTCGGTTGGTAACGGTCGATCGTGCTTCCAGGGTATTACGCAAGCGTCTGAAGAGGGGGCTCCCATGACCACGAGTACCGGAACCGACTGGCAGGCCTGGCAGGAGAGCTGGGACCGGCAGCAGGAGTGGTACATGCCCGACCGCGAGGAACGCTTCCGGATCATGCTCGACATGGTGGACGCCCTCGTCGGGCCCCGCCCCCGGGTACTGGATCTCGCGTGCGGCACGGGAAGTATCACGGCCCGGCTGTTCGCGCGGTTCCCGGAGGCCGTCAGCACCGGCGTCGACCTCGACCCGGCGCTCCTCGCCATCGCCGAGGGCACCTTCGCGGACGACGACCGGGCCACCTTCGTGACGGCCGACCTCAAGGACCCGGACTGGCCCGCGAAACTGCCGTACGACTCCTACGACGCCGTCCTGACCGCCACGGCCCTGCACTGGCTGCACAGCGAACCCCTCGCGGCCCTCTACGGTCAGGTCGCGGGTCTGGTCCGCGACGGCGGTGTCTTCATGAACGCGGACCACATGATCGACGAGGCGACGCCGAGGATCAACGCGGCGGAGCGGGCCCAGCGCCACGCCCGCATGGATCAGGCCAAGCGCGACGGCGCCCTCGACTGGGCCGAGTGGTGGCAGGTCGCCGCCAAGGACCCCGTCCTCGCCGAGCCGACGGCCCGCCGCTTCGAGATCTACGGCGAACACGCCGACGGCGACATGCCCTCCGCGGCCTGGCACGCGCGCGTCCTGCGCGAGAAGGGGTTCGGGGAGGCGCGGCCGGTGTGGTGCTCGCCCTCGGACACGCTGGTGCTCGCGGTCAAGTGACGGCATGACGAAGGGGCGGTACGGGAAGCCCGTACCGCCCCTTTTGCCGTTGTACGACGGACTACAGGACCTTCGACAGGAACGCCTGCGTCCGCTCGTGCTGCGGGTTCGTCAGGACGTCGCGCGGGTTGCCGGACTCGACCACCACACCGCCGTCCATGAAGACCAGGCTGTCGCCGACCTCGCGGGCGAAGCCCATCTCATGGGTGACGACGACCATCGTCATGCCGGACTCGGCGAGGTCGCGCATGACGTCGAGGACGTCACCGACCAGCTCCGGGTCGAGGGCCGAGGTGGGCTCGTCGAAGAGCATCAGCTTCGGGTCCATGGCGAGGGCCCGGGCGATGGCGACGCGCTGCTGCTGGCCACCGGAGAGCTGCGAGGGGTAGTTCTTCGCCTTGTCGGCGAGACCCACGCGCTCCAGCAGCTCGCCCGCCCGCTCCCTGGCCTGGGCCTTGCTCGTGCCCTTGACCTGGACCGGCGCCTCCATGACGTTCTCGAGGGCCGTCATGTGCGGGAACAGGTTGAACCGCTGGAACACCATGCCGATGTCCCGGCGCTGAAGGGCGACCTCGCTGTCCTTGAGCTCGTACAGCTTGTCGCCCTTCTGGCGGTAGCCGACCAGCTCGCCGTCGACGTACAGCCGGCCGGCGTTGATCTTCTCCAGGTGGTTGATGCACCGCAGGAAGGTCGACTTGCCGGAGCCGGAGGGGCCGATGAGGCAGAACACCTCGCCCTGCTTGACCTCCAGGTCGATGCCCTTGAGGACTTCCACGGGGCCGAAGGACTTGTGCACGCCCTCGGACTTCACCATCGCGGTCATGCCCCAGCACCCCTTTCGCGGCCCAGAGAGAGCATGTTGGCCTTGACCTTCTGCCAGGGTGTCGGCGGCAGCTGGCGGAGCGAGCCGCGGGCGTAACGGCGTTCCAGGTAGTACTGGAACACGCTGAACACACTGGTCATGACCAGGTACCAGATGCATGCCACGAAGAGCAGCTCCATCACGGCGTACGACGTGGAGCCGATCGTCGACGTGGCGCGCAGCAGCTCGTTGTACGTCACCGCGTACACCAGCGACGAGGTCTTCAGCATGTTGATGAACTCGTTGCCGGTCGGCGGCACGATCACCCGCATCGCCTGCGGGATCACGATGCGGCGCAGCGTCTTGGCGTGGCTCATGCCGAGCGCGTGCGAGGCCTCGGTCTGGCCCTCGTCGACGGCCATGAGACCGGCGCGGCAGATCTCCGCCATGTACGCCGCCTCGTTCAGGCCCAGACCCAGCAGGGCGGCCATGAACGGCGTCATGACGTCCACCATCTCGTCCTTGTAGATCGGACCGAGATTCAGCGTCGGGAAGATCAGCGCCAGGTTGAACCACAGCAGGAGCTGGACGTAGACCGGCGTACCGCGGAAGAACCAGATGTAGACCCAGGCCACCCAGCTCGTCACCGGGTTCTTCGAGAGGCGCATCACGGCCAGCACGACACCCAGGACCACACCCATGATCATCGCGAGGACGCTGATCAGCAGGGTGCGGCCGGCGCCCGCGAGGACCGTGGAGTCGAAGACGGTGTCACCGACCGCGCTCCACTGGATCTTGTCGGCCGTGGCGAACGCGTTGACCAGCAGGGCCAACAGGGCCAGGACCACGACGGCGCTGACGTAGCGGCCGTAGTGGCGGACCGGGATGGCCTTGATGGCCTCCGGCGGAACGGAGGCCTCCTTGGTGACCGTGGAGGCCGGCGGAGTCGCGTCCGCCGGCTCCTTGTCGAACTTGTCAGTCACAGTGACTGCCCTTCAGTGCTGCTGGGTCGGTCACTTGCCGCCGTTGACGGCGGCCTTGTCGATGGCGCCGCTCTCGGCGCCCCACTTCTCGAGGATCGTCTTGTAGGTGCCGTCCTCGATGATCGCGTTGACGGCCGCCTCCAGCGCGGAGGTGAGCTCCTTGTTGTCCTTGTTCACGGCGATGCCGAACGGACCGGCGTCGACCTGCTCGCCGACGACCTCGAAGGCGTTCCCGCCGTCGGCCTTGCGGGCCATGTCGATGGCGACCGGGTAGTCGTTGACGCCGGCGTCGGCGCCGCCCGACTTCACGCGGGTCTGGGCCTCGGTGTCGTTCTCGAACGGCTCGATCGTGATCTTCTTGTCGCCGCCGTCCGTGCACTTCTTGGACTGGTCCTTCAGCGCCTGCTCGTACGTCGTACCGCGCTGCACGGCGGCCGTCTTGCCGCAGAGGTCCTCGATCGAGTTGATCTTCTCGGGGTTGCCCTTGGCGACGTAGACGGCGGTGCCGGCCGTGAAGTAGTCGACGAAGTCGACGCCCGGGCCGAGCTTCTTGCCCTTGTCGTCCAGGCCCTCCTGGCGCGCCTTGGTGTCCGTGATGGAGGACATGGCGACGTCGTAACGGCCCGAGTTCAGCGAGGTGATCAGGCCGTCGAAGGAGCCGGAGGTGAACTTGAACTCCACGCCCAGCTGCTTGCCCAGCGCGGCGGCGATGTCGGGGTCGACACCGACGATCTTGCCGCCCTCCTGGTACTCCATGGGCGCGTACTCGGCGTTGGTGCCGACCTCGATGACACCCGCCTTCTGGATGTCCGCAGGCAGCTTGTCGAACAGCGGAGCCTTGCTCGACGACGCCGTCTCCTTGGAGCTGTCGCCGCTGCTGTCCGTCTGGTCACCGCAGCCGGTGAGAATCAGGGCGCCTGCGACCGCGATCGCACCTACCGCGGCAATCCTGGAGCGCGCGACGGTCGTACGACGGGTGGAGCTTGCGGTCATGGTGGGTTCCTCCGGCGGATGGGTGGAGTTGCCGATGGGGCAGGCGACTGCCGATGGGCTCGGCAGATGCCTTCGTTTCCTAGGTCGACGAGAGCACACGCCTTCGAGTGCCGCGACCTCATGTGATTACGGCATCTTGCCATTCGGACTGCGCCATTCAGGGGCCCAGCCATGTCAAAATCGGATAACGGGTGACCCCCGAACCGCATCAGGTCGGACATCATGGCCGCACCTTCTACGGGAATGCTTCCTTCCGGCCGGAAGATCTCCGGCGCATCTCATGATGCGAGCGATCGCTTGGCGACTTGTCCGGTTGCTCCGGCCTGTGTCAAGGGTTCGTCCAGGACGACCCGCCACGTTTGGCCATGATTCATGTCACCGATATCCGAGCCCTGTGATCCGGCATGTGACCTTGCACGTCTTGCGCGGATTGGACTCGTCCTGGACACCGTCCGTCCGGTAAGAAGGTTCTTTACACCCCTCATCCGGGGCTCAGGGCGCGTGTGCGGCGCGCCCGTCGCGCACGGCCCATACGCATCACCGACAGGGCCGTACGCGGTGCCCGCCCACTTCTCAACCAGGAGTGGCCACCCTCAAACCATGAATATCTAAGGGGTAGAACAAGTGGCAGCGGAGATCGTCAATCCTCGCAGCGACAGCGATACGGGTCACGACGGCGGGGCGGAGCCCCTCGATTCCTTCGACCCGGCCTTCGCGCTGCACCGCGGCGGCAAGATGGCAGTGCAAGCCACCGTGCCGATCCGCGACAAGGACGACCTGTCCCTCGCGTACACGCCCGGCGTGGCGAAGGTGTGCAGCGCCATCGCCGAGCAGCCCGACCTCGTCCACGACTACACGTGGAAGTCCTCCGTCGTCGCCGTCGTCACCGACGGTACGGCGGTGCTGGGACTCGGTGACATCGGGCCCGAGGCCTCCCTTCCGGTGATGGAAGGCAAGGCCATCCTCTTCAAGCAGTTCGGCGGCGTCGACGCGGTGCCGATCGCGCTGGCCTGCACGGACGTCGACGAGATCGTCGAGACCGTGGTCCGGCTGGCCCCGTCCTTCGGGGGCGTCAACCTGGAGGACATCTCGGCGCCCCGGTGCTTCGAGATCGAGAAGCGGCTCCAGGACGCCCTCGACATCCCGATCTTCCACGACGACCAGCACGGCACGGCCGTCGTGACGCTGGCGGCCCTGCGGAACGCCGCGCGGCTGACCGGGCGTGGGATCGGCGAGCTGCGGGCCGTCATCTCGGGCGCCGGTGCGGCCGGGGTCGCCATCGCGAAGATCCTCGTCGACGCCGGGATCGGGGACGTCGCCGTCGCCGACCGCAAGGGCGTGGTGTCGGCCGACCGTGACGACCTCACCCCGGTCAAGCGGGAGCTCGCCGGCTTCACCAACAAGGCGGGTATCACCGGCTCGTTGGAGACGGCCCTCGAAGGCGCCGACGTCTTCATCGGCGTCTCCGGTGGCACGGTGCCGGAGGAGGCGGTGGCGTCGATGGCCGAGGGGGCCTTCGTCTTCGCCATGGCCAACCCGAACCCCGAGGTGCACCCGGACGTCGCGCACAAGTACGCGGCGGTCGTGGCGACGGGGCGGTCCGACTTCCCGAACCAGATCAACAACGTGCTCGCGTTCCCCGGCATCTTCGCGGGCGCGCTGCAGGTGCGGGCCTCCCGGATCACCGAGGGGATGAAGATCGCGGCGGCGGAGGCGCTGGCGGCGGTGGTCGGTGACGAGCTGGCCGCCGACTACGTCATCCCGTCCCCGTTCGACGAGCGGGTCGCTCCGGCGGTCACGGCGGCGGTTGCTGCTGCGGCTCGGGCGGAGGGGGTTGCTCGCCGGTGAGGTGAGTGAGCGTCGCGCTCAGTGAGCGTTGAGGTGGCCCCGTCCGGTTGTTTTCGGGCGGGGCCACTTTTTACCTGGCCGGAGGGCTGTCCGGGTGTTTTTCGCCCCCGCCGCCCCTACCCGTCCCGTCCCCAGGGGCTGCCGCCCCTTCGACCCCGCGTCCTGGGGGCTGCCGCCCCCGGACCCCCGCTTCGGCCCCGAAAGGGCCTCGTCCTCAAACGCCGGACGGGCTGGATTGCCTGGACCGGCGTTGAGAGGTGCCGGGCGGGCTGAAATTGGCCCTGGCCGCCGTGGCAAGAGGGTGTGTGTCACAGGGGATCGCGGTTCCGTCATGGAGCGATGGACCCTATCGTCAAGGTCATGTTCGCTGCCTACGCCGCCCGCATCGACCGTGACCAGCCGCTCTCCGGACTCGAGTTGGGGGAGCGCCCGGCCCCCGAGGCCCGTTCCGGATGGAGTGTCGTCGACGTCAAGGCCGCTTCACTCAACCATCACGACCTGTGGTCCCTCAAGGGCGTCGGGCTGTCCGAGGACAAGTTGCCGATGATCCTCGGGTGTGACGCCGCCGGTGTCGACGAGGACGGCAACGAGGTCGTACTGCACTCCGTGATCGGGCAGTCCGGTCATGGCGTCGGACCCAAGGAGCCCCGCTCGATCCTCACCGAGCGGTACCAGGGCACCTTCGCCGAGCAGGTCGCCGTGCCGACCTGGAACATCCTGCCCAAGCCCAAGGAGCTGTCCTTCGCGGAGGCCGCCTGTCTGCCGACGGCATGGCTGACGGCGTACCGGATGCTCTTCACCAACGCGGGTGTACGGCCCGGCGACTCGGTCCTCGTCCAGGGTGCGGGCGGCGGTGTCGCCACGGCCGCGATCGTGCTCGGCAAGGCGGCAGGGCTGCGGGTCTTCGCCACCAGCCGGGACGAGGCCAAGCGGAAGCGGGCGATCGAGCTCGGTGCCGTGGAGGCGGTGGAGTCCGGGGCGCGGCTGCCGCAGCGGGTCGACGCCGTCATCGAGACCGTCGGCGCGGCCACCTGGTCCCACTCGGTGAAGTCCCTGAAGCCGGGCGGCACGCTCGTCATCTCCGGTGCGACCAGCGGCGACCGGCCCTCGCACGCCGAACTGACCCGCATTTTCTTCCTGGAGCTCAAGGTCGTGGGCTCGACCATGGGCACCAAGGACGAGCTGGAGGACCTGCTCTCCTTCTGTGCCGCCACCGGGGTGCGTCCGGTGATCGACGAGGTGCTTCCGCTGGACCGGGCCCGCGAGGGCTTCGCGCGGCTGGAGTCCGGGGAGCAGTTCGGCAAGATCGTGCTGACCAACGGCTGACGTGCGCACGCTGTGTGCGGCGCGGTGACGTGAGGCGGGTCCGGGGTGCCGGGCCCGCCTTTCTTGTACCCAAGCCTTCTTGCACCCAAGGTGTCAACTTCGGTTGACGTCGGGCTGGTGTCAACGTAAGTTGACAACATGACCGAAGCGACAGACCTCGCCGAGCGCGCGGGCGACCGCGATCCACGGGTGGGCCTGCGGGCCGTCGCCGCCCTGCGCCGCCTCCTCGAACAGCTGGAGTCGGTGCAGGTGCGCAGCGCCCGCAACCAGGGCTGGTCGTGGCAGGAGATCGCCGCCGAACTCGGCGTGAGCAGGCAGGCCGTGCACAAGAAGTACGGGAGGCATTGATGTTCGAACGGTTCACGAAGAACGCCCGGGACGTGGTGACCGGTGCCGTCGGCTACGCGGAGGGATGCGGGGCGCGGACCGTCGACGCCGAGCACCTGCTGCTCGCGCTGCTCGACCGGCAGGGCGGCAGGGCCTCGTTCGCGCTGGCCTCGCTCGGGGGTACGGGATGGCTGGACTCGGTGCGGGGCGCGCTGAGTGAGGCCCGACGGCGCGCCGGGTTGTCCCAGGCAGAGACCGACGCGCTGGCCGGGCTGGGGATCGACGTCTCGGAGATCGTCGCCAGGGTGGAGGAAGCGCACGGCGTCGGAGCGATGTCCGGCGACGGGAAGGGCGGGGGACGGTGGTCGGGCTGGTCGGGGCACCGTCCGTTCAGCCGGTCCGCCAAGGACGTCCTGGTGAGGTCCCTACGGGTCGCGGTGGGCCGCAAGGACCGTCATGTCGGCGACGAACACCTCCTGTTGGCCCTCGTCACCGGTCCCGGTGTCCCTGCCGAGGTCCTCGCCGACCACGGAGTGACGTACGAGTCCCTGACGCGCGTGCTCTACGGCGGGGGAGAGGCGAAGGCGGGCTGACGGGGCCGGCCCGCCGGACGCCCGCCCCGCTCCCCACGCCGTGCCGTGCCGAGCCTCAGGCCTTCGGTGCCCGCAGCAGTGCCCCGATGTGTGCCGCCGCCGTCGACAGATGGCGGCGGGCCTCCCGGAGTTGGTCCGAGGTGATGCCGTGGTCCCGGGACGCGTCGCGGATGTCGTCCCGGAAGCGGTCGAGGAGGCGGTCGAGGTCGCGGGCCGGGTCACCGGTGCCGGACTCATGGGCCCAGGCCGGTTCGTAGTCGGCGGGGAAGTCCTCCGGGGTCTGGGAGTACTCCGGCGTCCCCGGGGCCGACTTGTCGGTGACCTTCTCCGCGTTGCCGTACCGCCCGTCGGGGCCGCGCTTCTCGTCGTGGCCGTGCCGTTCGTCGTGGCCGTGCCCGTGTCCGAACCCGAAGTCCTTGCCGAACTCCCGGCCGTAGTCCCGGCCGAACTCGCCGAACTCCTTGGCCAGTTCGGTCAGCCCCTCGCGTACCCCGGTCGGCCAGTCGCCCCGCGCGAAGTGGTCCTGCACCTGCTCCTGGACCCGCCGGGCGATGCGCTGCACCTCCTCCTGCGCCTGGGTTCGGGCCTGCTCCTGTGCCTCCTTGGCCTGGCGCCGGGCCCGCTGGGCCTCCTCACGAGCCCTCCGGCTCTCGTCCTTGGCACGCCGGGCCTGCTCCTTCCACTCCTGCTTGACGCGGCGCATCTCCTCCTTGGCGGCCCGCCACGCCTCCTTGTCGGTGAAGTCCCCGAAGTCCCCCAGAGGACCGTCCTGTTCGCCGGCGCTTCCGGTCCCTCCGCCGCGCCGGGCCTCGGAGGCGGCGGCCCGCATCTCGCGCCGCAGGTCGCCCGCCGCGCCGCGCACATCGGCCCGGATCTCGGCGGCGAGCTCCGCGACCGACTCCCGGATCTCCAGCTCCAGATCGGCCAGTTCACCGCTGCGGTCGGCCAGTTCGGCGCGGCCGGCGTCCGTGATGGCGTACACCTTGCGGCCGCCCTCGGTGGTGTGGGTGACCAGGCCCTCGGCCTCCAGCTTGGCCAGCCGGGGGTAGACGGTGCCGGCCGACGGTGCGTACAGCCCCTGGAAGCGCTCCTCCAGCAGCCGGATCACCTCGTAGCCGTGTCGAGGGGCCTCGTCGAGCAGCTTCAGCAGATAGAGGCGGAGGCGGCCGTGGGCGAAGACGGGGGGCATGTCAGAGCACCTTCTTGTCGGTCGTGCCGTCGGCCGGGGTGTCGTCGGTGTCGTCTGCGTCGTCCGCGTCGGCAACTGCTTCTGCGTCTGCGGTGGCGTCAGCGGCGTCGCCCGGGCCGGAAACGGAATTGTCCCCCGAGTTGCGGGGCGGATCGGCCGCCGGGGTGCCCTCCGGGTCCGTCTCCTCGACGAGCGGGCCTATGTCCTCCGGCTCCAGGTCCCATGGCTCGTCCTCGACCGGTGGGCGGCGCAGCAGTGCGATCGAGCCCGAGACGGTCGTCGCCTTGAGGCGGCCGCTGCCCGCTCCGAGACGGCCGGTGATGCGCTTGGCGCCCCACTGGCCGCCGACCCGCAGATCCTCGAAGGCGTTGGAGACCGTCCCGCTCGCGGTGTTCGCCTCCACCTCCGCGTCGGCCGGGTGGGGGAGCCGGATGGCGATCTCGCCGGAGACGCTGGTCAGGTTGATGTCGGTCGGGCGGCTCGTGGGGTCGAGATCGACGATCATCGAGCCGCTCACCGAGTCGGCCTTGACCGAGGAGCCCGCCTCGACCACGGTCAGGTCGCCGGAGACGGAGTTGAAGCGGAGGTCGCCGCGGAGGGCCTGTGCCTCCAGATTTCCCGAGACGGTGTCGGCGCGGACGGGGCCGGTGAGCCCGACCAGGGTGGTGTCACCGGTGACCCCCTTGACCTCCGCGTGGCCGTCGATCCCCGAGACCACGGCGGTGGCACCCACCACCCCGACCTCGACACGGGTGTCCGCCGGGACGGCCAGCGAGACCACGGCGCTGCGCCGCCAGCCCTTGCGGTCCAGCCACTTGAGGAAGCCCTTCCAGGGCAGGTCCTCGTAGGCGACGGTGAGGCTGCCGCCCTCCTGGGTCACGACGAGAGGCGGCCCGTCCAGCTCGGAGACCTCCAGGCGGGCGGAACCTTCGTCCGTGCCCACCACGTTCACCGTTCCGTTGACGATGCGCACATGCAGTCGGCTCACCGGCTCGTCGAATGTGAGCTTCCTCGGCTCCGACACGGACCACTCGGACATGGTGCAGACCTCCCCGTGACACCACACACGCCATATCGCGTCTTCCGCTATTCACGATATATCGCGGCTTCGGAAAGTCAAGACACTCGTTCTGGGGATGTTCGCGGCTGCGGAAATGCCTGAAAGGGGTTGATCGTCCTAGCGTGTGAGCATGTCGTCGACGGAACCTCCACCTCGTGGTGCCCCACGTCCCGGTGCCGCCCCACGCACCGGCCCCGCCCCCGGCGCCCTGCTGCTCTGCCGTGCGGAGCCCGAGTCCGTCGCGCCCGCCGCCCAACTGCTGCGCGAGCGCATGCTGCTCACCGGCGCGGGCGCGGAGTGGAGCGCCCTGGTCCCCGAGGGCAAGCCCTGGCGCACCGGCGACGAACCGGTCGACCGTGTCCTCACCGGCTGGGCCACGGCCCTCGCCGTCGGCGCCCCCTGGCCCGTCCTCGCCCTGTGGTGGGACGCCGACCGCAGCGGCTACCTCCTCGCCTCCGGCTTCCGCCGCCCCGTCGGCTACATCTGGCTCGCCAACGGCACCCCGGCCGGCGAGGACGAGGCGATGCGCACCTTCGCCGCCCGCCTGGGCCTCGACCCGGTCCTGGACGTGCAGTCGCTCGACGCCCTCACCAAGCCGGACCCGGCGGCCGACGCACGAGCCCGCCTCCGCGGCCTCCTCGCCGTCCTCACCCGCGCGGGTCTCACCCTCCCGACCGGCCTCGCCCCCGGCGAGCCCGCCGACCGCCTCCGCGAGGTGGCCCGCGTCCAGCCCGACGCCACCACCGTCGAATGGCCCGGCTGGCGCGACGCGGTCCGCGCGGAACTCGACGTCGTCGAAAGCAGCCGCCTCGGCCCCTGGCTCCCCTGGACCGGCACCCCCAAGGCCCGCGCCCTGGCCGTCGCCCAGATGGCCGCGGGCCTCCCGCTCACCGCGTGGGGGCTACGACGCCGCAGCGGCGGCTGGGTGACCGCGGGGGCGCTGCTGCTGGCGCACGGGGTGCTGGGGCTGGCGTACGACCTCGCTCATCCCCGGGACTGACGTACGGCATACCCTGAGGGAGTAGGTCCCAGGGCAACCGCCCGTCCGTATCAGGAGCGAGAGTTGTACTTCACCGACCGTGGCATCGAAGAGCTGGAGAAGCGGCGCGGCGAGGAGGAGGTCACCTTCGAGTGGCTCGCCGAGCAGCTGCGGACGTTCGTCGATCTCAACCCGGACTTCGAGGTGCCGGTGGAGCGGCTGGCGACGTGGCTCGCGCGGCTGGACGACGACGAGGACGACGAGTAGGGGTGGCGGGCCTCAGCCGGTCTCACCGGGCGGCGGCAGGTAGCGCCGCCGCCCCATCGGCTCGGTGACCAGCCGGAAGCCGGCTGCCTCCAGCTCGGTGGCGATGCGTGCGTTGGCACGTCGGCTGTAGAAGGAGCCGACGGCGACGAGGGCCATCAGCGCGGCCCAGACGGCCGCGCCGATGCCGAGGCCGGCTTTCACGGCCAGCGGCATGCACAGGAAGCTGAACGCGAACACCGCGATGCCGATCCTCTGCTTCTCGGTGAGCTGGTTGGTCATGTCGAACTGGATCCGGGCCTTGAGCACGTCGATCGCACGGGAATCCAGCGGCGGCAGCGCGCCCCCGGAGGCGGCGTCCGGGTACCGCGACCAGTTCTCCGCCGCCCGCGCGCGGGCCTGCGGGCTCAGGTCCGGGGCGAGGTGGACCACGACCTTCCGGCCGTTCAGCCCCGCCTGCCCGGTGTCCCGGTAGACGTACCCGAACTGCTCGGCGTAGAAGGCGAGCTGGGCGAGCCCTCTGGCGGTCGCCAGGCCCGCGGAGGCCTCGACGGGCTCACCGCTGCCCGTCCGGCGCAGCATCTTGTGTATGTGGCGCTTGCTCATGAACACACCCCGTAGCGGGAAGGGCCCGGCCCCTGGACGGGGTCGGGCCCTTCTGCAATCGATCAGCTGTGCCGAGGCCTACGCCTCGAACACCTCACGCACCAGCTGCTCCTGCTCGGCCTGGTGACGCTTGGCCGAACCCACCGCCGGAGACGAGGAGTGCGGGCGCGAGATGCGCCGCAGCCGCTCGCCGTGCGGGATGTCCGCGCCGACCGCCAGGTCCAGGTGGTCGATCAGGTTGAGGGCGATGAAGGGCCAGGCGCCCTGGTTCGCCGGCTCCTCCTGGGCCCACAGGTACTTCTCGGCGTTCGGGTACTTGGCGATCTCGGCCTGGAGCTCGGCACCCGGGAGCGGGTACAGGCGCTCGATGCGGATGATCGCCGTGTCCGTGATGCCGCGCTTCTGACGCTCGGCCTCCAGGTCGTAGTACAGCTTGCCCGCCACGAAGACGACCTTGCGGACCGCGGACGGGTCCACGGACGCGTCGCCGATGACCGGGCGGAACTGACCCGACGTGAACTCCTCCGTCTTCGACGCGGCGGCCTTGAGGCGCAGCATCGACTTCGGGGTGAAGACCACCAGCGGCTTGTGGTGCGGGTTGTGCACCTGCCACCGCAGGAGGTGGAAATAGTTCGAGGGGAGCGTCGGCATCGCTACCGTCATGTTGTTCTGCGCGCAGAGCTGGAGGAAGCGCTCGACACGGGCCGAGGAGTGGTCCGGGCCCTGGCCCTCGTAGCCGTGGGGGAGGAGCAGCACGACACCGCTCGTCTGGCCCCACTTCTGCTCCGCCGCCGAGATGTACTCGTCGACCACGGTCTGCGCGCCGTTGACGAAGTCACCGAACTGCGCCTCCCACATCACGAGCGCGTCGGGGCGGGCCAGCGAGTAGCCGTACTCGAAGCCCATGACCGCGTACTCGGAGAGCAGGGAGTTGTAGACGTTGTAGCGGGCCTGGTCCTCGGCGAGGTACTGGAGCGGGGTGTGCTCCTCGCCCGTCTCGCGGTTGATGAGGACCGCGTGGCGCTGGCCGAAGGTGCCGCGCTGGGAGTCCTGGCCCGACAGCCGGACCGGGGTGCCCTCCAGCAGGAGCGAACCGACGGCGAGGGTCTCGCCCATGCCCCAGTCGATCGTCCCGTCCTCGACCATCGTCGCCCGGCGCTGCAGCTGCGGCAGCAGACGCGGGTGGACGTGGAAGGTGTCGGGGATGTTGACCTGGGACTCGGCGATCCGCTTGACGACCTCCGTGGAGATCGCGGTGTTCACGGCGACCGGGAACTCCGCCTGCGGGTCCGAGATCGGGCCCTCGGCCGGCTGGGCCGTGATGGCCTCGCGGACCTCGGTGAAGACCTTCTCCAGCTGGCCCTGGTAGTCCTGCAGCGCCTGCTCGGCCTCTTCCAGGGTGATGTCGCCGCGACCGATGAGGGACTCGGTGTAGAGCTTGCGCACCGAGCGCTTCTTGTCGATCAGGTCGTACATCAGCGGCTGGGTGAACGCCGGGTTGTCCGACTCGTTGTGCCCGCGGCGGCGGTAGCAGATGAGGTCGATGACCACATCCTTGTTGAACGCCTGGCGGAACTCGAAGGCGAGACGGGCCACGCGGACCACGGCCTCCGGGTCGTCGCCGTTCACGTGGAAGATCGGGGCCTCGATCATCCGCGCCACGTCGGTGGCGTACATCGACGAGCGGGAGGACTCCGGCGCCGCCGTGAAGCCGACCTGGTTGTTGATGACGATGTGGACCGTGCCGCCGGTGCGGTAGCCGCGCAGCTGCGACATGTTCAGGGTCTCGGCCACCACGCCCTGGCCCGCGAAGGCCGCGTCACCGTGCAGGGCGACCGGCAGGACGGTGAAGTCCGTGCCGCCCTTGTTGATGATGTCCTGCTTGGCGCGGGCGATGCCCTCGATGACCGGGTCGACCGTCTCCAGGTGGGAGGGGTTCGCGGCCAGCGAGACGGTGATCTGCTCGCCGTCCAGGCCCGTGAAGGTGCCCTGGGCGCCCAGGTGGTACTTCACGTCGCCGGAGCCGTGCATCGACTTCGGGTCGAGGTTGCCCTCGAACTCGCGGAAGATCTGGGCGTACGACTTGCCGACGATGTTGGCGAGGACGTTCAGCCGGCCGCGGTGGGCCATGCCGATGACGACCTCGTCCAGGCGCGACTCGGCCGCGCTGTCGATGACCGCGTCCAGCAGCGGGATGACGGACTCGCCGCCCTCCAGGGAGAAGCGCTTCTGGCCGACGTACTTCGTCTGCAGGAAGGTCTCGAAGGCCTCCGCCGCGTTCAGGCGGCGCAGGATGCGCAGCTGCTCCTCGCGCTCCGGCTTGGAGTGCGGGCGCTCGATGCGGTCCTGGATCCACTTGCGCTGCTTGGGGTCCTGGATGTGCATGAACTCGACGCCGGTGGTGCGGCAGTACGAGTCGCGCAGCACGCCGAGGATGTCGCGCAGCTTCATCAGGGACTTGCCCGCGAAGCCGCCGACCGCGAACTCGCGCTCCAGGTCCCACAGGGTGAGGCCGTGCTCGGTGATGTCGAGGTCGGGGTGCTTGCGCTGGCGGTACTCCAGCGGGTCGGTGTCGGCCATGACGTGGCCGCGGACCCGGTAGGAGTGGATCAGCTCGAAGACGCGCGCGGCCTTGGTGACGTCGTCGTCGTGCGACGCGTCGATGTCCTTGAGCCAGCGGACCGGCTCGTAGGGGATGCGCAGGGCCTCGAAGATGTCGTCGTAGAAGCCGCCCTCGCCGAGGAGGAAGTTCGCGACGATCCGCAGGAACTCGCCGGAGGCGGCGCCCTGGATGACCCGGTGGTCGTAGGTCGACGTGAGCGTCATGACCTTCGAGATGCCGAGCTTGTTCAGGGTGTCCTGGCTGGTGCCCTGGAACTCCGCCGGGTAGTCCATGGAGCCGACGCCCATGATGACCGACTGGCCGGGCATCAGACGCGGCACGGAGTGGACGGTGCCGAGGCCGCCGGGGTTGGTCAGGGAGACCGTGACACCGGAGAAGTCGTCCATCGTCAGCTTGCCGTCGCGGGCGCGGCGGACGATGTCCTCGTAGGCCTGCCAGAACTCGAAGAAGTTCAGCGTCTCGGCCTTCTTGATGCCCGCGACGACCAGCTGGCGGTCGCCGTTGGGCTTCACCAGGTCGATGGCGAGGCCGAAGTTCACGTGGTCGGGCTTGACCAGGGTCGGCTTGCCGTCCTTCTCCGCGTAGGAGTAGTTCATCGACGGCATGGCCTTGATCGCCTGCACCATCGCGTAGCCGATCAGGTGCGTGAAGGAGATCTTCCCGCCCCGGGCGCGCTTCAGGTGGTTGTTGATCACGATGCGGTTGTCGAAGAGCAGCTTCACCGGGACGGCGCGCACGGACGTGGCCGTGGGCATCTCCAGCGAGGCGTTCATGTTCTTCGCGACCGCGGCGGCGGGGCCGCGCAGCGTGACCAGCTCGGGGCCCTCCGCGGCGGCGGCGGCCGGCTCGGCCTTGGGCTTGGCCGCGGCGGGCTTCGCAGCGGCCGGAGCCGGAGCGGCGGCCGGGGCGGCCTTCGCGGGCGCCGCAGGCGCGGCGGCGGGCTGCGCGGCCGCAGGGGCCGCGGGAGCCGGCGCAGGCACCGAGGGCGCCGCAGGAGCCGCGGGGGCGGCGGGAGCCGCCGGAGCCGGGGCGGCAGGGGCCGGAGCAGCAGCCGCAGCCGGGGCGGCAGCGCCCGGCTTGTAATCGGCGAAGAAGTCCCACCAGGCTCGGTCTACCGAATTCGGGTCCTGGAGGTACTGCTGATAGATCTCGTCGACGAGCCACTCATTGGGACCGAACGCCGCAGCGGGGTTCTTGCCCGCTGCTTGGTCGGTGTCGGTCGAGATGCTCGAGTTACTGGGGGACTGTGGCGACACGGCGGCAACCGCCCTCTTCCGCTTCACAAGGTGATGGACAGCGGGAATAAAGGCTACGCCTCCCTGGCCGGGAAGGTCAGGCCGAGCAAGGTCATCGTCGCGTAAGTCACATCAGAAAGCGTGTTTCGGGGTCAGAAATGGCGGGAAACAAGCGTGGTTCCGCTTCTCACGGCCTGAGCTGGGAAGGGGTGAGCACGGCCCCGGACGCCGATGGCGCGGGCCTGTGGCCGAGCAGTGGCCGATCACACGTGTCCGTCAGTGCGGACAGGGGTGGATCTTGTGGCTCCGGTTCGAACTTTACGTCAACTTGGCAAAGATGTAAGTCCCGGGAGGGTGACAAGAATCCGGCAACCACGATCGGATTCGGCCACGCCGATCCGGCCGCCGTGCAGATCCACCGCCCAGCGGGCGATCGCCAGGCCCAGGCCCGTACCGCCGTCGCTGCCCGGACCGTGCGGCCGGTTCACGGCCCCCCGGTTGAACCGCTCGAAGACGCGGTGCCACTCCGAGCGCGGAATGCCGGGGCCCTCGTCGAGAACCTCCAGCTCCAGCGAGTCCGGCAGGGCCCCGCGCCGGGCCTTCACCGTCACCCGCCCGTGCGGCGGGCTGTGCTTGACCGCGTTGTCGATCAGATTGGCCACGACCTGGTGGATCCGCTCCGGGTCCGCGTTCGCGGTCAGCTCCGGCGGGGACACGTCGAGGTGCAGATGCACGTCGGTGCGCGTGTGGCTGCCGGACCCGGAAGCCATGCCCGCGCGCGAGGAGGCGACCATGTTGGCCTCCTTCAGCACGCCCGACAGATAGGGCCACACCTCGAAGCGGCGCGTCTTCAGCGGTACGACGCCGTTGTCCAGGCGGGAGAGGTCGAGCAGCGTCTCGACCAGCCGGCCCAGGCGCTCGGTCTGCTTGAGCGCGGTGCGCATCGTCTCGGGGTCCGCGGGCGAGACCCCGTCCACGATGTTCTCCAGCACCGCCCGCAGCCCCGCGATGGGGGTGCGCAGCTCGTGGGAGACATTCGCCACGAGCTCCTTGCGCTGCTGCTCCTGGGCCTCCAGGTCGTCGGCCATCCGGTTGATGGTCTCGGCGAGGTCGCCCAGCTCGTCCCGGCGGTTCTCGCGCACCCGGCGGGTGTAGTCGCCGTGCGAGATGGAGCGGGCGACCGCGTTCATCTCGTCCAGCGGAGCCGTGAGCGAGTGCGCCACGAACTGCGTGATGAGCAGTGTGGCGATCATCGAGAACACCGTGATGAAGCGCAGTTCCGTCTGGGTCTGCACCGCGATCATCGACAGGCCCGTCGTGATCAGGACCGAGGTGACGACGAGCGCCCCCAGCTTGGTCTTGATCGAGAACGGGCGCACGCTGCCCCAGGACTCGCCCGAGCCCTTCCGCTGTTCCCCGGGGCCTCTCCGTCCGGCCGGACCGCCGCTCATGGCGTCGGCGTCTCCAGGGCGTAGCCCACGCCGTGCACCGTGCGGATCCGCTCGGCACCGATCTTCCGGCGCAGCGCCTTGATGTGGCTGTCGACCGTGCGGGTGCCGGAGGCGTCCGCCCAGTCCCACACCTCGGCGAGCAGCTGCTCACGGGAGAGGACCGCGCGCGGGGTGTTCGCCAGGCACACCAGGAGGTCGAACTCGGTGGGGGTGAGGTGAACATCCTCACTCCGGACCCGCACCCGGCGCTGCGCGTGGTCGATCTCCAGCTCGCCGAGGCGCAGGATGCCGCTTCTGGGCGTGGCGGCGGCCAGGGCCGCCCGCTCCACGCGCCGCAGCAGGACGTGCACCCGCGCCGCGAGCTCCCGCATCGAGAACGGCTTGGTCATGTAGTCGTCGGCGCCGACCCCGAGCCCGACCAGCATGTCGGTCTCGTCGTCGCGCGCGGTGAGCATCAGCACCGGCACCGGACGGGCGGCCTGCACACGCCGGCAGACCTCCAGACCGTCGAAGCCGGGCAGCATGATGTCGAGGATCAGCAGATCGGGCTGCCAGGCCTCGGCCGTGTCGACCGCCGCCGGACCGTCGCCCGCGGTTTGCACGAGGAATCCCTCGGCACGCAGACGGGTCGCGATGGCCTCCACGATCGTCGGGTCGTCCTCGACCACCAGCACCCGCCGCTGTGCGCCGGGAGTGGCCGTAGCCGTGCCGTTGTGGGAGGTGTGTGTCTGCTCCATCGCCCGCCCCAAGGGTTGCTTTCCGGAATCAGTGGGGTGATCCCGCTTACTGGCTTGTGCCTGTGCATGCTTGCGATTGACGCTTGAATGATCTGCGCCAGGGAAGCAGAGTACGGGGAGTCACCACGCCACGGCTATCCAGGTCGGACACCGATGTGCACCACGTCCGGAACGCCCCGGGCAACGGGCACCTCTTCGGTACGCACCCGCTGGAATCCGGCATTCCATAGGGTTCCTTCAAATTCCGGAGACGGCTGCGCCGACCACACGGCGAGCACCCCGCCGGGCCTCAACACCCTTGCGCAGTCGGCCAGTCCGGTGGCCGAGTACAGGCCGTCGTTGCCCTCGGTGACGGTCCAGTCGGGGCCGTTGTCGATGTCCAGGCACAGCGCGTCGTACGTGTCCGATGTCTCATTCAGATAAGTGACAAGATCGGTTTCCAGAATCTCGGCCCGTGGATCCGTGAGCGCCTGTGCGGAGAGTGCCGACAGGGGACCGTGACGGTGCCAGTCGATGATGGCGGACTCCCGCTCCACGACCGCGATCCGCCCCCACTGCGGCTGCCCGGCGGCATGTGCGAGCGAGAACCCGACCCCGAGCCCGCCGATCAGCACACTCGGCTCGGGCCGTCCCTCCAGCGCGTCGAGCGCGACATCGACCAGCAGCCGCTCCGATCTGCCGTCCGAGGTGTCCATCAGAAAGCACCCGTTGGCGATGATCTGCAGCAACTCGCCGTGCCGGCGCAGCACGACCTCGCCGTGCGGGCCCTCGCGACGGTCCAGGACTTCAGGGATGTCGTACGAGATGGGCATCGGCCCATCCTGGCAGTTCGGTGGAGAGGGCACAGAGAATTTCGGGGCGACGATCCACAGGGCGACGATTTACGAGACGGCCGGGCCGTGGCCCGCGGGCGGTTGTTGAGAAGTACCTGTGAATCCGCTCCGGGGTGGCGCCGGTCACAGACAGCCGGGGTGCGGGGCGCGAAGGCTGGGAGGGAGAAACGGAAGGAGCGCCTCACGGTGGAACGGACTGGGACGGCCCGCCTACCCGATGCCTCCGGCCCGCCCGGAGAGCCCGGACTCCCCGATGTCTCCGGCCTGTTGGACGGCATACCGCGCCAGCGAACCCCGGTGACAACGGCCCCCGAGGCTCCGCAGCGCCGCCCGCGCATCCGCCCCTGGCGCCTCCTCCCCACGCCCACAGGCACGCCGTTCACCTTCGGTTACGCGGTCGTCCTCGCCGCGACGTCCCTCGTCACCGAGTACGCCGACCCCGCCCTCGTGCACTCCCTCCTCCAGGGCTCCAGCACGGACGTGGCCCACCTGGTCCGCACGCCCGTACTCGTACTGCTCGCCAGCGCGCTGTGGATCGCGGGCGGCATCACATCGCCGTACGTCCTCGGCTTCCTGCTCGTCATGACCGCGCTGGAACGCCGCGTAGGCGGTGTGCGCACGGCCGGCGTCTTCCTCCTCGGCCATGTCCTGGCGACACTGGCGACCGAACTCCCCGTGGGCCTGGCCGTCCTCGCCGGCCACCTCCCCGACACCTCACTGCACCGCCTCGACTACGGCATCAGCTTCGGCGTCGCTGCGGGGACGGGCGCGCTGGCGGGCCTGCTGCCGCCGTGGGCGCGATGGCCGTTGCTGGGGCTGTTCGGGGGGATGCTGGTGCAGGACCTGGCCGCCTTCACCGACCCGATGACGGAGTGGGGGCATCTGACGGCGCTGGCCATCGGGGTCGCCACGTGGCCGCTGATACGACGGTGGGCCGCCACCCCGGTCGCGGGGAGCGCCGCGTTGAGGACGGGGCAGGGCGGTACGGGCGCCTCCGGCACGGCTCGCCGGCCTACGCCTTCCTCACCGCCGCCGGCCGCTTAGACAACCCCGGTATCCAGAGACGCTGTTCGTCCCCCGGGCCGGCTCCGTGCGGGCGGTGGTTGCGGAGTTGACAGGGGGCCGGCCATCCGCTGCCCCAAGTCCCCGTAAATCCCTGCGGATTCATCACGGCGGGCTTGCGATGCCGCGGCGATCCGGGCACGGCAGGGGCAGCGGGCGAGGGGTGGAGGCGCGGAGGCTGGGGCTACGGCGTGACGTTCGGGCGGTCGGCCCGCGGTGGTGTCCAGACGTACGGCGTGGTCGTCGTCACCGCCTCGAAGCCCAGGCGCCGCAGGATGGGCGCGCTGTCGTCGGAGGCGTCCACGTGCAGGTACGTGACACCGCGCGCGGTCGCGAGCGCGGCTCGGGTGGCCACGAGGGCGCGGTAGATCCCGCGTCCCCGCCACTCGGCGAGGGTGGAACCGCCCCACAGGCTCGCGAAGTCGCTCCCCGCGCGGAAGGCCAGCCAGGCCGCGGAGACGACCTCGCCGTCCGCCTCGGCGACGTAGACCGCGAGTTCGTCGGGGTCGGTCGCGAGACGGGCGGTCAGTTCGTCGGCGAGCCAGCCCCAGTCCTGGCCCCAGACGGCCGACTCCATGGCGGCGATGCGCCGCATGTCGGCGTCCGCCGTGGTCCGACGCAACGTCACCCCGTCCGGCAGCACGGGCTCTCGTACGGCCATGTCGGCCGCGCGCCCGATCATCACCGTCTCCTGCTCCTCCGGCACGAAGCCCGCCGCGCGGAGCCGTACGGTGAGGTCGGCGGGGGAGTCGTGCCCCCGCGTCTTCCACTCCACGGCCTCGCCGCGCGCCGCGAAGAAGTCCCGCTGCCGCGCGATGAGACCGTCCAGGGACTCCCCGTCGACCCCGAGATCCCGCGGCCCGCTCACAAACCCCCGGAACTGTCCCACGACCCGCAGCAGCGGCCCGTCCTCCTCGTACGTCACCCCGGCGGGCGGCGTCGGCGGAACACCGCGCATCTGGGCGTCGTAGGCGGAGAGCAGGATCGTGGCATCGGTCATGGGGAAGACCGTACGGACTGGTTGGGAGGGGGCAACCGAATTTCGGCGACGACGGCCGCCGGGCAAAGGGCGGGCGGCGGCCGCGTTGCTCGTGCTCCGCTCACCGTCGGGCGCGGGAAGGCCGCCGTATCCGTGGCGCGCGTCGCCGCGCACGCACAGTTCCGTCATCCACAGCGCCCCCCCCGCGAGACCGCCACCCCGCGCTACCGCCCGGTGAACTTGGCGCTGGTCAGCAGGGCCCTCACCGTCCACCCCAGCGACTCGTACAGCGCCCGCCCGTCCGGCGTTCCCGCCAGTACGCAGGTCTCCGCGCCCTGTTCGGCCGCTGCGTGCTGGAGGGTGCGCATGACGAAGGTGCCGAGGCCCTTGCACTGGTGGGCCGGGGAGGTGGCGACCTGGTCGACGACCGCCGTCGCGCCCGTGGGGGCGAGCTGGCCGCGGGCCGCCCAGGAGCCGTCGGGTGCGGCGAGCATGGTGCGGGTGACGCCCCCGCGGGACCAGGTGCGGAGGCGGTAGCCGTGCGGGACGGCCGGTCGGTCGGGTGTCGTGGTCAGGGGGAGTGTCATCAGGTAGCCGGGCTCGGGGTCGATCCACCATCCCTCGCCCAGCCAGTCGCCGACGACGGCCGGGTCCCGGAACACCTTGAGCCACACCCCGGCCCCGGTCACCGCCCCGGCCACCTTCCGTACGTCGGTCTCGGCGACGTCCTCGTTCACCGCGCCGAACACATGCCGGGTGACATGGCCGTCCGTCCCCATGTCGATCGTGCAGCCCCACGGCTCGACCACCGGCGGTGCCGCCCCGCGCGAGACGATCCAGCCGTCCACCCATGCCCGGACGTTCCGATCCACGGCGCCCCCTCCTGAACATCCACGGTAATAACCGAAGGTCGATTGTGGTTATTACAGCAGCAGGATGACTCGATGCGGCAGACGTGATCGCTCACAGCGAACGCCCCTTGGGGAACATTCGAAGGCTCACGTGCATTGAGTCGGCATAGCTCAACTTGAATGCCGAAGGGGAGATCATGGCTTCGACGTCCACATCGCTCACCCTGCCTGTGCTGCCGCTCGACGACGAGGTCGTGCTGCCCGGGATGGTGGTCCCGCTCGACCTGAACGACCCCGACGTGCGCGCCGCGGTGGAGGCCGCCCAGGCCGCCGCCCGCTCGGAACCGGGGAAGCCCAAGGTCCTGCTGGTGCCACGGATCGACGGGACCTACCCGGGCACCGGTGTCCTCGGCACCGTCGAGCAGGTCGGCCGGCTGGCCGACGGCGACCCGGGCGCGCTGATCCGCGGCCGGGGCCGGGTGAGGATCGGCGCCGGGACCACGGGCCCGGGTGCCGCCCTCTGGGTCGAGGGCACCCGTGTCGACGAGTCCGCCCCCGAGCCGCTGCCGGGGCATGTCACCGAACTGGTCAAGGAGTACAAGGCCCTCGCCACCGCCTGGCTCCGCAAGCGCGGCGCCTGGCAGGTCGTGGACCGCGTCCAGGCCATCGAGGACGTCTCCGCGCTCGCCGACAACTCCGGCTACTCGCCCTTCCTCACCACCGACCAGAAGGTCGAGCTCCTGGAGACCGCCGACCCGGTGGCCCGCCTCAAGCTCGCCACCCAGCAGCTCCGCGACCACCTCGCCGAGCAGGACGTCGCCGAGACCATCGCCAAGGACGTCCAGGAAGGCGTGGACAAGCAGCAGCGCGAGTTCCTGCTCCGTCGCCAGCTGGAGGCCGTACGCAAGGAACTGCGTGAGCTCAACGGCGACTCCAAGGACGCGGCCGAGGAGTCCGACGACTACCGCGCGCGCGTGGAGGCCGCCGACCTCCCGGAGAAGGTCCGTGAGGCGGCCCTCAAGGAGGTCGACAAGCTGGAGCGGTCCAGCGACCAGTCGCCCGAGGGGTCGTGGATCCGGACCTGGCTGGACACCGTGCTCGAACTGCCGTGGAACGAGCGGACCGAGGACGCGTACGACATCCAGGGCGCGAAGGCGGTCCTGGACGCCGAGCACGCGGGCCTGGAGGACGTGAAGGAGCGGATCACCGAGTACCTGGCGGTGCGCAAGCGGCGCAGCGAGCGGGGGCTGGGGGTCGTCGGCGGCCGGCGCGGCGGTGCCGTACTGGCACTGGTCGGTCCGCCCGGCGTCGGCAAGACGTCGCTCGGTGAGTCGGTCGCGCACGCGATGGGCCGCAAGTTCGTCCGGGTCGCCCTCGGCGGTGTGCGGGACGAGGCGGAGATCCGCGGTCACCGGCGTACGTACGTCGGTGCGCTGCCCGGCCGTGTCGTCCGCGCGATCAAGGAGGCCGGGTCGATGAACCCGGTGGTGCTCCTCGACGAGATCGACAAGGTGGGCTCCGATTTCCGGGGCGACCCGGCGGCGGCCCTCCTGGAAGTCCTCGACCCCGCCCAGAACCACACCTTCCGCGACCACTACCTGGAGGTCGAGCTCGACCTGTCCGACGTCGTGTTCCTCGCGACGGCGAACGTCCTGGAGGCCGTCCCGGAGGCCCTGCTCGACCGTATGGAGCTGGTCCGCCTCGACGGTTACACCGAGGACGAGAAGGTCGTCATCGCCCGTGACCACCTGCTCCCGCGCCAGCTGGAGCGGGCGGGGCTCCGGAAGGATGAGGTGACGCTGGACGAGAGCGCCCTGCGCAAGCTCGCCGGCGAGTACACCCGCGAGGCGGGCGTGCGCACCCTGGAGCGGTCCATCGCACGCCTGCTGCGCAAGATCGCGGCCCAGCACGAACTGGGCGAGCGGAAGCTGCCGTTCACGGTGACGGACGAGGAGCTGCGCGGCCTGATCGGGCGCCCGCACCACGTTCCGGAGTCGGCGCAGGACCCGGCCGAGCGCCGTACGGCGGTGCCGGGCGTGGCGACGGGCCTCGCGGTGACGGGCGCCGGCGGTGACGTGCTGTTCGTCGAGGCGTCCCTGGCGGACCCGGAGACGGGCGCGGCGGGACTGACGCTGACGGGCCAGCTGGGCGACGTGATGAAGGAGAGCGCGCAGATCGCCCTGTCCTTCCTCCGCTCGCACGGCGCCGAACTGGAGCTGCCGGTCGGCGACCTGAAGGACCGGGGCGTGCACATCCACTTCCCGGCGGGCGCGGTGCCTAAGGACGGCCCGAGCGCGGGCATCACGATGACGACGGCACTGGCGTCGCTGCTGAGCGGGCGGCTGGTCCGCACGGACGTGGCGATGACCGGCGAGGTCTCGCTGACGGGGCGGGTGCTGCCCATCGGCGGTGTGAAGCAGAAGCTGCTCGCTGCGCACAGGGCGGGCGTCACCACCGTCATCATCCCGAAGCGCAACGAGGCCGATCTGGACGACGTCCCGGCGGAGGTGCTGGACAAGCTCGACGTCCACCCCGTCACCGACGTCCGCCAGGTCCTGGAACTGGCGCTGGCCCCGGCGACCAACGGGGCGACGCCGGAGGTCCCGGTCGCGGCGTGACTTCCGGTCGCGACGTGACGGACGCGACCGGATGAGGTGAAGGCCCGGGTTCTCGTGAGGGAGGCCCGGGCCTTCGCCGTACGCGGGTGGGGCGGCTCAGCCGTTGGCGAGCGCGACGACCCGGTCCAGCGCCCCATTGAACTTGTCGTGGTCGCCGACGGTCGGCCCGGACGAGGTGTACTGCCACATCGTGTAGTACGACCATCCGGCGGGCAGCGTGCCGACGGTGGACGCGTACCGCGCGATCCACAGCGGATTGGCGCCGGCGAACCCGCTGTAGTTGCCGGTGCACTCGGTCCACCAGCTGGTGGCGGTGTAGATGACGGCGTTCCGCCCGGTGCGGGCCTTGTACTGATTGAGGAAGTCGCGGATCCAGGTCACCATCGCGCTCTGGCTCTTGCCGTAGCAGGAGGCGCCGTACGGGTTCCACTCGATGTCGAGGACACCCGGGAGGGTCTTGCCGTCCCTGGACCAGCCGCCGCCGTGGTCGACGAAGTAGTTGGCCTGGGTGGCGCCGCCGGTGGTGTCCGGGGTGGCGAAGTGGTAGGCGCCGCGGATCATGCCGACGTTGTAGGAGCCGTTGTACTGCTGGGCGAAGTAGGGGTTCGTGTAGTACGTCCCCTCGGTCGCCTTCGCATAGGCCCACTTCACTCCGCTGCTCCAGAGGGTGGACCAGGCGACGTTGCCCTGGTGGCTGGAGACGTCGACGCCCTCCGTCTGGGTGGCGCGGGTGTCGCGCGGGACGCCGTTCTGGCCGTCGTGGGCGAGGACGCCCATGCCCATGTGGGCGGAGCCGCGGGTGGGGGTGTCGGCGGCGCCGGCGGGGGCGGCCGGGGCGGCCAGGACGAGGGAGAGTGCGCCGATCAGCAGGCCGGCGAGCAGGAGACGTACCGATCCGGGTCTGTGCACGGGCATGCGTGCCTCCGAATGCTGGTGGGGGTGGGCGACTGGCGTGGGCATGCCAGTAGTACCTGGTAAAGAAGCTACGCACGTAGAAGAGCGCGAGGGAAGAGGGGCCGGAGGCTGCCGTTGGTCTTGACCTGCGAAATACTGACCGAGCTGCGGCGATGACGGCATCTGGCGAAAACTTTCACGACCCGGAAAACCGAGGCAGGGACTGACGTGCGCGAAGACGGAAGTGGTGCTGTGGACCAGCCCGAGTTCCTCGCCCTGGAACGCGAGTTGACCGTGCTGCTGCGGCGCGCGCGGGCCAACCAGGGGGAGATGGCGCGCGAGGTCCATCCTGACCTGGAGTCCGCCGCGTACGGGTTGCTGGTACGGCTCGACGAGTTCGGCCGGCAGCGCGCGACGGAACTCGCCGCGTACATCGGCGTCGGCAAGGCGACCATGTCCCGTCAGCTGCGGGCCCTGGAGCAGCTCGGCCTTGTCACCCGGGCACCCGACCCCGCGGACGGGCGGGCGTGGCTCGTCGAGTTGACGGAGGAGGGGCGGTCCCGGGTGGGACGGGTACGGGACGCCCGGCGGGCCCGGTACGCGGGGCGGCTGGCGGACTGGGACCCCAAGGAGGTCTCCGAACTCGCCAGGCTGCTGCACCAATTGAACCTGGGGATGGAGCGCTGAATCCACGTATGACGCGCTGATCCGCCCGCTACTCTGACGGCCCTGGGGGACGGGGGTGGCCGTCGATGGCGGTTGCGGTCAAGTGGTACGTGCGGTTCGCGGGGGCAGGGCTGCTGCTTCTGGTGGTGCTTGCCGTCGGGGTCTCGCATGTGGGGTGGTTGCGGGCGGCGGACGGGATGCGCGTGGAACCGACGCGCACGTCCACGTCCAGTACGGAGCCGACCGGCACGGACGACGAGGAGGAGCGGGCCCGCGCCGTGACCGAGGCGCGGTACCGGGCCGAGGGGCGCCCGCCGCGTGACGGCAGGACCGTGCTGCGGGTCGCTCCCGACGGGAACTTCTGGAAGGTCACGGCGGACCATGAGGTGAGTCTGCGCGCCTCGGACTCCATGATCGAGGATCTGCGCACGGGTACCCAGTCGCTGGAGGACTGGCTTCCCTTCCAGCTGCGCCTCGGCGCGGGGACCAAGGACTGCGAGGGAAGACCCTTCGGCGGGGACCGCGACGCGGGCCTGCTCGCCCAGCGGTCACCGTCCTCGCGGGCGCAGGCATCCCTCAAGGAGTGGGCCTCCTGGAGGGAGAGCGATTACGCGGTCCAGTGCGTCGACTACTACGCCGCGATCACGCTCATCGGCACCGAGGGCCGCTTGGGCGGAGCGGGCATCTACGACACCTGGACCGTCACACTCGACACACCGAAGCGTCCCATCCTCCGGATCATGGGCGGCACCACGCTGCGCCAGGACGCGCACCATGCCGAACTGCGCGTCCCCGAGGGCGAGCAGAAGGTGACTCTGGTACTCGGGGATCCCGCCGAGTCGCTGGCCTCTGACACGTCCGTGCAGGCCGATGAACAGAGCGATATCGAACACCTCAGCCGGCTGCTGCAGCGGGAGACTCCGCTGCGCGAGGCAATGTGGCTCGCCTCGGCCCTGGTGGCGGTGAGCGTCTGCTGGGTGCTGCCCTTCGTCCGGAGGTGGTCGCCGCCCGGGTCCCGGCGGCGCTGGACGATCGTGGCGATGACGTCCTGCGCCCTGACCGCGGCGCTGCTGCTGTACGCCCTGGCGGGTTCCGCTGCCGCCGCGCGGTGGCCGACGTGGCTCTATCCGGGGAGGGGAGCGGCGCTGACCGTGTGGTGGTGGCTGCTGCTTCCCTTCTTGTTGGCCGCCTTCGCGGTGCGGCTGGCCGCGGGACGACCGCCGCGGCTGCGGGAGTTGTTGCCGATGCTGATCCCCAGCGCCGCGCTGCCGGTGCTCGCCGTCTCCGTCACCGCGGTGGAAGGGACCCGGTGGGCTCTGCTGTCGCTCGGCGCCGTAGCCCTGGCGACCGTGGGCGTGGTGGTCGTGCTGAAGCGTGGACGGCTCGGGTCGGCGGGGCGGCGCTGGACACCCGTTGCGGCCGGAGCGGCCTGGCTGACCGTGCTGGGTGTTGGGCCGGGGCTGGGAGTGGTCACCGAGAACAAGGCTCCCGGCTGGGGCGATCTGAACATCCTGGTCCTCTTGGTGCTCGCATGGGGCTGGGAAGCTCTCGCCCTGTTCGTCGTGGTCCTCGTAGCCCGCCGGGTCTGGCTGGCGCGCGTGGGATGGTTCCTGCTGGGGGTCTATTTCTTCCGCCCGGACTTCGACGGTGATGGGCTCCGGCTCTGGGTACAGGGCGATGGCGATACGTGGCTGCTCATCGGGCTCTATCCGACCTTTGTCGCCTCCTTCTATCCCGGCGCCATCCTGTACCTGGCCTTCGGCATCACCCTGTGGTGCCTCTGGATGCACGGCAAACGGCACCGAGGCTGGCCGTCACAGGTCCGTACGGTCGCCGTCGGCCTGGGCATCGCGGGGGCGGCCACCGGGCTCGCCGCATACGGGTTCAGCATGTTCGGCGACTTGGAGGCGCAACGCGGTGGCTACTACGCGGCGCTCCTGATCGGTGCCGTGGGCTTCGCCTGGCTGCTGCCGCCGTCCGCGGAGACCCGGGCCGTACGACTGCACAGCACAGGTCCGGCCGCGCACAACCGGCTGATGCACGCCCTGTTGAAGGACCAGGCCCTCGCAGCGGGCCGACGGGAGTTCCTCGCGTCCTCCCGCACCGCCCTCGCGGAGGGAGAGCTGACCGCACGCCAGTGGAGCGCCCGCTGGCGGCACCTCGGGGCCCTCGGAGACCGCGGTACGGCACCCCAGCGCTCCGTCGACCTCCGGCTGGCCGCCCTCGGCACTTCCGGCGGCCGCACCGCGCTGAACAACGGCCTGGCGGCCGCCGTACTGCTCGCCGCCCTGTGCGTGCCTTG
Source organism: Streptomyces sp. S.PB5 (assembly GCF_030403745.1). Taxonomy (GTDB): domain Bacteria; phylum Actinomycetota; class Actinomycetes; order Streptomycetales; family Streptomycetaceae; genus Streptomyces. The sequence goes on from NZ_JAQMWP010000014.1 coordinate 272,655, forward strand.
GATGCTGTACACGGTGCCAGCCCCGCTCAGTGCGGAAGAACCGCTCGACGAACAGGTGTGGACACACGCCCTCCGCTGGGCCGTGTTCGGCTTCGTCTACGGCTACGCCTACTCCTGGATCCGCGGCGGCAGCCCCATCGGCAAGGCGCTGTCCCTGCTCGCCGTGGTCCTGCCCGCGGAACTGGCCCAGCTTCTGTACCGAGGGCTGACACCCGAGGACTTCGCCCTCTCGCTCCTTCTCACCACGGGCAACTGCCTCGCCGTCTTCCTCGTCCTCGGCCTCTACTGGGAGGCCCGTCTCGTCCGTGTCACCGGACTGCGCTGGGGGCAGATCCGCAACTTCCGGTCGCTGTCCGCCGCGGCCGTCCCGGCGACGACGGTTCTGGTGGCGTCGGCCACCGCGCTGGCGACCGCCATGGTGGGGGCGTGGATCGCTCCGGAGAACAACCCGACGCCTACGAACCCCGGTGCCGGAGCGTCCGTCAGCGCGGAGCCGTCCCCTGGCCCCTGAGGCCGCCTCACAGCTCCACGAACACCACCGACGCATCGTCATGCGTCTTGCTCCGCCCCAGAAACACCCGAGCCTCCGCATCCCCCGCCTCCAGCGCCCGCACCCGCTCCACCAACCCCCGGGCCCCCTCCTTCCGTACAAAGCGGAAGCAGTCCGCCCAATCCCCCTCCCGGAACTTCTCCACCCACCGTGACGCCCCGTCCGTGAGCGCCACCAACGCCCGCACCTCCTCGCGGGACACCACCCCCGTCACCGCCCGCCCCGCCACCGACGGATCCGCGGCGGCCGTGAAGAACCCGCCCTCCTTGTTCCGGACCGTCGCGTCCACGATGGCGTCCGTCGCCAAGGAGGCCCGCGGCAGACGCGACAGCCGGTCGTCGAGCACCGCCGTCACCGCACCGTCGCCCGCCTCCATCAGCAGCACCGAGTCGGACAGCACCAGGTACTCCACGACCCGCTCCGACCAGCGCGCCACGACCACTGTTGCCTGTGGTGTTCGTGGGTGAGAAAGGTCACAGGCATATCCATGCGCATCAGCGGTACGAGCAATGGCGCGGGCGAGAGCCTCCGGCAACGGAACATCAGGGAGGGAAACGGTCAGTTCGGTCAGGGCGCCGCCCAGGCGGGCCGTGAACCAAGGGACGGAATGCAGACAGCCGGTCGGGCCCGCCGGGGGCGTGACGCCGTCCAGGACCACCAACACCCCGCCCTGTCCTGACGCCGGGAGGGCGACGCTCGCGAAGTCCTCGTCGGGGCGGGTCCGGTCGCCGGGCTCGGAGATGAGTTCGGTGCGCATTCGGCCAGTCTGCACGAGCCCTTCACAGGGTTCACGAAAGGCTGGCATCGGTTGCGGAACGGGTGCAGTCGCGCAGGTCAGGCGCCTGGAATGGGATGGAATGGTTCGGTCCGGGAAGATGCGGTGGCGGATAATGCCATCGGTCGCCGCAGACGTCCAACCGGCAGGCTGCGCAAGGCCCCTGACCGTGCCAAGGGAACTTGCTCGCCAACTCCCCTCCGGGGTTCACTCCTTCGGGTGGCGGGTCGGGTGATGCGCGCCCGCTGCCCAGCGGCACTGGGAGGGTCGGGAAACGTACCCGGTGTGACTCCAGTTGACGGAGCGTCACCCGGGCCCATGGGTACACGAGTCAGGATTGCGAGCACCGGTGCAGAAGACGCGGCCTCGTCGTACGAGCAAGCAGACGGCCCCCGCCGATCCCACCACCCCCGGCGGCCCCGTCGTCGGCCGCGGCCGCCCCACCCACGTACGCAACCGGCTCATCATCGCCGCCGCCGTCGTGGCCGCCGCCATCGCCGGAGCCGGTGCCCCGGCCCTGCTCACCGCCTCCTCACAGCTCAGCGACTCCCAGGACCTGGTGACCCTCGCCGAGCAGACCCAGGACGCGCTCGCCCTCGCGCACTCGCTCGCCGACGAGCGGGACGAGGTCACCTCGTACGTCGCCGCCGGGCGCGCCAAGTCCAAGGCGCCCTCCGAGCAGCGCGGCGCCCGCGTCGACCGGCAGGTCGAGGAGCTGCGCGCCGACACCGACACCCCCGCCGGCCTGCGGACCGACCTCGACGGCATCGCCGCCCTGCGGCGCGCCGCGCTCACCGGCAAGAGCAGCGCCCTGGAGGTCCACCAGACCTACTCCGCGGCCATCGACGAACTGCACCGCCTCGCCGAACGGCTGGCCGAGCAGATGCCGGCCCGCGCGGGCTCCGGCGCGTACGCCCTCGCCGAACTGGACTCCGCCGTCCAGCAGTCCGCCGCCGCCCGCGGTCTGCTCCTCGCCGCGCTCAACGTGCCGCGCAGCACGCAGACGGTCACCGACCCCATCACCGGGCTGACCTCCACCGTCATCACCTCCTCCGAGGCCGACACCAAGCAGCGCGACGCCCTGACCGCCGCTGCCCAGCAGGCCCGGCTGCGCTCCGACGCCGCCCTCGCCGACTTCCACGACACGGCCCCCGAGTCCGCCAGGAGCAGTTACGACTCCACGGTCACCGGCCCCGAGGTCAACTCCGCCGAGAAGTACCTGGCCGCGCTCACCGACCAGGCCACGCTCTCCGACGACGAACTCGACACCAGCACCAAGAAGGCCGACGCCGCCCTCTCCGCCCGTGTCGACCTGATGCGCGGTGTCGAGTCCGCCCTCTACAGCCAGCGCACCAAGGACCTCACCCAGCTCCGCGACGACGACGTCACCGCGCTGGAGCTGCGCGTCGCGGTCCTCGGCGCCCTGATGCTGCTCGCCGTCGGCATCGCCACCGCCATGGCCCGCACCCTCACCCGCCCCCTCGCCGTCCTGCGCCTCGGCTCCGCCCGGCTCGCGCAGGCCGAGGACCCGGCCGCCGAAGAGCCCGTCAAGTTCACCGGCCGCAACGACGAGTTCGCCCAGGTCGTCCGCTCCGTCAACGCCCTGCACGCGCACGCCGTCGCCGTCCACGAGCGGGTCGCCACCCTGGAGGCCGACCGCAAGCACCTGGTCGGCCAGCGCCAGAAGATGGCCGACGCCCGCGAGGAACTGCGCGCCGAACTCGCCGAGTCCGCCGCCCAGTTGACCCGTCTGCGCGACAGCATCGGCGGCACCTTCGTCAACCTCGCGCTGCGCACCCTCGGCCTGGTGGAGCGCCAACTCGCCGTCATCGAGGGCCTGGAGGAGCGCGAGCAGGACCCCGACCGCCTCGCGACCCTCTTCAAGCTCGACCACTTCGCCACGGTCATGCGCCGCCACAGCGAGAACCTCCTCGTCCTGGCGGGCGCGGAACACGTCCAGCAGCACGCGGGCCCGGTCCCGCTGGTGGACGTCGTACGGGCGGCGGTCAGCGAGATCGAGCGCTACGAGCGCGTCCGTATCGCCGCCCTGCCCCCGCACGCCCACGTGGCCGGCTTCGCGGCGGACGACCTGAGCCACCTGCTGGCCGAACTGATGGAGAACGCCACCTCGTTCTCCCCGCCCGACCTGCCCGTCGAGGTCTCCGGCTGGCTCCTGGAGAGCGGCGAGGTCATGCTCTCCGTCCAGGACGAGGGCATCGGCATGACCGACGAGCGGATGGCCCGCCTCAACACCCGCCTCGCCGAGTTCGACCCCGAGTCCCCCTACGACCAGGAGGGCGAGGAGGGCCTGGGCCTCGGGCTCTACGTCGTCGCCCGGCTCGCCCACCGTCACGGCGTCCGCGTCCAGCTCCGCGACCAGAAGCAGGGCGGCATCGCGGCGGTGGTGGTCCTGCCGAAGCCGCTGCTGGCCCCGGCCCCGTCCGCGGCGGTGCCCTCCGCCACCCCGGTCACCGGCACCACCCACACCTTCGCCCTGCCGGGCGCGGACGCGGAGGTCAACTCCAACGTCCTGCACGGGCGTTCAGACTCCGGCGACGCGCTGGTGGCGCTGGCCGAGAAGGCCGTACGGGAGCGGGAGCCGGCGGGGGAGGAGACCCTGTCGGAGACGACGATGGAGCTGCTGGCCCCGGTACCGGCGGACGAGCCGGCCACCACGGACGCCCTCGAGGCCGTCACCACCCACGAACCCGCAGCCGACGACGACTCCGCCCCACAGGGGCCACCCGTCGACGGCGAAGCCGAGACGGAACACACCCGCGCCCGCGACGAGGACCAGCTGACCGCAAAGGGCCTCCCCAAGCGCACCCCGAAGATCACGGCACCGGCGGAACCGCCCCGCCAGCGCAGCGCATCCGTCGACGCCGACGCTCTCCGCCGGAGGCTCGGCGGCTTCCGCCGGGGGGCGGAGGCCGGTTACCGCGACGTAGAAGCAGAGATCGCCGAACAGACGGGTCAGACGAGGACACCCGCACATTCCGAAGAAGCCACGGGGGGCACTCCCGAGGAGGCAAGCAGTTGACCGCGCCCAGTACCTTCGGACTGAGCAGTGAAGCCCGCAACCTGCACTGGCTGCTGACGAACCTGGTCGAGGAGGTGCCGGGCATCCAGTCAGTCGCAGTCGTCTCATCTGACGGCCTGCTGCTGCTCTCCTCCGATCCGGGCCGCAACGAGCAGGCACGGCAGCCCCGTACGACCGCGACGGGCCCCCGGGGTTCCGCCGCCGACCTCGCCACCATCGTCTCCGGCATCGGCAGCCTCACCATCGGCGCCTCGAAGCTCATGGACTTCGGCGGGGTCAAGCACACGATGGTCGCGATGGACGAGGGGAGCCTCTTCGTGATGTCGATCAGCGACGGCTCACTGCTCGGCGTCCACGGCTCCGCGGACTGCGACATGAGCGTGGTGGCGTACCACATGGCGCTCTTCGTCGGACGCGCCGGCCATGTCCTGACCCCCGAACTCCGCAGCGAGCTCAGGAAATCACTGGGGCACGAGACGACCGAGGCCACCGGGAGCCCCCGATGACCGAACGGCGTCCCGACCTCCCCGTCCGCGGCGGCGACCGCAAACCCGCCCGCGTCCGCCCCTACTCGCTCACCGGCGGCCGTACCCGCTTCGGTCACGTCCTCCTCGTGGAGACGTTCGTCGCGGCGCTCGAAGCCCCCGAGGAGCGCAAGGAACTGACGAATGGTTCCCTCAACTCGCGGGTCATGCCGGAGATGCGGGCCATCGTCGAACTCTGCCGCCGTATGCGCACGGTGGCCGAGATCGCCGCGCTGCTGAAGATGCCGCTCGGCGTGGTCCGGGTGTTGCTCAGCGACCTCGCGGACCAGGGAAAGATCCGTGTGTACGGCACCGGCACCGGTCACGGCACCGGCCGCCCGGACCGCGCTCTGCTCGAAAGGGTGCTGAGTGGACTCCGTCGTCTCTGACGCCGCCGCTTCCTACGGCGTCACCCCGCTCCTCGCCGAAGAGGGGCCCGTACAGCCCTGGCAGACGGACCGCACCCGGGCGCCGATCGCGACGAAGATAGTCGTGGCCGGCGGCTTCGGCGTCGGCAAGACCACCCTCGTCTCCGCCGTCTCGGAGATCACGCCCCTGCAGACCGAGGCGCTGATGACCGAGGCGAGCGAGGAGACCGACGACCTCACCGCCACGCCCGGCAAGCTCACCACCACCGTGGCCATGGACTTCGGCCGCCTCACGCTCGACGACGACCTCGTCCTCTACCTCTTCGGCACGCCGGGCCAGCAGCGGTTCTGGTTCATGTGGGACGACCTCGTACGCGGGGCGATCGGCGCGGTCGTGATGGCGGACACCCGGCGCCTGAAGGACTGCTTCCCTGCGCTCGACTACTTCGAGAGCTGCGGAATGCCGTACGTCGTCGCCGTCAACCACTTCGACGGCACCGAGCTGTTCGAACCGGAGGACGTACGGGAGGCGTTGACGATCCCCGCGCACATACCTGTAATGATCATGGATGCGCGGCGGCGGATCTCGGTCATCGAGACCCTCCTGTCCCTCGTCGCCCATGCGCTCGACGAAACACCGGAGTAGGAGTACAGCCCCGTATGCGGAAGATACTCGTCGTAGGAGCCGGCCAGTCCGGTCTCCAGCTCGCCCTCGGACTCCAGTCGCACGGGTACGAGGTCACGCTGATGTCGAACCGGACCGCGGACGAGATCCGCTCCGGCCGGGTCATGTCGACGCAGTGCATGTTCCACACCGCACTGCAGCACGAGCGCGATCTCCAGCTGAACTTCTGGGAGTCCCAGGCCCCGAAGATCGAAGGACTCGGCGCCTCGGTCGCGGCCCCCGGCTCCTGGGCCGAGGGCCCCGCGGCCCGTGCCATCGACTGGGTGGGCAGGCTCGACGGGTACGCGCAGTCGGTCGACCAGCGCGTGAAGATGGCCGGCTGGATGGAGACCTTCGCCCAGCGCGGCGGCCAGCTCGTCATCCACGGCGCCGCCGTCTCCGACCTCGACTACTTCTCCCGTACGTACGACCTGGTGCTGGTGTCGGCCGGCAAGGGCGAGCTGGTCTCGATGTTCGGCCGGGACGCGTCCCGTTCCCCGTACACCGAGCCGCAGCGCGCCCTCGCGGTGTCCTACGTCCACGGCCTGGGCCCCCGCCCCGAGCACCCGGACTACGACGCCGTCCGCTGCAACCTGGTCCCCGGCGTCGGCGAGTTGTTCGTCATGCCGACGCTCACCACCTCCGGCCGCGCCGACATCCTCTTCTGGGAGGGCATACCCGGCGGCCCGCTCGACGTCTTCAACGGTGTCAAGGACCCGGCCGAACACCTCTCCCTGACCCTGGAACTCATGGAGCGGTACACGCCGTGGGAGTACGCGCGGGCCACGAAGGTCGAACTGACCGACGCGGGCGGGGTGTTGGCGGGCCGCTACGCCCCCACGGTCCGCAACCCCATCGGCCGTCTCCCCGGCGGCGGCCTGGTCCTCGGCGTCGCCGACGTCGTCGTGGCCAACGACCCCATCACCGGCCAGGGCTCCAACTCCGCCTCCAAGTGCGCCGCCGCGTACCTCGCGTCGATCCTGGAGCGCGGTGAGAAGGAGTTCGACGAGGAGTGGATGCAGAGCACGTTCGACCGCTACTGGGACACCGCTCAGCACGTGACCAAGTGGACGAACGCCATGCTCGCCCCACCGCCGGAGCACGTCCTCAACCTCATCGGCGCGGCAGGGCAGTTGCAGCCCGCCGCCGACCGCTTCGCCAACGGCTTCGACGACCCGGCCGACTTCGAGAACTTCTTCTACGAGCCCGAGAAGACGGCCGCCTACCTGGCGTCCCTGTCCTGAGCGTCCTGAGCGTCCTGAGCGTCCTGAGCGTCCTGAGCGTCCTGAGCGTCCGGGGCCTTGTCCGGACGCACGGCCCCGAGGATCGGGTGGGAGGCGATGGGGGAGACCTTGACCTTCTCGCCGGTCCGCGGGGCCTGGACGATCTTCCCCTTGCCGAGATACATCCCCACGTGGGTGGCGTCGGGGAAGTAGACGACGAGGTCCCCGGGCCGTAGCTCCTCGAGCGGAATACGCGGCAACCGCGCCCACTGCTCCTGACTGGTCCGGGGAAGGGGTGTCCCCGCATGCCCCCACGCCTGAGAGGTCAGCCCCGAACAGTCGTACTCCCCGGGCCCTTCCGCCCCCCATTTGTACGGCTTCCCGAGCTGATCCATCGCATAGCGCACCGCCTTGCCACCCCGGGAGGACGGCTTGCGGTCGTCGTCGCTGAGCGCCCCCGAGGCGATGAACTCGTCCTGCGCCTCGGCGACTTCGTCCTCCTCGAACCGTGCCAGCTCGGTCAGCTGCTCCTCGGTGAGGGAGGCGAGGAGCTCTTCGACGTCGTGCAGTTTCTTCCGTACGGCGTCCCGGTCCTTCTTCTGCCGTGCGGCGAGGGTCAGTTGGGTGTCGAGCGCGGTCCGCGCCTTCCGTGCCAGCCCGTCGGCCTTCCTCTCGCTGCCGGTCAGCCGCCCGATCGTCTCGGCCCGCTCCCGCGCCAACTGCCCGATCACATGCCCCTGGTCGAGCGCGTGCTGCGGATCACGGGCCAGCAGCAGACGCACATAGGGCGAGATGTCGGTGCTGTTCTGATACTGCTGACGGGCCAGCCGCCCGGCCGCGCCCCGGCTGTCGTGGAGGGAGAGCCGGGCCCGGGCGAGCGCGAGGTCGAGCCGCCGCACCTCGGCCTGCTGTTTCCTCAGCTTCTCCTCGGTGGAGTTGTACGTCTCCGTGGCCTGCTCGGCCTCCCGGTACAGCGTCTGAAGATCCGTCAGCAGTTCGGCCACGGGCCGTTCGGCGACGGTGCGCTCGGCGGGCGCGTCCGGTTCCGGTACGGCGGTCGCGGGCACGGGTGCGAGGACCGTGCCGGCCGCCACCGCCGCCGCCGTACACACCAGACGCAGAAGCCTTCCTGACACGTCATCACCTCCGGTGCGGGACAGCCCCTCTGCTCCGCACGGTGAGCATCAGGCGGGCGGCCGGGGTTCGCGCGTCGGGCGTGCGCGGTTCGGCCCAATCACGTCACTCGTCGGGGTTCTCCGGCTTGCCGCCCGGCGTGGCGTCGGGCTTGGAGTCAGGTTTTGACCAGGGCCAGCGAATCCCGCTCGGCTTACCTTCTGGGTCGTACTCGTACTTCCACCCCTGCTGGAGGCCGAGCCGCTTGCCCTGCCCGCGCGGGACCCGGCGGTAGACCAGCACGGTCGGCGGTCCGCCGTCGGCGTCCGGGACCGGGATCCGGTAGTGCTTGGGCGGGTGGCCGGTCGGGCCCAGGAGGACGGGCAGGACGCGGCCGTCCATCGGGCCGCCCTCGAAGGGGGTGTCTTCGCTCTTCACGGGACCAGTGTCAGACATCCGCCGCGAGAGCCCGCACCAGCTCCGAGGTCTGCGGGTCGCGTCGCGCGGTCACGGACATCACGGCGACGAACTGCTCGACCAGCCAGTCCCGCAACTCGTCGACCGGCGGTTCCTTGTCGTCGTCCAGCCAGATCAGCGAGGCCGCCTCGACCGCGGTGATCCACATCCGCACGGTCATCCGCAGCCGCGCGCTGGGCTCGGTGACCCCGAGATGGCTGAGGATGTGCCGAGCGGCGGCCCGCCGCACACCGTCCACGATGGCCGTCGTACGCGAGGTCTCGACGACACTCCCGCCTTGGAGCAGCGCGCTGAACCCGGCGTCGTGCTGGTCGACGAAGGCGAGGTAGCGGTCGAGGGCGCGGGAGAGACGGGTGAGCAGCGGGCCTTCGTGAGGCTCGTCGAAGCACTGCCGGAGCTCGTCGGCGGCGGAGCGGAGGGCGGCCTCGTAGAGCTGCTGCTTGCCGCCCGGGAAGTACCGGTAGACCAGGGGGCGGGAGACTCCGGCCGCCTCGGCCACGTCGTCGAGGGAGACCTCCTCGGGGGCGCGGTGCGCGAAGAGACCGAGGGCGGCTTCGAGGAGCTGGCTGCGGCGTTCCTCGACGCTGAGGCGACGGTAGGCGGGGGCGGCGGGCGGGGTCATGCCTCGCAGGGTAGTCGGCCGTCTGCGGATTCGTTGTGGCTGGTCGCGCAGTTCCCCGCGCCCCTAAAAGGCCGGGACAGCCAGGCATGCCTTGACTGCACCCCCTAAGGGGCGCGGGGCTGTATCGATATGCGGCTCCGCCGCGTGGGCGCGACCAGCCCCCACCGTCCCGCAGCCTGCATCAGGCCAGTAGACCCGATGACCTCCACAGCCGCCGCCCCATGCCCCGCAGCACCCCAATGTCATCCAGGAAGTCCGTCAACTTCTTCGCACCTGTCTGCATGACTTCCCTGCGATGCCCGCTAGCCCGCACCTGCATCACAGCCTCCCGCCGGTCCAATCCCACATTCGTGTAGACCTCGGGGTTAACAAACGCCACCGAGAACACCCGAGCGAACTCCCCGGACGTCACCCGGGTGAACTCCTGCGACCACCGAGGCGCGGTCACCATCTGCCGCCGCAGCTCCTCGCGGGCGTACCGCACATGCCGTGCCTCCTCGACGACATGTATCCGCGTGACCCCCCGGACCAGGGTCTGCACCCGCTCGTCCGGGAACGTCAGCCGCTGCATCCAGTCGAGAACCTCCTCACCGAGCAGCGTCGCCGTGAAGGACCCCGGAGTCGTGGAGATCGTCTTGAACAGCCGCCCGAGGTTCCGATGCGCCCGGCTCACCGGATACCAGGGCGTGTCCCCGTGGGAGATCAGCCGCGCGAACATCTTGGAGTGCCGGCACTCGTCCTCGATCTCGGTCAGCGCGTACCGCACATGCGCGCTCGTCGCCGCCTTGTCGTAGATGTGCCGGACGAGCAGCTGCATGAGGATGAGCTCGAACCAGATCCCGAGCGAGGCGAGCGCGGCTGCCTCGTGCTGGGACAGCAGGATGCGCTGCTCCTCGCTCATCCGCCGCCACATCGGGGTGTCGTACAGGGACACCAGTTCCGGCGGCCAGAACCACTTGCCCTCCTCGAAGGGCGCGTTCCAGTCGAGTTCCTTGTCGGGGTCGAAGGAGTGCTTGGCGGAGGAGTCGAGCAGCCGCTCGGCCACTTGCTCCCGGTCCTTGAGCAGGCCGAGCGCGTCGCGGAGCCCCGCGAGCGCATCGGCGTCCGTCAGCGTCGTCATGAGGTTATGAGACTGCTTGTCAGCAAGACCGTCAATCCCTTGCGCACGACTTGTTGACCCCGCGTCTACGAAGGGGCAGCCTGCGGAACATGCCGACTTTCGACCTGTACGCCACAGATCCGGGAGACCCCCACTGGCAGGTGCCGGCGACCGGCGCGGCGCGCTTCAGCTGGGAGTACGACGATGGTCGCGACCGTCTCCTCGCGCTCTACCAGAAGGGCAAGGACAAGCAGTGGGACGGGCAGAAACGCATCGACTGGGAGCTGGAGGTCGATCCCGCCGACCCCCTCGGCACCCCCGACGAGTCCATGTCCCTGTACGGCACCAAGTACTGGGCGAAGATGACCGACGCGGACAAGGGCGAGCTGCGGCGGCACTACGCCTCCTGGCAGTTCAGCCAGTTCCTGCACGGCGAGCAGGGCGCCATGGTGTGCGCCGCGCGGATCGTCGAGTCCGTCCCCGATCTCGACGCGAAGTTCTACTCGGCGACCCAGGTCATGGACGAGGCCCGGCACGCGGAGATCTACGGCCGCTTCCTGCACGAGAAGATCGGGATGCTCTACCCGGTCAACGACAACCTCCAGTCCCTCCTCGGCGACACGCTCCGGGACAGCCGCTGGGACATGCCGTACCTCGGCATGCAGGTCCTCATCGAGGGCCTCGCCCTCGCCGCCTTCGGCATGATCCGCGACACGACGGACAAGCCGCTGCCGAAGCAGATCCTGGCGTACGTCATGCAGGACGAGGCGAGGCACGTGGCCTTCGGGCGCATGGCGCTGCGCGACTACTACAAGCAGCTCAGCGACGCCGAACTCCGCGAACGCGAGGAATTCGTCATCGAGGGCTGCTACTTGATGCGCGACCGCCTCCGGGGCGTCGAGGTCCTGGAGAACTTCGGCATCCCCACCGCCGAGGCCGAGGAGTACAGCGAGCAGTCCGAGTTCCTCGCCCTGTTCCGGCAGTTGCTGTTCTCCCGGATCGTCCCGTGCGTCAAGGACATCGGCCTGTGGGGGAAACGCCTCCAGCAGGCCTACGTCGACATGGGCGTCTTCGAGATGGGCGACTCCAACCTCGATCTGCTGATGGCCCAGGACGAGGAGCTCGCCGAGAAACTGGATGCGGAGCGCTTCGCGGCGGAGGAGCATGACCGGGTCGCGGAGGTGCGGCAGTCGATCGACCTGGGAGCCAGTGAGTGAGTGCCGTTCCGGACCGAGCCGCCGCCCGCCGCAGCCTTGAGGGCCTCGCCCTCGGGGACGCCTTCGGCGAGCGCTGGTTCCCGCTCTTCCGCGAGCCCCGGCAGGCGTACGACGAGGTCCGCGCCCGTCGTGCGCCGGAGGAGCCCGAGTGGCACTGGACCGACGACACGGCCATGGCGCTCGGCGTCTTCCGGGTCCTCGACGAGTTCGGCGAGATACGGCAGACCGAGCTCGCCCACGCCTTCGCGCTCTTCTACGACGCCGATCCCGCCCGTGGATACGGCCACGGCATGCACCAGCTCCTGCCCCGCCTCCTCCACGAGCCCGCCCGCTGGCCGGAGTTCGCCCGCGAGCTGTTCGGCGGCGAGGGCAGCCTCGGCAACGGCTCCGCGATGCGGGTGGCGCCGCTGGGGGCGTGGTTCCACACCGACCTGTCCCGGGTGGTCGAGCAGGCCACGTTGTCGGCCGAGGTCACTCACGCCCACGCGGAGGGCGTCGCGGGTGCGGTCGCCGTGGCGGTGGCCGCGGCACTCTCGGCCGACCACGAGCTGACCCTCGACGCGGTGGCGGCCCTGACACCGGCGAGCGCGGTACGCGACGGTCTCGTCCGCGCCGCCGAGGTCCCGTTCGCCACGGAACCCTGGAAGGCCTCCGACCTCCTCGGCAACGGACAGCGGATCCGCGCCGACGACACCGTCCCCTTCGCCCTCTGGTCCGCGGCCCGCCACCCCGACGACCTCGTCTCCGCCCTGTGGACCACCGCCGAGGGCTTCGGCGACGTCGACACCACCTGCGCCATCACGGGCGGCGTCGTGGCCGCCCGGACGGGCGTGACGGAGGCACCGGAGGGATGGCTGCGGCGCCGGGAGGCGGTACCCGGCGGAGCCGCCTAGACCCCGCAGCCCAGATCCTCCGGCACCGTGAACGACACCGGCTCCGCGCCCTGCGCCGGGAACGACGTCCGCAGCGTGAAGGCGTACGGCGTCGGCCCGCTGGCCCGCAGATGCAGCAGCCGCGCCTCCGCCTCCGCGACCGTCGGACGGTGCCCGGCCGGGACCCACCACAGGGCCGTCATCGCCTCCACCGCCTTCTCGAACCACGCGCGGCGCCGCGACAGCATCTCGCGGTGCTGCCCCTGGTACATGAAGGCCGTCAGCGCGTCGGTGTCCCGCCACACCGTCAGGTTGATGATCAGCCAGTCGTCGCCGAAGGCCTTGATGTCGGTGGCGTCGCCGCCCTCGGACTGCAGCCGCCAGACATAGCCGTCGGCGGCCTCCGCGGAGGCGTTGACCGGGTCGAGGGCGTCGACGAAATCCTTCAACTCGGGCGAGTCCAGCGGGAACTTGAGGCGGGAGATGTTGACCTGGGCGAGTTCGTACGCGGCGGCTGAAGTCATGTACCGAACGTTAGGTAGGGAGTTGTGGTCGACGGTACCCCCGTCTCAGTGCTCGAGCACCGCCTCCATCACCGCCCGGGCGATCGGCGCCGCGTCCCCGCCCCCGCTGATCTCGCCCCGGTCCGCCTCCGCGTCCTCCACCACCACGGCCACCGCCACCTTCGGCTCCATGTCCCGCTCCCCCTGCGCCCAGGAGATGAACCAGGCATACGGCGTCCCGGAGTTGCCGATCCCGTGCTGAGCGGTGCCGGTCTTGCCGCCGACCGTCGCCCCGGGGATGGCGGCGTTGGTGCCGGTGCCCTCCGTCACCACGTCCTCCATCAGCTCCTTCAGCCGCACCGCGGTCGCCGGATGCATCGCCTGCCGCAGCGGCCGCGTACCCGCCGTCGACACCGTGGCACCGCCCGACCGGGTGGTGCGCTCCACGAGGTACGGCGACCGGATCTGCCCCCCGTTGGCCACGGCCGCCGACACCAGCGCCATCTGCAGGGGCGTGGCCCGAGTGTTGTACTGCCCGATCGACGACAGCGCGAGCTGCGCCTTGTCCACGGAGACGTCGAAGGTGCTCTCGGCGACGGAGAACGGAATGCCGAGCCCCTGGTCGTTGAACCCGAACCCCGCCGCCGTGGCCGCCATGTCCGCCACGCCCACCCGCACCCCCAGCTTGGCGAAGACCGTGTTGCACGACCACACGAAGGCCGCGTGCACCGAGGCGTCCGCGCACCCCTTCGCCTCGTTCACCAGCGAGGTCGACGTCCCCGGCAGCGGATACGGGTCCGGTGAGTCGGTCGGCTCGTCCACGTCCGTCACCACCCCCGCGTCCAGCGCGGCCGCCGCCGTGACCACCTTGAAGGTCGACCCCGGCGGATAGGTCTGCCGGATCGCCCGGTTGAGCATCGGCTTGTCCGGATCCTCGTTCAGCCCCGCCCAGGACCGCTTCACGGACGCGTCGTTCCCGGACAGCACCCCGGGGTCGTACGACGGACTCGACACCAGCGCCAGAATCCGCCCGCTGGACGGCTCGACGGCCGCCACGGCACCCTTTCTCCCCGCCAGTCCCGCGTAAGCGGCCTCCTGCGCACCCCTGTCGAGGGTGGTGACCACGTCCCCGCCCGCACTCCGGTCCCGGGTGAAGTCGTTCCAGAGCGGGAACGCCGACAGCATCGGGTCGCTCCCGGACAGGACGCCGTCCTCGGCGTGCTCCAGGAAGGTCGTGCCGTAGATCTGCGAGGCGAACCCGGTGACGGGTGCGTACAACGGCCCCTTCGGATACGTCCGTTCGTAGCGCAGCCGCCCCTCCGTGTCCCGGGAGCCCGTGACCGGCTTGCCGCCGACCAGGATGTCGCCGCGGGGCTGGCCGTAAAGGGCGATGGCGGAACGGCGGTTGGCGGGATTGTCGTCGTAGGACCGGGCCTGGAAGACCTGGACGCGGGTGGCGTTGACGAGCAGCGCCACCAGCAGCAGGGCGCAGAAGCAGGCCGCGTGCCGGATGTAGCGGGTCATGAGCCGGGTCCCGTCCGGGGTCACGGGGCCACCTCCCCGTCGTACTGGCTCCTGGCCGAGTCGCTCACCCGGATCAGCAGCGCCACGATCGCCCAGTTGGTGACGACCGACGACCCGCCCTGCGCCAGGAACGGCATCGCCATCCCGGTCAGCGGGATCAGCCCGGTCACCCCGCCCGCGATGACGAACACCTGGAGCGCCACGATCGAGGCGAGCCCGACGGCGAGCAGCCGCCCGAACGGGTCGCGCAACGACAGCCCGGCCCGGATCCCGCGCTCCACCAGCAGCGCGTAGAGCAGAAAGATGGCCGACAGGCCCGCGAGCCCCAGCTCCTCGCCCGCCGTCGCCAGGATGAAGTCCGACTTGGCGGCGAACCCGATGAGGATCGAGTGCCCGAGCCCGAGCCCGGTGCCGAGCATCCCGCCGGCGGCGAAGGCGAAGAGCGACTGCGCCAGCTGATTGGGGCCCTGTCCCGCCTCGATCGACGCGAACGGATGCAGCCAGTCCTGCACCCGGCTGTGCACATGCGGCTCCAGCCACCCCACGGCGACCGCCCCGAGGGCGGCGAGGACGAGCCCGACGGCGATCCACCCGGTGCGCCCGGTGGCCACGTACAGCAGGACGACGAACAGGCCGAAGAACAGCAGCGAGGTCCCGAGGTCCCGCTCCAGGACGAGCACGCAGACACTGAGCAACCAGATGGCGACGATCGGCCCGAGCACCCGCCCGGTGGGCAACTGGAGCCGCCACACCCGCCGTCCGGCGTAGGCGAGGGCGTTGTGGTTGGCCGCCAGATAGGCCGCGAAGAAGACCGCGAGGAGCACCTTCGCGAACTCGCCCGGCTGGATGGAGAAGCCGGCGATCCGGATCCAGATCCGGGCCCCGTTCACGGAGGGGAAGAAGATCGGCAGGGTGAGCAGGACGAGGGCGGCGGCGACACAGACGTACGCGTACCGCTGGAGCGTGCGATGGTCGCGCAGCAGCAGTACGACCACGATGAACAGGGCGACCCCGACCGTGGACCACACCAGTTGGGCGGGGGCGGCCCGGTCGCCGGGTGTCTCCAGGTCGAGCCGGTAGATGAGGACCAGGCCGAGCCCGTTGAGCAGCACCCCGATGGGCAGCAGCAGCGGATCGGCGTACGGCGCCCGGCAGCGCACCGCGAGATGCGCGACCAGCGCGAGCACACCGAGCCCGGCGCCGTAACCGGCGGCGCCGGGCGGGACGGTGCCGTGCTTCGCGAGGCCGACGTCGCAGTAGCCGTACACGGAGAGCAGTACGGCGACGACGATGAGGGCGAGTTCGATGCCACGGCGCCGGGGGAGGCGTACGGGGGGAGCGGGGGTGTCCGTCTGGGCCACGGTGGTTCCGGCCTTGGTCATGTCCGGAACTTACCCAAATGGGCCAGGTTGTCTTCCTAGCCGCCTAGCACCAGCGTGGCGCGGGCCCGACGTTGTCGATGTACCGGGCCGCACCCCATGCCCAGGTGCCGTCCGTGAGGAGGTACCAGAGGGGGTTGCCCTTGACGGTCTCGCCGCCGGTCTTGCAGAAGATCGACACGACCTCGCCCTTGTAGGCGGTCCGGATGATCTGCGACCCGCGGTTCGGCGCACTGCGCAGATTCAGCGTGCTGGCCGTGACCACGCCCTTGTACAGGCGGGGGTGCTCGTGGTGGTGGTGCCAGTCGTCGTTGGCGACGGCGGGGGTGGCGGCAGCGGCGGCGAGGAAGGCGCCGGCGACGACGGATATGGAGAGACGGGAACGCAGGGACATGGGAGAGACCTCCACGAACGGGACGAGCTTGACTATTCGCCACATTAGGAGCGGGATCTGATGTGTGCGCGCCACGCTGGGCCATAGGAGAACAGGGGAGCGAGAGAACAGGGGAGCAGGAGAACTAGCTCAGCCTCAGCGTCGCGACCGCCCCACCGTCCGCGGCATTCGAAAACGTCAGCCGCGCCCCCAGCACTTCTGCCTGCCCCGACGCGATGGTCAGCCCCAACCCGTGCCCCTTGCTGCCCCCCTCCGTCCGAAACCGCTGCGGCCCGTGCTCGACCAGGTACTCCGGAAACCCGTCCCCGTGGTCCCGCACGGACACCACCGGCCCGTTCACCGTCACCACCACCGGCGCCCGCCCGTGCCGATGCGCATTGGCCACGAGATTCCCCAGCACCCGCTCCAGCCGCCGCCGATCGGTCTCCACGGACACATCCCGTACGACGACGACCTCCGTGCCGGTCCCGGACGCCCGCACCACCCGCTCGGCCAGCGCGGCGACCCGCTCGGTGTCCAGGTCGAGCTTCTCCCGCCCGGTGTCCAGCCGGGAGATCTCCAGCAGATCCTCGGTCAGCGTCCGCAGCGCCCCCACCCGGTCCCGCACCAGCTCGGTGGGCCGTCCCGGAGGCAGCAGCTCCGCCGCCGCGTGCAACCCGGTCAGGGGCGTCCGCAGCTCGTGCGCCACATCCGCGGTGAACCTCTGCTCGCTCAGCAGCTTCCCCTGCAGGGACGCGGCCATCGAGTCCAGCGCGGCGGCCACCGCGGCCACCTCGTCCTGAGGCCGGGAGGCGTCCTTCGTACGGGGGTCGTCGACCCGCGCGTCCAGGTCGCCACCGCTGATCCGCCGGGCCACCCGCGCGGTCGCGTGCAGCCGTCGCGTGACCCGGGTCACCGCGAACGCCCCCACCAGCAGCGTCGCCCCGATCGCCAGCGCCGACGACCACACGATCGACCGGTCGAGCGCGGCGATGGTGTGGGCCTGCTGCCGATAGTCGACCCGGACCGCGAGGGCCCGGTCCCCGGAGGCCGGCCCGGCCGCCCACATCGTGGGACTCCCGTCCCGGTCGGCGACCATCGTGCCGCGCTCACCGTCGGCCGCCAGCTCCCGCAGGGACGCCGGCAGCCCCGGCGGATCGACGCCCGCGAACGGACCGAGGGTGTCCCCGGCCTCGTACGCCGAAGTCGCGTCCTCCAGCCGCTGGAGCGCGAGCTCGCGCGCCTGGCCGACGGTCTGGTTGGTCACCGAGACATGCACGAGGACACCGAGCAGCGCGGCGAGCGCGCAGCACATCACCGTGATGAACAGCGCGGCCTTGACGGCGAGGGGGCCGGCCCACCGGGGGAGCGCGACCCTCATCGCGGGCCCGCCGAGCGGGACGTCGACGGGGAGGCCGACCGGGAGGGAGAAGGCGAGGGAGAGGGCGAGGGAGAGGCGCCGGTCCCGATGTGCAGCATCTCGTCATGGGTGAGCAGCATGACGTGCTGCTGCGGATCCCAGGTCCACTGGAACCGGTACTCGTAGTCCTCCAGGTCCGACGGCGCATGGATGATCACGGACCGCCCGGCCAGCTCGACCGCGCTCACGGCGTCCTCGTTGGCCATGACCTGGATCAGCCGCCCGTCCTGGAAGGTGTACACGCGTACGGCCGTCTGGTCGCCCGGCAGCAGCCGGAAGCCCAGCGTGAGGTCGTCGCGGCCGTCGCCGGTGAGATCGCGGTAGTACGCCTTGAGCAGCGGGCACCGGCGGTCGGCGGGCTTCTTCCCGCAGTACCGCATCAGCCGGGCGGTCTCGCGGTACTGCGCCCTGGGGCTCGCGTACTCCTCCGGATGCCGGGCGATCTCCGCCTTCACCAGGGCCACCGGATCCACCTTGCGGACGTCGTCGCCCGGCGCGGTGATGCCCTTCACGACCTCGGACTCGCCGTCGTCGTAGTTCCAGGCGGGACTGGTCGCGGGGGTCAGTTCCGGCCACAGCCGGGCCGGGCTGGTCGCGGTCGGCGTCGGCCCCGCGCCCTGCAGCCCGCCCGCGTCACCGCAGCCCGTGGCGGCCGCCAGGACCAGGACTGCGGCGACGGTGGTACGGACGGGGCGTGGCACTGTGCTCCAGAGGCGGACGGGTCGGACGACGGGTCGGGCGGTGCCGACGGTGCCGGACGGAGCCGGACGGGATGATGACCGGCCCGTACACCTTATTCGTACGGAAGTCCTTTTTGCGTATGCGGTCACCGGGTGGGCCTACTCGGTCAGCTCCTCCAGCAGCCGCGCGGTCGGCAGCCCCGCCCGCAGATAGTCGACGAACAGCTCGTTGTGCAGCGCCCACGGCGAGCGGCGGGCCCGGATCGTCCGGATCGCCTCCTCCGCGGAGCGCCCGCTCCGGATCAGTGCGTGCGCGATCACCAGTCCCGAGCGGTTGTAGCCGTGGTAACAGCGGACGAGGACCTTGCGGCCCTCGTCGAGAGCTTCGCTCGCGGCCTGCGCGAGACGTATCACGCCCGCGAGCTGGGTTCCGTCCAGTGGCCCGTCAGGAATCGGCCAGATGTGATGCTCCACCCCGGGGTCGGGCCCGTGCCCCGGCAGCCTCAACAGGGTCTGGACGAGATCGAACTCGTCCCGTACGACGGCGAACTCCCGTTGCCCGGAGCTCCCCCTGAACTCATGCCCGCCCATCCACAATCCGGGCACGATCTCATTCCACGGACTGTCCGGGGCCGGCACGTCGGGCTGCTTCCTGCGGGTACGCAATAACGCCTCCCCAACTCCCCCACCCAACTACCCCCAAAGGTAACCGCCTTCTTGCCCGCGGAGCACCCCGCCTGTTCCCATGGTCAAGGGGTGATGGTGCATGAACTCACTGCGCGTCATACCGACCTGGCGGCACGGCCAGGAGCGGCTCTACGTATGCCTGACGGACGGACGGAACGTCGCCTGGTACGACCGTGAGGCGGCCCGCGTCAACCTGCTCAGCGAGGACCGCAGGGACGACGTCCTCGAAGTCCTCGGTCCCTTCCTGACCGGCCCGGTGGCGGTCGGACCGCCCCCGGTGCCGACCCCGGCGGAACTCGCCCGCCTCACCCTCCATCCCGACGACGACCTGGCGCCCAACCGCCCCGGCGAGGCCCTCCAGGTCGCCCTCGACCGCGACCCGGGACCATCGCACCGCCTCCGCCCCGACCCCCGCCGCAAGGCCCTGCTGGCCGAGCAGGCGGTCGGCGAGGCCCTGGACCGCCTGGACGGCGCCGGCTGGCACGCCCTGCACTCCGTCCCGCTGCCCGGCGGCGACCGCGTCCACCACCTCGCGATCGGCCCCGGCGGCCTCTTCGCCATCCACACCCTCTACGCCCGCAAGCAGCGGGTGACGGTCGCCGACCCCATGGTCACCCTGGGGCGCCGCGATCCCCACCCGCTGCTCCGCCGCGTCCGCGCCGACGCCGACCGCGCCTCCTACGCCCTGACCGCCGAGGTCCACCCGGTCCTCGCCGTCGTCGGCCCGACGGACGTCCGGATCACCGCCCCCCTGAGGGAGGTCCGGATCATCGAGGACACGGAGGTGGAGGGCCTGGCCCGGCTCGGCGGCATGCTCAAACCGGCGGACGTGGAGGCGCTGCACGCGATGGCACGCGACCGGCACACCTGGACGCGGGTCTAGCTATCGCAAGGTCGTCACTTCAGGGCCCTCACCTCAGAGCCCTCACTTCAGCGCCCTCACCTCAGAGCCCTCACTCCAGCGCCCTCACCTCAGAGCCCTCACTCCAGCACCCTCACTTCAGCACTTCGGCGCCCTCACTTCAGCGGCCGGAAGTAGTGGTCGAGCGCCCAGTTCCCGATGTCCCGCCCGACCCGGATGCCGACGAGGTCGGCGGTGCGGAAGTGGATCCCGCTCCAGACCCGCGCGTCGATGACGTCCCGGTCGTACTCCGCCGAGTCCGTGTACGTCCGGGTGGTGCCCGTCACCGTCGACATCAGCCGCAGGTCGATGTCCCCGCCGGTCAGCCGGTCCAGTACGGCCATGACGGCACCGTCGTTGGCGCAGTGCCCGCCCATGTACTCCGGGTAGGGCGGGGTGTTGAGCAGCGGCAGCCAGTCCGCGTCGGCCTCGGTGGCGGGGTTGCCGTCGGTGCCGGCCTGCCGGACGGCGGTGACGGGGCGCCAGAAGGCGTAGCTGAACTTGGAGTTCCAGGTGGTGATCGTCGCGTCGGCGGAGGCGGTGTTGGCGGCGGCGAAGTACCGGGCGGCGTCGACGATGTCGAGCCCGTGCCGCTCGATGTGGTCCCGGTACCCGGCCTGGAGCTGCTGCGGCAGCGGATGCGAGAAGAACCGCGCGGTCTCGGTCTGCCAGGCGGTCCGCGTGGCGCTGTCCCGCCGGCCGACCTCCTTCACCTCGGCGAAGTCCTTCGTGTACGTCTCCGAGGTCAGCGCGGGCGGCGGCTCCGGCATGAACCGGTCGGCCGGCTCGAAGAGCATCGGCCGCACCTTGCCGAGCCACGGGATCGCGGCCGGCCGGAAGTCGGGCGGCGCGGGCTGCCAGACCCCGGGCCCCGGCGCCGGATCGAACGTCACCTTGCTGTCACGCCCGTCGTCCTCCCGCAGCTCGATGAGCCGCTCGGCCGCCCGTTCCCCGAACCGGACGCCCTGCTTCTCGGCGGTCCCGTCCGGGATCTTCGCGAGCGAGTCGGCGTACGCGGTGTCGAGGCGCGTCTTCGACGCCGGGAAGTAGGTGAGCAGCACCCGGTGGGCGGCGGCAGCGGCCGCGGCCTCGGACGAGGCGTGCCGGGGACCTCGTACGTCCCACTTGTACTCGGCGTACCGCCCCTCGATCCCCACGACGGCGTTGTAGACGGCCGCCGACACGAACCCGTACCAGAGGAAGGGCTCACCGGCGGGCCGCTGGGCGTCCTCGGCGATGACCTTGACGGCGGTCAGGTTCCAGTCGGTGATCACCTCGGCGTTCGGCGTCAGCCCCGGGGCGGCGGCGGAGGAGGAGGCCCACGGAACGGCGGCGAGGGAGAGGGCGGTGAGGCCGGTGAGGAGGGCGCGGCGGAGGGTGCGGGAAGGTGGTCGTGCTCGCATGCGGCTCTTTGCTCCTTGCTCCGTGCTCTGTGCACAGGTGATGAGAGATCCCCCTGTTGATCATGATCTGTGCCCGTTCGGGCGGGGGCCGAAGCTAGGGCAGTTGAGCGGCGTCCGTGGTTTCGAAGAGGGGGGCGAGGAGGTCGCCGTAGTCCTGGAGCCGGGGTGCGATGTCCGGCGCGAGGAAGGTGAGTTGACGGGGGGACCGGCACTCCTCGACCTCCTCCCAGGTGACGGGGGCGGAGACGGTGGGCTGGGGGCGGGCCCGCAGGGTGTAGGGCGTGGCGGTCGTCTTGCGGGCGGCGTTCTGGCTCCAGTCGACGAAGACCTTCCCGGGCCGCAGGCTCTTGGTCATCCGGTGCACGGCGAGCCGGGGGAGGGCCCGCTCGGCGGCGACGGCGAGCTCCTTGGCGTACTCGCTCACCTGTTCGGAGGCGGTGGGGTGCACGGCGGCCAGCAGATGCAGCCCCTTGGACCCGGAGGTCTTGGCGTACGCCTCGATCCCGTCCTCGGCGAGCCGCTCCCGCAGCCACAGTGCGACCTCGCAGCACTCGACGACCGAGGCGGGCGGGCCGGGGTCGAGATCGAAGACGAGCCGGTCGGCGGTGCCCGGCTCCTGGATCACCCACTGGTGCGTATGGAACTCGGTGACGAGGTTCGCCGCCCACATCAGGCTCGCCAGATCCTGCACCAGCACCATCCGCGCCGGCCCCTCCGACCTGGGCACCTCGGCGGTGGTGACCCAGTCGGGCGTACCCGGCGGCACGTTCTTGGCGAAGAACACCTGTCCGTCGGGGCCGTCCGGATAGCGCAGGAAGGAGACCGGACGGTCCCGCAGATGGGGGAGCAGGGCGTCGGCGGTGGTCGCGTAGTAGTGCAGCAGCTCGCCCTTGGTGAACCCGGTCTCCGGATACAGCACCTTGTCCAGATTGCTGAGCGCGAGCCGGTGCCCGTCCACCTCGGTGATCGGCGTCATACGATGAGAATTACATGGAAATAGATAGATAGAGACTTATGCAGCGTTAGTGGCTTATTTAGCGTTTCGCAGCGTCAGGAAAGGTCCCGCCCGTGCGATCCATATGGAACGGCGCCATCTCGTTCGGCCTGGTCAGCATCCCGATCAAGCTGGTCAACGCCACCGAGAGCCACTCGATCTCCTTCCGTCAGATCCATCTGGAGGACGGCGGCCGCATCCGCTACCGCAAGGTCTGCGAGCTGGAGGAGAAGGAGGTCGGCTCGGCCGAGATCGGCAAGGGCTACGAGGACGCCGACGGCACGATCATCCCGATCACGGACGAGGACCTGGCCCACCTCCCGCTCCCCACGGCCAAGACGATCGAGATCGTCGCCTTCGTACCGGCCGACCGCATCGACCCCCTCCAGATGGACGCGGCGTACTACCTCGCGGCGGGCGGCGCCCCGGCGGCGAAGCCGTACACCCTGCTGCGGGAGGCCCTGAAACGCAGCAACAAGGTGGCCATCGCGAAGTTCGCCCTGCGCGGCAAGGAGCGCCTGGGCATGCTGCGGGTGGTCGAGGACGCCATCGCCATGCACGGCCTGCTGTGGCCGGACGAGGTCAGAGCCCCCCAGGGCGTGGCCCCCGACACCAAGGTCACGGTGAACGACAAGGAACTGGACCTCGCGGACGCCCTGATGGACACCCTGGGCGAGATCGACCTGGACGACCTCCACGACGAGTACCGCGAGGCCCTGGAGGAGGTCGTCGCGGCCAAGGCCGCCGGCGAGACCGTCCCCGAGTCCCCGGAACCCGCGAAGGGCGGCAAGGTCCTCGACCTCATGGCCGCCCTGGAGAAGAGCGTCCGGGAGGCGAAGGAGTCGCGCGGGGAGGAGACGCCGGAGGAACCGGCAGCGGTACGCCGCCTGCCCCAGCGCAAGTCCGCCCGGGCCACGCCGAAACAGGCGTCGGGGAAGAAGTCGACGGCGACCGCGAAGAAGACGACCGCCGCGAAGAAGACGACGGCATCGGCGAAGAAGTCGACGGCGACGAAGAAGACGGCATCGAAAACGGCATCGGCATCGACGGCGGCGGCGAAGAAGTCGACAGCCAAGAAGACGGCGGCGAAGGCGACGGCGAAGAAGACGGCAACGCGAAAGCGCTCTGCTTGACGGCCGTTCCGCAGTCCTTGATCTCTCCCGGTCTCCTGCGTCCACCGCAACGGCGCTCAGCCACGTGGCAGCAGACCGCGCCGGTGCCGGACCCCGGTCCGGAAGCCCCGGCCCCGAACTACCGGTCCCCGCCCCCGAGCCCCGTCCGCCGCAGCGCCAGCACCGCGTTGTGCCCCCCGAACCCGAACGAGTTGCTGAGCGCCAGATCCCCGTCGCCCGGCAACTCCCGAGGCCCCCCGAGCACGACGTCCAGCCCCACCGCGTCATCCACTTCCGCGCACCCCACCGTCGGCGGCACCACCCCGTGATGGAGGGTCAGCACGGCCGCGACCGCCTCGACCCCGCCCGCGGCCCCCTGCAGATGCCCGAGATGCCCCTTGAGCGCGGTCACCGGAACGGACCGCCGCCCCAACACCTCCCGCAGCGCCCCCGCCTCGGCGAGATCCCCCTCCACCGTGGCCGTCGCATGCGCGTTCACATGTACGACGTCCACCACGTGCCCACCCGCGTCCCGCACCGCCCGTCGCAGCGCGAGCGCGACCCCGCTCCCGGAGGGATCGGGCGCGGCCATGTGATGCGCGTCGGCGGAGAGCCCCCACCCGGCGGCCTCGCAGTAGATCCGCGCCCCACGGGCAAGGGCATGCTCCTCGGCTTCGAGTACGAGCACCCCCGCCCCCTCCCCGTTCACGAACCCGTCCCGGTCCTTGGCGAACGGCCGAGAAGGCGAACCCTCCTCCAGCCCCGCCTGGGACAGCGCCCGCATCGAGGCGAACGACGCCATGATCGCCGGAGTGACGACGGCCTCCGCCCCGCCCGCGAGGGCGACGTCGACGCGGCCGTACCGTATGCGGTCGATGGCCTGCCCGATGGCCTCGGTCCCGGAGGCGCAGGCGCTGGTGACGGTACGGGCCTCCCCGGTGATGTGAAGGTCGAGGGAGACCTGCGAGGCGGCCTGCGACGGCACGGTCATGGGCGTGGTGAGCGGCGAGACCCCGCGGGGCCCCTTCTCCCGTAGCTTCCGGTCCCCGCCCACCAGTACGGACGCGTCCCCGAGGATGGCCCCGAGACTCACCCCCACCCGCGCGGGATCGAGCCCGCTCTCGACGGTCCCGCCCGCCACGAACCCGGCATCGCCCCAAGCCTCCCGCGCCGCGAGCACGGCGAACTGGGCGGCCCGGTTCATCCGCCGGGCAGCGGCGCGCGGCAGCAGCGAGACGGGATCGACGGGAACGGTCCCGGCCACCCGCACGGCCAGCTCCCGGAACTCCTCCCCCTCCAACTCCCGTATCCCGTGCCGCCCGTCGAGCAGCCCCTGCCACAGCTCGCCCACCCCGACACCCAACGGCGTGACGGCCCCGAGCCCGGTGACGACAACCCGCCGAGGCCCCCCGGCAGCCGCCTCCCGCACGGCCCGCGGACGATGCCGTACGACGAACCCGTCCCGGTCGGCGCCGGCGGCCCACCGCCGCACCTCACCGTCGGACACGGGTACGTCGTCGGGAGCGTCGAGATCCCGATGCCAGACCCCCCACCGCCGTACGTACGTCACCTCGACGGCACCGGGATCGACGGCCCTGAGGGACCCCACCCGGTCCCCGTCCCGGAACCGGACGTCGTCGAGCGGAGGCGACGACAGCGAGGGCACCCCGGCCACGTCCATCCGCCGGCACGCGACGGTCACCAACCGCTCCCGTCCCAGCACCTCGTCGCGGTCCACCCCGCCCAGCGGCGGCCGCAGGGTCACGCGGATCGTCTCCGGCGACTCGGGAAGCGTGTGCGTGACGACGTACCACCGAGGCTGTTCGACGTCACCCGGAGACAGGGCGACGAGATCGCCGGGGATGACCTCGGCGGCGCTGACAGGGTGGGGGTTTATCGGTACTTGGGAATTCCCGGATGGTGCGGACATATCCGTACATGCTCCCTGCGGTCCGAACTGCCTTGCGGCGGACCGTCCCGAGTGAACTGGACGAAAGCCGGAAAGGCCATTGTTGAAAGGGAAACATGCCCGGATTCTTACGATCCGCAAACGCGGGGCGAAACAGATCGTCCGTCAACTGGCGTCGGCGAGAGGCGAGTTGCTGGACTCGTCAGCGGATGATCTGTGTGAAAGCTCACGGTCGCACACGCCCACCCGCCCGCCCAGCGACACAAGCCCGACGCCCACCGCGAGCCCGAGCGCGGGCAGTACGGGAAACCGCCCGTCGGGAGCGAAGCCGTACACGGCGAACCGGGCGAGCGAGACGACACTGCTGCCGAGCCCGACCCACAACACCCACACGGGCAGCCGGGCCCGCCCCGGCCCTTCCAGCAAGGCCAGCGGCCGCACCCCCACCAGCACGCCGACCATGACGGCGCCCAGCACCACCAGCCAGGGCACCCGCAGCCCCCACCAGCCGAGCGACCCGAGCGAGGGCTGAGGCGCGATCCCGGTCAGATAGAAGGCGGCGGCAACGACGAGCACCGGCACCATGTGCCACAGGTAGAGCGTCATGCTGGCGCCGCCGACACCCCGCACCACCCGCCACACCCGCTCCCGCACCAGCAGGCGCCGCACGACAGGCGCGACGAGCAGACACACCCCGACCTGCGCGACAACCCAGGCGAGCATGGCGAGCGAGGGCGGATCGGTGTTGCTGGGCTCCTGCCCGGTGACCCGGATGAGACTCACGGGAAACGGCCCGAACCCGACGAGCCCGGCGAATCCCAGCCCGCCACAGACCGCAAGCCCGAGCCCCTTCCCCTGCAGCAGCCCGTCCCGCCAGCAGAAGCCGAGCTGATAGGCGATGCCCCAGACGAGGAGATAGAGGAGATGGTCGAGCATCCCCAGATGGGGCGTATACGCGGCCACACCGGCGACGACCCCCATCCCGACGGGCACGAGCAGACCCCAGCGCCGATGCGCGGCATACAGCACGGGCGTCACCGCACTGAGCACCACATACACAGGCAGAAACCAGAACTGCATGCCCATGGCCCACCCGACCAGCTCCAGCGTGCCGGGCTCGACCCCGACCCCCTGACACACGGCCACGGCGAGAAGCACCAGCCCGCTGTAGACCCCGGCCGGCACCAGCAGCCGCAACACCCGCCGCCGAACCCACCCCGAGCCGGCACCCCGCGCGGCCGCCCAGGACCCACCGGCCGCATACCCTCCCGCGAAGAAGAACAGCGGCATGATCTGAAACCCGAGCGTCAGCCACTGCGTCCACGGCACCTCGGCAAGCAACTCGGGCGCCCGGATCCCCCCACCGGGCTCCCACACCAGCGCGGTGATCAGCCAGTGCCCCAGCACGACGAGCAGGATGGCCCAGGCCCGCAGGAAGTCGACGTACCGATCTCTGCCCATGTCAGCCGATGCTGCCACCAAGTGTTCGACGCACGAACGGACTTGGGAAAGCCGATATCGCACGAGGACGGACACAGAACGTCGACACCGGGAAGTACGGCGCGTCGCGATGAGTTCTGCGGCCCCCGACGGTCATACGTTGGAACCCGTCCAGGAGGAGGACCGCCGATGCGCAGCGTGACCTATTCGATGAACGTCTCACTCGACGGCTACATCGTCGGCCCGGACGGCAGCTTCGACTGGTCGGCGCCCGACCCGGACGTCTTCCGCTTCTGGATCGACGAGATCCGCGGCGTCGGCGTCCACCTGCTGGGCCGGCGCCTGTACGAGACGATGCTCTACTGGGAAACCGCAGCCCAGGAGCGTTCGCTCGACGACGCGGAACTCGAATGGGTCGCCCTCTGGAACCCCCTCCCCAAGGTGGTCTTCTCCACCAAACTGACGGAGGTACAGGGCAACGCCCGCCTGGCCACCGGCACCGTGGCAGAGGAGATCGCACGCCTACGCGCCGAACCGGGCGAGGGCGAGATCGCCATCGGCGGCGCCACCCTCGCCACCGAGGCAGCCGCCGCGGGCCTGATCGACGAGTACCGCGCCATCGTCTACCCGGTACTGGTCGGCGGCGGCACACCGTACTTCCCCCGACACGAACGCCGGGTGGACCTCGAACTGCTCGAGACCCGCACCTTCAACTCGAAGTTCGTGTACCTGCGCCATCGAGTGACACGCCAGACCGGGCCTTCCGGGGACTCGGACTCGGGCTCGGACTCGGCGGAGAGCTGACGCTGTGCGCTGTGTCTGTCGCGGGCCTATCGCGATCAGCACGAACAAACAACCGCGCACAAACAACGAAGAGCGGGACCCAGCGAACTGGGTCCCGCTCTTCATATCAGGCATCTGCGCTGGTCAACCGCATCACTCACGCTGGTTGAGGCGAAGTGCCCCCGGCAGGATTCGAACCTGCGCACACGGCTCCGGAGGGGGTTCCTGATCATGCCGTTGCACCCCTTCTGACCTGCGATCGAACCTCGCCGGGGATGCGGTCGGCGTTCACTGTGTCGGAGGTGTGTCGCCTGGTCACCTCTGAGGGGCTCTGCATAGGCTGCTCGCACCTCTGAGAGCTGACTCCGAGCTGCTCGCTGGCTCATCTAAGGGCCGTCCCGTAAATGATCTTCGGGTCGCCTCGGGCACGGTTGGTCGTTGCGCGGCCCGTTGAACTATCCGGTGAGGGCGAGGTTGTG
>NZ_JAQMWP010000015.1 GCF_030403745.1 Streptomyces sp. S.PB5
CCTACTTCGTGGTGGCGCACTTCCACTACGTGGTGTTCGGCACCGTCGTCTTCGCGATGTTCTCCGGCTTCCACTTCTGGTGGCCGAAGTTCACGGGCAGGATGCTCGACGAGCGCCTCGGCAAGATCACCTTCTGCACGCTGTTCATCGGCTTCCACGGCACGTTCCTGGTCCAGCACTGGCTGGGTGTGAACGGTATGCAGCGCCGGATCCCGGACTATCTGGCCGTGGAGGGGCTCACACCGCTCAACACCCTGTCCAGCGTCTTCTCCTTCGTCCTCGGCCTGTCGCTCCTGCCGTTCTTCTACAACGTGTGGAAGACGGCCAAGTACGGCAAGAAGATCGAGGTCGACGACCCGTGGGGCTACGGCCGTTCCCTGGAGTGGGCGACGTCCTGCCCGCCACCGCGGCACAACTTCCTCACCCTGCCGCGGATCCGCAGCGAATCCCCGGCGTTCGACCTGCACCACGCCGACGTACCGGAGAGGGGGTTGACGACGCTGTGAGCCGGTTCCTCAACGACATCGAGGGTCATCTGCTGCTCGCCGCCACCCGCGAGGAGGGCCGTACGGCCGCCGAGCGCTTCACCGCGCCGCTCGGCTGGCTCACGGACGCCCAACGGGCGGAGGTGGAGCGCCGGTTCGAGGCGGAGTACCTCACCCTCGCCCGCAGCTCCTGGCAGCGCACGGCGGCGCGTGCCGGAAGGCTGCGGGACGAGTACGAGGCCGCCTACCGCGGGCTGCGGCGACGGCTGCTGGCCGGCTGGCTGCTCGGCGGCGCCGTAGCCCTCAGCGTTGTCGTCGTCCTGTGTCCGGCCCGCTAGCGGACCAACTCCGGGCCCAATTCTGTGGTTCTGGCCGTTGCTGCTTGATGACCTCGTGGTCGATGACGGCGGCGCAAAGGCAGTCAACGGACGCGGCAGGCGTGAACCAGCCGATTCCCACGGGTCGTTCGCCCGGTGGGCCCGGCCCTCCCGCCATACTGACGGGCGTGCGGGTAGCGATCATGACGGCGGGATCCCGGGGCGATGTCGCCCCCTTCACCGGACTCGGACATGGCCTCGTGCGGGCCGGGCACGAGGTCACCCTGGTCACCCACGCCCCCTTCGAACCACTCGTCGCGGGGTCGGGGATCGGCTTCCACCCCCTGCCGCTGGATCCCCGGGCCGAGTTGGAGTCCTCGCGCGGACAGGCACTGCACGACAGCAGGACCGGCGCCGGAAAGCTGCTGCGGGTGGTCACCATGGCGCGGACCCTGGCCCAGGAGATGGCGGCCGACGTCCTGGCGGCCGCCCGCGGGAGCGACGTGCTGCTGCTCTCCGGCTCGCTGGCACCCCTGGGGCACGCCGTCGCCGAGGGCCTGTCCCTGCCGAGCATGGGTGTCTATCTCCAACCCCTCGCCCCGACGAGGGAGTTCGGTGCCCCCATGCTCGGCGGCCGCTCCTGGGGGGCGCTCGGCAACCGCGCCGCGGGCCACGGCGTGGGGCTCGCCGTCGAACAGGTCTTCTCCGCGACCGTCCCCACGATGCGCAGCAGCCTCGGCCTTCCCCGCGTGCGCACGATCGCGGCGCTTCGGGCCCGCGAACGGCAGAGATGGCCGGTGCACCACGGCTTCAGCCCGCTGGTGGTGCCCCGGCCGCGCGACTGGCGGGCGGGACTCGACGTGACCGGCTACTGGTGGCCGTACGACGTCACCACCGAACTCCCCGCCGAACTGCGGGACTTCCTCGACGCCGGCCCTCCCCCGGTCTTCGTCGGTCTGGGCAGTGCGACCGTCCCGGACCCCGAGCGCCTCAGCGCCGACATCGTGCGCGCGCTGCGCCGGGCCGGGCTGCGCGGGGTGATCCAGCAGGGGTGGAGCGGCCTCGCGGCCGACGGCGACGACATGCTGACCGTCGGCGAGGTCGCCCACTGCGCGCTCTTCCCGCACATGGCGGCCGTCGTCCACCACGCGGGCGCCGGCACGACCGCCGCGGGCCTGCGCGCCGGGGTGCCCGCGGTGCCGGTACCGGTCCAGTTCGACGCGGGCTTCTGGTCGGCACGGCTGGTCCGGCTGGGCGTGGCATCGTGCGCGGTACCGCTGCGACGCCTGGACACGGACGCGCTGGCGTCGGCGCTGGTACGGGTCACGCGTGAACCGGGGTACCGGGAGCGGGCGCGGGCACTGGGGGCGCGGATTCGCGAAGAGGACGGGGTCGGCCCGGTGGTGGACGCGGTGAACAGACTGACACGCTGAGCGCAGAACGCCCCAACGACGCCGCACCAACCCCACAGCCCCACAGCCCCCTGCGGCTCTACCCCTCGGCCCCCCACCCGACCGGCCGCAAAATAGAAAGCAACTGCCGCACCAGCTCCTCCACCGCCTCCTCCAGCGAGGCGTCCACCCACCCCGCACTCCAGTCGTGCAGCAGCCCGTTCACCGCGCCGATGAACGCCGCCGCCGGAAGCCGGTAGTCCCTCGGCGCGGCCTCCCCACGGGCGACGGCCGCGTCCGCCTCGGCGCACACCAGATTGATCCACCGGGCACGACGGGCCAGACGCTGCTCCTCCAGCCGCGGACTGACCCCGATGATCTCGACGAAGGTGATGCGGATACGGCGCGGGTCGGAGGTGACGTCGGCCGCGTAGGCGCGGAAGATCGCGGACGCCCGGTCGGCGAGCGGGAGCGCGTCCGCGTGGGCCACCGCCGCCACGACCGCCTGCTCGGCCCAGTCGTTGACCTGGAGATGGAGCGCGGCCAGGACGTCCTCCAGGGTGCGGAACTCCTCGTAGAACTGCCGGGTCGACAGGCCCGCGGCCTCGCTCAGCGCGGCGACCGTCGTGTTGCGGTAGCCCGGGGTGTCGCCGAACAGCTGGAGCGCGGCGTCCAGGAAACGCCGGCGCCGTTCCGCCTGTCGTTCTTCGGCGGTCTTGCCGCCGTAGCGGCCGGTCGGCGCCTTGAGCCTGCCCGCCACGGTCACCTCCGTCGATCGTCCACTGACCCGCCAATTTTGTCGTGTACGCAGTCTTGTGGAGAAGGGCACCCCTTCCTTACTTTTCAGTAAGTTCAATCTGAAAGCGACGGTGTTCACATTCACCACCGTCGCCTTGGCATGTCCTACTCATGAGCCCCACGCAGAGGAGAGAGCCGCCATGCCTGCGTTCAGACCCCGGCACCTTTGTTCCCTGGCCGCCGCCGTCGTCCTGACCGTCACCGCCCCGGCGACCGCCGCCTCCGCCGCGGACGCCGCCGCCCTGCGCGAGGTGCTGTTCGTCGGCAACAACTGGGAGGGCACGGCCGACGTCCTGAAGTCGACCGGTGACCTGGCGAAGATCGGCCGGATCAACGTCATCCCCGACAAGGACGCGCGGATCGCCGAGATCAACGCCGATCCCATCAAGTGGATCTACTTCATGGCGATCCGCAACGGCGTCGGCGAGGGCCACGACCAGTTCGTCGACGACATGTACACCACGCCGGACGGCGCGTCGGTGGTGGTCTCCCGGCCGAGTTTCGCCGACGTCGTGTCGATCGACCTGGCCACCGGCGCCATCAACTGGCGCTTCCCCGTGTCGGGTTACCGCTCGGACCACATGGCGGTCTCCCCCGACGGCACCCGGGTGGCGGTCTCCGCCTCGATCTCGAACACCGTGCACGTGCTGGACATCGGCACCGGCAAGCAGCTCGG
This sequence comes from Streptomyces sp. S.PB5, assembly GCF_030403745.1. Taxonomy (GTDB): domain Bacteria; phylum Actinomycetota; class Actinomycetes; order Streptomycetales; family Streptomycetaceae; genus Streptomyces. The sequence continues at coordinate 3,668 of NZ_JAQMWP010000015.1, forward strand.
CAAGTTCACCACCGGCGACAAGCCGCACGAGAACATCTTCACCAAGGACGGCAAGTACATCTACAACATGTCGATCGGCGACGTGAACACCGCCACCGACGCCCCGTGGCTGGACTGGACGAAGGGCGACCGGCACATCACGGTCGTGGACGCGACGACGTACCAGCAGGTCAGGACCATCGACATGCGGGAGAAGCTCAACGCGATCGGCCTCACGGACCACTCCGACGCGGTCCGCCCCGCCGTGTTCACCCCGGACGAGTCCAAGCTGTACTTCCAGGTGTCGTTCTTCAACGGCTTCTTCGAGTACGACCTGGCCACGGACCGGATCACCCGTACCAAGACCCTCCCGAAGAACCCGGCGACCAGCGACGACCGCACCACCTTCGTCAACGACTCCCGCCACCACGGCCTCTCGGTGAGCCCCGACGGCAGCAAGCTCTGTGTCGCCGGGACCATGGACGACTACGCGACCGTCGTGAACCGCGCGACGCTCCAGGAGGGCCCGCTCATCACCGCCTCCAAGCCCTACTGGGCGACGGTCAGCGGCGACGGCAAGCTCTGCGTGGTGTCCGAGAGCGGCACTGACCAGGTGACGGCCATCGACTTCGCCACCGGCCAAAAGACTGTGTCCGTGCCGGTCGGCGACCACCCCCAGCGGGTGCGCCTCGGCCATGTCGCGGCGAACTGGACGAGCCCGGCCTCCTGACCCCCGTCCCGCCCGCTGCCCGATCGTCTTCCTCACCCGCTGCCGCACGACACGGCCGAGGCGCCGATGAGCGCCTCGGCCGTTCGCGTCCGGAAGGGGCCGCACGGATCAGTCCGTTCCGGGCCCGGTCAGCTGAACTTCGACGCCGTCCATGCCGCCAGTTCGGAGCGGGCGGCGTTCAGCACGGTGGCCGAGGGCGCGGTGGCCCTGCTGGTGACCAGCGCGTAGTGCAGGACACCGGAGTCGGAGTCGGTGAGCAGGAGGCGCCGGCTGCCCGTGCCGCCCGGCTCGGCCGCCGTGCCGATCGGGGTCGTCGAGGTGTACGCCGGAGGGGCGTACGCCGTGCCGAGGTCGGAGACCACGGCGGTGGAGGCGTTGGGGAAGGACGCCGGGAGGTGCAGGTCGGTCGGTGCCGAGCCGCTGCCGGAACGCCACACCAGCAGCGCGTACTGACCGGAGCCGACCAGCGAGGACACGTTGGGCAGGCTGCTCGGGACCGGGTTCCAGGTCAGGGTCGTGGAGCCGTCCCGGGAGCGGTCCTCGTAGGTGAAGGCGAGCGTGGAGCCGGACGTGGCGCTCGGGTAGATCCGGTCGAGCAGACGTGCGTCCTGACGCAGCACCGGCGTGCCCGAGTCGTCCAGGCGTACGGCGGACAGGTCCTCGTCGTTCCAGGCGTCGCCGCCGGTCTGCACCTTGTCGGGGTTGCCGTTCATCAGCTCGTGGTGGCGGCCGTGGTAGATGTCCCACTGCCACTGCGAGCCGGACAGGACCGGCCCCGAACCGGCGGGCGCCGACCACCAGTTGGCGCCCTTCACCCGGGAGTCCAGGGCCTGGTACATCGCCTTGAGGACGGTCGGGGCCTTGCCGGCGGTGGAGCCGTTCAGCGGATGGCCGAACTCGCTGACGACGGCCGTGGTGCCGAGCGCCGCGGCCCGGTCGCGGACCGTGGCGAAGTCGGTCGTGTACTGGCCGTCCGCGGCGTTGCCCCACATGAGGATGCCGGAGATGGCCTTCTGGTCGTAGAAGTGGGTGTTGAAGACATAGCGGGAGCCGATGCTCCCCGCGTCGAGGAGGCCGCCCTCCTCCTTGCTGACGTTGCCGTTCCAGAAGAGGTTCGGCTCGACGAGGGCGGGCTTGTCCGTCCAGCCGGCCGCGTCCATCCGGGCCCGGAACTTCACATAGAACGGCCACAGCAGGTCGCGTTCCCAGGTGCGGCTGGCCTGGCCCGAGTCATAGCTGCCGGCGTAGGGCTCGTTGTAGGGGTCGAAGCCGAGGACGCCCGTGAACTGCTCGGTGGTGAGGTTCTGCTTGATGTACGCCATGGTCTTCTGGGCCGTGGTGAGGAAGGAGTCCTGGAGGCCGTGGGCGTTGTGCCAGAAGTCGTGCTGGGCGGCCTTCACCGCGCCGTTCTGCGTGATGTTCTGGCCCCACAGGAAGCAGATCCCGCAGGACTCGTCCGGGTAGTTGCCGAGGTCCACCGCCCACTTCGGGGCGCCGTCACCCGTGTACCAGCTGTCCGGGTCGAAGAGGTGGCGGGAGTACAGGTCCTGGTGGAAGTCGGGGTAGACGCGGATGCCCGCGTCCAGGAAGGCGCCCATCTGTGCGGTCGCGGCGGCCAGGTAGGCCGTGTCCACCTGGCCGCGCACCGGCTCGGCGTACGCCCAGGACAGCAGGAAGCGGACGGAGTTGCCGCCGCCGAGGGCTCTGAGCGCGGTCGCCGACTTCCTGGCGTCGGCGACCGAGGCGAACGGGAGTCCGTGGTTCTCGTCGAGCTTGGTCTCCCCGGAGACGTTGTAGCCGCGCAGGACGACCTCGCGGCCTTGGCCGTCGACGAAGCGGCCGTTCGACACGGTGAGCGCCGTGCCGTCGAACCAGAGGGAGTCGGGGGCGACGGCGGTGGCGGGACCGGCTCCCGCCACCGTCAGGGACCCGAAGAGGACGATCAGAACAGTCAGCAGACGTGCCCGGATATTCGGCATGTCCACTACAGTCCGGTGATTTCCGGACACCGTCAACACTTCTGACTTATGAGTAAGTCTCAGGTTTTCCGGGCATGTTCCTTATCGGCCACCTCAACTCCCCACTCTCCTCGTCACGTTCAACAGGTACTCCTTGCGGTTCAGCGGGTTGTGGTCGGTGCGCGGACGCACCGGCACCGCGCCCCGCAGGACCGGCGCGTAGTGGTCGAAGCCGGTCTCCGACTCGCCCTCACCCCGGGTGAGTCCGGGCAGCCGCTGCTCCAGGGCGTGCACCCGGGCGGCCGGCACCGCGCCCTGAAGTACGCAGCGGTCCCCGCGCGTCTCCGTGGTCTGCGGAACGGCCTGGAGCGCCGCCAGCACCGGAAGCAGCGCGCCGAGCGTGTCCGCCGGAGCCTCGATGCGGAAGCGGTGCATCGGCTCGTACACCTGGGTGCCCGCCCTGCGCAGCGCCTCGGTCAGCACCAGCGGGGTCAGGCCCCGGAAGTCCGCTCCGGTGGTGGACATGCTCTTGTCGAAGCCCTGGTGGGCATGGCTCTGGCGGGGCCAGTAGCCGGAGTGGGTCATGGTGACCGTGCAGTCGGTGACCTGCCAGCCGTTCAGGCCCTGGCCGAGGGTCTCGCGGACGGTGTCCTCGACGGCCTTGAAGAAGGCGTACGGCATGGCGCCGAGCTCCACCTCGAGGCGGAAGTCGATCCCCGAGCCGGGCGGCGCGGGGTCGACGCGCAGGCCGACCGTCGCGAGGAACGGATTGGCGTCCTTCTTGATGAACTCGGCCGCCGCCCCCGTCCCGGCGGGCCGTTCGATGCACAGCGGCGTGGTCTCCCGGAAGCCGACACAGAGGCCGGACTCCTCGGCCAGAGTGGCCTGGATGACCTCCTTCTGGACCTCCCCGTAGAGGGAGACGGAGGTCTCCTGCCGTACCTCGTCGTGGCGCAGTCCGATCAGCGGGTCCTGTTCGGCGAGCTGGGTGAGCGCGAGGTGCAGGGCCCGGCGGTCCGTGCCCGGGCCCGGCACGACCACCGTCTCCAGGGTGGGCGGGGCGAAGAAGTGGCCGTGGGTCTTGCGGGGTTCGCCGACGGCGTCGCCGATACGGATGCCGGTGAGACCCCAGAGCCTGGCGATCCGGCCCGCCGGGACCGCGTCCTCGCGGACGTCCGTCCCGTGGTCGAAGACGCTGACCGCGGTGACCCGGCCCTCCTCCCGCGCCTCGCCGAAGAGGACGTGGTCGCGGGTGCGCAGGGTCCCGGAGAACATCCGCGCGTAGGCCACCTTCTCCCCCGCCGGTCCGCGCTCGACCTTGAAGACGGTCCCGGAGACCGGTCCGTCGGGATCACCGTCGGCCGGAGGCAGCAACTCCTTGATCCCGGCGATCAGTTCGGGCACCCCCGCACCGGTCGCCGCGGAGCCGAAGAACACCGGGTGGACGAGGGCCTGCCGGGTCCGGTCGGCGAGGGCGGCCCGCACCCGGTCCTGGGTGAGGGTGCCGTCCACGTAGGCGGCCAGCAGGTCGTCGTCCTGGTCGGCCAGGACGTCGGCGGGCACCGGACCCGGCACGAACGCCGCCTGTCGGGTGCCGAGTCCGACGGCCCGCCCCATCGGGACGACCGCGGGCGTCAGCCGCTCGGAGAGCGCGCGCAGGACACCGTCGTACCGCGCCCCGCGCCGGTCGATCTTGTTGACGAAGACCAGCGTGGGGATCCGCAGCCGCTGGAGCGTGCGCATCAGGACGCGGGTCTGCGCCTGGACGCCCTCGACGGCGGAGACGACGAGCACCGCGCCGTCGAGCACACCGAGGACCCGCTCCACCTCGGCGATGAAATCCGGGTGGCCCGGGGTGTCGATGAGGTTGACGGTGATGTCGTCGACCGCGAAGGAGACGACGGCGGACTTGATGGTGATACCGCGCTGCCGCTCCAGCGCGAGGGAATCGGTCTGCGTGTTGCCGGCGTCGACGCTGCCGATCTCGTCGATGACCCCGGCGGAGTGCAGAAGCCGCTCGGTGAGGCTGGTCTTACCTGCGTCTACATGGGCGAGAATCCCGAGGTTGAGCAAGTGCACGAAGCGTCATGTCCTTAGAAGAGGGGGTGATTCCTTCCTGGGTGGACATGCGTGCTCCCCGCATTACTGCGCTCCTTCGTTGATCGCCGACCGGTCTCTCGCAGTCCAGCAGATCCGCGCACCGGAGGCCAACGAATTAACGCTCGACAAAGCCACGTCCCAGCCCTCGCCCCCTTCCCGGGCCGGTCCTAGAGTGACGCCCATCACGTCAGGTGGCTGATTTCCCCCGCCAACCCCTCGCACGGTTCCCTGGGAGGGCACATGACCCGTATCTCGGTGAAGGTGGACGGCACGGACTACCAGGACGAGGTCGAACCCCGTCTGCTGCTGATCCACTACCTGCGTGACCGGCTCGGCCTGACCGGCACCCCCGTGGGCTGCGACACCTCCAACTGCGGGGCCTGCACGGTCGACCTGGACGGTGTCAGCGTCAAGAGCTGCTCGGTCCTCGCCGTCCAGGCGGACGGGAGCGAAGTGACCACCGTGCAGGGGCTCTCCGGGAACGGGGAGCTGACGGGACTGCAGCGGGCCTTCCACGAGCGGCACGCGCTCCAGTGCGGCTACTGCACGCCGGGCATGATCATGGCGGCGCGGGATCTGCTGCGGGACAACCCTCACCCCACGTCGGACGAGGTGCGGCACGCCCTGGAGGGCAATCTGTGCCGCTGCACGGGTTACCAGAACATCGTGCGCGCGGTCCTGGACGCCTCCGAAGCCTCCTCGGCACAGGAGGTGCGGACATGAGCGACACCGTAGAGCGCGAGGTCGGCCGCTCCCGCCCGCGCAAGGAGGACGCCCGGCTCCTGACCGGGCAGACCAACTGGACCGACAACATCGACGTGGGCGGGCTGCTGCATCTCGCGATCCTGCGCAGCCCCATGGCGCACGCCCGCATCGACCGCGTCGACGTCGCCCCCGCGCTCGAACGGCCCGGCGTGATCGCGGCGTTCAGCGGCGGCGACCTCGCGGAGGGGATGGGATCGCTGCCCTGTGCCTGGCCGGTGACCGAGGACATCGTGCTGCCCGACCATCCGCCGATCGCCGTCGACGAGGTCCGGTACGCGGGTGACCCGGTGGCGGTGGTCGTGGCCCGCGACCGTTACGCGGCCGCCGACGCGCTCGAAGCGATCGAGGTCGACTACACGCCCCTGCCCCCGGTCCTTGACCTGGAGGCCGCCCTCGCCGAGGACGCGCCGCTGGTCCACTCCGACAAGGGCACCAACCGCAGTTACCTCTGGCCGCTCAGGACCGGCGAGCCCTTCGACGCCGTGCGCGAACGCGCCGAGGTGACCGTCAAACGGCGTTACGTCCACCAGCGGCTGATCCCCAACGCGATGGAACCGCGCGGGGTCGTCGTCACCCCGCTCGCCGCCTCCGGCGAGTACACCCTGTACTCCTCCACCCAGATCCCGCACATCCTGCGGATCATGCTGGCCGTGGTCACCGGGGTCCCCGAGCACAAGCTGCGGGTGATCGCCCCGGACGTGGGCGGCGGCTTCGGCTCCAAGCTCCAGGTGTACGGCGAGGAGGCCATCACGCTCGCCGTCGCGCGCCGCCTCGGCCGCCCGGTCAAGTGGACCGAGTCCCGCTCCGAGGGCTATCTGGCCACCCATCACGGCCGCGGCATGATCCAGGACATCGAGATCGCCGCGGACCGCGACGGCAGACTGCTGGGCCTCAAGGCGGACCTGCTGGTCGACATGGGCGCCTACCTGATGCTCGTCACCCCCGGCATCCCGATCCTGGGCGCGTTCATGTACCCGGGGATCTACAAGATGGACTCCTACGAGCTCGGCGTCACCGGCGTCTTCACCACCAGGACCCCCACCGACGCCTACCGGGGCGCCGGACGCCCGGAGGCGACGTACGCCATCGAGCGGATCATGGACGAGCTGGCCGCCGAACTCGGCCTGGATCCGGTGGAGTTGCGGCGCCGGAACTGGATCGGGCACGAGGAGTTCCCGTACACGACGATCGCGGGCCTCACCTACGACAGCGGCAACTACGAGGCCGCGACCGAGAAGGCGCTCGCCCTCTTCGACTACGACAAGCTCCGCGCCGAGCAGGCCGACCGCAATCGCCGGGGAGACTCCGTACGGCTCGGCATCGGGGTGTCGACGTACACCGAGATGTGCGGGCTCGCACCGAGCCGGGTGCTGCGGGACCTCAGGTACGCGGCCGGCGGCTGGGAGGCGGCGAGCATCCGGGTGCTGCCCACCGGCAAGGTCGAGGTGGTCACCGGGACCAGCCCGCACGGCCAGGGTCATGTGACCTGCTGGAGCCAGATCGCGGCCGATGTGCTGGGCGTGCCGTTCGAGGACGTCCAGGTGGTCCACGGGGACACCAGGGCGGCGCCGCAGGGCATGGACACCTACGGCTCGCGCTCCCTCGTCGTGGGCGGCACCGCCGTTCACCACGCGGCGCAGAAAGTGGTCGACAAGGCCCGGAAGGTCGCCGCGCATCTGCTCGAAGCGAGCGAGCAGGACCTGGAGTTCACGGGCGGCGTCTTCTCCGTCAAGGGCTCTCCCGACGCCCGCAGGACCATCCAGGAGCTCGCCTTCGAGACGTTCTCCTCGCACGACCTGCCCGACGGCATGGAACCCACCATCAACGCCGGCCACGTCACCGACCCGGACACCTTCTCCTACCCGCACGGCACCCACCTGTGCGCGGTCGAGGTCGACACCGAGACCGGACAGACCCGGATCCGGTCATACGTCTGCGTCGACGACGTCGGCAAGGTCATCAACCCGATGATCGTCGAGGGGCAGGTGCACGGCGGGCTCGCGCAGGGCATCGCGCAGGCGCTGTACGAGGAGGCCGTCTACGACGACCAGGGCAACCTCGTCTCCGGCACCATGGCCGACTACCTCGTGCCGTCGGCGGCCGACCTGCCCGACTTCGTGACGGACCGCACGGAGACGCCGTCGACCACGAATCCCCTGGGGGTGAAGGGAGTCGGCGAGGCCGGGACGATCGCGTCCACCCCGGCCGTCGTCAACGCGATCGTCGACGCCCTGCGTCCGCTCGGCGTGACGGACGTACGGATGCCCTGCACCCCCGAGCGGGTGTGGCGAGCGATCGAGGAGGGCACGGCATGATTCCCCCGGTGTTCGACTACGCCCGTCCGGCCGATGTCGACGAGGCGGTGCGCGTGCTGTCCGGGGCCGGCGAGGACGCCAAGGTGCTGGCCGGCGGACAGAGCCTGCTGCCGCTGCTCAGGCTCCGCCTCGCCTTCCCCGAAGTGATCGTGGACGTCGGCCGGATCCCCGGGCTGCGCGGCATCCGCGAGGACGGCGACACCCTCGTCATCGGCGCGATGACCACGCACCACGAGGTCATCCGCGATCCGCTGGTACGCCGGCACGCGGGCCTCCTCGCCGCCGCGACGGCGACCGTCGCGGATCCCGCCGTACGGCATCGGGGCACCCTCGGCGGTTCCCTCGCGCACGCCGATCCGGCGGCCGATCTGCCCGCGGTGGTGCTGACGCTCGACGGCGAGCTGGTCGTGCAGGGACCGCGCGGACGGCGCACGGTCCCCGCCCGGCAGTTCTTCGTCGACTACCTCCAAACCACCCTGGAGGCAGACGAGTTGCTCGTCGAGGTGCGGGTGCCGAAGACCGACGGCTGGGGGTACCACTACGAGAAGTTCCACCGGGTCGCCCAGGCCTGGCCCATCGTCGGGGTGGCCGCGCTGGTCCGCCGCGACAACGGGCGGATCGCCGAGGCGCGGGTCGGCCTGGCCAACATGGGCACGACCCCGCTGCGCGCCACGGCCACCGAGGAGGCCCTGAGCGATGCCGGGGACGCGGAGGCCGTGGGGCGGGCCGCGGAGTCGGCGGCCGTCGGGACCCGGCCGGCGCAGGATCTCTCGGGCTCGCCGGAGTACCGGGAGCATCTGGCCCGTGTGCTCACCAAGCGGGCGGTGCTGGCCGCCGCCGGGATGGGGTGAGCGGCGATCACGGAGTCCGACGGCCTGCCCAAGGCCGCGTTCGACGACCCGGAACAGGTGCGGGCCCGCCTGGAGGAGACGGGGTACCTCGTCGACGACGGGCTGGCCGTCGCCTGCTTCCTGGCCCTCCGGCTGGCCCGGCCGATCTTCTGCGAGGGCGACGCGGGCGTCGGCAAGACGGCGCTCGCGTCCGCCCTCGCCGAAGCACTCGGCGCCCCGCTGATCCGGCTCCAGTGCCACGAGGGCATCGACGCCTCGCAGGCCCTGTACGACTGGGACTTCCCGCGCCAGCTGCTGCACCTGCGCGCTGCCGAGGCCGCCGGGGTCACCGACGCCGACCGGCTGGAGAGCGAACTGTACGACCGGCGCTTCCTGGTCGCCCGGCCACTGCTGCGGGCGCTTCAGACCCAGCCGTCGGTGCTGCTTGTCGACGAGATCGACCGCGCCGACGACGAGTTCGAGGCGTTCCTGCTGGAGCTGCTCTCGGAGTACTCGGTGACGATTCCGGAGCTGGGCACGCTGCGGGCCGCCGACCCGCCCGTGGTCGTGCTCACCTCCAACCGCACCCGCGAGGTGCACGACGCGCTGAAGCGGCGGTGTCTCTACCACTGGTTCGACCATCCGGGCTTCGCCCGCGAACTTGCCATCGTGCGGCGGCGGTTGCCGGGGGTCTCAGCGCGGCTGGCGGAACAAGTGACCTCGCTGGTACAGGCGTTGCGGGAGCGGGAGTTGCTGAAGCCGCCGGGAGTTGCCGAGACGATCGACTGGGTCGAGGCGCTGGACGCGTTGGGGGCGAGCGAGGTGGACGCGGAGCTGGCGATGGCGACGTTGGGGGCGGTGCTCAAGTATCGGGAGGATGTGGAAAGGGCCCGGGGGTTGGACTTCGGGGTGGTGCTGGGTTCGTCGATGGATGTGCAGTGATGGGTTGTTGGTCGCCTGCGGGTACGTCGTGGCTGGTCGCGCCCCGCAGCGAAGCCGCAGACAGACACAGCCCCGCGCCCCTTCCCGGCGTCGCTGTGCTCGTCGGTTTTGCTCGCGCCCTGCGTCTGGCGGGCGTTGACGCCGGCTCGGACCGGCTGCACGCCTTTCTGCGGGCCGTGAACGAACTGGGGCCCGCACTGCGGGCGGATGTGTACTGGGCGGGGCGGCTGACGCTGTGCGGGGACCGGGATGATCTGGAGCGCTATGAGCGGGTGTTCGCCGCGTACTTCGGTAGGGGTGAACGGGCGGGGCATGCAACCCCTGTACCCGCACCGCCCCCGTTGCGCCTCGTCGTCCGGGATGCCGCCGAGTCTCGTACCGCGTCCGCCGGTGACGACCCCGGAGAGCCCGCCGCTTCCCTCGCCGGTTCCGCCGAGGTGCTGCGTCACCGTGACATCGCCGACGTCACCGGCGCCGAGAGAGATCAACTCCGGCGTCTGCTCGCCGCGTTCACGCTGAACGGCGAGTCCCGGCGCAGTGCCCGGCGGCGGCCCGCCCGGCGCGGGGAGGTCGATGCGCACCGGACCGTGCGGGAGATGCTGCGGCGGGGCGGCGAGCCCGCGCGACCGCGTCGGCACGCACGTACCGAACGGCCGCGCCGGGTCGTGCTGTTGGTGGATGTCAGCGGGTCCATGGCGCCGTACGCCGATGCGCTGCTGCGGTTCGCGCATGCGGCCGCGCGGGGGCCGCGCACCGAGGTGTTCACGATCGGTACGCGGCTGACCCGGGTGACGCGTGAGCTCTCCCACCGCGATCCGGACCTCGCGATGCGGGCGGTCGCGGCGGCGGTGCCGGACTGGCGCGGGGGTACGCGGCTGGGGGAGCTGCTGCGCGCGTTCCTGGACCGCTGGGGGCAGCGCGGGATGGCGCGAGGCTCGGTCGTCGTCGTGTTGTCGGACGGGTGGGAGCGGGGGGATCCGGAGGTGCTGGCGGGGCAGATGCGGCGGCTGCGGCGGCTGGCCCACCGGGTGATCTGGGCCAATCCGCGCAAGGCACGCCCCGGTTATGCGCCGCTGGCGGCGGGGATGGCGGCGGCGCTGCCGAGTGTGGACGTGTTCGTCGAGGGGCACAGCCTGGCCGCGCTGGAGAGGCTGGCAGCGGTCGTGAGAGGAGCGGATCGTGCGTGAGATTCTCCCGGCGCTGAACGCCTGGTACACGGCGGGTGTGCCGTTCGGGCTGGCGGCCGTGGTGGGGGTGAGCCGCAGCGCGCCGCGGGATCCCGGGGCGGCGATGGCCGTGGGGCCCGGTGACGAGGTCGTCGGGAGCGTGTCCGGCGGGTGTGTGGAGGGCGCGGTGTTCGAGCTCGCGCAGGAGGTGGTGGCGAGCGGCGAGGCACGGTTGCAGACCTTCGGGTACAGCGACGAGGACGCGTTCGCGGTCGGGCTGACCTGCGGCGGCGAGATCACCGTGCTGGTGCGGCCCGTGACCGCCGGGACCGATCCGGCCTTCGGCGAGGTCGCCGCGTCGGTGGCGGCGGGCCGCCCGGTGACCGTGGCGACGGTGACCGACGGTCCGGCGCCACGCGGGGCCACGCTCGCCGTCTGGCCGGACCGTGTCGCGGGCACGCTCGGCACGGAAGGTCTGGACGTGGCGGTCACGGCCGACGCGCGCGGCGAACTCGCCCTGGGTGCCACGGGGTTGCGCCACTACGGACCGCACGGCGAACGCCGCGAGGACGCGGTCACCGTGTTCCTGCACTCCTTCGCTCCGCCGCCCAGGATGCTGGTGTTCGGCGCGATCGACTACGCGGCCGCGGTCGCCCGGATCGGTGACTTCCTGGGCTACCGGGTGACGGTGTGCGACGCCCGCCCGGTCTTCGCCACCGCCAAGCGCTTCCCGCCGGGCGTGGAGGTGGTCGTGGACTGGCCGCACCGCTGTCTCCGGGGCACCGCCACCGACGAGCGCACGGTGATCTGCGTCCTCACCCACGACCCCAGGTTCGACGTGCCGTTGCTGGAGGAGGCGCTGCGCCGGCCCGCCGCGTACATCGGGGCGATGGGCAGCCGCCGCACCCACGACGACCGGATGAAGCGGCTGGTCGAGGCCGGGCTCACGGACGGTGAACTGGCCCGGCTGCGCTCGCCCGTCGGCCTCGACCTCGGCGCCCGTACGCCGGAGGAGGTGGCCGTGTCCGTCGCCGCCGAGATCGTCGCGCTGAGGTGGCACGGCACGGGCGCGCCGCTGACCGCGACCGCAGGAGCCATCCACCCCCACTGACGGAGGAAGTCATGGAACTGCACCACGAGTTCACCGTGCCCGTACCGGTCGACGAGGCCTGGCGGGCGCTGCTCGACATCGAGCGCGTCGCGCCGTGCATGCCGGGGGCGACCGTGTCCGACCACGACGGCAAGACGGTGAACGGCTCGGTGAAGGTCAAGGTCGGCCCGATCACGGTGACCTACAAGGGCACCGCCGTCTTCGAGGAGCAGGACGACTCCGCCCACCGCGTGGTCCTCATCGCGAGCGGCCGCGAGACCCGCGGCCAGGGCACCGCCCGCGCCACCGTCACCGGCACACTCGTGGAACGGGACGGCGACACGGCGGTCTCGGTCCACACGGACCTGACGGTGACCGGGCGTCCGGCACAGTTCGGGCGCGGGGTGATGGCGGAGGTGGGCGACCGGATCATCGGCCAGTTCGCCCGGAACCTCGCGGCGCAACTGGGCGAGAAGCCCGAGGACACGGCCCCGGCTGCCCCTGCGGAAGAGCCGCTCGACCTGTTCCGTGCGGCGGGGATGCCGGTGGCCAAGCGGGCGGCGCTCGCGGCGGCGGCCCTGGTGGCCGTGGCGCTCGTGCTCACACGGGTGCGGCGGTGGCGGCACCGCTAGCACTCGCCGAGCCGGAAGGGGGGCGTTGTCCATGCCGGACTGCGCAACCGGGGCGAGGCGGAGGTCCGCCCTTTGCGGGAACCCGGCGACGGGCAGACGGCGTACCCGCCCGGTGCCGGTCGGCACACCGCCCAACTCAGCGGGGTCACCCCCACGGCCGTCCGGCGAATCGGAGGGTTGAGACCCGCGGCGTCGGGTAGGCGGCGCACAACGCAAGAGAGGGCCGCGCGCCCTCTTGGGCACCTCTGCCGGAAGGAGGTCCGTGACAGCGCACACTCGCAGCGCCCGGGCCGCTTCCCTGAGCATGGAGCGGCCCGGTCCTTGTCCCGTCACCCGGTCCGCGCCGGCAGCTCGTGCAGCCGTACGTCCCCGAGCCGGCCGTCGTCGACGGTCGCCGTCATGTAGGTGCAGTACGGCTGACGGCGCCGGTCCGTCGGAGAGCCCGGATTGAGCAGGCGCAGACCGCTCGGGGCGGTGGTGTCCCAGGGGATGTGGCTGTGGCCGAAGACCAGGACATCGAGGTCCGGGAACCGGGCCGCGCAGCGCGTCTCACGGCCCTGTGCGGGGCCGGTCTCGTGGATCACTCCCCAGCGCAGGCCGCCGAGTTCGGCGTAGGCGGTCTCCGGGAGCCGGGCGCGCAGTTCGGGCCCGTCGTTGTTGCCGTACACGCCGATCAGGCGGCTGCTGAGGCGCTCCAGCAGGTCGAGGGTGGCGGTGTCGACCCAGTCCCCGGCGTGGAACACCACGTCGGCGCGCGGGAGTTCGGCGAGCAGCGGGCCCGGCAGGTGCTTCGCGCGCTTCGGCAGATGCGTGTCGGAGATGAGGAGCAGACGCACACCGTCAGACTATCGGCGCGAGATCGTCAACGTTCACCTGATCGGTATGCGATACACACCCTGCTCCGAACGAGATCCGTATCCCGCCGGGTTAGCATCTGGCCACCAGCACCGCACCGTGACACAAACGACAAGCGACCCAAGGGGGACCGAGCTCATGCCGGTCAAGGTCAGCGTCGTCGTCCCCGTGTACAACCCCGGGGTCTACATCGAGGACTGCATCGCGTCTCTGAAGAGGCAGTCGCTGCCTCCCGACGAGTACGAAGTGATCTTCGTCGACGACGGTTCCACCGACGGAACACCCGGCCGGCTCGATGAGCTCGCCACCGAGGACCCGCGCATGCGGGTGATCCACCAGGAGAACTCCGGCTGGTCGGGCAAGCCCCGCAACGTCGGGATCGCCGCCGCGCAGGGCGAGTTCGTCATGTTCGTCGACAACGACGACTATCTCGGCGACGAGGCGCTGGAGCGGATGCACGACTACGGCGTCGCCAACGGCGCCGATGTGATCGTGGGGAAGATGGCGGGCAAGGGGCGCGGCGTCCCCATCGAGCTGTTCCGCCGCAACCGGCCGCACGCGTCGGTCGAGAACGCGCCGCTGATCGACAGCCTCACGCCCCACAAGATGATCCGCCGGGCCTTCCTCGACGACATCGGGCTGCGCTTCCCCGAGGGCCGTCGGCGCCTGGAGGACCATGTCTTCATCGCGGAGGCGTATCTGCGCGCGAAGAACGTCTCCGTGCTCAGCGACTACGTCTGCTACTACCACCTGAGCCGGGACGACGCCTCCAACGCCGGTTTCCAGCAGTTCGATCCGGTCGGGTACTTCAGGAATCTGCGCGAGGCCCTCGACGTCGTCGAGAAGTACACCGAGCCCGGCGAGGTGCGTGACCGGCTGTTCCGGCGCTGGCTGCGCGTCGAGATGGTCGAGCGGATGCGCGGCAAGAGGTTCTCCAAGTACCCGGACGACTACCGGCGTTCCCTGTTCGCGGAGATCCACGCGGTCGCCGTCGAGCGGTTCGGCCCGGGTGTGGCGGCCGGCCTTCCGCCCGCGCAGCGGGTCGTGGCGGCGCTGATCGCCGCGAACCGGTACGACGATGTCGTCGCCTTCGCCGAGTGGGAGGCCGGTATCGGGCTCAAGGCCGTACCGGAAGCGGTCACCTGGGAGGACGGCACCCTGCGGGTCGGTCTGCGCGCCGAGTTCACCTCGGGCGGCGAGCCCCTGGTGTTCCCCGCCGAGGGCGCCCCGGCGACCGGTGAGCCGCCCCTCGACGCCGCCGAGGCCATCGCCTGGGTCGCGGCCGACTCCGTGACACGGTTCGAGAAGGCCTCGGGTGATCTGATGCTGCGCGACCGCGCCAGCGCCGCCCATCACTTCCAGCCCGTGACGGTCACCCGCGAGACGACCCCGGACGGGGACGGGGTGCGTCTGGTGCTGCGGGTGACGGCGTCGGTCCCCGCAGCCACGCTGGCGGGCGGGGCCGCTCCGGACGCCGGTCTGTGGGACGCGCTCGTACGGGTCCGGCTGGGCGCCTGGACCAAGGAGTGCCGGCTGGGTCCGGCCCCGCTCGACGACCGGCCCGCCCCGCAGGGCGCGCTCGCGGGCGGCCGCACCGTCCTGCCGTACTGGACCCGTCCGCACGGCAACCTCGCCCTCGCGGTGGACCGGACGCCCGAGCGGCTCGGCCTGGACCGGGTCACGCCCGCCGTGGTCACCGTCACCGGCGGGCAGCTGCGTGCCGCCGTCCCGCTGCACGTGGCCGATGACACCAAGGTGGTGCTGCGGCTCGGCTCCGCGACGATCCTCGACGTACCCGCCACCCTGTCCCCCGCGGCGGCCGGACAGGGGTCGGTCCTCGATGCCGAGCTGCCCCTCGCCGAGCTGCGGGGCGCGACCTGGCGGGTGGCACTGAACCCGTTCCCGGACGCGGGCGAGCCCCGCCATCTCGTGCTGCCGTTCGCGCTGCGGGCCCGCGCGGGCACGGTCCGTGCGGTGCGCGCCCCGAACCCCGGCGGTACGCGGCGGCTGGCCCGTCGGGTCCGGCGCGGGCTGGGCAAGGTACTGCGGGCGGCGAAGGCCCGCATCCCGCAGCGCGGGAAGTAGCGGCACGTCGAAGGCGGAGCGGTCCGGGTACCAGGAGGTACCCGGACCGCTCCGCCTGTGCGTACGACTGCCCGGCGGCCGACCGCTCAGCGGCCGGTCGCGAGCGGCTCCAGCGCCTTGCGCAGCGGCGCCCAGCCGCGGGAGCGGCCCACACCCACGTTGCGGGACTTGGTGAGCGCACCCCAGAAGCTCGCTCCCACGAGTTCCTCGGGCTTCACCGCCTTGACGCGCTCGAGGATCGCCTCGGGCACCTTCTGCGGGTCGGGCACCACGTACTCGGCGATGATCTCGTCGTACTTGTCCTTGAGGACCGTGTTGTCCGGGTCGGCGCCGAAGACGATCAGCTGGCCGGTCGGCTGGGTGTCGACCAGGACGGTCACCAGGTCCGGGCGGTACCGGTTGAGGACCTCGATCATCTTGTAGACGTCGCCGGTCCAGGCGTTGGTGTGCCGGTCGCGGGCGGCCTCGTCGATGGTCCGCGGCAGCATGTCGTCGAGGACGATGACGCTGCCCCAGTCCGAGTACTTCTCCACGTTGATGAAGTCGCGCAGCGCGTACTCGAAGAGGTGCATGCCGTCGATGAACGACAGGTCGAGGGTGGTGCGCCGCCAGTAGCCGATGGGGCTGCGGCCGCGGCGCAGGTTGCGCAGCGGGTGGCGGCCGCCCTTGAGGTGGGCCAGCGGGTTGTCGCGGGCGAAGAAGTCGTCGCTGGTGGCCTTCACCAGGTGGACGTCACATCGGATCTCGCTCACGACCTTGAACGCAGGGTCGATCGCGATGCTGGGCACCCGCGACAAGGTGAGACTGCGGCCGTCGTTGACGCCGATCTCCAGGTAGTTGCGGTTCGCGCTGACCTTGTGCAGTTCCCGCAGGAACTCATGGCGTTTCACGGAGGGACTCCTTGCGAATCTCGGGCAGTGCCTCATGCAGGGCGGTGCGCCGGCCACGCGACGGCGACGGAGCGAGCTGCTGCCGTCTGCCGTGTGCGAGGGCGCTGGTTGCGGGGCGGGGCGCGGGCCTCGGGAAGGCCGCACTGCCCACCGGCCGCACCCGGTCGGGGTCGGCCCCGGGGTGCCGGAACACCTCAGGGGCCGGTTCGTACCAGGTGGTCTCGGCGGAGCCGGTGGCGTGGAACATACCCTTCGTGCCCTGGCCGACGCCAGGGCCGAGGGCGGCGATACGGTTCACCACGTCCGCGCTCCGCAGGGGTGTGATCTTGGTGCTCGCAGGGGGCCGGCCGGGCCGCTCCGGCCGCCTCATCCGTGCTCCCGGGCTGCGCGCCGCTTCAGCGGCTCCCACCAGGCGCGGTTCTCCCGGTACCAGGCGACGGTGGCGGCGAGGCCGGCCGTGAAGTCGTGGCGCGGCCGGTAGCCGAGCTCGGTGCGGATCTTGGTCCAGTCGACGCAGTAGCGCAGGTCGTGGCCCTTGCGGTCCTCGACGTACTCGACCCTGTCCCAGCCGGCGCCGCACGCCTTGAGGAGCAGCCCGGTCAGTTCCCGGTTGCTGAGCTCGGTGCCGCCGCCGATGTTGTAGACCTCGCCGGGCCGGCCGGCGGTGCGGACGAGGTCGACGCCCTGGCAGTGGTCGTCGACGTGCAGCCAGTCGCGGACGTTGCGGCCGTCGCCGTAGAGGGGGACCTTCCGGCCGTCGAGGAGGTTGGTGATGAAGAGCGGGACGACCTTCTCGGGGAACTGGTGCGGCCCGTAGTTGTTGGAGCAGCGGGTGACGCGGACGTCCAGGCCGTGGGTGCGATGGTAGGCGAGGGCGAGCAGGTCGGAGGATGCCTTGGAGGCGGAGTACGGCGAGTTCGGTGCCAGGGGGTGGGTCTCGGGCCAGGAGCCCTCGTCGATGGAGCCGTAGACCTCGTCGGTGGAGACGTGCACGAAGGGGCCGGTGCCGTGTCTGAGGGCCGCGTCGAGGAGGGTCTGGGTGCCGACCACGTTGGTCAGGACGAAGTCGGTCGCGCCGCTGATGGAGTGGTCCACATGGGACTCGGCGGCGAAGTGCACGACTTGGTCGGCCTCGGACACCAACTTGTCCACGAGCTCGGCGTCACGGATGTCGCCCTGCACGAACTCCAGGCGGGGATGGTCGAGTTCGAGGTTGTCCAGGGAGCCGGCGTAGGTGAGCTTGTCCAGCACGGTGATCCGCGGCGCGTCGGAGGACTCCGAGGCGAGGAGCCTGCGCACGTACTGGGAGCCGATGAAGCCGGCGGCACCGGTGACGAGGAGGTTCAACGGATCTGCACCTTGCTGTGGTCTCCGAGCACTGGGCGGTGGGCACTGGGTTCGGCGTGACGGCCGATGAGGGAGGACTCTATACGCCCCACGCCCTGGATCAAGGAGTCGCGCAAGACGACGGAGAACTCCCATTCACTGTCCGTGCCACGGCAGTTCAGCAGAGCCTCCGTCCGGTTCACCTTAGCCCCGTTCGTCCGGGGCGCGGCAAGCCGATCGTTTTTGAGGTGCACTCGTACGAGTGGTCAGTCCTCGCCCCTGACGATGTTGGCCTCCGGACCCGGGCCCGCGGCAGCCGCGCTGTCGGATTCCACGACGGCCGGGACCCACGTCCGCACCACGCCCTTGTCCCGCAGACGGCGGGCCCTGGCCCAGCCCGTCTCGGCTCGACGGACGACGGGTTTGTCATCTGTGTACGCGGTCACGACGGTTCATCTTCCTTCTGCGCCACGGAAAGCTTCCCTGCCGGGTACCCGCGCGGGCCACGGTCACCCCTCCAGCGCGACCTCGCTCCACACCTGTTTGCCGCCGCTGACCGGGACCGTCCCCCAGGTGTCGGACATCGCCTCGACGAGGAGGATGCCGCGGCCGCCGGTGGCCTCCCAGCCGATGCTGGTGGCCTTGGCGGGGGTGCGGGGCGAGGAGTCGGCGACGGCGACGCGCAGACGGTGGTTGACGAGGGTGAGGTCGAGGCGGACCCGGCCGTCGGTGTGCACGAGGGCGTTGGTGACGAGTTCGGAGACGATGAGCAGGACGGTGTCGGTGGTGTCGGCGGAGACGCCCCAGGTGCGCAGGGTGCGGCGGGTGAAGCGGCGGGCGTGGCCGACGGCCTGGGGGACGCGCCACACCGTCC
Source organism: Streptomyces sp. S.PB5 (assembly GCF_030403745.1). Taxonomy (GTDB): domain Bacteria; phylum Actinomycetota; class Actinomycetes; order Streptomycetales; family Streptomycetaceae; genus Streptomyces. Next base: position 22,205 of record NZ_JAQMWP010000015.1, read on the forward strand.
AGTTCTCGCGCAGCGGGCGGGAGGCCATGCCGTCGTAGCGCATGAGGAGCAGGGCGACGTCGTCGCTGCGGCGGGCGTTGCCGAGCAGGGCGTCGGCGACGAGTCCGAGGTGGGCGGGGTCGGAGGCGGACAGCTCGTGGGCGAAGCGGTCCATGCCCTCGTCGATGTCGGAGTCGGCGGACTCGACGAGGCCGTCGGTGGTCAGGGCGAGCAGGGTGCCGGGCTGGAGCCGCAGCGGGGTCATCGGGAAGTCCGCCTGCAGGACCACGCCGAGCGGCGGGCCGCCCTCGTCCTCGACGATCTCCGTTGCTCCGTCCGGGTGACGCAGTACCGGCGGGAGGTGTCCCGCGCGCACGCACCAGGCGGAGCCCTCCTCCATGTCGACGTCGACATAGGCGCAGGTGGCGAAGAGGTCGGTCTCCATGTCCACGAGGAGCCGGTTGGCGTGCGAGACGACGACGTCCGGGGGGTGTCCCTCGACGGCGTAGGCGCGCAGGGCGGTGCGCATCTGGCCCATGAGGGTGGCGGCGCCCGCGCTGTGGCCCTGGACGTCGCCGATGACGAGGGCGACGTGGTTGTCGGGGAGCGGGATCACGTCGTACCAGTCGCCGCCGAGTTCCAGCCCTGCGGTGCTCGGCAGATAGCGGGCGACGGCGACCGCGCCGGGGAGTCTGGGCAGGCGGCGGGGCAGGAGCTGGCGCTGGAGCATGCCGACGAGTTCGTGCTCGGCGTCGAAGGCGTGGGCGCGCATCAGGGCCTGCCCGGCGAGGCCGGCGGAGGCGGTGAGCAGGGCGCGTTCGTCGGGGCCGAAGTCGTGCGGGGTGTCCCAGCCGATCAGACAGGCGCCGGCCATGCGGCCCGCGCCGGGCAGCGGCAGGACGGCGAGGCCGCCGGGGCCGACGTCGGCGAGGGCGGGTTCCAGGGTGGTGCCCGCGGGCCAGATGTGGGCGCGGCCCTCGCTCAGGGCGGCGGCGAGGGTGGGCATGGCGCGGACGGGTGCCTCGGGCCACTCGGTGCGCCACTCCAGACGCCACAGCTCGGGCCAGGACTCCGGTTCGGGCGGGTCGAGGACGGTGACGACGAGCCGGTCGCCCTCCAGCTCGGCGAGCGCGATGCGGTCGGCCAGCAGGGGCTTGCGCAGGGCGGCGACCACGGCCTGGCTGACGTCGCGGACGGTGCCGGCGGTGGCGAGGGCGGCGGCGAGGCGCTGGACCCGGGCCACGTCGGTGACGTCGGAGCGCAGCTTGGAGGCGTCGGCGACGGTGCCGACGAGGCGGGCGGACCGGCCTTCGCCGCCGGGCAGGATGCGGCCGCGCAGTCTGAGCCACTTGGGCGGCCCGGTGGGCTGCAGGACGCGGAACTCCAGCTCGCGGTCGCCGATGGACATGTGGTCGGCCTCGACGACCGACATCAGCGAGGGCAGGTCCTCGGGCACGGTGAGGGCGAGCAGGGTCTCGACGCGGCCGTCGAAGTCGTCGCGGCCCATCCGGAACAGTTCCAGGATGTCGGCGCCGACCTCGATGCGGCCGGTGTCCATGGCGAGGCTGAAGGAGTTGGCGGGGAGCTCCTCGCCCTCGGCGGCCCGGGGCTGGACCGGACAGGCGACGGCGTCGGCGATCAGTTCCAGACACTTGCGGTCGTCGTCGTCGAAGCCGCCGGGGTCCTCGCCCACGGCGACCAGACAGGCCCGGCCGTCGTCCCCGTGCGCGGGCAGCACGGCCAGGTGGAAGTCCCGCGCGGGCGCGCGCCGGGCCTCGGCGCAGCCGGCGAGCTCCTCGGGGCCGAGGAACAGCGCGCGGCCGGTGCGCTGGGCTTCGGCGAGCGGGGAGCCGCCGGAGCGCGGGTAGCCGTCGCGCAGCCCGTAGACCGTCCGGGGCACGCCGGCGGACTCGACGAGGCACAGCAGGTCCGCGTCCTCGCCCGGCGCGTACACGGCGGCGAGGGTCGCTCCGGCGAAGACGAGCGCCTGCTCCAGCAGGCGGCGCAGCCGTTCGGGCGAATCGGGACCGTCCGTGAGCGCTTTGAGGGCAACTTCGGCACGCAGCGTTCTCGTTCTGCGTCCCGCAGCGCCCTCACTGACCACGTCCGTCATTACAGCGCTTATACGGCGCCTGCGCAGCCCCTGTGAGCATTCCGTGGAGTGTCTGCGGGGGCAGGGGTCGAAACCCTCCGAACAATTCTTTACGCATGCGTTCCGCACGGTGATCTCGTGACAGACGGGACTGTCCGTGCCCGTCGCCCCGCTGGAAGCTCGATTCCGGGCCACGGAGGGGGACGGAGGGGGACGCATGGACAAGCGGTACGAGGTGTACGCGCTCGCCGACCCGTACTTCTACGAGACGCCGGACCGGCTGTCCGCGGGGGCGGGTGAGGGGGCGCCCCTGTTCGAAACGGCGCGGCGCGCGGTGCCGGGCGGCTGGGAGGCGGCGCGGATCGGCGACTGGCTGGGCCTGACCCCGCTCGGCGCGGACGGCGCCCCGGAGCCCGGACCGGCCCAGGGCTGGAAGATCCACGCCTCGGCCACCCGGGCGAACGCGGACCGGATCGCGGCGATCGTGTGGGACTACTGCGTACCGCGCCGCATCCCGTTCAAGTTCGTCCCCGGACCGCATCTGCTCCACCTGCGCAACACCAAGTACGCCGGGCGCGACACCAGCGGCAAGTTCGTCACGGTCTTCCCGGCGGACGAGGAGCGGCTGCATGTCGTGCTGCGCGAGCTGGGCCGGCTCCTGGAGGGCTTCGAGGGGCCGTACATCCTGACCGACCTGCGGTGGTACGACGGTCCGCTCTACGTCCGCTACGGCGCTTTCGCGCGCACCTTCGTGGTCGACGAGCGGGGGACGCTGGTGCCCGCGGTACGGGACGGCGGGGGGAACCTCGTGCCGGACCGGCGGGCGCCGTCCTTCCAGGTCCCAAAGTGGGTGGAGCTGCCCGCCTTCCTGGAGCCGCATCTGGCGGCACGGAACACCACGACCGTCGGCGACCTGCCGTACCGGATCGAGAAGGCGCTGCACTTCTCCAACGGCGGCGGGGTGTACGCGGGCACCGACACCCGGGACGGCAGCAGGGTCGTGCTGAAGGAGGGGCGGCCGCACGCGGGGCTGGCCGCGGACGGGGCGGACGCCGTGACGCGTCTGGAGCGCGAGAAGTACGCCCTGGAACAGGTGGCCGGGACGGGTGTGGTGCCGGAGGTCCGGGACTGGTTCACGCTCGGCGACCACCGTTTCCTGGTGATGGACTTCCTCCAGGGGCGGCCGCTGAACTCGTTCTTCGCCGAGCGGCATCCGCTGCTCACCCCTGATCCCGATCCGCGGGCCGTGGCGCAGTACACGGCGTGGGCGGTGCGGATCCACCGGGCGGTGGAGCGGGCGGTGGCGGCGGTGCACGCCCGCGGGATCGTCTTCAACGACCTGCACGTCTTCAACATCATGGTCGGGCCGGACGAGGAGTCGGTGTCCCTGCTCGACTTCGAGGCGGCGGCGCCCGTCTCGGAGCAGGGCCGCCAGGTCGTCGCCCACCCCGGCTTCCACGCCCCGCCGGACCGCACGGGCATCGATGTCGACCGCTATGCGCTGGCCTGTCTGCGGCTCGCCCTGTTCCTGCCGGTGACCACGCTGTTCACGGTGGACCGGGGCAAGGCGGCCCATCTCGCCGAAGTGATCACCCGTCAGTTCCCGGACGTGCCACGGGAGTTCCTGGACGAGGCGGTGGCGGAGATCACCCGGGGCACCCCGGCGCGGTCACCGTCCTTCGTCGAGCCCGGGGACTGGCCCTACAGCCGTGACTCCATGGCCAAGGCGATCCTCGCCTCGGCGACCCCGGAGCGCGAGGACCGGCTCTTCCCCGGTGACATCGCGCAGTTCTCCGACGGGGGCGGGCTCGGTCTCGCCCACGGTGCGGCCGGAGTGCTGTACGCGCTGGACGCGGTCGGCGCCGGGCGGTACGAGGAGGGCGAGCGCTGGCTCCTCGCCCGCACCGCGACCCCGCCGCCCGGCACACCGCTCGGGCTGTACGACGGTCTCGCGGGCGTGGCGCACGTCCTGGACCGGCTGGGACACCGGCAGCGCGCCCTCGACCTGATCGGGACGGTCCTCGCCGAACGATGGCAGAAACTCTCCTTCGACCTGCACGGCGGACTGGCCGGACTCGGCCTGGTCCTGGGCGGGTTGGCGGACGCGACCGGCGAGCCGGAGCTGCGGGACCGGGCCGCGGAAGCCGCCGACATCGTCGTACGACGTCTCGCGGAGCCCCCCGTGCAGGCGCCTCGGCGGCGGGCCGGGCTGTTGCGCGGGGCGAGCGGGCCTGCGCTGTTTCTGCTGCGGCAGTACGAACGGACCGGTGAGGAGCGGCTGTTGGCGGCGGCGGGGGTGGCGCTGCGGCGGGATCTGGAGTGCTGTGTGACGCACCCGGGCGGTTCGCTGGAGGTCGACGAAGGGTGGCGGACGCTGCCCTATCTGGGCGAGGGGAGCGTCGGGATCGGGATGGTCCTGGACGACTATCTCGCCCAAGTACCGGATGCGGCGGCGGAGTTCGAGAGGGCCCGGGCCGGGATCCTGACCGCCGCCGGCTTCCGGTTCTACGCACAGCCCGGGCTCTTCCAGGGGCGCGCCGGGATGATCCTGCACCTCGCCCGCACGGGCGCGAGCCAGGAGCGGATCGCCGGGCAGATCGCCGGGCTCGGCTGGTTCGCGATGTCCTACCAGGGCCAACTGGCCTTCCCGGGGCATCAGATGATGCGGCTGTCGATGGACCTGGGCACCGGAACGGCAGGGTGCCTGCTCGCGCTCGGCGCGGCCCTCGACACCGGCGGCGACATCCGACTGCCGTTCCTGCCGCCGCTTCGGCGGCCCCCACAGCGCGGCTGCGCGAACTGACGGAGCCGTGACCCAACCCCGTCCCCACGGGTGGACGACACCGAGGAAAGGAAGACGACATGGCACTTCTCGACCTGCAGGCGATGGAGGCCGAAGAGCACACGGGCGGCGGCGGAGTCAGCAGCCTCAGCGTGCTGTCCTGCATCAGCGCGGCGAGCATCACGCTCTGTCTCTGACGAACACCGTGTGTCCATGGCTCCGGGCGGCCCGATCCCGCGAGGGAGGGGCCGCCCGGGGTCCACGTGCGCCGAGGGGTGAGGGCGGCAGCCGTATGGCAGGAATGGCAGGAATGGCGGGAGACGTCAGGGCGCTTCCGGGGCCGTTCGGTCCGTACCCGGCGCGCTGTGCGGTGCTGTGTCTGGTGAGCACCGCCGCGACGGGGGCCGGGCTGCTGCTGCCGGCCGCGCTGGGGCGTGCGCTGGATCTGCTGCTGGCCGAGGCGCCCGCGACCCGCTGGGTGCTGTACTGCGCCGCACTGGTGCTGTTGCTCGCGGTGCTCGACGCGTGCGAGACCGTGCTGGGCGGCACGGTCGACGCGCGGACCACCGCGTGGCTGCGCCGCCGGCTCACCGGGCATGTCCTGGCCGTCGGTCCACGCGCCGGCGCCCGGTTCGGCACCGGGGACCTGGTCGCACGGCTCGTCGGCAACGCCGCGCAGGCCGGGACGGCGCCGACCGCCCGGGCGGCGCTGCTCGCCGCGCTGGCCGGACCGGTCGGCGGCCTGGTGGCCCTCGTACTGATCGACCCGTGGCTCGCGGCCGTGCTGGTGGCCGGAGCACCGGTGCTGGTCCTGCTGCTGCGGGCCTTCGCCCGGGACACCCGGGAGTGCGTGCACCGCTACCAGGAAGTGCAGGGGCGGATCGCGGGGGCGCTCTCGGAGGCGGTCGGCGGGCATCGCACGATCCGGGCGGCCGGTACGGCGGACCGTGAGGCGGCGCGGATCCTGCGGCCGCTGCCCGAGCTGTCCCGGGCCGGCCACGACATGTGGCGGGTGCAGGGCCGGGCGGCCGGCCGGTCGGTGGCCGTGGCCCCGCTCCTCCAGCTCGGTGTCGTCGCCGTCGCGGGGGTACTGCTCGCGCGGCACCGGCTGACGGTGGGCGAGGTGCTCGCGGCTTCGCGGTACGCGGTGCTGGCCACGGGGGTCGGCGTGCTGGTGGGGCATCTGGCGGGGCTCTCACGCGCGCGGGCGGCGGCCGGGCGCGTGGACGAGGCCCTCGCGGAGCCCCCGATCGGCTACGGGACGCGTCGGCTGCCACCGGGGCCGGGCCGCCTTGAGCTGCGCGGTGTGACGGCGGTGCGCGGCGGACGGACGGTGCTGGACGGGGTGGACCTCGTCGTGCCCGGCGGCACGACGATGGCCGTCGTCGGCCGCTCGGGGGCGGGCAAGTCACTGCTCGCCGCGATCGCCGGGCGCCTCGCCGACCCGGACGCCGGGCAGGTGCTCCTCGACGGCGTACCGCTGCGGGACCTGACCCACGACGAGCTGCGCCGGGCCATCGGCCACGCCTTCGAACGCCCGGCGCTGCTGGGCGGCACGCTGGAGGAGGAGATCGGGCTGGGAATGCCGTCGCCCTCGTCCGCGCGTGTCCGAGAGGCGGCCCGCACGGCCCACGCGGACGACTTCGTGAACCGCCTCCCCGCCGGATACGCCACCCGCTGCGCCGACGCCCCCCGTTCCGGCGGCGAGTCCCAACGTCTGGGCCTCGCCCGGGCCTTCGCCCACGGCGGCCGTCTCCTCGTCCTCGACGACGCGCTGTCCAGCCTGGACACGGTGACGGAGGCGCAGATCACCGGGGCGCTGGTGGGGGGCGACGGGGTGGGCACGCGGCTGCTGATCGCCCATCGGGCGGCCACGGCGGCACGGGCGGATGCGGTGGCCTGGCTGGACGGGGGACGGGTGCGGGCGGTGGGGCGGCACACGGAGCTGTGGGCGACGGCGGGGTACCGGGCGGTGTTCGCGGGCGCGGAGACGCAGACGACAGGCGTGCTCGGAGAACGGCCGAACGGACCGGACGGGCAAGGGCGATGAGCGGCGTGCCCGGTGGGCGGGCCGAGCGGTCCTGGCGTGAGAGGGGCGCGGGCGGTGCGGTCCACCGGCGCGGGCTGCGATTCCTGCGGGACCGGTGGCGGGTCGTCGTGCGGCTCGGCGGGTGGTCGGTGCTGGAGACGGGGCAGACGTTTCTCGTCGGGTACGCGCCCGCCCGCGCGCTGGACGAGGGGTTCCTCGCGGGACGGCCGGGCACGGGGCTGGCGTGGCTCGGGGCGGCCGCCCTCGGTGTCCTCGTCGGGGCGTACGGCACGGTGCGGGTGTACGGGGCGGTCGCCGCGCTGGTGGAGCCGCTCCGGGACCGGCTGGTGGTGCGGGTCGTCGCGCGCGGGGTGCGGGAGGGGGACACCGGGGCGTTGTCCGGGCTCACCCAGCAGGCGGAGATCGCCCGGGACACGTTCGCCGGGCTCGTCATGGTGTCGCGGTCGTTCGTGTTCACGGCCGTCGGCGCGCTCGTCGGCCTCTTCTCGCTCGCCCCGCTGCTCCTGCTGGTCGTGGGGCCGCCGCTGCTGGCGGGGCTTGCGCTGTTCGCGGCGACGCTGCGGCCGCTGGCCCGCCGGCAGGAGGCGTTCCTCGTCGCCGACGAGGCGCTGGCGGAGCGGTACGGGGCCGTCTGCCCGGGGCTGCGGGACATCACGGCGGCCGGTGCGGAGGAAAGGGTCGCCGGCGAGACAGGGCTCCGCATCGACGCCGAGCGCCGGGCCGCGACCTCCCTGGCCCGCTGGGGCGTCCTGCGCGTGGCCTCCCTCGCGATCGGCGGCCATCTGCCGGTCCTGCTCCTGCTCGCCACCGCCCCGTGGCTGCTCGGCCGGGGCGTCACCACCGGCGCCCTGGTCGGCGCGCTCGCCTACGTCACCCAGTCCCTCCTGCCGGCCCTCCACAACCTGATCCACGGTCTGGGCACGAGCGGCTCACGCCTGGTGGTGGTGGTGCGGCGCCTGGTCCGGGAGACGGCGGCGGGGGCCGGGGACACCGGTGAGAGGGCGGCTTCGGGTGACGGCGGGCCGGCCGGGAGGCGCCCGGCGATCGGCGACCCGCCCGAGGGACCGCGCCCGCCCTCCAGCCGGCCGCCGGTGGGACTCGCCCAGCCGTCCGGCCGACCGCAGGCGGGACACGCCAAGCCGTCAGGCGGCCCTCCAGGACCCGCCGACTCACCACCTCACTCCACACGGCACTCCCACTCCACACCGCACTGCACACCCCGCACCGCACCCCAGTCCTGCACACCGCCGAACCCGGCGCCCCGCTCCCCCGCCGCCCTCACCCTCACCTCCGTCACCTTCGCCTACGGCCCCACCGCCGCCCCCGTCCTCGACCGCCTCGACCTCACCCTCCGGCCCGGCGCCCACCTGGCCGTCGTAGGCCCCAGCGGCATCGGGAAGTCCACGCTCACCGCACTGATCGCCGGGCTGCTGGAACCCGGCCACGGCACGATCCGCATCTTCGGACACCCGGCGAGGGGGCCGGAGGCCGTCGCGCGGCGGGTGCTCATCCCGCAGGAGGCGTACGTGTTCACCGGAACCCTCGGTGAGAATCTCGGGCATCTGCGGCCCGACCCCGTGCCCGAGGCGGAGCTGCTCGCCGCGGCCGAGGCGGTGGGCCTCACACCGGTGCTGGACGCGCTCGGCGGTCCCGGCGCCGTCGTCGATCCGGCCGCCCTCTCCGCCGGTGAGCGGCAGCTCGTCGCCCTGACGCGGGCCTATCTGTCGTACGCCCCGCTCGCCCTGCTCGACGAGGCGACCTGTCATCTGGACCCGCGGGCGGAGGAGCGGGCGGAACGGGCGTTCGCCGGGCGGCCCGGCGGCACGCTCGTGGTCGTCGCGCACCGCATCAGCTCCGCCCGCCGCGCCGGGCACGTCCTGGTCATGGACGGGCAGCGGACGGCGTACGGGACGCACGGCGAGCTGATGCGGTGCTCGGACCTCTACCGGGACCTCGTCGGGAGCTGGGCGCCGTCAGAGCCAGCCCTCCCCCTGCGAGATCCGGATCGCGTCGATGCGGTTGCGGGCGCCGGTCTTGCGGGTGATCGCGGCCATGTAGTTGCGCACGGTCCCGTGGGACAGGTGCAGACTCCCGGCGATCTCCGCGACGGAGGCGCCCTCGGCGGCGAGGGATAACACGCTCAGCTCCCGCCGGGTCAGCGGCATCTCGGCGGCCTTGAGGAAGCCGAAGCCGAGCGAGTCGTCGACGAAACGTTTTCCTTCGGCGACCCGCCGGATCCCGCGCACCAGGTGCTCCGGCGCGCCCTCCTTGTCGACATAGCCGAGGGCTCCCGCCTCGACGGCTCGTTTCAGCAGCCCCGGCCGGTTGGCGCTGGCGAGGACGAGCAGGTGTGGCGGCGCTGCCCCGGGCCTGCACGCGCACAGTTCGCGCAGCGGGGGGAGGCCGTACGTGTCCGCGCACTCCAGGTCGGCCGCGCAGACGTCCGGCGCCACGGATCGCAGACGGCCCGGTGCGCTGTGCCAAGGGGCGTCGAAGACGCCCAGGTCCGGCTCCCGGCGCAGCCACTCCGCCAGGACCGATCTGACCAGACACTCGTCGTGCACCAGAAGCACCCGGATCACTGCCCGTCCCTTCGCCTCGCCGTTCGCCGGTTCCGTGGTGAGGAGCGCGTGCCCCATTGTTCGCGTCCCGCACTCTTCCGGGGCGCGAAGAACCGGCCATCAGGGTGCGCGGGGGCGCACATCCGGCGCCCGTACACCGTCCCGCGCTTCGACTGTGGGGGCATGGCCCGGGGCGGAGCGGGTACGCGCGAGCCCTTCACGGACGGGCCGGGAGCGCGGGGCGGCCCGTGCGGCTCGCCGTGCGCGACCGGCCGCCAGGGAGGAGATTGGATCTCGGCGGCCGTGCGAGGAGGTGGTCGGCGTGGCCGACGGACAGGGGCCCGCGCAGGCGCCGGCGGCCGCCCGGACGCGGGTCGGCCGGCCGCTGCTCTCGCTGGCGCTGGCCTCGATGATGGACGAGGTGCACGCCCACTCCGGCGCGGTCTATCTGCTGGCCGCCGAGGAGCCGGTGCTGGAGATGGCGGTGATGGCCGGGCTGCCCAGGGCGTTCGCGGCCCCGTGGGAGCGGGTGGGGCTCAGCGCCCCGATCCCGGTCGCCGAGGCGGTCCGGGAGCGACGCCTTGTGTGGGTGGGCGGCGAGGAGGACATGGCGCGCCGCTATCCGCGGATCGCGGTGGTGCTGCCGTACCCCTTCGCGCTGGCCGCGTTGCCGGTGGCGACGGGCACGACGGCGTACGGCGCGGTGTTCGTGACCTGGCCGGGTTCGCATCCTCCGGAGCTGTCCGACCGGGAGCGGGACCATCTGACCGCGGCCTGCGGGCGCCTTGCGGTACGCCTGGAGCGGGCCGCCGAGGACAGCCGGCCGGTGTTCCCGGAGCCGGATCTGCTGGCCGGGACCCCGGTGGGCGGGGCGGCCGGCACGCTCGGCACGGTGGAGGCGGCGCGGATGGTGGCGCGGCTGCCGTACGGGTTGTGCTCGCTCGATCTGCACGGGCGGATCTCCTTCGCCAACGCGGCGGCGGCCGAGCTGATCGGAGTCCCGGTGAGCAGGCTGCTGGGGACCCAGCTGTGGGCGTCGGTCCCGTGGCTCAACGACCCCGTGTACGAGGACCGTTACCGGGCCGCGCTGATCAGTCAGCACTCGACGTCGTTCGTGGCGCTGCGGCCGCCCGCCGACTGGCTGTCGTTCCGGCTGTACCCGAGCACGACCGGGCTGAGTGTGCGGGTCAGCCGGGCGCGGGCGGTGGCGGAGATGAGCCGGGGCGCACCGCGGGCGGGGGGCGGTGCGCCGTCCCGGCTGGTCACCATCTCGCAGGTGCTGAGCCTGGCGGGTGCGCTCACCGAGGCGGCGGGCGTGCAGGACGTGGTGCAGCTGGTCGCGGACGAGATCCTCCCGGCGGTGGGCGGCCAGGCCCTGGTCGTCCTCGGTTCGCGGGCGGGCCGGCTGCATGTGCTGGGGCATCGCGGATATCCGGACCCGCAGGTCGTGGAGCGGTTCGACGGGCTGCCGCTGACCGAGTCGACGCCGGGTATGCAGGCCCTGAAGAGCGGTGTGCCCGCGTTCTTCGACTCGCGCCGCCAGCTGGAGCACCTCTACCCGGCGCGGCTCGCGACCCCCGACGGCTTCGCGGCCTGGGCGTATCTGCCGCTGATCGCCTCCGGGCGCCCGGTGGGCACCTGTGTGCTCGCCTACTCCGAACCGCATCCGTTCCCGGCGGACGAGCGGGCGGTGCTGACGAGCCTGGGCGGCCTGATCGCGCAGGCCCTCGAAAGGGCCATGCTGTACGACGCCAAGCACCGCCTCGCGCACGGCCTCCAGGAGGCGCTGCTCCCCCACTCCCTGCCCCGCCTGGCCGGTGTCGACGCGGCCGCGCGCTATCTGCCGGCCACTCAGGGCATGGACATCGGCGGCGACTTCTACGATCTGGTGCCCTCGCACGGGGTGGCCGCGGCGGTGATCGGGGATGTCCAGGGGCACAACGTGACGGCGGCCGGCCTGATGGGCCAGATCCGCACGGCGGTACGGGCGTACACGACCGTGGGCCAGCCCCCGGAGGAGGTCATGCGCAGCACCAACCGGCTGCTGATCGACCTGGGTTCGGACCTCTTCGCCAGCTGTCTGTATCTGCGCCTCGACCCGGCGCACGGCCGTGCCGTGATGGCCCGGGCAGGGCATCCCCCGCCCCTGCTCCGCCGCCCGGACGGCCGGGTGCGCGTCCTCGACCTGGCCGGCGGTCCCCTGCTGGGCATCGACGAGGCGGCGGCCTACCCCACCACCGAGGTCGACCTGGCCCCGGGCAGTGTCCTCGTCCTCTACACGGACGGTCTGATCGAGTCCCCGGGCGTCGACATCGAGGACGCCCTCGCCGACCTGGGCCGCCGTCTCGCCGAGGCCGGTGACGCGCCCCTGGACGAGCTGGCCGACCATCTGGTGGCGGACGGCACGGCGACGCAGGAGCGGCTGGACGATGTGGCGCTGCTGCTGTTGCGGGCGCGGGAGACCGGCTGAGCGCCCGTCCCGGCTCCTCCCGCAGCGCCACGGAGTTCCGGCGCACCGCCTCTCCGCCGAGCCGGTCCGCTCCCTCGTCCACGCTCCGGAGCGGCCTCGGTCCGGCCGAAGCACGAACGGTCCGGCCCTCCCGCCGGAGGGCCGGACCGTGTCCGTGGAGCCAGGGGGGCTACTGGTGGGTCAGGCCGGAGCCGTCGTCCGCGCCCGCACCGGCGTCATGGCCGCCGGCCTCTTCACCGCCGACCTCCTGGCCGCCGGCCTCTTCACCGCCCACTTCCTGGCCGCCGACCTCGTCACCGACGCCGGCTTCCTCGCCCGCGCCCGCCTCTTCGCCGGCTCCGGCTTCCTCACCGGCGCCGGCCTCGTCACCCGCGCCGGCCTCCGCGCCGCCGCCCGCCGCGTCGCCCGCGCCCAGCGTCGCGCCGACCGCCTCCAGGGCCGTGGTGACCGGCTGGAAGAAGGTCTCGCCGCCGACGGTGCAGTCGCCGCTGCCGCCGGAGGTCAGGCCGATGGCCAGCCCGTCCTGGGTGAACAGGGAGCCGCCGCTGTCGCCGGGTTCGGCGCAGACGTTGGTCTGGATGAGCCCGGTGACGGTGCCCTCGGGGTAGTTCACGGTGGCGTCGAGTCCGAGGACCTGGCCGTCGGAGAGGCCGGTGGTGCTGCCCATCCGGAAGACCTGGAGGCCCACCTCGGCGTCCGCGGCCTGGGAGATCGCGACGGTCTGTTCGCCGACGTTGACCTCGCTGGGTGCGACGGTGGCCGGGTCGTCGTACTTCACCAGCGCGAAGTCGCCGTCACCGGGGAAGGTGGCCTGGTCGACGGTGGCGATCGGCTCGCCGCCGTCCGCGTCGGACCACTCCGCCGCGGCGACCCCGCAGTGGCCGGCGGTCAGGAAGGCCGGGGTGCCGTCGCCCGCGACGACGTTGAACCCCGCGGAGCAGCGGGCGCCGCCGGCGAAGATGGCGTCGCCGCCGGAGAGGAAGGTCTTGAAGGTGCCCGCCGACTTCTTGATGGTCGCCATGCCGGAGCCGAGGGTGTCGACGGTCGACTCCAGCTGGTCCCACTTGGCGCCGGTGACCGTGCTGTCGGCGGTGACCAGGATCTTGTTCGTCCTGGGGTCGACGGCCCACGCGGTGCCGGGGATGGTCGCGTCGGTCTTCAGGGTCTGCGCGCCGGCTGCGAGTTCGGCGAGGCTGTTGTCGACCTCGCGTATCTGCGCGCCGGCCTTCTTCGCCTGCACGATGACGTTGTTGTTGTCGCCCGATATGACGTTGACGACGAGCTGCTGCTGCTCCGCGTCGTAGTACGAACCGGCGAAGGCCTCACCGAGCAGTTCGGCGAGCTGCGAGGCGAGGTCCGAGGCGTCCGACGCCTTCAGGGTCTTGGGGGCGGCGGCCTGCCCCGAGGAGGCGCCGTCCTGGCCCGCGTTGGCCTGCGGCAGAAGAATCGCGGCTGCTCCGAGCGCCATCACGCCGCCCGCTGCGATCGCGGCCTTGCGCTTGGGAATTCGCTTGTGACTCAAACTTCTCGACCTCCTGAAGGGCGGGGTCAGTGCCGCCGGTCGTCGGCGGCTCGTCGGGGCGCCTGGATGGCAGGAGGTACGCAGGAGTCACGTGGGGTGTTCAATTCCGTTTCCTGGCAATCTCTTTGCACGGCATCGAATCGGCCAGGGTCCGCGTCCGGCGGGCCGGCGCCGGGAACAATCGCCCATATGACGATGACGACCGCCGAAGCCGACAAGATCCTCGCCGACAACTTCGCCCCTTGGGTCCTCGAACTGGGTCTGTCGGTCCAGTCCCTGGGCGACCGCCGCGCCACCCTGCGTCTGCCCTGGTCGGACCGGCTGTCGAGGGAGGGCGGAGGGCTGTCGGGGCAGGCGCTGATGGCCGCCGCGGACACCGCGACCGTGATCGCCGTGTCGGCGGCGCGAGGGGCTTACGGACCCATGACGACGGTGCAGCAGTCGACGTCGTTCCAGCGGGCGGTGACCGGTTCGGATGTCCTGATCGAAGCGGTCGTCACCAAACTGGGCCGGCGCATGGCGTTCGCCGACATCACGATGACCGATGAGGAGTCGGGTGAACTCGCGGCACACGCGAGCACGGTCTACGCACTTCTGGGCTGACCCAGCCCTGAACCGATCCTGACCCGGTCCTGAACCGATCCTGACCCGGTCCTGACACGGTCCGCGATCGATCGACAGCGGTCCGTTCCGAACTCGGCTCCGAATCCTGGCTTCAGGGAATCTGCACATCCAATGCTCAACGAAGTCACCGGAGACGACGGTTCTGCACAAGCCCGCGCGCCCCCTCATGTCATTGGGGCGGGAGTGTCGGATTCACTTCCCGGGGCGCAAGAGCGCGTATGAACGGAAGAAGTGCCGACTGTGAAGATGTCGGCAGCGGGACGTGCGCAGGCCTCCACCGTTGGGCACTTCTGGGGCTCAAGTGTCCTGGTGGGGCGGTTGGTTGATTGGAAGCGCGGGCTCGCCGCGTGCTTTGATCCATCGCACCGCAGGGGCCGCACAGGGCTCCGGCAACGGCGCCCGGCGCCTGCGGTCGCGGCCGTCCCCACAGGGGTCACCGCTCCCCCTTGTGAATATCCATATGAAGGGAAGTTCCATCATGAACTCCACCCCCCAGGTTGAGACCGTCGAGATCTCCGACGCCGAGCTCGACAACGTCTCCGGCGGCCTGCAGCTGAACGCCCTGGGCACCGTCACCGGCCTGGTGGACAGCGTCGCCCCGGTTTCCGGCCTGGTCGACACGGTCGTCGGCACGGTCGAGGGCACCACCGGCCTCTCCGTGGCCCCGGTCACGAACCTGGTTGCCGGTCTCTGATCGCAGCTCGTGCCGAGAGTCCCGGAGCCGTTTCCCGGCTCCGGGACTCTCGGATGCCGTCAGAAAGACGGCTGTCATGAATCAACCGGCTCCTTCGGGCCGGTCCCTTGTCGTTTTCAGGTGTCGTTTCAGGTGAGGGAAAGTCCGTGCAGTTCCGCCAACAGGCCCTCGCCAAGCTCCAGTCGCCCGAGGAGCTGGACCTTCCGGTGCGGTTCGCGCGCCCCCAGGGCTGGCTCGCGCTCTCCGTCACCGTGGTCGTCATGGCCGCCGCATCCGTGTGGGCGGTGACCGGCTCGGTCGCCTCCACCGTGAGCGCGTCGGCGATCCTCACCCACGGGCAGGGCAGTTACATCCTGCAGAGCCCCGTCGCCGGACAGGTCACCGCGGTCCTCGCCGAGCAGGGCGAGCGGCTGCCGGCCGACTCCCCCGTGCTGAAGGTGCGCACCGCCGACGGCGACGCCGTGGTCCGCTCGGTCGCCGCGGGCCGGGTCACCGCGCTCGCCGCCACGATCGGGCAGATCATCCAGACCGGAGCGAACGTGGCCGCCGTGGAGAAGGTCGCGCACACCAAGGACCCCTTGTACGCCACCGTGTACGTGCCCGCCGAGAACGCGGCCTCCATCCCCGCGAACGCCGCCGTCGACCTCACCGTCTCCTCGGTCCCCACCCAGGAGTACGGCGTGCTGCGCGGCCATGTGAAGTCGGTGGACCGCTCCGCCCAGTCGGCACAGCAGATCGCCGCGTTCCTCGGGGACGGCCAGCTCGGCGAGCAGTTCACCAAGGACGGCAGGCCGGTCGCCGTGCTCGTGAAGCTGGACAGGTCGTCCGCCACGAAGAGCGGCTACAAGTGGTCGTCCAAGGACGGGCCGCCGTTCGCCCTCACCTCCATGACCCTCGCCAAGGGTTCCATCCGGCTGGCCGACCAGCGCCCCGTCGATTGGCTGCTGCCGTGAGCACCACAGAGGAAGTCCGCAGCAGACGCCGTTCGGCTCCGCCCAAGCGCCCGGTGCCCAAGGGCAAGGCCAAGACCGTCCGGACGCCCACCGTCCTGCAGATGGAGGCCGTCGAGTGCGGCGCCGCCTCCCTCGCGATGGTCCTCGGCCACTTCGGCAAGCACGTCCCGCTCGAGGAGCTGCGCATCGCGTGCGGTGTCTCGCGCGACGGCTCCCGCGCGAGCAACCTCCTGAAGGCGGCCCGCAGTTACGGCCTCACGGCCAAGGGCATGCAGATGGACACGGCCGCCCTCGCCGAGGTGAAGACGCCGGCCGTGCTGTTCTGGGAGTTCAACCACTACGTCGTCTACGACGGCATGGGCCGCCGCTTCGGCCGCCGCGGGGTGTACATCAACGACCCCGGCAAGGGCCGCCGGTTCGTGCCCATGGAGGACTTCGACTCCAGCTTCACCGGTGTCGTGCTGATCATGGAGCCGGGCGACGGCTTCACCAAGGGCGGCCGCAAGCCGGGCGTGCTCGGCGCGATGCCGGCCCGGCTGCGCGGCACCGCGGGCACGATGCCGGCCGCGGTGCTGGCGAGTCTGCTCCTGGTGCTGGTCGGCGCGGCGGTGCCCGCGCTGAGCCGGACGTACATCGACATGTTCCTCATCGGGGGGCAGACCTCGCTGCTCGGCGTGCTGTTCGCGTCGATGGGGACGTGCGTCCTGCTGACCCTGGTACTGACCTGGCTGCAGCAGGCGAACCTGCTGCGCGGCCGCATCATCTCCTCCACCCTCTCCAGCGCCCGCTTCCTGCGCCATCTGCTGCGGCTGCCAGTGACGTTCTTCTCCCAGCGCAGCCCGGCCGACCTGGTGCAGCGCCTCCAGTCGAACGACGCGGTGGCCGAGACCCTGGCCCGTGACCTCGCGGCGGCGGGCGTGGACGCGGTGGTCGTCGTCCTGTACGCGGTCCTGCTGTACACCTACGACCCGCAGCTCACGTTCGTCGGCATCGGTGTCGCGCTCCTCAACATCGTCGCCATGCGGGTCGTCATCCGGCTGCGGGCCACCCGTACCGCGAAACTGCGCGCGGACAGCGCCCGTCTCACCAACACCGCCTACACGGGCCTGCAGTTGATCGAGACGATGAAGGCGACCGGCGGTGAGGACGGCTACTTCCGCAAGTGGGCGGGACAGCACGCCACGACGCTGGAGGAGCAGCAGCGGCTGGGCGTGCCGAGCGCCTGGCTGGGTGTCGTCGCCCCGACCCTCGCGTCGCTCAACAGCGCGCTGATCCTGTGGATCGGGGGCATGCGGGCGGTCGAGGGCGGCATCTCGGTCGGTCTGCTGGTGGCCTTCCAGGCGCTGGTCACCCGCTTCACCGCCCCGATCACCCGCCTCAACGGGGTCGCGGGCCGCATCCAGGACTTCGCGGCGGACGTGGCCCGGCTGAAGGACGTCGAGAACTTCCAGGCCGACCCGCTCTACGGCCGCCCCGGCGCCGACGAGTCGACACGCCGTCTGCACGGGCATGTCGAGCTGCAGAACATCAGCTTCGGCTACAACCCGCTCGACAAGCCCCTGTTGACCGGCTTCGACCTGACGGTCGGCCCCGGCCAGCAGGTGGCGCTGGTCGGCGGCTCGGGCAGCGGCAAGTCCACGGTGTCCCGGCTGATCTCGGGCCTGTACGCGCCCTGGGAGGGCGTGATCCGTATCGACGGACAGCGCCTGGAGGACATCCCGCGCGGCGCCCTCGCCTCCTCGGTCTCCTTCGTCGACCAGGACGTCTTCCTCTTCGAGGGCTCGGTGCGCGACAACGTGGCGCTGTGGGACCCGTCGATTCCGGACGAAGCGGTGGTCGAGGCCCTGAAGGACGCCGCTCTCCACGACGTCGTGATGCGCCGCCCCGGAGGCATCCGGAGCCGGGTCGAGCAGGACGGCCGCAACTTCTCCGGCGGTCAGCGCCAACGCCTGGAGATCGCCAGGGCGTTGGTCCGCCGCCCCAGCATCCTCGTCCTCGACGAGGTGACGAGCGCGCTGGACGCCGAGACCGAGCAGATCGTGATGGACAACCTGCGGCGGCGCGGCTGCGCCTGTGTGGTGATCGCCCACCGGCTGAGCACCGTGCGCGACAGCGACGAGATCGTCGTGCTCGAGCACGGCACGATCGTGGAACGCGGACGGCACGAGGAGCTGGTGGCGTACGGCGGGGCGTACGCGGCACTGGTCAGGGAGCGATGAGATGACGACCGCACACGAAGGGGACGTCGTCCTCACCGCGCTCGGCACCATGGGGACGCCGATCGACTGCGCCGGATTCACCCGTCTGGATCTCGAAGGGCCGCAGGTGCTGTGGCTGGTGGCGTCGGGGGCCGTGGACCTGTTCGCGGTGGACGCCGAACAGCAGGGCCACTGGCACCACTTGGGCCGCCTGGAGGCGGGCTCCCTGATCCTCGGCCCGGTCCCCGGCCCTCAACACACGCTGGTCGCCCGCCCGTTGCGGGACTGCGTGGTACGCCGCATCGGACTGCGCGAGCTGTACCAGCCCGCCCACACCCAGACCTGGTCCTACGACGAGTACGGCAACCCCCAGTACGTACCGCCGACGACCAGCCCCTTGGAGTACGCCCTGGCGCTCGGCGTCGGCCGCAGCCTCTCGGTCCTCTTCCAGGCGCCGATGGCGAACGAGCGGGCCGCCGAGATCACCGACGACGACGTGTTCTGGATGCAGGTCCCGCCGGGCAGCGTGCAGTACGGATCGCTGTACGGCGCCGAGGCGGCCGCCGACCTGCTGATGGACCCCGCGGTCTGGCAGAGCATGGTCGACCAGCAGTACCGGCTGCTGACCACCCTGGACCGCTGGATCGAGCAGCTGGAGCGCACCCACGAGACGCGCACCGCGGAGGGCATCAAGGCCGGTGAGGCGGTCCGGGCCCAGGCCGACCGGACGCTGCTCGCCTCGATCGGCAAGTCCTCCTCGAAGCGCACGACGGCCGCCGACGCGGACGCCTCCTACGCGGCGTGCAAGCTGGTCGCGCGGGCCGCCGGGATCACCCTGGCCGACCCGGCGCAGAGCGGCACCGGCAGCGACCGTCTCGATCCGGTCGAGCAGATCGCGCTCGCCTCCCGGATACGTGCCCGGGCCGTGCGGCTGGACGGCAGCTGGTGGCGGGACAACGTGGGACCACTGGTGGGCCACCGCGCGCTGTCCGGGGCGCCGGTCGCGCTGCTGTGGCGGCGTGGCGGCTATGTGGCGGTGCATCCGGCGACGGGCCGTGAGACGCCGATCGAGAAGGCCAACGCGGAGGAGTTCGAACCGCGTGCCGTCATGTTCTACCGGCCGCTGCCCGAGCGGCGGCTCGGTCCGCTCGGGCTGCTGCGGTTCAGCATGCAGGGCATGGGCGGGGACCTGACGAACCTGCTCCTGAGCGGTCTCGTGACCGTCGCGATCGGTGCGATCGTGCCGATCGCGACCGGCAAGGTGCTCGGCGAGTTCGTGCCGAAGGCGCAGACGCACCTGATCGTGCAGGTCTGTCTCGCGGTGATGGTCAGCAGTCTGGTCGCGGCGGCGTTCATGCTGCTGCAGGGCCTGACCATCCTGCGTCTGGAGGGCCGTATCGAGGCGACCCTCCAGCCGGCCGTCTGGGACCGGCTGCTGCGGCTGCCGACGAAGTTCTTCACCGAGCGCTCCACCGGTGAGCTGGCCAGTGCGGCGATGGGCATCAGCGCGATCCGCCGGCTGCTGGCGGGAGTCGGCCCGGTCGTCGCCCAGTCGGTGACCATCGGTGCGATGAACCTCGGCCTGCTGTTCTGGTACAGCGTGCCGATGGCCTTCGCGGCGATCGGCATGCTCGTGGTGATCGCCGGGATCTTCCTCGGGCTCGGGCTGTGGCAGGTGCGCTGGCAACGGCGCCTGGTGGTGCTCGGCAACAAGCTGAACAACCAGGCCTTCCAGACCCTGCGCGGACTGCCCAAGCTGCGGGTCGCGGCCGCCGAGAACTACGCGTACGCGGCCTGGGCCTCTCAGTTCGCGCGCAGCAGGGAGCTCCAGCAGCGGTTGGGGCGGATCAAGAACCTCACCACGGTGATGGGCGCCGTCTATCTGCCGGTGTGCACCCTGCTGATGTTCATGCTGCTGGCGGGGCCCGCGCGCGGGTCGATGTCGGCGGCGGCGTTCCTCACCTTCAACACCTCGGTGACGATGGTGCTGACGTCGGTGACCCAGCTGACCGGTTCCTTCGTCTCGGCGGTGGGCGCGCTGCCGCTGTTCGAGGAGATCAGGCCGGTCCTGGACGCCACGCCCGAGGTGCGCACGGCCAACACCCGCCCCGGCCCGCTGTCGGGCGGGATCGAGGCGCGCCGGCTCTCCTTCCGCTACTCCGACGACGGCCCTCTGGTCCTGGACGACGTGTCCTTCGAGGTGCGGCCGGGCGAGTTCGTGGCGATCGTCGGCCCGAGCGGCTGCGGCAAGTCGACCCTGCTCAGGCTGCTGATCGGCTTCGACCCGCCGGTCTCGGGAAGCGTGCTCTACGACGGTCAGGATCTTGCGGCGCTCGACCAGTCGGCGGTGCGGCGCCAGTGCGGGGTGGTGCTCCAGCACGCGCAGCCGTTCAACGGCTCGATCATGGACGTCATCTGCGGGACGGAGCCGTTCACGCCGGAGGAGGTGATGGCGGCGGCACAGATGGCGGGGCTCGCGGAGGACATCAAGCGGATGCCGATGGGGCTGCACACGATCGTCTCGGGCAGCGGTGCCGTCTCCGGCGGCCAGCGTCAACGGCTCATGATCGCCCAGGCGTTGATCCGCCGGCCGCGGATCCTCTTCTTCGACGAGGCGACCAGCGCCCTCGACAACGAGACGCAGCGTACGGTCATCGAGTCCACCAAGGCCCTCAACGCCACCCGAGTCGTCATCGCGCACCGCCTCTCGACGGTCCTCGACGCCGACCGCGTGATCGTGATGGAGGACGGCAAGGTGGCCCAGCAGGGCCCGCCCGCGCAGCTGCTCGCGGACACGGGCGGGCGGCTGCACGAGCTGGTGCGGCGTCAGATGGCGTGATCAGTCCAGGCCGGGGACGGCGGCTCCGGAGGGGACACCGGCGGCGACATAGCCGTCGTAGAACCCCTTCCACGGAGCCTCGGCCCCGGCGTGCGGCCCGCCGAAGTCCTCACCGCGCGCGTGGGCGTCGAGGGCGGCCAGGCAGACCTCCCAGCCGGCGCCGTTGCGGGCGGCGGCGTTCTCCTCGCTCAGCACGTTGGTGAGCGTGAAACGGGTGCTGCTGTCGTCGAGTGCCTCCAGGTCGAAGCGCAGTTCGTCGCCGCCCCACTCGAACGACAGATGCCGGGGCGGGTCGACGGCGATGACCCGGCCCGTGGAGTCCTCCATGTGCGGGTCGCCGCTGAACTTGATCTCCCCGCCGGCGCGCAGGTCGATCTCGGCGCGGGCGGGGAACCAGTGGGCGAGTTCGTCGGCGTCGGTCACGAACTGCCAGACGCGCGCGACGGGATGCTCGTAGGTACGGGTGAAGCGGACGGCCGGGCGGCCGTCGTCCAGCGTCAGATAGGTGCCGGTGAGATCTGCGGGCATGGTGGATCAGTCCTTCGGAGTGGGTTCCTCGGGGTCGTCCGGCGCGGTCTCGTCGAGGCGGCGGCCCAGGGCGTCGAGGCTGCTGTTCCACAGGCGGCGGTACGGCGCCAGCCACGCGTCGAGCTCGGCGATGGGGGCCGGGTCGAGGGCGTAGACGCGCCTCTGTGCGTCCTGCCTGACCCGGACCAGGCCGGCCTCCCTGAGCACCTTCAGATGCTTGGAGGTGCCGGGCTGGCTCAGTCCGCATGCCTCCACGATCTCCCCGACGGGCCGCGGCCGCTCCAGGAGCAGCGCGACGATGGCCCGCCGGTGGGGATCGGCGAGGGCGGTCCAGAGCGCGGCGTCGGACATGCCTCCAATATGCCTCCGCAGTTATATTCCCGTCAAGGCATACGCGGTGGGGCTGACCGGTCGTCCGCGCCCATCCAGGCCGCCACCGCCCGCAGCGCCGCCGCGAAGCGGTCCGGGTGGCGCAGGAACTCCATGTGGATGCCGGGGAACTCGACCCAGGGGGCGCCGATCCGGCGGGCGATCTCGACCGACGGGCGGGCGTAGTAGGTGTCGCGGTCCTCGGCACCGGCCCCCAGGACGACCGGGAACGGCACCGATTTCAGCGCGCCCTCGTCGGGCCGGAAGCCGGCGAAAGCGGGCCACTCGGCGCCGAACAGGTGGTCCTGGTTGCCGAGGAACCGTCGCCACAGGTCGTCGGGCCAGCGGTACGTCCCCTCGCCGCGCACGGTCTCGGCGAACCTGCGGCCCGCCGCCGGCGCCCCGCCCCGCGCGTAGCGGTCGGCCACGTCGGCGAAGAAGTCACGGGCGGGGTCGCCGTCGGGCAGGACGTTCACGGCGGGCGGTTCATGGGCGATCAGGCCCGTCAGACACTCGGGGTGCAGGGCGGCCAGCGTCAGGCCGACGATCGCGCCCCCGCTGTTGCCGAACACCAGCGCCCGTCCGTCCGCGAGGCCGTCGATCAGCGCAAGGGCGTCGGCCGCCTGCTGCGCGAGGTCCATCGGCGCGCCGGTCCGGCCGGTGCTGCGGGAGTTGCCGCGCCGGTCGTAGGTGATCACCGTGAACGCGTCGGCGAGGTCCGCCGCGACGCCCGTGTAGTAGCCCGCGTCCCCGCCCGCGCCGCTGATCATCAGCAGCGCGGGACCGCTCCCCCGCAGTTCGTAGTACAGCCCCGCACCGCCGACCTCGAATGTGCCGCTGGTCACACTCAGCCCCTCTCGCCATCGAAACTTTGCCGTTTCGCTAAAAGTGCTCTAGCCTCGACGTGTACGAAACAGTTTCGTTTACGCGTTGGTAAAGATCCGAACGACTTCCCTGGAGTGGTTCTTCCATGTCCCAGAAGACCCTTTCCGAAGACGCCCAGGCGGGCGCAGCCGAGGCGCCACCCGAGGCCTCCTCCAACAAGCGGTGGTGGATCCTCGCGGTCGTCGCCCTCGCCCAGCTGATGGTGGTCCTCGACGCCACCATCGTGAACATCGCGCTCCCCTCCGCCCAGGCCGATCTCGGCTTCTCCGACGGCAACCGGCAGTGGATCGTCACCGCGTACGCGCTGGCCTTCGCCTCCCTCCTGCTGCTCGGCGGCCGGATCGCCGACCTCTTCGGCCGCAAGACCGCCTTCCTCGTCGGTATCGTCGGCTTCGCCGCGGTCTCCGCACTCGGCGGTGCCGCCACCAACTTCGAGATGCTGGTCACCGCCCGCGCTCTCCAGGGTGTCTTCGGCGCACTGCTCGCGCCCGCCGCGCTCTCGCTGTTGAACACGACGTTCACGGACGCCAAGGAGCGCGCCAAGGCGTTCAGCGTCTACGGCGCCATCGCCGGCGCGGGCGGCGCGGTGGGTCTGCTGCTCGGCGGCATCCTGACCGACGCCCTCGACTGGCGCTGGACCCTCTACGTCAACGTCGTCATCGCCGTGTTCGCCTTCGCCGGCGGCTGGTTGCTGCTCCACAACCACCGCGACGCCTCCAACTCCAAGCTGGACGTGCCCGGCACGATCCTGGTGGCCGCCGGTCTGTTCGCCGTGGTCTACGGCTTCTCCAACGCCGAGACGCACGACTGGGGCTCGCCCGCGACCTGGGGCTTCCTGATCGCCGGCGGTGTGCTGCTGGCCGCCTTCACATGGTGGCAGACCAAGGCCGCGCACCCGCTGCTGCCGCTGCGCATCCTGACCGACCGCAACCGCGCGGCCTCGCTCTTCGCGCTGCTGATCTCCGGCGCGGGCATGTTCGGCGTCTTCCTCTTCCTCACCTACTACCTCCAGCTCAACCTGGGCTTCAGCCCGACCAGGACCGGTGTGGCGTTCCTGCCGATGGTGGCCGCGCTGATGGTGACGGCCCAGCTCGGTACGACCTTGCTGCTGCCGCGGATCGGCCCGAAGGCCGTGGTCCCGCTGGGCTTCGCGGTCTCCGTGGCCGGCATGGCCTGGCTGACCGGGATAGGCACCGACTCCGACTACGTGACCGCCGTGCTGCCCCAGCTGATCATCGTCGGCCTCGGCCTCGGCCTGGTCATGCCGGCCGCCATGGAACTGGCCACCGGCGGGGTCGCGGCCGAGGACGCGGGCGTCGCCTCCGCCACGGTCAACGCCATGCAGCAGGTGGGCGGTTCGATCGGTACGGCGCTGCTGAACACCCTGGCCGCGAGCGCCGCGACCGACTACCTCGCCGGGAAGGACCCGAGCAACAAGCTGGTCCAGGCGCAGGCCACGATCGAGAGCTACACCACCGCCTTCTGGTGGTCGGCGGGCTTCTTCGCCGTCGGCGCGGTGATCGCCTTCCTGCTCTACCGGCGCGGGGTGCCGGAGCAGGACCCGGACGCCGCACCCGTCGTCCACATGTAGCCGCATCGCTCGTGCACGGGTGAGTGCACCAGGGCCGAGGGGCCGCCGTCTGCAGGGAGACGGCGGCCCCTCCGCGCTGTCATGGTGACGGTGTGCGGACACCGGCGGCGGCACTCGGCAGCGCGGTCTTCTTCGCCCTCGCGCCCGGCACGGTCGCCGGGCTGGCGCCGTGGTGGCTGACAGGCTGGCGGACCGGTGACTGGTGGCCGCCCGTGCGGCTGATCGGTCTGGTCCCGCTCCTTCTCGGCGCCGCCGTCCTGCTGACGGCCTTCGTACGGTTCGTCCGGGAGGGGCTCGGCACCCCGGCGCCGGTCGCGCCGACCGGGCGGCTCGTGGTGGGCGGGCTGTACCGGCATGTGCGCAATCCGATGTACGTCGCCGTGGTCGCGGCGATCGCCGGCCAGGGGCTGCTGCTGGCCCGCCCGGTGCTGTTCGGCTACGGCGCCGGTGCCTGGGCGCTGATGTGGGCGTTCGCCCGGTGGTACGAGGAGCCCGCGCTCGCCGCCCGGTTCGGTGCGCGGTACGCGCGGTACCGGCGTGCGGTGCCTGGCTGGTTGCCGCGGCTCACTCCCTGGCGCGGTGAGTGACCGCGTTGTTCCGCCCGGTAAATGGGTACTCACGGGTCCATGCGAATCAGCGTGGTGGATGTGGGGTCGAACACGGTCCGGCTGGTGGTGGCGGACACGGAGGGCGGGGTGCCGCTGCCGGTGCACACCGCGAAGTGGCGCCTGAGGCTGTCCGAGTGCGTCGAGCCGGGCGGGCCGGTGCCCGAGGAGTCCGTCGAACGGCTCGTGGCCGCGGTGGACGAGGCGAGCAGGACCGCCGCGAAATGGGGCGCGGCCGCGCCGCTGGCCTTCGCGACCGCGGTGGTGCGCGCCGCCCCGAACCGCCGTGAGGTGCTGCGTGCGGTCCGCTCGCGCACCGGTGTCGGGCTGTGCACGCTGCCGGGCGAGCTGGAGGCGGAGCTCACGTTCCTCGGGGCGCGGCGCTGGATGGGGTGGCGGTCGGGACCGCTGGCCCTTCTCGACATCGGCGGGGGCTCCCTCGAAGTGGCCTTCGGGCGCGGCCGGGTGCCGGACTTCGTGGCCTCGCTGCCGCTGGGCGCGGGTCGGCTGACCCACGAGTTCTTCGAGGGCCAGGATCCGCCGCCGCAGGAGCTGGTGCGGGCGCTGCGCCGCCGGGTCCGGCATCAACTGCGGGACGTCGCGGCCCGGATCCGCTGGGAGGGCCCGCGTACGGCGGTGGTCACCTCCCGCACCTTCGAGCAGCTGGGGCGGCTGTGCGGGGCCCCGCCGGGACGGCACGGGCCGTTCGTGGAGCGCCGGTTGCGCCGCTCGGACCTGCGCGAGGCGATGATCCTGCTCGCCGGACTCCCCTCCGCCGAACGCGCCCGGCTCCCCGGCATCTCCGCGCCGCGCGCCGCACAGAGCCTGGCCGGGGCGGTGGTCGGACACACCGCGCTGAAGCTGACCGGCATCAAGACCGTGACCGTCTGCCCCTGGGCCATCCGCGAGGGAGTGCTGCTGCGGCACATCGAGGACGGCCCGTCCTGGTGGGCGGGGATCAGCCGCGCCCAGGAGGAGAGGACCGACCGGGACGCGGTGCCGCTGCGCATCGCGACGGCGGGAAGCTGAGAGAGGAGCTGCCATGACCCACCACGAGCACGGAGAGCACGGAGAGCACGGCAAGAACGCCAAGAACGGCAAGAACGGCAAGAACGCAGAGCACACCCCCAGGACGGCCCTGGACGAAGTCCTCCGCGAGGCCGAGGAGGCGGAACGGCGCACGACGGACTCCCAGGAGCAGCGCCGCCGCAGGGGCGAGGCCGGAGAGGCCATCACCCCCAATGTCCGCGCCCAGGAGGAGTCCGAGGGCGACTGACGGCCCCCGGCCCGGCCTCACGCGACGGCAACCCGGCGAACGGCCACGGCGGACCGCTGCCGCGTGTCCGGTGTGGCCCAAGTCGGCCGACGCCAACCCCGACGCGTGCCCGGGCCGGGCACGGCTGAACCGATCCACGAGTGCACGAGCGGCGACCACAGCCGAGCCTCTCCACGCGTGTCGGTGCAGCAGGCGGGGCCGACGCTCCGCCCCCGGTCACGCCACGACTGCAGGAGGGTCACCTCCCCCGCGCGCCGGACCGGCACCCAGGCCCGAGCTCCCTCCCGCACGCGCGCGAGCTGCGGCCACGACCGGGCCCCTCTCCCACGCGCCGGACCGGCGACCACACCCGGGCCCCCTCCGCCCGCACGGATGGCCCGCCCCCGCCCGGGTACCCGGGTCGTATGACGCACGACCGCGTGGAACCACGGTTGCCGGTCGCCCGAGGGGCGGTCTCGGCGGCTGTGTCGGAGTATCTGCTGGGCACCGGGCCGCTCCCCGCCCCCGCCGAGGTCGCGCGGGCGGCCGTCTACGGGGACGATCTCCAGCTCGCCCTCTACCTCTGCTACGAACTGCACTACCGCGGCTTCGCGGACGTGCCCCGGGATCTGGAGTGGGACCCGGAGCTGCTGCGTACCCGGGCCGCGCTGGAGCACCGGTTCCTGACGGCACTGCGCACCGACGCGCAGGTCCACGACGGAGTCGAGGACGCGCTCGCGCCGCTTCTGGTGGAGCCCGTCGACGGCAGCGGGGTGACCCACTATCTGCGGGACGAGGGAGCGTTGTGGCAGCTGCGCGAGTACGCGGCCCAGCGCTCGCTGTACCACCTCAAGGAGGCCGATCCGCATGCGTGGGTGCTGCCGCGGCTGTGGGGGCGGGCCAAGGCGGCCATGGCGGCGGTGGAGTTCGACGAGTACGGCGGCGGCCGCGCCGACCGGGTGCACGCCCGGCTGTTCGCCGACCTGATGGCGGACCTGGGCCTGGAGACGACGTACGGGCACTATGTGGACGCGGCCGGCGCCGAGGTCCTGGCGACGGTGAACCTGATGTCCCTGTTCGGTCTGCACCGGCAGCTGCGGGGCGCCCTCGTGGGCCACTTCGCGGCTGTCGAGGTCACCTCGTCGCCGGGTTCCCGGCGGCTCGCCGAGGCCCTGCGCCGGACGGGCGCCGGGCCGGCCGCCGCGCACTTCTACGACGAGCACGTCGAGGCCGACGCGGTCCATGAGCAGGTGGTGCGCCACGACGTCATCGGCGGGCTGCTCGCCGAGGAACCGCATCTGGCGCCCGACGTGGCCTTCGGCATCGACGCCACCGTGTGTCTGGAGGACCGTCTCGCCGACCGGCTGCTGACGGACTGGCGGGCAGGCCGCTCGTCCCTGCGCACTCCCCTCACTTCCGAATCATCCGTTACCTCCTGATTCTCGGGGTACCCGGCCGGAGTGAATCCACTGGCACCACCGGGCGTCTACAGCCCACAGGCAGACACCGCCCTGCTGGCCGGGGCCCTCTCCGAGGAACCGCTCCCGCCGGGTGCGGAGGTCCTGGACGTGGGCACCGGAAGCGGGGCGCTCGCACTGGAAGCGGCGCGCCGCGGAACCCGGGTGACGGGGGTGGACGTGTCGTGGCGGGCGGTGTGCGCCGCACGCCTCAACGCCCGGCTCGCCGGACTGCGGGTGCGCGTGCGCTACGGGGACCTCTTCGCTCCGGTGCAGGGGCGGTCCTTCGACCTCATCCTCAGCAATCCGCCGTACGTGCCGGCACCGGACGGGCGCCGCCCGGTGCGGGCCTGGGACGCGGGCGGCGACGGCCGGCTCGTCCTGGACCGGATCTGCCGGGAGGCTCCCCGTCTGCTACGCCCCGGCGGTGTCCTGCTGCTCGTCCAGTCCGCGCTCAGCGGCCCGGAGGAGACCCTCGGGCATCTGCGCGCCGCAGGCCTGGAGGCCGGTGTGACCCGGCGGACGCTGATCCCGTTCGGTCCGGTGCTCCGCGGACGTGAGCACTGGCTGCGCGAGGGAGGACTGCTGTCCGCCGCCGAGAAGAAGGAAGAGCTGGTGGTCGTCCGTGCCGAACTCCGCCCCTGAGTCACCGCGCCGGGTCAGGATCGAGCGCCGGGGTCCCGTCCTGGTGGACGGCCCCGTCGACGTGGAACTGCCGGACGGCACCACGGTCTCCTCCGACCGCTTCCGGGTCGCCCTGTGCACCTGCCGCCGCAGCCGCCGCTACCCGTGGTGCGACACCAGCCACCGGGACCGCAGCTGAGCGGATCCGGCGAAGTCGACGACTCCGCCCGGGCCGGCCGGCGGGCGCCGCGCTCGCAGTCGGACCGAACCGCCACCACAGGCCCTAGCGCTCGTCCTGTGCGTCGGTGGCGGGAGCCCAGGGCCCGCGCCACACCACCCACACATGCCCCTGCGCTCCTCGGTGGACGTGCAGTCCGTCGACGACTCCCAGCAGGGGAAGGCCCGTTGCTCCGTTGCCGGGGTCGCCGTGCAAGGTGATCCGGGTGTCGTCCGTGCCCGCCAGCGCGAGGCCGCCGCGGTCCGCCGTCAGGACGATCCGGCAGACGTCGGCCGCCGTCCGGGCCAGCAGGCAGCGGCTGACCCGCCGACCGACGTCGAGCAGGGAGGCGAGGAACCACGCGGGCGCCTCGATCACCCCGGTCACGGCGGCCGCCGCGGCGCGGGCGGCGGCCTCCCCGCCCCGGCGGGCGAAGTGCGCCGTGAACTCCATCTCCAGCGCGGGCTCCATGAGCCCGCGGTGAGTGAGCAACGGAGGCTCGTCAGAGGAAGTGCGCACCGGCGTACCCACGGCCAACCCTCCTGCGGTGTACGGAGATTGCAGCCAGGGGCCGGGGCGGCACGGCGACTCTACGGCGCCGACGACCGGTTGAACAGGCCGTCGATGTGCAGAAACCTCGACTAAAAGTCAATAACTGCAGCTGGAATTCACTAGGTCGGGTGAACTAGATCTTGCGCCATCCCTCCTCAGGGATGCGACCCACGCCGCCGGGGTAACTACCGAGATCGAATGCGCGCCCCTGTCCAGGTGGAGCCGATATGACACGGGATTCCGGAGCCGGTCCCCCAGCGGCGAACCCCTATGCCCGCACGTACCGGCACGGCCCGTTCACGGTCGTCGAGGCGGCGGACGAGATCGACATGGCGACCGCGGCCTCCCTCGCCGAGCATCTGGACGCCGCGACCGCGGGCCAGGAGCCGGACGTCCTGGTCGACCTGCGCACGGTGGCCTTCTTCGACGGCTCGGGCCTGCGCGTGCTGTGCCGGGCGGACTCCCGCGCCCGCGAGCGCGGCGGCCGGCTCCGGGTCGTGTCCGCGAGCCCGCGCATCCGGCGGCTGCTGCACGCCGCGGGACTGCTGGGCCGCTTCCCGCCGCTGCCGGACCTCCCCGGACGGCGGGGCTGATCGAAAGGAACTCCACGGTTCCCGAAGGCCGGCCCGGCGGCCCCACTCCGCCCGGCCGGCCCCCGTACGAGATCGCAGGACCCCGTGACAGCGCTCGCTCTCCCCGGTCACGGGCCGCTGTCCAGCTCACGGGGGCCGTGCGACCCCGGCCCTAGAAGGTGAAGAGGCTCGCGCCGTGGGAGCTCTTCACGCATTCGTTGGCGAAGGTGCGCTCGTAGGCGACGCGTCTGCCCTGCCAGACGCCGTCGACGGTGACGACCACCGGGTCGTACTCCTTGGTGCACATGACCTCGTCCTGGCCGGCGAGCGCATCGAAGTCCCCGCCGGCACCGCGCAGTTCGGCGCAGGCGGCGGCCGGTGCGGGATGGGTGCCGGAAGCGGTCGGGGCACAGGTGAGGGTGACCGCGCGGGCGGGTGTGGCGAGGGCGGCGTCCTCGCCGTGGGCCACGGTGAGGACCAGGGCCGAGGGGGCGTAGAGCGAGGCGGGGGCGGCGAGGGCGGTCCCGGTGAGGGGGCCGCAGACGGC
This sequence comes from Streptomyces sp. S.PB5, assembly GCF_030403745.1. Lineage (GTDB taxonomy): Bacteria > Actinomycetota > Actinomycetes > Streptomycetales > Streptomycetaceae > Streptomyces. The sequence goes on from NZ_JAQMWP010000015.1 coordinate 52,171, forward strand.
GGTGGCCGTCAGGGTGAGAGTCGCTGCCCAGCGTGCGGTGTTCGGCATTGTGTGCATCCTTCCGCTCGGAACGGGGGTGTGGCCGCGTCCGGCGCGATCGGTGCCGGAGCGGCGAGCGCGAGTCTGCCGAGTCCGGCGCCGGATCTCACATCGACCCCACGCGTTTCAGTAACCTTGCGTATTGAATCAGTGGCTCGAAGTCACGGAATTCGAACGCAACGACGCCGGAACCACGGGCCTCTTGATCGTTCCAGCCGACCGAATGGCCGGTTCACCCCTGCTCCGCAATAGGCCTGAAACATTCCGGTTGAGCTCTCGGCGGACCCCCGCCGCATCCCTTGTGTTCATGTCCTGGCCGAGTAATCGTCATTACATGATTACGACAGAGCAGCAGGAGAAGCTGCGCGGCTGGTTCACCGGCCGCCTGCCCGACGATCTCTTCGAGGAACTGGCCGAGGTGACGGTCGACCGCGAGGAGATCACCGTGATCGGCCGCATCCCCGCCCCCCGGCTCGCCGAGGATGTCTCGGACACCGAGCGGGCGGCCGCTGTGCAGGGCCGTGTGCAGGAGTTCCGGGAGCGCACCCGCGAGACCCGGATCGAGGTGGCGCGCGCGGCCGAGCACCGGTTCCGCAGGAAGGTCTCCTGGGGTGTGGTGTGCGACGGGGAGCGTGCGCTGTTCACCCATGTGGCCGCACCCGTCATGACCCGGCTGCGCCAGCCGGAGCGCCAGGTCCTCGACACGCTCATCGCGGGCGGGGTGGCCCGCAGCCGCAGCGACGCGCTCGCCTGGTGCGTGCGCCTGGTCCAGAAGCACACCGACGACTGGCTCACCGAGCTGCGGGAGTCCCTCGAACACGTCCAGCGGGTGCGCGCCCAGGGCCCCGACACCGAACCGGAGGACACGCCGACGGACACCGAGTGATGGAGGTTTCGCACACCAGGGGCACGAAGGATGGATGAACCGTCCTCTGGTGCGGCCGTCGACCCCGGCCTTACCGTCGGCAGACCCCCGAGAGGACGGCATCCACTCGCGCCGCACACCCCCGCGCAGGCGAGCGCCGTACGCTCACCCGACTCGCCCGCGCCACGACGCGCTCCACCGCCGGTCCCCTCGTTGGAGCCTTCCTTGTCCCCGCAGCCCGACCCCACCGCCGTGCCACCGTCCCTGACCGAGGTCGAGACCCATGGTGTCGACCGCATCCCCGACGCCGAGCGCACCGCGACCCCGCTGGATCTGTTCCGGCTCGCCTTCGGCGGCGCCAACACCTTCTCCACCTGTGTGCTGGGCGCCTTCCCGATCCTGTTCGGCCTCTCCTTCTGGCAGGGCCTCGCGGCCACGCTGCTGGGGGTCGTCGTGGGCGCGCTGATCCTGTGCCCGATGGCGGTGTTCGGTCCGGTCAACGACACCAACAACGCCGTGTCGTCCTCCGCGCACCTGGGCGTGCACGGCCGGGTGGTCGGCTCGTTCCTGTCGCTCCTGACCGCGGTCGCCTTCTTCTCCATCTCGGTGTGGAGCTCCGGCGACGCCCTGGTCGGCGGCGCGCACCGGCTCTTCGGCCTTCCGCGCGGCGACCTGTCGTACGTCGTGGCGTACGCGCTGTTCGCCGGACTGGTCCTCGCGGTGTGCGTGTACGGCTTCCGCTTCATGCTGTTCGTCAACAAGGTCGCGGTGGCCGCGGCGAGCGTGCTCTTCCTGCTGGGCGCGATCGCCTTCGCCGGCGACTTCGATCCGTCGTACGCGGGCGTCTTCACGGACACGGCGGACGCGGCCACGCGCTCGCTGTTCTGGCCGTCCTTCATCGGCGCGGCGCTGATCGTGCTGTCGAACCCGGTGTCGTTCGGCGCGTTCCTCGGTGACTGGTCGCGCTACATCCCGGCGAGCGCCTCGCGCCGCAAGGTGATCGGCGCCGCGTTCCTGTCGCAGATCGCGACGCTGCTGCCGTTCCTCTTCGGTCTGTCGACCGCCAGCATCATCGCGGCGAAGGCCCCGGACCACGTCGACCCCGCCGCCCCCGACTTCGTGGGCGGACTGCTGGCGATCTCGCCGGGCTGGTTCTTCCTTCCGGTGTGTCTGATCGCGCTGATCGGCGGCATGTCGACAGGTACGACAGCGCTGTACGGGACGGGCCTGGACTTCTCGTCGGTGTTCCCGCGCCTCAGCCGGGTGCAGGCGACGCTGTTCGTGGGCGTGCTGTCGATCGCGTTCCTCTTCATCGGCCGCTTCGGCCTGGACCTCGTGCAGTCGATCTCGACCTTCGCCACGATGATCATCACCTGCACCACGCCGTGGATGGTCGTGATGATGCTGGGCTTCTGGACCCGCCGCGGCTGGTACGACCCGGACGCCCTGCAGGTCTTCAACCGCCGTCAGCGCGGCGGCCGTTACTGGTTCGCGCACGGCTGGAACTGGCGGGGCATGACGGCCTGGTGGGTGTCGGCGCTGCTCGGCGTCCTGTTCACCAACATCCCGGGCCAGTTCGTCGGCCCGCTCGGTGACCTCGCGAACGGCGTGGACATCAGCCTGCCGCTGTCCCTGGTCGTGGCCGCGGTGCTGTTCCTGGCGCTGCTGCGGCTCTTCCCCGAACCCCGCGCGGTGTACGGACCGCAGGGCGCGCGCTTCGCCCGTACCGTCGACGTCCCGGTGCCGCCCGTCACCGGACCGGGTGCGCGGCCGGGCGAGCCGGAGCCCGTAGGGGCGGCGAACGGGAGCTGACCCGGGGTTCTGACCGGCGTTTACCCGCCAGTATCGTCGGAGCGCAGCGCGTTCTCAGCGACGAGAGGCGGTACGTACGACATGGCCAGGCACTGGGCTGACTTCCAGTACGAGATCTATCTGAACGGCATGTCGGGCGCCGTACCGCGGTTGCCCACCGATCTGACCCGGCTGGAGGAGCTGACCGAGCAGCGGCTCGGGCCCGGGCCGGTCGGGTACGTGGCGGGCAGCGCCGGTGACGGGAGCACCGCCCGGGCCAACCGCGCGGCGCTCGAGCGGCGGCGGATCGTGCCACGGATGCTGCGGGACGTGCACGAGCGGGATCTGTCGGTCGAGGTGCTGGGCCGCGCCCTGCCCGCGCCGCTGGCCCTGGCGCCGGTCGGCGTGCTGTCGATCATGCATCCGGGCGCGGAGCCCGCCGCCGCCCGGGCCGCCGCCGCGCAGGGCGTGCCGTACATCCTGTCCTCGGCGTCCAGCACACCGATGGAAGAGGTTGCGCAGGCGATGGGGGACGCGGAGCGCTGGTTCCAGCTGTACTGGCCGAAGGACCCCGAGGTGGCGTTGAGTTTCCTGAACCGGGCGAAGGCGGCCGGGTTCACCGCGCTCGTCGTCACCCTCGACACCCCTCTGCTGGCGTGGCGGCCGCGCGACCTCGACCAGGCCTACCTTCCGTTCCTGCACGGGGTGGGCACCGCGAACTACTTCTCCGACCCGGCGTTCCAGGCGGGCCTGGCCAAGCCGGTGGGCGAGGATCCGAACGCGGCCGTGATGCACTTCGTGGGCATGTTCGCCGACCCCGGCAAGACCTGGCCGGACCTGGCGTTCCTGCGGGAGAACTGGGACGGGCCGATCGTCCTCAAGGGCATCCTGCACCCCGACGACGCCCGTGCCGCCGCCGACGCCGGGATGGACGGGGTCGTGGTGTCCAACCACGGGGGCCGTCAGGTGGCCGGTTCCGTGGCGGCGGCAGACGCTCTGCCCCGGGTCGTGGAGGCGGTCGGCGACCGGCTGACGGTCCTCTTCGACAGCGGCGTCCGCACCGGCGACGACATCTTCAAGGCCCTCGCGCTCGGCGCGCGGGCGGTGCTCGTCGGACGGCCGTACGTGTACGGCCTCGGGCTGGACGGACAGCCCGGCGTCGAGCATGTGATCCGCTGTCTGCTCGCCGAACTGGACCTCACCCTCGCCCTGTCCGGGCATGCCTCCCCCGCCACCGTCGGCCCCGCGGACCTGGTCGAGGACGCCGTATGACCGGCGCGAAGAACGTGCTCGCCGTCGTCGCGCCCCACGTGGGCGGCCGCACCGCCGGGGCCGGGCTCGCCGCGCTCCTGCCGGACGGGACGCGGGTGACGGTCGTCGAGGAGGCGGACGAGGATCCGGCGGCGCTGCGGTCGGCGCATGTGATCATCACGGCCCTGTCCCCGGTCACGGCCGGACACATCGCCGCCGCACCGGAGTTGGAGCTGGTGCAGTGCGCGAGCCACGGCTTCGACTATGTCGACGTGGCGGCGGCACGGGCCCGGGGCGCGGCCGTGTGCACCATCGGCTCCAGCGGGGCCGAGGCGCAGAACGTGGCCGAGCAGGCCTTCGCCCTCATGCTCGCGCTGGCCAAGCAACTGGTCCCCGCGCACAGCGCGTTGGTCGAGGCCGACTGGGCGCTGCCGAGGCTCCAGCGCTCGCTGACCGAACTGTCCGGGAAGACGCTCGGCATCGTGGGCCTGGGGCAGATCGGGCGTGAAGTGGCCCGGCGCGCGGTCGCGTTCGACATGAGCGTCGTCTACGCCGGGCGGCGCCGGCTGCCGGAGGAGACCGAGGCGCGGCTCGGCGGGGCCCGTCATGTCCCGCTGGACGAGCTGCTGGGGGCGAGCGACTACGTCTCGCTGCACGCGCCGCTGACCGACGAGACCCGGCATCTGCTCGACGCCGAGCGGCTCGCGCTCCTCAGGCCGACCGCGTTCGTCATCAACACGGCGCGGGGCGCCCTCATCGACCAGGACGCCCTCGCCGACGCCCTGGAGAAGGGCGCCCTGGCCGGGGCGGGGATCGACGTCTTCGACCCCGAACCGCCCACCCCGGCCCTGCGGTTGCTGCGCGCCCCGAACGTGGTGCTGTCGCCGCACGTCGGGGGCGTCACCCGGGAGACGCTGGTGCGGATCGCCCTGGCGGCCGTCCGGAACGTGGCCGGCCACCTGGCGGGCGAGCCGCTCCGCGACGTCGTGACCTAGACGGGTCCCCCGACGGCCCGGGCCGAGGGCCTCCCGGTCTCGGGCACCGACAGCGCACCGGCGCTCGGCGACACCCGGTCCGTCACCCAGCGCTCCTGGTCCGACCCGTCCCGCACCTTGACGACGATGTCGGCGTCCGCCGTCCCGTTGGTGGAGGTCAGGGCGAGCTGTTCGTCCCAGCGGGTGAGCAACTCGCCCTGCACGGTGATGTCGTAGCGCACGTCGTCGGCGCGCTTGTTCTTGTCGTCCGCACAGGCGCCGAGGACCACCACACCGGCGTCCACGTGGGAGTCGAGGCACAGATCGGGGTCCGCGGCGCTGCGCAGCAGTCCGTCGACCTCGTACGTCCACTTCTGGGTCTCGGCGTCCGAGCAGGCCTCCAGCTCGGTGCCGGCGCCCTTCCTCACCTCACCCCGGATGTCGAGGCAGAGGTCGGCGCCCACGTTCCGCAGCCGGGACTGCCTGGGGATGATGGGGAGTTGGGCGGTGCCCGGCGGCGAGGTGGCCACGCCTCCCGAGGCCGACCGGCCGCCCTCGGAGGCGCTGGAGGAGGCGATCGGCTCGGCGCCGTCGTCGTCCGACCACAGGTTCGTGGCCAGCACGCCGGCGATCAGCCCGGCGGAGGCCAGCCCCACTCCGGTGAGCAGTACACGTGAGGGTCGCTGTCCCTCCGGCGGACGGCGGCCGGGGGTGGGGATGCGGGAGAGCAGACCCCGGCGTCCGCCGCCGTGCCGGGCGCCACCGCGGGCGCGCGGCCCGGACTCGGTGCGGCCGGAGCGCGATTCGAGGTAGCGGCGGGCGCCCCAGCCGAGGACCGCTTCGGCGAGCAGTACGCCCAGCCCGCCCTCGAAATGACTCAGTTGTTCGGCGGCGAAACGGCAGTAGCTGCACTCGGCCAGATGCTGCTGGACATCCGGCAGCAGGGCTCCGCCCCGGCGTATCGGGACGTCCAGGAGACGGTTGTAGAACCGGCAATCCTTGGTGGGCGCGAGTTCTCTATGGGCATGTACACAGCCCTCGCGGAATTTTTCACGCGCCTGTTCGAGTGCGGCCGACGCGGTGTCGGTATCCATGCCGAGCAGAGCGGCGGGGACGGCAATCGGCTCGGCCTCGACCTCGGTGTGCCAGAGCACACAGCGGGCGAGTCCGGGCAGCGCCTGGAATGAGCGCTCGGCGAGTTTCCGGTTTTCGGGCGTCATGAACTTCGCGGCCCGCATACCGCGACCGCCGGCCGGTTTCCCGAGGTCCGGCAGAACGCCGGATATCCGGTCCTCAGCGGACCACTCGCGGATCATGTCGCGAACGCGCACCAGAAGCGTCGGGCGCAGTGCGGTGGCCGGTTCGCCGAGCGCCAGCCGGTCCAGGACCTGGTGGAAGGCGGCCGCGGTCACCATGGAGGCGACGTCGGAACGGGCGGCGAGACAGATGACGGCGTACTCGTGGACGGGCGGCCAGTGCCGCGCCATCAGCAGCGCGGCCGACCGGGCCGCCTCACCGTCCGGACGCCCCCTGAGCCGGCCGGCCAGATCGTCGTCGGATTCCCCCGCGACTCCGCCGGGCGGCGGGTAAGGAGGGTGAGGGGGGTGGGGGGTGGGCACTGAGCGGATTCCTTCCCACGCACGGGTGACTCAGAGAAGTTCTGCTCGCCGGAAAGGCCCCGGGGATTGGTGTATACCTTTTTGGCGAGGCGCGAGGAGTACGAATTCACCAACGACTCGTCCGCCCGGGTCCCCCACCGGACGAAAGAAGACCCGGCCATTACCCCCCGCACGGGTAGTTCACCCTTGCACAACACAGTCATGACCAACAAGGCACTTGAGCAACATCCGCACCGTTGAAAGAAAGTCAGAAACGGTCGCGGCGCAGGTCGCGGGCGCCAGATTTCACGATTTCAGGCGCCCCGTGTGAAACCCGCGCACGCGCCGGAGCGTTGCGCACGCTCCCGGCGCGCACTCCCCCGTAGTGCACTGGGTACCGGCCCCTCGGAGGCCACGCACAGGACGGCGGCTCTCCTGTGCGCAACGGCCGCCGGCCCCGATCCTCCCGCCCTCGGTCGGCGGCCCCGAGGGGGGAACGGGGCCGGCCCGGCCGGGGGCGGGAGCCCTGAGCGTGCGGCGCCGCTCTCTGTGCCGAGCCGCTATATCTGCCAGGAGCGCAGCCGGTCGGCCGCCCCGTAGACGTCCGTCTTGCCGGAGAGCAGATCGCGGGCGAGGTCGACGAGGGCGCCGTAGGGCGGGTCGATGCCGACGTCGCTGACGAACATGTACGCCACGGCCGTCGCACAGGCGAACCGGGCGTTGGCCGACGGCAGGGGCTTGAGCAGCGTGAGGGTGTGCAGCAGGGCGGCGGCCCGCCAGGCCGGGTCGGAGTCCACGCCCAGGCGCGGCGGGTCGACGCGATGGCGCGCGACGGCGGCCACTAACGCGGAGAAGTCGTTGATCGTGGGCTGGTCGGGCAGGACCTCTTCGTGACGCTGGAGCAGCCAGGGCACGTCGATGTGGACGACGGGAGCCATCGGTCAGACGACCCGCCCCTCGCCCTTGACGGCTGGTTCGTCGTCGGGGAAGGCGGCGGCGAACTCGTCGGCGTGAGAGGCGAAGAACCGCCGGAACGCCTCCGCGCCCTCCTGGAGGGCACGGTGCCGTGCGATGTCGGCCGCGGCCGCCTCCCGCACGAGGGCCTTCATCGACGTACCGCGCTCCTTGGCGATCTGCCGCAGGTCCTCTAGCTCGCGGTCACTGAACTCCACGTTGAGAGCTGGCATGCCCTTCACGGTACCGCTGAGGTACTTACTCGTAAATAGCTCCTGGTCAGAGCGACCTTCGCGGGGTACCACGGGACAAGAACGCCATGTCCGATTCCCGCCAGCACGGGCCCGTCCCGAGCAGCAGACTCGTACCCATGACGACACACACGGCCTACACGACGTACCGCAGCCCGCTCGGCGAACTGCTCCTGGTGGGCGGGGAGTCGGGGCTCGCCTCGCTGTCGATGCCGGGGCAGCGGGGCGCACCCGCCGTCCGTCCGGAGTGGCGGCGCGACGACACCCTCTTCACCGAGGCCGAGGAGCAGCTCGACGCCTACTTCGCCGGCCGGCTCACCCGCTTCGAGCTGCGCTTCGACGTGCGCGGGACCGAGTTCCAGCAGCGCGTGTGGCGGGAGCTCGACACCGTCCCGTACGGCACCACGACCACCTACGGCACGCTCGCCGCGCGGCTCGGTGTGGCACGGGCCGACACCCCGGCGGTGGGCGCCGCGCTCGGCGCCAATCCGCTGCTGATCGTGCGGCCCTGCCACCGGGTGATCGGCGCCGACGGTTCGATGCGCGGTTACGCGGGCGGGGTGGAGCGCAAGGTCGGGCTGCTCACGCACGAGGGTGCGCTGCAGCCGACACTCGTCTGAAGGGAGGTACCGACATGACGCCCACCCTCACCCAGGCCCGGCGGCGCGTCGCCAGGACCGACTGGGACGCGCTCGCCGCCGGACTCGACGCGCACGGCAGCGCGCCGACCGAGGAGTTGCTGACGCCCGGCGAATGCCGTGACCTCGCGGCGCTGTACGAGAAGCCGGAGCTGTTCCGTACGGCGGTCGATCTGGCCCGGCACCGCTTCGGCGCGGGCGAGTACCGGTACTTCACCCACGACCTGCCCGCCCCGGTGGCAGCCCTGCGGGCCGCGCTCTATCCGCGGCTGCTGCCGGTCGCCCGTGACTGGGCGGCCCGGCTCGGCCGCCCGGCGCCGTGGCCGGACTCCCTCGACGAGTGGCTGGAGCGGTGTCACGCGGCCGGACAGGACCGTTCGGCGCAGATCCTGCTGCGCTACGGGGAGGGCGACTGGAACGCACTGCACCGCGACGTGTTCGGCGAACTGGTCTTCCCGCTCCAGGTGGTGGTCGGGCTCGACGCGTACGGCACCGACTACACCGGCGGTGAGTTCCTGATGGTCGAGCAGCGGCCCAGGGCCCAGTCGCGCGGCACCTCGACCGTGCTGCGGCAGGGCCACGGCCTGGTGTTCACCACCCGCGACCGGCCGGTACGCACCAAGCGCGGCTGGTCGGCCGGGGCGATGCGGCACGGGGTGAGCACGGTGCGCTCGGGTCACCGGCGTGCGCTGGGGCTCGTCTTCCACGACGCGTCGTAGGCCCAACGCCCGCCAACCAGCGCGGCCAGGGCCTCCTAGGGGCGGGCCCACAGCCCCTTCCTCCGGTAACTCCCCTCCCAGAACAGCCGGTTGAGAACCCGCACGGGCGGCGGCATGGAACCGAAGAAGCGGGCGCGGTCCGCGGGCGGGGCGCCGTCCGTGACCCAGGGCACGAACACGGCGGCTCCCCGCAGCCCCTGCACCTCGCGCATCCGGCCGGTGAAGGCGCCCCAGTCGGCGGGCGTGAGGACGTCCTGGATCAGCGGCAGGGCGCTGTCCTCCTCGTGCTTGAGATGGTCGTCCAGCGTGGCGCTCAACGCCCGTACCAGGTCCGGAAGTTCGGCGGCACGTTCGGTGAGTGCGGTGTCGACGGCCGCGAGCAGCGGGTCGATGCGGGCGTGCTCGGCCTCCATCTCGTCGAGGAGGGCGAGATCGCGCGGGCGGCCCGCCGCGCGGTCCCGGACCCGCGGCCACAGGTCACTGTCCTCGGCGGTGTGGTGGATGTGGAGCTGATGCGTGAAGTTCTCCCAGCCGGTGCGGACCGGGGCGGTGTCCGCGCGCCCTTCGGCGACCGCGGCGGCGAGGCGCTCCAGATCGCGCCGGAAGGCGTCGTGGGAGGCGTACATCGCGGTGAGGTCGATCATCTTCCCTCCTCGGTGTGGAATCTGCCTTCAAGAGGAGGGGCCGGCCGTCGAACGTGACGCGGTGAGGCATAGGTCACATTCGGGCCTCCTCATGTCACATTCGGGCCCCCGCCGGGTGTCGCAGTGGTGAACGCGTCACTGGGGAGGCCCGCGCATGTCCGAGAGTTCCGCACCTGCCACCGACAAGGCCACCGACGTCTTCGTCGACCATCGCGAGCTGCTGTTCGGCCTGGTCTACAACATGCTCGGCAGCGTCGCCGACACGGAGGACGTCCTCCAGGAGACCTGGCTGTCCTGGACGTCCCGCAATCAGGGCGAGCCCCTGGAGGGGATCACCAACCCCCGCGCGTACCTCGTCCGTATCGCGGTCAACCACGCCCTGAGCCGCCGCGCCGCGATCAGCCGCCGCCGGGAGACCTATGTCGGCCCCTGGCTGCCCGAGCCCCTGGTGGCCGAGGGCGGCGCCGAGGATCCCGCGCTGCGCACCGAGTCCGTGTCGATGGCGATGCTGGTGGTCCTGGAGTCCCTCACCCCGCTGGAACGGGCGGTGTTCGTGCTCAACGAGGTGTTCGGGTACGCCCACACCGAGATCGCGGACATCATCGAGCGCACCCCGGCGGCCGTACGGCAGCTCGCGCACCGGGCGCGCGGACATGTGCACGCCCGCAGGCCGCTGTACCAGGCCCATCCGCGCGTCCGCCGGGAGGCGACCGAACGTTTCGTGGAGGCCACGCTCGGCGGGGACATCGCCGCGCTGATGGAGATCCTCGCCCCCGACGTCACGGTGTGGACGGACGGTGGCGGCAACCGCCAGGCGGCGGGACTGCGCCCGGTGCACGGCCGGGACAAGGTGGTCCGCCTCATCTCCGGCTTCCGGGACCGGGGCCTGAAGAAGAACCTCGACCTGCGCTACCGCAGCGTCAACGGCGACGACGCGGCCGTGCTGTTCGAGGGCGACGAGCCGTACGCGGTGATGGTCATGGACCTCACACCCGAGGGCGACCGGGTCTCCGACGTCTACATCGTGACCAACCCCGAGAAGCTCACCCATGTGCACAAGGAGGAACAGTGAGCGGCGAACGCGTTGCCGACTGGTTCGACGGCCGGCTCGGCATCCACTCCTTCGGGAAGAAGTACCTGCGCAAGGTCTTCCCGGACCACTGGTCCTTCCTGCTCGGTGAGATCTGCCTGTACAGCTTCGTCGTACTGGTCCTCACCGGCGTATGGCTGACGCTGTTCTTCCATCCGTCGATGAACGAGGTGACGTACCAGGGCAGTTACGTCCCCCTCAACGGGGTGCGCATGTCCGAGGCGTACGCCTCCACCCTGGACATCAGCTTCGATGTGCGCGGCGGGCTGCTGATCCGGCAGCTGCACCACTGGGCGGCGCTGGTGTTCATCGCCGGGATGCTGATGCACATGATGCGGCACTTCTTCACCGGGTCGTTCCGCAAGCCGCGCGAGGTCAACTGGCTGTTCGGCTGGACCCTGCTGCTCCTCGGTCTGTTCGAGGGGCTCTTCGGGTACTCGCTGCCGGACGACCTGCTGTCGGGGACCGGGCTGAGGTTCGTCGACGGGGCGATCCTGTCGGTGCCGATCGTGGGGACGTATCTGTCGTTCTTCATCTTCGGCGGCGAGTTCCCGGGCGACGACATCGTGGCCCGTTTCTACTCGCTGCACATCCTGGTGATCCCGGGCATCATGGCGGCGCTCGTCGTGGCGCATCTGATCCTGGTCGTCTACCACAAGCACACCCAGTTCGCCGGGCCGGGCCGGACCGAACGCAACGTCGTGGGCGCCCCGTTCTTCCCGGTGTACCTCGCGAAGGCGGGCGGATTCTTCTTCCTGGTCTTCGGGGTGCTCACGGTCATCGCGGCCGTGGCGAGCATCAACCCGGTCTGGAGTTACGGCCCTTACCGCGCCGACCAGGTCTCGACGGGCGCCCAGCCCGACTGGTACCTGGGCTTCGCGGAGGGGCTGGTGCGGGTGATGCCCGGCTGGGAGATCGACCTCGGGGGCCACACCCTCGTCCTCGGGGTGCTGATCCCGATCGTGGTGTTCCCGCTGCTGCTGGTCCTCATCGGGGTCTACCCGTTCATCGAGGCCAGGATCACGGGTGACAGGAACGAGCACCACCTCCTGGACCGGCCCCGCAACCGGCCCGCCCGTACGGCGATCGGCGCGGCCTGGATCAGCGTGTATCTGATCCTGCTGGCGGGCGGCGGCAACGACATCGTGGCCACCCGCCTCCACCTGTCCATCAACACGGTGACCTGGGCGGTCCGGATCGGGGTGTTCGTCGTCCCGGCGATCGTCTTCGTGGTGACGCGCCGGATCTGTCTGGGGCTCCAACTCCGTGACAGGGAGCTGGTGCTGCACGGTCGGGAGACCGGTGTGATCAAGCGGCTGCCGCACGGCGAGTACGTGGAGGTGCACCAGCCGCTCGATCAGGCCCGGCTCCACACGCTCACCGCGCACGAACGGCCCGGTGAGCTGGTGGAGCACGCGAGCGTCAGCCTTGATCCGCCACGAAGGACGCCATCCGGGTCAGGGCGGAGTTCCAGTTGATGGTGTGTTCGTTGGTCGACCAGGACTGGATGTCGTCGATGTAGCAGAACTGGCCCACGCAGCCCTGGAGTTTGCTCTGTGCGTAGGGGTCCTGGATGCTCGAGTTCGGTCCGCCCGCCAAGGTTCCCTTCGGCGGGTTGGGCTGGCTCGGGTCGAGCTGGTGGGCGTACCAACGGGCGTGCTGGTTGTGGGAGTTGACCTCGCCGTAGCCCGTCACGTACGACATGTTCAGCGCGTTGCGGCCGAAGATGTAGTCCATGCTCTGCACGGCGCCGTCACGGTACTTGGCGGCGCCGGTGATGTCGTACGCGGTGGCGATGACGATGCCGTTGTGCAGGATCTGGTGGTTGGAGCCCCAGTCGTAGAGGTTGTCGGCGGGGGCGTAGGGCATGCCGTAGGCCTGGGACTTGAGCGTGGCGAGGTAGCGGTCCGCGCCCTTGACCACCGACTGGCGGATCTTGTCGCGGCCGGGCAGCCTGTGGGGGACCGTCGCCAGGTCCAGGCGGGCCGCGGCGGCGGTGCGGGCCCAGTCGTAGCCGAGGGGGCCGAAGATGTCGGCGGTGTGGACCGGTGAGGCCAGCACGTGGTCGGCGAAGGTCTTCTCCCCCGTCGTGAGGTACAGCTCGGCCGCAGCCCAGTAGAACTCGTCGGTCACATCGCTGTCGGGGTAGGCGCCGCCACCGGTGCCGTCATTGGGGTCGGCGTAGATGTCCGGGTGCGCCAGGGCCGCCGTCCAGGCCTTGCGGGCGGCCGCGAGGGCCTTGGACGCGAAGGCCTTGTCGTAGGGCTTGTACAGACGGGCCGCCTGCGCGGCCGTCGCGGCGAGGTTCAGGGTCGCCGCGGTGTTCGCCGGGTGCAGCTCACGCTTCTGCGGGTCATCGCTCGGCATCAGCGGCAGGCCCGTCCAGGCCTCGTCGTGGATCTTGTGGTGGGCCATCCCGGCCAGCGGCTGCCCGTCCGGCACCTGCATCTTCAGCAGGAACTCCAGCTCCCAGCGGGTCTCGTCGAGGATGTCCGGCACCCTGTTGCCGCTCTCGGGGATGGCGAGCGTGCCGTCGCCGAGCTTGGCAGGCTGTCCGGTGCGGGCGTGCAGGGAACGCTCGTACGTGCTCAGCAGCTCCCACACGGAGATGCCGCCGTTGACGACGTACTTGCCGTGGTCGCCGGCGTCGTACCAGCCACCCCTGACATCGAGCGTGTAGTCGCAGACGCCGGGCTGGCAGGGGACGTTGCCGTCACCCTGGTTGGGCGCGACGTCGACGTGTCCGGCGGCGCGGCCGTAGCCGGGGCGCAGGTCGTCGCGTATCGCGATGCCGCTGCGCTGGGTGTAGTAGTACTTCGCCGCGTCCGTGCGCAGCCGCTCATAGGCGCTCGCGCCGATGTCGAAGGGCCGGCTGGTCTCGCCGTCGGCGACCAGGGTGAAGTCCTTGCCCTGCTTCCTGTAGCCGCTGAAGTCGATCGAATGGACGTTCTGCGCGGAGGAGACGTCGGTGCCGCGCGGTGTGGTCGCCCCCTGGGCGACGACGGTGCCCGCGGCGTTCTTCAGCTGCCACGGCAGCTTCGCGGTCGCGTCGGTGACCAGCGTGGCGTTCTTCGGACCGGAGGGCAGATAGGCGACCTGGTTGACGCGCACCCGGGGGCCGGTGTCCGGCTCGTACACCTCGGGCGGCACCCCGCCCAGCAGGGAGGCGTTGTCGACACAGAACCGCCAGGGGTCGGCGCTGCCGCCGACCTGGAAGCCGACCTGGGCCTGGGTGGTGTCGACGGGCGAGGTGAAGGTGTAGGAGTACGTGTTCCCCGAGACGCTCAGCTGCGGGCTGACCTCGAAGTAGGTGTCGTACGGGGCGACTTGGAGACCGACGATCGCGCGTACGACATGATCGGCGGGCGAACCGTTCGCGGTGAAGCCGAACCTGTACGACTCGCCCTTGACCAGGGTGATGTCGTTCTGGCCGATGGCAGCGTCCCAGCGGTTGGCGGTGCCGCCCGGCACCTCCCCGCAGAGCTGTCCGTCGGACAGGCCCGCGGTGACGTTGCTGGTCGCCCACCAGGGCTCGGTGGTGGTGTCGAAGGTGCCGTTCTTGAGCTGCTCGACCTCGTCGGCGGCGGCCGGGGCGCCGGGGGCGGCCACAAGGACCGCGCCCAGCAGGGCCGTCAGGGACAACAGGGCGGTTCTGCGTCGTTTCACGTCCGGGCTCCTCGGTGAGCTACGGGCGGCGCTCGCTTATGGGAGCGCTCCCAAAAGACGGTCGACGGCCAAGCTTGTTGCAGGCATGACACCCCGTCAACAGTCCGGACATAAACGATTTCCTCGGATCACCGTCCACTTCCTCTGCGGCAGCCCCGGGCGTCACAACGGCCGGAGGCCGCCCCCTCGCCCGTGCCGCCGGGTACGCAGGGGGTTCCCGTCCGCACGCGAGCGTGACGGACTAGGCTGGAACTCAAGTGACGTGCCTGTTCACTGTGAGTGTCCACAATGGAGTGGCGACGATGAGCCCGGACTATCCGTTCGACGATGCCGCAACGGCACGGGCTGTCATCGACGACCTCGGCACCGTACTGGAGTGGAACGGCGGCGCGGAGCGGCTGCTGGGCCATCCGGCTCCCGACATCGTGGGGCGCCCCGCCGCGAGTCTGCTGGCCGGCGGGGGTCCGGACACCGTCTTCGCGCCCGACGGACCCCGCTGGGACGGCACCGTCACGCTCCGCCACCACGACGGCGGCACGGTGACCGTGTGGCTGCTCGCCCATCACCGGCGCGCCCAGGACGGCAGCCCCGGACACTGGCTCGTGGTCACCCCGCTGGAGGGCACCGGGCACCGCTCCCCGGACGACCCCCTGGCCACGGCGGCCCTCGTCCAGTCGCCCTGCGCCGTCGCGGTCTACGACGAGCGGCTGCGGCTGAACCGGGTCAACGACGCCATGGCCGAGGTGATCGGACTGCCCGAGGAGCGCATCCGGGGCCTCAGACTGTCGGAGATCGGCGGCAAGCCGGAGAGCGCGGAGCTGGAGCGGCATCTGCTGCGGGTGCTCACCTCGGGGCGGGCCGAGGACATCCAGACGTATCTGCGCACCGGCGGTGAGAAGGTCGCCCATGCCTGGCTGGCCCGGATGGCCCCGGTCACCGATGCCGAGGGGCGGGTGCGGGGGGTGTGCCTGGCGGCGCACGACTTCACCGAGAACTACCTCGCCCGGGAGCGGCTGCAGCTGGTCAACGAGGCGAGCGTGCGCATCGGCACCACCCTCGACGTCACCCGGACGGCCCAGGAACTCGCGGACGTCTGTGTGCCCGCGCTCGCCGACTTCGTCAGCGTCGACCTGCTGGACCCGCAGGAGAACGGCGATCCGCCGCCGGTCCTCGCCGCACCGGTCGGACTGCGCCGCGCCGCGCACCACTCGGTCAACCCCGGCAGTCCCGAGGCCGTCGTCAAGCCCGGCCAGCTGGAGGCGTACCCGGACACCTCGCCGCAGGCCGACTCCCTGGTGGCGGGCCGCACGATCGTCGCCACGGTGGCCTCCGGCGTCCTCGACGAATGGCTGTCCTGGGACCGGGCGCGCGGCGAGCGGGTCCGCGAGTACGGCATCCACTCCACGATGTCCGTGCCGATCCAGGCCCGTGGTCTGACCCTCGGCGTGGCGGTGCTGACCCGGTTCCGGCGGCCGGACCCGTTCACACCGGACGACATGCTGCTGGCGGAGGAGGTCACGGCCCGCGCGGCCGTCTGCATCGACAACGCCCGCCGCTTCTCCCGCGAGCGGGAGACCGCCCTCGCCCTCCAGCGCAGCCTGCTGCCCCGCTCGCTGCCGCGCACCGCGGCCGTGGAGGCGGCCTCGCGCTATCTGCCGGCCGCGCGGGCCGGGGTGGGCGGCGACTGGTTCGACGTGATCCCGCTGTCCGGGATGCGGGTCGCGATGGTCGTCGGTGACGTCGTCGGCCACGGCATCCAGGCCTCGGCGACGATGGGCCGGCTGCGCACCGCGGTGCGCACCCTCGCCGACATCGACCTCGCCCCCGACGAGCTCCTCACCCACCTCGACGACCTGGTCGTACGGCTCTCCGCGGAGTCCGGCGGCGAGGGCAGCCCGGGCGAGGTGGGCGCCACCTGTCTGTACGCGGTGTACGACCCGGTGTCCCGGCGCTGCACCCTGGCCCGGGCCGGACATCCCGCGCCGGTGATGATCCCGCCGGGCGGTGTGCCGCAGCGCGTCGACCTGCCCTCCGGGCCGCCGCTGGGGGTGGGCGGGCTGCCCTTCGAGCCGGCCGAGCTGGACCTGCGCGAGGGCACCGTGCTGGCGTTCTTCACGGACGGTCTGACCGAGTCCCGGGAGCGGGACGCCGACGCCGGTCACGACCTGTTGCGCGACGCCCTCGCCGCGGACACGTACTCGCTGGACGAGACCTGCGACCGGGTCCTGCACACCCTGCTCCCGGCGGGCGGCTCCGCCGACGACGTCGCCCTGCTGCTGGCCCGCACCCGGGGGCTGCCCGCCTCCCAGGTCTCGACCTGGCACATCCCCGCCGACCCGGCGCTCGTCGCCCCGATCCGCAAGCAGGTCGTCGACCAGCTCGGCACCTGGGACCTGCTGGAGGCGTCGTTCACCGCGGAGCTGGTGGTGAGCGAGCTCGTCACCAACGCCATCCGGTACGGCGCCCACCCCATCCGGCTCCGGCTGATCCATGACGAGACCACGCTGATCTGCGAGGTCTCCGACACCAACCACACGGCCCCGCATCTGCGGCGCGCCAAGACCTGGGACGAGGGCGGCCGCGGGCTGCTGCTGGTCGCCCAGCTCACCCAGCGGTGGGGCAGCCGGCACACCACCGAGGGCAAGACGATCTGGGCCGAGATCGGTCTGGTCGAGGAGGACGGCTGACGGGCGCCGCCAGAGCGCTCAGCCCCGCTCCGCCAGCCACGGTCTGACCTGCCTGCGCGCCTCGTGCAGCCGTGACTTGAGCGTCCCCAGCGGGATGCCGGCCCGCTCCGCGGCCTCCGCGTAGTCCAGCCGGCAGATGTCCCGGTAGACCAACGGGGCGACCAGATGCGGGTGTTCGCGCTCCAGCCGCTCCAGCGCCTCCAGCAGGTCGACACGGGAGCCCGCGATGACGCTGGTGGTGCGCGGATCGGCGTACCGGGCGGGGTCGATCGGGGCGGGCTGCTCGGCCGAACGGCGCTTCAGTTCGCGGTACTTCTGCCGGGAGCAGTTGGCGACGACCGTGTACAACCAGGTGCTGAAGCGGCTGCGCCCCTCGAACGTGCCGATCTTCCGGGCGACTTGGAGCAACACGTCCTGCGCCGCCTCCTCCGCGTCCTCCCGGCACGGCAGGAACCGGCCGCAGCGCCGGACCACCTCGGGTCCGATCGCCGCGAGCAGCTCCTCCAGCGAGGCCTTGTCCCCCGCCGCGGCGCGCAGGGCGAGCTCCTCGGTCGAGGCCGGCACTAGGCGCTCCCCTCGCTGTGGATCGCAGGGCAGGCATGATAGTCGTATGCACTCCGTCGAGCGCATCGGCCGCTACCGGGTCGAACGCCCCCTGGGCACGGGCGCGTTCGGGACCGTGTGGCTCGCACACGACGACGCGCTTCAGGCGCCGGTGGCCGTGAAGGTCCTCGCCGACAACTGGTCGCACCGGCTGGACGTCCGCGAACGGTTCCTGTCCGAGGCGCGGTTGCTGCGCCGGGCCGGTTCACGACGGGTGGTGCAGGTCCACGACATCGGCGAACTCCCCGACGGCCGACCGTACTTCGTGATGGAGTACGCCGACGGCGGCACCCTCGCCGAGCTGCTCGACGACGGCCCGCTCCCCGTGCGGGAGGCGCTGCGGCTCACCGCGCTGGCGGCGCGGGGCGCGGCCGCGCTGCACGAGGCGGGGATCGTGCACCGGGACATCAAGCCGTCCAACCTGCTGCTGCGCACGGGGCCGGACGCCGGCCGGGAGGTGCTGGTCGCCGACCTGGGCCTGGCCAAGATCCTGGCGGAGGCGTCGGGGCTGACGCTGGCCGCGGGTTCGGCGGGGTACCGGCCGCCCGAGCAGGCCGAACCGGGCGCGGGCATCGACGAGCGGGCCGATGTCTACAGCCTCGGCGCGGTCGGCTACCACCTGGTCACCGGCACGGTGCCGGGGCCGCCGGGGAAGGTCGTCCGGCCGGACCGGCTGCGTCCGGGCCTGGATCCCGGCGTGCGGCGGGCCCTGATGCGGGCGCTGCGGCCGGAGCGGGGGCGCCGCTGGCCCGACGCGCGGGCCTTCGCGCAGGAGCTGGAGCGGCTGGCGTCGGGGACGCGGCCGCGGCGGCGGTACCGGTGGCTCGGCGCGGCGGCCGCGGTGGCCGTGGCTGCGGCCGGGGTGGCGTTCGCGCTGCTGGACCACGGGTCCGCGCCGACCGTGCTGCGGGTCGAGGACCGGACCGGCCGGGTCACGGCCGACGTGCCCGTCGAGTGGGGCGGCCGGCTGCGCGACTCGGGGTGGGATCCGGGGTCGCTGGGGCTGCCCTCCGGGCACCGGCCCGGGTTCGTCGTCGCGGACGACCTGGCGAACTGGCAGGACCTCGGCGCGGACGTGAACGGCATGTTCGTCGGCGTGGTCGGGGACGGCGATGTCACAGCGCTGGTGAACGTCCTCGTCCACCCCCGGTGCCATGACGACGGCGCCCGCGACCACACCCTGGCGGGGTGGCACGGCCGGGTGCGCACCTGGACCGGCTGTCCGGGCGGCGGTTCCGTCGTCGAGGCCGCGCTGACTCCGCCGGACGGGAACGGGCATCCGCAGGTGTATGTGCAGATCCGGCGGGCCGGCGCCCCCTCGGACGTCCGGCGGATCCTCGGCTCGGTCCGGGTCGACGGCTGAATCCGCGAACTTTTCCGGCCGCACCCGCATCGGACCTTGGTGACAGGGCACTACCGCCCCGTACGAGGAGTGTGGAGAGCCATGGTGAACACGTACCGCCCGGCCCTGCTCGTGAGTGGGGTCGCGCTGCTGGGGCTGCTGACCGCCTGCGGCGACGGCGGAGGCGACACGGCGGCCGCCCCGAGCACCCTGCCCGGTACCGCCGCTCCGGCCACCGGCGACGGGACGACGGCCGCCCCCTCGGTCGCACCGACCACCACGGCGCCCACGCCCTCCCCCGCCACCAGCACGACGGCCCGGCGGAGCGACCGCTGCCACACCTCCGAGCTGGAGGCCACGCTCGGCCGCAACGACCCGGGGGCGGGGCAGGAGAACTTCCCCGTGATCCTGACGAACACCTCGTCGCGCACCTGCACCGTCCACGGCTACCCGGGTGCCGCGTTCGTCGACGCGTCCGGCAGGCAGCTGGGCCCCGATCCCGAGCGCACCCCCGCCACCGCCACCACCCTGAAGCTGGCGCCGGGGCAGAACGCCTGGTCCGGGATCACCTTCGCCAACCCGGAGATCAGCGGCGCCCGTACCGCCAACCCTGACGCGCTGCTGGTGACACCGCCGGACGAGCGTGACCCGCTGAAGGTGTACTGGTCGGCCGGCGAGGTGCCGGTGTCGGGCAATGAGTCGACGGTGTTCATCACCGTGCTCGGCGAGGGTCCCGGCGCCTGACCCGGCGGAGGAGTCTCTTACCTGGGCCTGTTTTGATGGAGGGGCACGGCCCGAACACGCTCCCGAAGGATCTCCGCTGAACACCCCCCTCGCCGAAACCCTGTCCATCGCTCTCCTCGTGGCCGTGCTCGCCTGGGCCGTGATCCGCCCGAAGGGGCTGCCGGAGGCCGTCCTCGCCGTCCCGGCGGCGGGGGCCGCGATCGCGATGGGGGCGATCTCGCCGGACCACGCGTGGGAGGAGATCGAGCGGCTCGCACCAGTGGTCGGCTTCCTCGCTGCGGTGCTGGTGCTCGCGCACTTCTGCGATGTCGAGGGGCTGTTCCGGGCCTGCGGGGCATGGATGGCCCGGCGGTCCGCCGGACGCCCCGGTCGGCTGCTGACCGCGGTGTTCGCACTCGCCTCCGCGATCACCGCGGTGCTCAGCCTGGACGCGACGGTGGTGCTGCTGACGCCGGTGGTGCTCGCCACCGCGGCCCGCAGCGGCGTCCGGGCCCGGCCGCACCTGTACGCCTGCGCGCACCTTTCGAACACCGCGTCCCTGCTGCTGCCGGTGTCCAATCTCACCAACCTGCTGGCGTTCGAGGCGAGCGGGCTGAGCTTCACCCGGTTCGCGGCGCTGATGGCGTTGCCGTGGCTGGTCGCCATCGGCGCCGAGTATCTGCTCTTCCGGCGCTTCTTCGCGGACGACCTCAAGGCGGCCGTCAGCACGCCCGACACCGGCGCGGCGCCGGAGCTGCCGGTGTTCGCGCTCGTCACCGTGGGGTGCACGCTGGCCGGGTTCGTCGTGGCGTCCGCGGTCGGTGTCGAGCCGGCGTGGGTGGCCCTGGTGGGTGCGCTGGTGCTGGCCGGGCGCGCGCTCCTGCGCCGTCAGGCCACACCGCTGACGGTGGTGCGGTCGGCCGCGCCGGGCTTTCTGGCGTTCGTGCTGGCGCTCGGTGTGGTGGTGCGCGCGGTCGTCGACAACGGGCTCGCCGACGCGCTGCGGCACGTCCTGCCCGGCGGCTCGGGCCTGGTGGCGCTGCTCGGCATCGCCGCGCTGGCCGCCGTGCTGGCGAACCTGATCAACAACCTGCCCGCGGTGCTGGTCCTGCTGCCGCTGACCGCCGCGGCCGGCCCCGGGGCGGTGCTCGCCGTGCTGATCGGGGTGAACATCGGGCCGAACCTGACGTACGCCGGGTCGCTGGCGACCCTGCTGTGGCGGCGCATCGTCCAGCGGCACGGCCAGACCGTCGGGCTCGGGGAGTTCACCCGGCTCGGTCTGCTCGCCGTACCTCTGGCGCTGGTCCCGGCCACGCTGGCGCTGTGGGCGTCACTGCAGCTCGTCGGGGCGTGAAGGTCCGGGGCGGGCAGGTACGGGGCAGGCAGGTCGGCCGGTCAGCGCCCGCCGCCGTAACCGCCGTACCCATAGCCGCCGTAACCACCGCCGTAGCCGTATCCGCCGCCGTACCAGCCACCGCCGCCGCCGTATCCGCCACCCCCGTAGCCGCCGCCGTTCTGGCCGTCCCAGGAGCAGCTGTGGGTGTAGTAGCAGGACGGGTCGTCGGGGGACCAGCCCGTGGGCGTCGGCGGGGCGGCCGTGGGGGTCGGGGACGGTGTCGGTGAGGCCTTCCTGGACGCGGTCGGGGTGGGCGTGGCGACGGGGTCGCTCTTCGTGGTGTCGCTCTCGGCGGCCCAGTTGACCACCTCCATCTGGAGGTCGGTCCGTGAGGTGTCGAAGGCCCAGCGCTGGACGGCGACGTCGTCGCGGGTCTTGAGGACGAGGGCTCCCGTGCCGTCGGTGGCGGCGGGGGCCAGCGCCAGGTTCTGGTCCCCGCGCGGCACCAGGTTGCCCTGGAGGGTGAAGTCGTAGCGGATGTCCTCGGAGCCCGGTTCGTCGGCGCCCTCGCACGGGGCCAGCCGCACCGAGTAGCCGAGGCTGGAGTCCAGGCACAGGCCCGGGTCCGCGCCGCTGCGCAGCACCCCGCTGGTCTCGTAGGTCCACTGCTGGTCGCTCTTCGAGGAGCACTTGGCGAGCTCGGTCTCCGCGCCCTTGACGGCCTTTCCGCCCTCGACGCCCAGGCAGAGCCCGGAGTCGACGTTGTGCAGGCGGCCGTGGAGCGTGCCCTGGGCCTGTCCGTCGGCTCCGGCCCAGGACGGGTCGGAGGTGGAGGATCTGCCCGAGCCGGTGTCGGGGGCTTCGGAGGCGTTCGCGCCGTCGGCGGCGTTCTCGTCCCCGCCTCCCGAGGCGGACCACAGCACCAGCGGGAGAACGACGAGCGCGCTGACGGTGACGACGGCCGCGGTGAGGTTGCGGCGCCGGGCGGCGGCGCGGCGGGCGGCCTTGCGGGCCGTGCGGGTGGGGCAGGATCTGCGGGAGGCGCGGGGGCCGGCGGGTGCGTTGACAGGGGCATTCGGAGCCGCGTCCGGCGCCGTGTTCAGAGCCGCATTCGGAGCCGCGTTCGGAGCTGTGTCAGGGAGGGTGTCCGGGCTCAGGTCGAAGAAGGCCTCGCCCACGATGGCCACGGGCTGCGGCTGGGGCGGTGCCGCCTCCACCGGCGCCTCCCGGGCGGCGCGGCGGGACTCCGCGTAGGCGCGGCCGCCCCACCCGAGCACCGCCTCCGCCAGGGCGGTGCCGAGGCGGTCGTTGAACCGGTGCAGCTGGTCGGCGGTGTGCCGGCAGTGCTTGCAGCGGTCCAGGTGGGCACGGAGGTCGGGGTCGACATCGATGCCACCGCGGCGGTAGGTGACGTCGAGCATCCTGACGTAGCTGCGGCACTCCTGCTCGGGGGCGAGTTCGCGGTGCACGTGGAGGCATTCCTCGCGCAACCGCTCGCGGGCGCGGCCGAGTTCGACGCGGGCGTCCTCCTCCTCGAGGCCCAACAGCGCGGCCGGCACCTCCAGTGGCTCGGCCTCGACCTCGCTGTGCCACAGCAGACAGCGGGCCGACTGGGGCACCCGCTGGAACGCGCCGGACAGCAGCAGCCGGTCGGCGGGCGGCAGCAACCGGGCCGCCGCGCGGTCGCCGTCCTCGATCCCGGAGCGCAGCTCGGGGTGGAGCTGTTCGCGTCTGCGGTCGCCGTCCCACTCGGCGGCGATCCGGCGCACGGTGACCAGCAGTTGGGGACGCCACGCGGCCGTCGGCCCGTTCTGCCGCAGGGATTCCCCGAAAAGCCGGGTGAAGGCCGCGGTCGTGAGCATTCCGGCCGAACGCGGTCCGTCGGTGCACAGCCGGGCGTACGCGAAGGCCGCTTCCCAGTGCCGGTCGAGAAGTTCACCGACGGGGTGCAGCGCGGGCGCGGCCCCCGTCCACTTCTTCAGCTCGGCGCTGAGTTGTTCGTCCGTCGCGTCGACATTCACGGCTGCATTCCTCTCGGGGGCATACCAAACAAAGTCCATACCAAGGGGTATGCGGTCCCGCCGACGGCTGCTCTTTTGAAGCGTGGGGGACGTACGGGAGCGGTCAAGGCGGGCAGGTCCACTATTGTCCGCACGCCGACAAGGCATAACCTTTGCACAGGTCAGCGAGATGTAACAAGAGATCATTCAGTTTTGTGCATTGCGTGCGCAGCAACCGATATTGACGGTGCGTCAATACCCGGAGCGGCCCATGACGCCTTAACGACACGGCTCTTGGGAATCACTTTCACCAGGCGATGGCCGAAACCATTGAAAGACCACTCCACCCCGCATACGGCCGTCCGCGCACGTCACGTCCCAACCATTGGGCGGCCCGCGCGGTACTCACCGGGCGTCATACCGAATCGCTCGCGGAAGACGCGATGGAAATGGAAGGGGCTCACAAAGCCCGAGGCCACGGCGACCCGTTCCACCGACAGACCGGTGCCTTCGAGCAGTCGCGCGGCGTGCCGCAGCCGTGCCTCGCGCAGTGCCCGCATCGGCGACTGGCCGAGCTGCCGGGTGAAGAGATGGGCCAGCCGGGAGGGCGACAGCGCGACCTGCGCGGCGAGCGAGTCGACGGTGTGCGGGGCGCCCGGGTCGGCGGCGAGGAGTTCCTGCACCCGCTGGATGCGCGGGTCGAGGCCGGGCCGGTGCGCCGGCTCCCGGGCGCCTGCGGCCGTCAGCAGGACGATCTCCTCCAGTGCGCACAGGGCGAGTTCGCGGGCGGCGCTGTCGTGCGCCACGGCGACCCGGTCGTCGGTGCCGGGCGCCGGTTCCCCGGCGTCCGGCGATCCCGAGGCGCCCGGCCCGCGTGCGTCGGCGAGCATCCGGCAAAACGCCGCCTCGACCCGGTCGTGCGGCGTGGCCGGGGCCGCGGGGACGACGTACATCCCGTCGCCGCTGTCGTACGGGCCCAGCCAGGGCAGCCACGACGGCCGGGCCTGGCAGTGCACCCACCAGAACTGCCAGTGGCCGGCGCCCGGTTCGACGCCGTACGCGTGCGGGACACCCGGCCCGAGCACCACCAGATCACCTGCGCCTGCCCGGGTGGTGTTCGCGCCCTGCCGCAGTCGCCCCCGGCCTCGCACGGTCCAGGTGAACAGCCAGCTGGCCGAGCCCTGCGGACGGCTGATGTCGTATCCCGGCGCCTCCTCGAAGCGGCCGAGCACCACGAGGCCCGGCGGAGGTGCGGGGATGCCGGGTGCAGCAGTCCCAGATAGTTCGTCAGCGGTCATGGACATCCTCCGGATGGCTTCTGCTACCTAGCGTTACACACAAAGGACACCCGAGCGAGGAGTCAGCGGATGACAGTCACAGGCAGTGCCACCGTCATGACCGAGGACCGGCTCCGGCAGTTCCGGGAGGACGGCTTCACCGTCGTACGGGAACTGTTCGGACAGGACGAGATCGACCGGCTGTGCGACGAGTTCGCGGCGCTGCACGCGGCCGGGCCGGTGCGCGGGCACTTCGAGCCGCGGGGCGGTACGGACCCGTTGGGGGTGTATCCGCGGGTGATGCAGCCGCACGAGATCAACTCCCTCGCGCGGGAGGTGCTGCTCGACGCGCGGCTGCGGGAGGTGCTGGAGACGCTGTTCGGCGAGGAGGTGCTGGCCGCGCAGAGCATGTTCTACTTCAAGCCGCCCAGGGCGCGGGGGCAGGCGCTGCACCAGGACAACTTCTATCTGCGGGTCGAGCCGGGGACATGCGTGGCGGCCTGGGTGGCGTGCGATGTGATCGACCGGGAGAACGGGGGCCTGGAGGTCGTTCCCGGGACGCACCGGATGGATCTGTTCTGTCCCGAGGAGGCGGACGAGGGCGTGTCGTTCGCCCGGGAGTACGTGCCGCCGCCGGCGGGGCTGGCCACGGTGCCGGTGGACATGACGCCCGGGGACGTCCTGTTCTTCAACGGGAGTCTGGTGCACGGCTCGCAGCCGAACCGCACCGAGGGGAGGTTCCGGCGGTCGTTCATCGGCCACTACGTGGGCGCTTCCGCCGAGCGGATCGGGGAG
This sequence comes from Streptomyces sp. S.PB5, assembly GCF_030403745.1. Taxonomy (GTDB): domain Bacteria; phylum Actinomycetota; class Actinomycetes; order Streptomycetales; family Streptomycetaceae; genus Streptomyces. The sequence continues at coordinate 77,414 of NZ_JAQMWP010000015.1, forward strand.
TACTACCGGACGCGGACCATGCGCGGGGAGCGCGTCGTACTGCCTCAGAGCGAAGGCGCGGGTCCGTGCGGTACGGAGTTCGCACCGCACGGACCCCACTAGAAACGCGCGGGCCCCACAGGAGACGCGCGGGCCCCACTGGAGACGCACGGGCCCCACTGGAGACGCACGGACCCCGCTGGAAGCGGTCAGTGCCCCACGATCGGACGTGCCGTGTAGGGCTGTTCCAGCTCCTCGGCCTCCTTATCGCTGAGCTCCAGCTCCACCGCGGCCACCGCGTCCTCGATGTGATGCGGCTTGGCGGCGCCCACGATCGGCGCCGCCACCGTGTCCTGCCGCAGCAGCCACGCGAGGGCGACCTGGGCGCGCGGCACGCCCCGGTCGTCCGCGATGCGGGTGACGGCCTCGACGATGGTGCGGTCGCTCTCCAGGTAGAGGCGGCCGCCGAAGTTGTCGCCCGCGCTCCGTTCGGTGACGGTGCCCCAGTCACGGGTCAGACGGCCGCGGGCCAGCGGGCTCCAGGGCAGTGCGCTCACCCCCTGGTCCGCGCACAGGGGCAGCATCTCGCGCTCCTCCTCGCGGTAGAGGAGGTTGTAGTGGTTCTGCATGGAGACGAACTTGGTCCAGCCGTGCCGCTCCGCCGTGTACTGCATCTTGGAGAACTGCCAGGCGTACATCGAACTGGCCCCGATGTAGCGGACCTTGCCCGCCTTGACCAGGTCGTGCAGAGCCTCCATCGTCTCCTCGACGGGGGTGTGGGAGTCGTAGCGGTGGATCTGATAGAGGTCGACGTAGTCCGTGCCGAGGCGGCTCAGGCTGTGGTCGATCTCGGACAGGATCGCCTTGCGGGACAGACCGCCGCCGTTGGGGCCGGGGCGCATCCGGCCGTTCACCTTGGTCGCGAGGACGATCTCGTCGCGGTTCGCGAAGTCCCGCAGCGCCTTGCCGACGATCTCCTCGCTGGTGCCGTCGGAGTACACGTTCGCCGTGTCGAAGAAGTTGACGCCGGCGTCCAGTGCCTGCCGGATCAGGGGACGCGAGGCCTCCTCGTCTAGGGTCCACTCGTGGACGCCGCGGTCGGGCAGGCCGTAGGTCATGCACCCCAGACAGATCCGCGACACGTCCAGGCCGGTCGAACCGAGCTTCACGTACTGCATCGTTGCTGCTCCCGCCTTTCCCGGTGGTAGGTAAAGGAGCGTACGGCGTCACCGGGGCCCAGGGTTCAACCTGCCGTCGGCGCCTCGGGCTTTCCTGAAGGGCGTTCACGTGATCCCTGACGGGCGGGTCAGGGAACGGCAAGAGCTCGAAGCTCTGGTGTCCGCCCCGCGGGATGGGCTGAGCCGGGTCGTGCTGCTGCGCGGTGACGCCGGCAACGGGAAGGTCGCACCGCCCGCCGCCCAGCACAAGGCGCTCCGGGGGCGTGCGGGCTCGCCGACGGACCGCCGCCGGACCGGTTCCTGATGGGGCTCACCACCCTCACCCTCCTCGCGGAGATCGCCGTGCAGCTGTTCATCAGCGCGAGCACCGTCGACCACCGCCTGCGGAAGATCTTCCGGAAGCTCGATGTGCGGTCCCGGCGGCAGCTGAGGGAGACGCCCGGGCCCCGAGACAGGTCACGACTACGCGTTTCACGGGGTTCGGGGACACCGCCCGCCGGACGAGGATCGGTGGCGTCGGACAACGTCTCGCAGACGGGAGCGCTCCCATGCCGTACGTCACCGCAGCCGACGGGGCCGAGATCTTCTACAAGGACTGGGGACAGGGCCGCCCCGTGGTGCTCAGCCACGGCTGGCCGCTGAACTCCGACAGCTGGGAGGCCCAGCAGCTGTTCCTCGCCTCCCACGGCTTCCGTGTCATCGCGCACGACCGGCGCGGCCACGGCCGTTCCACGCAGACCTGGCACGGCAACGAGATGAACACCTACGCCGACGACCTCGCCACGCTGATCGACACGCTCGACCTGCGGGACGCGACGCTCATCGGCTTCTCCACCGGCGGCGGCGAGGTCGCCCGCTACGTGGGCCGGCACGGCACCGGCCGGCTCGCCCAGTTGGGGCTGGTCTCGGCCGTACCGCCGTTCATGCTCAAGACCGACGACAACCCCGGCGGTGTGCCGGTCGAGGTGTTCGACGGGATCCGCGCCGGTTCGCTCGCCGACCGGTCGCAGCTGTACCGGGATCTGGCCGACGGCCCGTTCTTCGGCAACAACCGGCCCGGCGCCGATGTCTCCCAGGGCACTCGGGACGCCTTCTGGCGGCAGGGGCTCCAGGCCGGGCACCGGGGCGCGTACGAGTGCATCGGGGCGTTCTCCGCGACCGACTTCCGCGCCGATCTGGACGCCTTCGACGTGCCCACGCTGGTGGTCCACGGCGACGACGACCAGGTCGTGCCCTTCGAGGTGGGCGGCAAGGCGTCGGCGGCCCGGATCAAGAACGCCACGCTGAAGGTCTACGCGGGCGCCCCGCACGGCATCACCGACACACACAAGGACCAGCTGAACGCCGACCTGCTGGACTTCCTCAACTCCTGACCCCGGAAGGAACTCCCCAGGCATGGTCTCCGAAAGCCAGTCCCGCCGCCGTGTCCTCGGCAGCCTCGTCGCCGCGGGCGGCGCCCTCGCCCTCGGCACGGCGGCGACACCCGCCTCGGCCGCCTCCGCCCCCTCCGGCACCAGAGCGACCGTCGTCCTCGTGCACGGCGTCTTCGCGGACGCCTCCGGCTGGAACGAGGTCTCCGCCCGGCTGCTCAAGGCGGGTCACGACGTCATCGCCCCGGCCAATCCGCTGCGCGACCTCGCCCAGGACGCGCAGTACATCTCATCCGTCGTCGCCACGCTCCCCGGCCCGGTCATCATGGTCGGCCACTCCTACGGCGGCGAGGTCATCACCAACTCGGCGCTCGCCAACCCGAACGTCAAGGCACTGGTGTACGTGGCCGCGTTCGCGCCCGACCAGGGCGAGACCGCGCTGGAGCTGGCGGGCAGGTTCCCCGGCAGCCAGTTGCCGGGCGCGCTGCTCACCCGGGCGTACCCGGTCCCCGGCAGCAGCGAGCCCGGCATCGACGGTTACATCGACCCGGCGAAGTTCCACGACGCCTTCGCCCAGGATCTCCCGCGCTCGCTGACCCGGGTGATGGCGGTGGCCCAACGCCCGGGAAGCGTCGGCGGGTTGGGCGCTCCCAGCGGCGCACCGGCGTGGAAGTCACTGCCGTCCTGGTACGTCGTCGCCGGCGCCGACCGGGTCATCCCGCCCGCGGCGCAGCGGTTCATGGCCGAGCGCGCCGGGAGCAGGGTCGTCGAGGTCAAGGGGGCCTCGCACGTCGTGATGATGTCGCACCCGGACGCCGTCGTCCGGCAGATCCGGGCCGCGCACCGCGCCATCCGCTGACATCTCCACGAAGGAGGAGCCATGAACGCTCCGGACACCATCGTCCTCATCCACGGCTTCTGGGTCACCCCACGGAGCTGGGAGCAGTGGTCCGCCCACTACGAGAAGCGCGGCTACCGCGTCCTCACCCCCGCCTACCCCGGCTTCGAGGTGGAGGTCGAGTCGCTCAACGCCGACCCGGCACCGATCGAGAAGGTGACGGTCCGACAGATCATCGACAGTCTGGAGTCGTTGGTCGGCGGCCTGGACCGACCACCCGTCCTGATCGGCCACTCGGCCGGGGGCGTCTTCGTCCAGCTCCTGCTCGACCGGGGGTACGGGGCGGCGGGCGTCGCCCTCAACTCGGCGCCCACGGAAGGCGTCGCGGTGGTGCCGCTGACCCAGATCAAGGCGGCGTTCCCGGTGCTGAAGAATCCGGCCAACCGGCATCGCGCGGTCGGTCTGACCTTCGAGCAGTGGCACTACGCCTTCACCAACACCTTCCCTGAGGAGGAGTCCCGCGCGCTGTACCAGCGGTACGCGGTGCCCGCGTCGGGGAGCATCTTCTGGGACAGCGCCCTCGCGACTTTGCGGCCCGGCCACCAGAGCACCTACGTGAACTACCACAACGACGACCGCGCACCCCTGTTGTTCGTCGCCGGTGAGCAGGACCATCTGATGCCACCGAAGGTGCAGCAGTCCAACGCCCGGCACTACAAGTCGAACACGGTCACCGAGGTCAAGGAGTACGCGGGCCGACCGCATCTGCTGCCCGCGGCGCCCGGCTGGGAGGAGGTCGCCGACTTCGCCCTCGACTGGGCCGTCTCGCACGCCAAGTAGCCCGCAGTCCGGGGCGGTTGCCGCGCACCGCCCCGGACCTCAGGAGGGGACCGTCTATGACCGAGATCCGCATCACGCACATCGGCGGTCCCACCACGCTGATCGAGGTCGGCGGGTGGCGGCTGCTGACCGACCCGACCTTCGATGCGCCCGGCCGCCGCTACTCCTTCGGCTGGGGCACCTCGTCGCGCAAGACCACGGGACCGGCCGTGGACCCGGCCGAACTCCCGCCGCTGGACGCGGTGTTGCTCACCCATGACCATCACGCCGACAACCTGGACACGGCCGGCCGCGCGCTGCTGCCGAGGGCGGACGTCGTACTGACGACACCGTCCGGGGCGCGGCGGCTCGGCGGCAACTCCCGTGGCCTGGACCCGTGGACGACCTGGCACCTGCAGTCCCCGGGCCGTCCGGCGATCGAGGTCACGGCCACCCCGGCCCGGCACGGCCCCCGGTTCCTCCGTCCGGTCGTCGGCGAGGTGACGGGGTTCGCGCTGCGCTGGGAGGGGCAGTCGCACGGCGCCCTGTGGATCTCGGGCGACACGGTCCTGTACGACGGGGTGCGCGAGGTCGCCCGTCGCGTGGACGTGGGAACGGCCGTGCTCCACCTGGGCGGTGTGGGTTTCCCGGTGACCGGCCCCGTCCGCTACACGATGACCGCGGCCCGGGCGGTCGAGCTGTGCCGCCTGCTGCGACCGCACTCCGTGCTGCCCGTGCACTACGAGGGCTGGTCGCACTTCCGCGAGGGCCGCCCCGCCGCCGAGAAGCTGCTCGCCGAAGGCCCGCCGGTGCACTGGCTGCCCCTCGGCACCCCGTGGCAGCTCACCGTCTGAGCAGCTCCAGCGCCCGCTCCCACCCGAACTCCTCCCCCGGCTCCCCCGCGAAGGGCGGCCCGAACCGCACCCCCATCCCGCGCAGCCGTATCAGGCTGTCCTGGTAAGCGGGATGACCGGCCAACGCGTCGGCCACACACGGCAGTACGGCGATGGGGACGCCGACCCCGGACGCCTCGCACAGGGTGCCCACGGCGAGGGTGTCGGCCAGCCCGGCCGCCCATTTGTTGACGGTGTTGAAGGTGGCGGGGGCGACGACCACCGCGTCCGGCGGCGGGAAGGGCCGCGGGTCAGCGGGGGTGCGCCAGGCGGAGCGGATCGGGCGGCCGGTCTGCCCCTCGACGGCGGCGGTGTCGAAGAATCCGTTCATCGCCACGGGCGTGGCGATAACTCCGACCTCCCAGCCCTCTTCCTGGGCGGCGGTGATCAGTTCGCCGACGCCGGCGGCGATCCCGGCGGCGCAGACGACGACGTAGAGGAAGGGTTTTCCGGCCTGTTCTGTCACCCGACGACCCTACTGAAGCGGGGAGTTCCGCCCGTGTTCGGCTTCGGGGCGCGGGCCGTGGATCCGGCGCTCCTTCTCCTCGATCGGTACGTCGTTGATGCTGGCCTCGCGCCGGGTCATCAGGCCGTGCTCGTCGAACTCCCAGAGCTCGTTGCCGTAACTGCGCCACCACTGGCCGGCGTCGTCCCGGCACTCGTACTGGAAGCGGACCGCGATGCGGTTGCCGTCGAAGGCCCACAGGTCCTTGCGCAGGGCGTACTCCTGCTCGCGTGCCCACTTCGCGGTGAGGAACCCGACGATCTCCGCGCGGCCGGTGACGAAGGTGCCGCGGTTGCGCCACACCGAGTCCTCGGAGTAGGCGAGCGCCACCTTGTGCGGGTCGCGGGTGTTCCAGGCGTCCTCGGCGGCCTGCACCTTGCGGGCCGCGGTCTCACGGGTGAACGGGGGCAGGGGCGGACGGTCGGTCATGTGGTCCTCCGTGAACAGCAGGGGAGAACGTGCGTTCTCCGTCTGCCTGCTACCGTAGGAGAACGCTCGTTCTCACGTCAAGGAGAGGCAAGGAGAGACCCGTATGGACAGCGCGACCGCCCGGGACCGGGCACTCGACGCCGCGGAGGAGCTGTTCTACGGACGCGGCATCCAGTCCGTCGGCATGGACGACATCCGGGCCGCCTCGGGGGTGTCGCTCAAGCGGCTCTACCAGCTCTTCCCGGCCAAGGAGCAGTTGGTGGTCGCCTATCTGGAGCGGCGCGACGAGCGCTGGCGCGGACGGCTCGCCGCGCAGGTGGAGCGGACCGAGGATCCACCGGAGCGGATCCTCGCCGTCTTCGACTGGCTGGAAGGGTGGTTCGGCGAGGACGGCTTCCGCGGCTGCGCGTGGATCAACTCCTACGGCGAGCTGGGCGCGACGTCGCAACCGGTGACGGCTCAGGTCGAGGCGCACAAGGCCGCGTTCCGGGACTACCTCGCCGCTCTGGTGGCGGACGCCGGGCTGCCCGGCGCGCTGGCCGGGCAGCTGTTCCTGCTGGCGGAGGGCGCCATGGTCACCGCGGGCATCACCCGAAGCACCGAGCCCGCGCGGGTGGCACGGGACGCGGCCGGGGTGCTGCTGAGCGCTACTCCACGCTGATCGCGCTCACCGGGCAGGCCCTCGCCGCCTCGCGGACCATCGGGTCGCCGCCGTCCTCCCGCCCCGGCAGGAGTTCGCTGAATCCGTCGTCGTCCTGGGTGAACACTCCCGGGGCGGCCAGCGCGCACTGCCCGGCCCCGATGCAGACGTCCCTGTCGATGTCGATGTGCATGGCCTTCAGCCTCTTACCAGGTCACGGGGAGTTCCAGCATCCCCTGGATGGTGTCGCCGGGCTTGAAGGGGATCTCCTGCGCGGGGGCGGCGAGGCGCAGCCCGGGCAGCCGGTGCAGGAGGGTGCGCAGGGCGATCTCCATCTCGGCGCGGGCCAGGTTCTGGCCGAGGCACTGGTGGATGCCGAAGCCGAACCCGACGTGGTGACGGGCGGACCGGTGCCAGTCGAGGGTGTCGGGGGCGGGGTAGACGCTCTCGTCGCGGTTGATGACGGAGGTCGAGAAGACGACTCCCTCCCCCGCCCGGATCGTCGTCCCGTCGAGTTCGATGTCCTCGACGGCCATCCGCAGCAGCCCGTCCGCGATCGACAGCAGCCGCATCAGCTCCTCGACGGCGGCGGGCAGCAGGTCCGGATCCGCCCGCAACTCGGCCAGCCGGTCGGGGTGCTGGAGGAGGGTGTAGGTGCCGAGCGAGATCATGTTGGCGGTGGTCTCGTGACCGGCGACCAGCAGGATGGTCGCCAGGGCGATCAGCTCTCCGCGGCCCAGGGTGCCGTCGTGGACGAGGTCGTCCAGTACGCCGTCGCCGGGCTCCGGGTCGCGCCGCTTGCGGTCGATCAGGTCCTCGAAGTAGGCGTCCAGCCGGTTCCGCGCGTCCAGGGTGTCGGCGGCCTTCGGCCCGCGCAGCAGCCGGCGTGACTGGCCCTCGAAGAACTCGTGGTCGGCGTACGGGACCCCGAGGAGGGCGCAGATCACCGTCGAGGGCACGGGCAGCGCGAAGGCGCTCACGAGTTCGGCGGGCGGCCCCTGTTCGATCATCGCGTCCAGCCGCTCGTCCACGATCCGCTGGATCCGCGGGCGCAGTCCGGCGGCGCGTTTGAGGGTGAAGGCGGGGATCATCCGGCGGCGCTGCGCGTGGTGCTCGGGGTCGTCGTAGCCCAGCAGCGCGGCCTTCCGGTCCTTCACCGCGGCGAAGCGTTCGGTGGGCGCCGGGAAGTCGGGGTGGGTGCGGTCGGTGGACAGGCGCTGGTCGGCGAGCAGGGCCCGGGCGAGGGCGTGTCCGGTCACCAGCCAGGCGGAACGGCCGTCGTAGAGCCGGATCCGGGTCAGCGGGCGGGCGGCGCGCAGGGGGTCGTAGGCGGTGGGCGGGTGGTAGGGGCAGGTCCGGTCCTGGGGGAAGGCGACGGGTTCCGTTTCCGTCATGGATGACCTCGCAGACGAAGGTGCCGTGCTGGTTCTCTGCCTGTCCTCATTGGATGCCCCGGGCATCTAGTTCTGGGACCGCAAGTTCGGCCAGATCCCCCGGATGCGCGATCTGGCCGGGGATCGACCCCGGTGCGGGAGTCCCGCCGGCCCCGCGAACCGGTAATTCGGTTGTCGCCCTCGCCCTGCCGCCCCCAGAATCCGGCCATGTCTACCTTCGATGCCCTGCTGCCGCCGACCGCCGCCGTCTCTCCGGTGCGGTTCCAGCAGCAGTCCCGCCGACCGTGGAGGCCGACGCTCCCGACGTCATGACCGGGGCGCTCGTCGCGGGGCTGATCGCGGGGTACGGCATCGCCGTGCCCGTCGGGGCGGTCGGGACCTATCTCGTCTCCCTCACCGCCCGTACGTCCCTGCGCACCGGTGTCTGCGCCGCGCTCGGCGTGGCCACGGCCGACGGGCTCTACGCCCTGCTGGCCACGCTCGGCGGTTCCGCCCTCGCCGCCGCGCTCCGGCCGGCGCTCGGACCACTGCGCTGGACCTCGGCCCTGCTGCTGCTCGTGCTGGCGGCACACGGCACGATCACGGCCGTACGCCACTACCGCGGCCGTCGGCTCGCCGCGCGCGCCGATGCACCGCCTCCGAGTCCCGCACGTGCCTATCTGGCACTGCTCGGGATCACCCTGCTCAACCCGACCACCGTGATCTACTTCGCGGCCCTGGTCCTCGGCACCCGCACGACGGAGTCCGTCTCGCCGCCGGCCCAGGCCGTGTTCGTCCTGGCGGCGTTCGTCGCGTCCGCGAGCTGGCAGCTGCTGCTGGCCGGGGGCGGTGCGCTGCTCGGCCGGCTGCTGACGGGCAGACGGGGGCGGCTGGTGACGGCGGTGGTGTCCAGCGGTGTGATCACGGGGCTGGCCGTGCAGATGATGCTGCCGCCGTGACGGTCACGGTGCGAAGGCCCGGGCGACGGCGAGGCTGTCCTCGTACACGTGATGCCGGACGATCAGACCGTCCTCGACGGTCAAGTGCAGGGCAAACCTGGCGCGATACGGCCGCCCTGTCGCCCGGGCGGTCTGCCGGATCTCGCCGAGGACCACGGCGTCGGCGCCGTCGACGAGGATGCGCTCGATCTCGGTGGCCGCCTCGCCGGGGAGGTGCTGGAGGGCCAGTTCGCGGTAGTGGGCCGCGGCGTCGGCCTGGGTGGAGCGGTGCCGGATCCATGGCGTGGCGGGGCGGCCGTGTTCGTCCTCGGGCCAGTTCAGCTTCCAGTCGCCGTGGTCGGCGTAGAGCTCGGCGATCCGCTCCGGGTCGCCCTGGCCGATCCGGCGCAGCAGTTCCTCGATCACGGCACGGGTCGTCGTCGCGGTGGTGGCGGTCATCGGTGATCCGTCCTCTCCTTCGGCCGGTTCCCACCGTGCCCGAGAGGGCCGGACCGCGGCGATTACCTCCGAGGTCATCGCCGGGGTCATGGAGTCCGTCCGGTCCCGGTCTCCGGAGCGGATGATTCCCGGGCGCCCCGGTGTTGACGATCGGTGTCAGTGAGCCGTACGACGACGATGGGACGGATGACATGCCTCTCGAGGGCGAGTACGAACCGAGTCCGACGGGGTGGGTGCGCGAGCAGGTGGAGCTGTACGAGAGCTCCGGCGGCACCGAGGGGACCACGCTGCGGGACACGGGAATGCCCGTCATTGTCCTGACCACCCTGGGGGTCAGGAGCGGCAAGATCCGCAAGACGCCGCTGATGCGGGTGGAGCACGGCGGCCGGTACGCCGCGGTCGCCTCGCTGGGCGGGGCGCCCAAGCACCCGGTCTGGTACCACAACGTCAAGGCCGAGCCCCGGGTGGAGCTCCAGGACGGCGCGGAGAAGCGGGACATGACCGCCCGTGAGGTCACCGGCGCGGAGAAGGCCGAGTGGTGGGAGCGGGCGGTCGCCGCCTTCCCGCCGTACGCCGACTACCAGACGAAGACGGACCGGGAGATCCCGGTCTTCGTGCTCGAACCGGTCGACGGGGACTGACCCGGACCGGCCGGAGGGTGCCGGTGCGGGCGGGCGTTCCCGGCTCCGGGGAAAAATCTTGTTCCGGGGACGCATGAAGCTCCGGCCGCCGGGCACCTGAGGCTCAGGCCCCGCCGCGCTCCCCCGTCGCGGCGGGGCTTTCCTCTGCCTCCCGGGCCGGGCGGTCGGTGATGTCCAGGAAGATCTGGTCGGCCTCGGGGAAGGTGTGGGCGACGGACCGCTTGATCCGGACGGCGACCTCCTCGACCCGTTCGCTGTCGATGCCCGGCACCAGGTCGACCCGCGCGGCCACCAGGTACGACTCCAGCCCGGTCTGCATCGTGAACAGCGCCTCCACGCTGTCGATCTCGGGCTGTGCCGCCAGCAGCTCCCGGATCCGGCCGCTGGTCCGGGGGTCTGCGGCCGCGCCGATCAGCTGGTCGCGGGCGTCGCGGCCCAGCCGGTAGGCGACGTAGACGAGCAGTGCCCCGATCGCCAGCGAGGCGGACGCCTCCCACACGACCTCCCCGGTGACCATGTGCAGGGCCATGCCCGTCGCGGCGAGGGTCACGCCGAGCACCGCCGTGCCGTCCTCGGCGACCACCGTGCGCAGCGCCGGGTCGCGCAGACCGCCGTCGGTACCGCCCTGCCGGCGCATCTGGTGGAGGGCCCGCGCCAGGGACGCACCCTCCGCGAGGAAGGCGACCCCGAGCACGATCAGGCCCGCGACGTACCCGCTGAGCTCCTCCTCGGCGCCGTTTCGCAGCGCCTCGATGCCCTGGAAGAAGGAGAAGCAGCCGCCCATGACGAAGATGCCGACCGCGGCCAGCAGCGACCAGAAGTAGCGCTCCTTGCCGTATCCGAACGGATGGCGTCTGTCGGCGGGGCGGCGGCTGCGGCGCAGCGCGGCGAGGAGGAAGACCTCGTTGAGGCTGTCGGCGACGGAGTGGGCCGCCTCCGACAGCAGGGCCGGCGAGTGGGCGAGCAGGCCGCCGACCGCCTTGGCGACCGCGATCACCAGGTTGGCCGCGAGCGCCACCAGCACGGTGACCCTGGTCCGCCGGTCCGCCTTCTTCTCCGTGGGTGTCCCGCTCACCTCCGCCGACTGCCCCCGGCGAGGCGGCTCACACGCCGAATTCTGGGAACGCGGTGTGCAGGACCGCGCCGCCCGGTGTGCGGGACCGCGCCCCGCGCGGCCCGGGCACCGCGGCCGGGCAAACACCCGCGCAGACAGGAGGAACCCATGAGCGGCGGCAACCGCGCATACGGCAACGAGACGTTCCGCCGGTCCAAGGCCCACTTCACGGACCGGATCACCGCGGACGGCCGCGACGGCTGGCCGGTGGAGGCGGGACGCTACCGGCTGGTGGTCAGCCGGGCCTGTCCATGGGCGAGCCGTTCCCTCGTCTCCCGGCGGCTGCTCGGCCTGGAGGACGCCCTGTCGCTGGCCGTCGCGGACCCGATCCAGGACGACCGCAGCTGGCGTTTCACCCTCGATCCGGACGGCCGCGACCCGGTCCTCGGCATCCGCTACCTCAGCGAGGCGTACGACCGGCGCGAGCCCGGCCATCCCGGCGGGGTGAGCGTGCCCGCGGTCGTGGACGTGCCGAGCGGGCGGCTGGTCACCAACGACTACCAGCAGCTCACCCTGGACCTCGCCACCGAGTGGACGGCCCTGCACCGCGACGGCGCCCCTGACCTGTATCCGAGGGAGCTGCGCGACGAGATCGACGCGCTCATGACGGACGTCTACGAGGACGTCAACAACGGGGTGTACCGGGCGGGGTTCGCCACCGGGCAGGAGGAGTACGAGGAGGCGTGTGCGGGGGTCTTCCGGCGGCTGGAGCTGCTGACGCCGCGGCTGGCGGGGCAGCGGTATCTGGTCGGCGACACGATCACCGAGGCGGACATCCGGCTCTTCACCACGCTGGTCCGCTTCGACGCCGTCTACCACGGCCACTTCAAGTGCAACCGCTGGAAACTGACGGAGAACCCGGTGCTGTGGGCGTACGTCCGCGACCTCTATCAGACGCCCGGCTTCGGTGACACCGTCGACTTCGACCACATCAAACGGCACTACTACCAGGTGCACTCCGGCATCAATCCGACCGGCATCGTGCCGCTCGGGCCGGACCTGGCGGGCTGGCTCACCCCGCATCACCGCGAGGAGCTGGGCGGCCGGCCGTTCGGCGACGGGACACCGCCGGGCCCGCCGCCGGACCGGAACTGAACGGCACCGACTCAGGATCAGGAGACGTACATGGCCAAGAACAAGAAGAAGCTGAAGCTCCCCCTCGCCTACAAGCCCGTCGGGTTCGTGCTGGGCTGGTCGAGCGGGTGGCTGGCGGGGCTCGCCTTCCAGAAGACGTGGAAGGTGATACGGCACGAGGACGACGCACCCGACGCGCTGGACCGGGACCGCGGCTGGGGCGAGGTCCTGCTGGCCGCTGCCGTCCAGGGTGCCATCTTCGCGGTGGTGCGCAGCGCGGTGGACCGTACGGGTGCGAAGGCCATCGAACGCTCCACCGGCGTCTGGCCGGCCGACGACAAGTCCGGCCGGGACTGAGAGCGCGGCCGGTCGGGGGGAGGTGCTCCCCCCGACCGGCGTCCGAGCGGAGTCTCAGCCCTGTTTGGGGGCCGTGGACGGGACACGGCGCAGGGTGAAGGAGTGGCCCGCCGGGTCGGCGTAGCCGCGTTCCTCGAACGGGCCCGAGGCGTCCTTCGTGTCGAGCGGGCGTCCGCCGAGGCCGACGACCTTGCGCTCGGCCTCGTCCAGGTCGTCGACGACGAAGTCGAGGTGGGCCTGGAGGGAGTTCTCGGGGCGCGGCCAGCTCGGCGGCGTCGCGTTCACGTCCCGGCGGAAGGCCAGCCGGGTTCCCTGGGCGCCCTGGATCTCCACGCGGTTGGCGCTCGCGTCGGTCTCCTCGGCCTCCAGCAACTCCTTGTAGAACACGGCGAGCTGCTCCGGCTCGGCACAGTCGAGCACCACGACGCCCGCTTTCACCAGTGCCATGTCTCCTCCGAACGGTCCGGGGCGCGGGACGTTCCTGTCCCGCCGCCCTGTACCTCCCGGATATCCCGAACCGCCCGCTTCACTCCGCGACCAGCCACTTCCCGTCCCGCATCAGCTCCCGCCCGGCCAGCTCGTTCGCCTCCCGCCAGGCCTGCACCCTGGTCGGCCGGACCCTGAAGTACAGGTAGGGCGTGGCGAGTTCACGCGGTTCGAAACCGGTGGCGGCCGCGAACCGGTCGGCCTCCTCCTCGCCCAGCTCGGCAGGCGTGTACGTCTCGACCGTGCCCTCGATCATCACGACGTCCCGGGTCGGCCCGAGCCCGAGCCGTGTCCTGCCGGTGGCCCGGAGATTGCGTCCGGTGGGGCTGGTGGCCGGGGTGGCGAGGAGCAGCGTGGAGCCGTCCCAGAAGAAGGACAGCGGCACGAGGAACGGGACTCCCCCCTCGGCGTTCGCGGTGGCGACCCAGACGTCCGCGTCGTTCTCCAGACGGTTCAGGGTGTCCTGCATGCGCTGCTCGGCGGGGCGTGCGGGCGGGTTGGTCATGGGTGAACGGCCTCCTGTCGGGGCGGTGTTGACGGCTGTGTCCAGTGTGACCTCGCGATGTCCCGTCAGGCACGGATCTCCGCGAGCCGCGCCGCCGCCGCGGCGAGCAGCATGTCGAGGGCGGCCGGATAGGAGCTGCGCGGCATGTCCGCCACGAGGTGGCGGGCCGTCGCGGCGATGTGCGGATGGGTCTCGGCGGGCAGCCGGGCGTACGTCGCCCGCCACACGGCCCGTTCGGCCTCGCGGGCGGGTCTCGGCAGCGCGGTGCTCGCCGAGTCGAGGGCGGCGAAGGCGAGGGCCTGGTCGACGAAGGCGTGGTAGATCCGCACCGCGTCGGCGTCGGGGAAACCCGCGTCGCGCAGGACGCCGATGATCGTCTCCACGGCCTGGATCTCGTGGCCGCGGCCGGTGACCCGGTGCGAGCTGAGGACCGCCGCCCGGGGGTGGGCGAGCGCGCCCGTGTGCATCCGCAGGCCGAGGTCGCGCAGATCGGCGCGCCAGTCCCCGGTGGGCCGCCAGATCCGCAGGGTCCGGCCGATGAGCTCGTCGGCGACGGCCAGCATCAGGTCGTCGGTGTGCCGGAAGTAGCGGTACAGCGAGCTGGGATCGGCGCCGAGCGCGCGGCCCAGCCGCCGGACCGAGAGGGCGTCGGCGCCGTGCTCCTCGATCAGCCTCAGGGCCGTCTCGACGATCAGTTCCTCGGAGAGCACGACGCCCTGTTTGGTGGGGCGCCTGCGGCGCCGGGCGGCGGGTGCGACGACACGGTCGGTCAAGGCTGCCTCCTGGAGCCGGGGGGCCGGTGGCGGGGGCCAGGGGCCGGTGCCCGGTGGCCGCACCTTATGACAACACCGTTGACCTGTTAACCCCCAGGACAGTTTCATGTCGCCTCACCGGGGCCGACCAGGCCCCCAGGTGCGAGCGGAGAACCGCCCATGTCCGACCACGCTCCCTCTTCAGGGCCCAGCCTGCGCAAGTCCCTCGGTGTCCTGGACGGCGTCGCCATCGCCGCCTCCAGCACGGCCGCGACCACCAGCATCGGCATCGGCCTGGGTGTGACCGCCGGTGTCGTGGGCCTGCATCTGCCGGCGATCATGCTGCTGGCGTTCCTGCCGGTGCTCGGCATCGCGGGCGCCTACTCCCGCCTCAACCGCGTGGAGCCCAACGCGGGCAACGGCTATGTCTGGGTGGGCCGCTCGCTCAACCCGTGGCTCGGCTTCATGGTCGGCTGGGTGAACATCGTGGCGACGGTGGCCTTCCTCGCCTACACCACCGCCGTCACCGGCTCCGCCCTGATCCAGCTGGCCGGTGACGCCGGGCTCCACCGCCTCGGCGGCCTCACGCTCGACCCAGGCTCCACCGCCCAGACCACCGCGCTCGGCGTCTTCGTCCTGGTCGCGGTCACGATCACCGCCGTCACGGGGGTGCGGACCGCGGCCCGGCTCCAGGGCGGACTGCTGGTCTTCGAGTACGTCGTCCTGCTGGGCTTCTGCGGCTACGGCATCGTCACCGGCCCGCATCCCTTCAGCCTGAGCTGGTTCGACCCGTTCGCGATCCCCTCGGCGACGGCCCTCGCGCAGGGCCTGCTGCTGTCGGTGTTCTGCTACTGGGGGTTCGAGAGCGCCTTCAGCGTCTCGGAGGAGGTCCGCGACCCCCGGGACGCCTCCCGGGCCGGCCTCACCACCCTGATCACCATGCTGGTGCTGTTCCTCATCGGCTCGGTCGCCTTCCAACGCGTGCTGTCCGAGGAGGAGCTGGCCGGTCACGGCGCCGAGGGGCTGGCCTTCTTCGGTGACCGGCTGGCCTCGCAGCCACTGGCCGCGCTTCCCCTGGTGGCGCTGATGTTCTCGGCGGTCGCCTCGCTGCAGGCCGGGGTGATCCCGACGGCCCGGTCGATGTTCGCGATGAGCCGGGACCGTACGCTCGGGCCGGTGTGGTCCAAGGTCAGCCCCCGGTACGGGACTCCCGCCGCCGGAACCGTGCTGATCGGCACGCTCGCGGCCGCCGTCGCGGCGCTCGCCCTGGTCATCCCGCGACTGGCGGACATGATCATGGCGACGGTGAGCGCGGTCGGCATCGTGGTCGCCCTGTCGTACTCCCTGACGGCCCTCGCGGCGGCCGTGCGCTTCCGGTCGCTGCTGCGCGAGGACTGGCGGCAGGGGATCCGGGCCGTGGTGCTGCCCACGCTGAGTGCGCTCGCGCTGCTCGGGCTCGGCGGCTATCTCGGCTGGTCCTTCTACACCTCCACCGACCACTTCGAACTCCGGGCGGACAACGGCTGGTTCCTGCTGAGCACCCCGCTGGCGATGATCGCGTCGGGCTTCGTGGCCGCCGCGTGGGCCAGGTGGGTGCGCAGGTCGCCCTACTTCCGCACCGGCAAGGGCACGGACGCCGACGCGCCGCAGCTCCTCGCCACCTCTCGATGACCCCTCAGGAAACGGACCATGTACGCAGACCTCATCTTCACCGGTGGCCCCGTCCTCACCCCCGAGGGCCGTACGGCCACCTCGGTCGCCGTCACCGGCGAGCGCGTCACCGCAGTGGGACACGACGAGGTCCTGGACCTCGCGGGACCGCGCACCGAAGTCGTCGACCTGGCCGGACGGTTGCTCCTGCCCGGTTTCCAGGACGCGCACATCCATCCGGTGCCCGCCGGTCTGGAGCTCACCCAGTGCGACCTGACCGGCGCAAGGACGGCCGGGGAGACCCTCGCCGCCGTGCGCGCCTACGCCGACGCGCATCCGGAACGGGAGTGGATCACCGGCGGCGGCTGGTCGATGGAGGCCTTCGAGGGCGGTACGCCGACCAAGGAGCTGCTGGACGCCGTCGTACCCGGCCGGCCGGTCTATCTGCCCAACCGCGACCATCACGGCGCCTGGGTGAACAGCCGCGCCCTGGAACTCGCCGGCATCACGCGCGACACGCCCGACCCGGCCGACGGGCGGATCGACCGGGACGGCTCGGGCACACCCAGCGGCACGCTCCAGGAAGGCGCGATGCAGCTCGTCGGGCGTCTCACTCCCCCGGCCACACCCGCCGACCGGCTCGCCGCCCTCCTGCACGCGCAGCGCCATCTGCACTCGCTCGGCATCACGGCCTGGCAGGACGCGCTGGTGGGCTCCTTCCTCGGCATGGACGACCCGTCGCAGGCGTATCTGACGGCCGCCCGGGACGGCTCGCTCACCGCGCGCGTCGTCGGCTCGCTGTGGTGGGACCGGGAGCGCGGGGCCGAGCAGATCCCCGAACTCGTGGAGAAGCGGGCCGCGCTCAGCCATGGCCGGTTCCGGGCGGGGACGGTGAAGCTGATGCTGGACGGGGTCGCCGAGACCGGTACGGCCGCGCTGCTCGACCCGTATCTGGACAAGTGCGGCTGCGCCACCGCCAACCGGGGCACGAGCTTCATCGACCCGGAACAACTGCCCAAGTACGTCACCGAGTTGGACGCGCTCGGCTTCCAGTGCCACTTCCACGCCCTCGGCGACCGCGCCGTACGCGACGCGCTGGACGCGATCGAGGCCGCACGCACCGCCAACGGACCGAGCGACACGCGACCCCACCTGGCACATCTTCAGGTCGTGCACCCCGCGGACGTACCGCGTTTCGCCCGGTTGGGCGCCACGGCCAACATCCAGCCGCTGTGGGCCGCGCACGAGCCCCAGATGGACGAGCTGACCATTCCGTTCCTGGGTCCCGAACGGGCCTCGTGGCAGTACCCGTTCGGTGCGCTGCTGCGCTCGGGCGCCACACTCGCCGCGGGCAGCGACTGGCCGGTGAGCAGCCCCGATCCGCTGGAGGGCATCCATGTCGCGGTCAACCGGGTGACACCGGACAGCGACGGCGCGCCGGTGTTCCTGCCCGCCGAACGCCTGGGACTCGCCGAGGCGTTGACCGCGTACACGGCGGGCTCGGCCTATGTGAACCATCTCGACGACACCGGCCGGGTGCGCGCCGGGGCGCTGGCGGATCTCGTCGTCCTGGACCGCGATCCGTTCGCGATTGCGCCCGAGGCGATCGCGGAGACCCGCGTCGCCCTGACGTACGTGGGGGGCGCGCGAGTATACGCAGCTCAAGAGGCATGAGCAGTAACGGACATCACGGTCGGGTCACGGTGTAGATCATTTACGCTCTGGGAAGTCTCGTTCCGCTTCTCGCTTCAACTTTCGTACGCCGAAGCGGAGTTCGAGTGCGTGCGTGGGGGGTTCTGCGCGCCGTTTCCCGAAAGGAACCACATGCCTCACACCGTCACTCACGCCGCCAGTGGTGTTCCGACGGAGGAGGCGGGGCACATCCTGGCCCGCCTCTTCCTGGAACGTGTCAAGGGGATCACGGAGGAGTACCGAAGTTGCCAGAGCGCCGCCGAACAGCGGCTGGACGCGCTCCGATCCGGCCGCTCCGGGACCACGCTCCGTGTCGAGGGGGCCTTCCGGCTGGCGCAGCCCGCGTTCCTGCCTCCCGACGAGGAGGGCTACGCGAGGTTGCGGCACCTCGACGCCAACCTGCGGACGATCGAGTCGGCCTTCCCCCAGATCGGCACCGACGCCGAGCTGTGCCGGCTGACCTGCCTGATGCTGGAGGGGGCTTGGCGCAGCCGGGCGCTCGCCCCGCCCCCCGAGGTGGAGCAGTCAGCCGCCTGTGACTGCGCTCTGTGCCGCCGAATACCCACGCCCCCCGCCCGCACCCTGGGTGACTACGGCTGGCGGCAGAGCGCCGGCCGTCCCCTCACCGTCAAGACCTGGCCGTACCGCCGGGAACTCGACAGCGTGCTGACCGGCGGCTGGTCCTGGACCCGGCAGATGAACGACCTCGAACGGGACCTGGGCCACCGTCACCGCTTCGAGGACGACATCCTCGTCTTCCACGAGTACAAACGCGTGATCGACACCATCGACACCGCGCGCCTCACCCGGCATGCCGAAGGCCGTCTGGCCGAGAACTTCAGCACCAACAGCGCGCGGGCTCTCGTCAGCGGCCTGTTCGCGGCCCACAAGCGAGCCGTCGACGAGTACTGGCTCCAGCAGCACGCCTCGGGCCGCGTCACGCTCCCCCAGAGCAACCCGCTCGACCAGAGCACCTACTCGATCCTGCAGATGCTGGACTGTCTGTTCTGGCACGTCGCACCCGACGGCGAACTCTGGCAGGAGGAGAACCTCGCCTCCCTGCTGCTGTGCCGGGTCATCGACGACATGACCGACGTCCGGGCCGACGCCCTCACCGGTGAGATCAGCAACTTCTGGCTCGCCGACATGCCCACCCACACCAAGGCCCTCTACGCCGCCTGCGCGATAGCCCTCGTCAAGTACGGCTGCATGCCCGAGGCGCACGACTCGATGTGGAACACCTGGCTGATGACGACCACCATCGTGTGGATGGGGCTCACCGGCCGCCACGCCCTGTGGTTCGACGGCATCACCCAGGGTCTCCCGCCGACCGACGACTGCCCGCTGTGCGACCTGCAGCCCAACCCCTGCACCGGCATCCTCACAAGCGGCACCACGCTCACCCTCGCACCGCGGGCCGCCGTACCGGCACTGAGCCCCCGGGCCGCCGAGCTGTCCGCGCTGTGCCGGGCCCGGTTCCCCGAGACCTGGCCCCTGTTCGACGCCGAGCTCCATGCCTTCGAGGCACTGCACGGCCCCTGGTACGGCAACGTCGACAGCGCGTGGGAGATCCTGCGCCGCACCTACGTCGCCGCCGTGGAGGCGTCCCGCGCCGCACCGTCGAAGGACCGCGCTCGTGAGGTCCAGCAGGACGCCGGTGTGGTGGGCTCCGAGAAGTTCCACACCCTGCACGACCCGCGGACCGGGCGCGAGGACACCGCACTGCTCGCCTACATGTTCGCCGGCGCGCACCCGCACTTCCTCTGGAACGCCACGGGATACCGTCCGACGGGCGTCGAAGGCGACTGGCTCGACGGCTGACGGCCCGGCCCCGACCGCACACCCCAAGTGGACCGCTGTCCGGCCGGGATCCCGGCCGGACAGCGGTCCACTGGGGTCGCTAGACGGCGAACTCGACCGGCAGGCTGTCCAGCCGGGACTCCCAGGTGGAGGCGGTCGAGGAGAGTTCCTCCGGCGGCAGGGCCAGACGCAGGCCCGGCAGCCGGTGCAGCAGTACGTCCACGCCGATCTCGATGATGGACTGGCCGATGCTCTGCCCCGGGCACTCGTGCGGTCCGGAACTGAACGCCAGGTGCGACTGGTTGCCCTGTACGGCGACGCCCGCGTCCGGCCGTACCTCCGGGTCGAGGTTGCCTGCGGCCAGCCCCAGGACGAGCATCTCGCCCTCCTGGATGTGATGGCCCCCCAGCTCCAGGTCGGAGGCCGCGAACCGGCCCGGCAGCACGGCCAGCGGCGGGGTGTCCCACATGACCTCCTCCACCACCGAGGAGACGGTCAGCTGACCGCTGACCAGACCGGACAGCCGGCCCGTGTCGGTCAGGACCGACTGCAGGACGCGGGCCAGCAGGTTGCTCGTGGTGGTGTGCGCGGCGATCAGCACCAGCCGCAGATGGCTGACGACCTCGTCGTGGTCGAGGCCGGCCGGGTGCTCCAGCAGGGCCGTGGTGAAGTCGGAGCCCGGCTCGGACCGCTTGCGCTCGGCGAGTTCCGAAAGGATCTGCATGATCTGGCCGTTGGCCTCCAGCGCGCCCTCGCCTCCCTTGAAGACCTGGGCGCACGCCTCGACCAGGTGTTGGCCGTCGGCCGAGGGGAGGCCCAGGATCCGGGTGAGCACGAGCATCGGCAGGTGCTCGGCGTACTCGGCCACCAGGTCGGCACGCCCGGTGTCGGCGAACGCGTCGATCTGCTTGTTCGCGAAGAACGTGGCATGCCGCCGCACACCACGGCTGGACGCCGCGAGCAGCCCGTCGGTGACCGCGCCCCGCAGCCGGCGGTGCGGTTCGCCGTCCTGGGAGACGCAGTCGGGCCGCCAGCCGACCATCGGAATCAGCGGGTGCGTCTCCGGGATCTGTCCCTCCCGCCAGTCCCGCCAGATCCGCGCGTCCCGGCTGAACTGGCGCGGATTGTCCAGCACCCGCCGGTTGTCGCGGTAGCCGAGCACCAGCCAGGCGGGGACGTCGCCCTCGAGCAGCACCGGCGCCACGGACCCGTGCTCCTTGCGCAGCCGCTCGTAGATGCCGTACGGGTCCGTCGACGCCTCGGGACCGAACAGCCGCGTGAGGTCGGCCCCGTGGGCGACCGGGCAGCCGCGCGGGGTGTCGGGATCGTTTAAGGGCTGGTCGTTCATCGGGACTCCAGTGCGACGGCAGAGCGGTCCTTCAGGTGACGTATCAGCGCGACGAGCACATCGCGGCTGGAGGCCCGGTCGCGGGCGTCGCAGGCCACGACCGGGATGTGCTCGGGGATGTCGAGGGCGTCGCGGATCTCCTCGACCGGATAGTCCTTGGAGTCGGGGAAGACGTTCAGCGCCACGACGAACGGGACGTCCTGCCGCTCCATCTCCTCGATGGCCCGGAAGCTGGAGGCGAGGCGCCGGGTGTCGACCAGCACGATCGCGCCGAGCGCGCCCTTGAACAGCCCGTTCCACAGGAACCAGAACCGCTCCTGGCCCGGGGTGCCGAACAGGTACAGCATCAGGCTGTCGTTGAGGCTGATCTTGCCGAAGTCCAGGCTGACGGTGGTCTCGGTCTTCTCGGCGACCCCGATCAGATGGTCGACGTCGACGCTGGCCTGGGTGAGGGTCTCCTCGGTGGTCAGCGGCTTGATGTCGCTCACGGAGCGGACCAGGGTGGTCTTCCCGGTGCCGAAGCCGCCGGCGATCATCACCTTCACCGAACGGGGGCCGGACCCGCCGGGCCGGCCCGGCTGGTCAAAGCCTTTCAAGTCCACTGAGTACCTCCTCAAGGAGCGCGAGGTCGGGCCCGCGACCGGCGCCGTGCGCCGGGATGGGGTCACGGGCTTCGACGCGACCTGCCTCGAGCAGATCCGTGAGCAGCACCGCGAGAATGTTGAAGGGCAGTCCGAGATGGGCACCTAGCTCGGCCACCGACAGCGGATCACGGCAGCGCCGGAGGATGTCCTCGTGCTCGTGCTGCATGCCCGGAACGGGGGCGGCCAGGGAGACGATGAGAGTCGCCACGTCAAGACTCGACGCCGAACCGCCCGGTCCGCTGCGCCCCCCGGTGAGGACGTAGTAACGCTCGAGACCGGACGGGTCCGTGGGCCGGCGGGGAGCACTCATCCAGAGTGCTCCTCCAGGCGCGGAGTGGTGCCGAGGAGCTCGCCCATCCTGCGGGCCAGGTCTCGCATCTGGTGTCCGAGGAGCCCCTGGTCGAGGCCCTCGCGGGCGAGCACACCGAGGTAGGTCTCCACGCCCGCGCGGACGACGAAGAGGTGACCGCCGTCGACTTCGATCATCGCCAGGCGCAGCTGCCCCGCGTACTTGGGGAACTGCTCCGCGACGGGCTGGGCCAGCGCCTGCAGCCCGGCCACCACCGCCGCGAAGCGGTCCACGTCGTCGGGGTCCTCGGCGCCGAAGGAGGTGATGGCCTTGCCGTCACTCGAGGCCACGAGGGCGAAACGGATCTCCGGGATGGACTCCACCAGATCGCGGAGCGCCCAGCTCACGTCGGTTCCCTGTTGCGTCATGTGGACTAGTCGCTCTCTTCAGTGCGGTGCTCGGTGGACTCGCGGCCGTCGGACGTGCCGGTCGCCTCGTCGGACTCGCGTCCGGCGGTGGCGAAGGCTGCCAGGCCGGCGAAGGACGCGTCCGGCGGGACGGCGGCGACGGTGGTCTCCGTGGTCCGCTCGGCCGGCTGCTGCCGGTGCTCCTCACCGCGTTTGCTGCGGCGCCGGGGCAGTCCGCCGGGGGTCGTGTCCACAGTTTCGATCGTCACCTCCGGGGTCTCCGGAGTCTCCGGGATCTCCGGAGCCGGTTCCCTGACGGGGGCGGTCGTGGCCGCCTGCACCACCGGTGCCGCGGTGGGCAGCGGGCTGAAGTACTTGTGCGGGACCACCACGACCACCGAGGTGCCGAGCCAGGGCGAGTCCGCGAAGGTGACGCGGATGCCGTAGCGTCGGGCGAGGATGCCGACAACCCTGAGGCCGATGGTGGCGTCCTCGGTGACGCCGCCGAGTCCCGGTCCGCCTGCGGTGCCGGAGAGGGCGTGCTCGGCCTCGCGCTTCTTCTCCTCGCTCAGGCCCTTGCCGGAGTCCTGGATCTCGATGCCGACCCCGTTGGGCACCTCCTTGCCGGAGACGACCACCGGTTCGGTGGGCGGCGAGTAGCGGGCGGCGTTGTCCAGCAGATGCGCGAAGATCAGCGTCAGGTGGTCCACCAGACCGCCGTCGACGCCGAGTTCGGGCAGATGGCGTACGTCGACCCGGTGGAAGTCCTTGATCCGGCCGATGCCGCCGCGGACCACGCTGAGCAGTCGCTGCGGCTCCTGCCACTGGCGGCCGGGACGGTCCGAGCCGCCCAGCACGCCGATGCTGGCGGCGAGACAGTCGGCGGGGCCGATCTCCTGGTCGAGCTCCATCAGACCGCGCGCGACGGCGGGCAGCCGTCCGTGCTCGCCCTGCATCTCGTGCAGCCGGCCACGGAGCTTGCTGGTCAGCACGTGGATACGGTTGCCGATGCTGATCACGGCCTGCTCGGCCGAGGTGGACCGGTCGAATTCCTGCTCGACGGCGATCAGCGAGGTCCGCAGGACCTTGCGCAGCTCGGCCTGGAGCTCCGAGCTCACCTTGGCGCACTGGTTGGCGGCCGGCAGCAGGTCGTCGATGGCGTCACCGGCGCGCAGTTGCTCCAGCGCCTCGGGCAGCTGCTCGTCGGCGAGCCGGGCGACCGCGGACAGCTGGTGGGCCAGCTGCTCCTCCCAGATCGCGGTCCGGTCGGCGAGCTGGGCCTCGTAGGAGGCGGCCTGGTCGGCCAGCCGCTCCTCGTACGCCCGGGACTGCTCGGCGAGCTGCGTCTCGTAGCCGGAGGTCTGCTCGGCCAGTTGCGCCTCATAGGCGGCGGACTGTTCGGCGAGCCGGGAGTCCTGGGCGGCGTGCTCGGCGGCGAACTTCCGTTCCAGACCGGCCACATGCTGCTGCCACTGCTGGGAGTGCTCGGCCTGCGAGGCGCGGAAGCCGCTCTCGGCCTGGTGCAGCTGCTTGCGGGTGCGGACCAGGAGCCGGACGCAGACCGAACTCGCCGCGGTCGCGGCAGCTCCGGCCACGGCCGCGGTTATCCGCTCCGAGCTCATGAACGTGGCGGCAACCGTCCCGCCTCCTAAGGCCAGCGGCATCAACCACCAGCTGTACCAGGCGACAGGGGCCCGCGCCGCCGGGGGCGGAGTGGCGAGTTCCATCTGCATCCTTCGAAGCAACACGATCGAACAGGGGGGGTGTGCAAGGGGGAAGCGCACTGAACAGAACGCACCGCGAAGGGACCGATTGCGATCGAGTCAACTCGCAGCGCCGGAGGGGAGCTTATCGGGTTTGAACCCGAAAGGATCAACCGCCTGGTCCGGCGGAGGTGAGGGTTCCGTCACTCTCAGCCAGTAAACGAACATCGACAAATCCCCATACTGACCAGCACAGTTGTGAAAACGGACGTTATCAGCGGGTGACAAAAGGCCCGCCCACACCTGTTCGCCGTTGATAAGCCCTGACGTATTACTGACGGGTATCGTCGCCGCCGTGTCGAAGAGAGCCGCGATAGTGACCGACGACGGGGGCGGCCCCTTCCAGGCCCTGCCCCCGGGTCTGCACCACGACCTCAGGCCGTTCTTCAGCGACATCACCGAGGAGGTCGTACGGGCGATCAGGACCGAGATCCCCGAGTACGCCCGCCCCGCCGACGGCACCTACATGCAGGCCGTGCACCGGGGTGTGGACCACGCGCTGCGGGGACTTCTGGAGCGGATGGCCGATCCGGACACCGACTGGGAGCCGGTCCAGGCGACCTACCAGCGCATCGGGCGCGGGGAGGCGGAGGAGGGACGCAGCCTCGACTCCTTCCAGTCCGCGCTCAGACTCGGCGCCCGGATGACCTGGCGCCGGGTGAACGCCCTGGTGGACGCCGGGCTGCTGCCGCGCAACGTGCTGGGCGCGTTCGGCGAGGCCCTGTTCCTGCACCTGGACGAGATGGCCGCCGCGACGACCGCCGGCTACACGGAGGCCCGTCTGCACGCCGCCGGCGAACTCCAGCAACGAAGAACCCGGCTGCTCGACCTCCTCACCGCCGACCCGCCGGCGTCGGCCGAGGCCATCACCGAGCTCGCGCACAGCGCGCGGTGGCCGGTACCGCGGGCGATGGCGGTGGTGACGGTCGACCTGGGCGCCCCGGCCGCGCCACCGACGGCCGGTGGTCCCGCGGCGCCCTCATGGGGCGGCGAGCCCGGCATGCCGCCGACGGGGACCGGACAGGCCCCGGTCCAGCCGGGGAGCGGGCCCGCCACGACGTCACCGGCCGACGGTCCCCCGCTGGGGCGCACGCGTGTCACGGCCCCGCCGGGGACGGGGGCGGCGCCGCCCCCGTCCGGCCCCGGAGCGGTGGCGCCCCCGCCGGAGCGCGGCCCCGTCCCACCCTCGCCGGGAGCCTGGCCCACCGCGCGTCCGCCCACGTCTCCTCCCGGCCGTGTCCCCATCGTGCCGCCCGAGTTCCTCGCCCGGTTCGATGTGCGGCCGGCGGTGATCGTGGTCCCGGATCCCGAGGGGTCGGGGCGGGCTCGGGATGTGGCCGGGGCGCTGCAGGGCCTGCGGGCGGCGATGGGGCCGACCGTCCCCCTGCAGGAGGGCGCGCGGTCCCTGCGGTGGGCGTGCGAGGCGCTGGAGCTGATCCGCCGGGGCGTCCTGCCGGACACCGAACTGGTCCACTGCCAGGACCACTTGGCCACACTTCTGCTACTGCGGGACGACGACCTGGTCGACGCCCTGGTGGAACGGCGGCTGCGCCCCCTGGAGCAGGTGCGGCCCCCGCAGCGGGAGCGGCTCGCGGAGACACTGCTGAGCTGGCTGAGCTGTGGGCACAACGCGAGCGAGGTCGCGGTGCGGCTCGCGGTGCACGCGCAGACGGTGCGCTACCGCATGCGCCAGCTGGACGAACTGTTCGGCGGCCAACTCCACGACCCGGCGGCCCAGTTCGAGATGCAGCTGGCGCTTCGGGCACGGCAACTGCGCAAGGACTCGACCATGCCCGCGGACCGACGGGCACCCCTCTGACTTCCTGGACAGCTGTCCAGGTATAGTGGACACCCGTCCAAGAAACTGAGGGAGATCATGGAAGCGGTCGCGAATGTGCTGGTGGGCCTGGTGGCCGTGCTGCACGTGTACATCCTGGTGATGGAGATGTTCCTGTGGCAGAAGAAGCCGGGGATGTCCTTTCACGGCTTCGACCGGGAGATGGCGAGAGCCACCGCGGCGATGGCCGCCAACCAGGGGCTCTACAACGGCTTTCTCGCGGCGGGTCTGGTGTGGGGTCTGATCGCCGCCGATCCGACCGGCTTCCGCGCCCAGGTCTTCTTCCTGTCCTGTGTGATCGTCGCCGGCGTCTACGGCGCGGTCACCGCCAACATCCGCATCCTCGCGGCGCAGGCACTGCCCGGCGCGCTCGCCCTGGGCGCGGTCCTGCTGGCCCGGTGACCCGGGCCGCGGCCGAGGACCCGCGCGCGGCACGCACCCGGGCCCGCCTGCGCGAGGCCCTGCTCGCGGAGTGCGCCGAGCGCCCGCTGGCGGAGGTCGGCGTGGCCGCCCTGGTGCGCCGGGCCGGGGTCGGGCGCGCCACGTTCTATGTGCATTACGCCGATCTGGAGGCACTCGCGGTAGACGCCTGCGCCGACGTCGTACGCGAGGCCGTGGAGGCGCTGCACGCCTGGCGCGGGCGTCCCGACCCGGTCCACGCACCGCCCGCGCTGCCGGAGTTCTTCGCCTCGCTCGCCCCGCACGCGGCGCTGTACCGGGCTCTGCTGAGCCCGGGCGGGGGCGGTCCGCTGGGCCGGGTCCTGCACCGGGACCTGCGGGCCTACAGCCTGCGCGAGCGGGAACTCGCGGGCGCCGCCGACGCTCCCCTCGTGGCCTCGGCGGTCGCCGCCACGTTCGCGGGCGTGCTGGCCGACTGGCTGCACGGCCTGCTGGAGGGCGGCCCGGCGGACATCGCCGACCAGGTCTGGCAGTTGCTGGTCGCCCTGCACGCCAGCCGCTGACGCCTCACGCGCAGCCCATCCCCTTCTTCACCTGCGGCCAGGCCTCCACCCCGTCCGAAGTGCGCACGTACGCCGTCTCCTTGTCGTCCGTCAGCCACAACTGCCAGTCCCGCAGCCGGTATCCGGTGTCCTCGGCACCGGCGGGCACGGTCACGTCCCCGCGGTAGGGGGCCTCCAGCATGTCGTCGCCGAGCACTCCGTCCGGATCACGGGCGTACAGCCTCCGGTCCTTGCCCTCGCCCAGCTCCAGGAAGTGCGCCTGCTGCCAGTCGCAGTGCGAGGGTCCGGCGTTGCTGCTGATGACGGTGATCGGTACCCGCTTGCCGTTCCGGTCCGTCCAGACCTCGTAGCCCTGGGAGTCGGTGTAGCTCGCCGGGAACTCGGCCGGGTCGCAGGAGGCGCTGGTCTCCGGTCCCCAACCGGGCCGGTTCTTCTGGTCCTTGGCGACGATGACCGCCACCTTGGTGCGGCCTTCGACGTCGTAGGAGAACAGGACGCGGTCGCTCTCCTGCCGCTCCACGCGGTAGCCCTCGCGCGGGCTGTCGGGCTGCTCGATCTCGAAATACGCCTTCAGGCCCTCCTCCGGCGTCTCGCCCCCGTCGCCCTCGCTCCACGGTTCGCCGCCGCCCGCCGCGTAGATCTCCCCGTCGCACTCCAGCGCCCGGGCCGCGGCGCCCGTGTCGATGAGCTCGGACCGGTCGTCCTTCTCCTCGTCCCAGTCCCGGCCCGGGATGTGGAGCGGCCCGCTGTAGGGCGACGGCGGCGGGCTCGCCCCCTCGACGACCAGGTCCCCGCCGGTCTCGGTCCCGCACCCGACGGCCGCGACGGCCACCAGTGCCGTCAGTGCCACGAAGCCCCTGCGCATCCCGCCCCCTGTCCCCGAACGCCGTCCTCGCCTCCTCCGACGCGGGCAGGCCCGGAAACGTTCAGTGGGCCGCCTGGAAGGTGCGCCGGTAGTTCTGCGGCGACACCCCGATCGCGGCGTGCAGATGCTGGCGCAGCGAGGCGCCGGTGGCGAAGCCGACCTGGCCGGCGATCTGGTCCACCGACAGATCGCTGGACTCCAGCAGGTGCCGGGCGCGGGCCACGCGCTGCTGGATCAGCCAGCGGCCGGGGCTGAGGCCGACCTCGTCGTTGAAGCGGCGGGCGAAGGTGCGCAGGCTCATCCGGGCGTGGGCGGCGAGGTCGGTCAGGGTGAGGGGTTCGTCGAGGCGGGTCAGGGCCCACTCGCGGGTGGCGGCCGTGCTCGTCGCCCCGCTCTCCGGCACGGGCTGCTCGATGTACTGGGCCTGACCGCCGTCCCGGAAGGGCGGTACGACACAGCGCCGGGCCACCGCGTTGGCCAGCTCGCTGCCGTGGTCGGTGCGGACGATGTGCAGGCACACGTCCACGCCGGAGGCCGCGCCGGCCGAGGTGAGGATGCGGCCGTCATGGACGAACAGGACGTCCGGGTCCAGGTCGACGTCCGGATGGAGACGCCGGAACGGCTCGGTCACCTGCCAGTGCGTGGTGGCCCTGCGGCCCTTCAGGAGGCCCGCCGCCGCGAGCACGAAGGCCGCCGTGCAGATCGACACGATGCGGGCGTCCGGCCGGATCAGCGCGAGCGCGGCGGCGACCTCGGCGGGCAGCTCGACGGGGACGTGGGGGTGAGCCATGGGGGCGACCACCACGGTGTCGGCCGTGGCCAGGATCTCCGGGCCGTGCTCGACCCCGATCGTGAAGTCCGCATTGCTGCGCACCGGCCGTCCGTCGACGCTGCACGTCAGCACCTCGTAGTGCCCGTCGGCCGCCCCGAAGATCCGGCTGGGGATGCCCAGCTCGAAGGGGTAGACGCCCTCCAGGGCCAGGACCACGACTCGTTCGACCCGCCGCTGCGCACTCATGGCACGATTCTATCGAAGGTTGGCAATCATGCCATTTCCCGGGGAGGCGGGCCCCGGCAGGCTGAATGACCATGAGCACTGTGAACACGATGCGAGCCATCAGCCAGGACGTTCTCGGCGGTCCCGAGGTCCTCAAGGAAGTGGAGCTGGAGCGGCCCGCGCCGCGTGCGAACGAGGTACTGGTCCGGGTGCGGGCCGCCGGGATCAACCCCACCGACTGGAAGCACCGCGCGGGCGGCGGCTTCCTGGGCGAGCCGCCCTTCGTCCTGGGCTGGGACGTCTCCGGCGTGGTCGAGGCCGTCGGCATCGGCGTCGCCCGCTTCGAGCCCGGCGACGAGGTCTTCGGCATGCTGGCCTACCCGTGGGGCCACGGTTCGCACGCCGAGTACGTCTCCGCCCCGGCACGCTGGTTCGCGCGCAAGCCGGCCTCGCTCGACCACACCGAGGCGGGCGCGCTGCCGCTGGTCTCGCTGACCGCCTGGCAGGCGCTGGTGGAGTACGCCGACGTGCAGCCGGGGCAGCGGGTGCTGATCCACGCGGCCGCCGGCGGTGTCGGGCATGTGGCGGTGCAGATCGCCAAGGCGCGGGGCGCGTATGTGATCGGCACGGCGAGCGCGGGCAAGCACGAGTTCCTGCGCGGGCTGGGCGTGGACGAGGCGATCGACTACCGGGAGGCGGACTTCACCGAGTCCGTCAAGGACGTGGACGTCGTGCTGGACACGATCGGCGGCGACACGTCCCTGCGCTCGCTGCGGGTGCTGCGGCCGGGCGGGATCGTGGTGTCGATCCTGCCGGTCGGCTCGAACGAGTTCTTCGAGGAGGCCGAGCGGCTCGGTGTCCGGTCGCTGCGGATGCTGGTCGACGCCTCGCACAGCGGTCTGCGGGCGATCGCCGACCTGGTGGAGGCGGGCAAGCTGCGCCCCACGATCGCCGGGGCCTTCCCGCTGGCCGACGCCGCCGAGGCACACGCCCTCGGCGACACCGGCCGGACCACGGGGAAGCTGGTCCTCACGGTCGGCTGAGTCGGTCTGAGACGGACCGGGTCAGAAGGTCAGGACCGGCTTGATCGCCTTGCCGGCTCCCATGTCCCGTACCGCCTGGTCGATGTCCGCGAACGGATAGGTGCTGACCAGACGGTCCAGCGGAAGCCGCCCCGCCTTCACCAGCTCGACCAGGGCGGGGATGAAGGACTGCGTCTCGGCGTCGCCGAGGGTGAGGCCGACGATCCGCTTGCCGCCGAGCAACCCGTTGACGTCCAGGGCGACCTCGGTGCCGAACGGCGGGGCCCCGACGACGACCAGGGTGCCACGGGCGCCGAGCGCGTCCACGCCCCGGCGGAGCACGCCGACGTTGCCGGTGGTCTCGACGATGCCGTCGGCGCCCTGCCCGCCGGTGATCGCGGCGAGGGCCTCACCGAGGTCCTCGTCACCGGCGTTCACCACCTGGGTCGCCCCCAACTCCCGCGCCAGGGCGAGGCGTTCGCCGACCCGGTCGACGGCGACGATCGTCGTGGCGGGGGTGAGGGCGGCGGCCATGACCGCGGAGAGACCGACGGCTCCGGCGCCGAGGACCACGACCGTGCTGCCGGTGACCGGCTTCAGCACGTTCCAGACCGCGCCGACGCCGGTCTGCACCCCGCAGCCCAGCGGGGCGATCGACGCCAGCGGCACCTCGGGGTCGACCTTGACGAGGCTGCGCTCGTCCACCAACGCCCGTTCGGCGAACGAGGACTGGCCGAAGAAGTGCCCGCCCAGCGCCTCGCCGTCCCGGCTGATGGTGCTGCTGCCGTCGGCCCGGCGACCGCCGATCAGGTTCAGCGGCAACCAGGTGGCGCAGTACGCCGGATGGCCGCCGTTGCAGTTGCCGCACTCCCCGCAGGACGTGAACGACAGCACGACATGGTCGCCGGGCGCGACACCGGTGACGGCCGCACCGACGGCCTCGACGACCCCGGCGCCTTCGTGGCCGAGGACGCCGGGCAGCGGGAAGGGCAGTCCGCCGCTCGCGACACCGAGGTCCGTGTGGCACAACCCGGTGGCCACCATGCGTACGACGGCCTCGTGCGGACCGGGCTCGTCGAGCTGGACGTCGGCAAGGGTGAACGGGGCTCCGCCGGACTCGACGACGGCGGCACGGGTGGAGATGGGCATCGCGGTGACTCCCTTTGCCTTCGGGCGCGTTCAGCCGAGCGAGACGACGACGGACTTGGTCTTGGTGTACGAGGCGAGCGCCTCGGGGCCGTACTCGCGCCCGAACCCGGAGTCCTTGACGCCGCCGAAGGGGACCGCGGGGTCGAGCATCGCCCAGTCGTTGACCCAGACGATGCCCGCCTGGAGCTTGTCGGCGATGCGGTGGGCGCGGGCGAGGTTGCTCGTCTGGATGCCCGAAGCCAGGCCGTAGGGCGTGGAGTTGGCGAGCCGGATCGCCTCCTCCTCGGAGTCGAAGGGCTGCACGGTGAGGACCGGGCCGAAGATCTCCTCCTGGATCACCCGGGAGTCATTGGGGAGGTCGGCGATGACCGTGGGCTTGTAGTAGAAGCCGCCGTCGAGGTCGAGGCGTTCGCCGCCGCAGACGATGCGGCCGCCCTCCTTGCGGGCCAGCTCGACGTACTCCTCGACCTTCTTGAGGTGCTTCTCCCCCGCCATCGGCCCCACGACGGTCTCCGGCTGCCGCGGGTCGCCCAACGGCACGCCGGGGACGGCCTGTTCGAGGATGCCGAGCAGGGTGGCGTAGACGGAGCGGGCCACCAGCAGGCGCGGGCCGCCCATGCAGAACTGGCCGGAGTTGAAGACGAAGGCCTTGATGATCGCGCCGACGGCGACCTCCAGGTCGGCGTCCTCGAAGACGAGGTGGGCCGCGTTGCCGCCCAGCTCCATGGTGACCGGCTTGAGGGCCTCGCCCGCGACGCTCGCGGCGTGCCGGCCGACCGCGGTGGAGCCGGTGAAGGCGATCTTGTCGACGCCGCTGTGGCGGAGCAGTGCCTCGCCGGCGACGGGTCCCGCGCCGGTGACGACGTTCACCACGCCGTCGGGGACCCCGGCCCGCCGGAAGAGCTCGGCCATGTAGAGCGCGCTGAGCGGGGTCTCGTCGGCGGGCTTGTGCACCACCGTGTTGCCCGCGGCGAGCGCCGGGGCGATCTTCGAGCCGGCCAGGATCAACGGGAAGTTGAAGGGGGTGATCGCGGCAACGACCCCGAGCGGCTCGCGCCGGGTGTAGGCGAGGGCGTTCATGGGGGTGTCGCGGTTGGACCCGTGCAGGGAGTGGGCGAGGGCGGCGAAGTGCTCGTAGTCGTTGGCGGCGTTGGTCACGTCGACGGCGTGCGCCAGCGTGATCGGCTTGCCGACGTCAAGACTCTCCAGGCGGGCTATGTCGTCGGCGTTCTCGCGGATGAGTTCGGCGACGCGCTGGAGGACGCGGCCGCGCTCCCGGCCGCTCAGTCCGGACCAGGAGCCGTCGTCGTAGGCCTCCCGCGCGGCCCGCACGGCCGCGTCCACATCGGCGGCGCCCGCCTCCGCGACGGTGGTGACGACCGCGCCCCGGGACGGGTCGACCACCTCGGTGCGTGCTCCGTCGGCCGCCTCGCGCCAGCGGCCCCCGATGAACAGCTGCCCGGGTTCGATCTCGAAGGTGGTCATCCCCACTCCTCAGCTCCATCGCCAAGATTTCAACAAACAGGATTCCTGTTGGTTCAAAGTCTCATTACAGACAGGTTTCCTGTCAATGCTCTAGGGTGAACCCATGCTGGACTCCCAGGCGACCAAGGCACCTCCGTCACTGCTCTACATGGTCAAACAAGTGGAACTGGTCGTCCGTTCCCGACTGGACGAGCTGGTCAAGCCGTCCGGGATCACGGCGCTGCAGTACACCGCGCTGACCGTCCTGGAGCGGCACGACGGGCTGTCGGCCGCGCAGCTAGCCCGCGACTCCTTCGTCACGGCCCAGTCCATCGCCGATCTCGTGCGGTCACTGGAGAACCGCGGGCTGGTGCGCCGGGAGCGGAATCCGCACAGCCGCAGGGAGCTGCTGATCCTGCTGACCGAGGACGCCCGGGAGCTGCTCGCGCAGTACGAGGGGCCGGTGCGCGAGCTGGAGGAGCGCATGGTCCGGGATCTCACGGCGCACCAGACGGAGCAGTTCCGCCAGGCGTTGTCCCGTGCCTGGCACGCCCTGTCGTAGGACTCGGCCGCAATTCACAGACATATGTCAATCGAACATGCTCAAATTCACTCCATCGAGGGTAACTTGCAGGGCGGGGAAAGGATTTGCTCTCACTCCGGGCCCGGTGACACGGCTGCGCCTCGTACGCTCGCAGCACGATGTCACCCCGGCCCCCGGTGACCTGCAGCCCTGCCAGTTGAGGAGCCGGTTGGAGGGGATGTCGTAGTGCAGCAGGAACCTGCACCGCCCAGTCGGCATCTGCGTATCCACCAGGACCGAGGACACACGGTGCTGGAGTTCCGCGGTGAGATCGACATCGCGGCGGCGCTGGAGATCGTCCCGTATCTGGACCGCGTGACCGGACGCCCCGGCTCCCGGATCGTCATCGACCTGAGCGAGGTCGACTTCTTCGACTGCTCCGGACTGCGCCTGCTCTACCGGGCCCGGGCCCGGGTGCTCGACCAGGACGGCCGGTTACACCTGGTCTGCGTCCATCCCCTGACCCTGCGCATCATGCGGGTCACCGGCCTGCACCGGCTGCTGCCCCCGCACGCGACGCTGGACGCGGCCCTGGGACAGTCCGAGGCCACGTCCGGCTCGCTCTGAGGACGGCTACTTGACGATCTTGGTGACCTGACCGGCGCCGACCGTCCGCCCGCCCTCACGGATGGCGAACTTCAGCCCCTCCTCCATCGCGATGGGCTGGATCAGCTGCACGAGCATCGTCGTGTTGTCGCCCGGCATGACCATCTCGGTGCCCTTGGGCAGGGTCACCACTCCGGTGACATCGGTCGTGCGGAAGTAGAACTGCGGGCGGTAGTTGTCGAAGAACGGCGTGTGCCGGCCGCCCTCGTCCTTGGACAGGATGTACGCCCGCGCCTCGAACTCCTTGTGCGGGGTGACCGTGCCCGGCTGGATCACGACCTGCCCGCGCTCCACGTCCTCCCGCTTGATACCGCGCAGCAGCAGTCCGACGTTCTCCCCCGCCCGCCCCTCGTCGAGGAGCTTGCGGAACATCTCGATGCCCGTGACGGTCGTCTTCGTCTTCGTCTCATGGATGCCGATGATCTCGACCTCCTTGTTGACGTGCAGCACACCGCGCTCGATCCGGCCGGTGACGACCGTCCCGCGCCCGGTGATCGTGAAGACGTCCTCGATCGGCATCAGGAACGGCTTGTCCACGTCCCGCTGCGGCTCGGGCACCGCCGTGTCGACCGCCTCCAGCAGATCCAGCACCGACTGCGTCCACCGCGCGTCGCCCTCCAGCGCCTTGAGCGCGGACACCTGTACGACGGGGACGTCGTCGCCCGGGAACTCGTACTCGGTGAGCAGCTCGCGCACCTCCAGCTCGACGAGCTCCAGGATCTCCTCGTCGTCGACCATGTCGGTCTTGTTGAGGGCGACGACGATGTACGGCACCCCGACCTGCCGGGCGAGCAGGACATGCTCATGGTCTGCGGCATCGGCCCGTCGGTGGCCGCGACGACCAGGATCGCGCCGTCCATCTGGGCCGCGCCGGTGATCATGTTCTTGATGTAGTCGGCGTGCCCGGGGCAGTCCACATGGGCGTAGTGCCGGTGCTCGGTCTGGTACTCGACGTGGGCGATCGAGATGGTGATGCCGCGCTGCCGCTCCTCGGGCGCCTTGTCGATCTGGTCGAAGGGCGTGAACGGGTTCAGGTCGGGAAACCTGTCGTGCAGCACCTTCGTGATGGCCGCGGTGAGCGTCGTCTTCCCGTGGTCGATGTGACCGATGGTGCCGATGTTCACATGCGGCTTGGTCCGCTCGAACTTCGCCTTCGCCACTGGGGCCTCCAGGTCACCTGAGTGATGCCGGGCCGTGCGTGGCCCGGCTGCCCCTCCATGTCTATTCGCTCCTGGGTGCGTCGAACAGGGCGCTGACGGACTCACCGTTGTGAATGCGGCGCACGGCCTCGGCGAGTGCCGGGGCGATGGACAGGATCCGCAGCTTGTCGGTGCGCTCCTCCTCCGGCACCGGCACGGTGTTGGTGCAGACGATCTCCAGCACGTCGGGCTGCTCCCCGATCCGCCCCAGCGCCCCCGCCGCGAACAGTCCGTGCGTACAGGCGATCCGGATCGAGCGCGGCTTCAACTCCCGGAGCCTTTCGAGGAGTTCGAGGACGGTGCTGCCCTTGGCGATCTCGTCGTCCAGCACGATGACATCGCGGTCGGTGACCTCGCCGATGACATCGCTGATGCTGACCCGGTCGTCGGCGAACCGCTGCTTGGCCCCGGCGGCCACCTGGGCGCCGATGAGCCGGGCGAACGCGGCCGCCTCCTTGGCGTTGCCGAGGTCCGGGGAGACGACGGTGGTCCGGGACAGGTCGTACCGGTGGAAGTGCGCGGCCAGTTCACGCAGCGCGTGCAGGTGGTCGACGGGAATCGAGAAGAAGCCGTGCACCTGGGGCGAGTGCAGCGTCATGGCCAGGACACGGCCGGCGCCCGCCGCCACCATCAGGTCGGCGACGAGCCGCCCGCCGAGCGAGATCCGGGGCGCGTCCTTCTTGTCGGAGCGGGCGTAGGAGTAGTGCGGCATGACGACGGTGATCCGGCGGGCCGAGGCACCCCGGGCCGCGTCGCACATCAGCAGCAGTTCGACGAGGTTCTCCTGGACCGGTTTGACCAGGGGCTGGATCAGGAAGACGTCCCGCTCCCGGCAGTTGGCCTGGAGCTGCACCTCCAGACAGTCGTTGGCGAACCGGCTGACCCGGGTCGGACTGAGGGGTACGCCGAGATGCGCGCAGACCTCCGCCGCCAGCTCGGGGTGGGCGCTACCGCTGAACACGGCGATGTCTCGCACGATCCGCTCCTCGCATGATCATCACGGGCTGCGCGGCTCATGCTACTGAGCGCGAAATCCGGCCGCGAAATTCACTTGCGTCCCCGCACCCGCCGTCCGCCATCATGGCGACGTCCGTGTTCTCTCACGTCAGGATCACCCGCATGCGCCGACTCCTCGGAATCCCCCAGCCCTTCCACAGGCCCACGGTTCTCGAGGACGCGACCCCGCATGCACACCCTGAACATCGGCATTCTGGCCCACGTCGACGCCGGTAAGACCAGCCTCACCGAGCGACTGCTCTTCGATCACGGCGCGATCGACCAGCTCGGCAGCGTCGACACCGGTGACACCCGGACGGACGACGGCGCGATCGAGCGGCAGCGCGGCATCACCATCCGCTCGGCGGTCGCCTCCTTCACCGTCGACGGCACCCGCGTCAACCTCATCGACACCCCGGGGCACTCCGACTTCATCGCCGAGGTCGAGCGCGCCCTGGAGGTCCTCGACGGCGCGGTCCTGGTCCTGTCCGCCGTGGAGGGCGTCCAGGCGCAGACCCGCGTCCTGATGCGCACCCTGCGCCGGCTGCGGCTGCCCACGCTGATCTTCGTCAACAAGGTCGACCGTGCGGGCGCCCGCACGGAGGGCCTCCTCGACGACATCCGCCGCAAGCTGACCCCGCATGTCGCACCCCTCGGCACGGTCCGCGACATCGGCACACCGGACGCCCGCGTGACGCCCCTGCCGTACGGCGACCCGCTCGCCGAGTCCCTCGCCGACGTCGACCCCGGCATCCTCGCGGCGCTCGTGGACGGCCCCGCGCCGGCACCGGGCGACCTGCACCGGGCCCTCGCCGCCCGCACCGCCGACGGCTCCTTCCACCCCGTCCACTTCGGTTCGGCCCTCGGCGGCCAGGGCGTCGCCCACCTCGTCGAGGACATGGTCCGCCTGATCCCGCCCGCACCGACGACCGGCGCCACCGCCCCACGCGGCACGGTGTTCGCGGTCCGTCCGGGCCCCGGCGGCGAGCGCACGGCGTATCTCCGCCTGTACGACGGTGAGGTGACGGAGCGTCAGCGCCTCACGTTCCTGCGGCGCGAGGCCGACGGCCGGACCGCCGAGGTGTGCGGCCGGGTGACGCGCCTCGATGTGATCGGCGGGGACGGCCCTCTCACCGCAGGCAACATCGCGGCGCTGACCGGTCTCGCGGGCATCCGCGTCGGCGACCGCCTCGGCGATCCCCCACGCTCGAACAGGGCTCGCGCGGGGGCGCCCCCATCCGACCGTGCCCCGCACTTCGCACCCCCGACCCTGGAGACCGAGGTCGCCGCCCGGCACCCCGGGCAGGCCGCCCCGCTGCGCGCCGCGCTCCTCGCCCTCGCCGACCAGGACCCGCTGATCCACGCCCGCCCCACCGCCACCGGCACCACCGCGCTGCTGCTGTACGGCGAGGTCCAGATGGAGGTGCTCGCGGCGACGCTGGCCCAGGACTTCGGTATCGAGGCCGACTTCGAGCCCGGGCGGGTGCGGTTGCTTGAGCGTCCGCGTGGGGTGGGCGAGGCCTGCGAGGAGTATCCGTGGCACGACCGCACCCGCTACTGGGCGAGGATCGGGCTGCGGGTGGCGCCCGCGGAGCGCGGCTCCGGCGGGGTGTTCACGTACGAGACCGAACTCGGCGCGCTGCCCCGGGCCTTCCACCAGGCGATCGAGGAGACGGTCCACGCGAGCATGGCGACCGGGCTGTGCGGCGCGGCGGTGACGGACTACCGGGTCACACTGATCCGCTCCGGCTTCGTGGCGCCGCTCAGCACGGCCGCGGACTTCCGCGGGCTCACCCCGATCGTGCTGCGCCGGGCCCTGGAGCGGGCGCGGACGCGGCTGTACGAGCCGTACCACGCGTTCGAGACGGAGGTCCCGCTGGACGCGCTGGCGCCGGTGAGCGCCCGTCTCTCCTCTCTGGGGGCCGAGTTCACCGGGACCACGGGCGGCAGCACGGCCTGGGTGATCACCGGCGAACTGCCCGCGCGCCGGGTGCGCGAGGCCGAACTGGGGCTGCCGGGGCTGACGCACGGGGAGGGGGTGTGGTGGTCGAGCCGCTCCGGGGACCGCGAACTGCCGTCCCGCTGAGCGGCGTCGTCACCAGGACACCGGCAGATGCAGCGGACTGCGTGTCATCTGTCCCACCCGCCACTCGATCGTCTCCGGGGTGAACTCGGCCCGCAGGTCAGGGAATCGGGCGGCGAGGTGGTGCAGGGCGAGTTCGAGTTCCAGCCGGGCGAGCCAGGCGCCGAGGCAGTGGTGGGGTCCGGCGCCGAAGGCGATGGTCGGCGAGTTCAGGGGCGCGGAGAGGTCGGGCGGGCCCGGCGGGAACACGTCGGGGTCGCGGCCCGCGGCATTGGTCTGGAGGGCGACCACACTGCCCGCGGGGATCAGCACCCCGCCGACCTCGACGTCCGCGACCGCGCGCCGGATCAGCCCGGGCAGCACCTTGCCCTCGCTGAGCGGGACGGTCCGCAGGAGCTGTTCGGCCGCGACCGCCGCCGACTCCTCGTCGCCGGCGAGCAGCGGCCAGCCGTCCCGGCCGTCGGTGAGGAGGTAGACCACGGAGTTGCCGAGCGCGGACATGGTGGTCTCGTGCCCGGCCACGATCAGACCACAGACCAGGGTGATCAGCCGGCGTTCCTCGATCCCCAGCTCGTCCCCGGCCGCCACCAGGCCGCTCACCAGGTCGTCGCCCGGGTCCTTGCGGCGCTCGGCGATCAGCCCGGCCGCGAACATCCCGAACTCCGTCATCGCCTCGACCACCTCACCGGCCGTGTGGGCACCGCCGGACAGGGCGTGGTCGGCCCAGTGCCGGATGCGTTCGCGGTCGACGTGGTCGAGGCCCATCAGCCGGCAGATCACCGAGACGGGCAGCGGCCGGGTGAACCCCTCGACGATGTCGGCCGGTTGCGGCCGGGCGGCGAAGTCGTCGAGCAGTGCGGCGACCACCGAGGCCACCCAGGGCCGCCAGCGGGCGATGGCCCGCGGTGTGAACGCCCGCTGCACCGTGCCGCGCAGCACCTGGTGGGCGGGCCCGTCCTGGTTGACCAGCCCGTTCGGGTCGTCCAGCAGGTTCGGCACCACGAGCAGCGGCGGGGCGTCCGGGGCGTGCAGCGAACTCCGGTCGAACCGGGGGTCCATGAGCACCTGCCGCACTTCGGCGTACCGGGTCACGATCCACACCGGGGTGCCGGTGGCCAGGGTGCCGGGCCGGGGCGGTCCGGGCTCGGGGAGGTCGATGCGGTGCATGGGGCGAAGCGGCGGGGACGTGCTCTGTGCACTCATCCGGTTCTCCAGAAGCGCCCGTTCGGTCGGTCTTCCACGCTAGTGCGCCGCCCGTGCCTCCGTCAGCGGTGGCAATCGGCCAACGCCGCTGTCTGCCAAGGGTTTTGAGGGGCATTCGTTGAACAAGGAAGGAGGGCCGTCGCATGACGACTCCCATCAGGCGCATGTCCAAGCGCATGCCCGGCTGGGCGAAGTTGGTGAGCGCCGTGGTATTGGTGCTCGTCGTCTTCTTCGCCGGTATCCGGCTGAGCGTGCTCCCGGGCCTCAAGGACCTGTTCGGCACGGAGACCAACGACCGCTCCGGTCCCGCACTGCTGCAGTCCATCCAGGACATCAGCCGTTACGACGCCGCCTCCGGCAATTTCCAGATCGTCGTGGACCTGGAGAAGGACACCAAGTACCTGCCCGACGCGATCCGCGGCTCCCGCACCCTGTACGTCGGGGCGGGCACCGTCGACGCCTATGTCGACCTCGGCAAGGTCGGCGAGAACGATGTGACGGTCAACGAGGACCGCACGTCCGCGACGCTGGTCCTGCCTCACGCCCAGCTCGGCAAGCCGGCCCTGGACGCCGACCGCTCCTACGCGGTGTCCAAGCAGCGGGGTCTGCTCGACCGTCTCGGCGATCTGTTCTCCGACAACCCCAACGGCGAGCAGGCCGTGCAGAAGCTCGCGGTGAAGCACATCGGCGAGGCCGCGACGAAGAGCGGGCTGGTCGAGCGCGCCGAGACCAACACCACGGACATGCTGGAAGGCCTGCTGCGCTCCCTCGGCTTCAAGGAGGTGAGCGTGTCGTTCAAGGCCTGATCAGGAGGTCAGGAGGTCAGGATGCCCGGCAGGGCCAGGGCGCCGAGCAGTGCGGCGCCCACCAGCAGCCAGGCGACGTAGTCCCCGATGTGCCCGGACTGGAGCTTGCGCAGGGGCAGCCGCCCAGGCCGGTGCGGTGAGCAGCTTCGGACGGGTGACCGCCACGACGGCGCCCCCGGACCCGGCTTCGTTCACGGCGTGCGACACGACGCCGGCGAAGCCGGGTGCCGCCCCGACCGCGAGCGCCCCCGAGAGCAGCACGGCAGGGACCGCCGTCATGGTGTCCGGCACCCGGCGCAGCCGCCGCCCGGTCTCGGGGCGTTCCCCAAAACCGGTCGTCTCGTACTCGTCCCCGCTCTCCGGCCTCGGACCGAGCCCGACGAACACCCGTGCGGCGACCCGCAGCACCGCTCCGGCGGTCACCGCGCTCGCCACGACGTACAGCAGGGCCAGCGGGGCGCCCGCGGCTACGGAGGCGATTGGATCCGAGGATCCGCCGCAGAGTCAGGAAGAGATCGGAGCGCCGGTGCGAAGGCGCTTGTAACGTGCGGGTGTGGTGCCCACGTGGCGTGTGAAGTGTCGGTTCAGGTGGGCTTGGTCGTGGAATCCCACGGTTGTGGCGACCTCGGCGGGCCGGTGACCGTCGAGGAGGAGTCGGCGTGCTTGATCGATGCGCTTGCCGGTGAGGTAGGTGTGTGGCGGCAGGCCGTAGGTCTGCTTGAAGCAGCGGATCAGGTGGGTGGGGTGGGCATGCAGGATGGCGGCGGCGTCGTGCAGGGACATACCGACGTGGATCCGTGAGTCCAGTAGTTCCCGCAGCTCGGCGGCAAGCCGGTTTGCCTCACGCCCCGGTGAGCGGGGCTGGAGCGCGTCGAGGTGGAAGTGGAGTCGTTCACGGATGAGCGAGAGGCGGGACTCGGCTTCGAACCCGTCTCCGGCATGGACGAGAGCGGCGTGCAACTGGTCGATCCGGTAGCGCAGCAGCCCGTCGTTGAAGACTGGAGCGTCCACCGCGCGGCCGGCCAAACGCTGCGGGAGTACGGAGTCGTCGAGGTAGAGGTTGCGCTTGCGGAAGCCTGCCGCCGTGACGGTCCGACCGTCATGAGGGACGCCGGGAGGCAGCAGGAGGACGCTGGCGGTACCGGTCGCGCCATGGCGGCGGCGGTCGAGTGTGAAGTCGACCGAGCCATGGTCGAGGATCATCAGGTCCCACGTGTCGTGAGTGTGGGCCGGGTACGCGTGGTCGGTGAAGTGCGCGTGGAAGACCTCGGCGATCCCCGGGACTGGCGGTCTCCAGGCGCTGATGGACGTGCGGGGTCGGTCTCCGGTTGCCATGCCAGGAACGTACAAGACTGGCGGAGTCCGGGCGCGGCAGGATCGTGACGCCGGCCGGAGGGCCTGAGAGGTCGCTCCCGGTTGACCGGCTTTGGGAAGGATGCCGTATGTCCAAGTCTGCTGTTCCTGTCAACCTCTCCGACAAGCTGTCGCAGTTCAGCGAGCTGTGGTCGCAGAAGAAAGTGGCTGTGCTGAACGACTACGAGGTCAAGCTGGCCAAACTGAAGGGGGAATTCGTCTGGCACACCCACGAGGACACCGATGAACTGTTCCTGGTCATCAGCGGGCGGCTCACCATCCAGCTCAGGGATGCCGATGTGGTGCTGGAACCTGGCGAGTTGTTCGTGGTTCCGCGTGGAGTCGAACACTGCCCTGTGGCAGAGGAGGAGACCGCGATCCTGTTGTTCGAACCGGCGGGAACGCTCAACACCGGTGACGCAGGAGGGCCGATGACCAAGGCCGCCGAGATCCTCAGCTGACATGCAGGGCCCGGGTCTGCACGGTGTGGTTCGGGTGGTGCCAGCACGACCGCGGCGCCGAACCCGGCGACCGCCCAGATGACACCCCAGGCGCGGGGCGGGTCCTCGGCGAGTTCGTCGACGAGGAGCCGCGTGAAGACGAGGGTGCCGACGGGGCCGAGCAGGGCGAGGACCAGGGCCAGATCGACGTAGGACGGGCGGCCGTAGCCGTGGGCGAGCAGGAGGAGGGCCGGGCAGGCCAGGGCGGTGGAGAGGTTCTGGGCCACGACGCGGCGGCGCATTGGTCCGGTGGCTACGCCCCAGAGGG
The DNA here is from genome assembly GCF_030403745.1 of Streptomyces sp. S.PB5. Taxonomy (GTDB): domain Bacteria; phylum Actinomycetota; class Actinomycetes; order Streptomycetales; family Streptomycetaceae; genus Streptomyces. The sequence goes on from NZ_JAQMWP010000015.1 coordinate 119,250, forward strand.
TCGCGCCGATTCCGGCACCGAGCGCGACGGTCGCGGCGAGGGTCCAGCCGTTCACCGTCCCGCCACCACCCGGCGCGCGGCCGTCGCCGCGAGTGCCCCCACAGCTGCGGATGCGGCCCCGACGACGAGTTCCAGGGGCCTCGGCCGCGGTGAGCAGCGTCCTACGCCGGTTCATGTGCCATCTCCTCGGGCCCCGACGCGACCGGAATGACTACTGATGCGGCTTTCGCGCCATCCAAACACCGTCGCGACGGCGGAGGGTGGCGGCGCGCTCGGGTCCGGTCCCGGAGTGCCCCGCCCGTACGAAGAGAAACCGGGGCGGTATCGGGGCGGGGCCGCATTCTCGGGCGGTTCGCGGGTAATCGCCTTACGACGCAGGGAAGTTGAAGACTGGAGGACCGCATGGCCCGTGCAGCCTTACGTCCGCGTTCCGCGTTCCGCCTGCGTAACCCCAAGCCCGCGAAGCCCGCTCCGCCGCCCGCGCCCGCGCCTTCGTCCGAGAAGGCACGGCGGAGCCCGCTCGCCTTCGTCCGCCGTCTGGTGGGGATGGTGGCGGCGTTCGCCTTCATGGTGGCGTTCGCCGTGGTGCTGGCCCGGCTGACGCTGGAGCCGTCACCCGCGTCGGAGGCGCTGACGCACACCAATCTGCATCCGGGCCGCTCCCTGAAGGCCTATCTCGACCAGCCCGAACTGCGGGACGCCGTCAAGCAGATCGGCGGCAACATCCTGCTGGGGGTCCCGTTCGGGATCCTGGTCCCCGTACTGGCCCCGCGGACACGCGGGGTTCTTCGTGTGCTGCTGCTGACGGCGGTCGTGATGCTCCTCGTGGAGTTCGCGCAGGGTGCGCTGGTGACCGGCCGGGCCTTCGACATCGACGACGTCATCCTCAACACCACGGGCGCGCTGATCGGCTATGTGCTTCTGGGGCGGCGGCTGAGCCGGGCCGTGCACCGCTGAGCTCAGCGCACCGACAGGTGTACGAGGGCCACCGTGCCCACCACCACGATGAGCGAGCGCAGCACGGCCGGGCGCAGCCGCCGCCCGGCCGCGGCGCCGAGCTGCCCGCCGACGGCGGAGCCGACCGCGAGCAGGGCGACGGCCGTCCAGTCGAAGTCTGCGGCGACGAGGAAGAAGAGCGCGGCGACGCCGTTGACGACGGCGACGAGGACGTTCTTGACGGCGTTGAGGCGTTGCAGTCCGTCGTCGAGGCGCAGGCCCATCAGGCAGACGTAGACCGTGCCCTGGGCGGCGGAGAAGTAGCCGCCGTAGACGCTCGCGAGGGTCAGGCCGATCAGGAGCGGCGGGCCGCCGTCGGTCTGCGCGACCGTCTTGCCGGTCCGGGTGCGCCGCGCCTGCAGTCCGCGGCCGATCAGGGGCTGGAGGGCGACCAGGACGAGGGCGAGGCCCACCAGGACGGGCACGACCGCCTCGAACGCGGAGGACGGCAGCGCCAGCAGGAGCGTGGCGCCCGTGAGGCCGCCGCACAGGGCGCCCGCGCTCCATTTCAGGACGCGCCGCCGCTGGCCGGCCAGTTCCCTCCGGTATCCGATGGCCGCGCTGATCGAGCCGGGCACGAGACCGAGCGCGTTGGAGACCGTGGCGGTGACCGGTGGCAGTCCGGTGGCGAGCAGCACCGGGAAGCTGATCAGCGTGCCGGTGCCGACGGCGGCGTTGACCGTGCCGGCGCCGAGTCCCGCGGCGAGGACGGCGAGCATCTCCCCTGGAGCTTCCATGCCGGAAGCCTAGGAACCGAACGCTTCGGCACCGCCCGAAGGGTCCCGCACCGGCGGCGGGTCCTAGTGGCGGTGCCAGGTGAACTTGTCGCCGCCCACCCAGCGGACCACGTCCGGGTCGTCCAGGTCGTGGACCGTGATGCCCCACGCCGCGGCGGCCTCCAGCACATCGGTGACGGCCTTCGCCTCACCGACCACTTCCCCGTCGATCTCCACGATCCGGAACGGCGGCGTGCCGGGCTGCACGCCGAGCACCATGATCCGCGGGTTGGAGATGTGCGGGCTCGCGATTTCGGTCATGCAATAGAGCGTAGAGCGGATCGCACGACCGCGAACCTCGCGAGTCGGGCGCGGAACAGGTCGGAGGAGATGGCGATGGATCCCGTCGAGGCCCTGGACCGGATCGCCTTCCTGCTGGAGCGGTCCCTCGCGCCGACGTACCGGGTGCGTGCCTTCCGTACGGCGTCCCGGGTGCTGGCCGCGCTGCCGGAGGGCGGGATCCGGGAGCGGGCGGAGGCCGGGACGCTGGAGTCGCTCAAGGGGGTCGGGCCGAAGACGGCGAACGTGGTGCGCGAGGCGCTCGCCGGAGAGGTGCCCGGCTATCTGGTGAGGCTGGAGGGCGAGGCGCCCGCCGGTCCCGCCGTGCGGGGCGGCAAGGAGCTGCGGGCGCTGCTGCGGGGCGACTGCCATGTGCACTCCGACTGGTCGGACGGCGGCAGCCCGATCGAGGAGATGGGGCGTACGGCGGCGGAGCTCGGGCACGAGTGGACGGTGCTCACCGACCACTCCCCGCGGCTGACGGTGGCCCGCGGGCTGTCCCCCGAACGGCTGCGCGAGCAGCTGGACGTGGTGGCGGAGCTGAACGCGACCTGGGCGCCGTTCCGGCTGCTGACGGGTATCGAGTGCGACATCCTCGACGACGGCTCGCTCGACCAGGAGGAGGAACTCCTGGAGCGGCTCGATGTCGTGGTCGTGTCCGTGCACTCCAAGCTGCGCATGGACGCCCGCTCGATGACCCGCCGCATGGTGGCCGCCGTGCGCAATCCGCATGCGGACGTCCTCGGGCACTGCACGGGACGGCTGGTCACCGGGCGGGGGCGGCCCGAGTCGGAGTTCGACGCCGACGAGGTGTTCGCCGCGTGCGCCGAGTCGGGCACGGCCGTGGAGATCAACAGTCGGCCCGAGCGGCTCGACCCGCCCCGGCGGCTGCTGCGGCAGGCCGTGGCGGCGGGGGTGCTGTTCTCGATCGACACCGACGCGCACGCGCCGGGGCAGCTGGACTGGCAGATCCTCGGCTGTGCCCGGGCGCAGGAGTGCGGGGTGCCGGCCGGGCGTGTGGTGACGTCCTGGTCCCTTCAGGAGCTGCTGGCCTGGACCCGGGAGGGGCGGATTCCGTCCGGAGTGGCGGGCTCCTGACGTGGTACTCGTGCGCTGCGCGAGGTACGTCGGGTGAGGAGGACGAGCAATGGAAAGGGCGGCCGTGTTCGACGTCGACGGGACCCTGGTCGATACCAATCACCTGCATGCGGTCACGTGGTGGGAGGCCTTCCGGCAGGCCGGCCATCAGGTGCCGATGCACGCCATCCACCGGGCCGTGGGGCTCAACTCGGAGGACCTGGTCGCCCATCTGCTCGGCAGCGCCCGGGCCGAGCGGGAGGCGGCCGAGCTGAGCGCCGCGCACAAGGCGCTCTACGGGCAGTACTTCGACCGGCTGCCCGCGCTGCGGGACGCCGGACGGCTGCTGCGGCGCCTCGACCACGAGCACTGGACGGTGGTGCTGGCGACCTCGGCGGGCGGTGCGGAGCTGTCCGCGCTGCGCCGGGCGATCGGCGCGGACGACGCCATCACCGCCACCGCGAGCGCCGACGACGTCACCGAGGGCAAGCCCGCGCCGGAGCCCGTCGAGCATGCCCTGGAGCTGGCGGGGGTACCGGCCCGGCGGGCGGTGTTCGTCGGCGACACGGTGTGGGACATGCGGGCGGGCAGCCGGGCCGGGGTGCGCTGCGTGGGTGTGCTGTGCGGCGGCATTCCGCGCGGGGACCTGGAGCAGGCGGGCGCGGAGGCGGTCTACGACGATCCCGCCCAGCTGCTGGAGAGGCTGTCGGACAGCCCGTTCGCCTGGGCGGCGTTCGAGCGGTGACGCAGCTCACGCCATATCAGGACAGACCGGGGAACACTCAAGGGTGGTTGCCCGTTGAACGACACGTGGGTGCGGATGGGACAGTGTCCCCGGGCCTCACCTTTTGCCCACAGGGACGATCGTTCGGCTGAAGCCCTGTGGAGCCTTTCGCCGAGAGGCGACCGCCATCCGCGCCCACATCGAAGCCGCCCCGGCCGTGATTCCCCCGTCACGGTCGGGGCTTCCCTCTGCCCCGCCTCCGGTCCGGCGGTCCGCGCTTGACTTCGAGAACACTCCAATTCGTAGCGTTCCCGGCATGAGCACCGCACAGCACAAGATCGGATCGGGCTTCGACGCCCGCAGCACCGCCGCCGACGTCCTCGCCGGCCTCGACCTCACCGGCAGGCTCGCCGTCGTCACCGGCGGCTACTCGGGGCTCGGCCTGGAGACCACGCGTGCGCTCACCGAGGCGGGCGCCCGGGTGGTCGTACCGGCCCGCCGCCCCGCGGTCGCCCGGGAGGCCGTGGCGGGCATCGACGGCGTCGAGGTCGACGCGCTGGACCTCGGGGACCTGGACAGCGTGCGCGCCTTCGCCGACCGCTTCCTCGCCTCCGGCCGCCGCATCGACTTCATGATCGACAACGCGGGGATCATGGCCTGCCCGGAGACCCGGGTCGGCCCGGGCTGGGAAGCGCAGTTCGCCACCAACCACCTCGGCCACTTCGCCCTGGTCAACCGGCTGTGGCCGGCCCTCGCGGACGGCGGCGCCCGGGTCGTTTCGGTGTCGTCGCGCGCCCACCACTTCTCGGGCATGCGCTGGGACGACGTCCAGTGGACCCGGGGCTACGACAAGTGGCAGGCCTACGGCCAGGCCAAGACCGCGAACGTCCTGTTCGCCGTCCACCTGGACCGTCTGGGCCGCGAGCACGGCGTACGGGCCTTCGCCCTGCACCCCGGCGGCATCTTCACCCCGCTGCAACGGCACATCCCCAAGGCCGAGATGGTCGAGCGCGGCTGGATCGACGAGCAGGGCAACTTCCTCGATCCCGAGGGCTTCAAGACGCCGGAGCAGGGCGCGGCCACCCAGGTGTGGGCGGCGACCTCACCCCGGCTGGACGGCCTGGGCGGCGTCTACCTGGAGGACTGCGACATCGCCGAACCCGCCGTCGACGGCGATCAGACCAGCGGTGTCAAGGCCTGGGCGACCGACCCGGAGCAGGCGGCGCGCCTGTGGACGCTGTCGGCGGAACTGACCGGCGTGGACGCGTTCCCCGCCTGAGCCGATCCCTGCGCGACCCGGCGATGGACGCCGTGGCTTCGACGGCCGGCGCATCGTCCGTCGCGGCGAAGAACTCCGCGACGCCCACCGTCAGTCGTCGCCCTCTCCCGCGGCCCCCGGGTCGAAGTCCTCGCCGACGGTGTAGGTGTCCTTGACCTTCACCTCGGCCACCCCGCGGCCCTCCGGGAAGACGCGTCGCCAGTCACCGATGACGTGCAACTCGTCGGTGCCCATGGCGCGGACGACCGTCAGGCCTTCCTCGTGGGCCTTGTATGCCTTCGTCCAGAGGTTGGCGAAGGCCTGGGAGCGGATGAGGTGCATCCAGTCGGGGCGGTAGAGCTCGCGGTTGTAGTTGGACTCGCCCATCGTGGAGACGAACTTGGAGTACATCGCCTTCACGTACTCCAGCGTCACGTCGTCGCCCTCGGCGATCGCCCGGTCGCGGGCGTCCTTCAGCGCGACGCGGAACTTCTCCAGGAGGTTCTCGGTCGCGCCGGAGGTGAACGACTCGTGGATCACCGGTGGTTCGCACAGCCCGTACCTCGGCCCCGACAGACGCAGCAGCAGCCGCAGGGTCGGCTCGGTGACCCAGAGGGGGCCGGGCTCGTCGCGGTTGCCGATCGGGTTGGGCAGGTGCGCCTCGTGCTCCCACGCGGGCGGGGTGATCAGATGGACACCGGCCCGGCGGCGGTCGTGCTCGAAGCCCGTGGAGTGCTCCAACTGGCCGATCGGCAGATGGGTCTTGAGCGCCGACAGATACGCGCCGTTGATGTCGAGGGCGGTCACCTCGTGCGCGCCCGGGGGGAGTTCGGTGCGCGCCCACTTGGGGCGGGCCTCCCAGATCCGGTCGGCGCCGCGGGCGGTCTGCTTGCGCAGGATGTCCGGGATCCAGGGGTGCGCGACGACGTCGTAGCGGCCGCCCTTGCGGGTCTCGTCCAGCAGCGCCATGGCGTCCGGGATGGCCCTTTTCACCAGCGCCGCGGTCGCCTCCTCCAGATCACCGCCGTGCTTGTCCAGCGCGGCGGCCACCGCGGCACCGATCAGGTCGGGGTCCTGACCGGCGGTCTGCATACGGCGGCCGACGGGGACGACCCGGACGGGCTCGGCGGCGCGGTCGCGCGGCGCGCGGGCCGCGGCGGTACGGCTCTCCACCGGCGGGGGCTGCACGGGCGCCGGCTGCACGGGCTCGGGCTGTACGGGTACGGGCTGTACGGGCGCGGCCGGTTCCGGGGTCGCCGTGCCGCAGTCGGCGGGGTCGAGGTGCTGTGGGAACCCGGCGACCTGGTGACGGGCCGGCGCACCGCACAGCACACAGGGCTGTGGGGCGGGCAGTGCCTCGACCTCGTCGGACTCGGAGCCCGGACCGCGGCCGGAGTCGGAGCCGGAGCCGGAGCCGGAGTCGGAATCTGCGCTGCCGTCCGCCAACCCCGGTTCCCCGGGCTCCACCGGCTCGGGCGCCTCCTCGGCAGCCTGTTCCGCCAGCTTGGTCCGGGCCCCTTCCAGGAAGTAGGCGTACTTCTCGCGCACCTCGCCGCCGGGGTCGCGCCCCGACTCCCAGCCGCCGACGGTGGAGGGACTCACACCGAGAACCCGGGCCACCTGGGTGCGGGAGAGGTTCAGTCCTTCCCGCAGCTCGCGGCGGAGATCGGCCGATGGCAGCGCAACCTCCTGGCGGGCGCCCGCCAGCAGGGCGTCGATCGCCTCGAAGTCGGTCATCGGGCCACCGCCGTCGATCCTCCGGCCCGGCGTCGCCGCGCGGGCAGCGTCTCGCAGGCCCGGGTCGGTCCGGCGAGCAGGTCGAGCACGTCGATGGCGAAGTGCGCGGCGAGCGCGTCGCAGTCGGCCAGGCTCCAGGCGGCGCTGCCGGACTGACGGCGGCTCACCTGCGCCTGGCTCACCCCGAGCGCGACGGCGACGTCCGCCTGCGACTCACCCGTCGCGTGCATCAGCGCGGCGACCGAAGACCTCACACGTTCTCCCAAGGACAGTCCCACCCCGGCAACACTACCCGGCCTCATGCGTCAGCCGTATGAAACATGCTGTGAGCGCATCACGGAGTTGGTTCCCGCCCGCCCGGGTACTCGGTCCGCCCGTCGCAGGGCCTTCCCGAGAGGAGCCGAAGGTGAACAGGGTTGTCGTCACGGGAGCCACCGGCAACGTCGGCACGAGTGTGGTGCGGCAGTTGTCGGAGGATCCGGAGGTCGGTTCCGTGCGGGGCCTGGCCCGCCGGGTCCCGGAGTGGTCGCCGCCGAAGACGGAGTGGTCCCCGGTGGACCTGTCCTCCGAACAGGCGGATCTGGAGAAGGAGTTCGCGGGTGCGGACGCCGTGGTGCATCTGGCCTGGGCGTTCCAGCCGACGCATGATCCGGCGGCGACCTGGCGGACCAACGTCCTCGGGTCCATCCGGGTCTTCGACGCGGTGGCCGCGGCCGGGGTGCCCGCCCTGGTCCACGCGTCGTCGGTCGGCGCGTACTCGCCGGGCCCGAAGGACGAGGCCGTGGACGAGTCGTGGCCGACGCACGGCTGGCCCGACGCCGCGTACTGCCGGGAGAAGGCGTACCTGGAACGGACCCTGGACACCTTCGAGCGCGACCATCCCGAGGTGCGGGTGGTGCGGATGCGGCCGGCGTTCCTGTTCAAGCGGGAGTCGGCGAGCGAGCAGCGCAGGATCTTCGGCGGCCGTTTCCTGCCGGGTCAGCTGGCCCGTCCGGAGCTGCTGCCCTTCCTGCCGGACATCCCCGGGCTGCGGGTCCAGGCCCTGCACACCGACGACGCGGCCGAGGCGTACCGTCTCGCGGTCCACTCCGAGCTGCGCGGCGCCTTCAACCTGGCGGGCGAGCCGCCGGTCGACGCCGAGCTGCTGGGCGAGATGCTCGGCACCCGCCGCCGGGTCCGGCTGCCCCGCAGCGCGGCCCGTTCGGCGATCGCCGCCGCCTGGGGCCTGCACCTGCTGCCCGCCTCCCCGCACCTCTTCGACGCGGTCCTGCGACTCCCGCTGATGGACTGCACCCGGGCCCGCACGGAACTGCGCTGGCGTCCGGAGCACACCGCGGAGGAAGTGCTGAAGGAGTTCCTGGAGGGCCTGCAGCAGGGCGCGGGCGCGGACACGGAGCCGCTGCGGGGCCGGAAGGCGAGCTGAGGCCGGGACCGCGCGCCGCCGAGCGCCGACGCGTACGCCTGTGCCGTCCCGGGACGGCACAGGCGTACGCGGGAAATCCGCTGCGGGAGCGGTCCGTCAGGCGGTGGGCTCGTCGGGCACCGGTTGCTCGGGGTGGACGCCCGCCTGACGCGGTGCGCCCTGGCGGCCGGTGCCGGCCTCGTCGGTGTCGGGGACCTCGGTGTCGGGGGCTTCGTCGTCCGCCGCGCCGGGGTCGGCGTCCCAGGGGTCCTCGCCCGCGCCCGCGAGCTGGTCCGGCATGTCCCGCGGTACGGGTTCGCCGTCGGGGCCCTTGCGGTGTCGGTCGGCCACGGCTCCTCCCTTCGCGTGGTCCGGGCGACTCGCGAGTACCTCTGCCGTCACCGGCGAAACCTCAGTGCGGGGCCCTCTCCTCCAGCGCCGTGCGCCAGGCCGGGTGCGGTCCCTCGGGGGCGGGTTCGGGGCGGCGGCCGCCGCGGGCGAAGAAGTCGGCCAGCGGCAGGATCGCGGCACCGACGGTGACCGCGTCGGGTCCGAGCCGGCCGAGGTCGACGGTGACCTTCTGGGCCGGGTGGCGCAGGGCGTACGACGCGGCGTGGCGGCGTACGGCGGGCAGGAACCGGGCGCCCAGCTGAAGGCCGGCCCAGCCGCCGATGAGGATGCGTTCGGGCTGGAAGAGATTGATCAGGTCGGACAGGCCGGCTCCGAGGTACTCGGCGGTCTCCTCCAGGACGGCGAGCGCGACCGGGTCGGGGGTGCCGTCGTCGGCCGGGTACGCGGCGGCCAGCATGGCGGTCAGCGCGGTCTCCTCGTCGGCGCCCCGAGGCGGCTGTCCGCCCTTCTCGCGCCAGCGGTCGAGCAGCGACTCGGCGCCCGCGTACGCCTCCAGACAGCCCAGCGCTCCGCACCGGCAGCGGCGCCCCCTGACCCGTACCGTCAGATGCCCCCACTCGACCGCCCGGCCGTTGTCCACCTCGGGTGTGACGAGACAGGCGCCGACGCCGGAGCCGAAGAGGACGACGATCGCGTTGCGGGCGCCGCGCCCGCCGCCGAACCACATCTCGGCCTGGCCGAGGGTCTTGGCCCCGTTGTCGATGAAGTAGCGGACGGCGCCGGGGAGTCGGGAGGTGGTGCGCAGCAGCTCCTCCAGCGGGACGGCGTCCCAGCCGATCGTCTGACCGTGGACCACGGCTCCCCGGTCCGGGGTGTGCTCGACGATGCCGGGGACGCCGATGCCGACGCCGAGGAGCTGTTCGGGGGCGACCCCGGCGGCGGCCAGCACCTCGGCGACGCCGTCGCGGATATGACCGACGATGCCCTCGACGTCGTAGCCCTGGCGGGTCAACGGGCGTTCGGCGCGGGCGAGTTCGGTGAGGGTGAGGTCGAACAGCTCGATGCGCACCCGGGTCTCGCCGACATCGACGCCGATCATGTGGCCGCTGCCGGGTGCCACGCGCAGCAGGGTGCGGGGGCGGCCGCCGTCGGAGTCGACGCTGCCGGCCTCCTCCAGGAGGCCGTCGGCGACCAGGTCGGCCACGACGTTGCTGACGGAGCCGGAGCTGAGGCCGGTCGCCGGGCCGAGTTCGAAGCGGCTGAGGGGGCCGTCGAAGTAGAGCCTTTGCAGCACGGCCGTGCGGTTGGCCCGCCTCAGATCGCGTACCGTGCGCCCGTTCCGCCCCGCCATATGGCCCCCTTCGAACCCTGTCCCACCTGCAACATACCGCTGTGGGGCACTTTTCACGACCTCTTAATTCACGATGTGAACTATGCCAGCTCCCGGATCTCCGCGAGCGCGGCGAGCAGTTCCGGGGCAACCGCTTCCTGTCGCCACCGCCGATCCGCCTCACCCATCTCCCTCGGGACGGTCTCGGTGAGCATGATCAGGTAGAGGTAGGCGCGGTAGAGCGCGTAGCGGAGGCGGGCCGGGACGTCGAAGTCGACGCGGCCGCCCGACTCCCGGTACCCGGCCAGGAAGTCCTCGTCCGTCCCGATGTCGCCGAGCAGCGCGAGGGAGACGAATTCGGCGATCGGATCGCCCCAGAACATGCGCTCGCCGTCGATGAGCCCGCCGATACGGGCCTCCCCGTCCACCCGCTCCACCAGGATGTTCCCCGGCCACAGATCGAAGTGGACGAGCCGTGGCACGGTGACCTCGTCGAGCGCGCCGTGAGCGGGCCGGAGGGCTTCGGCCACCTCGCCCACGGGGAGGGGCAGTTGGGCGTGATAGCGGCGGGCGTCGTCGAGAACCGCGTCGAGCATCCCGGTGAACGCGGTCCGCCAGTCGGGGGCGAGCGGTCCGAGAGCGCCGGACGGATAGCCGAAGGCGGTACCGGTGACGCGGTGGAGCCGGGCGACCTGGCGGCCCAACTCCGTGCGCAGGGCCCGCTGTTCGGCGCCGGTGAGCTGTCGGTCCCAGGCCTCGCCGGGGACGGCGGTCATCAGCAGGTCCCGGCCGAGGGCCACGACCCGGGGCGCGGGCACGTCCACCTTGGCGGCCCCGCTGTAGAACTCCGCCTCCGCCACGAGGAGTTGGCGCTCGTGGCTAAGCCCCGGGACGGCCTCGGCGGGCGGCACCTTCAGCACATAGCGGCTGCCGTCGGTGAGGACCAGCTCCTCGACCGTGTTGTAGGTGCCGCCGGTCAGCGGGCGCAGACGGGCGAGGCTGCCGGGCGGCAGGCCCGCCTCCTCCAGAACGCGTCGGGCCCGTGCCCAGGAGTCCACCACCGTGCGCCCACCCCTCCCCTTCGCCACGCTCCGGCCAGCCGGCCGCGTACACGCCCACGTGCGTGACGCCCGTCCGCGATCGGTCCGTCGAGCCGTTCCCCGGCGGCCGCGTCGTCGGCCCCCGCCGTGTGCTTCCGGTACAGGGTACGGAACGCGTCCCGCACACCCGGCGCCCTGCCCGAACCGTCGCCGCACACGTACACCCGGGCGCCCGCGCCCGGCAGGCCTCAGACCTTGTCGGCCTCGGCGGCGATCCGGTGCTGCAGGCGTGCAGGAAGTCGGCGCCGCGGAACGGGGCGAGGCCGGCGCCGGCGGCGACCACGACGACCGGCGCCGAGCCGTCGAGGCGGAAGACCTCGCGGTAGGGGCTGGACGCGGGCGTACCGCGTGTCGCCGGGTTCGACGGTGGTGAGGTGCCCGGATCCGGTGTCCCGGTTCCGGCGCCCCGCTACTCGCCCTTGCCGCGGCCGGCCAGGGTGCCGCGGAGGGCTGGGGTGTCCTCCGGTACCTCGGCCAGGGGACCAGGGTGCACGGGTCGTCGGCCAGGGCCGCCCGGGAGACGGGCCTCACCCCGGACGGCGTCGCCTGTCACCTGCGGCGGCTGTCCGCGCGGTGGGGCGCGGGCAACCCTACGGAACTGGTCGCCGCGGCCTGTGCGCTGGGGGTGCTGACCCCCGGGGTGTGGCCGCCGGCGGCCTCCGGTGCACCGGAGGAACAGGCGCGGGACACTCTGGCCGTGCCCGCGCCCTCGGGTGCGCCGAAGCGGGCGAGGGTGTGCCAGACCATCTTCAGGTCCTGGAGCGCGTACCGTCCCGTGCGGGCGGCGTCCCCGATGATCCGTGGGTCGACATGGCCGTCCTCGGCGATCCGGGCGCCCAGTTCGGCGTACTCCTCGCCCCGGTAGTCCGCGTGCCGGCGCAGCTGCTCCACGGTGAGCCGGTAGCCGGGGTGCCATTCGACGGGGCAGGGCAGCAGCCGCGCCGCCGCCTCGACCGGGGTACCGCGGTAGCAGCTGTCCAGGACGAGCGCCTCCATGTCCCGGGCGAGGGAGACCCCGCCGTGGACCTGGGCCTCGATGTAGTCGTTGAGGGCGTCCTGGTCGTCCGCCGCCGCCAGCGCGATCAGGGACATGCCCGCGGCGACGCCGAAGTGGGCCGGTTCGGCCGCGCTGTCGGGGTAGCAGAAGGTCGTCCGGGCCAGGGCCGCGCGCTTCAGCCGGAAGTGCGAGGAGCCGAAGCGCGGGGCGGCGCCCACCACCTGGCGGCGGAAGTCCAGCGCGCCGTACACGGGCCGGTCGTGCGGGTCCGCGTCGTCGTAGGCGCCGCCGAAGATCCGGCTCTCCCAGCGCCAGCGGTCGCCGCCGGGGTGGGCGGTGAGGCCGCCGTTGCTGGTACCGGTCACGAACTGGGAGTGGTAGGCGCCGTCGCGCGCGAGTGCCTCCAGGATCGGCAGCCCGCCGGTCAGCCGGTCCGGGTGGAAGTTCAGCGTGATGCGGACCTCCGGGTCGACGGCGGGCCCCGCCGACCGGGCCGCCACATGGCGCAGTGCCGCCCGCGCCCGCGCCGACCCGACGTGCTCGATATTCACTCGCTCCTCCTCACCCAGGCCGTCTATCCTGACGAAACCTAGGGCCACTAGTTTTTTCACCCCCAGGTTTCGGCAAGAGCGCGACACCCTCAGGAGGCTCCCCCATGAGATCACTCACCGAGCACGACATCCGCAACTCCTTTGTGAACTGTTCCAAGGGGGAGGCCAAGCGGCTGTCCGTGCCACGCGATCTCGACGAACGCCCGTGGGACGACCTGGACTTCCTCGGCTGGCGAGATCCCGGTGCGCCCGATCGCAGCTATGTGGTGACCGAGCGGGACGACCGGTTCGTCGGCGTGACGCTGCGCCTCACGTCCGCGCACCGCGGCTTCCTGCACCGCAGCATGTGTTCGCTGTGCCTGACGACCCACCCCGGCGGCGGCGTCTCGCTGATGACCGCGCGCAAGACGGGCGCGGCCGGTCGGGAGGGCAACTCGGTCGGTCTGTACATGTGCACCGACCTGGCCTGCTCGCTCTACGTCCGCGGCAGGAAGGTCCCGGAGAGCACCCTGCGGATGGAGGAGAGCCTGACGGTGGAGGAGCAGATCGCCCGGACGACGGGCAATCTGTCCGCCTTCATCGACAAGCTGTACGCCTGACGCGGCTCCGCGCGCGGCGAGCACGACGGAGCGCTGCGGCAGCCTCGTGAAGGTCGCGGGTCACCGGTCCCGCAGCCGGGCCGCCTCCACCCGGTGAAGGTGGACGAGCAGGTCGTAGGTACGGGCGAGCGCGGTGTCGTTCGGGCCGTCCGGGTAGGCCGTGCCGATGCTGCGCGTCGGGCGTGCCCCGAGCAGCCACTCACGGGCCGGTGATCCGACGGACCTCAGGTCGAGCACGTAGTCGCGGTGCCGCACCCGGTCGAGGGTCCGCTCATTGCTGCCCGGGTCTGCCGGACCCAGCGTCCAGCGGCGGACGGTCTCGTCCTCTTGTCCGGTGGCGTTGAACGAGCCGTGGTCGAAGGTCAGGCCGATGCTCACATACCCCGCGCCGAGGGTCTCGCGGAGGAACTCTCCTTGCACCTTGGGATAGTCGGCGGGTTCGTCCGGCACATAGCCGATGTGGTTGTTGTGCGCCGCCAGCAGCACCTTCGTGCCGGTGTACCGCTGCCACCGGACCACGTTGGCGGCCATGGTCTCGTCGCGGTAGCGCATGGCAGCGGCGACCTGGGCGGGGTCCTCGAAGTCGAAGGCGTACTGCCGGGCGGTCTGGTCGATCGCGGTGGCGTTGCGCAGGACCAGGTCGTCGACGCCTGCGTCCCTGACCAACTCCAGGGCGTCGGCGGCGTGTCGGGCCAGGAGTTTGCGTTCGGCGTACGGCTTCGCCAGGTACTGGTCGATGTAGGCGCCGGTCCCCACCGTGGGCCGCAGCCCGCGGTAGAGCTCGGCGAGACGCTCGCGCAGCGCCGGACGCACCGCCGCCGCCACCGCGTCGTACGACTCCGGGCCGGTCCAGGCGATGTCGTCGCCCATGAACCTGACCGGGTCGCCGGGATGGCGGACGTTGAACGCCCGCATCCACTCCAGCAGCCGCAGATAGTCGGTGTTGTTCCACCACAGGTAGTCGCGCTGGAACTCCTCGCGCACGATCCGCCGGACGTCTCCCTTGCCGTGCAGGACATAGTCGTCGAGGCGCAGGCCCGTGCTCCACGGTGCTTCCAGGGCGAAGGTGCGGAAGCCCTTCTCCTCGACGAGGTGGCGGAAGACGCGGTCCTTGAGGGCGAAGAAGTCGTGCGAGCTGTGGGTGGCCTCGCCCAGGCCGACGACCCGGGCGTCGCCGATCATCCGGTCGAGGGGGCGCAGATCGCCGCTGTCGCCGCCCGGTTCGACGGTGCGGAGGGGGTGGGCCGCCCGGTCGAGCGCTTCGACGACCGCGGGGTCTGGGGCTGGGGCTGGGGCTGGGGCTGGGGCTGGGGTCGGGGTCGCGGCGGCCGGGGTGGCGGCCGCGAGGGCGATGAGCAGGGTCAGCAGTGCTCCGATCTTCTTCATCGTCCGAGGTTTTCCCGGCGGGCGGGGTGGGGGCCATCCGGCTGTCCGCCGTCATGGAGTACGGAAAACCCCCGGCCCCGGGTGTCCGCCGTCACTGTCCCCGCCTCTTGCCGTCGGCTGGTTTGTACGGACAATCTAGGCGCCGTTGCGGACAGTTACGGTCCGCAACGTGTGGAACGCGTGCGATGTGGAAGAGGAACGCCTGAGGATGCGAGATGTACGTGAGTGGACGGCGTCCCTCGTGCGCTTGGTGAAGCGACGCAGGGACCCGGTGGTCGTACAGACGCTGCGGTCGGCGGCCGCAGCGACGATCGCCTATGTCATCGCGCTCCGGCTGAGCCCCGAGGCGGCCCCGCTCACCGCGCCCCTGACCGCGCTGCTGGTCGTCCAGGTCACCCTCTACGCCACCCTCACCAACGGCGTCCGCCGGGTGAACTCGGTGCTGGCCGGCGTCCTCGTCGCCATCGCGTTCAGTCTGCTGGTGGGACTCACCTGGTGGAGCCTGGCGCTGCTGATCCTGGCCTCGCTGGCGGTGGGGCACCTGGTCAAGGTCGACGAGTACGTGCCCGAGGTGGCGATCAGCGCGATGCTGGTGCTCGGGGTCACGACCGTCGGGGACACCGCGTGGGCGCGGGTGCTGGAGACGCTGATCGGCGCGGCCGTCGGGCTCGGCTGCAATCTGCTGTTCGCGCCGCCGGTGTGGGTGGACGAGGCGGGCGAGTCGATCGAGGGACTGGCCCGCCGGGTACGGCAGCTGATGCTGAGCATGGGCGAGGAGGCCGCGGGACGGACGCCCGTCGAGCACGCGACCGAGCGACTGCACGAGGCACGGCGTCTCGATCACGACATAGTCGAGGTGGACGCGGCCCTCAAACAGGCGGAGGACAGTCTGCGGCTCAACCCGCGGGTCCGGGAGGGGCTGCTGCACCGGGTGGTGCTGCGGACCGGTCTGGACACCCTGGAGATCTGCACGGTCGTCCTGCGGGTGCTCGCGCGCACCCTCGCCGACCTCGCCAAGGAGCGTGAGTCGGAGCGGCTGTTCGCACGGCAGGCGGGCGCGGCCGTGGAGCAGTTGCTGTCGGAGATCGCCGACGCCGTGGTGAGCTTCGCGGTGCTGGTCACGACCGACGTCAGCCGCAGCGCCGAGTCGGCGGAGGAGCGGCTCGCCTCCCAGCTGCGGCAGGCCACCGCCACCCGCGACAAGCTCGCCCAGCTGCTGCTGGAGGAGGTCCAGCGGGACGCCCGCCAGTGGCAGCTGCACGGTGCCGTGCTGACCGAGGTGAACCGCATCCTCGACGAGCTGGACACCGAGCACCGTTCGCGCCGGCTCCTGGAGGAGCTGGACCGCACCTCCCGTGAGCAGCGTGAGCGCATGCCCCGGCTCACCCGGCTGCAGGAGACGCTGCGCAGGAACCGTCCGGCCCTCGCCCGTCGTTCCAGATGACGTGGGCACCACGGACCGGCGCCGTCGGGGACCGGTGTCACCATGGAACGGCAGGGGGCGAGCGGCATGACCGGCGTACGCATCGAGGGGAACACGCTGAGGCTGCCCGGCGGGGTGGCGGTGCGGTTCATGCGCACCCTGCGGCTGCCGGAGACGGGCACACATCCGCTGCCGCCGGGGCTCGGCGAGTTCCCGCTGCGCCGGGTCGCGGACCACGCGGACTCCGTGCCCGAGGCGTGGCGGGCGCGCGGCGGGGTGATGCTGCCGGTGTATCTGCGCGAGGCGATGTGGCTGAGCTTCGGCGGCACCACCGAGCCGGCCGCGCTCCAGGTCGGGGTGGGCAAGGTGTGCGCGGTCTCGGGCAGGCCCTGGAGCGACCGGCTCTCCCGCAAGCCGCAGAACTACGTCGTCCTCCCCCGGCAGCCGTGGCTGGACGGGATCAACTCCGGGACGGGGACGGTCAGGCAGTTCGTGGCGGTGCCGCTCGGTCTGGGCGCGACCGTCGAGGGGCAGGTCACGGGCGAGGAGGTCTGGGGCGGCGTACAGCTTCAGTCGTTCCCGCTGGAGGACGAGCCGCTCGCGCGGTGGCGGGCCGAGCGGGAGCGGCGGCGCACCAGGGCGCCCATGCACGCGCCCTCCTTCGGGGCCGCCCCGCAGATGATGGCCGCGGCTCCCGCTCCCGCCGCCCCGGCGGGCATGGGGCTCGGCGTCGGGGGTTCGATGCGGCAGGAGGTCCACCGGGACGACCGGCCGCTGTCGGACTGGGTGGAGCGGCCTGCCGGGCGGGTCTTCGTGCACCTGGTGACTCCGCCCCAGTGGCGTCGCATCACCGGTGAGGAGCCCCCGCCGTCGCCGGTGGACCGCGCGGCGTACACCGCGGCGGGGCTGCCCTGGTTCGACTACTACGACGAGGACGCCGAGGATCTCGCCCCGGCACAGCCCCTGGAGGGCGTGAAGCCGGTCGGTGACTGGCTCGGCGACGACCACGAGCCCTGGCTGGAACCGCACCCGGCACAGGTGCTGCCGCTCAAGGACGCGCCGGGGAAGCCGGTGGAGGACGGCGACTGGTAGGGGCCGCCGCCGTCCACGGGAGGTGCGCGTCCGTGTCGGCCGTGCCGGGTGAAGGCCTGTGTTGCACGTGAGGGGTGCCCTGGGTCAGGGTGGTCGCGGCCGAGGCAACCGACCACCCGAGGTGTGTGCATGGGCAGGGGCGACTGGAGCAGGCGGCGCTTCGTCGCCGCCGTCGCGGGGACGGCGGCCGCGGCGACGGGCTGCGGCGGCTCGTCGGACCGGGCGGCGTCGGCGCCCTCGACGGTCTCGACGCCCTCCGCTCCCCCCGCGGCCCAAGCTCCCGGCGCGAGCACTCCCGGCGCCTCCCCCACGCCGGCCGGCCCCCGCCCCCTCCACCTCGGCACCTACACCTCCGCCGAGGACGGCGGCACCGGCATCGGCTTCGCCACCTACGATCCGGCGACGGGCGCGGTGAGAGCCGGCAGGACCCTGGAGGGCGTCGGCGACCCGTCGTATCTCGCCCTGCATCCGGCGGGGCACACGCTGTACGCCGTGAACGAGCGGGAGGCGGGTGCCGTGACCGCCGTACGGCTCGCCGACCGCAAGGTCCTGGGCAGCCGGGGCACGGGCGGCGGTGCGCCCTGTCATGTGTCGGTGCATCCGGGCGGCCGGTGGCTGCTGAGCGCCAACTACGCCTCGGGGAGCGTGGCGGTGCATCCCCTCGACGGCTCGGGGGCCATCGGCGAGCGCGCCGACCTCGTCACGCACTCCGCTCCGGATCCGGGCCCGGGCCAGGAGGGACCGCACGCCCATCAGGTCGTCACGAGTCCCGACGGCGGCCATGTGCTCGCCGTCGACCTGGGCACGGACACCGTGTACTCGTACCGGCTCGACGAGCAAACCGGGCGGCTCACCGAGGTCGCGCGGGCGCGCACCCGGCCGGGCGCGGGTCCGCGCCATCTGACCTTCCATCCCGGCGGCCGGTACGCGTATCTGGCCAACGAGGTCGACAACACGGTGGCCGTCTGCGCCTACGACGCCGGGACCGGCCGCCTGACCGTCGGCGCGGCGCAGTCCACGGGTACGGGGCCGGGCACCAGTTACCCGGCGCAGATCGTGGTGACGCCGAACGGCTCCTACGCCTATCTCGCCAACCGGGGCGACAACAGCCTCACGCGCTATGCGGTCGAGGCCGACGGCGCCCGGCTCAGGCTGCTCGACACCGTGCCGGTGTCCGGCGACTTCCCGCGGCAGATCGCGCTCTCCCCGGACGGGGCGCTGCTGTTCGCGGCGAACCAGCGCTCCAGCACGGTCAGTGTCTTCCGCGTGGACGCGGACAGCGGTGAACTCAGGCTCGCGGGCGAGCCGTTCGCGTCACCCGTCGCCGTCTGTGCGCTGCCGCTGTAGGGCGCGCGGGCAGGACGCGGCACTGGCCTGGTTGAGCAGGACGTGCATCCGCTCGGTGAGCTGCGCGACGTCGTCGGCGGGCCGGTGGAAGGGCAGTCGTACGTCGCCGTGGGCGCGGGTGCGCTCGATGCGCAGGGTCAGTCCGTGGCGGTCGACGGCGATCGGCTGGACCTTGACGGCGCCGTGCAGGCTGTCGGGCTCGACGAGCCGGGTGAGCCGTTCGACGGCGTCGGAGTGGCAGTCGGCGAGGTGGGTCAGCAGCCGTGCCTCGGCGGTGGCCAGCGGGTCGGGTGCGGCGGCGGCGAACTCGTCGACGTCGACGACCACGGCACCGGACGACTGCCGCAGCACCACGCGCGTCGCGTGGAAGGCCAGGTCGCCGTCCTCGGGGGCGAACCAGCCGGCGAGCCAGAGCCGGGCCCGGATACGGTTGCGCACGGGGACGGGCGAGACGTCGGCGAACTCCAGCACGGCGGACGGCTCCCCGCGGGGCGCGCAGATCGCGGCGGCGACCAGGGCGCTGTCCTCGGGCACGTTCAGCAGCAGCCGGCCGTCCTCGGTCACGGTGTGCGCGCCGACGAACTCCTCGCGCCCGCCGTCCGCGGTCACCGCGCAGGACCACGCGGTGGCGAGCACCGAGCGCGCCCGCTCCGCCGCGGCAGGCGCCGCCGTCCAGCCTTGGCCGTCATCCATCCCAGCACTCATCCCGGAACCTCCTTAGGTAAGCCTTGCCTAACCTATCGGAGTTCGAGGTGTACGCCAACCGGCAACCCGCCTCTTCACGGGCCCTTTCCGGCGCACGCGGGCACACCAGGGCGCACTAGGGGGCAATTACTCCCAAAAGGGCACGGGCGCACAGGTCCCGCACCTGCTCCCGGGACAGGTCCGAACCCCTCAGCCACTCCAGGCAGACGGCGGTGGTGAAGGCCAGCCAGCCGCGCACGGCGAGCCCGGTGTCGGGCCGCGCCTCGAAGACCGCTCCGAACTCCGGGTCCGCGGCCAGCGCGGCCAGGATCTGCCGCTCCTGCGCCGCCAGCGCCCGTTGATACACCCGGCGCACGGCCTGGTCGCCCGCCGCGTCCGCCCGATGGAAGGCACGGTAGCCGTGCGCGTGGTCCTCGACGTACTCCAGGAAGGTGTCCAGCCCGGCGGCCAGCTGCTCCCGCACCGGGATGCCGGGCACGGCCGCGGTCATCCGCAGCATCCGCACGCTCTCCCGCTCCACGACCGCCGCGAAGAAGTCCCGCTTGGTCGGGAAGTAGTGGTAGAGCAGTCCGCGCGAGACCCCGGCGATCTCGGCGACGCGCTCGATCCACACGTCGTCGTACGGGCTCTCCGAGAACAGCCGCGCACCGACGGCCAGCAGCTGCTCGCGGCGCTCCTCGGTGCTGAGTCTGCGGCGGGTGCGTGCGCCCTGGTCGGCGGCCATGCCAGCACCTTACTTGACGTCGGTTCAACAACGGGCCCAGACTGAATCCCGCTATTGAACCCACGTACAACACGCTCAACCCGCGGGTGGATCAAGGGAGATGGCGGCATGACGGACACGACGGCCGGGACCGCACTGCCGAAGGGGTTCCGCAGCGCCGAACAGGGCTGGCCCGAGTTGCGGCGCATCCCGCATCCGCCGCGGCGCATCCCGCTGCTCGGCGACATCCTCGGCGCCGACCGGCGCACCCCGCTGCAGGACTCCCTCAGGTACGCCCGCATGCTGGGGCCGATCTACCGGCGCAAGGCCTTCAACCGGGAGTTCGTGTTCGTGTGGGGCGCGCAGCTCGCGGCCGACCTCGCCGACGAGACGCGCTTCGCCAAGCATGTGGGGCTCGGGATCGCCAATCTGCGGCCCGTCGCCGGGGACGGGCTGTTCACGGCGTACAACCACGAGCCGAACTGGCAGCTGGCCCACGATGTGCTGGCGCCGGGCTTCAGCCGTGAGGCGATGGCGGGCTACCACCCGATGATGCTGGCCGTGGCCGAGCGGCTCACGGCCCACTGGGACCGCGAGGCCGCGGCGGGCCGCGCCGTGGACGTGCCCGGGGACATGACCAAGCTGACGCTGGAGACGATCGCGCGCACCGGGTTCGGGCACGACTTCGGGTCCTTCGAGCGGGACCGGCCGCACCCGTTCATCACGGCGATGGTCGGCACGCTCACCTATGCGCAGCGCCTGAACTCGGTGCCGTGGCCGGGGCTGCTGCGGGAGGCGGGACGGCGCAACGAGGCCGACATCGCCTATCTGAACCGTACGGTCGACGACCTGGTCCAGGAGCGCCGGGGCACGAGCGGGGACGGTGATCTGCTCGACCGGATGCTGGAGACCGCGCACCCGGAGACCGGGGAGCGGCTGTCGTCCGAGAACGTCCGGCGCCAGGTGATCACCTTCCTCGTCGCCGGCCACGAGACGACGTCCGGCGCGCTCTCCTTCGCCCTGCACTATCTGTCCCGGCACCCCGAGGTCGCGGCACGCGCGCGTGCCGAGGTGGACCGGGTGTGGGGCGACGCGGAGACGCCGGGGTACGAGCAGGTGGCGAAGCTGCGGTACGTACGCCGGGTGCTGGACGAGTCACTGCGGCTGTGGCCGACCGCGCCCGCCTTCGCCCGGGAGGCCCGCGAGGACACGGTGCTGGCCGGGGACCACCCGATGCGACGGGGTGCGTGGACGCTGGTCCTGACGCCGATGCTGCACCGCGATCCCGAGGTGTGGGGCGCGGACGCCGAACGGTTCGACCCGGACCGGTTCGACCCCAAGGCCGTACGCACCCGTGCCCCGCACGCCTTCAAGCCGTGGGGGACGGGGGCGCGGGCCTGCATCGGGCGGCAGTTCGCCCTGCACGAGGCCACGCTGGTGCTCGGTCTGCTGCTGCGGCGCTACGAGCTGCGGGCCGACCCCGGGTACCGGCTGCGGATCGCCGAGCGGCTGACGCTGATGCCGGAGGGGCTGCGGCTGCATCTGGAGCGGCGGAGCGTGGCGGCACGGGTCGCGCGGGTGGCGGCGGTCCAGGAGGAGGCGCCCTCGGAGGGGCGGTGCCCGGTGCACGGGGCCGGGGACTGACGGCGACGTCTCCGGAGCCGTCGGGTCGGTGAACCACCGGTAGCCAGAGCTCGAGCAGGACCGGTGTACTGCGTCGTATCGCCGGTGCGTCGGGTGTGGCGGGCGCGGGACTTCAGTCCACGCCCGGGGCGGCGCCTGCCCGCTGCGGGGCACTGGAGCGGAGGGGCACGGCCCGGCGCGGGGGCACCCAGAGCGGCGGGGTCTGCCCGGTGCGGGCGACGGACCCGCGACATCCCAACCGGGTGCCTGTGCCCCTCCCGCCCACGTCCAGTGCCGGGCGCGGGCGGCTGCCCTGTGCCACCTGGTACCGGGCACCGCTCAGGTCTGCGTCCAGTGCCCCGGGCGCCCCACCCGCTCCGGCAGCCTCGTCCCCGCGCTTCCCCGCGCCGCGTTCACCTGCGGCTGGGTCAGGAAGAACGCGCCGGTCAGATCGGCGTCCGTGAGGTCGGTGTCGCGGAGGTCGGCGCCGATCAGATCGGCTCCCCGCAGGTCGGCGCCGGTGAGGTCGGCCGCGATCAGCAGGGCGCCGCGGAGGTTCGCACCGCGCAGGTCGGCGCCCTTCAGCCGGGCGCCCATCAGGTCGGCGCCGCGGCGGTCCTTCTTCTTGCCGCGGGTGCCGGCGCGAGCCAGTTCGCTGGTCCTCAGCAGGAGGACGTTGACCTCCTGGCGGTGTGCGGCCACGTCCAGCGCGGCCAGCTCCTGCGGTGTGCCGAGGGTGAGTTCCTCCGTCCGCTCCAGCAGGCGGCGCAGCTCGGCGTGGACCGGGCGGGCGGCGGGCAGGGTGAGCGCCTCGGTGAGGTACCAGAGCAGTTCATGGAGCTGCCGGACGACCGGGAAGACGTCGAACATGCGGCGGGCGTGCTCGCGCGGGCCCGTGCGCCAGTCGCTGCCGCCGAAGGTGACCTGCGAGACCTTCTGGCCGGCGCCGAAACAGTCGTAGACCGTGCAGCCGGTGAAGCCCTTCTCCCGGAGCCGGGTGTGGATGCCGCAGCGGTGGTCGGCCAGGAGGTTCGAGCAGGGCTTGCCGGCGGGCTTGTCCACGGCGAAGTCCGTCGACGCCGCGAAAGGCAGAGCGACGCAGCACAGCCCGAAGCAGCTCCCGCAGTCGCCGCTCAGGGCTGGGTGATCTTGCATGTCTCCAGGATACGGAACGAGAACTCACCGATGAATTTCTCGCGGTGTGGGGGTCTCCACATACAGGAGAAAACAAACTCGGCTACCACTGAGATGCAGCCGACGGAAGCAGGAGCAACACCACATCGAGGAGAGACGTCATGTGCAGCCACCAGCCCGCGTGCCCCGCCGCCGACAGCTCGGACCATCACGCCGCGATCATCGTGTCGTCCCACCCCGAACAGGGCTGGCATCTGCTGTGCAACGGCACCATCGTCTTCGACGACACCGGTGAACTCCTCCCGGACGGACGGGTGGTGAGCCCGCACCGTCCGGTCGGCACCCTGGCCGTCGCCGCCTGACTCAGCCCTGAAGGTCCGGCAGGTCGAGCGCGGCGAGCCGCTCGGGGTCGGCGAGGATGTGCAGTTCGGTGATCCGGCCGTCCACGACGGTGACGCCCATGACCGAAAGGGCCTTCCCCTCGGGGGCGTTGAGCACTCCGACCGCCCCGTTGACCAGCACGTACCGGGCGTACGGCACGAACTGCCGGAACAGCAGCGCCTGTTCGGCCACCGCCCGCGCCCCGCGCACCAGCTTCGACGCCGCCGCACCGCCGACCAGCGGACCGGAGTCGGCCCGCAGGACGACGTCCGGGTGCAGGACCGCGAGCAGCGCCTCGAAGTCCCCGTGGTGGGCGGCGCTCATGAAGGCGTCGACGACCTTCCGCTGCCGGCCCGGATCCGGCTCGGCCGAGGGCGTGGCGCCCTTCACCCGGCGCCGGGCACGGCTGGCGAGCTGCCGGGTCGCCGCCGGGCTCTTCTCCACGATCGCCGCGATGTCGTCGAAGGGCACCGCGAACATGTCGTGCAGCACGAACGCGAGCCGCTCGGCGGGTTCCAGGGTCTCCAGGACCACCAGCAGGGCGAGGCCGACCGAGTCGGCCTGGAGCACCTCCTGCTCGGGGTCGATCCGTGACAGCGGAGTGATCACCGGATCCGGTACGAAGGTGTCGTCCAGCGGGTCCTCACGGCGCGAGGTCCGGGAGCGGAGCATGTCGAGGCAGACCCGTCCGATCACCGTCGTGAGCCAGCCGCCCAGGTTCTGGATCTCCCCCGCATCCGTGCGCCCCAGCTTCAGCCAGGTCTCCTGGACGGCGTCCTCCGCCTCGGCGAGCGAGCCGAGCATCCGGTAGGCCACCGCCTTGAGGTGTCCGCGGTGTTCCTCGAAACGGCCGGCGAGCACGTCGCTCTCGTTCATCCCATCCCCCACAGGTGTCAGTCGCGCGCTCCATGATCACATCACACACCGGAGAACCGGTCTTACCAGGAGGCATGTACGCGCCCCATACTGTCCGCACTGCCGTTCTGCCCGGGGGAGCACGAGGTGCACGTTCGGTTCCGCGTCGCGCTGGGGGTTCGCCTCGCCGCGGTGCTGGGCGTGCTCGCGTTCCGGTACGGGGATTCGAGCATGTCACGCGGCAAGCCCGGGGCGGGCCGCCGCCGGTACACGTGCCCTGCCCCCGAGTGCGACGGCACGCGTTCCGTGCCCAAAGGGCGTACCGCCCCGCCCAGTTGTCCCGAGTGCGGCACACCGATGGTCCCCGACGGCTCGCCCTCTGGAGGATGAGACCTGTGCTGTCCGGGCTTTCCCAGGCTGCCGGAAAGGCCCTCGGCGGCGCCCGCTTCACCGTGGTGAGCGTGTTGCCGGTGGCCGTCCTCACCGGGTATGTGACCGCGCTGGTCGTGTCCGGCGCGTACGCGGGTGACACGGTCCACACCGGGGAGCTGGCCGGCTGGACGAAGAACCATGCCGAATGGCTGGCCGTCGCCGCCTTCGGGTGCCTTCTCGTCGGGCTGTTGCTGCGCCCCTTCCAGGTCGCTCTGGTGCAGATGCTAGAGGGCTACTGGCAGGGGCGGGCCGTGCCGGAGGTGGCGGCGGCACTCGCGACCGAACGGCACCGACGGCGCCTGCACACGGCCTTGGTGGTCAGCGATGTGGTGGTGCCCGAGACGCCGGTGACGCGCTTCCAGGACGCGGTCGCCCTCGCGCGCCGCAGGAGCCGGGCGGCTCGGATCGCCGCGCGGGCCGAGGGCCGGATGCTGCGCTATCCCACCGGTCCGCATCCGATACCCAGCGCCGCGGACGAGGACGACGACCGGCTGATGCCGACCATGCTCGGCAACATCCTGCGGGACGGCGAGGACACGAGCGGCCGACGGTACGGGCTGGATCTGTCGACCGTGTCCCACCGCCTGTACCCGCAGCTCTCCCCCAAGCTGACCACCGCCGTCAACCAGCAGCTGGATCTGCTCGACACCACCTGTGCGCTGAGCGTCTCCTTCGGACTCGCCACCCTGGCCGGCGTCCCGCTGCTGGGCCGCCTCGACCTGTGGAGCCTGGCGCCCCTGGTGACCGCCCTGCTGAGCGTGGCCGCCTACCGCGGCTCCATGCGGGTCGCCGCCGACCACGCGGAACTGCTGGCCGCCGCGTTCGATCTGCACCGGTTCGACATGCTGACGGCGCTCCACCTGAAGCTGCCGTCCACCCCGGCCGAGGAGTACGAGCGGAACACGGCGCTCACGGAGTTCCTCGCCAGTCCCAAGACCCTGGCCAAGGACGAACTTCCCGGCCTCACCTACGAGCACCCCGACCCAGGACTCCCGGCGTCAGGCCCCACCGGTCAGCCTGACGGCCCCGCCTAGCCCCTGGACGTTCACCACGACCGTCCTCGTCTCGCCCGGACCCGGCTGCGCCGACGCGAAGACCGGCTGCGACAGGTCCCCGAAGAACCGCACCCCTGACGTCAGTTCGACCCGTCCCGCCAGAACCGTCCAATCGGGCGGCAGCGTGATCTTCACGTCCGCCCACAGCACCGTGACATCGACGACCATGCGCGGTTCCAGAGGGAAGTCACAACCCGACAGATCGATGTGCACCCTGCCGAACAGCAACGCCCGCACGATCAGCTTCTTCGGCGCGGTACCCGCCATCCGCGGCTTCGCCGGCGGATGGAGCAGCGATGTGAAACGCCGGACCCCGGTGTCGATACCGGGGTCGGACCTGCCACGGAACAGAGCCACGAAGACTCCTCCCAGAATGAGGACGACCGGTGCCTGGCGCGACAGGTCCGGCAGTTGCGGTACGTCGAATCTGAGCGCGAGCACACCGACGCCGACGCCCATGAGGGCCAGGGGCCCGCCCAGTTGCCCGCGCGGTACGGCCGCCCGGAGCACCAGGACCATCCCGGCGAGGACCAGCAGCGTCGGTACGGCCACCGACAGGGCCGCCAGAACCTCCCGCAGGCCCGCCACCCCGCCGACCGCCCACGCCGTGCCCAAGGCCACCGCGCCGAGTCCCAGCGCGACACGTATCCGACTCACTCCCGGTCCCTCGTCCTGCACGCGGGCGTGGTCGCCCTGCTCATCGGTCGAACGAGGATAGCCGCGCTCGTCGCACACACGTGCAGGGGCGTGGGTCGCAACTAACGGCCGAACAGCTCGAACGCCACGGCCGGTTTCCCGCCGAACCGCTCCCCCGTCGCCGTGGCGTTGCCGGTCAGGAAGCCGCGGGCGTATGTCTCCGGATCCTCGTCGGTCAACGCCTCGATGTAGGTGCGGTGTTCGAGCAGTGAGCGCACCGCGCGCTCCAGGCCGGCCGTAGCATCCGCCGCGTGGGTGGGCGTCGACGAACCCGCGACGGCGACCCAGCGGACGCCGTTCCAGGGCTCCAGGCCCTGTTCCAGCAGTTCCGGGAAGATCCAGCGGTTCCCGGCGTCCCCGGCCGCGTCCAGCGTGGCGCGGCCCACCGCCACATGGTCCGGGGTGTTCCAGGCGACGCCGCCCCAGGTGTCCCGGTGGTTGAGGGTGATCACCAGTTCCGGCCGGTGCCGGCGGATCGCGGCGGCGATGTCGCGGCGCAGGGCGATGCCGTACTCGATCACACCGTCCTTGTGGTCGAGGAACTCCACCGTCGACACCCCGACCACCGCCGCACTGGCCCGCTGCTCCTGCTCGCGCAGCGGGCCGCACTTCGACGGCTCCAGCGTGTCGATGCCGGCCTCGCCGCGGGTCGCCAGGACGTAGGCGACTTCACGGCCGGCGTCGGTCCAGGCGGCGATCGCGGCCGAGCAGCCGTACTCCAGGTCGTCCGGATGGGCCACGACGGCGAGGGCGCGCCGCCAGTCCTCGGGCATGGGGTGGAGCTGAGTGATCGTCGGCTCGGTCATGCCCGCACAGTAACGTCACACCTCGTCGCGCGTCAGCGCCAGCAGCCGGTCCAGGACGCGCGGGCCGCCCGCCCGGACACCGTCGTGCTCGAACTCGTCGGTGACCCAGGTGCGCAGGCCGCGGATGGTGCGGGCGGTCTCCAGGGAGTGGGCGGTGTCGACGTACATGTCGTCGTGGTAGACGGCCGCGGCGACCGGGACCTCGTTGGCGGCGAGACGGGCGCTGTCGTACAGCGGGGTCCAGTCGGTGCGGGCGGCGAGGTGTTCGGCGGTCTCGCGCAGGGGGCGCAGGGCCGGGTCGGTGTCGAACATCCAGGGGTGGATGGACTCACCGGTGAACAGGACCGGACCCTCCCCCGCGAGGGATTTCGCCGCGTCGAACTGCGGGAACTCGGACCGGACGCGCTCGGCCGACCAGGCGGTGGGCCGGCTGTCCTGGCCGTAGGTCGCCTCGTGGACGAGGGCGTAGAGGGGGTGGCCCGCGTACGACAGGAGGCCCTGGACCTCTTCCTGGAAGGCGTCGGAGAGGGCCGGGCCCTGCGGGGCGCGGACGAAGGCCTCCTCCAGGAGGAAGTGGAGCCGGTGGCTGCCCTCGCTCCCGCCGAGGAGGATGCCGAGGGACTGGAAGGCCTCGACGGTGAGACGGTAGCCGTTGGGGAGGACGACCTCGTGGTGCAGGAGGTGGTCGGCGATCCGGCGGGCCCGCTCCACGTCCTGCGGATAGCGGGCGTAGTGCGCGGCGACCTTGCGCTCGATGCGCGGGTAGGCGGCGCGGTAGACGTCGTCGGCGTGCGCGTGCAGGGACGGCAGGCCGCCGGTGATGACGGCGGCGGCGAGGCCCTCGGGGGCGGTGGAGAGGTAGTTCACCGCGCAGAAGCCGCCGAAGCTCTGGCCGAGGACGGTCCAGGGCGCGCCGCCGGTGACCTGGGCGCGGATCGTCTCGCAGTCACGGACGATCGAGTCGGCGCGGAAGTGGGTGAGGTAGTCGGCCTGCTCGGCGGGGCCGCCGTGCAGCGGGAGCGTCTGCCGGTTGGCGGGTGTGGAGTGGCCGGTGCCGCGCTGGTCCAGGAGCAGGACGCGGTACTCCTTCAGGGCGCGGCCGAGCCAGGACGGCTTGCCGACGAAGCGGTTCGCGCCGAAGCCGGGACCGCCCTGGAGGTAGACCAGCCACGGAAGGGGCTGCCGCGCCTTGTCACCGGCGACCACCTCACGGGCGTAGAGCTCGATCGTCTCCCCCGAGGGGTCGGTGTGGTCGAGGGGCACGGTGAAGCGTCGGTCGGTGAGGACGACGCCGGGCTGGCGGTAGGTCGCGGTCAACAGGGCTCCCGGGACGGACGGATACGGACGAGCGCGTCCCAGTTCAGCACATGTCCGTCCGGTATCCGATGCCCGGGATCATGAAATCGGACTGAACGGCCGATCAGCGGGCGGAGAGGCTCGACCGCCGGACGACCAGTTCCGGCTGGAGCACGACCCGCCGGTGCTCGTGCCGGTGTCTCGTCGTCCCCGCCTCCGCCTCCGTCTCCTCCAGCAGCAGTTCGGCGGCCAGGGCGCCCATGGTGACGGCGGGCTGGCGGACCGAGGTGAGGGGGACGGCAGCGGCGGCGGCGAACTCGATGTCGTCGTAGCCGACGATGGCGAGGTCGTCCGGAACGTTGATGCCGGCCGCGTACATGGCCTGCAGCACGCCGAGAGCAAGAAGGTCGTTGGCGCAGAAGACGGCGGTCGGGCGGTCGGCGAGGCCGAGGAGACGGGCGCCCGCGTCACGGCCCGCGGCGACGTCGAGGCGCTCGGTGGGCAGTTCGCGCAGGACGTCGGGGTCGAGCCCTGCCTCGGCGAGGGCGTTGAGAGCGCCGGTGCGGCGGTCGCGGACCTGGTTGAAGCCGGGCGGACCGCTGACGTACGCGATGGTGCGGTGTCCGGCGTCGATGAGGTGGCGTACGGCGAGGGCGCCGCCCGCGACGTCGTCGACGGAGACCGAGCACTCCGTGGTGCCCTCGGCGACCCGGTCGACGAGGACGAAGGGGATGCCGTGCCGCCGGAAGGACTCGATGTTGCGGCCGGTCGCGTCGGCGGGGGTCAGCAGGACGCCCCGGACCCGCTGCTCGGCGAAGAGGGAGAGGTACTCGGCCTCCTCGCCGGGGCTCTGTGCGCTGTTGCAGACCATCACGCCGAGTCCGGCGTCACGGGCGGCCCGCTCGGCACCGCGGGCGACGTCCACGAAGAACGGGTTGCCCATGTCGAGGACGAGCAGCCCCATGATCCGGCTGCGGCCCGCGCGCAGCTGGCGCGCGGACTCGCTGCGGACATAGCCGAGCCGGTCGATCGCGGACAGGACCCGGGCTCGGGTCTCGGTGGCGACGGAGTCCGGACGGTTGATCACGTTCGAGACCGTGCCCACGGAGACTCCGGCGGCGCGGGCGACGTCCTTGATACCCACCGACTGGGCCATGGGGCGGGAACCTCCAGGTGAACGAGGGGCGGCGGGCCGGTCTTCACATTACCGGCACGCCGTCCGGGTACGGCGACTTCGGTCAGGCGGGAAGCGCGAAGTCGACGACGTGCAGTGCGGAGGGTGTCGTACCGGTGGACTTCTCCTGGTACATCACCGACAGCACGTTGTCCTGCGCGATCCGCATCTCGTCGATCACGACCTCGCCGAAGGCGTTGAGTCCGCCGCCGTCGAAGAGGAGCCTCCAGTCGGTGTGTCCGGAAGCCGCGGAGGCTCCGGCGATCCGGCCGAACGGGAAGACCGCGTAGGCGTTGTCGTACTTGTCCAGGACCAGCTTGGTGCGCTGGCTGGAGGCCGGCGGGACCGGGATCTCGGTCTTCTGCCAGGTGCCCGAGGCGTTCTTGCGGACGTGGAAGGCGCGGCCGTTCGCGGTGCGGTCGGCGACGTAGTTCGTCGTGCACTGGCCGAAGCGGCCGGGGACATAGCTGATGATCGCGTGCGGGCGGCCGGCGGAGTCGGTGAACTGGCTCTCCTGGTTCATCAGGGAGTGGTCCGGGTTCAGCGCGTCGATCACCAGACCGCTGTCGGTGACGGCGACCTTGTCGGAGCCGCCGGTGGTGCCGACGACGGTGCCCGCGTCGTTGCGCCAGGTGCGGCCGCGGTCGTCGGAGTAGACGTAGCCGGTGTCGTGGTTGGTGATGCCGCCGGAGGAGCACATCACGGCGCCGTTCTGCTCACGCCAGGTGAAGAAGGAGTGCAGCCGACCGTTGCGGTCGTAGTCGATGCCGTGCAGATACATGTTGCGGGCCGTCGACGAGCCGTGCTCGCCGGCGTACGTCCCCGTGGCGCTGGACCACTCCCCGAGTGCCGTCCACGCCGAGCCGTCGTACTCCGCGAGGGCGTTGCGGCCGTTGCCGGAGACGGCGACCCGGTAGCTGAGCTGGAGCCTGCCCTCGGGGGTGGAGATGAACTGGGGGTAGGTGAACTGCGAGGTGAGGGACAGTCCGTCGAGGGTGGACTGCGGGGCGCCGAAGCGGGCCGCGGTCCAGCTCAGACCGGACGGGTTGTCCATGAGCCCGGCGACCGACTTGACGTAGGTGAAGCCGTCGCTGTGGGAGTCCATGTTGAGGTGGAGACGGCCGTCGGTCCTGGAGACACCCATCGATATGACGTTGTGGGAGTCGTCGTAGCGCAGGGTGTGGCCGACCTTGACCGTGGACCAGGTGCCGGAGCCGAGGGCGCGGCGGCCGACGACCGCGTTGCGGTCGGCGGTGTACCAGACGGCGTACTGGTGGCCCTTGTAGGTCAGCAGGCCGTTCTTCTGGAACGAGTTGTTGTTGACCAGGCCGTCGTAGGAGACGAAGAAGATCGCCTGGCTGTCGAGGGTGGTGGTCCCCGTCCTGGTGACGGAGGGGCCGGGACCGGCGGCCCGCGCGATGCCCGGTGTTGCCACGGCGGCCAGTATGGCGGACGCCAGGACGGTACGTCTCTTCATGGGGGCGGCTCCTGGTGGGGGAAGGTCAGGCGAGGTGGAAGACCTCGGTGAGCGGTTTCATCGCCTCGTCGGGCCGGGCGCCGTCCAACGACTCGAAGAACGGCGCCATCTCGGCCTGCCAGCGGGCGTTGACGTCGGTGGCTTCCATGCCGGTCACGGCGGCCTCGAAGTCCTCGGTCTCCAGGTAGCCGACCAGCAGGCCGTCGTCTCTGAGGAAG
This sequence comes from Streptomyces sp. S.PB5, assembly GCF_030403745.1. GTDB lineage: Bacteria > Actinomycetota > Actinomycetes > Streptomycetales > Streptomycetaceae > Streptomyces. Next base: position 150,230 of record NZ_JAQMWP010000015.1, read on the forward strand.
AGCGAGTAGTTGTGCCAGCCGGTGGCCGAGAGCGCGTCGAGCATCTCGGGCCACACGGCGGCGTGCCGCTCGCGGTACTCGTCGAGGCGGTCTGCCCTGACCTTCAGCAGGAAGCACACGCGCTGCATCAACACCCCTTGGGGACTCAGAAGTTGATCAGAAGTTGAACTGGTCGATGTTCTCGGCGTCGAACACGGTCGGCTTGCCGAGGTTGATCACGCCGTCCTTGCCGATGGTGTACGTCGTGCCGCCGGCCTTGAAGGTCTCGCCCTCCGCGCCGGTGATCTGGCCCGAGACCAGCGCCACGGCCGTCTGCGCGGCGAGCGCGCCGAGCTTGGCCGGGTCCCACAGCTCGAACGCCTCGACGGTGCCGTTCTTGACGTACTTGCGCATGTCGTTGGGGGTGCCGAGGCCGGTCAGCTTGACCTTGCCCTTGTACTTGGAGCCGGACAGGTACTGGGCGGCCGCCTTGATGCCGACGGTGGTCGGGGAGATGATCCCCTTCAGGTTCGGGAACTCCTGCAGCAGGCCCTGGGTCTGCTGGAAGGACTGCTGGGCGTCGTCGTTGCCGTAGGCGGTCTTGACGAGCTTGATGTCCTTGTACTTGGGGTCCTTCAGCTCGTCCTTCATGAAGTCGATCCAGACGTTCTGGTTCGTCGCGGTCTGCGCGGCGGACAGGATCGCGATCTCGCCCTTGTAGCCGATCTGTTCGGCGAGCAGCTGCACCTCGGTGCGGCCGAGGTCCTCGGCGGAGGCCTGGGAGACGAAGGCGTTGCGGCAGTCCGGCTTGGTGTCGGAGTCGTAGGTGACGACCTTGATGTCGTTCTTCATGGCCTGCTTGGTCGCGGTGCACAGGGCGCCCGGGTCCTGCGCGGAGACGGCCATCGCGTCGACCTGCTGCTGGGTGAGCGTGTTGACGTAGCTCACCTGCCCGGCGGTGTCGGTGGCGCTGGAGGGGCCGACCTCCTTGTAGCTGGAGCCCAGCTCCTTCAGGGCCGCCTCGCCGCCCTTGTCGGCGGAGGTGAAGTACGGGTTGTTGACCTGCTTGGGCAGGAACCCGACGGTCAGCCCCTTCTTGGTGGCCGCGTTCGGGTCGGCCTTGGCGGTGGAGGAGGCGGAGGCGCCCTCGTTCTCCACGTCCTTCTTCGTGGTACCGCCACAGGCGGTCAGGGCCAGGGCGAGAGAGGTTCCGGCGGCGAGGGCCGCGCAGGCACGGCGGAGCGACGACTTGCGCATGGTGGGGTTCCTTTTTATGAGGGTGGAGTGGAGCTACCTAGGGGCGCGGGGAACTGCGCGACCAGCCACAGCGCTCCCGCAGCTGCATACGGCGCTACGACGTAAGCCTTTGCGCCCGAGCAATGGAGATCTGCCGTGCGACTCGCGGCCCGAGCACCGACAGCACCAGCAGGACCCCCGTGACCACGATCTGCGACTGCGCGGACACATCCTGAAGGCTCATCACGTTCTGCAATGTCCCCAGCAGGAACACCCCGGCGATGGCGCCACCGAGCGTCCCCTTTCCGCCGTCGAAGTCGATACCGCCGAGCAACACCGCCGCGATGACGGACAGTTCGAGCCCGGTCGCGTTGTCGTACCGAGCGGACGCGTAGTGCAGCGCCCAGAAGATGCCGGTGAGCGAGGCCATCAGCCCGGTCACCGTGAACAGGATCAGCTTCTGCCGCTTGACGCGGATGCCGGCGAACCGCGCGGCCTCCTCGCTGGCGCCGATGGCGAACGCGGCCCGTCCGAACGCGGTGGCGTGCAGGACGATCACGGCGATCACGAGCAGCACCAGGAAGGGCACGAAGGCCTGCGGGACGAACGTGTCGCCGATCCGGCCGGCCGCGAAGTCCAGGTACTGGGTGGGGAAGTCGGTCACCGAGTCGGAGCCGAGCACGATCTGTGCGATGCCCCGGTAGGCGGCGAGGGTGCCGATGGTGACGGCGAGGGAGGGCAGCCCGAGCCGGGTGACGAGCAGGCCGTTGACGAGGCCGCAGACCACGCCGAGCAACAGGCAGATCGGGATGATCGTCTCGATCGTCATGCCCTGGTTCCACAGGGCGCCCATCACGGCGCCGGAGAGACCGGCGGTGGAGGCGACGGAGAGATCGATCTCGCCCGAGACGACCAGAAGGGTCATCGGGAGGGCGACCAGGGCGATCGGAAGGGTGTTTCCGATCAGGAACGACAGATTGAGAGCGTTTCCGAAACCGTCGACCGTTCCGAAGGACAGCAGGAGCACGACGATCAGAACGGCGCCCACGACCGTGTCCCAGCGGACGGCTCGCGTCAGAGACTCAGGCATGGCGGGCGTTCCTCTTCTTCAGGGCCGAGGCCACGCGCAGCGCGACGATCCGGTCGACCGCGATGGCGAGGATGAGCAGGATGCCGTTGATGGCGAGCACCCACACGGAGCTGACGCCGAGCGCGGGCAGCATGCTGTTGACGGAGGTCAGCAGCAGGGCGCCGAGGGCCGCCCCGTAGACGCTGCCGGAGCCGCCGGTGAAGACGACGCCGCCGACCACGACCGCGCTGACGACGGTCATCTCGTAGCCGGTACCGGTGCCGGAGTCGACGTTGCCGAACCGGGCCAGATACATCGCCCCGGCGAGACCGGCCAGGGCCCCGCAGAAGGTGTACGCGGCGAGGATCCGCTTGCGGACCGGGATGCCGGCGAGGCGGGCGGCCTCGGGGTTGGAGCCGAGGGCGTAGAGCTCGCGGCCGCTGCCGAAGTGCTTGAGGTGGTACGCGGTGGCCACCAGGACCACCAGCGCGATGAGCGCGAGGTAGGGCACCGCGGAGATGCCGCCGGAGCCGAAGTCGATGAAGCCGTCCGGGAGGCTCGCCGCGGTGATCTGCCGGGAGCCGACCCAGATGGAGTCGATGCCGCGGATGATGTACAGCGTGCCGAGGGTGACGACGAGGGCGGGCACCTGGCCGAGACTGACCAGGAGGCCGTTCAGCAGGCCGAACCCGATGCCCATGAGGACGGCGAGGGCGATCGCGACGACCGGGTTCCCGCCGCCCTGGAGGTAGTTGCCGGCGGCGAAGGCGCTGATGCCGAGGGTGGAGCCGACCGAGAGGTCGACGTTCCGGGTGATCACGACCAGGGACTGGCCGGTGGCGACCAGCACCAGAATCGTGGCGTTGAGCAGCAGGTCCTTGATGCCCTGTTCGGACAGGAACTCGCTGTTGCCGGCCTGGGTGATGACGATCATCACCAGGAAGACGACCAGGATGGCGAGTTCGCGCATCTTGAAGACGCGGTCGACGAGCCGGGTGCCGCTGGACCTGGGCACCTCGGCGACGGGCGCCTTGTCGGGGGTGGTGACCGTCATGCGGCGGCCCTCCGGGGGACAGGGGACGTCGTGGTGGGCCTCATGCGGCAGCCCTCCCGGTGGCTGCGGCCATCACGGTTTCCTCGGTGGCTTCGGAGCGCGGGATCTCGGCGGTGAGCCGTCCCTCGTGCATCACCAGCACGCGGTCGGCCATGCCGAGGATCTCCGGCAGGTCGGAGGAGATCATCAGGACCGCCACACCGTCGGCGGCCAGCTCGCTCAGCAGCCGGTGCACCTCCGCCTTGGTGCCGACGTCGATGCCGCGGGTGGGCTCGTCGACGATCAGCACCTTGGGGCCGGTGGCCAGCCACTTGGCGAGAACGACCTTCTGCTGGTTGCCGCCGGACAGGGTGTTGACCGTGTCGGCGATACGGGCGTACTTGACCTGGAGCTTGACGGCCCAGTCGAGGGAGCGGCTGCGTTCGGCACCGCGGTCCATCAGGCCGGCCTTCACCGTCGTACGAAGTCCGGTGAGGCCGATGTTGCGCTCGATGGACATGTCCATCACCAGGCCCTGAGCGCGCCGGTCCTCGGGGACCAGGGCGAGGCCCGCGGCCATGGCGGTGGAGGGGGCGCCGTTGACCAGTGGCTTGCCGTCCACGGAGACATCGCCCGCGTCCCAGCGGTCGATGCCGAACACCGCCCGGGCGACCTCGGTCCGGCCCGCCCCGACGAGCCCGGCCAGGCCGACGATCTCGCCGCGCCGCACCTGGAAGGAGACGTCGGTGAAGACACCCTCCCGGGTCAGGCGGTTCACCGTCAGGGCGACCTCGCCGGGGCGTACCTCCTGCTTCGGGTACAGCTCGTCGAGGTCGCGGCCGACCATCCGGCGGACGAGGTCGTCCTCGGTCATGCCGTCGACCGGCTCGCTGGAGATCCAGGCGCCGTCGCGCAGCGTGGTGACCCGCCGGCAGATCTGGAAGATCTCCTCCAGGCGGTGGGAGATGAAGAGGACGGCCGCGCCCTGTTCGCGCAGGGTGCGCACGACTCCGAAGAGCCGGGCGACCTCGCTGCCGGTCAGGGCCGCGGTCGGCTCGTCCATGATCAGGACGCGGGCCTCGAAGGAGAGCGCCTTGGCGATCTCGACGATCTGCTGGTCCGCGATGGACAGACCGCGCGCAGGGCGGTCGGGGTCGAGTTCGACGCCGAGCCGCTGCATCAGGGCGAGGGTGGCCGCGTGGGTGGCCTTGTGGTCGATACGGCCGAACGTGCGCCGCGGCCGGCGGCCCATGAAGATGTTCTCGGCGATCGACAGGTCAGGGAAGAGCGTCGGCTCCTGGTAGATCACGGCGATACCGGCGTCGCGAGCGTCGCCGGGCCCGTGGAAGACGACGGGCGCGCCGTCGAGCAGCACCTGGCCGGCGTCCGGCCGGTGCACCCCCGCCAGGGTCTTGATGAGGGTCGACTTGCCCGCGCCGTTCTCCCCGGCGAGGGCGTGCACTTCGCCGGCGAACAGCTCCAGGGACACGTCCCGCAGGGCGCGCACGGCGCCGAAGGACTTGGAGATGCCCTTGAGCGCCAGCACCGGGGATGGACCCGCTTCGGACGGGTGGGTCATGAGGGGCTCCTCGACGACGCCCGGGGTCTGCCCTCACGGCGTCGTGAAAGGTTTCAACTTGGTTGCCGGGACGTTAGGCACCCAGCGCATGTCACGTCAATGGGTTCGTATCGAAAAACTTTCGAGACTCATGGGTCACAGCCGGGTCACGGGCAACAGGCTCGGCCGCAGGGGTTGACACCTCACCGGGCACCTCATACTTTCCGTTCTTGAATCGTTTCACACAGACCTTTCGATGCAGCTTTCAGATGACCTTCCGAACCGACGTCACAGGAGCCCCGAAGTGACCGAGCTCGCCGCGGTGAAAGCCGCGCTCAAGACACAGGCAGTCGAGACGCCGTCGTGGGCGTACGGGAACTCGGGAACCCGCTTCAAGGTGTTCGCCCAGCAGGGTGTTCCGCGCACCCCGCAGGAGAAGCTCGACGACGCCGCCCAGGTGCACGCGTTCACCGGTGTGGCCCCGACCGTCGCCCTGCACATCCCGTGGGACAGGGTCGAGGGCTCCGATGGATACGCAGAGCTGGCGAAGCACGCCGAAGACCGCGGAGTGAAGCTGGGCGCGATCAACTCCAACACCTTCCAGGACGACGCCTACAAACTGGGCAGCATCTGTCACCCGGAGGCGTCGGTACGGCGGAAGGCCGTCGACCATCTGCTGGAGTGCGTCGACATCATGGACGCGACGGGGTCCACGGATCTCAAGCTGTGGTTCGCCGACGGCACGAACTATCCCGGGCAGGACGACATCCGCAGCCGTCAGGACCGGCTGGCCGAAGGGCTGGCGGAGGTCTACGAGCGGCTCGGGGACGGACAGCGCATGCTGCTGGAGTACAAGTTCTTCGAGCCGGCCTTCTACACCACCGATGTGCCGGACTGGGGGACGGCGTACGCGCACTGCCTGAAGCTCGGCCCCAAGGCGCAGGTCGTGGTGGACACCGGGCATCACGCCCCCGGGACCAACATCGAGTTCATCGTCGCCACGCTCCTGCGGGAGGGGAAGCTCGGCGGGTTCGACTTCAACTCGCGGTTCTACGCCGACGACGACCTGATGGTGGGGGCGGCCGATCCGTTCCAGCTGTTCCGGATCATGTACGAGGTGGTGCGCGGCGGCGGGTTCACTCCCGATGTGGCGTTCATGCTCGACCAGTGCCACAACATCGAGGCGAAGATCCCGGCGATCATCCGGTCGGTGATGAACGTGCAGGAGGCTACGGCGAAGGCGTTGCTGGTCGACCGGGGTGCGCTGTCTGCTGCGCAGGCTTCGGGGGATGTCCTTGAGGCGAACGCCGTGATCATGGACGCGTACAACACGGATGTGCGGCCGCTGCTTGCGGAGGTGCGTGAGGAGATGGGGCTGGACGCGAACCCCATTGCTGCGTACCGGCGTTCCGGGTGGGCCGAGAAGATCGTGGCCGAGCGGGTTGGCGGAGAGCAGGCCGGGTGGGGGGCGTAAGCGTCTGCCGGGTTCTGTCGTATGCCGGGTGCGGGTCCGTTGTGGCTGGTCGCGCAGTTCCCCGCGCCCCTAGGTAGGAAATCGCCCCCTCCTCTCAAGAAGGACTGAACGTTCATGGCCCTCCACCCCGAAGCTGCCGCCCTCCTCGCTCGCTCTCATCGGCTCGGCGCCGATCCCCGCAACACCAACTACGCCGGTGGCAACGCGTCCGCGAAAGGCACCGACACCGATCCCGTCACCGGGGGTGATGTCGAGCTGATGTGGGTCAAGGGGTCCGGTGGTGATCTCGGAACCCTCACCGAGGGCGGGCTGGCCGTCCTGCGGCTGGACCGGATGCGGGCGCTCGTCGACGTCTACCCGGGCGTCGAGCGCGAGGACGAGATGGTCGCCGCCTTCGACTACTGCCTGCACGGCAAGGGCGGGGCGGCGCCCTCCATCGACACCGCGATGCACGGGCTGGTCGACGCCGCGCACGTCGATCATCTGCATCCCGACTCCGGGATCGCGCTGGCCTGTGCCGCGGACGGCGAGAAGCTGACCGCGGAGTGCTTCGGCGACACCGTGGCCTGGGTGCCGTGGCGGCGGCCCGGGTTCCAGCTGGGGCTGGACATCGCCGCGATCAAGGCGGCCAACCCGCAGGCGATCGGCGTCGTCCTCGGCGGGCACGGCATCACGGCGTGGGGCGCGAGTGCCGAGGAGTGCGAGCGGAACTCGCTGCACATCATCCGTACCGCCGAGGCCTTCCTCGCCGAGCGCGGCAAGGCCGAGCCCTTCGGGCCGGTGATCGAGGGGTACGCGGCTCTGGCCGAGGACGAGCGGCGTGAGCGGGCTGCCGCGCTGGCTCCCCATGTACGGGCCATCGCCTCGCAGGACCGGCCCCAGGTCGGGCACTTCAACGACTCCGACGTCGTCCTGGAGTTCCTGGCCCGGGCCGAGCACCCGCGGCTCGCCGGGCTCGGGACCTCCTGCCCGGACCACTTCCTGCGGACCAAGGTCGCTCCGCTCGTCCTCGACCTGCCGGCGGACGCCCCGCTGGACGAGGCCGTCGCCCGCCTCAAGGAACTGCACGCCTCCTACCGCGAGGAGTACGCCGCCTACTACCGGCGGCACGCGCTGCCCGACTCCCCCGCCATGCGCGGTGCGGACCCGGCGATCGTGCTGATCCCGGGTGTGGGCATGTTCTCCTTCGGCAAGGACAAGCAGACCGCGCGGGTGGCGGGCGAGTTCTACGTCAATGCCATCAACGTGATGCGCGGCGCGGAGGCCGTTTCCACGTACGCGCCGATCGAGGAGTCCGAGAAGTTCCGTATCGAGTACTGGGCGCTGGAGGAGGCCAAGCTCCAGCGGATGCCCAGGCCGAAGCCGCTCGCGACGCGGGTCGCGCTCGTGACCGGGGCGGGCAGCGGGATCGGCAAGGCCATCGCGCACCGGCTGGTCGCCGAGGGCGCGTGTGTCGTCGTCGCCGATCTCAACGCCGAGAACGCCGCGGCCGTCGCGGAGGGACTCGGCGGGGCCGACAAGGCGGTCGCCGTGACCGTGGACGTGACGTCCGAGGAGCAGATCGCCGAGGCGTTCAAGGCTGCCGCGCTCGCCTTCGGTGGGGTGGATCTCGTCGTCAACAACGCCGGGATCTCCGTCTCCAAGCCGTTGCTGGAGACCTCGGCCGAGGACTGGGACCTGCAGCACGACATCATGGCCCGGGGCTCGTTCCTCGTCTCGCGTGAGGCGGCCCGGGTGATGATCGCGCAGGGCCTCGGGGGCGACATCGTCTACATCGCCTCCAAGAACGCCGTGTTCGCCGGGCCCAACAACATCGCCTACTCCGCCACCAAGGCCGACCAGGCCCACCAAGTACGGCTGCTCGCGGCCGAGTTGGGTGAGCACGGCATCCGGGTCAACGGGATCAACCCCGACGGCGTGGTCCGCGGGTCCGGGATCTTCGCCGGCGGGTGGGGCGCCAAGCGGGCCGCCGTGTACGGGGTCGAGGAGGAGAAGCTGGGCGAGTTCTACGCCCAGCGGACGATCCTCAAGCGCGAGGTGCTGCCCGAGCACGTCGCGAACGCCGTGTTCGCCCTGACGGGTGGGGAGTTGACCCACACCACCGGCCTCCACATCCCGGTCGACGCCGGCGTCGCGGCCGCCTTCCTGCGGTGACGGGCATGAAGTCGTACGCCGCGGTCGACCTCGGCGCGTCCAGCGGACGTGTCATGGTCGGCCGCGTCGGCCCCGACAGCCTGGAGCTCGGCGAGGCACACCGGTTCGCGAACCGCCCGGTCCGCGTACCCGAGGGACTGCGCTGGGACATCCTTTCGCTGTACGGCGGTGTCCTGGACGGGCTCCGGGCGGCGGGGCAGGTGGACTCGGTCGGCATCGACAGCTGGGCCGTGGACTACGGGCTCCTGGACGGCGACGGGGTGCTCCTCGGCAATCCCGTGCACTACCGGGATTCCCGGACCGACGGGATCGCGGAGAAGGTCTGGGCGACCGTCCCGGCCGAGGAGCTGTACGCGGCCACCGGTCTCCAGTACGCGCCCTTCAACACGCTGTACCAGCTCACCGCCGCCCGCTCGACGGCTCAACTGAAGTGTGCCGAGCGGCTGTTGCTCATCCCCGACCTCCTCACCCACTGGCTCACCGGGGAACAGGGCACCGAGATCACCAACGCCTCGACGACCCAGCTGATCGATCCCCGGACGCGCGACTGGTCGTACGACGTCGCCGCGCGGCTCGGGATCGACCTGGACCTGTTCGCGCCGTTGCGGCAGCCCGGTGACGCCGCCGGTGTGCTGCGGCCCGAGGTGCTGGAGGAGACCGGGCTCACCGGGCCCGTTCCGGTGACCGCCGTCGGGTCGCACGACACCGCGTCCGCCGTGGCCGCCGTACCGGCAGGTGAGGGTGAGCGGTTCGCGTACATCTGCACCGGGACCTGGTCGCTGGCCGGGCTAGAGCTGGACGCGCCCGTGCTGACCGAGGAGAGCCGGGCCGCCAACTTCACCAATGAGCTGGGGCTGGACGGCACGGTCCGCCATCTGCGGAACATCATGGGGCTGTGGCTGCTCCAGGAGTGCGTACGGGCCTGGGGCGAGCCGGAGTTGGGGGCGCTGCTGCTGGCGGCGGCGAAGGTGCCCGCGCTGCGGTCCGTGGTGGACGCGGGGGACGCGGCGTTCCTCGCGCCGGGACGGATGCCGGAACGGATCGCCGAGGCGTGCCGGGTCTCCGGGCAGCCCGTGCCCGGGTCGCCGGCCGAGATCACCCGGTGCATCCTCGACTCGCTCGCCCTCGCGCACCGCAGGGCCGTCGCCGACGCGCAGCGGATCGCCGGGCAGCCGGTCGATGTCGTGCACGTCGTCGGCGGCGGCACCCGTAACGCGCTCCTGTGCCAGCTGACCGCCGACGCCTGCGGGCTGCCGGTGGTGGCAGGCCCGTCGGAGGCCGCGGCCCTCGGGAACGTGCTGGTCCAGGCCCGGGCGCACGGACTGGTCGGCGACCTCGCGGACGGGCGGCGACTGCTCACCCGTACCCAGCCGTTGACCCGGTACAAGCCCCAAGGGGACACGGCACCCTGGCGCGAGGCGGAGGCCCGGCTCGCCGCACGGTGAGCGGGGTCTCCCGCCGGCCGCGGGTCCGCATTACCCTGCACTCATCCGATGATCGATCACAAGGAGCCGCGATGCGTGTCGCTCTGTTCCTGACCTGCGTCAACGACACGCTCTATCCGGACACCGGGCGCGCCGTGGTGAAACTGCTGACCAGACTGGGCGTCGAGGTCGACTTCCCGATGGCCCAGACCTGCTGCGGGCAGGCGCACTACAACACCGGGTACCGCCATGAGGCGGAGCCGCTGGCCCGGCATTTCTCCGATGTATTCGGGGAGTACGAAGCCATCGTCACCCCGTCGGGATCGTGCGGGGCGATGGTGCGGGAGCTGTATCCGCGGATGGGTGAGCGGGCCCGTGCCGAGGGGCGCGGGGACACGCTCGCCGCGACTGTGGCGCCCGTGGTGCCGAAGACGTACGAGTTGACGGAGTTCCTGGTGGACGTGCTCGGGGTCACCGACGTGGGCGCCTGCTACCCGCGCAAGGTGACCTACCACCCGACCTGTCACGGGCTGCGCGGTCTGGGGCTCGGTGAGCGGCCCCGGCGGCTGCTGCAGGCCGTGAAGGGGCTGGAGCTGGTCGAGTTGCCGGGGGCGGACGAGTGCTGCGGGTTCGGCGGCACCTTCGCGCTGAAGAACTCCGATGTGTCGGCGGCGATGGGCGCGGACAAGGTCCGCAACGCCGAGTCGACCGGTGCCGAGGTGCTGTGCGCGGCCGACAACTCCTGCCTCATGCACATCGGCGGGACCATGGCCCGGCTGAGCACGGACATGCGGCCGGTGCACATCGCGGAGATCCTGGCGAGCACGGAGGAGGAGCCGGCCGTATGAGCGGGACGTTCGTAGGGATGCCGGCCTTTCCCGAGGCCGCGCACGAGGCCGTGGGCAACAAGACCCTGCGGGGGAATCTGCGGCACGCCACGCACACGATCCGCGCCAAGCGGGCGAAGGCCGTCGCCGAGGTCTCCGACTGGGCGGCACTGCGGGAGGCGGGCAAGCAGATCAAGGACCATACGCTCCGTCATCTCGACCGGTATCTCGTGCAGTTGGAGGAGTCGGTGACGGCGGCGGGCGGCATCGTCCACTGGGCCGCCGACGCCGACGAGGCCAACGAGATCGTGACGCAACTGGTCAAGATGACCGGCGAGTCGGAGGTCGTCAAGGTCAAGTCGATGGCCACGCAGGAGATCGGGCTCAACGAGGCGCTGGAGGAGGCCGGCATCCGCGCCTACGAGACCGATCTCGCCGAGCTCATCGTGCAGTTGGGCAAGGACCGGCCCTCGCACATCCTCGTCCCGGCCATCCATCGCAACCGGGGCGAGATCAGGGACATCTTCGAGCGGGAGATGAGCGAGTGGGGGCGTCCGGCGCCCGAGGGGCTCACCGACACACCCGCCGAGCTCGCCGAGGCCGCCCGCCTCCACCTCCGTGAGAAGTTCCTGCGCGCCAAGGTCGGCGTCTCCGGCGCCAACTTCATGATCGCCGAGACGGGCACGCTGGTGGTCGTGGAGTCCGAGGGCAACGGGCGCATGTGTCTGACCCTGCCCGAGACACTGATCTCGGTCGTCGGCATCGAGAAGGTCCTGCCGACCTGGCAGGACCTGGAGGTCTTCCTCCAGACCCTCCCCCGGTCGTCGACCGCCGAGCGTATGAACCCCTACACCTCGATGTGGACGGGCACGAGGGACGGCAGCGCCGGGGAAGGGGACGGGCCGCAGAACTTCCACCTCGTGCTGATCGACAACGGCCGCACCGACACCCTCGCCGACGAGGTCGGCCGTCAGGCCCTGCGCTGCATCCGCTGCTCGGCGTGTCTGAACGTCTGCCCGGTGTACGAGCGGGCCGGCGGCCACGCCTACGGCTCGGTCTATCCCGGCCCGATCGGTGCCATCCTCAGCCCTCAGCTCCGGGGCACCGCAAGCGAGATCGACGCGTCCCTGCCGTACGCGTCCTCACTGTGCGGGGCCTGCTACGAGGTGTGCCCGGTCGCCATCGACATCCCCGAGGTGCTGGTGCATCTGCGCGAGCGGGTCGTCCAGGGCGGGCCGGTGATCCGGGAGGGCAACAAGGTCGTGCTGAAGCCGGCCAAGGGACATGCCGCCGAGCGGGCGGCGATGCGTGCGGCACGCTGGGCGTTCGCCCACCCCGGCGCCCTGCGCGCCGGTCAGCGGCTCGCCTCGCGGACGCGTCGTCTCCATCCGCGTACGCTGCCGGGTCCCGGCAAGGCGTGGAGCGGTACCCGGGAGCTGCCGGCGGTGCCGGCGGAGCCGTTCCGGGACTGGTGGCAGCGGACCGACGGCGGGAAGGACGGCGCCGAGTGAGCAGCAGGGAACGGATTCTGGGCCGGGTGCGGCGCGCGCTGGCGGACGTGCCGCGCGACGACGCCCCCATCGAGCGCGCCTATCTGCGCGAGCACGGCGCTCGCAGCGTGGCGGAGACGACCGCTCTGCTGGCCGAGAATCTCGCCGACTACCGGGCGCTCGTGCACCGTTGCACCGCCGGGGACCTGGCCGTGACCATCGCGGGGATGCTGGCCGCCCGGGGTTCGAGGACGGTTCTCGTCCCGCCGGGTCTCGAGCCGTCATGGCTCGCGGAGGCCGAGGCCGAGCAGGTGCCGGACCGGATCGAGAGCACCCCGCACGAGCTGGACGGGATCGACAGCGTGGTCACGGCGTGCGCGGTGGCCGTCGCGGAGACGGGGACGATCGTGCTCGACGGCTCACCCGATCAGGGCCGCCGCCGCATCACCCTCGTCCCCGACCACCACATCTGTGTCGTGCGGGTTCCCGAGCAGGTCGTCTCCTCCGTGCCGCAGGCCCTCGAACGCCTCGACCCGGCCCGCCCGTTGACCTGGATCTCCGGCCCTTCGGCGACCAGTGACATCGAGCTGGACCGGGTCGAGGGGGTGCACGGCCCGCGCACCCTTGAGGTGGTGCTGGTGGGCGATCAGTCGAGCGAGGACGTCAACTCGTAGTGGCCGGAGGGGAGTCGGTAGGAGGCGATGCCGTCCGCGAAGCCGAGGTACTCCACGCCCCTGACGCGTGACAGGGGTGTCCGGCCCTCGCGGACGGTGTCGGGGTCGGTGGTGGGGATGCGCAGGGTGGCCGTGCTGTTGGCGGGGATCGTGGCCCGGTAGGCCAGTTCGCTGTCGTCGGCCGTCCACGCGCTGACGATCTCCCCGTACGGCGACAGGTGCGAGCCGGTCACGCGGGTGATCCTGCCCGTCGGGTCGAGGTGCGGGCCCAGGAAGAAGTGCTTGAAGCCCGGGTGGGCCGGGTCCCTGGCGATGCCGGCCACGCTCTCGTACATCCACTCCATGATCGCTCCGTAGGAGTAGTGGTTGAACGAGTTCATGGCCACCGGCCCGAAGCCGTCCTCCTCGGAGTACGAGTTCCAGCGCTCCCAGATGGTGGTGGCGCCGTTCTTCACCGAGTACAGCCAGGACGGCATGGCGTCCTGGTGGAGGAGTTCGTAGGCGAGGTCGGCGCGGCCCTCGTCGGTGAGGACCGGGGCGAGCACGTTCACGCCGAGGAAGCCGACGGCGAGGGTGTTCGCCGGGTAGTGGACGCGGGTGCTGTCGGGGTGGGCGGCCTTGTAGGCCTCGTCGTTGCCGATGTTGTCGGCGAGCAGGGTGACGAGTTCGCGGCGCTGGGCCTCGGTGTCGTAGAAGCCGAGTTTGAGGGCCCACAGAAGGGCGGTCTGGCTGTCGTCCTCGGTCCTGCGCGGGCTGTCGCCGGGGGTTGGGGGCGGCTCGCCGAGGCTGGAGCGCAGGGTGAGGGTGCCGCCCTCGGTGACCAGGTACTTGGTGACGAACGCGCGTTTGACATGGGCGAAGAGCTCCTCGTACGCGCGGGCCTCCTCGGTCCGGCCGGTGGCCTGTGCCATGCCGGCCATGAGGTGTGCGCTGTATCCGTAGTAGACGTCGCTCATGAGCTGGGTGCTGGTGTCCTGGAAGGCCAGCCAGTCGCCGAAGACGGCGCCCTGTCCGGCGTAGGTGTCGCCGGTGCGTGCGTGGATCCAGTCCAGGTATGCGGTCATCGCCGTCCAGCTGCGGTCGATGACGGTGGTGTCCCCGGACATCTGCCACACCGTCCAGGGCACGACCACTCCGCAGTCGGCCCAACCGCTCGCCGGGATCGGCTGGTTGTAGCGGGCGCCGGGGGCGATCCAGGTGAACTGGGCGCCGTCCGCGCCGTAGATGCGCTGTGAGTCGATCAGCGATTCCTGGAAGTGGCTGAGGAAACTGACCGCGTCGGCGTTGTAGAGTCCGGCGGCCGAGAAGAGCTGGGTGTCGCCGGTCCAGCCGCAGCGTTCGTCGCGCTGCGGGCAGTCGGTGGGCACCCACAGGTAGTTGCCGCGCTGGCCCCAACGGACGTTGCTGATCAGCTGGTTGATGTCGGCGTCGTCGGTGGTGACGGTGCCGATGTCGCGGATCGCGGAGGTGGCGACGCGGCCGGTGAACTCGGTGAGGGTGACGGTGTCGGTGGTGGTGACGGAGACGTAGCGGAAGCCGTAGAAGGTCAGGGAGTCCTGGTGGGTCTCGCCGTCCGGGTCGCCCTTGAGGAGGTAAGTGCTGGTGGCCTTGGCCGTGCGGAGGTTGGCCCGGTAGACGGAGCCTTCGGGCCCGTCCGCGCCTTCGCTGGTGTCGTTGAGCATCTCGCCCGGCTTGAAGGCGACCTGGGCGCCTTCGGGGCCGCGGAGGGTGTAGCGGGGGACGCCGACCAGGTTCTGGCCGAGGTCGATGACGGCGGTCTCGCCCGGGTGGAGGGTGACGGGGAGGGTGGCTGGGCGGCTCTCGTGGAAGCCCTCGTCGTGGACGGTGACCGACTCCGGCCCACGGTCCCACTCGGGCATCAGCCGGGCGGACTCGCCGGGGTAGGCGACGAGCCGGGTGTCCGGGAAGCGCTCGGTGAAGTCGTGCTCCTCCGTGCCGGGCCAGTCCGAGGCGTCGAAGCCGCTCGTGGTCCAGCCCGGAATCTCCCGGCGGGCATCGTAGGTCTGGCCGTCGTAGATGTCGTCGGCGCGGTAGGGGCCGGAGTCGGTGGCCTTCCAGTCGTCGCCGGGGGCGGTCACCACGGTCTGGGTCGAGCCGTCGGTGTACCGGATCAGGAGCCTGGCCTTGAGGGCGAGCCGGTCACCGTCCTGCGAGTAGTACGAACTGCCGTCCGACACACGGCTGTTGAACCAGCCGTTGCCCAGCACCGCCGCGAGCGTGATCCGCCGCTCGCCCGCCACCAGGCCGGTGACGTCGTAGGAGAAGTAGTCGATCCGGGCGTCGTAGTTGGTCCAGCCGGGGGTGAGCAGTTCGAGGGTGGTCTCCTTGCCCTGCGGTACCTGGACCCGGCGGCCGTTGATGTAGGCGTCGTACACACCGAGGGCGGAGATGTAGAGCCGGGCGTCCCTGACCCGCCCCGGCCGGAGGGCGGTCTCGGTGCGCAGCAGGGGGGCGCCCTCGCTGTTCGGCGCCTTGCCCGCCATGGTGATCCAGCGGGCGCCGTCCCATCCGGTGACGCCGTCGGTGCTCAGCAGGCCCGTCTCGAAGTGGGCGATGGGGGTGCCGGGGAGGGCGCGGCCGTTCTCGTCCCAGACGCGGACCGTCCAGTGGTAGCGGGTGGAGGGACGCAGGTCCTCGCCGTCGTAGCGGATCGCGACGGACTCGGCGGAGGTGACGCGGCCGCTGTCCCAGACATCCGCCTGTCCCCGGGCGAGGCGTCCGGGCGAGGAGGCGACCAGGATGCGGTACGCCGTCTGGCGGCGGCCGCGGGCCGAGGACGCGGTGCGCCAACCGAACCTCGGGCGGTCGGCGTCCACGCCGAGCGGGTCCGTGCGGTGCTCGACCGTGAGTCCCTCGACGGCGGTGCGGTCGCCGACGGGTGCCGCGGCGGCCGCCCCGGCTCCGCCGCTACCGCCGGCGACGGCCACCGGCACGGCGCCCAGGGCGGTGGTGAGGACTGTTCTGCGGCGCACTGTCCTGCCGTTCGTGCTGTCGACTCCGTCGGTCATGCCGTGGTCCCTTCGGCTGCTCGGAGTTGTATCGATTCAGCCCATCGGCAGTTGAAGTTAGTGGCCCACTGCAAGCGTGTCTACCGCCTCGACAGGGAGAGTTTCCCGCTTTCCGATTGAAACAGTTCAAAATCGGAATCCGGCCTTCACCAGCCGGTGGGACCTGCCTGGAGGGCGCCACGTCACGCGCGCCGTCGTCGTCCTGAACGACGCGGGCGAACCGCACGGTGTCGAGGTCGGTGGACGCACAGCCGAACTGGCGCGCGGAGCCGACATACGAAGGGCGGAGAGTTCATCAACTCCCCGCCACTGTCAACCTATAGCGCACCGGGGGGCTTGCCACAAGGCCCCCCATGTGCCGCAGAATCTCCGGCCTGACCGCCTGGACCAGCGGAAACGGGAGCTTGCAGTGCGTGTGTTGCTGATGGCGTACGGATCGCGTGGGGACATCGAACCGCTGGCGGGGCTGGCGGCGGCGTTGCGGGAGCCGGGGGTGGAGGTGCGGGCGTGCGTCCCTCCGGACGAGGAGCTCGCGGCGCTGCTGACCGGTGCCGGGGCGGAGGTGGTGCCGTTCGGCTCGTCGGTGCGGGCGCTGGTGACGGGGGCGCGGGGGCCGTCCCCCGATCTCGCGTTCGAGGTCGCGGCCGAGTTGGTCGCGGGTCATTTCGGGGAGGTCGCCGCGGCGGCCGAGGGGTGTGACGCGCTGCTGGCGACCGGCCTGATGCCGGCCGGCGCGCGGTCGGTGGCCGAGCATCTGGGCATCCCCTACGTGCTCGCCTGCTTCCACCCGTGCGGGCTGCCTTCGTCCCACTTCCCGCCGCTGGCCCGGCCGGGCAAGCCCAACCCGCCGGGCGTGACCGACCTCAAGGAGCTGTGGCGCCTGGACGCGGAGCGGGTGAACGCGCTGTACGGCGGGCCTCTCAACACCCATCGGGCCGCCCTCGGGATGCCGCCGGTGGACAACGTCCGCGACCACGTCCTCACCGAGACGCCGTGGCTGGCGGCGGACCCGGCGCTGGGCCCGTGGCAGGAGATGACGGACCTCGACCTGGTGCCGACCGGTGCGTGGATCCGGCCGGACGACCGGCCCCTCCCGGCCGGGCTGGAGGCGTTCCTGGAGGCGGGTGCGCCGCCGGTGTACGTGGGGTTCGGCAGCATGGCCATGCAGGCCGCGAGCGATGTCGCCCCGGTGGCGGTCGAGGCCGTGCGCGCGCAGGGCCGCCGGGTGCTGCTGGGGCGCGGCTGGGCCGATCTGACGCTGATCGACGGGCAGGACGACTGCTTCGCCGTCGGCGAGGTCAACCACCAGGCGCTCTTCCCCCGGGTCGCCGCCGTCGTCCACCACGGTGGCGCCGGTACGACGGCGACGGCCGCGCGGGCGGGCGCTCCGCAGGTGATCGTGCCGCAGGTCGCGGACCAGCCGCTCTGGGCGGCCCGGGTGGCGGAGCTGGGCATCGGCGCGGCGCACGACGGCCCGAAGCCGGACGTCACGTCCCTGTCGGCCGCGCTGGAGACGGCGCTGTCCCCGCAGACCCGCGAGCGTGCCGAGGCCGTGGCGGCCACGATGCGCGCCGACGGGGCGATGGTCGCCGCGAGGCTGCTGATCGACGAGATCGGCCGGGGAGGGCCGAGCGTGCCCGCGTGAGGGCCGTCGGTGCCGGGCCGTTGTCAGTGGCGCGTCCTAGGCTCGGGGCATGAGAGCTTCGGGAACGTTCAAGGTCGCCGACTTCACACCGGCCCCGGTGCCGGCCCCGGGCGTCGAGACGGCCGTGCCGGTCGGTGTCGCCACGATGGAGAAGAGTTACGAGGGCGAGGTCGCGGGGCGTTCGGCGACCCTGTTCACCGCGGCGTACGACCAGGGGACCGGCGTCGGTACGTATGTCGCGATGGAGTCCTTCGAGGGCTCGCTCGGCGGCCGGGCGGGCGCGTTCAACTTCGCGCACTCCGCGACGACCCTGGGCACGGACAGACAGAGCGAGTTCTTCGTGATCGTCCCGGGCAGCGGCACGGAAGCGCTGGCCGGGATCACCGGCTCGGGCGGCATGACGGTCGACGTGGACGGCACGCACCGGGTGTGGTTCGACTACGAACTCGACGCCCAACGGCCCTCTGATGCCTAGCCCTTGCTCTGCCGCCGCGCCGCGTCCCGCCCCAGGATGCCGAACGCCCACCGTTCGTTGAAGCCCGCCACGAAGCCGACGGCGCACCAGAAGCCCCAGAAGTCGGTGCCCTTGACCGGTGACCCGGGACTGCCCGGCGCCGGGCAGATCTCGGCTGCCGTGGTGGGCACCTGGAAGACCGGCACGATGCCGCCGCTGAAGAGGAAGTAGACGGCGAGCGCCAGGACCCAGCCGACGCAGACCCGGTAGACGCCCTCGTGGCGCATGCTGCGGGCCATCTGACCGGGGACGACCTCGCTCTCGCGGCCGTCGGACTGCCGGCGCGCGAGCTGGTCGGCGCTGCCCCGCAGTCGTACGAGGACGCTGAGCACCGCGCCGAACGCGCCGACCCCGCCGCACACGAACGCGCCCATCAGACTCCAGCGGTTGGTGCAGTTCAGCGTGACCCCGAGGGCTTCGAGCAGTCCCACACCCCACAACAGCGGCACGGCGAGCAGCACCAGGCTGACGGCCGCGCCGAGCCCCAGGCCGATGTTGAGGCCTCGGCTGACCGCCGTCGCGCTGTCCTGCGCGAGCCTCCCCCGCAGGTCGGCGATCTCCTGGTCGAGATACTCCGCCAGGTGCTCGTTCGGCTTCTGGTCGCCGAGGCGCGGGTCGGTCAGCGCGTTGCCGAGCACCCGCAGCACGGTGATCCGGGTCGACAGCCGCGTCCGTGATTCGAAGGCGCGTTGTGAGCTCCCGTAGAGCAGCTGAAGTTGGAGCTGCTGCTCGGGATACAGATCGCCGAACCGGACGTAGGCGTTCTCGAATCCTGTCGGCACCACGTCGACGAGTCCCTCGGGCCGCAGCTCGATGTCGGCGCCGTCGAACGACTGAACCGTTCCCCGCCACCACGGGTGGCGGTCTCCCCCGTTGTTGTCCCCCATGAACCGGGTGTACCGACGCGGGCCCGCTCCGGGAAGCCTCCCCGCCGCACCAGTACGGTCACCGACGTCACGGAGCCGTCACGTCAGCTGTAGACGATCGGGCAGCCGCGGCGCAGGGAGTGCTGGGCGGCGCGCAGATACAGGGTCACGTAGAAGGCGGTGTCCAGGTCCCGGCCCCACACGCCGGGGCGGGCGGCCGCTTCCTCCTTCGCCGGGCCGTCCAGGAACCACATGGTCAGGTCGAGGTTGTCGCAGGTGGCGGGTATCCGGTCGTCGGGCAGGCCGATGGCCCGGGCCAGCCGCTCCGCCAGGGCGAGGATCTGAGGTGCCCCGGCGATGACGGTCGAGTTCGTGTTGACCGACCCGATGGGCAGCTCGATCTCCTCGTCGAGCGAGATCGGCACCAGCACCGACCAGTCGAGGATTCTCTTCTCCTCCTCGCGGGACAGCTGCGCGCGGCACAGGTCGACGAATCCGTAGACGGACGGCACCAGCTTCTCCTGGAACCGCAGCCCCGAGCCGCGCACGAGCTCCGTCTCCGCGGGCACGGACTCGTAGGGCGGCAGCCCACGCCGCCGCAGCTCCTCGTTCAGCCCCGAGGCGACGGCCCCGAAGCCGCCGTCCTCCTCTTCGGCCGCGTCCTCGCCTGCATCGAACCACTCCTCCGCGGCCACGCTCACCAGATAGATGCCCATGCCCCGAACGTACCGCCCGCCACTGACAACGCCCCCGCCACGCTTCGCCGACCGCCGCCGGCTGTCGACCTGTTGGTTCACGGCCGCTGTGCGCGGCCCGTCGGAGGCGCCGAGGTCGCTCAGGGTCGCCGCTCGGCCGGCGTCTACCAGCGTGCCCGGGGCAGGGGCATGGACCATCCGCACGCCGTCCGTGGCCTGGCGCACGCCTGGGTCCGCGTGATCCACCGATGCCGGCTCAGCCATGAGCCCTGCCGACCCGAACTCCATGGCGGGGCACCAAGGTTCGCCATCACCGGTTCGCCATCGCCCGAGCGGCGTGAGGTCGGCATGAGAGGGGCCCAGCTCCATTGCACCGGGCGGGGTGGTGCTGGGTACACCCCCGGATACGGGTTCTGCGCCCCATGTGGTGCGCCCTCCGGCTCCGTAGCTTCGTGTGCAGGGCACAGGGAGTGCCGGACCGAGAGGTGATGACGATGTTTCGCACAGGCTCGCGACGTACGAACGACCCGGGACCCGCCGCCGAGGCGCTGCGGCTCGTCAAGGTCACCAAGACCTACGGCGACGGCGACGGCGCTGTGACCGCTCTGGACGGGATCACGCTCGGTCTGGGCCGTGGCACCTTCACCGCGGTGATGGGGCCGTCGGGGTCCGGCAAGTCGACGCTGCTGCAGTGCGCGGCCGGTCTCGACCGGCCGGACAACGGCATCGTGGTCGTGGACGGCACCGAGCTGACGGACGGCGGCGAGGCGGAGCTGACGAAGTTCCGGCGGGGGCGGATCGGGTTCGTCTTCCAGCAGTACAACCTGCTGGAGACGCTGACGGTCGCCCAGAACACGGTGCTGCCGCTGAAGCTCGCCGGGCGGCGCGTCGACCGGAAGCGGGCCCGGGAGATCCTCACCCGGGTCGGTCTCGGCGACCGGCTCGGGCACCGTCCCGACCAGCTGTCCGGAGGTCAGCGGCAGCGGGTCGCGATCGCCCGGGCGCTGGTCTCGGAACCGCGGGTGATCTTCGCGGACGAGCCGACGGGCGCCCTGGACATGCGCAGTGCGCGCGATGTGCTGCGGCTGCTCCAGGAGGCGGTGCGGGTGCACGGGCGGACCGTGGTGATGGTGACGCACGACCCGGTCGCCGCCAGTTACGCCGACTCGGTGCTGTTCCTCGCCGACGGCCGGCTGGCCGGAGGGCTCAACCATCCGACCCCGGACGCGGTGGCGGAGCGGCTCGCGCACCTGGGCGACGACGTGACGGTGGGGGTGTGAGCGATGTTCGTACTGGCCCTGCGGTCGATCCGGCGACGGCCCGGACGGTTCCTCGCGACGCTGCTGTCCGCCTTCCTGGGCGCGGCGATCATCATGACGTTCAACTCGATGCACGACACGGCGGCGCAGAGCGGTGTCGACCCGGTCAGCGCGGAGACGCTGACGACCTCGGCGAGCGTGGTGGGCGGTTACGGCTCCCTGCTGGTGTTCTTCGCCGTCGCCTCCACGCTCACGGTCAATGTCCGTCAGCGGGCGGCCGAGTTGGAGCTGCTGCGCTGCTCGGGGGCGACCCCGGCGCAGATCAAGCGGATGGTGGTCGGTGAGGCGGTGGCCGTGGCCCTGGTGGGCGCCGTGCCGGCGATCGGCCCGGCGGTGCTCGGCGGGCGGGGACTGCTGGACCTGTTCCAGGACAACGGTCAGGTGGCGGCCTCGGTCGAGCACTCCTTCGGTCCCGTCGCGCTGACGACAGGTGTCGGCATCACTCTGCTCGCGGCGGCGGGCGCGGCGTTCCTCGCGCTGCGACGGGTGACGCGCGGGCAGCGGCAACAGCACGGCCGGGCACGGACGTTCTTCACCTGTGCCGCGCTCGGCGCCGGTGCTCTGTCGGCCTCCTCCACCTTCGCCTTCTCCGGGACCGACGAGGCGCTGATGGCACCGCCGTCGTACGGGGCGATCCTGCTGTCGGTGGGGCTCGCGCTGCTCGCTCCGCGGTTGCTGGCAGGCGTGCTGGACCGGCTGCGCCCGTCGGGTGCGGCGGGCTGGCTGGCCGTGCGCAATCTGCGGGAGCGGGCCGGGCATCTCGCCGGGATCCTGATGTCGCTGATCCTGTTCACGGCCGTGGCCACGGCGACGCTGACCATGCAGACGGTCGAGAGCGACGCGGTCGAGGCCTCGGGTCTGGTGAAGTCGGTGGACGCCAAGAACCTGGAGACGCTGAACTTCACGGTCGTCGGGATCATCGTGGTGTTCGTCTGCGTGATGCTGGTCAACTCGCTGTACGCGGCGACGACTTACCGCGGCCGGGAGTTCGGGCAGCAGCGGCTGGCCGGGGCCACGCCGGGTCAGGTGCTGGGTGTGGTGGGGGCCGAGACGCTGGTCCTGACGGTCACCGGTGTCTTCTTCGGCACGGTCGCCGCGCTGGCGGGCATCGTCCCCTTCACCGTGGTCCGCACCGACTCGGTGCTGCCGGGCCAGGCCTTCGGCATCTGGCTCGCGGTGGTGTCGGTGGCCGCGGTGGTGACGCTGGGGACGAGCCTGGCGACGGCACGGAAGGTGCTGCGGACTCCGGCGACGGACGCGGTGGCGCTGGCCGCGTGAGGAGGACGCACACGGTGGGGGGCGGTCGCTTCGGCGGCCGCCCCCGTGATTCGTGGGTGACACGCGCACTGAACAAGCGCTTAGATAGGAGAACCCGTGCGGAGCTGCCCGTCGCCCGGAACCGCCCGCACCGCCCCACGCTGCCCACGCCGCCGATCTGGAGGCCCCGTTGTTCACTTCCGTCGACGATGTCTCCGCACGCCTCGCCGAGACCGGTTACCTCGCCTCCCCCTCGGTCGCCACGACCGTCTTCCTCGCCGACCGCCTCGGCAAGCCGCTCCTGGTGGAGGGCCCCGCCGGGGTCGGCAAGACGGAGCTCGCCAAGGCCGTCGCCCAGGTCGCGGGCGCACGGCTGGTCCGGCTGCAGTGCTACGAGGGCGTCGACGAGTCCCGCGCCCTGTACGAGTGGAACCACGCCAAGCAGCTGCTGCGCATCAGCGCGGGCCGCGACGAGACCTGGGACGAGACTCGCACCGACATCTTCAGCGAGGAGTTCCTGCTCACCCGCCCCCTCCTGACGGCCATCCGAGGCGACGACCCCAAGGTCCTGCTGATCGACGAGACCGACAAGGCGGACGTCGAGGTCGAGGGGCTGCTCCTGGAGGTGCTGAGCGACTTCCAGGTCACGGTCCCGGAGCTCGGCACGATCGCCGCCACCCGCCGCCCCTTCGTCGTCCTCACCTCCAACGCCAGCCGCGAGCTGTCCGAGGCACTGCGCCGCCGCTGTCTGTTCCTCCACATCGGATTCCCCGAGGAGGAGCTGGAGCGCCGGATCGTACGGCTGAAGGTGCCGGGGCTCGACGCGGCGCTGGCCGAGTCGGTGGTCCGCGTGGTGGGTGCGCTGCGGGCGATGGACCTGCGCAAGGTGCCGTCGGTCGCGGAGACGATCGACTGGGCCCACACCCTCCTGGCGCTCGGCGCCGGCACCCTCGACGAGACCGTCGTACGCGACACTCTGGGCGTTCTCCTCAAGCACCAGGACGACATCCAGAAGGCCGTCGCGAAACTCGATCTGGACGCCCTGTGAGCACGCCCGTCGCCGAGCGGCTCACCTCGCTCGTAGCCGCGCTGCGGGCCCACGGCATCCGCGTGGGCACCGGCGAGACGGTGGACGCGGCCCAGGCCATGGCGGCGCTCGGCCTCGCGGACCGGGAGCTGCTGCGGGAGGGACTGGCGGCGACCCTGCTGCACGGCACGGCGCAGCGGCCGGTGTTCGACCCCGTCTTCGACCTCTACTTCCCGAGCCGCGTCGGCGCCCCCGAGTCCGGCCCCGCCGACCGGGACGAACTGCGCGACCGGCTCGCGGCCGCCCTCGCCGCGAACGACGAGGCCATGATGGCCCGTCTGGCGATCGAGGCCGTCGACGGCTTCGGCGGCTACGGCTCCTCCCCCGGCTCGGTCGGCTGGTCGTCGTACCAGACGCTCGACCGGATCCGTCCGCAGACGCTGCTCGCCCGTGTCCGGGCCGACGTCCGTGCCCGGGGCGGGAGTCCGGGGTTCGCCGACCGGCTGCTGGACGACGAGATCAGGCGGCGTATCGAGGCCTTCCGGGCCCTGGTGGCGACCGAGGCGCGGCGCCGGGTCGCCGAGCGGCGCGACCGGGACGAGCTCGCCCGGCGCGCGGTGCGGCCCACGGCCGACCGGGTGGACTTCCTGTTCGCCGGGAGGGACCAGCTGGCGGAACTGCGCAGGACGGTCCAGCCGCTCGCCCGGAAGCTGGCCACCCGGCTGGCGGCGCGCCGGCGCCGGGCCGCCCGCGGCACGATCGATCTGCGACGGACCCTGCGCGGCTCGCTGTCGACGGGCGGGGTGCCGATGAAGCCCGTACTGCGCAGGCGCCGTCCCGCGCGCCCCGAACTGGTGCTGCTGTGCGATGTGTCGGGCTCGGTCTCCGGTTTCTCGGACTTCACGATGCTGCTGGTGCAGGCGCTGCACGACCAGTTCAGCAAGGTGCGCGTCTTCGCGTTCGTCAACCGCATCGACGAGGTGACCGCACTGCTGGAGCACGGCGCGGCCGACGCGGCGGAACTCGCCGCCCGGATCCAGTCCGAGGCGGCCCTCACCGGCTACCACGGCAGCAGCGACTACGGCATGGCGCTGGGCGAGTTCGCGGAACGCCACGCCGACGCGATCGGCCCGCGCACCACGGTCTTCGTCCTCGGTGACGCCCGTACGAACATGAGCGACCCGAACCTCGCGGCCGTCCGCCAGATCTCCGAACGGGCCCGCCGTGTCTACTGGCTCAACCCCGAGCAGCACTCCCAGTGGGGCACCGGCGACTCGGCGGCGCCCGAGTACGCCGAACTCGTGGAGATGCACGAGTGTCGCAACGTACGGCAGCTCGGTGCCCTGGTGGGGCGGCTGTTGCCGATCTAGGCGGCCGGCCGCGAGGGAGAAGTCAGCCTCCGTCCGGCTTGGCGTAGATCTGGGCCATGGGGCCCGCGAAGTCGTAGACCACGCACTGTTCGTCGCCCACGACCCAGGCGTCATGACCGGGCGAGACCACGAAGACGTCGCCCGGGCCGACCTCGCCCTCCTCGCCGTCGTCCATGAGGACGTGCAGACGGCCCTGGACCACATAGCCGTTGTGGTGGACCTGGCAGCTCCTGGTCCCGACGATGGGGGCCACGGACTCGGACCAGCGCCAGCCCGGCTCGAAGGTCCCCACCGCGAAATCGAGGCCGGTGAGATGGACGGCCTCCAGGTGTCCCCTGGGGAAGTCCCGCCGATCGTCCGGTTTGTCGAGGATCTTCATCTCAAGCATCTCGGCTCTCCCTTCAGCACCGCTCGCTTCGGCCGGGCCGGTCTCCGTCTCCCGGCCGCACCAGGCGGCACCGGCGGGGGCCGAGCCCCACCACTCCATCGTCCGCCTGTCCAGCGGAGCGCGCCATTCGAGTGAGGGAGAGACCTCGCCGCGCACGGTGTCGTTGCCCTGGCCGCCCACGGCACTGGACGCCCGCCGCCGTGCCCAACGACAACTGCTCGCCATCGCCTGCCAGAGCGGTCTGGTGACAGCCCGCCCGCACAGCCGAAGGTCACCGGCGCCTACACCGACACGTCACCGCGCGACCGGCCCACGAACTGATCATCCTCGCCATGCTGATCGCCCGGCGTCGGTGACGGCGCATAGTGGCGGGCGAGATCGGTGGCGAGGTCGCGGAGGTGAGCCCTGGCTTCGGCGGGGCCGTGCACGGTGATGGCGCTCCCGAACGGCAGGAGTGCGCGCACGTCCTCCAGATGCAGAAAGCGGATCATCACCTTGCGGCCGGTGGCGGTTTCTTCATGGTCGTCCGGGACGAGTCGCAGGCCGAAGATCCGTTGCGCTCGCTCGATCTGGGTCTGGTCGATGGTGGCGCTGACCTCGATCGCGTGGTGCTGCTCCCACTGATCGACGAGCGCCGCGGCGACGGTGGCCAGGGTCTGGCCCTCGCGGATCCGTCGTGGCCGGTCGACTTCCTTCCACGTCGTGATCCGTTCGAGTCGGTACATCCGTGGCACAGCGGAACAGTCGGCGACGAGGTACCAGATGCCGGCCTTGGCGAACAGCCCATAGGGATCCACGACCAGGTCGCGCGGGCCTGACGCACGCGGGCTGTCGTACTCGATCCGGAGCCGGCGGCCTCGTCGCACTGCGCCGATCAGCGAAGCCGCAGTCGTGCCGGAAGCCGGTGTCTGACGCCAGGGGCGGCTGTCCACGTGCACTACGTCGGTGAGCGGCAGGAGCTCGTCGACTCGACGGGACCGTGCTGCGGCGACCTTGGAGAGCGCGCGCCGGCTCCCGACCGATGCGTCGATCTCCGCACGTTGCCTCTCGTCCAGCCCGGTGAGCGACAGATGATCACGCTCGTCCGGTGTGAGTCGCGTGAGGTCGGGCCCGGACCCGGGCAGCATACTCACGCCTCCGAGGCGGCCCCGGTGCGCGGTCACCGGCAGACCCGCGTCGCGCAGCCAGTTCAGGTCCCGGGTGATGGTTCGAAGGGACACCCCGAGCGCTGAGGCGAGTTCCGGTGTGGTCACGGCATCCCTCGATGTGAGGAGCAGCATCAGGGTGAAGAAGCGATCTGGGGTCACACCCCGATTTTTTCAGGAAATTGCGACACGATGCGGCGCATATCCCGGTCAGGCTGGTGGACGCGTACCTACGACCTGGGAAAAGGACCAACCATGACCACATCCGTCGTGTCCATCGTCTACGTGAACGACGCTCCCGCCGCAGCTCGTTTCTACGGCGATCTCCTCGGCATGAGCCCCTCGTTCGAGACTTCGGGATACATCACCTTCGACCTCGGGCCAGGCGCTGACCTCGCTCTGTGGTCCGGGCAGTTCGAGGAACTGTCACCGGACGTCCCGCGCACGAGTGAGGTGTGCCTGGCCATCGACGGTGGTCCCGACGAGCTCGACACGATCTTTGAGCAGTGGAGTTCCAAGGGGGTCCGGATCCTGCGCGAGCCTCATGACGCGGGGTTCGGGCTGACCTTCCTCGCGGCCGATCCCGACGGGAACCGTATCCGCGTCGCACCGCGGGACTGAACGGCGGACACAGACGTCGAGGCGGCCGGGGCGGCGGGTGGTGCGGCTTGATCATGTATCAATGTCGCTCTTGGTCCGATAAATCGGATTCGAAACCATCACCGGCTGCTGGAACCGGCGCTACGGCCGGCCGTCGAAGTGGGTGTCCCAGATCAACGCCCACTTCGAGTGCGACATCCACTCGCGCCGTGGCGGGCGACGTCCTCGCTGGTCACCGGGATCGAGGAGGCGTTCATCGAGTCGTACCGGGACGGCTCCTTCCAGTACGTGCCGATCGCGGCCGACCGCGTCTGACGGGTGGAAACGGCGGGCGTGGCGGTCTCGGTCAGGACCGCCACGCCTGCGTCATGACCACCGGGCCGCCGCACTCCGACGTCTTCCCGTCGGATCAGTCACGCGCTCTCACCCGTTCCCGCCGGTCAGCGCACTCTCCCTCGCGGCTTCAACGGCAGAGGCGGCAGCTCCGGCGCGGGCAGCGGGGCGCCGTCATACCCCTTCACCTCACCGAACCGCGTCCCTTCCATCCAGTCCCGCCGCGCCTGTGCGATCTCCTCCTGCGACCGGCCGATCCAGTTCCAGAACATGATCAGCTCCTCCTCGAACGGCTCACCGCCGAGGAGCATCACGGAGGCGTCCGACTCGGCGCGCAGCGGCAGTTCGGTGCGGCCGCAGCCGAGGTAGAGCATGGAGCCCGGCAGGACCGGGACGCCGTCCACATGGGCCTCGCCGGACATGGCGAGCACGGCGTACTCGAAGTCCGGCTCCAGCGGGAGGCGTACGTCCGCGCCGCGGGCGAGGGTGAGGTCGGCGCCGACGATGGGGGTGTACGTCGTACCGGGCGAGGTCGCTCCGTCGAGGCTGCCGAGGATCAGTGTGGCCGTGAGGCCGGGGGCCGTGACCTGCGGCAGCTCGGCGTGGTGCTGGAAGTGCGGGTCGGTGTGGCGGTGGCTGTCGGGGAGCGCGACCCAGAGCTGGGCGCCGTGCAGGAAGCGGGCGTGCGACTTGGGGCTCTCCTCGGAGTGGCTGATGGCCCGTCCGGAGGTCATCAGGCCCAGTTCGCGCGGGCGGATGGTCTGGAGGCTGCCGGTGGAGTCGCGGTGCAGGACCTCGCCCTCGTGCAGCCAGCTCACCGTCTGCAGGCCCATGTGCGGGTGGGGCGGCACCTGCATGCCGGGCTCGTCGGCGATGTCGTCGGGGCCGTAGTGGTCGATGAAGCACCAGGCGCCGACCATGCGGCGCCCCAGGTTGGGCAGCAGCCGGCGGACCTCGGTGGACTCGCCGAGCTTGACGGTGCGAGGGCTGAGGAGTTCGCGAACGGGCTCCGCCACCACGAAGCCGCGGCCGCCGCACAGGGCGGGAGCCGCCTCGCGATCAAGATTGCTCATGGCGCCCAACCTAGCCCCGCGGCGGGCGTCGCGTCAGTCCGTCGTCCGGGCTCTTCCGGCCGGTGGAAAAATAGTAGCCATGTACATAGTAGCCATGTACTGTATTTGCCATGAGCATGGGTTCCGAGAAGGCGACACCGGGATTCCTGGTGTGGCGGCTGTCGATGAAATGGAAGACCGCGGTGGACCGCGCGGTGGCTCCGCTGGGGCTCACCCACGCGCAGTACTCGCTGGTGGCGTCCCTGTACGGCATGCAGCACGCCGGCGAGCGCCCGAGTCAGCGGCGGCTCGCCGACCACACCGGCCTCGAACCTCTCTACGTCTCCAAGCTGGCGCGCTCCCTGGAGGCCGCGGGCCTGCTGGAGCGCACCCGCGACCCGCGCGACCCGCGTGCCGTGCAGCTGGCCCTCACCGAGCAGGGCCGCGACACGACCCGGCAGGCCGTCAAGGTCGTCCAGGGACTGCTGGACCAGCTGCTGGCACCGTTCGGCGGCCTGGACAGCGAGCGCACCCGGAACTTCAAGCACGACCTGGCGACCCTGCTCGACGCACCTCTCGATCCCCTCACCCGCACCGGTGAGTCCGACAAGGAGCAGTCATGACCACTACCACCCCTCCCCTGCTGAACCCCCGCGTCATAGCGCTGGCCCACTACGCGGCCCGCGCGGTCCTCGAACAGGTACTGGCCCGCCATGACCTGACCTTCCAGCAGTCCGTCACCCTCCGCCTCGCCGCCGTCGCCGACGGGCCGGTGGAGCGGGACGACATCGTCGGCGGCGTCGTCGACTCGCTGAAGATCGACGCCGCGGCGGCCCGCTCCGTGGTCGACGAGCTGATCGCGGCGGAGCTGCTGGCCGTCCCGGAGACGGCACAGGTACGCATCACGGACGCCGGGCGCGAGCTGTACGACACGACGTCCGCCGCCACCGCCCCCATCACCGCCCGGGTCTACGCCGGCATCCCCGAGGCGGACCTGGCCGTCGCCGGACGGGTGCTGACGCTCATCACCGAGCGGGCGAACGCCGAGCTCGCCGACCTGAACAGTTAGTGGAATATTGAACCAATGACCTCGGTTGACGGCGTCGAAGGAGGTCACGAGTGGACATGAACTACTACGACCACGGAACGCCGGCGGAGCGCTGGGAGCGCGCCCGGCAGTTCTTCGACGCCAAGGACTACGCCGGTGCGGCGCGCGTCCTGGACGGACTGGTCGAGGAGGTGCCGGAGCAGACGGGACCGCGGCTGCTGCTGGCGCGCTCCTACTACCACTCGGCCCAACTGCGCCGCGCGGAGGCCGAGTTGCGCATCATCGTGGAGCGCGACCCGGTGGAGCAGTACGCCCGGCTGATGCTGGGCCGCACCCTGGAGCGCCAGGGCAGGCACGAGGAGGCCGAGCCGCACATGCGCCTGGCCTCGGCGCTCGCGGGCGACTTCGGCGAGCTCTGAGCGGTACGGCAGGGGCCCGGTTCCAGGACGGAACCGGGCCCCTGCGCCGTCGTACGACGATCAGGCCGCGGCGTCGGCGCGCTTACCGCGCCGGTGGCCGATCTCGCCGAGCACCACGTCGACGACGATGAACGCGGCGAGCGGAATGCCGAGCAGCGGGACGAAGTATCCGAGGACCGCGACGACCGCCACGCACGGCACCAGGATCTGCGGCGGCACCTTCTGCCAGGCACCGCGCGGGATCGGACGGCCGAAGGAGGAGCCTCGGCCGCGCTGCCACCACATGCGGTAGCCCCACACGATCAGCAGGATCAGCGACAGCGCAAGCAGCATCAGGCCGATCTGGTTGACCAGCCCGAACAGGGTGCCGGTGTGCAGATCGATGCCCCAGCGGGTCAGTTTGGCCAGGATCGGGTGGTCGGCGAACCGCAGCACGTCGGTGACCTGCCCGGAGGTCGGGTCGACGGCGACCGCGTCCTGCTTGGTGGGGAAGCCGCGCCCAGTCTGCTTCACGACGTACGCCGAGGTCTCGTCGGCCGGCGGGACGATCTCGACGGGGTCGCCGAGCCCCTCGGCCCTGGCCGCGGCGAGGACCGTGTCGAGGCCGACCCCGTGCTCGGCGTCCCCGGCCGAGGCGGAGGCGCCGTGCCCCGAGTGGTCGCCGCCCGCGGTCGAGACGACCGACGGGGTGGACTGGCCGAGGGAGGTGCGCAGTTCGTCGATGTTGGCGCCCGCGTAGGTCGACCAGGTCAGACCGGTCGCCGACAGGAAGACGAACCCGGCTGCCGCCCAGACGCCGACGCTGCCGTGCAGGCCGAGCGTGCGGCGCCGACCGGTGGTGCCGCGTACCTTGCGCTGAGCCCGGCGGCGGGCGAACCACAGCACCAGGCCGCCGCCCGCGATCACCCACAGCCAGCTCGCGGCGAGTTCGCTGTAGAGGCGGCCGGTCTCGCCGAGGTGCAGACTGCGGTGGAACTCGGAGATCCAGGTGCGCAGGGGCAGCGCGCCGGTCGAGCCGTACTGTTCGAGGGCGCCCTCCACCTTCGCGGTGTACGGGTCGACGAAGACCGCGAGGGTGTGGCCGGGGTCGACGCCCTTGACGCCGGACAGCAGCACGCGGGTGGTCGCGTCGTCCTCCGGGGAGGGCCGTACGGCGGAGACGGTGCCCTCGGGGTGGGTCTCGCGGGCGGCGGCGACCTGCTGGGAGATGGGCAGCTTGGTCTCGCCGACCTTCGAGACGGTCAACTCGTCGGCGTAGATGATCTTCTCGGCCTGGAAGGAACCGGCGTACAGGAGTCCGGTGACGGCGGCCACGAGCAGGAACGGCGCGACGAGCAGTCCGGCGTAGAAGTGCAGACGCAGCACCAGCGGGCGCAGTGGTGCCCAGGTGCCGGGTTTCGGCGTCGGGTCGGCGGCTTTCGGGGCGTCGTCCGTGGATGTCGTGGGAGCGGAGGTCATCGGCGGTTCTTCTCCGGGGCAGGGGACGTTTCTCGGCTGTACCGGTCCACTAGTCGGGGGAAACGGGGGTCGAGTTCCCGGAGGCTTCTATGGCCTGCGTCACACGGGCGTGCACCTGGAGGGCCGTGGCATCCTGGCGCGATGGCAACTCCCCCTCCTCACCCGCCCCTTGCCGAACTCGTCGAAGGGCTGCTCCGGACCGAGGGTCCGCTGCCGATCGTGGCGGCCGGCGACCCGGTGCTGCGGCGCGGCACCGAACGGTTCGAGGGACAGCTGGACTCCGCGCTGCTGGCCCGGTTCGTCGAGGCGCTGCGCGTCACCATGCACGCGGCTCCGGGTGTGGGCCTCGCGGCACCCCAGGTCGGCGTGCCGCTGCGGATCGCGGTGATCGAGGACCCGGCGCCGGTGCCGGAGGAGATCCGGGCGGCGCGGGGGCGGGTGCCGCAGTCGTTCCGGGTGCTGGTCAATCCGTCGTACGAGCCCGTCGGCGACGCGCGTGCCGCGTTCTTCGAGGGCTGTCTGAGCGTGCCGGGCTGGCAGGCCGTGGTGGCCCGGCACGCCGAGGTGCGGCTGACGGGCGAGGACGAGCACGGGCGGGCGGTGGACGAGGTGTTCACCGGGTGGCCGGCGCGGATCGTGCAGCACGAGACGGACCATCTCGACGGCATGCTCTACATCGACCGGGCGGAGCTGCGGTCGCTGTCGTCGAACCAGGCGATGGCGGAGCGGTGGGCGCAGCCGACGCCTGCGGAAGCCGCCAAGTCCCTTGGTTTCGAGCTGCCTTAGCCGTTCCGGCCGGGCAGCTCGTCGCGAAAATTCGCAGGCGCCGGGGCGGGCGCCTCCGTTACGTTGGCCGCATGTCCACGCCCCGAATCTCTTAGCTCAGGACCCGTTACCCACGCCACCCGTGTGTCCTTTTTGCTTGATTCGGAGCGTTCTCCCATGATCACCGTTCGTGGTGTCGACGTGCGCGTCGGCGCGCGTCTGCTGCTGTCCGACCTCTCCTTCCATGTCTCCCCCAGCGACCGCATCGGCCTGGTGGGCCGCAACGGCGCGGGAAAGACCACCCTGTTGAGCATCCTCGCGGGGACCCTGCGCCCCGCCGCCGGGACCGTCACCCGCACCGGCGAGGTGGGCCATCTCCCGCAGGACTCCCGCGCGGGCGATCCGACGGTCACCGTCATCGAGCGTGTCCTGTCCGCGCGCGGCCTCGACCAGGCCGTACACGCCCTGCGCCGGGCCGAGGCGGCGATGGCGGACGGCTCGGAGCGCGCGATGGCCGCCTATGTGCGTGCCGAGGCGGAGTTCCAGGCCCGTGGCGGGTATGCCGCGGAGGCCGAGGCGGCCCGGATCGCGGCGGGGGTGGGTCTGGGGACCGGGCTCCTGGAGCGGCCGCTCGGCGCGCTGTCGGGCGGTCAGCGCCGCCGGGTCGAGCTGGCCCGGATCCTGTTCGCGGACCACGGCACACTGCTGCTGGACGAGCCGACGAACCATCTGGACGCCGACTCGATCGGCTGGCTGCGCGCCTTCCTCGCGAACCTGCGGTCGGGCCTGGTCCTCATCAGCCATGACACGACCCTGCTGGCCGACACCGTCAACCGGGTCCTTCACCTCGATCCGCAGCGGGCGACGATCGACGTCCACAACACCGGCTGGGCCGCGTATCTCGCCCAGCGGGCGGCCGACGAGCGGCGCCGGACCCGGGAGCGGGCAGGCGCCGAGCGGAAGGCGGCGTCCCTGCACGCGCAGGCCGACCGGATGCGGGCCCGGGTGTCGACGGCGACGGCCGCGAAGAACATGGCCCGGCGCGCCGACCGGCTGCTCGGCGACCTCGAACCGGTACGGCGGGCCGAGAAGGTGGCCAGGATCAGGCTGCCCAGGCCGGAGCCGTGCGGCCGGATACCGCTGGCCGCGATCGGCCTGACGAAGTCGTACGGCGGTCATCGCGTCCTTCCGGGCGTGGATCTCGCCGTCGAGCGGGGCAGCCGGCTGGTCGTGCTCGGTCCCAACGGGGCGGGCAAGACGACCCTGTTGCGGCTGCTGGCGGGGCGGGAGACTCCGACCGGTGGCCGAGTGGTCCACGGGCACGGGCTGCGGCTGGGCTACCTCGCGCAGGAACACGACACCCTGGACCGGGAGTCGACCGTCGGCGCCCAACTCGCCTCGGCTGTACCGCATCTGACGGAGGGTGAACTCCGGCGGGTACTGGGCCTGTTCCTGTTCACCGGGGACGACTTCCACAAGCCGGTCGAGGTGCTGTCCGGCGGCGAGAAGACCCTCCCCCATAGCCCTAAAGGCATGGGGGGACCCCCACGCCCTGGCGGGTCTCGTGCACTCCGGCGCGAACGTCCTCCTCCTGGACGAGCCCACCAACAACCTGGACCCGGCCTCGCGTACCGAGGTGCTGGCCGCGGTGGGCACGTATCCGGGCGCGATCGTCATGGTCACCCACGACGACGAGGCCATGGAGGCGCTGCGCCCGGACCGCGTGCTCCCGCTGGTGGAGTCCGCTCAGTTGTCGCGGTAGGTCTCCAGCAGCCGCAGCCACACCTCGCTGATCGTCGGATAGGACGGCACGGCGTGCCAGAGCCTGCTGATCGGCACCTCTCCGGCGACCGCGATCGTCGCGGAGTGGATGAGTTCGCCGACGCCGGGGCCGACGAACGTGACACCGAGGAGGATCTCGCGCTCCAGGTCGACGACCATGCGGGCGCGGCCGCGGTAGCCGTCGCCGTACAGGCTCGCGCCGGAGACGTTCGCGAGGTCGTAGTCGACCGCGCGGACGCGGCGGCCGGTCTGTTCGGCCTCCGCCAGGGAGAGGCCGACGGAGGCCGCCTCGGGGTCGGTGAAGACGACCTGGGGTACGGCGGAGTGGTCGGCGGTCGCCGCGTGCGCGCCCCAGGGGTCGGTCTCCAGGAGGGGGACTCCGGAGGCGCGGGCGGCGATCGCGGCGCCCGCGATGCGGGCCTGGTACTTGCCCTGGTGGGTGAGGAGGGCGCGGTGGTTGACGTCGCCGACGGCGTAGAGCCAATCGCTGCCGGTGACGCGGAGGCTGTCGTCGACCTCCAGCCAGGTGCCGGGGTCGATGCCGATGGTGTCGAGGCCGATGTCGTCGGTGCGCGGGGCGCGGCCGGTGGCGAAGAGGATCTCGTCGGCCTCGATGCGGTCGCCGGTGCCGGTGACGACCACGACGGTGCCGTTCTCGCGGGTGACCGACTCGACCGAGGTGCCGGTGCGGACGTCTGCGCCCGCCTCGGTGAGCGCCTCGTGGACGAGTTCGCCGGCGAAGGGTTCCATGCGGCCCAGCAGGCCCTTGCCGCGGACCAGGAGGGTGACCTGTGAGCCGAGGGCCTGCCAGGCGGTGGCCATCTCGGTGGCGACGACCCCGCCGCCGACCACGATCAGGCGGCCGGGCGCGGCTTTCGCGCTGGTGGCCTCCCTGCTGGTCCAGGGCTTGACCTCGTCGAGTCCGGGCAGGTCGGGCAGGACCGCGCGGGTGCCGGTGCACACGGCGACGGCGTGCCGGGCGATGAGGACCTTGTCGCCGACGGTCACCGTGCGGGGGCCGGTGAGGCGGCCGTGGCCGCGATAGAGGTCGGCGCCGATGCCCTCGATCCAGCGGACCTGGCCGTCGTCCTTCCAGTGGGAGGTGTACTCGTCGCGGCGGGCGAGCACCGCGCTCGCTTCGAGAGGGCCCTGTACCGAGGGTGCGAGGCCGGGCAGGCGGCGGGCGTCGGCCTGGGCGATGACCGGGCGCAGGAGGGCTTTGCTGGGCATGCACGCCCAGTACGAGCACTCGCCGCCGACCAGCTCGCTCTCCACGACCGCGGTGGAGAGACCGGCCGCACGGGTGCGGTCGGCGACGTTCTCCCCCACGGGCCCGGCCCCGAGCACCACGACGTCGTAGGTGGTGTGCGCGATGGATTCCGTTTCCGTCATGGGGTCAGTCTGGTGGGTGGTGTGCGCTCAGGCCACATGGGTACGCGCGCGGAATACCTACTCGGCCTGCCGCGTTTGTGCCGACGGCTTCGCCCCGACATCAGGAAGAGGGATTCACGCCATGAGCAAGACCGTGGAGCTCACCAAGGAGAACTTCGACCAGACGGTCACGGACAACGATTTCGTCCTGATCGACTTCTGGGCGTCCTGGTGCGGGCCGTGCCGTCAGTTCGCACCCGTCTACGACAAGGCCGCCGAGGCGAACCCGGACCTGGTCTTCGGCAAGGTCGACACCGAGGCACAGCCCGAGCTGGCCGCCGCCTTCGGTATCCAGTCGATTCCGACGCTGATGATCGTCCGGGACCGGGTTGCCGTGTTCGCCCAGCCGGGCGCGCTGCCGGAGGCCGCGCTCACGGATGTCATCGGACAGGCCCGCAAGCTGGACATGGACGAGGTCCGCAAGGCGGTCGCCGAGCAGCAGGCCAACTCCGAGCAGAACGGCCAGTAGCCAGTAGTCCCACCGCAGTTGCGGCATCGCGTCCCGGCCCGGACTCACCACTCCAGGGGAAGTCCGGTGTAGTTGGCGGCCAGTTCGGCGGCCGCGTGCCGGGATGCGGTGATCCGGCGCAGCCGCGCGAGCTGGAGCCGCCGCTCGAAGGGGTCGGCGTCCGGCGGGGTGTGCAGCATCGTCGTCATCTCGTACGAGAAGCGGGTGGCCTGCCAGACGCGGGCGAGGCACGACTGCGAGTAGCGGTCGAGGAGCCGCTCCGATCCGGTGCGGCGCCACTCGGTGAAGGCACGGCCGAGGACGCGTACGTCGGACACCGCGAGGTTGAGCCCTTTGGCGCCGGTCGGCGGGACGATGTGGGCGGCGTCGCCGGCCAGCAGGAGCCGTCCGTGCCGCATCGGCTCGTGGACGTAACTGCGCATCGGCGTGACCGACTTGGCGGTGACCGGGCCGCGGCCGAGGGTCCAGTCGCCGTCGATGGCGAAGCGGGCGGCGAGTTCGTCCCAGATGCGGTCGTCGGGCCAGTCCGCGGGGTCGGTGCCGTTGGGGACCTGCAGATACAGGCGTGACACATGCGGTGAGCGCATGCTGTGCAGGGCGAATCCGCGCTCGCCGCGGGCGTAGATCAACTCGTCGCAGGACGGGGCGACATCGGCGAGGATCCCGAGCCAGGAGTACGGGTAGTCGTGCTCGTACGTCCGGCTCACCTCGGCCGGGACGGTGTCGCGGGCGATGCCGTGGAAGCCGTCGCAGCCCACCACCCAGTGAGGTCTTTCAGCGTTGCCGCTCCAGAGCGAGTACCGCTGCTGCGATTGACGTCATTCGATTCGGGCTGCACCGAGCTCGTCGGAAGATCCGCCAGCACTTCAAGCGGGCAATGCCGCCCTCGACCGGGGCCCGTGCCTTCGACAGCGCCCGGTTGATGGTCTGTTGGGTGAGCGACAGTTCGCCTCCGGGAGGCCGTCTGGCCGGTGTGGTGACCCACGCGCCGGCGCCGATGTAGGCACGGTCGGCCAGGATCGGGATCCCTTGGCGCTCGCAGATTCTGATGATCCGATGGGCACGGGCCGCGGTCAGGTCATGGCAGCGCGCCGGCAGGGCCGGTGACAGCCACAGCACCTCGCCGTTTGGATCGGTGACCACCTGCACGTTGACCCCGTGGCGGCGGTGCTTGGCCGAGTAGTCGGCGCGGCCGTCGCCGAGGCGGTCGCACTCGGCCAGGGTGCCGTCGAGCAGGACGAACTCGGGGTCTGCCTCGCGCAGAGCGCGCAGCAGACCGGGTGCACGGGCGGCCAGGAGATTGATGACCGCGGTGGTGTAGGCGTGCGCGGTGCCGACCGAGATGCCGAAACCGGAGGCGATCTGCGCGAGGGGCTCGTGTTTGCGCAGGTACACCAGAGCGACCAGGGCACGCTGGTGCGGCGGGAGCTTGCAGCGGCGGTCACCCTCGCGGGTGACGATGAGCATGGTCACCCACTCGATGAGCGTGTGAGGCAGGTCAAGTGCGGCAGGATGAGGGACCAACAAGGCTCCTGCGCCGATGGGTTGAGACTTCGAACACCTCCCTCAACGGCACGGGAGCCTTGTGCGTTGTGGCCACAGTGCCTGTCACTCGATCGGTGACGCCCTGAAAGACCTCAGTCGCAGCTCAGGGTCTGCTCGCGGCCCTCGTGCAGGAACCGGACGACGGGGCTCTCGGTCTCCGGCTTCTCGATGGCAAGCGCCTCCGCTTCGAACAACAGCGGTGGTCCGTCGGTGAGTTGGAGTGCGACGAGGTCCTTCACGATCTCGGTCTGGGCGTAGATGGTGACCGTGCGGCCGCCGGTGAGGACCGGGAAGTCGATGTGGTGGCGTTCCCGGTCGAAGCGCAGCTCGATGCCCTGGTGGACCAGGCCCTCCGCCTCCAGGCGTCCGGCGGCGCCGCACTCGCGCAGGGCGTCGACCGTGCCCTGCTCCAGCATGCCGGCGCGCTGGCGCTGTTCGACGTACTCGCGGGTCCTGGCCTCCAGGACCACGCAGTCGATGCCCGCTCGGTGCAGCAGCCGGGCGAGGAGCAGTCCGGCGGGGCCGCCGCCGATGATGCCGACCGTGGTGCGCATGGCGTCCCTCCCGTGGCGGCGTCACTCAGGTGTGCCGCGCGATGTCCAGGCCGGCCATCCCCACCGACCTGCTTCTCCGCTGGGGGTCCGGGGGTCGCCCCCCGGGAATGTGCAGCACAGGCTCTCAGCTGGATGCGCGGTGCACCACCGTCGCCGCGAGCACGTTGTGCGTCTCGGGGGTCGCGTTGGGGTTGTGCACCACCCGGTCGACCAGTTCGGCAAGGTCGCGGCCCGAGGGGAGTTCGAGGCGGACCGTGCTCAGTCTGGGCCGCAGGAGCCGGCCGAGCATCAGGTCGTCGGCGCCGATCACCGCGGTCTCGCCGGGCACGTCGACGCCCGCGTCCTGCAGGGCGCGCATCAGCAGCATCGCGTACTCGTCGTTGTAGGCGAACACCGCGTCGAGGCCGAGCTCGCGCCAGCGGGCGGCGAGGCGGGCGCCGGCCTCCTCGGTGTAGGCGAGGGGCAGGCGGGTGACGGTGGCGTCGGTGTCGGCCAGGGCGCCTCGGACACCTGCCAGCCGGGGCAGGGAGAAGGCCTCCAGGCCCGCCTCCTCGGGGACGACGACGCCGATGCGGCGCCGACCGCGCTCGTAGAGGTGGCGGCCCGCGCAGTGGCCGACCGCCTCATGATCCATGAGCAGGGCGTGGGCGCCCTCGACGGACTCGGGGCCGAGGGTGACGACGGCGCGGGCGCCGGAGCGCTTGAGGACGGCGACGCCCTGCGGGCCGAGTCCGGCGCCGGGGACCAGGACGGCGACGGGACGCAGTTCGGCCCAGGCGCGGGCGGCCTCGTCGCCCTGGAGTCCGACGCTGCCGTGCTGGACGACGGTGTAGTCGAGGCGGCTGAGGGCCCACTGGAGTTCGTTGATGAACTGGCCGTAGAGCTGGCCGACGGGGACGGTGGGGGCGGGCATCAGGACCAGGCGGCTGTGTCCGGCGCGCAGGCTGCGGGCGGCCGCGTGCGGCACGTACCCGAGCTCTTTGGCGGCTTCGTGGACACGGCGGCGGGTGGGTTCGCTGATCCGGACGGCGCTGGTGTTGTTGAGGACGTAGGAGACGGTTGCGCGCGAGACGCCGGCCAGGCGGGCCACATCGGCGCTCGTGGGCACGGAGCGCGGTGCGGGCGACACGGGGGCGGGCGTTTTCGGTATCTGCACCATGACGTGACGCATCCTTGCAGAACCTGTGCAGACGGCTCCCGGCGGGGCGCTCAGGCGGGCTGCGCGGTACGGGTCACCCGGGCGACGAGGTCGCTCCAGCCGGCCTCCAGGCGCTCCATGGGCATCCCGCACTCCCTGGTCAGGTAGTGGATCTGGGCCGGGTCGAGGTAGGCCAGCAGCGTCCGGGCCAGCAGCTCGCAGTCGCCGTCCGGCACGATCTGCCGCAGCAGCATCGTGACGTGCATGGCGAGGGCCCGGTTCGACGGGTGGGAGAAGCGGCGGGTGGGCTCCGGCTCGGCGGCCAGCTGGAGGTCCAGCTGCTCCACCGAGCGGTACAGCATGGCCACTCCGAAGGCGCGCAGCCGCTCCAGGGGCGGTGCGCCGGGACCCAGGGGCGGCGGGCCGCTCATGAAGTCCGCCTGGAGCTGCCGCGCCGAGTGGTCCAGCAGTGCCATGAGCAGTCCAGTGCGGTCGCCGAAGCGGCGGAAGACGGTGCCCTTGCCGACCTGGGCGGCGGCGGCCACGGCCTCCATGGTGACGCCGGCCGCGCCGTGCTCGGCGATCAGTCGGGCGGCGGCCTCCAGCAGCCGCGCCCGGTTCCGCGCGGCGTCGGCGCGCAGGCACGGCTCCTCCTCACGGATGCCCAGCTGGAACAACCCGGCCTCGTCCAGCGGTTCGTGGGGCCGCGGGAAGGGCGGCAGATCAGCGGACATGAAGACAGCGTAAAGCATCGGGAATGAACTGGACCGCGGTCCGGTTACGGTGATACACAATAAACGGACCTCGGTCCGGATTGTGTCGGCAGTGTTTCAGCATCCCTGGAGTTAGCATGTCTGTTCGTATCCTCGCGCTCGTCGGCAGCCTTCGCGCCGGTTCGCACAACCGCCAGCTCGCCGAGGCGGCCGTCAAGTTCGCGCCCGAGGGTGCGGACGTCGAGCTCTTCGAGGGCCTGGCCGAGATCCCGTTCTACAACGAGGACATCGACGTCGAGGGCGACGTCCCGGCCCCGGCCGCCAAGCTCCGCGAGGCCGCTCAGGCCGCCGACGGCTTCCTGTTCTTCGTCCCCGAGTACAACGGCACCATCCCGGCCGTGCTGAAGAACGCCATCGACTGGCTGTCGCGCCCGTACGGCGCCGGCGCCTTCGGCGGCAAGCCGGCCGCCGTGGTCGGCACCGCGTTCGGCCAGTTCGGCGGCGTGTGGGCCCAGGACGAGACCCGCAAGGCCCTCGGCATCGCCGGCGCCAAGGTCCTCGAGGACGTCAAGCTCTCCATCCCCGGCTCCGTCGTCCGCTTCGCCGAGACCCACCCGGCCGACGACGCCGAGGTCGCCGGTCAGCTGGCCGAGGTCGTCACGCTGCTGCACGGCCACGCCGGTGAGGTCACCGCCGCCTGATCACCGCCTCGCGCGCCATCATCACCTCGCGGTGAAGGGCCGGAGCTCTGGAAGCTCCGGCCCTTTCGCATGACCGTACGACGCGCGGCCCCCGCCGACCGGGCCCGCCGCCTCGCCCCACCGCTCAGGCCACGGCGTCCGGCGCCAGCTCTCTCAGCTGTGTCAACGCCGCCTCGACCGCGGGGCGTTCATGTCCGCCCCGCCGGGTGCAGGTGAGGAACTTGCGGTGCGGGTTTCCGGTGCAGCGGACCCGGGTGATCGGCAGGTGGGGGGTCAGCTGGGCCAGGCGCGGGATCAGGGCGACGCCGAGGCGGTGGGCGACGAGATGGGCCGTGACGTTCCAGTCGACGGCCTGGTGGACCACCGCGGGGCTGAACCCGGCCTCCCCGCACGCGGACATGACATGGGTGCGGCAGGGGCTCTGCGGCACCGGGGCGATCCAGTCCTCGTGCGCCGCGTCCGACAGGTCCACGCGCGCCCGCCCCGCCAGCGGATGGTCGGCGGGTACGACGAGGTCGAACGGGTCGTCCAGGAGCGGCTGCTGGTCGAAGCGGGCGTCGCTGAGCGGCGGGTTGGAGGGGGTGGCCTCGACGATCGCGAGGTCGACCTCGCCCTCGAAGAGCAGGTCGAAGCTCTCCGGGACATCCGCCTCCTGGATGTGCACGGCGAGCCGTGGATACCGCTCCCGCAACCGGACCGCCATCGGCGCCAGCAGCACCGTGATCGCCACCGGGTAGCCGCTCACCCGCAACGGCCCGCCGGGCGCGCCCTGTTCGGCGCGCAGGTCGAGTTCGGCCTGTTCCCAGCGGGCCTGGATGGCGTCGGCGTGGGCGAGCAGGCTCTCGGCGGCCGGGGTCAGGCGGATGCCCCGGCCCTGGGGTTCGAGGAGGTCGACGCCGAGGTCGCGGGCGAGCTGGCGGATCTGCTGGGAGGCGGCGGACGGGGTGAAGTGCAGGGCGCGGGCGGCCGCGGTGACCGTGCCGTAGTGGGCGACCGCTCGCAGGACGTGTAGCCGGCGCAGGTCAATCATGAAGCCCACGCTTCAAGGTGTCGTCCGGAAAGTCAACCTGGACGTGCACGGACGCCTCGCTGCACTCTGGCTGTGTCGCGACGGCCAGCCAGCCCACGATGCCCGAGGAGTTCCCATGACCAGCACGACCGGCACCCGCTGCCCGCACTGCGGATGGCCCGACGGTGCCGAGCCCTTCCAGGTGGTGTCCCGGCACTCCACGGCGGCGGGCGGGACGGTGTGGACGCGGTGCGGCTGCGGTTCGCTGCAGGTCCGCGTGATCGACGACCGCGGGATGCGGATCGTCTCGCGCAGCCGCCCCGCCGCTCCTCAGTCCAGCCCCGCCAGCCGCTGAACCGCCGGTGCCGCGAACCGCTCGATGAACGCCGCCGGCTCCCCCGTGCGCGGGGACAGGATCACGGTGTCGATGCCGAGCTTGGTGTAGCCCGTGATGTCCTCGGTGAAGGCGTCGAGGTCGCCGGTGGCGAGCGGTTCGCCGGAGTAGGCGACGGTCTTGCGGATCGTGTCGTAGTCGCGGCCCTCGGTCTCGCAGTGGCCGCGCAGGACGTCGAGCTTGTGCGCGACCTCCTCCGGCGTGGTGGTGAAGAGGTTGCAGGCGTCGCCGTAGCGGGCGACCAGCCGGAGCGTCTTCTTCTCGCCTCCGCCGCCGATCATGATCTCGGGGCGCGGCTCGCTGACCGGGGCCGGGACGTTCAGCGTCTCGGCGAGCCGGTAGTGCTTGCCCTCGAACGGGCCGTTGGCCTCGGGGTCCCACATCTGGAGGCAGATCCGCAGGGTCTCCTCCAGCCGCTCGAAGCGCTCCGCGACCGGCGGGAAGGGCACTCCGAGGCCCTCGTGCTCCCGGCCGTACCAGGCCGCGCCGATCCCGAGGGTGGCGCGGCCGCCGGAGAGGACGTCCAGGGTGGTGGCGATCTTGGCGAGCAGTCCGGGGTGACGGTAGGAGACCCCGGTCACCAGGGCGCCGAGCCGGACGGTCGAGGTGCGGCCCGCGAGATAGCCGAGGGTCGTGTAGGCCTCCAGCATGGGGTCCTCGGCCCGGTCGTTGAACTCCATCTGGAAGTAGTGGTCCATGACCGACAGCCAGCTCAGCCCCGCGGCCTCGGCGGCGGCGCCGGCGGCGGCGAGTTCGGCGCCGAGCGCGGGCCCTCCCCCGGGGTGGTCGAATCGGTTGATGTGCACGCCCACCTTCATGGCGGTCTCCGTTCCTCCGGGCCATCGCCGATGCGGCCGACGCTAGGTCCTGGAGTGCTCTCGAAGTCAAGGGCTACGGCTGGGGGGCGCTCTCCGCCTGCTTCTTGGATGCCCTCAGGCTCGTGAAGGTCGTCACCGCGAGGACGAGCACGATGAAGCCGAGCGAGAAGGGGATGCCGATCTCGGGCACGTGGACGCCGGACTCGTGCAGCGCGTGCAGCACCAGCTTGACGCCGATGAAGCCGAGGATGACCGACAGACCGTAGCTGAGGTGGACCAGGCGCTTGAGCAGGCCCCCGATGAGGAAGTACAGCTGGCGCAGCCCCATCAGCGCGAACGCGTTCGCCGTGAAGACGATGTACGGGTCCTCGGTGAGGCCGTAGATGGCGGGGATGGAGTCGAGCGCGAAGAGCACGTCGGTGGAGCCGATCGCGAGCATGACGACCAGCATCGGCGTCATGACCCGCTTGCCGTTCTCCTCGATCCACAGCTTGGTGCCGTGGTAGCGGTCGGCCACGCCGAAGCGCTCCTCGACGACCTTCAGCAGCTTGTTCTCCTGGTACTCCTCCTCGTGCTCCTCCTTGCGGGCGTCCTGGACGAGCTTCCAGGCGGTCCAGATCAGGAAGGCGCCGAAGAGGTAGAAGACCCAGGAGAACGTGGAGATGATCGCCGCGCC
The DNA here is from genome assembly GCF_030403745.1 of Streptomyces sp. S.PB5. GTDB lineage: Bacteria > Actinomycetota > Actinomycetes > Streptomycetales > Streptomycetaceae > Streptomyces. The sequence continues at coordinate 193,308 of NZ_JAQMWP010000015.1, forward strand.
GGCCGCGATGAACCCGGCGCGCAGCACCAGCGCCATCAGGACGCCGACCATGAGGACGCGCTGCTGGTACTGCGAGGGCACCGCGAACTTGGCCATGATCAGGACGAAGACGAAGAGGTTGTCGACGCTCAGCGACTTCTCGGTGATGAACCCGGCGAAGAACTCCCCGGCGGGCCCGCCGCCGCCGAAGACGAGCAGGCCGACTCCGAAGAGACACGCCAGCGCGACCCAGACGGCCGTCCAGATGCCGGCTTCCTTGACCGACACGTCGTGGGGCTTGCGGCCGATGAAGAAGTCGACGGCGACGAGCGCGCACAGGGCGGCTACCGTCAGCAGCCAGACGGAGAGGGAGACGTTCACTTGTCGCTCCTGGTGCGGGTGGGGCTTTCACAGGGTGGTCCCGGCTTCTGTTCCCTGCCACCCGGGGAAGGTGAACAAAAGGTCATGACATGGGAAGTCCCCAGGTCACGCGGGTGCCACCCGCCGGACGGCGGGCAGGTTCCGCCGGACGGCGGCGCCCCGTACGGCGGGCGGGGCGCGGATCATGTCCGCACGAGCCGCCGCGCTCTCGCGTGAGGAGACGACATGAACCTGGTACCGCCGCCGTTCGACCCGGAGCTCGCCGGAGCCCTGGAGCTGATCAAGGAGTTCATCCAGCCGGGCATGACCATGGAGGACATCGCCCTGATACGTCAGGGCCCCGGCATCCAGATGCTGGCCGAGCTCGATCTGACGCTCGACGGATTCTTCAAGGTCGAGGACCGTGTGGTGCCGGGCCCCGAGGGCGCCCCGGAGATATCTCTGCTCATCGCCCGGCCCACGGCACCCTCGGCCACGGGTCCGCGTCCCGTGATCTACCACGTGCACGGCGGCGGCATGGTCCTCGGCAACAACCGGGTGGGCGTGGACGTGGCGCTGGCCTGGGCCGAGGAGCTGGACGCGGTCGTGGTGTCGGTGGAGTACCGGCTGGCCCCGGAGAACCCGTACCCCGCGCAGATCGAGGACGTGTACGCCGGTCTGCTGTGGACGGCGGAGCACGCCGGGGAGCTCGGCGCGGACCCCGAGCGGATCGTCGTGGCGGGCGCCAGCGCGGGCGGCGGTCTGTCCGCGGCACTGGCCCTGCTCACCCGGGACCGCAAGGGTCCGCGGCCGGTCGGCCAGGTCCTGATGTGCCCGATGCTGGACGACCGCAACGACACCCCGTCCTCCCACCAGATGGCGGGCCTCGGCGTCTGGGACCGTACGGCCAACGAAACGGGCTGGACCGCCCTGCTGGGCGAGCTGCGCGGCGGCCCCGACGTCCCCGCGTACGCGGCCCCGGCCCGCGCCGAGGATCTGTCCGGCCTGCCCCCGGCCTTCCTGGACGTGGGCTCCGCGGAGACCTTCCGCGACGAGGTCGTCGCCTACGCCTCCCGCATCTGGCAGTCCGGCGGCATCGCCGAACTCCACGTCTGGCCGGGCGGCTTCCACGGCTACGACGGCTTCGCCCCGCAGGCGGCCCTCTCCCAGCGGGCCCGGGCCGCGCATCTGGACTGGCTGCGGCGGCTCCTCGGCACGTGACGCTGCTGTGCCCGGGGCATCCGGCTGGTGCCCCGGGTGACCCGCGGGGCTCCCCAGCCGGGTGCCGTATGCCGCACCATGGACCCATGAAAGAGCTGGCGGGGCGCCTGACCGCGCTGGACCCGGACGCCGGTGCCGCCGTCCAGGTGATCGCCTACTTCGACCGGCTGGCCGAGTCGCGGGCGGGGCTGGAGGCGCTGGTGCGCGGGGCGGCCGTACTGGCGGGCGTGCCCGCGCGGCTCGTCGACACGGACCGCCGGGTGCAGGTGCGGGTGGAGCCCGACGGTGCGCGCCGGGAGTCGGACGCACCGCCGGATCCGGCCTGGCCGGCGGCTGCGCTGACGCCCGACGGTGCTCCCGCGCTGTGGCTGGAGCGCCCCTCGGCGCCCAGTGTGGTCGACGCGGTGATCCTGGAGCGGGCCGCCGGTGCCGTGCGGCTCGTCCTCGACCGGACCCGGGGCCGGGCTCCGGCCGACGACCCGGCACTGGTGGAGACCCTGCTCGACGCCACGGCACCGGAGGCGGCCCGGCTGCACGCGGCACGGCGGCTGGGTCTGGACCCGGCGCTGCCCGCGCGTGCCGTGGCCACCCCCGACGGTCCGCCCCGGGTCGTCCCCGGCCGGCGGGGCACGGAACCCCCCGCCGGGCGGGCGGGCGTGGGACCGGCCGTGTCGGTGCTCGACCTTCCGCGGTCCTGGGCCGCCGCCCGTACCGCTCTCCGGTTCACCGCCGAGGGCACTGCCCAGGACCCGGGTCAACGGGTCGTGCATGCCGATGAGCTGGGCGGTACGGCGCTCCTCGCCGGCCTCGTCGTACCGGGCGCCGAGCCTCCGCCCGACGTCCTCGCGCTGGATGCGGCGGCCGCGGCGACACCCTGGCTGCTCACCACGCTGCACGCCGTGGCGAACACGGCGAGCCTGCGGGCCGCTGCCACCGACATCAACGTCCACCACTCGACGCTCCAGGACCGGCTGGCCCACGCCGAGCAGCTGCTGGGCTGGCCCGTGCGCACCCCGCAGGGCCGGTTCCGGCTCCAACTGGCGCTGACGATGCGCCACTTGACCCGCCCCTAGGGCACGCCTCAGCGGAACTCGTGGACGACCTGGATCTCGCCGACGATGTGCGCGTTGAACTCGTCGAGCTCCTCGGCCGGGACCCACAGCTCCAGGATCGTCCGGCCGCCGGCCTGTTGGACCGGGTAGCGGCTCAGGAACTCCGAGTCGACCTCGAAGCGGGTCACGAAACCGGCGCCGTCGTGCTTGACGTTCCAGTCACGGGCGATCTTCACTGCGTAGTCCTCGTCGAGGACGGGGTAGAAGATCGGCTGCTCGGGCAGCCGGGGCGGCCAGGCGCGCCAGTTGAGCTCGCGGACCAGGTCCAGCTCGACGGGGCCGGTGGGGCGCCAGAGGGTCGTCGTCGGTCGGGGGCCGGTCATCGGTTCGCTCTCCGTGCGTGGTCGTTCGGAACGCGGCGACCCTATCCCCGCTGCCGAACCGCTCACCACCGGGTTTCAGCGCTCTCGGGACATCAGCACCAGCGCCTCCTCGGCCACCGAGGTGAGGACACCCGGGGGGGTGCGCCCGCGGCCGCTCCTTGAGCTGCTGACGAACCGTTCGAGGACATCGTCACGACCGTCGGGGCTGCCCTGTGACGGGCTCGAGGTCCGCATCGGCGAGGACGGGGAAGTGCTCGTGCGTGGCTACAGCGTCATCCTCGGCTGCCTCGACGACACCGCCTTGGCCCAGGCCGCGGTGATCGGCGTCCCGGACGAGCGCATGGGACAGGTGGGCAAGGTCTTCGTCGTACGGCAGGGTCGGTTGTCGGAGGAGGAGCTGATCGCCTCGGCCGGGAACGCATGGCCGGTTACAAGGTGCCCCGATCCGTCGAGCTCCGGGAGGAGTTGCCGATCGGTGTCACGGGCAAGGTGTTGAAGGACCGATTGCGATGAGGCCTGTCGCGTGACCCGCGGGAGAACGGAGATTCATTGTGACGACGAACCATGCCGCCGACCTGACGGCGGACCTGTCACTGACCCAGATAGAGCGTCTCGACGAGGAGATCATCACCCTCCTGGCCCGCCGCCGTGCGATGGCGCAGGAACTGCCTCGCCCCGCGCGGGCCCGCGCCGTCGATCCCGAGTTCGTGGAGACCGTACGGGAGATGACGGACCGCTACCGCCAGGAGCTCGGCGGCGCCGGCGAACTCGTCGCCCGTGCCGTGATGGTGCTGTGCCATCCGAGCCGCCAGTCCTGAGCATGCGCAGATGACCCGGATCACTTTGACAGTGGTTTTGATATGGCCGTACAAATGGGCCATATGAGCGTGCCGAAGCTTCCTCTGTCAGGGATCACGGTCGTCAGTCTGGAGCAGGCCGTGGCCGCTCCCTACGCCACCCGGCAGCTGGCCGACCTGGGCGCCCGCGTCATCAAGGTGGAGCGCCCGGGCGGCGGCGACTTCGCCCGCCGGTACGACACCACCGTGCACGGCCACTCCAGCTATTTCGTCTGGCTGAACCGCTCGAAGGAATCCCTCACGCTCGACCTCAAGGACCCTCGCGGCCTGGAGATCCTGCACCGGCTCCTCGACGACGCCGATGTCTTCGTGCACAACCTCGCCCCGGGAGCGGTCGACCGTCTCGGACTCGCCACCGACACCGTCACCGCCCGCCGGCCGCGCCTGATCCCGTGCACGATCTCCGGCTACGGCACCGACGGACCGTGGGCCGACCGCAAGTCGTACGACCTGCTGGTGCAGTGCCAGACCGGGCTGGTGTCGCTGACCGGAACGCCCGGGGAGACGGCCCGGGTCGGGATCTCGGTCGCGGACATCGCCGCGGGGATGTACGCCTACAGCGGCGTCCTCACCGCCCTCTACACCCGCGCCACCACCGGCGACGCCCACCCGGTGGAGGTCTCCCTGTTCGAGGCGCTGGCCGAGTGGATGGGCCAGCCCGCCAACTACACCCGGTACGGCGGCACCCAGCCGCCGCGCCTGGGCACCCAGCACGCCACCATCGCGCCCTACGGCACCTTCACCGCCGCCGACGGCAAGGACGTGTTGTTCTCGATCCAGAACGAACGCGAGTGGGCCGTGCTGTGCGCGGAGTTCCTCGGCGATCCCGGGCTGACCGCCGACCCGCGCTTCGCCACCGGTTCCGACCGGGTCGCCCACCGCGCCGAGGTGAACGCCGTCGTCGCCGAGCGCTGTGCCCGTTCCGACGCCGCGGAGATCCTCAAGGACCTGGAGGAGATGGGGATCGCCTGCGCCGGGGTCAACGACGTCGCCGCGTTCCTCGACCACCCGGTCCTCGCCGCCCGCGGCCGCTGGCGCGAGGTGGGCGTGCCGGGCGCCACCGTGCAGGCGTTGCTGCCGCCGGCCGACCTCGCCGGGCTGCCCGCGCGCATGGACCCGGTACCGGCGGCCGGTGAGCACACGGACGCGATCCTCGCCGGGCTCGGCCGCACCCCCGCCGACATCGAGGCGCTGCGCGCCGACGGTGTCGTCTGAGCGCGAGGCGGCCACCGATGCTGGAACAGCCACAGCGCGAGAGCACCTACGGGCGGCTCGCCCGTGAACTGCGCGCCGCGATCCTGCGGCACGACTACCCCGACGGGGTGCGGCTGCCGACGGAGGCCGAGCTGGCCGAGCGGCACGGGATCAGCCGGCAGACCGTACGCCGGGCCTTCCAGGACCTGGTCGCGGAGGGGCTGGTGCACCGGGTGCCGGGGCGCGGCACCTTCGCCACGCCCCGGGACGAGCAGTATCTGCGCCAGTTCGGGTCGGTGGACGACCTCATGGGACTGTCCCTCGACACCCGCATGCGCATCGTCACCCCCCTGCACCGGCGGGTCGACATCGACGCGGCCGGGCGTCTGGGCCTGCGCACCGACCGGGTGCACAAGCTGGCCTTCCTCCGGCTGCACGAGGACACCGTGTTCTGCCACACCGCGGTCTTCCTGCCGCCCGGCGTCGGCAAGTTGCTGGAGACCGTCCGGGAGCTGATGGTGCCGGAAGCGCCCAGCGCCTTCACCGTCATCGGACTCCTCGACCGCCGGCTGCCCGAGCCGATCGCCGAGGCCGAACAGAGCATCACCGTCGCGGCGGCCACCCCCGAACTCGCCGAGCACCTCGGCTGCGAACCGGGCCGCCCGCTGCTGCGCATCGACCGGGTCTACCAGTCGGCCGACGGGCACCTCGTCGAGCTGGCGATCAGTCACTTCCTGCCCGAGCACTACTCGTACCGTGTGCGGCTGCGGCGCAGCGGTCGGTGAAGTCTTCCGTACAGAGGAGCAGTTGCCGTGAGTCTCAAGATAGTCGTGACCGTGAAGTATGTGCCCGACGCCACCGGCGACCGGCACTTCGCCGATGACCTGACCGTCGACCGCGACGACGTGGACGGTCTGCTCTCCGAGCTGGACGAGTACGCCGTGGAGCAGGCCCTGCAGATCGCCGGGGCCGCGGACGACGCCGAGATCACCGTGCTGACGGTGGGCCCGGAGGGCGCCAAGGACGCGCTGCGCAAGGCGCTGTCGATGGGTGCCGACAAGGCGATCCACGTCGAGGACGACGACCTGCACGGCACGGACGCCATCGGCACCTCCCTGGTGCTGGCGAAGGCGATCGAGAAGGCCGGGTTCGACCTGGTGATCTCCGGGATGGCGTCGACGGACGGCACGGCGGGTGTGGTCCCGGCGCTGGTCGCCGAGCGTCTGGGTGTGCCGCAGGTGACGCTGCTGTCCGAGGTGTCGGTCGACGACGGGGTCGTCAGGGGCCGCCGGGACGGGGATGCCGCGAGCGAGCAGCTGGAGGCGTCCCTCCCGGCCGTCGTGTCCGTCACCGACCAGTCGGGCGAGGCGCGTTACCCGTCCTTCAAGGGCATCATGGCCGCCAAGAAGAAGCCGGTGGAGTCCTGGGACCTCTCCGACCTCGACATCGAGGCCGAGGAAGTGGGGCTGGACGGCGCCTGGACCAAGGTCGACTCCGCCACCGCGCGACCCGCGCGCACCGCCGGGACGGTCGTCAGGGACGAGGGCGAGGGCGGCAGGCAGCTCGCCGAGTTCCTCGCGAGCCAGAAGTTCATCTGAGAGAGCGTGCATTGATCCATGGCTGAAGTTCTCGTCCACGTCGACCACGTGGACGCTGCCGTCCGCAAGCCCACCCTGGAGCTGCTGACGCCGGCCCGCCGGGTGGGGAAGAGCGCCGCGCGGTCCAGTGCCTCGTCGGCCTCGTCGAGGTCGCAAAAGCCATAAGCGGCGTCCGATCTGGCCGCAGGGACGTCTCACTGCACTGCAGTAAAGCGCTCCCCATGGCACAGAAGGCGGACCCGCCCTTGAGCACCCCCAGCGAGGAACCGGCCTGGAAGCAGCGTGCGATCGAGCGTTCCACGCAGGCGGCGAAGCGTCGGGCCGAGCAGCGGGTGGAGCGGTTCCTCGAAGCGGCTCAGGCGATCATGGCGGAGAAGCGCACCACCGACTTCACCGTGCAGGAGGTCGTCGACCGCTCCAAGCGGTCGCTGCGCAGCTTCTACCAGCACTTCGACGGCAAGCACGAGCTGCTGCTCGCCCTGTTCGAGGACGCCATGAGCACGTCGGCGGAGCAGCTGCGCGCCGCCGCGGCCGAGCAGTCGAGCCCGCTGGAGCGCCTCAAGGTCGCGGTGCAGACCCTGTTCGAGAACTCCTGCCCCGACCCGGCCGCCCAGCGCCCGCTGTGCACCGACTTCGCGCTGCGCCTGCTGGTCTCGCACGTCACAGCGCCCTGGCCTGCCGAAAAGAAGGGTCCGTGTCCTTCAGGAGCCGCGCTGGTCCAGCCTCTTCAGGGCGGTCTCGCCCCACTTGAGGTTCCCCCGCTCGAAGGCGATTCCGCCCAGGAGCGTGAGGTAGGGCCCGATGCGTTCGGCCTCGGCGAAGTACTCGTCCTCGCTGCGCCCGGCCAGCATCCGTTCCCGCATCCGCTCGTACCGGGCGAGCTTGGCGGTGGACCGCTCCACCCGCTCGACGATCGCGGCCCGTACGGCGCCGGCGTCACCGACGTCCACGCACTGCACCTTGACCAACAACTCGTCGCGGATGGCCGTCGGTTTCGCGGGCACCTGGGCGACGTAGGCGCGCAGGACCTCGAGGCCGCTCTCGGTCAGGGAGAACAGGCGCTTGTTGGGGCGGCGTTCCTGCTCGACGACCCGGGCGGTGACGAGTCCGTCGGCCTCCATGCGCTCCAGCTCGCGGTAGAGCTGCTGCGGGGTGGCCATCCAGAAGTTGGCCACGGACGCCTCGAAGCCCTTCGCGAGGTCGTATCCGGAGGCCTCGCCCTCCAGGAGGGCCGCCATCACCGCGTTGCGCAGAGCCATGGACCCAACTTATTTGATCAGTCGAGGAAGTGCATACGAGTGGGACCGGGCATCGGCGTCAGCTCGGGCCGCTTGGCCACGCGGCCGTCCCCGGACGAACGGCCCCGGACCCGTCGTACCAGCCAGGGGCCGAGAAAGGAACCGGCCCAGCGCAGCTCGGCGCCGATCGCGCGCAGGCCCGAGGCCGCCCGCGGATCGGCGGGCAGCGGCCGGGTCCAGCTGTCGTCGCTGCCGGGCAGGCCGAGGGCGTCGGCGACCGCGGCGGCGATCATGGCGTGGCCGAGCGGGCCGGCGTGCAGCCGGTCGGGGCTCCAGAACCGGGGGTCGAGCACAGTCGCGTGGTGGGCGGTCTCGGCGACCACGACACCGTGCCGGTCCGCCGCCCGCCGGATGCGGTCGTTGAGGGCGAGGACACGGTGGCCGAGCGGGCGGGCGAGCGAGGTCATCCGGCCGACGTCGGGGAAGGTCAGCGTCGCCACGCGGGCGCCCTGTGCGGTGAGCGCGGCGAACATCGCCTCCACGTGGCCGGCCACCTCGTCGGCGTCGAAGCGGGGCCGCAGCAGGTCGTTCATACCGGCGACCACGGTGGCGAGGCCGGGCTTCGACTCCAGGGCGGGCGCGAGCTGTTCGGCCCGCACCTGCCCGGCGAGCCGGCCGCGTACGGCGAGGTTGGCGTAGAGCAGACCGGGCGTCTCCCGCGCGAGGTGTTCGGCGAGCCGGTCCGCCCAGCCACGCAGCCCCTGTACGTCGTCGCCGTCGCCGCACCCTTCGGTATGGCTGTCCCCGAGAGCGACGTACCGCAGAGGTCCGTTCATGACCGACCGCCTCACCTGTTCAACGATTCACCTACTCACTTTGTTGACTATAGCTGGAGTACTTTCACATCCCAAGGGCCGAGTTCGACCGCCTCGCCGTACACGGCCCCCGACACCGCGTCCCGCATCCCGCCGGGCACCGGGACCGAAACCGTCTCCCACGACCAGTTGTGCAGGAAGCGGACGCGGCGGCCGTCGCGGGCGGCGGCCGTGGTCGAGGTGACGCTCGGGTGGTTCGGGCGCCAGGCGTCGGCCGGGGCGGCCCAGGCCAGCAGGGCACGCGCGAAGGACGGATCGGGAACGGTGCCCACACAGGTGATCCGGCCCTTGCCGTGGCGCTGGGTGGTGACGGCGGGCCAGCGGCCGAAGTGCGGGTGCTCGTACGTCACCAACTCCTCGGCGCCCCGCGGCCGCAGACCGTCCACCCAGTGCAGGGCACGCGCCTCGGGCGGAAGCACGAGACCCGCTGTGCCGGTCACGGGCAGCGGGCCACCGAGGTTGCTGAACTCGTCGTACGTCACCCCGGCGGCGTCCGCCAGGCGGGCGGGCTGGACGTCCGTGCGTGCCCTCGCCTCGGGGTCGCCGTATCCCGTGCGGGGCCCCACGATGAGGTGGCCGCCCTGCTCGGCGTAGGTCCGCAGCCGGTCGAGCGTGTCGTCGTCGGCCGCGTAGAAGGCGGGGACCACCAGGACGGACGGCAGTTCGGCGGCCGGGAGTTGGCCGGGGTGGAGGATGCGCGACTGCAGCCCCGCGTCGAAGGCGCCCCGGTAGAAGGCGTCGAAGAGCGTCTCGTACGACCTCGTGTCCGCGCTGCCGTCCGGGCGGGCCAGCGGCGGCTGGGCCTGCAGGGCCCATTTGCTGGGGCCGTCGTAGAGGAAGGCGACGTCGGCGTCGGGGGTGAGGGCGGCGACCAGGTCGCCCGCCTTCGCCAACTCCTCCCCCAGTAGGGCGAGTTCACGGTAGACGCGGCCGGGGCGGCCGCTGTGCGGGAGGATGCCGCCCCAGTAGGTCTCGGTGCCGAAGTGCAGGGTGTGCCAGTGCCAGTACTCGATCATCGAGGCGCCGCGGGAGATCAATGCCCAGGCGGCCTGGCGCCACTGGCCGTCGTAGGCGGGGCGGTTGTTCCACGGTTCGCCGATGGCCTGGGCGTCGGTCTCCGTGACCAGGAACGGCTCCTGGCGGGAGGCGTACATGCGGTCGGCGCTGCGGTACAGCGCCCAGGTGCCGTTGGTCGTCCAGCCCTGTCCCGCGGTGTTCCTGTCGGGGAGTGCGAGGGCGTCCTGCATCGTGTAGTACGGGTTGCCCGCGGTGACGTCGAGCGGTTCGGTGAGCCGGTCGTCCTCGACGGCGGGGCGGTCGTAGGAGATGCAGGTGGTGACGAACTGGCCGGGGCGGGCGTACTCGCGCACGATGTCCGCCTGCCAGGCGATGAACTCGGTGACCAGCCTGGCCTGGAAGCGCCGCCAGGCCAGGTCGTACTGGGGCTGGGCGTTGCCGTCGGGGGTCCACAGGTCGGCCCAGGTGGACAGGCGGTGCGACCAGTAGACGAGGCCCCACTCCCGGTTGAGCGTCTCCACGTCGCCGTACTGGGCGCGCAGTTCGTCGACGAAGCGCTGGAACACGCCGCGGTTGTGCAGGAGTTCGTTGCCGGGTTCGTTGTCGACCTGGTAACCGATGACCGCCGGGTGACCTGCGTACCGTTCGACGGCCTTCCGGATGACCCGTTCGGCGTGGAAGCGGAAGGCCGGGTGGGTGAAGTCGACCTCCTGCCGGGCGCCCCAGCCGATGCGCTCGCCGGTGCGCCGCTCCCCCGCGATCTCGGGGTACTGGCGGGCCAGCCACGGCGGCACGGCGTACGTCGGGGTGCCCAGGATCACCGAGATGCCGCGCTCGTGGGCGCCGTCCAACACCGGCTGCAGCCAGTCGAGGTCGAAGCGGCCGCTCGTAGGCTCCCAGGTGGACCACACCGACTCGCCGACGCGGATGACGGTGAACCGGGCCTCGGCCATCAGGTCGAGGTCGTCCTTGAGGCGCTCGTGGGGCTGGTACTCGTGGTAGTAGGCGGCGCCGAACAGGACCCTGCGGGGGAGGTCGAACATCCTTCTCCAATACGGTGGTCGAGTGATCGTCAGCTCTCGGTGCGTCAGCAGGTGAAGGTGTCCGGGGGCCGCGTCCGGCGACGGCCCGGGCGGGGCACGCGGGGGTCAGGTCGTTCTGCTGCGGACCGGTCCGGTCGAGTCCCGTACGGTCAACTCGACGGCCAGTCCGGTGTGTTCGGTGGGCGCGGGCCGGCCCTCGATCATGGCGATCAGTACGTCGACGGCGTGGTCGGCGAGGGCCTCGGTGTCATGGCGGACGGTGGTCAGGGGCGGGGAGATGTAGGCGGCGGCCGGGATGTCGTCGTAGCCGACCACGCTGACGTCGCCGGGGACGGACCGTCCGGCCTCGGCGAAGGCCCGCAGCGCGCCGATCGCCATGTCGTCGTTGGCGGCGAACACGGCGGTGACATCGGAGAGCCGGGCGAGTTGCCGGCCCGCCGCGTGTCCGGAGGCGGGGCTCCAGTCGCCGGCGGCCGCGGGCGGGGGTTCGGGAGCCCCGGCGGCCGCGAGCGCCTCGCGCCAGCCGCGCAGCCGGTCACGGGCCGCGAACCAGTTCTGCGGTCCGGGGATGTGCCAGACGGTGCGGTGTCCGAGCGAGAGGAGATGCTCGGTGGCGACGCGGGCTGCAGCGGCTCCGTCGGCGCCGACCACCACGCCCGCCCCGTGGGCCAGTTGGGCGCTCTCCCCGAGGCTGACGACAGGCACGTCCGCGCTCAGCGCGAGCGGTGTGCCGTCGTCGATGGGTTCGGACAGCACGATGCCGTCCACGCCCTGCTCCAGGAGCGCCTCCACGGCGACCGAGACGCGCTGTCCTTCCAGGGTGCCGGCCAGGGCGAAGGAGTACCCCGTGCGCTGCATGGCCCGTTCCAGTGCGAAGAGCAGCGTGGACGGGCCGTACAGGGCGGTGCCGAGGGAGACGACGCCGATGCGCCGGTAGCGGCCGAGGAACAGGGCGCGCGCCGCGTTGTTCGGGCGGTAGTCCAGTTCTTCGATGGCCCGGAGCACACGGTCGCGCACCTCCGGGCTGACATGCGGCTCGCCGTTGACGACCCGGGAGACGGTCTTCTGGGAGACTCCGGCGGCCCGGGCGACCTCGGTCATGCCGGGAGCGCGCCGTCGACGGACCTGACCGGCCGGCGTCCCCATGCCCGCTCCTCTGCTCGAAATCAGGCTCAGGACCGCGTGGTCACGCAGGTGCGGAGCCCGTCCCGAGGCACTGGCATGACTACGTAGTCATGCCAGTGTCGGAACAGCGGCGGGTCGCGTCAATGGTCCGTGCGGTGCGTTCGTGCGCGGGGTACGGAAGAAGAGCGGGCGGAGTGACATCCACGCCGCCGCGACCGGCGAACACCAGCCGGGGAAGCACCGGGCGGGCTCCCGGCCGTCTGCGGCCGGGAGCCCGTCGGACGCACCGGCGGTGTCACGGCTTGCGCCCCACCCCGCCGAAGTCGTCGACCTCGGGCCCCTCGGTCCCGGCCGGCCCCGGGCGCCAGCGGGACACCGACACCACGCCCGGGTCCACCAGTTCCAGGCCGTCGAAGAAGCGGGCCAGCTCCTCGGGGCTGCGGTTGACGCGCGGGTTGTCGCCCGCCTCGTTCCACTGTTCGATCATGACGCGCATCGCCTCGGGGTCGAGGACCTCGGTGTCGTCGCAGAGCACGAGATAGCTGCCCGACGGCAGCGCCTCGACCAGCTGTCCGACGATGTCGTACGCCGTGTCGTCGACGATGTGGGCCGTGATCCCCAGGAGGACGAGCGCGATGGGCTCGGTGAAGTCCAGGGTCTTCGCGGCGGCCTCCAGGATGGCCCGGGGGTCGCGGATGTCGGCGTCGATGTAGTCCGTCACGCCCTCGGGAGAGCTGGTGAGCAGCGCCTCCGCGTGCACCAGGACCACCGGGTCGTTGTCGACGTAGACGATCCGGGTCTCGGGGGCGATCCGCTGCGCGACCTCGTGGGTGTTGTCGGCCGTGGGCAGGCCGGTGCCGACGTCCAGGAACTGGCGGATGCCCGCCTCCCGCACGAGGTGTTCCACCGTGCGGACGAGGAAGGCCCGCTGCGCCCGGGCTATGTCGAGGATCTGCGGATTGGCCTCGACGATCTGGTCGCCGACCAGGCGGTCGATCTCGTAGCAGTCCTTGCCGCCCAGCCAGTAGTTCCAGATCCGGGCGGAGTGAGGGACGTCGCTGTTGATGAGCTTGGCGTCAAGTGGCATGCGGACTCCCGGAGTTGATCTGACTCTGGGCACACCTCACCGCCTGACGGCAGGGCACGTCAAGCGCAGCCGCCGTACGGCCCGGACCGGGCCGTACGCACGGGACTGGTGGGGCCTGAATGCCGGGCTTCGCGTCCCTCTGCCGCTCCGACCGCCACCTCAGTGGGACTCGCGGCCCACCTCGGACCCGCTGGAACCGACCAGGAAATCCAGGTCGGCCCCGGTGTCCGCCTGCAGCACATGGTCGACGTACAGCCGCTCCCAGCCGCGTCGCGGGTCGGCGTACCCGGCGGCCGCGGCCTTGCTGGGGGTTCTGCGGGCGAGTTCGCCGGCGGGAACGTCGACGTCGATGCGGCGCGCCTCGACGTCCAGGACGACGAAGTCCCCCGTGCGCACCAGCGCGAGCGGTCCGCCGGCCGCCGCCTCGGGCGCCACGTGCAGTACGACCGTGCCGTACGCCGTCCCGCTCATCCGCCCGTCGCAGACCCGCACCATGTCGCGGACGCCCTGTTCGAGGAGTTTCTTCGGCAGCGGCATGTTCGAGACCTCGGGCATGCCCGGGTATCCCTTGGGCCCGCAGCCCCGCAGGACGAGCACGGAGTCGGCGTCGACGTCCAGGTCCGGGTCGTCGACGCGGGCGTGGAAGTCCTCGATGGAGTCGAAGACGACCGCACGCCCGCGGTGCCGCAGGAGGTGCGGGGAGGCGGCGGCCGGTTTGACCAGGGCGCCGTCGGGGGCGAGATTGCCCCGCAGTACGGCGATGCCGCCCTCGGCGACCAGTGGATCCGCCCGGGTGCGGATGACCTCGGTGTCCCAGATCGGGGCGTCGTCGAGAGGGTTCACCAGCGGATCGCCGTCGACGGTCAGCGCGTCCGGGTCCAGCAGGTCACGGACCTCGCGCAGGACCGCGAGCAGTCCCCCGGCACGGTGGAAGTCCTCCATGAGGAACCGCCCGGCGGGCAGGAGATCCACCAGAACCGGCACCTGGGAGCCGATGCGGTCGAAGTCGTCCAGGGACAGGTCGATGCCCAGGCGGCCCGCGATCGCGAGGAGATGGACGACCGCGTTGGTCGAACCGCCCACCGCGGCCAGCGCGACGATCGCGTTGCGGAAGGACCCCTTGGTCAGGAAGGTGCCGGGCCGCCGGTCGGCGCCGACCATGTCCACCGCGAGCCGTCCCGTGCGGTGCGCGGCCTCCAGCAGCCGGCTGTCGGGGGCGGGCGTCCCGGCCGTTCCGGGGATCACGGTGCCCAGCGCCTCGGCGACCAGGGCCATCGTGGAGGCCGTGCCCATCGTGTTGCAGTGCCCCCGGCTGCGGATCATCGCCGACTCGGAGCGGGCGAACTGCTCCTGCGAGAGCGTGCCCGCCCGCACTTCCTCCGACAGCCGCCACACATCGGTGCCGCAGCCCAGTGGCGTCCCGCGGAACGTCCCGGTGAGCATCGGACCGCCGGGCACCACGACGGCCGGCAGGTCCACCGAGGCGGCGGCCATGAGCAGCGACGGGATCGTCTTGTCGCAGCCGCCCAGCAGGACGACGCCGTCGACGGGGTTGGCCCGCAGCATCTCCTCCGTGGCCATCGCGGCCATGTTGCGCCAGAGCATGGCGGTGGGGCGGACGTTGGTCTCGCCGAGCGACACCACGGGCAGGTCCAACGGGATGCCGCCGGCCTCGTGCACGCCGTCGCGCACCGAGGAGGCGACCTCGTTCAGATGGGCGTTGCAGGGGGTCAGGTCCGAGGCCGTGTTGGCGATGGCGATCTGCGGCCGGCCGGTGAAGGCGTCGCCGGGTGCACCGCGCCGCATCCACGCCCGGTGGATGTAGGAGTTGCGGTCCTGACCCTCGTACCAGTCCGCGCTGCGGAGCCTCTTCATCGAGTCCCTTCCGACAGGTCGGTGCGCCGGTCTACTGTTCGGAACGTCATGCAGCGTACGCAGACCTCCGACCAATCGACAGACCGCGGCGACCCTGGAGACCAGACCTGATGCGCGCGTTCGTCCTCACCGGCCCCGGCGCGTACGAGGTCCAGGACCTCCCGGCGCCGGTGGCCGGCCCCGGTGACGTCGTCGTGGATGTCGAGCGGGTCGGGGTGTGCGGTACCGACGTGGAGTTCTTCACCGGCGAGATGGCCTATCTCCACCAGGGGCACGCCGCGTACCCGATGCGGCTCGGCCATGAGTGGGCGGGCCGGGTGGCGGCCGTCGGCGACGGGGTCGATCCGGGCTGGCTCGGCCGCCGGGTCATGGGCGACACGATGCTCGGCTGCG
Source organism: Streptomyces sp. S.PB5 (assembly GCF_030403745.1). Classification (GTDB taxonomy): domain Bacteria; phylum Actinomycetota; class Actinomycetes; order Streptomycetales; family Streptomycetaceae; genus Streptomyces. The sequence goes on from NZ_JAQMWP010000015.1 coordinate 208,605, forward strand.
GCAGCTGCCGGCGCTGTCTCCGGGGCCGCCGGCATGTGTGCGAGAAGCGGCAGGAGGTCGGCATCCGCGGGCCGCAGCCGGGCGCGCTGGCGGAGCAACTCGCCGTGCCCGCCTCCTCGTTGCACGCCCTGCCCGACTCCGTCGACGCCGTCCTCGGGGCGCTCGTGGAACCGGGCGGCAACGCCCTGCGCGCCGCGCGGGCCGCCGCGCCGCACCCCGGGGACCGGACGCTGGTCCTGGGCCCGGGCACGATCGGTCTGCTGGTGGCGATGTTCCTGCGGGCCGCCGGGGCGGAGGTGCACCTGATGGGCCGCACCGCGCAGTCGCTGGCCTTCGCCCGGGCCCTGGGCTTCACCCACGTGTGGTCGGAGGACTCGCTCCCGGACCTGCCGTACGACTCGGTGGTCGACGCCTCGAACGCTCCCCATCTGCCGGGCCGCGCCCTGGAATTGGTGGAGCCGACCGGCCGTGTCGTCTACATCGGGCTGGCCGGCGAACCCAGCCGGCTCGATCACCGCACGCTCCTGCTCAAGGACGTCACGGCGGTCGGTGTCCTCTCCGCCTCCCCCGGCCTCCCCGCCACGATCCGCGCCTACGCGGACGGTTCGGTGGACCCGACGCCGTTGGTCGCCGCCACGGTCGGCCTCGACGAGGTCGGCCCGGTGCTCGCGGGTGAACGTCCCGCAGGCGCCGGGGACGGCCCCAAGATCCACGTCGATCCCCGGCTCCCGGCCCGGACGGCGTCCGGCCACTGATCCCGGCCCGGCGGACCGGCGCCCGGCCGCGCGCCCCACGGGGCCGGGTTGGCCGTGCCGCCCTCGGGTACCCGTGAGCCACTGTCGTATCCCAGGAGGCCGCAATGTCCGATGGCCCCGGTGTCCGGCTCTCGATCCGGGAGCGTCTCGTCCTCAAGCACATCGAGACCGAGCTGCGGCGCGACCGCGGGCCCGGCCGGGCGCGGACGCGCGGGCGTGATCCGTGGCTGCCGCTGGCGGTGGCGCTGTTCGCGGCGGCCTCGGTCTTCCTCGCGGTCGTCGGCATGCGCACCTCGGATACGGCGGCGCTGTGGGCGTTCGCCGTTCTCTGGCCGGTCACCCTGCTCCAGCTGTTCCGGCTGCTGTGCCGCTGGTCCAGGCCGCGCACCGACTCCTGAACTGCGCCCGCCCCGGGCGGGCCGCCGTGGTGCGGCGGCCACCCGGGGCGCTGCGGGCCGCGGCCCGTCACAGCGTGTGCGGCGCCCCGGGGTCCTCGGGGCGGATACGGCCGCGCCAGGCGCCGCTCTCACCGCCGCGCTGTTCGATGTAGTCCTTGAAGCGGCGCATGTCTCCCTTGATCCGGCGGTCCAGGACACCGAGCAGGTCCGCGCTCTTCTCGGCGACGCCGGTGGGCTCGATGTCCATCGTGAGTTCCACCCGGGTGTGGGTGTCGTCGAGCCGCTGGAACCTGACCGATCCGCGCTGGCGGGTGTCGCCGTCGATGACCCGCCAGGTGATCCGGTCGTCCGGGAGCTGGTCGACGATCTCGGTGTCGAACTCGCGCCGGACACCGCCGATGCTGGTGGTCCAGTGGTTGTGCCGGTCGTCGAGCTGGCGCACCTCGTCGACGCCCTCCATGAACCGGGGGAACTCCTCGAACTGGGTCCACTGGTTGTAGGCCGTGTGGACGGGGACCTCGACGTCCACGGCTTCCTTGACCGTGCTCATGGGTTCTCCTCCTCAACTCTCGTGGTCTGCGCCGGGTACCCGTCAGGAGCGGGGCGAAGACCCCCGCAGCAGGCGAAGAACGGCTCGTTCGGCGGGCCCCTGGGTCGCGGGGATGCCGTGGACGCCCTCGTCGCCCAGGTCAGGGAGGACTTCGGAGACGGTCACGCCCTCCTCGTAGAGCTCGATCACCCGCGGGTTGATGTACGACGCCCGGCAGACCGCCGGTGTGTTGCCGAGGTAGTCGGCCACCTCCCGCACCGCGCGGGCGATCGCGCGCCGCCGGGCGGTCTCGCCGTGCACGACGGGTTCCGACACCGCGAGGGCGACCGCGGCGAGCACGGTGGCGTGCCAGGTGCGGAAGTCCTTCGCGGAGACCTCCAGACCGGCCGCTTCCCTGAGGTAGGCGTTGACGTCCTCGCCGCTCACGTCGTGCCAGGCGCGCCCCTCCCAGTAGGCCAGGAGCCGGTCACCGCCGGCCCGGCGGCGCAGCAGCGCGGCCAGCGCGCGGCAGACGGCCGGGTCCACGACGGTCCGGGTGATCTCCCGGCCGGCCTTGCCGGTGTAGGTGAACAGCACGGCACCGGCCCGGCAGCGGGAGTGTTCGCGCAGCAGTGTGGTCAGGCCGTAGCTGTTGTTGAGTTCGGTGTAGCGGTCGCTGCCGATACGGAAGAAGCCGAGGTCGAGCAGGCGTACCGCGGTGGCCAGGACCCGTCGGCGGGTCAGCCCGCGGTCCGCCAGATGCTCCTCGGCCACATCCCGTACGGCGGGCAGGACTTCGGCGACGTCCAGGACGTGCTCGTGCTTGGCCTGCTCCTGCTCGGCGCGGAACTGCGGGTGGTAGAGGTACTGGCGGCGCCCGGCGGCATCGGTCCCGACGGCCTGCAGATGCCCGTTGGCGCGGGTGCAGATCCATACGTCCTGCCAGGCCGGCGGGATGACCAGGGCACGGATCCGGTCCAGCTCCGCCGGGTCGTGGACCGGTTCGCCTGCGGCGTCGAGATAGCGGAATCCGCGTCCGCGGCGCCTGCGGCGATAGCCCGGCTCGGTGGGCCGGCTGTGGTAGATCCGCATCCCGCCTCCCTCACGATCACCCTCTTTCCGCGACTACCCCGATCGCGGTGGTGCAGCCCGCGCGCACGGGTACTCGGTGCGCGGACGGCGCCGGGCCCCCGGCCGCCGGGCCGCTTCACGAAGGGAGCACCGCCATGACCAGCCCCGATCCGGATCCGCGACGGAGTGCGGGACTCGAGCCCGGGGGCGGGGTACCGCCCGGGGAGACGCCACCCGCGGAGACCGGCATCTCCGGTATCTCCCACCCGGAGCCGCCCGAGCTGCGCAAGGGGTGGAGTGCGATGCCCATCGTCCTGATCATGCTCGTGGTGGCGCTGGTGGCGATCGGGCTCATCGCCATGGTGGTGGAGCTGTCGCTGTGAGGCGTTCGTGCCGGTGGTGACCGGGAACGCCCGGGGCGCCAGTCCCGGTTTCCGGCCGCCCCGGGCAGGACACACGCGCGCAGCAGTCGGAGCGGTCGAACGGGGTTCGGGAGCAGTCCGGAAGGAGTTCGCAGGAGTGGAGACCATGGGCAGGACACCGGGTGGGACTCTGGGCCGAAGGCCCATCGGAGCGTGGACGGCCGCGGTCGTCGCGGCCGTGGGCGGGGCCGCCGTGGTCGCGCGGGCCAGGGCCCGTGCCGTGGCCCGGGCCGGGGAGGGCGCCGAGGGCGCGGAGCAGGGGCGGTGGCATGTGGTCACGGTCGGACGGCCGCGCGCGGAGCTGATGCCGGACGGCAGGCTCCCGCCGCCGCTGGACGGTCTGGGTGACGGGGTGGAGATAAGGGCGGCGGACGCGCCGGGCGGCCGCGGTACCGAGATCGCGGCCCGGCGCACGGGTGCGCGAGGGCCGGCCGAACGGTTCAGGAGCGTCACCGGGACCTCGACGGACCAGCGGATCAGGGCGGCGCTGCGGGAGTTCGAGCAGCTCACCGAGACGGGCGAGGTGCCGCGCACCGCGGGACAGCGCGCCGCCAGCCGCAAGCCGGGCGGGATCCCGCCGGACCGGGCCGGTGACCGGGCGCGCAGGGAGGGGCTGCTGTGAAGGCGCTGTGCTGGAGCGGGGTCGGGAAACTCCACGTGGAGACGGTCCCGGAGCCGGCGCCCCTCAACGACCAGGACGCCCTGGTGAAGGTCACCGCCGGCTCGGTGTGCGGTACGGGGCATCGGGCCACCCGTCCGCTGCCGCTGTCCGAAGGGGCGCGCGGCTACCGGGTGTTCCGGGACAGGCGCGACGGCTGTGTCCGGGCGGTGTTCCTGCCGCAGGAGTGAGCGCTGTCGGGCACGGGGACGAGGGGTGGTGGACGAGCGCGGGGCGCCTCGGCTCCCGCACGAGAGGGAGCGACGATCCGATGAGCGCCTGTGACCGACTGCCCGTGCTGCGCACCCTGCGTGAACTCGCGGAGCTGGTGGAGCGCAGCCCCAGTCTCTATGTGCGCTGGTCACGCGGCCCCGACGCGGACCGGGACCTGAGCGAGAGCCGCGACGGCCTCACCGGGATCCGTATGTCGGGGCTGTCGGCGAACCCGCTCGCCGTCGAGCCCTGGTGGGAGGACCGGCCCGTCGAGCTGTGGGTGGCCCGTCGGCTGTACGACTACTCCCACCTGCCGCGGGAGAAGGGCGAGGGGGTGCGGCCCTGGGTGCTCCGCGGCCGCGAGGAGGGCCGGGGGCCCGACAACGAGCCGCTGGTCCGGGATGTGCGGCCCGTGGGCTGGATCGAGGAGCAGGTCATCGAGGAGGCGGAGACCGCGGTCGTCGACCAGGAGCGGCGCTGGGGGCCGATGCGGCGCGGCGGCGGATGAGGACCGGGCCGACACCGCTCGCCACGGACCGGGGACTCCCCGGTGCCGTGCTCCGGGTTCGGTGTTGTCCTGCTCCCACCGGTCCACGTGGTCCTCGGTGAAGCCGCCCGCCAGATATGTGTCCGTGCGGGCGGGCCAGGGCACTGCGGGGTGGCCCGGAGCTGCCTCCCCGGCCGGTACGGCGGGCGCGCCGGCCGGGGAGGCGGCCGTCAGCCGAGGGCCGGGTAGTCGGTGAAGCCGCGGTGGTCGCCGCCGAAGTGGGTGGCGCTGTCGGGGGTGTTGAAGGGGCCGCCCTGCGCCAGCCGGGCCGGCAGGTCGGGGTTGGCGAGGAACAGTCCGCCGTAGGCGATCAGGTCGGCGGTGCCGTCCTCGATCAGCCGGAGTTCCGCGGGGCCGGTGGGCTCCGTGCCGGTGAAGGGGTTGAGGACGAAGGCGGTGGGCCAGGACTTGCGCAGGCGCAGGGTGAGGTCGCGGATCTCCGGCGTCTCCATCTGGTGCAGATAGGCCAGGTTCAGCGGGGCGAGCTCGGCGACCAGCGCCGTGTAGGTGGCCTCGACGTCGGGCCGGTCGCTCTCGTCGATGTCGTTGTAGGTGTTCCCGGGCGAGATCCGGAAGCCCACCCGGTCCGCGCCGATCGCCTCCGCCACGGCCCGGGCGGTCTCGACGGCGAAGCGGATACGGGCCTCGGGGGAGCCGCCCCAGGCGTCGGTGCGGGTGTTGGAGTTCGGGGCGAGGAACTGGTGGATGAGATAGCCGTTGGCGCCGTGCAGTTCGACGCCGTCGAAACCGGCCTCGACGGCGTTGCGGGCTGCCGCGGCGTAGTCGGCGATCGTCTCCAGGATCTCGTCCTCGGTCAGTTCCCTGGGCGTGACGAACTCCTGCGGGCCCTCATGCGTGTAGACCTGCCCCTTCGCGGTGACCGGGGAGGGGCCGACCGGGGTGAGGCCCGTCAGGGAGGGGTGGCCGACCCGGCCGGTGTGCATCAGCTGCAGATAGATCACTCCGCCCTCGGCGTGCACGGCGTCGGTGACCGTCCGCCAGGCCGCGATCTGCTCCGCGGAGTGGATGCCGGGGGTGTCGGGGTAGCCCTGGCCGACCGCCGACGGCTGGGTGCCCTCCGTGACGATCAGACCGGCGCCGGCCCGCTGTGCGTAGTACTCGGCCATCAGCTCGGTCGGGGTCTGTCCGGGGCCGTAGGCACGGCTGCGGGTCATGGGGGCCATCACGATGCGGTTCGTGAGGTGCGTACCGGAAAGGTCGTAGGACTCGAAGGCTGTCGTCGACATGATCGGTTCCCTTGCTCGGGGTGCGATTTTACTGTCCGAACAAGTAATCGTCGGGGATTCATTCCCGGGCACCCGAAAATCCTGCGCTGTAGGCTTTACCTGTTCAAGCAATTCCGAAGCTGCGAGGACCGCCCCATGAGCCAGCCGGAGCCGACGAACGTACGCATGCCGGCTTCCGTCGCCGCCGGCCCCCTCAGCCACGCGATCTTCCGCGTGGCCCGGCTGCATCGCATGATCGCCGGACAGCTGCTGCGCCGGATCGGCCTCCACCCCAGCCAGGAGCTGGTGATGATGCAGCTGTGGGACCACGGCCCCCAGCGCCAGACCGACCTCGTCCGGCTGCTCGGCTCCGACGCCGCCACCATGACACGCACCGTACGGCGCCTGGAGCAGGCGGGCTTCGTCCGCCGCCGCCCCTGCCCCACGGACAAGAGGGCGACCATCGTCGAACCCACCGCCGCGAGCAACGCCCTGCGCGCCGAGGTGGAGCGCGCCTGGCTGGACCTGGAGAGCGCCACCACCGAAGGCCTGACCCCCGAGCAGCAGGCGGAGGCCGTCGAAGTCCTGACCCGGATCGAGGAGAGCCTCGCCCGCGCGACGGCGAAGGACGGCTGAGCCGGGGGTCGGCACCGTCCGCGGTGCCGCCGCCGGTGTCGGTGTCGAGGTACGTCATCCCCGCGTCCCGTTCGAACTCGGCGAGCCCCCGCGTGATCTCGGCCGAGGACAGCTCCACCAAGCCGGCCCGGACCCGCGGACCCTGGAGACGGCGGGCAGCGCGGTGGGCGCCGCGCCCAGGCGGAGGGTGCCGGTCAGGCCGCCCCTGAGTGCCGACAACTCCTGCCGCAGACCGTCCCGAAGCGAGGGCCGGCCGGGAGACGTGACTGGCGGCCGCCGCGCGCACGAAGTGCCGTTCACGGGCGAGGCGGGAGACCCCCACGACCGAGGGGTCCCGCAGGCCGACGCCGACGCCATGCACGGCACCCCTCCCGGCCAGGCGTCCTCTGCTGCTCGGACACCTGTGAAGCCCCGGCTTCTAACGCTCCGCCGACGCGGCCGCCGGATCCGCCGACGTCTTCTCCCCGCGTCCGCGGCCGGACGTGCCCGGCGACCCGGTGGCGGCATACGACGCGGCCGTGCCGACTGGCGCCGTGAACCGGCGGACCCCCGGCGCGGCCGCCGTTCCGGCGCAGGCCAGGCCCATCGCGACCGCCGCGGCGACCAGCGGTGCCCGGGGACCCCAGGCGTCGGCCGCGAGCAGGGCGAGGACATAGCCGAGCGGCATGGCGCCCAGGGACAGCAGCCAGTCGTACGAGGTGACGCGGGCGAGCACGCCGGGCGGGATGGCGGCCTGCACGGAGGTCTCCCAGACGGGGTTGAGGAAGCCGAGTCCGGCCAGGGCCAGACCGTAGGCGGCGATGACGGCGACTGCTGGGGCACCGGCCGCGAGGAGGGCGAGCGGCAGCGCATAGGTCGCCAGGCCCAGGTTGGCCAGGGGGAACGGGCGGCGCGGGTGCGCGCGTCCGGCGAGGGGGGAGCCGAGCAGCAGGCCGACGGCACCGGCCTGGAGGATCGCCACCCAGGCACCTTCACCTCCCAACTGCCGTACGGCCAGGGCGGGTCCGAGCGTCATGAGGACGGCCGCGGCGCCGTTCCAGACGGCGTGCGCGATCAGGCTCGTCCAGTACCAGTCGCGGCTGCGGACCTCGTGCCAGCCCTCCACCAGGTCGACGCGGAGCGAGCGGCCGTCCGCCGGGACGTGGGCGACACGGATCGCGAGGAGCAGGAGCGCGCTGAGCGCGAAGGACGCGGCGTCCACGACGAAGGCCCAGCCGGGTCCCACGGTCAGGATCAGCAGGCCGGCCAGGGCCGGGCCGCCGAGCCTGGCGGCGCTTCTCACCACGCCGAGCGCGGAGTTGGCGGCCTGGAGGTCGGCGCCGGGCACGGTGCCGGTGATCAGCCGCGGCAGGGTCGGCAGAGCGAACGCGGAGGCGCCGCCGCCGATCGCCGAGGCGAACGCCATCTGCCACAACTCCGGTTCTCCACTAAGCAGTTGGAGACCCACCCACAGCTGCGCGGCGCAGGAGACAAGATCGGTGACGAGCGCCACGGTCCTGGCGTCGAACCGGTCGCCGACGACTCCGCCGAGGGGCAGCAGCAGAAGCCTCGGGACCATCGTGCAGCCGAGGACGATGGAAGGTCTCCCAGGCCGGGGAGCCGCCCTCACCGTGGTTCCACCAGTCGCTGTACCAGCCGGCCTCGCCGGCCACGGGCATGACGACCAGGGTGTCGCGCAGCTGCGGCAGCCGCGCGACACCGGTCTCGCGGGGCCGGCTGTACTAGGCGCCGGACAGCCGAGGTTGTGCCGTCTCAGGCCCAGGCGGTCACCGGCGTGAAGGAGCTGTCCTGCCGGAAGACATCCGTGCCGTTCGAACGCTCCACCCGCAGTTGGTAGTTGTAGTGCCGCAGGTAGTACCCGGGGTAGTTGTAGGACTCGAAGCGGATCGAGCCGCTCGCCGTACCCGTGCGGGCGATGAAGGTGGCGTCCTTGGCGAAGGTCGTCGTGCCGTCGTTCGCGTCGAAGCGGGCCCGGAAGTCCCAGTGGCGCAGATAGTTCCCGGAGGAGTCCCGGAAGGAGTAGCCGCCCGAGTCGGCGAGGCCCGCGACGACCGTGAACGTGGACGCCGTCTTCTCGGCCGACGTGCTGGAACCGGTCACCACCGGCAGGTTGAGCAGGGAGGACTGGTTCTGCCAGTAGCGGGTGGAGTAGTTGGCCGACCGGAAGGACCGGGTGACGTTCCTCGCGAGCGAAGGGCCGCCCGACACCGTCTCCTTGATGACCGTGAAGTGGCGGGCCGTACCGGAGACGACGGGGAGCGCGGTCGGCGCCGACCAGGTGGCGAACATGTCGTAGCTGTCGCTGTAGTAGTAGTTGTGGTCGCCGTAGCCGTCGAAGAACAGCCGCCAGCCGCCGTTGTCGAGCTGGATCAGGGCCGGGCCCTCGCGGTAGCTGCCCCAGCCGGCCCAGTCGCCGGTCCTGGAGATCGTGTACGGGCCGGTGAGCGAGGAGGCCGTCGCGTACTCGATGTACTTGGTCGTCTCGTTCTTCGTGAACGCGTGATACGTCGAGCCGATCTTCACGATGAACGTGTCGATGTGGTTGGCGCCGATCCCGGACAGCGCCACCGGTGAACTCCACGCCGTGAGCCCGGAGTTCGTCGCCTTCAGCAGGTACGGCGTGAAGATCCACTCGTCGCTGGTCTGCGAGCAGGACACGATGACGTTGACGCTGCCGTCGCTGTCGACGAACCACTCCGGCGCCCACGCCCGGGACAGGCCCGCGATCGGGACCGTGTAGTCGTACAGGAAGGTCCAGTTGACCCGGTCGGAGCTGCGGGCGAAGCCGATGGTGGTGCTGACGTCCTGCCAGGTGTGGGTGGTGTAGGTGATGTAGTAGTAGCCGTTGGTGTGCTTGAAGATGCTCGCGTCGCGGATTCTGTTGCTCGGCGGGGTGTAGGCCGAGGACTGCAGCAGCCGGAAGTCGAGGGCGTCGTCCGACTGGTAGACGTTGACCGTGCCGTCGTTGCTGTCGAGGAACGGCACGATCGTGTAGCGGGTCGCGGAGCCGCTCGGCGGGGCGGCGGCGTGGGCCGCGCCGGGGAGTTCGCCGAGCAGCACGGCCGAGGCGGGCAGGGCCGCCATCGCGCGCAGCAGGGTACGACGGGACGGCGTGGGGGGTCGTGTGGTCACGGGCGGCTCTCCCTGGGGCAAACAACGACGCGGCTCTGACGTACGACATCCCGAACAAGGTTCGGAAAGTCGATCAGAAGGTAGGGGTGAGGCGGAATCGCGTCAATGGTTTGCGCACGACCCCGCGAGCCCGGTGCGCAAGCTGTGCCGCGCGCCGAACTCCCGCTCCGGCCAGGGGCGTTCCCGGACAGCGCTTCCACAGGTTACCGTTCAGTAGACAACGCGCTCCCGGAGGTGCCGCATGTCGCACGACCGTTCCGCAGGCCTGGCGGAGTCCGCCCGTGCGCTGGCCGACGGGGAGGTGACGTCAAGGGCCCTGGTGGAGCGGGCACTTGAGCGGATCGCCTCGACCCAGGGGACCCTCAACGCCTTCCGGGTCGTACGCGCCGAGGCCGCGCTCGCCGAGGCGGAGGCGGCGGACAAGGAACTGGCCGCCGGGGTGCGCAAACCGCTCCTCGGGGTGCCCGTCGCCGTCAAGGACGACATGGACGTGGCGGGCGAGCCGACCGCGTTCGGCTGCCGGGGGGAGTTCCCGGCGGTGGCCCGGGACGGGGAAGCCGTACGGAGGTTGCGGGCGTCCGGCGCCGTCGTCATCGGCAAGACCAACACCTGCGAGTTCGGACAGTGGCCCTTCACCGAGGGGCCCGCCTTCGGCGTGACCCGCAATCCGTGGAGCGCGGAGCACACCCCGGGCGGCTCCTCGGGCGGTTCGGCCGCCGCCGTCGCCGCCGGGCTGGTACCGGCCGCACTCGGCTCGGACGGCGCGGGGTCCGTGCGCATCCCGGCCTCCTGGACCCATCTCATCGGCATCAAGCCGCAGCGCGGCCGTGTCTCCACCTGGCCGCGCGGCGAGTCCTTCCAGGGCATCACCGTCAACGGCACCCTGGCGCGCACGGTCGCCGACGCCGCGCTCCTGCTGGACGCGGCGAGCGGCAACCACGACCTCGACCCGCACCGGCCGCCCGCCGTCGACGCCTCCGGCGCCGTCGGACGCGACCCGGGCAGGCTCCGTATCGCGCTGGCCCTGAAGCCGCCGTTCACCGCGCTGCCCGCACGCCTCCAGCCCGACGTACGGGCGAAGGTCCTCGAACTCGCCGAGAAACTCGCCGCGTTGGGCCACACCGTCGAGGAGGCCGACCCCCCGTACGGGCAGATCGGGCTCACCTTCATCCCGCGCGCCACGGCCGGTCTCGCCGAGCGGGTCGGTGAGGCCCCCTTCCCGGCGCTGCTCGACCGGCGCACCCGGGACGCCGCCCGGCTGGGGCGGCTGCTCGGCGGGGCACCCCTGCGGGCCGCCCGGCGGGCCGAGACGGTCCTGCACCGTCGTATCGGCGGATTCTTCTCGTCGTACGACGTGATGCTCGCCCCGACCACGGCCGCTCCCCCGCCGCGCATCGGCTCGATGCTGGGCCTCGGGGGCCTTGCCACCGACCGGGCCATGATCGCCGCCTGTCCCTACGCGTGGCCGTGGAACGTGCTGGGCTGGCCCGGCGTCAATGTGCCCGCCGGGTTCGTCGGTGACGGGCTGCCGGTCGGGGCGCAGCTGCTCGGACCGGCGAACAGCGAGCCGCTGCTCGTCTCACTGGCCGCGCAGCTGGAGGCGGAGCTGCGCTGGCACGAGGCATGGCCCCCGGTGCGGCGGATCGCGACGGATTCCCCGGCTGTGTGAGGGCGTTCGGCCCTTACCCTGTGACCATGGACGATGCGTCGATGGTCGGGCTCATGGGGCGGGTCACCGGTACGGTCGGGCCAGGACTCGTCGGCGAGGTGATCGTCCGGGTGCGCGGCGGCGCCGAGCACTTCCTCGCGTATCCGGCCACCGGCACGGACCGGATCGAGCGCGGCACCGTGGTGATGGTGGTGGAGTACCAGGCGCCGAGGACCGTCTACGTCCAGGCCGCGTACGACAGTTGAGCATGCTCCCCCGCAGGTGAGAGCGGTCTGCGTCAAGGTTGTGACAAGGAACCGCAAGGGTCTGTACCCGGGCGTCGCCGAGGCGCAGACTCCCTTCGTTCGGTGCCGAGAGGGCACCATGCAGAGGGGGCGAATGCCGATGGTCATCGGCGTCGTTGCGGGGATCGCGGTGGGAGCCGTCCTCGCGTTGATAGGGATTTTCAAGCTGATGTGGCGCGTGGCCGAGCCCAACGAGGCGCTCATCATCTCCGGTTCCAAGCACAGGACCGAGGGTCTTGAGGAGGGCATGGGCTTCCGTATCGTCACGGGCCGCGGCACGCTCGTGCTGCCCGGGGTGCAGGCGGTGCGCAAGCTGTCGCTCGATCTCAACGAGACCGAGCTGCAGGTGGACTGCGTGACCCATCAGGGCATACCGCTGAAGGTGCGGGGCGTGGTCATCTTCAAGGTGGGCGACGACTTCGTGTCGATCGCGAACGCGGGGCGCCGTTTCCTCGATCAGCAGAAGCTGATGTCGGAGCGGGTGCACAACGTCTTCGCCGGTCATCTGCGGTCCATCGTCGGCGGGTTGACGGTCGAGGACATGATCCGCGACCGGGAGAAGCTGACCGGGCAGACCCGGGCCGCGTGCGGCACCGAGATGGAGAAGCTGGGTCTGATCGTGGACTCGCTGCAGATCCATGAGATCGAGGACCCGACCGGGTACATCCAGAACCTGGCGATGCCGCACGCGGCCGCCGTCCAGCGGGACGCCCGGATCGCGCAGGCGGAGGCGAACCGGCTGGCCACCGAGGCCGAGCAGCAGTCGTTCGCGCGGATGGCGGAGGCCACCAGGGACAGCGAGATCCTCCAGGCCGGCTACCAGGCCGAACGGGACAAGGCCGCCGCCAAGGCCCAGCAGGCCGGGCCGCTCGCCGACGCCGCCGCCCGGCAGGAGGTCGTCGTGCAGATGACCCGGGTCGCCGAACTGGAGGCACAGCGGACCGAGCAGCAGCTCCAGGCGGACGTCCGCAAACCCGCGGACGCGAAGGCGTACGAGAAGCGCACGCTGGCCGAGGCCGAGCGCGACGCGCGGATCTCCGCCGCCCAGGCCAAGGCGAAGGAGACCGAGCTGGCGGCCGCGGCCGAGGCGACCCGGGTCAAGACGGCCGCGAGCGCCGAGGCCGAGGCGACCAAGGCGCGCGGTACGGCGACGGCGGCCTCGACCCGGGCCACCGGTGAGGCCGAGGCGGCCGCCGCCCAGGCCAAGGGGCTCGCGCAGGCCGAGGCGACGAAGGCCCAGGGTCTCGCCGAGGCGGAGGCCATCAAGGCGCGGGCCGCGGCCCTCGCCGAGAACCAGGAGGCCGTGGTCGCCCAGCAACTCGCCGAGAACTGGCCGGAGATCGTCCAGGCGGGCGCGTCCGCGTTCGGCAACGTCGACAACATGGTGGTGCTCAACGGCGCCGACGGTGTGGCGGACATGTTCGCCAAGGCGCTCACCATGGGCGGCACCGGGCTGGGGCTCGCGCGGCAGCTGCTCGCGTCGATGAACCAGAACGGACAGGCACCGGCGGGGACTTCGTCCCTGAACGGGCTCTCGCAGAAAGTACCGGTCCAGGAGGACTGATCCACGGGGGCACCGTCTATGGTGCCCCCGTGACTGCGTTTACCGATGAGAACATCCCCGGCCGCTCCGGCCCCACCGCGACCATGGAGGCCGACGCCCTCGAGGTCGGCCGGGTGCGCACCGAGTACTCCCCCGCCCACGACGGAGACCCCGACCCCGGGGAGATCGTGTGGACCTGGGTGCCCTTCGAGGAGAACGACGGACGCGGCAAGGACCGTCCGGTGCTGGTCGTCGCCCGCGAGGCCTCCGGGACCTTCCTCGCCGTGCAGCTCTCCAGCAAGCGGCACGACGGCGACCGCGAATGGGTCGCGATCGGCAGCGGGCCCTGGGACAAGTCGGGCCGCGACTCCTGGGTGGACGTCGACCGCATCCTGCGGCTGCACGAGGACGGTATGCGGCGCGAGGCGTGCGCGCTGGACCGGGGCCGGTTCAACCTGGTCAGGAACCGGCTGCACGAGCGCTACGGCTGGACCTGAGTCCTCGGGCCGGCCTGGAAGGTCTTCTCGAAGGCGGCCCGCACCACGCTGCCGGGCGTGCGGTCCAGCACCCCGAACACCACGTGCTCGAAGGCCGAGGCGAACCGTCCGCCCGGCCCCAGCAGCGCGTGGAACGCACCCGCCACCTGCGCCGGATCGTTCTGGAACACCCCGCAGCCCCAGGCGCCGAGCACCAGCCGCCGGTACCCCTCGGCCGCCGCGACCTCCAGCACCCGCTCGGCGCGGACGGCCAGGGCCGCCGGGATGCCGGGGATGCGGTCGGGCGTCGTACGCCGTATGACACCGGCGTTCGGCGCGGCCGCGGTCAGGAAGCCCGCGACGTACGGCTCGTCCAGCAGGCGACCGCGGTCGTCGCGGAAGACGGGCACGGCCGGTGAGTGGATGACACGGTCCGTGTAGAAGGCGTCGCGGTGGGCGCGGTGGTGGTCGTAGAAGTCCCGGGCCTGCCGTACACACGCGTACAGGGCGGAGGCGCGGCACAGGGCCTCCTCCTGGGCCTGGGCGCCGTTGAGATAGCCGCCGCCCGGGTTGCGGGCCGAGGCGAAGTTCAGGACGGCCGGCACCCCGCCGAGCCGTCGTGCGGCCTCCAGGCTGCTCTCGCCCGTGACCTCGACGAATGTGTCGGCGGGCGGGATCCCGGGTACCGGCACGGGCTCCGGCCCGTACATGCGCGTACCGGCCCGTGCGGCCTCGATGCCGTCCGCGAGGGACACCTCGCGCCCGTCGGCGAGGCGATAGAAACCGGCCTCGACGATCTCCTCCGTCTGCTGTGCGATGCCCCGCAGGCGCGCGCTCATGGCGCCACCCCCGTGGGCGCCATGATCGCGCGCCGTGCGCGCTCCCCCGTCGTGCTCATGTACGCATCGTGGGCGATGCTGGTCATGCGGTGCAACGGAGTTTCCCGGCCTCGAGAACACCCGGAGAACCCACAGGAAACGGAGATCGTCGGCCCCGATTGCGACGAAGTGCACCCTTGTGCGAATCGCTCCGAGGGTTTTGGGTGGGACGAGCTCTGCCGGTCCGGCCAACATCATCCGGGCCGGTGGCATGGTGGAATCTCAGGAGGATCCCGACATGTCCGATACATCCACTACTACATCGGAAAGCGACTGTACGGAGCCCCGCACCGCTCTGTCCGCCGCCGAGGTGGAGGCCCTGGTCAGGGGCATCTGCTTCAAGACGGGACCGCCCCGCACCGTCGGGGTCGAGGTGGAATGGCTCGTCCACGAGCTGCGCACACCGCAGCTCCCCGTCACACCCGAACGACTCGAAGCGGCGTACGCCGCACTGCGGACCGTGCCCCTCAGCTCGGCGCTCACCGTCGAGCCCGGCGGCCAGCTGGAACTCAGCTCCCCGCCCGCCGCCTCCCTGACGGAGTGCATCGGCACCGTCTCCGCCGATCTCGCCGCCGTCCGCAGGACGCTCGCCGGGCTCGGTCTCGGCCTCGTCGGCGTCGGCCACGATCCCTGGCACCCGCCCCGCCGGTATCTCCGCGAACCCCGCTACGACGCCATGGAAGCCTGTCTGGACCGTACGGGCCCGGCCGGCCGCGCCATGATGTGCACCTCCGCCTCCGTGCAGGTGTGCCTCGACGCGGGACACGAGGAGCCCGGCCCGCTCGGTCACGGGCGGCGCTGGTGGCTGGCGCATCAGTTGGGCGCGGTGCTGGTCGCCGCGTTCGCCAACTCCCCGCTGGCCGGGGGCGAACCCACCGGCTGGCTCTCCACCCGGCAGCTGCTGTGGATGGAGATCGGCGCGGGCCGCGCGGGCGCTCCCCCACTGGACGGCGACCCCCGCGAGACCTGGGCCCGGCATGTGCTCGACTCCCCGGTGATGTGCATCCGCCGGGACGGCCGCGCCTGGGACGTCCCGGACGGCATGACGTTCCGCGAGTGGACCCGCTCGGCGAGCCCGAGGCCCCCGACCCGCGAGGACCTCGACTACCACCTGACCACCCTCTTCCCGCCGGTCAGACCGCGCGGCCACATCGAGCTGCGCATGATCGACGCCCAGCCCGGGGACGACGGCTGGATCGTGCCGCTCGCCGTGACCGCGGCGCTCTTCGACGACCCCGAGGCCGCCGAGACCGCCTACCGCGCGGTGAAGCCGCTGGCCGAGCGGGCCCTGGGGCTGCCCGCCCCGCACAACCCGCTGTGGCTGGACGCGGCGCGCACCGGCCTCGCCGACCCGGAACTGCACGACGTGGCCGTCCAGTGCTTCACGGCCGCGCTCGACGCCCTGCCCCGGCTCGGTGCGACCGAAGAGGTCACGGGCGCCGTCACCGCGTACCTGGAGCGCTACGTCCTCCAGGGCCGCTGCCCCGCCGACGATCTGCTGGACCGGCTCCACGGGAAGGACCTCCGCTCATGACCGACGTCGCCGAGACGCCCGGAACCGACGCCGAGACGCTCCGCGTACGGGCGCTGACCACCCTCACCACGGCCCGCGACCGCACGACCCTGCTGACCAGCTGCGTCGAGGACCCCGACCTGACCGCCCAGCACTCCCCGCTGATGTCCCCGCTGGTCTGGGACCTCGCCCACATCGGCAACCAGGAGGAGCTCTGGCTGCTGCGGGGGGTCGCCGGGCGGGAGGCCATGCGCCCGGAGATCGACGGCCTGTACGACGCCTTCGAGCACCCGCGCGCGGAACGCCCGAAGCTGCCGCTGCTGCCACCGGCCGAGGCCCGCCGGTACGCGGCGGAGGTCCGCGGTCGGGTCCTGGACCTGCTGGAGTCCACCGCGTTCCACGGCACGCGGCTCACGGAGGCGGGCTTCGCCTTCGGGATGATCGCGCAGCACGAACAGCAGCACGACGAGACCATGCTGATCACCCATCAGCTCCGCAAGGGCCCCCAGGCCCTGACCGCCCCCGACCCGGACCCGGCGCCGCTGCACACCGGCCCGGCCGAAGTCCTGGTCCCCGGCGGCCCGTTCACGATGGGCACCTCCGACGAGCCCTGGGCGCTGGACAACGAACGCCCGGCGCACCGGCGGGAGGTGGCGCCCTTCTTCATCGACACGGCTCCGGTCACCAACGAGGCGTACCAGGAGTTCATCGAGGACGGCGGCTACCGGCGCGACCGGTGGTGGACCCCGGCCGGCTGGGCGCACATCCGGGAGCACGGCATCGACGCCCCGCTGTTCTGGCGCCGGGACGGCAACCAGTGGCTGCGCCGCCGCTTCGGCGTCACCGAGGTCGTACCGCCCGACGAGCCGGTGGTGCACGTCAGCTGGTACGAGGCCGACGCCTACGCCCGCTGGGCCGGGCGCCGGCTGCCCACGGAGGCCGAGTGGGAGAAGGCCGCCCGCCACGACCCCACCTCGGGCCGCTCGATGCGCTATCCGTGGGGCGACGCCGACCCGGAGCCGCAGCACGCCAACCTCGGCCAGCGGCATCTGCGCCCGGCCCCGGCGGGCAGCTACCCGCAGGGCGAATCCCCGCTCGGCGTACGCCAGTTGATCGGCGATGTGTGGGAGTGGACGGCGAGCGACTTCCTCCCCTACCCGGGCTTCGAGGCGTTCCCGTACAAGGAGTACTCGGAGGTGTTCTTCGGCCCCGAGTACAAGGTGCTGCGCGGCGGTTCGTTCGCCGTGGACCCGGTGGCCTGCCGCGGCACGTTCCGCAACTGGGACTACCCGATCCGGCGGCAGATCTTCTCCGGCTTCCGCACCGCCCGTTCCGCGGAGGGCGTCTGATGTGCCGTCATCTGGCGTACCTGGGCCCCGAGGAGCCGCTCGGCAGACTCCTCGTGGAGCCGCAGCACGGCCTGTACCGCCAGTCCTGGGCGCCCAGACACCAGCGGTACGGCACCGTCAACGCCGATGGTTTCGGGGTCGGCTGGTACGCCGAGGACGACCCGGTCCCGGCGCGCTACCGCCGGGCCGGGCCCATCTGGGCGGACCTGTCCTTCGCGGACCTGGCCCGGGTCGTCCGGTCGGGCGCGCTGCTCGCGGCGGTCCGGGACGCCACCTTGGCGGGCTCGGACGCCGAGGCAGCGGCGGCGCCCTATGCGAGCGGTCCCTGGCTGTTCAGCCACAACGGCGCGGTCAAGGGCTGGCCCCGCTCTCTGGCGCCGCTGGCCCAGACCCTGCCCGCCGCCGATCTGCTGTCGATGGAGGCCCGCAACGACTCGGCGTTCGTGTGGGCTCTCGTCCTGGCCCGGTTGCGCGGCGGTGACGAGGAGGGCCAGGCGCTGGCCGACACGGTCCTGGAGGTCGCCGAGGCGGCCCCGGGCTCCCGGCTCAACCTCCTCCTCACCAACGGCGACACCATCACCGCGACCACCTGGGGCGACACCCTGTGGTACCTGACCTGCCCGCGCGGCACGGTCGTCGCCTCCGAGCCCTACGACGACGATCCGCACTGGCAGGAGGTCCCCGACCGCACCCTCCTCGCAGCGAGCCGCACCGACGTGCTGCTGACGCCCCTCAAGGAACCGTCCGTGGAACCACTGAAGGAGCCCCGTACGTGAGCCCGTTCCTTCTCACCCGCACCCTGCCCGAGGACGCCACCGAGGCCGCCCTGCGTGCCGACGTCCTGAGCGGCCTGACCCGCACCCCGAAGACCCTCCCGCCGAAGTGGTTCTACGACGCCCACGGCAGCGAACTCTTCGACCGGATCACGGAGTTGCCCGAGTACTACCCCACCCGCGCCGAGCGCGAGATCCTCGTCGCGCGCGCCGACGCCATCGCGGCGGCCTCCGGCGCCCGCACCCTCGTCGAACTCGGCTCGGGTTCCTCGGAGAAGACCCGGTACCTCATCGACGCGCTGACCGGTCTGCACACCTACGTGCCCGTCGACGTCAGCGAGAGCGCCCTCACCCAGGCCGGGCACGCGCTGATCGAGGAGCGGCCGGGCCTGAACGTGCATGCCCTGATCGCCGACTTCACGGCCGAGCTCACGCTCCCCGAGACGCCGGGGCCCCGGCTGCTGGCGTTCCTCGGCGGCACGATCGGCAATCTGCTCCCGCCCGAGCGGGCGGAGTTCTTCGCCTCGATCCGCGCCCTGCTCTCCCCCGGCGACGCCCTGCTGCTCGGCACGGACCTCGTCAAGGACGAGAAGGTGCTGGTCAGGGCGTACGACGACGCGGCCGGGGTGACGGCCGCGTTCAACAAGAACGTCCTGACGGTCGTCGACCGGGAATTGGGCGCCGACTTCGACCCCGGCGCCTTCGACCATGTGGCCCTCTGGGACGCGGAGAACGAGTGGATCGAGATGCGGCTGCGGTCGCGTACCGCGCAGACCGTGAAGATCCCCGCGCTGGACCTCGCCGTCGACTTCGCGGCCGGCGAGGAGCTGCACACCGAGATCTCGGCGAAGTTCCGGAAGGAGGGTGTGCGCGCGGAACTGTCCGCCGCGGGACTCGAGTTGTCCCACTGGTGGACGGACGGCGAGGGACGGTTCGCGCTGTCGCTCAGCACGGTGCGATGACGTACGTCTCGCGCTCCGCCGTCACCTGGGGCACGGTGGATCCATGACGAATCACACCTATCGGGTGACCGAGATCGTCGGCACCTCGCCCGACGGCGTCGACCAGGCGATCCGCAACGGCATCGGCCGCGCCTCCCAGACCCTCCGCAATCTCGACTGGTTCGAGGTGACCCAGGTGCGGGGTCAGATCGAGGACGGCCAGGTCGCGCACTGGCAAGTGGGCCTGAAGGTCGGCTTCCGCCTGGAGGAGTCCGACTGACGGTCCTCGGAGCCTGACGGCCTCGGATCCTGACGGTCCGTGGATCCTGACGGTTCTCAGGTCCGCCCCTCCCGCTCCTGGGCAGCTTCCAGCGCGGCGGAAGGGGCGGTCCACCGCGCCCGTACGACGGTGAACCCGGCCCGTTCGGCGTCCTGGCAGACCAGCTCGTCGTCGTCCACCAGCACCCGGATCTCATGGGTGCGCTCGAGACGGCGGAGGATCTCCAGCTTGGTGCGCCGGGCGGGCCTGCGGTCGTTGTCGCGCCGCATGTGGATCCGCCCCTCGGGCAGACCCTGCGCGGCGAGCCAGGCGACGGTGTCCCGCCGGCACCGCTCGGGCCGCCCGGTGAGGTAGACGATCTCGCACTCCTCGGCGCTCTCCAGGACCAGCGCGACGCCCTGCGGGATCGGCGGGTCCTCGGGCGCGGCGGCGAAGAAGCCGTCCCAGTCGCGGGGCTTGTGCTCCAGGAAGCGCTGCCGGTGGGCGGTGTCGGCGAGGGTGTTGTCCAGGTCGAACACGGCGAGAGGCCGTCTGCTGCTGTCGGTCACGCGACCCACCCTAGAACCGGGCGGGCCGCTCACGCCGGACGAGACCCTCACGCCGGACGAGACCCTCAATTGTTAATGGGATCCATTTTCATATAGCGTCCTCGGTGCACGCCACCCGTCCCACCGAGGAGGTCCCGTCATGGCTGTCCCCAAGCGGAAGATGTCCCGCAGCAACACCCGTCACCGCCGCGCCCAGTGGAAGGCGGCCACGCCGTCGCTGGTGCCCGTCACGATCGACGGCGTGCGTCACCTCGTACCGCAGAACCTGGTCAGGGCCTACGAGCGCGGCCTGCTGCGTCCCGAGGGCTGAGCGCGCCATGTCCTACGACCGTCTGCCGGTCACCGTCCTGTCCGGGTTCCTCGGGGCGGGCAAGACCACGCTGCTCAACCATGTGCTGGCGAACCGCGAGGGCCTGCGGGTCGCCGTGATCGTCAACGACATGAGCGAGGTCAACATCGACGCCGCGCTGGTGCGGGGCGGCGAGGCCGCGCTGTCGCGGACCGAGGAACGCCTGGTCGAGATGACCAACGGCTGCATCTGCTGCACGCTGCGCGACGACCTGCTGGAGGAGGTGGACCGGCTGGCCCGGGAGGGCCGCTTCGACCATCTGCTCATCGAGTCGTCCGGCATCTCGGAACCCATGCCGGTGGCCGCGACCTTCGCCTTCGCCCGCGACGACGGGGCCACCCTCGGGGACGTCGCCCGCCTCGACACCATGGTCACGGTCGTCGACGCGGCCAACTTCCTGCCCGAGCTGGACAGCGGCGACGAGCTCGCCGAGCGCGGCCTGGCGCCGTTCGAGGACGACGAGCGCACGGTCAGCGATCTGCTGGTGGACCAGATCGAGTTCGCGGACGTCATCGTGCTCAACAAGCTCGACCTGGTCGACACCGAGTCCGCGACCCGGCTGCGGGCGGCCCTGCGCCGTCTCAACCCGGTCGCCCGGATCGTCGACGCCCGCCACGCGCGCGTGGACCTCGGCCAGGTGCTGGGCACCGGCCTGTTCGACCTGGACCGCGCACAGCAGGCGCCGGGCTGGGTCCGGGAACTCAACGGCGAGCACATCCCGGAGACCGAGGAGTACGGCGTCTCCTCCACGGTCTTCCGCTCCGAACTCCCCTTCCACCCCGGCCGGTTGTGGACGTTCGTGACGGAGGACCTCGACAGCGGCACGTACGGCCGCGTGCTGCGCTCGAAGGGCTTCTTCACCCTGTCCAGCCGCCCGCACGTGACGGGCCTGTGGTCGCAGGCCGGCTCGGTGGCCCGCTTCGAGCCGTCGGCGGCCCGCGACGACGAGGCGCCGTACGCGCAGGAACTGGTCTTCATCGGGACGCAGCTGGACTCGGCGGAGCTCCACAGGGCGCTCGCCGGATGCCTGATGGCTCCGGGCGAGAGCGCGCCCGCCACGGACCCCTTCCCGGCGTGGGACACCTACGGCATCGACGACGCGTGCGAACACGAACACGCGGTGTCCGCGCACTGACATCGGGTGACGCCGGGAATGCCGGGGCGCTCCCGGCGTTGAACCCCGTGTGACCTCGCTGATCTCCGCCACCCGGTTCTCCGTCCTCGACCGCTCCCGCACCCGCGAGGGCCATACGAACGCCGAGGCGCTCCGGGACACCGTGCGGTTCGCGCAGCAGGTCGAGGAGCTCGGCTATCACCGGTTCTGGGTCTCGGAGCACCACGGCGTGCCCGGTGTCGCCGGTTCCGCTCCGACCGTGCTGGCCGCCGCGGTGGCCGGGGCCACGCGGACGATCCGGGTCGGGACGGGCGGGGTGATGCTGCCCAATCACCGGCCGCTGGTCGTGGCCGAACAGTTCGGCGTCCTGGAGTCACTCTTCCCCGGGCGCATCGACATGGGGCTCGGCCGCTCGGTGGGCTTCACCGACGGTGTGCGCAAGGCGCTCGGCCGCGACAAGGACGACGCCGACGACTTCTCCGCCCAGCTCGACGAACTCCTCGACTGGTTCCGCGGCACCTCACCGACCGGGGTGCACGCACGCCCCGCGGAGGGCCTGACGGTCCCGCCGTTCGTCCTCGCGATGGGCGAGGGCGCGGCGATCGCGGCCCGCGCGGGCCTGCCGATGGTCATCGGCGACCTCCGCAACCGCGACAGGATGCAGCGCGGCATCGACCACTACCGCACCCTGTTCCGCCCCTCCCCCTGGGCCGCCGAGCCGTACGTCGTCATCTCCGGCACCGTCGCGGTCGCCGCCACCCCGGAGGACGCCCGCCGCCTGCTGATCCCGGAAGCCTGGTCGATGGCGTACTCCCGCACCCACGGCACCTTCCCTCCCCTGCCGCCCGCCGACCTCGTCGAGTCCCTCGCCATGACCGCCAAGGAGCGCGGCTTCTACGAGTCCGGCCTCACCGGCCACATCGCCGGCACCGAGGAACAGGTCGCCCACGAGCTGGAGACGGTCCTGAAGGAGACGGGCGCCCAGGAGCTCCTGGTCACGACCAGCACGTACGACCGTGACGCACTGCTGGACTCCTACCGGCGGCTGGCCCGGATCGTGGACGGGGTGAGGATTCCCCCTTTCGCGTAGGGTGCGCCGGGCCGGGCGTCAGAACAGTGCCGCCACGGCCTGCTGCACTGCGGTCGCCGCGCCTGCCAGCGCCGCCACGGTCCGGCCCATGACACCGATCGTGTCGGCCGCGCTCTCGATGGTGTCGCGCCCACCGTCCGGGTCGCCGAGCGCCCGCTCGATGCGGTCGACCGCGCGCAGGCCGGCATCCCGGTCCTCGCCGGCGTCGAGCCGGTACAGGGCGTCCCGGAACTCCCTGAGACTGGCGCGGACTTCGGCCATCGCCCGATCACCACCCGAAGACTGCGTCACCGATTGGCTGATCCGACTGGCGTCCCTGCCCGCCGTCACCGACTGGACGTTGCTGTTGTCGCCCGTCGTCGTGTTCGAGGAGACCTGGCGCCGGCCTGCCCTGCTGCGCCAACCGCCCTCGCGTCGAAATCGGTTCATTTCCCGTCACCCTTCTCCGTCGCCTTGTCGCTCTCGTCCTCGTCGTCATCCGATTGCCGACCCGACTGCCGTTCCTGCGCGGAGTCCGCCTTCTGGTGTACGTCGTGGACGTCCCGTCCCGCGGTGACCGCCTGGATGATGTTGTTGTCGCCGGCGTGGATGATCGTCATGATCTTCTGCGCCTGACGTTTGAAGTCCGTGACATCGACTCCCTGGAGTTCGAGGAACTCCTCGACCGTGGAGAACATGGACTGCTGGACGATCGCCACATGCCGTATCGCGTCCTCGGACACATGCATGTCGTCCGTGTAGACGGGCGAGTACCGCTCTCGTAGGCTCACCGGCAGCGGCCGCCTCGGCACCTGGGCCAGTTCCTCGCCAGACGCCGTCGCCTCGTTCTCCCGCGCCCACCACTTCAGGAAGCGCCACCACCCGTATCCGAGGGCCACGAGATCGCACACGGCCTGAACCGGGACCTGCGCGAATGTGGCGAACCGCCACAGGACTTCGGGGTCCCCGGACTCGTCGACCTCGTCGAAGAGGGGCGGCAGGACATGCGGGCGTATGACGAAGTGCAGTTCCTGCCCCTCGATCACCGCCGATGCCAGCACGGTGATAACCAGCTGGCCGGACCAGGTGCGGACCTGCGCGGACAAGTACCGGCGGACGACGATCCCGGAGCCCTTCTCGTCCGGAGCCCGCCCCCACACGGCATCCTCGCCGGCCTCGTCCCCGGCGGAACTCTTCGGCAGGCGGGCCCAGCGCCGGGAGGGTCCGCCACGGACGTGGCGGACCTCGCACGGCAGTGGCTGGAACGGATGCACGGCGATCCGCAGATCCTCCAGGTCCTCACTCACGGCCGTGAGCAACTCGTCAGGACTGAAAGGAACGAAGTCCTTGCGGACGTCGTCGTCCTCGTCGTCCTTCTCACCCTGGAGCTTGATACTGATCGTGGACCGGCGCCACAGGGCGTTGCCGGCTCCGATGAACCTCCAGTACCCCGCCTGGAGTTCGTATGGAAGGGCGTCGCCGTGCTGTGCTCGCTCGACAGCGGCGATCCGGCCGCGCAGGCGTGGTCCCGTCCACGGGCTACGACCGCCCCGGTCGCAGAGCAGCGCGTAGACGAGCGCGACGAACCGGTCCACGGTCCGCACGCCCAGGTAGGCCAGCGTGACGTACACCAGAGCGCTCAGCGTCTCCTTGCCCGCAGGGCTGGTGAGCCGGAGTGTCATGACCAGCAGCGGGAGCAGCACCAGTACGAGTACACCGCCCCAGGCCCGGCTCAGCCAGCGGCGTCGCGAGCGCCACAGTGTGCGCCGCGGAGGCCGGGTGACCAGCAGCGCGAGCACGACAGTGAACGCCCACAGCGCCACGCCCAACGGGAAGCGGTACGCGATCCAGCCCAGGCCGAGCGCCAGCACGGCCCGGCGCACGCGCCACTGCCTGCGAGCCGCGAGGCAGTGAGCCAGGACGGGAGCGAGATCGAAACCGTAGGAAGGCACCACGCGCAGGCGCGACAGGAGTACCTTTCCGATCGCCCAGCGGGCGAGTGGCTCGCCCAAGGGCGGGCACGTCGCCGGTCTGCCCCGCCGCGGACGTTCGTCGGCCGTGAGCGCGCGCACCGAGTCCAGGCCCCAGCCATGAGTACTCAGGTGCCGCCATACCTTGGTGACCGGCTCCAGCCGATCCGGGCGTGCGTGCGCGGCCGCGCAGAGTCGTCTGGTCGCTTCCGTGGGCGGATTGCGTTCTCCCCCGCCTCTGCCCCTGCTCCGGGTCGGGCCTGCCTTGGGCTGGTCGGGTGTTCTGGCCGGTGTCGCATCCGAGTGAACCGAGATGGCCTGAAAGTAGCGTTCTCGGCGTTCCTGCGTGGAAGTCCCCACCCCGACGTCCTCCCCTGAGAGGGCGCCATGAACTGCACAGGCGGTCCTCTGCGACGCTTCCCAGTACGGACCCATAGGATCCCGGCCGAGTGTGATCTTCGCAGCGTCAATTCCAGTCGATATTAAAATACTCAGGAAGGTGGAGCTCCCCCTCATGCACAACCCCCACGCCCCGTATGTCCGTGTCCGCGCCGCCCGGGAGCACAACCTCAAGGGTGTGGACGTTGACATCCCGCGGGGTGTGCTGGCGGTGTTCACGGGGGTGCCCGGGTCGGGGAAGCCGTCGTTGGCGTTCGGTACGATCTACGCGGAGGCGCAGCGGCTGTACTTCGAGTCGGTGGC
This sequence comes from Streptomyces sp. S.PB5, assembly GCF_030403745.1. Taxonomy (GTDB): domain Bacteria; phylum Actinomycetota; class Actinomycetes; order Streptomycetales; family Streptomycetaceae; genus Streptomyces. Next base: position 233,650 of record NZ_JAQMWP010000015.1, read on the forward strand.
GCCCTATGCGCGACGGCTGATCCACCAGGTCGGGGCGCCGAAGGTCGGGGAGATCCCAGGGCTGCCGCCGGCCGTCTCGCTGCAGCAGCGGCGTTCCGCTCCTACGTCGCCGACACCCCGGCCGTCGCCCGCAGCCTCGGCACGCTCGTCGACGTCGGTCTCGGCTATCTGCGCCTGGGCCAGCCCGCCAGCGAGTTGCCGCGCGGCCGCCGCGGCCACACCCTCTACCTCCTCGACGAACCGACCACCGGACTCCATCCCGCCGATGTCGAGGTCCTGATGCGCCAGCTCCACGGCCTCGTCGAATCCGGGCACACCGTCATCGTCGTCGAGCGCGACATGTTCGTCGTCGCCGGCGCGGACTGGGTCATCGACCTCGGCCCGGGCGGCGGCGAGGGCGGCCGGATCATGGCGACGGGGCCTCCGGCGGAGGTAGCCCGGACAGAGGGGAGCGCCACGGCGCCGTATCTGGCCCGGAGGTTCGTCAGCCCCGCTTGATCCGTCCGCGCATGGCGAGCACGGCGAGTCCGAGGAACACCGGTTCCGTGAAACGGCTCACCATCTCGATGTAAGTGCCCCAGAGAGTCAGTTGCTGCCCGCTGGACCTGAAGATCACTGAGTTGAGAACAATGCGCAGCGTCTTCTCAAGACGCTCGGAAGTGAACCGTTCATCGACAGGAAGTGTGAGCTCGGGGGATGGCGTGTCGACCTCAAGAGTGACCTGGCCACCGTCACGGGGCAGACTGCCCGTGACAGTGTCGTGGGGGCTGCGGTCCGGCAGCCCCAGCCCAAGCGTCAGGACCACCGTGGTGCACATCGCCAGCAGCAGCCAGGCAAGGGCACGCGAAGCCCGCAAGCCATAGCCCGACGCCAGCCAGTAGGCGTGGAGCAGCCAGCGTTCGGCCCGCGTCGTCTCGGTGTGGTCAAGACGGCGCATCTGTCGGGTAGGCCCCGCCCCTCTCGGGACGAGGCCCCCCTCAGAACCGTGCGTGCCACTCGTCGCGGCACACGGCTCAAGCAGACCCCTTGGGTAGCACTTGATTCTGCGTTTGACCGTAGTCATGGGACGCGTGATGCCTCCGATGACAGTCGGAATGGACCAGGGCTTGGTTGGACGCCTGATCTGACCCGCCGCGTGAGCGGTAGATCAGATGATGCTTGTGAATCGTCCGGTAGCTGGCGTGGAACCAATTGGCCCAGTCGCGGACCGAGTCCGGTTCGTACGTCGCTCCATCGATCAGGTCAAGTCCGCACAGCGGACAGAGTCCCTTCTGCCTGGCTGCGAGATTGACGGCGAACTTGCCGTCTGCCTGCGGGTGTTTGCGCTTACGCGTTCGCTCCCGCCAGTACTCCGCCAGTTCCGGGTCGTCCTTGGACGCTGCACCCTTCACCATCACGTGGCGCTGGATGTTCGTCCATCCGAACTTGCCCATAAAGGCACCGGTCTCCATGTCGCCGAAGACCCAGTTGTCCTGCCGGGTTGGGTTGAAGCGGCCGAAGTATGCGCTCTTGACCCAGCTGCGCGACTTCTGTGCGTGCCGTCTCTTTGCCCACCTGTACGCCCGCTTGTACAGCCACCAATCCAGCTTGTTGAACGTCTCGCTGGATACGGCGCTTCGGTAGTAGGTGGCCCAACCCTTGATCAGAGGGTTCACATTTCGGATCAGATCCGTTGTTCTGGCCGCTGCCATACGCTCGCATCGGTCAGTGATCTCCCTCTTGACCTTCTGCACCGCTGCCTTACTGGGCTTGATCAGGAGCTTCTCGTCGTACCTCCTGACGTTGAATCCGAGGAAGTCAAAACCTTCCGACGCATGGACCACATGGGTCTTCTCGTCGTTGAAGGTCAACCCTCTCGGCATCAGCCAGTCGGTGAGCTTCTCCTTGATCTGCCATGCTTCCGCCTCCGTCGCGCACATGACGACGAAGTCGTCGGCGTAGCGGACCAGCGTCGGGATGTTCCTCCGAGACCTCTGTAATTGCGTGAGGCTCGGATCGTATCCAGCAGCGATTTCCATGCCATGGAGTGCAATGTTGAGCAGCAGGGGGCTGATCACCCCGCCCTGCGGCGTCCCCTCCTCGGTGGGGGCGAACCTGCCGTTCTCCATTACCCCGGCCTTCAGCCATCCTCTGATCTCCCGGCAGGCCGGGAAGTCGCCAATGGCATCCAGCAAGCGGTCATGGTCGATGCGGTCGAACGCGCTGGACAGGTCAGCGTCCAGGATCCAGACCTTCTTGGCGCCCTTGCGGGCGAGTGTCTGGAATATCGCGCCAATCGCGTCATGGCACCCTCGTCCGGGCCGGAAGCCGTAGCTTCGCCCTTCAAAACGTGCCTCCCATTCCGGCTCCAGGGCGTTCTTCACCCTGGCCTGCTCCACTCGGTCCCGGATCGTGGGGATGCCCAGTGGTCGCTTCTTGCCGTTCGCCTTCGGGATATGCACCCGCCGCACCGGCAGTGGCCTGAACCGCGGCTCCTCGGTCAGCTCCCGCAGGAGTTGTCCTCGTTGCCGCTCGTCGACCACGACCGTCCCGTCGACTCCGGGGGTGCGGCGTCCAGCGCTGAGCTGAGTCACTCGGCGGATCGAAACGATCGTGTTGCTTCGTGCCCTCAGCATCAACTTCTGCAGATTTCTAACCCTCTTCGGGTCTTCTTCACGTGCCGCCTTGAAGATCCGCTGCCTCAGTCGCCGGACGTCCGCCTCCGCTTTGGCCCAGTCGGTACTGCGCCATTGCTCGGCGTCGCTCAGGGCCATCGTCACGTCGGCTGTCTCAGATTCCGTCGCGACGGTCACGTCAACCACCTCCGCGTCCACTCCGGTCTCCTGACTTTCGGTCTCATTGCGTTGGCATCTTCAAAGGTCCACCAGGCCCGCGTCAGCTCGCTTTCGCGCCCAGCCACCTGGCTGGTATCCGCCGGGTTATAGGCGGCGGCTGAGGTGCCGTCGTCCGCCCTTTCCCCTGGGCTTTCGCCCCAGCGGCCTTTGCTTCTCGAGCCTTCCTTCGCCCGCAGAGGAGTTGAGCTTCCGTCTCCGTCGGCCTACCGGTCATGCGACCGGACCTCTACGGGGTTGTCCTGTTCCGCTCCGTCCAGATGCGAGCTGGGTCGGGTGCCTCCTATATCCCGGGGCCACGGTGACCACGCACGACGTAAATGGGACCGACGTGCCGTGTTTGCTTCGCAGCAGTAGCCCTGTGCCGGCGTTCTGCACTGCTCCGGCATCTACGGTTACGGGACCTCATCAGAGGTTCACTTGCGTTCACCCTTCAGCTCTCCCCCTTGGCCCTGTGCCTCGCAGCAGCCTGCATGGTCTTGGAGCTTCGGTTACGAGGGCTTCGCACAGGTCCGTTACCGGTCCTGCACGCCTCGCCGGGGGCCCGCCATCTTGGTCACTTGGCGGGGAAGACCTCCTTCCTCTGGAATGTCTTCACTGGACCGGAGCGGCTTTCAGGCCGCACCCATCTCGCCGTAGTAGAAATCGGCGGCACCGGGCTCGTCCTTGTTGTCCTCCAGGGCCTTGCGCAGCTGGCGGTAGAGCTGGGCCACGTGCGCGGGCTCCATGACGGTCCCTGGGAGATCGTCGGTGATCTCGCGCCAGGCCCCACGGTTACGGGCGCTGCGTTCGACGCCGTGTCTGAGCAGGTGCTCGTCGGCGATCGTCCGGCGCCGGGCCCAGCGCAGCGGCACGCCGCCGTGCACGCCCCAGTCCCGGTACGGGTAGGCGAAATAGCACTCACCACTGATGCGGATCTGATCGAGGTGGTGTGCTCCGAAGAACAGACACCGCCGCAACCACATGTCGACCAGCGTAAGGTGCGAGACATCCACTCCTCGTATGGAGACCAGTTCAGGGGCTCCGAACCGGTCGGGTATGTACGGCTGGAGCCGCGTTTCGTCCATGGCGGTACGGTCGGGCAGCAGGAACAGTCCGTAGTGGTGGAACAAGGACAGCCGGGCTGCGAGATGCGCGTCCGTCAGATCGGCCTCTGCGAACCGCAGCAGCAAGGCGGAGGAGGCCAGGAACGACGTCTCCCGGCAGTAGAGACGCGGCACGGCAAGTTGCAGGTGCACTGGTTGCTCCATGACTGCGCCACCGAGCCGTGCCTCGTGCGTGCACACGAGCGTGGCCTCCATGGAGCCCGAGCAACGCACCCGGGACAGGTCCAGGATCCCCATGACACAGGTTCCGGTCATCGACAGCGTCGAGCGGAACTCCGCCCGCATGAAGTCCACCGAGTCCTCGAACTCGGATCGGTCGAAACCAGCGTCCTCCTCGAAAACCGTCCTGAGGAAATCCGCCCCATGGCGAAACCGTGCCCTGCCGAAGTCCACCGATCCCTGGAAGCGGGCGTCCGTGAAGTCGGCCCGCCCCGAGAACACGAAGCCGCTCAGGTCGGCCTCGCCCGAGAACACGGCCTGGTCGAACCGGGCCTCGTAGAGCACACCCTGGGTCCAGCGCCGCAACTCGGCCAGGAGTTCCGGCGTGAAGGGCACACCTCTGTAGTCAGCGCGGCTCCCGGCAGAGGCCGACAGCAGGGCGATCTGCCGGTCCGGAGCGGTGACGTGGGCGAGACAGCGTCCCCGTTCCCGGACCACGACCCCATGACAGTCACCTTCGCCACAGACGGGCCAAGTGGGCACAGGTGCAACGGACATGTCGGGATGGTCCCCGAACACAGCAGCGCACACACTCACTTGGAGTGAATCAGGATGCCTTCGTGCCGACCATCACGGCGGAGCACGGGTGATGTGCGCCGCCGAGGCATTCCTGTCGCTGCGCTGCCTCCGCCAAGGACCGCCGGTCGGCATGGACGCCCGCCGGGATGACGTCCCGCACCTCCACCTCGGCCACCAGACCGCGCGCCGACACCACCCGCCACACCGAGGCGAGCAGGGTGTCCTCGCCGACGAAGGCGGGCGCGGTGCTGGCCGCCGTACCGCCGTCGAGGCGGTAGCGCAGGTGCACGGGCTGGACGGGGGCCCCGGCGTCGAGCGCTGCCTGGAAGACGGCCCGGCGGAAGGTGCCGTGGGCGCGGCCGCACCAGGTGCTGCCCTCGGGGAAGACCGCGACCGCGTGCCCGTCGCGCAGGGACCGGGCGATCCGGGCGACCGTGTCCGGCAGGGCCCGCAGCCGCTCCCGGTCGATGAACAGGGCGCCCCGGGCGGCCAGTGCGCCCGCCACCGGCCACTGCCGGATCTCCCGCTTGGCGAGCATCCTGGCCGGGCGCACGGCGGCGAGCAGCGGGATGTCGAGCCAGGAGATGTGGTTGGCGACCAGGAGCAGCCCGCCGGTGGGCGCGGCGGTGCCGGTGACCCGGACCTGGACCCCTGCGGCCCGTACGATCCACCGGCACCACCGCCTCACCAGCCCGGCGGGGATCAGCCCGCCGAGCGGCGACAGCAGGACCCCGGCCAGCACCAGGGTCAGGACCGCCGCCAGCCGCAGCACGGCACGCGGTACGGCCGTGCCCGACCCCGTCGGCTCCACGCACACCCCCGGGGTGCAGGGCGCGCTGGGCAGCCAGACGCTCATCAGGCCGGTACGAGGGAGAGGAAGTGCCGCAGATAGCGCGGGTTGACCCGGCGCATCGACAGCAGCACGTACAGGTCGGCGACCCCGAAGTCGGGGTCGTGGGCGGGTTCGCCGCAGACCCAGGCGCCGAGGCGGAGGTAGCCGCGCAGGAGGGCGGGCAGTTCGGTGCGGCCGGCGGGGGCGGGCCCGCCCGGGATCCAGGGCAGCAGCGGCCGTACGCGGTACTCCTCGGGCGCCAGGTGCTTGTCCTTCACCCGGTCCCAGGTCGCGGAGGCGAGCGCGCCGCCGTCGGCGAGCGGGACGGAGCAGCAGCCGGCCAGCCACTCGTGCCCGCGGTCGACCATGTAGCGGGCGATGCCGGCCCAGATGAGCGAGATGACGGCGCCGTCCCGGTGGTCGGGGTGCACGCAGGAGCGGCCGACCTCGACGAGTCCGGGGCGCAGCGAGTCGATGCGGGAGAGGTCGAACTCGCTCTCCGAGTACAGCCGCCCGGCGACCGCGGCACGCTCCGGCGGCAGCAACCGGTACGTCCCCACGACCTGCCCGGTGAGGGTGTCGGTGACGAGCAGGTGGTCGCAGTAGGCGTCGAAGGGGTCGATGTCGTGGCCCGGCTGCGGGGAGGACAGCAGGGCGCCCATCTCTCCGGCGAACACCTCGTGCCGCAGCCGCTGGGCGGCGCGTACGTCGGACTCGTCGCGGGCGAGGGAGACGGTGTAGCGGGTGGGAGCGGCGAGGGGCGGGGAGTCCAGAGCGGATACGGCGGTCATGGCTCACTCCAGGTCACGGGCCGGGTCGGCCTGAGCGGAAGAACAGGCCGGGTCGGGTACGGCCTGCGCGTACCTGTTCTTCCGATGCCGGCTGGCCGGTACATGACCGAAGGCGAGAGCCGGGATGTGAGCTTGTTGAACGGAACGGTCGGCCGACCGTCACGTCGCCGGGACGCAACCTCCGAGCCAGTGGCGCGTCTCCGTCCCGTCGAGCACGCACTCCAGGACGGGGTCGCCGCGCATGCGAGACGGGGCCGGAGAGCACCACTCCCGGCCCCGCCCGTCCGCACCTTCCGGCGAACGTCCTTGTACGGCTCAGCGCTTGGCCGTCTTCCGGGTGGCCCGCAGCCACTCCTTGTTCATCCCGGTGATGGAGACCAGTGGAATGCCCTTCGGGCAGGCGGTCGCGCACTCCCCCGCCAGCGTGCAGCCCCCGAAGCCCTCTTCGTCCATCTGCGCCACCATGTCCAGCACCCGCGTCTCCCGCTCGGGCGCCCCCTGCGGCAGCACGTTCAGGTGGTTGACCTTGGCGGAGGTGAACAGCATCGCCGCGCCGTTGGGACAGGCGGCGACGCACGCCCCGCATCCGATGCACTCCGCGTGCTCGAACGCGAAGTCGGCGTCGGGCTTGGGCACCGGCGTCGCATGGGCCTCCGGCGCGGCACCGGTCGGCGCGGTGATGTACCCGCCGGCCTGGATGATCCGGTCGAAGGCCGACCGGTCGACGACCAGGTCCTTGATCACCGGGAACGCGGACGCCCGCCACGGCTCGATGTCGATCGTGTCGCCGTCCTTGAAGGACCGCATGTGCAGCTGACAGGTGGTGGTGCGCTCCGGCCCGTGGGCGTCGCCGTTGATGACGAGGGAGCACGCGCCGCAGATCCCCTCCCGGCAGTCGTGGTCGAAGGCGACCGGGTCCTCACCCCGCAGGATGAGCTCCTCGTTGAGGGTGTCGAGCATCTCCAGGAAGGACATGTCGCAGGAGATGCCGTCCACCTCGTACGTGGACATGGCGCCGTCGGCGTCGGCGTTCTTCTGCCGCCAGACGCGCAGGGTGAGCTTCATGCGTAGCTCCGCTGGGTGGGGTGGACGTACTCGAAGACCAGGTCTTCCTTGTGCAGGGTGGGAGCCTCGCCGGTGGCGGTGAACTCCCAGGCGGCCGCGTAGGCGAACTCCTCGTCCTTGCGGGCCGCTTCCCCGTCCGGGGTCTGTGACTCCTCGCGGAAGTGGCCGCCGCAGGACTCTGCGCGGTGCAGTGCGTCGAGGCACATGAGCTCGGCGAGCTCCAGGTAGTCGACGATGCGATTGGCCTTCTCCAGCGACTGGTTGAACTCCTCGCCGGTGCCCGGCACCTTGATGCGCCGCCAGAACTCCTCGCGGATCTGCGGGATCCGCTCCAGGGCCTTGCGCAGCCCGGCGTCGGTGCGGGCCATGCCGCAGAACTCCCACATCAGTTCGCCGACCTCACGGTGGAAGGAGTCCGGTGTGCGGTCGCCGTCGACGGACAGGAGCAGGTTGAGCCGGTCCTCCGTCTCCGCCAGCACCTCCTGCACGACGGGGTGCTCGTCGGTCACCGCCTCCTGGTGCGGATGACGTGCGAGGTAGTCGTTGATCGTCGCCGGGAGCACGAAGTACCCGTCCGCCAGCCCCTGCATCAGCGCCGACGCACCGAGCCGGTTCGCCCCGTGGTCGGAGAAGTTGGCCTCGCCGATCGCGAACAGGCCCGGGACGGTGGTCTGGAGGTCGTAGTCGACCCACAGCCCGCCCATCGTGTAGTGCACGGCCGGGTAGATCCGCATCGGCACCCGGTACGGATCCTCGTCGGTGATCCGCTGGTACATGTCGAAGAGGTTGCCGTACTTGGCCTCGACGGCCTTGCGGCCCATCCGCTCGATGGCGTCGGCGAAGTCGAGGTAGACGCCCTGTCCGCCCGGCCCGACACCGCGCCCCTCGTCGCAGACGTTCTTGGCGGCGCGCGAGGCGATGTCACGCGGGACCAGGTTGCCGAAGGACGGGTAGATGCGCTCCAGGTAGTAGTCGCGCTCGTCCTCGGGGATCTTGTTCGCCGGCCGGTCGTCGCCCTTGGCCTTCGGCACCCAGATCCGGCCGTCGTTGCGCAGCGACTCGCTCATCAGCGTCAGCTTGGACTGGTGGTCGCCGGTGCGCGGGATGCACGTCGGATGGATCTGGGTGAAGCAGGGGTTGGCGAACCAGGCGCCGCGCCGGTGCGCCCGCCAGACGGCGGTGGCGTTGGAGTTCATGGCGTTCGTCGACAGGTAGAAGACGTTGCCGTAACCACCGCTGGCGAGCACGACGGCGTCGGCGAAGTACGTGGAGATCTTCCCCGTGACGAGGTCCCGCGCGACGATCCCGCGCGCCCGCCCGTCGACGACGATCAGATCGAGCATCTCGGTCCGCGGGTGCATCTCGATGTTCCCGGCGGCGATCTGCCGCGACAGCGCCTGGTACGCGCCCAGCAGCAGTTGCTGACCCGTCTGGCCCCGGGCGTAGAAGGTCCGCGACACCTGTACGCCGCCGAAGGACCTCGTGTCGAGCAGCCCGCCGTACTCCCGCGCGAACGGCACGCCCTGTGCCACGCACTGGTCGATGATCTCGACGGAGATCTGCGCCAGCCGGTGCACGTTCGACTCCCGGGCCCGGAAGTCGCCGCCCTTGACGGTGTCGTAGAACAGCCGGTGGACGGAGTCGCCGTCGTTGCGGTAGTTCTTCGCCGCGTTGATACCGCCCTGCGCGGCGATGGAGTGGGCCCGGCGCGGGGAGTCCTGGTAGCAGAACTGGACGACGTGGTAGCCCTGTTCGGCGAGGGTGGCGCCCGCGGAGCCGCCGGCCAGACCCGTGCCCACCACGATCACCGTGTGCTTGCGCCGGTTGGCGGGGTTGACCAGCTTGGCCTCGAAACGGCGCTTGTCCCAGCGCTCGCCCACGGGGCCGGAGGGGGCCTTGGTGTCGACGAGGGGCTCGCCGTGCGCGTAATCCACGTAGGAGGTCATCTTCAGCTCACCACTCCGGTCATGACGCCCACGGGTACGGCGATGAAGCCGGCCGTGAGCAGCAGTGCGAGGACGTCGGCCGTTGCCTTCAGGGCGCGGTCGCGGCTGCGGCTGCCCGCGCCGAGGGTCTGGGCGGCGCTCCAGAAGCCGTGCCGGACGTGCAGGCCGAGGGCGAGCATCGCGACGATGTAGATGACGTTGCCGTACCAGGTGGAGAAGGTGTCCACGACGTTCTGGTACGGGTGGCCCTCCTGGAAGCCGCCCGGGTGCACGGTGCCGGTCGTCAGGTCGAGGATGTGCCAGACGATGAACAGGCCGAGGATGATGCCGCCCCAGCGCATGGTGCGCGTGGCGTAGCTCGCCCGCGGCTTCCTGTGCACGTACTTGGTGGGGCGGGCCTTGATGTCGCGGCGGCTGAGCTGGTACGCGGAGGTGGCGTGCGCGACGACCGCGACCACGAGCACCACGCGGATGATCCACAGCGTCCACTCGTAGTGCATGAAGGGCTCGCCGACCGTGCGCAGCCAGTGTGCGTAGTGGTTGAACTCCCCTGACCCGAAGAAGATCTTCAGATTGCCGATCATGTGGACGACCAGGTACAGCAGCATGATCAGCCCGCTGACCGCCATCACGGTCTTCTTGCCGACGGAGCTGTCCCACACCGTGCGTGCCATGGACGGCCGTCGGTCCGTCCGCGTTGCCAGAGCCATGTCCATGAACGCTAGGGCCGTTCGGCCCCATCGGTCCAAGACATGGAACAGCTTGATTCGATAGGCACTGGCTATCGAGCATCTATCGTACGACCATGCAGTTCACGCAGCTCCAGTACTTCGTGGCGGTCGCCGAGACCCGGCACTTCACCCGCGCCGCCGATCTGGTCCATGTCGCGCAGCCCTCGCTGTCCCAGCAGATCAAGGCGCTGGAGCGGGAACTCGGGGCGGATCTGTTCCTGCGGGCCCGCGGCAACATCACCCTCACCGACGCCGGCGAGGCCCTGCTGCCGCTGGCCCGGCGGATCCTCGCCGACGCGGACACGGCCCGGCACGAGGTGCAGGAACTGGTGCAGCTGCGCAGCGGCCGGGTCCGGCTGGGCGCGACCCCGAGCCTGTGCACGGGTCTGCTGCCGGACGTGCTGCGCGCCTACCACGACCGCTATCCCGGCATCCACCTCATGATCGAGGAGGGCGGCTCCCACGATCTCGTACGGGAACTCGCGCGCGGCGCTCTCGACCTCGCCCTGGTCGTCCTCCCGCTGCCGACCCCGTCCCCGGCGCTGACGACGGTGGAGCTGCTGCGGGAGGACCTGGTGGTCGTCTCGTCCCCGGAGGCGCCCCAGCCGGGCGACGGCCGCCGGACCGTACGCATCGCCGATCTGGAGGGCGAGCGTCTGGTGATGTTCCGGCACGGCTACGACCTGCGGGAGCTGACCGTCGCCGCCTGCCGCGCCGAGGGGTTCGAGCCGGACTTCGCGGTGGAGGGCGGCGAGATGGACGCGGTGCTGGGGTTCGTGCGGGCGGGCCTTGGCGTGGCGGTCGTACCGCGGATGGTGGCGGCGCGGTCGGGACGGGGGCTGCGGGTCACGCCTCTCGCCCGGCCCGGGCTGCACCGCACCATCGCCCTGGCGCACCGCAGCGACGTGGCTCCGCCGCGGGCGGCCAGGGAGTTGCAGCGGATGCTGCTGGAGCGGTGAGCGTCAGGCCAGGACGGCCGGCTTGAGCACCTCCTCGCACCACTGCCGGAACCCGGTGGGGGCGCACTCGGGGGTGCTGGGCGCGTCCACGCCGTAGAAGCCCAGCTCGTTCAGCGCGTCCACCATGTCGGCGAGCCCCTGCGCCCAGGCCTCGGAGGCCCCGAACCGGATGAGCGCCGCCCGCTGCTCGGCGCTGCTGATCCGCTGGACGCGCACGGGCCGCTCCAGCACCTCGGAGACGACCCGCGCCATGCCCTCCGGTGTCAGGTCGTCGGGACCGACCATCGGGACGTCCTCCTGTCCGCTCCAGGAGCCGTCGAGCAGCAGCCGGGCGGCCTCGGCGGCGATGTCCCGGGTGGCACAGGTACGCATCACGCGGTCCGCGTCGTACGCCTCACGCCACAGGCCCTCGTCGCGGATGGAGGCGGTCTGGCGCAGCAGGTTCTCCATCAGGGACGGCGCGCACAGCGCCCGGTAGGGCACACCCGTGGCGGCGATCGCCTCGTCCGTGGCGAGCGAGGCGGATATCTGACCGGCGTTCCGCGCGACTCCCCGGCCCAGGGTGGACACGGCGACGACCCGCTCGACGCCCTGCTCCCCGATCAGCCGGCACAACGGCTCGGTGAAGGCACGGAAGTGCCCCTCGACGCTCTGCGCGCCCGGCGTCGGCGGCACCAGCCAGAACACCCGGTCGGCGCCCTGACATGCCTCCTTGAGGACGACGGGATCGGCGTGCGAGCCCACGACGACCTCGACCCGTTCACGCACCCGCGCGGGCAGGCGGGCCGGGTCGCGGACGATCACCCGGACGCCTTCCGCGCGGTCGACGAGGTGCTCCAGCACCTGCCGGCCGATCTGTCCGGTCGGAGTGGTGATGACGATCATGAACAACAACTCCCAGCGATGCGGACTCACTTGACGTCGTCGAGCCTGCCGCCCGGGGCGCCCGCACTGAAGGACCGATCGGCTCGCGCTTGTTACCCTCAGGGCAATACCGACCGGATCCGGGGAGGGCGCATGGATTCCCGTCTGTTGCGTTACTTCGTCGCCGTGGCCGAGGAGCTCAATTTCGCCCGCGCGGCGCAGCGGCTGGCGATCTCTCCGCCCCCGCTGTCCCGGGCGATCCGGCAGCTGGAGCGGGAGTTGGGCGTCACCCTGCTCGAACGGACCACCCACAGCGTGCGGTTGACCCCGGCGGGGAGTGTCCTCCTCGACGAGGCGCGGGGCGCCCTGGACGCCCTCCAGGCGGCGGGCCGACGGGCCCAGCGTGCGGCCGCCACCGATCCCAAGCTGGTGCTGGCCGTCAAAGCGGACGGCGACGGAGGGCTGCTGGAGCCGATCCTGGCCCGCTACGCGACCGAGCCGGACGCCCTGCCGGTCGTCGTCCGGCTGAGCGGCTGGCTGGAGCAACCACGGCTCCTGCGGCAGGGCGAGGCCGACGCCGCGCTGGTCTACGAGCCGTACGACCGCACCGGCCTGGACGCCGAGATCCTGGCCGCCGAACCGCGCGTCGCGGCCCTCGCCGCCGACCATCCCCTCGCCGCGCGGGAGCACCTGTCGCTCGCCGACCTCGGCCTGAGCGCCGGGGAGCTGCACCGCTACCTCGACGACACCCGCAAGCTGGGCCACGACCTCGCCCAACTGCTCGCGCTCGTCCCGCTGGGCGGCCTGATCCCGCTGCTGCCCGTCTCCGTCGCCGCCCGCTACCCGCGCCCCGGCGTCGTCTACCGGCCGCTCCCGGACGCGCCACGGGCCGTCCTGCACATCGCCTGGCCCCAGCAGTCCCGCTCCACGGCCACGGCAGCGCTCGTCCGCGCAGCGACGGCGGTGGCGGCCGACGCGCGACCGTGACGACCGGTCTCCTCCGCCGAGCCGTACGGCCGTGCAGGCTCAGCCCGTCGCGTCCACCAGCGCCAGCTCGTGCAGCCGCTCCGGCGGGCCCGGGCGGGCGTAGTACCAGCCCTGGGCCGTGTCGCAGCCCAGTATCCGCAACTGCTCGGCCTGGGCCCCGGTCTCCACGCCCTCGACCGTGACCGCGAGGTCCAGGCTGTGGGCGAGGGAGACGATCCCTTCGACGATCTTGAGGTCGACGGGGTCCGCCGGGAACTGCTGCATGCTCTGGGTGAAGGAGCGGTCCAGCTTGAGGATGCTCACCGGGAGCCGCCGGAGATTGGCGAGGTTGGAGTAGCCGGTGCCGAAGTCGTCCAGGGCGATGTCGACGCCCATCTCGGCGAGGCGCCTGAGCGGTTTCAGCAGGTCGTCGTCGGCGCCGATCAGCGCCGACTCCGTGACCTCCAGGCACAGCGTGTCCGGCTCCACGCCCGCGCGTTCCAGGATGTCGACCGTGTCCTGCACCAGTCCGGGGTGGGTGAGCTGGCAGGGCGAGAGATTGACGTTGATGCGCAGCGGACCCGCGTCCGCGTGCCGTTCTCGCCACTCGCGCGCCTGCCGCACCGACTGCTCCAGCACCCAGCGGCCGAGCGGGACGATCAGGCCGGTGTGTTCGGCGAGCGGGATGAAGCGGTCGGGGCCGAGGACGCCGTGCTGCGGGTGCAGCCAGCGCACCAGCGCCTCGGCGCCGCGCACACTGCCGTCGCCGAGGTGGACGAGCGGCTGGTACTCGATGAAGAACTCGCCCCGCTCCAGGGCCGCCGGGAGCGCCGTCGTCAGCCCGTGCCGGGTGATCGCGCGGGCGTCGGCCTCGGCGTCGGCGAGTTCGAAGCGGTTGCCGCCCGCCGACTTGGCCCGGTACATCGTGATGTCGGCGCTGCGCAGCACCTCCGCCGCGCTGCGCTCCCCCGCCGGGCCCTCGACGATGCCGATGCTGCCGCGCACGGTGAGCTCCCGGCCGTCGATCCGGACCGGGGCGAGCAGCGCGTTCATGATGCGGGCGGCGAGGTCGTCGACCTCGCGCTCGGTGTCGGGTCCGGTCGTCAGCGCCACGAACTCGTCGCCGCCCAGACGGGCGACCATCTCACCGGGCGCGGTGGCACAGGACTGCAGCCGGTCGGCGACCTCGACGAGCAGCCGGTCGCCGGCGGCGTGGCCGAGGCTGTCGTTGATGGTCTTGAAGCCGTCGAGGTCGAGGTAACAGAGCCCGAAGCGCTGGCCCGCGCCGACGGCCAGCGCCTTCTCCAGGCGCTCGAAGAACAGCGTGCGGTTGGGCAGGCCGGTGAGCGCGTCGTGCGTGGCCTCGTAGCGCAGCCGGAGGTTGAGCAGCCGGCGCTCGGTGGTGTCCTCCATCAGCGCGAGCTGGTACTGCGGATTGCCGTCCGCGTCCCGGAGCAGGGAGACCGTGAGGTTGGTCCACAGGACCGTTCCGTCAGGGCGGGAGAAGGCCTTCTCCAGGTGGTAGTGCTCGCGCTCGCCGCGGACCAGCTCGTCGTAGAGGGTCCAGGTCTGGGGCGCGTCCTCGGGGTGGGTCCACTCCAGGACGTTGCGGCCGCGCATCATCGGCTCGGTGATGCCGAACATGCGCAGCAGCGCCTCGTTGACCTGGAGGATGTTGCCTTCGAGGTCGGCGATGCCGATCCCTATGGCGGCGCCCTCGAAGACCGCGCGGAAGCGGGCCTCGCTGGCGTGCAGCGCCTGCGCCACCACGCCCTGTGCCTTGAGCGCGGCGGCCGAGATGGCCTCCTGCTCGACCAGCGTCCGCTCGCGCAGGGCACCGGCGAATCCGGCGGCCATGGCGTGCTGGAGACGCGAGGCGCGCACCCGCAGGTCCTCCTGGTCGCCGTCGGCGCCGCAGTAGAGCACCAGATAGGCGTCGACGCAGTCCAGGGTGCGGCTGAGCGCCTCCGGGTCGGTGCAGTGCACCGTGACGAGCGCGGCGCCGACCGCGCGCCCCTCGTCCGCGTCGAAGGTCCTGGCCCGCAGCGCCTCGCTCAACCGGCGTGCCAGCGGCAGGAGTTGCTCCTCGAACTCGGGCCGGGTCGAGGACGTCGTGGTCACCGGGAAGACCGCCCGGCTCCAGATCGTCGCGAACCGGCGCAGTCTGTCCTCCGGCCCGTCCGGCTCGGCGATCACGCGGTACGCCCCACGCCGGCGAACCCTGAGAAGGCCCAGGGATCCTCGTCGTCGGGGTCCCAGGTCTCCGACTCCGGCCGCCAGCGCGGCATCGGCACCAGTCCCGGTTCCACCATGTCGTACCCCTCGAAGAACCGCGCGATCTCCTCGCGCGAGCGCATGATCAGCGGGTTGCGGATGTCCTTGTACACGTCGACCGTGCCGGCGGCCCGCTCCGGCGGCAGCGGGATTCCCTCGTACGAGGCATGTGTGAGCAGCAGCAGGCTGCCGGGCGCGAGTGCGTCGCGCAGCTCGGCCACCGCTCCGTACGGGTCGTCCTGGTCTTCCACGAAGTGCAGTATGGCAACGAGAAGCAGCGCCACCGGCCGCTTCAGGTCGATCAGTTGCTGTACTTCGGGGCTCGCGAGGATCTCCTGGGGCTTGCGGAGGTCCGCCGCGACCACGCCCGCGTCCGCGTTGCCGGCGAGGACGGCCTCGCTGTGGGCGACCGCGACCGGGTCGTGGTCGACGTAGACGACCCGGGCGCCGGGGCTGGCGTCCT
This sequence comes from Streptomyces sp. S.PB5, assembly GCF_030403745.1. GTDB lineage: Bacteria > Actinomycetota > Actinomycetes > Streptomycetales > Streptomycetaceae > Streptomyces. The sequence goes on from NZ_JAQMWP010000015.1 coordinate 249,216, forward strand.
GGGCCACTTCGTGGACGTTTCCGAAGGTCGGGATACCCGAACCGATGTCCAGGAACTGGGTGATGCCCTCGTCCACCGCGAAGCGCACCGCGCGGCGCATGAACGCCCGGTTCGCCTGCATGATCTTGGGGAGTCCCGGCATGAACCCCATGGCCTTGCGGGCCGCTTCGCGGTCGACCTCGAAGTTGTGCGAACCGCCCAGATAGAAGTCGTAGATGCGCGAGACGCTGGGCACCGAGATGTCGATGCTCCGTGGGGCCCAGGCGGGTCGCTCCATCTGTCTCTCCAAGGCGTAGGCGATCCAGTGTTCGAGCAGAGGCTACTGATCGCCCGCCAAAGGAGCGAGCGGAACCGGAAAATGACCGTCCGTTCCCGGTCACTGCCTGCGGCACGTGCCTCGTGGAGCATGCCCAACTCCCGCTGAAACAAGGCAAACCGGCCCGCCCCCTGTGTGCGGTGCACAGGGGGCGGGCCGTGGGTCGCGCGCGCGATGGGTGCCGTCGGGCACTCCGCTGGGGTCCTCGGACCTCCCTTCCGCGGCTCGGACGACGGGTGGGGTGGGCGGTCAGCCCTGGGGAGTTGACCTGTACTACTGCGACGCGCCGACCGGCTTGCCGTCGGGCCGGATGACGAACCACTGGCCGCCCACGCCCTGACCGTTGGTGTCCCCGGGCTTCTTGTCACCGGAGAAGGTGTAGATCGGCACGCAGTCGATGGTCTGCTGCTTCAGTCCGTCGGGCCGGTCGAAGATCACGTAGCCCTGCCCCCGGGGCCCGGAGCCCTTCAGGTCGATGCCCTTGGTGTCCTTGGCGTCGACCGGTGTGATGACCGGCCACTTGTCCAGGCACTCGCCGGTGCACGCCGTCTTCATCGGCCAGGGCGAGTCCTTCATGAAGCGGTAGACCGTGTGGCCGTTCTTGTCGATGACGATCTCGCCGAGCTCCGGGTCGTTGCGCGTGGACAGCCCGGGCAGGCCGGCCGCCTCGGCACCGCCACCGCCGCCACCGTCACCGCCACCGCCACCGCCAGCCTTCTTGCCGTCGGCGGCCAGCGCGTACCACTTGCCGCCCACACCCTGGCCGTTGACGTCCCCGGCATTGACGTCCTTCGCGTAGCGGTACGCCGCCCAGCCGCCGATCGTCAGCTGCTTGCTGCCGTCGCTGCGGGTCACCTCGCCGAGCAGGGACTTGTCGATGCCCTCGCCCGCCGTGACGTCGTCCGCGGGCACCGGCGGCCAGGTGGTCGCGCAGTCGCCGTCGCAGTTGGACTTCGGCGGCTCGGCGGTGTCGCTGTCGAAGCGGTACAGGGTCAGCCCGCCGCTGTCCGTCAGCACCTTGCCGAGCTCGGGATTGGTCACGACGGCCAGCTTGCCCGCGGGAGTGGCCCGGGACGCGGAGGCCGAGGGGCTGGCGACGCCGTTGCCCAGACCGGATCCGATGCCGGTACCGGCGTTGCCCGCGCTGCCGTAGTCACCGGCCGCGGCCGTCGCGCCCACGTTCTGGCTGCTCGCAGACGGGCCGGCTTCCTGGCCGCACGCCGTCGTCAGCGCCAGCACCGCCGCGGCGCCCGCCGCGAGTGAGGCGCTCCGCCAGGAGGTCTTCATCGTCAACTCCCCATAGTCGTACTGGTGTTGCAGCGCCCTACTGCGCCGCCGCACGGCCATGGGTACGGACGGAAGTGGCTGTTGTGTTCAACGGGGGCACATTTTTCTTTCCGGGAACTGTGCAGCGGGCCGATCACTCGTTCGGGGCAATCCCCCGGTACCCGGGCACGTGGCGGCGCGTTCTCGGTTCATGATCTGCGTCGTGCAGCGACCCGAACCGACCCAATACGCCCCGGCCATACGGGTGTTGTTGCTCTTGACACTGACATGGCTGGCCGTCGGCGCACCGGCGGGCACGGCGACGGCGGATGCCTGCGCCTCCGTCTCGACCGGGCCGGACGGCATCACGGCGGTGGCGGCCGCCGGAAGCCTGACCTGGCCGACGCCCTCGCCGTGCCCGACACCCACGCCGACCCCCACACCCACACCGACGCCCACACCCACGTGCACGCCCACCCCGACACCGAAGCCACCCCCGACCGTGGTGCCCCGGCCGACCGTGACGCCGCCCCCGAAGCCACCCCCGCCCGCTCCGCGACCGACGCCACCCCAGCCTCGGCCGACACCGACACCGACACCGACACCGCCCCCACCCCCCGCACCCGCGCCCGCACCACCCGCCCCGGCCCCGCCACCGACTCCGACCCCCACACCACCGGCGGAGCCCACCCCAAGCCCCGCCGCAACCCCCGTGCACTACCCGGCCTACAAGGCCCCGGCGCCCCGGCGGGCCGCCGACAGCGGCACCTCGCCGCTCACCTTCGTCCTGCTCATCACGGTGCCCGCCCTGGCCGCCGTCGCCGCGCTGCGTCCGCGCTGATCCCTGGAGGCCTCTGTTGCCGGAATGGCTTGTTCTCACCCTCGCGATGCTGGCCGCCTGCGCCGTGGTGGTCCTCATCTCGGTCATCCGCCACAAAGCGGCGGCCCATGACGAGGACCCCAGCGAGACCCCGGACGTCATCGAGTACATGACGATGTGGATCGGCGTGGTGTACGCCATCGTCCTGGGTCTGGCCATCGCGGGCGTATGGGAGGGACGCAGCGCGGCCCAGGACCACGTACAGGCCGAGGCCGTGGCCCTGCACGAGATCTCGGAGCGGGTCCGGGTCTATCCCCCGGACGTCCGTGACCGCATTCGGGACGATGTCAACGCCTATGTCGGACACGTGGTGAACACCGAGTGGAAGGTGATGGCCGAGGACGGCGAGGCCACCGAGCGCGGCACCGTGCTCCTCGACCGGATCCGCCGGGACGTCACCGACTACGAGCCGACGACGGACTTCCAGGCCCAGGCCTACCAGCCGCTCGTCGATCAGGTGGCCGCGGCCGACCAGGCCCGCACCTCCCGCATCAACTCGATGGGGGCGACGATGCCGGGGGTGGTGTGGTTCGGGCTGATCGGCGGGGCCGTCGTCACCATCGGCATGGTCCTGGCGCTGCAGATCCGGCGTACCGCGCGGGAGCTGGTGCTCGCCGGGATCTTCTCCGCGCTGATCGCCTTCCTGCTCTTCCTGATCTGGGACTTCGACGCGCCCTACAGCCGGGGCATCACGGCCTCGGCGGAGCCCTTCGTGAATCTCTTCCCGGACATCAAGGGCTGACAGGCATCAAGGGCTGACAGGCCCTCGTCTGACGGACCGCCGGGGGACGGCCGACACGCCGTCGCCGTCCCCCGGGCGGCTTACACGAGTGCCCCATTCGCCCGACAGCGTTCGCGCAGGTGTGCGCACCTTCCTAGCGTTCCGGTCATCGAGGTGCATTTCTGGCGCAAGCGGAAAAGGTCCGCAAGCTGCTCCTCGGGGACCCGGAGGATTCACCATGCGCGCGATACGCGTAGCTTCGGCCGCTCTGCTGGGCGTCAGTGCCCTCGCCCTCTCCGCGCCGGCCGCTGCGGCGAAGGGGGACAACAACATCACGCCGTTCGGCTTCAGTGTGCAGCCCTCGACGATCGCGGCGGGTGGCCAGGTCACCCTGCAGCTGGACCGGGACAACGGCGGCTGTGTCGGCTCCGCGACGGTCAGCTCGGCGGTGTTCGACACGATCACCATCCCGGGGAACCGGTCGTCGGCGACGGCGGTGGTCGACTGGGACGCCAGACCGGGCGCGGTGTACAAGGTGACGTTCTCCTGTGACGGGGCCAGCGGTTCGACGAACCTGACCATCGCCACCGGGCGCACCAGCCCGGCCCCCACCCCGTACCCCTACTACCCGAACCGGGGTGTGCACGCCGGTGAGGGCGGCACGATCGCCGGATTCGATCTCAAGGAGATCGGGCTCGGTGCCGCACTGATCGTGGGCTCGGTCGGGGCGGCGTACCACTTCTCCCGGCGCCGCACCGGAGAGGACGGCGCCTGACCGCCGCGGTCTCCGGCACAGGCCTTCGCCCCGGCACCCTTCCCAGGGTCCGGGGCGAAGGCCTGTGTCCGTGCGCTCAGCGGTCTCCGAAGGGGAAGCTCAGATGCGCTTCTCGGAGCGGCGGCGCATCCAGAACAGCCCGCCGCCGATGACGGCCGCGGCCACGAGCCCGCCGCCGATGGCCATGTCGGTCGGGGTCGCGCCGGCGGAGCTGCTGCCGCCGAGACCGCCGCGGACACCGCCGATGACGGTGAAGACGCTGTTGAACGTCTTCGGCGTGCCTTCGCAGGTGGTGGTGACGCTGTACGCGCCCGGGTTGGCGTTCGCGTTGACGGTCACCGTCGCGGTGGCTGTGCTGCCGTCCTTCGAGATGAGCGGCGTGGTCGGGAAGGCGTTCGAGCTGATGGTGCTGCCCATCGCGGCGCAGGCAGTGCCACCGCTGACGGTGAGCACCAGCTGACCGCCCCGGGCGATGACGCTGGGCGCGGCGCTGACACCGGTGGGCTGGGTCCAGGCCGACGCCGTAGGGGCGGCGAGCCCCACGACGGCGACCGCGGCGACAGAGGCCGCCAGGGCACGGGTGGTACGCATGTGATCCTCCGCGGAAGGCGCCCCGGGAACGGTCCCCGGTGGATCGGCGAGAAAGCACCTCCCAGAAAGACCCTCAGTTGCCGTGCCGGAGCGCGCATTTCGGCGATGGTCCGTCCTGGTGAGAGGACACGCCGAACGAAAAGCGCACAATCGGATATTGCCGCAGGTCACGGACCGTCAGAAATTTCCTGCCGACGGCAACTCGGATGGCGCACCCACCGGTATGGCGGCCACCCGTTCGCTGCTGTCGCGTCGCCGGATGCGCGAGCGGTACCTAGCGTTCTCGTATGCGCGAAATGACGGGGCGACGGCCGCGTCGAGAGGGGAAGTCGAATGTCTGCGTCCGAACTGGCCGATCTGGCCGAAGAGGAGGAGCAGCGGAAGAGGCGCGCTCCTTGGGGCGTGATAGCGCTTGTGCTGCTGACCGGCCTCGCTCTCATTCGGAATGGTTCGGGAGAGTTCGACGTGGGTCCGCCGCAGCCGGCGACCGCCGCTGCGGCGGACAGTCGTGTTCCCGGCACCTTCGGCGGGTCCGCGAAGCCACTGCCGTACTCGGTGCCCGAGCGGGTGCGGATTCCCGCGATCCAGGTCGACGCGCCGGTCGTGCCCGTCGGTCTGGACGCCGACGGCTGGGTGGACGCGCCGCCGCCCGAGGACCCGAACCTGGCGGGCTGGTTCACCGGTGCCGTCGCTCCGGGTGAGAAGGGCACGGCCGTCGTCGTCGGCCATGTCGACAACAAACTGGGCCCCGCCGTGTTCTACGGACTCGGGGCCCTGAAGAAGGGAAATCGCGTCGAGGTGCGCCGCCACGACGGAAAGACGGCCGTGTTCGAGATCTACGGCATCGAGGTGTTCGAGAAGAACAACTTCCCGGGCGACCGTGTCTACGGTTCGAAGGGAACTCCCGAACTACGGGTCATCACCTGCGGGGGCGGTTTCTCCAAGCAGAACGGCTACGCCGGGAACGTGGTCTCCTTCGCCCGTCTGGTCGAGGTCCGCTGAGCTTTCCCCGACCGGACGGACGCGGAGCGGACGTTATGCGTCATGCCGTCTCGGGACGGTGACGTGATAACCGGAGTCCAGAAGCTGCGGCAGATAATCACGCAGCGCCCGGACACTCTGGGAACGGTCGCCCCCGGCGTCGTGCGAGAGCACCACGACGCCGGGGGCGGCGCCGTTCTCGACCCGGCCGACGATGCTGCGGGCCGGGGGCGCGGTCCAGTCGAGGGTGTCGACGGTCCATGCGAGGGGTTCCATGCCCAGCTCGGCGCCGAGCTGGAAGGCGGCGCGGTTCCAGGCCCCGTAGGGCGCGCGGAACCACTGGGGGCGCTCGCCGTACGCCTCCTCGATGACATCGCAGGTGCGTTCCATCTCGGAGCGGATCCGGCCGCGGCTGAGCCGGGTGAGCAGGGGGTGGGACCAGGTGTGGTTGCCGACGGCATGGCCCTCGTCGGACATCCGCTCCAGCAGCTCCTTGTTGTCGACCGCCATCTCGCCACAGACGAAAAACATCGCGCGCACGTCGTACTCCGCCAGGATGTCCAGGATGTCGGGCGTGTAGCGGGGATCGGGTCCGTCGTCGAAGGTCAGCACCATGGTGCGGCCGCGCCCGGACACCTTCAGGAACGGCTCGTGGCGCACCAGGGTCCGGCTGCGGGCGGCGCGCGGCGGGCCGTAACCGGTCAGGGGCTGGAGGCGGTAGGCGGAGGGCTTGAGCGGGCGGCTCGCCTGGGGACCCGTGGCGGGGAGCACGGGCCGCTTCGGGGGCTCGCCGCCGGCCGCCGTGAACAGTCCGGCGGTGCCGGCCGCCCCGACCGCGGCGGCGCCGGCGAGCAGGACCCGGCGGCGGGAGAGCAGCCGTGTGAGCAACTGATCCTTCGTCATGACTCATCAGTCGCCCGAACCATGGCCGACGCACCAGGACATGCCCGGTGCGGCGGCAGGAAACCACTCGCCCGGCCTAGGGCGGACCGTCAGCGGCGGCGCACCAGAGGGAACGGCAGTGTCTCGCGGATGGTCAGCCCGGTGAGGAACATGACGAGCCGGTCGACCCCGATGCCGAGGCCTCCGGTGGGCGGCATCGCGTACTCGAGCGCGTCGAGGAAGTCCTCGTCGAGCTCCATCGCCTCGGGATCTCCCCCGGCGGCGAGCAGCGACTGCTCGGTGAGGCGGCGGCGTTGCTCGACGGGGTCGGTGAGCTCCGAGTAGGCGGTGCCGAGTTCGGTGCCGAAGGCGACGAGGTCCCACCGCTCGGCCAGCCGCGGGTCCCCCCGGTGCTGCCGGGTGAGCGGGGAGACGTCGGTCGGGAAGTCCTTGTAGAAGGTGGGCAGCTGGGTCCGTTCCTCGACGAGCCGCTCGTACATCTCCAGTACGACGTCCCCGCGGCCGTCGTCGGCGGTGTACGGCACGCCCGCGCGGTCGCAGTGCCGGTGCAGCCGCGGCAGTTCGGTGTCGGCGTCGATCTCCTCCCCCAGCGCCTCGGAGATCGCGCCGTACACGGTCTTGACCGGCCAGTGACCGGAGATGTCGTGCTCGGTGCCGTCCTTGCGGGCGATGGGCGCGCCGAAGGCGGCGGTGGCGGCGCCCTGGATCAGTTCGCGGGTGAGGTCGAGCATCACGTCGTAGTCGGCGAAGGCCTGGTAGGCCTCGAGCATCGTGAACTCGGGGTTGTGCTTGTAGGAGACGCCCTCGTTGCGGAAGGTGCGGCCCATCTCGAAGACCTTCTCCAGACCGCCGACGCAGAGCCGCTTCAGGTACAGCTCGGGGGCGATGCGCAGATGGAGGTCGAGGTCGTAGGCGTTGATGTGGGTGGTGAAGGGGCGGGCGTTGGCGCCGCCGTGGATCTGCTGGAGCATCGGTGTCTCGACCTCCAGGTAGCCGCGCTCCAACAGGCCCTGGCGCAGGGCCTGTACGGCGGTGGAGCGGGCGCGGACCACGTCCCGGGCGGCCGGGCTGGAGACCAGGTCGACATAGCGCATGCGGACCTTGGCCTCGGGGTCGGTCAGGCCGCGGCGTTTGTCGGGGAGGGGGCGCAGGCACTTGCCGGTGAGCTGCCAGGAGGTGACGAAGAGGGTGGGTTCACCCTTGTCGCTGACGCCGGCCGTGCCGGTGGCGGTGATGTGGTCGCCGATGTCGGTGCCGGCGGTGAAGCGGTCGAGGCCGGCGCCGGACTGCGAGCGGGTGAGGGCGAGTTGGTGGTCGCCGGACCAGTCCCGCAGGGTGACGAAGACGATCCCGCCGAGGTCCCGCACCCGCATGACCCGGCCCGCGACGGTGGCCGTGCCGTGCCGGGCGGCGGAGCCCTCGCGGAGTTCGGCGAGGGTGTGGGTGCGCGGCGGGATGCCGACGGGGTAGGGGTCGATGCCCTCGGCGCGCAGCCGGTCCAGTTTCCGGTGCCGGATGCGGGCCTGCTCGGGCAGACCCGCATCCGGACCGCCGGCCCCGGCCTCGTCCCCTCCGTCGAGGCCGAGCGCCGACAGCGACGGCAGGCCTTCGGTGGTGGCCGGCCGCGGCCCGGCCTTCGGGTGCCCCTTTCCCCAGAGTTTGCGCAGCGACGGTACGGAGACGAAGCCCTCGGCGATTGCGGAGGCGAGGCCGATCCGGGCGAGGGCGCCGGTCTCGCCGTAGCAGATGAAGCGGGGGTACCACTCGGGCCGGTACTTGGCGTTGGAGCGGTACAGGGCCTCCAGCTGCCACCACTTGGAGAAGAACAGCAGGAGCCTGCGCCAGAGTCTGAGGACCGGTCCGGCGCCGATGCGGGCGCCCTCCTCGAAGACCGAGCGGAAGACGGCGAAGTTCAGCGAGATCCGGCGGACGCCCAGTTTCGGGGCCAGCGCGCAGAGTTCGGCGACCATGAACTCCATGACCCCGTTGGGGGCGGTGCGGTCACGGCGCATCAGGTCGAGGGAGATGCCGTCGGTGCCCCAGGGCACGAAGGAGAGCAGGGCGAGGAGTTTGCCGTCCTCGCCGAGGGCCTCCACGAGGAGGCAGTCGCCGTCGGCGGGGTCGCCGAGGCGGTCCAGGGCCATGGAGAAGCCGCGTTCGGTCTCGGTGTCGCGCCAGGCGTCGGCCTTGTCGACGACCTCCTCCATCTCCGCGTCGGTGAGGGCCGAGTGGCGGCGGATGCGGCAGTGGGCGCCGGTGCGGCGGACCCGGTTGACGGCTTGGCGGGTGACGCGCATGTCGCGGCCGCCGAGGTCGAAGTCGGACACGTGCAGGATCGCCTCGTCGCCGAGTTGCAGGGCACCGAGTCCGGCGCGGGCGAAGGCCTTGGCGCCTTCCTCGGAGGCGCCCATGGCGGCGGGCGCCCAGGCGTGCCGGCGGGCCGCGTCGAGCCAGGCGGCGATGGCGTGCGGCCAGGCCTCGCGGTCGCCGACGGGGTCGCCACTGGCGAGGCAGACGCCGGCCTCGACGCGGTAGGTGACGGCCGCCTTGCCGCTGGACGAGAAGACGACGGCCTTGTCGCGCCGGGTGGCGAAGTAGCCGAGGGAGTCCTGGTCGCCGTACGCCCCCAGCAGGGCGCGGATGCGGGACTCCTCGTCGCCGTGCAGGGCGGCCTCCATGCGCTGTGAGCGGAAGAGGGTCGCGGCGGCGTTGAGGAGGGCGAGGGCGCCGAAGAGGCCGAGGAAGAAGAACAGAGGGCGGGGCGGGTCGCCGTCGAAGGAGCGGCCGGAGACCAGGCCGCCGCAGACGCGGTTGGCGGCCCAGAGCAGGCGCTGGCCGCTGGGCAGGGTGCCGGGGAAGAGCGCGACCAGGCCCCAGCCGGCGAGGATGCCGAGCGCGAGGCCGGCGAAGAGCACCAGGACGGCCCGGCGTACGGCGGCGCGGCGGGAGGCGGCGTAGAACTCGCCGCGGGCGACGACCAGGAGGGCCAGGGCGAGGGCGCACACGACGAGGGAGGGGATGGAGTCGACGTAGAGGCCGACGGCCACGCCGAGGGCGTCGACGAGGATCAGCAGGCCGAGGTAGACGACCACCAGCCACCAGGCGACCTTCTTGCGGGCGGCGGTCGCGCCGGCCAGCAGGAAGAGGAAGACGGCGTAGGCGAGGTTGGCACTGACCGGGACGATGAGCAGGTCCAGGAGGCGGACCACGGGGCGCAGCAGCCGGCGCAGCGGCGGGACGAGGGCGAGGAGCAGGCACAGCAGGCCGAGGGCGCCGAAGAAGGTCGCGAAACCTTCCGGCACCCTGCTGAGGAAGCCGCTGCCGGGCCGCCGTACCGGGGCCTTGGTGTCCTTCGCCGGGGCGGCCTCGACGGTGGCACTCATGTTCCGACTGTAGGAACTGCCGGGCCGCCTCGCCCGTCGGGAGGCCCCGCCCGCCTTCGGGAACTGGGGATTCCGATAGCCTCCAGCCGTGACGGAACAGCACTCGCACCAGTTCGAGCGGGGCACCGACGGGCCCAAGGTCATCGTGGTCGGGGTGGACGGCTCCGACTCCTCCCTTCGAGCCGCGGCATATGCCGGAGGCCTGGCCCGCCGCCAGCACGCGCTCCTCGCGGTCGTGTACGTGCAGCCGGTGATGACGGCGGGCGCGGCGCTCGGGGCCCCGGTCGCGGAGACGACCGACGAGATCGCCGAGGACCTGGTCGCCCAGATCCGGGTGGCGACCGAGCAGACGAAGGGGATATTCGACGTGCGCTGGGAGTTCCACACGTTCCGCGGCGACCCCTACAGCGGTCTGGTGAAGGCCGCGGACGAACTCAAGGCGGACGCCGTGGTGGTGGGCGCCTCCGAGCAGGCCGGTCACCGGATCGTCGGCTCGGTCGCGGTGCGGCTGGTGAAGGCCGGGCGGTGGCCGGTGACGGTGGTGCCGTAACGGGTCACGGTGGTGCGTGCAGCGCCTCCTCGCGCAGCCGGTCGAGGACCTTCAGGCCGCCGTCGGCGTCCATCCGGCGCGTGGTGACGCGGTCGGGGTAGCACCTGCGGAACATCGAGGTGAAATGGGTGCCGTAGTGGAGGTACTCGTCGCCGTCCGGCCGGGCCAGGGGACGGGCGACGGCGTTGAAGGCAGGTTCGTGGAAATAGGCGAGGGTGTAGCGCTCGCGGTCGGCCAGCCGGACCTTGTGCGGGGTCGACAGCAGGGCGCCGTCGGTCATGAACTGCATGATGTCGCCGGGGAAGACGGTGAAGACGCCGGGGACCGGCGTGACGAACGTCCACGGTTCGTCGTGCTCGTAGCGGCCGGCCATGGATTCGCCGGGGAGCCAGTTGCGGCCGCGTTGCTCGCCGGGGACGGGCGGGCGGATGTAGAGGCCGCCGACCTCGTCCTGGGCGGCGATCACGAGCAGGCCGTAGTCGGTGTGGGCGCCGATGCCGCGTTCGGACGTGGCGTCGGCGGGCGGGAAGCGCAGCACCCTCATGTGGTGCCAGCCGTCGGCGGTGAGTCGGGTGAAGCGGTCGGGGTCGTCCAGGCCGAGGCCCAGGGCGACCAGCCGCAGCAGCCGGTGGCCGATGTCGCCGGCCACCGCCATGTAGTCCTTCATGGCGCGGGCGTAGGCGGCCGACGGCCAGGGCGCGGGCCCGTGGCAGGGCCGGCGCTCGATGACGCGGGGGTCGTCGGCGGGGATGTCGGGGCAGACGGTGAAGATCTCCGAGCCGTCCCGCTCCCCCGCCGTCTCCTCCTCGCCGGAGGCGACGTAGCCGCTGTAGGTGAGGTCGGAGACATGGGTGGCCTTCTCGCGGAGCGGTCTGGTGCAGAAGGCCCGGGAGGCGGCCAACGCCCGTGCGGTGGCCGCCCGTTGGGGGTCGGTTGCGGTGATCTGGAAGATGCCGTCGGACTGCCAGGCCGCGACCAGTTCCTCGCCCAGGGGCCGGTGGTCACGGGTGACGTCGGACGGTAAGCGGAAGGTCCGAAGGGGCGTCGAGGTTCGTCTGTCGCTGCTCATGCCGGATACTCCGAGAGCGATACGAGTGGTTGCGCGTCAAACTACTGCCGCCCCCTTCTTCCTGAACAGTCATTCAGTCCACGTGGCCTCGCCACGTATTCCGTGACGTCGTTTGCCGGACGGAAAAAGGGAGAGCCCCACGGCCGCTCCCCGGGCGGTTGAGGGCGTCGCCCGGGGCGTTCTCCGCCGCAAAGCCGCCCGGCGCCGCGTGGAGACGGACGTCGGCGGGGAGCACCGGACCGCCTGGTCGCAGGGACCGTGACGGCCGACCGTCATCGGCGTAGGCGGTCCCCGCCTGCTTGCTCATGGGAGGGTCCCAGGGCGCGGAGGAAGTCCAGCAGGAGCGCGTTGAACTCCTCGGGCTTCTCCATGTTCGGGTAGTGCGAGGTGTCCTCGATGAGCACCGAGCGCCCGCCGGGGACGGTGCGGGCGAACCTCTCGGCGTCCGCCAGCAGGTCGGGCGAGTCGAGGGCGCCGTTGACCATGAGCACCGGGACGTCGATCTTCGGCACCCGGGGCCAGGTGTCGGTCATCGGCACGTGCCAGTTGCGCTCGCCCGGCGTGTGCTTGGCGACGGTGTGCAGGGCCATCTCCCGCACCCGGTCCAGGAGGGCGGGGTCGACCTCGTCGACGGTGCGGTTCACGCCGGCCACCGCCCCCAGGAACACCTTCGTCCAGCCCTCGATGTCACCGGCGTTCAGGGTGCGCGCCGACTCGGCCACGAAGTGCAGGGTCCGCGGGTCCGAGTACCGGAACTCACTGACCGTGGCGCCGCCGAGGACGACCCCCCGGACCAGCTCCGGGTACTCCAGCACGGTGTCGCTCGCGACGGCCGCGCCCATCGACACGCCGACCAGGACCGCGGGGCCGGCGTCGAGGTGCCGGAGCAGGCCCGCGAGGTCGTCGGCCCAGCGGAAGGGCCCGCTCGCGTTGGCGGACCAGCCGTGGCCGCGGATGTCCGCCGCGACCACCCGGTACCCGGCGGCGACCAGGGCCGGTGTCTGCGCCTCGAAGACGCGGTGATCGGTGTAGCCGGAGTGGAGCAGGACCACGAGGTCGCCGCTGCCGGTGTCGCGGTAGGCGAGTTCGCCGTCGGGGGACGAGAAGTAACTCAGTTCCGAAGCAACTGTCATGACAACCAAGGTGTCATCTTCTGGAGACTTTGACAACCCGGTTGTCATGATGGTCCGGTGCATGATGACCTGGTGAACGACATCGAGGAACCACTGCCGCCCGACGAGCTCGGCCATCGGGTCAGCGAGGTGTTCGACCTGATCGGCGCGCTCTACCGGCGCGGTCTGCGCAAGCTGGAGCAGAGCGAGGAGGTCGAGGGGGTGTCCGTGGGGGTGCGCTCCGTGCTGGTCCTGCTGCACCGCTACGGGCCCATGACGGTGCCTCAGATGGGCCGGATCATGGCTCTGACCCGGCAGTTCGTCCAGCGGATGGCCAACGAGGCGATGGACCGCGGCTGGGCCGAGGCCACCCCCAACCCCGCGCACCAGCGGTCCTCGCTCATCCGCATCACGGAGGACGGCGAGGCCGTCATCACCGCGATCCTCGCGCGCGAGCACGCCCTGAACCGCCAGGTCGGCGGAGAGCTGACCGAGGCCGAGCTCAGAGCGTGCACGCGCGTGCTGAAGGAGATGCTGCGGACGTTCGACCACGTCGATGTGGAGTGACTACTTCCCCATCGTCAGACCGTCCTTGGCCGCACCCCGGCTCAGCACCACGTCCCGGATCCGGTCGCGCACCCCGCTCAACTCGGCGCCGTCGGCGATCGCCCGGTTGAGGTTCACCACCCGGCCCGCGTCGATGTCGAAGAGCTGCGGGATGAACTCGGCCTTCCCCACCTCCCACCGGCCGCCCGGTTTCGCGGGCGGCACGAAGGTGAAGCGTCCGATGCTCGACCGGTTGCCGCGCGGGTCCTGGACGCCCTGGTGGTTGTACATCTCGCCGGCGATCTGGTCACCCATGCCGTAGACGACCCAGGTGCCGTTGACCTTCTCGTACGCCTGCGGGACATGGGCGTGGGTGCCGAGGATCAGGTCGATGTCGGGGCGGCCGTTCGTGCGGGACGCGGTGAGCGAGCGGGCGAGCGTGAGCTGCCGGTCGTCGGGGGCGTCCTGCCATTCGGTGCCCCAGTGCACGGAGACGACGACCACGTCGGCACCGGCCCGCCGGGCGGCGCGGGCGTCGGCGAGGATCCTGTTCTCGTCGATGAGGTTGACGGCCCAGGGCTGCCCCTGCGGCAGGGGGTAGCCGTTGGTGTCGTAGGTGTAGGAGAGGTGCGCCACCTCGGCGTCGCCCGCGCGCAGGACCGTGACGGTGCGCGCCTCCTGCTCGGTGCGGGCGGTCCCGGCGTGCCGGACGCCCTCACGGTCGAGGGCGTCCAGGGTGCGGCGGATGCCGTCGGCGCCGTCGTCGAGGCTGTGGTTGGAGGCGGTGGAGCAGCCGTCGTAGCCGGTGGCGGCGAGGCCCTTCGCGACCTCGGGCGGGGACTTGAAGGCCGGGTATCCGGTGTAGTCGCCGTTCGCGCCGTAGACCGTCTCCATGTGACACAGCGCCAGGTCGGCACGGGAGACGAGCGGTTCGACGCCGGAGAGCATCGGGCGGAAGTCGTAGCCGGTGCCGCCCGCGTCGTAGCGGGCGCGGTCGATGACGGAGCTGTGCGGAAGGACGTCGCCGGAGGCGACGAGTGTGAAGCCGCGGGGCCCGTCGGCGGACGGGGCCGGGCGGCCGGGACGCTCGGGTGGTTCCCTGTGCTGGGCCTGGCAGGCGGCGCCCGCGGCCAGGAGGGCCGTGAGGGCCAGGGCCACCTGTCGTCTGCGTGCAATCATCAGCTCACCCCACTGTGATCATATTTACGCACAAATAAGTACGAAGATGAACACAGCCGCAAACGGTCCGGGCACCTTCATTCGCCCGATGGACGATGTGGAGGGAACCGTTCGTCGTACCGTTCGTCGACGCGATCGACCGTCCGCCGCAGATCCGGGTACGTGCCCTGTCCCTCACGGTCGCCCTGCGATGCCATACGGCCATGACGGCCGGAACCACGATCACCAACGGGACGACCGCCGAGCACGAGCTCGCCGCACTGCAGCGGGAGCACGGCCGGCCGCTCTTCGCATTGCTGCTGAGGCTCTGCGACGGCGACCGACAGCGCGCCGAGGACCTCGTCCAGGAGACCCTCGTACGGGCCTGGCAGCATCCTGAGGCCCTGCGCGCCGACGACTTCGACTCCGTACGCCCCTGGCTGCTGACCGTGGGACGGCGGCTCGCCATCGACGCGCGGCGGGCCCGGCAGGCGCGGCCGCCGGAGGTCGGGGACGCGATCCTGGAGAACGCGCGGGTCTGCGCCGATCACGCCGAGCGGGCGGCCGCGGCCCTCGATGTCCGCGAGGCTGTGAAGACTCTCACTCCGGAGCACCGTGAAGTCCTGGTGCTGGTGTATTTCCAGGGGGCGAGTGTGGCGGAGGCCGCGGAAACCCTCGGGATTCCGCCCGGTACCGTGAAGTCCCGCGCGTACTACGCGCTGCGCGCCCTGCGCCGGGTACTGCCCGGATACGCGGCCGACCTGCGATGAAACTCATGATGCAGCAAAGGCTTCGTAAAGCGCCTTGCTGACGACCATGGTTGAGTAATCGGCTGTCTTCATCCGTGTTCCGCACTGGGGCCCGGTAACGGGCGACGCGCACGCACCGGAGGAAGGCAGGAAGGGATGCAGCACAGAGGTCAAGAGAGCACGGACGGCGCCGGCGGCGGGGAACTCACCGTCCCCATGGCCTGGTTGTACGCCGAGTACATCGCCGACGAGCTGCTGCGGACCGGCGACCTGATGCCGCCGACGTCCTTCGAGTTCCGTGCCGGGCGCGACGCCCTGGCACTGACCATCTTCCTGTCCGACACCGACGGCGAGCTCTCCGGGATCCGGGTCGTCTCGCAGCTGGAGACCTGGCTGTCGCTGACGGCGTACGACCAGCCCTGGCAGGACTGGGTGCGCGAGCGCATGGCGCGGCTCGCGGCCGAGGCGATCGAATCCGGGGCGCCCGCGCCCGACTTGGACCTGGCCGAGATCGCCTGGCAGTGGCTGGAGGAGACCGAGCTCCTCGCCCCCGATCTCAACGCCGTACCGGGCGGTGGCGCGGGCCTCGGCGAGGACGAGGGGCCGCAGGTGTGGACGAAGGCGTGGCAGCTCGGGCTGCCGCTGGGGCACCTCGCCATCCATCTCTTCTAGCCGCGTGCGGCCCTCGGACGGGCGGTCCCGGACTTTTTTCGAACGGGACCAATCCTCGTGCCGGGCCGCTCCGAATCCATAGGTTGCGATTCTGTGTGTGCCTTGAGTGATTCGGCGGTCCGGTGCGTACCGGTGGGAGCAAGGAGTAACCCCATCCGCACCCAACGGCACGAGGATTCCGCATGAGGTCCCAGGAGAGGCATCGCGACGTCGCCGCGTACGCGCTCGGCGTGCTGGACGAGGCGGACGCCTTCCGCTTCGAGGATCACCTCATGGAGTGCCCTCGGTGCGCGGCAGACGTCACCGAGTTCGGCCCCATCACCCGGCAGTTGATGCTGTACCGGCGCTCCACCCCGCAGTTCGTCAGCCCGCTGGCCAAGCCCGGCCCCCGGATGCTGGACCGGCTGCTCTCCGAGGTGGGGGCGCGTCATCGGGCCGGCCGCAGGCGGTTCCTGTGCGCCGTGGCGGCCACCGTGGCGTTCGCGGTGGCCGGCCCCGGGATCGTGATGGTCGCCCGGAGCGGTGACAGCGCGCTGCAGATCGAGGCGACCGACGCCCGCTCCGGCGTCTGGGCCCAGGTCACGGCCGAGGACGAGACCGCGGGCACCCAGGTGGAGCTGAAGGTCAAGGACGGAGCGGGCCCCCGTACCTGTCTCCTGGTGATCGTCGGCCACGACGGCTCCGAGGAGACGGTCGCCACCTGGAACGTCCCGCGCCACGACGCCCGCGCGCTCACCATGAACGGCGCCTCGTCCTACCACCCCGACCAGATCGCCCGTTACGAGGTCCGCACCACCGACGGCGAGCACCTGGTGACACTGAACTCCCGCTGAGAACGAACGCGCGGCACGGTCCCCGCGTCTCAGGAGCGACAATCGCTCGGTCCTGGGGGAACACATGCGCACACGCATCACACGCACGGTCGCTCTGCTGCTGGTACCACTCGCCCTGGCCATGGCCGGCTGCGGCAGCGAGCACGGCTCACGGGCCCGGATCGGCGACTCCGAATCCCGCGCCCAGAAGGTGGCCGACGCCTGGGACGGCTCCCGGGCCGCCGAGGTCTGGCGCGAGGGCTACTACCCCATGGCGGACGTGGTCCAGCTCCCGGACAACGCCTTCCGCAACGAGGCCGACAAGATGGCCTACGGCAACCACAGCTTCGTCCTCGACGGTGAACTGCCCACCACTTCCCCGGAAACGGGCAAGGTCGAATGGCGGAGCGGCGGTTCACTCACCCTGCCGCTCATGGGTGCGCAGGAGGCGTACGACACCATCGCGCCCGGTGGCCACAAGGGGCCCCACCTGACCGTGACCAAGGTGGAGTTGGGCAGGACGACCCTCGTCACCAGCCGGGGTCCGGCCACCGTCCCGGCCTGGCTGTTCACGCTGAAGGGCTACGACACTCCGCTCAAGCGGGTCGCCCTCGCCCCCTCGGAACTGCCCAAGTCACCGATCGGGCCCGCCCGGGAGACCCCGACGGACTGGCTGATGCCGCTCGAACAGTTCGTCAGGACCGGCGCGGACGGCCGGTCCGTCACCGTCCTCGCCGGGCACGGGGCCTGCGACGACGGGCCCGTCGTGCGCGCGCTGGAGACCGCCGGCAGTGTGGTGCTGTCCGCGGCGATCACCGGAGCGAACGACGGTTCGTGCACCTCCCAACTGCTCATGGAGAAGGTGACGGTGAAGCTGGATCGCGAGCTCGGCGACCGGGTCCTGCTGGACGCGTTCACGGGGGCGCCGGTGACGTTCGGGCACCGCACCGAGCACGGCTGACCCCGCTACTTGAGCAGCCGCGACAGCCGGCGGTCGGCGAGCGGCTTGCCGCCCGTCTGGCAGGTCGGGCAGTACTGGAGGGAGGAGTCGCTGAAGGAGACCTCGCGGACGGTGTCGCCGCACACGGGGCAGGGCTCGCCGGTGCGGCCGTGGACGCGCAGACCGCTCTTCTTCTCCGCCTTCAGGCGGCCGGCCGCCACCCCGCGGGAGCGCTCCACGGCTTCGGTGAGGGTGGCGCGCAGGGCCTCGTAGAGGCGTGCGGTCTCCTCCGGGGTGAGGGACGCGGCGAGTTTGAAGGGGGACATCCTCGCCGCGTGCAGGATCTCGTCGCTGTAGGCGTTGCCCACCCCGGCGATCAGGCTCTGGTCGCGCAGGGCGCCCTTCAGCTGCCGCCTCTCGGGCTTGAGGAGCGCCGCGAGGGCCGCCTCGTCGAAGCCGTCCGCGAGCGGATCCGGGCCCAGGCGGGCCACGCCCGGGACCTCCTGCGGGTCCTGGACGACGTACACGGCGAGGCGCTTTTGCGTGCCGGCCTCGGTGAGGTCGAAGCCCTCGCCCGTCTCCAGGGCCACCCGCATCGCGAGGGGGCCCTTGCCGGGCTTGGGCGGGCCGTCGGGGAGCCGGTCCCTCCAGTGCAGCCAGCCCGCCCGGGCGAGGTGGGTCACGAGATGCGGGCCGCCGTCCGTCTGAAGGTCGAGGAACTTGCCGTGCCGGTGCACGGCGACGACCTCGCGGCCCTCTACGGCGGTGAGGGGCGGGTCGTACGTCTTCAGGACGCTGATCGCGACGGGCAGTACCCGGACGATCTCATGGCCGACCAGGTTCTCGGTGAGGAAGTCCTTGAGCGCTTCGACCTCGGGGAGTTCCGGCATACGTCCAGAGTGCCACCTGAGGCGGGCGGGTTCAGCCCCGGTCCGGGACCGTGAACTCGCACCACACGCACTTGCCCCCGCCGCGCGCCTCCACGCCCCACACGTCGGTGAGCAGGTCGACGAGGAGCAGGCCGCGGCCCGAGACGCCCGACTCCCCCGCCTCGCGCCGGCGGGGCAGGGCGCTGGAGGAGTCCTCGACCTCGACGCGCAGGCGGCGGTCGGAGCCGGCCAGGACCCGCAGGGTGACGATGGCGGCGCCCTCGGTGTGCATGAGGGCGTTGGTGATCAGTTCGTCGGCGACCAGCTCGATCTCGTCGGCCCGGTCCCGGGCGCCCCAGGCGCGGACCGCGGCGCGGATCATGTGGCGGGCCTCGGACAGCGCGTCCGGGTCGCCCGAGGCGACGTGCTGCTGGAGCCGGCCGCCGGACTGCGGGGTGTCCAGGCTGCGGCGGCGCAGCAGGAGCAGGGCGACATCGTCGTCGCCGCCGCGTTCCTCGGCGACCTCGATGAGCAGGTCGGCGAGGTCGCGGACGTCGGCCGGGCCCGCGGCGATCAGCGCGGTGAGGGTCTGCATGCCGTCGTCGAGGTCGGCGCCGGGCTGTTCGACGAGCCCGTCGGTGCACAGCAGCAGGGTGTTGCCGGGGTCGAGCTCGACCGTGCCGACGGGGTATTCGAGGCTCCCGAACTCCGCGGACAGACCGAGCGGCAGTCCGCCCTCGACGGGGACGCGGCGGCAGCTGCCGTCGGGCTGCCGTACGAGCGGGTCGATGTGGCCCGCCCGGACCACCTGGACCACTCCGGTCGCGAGGTCGGCCTCGGCGTACAGGCAGGTCGCGAAGCGGTCGGTGTCCAGTTCGTGGAGGAAGACGGAGGCGCGGGCCATCACGGTGGCCGGGGTGTGGCCCTCGGCGGCGTACGCGCGCAGGACGATCCGCAGCTGGCCCATGACGGCGGCGGCGTGGGTGTCGTGGCCCTGGACGTCACCGATGACGGCACCGACCCGCCCGCCCGGCAGCGGGATGAGGTCGTACCAGTCGCCGCCGATGTCCCGCCCGAGGGAGCCCGCGGCAGAACCGGCGCGGTAGCGGACGGCGACGTCGGCGCCGCGCACGCTGGGGATGCTGCGGGGCAGCATGGCCTGCTGGAGGCCGCTGGCGAGGTCCTTCTCCTGTTCGTAGAACATGGCCCGCTGCAGGCTCTGGGCGATGCTGGAGCCGAGGGCGACCAGGACGTTGCGGTCCTCGGGCGAGAAGCCGTGCCGGTCGCTGTAGAGCAGGCCCATGGCGCCGATGGGTCTGGCCTGGGCGATCAGCGGCAGGTAGGCGGCCGAGGTGATGTTCAGGCCGGTGATGTGGGGCCACAGCAGCGGATAGCCGGCGGCGAACTCCTCCGGCGACTCGATGAACCGCGGGGTCAGGGTGCGCACGACCTCGCTCATCGGGTACGGCTCGTCGATCCGGGTGACATCGGTGCCGGGCACGAAGCTGCCCGCCGGGCCCTCGGCGATCAGCCGGATGCGGCCCGCCTCGACCAAGCCCATCACCAGGCTCGTAGCGCCGAGGTGGGTGAGGCCGTGGGTGTCCTTGAGCACGTCGATGACGTCCTCGACCGTGCGGGCGTACGCCAGGGCGGCCGTGGTGAGCTGGACGACGTTGGTCTGCTCCTGCCGGGCGGCGTCCTGGCCGGCCTGGTCGCGGCGGGCCTTGAGGTCGTCGAGTTCCTGGGTGGCGTCGCGCACGATGCCGACGATCCGGCGTGGCCGGCCCGTCTCGTCGCGCCGGATGTAGCCCTGGGTGTGGGTCCAGCGCAGCGTGCCGTTGCGGCAGCGGATGCGGAAGTACGTGCCGTAGTTCTCGCTGCCGTCCTTCATCGCCTGGGAGACCAGGGCGTCCAGCCGGTACCCCTCCGGGGGCGGCACCCGGATCGCGAGGGTCTCGGGGTGGCCGTCGTATTCGTCGGGGCGCAGGTCGAAGACCTCGTGGGCCTGGGCGTCCATGTGGAACAGACCGGTGTCCAGGTCCCAGTCGAAGCTGCCCATGCGGTTGAGCGCCAGGATCGGGTCCGGTTGGGCGGGCCAGTCGTCCGGGAGTGACGAGGCGCTCGCTCCCCGATCAACCATGGGGCCACCTTGCCAGGATTTGTATGATTCTTCGACTGGTGGGGGTCAGCTTTCCCGTACGTCGGTGGGGCTGTCGAAGATGCTGCCGGTGGTCGTCGGCTCGTCGGGGCCGTCGGGACTGTCCGGGATCAGGCCGCCGCCGTCGGGTACGTCGGGGGTGTCGGGGACGGTCTCGGGTCCGATGTCGGAGCCAGTTTCGGAGCCGCTGTCGGGGACGGGCTCCTCCTCGGCGCCCGACGGGTCCTCGACCGTGGGCCCGTCGGGCACGGTCGCGGTCTCCGGTGCGGTCGTCGGGGGCGGTGCCGTGACCGTCGAGAGCCTGTCCGGTGCCGAGCTCTGCGGGGCCGGGGAAGTGCTCTCGCCCGTGCTCGGGCTCACGCCGGACTCGCTCGCGGACGGGCTCACCGTCCATGCGGGTGTCGCTGTCGGATTCGGCGTCGGCGTCGGCGTCGGTGACACCGGGACCGGTCGTGGTACGACGTGGTCGTGTCGCGTGTCGTGCCCGCAGCGCCGCTCGATCCAGGTGTTGTCGACGACGTCGATGATCGTGATGTGGGTGATCACCCGGACCGTCGGGGCCACCACGACCACCTGCCCGTGCCGGTACCCGGCCCACGGCCGCCCCCTCGTCGCCGGCCCGTCGCCCGTCGCCCGGGCGGGCGTCAGCGGGTTGCCGCAGGCGCAGCGCACGCGCGGGACGCCCCGGTTGTCGACGAGGACGGCGGTGCCGGTCTGCAGGACGGACTGGAAGGCCGTGGCGTGTCCGTCCCGGTAGCCGTGGTTGGTGACGCGGGTGTCGGCGCGCAGTACGACGGAGGTGAGGGAGCGCAGATAGGCGGAGACCTGGTCCCGCCGGATGCCCTCGACCCGCGCGAAGGCCGCCTCCTTGGCGCGGTCGGCGGCCAGGTGTTCGATCTGCCGGTTCACATCGCAGCTGCCGGACCGGACGGTGCCGCCGTACAGCCCGGGCGTCCCGCCGGAGACGGACCGCACGCGCGGTCGCGCCGGTTGCTGCGTCCGGGTGACGGGCGAGGGTGTGGCCGCGGCCGTCGTCGTCCGGGTGGCCGTCGAGTCCGTGAAGGGGTCGGGTCCCTGGGCCGCGACGGGCTGGAGGAGGAGTTCTCCGCTGGATGCCGTGCTCTCGTCGCCGTTGCCGCCGCAGGCGGCGACGATCAGTGCCGCCGAGAGCGTGCAGGCCGTGACGAAGGTTCCGGTGGATGGACGCACCGTGTTCTCCCGCCTCGTGCCGGGCCGTTCGCCACCATTGTCTGCGTCACTCACTCGGGTTACGCAAGCGGAGGCACGGTACACGGAGCGTGACATAGGGTTCCGGCGCGACACTGGAGGGAGGAGCACCTGGCCGTGGACTGGTTCACCGCACCCGAGTACTGGCTGAGCCGGCTGGTCTTCCAGCGGGCTCTGGCCGGCGTGTACCTCGTCGCGTTCCTGACCGCGGCGCTGCAGTTCCGGGCGCTGCTCGGTTCGCGCGGCATGCTGCCGATTCCCCGCCATGTGGAGCGCACGCCGTTCAGGGCGGCGCCGAGCCTGTTCCAACTGCACTACTCGGACCGCTTCTTCGCGGTCTGCGCATGGTCGGGCTGCGCGGTGTCGGCGGCGCTGCTGGTGGGCGTCGACTCACAACTGCCGCTGTGGGCGGGGATGTTGCTGTGGGTGGTGCCGTGGGTGCTGTATCTGTCGATCGTCAACGCCGGCCAGACCTGGTACGGCTTCGGCTGGGAGTCCCTGCTGCTGGAGGTCGGCTTCCTCGCGGTCTTCCTCGGCAACGACGAGGTGGCCCCGCCGATCGTCGTGCTGTTCCTGCTGCGCTGGATCCTGTTCCGGGTGGAGTTCGGGGCGGGGCTGATCAAGATGCGGGGCGACGCGTGCTGGCGGAAGCTGACGTGCCTCTACTACCACCACGAGACGCAGCCGATGCCGGGCCCGTTGAGCTGGTTCTTCCACCATCTGCCCCGGCCGCTGCACCGGGTGGAGGCGGCCGCGAACCACTTCACCCAACTCGTGGTCCCCGTCCTGCTGTTCACCCCCCAGCCGATCGCCACGGCCGCCGCGTCCCTGATGATCCTCACCCAGCTGTGGCTGGTCCTGTCGGGCAACTTCTCCTGGCTGAACTGGATCACCATCGTGCTCGCGGTCCCGGCGCTGGACCTCCCGGGCGAGGCGCCGGACACGGCCGACGCCCCGCTCTGGTACGAGGCCGTCGTCCTCGCCGTCGCCGCGCTGATCGTCTGCCTCAGCTACCGCCCCGTCACGAACATGATCTCCCGCCGCCAGATCATGAACCGCTCCTTCGACCCGCTCCACCTGGTCAACACCTACGGCGCCTTCGGCAGCGTCAGCCGCTACCGGTACGAGGTGGTGGTCGAGGGCACGGCCGACGAGGTGCCGCGCGAGGACTCGGACTGGCGCGAGTACGAGTTCAAGGGCAAGCCCGGCGATCCCCGGCGCTGGCCGCGCCAGTTCGCGCCGTACCATCTGCGCCTGGACTGGCTGATGTGGTTCGCCGCGCTGTCGCCCGCCTATGCGGGATCATGGTTCGGGACGTTCGTGGAACGCCTGCTGGAGAACGACCGAGCCACCCTGAGGCTCCTGCGTCGCTCACCGTTCCCACCCGACGCACCGCCCCGGTACATCCGCGCCCGTCTGTTCCGGTACCGGTACACGAGCTGGCGCGAACTGCGGGAGACGGGGGCGTGTTGGGAGCGGGCGTATGTGCGGGAGTATCTGCCGCCTACCCGGTTGACGGAGAAGGCGCGGAGGGTTTGACGTCTACGGGGTGGAGGGTGTCCGACAGCGGTACCAGCGCCGTCGGGATGTCCGCGGGAGGAAGCGCCTCCGCCGGTGCGGAAACGGGCTCCGGCCCGGAACGGGTCTGGCCGGGACCGATGGGTTCCGGCACGCCGTCTAGTTGATCACGAACCATGCCACTGCCGTTTCTGTGGTGGATGCCTGGGTGAGGAGAACGGTGAAAGAACCGGCTGCCGGGTCGGGGACGGCGGCGCGTACCGCGATACCCGGCTTGTCCTGCTGAACGGTGGCGAGGACCATGCTCGCCGGTCCGAGCGTCGGCCCCGTCACGGTGACGCGGTCGCTGCCCGCCGGGATCGTGGCGCGGCCCCCGGAGCTGAACACCGCGGAACCGCGGACCTGCAGCGCGGTCGATCCGGGGTTCGGCGCGGTGGCGTACACGCCGATGCCGCCCGCGTTCGCCGACGTGGCGCCGAACACGCCGATGCCGCCCTCGCCGAGCGCGTCGCCCTCCACGCCGATGCCGTACTGGGTGAGGCCCCGGCCGATGACGCCGATCGCTCCGTCGCCCCAGACTCCGGTGCGTGCGTAGCCGAGGACGCCGTACCCCCCGTTCAGGCCTTGCCGGTTGATGCCTTCGACCCCGAAGCCGCCGGCATCGGAGGCTTCACCGATCACACCGGCTCCCGAGCCGGACCCACGGACCCCGACGCCGCCTGGGGAGTTCCCCTGGACACCGGTACCGCTGCCCCTGTCCTCGCCGAACACCGCGGTCCCCCTGGAGGACACGCCGTGCACACCGGCCCCGTTCCTGCCCGACGCCCCGTACACCCCGTCGCCGTCGTAGCTGTACCCTCGCACGGCACTGCCCCTGAAGGAGACGCTGTAGAGACCGTCTCCGCCCCGGGACTCCCGGTCGGACGGAGCGCCGAAGAGATACAGGCCTGTGCCGTCCGCGTTCCCCTGGGCTTGGTTGATCAGCTGCGTCGCGCTGTCCTCGGTGTTGTTCTTGTTCGCGCCCGAGCCCTGAATGATGGGCTGCCCGTCTGCCATCTCGCCCCCGATTCCCCGGTGTTGGGGTGGAAGCTAACTTCGCGGCCGGGTTCCGTAAAGCACGAGGCTTGGCGGAACGAGACGTAGATTTCAGGTCCGTGCGGCCAGGGCGGGGACGTTCAAAGGCCGTAAACCCGGGTGGCCGTGCCATCGAAGAGGTCAGCCTGTCCGACCGCGCCGGTACCTCTGGTCAACTCCTTTGCCGTGGACAGCACTTCACCGTAGGACACCCCCAACGTGCAGACCGGCCAGTCCGAGCCGAACATCAGCCGGTCCGGGCCGAAGGCGTCCAACACGACGTCCGCGTAAGGGCGCAGGTCGTCGACCGTCCAGCCCGCGGGGTCGGCCTCGGTGACCATGCCGGAGAGTTCGCAGACGGTGTCGGGGTGCGCGGCGAGGGCGTGGATGTCGGTGGACCAGGGTTCGAGGGCTCCGGAGGCGATGGGCGGCTTGCCCACGTGGTCGAGGACGAAGGCGAGTTGAGGCAGAGACGCGGCCGCCTTGACGCTCACCGGCAACTGGTGGGGCAGGACGATGAGGTCGTGGCCGGCGGCGAGGGACAGGAGTTTCGGGGTCTCCTCGGGGACGGTGATCGTCTGGACGAGCACCGTGCGGTCGACCCCGGCCGCCCGCGCCTCGGCGGCGAGGTCCGCCACCGTGAAGTCGCGCCGGATCGGACTGCCCTCCTCGATCCAGTCCTGGTCCCGGACGGACAGGTCCCAGACGTGGTGGTGCGCGTCGACCGTCACGGCAGCTCCCATACGACCGGCAGGCCCGCCTCCGCGCCCTCGTCCGAGTAGTCGTGGACCACCTCCAGCAGCTCCGCCATACGGGCCTGCCACGCCACGTTGACCGGGAGTTTCTCCAACTCGGCGAGCAGACGGGCGTAGTCCTCGCACTCCAGGACATGGAAAAGGTCGGTGCCGCTGCGCCAGATCGTCCACGAGCTCGCGCCGGCCGCGCGGATCGCGTCCGTCAGTTCCTTCGGGACCTCGCGATGGGCGGCGTCGTACTCAGCGACGCGGTCGGCGCGGACCTTGGTGTGCAGGGCGACTCTCATGACGGCTCCCCAGGCGGCAGTGATCCCGTGTCCCGCAGCTCCTGCCAGAGGGCGGCGGGCACCTCGGCCGTGAACTGGTCGGCGCAGTCGTGTACTTCGGCCGCCGAGCGGGCGCCGACGAGGACGCTCGTCACCGCCGGATGCGCCGCGCAGAAGGCCAGGGCGACGGCCCGCAGGGTCGTGCCGTGGCGGTCGGCCACCGACTTCAGGTGCAGCGCGCGGTCCAGCAGTTCGGCCGGGACCCGGGCGTAGTCGTACGTCGCCCCCGGGCGCGGGTCCGCCAGCAGGCCCGAGTTGAAGGCACCGCCGACGACCACCGCCGTACCGCGTGCCACGGCCGCCGGCAGCAGATCCGTCAGCGCGCTGTGGTCCAGCAGGGTGTAGCGGCCCGCGCACAGCACCACGTCGACGTCGGTGTCGCGGACGAAGCGGGTGAGCATCTCCGTCTGGTTCATGCCGGCGCCGATCGCCCCGACCACGCCCTCCGCGCGGAGCTTCTCCAGGGCCGGGTAGCCCTCGCGGAAGGCGGCTTCGGCGTGTTCGTCGGGGTCGTGGAGGTAGACGACGTCGACACGGTCGAGGCCGAGCCGTTCCAGGCTGGCGTCGAGGGTGCGTCGTATGCCGTCCTCGGTGAAGTCCCAGACGCGATGGTGCGTGGCGGGGACCGCGAAGGCGTTCGCCAGGTCGTCGCCGCCGGCGTCGGTCGGCTCCAGGCGGCGGCCGACCTTCGTCGAGATCGTGTACTCCTCGCGTGGATGCTCGCGCAGGGCGGCGCCGAGGCGGCGTTCGGAGAGGCCGAGGCCGTAGTGCGGGGCGGTGTCGTAGTAGCGGATGCCGCGGTGCCAGGCGGCGGCCACGGCCTCGTACGCCTGCTCCTCGCCGACCTCGGTGAACAGGTTGCCTATGCCTGCCGCGCCGAAGCCCAGGCCGGCCGGGGTGCTCACCGGCCCGCCGGGCGCAGGCGCAGGCCCTGCATGCCGCCGTCGACGGCGAGGGAGGTGCCGGTGGTGGCGCCGGAGAGAGGGCTCGCCAGATACGCGATGGCGCCGGCGACCTCGTCGGCCGAGACCAGGCGGCCGGTGGGCTGGCGGGCCTCCAGGGCGGCGCGTTCGGCGGCGGGGTCGGGGGCCTTGTCGAGGAGACGGCCGATCCAGGGGGTGTCCGCGGTGCCGGGGTTGACGCAGTTCACGCGGATGCCCTCACGGACGTGGTCGGCGGCCATCGCGAGGGTCAGCGAGTACACGGCACCCTTGGTCGCGCTGTACAGGGCGCGCTGCGGCAGGCCCGCGGTGGCGGCGATCGAGCAGGTGTTGACGATCGCGGCGTGCGAGGACTCCCGCAGGTGCGGAAGGGCGGCGCGGGCCGTGCGGACCATGCCCACGACGTTGACGTCGAGGACCCGGTGCCATTCCGCGTCGTCGTTGTCCTCGACGGTGCCCTGCGCCCCGATGCCCGCGTTGTTGACCAGTACGTCGAGACCGCCGAGCTCCGCGACGGCCGCGGCGACCGCCGCGCGCACCGAGGCGTCGTCCGTGACGTCGGCCTTGAACGCGAGCAGCGGTTCCGTCACCGACGAGGGGTCCAGGTCGAGGACGGCGACCCGGGCGCCGCGTGCCGCGAGGAGTTCGGCGGTGGACCGGCCGATGCCGGAGGCGCCTCCCGTCACCAGCGCCTTGAGACCCTCGAAGTCACTCATGCCGCATGCCCCTTCTTGTCCGAGGTCTTGAGGTCGGCGGCCCAGAAGGCGCCGTCCGGGAACGTGTACCGCGCGATCGACTCGGCCTTCATGGCGGCCGAGAAGCCCGGCGCGGTGGGTGCCGTGTAGTGCCCCTCCCTGATCACCACCGGATCGAGGAAGTGGTCGTGCAGATGGTCGACGTACTCGATGACCCGGTCCTCGGTGGTGCCGGTGACCGCGATGTAGTCGAACATCGACAGGTGCTGGACGAGTTCGCACAGGCCGACTCCGCCCGCGTGGGGGCAGACCGGTACGCCGTACTTGGCGGCGAGCAGCAGGATCGCGAGGTTCTCGTTGACGCCGCCGACACGGGCCGCGTCGATCTGGAGGACGTCGAGGGCGCCGGCCTTCAGGAGCTGTTTGAAGACGACCCGGTTCTGGACGTGCTCGCCGGTGGCGACCTTCACGGGGGCGACGGCCTCGCGGATCGCGGCGTGGCCGAGGACGTCGTCGGGGCTGGTGGGCTCCTCGATCCAGTACGGGTCGAACTCGGCGAGGGCCTTGGTCCAGCGGATGGCCTCGTCGACGTCCCAGCGCTGGTTGGCGTCGATGGCGACGCGGATGTCCGGGCCGACGACGGAACGGGCGACGCGGCAGCGCCGTAGGTCGTCCTCCAGGTCCGCGCCGACCTTGAGCTTGATCTGCCGGAAGCCGTCGGTGACGGCCTGGGTGGCGAGGCGGGTCAGCTTCTCGTCGCTGTAGCCGAGCCAGCCGGGGGAGGTGGTGTAGGCGGGGTAGCCGCGCTCCAGCAGCCGGGCCGTGCGTTCCTCCGCGCCCGCCCTTCCCTTGCGCAGGATCTCCAGCGCCTCCTCGGGTGTGAGGGCGTCCGTGAGATAGCGGAAGTCGATCTGGGCGACCAGCCACTCCGGGTCGGCCTCGGCGAGCAGCCGCCACAGGGGCTTGCCGGCGCGCTTGGCCGCCAGATCCCATACGGCGTTCATGACGGCGCCGATCGCCATGTGTATCACCCCCTTCTCGGGTCCGAGCCAGCGCAGCTGGCTGTCGCCGGTCAGGTCGCGGTTGAGGGTCCCCGGATCCGCGCACAGCTCGTCGACGGACCGTCCGACCACGTGGTGCCTGAGCGCGTGGATGGCGGCCACCTGGACCTCGTTGCCCCGCCCGATGGTGAAGCTGAAGCCGTGCCCCTCGTGTCCGTCGGCCCCGTCGGTGCGCAGGACGGCGTACGCGGCCGAGTAGTCGGGGTCCGGGTTCATCGCGTCGGAGCCGTCGAGCTCGCGCGAGGTGGGGAATCGGATGTCGTAGGTGTCGAGCGCGATGACGCGAGAGGCGGCGCCGGGGGTCGGTGACACTGAGGGCCTTTCGGTCGGGGGCATGGGAACGGGCTCGTCAGTCCTGGGCTCGGCCGGTCGTCACGCGGGCGATGACCATGTTGTCGCCCTGGTCGGCGCTGATGGCGCCGACGTACCCGGTCTGCACGATCCCGCCGCCCGCGGCGAGGGTGCCGCGACGACGCGGACCGCGGTGCCGTGCTCGCGGGCGGTCCTGCCGGGCATCAGGCGGCTCCTCGTTGAACGTGTTCGAGCAGATGACCGCATACTTATCAGACCACTCTGCCGGAAGAACACCCTCCGGCGCCGATTTTTCCGGAGTTTGGGCCATAGTGGTCCGACCACATCGCTGGCTAGACTTCCGCCACCGGTGAGTGGAGGAATGGCGTGGACGACGAGACAGCCCCGCAGAAGGGCACCGTGACGCAGCGCGCCATCGAACAGATCAAGGCGATGATCGGCGAGGGGCGGCTGGAGCCGGGGCAGCGGCTGCCGACCGAGCGGGATCTCGCGGTGCAGCTCGGGATCTCGCGCAGCTCGATGCGGGAGGCGATCCGGGCGCTCACCGTGATGGGGGTGCTGGAGGCCCGGCACGGCTCGGGCATCTATGTCACGCAGTTGGAGGCCGGGGATCTGCTGGAGACGTTCGGTGTCGTCGCCGATCTGTCCCGGGGGCCTCAGCTGGTGGAACTGCTGGAGGTGCGGCGGATCCTGGAGTCGACGGCGACGGCCATGGCGGCGGCCCGGATCACTCCGGATCAGCTGGCCGAGGTGGAGAAGCATCTGACGGCGATGAACGCCACGGACGATCCCGAGGAGATCCTCGCCCACGACCTCGCCTTCCATCGGGAGATCGTGACGGCGGCGGGCAACGAGACGATGGCGGCGGTTCTGGAGGGGCTGTCGTCTCGTACGTTCCGCGCCCGGGTGTGGCGGGCGTATCAGGAAGAGGGGGCGTTCGAGCGGACGCGGCGCGAACACACGGCGATCCACCGGGCGTTGGCGGCGCGTGATCCGGAGGCGGCCCGGGCGGCCGCGGCGGCGCACGTGGGGGAAGTGGAGCAGTGGCTCCGAAGCCGGCTGGGCGGCTAGAGCTGAAGCGTACGCACCGCCGCCTCCGGCAGCTTCTTCCACCAGTGGGCGTAGCGGCTGTAGACGGTCGGTTCACGGCCGGCCAGCAGCGCCCCCAGTGCACGGGCCTCCCGTGCCAGGCCCTCCCATGCCTCATCGGACAGGTCGTGGAAGGCCGTTGCCTCGATGCCGCCCTCCACAGGGCGCCACACCCCGGCCACGTACCCGTCCACGAGCAGCGTCGGCAGTACGTCGCCGTTGGTGCGGGTGACCAGACGGCGGTAGTCGGACGGGATCACCCGGCCGCGGTCGTGGTGGGCGAGCAGGGTGCTGTCCCACATCGGCATGAGGCGAGGCGGGGCCGGGGTGTCGGCCGGTGGGCGCGGGGCGCCGGGGAGGTCGTACAGCGTCGTGCCGCCCGGGCCCTTCAGTTCCTCCACCGTCGGCCCGAGCGCACGCAACGCCGTCCTCGCCCGCGCCCGTTGCACCGTCGCGAACTGCGCCACGTCCGCGACCGACCCGGGCCCGAACCCCTCCAGGTAGCGCAGAATCAGAGCCTGCAGTGCCTCCTCCTCGGCCGGGGGCTCGCCGGTGAAGCGGCCCGCGGCCGACGCGACGTACGCCGGTGCGTACCCGAACGACCAGGGGCCGCCCGTAGGGACGTGCACCAGTGGTGTGTACGACCGCAGGCCCCACCAGGCCCCGTCCTTCTTCTCCTCGCCCACCCGCTCGGCGAGCCACGCCGTCATGTCGCCGTTCGAGCGGGGCCGGCCGGCGAATTCCATGAGCCCCGGCTCCAGTTCGGCCGCGTCCGCCGGGGTGAGGCCCGCGGCGGCGAAGCGGTTGCCCAGGCGGGAGGCGTACAGGGTGGGGCGCATCGCCTCCCTGACCATCCGGTAGTCGTCCGAGTGGACCGCGTGCAGGGTGATCCGCAGCAGGGTCGCCTTCACCAGCGTGCCGTCGGTGAAGGCGGCGTCCAGGTCGGCCGGGTCGAAGCCGTCGATCCGGTTCCACAGCGCGAGATACGGCGAGGCGGGCTGCTGCGCCTGGAGGGCGAGGATGCGCCTCGTCGCGTCGCCGACCGACAGCGGCTCCCGGCGCAGGAGCAGCTGTCGGGCGAGCGTGGCTCGGTTGAGTTCCCGTGCGGTGATGGTCACGCCCCGGATTCTGCCCTCCGGAAGCGGAGCGTCGCCAGCTCGAAGGGGCGCAGGCGCAGGGCCACCCGGTCGCCGTCGCGTGTCACGGCCTCCTCGGCCAGGGGGCGCTCCAGCAGGTCCGTCGCCACCACGTCCGCGACCTCGAAGCCCGCGGTCAGGGTGGCCCTGGCCCGGCCTCCGTGCGCCTCGTGCAGCCGGACCACCACGTCACCGCTGCCGTCGTCGGCCAGCTTCACCGCCGTGATCACGACCGCGTCCCGGTCGACGGACACCAGCGGCGCGACCTCACCGGCCCCGGTCACCCGCCGCTCCGGCAGATTGACCCGCCACCCCTCACGCACCGCGTCACCGATGGCCGCGCCGGGGATCAGGGCGTGCCGGAAGCGGTGGACGCCCTGGTCGGTCTCGGGGTCCGGGAAGCGCGGGGCGCGCAGGAGGGAGACGCGGACCGTGGTCGTCGTGCCCCAGTCGCCGTCGGTGCGGACCGTGCGGGTCACGTCGTGGCCGTACGTCGAGTCGTTGACGACGGCGACGCCCCAGCCCGGTTCCTCCAGGTGGACGAAGCGGTGGTTGCAGGCCTCGAACTTGGCCGCTTCCCAGCTGGTGTTGGTGTGGGTGGGGCGGTGGAAGTGCCCGAACTGGGTCTCCGACGCGTACCGTTCGGCGTGCACGTCGAGCGGGAACGCCAGCTTCAGGAACTTCTCCGTCTCGTGCCAGTCGACCTCGGTGTCCAGCAGCAGCCTCCGCTCGTCCGGCGCGAGGGAGAGCAGCTGCGTCACGCGGGAGGAGCCGAAGGACCGGACGATCCTGACTCCGTCTCCTTCGGGGGCGATCTCGTCGAGGTCCGTGAGGTCGGTCACCGTGTTGCGGTAGAACTCGTCGACGTCCCAGGCGTCCCACATGTTCGGGAAGTCCGGGTGGAGTTGGAGGAGGTTCGCGGCCGTGCCCGGGGCGATCGTCTCGCGGTCCGCCTCGATGTCGTACACGGAGACCACGAGCCCCTGCCGGTCGATCTCGACCCTCAGCTGTTCACCGCTCAGGACGTAGCCGCCCGCGGCGCGCGGCGACACTTGTGTCTGTCGGGGAGCCCGGGGGATTCCGGCGGCGCCCGCGGGCACGCCGTTGCGGCTGTGCGGCGCGGAGTTGAACTCCAGCTCCCGCTGTCCCTCCCCCGCGAGGGCCCGTTGGGCCGCCTCGATGATGCCGGTCAGCTCCTCGGCGATCCTCTCGTACGTCCTGCGCGCTTCCCGGTGCACCCAGGCGATCGACGAGCCGGGCAGGATGTCGTGGAACTGGTGGAGCAGGACCGTCTTCCAGATGCGGTCCAACTCCTCGTACGGGTAGGGGAATCCGGTGCGCACGGCGGCCGTCGCCGCCCACAGCTCCGCCTCGCGCAGGAGGTGTTCGCTGCGGCGGTTGCCCTGCTTGGTCTTCGCCTGGCTGGTGAGGGTGGCGCGGTGGAGTTCGAGGTACAGCTCGCCGACCCAGACGGGGGCGTCGGGGTATTCGGCCTCGGCCTTCTCGAAGAACTCCGCCGGGGTCTCCCAGACCACGGTCGCGGAGCCTTCGAGGTCGCGGAGGCGGGCCGCCTTGGCGACCATCTCGCGGGTGGTGCCGCCGCCTCCGTCACCCCAGCCGGTCGGGGCGAGGGAGTGCCGGGCGACCCCCTTGTCCTTGAAGTTGCGTGCCGCGTGGGCGATCTCGCTGCCCTTCATCGAGCAGTTGTAGGTGTCGACGGGCGGGAAGTGGGTGAAGATCCGGGTGCCGTCGATGCCCTCCCACCGGAACGTGTGATGAGGGAACTTGTTCGTCTGGGACCAGGAGATCTTCTGGGTCAGCAGCCACTTGGAACCGGCCGCCTTGATGATCTGCGGCAGACCGGCGGCGAAGCCGAAGGTGTCCGGCAGCCACGCCTCGTCGTTCTCGATGCCGAACTCGTCGAGGAAGAACCGTTTGCCGTGCACGAACTGACGGGCCATCGCCTCCGAGCCCGGCATGTTGGTGTCCGACTCCACCCACATGCCCCCGGCGGGCACGAACCGCCCGTCCGCCACCGCCTTCTTCACCCGCGCCCACACCTCGGGACGGTGGTCGCGCACCCAGGCCCACTGCTGGGCCTGCGACATGGCGAAGACGAACTCCGGCTCGTCCTCCAGGAGAGCGGTCATGTTGGAGGTCGTACGGGCCACCTTGCGCACGGTCTCCCGCAGCGGCCACAGCCACGCCGAGTCGATGTGGGCGTGCCCGACG
>NZ_JAQMWP010000016.1 GCF_030403745.1 Streptomyces sp. S.PB5
CGACGAACCCGCCCTGCCCACCGAACTCACCGCATAGCCTCAAAACCGAGATCACCGAGTGGCCGTCAATACACCACTTCGGCGGACGTGACCGTTTCCCGGTACCGGACCCCGCCGCCTGTAGTGCATCCCGGAGAACCGCGCTGGGGGAACCAAAGCGTCCGGCATAGGGCAGACCCCACAACTTTTCGAGGCGAGCACGACACGACGCAGGGACCTCGCCCCGCTGTGGGGTTGCCCCGACATCCCCCGTGGGGAGACCCCGGAGCACGAGTCAGGTGGCCTCGACAGCCATCGGGCACTGCCTGACCCCACCATGTGGAGGACGCGGGAGACGGCACACGCCCTGGACAAGGCCTCGCATCGTCATGTCTGCCGTCCGTCGCAGCGAAGAGGACCAGTGGAGGTTGCCATGAACCAGGCGATTGACATCTCATGGCCGCTGTCCAGCGGCGCCTGTGAAGTGGCATTGCCCACGGTTCGAGGGCGCCAGGCCGAGCAGGAACACATCACCCAGTGGATACGCCGGCTCATCCACCGCCGCGCCGGAGGTGCGCTGTGGATCGAGGGACCGGCCGACATCGGCAAGTCACGCATGCTGGCCTGCGCCGCGGACGAGGCGGCCCTGGCCGGCGCCCAGATACTGGCCGGGGTCGGCTCGGCGGGCAGCGAGATGGCCCCGCTGGCGCCGCTGCTGGACGCACTCACGCACGACGTCGCCGGCTTCGCGCACGGCCTGCGTCATCGCTCCTCCGCGCAGAACGACTCCTACTGGCTGGTGCAGGAGATCAAGAACCGGCTGCGGGTCCTGACCCGCGAGCGGCCTGTGGCCCTGTTCCTCGACGGACTCCAGGACTGCGACGAGCTCACCCTGGTTACCGTGCGCACCCTCACCGTGCAACTCGCCGACCTGCCGATTCTCTGGGTGCTCGCCGCCCGCGCCCACAGTGAGCGGCCCGCCGTTGAGGCACTGCGCCGGCACCTGCTCACCGGGCGCGCGGCCCACCTCGAGCTCCGCCCCCTCCCCGAGGAGGCGGTCCGGTCGATGACCCAGGACCTGCTGGGGGCACGGGCCGCGGAGGCGGCACCCTGTCTGCCCTACCTCGACGGTCTGCCGGGCGCGGTCCACCATGTGTGTGCGCAGATCGCGAGCGAGCCGCCCGCCACGGTGCCGCGCGCCCTGGACGCCCCGGGGTACGAACAGACCGTCGTCGCACCGTCCGTCCTGCGCCGTCTTGAGCAACTGTCCGACGAAGCACGGCAGTTGGTGCAGATCGCAGCCGTCCTCGGGGAGCGTCTGTCCGCCCGGCACCTGTTCCGGGTACTCAACCGCTCCGAGTCCGCCCTGCTCAGGCCCCTGCGCGAGGTGCTCGACGCCCGCCTGCTCAGCACCGACCAGGACCGTCTCTCCTTCCGCCACGCACTGGTGCGGCGGACCGTGTCCGCGACCCTGCCCCGGCCCGTACGCCAGTCCGTCCGCCGTCGTTCGATCGACCTGCAACTGCGCGCGGGGGTACCGGCCGCGTCGGTGGCCGCCGAGCTGGTCGACGTGGCCGAGCCGGGCGACACCCGCGCGATCGAGATCCTCCGCGCCGCCGCTCGGGAGCTGGCCGCCCTCTCGCCGTGCGCCGCGGCCGACTACCTGCACTGTGCGATGGGCCTGGTCCAGGGTGCCCCGCAGACGCGGCAGCAGGTCGCCGCGGAGCTGCTTCCCCTGCTGTGGCAGGTGGGCGAGGTCGGCCAGGCACGCGAACTGGCCCAGGAGATACTCCAGGCGCCGCCGGACCCTGTCGTTCATGCCGAAGCATGTCTGCACCTGGTGCGCATGGGCAGCCAGTTCCGCCTGCCCCGCCCGGCCACCCATCTGCGCCACGTCCATCGCCGCCGCGACGTCCCGGTGGCCCTGAAGGATCAGCTACTGTCCGCGACCTTGCTCAACGACCTGCTCACAGGCGGCGTCGAGGAACCTGGCGGAGGCATGTCCGACACCCTGATGCGGGCCCGGGGTGTGCACGCGGTCAGCGAGCTGACCTTGCGCACGCTGCAGTCGATGAACGCCTGCCACCGGCAGAACTGGGGAGACGCGCTGAAGCACAGCGAAACCGCGGTCACCGGCATCGCCCACCTGGACCTGGCTCACGCCACCGCCCTCCCCGAGGTCGCCTTGGCGACCAGCTGGCACGCCTCGGTACTGAGCCTCGCCGGCCACGACCGGGCCGCGCTGGAACTCGTCGACGACGGGTTGCGCACCGCGGAGGCGCGCGGTCGCCGGGTGTTCCTTCCGCTGTGGCGCACGGCGCGTGCCCGTTTGCTGCTCGACGCCGGTCGGCTCACCGACGCAGCGAGCGAACTGACCTCGGCCCAGGCGCTCGTCGCCACCACCGGCCTGCCCTTCACAGGTGAGGCCGCCACTCTGTGCACCCGCGTGCAGGTGGTCCGTCACCTGGGTGACGAGGCGGCTCTGGACCAGTGCGCGGCGAAGGCCGATGCCTGGCTCACCGGCGGCGATCCGTATCAGCGGCGCGTGGGTGCCTGGCTCACCGTGGTCATCGCGGCCCACCGTTCACAACGTCCGGCACCGCAGCTTCTCACTCACGCTGCGGCCTGCCTACGGCGCGGTTTCGTCCATGCCGTCGCTGTCGACCCCGGAGACGTGGTCATGCTGGCGCGTGCCGCCCTGCACTCGGACCGGCGCGACATCGCCGGCGCCGCGGTGGAGTTCGCCGAGAACCGGGCCCGGCGCAATCCCGGTTTCCCGCTGTTCCAGGCGGCGGCCGCGCACGCGAGAGGTCTCTTCGACGGCGACCGTGACCGGCTGCGGACCGCGACCGAGCTGTACGGCGACGCCCGCCCGCTGCTGAGGGCCGAGGCGCTGAAGGACACAGGCGAGCTGGAGACGACGGCCGTAGAAGCCCAGGCCTGCTTCGAGCAGGCACTGGAGCTGTACGACGCGTGCGGGGAGCACCCGGAGAGCGGACGCCTGCGGAACCGGCTGCGCAGGCTGGGCATCAGGTCGACGGGGGCCGTCTCCCCCGCAGCGGAGGCCGGCTGGCGTGGCCTGACCCCGGCTGAGCTGGGTGTCGTCCGCCTCATCGCGCACGGCGCGACCAATCGTGAGGCGGCGCAGCGGCTGTTCCTGTCCCCGCACACAGTGAACACGCACCTGCGGCACGCCTTCACCAAGCTGGAGGTGCGCTCGCGGGTCCAGCTGGCACGCCTCTATCTCCGCGAAGTTGATCACTCGGTTGGCGAGCCCTGATCACGACGCCCCGGGCCGGCTGCACAGCCTCCCGTGGGGTTTACCCCACGGCCCCCGTGTGGTCGGCGCACCCACTGCTGTGGAGATGCCTCGACAGATTGACGCGCCGCATATCAGCAGACTGAAACCACCACGCCGCCTGTGCCTGGTGGGCCAGAGGAAGACCCCGTCGGCCACGCACAGTGCGGGACCGCAAGAAGCGAAAGCGAGAGACGACATGTCCCACCACCTCGACTCCCCCATCGCCCGTCAGGACCCTCGCCTGGACATTACGGACCTGTATGTCTTCCGGGGTGAGCAGGGCACTGTCTTCGTCACCGACCACAGCCATTCACTCGCCGGTGAGGACATCCCCCGTGGTCTGCACCCGGAGGGCAAGTACGAGTTCAAGATCGACTCAAACGGGGACGCGGTCGAGGACGTCACCTACCGCTTCACGTTCGGCGAGGCCGACGAAGACGGTGTGCAGACCTACCAGGTGCGCCGGCTGTCCGGTCCGGAGGCGCGGAACGACTTCGCCGAGGGCACGCTGCTCGGCGAGGGCCGCACCGGCGAGCCGCTGGACCTTCCGGGCGGCAGCCGGGCCTGGGTCGGCAAGGCGGGCGACCCCTTCTGGATCGAGCCTGACGTGCTGCACGCCGTCGGCCACGCCTTCCAGGACGGCACCAAGGTCGACCTGTCCAACTGGAATCCCGCCGAGGCGACGAACCTCTTCGCCGGCCACACGGTCTACTCCATCGTCCTGGAGGTCGCCGACGAGGAACTGCTGCGCATCGCGGGCCACGACCGGAAGATCGACGTGTGGGCCGTGGCCTTCCTGGCCACCGACGCCGGCAGCTGGCGTCCGATCAACCGTGCGGGCCTGCCGATGATCCACCCGCTGTTCACGCAGTACAACGAGACGCTCGGCGACCGCCTCAACGAGAACACGCCGTCCGAGGACATCGAGCTGTACGGCAAGGCACTCACCGAGTCGGTGGCCGGCGTGGTGCGCGCCTACGGCACGGCGGAGAACCCGGAAGCCTACGCCCAGACCGTCGTGGACCGCATCCTCCCCAACGTCCTGCCCTACGAGATCGGCACGCCGGCGTCGTACGGCTTCGCACGCTGGAACGGCCGCACACTCACCGACAACGCGCCCGACGTGATGTTCTCCTTCGCCAGCAACACCCCAGTGACGCTGGGCATCACCAAGGAGTCGGTGATCGCCAAGCCCACCCAGACCTTCCCGTATGTGCCTCCGGCCGCGTGAACCGTCTGACGGAACAAGCCGTGCGGGCCCGTAACAGGTCGGCACGGCTTTCCTCTCGGCCACTCTCCGATCGTGCCGGTGGCCGACAGCACATTGCCCGGAAAGAGGAGCCGCCATGTCCACCGCGCCCACCGCGCCACCGCCACCAGCCACCGACACCTCGTCCTCCGTCCGGCGCGCGCTGACGCGGGCCGAGTGGTCACGGTTGGGAGCCGTCTTCGGGTTCATCGCGGCCCTGCACATCATCGGCTGGGGCATCCTGCTGACCGTCATCGCTCCGCACCACTTCGCCCTCGGGCAGCAGGGCTTCGGCGTGGGCGTCGGCGTGACCGCCTACGTCCTGGGGATGCGGCACGCCTTCGACGCCGACCACATCGCGGCCATCGACAACACGACGCGGAAAC
This sequence comes from Streptomyces sp. S.PB5, assembly GCF_030403745.1. Lineage (GTDB taxonomy): Bacteria > Actinomycetota > Actinomycetes > Streptomycetales > Streptomycetaceae > Streptomyces. Next base: position 4,916 of record NZ_JAQMWP010000016.1, read on the forward strand.
TGATGAACGCCGAGCGGCGACCGCTGACCGTCGGATTCTGGTTCTCTCTCGGCCATTCCAGCATCGTCTTCGCCCTGTCGCTCCTGCTGGCGTTCGGTGTCCGTAGCCTGGCCGGGCCCCTCCAGGACGATGACTCGACGTTGCACAACCTCACCAGCTGGATCGGCACTTTGGTCTCCGGGGCCTTCCTGTACGCGATCGCCATCCTCAACCTCGCGGCACTGGCAGGCATTTGGCGTATCTTCCGCGCCATGCGTCATGGCCGCTACGACGAGACGGAGTTGCAGAAACAACTCGACCAGCGCGGCTTCAAGACCGTTCCCTTAGGCCGCTCGGGCAACCCACCTGCGCTCCTGCCACGTGGGGCGGAGCGGGTACAGCGTACCGGCCTCCAGCTTCGCGCGGGGTCCGTGGTCCACACGGGGTCCACTGGCCATGCTTTCCGCTCGAAGACCGGCGACCTTCTGATCCGTAGGATCGGGCAGTACTCCACGAATGTCCACAACAGCCTCCCATTTTGATCGCAGAGGCTAGTGATCACGTGTAGGCATGTGCGTGGTTACCGTCAGAACTGCCATCAACTCCGCGAAGGCACCATCGTCATGAAGCCTTACGGCCCATCGGTGGCCGGCACATACTGAGACATCTGCCTCACTCACCGCGCGGAGGCCCAGTCGGCGCCTGTGCCACGTGAACGATTGCCTCCAACTGTTCCACGACCAGACGCCACTCCCGAGAGACCACGTCGGGAACGTTCAGCATGCTCGATCGGCCATGTAGCACGTCGGAAGACTTGCTATACACGTGACGCGCGATCCTGATTAGTCCGATCGTGTCGCTTCTGCGGCCTTCGGTAACCATTCCAAGAACGAAAGCCAACCGCTCCGGAATTCTGTTATTGAACGAAATTGAAGAATCCTGACACACGACTCGATAGGCTTCTAGTGCCACTCTCTCGATTCGCAGCCTGAGTTCCAGAACCTCGATACGAGAAGCAGATGAGAAACCCAGTGTCATTTCATTCAGCTCCCTGCTAGATCCATGCACGCCTTACGGGCAACGTCGATCTCCGACTTCAAGTCTTTCTTTTCAATAGGCGTCCCATGAACGGCATTGTTCCATGTCTTCAAGTAGACGCCGCACCGAACTTTAGCCTCGCGCACCGGATGCTTACTACCGTCAGGCACGATAATCACCTCTTCCGCCTTATCGAATCGCGCCAGGGTATTCTGACACGAATCAAGGCTGGCGAGGTTCTCAACTACGTCTCGACCACTTGAGAGAGCATTTCGTACGACAGCTTGGTGAAGGGCAATGTCAACCGCCTGACGCAGAAGACCTCGAATGATCTGTGTCTCATTGAGGTAGCCATTTACTGACACCTTAGGCGCCAAGGCTCGAATGTACTCTGCGTCGTCAATCAGCATGCGCCACAGCTCATCAGTGGACTCTAGAGAGATCACGCCAGTCTCAAGATCTCGACTAATCGCCCATGAATTATAGTTGAGCGAGCGCGCCATCAAGTGTGCTTTCAGCCGCTCATCATGCGTGAAAACAATAACCCGCCTCCTCGATGCGATTTCAGCGAGGACAGCAGCAAGCCTGTCAACGCGAATTTCATCAAAGGCATGCACAGGGTCGTCAAGCACCAAGAAGCCAAAAGGCCCGGACTCGATTGTTGCCAGAAGAGGAGCAAGGAGAAAGGCGTTTCTTTGCCCTGCGCTAAGCATAGCGAGGCTAAGCGGCTGCCCCGCTGGATTCTGAACCCTAACCTCCGCTCGCTGTGTAGTTAGCCGGACGTCCTCCAGAACAATCCCAGCATCATCCAATAGCGCTTTCACGCGTCCGCCGGCCAGTGCCGTAAAATCTTGGGCACGCTTATCACGCAGATGGCCCGTGAGGTCCTTCAGACATACACTGACTGCCTTCCAGAGTTGATATTCACCCGCGACCTCTGCGTTCTCACGCCATGCACTGACGAAGTCCTCAATTGCAGCCCTTCGCTTCAGCCTCCACTGCTTATCGAACGCGCTTAGGCTCGTAGCCTCTACACACGCTCTCCACCAGTCACGTGTTTCTAGCAGTGACCGAAGCTCAGTAAAGAAATTTCGCGCCACACTAGTGGGCTGACACCCGTAACGCTCCAAAACCTGGCAGAGTCCGTCGGCGCGACTCTGTACTCGGTCGAGGAGTTCCTGGGAGGTGACGACAGGAACAGTGGACGAACGCAGAACTGAGATCACTTGTTGCATCTCTGTCTCAATCGACCTCTTGAGCTCGATTAGCGACGACTCCGCTTCAAGATGGAGCGGTTCCAGGTCTGCCAGCTCAGAGACGCTCTTCCGCAGTCGCAGCGGCCAGTCAGCCTGCTCGCTCTCGCAGACAGGGCACTCCGTTCCCGGAGACTCAAGATCCATCACATGCTCATGGAAACCACGCAGCGAGTTCGCAAGTTTACGCTTTACTGAGTCTGGTGAAGCATCAATGCTAAGGAAAGCATCACCTGTCCTCGCCAACGCGGCAGTCAAGATTTCTGCATGCTTGTCCGTGACTTGCGGTAGAAATCCCCCCGAATCGCTCAACTGATTTTCTTCTAGCCATGCGTCAATATCAGAAATCCACGTAGGCCAGTTGACAACACCAACACTTACCGCAGGGTCAAGTTTCCCATTGACCTCATCAACTTGCGCGATTCTGCTTTTAGCCTCCTTGACTGCATCGTCGATGCATTTCTTTGCCGATGCCGACTTTTCACTAAGATCAGCGACGCGATCGTTCAAAACAACGAAGCATCCACCGAAAGCCAAAAGATTTTCAATGTACTCACGCAGGTCCTTACTTTGCTGAACTCGACGCTCGATGTCAGCATAGGCAAATACTGGAGGATGCCCTGCGAGAGCATGGTTCCATGCCGTCTCCCTCAGGTCGACGCTCATCACTTCACCGCTAGGTAGGGTCCATTCAGCATCATGGGAAGCGACCTCACCATCGCTATCGATCAGACAGGACAGTGCAAGTCTCTCTCCCCTTCTTGAAAGAACGACCTCAGCCATCGTCTTCTCGGCGTCGATCGCTGCGTGAAGCTTCTCCCACAGCGGCTCCAGCTTAGAGCGGGAGGATTTTTGCTCCACCGACGTCCACCATTTGGTGGACCCCGCTAGAGCAGTCCGAATTCCATCCGCAATGGTTGATTTACCTGAGCCGTTCGGGCCATGAATGATCGTCACGCCTGGCGAAGGGTCGACCTTCATTATCACTTGGTTCGTGGCACCCTGATACCCCACGACTGTCACAGATGTGAGATGCCACGGTTCCCCCGCTGCTGGATCCCATCGACCCTCTGACTTAGATTTCAGCTCTGCGGTCAGATCGCGAAGCTTAAGCCACGCCGCCTTCTTCTCCGAAAGGCGTGCGGCAGAGAGGAACTTATCGATATCCGTAGCCAGATCAGAGAAGCTCAGAAGTCGCAGGTTGGGGAGTTTCTGGCTCGCACTCGGCACTACCGTGTCAAGCTTCAAGTCAGTCGACGCTACGAATTCCGTGCTCACTGCCCCTCCATCAAACGCCATGATGGCCTAGATGGCCCGAGAATACTGTGAGGCAAAGTTCGACGCTTGGGGTTTTTGTGAGCAGAGGGAAAGTCGAACCTATTTTCGATTTTCGTGATTACCAATAAATGTCACAAAATTGGTCAAATGTATCAGCCCTGTTGCCCACTACGGACATCTCGTCAGGTTGACGTGAAATGGGGTGAACTTGCGTCGCCTTCGGATTCGGTCTGAGATCCTGGAGACTGATCGAGAGGGGTCGCAGGTATGGAATGGAAGACGCACGGTGAGCGACAGATCTACACCAACAAGTGGGTGAATCTGTGTCTGGTCGACGTCCAGCAGCCTGACGGGCGCAGGTGGGAGTACCACGTCGTTCGTCTGCGGCACCTGGCCGTCGCCGCCGTGGTCAACGACCGCCAAGAGGTCCTGATGATGTGGCGGCACCGCTTCATCACAGACTCGTGGGCTTGGGAGTTGCCCATGGGCCTGGTCGAGGAGGGCGAGACGCCGGAGGAGGCGGCAGCACGTGAGGTTCTGGAGGAGACGGGTTGGCGTCCCGGCCCCATCAAGCCCCTGATCTACGCCGAGCCGGCCAACGGGATCACCGACTCGCAGCACCACGTCTTCCGGATCGACGGCGCTACCTACGCCGGGCCTCCCACGGAGAAGAACGAGTCCGACCGCATCGAGTGGATTCCCCTCTCTGAGGTGCGAGGCATGATCGACCGCCGGGAGGTGGTGAGTAGCGGCTCACTCGTCGGCCTGCTCTACCTGCTCATGGATGAAGCGATCCGCTGACCGGCGGCAGGACTTCCCGTAGCCGCGCCTCGAAGGCCAGCGCTACGGGCTCCTGCCTGTGCGGGGCCAACTGGTCGTAGAACTCCCTGAGATGGCCTGATACTCGCTCGGATGCCACCGCCGACGCCGGTTTCAGTGCTTGCGTGGCGGTGTCACATGCCTGGTCGAGCTTGCCTTGATCCAGCTGCGTACGGGCAAGCCAGAACGAGTGAAACGCCCGCCCGCGCTGATTGGTGCGGGCCTCGCGCCGCAACGCGTCCGCGATCAGAGGTTCGGCGGTGGCTGCTTCGCCCAGTCGGCCGTGAGCGATCCCCGTGTCCACGATCAGCTTCGTCTCGTCGAAGTACGACACCCAGGACGGATCCGGGTCGCTCAACCGAATCCGCTCGAAATGGCGGTGCGCCTCCCCGATCGCCTGGTGCGTGGAGTCCCGGATGCCGAGCGTGGCGTGAGCGAAGGCTTCCCGCATCGACAGCATGGACAGGACCCGTGGGGTGGTGTCGACGGCCGAGCGTGCCTGGTCCTGGGCGGCGGTGACGAAGGCCAGTGAGTCAGCAGGCTTGTCCTGGTATGTGCCCTGCAAGCTCATGCAGGCAAGGACGTTGGCCATGAACTGGCGGTCGTCGATTTCCTTGGCCAGTTGCAGGGCCTCGGTGAAGTACGCGCGGGCCTGGTTGTACTGGCGGGCGTCGAAGTAGGTCCAGCCGGTGAGGCGTGCCAGCTCGGCGGCGATCCCGTACAGGCCGTGCTGGATGGACGGCGGTCGGTTCTCCTTCAAGAGACCGACGACATGGCGGAGCTGGCCGACGATCGCCGGCCGCAGTGCCTCGCCTCCGTGCTGGTCGTCCCGTCGCCAGTAGTCCTCGATGGAGGAGCGGAAGGCTTCAAGTGTGGCCGCGTTCAGGCTCGTTCGCGTGGCCAGGGCCAGAATGCCGTCCACGTCCGGGCCTGGTAAAGCGGCCGGGGTCTGCGGCTCGGGCTCCTGGACTACCTCGCGCTCGGTGACTACGAGGGCTTGAGGTGTCTCCCACACCCGACGGGCGAGCCCCAGCATGTGTCCTGGGATGCGCAAGCCGTCCGCGATGCGCTCGATGACGTCCATGTGCTGCAACTGGCGTTGCCCTGCGATGACTTCGCCGACACGGCTGGGCGTCAGCTCACAGCGTCTGGCGATCATGGATGGGTAGATGCCCGCCTTGATCTTCACCAGTCGGAAGACTCTGGCGAAGTCCCGCACTCGGCACGCATCGATCATCTCGGGATCGGTGAGCAGCCTGGCTGGCAGTTCCTGCGGCCGGTCTGCGTCGGGCATCGGCAAGCTCCCACACTGCGAGGGCTACGCAACGTCGCTGGTTCTCTACTTGCCGCGATGTTACCCAAGTTGGGTAATCAGCCTGACCTTTTGGCAGGGGTCCCCGGATCGCGATGCTCCTTTTATGGCGAGCAACCAGCAGACCAGACCAGGCATCGGTGAACTGGCGAAGGACAGTGCCCGCGACCGGATCGGCGTCGTCATGGGTGCACTCGGCGGCCGGGTGCAGATGAGGCCGATCGGCGGCGGCACGGAATGGGACGTCATGCCGGACAACGTGGTGGCGCCGAGTCCGCGGGAGGAACTGAGCGCGCGCCTGGCCATCAGGAACAGCAACAGTCGAGACGGGCTGTGATCCGCACTGTCGGCCGGTACGCAGGAGTCCTGTTCGTGATCATGCTCAGTGGCTCGTGCGGCCTGGTGATCGGCATGGCTCTCGCCATGGGCCAGTAGACGGGCCGCCCCGGACGGGTGCCAACTCCCCGGCTCCCCCTTCCCCGTTCGGGGCCGGCCATCCAACCCACGCACCGCCACACACAAGGAGTACTCGCATGACAGCAACGGCGAACGATCTGAAGACCGGTCGCGCGGTGGCTGGCGAGGAGCTGTTCGAGAGCCTCGCCCACTTCGTGGTCGTCCACAACGGGCAGTCACCCGAACGGGCCGAGCGGATCGCGGACCAGGCGGTCGCCTTCCTGGTCACCGCGGCCACGGCCAACGTCCCCATGGTCCCGTCCGATGACGTGGACCTCGGCCTGCACGCGCTGATCCTGCACACCAAGGAGTACGCGAGGCTGTGCGAGCGGTATGCGGGCCGCTTCCTGCACCACAACCCGAAGCCGGGCGGCGGCCCCCGCGACCTGCTGATGGTCATCACCGCGGCGCGCGCCATGAAGGCGGCCGGGTTCATGGTCTTCGACGACCTGTGGACCATGAACGGCACAAACCTCGCGCAGTGCGACTCGGACTGCGGCCGTCCGTACGGTCAGGACTATCAGGAGTAGGACACGACAGCAGCGACGCGGCCGGCCTCGACTCGTGGTCGGCCGCGTTCGCCCGGAAGGAGAACAGACGTTGCCCGGGTCACCCCCTGAACTGCCGATCGTGGTACTCGACGCGCTCATGTCCACGTCCCAACGGCTGGTCCTCGACCGCCGGGGCTCCACGGTGTGGGAGGTGGAAAGCCATCGAGGCCACTACGCCGTGAAAGTCGGCTACCCGATCGAGGCCACGGACGAATGGTCCGCCCAGCCCTGGACCGCCCTCGCGCCCGCACGCGAAGGGGCCGTTCTGCTGCGCCTCGGCCTGGTCGACCTCGCGTACGGCGAGTGGGAGCGCGGTACCTGGAACTTCCAGCCGTGGCACGAAGGGCCGGACCTGTACCAGCTCTGGGAGCCCTGCCGTAGGTCGGACTCGTCCATCGCACCGCACACCAGCGTGGCGTTGGGCTGCGTCGAGGCGCTGGCCGAACTGCACGCCAAGGGCTGGGCGCACGGTGACGTACAGCCCGCCCACTTCATCATCGGCCCGGAACGAACGCATCTCATCGACCTCGCCCTTGCCCGGGGCGGGCACGTGCCCGAGGGGTACGACTTCCCGTTCCGCGGCTGCCTCGTCCACTACGAGGCACCGGAAATCGCTCGCAGCGTGCTCGACACCGGAGAAGCCGAGCCAACGCCGGAAGCCGACATCTACGCGCTCGGCGCCTCCCTCCTCATCTCCGCCACCGGCTGGCGCGCGATGGAGTACCCGGACGACGCGCCCCGCCCGGTGCAGAGAGAGGCCGTGGCCAACGGTCGTCGCCGGCCCGTGAAGGCGCCCGGTGAACTGGGCGAGTTGATCGACGCCATGCTCAGCCACACGCCAGGGGACCGACCCACCATCTACGAGGTGGGCAAGGCTCTGAGCTGATTCCGAAGCGCCGGTTCGTCGGCACTGCTCGCACGGCTACGGCCGACAACTCAAAGACCGGACCACCCCTCAGCCTGGACAGCATTCCGGGTGGTCCGGTCGCGGAAGCCCTGATCAGGACCCCGGTGCCGATGGTACCGGGGCGGTTGGCGTGCTCGAACGTGGGTGCGGCTGCAACCCCGGTTTCTCGATGTCGAGTTGGAGAGGGTCTGAGCTGAGCCAGCGAAAGTCAGCCACGACGGCGGGTGGGCCGACTGAGCACCCGTCATGTGTGTTTCCAGCAACCCCGTGCCGTCCTCAGCCACGCTTCTTCCATCGTCACGGGCCGCACCTCGCTCGGACCTGGACGTTGCCGACGCGGCCCGTCCTCCAGGACCCCGCGTACGTCGGTGTCGCGGTCATGTCCCAGCACGGCCGCCCCGGCTTCGTCCGCATCCGCACCCCCTACGTCGCCGACGAGGACGCCGCCCGCGTCGCCGCAGAAACCTGCGATCTGATGCGCCACCCGGCCCGGCTCCTGGAGGACCTGACCGGACAGGACGTCGTGGACCTCGGCAAGAACGCCCCCGAGCCCCCGTCCATGGCGGCCTGACATGCGCCGCGTCATGAGGATCTACATCCGCCACATGCACAAGGCGATCGCCATCGGGGACCTCGACCGCGCAGGCCGGATCGGCATCGCCGCGTACCGCGTCGCCAACACCCACGAACGCCGGGTTCTGGAGACCTACCTCGGCCCGAACGCCGCTCACATGGCCGGCCTCGCCCCGAAGCCCTGACCCACGCCCGCCAGACTTCCCCACCGACACCGCGAAAGGAGGTGAACCCCCATGAGTGAGGACCGGATCACCCAACGCACCGTGACCGTGGTCATGGGCATCATCGCCCTCCTGGCGTTCGTCTTCTCCTTCGGCAACGTCTGGGCCCTGGCCCTGCGCCTGGGCGTCCCCGCCCCCATCGCGCCGCTCATCGCCCCTATGGTCGACCTGTCCGTGGTTGGACTCCTGGTCGCCCTGCGCTACCTCTCCCTACGCGGCGTCCCGCCCGAGCAGATGAAGGCGGCCACCCGGCTGATGCACGTCTCAGGCCTGCTGACCCTGGCCCTCAACATCGCCGAACCCGTCGTCGCCGGACACTACGGCCGCGCCGCCATCGACGCCGTAGCACCCCTGCTCCTGCTTGGCTGGGGAGCGGTCGGCCCGCAGCTCCTCCGCTCGTTCCACACGGTCGCCACTGCGGTAGCCGAGCCGGCACCTGCGACCGAGACGGAAGCGGTCCAAGAGCCCGCACCGGCTTCCGGCAAACCCGCGCCCGTCATATCGACTGCCCCGCCCGTCACGCCGGAACCGACCCCGCCCCCGGTCGCTCCGCTCACCGTTCCGGTTCCGGCTCCGGCCGCGCCTGCGGTCAAGGTCCCCGAACCGCTGCTGACCGAAGCACGGTCTATCGCGGCATCGCACCAGGCCGAGCACGGAGAAACGATTACTCCGGCCCAGCTCAAGATACGGCTCGGCATCGGCCTGCCCATGGCCACGGCCCTCCACTCCGCCCTGTAGAGCCGCGCTCTCCCCGTCGGCCTCCCGGCACTTCGGCACTTCGGCACTTCCCACCCTCGCCCGCCCCTGGGCCCGACCTGCCATTCCTGCGGGCAGCAGCCCGAGCGCACTGAATCGCTGCTGCCCGCAGGTCTCCACCCTCAAGCCAGAACGGAGACCCCGCCACCCATGCGCCGCCCCCTCGACCTGCGCCACGTGATCAGCCCCAGCCTGCGGGACCTGATCGAATTGGCCAACACCCACGACTTCGACCGCGTCACCGAACAGATCCGCGACCTGCACGGCTGCACCAGCCCCGTCAACCTCCATGGCTGGACGGTCACCACCGACCAGACCACCAAGGAAGTAGTCCGCTCCTACCGCTCCGAAGACGAACCCTCCGGACGCCTGCTGACCACCTGCGGCAACCGCCGCTCTTCCCGCTGCTCCGCCTGCTCCCGCGTCTACGCCGCCGACACCTACCACCTCATCAAGGCCGGACTGTCCGGCGGCAAAAACGTCGCCGAAACCGTCTACGACCACCCCCGGGCATTCGTCACCCTCACCGCCCCCTCCTTCGGCCCCGTCCACAACCGCAAGACCGACCACGCGGGCAAGCCTCGGTCCTGCGGCTGCGGCGCCCAACACCCTGAGGACGACCCGGCGTTGGGCACCCCGCTCGACCCGGCCACCTACGACTACACCGGCGCCGTGCTCTGGAACGCCCACGCCGGACAGCTCTGGGCACGGTTCACTACCTACCTTCGCCGCGCCCTGGCCGAGCACCTCGGCATGACGCAGAAGGCACTGAACGCCGCCCTGCGCGTCTCCTTCGCCAAGGTCGCCGAGTACCAAAAGCGCGGCCTGGTCCACTTCCACGCTGTGATCCGCTTCGACGGACCCGACGGCCACACCACCGAGCCCCCGCCCTGGGCCACCTTCGACGCCCTGAACGCCGCCGTGGGCCTGGCGGTCGAGCGTGCCCGGCTCGTCGTCGCCTCTGACGCCATCGGCGAACGCGTCATCGCCTGGGGCCGCCGATACAAGGTCGACCCCATCACCGCCCTGGGCGACGGCGAACTCACCGACGCCCGCGTTGCCGAGTACACCGAGAACAAGGTCGCCGGATACGTCGCCAAGTACGCAACAAAGAACGCCGAAGGCGCGGGCACCGTAGACCGCACCCTGATTTGCCGCCCCTGCCACGGGCGCGGCTACGTACGCGGCCCGGACGGCTTCCACGACCGGTGCGCCGACTGCGACGGCACCGGACAGGCCGAACTCATCGCGGCCCTGCCCATCCAGCAGCACGTACGGCAGATGATCCGCACGGCCTGGGCTCTGGGCCACCTGCCGGAGTTCGCCGAACTTCAAGCCAAGTCCCGCGCCTACTCCATCACCCTCGGCGCCCTCCGCGACGTACGCCGTGCCTGGCGCCTCGCCCAGGACGAAGCCGCCCGCGCCCGCGCCGGCCTCCCCACCACCGACGAGAACACCACCCTCGTCACCGCCTCCTCCTGGACCTACCTCAGCAGCGGCTACCGTCCCGGCGAAGAACTCCTCGCCGCCCAAGTCCGCCACGACATAACCCACGCCGAACTGATCAAGTCCGAAGGAGAGCCCTGGCTGTGACCACTTCACCCAAGGCCGACAAGCAGACCCTGAAGCTGGTGGAAGCGCTGGATGAGATCGGGGTCTCCCGTGCCACCTTCTACCGGATGCGCGCTCGGGGCCAGGCTCCCAGGCACCTGAAGCTGCCCAACGGCCAGATCCGTATACGCCGGGCCGACCTCGACGCCTGGTTCGACGCCTGCGAGGTGCCGGAAGCATGCTGACGTACGACGTTCAGATCTGGGGTATCCGCAAGCGGCCCAACCGTGCGGCGGCCTATCAACTCCGGTGGCGCGTCGGCCCACGCCCCTTCTCCAAGAGCTACAAGATCAAGGCTCAGGCGGACGGACGACGCTCCGAGCTGCTGACCGCCTTGCGCAATCGCGAGCAGTTCGACACGGAAACCGGCCTGTCCGCCTCGGAGGTGCAGGCACTCAACTCCTTCACCTGGTACGCCCACACCCGCGCGTACGCCGAGATGAAGTGGCCGGGCGCCTCCGCCAAGCACCGCGCGAGCATCGCTGACACGCTGGCGACCATCACGCCGAAGCTGGTCAAGGAGAAGCGCGGAGCTCCGGCCCCCAAGGTGCTACGGATCGCGCTCTACTCGTGGGTCTACAGGTTCGCCCTGGACAACGACGGGACGCTGAAATCCCGCCTTGACCTCGAAGAACCCCCGGCCGACATCGTGGCCGCGCTGGACTGGATCGCCCGCAAGTCGGTAGACATCACCGACCTCAACACACCGTCGGTGGTGCGGACCGCCCTCGACGCTCTGAAGCTGAAGCAGGACGGCACGGCCGCTGCCGAGAACACGGTGAACCGGAAGCGAACCGTCTTCAGCAACTGCCTGCGCTACGCCGTGGAACGAGAGCTGCTGACGACGCTGCCCCTCGACAAGGTGGACTGGACAGCGCCCGAGACCGATGACGAGATCGACTTCCGGTTCGTCCCCGGCCCGAAGCTGGCCAAGGCCCTCATCGATGCTGTCACCGAGCAGGGCGAACGCGGGCGGCATCTGACGGCGTTCTTCGGCTGCCTCTACTACGCGGCCAACCGCCCCGGTGAGGCGGTCAGTCTGCGCGAGAACGATTTCACGCTTCCCGAAGAGGGCTGGGGGGAAGTCCTGCTCTCCACGAGCATGCCCCGAGTTGGCTCCGGATGGACCGACACAGGCGAGTCATTCGATACGCGCGGCCTGAAGAAACGGGCTCGCAAAGCGACCCGGCCGGTACCCATCCCGCCCGTGCTCGTCCGCCTGGTCCGCGAGCACATCAAGGAGTTCGGCACGGCCGAAGACGGCCGGCTGTTCCGTGCGGCCCAGGGCGGCCATCTCCTGTCCAAGGAGTACGGAGAGGTCTGGAAGGCGGCCCGGCTCGCGGCGCTGACAGAGTCCGAGGCTGCCTCACCGCTGGCTGACGTGCCGTACTCGCTGCGCCACGCGGGTGTCTCGCTCTGGCTTGAGTCCGGCGTCTCCCCGGCCGAAGTCGCACGCCGGGCCGGACACAGCATCGCGGTCCTGTTCCGGTTCTACGCCAAGGCGATTCACCGCAACCAGCAGCGCTCGAACGAACAGATCGAGCGGGCCTTGGAGGCAGCCGAAGAGGAGTAACCGGTGCGACTGTCCGTGCATCAGGCGCCATCCTTACCTCACTCCGGGGAGGGATGGCGCCCCTTTTCGCTGCCCTGGACTTGGTCCGTCCCGCCTGAGCCGTTCATATCGCGCCATGTCTTTGCTTCCGTTTCCAGCCAACAGGAAATCCTTATATCACCGGGCCCCAAACCTCCAACATGCGAATCTATGGGAATCTTTTTACCTTCCATCAGGCATGGGCACTCAGCGTCACCTTCAGTCGGCACCCCGTACCATCACGGATGACAACACGGCAAATCCCGGATTAACACTCAACAAAAGACCGATGCGGAAATCCTGTGGATCGCCAGCTAGAAAGCGCTGTCCAGATACCTCCCTGTACAGTGTTGACTACATCCGCTTTGCCCCAAGTCACACATCCGTGTAGCCTTCAACGTTTTCCCACCATGCCCTTGACCGGCATCGCCGGCACCTCTTACGTTTCTGGCGTCGGGATCATGCGTTTCCCCCGGATAACGGGAATCACGAAGCGCATACCGTGTAACCAACTGGAGGATGAAATGAAGAAGATCGTCAAGATCATCAGCGGCATCACCCTCGCCAACCCGGCCAAGGCGGAGCGCCGCGACCACTGAGTCACGGACTCAAAGGACCGCCCGGCCCCGCGAGAACGGGGCCGGGCGGTCCACTCCGCTTGAAGCCCGCTTCGGAATAATGGGATTCAATGTCACGAATCGACCTAGTCAGTGCCGCGCAGGTATTGGTGACGGTACTCGTTGTCTTGAGGATGATCTGGGTCGGCTTTCTTCGAGAATCAGGGAAAGTTCTCAGTTGGCCGATGTTCACACTCGGCTGTTCCGTGATCGTCAACCTTAGAGCGGGCGATGCCGAAGCTGCCGAGGACATCAACATTTTCGAGATCTTGCCATCGGGGGAGTTCGCAATCTCTCTTAGCGAACTTCAGTTGGTAGTCGACTACGTATCCACCGAGCACGGCCAAGTAAATGGCACTGGCCGCATGCTCTGGGCTGAGGGTGAAAAGCCGATCACCGTCGAGGACAGTCATGTGGTTTCTTGACGCGCTTACCTCCGGATTCTCGACTCCAACATCTGAAATCCGGCTCCAATATTTCCGCATCCTGATCGGTCTCGCATGCTTCGCCAAGTTTGCGTTAGCGCTGCTCCATCGCGGATGGTTCCGCCTCGAACGGGGCGGATACACACACTACGCGCTGCAACGTCGGATGGGAAAGGAGCAGGCAGATCTAATCAGCACCACCTACCGACCCGTAGTTGCAATACGCCTCCTTGCGAGTGTTGCCGTAATCTGCGGAGTCGAACCAAAAATATCAGCACTACTGGTACTTGGTGGACTTTTCTACGAGCTCATCTACGAGTATCGATACAACACCATATACATGGCTCTGATGGTTGCATGCCTGCTGCCCGCCGGAAATCTTGGCACTGGATTCTCATTTTCCGATCAAATTTCCTCAACAAACACCTGGGCACAGTTTCTGGCGGTTTTGATAACTCTTGACCTCTACTGGAACGGAGTGTGGCTGAAGGTTCGATCGCCTCATTTCATGAGCGGATTACTGCTCGCGCAATACGTCCATGGAGCGGAAGAGGTCAAGGAGCGGTTGCCGTACAGGGAGTTCTTCTACCCGCGCCCAGTGCTGACAGCACTGGATGACAGCCCTGCCGGCATCAAGAAGTGGCGGCTCGCCGCGCAGGCCACAATAATCCTGGAGGTAGTGATCCCGATCGCGCTTTTCGTGCCGCAAGCTCGACCATGGGCCATCTCCATTGGCGTGCTGCTGCACACAGGTTTTGCGCTTTTGAAGCCTCGCGGAATCATCGGATTTTCCATAGCTACACTAGCCAGCTACATCCTCTTTGTGCCGTAAAGGGATCGCCTCATGAGCGTACTATCGGAGATTGGCGCCTTCGTCGCTGTTGCTACTGTTCTCACTATTACTCCAGGATTGGACACCACTCTCGTCCTCCGCGCAGCGGCGAGTCAGGGAACACGGAACGCTTACGCGACCGTCTTCGGTATTAGCGTGGGAGTACTGTGCTGGGGCTTGGCTGCCGCTGTCGGGGCAAGTGCGATTCTCGCAGCCTCGCCGACTGCCTACACGGTGCTCTGCGTCGCGGGCGCCGCTTACTTGATCTGGCTGGGAATCGGCATGCTCCGTCGTGCCCGAACCAGAGGAAGGGGGGCGGGTGTCTCCGAAGCTGATGCCGGGAGTTCATCAGCAGGTGAGCTTCCCATTCGCTCATGGTCGCGCGGGTTCTTTTCGAACCTGCTGAATCCCCGTTTCGGTCTATTCTACATGGCAATGTTGCCTCAGTTCATCCCGGAAGGGGCTCCTCATTTCCTAATGGGGCTCCTCCTGGCCTTGATCCACAACGCTATCGATTTGATTTGGTTCAGCCTACTGATACTCGGTGTCCACTTTCTGGGGCATTGGCTCAACAAGCCAACGGTTCAACGCGGCCTGGATTGCGTCGCTGGCGTGGTTGTAATTGCCTTCGGCGCCAAGCTGGTCATTCCCGTCCTACTGCCGTAGAGAGGCGCCATGGAACTACTACTGCTTTCGAACTCCACAGCGTTCGGGCGAAAGTACCTGGAACACGCGTTGGAGCCGATATCAGAAGCGTTGGGCGGGACAAAAGAAGTCCTTTTCGTACCCTTCGCCTTGGCCGATCATGATGGATACACCTCCGAGGCCGCCGAAGCTCTCGCCCCCTTGGGGGTGAAAGTCAGAGGCGCGCACACCGGCAACTCGGTTGACCTTGTAAAAGATGCAGAAGCAATATTCATCGGCGGAGGTAACAGCTTCCGCCTACTTAAAGCGCTGCACGCTCAGGGTCTCGTTCCTGTCATTCGCGACCGCATCCGAGGCGGCGTCCCCTACATGGGATCAAGTGCGGGGACAAATATGGCTTGTCCCACCCTACGCACCACGAATGACATGCCCATCGTTCAGCCGACAACGTTTGATGCGCTGAGCTTGGTGCCGTTCCAGATAAATCCCCACTATGTTGAGCGCAGTCCTGACAGCACTCACATGGGAGAAACCCGCTCCAAGCGACTGGAAGAGTTCCTTGAGGAGAACGATGTTCCTGTCGTGGCGATGCGAGAGGGGACGTGGCTCCGGCGATCCGCTGACCGTCTGGCCCTCGGCGGCTCTGAAGCGGGAGGTGTGCTCTTCCGGCGTGGGTCCTCGCCTGTGCAGCTCCGCCGGAACGCTGATCTCAGCGACCTACTCGAGGTTCCAGCTCGCTTCGACCTATGAGACGGCCGGAACCCTGGACCGTAGGCCCGTGAAGGGCACCAAGGAACTTCGTGCCCCCACCAGCGCATAAGCCCTGGTCACAACCACGGCTCGCGGCTGCAACATGGTCCACGCCTGGTCCACACGCACTGATCCACAACGCAACAGGGCCGGATCAAGGTGAGACAGACCCCATAGAGAAGGGGCCCCTCATCGAGGAACACCCCTTCTGACCAGCACGTCTCTGATCTGCGGAAGCGGTGGGATTCGAACCCACGGTGACGTTCTCACGCCACTACGGTTTCGTGAACCGTTTCCTCACACGCCTGACGGGATCCCTCAGCAAGCCGTGGCAGATGTACCCCCTGGGTCTGCTCTTCGGCCTCGGCTTCGACACCGCCAGGGAGATCGCCCTGCTGGTTCTGGCCGGCACCGGAGCCGCCTCGGGCCTGCCCTGGTACGCAATCCTCTGCCTTCCGGTGCTGTTCGCCGCGGGAATGACCCTGCTGGACACGATCGACGGTTCTTTCATGAACTTCGCCTACGGCTCGGCGTTCAGCAAGCCGGTCCGTAAGGTCTACTACAACCTGACTGTCACCGGCCTCTCAGTGGCCGTCGCCCTCCTGGTGTAGCTTCGCAATTGGGATGTCCCTTTCTCATTGACGGTGGCCCTTGTCCGACCCATGGGACACCGATGTGAGACGAACGCCTGCCCTGCCGCATGCGGTACCCCACGTTTTGTGAGAACACACCCTTGGAAACCACGCAGGGTGGAGCGGTAGGTGCCGCACATCGACCCGCCAGAGTCTGCCGATGAGGGGCGCCGCCGAAGATGAGAGTTGACAGGGCCTCTGACCTGGGCGCTATCACTTCAACGCCTGTCGAGCTGGTGGAACTTCGAGTCAACGGAAACGGAAGCCGGCCTCGGCTGCGGTCTGCGGTTGCACCGTTGAGAGTCCAACGACGCCTTGATGCTCGCCCGCATGGACGTCCGTAGGTGATAGTGCGCAGGTCAGAGCGTTGTTCACTCTCACTTGCACTATCAAGTTGGGCTCCACACTCTCATTTCGGCGTTCCGCGCTCAGCCGAATGATCTACGCTCCCACCTGGTGACAGGTGGGAGCGTAGATAGTCGTTCGAGGCTAGGAGGCTGCTTCAGCAGATGCTGATCCACTCCGTTGCGTACAGGATTTCGTCGGTGATGCCGAACCTGCCGTTTCCGAAGGACGCGATCTCCGCTTGTGAAGCGTTGTAGAGCCGCACCCTTGCGCCACCGTACTGGTTGTTTACGAGAGCGCCCGCGTTGATGAAGTCGTAGACCTTCCGCCATCCGCACCTATACATGACGAAACCGGAGTGCGTTCCATCGCCATCTCCCACGGTGATGCATGCGTAACCATTAAGATCCTCGGTCTGGCAGAGATCCAGGAGACGCTTTCGGGCTTCAGCGGAATCCAGCGCAACCTTAGTCTCGCCTGAGTAGAGCGGAACGACCCGAGGGTTCCAGGCCGCAGGTGCGACAACGTTCGTGGCCGACCTTGATTCGATGGCTGTCGATGCGGCTGTTGCCGACGTCGGCGACAGCGCGATCATGGTCAGCACCGCCAGTACCAACCCGACGAGCACTACTAGTGCCCTGCGTGCGCGCCCAGGCCCGAGCATGCTGTGAGTTCGCATCAGTCCTCCTGACTGTGTGTTCATTGCCCGCACCGCCGACGCGCCTGCGGACAGCGCCGTCCCGAGGCATGGGATCACGCTCCGGATCAGGTGCGGTCGAGGAGCAGGAGGCCGCCGAAGCCAGCTGCCGGCGAGGCCTGGCCGACACCGAGCCGCAGCGCGGACCGCGTGGCCGGGGCATGGGCACACCAGACATCGGCGATTCCCGTTGTTGTGGGCCGAAGTGGTCAGGTGCACGACGTTAGGGGGCGCGGCTCAAGGAAAACTGCGGAGATTCTGCGGCTCGGCCGTGGGGGGCGGTGGGACGGCCGGGGGCAGCGCCGGACGCGAGGAGATCTCTGTACACCGGCCGCGGGGGGACGACGTCGGGTCTGGCACGGTGAAGGGCTCGCCCGCCTCCCTGCTCCCGAAACGGCGGAACGTGGCCCTTGCCTCGTCCTGTGCCGCAGCCGCCTCGCTCCACCGCTCGAGACGCCACTGGGCCTCGGCCAGATCACGCAGGGTGCGAGCCCGCCACAGCGGCAGGCCCAGTGAGTCCCACCATTCCAGCGCCCGGCTCAGGAAGCCGCAGGCATCCTCCGGCCGGTCAGCGGCGAGTTCCATCTCACCCCATGTGCGCAGGACCAGCGCCTGGCCGAAGCCGTCTTCCATCTCGCGGCAGACGTCCAGCGCCTCCCGCAACAGTTCCCGAGCCTTGGCCTCCCGCCCCTGTCGAATCCAGGTCTTGGCCAACGCCTGCGCGGCGTACGCGGCCATCAGCCGGTCCCCCGACGCACGCAGCGTGGCAAGCGCCCGTGCACCGTCGCGCGCCGCGCCTTCCCAGTCGCCTGCCGCGCGCCTGGTGATGCCGAGGGAGCGCAGTACGAGGCCGACGCCGTGCTCGTCACCGGCCGCCTGGTACTGGCGCTGCGCTGCGGCCAGTTCGTCGCGGGCCTGCCCCAGCCGGCCGACCTCCGTCAGGATCCTGCCGCGGCTGTGCCGCGCCCCGGCCCGGGCGCCGGTGTCCGGGTGGGAGGGCAGCAGAGGGTGGGCCCGGTCCAGGGCGGCCAGAGCCGACGCGAACTCCCCCTTCTCCACGAGAACCCCGCTCAGTTTCAGCAGGGTCACCACCAGACCGTCGGTGTCGCGCGTGTCCTCGTACACCCGAAGGGCTTGACCGTAATAGTCGACGGCCTCGTCGAAACGATCCTGCTCGCTGCGCAGCCAGCCCAGACCCGCCAGCAGCAGTGCCTCCGCCGCGTGATCGCCATCCCGGCGTGCGGCCTCCAGAGCCACGGAGTGGGTGTGCCACCAGGAGTGGAACCGGTTGTGCACCGCAAACGAGGAGGCGCACAAGGCGGTCGCCAGATCGGTGGCGAGCTGGCCGAGCCCTACCTCGGTGGCCCGCTCGACCATGCGCACGAGCGCCGACTGCTCCGCCTCGAACCACGCATCCGGCGCGGCGAGCACTGCTACCCGGACCTCGCCGTCGATCACCGTCGCCGGGCCGCGCGCGGAGGGGCGCGGACGCAGCAGCCGTACAGGGGTGCCTCTGGACGCCTCCTCGATCAGAGCCAGCCACCAGCCACCGGCGCGGCCGGCCGCCGCATGCAATACGTGAGCCTCGTCCTCGGCCACGGCACGCTCATGGGCGAATAACCGGGTCAGGTCGTGCAGGCGGTAGCGGACGATGCCGGTACCGTCCATTCCAGCAACCTGAACTAACTGCGCGCGGACCAACTCGTCGACGACGTCCTCGCCGTCCTCGGCATCCCTCTCCAGCAGGACGGCGACGAGCCACGCCGGGAAGTCGGGCACCCCGAGCCAGCCGATCCGTCTCAGTCCTTTCTGCGCCAGGGGGGATATACCCGCGTAACTGAGCACGAGGCTGCCACGCACCTCCAGATCGCCAATGGCCAGTTCGTTCAGGCGCCGATGCTCTTCACGCAGCCGGCCAGCCAACCTGAGTAGTGTCAGGTCGGGGCGGGAGGACAGACGCGCTCCCGCGATCCGCACCGCGAGCGGCAAGTGCCCGCATAATCGGACGATCTCCAACGCCCGGCCGCGTTCGGCCTCGACCCGGGCGGATCCGGCGACACGCTCCAGAAGCTGGACGGAGTCCGCGTCGACCAGTTCGGGCAGGTCCAGCCGTCGGGCACCCTCCAGCGCCGCGAGCTGCGAACGGCTGGTGACCAGGCAGACGCAGCGCGGGCCACTGGGCAGCAGGGGACGCACCTGACGCTCGTCGGCCGCGTCGTCGAGGACGACGAGCACACGACGGTCGGCGAGCAGGGTGCGGTAGAGGTCGACGCGTTCACCGGTCCGTCGCGGCAGGCTGTGCTCCGAAGCACCGAGGGCGAGCAGGAAGCGTCCGAGCACCTCGTCGGGCTTCCTGGATTGGCCCTGGGTGCCGTGCAACTCGGCGAACAACTGGCCGTCGGGAAAGCGATGGCGTAGCAGGTGAGCGGCGTGCACTGCCAGGGTTGTCTTGCCCATGCCTGGGGCTCCGGTGATCGTCAGCACCGGGTCCCGGAGATCACGCAGGTATCGGAGTTCGGCTGTACGCCCGGTGAAGTCAGGCGTGTCCGGCGGGAGCTGGCGGGGTGTCGGCGAGGCTGCGGGACAGCTGACGTGGGCGGACGGCTCGACGAATGCAGGAGGTCTGCCCTTGGACCCCTGCGACTGGTGGCCGAGTCGTGATCCGTCGCCTCGGCCTCCGAGGACCTGGCGATGGATCTCCCGCAGCGCGGGGCCCGGTTCGATGCCGAGTTCCTCGACGAGGATCCGCCGCCCTTCCTGGTAGCAGACCAGTGCGTCCGACTGCCTGCCCTGTCTGGTGAGGGCGAGCATGAGGTGCCCGCGCAGTCGCTCCCGCAGGGGATGGCGCTCGACCACGGCCGCCAGCTCGTTCACTGGTACGACGTCCCGGCCGAGCAGAGTGGCGGCGTCCAACAGGTCTTCCTGAACGTCCAGGCGCACCGTGGTCAGCCGACTGCGTTCGCCGGCCGCCCAGGCGCCCGAGGCTCCGCCCAACGGCGCGCCGCGCCAGCAGCCCAGTGCCCGGAGGAACGCCGCCACGGCCTCCTCATGCCGGCCCTCGTCGGTCGCACGGCGGGCAGCCGCGGCACCGTCGGTGAATGCGTGTACGTCGATGTGGTGCGCCTCGAGTTCGAGCCGATAGGCGTCGCCCTCCCGGACCAACACGCCCGGGCCGAGGATCCTGCGCAGTGCCGAGACCTGCGTGTGCAGCGAGCTCCGGGGATCTTTGGGCAGCCGCTCGTCCCACAACGCGTCGATGATCCGGTGGACCGGCACCGCCCGGCCGCTCTCGCAGGCCAACAAGGCCAGTAACGTGCGCTGTCTGGGTCCACCGAGCGTGATCGCGCCGCGCTCGGTGTCCCGCACCCGGACAGGGCCCAGCACTTCGATGTCCATGGATCATGCCCCCGGTTCACGCCGTTCCCTGTTGGTCAGTCAGGGCACGCACACCAAGAGTTTATCGCCGGCGATGCCGACAGGTAGGGAGGGCAATGTCGATCGTTTGGGCGGCTCGGTCGGGCTGTGGGTGTTCTTCCGATGTTGCATCAGGTTGTGTGAGCTGAAGGGTCGTCACGCCTGTGGGCGGGGTGATCGGCCATTCCATCGTGACCAGCAGCCCCATGCTGGTCATCGGCCCGCGCAAGTGCGGGACGCCGTAGCCGGCGAACGCCCGCACTAACTTGACGTAGGTGCCTTTCGGCATAGTTCTCCAACTCGCCTGGAAACGGACGGAAAGTCCTCGCGGCGGGCCGGGCGGCGCAAAAGGGACAAGATCGTGAGACAGAAATACCGTGTCCCTCGAATGAGACGATGGATAAAGCCCAGGTCACCACGCCGGCATGGGAAATTCGGATTGCGAACCTACACCTGGTCGGTACGGTGGAACTGCTCGGGCTCCTCGCCTCGAAGGCCGGCCTGCACGGCGTGTTCTGGGACTGGATCGCCGGGGTGGACCTCAACTCGGTCGGCTACCTCATTATCGGCCTCTTCGTCGGCACCTGGCTGATCGCCCTCCTGGTATGGAAGGCCTGCAGCGTGGAGAAGCGCTGGGCGACCGGCGGCGCTGCGGAGATGTCGGCGGAGTGGCCAGCGGATTAGCCGGTGGAGGACGTCCTGCCGTACTTCGGGATCAGCCGACAGGCGTACTACTCCTGGTACCGCCGCTACCAGGCAGAGGGGATCGAGGGATTGCGGACCGCACCAAGGCCCCGAAAACGTCTCCGAACGCGACGCACGTTGAGGTGGCCGGGAAGATCATCTATCTGGGGCAGAACTACCACTTCGGGCCCGAGAAGATCGCCATGTACCTCAAGCGGTACCACGACGTCACCATCAGCAAGTCCGGCGTCTGGCGCATCCTCAACCGCCTCGGCATGGGCCGCCTGCCGGCCTCCCAGCACTACGAGCGCCACGACCGCAGGTGGAAGCGGTACGAGAAGCAACTGCCCGGCCACCGCGTGCAGATCGACGTGAAGCTCATCGAACCTCTCGCCTCCATGCCCCAGGGGCGCCGCGGCGGCCGCAACAAGTACTTCCAGTTCACCGCGATCGACGACTACACAAGACTGCGCGTCCTGCGGATCTACCCGACGCTGAACCAGGCCACGGCCATCCAGTTCCTCGACTACGCCATCCTGGCCTCGGCAGCGAGAAGTGGACCCACCCGACACCGAGTTCCGGCCCCACTTGTCGATCTCGGACGCCGAGATTGTCGGCGGCACTTGGCCCCACCGACGCGCACACGGTGCAGGTCGGCGGGTGGGGCCAGCATCCGCTGACGCGGCCCCGGTGGTGACGGCGGTGGGGCCAAGTGCCGCCGACAAGTGGAGCCACCGAACGCTGACAGAGCCACCAATCCAGCGGATGCCGTTCCAGGTCGAGGTCATTCAGACCGATAACGGCGCCGAGTTCCAGTCCGCCTTCCACTGTCACGTGCTCGACAAGGGCATCGCCCACACCTACATCAAGCCCCGCACACCGCGTCTGAACGGCAAGGTCGAGCGCTCCCACCGCATCGACGCCGAGGAGTTCTACCGCCTGCTGGACGGTGTCATCATCGACGACGCCGAGGTCTTCAACGACAAGCTGCGCGAGTGGGAGGACTACTACAACTACCATCGCCCCCACGGCGGCCTCGGTGGCCAGCCCCCTACGAACGCCTCAAGCAGAAGACCACGGCCCAGGCGTAATCGGTGATCGTCAGTTGCACATGACACATCCCGATGCCGGAGCAAACCCCGGATCAGGTCGAATCCGTACACCACTTCCGTGGACGCAACCTGATCCAGTCGCGGCGGTCGTCGTGTCGAGCCCAGTGGATGGCTTCGACTGCCCGGTATGCATGGCGGGCAATCTGAACGAGGCCGGGTCCGCCAACGCCGCCCATGCAGCCGAACGGACGCCTCTCGACAGTTCCTCCGTCCAGCCAGCATCACCCCTTCGGAGTCCCGCTGGTGGCTCAACCATTGATCAAATTCAACATGGTGGAGGCTGAACCGTTCCGGCTTTCCTGTCTCGCGCAGGTCGAGGCGGCCTCACCAATCTTCTGGCGTCATGACACATCATGGGCACAGCCCTGGATCTGGGGGAAGTGCCTGGCGTTTGAGGACGTAGCACATGACAGGCCTACTAGGTAGGTGACGACCCGCTGGCAGGTGACTATCAACTCACTTCATGTGATCACCAGCCTATGAAGATGGGTCTCTGCTACTCAGTAAGGTCACATACCAGATGAACTGGCACGTCTACATCACCGCCAAACCAGGCGCGGCAGGCAACATCGGCGGCCCTCGGATGCCGCTGAACCTGGGAACTGGCGAGCACGTTCGAGCAAGGCTTACCGAGCTGTTGCCGAGCCTCGAGTTCTCGTCAGATGGGTGGGGCGACTACGACAGCGATGACTTGACTATCAGTGCGCCTGTCACAGAAGCCGATCATGCCCCAGTCACAACCATCAGTTTGTTTCTGTACGGCAACAGTGGGTCTGCAGCGCTCACCGCACTCCGCATCGCAGAGGCCTTCAACGCCCAAGTCTATGCAACGTGGTTGAAGGAATTCCTCACGGCGGACACCGCACACGAAGCGTTCGATAGCTGGCATGCATTTCAAAAAACGCAGCGAGCTGACGGGTGACGCCTCGTTCCTCTCCCACCTTGAGAACCGAGCAGTGCCAGACTCCGTTGTTGCGCGTCGAAGGCACGGAGGGACTGTCCTGAAGTTGGGTCTTCCCCAAGATTTTCGTAGCCGTCGATCGGGTCAACTGACCTGTGGTGTCGGCTGGTTGGCGAGGTCATCCCGACGGTGCCTGCGATACGGCTGGATGACCTGTTACCGCAGCTGGCCGCGGTAACAGGTCGATCGCGTGGAGGCCAGTGGTGATCTGCTGCGGATCGCGGCCCGGACCCGGGACGATGCCGCAGCTGTACGCTCGGGGTGCGGGACAGAGTCGGATTGGGTGCACTCCCAGTACGTGCGGCATGTCGCGGACGAGGCGGTGAGTGGCCGGGCCGCCGTCATCGACCTGTCGGTACGCCGCCTGTATTGCGAGAACTCCGATTGTCCCAAGACCCGCCGAGCAGGTCACCGGGTGGGTTGCGCTACCAGCGACGCACCCTGGCCCTGCAGCACATGGTGCACGCGGTGACCGTGGCGCTGGCGGGATCGGCCGGTGCCCGACCGCTGGCCGTGCTGCACTGCGCGCTGTCCTGGGCAACCGTCCTGAACTGCCTGATGCGCATCCCCGTGCCGTCGGCGGCAGTCCCGCGCGTGCTGGGCATCGACGAGTTCGCCCCGCGCCGGGGCCACCGTTACGCCACGATCATCATCGACGCTGCCACGGGCGCGCGTATCGACGTGCTCGCGGACCGCGCGAAGGAGCCGGTCGCCACCTGGCTGCGCAAGAACGCGGGATTCGAGGTGGTGTGGCCGGACGGGGCCGGCAGCTTCGCCCAGGCCATCACCGACACGGCACCCACGTCGTGCAGGTCGCGGATCGATGGCACCTGTGGCACCTGCTGGCGGGACGGCACACAGGGAAGTCCGGGCGCACAGTGCCTGCTGGGCGCCCCTGGGACCACCGATCCGCGAGGGCAGACGCGCCCGGTAGCCGGCCTGGTGCGTGGAGGCCTCGTCGTGCTTCCGGCTCACCAGGTTGCTTTTCCTACCGAGGCGCTCCGCCGCCTCCCGGCTCCAAGCGTCAGTCTCGGAGCAGACCGCCCGCAGGTCTGTCGTGCGTTCCGTCTCCATGTCTCGGGATGTCCCGGACGTAGGGCCGACCCCACACTGTGCGATGAGCCGATGCACATGCGCATAAGCAGAGTGGAGTCCGAAAACGCAGCCCGTCAGCGCACGCGGATCACCTCGAGGCTGCTCAGACGTGCATCCGTACCCGACAGCGTGATGTCGAACAACAGCCGTCCCCCACCGGGGCGCAAGGTCATGTCGTCCCCTGGACCCACCACCCGTTGCCGACTCTCCTGTCGTACACCCTGACGCGGGCCCGCAACGAACGAGACGTAGACCGGGGAGGGGCCTGTGTTGCGCACCGTCACCTGTGATGTGCGCGTGCATCGTGCACTGCCATGGCCTTGGCCGGTGCAGCCGTAGCGAAGGTCGCCGAAGCCGTAGGTCCCGCAGGACAGCTCCAGGCCGGGAGGGAGCCTGGACCGGCACACGCGGCCGGCGGAAATATGGTCGGCCGCCTCCGGCTTGGCCTCCGTCGTGGCTCCGCCGCAGTGACTGACCCAGCATGCGGCACAGGTCAGTGCCAGCAGGGCGGGCCATGTGCCGGCACCCAGCCACCAGGTGGCCGTCCGGCGTGTGGGCCTCACTGGAACGACACCCACCTCCTACTGGGGCGAAACGCCCAGAGATATATCTTCAGGACTGATCAGGGTGCCTATTCCGGCATGTGCGCGACTCATGCGGCGGTGAGGTAGGTCCAGTGTTCGGCGACTTTGAAGCCGAGCGATTCATACAAGGGCAGGGCCATGTCGGTGGAGCGCAGATAGGCGGTTTCGGCGCCCGCCGCCCGTCCGCGGGAGACGATCTCCTCGGTGAGAGCTGCGCCGTAGCCGCGTCTGCGATGGTCCGGAGCCGTGGAGACGTTGAAGACCCCGATGTGGTCTTCGGTGAGGATGGTCATCGCGGTGGCCACCGGCTGGCCGTCTACCTCGGCCACGTAGGCGGTGATTCCGGGAGCGTCCATTACCCGCGCGGTGAACAAGGACGCGAACATCTCCTGCGGTGCTTCGAAGCCCGTGGAGAGAGCACGGACGTAGCCGTCGAACTCCGCCCCTGCCAGCGCGAGGACCTGGGGGACGGGGCCGGTGTCGCGGCGCGGGCCTGGCGTGTGTAGGTCGCGTATCAGGAACGGCTCCCACGAAGACTGGATCAGCCCGTGGCGGTCGGCCACTGCGCGGATCCGGTCGTCGGCCCGGCCGCGTACCTGGATACACCAGGGGACTGGTTCCGTGAAGGTCAGGGCAGTTGCGGCCGCACGGTCCGCGAGCTGGTCGATTTCCACGGGGTCAGGGGACCTGCCGAAGGTGAAAACGCCGTTGGTGCTGTCGGCCGGGCTGCCGGTGAACACCATGTATGTGTCGTGGCGGCCGGTGTATTGGAGCATGCGGGGTTCGGCGGCGGCGATTTGACGCAGCGCCTCCCCCCAGGCGGCGACAGCAGCATCAGTGCGCGACAGAGGGATCAGTGATTTCATGATGTCAGTCTATGGCAATGCATGGTGCGATAAGTGACAGTTAATGTCGGGGGTAAGTGAAGTCATGTTGTCGTCCGCGGCATCCCCCGGGCTGTCGTGATATCAGGGATGCGATCATGGATTGGCGTCATCAGGCGGCTTGCCGCACGCACGACCCGGAGCTCTTCTTCCCCATCGGCGATGCCGGGCCGGCGCTGCTGCAGATCGAGGAGGCCAAGGCTGTCTGTCGCGGCTGCCCCGTCGTGGCACGCTGCCTGGAGTGGGGACGGGCTGTGGGTGTGGAGTTCGGGATCTGGGGTGGCCTCAGCGAGAGCGAGCACCGCAGTCTGCGGCGTCGCTGGGCGACCGTCGTCGCACGGCGGAAGACATGTCAGGGCGAGGAGTCCCACGGGCAGCAGGCATGACAGCGCTGCCGGCGTGCGTGGTGTCTCCGGGCCGGGATCAGTTGTCCGAGGTGGCGGCCCGCTGCCGAGCCGCCACCTCACGGCCCGCGGTGGCTACTGTGCGACCGGAGCAGCAGCGGGCCGGATGTTGTGGTTGCGGCGGAAGACGTTGTGCAGGTCGTACTGCCTTTTGACCTCGGCGAGGCGCCGGTAGCGTTCGGTGCCGAAGACGCGCTCGACGTCTGCCTCCTCGTCGGCAGCGTCGGGGGCCACGAAGTTGACGACGTTCCGCTCGTCCGCCCAGGGAGCCAGCGCGGCGGCGTATCGGGTGAGGTATGCCTGCATCGCGGGCAGCTCGGGCGGCGCGGAGACACCGAAGGCGAAGCTGACGAAGGGCAGGCCGCGCGAGGGCACCGCATTGGGCACGGCGGGCTCGCGGTCGAGGGCACCGCCCAGCGCCCGCACCTCCACGGTCACCAGCGGGCAGTCGGAATCCGGGCCGGTGACATCCACCAGGGCGGCCAGCGTCTCGGCTGAGAACTCACGCAGGCCGAAGCCGGCTTCGACATACGGCAGCGGGTCGACCGGGTCGACGTGGATCGCGCCGATTTCCTGGACGGGCCGGGCAGCGAGGGAGTCGAGGACCGGTGTGCCGGCGGCCCGCAGCGGCGCGAGGAGCCGCTCGGCCTCAGCGGCCTCGCCGAGGTGGGAGAAGCGGACGTGCAGGACAAAGGCGCCACGCAGCGGCTCGGGAAGTGCGGGGTCCTGAGGCAGCCGCTGGACGGCGAAGGAGGTGGTGGCCTCCTCCGGCAGCGTGGGCGCCCAGGTCCGCCACACCTCCAGCACCTTGACCATGTCCTGGCCGGGGAACCAGAGTCCGCCACCGTAGAAGCCTGACAGTTCGATCGCATCGAACTCGACGCGGGTGACGATGCCGAAATTGCCCTTGCCGCCGAGCAGGGCCCAGTACAGCTCGGTCTCATCGGTGGGGGTGACGGTGCGGATCGTGCCGTCGGCGGTGACGACCTCCAGCCACCGTACGTGGTCGGCGGCGTATCCCTGGGAGCGGCCGAGCAGCGGACTGAGTCCGCCGCCGAGGGTGTAGCCGGTGACACCGACGACCGGTGCGGAGCCGGCGAGCGGTGCGAGACCGGCCTTCGCGGCGGCGTCGAGCGCCTCCTGCCAGCGGACGCCGGCTCCGACGCATATCGTCCGGGCCGCAGTGTCGACGTCGATGCCGCCCATGCGGCTGGTGGTGATGAGCAGGGTGTCGGCGCCGACGGACGGCACGACCTGGTGCCCGGCGTTCTTGACGGCGACGGCCATGCCGTGACGGGCGGCGAAGCGGACGGCGTGCGCCACGTCCTCGGCGCTGGTGGCTCCGACGGTCAGGGCAGGTGCGGTGGGCTGCGCGATGTTGTACGTGGCGCACTCGGCCGCGTAGGCGGCGTCCATCGGTTGCAGGACAGGTCCGGCGACGGCCGCCCGCAGGCCGGTCAGATCGTCGGCGGAGAAGAGGGCCTCGGCGGCAGCGTTCTCAGACATTGCATCCATCTCTGTGGTGGGGTCCGGCGCAGGACACGGCACCGCAGTGACGCTGCTAGCTGTCGTGTCACTGCGGTGGGTTGTATCTGCTGTCATGAGTGATGTGGCCACACTCCCAAGTCAGGGGTCACATCCTCCTGTTGGACCTTAAACCCGGAGCTTTGAACGATGGGTGTACGCATCACATACACCAAGACATCAGCCTGCGGCTGAACTCACTAAGGCGTGACATACTCCGGTCGCACATCAGTCAGTCATTGGGGTGTGCCAATGGCATGAGGCGGGTGTGTTCCTCGAGGAAAGGGCGGACCGATGACCAGGCCTGGGAGTTTCGACTACGTAGTGGTGGGCGGCGGCTCCGCCGGATGCGTTCTCGCGGCGCGGTTGTCGGAGGATCCGGACACGCATGTTCTCCTCCTGGAAGCCGGCAGCGGCACGCCGCTCGACCTGGTGGCCGTGCCGCCGGCCTGGCCGGCGCTGATGGGCACCGAGGCCGACTGGGCCGACCGGACCGTGCCGCAGGACGGCGCTGACGGTCTTGTGGTGCCCTGGCCACGTGGCCGGGGATTGGGCGGCAGCTCGACCATCAACGCCATGTGCTTCCTGCGCGGGCACGTCTCCAGCTACGACGCGTGGGTGAAGCAGGGAGCGACGGGCTGGGCGTACGACGACCTCCTTCCGTACTTCAAGCGCAGCGAGAACGTGACCGGTGTCCCGGGCCGCGACCCGCGCTATCGCGGGATGGACGGCCCGCTGAGGGTGGCACCGGCTGCGAACCGGCACCCCCTCGCCGAGGCGTTCCTCGCGGCGGCCGTCGAGGCGGGCCACCCGGTGACCGAGGACTTCACCAGTGGGCTGGACACGGCCTTCGGATGGGGCGACCTGAGCATCGCGGACGGCCGACGGTGGGACGCAGCCACCGCCTATCTGCGGGGGCCCGTGATGGACCGGCCGAACCTGCACGTGGTGACGGACACGCTCGTGCACCGGCTGACCTTCGAGGGTGAGCGCTGCACAGGTGTTGTCCACGGCGCGGACGGCGATCTCATCGAGGTCCGCGCCGAACGCGAAGTCGTGCTGACCGCGGGGGCCGTTGGCAGCGCCCAGTTGCTGATGCTGTCCGGCATCGGACCGGCCTCCCACCTGCGTGAGCTGGGCATCACCACGCGGGCCGACCTGCCGGGCGTAGGCGCCAATCTCCAGGACCACCCCATGTGCGGTGTCGTCTACGAGGCGACGGGCCCGGTGCCGCCGGCGGCGAACGGCCACGGCGAGGTGCAGGGTCTCATCCGCACCGACGACTCGCTCGACGGCCCCGACGTACAGCTCCAGATGGTCGATGTGCCGCTGCGCGAGGACACCCTTCCCGGGCCCGGCTTCGACCGCGGCTACACCATCATGGTGGCGCTGATGACCCCCTGCAGCCGGGGCAGCATCCGGCTCTCGGAGGCGACGCCCGGTTCAGCACCGATCATCGACCCGCGGTACTACGCCGACTCCCGGGACGTGGACGCCGTGGTGCACGGTGTGCGCGCGGCCAGGAGGATCGGTGCTGCTACCGCGCTTGACGCATGGCGGGGCGCGGAGGCCCAGCCGGGCCTGGCCGCGCTGAGCGACGAGGAACTTCGCGCGTACGTGCGCCGCAACCTGCGCTCCTACGGCCACTACACCGGCACCTGCCGCATCGGCGCGGCCGACGACGTCGATGCGGTGGTCCGTACCGATCTGCGGGTGCGGGGCGTGGCGGGCCTGCGGGTCGCCGACGCGTCGGTCATGCCTTCGGTGGTGTCCGCCAACACCAACGCGACGGTGTACGCGATCGCGGAACGCGCCGCGGACCTGCTGCGCGGCCACTGATCCCGTCCGCTGTCCCCGCTCCGGGCGGGACGGGGATGCCTGGACACCGGCGTAACGATCGGAGCGCTCTGGCAGGGCCGCGCCGGTGCCTGCTGCGACCGCGGCAGGTGCTGCGGGTCACGATCGCATGATCGAGTGATGTGTCGGGATGTGCGCAGATGTGAGCCTGGGTGATTGTTTGATCCATTTCTCCCCCCGTCGCTGACGAGAAGTCCCAGGAGACGATCATGCTGCGTTCGACCACGGCTGCCCCGAGCCGGCACTCCGCCGGACCGCATCCACGCGATCGTCGACGCGTGTCGCACGGTCCGCGCCGCCTGCTCCTCGCCCTCGTCGCGGGCGTTTCGCTCACCGCCATGACAGCCTGTGCCGGGCCGCATCAGGATCGGACGGCGCGGACCGCCAAAGACCTGGAGGTGTCGCGCTCCCCCGCGCCGGCGGCCCTGACCTCCCAGGGAGCCCGGCACGCCCTGCTCACCATGGCGTACCTGGGCTCACAGTGGACCGAGGTGCGGGACGTGCCTGGTGCCTACGACGATCTGCTGCAGGCCACAGTGGACAGGAGGCAGTTCTACCTGAACGACGCGGGCGCGGGTGCCTGCCAGCAGTTACTGGACCGGTTGAGCCGGAACCGGTTGGTAGCGGCCGCACCGGACGGCTCGGCGCACGCGGTCGCGGTGTTCGCCTCCGACGACGGGGCGCGCCTGCGCTACGAGGTGGGCGCCTATCCGGCGGACCGGCTCGCCGCGGACCGGACCTGGCTGGCCGCGTTGCCGGATAGGTGCGACCAGTTCGAGGCCACACGCCCCGACGGCAGTCGGGAGAGCGTCCAGGTCACTGCCCTCGACGTGCCGAAAACGGGCGGAACCCGGCAGGCCCTGCAGGTGGTCGCCAGGGGCACCACGAACGGGGTGCCGTTCACCCTGTCCCTCGACGTTGCCCTGGTGACCAGCGAGAGCAGCGCCATCAGCGTGATCAACGGGGGCCTGGGCGGGGCGTCCGCGGTGGCCACCGAACAGGCCGTCCGACTGGGCGGCGAGCGGCTGGCCACGGTCCTCGCGGGCGGAACGCCGCCAGCCTCGCCAGACGGGCTGTTCGACTGATCTGCGCGCACATGGCCCTGGTGTAGACGGCGGCACACAGCAACCCTGCGACAAGTCGCTCAACTAAGCGCATGTAAGAGTCACTGCTCGCACCCATGCCATGAACGAGTCAGCGATGGCTCACTGTGTAGTGTTTGAGTGTCACTCACTCTCACTGTGAGCTGACAGTCACTCTGACCCCTTCCCGGAAAGTGACCATGCGCATAGGTTTCGCACTCCCCCAGTTCCATCACCAGGCGTTCGAAGTTGCTCGGGTCGCGGAGTTCGCCCGCGAGGCCGAACGGGCCGGTGCCGCCAGTCTGTGGGTCGGCGATCGCAACCTCGCCGCCGTCCGGCCCCTCGTGGGCTACGGCGGACACGGCGACACCATTCCGCCCGAACTCAACCCCGCCGCCGACCCGTTCGTACTTCTCGGGATCGCGGCCGCCGTCACCGAGCGCGTCCTGCTTGGCTCGCACGTGCTCATCGCCCCGTTGTACCCGGCCGTACAGCTCGCGCGGGCCCTCACCACCATCGACGTGATCAGCGGCGGTCGGGTGCTGCCGGGATTCGGACTGGGCTGGTCGCCGGAGGAGTACGAGGCGGCGGGACGGGACTTCGCCCGGCGCGGTGCCTTGCTCGACGAACTCCTCGATGCCCTGGACGTCATCTGGACGCAGGACCCCGCCGGGTATTCCGGGAACTTGCTCTCCGTACCGCTGCATCATGCGCCGCTGAAGCCGGCCCGCACACCACGTCCCCCGGTCTATCTGGGAGCACTCTCCACCGTCGCCCTGCGCCGGGTCGCCCGCCGTGCGGACGGCTGGCTGCCGCTGTGCGTGGTGCCGGATTACGTCGACGCGGAGGGTCTGATCGCGCAGCGCGCGTCGATCGACACATGGGCGCGGGAGGCTGGCCGTCAACCGGCGGACATCGACACCGTGCTGCGGGTCAACGTTGCCCAGGGAACGGGTGTCGCGGCCGTGGCGGACGCGATCCGCGATCTGCACGACAAAACGGAGATAGATCACTTCATGGTCGATTCCATGTACGAAGTGGAGTCGGTGGACGGGGCGATCGCCTACGCGCGTGAACTGCTGGCGCTGCTGGCGGATATGACGGATACCCAGAACGCCCTTTTCTGACAACGTTGCCGTGATTCGCTCCGATGGTTTTTCCGAGCTGAGAGAGGCCTTTTAACCGGAGCAGGCCGTGCGCTGCGCTTCCTGCCACGCGCAGCGCGGGCACAGGGGGAGTCCGGGGACGTCATACCTGAAATCGGTGGGCTCCCGGCACAGGACACACTCGGCGGTCGGCTCACCAGGGGCCGCCCGCCACTCCTCCGCGTCGATGCTCGGCACCTGAGCAGGAGTCGGGCAATAGGGTTCCTTCTCGGGCATCAGGTCTCCTTCGCCGACCGGGGCCGCGTGGTACACCGGTCTCTCTTCAGCGGCTGAGCATCATATTGCCCGCTGTCATGCCAGAAAGCTGTCGAGCCGTCCGGACGGTTTCCGCGGAGAGCCCCACGGTGCGCCGTTGGTTTTGCACCAGGCCCCTCTTCAATCATGGGTAGACGTGTCACGTACACCCACACAGTCATGTTGGGGTTCATTGCCTCAAGTCAGCAAGTAACCTTAGTTAAATGCACAACGTCAGTCCTCTGGGTGAGTTCATACGAGCACGCCGCACTGCCACGTCACCCGCACAAGTGGGGCTTCCGGACGATGGTCCACGGCGTACCTCGGGGCTCCGGCGTAATGAGGTGGCCATGCTGGCGGGCGTGAGCGAAGGGTATTACGCGCGTCTGGAACAAGGGCGGGAGAAGCATCCGTCCGAGCAGGTGCTCAATGCGCTGACCCGGGTCTTCGGACTGGACGCCGAGGCCGCCGAGCATCTGCACCAGCTGGCCTGGCAGGGGTTGCGCACCCGTGAGTCGGCACCGATCGACAACTGCCTGGCCGCACACCTGGTCCGGCTGATCGACACCTGGGACACCCCGGCCCTGATCATGAGTCGCCGGTTCGACGTCCTGGCCGCGAACGACGGGGGCAGGGCGCTTTTCTCCATGCTGGGCGCGGAGACTAGCCTTCCCCGTTTCATCTTCCTGGACCCGCGCGCCCGGCAGTTCTACCAGGACTGGCAGGCGCTCGCCTGGGCCTGCGTGGCCAGTCTGCGCGCGACGTCCGCGCTCCACCCCAAAGACCGGGCGCTGCGCGCCCTGGTGGAAGAACTGTCGGCGGAGAGCGAGGAGTTCACCTGGTTCTGGGCGAAGTACGACATCCGCGCCAAGACCCACCGGACGGGCTGGATGGTGCATCCACAGGTCGGCGCCCTGCAGCTGACGTACCAGTCGTTCACCATCAACGGCACGCCCGGTCACCAACTCGGCACCTTCCAGGCCGAGCCGGGCTCGCCGAGCGAACGAGCACTGCGGGGGCTGATCCGCCCTGGGTGCGACGCTCCCGCCGGGGGGCCGGCCACGGGCGACGGCCGGTGCCTCGATAGCTCCTCATGACACCTGCCCCACAGCGCGTGCCGCCGCCCCGCTGACGCGCCGCCCGTTGCAACAGAAGCTGGGCGTACCCCCTACCCGTTCAGATCGGCCGACTCCCTGTCCTCGGTCGCCTGGGCCACCTCGTCGTGCCGGCGCAGCGCGGTCGAATGGGTCCAGGTCGAGCTGAAGGCGCTGCACGGACGTGCACAGACCAGGCTGCCGCAGGGATCTTTGCTGGGCTGTCAGCAGATCGTGCCGCTCCCGGTACCGACCCTGCCAGCCGACCGCCTCGGCGGCTTCGGCGGCTTCGGCTGCGAGCTCGGCGTTCGGGTGGATCTCGGTGAGCGGCAGGTGCCGCCAGACGGATACCCCATCCGGTCGGAGTCGTTCAGCAGGCGGGGCCGCAGGGCGTCCCTCTGAGATATGCGCGCCGGACGCGGGATCAGGGGCGGTGCGGCGTGCTGCCGGGTGCCGTCATGACCTCCGGCGGGGCGGGCGGCCGTCCACGCCGGGGCGGCCCACCACGCGGAACAGCAGGATCAGCGACGGCAGGATCAGTACGCCCGCCACACAGGCGACGCCGACGAGGACGCCGAGAGTGGCATCGGGTGAGGCGGCGTCCTGGAGCGAGACGTGGGTGCCGAGGAGGTAGGGGTACTGGGAGACGCCCCAGCCGCCGAGGACGAGGGCAACGGCCGCCGCGGCGGCCTCGCGCAGGCCCCGGACCTCTTCGGCGCGCAACAGCACCAGGCCCGCCAGACCGCCGAGCGCGGCCAGCAGGACCAGCGGCAGGGACCGGTGGGTCAGGTTGTGGAACAACCGGGGCACGTCCGCCCGCAGCACGAAGATGCCGCCGGCGCTGACGGCGCCGGCCAGCACGCCCGAGGCCAGTCCCCGGACACAGAAGTAGCGGAACAGATCCCCGTCCCCGCGGCGCCGGGCGGTCACCGTCAGATAGACGGCCGCGAGGTGGGCGCAGACCAGGACGGCTAGCACTCCGCCGAGGACACCGCTCGGGTTCAGCCAGCTGGTGAGGGCGTTCCCGCCGCCTCCGGCGGGCACCCGCCCGGAGGCCAGGGCACCGGCGACGGAGCCGAAGCAGAAGGGTGTCAGCACCGAGGAAGCGGCGAACGCGGCGCCGTACAGGCGCTGTTCGGGGGTGCGCAGGGAAACTTTGCGGAAGGCGAAGCCGGCCCCGCGCAGTACGATGCCGAGCGCGGCGACGCCCAGTGGGATGTAGCACGTCGTGGTCAGGGCCGCGAACGCCGTGGGGAAGCCGCTCCACAGGATCACCAGGCAGTAGATCAGCCAGGTGTGGTTGGCCTCCCACACAGGTGCGAGGGAGGCGTCGATGAGGGCGCGCGGGGCCCGACCGCGGCGAGCGCCGCCCGCGAGGAGGTCCCAGAACCCGGCGCCGAAGTCGGCACCGGCGAGCAGGCCGTAGGCGATGACGCCGAGGAAGAGGAAGACGGTGACGAGGTTCGCCATTTCAGGACACCGGCCCTTCGCGGACCTCGTGCTCGGGTCCGTACGGTACGGGGGCGGCCGCGTCGCCCTGCTGCCGCCAGCGGCGGGCCATGGCGCGCAGCACCCACACGGCGGCGGCCCCTACGGCGGAGTACAGGGCGAGCACCGTGCCGAAGAACGGCCACAGGTTGCCGTGGGTGGCGACCGCGTCCCGGGTGAGCAGGTGCCCGACCACGATCCAGGGCTGGCGGCCCACCTCGGTGACGACCCAGCCGCTCTCCAGGCACAGGACCGCCACGACGCCGCACGCGGAGGCGCAGCGCAGGAACCAGCGGCTGGTGGCGAGCCGGTCGCGGCGCAGCCACCACAGCCAGGTGAACCACAGGGCGACGGCTAGCAGGAGGAAGGAGGTGCCGACCATGATGTCGAATGCCCAGTGCACGACGGTGGCTTCGGCGTCTGTCGGCCTGACCTGGGCCGGAACCGCCTCCAGGCCGTCGATGCGGGTGGATGGTCGGAATCCGGCCAGCAGGGACGCCAGGTCCGGGATCTTGAGGCCGTACCGCACCTCGCCGTCGGCCAGTACGCCGCCGAGGGTCTCGGGGACGTGGCTGCTGGTCGTGGGGAGCAGTTCGATCGCCGCGAACTTGGCGGGCTCGTCGCCGAAGACCTGCCGGGCGATGGTGTCGCCGACGAGGATCTGTACCGGCAGCGCGTAGGCCGCCACGGCGAAGCCGGTGACGAAGCCCACCCGGTGGTAGCGGTCGCGGCGCCCGCGGAGCATGCCTGCCGCGTAGACCCCGGCCACGACGAAACCCGCGACGATGTACGCGGCGATGAACATGTGCAGGAACTCAAGCCAGAAGGCACCGTTGAAGTACACCTCCGCGGGCCGGACGGCAACCACCTTGCCGTGCTCGAGGGTGATGCCGGCGGGCTGGTTCATCCAGGCGTTGGCGGCGACGACGGAGGCCGTGCCGCCGAGGCCTGCCAGGGAGACCGGGACGCCGCACCAGAAGTGCGCCCAGGGCCGCATCCGGTCCCAGCCGTAGATGTAGAGGGAGACGAAGATGGCCTCCAGGAAGAAGAACAGTCCCTCGACGGCGAAGGGGAAGCCGAACGCGGAGCCGTAGTTCTTCATCAGGCCGGGCCACAGGATGCCCAGTTCGAAGGAGAGCACGGTGCCGGTGACGGCTCCGACTGCGAACAGTACGGCGGCCACCTTCGACCAGCGCCGGGCGAGCAGCAGCGCCTCGGTGTCGCCCTTGCGTAGCCCGCGGTGGTGCGCGATGAGCATGAGGGTGGTGAGGGCCACGCCGAACGGCACCAGGATGATGTGGAAGCCCAGGGTGAACGCCATCTGTTCACGGGCCGGGAACAGCTGCTCGGGGTCCGCGTCGGCCGGGATGGAAAGGTATGTGAGCGCGTCGGCCGTCGTCATGTGCGGCTCCGTCAGTCCTCGAGGTGGGGCGCGTTCATCCCGGGCAGGTATCCGGCTGTGCCGCCCCGGGGCGTGTCGTGCGCGATGGCCTGATAGTGCGTCAGTGTCCGTACGCTGCCGTCGTAGGCGGCGACGAGGTCGGTGTTGCCAGGTGCAGGTCGAGCAGCGTGGAGTTGACCGTGACGACGCTGGTGAAGACTCCGCCCAGGCTCAGGAAGCCGACGGCGCTCGCCGCCCCGGCCGCGAGCGTCAGCATGCGGCGGCCGGATCGGGGCGGTGTCGGCCGAGAGGGCCGTCGGCATCGCACCCCACCCTTTTCATCACCAACCTGTGGCTCAGCCTTCCGGCCCTCGGGGTAACCCGCATCACAAGAATGCGTGAGAGGGTGCCGCGGGCTCCGCTCGGTCGGTTCAGTCGTCCTCGGGGAAGGTGCTGAGGAACGCATCGATGTCGATCTTCTCCTGGCCTCGCGGGACGATTCGTTCAGTGGCCTTGAGGAAGTCGCCGACACGGGCGCGGCGCACCTCGATCAGCGCCGCTCCGGACAGCGGGGTCAGGGCGATCTGCAGAATCCTTTCTGCCTTCGGCGCCACACAGATGTCTCCGGCCCCCGACGGAAGATGCAGGCCGTCGGCGAGCAGGTCTCTGCCGAAGATCCACGTCACCTCGCGGTGGTTCGGCAGGCAGAAGGAGAGCCGCACCACGTACGGGTCGGCCGGGTCGTAGTCGAAACGGGCACGCAGGGGGATCCGCAGTGTTCCTGCCGAGGCCAGCCAGCCCCGGATGTCGTGGCGGATCCGGCCGGAGGTCTCCGTGCCCAGATCCTGCTGCGAGGGGTCGGCCGCACGAGCCGCGTGCTCGCGACGCTGGTCCATCATCTGCTCCGTTCGCTCTGCCGATGACCGCACGACAAGCCTGTCGCGCGAGCGGGTCGGCACACATCAGTCATGTGACGTCGTTTCAGCGTCAGTAGTGGTGCAGGGGCATGACGGCCCGGACGCTGGTGCCAGAGCCCGGCACGTGCCGGACACTCAGGGTTCCGTCCACGGCGAGGACGTGGTCGGTCATGGCTGCCAGAGGTGCCGCGTCGTCCCCGTGACGAGGTGCGTCACCGTCGTCGTCGACACACACCACCAAAGCGGAGCCGACGTCGACCCGCACCTGGACCAAGTCCGCGCCTCCCACCCGCCCGGCGCGGTCGATCGCCTCGGTGACCAGGAAGTAGGCGTGCATCTCCACCGGGTCGGGCAGCCGCCCCTCCAGGGTTCCTGTGACGGTGACCTTCAGCGGGCTGAGGGCCGCGAAGGCGAGGAGAGCGGCCTTGAGCCCCCGCAGCTTGAGAACGCCCGGATAGGTGGCGGCCGTCGCCTCCCTGACGTGGGCCAGGGCCTCCTCCGCGTCCCGCAGCGACGCGTCGAGCAACTCGATCGCCTCGGACGAGGGACCGGTGCCGTGGCCGAACTGCTCACGGACCAGGTGCAAGCCGAGCAGCAGTCCTACGAGACGCTCCTGAGCGCCGTGCTGGAGCGAGTCCGCGGTACGCCGCCAGTGGCGGGCGTCCTCCCGCGCGACATGTGGCTGCGGTTGCTGTTGCGGCAGCCGGAAGGGATCGCGCTCGGGCCACGGCTCGGCATCGTCGTCGGAGGGCGGCAGGAAGACGTACACCGCCGTCTCACCGCCCGGTCGGTGCAGCGGCAGCAGTGACCAGACCACCGGGACGAGCGAGCCGTCCGCATGGGTGAGGACACCTTCTCCGCGGGTCGGCAGCGTACCGGGGGCGCCGTGGCCGCCGGTGCCGCCCCTGGGACGCACGGACGGTCTGCCGTCGAGGCCCAGCAGGTCACGGGGCCGGTGGTAGCCCATGAACCGGGCAGCCGACGCATTCGCGTGCGACACCCGGTGATCGGCGTCCACAGCCCAGGCAGGCTGCTGAATGACGTCAAGGATGCTGGCCAGATCGTCGGCGGTTGACGTCATCGCGCTTCCCCTTCCCCTAGGGATCGAGCACTCCCCCGGCCACACACGAGGGATCATGAACGTGTTCCCGGGGCGGATCCATCTCGGCCACGGGGCACCCTGCGCGAACGGACTGGGGCCGGGGCGCCGCCGCCCGCTGTGCCGCAGCGCGGTCGTCCCGTTCGAGGGCCGGCCGGTGAGCGGTACCTTCGCTGGTAAGAACTCTTCCAGCAAAGGCGACGGGCGGCATCCGTCATTTGACGCTGGCTCGGTCCCGCCGGGCCGGAACACCTCGGGGACGGGCGCGGTCAGCCGGAGAGTGCGTCGCGCAGGGCCGCTCGGGAGCCGATACCGAGCTTGGGGAAGATCCGGTACAGGTGGGATCCCACGGTACGGGGCGACAGTTGCAGCCGTTCGCCGATCTGCTTGTTGGTCAGCCCTTCCGCCGCCAGCAGTGCGATCTCGGTCTCCTGCGCGGTCAGCCCGGCCGCCACGGCGCGGCCGGCCGACGGATGGGGCTGCGGCTGCCCGGCGGCCCGCAGCTCCGTGGCGGCCCGGGCGCTCCACGGAGCGGCCCCGAGCCGGTCGAAGAGGTCGAGCGCGGTCCTCAGGTGCTCGCGCGCCTCCCGCGCGGCGCGGGAACGCCGCAGCCGCTCGCCGTACAGCAGGTGTACGCGCGCGTGGTCGAAGGGCCACTCCTGTCCCCCGGGCACGTTGACGGCTTCGTCAAACAGGGCCAGCGCATGGGTGTCAGGGGCCACCAGGGCGCGAGCCGCCAGCGTGAGCATGCCCAGGCGTGGCGAGACCTCCCACAGCGCCGCCTCGCACATGGCCCGAACGTGCGCTTCGGCCTGAGGCCGGCGGTCCGTGCGCACGGCCGCCTCCACCAGGTCCAGGGCCACCCACATGGCGTGCGGGGTGTAGGGGGCGAGGGTGCCAGCCGGGCTGAGGTCGCAGGCGTGATGGTAGGCGGCCTCGAAGTCGCCCTGGCCGATGGCGCCGAGGGTGCGGGCGTGGTGGGCGAAGCGGGCCGCACCGTAGGCGCGGCGCAGGGTGGTGACCCGGGTCAGTTCGTCGGCCCACTCGTGCAGGGCGGCGTTCTCCCCGCGCACCGCGGCGAGCAGCGCCTCGTGGAAGAGGAAGTACCAGGCGATGAAGTCGTAGCCGTTAGCCTTGGCCAGGGCGAGTCCCTCGTCGGCCAGCCGCTGACTCTCCTCCCAACGGCCGGTCGCGAAGTCGTCGAGGCACAGGTGCATGAAGCAGGCCAGGCTGCTGCGGACCGTGCCGCCTGCCCGGCCGCTCTCGATCAGGCGCCAGGCACTGGCTCGGCAGCCGCCCAGCAGGTCAAGGTAGACCGCGGATGTGTTGACCCGGACCAGGCTGCCGGGGTCGAACTCGGCGTCCTGCCGGGCGATGAGCTCGGCAAGCGCCTGCCGGGTGCCGGCGGTCGCCCGCGCGGTATCGGGGAAGGCCCGGCTCATCAGCAGAATGATCTCCGGAGGCTCGGGCTTGAGCCGCTCGATCGCCCGGAACAGCGGGGGCCAGAACTCCTCACGGCCCGCCCACCAGCAGATGATCACGAGCATGTACAGCGCGTCGATCAGGTCGGTGTTGGCCGCCTCGTAGCCGTGGTCGCCGTTCTCGATCGCGCCCACCAGCAGTCGGTGCGCGGTGTCGATGATGCCGTCGCCGTTGACCGTGACCCAGGCGGCCGCCGCCGCGGCGTGCAGGGAGCCGCTCAGTTCGGGATCGATGGCGCGCGCCTGGTTCAGCAGCTGGGTCGCGCTGCCCAGCTCGCCGGTGACGTCGGCGCCCAGGTAGGCCGCCTCCGCGAGCCGCCGACCGCGGTCCACCGACTCCGGGCTGAGATGGGCGGCCCGGGTCAGGGCGGCGAGGGCGCCGGTGGCGTCGCCGCGCTGCAGTTTGCGGCGCGCCGCCTCCTCCAGCAGTCCAGCGACCGCCTCGTCGGGTTCCGTGGCGGACTCGGCAAGGTGCCAGGCTCGGCGCTCGGGGTCCTGGGTGAACAGGTGGGCCAGTGTGCGGTGCGCCCGGCGCCGTTCGGTGTTGGTCGAGGACTCCACGACGGCGGACCGCACGAGCGGGTGCCGGAACAGCAGACGCCCGGTGGCGTCGTCCCGTTCGACCAGCTTCGCCTCCTCCGCCGGGGCGAGCGCGGACGCCCCCTGGGTCGCGGGGGCTGCGCGTTCTAGCAGCCGCAGGTCACCGCTGCCCTCCAGCACCGCCAGCAGCAGCGCCTCCCGGGTGTTCGGCGGCAGCTGGTTGATGCGGGTGGTGAACAGCGCCTCGATGGAGGCGGTCAGCGGCAGTACGTCGGGGAGCGCCGCACGGGCGGCCAGCTGGGTCGGGTGCAGGGCGTCGGGCAGCTCCAGCAGGGCGAGCGGGTTGCCCTTCGCCTCGGCGAGCACTCGCTGCCGTACGCGGGCCGCCATCTCGGGGAAGGCATGGCGCAGCAGCTCGTCGGCGGACCCCTCGTCGACGGGACCGACGCAGAGGGCGGGCAGCCCCGCGGGGTCGAAGTAGACGTCCTCGCCGGTGCGGGAGGCGGTGAGCAGGCCGATACGGCTGCCGCCGAGGTTCGCGGCGAGGAACCGGAGCACGGTCGCCGTGGGCCGGTCGATCCAGGGCAGGTCGTCGACGACGAGGAACAGGGCGCGCGCCTCGGCCTCGCGCCGCAGCAGGGCGAGTGAGGTGCGCGCAACCTCCGTACGGTCGGGCACGCGTCCCGACTGCAGCCCGAGAGCCACCATGAGCGGGTTGCGCTCCGCCTCGTCCAGCCGGGTGAAGGCCGGGGCGAGCGGGAGCAGGAGCTGGTTGAGGACTGCGTAGCCGACATCCGCCTCGAACTGGACGCCCGAGGCCCGGACGACCCGGGCTCCGGCCCGCACCGCGCGGCCGGCCGCGGCGTCCAGCAGGACGCTCTTGCCCACTCCGGCGTCCCCGGTCAGGAGCAGGACTGCGCCGTCATGACCGGCTCGGGAGAAGAAGGCGTCGAGTTCTCTGAGCTCCGCGTCGCGTCCGAACAGGGGGCCTCCGGCGCCGGTGGTGGAACGGTCGGGTTCGCAGTCGGGCGAGGCGTTCTGGCTCTGCATGGAAACTACCCCTGGCAACATGCGACAGCTCGTTCCGGCCGGGAAGCGCGGACGGACCCAGCTCGACATGATTTAGTAGGTGACTGCGCGATAGTTACTTGCTCCCCTGGGGGGACACATTAGGTCCCTGTTGATGTCAGGTCCAGTCAAGCCCTGTCGTGCGCGGGTGTCATGGCTGAGGGGCCGACCCACCGGGGTCGGCCCCTCAGCCATGCGGGACGCGTACTGTCACGCGTCTGCCGGGTGAACGCTCAGCAGGTCGTCCAGACCGATCCGGGTCAGGAACTCGCGGCGGATGCGGTCGGCGGCCCTGGAGACCTCATCCGAGCCGTCGTTGGCCGGGGCGATGTGCACCCGGTAGGGCCGCGTGCCCTCGGGCAGCGCCACGATGCGGGCGATCTCGTCGGAGACCAGTGAGGCATCGGCGTCCTCGGGGGCGAGGGCCGCCAGCTTGCCAGCGACCTGCTCCATCAGCCCCGCGTACTTGGTCTCGTACTCCGCCTCGACGGTCTCGTCGGAGGGGTGGCCGGAGTGGGCGAAGTGGTTGGTGCCACTGGTGAAGGAGCCGGGCACGACGATCGAGGTCTCCACGCCCCAGCGGGCGAGCTCGCCGGCGTAGGTGACCGCGAGGGAGTCCATGGCCGCCTTGGCGGCGAAGTACGGGCCGAGGTAGGGCGGGGTGCCGCCCTTGACGCTGGAGCTGGAGACCCACAGGACCAGGCCCCGGCCGGCCTTGCGCAGGTGCGGCAGGACGGCGCGGTTGACGCGCTGGGTGGACAGCACGTTGATGTCGAAAAGTTCGTCGAGCTGCTCGGGGGTGAACGCCTCGGACGGGCCGGTGACCATGTGGCCGGCGTTGTGCATGATGACGTCGATCCGGCCGTGCTCCTCGATGATCTGCTTGACCGCGCCGTCGACGGAGTCCTGCGAGTTGACGTCCATCTCAATGGCGCGCAGATCCACGCCGTGTTCCTTGGCGTAGTCGGCGGCGGCCTGCACCTGGGGCGCGTTGCGGCCGGTGGTGGCGCGCATGCCGGCGTAGACGGTGTTGCCCGTGTCGGCAAGGGCGCGGGCGGTGAGGGCACCGAAACCGCTGGACGCACCGGTGATGACGACGATGTTGCTCATGGGAATCTCCTTGGCCACATGAGTGGGCTGACAGGGAAGTGAGGGCTCAGGCGGGGTTGCGGAGAGGAGGGCGGGGACTCAGATGATTCCGCCGTTGGCGTAGATGGTCTGGCCGTTGATCCAGCGGGCCGGGCCGGCGAGGAAGGCGATGGGCTCGGCGATGTCCTCGGGCGTGCCGATCCGCTCCAGCGGGGCGGCCTTGGCGAGGTTGTCGAGGGCTGCCTGGTCCTTGCCCTCGAGGAACAGCGGGGTGGCGGTGGGGCCGGGAGAGACGGCGTTGACGGTGATGTCCTTGCCACGCAGTTCACGGGCGAGCACGAGGGTCATCGCCTCGACCGCTCCCTTGCTCGCGGCGTAGGCGCCGTAGGTGGGGAACTGGAGCCGGGTAAGGGACGAGGAGACGTTGATCAGGGCGCCGCCGCTGCGCAGCCGCCGGGCCGCCTGCTGGGCGACGACGAAGGTGCCACGGATGTTGGTGCGGTGCATGCGGTCCAGGTCGTCCAGGTTCAGCGTGGCGATCGGCGAAAGCAGCATGATGCCCGCGGTGTTGACGACGACGTCGATGCCGCCGAACTCCTCTTCGATCGCGGCGAAAGCGGCGGCCATGGCGGTCTCGTCGGCCACGTCGCCGGCGACCGCGATGGCCTTGCCGCCGGCGGCCTTGACGGCCTCGACGGCCTCG
The DNA here is from genome assembly GCF_030403745.1 of Streptomyces sp. S.PB5. GTDB lineage: Bacteria > Actinomycetota > Actinomycetes > Streptomycetales > Streptomycetaceae > Streptomyces. The sequence continues at coordinate 48,068 of NZ_JAQMWP010000016.1, forward strand.
TCGGCCTTGGCCTTGTTGCCGACGTAGTGCACCGCGAGGGCGAAGCCGTCCTTCGCCAGGCGGTCGACCACAGCCCGGCCAATGCCTCCGGTTCCGCCGGTGACCAGGGCGACACGGATGTTGGTCTCAGTCATGGTGATCATTCCTTCGCATGGGGTGGGGATACGCGCATCCGCGAGCCACATCATCGCTCTCGCATTTGCGTTATCGACGATAACACTCAGGTGGATCGATGAAAACACTGATGCGTGAGCATCGATAACAGCGCCGGGTAGGCAGTCGTGCACCGCCAGGAGGGGAGCTGGCCGAAACCCTGTTTGCCGGCCGGAAACCCTCGGCGCGCAGCCCAGTCTTCCTTCGGGACGCACGGCTCACCATCGAGCAGGCTGGACGTACGGTGTGTGGCTCACCCAGACCCCGCGTAAGGCAGACCCCACAACGAGCGCGCCGGACGTCAGGGCGCCCATGCGTCGGTCAGGCTTGCGCCGCCGCGACGGCCCTCAGTTCGGCCAGAGCCTTCTCGCCGGGCGAGGCCGGGTCGGGCTGGTAGGTGAACAGGTACTGGCCGACGGCCTGGCCGACGTCGAAGATCTGGTAGCGCAGCGTCAGGTCGCCCACCACAGGGTGGTGCAGCCGCTTTACATCACTCGCCTTGCCGTGAACTTCGTAACGGCCCCACAGTCGCTGGAACTCTTCGTGCGAGGCGAGTTCGTCGACGATCTCGGTGAGGCGGGCGTCTCGCGCCCTGCTGCCCCCGGTGGAGCGCAGCCAGGCGACCCCGGCCTCGGCGATGTCCTGCCAGTCGCGGTAGAAGACACGGGCGGCTGGGTCGACAAACGTGAATCTGACAAGGTTCCCGTAGGGCAGGGCGAGTTGGTACAGAGCGCGCCCCAGGGCGTTGGCGGCCAGGATGTCGAGACAGGAGCCGAGCACCAGGGCGGGGGTGTCCTCCCAGGCTTCGATCAGACGCACGACCGGCTGGGTGACCTCGGGCACCGGCACGGTGCTCCGGTCCCGGTCGTTCACCAAGCCGCGCAGGTGCCGGACGGCGTCGGGGGTGAGCTGTAGAGCCCGGGCCAGCGCCCGCAGGACCTGATCCGAAGGGGACGTCTCGCGGCCCTGCTCCAGCCGGGCGTACTAGCCCTTGCTGAGCCCGGCCAGGTGGGCGACCTCACTCTGCGTGAGGCCGGGGGTGCGGTGTGCCGCGTCGGCGGACAGCCCTGCCCGGCTGGAGGTGACAGCCGCTCTGCGGGCGCGAGGAACCGGCCGAGTTCGTTGACGCCGTCCATGGACACAGGTACGCGGCGTGTGCGAGGGAGCCCGGGCCGGGTGGGAGCCGGACCGGGAGGGCCACTGCACTCCCCCCGGACGAGCCGGGAGGGAGGCGGTGGCGGGGTGTCACTTGGCGAGGAAGTCCAGGAGTGCCTGGTTGACTTCCTCGGGGTCCAGGCGATGTTGTGCGGGCCGCCTTCGACCGTCACGAACGTCAGGTCCTTGATGAGCCCCGGCAGCCGCGCGGCGGTCGCCTCGTAGGGCAGGATCCGGTCGGCGTTCCCGTGCACCAGCAGCGTCGGAACGTCGATCTTGGGCAGGTCGTCCTGGAAGTCCGTCAGCCATGTGTCCACACACGCGTAGGCGGCGTAGGCCGACGCCGACACCGCGACGTTGAAGGAGTTCTGCCAGGCCTGGTCGCTGATCCGGGTGCCCGCGTACATGTCGACGTTGTAGAAGTTGTCGAGAAAGTCCTTGAAGTACGCCGGGCGGTCTTTAAGCACCGCCTCCTTGATCCCCTCGAACACCGAGGCGTCCACGCCTTCCGGATTGTCCGCCGTCTGGAGCAGATACGGCGGGATCGCCCCGAACAGCGCCGCCTTCGCCACACGTTCCGAACCGTACCGGCCCAGATACCGCGTCACCTCGCCGGTGCCCATCGAGAACCCGACCAGCACCACGTCCCGCAGATCCAGGTGCTCCAGCAGCACCTTCAGGTCCGCCGCGAACGTGTCGTAGTCGTAGCCCACCACCGTCTGCGACGACTGGCCGAAACCCCGTCGGTCATAGGTGATCACCCGGTACCCGGCCTCCAGCAGCACCCGCTCCTGCTTCTCCCACGAGTGCCCGTTCAGCGGGTAGCCGTGGATCAGCACCACCGGACGACCACTGCCGTGGTCCTCGTAGTACAGCTCGATGGCCCCGCTGTTCTCCTGCCCGACCGTCACGAACGGCATCACACACCACGCCCTTTCCATCAAGTACGTGATCTCCAGCCTGGACGTCTGGCAAGGTTCACGCATCACATGCACATGCGAAACGGACTCAGGGGCTCCGGCAACTGAAACAGCATGTGTCTGGGCATTGACATATGACTGACATAGGATGCGGTTTATGAGTGAACCTCTGAGAGCAGTGCTCGGAGAAGACCAGGCCCTCGTCCGCGAGGGCATCGCGACCATTCTGCGCAGTGCCGGCATCACTGTCGTCGCGGCCGTGGACAACGCCGTGGACCTGGTCCGCGTCACCAAGGAGCAGCGGCCCGACGTCGTGATCACCGACATCCAGATGCCGCCGAACCTGAACGCGGACGGCCTTCAGGCTGCGCAGGAGATCCGCACCGCGCAGCCGGAAATCGCGGTCATCGTGCTCTCGCAGTTCCTCGACGCCTCGTACGCGCTCGACCTGGTCGGCGACGACCCGAGTGGTGTGGGCTACCTGCTCAAGGAAAAGGTGGCGAGCCCGCAGATCCTCACCGACGCGGTCGAGCGCGTGGTCGCCGGCGGGTCGGCCCTCGATTCCGACGTCATCGCCGCCCTCGTCGGCCGCAAGCGCAAGGAGGACCCTCTCGCGGCGCTGACCCCGAAGGAGCGGGAGGTCCTGGCGCTGATGGCCGAGGGGCACTCCAACAGCGGCATCGCGCGCCAGCTGTTCGTGACGGTGCCCGCAGTGGAGCGCCATGTCACGGGCATCTTCATGAAGCTCGGCCTCAGCCAGGCCACCTCCAGCCAGCACCGCCGGGTGCTGGCCGTGCTGCGGTATCTCAAGCAGTAGAGACCTGCAGTTCTCAGGCAGTAGACGTCTGAGGTCCCCGGGCGGGCCAGCTGACGGGACGCGGTGCTGTCAGGCACGGCCTCTGGGCCCCATCAGGCAGGCGTCGTGCCGAAGATGCCCTTGAGATCGGCGTCGAAGAGACGGTCCTTGGCGATGAAGGACTCGATCCCCGCCTGCTCCAACTCCTCCTCCGACCAGTACGACTGCTCGGTGGAGGTCAGCACGATCCTGGGCTTGCAGTCCTCACGCCGCAACATCCGGGCGACGGTCACCCCGTCATGATCGGGAAGATGCAGATCGAGCAGGAGACCGTCCGGTTGGTGTTCGCGCACCGCGGCCAGGGCCGACGCGCCGTCCTCCGACTCCGCGACGACGTGCAGACCGCGCGCCGTTAGCAGCGTCTTGGCGATGCGGCGGAAACCTGGGTCGTCGTCGACGACCACGATGTTGACGGGCATGCTCACCAGAATGCCTTGCGCGTAGAAGAACAGACCATAGGGGCAGCCCCACGCTTTCCGCTAGTCGAGGACGGGGATTTCCGCACGGACCGACGTGCCTTTTCCGGTCGGCGAGTCGATGACCAGGACTCCGTCGAAGGCCGCCACGCGATCCATCAGCCCGGTCAGGCCGCTGCCGGCGGTGTCCCGCGGCACGCCACCGATGCCGTCGTCGGCGACTTCGACGCACAGGGAGCCCTTCGACACGATCGAGACGCGGATGTGGGAGGCCCGCGCGTGTTTCACCGCGTTCGTCAGTGCTTCCGCGATGACGAAGTAGGCGTTGGACTCGACTTCCGCCGGCAGGCGCTCCGGGCACTCTGCCAGGACGGTCGTCGGCACGGCGCAGCGCTCGGCCAGTGATTCCGCCGCGGCCACCAGGCCCTTCGTCATGAGCACCGCGGGATACACCCCGTAGGCCAGTTCCCGCAGCTCGTGGATCGCGGTCTGGGCGTCCTCGGTGGCCTGGTCGAGCAGGCCGGTCGCGTCCGATGCCGTGTCCGGCAGCAGCTCGCGCGTCAGGCGCAGACCGATCAGCAGGCTGACCAGGCGCTGCTGAGCACCGTCGTGCAGATCGCGGGAGGTCTGGCGGCGTACGGATTCGATGCTTTGCATGATGCGCCGCTGTGCTGCCCGCGACTCGTCCGCGCGGATTCGGGCGGCGTCCCGCTCCCGGCGGGCGCGCTCCAGTTCACGGGCCTCAGTCGCGTCGAAGAAGGAGTAGACCACTCCGCGCCCGTCCGGCAGGTCGACCGGCGCGGCCCACCAGGAGGCAGGGAAGAACGAGCCGTCGCGTCTTTTGAACCACTCGTCGTCGCCGTGGGCCGGCTCCCCGGTGGTGGCCGACCGAAGCATCGGGCACTCCGAGGCAGGGAAAAGCGTGCCGTCCGGCCGCTCGGGATGGAGCGTGGCGTGGCTGGAGCGACCTACCAGCTCCTCGGCGCTGTCGTAGCCGAGCGCCGCCACACCAGCCGGGTTGGTGTACAGAATCCTGCCCTCGTGGTCGACGACCCAGATGACCTGCGACACGCTGTCCAGGACGACGGGCAGTACATGGCCAATCGGTTGCACTCCAACTCCTATGCCGAGCCGCCGTGAGGCGTCGGACGGCCGGTGCCTCACGGAAGAATGGCGTCGACGTAACCACCGTCCACACGCAGAGCACCCCCTGTCGTCGCGGATGCCTGGTCGGAGCTGAGATAGACGACCATGTGGGCGATCTCCTCGGGCTCGATCAGCCGTTGCAGCAGGGACTGCGGCCGGTGCTCACGCATGAATGTGCGCTGGGCCTCCTCCCAGGCCAGGGAGCGGTCGACGAGTTCGTAGACGAAGTCCTCCACTCCTCCGGTGTGCGTGGGGCCGGCCAGCACCGCGTTGACCGTGACGCCGGTGCCGGCCGCCTTCTTGGCGAAGCCCCGGCTCACCGCGAGGAGTGAGGTCTTGGAGACGCCGTAGTGGATCATCTCGGCGGGGATGACGACGGCGGAGTCACTGGCGATGTACTGCACGCGTCCCCAGCCGCGCTCCATCATCCCGGGAAGGAACATACGAGTCAGACGCACCGCGGCCAGGACGTTGACCTCGAAGTAGCGCCGCCACTCGGCGTCGTCGATCTCCAGCGGGTCGGCCCGTGCAAAGATCCCGAGGTTGTTGACCAGGACATCGGTCTCCGGCACGGTCTCGGCGATCCGGTCGGCGCCCTCAGCCGTGCTGACGTCGGCGACGGCGGGGACGAGGTCCGCTCCCGGGATCTGCTCGCGCAGCCGGGCGATGCGCTCCGCCACCCGCTGTTCGTCCCGGCCGTTGACGGCCACTCGGGCACCGGCCAGGGCAAGGCCCGCCGCGATCGCCGCTCCGATGCCCTGGGTGGAGCCGGTGACCAGAGCCGTCCGGCCGGTCAGGTCGATCTGCATGTGCTGAAGCCTTTCCGTCTCTGGGCTGTCGGCTCACCGTCAGCTGTTCCGCCCGGACATGACGAATCGACGGACAACCGCGGCGCCGTACATGGCGGAGTGGTTGACCGTCGACTCGCCGCACCGGGCCGGAGGCTGTTCCCCACATGCCCCAGCCCGGCCGGTGGCGTCGGAACGACCGGGACGGGGGGTGCCTGGTCGTTCCGACGCACTGAGAAGCATACGGTGAGGTGTCACATGTTGAGTGTACGTACTGCGTCCACCAATCAGCCGAACTGACATCAGGTGTGACTGGCCTATATCTCTACCTATGCTGTTCCCTGTGAGCAGTGACTGATGGCCGGCCCGATCCGCTCTTTGGGGCCCACCCCACTTCCTGGGCTCATGGGTCATGGGGGTTGCTCCATGGTCCGCCGCATGCCCAACGGCGATCCTGAAAGCCGCGTGTCCGCCGCACGCGGCGTCCGGCAGTCGGTGCACTCCAGGCCCTGCTGCCGGACGCGACCAGTGCGACCGGCGGCCTGACCCACGAGCGCTGCGGACCGGGGCGCTGCCTCTCCGGGCCGCAGCAATGTCACCGGGCGCCTGTGAGGGATGGGGAGGGCGCCCGGTGACACCCCCCTCCCCCGTCTCCGGTTCCTGTGTCCAGCCGTCTCCCGGAAGGAAAACCGTCATGTCGGAGACACGTCCTCCGTTCCCCCCGTTCGATCGCGCGACTGCCTGGGCGAAGGTGCAGGCGGCGGAGGACGCCTGGAACAGCCGGGACCCGCACAAGGTCGCTCTCGGGTACTCCCCGGACTCCGTGTGGCGCAACCGCGATGTCTTCCTCGAGGGCCGGGCGGCGATCGTGGAGTTCCTCACCGCGAAGTGGGAGCGCGAACTCGACTACGTGCTGCGCAAGAGTCTGTGGGCCTGGCACGACAACCGTATCGCCGTGCGTTTCCAGTACGAGTGGCATGACCACGAGGGACAGTGGGTCCGCAGCTACGGCAACGAGCTGTGGGAGTTCGACGAGCACGGTCTCAACCGCCGCCGGGAGGCCAGCATCAACGACGTGCGGATCACCGAGTCCGGGCGACGGTACTTCGGCCCGCGGTCGGAGTACGAACGCGGCGTGGACCACGATTTCACGCTGCTCTAGCAACCGCAGCACCTCAGACTCCCGGGCCGGCCCAGCTCCCCCTCGGCCGGCCCGGGCCCGATACAGACGGGTCCATGGCACACATACCGAGAATCAACTGGCTCGGCCTCACCTGCGGGGCATTGGTCCTGTGGCTGACGGTGATCTGCTGGTGCCTGTACACGCAACGGCCGCAGGCGCCGGCTGCCCGAGGGGCGGTGAGCATCACAGCGCTGGAGGACGCGGCGACCGCCGCGGTGCGCGCCGATGACGCCGCCGCCTTCCAACGCCTCTTCCGAGCGGACAGCGTCGGTCCGCACTACGCCGAGCAGTACTTCGCGCAGCTCTTTGCCTATCCGGTCGCCAGCCTGCGTCTGACACAGCGGTCGTACGAGGACCTCGAGTACCTGGTACTGCGGGGTGAGTGGGGGGACCGCGCGATCTGCTCGGCCTGGTCGGTCCAGCGGGACGGCGGCCGGAGCGTTCTGACAGCCGTCCCGCCGCTGGTCAACGTGTGTGCCGCGACCGCCTCAGTCGGTGATCCGCCAGTCGCCCGCGTAGATGTTCATGGATTCACCGCGTAGGAAGCCGACGAGCGTCATGCCGCTGTCATCGGCGAGTTCGCATGCCAGCGACGAGGGGGCGGAGACCGCCGCGAGCACAGGGATGCCAGCCATGACGGCCTTCTGCACGAGTTCGAACGACGCCCTCCCGGAGACCATGAGCACGTGCCGGGCCAGCGGCAGCAGATCCTTCTGGAACGCCCGGCCGATCAGCTTGTCCACCGCGTTGTGGCGGCCGACGTCCTCCTGGAGGTCCATCAGCTCTCCCCGCTCGTCGAAGAGCCCGGCGGCATGCAGGCCGCCCGTACGGGAGAAGACCTTCTGCCCCTGTCTCAGCCGGTCCGGCATCGAGGCCAGCAGCTGCGTTGAGACGGAGAAGGAAGAGTCCTGGGTCATCGGCCAACGGGCGGTGGTCCGCACCGCGTCCAGGCTCGTCTTGCCGCACAGGCCACAGGAAGACGTGGTGTAAAAGTTGCGCTGCAGCTTGAACCTGTCCGGGGAGATGTTCTTCGCGGTGCTCACGTCGACGACGTTGTAGGTGTTGACGCCGTCCTGCGTCGCCCCCGCGCAGTAGGTGATGGTTCGCAGGTCGTCCACCGAGGCGAGTACTCCCTCGCTCACCAGGAAGCCAGCCGCGAGGGCGAAATCGTCACCGGGCGTACGCATCGTGATCGCCAGGGCCGCACCGTTCAGGCGGATCTCCAGCGGCTCTTCCACGGCCAGAGTGTCGGCCCGCGCGGAGCTGTTGCCGTTGCGCACTCTGACGACTCTGCGGTGGACCGCGGCTCTCCCCATGGATGTGTCCTTCAGGCGAAACGGTGTCGTACGTCGTACCCCGTGAAGCTAAGCGAAGTAGCCAGGCATAGGCATCCGTCATCTGACTCACCCGACGTCGCGCCGCTCCCTCGGTGCTGCTCCTCTCCCCCAGTGCTGCTCCTCTCCCCGCCGCGGCGGAAGCACTCATTCATGCGATGTGCGACGGCAGGGCGCCGCCGCACACTTCCGACAGGGGGTGAAAGGAGTGGTGGTGCCTTCTCTGTATCCCGCCGGTGCCGCAGCGGACACCGCAGGATCCACGGCCCCGGACCCGAACCGGTGGCAGGCGCTGTGGATCACCCTGATCGCCGGTTTCATGATCCTTCTCGATGTGACGATCGTGGCGGTGGCCCTGCCGTCCATGCAACGGGACCTCCACGCGACACCCGCGTCCGTGCAGTGGGTCGTGTCGGGCTACGCGCTGACCTTCGCCCTGGCCCTGGTGGTCGCCGGCCGGCTGGGAGACGCCCTGGGCCGGCGACGGATCTTCCTCCTCTCGCTGTCCGCCTTCGTGCTGTGCAGTGCGGCGGTCGGCGCGGCGCCCACCGTCACCCTGGTCGTGCTGGCTCGGCTCGCCCAGGGGGTTGCGGCCGGATTCATGGCCCCCCAGAACTCGGCCCTGATCCAACAGCTGTTCCGCGGCTCCGAACGCGCTCGCGCTTTCGGTCTGTTCAGTGCCACGGTGGGCATTTCCAGTGCCGTGGGTCCCGTCGCCGGCGGAGTCATTCTGGCGCTGGCGACAGGGCCCGAGGGATGGCAGTGGATCTTCTACGTCAACGTCCCCGTCGGGGTGGCGGCCGTGCTCCTGGGCCAGCATCTACTTCCCCGAACCGCGCCCGGAAGCCGCGGACATCTCGATCTCGTCGGGGTGGGGCTGCTGGGAGCGGCTGTGTTCGCCCTGATGTTGCCGCTCGTCCAGGCCGACTCCGGCGGTGTGCGCCACATGTGGTGGATGTTCCCCGTCGGCGCGCTGCTGCTGTGCTGCTTCGCCCGTTGGGAACGGCAGGTCTCCGCTCAGGGGCTGGTGCCGCTGCTCGATCCGCGTCTGATCACGGAAGTCCGTGGCTATACGCCCGGGGTCGCGCTCGCCACGGTGTACTTCGTCGGCTTCAGCGGCATCTGGTTGGTCTTCGCGCTCTATTTCCAGGACGCGGTGGGGTATTCACCCTTGCGGTCCGGACTGGCGGTCACCCCGTTCGCCCTCGGATCCGCGGGCGCAGCCGTCGTAGCCAGCCGCCTCGTGGACCGGCTGGGCCGCCTGTTGACCGTCCTCGGTCTGGTCGCGGTGGTGACGGGGCTGACAGCGACAGCGCTACTGCTGTGGCTGCTGCCGGCCCGTACCGCGGTGTGGGCGCTGATTCCGACGCTGCTGTTGAGCGGGGTGGGCGGGGGCTTCGTGGTCTCCCCCAACGTAACGATGGCCCTGCGAGAGGTGCCCATACCCATGGCGGGGGTGGCCGGGGGCGCTCTTCAGACCGGGCAGCGGCTGGGTGGTGCGGTTGGAACCGCCGTACTGCCGGGCCTGTACTACCTGATTCTCGGCGACCACGCCTCATCGTCCGCAGCGGTTGCTCTGTCGGTGACCGGTGGCACGGTCACGATCCTCGTGGCTCTCGGCCTGGCGGTGGTGGACTGGCGGGCGGACCGCCGGGCGAGCGGGCAGGATGCGGTGGACAGATCGGAGCGTCGGCGGCCCTGAGGGGACTGACGAGGTGGGGCAAGTTTGAGGGGAAGCCGATTCCAGTCCGTGAATCGGGTTGCCGTGGGGCGGACTCCGAGCATGCGGAGCTGTCCGGTCTCGCCGGAAGTGAGCCTGAGCACGATAGGTGTCGTATTTGCACGACAACTGTCGTCATCCGGGTCCGGCCTCCCGGTGCAGGTGCTCTCGGGACGCCCTCCACGAGTCGCCGGGAAGTGGTGTTGTCGGGGGGCTCTGCGATGGTGTGCGTCATGGATGAAGTGGTGGAGCGTGTCGACGGTCAAGATCGCGTGCTGGGGGTGGTCAGCCGTCGGGAGGCCATCCGGGAGGGGTGGCTGCATCGGGTTGCCGTGACGGTGTCGTGATGATCGTGGCCGGATCCTCGTCCACCGGCGGGCGGAGCAGGTATCGCGCCTCCCGCGGGCTCTATGAGGTCGAGGTCGGTGGCGCCGCGAATGTCGGCGAGTCCTGTGAACAGGCCTCCGCGCGGGGGCGGGCCGAGGAGCTGGGTATTCGTGCGCTGCCGCGCCTGCTGGTCACGTCCATCAACCGCAGCGGCTTGAGCCCTCACTGGCTCGGCGTGCACGAAGCCGTGGTCCCGGATGCACAATCGTTCTTCCACCTGACTCATCCTTCAGCGAGCAATGCTCAGAACCTGTGGATCAGCCCGGGGAGGACGTACCTTCCCGGGTGATTGATCGATAGGTCACCGAGCAAGACCGGTGTTCGCAGCACCGGCCGGGAAGGTACATCCGTGCTCACCGTAGTCAACGAGGACGGCTCCACGCACGACGGGTCGTCGCTGATCGACGAGATCGTTCGGGAAGGCGCAAGAAGGATGCTGGCCGCCGCGCTGGAGGCCGAAGTCAACGCCTACATAGGCGAGTTGGCTGACCAGCGCGACGAGAACGGTCGCGGCTCGTGGTCCGCAACGGCTACCACCAGCCCAGGAAAGTCACGACCGCGGCCGGCGTGGTCGAGGTGAAGGTTCCGCGGGTGAACGACAAGCGCGTCGATGAGGCGACGGGCGAGCGTAAGCGGTTCTCCTCGGCGATCCTGCCGCCATGGTGCCGCAAGTCGCCGAAGATCAGCGAGGTGCTGCCACTGCTCTACCTGCACGGCCTGTCCTCCGGCGACTTCGTGCCCGCCCTGGAGCAGTTCCTGGGCAGTTCGGCCGGGCTCTCCCCGGCCACGATCACGCGGCTGACGACGCAGTGGCAGGCCGACCACGCTGCGTTCATGGACCGAGACCTCGCGGGGGTCGGCTACGTGTACGTGTGGGCCGACGGCATCCACCTCAACGTCCGCCTGGAGGAGGCCAAAGCCTGCGTCCTGGTGCTCATCGGGGTTCGCGCCGACGGCTCCAAGGAACTGGTGGCGCTCAAGGACGGCTACCGCGAGTCCGGCGAGTCCTGGGCCGACTTGTTGCGCGACTGCGCCCGCCGGGGCATGCGCGCCCCCGTCCTCGCGGTCGGCGATGGCGCGCTGGGCTTCTGGAAGGCGCTGGCCGAGGTGCTTCCCGACACCCGCAAGCAGAGGTGCTGGGTTCACAAAAACGCAAATGTGCTCGACGCCATGCCGAAGTCCGCGCAGCCCGGCGCGAAGAAGGCGATCCAGGACATCTACAACGCCGAGGACCGCGACCACGCCATCAAGGCGGTCAAGACGCTCGCCCAGCTCTACGGCGCGAAGTTCCCCAAAGCGGTCAAGAAGATCACCGACGATCAGGAGGAGCTGCTGGCGTTCTTCGACTTTCCGGCCGAGCACTGGATCCACTTGCGGACCACGGATGTAATCGTCAAGCAGTGCAGGTCACGCGTCTCCGCCGGGGATGGCAGGCAGACGGGGCCTGCCGATCGGGCGCGTGGGCTGCCACTGGGCAGCCAGCAGTGCGTAGGCGCGTTCGGCCTGTTCGGCGATCTCGCGTTCGTGGCGGCGCAGTTGCTTGTTGTTGTAGTCGTAGCCTGCCCCTCGGCGCGAGATCCGGCGTTCGGCGCCCGCGGTCAGCTCAAGCTTGCGGCGTTTGAAGGCGACCAGGCTCGGGCGGGCGAAGGCGTAGTCCTGCTCCTTGGTGACCAGGTGCCAGGCGATGACGGCGATCTTCCGGGCGACCGCGACGGTCGCGATCTGCATCCCGCGCCGGGCCGCGATCCGCTGGTGCAGGGCCCGCAGCGGGCCCGGGGAACGCAACGCGGCGAACGCGGCCCGCACCAGCATCCCGCGGGCCTTGCCACAGCCGGCCTTCGTGATCCGGCCGTGGTGGGCGGGTGTCCCGCCGGACTGGCGCACCCGAGGGTTCAGGCCGAGATAGGACACGAGCTTGTCCGCGCTGCCGAAGCGGTGGAAGTCCCCGACCGCAGCCAGCACGGTGACCGCGGTCATCGCGTCCACCCCGGGGATGGTCATCAGGCGCCGTACGACCGGGTCGTCCAATGCCTCGACGGCCAACCGCCGTTCCACCTCGGCGAGTTCGGCACCGTAGAAGTCGAGCTGGCGCAACAGGGCGCCCACGGTCTGACGCTCGTCGGCAGGCAGTGTCTGATGCTCCAGCCAGGCCCGGCCGCGTGTGCCGAAGAGATCGGTGACCGGCGGTCGCGGCAGCATGTTGCGGTGCAGCACCGTCTGGACCTGGTTCTTCACCCGGATCCGGCCGCGCACCAGTTGCGCCCGGTGCGCCGACAGGCGCCGCAGCATCCTGATCCGTTCGTCTGGCAGCCAGGTGCCGGGCAGGAAGTCAGCGGCCAGCAGCTGGGCCAGGATGCGGGCATCAACCTTGTCTGTTTTGACCTTCGCTTCGGCGATCACCCGGGTCTTGACCGGATTGGAGATCACCACCCGGGCCACGTGCGGCTCCAACAGCACCGCCACCGCGCTCGCGTTGCCGGTGGCCTCCAGCGCCACCTGGTCGTCTGGACGCAGCCCGGCGGCGAACTCCCGCAGCGCCTGCGGTCTGCAATCCACCCGGCCCCAGTCCGTGACCAGCCTGTCCTCGACCACCGCAACCTGCGCGAAGTCACGGTGGATGTCCAAACCGATGAACCGCCCCACCGTCCGCCTCTCTGTGCCGACGCAAATCCGATGCGGGGATCAGCTGGGCAAATCGACGCTTACGGAATCGCGCTCACGACGCAGCCAGGCAAGTCGCAGGGGCGGCCATCTACTAAGGCGGGCTCGCAGCCCATCGTTCAAGATCGGCCTGCCCATGCTGATTCCCCGGACACCCCTTGTCCTGACGGTCGCACCGTACAACCGGGCCGAAGCCCGGTCACCAGGACACGGACAGCGGCACCCACGACTTTCATACCTGGTACGAATCCCATCGAGTCGACGTTCTCCACCGTCCGGCTGCGGACCAAGGTCACCCGCGGCTCCAGCACCGCCGCCCTGGCCATGGTCTTCAAGCTCGTCGAGTCCGCCCAGCAGCGGTGGCGGGCCGTGACCGCACCCCACCTCGTTGCCTTCATCCGTGCCGGAGCCCGCTTCGAACGCGGCCAGCTCATCGAACGCCCTACCACCGTGGCAGCATGACCGGCTTCAGGCAAGCGTCCAGGGAGGCATCCGCCTTGCCCGACCTCGACAGCCAGGTTCCCTACTGGGATGCCGCTGCGGCCACGAAGATGTTCACCCACCCACTCCATCTGCCCTGGCTCGAAGGGGTCAGCAGGCACGCCGCGATCCTCGACTACGGATGCGGCTACGGCCGCATCATGAAGGAGCTCGAACAGCACGGCTTCGGCAACCTCACGGGCGTCGACGCCTCACCGGGAATGATCAGCCGGGCACGCCACCTGCACCCCACCATGCGCTTTGCCGCCCTGGACGTACCACCCGCCTCGGCCTGTCCAGACGCAGGCTTCGACGCCGCTCTGCTCTTCGCCGTGCTGACCTGCGTCCCCGGCGACGAAGCCCAGCACCGGTTGATCGCCGAGCTGAACCGCATCCTCAAGCCCGGCGGAATCCTCTACATCAGCGATCTTCTGCTGCAAGACGACGAACGCAACCGCAACCGTTACGGCCGCCATGCTGATCACTACGGCAGCTATGGCGTGTTCGAAACCGGCGACGGTGCGGTCTGCCGCCACCACCCCCGCGAGTGGTTCTCCACCCTGCTCGCCGGGTTTCAGACCATCGACACCCGGACCATCACGGTGCCCACCATGAACGGTCACGAGTCAACCGGGATCCAGATCCTCGCCCGTAAGCCCACATCGCCATGAACGCGGCTCAGATCCACAGGTCTTGACTATTACTCCGCTGGACCCAGAAGCCGAACACTGGGTTCTGCTTGCCCAGTTCGGCAGCGACAGCGACGCGAAGATGACCTGGGGCGAGGAGGGCGCCCTGTACTGGCTCATCCGCTCCGAGGACCTCGCCGCCCGCCGATTCGGCGAGGCACGGCTCATCTTGCAGGGCTAGCACACGTAGATCGTGCTCATGTTGGGGCCGCCACCTGCTCGGTTGCGGTGGTGTGCTGGGGAGCGGCTCTCGTGACTGTGCCGCTGCTGGTCAGGGCGGCCGGGGTCGGCTGGGAGGGGTGCAGGGTGCCGGCGTCGGTTCTGAGGGCGGCGGCAACGCCGGCCGATGTGATGCGGGCGCGGGCGGAGTCGGCGACGAGCCTTCCAGCTCCGTTGGTGGCACTGTGGAGCGTGCGGGACGGCCTTCTCACAGAGTCCGGTGGCGCGGTGTACTCGGCGGGGGCATCGGCGAACGCAACGCCCCTTACGAAGTCGCGCAGTACGCGCCAGGTTTCCTGCTCGTCGGCGATGACGGTGGTGGCCGGGGGATTCCTCCTGCGTGCCGATGACCCCGACTCCGCTGTTTTCTCCTCCGGTCTGGGCGATCTGGACCCTGCGGACTTCGAAGTTGTGTCCGCGGATTTCGCGTCCTGGATCGAATCGCTGCGTCCTGCCCCTTCCTGCTGACAAAGGGCGGGGCGGCACCCGCCGGGTTGACTCGCCGCGTTTGGCCGCTCGACATCCACGACGACCCGGCGGCCACATGAGCACGATGGATGATCGCTCCGTCGGGAATCGACAGCGAGGTCGTCCGTCAGGAAGCATCGGCCGCACACCACACGCAGGCACCGCACGACCGCGATCTGACCCGGCATCGACGTGGATCAGGGTTGCCCGGAGGTCAGTTCGGACCCGTTGCCGGTCAAGGCCCGGGACCGCCGCGAGTACGGAGCGGCAGGTCCGTGAAGCTACGTAATACGGTACGGGCATTCGCTGCGGGGCGCGTGCACGCGCTGGACAGGGCGCCGGCCTTCACGGACAGCGCGATCGCCAGCACCAGCATCATCAGCCAGACCGCGGGTCCGGCGAGGTCGTGGAAGCGGCGCACCGTCTCCATGCCCTTGCTGATGATGAGCAGCTGGGCGGCCCAGACGCCGAGGCAGCACAGCTACGACGGCAGCGGCCTCAACACCCAGAAGTGGCACCTTCCCTTGTAGCCGACGGATTCACAGCACACCTCCGGTTGCCGGCGGCACCCGCGAAATCTGCGGGTGCCGCCCGCTGGTCATCGTCTGTTCACCTGCTCGGTCAGCTTCCCCTTGCGGAGGGTGAGTATGCGGTCGGACTGGGTGGCCAGTTGCTGGGAGTGGGTGACGACGACCACGCACTTGTTCTGTTCGTGGGCAAGGTCTCGGAAGGTGTCGATAATGCCCTGGGCGGTGTCCTCGTCGAGATTTCCGGTGGGTTCGTCGGCGAAGAGGATGTCGACGTCGCAGGCCAGTGCGCGGGCGATGGCGACGCGCTGCTGCTGGCCGCCGGACAACCTCATGACGCTGCGGGTGGCCATCGACTTGTCCAGTCCGATGTCGTCCAGCAGGCGAAGGGCGCGAGCCTTGCGGCTGCCCTGGACGGGCCGGACGCCGGTGATCTCCATGGCGCAGACGACGTTCTGCAGGGCCGTCATATAGGTGAGGAGGTTGTACTGCTGGAAGACCGTGGCGACGTGCTTGTTGCGATAGCGCCCCAGGCCCAGCTCCTTGAGGTCCCGGCCTTCGAAGCTGATGGTGCCGCTCGTAGGGGTGTCGAGGCCGCTGGCGAGGCTGAGGAGGGTGGTCTTGCCGCTGCCGGAGGGGCCCAGAATCGTGTAGAACGTACCGCGTTCGAAGGTGTGGTCGATGTCCCGGAGGACCGTGGTCCGGCGGCGCTGATCCGAGTACGTGTGGCTGACCCGGTCGAGACGGAGGACGGGCGGGGTCGCGGTGGCGTTGGTCATGGCGGGTCACTTGCCGTTCGTGAGGATGGATCGGGGGTTGAGGCGCAGCACGGAGGCTGCCGGGATCGCTGCGGCGAGCAGGCCGATCCCGAGTCCGGCGCCGCCGACGGTGGCGAGGTGCGCGGGCTCGAGCACCACCGTGATCCTGTCGACGGGATCGGCGTTCTCGACCGGCCGGTCGTCGGGGTCGATGCCCTCGCCGACGCCGGTGCTGCCCGGAGGGGGCGGCTGCCAGGCGTCGATCTTCCGCTGGGCCGAGGCGGCTTCCCTGCCGAGCAGTGACTGTCCCGCGCTCTGCGTCAGTCGCGGAGCGAACACGGACCCGAGCACGATGGCCAGGGCGGCCACGGCTGTGACCTCCAAGGCCTGCTGGGTGATGAGCTTCCACTTCTTCTCGCCCAGGGACAACAGCACGCCGTACTCCCTGCGGCGCTGCTTGACGGCGAGGTTGACGAGGAGGGCGAGGACAGCGGCGCCCGCGAGGCCGATCAGCCACATGGCGAGGGTGGCGGTGGAGCCGATGCTCTTGAGCGGTCCGGTCATCTGCTGCACGGCCTTGTCGTTGACGTCGAGCTTGAAGCCCTCCAGCGCGGCGCCGGCCAGCCTTTCGGCTTCGTCCCTGAACGCCTCCTGGTCATCGGGGTCCCTGAGGAGGAAGCTGGCACGGGTGATCTGCGGGGCCCCGCCGGTGGTGCCGAGGGTGGCGAAGCCACCGACAGTGCCGTAGATCATGTTGGCCGGGTTGACGCCGTACTCGGGTTCCAACTCGGTGCCGGGGCGCGGGTCGCGGAAGATGCCGGCCACGGTGAACCGCCCCGTCGTCTTCTCGTCGTTTCCCGTCAGGGTCACCTCGTCGCCGGGCTCGAGGCCGTTCTTCCCGGCCAGGCGCTCCTCGATCAGGATCCGCTTGGTGTCCTTGTCGGCGGCAGTCAGGTGCTTGCCGGAGAGAAGCCTGAACTTCCCGCTGCGGAAGTCGGTGAGCAGTGAGGAGTCGAGGAGGCCGATACCCGCGGTGCCGCCGGGTCCCATGGAGCCCTCCCCACCGTCGGTGACGAGTCCGACGTCTCCTTTGAGGAGCACCCGGTCCCACATGGAGTAGGTGTACTTCTCGACTTGGGTCAGCTCGCCGAGCTTTTCGACCACCGCCGAGTCGATCGTCGGGGCTTGGCCCACGCTTCCCTGAGCCTGCGGATCCATGACGAGAGTGACTTCTGCACCTACCGCCTTTTCGGCGTCCAGCTCGGCCCGGGCGGTCGCCGCGTTGATCAGTACGCCCGCCAGCACCATGAGGGAGATGACCAGGAACGTGGCGAAGGTGATCAGCGTGCGGCCCTTACGGGCCCACAGACTGAGACCTGCGCGTTTGACGAAGTTCATGAACAAGGGCTTTCTGGGTTCGGGCCGGCGGCCTATTCGCTGCCGGCCAGGATCGAGCGGGGGTGCAGGCGGAGGATCCCGAGGCCCGGGACGACGGTGGAGAGCAGACAGATACCGAGGCCGAGGCCAGCGACTTTTCCCACGTCGGTGGGATCGACGCGCACCGTGGAAGGTGCGACTTCCGCGTCCGCCACCCCCGCCGCCACGGTGTTTGGCTGCGGGCGGTCCAGCAGGGCAGCGCCCACGGACGGGCCGGCGACATGCCCCGTCAGT
This sequence comes from Streptomyces sp. S.PB5, assembly GCF_030403745.1. GTDB lineage: Bacteria > Actinomycetota > Actinomycetes > Streptomycetales > Streptomycetaceae > Streptomyces. The sequence goes on from NZ_JAQMWP010000016.1 coordinate 65,599, forward strand.
GCGGCGACGGCGACTGCGGGCAGGCACACCACCGCGGCCTCCACGACGTGCTGCAAGACGAGCTTCCACTTCTTCTCGCCCATCGACAGCAGCACTCCGAGCTCCTGGCGCCGCTCCCGGATCTGCAGCATCACGATCAGGCCGAGGATCAGGGCACCGGCAAGGGCGATGACCCAGACGATCAGGCCGGCGAAGGCGCCGACCCGCTGAACGGGACGGACCTGGTCCCGGTACGCCTTGTCGTTCACGCGGAAGGTGAAGTCCCCAGTGCCGAGCAGCCTCTTCGCCTCGGCGTGCAGACGCTCGGCCTGCTCGGGCGAACCGATCTTGAAGACCGCTTCGTCGAGACCGGCCGCACCGCCACCGAGTCTCTGCCCCACGGACGTCGGTACATAGAGGGTGTTGCCGGGCAGTTCGTTCGACGGTGTCCACTGCGACGGGTCCGGCCTGGGGTCCTGGAACACGCCGAGGACCTTCACCGAGACCTGGTGCCTGCCATCGACGGACCCCACCTGCACCGTGTCGCCGACCCTGAGGCCGTTGCTCGCGGCCAGGCGTTCCTCGATCACCGCGACCGCGCGGTCGACGTCCTGCGGAACGATGCCCCGCCCGGAGGTGATCTTCGTCGATCCGTATGAGAAGGGCAGCAGCATGCCCAGGTCCCGCACACCTCGCAGCGCCAGCGGCCCCCCTGCACTCCCATCACCCCGGTCTCCGCGCGACTTCGGCTCCGGTGGCACGAGCGGGTCGAAACCGTGCGCAACTGCGGTCAGCGGGAGCAGTGGGTTGTAGCGCGTCACGGGCGACCTGGAGCCGAGACGGTCCGCCACAGCCGAGGTCAGCCGCTTGCCCTCGATCGTCACGTCGACACCGATCGTGCGCTGCGCCTCGGCCGCCTGGCGTGCGGCGGCCGCCTCCAGCACGAACCCGCCGAGGAGCAGGCAACAGATCACGACGAAGATGCCGAGCAGGGCAGCGGTGCGGGATTTCCTGGCACGCAGGCTCATCCCGGCCCGCCTGACGAAATTCATGCGGCCAGTGGAGCAGGCGGTCCTTTGCAGGAGGATAAACGCGTTACAGCGGCATAAGGGGGGTCCGGGACTGCGCCGGGTCCGACGCCGTCGTCCTTACACGACCGCAAACACGGCCTTGGTTTCATGGGGCCATGAGAGTTCTGGTAGCTGAGGACCACCGCGTGCTCGCCCGCGCCGTCGCGGTCGGCCTGCGCCGCGAGGCGATGGCCGTCGACGTCACCCACACCGGCGACGCCGCCGAGCGGATGTGTCTGCTGACGGCGTACGACGTCCTGATCCTCGACCGCGACCTGCCGGTCATGAGCGGCGACGAGGTGTGCAGGCGCCTGCGGGAACTCGCCGATCCCCCACGGATCCTCATGCTCACCGCGGCGGGCGACATCACCGACCGCGTCTACGGTCTGACCACTCTCGGCGCCGACGACTACCTGCCCAAGCCCTTCGACTTCAGCGAACTGGTCGCCCGAATACGGGCGCTGAGCCGCCGGGCGCCCACCCCGCGGTCGCCCGTGATGCGGCACGGCGGCATCACGATGGACCCGTCGAGGCGCGAGGCGTCCATCGAGGGCCGCCCGCTGGCCCTGACACCCAAGGAGTTCGCCGTCCTCCACCTGTTGGTCGAGGCCCAAGGAGCCCCCGTCGCTCACGACGAGATCGTCCGCACCCTCTGGGACGAGCACCTCACCCCGCAGACCAGCGCGGTCCGCGCCACCGTCAGCCGACTGCGCGGCAAACTGGGGGACCCCGGCGTCATCACCGTCGACACGGGACAGGGGTACCGGCTGTGCGACTGAGCCCTCGCGCGTTCCTCGGCCGGCTCCCCTTCCGCGCCCGTCTCGCCGCGACCATCTTCACCCTCTTCCTGCTCACCGGCGTGGCTCTGCTCGCCTTCGTCGTCCTGCTCGCACGCCACGGGACGGCCCAGCAGGTTCAAGGCCTCGCCGTCAGATACGCGGACACGCCCGTCGGCTACGTCGCCCTCCATCCGTCCGCCCGCCCCGTGGAGTCAGGACCGACAACGCCCGGAACACGATGGGACACGGCCGAGATCCAGAAGATCGACCAGACGATCCAGGCCGTGCAGGACACCGCCCTGGGCCAGATGGTCCTCTGGTCCGCCATCGGTCTGCTCTTCCTGGCCCTTCTGGCCGGGCTGGCAGGCTGGTGGCTGGCCGGCAGGGCCCTGCGCCCCGTCGCCTCGATGACCGAGACCGCGCGCCGCATCAGCGAGCAGAACCTGCACCAGCGCCTGGCCCTCACCGGCCCCGACGACGAGTTGCACCGGCTCGCCGACACCTTCGACGCGGTACTCGACCGGCTGGAGAAGTCGTTCGACAGTCAACGCCGTTTCGTCGCCAACGCCTCCCATGAGCTCAAAACGCCCCTCGCCGCCCAGCGGACCGCCCTGCAAGTCGGTCTCGCCGACCCGCTCCCCGACCACCTCACCGAAGTCCGCGACGACCTGCTATCCACCAACCGCGAAGCCGAGCAACTCATCGACGCGCTGCTGCTCCTGGCCCGCAGCGACCGCGGACCGGCCGTGGCCGAGAGCGTCGACCTGGCCCTCGCCGCCCGGCTCGTCACCGTCCAACTCGCGCCACAGGCCGAACAGCGACAGGTGGACATCCGCGTCACGGCCGACACCCCCCTGACCGTCCGCGGTGACCCCGTCCTCCTACGCCACCTGCTCACCAACGTCATCCGCAACGCCGTCCAGTACAACCACCCCGGTGGCCATGTCCGGGTACGCGTGGAAGACCGCACCGTGACCGTGGCCAACACCGGCCCGCACGTCCCCGCGCACCGGGTGCCGGACCTCTTCGAGCCCTTCCGCCGCCTCGCCCCCGACCGCACCGCCGACACCGGCCACGGTCTCGGCCTGTCCATCGCCGCCTCCATCGCGTCGTCACATCACGCGGCCCTGAGCGCCGACCCCCGCCCCACGGGGGGACTGACGATCCGTCTGGAATTCCCCTGACAGTCCTGCTCGGCCCTCACCCGGAATCCCCGTTCACCACGGCGAGTGCAGTGTCGCGATGGGCATCGTGCTCGGCGAGCCGGGCGACGAGCGATGCCCGCACGTCTTCGTAGGTGTCGGACCCGAGAGGAAGGCGCAGCGGCGTGGCTCCCGAGTCGACGAGATCGATCATGGCCTGGGTGATCTTGTGCGGGTCGTTCGGCAAGGGAAAGGCGCCCGACGCGATGGCACTCCGCACCTCACCCGCCGGGGTGTTCTCGTACTCCGGCAGCACAGGCGCGGTGTCGAGGGCGCCGGCGAATCCGGTCGGTGTCGCACCGGGTTCGACGATGGTCAGACCGATGCCGAACGGCGCGATCTCTTGCGCTACCGTCTCGCAGAATCCTTCGATTCCCCACTTCGAGGCATGGTAGTAGCTGAAGTTCGGGTAAGTGGTCTGACCGCCGGCTGTGGACACCTGCACGATGCGCCCGTGTCCCTGGGCGCGCAGATACGGCAGGGCCGCGCGGATGACGTGGATCGACCCGAGGAGGTTGGTGTCGATCACGCGTTGGATCTGTGCGTCAGTGGCCTCTTCCACCGAGGCGAAGACGCCGTAGCCGGCGTTGTTGACGACCACGTCGATCGTGCCGAGCTCCTCGAAGGCATCAGCCACGACCCCGCGCACCTGCTCGGTGTCGGTGACGTCGAGCCGGGCTGGCCAGAGGCGGTCCCCGTACTGGGCGCGCAGGTCGTCCAGCGTCTCGGGCCGGCGTACGGTCGCGGCGACCCGGTCACCGCGGGCCAGCAGTTCCTCGGTGAGAAGACGCCCGAAACCGGAGGAAGTACCGGTGATGAACCATGTGGTTGACATGGCGCTCCTTTCATCGATGGCCGCCACGCTAGGAGTTCAAGTCGACTTGAGGGCAAGCTCGTAAGGTGGTGAGCATGACGAATGCCGAGAAATCCGTCCTGAGTATCGGCGAGGTCAGCGCACTCACCGGACTGCCCGCCCACATCCTGCGCTTCTACGAGCAGGAAGAGCTGCTCACCGCCGTACGGCGCAACGCAGCCGGACAACGTGTCTTCACCGAGGAGGACGTGGCCTGGCTCAAGGTGTGTGTGCAACTGCGCGCCTCCGGCATGCCGCTGCCGGAGATCCGCCGCTACGCCCGGCTTGCACAGGCCGGAGACGGAACCGTGCCGCAGCGTTTCGAGATCCTGCGGCGGCACGAGGCGAAGGTGCAACAGCAGGTGGCCGAACTCCAGGAAGCCCTCGGCATCATCCACACGAAGGTCGAGACCTACGCCCGGCACCTCGCGGCCGGCACGGCCGACGGGTTGTGGCGTGACGGCCCCGACTGCGAGCAGTGAGGTCTGAGAGGTGAAATACCGGTCCCTGAGTCAGTGACCCAGATCGCTGAGGTTCCCACGTATCATTCCCGCCCGACCCGCAACCCCCACCAAGGCCTTCGGACGTCTGTCGGAAAGGACGCCAAGCCCGCCCAGCGGCGTCAAGGTGCGATGCCGACGCCCTCGAGACGGCTCCACGCCGCTTCCTGCGCGGCGGACATGGCGGGCCAGTGGAGGCCACCGGGCCGGGGGCGGACCCGGGTGGCGAACGGGCCGGGGCGGTAGGCCTGATCGTAGAAGCAGCCACCACCGTGCGTGGTGTCGAACGTGCTGCATGAACGCGCGATCGAGCTGGGGGTGGGCTTCCGGCCGGTGCGCGTCCAAGTGTCCAGGGCCGCCAGGGAGTTGGCGTACTCGGCGTCGCTGAGCGCGCTGTGGTCGCTCTCCCTTGTGAAGGTCTGGACGAGGTTCTCACTGCGGCCGGCGGCCTGGACCGTGGCGCGATAGGCGGCCTCGTGTTCGACGAAGACCTGCGGGTCGTCGATCGCGTGCAGCGTGAGGACCGGGAGTGCGATCCGTCCGGTGAGGTCGCTGTCGTAGGAGAGGTCGCGGCGCGCACCGGGGTCGGGCGAGAAGCGCTCCACACCGGCGTTGAGCGCCTTGTCGTCGTGCGAACCGTCGTAGCGGACGCCGCGGTTGCCGAACGGGTTACGGCCGTCGAGGCGGTTGGCCACGATGTCTCTTACGAGGAAGGCCGCGTACTGCATGTGCGTGGCCAGGGACTGTTCCGGGATGCGGGTGACGGCCAGGATGTCTTCGAGGTTGCGCTGTTGCTTCGCGGTCCGGTCGGCCGGGTCGGAGTCGATGCCGGTGCACTCCTGGAGTCGGCCGTGGACCTCCTCGGGTGTCATCGGGGAGTCCGCGGGCAGTCCTTGCCACAGCGGGTACCGGGGTTCGGTGGGGCGGGGCAGGTTACGGCAGTAGTACTGGTAGACCGTCCGCAGGTCCAGGCGGGTGTCGTAGCCGCGCGAGCCGCCGGCCAAAAAGCCGTTGGTCAGCAGGACTCCGTCGTACACGCCACGCTTGTCGCCGTACGTCTCGGTGACTTTGGCCGCGACATTGCCGCCCCAGGACTGGCCGTGCAGATAGGTGTGGTCGGGGCGGCCGAACCGGCCGACGAACAGGCGGCGTACGTTGTCCGTGTCGGCGGCGGCCATCCGGACCCCGTAACCGCCGCGCCGGTACGAGGAACCCGCCCAGGCGTAGCCCTCGTCGACCATCACCGCCCAGCGTTCCAGGTCCTCGGTGGTGGTGGACTCGTCGTAGGAGAAGTCGGGACCGCCGTGGGCGTGGACGACGAGGGAGCCGTTCCAGTGCTTGGGGACGGCCATCGTGTAGTAGGCGCCGTTGGCGTCCCGGCCGGTGTAGCAGTCGGCCTTCTGCGCCAGACGGCCCGGGCAGGCGGCGGGGCGCGTGGCGTCGGCCGGGGCGGCGGGCGCACTGCCGAGCGTGCCCACGACCGCGGCCGCGAGCAGTGCCGTCGGCACGGTCCGGCGGCGGGCCCGAGGTCGCGGACCTGGTTCGGGCACGGCAGGTGTCTTCAAGGAGCTGCTCCTTCAGGTACTTGGGTGAGCCGACATGTGAAGGACCGCGTCCCGCAGGTGCGTTCGGGGGCACCGGCGGGCGGGGTGTGACCGTCTTGGCGCGCGGGTGCCCGGGGTCAGGCGGTGGGCAACGGGAGCACTGCCAGCGGCACATGGTGCTGACCGGAGTGGACGTCACGGTCGCGCAGTGACGCCTGGCTGACGGGGCGCGGGAAGGAGATCTTGACGACGTTCAGCGACGGGATGCGGAACATCCGCACGTCGGCCTCGTCGAGTCGGTAGAGACGGGCGATGGTGCCCTCGTTGAGGTACGTCTCGTCGGCGGCGATGCGATAGCCGTCCGTGTCACGCAGGAACAGCTCCATGGTGACCCAGAACGGCCCGGCGTTCTTGGAGCGGACCTCGTACGCCAGGTCGCCCAGGGTGGTGGGGGCGGTCTCAGCCATGGTGGGCGGGCTCCTCGATCTCGGTGCGGAACATGTCGGTGGGAGTGCGGGTGTCGACGACGTGGTGGAGCACGAACTCGTACGCCGGACCGCGCTCGACCTCGGCCGGTGAGGTGGCGAACGCCAGGCTCGGCAGGTAGTCCATGTCGGCCGTCGGCAGATGGAGCATCAAGGGGTTGGCTATCTTTGCGACGGCGGTCGCGGTGCTCTGGTCCGGCGCGCTGACGAGGAGCATGACCCCCACCTCGCGGGGCGGCCCCACTGCCGGTTCGAGGTCGCCGAGGATGGCGTTGTGCCCGTACAGGCGCAGGTCGAAGGCGTACTTGTCGTCGCCGAGGCCGATCGTCTGCTCCACCCGCTGCCTGATCATCGTCCGCATGAGGTCGGCCCAGTCGTCGATGTTCGCGAGGATGTGCGGGTCGCGGATCGCGCTGAACGACATGGTCTCGTAGCCGGTGATCCGGGCGCCTTCGAGCTTGATGGTGTGCTGGTCGGCGACATGGAACCGGGAACCCTCGACCCGCACCGTGCGCTCGTCCAGGGCGGTGTAGACGGCCTCACTGACGTCCAGGGTGCCGTCCGGCTCGCGCATCTGGAACGGGTCCACGGTCTCGTAGAGCATGTGGGCGGCGACCAGGATCGGTGTGCAGGCGACCGTCGGGTCGAGCGGCTCGATGGTGAAGCCGTGGGCGTCGATGGTGGCCAGGACCCCGCCCGCGCGGGGATTGCTGGTGCACTGCCCGCCGCACTCGATGATCTTGGCGGCGTGCCAGGCCGGTCCGGCCGGCATTTGCTTCATCAGCGGATAGGCGGCGGCGATGGCGGTGTCCGTGGCGCGGCCGGCGAGCACGACCTGCGCACCTGCTTCGAGCGCGGCGACGATCGGCTCGTGCCCCATCGCGCCCACGATGTGCGTGCAGCTCTCCAACGTCGCCGGCTCCAGTTCACCGAGCGGAGGCAGGGCATGGATCCGGCCCTCCTCCAGGCGCTCGAGAAGCTCGCCGGTCGACTGCTCGCTGTAGATGCGCGCCACCCGCATCCGGAGTCCCTCGGCGGCCTGGATGTCGGCGACGATGCCGGCGACCCAGTCGACCCCGGAGTCGGTTCCGCTGGTGCCGCACGAGCCGACGATGAGGGGGATGCCGGCGCTTGCCGCCGCCTTGAGCAGGACGCGCAGGTCCCGGGCGACCGCCGCGCGGGTGGTCTTGGGCTGCGACGCGCCGAGGTAGTAGGGGCCGGAGTCGGTGCTGCCCGCGTCGACGGAGATGACGTCGGCTCCCAGCGCCAGACCTCGCTCGATCGTGGCCTCGGGAAAGCCGGCACCGAGCATGCCGGTCGGTGCCAGGACATTGACCTGGGTGACCCGTTCGTTTTCCATGGTCCTCTTTCCTTTCGGTGGGCCGGGCGGGTGGCGAGCGGGTGTCACCCGTCGGCCCGGGCGGTGGGGGCGTGGTGCAGCAGGTGGGCGTTGACCGCGAACCGGGGGCGGCCCGCGAGGGCGGCCACCACCTCGGCCGCACCTTCGCGGCCGGCGGCGGCACGGGCTTCGGCGGTCTGGCCCGCGAGGTGGGAGAAGACGACGATTCCCTCGACGTCCCGCAGTGGGCTGTCGGCCGGGAGCGGCTCCTCGCTCACCACGTCGAGCGCCGCCGCCGCGATCTCGCCGCTGCGTACGGCCTCGGCGAGCGCCTGTTCGTCGACGACGGCCCCCCGCGCGGTGTTGACCAGCACCGCCGTCGACTTCATCCGCCGGAAGGCGGAGGCGTCCAGGAGACCGCGTGTGCGGTCCGTCAGCGCGGTGTGCACCGATACGTAGTCGGATGCGGCCAGCAGTTCGGGCAGCGCGACGAACCGCACCGACGGGTCCGGGCGTTGGTCCTCGGGCACCCCGGTCGTGCAGAGCACGTCCATGCCGAAGGCGCGCGCCAGCGGTACCACGGCGCGCGCTGCCGCCCCGTATCCGATCAGGCCGAGCGTGGAGCCCCGCAACTCGTGGCCGTGCTGCCTCGGCCAGCGGCCGGCTGCGACGCCCGCCGCGCTCTGCACCAGTCGCCGCGCGGCCGCCAGCAGCAGGCCGAGGGTGTACTCGGCCACGGCGTTCGCGTTGATCCCCGGCAGGTTGCTCACCGTGATGCCGAGCCTGCCCGCGGCGTCGACGTCGATCGAGTCGTAGCCGACGCCGGTGCGCACGATGGCGCGCAGCCGGGGAGCTTCGGAGAGGACCTGGGCGGTCAGGGCGTCATGGCCGACGAGTGCCGCGTCGATCCCGTCGAGGGCGGCGACGAGCTGCTCGGGACCGCGTCGGCCGACCAGCGGGGCATGGACCGTCGTGTGGCCGTGCGCCCGGAGATAGTGATCGGCCTCGTCGTCGGGCCGCAGATAGTCGGTGGTGATCAGGATGCGGGGCACGGTTCCTCGTCTCTGGCCGCGTCGGGCGCTGGGCGCACGCCGCGCTGCGGGGGGTGGGCTGGTCACTTGGCGAGGGTCAGGCCGGTGCGCCGCTGGAGCACCCTGATCCTGGCCACGACGATGATCGACAGCGTGGCGACCAGGGCGATGTCCATGAGCATCAGGGGCCAGCCGGTGATGTCGACCATGCCGCCGACCACCGCCGGGCCCAGGAAGCCGCCGCCGGCCCAGCCGACGGTGTACAGGCCGGCGTAGGTCCCGAAGACCCGTGCCGAGGGGGCGAGGTTCCACAGGACGACCACCGCGTTGACCAGGAAGCAGGTCGCGCCGGCCGCAGCGAGGCACAGGGCCGCGGTGGCCCCCATGGGGGTCTGGACGATCGTCCCCAGCACCATGGCGCCGGCGAAGACCGACATGCCCACGACCATGACCCGGAGTCGCCCGTACCGTTCGGCGAGGACGGCGGCCGGGTAGGCCGCCAGGATGAACGCGATGCCGCTGGGCAGGGTGAGACCGCCGGCGGCTCCGCGGGACATGTCCAGGGCTTCCATCCCGTACGGCGTGATCAACGACCGGGACGCGGCCCACGCGCTGCCGAAGAGGAGGATCGCGAGGAGCAGCAGCAGCCGGCTGCGGTCGGTGTCCTTGAGGATCTCGACGAAGGTGTCCCGGACCCGTGGTGCGGTGCGCTCGGGACCGTGTTCCTCATCGCTCTCGGCCACCGCTGCCCGGTAGGCCGGGGACCGGTTGTCGCGCACGGTGGCCGCGAGCACCCCGATCGAGATCAGCATGATGATCGCGGGGATCGCGAATGCGAGGCTCAGATGGTTGTCGACCAGGAAGATGCTGATGAGCGCGGCGACGATGGCCGTGATGCTGGAGGCGATCTTGACTGCGGCGTTGGCCCGGCTTCGCCGCTCGGGTGCGATGAAGTCCGGTACGAGCGCCTCGGCGATCGGCTTGAAGGTGTTGGCGACGAGCGCGTACGAGAACAGCACCACGATCAGCAGCGGCAAGGATCCCGCACTGTGCGGGATGAGGATGAAGAGCGCGGCTGCGATCGGCATCCCCACCACCAGGTAGGGCATCCGCCGGCCCCAGGAGGTCCGCGTGCGGTCGGACCGGTTGCCGATCCACGGCTGGATGAAGATGCCGAGCAGGTTGTCCATGCCCATCAGCAGACCCACGACGGCCGTGCTGGTGAGATGCTCCCGCAGGAGCGGCGGAACCTGGGATTCGTAGAAGTTCCAGGTCGACTCCTGTGCGAAGACCGCGAGAGCGACCAGGAACGTGATGCGCCGGGTACGTGTGCGCTGCCCTACTGACACCGTCGTCATAGGGTCGTCCCTTCACGCCGCCACCATGTCGGGCAGCTACTGGATGGTTTGTCGGTGTCGGCGTGCGGGGGAAGCCGTTCCCCCGGACCGGTCGCCGAACGGTTCAGTCCCGGTCGAGTTCGACCACGAGGGTCAGGTCGTCGGTGACCCGGATCCGGCACTCCGGTCCGAAGGAGCAGGACGATTCGCGTTCCTCGAGGATCGCCGGACCTGTCAGCTCGGTGCCCGGCGTGAGCTCGTAGCGGTTCCACACGGTGGTCTCGAGCGGCCCGTGTCCCGGGAAGTGGACCGGCCGGACACCGCGGCTCGCCTTGCCCCCTCCCGCGGGGGCGCCCTCCGTCGTCAGCTCATGACCGGGCAGTCGCATGGAAAGCCGCCAGTTCACGACTTCCACGGCCCCGTCGAGGGAGCGGCCGAACACGGTCCGATAGGTCGACTCGAAGGCGCTCCGGATGCGTCCGAGACCATCCGGGCCGAGGTCCTGCTCGGACACCTCGACCTCGATCTCGAAGCCCTGGCCGAGGTAACGCATGTCGGCCGAGCGGTGGACCCGGACCAGTTCCGGGTCGTCCGGCTGGAGCGTTTCGGTGGCCCGGGTCGTCATCTCGTCGTAGAGCGCGGCCACTTGGTCCCAGTCGACGTCGGCCAGGGGCGAGGGCAGACTGCGGACCTCGTCGACCGTGGGAGCGGCGGCCAGGAGCCCGCAGGCGGACATCACACCGGCCCGCATCGGCACGATCACCTTGGGGATCTTCAGCGACTTGGCCAGCCCGTAGGCATGGGCGGGTCCCGCGCCGCCGAAGGCCAGCAGGGCGAAGTCGGCGGGGTCCTTGCCCTGTTCGGACAAGTGCATGCGGGCGGCGGCGGCCATGCTTTCGGTGACCACCTCGACGATCCCGGCGGCAGCGTCGGCGGTGTCGAGTCCCAGCGGACCCGCCACCTCACGCGTCAGCGCCTTGTGGGCCTCGCGGGTGCGCAGCCTCATCTCGCCGCCGAGGAAGGTGTCCGCGTCGAGACAGCCGAGCAGGAGGTCGGCGTCGGTCACGGTGGGCAGTTCGCCGCCACGACCGTAGGCGACGGGGCCGGGCACCGAACCGGCGCTGCGCGGTCCCACCTTGAGCAGCCCCAGCGCGTCGGGCGCCGCGATCGAGCCGCCTCCCGAACCGATCTCGATCATGTCGACGACGGTCAGGCGCACCGGCAGCCCCGAGCCGGGCTTGAACTTGTCGACCCGCCCCGCCTCGAAGTCGTGCTTGAGCCCGGGCCTGCCCCCGTGGACCACGGCGATCTTCGCGGTGGTCCCGCCCATGTCGAAGGAGACGACGTCCTGCTCCCCCAGCGTCCGGGCGACTGCGGCAGCGGCGATGACACCGGCCGCGGGGCCCGACTCCAGCAGCCGTACGGGGAACCGCTTGGCGTCCTCGAGAGTCGTGACACCACCGCCGGAGAGCATGATGCGAAGGGGCGCGTCGATCCCCAGGGCGGTGAGGTCGTCGCGCAGGTCGTCGAGGTAGCGCGACATCAGGGGCTGCACATACGCGTTCAGGCAGGCGGTGCCGGCCCGCTCGTACTCGCCGATGACCGGGGCCACGGCGCTGGAGAGCGTGACGGGCAGGTCGGGATGGGCGCGCGCGACCAGGTCGCGTACCCGGTGCTCGTGTCCGGCATGGCGGTAGGAGTGCATGAGGGCCACGGCCAGGGCCTCGATGCCCTGGTCCACCAGTTCCCGCACCGCCGCGAGGGCGGCAGGCTCGTCGAGCGGTTCGAGTTCACCGCCGTCCGCGGCGATCCTGCCGGGCACCCCGCGGCGCAGATGGCGCGGCACCAGCGGCTGGGCGGGCCGGGCGAGCAGGTCGGTGGTGTCGAACCTCGTCTCCCGTCCCATTTCCAGACAGTCGCTGAACCCGCTGGTGGTCAGCAGACCGACGACCGCTCCGGTGCGTTCCAGCAGGGTGTTCGTCACCAGCGTGGTGCCGTGCACGATGCCCGCGACGTCTGCGGGGGCCGTGGACGTCTCCTCCAGCAGGCGGGTGATCCCCGCGGTGATGGCCTCGTTGGGGGCATGGGGTGTGGTGGGCAGCTTTCCGGGCCGGATCAGTTGCCGGTGCGGGTCGTGCAGCAGGAGATCGGTGAACGTTCCGCCGACGTCGACGCCGATCCTGACCGTGCGGGTCACCGGCTCACCTCCTCATGTGCGCGTCCGGCCGCCGTCGGGGCCGTGTGCGGGTGCCGGCGACCGGCCGGGAGCGTGTAGCCGGCGATCTCGTCGGCGACCAGGAGTTCGGGCTCGCGCTCCTCGGGACGGCCGAACCCGCCGCCGCCGGCGAAGGAGATGACCACCGATGCGCCGGGGGCCAGCTGCGAGATCGACTTCAGGGGGACACGCTCGCCGGAGTCCAGGACGACTTGTGCGGTGGCGCCGGGTTCGCCGCCGGCCAGTCCGAGTGCCGGGTGCCGTTCGCGGTCTCCGAGCAGCACCATCTGCACCGGTCGGCTCGTCGGGTTGCGGACCTCGATGGTCTGGCCGAGGCCGCCGCGGCGTCGGCCCCGTCCGCCCGATCCGGCACGCAACTCCTTGCGGAGGAAGTGCAGGGGCGAGGCGGCCTCCAGTGCCTCGATGCTGCCGCCGCCCGAGTTGGTCGGGAAGGCGGTGGCGGACAGCCCGTCCGACTCCTTGGACGCGCCCATGCCCGCGTTGGCGAAGAGCATCAGGCTGAAGGGCCGGCCGCTGTCGTCGACCCCGGCGAAGCGGACCCGCAGGGCGGGGGCGCCGCCGCTGTCGGCGATGACACGGTCGGGCAGCACCGGCGCCAGTGCCTGGTACACCGCGCAGGACAGGAGGTGCCCGGTGAGGTGCCGTGCGACGACGGGCGCGGGAAATCTCGGGTTGACGATCGTGCCCTGCGGAGCGGTGACCCGGATGGACCGGTAGGAGCCCCAGTTGGTCCGCGTGGACGGATCCAGCAGGATCTTCAGCGGATACATGGAGTAGGCGCGGGTGTAGTTCAGCGTCGAGTTCGTCGCGAAGGGCACCTGGGGGGAGCTGCCGGTGTAGTCGATCGCCACTTCCTCGCCGCGCACGGTCACCGCGCACTCGATGTGCGTGGGGTGGCCTTCGACGCCGTCCGCGTCCAGAGCGGCGCGGTAGACGCCGTCGGGCAGATCGCGGACGCCCGCCCGCATCGCCGCGTCGGTCACCGCGTGGACCTGGGCAGCGAACGCCTCGAAGTCCCGCTCACGGAAGTCGTCGAGGAACTCCTTGGCACGTCGGCGGCACACGGCGTGTGCCGCGGCCTGCGCCTCCAGGTCGCCCCACACCTGGTCCGCCAGTCGTACGTTCGCCAGCAGCAGGTCCTTGATCCCCTGCTCGACGCGTCCGGCCCGGAACAGGCGCAGCGGGGGGATCAGGATCCCCTCGGACAGGAGCTCGGTCGCGCTCATCGAGGGTGTGCCGCCGATGTCCGGTGAGTGCGCCACGGTGCCCGCGAACGCGACGAGCCGTCCGCGGTGGAAGACCGGGGAGATCATGGCGATGTCGGGCAGGTGCCCGGTGGCGATCCACGGGTCGTTGGTGATGACGCTGTCGCCGTCCCGCCACTCGTGCGCCGGGAACCGTTCGAGGACCAGGGCGGTCAGCGAGCTCATCAGGGCGGCGAAGGCGGGGATGCCGGCTCGTGACTCGGCCATGGTGCGGCCCGCGCGGTCCATCAGGACGACGGTGTAGTCGTTCGACTCCCGGATGATCGTGGAGAACGCCGTGCGCAGCATCGTGGAGGCCGCCTCGTCGGTGGCGGCGGCGAGCCGGTCCCAGCGCACTTCGAGGCCGACCGGATCGCAGACAGGTCTGGTCATGACGCCGCGACCCCCTCTTCGACCGCTCGGCCGGCAGCGTCTGCGGTCGCCGCCGCCCCGCCGTGGCCGGCGCGAGTCCCCGCGGCGATCCGGGCCGCGATGGCCCGGCCCAGCCCGGCCGTGGTCCCCGTGCCCCCGAGGTCGGGGGTGACCACCTCGGGCTGCTCGTCCAGAACGCTCTCGATCGCGGCCACGACGTGCGCGGCCGCCTCGTGCTCGCCGAGGTGGGTGAGCATCATGGCGCCGCTCCAGATCTGGCCCACGGGGTTGGCGACACCGAGGCCGGCGATGTCCGGCGCCGAGCCGTGCACCGGCTCGAAGAGACTGGGGAAGGAGCGGTCGGGGTTGATGTTCGCGCTGGGGGCGATGCCGATCGTCCCGGTGCAGGCCGGGCCGAGGTCGGAGAGGATGTCGCCGAACAGGTTGCTGGCGACGACCACGTCGTACCGGTCGGGCTGGAGGACGAACTTCGCGGCCAGGATGTCGATGTGGTCCTTGTCCGCGGTCACGTCGGGGTACCGGGCGGCCATCTCGGTGGCGCGCTCGTCCCAGTAGGGCATGGAGATCGAGATCCCGTTGCTCTTCGTCGCCCACGTCAGGTGCTTGCCCGGACGGGACGAGGCGAGTTCGAAGGCGTAGCGCAGGACACGGTCGACGCCGGTGCGTGTCATGACCGTCTCCTGCACCACCGTCTCGCGATCGGTGCCCTCGAAGATCCGGCCGCCGATGCTGGAGTATTCGCCCTCGGTGTTCTCCCGCACCACATAGAAGTCGATGTCGCCCGGCCGGTGGTCACGCAGCGGACTGCGCACACCGCGCAGCAGCCGGACGGGGCGCAGATTGACGTACTGGTCGAAGCCCCGCCGCAGCTGGAGCAGGCTGCCCCACAACGACACATGGTCCGGAACCACCTCCGGCCAGCCGACCGCGCCGAAGAAGATCGCGTCGAACTCGCCGAGTACCTCCCGCCAGTTCTCGGGCAGCATCGTGCCGTGGCTCAGCCAGTAGTCGGCGCTGGCGAAGTCGAACTCGGTGACGTCGAGTGCGAATCCGTGCGTCTCGGCGGCGGCCCGCAGGCACCTCAGTCCCTCCGGGACGACCTCGCGGCCGATCCCGTCGCCCGGAATCGCTGCGATGCGATAGCTGTGCGGCACGAGTTCACTCCCAGTCCACGGATTGATGCGCAAGGCCGGTGACGGGCACTCCGTCCAGAGGCACTTCGGTCACGGCGCGGCTGGCTCCTACCTTGGCCAGCGGCGACACCCGTTACAAGGCCGTAAAGGGCAAGGTACGTTTTCCCCCATGGAAAGCCCCCGGCGTTCTGGCCGCCCCTCGTCCAAGAGCCGTTCAGCCGTGGACGACCTGCAGTTCTTCCACGTGATCGCGTCGAGCGAGACGCTGACGGCCGCGTCCCGAGAACTCGGCTGCTCTCTGCCCGTCGTCAGCAAGCGCCTCAGCGCGCTGGAGCGCCGCCTGGACGTCCGGCTCGTGCAACGCGGCGCCCGCCGACTCGTGCTGACGTCGGAGGGCGCGCTGTATGCGGCGCGCGCCGAGGCGATCCTCGACCAGGTACGCGAGCTGGAGGACACCATCACCGACACGGCCGGGGGGCTGCGCGGGTCCGTGGTCGTCGAGGCCACGCTCGGTCTCGGCCGCGCGCACATCGCGCCGCTGCTCGGCGAGTTCGCCGCGGCCCACCCGGACCTGCACGTCCGGCTCCAGACGTCCGCGCTGCCGCTGCGGCCCCACCAGCGTGAGTTCGACGTCGCCGTCCACGTGGGCATGCCGCCCGACTCCTCGCTGCGCATGCGGCGGCTGGCCAGGAACCGGCGCGTGCCCTGCGCGGCGCCGTCCTACCTCGCCGAGCACGGCACCCCGGACAGCATCGAGGATCTGGCCCGCCACAACTGCATCGTGCTGCGGGAGAACGAGAGCGACTTCGCGCTCTGGCGCTTCGGGGACGCGGCCCGCCCACGGCACGTGCGGGTGAACGGCAGCCTGTCCAGCAACGACGGTGACGTGGTGACCGGCTGGGCCCTCGAGGGCCGTGGTGTGATCATGCGGTCGGAGTGGCACATCAGACCGCATCTGGAGCGCGGCGAGCTCGTCCGGGTCCTGCCGCACCTGCCGACACCGGCCGCCGACATCTACGCCCTCCTGGAGGAGGACGGGCACGTCCCGCGACGCGTCAGCGCCCTCATCGACCACCTCGCCGCGCGGCTCCCGCTCCGGCTGGATCACGCCGCGGATCAGCCGACCGTCCCCCGGAGCGCCGGCCGGCCCCTGTCCGGTGCGCGGCCCGCCTGACGGCACCGGAGCCGAACCGTCAAAAAACCCTCAAGTTCCGCATGCGGCGGTCGTCAAGTGCCCTCAGAAGGATGTGCCGGGTCGTCTTCCGCACAGTGAGGGAATCTTTGATGGCTACGCTCTTGTACCGGCTGGGCGCGTTCGGCGCCCGTCGGTGGCGAACGATGTTGATCGGATGGCTCCTGGCCCTCGTCGCGGTGGTCGGTCTGGGGGTTTCCTTCGCCGGTTCCTTCGCCGACAGCAGCTCCATTCCCGGCTCTCCGGCCCAGACGGCGCTGACGAAGATGGAACGGCACTTCCCCGAGCCGGATGCGCAGTCGGCACGGATCGTGTTCCAGGCGCCGGCCGGCCGCAAGGTGACCGAGCCTCAGCTGCACGACTCCCTGAAGGCCACACTGGAGGCCACGGGCCGAGTGCCGGGGGTGAGCAAGGTCAGTGACCCGGAGCGAAATGACGCCGTCTCCGGGGACGGACGCACCGCGGTGGCCGAGGTCACGTTCACCACGAAGGAGGCCGACGACGTGCCGGAGGGCACGCTGGACGCGGTGAGGGCCGCCGGGACGTCGGCGGAGCGGGCAGGCCTGCGGACCATCTACGGCGGTGAGCCCTACGAGACCTCGCACCCGCCCGTGGGACCCGGTGAACTGCTCGGTCTGGGCGTGGCCCTGGTCATCCTGGTGATCACGTTCGGGTCGCTCCTCGCCGCCGGTCTGCCCCTGCTCACCGCGGTTCTCGGCATCGTCGCAACGGTGGCCGCGATGATGGGTCTGGCCACGGTCTTCGACGTCTCCGACAACGCACCCACCCTGGCGATCATGCTGGGGCTGGCCGTCGGTATCGACTACGCCCTGTTCATCGTCTCCCGCCACCGCGCCCAACTGGGTGCCGGTATGCCGGTCAGGGAATCCATCGCCAGGGCCACCGCCACCGCGGGCAGCGCCGTCGTGTTCGCCGGAGCCACCGTCCTCATCGCACTCGCCGGTCTGTCGGTGGCCGGCGTGCCGATGCTCACCTCGATGGGACTGGCCTCGGCCGGAGCAGTCGCGGTCGCCGTGATCACCGCCCTGACCCTGCTGCCCGCCCTGATGGGGATGGCTGGCCACCGGCTCACCCCCCGGGCACCCCGGCCCGCGGCCCGGCGCCGCCGGTTCCTGCCCGTGATCGGCCGCAGGCGCGCCCTGCGGCCGGCGGCGCCCAGCGGCCGGCCGGCCACGATGGGCGTGCGCTGGACCCAGGGTGTGCTGCGCCACCCCGTGCGCAACCTGATCCTGGGCACCGCCGTGCTGATCGCCCTGGCCGTCCCCGGCATGGAGCTGAAGCTGGCGCTCACCGACGAGGGCTCCAGCGACACGAGCAGTTCCAGCCGCCAGGCCTACGACGTCATCGGCGACGCCTTCGGTCCCGGCGCCAACGGCCCCCTCGTCGTCCTCGTCGAGAACGACGACCCGGCCACCGTCCACTCCACGGCCACCGCCGTCGAGGACTCGTTGCGCAAGGTCGAGGGGATCGCGGACGTCAGCGGTGTCGACCTGGCCGAGAACGACACTGCGGCAAGGATCCAGATCATCCCCGAGACCGGACCGCGGTCCGAGGAGACCAGCAGCCTCGTGGCCCGGCTGCGCGCCCGGATGCAGCCACTGGCACAGTCCAGCGGCTCCTACGTGGCCGTCACCGGTATGACCGCGGTCAGCATCGACGTCTCCGACAAGCTCAGCGGCGCGCTCGTGCCGTTCGTGATCGTCGTCGTCGGCCTCTCCCTGCTCCTGCTGATGATCGCCTTCCGGTCGATCGCCATCCCGGTCAAGGCGACCATCGGCTTCCTGCTGTCCGTGGGCGCCGCCTTCGGAGCCACCGTCGCGGTCTTCCAGTGGGGCTGGCTGGCCGGAGTGCTGGGCGTACCCAGCGAGGGACCCGTGGCCAGCTTCGTGCCCATCATCGTGATGTCCGTGCTCTTCGGGCTGGCCATGGACTACGAGGTGTTCCTCGTCTCCGCCATGCGCGAGGACTACAACCGCCACCACCACGCCCGCACCGCCATCCTCAACGGCGCCCGCAACTCCGCCCGTGTGGTAACTTCTGCGGCGCTCATCATGATCGCGGTGTTCGTCAGCTTCCTGTTCTCCCACGACCCCGACATCATGCCGATCGCCTTCGCCCTGGCCTTCGGAGTCATGGTCGACGCCTTCCTGGTCCGCATGACCCTCGTGCCGGCGGCCCTGGCACTCCTCGGGGACCGGGCCTGGCGGCTGCCACGACGCCTGGACCGAGTCCTGCCCCATCTCGACGTCGAGGGCGAGAACTTCCACGCCCCCCAGCCGACGGCCCCACACACCCCCGCCAAGGAATCCGCCCCCGCACGCCCGTGACCCCACCATGACCAGCAGCGCCGCTACCGGGACACCCGAGTCGGCCCCACCGGCGGCAGCGGCAGACCTCGGTCGGCCGCTGCCGCCACCAGGAGCACACATGAACGCCGTCAACACGCCGGCCACCGCCGACCGCGTCCTCGTCGTCGACGACGATCCCGGTATCAGGCGCCTGCTGATCTCGGCACTGCAGTTCGCCGGATTCGACGTCGAAACGGCGGGCGACCTGAGCGAGGCCCTCGACCAGGTCGCCCGCCGCCCCCCGGACGTCATCGTCCTCGACGTGATGCTCCCCGGCGCCGACGGCTTCGAGATCCTCCAACTCCTGCGCTCCCGCGCCATCGACGTCCCCGTCCTCTTCCTCACCGCACGCGACGCCGTCGAGGACCGCGTACGGGGACTGCGCCTGGGCGGCGACGACTACGTCACCAAACCCTTCAGCGTCGTCGAGGTCGGCGCCCGCCTGCAGGCCCTGCTGCGTCGCGCCCGCGGTGGAACAACCCCCGCCGCCGAGGAGACCCGCCTGTCCTGTGACGACCTCACGCTCGACGACCTCCGTCACGAAGTCCGCCGAGACGGCCGACTCATCGAACTCTCCCCCACCGAATACCGACTGCTGCACTACCTGCTCAGTCACCAGGGGCAGGTCCTCTCCCGCGCCCAGATCCTCGAGGCCGTGTGGCAGTACGACTTCGGCGGGGACTCCGTGGTCGTCGAGCGTTTCGTCTCCAACCTCCGACGCAAGATCGACCATGGCCGCACACCACTGCTGCACACCGTCCGCGGTGTCGGCTACACCCTCCGAGAGCAGGACGGCACGTGAGACTCCGCCGCCGCCTTCCCTGGGCCTCCTCCAGCGTCCGCCTGCGCCTGCTCGCCGGCCTGGCGGTCCTCCTCGTCGTCGGCCTGGTCGCCAGCGCCGTCATCAGCGCCCTCCTCCTGGAGGACTTCCTGGACAGGCGCAACGAGGACACCCTCAAGGCCAATGCCGCGCGTCTGGCGCGGGTCATCGGTCAGGGACCGCAAACCGCCGATGCCGACCAGCTCGGCGCACTGCTCGGCTCGCCCCTGGGCACGGTGGCCGTCGACGAGGGCAACAGGGTCCTGCTGAGCACCGGCTCCGCGTCCCGGGCCGCCCACGAGGTGGCCGCGTTCAGCGCGACGGCGCCGACGGGGAGCGTGGTCACTCTCGAGGGCGTTGACCTCAGCGCCGTACGCATCCCCAGCCCCGGGCTGGTCATCGACCGCGGGCCCGCAGAAGGCACCGTGGCGCCTGCGACCGTCATCCTCACCATCGACACCTCCGTCGACGACACCACCACCGGCGTGCTCATCAGACGGCAACTGGCGTTGATCGGGGGCACGTTACTGGTGCTGCTGGGGCTGTCCGTCGTCGTTCTCCGGCTCGGCATGCGCCCGCTCGTCCGCATGGCCCGCAGCGCCGACACCATCGCCGCGGGATCCCTGAGCGAACGGCTGCCCACCCACCGCAACGGCAGCGAGGCCGACCTGCTGGCCAAGGCGGTCAACCGGGCGTTCGACGCCCAGGCCCGCGCGGAGGCGACCGTTCGCTCGCTGGCCGCCGACACCTCCCACGAGCTGCGCACTCCCCTGTCCACGATCTCCGGCTGGCTCGACCTGCACCGCCAGGGCGGCCTGTCCGGTCCGGGCCTGGAAACCGCGCTCGAGCACATCGAGAACGAGGTGGGCCGGATGCGCCTGCTCGTGGAGGATCTCGCGCTGCTCGCCCGCCTGGACGCCGGCCGTCCCGTGGAGCAGGACGACGTGGACCTCACCGTCCTGGCCGCCGGCGTCATCGAGGACGCGCAGATCATCTACCCCCGGCGCGACATCGCCATGGCGTCCGCCCTGCCCGCCCCCGTCGTCGGCGACGCCGCCCGGCTGCAGCAGGTTCTGCGCAATCTCGTCGGCAACGCCGTCCAGCACACTCCGGCCCGGACCTCCGTACGCGTCGAGGTCACCCTGAGCCGGGAGACCGTGCAACTGAGTGTCGTCGACAACGGCCCTGGGATCTCGGCCGACGACCTGCCCCGCGTCTTCGAGCGCTTCTGGCGCGCCGAGGCCAGTCGCAGCCGCGCCTACGGCGGTTCCGGTCTCGGCCTGGCCATCGTGGAAGCCATCGTCCACGCCCACCAGGGGCAGGTGGACGTGCAGTCGGAGGTGGGAGTCGGAACCATCGTCACCATCCGGCTCCCGCGCGGCCATCGCCCGTGACGTTCGCCCTCGGCACCCGGCCCACTGACCCGCACCCGCCCCCAGCTTCACTGGCCTGCCCTCTTACGGTCGGCCGGCGCGTGCCCTGTGCGCGGGCGCAGCGACCACCACCGTCTATCCGCAGACCGACGCCGACGAATCGGCGTACGTCCTGTCGCGCTCCGGCAGCCGGGTGCTCCTCGCGGAGAGCACCGAGCAACTGGCCGAGCTGGAAGCCCGGTACAGGCCGCGTCTGGAACGCGACCCCGAGCTGATCAAGGAGCGGGTCCGCGCCATCGCCAAGGACCAGCTGGCCACCGTCATCTTGCTCCACGCCACTTCCCTGATGATTGAGCGAGTTCAAGCGTCAGGGGAGGCGTTGGTTGAACGAGTGGCATGTGGTGCGCGTGCCGGATCCCGAGCGCTGGGGAACGCTGCCGCCTGAAGGGATCCTGGGGGTCCAGGATCTACCGGCGGCGGTCGCCCGGATCGGTCTGCGGCCGGGTGACCCGGTGTTCGTGGCGCCGGACGGCACGGTCGACCGGGACCTGCTGGACTTCGTCCGCTCCCTTGAGTTCCGGAACCTGGAGCCGAGATCGAAGAGCTCCGCCAGCTGGTGGCCAGGCTCACCCTCGCCAGCGCCGTGCTCCTCCAGGACGACGATCAGCAGGCACAGGGCACATCTGCCGCCGACAACGTCGTGCCATTGCGCCGATCACCCACCTGACGACTCGGGTGGCGGCGCCACCCGAGCCGGTGGGCGCACCTCTCTGGAGAGGCGTCGACAAGCTGTGCCATGGCACGCGAAGGCACGCCGACGCGGAACGCGCAGTGGGTCAGTCTCGTGTGTTCCACACGAGCGGGGCCTGGTGGATCCAGATGCCTTGTTCGATGGTGTCCAGGAGAAAGCCGGCGAGGTCGGCGCGGTTGATCCAGGGGCCGGGCTTGTCGGTGCCGGCCTCGGCGGCCCGCAGCGGACCGCGGGCCGGTTTGTCGGTGAGGGCGACGGCCCGAGCGAGGGTCCAGTCGGTGTCGGAAGCCCGCACGGCCTGGTCGACGCCATGGTGGTCGGTGAAGCTGGCCTTGATGTTGGACAGGTTGACGGCGGCCTTGGCCAGGGGGCTCATCCGGGCCCAGTCGTCTCCCGCGCCCTGTGTGGAGACGAGGACGATCCGGCGGATGTCCTGCTCGCCCATGGCGGTGAGGGTGTTGCGGGTGGCGTTGGTCATGAACATCGGCGGGCTGACGGGTTTGGCCCAGGGGTTGTCCGAGGCCCGGGAGTTGTTCAGCGCGCTGATCACGGCCTCGGTGCCCTGAGCGGCCTTGCGAATGTCGTCGAGGCTGGTTGGGCTGCCCTGGATGAGTTCGACGTCAGCCGGTGCCTGAACGGTGTCGGGGTTGCGCACCAGTGCACGAACCCGGTGACCGCGTGCGGCCGCCTGTGCGAGCACATGCGTCCCGGTGCGCCCACTGCCGCCGAGAACAAGCAGATCAGTCATGAGATTTCACCTATGGAGAAGTCAGGCGGCGGACGGAGCGCTGATGGTCGTGGCAAGACGGCGGACCTGGTCGTGGGTATCGGCCAGGGATGCCTCGTGCAGCGGGATGAGCGAGGCCAGCGTCGAGGCGTGGGGCGCCATGGTCAGGTCGGCTGTCACCGCGGTCACGTCCAGGCCAAGGAGGTTGGGGTTGCCCAGGACCGCTTCCAGCGCGGGCACCACGTAATCCAGGCCGTGATTGGGTGTGCCGGGCCCGTAGCCGCCGCCTCGGGCGGAGATCAGCACGGCCGGCCGTCCCTCGGCGGGAGAGGGACCGGCGTGGTTCAGGGTGCGGCCGTCGACGATGATCTGGTCCAGCCACGCCTTGAACACCGATGGCATCGTGAGGTTGTACATCGGCACGGTGAACAGGTAGGCGCCGGCGCCGAGGAACTCCTCGATCAACTCGTCCTGGAGGGCGGCGGCTGCGGCCTGTTCCGGGGTGTGCGCAGCGGGGTCGGTGGTTCGGGCGGAAATACCCGCCGCGTTCAGGTGAGGCACGGGTGCGGCGGCGAGGTCGCGGTGGACAACGGCGCCCGGCCACGCGTCCCGGAAGGACTGGGCGACTTGGCGGGAGACCGATGTCTCGCCCAGCGAGGAGGAATCGATGTGGAGCAGGTACGACATGACGGGTCCTTCACGAGTTGAGCTGAGGGATCAGGAATGGGTGGGAACTGCGCATCCGTCAGGCCCGCAGACGGGTGCCTGGCCCGCGGGCACGGGGATCACAGGGTGGGCTTCGTCCCAGGCAGTGCGCAGCAGGTCGAGCAGGGTGTCGCTGTCCTGTGCGCCGGGGACGCCGTAGCGGCCGTCGGCGACGATGAACGGGGCACCCGTCGCACCCAGGCGCTGGGCCGTGCGGGCGTCGTCGCGCACCTGGCCGCGGTAGCGCCGCCCGGTGAGCGCCTGGCGGGTCCGCTGTCGGTCCAGGCCGAGTTCGTCGGACAACGTGAGCAGGTCGGCCAGCGCGAAGACGGGCTCGGCCCGGCCGAAGTAGGCGCGGAAGATCGCGTCCCAGGCTTCGCGGTTGTGGCCCTCGGCGGAGGCGTGGGCGAGGAATTCGTGGGCCAGGTCGGTGTTGCCGACCTGGTTGTCCAGCACCCGGTAGGGACTCAGGCCGTCATCGGCGGCCAGCGCCTCGATTCGCCGGGTCGCCGCTTCGGCCTGAGCGCCGCCGATGCCGTGCTGGCGCAGTAGCGCCTCGCGGACGCTGAACAGACGGCCCTCGGGGAAGCCACTGCCCAGCGGGAACGAGCGGTGGACGACCTCCACGTCGTCGCCGTGCTCGAATCGGGCTACGGCCTGGTCCAGCCGGTGGCTGCTCAGACCGCACCAGGGGCAGGTGACCTCGGCCCAGATCTCTACTTTCACCACGCACCTCCAATTCCTACTTTTTGTGCGTAGCGCCATGATGCGTCAGTATGGATGCGCTTACAAAAGGCACATCGCTGTGCGTGCCGGAGAGGAATGTGCGCCATGCAGGACCAAGCCGGATCGGGCATCGCCGTGGGCCGGGGGCCGTGTGCCGGCATCCCCGCCGAGCAGATGGCTTTCATCCGCCAGGTACTGGACCGTGTCGGCGACAAGTGGAGCTTGCTGGTGATCGCCACGCTGGAGGCAGGCCCGTTGCGCTACACCGACCTGCAGCGCGACATCCCCGGCATCTCCCAGCGCATGCTCACCCTCACACTGCGCCAGCTCCAGCAAGACGGGCTGGTGACGCGGACCGCCTATGCCGAGGTGCCACCGCGGGTGGAGTACGCCCTCACCCCGCTCAGTCGCAGCCTGAACGAGATCGTCAAGCAGTTGATCGGATGGGCCGCCGACCACCACGACGAGATCCGCCAGAATCGGACCCGCGCCACCACGAGCGTGACGTCTCAGCACTGAGCCCTCCCCCGGTCTGGCTGGCAGCACGACGGGCGTGGGCAGGTCAGGTGAAGCCGCGACGACGCAGCGGGAACGTCACACTCGTCTTTCGTGACGACCTCCAGGTCGTCGTCGAGACCGTCCAGTACCTCTGCCCGGAGGGCATCACCCCGGGATATGCCCGCACATCAACTCCTGCCACGAGTCGTGCAACAACCCGCCGCAGAGCCACACCCCCCGAGAACGAGTCCCAGAGCTCAACGAGCCCACCTCGCCGTTTCCTCCGGTCAGGAAGCGGGAGGGACGGCACGCGTGAGAGGTTCCGGCTCTCCGTCCCGGGCGGCGTGCAGCGCGGCCGCGAGTTCGCGGGCACGCTCTTCGCTGTGCCCCGTGTAGGCGTCCAGATCGACCTCACGGCTGTGTACCAGGCGGATGATCGCGGCCGACCCGCCACGTGATCAATCGCGGGGCCGACCACGTTTGCATCGACTTCCGGCTGTCATTCCCATGCGGAAGTCTGGGGCTTCAGCGATCGAACACAACGACTTGCCAGGGAACGCCACCGACGCTCATCGCGCTGGACGAGGTCT
Organism: Streptomyces sp. S.PB5; assembly: GCF_030403745.1. Lineage (GTDB taxonomy): Bacteria > Actinomycetota > Actinomycetes > Streptomycetales > Streptomycetaceae > Streptomyces. The sequence goes on from NZ_JAQMWP010000016.1 coordinate 90,475, forward strand.
CGATCCTCCACTGCCGCCCAGGAGAACGGTCGGGAGGGGAAGTCGTACGAGGAGGTGGTCGCGGCGCCCGCCACGGTCAAGCTGATCGACGGGTACGTACGGCAGTACAACGTGGGCCTTCAGCGGTGGCAGACCGACAAGCAGTTCCGACGGCTGTCCCCGGGACCTGGATGCGGACGTGGCTACCGGGGCACGCCTGAGGCGTAGGTCTGGCAGCCGCGGGCGGGCCAGGGCCTGATGCGGTCGCACATCCAGGGCTACGAGGCCGCGTGCAGCCGGGTCGCGAGGGAACTGGTCGGTGTCACGCCCGGCACGATCAGCCCGCTCTCGTAGGCGAAGGCAATCAGGTGTCCGCGCCGGCGGATTCCCAGCTTGCTGAGCATGTGGGTGATGTGGGTTTTCACGGTGAGGGCGCTGAGACCGAGGTCGCGGGCGATGGAGGCGCTGTCCTGACCGCTCGACAGCGTGGTGAGGATCTCGCGTTCTCGTGCGGAGAGATCCCGGGTGAGTTCGGGCGTGACCCGCGGTTGCGCCTTGTGGACGGCCGGGGCCGTCCCCAGGGCGACGACGAGACCGCCCCGGCACACGGTTTCCAGCGCGGCGACGAGCTGGGAGGCGCTGACATCCGCACCGAGGACACCCGTGGCGCCGGCACGCACCTGGGCATCGACCTCCTGAGCACTGGGAGCGCCGAACACGACGGCTCGGGCCGCGGCACAGACCTCGGTGATCAAGGCCGTGAAGCCGCCCGGGCGCCCGGAGTGGATGCAGCGGTCGAGCAGGACGACGTCCGCGTCGACGCCGGCGGCGAGCAGGTTCTCGAGATCCTCGGTGCGAGCGGCGGCGCCGGCCACCCTCAGGGTGTCGCTCGCATCGATCACCCTGGTCAGCGCGGCCCGGACCAGCGACGGTCCTCCTGCGACAATCACCTTGTTCAAGGGTCCTTCTTCGGTTCGACGGCCCTGCCGTCACCGCCCGTCCGGCGCGAAGGCCGAGGCCCTGACCGGTTTCCGGGATGACCCGATCCATGATTCACACGGCACTTGACGGTCGGCCCGCCGTGAAGCTGAGCGTTCCTTGACGGTTGCCCGGGAAGGCCCCGAATCCGGCCGTCGGGACTCGGTCGGAACTCACTCACGCGCAAGTGGTTGACAATTCTGCTGTAGCAAATACCGTACTGCTCATGGCACAGCTTCCGCAGCTCACGATCTCCGCGACCCTGGGCGATCAGGCGTACAAGGCGATCCGTGAGGCGATCGTCTCGGGCGTCCTCGAACGGGGCCAGAAGGTGACCGAGCGGGGGCTGGCCGAGTCTCTCGACATCAGCGCGACACCGGTACGTGAGGCGCTGCGCCGCCTGGAGCAGGACCGGCTGGTGGAGAGGACCGGCCCACGTTCTGTGCGCATCGCGAAGTACGCGGACGACGAGCTGCGGGAGTTCTCCATGATCGGGGACTCGCTCCGCGCTCTGGCCGCACGTCTGGCCGCGGAGAAGTCGACCGCGGAGCAGCGTGGACAGATGCGTGCCGCCCTGGACGAGGCGGACCACCTGCGCGGCCAGGCGGCCGGACTGGCTCCCGGCAGCGAGGAGGAGCGGAAGCTGATCGAGGAGATCCTGCACTGCATGCGGCGGTTCCACAGCCTGGTGGACCAGGCCGGCGGGAACGCGACACTGCTGCAGATGCTGCACATGGTCGACGCCTTCGGCGCGGACGAACGACGCAACAGCGTCCTGTCCGAGGTCAGCGGCGAACGGCGCAGCGCCGTAGATGCGCGCTACCACCAGCACCGCGCCATCTACGACGCCATCGCCGCCGGAGACGGCAGGCGGGCGGAAGAGCTGATGACCGCGCACAGCCGGTCTTCGAGCTCCTCGCTGCTCACGGCACGTTTCTCACACTGAGCATCGAAACCGAAGTCACCGGAGTGGCCATCCGCTCTCGCCAGAGCTATAGCAAATAGCTATTGCTCCGGAAAGGCGCATCCCTGCACGCCGCATCGAAAACCAGCAGGCGGGGGCAGGTGACGCACAACGAATATGCTATGGCATATGGCAAAGGAGCCGCCATGCCCAACGTCGCACCTCAGCCCGAGCCGCTTGAGGACACTCCCGCAGGCGCCCCAGCCGAGGGAAGGCCGGCCGCCCCGCGGCGGATGAACGCCACGACGGTCCTGTGGGTGACCCTGGCCGTCTTCGCCCAGGAATCGGTGTGGAACTTCTACGACGCGCAGGTGCCCTCCGAGCTGCGACACTACATCGCCTCCGCCGGTCTGGTCGGCTTGATCATGGGCATGGACAACGTGCTCGGAGTCCTGATCCAGCCCTGGACGGGGTTCCTGTCCGACCGTCGCGCACGCGACGGAAAGAGCCGATGGGCGATCATCCTGACCGGCGCCGCCCTGTCCTCGGTGCCCTTCGCCCTGATCCCCTGGACGCACACTCTGCCCCTGCTCCTGATGTGCGTCGTCGGCTTCGCGGCGATGGCCAACGCGTTCAAAGGCATCACAGAGACCCTGGTCTCCGACTACGTCGCTCCCTCCCACCGAGGCAAGGCCCAGGGCTTCGTGAAGGCCGGCGTCAGCCTCACCATCGTCGTCTCGTCCCTGATCAGCCTGCTCGTCGTCGACCGCAGCACCACCCTGGCGTTCGCCATCCCGCCCGTCCTCATGCTGCTGATCCTCACCACGTCCTGGTTCTTCCTGGGCCGCCGGCACCACACCGCCACGCTGTCGCCCACCGATTGGGCTTCCGCGGCCGAACCCCACCCCCTCCAACCGCCGTCCGACGACTTCGCCTCACCCTGGGGCGTCATCAAGGACATGGTGCGCGAACCGTCCCGCGCCCGGGCCCTGCTCATGCTCGGCATCTTCTGCTTCGCCGGCATGTGGTCCGCCCTGCGCACGCTGCTGACGCCGTACGGCACCGAGACACTGAGCCTGTCCCGCGGCTCGGCCGGCGGACTCGCGCTCCCCGGCGCCGTCGCCTTCCTGGTCTGCGTCGTCCCGCTCGCCTACGCCTCGTCCCGGCTGGGCCAGGTGCGCGCCATGCGCTACGGCGTCGGCGTGTTCATCGTCGGCCTGCTCATCGGCTTCGGCGTCCCCACGGTCCCGGGCACGGTCATCTCCCTGGTGATCGCCTCCGTCGGTTACGCGGCCTTCGCCGTCAACGCCCTCGTCGCGTTGTGGGACCTCGCCCCCAGCAGACACGTCCTGGGCACCTACACCGGCCTGTACACCGTCGCCTCGTCCACCGGCGCAGCACTCGGCCCCGCCCTGCTCGGCCTCACCGTCGACGCGACCGGATGGCGCTTCATGCTCCTGAACGGCGCGGTGTTCGCCACGGTCACGTTCGCCGTCTTCACCCGTCTGGCACGCCGCATCGCTCCTACCGCCCCCTGAACCACCGCCCCTCACCAAGGAAACGGACCCCCATGGAACTACGCATCCTCGCTCCCACCGGAGCGCTGGGCGCCGGCTTCGACACCGCCGCCTTCCGACGCGGCGTCGAAGCCCGCCCGCACGTCATCGCCTGTGACGCCGGATCGACCGACTCGGGGCCGGCCGCACTCGGCTCGGGCACCCCCAAGCTCTCCGACCAGGCCGTCACCCGCGACCTGCGCCTGCTGCTCACCGCCCGCGACGAGTTGGGGGTGCCGCTGATCATCGGATCCTGCGGCACCAGCGGCCGTGACACCGGAGTCGATCGCGTGGCCGCCCTCGTCCGCGACATCGCCGCGGCGCAGGACCTGCACTTCAAACTCTCGCTGATCTACTCCGACCAGCCGGCCGAACGTCTTCAGCACCTCTACGACGCCGGCCGACTCCGACCGCTGCCGCACGCTCCCGAGATCGACCGGGAGCTGTTCACCCGCAGTCACACCGTCGCCATGATGGGGGTCGAGCCCATCCAGGAGGCCCTGGCAGCAGGCTGCGACGTCGTCCTGGCCGGACGCGCCAGCGACACCGCGCTCTTCGCCGCACTCCCCCGCATGCTCGGCGCCGATCCCGGCCTGACCTGGCACATGGCCAAGACCATCGAATGCGGCGCCGCCTGCGCGATACCCCCCTCCGCCAACGGCCTGCTCGTGCACCTGCGGGACGACCACTTCGACGTCACCACGCTCGCGGAAGGCAGCCGTCTCACCCCCCGCTCCGTAGCCGCCCACACGCTGTACGAGAACGCCGATCCGTATCGGGTCGCGGAACCGTCGGGCGTCCTCGACACCAGTGAGGCCACCTACGAGGAGGTCGACGAACGCACGGTCCGGGCGCGCGGAGCGCGCTTCGTCCCCGCGGACGGCTACAGCAACAAGCTCGAAGGGGCCCAACTCGTCGGCCACCAGACCGTCATCGTCGGAGGGGTGCGCGACCAGGTGGTCATCCGGCGCCTGCCCGACCTGCTCCCCTTCGCCCAGAAGTACTTCGCGGACAAGATCCTCGACGTGTTCGGCGGCGCCGTGGATCCCGACGACGTCGACATCGACTTCCGCCTGTACGGCGGCGGGGCCGTACTGGCCGCCGCGGAACCGGAATCGCTGCACCCCCGCGAACTCGGTGTCCTCATCACGGTGACGGCCCCCGATCAGGCAACCGCCCACGCGGTCGCCACCTTCGTCGCACATGCCAGCAGCCACCTGCCCATCCCGGAATACGACGGGCTGGTCTCCACCCTCGCCTACCCGTACTCCCCGCCCGAGATGGACCGGGGCCCCCTCTACCGGTTCACCCTCAACCACGTCGTCACCGGCGTCAGTCCCACGGAACTGTTCCGCACCGCCACCGAGGAGCTGTGACCCATGACCACCCTGCTCGACTACTGCTCCCTCGTGCGCTCCAAGAACGCCGGCCCCTTCACTCTCACCTTCGACTTCATGTGCCACGACCAGGGCGCCTATGACGCCCTCGTCGCCAGCGGCTTCCTCAACAGGGAACTCTTCGCCGACCTCTACGGCGCCGACCCCGCCGACATCCTGCTCGTCAACCACCCGCTGGCACTCGCCGTGAAGGTCTCCCTCCCCCGTCCGACAGTCCAGGGCGACCTGCGCGACAGCGACTGCTACGCGGGCCAGCAGTACGCCCCTCTGATGGACCTCGCCGTGAGCGACGCGGACAAGGAGCAGCACGCATGACCGCCCAACTCCCTCTGGCTCCCTGGGACCTGCCCGCCGGACACCCCGGGATCACTTTCCTGACCGGCCCCACAGCCTTCTTCGCCCTCGCCGACGACCCCCGCTTCTCCTACTGCCTCTACGTCCCCACCGGTCACACCCCCGACGGTCCGCCCCTCCCGCTGGTGATCACCGTCCACGGAACGCGGCGCCGCGCCGAGACACTCCGCGACGCTTTCGCCGACTTCGCCGAACGCCGCAACTGCGTCGTCCTCGCCCCGCTCTTCCCCGCCGGGATCACCGGCCCGAACGACGTGGACAGCTACAAGCTCCTGTCCCCTGCCGGATTCCGCGCCGACGAAGCCCTCCTCGCCATGGTCGACGAGGCCGCGGCCCGCTGGCATGTGCGCACCGACCGCTTCCACCTCCACGGCTTCTCGGGCGGCGGCCAGTTCGCGCACCGCTTCGCCTACCTGCACCCCCGCCGACTGGCGAGCCTGTCGGTGGGCGCCCCCGGGCGCGTCACCCTCCTCGACCCCGCGACGACGTGGTGGCACGGCACGGCCGACATGAAGGAACAGTTCGGGACCGACGCCGACCCGGCAGCCCTGCGCGGCCTTCCCGTGCAACTGGTCATCGGCGAGAACGACACCGACGCGGCCGAACTCGCCCCGGCCGACGCACGTCTGCCCGAGGCCACGGGGACCGACCGCGTCGAACGTATCAACGCGCTGCGCGCCAACTGGCGCGATCACGGCATCGACGCGCGCCTCGACACAGTGCCCGGCACCGGCCACAACCACTTCGCGGTCCTCCCCACGGTCCAGGAATTCCTCGAAACGCAGGTCCGCGCGCCGGAGGTCCCACAGCAGTGACCCACCATCGACTCGATCCACACGTCGCACAACTGATGGCCGACCGCGAAACGGACAGGCGGGCCGGTCCGCCCGGCCTCCAGGGCTGCGCAGCGATGCCCATGTGCGAAGCCTTCCGGGATCTCCTCGACAGCACGGCTGACGGGCCGACGCCGTGAAAGCGGCGCATTTATACAGCCAAGGTTGTACAGCCTGGGCTGTCTATCTACTCTGAGGACATGATGCCAGCGGATGAACACCCCTTGACCGAGGCCGCCGTTCAGGCGGCCGGCGACATCTGGGTGATGGTGGGCCGGCTCCGTCGCAAGCTGCGCGCCCTCGAAGCGGCCGAGGAACCGGCGGGCCGGGGCCAGAGCGCGGAGAAGGAACCATCTCCGCCGCAGAGTTCCGTTCTGCGCCGTCTCGCCAGGAACGGTCCCGCCTCCGCCAGCGATCTCGCCGCCGCAGAGGGCGTACGGCCTCAGTCGATGGCCAAGACCGTCATCGCCCTGGAAGAGGCCGGGCTCGTCTCGCGCAGTCCGGACCCCGAGGACGGACGCCGGCAACTGGTCTCGCTCACCGCCCGCGGGCACGAACGGCGCAAGGGCGAGCGCCTCGCCCGTCAGGTGTGGCTCGCCCGGGCCCTGCAGGAGCACGGCACCGAGGAGGAGGTCCGGGCGGTCATCACCGCCATGGCGCTGCTCGACAGGGTGGCGCAGGCGTGACACGTACAGCCGCGCACGGACAGCGGCAAGCAGAGAGCGGCGGCTTCGACCGTCGCCTGATCGCACCGATGATCCTGGGTTCGGTTCTCAACCCCGTCAACTCCTCCATGCTCGCGGTCGCGTTGGTCCCCATCGGCCGCGCGTTCGGCGCGCCGCCCTCACAGACGGCATGGCTCGTCTCCGGCCTCTACCTCGCGACCGCCGTCGGCCAGCCGGTGATCGGGCGACTCGTCGACGCCTTCGGTCCGCGTCGGCTCTATCTGCTGGGCACCGCGCTGGCCGGCCTGGCAGGACTGCTCGGCACTCTCGCTCCGAACCTGTGGGTCCTGGTCGCCTCCCGCGTCCTCCTCGGATTCGGCACCTCGGCGGCCTTCCCCGCGTCCATGTCCCTGCTGCGCTCCGAGTCCCAGCGCACGGGCCGGCAGAACCCGAGTGGCGTCCTCGCCGCGCTGTCGATCGCCAACCAGGTCACCGCGGTCGCCGGCCCGGCCCTCGGTGGCCTGCTGATCGGCACGGGCGGCTGGCACCTGATCTTCGGCATCAACGTGCCCCTGTCGCTCATGTGCCTCGTCCTGGGCACACTGTGGCTGCCACGCGGCACGCCCTCGGGCGGGACACCACACATCGATGTGCCGGGCATGCTGTGGTTCGCCGGATCACTGACCACGTTCATGCTGTTCCTGATGAACCCGGCGGTCACACACTGGTACCTGCCGGTGCTCGGCCTGGCCACGGGCGCGGTGTTCGTCCGCCGCGAACTCGGCATCGCCCAGCCGTTCATAGACCTGCGGGTCCTCGGCGGCAACGCACCGCTGCTCGCCACCTTCACCCGACAGTGCCTCGCGTACACCACGTCGTACGCCTTCTTCTACGGTTACAGCCAGTGGCTCCAAGAGGGCCGGGAACTCAGCGCGCCGGAGGCCGGGCTGCTTCTGCTCCCCCTGTCGGTGACGGCCCTCGGTGTCACGGCGCTCACGGGGCGCCGTGGCCGGGTGCGGGGCAAACTCGTCGCCGGCGCCCTCTTCCAATGCCTCGGCTGTGGGGCGTTGTTGCTCCTGCGCAGCGACAGTCCGGTCTGGCTGCTCGTCGCGCTCAGCGCCGTCGTCGGCATCCCGCACGGGCTGATCGGACTGGCCAACCAGAATGCCCTGTACGCACAGGCCGACCCCGCCCGCATGGGCTCGTCCGCGGGACTGCTGCGCACGTTCATGTACGTAGGCGCCCTGTTCGCGGCGGCGGCGAGCGCCGTGTTCTTCCAGGACGGCGCCACCAGCTCCGGACTCCACGCCATGGCCTGGCCCCTCATCGGCGTGGCCGCCGTGTTCCTGGTCCTGTGCCTGGCCGACCGGTCGTTGGGCCGCGTCGGCTCCACACCTGTCGACAAGGCAACTCCCCGGTTGACGAACTGAGTTAACGCCGATAACTTATCGCCCCTGACTCAGATGGGAGCCGCCCGTGCCCACACTCGTGGCCGAAGACGTCTACGCACTCGCGCCGTACGCCAAGACCCTCGGAGTCGCGTTCGAGGAGATGACGACAGCCGGCGTTCGAGCCACACTGGCGCACGATCCCTCACTCTCCACGGTGGGCGGTGGCCTCCACGGGGGCGCGTTGATGGGACTGGCCGATGTGAGCGCTGCCGTGTGCGCCGCCCTCAACGGCCCGGCCGGCGCCGCACCGGCCACCGTGGAGTCGACCACGCACTTCCTTCGGCCGGCACACACAGACGTCGTCGCGACAGCTCGCCCCCTGCGCGTGGGCCGCAACACCGTCATCGAGGTCGACGTGCACGACGCTGCAGGCGAACTGTGCGCCCGGGTGACCCAGGTGGTCACCACCGTCAAGCCGAAGACAACTTGATGTCGTTCTGCCCCGAAGGCCTCTTCCTGTGACCGGCTCCCGCGTTCGTGCCCCCAAGGGTCAGGGGGGCCTGCTGCGCGAACAGCTGCTCGACATCGCCGGTCAACTGCTCGAAGACGGTGGCCCCGACGCCCTGACGATCCGCGCTGTGGCGACAAGCGCGCGAGTCACCCCACCGGCCGTCTACCTCCACTTCGCTTCGAAGAGCGAACTCGTCCACGCCACGTGCCTGCGGGTGTGGAGTTCGCTGTTCGTCGAGTTGGAAGCGGTGTCCCGGGCGGTCCCGGACCCGGTGACGGCGCTCCACGAGACCTGCGTCTCCTACATCACGTTCGGGCTCCGCCATCCCTCCCAGTACCGACTGGTCATGGACGGCGAGGCCACCGAGGCCAGCCGCCAGAACGCGGACGCGTGTTTCCGGTATTTCCGGGACAAGGTCGCGGCCTGCGTCGATGCCGGAGTACCGGTGGAGAGCCCCACCGAAACAACCAGACTGCTGTGTTCCGCCGTACACGGCGCGGTCAGTCTCCTGATCCACCAGGAGCGGGACATGTGGCCTCCGGACACCGCTCGCTATGCCGACAGGGCGGCGTCCTCATCTGTGCACGGCGCGCTTCTCTCCGCATCGCCACCCTCGCTGTCCACCGTCGCGGCCTTGCGGGTGTGAGCGGACACGAGCCGTACACCCACGGTGCCAAAACGTCGACGGCCGCGGCAGAGGTACGCGGAAGCGAGGTTTCCCGGGCCGAGCGGACGGACCAGAACCACGGCGTCGGCACGGCCGTGCCGACCCATTGAGGACACCCCTTTCGCCGATTCGATGTTCCTCACCTTGCTCCTGTGCATCGACGGCCAGACCGATCTGCGTCTGGTCGCGCCCTTTCGGAAAGTGGCACGCGTTCTGGAACTGACCGGGGCCGACGAAGTGCTGGCCGTGCGATCGACCGTTGCCGAAGCCGCCGCGGGCTGAGGTCGTCTCACGTACCCTCCCAAAACCCCTCCCCCGGCCCGGACAGGCGTTCCCCCCGCCCCACACCCCGCCCCGCCCGGCGTTTCCCGGCGACGTCCCGGTCGTTGACGGGCGTATGACGGCACGGGACGAGGACGCACATCCGGTGGCCTTCGCACAGCTCACCGGCGCGTACTGGCTGGAGGACGAGGTGTGCATGTGGTGCAGCACCCTGCTCAGCACACGCAGCGTATCTGCGACCGCCGGAGACCACGAACACCCTGACGACCGGTCCGGGTGGGCACAGTGGATGGGCCGCATCCGCGTGGTCATAGTGCCGGTAGCCGCGCTGGTCATCGCCTCCGCCTTGATCGTCGCGGTGACGTGAACGACACGCGGCGTGTCAGCCGCAGCGGATACACAGCCCCTGAGCGGTGGCCGCGTTCGGAGGCCAAACCGGCTGCCTGGTGGGAGAGATTGGAGGAAGGGCGGCCGCCGCCCTGTCGGCGATGACAGCGGCCGCACGTGCGAGGAGTCGCGTCACCCCCCGGACCCAGACCTCCTCGCACGAGATCACCCTTGTGACCTTGGGGTATGCGGGAATACACCCCAACTCAAGAAGCCGCAAAAACGACCGGTCCGGGGCTCGCAAGCGGCCCCCTCTCGCGGGAAAGCGAGCTCCGGTCACCCAAGCATGTCGCCCGAGACGACCGCCAGCAGCACCGCTCAACGCCTACGAAAATCTTGGAAGACCCTAATTCATGACGCTCCCCCCCCGGAAGCCCGGCCCCGGAACCCGGGGCGACGCACTGTCCCCCGGCAACGGCCCGCATGGGCGTTGCCGGGGGACAGTGCGTCGCTATCAGGCTCTCGCTGCCGCCCGGCAGAGGCGGGCGGTGCGCCTTAACCCTCCACGAAGGCCAGGATGTCGGCGTTGAGCACCTCGGGGTGCGTCGACAGCATGCCGTGGGGGTAACCCTCGTAGCTCTTGAGCGTGCCGTCCTTGAGCAGCTCAACGGACTTCGGGGCCGAGTCGGCGTACGGCACGACCTGGTCGTCCGTCCCGTGCATCACGAGGACGGGGACGTCGATCTTCTTCAGGTCCTCGGTGAAGTCGGTCTCCGAGAACGCCTTGATGCATTCGTAGTGGGCGTTCGTCGCGCCCATCATGCCCTGCCACCACCACCGGTCGATGAGTCCCTGGGACACCTCGGCCCCGGGCCGGTTGAAGCCGTAGAAGGGGCCGGCCGGGACATCGATGAAGAACTGGGCCCGGTTGGCGGCGAGCGCGGCACGGAATCCGTCGAAGACCTCGATCGGAGTGCCTTCGGGGTTACTGTCCTTCTTCACCATGACCGGGGGGACGGCAGCAACGAGTACCGCCTTGGAGACCCGGCCGGGCTTGGCCTGCGCCACGTAGCGCGCGACCTCGCCGCCGCCGGTGGAGTGCCCGATGTGCACCGCTCCCTGCAGGTCCAGGTGGTCGGTCAGCACGTTGACGTCAGCGACGTAGGTGTCCATCTCGTGGCCGGTCGAGGGCTGGCTGGAGCGCCCGTGCCCGCGGCGGTCGTGGGCGATGACGCGGTAGCCCTTGGAGAGAAAGAACAGCAACTGGGCGTCCCAGTCGTCGGAGCTGAGCGGCCAGCCGTGGTGGAAGACGATCGGCTGGGCGTCCCGCGGGCCCCAGTCCTTGTAGAAGATGACGGTGCCGTCCGGTGTGGTGACTGTGCTCATTACTGGTTCCTCTGCTTGTTCGGATGTTCGGTTGTGCATGGCGTCAGTCGACCCGTGTCCCGGTGAACGCCGGGGTGTGCCGGCCGACTGCCGGGCCTGTGCGAGAAGTTCTCGCCTTCGGACGGCTCTCGGCCGGCCTGTCGCCCGAGCCGCGTGGAGCTCACCTGGTGGAGCTCACTTGGTCGCTTCGACGGCCTGCAGGATGATGTCCACGACCTCGTCAGGGTGGGAGAGCATGACCATGTGCGAGGCGTCGATCTCCACGAAGTCGATTCCGGCACGGCGGTAACCGAAGCGTTCCACATCGGGATTGATGGTGGTGTCGGAGCTGGAGACGACCGCCCACGCCGGCTTGGTCCTCCAGGCCGCGGCGGTCGCCTTCTCGGCGAACGCCAGACCCGCCAGCGGGCGCTGTGACGACGCCAGCACGGCGGCGAGATCCGGGTCCACGTCGGCGGCCACGACCTCGGGGAACTTGTCCACGTCGACGGTGACGTCGGGGTTCTTCTCGTCATAGTCCGCCAGTGGCGACGGCGTGAAGACGAGGGCGGCGCCCAGTTTCGAGTCGGGGAAGCCGCCCTGGAGTTCGCCCAGGCTCTCGCCCTCCTCCAGCGCGTACCCCGAGAGGTACACCAGGGCCTTCACGTTCTCCTCGGTCCCGGCCATGGTGATCACGGCACCGCCGTAGGAGTGACCGACGAGGACCACCGGGCCGCCGACGTTGCGCACGACGGACGCCACGTATGCGGCGTCGCCCAGCAGGCTGCGGTTCGGCACGCCCGGAGCGACGACCTTGAAGCCCTTCTTCAGCAACCGGGAGGTGACGGGGGCGTAGGAGGAGGCATCGGCGAACGCTCCATGGACGAGAACGATGGTGGGCCGGGTCACGGGTCTCCTCGGGTGAGCGATGGGCGGTGAGACCCTCGACAGTACGGAGTCATATCGCGGCGTCTTGTCTCTGAGCGCACGAAGTCTGACCCGAAAGCGCTCGCGCGGCATGCGCGAGACCGTCGCATCAACGACCGTAGCCGGAATCGCCGCAGTCAGCGCGGCGAACTTCGGTCCGCGGTGGTCGTGGCTTCGCTCAGTTCGAACCGCCTGCCGATGATGAAGGCACCGTCACCTACGACGGCGCCACAGAGGGCATCCGGTCCATGGTCCGATGACGCTCTCGGCCATCTCTCCGGGCAGGGGCGCCAGGTACTCCGCCACCGCGAGCAAGGTCCGGTCCGAACAGGCCGGTCCTACGAGCTGCACACCGGTTGGGAGGCCGTCGGCCCTATGCGCAACAGGCATGACCAGGCTGGGCAGACCGACGGTGGTTGGTGGGGTTGGCCCAGCCGGTCTGGTCGAAGAAGCTCCGTTCGACGCCGCCGACCATGATGAGAGAGCGGCTCCCGGCCGGGACTGTCAACGGAAACGGGGGCAGGGGGCAGGGGGAACATGTGCGCAGGGCGGCGGAAAGGTACGGGTACGGGTACGGGTGTGAGCCTTGCATGTGGCGGTGGCCGGGATCAGTCCGAGCGGGGCGAGGAGCGGGGCGGAAGTCCCCGCACCCGCCAGGCCCTCCATATCCGAGCCACATGGAGCGGCACGGCGAGCGGCGAAGACGCAGCCCGAGCGTTCGGGCTGTCCAGGTCGAAGAGCTACGACCTTGTCCGCCGCGGCGAGTTTCCCTGCCGCGTGCTCCAGATCCGACGCACCGCCCGGATTGTCACTCAGGCGGTGAAGGCGAACTCCGGATCGTGCAGTTCGAGACCGAGACAGTGCTTCCAGTCCAGGTGGCAGCGGACCGTGTCCGCCGCCTGCCGGTCGGTGAGGTTCTCCACGTACTGCACCACCGACACCAGCGCCAGCTGGGCCCGCGACAACCCGCGCCGTCCGTCAGCCGGATACCAGTCGGCGAAGTCGCTATCCGTGCACAGGCCATCCAGCCGATCGCGCACCTGCATGGCGGCCGTGCCCCGCGGTTTACTCGCCCGCGCCATCCGCACCGTCAACGGCGGAATCACCCGTCCTGGCCTCGAACCCATCACCACCGGGGCCACCCTCCGACCGCCGAAACCGCCCCGCTCCTACCAGCGCAGCACGACAGGAACATCAACTCACGTGCAGCCATCAGACTTCACCTCACCGAGGGAAGATCACCAACAGCATCAGTTCCGCGAACGGCGGGTGGGGTTGCCGGTCAGCCCAGCAAGGCGCTCGCTGCACGCAATTCGTTCAGGGCTGCCAGGGTGTACCCGGCGAGGTCGTCCTCGCCGTCACGGTCGCCCTCGGACCATTGGGCGTATCCCCGTTTGAAGGCGAGGACGCCCAGCTCGCCCGCCAGAGCCGCGGTTGGATCGGGTATGCCGCGGGCGACCAGAGCGTTCGTCATCGCGGCCGCGAGGCTGACGCTCTTGAGGGCGTCACGCTCTTGGAGTTCGGCGCTGGCGGCGACGGCCGCCTTCAGGCGAGGCGCGAGCTCGCGGCTCATGGGGCCCATCGCGCTCGACGCGCGCTCCAGACCGGCGGCGACCGCCTCAAGCGGGCTGGCGTCAGTGGGTGCGTCGGCGATCCCGTCGGTCAGCAGTCGGCTCAGCGTCTCCTGTCCGGCCACCAGCAGCTCGCGCTTGTCGGGGAAGTGCCGGAAGAAGGTGCTCTTGGTGACCCCTGCGCGCTCGGCGATCTGCGCGACCGTCGTGGCGTCGTACCCCTGCTCGGTGAACAGGTCGACGGCGGCCACGACGAGGCGTTCGCGTGCGCCCGGTTCCCATCTGCCCATGGTCACCATCCTAAGCGATGGGACTCTTGTCCCATCACTGCAGTAGAGTGATGGGACAAGAGTCCCATCACTCGTGGGGGAGTTTTCCATGCGCGTTTTTGTCACCGGTGGCACCGGTCTGATCGGTTCCGCTGTCGTCGCCGAACTGCTCGACAACGGCCACACCGTCCTCGCTCTCGCTCGCTCCGACGCATCCGCGCAGGCCGTGGAGGCGGCCGGTGCCGAGCCCCTCCGGGGAGCCCTCAGCGACCTGGACACCCTTCGCGCCGGCGCCGCCCGGGCCGACGGGGTGATCCACCTCGCGTTCGACCACGACTTCAGCAGTCCCGACACCCTCGCGAAGTCGGTCGCGGAGGAGGGTGCCGCCCTCGCGGCCCTCGGCGAGGAACTCGTCGGCAGCGACCGGCCCCTCGTCACCTGCTCGGGTACGCCCTACGTACCCGGCCGCGCCTCTACTGAGGCCGACCCGCTGATGACCGAGGGGCCGGTCGGCGGTCGCGGTCGTGCGGTGACGTCGGTCCTGGGCCTGTCCTCGCGCGGGGTCCGCAGCAGCGCCGTACGCCTGCCACGCACGGTTCACAACCAGGGTTCCGGCGGATTCGCCGGCCTGTTGACCGGCATCGCACGCCGGACCGGGGTGTCCGGTTACCCGGGTGACGGCGCCCAGCGCTGGCCGGCGGTGCACGCGCTCGACGCGGCGGTCCTCTTCCGGCTCGCCCTGGAGCAGGCGGAAGCGGGTACCTCCTGGCATGCCGTGGCCGACGAGGGGGACGAGGTTCGCGATATCGCCACGGTCATCGGCCGACGGCTGGGCCTGCCGGTCGAGTCGGTTCCGGCGGAGACCTTCGGCCCCCTCGGCCAGATCTTCGCGAGCGACCAGCCCTCGTCCAGCGCGTACACCCGGCGGGCGCTCGGCTGGGAGCCCAAGCACCCCAGCCTTCTGGAGGACCTGGAGAACATCCAGCCCTGACCGGCGACCGGGACGTCGGGCAGGCCCCCTGCCGAAACGGTCCCCCGTTCCCGCCCCTGATCCGTGAATCCCATGGCTGGGTGAGGATGCGGGTCCGGAGGAGTTCGAACGAAGCTCGCCCGTACATCGCCCTCTTGAGTGTCTTCACTCGGTTCACGTGACCTTCAACGACGCCGGAACTCCACGGGCGGGTGGGGCCGGCGGTGACAGCGTCGAGGTCTTGGCGGAGGAAGTCGGCGAAGCCCTTCATTGGCTTCGGTGCGTCCTGCTCGGCCTGGCAGATCCACTCCATGTGGCGGGTGCACCGCGGTGAGGCGCTGATCCTGGCCGTCACGACGGTGTCGATCGTCGCGGTGAGCATGTTCGAGGGCGTGCTCATCGGTCTCGCGCTGGCCGTGGTCAAGACGGCGTGGGACTCCTCGCACGTCCGGCTGGAGATCGTCGACAAGGGCGCCGGCCTCATCCAGGCGCACCTCACCGGCAACGCCACCTTCCTGCGCCGGCCGAAGATCCTCGACGGCCTGGAGGCGCTGCCGCAGAACCGTCGCGTCGAGGTCGACCTGTCCGGGGTGCACCACCTGGACCACGCCTGCCGTGCGGCGTTGGAGAACTGGGCGGCACGGCTCCCCCACTTCTCGACTTCACTCGAAACTGCGGGTGCCTCCACCGCGGACGGAATCAAGCCCGTCCCGAAGGCATCGGCCGTCTGACGGAGCGGCTACGTCGCGGTCCCGGGACGGTTCCCGGTACCGCGACGTGGTCTCGCCGCCTTCATGGACGGTAGGGAAAGACGGCTCCGGAGCCGGTCGACCAGCCACCGGTCCGCGGCCACAATGAGCTCGTGGACGTCGTGTGACAGCGGCTTTGGGCGACGGACGCCATGGGCAAGGGGATGACGGGTGAGTGGGGCAGCGAGAGAGCGCGAGCTGCGGTGGCCGGTCTTCCAGAAGGTCTGGGAGGAGCACGACCGGCACCGGTGGACCGGGGCGGCGGGCAACCGCCGTCCGACGAGCGTCCCGCGCGAGCCCGTCACGATCGACCCCGGCACCGAGGTTCACGAGGCGTAGTCATTCATCCTCCGGAAGGCTTACCACGCCCCGCGGGCTGTCAGGGTGCGTTTTGATAGGTGCACGCTCGGGGCCATGGGCCGGGTTCCTCCGCTCGCGGTGGCCGCGGCAGCTGCCGCCCTCGCTCTGCCGCCGGCCCTGGCCCTCGTCCCGGCAGCCGCGCTCACCGGCACCGCTCACTGCGCCGTCGCCTGCCGGAACTGAGATCCGGGTGCGGACACGGCCTCCCGCACCGTCGGTGGCAGCCGGGAGTCAGTCAGCGGTTTCTCCGTCGCAGGTGACTTCGTCGCGGGGCACGTACCGGGTCTTGAAGGTCTCCCGCTTGATCTCCTCACCGTCGTTCTCGAAGATCCGGTCGACCGCGACGTCGAAGCCTTCGAGCGGGGTCTGTGGCACGCACTTGTCCCCGGAGCCTTCACGGATTCCTGGCTGCTTCACGTTGGTACGCGGGCCCTTGACCGCTGCCACCGAGTCGTACTTCTTGGTGCCGAGGAAGGTGACCGTGACGGAGGTGTCGGTGGCCTGCGCATCGATGTAGATGGCGTTGCCGGAGTCGTTCCTGAACTTCAGGTCGAGGCTTCCCCAGGCCACGGTCGCTTCCCGGCCCTCCGGGTAACGCTCGATGTAGAAGGAGTGCGCGCCGTACTCCACCGGTTTCACGCCCGCGAAGAAGACGGCGTTGAAGACCGTGGTGGCGACCGTGGAGACGCCGCCTCCGGCCGCTTTCTCGAACTGGTTGTTGTTGATGATGATGCCCTCGACGAACCCGTTGGCCTCGGTCCGCTCCCCCACGGTGCGGTTGAGGCTCCAGGTCTTGCCGGGCAGCACGACCGACCCGTCGATCAGCTCCGCGGCGCGGCCTATGTTCGTGACGCGATAAGCGGCGGGCTCGAAGTCGACCGTGAAGCTGGACATCTTCTCCTTGATGCCCAGTCGGCCGACGTTGTCACGGGTCAGCTCCGGCGCCACCTTCTCGGTGGCCAACGCCGCGGTGCGGGCCGCCCCGGTCCTCGTCAGCAGCGGCAGCACGGCTTCCTCCAGCGCCTTGGCCGTGACCTCCTGCCCGGACTTGCCGTCCGAGGCCACCACCACCCGCCCGCCGTCCACGCGCAGCTTCGCGTTGACCGCCTTGTCAGTGGCCGAGGCAAGCAGGCCGGACACCGCCGGATCGGCCTGGAGCCCCTCGCCGTCGAGCACCGGCTGCAGCCGGTTCCCCTCGTCCGGCTTCATCGTCAGGTGCTTGCCGAGCGTCACCGGGCTGATCTCCACCGTCCGGCCGCCCGTGGTGAGCGTGACCGGGGCCGACATCGCGGGGGTGGCGAAGTCGTTCATCGCCCGGGTCACCTCCGCGGCACCGACCTTGGGTTCGTTGGTGCTGATCGGCAGACGAATCGCTTCCGTGCCCTGGCCCGGCACGGTCGAGGCCAGAACCTTGAGCGCACCGTCCACGTCCAGGGACTGCCCGGACACCGGCTTCACGGACACCGGCTCACCCGCGTGGAACGTGACGCCGCCCTCCCTGGCTTTCCGGTCGTGCGCCTTCGCCGTCCTGGTCAGTGCGGCGCGGGCCTTCTCCTTGTCCACGCGGACCACCGGCTCCACCTCGCGATCACCGCTGGTGAACAGGCGCCCGATCACGGTGAACGGGTCGGACCCCGCTTGTGCGGCATCGGCTACGGTCCGCTCACTGTCCAGCGAGAAGCCGATCGCGTCGATGGCGGCGGTACGGTCGCCGATGCGTACCTTCAACGGCTCCGACCAAGCTCCGCCGAGGGCTCTCTCCAGCTTCTCCCTCGCCTCCGAGCGACTCAGCCCGCCGATGTCCACACCGCTCACCCGGGTACCGCCGGGAACCTCGTCACCGGCGGCCAGCAGGCCCACCCCGTACAGCCCTCCGAAACCGATACCCGCCGCACCGGCCGCCACCAGGGCTACGCGGCCGGTGCGGCCTATTCGGCGGCGACCGGCCGGCGTGGTGTCGGCGGGTGGGTCGAGAAGGAATGAGCGAAGCACTGGTTCTCCTCGTCTATGACGGTGGCGGGCGCGGGAAGGGACCTCACACCGGGCCGCGGGCCGGATGATGATGTGGAGACTCTTGCGGCGTTTCTGTCAGCTACGTCACCGGGGCCTGCGACAGAGCAGGTGCGAGCACTTTTCGGAACGCCGATTCACCGCGGGCAACCCAACAGGCGCACAGCCTACCTCCTATCCAACTAAGCCACTTAGTGGTCGGTGCCGTAAATCCTTCGGGGGTTGACTTCAAGGTGGGCCGCCCTTGGGTAGGCCGCGAGGTGCAAGGTCGCTACAGAATGGGCATGCAAGATGACTGAGCGAAGTGGTCGCCTCTCTCGTCTGGAGAAGCCGAAATGCATCATTCGCCGGGCGTTACCTTCCTGGACAACGCTGGGACCGTCATCCTCCTGCTGTGGGCCTTCGCCATGTGGGGCGCCGTCGCGGTGCTCGCCCTCGCTAGCCGCAGGGCCGTCGCTCCGTGGATGTTCCGCGCGTCGGCCGCCGTCATCATCCTCGGGATCCTGGGCCAGCTCGGCCACATCCAGGAGCACGTGGCCCAGACCGGGTACTGGGTGGCCAACCCCGAGGCCCAGCCGTGGATGACGCCCTGGGGTACCGGTCTTGCCAACGGCTTCGGCCAGATCGATACCTCCAAGCCGAGCCTGGGTATGGAGATCCTGCACTTCACCGGCAACCTCATTTTTCTCGCCGGTATCGTCGGTGTCATGCTCATCACCCGCCGCGCACTGGGGACCAGGGCACGCAGGTACGCCAGGATGGGTGTGTGGATGCAGGGCATCCACGGGATCGAGCATGCCGTGCTGACTCTGTCGGTGGCCCTGGGGGCATCGCGGGCGATCGGCCTGTCGACGTGGTTCGGCCTGCTGGAGCCGGGGCCCGGTCTGTGGACGTACCGAATCTGGTGGCACATGCTCGCCAACCTCGTCGGCTCCGTCATCTTCGGCATCGCGGTCTACCACCTGTGGCGGGAACGCCGACAGATCCGCGAGAGCCATCGTCTGCTGCTGGCCGGCAGCTCCGTCCCGCCCCAGGCCTCCCCTGCCCCACTCGTAGCGCAGCACGAATCTGGCCCCTCGGCTGGTCGCTGACGGTGCAGCAATGCCGGTTCGAGCCGGGGACGTCCGGCGTGGAAAGGACGCAGGACACGCCACATGGGGAGGAGAGTGCGGTCGCCGGACGTTCGCCGTGCAGGTAGAAGGGCTGACTGGGCCGTTCGCGCATACCTGCGCTCACGTTCCGCATCGGGCAGCCCGCCGGCCATCTGGGGCCAGGCGGTGCGGGCGCGGGCGGACAGCCGCTGCTCAAGCGGGGTCTTGGCCGAGGCCGGTGGGGCAGGCATAGGACCGTCCTGCCTGCCCCCGTCCTGACACTCAGTCATGATCGTGTCTGTTCCCGTCTCCTGCACCGAACGGCCCCACGACCGTGCCTCGAGCCAGGACGAACTGCTGCGGCTGGCAGGCGCGTTGGAGCACGCCTCGGAGCACCCCATCGCCCAGGCGATCGCGGCCCTTGAGCGTTGCCGCCCTGCCCATGCTGGCACCAGATCCCGATATAACCTAAGGTACTTAGTAGAAAAGTCTTCGGCGGGTCACGTGTGCGCCTCTCCGCCGCCCATCGGGAGGTTCCCATGCCTCAGTCCCTGTACCCGCTGCTCCTCCTGGCCTGCCCGATCGGCATGGGCCTGATGATGTGGTTCATGATGCGCGGCGGTTCGCACGCATCGCGGCACGGCCACTCACCCTCGCCGCAGGCCGAGTTCGCCGAGCTGCGCAAGGAGATCGCCGAGCTGCGCGCCGCCCAGGACCAGAAGGACACACCCCGGCCACTGCGGAGCTGAGCCAGAGACCCTCAGCCTCAGGGCTGCCGCGGCGGCACTGACCGCCGCACCGCTCTTCTCTTCGCCTCCGCGGTCTACGACACGACGCGCCTGATCACTCCCCGCCAGACCCGTCGGCCACCCCTCGCCTCCGGGGTCGACGCGCGGCACTGTAGGCCGAGGAGCGGTGGTACACCGACCTGCTCCTGCGCGGACGGATCGACGCCCGATCCTGTCGGCAGCGGATGAGCAGCCTCGCCCGGGGACACCGTGTCGACCGACCCCGCCGACACGGGCGACCGAACCGCCATTGCTACTAAACCAATTAGCGAAATACGATGGCGGACAACCGCCGACCGGAGGCGAGGCGCACCCCCGTCGCCCCGTCCGCCGGTCGGCGGCTCGATCGTAAGGAGCAGTACATGGGCACCTGGCCCGCCCGCAAATGCGGCTCTCCCGCGCTCTGACCCGGCCGCTCGGGAACACCGACGCCTCCACCCCGCCGTCCGCTCCCCGGCATCCGCCACCCCGGAGCAGCTGCTCGCCGAGCGGTTCGCCCGCGATGAGATCGACGAGAAGGAGTACGGGCGCCGCCTGGAGGTACTGCGCAACGGCGGGCCCACGCTGACCGAGCGGTGACCCGCTGAGGTCGGAGCCGGCTCACCTCGAGGGACCTCGTAGAGGAGGCACTGCCATGCGAGCGATCGCCCCGATCGGTGTGGGACTCTCGGCTCTGGCTGCCGTAGCCCTCGTACCCGCGACCGCGAGGGCCGACGCTCCCTCGGATCCGGGTCCCAGGTTCGGCCAGCGCGTCCGGCACTGCGCGCAGGCCATGGGATTCTCCGGAACCCACAACCCCCTGGTGATGAGTGACGGATGGCGTGAGGAGTCTGCGGGCGGGGGAGTATTGGCCATGCCGGTACTGCTGTGTCCGGCAGACGTGTCCGCAGGGAGGCATGGAGCACTACTTGCCGCGTCGGTGGTTGGTCAGGTGCTGCGGGCCGTTCTCGGGGCGTCCGGGGTACGCGGCTCGGCTTCGGCGGCTGAGGGCGCCGCTGCGGGCAGCCGCAGCCGTTTCAGGGCGAGGGCGTTGACGGCGACGATGATGCTGGAGCCGGACATGGACAGGGCGGCGATCTCGGGGCGCAGGACCAGGCCGAGGGAGGGTTCGAAGACGCCGGCGGCGATCGGGAGGGCGATGGAGTTGTAGCCGATGGCCCAGGCGAGGTTCTGGCGCATCTTGTGCAGGGTGCCGCGGCCGATGCGCAGGGCGGTGGGCACGTCGAGGGGGTCGGAGCGCATCAGGACCAGGTCGGCGGTCTCGATGGCGACGTCGGTGCCGGCGCCGATGGCGATGCCGAGGTCGGCCTGGGCGAGGGCGGGGGCGTCGTTGACGCCGTCACCGACCATGGCGACCTTGCGGCCTCCTGCCTGCAGTTCGGCGACCTTGGCGGCCTTGTCGCCGGGGAGGACCTCGGCGATCACGGTGTCGATGCCGAGCTGTTCGGCGATGCGGTCGGCGGTGGCCTGGTTGTCGCCGGTGAGCATGACGACCTCGACGCCGAGAGCGTGCAGTTCCCTCACCGCGGCCGCCGAGGTCTCCCGGGGTGCGTCGGCGATGCCGATCAGGCCGGCGGCGCGGCCGTCGACGGCGGCGATGACGACGGTGCGGCCGGTGGTGGCCAACTCCTTGCGGCGCTGGGCCAGTTCACCCAGGTCGATCTTTTCCCGCTCGGCCATGCGGCGGTTGCCGACGACTACGCGGTGGGCGTCGACCTCGGCGATCGCGCCGTGGCCGGGGACGTTCTCGAAGCCCGCGGCGCGCGCCGCGTCCACGGCCTGCGTGTCGGCGTGCCGGACGATGGCCTCGGCCAGCGGGTGCTCGGACTCCCGTTCCACCGAGGCGACCAGGCGCAGCAGTTCGCCCTCGGTGATGCCGTCGGCGGCGATCACGTCGGTGACTTCGGGTTCGCCCTTCGTCAGGGTGCCGGTCTTGTCCATGACGACGGTCTGGATGCGGGCGGAGGCCTCCAGGCCGACGGCGTTCTTGAACAGCACACCCCGCTGGGCGCCGAGCCCTGTGCCGACCATGATTGCGGTCGGGGTGGCGAGACCGAGGGCGTCGGGGCAGGTGACGACCACGACTGTGATGGCGAACAGCATGGCGGTGCCCAAGGAGCGGTCGGTGGCCAGCAGCCAGACGGCCAGCGTGGCGGCGCCGCCGAGCAGGGCGACGAAGACCAGCCAGAACGCGGCCCGGTCGGCGAGGCGTTGCCCGGGGGCCTTGGAGTTCTGGGCCTGCTGGACGAGTTGGACGATCTGCGCCAGGGCGGTGTCGGCGCCCACCTTCGTGGCACGGACTCGCAGAGTGCCGTTGGCGTTGATGGTCGCGCCGACGACCTGCGAGCCGACGGATTTGTGGACGGGCAGGCTCTCGCCGGTGACCATCGACTCGTCGACGTCGCTCTCGCCCTCCTCCACCACGCCGTCCACGGCGATCTTCGCTCCGGGGCGGACCAGCAGCAGGTCTCCCACCACGACCTCGGCGGTGGGTACTTCGGCCGGCTCGCCGTCGCGCAGGACGAGGGCCTTGGGCGGCGCGAGGTCGAGGAGGGTGCGGATGGCGTCGTTGGCGCCGCCGCGGGCACGCATCTCGAACCAGTGGCCGAGCAGTACGAAGGATGCGAGCACGGTGGCGGCCTCGTAGAAGGCGTCGCCGCCTCCGGTGAGCGTGACGATCAGCGAGTACAGCCAGCCCGAGCCGACGGCGACCGCGACCAGCACCATCATGTCCAGGGTGCGGGCACGCAGGGCGCGTACGGCGCCGTCGAAGAAGATCGTGCACGAGTAGAAGATCACCGGCAGGCTCAGCAGCAGCGCCCACACGTCCTCGCGCAGCCCGAAGGGGACCGGGACGTCCAGGTTGAAGACGTCCTCGCCGATCGGTGACCAGATGACGATGGGGATGGAGAAGAGCACGGCGACGAGGAAGCGATTGCGCATGTCCGTGACCATCTGGGCCATGGACATGCCCTCGTGTCCGCCGTGGCTCATCACCTCGTGCGGAGAGGGCATGGCCTCCGGGGCGGCGTGCGCCTCGTGCTCGGCAGGGGTGACATGTCCCGCGTGAGCAGCGGGAGTCGGCGGCTCGGCGACCGCTGTATGCCCCTCATCGTCCACGCGTCCGCCCGCTGCCGCGACAGGTGGAGGGTCCGGCTCGGCCATCGGGTCGCACAGGTGGGTCGGCACGGACTGGCCCGCGCAGTGGTAGCCGCACTCTTCCACCCAGCGGCGCAGCTCGGCCAGCGAGGTGAGGTTCGGGTCGAAGACCACGGTCGCTGTTTCCGACACCGGGTTGACCTCGACCTCCAGCACTCCCGGCCGGCGCCCCAGGACGGCGGCGGCGACGTTCTGCTGGGAGGCCCAGCGAAGGCCGCCCAGTTCGAGCACCGCGGTGCTGCGCTCCTTGCTGTGGCCCATCGGGTGATCCACGTGATGCTGCATGGACACTCCTCCTTCGGGTGGCGGGTGCGTGTGGAACATCGACGGCAGCCCTCGCCTACAAACTAATGGTTTTAGTACGTACGTGCAGGGCGACCGGTGCGTTCGCTGCGACGGGGTGTGCGCCACCACCGCGGCCGCCGAAAGCAGGGAGGTCGGCGAGTGCGATGGCGGTACCCCGCGTCCTGGCGGCCTCGGTGGCCCGGAGGGGGGCCGGAACGTCCATGACCACATGCCGGGCATGTCGTCGGGCATGCCCGTGTCGGACGGATGGGCTGAGGCCAGCGGCAGCGCCACCTTCGTGCGTGCAGCGGCCGTGGCCGTGCGCGGGTGGCGAAGCTGACTCCGTTCTTGGTTCCGGTGGCGAACGTCCCGACCTCCGGGGCCGAGGGCAGCCTGCCGCCGAAGGAGTCCGGCAGCAGTGTGCGGGCCCGGTCGTCGGCTGCCGTGCTGGGGCCCGGTCGCTCGATGGCGGCGAGGGCTTGACGGACCGTCACCAGGTCCTGCCGCCCCTGTCCCTGCCGGCCCAGAACCCGCCCCCGCGGCGCCAATGCCCAGCTGTGCCCAACCGACCGCGCAGGCGCTGCCGGCGAGCGGGCCCCAGGGGTGGGCCGAACAGCCCTGGACGAAGGGACCCCCGGCAAGCCAGAGGCCCGCTCGGCCCCTGCCCACGCAGCACCCGCAGGAGCAGGCTCAGCAGTATCCACAGATACCCGGTGGAGGTATACAAACAACCCGGTAACGGGCATCCAAGGAGGACGCCATGCAGCACAGGAACTTCGGCCTGTACGTGATCGCCGCGGCGATCCTCGTCGTGGGACTCGTCGCGCTGGGGGCACCTCTGAGCACCCTGCTGTTCCTGGCCGTCTTCGCCGCCTGCCCGCTGATGATGATGTTCATGATGCGCGGCATGCACGGAGGCGACGGCCACGACCAGCACAGCGGCCACGAAGGTCACCAGCACGACGACCGCCCCACCGACGACAGCCAGGACCGGCTGCACAAGCGCCTGTGACCGGCCCTCGCGCCGGGCCCGGGCCAGGGAGGCGGTGAGGTGCGATCACCACGCTGATCGGCGCGCTGCTGTTCGTACTGGTGATGGCCGGTCTCGTCCACGACACGGTGCGACTGCTGACCGGCCGGATCGACGCCGTCACCCACCGCCGTCGAATGACCGGCCTCGTTCACCGCACGCCCCCCTCTCAGGGAGTTCGTCATGGCTGACGCCGCCTACGGCCTCTGGCCGCTGGTGATCCTCAACACCATCCTGTTCATCGTCTTCGCCGCCAGTCTGTTCCACCCCAAGACCAAGCGGGACTGGCGGGCCATGGGCGCCTATTCGGCGTTCCTGGTCGCCCTGTTCACCGAGATGTACGGCACCCCGCTGACCATCTATCTGCTGGGCAGCTGGCTCGGCTCTCAGTTCCCGCTCCTCAAGGACACCCACGCGGGCGGCCACCTGTGGAACGACCTGATCAACTGGCAGGGCGACCCGCACCTGAGCCCCTTCCACCTGGCCTCTTACGTCGGGATCGGTGTCGGCTTCTGGCTCATCGCCACGGCCTGGAAGGTCCTGCACGAAGCCTCCCAGCACAACCGCCTCGCCACCACCGGCCCGTACGCCTGGGTGCGTCACCCTCAGTACGACGGCTTCCTGCTCATCATGATCGGCTTCCTGCTGCAGTGGCCGACCATCCCCACCGTGATCATGTTCCCGGTCCTGGTGGTGGTCTACGTTCGTCTGGCCCGCAGCGAGGAACGTGAGGTCGCCAAGGAGTTCGGCGACGACTGGGCCGCCTACGCCGTTCACACACCCGCCTTCTGGCCCCGCTTCCGCCGCCTCGACCAGCCGCACCACCGCCCCACCGGTACGTCCGCCCATAGGCCCGGCATCCGCCCGCCGACGGCCCGAAGGTGACCTGTCATGCAACCCCTGGCCTGGACCCTGGTCACGGCGCAGATCCTCACCACCGTCGCCTGCGCCATGCACCTGACGCGGCGCCACCGGAACGCTCCCACCGAGTTCCCGCGCACGATTCACCGCACGGCCCCGGTCCTGCTCCTCACAGGCATGCTGCCACTCCCCGCTCTCCTCCCCATCGACGCACCCGCCCTGCTCTGGGCACTGTGGGGTGCCGGTTACACCACCGCCGCCCTGGTCCATACCGCCGCGGACACCCACCGCGACCTCCCCCATGCGCAGGCAGCACAGCCCGGTCACCCGGCACGACGAGCATGCGAGAAGAGAGGCGAGCCGCATGAACGCCGACACACTCTCGGGCACAGGCTCCACATCAGCCGCAACCACCGGCGGCGCGCTCCTGGAAGCCCTCGGGATCGAGAAGGCGTATCCGCGTTGGAGTGTGGCCGTGGCGCCGCCGGGCCGAGGTGCTGCGCGGCGCCGACGTGCCCCTTGCACCCGGCGAGGTCGTGAGGCTGGTCGGTGAGAACGGCTCCGGCGAAAGCACCCTGATGAAGATCCTCGTCGGCGCGCTGGCCGCGGACGCCGGCAGCGTGTCGTAGGCCGGGCGGCCGGGCTACTGCCCGCAGGAACCCGTGGTCTACGGACGGCTCACCTGCGACGACCACTTCGAACTCTTCGGCCGCGCCTACGGAATGACGGGCGAGACCGCGCGCGAAGCCCGCAGGGGCCTGTACGCGGCGCTCGGCTTCGAGCGTTACGCGGCCACCCGCGCCGACCAGTTGTCGGGCGGCACCCTCTCCAAGCTCAACCTGGGCCTGCCGCTGCTGGCCGATCCCGACGTGCTGCTCCCCGCCAAGGCAGGGCGCCCGGACACTTCCGGCCGCCCTCACCGACCGCGTCCTGGTGAGGGCGGCCGTCGTCAGTGAGCCATGACCGGCCCCTGCGCCGGGTCCGGGCGCCCCTTCGGCAGGAGCAGCGCGCCGAGGGCGGCGGTCACCGCCGCGATGACCGCGCAGGCGGTGAAGGCGTTGTCGAAGCCGCTGGTCCCGGCCCCCGGGCCAGCCGCGCCGCCCTCCAGGCTCGCCCCGGCGATGGTGGAGATGACGGCGACGCCGAGCGCCGCGCCCAGCTCGTGCGAGGTGCTGACCAGTCCGGACGCGAGCCCCATGTCCTGGTGCGGCAGCCCGTTCATCGCGGCCGTGGTGGCACAGACGAAGGCGGTACCCAGTGCCAGCGACAGCAGCGCGAACCCGGGCACGAGGTCGGTCCAGACGCCGCTGTCGGCGTCCAGGCGGGTCAGCAGTGCCGCCCCTGCAGCGGTCAGGGCGAAGGCGAGAACGCCGACGGGCCGCCAGCCGAGCCGGGCGACCAGGTGAGAAGCGGCGTGCGCGCCGAGGGTGATGGCCACGGCCACCGGCAGGAACACGAGCCCCGTCTTCAACGCGCTGAACCCCAGGACGTGTTGGATGTAGAAGGAACTGAGGAAGAAGCTCGCGATCAGCAGACCAGACGCTGCCAGCATCACCACGCTGCCCCCGACGAGCGAGCGGCGCGCGAACAACGCCAGGCGTACGAGGGGTTCGCGCACCCTCCGTTCGATCGCGATGAAGCCGGCTGCCGCGAGCGCGGCACCGATCAGCGGGAGCCAGGAGCCGACCGCGTCGAAGCCGTCATCGCGGGCCTGCACGAGGCCGTAGATCAACAGGCCTGGCGCGGCGGTGAGGGTGAGCGCACCCGGAAGGTCGAGCGAAGAGCCCGTACCCGAAGGGGAAGACAGGGAGGGCGCGTTGCCCAGCAGAGCCGGTACGCCGAAGAGCGCGACCAGCCCCACGGGAACGTTGATGAAGAACACCCACTCCCAGCCCGGCCCGGACACGAAGACCCCACCTAGCAGCACACCCACGGCGGAGCCGGCGCCTCCGATCGCGGCCCACGCGCCGAGGGCCTTGTTGCGGTCGGGGCCGTGGAAGAGGGCCGTGACGATGGCCATCGCCGCCGGTGACATCAGCGCCGCGCCGGCGCCTTGGGCCGAGCGGGCCGCGATGAGCATGCCCCCGCCCACGGCGAGTCCGGAGGCTATGGAGGCGGCGGTGAACACCGTGAGCCCGGCGAGGAAGGCGCGCGGTTTCCCGATCGTGTCCGCGAGCCGTCCGCCGAGCAGCAGCAGACTGCCGAAGAAGAGGGTGTATGCGGTGACGACCCAGGTGAGTCCCGAGCCGGTCAGGTCGAGGTCCTCACCGATGGTCGGCAGGGCGACGTTGATGACGGTCACGTCCGCGATCAGCATGAACTGGGCGAGGCAGAGCAGGGCCAACAGCCGCCACCGGTGGGGGTGTTCGGCGGAGGCGGGCGGCTCGTGCGGGTGCGGATCCGAGTGGGCTGTTCCCGGTGCGTGGCTCATGACTGGTCTCCCGAGTCGTCGGAGTGGATACGGCGTGGCGCGAGGACGAGGACGCTCAAGGCGCCGAGCAGGGCTATCGAGGCGGTGGTGAACATGGCCGGGCCGAGTCCCGCGGTGAACGCGTCCCGGGCAGCGCGTGCGACGGCGGCTCCCGCCTGCTCCGGCAGCCGTCCGGCACCAGTGAGTGCCGCCCCGAGCGAGTCGTGCGCGGCCGCCTCCTCACCCGGACCGAGCGCGCTGCGGGCGAGTTCGCTGCGATAGCGGTCGGCAAGCACACTGCCGGTGACTGCGCCCCCGAGCGCCGCGCCGAACTGAATGGCGGTGCTGTCGACCGCCGGTCCCACGCCCAGAGCACGCCCCGGCAGCGTGCCCACGATGGCGTCGGAGGTGGATGTGATGACGAATCCGGCGCCGGCGCCCAGCACCACGACCGCTACGAGAACCCGGCCGTAACCGTCACCGGTGTTCGTCGTGGCGAACACGGCCAAGGCCGCGGCCACCAAGACGAGTCCGGCGGCTGCGACGTACCTCAGTCCCAGCCGCTGCACGAGCGCCCCTGCCATCGGCCCGGCCACCAAGAGGGCCAACGCCATGGGTCCGAGCCGCCAACCGGTCTGCGCGGCCGAGTAGCCGAGGTTGAAGTGCAGATGCTGCACAAGGACGAAGAGCGTCCCGATCATCGCGAACGCCCCCAGCATGATCAGCGCCGCCCCGACGGTCAGACCGCGATGGCAAAGGATTCCCAGCGGCAGCAAGGGACTGGCGGCACGCCGCTCCCACCGCACGAACACCACGACAAGCACAGTGGCCGTGCCAAAAGTGCCGAGAACCAGTGGATCGGTCCACCCCTCGCCCGGCGCCCAGATGATCGCCCACAACAAGAAGGCGGGCCCCGCGACGGACAGCAGCGCGCCCAACAGGTCGAGCCTGCGCCCACGCACGGCGGGTACGGCAGGAACCAGCAAGGCTCCGGCGACCAGCCCGGCGGCGCCGATGGGCAGGTTCACCAGAAAGACCGAGCCCCACCAGAAGTGGTCCAGAAGGCACGCGGCCGGCGCGGGGTCGATGACGGTGGCGACGCCCACGGCGGCCGACCAGACACCGATCGCCTCGGTGCGCTCGGCGCTGTCCGTGAAGACGGTTGCGACGATCGCGAGCGTGGCAGGCATGATCAGCGCCTCGCCGATCCCCATGGCACCGCGAGCCACCAGTAACTGGGTGACCGATCCGGCGTAGGAGGCCCCACCGAGGCCCCGGTGAACAGCAGCAGCCCGGCCAGGAAAACCCGCTTGCGGCCGAGCCGGTCGGCGAGCCCGCCGCAGAAGAGCATCAGCACGCCGGCGAGAAGGGCGTAGATGCCGACGATCCACTGCAACTGACCTGCCGAGGCCCCGAGTTCACCCACGAGCGCGGGCAGCGCGACGTTGAGGACCGTGGTGTCGAGTCCGACGACGAGGAGGCTCACGCCGAGGACGGCCAGGACCAGCCAGCGCCTACGCGACGCCGGCGCAGGGGGCGGGATGGACGGGCGGACGACGACATCACTCATGAACTGCACAGTACAGTTCATCTAATCTGAACTCAACTGTTCAGTTCACTTGAGGCTACGATACGTCCATGGATCACGAGGCAGCCGCCAGCAGACGCCCTCCCTCCGGAGTGCGAGCCGAGCAGAAGCGCGCCGCGATCGTCGAGGCCGCGCGCAAGACCTTCCTCAAGGAGGGATTCGCCGCCGGCGTGGACCTCATCGCCGCCAACGCGGGCGTGTCCAAGGTGACGATCTACAACCACTTCGGCAGCAAGGAAGCCCTGTTCACCGCCGTCATCGCGGACGCTCTCGACGCACCGCTCGGCGCGACGGTGGTGGCCGCGATCGACCGTCTCGCCGACGCAGACGACCTGCGCCAGGCCCTCACCGAAGCGGCCCAGGCCTGGGTCAAAGGTGTTCGGGACAACCCCGACGTCCTGGCCATGCGCAACCTCGTCACTCGGGAACTGCCGCGCTTCCCCGAGCTCGGCAAGGCCTGGCAGCATCAGGCCCCCGGGGGTCATCACCCAGCCCTGGCCGCCGCGCTGCGGCAGTTGGAGGCCAAGGGCCGGCTCACCATCCCCGATCTGGAGGTGGCGATCATTCAGCTCTACTCACTGATGCTGTATCCCCACCTGGTCTTCAGCGCATACGGCACCGAGCTCGACGCGAACCTGAGCGACCGGTTGATCGCGCATGGCGTGGAGATGTTCCTGAGCCACTACGCGCCAAGTGATCCGAGCCCGGTCCGCTGACTCGGGCACGGTACCCATGGGGGATGTTCACCCAGGCCGCCGATTCACCGGTGATGATGAGGATTCTTGGAAACGGGTCTGGCGACATCTCGTGACGGTCACGATCGACACCGGGTAGCGATCGCTGCGGAGCGGGAATGCCCTGGTCATGCGGGACTTATCCGTACTGAAGGAGGCTCTGCTGCCGGAGGCGGTGGGGCTGATGCTCGACCGGTTCACCGACACGGACGGGCTGGTCGTGGTCGAAGCCCACAGTTCTGTCGGGGAGGTGGCGTGTCCCGACTGTGCGGAGGCCTCCCGGCGGGTGCACAGCCGGTATCAGCGCCGCCTCGCTGAACTGCCCGTCGGCGGGCGGCGGTTGGTAGTCCGGCTGATGGTACGCCGGTTCTTCTGTGACACCGCGGACTGCCCGCGCCGTACGTTCGTCGCGCAGGTCGAGGGCCTGACCTCGAAGTATGCCCGTGCCGGGCCTGGAGTGAAGGGGTGGTGGCGGGCCGTCGCGCTTGCGGTGGGCGGCCGTCCGGGGACGCGGTTATGCCGCGTCCTGGCGGCGCCGACCGGACGGGCCCGGCTGTTCGGGCAGCTGCAGGCACCAGCCGTTCCGTCTCACAGTCCGCGGGTGCTTGGCATCGACGACTTCGCATTCCGCCGGTCCCGGACGCATGGGACCACCATCTTGGACGTCGAGCAGTCCACGGTCATCGACGTACTGCCGGACCGCGCCAGCGAGACCCTTGCCGCCTGGCTGACCGCACACCCCGGGCCCGGATCGTGTGCAACCGGTTTCCGACGACACGCGACGAGCGCGGCCGACCACACCCGGCCGGACGACCCGGTCTGAACACCACACATACGAACCCGACATCACCTCCCTATTCCGCGGCGATCCAGTGCTCGAACGCCGCCAGGTGCCGCTCGGAGGCGGCGAGCAGGTTGGTGTACACCTGGCGCGTGTCCGGGGCGGTCAGCCCGGACAGCGCCTTTTTCAGAGCGGCGATGTCCTCGGTCTCGACCGTGCGCCCGGCCTTGAGGGCCCCGGACAGGCTGTCCTCGCCCTGCTTCAACAGCCGGTCGTAGGTGGCCTGCACGGCCGGGTCGGTGAACTCACCGGCCGGCTTGCCGGCGGTCGGGTCGGTGACGTCGTAGCGGTCCAGCAGGGTGCGCACGGCGCTCAGGTGGCTGGTCTCTGCCGCAGCGATCCGTTCGAAGACATGTACGTCGTAGCGTGCGGCGAACGCGGTGTAGAGGTCGTGCGCGAGTTTCTCCTCTTCCGCCATGTCCGCCAGCGTGGTCTTCTGGGCCGCGGTCAGGGTGCCCTGCGCGGCGAGGGCGGTGTAGCCGGTGCAGCTCCCGTCGTGGCGGGCATCGTGCATGCCCTCACCGTGCCGTTCGGCGTGGTGCTGACGGCCCGTCATCGTCTGCTGCTGCATGGTGGTGCCCGGCGCCGGGGTGTCGTCGGTGCCCGCCGCCACCGCGCCGCCGGCCAGCACTCCGCCGATGGCGAGCATGCCCGCGGTGACAGCCGTCGCGATCCTGACGTTGCGCTTCATGGCGAACCTCCTCGAATCCGCGGGAGCGTCCTTGCGTTCCCGCACCGTCACCGTCGCGCCCGGTCCTGCAGTCGTCGTGCGCTGCGTGTGGAGACGGGATGGAGACGACCGCCGGGCGGGTTGGGGCTGTTCGGCCCCTCGCGGGGGCGGACACAGGACGCGTAGATGTGGGACATGGCCGCCACCGTGCTCGTCGTCGAGGACGAGAGGGAGATCCGTGACCTGCTGCGCCGCTACCTGGAGCGCGCGGGGTACGGGGTGCTGACGACCGGCTCGGGTGCGGAGGCGGTGCGGCTGCTCGGTGAGCCGGGGATCGATCTGACGCTGCTGGATCTGGGGCTGCCGGACGTGGACGGGGACGAGGTGCTGCGCGAGGCGCGCGAGCGCGGCCGGGTGCCGGTGGTGGTGCTGACCGCGCGTACGACCGTCGAGGATCGTATCCACGGGCTGCGGCTGGGCGCCGACGACTATGTGACCAAGCCGTTCAGTCCCACCGAGGTGGTGCTGCGAGTGGGTGCGGTGCTGCAGCGGGTCGGAGGTACGGCGACGACGGCGGCATCCGTCGTGTCGTACGGCGACGGACGGCTGCGGATCGACGAGGCGCGGCACGAGGCGGTACTGGATGGCTGTTCCCTGGAGTTGACGCCCACCGAGTGGGGTCTGCTGACCGCGCTGGCTTCGGTGCCCGGTCGGGTGTTCTCGCGCTATGAGCTGGTCAACCGGGTGCGCGGCTATGAGTTCGCCGGGTACGAGCGGACGATCGACTCGCATGTGAAGAATCTGCGGCACAAGCTCGGGGAGGCCGGCACCGACCTGGTGGTGACTGTGCTGGGCGTGGGCTATCGGCTGGGGTGGTCCCGTGACCCGTGAGCCCGGGTCGCCGCGCTCCGGCGTTCGGCCGGCCGGCGGGCTCGGCCCGCTCGGGCGACGCCTGTTCGCCGCGTTCGCCGTGGTGGCGCTGGCCTCCGTGGCGCTGCTGACGGCCGCGGCGCTCGTCGGAACCGACCGCGGGCTGAGCAGCGCCCACCAAGCCGACCGGCAGCGCACCGCCGACCGGGTGGCCGCGGCGGCAGCCGACGCCTACCGGACCGGGGGCAACTGGTCGACGGCCGACCTGTCGGCGGCGCGATCCCTCGCCGCGGGCGCAGGGGCGGTGCTCACGGTGCGCAACGCGGACGACGAGACGATCTCCGGCGGCTCCGGATCCGAGTCCCGGGACGAGCACGGCATGCCCGGTTCGGGGCAGGGGCAGCACGGGCAGGGCATGGGCTCGGGCCCCGGTGCGAACGCGCTCGTGGTGGTCGGCGGCCGCACCGTAGGCTCCGTGCACCTGGCCTTTTCGGCCGGCTCCGGGTCGGCGGGTCTGTCCGTCGCCTGGGGCTGGGTGGCCGCGGCCGCCGTCGGTGCGCTGGCTCTGGCGCTGGGCGTGAGCTGGTTCGTCACCCGGCGCCTGACGGCTCCGGTCGTCCGGGTCGCCGCGACCGCGCGTGCGCTGGCCGCCGGGGACCGCAGCGCCCGGGCCCGGATCGACGCGCCCGGTGAACTGGGCGACCTCGCCCGCGCCTTCGACGCCATGGCCGACGACGTGGGCCACGCGGAGCAGGCCCGCCACCGCCTCGCCTCAGATGTCGCCCACGAACTGCGCACGCCCCTGGCCTCGTTGCAGGCGGGGCTGGAGGAATTGCGCGACGGCTACACCGAGCCGGCCCCGGACCGTCTGGCCTCGCTCCACGACCAGACCCTGCGGCTGGGCCGCATCGTCGACGACCTCGGGAAACTCGCCGAGGCCGAGTCCGCCCGGCTGTCCCTGCACCTGGCCGAGGTGGATCTGACGGCCCTGGCCGAGGCCGCCGTGGCCGAACGGGAGGCCGAACTGCGCACCGCCGGGCTGACCGTGCACACGGTCCCCGGCCCCGCTCCCCTGCCGGTGCGCGCCGACGCCGACCGGCTGCACCAGGCGCTCGGCAACCTGCTCAGCAACACCGCCCGCCACTGCCGTCCCGGCGACACCGTCACCGTCACGACGTCCGCCACGCCCACCGAAGCTCTCGTCGAGGTAGCCGACACCGGCCCCGGCATCCCCGCCGACGAGCTGCCGCACGTCTTCGACCGGCTGTGGCGCGGGGCCCGCGCTCGTGCCGGAGGCGGCAGCGGCATCGGTCTGGCCGTGGTCAAGGAGCTGGTCACCGCCCACGGCGGCACGGTCACCGCGGTCTGCGGACCGGGCGGCGGGACACGGATGACCCTCCGGCTGCCCAGGCCCGCGTCGCGGGGATCCCGACTCGGTCCGGGCTCCGTCGACGAGCCGCGAGTTGCCTCTCGGGCAAATACCCCCAGGGGTATTTGACGCCGCTCTCCGGACCGCCGTACTCTCGGCGACAAGATACCCCCGGGGGTAATTGAGGAGGCAATGAAGTGGCTCGTGAAGTGACACAGGAAGCGTTCGTGGCGGACTGGGCCGACGGCGCACTCGTCATCGACGTACGGGAGGCGGACGAATACGCGGCCGGGCACGTGCCCGGCGCGCGCCTGATGCCGCTGCGCACCGTGCCCGCCCGCTGCGGCGAACTGCCCACCGACCGGCCGGTGTTCGTGATCTGCGCCAGCGGCAACCGCAGCAAGACGGCCGCCGACCAGATGACCTCCCGCGGCATCGACGCCTACTCCGTCGTCGGCGGCACCGGCGCCTGGGCCCGCGCCGGACGTCCGGTCGCGGCCGGTTCGCACGAGCACGCCGCCTGATCCCCGTCCGACACCCGCACACCGGCCAGCCGGAAAGGAGCCCCGCCTTGGCCGCCACCCCCTCTCCCGCCAACTCCCCGATCTCCGGCCGTCACCGTGTCGCCGTCATCGGCGGCGGCAGCGCCGGCATCAGCGTCGCCGCCCGCCTGCGCCGCGCCGGCGTCAGCGACATCACCCTGATCGAACCGTCCGACACGCACTGGTACCAGCCGCTGTGGACCCTGGTCGGCGGCGGCCAGGCACCTCTGCGCAGCACCCGCCGCCCCGAAGGGTCGGTCATCCCGGACGGCGTCCGGTGGATCCGCCGCCGCGCCGTGGCCGTCGACCCGGAGGCCCGCACAGTGAGCCTCTCCGGCGGCACCGAACTCACCTACGAACACCTGGTGACGGCACCGGGTCTCCAGCTCGACTGGGACGGCGTCCCCGGCCTCGGCGAGGCCGTGGGCCACGACCGGGTGAGCAGCAACTACGCGCCCGAGTACGCCCCGCGCACCTGGGAGCTGATCCGGCAGATGCGCTCGGGCACGGCCGTCTTCACGCACCCGGCGACACCGCTGAAGTGCGGCGGGGCCCCGCAGAAGATCGCCTACCTGGCCGCCGACCACTGGCGCAAGCGGAAGGTCCTGGACCAGATCCGCATCGTTCTCGTCATCCCCGATCCGGCGATGTTCAAGGTGCCCGCCTGGTCACAGGTCCTGGAGAAGGTGGCCGCCCGGTACGGCATCGAGGTGCGGCTACGCGCCGAGATGACCGCCGTCGACGGCGACGCCCGCGAGCTCACCGTCACCGACCATGCGAACGGCACCAAGGAGACCATCGGCTACGACCTGCTGCACGCCGTGCCGCCGCAGAGCGCACCCGACTGGGTCAAGACGAGCCCGCTCGCCGACCCGGCCAGCCCGCAGGGCTTCGTCGCGGCCGACAAGCACACCCTCCAACACCCGTCGTACGACAACGTCTTCGCGCTCGGCGACGTGGCGAACCTGCCCACCTCGAAGACCGGCGCCGCGGTACGCAAGCAGGCCCCGGTGGTCGCGGCGAATCTCCTCGACGTCATGAACGGCCGTTCCCCGTCGCACCGGTACGACGGCTACACGTCCTGCCCGCTGGTGACCGCCCGCGACCGGATGCTGCTCGCCGAGTTCGACTACGACCTGAATCCCACCCCGTCGTTCCCGCTGCTCGACCCGTTCAAGGAGCGGCGCACGATGTGGCTGCTCAAGCGGTACGGCCTGCCGCCGATCTACTGGCACGGCATGCTCACCGGCCGCCTCTGACCGGTCGGCCCGGGCATCCCCCGACCCGGGCCGACCACTCCCCCTGCCCCCGACAAGGGCGGACCACAACCTTCTACATACCCCCTGGGGTATATAGCCCCGACCGACATGGAGGTCACCCGACCATGCTCTTCGCCCAGTACTACCTCGACTGCCTCTCCCAGGCGTCCTACATGATCGCCGACGAGAGCACCGGCAAGGCCGTCGTCGTCGACCCGCGCCGCGACGTCTCCGAGTACCTCACCGACGCCGCCGAGCACGGCTTCACCATCGAGGCCGTCATCAACACCCACTTCCACGCCGACTTCCTCGCCGGCCACCTCGAACTCGCCGACCGCACCGGCGCCTGGATCGGCTACGGACAGCGCGCCGAGGCCGAGTACCCCATCCGCAAACTGACCGACGGCGAACGCATCAGCCTCGGCGACGTGCAGCTGCAGATCCTCGAAACCCCCGGGCACACCCCGGAGTCGATCAGCGTC
This sequence comes from Streptomyces sp. S.PB5, assembly GCF_030403745.1. Classification (GTDB taxonomy): domain Bacteria; phylum Actinomycetota; class Actinomycetes; order Streptomycetales; family Streptomycetaceae; genus Streptomyces. The sequence goes on from NZ_JAQMWP010000016.1 coordinate 126,519, forward strand.
CTGGTGTACGAGCACACAGGCGACACCGTCCCCTACGGCGTCCTCACCGGCGACGCGCTGTTCATCGGCGACGTCGGCCGGCCCGACCTGCTCGCCTCGATCGGCGTCACCGCCGACGAACTCGGCCGCATGCTCTACGACACCATCCAGCACAAACTGATGGACCTCCCGGACGCCGTCCGCGTCTTCCCCGCCCACGGCGCCGGCTCCGCCTGCGGCAAGAACCTCTCCACCCAGCGCCAGTCCACCATCGGCGAACAGCGCGCCACCAACTACGCCTGCCGTCCCATGAGTGAGGAGAAGTTCGTCCAGCTGGTGACGGAGGGCCAGCCGTCCGCACCCGCCTACTTCGTCTACGACGCCATCCTCAACCGCAAGGAACACGGCCTGTTCGACGCGGCCGCCGCACCCCGGCCCCTGTCGGTGGAGGAGTTCATGAAGCGGCGTGCGGCCGGAGCCGTCGTGGTCGACGCCCGTTCCCCGCAGGACTTCGCACCCGGGTACCTGCGCGGCTCGGTCAACGTGCCCGCTGACGGCCGCTTCGCCGAGCAGGCCGGCATGGTCGTCGCCCCCGAACAGGACGTCGTCGTCATCGCACCGCAGGACCGCGAGGAGGAGGTCGTCACCCGACTCGCCCGGATCGGCTTCGACAAGGTCGGCGGCTACCTGCGCGAACCCGAGGGCGCCTTCCCGGCCCTGGCCCACGAGATGGAGCAGGCCAGCCGGCTGACCGCCGACGAGCTGCGCCGCCTGCTGGACGGCGACGAACCTCCGCTCGTGCTGGACGTGCGCAACACCGCCGAGCGCGAAGAGGGCTTCATCGAGGGCTCACTGCACATCCCGCTGGCCGAACTCGCCCGCCACGCCGACGAGATCCCGGCCGACCGGCCCCTGGTCGTGCACTGCGCGGGCGGCCACCGCTCCTCCATCGCCGCCAGCCTGCTGCGCCACCAGGGCCGCACCGACGTCTCCGACCTGCTCGGCGGTTACGGCGCCTGGCTCGCCCTGCCCGCGTCCGCCGACGTCTGAACCACCGCGCCCCTCACTCCGGGCGGCGGCAGACGGGAATCGGCCGCCGCCCGCCCCAACCCGGACACACACCAAGGAACCCAGCGATGACCATCCATGCCGACAAGCCACGACTCGATCCCGCCGCCCTGCGCGACCTCACCCGGGACGGGGAGGGCCCGCGTCTGCTGGACGTGCGCACGCCCGGCGAGTTCCGCACCGCGCACATCCCCGGCTCCTACAACGTCCCCCTCGACACCCTGCGCGAACACCGCGCCGAACTGCGCCACCACCTCGACGAGGACGTCATACTCATCTGCCGCTCCGGTGCCCGCGCCGCCCAGGCCGAACAGGCCCTCGCCGAAGCCGGACTGCCCAACCTGCGCGTCCTCGACGGCGGCGTCATGGCCTGGGAGTCCGCGGGCGGCCCGCTCACCCGAGGGCCTGAGCGCTGGGATCTGGAGCGCCAGGTGCGGCTCGTCGCCGGAGTTCTCGTCCTGGTGACCGGCCTCGCGGGCGTGTTCGTACCCGGACTGCACCTGATCGGTACCGCCGTCGGCGGCGGGCTGACCGTCGCCGCGCTCACCAACACCTGTGCCATGGGCATGCTGCTGTCGAAGCTGCCCTACAACCGCGGCCCGCGCACCGACCTCGACACCGTCGTCGCCGTCCTGCAAGGCACTCCATGATCGCCGCCATCATCGCCGCGTCCCTGCTCATCGGGGTCAGCCTCGGCATCCTTGGGGGCGGCGGGTCCATCCTGACCGTGCCCATCCTGGTCTACCTGGCCGGCATGGAGACCAAGCAGGCCATCGCCACCTCCCTGTTCGTCGTCGGCGTCACCAGTGCCGCCGGGGTCGTCTCCCACGCCCGTGCCGGACGCGTCCGCTGGCGTACCGGGCTGCTGTTCGGCCTGGCCGGCATGACCGGCGCCTACGCGGGCGGACGGCTCGCCGAGTTCATCCCCGGCAGCATCCTCCTGCTCGCGTTCGCCCTCATGATGATCGCCACGGCCATCGCCATGATCCGGGGACGGAGGCGGGCGCCGAAGAAGGTCCACCACGAACTCCCCATCCTGCACGTGCTGTTGGACGGCATCGTCGTGGGCCTGGTGACCGGACTGGTCGGCGCCGGCGGAGGCTTCCTCGTCGTTCCCGCGCTCGCCCTGCTCGGCGGGCTGCCGATGACCGTCGCGGTCGGCACCTCTCTGCTGGTCATCTCCATGAAGTCCTTCGCGGGCCTGGCCGGTTACCTCGCCAGCGTGCACATCGAGTGGGGCCTGGCGGCCCTCGTCACGGCGACGGCCGTCGTCGGCAGTCTGCTCGGCGGCCTGCTCGCCGGGCGCATCCCGCAGGACGCGCTGCGCAAGTCCTTCGGCTGGTTCGTCGCCGTCATGGGCATCTTCGTCCTCAGCCGGCAGACCGGCTCCGACCTGCGCCACACCCTGCTCACCAGTCCCTGGACCTGGGCCTCCGCAGCCGCGGCGGCGGGCATCGCCTTCAGCTGGTACATGCTCAGGCGCTCCGACCGAACACCGGAGCAGCCGGGCGACGCCTCGGCCGTGCCGGGCGACGAAAGCCCGGACCTCCTCGCCACCCGTCCGTGAGGACGGGAGGTGAAAGCCATGGACGAGAGAACGGACTCGTGAGTCGAGGCGCTCGTTCGGCTACGGCGGGCCCAAGGACAGCTGGCCGCGGTCTCCCACGCCCTGGACCGGGCCGGCTTGAAGACAGTCGCGGACGGCATTCGCCAGTGCCTCACCGAACGGCAGCGGGGGCACGTCCCGCCGCTGAGCGAGGCCGAACCGGAGAAACTGTTCCTGACGCTCGCCTGAACAGAACCCCGTAGCCCATTCCCGGGGGCGCAAGGTGATCTCCCGCGCCAACAACACCGACTGGGTCGGCCGGCCGGGCAGCCACTGCCCCGACACCGCCCGCGAGGGCGTCCGGACGCGGCTCATCCGCCCGTTCCCGGGCATCCCGTCCGAGACACTGGCGAAGGCGGAGGCGTTCACGTGCTTCGCGGACGCCCACGTACGGCACTACGTTCCGGTTCTGGCCTTCAAACGCGCCGCGGAGCAGTTGTCCCTCTGCCTCCCCACCCGGGGCGAGGCAGAGGGTGAGCCATGAGACGTATCTGCTCGGCGGGACGATCCAGAGGACCAGGACGACGGCGACAGCACGGGCAAGAATTCAACCCACGCACAAGAGTGAGGTGCACTCGATGGACGCAGCGGGCTGGGACGAGCGGTACCGCGGCAGCGAACTGGTCTGGAAGGCCGAACCCAACCGCTTCGTCGAGCAGGAGCTGGCCGGTCAGGAGCCGTCCGGGCGGGCGGTGGACCTCGCCGCCGGAGAAGGACGCAACGCCGTCTGGCTCGCGGAGCGCGGCTGGGAGGTGGACGCCGTCGACTTCTCCGCCGTAGCGCTGGAGAAGGCCGAGCGGCTGGCCGCCGAACGTGGTGTGCGGCTGCGTACCGTCCACGCCGATCTGACGCTCTGGACGGCCCCGAAGGCGATGTACGACCTGGCCCTGATCGCATATCTGCATCTGCCCTGGCCGGAGATGACCGAGGTACTGCTCCGGGCAGCCACGGCCGTGCGCGGGGGCGGGACCCTGCTGCTCGTCGGCCATCACGCGGCCAACCCCGAGCGTGGGTACGGCGGCCCGCAGGATCCGCACGTGCTGTACACCGCCGAGCAGGTTGCCGACCTGTGGCGGCCCTACGCCGACATCCTGCGAGCCGAGACGGTCACCCGGCCGGTGACCGACGCCGAGGGCAACAGCCACACGGCCCTCGACACGCTCGTCCACGCCGTACGGCGATGACCCGGGGGAACAACGCTGCGCCGCGAGACGCTGTCACTTATACCCCTCTGGGTATTCAAATCGCAGTCGATACCCGCTGGGGCTGTTACCGACCCAGCCGAGGAGCGTGAGGACGATGGCGACGGCAGGACGTGGCCGGCCCTCCACGGGCGAGGACAGCCGCCTCGTGACCGGCTGCGGGCGCAGGATCGCCGTGCGGTGCCTGCGGCTCGCGCCCGCGGAGCGGCCCATCAGCCGGGTCGCCCTCGACGTGGGCCCCGACCAGGGCGGCGAACCGGGCGTGTGGGCGGCACTCACCGCCGACGAGGCACGTGACCTGGCCCGCCTGCTCCTCCTGCACGCCGACCTGGCCGAGCGCGGCACCGAGCCCGCCGGGCCGACGCGCGAGGACTCCCCCTCCACCTGACTGGCATGACAGGCGATCGCACGGCGCTGCCGCTAGCGCGGCACCGGTTCGCCACGTGCCGCGGCAGGGTCCACGCCACTACGGCGGCCCCTGCCCCGCGGGCGGCGAACAGCGCGGCTCTCATGGCTCGTTGATGATCCCGGTGCCCGGTCACACCCCCTGTGTCGAGCACCAGCAGGTGGGTGGGGCACTGCTCGCCGATGAGGCGGGTCACCTCCGCAGCGAGCCGGGGCACGGGGACGTTGTCGAGAGCGCCGTCCAGGTGACCGGCCAGTTCCACTCGCTCGACACCCAGTTCCCGTGCCGCGCAGGCGAGTTCGCCCGCCGGCACGCGCCGTATCCCGTCCGGCAAGCCACGCCCGGCAGCTGTGCTGCCGGCCATCTCAGGTGTAGATGATCTGGCCGCCGGCCGCGTGCTCGTAGAACTCTCCGACGGTGATGATGCCCTGGACCTGCTCGACGAGGTCGTCCTTGTCGAGTTCGAACAGGTCGACGGACGCCTTGCAGGCGTAGATGCCCGCACCGGTGTCGGCGATCATCTCGATGAACTCGGGGATCGGCGGGATGTCGAGCTTGTCCATCTTGCGTTCCATGTAGCGGGTGACGAGGTCGGGGACGCCCGGCATGCCGCCCAGCAGGGTCGGCAGGTGCAGGCCGGGGTTGCCCACGGTGGCGAGCTTGATGTGCTCCCAGCGCTTCTTCGTGATCGCGTCCAGGCCGAAGAAGGTGAAGAACAGATCGGCCTCGATACCCTCGGCGCGGGCGCCGTTGGCCATGATCAGGGCCGGGTAGATCCCTTCCAGGGACCCCTTGGAGACGATGATGGAGACCTTCTCGATCGTGGCGGTGTCAGCCATGACGGCACGCACTCCTTCGTATCAGGCGTATCAGATGCAGCCGCGGGGCTTGGGAATGCCGGCGATCTTCGCGGCGGTCTTCGCCGGGCCCTTGGGGAAGAGCTGGTAGAGCTCCTTGACGCCGACGCCGGAGGTCTTGCCCAGCACCCGCACGGTGGGGCCGGTGCCCTTGGCCGCGTACTGGGCGCGCATGAAGCGGATGACGATCCAGTGCCGGTCGGTCAGGGTGTCGATACCGAGTTCCTTGGCGATCTGTTCGGCCATGGGCTCGCTCCACCGGCCGGGCTCGGTGAAGAAGCCTTCCTCGTCGACCGGGACGGGGGTGCCGTCGTAGGTGGCGGTGGGCATGACGGTGCTCCTTCGGTTCAGGCGTGGGTGTGGTGCTTGCCGTGCTCGGGCATGGCCGAGCTGATGCCGGGCAACTCCCGGCCGGGCAGCAGGCTGTGCCAGTACAGCCACTCGAAGGCGAGCTTGCCGAGGTGGTTGGCGTGCGACTCCTTGAGCAGCGGCAGGCCGACGGCGGCCGGGAAGTGGCCGGGCAGCGGTTCGGTGTCGTAGTTGAAGTCGATGAGCAGGGCCTTGTGGAAGCCGGTCTCCACGAAGCAGTTGGCGTGCCCGTCGTAGGAGGCGTCCAGCGGCTGTCCGGCCAGGAACCGGCCGATGTTGTGCACCAGTACCTCGCCCTCGAAGTGGGCCACGGACCCGGCCTTGGAGGCCGGCAGGCCCGCCGCGTCACCGATCGCGAACGCCTCGGGGTGGTCGGGGTGTTGGAGGGTGTGCGGGTCGACGGGGACGAAGTCCAGCTCGTCGCCCAGGCCCTCGGAGCGTGCGACGTACTCGGCGCCGCCGTGCAGTGGGACGACGACCGCCAGGTCGAAGGGCACCTCGCGTTCGTCGTACGACACGAGCCGGCCGCCCGGGCCGTCGACCTCGCCGAGCGTGAACTCGGTGACCAGCTCGATGCCCTTCTCCTTCAACAGCCCGCCCAGTGCCTTCGCGGCGACCGGCTTGGTGAACGCGCCGTCGAGCGGCGTGGCGTACGTCAGCTCGACCCGCTCCCGGATGCCGAGTCGCTGGAAATACCAGTCGGCTAGGAACACGAACTCCAGTGGTGCGACCGGGCACTTGAGGGGCAGGTCGGCCACGTCGATCACGAGCCGGCCGCCGTCGAAGCGCTCCAGCGCATGGTGCAGACCGACGGCGCCGGGCAGGTCGTAGAAGGTGAAGACCTTCTCGCCCCAGCCGGGCCCGGTCAGTCCCTCGGTCTCCTGCGGCAACAGCCGGGCTCCGGTGGCGACCACGAGGACGTCGTAGGACAGCCGGATGCCATCGGCGAGGTGCACTGTGTGCGCGTCCAGGTCGACCCGCTCGATGCGGGCCTGCTTGTAGTCGACGGCGGTGTTCAGCTGCCGCGGGCGGGAGCGGACGAGGTGATGCGGCTGGGCCAGCCCGAAGGGGACGAACAGCAGTCCGGGCTGGTAGACGTGGTCGTCGTCCTGGTCGACGACCGTGATCCGGAAATCCCGCTCGTCGTACGTGCGTTGCAGGCGGTTGGCCGTCATGGTGCCGGCGGTGCCGCTTCCGAGGATCACGATGTGTTTGCCCATGCCTCCACTGTCATGCGGGAAGTGGGGGCGAGGCATGGGCCGCTGGTCCCCGGCCGAGTACCCACCGGGGTATGTCTTCGGCCGGACTCACTGGCCTCAGGACTCATTTGCCCGCCGTGAACGCCCTGATAAAATACCCAGCAGGGTATACGGCCGCGAAGCCAGGTACGAGGGCCGAGCGGCCCCCGCGCACCCCGTCGGCCCCTCACCCCGCCCCCGCACTCAGCGGTCGACTGGAATCCGGAGCAGCCGACACGAGCGAGAGGGGCTCGGCCATGACCGGCAGCACACCGCAGACGCTCGGCACGAACCGCCCGCACCCCATGGACGTGCATCGCCTCGAGGTCATCCACGTCGACCGGGGCGCCTGCACGGTGGATGTCCGCGAACACCGCCTCCGGGTCGACCAGCCCGCCGAGGCGGGCGGCACGGACACCGCGCCCACCCCCACCGAGCTCTTCGCGGCGTCGCCGGCTACCTGCGTGGCGTTCTACGCGGGCCGCTACCTGCACCGGCACGGTCCGCCCCGCGCCGGCCTGCGCGTCCGTACGGAGTTCGTCACGGCCACCGACCGCCCGGCGCGTGTCGCCTCCGTGCGCCTTGTGATCGTTCCGCCGCCGGAGCTGCCCGAGCAGCGCCGCGCGGGCCTGCCGGCCGTGGCCTCGCACCGCACGGTCCACAACACCCTCCACCAGCCGCCCGAGATCGACATCGAGCTGGAGCCATGAGTACGACCTCCCTGCCGGCCGTGTCGGCGCTGCTGGAACGCATTCGCGGCGGTCTGATCGGCGACGATGAGGTGCTGGACGGTCCCTATGGCCCGATGCGCATCGTCTACGCCGACTACACCGCTTCCGGCCGCTCACTGGACTTCGTCGAGGACTTCGTCGAGGACTTCGTCCGCGAGCAGGTGCTGCCGCGCTACGGCAACACACACACGGAAAGCTCCAGCACCGGGCTGCAGACGACCCGGCTGCGCGAGGACGCCCGCCGGATCATCCGCGACGCGGTCGGCGGCACCGAGGACGATCTGGTGATCTTCTGCGGTTCCGGTGCCACCGCCGCGGTGAACAAATTGGTGGGCATCCTGGAGCTGCGCCGCCCGGACCGGCCGCCGCCGAACGAACGACCGGTGGTGTTCGTGGGCCCCTACGAGCACCACTCCAACGAGCTGCCCTGGCGTGAGTCGGTCGCCGACGTCGTGGTCATCGACGAGGACCCGGACGGCCACATCGACCTTGCCCGGCTCGAGGCGGAACTGCGGCGGTACGCCGAGCGCCCGCTGCTGATCGGCAGCTTCTCCGCCGCCTCCAACGTCACCGGCATCCTCACCGACGCCGACCGCGTCGCGCGGCTGCTGCACGCGTACGGCGCCCTGTCCTTCTGGGACTACGCCGCGGCGGCACCGTACGTCCCGATCCGGACGGCCGAGAGTGCTCCGGGCGCCGGGGACCACAAGGACGCGCTGTTCCTGTCCCCGCACAAGTTCGTCGGCGGCCCGCAGACCCCGGGCGTGCTCGTCGTCCGGCGGGAACTGGTGCGCAACCCGGTGCCCACTGCGCCCGGCGGCGGCACGGTCTCCTTCGTCGATCCGCTCGGCCACCGCTATCTCGACGACCTGGTGGCCCGCGAGGAGGGCGGCACCCCGGCGATCGTCGAATCCATCCGGGCCGGGCTCGTCTTCGCCCTCAAGCAGGCGGTCGGCACCGACACCATCCAGGCCGCCGAGGAGCGCCACTGGCGCCGCGCCCTCGCGGCCTGGGAGGGCAGCCCCGGCATCGAGATCCTCGGCAACCACCACGCCCGCCGCCTGTCCATCGTCTCCTTCCGCATCCGTCACGGCGCACGCTCCTACCTGCATCACAACTACGTCGTCGCCCTGCTCAACGACCTGTTCGGCATCCAGGCCCGCGGCGGCTGCTCCTGCGCGGGCCCCTACGGCCACCGCCTGCTCGCGATCGACTCCCCCACCTCCCACGCCCTGCGCGACGAGGTCGTCCATGGCTGCGACGGCATCAAACCGGGCTGGGCCCGGGTGAACTTCAACTACTTCATCAGCGACACCGTCCGCGACTACCTCATCGACGCCGTCGAACTGATCGCCACGCACGGCCACCGGCTGCTTCCCGACTACCGCTTCGATGCGCACACCGGACAGTGGCGCCACCACAGCGGCCCCGCCCAACCCCCGCTGCGTCTGACCGACGTGCGCTTCGGCACCGACGGCCGGATCACCGCCCCGGCCGTCGGACACCGCCGGCTGGGCGAGGCGGCACTGGCCGGCCAACTCGCCCGTGCCCGTGCGGTGCTGGCGGCCGGTCCCGACCACCTGGACGACGGCCCCACCGGACTGCCGGCCGACTTCGAGCGCATGCGCTGGTTCCCGCTGCCGCCCGTCTGCCTGGAACAAACCCGCACCGGGTCCGGTTGAACCGAGCAGACGAAGATACCCCACCGGGTATATGAGAGGAGAGGGAACCCCATGTCGACCGTCGAACTGACCAAGGACAACTTCGAGGAGACCGTCACCGGCTCCGACATCCTGCTGATCGACTTCTGGGCCGCCTGGTGCGGACCGTGCCGGATGTTCGGCCCCGTGTACGAGAAGGCGTCAGAGCGCCACCCGGACATCGTCTTCGGCAAGGTCGACACCGAGGCACAGCCCGAACTGGCGGAAGCCTTCCAGATCTCGTCCATCCCCACGCTGATGGCCGTCCGCGAGCGGACCGTCCTGTACGCGCAGCCGGGCGCGCTGCCGCCGCAGGCGCTGGAGGAGCTCATCGGGAAGATCCGGGCCGTCGACATGGAGGACGTGCGGCAGAAAACCGCCGCGGGCTCGGCGGAAGCGAACTGAGAGCTCGGGGCACCCGCGGCGCCTGTGCGGGTGCCCGGGACCGTGAGGGGTTCAGCGGCTGCGGAGAGCCGTGAGTGCGGCGTCGAGATCGGCCGCGCGCGGGCGGTTGTGCGGCAGCCTGCCGAGCACGGCCGCCATGCCGCAGGTGTCGGTGAGGGCGGAGAAGACCAGACCCCCCGCGACACCGGCGCAGACGAGCAGGAGGGCCGGATGCACCAGCAGGCCGAGGACCAGGCCGAGGAGCACCAGGGCGCCGGCCGTGAACCGGACCTGGCGCTCCATGCTCCAGCCGGCCCGCGTGTCGCAGGCCGCTGGTGTGTGCAGGTCGTGCCCCTCGGCGGCCCAGGCGCCGGTGCCGCCGGCGAGGGTCGTCGTGGTGATGCCCTGCTCGGCCAGGAGCTTGCAGGCGTTCTCGGAGCGGGCGCCGGAAGCGCACACGACGAGGACGTCGCCGCGCTCGGCGGCGTGCCGTATCTCCGGCAGCGCCCGTCGGACGTGGTCCAGGGGGATGTTGAGGGCGCCGGGCAGGTGGCCGGAGGCGTACTCGGCGGGTGTGCGCACGTCGATGACGGTCAGCTCGTGCAGCCGCGTGCGGGCCTGCTCGGTGCCGAAAGCAACAGGGGCGGGGGTGTCGGTCATGACAGATGTGATCCTTAATGGTCGCCGCCGTCCCGAACCGGGACGTACAGTACCCCTAGGGGTATTTTTCGAGGAGTGATCGTGGAACTGGAACTTGAGGGTGCGGACCTGAAGGCCGTACTGAACCGGCTGCGGCGCGCGCAGGGTCAGATCTCCGGCGTGATCCGGATGATCGAGGAGGGACGCGACTGCGAGGACGTCGTCACGCAGCTTGCCGCCGCCTCGCGCGCCCTGGACCGGGCCGGCTTCGCGATCATCGCGACGGGCCTGCAGCAGTGCGTGACCGACATGGAGTCCGGGCGCAAGAACGGCGAGGACCCGCAGGCGATGCGCGCCCGCCTGGAGAAGCTGTTCCTGTCCCTGGCCTGACGTTGCCCGCCGCGGCCTTCACAGCACCGCGTCGATCAGCATGAAGGCCGCGACCGCCAGCAGCACCAGGGCGAAGATCCGCTGAAGTGTGTGCCCGGAGACCTTCAAGGCCAGCCGCTTGCCGTCCCAGGCACCGAGAATCGCGGCCCCGATGAACGGGCCGACGACGGCCCAGTCGAGCCCCTCGACCGTGCCGGCCCGCATCGTCAGCGCGGCCAGCGAGTTGACGGTGATCACCAGCAGGCTGGTGCCCACCGCATTGCGCATCCGCATACCCAGCGCACCCACCAGCGCCGGCACGGCGAGGAAGCCGCCGCCGACACCGAGGACACCGGTGACCGCGCCCAGCCCGGCTCCGGCCCCCGCTGCCCGCCCCGGACGCACCGTCACCGCATCCTCCACGGCCGGCCGGGAGCGCAGCATGCGCAAGGCGGCCACTCCCGCGACCACGGCGAACCCCGCCGTCAGCACGGCCTCCGGGATACGTCCGGCGAGCGCGCCGCCGAGCATCGCCGGACCGATCCCGGCCGCCGCGAACAGCAGCCCCGTACGCCCGCGCACATTGCCGTCGCGGGCGTGCGCGACGAGAGCGGTGACCGAGGTCAGCGCGACGATGACCAGGCTCGCGGTCGTCGCCCCGACCGGACTGAAGCCGAGCAGGTAGATCAGTGCCGGCACGGCCAGAACACTGCCGCCGCCCCCGAGCGCGCCGAGCGCCAGGCCGATCACGGCCCCGGCGCCCAGGGCGAGGACGACAGCGCTCACGTGACCGTGCCGTTCTGTCCGCGCCCGTCCACCACCGGCAACCCCACTCGGACCCAGTCCCGCATCCCGCCGATCACATCCACGGCCTGCGAGCCGCGGGCAACGAGCAGTTCGGCGGCCTGCCGGGAGCGATTGCCGGAACGGCAGATCACGACCAAGGGCCGCCCCTGCGCACGGACGGGCAGCCCCGCCCCGGCGGCCAGCGCCGACAGGGACAGGTGCACGGCTCGCGGGGCATGGCCGGCCTGCCACTCATAGGGCTCGCGCACGTCCAGCAGTACGGCGTCACCGCCGCCGTCACCACCGCCGCCGTCGTGCCCGGTGCGCAGGGCCGCCTCCTGCACGCTCACGCGCCCTGGGCCGCTCCGGGCCCGTCGAAAGATGCTCATCTTGGTTTCTGGCTCCTGTTCGTCACATCGTCCGGGAAGACCGGCGGGCCTCTGCGGCGTCCGGTGCCTTCAGGGAGTCCGGAGGGCGAGGCCCGCCTTTTCGGCCCCGTCGAAGGAGTCGTCAACGGCGACGACGTCCCGGCCGGCGGCGTCCAGCAGGGAAGCGGCGATCGCGGCGCGCATGCCGCCCGCGCAGTGCACCCACACCTGGCCCTCGGGGACCTCGCCGAGACGGCCGTGCAGGGTGTGGATCGGGATGTGGACCGAGCCCTCGACATATCCGCCGGCCCGCTCCGACGCCCGGCGCACGTCCAGGACGACCACGTCCGCGGACCGCCCGCCCAGATCGGCGAACGTGGCCCGGCGGAAGGAGGCCGGCGCCTCGCCCTCGCGGACCCAGTCGGCCGGCCCACCCGTGGCCGCAGCGGCCGGACGGTCGATGCCCACCCGCACCAACTCACGCTGAGCGGCGGCGAGTTGCTCGGGTGAGTCGGCAAGCAGGGTGACCGGCTTGCCCCACGGGATCAACCAGGCGAGATAGGTGGCGAGCTGCCCCTCCGCCTCAAAGTTGAAGGAGCCCGCGACATGCCCCCGAGCGAACGCGATGCGGTTGCGCAGGTCCACCACCCACTCCCCCGCCGCGAGCCGCGCTGCGATCTCCTCGGCATCGGCCGTCGCGGGCGGGGTCAGGTCGACGGGCGCGGGTCCGGCGGCGTTGGCCGGGCCCATGTGCGTGTAGTAGGCGGGGACGTCGTCCAGGCCCGCCAGCAGCTCGGCGACGAAGGCGTCCACGTCCCGGGTGAGCGCCTCGTTGGAGACCTTCTCCTTGCCGATGGTCGTGTCGCTGCCCTCGGCCTGGGACGAGGAGCAGAAGCTGCCGAAGCCATGGGTGGGCAGCACGGCCGTCTCGTCGGGCAGTTCGGCGGCCAGCCGGTGCGCGGAGGCGTGCTGGGCGCGGGCCAGGTGCTCGGTCATCCGGGGCTCGACCAGATCGGGCCGCCCGACGGTGCCGATCAGGAGCGAGCCGCCGGTGAACACCGCGAGCGCCGCCCCGTTCTCCTCCAGCACGTAGGAGGTGTGGTGCGGGGTGTGCCCGGGCGTGGCCAGCGCGCGCAGAGTCAGCCCGGCGCCGGCATCGATCTCCGTGCGGTCGCCGTCGTGCACCGGCATGCGCTCGAAGAAGACGCGGGCCCCTGCGGGCACGAGATAGGCGGCGCCGGTGATGCGGGCGAGCTCCAGGCCGCCGGTCACGTAGTCGTTGTGCACGTGCGTCTCCACCACGTGGGAGATCCGCACCCCGCGCCGGGAGGCCGCCGCGATCACGCGGTCGAGGTCTCGCGGCGGGTCGACCGCGACCGCAGTCCGCTCACCGCCCGCCAGGTAGCTCCGGTTGCCGAGCCCCGACACCTCGATCGTGTCGACGAAGAACACGAGGTACTCCCTTCCAGCGAAGATTTACCCCGGGGGGTATATATTCGACCGTAGCACGAGTACCCCAGGGGGTATTTTCAAGGGCGAGGAAAGCCCGGGGAAACACCGCACGAGCACCTCGCACACGGCCGGACATCCGTCCCGCGCGAGTCGACGAGAAGGGCCACCGCCATGCGTTACGACCGCACCGTCCGCGTCGACACCGACTTCGCCACCACCGTGGAACGCGTCCGCGACGCCCTCGCGGAACAGGGCTTCGGCATCCTCACCGAGATCGACGTCACCGCCACCCTCAAGGCCAAGCTCGGCCGCGCCGCAGAGGACATCGAGGACTACGTCATCCTCGGCGCCTGCAACCCGGCCCTCGCTCACCGCGCCCTGGAGACCGACCGCTCCATCGGCCTGCTGCTGCCCTGCAACGTCGTCGTCCGCCGCGACGGCGACCGCACCGCCGTACAGGCCCTCGACCCGAACACGATGGTCTCCCTCACCGAACTCGACGCCCTGCGCCCGGTGGCAGAGGAGGCCACCCGCCGCCTCGAGGCCGCCCTCACCTCACTCACGGCGGCGGAACCGACCGACTGACGGCGCTCCGAGTCACCGCAGGCCCGACAGCGACCCCTGGTCGACGCCTACCACAACCCGGCCGGGAGGAGCCCAGACCTCACCACGAGAAGGACCCGACACCAGGAGTAGCACCTGGTCGCGCCGAACGAACCCGTTCAGCACGCTGCCGCACTGATCACCGCTCGGCCGCCTCGTCGGCCGGTTCGCCGAGCTGCTCGGCCAGCTGGAAGAGCGCGGGCAGGGCGCCGGCGACGGCAGCCCGGTCGGCGCCGTCGAGGCCGGCCAGAGCCGCGTCCATGCGGCGCTCATGGGCGGCAGTCCAGGCGGCGAGCCGCTCACGCCCGGCCAGGAAAAGACCGGCATCGAATTCCAGCCGCATTTGTGCGCTTATGAGGACCCGTCGACGGCGGCAGCGGCCACAACCAGGTCCTGCCATGACATGCCCACACTCTTGAAAAGCTTTGGCCTCAGGGGCCTGACGTTCACAGCTCCGCATACAAGTTCGGACAAGTTGCCTGCGATCGCCTCAGTACCGATGTCGCCGGAGCGCAAAGGGATCAGGATGTCGCCTGCCTCGCTCAGCGCCGCGGCGCGCGCTTCGACGACCACTGTGGCCCGGGCGACGAATTCGGTGTCCACCTCTCGGGCCGTCGGTTCGTGAGACCCGATGGCTGCTACCACCGTGTGGGATGCGATATCGGTGGCCCGGAACAGGGGCGTACGCGATGTCGTGCAGCAGGCCACGATGTCGGCGGTCGCGACGGCTTCCGAGGGGACCGTCTCTGCGTCCAGGCCGGCCTTCCGGCAGCGCTCGACCAGATTCGCTGCCTGCTCTGGGCGACGCGTGACGACACCGACCGAGACAATGGGGCGCACAGCCCGGATTGCCTCCACGTGGCCCCATGCCTGTGGTCCGGCCCCGAAGACGACGAGCCGTGCGGCATCCGGGACCGCCAGGTGGTCCACGGCCACGGCGGAAACCGCGGGGGTGCGCAGCAGGGTCAGGGCGGAGCCGTCGATCAGGGCTGTCGGGCGGAGCGTGGCCGCGTCCATCAGGAGGTAGGAGGCGATGATGCGTGGCTGCCCGCGGGCGGGGTTGCGGGGTGCGACTCCAGCGATCTTCACTCCGGTGTAGGAGGATGTCGTGGAGGGCATCAGCAGCAGCTGGCCCGCGTCGACGTCGAGCACGGTGCGGGGGATGTCCGCTTCGGGGTCCAGCCCTGCGCGCAGGGCTTGTTCCACTGCTTGGATGGCTTGTGGCATGGGCAGCCGCCGTGCTAGTTCGTCGGCGTCGATCAGGGGCAGTGCTGAGGGGTTCACGCACTCAGTTCCTTCAGGACATGTGAGGTCTTCTCCAGAGCGGCTGCCAGTTGGGCCGGTTCCTGCCCGTAGGTGAACCGCAGGTGGTGCTCGGTTCCGAAGTGGGCGCCGGCGCCGACCAGCACGCCGCCGCGGGCATGCAGTGCCTCGGCGACTTCGGTGCTGGACAGGTCCAGGTGGTAGCGGACGAAGGCCAGGGAGGTCGCCTGGGGCGGCACGGCCGAGAGTAACTGCTCATGGGAGGCGATCCACTGCTGCATCTGGGTCCAGCTCTCGCGGAGGAAGCCGCGGTAGCGGTTCAGCAGCCGGGTGCGGGTGACGGGAGTGAGCGCCAGTTCCGCGAGGGCCATGGCCGGGCCGGCCGCGGAGACGGTGGTGTATTCGTGTCGTTGGCGAAGTTTCGGCGTGAGCGTGGGTGGTGCGATCAGCCAGCCGAGACGCAGACCTGGCATGCCGAATGCCTTGGAGAGGCTGCCGACGCACACGACTCGGTCGTACCGCCCCCAGAAAGTGGGACTGGCCTCCTCGGTGTGGAGTTCGGTGCCGCGGTGCACTTCGTCGGAGAGGATCCATGCGCCTACGCGGTCCGCGATGGAGACGATCGCGCGTATCTCCTCATCGGTGAGGATGGTGCCCGCCGGGTTGTTGGGGGTTGTCACCGAGATGGCTCGGGTGTCCGGGCGGACCACGTCTGCCAGCGCGTCGATATCGGGGCGCCAGCCACGCTGCGGGTCCAGTGGGAATTCCTCGACAACGGCGCCCTGGTTGAGGGCAGCGCCCCAGACCTGGCGGTAGCCGGGTGACATCGTCACCACATGGTCCCCGGGTCGGATGAGGGTCTCGACGGCGACTGTGTTGGCCTCTGCCGCCCCGACCGTGACGATGACCTCCGAGGCGTGGTCCGCGCTCCCGGCGTGCCACTGCGCTATCAGCGCGCGCAACTGGTCGGTGCCGCAGGTCGGGGGGTAGCTCAGCTCACTGTCGAGGAGCCGGCTCAGCGACTGTTCACTGTCCACGAGGTCGCGCAGCCGGATCGGCCGACAGCCGCTGTCGGCCAGACTGTATGTGGCCGTGGCTCCCAGTCGCCCCTGCCATTCCAGCAGTTCGAACGGGGTGAAGGTCATGGATATCCTCAGGGATTGGGCGGAATGTAGACGGTGGAGGCGGGGCTACTCGGCGCTGTCCACCTTGGCTGGATCACGTTCGACGACCGGGTCGAGGGCGGAGTCGATGCGGCGCATCAGCGTCGGCTCGATGCGCAGGCCCGCGGCCTTCGCGCTCTCGCCTATCTGCTCCGGCCGGGAGGCTCCCACGATGGCCGCGGCGACGTTCGGGTTCTGTAGCGTCCAGGCGAGTGCGAGTTGTGCCTGGCTCAGGCCCAGCTCCTGAGCGATGGGGGTGAGCTGCTGCACCCTCTCCAGCACCTCGTCACGCAGGAAGGTCTTCACCCAGCCGGAACCCACCTCGTCCGTGGCCCGCGATCCCGTCGGCGGAGGGTGCCCGGGCCGGTACTTGCCGGTGAGCACACCTTGGGCGAGCGGCGACCAGACGATCTGGCCGATTCCCTCTCGTTCGCACAGGGGCACGATCTCCTCTTCGATGACACGCCAGAGCATCGAGTACTGGGGCTGGTTGGACACGAACCGGTCCAGGCCCAGTTCGCCGGCGAGTTTCATGGCCTGTGCGATCTGGTCCGCGGTCCACTCCGAGACGCCGATGTAGAGGACTTTGCCTTGCCGGATGAGGTCGTCGAAGGTCTTGAGGGTCTCCTCCAGCGGTGTCCGGTGGTCGAAGCGATGCGCTTGGTACAGGTCGACGTAGTCGGTGCCGAGCCTCGTCAGCGAGCCGTTGATGGCCTCGGTGATGTGCTTGCGGGACAGGCCGCCGTCGTTCGGTCCGGGACCGGTCGGGAAGAACACCTTGGTGGAGATCACCAGGGACTCACGACGCTGGCCTTTCAGTGCCTTGCCGAGTACGGCCTCGGCGGCGGTGCCCGCGTATACGTCGGCCGTGTCGAACGTGGTGATTCCGGCGTCCAGCGCCGCGTGGACGCACTGGACGGCCTGGTCATCGTCGATCTGGGCGCCGTGCGTGAGCCAGTTGCCGTAGGCGATCTCGCTGACCTGAAGTCCGCTACGACCCAGTTGCCTGAATTTCATCCGTAGTCCTCACTGCTGTCATCCCCGCGCGGAGGCAGGAGTGTGATCCGCACACGGTTGTCGTGGAAAACCGCTCCGCCGCCCATGTCCGCGTCCCGCTCGTCGACGGTGGCGTTCGGGCCGGAGCCGTCAGTCAGCTTGGGCCAGTGGCCCTTGGTCGTCATGGCGACGCCTGGGCGTACGACATCGTCGATCCTGGCCAGGGCCTCAAAGGCGCCTCGGCTGTTGGCCACCTGGACGCGGTCACCGCTCGCGATGCCGCTCGCCGCGGCGTCCTTCGGGTGCAGCACGACATACGGCGGGCCGGCCCGGCGTCGCAGCGCCGACTTGTTCCCGAAGATGGTGTTGAGGAAGAAGTGGTTCGCCACGGAGAGGAGGACGAAGGGGAACGACTGTGCCAGCCGGGTGTCGTGCGTCTCGGTCGCCGGAACGTATCCGGCCACGGCGTCGAAGCCGTCCGCCTGGGCGGTCTCTGAAAGGAATTCGAGTTTCCCGCTGGGGGTGGGGAATCCGTTCGCGAAGGGCACATGACCCTTCGGGTAGGAGAGCCGCGCCCATCCTCTGTCGCGCAGTGTGTCCACGGTGATGCCGGTCAGGGACGGGTGCCGGGAGTCGAGGAGTTCGCTCGCCAGTTCCTCGTCGCTGGCGTACAGCGCCGGTTCCGTCAGTTCCATGGCCCGGGCCAGGCGCCGGAAGGTCTCGGTCGTGGACAGACACTCCCCGGGCGGGGCGACCGCCGGTTCGTTCCAGGTGATGTACAGATGGCCGTAGCCGTCGTGCACGTCCAGGTGCTCGGGCTGCATGGTGGCGGGCAGCACGATGTCCGCGTAGTCGGCGGTGTCGGTCTGGAAGTGATCCATGACCACCGTGAAGAGGTCTTCCCGGGCCAGGCCCTGGCGGATTCGGTTCTGATCGGGGGAACTGGCCAGCGGGTTGGCGCCGTAGACGATCAGTGACGTCACAGGCGGATCATCTGTCTCCAGCAGCCCTTCGGCCAGCCGCGTCATGGACAGGCTCCGAACGGGACGGCTCAGCAGGTCGTCCCGGTAGAGGGCCTCGCGGTTCCCGCCGAAGTAGCCGTCGGTTGAGTAGAGCAGACCGCCGCCGGGTCGCCGCCAGTCCCCGGTCACGGCGGGCAGGCAGGCGAGGGCTCGCAGGGCTGTGCCACCCCCGGCGTGACGCTGAATGCCCTGCGATACCCGGATGGCGGTGGGCCGGCTGCCCGCGATGCGCCGTCCGAGCCGGATGATCTCCTCCTCGGTCACCCCCGTCTCCTGTGCCGTGCGCCGCGGGGTGAACTCCAGCACTCTCTTCCGGAACGCTTCCCATCCCACGGTGTAGGTGTCCAGGTACTCGTGGTCCTCGGCACCCTCTTGGAGAACCGCGTGCATGAGGCCCAGGGCGAGCGCCGCGTCCGTGCCCGGAAGGGGCGCGATGTGCTCGTCGGCCTGGGCCGCCGTACGGCTGCGGATCGGGTCGATGACGACGACATGTGCACCGTCGTGCCGCGCGCGCTGGATCACCTTCCACAGGTGGTGGTGAGTCGTGAGGGGATTACTCCCCCACAGCAGGATCAGCCGGGAATACAGCAGATTCTCCGGGTCGATCCCGGTACTGGTGCCGAGTGTGTACTGGAGTCCGGCGAGACCGGCGATCGAGCAGATCGTCATGTCGTGGCGCGAAGCGCCCAGTACGTTCCAGAGCCTGCTGCCGGCCCGCCCCTGAAGCCCCTGAAGAAAACCGAGGGTTCCGGTTCCCTGGTACGGCCAGATCGCCTCGCCACCATGGCGTTCGATGGTCTCCGTCAGCCGCCGCGCGATCTCACCGAGGGCACTGTCCCAGCTGATGCGCTCGAACCGGCCCTCGCCCTTGCGGCCGATGCGCCGCAGCGGGTGCAGCAGCCGGTCGGGCGCGCGGGTGTGCTCCAGGAACTGGTTGACTTTCACGCACAAGGTGCCCCTGGTGTAGGGATGGTCCGGGGTGCCGCGCAGCGCGATGGCCTCACCGTCTTGGACCGTCACTTGCCAGCTGCAGCCGTCCGGGCAGTCCAGCGGGCATGCTCCGGGGACTTGCGTGATACTCATGGGCCCTCGCTTCCAGACGACCCCGGCGCCGCGCGCCGGGCGGCCAGCTCCGTGCGCAGCGAGGGCGAAAGAACGCCCCGCATCACCTCCCGCGCGGTTCCGGTCAGGCTGACCCGGCCGTCCCGTGCCACACTCACCTCGACGTCACCCCCGGGCATGCGGACTCTCACGTCCCGGCCGACGAAGCCGCGCGCGTGTGCCGCGGCCGCCGCGGCGCACGCGCCGCTCCCCGAAGCGGGCACATGGCCGGCGGCCCGCTCCCAGACCACCGCATCCAGCGTGTGGTCGTCGTGTACGCGTACGAACTCCACGTTGGTGCCCTCGGGATAGCGGGAATGCCAGGCCAGAGCGGGGCCCAGGCGCTGAGCCAGTTCCCCGTCGATCCGGTCCCTGAACACGACGGTGTGCGGAACGCCCAGGTTCAGGTCGGTGACGGTGACCACCGTGTCCGGCCCCTGACCGGCGAGGGGGACAACAACGCCACCGACGCCGCTGTCCCCCTCGCCCTCCACGGTGGTGAACCGCGGCAGCCCCATGTCCACGCGCACCAGGCCGTCGGCGAAATCCACGATCCGGACCTCCGCGTCGCCGCCGCGTGTCCGAATCGCGAACGGCTTGCCCGCACGCCACTGCCCGACGTGGTGCTCGGCGAGGTACAGGGCGAACATGCGCAGTCCGTTGCCGCTCATCCCGCACTCGCTGCCGTCCGCGTTGAAGATGCGCAGCGATACCGGGGTGTCGGGCCTGGGAGGTTCCAGCGGCCCGAGGAGCAGCCCGTCCGCCCCTACTCCGTAGTTCCGGTCGCAGAGCAAGCGGACGGCCTCGGGGGCGGGCTCAGCGCCAAGGACCGTATCGCCGCATCCGGGGTCGACGAGCAGGTAGTCGTTGCCCAGCGCCTGGTACTTCACGAAGTCGCCCATGAGCCGACGGCTGCGGCGGGTCAGTTCTTCGGGCGGTTGGCGAGGGCCGCCTCGTCGTGCTCGTCGCCGTACCACTTGTCCTTCCAGCGGGAGAAGGCGACGATCACGATGTCCCGGTGGCCGGGCCCGCCGTCCGCGGAGGTCACGTCCGTGACGTCGTGCTGGAGCGCCTTGTCGTCCAGGAGGACGGCCTGCCCGGCCGCCAGTGTGCCCGTCCAGAACGGCGCGTCGGCGCCCGGCTTCCACAGACGGGTCTCGCTTCCCCCGACGTTGTTCCGCCGCAGCACGGCGATCATGACGTACTCGTGTCCGTCGTGGTGCACACCCTCCGGAGTCAGCGGTCCGGGGCGCTGGCCGTCGGCCCTCGTGCGGTTCTGATGGACGTTGATCTGCCAGTCCTCACCGCGGTCCAAATCCATCGCGTCCGCACCGAGTGTGATCATCGGGGTGAAGTCGGCGAGGATGGTCTCGTACGTGCGGCGCATACCACCGCCCACCTTGTTGAACTGCTTGTACGTGGTGTAGTCACGCTGCGGTAACTTCTCGTAGAGCCAGCCCTTGTCGCGTCCGGGTTCCGGCGTGAGCCGGTACTGAGCGAACCGTTTGAAACGCGTGCCGTTGCCCATGTACGGGTCGAGCGGGAGGTCTTCGTAGCTCTGGAGCATCTCCGGCGTGGCCGGAGGGAAATCGATGATCGAGAATCCTTGAGGGCCGAGTGCCATGACGCGGAGCCTTTCCTGTCAGACCGGTCAGTGAGCGGCGAGATCGGGCATGCGTTCGTCGAGGTAGCGTGCGGAGGAGTTGAGCCGCCACAGTGTTCCTCGGGCGATCGCGCGCCGCATGCGCTCCGACTCAGCAGCCGGGACGACCACGTTGTGGAACCAGCCGGCCGCGTGCCGGGAGTCGATGGTGATGTGCAGCTTGTGGTACACGATGCCGACGTCGGGCAGTCCGAGCCGCTCCCAGGCGTGCACGACCTGCACGAAACGGTCGGGCGCCAGCCACTCGGTCATTCCCAGGAATCCGACGGCCTCCGGGTACAGCTGCCGGTAGCGGCAAAGAAGCACAGCGAGATTTCCGGACAGAAGCGCGTTGGCGGTGAGTGACCGCTCCAGCTCGTCGGCGGGAATTTCGAAGACCCCGAAGATCTGGTTGAAGAGATGGGTGTGGACCTGTGACGGGTCCCCGTTTCCCATCTCGTCCCAGAAGTTCTCGGCTATCTCCATCTTCGCGGCGCCGCTGGTGCCGACCTGCATCATGGCGAGAAGATCGTCGAATCGCCCGTCGACGACCGATTCCTGGATCACATAGTTCCGCAGGTCGTCTTCCGTTGCCTGATTTCGGATGAACTCCCGGTAGTACGGGTGCTTGTAGACCCGGTGCTCACGGGCAAGTTTCTTCAGCCACGGAAGGAACGCGGAGGGGTCCGTCGGCGCGGCATCGAGCATACCGGGCTCCAGCATGGCGTCTTCGGTGGCCATGGTGGCCTGTTCGAGCAGACGGAGCACCTCTTGAACGACCACGGAACCTTCGGCGGTAGGCGCCTCGGGGAGTTGCGTCGAGAGCCCGTAGATACGGGAGAGCAGCAGTTGCTGGCCGTAGAAGGCTCCCTGATCACCGGCTGTGGACTGCGCGTTGAGTTCGCTGACGGCTTTCCGGAGATCCGCCCGCTCACCAGTGGTGAGTGACGCATCAAGATCCTGCGCGGAACGATTCAGCAGCGAGGATATCTCCTCAACCACCGGATAGATCTCCACGCCCGTTTTCTGATCGAGTAAGTGAACTTCTGTGCTCACACCGCCTCCTGTCGTATGCCAACTCTCCATGCCAGCGGCATTACCGGCATGGTTACCTGCGGAACGCTAACTTCTCTGTTGTTCAAGGAGCTACATCACAAGGGGAGATTGACGTAACGAGAGGTCTTGACGCAGCTGGTATAAGGATGCGTGGCCACTGAACGTTGATGGCGCGATGCGCATCATCCGCCATCGGTTGTCATGACGGGCGACGGCCTCAACGGCCGCCGCCCGCCTTGTGCATGCTGCTTGGGCGTCAGTCCTTCGTCGGCATGGCCCGGCGCGACTGGCGCTGACCGTGGTCAGCACCTGGGTCGGACGTCCTTCGGGAAGCCGCTCGGCCAACCCCCTCGTCAGCGGCGAGGAAGAGAACCGCGAACAGCAGCAGGGCCGTGCCTGTGAGAACGATCGCGTTGAGCCGCTCATCGAAGACCAGGATGCCGATGACCGCCGCGGTGAGCGGCTCGACCAGGGCGACCACGGACGCCGTGGTCGCCCGTACGGCGCCGAGGCCGGCGAAGAACAACGTGTACGCCAGGGCTGTAGGCGCAGCCCCCAGGTAGAGGATCAGAGCCAGGGTCCATGCCGGTCGCTCCATGCCGGGCAGCAGGCCCTCCAGCAGAGCCATCGGCAGAAGGCAGACCGTGCCGACCGCGAAACCTGTGACTGTGGACTCGAACACGCCACCGGCGTTCTCCCGACCGGAGAAGCGGCCCAGCAACGTCACGCCCGCGTACCCGGCGGCGGAGAGCAGCGCGTATCCGATGCCCAAGAGGGGAGCCGGGCCAGTGCTCCCATCAGCGCCCCCCATCAGCAGCACCAAGCCGACAACGCCGCTCGCCACCGCGGCGGTTCCGGCGACGCCGGTGCGCTCGCCCAGCGTGAGCCGGGCTCCGACCGCGACCAGCACCGGACCCGAGCCCAGGGTCACCACCGTGGCCACGGTCAGCCCGGCCTGCTGCACGGAGGCGAAGTAGGCCGTCTGGTACACCGCCAGCCCGAAGCCTGTGATCAGGGCCCGCCGCGGGTTCGCCGCGAACGTCGCACGCAGCGACAGCGCCGTCTCGGGCCGCCGAGACCGTCGCACCAGGTGAGCTACCAGAAGTAGCCCGAGTCCGGTCAGGAACCGCCAGAAGGAAACAGAGATGGGGCCGATTCCGCCGACGTCGTACAGTTCAGCGGCCACCGCACCGCCAGTGCCCCACGCTGTGGCCGCAATCGCGACGTAGAGAACACCCTGCCGAACGGGCAGGGCAGAAGAGGACTGCAACTGAGGTCTCCTCGATTGATTGCCATCACGATGTCTCCGTGGGCAACCCGCGCAGCCACCCCGGTAACCCCGGGATGGCTCTGCATGACTGCCCGCCTTAAGCGGCGGGCGGCGGAGGCGTCAGAAACAGCTGCATGTGATCACCTTACCCGGCCATGGGCAGGCATCCCAGCATGGGCCGGACCTGCCCACCGCTCGGGGACAGGTCCCCGCGTTCGACCTGCGCGTTCTTCAAGCACTGTCAGAGGCCATCCGCAGGAAGGCGAAGCGCGCTGTCGTACGGGCCGGGCGGGATGTGGAGGGTGGCGGTGTCGTAGTCGCCGAAGCGCAGCACGTTGTCCCTGCGGTGCGGGCTGAGCGCGGCGATGTCGTCGGGGCTCAGCTCCCAGCCCTGCGCGGCCATCTGACGCAGTGTGTCGGTCATGTCGACGGTGGTGGAGAAGATGCTGTTGGCCATCAGGTCGAGGAACTTGACCGCTTTCTCCTGGAGTTCGGGGTCGCGGGAGCGCAGTTGACTTGCGCCTCGGGTTGAAGCCCGGGGATTCTGGCCTTCTCGACTGATTGCTGTGCCGCTACGCGGCACGGTTTCCGGTCGGGAATCCGTGGCTTCCTGTTTCTTCGCGCCGTGCCGGGATTGCTCCTGGTCTTACCGGCGCTCCGCAGGCTGACACCGCCAGTCCGGCGGCCGTTTTCACGTTGAGTGCGGCGTTGGTGTCGCGGTCGTGGACGGTGCCGCAGGCGGTACAGGTCCATGCCCGGACGTGGAGGGGTTTGGGTCCGTCCACGGCGCCGCAGGTGGAGCAGGTCTGGGAGGTCGGGGTGAACCGGCCGATGGTGACCAGGGTGCGGCCATACCGTTGCGCCTTGTACGCGAGCATGCCGAGGAACGATGCCCATCCAGCATCCTGCACCGACTTGGCCACCCTGGTGCGCGCGAGTCCTTTCACCGCCAGGTCCTCCACCGCGATTGCTTGGTTCTCGCAGATCAGCTTCGTGGAGAGCTGGTGGTGGAACTCACGGCGCGCGTCAGCGACCTGGGCGTGGGCGACCTTCAGGCGGGCCTTGCTGCGGTTCTTGGATCCCTTCTGCTTGCGGGACAGCTGCTGCTGGGCCTTCTTCAGCTTCTTGATGACGGTGACGGAGGTGGGGGTGGTGGGCAGGGTGCGGGACCATTTCACCTTCACCGCGCCGATCTTCGGCAGGTTCAGACGGCCGGCGTCCGTGATCCTCCAGCGGGCGTTGGCGGTGAACCGGATCGACTGCCGGGCGTCCTTACGGGACTTGAACCGAGGCGGGCCCGTTCCGGCACAAGGTGTTCACCGATACCCACTTGAGGCGGATCGAGGAGATCATGCGCTCGGTGTGTACGGACTTCGAGTGCGAACTGGTGGAGTTCGACGGTGAGGACAACCACGTCCACCTGCTGGTCAACTTCCCGCCCAAGGTCGCCGTGACCAAGCTGGTCAACTCCCTCAAGGGTGTTTCCTCCCGCGTCTGCGCCAGGAGTTCCCCGACCTGGTGCGCCACTACTGGCGGGCCAACAAGCTCTGGTCCGGCTCCTACTTCGCCGGCACCGTCGGCGGCGCCCTGCTCTGCGTGGTCAAGGGGTACATCGAACAGCAGAACCGGCCCGTGCGAGCATCGCCCGGCTCCGCCTGGACGGCCTCGCGACGCTCCCCGCCACGGGTGATGAACACACCATCCGGCTCCGCCGGACAAGAACCTGCGACGCTCCGCGCCGCAGCCATCACATTCCCTTCACCACCGGGCTGAAGCCCGATGCACTGCGAATGAATCCCGGTAGCGACAAGGGTGCCTGCAGCGACGTGGTGGGGCGGGACAGGCAGCACGGCGACCACCGCTCGGTAGGGGCCACCGGCTCTCCTTGAGGTGAGACGTGGGCTTTGCTCACACCTCAACAGGCCGGGTTCTGACCCCGTTTTGACCACGGGACAGGCAAGATCTTTTTGAATACATGGGGGACCGACCACCTGGCCATGAGGCACTGGGTTTCCCCTTCATTAAGGTACACTCACAGCGCCGAACCGTACCGTGGTGACACTTCCTTTGATCTCCGCGAGATCGCCCTTTATCGATCAAAAGTGACCACCGAAGCGATCGATCGGAATGCACTATTCCAATTAATGGCCACCGAGATGGTCAGGTCGGCACCGTCTATCCCTTTTCGGGTTGCGAGTGGCTAGACTTCTCGTGGTTGCCGTGTGGCGCGATCCCATGCGCCTGCCGACTGCACTGGGGGGCCTGGTGAGCAGTGAAATCGAACTAGTGAGGACGGCGGCTCAGGATCTGTCCGACACAGTGCGCCGAATAGTCTCTGAATGGCGCACACAGCACGCAGTGGACACAGAGGCAATCAGGCAGATCAGGGCCCGATCACAGACCTTGATAAACGTGAGCATCGGGCAAGGCCTTGGTGAACTGAATCGCGTCACCCAGGAAGAGATCGAAAAATTTGCGCTGCAGTTGCAGAACAGCTCCCTTCCTGACAGTTCGAGGGACCGGGCAGCCACACGACTTCTCCAGCTGGAGACTCTCCTTGAACGCAACATCGAGGATTACTACGAGAAGGTCCGGAGGATCTAGCCATGGCGCCGTCCAGCAGGCGGAGGCCAGCTGGTCAGGGCGATGGGAATCCCGTCGAACGGCCCTTTGCCTCCACCGATGACCACCCGGCCGACGACCTGGCTGTTCGTATGCTGATCATGCTGAGCGAGTGGAAGATACACCACAACCTCGGCCACTTGTCCGATGAACTGGTGCTGCGTCGCGCGCTTTCCGTGATCAAGAATCTTCAGCGGCTCTCCGAATTGGGTGGAGATCTACATTTGAACGACCCTTCGACATTCAGAAAAGGACGGTGATTGAACTGCTCGGCATCATTGCGGGTGTGATTGTGGGCAGCGCGCTGTCGGCGCGGCGGGACATGGTCCGCGAGGAGATCGAGTACCAGATGCTGCGGCGGGCCGCTGTCCGGGCCGAAACGGAACGAGCGTTGCGTCGGGCCCGGGAACTGGGGCGTGAGGCACGCGAGGACATCGAGGCTATCGGACCCTGAGAATGTCTCATGGATGATCCAGGAACGGCAGTCGCGGGGGATCCTCCCCGTGCCTGGGGGCTCCCGCCAGGGATTCAGCGAAGTCACGTGATGCCCCGGTTTGCGCTCGTGATGTCCCAGAAGGTGAGGGACGCCGAACGTCCACGAACTCGTTGGTACTGCCGGAAGTTCGAGCCTGACATAAAGGCCAAGGAAGCTCGATGGGCATCCGGACTTGCGAGCCTGGTCACGGGCCGATGTGGATGTATGGCGCCCACACGGTGAGCTGGTTCGGGTGGCTCTTACGCATGTGCAGGAGAGCCTTGTGGAGTGCTTCGGCGACTGACCGTGGGGCGGCTGTCCCGCTGTGTCGGAGTGCCGTGTAGACCTGTGCGGCGACCTCTGGGGAGGTCGAATCGTAGATGCTCCATAGTGTTGCGATGACGTGGCGGAACCCGATGGTGGCCAGTGCCGCGGCCAGGTGGATGGACTCATCGAGGAGGCCTGTGCCGCCGATGGCGGTCTGGCAGGCGGAGAGGAATGCCAGCTCGGCCTGGGAGGATGTCTGCTCGGCCATGTCATGGACGGTGAGCATCCCGTCCGCCAGGAAGAGCCCGCCTCTGCTCGGGCGTGAGAAGTCCTGTCCGCCGTGGCAGGAGAAGTGTGCCCACGTATGTCGGGGCAGTTCCTCCAGAGCCCGCTGTCGCGTGGCCTGGTCTCTGGTCACCAGCGTGTACTGGGCTGGGTGGGCAGCAGCGATGCGTTCGACCTCGGGCACCGCTTGAGGCAGGTGGTGCTGGTGCGGTGCGTCGGGAACCGCCATGAGCAGGAGCCGGGGGGCATCGTGCGGCGCAGGGCGTTGCCGCGCTCGGATCAGTGCCCGAAGTGTCGGGGTGTAGGACGAGACGACGTGGTCGATGACCGCAGTTGTCTCCGTGGCGGGACCGGCGGCGTGCAGGGGAAAAACCGCCAGCGGGCCGGTCGGACACCACCACACCCGCCGCTGGGTGGACGTTTCGGAATCGGGGAGACGGTCCAGGACCGGGGCGGTGACCGCGGTCCACAGCCAGTCCAGTGCGGCCCTGATACGCATCCGGGCCTTGACCATCTCTCCCAGTGCGCCGCTTGCGGCAGCGTCCTGGAGTTGCTGGAGTGCGTGGATGTAGTCGTTGGCCCGGAGTGTGGCCTGCTCCTCGTCGGCTGCCTGACTGAGCCGTACGACGACAGGCGTGCCGCGCTGCGTCATTATGATGGCGTCGCTGCGGTACGAGCTGATGTTGAGAACGATGACCGGTCCTTCGGCCGCCGCTCGCGTGAGCCGGTGGTAGGCGGGTGCGCTCAGGAAGTCTTCGAAGCCGCGCAGGTTGCGCACCCGCGTCAACAGGCGGTCCCGCTCGTGGGCGAGACGGACCCGGCGGTCGTCGTCCTTCACAGAGGTTGCGGGGTGCGGCAGGCCGGCTGTGTCGGCGGTACTGCTGGTGTCTGTGGAGGACAGGGCGCGCAGCGCGGCATGCACCTCGTCGAGTCGTCGGGCCAGCGCCGGGGCGGCCTGTGCCAGGTCGTCGAGGTCCGTGGTCACGTCAAGGGCGAGATTCCATAGAGCGGAGCGCCCTTGTTCCAGCAACTCGACCGCCAGGCAGGGATCGTCGCGCTGCAGTGCGCAGGCGGCCGCGTCCCGGGCGACTCCGGAAGCGTGAGCAAGTCGGTACTCCTGATCCGTACGACGCAGTCCGGGCCATGCCAGTTGCCCGTACAGGTCGAGCGCCCTGCGGAATCCTTCTACGGCGGTATCCCATTTCCCAGCCGAGGCCGCGGTGTTGCCCCAGTAGGCGGCAGCGTCGAAGCGTAGCTGAGCGGGGGCCGCATCGTCGGCACACACCAGGCGCCAGGCATCGATGGCCGACGCGAGGTCCTTCGGACGTCCGGCCGCCCGATAGCGCTGCCAGCAGGCCATGGCCAGGCTGTACGTCCACTGCGCACGGTCCCCCGCCTTGCCGGGGCAGGCTGCAGCCTTGAAGGCAGTGTCGACGCGGTCATCGAGGGCGCCGGCGTCGCCGGTGAGGCGATACAGCTCACGCAGCAGCTCGGCGCGGCTTTGGAGCACGTCACCTTCAGGCGGTCCGGCCGTCAAGGGATCCAGGACGCGAAGGCCCTCGCGAACCGTGTCCGCGTTGTTGTCCAGTCCGGCCTGGATGTGGAGGTGATCGGCCAAAGCGATCCGCATACGGCGTTCATGGGCCGTTCCCATGGCCAGCTCGAGCGCCTCGCGGGAAAGAGCGAGGGCTTTGCGTCCGAGGGTGTGGTCGTCGGTGGCGAGGGCGCGCCGCATCCACGACCGTGCCACGTTGGCCAGCCGACCGGGGCGATGAGGGTGGCGCGGTGACGTGGCATCCAGGGCCTGCTCATAGAGCTGAGCTGCCTCATGGTGATCGGACTCGGAGCCGAGGCGGCCGGCTCGGTAGACGAGAGCATTGGCCAGATTCACAAGACCTTCGATGCGCCGTTCACGCCCCGTGGAGAGGCTCTCACGGTATGACTCGATGCCCGCGTTCAGATCGTCCAGCGCTCCCCGCCACTCGAAACGGATGATCCGTGAGACGGCGAGGTTCATGTGGCACCGTGAGGCGTCATCCGGGTCGCAGGATCGGACCGCCTCTTCGTGGACCGAGACGGCCTCGTCCAGCACGGCCGAGTCTCCGGTCTTGTTCGCCTGGGCGGCGAGCGCGCTGCCGAGACTGCTCAGCCGGCCGGCGCGGCGAGCCGGCTCAGTGGTGGCGTCAACGGCCTTCCGGTGGAGGGCGATCGCTTCGGTGAGGCTGTCTTCGTTGCCTGTGATCTCTCCACGGATCGCGAGCACCGCACCAAGAAGGTTCATCGCCGCCGGGTTCTCCGGAGA
The DNA here is from genome assembly GCF_030403745.1 of Streptomyces sp. S.PB5. Lineage (GTDB taxonomy): Bacteria > Actinomycetota > Actinomycetes > Streptomycetales > Streptomycetaceae > Streptomyces. Next base: position 155,740 of record NZ_JAQMWP010000016.1, read on the forward strand.
GGCGTGCAGTGCTTCACGGTAGGCCGCGACCTGGTTGTCGAGGTCGGTGAGGTCGGCCCGCGTCTGGTAGCGCAGTTCCAGCGCCTGACCAAGCTTCTCCTGGCGGGAGGCGCGTTGGGGATGCTCCGCGGGGGTCAGCGCGGTGGACTCTTCAAGTGCGCGGATCGCATCGTCGATGTCCTCGATGCGGCCGTTCAGCCGGAAGCGGCTCGTCAGCAAGGTGCCCAGGTTCGCCTGGAGCGAGGGGAACAGCCGGGTGCGGTGATCGGCAGACAGGACGTCACGGTACAAGGCGATGGCCCGGTCCAGCATGCCGGGATCGGGAGGCTCGGAGCGGCGGTACATCACCCCTGTAGCCACCGCCTCGTTCAGCTTCGCCGTCGACCGCAAGGGATCACCGGCAGGAAGCTCACGCAGCACCTGATCCAGCAGGAGAAGGGCACGCCGGGCGTCGGATGCGTCGCCGTTGCATCCGGCACGGCCGACGAGGCCGCTCGCAAGGGAGACCCGCGCCGCGGCTGTGCGCGGGTCGTCGGCGGGCAGTGCCTCCAGGGCCGCCTCATAGTGACGGACCGCCAGGTCGTGGCCGACGGAATCACTCTCGCCCGCGCGCGCCGAGTACAGCGCTGCGAGGTTTTGCAGTGCGGCCCAGCGGTCGGATCCGGTGATGTCCGGCCCGTCCGAGGCACCGGACGCACCGGAGATGTCGGCCCAAGCCTGCTCCGCGAGCGGGATGGCGGCCTCCAGATCGGCGGCGTCCTGGGTGAGGAGGAAGCGCTGCACCCCGATCTCGGCTTGGACGGCCCGCAGCCGGGCGTCGGCTTGCGGAAGCTCGGTGAGTACGAGTTCCGCCTCGCGGAGAACGGTCAGGACATTGGTGGTCCGGCCGTCCTTGAAGTACAGCAGCAGGGCACGGACCAAGTGAAGGGCATGTTCGGCTCCATCCTCGGTGTGAGAGCCGGACTTCCACGCTGTGCGCAGTGCCGACGCTGCGGCATCGAGGTCGGCGGGGTCGTGGCTGCGCTGCCAGCGGGCCAGAAGAGCCATGCCCAGCAGATGGTGGGCGCGGGTCCACACGCCGTTCTGCGTACCCGGCGCCGGGAATCCGGTGCAGGCTCGGAAGAGGCCGATCGCCTCGTCCAAGTCTTCCGGGCGCCCACTCGTATCGGCTCTGGCCTGCAATGCCTGGCCCAGGAGCGACTCGGCTATGCCGTGCAGGTGTTGTGGGGAAGGCAGAGCGACGCCTGCTCTACCGGCGGCCACCGCGCCGTCCAGAGCGTCTGGGTCGTGGCCCTCTTCGTACCGGCGCCTCAGCAGGTCACAGAGGTTGACGTGAGCCCGGCGGCGCTCGTCCTCGTCGGAGGCATATAGTCCGACCCCCGCGAACAACTCCGCGGCAGCGTGGGGGGCGTCGCCGGGGAAGTCGGCGGGCGGCGGATCCTGGGCCAGGAGGACCGCGAGATCGAGGGCATCCCCAGGGTCGTTGAAGGCCATCACCCGCCACATCAGCGGCTCGGGAATCTCCAGTGCGTCCCGGACCTCGGGTGACGAGGCCTGCCACAGTGTGGCGAAGCACCGTACGGCCATGTCGAGTTCGCGTGGGCCGTCAGTCTCCGACGTCTGGCTTCGGTACCAGCGGAACCAGCCCAGCAGGTACAGATCGCTCCATTGAGATGCGTCGTCCGAAGCCGGTTGCGCCCACAAGGACGTGAGCTCCTCGGCGGCGCGCACCGCTTCAGCGTCGAGTATGACCGTGTCGTCGTGGCGCTGCGTGTAATCGTTCAGACGCCTGGTCAGTTCCGCCCGGAGCTCTGCCCCCGTCATACGGCACCCCCGTCCTTCTTCGACAGTAGAAGGCGGCTGAATGATTGTCATCTGGCCCGGAACCGCTGCTGGGCTCTAGGCTTATCGGTCACGGGCGAGGGGCGAGCGGGGGCGGCCGGTGGACGAGCGAAGTGCGCGGGCACTGCTCTGCGCGGAGCTGCCCCAACTACAGCGTGCTGCCAGAAGCGAGGGATGGAACGACCTGCTGGAACAGGCCGTGGTGCTCGTGCTCGGCGAGGGCACTGCCTTCGACGCGTGGCGGCTGCTGGGAGCGGACCCCGAGCGGCTGGACAGCCGGGGAAACGGGTCGGGGTTGCCACCCCTTCCCGGGCCGAAGGCAGCACACGTGATCCCTGGCCAGTACCGCTGCCCCGACCGGGCGTGCCCACGGCAGGAAGTTCGCGACACCCAGGGACGCGTTCCGGTGTGCTCGCTCACTGACACACCGATGATTCCGCTGGCAGGGCCATAGCCGTGCCCGGCTCGTTCTTCTCGGAACTGGGCAAACGACTCGCTGAGCGGTGGCTGACCTCCCTGATACTGCCCGGCCTGCTCTTCGTCGTCGCCGCATGGAGCGCCGGCGTACTCGGGAACCGGCGCGCTCTGGACCGAGCGCGGCTGCTCGACGCAGCCGAGCAGTCCATGAAGCCATTGGAAGCGGGCACCGGAAAAGCACTGGTCACAGTTGTCGCGGCGCTGTTTCTCGCCACGATCACAGGCCTGACCGTGAAGGCCCTCGCTGGGGCGATCGAGATCATCTGGACCGGACAATGGCGGGGTCCCTTCCGGCCGCTCGGAAGGCACCTCACCAACTGGCGAAGGAATCGCGAGGAACACACCCGGCCCGCCGGCCTCGATGTGCCAGATGGTTACCGTCCGGCCGCCCCGACCTGGATGGGGGATCGCCTCGGTCTGGTCAGGAAGCGCGTGGACACTGAATACGGATGCTCGCTCGATCTGGCGTGGCCACGCTTGTGGCTGCTCCTGGACGACACCGCACGCGCTCCCGTGAACGATGCCCGCCGCCGTTTGGGCGAAGCGGCAGCGCTCGCAGCCTGGGGCGTGATGTATCTGTCACTCGGGACCGTGTACTGGCCGGCGGCCGCTGCCGGGGCTTCGGCGTTCCTCGTAGCGTGGCGTAAGGGTCGGGCCGCAACTGATGCCTTTGCCGCACTGGTTGAAGCAGTGGTCGACCTGAATATTCGTGCGCTTGCCGAAGCCTTGTCCCTACAACCCGCTCCAGGACGGCTGCCCCGATCGATCGGTGTACAGATCAACGACGTTCTGGACAAGGGCACCTACATACGCACGACACCGCTCGGCTGACCGTTCTGCAGGTTTCAAGCGGCGCGGTGACTCGATGCCTTTGCGGGCGATGCGGTGCAGGATGCCGCGCCCGCGTAACCATCGCCGCAGGTGGTCGTAGTCGTATCCCTTGTCGGCGTGGAGGTTTGCCGGTCTGCGCCGTCGGCGTCCTCGCCGTGGACGTGGTCTTCGACCTGCGCGGCTGCCCGGTTCCGGCGCGGTCAGCGCGCCGGTCTTGGCCAGAGCCGAACCGGCCGGTCCGACCGGCCGGTCCGACCCCGTCGTCGCGCTCCGACGCGGCAGCAGCGGCTCATGCCATGCATCTTCGTCGGGACAGCCGCGCGTCGGGCCACAGAATCTCGGCGGGACTCGAATCCGGTACTCTTGAAGAGTTCTTCAATTCACTAGTTGCCTTGCTGAGCAGGCCACAGAAGGAGGTCCGCCGTGGGCGGGTTCACCGAGGCCGCGCGCCGGCGGGTCCGCGCGGCGCGCGCCGCGCTCACGACCGCCCTGGAGGCCGAGGACGCCTATGCGACCGCCGTCGCACAGGACGAACTCGATGACGCTGTGCGCCTGGCGCACCGGCATGGCATCGACGTCGGTGTGGAGGCTGAAGAGGGATGATCAGGGTGCCGGTTCCGTTGTACGAGGCGAAGGCGGAGTTCTTCCGGATGCTCGGGCATCCGGTGCGCATCCGGGTGCTGGAGCTGCTGCAGGACGGCCCGAAGCCGGTGCGGGACCTGTTGGCGGAGATCGAGGTCGAGCCGTCGAGCCTCTCGCAGCAGCTGGCGGTGCTGCGCCGCTCCGGGATCGTCACCGCCACCCGCACCGGATCGACCGTGGTCTACGAACTGGCCGGCGGCGATGTCGCCGAACTGCTGGCAGCGGCCCGGCGCATCCTGTCCGTGCTGTTGTCCGAACGCCAGGACCTGCTTGACGAACTGCGACGAACAGAAGCAGCGCGGTGACCGGCGGCGCGCACCGGTTCCGGATGCCGTGGCACCGCGGCCGCCCGGCCGCGGCCATCGAACACGCCCGGCCGCCGGTACGGCGGCACATCACCTCGGTGCCGGTGGGACCCGACGCGGTACGCGAGGCCCGGGAAGCGGTGATCGGGCACTTCGCGGAGATCGGCGTCACTCCCGAGTCCTCCTTCGCTGACGCGGTACTGCTCACGGTCAGCGAGCTGGTCACCAATGTGCTGCGGCACGCCCCGCACTCTCCGCTGATGGACGTGGGGATGACGGCCGCGGCCGGTCAGCTGGTCATCAGCGTCGCGGACGCCGAACCACGCCTTCCGGACCTCACCTTGGAGGGCATGGGCGCCGGGCTGCGGATGGTGGCGGACCTCGCTGCCGACTACGACGGCGAACTGAGCGCCGAGCCCGCCCTCGACCACGAAGGCAAAGTCGTCCTCGTCCGGTTCGAGATACCCCTGTAGGCGCACACGGCAGGACGAGAGAAGGCAAGGGCATGGTGAACGACGCCGAGCAGGACACGCCCCGGGATGCGGAGAGCCAGAAGGAACGCGGTGTCGCACTGCGCGCCGGCTTCTACATCTTCGGCACACACCTGTTCGCCGGCTTCGTGTGGCTGCTCTTCCACCTCGGCGAACACGTCTCGAAGTAGCGGAAGCCGACACATCCGCAAGGACCTGTCGGCCCTGATTCCACCCCCGGTCTGCCCTGGCGTGCCGTACTCCTGTCTGGAGACGATCAGGTTTGCCCGTGGGTGGCCACCACTCCCCCGGACCGCCATCCACGGGACTGCGACACATACGATCATGGGCGCTGGTTGAAGTCTCCTTCAAGTGAGCAGTTGCCATGACCGCAAGGTGACTACGAGAAGGGACGACCAGGAGTGATCGCTGTTGTGGGGCATCCCGATCTCACCGCACCGACGCTCGCGCTGCTGGAGGAGGAGCTGCGCGAGCGGCTGGCCTCCTTCGCCATGGCGGGCAGGGCTGGGCTGGTCCGTGCGGGTCGGGGGCTTCCGCTGGCGTTCGGTCGCGCCGCCCGCGAAGCGGGGCTGGCCCTGGTGACGGTGCTTCCGGCCCGCAACCGTGTGCCCGCGCCACTGGCCGAGCCCGACGGCAAGGCGGCCGGTGAGCTGCTGCTGTTGTCGGAACAGGTGCGACTGCTGGAGTACGACCCGAAGAGCCTCAGCTCGTGTGTGACCGCCGACGAGAGGCTGCTGCGGTCCTGCGCAGGCGTCCTGGCGATCTGGGACGGGTCGCCGTCGAGCGATCGGGACCGGACGGCGCACCTGGTGGCCTTCGCACGGAGTCACGGCCTCGATGTCGAGGTGCTCTGGCCGCGCGGGGCCAGGCATGAGGCCGACTGTGAGGTGTCGCCTTGACCACTCCTTCCTCTCCTGGGTGGGCTTCACCCACCAGGCGCTGCCGGTGATCCGTCCGGTCAATCACCTCGTCAGCGACGAAGGCGGCATCATCATCCGCACGCACGCCGGGGCCGCGCTGCCGACCACCGCGTCGGCGTCGGAGGTGGTGGTGTACGGGGCCGACCGCCTCGATCTCGACACCCGCACCGGCTGGAGCGTGGTGGTCACCGGCACCGCCAGCCGCGTGACGGACGCCGAGACGACGGCTGACTACAGGTCGTTGCCCGCGTAGGACAGGTTGAAGCTCTTGTTGGTCAGCGGAAAGTCCGGGACGATCGTGTCCGCCAGCGCCACCGGTAGGGCGGGCCAGTTGAAGAAGGACGGGTCCGCCGGCTTGACCCGGGCCAGCGTGCCGTCCGGGGCGAGTTCGATGCGGGTGGCGATGGTGCCACGCCAGCCCTCCACGAGTCCCACGCCCGTGCCCGGGCCCGCACCGGGCACGGGAGCCGGACCGAGGACGGCTGCAGATGCGGTGAGTCCCTCGGTGAACTGCCCGATCAGGGCGAGGGATACGTCGATCTCCTCAGCGCGGACCAGGAAGCGGGCCAGAACGTCACCGCTGTCGTGGACGGGCACGGCGAGCCCCATGTCGTCGTACGGCGTGAAGGGGTGGGCGATGCGTGCGTCGGCGGCCAGGCCACTGGCGCGGGCGACGTAGCCGAGGCAGCCGATGGTCCGGGCAGCGTCGGTGCGGAGGATGGCGGTGCCGGTGAAGCGGTCGTGGACGGTGGAGTGGGCGAGGGCGAGGTCGGTGATCTCGCGGATGTCCGCGCCGATCGCCTTCAGGCGCGCGGCGTCGGGCAGGGAGTGCAGGACGGCGCCGCCTGGGACGACGCCGCCGCGCAGGAGCCGGTGTCCGGTGATCTCCTCGTTGAGGCGCAGGAGTTGTTCGCGGACGCGTTGGGCGTGGGCGTTGAGGATGCCGTGGCCGACGTCGTTGCAGAGCATGCCGAGGTCGGCGACGTGGTTGTGGATGCGTTCCAGTTCCAGCAGCAGGGCGCGGGCGCGCTGGGCTTCGGCGGGGACCTCGGTGCCGGTGGCCTCTTCGACGGCGAGGCAGTAGGCCAGGGCGTGGCCGACGGCCGTGTCGCCGCTGATGCGTTCGGCGAGCGGGAGGCCGGCCGCGGTCGAGCGGCCCTGGAAGAGTTTCTCGATTCCTTTGTGGACGAACCAGAGGCGGGCCTTGAGTTTGAGGATGGTCTCGCCGACGACGGAGAAGCGGAAGTGTCCGGGTTCGATCAGTCCGGCGTGCACCGGCCCGACGGGGATCTCGTAGACGCCGTCGCCCTCCACCTCCAGGAACGGATACGGGCCCTCCTGCTCGCCAAACGCGGGAGGTGGTCCGGCATCGGGGCGCATCGGGTACCAGCCGCGCGGCCAGTGGAAGTGCCGTACAAGGCGACGTGGGAGTGGGTGGTCGAGGGGGACGATGCCGAACAGGTCACGCATCTCGCGCTCGAACCGGCCCGCGGCAAAGGAGAGATGGGCGAGGCTGGGTACCTCGGGCCGGGCGGGGTCGAGGCGTACGTGGAGTTCGGTGCGCGTGTCGGGCGGGCCGGCCACGAACAGGTACACCACGCGTGGCCCCCTCTCGTCGAGGTGCGCGGCGGCCAGGGCGAGCCGGTGGCCCTGGGTGAGCAGGTCCTCGGCGTGCTGGGTCAGTGTGGCGGGGCTGACCTGGTAGATCTTGCGCATGGTGTCAGTGGTCTCCGATCGCCTGGGCGGCGGCGTCCAGCAGGTCGGTGAGCGGGCCGGTGGCAACCCCCAGGGCGGCGCAGGCGGCCAGGCCCAGCAGCAGCGGCCATGCGGCAGACGGGTTGTCCTCGGCCGGTGTTCCCGGTCCCAGCAGCATCCGGGCCGTGCGGGTGGCCAGTGCGGCGAAGGCCACCAGGACGAGCAGCAGCACCGCCGCCGTGGCCCACCCCAGGCCGGCACCGGCAGCGAACCCGGCGCGTGCGATGCCCAGTTCGGACGAGAAGAGGCTGAAGGGCGGAAACGCCATCAGCGCCGCCACCGCGACCCCGAACGCCCCCGCCGACGCGGGAGCACTGGCCAGCAGCCCGCGCACCCGGCCGATTCGCGCCGTACCGGTGATCTGCAGAATGCGCCCCGAGGCGCAGAAGGCGACCGACTTGGCGAGCCCATGTCCGGCGATGTGCAGGAGGGCAGCGGACAGGGCGAGCGGGCTGCCGATCGCCGCACCGAGGGCGATCAGGCTCATGTGCTCCATGGAGGAGTAGGCCAGCATCCGCTTGTAGTCGCGCTGGGCCAACAGCAGGCCGACGGCGAGGGTGAGGGTGAGCAGGGCGATCCCCGCCAGCAGGGTCTGGGTGAAGCCTGGTCCGAGGGCGGCGTCGGCGATGACCCGGTAGCGCAGGATCGCGGCGAACGCGACGGACAACAGCACGCCCGACATCAGCGCGGAGACCGGGGCGGGGGCTTGGCTGTGGGCGTCGGGCAGCCAGGCGTGCAGCGGGACGAGACCGGCCTTGGCGCCGAAGCCGAGCACGATCAGGGTGATGCCGAGCCGGGTGACCGCCGGGTCGAGCCGGTCGGCGTGGGCGACCAGGGTGGGCCAGTCCAGCGCCCAGGCTTCGGCGATGCCGGCCTGCCGGGCCGCGTAGTAGATCAGGACGGTGCCGAGGAAGGCCAGCGCGATGCCGGCCGAGCAGATCACCACGTACTTCCACGCGGCCTCCACCGAGGTGCGGGTGCGGCGGTGCCCGACGAGGAACGCGGTGACGATGGTGGTCGCCTCGATCGCCACCCACAGCACGCCGAGGTTGGCGGTCACCACGGCCAGGCACATCGCCCCCAGAAACGCCTGGACGAGTACGTGGTAGCGCCACAGAGCCGGAAGGTGGGCCCGGCCCTCGGCCTGTTCAACAGCCAGGTACCTCGGTGCAAAGGCGCAGGCGATCAGCGCGACGGCGCCGACCACCAGCAGCATCCACGCGGTCAGCGCGTCCGCGCGCAGCAGCCCGGAGTACGCCGTCCGGGGGCCGTCGGTGACGACGGCCGACGCGAGCAGGCTCCCGCACAGGAGGATCACGGCGGGTGAGACGAGAGCCGCCCAGTGCGTCGGATGCCGCTGCGGGTCCTGGTCCGGTGCCTGCGCCACCAGGACGGCGCCCTGTGCTGACACCCGCGCCGCGGGGTGTGCCGGGGCGGCGGAGCGGGTGCGGAGTGCGGCGAGCGCGTACGCCCCGGCCACCAGCAGCGGTACGGCGGCGGGGGCGGTCAGCAGAACCGTGGCGTTCATCAGTCGTGCAGCTCCCGCAGGTCGTCGATGTCGGTGGTGCCGAACGCCTCGCGCACCCTCGTGGTGAGGATCTGCAGCACCAGCACGGCCAGCAACACATCGAAGGAGACGCCGAGTTCGACGATCAGCGGCACTCCGGAGGTGGCCAGGAAGGCGGTGGCGGTGATGCCGTTGTCCAGCAGCAGGAAGCCGACCACCTGGGCCAGGGCCCGTCTGCGGGTGACCAGGACGAAGAAGCCGATCAGGACGACGGCGAGGCCGACCGGCAGCGCGCGGGTGGCAGGAGTGGGGTTCAGTTCGGTCAACGGCCGGGCGACGGCGTAGGCCAGTAGCGTGAGCAGCGCCGCGGTCAGCAGGGAGGCGGCGACGTTGACCAGCGGCTGTGTCTCCCGCACCTCCTCTCGGTGCGCGCGGTCGGCGGTGATCGTGGCCAGGGCGCGGCGGATCAGATACGGCAGGACGCCCGCCCTCAGCAGTCCGATGCCGATGCCCACGGCGATCAGGTCCCACCGTTCCTCGTACGCGCCGAGCAGGACGGCGATCGCGGCGAGCGCGAGGCCCTGCAGGGCGAACACCCGCACGATCGCGGCCAGTTCGCGCCGCCACAGCACGATCACCGCCGCGAGCAGGAAGGCCCCACAGGCCAGGTCGAGGAGCTGGGTGTACAGGCCGTCGCTCATGAGGTTCCGCTCAGGAAGTAGGAGGCGGTCACCGCGAGCAGCGCCAGCAGAAAGGACCCGGCGAGCAGTTCGGGCACCCGGAACAGCCGCACCTTGGCCCAGAACACCTCGGCCGCCGCCAGCACCGCCCCCAGCACGGCGATCTTGGCCGCGAACAGGACGAGGGCCACCACGAGCACGCTCCACGAGGCGCTGGTCGCGATGCCCCACGGCACGAACAGCGAGGACAGCAGTCCGAGCAGCAGGGTGAGCCGCATCTGGGCGCCGAGTTCGACCAGGGCGAGATCGGGTCCGGCGTACTCCAGCACCATCGCCTCGTGGATCATGGTGAGTTCGAGGTGGGTGGAGGGGTTGTCGACCGGGATCCGCCCGGTCTCCGCGAGCACCGCGACCGCGAGCGCGGCGGTGGCCAGCAAGCCCGCCGGGGAGGCGAGGCGGGCCGGTTCGTCGACGGCGCCGGAGACGATCGCGGGCAGGTTGGTGGTCCCGGCCGGTATCGACAGGGCGAACACCGACAGCAGGATGGTCGGTTCGACCAGCGCGGCCACCGTCATCTCCCGGGAGGCTCCCATGCCGCCGAACGCGGTGCCGGAATCCAGCCCGGCCAGCGCCAGGGCCAGGGTGCCGAGCGCGATCAGCGCCACCACCACGATGAGGTCCGCGTGCCCGCTCACCGGGGTGTCGGTCGACAGCAGGGGTACGAGGCCGGCCGCGACCACAGTGGTGGCGACCAGCAGCGCGGGGGCGGCACGGAAGGCGGGCCCGGTGCCCACGGGGCTGATCGGTTCCTTGCGCAGCAGTTTGCGGATGTCCCGCCACGGCTGGAGCACGCCGGCGCCGGCGCGGCCCTCCAGCCGGGCCCGCACCTGACGCATCCACCCGGTCAGCAGCGGGGCGCCCGCGCCGACCACGACGACCTGGCCCGCCACGGCCGCGTACCCGATTGTGCTCATCACCAGCCCACCGCCAACGCCACCAGCAGGACGACCAGGCCGACGAAGCCGTAGCCGAGATAGAGATGCACGCTGCCGCCCGCCAGCCGCCGGGCCGCCTGCCCGGTACCGGCCAGCGCCCGCAGCACGGGTTCGTACAGCCGGTGCTCGATCCGGTCGGGCACCCGGCGCTGGAAGCGCACCCGCTCCACCAGGTACGACGACTCGCGCACCGGGGTGACGTCCACGTCCTGCTCCGGGGCGAGGACGTCGTCGAAGACGCGCTGCAGCGGCTCGGCGAACGAGGTCGCCGTATACGCCATGCGCGGGGTCGGCGCCCCGCCGCCGCAGTCCCACAGCCGGGCGTTCTTCCGGCGCCGTCTGCGGCCGTACAGCCGGGGCAGGCCGACGGCGAGCATCAGGGCTCCGGCCAGGGCGGCCACCACCCACAGCGGCGACAGCGTCGCGGAGATGTCCGCGAGCCGCACCCTCGATGCACCGCCCGACACCGCGCCGCTGCCGGGCAACCCGGTCGCGGACACCGCCCGGTCCAGGCCGTCGCCGAGCAGGCCGGGCACCACGGCCAGGGCCGCACACAGGGCCGCGAGCAGGCCCATCCCGGCGAGCATGAGCACGGGTGATTCCTTGGCCGCCGCGGCCGGTTCACTGCGCGGCCGGGCGAAGAAGCCGACCCCGAGCGCCTTCACGAACGCCGCCGCTGCGATGCCCGCCGACAGCGCGATCAGCGCCACCGACAGCGGCAGGACGACCGCCACCGCGACCCCCGGCACCTGAAGTCCGTGGATCAGGGACTGCAACAGCAGCCATTCACTGACGAACCCGTTGCCGGGCGGCAGCGCCACCGCCCCGAGGGCGGCGAGCGCGAACAGCCCGGCGGTGGCCGGCATCCGGGCCCGCAGCCCGCCCATCCGGTCCAGATCCCGCAGGCCGGTGGCCCGCAGCACCGACCCTGCCGCGCAGAACAACAGGGCCTTGAACGCCGCGTGGTTGACCACGTGCAGCAGGGCCGCCACCAACGCCAGTGCGGCCAGCGCCGGGTCGTCGTAGGCGGCGAACAGCCCGGACGCCCCCACTCCGATCAGGACCAGGCCCATGTTCTCGCTCGTCGAGTAGGCCAGCAGCCGCTTCAGGTCGGAGGCCATCGCCGCCTGCAGGATTCCGTACACCGCGCTGGCCCCGCCCACCGCCATCAGCCCCAGCCACCACCACGCCGGTCCGCCGCCGAGCAGATCGAGGCCGGTGCGGACAAGACCGTAGATGCCGAGGTTGACCATGGCGGCGCTCTTCAACGCCGAGACCGGGCTGGGGGCTTCGGGATGCGCGCGCGGCAGCCAGGCGTGCAGCGGCACCGCGCCCGCCTTCGACGTGAACGCGAGCGCGACCAGCACGAACACCAGCCCGCGCACGGTCGGCGACACGGCCTGCGCGCCGTGCCGCAGCGCGGCGAAGGTCTCGCCGCCCGTCTGCGCGGCGAACAGCGCGAACCCGGCGAGCAGCAGCACCAGCCCGAGGTGCGTCATCACCGCGTACCAGACACCCGCCTGCCGCACCGAGGCACGCTCCCGGTGCTCGGCGAGGACGAGGAGCAGCGAGGCCAGCGCCATCAGCTCCCACAGCGCCAGGAAGGTGGACACCGACGCCGCCACGGGCACCAGCACCAGGGTGAGCGCGAACAGCGGCAGCACCGCCTGCGCCGTACGCGAGCCGAGCCCGTGCGGCCCGTGCGCGTAGCCGATGCCGTACACCGCGACCGCGACCACGACGGCCCCCGCGACCGCCATGAACAGCCCCGCCAACGCGTCCACCGCCAGATGTACCCCGGCCAGCGGCAGCAGCCCGGCAAGCGTCGTTGCCCAGTGGCTTCCGCCCAGGGCGGCCACACCCGCCGTACCACCCGCCGCCCCCACGCCGACCGTCAGCACTCCGACGACCGGGACGCGGATCTTGTACGGCAGTCCGAGTCCGGCCAGCGCGCCCGCGCCGCCCAGCCCGGTGGCCGTCGCGAGGGCGGCCGCGATCACATTCACCGTCCGGTCACTCTCCGCAGGGCCGCCACGATCTGCTCCGGCTCCGGCGGGCATCCGGGCACGGCCAGATCCACCGGTACGACATCGGCGACGGCGCCCTCGACGCCGTAACCCCCGGCGAACTCGCCGCAGTTGATCGCGCAGTCCCCGACCGCGACCACCAGCCGCGGCTCGCCCATCGCGGCCACCGTGCGCCGCAGCGGCTCGGCCATGTTCCGCGTCACCGGCCCGGTCACCAGCGCCACGTCCGCATGGCGCGGCGAAGCCACCAGCCGCGCCCCGTACCGCTCGGCGTCGTACACCGGGTTGAAGGCCGCGGCGATCTCGATCTCACAGCCGTTGCAGGAGCCGGCGTCCACGCACCGCACCTGCACCGAGCCGCCGAACTCCCGTGCCTGCGGCGGGGGTTCGTCTTCCGGGCGCGGCGGCGCGGGCTCGGCCACCCGCCCGGTGGAACGGATCTTGCGCAGCAGGCCCATGACGCCTCCCTGAGCTGGTGAGGACTGTCCGCAGGTGACCAACAGGTCTTCCCACGTGTGGAGTTACGGGATTTTTCCGATGCTTTGCCCTGACGGCGTCCTACTGGTGAAGGCGGCCGCCTCCCGGCACCACAGAGCGCTGTCAACTCTCTCGGGAGACGGCCGCCGATCAAGGGCCGTCGCTACGACGGCGGTTTCCCCTCGCCCTGCGCGGCCTGGAGGTCGGCGAGCAGCTCGGCCTGTCCGCTCAGCACGCCCGACAGGATGGTTCGCGCGGTCCTGAGCAGCTCGGCGATGTGCGGGCTGGTCAGCGAGTAGTACACGGTCGAGCCTTCCTTGCGGGTCACCACCAGGTTCGCCCGACGCAGCACCGCGAGTTGCTGGGAGAGATGGGCGGGCTCGATACCGACCTCGGGCAGCATCTCGGCGACCGCGTGCTCACGCTCGCTCAGCAGCTCCAGCACCCGGATGCGGGCCGGGTGGCCGAGGGTCTTGAAGAACTCGGCCTTCAGTTGGTACAGCGGAGTACTCACCGTGCCGCCCCCTCTCCGATACGGCAGCAGGGCCGCACCAGCCGGATGTCGGTACATCGCATCCACCCACTCGTTGCGTACATGCGGTCATCCTCGCGTGCGGCATCCGATCAGGCCGAACTCGTGCCGGTGAACCAGATGGCCATGATCCAGCGATGACGACCTCAGGAATTGCTAACATTAGCAACTCAATATGTCGTGAGAGGGAGGCTTGCATGAGAATCACTCCGCTGCGAGGACTGGGCGTCACCTGGTTCAAGTGCCCGGCCTGCCGTCTCAAGTGCAGCCCCACCGCCGTAGGCCCGGACGACTCCTGCCCACGCTGCGGCCACGACCGCATGCTCAAGCTGTCCTTCGGCGGCAGGTCCGCCCAGCCGACGACGGACCGCCCTCGCGACTGACCCACGCACCGCGTCCAGGGCCGGGAAGGAAAAGGATGGGAGACTGGGCCGCCCAGTCCGGCAGCGGGATCCGCTTCGAATGGGGTCCCGCCGGTGCGAGCCGCCTCATTACGGGGGCCGCCTGTCTGGTCCTCGTCGACGTGCTCTCGTTCACCACGGCCGTGAGCGTCGCCGTCCAGCAAGGAACCCGAGTCCTGCCGTTCTGGCTGCCGGACGGCCCCGCGACCGCGCCCGAGCGGAGTGCGGCCCAGAAGGCCGCCGCCATCTACGCGCAGCAGTCCGGCGCACGGCTGGCTGTAGGACGCCGCGATGTCACGCCCGCCACTCCGTGGTCGCTGTCCCCGGCCCATCTGCGCGCCGCTCCGTTCGTGGTCCGGCTGGTGCTGCCGTCCCCGAACGGCGCGGCCATCGCCGCCGCCGCACCACCCGGCATGCAGGTGGTGGCCGCCTGCCTGCGCAATGTCACCGCGATCGGCGGCTGGCTCACCGCCCACGGCTACGGCACACCTGAGCGGCCCGTCGCCGTGATCGCCGCAGGGGAACGGTGGCCGGACGGCAGCCTGCGCCCCGCCCTGGAGGACCTGCTGGGAGCCGGAGCCCTGATCTCGGACCTGCACACGCTGGGCACGGGCCCGCTCTCCATCGAGGCCACAGCCGCGAAGGCGACCTACGAAGGAACGGCCGACCTGGCCCATGCGGTCGCCACCAGCGCCTCCGGACGAGAACTGGCCACGAGGGGGTTCGCCGAGGACGTGGCCATCGCCACCGAGGAGGACACCTGCGCCGTCGTGCCCGTCAGGGACGGCGACGGGGCCTTCGGCTGCGGTTGACCTCGCAGACTTCCCGGATCGTCGGACAGAGGAACCGAGCTCGGGGATGGCATGTCCGTGCGGGGCGTGGGTAGAAAGTGCGCCCTACACGCAGGGGCGCCTTCCGGGTACTCGGCGCACGCTTCGGGAGGTACGGGTGACCGGGACAGGGACACCATCGGGGTGATCGCCGACGGTGCAGCCCGGACGACGCACCGCGGCCAGGCGCCCGCGCAGCGCGTGCGCTTCGGCTGAACGGGAATCCGACGGTGAGCTACCGGAGATCATTCGCAGTGCTCCGGCCTTCAGGCCGGGGGCGAAGCGAATCTTGTGGCTGCGACGCGGAGCGTCGCGGTCTCGTTCCGGCGGAGCCGGACCCTGCTCGCGATGGTGACGGACCGTTCACATGTTCCCGGTGACGACGTGGGTTCGGGTGCGCACGTGTCGTGTTCAACGACGCCGTGCGTGCCCGCGAGGACGCCCGCAAGGCCGGGGAGCCGTTCCCGACGGCCCGGCAGCTGTCCACCCGCCTGATCACCCAAGCGAAACGGACTCCGCAACGGGTCTGGCTCGGCGAGGTCTCCGCGGTGGTGCTCCAGCAGTCTCTGCGGGACGTCGAGACTGCGTACCGCAACTTCTTCGCCTCCCTGAAGGGCACCCGCAAGGGACCGAAGGTGGGCCCGCCCCGGTTCAAGTCGCGCAAGGACGCCCGGCAGTCGATCCGGTTCACCGCCAACGCCCGCTGGAGGATCACGGACGCCGGCCGTCTGAACCTGCCGAAGATCGGCGCGGTGAAGGTGAAATGGTCCCGCACCCTGCCTACCACCCCCACCTCCGTCACCTTCATCAAGAAGCTGAAGAAGGCCCAGCAGGAGCTGTCCCGCAAGCAGAAGGGATCCAAGAACCGCAGCAAGGCCCGCCTCAAGGTCGCCCGCGCCCACGCCGAAGTCGCTGACGCGCGCCGCGAGTTCCACCACCAGCTCTCCACGAAGCTGATCTCCGAGAACCAAGCAATCGCGGTGGAGGACCTGGCGGTGAAAGGACTCGCGCGCACCAGGGTGGCCAAGTCGGTGCATGATGCCGGATGGGCATCGTTCCTCGGCATGCTCGCGTACAAGGCGCAACGGTATGGCCGCACCCTGGTCACCATCGGCCGCTTCACCCCGACCTCCCAGACCTGCTCCACCTGCGGCGCCGTGGACGGACCCAAACCCCTCAACGTCCGGGCATGGACCTGCACCGCCTGCGGAGCGCCGGTAAAGACCAGGAGCAATCCCGGCACAGCGCGAAGAAACAGGAAGCCACGGATTCCCGACCCAACCCCATGCCGCGTAGCGGCACAGCAACCAGTCGAGAAGGCCAGAATCCTCGTCCTTCAGGACGAGGAGCATGTCAATCGCTCGCCGACTCTCCTCCGGACCAGCCGGTCGTGCGCCACTCGTGGCGGCCGGCCACGTGCTCCGGGTGTCCCCCGCCGTGCGCGCCGTGTGCGGTGAGGGCCGCGGCGAGGTCGGCGTGGACGGGGATGTCCGGGCCGTCGCCGGCGGGGACGAGGGAGCCGTCAGCGGGAATCGCGGCCAGCTCCAGTCTGCGCCCCACCACGGCGAGGCGCACGGCGGCCTGGGCGATCGCCTGCTGTCCCTCGGCAGACCAGCCGCGCAGTTCGCTGAGGTCGACGATGACCGGCCCGGTGCCGCGCGCGAGCACCCAGCCGACCGCGCCGGCGAAGCGGTGGACCGCGTCGGGGCCCAGGTATCCGGCGACGGCGAGGATGCCGCAGTCCTGCTCGATGGTGTAGCGCCAGTCGATGGTCATGACGGTGAACTTCCTTGTGCGCGTTGCCCGTTGGCAGGGGTGCTGCTCTGCGGTCAGAGGGGGAGGGTGATCCAGATGCTCTTGCCCTTGCCGTCCGCGTCACCCCGGACCCTGGCGGTGCCGCCCAGGCCGAGCACAAGCTCCATGACGGTGCCCAGCCCTCCGGATCCCGCTCCGGT
Organism: Streptomyces sp. S.PB5; assembly: GCF_030403745.1. Classification (GTDB taxonomy): domain Bacteria; phylum Actinomycetota; class Actinomycetes; order Streptomycetales; family Streptomycetaceae; genus Streptomyces. The sequence continues at coordinate 172,407 of NZ_JAQMWP010000016.1, forward strand.
GACGGACGCGTACAGCGACGGCTGGTAAGGGTGGCGGTCGTGGACGGCGAAGGCGAGGCTGTCCGTGCCCGCCGCGTAGATCACCGTGAGCTGCGGGGAGAGGACGGCGGCGTGCCGCACGCTGTTGGTGACCAGCTCGCTGAGGATCAGCAGGGCCGGGTCCACCGTGGCATGGCGCAGGCCGATCCCCCACTCGATGAGGATCTGCTCGGCGGTCTCGCGGGCGAGGCGGACCGCCGCCGGTCGGCTCGGCAGGGTGAGTACGTGCCGGTGGGGCAGCTTCTCCAACGGGACGGATGACATCAGCCGTCCGTCCCGCGGGCAAGCCGGAAGCCGGTCACCGTCTGCGGGCGGATGCGCAGGATCGTGTCGTGCGGGCCGTGCGCCCAGCCCGTGAGGGTGCGCCGGTAGTGGGCGGCCTCGTGCGGGTCGCTGATCACCTCGGCGGGACCGCTCACGGTCACCGTCCAGCCGGTGCCCTGCACGGCGCGGATCTCGTCCACGTGGTAGCTCGCTGTGGCCGGCACCGCGCTCGCCTGCACCGGGGTGCGCACGACCAGCCGCCCGTACTCCCACACGTGCCGGGCGGGCCGTACGACGGTCAGCTCCCTCTGGACGAGCACCAGCCGCCCCAGGCTGCTGCCCTCCACCAGCCACAGCGCCTCCGCTCCGGAGACCTCAACCATGCGCAGGGAGGCGGGAGTAGTGCTCATCGGACTGGTTCCTCACTGACGTCGGTCGTCTTCGGGCTCGTCGTCTGCGTCTTCTGTGCGGGGACGGCGGGCAGCACGCCTGCCATCTCCAGGTGGGTGCGGGCCGCGCGAATCGCCTCGGGCGTGGTGGCGTACTCCCGGCCGTCCAGGCGGAGCAGATCGAGGGCACCCACCGAGTCGAGAACCTGCCGCTGGCCGGGGCGTATCCCGGAGGTCATGACGACGATGCCGCGTCGGGTCAGTTTTTCGACCGCGTCCTTGAGGACGAGGGCGCCGGTGGCGTCCATGGTGGAGACCCGGGACAGGCGCAGGATGACGACGCGTACGTCGGCCACCTCGGTCAGCTCCAGCAGGAAGCGGTGGGCGGCGGCGAAGAACAGCGGGCCGTCGATGCGGTACGCGACGATGTGCTCGGCCAGCAGAGCGTGTTCCTCGGCGCTGTGGTCGCCCTGGTCGAGCGGCACCTGGTCGAAGCGGGCCTGTTTGGCCACGGCACGCAGAGCGAGGACACCGGCGACCGCCAGCCCAATGATCACGGCGTACACCAGGTCCAGGGCCAGGGTCGCGACGGCGGTCAGGACAAGGATCAGCGCGTCGGAGCGGGTGGCCTTCGCCATGGCCCGCAGCGAGCCGACCTCGACCATGCGGATCGCCGTGGCCAGCAGCACACCTGCCAGCGCGGCCAGCGGGATCTTTGACACCAGGGGCGCTGCGGCGAAGACGATCACGGCGAGGATCGCGGCGTGGGTGAGGGCGGCCAGCCGTGAACTCGCGCCGGTGCGCACGTTGACCGCGGTGCGGGCGATCGCGCCGGTCGCCGGAACACCGCCGAACAGCGGGGCGGCGATGTTCGCCAGGCCCTGGCCGAACAGCTCCCGGTCCGGGTCGTGCTTCTGGCCGACCGTCATGCCGTCCGCCACCGACGCCGACAGCAGGGACTCCAGGGCGGCCAGAGCGGCGACCGCGACGGCCGGGGCGAGCAGGGTGCCGAGCGAGCCCAGGTCGAGGAAGGACAGCGACGGCGCAGGCAGCCCGGCGGGCAGGTCACCGATCGGCGTCGCCGCGTCGAGATGCGCAAGCTGTGCCACTGCTGTCGCGGCGATCACGGCCAGGATGGAGAAAGGCACGGTCGGCCGCAGGCGGGCCCCGAGCAGCATGACCGCGGCCACGGCGACCGCGAAGCCGACAGCGGTCCAGTTCGGGGACTTGGCGAACTCCTCGAAGGCCCGCCAAGTCACCACCAGGGTCCGGTCGCCCTCGGGTTTGGTCACGCCGAGCGCGTTCGGGACCTGCTGAAGGCCGATCACGCAGGCGATACCGAGGGTGAAACCCTCGACCACAGGCGCCGGGACGTACTGCATGTACCGTCCGGCCTTCAACGCGGCGAGGACGACGAGCATCACGCCGGCCATCAGGCCGACCGTGAGGACGCCCGTCGGGCCGTACTCGCCCACGATGGGGACGAGAACCACGGTCATGGCGCCGGTCGGCCCGGACACCTGGAGATTCGATCCACCGAAGACCGCGGCGAGCGCACCCGCGATCACCGCGGTCGCCAGCCCTGCCTCCGCTCCCAGCCCGGAGGAGACACCGAAGCCGAGCGCGAGCGGCAGTGCGACCACGGCCACGGTCAGCCCGGCCAGCAGGTCCCGGCGCGGGTCGCGGCGCATCTCCGTCAGATCGTCGCGTCCGGGCAACAACGATGTGAGCCGGGCCCAGGCCCGGGAGAGTGCCGTGGTCATCGCGCGGCGACCTCGGACTCCCGCAGCTCGGCCAGCAGCTCGTTCTGCCCGGCGAGCATCTCGGTCAGGATCCGGCGCGCGGCCGCCATCAGGTCCGCGACGTCCCCGCCCGCGAGTTCGTAGACCACCGCCTGGCCCTCGCGGGTGGAGGTGACGATCCCCGAGCGGCGCAGCACCGCCAGCTGCTGCGACAGGCTGGAAGGCTCCACTTCGATGGCCGCCAGCAACTCCCGCACCGACATCGGCCCGTCCTGGAGCAACTCCAGCACCCGTATCCGTACGGGATGCCCCAGCATCCGGAAGAACTCGGCCTTGGCCTGGTACAGCGGAACGGACACGACTCCTCGGCTTCCCCTACGAAGACCCCACCCTCGCGGGGCAGACACGGCACACGTCCAACACATAAGTGCTGCGCCCGCGGCTACCGGGCCAGGACGGACGCAGCCACCACAGCATGTAATCAATTGCAAAATTTAGCAATTCCGATATCCGCTTTGTGGCGATCCGCGAGCTACGCAACCGTGTCCGCCGGGGCGGAACCTCAGCGGTGACATGCACGGTGTGGATCTTCAGAGACTGATGGACGCGCAGACGGGTCTCCGTGATGCCCCGGCCAATGCAGAAACGAGAGTCCGCCGTCACCGCGACCGGCCACGACGGGGGTGGCCAGTGGGACGCCCTTGTCCCGCAGCATCTGGACCAGCGCCGCGGAGGTGAAGATCTTCGCCGATGACGCTGAACTGCTGCCCGGGCTCACGCCGGACGGGCAGGCCGACAGGAGTGTCACCGTCGAGCAGATCCTGGGGCAGGTCTCCGGCCCGCGCGAAACGGTGGACGCGGCGACACCGACGGCTCTGGGCGTCGGGGACGGTGCACTCCTGGAGGCCGCCCGGCTCGTGGTCGGCGCCGGGAACGAACGGGAGCCCGGCGAGCGGTGGTCCTACTACAACGGCAACTACTTCCTCGCCGGCTCGGCCCTCGCGGACCTGAGCGGCCGTCCCGGAGAGCGCCCCTTGTGACGGCGGACGAACGGCACAGCCCCTCTCAGGACAACCACCCGGGGACCGGAGCCTCGTTCAACTGCCTTACGAGGAGCTCTCGGTGATCGCGCGCCCCGTGACGCGCTCGGGATCGACGTACACCCACAGGTCACGCCGCCCGCCGGCCCACGGCGCGCTGTACGCACAGTCCGTCAGCCGACGGACTGTGTCCGGATCCGTCACCGCGCGGGCCCGGCCGCGCACCAGCACGCTCCAGCCGCGTGCAAACGCCTCATCGATGCGGTCGACTTCGACGGCGACCGGGTTTCCCACGGCCCGCGAAGGGGCTGTGCCGGGGGCCGTCCTGAAGGCGATCCCGCCGTCGACGACGCTGTAGTTGACGGGAACGACGGCCGGACCCTCGGCTGTGCTGAGCGCGAGCCTGCCCACACCGTGTGTCGCCAGCCGCCTCCAGCACTCCTCGGGCGTGAGTTCCACGAAGCGGGGATCGCGGGCCGCCTGTCCAAGGCCGGGCGGCAGGTCGGTACCGCCGCCGGTCAGCGCCGTCATCGCCGTGTGCAGGGCGTCTGCCAGCCTGAGGAGGACGCTCACGCTCGGTGCAGCTGCGGGAGTCTCCTCCAGGTACCGCAGGTACCCCGGGGCGATGCCGGCCCTGCGTGCGATCTCCCGTTGACTCAGGCCGAGTTCCGCGCGCCGCCGGGTGAGGCGCCGACCGAGGTCACCTCGTGTCCTCATGCGCGCGGTGTCGGGTGAGGTCTCGTCGAGCATGGGGCTCACCCTCTTCCGTCAGACGGCCGGGACGGCCACGGCATCGTGCCGCTGCCCGCCGAGCACGACTTTGAGAGCGCCGGTGTCGGCGGCCCGGGCGAAGACGTCGTACGCCTCCTCCATGGCGTCCAGAGGGAAGGTATGGGTGACCAGCGCCGCGGTGGGCAGGCGGCCGGCGGCAGCCATCCGCAGCAGCGTGGGCGTGGAGTGGGTGTCGACGAGGCCGGTGGTGATGGTCACGTTCTTGATCCACAGGTCCTCGAGGTGAAGCGTCGCGGGCTTTCCGTGCACACCGACGTTGGCCACGTGTCCGCCGGGCCGCACCATCCGCGTGCACAGCTCGAAGGTCTCCGGCACACCGACCGCCTCGATGACCACGTCGGCGCCGAGCCCGTCGGTGAGGTCGGCGACCAGTTGTTCGGGGGCTTCGCCGGCGTTGGCCACGGCGTCGGCGCCCAGCCGCCGGGCCGCTTCCAGCCGGGAGGCGGCCAGATCCACGGCGACGATCCGCTCGGGGGCGAACAGCCGGGCCGTGGCGATCGCCGCGAGCCCGATGGGACCGGCTCCGACGACGGCGACGGTGTCGCCCGGGCGTACGTGCCCGTTGAGCACGCCCACCTCGTAAGCGGTCGGGAAGATGTCGGCCAGCAGGACGGCGTTCTCGTTCTCCAGTGTGCTGGGCAGCGCGTGGACGGAGAGGTCGGCGTGCGGCACGCGCACATACTCGGCCTGGGTGCCGTCGATGAGGTGGCCGAGGATCCAGCCTCCGTCGCCCAGGCACTGGCCGTACATCGCCTTGCGGCAGTACGTGCAACGCCCGCAGGCGGTGATGCAGGAGACCAGGACCCGGTCCCCCGGGCGGACGGTGCGTACGTCACTGCCGGTCTCGACGATCTCGCCGACCGCTTCGTGCCCCAGCACGGTGCCGACGGGCACCTCCGGTACGTCGCCTTTGAGGATGTGCAGGTCTGTGCCGCAGATGGTCGCGGCGTCGACGCGCACGATCACGTCGGTGGGGTCCTTGATGGCGGGGTCCGGGACGTCCTGCCAGGCGGAGCGTCCGGGGCCGTGGAAGACGAAGCCCTTCATGGCGGTTTCCCTCTCTCGGTCTCCGGCCGACGGCGTGCCGCCGGAGAACCGGTCCGGTCCGGCAGCAGGGTGCGGCGCCGGGAATGTCCCGCAGGTCCAGCCTGTCCCGCGCGGCCGATATCCGCTTGGGCCGGTCGGCCCTCGGCGGGAGGCCGGACGGAACCGTTCGGGCCGGTCCGCCGCGGCGTGATCAACGACCCACGCGGCCTCGCCTGGGGGACCGACCGGCCCTACCGCACGACCGACCGCACGGGCTCTCCTCTGTCCCTGTCCGAGAACCACATCCGGCTCTCGCCGCACCCCACCGAGCACTTCATCGGCGGCGTGACCGTCGTGGATGCTGCGCGGCGAGATCGACATCCGCACGGCGACGCTGTTGCCGGCCCGTCTCGACGCGCTGACCGCGGATCCGCACCCCGACCTGGTGCCACCTATCACCGCACCCACGGGGTGCGCTATTTCCACGGCTGCTACTCGGTCGGCGACGACCGCCTGCGGGGCGTCAACCACCGCAGGAAAGGTGCCGCGAACACCCTGGCCGCGCTGAAGTCGATCCGCGCCGCCAGGCCCGACGGTGCAACGATCTACGTGATCATGGACAACCTGTCCGCCCACAAGGCGCCGACATCCACCGCTGGGCGACTAAGTACAAGGTCGAGCTGTGTCATCCCGACCTACGCCTCGTGGGCGACCCCCACCGCGACGTCCTGGCTGCCGAGCGCAGGGAACGCGCCCGCATCCGCAGCGAGAAAGGCATCCGCTGGGACGGACGCCCCCTCGCCACCGCGGCCTGAGCGAACCGGCGAACCTATGGTCAGAGCACTGGCATCCCCTGTCGTGAGCAATTCGGAGAGTGTTCTTGACTGGCTGCAGAACTGGTACGCCGCGCAGTGCAACGAGGACTGGGAGCACGAGTGGGGCGTGAAGATCGCCACGCTCGACAACCCCGGCTGGACCGTCACCATCGACCTGGAGGAGACGGACCTGGAGCAACGTGAGTACCCCCGCCAGGACGTCAATCGCAGCCCTCACGACTGGGTCTGGGCATGGACGTCCGAGAAGACCTTTCACGCCAGATGCGGCCCCGGCAACCTCACCGAAGCCCTCGCCTTGTTCCGCTCCTGGGCAACCGCGCACACTCCCTGAGCAATCACACAGCGGCGGGCCACAGAACCCGGTGAATCGCCGGAGCACCGAGATTCGACCGTATTCGGGGCAGCCGTCGCGTGCAGGCATTCTTCGACGGCCGGGCCCACGGTGATCGGCGCGATCGCCGGTTCCGCGATCCCGCTGGCGGTGGCCCTGCAGCACGCGTGGCAGTACGGGGTGCTGGTGCTGGCGGCCCTCTGGTTGCCGGCCGCGCGCCGAGGCGTTGTCAGCGCGCTGCTCGGCCTGGAGGCGCTGGGCGTCGTGGCCGGTCTGGTGGGGTGGTCCGTGGGCTGACCTTGTGCCCGCGCAGTGCTGCACAGCGGCGGCATCCCGACGCCGACACGGTCCTGCTGCTGATCAGCTCCTCGCGTTGCTCTCCGGCTGCTCGTCCAGCCGGACGGAGCCACTGACCAAGCTGTGGATGGCGACGCCTCGCCGTGTGACGATGGGGCTCTGCCGTGGGGGTGCGCAGGAGGGGGACGCTGGTGGCGCAGCTGGTGCGTATTCCGCTGGAGAACGGCGAGTTCTTGATTGCGGAGGTGGATCGCCGCGATATTCCCGAGGATGCCGTGGTCTTGGCGTCTCCCGATCCGGGGCGGCCGGTTGCCCAGGCTTCGCGGACTGTGGAGTCGAGCCTGCGGACCCTTCGACCGGCCCTGACGGGACTCACGGATGCCCTCAGCGCGCTCTCCCCGCAGGCGGTGTCGATCGAGTTCGGGGTCAAGCTGGGGGGTGAGACCGGAGTCATCCTTGCCAAAGGGACCGCGGAGGTCCACTTCACGGTGAACGTCCAGTGGACGCCCAGGTCCCAGTCGGCTGAGCCCTCCGACGCGTGATGGAGGCTTCCGGGGCCGCCATCGTCCGGTTTCGCACTCCCGGCGGCACAATCGTGGGTCACGGTGTCCTGGTGGACGACGAACACATCGTCACGTGCGCCCATGTCGTCAACGCGGCCCTGGACCGTCCGGTGCACAGCACCGACGACGCCCGGGGACGGATCGTACGGCTGGAGTTCCCTCTCCTCGCGCAGCTCACCGCGCTGGCACCCGAACGCCGGGCCAGAGTCGATGCCTGGGAGGCACCCGGGACCGCCTGGGACGGACTGGACGTGGCCGGGCTGACGCTCGTGGGCGAGCCCAGGCCGGTCGGCGCGATCCCGATCCCCCTGGCCCACGAGGACTGCGCGGAAGGTGAAGTCCTGCTGTTCGGACCGGTCGAGGGCAGGCCCGGCGGCTGGGTCTCGGCTCGGCTGCGTCCTCTCGTCAAACAGCATCGACAGCAGATCGACCAGCGGGCCCACGGGGCCCATATGGCCCAGCCCCGCTACAGCGGCACGCCGGTGCTGGATGCGAAGGCTGAGCGTGCCCTGGGCCTTCTGGTGGCCACCGCGGCCGATCCTGCCGACGCCGACGTGTACGCGATACCGGTGTCCGGGCTGGTGGCGGCGTGGCCCGCCGTCTTCGCCCCGCTGCCTGCCTCCCCGTACAAGGGTCTGGAGGCGTTCGGTCCCGATGACGCACACCTCTTCTTCGGCCGGGATGCCATGGCCGAGGAGCTGGTGGCCGCCGTGGAGGCCGGCGGCCTCGTGCCGGTCGTGGGTGCGTCGGGTGCGGGCAAGTCGTCGCTGGTACAGGCCGGTCTCGTTCCCCGCCTGGTGGCGGGACGTACCGACTGGCGGTTCATCACGGTTCGGCCCCGCCCGCAGCTGACGGCCGCCTTGGCGGCGGGCTTCGCTCGCGCCGCAGGGACTGCCGATGCCGTGCCGGTGCTCGAGTTGGAGGCGTGGCAGTCCCGCATCGGCTCGATCGGTCTGGCCGCGGCGGGTGACCTGTGGTTGGCGGCCACCGGCGGGGAACGGCTGCTGCTCGTCGTCGACCAGTTCGAGGAGGCCGCCGATGGCTCACCAGCTACCGACGAAATACTCAGCCAACTCGCCGAACTGGCCGTACGCAAGAGATCGGCCACCGTGGCGGTGCTGACCTTGCGGGAGGACGCGTTCGGTCGGCTCTTCCTGCGTCCGGGGCCTTTCGGGGAGGTGCTGCGGCGGACCGCCGTGGCGCTGCGCGGAATGGAAGGGAGCGAGCTGGCCGAGGCGATCGTCCGGCCCGCCCTGCTGCGCGGACTGACCGTCCACGACCGGCTGGTGCACCAGTTGGCCTCACTCCTGAAAGGGCGGCCGGGCGCACTGCCCTTGCTCGAGTTCACGCTGGACCGGATGTGGACGACCCTGCAACGCGGGCAGGACACCTTGTCCTACGAGGGTTACGCCGAGATCGGTGAACTCGACGGCGCGCTGGCCGAGTACGCCGACAGCGTCCTGACGGCCCTCGCCCCCGAGGAACGCTCCCTTGTCCGGCGGCTGTTCCTCAACCACCTGATCTCACCTGACCAGCCGGACGTCCGCCGCGTGGCCGTCCGCTCGGAACTACGGCCCGCGGAGTGGGCCATGGCGGTTCGGCTGGCCAACGAGCGGCTCCTGACGACGAACCGCAGCGCCGATGGTGAGGAAACCGTCGAGGTGGTCCACGAGGCCCTGCTGAGTGCCTGGGGCTCCCTGGCTTCCTGGCTCAAGGAGGAGGAGCCGTTCCGCAACTGGCGGCGCATGCTCGCCTACGCCATGCGTCGGCATGACACCGGCGAGGAGTCCGCCGCTGTGCTGTCGGGACCGCTACTGGCCGATTCCCAGCGCTGGCTGGCGGAGCGCCCGTCGGACATCACCGTCGACGAGCGCCGCTTCATCAACGCGAGCCTGGAGCAGCAGGACCGCGAGGAGCGCCGATACCGCACGCTGTTCGAGGACTCCCTGGTCCGCACCCTCATTCTGGCGGCACAGCGCGCCGACGATGCACGCACCGCCCTGATGCTCGCCGCGGAGGCGCTGGAACGCTCCGCCGAACCAGCCGTCGACACACTCGTACGCTCCTGCCTGCGCCGCATGGGCGTGAGCGAGCGAGAGGAGGTGCCGGCGGTCGGCTACGAGAGCGACCTGCGCAGGACGGCCAACCGGGTGCGGCTACGGGAATGGGCGGCAGGACCGCCCGGGCGGTGGACGACTCCGCCCGGCGCCACACGACACTGGGTCCTGGGCGACGAAGACACCAACATCCTCATCGACGAACGCGGCGCTGTCCGGGTCCGCTGGAACACCTCGGACGGCGACACGAGAGTCCCACTCACAGCCCCTGCGGTGATCGCCGCCTGCACGGACACCGCCACAGCCTTCTGCCTCGGCACCGAGGAGGGCAAACTGCACCTCTACCAGATCACCGACTCCGTCGAGGAGATGTGGCACATCACCCTGCCGCGCGCCGCGACCTGCGTGGCCATCGACAGCCAGGGCAGCAAAGTCGCCGTGAGCTGCGACGACGGCATCACGCGAGTCCTCTCGGCGCAGGCGGAGGGCGCGGAGGCCCTGACGCTGTCCTCACCGGGATTCGTCGACGACCTCGACTTCGCACCGGACGGCCTGGCCCTCGCGGTGCAGACCACCGGAGACCGCATCACCGTCTGGGACCTCACTTCCGGAGAACGCCGCTGTGACGCCGAGGCACCCATGGGCCACATCACCTTCAGCGCGGACGGTGACTACCTGGTGTCACAGGGGCCGCAGCACGACGGTTCGGGCACGGTGCTGCGATTGCCGCTCCACGCCAGGCGACTCGCCACACTGGCCCACCAGGTGGCGGGCCGGCAGCTCACCGACGACGAATGGCAACGCCTCGTCGGCATGCGGCCGCTCACCTAGGCCGCTGCAGCACCGTCAAACTCCACTCCGCCAACGTCAGCCGATCACCAGCTGGCACCTTCGCGCCCGCTCCCGGCGGTATCCCCTCCGGGAGTGCCGTGTCCACCACCACCTGCCACTGCTTCCCATGGTCCGCCGGCACCACGAACTCCAGTGGCTTCGGTGACGCGTTGAACATCAGCAGGAACGAGTCGTCGAAGACGCGCTCCCCGCGCGAGCCGGGCTCGGAGATGGCGTTGCCGTTCAGGAACACTGTCAACGCCGAGGCCGGCGCAGCGTCCCAGTCCCCATGGCTCATCTCCTGGCCCAGCGGGGTGAACCAGGCGATGTCCGACAACTCGTCGTGAGTGCCCTCGACTGGTCGCCCGTGGAAGAAACGCCGCCTGCGGAATACAGGATGGTCCCGGCGCAGCCACACCACCGCACGCATGAAGTCCAGCAACTCGCCGCCGCTTCCGGACTCCGGCCACCGCACCCAGGACAACTCGCCATCGTGGCAGTAGGCGTTGTTGTTCCCGTGCTGCGTGCGCGCGAACTCGTCGCCATGACTGATCATCGGCACGCCCTGAGAGAGCATCAGCGTCGCGAGGAAGTTCCGCATCTGTCGCGCCCGCAGCCGAAGGACTGCCGGGTCGTCGGCCTCGCCCTCCGCCCCACAGTTCCAGGACCGGTCGTCACCCTCTCCGTCCCGGTTGTCCTCGCCGTTGGCCTCGTTGTGCTTGTGGTCGTACGAGACGAGGTCGTGCAGCGTGAGCCCTTCGTGGCAGGTCACGAAGTTGATCGACGCCAAAGGGCGTCGGCCGTCGTCCTGGTAGATGTCCGACGACCCCGTCAGCCGTTCGCCCAGCACCGCCGCGCTCACACCCTTCCCGCGCCACAGATCTCGTACCGTGTCGCGGTACTCGCGGTTCCACTCGGTCCACAGCGGCGGGAAGTTGCCCACCTGGTAGCCGCCGTCACCGAGATCCCATGGTTCGGCGATCAGCTTCACCCGGGAGACCACCGGGTCCTGCTGCACCAGATCGAAGAACGAGGACAGCCGGTCCACCTCGTGGAACTGACGGGCCAGGGTCGCCGCGAGATCGAAGCGGAAGCCGTCGACATGCATCTCGGTGACCCAGTACCTGAGCGAGTCCATGATCAGCTGCAGGACGTGCGGGGAGCGCATGAGCAAGGTGTTCCCGGCACCTGTGGTGTCGGCGTAGTAGCGAGGATCCTGCGTCAGTCGGTAGTACCGCGCGTTGTCGATGCCGCGGAGGGAGAGCGTGGGGCCCAGGTGATCGCCCTCGGCGGTGTGGTTGTAGACGACGTCGAGGATGACCTCGATGCCGGCCTTGTGCAACGCTTTCACTGCCGACTTGAACTCCAGCACCTGCTGGCCGCGGTCGCCCCAGGAAGCGTACGCGTTGTGCGGGGCGAAGAAACCGATCGTGCTGTAGCCCCAGTACTCCCTCAAGCCTCTCTTCACCAGCCGGTGGTCGTCGACGAACTGGTGCACCGGCATCAGCTCCAGGGCGGTGATGCCCAGTTCCACCAGGTGTTCGATGATCGCCGGATGTGCGAGGGCGGCGTACGTGCCGCGCAGTTCCTCGGGCAGCCCCGGGTGCCGCATCGTCAAGCCCTTCACGTGGGCCTCGTAGATCACCGTGTCGTGGTACTCCCTGCGCGGCCGCCGGTCATCTCCCCAGTCGAAGTACTCGTTGACCACGACCGCCGTCATCACATGCGGAGCCGAGTCGTGATCGTTCCGCCGGTAACGGGAGAACCCGGCCTGATGGCCGAACAGCGCCGGATGCCAGTCCAGCGAGCCGGAGACGGCCTTGGCATAGGGATCGAGCAGCAGCTTCGCGGGGTTGCAGTACACCCCCCGGAAGGGATCCCACGGCCCGTGCACCCTGAATCCGTAGCGCTGTCCCGGCATCACGCCGGGCAGATACGCATGCCGCACGAACGCATCGCTCTCCCGCAGCTCCACCGCCGTCTCCGAGCCGTCGTCGTGCAGCAGACACAGCTCCACGCGGTCCGCGGCCTCGGTGAACAACGCGAAGTTGGTGCCGGCGCCGTCATATGCGGCGCCCAGTGGATACGTCTCCCCCGGCCAGACCTGCACGCCCCGCCCCTCCCCCGGACACACATGCCTTCCCCAGTAATGAGGCTAGGGCAGAAGAGGGCAGCGACATACAGACCGGTCGTCGTCTCGGATCATGAAGGCGGACAGCTGATCTGAGCGTCGGCAACTTCAGCCGGAAATGATGCGATATGGGTACCGCCAGGCGCTCCGCTCTCATATCGCGAGCCGATATCGGCGACTGTTGCCGTGTCGAGGGGGGATTCGGGGCATCGGCGGCTGATGCTCCAGGGAGCGTGTGCGATGACGTCAGCAAGGGAACCAGCGGCGCGCGTACACGGGCCGTCGGCGAGAAGACGGCGGCCCTGTGGCAGCGGTCGGCGCCGGTCCGTACGGGCTGTCCGCCATCGCGCATCTACGGGCACGCGGACTCGAGGTGCACGCCTTCGGGAAGCTGATGGAAGCGTGGAGCGACCGCATGCCCGCCGGGATGCTGCTCAAGTCGACGCCCGACGCCTCGGACCTGTCCGCTCCCGACCCCGGCGCCATGCTCGCCGACCTCTCCCGAGCGGAGGGCTTGGCCTGGCACGACGAGCGGCGTCAGATCCCCGTGGAGACCTTCATCCGCTACGGACGATGGTTCCGGGAGCAGGTAGCGGGCGAGGTCGACCCGACTGTGGTGCAGCGCGTCTCGCGCGCCGGCGACGGCTTCGAGATCACCTCCTCGGACGGCCGACGCACGCGAGCGCGGGCCGTCGTGGTGGCCGCCGGGCTGAGCGCCTTCGCACATGTGCCCGCCGAGCTGCGCGCTGCCGCCCCCCGGGTTACGGCGCCGACCGCCTCGTTTCGCACGCCGGTCACCATCGCGAGCTCACCCGCTTCACCGGTCGGCGAGCAGTGGTGATCGGCGCGGGCCAGTCCGCGTTCGAGAGCGCAGCGCTGCTGCACGAGGCCGGCGCTGACGCGAGGCCCATGGGACCGTCTGACAAGCCCGCATCCCCACAGGGCCCCGGATAGCCTCACTCCGTGGTCACCCGTGGCGCCGCCGCAGAGCCCCATCTGCCCCGCCCTGTACGGTTGTTGCTGCTCAACCGGCTGCTGGGACCCTCCTGCTCCTGGCGGCTGCGAGACCGTGTCGACGGAGTCCTGCCAGAGCTGCCCGGCCGCCACCTGGCCGGGGGCGGACGCCCATACCGGTGGCGTGCGACTCACTGTGCACGGTCCGCGCGGCACCGAACGCCTCGACGCCGACCACGTACTGGCCACCACCGGTTGCCGTGTCGACCTCGACGGCTACGCGTTCCTCGAGACCCCGCCCTGCACAGGGCGCTCCCCCGCGTCCCGGACAGCCGTGCCCCGCGGCTGACCACTGGCTTCGAATCGAGCGTGCCCGGCCTGTATGCACCCACCTTCGGTCCCATGCCACGGTCCGTCGCCGGTACGGGCTTCGCCTCCGGCCGCCTCACCGACACCATCACGTCCCGCGCGGCCGCCTGAAGCCAAGGTGAATCACGCAGCCAGTGAGGTCTTCCCAGCGATGATCACTCTCGGAATCCGTTGAGCGTCTGAAGCGCATCGACGCCGACAGTGGCGAACGCAAGCGGTTCTCCTCATCGGAGCACGACGACACATGTCTGGGCGAGCCTGGGAGCACCCGTCCTCCCGCTCAGGGGCCGCTCCGTTGTTCCCTCGACGAGAGCTCTCGGGACTCCACCACCCCGGACTGCGCAGTGGCCGCCCGGCCATCAGGCGCCGACGCGCGGCCGGCGCCCCGAGCAGCGGCAGGGCCGGCCAGGAAGGACAGCATGCGTGGCAGGTACCAGGCCCGCTCGCCGAGGAGCGAGAGCACCGACGGCAGCAGCACGCCCCGCACGATCGTCGCGTCGAGCAGGATGGCGACCCCGAGCCCGACGCCCATCTGTTTGAAGTCCTGCAGCGACAGGGTGCCCAGCACACCGAAGACGCCGACCATGATGATCGCCGCGCTGGTCACCACGCCCGCCGTGCTGCGGATGCCGTGGGACACCGCTTCCCGGGTCGGTGCGCCGGCGTCGTGTGCCTCGCGTATCCGCGACACCACGAACACGTGGTAGTCCATGGACAGCCCGAACAGGATGACGAAGGCGAACAGCGGCAGCCACGATTCGATGGCGCCGACGCCGTGGGTGCCGAACAGCGCTGCGCCCCAGCCGTGCTGGAAGACCGCGACCATCACGCCGAAGGCGGCGGCCACCGACAGCAGGTTCAGCAGGACCGAGACCGCGGCGATGGCCAGCGACCGGAAGGACAGCAGCATCACCAGGAAGGCCGCGATCATGACGAACGCGAACACCGGGACGACGCTGCTGCGCAGTTTGTCGTTGAAGTCCATGGAGAAAGCGAGGTCGCCGGTGACGTACGAGCGCACGCCGGGGACCGTGTCCAAGGTGGCGGGGATCACCTCGGAGCGAAGTTCCCGCACCGCCCGCATCGAGGTGCTGTCCGAACCGTTGCCTGCCAGCGGCACGCTGATCTCGACCACGTTCTGCGTCGCGTGCGTGGTGACCTGTACGGGCCGGTTGACCAGCCCCGTGTCCAGCGCGGCGGCGGTGAAGTCGGTCAGTGCCCGGCGCACCTGCGGCGCCTGCACGTCGTCGGCCTGCACCACGACATCAGCCGGGCTGGCACCGCCGGGGAACGCCTCGCTGATGTGATGGTAGGTCTGGATGAGGGGTGTGTCCGCCGGCAACTGCTTGTCCAGGCTCAGCTTCTCCGTGTGGATGCCCAGCACAGGCGCCGCCAACAGCAGCAGAAACGCTCCGGCGGCCAGCGCGGAGACCGCCGGGCGGGCGAGCACCCGGCTCAGCACCGCGCCCCACACTCGGCTGCCGCCCTGCGGACGGCGCAGCCGCCCCAGGCCCGGGATCCTGCCCAGCTCCACCCGGTCACCGAGCAGCGACAGCAACGCGGGCAGCACGGTCACCGAACCCGCCATGGCGACCAGGACCACCAGGATGGTGCCCACCGCGAAGCCGTCGAACAGCAGCATCCCGGACAGGAACATGCCGGACATGGCGACCACGACCGTGAGGCCGGACACCAGCACCGAACGTCCGGAGGTCGCCGCGGCGATACGCAGCGAGGCAGCCGGGTCATGCCCCTTCGCCCGCTCTTCACGCTCCCTGCGCAGGTAGAACAGGCAGTAGTCCACTCCGACGGCCAGCCCCAGCAGCAGCACGACCGAGCTGGTCGCGTCGTCGACATGCATGCCATGGCTGATCAGCGCGAGTATGCCGTTGGCGGCGAGGAAGGCCGTCATGGCCAGGACGACCGGCAGCACCGCCGCGAGCAGTGCGCCGAAGGCGGCCAGCAGGATACCCAGCGCCAGCGGGATCGCCGTCAGCTCGGCGCGGTGGAAGTCCTTGAGGATGGTGTCCTCGAACCACTTGGCGCCGCTCGCATGGCCGTACTGCTCCACCCGCAGCTCAGGGTGGTCGTCCTTGACCTTGTCCACCGCGTCGAGCACCGGCTGCACACGCTCCTGGGCGTCATCGGCCTTGCCGGTCATGTTGAACTGCACCAGGGCGCTGTGCCTGTCGTCGGAGACCAGCCCCTGCACCGCATACGGATCCTTCAGATCCGTCACCTCTCCGGTGGCCTCGATCCCGGACACCAGCTCCCCCACCGCGGCCCGGAAGCCGGCCGCGGTGGCGAGGTCGGTGTCGCTCTGCACCAGCACCATCTCGCCCGCAGGCGGCGTCAGTCCCTCGCGTTCCAGGATCTGCCAGGCCCGGGCCGAGTCGCCCGCCGCGTACTCCTGATCGGTCATCTGCTCCTGGCCCACGGACCCGCCGATCATCATGGCGGCCACCACCATGAGCAGCCAGCCCGCAACGGCGATCACACGGTGCCGGGCGCTCCAACCACCCAACCGCGCGGCGAGATTGTCCCCTCCGGACATGAAGCGCTCCCCGGTGAGATCCCTGTGCCGCGCTGCCACGCACCGCAAGTGCGCGGCAGCGCAGTCCCGGTCACCCCTACCGTCCGGCGGCAGGCGCCCCCGCGCAGCGGGCCGTTGGTCCCACGGTCCGGGCCGGTCGGCGACTGTCCGCCGGCTCGGGCTGCCGCCAGCCGGAAACTGACGGCCTATGGCGCGTGATGGACACCCGCCGCCCCGGTGTCGGGCGGCGGCATGCAGAAGCCCTCGCGTCAACTCGCATACCAGATGGCAGGCGTAGGCGGACTTCCGCGAGACCGCGACAGCCTCGCCACCCGCGGCGCGGCAATGCCGTCCGCGAACATCTCGGCGGCCCTGAACCGGTACCTGCCCTCGCTCAGCCCGCACCGCGCGGTCAAGCCACCCCATCCGGATACCGCATACCTGCGGGATACCGCCACCCACAGCCCGCACCTCGCCTCGTGACGTTGCCGGCCAGGTCACGGATGTGGTGTGCGTGGGGTTCGGGGCAGCACATCGCGCTCGGGGACCGCCTCGTCTCAACGCCTGACGGCGGCACCTGGTTCGAGGTCGCGGCCCTGGAGCCGGAGGGCTTCCTGGGGCTGAGGACCTCACTCGGTCTACGGGGCCGCTCCTACGACGCCGCCTCGGCCAGGCCCCGGTACTACAGCGACTCGCTCTGGGGATTCCTGCTCACCGAGCACGTCTCCGGCCGCACCCGTCTCGTCGTCAGCGGCTACGCCGCGGCACGTCCTGTTCTTGCCGTGCCCCTCGGCAACCTTGTCGTGTGGGAACCCGCCCACTGGCTCATGCAGACCCGGCAGTTCCGCCAGCTGAAGCGGCGGGTCGAGCAAGGCGCCACAGCGGCGCCGGGATGAGGACTGTTCGGCCCCTGATACCGGGCGCTGCAGCACAGGACACAGCGCAGCGCCGTCCAGCGCGGTCCATGACCCGGCGGTACTCATGCCGACGGCGCTGCGAGGCTGCGGAACTGCACGACGCGGCTGCCCGGCATCGGACGAGGTCATGACGTCGGTGCTGCAGAAGGGGCTATGCCGGTGTGCAGTGGTACGCCTCGATCAGCGTCCAGGGACCGCCGTGCACGGACATCTCGTTCCGCCACAGCACTTCGCGTGGGTCCGCGACGTCCCACTCCATGCGGAGCCGTACCGCCGGATCGTCGATGCTCTCGAAGATCAGCCGGTCACCGTCGATGTGCCCCCGCATGACGCCACAACGGCCGTAGTTGTCCGCGTGCGTGGCCCGGTAGTCACCGGATGCCGGGTCCCAGCCGACGACCCAGTGCAGCTGCCAGGTCAGCACGAAGGTGCCGTCGAGCAGGAACTGGTCCTGCTCGTAGCTGCCGACGATCCAGCGGCCGTCCTGGATGGTCTCGTGCGTGCCCTTGCCCCGAGCGGTCATGGCGGGCGTTCCGGGGCCCATGCCGCCTGCCTCGATGACGCCGGTCCAGGTGATGTCCCGGCAGAAACGGGTCAGCGCCGCCACTTCGGATCCGGTGGTGATCGGCTTGGGGATGGTGTCGAGTGCAGCAAGCATGGTCGTGTCCCCTCAGCATTGGACGAGTGGCAACCGGCCGGGGCGCCGCTCCCTCCGGACCCCGCGCCCATTCCCGTCGCACCATCAGCCAACGCCGTGACCGGGCCCTGCGCATGAGCCGACCGGCCCGGGCCGAGGGCTGAGCGGCCCATGCCTCGGGCCATCGTTCTGACCCGGTTCACCTGTGGGCAGGCAATCTTCCTTGAGGAAGACAGTGCAGGTGTGTCGGCCGGCACCAATGGGCCGCAAAGCTCTCACCTCAGTCCGGTTGGCACTGGGCAGACCGGTCAGCAGGGCGTCATGGTGAGGCGCACACAGCGCAGAGGTGGGACCCGAGTGGGGTGATGGCCATGGCCACGACCGACGCTGAAGACACGCGCCCCCCTCCTGACGTACCGCCCGCCGCGGACAACACAATGCAGCGGCGCGGATTCCTGCGCGCCACCGGTGCGGGAGCCCTCACGGTCGCGGTGGTCGGCACCGGGGCACTGTCGTACCGGGCGTACGACAACCGGATCCTCGGCGCGGATGCCGGTGACGCGTTCGACGCCTGGCGGCACTGGCGGGAGGATTCCGGGGCGCGCGGCGCGGTGGCGGCGGCCGTGCTCGCGGCCAGCCCGCACAACACTCAGCCGTGGCTGTTCCACATCGACGGCGACCGCATCGACGTGCTCGCCGACACCGCACGGCGTATGGGCAGCGTCGATCCCTACTCCCGCGAGCTGCACATCGGACTCGGGTGCGCACTGGAGAACCTGGTCCTGGCCGCACGGGCACGGGGCTTCGCCCCCGGGGTGACATTGCGCCCCGACGTCGGTCGGCCCGATCTCGTGGCACGCGTGATCCTGCCGGCCGGCCGCCGGCACGCCTCGGAGCTGTACGAGGCGATCGGCAGCCGGCACACCAACCGCGGCCCTTACCGGGACAAGCCCGTGGCGGCCGGGACACTGACCGAGCTGGCGGAGCTGGCCGATGAGCCACCGGCTTCCCTCGCCTGGGTCACCGCCCGCGACGACCGGGACTCGCTGGGCCGGCTGATGGTGGAGGCCGCCCGGGCCATCACCTCGGACGAGGAGCAGTCCCGCGACAACTTCGCCTGGTTCCGCGCGGGCGCCGACGACATCGCCGCCCACAAGGACGGACTGACCCTCGACGGCCAGGGCCTGTCCCCACTGTTCAGCTCCGTCGCCAAGCTCCTGCCGGCCGCCTCCCGCACCCGCGGCGACACCTTCTGGGTGGAGCAGACCCGCAAGGTCCACACCGCCACTGCGGCGGCCTACGGCTTCGTCCTCGTCGCCGACCCGCACGATACGGCCCAGCAGCTGATCGGCGGCCGGCTGCTGCAGCGCATCCACCTCGCCGTCACCGCCCGCGGTCTGGTCCTGCAGCACATGAACCAGATCAGCGAGCGCATCGACCGTGACCAGAGCCTGGGCCGGTCGTCGGCGTTCACCCCGCAGCTCGCCGCACTGGCCGGCCACCCGGACCGCCAGGTCCTTGCCACCTTCCGCCTGGGCCACCCGGTGCGCACCGGCCGGCGCTCTCCCCGCAGACCGGTGAAGGAGGTGCTGCAGTGACACGCGACCGGACCGCCGCACTCACCGGCATCACGGCAGGCACCCTCGGCATCCTGGCCGGACTGATCACCACCGTGTGGGGAGCTGAACTGGGTAGCTGGGCGGGCGACAAACAGGACCCCGTCCCGCTCGGCCTGCTCACCATCGTGCTCGCGGCCACCGCGCTCGCGGTGAGCACAGGCCAGCTCCAGGCGCGCCCCGCACTGCCACCGGGCCGCCGAGCAGCCGTGGCAGCCGGGCAACTTCTCCCCGGGCTCATCGGCTTCACCACCGTCGGACCGCTGTGGTGGATCCCGGGCACCGCGCTGGTTCTGGCCGGCGCGACCACCGTCTCCCCGGCACCACGAGCAACCGCGCGGGCGGTACGGGACCGCTGGCCCGCCGTGCTGACCAGCATGCTCGGAGTCTTCCTGGTCCTGAGCGCCGCCGGCGGCGGCATCCGGTGGCTGGCCCTGGGGACAGTCAGCGGTGCCCTCGTCGCCGTCGCACCCTGGATACGCACCAGCCGACGCCCGCTCGCCCCCGTCCTGCTGGTTGTGGGCGCGCTCCCCTTCGCCGCACTCACCTGGTGGACGCTGGTCACCCCGCTCACCGCCGCACTGGCGTTGATCGCCGGCACGGTGGCTCTGCACGGGCACGCAGGCTCATTCCCCTCGGGCCGGCCCAGGGAATGACGTAGTCCCAACTGAAGGACCGGGCACCCCGCCCGAAAGCAAGGTGGATTCACGTCACCGGGACTGCGCCGACGCCGACCATGCGCTGATGGGCGTGGTCGTGTGCGGCCGGGCTCTCGCCGCCGGAGGAACCGGCGACGACGTGGAACTCGTGGACCCGGTCGAGCGCGAAGAGCACCGGAAGCACGAGTTGCATCCTTCCTCCGCCACGAATTCTGCCGGTGTTTCTGCCGGTGTTTCTGCCTGGAGAGCGCGGCGGGGCGCTGCTTGGCTTCTCGGTACGAGCGGGAACCCGGGCTCCGCCGAAGCCGCCCGGTTGCGCTCGGGTCAAGTCGCCGTCCGCATGCCGAACCCCCGGTCCTGCCGGGGCGTGGGCCACCGCCGTCCGGGAGGCCGTGGTCGTTGGCCTGTTCCCGTCTGATGCAGCCCCGGAGTCACTTCCCTTGAGGGGAGAGAGAGTTGAGCTTGGTGTTGACGACGGCCTCGGTGCTGGACCGGGACAAGGTGGCCTACTGGAACGACGCGGTGAGCAGGACGCTGGTACCGATGACCGTGGTCCCACGCGGCGACGGTCCGTTCCACGGCCGGATCACGACCAACCGCATCGGCTTTCTGCAGGTCTCCACGGTGGAGGCCGACCCGAATCGGATCAGCCGCACTCCGGCACTCATCGCCTGCTCGTCCGCGACGCCGGTGGCGATCACTGTCCAGATATCCGGTACGGCCACCTGCGTCCAGGACGGCCGCCGCGCCGACGTGACCGAGGGCGACCTTGTGGTCTACGACACGAGCCGGCCGTACTCCTTCGACTATCCGCAGCGATTCGCCACGCATGTCTTCCAACTGCCCCGCCGCATGCTGGGTGTGCCGGACATCAGCCTCCAGCAGGTCACGGGCAACGCCATCGGTACGGAGGACGGTCTCGGCGCGGTGCTGTTGCCGTTCCTGGCCGCCCTGGCATCATCGGCGGACGCCTACTCGCCGGCCGTCGCGGACCGGCTGGCCTGCAATGTGGCCGACTTGTTCGCCACCCTGATCACCGAGCGAGCCCACCTGGGCACCGCGGGACCGGACACCACCCGAAGCCATCTGCTGCTGCAAGTCCGCGACCACATCGACCGGAACCTGGGCGACCCGGCCCTGTCGCCGGAGAGCATCGCCAGGGCGCACCGGATCTCCGTCCGGTACGTGCACCGGCTCTTCGAGGGCGAGGGGACCACCGTCGGTCGGCTCATCCAGCAGCGGCGCCTGCAGGAGTGCTGCCGGGAGCTGGCCCCCCGCAGCAGAACGGCGCCCACCGTGTCGGCTGTCGCCCAGCGGTGGGGCTTCGTCAACCCTGCCCACTTCAGCCGGGCCTTCCGCGCCGCTTATGGCATCTCCCCACGCGAGTGGCGCAGCTTGCGCATGGGTCAAGACGACGGCGGGAGCTTGCCAGCGACCACCGCCGGTACACGCAGTGCCGGCTGACCGGGTGCCGGTCTTTCGCCGTACGGCAGTTAGGGTTCCCGATCAAAGCCGCGCGAGCCCCCGTGCTGCACAGAGCACTGCCCTGGCCGGGCAGTCGCAGCATCAGCTGCTCCGATCGACTGGGTACCCCATGCGCCGAACAGCCCTTTCCCTTCAGGCCCCTTGGCCCTCCCTGCAGGAGACCGCGTGTTCGACTTCGCGCCTTCGGCCGTGCGGCAGCCGGTCCTGGATCTGACCACCCGAGCGTTCGTGGCCCAGTACTCCTGCCCGCCGTCGACGCACGACCCGAACATCGAACAGGCAAGGCGGGACCTTGCCCGCCTGCACGGCGGGCGCGACCTCCTTGGCAGGGAGGCCACCACGGACTGGCTGGCACTGTCAGGCGGGCCGACCGGTCACGTACGGGTGCAGGTGGTCAGGCTCGTCGACAGCGTCGGCGCGATCCCGGTCGTGCTGTTCCTGCACGGCCTTGGTCGGGCTCTGCGCGACGCCTGCATCCATGAGCACCTGGTGCGCGCGTTCGTTCTCGGTACCGACGCAGCCGTGGTGTTCGTCGATTACGAGCGCACCCCCGCGGCGCAGTACCCCATCGCCGTTGAGCAGTGCTATGCGGTCGCGAAGTGGATCTGCGAGCGGGGCGGCGAGATCGGCCTGGACGGGAGCCGGACGGCAGCCGAGGGCGACTCGGCGGACGGCAATCCGGTGGCGGCACTGCATCCGCTCGCCAAGGAGCGCGAAGGAGTTCGCCTGATTCAGCAGGCACTCCTCTACCCGGTCACCGACGCCGACTTCGAGACCCCATTCCTACCAGGAGTTCACCAAAGGCTACTTCCTCGGCCGCGAGACCATGCGCTGGTTCTGGGACCAGTGCCTCCCCGACATGCAGCAGCGCGGCGAAGCTCCGCACGGCCGGCGTCGCAATGGTCTCGACGCGATACCACGGGACGATCCACGGCTTCATGGGGCTCGCCCCGCTGCGCGACACGGACACCGCCCGCGCCGCGCTCATCCAGGTCCTCGACACCGTGCACATCGCCCTGCACCGGCAACGCCACTGATTCCTCCGTTCTCACGTGAGCGGAACGGAGCGAGCCGCAGCCCACGCTCGGCAGAATCCAGGGCACGTTGCGGCGGCAGGCTTTCTCACTCGGCGGGGAGCATGTCGCAGGTAGGAGCTGTGCACCTTCTCCGAACTGGTACCGGAGACCAGGCAGGCAGCACCGGCCGCCGTGCACCGGGCCCTCTATGGGCATCGCCTCGCCATCCGCGTCGATGGACACGACCGCGATTCCCGAGACCGACGGGAACAGCACCTCTTGCAGCTGACGCGACACCTCGTTCACGACGACCGCATGTCGAACACGTCAGCAACGGAAGATCAACAACCACAACGCGTAGTCGGCTCACGGAACTGGCGGCGGAGATGGGCCATGATTCTCTTCTGGAGCTTCAGATCCGTGATCCTGCCTTCGTTGACGCCGGAGTTGAAGGCGGTGGTGATTCCCTGCACGACCGCGGGCTGGTCCCCGCGGATGGCGTCGGCCAAGCCGGTCAGCGCCGGAAGGCCGGAGGCCACGAGGTTGTCGAGCCGGGCAGGGGTGAGACCGGCCGCGCCCGCACCTGCGGTCTGCATGGCTTCGAGCGGATCGCCCTGCTCATCGGCGTGCTGCCTGTGGGACATCGCCGATGCAGTGTCGGCCGTATGGCGGAGGGGGCGTTGGCGAGGTGCGCGCAGTGCCCCGTTGGTGCGGGCTTTCACCTGTTGGGCGTAAGGAACGGGCGGGTGGAGCACGCTGCGGGTCCACTGGAGGGGCGTTATGTGATCAATGAGTGTTGCGCTGTCGTTTGTTCGGCTCTGGTGACAGGCGCATACCGTCCTGCTCGCTGTGCTGACAGCACGCAGGCGAGGCGCTGATCGTGGAGGTTGGAAAATGCTCAGGAACATGAAGCTGCTGACGCTCGCCGTCGCGGCAGCGGTGTGCGCGGCTGCCGCTACGGCGGTGCCGGCGGCTGCGGCCCCGGCGGCGGCTGCCGGGACCGCAGATCTGCGGGTGGGTGCGGAGACGTACGAGGTCCAGCCGGGTGACACGGTGTGGGTCAAGGTGCTCGTGGACAGCCTCGGCCCGGACACGTCGTCGGAGGCCACCTGGACGCTTGAGCTGCCGCCGGGCATCGAAGTGAGTTCGCGTGCTGTGATCCGCGATCACTGTCAGACGTCTTCCGACGGCCGCAGGGTGAGCTGCCGGCAGGGGATGGTCAGGCCAGGTTTTCATCCCTTCGTCGGCTCGTTCCCCGTGTGGGTGAACGATTGCGTCATCGCTCCCGGCACGCGGCTCAGTGCCCCGGTGAGCGTGATCAGTGACAACCCCGCCGAAGACCCCGACCCGGACAACAACCATGCGGTGGTCCAGATCTGGACCTGAGCGCCGCCGGGAGAGCAGGCAGACCCGCCCGCGACCCCGGACGGTGCCGCCGGGCCTGGCCCGGGAGCCGCCGCGGGTCCGCTCGGGGGGTGGTCCGGATGGGGCTTGTGGGGGCAGCAGACGACATGAGCGGTATGGGGGGAGACAGAGTTTTTCCGGTGGGACCGGCAGCCGTGCTGGTCGCCACGAGACGAAGGGACGGATGCGGTGCGTGGTGTGAGGATGTTCGGGGCGGTGATGGCGTTGATCCTGGCTGGCGGGTTTGCCGCCGGCCCCGCCCAGGCAGCCGGTGCGCGGGCAGAAGTGGTGCAGACCGCCGGAACTCTGAGCAAGACTGGTGACGAGTTCACGGTCCTTTGCCCCGCCGGCAGCAAGACCCTCAAGCAGACGTGGGCGCTTACGCTCCAGCCGTCCACTGCCTTGCAGTCGTCTGTTATCCAGGCCGAGTACCTGCCCGATGGTGCCGGCTACACCGTGCGGGCGGTGGACTGGCACGAGAGCGCGCCCGTGGACATCACCGCGATCATTGACTGCCGGACGCCAGGAGACTTCGACACCAGCGGCGAATGGAGCCAGTACCACCTGCACGCGTCCGTCACCGCTCCCACAGGCGGCGGCACCGTCACGGCCACCTGCCCCGCAGGCACCCTGTACCAGCGCATCGGCCGGGTCAGCGGTGTGGATTCGCTGCAGCGCTGGGAGTACGAGCACATCTATACGGCGGACCCTGCGTCCCAGACAGTGACGATCTGCCCGGACGCTGTGCTGCCGAGCCCGGGCATCGTCACACTGAAGATCGAGTGCGCCTGACTGCGTGACCGGAAGCATCCCTCCTCGGCCGCAGTTGGGCTCGGTCAAGCTCCACACACCATGCCGCAGGAGGGCGTGCGCCGCTGATGACGCGCCGTCAGCCCCGATGTGCGCTCGGTAGACGCGCCTCCTGTGAGCGGTCGGCTCGATCCGGCCAGGTGCACTGACGTACAAGCCCTCAGACCGACGCGGCCTCCTCCGCCCTTCGGTACGAATCCGTCGGCGACGGGACGGCCTTCCCTCGCCTCTGCCCGAGGGGGTTTTGGTGTATCCGCTCAGCCATTTGCCATTCGCGGGGCGACACGCCGTACGTTGCGCGGAAGAGGCGGCTGAAGTGGCTCGGGCTGACGAAGCCCCAGCGCAGGGCGACGGCCGCCACCGTCGAGGTCATACCCGTCGGTTGCAACAGATCCCGCCTGCAGCGTTCCAGCCGATGCCGCTGGATCCAGCGGCTCATGGTCGTGTCCTCGTGCTCGAAGAGCTTGTGGAGATACCGGACCGAGACACGGTGTGCTGCTGCGACCGACTCCGGTGACAGTCCGGGATCGGACAGATTCCGAACGATGTATTCCTTGATCAGGGCAAGCATGGCGTGAGCCGAGTCCGGCGACTGCGGGTTCAGCTTTTCGGACCGCTCGTGGATGAGCAAGGCCAGGAGGTCTGTTGCGACCAAGCCGAGTCTGCGTCGGACAGGCCCGTCGGAGGGTCCCGTGCCTTGAGCCAGGCGTGTCAGATAGGTTGCGACCAATCCGCTGGTGTTGCCGCTGCTCGAGAAAACTCTGGCGGTGTGTGCCCGCAAGTCCTGCTCCGCCACTCGTAGATCCTTACGGGGCAGGTGAATCGCCGTGAAGCCGAACTCCTCCGTCAGTGTCTTTCGGAAGGGCCTGCCGGAGTCGGAGATTGCGAAGTCGCCAGGCTGCAGGAGAGCTTCTCTGCCGTCCTGTTCGAGTACGGCGGTCCCGCTATGCTGAAGCGCGACAGTGATCCATTCCTCGCGGTCCTTGGAGATCAGACGCGGGGTGCGGGTGACGACCTGTGGTCCGGCCCGGACCACGGACGTCTGCAGGGAGCCGAATTGCTCGCTCGATATCGTCCCCACCGAAGGCTCACGCTCGAGAAGCTTCACCCCGAGCGGTATGAACGTCTTGGAAACCGCTTCGTGCCAGCATTCCGCGCGTTGCGCCGGAGACAGCGGTGTGGTCGAGAGAACGACAGGCATGGAACCTCCTGCGCGGGCAATGCGCGTGTTTGACCTGCGCACCTCCCGTGAGCGCCTCCTGGGCCGACCAATGACCGCTGCTCATGACGATCGCGGTACACGGGAAGGCCGTAACACTCCTGTGAGGACAGGTATTTCGTTGACGATGACTGTCGCCCACCCGCTCGACGCTCGCGGCGGTGGAAGGTCGAGTCATCGGGATCTTTTCGGCTGGTGCGGGTCGGTGGCACGTGGGACGTCCGTGTGGTGAGATGCAACGTTCAACAGGATTGATGGGGAAATGACTGTTGTCGTGTCAACACTAGGTCGGCCCATCGGTTGTTGTTGTCCCTCGGTGCACAGGGTTGGTTCCCTCCGTGCACTTCCACCGGTGGGCCGGCCCTGAGCGACCTGACTGACCTCACTCGATGGCTCCGCTGGTGACGCCGGCGGCGACATGGCGCTGAGTGACGACGAGCAGCACGGCCGCCGGGACGGATGCGTGAGGGCGAAGAGGAAGGCGAACAGGGCTGTGGTGATCAATGCATCGAGCGCATCGATCAACGAGGCGGACGGTTGGCCGCAGAGGGCGGCGGCATCGTGGAAGCCGAACCTGCCTCCCAGCACCGCTCCCATCTGAAGGAAGCGCAGCGTGCCGGGCTGAAGGGACCTGAGCCTGCCGCGCACGCCGACCACAAGCCCTGAGGGCACGGCCTCCTCAAAGTTGTCGGTGTCGCGCAGGCCGGCGAGCATCTCCACCGCTCCCCGCGCGCTGAGCCTGACGGTGAAAGACCTGTCACGGGACGGTGTGAGCCTCCCCCGGGGGTGCGCGGACGCCGGACGATCAGAACACCGTTCAAGGCGTCATCGACGCAGAGCTCAGTCGGCCGGAATGAGTGGGTGTTCTGCGAGACTTCGGCAGTGCTCGAGAGCGCGGTGTACTACTACTTCGCCAAGCGGCGCGATGACGGCACCGCCAAGACCATTCGCACCTATGCGCGCCCTCGCGTCACCGCCGAGCTCCGCGACAACGGCGAGCGCGTGAACCACAAGCGGGTCGGACGGGTCATGCGCGAGTACGGCATCGCCGGCCTGCGACTGCGCAAGCGGCAGATCTCCACCGTGCCCGAACTGTCCGCCGCCCCCGCGCCGGACCTGTTCCGGCCCGACTTCACCGCGAGCGCGCCCAACACCAAGTACGTCGGGGACATCACCTACCTGCCGGTGGGCGACGGCGAGTTCCTGTCTCTGGCGACGGTGATCGACTGCTTCTCGCGCCGTCTGGTGGGTTGGTCGGTCGCCGGCCGCATGCGCACCTCGCTGGTCTCCGGCGCACTCCGGGCAGCCGCCCGGGTTCGCGGCAGTCTGGCCGGAGCCGTCTTCCACAGCGATCACGGGGCCCAGCACATCTCCCGTCAACTCACCGATGTCTGCGCCGAGTTGGGAGTACGGCAGTCCATGGGCGCGGTCGGCACGAGCGCGGACAACGCGCTCGCCGAGTCGTTCAACGCCGCCCCCAGACGCGAGCCCCTCCGGGGCGCCCGCCGCTTCGACGGTGCCCGTGCCTGCCGCCTGGCGGTCTTCCGCTGGACCCCCCGCTAGAACACCCGACGACGACACTCGGCGAACGGACAGCAGTCAGCCACCCTGACATTTACCACATAACGACACGCACAGGTATCCACTCTTCGAGGACAAGGACCATGGCCCGTGCCAAGCCGGTTGGACGTTTTCCACCCTGCGATAACGCGGGTTCCGCCCACAGCCGCATGCGTGCTTCAGTGACTGCGCGCCGGATCTGCCGGTGCGCACAGCGAGGAGGACCAGCGGTGGAATCCATGATCGTGATCAGTACCCTGCGTCTGCGCGCCGAGCGGGCGGACGAGGCCCGGAAGGTCATCGCGTCGGTGGTCTCGCAAACCCACGAGGACGCGGGCTGCCTCACCTACGCGGCACACGAGGACGCCGCCGATCCACTGACCATGGTGCTCGTCGAGAAGTGGGCCTCACAGCAGGCCATCGACGAACACAGCCAGGCTCCCTTTCTCACCGAGGCGATGAGCCGGGTGGGAGAACTCCTCACTGCCGAGCCCGAGATCCGCGTCATCACCCCGCTCGGCTACGGCACGGGCGACAAGGCCGCGCTGCGCTGACTGCCCGGGTGCACAAAGGGCCGTGGGTTCGAGTTTTCCGAAGGGGGCTCGAAGCCGACCGACGGGTGAGGTTGCCGTAACCGTACTTGGGCGGGCCCGAGTTTGTCCGGGCCCGCCCAAGTGGCGGTGTCAGGTTCTGCGAGCCTTCGTCGGTTTCAGCCTGAGTGGGTCTCTGGGGTGGTCGGCGCCGGCGGGGTGAGGGTGAACGGAGCGGGCTCGGCTTCGAAGAGGATGTTGCGGTTGCCAGGCGTTTCAGCTTGGCGCGCATGCCTTCGGTGTGCCGCGGCTCGGTGCCGGTGCCGAGGGTGCGACAGACGTCCCTGGCGCGCAGCCTGTCCCGTTCTGTTTCTGCTCGAAGAGAGCCAGGATCTCGCGGTAGCCGGGCGGCAGCGGCTCGGGCGGTGGCATGCCGTCCTCGGTGGCCAGTTCCGCGCCCTCAAACGCGAGCGAGTGACCTTCCGCAATTCCTCCCGGGACCTCCCGGGTCGGCGATCTCAAGGGGGTCCCGAAGTCCGCCCCCGCCGACGTCCTGGTGGGGCTGCTCGACCAGGCGACATCGCCGCTCGGCCGCCTCGTCGTCACCTTGCCCTCCATCCACGCACTGCCCGGACACGAGATCCGGACCCTGCGTACCACGGGCCTCGACCTCTCCCGCGGCACCCTCGAAGTACAGCGCGGGCTGCTGCGGCACACCCTCCAGCTGGAGGAACTCATCCACCAACTCGCCGCCGATGGGACGACCTGCCGCCACCTGCGATGGCCCGCCTCGACCAACCCCCACCTGCTGGTCAGCCGGAAGACCGCTGTCGATCCCGACCACCCGGCCGTCAATATCGGCACGCTGCGCGCAGCCCTCTCCAAGGGACTGACGCCGGCCAGCCTGTGTCAGGACCGAATCCTCAGCAAGGTGTTCGAGAGCGCAGATCCCCTCAAGCTGATGCGCCTGTTCGGCATCACCGAGCAGACCGCCATGCGCTATGTCGGCGCCGCCCACCCCGAATCCACCGCCAAGCTACCCAGGTGAAGCCCCGGCCTGCCGCACCGGTCGCGCCGTCGGGGCGGTGCCAAGACTGCTTACAAGAGTCTGACGCGCCCCTCATTCCCCTCATGCCCCCCTGTCACCACCCGCCACTCTTGTCCCGTCCACGACCACCATGCGGACGAACGAACCCCAAGAGGAATCGAAGGAGCGCGGCATGAGCATGTACGGCGAGCGAAGTGAGCACCGTCCGAGCCGTCAGGGGGAAGGAGGACGTCGCGGTCACCGGGCGAAGTCCAGGACGCGGCGCATCGTGATCGGTGGCACTGTCCTCGCCACCGTGGCGGCGGCCACCGTGGCTGTGTCCCTGGCCTCGGCGAGCCAGTACGGGGCGTCCGGAGCCGCAGCAGACCATGCCGTGTTCGTGCAGGGCAACGAGCTGACCGGCAACATCATCCACGTCTTCGCCCGGGACGACCAAGGCAAGCTGAAACCCGCCGGCAGCTACGCCACGGGCGGCAAGGGCGGCGACCAGGTCGACGCCCCCACCGACTCCCTCGCTTCCCAGGGCTCCCTCGTCTACGACGACGCCTCCGGGACGCTGTTGGCGGTCAACGCGGGCAGCGGCACGCTGACCTCCTTCCGCGCCGAAGGAACAGAACTGAAGAACCGTCAAGTTGTCTCCACCGGCGGCAAGTTCCCGTCCAGCATCGCGGTGCGCGGGAAGGTCGCGTACGTCATGAACGCGGGCGGCGAGGGCAGCGTCCAGGGCTTCCGGATCACCAGGAAGGGGCTCGTGCCGATGCGGGGGTCCTACCGTTCACTCGGGCTGGACAACGAGGACGTACCACGGTTCGACACCTCGCCCGGCGAGGTCGAGATCACCCCGGACGGCCGCAGCCTGGTGGTCACCACCAAGGGGAACAACACCGTCGAGGTCTTCCCGTTGAAGAGCAACGGTCTACCGGCCGTCGCCGAGCCGGTCGTCAACAAGTCCGCCGGCAACGTGCCGTTCGCGATCAGCTTCGACAGCTCCGGCAGCCGGATGCTGGTCGCCGAGGCCGAGAAGTCCACGGTGACCGTCTACAAGGTCAAGCACAACGGCAAGCTGAAGGTCCTCCAGCAGCCGCTCGCCAGCGGCCAGGAGGTCCTGTGCTGGCTGGAGCGCGCGGGCAACTACTTCTACGGCGGCAACACCGGCAACTCCACCGTCACCGGGTACCGCATGGACAAGCACGGACGGCTCGCCCTGACCAACGAGGTCGGCCTCGCCACCCCGCCCTCCTCGAAATCGCAGGGCGTGATCGACATCGCCGTGACCAAGGACGCCAAGTTCGTCTACGTCCAGAACGCGACCTCCGGGACGGTCGACGGCTTCCGTGTCGAGAAGAACGGATCCCTCACCAAGGTCACGACCGCCAAGGGACTGCCCGCGTTCGCCGAGTCCGGCATGGAGGGGATCGCAGCGATGTGACGCAGCGGTGTCGGCACCGCGGGTGCCCCTGACCCGAGCCGGTATCAGCTCGTCGATGGCGGAGTTGATCGCCGAGTACTCACCGCCGACACCGAAACCGGTGAGGCAGCGGGCCGCCGCGAACCAAGCGTAGGCCGTGTTTCATCAGAAGGTGCTGGTGTGCTGGGTTGGCTGTCCGGGAAAGTTACGACCGGCCAGCCAGACGATGAGGTCGTTGGCGATCCCGCTGATGTCGGTGTCGATGGTGACCTTGTGTTCGCGTCGCGTGCTGTCACGCAGGACGATCTCGTAGCCGCCTTCGTCGCAGACGGCCACGGAGGCGAACCAGGCGGGATCGTCCTCGTCGGGCTGGATGACGATGAACGTGTTGTCCGCGTTGTCGAGTTCGCTGATGAGGTCGAACAGGGCGTCCTCGGACGGGTCGTCGATGTGGTCCCCGTTCTCGCTGTCGGCGCCGTAGTAGGTTGCCGCCACGATCCGCTCTCCCCCTGGTGACGAGGCTGGTGCCGAAATGCCGCCGTCAGGATGGCATGCGGGGCGGACAGTCCCGTGTGGTCACAGCCATTCGTTGATCGCGGC
Organism: Streptomyces sp. S.PB5; assembly: GCF_030403745.1. Lineage (GTDB taxonomy): Bacteria > Actinomycetota > Actinomycetes > Streptomycetales > Streptomycetaceae > Streptomyces. The sequence goes on from NZ_JAQMWP010000016.1 coordinate 203,510, forward strand.
GATATGGACAGTGGCCTCGAAGCGGACGGCGAGTTTGTCGAACCGGGCGGCCATCGCCCGGCTTCCCTTGAGGCGGTCAATGCCGCATTCGACGGCATGCCGGGCCCTGTCTGGGCTGCGTTCTTGGAGGTGTTCTCACCCGAGAGGCGCACGACGGCACGGTCCGGGGTGGACTCGGCTCTGAGCCGACGGCCCCGGAACGGATGCAGCAGACGACTTCCCGCGCCGAACAGCCTGTGATGCCCGCGGTGTTGCCGCGCCGAAGAAGGACAAGGCATTCGGAGCTCCAGGGCAGAGGAAGGCCAACTGCAGACCAGGCTTCCCGGCGCATCTGACGGTCAGCCTGGGCGCAGGTCACAGCACCCGCCGCTTGGGCGGCCGACGGTTGAGCCGATCGGGAAACGCGGGCTTCGCATCCAGCCCTGCCGGCAACGTTGCCGGGATCCGGCAGCATCACGCAGTTCACTGTGCCTATTAGTGATCTGTCAAAAACGCGTCAAGGACAGGTAGGGTTCCCTCCGGTGTGCCGGGAAGCCTGGTCGGCGAACAAGGGATAAATCTCTCTTCCGATCGGGGGTGGCCGTCATGGTGCTTGTGGCGGTGTTCGGCGTCGCGTTGCTGGTTGCGGTGCTGTTGTCAGGCCTGGCGGCACGGACCGTGCTCTCCACATCCTTCCTCTTCCTGGTTGGTGGAGCCCTGGTCAGTGACGGCTTCCTCGGACTGATCCACATCACCCCGGACAGCGAGATCGTGTCCGCGACGGCGGATCTGGCGCTGTTCGCGGTGCTGTTCACCGACGGCATGCACGTCTCCTTCCCCAAGCTGCGGGCGAACTGGCGCAACCCGGCCCGCGCGCTCGGTCTCGGTATGCCTCTCGCGTTCGTCGGCATGGCCCTGATCACGCACTTCCTGGTGGGTCTGGACTGGACGACGTCCTTCCTGGTGGGTGCCGTACTGGCGCCGACCGACCCCGTGTTCGCCTCGGCGATCGTCGGGCGCAAGGAAGTCCCGGCCAAGCTGCGGCAACTGCTGAACGTGGAGAGCGGCATCAACGACGGGCTCGCCCTGCCTGTGGTCCTCATCCTGATCGCCGCGGCGGGACCGACCTCCGGGCACGCGGAGGCCGACCTTGGAAAGATCGCGCTGGAGCTGGTCCTCGGCCTGGTCTTCGGCATCGTGCTGCCCTTCGTCGTCATCGAGCTCGTACGGTTCCGACTGCTGGGCGCCGAGCCCAAGCTGCAGCCGCTGCTGCCTCTCGCGATCGGCGTGATCCTGTACGCGGTCTGCCACCTCACGCACGCCAACCCCTACCTGGCCGCGTTCTCGGCCGGCGCGGTCCTCACCGCACGGTCGCTGGAGGCGAAGGAGGCGTTCGAGCCGCTCGGCGAGGCGCTGGCGGAGCTGGCCAAGTTCGCGGCCCTGCTGGTGTTCGGCGCGCTGCTGACCCCGCAGCTGTTCGGCGACCTGTCCTTCGGCGGGTACGTCGCGGTGGTGCTCGCGATCGTGCTGATCCGCCCGGCTTCCCTGCTGATCTCGCTGCTGGGTACGACCATCTCCCGCAAGGAGAAGCTCGTGGCGGCCTGGTTCGGGCCGAAGGGCTTCGCCTCAGTGGTCTACGGCCTGCTGGTGCTGCAGTCCGGGATCCCGCAGGCCGAGGAGGCGTTCACGCTGATCGCCGTGTGCATCGCGTTCTCGATCATCGCGCACAGCTCGACGGACGTGCCGATCGCCCGCGCCTTCGACGTCGATGAGCTGGCCGGTATCCCGGAGCCGCACAAGAAGGACACCCAGCCCGCGGAGATGCATGCCGATGCGCGCCCATGACCTGGTCAGGCCCTATCCCACCGTGTCCGCGGACGACGACGCTCTTGTCGCCGCCCGTCTGGTCGTACGGCATCAGCTCCCCGCGCTGCTGGTCCTCGACCGCGACGGCTACCCGTACGCGGTCGTGCCGACCGCGCGCGTGATCAGCGCGTTGCTGCCCTGGTACCTGCGGGAAAGCCCGGTTCTGGCGGCCGAGACGGACGACCACTTCGACGAGGAGGCGCGGGAGGCGATGCACGGGCGCTCGGTGGCCGAGTGGCTGCCGCGTGGGCGCCTCACTCCCCCGGTGGTCGGGCCGGACGCCTCGCCCGCGCAGATCGCCACGCTCATGGCCCGCAAGGACTCCCCGCTCGTCGCGGTCGTCGAGCGTGACGCCGACCAAGCCTCGGTGACCGGCGCGATCACCGCGACCGCCCTGCTGGAACACTTCATCGGAGGATCGTGAACGACTGGCACAGCTGGGCGGCGGTCGTCGTCTTCGTCGGCGCGTACGCCCTGATCATCAGCGAGAAGATCCACCGGGTCGCCGTGGCGCTGGGCGGCGCGGGCCTGATGCTGGCGATCAGGGCGGCCGACGACAAGTCGGCGTTCTACTCCGAGCACAGCGGCGTCGACTGGAACGTCATCTTCCTGCTGATGGGCATGATGATGATCGTCGGTGTCCTCAAGAAGACCGGCATGTTCGAGTACCTGGCGATCTGGTCGGTGAAACGGGCCCGGGCCAAGCCCTTCCGGGTCATGGCCATGCTGGTCGTCATCACCGCGGTCGCCTCCGCCCTGCTGGACAACGTCACCACCGTCCTGCTCATCGCGCCGGTGACCCTGCTGGTGTGCGAGCGCCTGGCACTCCCGGCGACGCCGTTCCTGATCGCCGAGGTCCTCGCCTCCAACATCGGCGGCACCGCGACGCTGGTCGGCGACCCACCCAACATCATCATCGCCAGCCGCGCCGGTCTCACCTTCAACGACTTCCTGGTCCACCTCGCCCCGATCGTGGTGGTGCTGGTGGTCGTTCTGCTCGCGCTGTGCCGGGTGATGTTCCGCAAGTTCTTCGTCTACGACGAGGACCGCGCCGCCGAGATCATGACGCTGGAGGAGCGCGAGGCCATCAAGGACCCCCGTCTGCTCATCCAGGGCCTGATCGTGCTGGCTCTGGTGGTGGCGGGGTTCGTGCTGCATCCGGTGCTGCACTACGAGCCGAGCATCGTCGCCCTGCTCGGCGCCGGACTGCTCATCGCCGTCTCCACCGCGGAGACCGGTGACGTCCTGAAGGAGGTGGAGTGGCCCACCCTGGCCTTCTTCGCCGGGCTCTTCATCATGATCGGCGGCCTGATCGAGACCGGCGTGATCTCGGAGGTCTCCAAGTCGCTGGCCGACGCGATCGGCGACAACGAACTCGGCGGCTCCATGATCCTTCTGAGTGCTTCCGCCATCCTGTCCGGCATCGTCGACAACATCCCGTACGTCGCCACCATGGCCCCCATCACCAGCGACCTGGTGCAGAACATGGGCGGCGGCAGCGACCACGTCATGTGGTGGGCCCTCGCTCTCGGTGCCGACCTGGGCGGCAACGCCACCGCCATCGGCGCCTCCGCCAACGTCGTCGTCCTCGGCATCGCCGAACGCAACCGCCAGCCCATCTCCTTCTGGCAGTTCACCAAGTACGGCCTGGTCGTCACCGTCGTCACCGTGGCCATCGCCCTCGGGTACGTGTGGCTGCGCTACTTCGCCCTCACCTGACCTGTCGCCACGCACCGGAAGGAGTCCTGCGCATGGATCCGACGCTGATGGCGCCCGTGGCCGTCATCGCCATGCTGGTGATCCGAACCGCCCGGATGGAGATCCACCCGGGAGGCACACGTCGGCACTGGTCCTTCCTCACCAACCGTCAAGCGGTCGCGGCAGGATCCGCAGCGACTCTGCTCCTGTCCGCGGTCGGCCGGCGAACGGCCGGCCACGTATGCGTGGCGTGGGCGCTGCTCGCGGGGACCTCTGTCGCCCACATAGTCAGCCTCTCCACGAGGTCCGACTCTGCAAGAACGAGGGCGAAACGGCAAAGCCCCCGGGACGGGTGATCCGAGTGGACCCAGATGAACCCATACCTACGTGGTTATGGAACTCAGACACCCCGACCGAGTTCGTCCTGCTCGATCAGGGCGGTCTCCTCGTGGGACGGCTGCGCTTCCGCGTCTGCCACGAGTGCCGTACGGGACGGATTCTGGACGTCTGGGTCCATGAATGCCGACAGCGTCAAGGGCTGGGACGCGACCTCGTCCATTCCCTGCTCGCCCAGCGTCCCGGCTACCAGTGGAGCACGACGCTGCAGACCCGGGACGGACGGGCCTTCTTCACCGTGATGACACGAGAGACGAGCGTGGCCCTCCCTCACAGCGGCCCCTTGTGCTCTCACCTCATGGGGTCGTTCCGGCGAACATGGCAGCGGCTGCTGAGTCGCTCACCACCGTACTGAACTCGGTCCCGTCTACATGTCCCGGTCGTCGATACGGCCGATCCCCGCTCCCTTCCGATGTGGTGGAGGCTGCGGGCACAGCGCCGCGTGTCGCGGATACGCCGGGTGGCGGCCGACTCGATCCGGTGTCCCTCCACACTGGTCCCGAGCCGTCGGCGTTCTCGCCGGACGAGCACTCCGATCGCCCAGGCCACGAGCGCAGCCAAAGCAGTACCGGGGATCACCACGAGTGCCATAACCTCTCCTGTCCGGCGTGAGCCACGCGTCCATCCTTCGGGTTCGACGCGCCCGGTTCACGGGCCGTCCTCGGCACAGTCGCAGACCAACTTCCTTCCGTGCTCTGGCAGTCACGTGCAGGCCCGCGTCTGCGGCCGGTCGATTCCCGGCCGCCATCAGGATGCTGTCGGCACGCGGCCTGCGCCTTGCCCGGCGTCGACTCTCCGAGTACGGGAGCAGTCCGTGCCGGTGATGGATGCCGCCATGGTCGGTCAGGATGCACACAGGCAGCGGCGCACGCGTCGGAGTCGTCCGACGTGCGCCAGGAGGCGAAGTACGCATTGGGCTGCGAACCCTGCCCTTGTGCGCGCGCCCGCGTGTCACCGGCGGCGCCGGTGGCCCTGGCCCCGCTGGTCGATCAGACTTCGCTGTCCGGCCAGCCGAGCAGCCGGGCTCCGATCACCGCCGTCTGCAGGGTGTACCGATGGACGGAGTCGGCCGGGTTGGCGCCGGTGAGCTTGTGGATGCGCTCCAGGCGGTAGGTGAGAGCGCGCACACTCAGGTTGAGGCGACGGGCTGCCTCAGCCGCGACGCACCCCGAGTCGAAGTAGGCGGTCAGCGTGTCGACGAGCTGCTGGGCACCGCCGCGCGCGGACTGCAGCGGGCCCAACGTGTTGCGCACGAGATCGGCCATGGCCTGTCGGTCGCGCGTCAGGACCGGGTAGACGAGGAGGTCGGCGGCGTGCAGCACCGGCTCGTCCAATTGGAGCCGCTCGGCGAGGTCGAGGGCGTTGAGCGCCTCTTCGTAGGAGTGGACGACTCCCCCAGCGCCCGGATGCGGGCGCCCGATGCCCACCTGCCCCCCGTCGGTGACCGCGTGTGCCTGCTTGGCGAAGAACGCCAGGACCTCGTCCTGGTCGCCGGGAGCGATGCAGACCAGTCGCCCGTCCTTCGTCGTGATCAGGATGCGCCGCTCGCCGAACCTGCTGATGAGCGCATGCTCCACCTGCCGGGTGGCCGGATGCATGTCCTCGACCGGCTTGCCGCCCTGGGCGACGGCGACAGCGTGCGCCCGCGACAGGAGCAGTCCGAAGCGTTCGGCGCGCTCGGCCAGGCGACCCAGGTCGCTGCGGCCGTACAGCAGGTCGTCGATGAATTCCCGCCGTGCCGCTTCCTCCTGCCGTACGGAGAGCCTCTGCGCCCTTTCATGTCCCTCGGCGAAGGCGTCGACCGCCTGTTCGACCACGGCCAGGATGCGACTGGCTTCCGTGGCGGAGAGGGTGGGCCAGGTTTCCCGGGTGACGGACAGGTGCCGGCGGACCAGGGCTCGCAGCCCGTAACCGGCGTCGGCGGCACGTTCACCCCGGGTGCGGAGCGACTCCAGCTCGTCCCGCGTGAGGCGGCGGCCTGTCGCACACACCTCGGCAAGTATCGGGGCGTAGCCCTCCAGGTACTCGTCGGGTACCTCGCGCCCGGTCACCCGGCCTCCTCTGTCCTTGAAACTCTGTTGTCGTATTCCTAACGCACGGCGGGACAAGAGTGGCAGACCCCGCGTCGGTGCAGGGATCCGGCATGAGGAGCACGGCAAGGCTGACGGTGCAGGGCGGTGCGGGAACAGCGGTCCGAGTGCCAGGATGGAACGGGCGGAGGCGGAGCAAGACCGGTGCCGGGCTACGGAAAACCAGCACCGAAACCTCCCATCCGTCGGCGGTTCGGTCCTCCTGCGGCGTGCCGAGATCCCCAGGCCTGTTTACGCCGTGCTGGCCGTGGCGGTCCTGGCCGGTTCCATGGTGCTGGCTTATGGAGACACTCGCGTGGTGATGCGGCTGCGGTGAGCGTTGCGCGTTGCTGTGCCCTCTGAGGCGAACGGTCGATATGCCATAAGTTGCTTGGTTTCCTTCGCGTTTCACTGGTGCGGGCGTCTGCCCGCACCTGATCTGGAAGGCAGGGAACCCATGAGATGGGCCACCCGACACGGCGTGATCGCCCTCGCCACCCCCTCCGGCGCGGTGGCTGTCACGGCGCCGGCCTACGCCGACTCCGCGGCGGACGGATCCGCGGCCGACTCACCCGGGCTGGTTTCCACCAACGCCGTCCGGCTGCCGGTGCATGTGCCGGTGAACGGGTGCAGCAACACGGTCAGCGTCGTAGGGCCTCTCAACCCCGCAGCGGGCAACTCCTGTGCCGAGGACAGTGCCGAGAAGGAGCCGGCCGGAGCGAGCGGCGGGGCCACCTCTGCCGGTGATACGCAGGATTCACCGGGTGTCGCCTCCGGGATCGGGATCCAGGTGCCGGTGGATCTGCCGGTCAACGTCAGCGGCAACACCGTGAACGTGGTCGGTGTCGGCAACCCGGTTCTGGGCGGCGCGGCCGTGAGCGGCGACGAACCCGTCGAGCCGCCTTCCCAGCCCGGCCGTTCGCTACCCGAGCCCGTCGACCAGGGCCCGCCTCCGTTCAACGGTGACCCGTTCGAGCCGCCCATGACCCACGCCGACCCGCACTCGGCACACACCGGGCGGCCCAGCAGATTCTCGGCGTGCCGTCACACGCTCCCTCCCGTTTCCTGTATCGCGCGTTGCGGTGCGACGGCGACCAGTGCCTCGGCGATTTCGGACTGCAGTTGTTCCGCGTCCCTACGGAGCAGCTCCGGTACCTGGCTGTTCCACTCCCTCGCCGCGTCGTCCAGCGCCTCGGCGAAGACCCCGCGTACCCGTCGGCCGATGATGGTCATGGCGAGCGGCAACAGCAGCCGGGCGAATGATCGTCCCTTGACTCGCGCGGTGACCGTTACGCGCCATCGGCCGTCGTCGGCGGGACGCGGTACGGCGCTCAGTGTGGCTGAGGCCAGTGCGTGGTCGAACTTGCCCGTGAAGGCCGTGGCCCTCGGAAGGCCCCGGCCCGCTGCCGACGACCACCACTTCCCCAGGTCAAGGCGGAGACGTCCGGTGCCCGCAGCGTACTTCGCCCATGTGCCGCCGCCTGCGCGCAGCTTGACCGACAGGCTTGCCTCACGCAGCCGTTCGCCGCTTGCAAGCCACAGCGTGCAGGCCATATGGCCGGGGCCGTCGGGATCGTCGTCGAGTACAACGAGCTCCACAGCCGTCCTGCGCTTGCGGTCCCAGGCCAGGATCGTCACCGTCACGTCAGGGTCCGGCCCGCTGTTGTCGTCGTTCTGTGGGTGGTAGCGCGCGCCCGGACGTAGGTGACCGCCCTCGGCGAGGAGCAGTTCAGGCAGCCGCCGTCCGTCGGGCAGCCGCAGCCGTGTCCCCTCGGCCTCGATGCCCTCGGCGACGTCGTGGAGCGCGCGGACACTCGACTCGAACCAGCGTCGGGGCACGGCGGCGACGGTCACGGTGTGCCGGAGACGAACCATGCGTCAAGGGTGGCTGCCGAGTTGCCGCGCGCGCAGTGGTGCGGCCAGGCAGTGATGGGCCGGTTTCCTTGCCGGGTTCCGGGCGTTCTCCTCAGTGCTCCCGGTCGCTTGAACCTCCGGCGGCCTCCGCGTCGCCGTACTCTCCGAGCCAGCGGGCGAGCTTGCCGCGGCGGCCGATCGCACGCAGGCGGTGTTCGGCTGCCTGCCGCACCTTGGGCGTGGTGATCAGGAGGAGTTCGTCACCGGCGCGCAGCACGGTGTCGTGGCCGGGGACGATGGTGGCGCTGTCGCGGACGATCAGCGTGACCACGGTCGGCGACGGCAGGCGCAGTTCGAAGACGGCGACGCCGTGCAGGCGTGATCCCGCCGGGATGCTCACGGTGAGCAGGTCGGCGTCCAGCGTGTCCAGCGGAGCGGCTTCGACCTCGATGTCGCGCAGGGCGCCAGGTCTCGTCAGGTGCAGCAACCGGGCGACCGCGGGCAGACTGGGGCCCTGGACGACGGTGAAGATGACGACCAGGACGAACACGATGTTGAGCAGGTCCCGGGCACCGCTGACGCCTTCGACGATGGGATAGGTGGCCAGCACGATCGGTACGGCCCCGCGCAGCCCTGCCCAGGAGATGAAGCCCTGCTCCCGCCAGGGGATGCGGAAGGGCAGCAGGCAGGCCAGCACGGACAGGGGCCGGGCGGCCAGCAGCAGGACCAGGCCGATGGTGACTGCCGGGCCGATCGCCGCGGGCAGTTCACTGGGGTCCACCAGGAGGCCGAGCATGACGAACAGACCGATCTGGGCGAGCCAGCCCACCCCCTCGGCGAAGGACCGAGTGGCGGCACGGTGCGGCAACTGGGCGTTGCCCAGGACGAGTCCGGCCAGATAGGCGGCGATGAAGCCGCTGGCGTGTGCGGCACCGGCGGCGGCGAAGGCGACGATGCCGAACCCGACCGTGGCGAGCGGATACAGACCGGTGGCAGGCAGCGCGATGTTGTGCAGGGCGGCGGCACCCAGACGCCCGATGACCAGACCGAGCACGACACCGACGGCAAGCTCATAGGCCAGATGGCCGACGACGTCTCCCGGGTCGGGCAACTCCGCGGTGGTCGTGCTCAGAACGAGCACCAGGATGACCGTGGGCGCGTCGTTGAAGCCGGACTCGGCTTCCAGCAGGCCGGTGACCTTCTGTGGCAAGGGCAAGGACCGCAGTACGGCGAACACGGCGGCGGCATCGGTCGAGGAGACGATCGCGCCGAGCAGCAGCGCCAGATGCCAGTCCATGCCCAGCAGCCAGTGGGCGCCGGCCGCGGTGACCATGACGGAGACGGCCACCCCGGCAGTGGCCAGTACTCCGGCGGGCAGGAGGAGACGCCGGACGTCGGCCCAGTCCGAGGTCAGACCACCTTCGACCAGGATGACGGCCAAGGCCGCCGTGCCCAGGGCCTGCGCCAGCTGCGCATCGTCGAAGCGCAGGCCGATCGCGTCCTCACCGACGATCACGCCGACCCCCAGGAACAGCAGGAGACTGGGCAAACCGGCCCGGTGGGCGGTACGGGCGGCGGCGATGCTGGCGAGCAGAACGGTGCCGCCGACGAGGAGCGTCAGGTAGAGGTCGTGCAAGGTCACCGTGCGGACCCCGTCCCCGTTCCCGGCCGATCGCCGGTCATTCCTCCACAGGTCACAGGCCCCTCCTCGCCCGGCGGCCGGCCGATGCGGTGTTGCTGACAAACCGCACGAGGGCACGATCACCATCGCCGCCTCGATGATCAGCACATGGCGGACACGCCACGGTAACGCGGTGAGATGACCGTTCCCGTCACCGGACGGGGGTGCGGCCCCTGCTCCCGACGTGCGATATACGCTTCCGGCGGTTCTGAGGGGGCAGTCACGCGGGGCGGCAGGGCGCAGCTGCGTAGGGTGCCGGGGACGGCGGGGCACGGGCTGAGAGGCCGGGGCGGGGTATGGAGGATGAACGGCTTCGGCGGGCCGGGATCGTGCGGTATTGGCGTGCGGAGGAAGCCCTCGACCGCGGCCAGGACCCGGCCCTGCATCATGTCGATGTGGCGACGGGCATCGTCGTACTGGAGCATGTCGTCCATGTACCGGGTCGAGTAGGCCTCCCGCAGACTCACCGGCCCCATTCCGGGATCTTGTGCAGGGTTCTCCTTGTCACCCTTGGGCCGTTTGAACAGCCGGCCCACAAGCCAGCCGGTGTCCACGGCCGCGAGATACGCGGCGCGTCGCTTCCAGCCCCAGCCCACCTGGGCCGCTTCCGTCTCGGCCTTGTGGAGCCGGGGGTGAAGCGGGTTGACCACGTGCAGACGGAACACGACCCACAGGTAGTGGTTCTCGTAGGCGAAGCCACGAACAGGGAGGCCACCAACTCGCCGTCCCACGAGGTCATCCGCACGCACAGGAAGCGACGGGCGATCTTCGGCGCGCGCTGCGCGTCCGCTGCCCGCACGCCGTCGTGGGCCAGGGTGACCAGTCCTTCCCACCGCTCACGCGTCAGCATGCCCCACCGCTCCGCGGAGATCGCCGCGACACCGAGCACCTCCTGCGCGCTGTCGGGGTGGAAGTCCGGCAGCGGATCGATGGGCCGTTGCAGCTCTCGGGCCACATGCGCGTGCAGGTCGTCCGGGGTGAACCGGACGACCCCGTCACCGGTCCGGGACCCGGCCAGCAGCTCCTCCACGCTGGGCAGGGACCGCAGGCGGCTGTTCCCGTCCGCAGGCTCCTGTCCGTCGTCCCCGTCCTGCGACTTGGCGGGCATCACGTCGATACCGATCTGGGTCTCGAACCAGACCTTGCCCGCCCCCACGAAGTGGTACTTCGATCCTGCGACATGGATCTGGTTCTGATACGGCACCACCTCGCCGTGCGCCCCGTCGCGGATCCGCTCGACCGCGCTGCGGAACCTGCGCGGCACCCCCGCACCCCACGCCTCGCGCTCATCGGCACCGATCAACGCGCGCAACCGCCGCCGGGCCAGCACACGGTCCGTGCAGTAGGCCGCCCACAGCCCGACCAGCACGATCAGCGGAGCGAGGTAGGCCAGCGGCATGAATATCCACAGTCCACCTGCCACGCAGGCCACAGCCATAATGGCGCGGCGCAGCCACAGGAGCCGTTCCGCCTGCGCGCACGCGGTGAGCACGGCCTCCAGGTCGAAACCCTGCGACGGCACCGGCCGCGCGTCGTCGGCTATCCGGCTGCGTATCCAGCGCACGTACTCATGGCCGACTCGCACCCGCGGCTGTTTGGGATCAGTGGGCTCCTCGTCGTCCAGCAATGTGTCGAGTCTGTCCTTCTCCCCTTCGACCGCCCGCTTGGCAGCCTGCTCCGGGCGCCGCAGCCGGACCTTCTCCGATGTGAGCTTGTCCCCGAGCTACTTGGCCTGTCCCTTCCGCCACTTGCGCAGCTTCTCGGCGAACTCCTCGGCTGTGTCCGGCCGCAGGTGAGCGGCCGCGCACAGTAGGCGCGTGGGCTCCGTCATCACGTCCGAGGCGTCACTGGCCCGATACGGGCCATCCGGCCCAAGCACCGGCACCGCCGGCACCTTCAACAGTGACGCTCTGTCTACCCGCCCGTTCGCGGACCTTGCCGAATCCGTGGCCATGCCCCGCCCCCCTCAGCACGAGGAACGATCGTGCCGTACACGGACCGGCTCTGCCTCCCGCGCCTGGGCTCCACAATCCGGCCAAAAACCAAGGGAGTTGACGGGCTGAAGAGAAAACGAGAGCCCTCGTGCCTCAGGAGTCTGTGGCACGGGGTCGGCTTCGCGGTTGCGTGCCCAGGAGCTCGGCCAACCCCTGTCGGGTGGCGGCCACCACGACACGATCCTGCGGGCGCAGCACATAGCCGGGGTGAAGGTCCCAGACCAGACCACTCGGATGCTCCGTACCGTCGTACGACGGGGACACCGCCAGGTCGGGCAGGCGCTCGTCCGGGGCGGCGGAGTCGATGGCCAGGACGCGCCACATGCCGGCGCGGAACGACTCGGCGACTGTGCGGCCCTCCAGCTGTGGATGGCCCGCGACGTCGAGCGCGGCGAACACGAGGACGCGGCGCTCGACGGGGATCGCGCCGAGGATCCGCCGGCCCATCATCGCCCCGGCGAACGCGGGGGCGGCGAGGGTGGATACGCTCCGGCTGCGGGTCAGGGCCTCGGGGTGGGCCGCGCGCAGGGTGCGGTAGACGGCGAGGGCGAAGGTGTCGTCGTACAGGCGCAGGGACACGCGCAGGCCGGGTGCCACCGAGCGGGCGTACAGGGCCGCTTCGAGGTTGGTGGTGTCGCTGCTGGTGACGGCGAGCAGGGCGTGCGCGCGGTGGATCTTCGTCGCTTCCAGCACGCCTTCCTGGGTGACGTCTCCGATCACCGTGGGCACGTGCAGGCGGCGGGCCAACGGGATGCCGCGCGCTTCGGGGTCCTCTTCCACGCACACCACCGGGATGCCGAGTTCGTGCAGCCGGGCCAGGACGCGAGTGCCGACCTTGCCGAGGCCGAGCAGGACGACATGGCCGGACAGGCCACGGGGCGGGCGGCGCAGCGCGGAGGCGGTGCGGAAGGTGCCCAGGCCTTCGAGTACGGCGGCGAGGAGCACCGGCAGCAGGAGCAGTCCGGTCAGCCCCGACAGAAGTTGCAGGACCTGACGGGCGACGGGGTCGCCGACGGCGGGGTCCCCGATGGCGAAGATGTCGAGGAGGGTGAGGTAGGCGGCGTGCAAGGGGTGGTCGCCGGTGGTCAGCCAGGACGCCACCGCCAGACCCAGGACGCTCAGGACGAGCCCGGCCAGGGACCAGCGCAGGCGGCGCGAGAAGAGTGAGCCGAACGGTAGGCCGATGCCTCGGCCGGGGGGCCACTCAGGGCCGTCGTGGGTGACCGTCTCCAGCACGACGGTGCCGCGGCCGGACGCGGCGGCGACAGTACGGTCGTCGGGCAGCAGTTGCGGTCCGTCCTGGCCGCTGGCGTCCGAACCCTCTGCTCCCGCCGGGTCGTTGGCGGTGGCGGACAGCAGGGCGAGCGTGCACAGACCGGGATCGGTCACCTCGCCGCGTCCTGGTGGGGTGCGTTCCACGGCCCGCAGCAGCAGGCCGTCCGCCTGTACGACCTTGCTGGTTCCCGTGACGGCCGTCGCCGCCAGGGCGGGGGCCGCGGTGTCCGCGTCGGACAGGACGGTGGTGGAGGTGTCCAGCGCCTCCGGATCGAGGCCGGGTGAGGCGACCGCTGCGGCCTGGTCCAGCAGGTCGGCCAGGTGCTGGCCGAGCTTGCGGTCGTAGAGCCGGATGACCAGGCGCAGGCGGGGGTTGAGACGGCGGGCGGCGAGGGCTGCACGGATGTTGGTCTCGTCGTCGTCATGGACGAGGGCGAGCGCGTCCGCCCGCGCCACGTCGGCCTCTGTGAGCGCCTCCTCGTCGAGCACCGGCGCCTGTAGAACGCGGACATCTGGTGCGGCCTCGGAGTCGGCGGCCCGGTTGACGGCCCCCTGCATCCGGGCGAGCAGGGTGGCGGCCCGCGCCCGGCCCGCCGTACCGGTTCCGGTGTCGCCCGTGCCGGGCAGCGACGGTACGACGACGGTGACCCGCATGCGGTACAGCTCGCGCAGTTCGGCTGCCAGGCGTTCGGCGAGGGCGTCGTCGCCGCAGACCACCATGTGTCTGGCCAGCGCCGGCCGTCGGGCCTGGTCGGGAAGTGCCGGCACCCGCCTCATGCTGCGCGCCTCCGTCCGGCCATGCCCTTCCCGGTTGTTGTGCTGTGCCTGGGTCGCTCCATCTGTTGTCCTTCCCCCGATGCCGGTGCAGACGTGGCGGCTACTGCAGGGCACCGCGGTCACCACCGGACCCGATCATGACGTATCCCAGACATCGCGACCGCCGCCTGGGTATCGCACTCCGGCATCAACGAGGCGTAAGGACTGCCGGAACACGGCAATGCGGCGATGCGCAGCGCCGGTTCACAATGATCTCGGCGCGCAAACGGGTGCGTCCTGATGCCTGGCTCCGGCAACTGCCGTACGAGCCCGGGCGCCGCGGCACCATTACTTGGGGGTGATGATCCGTGGAGGTTGTCGACGCTGTCGCGCAGTTCCCCACCGTCATCTTCACCTCTGCCCTGGTGGTGACACTCGTCTTCTGGCTCCTGGTGCTGCTGGGCCGGGCCGGTGTACGCGACTTCGACGCCGACGCACCGGCACTGGCCAGGGCGTTGGGAGAAGCGCCCCTCACTGTGTCGGCCTCCCTCGCCGCCGGGAGCGGGTGGCTGGTCAGTCTCGCCGGAACACTCGTCATGGGCCCTCTCGGCCTGACGGGGCTCGGCGCCGCCCTGGCCCGCATCATGCTGCTCGCGCTCTCCTTGGTCGCTGCCTGGTCGGCGGCGCATGTTTTCGCCGGTCCGCTCGCCAGGGCTTTGTCTCGGTCATCTCGGTCTCGCCAACGGCACTTGGCGAACGCCGCCCCGTTCGACCCTGGCAGTCGTCGCGCTCGCGACTGATCAAGCCGCCCGCGGTGGAGCCGTGGGCCATGCCCGGCGCGCACGGACGCGGCCGACAGGGCCGTCTCGCCCTGACGTCACAGTGTCAGCTCTTCGCAGACTTCAAGGATTTCGTATGGATGCCACTGCTGTGGCCGCCGCCGCCGTCCTGCTCGTCACGACAGGGACCGCACCGACCTCGCTGCCTCCAGGAGTCCTGTCCGAGGAGGACGTCCGGTGCGGTTCGGACGCTCGAAAGGGGCACGGCAGCCGCGCGATCAGCCACGACGGCAGGCAGTCGACCGAAGCCCACCCCCGCCCCGCGGCGGAGCCGCATGTCGCCACAGCCTGCGGAGTGCTCAGCGCCCCTCACCCACGCTCCGGCGCCTGCCCGACCAGCTCGGACAGCACGTCCTCCATGGTCACGAACCCGATCACCGTTCCCTGCTCCCCCAGCACCGCCGCGAGATGGCTGCGCTCGCCGCGCAACGCCGTCAGCGCGTCGTCCAGCGGGGTGTCGATGCGCACCCGGGTGACCGGATGCAGGGCGCCAGGTGGGAAGGGACGGTCACGGTCGGCCACCCCGAGGGTGTCCTTGATGTGCAGGTAGCCGAGCAGGGCGCCGTCCCCGGCGGTGACCGGGAAGCGGGAGTAACCGGCGTCGGCGGCGATCCGCTCCAGCCGGGCCGGGGTGACGGAGGCGTCGACCGTGCGCATCTTCTGTGCGGGGACGAGGATCTCGCCGACCGGCCGGGTGCCGAGCTCCAGCGCGTCCCGCAGCCGCTCCCCGTCGGCGGGCGACAGCAGTCCGGCCTCGCTCGCGTCGATGACCATGCGGGCGAGCTGGTCGTCGGTGAACACCGACTCGACCTCGTCCTTCGGCTCGACGCGCAGCAGCTTCAGCAGGGCGTTGGCGAAGGCGTTGATGCCGAACACGATGGGCCGCAGCGTCTGTGTGAGGGCCACCAGGGGCGGACCGAGGAGCAGCGCGGTCGGGACGGGCGCGGCCAGCGCGATGTTCTTCGGGACCATCTCGCCGATCAGCATGTGCAGATACGTCGCCACGGTCAGCGCGATCACGAAGGCGACCGGGTGCACCAGGCCGTGCGGGATGTGGGTCGCCTCGAAGCCCGGCTCCAGGAGGTGGGCGATGGCCGGCTCGGCGACCGCGCCCAGGACCAGCGAGGACGCGGTGATGCCGAGCTGGGCCGTCGCCATCATCGCGGAGAGGTGTTGCAGGCCCCACAAGGTCATACGGGCCCGCTTGTTCCCCTCCTGGGCGAGCGGTTCGATCTGACTGCGGCGCACGGAGATGAGAGCGAACTCACCGCCGACGAAGAAGGCGTTGGTCAGCAGGGTCAGGGCGCCGATGACGAGTTGCAGCGTGGTCATCGCCATTCCTCCCCCGCCTGCGCCGGCACCTCGACCGGTGCCGGTTCGGTGATACGGACGCGGTCGGCGTGATGGTGGTCGACGTCGAGGACATCAAGGCGCCAGCCGTCCAGGTCGAGGACGTCCCCCTTGGCCGGGATCCGAGCCAGCCGGGTGGCCATGAGCCCGGCCACGGTCTCGTACGGCCCCTCCGGCGCGGTCAGTCCTATGGCGGCGAGTTGATCGAGCCGCAGCCCGCCGTCCGCCTCCCACACCGCGCGCCCGTCCTCGCCCGCCTGGACGGCCAGCAGGTCGGGCACCTCGACGGGATCGTGCTCGTCCCGTACCTCGCCGACGACCTCCTCGACGATGTCCTCCATGGTCGCCACGCCCGCCGTACCGCCGTACTCGTCGATGACCACCGCCATGGTGCGCGTCTGGCGCAGCCGCTCCAGCAGCCGGTCGGCAGTGAGGCTGTCGGGCACCAGCAGCGGCTCGGTGGCCAGCTCGGTGACTTGGGTGGTCGCCCGCTGCTCCGGGGCGAGGGCGAGGACATCGCGGATGTGGACGGTGCCGACCACCTCGTCGAGGCTGTCGCGGTAGACCGGGAAGCGGGACAGTCCGGTGGCGTGGGTGAGGTTGGCGGCGTCGGCGGCCGTGGCGTGCGTCTCCAGGGCCTTCACGTCCACGCGTGGGGTCATGACGTTCTCGGCGGTCAGCTCGCCCAGATGCAGTGTGCGCACGAACAGTTCGGCGGAATCGGCCTCCAGGGCGCCCTCGGCGGCCGAGTGCCGGGCGAGCGCGATCAGTTCCTCGGGGCTGCGAGCGGAGGCCAGCTCTTCGGCGGGCTCCAGGCCGAAGCGCCGTACGAACCGGTTCGCGGTGCTGTTGAGATGCCGGATGAACGGCCCGAAAGCGGCGGTGAAACCGCGCTGTGGACCGGCGACCACCTTGGCGACGGCCAGCGGCCGGGAGATCGCCCAGTTCTTCGGCACCAGCTCGCCGACGACCATCAGCACGACGGTGGAGACCACCACGCCCAGCACGGTCGCCACGGTTGAGGCGGCCCCGCCCGGGCCGACCGCCGCCAGCGGACCGCGCAGCAGCGCGGCGAGCGACGGCTCGGCGAGCATGCCGATCACCAGCGAGGTGACGGTGATGCCGAGCTGAGCGCCGGAGAGCTGGAACGTCAGACGGCGGACGGCCTTCAACGCGCCCTCCGCGCCCCGTTCCCCCGCCTCGGCGGCTCGCTCCAGGTCCGAGCGCTCGACCGTGGTCAGCGAGAACTCGGCCGCGACGAACACCGCGCAGGCCAGCGTGAGGAGTAGCGCCACCAGGAGCAGCAGGATCTCGGTCACCGTGCCACCCCCGTTCCCTCGTGGAGGCGGGACACGGCACGGCCGGTACTGGGAGGCTCACCCATCGGGGGACCAACGCTCCTTCTGAAGGTCATCTGCTTCTACACCCACTGTAAAGGAGCCGCAAAGTATCGCTCCCCCGGGATGCGGAGAACCACTTTTCGGCCGTTCCTGCGCCATGGGCGTGGAGCAGGCTCGTCCAGCGCACCGCCACCCATATGCTTCTACGCAACTGTAGAAGGGCCTCGCGCCCGGAACACGAATGCACATGAAGGAGTGAACGCCACGATGGTGTTCAAACGACTGCTCGGCTCGCTCGGCGTGGGCGGCCCCACGGTCGACACAGTCCTGGACCCGGCCCCTGTCCACCCCGGCGGCACGCTGACCGGCCAGGTCCATCTCCAGGGCGGCAACGCCGACTTCGAGATCGAGCACATCACCCTGGAACTGGTGGCACGAGTCGAGGCCGAGCACGAGGAGGGCGAGAGCGAGGGCGTCGTCGTCTTCGACCGCTTCACCGTCGGCGGCGGCTTCCGACTCGGCGAGGGCGAGCAGCGCAGCGTGCCGTTCCGCGTGGCGCTGCCGTGGGAGACGCCGATCACCGAGCTGTACGGGCAGGGCCTGGGCATCGTCCTCGGCGTGCGGACCGAGCTGTCGGTGGCCAGCGCGAAGGACAAGGGCGACCTGGACCAGCTCAACGTCACGCCGCTGCCCGCACAGGAGGCGATCCTCGAAGCGCTCGGGCAGCTCGGGTTCGGCTTCAAGTCGGCGGACCTGGAGTACGGACACATCCGCGGTACCGGCCAGCAGCTGCCCTTCTACCAGGAGATCGAACTCACCCCGGCCCCGCAGTACGCGCGCCAGGTCAACGAGATCGAGCTGACCTTCCTCGCGAACCCCGGCGGCCTGGAGGTGATCCTGGAGGCCGACAAGCGCGGTGGGTTCTTCTCCGAGGGCCATGACACGGTCACCCGCTTCACGGTCGGGCACCATGACGTGCGCGACTGGAACGCCGAAGTCGAGGGCTGGATGCGGCAGTTGGTCGAGCACCGGGCATCGTACGGCTCCCACGCCGCATACGGACACGAAGGCCACGGCGGGCACCACGGATACGGCGACCACCACGAGGGTCACCGCTCCGGTCCCGGCATGGGCACCGTCGTGGCCGCGGGCGCGGCCGGTCTCGCCGTCGGTGTGGTCGGCGGCATGGTGGCGGCCGAGGTGGTCGACGAGGTCGGGGACTTCTTCGAGGGCGACGACGAAGGCGACGAGGAAGAGGAGTGACGGAAGGGGAATGACGGAACCGGCCGGAACTTATCCGCCCCGCCGTTAGTTTCTACATCGCTGTAGACCTTGCTGTAGATCTTGATCCCTTACGACCCTCCGGAGTTCTCATGGCCCTGTGGGACCGCCTCAAGGAGTCCGCATCGACGATGCAGACCCAGCTCGTGGCGAAGAAGAACGACCTCAAGAGCGGCGCCTTCCGTGACGCGAGCATGGCCATGTGCGCCCTGGTCGCCGCGGCCGACGGCACCGTCGACCCCTCCGAGCGGCAGCGGGTGGCGCAGCTGATCGCCACCAACGAGGTGTTGCAGAACTTCGACGCGACGGACCTTCAACGGCGCTTCGACGAGAACCTGAACAAACTGACCGCCGACTTCGCGTTCGGCAAGGTGAGCGTGCTGCAGGAGATCGCCAAGGCGAAGAAGAAGCCCGCCGAGGCGCGTGCCGTCATCCAGATCGGCATCGTCATCGGCGGCGCCGACGGCGACTTCGACAAGACCGAACAGGCCGTCGTCCGCGAGGCATGCTTCACACTGGACCTGCCGCCGCACGAGTTCGACCTCTGAGCACTGCCCGCCGCGCTGAGCGGCGAACGGCCCCCGCACCCATGCCGATTCGAGGGTGCGGGGCCGACCCGCAGGACATCTCGGCGGACCCCGTCAGGAGCACCGCGGACACCAGTGGAACAACGCAGACTCTCGCTGGCCGGAACCACATGGCCAAGGTCAGCGGATTCTTCGCCCTGGGCGCCGTGGGTTTCCTAGGGAACTTCGCCACCGGCACCGCCTGGCTCAACCCGGGCATCTTCGTCGCCTTCGCCCTGCTGTGCCCCCTGATCGCCATCCCCACGGTCCATATCGCCCTCCCCCACTCTCGGCTTCGCTCGAGCGGGAGGTACCCCCATCGCGGTCACCGCTTCGACGACGAAGGCCGCGGCCCGGCACTGGCCAATATCCTCACCGGCTGGCTGACCCTTATCGTCTGTCTGCCGGCGGTCCTCGTCTTCGTCGGCCTGATCGCTGGGCTCGCCGTGCTGGTCGACAGCGTCTGACCGCGCGCCTGACTGCGTCCGATCGTGTCAAAGGGGCGTAGCCGCGTGCAGGATGAAGATCATGGTCACGGCGGAATTCGCGGAGGCCATCGCTGATACGGCCGTCCCGGCAGCGGCGCCCCACACCGCGAGGCCCACCGCGGTGAACACCGACGGCCAGCGCCGCCCTACGGGCGCGGGCCCCAGCAGCGCCGCCACCCGCCGCGGCACCGGCCCCGCCGAGGCCAGACCGGCCAGCGTGGCCAGGGGCGTACCGCGCGACACCAAGGCGGCCTTGCCGATCGCCAGCGCCACTGTACGACGGCTGCCGACCACCGCAGCGGCCTCCTCGTCGGCCCAGCGCTCCGCCGTGTACGCCACCGCCGTACGCAACGGCCGCAGGAACGGATTGGCCCGCGCCGCCAGTTGAACGGCCAGCAGATGACGGTGGTGACGGGCGGCGAGATGGGCCCGCTCATGGGCGAACAGAGCCCGGCGCTCGGCCGGTTCCAGAGAGTCGAGCAGCGCGGTGGTCACGACGATGCGGTCACGGTGGCCACCGGGCAGCGCGTACGCGTAAGGGACCGCGTCGGGCAGGACGGCGACCTCGGTACCCGGCAGCCCGGCGAGGGTCCGGTGCGCCCCGCGCCGGACCCGGCCGTGGCGCCACAGCGTCCGACCGCAGACCAGGGCCACCGCGCACAGTGCGGGGATGGCCGCACGACCGGCGACCTCGTCGTACGGAACGGCCTGACGCACCTCCGGGTCGGACCAGCCGTCCGGCAGCGGGTTGCCGGGCAGCTGGGCGGTGCCGACGACCATGAGCAGCCCCAGGCACACCGTGCTGCACGCGGCCATCACCGCGGCCACGCCGGTCAGCAGCCGGGTGGCCGTACGCGGATGCAGACGCTGCTCGGCGAGACGGGCGACCGGCCACGCCGTGAGCGGCAGGACCAGCGGCAGAAAGACGAAGACCCCCATGAGGCGTCAGTCTTCCCCCTCGTCACGGGGGTGCCCCAGCAGATCGCGCAGCAGCCGTTCGTCGTCGGGACCCAGACCCGTCACGAAGCTGGCGAGTACGGCCTCCCGGTCCCGTTCGGCGTCCAGCACCCGGCGCATCTTGTGGGCGGCCAGGCCCGCCTGGTCCGCGACGGGCAGCCAGGCGAAGGACCGGCCGTCCCGCTCGCGCGTGACCGCGCCCTTGCTCAGCAGCCGGGTCAGGATCGTGATCACCGTCGTATAGGCGAGGCCGCTGCCCAGGCGCTCCTGCACCCAGCCGGCCGTCGCCGGCCCGTCCGCCTCGCGCAGCGCGGACAGCACCAACGCCTCCAGCTCACCCTGCCCCCGTCGCCGGGAACGCTGCCGGTGTTCCGTCACGCCCTGCCTCCCTTCCACTGCCGCGCACTTCACGGGCGATCCATCGTAAGGACACCCAGGGCCTCGCACCCGAACCCCACCCTTCACACACTTTCTACAGTGCTGTAGATTCACTCTCGGCACAACACAGGATCTCGACCAAGGTCTCAACCAGGAGGAAAACCGTGGGAGTTTCCCTGTCCAAGGGCGGCAACGTCTCACTCAGCAAGGAGGCACCGGGCCTGACCGCGGTCCTGGTCGGCCTCGGCTGGGACGTCCGGACGACGACCGGTACCGACTACGACCTCGACGCCTCCGCCCTGCTCCTGGACGCCTCCGGCAAGGTGCTGTCCGACCGGCACTTCGTCTTCTACAACAACCTGCGCAGCCCCGACGGTTCGGTCGAGCACACCGGCGACAACCTCACCGGCGAGGGCGAGGGCGACGACGAATCGGTGAAGGTGAACCTCGCCGCGGTCCCGGCCGAGGTCGACAAGATAGTGTTCCCGGTGTCGATCCATGACGCGGAGAACCGCGGCCAGAGCTTCGGCCAGGTCCGCAACGCCTTCATCCGGGTCGTCAACCAGGCCGGCGGCGCCGAGATCGCCCGCTACGACCTGTCCGAGGACGCCTCGACCGAGACGGCCATGGTCTTCGGCGAGCTCTACCGCAACGGCGCGGAGTGGAAGTTCCGCGCGGTCGGCCAGGGTTACGCCTCCGGACTCGCCGGGATCGCCTCCGACTTCGGCGTCAACGTCTGACCCGTCCACCGGGTTTGCGCGGCCCGAAGGCGGCAAGGCGAACCGGATGCCGTCGTTCCACACCACTGCCGTAACTCTTGTCAGACGCGTAACCCGCCCCGCGGGTTTCACAGCGAACGGGCAGGGCGAGTGGTGAGCACTACGACAGCACAGGCGGTGCGGGGCCGGGCCATGACGCCCCGGGCGACGGCGGGGGCCGGGCATCCGGGGCAGCGGGACGCGTTCTTCGACAACGCCAAGTACCCGGCGATCGTACTGGTGGCGATGGGCACGCCTGGGAGCCGCTGCGCTCCGACAGCCGTGCTGTCACCGCGCTATACACGGTCGTCTACGCCTTCCACATGCCGGCGTTCATCATCGTCTCCGGTTACTTCTCCCGAAGCTTCGACGCGAGCCCGGCGAAGTTCAAGCGTCTGATCACCGGGGTCGTCGTGCCGTACGTCGGCTTCGAGACGGCGTACACCCTCTCCACACGCTGGTCCGGCGGCGAACCGGACCGGGCGATCAGTCCGCTGGACCCGCTGTATCTGACCTGGTTCCTGGCGGCTCTGTTCATCTGGCGGCTGACCACGCCGATCTGGAAGACCGTGCGGTGGCCGCCGCCCATCGCCCTCGGTATCGCGGCGCCGGCAAGCCTCACTCCGTCCATCGGTAAGGACCTCGACCTCCAGCGCACGCTGCAGTTCCTGCACTGCTTCGTGCTCGGCCTGTGTCTGCGGCCGGGACACTTCAGCCTGGTGCGGCAGTGGTGGGTACGGATCGCGGCCGTACCGGTTCTCGTGGGCGCAGTCGTGTTCTCGTACTGGGCGGTCCCGCACATGGACTACGCCTGGTTCTTCCACAAGGACGCCGCCGAGCACTTCGCCGTACCCGCCTGGTACGGCCCGCTCATGACCCTCGCCCTGTTCGGCTGCTTCCTGTCCTGGGTGCCGGGGCGCCGGATGTGGTTCACCACACTGGGCGCGGGCACGCTCTACGGCTATCTGCTGCACGGCTTCTTCGTCCAGGCCGCCAACCACTGGCACTGGTCCCGCCTCGGCTTCTTCCGCCAGCCGATCGGCGCGATCACCGTCTCCCTCATCGCCGCCGTGGTCGTCACCGGGTTGTGCACGGCGCCGGTGCGGCGGGTCTTCCGGTGCGCGATGGAGCCGAGGATGAGCTGGGCCTTCCCACGCGAGGACACCGTCCGGCCAGGGCCGGACTCCATCCCTGCCCCGGGGTGAGGGCCCCGGGGGCGCCGGTCTCCTTCTGTCAGGAACCCGCGCGCGGGTCGTCCTGCTCCTTGAGGGCCTTGGCCTCGCTCTTGAAGATGCGGGCGGCTTTGCCCGCTGACCGCGTCAGTTCGGGCAGCTTCTTGATACCGAGGACCACCACCACGACGAGGAGGATCAGGGCCAGTTCACTCATGCCGAACATCAGGTCTGCTCTCCCGGCAAGGCGATAGCGTCTACAGTGCTGTAGAAGTATCCCTTGAATGTGATCGCCCAACAAGCCCCCCTTCCGGCCGCGTTGGCCGGAAGGGGGGCTGCGCCATGCCAGGGAGCAGGGACAGAAGGATGTCGGAGCACCACGACTCCACGACCACACCGAACGTCGCGTCCACCCGTGCCGAGCTGGCGCGCCGCTGCCGCGCCGTGACCGAGGCCCGCTGGTTCGCGTTCACCGTATTCGCGCTGATCCTGGCCAATGCCACGCTCCTGGGCGTGGAGACCTACAGCGGGCTGGTGGCCGACTGGCACCGCTGGTTACGGCTGGCCGAACACCTCTGCCTCGCCGCCTTCACCGTCGAGATCCTGCTGCGAGCGGCCGCTCACGCCGACCGCCCCGGGGAGTTCTGGAAGGACCCCTGGAACGTCTTCGACCTGGCCGTGGTCCTGTGCGCCTTCCTGCCGCTCGTCCGCGAGAACACCACGGTTCTACGGCTGCTGCGACTGGCCCGGGTCCTGCGCACTGCCCGTTTCCTGCCCCAGCTCCGCGTCGTCCTGACCGCAGTCGCCCGCAGCCTGCCCGGCACGCTCAGCTTCCTGCTCGTCGGCGCCCTGCTCCTGTACGTGTACGCCATGGTCGGCTGGGTCTTCTTCGCCCGCCACGACCCCGAGCACTACGGCTCGATCGGCCGCGCCGTGCTCTCCCTGTTCCTGCTGATGACCCTGGACGGTATCGGCGACGCGGTCCGCGCCGGCCTGGAGATCTCCCGCTGGAGCCTGCTCTACTACGCCTCCTACGTCCTCATCGCCTCCTTCGTCCTCGTCAACGTGCTCATCGGTGTCGTCCTGACCTCCCTCGACGAGGCACGGCAGGTAGAACAGGACGAGCCGGAGCGGGTGGAGAGCCCGTCGGACCCGGGGCCGCTACGCGAACGCATCCTCGCCGTCCGCCGCGCCCTGGACGACCTCCAGGCCGAACTCGACCGCAGCACCCCGGCCTTCCCCCGGCCGACCGGACAGACCGACATCGACGCGAACGGGCACTCGCACGTCGCCAACGACTGAGGGATGGCAGACCGCTCATAGAGATCTCCGGCGTCATCAGCGCGATCGTCATCGGCATCGTGCTCGGCGTGCTCGGCCGGCTCGTCGTACCCGGCCGGCAACGCATCGGCATCCTGTGGACCATCGGGATCGGCATCGTCGCCGCGTTCGTCGGAACCGGCATCGCCTCCGGCCTCGACATCGCCGACACCAAGGGCGTCGACTGGGGCGAGTGGCTCACCCAAATCGCCCTCGCCACCCTCGGCGTCGCCGCGGTCAGCGAGGTGAAGCTGCGTCGCTGACCGGTCCCGGCCGGCTCACAACACCCGCCGGACTCCTGGCAGTCCGCGCAGCCCGGCCGCCAGGAGGAAGGCCGCCGGGACGACAAGCACGCACACGACCGCCCACGCTCCGACCGCGGACAGGCCGCGACCTGCCAGGCAGTACTGCGCGGTGACCACCAGCGGCAGGTGGACGATGTACACGCCGCACGCATCGGCCGCAAGCTCGCCCGACAGCCGGGGCCGGCGTGTCACCGTCTCCCGGAACAGCGTGAGCAGGCCGACGCACAAGGCCACACACAACGCGCTCTCGTACACGGCCCACAGCACCGACGGCCCCTCGAAGCCGCCGGGCCCGAAGCAGTCGACGTCCGCGCCGATGGCGAACAGCAGCGCCGTCCCCGCCAGGCCGCCGCACAGTCACGCCCTCCCGATGCGGGCGTCGAACCGCTCCAGCCAGCCGTGGCGGTGCGCGAGCACCCCGAGCGTGAAGAAGGCCGCGTACTGCGGCACCCGGGCGGGCTCGACCTGAAGGAAGTCCAGTACCGGAACCCACTCGTCCAGCGGGTAGCGCAGCCGTACGAGGAAGGTGGCCGCGGCGATCCCGGCCGTCAGCCACAGCAGTGCCGCGTGCCCCGGCACACGCGTCGCACCCCCGCCTCTCGACCGACGTCGCACCAGACGGACGGCCTTGCTGCACAGGACGTACAGCAAGCTGTAGGCGAGCAGGTTCTGGATGAGGAAGGCCCCGTCGACCGCGGAGAGCATGCCGAGTGTCTGCGCACGCGGCCGGCCCTCGACGTACCACCAGTCGGCGGGTCCGTACGCCTGCGCCGCGTGGTGGACGACCACGAGGACGGTCAGGGCGATGCGTAAGGTGTCCAGCCAGTCCAGACGGCCTTTCGGCCGGGCTTCGGCAGCGCCCCGGAAGAAGTTCTGTACATGCGCTCAGCATCCTCAACGCATGTACACACCCGCACTGGTGCCAGCCCCGTACTCACCCTCCGGAAACCGGAGATGCCCTGCGCAGCCCGGGCGGGCCCTTGTCTCATCGGATTCTCATCCGTAGCCCATGGCGACCCCAGGGCCCGGTCCCATTATGGTCAAGTCTTCAACGGGAGGGTCAGGTTCCACACGCTGGGAGCAGGGAGGCACGGCGATGGACTTGCACGGCACAGACGTACGCCGGATAGCGCGCGGCGTGAGACGGCGGGTGCGCAGACTCGCGGAGCCACCCGTACCGCAGGCGGCCCAGCGCCTCGTCCCGGACCCGGTGTTCGTGATCTCCTCCATCCGCTCCGGCTCCACCCTGCTGCGCGTGCTGCTCAACAGCCATCCGCAGATCCGGGCCCCGCACGAGATGCACCTGCGCACGCTCTCGGTCGACCTCACCAAGCCGTACACCAAGAAGGCGATGACCGAACTCGGCTTGGACCAGCGCGAGTTGGAGTACCTGCTGTGGGACCGCATCCTGCACCGCGAACTCGTCATCAGCGGCAAGCAGATCATCGTCGACAAGACGCCGGGCAACGCGGGCGTGTGGGAGCGGCTGCACGAGGGCTGGCCCAAGGCTCGCTACCTCTTCCTGCTGCGCCACCCGGCCTCGATGGTCAGCTCACTGATCAACAACCGCCCGGACCGCGACCTGGACGCGACCGTGCGCGAAGTACGCGGATACGTCGAGGGAGTCCAGGCGGCCCGGGACGCACTGGACGGACTCACCGTCCGCTACGAGGAGTTGACCGAACAACCCGCAGACGTCACGCGCGAGATCTGCGCCCACCTCGGGGTGGCGTGGACACCGAAGATGCTCGACTACCGCAAGGGCGATCACGGGCCGTTCGTGCCGTTCATCGGTGACTGGAGCGAGAACATCAAGTCCGGAAAGATCCAGAAGGCGAGGCCGCTGCCCGAGCCGGACGACGTTCCGGAGGCTCTGCGCGGCATCACCCGCACCTGGGGGTATCGATGTTGAACGACGTGAAGTGCCGATGTACCTGCCCCGGCGTCACGGTGTGGGTGACCGGGCGGTCGGTCGGCGACCGGCGTGCGGCCGCCTGTGCGATGGCGGAGCGACTGGCCGCCGAGGGACGGCGGGTGAAGGTCCTCGACCGGCTCGACGAAGCGGGAGCCGACGCCGGGCGCGTGGGCATGGTGGCCGAGGTACTGGCCCGCAACGGGGTCGTGGCGATCGTCCCGTCGGCCGCGGCGGGGGCCGTCACAGTGCGGGCACGCCATGAGGCCAGCCGGACCCGGTACATGGAGATCGGTGTCGCCGCGCACGAGGACCCGCAGGTTACGGCGGCCAGAGTGGCGGAGCTTCTCACCGGACCGCGTCTGGTCAGCGCCTGACGACTACCTGGCGCCGCCCTCCTCCAGCGAGCCGTAGAAGCCCTGCAGCAACAGTCGCTGGTTGGCCGCGCTGCGGCAGGGCGTAGGTCGATGACGTGCAGCTCGGCACCGGGAACGCGGACGATCGTGAGTGTCGTGCCGGGCGGCGAGACGCGCAGCGCCTCGGCGACCAGGTTGTCGATGACCTGCTCCAAGGCCCCCGGGATCGATCGCCCAGACCCGACCCGCCGTCGTGCCGGTGACGGCGAGAGTGACGTGCTCTTCGGCGGCGAGCGACTCCCACCTCGCCGCGCGCTCGGCCAGGACGGCGTCCAGGTCGGTGGGCTCCGGGGTGGGCCGGTGCCGGCGCAACCGGGACGGCGGATCGATGACCCGGTGTGCTGTTACTTGGCGCCTACCGCTCCCGCGGCACCGAGGAGTTCGTGCAGCAGGTGCGAGGCCGTGATCACGCCCAGCAGATGAGTGCCGTCCTTCGCCTTCTCCGCCACCGCGACCAGCGGGCTGCGCACCTGGGCCATCAGCGCGGCCACCTCCAGCGCGGTGTCGTCCGGGTCGGCGATCGGCGGGGGCGCGGCCTTGCTGGACAGGCAGTCCCCGACGCGACGGCCGACCAGTGCCTGGCAGAGCCGGTCGGCGTGCTTCTCGTCGACGACGGCGGCCAGGGTCGGGTCCTCGATGACATAGGCAGGCACCAGCACTTTGATCATCTGGGAGGCGGGCAGGATCGCCTTCGGCTCGCCCCGCTCGTCCAGCACCAGGAGACCCGGCAGCCTGTGTTCGGCCATCAGCCGGGCCGCGTCCATCGCGTCGCTGTCGACGCTCACCGTTTCGTATCCGACCGCCAGGTCACGAGCGCGCACGGCGGGGCTCCTCATCTACTGGAAACGTTCCTGCCCCCAGCGTCGTACGTATTGCGGGCGCGGGCCAGGTCATTGACACGAAACATACGCGGCGGCCTCGTCCGACACGCATCGCACCGATGCGCTCGCCGAACGCTTCCACTCTCCGGGGCGCGAAAATGCACCGCGCGCACCCGGCGCGCGGCCGCTCTCGACGACGGCCGAGCTCCGGCCCTCTGTTCGGCACCGGGTGGGGCGCAGGGCAGACCGAGCCTCCGGCCGGCGGTGCCGGTCACGGGCGCCGCCTGGATCCCGTATACCCCTCCGGCCGCACCGCCGGGCTCGACGGTGCGCCGCGGCGGACGGAGCCGGGGCCCGGGCTGCAGGGCGGTCGGCGCGGGCCGAGGACGTCAGCTGCCACGGGACGCTCGTGACCATCACGCGGGCTGTCGCGGTGGACGGAGCGGAGGTCGTCGACGGCCGGGCGGGTCACCTCACGGTAGGGGGCGAGGATCTTCAGGGGGACCTCGATGCCGTAGTCCTCCCAGCGCCCGCGCAGCGCCGCCGCCTCGTCGCGGTCGACGGAGACCGTGAGCGCCTCCAGATGGTCGGGGCGGAAGGCCCGGGCGTAGGACAGGGCGCGCAGGGTCGGCTTGTGGATGGTGGAGACCAGGACGATCGCGAAGACCCGGCTGGGCAGGGTGAGTTCGCTTCTGGTCTCGGTGACGGCGAGTTCCGCGGCGGTGGCGTCGTAGTGGCGGCGGATGCCGCGCATCATCACCCACAGCACGACGGCGGCGAGGACGGCGAGCCAGGCTCCCTGCAAGAGTCCCGATTGTCTGCCAGGTACTTCTTCTGGGTGGGGCACGGGCTCGCCGGCGTAAGAGGTGCGTCAAAGGCAGACCGGCCGCCGTATGGAACCCGTTAACGGCGGCTGTATACGGCCTGGGAGCGGGTTTTCCTGTACCGGTCCGATCCGCTTACGGATTTCCGAACTTCCTCCGGGAGCTTGCGATGGCCGATGTGGCCTTCGTCCTCACCACGATCGCGGTGTTCGCGCTGGTGGTCCTCATCGCCAAGGGGGTGGCGAAGCTGTGACCGCCGAGAACATCGTCGGCCTGGTCGTGGCCGTCGCCCTGCTGGGCTATCTCGTCCTCGCCCTGATCTTCCCGGAGAGGTTCTGAGCTGTGGGCCCCGTCCTTGCTGACGTGCTCCTGGTGACCGCGCTGATCGGCGCGCTCGCCCTGGTGCACCGTCCCCTCGGCGACTACATGGCCGCCGTCTACTCCTCCAAGAAGCACCTGCGCGTCGAAAAGTGGATCTACCGCTCGGTCGGCGCCAACCCGGACACGGAGATGCGCTGGCCCGCCTACCTGCGCGGAGTGCTGGCCTTCTCCGCGGTGAGCGTGCTGTTCCTGTACCTGCTGCAGCGGGTGCAGGACAAGCTGCCGCTGTCGCTCGGCTTCAAGCCGATCAGCCCGGACCAGGCGTTCAACACGGCCGTGTCGTTCGTGTCCAACACGAACTGGCAGTCGTACTCGGGTGAGGCGGCGATGAGCCACGTCACCCAGACCGCCGGACTCGCCGTGCAGAACTTCGTCTCCGCCGCCGTCGGCATCGCCGTGGCCGTGGCACTCGTCCGCGGCTTCGCCCGCTCCCGCACCGGCGACCTGGGCAACTTCTGGGCCGACCTGGTGCGCGGCACCGTCCGCATCCTCATCCCGATCTCCGTGGTCGCCGCCGTGCTGCTCATCGCCGCCGGCGCCATCCAGAACTTCGGCGACATCCACACCATCACCACGCTGACCGGCGACAAACAGGCCATCAGCCCCGGCGCGGTCGCCTCCCAGGAGGCCATCAAGGACCTGGGCACCAACGGCGGCGGCTTCTTCAACGCCAACAGCGCCCACCCGTTCGAAAACCCCAACGGATTCACCAACCTGCTGGAGATCTTCCTGCTGCTGGTGATCCCGTTCTCGCTGCCGCGCACCTTCGGCAAGATGGTCGGCAACGTCAAGCAGGGCTACGCGATCCTCGCCGCCATGGGCATCATCTGGTTCGGCGCCGTCGTGGCCGTGACATGCATCGAATACGCCCACCCCGGCACCGCCTCGCAGCTCGCGGGCGGCGCGATGGAGGGCAAGGAGCAGCGCTTCGGCGAAGGCCCCTCGTCCCTGTTCGCGGTCTCCACGACGATGACCTCGACAGGGTCCGTGAACTCCTTCCACGACTCCTTCAGCGGGCTGTCCGGCGGTGTGCTGCTGCTCGGCATGATGCTGGGCGAGATCGCGCCCGGCGGCGTCGGCTCCGGCCTCTACGGCATGCTGATCATGGCGATCATCGCGGTGTTCATCGCCGGTCTGATGGTCGGCCGTACCCCCGAGTACCTGGGCAAGAAGATCGGCACCCGCGAGATCAAGCTGGCCGCCTGCTACATCCTCATCACCCCGGCCCTGGTGCTGATCGGCACCGCGGTGGCGATGGCCCTGCCGGACGGCAAAGACGCCATGACCAACATCGGCGCCCACGGCTTCTCCGAAGTGCTGTACGCCTACACCTCGGCCAGCAACAACAACGGCTCGGCCTTCGCGGGCTTCGGCGCCAACACGGAGTTCTTCAACACCACGCTGGGACTGTGCATGGCGCTGGGCCGGTTCCTGCCGATGGTGTTCGTGCTGGCGCTGGCCGGTTCGCTCGCCGAGCAGAAGCCGATCCCGGCCACCGCGGGCACCCTGCGCACCGAGAAGCCGCTGTTCACCGGTCTCCTCGTGGGCGCCATCCTGATCATCACCGGTCTGACGTTCTTCCCCGCGCTGGCGCTGGGCCCGCTCGCCGAGGGGCTGGCGTGATGACCACCAACACCAAGAAGCAAGAGGACCCGATGTCCACGGTCACCCCCACCCGGGCACCGCACCAGGACGTACCCACCGGACACAAGGCCCCCGAAGGCCGCGTCGGCGCGGGCCTGTTCGACCCCAAGCAGCTGCTGAAGTCGCTGCCGGACGCCTTCCGCAAGCTCGACCCGCGGGTGATGGTCAAGTCGCCCGTCATGTTCGTCGTGCTCATCGGCTCGGTGGTCACCACCGTGCTGGCCGTCAAGGACGCCGGCGACTGGTTCGGCTGGACCATCAGCGCCTGGCTGTGGCTGACCGTGATCTTCGCCAACCTCGCGGAGGCCGTCGCCGAGGGCCGCGGCAAGGCGCAGGCCGACACCCTGCGCAAGGCCAAGACCGACACCGTCGCGCGTCGGCTCACCGGCGACACCGAGGAGCAGGTTCCCGGCACCGAGCTGAAGA
Source organism: Streptomyces sp. S.PB5 (assembly GCF_030403745.1). Classification (GTDB taxonomy): domain Bacteria; phylum Actinomycetota; class Actinomycetes; order Streptomycetales; family Streptomycetaceae; genus Streptomyces. Next base: position 234,256 of record NZ_JAQMWP010000016.1, read on the forward strand.
TCGGCGACCTGGTCGTCTGCGAGGCCGGCGACATCATCCCCGGCGACGGTGACGTCGTCGAGGGCGTCGCCTCGGTCGACGAGTCGGCCATCACCGGTGAGTCCGCGCCGGTCATCCGGGAGTCGGGCGGCGACCGCAGTGCCGTCACCGGCGGCACGAAGGTGCTGTCCGACCGGATCGTCATCAAGATCACGACGAAGCCCGGTGAGACCTTCATCGACCGGATGATCAACCTGGTCGAGGGCGCGGCCCGGCAGAAGACGCCGAACGAGATCGCCCTCAACATCCTGCTGGCGTCGCTGACGATCGTCTTCCTGCTCGCGGTCGTGACGCTCAAGCCGTTCGCGATCTACGCGGGCGCCGACAAGCAGACCTCGCTGATCGTGCTCACCGCGCTGCTGGTGTGCCTGATCCCGACGACCATCGGTGCCCTGCTCTCCGCGATCGGCATCGCGGGCATGGACCGGCTGGTGCAGCGCAACGTCCTCGCCATGTCCGGCCGTGCGGTCGAGGCCGCCGGTGACGTCTCCACGCTGCTGCTCGACAAGACCGGCACCATCACCCTCGGCAACCGTCAGGCCGCCGAGTTCGTGCCGGTGCGCGGGACGACCGAGGCCGAGGTCGCGGACGCCGCCCAGCTCTCCTCGCTCGCCGACGAGACACCCGAGGGCCGCTCCGTCGTCGTACTGGCGAAGGGCGAATACGGACTGCGCGAGCGCCACCAGGGCGAGCTCGCCCACGCCGAATGGATCGAGTTCACCGCGCAGACCCGGATGTCCGGCGTCGACGTCGACGGGCGCAGGATCCGCAAGGGCGCGGCCGGTTCGGTCATCGCCTGGGTCCAGGAGCAGGGCGGCACGGTCGCCGAGGACGCCGACGAGATCTCCAACAAGATCTCCGAGGCGGGCGGCACGCCACTGCTGGTCGCTGTCCAGGATGACGAGGGTGCCCGGGTGCTGGGTGTCATCCACCTCAAGGACGTCGTCAAAGAGGGCATGCGGGAGCGGTTCGAGGAACTGCGCCGCATGGGCATCAAGACCGTCATGATCACGGGCGACAACCCGCTGACCGCCAAGGCGATCGCCGAGGAGGCGGGCGTCGACGACTTCCTCGCGGAGGCGACCCCCGAGGACAAGATGGCGCTCATCAAGCGGGAGCAGGCCGGCGGCAAGCTCGTCGCGATGACCGGCGACGGCACCAACGACGCGCCCGCGCTGGCCCAGGCGGACGTCGGTGTGGCGATGAACACCGGTACGTCGGCCGCCAAGGAGGCCGGCAACATGGTCGACCTCGACTCCAACCCGACCAAGCTCATCGAGATCGTCGAGATCGGCAAGCAACTGCTGATCACCCGGGGCGCGTTGACCACGTTCTCCATCGCCAACGACGTCGCGAAGTACTTCGCGATCATCCCGGCCATGTTCGCGGTCGCCTACCCGGGCCTGGACAAACTCAACATCATGGGCCTGGCCAGCCCTGAGTCCGCGATCCTGTCCGCGGTCATCTTCAACGCGCTGATCATCATCGCGCTGGTGCCGCTCGCCCTCCGCGGCGTGCAGTACCGCCCGATGAGCGCCGACAAGATGCTACGGCGCAACCTCGGCATCTACGGCCTGGGCGGACTGATCGCGCCGTTCATCGGCATCAAACTCATCGACCTGCTCATCTCGCTGATCCCCGGGATCGGATGAAGGACATGAACAACTCACTGGCGAACACCGGACGCCTGGCCTGGGCGGCCCTGCGCATGCTCCTCGTCCTCACCGTGGTGACCGGCGTCCTCTACCCCCTGGTCGTCACCGGCATCGGCCAACTGGCCTTCCACGACAAGGCCAACGGCTCGATCGTGAAGGTGGACGGCCAGGAGGTCGGCTCGAAGCTGATCGGCCAGAGCTGGAACATCAAGGGGACGGACAACCCGGACCCGAAGTGGTTCCAGGGCCGGCCGTCCAACAGCGGCTACGACCCGCTGGCCACCGGCTCCAGCCAGCTCAGCGCGAGCAACCCCGAGCTGGTGAAGCTGGTCAAGGCGGCGAAGAAGCAGGTCGCCGAGTTCAACGGCGTACCCGAGTCGAAGGTGCCCGTCGACGCGGTCACCGGCTCCGCCTCCGCCATCGACCCGGACATCTCCCCCGACTACGCGGACATCCAGGTCAAGCGGGTCGCCGAGGCGAACGGCCTGACCGTCCCCCAGGTGCAGAAACTGGTCGACGAGCACACCACGGGCCGTACCGCCGGATTCCTGGGCGAGCCGCGGATCAACGTCCTCGAACTCAACGTCGCACTCAAGGCACTGGCCGACCACTGATGCCTCCGGGGTGGGGCCTGCCATCCGGCTCCCACCCCGGCTCCGACGGCCCCGACCCCACCGACGACAGGAAGGCCGCACACCCATGACCCGGGTGCTGGTGGTGGAGGACGATCCACAACTCGTACGAGCCCTCGTGATCAACATGCAGGCCCGCCAGTACGGCGTCGACGCCGCCCCGGACGGCACCACAGCCCTCCGCCTCGCCGCCGCCCGCCAGCCCGACGTGGTCGTCCTCGACCTGGGACTGCCGGACATGGACGGCGTCGACGTCATCAAGGCGCTGCGCGGCTGGACCCGGACACCCATCCTGGTGCTGTCCGCGCGGACGGCCTCCGCGGAGAAGGTCGCCGCGCTCGACGCGGGCGCCGACGACTACGTCACCAAGCCCTTCAGCATGGACGAGCTCATGGCCCGGCTGCGGGCCGCTGTCCGCCGCACCCAGGAGACCCCGCTCGCCCCCGAGACGACCCTCGTGGAAACCGCGGACTTCACCATCGACCTGCGCGCCAAGAAGGCCGTACGCGGCGGGCGCGACGTGCGTCTGACACCGACCGAATGGCATCTGCTGGAGATCATGGTCACCCACCCCGGGCGGCTGATCACACAGAAACACCTGTTGCAGGAGGTCTGGGGGGTGACCCAGGCCAACAAGACCAACTACCTGCGCGTGTACATGGCCCAACTGCGCCGCAAGCTGGAAGCAGACCCCTCTCACCCCCGCTACCTCATCACCGAACCCGGCATGGGTTACCGCTTCGAAGGGTGAACATGGCACGCGGCAAGCTCCGCATCTATCTCGGCGCGGCACCGGGCGTCGGCAAGACGTACGCGATGCTGTCCGAGGCGCACCGGCGCGTCGAGCGTGGCACCGACTGCGTGGTGGCCTTCGTGGAGCACCACGGCCGGCCGCGCACCGAGGTGATGCTCCAGGGGCTGGAACAAGTGCCCCGCAAGGAGATCGAGTACCGCGATACGACGTTCACCGAGATGGACGTGGACGCGGTCCTGCAACGCTCCCCCGCCGTGGCCCTCGTCGACGAACTCCCGCACACCAACGTGCCCGGCTCCCGCAACGCCAAGCGCTGGCAGGACGTCGAAGAACTCCTCGCCGCCGGCATCGACGTCGTCTCGACCGTCAACATCCAGCACCTGGAATCGCTCGGCGACGTCGTCGAGTCAATAACTGGTGTACGGCAGCAGGAGACTGTCCCCGACGAGATGGTGCGCCGCGCCGACCAGATCGAGCTCGTCGACATGTCACCCCAGGCCCTGCGCCGCCGGATGGCGCACGGCAACATCTACAAGCCCGACAAGGTCGACGCCGCACTGTCGAACTACTTCCGGCCCGGAAACCTCACCGCGCTACGGGAGTTGGCACTGCTGTGGGTGGCCGACCGGGTCGACGAGTACCTCAAGCAGTACCGCAGCGAGCACCGGGTCTCGAAGATCTGGGGTTCGCGCGAGCGCATCGTGGTCGGCCTCACCGGCGGACCCGAGGGACGCACCCTGATCCGCCGCGCCGCCCGGCTCGCTGAAAAGGGCGCCGGCGGCGAGGTGCTGGCCGTGTACATCGCCCGCAGCGACGGCCTCACCTCCGCCTCCCCCAAGGAACTCGCCGTCCAGCGCACCCTGGTGGAGGACCTCGGCGGCACCTTCCATCACGTCGTCGGCGACGACGTCCCCGCAGCCCTCCTGGACTTCGCGCGCGGCGTGAACGCCACCCAGATCGTCCTCGGTGTCTCCCGCCGTAAGGGATGGCAGTACGTCTTCGGGCCCGGCGTCGGCGCCACGGTCGCCCGGGACTCCGGACCCGACCTCGACGTCCACCTCATCACGCACAGCGAGGTCGGCAAGGGCCGCGGCCTACCCGTGGCCCGCGGCGCCCGACTCGGCAGAGTCCGGATCATCTGGGGCTGGCTGACCGGTATCGGCGGCCCGGCCCTGCTCACGCTGCTGCTGACCCATGTCGACGCCGACCTCGGCCTCACCAACGACATGCTGCTGTTCCTGACGCTCACGGTGGGCGCCGCCCTGCTCGGCGGGCTGCTGCCGGCACTGGCCTCGGCGGCCGTCGGCACACTGCTCCTGAACTGGTACTTCACTCCCCCGGTGCATCGCATCACGATCGCCGACCCCAAGAACATGCTCGCCCTGGCGATCTTCATCCTGGTCGCGGCCTCGGTGGCGTCGGTGGTCGACCTGGCCGCCCGGCGCACCCACCAGGCGGCCCGACTACGCGCCGAGTCCGAGATCCTCTCCTTCCTCGCCGGCAACGTCCTGCGCGGCGAAACCAGCCTCGAATCGCTCCTGGAACGGGTCCGGGAGACCTTCGCCATGGACTCGGTGGCCCTGCTGGAACGCGAGAGCGACATCGAGCCCTGGACCTGCGCCGGCCGCGTGGGCACCGGACAGGCCGTCGACCGGCCCGAGGAGGCGGACGTCGACATGCCGGTCGGCGACCACATGACCCTCGCCCTGTCCGGACGGGTGCTGCCCGCCGAGGACCGCCGGGTGCTCGCCGCCTTCGCCGTCCAGTCCGCCGTGGTCCTGGACCGCCAGCGCCTGCAGTCCGAGGCCGACCAGGTCAAGGAACTCGCGGAGGGCAACCGCATCCGCACCGCACTCCTGGCCGCCGTCAGCCACGACCTGCGCACACCGCTCGCCGGTATCAAGGCGGCGGTGACGTCACTACGCGCGGACGACGTCGAATGGTCCGAGGCGGACCAGGCGGAACTCCTGGCGGGCATCGAAGCGGGCGCCGACCGGCTCGACCACCTCGTCGGCAACCTGCTGGACATGTCCCGCCTGCAGACGGGCACCCTGGCCCCGCTCATCCGCGAGATCGACGTGGACGAGGTGGTCCCCATGGCACTCGGCGGGATCCCGGACCCGGAGACGAGCGTCGTCCTGGACATCCCCGAAACCCTCCCGATGGTCGCCGTGGACAAGGGACTGCTGGAGCGCTCGGTCGCCAACGTCGTCGAGAACGCGGTCAAATACAGCCCCGCCGACGAGCCGGTCGTCGTCAAGGCCAGCGCCATCGCCGACCGCGTCGAGGTCCGCGTGGTCGACCGCGGGCCGGGCGTACCCGACGAGGCCAAGGACCGCATCTTCGCGCCCTTCCAGCGCTACGGCGACGCCCCGCGCGGCGCCGGCGTCGGGCTCGGCCTCGCGGTCGCCCGCGGATTCGCCGAGGCCATGGGCGGCACCCTCACCGCCGAGGACACCCCGGGCGGCGGACTCACCATGGTCCTCACCCTCCCGGCGGCGACAGGTCTCCCGTCGGACAGGCCCGAGCTGCCGGCGACAACCACCACGTAGGGGGCCTCACGGGTTCAGAAACCCGTCAAGATCGTGCGCCGGTATGGCCTGGCGGGTCTGCCAGGGGCCACGCTGGCCACGTCGCGGCCGACCGCCGCGGTCTCCGCGCTCGGCAACAGGGCCGCCGGGGTGCTTGCCGCCCTGTCGTCGGCAGTGTGGTTCGAGTCCGTCGCTGACCGGGGCGCGGAGCACCACTCGCGGGGCCCCCTGGCCGAGCGGGATGGCCACGGCGGGGCATGCGGCCCAGGGGCGTGTCATCAGCGCGCGCCGCATGCGGCAGCAGTTGACGAACGTTGCCATCCCTACGGTCATGGCGACCGGGCCGCCTCCGACGCAGAACACGGCAACTTCGTTCAACCAGCTGATACCTGCTTCGTCCGCGCTCGGCCCGACGGCCAATCCAGCGGCAATGGCCGCGAATCCGCCCCAGAACCAGGCCCAGGCGCGTCGACGATGTCCGGTAACGGCGGCGTCAGTCGCATCGAGGCTGAGAGCGCTGGCCTGGAGCGCGGTGGGAGTCGCCTTACGCATGGTCTCCACGTCCTCGCTGGTCCGTCTGCTCGACGGCTTGGCGTCCCGTCTCGCGCCGGTGAAACCACTCGCCCAGTTCGGAGCCACCGATCAGCCCGCACGCGAACAGCATCAGGCCGGCCTGGAGCAAGGTGGCGAGGAACGCCGAGTCGTCGGCGTCCAGGGCGTCACGTCGCAAGACCGGAGTCACCATTCCGCTCACCCAGATGACCAGCATGGCCACCCCTCGGACCCGTATGCCCCACGAGCTGGTACGTCCACGGACCCACCGGGGCGCCCAGCCGCGAAGCGCGGCAATCCCCAAGGGCAGGACGAGTGCCGACCAGCCCGCCATCCAGAGCCACCTGAACACAGCCCGAACTCCCTGTCCGTGGAACCGCCGAGCGGCTCGACGTACTTCTCCGAAGTCAGCGAGGCGTCGGCCCCTCACCTCATGAGGGGCCGACGCCTCGGGCCGGCTCGGTCAGTCCGCGATGGCGATCTTGCCGTTGACCTCGGCGGGTGCCGTGGTCGCGGGCTGCGACCCGCCGGCCCGCCCGGTGATGCCCTTCAGCAGCTCGGCGAGGTCGACTCCCGTCGTGGAGCTGAGGAGTTCGACCCCCTGGGCCACGTTGTCGGCGACGGTACGGGACAGCTGGCTCGCCCCGTCGGTGGAGATGACGGTCATCTTGTCGATGGCGCCGAGCGGCTCGGACGCCTTGGCGACGACCTGCGGCAACACCTCGACGAGCATCTGCAGCACGGCCGCGTCGCCGTACCGGGCAAAGGCATCGGCCTTCTTCTGCATGGCCTCGGCCTCGGCGGCACCCTTGGCGCCGATCGCCGCGGCCTCCGCCTCACCCTCGATGCGCACGGCGTCGGCGAGTGCAGCGCGGTGCGCCTTCTCGCCCTCACCGGTCAGCCGGGACCGCTGAGCGTCCGCTTCCGCCTGCTTGACCAGGGCGATGCGGCGGGCCTCGGCCTCCTGCTCGGCCTGGTAGCGGGCGGCGTCGGCGGGCTTGCGGACCTTGGTGTCCAACTCGCGGTCGGTCAGTGCGGCCTGGCGCTCGGCGACCTTCTCCTGCTCGGTGAGCACTTCCTGCTCCCGGGCAGCCTGCGCCAACGGGCCCGCCGCGGCGGCACGTGCCGCGGCCTCGTCGGTCTCGGCCTTGATCTCCGCCTGCTTGAGCGCGAAGGTCCGCTGCGCGACGGCGATCTCCTCCTCGGCCTTCAGCCGGGCCTGCTCGGCGGCCCGTCGGGCGACGGCCTCGGCGATGTCGGCCTCCTGCTTGGCGCGGGCTGCCTCCGGCCGGCCGAGGTCCTCCAGGTAGGAACCCTCGGTGCTGATGTCCTGGATCTGGAAGGCATCCAGGACCAGGCCCTGCCCGGACAGGCTGGCCTCCGCCTCCTCGGCGACCTGCCCTGCGAACGCCGCTCGGTCGCGGATGATGTCCTCCACGGACATCCGTCCGACGATGGCGCGCAGCGCACCCGAGAGCACTTCCTGGGTGAAGCCGACGATGCCGTCCTGCTGCATCAGGAACCGCTGGGCCGCGGCGCGGATGGAGTCCTCGGTACCACCGACCTTGACGATCGCGACGCCTTCGAGGTGAGCCTTCACGCCGCGCAGGGTGACTGCTCCGCGCACCGCGACCGGGATGTGCCGCGAGGACAGGTCGAGCGTGAACTTCTGCTGCACGAACGGCACGACGAAGACACCGCCGCCGACCACGACCTTCTGCCCGCTGTTGTCGGTGAAGACCCGTCCGGTCTCCGGGTCGGTGGCCGTCTTGCCGCGCCGCCCGGTGACGATGAACGCCTCGCTCGGACCCGCCACCTTGTAGCGCGTGATGACGACGAGACCGAGCAGAACGAGAAGCACGACGACGCCGATCACGGCGATGACGACAGGACTCATGACGAATTCCCCTCAGCCCTCCCAGGGGACGGCAGATCGATGCGATTTGATGCGGATGAACGGGCACCGGTTTCGGTGCCCGATGTGAGGCGCGGAGCGGTGGTTCAGCGCTCCACGAGGCGTACGGAGACCGCCGTCTGCGACAACGCCTCCGCCACCCAGACTTCGGCCCCTCGGGCCACCGGGGTCGGGCTCTTCGCCGCGAGCTTCACCGGCTGCCCGGCCAGGTGAACCAGCACTTCGCCGTACCCGTCAGCCGGGATTGCGGTCACCACGGATCCTGAAACACCGATCAGGTCGTCATCACGCACAGCGGCCCCGGACCGGTCGCTCATCAGCGCACGGCTGAGCCGGTATGCGAGCCCCCCCGTAGCGACGCCGGCAGGTACCCCGACCGCGATGGCTCCGATCGCGCCCAGTCCCGTGGATCCCATGACGATCGCCCCGGAGAAGCCGAGCATGGAGACGAACCCGGCGACGACCGGAAGCGACAACCATCCGTCGATGAGACCGTCGAGCGCGTCGACGCCGTCGAACAGCCCCTCAAGGACGCCGTCGAAGACGAGAGACAGAACGAGGAGTACAACTCCTGCGATGCCGAGACCAAGAAACCAGGCCATCCGCGCTCACCGCCTCCCCTCGACGTCACCGTGCTGATGTCCGCATACTCGCACGCGGACGCCAGCAAGCACATTGCCTTGTTCCGGCAATCTTTACGCGGCTTTGATGCCGAGCTCTTCACATCTCGATCTACCAGGCCGCCATGGGCGGCACACTCGTCGCCGAGGACACGCCAGGCGGCGGTATGACCATGGTTCTCACGCTCAGGACCGCCCCGGAGAGCCCGCCCGTGCCTCCCGGTCTGCCGGCCCGTTTCACGTCGTGACCCCGCTCTGCTCAGGGGCCCGTGTCGCGGCCTCTTCCCGGGGTGATCCGCCGGTACGCGCCCCGGGCATTGACGAGCCGGGCGATCACCGTCCCCAGCAGCGCCGCCGCCATCAAGAGGGCGAGCCGACCAGCATCCGGATATCCCTGCCAGGTGAGCTGTCCCTGCGGGGGCACCGCGAAACCGTTGAGGATCAGCCAGCACACCGCAGCCGTGCCCGGCGCCGCGGCGAGACGGGCGCACACTCCCAGCAAAGCCGCCAGCGCGGCCAGCATCAGCAGGGCATGCCGCGGGTCGGCCGGCCCGTTCACCACACTGAGCACACCCACCGTCATCAGCGCGCCCGTGAAGGCGCCCGCCCAGACGAAGGGCGTGGCCACGGGCTCGGGTACCGGCCTGGCACCAGCCCGGAACGGCCGCCACTCCACCATGAACGCCTCCTTCCCCGCGTCACCGGCGCTGCTTTCCCATGACAGCGCCTGAGACGCGCTGCCGCGCCCGACGCCCCCCGTTCTTAACGAACTCCGTACGGGAGGACTTCCTGCACCGGCACCGACGGAACCAGGGGAACGGTTCGGGCCGTACCTCAGCTGAGTTCGGCGAAAGACTCCACGTCCCGGATCTTGCCCGTGACGACGATGACGTCGCCCTTCTCGATGACCGTCTCGGCGGTGGCGTACGTGAACCCCTCGCCCGGCCGCTTGATGCCGACGACCGTCACTCCGTACTTGGCGCGCACTTGGCTCTCGCCGAGCGGCATACCGGTGGCGAGGGCAGGGGCGACGGTCTTCACCAGGGCGTAGTCGTCGTCGAACTCGATGAAGTCGAGCATCCGGCCGGTGACGAGATGGGCAACGCGCTCGCCCATCTCGTGCTCGGGCAGGACGACATGGTGTACGCCCAGACGTTCCAGGATCTGGCCGTGCTGACGACTGATGGCCTTCGCCCAGATGTTCGGGACTTCCGCCTCCAGCAGGTTGGAGGCGATGAGAATGCTGGCCTCTATGTCGGTGCCGATGCCGACCACGGCGCTGGTGAACTCGTGCACGCCGAGCTGGCGCAGCACCTCGGGGTCGGTGCAGTCGGCGATCGCCGTATGGGTGAGGTCGTCGCTCAGCCGTTGGACGAGCTGCGGATCGGTGTCGACGCCGAGGACGTCCCAACCGCGTCGCATCAGCTCGTGGGCGAGTGAGCTGCCGAAGCGGCCGAGTCCGATCACGGCCACGCGCTGGTCGCCGTGGCTGGAGACAGCGGCCTGCTCGGCGAGCCGTTTGCGGCGGCGCAGGCGCAGTTTGTGCAGGTAGTCAGCCAATGACGGGTCGCTCCTCGGGTAGCTCGTAGCGGCGCTTGCGTTCACGCAGGGCGAGCGCCGAGACCAGGGTGACCGGGCCGAGCCGGCCGACGAACATGAGCAGGATGACGATGAGCTGGCCGACGGTCGGCAGGTCGGCGGTGATGCCGGTGGACAGCCCCACCGTGCCGAAGGCCGAGACCGACTCGAACAGCACCTGCTCGAAGGGCTTGTCGACCACGGCGAGCAGGGCGAGCGTCGCGGTCATCACGAAACCCACACCGGCCAGCGCCACAGTCAGTGCCTGCCGGAGGACATGGGGTGCGAGTCGGCGTCCCATCACCGAGGACGTGGGTTCACCGCGCACCTCGGCGAGCATCGCCGCGCCCAGCACCGCGAAGGTACTGACCTTGATGCCGCCCGCGGTGCCCGCGCTGCCGCCGCCGACGAACATCAGCATGCAGGTCATCAGCAAGGTCGCGTCCGTCATCGCCCCGATGTCGACGCTGTTGAACCCTGCCGTGCGCGACATGGCCGAGTGGAAGAAGCCCGCCAGGATCTTCTTGTGCCAGTCGAACGGGCCCAGGGTGTCGTCGTTCGTCCACTCCAGGACGCACGTCAGCAGGGTGCCCGCGAACAGCAGCACGGCCGTGGTGACCACCGTCAGCCGGAAGTGCAGCGACCAGCGGCGCCGGCCCGTGGCGCGGGCCCGGTTGCGGTGCCGCAACAACTCCAGCAGCACAGGAAAACCGATTCCGCCGAGGATCACGGCCACAGCGATGGGCAGCGTCACCCACGCGTCCTGCGCGTACTTCGTGATGCTGTCGGCATGCAGTCCGAACCCGGCGTTGTTGAACGCCGACACCGCATGGAAGAACCCCAGGTACGAGGCGTCCCAGATGGACTCGCCGTAGCCGAAGCGCAGCCGCAGGGCCAGCAGCGCGCCCACGGAGAGCTCCACAGCGAGCGTGCACCCGGCGACCCCGAGCAGCACCCGACGTACGTCGCCGATGTCCAGGCTCTTGGTCTCCGCCTGCGCCGTCAGCTGCATCCGCAGCCCCAGCCTCCCGGAGATCAGCAGCCCCAGCAGCGAGGCCATCGTCATGATGCCGAAGCCGCCGATCTGGAACAGCACGAGGATCACGCCCTCGCCGAAGCCGCTCCAGTAGGTGCCGGTGTCCACCACGACCAGACCCGTCACGCACACCGCGGACGTGGAGGTGAACAGTGCCGTCACCGCATCGGCGCTGCTGCCGTCCTCGGTGGCGACGGGCAGCATCAACAGGACCGTCCCCAGCAGGGTCACGGCAGCGAAGCCCATGACCACCGTACGAGCGGGATGCGCCGCCAACAGCGACCGCCACATCCGCCCCGCGCGCCCTGCCACTCCTCGGCCTTCCTGCCTGCCAATGTTCCGTCAAGGATCCATCAGCATCTGGTCAAGATCCAGCGGGCCACCCTAGCCGAGTTGGTCGATTCCCCGATGCCTCCGCCAACGACCACCATGAACTTCTCGTCCTGGGCGGGTGGGAGCATGACCGTGCCGGAGGTCTCCATCAGGTTCGCGTCGTCCAGGCCGGGCAGCTACCGCGATCAGGTCCGACGGTTCGAAAACACACACCGCACATCGCCCGACGCGACACCGAACACGGCTCCGGACTCGGCGTCCACCGCTGGATCGTGGAAGGCGCCATTGCACTACTGCCCTGGTTCCGCCGGCTGCGCATCCGCCGGGAGGTCCGCGACGACATCCACTGTGCCTTCATCGAGACGCCTCCGTGGATACCCCCGCCTTCAGGCGGGGGAGGAAACGGACTCCTGCGGAGCAGGGTAGAGAAAGCCGATTCGCCGCCAAGGCGGATCGGCGTTCACGGCCAACCACCCACAGGCGAGGGGCAGTTTGTATGCCGCCCGGCCAGGGATAACCAAGCTGGCCGGGCCTACCGCCGGGCTGGCGGGATGTCAGGTCCGTGGAGCTGGCATAAGACTGCTGGGCGTACCCACGTCCCTGCCGTCAGTTCGGGGCAGCCGCCGCCTGAGAAGCAGAAAGCTCAACCCGCAAGGGAAGAATCTCCCTGCTTCAGCTGCGGGAGAAGTCAGGGCCCACTCCTTTCCGTGCAGTCGAACTGGGGGCGTCGTCGATGGCACCGCCGTCAACAGCCGGCCCGAGTGGCGCTTCCGTAACGCCGCTCGAACCCCTGGACCCGACCCGCTGTGTCGACGACGCGGGAGGTGCCGGTGTAGAAGGAGTGGCTCGCCGACGAGCCCTCGACGTCGACGACGGGATAGGTGTTGCCGTCCTTCCACTGGACCGTGTGCTGCGCGGCGGCAGTGGAGGGGACGAGCAGTTCGAAGCCGGCCACGCGGTCGCGGAAGAGAACGGGGCGGGAAACGGGGTGGATGCCATGCCTCACGACGGTGTCCTTCCTGGGTGCTCCTGTCGCCCGGGTTTGCCGGGCGTCTGGTGCGGGGATCAGCGTTCTTCGCGGAAGAGGACGTGGGCGCCGGCCTTCGGGTCGTACTTGCGCAGGACCAGCCGGTCGGGGTCGTTCAGGCGGTTCTTGCGGGTCGTGTAGGTGACGCCGGTGCCGGCAGTCGACCTCAGCTTCACGACGGGCCGCGTGGTGCTGCGTGCCATGAGGTGCCCCTTTCACGTGCACCCGAGTCGGTTGACCCGGGCATGTCAGGCATCCCGCACAACGGCATCCGCCGGCTCCGCATTCCCGGTGGCGGCGGACCTCAGCGTGTGCCGAGCGCCGCCCTGTCCCGGGCGGCCCGCACCGCCGTCGAGAGGCTTGCGATGTCGTGGGCACCGTGATGCCGCGCCCGTTCACGAAGAAGGTGGGCGTCCCCGCCGCCTGGCTGAGGTCTGCGGACTCAAGGCCGTCGGCAATGCGCGCCAGGACCTTGGGACGCCGTAGGTCCCGCTCGAAGCGCTCCACATCCAGGCCGATGTCCCCGGCTTGACATGCTCCTCGTCCTGGAGGACGAGGATTCTGGCCTTCTCGACTGGTTGCTGTGCCGCTACGCGGCACGGTTTCCGGTCGGGAATCCGTGGCTTCCTGTTTCTTCGCGCCGTGCCGGGATTGCTCCTGGTCTTACCGGTGTTCCGCAGGCTGTTGCCGCCAGTCCGGCGGCCGTTTTCACGTTGAGTGCGGCGTTGGTGTCCCGGTCGTGGACGGCGCCGCAGGTGGAGCAGGTCTGGGACGGCGGGGTGAACCGGCCGATCATGACCAGGGTG
>NZ_JAQMWP010000017.1 GCF_030403745.1 Streptomyces sp. S.PB5
CGCCTCCTCCAGGATCAGGTGGGCGTTGGTCCCGCTGATGCCGAACGAGGAGACCCCGGCCCGGCGCGGATGCCCGTTGCGCGGCCACTCCCGTTCCTCGGTCAGCAGCTCGATGGCGCCGTCGGACCAGTCGACCTGGGTCGTACGCTGCTCGGCGTGGAGGGTCGGGGGCAGCACACCGTGCCGCAGCGCCTGCACCATCTTGATCACGCCGGCGACGCCCGCGGCGGCCTGGGTGTGCCCGATGTTCGACTTCAACGAGCCGAGCCACAGCGGCTGTTCACGGTCGCGGCCGTATGTCGTGAGCAGTGCCTGGGCCTCGATCGGGTCGCCCAAGGCCGTGCCCGTGCCGTGGCCTTCCACGACGTCCACGTCGGCCGCCGAGAGCCCGGCGCCGGCCAGGGCCTTGCGGATGACCCGCTGCTGCGAGGGACCGTTCGGGGCGGTCAGGCCGTTGGACGCGCCGTCCTGGTTGACCGCGCTGCCCCGCAGCACGGCGAGGATCTTGTGCCCGCGCTCCCGCGCGACCGACAGACGCTCCAGCACGACCAGGGCGACGCCCTCGGAGAGCACCGTGCCGTCCGCGCCGTCGGCGTAGGCCTTGCAGCGGCCGTCGGCGGCCAGGCCGCGCTGCCGGGACATACCGAGGACACCGATCGGCGAGCCCATCACGGCGACTCCGCCGGCGAGCGCCATGGTGCACTCGCCCTGGCGCAGCGCCTGGGCGGCCAGGTGCATGGCGACCAGCGACGAGGAGCATGCCGTGTCGACGGTGACGGCAGGGCCCTCGAAGCCGAAGACGTAGGAGATGCGGCCCGAGGCCACGCTTCCGGCGGTGGCGGTCGTGGCGAAGCCCTCGAGTTCGGCGGGCAGTTGGGTCAGGGACTCGACATAGTCGTGGATGGAGACGCCGGAGAAGACGCCGATGTTGTCGCCGCGGGCCGCGGCCGGGTCGATGCCCGTGCGCTCCAGGGCCTCCCAGGTGGCTTCGAGGAGGAGCCGCTGCTGCGGGTCCATCGCCAGTGCCTCGCGCGGCGAGATGCCGAAGAAGCCCGCGTCGAAGAGGCCGGCACCTTCGAGGAAGCCGCCCTTGGTGGAGTACGAGGTGCCCGCCTTGTCGGGGTCGGCGTCGAAGAGGGTGTCCAGGTCCCAGCCGCGGTCGTCGGGGAAGCCGGACATGCCCTCGCGGCCTTCCCGGACGAGGTTCCACAGGCCCTCGGGGTCGGTGACGCCGCCGGGCAGCCGGCAGGACATGCCGACGATGGCGATGGGCTCGTCGGGATCGGCGACCGTGGTCGCGGCGGAGGTGTCGGCCACGGCGGTGTCGCCGAGTTCCTCGCGCAGATAGCCGGCGAGGGCCGCCGGGGTCGGGTAGTCGAAGATCAGCGTGGCGGGGAGTTTCACGCCGGTCGCCGCGCTGAGCCGGTTGCGGAGCTCGACGGCGGTCAGGGAGTCGAAGCCGATCTCGTTGAATCCCGTGGTCCCCTGGGCGAGTTCGGGTCCGCTGAAGCCGAGTACGGCACTCGCCTCGGCCTGGACGACGGAGAGCAGGACGCTCTCCTGCTCGTCCTGGGACAGGCCGGCGAGCCGGCGGACCAGCGCGCTGCTGTCCCCGGCGGCCGCGCGTGCCGTACGCCGGCCGGCGCGGACCAGGCCGCGCAGCAGGTGCGGGACTCCCCCGCCGGACGCGGCCTGGCCGCGCAGCGTCTTCAGATCCAGCTTGATCGGGACGAGGAGTGCCTGGCCCATGTGCAGACCGAGGTCGAGGATGTGCAGGCCCTCGGCCGGGGTCAGCGCGAGGACGCCGCCGCGGCTCATGCGGGCCTGGTCGGTGGCGCTGAGGTGGGCGGTCAGACCGTCGTTCTGCTCCCACAGGCCCCAGGCCAGGGAGAGACCGGGCAGGCCGGCCGCGCGGCGGGACGCCATCAGGCCGTCCAGGAAGGCGTTGGCGGCGGCGTAGTTACCCTGGCCCGCCGAGCCCATGAGGGCGGCGGCGGAGGAGAACACGACGAACGCGTCGAGGTCCGCCTCCCGGGTCAGTTCGTCGAGATGCCGTACGGCATCCACCTTCGGGGCGAAGACTCCGGCGAGGCGCTCGGGGGTGAGCGTCGCGATGACTCCGTCGTCGAGCACACCGGCCAGGTGGACCACGCCGGTCAGGGGGCGGGTGTCCGCTACGGAGGCGAGGAGCGCCCGGACCTGCTCGCGGTCGGAGACGTCGGCCGCCACGACGGAGGCGTCCGCGCCCAACTCCGCCAGTTCAGCGAGCAGTTCCGGTACGCCCGCGCTGTCGGGGCCGCGACGGCTCGCCAGCAGGAGGTGGCGTACGCCGTAGCGGGTGACCAGGTGCCGGGCGACGAGGCCGCCGAGGGAGCCGGTGCCGCCGGTGACCAGGACCGTGCCGTCCGGGCCGAACAGCTCGGGGGCGTCCGGGACCTGGCCGGTGACGCGGGCGAGGCGGGGCGCGGAGAGTGTCGTGCCGCGCACCGCGATCTGCGGTTCGTCACCGGCGAGGACCGTGCCGAGCACGGCCGTCGGCCCGTCGGTGGTGGCGGGGTCGGTGTCGAGCAGGACGATCCGGTCGGGGTTCTCGGCCTGCGCGGCGCGGATCAGGCCCCAGACGGCGGCTCCGGCCGGGTCGGTGACCACGCCGTCGCCGGCCGGGACCGCGCCCTTGGTCGCCACGACGAGGCGGGACTGTTCGAGGCCGTCCGTCGCGAGCCATGCCTGCACGACGGCCAACACCCGTGAGGTCAGGGCGAGTACGTCGTCCGCGGCGGCCTCCAGGAGCGCCACTGCCGGGACCTCGGCACGGGCGGCGAACACCTCGATGTCGTCAGCGGTGGCGACCGGCGCCCACGACGGAACGGGCTGTGCGCCCTGCGTCGCCGCCACTTCGGTCCACTCCACGCCGAAGAGGGCGTCGCGGCTGTCGTCGGCCGCGGCGGCGTCCAGCTGGTCGGCGGAGACCGGCAGGGACACCAGCGAGTCCATCGTCAGGACCAGGCCGCCGGTCGCGTCGGCGGCCTGGAACGACAGGGCGTCCGGGCCGCAGGGCGCGACCCGGACCCGCAGCGCGGAGGCGCCCGCGGCGTGCAGGACGAGGCCGTTCCACGCGAAGGGCAGTACCTTGCGGTCGTCGTCGGGGTTGGCGAAGGCGTTGGTGTGCAGGGCGGCGTCGAGGAGGGCCGGGTGGATGCCGTACTTGACGGCCTCCTCACGCTGTTCCTCGGGCAGGGCGACCTCGGCGAAGACCTCCTCGCCGCGCCGCCACACCGCCCGCATGCCCTGGAACGCGGAACCGTAGGCGTAGCCGCGTTCGGTCAGGTCGCTGTAGAAGTTCTCGATGTCGACCGGCTGTGCGCCGGGCGGCGGCCAGGCGGCGAAGTCCGCGTCGGCGGTCGGGGTGCGCTCGGCGGCCGACAGAAGGCCGGTGGCGTGCCGGGTCCAGCCCTCGGTGCCGCCCTCGTCGGCGGCGTCCTCGCGCAGGGAGTACACGTCGACGGTGCGCAGGCCGGTCTCGGCCGGTCCGCTCACCGCGACCTGGACACGCACCGCGCCGCGCTCGGGGAGGACCAGCGGCGCCTCGATGACGAGCTCTTCGAGGACGCCGTGGCCGAACTCGTCGCCGGCGCGGACGGCGAGGTCGACGTAGGCGGTGCCGGGGACGATGACGACTCCGCCGATCGCGTGTCCGGCGAGCCAGGGGTGCGACTGGAGCGACAGGCGTGAGGTGAACACCAGGCCGTCGGACTGCGGCAGTCGGACGACCGCGCCGAGGAGGGGGTGCTCGGTGCCGGTCAGGCCCAGCGATGCCGAGTCCGTGGCGGAGCCGCCCATCCGCAGCCAGTAGTGCTGCTGGTCGAAGGCGTACGTCGGCAGGTCCACGCGGGCCTCGGTGGCACCGGCGGGCAGGACCTTCGCCCAGTCCACGGACACGCCGCGGACGAAGAGTTCGGCCAGGGAGGCGGAGAGCCGTCGCAGGCCGCCCTCCTGGCGGCGCAGTGTGCCGGTGACCACGACGTCCGCGGTGGCATCGGCCTCGTACACGGTCTCGGTGATGGGCTGGACCAGCACCGGGTGAGCGCTGATCTCCACGAAGGCGCCGTGGCCCTGCCGCAGCAACTCCGCCACGGCGGGGCCGAACTTCACCTGGCCGCGCAGGTTGCGGTACCAGTAGCCGCCGTCCAGGACGCCGGCGTCCTCCACCCAGGTGCCGGTGACGGTGGAGTGGAAGGGGATCGTCGGTGCCTGGGCGTTGATCCCGGCCAGGGCGTCGGCGAGGGTGTCGCGGATCTGTTCCACGTGCCGGGAGTGCGAGGCGTAGTCGACGGCGATGCGCCGCACACGTACGCCCTGGTCCTCCAGGGTGTCCAGGGCCTCGTCCAGCGCGGCCGCGTCCCCGGCGACGACCACCGACGCGGGGCCGTTGACGGCGGCGACCTCGACCCGGTCCGCCCAGCGCTCCAGGCGGGCGGCCGCCTCTTCCTCGCTCAGCGCGACCGAGGCCATGCCGCCGCGCCCGGCCAGTTGCCGGGCGATGGCCTGGCTGCGCAGGGCCACGACGCGGGCGGCGTCGTCGAGGGACAGCGCGCCGGCGACGCAGGCGGCGGCTATCTCGCCCTGGGAGTGGCCGACGACCGCGTCGGGCTCGACGCCCACGGAGGCCCAGACGGCGGCGAGGCCGACCATCACGGCGAAGCTCGCGGGCTGTACGACGTCGACCCGGTCGAGGAGGGCGGGTTCGGCCTCGCCGCGCAGGACGTCGACGAGGGACCAGTCCACCCAGCGTTCGAGGGCGGCCGCGCACTCGGCGATCCGCTCGGCGAAGACCGGCGAGGAGTCGAGCAGCTCCCGGCCCATGCCGGCCCATTGGGAGCCCTGGCCGGGGAACACCCACACGACCTTGCCCGGCGTGCCGGAGCCGGAGACGACTCCGGCCGCGCTCTCGCCCCGGGACAGCGCCCGGAGTCCGGCGACGGCCTCCTCGCCGGAGCCCGCCACCACGACCGCGCGCTCGCCCAGGGTCGCGCGGCCGGTCACCAGCGCACCGGCGACGGCGGCCAGGTCCTGCTCGCCGCTCTCGATGAGGTCGGCGAGCCGACCGGCCTGGATCGCCAGGGAGTCGGCGGTGCCCGCCGAGACGACCAGCGGCACGGGCTCCGTGGCGGCGGGCGGCCGCGATGTCTCCGCCTCGGGCGCCTCCTCCAGGATCAGATGGGCGTTGGTGCCGCTGGCTCCGAACGAGGACACACCGGCCCGGCGCGGATGCCCGTCACGCGTCCACTCACGCGACTCGGTCAGCAGCTCCACCGTGCCCGCCGACCAGTCGACCTGGGGGGTCGGGGCGTCGATGTGCAGGCTCCTGGGCAGGACTCCGTTGCGCAGCGCCTGCACCGTCTTGATGACACCGGCGATGCCGGAGGCGGCCTGGGTGTGTCCGATCACGGACTTGACCGAACCGAGGTAGAGCGGCTTCTGCGGGTCGCGGCCCTGTCCGTAGGTCGCGAGCAGCGCCTGTGCCTCGATGGGGTCGCCGAGGACCGTGCCCGTGCCGTGGCCCTCGACGGCGTCCACGTCGGTCGGGGCGAGTCCGGCACCGGCCAGGGCCTTGCGGATCACCCGCTGCTGGGCGGGGCCGTTGGGGGCGGTGAGGCCGTTGGAGGCGCCGTCCTGGTTGATGGCGCTGCCGCGGATGACCGCGAGGACACGGTGTCCGCGCTCCTGGGCGACCGAGAGCCGCTCCAGGAGCAGGACGCCGACGCCCTCGGCCCAGCTGGAACCGTCGGCGCCGGCGGCGTACGACTTGATGCGGCCGTCGAAGGCGAGGGCCCGCTGGCGGGCGAAGCCGACGAAGCCGCCGGGGGTGGCCATCACCGTGGAGCCGCCGACGAGGGCCATCGAGCACTCGCCGCGGCGCAGCGCCTGGGCGGCGAGGTGGGTGGCGACCAGGGAGGAGGAGCACATGGTGTCGACGGTGACCGCGGGGCCCTCGAGGCCGAGGGTGTAGGCGACGCGGCCGGAGGCGACACCGCCCGCGGTGCCGAGGGCGCGTTCCAGGCTAAGGAAGTCCTCGTAGCCGCTGAGGTCGGGGGCGTAGTCCTGGTGGACCATGCCGGCGAAGACGCCGACGTCGCTGCCGCGCACCGAGTGGGGGTCGATGCCGGCGCGTTCGAGGGCCTCCCAGGACACTTCGAGCAGCTGTCGCTGCTGGGGGTCCATGGCGAGGGCCTCGCGGGGCGAGATGCCGAAGAACGCGGCGTCGAACCGGCCGGCGTCGTGCAGGAAGGCGCCCTCGCGGACGTAGGTCGTGCCGGGGTTGTCGGGGTCCGGGTCGTAGAGGCCCTCCAGGTCCCAGCCGCGGTCCTCGGGGAAGGGGGTGTAGACGTCCGTGCCCTCGGAGACGACCTGCCACAGGTCCTCGGGGCTGCGGATGCCGCCGGCGTACCGGCAGGCCATGGAGACGATGGCGACGGGTTCGGCGGCGGCGGCCGCGAGGTCGCTGTTCTCCTGCTGAAGTCGGGCGTTCTCCTTCAGCGAGGCCCGCAGTGCCTCAACGATCTGCTCGTCCGGCGCGGACATAACTTTCCTCCACGATTGGTTCGCCATCGGTGGTCAGCTCGTCTTGCCCAGGGCCCGTTGCACCAGGTCGGCAACGTCCATGGCGTCGATCAGGTCCTCGGCGGCCGGTGCCCCGGCGGCCGACCCGGCACCGTCGCCGTCACCGCCACCGGATTCGGGGTCGGTTTCGGCGAGGCCGAGGAGGGCGTCCAGGACGCCGGCCTCCTTGAACCGGGCGAACGGAACGGACGCCAGGACCCGCCTGAGGTCGTCCTCGCGTGCGTCGGGGCCGTCGTCGGCGTCCTTCAGGAGCTCGGAGCGGAGATAGCCGACCAGTGCTTCCGGGGTGGGATAGTCGAAGATCAGCGTCGCGGGCAGCCGCAGTCCGGTGGCCTTGCCCAGGCTGTTGCGCAGGTTCACGGCAGCCAGCGAGTCGAAGCCGACCTCCTGGAACGCCTGGCGCGGGCCGATGCCCTCGGCCCCGCCGTGTCCGAGGACGGTCGAGGCGTGGCTGCGCACCAGCCGGAGCAGGATGCGGTTCTGCTCGGTGTCCGCGACCGCCCGCAGGGAGTCCGCGAGGGAGGCGGCCGCGTCGCTGTTCTCGCTGTCGGGCCGGGCGGCCTGGAGCACCGCCTTCGCCTCGGGCAGATCGGCGAACAGGGGGCTCGGGCGGACGGAGGTGAAGGCGGGGACGAAGGCACCCCAGTCCATGTCGGCGACCGCCACGAACTTCTCGTTGCCCCGCACCGCCTGCACCAGCGCGGTCACCGCGAGCTGCGGGGCCATGGGCAGGACACCGCGGCGGCGCAGCTGGGCGAGGGCCGCCTCGTCCATGCCGACGCCGATCTGGTCGAGCGCGCCCCAGGCGATCGCGGTGGCCCGCAGTCCCCGGGCGCGGCGCCATTCGACCAGGGCGTCGAGGACGGCGTTGGCCGCCGCGGACGGCCCCTGACCGCCACCGCCCCACACACCGGCGATGGAGGAGAACACCACGAACGCGTCCAGCGGTGTGTCCTCGAACTGCTCGTCCAGCCATACGGCGTTGTCGACCTTGGCGGCGAACACCTCGGCGAGCTCGGCCGGCCCGGTGTCGTCGACGGAGCTGGTCTGGACGATGTCGGCGGCGTGGACGACGGCGGTGAGCGGCTGCTCCGGGTCCGTCACGGACACCAGGCGCACGATCGCGTCCCGGTCCGTGTCCGCGCAGGACTCGACCGTCGTGGCGGCGCCGCGTCCGGCGAGCTCGGCCCGCAGGTCCTCCACGGCTCCCCCGGGTGCGTGCGCGGTGGTGGTGACGACGATCCGTGCGGCGCCGTTGAGCGCGAGCCACAGCGAGACATGCCTGCCGAGTCCTTCGGCGCCCCCGGTCACCAGGACGGTGTCCCGGGGCTGCCAGCGGCCGTCACCGGCGCTCGCCTCCGGCACGGGCTTGCGGAGGAGCCGGCGGCTGTAGACGCCCGACCGGCGGACCGCGAGCTGGTCCTCGCCCCCGGCTCCGTTGAGGACGCCGAGCAGGTACTGCGCCGTACGCGCGTCCGTCCTGGCGGGCAGGTCGACCAACCCGCCCCAACGGTCGAGGCGTTCGAGCGCGGCGGCCCGGCCGAGTCCCCACACTGCCGCCTGCGCGGGCGAGGTGAGGGTGTCGTGGATGCCGATGTTCACCGCACCCCGGGTCAGGCACCACAGCGGCTGGGTGACGAAGGCGCCCGCCAACGCCTGGATCAGCGCGAGCGTCGACGCGGTGAGGGAGAGGGGGTCCTGCGGGCCGCCCGCCGCCTGTTCGTCGAGGGCCAGCAGGGAGAGCACCCCGGTCACGTCGTGTCCGGCCACGGCGTCCGTCAGCAGCTCGACGAGCCGCTCCCGGGTCCGGTCGGACTCGCCGACCTGCAGCAGGATCATTCCGAGGCCCTGACCGCTCAGCTCCTCCAGCAGCGCGTCGATCGCGGTGTCGTCCGGCCGCTCGGCCGGCACGACCACCAGCCAGCTCCCGCTCGGTACCCCGGCGGGCTCGCGCTCCAGCGGCTGCCAGGTGACGTGGTAGCGCAGCTTCTCCGCGGTCGACAGTTCCCGCCGCTTCCCCCGCCACTGGGCGAGGACGGGCACGACAGCGCTCAGCGCGCCGCGGTCGTCGGTCTCCAGGAGTGCGCCGAGGGAATCGACGTCCGCCTGCTCGACCGCCGTCCAGAAGTCGGAGTCCGCGCCTTCGGCGGCCTCGACGGTCTCCACCGCCGCTTCCTGGAGCCAGTAGCGCTGCCGGTCGAAGGCGTACGTCGGCAGGTCGACGGCCGCCTTCTCGGCTCGAGCGGGGAGGGTCCTGGCCCAGTCCACGGGGACACCCCGGACGAACAGCTCGGCCATCGAGACCAACAGCCGCCGCAGGCCGCCCTCCTGGCGGCGCAGGGAGCCGGCCACCACGGCGTCCGCGTCGCCGTCGGCGTCGTAGACGGTCTCGGTGATGGGCTGGACCAGCACCGGGTGGGCGCTGATCTCGATGAAGACGCCGTGGCCCTGGTCGAGGAGGTCGGCGACGGCGGGTCCGAAGCCGACCTGGCCGCGCAGGTTGCGGTACCAGTAACTCCCGTCCAGGACACCGGCGTTCCGGATCCACTCGCCGGTGACGGTGGAGTAGAAGGGGAGTGTCGGGGCCTGGGCGTCGATGCCGGAGAGGGTGGCGGTGAGGGTGGCCTCGATGTCCTCGACGTGGCGGGTGTGGGAGGCGTAGTCCACCGCGACCCGGCGGACCCGGACGCCGTCGGCGGACAAGGCCTCCAGTGCCTCGTCCAATGCTTCGGCATCACCGGCGATCACGACCGAGGCCGGGCCGTTGACCGCGGCGACCTCGACCCGGTCCGCCCAGCGCTCCAGACGGGCGACCGCCTCCGCGAGGCTCAGGGCCACCGACGCCATGCCGCCCCGCCCGGCCAGCTGCTCACCGATCGCCTGGCTCCGCAACGCCACCACACGCGCCGCGTCTTCGAGCGACAGCGCACCGGACACACAGGCCGCTGCGATCTCGCCCTGGGAGTGGCCCAGTACCGCGTCGGCCTTCACGCCGACCGAGGACCAAACAGCGGCCAGAGCGACGTTCACGGCGAAGCTGGCGGGCTGTAGGACATCCACGCGGTCCAGCAGCTCCGACTCGCCTTCTCCCCGCAGCACGTCGACGAGCGACCAGTCGATGTACGGCTCCAGCGCGGCCGCGCACTCGGCGATCCGCTCCGCGAACACCGGCGAGGAGTCCAGCAACTCCCGGCCCATGCCCACCCATTGGGAACCCTGGCCGGGGAACACCCATACGACCTTGCCCGGCTTGCCGACGGCACTCCCCGACACCACACCGGGGGCGCTCTCACCGCGGGCCAGCGCCTGCAGTCCGGCGAGCGCCTCCTCCTGGGAGTCCGCCACGATCACCGCGCGCTCGTTCAGCAGCGCCCGGCCGGTGACCAGTGCCCCGGCGATCCCGGCCGGCTCCTGACCTGCGTCCTCGATGAAGGCGGCGAGCCGGCCGGCCTGACCCGCCAGCGAACCGGCACTGCGCGCCGACAACACCAGCGGCACCACGCCCTCGGGCGCCGTGTCCTCCGTGACGAGTTCTTCCGGTGCCTCTTCCAGGATCAGGTGGGCGTTGGTTCCGCTGGCCCCGAAGGAGGAGACTCCCGCCCGGCGCGGACGCTCGCCGCGCGGCCACTGCCTGGCCTCGGTCAGCAGCTCCACCGCACCAGCGGACCAGTCCACCTGTGCCGTCGGCTCGTCCACGTGCAAGGTCGCCGGAAGCAGTTCGTGGCGCAGCGCCTGCACCATCTTGATCACGCCGGCGACACCGGCGGCGGCCTGGGTGTGCCCGATGTTCGACTTCAACGAGCCCAGCCACAGCGGCTGTTCGGCGTCACGGTCCCGGCCGTACGTGGCCAGCAGCGCCTGCGCCTCGATCGGATCGCCCAGGGCCGTACCGGTCCCGTGCGCCTCCACCACGTCCACGTCCGCAGCCGAAAGCCCCGCGTTGGCCAGGGCCTTGCGGATCACCCGCTGCTGCGAGGGCCCGTTAGGGGCCGTCAGACCGTTCGACGCGCCGTCCTGGTTGACCGCGCTGCCCCGCAGCACGGCGAGCACCTTGTGCCCGCGCTCCCGCGCCACCGACAGCCGCTCCAGGACCACGACCCCCACACCCTCGGCCCAGCCGGTGCCGTCGGCCGTGGCGGAGAACGCCTTGCACCGGCCGTCGGCGGACAGGCCGCGCTGACGGGAGAACTCCAGGAAGGCGTCGGGGCTGGCCATGACCGTGGCACCGCCGGCGAGCGCCATGGAGCACTCGCCGCTCCGCAGCGCCTGGGCGGCCAGATGCATCGCCACCAGCGACGACGAGCACGCCGTGTCCACCGTGACGGCCGGCCCCTCGAAGCCGAAGACGTACGACACGCGGCCCGAGGCCACGCTCGAGGCCGTGCCGGTCATCAGATAGCCCTGGACGTCCTCGGGCACCTGGTGGAGCCGGGTGACGTAGTCGTGGTGGACGATGCCGGTGAAGACGCCGATGTCACTGCCCCGGGTGGAGAGCGGGTCGATGCCCGCCCGTTCCAGGGCCTCCCACGAGGTCTCCAGGAGGAGCCGCTGCTGCGGGTCCATCGCCAGCGCCTCACGCGGCGAGATTCCGAACAGAGCGGCGTCGAACTGGGCGGCCTCGTGCAGGAATCCGCCCGAGCGGGTGTAGCTGGTGCCCGCGTGGTCGGGGTCCGGGTGGTAGAGGCCGTCGAGGTCCCAGTCACGGTCGACCGGGAAGCCGGAGACCGCGTCGCGCCGCTCCGTGACGAGCTTCCAGAGCTCCTCTGGGCTGTCGGCTCCGCCGGGCAGCCGGGTGCTCATGGCGACGATCGCGATGGGTTCGTCGGAGGCCTGCGCCGAGGCCGGTAGCGGCGCGGGCATCTCCGTGTCCTCGCCCAGCAGTTCGGCGCGCAGCTCACCGGCCAGCGTCTGAGGGGTGGGATAGTCGAAGACGAGCGTGGCGGGCAGGTCGGCGCCGGTGAAGTCGTGCAGCCGGTTGCGGAGCTTGACCGCGCTGAGCGAGTCGAAGCCCAGGCTCTTGAAGGACTGCTCCGGGTCGAACTCGAAGGTGTCCGGCTCCCGGTGGCCGAGCACGACCGCGGTGCTCTCCTTCACGAGGTCCATCACGACCCGGTGCTGTTCGTCCACCGGCAGGCCGGCCAGCCGTGCGGCGAACGCGCTGCCCACGGCTTCGCTCCGGGCCACCACTCGGCGGGCGGGGGCGGTCACCGGCGCGTGGTGCGGCGCGGCCGAGGCCAGGGAGTCCTCGGCCTCTCCGCAGACTGTGTCCAGGCTCAACGGGCCCAGTACGGCGACGGGTTCGCCGCTCGGGTCGGCCAGTTCGACGAGTTGGCGTCCGCCGTTCGCGGGGGTGACCCGCACTCGCAGGGCTGCGGCACCTTCCGCGTACACCGTCAGGGCGGCACACTCGGACACGTCATGCAGTTCGGCACCGGAGTCCAGGACGCGGAGCGCGGTGTCGAGGAGGGCGGGGTGCAGGGCGAACTCGGCTGCTTCGTCAGCCAGTTCGTCCGGTAGGGCGACCTCCGCGAAGGTCTGTCCGTCCTGCTGCCAGACGCCGTGCGCACTCGCTTCCGCAGGCGGCGCCCAGGTCCGCAGGTCGAAGGCCGGCTGTGGCATTCCGGGGACGAGAACGGCATGGGCGTGGGACGTCCAGGGTCCCTGCTCCTCTGTGGCAAAGGAGCGGCCATGGACGGTGACACGCCGCCGCCCGTCCGGGCCCGGCGCGTCGACCGCGAGCCGGATCTGGGTGTGGCCGTGCTCCGGGATCGTCAACGGTGCCTCGACAACGACCTGTTCGAGACCTCCGCAGCCCACCTCGTCGCCCGCCCTGACGAGCATCTCCAGGAGAGCGGCCGCCGGAACCCGTCCTGTACCGCACGACACCCCGCGACTGCGCGCCGTCAGACGTCCGGTGAGGACGACACCTCCGTCGCCCGGGACCTCGACGACCGTGCTGAGCAGCGGGTGCCGGGCGCTCACGGCGCCCAGGGCCTCCGCACCGCCCGTCGTGGCGGTGTCCGTCTCGACCCAGTACCGCTGATGCTGGAAGGCGTAGGTGGGCAGTTCGGTGCCCGCCGCGGTGTCCGAGCGTTCGAGGACTGCCGACCAGTTCATGTCCACGCCGCGCACGTGCAGTTCGGCGAGCGCGGTCAGGACGCCGACGGGTTCGGGAGCGTCCTTGCGGAGCGTGGCGATGCAGCCCGGCTCGCCCGGCGTGGCGAGCGCCATCGCGGCGAGGGCACCGCCGGGGCCCAGTTCGAGGAAGGTCGTGGCGCCCTGCGCACCGAGCGCGGCGAGGGCGTCGCCGAACCGCACCGCGCCTCGCGCCTGGTCGGTCCAGTAGCCGGGGGCGGAGAGCCGGCCGTCCAGGGCGGGTTCGCCGGTCAGGGTGGAGACGATCGGGATGCCGGGGTCGGCGTACTCGAACGACTCCAGGACCTGCCGGAACTCGTCGAGCATGGGGTCCATCAGCGGGGAGTGGAAGGCATGGCTGACGGTCAGCCGCTTCACCTTCCGCCCGTTCAGCTCGGCGAGAATCGCCTCCACGGACGGCTCGTCGCCGGATATGACGACGGAGGTGGGCCCGTTGACGGCGGCGACGACGGCCTGTCCGCGCAGCAGCGGGGTGACCTCCTCCTCGGTCGCCTCCACGGCGGCCATCGCTCCCCCGGCCGGCAGCTCCTGCATCAACCGGCCGCGTGTGGCGACGAGTTCGGCGGCCTGCCGCAGGTCGAGGACTCCGGAGACATGGGCGGCGGTGATCTCTCCGACCGAGTGCCCGGCGAGGAGGTCGGGGCGCACGCCCCAGGACTCGAAGAGCCGGAACAGGGCGGTCTCCAGGGCGAACAGGGCACCCTGCGTGTAGATGGTCCGGTCGAGCAGTTCGCTCTCGGGCGTTCCCGGCGCGGCGAGGACGACCTCGCGCAACGGGACCGCCACATGCCCGAGCAGGTGTACGTCCACCGCGGCGCAGGCGGCGGTGAAAGCGTCCCGGAAGACGGGGAACGTCTCCGTGAGTTCGCGGCCCATGCCGGCCCACTGGCTGCCCTGGCCGGTGAAGAGGACGGCCAGCTTGCCTGCGGAGGGAGTACCGGTGACGACCGTCGGGGCGGCCGCGCCTTGCGCGAAGGCGGTGAGGTCCGCGGCGAGTTGTTCCCGGTCGGAGGCCAGGACGACGGCGCGGTGGTCGAGTTGGGCGCGGGCGGTGGCGAGGGCGTGCGCGGTGTCGGGGAGGGCCGTGCCGGGCCGCTCCCGGAGGAAGCCGGCGAGGCGCTCGGCCTGGCCGCGCAGCCCGGCGCCGGTCCGAGCGGACACCGGTATCGGAATCGGAGCCGGAGTCGCTACCGAAGCCGGAATCGGTGCCGATGCAGACTGATCGGGGGTCGCTTCGGCGGCAGGAACGTCTTCGACGGCAGGCGCTTCCTCGAGGATCACATGCGCGTTGGTCCCGCCGATCCCGAAGGAGGACACCCCCGCCCGTCGCGGACGCCCGTCCCCGCCCCGCTCCCACTCCCGCGCCCGGGTCAGCAGCTCCACCGCGCCCGCCGACCAGTCGACGTTGCCCGACGGCCGGTCCACGTGCAGCGTCTGCGGCAGCACACCGTGCCGCATCGCCATGACCATCTTGATCACACCGGCGACGCCCGCGGCGGCCTGGGTGTGACCGATGTTCGACTTCACCGAGCCGAGCCACAGCGGCTTTTGCGGGTCGCGGTCCTGGCCGTAGGTCGCCAGCAGGGCCTCGGCCTCGATCGGGTCGCCGAGCACCGTGCCGGTGCCGTGCGCCTCGACGGCGTCCACGTCGGAGGTGTGCAGCCCGGCCTGCGCCAGGGCCTTGCGGATCACCCGCTGCTGGGAGGGGCCGTTGGGCGCGGTGAGGCCGTTGGACGCGCCGTCCTGGTTCACGGCCGAGCCGCGGACCACGGCCAGCACGCGATGGCCGAGGCGCCGGGCGTCGGAGAGCCGCTCCACCAGGAGCAGTCCGGCGCCCTCGGACCAGCCGGTGCCGTCCGCGCCGTCCGCGAACGCCTTGCAGCGGCCGTCGGGAGCGAGGCCGCGCTGCCGGGAGAACTCGACGAAGGTCTCGACGGTGCCCATCACCATCACACCGCCGGCCAAGGCCATGGTGCACTCGCCGCGCTGCAGCGCCTGCGCCGCCATGTGCAGGGCGACCAGCGAGGAGGAGCAGGCGGTGTCGACGGTGACGGCGGGGCCCTCCAGGCCCAGGTGGTAGGCGATGCGGCCGGAGGTGACGGCGCCCGAGCCGCCGGTGAGGCGGAATCCCTCGACGCCGGTGGCCTGGTGCATCCGCACGCTGTAGTCATGGCTGTTGACGCCGACGAACACGCCGACGTCCTGTCCGGCCAGGGTCGTCGGGTCGATCGCGGCCCGCTCGAAGGCCTCCCAGGACGTCTCCAGCAGCAGCCGCTGCTGCGGGTCCATCGCGAGCGCCTCGTTCGGTGAGATGCCGAAGAAGGCGGCGTCGAATCCGGCGGCGTCGTCCAGGAAGGCGCCGTGCCGCACATAGGTGGTGCCCGGGTGGTCGGGGTCCGGGTCGAAGAGCCGGTCGATGTCCCAGCCGCGGTCGTCGGGGAACTCGGTGACGACGTCGGCTCCGTCGGCCACCACCCGCCACAGGTCCTCGGGGCTGTGCACCCCGGCGGGGAAACGGCAGGCCATGGCCACGATCGCGATCGGCTCGTCGCCGGACACGGGGGCGGGGGCCAGGACCGGGGCGGTGTGCCGCGCGGTGTGCTGTGCCGTCGTGCCGGAGAGCTTGGTGCGCAGGTGCTCGGCGAGCAGCACCGGCTTCGGATAGTCGAAGATCGCCGCCGGGGAGAGCGTGAGCCCGGTCGTGGCGACCAGGCGGTTGCGCAGCTCCACCGCGGTCAGCGAGTCGAAGCCGGCGTCCTTGAAGGTCCGGTCGGCGCGTACGGCGTCGGCGGAGCCGTGTCCGAGGACCTCGGCGGCGTGCCGTCGTACCAGGTCGACCAGGGCCTCGGTCTGCTCGGGTCCGCTCAGCGCGGCGAGGCGGTCGGCGAGCGAGGCCGCTCCGGACGGGGCGGCGGCACCCCGGGCCGTCGGCTGTGGGGCGGGCGCCAGCGAGCGCAGCACCGCCGGGAGGGGTCCGTCGGCGGCCGCCTTCCGCAGGGCCGTCACATCGAGCTTGGCCGCCACCAGCGTGCCGTCCGAGCCGGTGTCGCCGCTCAGCGCGGCGTCCAGGAGTGCCATGCCCTCGGCCGCGCCGAGGCCGCTCATGCCGATGCGCTGGTTGCGCCGGAGGTCCGCGGCGCCCAGGTGCCCGGTCATGGCGCTGACCGTCGACCAGTAGCCCCAGGCCAGGGACACGGCCGGCAGGCCGAGCCGGTGCCGTCGGCGGGCCAGGGCGTCCAGCGTGGCGTTGGCCGCGGCGTAGTTGCCCTGACCGGGGTTGCCGAGGACGCCCGCGGCGGAGGAGAACAGCACGAACGCGGCGAGGTCCAGGTCGCGGGTGAGCTCGTGGAGATGCAGCGCCGCGTCGGTCTTGGGCCGCAGCACGGTGTCGACGCGTTCCGGGGTGAGCTCGGTGAGCACCCCGTCGTCCAGAACGCCCGCGGAGTGCACGACGGCGGTCAGCGGATGACCGTCCGGTATCTCCCGCAGCAGCGCCTCGAGTTGGGCCCGGTCGGAGGTGTCGCAGGCGGCCAGGGTGACGGTCGCACCGAGCGCCGTCAGCTCCTCGTGCAGCTGCGGGGCCTCGCCGCTGCGGCTGACCAGGAGCAGATGTCGGATGCCGTACGCGGTGACCAGGTGCCGTGCGGTCAGCGCACCGAGCGTTCCGGTGCCGCCGGTGATCAGCACGGTGCCCTCGGGGTCGAGCGGGCGCGGCCGAGGGCGGGCGCCGACGGGCGCCCGTACGAGACGCGGCACCTTTGCGGCACCTGCGCGCAGCCGGAGCTGCGGTTCGCCGCTCAGGAGCACGGCCGGCAGGACGGACCGGGAGTCGTCGTCGATGTCCACCAGGACGATCCGGCCCGGGTGTTCGGACTGCGCGGAGCGCACCAGACCCCACACCGCGGCCGCACCGAGGTCGTCACCGTCCCCGGTGACCACGGCCAGCCGGGTCTCCTCCAGGGCGGGTTCCGCGAGCCACGCCTGGAGGACGTCGAGCGCGGCGGCCACCGCCGCACGGGCATCGTCCTGGGCGGGCGGGGCCTCGTACAGCAGCACCTCGGGGGCGGGCCGGTCCGCCGCAGCCGAGGCGGCGACGTCCGCGCCGTTCGCGACGTACACGACGTCCGGGGCACGGTCCACGGCGGGAAGCGACAACGCCGTCCATTCGACCCGGAAGAGCGAGTCGGCGGCCAACGCCCTTCTGATTCCCGCCTGTTCGGGAGAGAAGGGGGTGCCGGTCAGTCCCTCGACCGTCATGACGGGCTGCCCCGTCGGGTCGGTCAGCAGCAGCGACGCCCCCTCGGCGCGCACACGCAGTGCCGCGGCGCCCGAGGCGTGGAGGGACACACCGGTCCACACGGACGCGAGCATGCCGTCGGGGACGACCGTACGGACGGCGGCGTCCAGGAGCGACGGGTGCACCCCGTACCGGTCCGCGTCACGCGACGCGACACCGTCCAGGGCGACTTCGGTGACCTCGGCGCCGGAACCGACTCCTGCCGCGGGCGTGCCGGCGGCGGACGTCAGCGTGCCGTGCGCGTGCCGGGTCCACTCCGCGTCCAACGGGGCGTCCGCGGCACGGGAGTAGATCTCCACCGGCCGCCCTGTCCCGTCCTCGGCCGCGCCGACGACCACCTGGAGAGCGCGGCTGCCCTGCTCCGGCAGCACCACGGGCGTGTCGACGGTCAGTTCGCGGAGAACCGGGGCACCGGTCAGATCGCCGAGCCGGACGGACAGTTCGACCAGCGCCGCGTTCGGCACGAGGACCGCATCGGACAGCCGGTGCTCCGCGAGCCAGGGATGCGTCCTGAGCGACCACCTCGACATGGCCATCAGCCCACCCGAGTCCGGCCTGCCGACGACCGCACCGAGCAGCGGGTGCCCGGCCCCGGAGAGCCCGAGCGCGGCCACGTCACCGCCGGCCGCGGCGGGCTGGAGCCAGTAACGCTCGTGATCGAAGGCATAAGTCGGGAGGTCGACGTCCGCCGCCTCGGCACCGGCGGGGAGGGTCCTGGCCCAGTCCACGGGCACCCCTCGGACGAACAGCTCGGCCATCGAGGCGAACAGCCGCCGCAGGCCACCCTCTTGACGCCGGAGCGAGCCGGTCACCACCACGTCCGCTTCATGGGCGGTCTCGGTGATCGGCTGAACCAGCACCGGATGGGCGCTGACCTCGACGAAGACACCGTGACCCTGGCTCAGGAGTTCCGCCACGGCGGGGCCGAAGCCGACCTGCCCGCGCAGGTTGCGGTACCAGTAACCGCCGTCCAGGACACCGGCGTTCTGGATCCACTCGCCGGTCACGGTCGAATAGAAGGGCACCCGAGGGGTCTGCGCGTCGATACCCGCGAGCCGCTCGCCGAGCGTCTCCTCGATGTCCTCCACGTGCCGGGTGTGGGAGGCGTAGTCCACCGCGACCCGGCGTACGCGCACGCCGTCGGCCGAGAAGGCTTCGAGCGCCTCGTCCAACGCCTCGGCGTCACCGGCAATGACCACGGAGGTCGGGCCGTTGACTGCGGCGACCTCGACCCGGTCCGCCCACCGCTCCAGACGAGAGGCCACCTCCGCGAGGCTCAGCGCGACCGAGGCCATGCCGCCCCGTCCGGCCAGCTGCTCACCGATCGCCTGACTCCGCAACGCCACCACGCGAGCCGCGTCTTCGAGAGAGAGCGCACCGGACACACACGCGGCCGCGATCTCACCCTGCGAGTGACCGAGCACCGCACCCGGCCTGACCCCGACGGCCGACCAGACGGCGGCCAGAGCGACGTTCACGGCGAAGCTCGCGGGCTGTACGACATCCACCCGGTCCAGCAGCTCCGGCCCGGCGTCACCCCGCAGCACGTCGACGAGCGACCAGTCGATGTACGGCTCAAGGGCCGCCGCGCACTCCGCGATCCGCTCCGCGAACACCGGCGACGAGTCCAGCAACTCCCGTCCCATGCCGACCCATTGCGAGCCCTGACCGGGGAACACCCACACGACCTTGCCCGGCGCGTCGGTTCCCGCGCTGCCGGTGACGACGCCGGCCGGGTTCTCACCGCGTGCCAGTGCCTGCAGCCCGGCCAGTGCCTCGTCCTGGGAGTCGGCCAGGACCACGGCTCGGTCGCTCAGCAGTGCTCGGCCGAGGACCAGTGCCCCGGCGATGCCGGCCGGTGCCTGGCCGCTGTCCTCGATGAAGGCGGCGAGCCGACCGGCCTGACCCGCCAGCGAGCCCGCGCTGCGCGCCGACACGACCAGCGGCACCACGCCCTCGGGCGTCACCGCCTCCGTGACGGGCTCTTCGGGCGCCTCCTCCAGGATCAGGTGCGCGTTCGTCCCGCTCACGCCGAACGCGGACACCCCGGCCCGGCGCGGACGCTCGCCGCGCGGCCACTGCCTGGCCTCCGTGAGCAGCTCCACCGCGCCCGCGGACCAGTCGACCTTCGT
Source organism: Streptomyces sp. S.PB5 (assembly GCF_030403745.1). GTDB lineage: Bacteria > Actinomycetota > Actinomycetes > Streptomycetales > Streptomycetaceae > Streptomyces. Next base: position 19,207 of record NZ_JAQMWP010000017.1, read on the forward strand.
CGTCGGCGCGTCCACGTGCAGCGTCCTGGGCAGCAGTTCGTGGCGCAGCGCCTGCACCATCTTGATCACGCCGGCGACACCGGCGGCGGCCTGGGTGTGCCCGATGTTCGACTTCAACGAGCCGAGCCAGAGCGGCTGTTCACGGTCACGGCCGTATGTGGCCAGCAACGCCTGCGCCTCGATCGGATCACCCAGGGACGTTCCCGTCCCGTGGGCCTCCACCACGTCCACGTCCGCCGCCGAAAGCCCGGCGCCGGCCAGGGCCTTGCGGATCACGCGCTGCTGTGACGGACCGCTCGGAGCCGTCAGACCGTTCGAGGCCCCGTCCTGGTTGACGGCGCTCCCCCGGACCACCGCCAGCACCTTGTGCCCGCGCTCCCGGGCGACCGACAGCCGCTCCAGGACCACGACGCCGACGCCCTCGGCCCAGCCCGTGCCGTCCGCCGCGTCGGCGAACGCCTTGCAGCGGCCGTCGGCGGAGAGCGCCCGCTGCCGGGAGAACTCGATGAAGTTGTCGGGCGTCGCCATCACGGCCACGCCGCCGGCCAGTGCCATGGAGCACTCGCCCGCCCGCAGTGCCTGGGCGGCGAGATGCATCGCGACCAGCGACGAGGAGCACGCCGTGTCCACCGACACCGCGGGGCCCTCGAAGCCGAAGACGTACGACACCCGGCCCGAGGCCACGCTCGATGCCAGGCCCGTGCTCGCGAAGCCCTCCACCTCCGGTGTGGCCCCGCCGGTCCCGTAGCCCTGGCCGAAGAGCCCGGAGAACACCCCGACATCGGCGCCCTTCAGCGAGACCGGGTCGATGCCCGCCCGCTCCAGGGCCTCCCAGGAGGTCTCCAGGAGGAGCCGCTGCTGCGGGTCCATCGCCAGCGCCTCACGCGGCGAGATCCCGAAGAACCCGGCGTCGAACAGGCCCGCACCCGTCAGGAAGCCGCCCTGGTCGGTGTACGAGGTCCCTGTGCGGGCCGGGTCCGGGTCGAACAGGGCCTCCAGATCCCAGCCCCGGTCGTCCGGGAAGTCCGAGATCGCGTCGCGGCCGTCGCGTACCAGGCGCCACAGGTCCTCGGGGCCGGCGACGCCGCCGGGCAGCCGGCACGCCATGCCCACGATGGCGAGGGGTTCGTCGGGGTCGGCGGCCGGGAGAGGTTCGGTGGCCGGGGCCGGTCCCGGGTCTCCGAAGAGCTCGGAGGCGAGGTGGGCGGCGAGGGCCGCGGGGGTGGGATGGTCGAAGGCGACCGTGGTGGGCAGCCGCAGTCCGGTCCGCTGCGTGAGCCGGTTGCGGAGGGCGACGACTGCCATCGAGGTGAAGCCCAGGTCGCGGAACGCGCGGTCGGCCGGGACGAGTTCGGGCCCCGGGCGGTGCGAGACCTCGGCGGCCTGGGTGCGGACCAGGTCCTCCAGGAGTGCCGTCCGGTCGCGTTCCGGCAGGGCGGCGAGCCGCTCGCGCAGGGCTGTGGCGACGGCCGGGTCCGGCTCGCCCTGCCGGGCGGGTGTCTCGAAGACCGGTGCCTCGTAGCGGAGTCGGCTCGGCTGCTCGGCCATCAGGCGGCGCCTGGTCTTGCCCGAGGCGGTGCGCGGGATGCTCGTGACCTCGTGGACGCGTTCCGGGACCTTGTAGGCGGAGAGCCGTGCGCGGCAGTGGTCGATCAGGGCCTCGGGGTCGAAGCCGTCGGGGCCGGGGACGACGTAGGCGACCGGTATCTCGCCGAGGGTGTCGTGGGGTGCGCCGGCGACGGCCACGTCGGCGACGCCCTCGACGGTGCGCAGGACCGCCTCGACCTCTTCGGGGTGGATGTTCTCGCCGCCGCGGATGACGAGTTCCTTGATCCGGCCGCAGATGCTGAAGTACCCGGCGTCGTCACGCCGGGCCAGGTCTCCGGTGCGGAACCAGCCGTCGCGTATCGCCTCGGCGGTCGCCTCGGGGCTGTTGTGGTAGCCAACCATGACGTTCGGCCCGCTGACCCACACCTCCCCCTCCTGTCCCGCGGGGACGTCGGCTCCCGTCCCGGGGTCGACGACGCGGACCCCGACGCCCGGCACGGGCAGGCCGCAGGAGCCGTCGACGCGGGCGCCGTCGGGCGGGTTGATGGTGATGGCGCCACAGGTCTCGGTGGAGCCGTAGGCGTCGACGAGCGGGATCCCGAAGGTCTCCTGGACGTCGCGGCTGAGGCCGGATCCGGTGACCGCGCCGCCGACCAGGCCGATGCGCAGGCTCGGGGCGGAGAAGCCGTGTTCGCGGGCGGCCGCCACCAGGTGGTGGTAGGTGGTGGGGACACCGGCGAGGAAGGTGGAGTCGTGCTCCTGCAGCGCCCGCACGACGTCTTCGGCAGAGGCGCCGTCCAGGAGCCGGGCGGTGGCGCCCGCGACGGTGACGGACAGCACGCAGGCGATGTGCGAGAGGCTGTGGAAGAGCGGCAGCGGCCACAGCACCCGGTCCCGGTCGGTGAGGCCGGGGATCGGGACGTAGCAGTTGTGCACCGACCACAGGCAGTTGCGCTGCGTCGACAGCACGCCCTTGGGCCGGCCGGTGGTGCCGGAGGTATAGAACATCCAGGCCACGTCGTCGAGCCCGAGATCGTCGCGGGCGGGCACGGGCGGCTCACGGTCCGCGAGTTCGTCGTACGACGTGACCTGCTCGTCCGCCGGGGCGGTGCCGGTGACCAGGAGTGCCGCCTCGGGGGCCACCTCCCGGAGGGTCGCGGCGCGGGCGGCGTCGGTGATCACCAGGGTGGCGCCGCTGTCGGCGAGGAGGTACTCCAGTTCGGCCGGCGCGGAGGCGGGGTTGAGCGGCACGCCGATGGCGGCGGCGCGCACGATCGCCAGGTAGCTCTCGACCGTGGCCACCGTGTTGCCGAGGCAGATGGCGACACGGTCGCCGCGCTCGATGCCGAGGTGGGCGAGATGTCCGGCCAGCCGGCGCGTCCGTGCCTCCAGGGCCCCGTAGGTGACCGCTCGACGGTCGTCCGCGAAGGCGACCTTGTCGGGGAAACGGGTCGCGTTCTGAAGGAGTGCGACAGGAAGGGGCTTGATGAGGTCGGTGCGCACGGTGCCGCGGATCCTTTCGGAGAAAAGTCAGTTCACCAGGAGACGGGCAGGCTCTTCACCGCGAAGACGGATCCCTTCAGGCGCAGCGGAACGTCTTCGAAATCGACCGCGAGAGCGAGGTCGGGAAACGCGTCGAGGAGGGTGGAGAATCCGGCGCGGAGTTCGACGCGCGCCAGGTTCTGGCCCAGGCACTGGTGAATGCCGAAACCGAACGCCATGTGACCGGAGGTCTCACGGTCGATGTCCAAGGCGGCGGGGCACTTGAATTTCGCCGGATCGCGGTTGGCGGCGGGCAGGGAGACGGTGACGCTGTCGCCCTTCTTGACGGTCTCGCCGTCGAGTTCGATGTCCTCCAGGGCGGTGCGGTACGTGTCGTACTGGTTGACGCTGAGATAGCGCAGGAGTTCCTCCACGGCGCCGTCGAGTTTCGCGGGGTCGGCGCGGAGCGCGGCGAGCTGGTCGGTGTGGTGCAGGAGGGCGAACACGCCGACGGCGAGGGCGCTCTCGGTGGTCTCGTAGCCAGCGAAGAGCAGCAGCGTGATCATGTTGCAGAGCTCTTCGTCGGTGAGTTCCCCACCGGCGATGAGACGGCTGATCAGGTCGTCCTCGGGCTCCTTGCGCCAGCGCTGGACGACCTCGGCGAAGAAGGCGACGGCCTGTCCCATGGCGGCCGCGACCTGTTGGGGGTCGCCGTCGGAGTCGTGCAGCAGGGTCGGTGCGTGGCCGTAGCGGTCCACCTCGCTGTACGGCAGGCCGACCAGCTCGGACAGGACGCGCAGGGACAGCGGCTTGGCGTAGTTCTTCACCAGGTCCGCGGGTGAGCCGAGTTCGCGCATGACGGCGATCTGCTCGGCGGCCACCTCCTCGGCCCGGGCGGTGAGCAGATTGGAGCGGCGGGCGGTGAACTCGGCCGTGAGCAGCCGCCGGTAGCGGGTGTGGTCGGGCGGGTCCATGTGGATGAACATCCCGGGGATCTTCGGATGGTTGGGCATCACCTCGCCGCGGTGGGTCACCGGGAAATGCCCTATCTCCGTGCTGTGGCTGAACCTCGGGTCGCTGAGGACCTTGCGCACCAATTCATAGCTGGAGACGATCCAGCCGACATGTCCGTCGGGATACACCATTTTCGCGAGCGGCCGCTCCTCGCGCAGCGCATCAAATATCGCCGGCGGATCGAACTGATGGGTACGCGCCCACGGTTCCTCGAAGGATATTGCGTCGCTCATGGAATCCTTCCCCGGTTTTTCACACCCGCCATTCCGGCGTCGACGCAGCCACATTAGGCGAGTGGCCACGTGCGGTCATCCCTCGATCTGGTAGGGGGCGGGGATCTCGAGCGGTCCTGAAACGCCCTTCGAGCGCCTGCACTTGAATTCCTGTCCAGATCCGCTCGAAGAACACAACAGAGAACCAGGGCCTACCAAGTCGAGGGGTGATGCGGCTCCGATGGCTCACCTAATCTGACCGTGCAGATCAAGACCATGCCGTCACGACGAAACAAACAAGGGGATGTCCGCATGCCGCAGCTTCTGCATGTCGATTCGAGTCTCGGTACTGAATCCGTGTCGAGGCGGCTGTCGGCCTATTTCGCCGAGGAGTGGCGCGACAAGCACCCGGGGGCCGGTTACGTCTACCGCGATGTCGCGGCCCAGCCGATCCCGCACATCACCGAGCCCGTGCACCAGGCGCTCACCTACCCGGACGCCGAGCAGCGTCAGAGCCCGCAGGAGCGCGAGCTCACCGAGGCGATCACCCGGGAGGTGCTCGACGCGTCCGTGATCGTGCTCGGCGTCCCGATGCACAACTTCACGATCCCGTCGACGCTCAAGGCGTGGCTGGACCGCCTGGTCCACCCCGCGCACATGGCGACGCCCAGCCCGCTCGGCGGCAAGAAGGTCGTCGCCGTGCTGTCCCGGGGCGGCTCCTACGCGCCCGGCACGCCGCGTGAGGCCTTCGACTACCAGCAGACGTATCTCAAGGCGATCCTGGAGGCGATCGGCCTCGGCGAGGATCTGACGTTCGTGACCGCCGAGCTCACGATGGCCAACGTGGCCCCGCAGATGGCCCAGTTCAAGCCGCTGGCCGAGGCGTCCCAGGCGAACGCGTACGAAACCCTCGAGAAGCTGGCCCAGTAGCTCGCTCATGCCGGCAGGCACGGCTTTGGCGGTGGTCGGGCGGTGCCGTGTGCACCGATCACCACGGCGGAGGTCCGTGCCTGTCGCGCTGCCGGGTCGGCCGTGTGCGTTGCTGATCTGCCGAAGAGCCGGGTCGGTCGCCGTTTTCATTCGGTCCGCTTTTTCTTTTACGCAGAAGGGGAACGCCCATGACCACCACCGTCGGGAAACAGACCGATGCGATAGAGCTGCTCTCGCCTCAGCTGACGGCCGACCCGTTCGGCGAGTACGCCAGGTTGCGCGAGCAGGCGCCGGTCCTGACCGGCACGCTGATGGGCGGACCGCCGATGTGGCTGGTCAGCCGTTTCGCGGATGTGCGCCGGCTGCTGACCGATCCGGTGTTCGTCAACAACCCGGCTTCGGTGCCGGGGGCCGAGCCGCGCGACCGGTTCACGATCATGAAGAAGCTCAACATCCCGACGGATCTGGTGGATTACCTCGCCGACAAGATCTTCGAGATCGACGGCCCCGACCACCGCCGGCTGCGCAAGCTGGCGTCCCGTGCCTTCACCGCGCGCCGGGTGGCCCGGCTGCGCCCCCGGGTCGAGGAGATCACCGCCACGCTTCTGGACCGGATGGCAGAGGCCGGCCGTGACGGTTCCCCGGTGGACCTGATGGCGGCGTTCTCCTACCCGCTGCCGATCACCGTGATCTGTGAACTGATCGGCATCGACGAGGAGGACCGCCCGCAGTGGCACGACTGGGGCGGCGTCCTGTCCACCCCGATGGCGCATGTCGAACGGCTCCCGGTGGTCTTCCGCGACAGCATCGGCCAGTTGCTCGACATCATCGCGCGCCGCCGTGCCGAGCCGCGTGACGATCTGATCAGTGCCTTCATCCAGGCCCAGGAGGACGACGGCGACCGCCTCTCGGACCGGGAGATGGTCTCCCTCGTCTTCACCATGGTGATCGCCGGGCACGAGACCACGACGTATCTGCTGGGCAACTCCGTGCTCGCCCTGCTGGAGAACCCGGACCAGCTCGCGCTGCTGCGCGAGGACCCGTCCCGTTGGGCGCAGGCCGTCAACGAGCTCATGCGGCTGGGCCCGGCCCAGTTCGGGCAGCCCCGCTATCCGGTCGAGGACGTGGAGCTGGGCGGGGTGACCATCCCGAAGGGTGACCCGGTCATTCCGCTGCTGCTGTCGGCGAACACCGACCCGCGCAAGTACGAGGACCCCCGGCGTCTGGACGTCGGCCGCGACACCGGTCACGGTCACGTCGGTTTCGGGCAGGGGGCGCACTACTGCCTCGGGGCGCCGCTGGCCCTCCTGGAGGCGGAGGTGGCGCTGAACGCGCTGTTCACCCGGTTCCCCGACCTGTCCCTCGCGGTGGCCCGCGACCAGATCCCGTGGACGCTGCGCCCCGGCTTCACCCGGGCCGAGCAGATCCCGCTGACTCTCGGCTGAGAACCGTCGAGGCGCGTACGCGGCCGGCCTCCCCCAGGCGGCCGGCCGAGAAAACCCGTCCCACGCTCACCCCACCACCCGCTGGAGACTGACGTGACCGAAGAGAAGTACACGCTGCGCACCGTCACCCTGGAGAACCTCAACCTCGAAGCCGTCTACGAGGGTTACCGCGAGGACACCCCGGACGCCCTGCCCACCCCGTGGGACATCGGCCGGGCGCAGTCGGCGCTGGTGGCGCTGGAGGAGGCCGGACAGATCAAGGGCGAGGTCATCGACGTCGGCTGCGGGCTCGGCGACAACGCCATCTTCCTCGCGTCGCGCGGCTACAAGGTCACCGGTGTCGACGGCTCGGCCAACGCCGTCGACGAGTGCCGCAGGCGCGCCCGCGCCCAGGGTCTGGACGTGGAGTTCGCCGTCGCCGACGCGGCCACCCTGGACGGCTTCGAGGACCGCTTCGACACCGTCGTCGACAGCGCGCTCTACCACTGCCTCAACGAGGACAACCAGCGCAGCTACGTCGCCGCTCTGCACCGTGCGACCAAGCCGGGTGCCCGGCTGCACCTCTTCTGCTTCTCCAAGGAGCTCCGCCCGGCCTTCCCGGTGCTGCAGCGGGTCAGCGAGGAAAACCTCCGCGGGATCGTCGGCGAGCGGTGGAACATCACCGAGCTCAAGCCCGCCCTGTACGACACCTCCTTCACCCCCGAGATCCTCGGCCAGGTGACCAACAAGCCGCCGCGCACCGACCTGCAGCTCGACGCGGAGGGCCGGATCCTGTCGCAGGTCTGGCAGCTGACCGCCGAGCGCATCGACTAGCCGTCGCGGCCCCTGAGAAAGGACTTTCGCCGATGACCGAGACCCACGCCTGGAAGGCGGAGGATTTCGCGCAGGTGAACGCACCGCACGTCAAGACGGCACTGGCCGCGCTCCGGCTCACGGGTGACACCCTGGAGCAGGGCGGCGCGTTCGCCGAGATCGGCTGCGGCACCGGGGAGGTCGCGCGGTTCGTCGCGGAGCGCGGGTTCGAGGTCTGGGCCACCGACGCGTCGCAGTCCATGGTGGAGGCCACCAAAAAGCTCTGCGAGGGGCTCCCGGTGACCGCCGAGGTCTGCCCGGCCGAGCAACTGGACTTCCCCGAGGGCCGGTTCGGGGTCATCCACTCCTCCTGGGTGCTGCACTGGGTGACCGGGATCGACGAGCCGCTGCGCCGGGCGGCCCACGGGCTGCGCCCGGGCGGGCACATCGTCCTGCAGTGGACGGGCGCCCATCCGCGGGCCGAGGGCCCCGGGATGTTCGGGATCCTGCGGGAGATCGCGGGCAGCCCGAAGTGGAAGGACCTGCTCGCCGAGGCCCAGCCGGGCTCGTACGAGTACCCGGCCGAGGAAGTGGCCAAGGTGCTTCAGGAGGCGGGGCTGGAGCTCGTCCACTTCGAGCCGGAGCTCCCGCACCCGTTCAGCGCGAAGAAGACCATGGCGGACCTGCCCGAGATGCGCGAGCGGTACAAGCTCGCCGGATTCGCCACCCAGGCCGCCGCGTTGGGCGACCGCGGCGACGAGTTCGTGGACGAGGTCCTGACCGCCATGATCCAGGCAGGGAAGACCGACCCCCACCACGCCAGGATCGTCGCCCGCCGGCCGGTCGGCTGACCCGACGGGGACAGCTCGCAGTGCAGGGGCCCACCGCCGATATCGGCGGTGGGCCCCTGCGCTGTTCGTTCCAGCGGCGGCCGTACGGGGACCGGCTAGGACGCCACGGCGTGCGGCGCCGCCGGCCCGACGGGCTGCCCGGTGCGTGCGGACTCCCGCGCCGCCTCGATGATGCGCAACGTCCGCACTCCGGTCGCCCCGTCGGGGCCTGTCGCGGTCCCCTCGCGGACCGCGGTGAGGAACGCCCCGAGCATGACCGCGTACGGGTCGTCCTCGCGGAGCACCCACCGTTCGCGGGCGCTCGCGGCGTCGTATCCGCCGAGGAGTCGCGGGGCGCCGGCGAACTCCACGCTCGCCCGCTCCCCGATGAAGGTCAGGGCCGGCTCATGGACGGACCTGTCGCCGTCCGTGCCCCAGCTGCAGTCGACCGACACGACCGTTCCGTCGGCGTAGCGCACGCTCACGAGGGCCGCGCTCTCCCCGTCCGAGGCACCGCCGCGGATGCCGTTCGTCTGGGCGTAGACCTGCTCCGCGGGGGTCCCGCCGAGCACCAGGTCGACCAGGTCGAACAGGCCGGGCGCGTTGGTGTCCAGCGCTCCGCCCGGCGCCCCGGCCGGACGCGGCGCGTTGTACGCCCCGTGCACGGTGGTCAGGGCGCCGAGCAGCTCGGTGTCCGAGAGCCGTTCACGTACGGCCGCGAAGGCCGGGCTGTAGCAGGTCGGGGAGGCGAGGCTCAGCCGTACCCCCGCGTCCGCGCACGCCTGCACCATCGCCTCGGCGTCCGCCGCGTCGGCCGCGAAGGGCTGCTCGCACAGCACATGGGCCCCGGCCGCGGCGGCCCGTTCGACGAGTTCCCGGCGGTGGCCGGGTGCGCCGGTGACGACCACGGCGGCCGGGCCCAGCGCGAAGACCTCGTCCCAGCTGTCCGCGTACGCGGCGCCGAGCTCCCGGGCCGCCTCCCTGCCGCGTGTCCCTCCGGGGTCGGCGACGACCAGGTCCACGTCCGGCGCGGCGTGCAGCAGGCGGGCGTATGCCGCGGCGCGCTCGTGGGCGAACGACAGCACGGCGACCTTCATGCGGCGGCCCCCTTCACGGGCAGTTCGACGGCTCGGCCGGTCCATGCGGAGCGGGCCGCGGCCTGGGTGATGCGGACGGCGGCGAGGGCGTCGTGGGACACCAGTCGTGGCTGGGGTCCGCCCCTGAGCGCCGCGGCGAACTCGCCGATCTCGGCGTGGAACGGGGACTCCCCGAAGTAGCCGAGGGCCCCGGCCGGACCGCCGTACACCTTGATCTCCTGGGGCCACTCGGAGTCGTGGGCGATCGTCCCACCCGTGCCCAAGACGTGGTAGGCGACGCGGATCATGGGGTCCGGGGTCGGGGTCCAGCGGGCCACGACCTGGCTGAGCGCGCCACTGGCGTGCGTGAGGACGACGGTTCCGGTCGCGGCGGCGCCCTGCGGGGCCGGTGCGGCGATCTCGCCCTGGTAGTGGGCGTGCACGCGGACGACGTCCCCGAAGATCCAGTAGGCGATGTCCACGCCGTGCAGCATGTTGTCGGTCAGGATGCCGCCGGACTCCGCGGAGGCGTGGCCGGTCCAGGGCCGCGGGTGGTAGCCGGCGACGGTGAACCGGGCGACCGTGCCCGCGCCCAGATGCCCTGCGGCCACCAGCTCGTGGAGCCGGGCGAAGGCGGGGGCGAAGCGGACGTCGTGCGCGGGGTAGACCGGTACACCGGCCCGGTCCGCGGCCTCGACGATCTCCTCGGCCTCCGTGACATCGGCCGCGAGGGGCTTCTCGCACACCACGGCCACGCCCCGTTCGACGGCGGCGAGGGCGATGTCACGGTGGGTGCCGGTCGGCGAGCAGATGTCCACGGCGTCCGCGCCGTCCAGCGCCTCGGCCAGCGAGTCGACGGCCTTCGCCCCGAACTCCGCGGCCAGTTCGGCCGCCCGCCCGTCCAGGGAGTGGACCCGCACGGACGCGCCGGCGGCGATCCACGCCTCCAGGTGCATCCGCGCGATGAGTCCCGCGCCGATCAGTGCTATGTCCAGCCGCCGCATGGCGCCCCCAGCTCGTCCGCCCGTCCGAAGCCCGATCAGTCTGGCCCGCACGGTCCGCCGGGACCATCACCAACGTTTGTAGTCCCGGCGGGCTCGAGCCGTACCCGAGTCGGCCGAGCGGCTCCGTGCCCGGCGGATCCGCCCCGGGCTAGGGGGCCTTCTCCGCGAAGGGGCCGTCGGCGGCGAAGGCGAGTTCGGCGAAGCGGGCGCCGATGTGGCGGTGGGTGGCGGCGTCGGGGTGGAGGTCGTCGGGCAGGGGGAGCGCGTCGGCGTCCCGCTCGCCGTAGAGGGCGCGGCCGTCGAGGTGGTGGAGGTTCGGGTCGTCCGGGATCCGCTGCGCCACGATGCGGGACAGCTCGGCCCGGATGGCGGTCAGGGTCAGCTTGCCGGCGGCGGCCTCGGCCGGGTCGCCCATCGCCCGGAAGCGGAGCTGTCCCTCGGCGATGTCGGTGAAGTCCGGGGCGCTGGGGCCCGGGGTGTCCTCGTGGATGGGGCACAGGATCGGGGAGACGACCAGGAGGGGCGTGGTCGGATGGCCTTCCCTGATGGTGTCCAGGAAGCCGTGGACGGCGGGTCCGAAGGCGCGCAGCCGCATCAGGTCGGTGTTGACCAGGTTGATGCCGATCTTGACGCTGATCAGGTCGGCGGGCGTGTCGCGCAACGTCCGCGCCGTGAAGGGGTCGAGGAGCGCGCTGCCCGCCAGCCCCAGGTTGACGAGGTCGACGGCGGCGAGGGCCGCGGCGCGGGCGGGCCAGGTCCCGGTCGGGCTCGCCGCGTCGGAGCCGTGGCTGATCGAACTGCCGTGGTGCAGCCACACCCTGCGGTCGCCGCGCCGCGGCACCGGCGCCACGGGGGCGTCGGTGCGCAGGGCTATGAGCTCGGTCGTCTCGTTGTGCGGGAGCCAGATCTCCACCTCCTTGTCCCGCGCGGGCAGTTCGCCGAAGCGGACCGTGACGGGCGCGCCCGGACGGTGCTCGGCGGTGCCCGCGGCCATGTCGACGGTCACGACATGACCGCCGGGCGCGACGGCCCGAGCGGTGGGACGGCCGTCGACGAGCAGGTCGTAGACGCCGTCGGGGCGGGGCGGGGCACCGACGTAGGACCGCTTGGTGGGCAGCGTGTCCAGCTCCACGGTGGTGGCGGTCGTGCGGAACACCAGGCGTACGCCGGAGGGCTGGGACTCCGCCATGAGGAGCTGGGGGTCCGCGCACTGGGCGCGGGCCCGGGCGGGCAGGCGGTGGGGCAGGACGCCGAGTTCGGTGCGCTCCAGGTCGAGGGCGCCGCGCAGGAGGTCGGCGGTGAGGGGGGTGGTGGTCCAGCGGGGGGTCATCGGTGTCCTCTACAGGTGGCTCAACGGTCGGTGCGGGCGGGCCAGTTGCGCAGCAGAGCGTCGAGGGCGTCCAGGACGCGGACCCAGGTCTCGTCGGAGTCGGGGGCGCTGTGACTGAAGCCGCCGCCCGCCTCCAGGCTGACGTAGCCGTGGAAGACGCTGCCGAGCAGCCGGACGGCGTGGGTCTGGTCCGGTTCCGTCAGGTCGTAGCCGCGCAGGATCGCGCGGGTCATCTCGGCGTGCCGCACGCCCGCGCTGGCGGCGGCGGTCTCCGGGTCGAGCCGCATCCGGGCGGCGGTGGCGCGGCCGGGGTGTTCGCGGGCGTAGTCACGGTAGACGTCGGCCAGGGCGGTCAGGGCGTCCTTGCCGGCCCGGCCGGCGAGGGCCGTGGCACCCCGGTCGGCGAGTTCCTCCAGAGCGAGGAGGCAGATCCGGGTCTTGAGGTCGTGGGAGTTCTTCACGTGCGAGTACAGGCTCGCGACCTTGACGTCGAAGCGGCGGGCGAGTTCGGAGACGGTGACCTGCTCGAAGCCGATCTCGTCGGCGAGGTCGGCACCGGCCCTGGTGAGACGCTCTGCGGTCAGTCCTGCACGGGCCATGGGCGACCTTCCGGGTTGCTGTACCTGGCTAAGACCATTGTGCATTTACCTAAAACCTTTAGGCAAATCAGCTTCTGCATCAGGCGGGCGGGTCGATGCCGAGTCGGCTTCGAGCGAGGCTGGACCGTTCCTCCGGCGGTTCTTGGGACGGTGACCGGCAATCGCCATTCGCCGTCCGTCGTCAGGAGGCCGTCCATGACCGCGCAGGTGTCGGAGCAGGTTGCGGTGCCCCAGGCACCCGCACCGCGCGTGCGGAGCCGGGCGCGCGGCGCCGCCGCACTCGCGGTGATCGCCGGGTGCAACGCGATGATCCAGCTCGACGACCCGATCGTGAACATCGCCCTGCCCGGGCTGCGTGAGGGGCTCGGGCTGTCCGCGGTGGGCGCGTCGTGGGTGATCAACGCCTATCTGCTGACCTTCGGCGGACTACTGCTGCTCGGCGGCCGGGCCGGGGACATCCTGGGCCGCCGCCGGGTGTTCATGGCGGGCGTCGCCCTGTTCACGGCGGCCGCGGCCGTGCGCGGCTTCGCGCAGTCCGGTGAGTTCCTCATCGCCGTACGGGCGGTGCAGGGCGCCGGTGCGGCGCTCGCGGCGCCCAGCGGGCTCGCGCTGCTGCTGAGCACGTTCGCGGAAGGGGCCTCCCGCAAGCGGGCGATCGCCGTGTGCACCACGGTGGGCGCGGCCAGCACCGCCGGCGGGCTGCTGCTCGCGGGGGCGCTCACCTCGCTCAGCTCCTGGCGCTGGGTGCTCTACCTCGACGTACCGCTGGGCCTCGCGATCGTGCTGCTCGCGCCGTTCGTGCTCGACGAGACCCCGCGCCACCGCGGCCGCTTCGACCTGCCGGGCGCGCTGCTGTCGGCGCTCGGCGCCGCGCTGCTCGTGTACGGCCTCGCGCAGGCCGCCGAACGGGAGTGGAGCGACCCGGTGGTGGTCGGTTGCGTGCTGGGCGGGGTGGTGACGCTGGCGGTGTTCGCGGCCGTCGAGCGGCGGGCCCAGCAGCCGATCGTGGTACCGCGGCTGTTCGCCGACCGGGACCGGCTGCTGGCCTACCTGGGGACGCTCGCGGTGCCCGGCGCGCTGATCGGTACGTACTTCTTCCTCAACCAGTACTTCCAGCAGCAGCACGGCTGGTCGGCGCTGAGCACCGCGTGGGCGCTGCTGCCGCTGCCGGTCACCATGGCGGTGTCGGCGGTGGCCGCGGTGCGGCTCGAACGGCGCTTCGGCGCCCGCCTGCTGTGGGCGACGGGTGCGGCGCTGCTGGTGACGGGCAACCTGTGGCTGTCCCGGCTCTCTGCGGGCGACGGCTACGCGGGCACCGTGCTGCCGGCCCTGGTGCTGCTGGGCGCGGGCATGGCGTTCAGTGTGCTGCCGCCGACCATTCTGGCCACCTCGGGACTGCGCGGCGACGAGGCGGGCGCGGCGTCCAGCGTGCTCAACTCGCTGCAGTCCGTGGGCGGTTCGATCGGTCTGGCCACGCTCGTGATGGTCTCCTCGCACACCGGCGGCCTGCCGGGCGGGTTCGCGACGGGGGCGGCCTTCGCGGGGTGCGCGCTGCTGGCCGCGCTGGCCATGCGCCGCCGCTGACCCTGGACCGGGGGTTGAGCGACTCTCCAGCGCTTCGGGCGAGTCTCTGAAGGACTGTCTCCGTGTCCCGGAGAGTGCCCAGGAGATTCGCCCTCCCGCCGCTTCCCGAACTCCTCAAGGAACCGCCCATGACATCGACGCCCCCCATCCGAGACAGGGCCGTCCGACTGGCCGCGCTGGTGCACACCGCCTGGGCGGAGGGTCTCGGCCACGACGAGTTCCGCGACGACCAGAACTTCCTGGAGGTCGGCGGCCATTCGATGTGCGCCGCGCGGATCACCCAGACCCTCAAGAGCCGGCTGGGCGTCTCCCTGACGGTGGGTGAGTTCCTCGCCCATCCGACGGTGACGGAGCTGAGCCTGTTCCTGGCGGACCAGGTCCCGGCCGCTCACACCGCCACCCTCGGCTCCGGCGTACTCGGCTCCGACGTCCTCGACACGAGGGCCGGAGCATGAGGGCCGCGGCCACCACCCGCCCGGAGACCCCGCTCGCCGACCGCTGCGAGCCGGAGCCGGGCGGCTACGACATGCCGTTCTCCCTGGAGCTGTGGACCGCGCAGCTGTTCGCCGCGGCTGCCGTGGTCCCGCTCTGCACCGTGCCGCTCGGCACGCCCCGACCCTGGCTGTACGTCCTGGAGGCCCACTGATGACCACTCCCCTGACCCTGCTGCGCCAACTGCCGCCACGCACCCGCACGGTCATCGCCGGCCTGCTCACGGCCGTACGCCTGCGTGCGCCGCTCGGCGAGCGGCCGGAGGGTCTTCGCGCCGAGGAGTCCAAGGCGGCCGCCCGCGCGGCGGCCCTCGCGGACGCGGCGAGCTTCGGTCCTCGACCGGAGGCGGCCGAGGACCGGCCCGCACTCGCCGAGCAGGCCGCGTAGCGGACGGCACCACGCCTCGCCCTGCTCCGACAGCCTGCCCCCGCCGACTGGAGGTCCCGATGGACGCCGACCGCATCGACAGCAGGTTCGCGAAGGTCGCCACCCGCAACGCCGCCCGTACCGCGGCGTCGGACGCCGGGGGCGAGGCGACGTATCTGGAGCTGGAGTGGCTCGCCGACGAGGTGGCCCGGCTGTTGCGCAGCCGCACGGGCCACGGCCGGCTGGTGGCACTGCGCGCCGGGCGCACCCGGTACGCGCCCGCGGGCGTCCTCGGCATCCTGCGCTCCGGTGCCGCCTACATGACGGTGGGAGCCGGCCGGGCGACGGGCGGGCAGGAGCGGCTGCTTCAGGACTTCGGCGTCGGCCTGGTGGTGTCGGACAGCGGTCTGCTCCCCGACGAGACCCCGATCGCCAGGACCGGTCCCTACACGCTGGCCTCCCGCCGGACGCATCCCGCCCCCCGGGCGCACCTGCCCGGGGACACCGCGTACGTCGCCCCCGCCCCGAGTCCGGCCGGCGTCGTGAGCCACGCCCAGGTCCTGGCCCTGCTGGACGCGGCGGTCCCGCTGCTCGGCACCGGACCCGAGGACGTGTGGACCCTGCTCCACGGACTGGGCCTCGGCTCCGGCGTCTGGGAGCTGTGGGGGCCGCTGCTGCACGGTGGCCGGCTGATCGTCGTGGAACGGGAGACGGCGGCGGACGCGCTCGGGTTCGCCCGACTGCTGGCCTCCCGGGAGGTCACCGTCCTGACCCGGAAGCCCTCCGCCTTCGGGAGCCTGCTGGCCGAGGCCGTGGCCGAGAAGGTCCGGCTGCCCGCCCTGCGCCGGGTCGTGCTCGCCGGCGAACCCCTGATCCCCGCGGACGTGCGCCGCTGGTGGGCTTCCGGTATCGCGCCGGACGCGCAGCTGATCACCACGTACGGCAGCACCGGGACAGCCGTCCGGGTCACGTACTGCCCGCGGACGCCATGGGTGCTGGCGGACACGGCGGCAGGCCGCACCCCGATCGGGGCACCGGCCATGGCCGCCTCGACCGCCGGGAACTGACGGCGGGACACTGCACCGCCACCCCGGGAAGTCCCCTCAGCGCGCGGACGTCCGCCGCCCGCCGTTCACCCCGGGTGCCCGGCCCGTTCCGCGGCCGTCTCCAGCATCCGGGCGTGCCCCTCGACGTCGGCCCCGGCCCCCGTGA
Source organism: Streptomyces sp. S.PB5 (assembly GCF_030403745.1). Classification (GTDB taxonomy): domain Bacteria; phylum Actinomycetota; class Actinomycetes; order Streptomycetales; family Streptomycetaceae; genus Streptomyces. The sequence continues at coordinate 35,123 of NZ_JAQMWP010000017.1, forward strand.
GGACCACGAGCGGAGGGCGGACGCCGTTCGCCGCGATACGCCGCGCGATCTCGTAGGCGACGCTCCCGCCGCCGGAGAAGGCGCCCAGGACGAGGAGTTCCGCCGCGTCGGCCACGGGCCGCAGCGCGCTGTACCGGCCGTGGGTGCCGCCGGGCAGGGAGCGCAGCAGGACGATCGACTCGGGACCGCGGTAGGCCCGGGCGAGCCGGTCGTAGCGGGAGCGGGGGGTGCCGTGGGTCTGCAGGAGGCACACGGTGCCCGCGCCGGCGGTCCGTGCGGCGCGCAGCGGGACGAGCGGGGGTTCCGCCTCGGCCGGTGGCAGCAGGCTCACCGGCTGACGGTCCGGCATGCTGTCGGCGTCCCGGACGGGCGCGACGGCGTCGGCGGCGTCCACGACGGCGGAGAGCAGCTCCAGGACGTCGGCCACGGTCGTGGAGTCCCCCGCCACGTACGGCAGTTCGCTCAGCAGCAGCGCGCTGTGCGTGAGGACACCGGCGGCGTCGTCGAGCCGGGCCCGGTCGTAGGACGCGGTCAGCACGAGCCTGCCGTCGCCGTCATGGTGCGCGACGAGCGTGAGCGGGAACGCCGTACGGGCGCCCAGGGTCTCCAGCTGCGCGACGCGGACGCCCTGAGCGGCGAGCGCGTCGGCGAGGTCGTCGGGGTCGCGGGGCCGGGACTCGAACACGAGGAGAGTCCCGTCCTCCTCGACGGCGTCCCCGGTCGCCGCCCCGGTCTCACCTGCGGCCCAGTCCCGGATCTGTCCCGGGGAGACCCATTCGTAGCCGGACATGTCCAGGACCCGGTCCCGGAGTTCGGACAGCAGCGTCACCATGGTGACGTGGGGGTCGACCTCGACGGACAGCGGCAGCGCGGTGCGCAGGGCCGCGGGCAGGCGTTCGGCGCCCTCGAAGAGGATGCCGCGCCCGGAGGCGGTGACGCCGAAGCGGACGCGTGCCGAACTCCGGGCCCCGGAGGCCCGGTACAGCAGCAGGGCCCACACGGCCTGCAGGACGCTGCTCTCGGTGGTGCCCCAGTGCGCGGCCCAGGCGCCGAGCCGCTCGGTCTGGGCGGTTGTCAGACGCAGCCGTGTGCGGCCGAGGGCGTCGGAGGGCGGTACGGCCGCGGGAGGGGCGTCGGCGGACTCCGGGGGCCGCGGCGCGGCCGACGGTTGCGTCGCCGCCCGGTCGGCCGCGTCGGTGTTCGGGGCGGACGGCACGGCGTCTCCGCGCGGGCCGGCCTCGGCGGGCGGCAGGGGCTGCGACGGCCCCGGCGTCCCCGGACCGGCCGCCTCCGCCGGCTCCTGCACCGGCCACGCCGCCTCGGCGGGCGAGGGCAGCGCCGTGGACCAGAAGTCGCGCGCCGGCCCGTTGTCCTGCCGGTCGAGCCAGCGGCCGTAGTCGCGGATGTCGGGGCGGCGTTCGCCGCCGGGAAGCCCGCCGCCCGCCAGATACGCCCGGTAGAACTCGCGGAGCAGCAGACGCGCGCTCCAGTCGTCCAGCAGGGCGTGGTGGTAGGTCAGCAGCATGCGGGCCGGCGCCGGCCGGTCGTCCGTGGCCGGCCCGGCGGCGAGGACCGTCACGCGCAGCGGCCCGGGCAGGCGCGGGTCGATGCCACGGCGCCGGTCGTGCTCGACCAGGTCGCTCCAGCGGATCGCGCCGTGCGGCAGCCAGAGGACCGCGGCGTCGACGTGGTCGTGGAGGACGACGACGGGTTCGTCCCCGTCGTCGAAGGCGGCGCGCAGCAGGGTCTCGCGGTCGGTGACGGACTGCCAGGCCGTGCGCAGGCGTCCGAGGTCGAGGGGGCCGTGCCAGGCGAGGGTGAGCTGCTCGACGTGGCGGCCCGGATGGGCGTCGGAGTCGGCGAGGAGTTCACGCTGGAGCGGGGTCGCGGCGGCGCTGCGGGTGGGGCGGGCGCCGGGCAGCGGGTGGGTGAGGAGGTCGGCGAGCCGTCCGTAGGGGAAGGTGTCGGCCGGGGTGTCCGGGGTGTCGGCGGCGAGCCGCAAGGCGTGGTGGCCGGGGGCGAGTTCGTCGACGTGGTGCCGCCAGAGGGGGGCGCGCGGGTCGTGGACGGCGAGGTGGTCGAGGGCCGCGGTGAGCCGGGCCGTGTCGAGGGGGCCGCGCAGTTCCAGGGCGGGGGTGTCGTAGGGGGGCCGGCCCAGGTCGACGAAGACGGTCGTCGCTTCCTCGGGCGGCGGGGGCGGGACGTGGTGGTCGGTCATCGGCTGTCCGGGGCGCACACGTCCGGGTGGCCGCGCGTACGGTGTGCTGTCCACACGTACGGCTGTGTGCACGGCCTCCGCGTACGGCTGCGGAGATCCCCCTCCCTCCCCTCTCTGCGAGCGCGGAACGAGTATGCGCAGGTCCGCCCATACGGCCCTGATACGGCGCTGACACCGTGCTGGTCCGGGCGGCCCGCGGCGGGCGGTGCCGGGGCTCAGCGGGTGGTGCGCAGGCCCGTCTCGAAGGCGTAGATCGCGGCGTGCAGACGGTTGCGCAGGCGCAGTTTGCCGAGCAGGTTCTGCACATGCGTCTTGACGGTGTGCTCGGACAGCGTCAGCGCGTCGGCGATCTCCGCGTTGGAGAGTCCGCAGGCGACCATGCCGAGGACCTCCCGCTCCCGTTCGGTGAGCGTCGCCGGGTCGGCGTCGGAAACCGTACGCACCGGTTCCCCGGCCGTCGGCCCGCCCTGCCGGGCGGTCAGGGCGTATCCGGCGGCGGCCAGCACGACCGCGGCGGCGAGCTGGTCGGCGGTGACGGTGGCGGGCAGATGGCCGTGGGCCGCGCCGGGTGCCGTACCGGTGCCGCCGACGACCAGGAGCGGGCAGCCGTGCACGGGCGGGACGGCGGGGACGGTGCCGTGGCACAGGACGACGTCCGGGTGTGCGGAGGAGACGTCGCTGCCGTTGCCGTCGCCCACGACGTGCAGCGCGGGGCGGCCGTCGAGGAGGGATCTGATGCCGGTGCGGGCGAGCGGGTCCGTGCCGAGCACGTACACCCGGACCGGGCCCTCGGCCGTATGGTCCGGGGCGGCGGGGCGGTGGGGTGCGCCGCCGGGCAGCACCTGCAGGGCGGCGCGCCGCATCGGTGGCCGTGTCGAGAAGCCCGGCTCTGCCACGACGGCCTCCTCGTTCTGCGTCCGCAACCGTCGCCCGGCACCTTAGTACCCTCGGACGCCCTCGCCGCGGATCCTCCACCGCTCCTGGACAGGTCCTCGAACGGCGTGCGAGGGGGCCTGTCGCGGGTGCGGGGCCGGTGGGCTCAGGGGTCGGCGAGGAGGTCGGCGACGGCGCCCATGAAGCCCTCGTCGAGCATGGTGTGCGGTGCGGTGTCGCGGGAGGTGTCCAGGCCGGCGTCGTGGCAGGCCACGCTGATCAGATAGCGGTCGAGGACCTGCTGGGTGGTGAAGGCCCATTCGCCGCGGGCGGCGGGCGTGCCGTCCGGGGCGAGCAGTCCGGCGCTGCCGGCGCCGAAGCCGAACTCGGCGAATCCCAGCCGCAGTCCCTGCCCGAGGGCCTTGGTGTAGGCCTCCTTCAGCGTCCACAGCCGCAGCAGTCCGGCCGACCGCTCGGCGTCCGGCAGCCACTGGAGCTCGGCGCGCTCGGCGGGTGTGCACACATGGTCCTGCATCAGGTCGAACTGCATCTTGCGGCCGGAGGGTTCGGCGTCGACGCCGATGCGCCCGTTGCGGCTGACGCCGACGGCGATCAGGTCGTCGGTGTGCGTCAGGCTCACGTCGATCTGGTCGAGTCCGCGCAGATAGGGCCGTCCGCCGATCTTGTAGGCGAGGTCGAGTTCGGCGGCCTCGGTGTCCAGGGCGGCCGCGGCGGTGAACTTGGTGGCCAGCCGGGAGGCGACGAACCGGAAGCGGATGACGGGGTCGGCGGTGCGCCGGTAGCGCGTCCAGTCGCGGCCGAGCAGCGGCCTGAGCGCGGGGTCGGTGACGGCGGTGGTGAGCCATTCGCCCCAGGTGGTGTACACCACGGCGTTGCCGCGCAGCCGCATGCCCTCGCGCACCAGGTCCCAGGGCCCGTCGGGGCCGCTGACGTGGATCGGCTCGCTGATGCGGTCGGCGTCGTCCGGTATGGACGAGATGTCGGCCATGGTGGTGTCGGCCTCGGCTCGCGTCGACGGGTTCACGGTGTCCCTCCCTCTCCGGTCCCTGTCCGCTGATCGGTTCTGGTCCGCTGCTTCCCCGGTGCCCGGACGCTCACTGGGCGAGCGGCGTCGCGTCCAGGTCGCAGGCGATGCCGGCCCGGTAGCGGCGGATCAGTTCGTCCAGTACGTGTGTCATGCAGCCGTCGGGCAGGTCGGGCACCGGGATGCCGAGCCGTTTGCCGATCCGGGACAGGGCGAGCACCACCCAGGCCGCGTCGGCGAGGAACGGATCGCTGCCGTCCTGGCCCTCCCAGACGCCGAGGACCGCGGCCGCGGCGGCAATCAGGCTGTAACGGTCGCTGAGCACGCACACCGCGGGATCGCCGAGCGCGGAGACGCCGTAGGGCGGCAGCAGCCGGCAGGTCTCGCGCAGCGCGCGCAGTTCGGCGACGAAGGCCTCGGCGAGTTCCGCGAGGACGGTGATCTGACCGCCGACGCCGCGGGACGGGGCGAGCCGGTCGGCCGACCCGATGAGGGAGGCGGCCATGAAGTCGCCGCCGCCCGCGATGCCCAGCAACCGGTAGTCCAGCGGCGGGAGTTCGGCGCCCTTGCGGAACAGCTCGGGCGGCGGCTCGTCCTCGGCGAACCAGGCGCTCTCGGCGAGGGTGCGCAGCTGCGGCACGATCACGGCCTGGCAGGCGGCGGTGCCGGCGTGGCCGAGCCCGGCGACCGGCAGGTCCCTGACGAGCTTGTCGAGGGCACCGTACTCCGCGCTGCCGTGCTGGTAGCCGCGGGCGCCCAGGACGGTGGCGAGCTCCTCCAGGTTCTCCCGCAACAGGTCGGGCACCACGTACTTGACGGCGGCGGCCAGCACATGGGCCCGGTCGGGCAGCAGCCCGAGCGCGCGCAGGGCGACGGTGGCCATCGCGTCGCAGGCCAGCAGGTCGGCGAAGACTCCGGTGAGCGCCTTGTGCCAGCGGCGGGCGACGGGCCCGCTGCGCCCGGTGGTCACGGCCCGCACCGCGGAGTGCAGGACGGTGTCGGCGGCCGCGGTGACGACCCCGCAGATGACGCTGCGGTTGACCTGGAAGGTGCGCAGGGCGAGCGCGACGCCTTCGCCGGTACGGCCGACCTGCGCGTCCTCGGGCAGCGGGCGGCCGTGGAACTCGAGGCCGGAGAAGAGCGCGCCGCGCATGCCGGAGGTCTCGATCCGCGGCAGGTGCCGCATGGTGCCGGGCTCGGACTGCGCGGGGTCGAGGAGGAAGACGGAGTGGCTGCGCGGGCCCCGGGCCTCGTCGGTGCGGGCGTAGACGATCTGGGCGTCGGCCCGTGCCGCGTTGATGATGAGGTCCTTGCGGCCGTGCAGCCCGCGGCCGCCCCCGGGCAGCGTCCGGGCGGTGAACTCGTCCCTCAGGATGGCGTTGGCGTGGGCGAGTTCGTGGTGGAGGATCGTCGCCCGGCCGCCGCCGAGCAGCAGGTCCGCCAGCTCGCGGCGCTGTGCCGCGCTGCCCGCGGCCCAGACCGCTCCGGTGGCGAACAGCGAGGTGATGCCGTACCCGAAGCCGAGTGCCGTGTCGCGCCGGAAGACGGGGCGCAGGGTGCGGGCGAGGAGGTCGGCGCGGGTGAGCCGGCCGCCGTACTCGGCGGGTACGAACTCGGCACCCAGGCCGGTCTCGGCGAGCAGTGCCTCGGTGGCGGCGGGCGGGGTGCGCCGGCCGTCGGCGGCGAAGACGGCGCGCAGGCCGTGCGGGTTGGCGGGGTCGTACGGATCGCCGAGCCGGGCCTCGAGCCGTGCGGCACGCGCGAGGGCGTCCGCTTCCCAACGGCCGCGCGCGGCGCCGGCTGCGTATACGGTCTCGGCGGTGGTGGTCATGGCGGCGGTGGTCAGCTCCTTCATCACGGTGCATACCTGTCGCATGCCTACGCTCGACGCTGACGGCGGCTGCTCGCAGCGCGCTGGAGCGGTGCTCGACATCCGGTCCAGGAATCGGGGGCGCCCGGTGCGGCCGCTCACCCGAATCCGCTGAACAGACCGCACAGGCGGTTTTTTCCCGAGCGATTTCCGAGCGGTTTCCGAGCAACTCTCCAGCGGAACTCGTGAGTTCCGCGACCGCCTCTCCAGCGGTTCCCCACCGGGTCGCGACCCGCGAAAGGGCTGCCGCTCCCCCCACGGGGGCGCGGCAGCCTCGGTCGGTCCTCGGTCGGAAGCAGGGAACCTACGCCACCCGGGTCAGGGATTCCGCGTACTGCCGGGCCAGGTGGAGCGTGGCGGTGGAGTTGCGCCCCAGGGCTTCGCGGACATAGCGGCGGGCCTGGGCGAGGTCGGCGCCCGGCCCCAGCACCCGCTCCACGGCCTCCTCGCGCAGCACCACGCTGTGCTGCGCAACCGCGGTCACCCCCCTCTCGTCGGAGACGACGTTCCACTCCCCGGTGTGCGCCTCCATCAGAGCGGGCGTCGCGGTCTGCTTGTAGACGATGCGTCCCGCGTGCGGGAAACAGATCCGCACCGACTCGGTGGTGTGCGAGGACCCGTCCGCGGTGAGCGTGTCCATCGACATCAGCTGCACCCCGGGGATGTCCTCGGTGAGCTCCAGCCGTGACACGTGCGGTACGAGCCTGGGCCAGTCCGCGACCCGGTAGAGGAAGTCGTAGACGTGCTCGGCGTCCGCCTCGATGCGGACCGTGTCCTCGAAGGACAGCACGAGTTCGTCCAGCTTGGTCCACCGCTCCGCGAGCGTCTTCAGATTCGCCAGCTCCGCCCGGGAGTTGACGTCGAGGACCCCTTCCACCCAGGCCGCCTCGGCCGCGCCGTCCCCGTGCACCGTGAAGTCATGCAGCAGGGTCAGCACGCTGGTCGCGCCGGTCCGCTCCTCGACGAGCCAGGTGCCGCGCATGGACGTCACGGGCAGCTGCGGATGCGTCTGGTGGTACTCGACGCACCGCGTCCTGGGGTCCTGGATCCGCTGGGAGAGCCAGGAGCGCACCCGCCCGTCGGCGGTCGCCCACATCCGCAGCCGCTCGTTGGTGCCGTCGAACTCCAGGCGCTCCACATGCACGTTCTCCGGGAAGAACAGCGGCCAGCGCACCGCGTCCGAGATCAGTCCGTAGACGACTCCGGCCGGGGCGGCCACCTCGACCGAGTGCGACGTGCGGTGAACGTGTTCGTTCGTCACCACAAACACCTCTTCTTCCTGCGGGTCTGCTGTGGGCTGGGTGCGGTTGCGGGTACGGCGGCCGCGGCCGCGGGTTCAGAAGTTGCCGAGTCCGCCGCACACGTTGAGCGCCTGTGCGGTGATGGAGGCGGCGAGCGGCGAGGTGAGATAGCCGACGAGGCCGGCGACCTCCTCGGGGGTGGAGTAGCGGCCGAGGGGGATCTTCGCCTCGAACTGCTCCTGGACCCGGTCCTCGGTGGTGTCCCAGGCGGCGGCGTAGCCCTGGCGGACCCGCTGGGCCATGGGCGTCTCCACATACCCGGGGCAGACGGCGTTGACGGTGACACCGGACGGGGCGAGTTCCCGGCCGAGCGCCTTGGTGAAGCCGACCACGCCGTGCTTGGAGGCGCTGTAGGGGGCGCCGAGCAGGACGCCCTGCTTGCCCGCGGTGGAGGCGATGTTGATGATCCGGCCGCGGTCGCCGGCCTCGGCGAGGCCGCCGTTCTTCAGCGCCTCGCGGGTGACGAGGAAGACGCTGTTGAGGTTGGTCTGGACGACGTCGTACCAGATCTCGTCGGTGAGATCGGCGGTCACCCCGCCGCCGCTGCGCCCGGCGTTGTTCACCAGGACGCGGATCGGCCCGAAGGTCTCGACGGCCGCGGCCACCAGCCCGGCCACCGACTCCTTGTCGCGTACGTCGGCGGCGATGCCGTCGACGGTCAGACCCTCGGCACGCAGGTCCTCGACGGTCTGCTTGACCTTCTGCTCGTCCCGGGCGCACAGGAAAACCCGGTGACCGCTGCCGCCCAGCTGCCGGGCGACCGCCAGGCCGATGCCGCTCGTCGCGCCCGTGACCAGGGCGGTGGACTGGTTGTCGGTCACGATCAGTACTCCTTGGGCGGGTTGGCGGGGGTGAGCAGGGCGGGGCCCGGTTCCCGTGGGGCCTGTCCGGCGAGCGGGGCGGCGAGGCCGAGCGGGGCGAAGGCCCGGTTCAGGACGCCGCGGGTCAGCTTGTGGCCGCGCGCGGCGACATAGCCGTCGGGGCGCACCAGCACCCAGGAGCCCGGGGCCAGGCCGAGCGCGGTGCGCAGCCGGGCGTCGGGGTCGGCGAGCGGGGCGGGTCCGTCGGTGTCGGCGCCGTCGACCGTCCGTACGGAGAGCCATTCGCCGTACTGGACGGCGGCGGTCACGGCGACGCCGCCGGGGGTGTCCCCGGGTCCGGTGCCGCCCGCGGCGAGCAGCAACGACCAGCGGGGGTCGCGCAGTTCGTCGTGCAGGGCGCGGCAGCCGGGCGAGCCGGGATCGTGGACCTGGGCCTCGGTGATCCGCCGGCCGGGGCCGGGGCCCGGGGTCGGCACGGACACCGACAGCGACACGGTCCCGGCGATCTCCCGGTAGGCGTCGACGGTGCTCAGGGAGGACTCGTCGTAGCCGATGCGCAGCCCGGACATACCGCCGAGGACCTTGCGCTGGATGGCCTTGCGCAGCGGCCGCACATTGCGCACGACCGTGAAGACGACCGGCAGCGCGGCCGAGGCCAGCAGGTTCTTCAGCTGGACGAGGAAGGTCGCGGTGCGGGTGGAGCCGAGCAGCGCCTCGCCGATCGGTACCCGCTCCTCGCTGTAGGTGTCGAGCAGCGTCCGTCCCGCGTTGCCCAGGTCGACCTGGGCGAGCTTCCAGGCGAGGTTGTACGCCTCCTGGACGCCGGTGTTCATGCCCTGTCCGGAGGCGGGGCTGTGCACATGGGCGGCGTCCCCGGCCACGAAGACCCGGCCCTTGTGCATGCGTTCGACCATCCGCTGTTGGAAGGTGAAGGTGGACGTCCACTCGGCCTCGCCGACCTTGACGTCCCGGCCGAGCCCCGCGGAGAGCCGGGCGCCGAGCTCCGCGGTGCCGCCGTCCGGTGCGGGCGCGGTGTCCAGCAGCCGCCAGTGCCCGTCGCGGGCGTAGGGGACCATCATCAGCGCGTGTCCGCCGGTGTGGGTCCAGTAGATGGTGTCGGGCGGCAGGTCGGTCTCGACGGGCGCGTCGGCGAGCATCCAGGTCTCGCTGGACTCGCCGATGAGCTCCAGTCCGAGCAGCTTGCGCACGGTGCTGTGCCCGCCGTCGCAGCCGACCAGCCAGGACGTCCGTACGGTTGTCTGGGTCCCGTCGGCGTCGCGCAGCCCGACCCGCACCCCGTCCGCGTCCTGGGTGAACCCGGTCAGCCGCACGCCCCACTCGACGTCGACCCCGAGGCGGGCCACGGCCTCGCGCAGCACGGCCTCGGTCTCGGTCTGCGGGACGATCAGCGTGTACGGGTACGAGGTGGGCATCGTCGAGTAGTCCGCCTCAAGACGCACCAGTCGGCGGCCCCCGGAGTACATCGTGAAGGCACGGTTCTGCCGCCCCCGCGTCAGCAGGTCGTCGACGACGCCCATCTGCGCGAACGTCTCCAGGGTGCGGGGGTGCACGGCGACGGCCCGGCTGGTGGTGGCGGGCCCGGGCGCGGCGTCGACGAGCCGCACCCGCACTCCCCTGCGGGCGAGTTCATGGGCGGCGGTCAGACCGACGGCGCCCGCGCCGACGACGAGCGCCCGCGGCCGGTCGTGGTCGGTGGTCACGCGCTCTCCTCGACGATCTCGTACAGGCCCGGGTCGGGCGTGGCCAGCGGGCCCAGGCCCTTGACGATCGACTGGAACTCCTCGCTGCGCACGGCCTTCTGGTGGGCGGCGGCGTCCTTCCAGACGGCGAGCTCCAGGAAGACGTTGGGCGTGCCCGCGTGGCGCAGGGTGAGGTGGCTGACGTAGCCGGGCTGGGCGGACATGTAGGAGGTCAGCCGGCCCTTGACGGCGAGGAAGGTGTCGATGTCACCGTGCACGGTCAGCTTGTTGACGAAGGTCACCATGGTCGTCTCCTGAGTACGTGGGAAAGGGGGCGGGAGGACAGGGGCCAGGGGTGGTCCGGGCCGGGGCGGGCCCGGGTGGGGCAGGGGGTCAGCTTGCGGCCCGCTCCTTGAGGCGTAGCCGCGCCAGGCGCCGCGCCGGTTTCCCGACGGGCGTGCGGGGTACGGCGTCCAGGGCTTCGGTGAGGCGGATCCGCTCGAAGTGGGCGAGGTGTTCGTTGGCCCGGGCCGCGACCGACTCGAGGACGTCGAGGGTCTGGTGGGCGCTGTCCGGGCGGTCGTCGGGGCGGAGCACGACGCCCGCCCAGACCAGGGCTCCGTGCTCGCGGTCGGGCCAGCCGGCGACCACGCACTCGGCGACGCGCGGGTCGGCGCCGAGGATCTGTTCGACGCGGCTGGGCGAGACGATCTCGTTGTCGTACTTGAAGATGTCGTCGAGCCGGTCCACCAGCCACAGGGCGCCGTCGTCGTCGACGTATCCGACGTCACCGGTGGAGAACCAGCCGTCCACGTCGATGCGTGCGCAGCTGTCCTCGCCGAGGTAACCGGCCATCAGCTGGGGGCCCTTGACCTGGACCTCGCCGGTGGACCAGACGTCGACGGTCCGGCGGGTGGTGACGTCGACGAGCCGGCACGCGGTGCCGGGCACCGGGAGGCCGACCGCGCCGGGACGGTCGAGGCCGGGGGCCTGGCAGTGGGTGAGCGGGGAGAGTTCGGCCATGCCGTAGCCCTGGATGACGGGGACGCCGAGCAGGCCGCGCAGGGTGCGGGCGGCCTCCCGGCCCAGGCCCGAGCCGCCGGACAGCACGGCCGTGAGCCGGGGTCCGCCCCGTGCCTCGCGCGGGGTCCCGGCGAGGCGTTCGTCCGCGGCGAGGCGGTGCAGGCGTGCGGGCAGCCCGTAGTAGTGGGTGGCGCCGACGCCGGCGGCCACGGCCAGGGAGACGAGCGGGTCGGGGTCCTTGCACAGCACCTGGCAGGCGCCCGCGTACAGCGCCGAGTTGAGGTGCATGACGTGGTACAGCGGCAGATGGTTGACGGTGACCGAGTCCCGGCCCAGCCGGTGTGCCTGCGCGGTCTGCCAGGCGTTGGCGACCACGTTGCGGTGGGTGAGCAGCACGCCCTTGGGCGGTCCGGTGGTGCCGGTGGTGAACTGCACGCAGGCGACCGAGTCCCGGTCGGGGTCGACCCGGCGTGGGGTGGCCGAAGCCGTCTCCAGGACGGTCTCCAGCGGCACACAGCCGGGCGGCACCGCCATCTCGGGGCCGTCGGTCACGACGATGCTGCGCAGGGCGGGCAGCGTGTCCTGCATCTTGGCCAGCAGCTGGGCGGTCGCCGAGGGCACCAGCGCGATCTCGGCCCCGGACGCGGCGAAGACATGCCGCAGTCCGTCGTCGCCGATCAGCGGATTGACCAGCACGACCTGCGCCCCACCGGCCATGACGCCGTAGTAGGCGGCGGCGAAGACCGGGTCGAGGACGTTCGCGACGCCGACCCGCACATCCGTGCGTCCGGCGGTCTCCTGCTGGACGTAGGCGGCGATCCGGTCGGCCCTGGCGGCCAGTTCGCGGAAGGAGAGGGCCGTGTCCGCGGTGCGCACGGCGATGCCGTGCGGGTCGCGTTCGGCCGCCGTCCGCAGCAGTCCGTGCACGGGGAGGTCGGGGTACGTGAAGTCCGGCACGGCTCGTTCTCCTCCGGGGGCTCGGTGGGGCGGCGCGTGCACCGCTCGGCGTCTCTCACGTTCTGCCGGGCCGCTTGAGGAATGTTCGAAGGGTGCTCGATCTGTGCTGCGCAGAGTGGGGCGCACATCACGGAACGGAGGGCCGGTCCCATGACCACCGACATGCTCACCCCCGCCGAACTCCCCACCGACGCGAAGGAGTTCGGCGACCTGTACGCACAGGTGCAGCAGTACTACTCGCACCAGATGCAGCTCTTCGACGAGCACGACGCCGAGCGCTGGGCGGCCACCTTCACCGAGGACGCCGTCTTCGACGTCCCCACCCTCGACGAACCGGTGCGCGGCCGCGCCGCCCTGGCGGCGAACGTGCTGCGCAACAAGGCCCAGCAGGAGCGCAGCGGCGAGCAGTTGCGGCACTGGATCGGCATGCTCGACATCCGGGCACAGCAGGACGAGGAGCTGCGCACCCGCTGCTACGCGCTGGTGTACGCCACTCCGCTCGGCGGTTCCTCACGGGTGCTGCGGGTGTGCGTGATGGAGGACGTACTGGTCCGGGTGCGCGGCAGGCTGCGCACCCGCTACCGCCTCGTGACCCGCGACGACCTGGCGTGACCGGGAGGTTCCTGATGACGAGTCACGCCCCGCGACAGGCCTCGGCCGGCACCGGCCCGGCCGACCCGTACACGCAGGTGCAGCAGTTCTACGCCCGGCAGGTCGCCTTCCTGGACGACCTGCGGGCCGAGGAGTTCGCCGCGACGTTCACCGAGGACGGGGTCTTCGCACCGGCTCCGGGCGCGCCCCCGGCGCGGGGCCGGACGGCGATCGCGGCGGCGCTGCGGGCCGCCCACGAGCGGAGGTTCGGCACCGAGCAGGTGCGCCGCCGCCACTGGCACAACATGCTGCGCGTGGAGCCGGGCCCGGACGGCACCCTGCTCACGCACTACTACCTGCTGGTCGCGGTCACCCGGCCCGGGGAGCCCGCCCCGGTCCTCGGCCCGAGCGCGGTCGTCGAGGACGTCCTGGTCCACGACGACACCGGCGGCCTGCTGACCCGTGAACGCCGGGTCACACCGGACCACTTGTCGTTCTGACCGAAGGGCGGGCCGGGTCAGGCGCGGCGAGCGGGGGCCGGCGCCTCGGGCGCCGCGGGCGTGACCTCGAACAGGTCGGTACGGACGTCGACGGGGTCGATCCCGTACGCCACCTTGCGGGTGATGCGCTCGCCGATCCGGGAGCGCGTCACCACGGCGGCGGCGCGGGAGCGCAGCCGGGTGACGACGGGTCCGCCGTGGCCGAGCACCGCCTTGGCCTGGATGCGCTGCATCCGGTGCACGGACGCCGCCGCGGGCCTGCGCCGCTGCTCGTAGGGCAGCAGCCGGTCCCGGCTCGCGTCACCGGCGCGGACGGCGTCGAGCAGCACGGGATGGGCGGCGGCGGCGTCCTGGAGGGCGAGGTTGATGCCCTGGGCGCCGATGGGTCCGTGGGTATGGGCGCTGTCCCCGACGAGCATCAGCCCGTCGCGCACCCACTCCTGCGCCTGCGCGGCGAACACGTCGAGCAGCTGCAGGTCCGACAGCGCCGGCGGATGCTCGCGGAACAGTTCCGCGAACTGCGGGAGCGCGTCGGTCAGTTCACGGCGGATCGCGTCGATCCCGAGGGCGGCGACCCGGTTCCAGCTCCGGTGCGGCAGCGTCCAGCCGATGCGCAGCCGGCCGGGGTGAGTGTCATGGACGAGCAGAGCGCCGCGCTCGGTGCGATGCACCTGCACGTAGCCCGGGGCCAGCCCCGGCGCGGGCAGGGCGAACCACACCACGTCCTGGTCGAAGGCCTCGGTCCGCCCGGCGTCGATCCCGGCGAGCATCCGTGTCCGCGAGAACCGCCCGTCGGCCCCGACGACGACCCGCGCCCGTACCGTCGCCGTATGCCCGGTCCCCCGCTGCGCCACCGCCCCGGTGACGGCGTCCCCGTCCCGCAGCAGCGCGTTGAGGCGGTACCCCTCCAGCAGCGTGAACCCGGGCAGCCCCCGGCAGGCGGCGAGGAGTTCCTGCAGCAGATGCCGCTGCGGCAGCGCGAGCAGACAGTCGTACGGGGACTGAAGGCGCCGGTAGTCGATGTCGAGCACCAGCCGCTGGTCCTGCAGTACCTGGAACCCCTTGAGCGTGCAGGCTCCCCGCTCGCGGGCGGCGTCGAGGACCCCCAGGTCGCCGAGGATCCGCTGCCCGCCGGGCTGAAGGATCTCCCCGTGGAAGTCGCGTCGCAGCCCGGTGGACCGCTCCAGCAGAGCGACCTTCACTCCGGAACGCAACAGCATGAGCGCGAGCGCAAGTCCGGCGGGCCCGGCGCCGACGACACAGACATCGGCTTCCAGTTCCCCCACGCGCCCCATCTCAGGAACCGCAATCGCCTCAGGCTGCTCACTCATGCTCGCCCTCCTTGATGAATTGACGGTGCGATGACGCGCCCCCCTCGGGGGCGCGGGGCTGCTTCATGTGCGGCCGGCGCCGCGTGGGCGCGACCGGCCCCCACCGGCCCGCAAGCCGTCAACGCACCGGCTGCGGAACGCTCAGCCGCCGCACGACACGACAGGCCCGCCCCAGCAACCGGGGCAGTGCGGACCCTCGAACGAAGAAGTGATCGCCAGGCAGTGTCCGGGTGGCCACCGGCCCATCGGTCCAGTGCCGCCAGGCCGCCAGTTCGGCGGGCCGCACCAGCGGATCATCCGCACCGGCAACCGCCAGCACCGGCACCCGCAACGGCCCACCCCGCACCGGCGTACGCGCGGCGCGCCGCAGACTGTCGGCCAGCGTCAGGTCGTCCCGCAGCACCGGCATCACCGACCGGAACCAGAAATCCCCGGGCACGGTCCCCGTAGGAACGGCACCTGTGGACTCCAGCAAGTGGAGCAGCCGGTCGTCGGACTCACCGCACGCGTCCGCGAGCCGGGACGCGACATCGGGCGGCTGACACGCCCCCACCGCGAGCAGCGCCGGACCGGGCAGCCCGGCCTCGTGCAGCGCCCGGGTGAGCGTGTAGGCGACCAGCGCGCCGAGGCTGTGCCCGTAGAGCACGTACGGCTCGCAGGGCGTGTTCGGCGTCGTACGGAAGTCGTCCATCAGGTCGGCCAGCAGCGCCTCGGGTCCCGTCGCCCGGGGTTCGCGGCGTCTGCCGTCCCGGCCCGGGAGCAGGTGCGGCACGGCCCGGACGCCGCTGCCGAGGCCGGCCGGCCAGGCGTGGAAGGACGAGACTCCGGCTCCGGCGTGCGCGAAGCAGTGCAGCGGCACCGGCTGTTCGTCGGGCATCGTCCGTCCCTTTTTCTCTGGCTTTCCTCTGGCGGACTCGGCGCGTCCCGCGCCCCACGAGGCTCGCGTGGCGCTCTGGAGCCGCGCTCGGGCTCAGGCCGCGTACAGGTTGAAGGTGGAGGTGCGGCGCGGTCCGCACACCACGTCCAGGGCCGGGTCCACGGTGAGCATCGCCTGGTGCAGCCGCTGCAGCTGCGGCGAGGGCTCCACGCCCAGATCCTCGATCAGCCGCTTGCGCAGCCGGCGGTAGACGTCCAGCGCGGTGGCCTGCCGGCCGGAGCGGTAGAGCGCCACCATGGCCTGGGAGTGCAGGCCCTCGTGCTGCGGGTGACGGGCGATCAGATCGGTGAGCTCGGCGATGAGTTCGGAGTGGCGGCCGAGCCTGAGGTCGGAGTCGATACGCCGCTCGACGGTGACGAGCCGGCTCTCCTCCAGCCGCATGACCTCGATCTCCAGGATCGGGCCGACCCGTACGTCGACCAGGGCGGGCCCCTGCCACATGCCCAGCGCATCGCGGAAGAGCCCGGCCGCGGCCGCGTCCTCGCCCTCCTCGAACGCCGCCTGACCCGCCGTCACCAACTGCTCGTAGCGGTGCACGTCGACGCTCTCGGGCGGCACCTGGAGCAGATAGCCGCCGTGCCGGGTCGCGAGGACCTCCTTGGCGGTGCCGGGGGCATCGGGCCCCATGGCGGTGCCGAGGCGGCGGCGCAGCTGCAGGATGTACGTCTGCATGGTCGTCATGGCGCTCTGCGGCATGTCCGTGCCCCAGATCTCCTCCATGAGAGTGGGCACAGGCATGACCCGGCCCGGGTAGAACGCGAGCAGAGCGAGGAGTTGCCTCGGTTTGCCCGCGGTCGGAACGATCGAGATCCCGTTGACATCGGCGCTCAACGGACCCAGAACCTGTATCTCCACAGTTTCCTCCCCGTGCCGGCTGAGTGGTGGGTTCCACTCTTTGGCTCAAAGCCGTCGGCCGTGCAGCACGCTAGCCCCGTTCGCGTGGCGCGCCTCGGAATCTCCACCCGCGTTCAAGCGGCCTTCCACACGCGGCCTTTCCACCTGGGACCGACCCGCTCAAGAACGCTTGTACGAACCCTGGAGGGGGGCTCGCGCGAGCGGCCGCCGCCCGCTTCGGGTGGCTATCGTCCGAAGAGCCGGCCGTCCCGTCCCGCGGCCGTACCTGGCCGAACCGGAACGGACACCGCCACGGCACCTGGCTGCTCCACACCCACCAGCGACGGAGTCATCCATGCAACAGCGCCACCTCGCGCCCGCCCGCGCCACGGCCCGCCGCCGGCTGCCCCGGGAGGGGCATCCGGCCCTGAGCGGTCCCGGCGAGGGGCGCGGGACCGTGCGCAGGTGGGGCCGGCCGCGCGCGAGAGTGCTCACCCCTCGGCGGCCCGCGCACCCGGCGCAGCCGTGCACCGGCACAGCGGTGCCGCGATGAGCGTGGCGGGCGAGGGCGTCACGGCCGTGGCCGCACCCGGTGCCCCGCCCTCCGCCGGACCCGCCGAGGCGACGGAGTTCCGGCTGCTGGGCCCGGTGGAGATCCGGGACGGCCGGGCGGGTGCCGACATCGTGCCGCCGGGGCCGAAGCAGCGCGTCCTGCTGTCGGCGCTGGTCCTGCACGCGGGCCGGCTGCTCTCGGTGGACCAGCTCACCGAGGAGCTGTGGGGCGACAGTCCCCCGTCGAACGCGTCGAACGCGCTGCAGGCCCATGTGGCCCGGCTGCGCCGGCTGCTGCCGGAGGAGCCCGTGCCGCTGCCCGGCCACGAGTGGATCAGCACCCTGCCGACCGGCTATCTGCTGAGCCTGGGCCCGGCCACCACAGACGTCCAGCGCTTCAACCGGCTCTCCGCGCGAGGCCGGGCGGCCGTCGCCACCGATCCCGGCTACGCGGCCCAACTGCTGCGCCGCGCCCTGGCGTTGTGGCGCGGTCCGGCGCTCCAGGACAGCCGCTACGGGCCGATCTGCACGAGCGAGGCGGACCGCCTGGAGGAGACCCGGCTCACGGCGCTGGAGACCCTGTACGAGGCGAGCCTGCGCTGCGCCCAGCACGGCGAGATCACCGGCGAACTGGAGAAGCTGACCTCCGACCACCCGCTGCGGGAACGCTTCTACGACCTGCTGATGGTCGCCCTGTACCGCAGCGGCCGCCAGGCCGAGGCGCTGGGTGTCTACGAGCGGGCGCGCCGCCGGCTGGTGGAGGCCCTCGGCATCGAACCGGGTCCCGTGCTGCGCGGCCGTCTGGAGGCGATCCTCAACCACGCCCCCGATCTGTCCGCCCCCACGGGACCGGAGGTGTCCGCCGCGCCCACGACGCTCGCCGACACCCTGGAACTCGGCAGCGAGATCGCCCGGCTCCAGCAGCACATCGACGAACTGTGCCGCCGTCAGGAGGCGTTGGTCCGCCGCTTCGACGCACTGGTGGCGCGGCTGCCGGACACCGGGTAGTCGAGCGGGTTCCGTACGGTGTTCAAGCGGTTCTCCAGGCCTGTCGGCGACGCTCGGACGGTCGAGATGTGGCTCTGGGGAAGGACAGCCGATGAGACGGGTCGTGATCACCGGAATCGGAGTGGTCGCCCCGGGCGGCGTGGGCACCGAGGCGTTCTGGTCGGTACTCACCGCGGGCCGCACGGCCACCCGCGGCATCACCCTGTTCGATCCGTCCCAGTTCCGCTCGAAGATCGCCGCCGAGGTGGACTTCGACGCCGGGGCGCACGGATTCACCCCGGCGGAGGCCGAACGGCTCGACCGCGCCGCGCAGTTCGCGCTCGTCGGCACCCGCGAGGCCCTGGCCGACAGCGGGCTCGACGACCGGCTCGACCCGCTGCGCACCGGGGTCGCCCTCGGCAGCGCGCTCGGCTGCACCACCGGTCTGGACCTGGAGTACGCGGCGGTCAGCGGCAACGGCGAGCACTGGCTGGTCGACCACCACCGGGCCGTCCCCCATCTGTTCGACTACTTCGTGCCCAGCTCGCTGGCCGCCGAGGTCGCCCGCACCGCGGACGCCCAGGGCCCGGTGTCGCTGGTCTCCACGGGCTGCACCTCCGGACTGGACTCCGTGGGCCACGCCGTCGAGCTGATCCGTGAGGGCAGCGCCGACGTCATGGTCACGGGCGCCACCGAGGCACCGATCAGCCCCATCAGCCTGGCCTGCTTCGACGCGATCAAGGCCACCTCGCCCCGCAACGACGAACCGGAGACCGCCTCCCGGCCCTTCGACCGCACCCGCAACGGGTTCGTGCTCGGCGAGGGCTCGGCCGTCCTGGTCATCGAGGAACTGCAGCACGCCCGCCGCCGCGGCGCGCATGTGTACGCGGAGATCGCGGGCTTCGCCAGCCGCAGCAACGCCTACCACATGACGGGTCTGCGGACCGACGGCAAGGAGATGGCGGAGGCCGTCACCGCCGCCCTCGACGAGGCCCGGCTCGCCCCCGAGGCCGTCGACTACATCAACGCGCACGGCTCGGGGACCAAGCAGAACGACCGGCACGAGACGACCGCGTTCAAGCGCAGCCTGGGCTCGCGCGCCTATGAGGTGCCCATCAGCTCCATCAAGTCGATGATCGGTCACTCGCTCGGCGCGATCGGCTCGCTGGAGGTCGCCGCCTGCGCCCTGGCCATCGAGCACGACGTGGTGCCGCCGACGGCCAATCTGCACGAACCCGACCCCACCTGCGATCTGGACTACACCCCGCTCGTGGCCCGTGAGCAGGTCACCGACACGGTCCTGACCGTGGGCAGCGGCTTCGGCGGTTTCCAGAGCGCCATGGTCCTGACCCGCCCGCATCTGGGAGTGAGCGCATGACCGGCACGACCCTCCTCGAACGCTCCACCACCATCGTCCACGACACCCCGTCCCCGCCGCCCGCCACCAGCACCCTCCACGCCACCCCGACGGCGCCTGCCGCCGCCACCCACGCCGTGGTCACCGGTGTCGGCGTCGCCGCCCCCAACGGGCTGGGCGCCGCGGCCTGGTGGGCGGCGGTGCTGCGGGGCGAGAGCGGCATCGCTGCGCTGACCCGCTTCGACGCCTCCCGCTATCCGGCCAAGCTCGCGGGCGAGGTGCCCGGCTTCGTCGCCGAGGAGCATGTGCCGAGCCGGCTGCTGCCGCAGACCGACCAGGTGACCCGGCTGTCGCTGATGGCCGCCGAGGAGGCACTCAAGGACGCCGGGGTCGACCCGGCCGAACTGCCGGAGTACGCGGCGGGCGCGGTGACCGCGGCCTCGGCGGGCGGTTTCGAGTTCGGCCAGCGCGAGCTGCAGGCCCTGTGGAGCAAGGGCGCCCAGCATGTCAGCGCGTATCAGTCGTTCGCCTGGTTCTACGCGGTGAACAGCGGTCAGATCTCCATCCGGCACGGGCTGCGCGGCGCCAGCGGGGTGCTGGTGTCGGAGCAGGCCGGCGGTCTCGACGCCGTGGGCCAGGCCCGCCGCCAGCTGCGCAAGGGGGCCTCGCTCGTCGTGACGGGCGCGGTCGACTCCGCGCTGTGTCCGTGGGCGTGGGCCGCGCATCTGGCCGAGGGACGCATCAGCCTCGCCGACGACCCGGAGCGGGCGTTCCTGCCGTTCTCGGCGGACGCCTGCGGCTATGTCCCCGGCGAGGGCGGCGCGCTGCTGGTCCTGGAGTCCGCGGCCGCGGCCCGGGACCGCCAGGCCCGGGTGTACGGGGCGGTCGCCGGATATGCGGCCACCTTCGACCCGGCGGACGGCACCTCACGCCTGGGCGCCGCGGCCGAACTGGCCCTCGCCGACGCCGGCGTGCGGCCCGACGAGGTCGACGTCGTCTTCGCCGACGGTGCCGGGGAGCGCGCGGCCGACCGCGCGGAGGCGGCCGCGATCACCGAGCTGTTCGGTCCGTACAGCGTCCCCGTGACCGCGCCGAAGAGCATGACCGGCCGGCTCGCCGCCGGCGGTGCCTCGCTGGACCTGGCCGCCGCCCTGTTCGCGCTGCGGGACCAGGTGATCCCGCCCACCACCGGCACCCGGCACCCGGCCGACGACTGCCCTCTGGACCTGGTGACGGACGCACCGCGCTGGGACACCGAACTGCGCACCGCACTCGTGCTGGCGCGCGGCCGCGGCGGCTTCAACGCCGCCGCCGTGGTCCGCGCCTGACCGAGGACAGCACCGAGCAAGACCCCATGGAACCCCACTGAAACCCATGCAAACCCGAGGAACCCGAAGAAAGAGGGCATCCCGTGAACCGGCTCGAACTCCCTGATCTGATCGCCCTGTTGCGCGAGTGCGCCGGCGAGAACGAGGCCGTGGACCTGGACGGCGACATCCTGGACATGACGTTCGCCGAACTCGACTACGACTCGCTGGCGGTGCTGCAGACCACCGGCCGGATCGAGCGGGACTTCGACGTCCTCCTGGACGAGGAGGCGATCGACGACGCCGACACCCCGCGCGCCTATCTGGAGCTGGTCAACCGGGCGCTGTCCGAGCGCACCGCGGTCTGAGCGGGGACGTACATGTCGCCGACGCTCACGGAGGTCGCCGACGGGGTGTACGCCTTCGTGCAGCCCGACGGCGGCTGGTGTCTGAACAACGCGGGCCTGGTCGTCGGCGACGAGGGCCGGAGCGTGCTCGTCGACACCGCCGCGACCGAGTCCCGGGCGCGGCGGCTGCGCGAGGAGGTGCTGCTGCGTACGGCGGCTGCGCCGCGCACCCTGGTCAACACGCACTTCCACGGCGACCACACCTTCGGCAACCATCTGTTCCCGGAGGCCGTGGTCGTCGCGCACGAGCGGACGCGCTCCGACATGGCGGCCGCCGGACTGCATCTGACGTCGCTGTGGCCGGACGTGTGCTGGGGCGACATCGAGCTCGCGCTGCCCGAGATCACCTACCGGGACGCGCTCACCCTGCACGCGGGCGGGGTGCGGGTGGAGCTGCTGCACCTGGGGCCGGCCGCGCACACCACCAACGACACCGCGGTGTGGCTGCCCGGGCAACGGGTGCTGTTCACCGGTGATCTGGTGATGTCCGGGGTCACCCCGTTCTGTGTGATGGGCTCGGTCAGCGGTTCGCTGGCCGCTCTGGACCGTATGCGCCGGCTGGACCCGCTGGTGGTCGTCCCCGGGCACGGTCCGGTCGGCGGCCCGGAGGTGCTCGACGCCAACGAGGCGTACTTCCACTGGCTGCGGGACCTCGCCCGCCGGGGCGTCACGGCCGGGGCCAGCCCGCTGGAGCTGGCCCGCGCCACCGGCCCCGGGCCCTTCGCGGAGCTCCTCGACGCCGAGCGGCTGGTGCCGAACCTGCACCGGGCCTACGCGGAGGAGCACGGGGCGGCTCCCGGGGAGCGGCTCGACATCCCGGCCCTGTTCCGGGAGATGACGGAGTATCACGGCGCACTGCCGACCTGCCGGGCCTGACCGGGGCCCCGCACTCACCACCACGAAGCACACCCGACGAGAAGAGGCGGCGAAGGTGTCGGCTGAACAGGTCCACCGCACGGCCCACGAGGTGGAGATCGCCGCGCCCGCGACGGTCGTCCACGGACTGATCTCAAACGCGGTGCACTGGCCGCTGTTCTTCCCGCCGAACGTGCACGTGGAGCAGCTGGAGTCGGACGGCACGCAGGAGCGGCTGCGGATGTGGGCGACCGCCAACGGCACGGTGAAGTCCTGGACGTCGCGCCGGCGCCTGGACGCCGCCGCCCGGCGTGTCGACTTCCGCCAGGAGGTGTCGGCCGCCCCGCTCACCGGGATGGGCGGCAGCTGGATCGTCGAGGAGCGCGGCGCGAGCTCGTGCCGGCTGGTCCTGCTGCACGACTTCACGGTGGGCGGGGACCGCCCCGAGGACGTCGCGTGGGTGGAGCGGGCGACGGACACCAACAGCCGTGCGGAGCTGGGCCGGGTGAAGAACCTGGCGGAGCGGTGGACGCGCCTGGACGACCTGGTGCTCTCCTTCGAGGACAGCGTGCGGGTCCAGGGCCCGCCCGAGCCGGTGTACGACTTCCTCCACCGGGTCGCCGACTGGCCCGAGCTGGTACCGCACGTCGACCGCCTCGACGTCACCGAGGACTCCCCCGGGGTGCAGGTCATGTCGATGGACACCCGTACCGCCGACGGCTCGGTGCACACCACCGAGTCCATCCGCGTCTGCTTCCCCGAGGCCCTGCGCATCGTCTACAAGCAGACGGCCACCCCGGCCCTGATGGACGCCCACACCGGCGCCTGGTCCGTCGTGTCCGACGGGACGGGTGCGACCGTCACCTCCCGGCACAGCGTGGTCCTGCGCGAGGAGGCGATCGTGCCGGTCCTCGGCGAGGGCGCCACCGTCGAGCAGGCCCGCCGCTACGTCCGTGAGGCGCTGGGCCGCAACTCCACGGCCACGCTCCATCTCGCCAGGCAGCACGCGGAGTCGGCGCTCGCGCCCTGGTGACCGGCGGGGGCCGGGGAGGAGGTGCCCCCGCCGGTTCGCTTCCGCTAGGCCAGCACCTTCGCCGGCTCGGGCAGGGTGAGCAGTCGTGGCGCGGCGCGTCCCCAGGGGAAGCCGTGGTGCAGTTCCAGCGCGGGCGGCGCCTCCGGACCGGCCAGCACGGCCACGGCGACCAGCACATCGGGCACCGGTTCCAGCTCCACGAAGCGCCACCACTGCTCGTGGTCGTTCTCGGGCGGCC
The DNA here is from genome assembly GCF_030403745.1 of Streptomyces sp. S.PB5. Taxonomy (GTDB): domain Bacteria; phylum Actinomycetota; class Actinomycetes; order Streptomycetales; family Streptomycetaceae; genus Streptomyces. The sequence continues at coordinate 57,860 of NZ_JAQMWP010000017.1, forward strand.
GGAAACCGGTCACGCCCCGGTCCTCGGCGAGGTCGAAGGAGAAGGCGTCGAAGGGCAGTCCGAGGCCGAGTCCGCGTGCCTTGGAGTACGCCTCCTTCAGCGTCCACAGCCGCAGCACCCGCCGGTCCCGGGGCCGGCCCGGCGCGGCCTCGGCCACCCAGTCGCGCTCCACCTCGGCGAAGGTCTCCACGATGGTGTCGAAGCCCTGGTCACCGCGGTCGAGCCGTTCCACGTCCACACCGATCCGGTGCCGGCGCACCACACCGAGCAGGTTGTGGCCCTGGGCGTGGGAGAGGTTGAAGTCCAGCTCCCGCCCGCCGCGCGGCAGTCCTTCCGGCGGTTTCTGCAGGAACGGCCGCCCGCGCGAGGAGCGCCAGATGACCGCCTCGGCCTCCGGTACCCCGCTCTCCAGGGCCAGCACCCGCCGTACGAGGGCGTGGGCGACGAGGTACTGCCGCCGGTCGCGTTCGAAGAGGAAGCGGCCCGCGATCTCCTGTTCGTGCTCGTCCAGCCAGTGCGCGGCCAGGGTGGCGGCGATTCCGGGGGCGAGTTCGTCGTTGGGGCAGAACCACAGCTTCACCGCGTCGTCCCGCATCCGGGTCGCCGTGGGCCGCGGCGCCAGAACCGCATTGTTCATCCGGCACGCTCCCCCACCGTGTCCAGCCAGAGCGTCCGCCGCAGCAGGGCGGACGGCGGGGGTACGACGTCGGCCGTGGCGGGCCGGTTCTCCAGCGCGGCCCAGTCGACGTCGACGCCGTTCAGCCACAGCCGGGTGAGCTGTTCGAGCCGTCCGCTGCGCCACAGCGCGGCCACGTAGTCGCGGGTCTCTGCTGCCTCGCCCAGCGCGAGCGGGTCGGCGCCGCCGTCCCGCAGATCGGCGTGCCGCACCTCCGCGTCCCCGGTCCGGGTCTCGGTGAACCTCCGCAGTCCGGCGACGAGTTGGGGCATGTCCTCGGCGAGGAGCGCGATCCGGCAGGGCAGGGCGGCCCGCCCGACGCGCAGTTCCCGCGCCACGTCGGCGAGCAGCGCTCCGCGCTCCCCGTCCGCGGTCTTCTCCAGCCAGTCGGCCAGCCTGGCGGCGGTGGCGGCGAGATGGGCGGGGCTGGGCGCGGAGAGCAGAACGAGTTCGTGTCCGCCGTCGCCGTCCGCCCGCGGCGTGCGCCGCACCGGCGGAAACTCCTCGACGACCGCGCGAGCGACGAGACCTCCCCCGCTCTCCACCACGACCGTGGCGCGCCGGGGCAGTTCCCTCCCCTGCGCGTCGCACTCCCGCCGCCACGGCACGGCTTCTTCGCCGTCCTGCACCGGAGTGACGACACCGTGCGCCACCTGCAGCACGGCGGCGGTGATCCCCGCGATCCCCAGGGCCGCCCCGGCCTGCCCGACCCATCGCTCGACGACGTCCCGCGTCAGCGTCCGCCCGGTGCCGTCGGAGGCGCGAGGCTCGTCGCCCTGCCGCCGGCCGCCGGCCGCGTCGAGTGCCGCCCGCTGCGGGACCTGCTGCGCGTCACCGGCCGCCCGGGGCGGGCCGTCCTGCCGGGGGCCGGTATCGCCGGCCGCCAGGGTCCCGTCGCCCCGGCGCCGGCCGTCCGCCGCGGCCGCCGCGGCCGCCGTGGCCGCCGTGGCCGCCGCCACCGGCGCGGGGTTCCCCGGCCGGAATCCGCTCGCCGTGCCCCGTACGACGGCGTGCACCCGGTCCCCGTCGGCAAGTGCGCGGTCGAGTCGTTTGAGCACCACCGCCCCCACTCCTTCCCCGGCGCCGTCACCGGCCCGTGAGGGGTGCAGCAGCAGTTCGACGCCGCCGGCGACGGCTGCCGCGCACTCGCCCCGGGCCAGGGATGCGACGGCGAGGTGGAGGGCGGTCAGCGCGGAGCAGTCGCCGGTGTCGACGGCCTGGCCGGGACCGGTGAGACCGAGCGGTGCGGCGAGCCTGCCGGGCAGTTGGCCATGGCCGCTGCCGGGCATCCCGGTGCGTCCCTTGCCCCATGACCCGGCGGCCAGCAGTGCGTAGTCCGCGGAGCTCACTCCGACGAAGACGCCGACCGCGCGCGGGGTGCCGTCGGGGCCGGTCAGGGCGTCCAGCCGGGATCCGGTGCAGCCGGCGTCCTCCAGTGCCGCCCAGGCGGTCTCCAGGAAGAGCCGTTCCTGAGGGTCCATCAGGGCGGCTTCAGCGGGTGTGAGTCCGAAGAAGTCGGGGTCGAACTCCGCTATGCCGTCCAGGAGACGACCGCGCTGCCCGGGCCTGAGCGCGGTTCCGCCGGGCCGGGTGACGGGCGCACCGCGGGAGGTGTCGCGGCCCTCGCGCAGGTTCTCCCAGAAGGCGTGCGGGTCGTCGGCCATGGCATAGCGCCCGGCCAGGCCGACGACCGCGTATTTCCCGTCCGCTGCCGGGATGTCCTCCACCGGCAGCGGAACGGTGTCCGTGCGGGACGCCTGCTCCGGGACCGGCACCGGTCCCGGTGGGGCCTCGGCCTGCTCGGTGAGCAGCCGCGCGGCCTCCTCACGCCCGAGCGTCCCCGCCTTGAAGCGCGTGAGAATCTCGCGTTCGTCCATGTCGTCCAGGTCCCCCGTTCAGGAGCGCGGGGGCAGCAGCCCGACTGCCTCGTCCACCGAGATCCGCTCGTCGCGCACCGCGTCGAGGAGCGCGTCGAGGCCCATCACCCGGGCGGGCGGCGCCGTGTCGGCGGCCGGCACGGGTGCCGTGGGGGCGGGTCCCGGCGCGCTCGCCATGGTCACGGAGGCGACGTAGGCGGCCATCGCGGCCAGGCTCGGATGGTCGTAGAGGGTGACGGCGCGCTCCCGCAGCCCGTAGATCTGATTGGTCGTGGCCACGAACTCCGCCCCCAGGATGGAGTCCACGCCCAGCACGTTGAAGGGGGCCGTGGTGTCGATGTCCCAGGGGTCGCAGCACAGGATGCGGGCGAGTTCCTCGCGCAGCACGTCCAGCACCGAGCCTCCGGAGATCGCGGGGGCCTGCGCCGGGACGTGACCCGGTTGGCGCTCCGCCGCGCGAGGGGCCGGCCTGTCGAGGGGGGCGGCTCCCGGTGTCCCCCGTTCACGCGCCACATGCCGGGCGAGCTCGAAGGGGGTGGGGTGGTCGAAGAGGGCGTCGGGCTTGACCGCCGTGCCGTAGCGGGCGTTGACGGTGGCGACGTACTCGACGGTCAGCAGCGAGTCGAGCCCCAGTGACCGGAACGTCTGCTCCGCGTCGATCTTCTCCGGCTTGAGGCGCAGCACGGTGGCGAGCATGTCCACGAGCTCGGTCATGAGGTCGGCGGTCGCCGAGTTCGGGGAGGGCTGGCTGTCTTGGGGCATGGCTTGACTCCAGGGATCCGTCCGGCCGGCCGACTACGGAAGTATCGAAGGTGTGCAGGGGTCCGGACCATCGCCGGACGGAGTGAACTGCGGAGCTGCGGCTGGTCCACAAGAGGGACCCGGCGGCTCAGACCGCACCGGCGAAGCCGGTCGTCAGGGCCGAGGCGCGCACGTCGTAACGTCCGGTGTGCCCGGCCGGCACCAGGGCCGTCAGCAGCGAGTCCCACAGCGCGCCCACTCTGCGCCGGAGTTCGGGGTAGGGCATACCGGTACCGGAGAGCACTCCGATCCCGCACACCGCCGCGGACAGCAGGGTCTCCGGCCCGTCCGCCGAGGTGTGCTCGCGCAGTGCCCCGGCCTCGCGGGCCCGGTCGATGAGCCGCAGCACCTCCACGATCCACGCCTGGTGGAAGTCGGTGACGGGCGGCTGACGTCCGACGCATTCGTTGGTGATCCGGAAGCTCGCACGGATCACCGGGTCCTCGTGGAGCGCCCAGGCCAGCCAGTGCGTCATGTCGATGAGCGCCTGCACCGGAGGCACGCCCGCCGCCCACTGGCGGCGCACGAAGTCCCTCAGCACGGTGTGCGCCTGCTCCTGCACGGCGTCGGCCAGCCCGTCCTTGGAGGCGAAGTGGAAGTACAGCGCCCCCTTGGTCAGCCCGGCCGCCGCGGCGATCTGTCCCAGCGTCGCGCTGGCATAGCCGCTGCGGTTGAACATCTGTGCCCCCGCGCGGACCAGCCTGCGTCGCGTCCTTTCCGACCTGGCCTGCATGGCCGCTCCTCCCCCTGACGTACGGCGCGTCGTGACCGGGAACGCCCCCGCCACGAGCTGACGACGATTCAGCCGACGCGGCTGAGACGCTCGTTGCCTCCCCCGCTGGTGGCGACCGACGTCGGTTCGGGGCCGGCCATCAGGATCGACCGCTGCATCCGGCGCAGCCCGGCGGAGGGTTCCAGGCCCAGTTCACGGACGAGGGCGGTGCGCAGCCGCTGGTAGACGTCGAGGGCCTCGCTGCGCCGGCCGGAGCGGTGCAGCGCCAGCATGAACTGGCCGTGCAGGTTCTCGTGGGTGCGGTAGCGGGTGACCAGGACGGTGAGCTCGCCCAGCAGTTCGCGGTGGCGCCCCAGCCGCAGGTCGGCCTCGATGCGCTGGTCGAGCGCGCACAGCCGGGTCTCCTCCAGCCGCTTGGTCTCCATCTCCAGCTGCACGCCGGTCTGTACGTCGGCGAGGGCGGAGCCGGTCCACAGCCCGAGCGCGTCCCGCAGCTGGCGGGCCGCGCCCGCGAAGTCCCCGGCGTCCATGGCCCGGTAGCCGGTGCCGGCCAGCCGCTCGAACTCGCGGACGTCACTGGCGCCGCCCGAGGTGTTGAGCAGATAGCCGCCCGGTGAGGTGACGAGCACGTCCTTGGCCGTGCGCGCCGGGGCGTCCTCGGGGTCGCGCTCGATGGCCGCGGAGATGAGCTCGCGCAGCTGCAGTACGTACGTCTGGAGCGTGGTGCGCGCACTGCGCGGGGGCCGCTCGCCCCAGAGTTCCTCGATCAGCGTGGCGACCGGCACCACCTGATCGGCGTGCAGGGCGAGCAGCGCCAGAACCTGGCGGGGCTTCGGTGCCGTCGGGGTCACCGAGACCCCGTTCTCCCTGACGTCCAACGCGCCCAGGACTGCGATGTCCATGCCGTCTCCCCTATCCGTGCATGAGTTGAGTTCGTGAGTCGCCTGACGTCTGGTCCTGACGAAGCCGTTTCCGGCATGAACCCAGTTAAAAACAGGGCGGATGGTTTGTCAATACCAAACCGTCCATGCTGTTTTTTATGATCAGCAGCCACTCAAGTGGGGCTCTATGACCGCTTTAGTCCGCCCATCGCCGCACAACGAAGATCCCAAAGGAGACCCAGGGCTTCCGTGGCACTGTTAAAACGGAAACAAAACAAGACCGTATGGTCTGTTTACTGGGTGTTCGGATCGCGCCCGGTCACGTCCGCGTTCACGGACGCCCGCGTGTTCCGCTCGGTCAGCCGGGGCAGCAACAGGTCCCAGAAGCCCGTGACCTTCTCCTCGGACAGCCACGCCTTGTCCTCGCCACCGAGCACCTCGAACCCGACGGTGGCGGCGACGACGGCCGTCGCGGCGTCGTCCGCCGAGACCCCCTCGGTGAGCCAGCCGCCCTCGTCGGCCCGCAGCAGCGCCTCCTCGACCCAGCGCTGCCATTCCCGCCGGATGGTCGGCCCCTCGGCGCGGCCGGGCTCGTCGGCCAGTTCGAATCCCGCCCGGACGACGGCGTCGTCGGCGATCCGGCTCATCAACCGGTAGGTGGAGTCCACCAACGCCTGCAGCGGCTCCCCCTCGCGCGCCACGGCGTCCCGCACGATCTCCCGCACGCTCTCCAGCGCTTCCGCCTCTATGGCCTGCATCAGGGCCTGCTTGCTCTCGAAGTGGAAGTGCAACGCCCCGTTGCTCACCCCGGCCCGTCGGCTGATCGTCGTGAGCGAGGCGCGGGCGAGGCCCTCCTCAGCGAACACCTCGGCCGCGGCACGTATCAGAGCCTGGCGGGTACGCGCTGCACGCTCCTGCTTGACCATCAGTCATCTCCTGGCCCGGGTCACGGTCCTGGCGCTCCAGGGCGGAAGCGCTTCACCTGTCCCGTCGTTCGTCGTTCACTGGTCGTTCGTCATGCGCTACTGCGGTGGGTTGCCGTGCTTACGGGCCGGCAGGTCGGCGTGCTTGGTCTGGAGCATCGCGAGGGACTTGACGAGGACCTCGCGGGTCTGTGCCGGGTCGATCACGTCGTCCACCAGGCCGCGTTCGGCCGCGTAGTACGGGTGCATGAGCTCGGCCTTGTACTCCTTGACCATCCGAACCCGCATCGCCTCGGGGTCCTCCGCCTCGGCGATCTGACGGCGGAAGATGACGTTGGCGGCACCCTCGGCGCCCATCACGGCGATCTCGTTCGTGGGCCACGCGTAGGTGAGGTCCGCGCCGATGGACTGGCTGTCCATGACGATGTACGCACCTCCGTACGCCTTGCGCAGGATCAGCGAGACCCGCGGCACGGTCGCGTTGCAGTACGCGTACAGCAGCTTCGCGCCGTGCCGGATGATCCCGCCGTGCTCCTGGTCGACGCCGGGCAGGAAGCCCGGCACGTCGAGCAGGGTCACGATCGGGATGTTGAAGGCGTCGCACAGCTGCACGAACCGTGCCGCCTTCTCACTGGCCTCGATGTCCAGTACCCCGGCCAGGGTCTGCGGCTGGTTGGCCACGATGCCGACGACCTGGCCGTCCAGCCTCGCCAGCGCGCAGATGATGTTGCGCGCCCAGCGCTCGTGGACCTCCAGGTACTCGCCGTCGTCGACGATCTCCTCGATGACCTTGGCCATGTCGTACGGACGAATGCCGTCAGCCGGCACCAGCTCCAGGAGGTTGTCGTTACGACGGTCCGCGGTATCGGTGGGGCGGGCCCGGGGCGGCTTCTCCCGGTTGTTCTGTGGTAACAGGGAGAGCAGATAGCGTACTTCAGCGATGCACGTGGCCTCGTCGTCGTACGCGAAGTGGCAGACGCCGGAGGTCTCGGCGTGCACGTCCGCGCCGCCCAGGCCGTTCTGCGAGATCTCCTCACCCGTGACGGCCTTGACCACGTCCGGGCCGGTGATGAACATCTGCGAGGTCTCACGGACCATGAACACGAAGTCGGTCAGGGCGGGGCTGTAGGCCGCACCGCCCGCGCACGGACCGAGCATCACCGAGATCTGCGGGATCACCCCGGACGCCTTGGTGTTGCGCTGGAAGATGCCGCCGTACCCGGCCAGCGCCGAGACACCCTCCTGGATACGCGCACCCGCACCGTCGTTCAGCGACACCAGCGGCGCACCGGCCGCGATCGCCATGTCCATGATCTTGTGGATCTTCGTGGCATGAGCCTCACCCAGCGCACCACCGAAGATCCGGAAGTCATGGGCGTACACGAAGACCGTACGGCCCTCGACCGTGCCCCAGCCGGTCACGACACCGTCGGTGTAGGGCTTCTTGGCCTCCAGGCCGAACCCGACCGCGCGATGCCGGCGCAGCTGCTCGACCTCCTGGAAGGAACCCGCGTCAAGAAGCAGCTCGATCCGCTCCCGGGCGGTCAGCTTGCCCTTGGCGTGCTGGGCCTCGGTCGCCTTCTCGCTCGGGCCGGCCAGTGCACGGGCACGCGTCGCGTGCAGCTCGGCCACGCGCCCGCGCATGCCGGTGGGCCGCGTCTCGCTCGACGCCGGGGCAGTCGTCATCGCCATGTCAGGTCCCTTCCTGGGACAAGGCCGAGGAGGTCCCACCCCTGGTCCAGAGTGGCATCTTAACAAACCGCGTAGGCGGTTTATACTTGGGAAGTGAAGAACCTACGAGGATGTACGTAGTCAGTCGAGTCAGCGCCAGCTGCCGGGAGCTGTGTAGACCTCGGACCGTCGCCACCAGCGGACACCCGAAGCCTGCAGCTCCTCGCCAGGCTCCTGTCCGGTCGCGCACAGGGCGAACAACACCATGGCGAGGGCGGCCAGTTCGACATCGTCGGGGTTGCCGCGCTCCACCCGAAGCAGTGCTTCTCCGCTCTTCATCCGACCGATTCCCCTTATGTTCTCGGGCTTTGGTCCACGGTCGGGCAGACCGCTCAAGCACCGCTTTGGGGCCGCTTGAGACCCAGGGAGCCAATCCGCCCACGCACTCCCGGCAATGGCGGAAACCTCACGCCCAACAGCAGCATCTCCACTCGGCCATCAAGTCGACCGACACGAGAAGAGCCCACATGGAGAGCCGCTTCAGGGCAGGGAGGCCGATCGGGCCCGACACATTCGGAACAAATCCGTCCACTTCTAGTCGGCCTGGAGCCCCCGCTTCCGCTAGAAATTAAACCGGGTGGTATGTATCTTCACTTGCCTGAGGGGGCTCACCCTCAGAAATCAGGCCAACGCGGCTCAGGGGGAACTATGTCTGCGAGCACGTTCCGCATAGACCGCGCAATACCCAGCGCGGGGCGCTCCGAGAACGACACTACGGCATCGACGAGGGCCACTGGCTTGCGCTACGCGTCCCTCACGACCACCGTGCCCAAGGAACTCGTCCACCGCGCCAGCGTCTCGGAAGTCATGCTCACGGACTGGGAGCGCGAAGCCGACGACCACTTCGTTCTCACCGGCCAATGGCCGCGCCGGCACGGCTTCTTCACCACGGTGGACGACTGCCACGATCCACTCATCGTTGCTGAAACGATCAGGCAGGCGGGGATCCTCCTCGCGCACGCCGAGTACGGCGTGCCCCTCGACCACCGCTTCCTCATGTGGGACCTCGCCGTCGAGGTCAAGCCGCAGCACATGCTCGTCGGCACCGCCCCGGCCTCACTGCACATCGAGATCACCTGCAAGGACGTCAAACGCCGTCGCGGCGACCTCTCCGGACTCCGCTACGAGGCGTTAATCTTCCGCAACGGGCAGCTGGCCGCCACCGGCGGCGCCCGCTTCACCTGCCTCTCACCTGCCGTCTACCAGCGCGTACGCGCTCCCCGACCGGAGTCGGGCAGCCGCAATCCGCTCCCGCTCACGGCCCCACTGGCACCACAGGACGTCGATCGCCTGTCCCCCACGGACGTGGTTCTCTCCCCCACCGGCGAACCTGACCAGTGGCAACTGCGGGTGGACACCCGCCACCCGGTGCTGTTCGACCATCCTGTCGACCACACGCCTGGCATGTTGCTGCTCGAAGCCGCTCGCCAGGCCATGGTCGCGCACCTGGGGCGCCCCTGCCTGCCCCGCAGCGTCACCGCAGAGTTCATGCGTTACAGCGAGCTGGACGCGCCGTGCCTCATCAAGGCCAACCCGGTGCCCGTACCGGGCTCCGGTCATGAGGAACGCGTCCTCATGACCGGCCACCAGGAAGGCTCTCTTGTCTTCCAGGCCCTCGTGACCGTGGCGTCGCCCATCGCGTGAGCTGCCCGCCCGGGAGCCTACTTCGGCGACGGCAGCGTACGCTCCATCGCCGAAGCCGCCGACTACAGAAACGATCCTCCGGACACATCGATGCACTGGCCCGTCACCCAGCGGGAGTCGTCCGAGGCGAGGAACGCCACGACGTCGGCGACGTCGGCGGGCCTGCCCATACGACGGAACACCGAGAACGCCGCATGGGTGGCCTCACCTTCGCGCGTGGCCCACCGCTTCTTGTTCATGTCCGTCTTCACGAACCCGGGCGCCACAGCGTTCACGGTGACCTCACGAGGGCCGAGTTCCTTGGCAAGCGCCTGGGTGAGGGCCTCCAGTGCGGCTTTGACCATGGAGTAGGCGACGGATTCGGGGAAGGCCACGCGGGTGGCCGCAGAACTGACGTTGATGATGCGGCCTCCGTCGCGCAAGCGCTTCAGTCCATGCTGGATGAGAAACAGTGGTGCCTTCGCATGAACGGCCATGAGCCGGTCGAAGTCCTGTGGCCGCACGTCGGCGACCCCTGCGGGAATGTTGAACCCCGCGTTGTTGACCAGGATGTCCAGAGCCGCGGGCTCGCCCTGTACCCACAGCCCGCGATCCAGACGTTCATACAGAGTCTGGACGTCGCCAGGCTCCCCCAGCGGGGCTCTCACCGGAAAGGCGCGCCCCCCCTCCGCGGTGATGAGTCCCACGGTTTCGCGGGCTGCGTCTTCCTGCTCTTTGTAGTGCACGGCGACGAGGGCTCCGTCCGCGGCCAGGCGACAGGCAATGCCTCGGCCGATTCCCCGCCCGCCACCTGTCACCAGCGCGATCTTCCCGGCCAGATCTCCCACGCTTCCCCCTCGTCAGCGCATACACATGTTCGACTGCCGGGTGGCAGTCTTGCGCACGCCTCACCCCGGCGGGAGCCAGTCCGACGAGTTGGCCAGAAGGCCCTTTAAAAATACCGCGCACCCGGTTTATTATGGCTGCGGCGCCATGCTCCACCTTTCAGCAGTGTGCCCGCACGTTCGGTGCGGCCCGATCCGGAGGCAGCCCCATGGCCCTACGCCACCTGCGTCTCATTGCGGTCAACATCGATGGAGTGCTACTCAACGACACGTTCAGCCCCGTGATCCACCGGTTTGTGGTCAACCACGGCGGTGTCTACACAGCCGAGCTGGAGCGTGCAGTGCTGTCACAGCCCCGACTCCAGGCCGCCGCAGCGATCGGCGTCGCGGGGTCCCCCCAGGAAGTCGTGGAAGCCTACTTCCTGGAGCGGGAGCGGTACCTCGCCGAGCATCCGGTGCGCCTCGTCGACGGCGCCGACCGACTGCTGCGGCGGCTTCGCAGCCTTGACGTACCCCTGATCTGCTACGGGGGGCTGGAGCGGCCGCACTTCGACCGCCATCTGGGTGTGTACGCCGACTACTTCGACCAGCCGCAGTACGTGTGCACCGACCGTTTCCGTCCCGGAGTACGGGAGATCGCCGAGGACGCTTTCGGACTCCGCTGCGACCAGGTGCTGTTCATCGACGACGTGGCACGCGTGGCCGAGGCGGCACGAGCCCTGGGGGCTGCGTTCATCGGGCATCCGAGCAGCTACGAGCACAGTTTCCAGGAACAGTTGATGCGTGAGGCCGGCGTACGGCACCTGGTCCGGTCCCTCGACGAGATGGACGAGACCTTGCTCTGGACCCTCGACTCCGAGGCCGCCGACGGCATGACGTGGCGGGACTCGTCCCTTGTTGCGCATGCGTGAGAGATGACCCAGAAGGCTGAATCCGACCATCAGGCCGGTTTGCGGGCCTCGGCTGACACTGCCGCCCCTGAAAAAAGTTGGCCGTTCAAGAACCTCCAAGAAGGCTCTGACCTGCTAGTTCATTCGACTTCCGCCTCCTGCCCGCCAGGTTTCCACACATGGAAGGCACACGAAGTCCACGCAAGCCCTCATGCTGTAAGGGCAAAGAGGCGGTAAGGTACCCGCTAGACGGTTTCTTTTAGGGTCCATCGCTGTATACAGGTGGGACAGCTAGCTGAGGGAGAGCTCCGGTGGCTCAACAAGAACGCGCAATCCGGACTCGTCGTGCGGTTCTGGAAGCAGCTGCACAGGTCTTCGCAGAACACGGGTATGTCGCGGCAACGGTAGCGGACATCCTCAAGACCGCAGGGGTCACAAAGGGCGCCCTGTACTTCCACTTCGACTCGAAGGAAGCGCTGGCCAAAGGGGTCCTGGAGCTCCAGACGGACCAGCATCTCCCACCCCAGGAGACCAGGCTGCAAGAAGTGGTGGACATCACCATGACGGTGGCCCACCGGCTGCCCGTCGATGCCGTCCTGCGAGCAGGGGCGCGCCTCTCCTCAGATCCCGTCGGCCGTGAATACTACGGAAGCGCCTGGTCGTTGTGGGTGAGTCTGCTCACCGGCCTGCTGTCCGAGGCGCACCGGAACGGCGAGACTCTGGCTCATGTCGACCCACGCGAAATCGCCGAGCTGATCGTTGGCGCGTTCAACGGGGTGCAGCTCTACGCGCATCTCGAAACCAACCTGGTGGACGTGGAGCACCGCATCTCGGTCCTCATGAGCCATCTCATGCCCTCCATCGCGGCCCCCGCCGTACTACTGCGGCTGGACATGGCCCCTGACCGCGGAGCCCGCGTGCTCAGCGAAGTGAACCGCCTCGACACCACAGTGGCTTGACCCTCCCGGGCAGGATTCCGGAAGCGGTTGATCGACGAACCAGCCGTCGGCCAGAAGGACCGCTGACACCGCCCCCGTAACTGCATACGAACCACAGCGGCCGTCGCAGGTCCAACGTGCTGATGGGCTGGACCGCCATCAGCACCGTGTGCGTCGTGAAGCGCACGGTCTCATCGGCCGCCGCAGAACTGGGCGAGCAGTACCGGATGTGCTCACTCAAGCCGAACCGCCCGACTTCCCTTGGATTCTGCGCACATCCCGTAGCCCGAAGCAGGGAGCAGGGCTGTTTAAGGTTTAAGGAAGGTCGCGGCACCCTTCAGTCCCGCGGAGCACCCCTACAGCGGCAGCGTGATCCCCAGCTCCCGCATCGCCGTCGACGGCGGCCCGCCCTCCGAGCGCTCCGTCTTGCACCCCTTGACGCCCGGCGCGAGCGTCCGCGGATCGACCGCCTCGGCCGGCGCCCCGGTCTCGTACAGACCCTCGGGGTCGGTGTCGCGGTCGTGCGGCAGCAGCCAGAACACGCGGCGGCGGAAGGTACCCGAGGAACGGGAGGGCTTCGCGCCCGGCCCGAGGAGGGCGTACCCGACCATGCGTCCGTCGCGGTGGTAGGCGGGTTTGCCGCGCCGGGTCGGCAGCCGGTCCAGGCTCTGGCGTACGTAGTCGAGCGCGCTCATGTCCTCGAGCCAGACGAAGTCGGCCTCGTGGACGAGCTCGTCCTCGGCGATGAGAGCGCTCATGCTGTCTCCTCGTCGGCGACAAGTCCGATGCCCGGATAGTACTTGCGCTGATTGGACAGGATCATGTCCTTGGGCGAGGCCAGTCCCACCACTTCGCGGACCCGGGCTGCGAAGGCACGTGACGAGATGGCCGGGGCCCCCTCATTCTGGCACCACGCCTTGTAGGCCGCGTACAGATGTGCCTGTTCCGCCCTCAGATCTGCGTCGAGCCGGCAGGACTCGCCGAGGAAACGCCCGGTGTGGTCCTCGGTGTCCGCGTAGGCGGTGGTGGCGATCCGGACGCGTTCGGGCCCGGTGAGGTCCTTCTCGCCGCTGAGGTAGCGACGGGCGCCCGTGATCAGCCAGTTGAGGATGCCGGGGCCCTCCTCGGTGACCAGGATGTCGGCCAGGTTGTCGATCTTCCGGTCGTCGGGGACGACCCGCTCGAACGGGATCAGCCGCATCCGGCGCCAGAACGCGAAGCCACCGGTGCCCACTTCGGGCCGGTGGTTGCCCAACAGCCAGAGTTTGTGGGTGGGTTCGAAGCTGAAGAAGTCCTGACGCATCCGGCGCGCCTTGATCCGGTCACCGCCGGTCAGCAGCTTCACCCGCGCCTCGTCGAACCGGTCCCCGGGCTTGACCTCGCTGCACACGATGACCCGCCGGCCGTGCAGTTCGGCCAGGTCGGTCGGATGCCCCTCGTAGGGACGCGCCATCAGGAAGCCGGGGGGCGCCGCGTCCGCGTAGTCGCCCACCAGCTTCATCAGCACGTCCAGCAGCACCGACTTGCCGTTCTTGCCGGACCCGAACAGGAACGGCATGACCTGCCCGCCGACGTCCCCGGTGATGGAGTAGCCGAGCAGCAGCCGCAGGAACTCGATCATCTCCGCGCCCTCGGGTCCGTCGCCGAAGGTGTCGGTGAGGAACCGGTCCCAGCGCGGCGTGGGCATCGGCTGCGGGGCCGCGGTGGTGGAGCGGGAGTGGAAGTCCTTGTCCGGGTCGGGGGTGCGGATCAGTCCGGTGCGCAGGTCGACGATGCCGGCCGGGGTGCACAGCGCGTACGGGTCGGCGTCCAGGCGGGCCGCATTGAGGACCATGCCGGGCGCGGACCGGGCCTGGGTGAGCATCGCGTTCATGCCACCGGTGCTCAGCGCCCGGCGGCGATGCTGCTGCAGCGCGGAAGCGCTGTACAGGCCGCGCGGATCGCTCGTGGCCAGGGACTCCGCCAGGTCACCGGCGGCCCACATCACCGTGTCGTCCTCGTCGACCTGCCAGCGGGTGCTGTCCCAGCGGAACCAGCCGAGCCCCGGCACATGCCGGTAGTCGTTGGAGTACAGCTGCACGAACAGTTTGGCGTTGCCCCGGTCGCTGAGCGTGTCGGGCAGCAGCCCGTCCGCCGTGGCCTCCCCCGCCCCGACGGGCAGCTCTCCGCCCTGGCCGGGATGCGGCACGGGCCGAGCGGGATGCGCCGCGGGCTGGGCGAGGATCTGTGCGGCGACGGCCTGGGCGTCGAAGAGGACGTCGTCCTGACGGGACGTCATGCACGCCCTCCCAGCGACAACGGCCGCAGCAGACCCGCATTCAGCCCGCTGCGGATGATGCCCGTACAACGCCGCTCCTGCCCCGGCCGGGCATGCTCGGCCGCGGCCCGCAGGGCCCGCTCGGCCTCGTCAACGGTGAGCCGCCCACCGGCCACAAGCCCTCCCGCGGTGTAGGCGGCGCGGTTCAACTTCTCCGAGAACGCGGCCCCTTCGGACACGGCGGCACAGTCGGCCACCTCCGCGAGCAGGGCACCCAGCACCCGCTGCACGGCACCCCCGCCTCCGCCCGCGGCGAGCACGGCCTGCCTGGCCCGGGGCGGCACCGGCCGCGGAGCCGGCACATGGGCGGGCGGCAGATGCCCGGTGCGCTCCAGCTCCCGCGCCAGCCACCCGGGCAGCGGAGCGGGCTCCCGCACCGCCCCGACCGCCCGGTACACCCCGGCCTCGGTCACGGTGCCGGGGGCGACGATGTACCCGCCGTGCGCCCGTACGTCGACCTGCCATGCCAGGGCGCGGCCGCCGGACCCGGTGGAGCACTGCCAGCGATGTCCCTCATGGGCCCGGTACCAGACGTGCAGTCCACCGGAAGGGGTGCGTACGCGCAGTGTCGTTTCGTCATCGGCGGGCCCCACGACGCCCCGCAGGGCGGCCAGCACACCGATCGTGTGGAAGCCGTTGGCCAGACCGGTCAGGTCCACCCCGTCGGAGATACCGATCCCGGGTAACAGCCGGTCCCTCCCGGGCAGTTCCCGTTCGTGTGCGTCGATGTCCACGACCACCAGCCCCGCGGGACCGCAGGCGATTCCGACCCCGAGGTCCGGGTTGCCGCCCCACCACTGCTCGATCCGGGCGAAGTCCAGGGTGGCGGCGTGGAACCCGTGACACCAGCGGCCGGTGGCCGTGCAGCCGCAGCCCTGACGACTGTGCCCGGGCTGCCGGCAGGACGCGCAGTTCCCGGCTGGAGTCTTGCGCCCCGGCGTCAGCGGATGGACCGGCCAGCCCCGGCTCGCACACCACCGGGCGATGGCCAGCGACCCGGCGACGGGAGCGGAAAGCATCGAGCGGACAAGCGAGTTCTGCAGCTCAGAGGCCATGCGCACCCCCCAACAGCGACCGAAGCGACTGAGCGACCGAAACAGCGTAGCGAAGCGTGTGGGGGACGAGAGCCTCATGGGGAAACAAAGATTCGAGTCGCCGCCACATGGCTGAAGACCGTCCCCGTGAGACGCCCAGCGACCGTCGGCGCCCGGTCGGCGCTCTACGGTCTCGAAGAAACCCCAGGTCAGCGAGGCGGCCGCCGGAGATCAGCGACTGAAGCGACTCAACTTCCCCATATATGACGCCCGCGCGCACCCTCGCACGCCCACCACTGTCCTCATAAACCTGGACCTTGAGTCGCTTCAGTCGCTGCCCGACCAGGGGCACCCGCCTGACCTGGCACTTCTCACCGATGCGGGACAGCGACGGAAATGATCTCCGGTCGCTGCTCCTCGGTCGCTTCATCCGCAGCGGAGCCACCGCCGACAGCGACTGAAGGCGCCCCGGCGGGCAGTCCGGACGGATGAAGCGGCTCGGGCAGCTCAAGCGGCTCTGCAGCGAACCTGCAGCCCGCTCGTCCTGTCGGGCCGTCAGTCGCTTCGGTCGCTGACACCCCTGATCCGCAGGCGGAACTTTCCGTGCCCCTGCCCCATACTGATCTCTCAGCAGGACACCAGACCCGCCTCCACCCAGGGCCAGGGAGGAAACGAAGTGCCGGATCGCACCCATGAGTTCGGCATGTACGGTGCCCGTGGCATCAAGGGCCACGAGGCCGTCGCCCGCCGGCTGGACGCCCTGGCCGGCTATGTCGCCACCCCGGTCACCGCCCGCCGTGGTCTGCTGGCCCGACTGCACTACCTCACCCGCACCGACCACGCCCGCGCGGCCGCGCGCGCCGCGGGCCTGACGGTCACCGATCGCACCCTGAAGGCCTGGCTGGACGGCAAGCGCAGCCCCTCGAAGAAGAACCTGGACCGCATCGAGCAGGCCTACCGCACCGTCCGCCGCCACAACACGGCCCGCTATCTCCTGGCCCGCCTCAACCGTGAGGGCCGCGGCACCCGGGTCGAGATCCACCCCCTCAACCAGTCGCAGGTCCCCCGGCCCCGCCAGCGCATGGTGGAGTTCCGCACCCTCAACGTCCGTCACTGGGACCGCATCGTCGAAGCCTGGTCCCTCGACGACCTCCAGGCCCTCGACGACGCCTGGGTCGACCAGATCGTGGACCTCGGCTCCCAGTGGGGCCAGTACGAGTACGTCACCAACATCGGCTTCGCCGCCTGACCCCTCCCCGCGTCGGGCCGACGATCTTCTCCGCCCCGTGACCGATCACCTGCCCGGCCTCGGCGTCGTCGGACGGCAGGCCGGCCAGGACCGCGGGCAGGTCGATCTCTCCCAGCAGCTCCGCGACGCGGGCCGCCTGCTGCGCGGAAAGCGCCCTGGGCGGCGGTCCGAAGGGCGCGATGTCGTACGGGGGTACATCGAGGAAGCCGACGTCGATCGCGGTGTCGCCCGCCGGGTCGCCGTCCGTGGCCCGACGCAGCGCGTCGAGGTGTGTCGCGTCGAGATCCGCCAGCTCGCAGACCCGTTCCAGCAGGGCCGGTGCCCAGTCCAGGTCCAGGACGTCCGCCGACGGCGGATCCCAGCGAGGGTCCGCGTCGGACGGTGCTTCGGCGGACGTTCGGCAGGCTACGAGGTACTCCGCCGGTACGCGGGCGAGTTGCTGGGTGACGGCCATGACCGGATTATCGCGACGGTGTGCGGAGGTGTACCTGACACCCTAGGACAACGGAGTTGTCCGAAACCGGAGCAAGGCGGCGGAGCCGCCGGTGGGTGGGCGCGCGGAGCGCGTGGGGCTGTCCGTCGCGTAGCGACGGCGCGTCGGGTCTGCGGAGCAGACCGCGCGCGGTGAAGGTGAGGAGGTGAGGGAGGGGGATGAGAGGGGTTCGGCCCACCCGCTAGGTCATGTTATTTGCTGTGCGAACTGGTTCCGGAGGGGTCTCCATGGGCTCCGCCTCCACCGCTCTGCGCAGTTGTTCCATCCGTACCGGCATCGGTTCCCAGCCCGGCAGGCCGGCCATGATCCAGTTGAGGGCCGTCATCCCGCGGGCGAAGGCCTGGGTGAGGCCCTGGGGGCGCAGGGTGATGCCCGGTGGGCCCGCCTTGGTGGGGACCAGCGTGACCCACAGGCCCGAGCGGCCGCCGGTGAGGGGCACCGACTCCAGCAGTTCTTCGCGGACCTTCAGCCAGCGGCGTACCGCCACTCGCGTGCCCTGCCCGAGCGGGTACCACTCGATCTCCGGTGCGGGGGTCAACTCGCGCTGTGCCGCGAGGATCCGCTGGTAGGTGGCCTCCGAGACCTGGTCCCTGCGGCCCCACAGGACCGCGCGCACCGATGACGGGTAGACCTCGGCCAGAGCCGCTATCTCCTCGGCACGGTTCGGCGGCGCCTTCTGCTGCTTGCGGCGGATGGCCACCGCCCGCTCCCCGGGCGCGAGATCGGTCAGGTGCAGCGCCGCCAGTTCGCCGGAGCGCGGTGCGGCGTCCAGGACGATCGAGACCATCGCCAGGAGCCGGGTGCGGTCCTCGAAGGACAGGGTCGTGCCGTCACGCTCGTACGGGCCCGTCCCGGCCATGTCCGCCAGCCGTCGGTACAGCGTGCCCAACGACTCGGGGCGGACGGTCGACTTGGGCTCCGGCTGCGACACGGTGGGCAGCCACTCCGCCCTGCCCTCCGGCGCGGCGAGCGTCGCCATGATCCTCAGACAGTCACGTACGATCCGCAGCGTCGCGGGAGGCAGCTCCACGCCCCTGCCCTGCTCCTGCTGCAATGCCCGCAGTTCTCCGGCCTGCGCGAGCTCCCAGAAGGCCCGCAGCGCCTTCGGTGTGAAGAGCTGGGAGGCCGAGCGGGTCGACCGGGCCGGCAGTTTCCCGCCGTCCGCGGCCCGGTCCCACATGCCGACGACCATCCACAGCTGGCGGGCCCGGGCCGCGGAGACCTTCCCTGGCAGCCCGCCCGGCCCGCCCACGGCCTCGCGCTCCGGCCAGCGGCCGGGATCACGCGGTGCGACACGGGCCACCGCCTCGGCCAACTGTCTGACCGCGGGCGTCCTGTACGTGTGCTGAGGCACCTGTTGCTCCTTTCCCGGGCGTCGCCGAAGCGCTGGGTCATGTTATTTACTTTGACATATCTGATGGGACGTTCGCAGCCGCGCGGGCTATCCGCTCCGCATCCTTGCGTGCTACACCCGGAAGTTCACCCGTGATCCGGGAAGGAGGCCCGCGTGACGATCGGGTCCGGGAATCGGCCGGTGCGTGTCGCCGTCATCGGTGTGGGCATCCTCGGCGCGAGTGCCGGATGGCACCTCTGCCGGCACGGCGCCCGGGTGGTGTTCGTCGACGCGGGGCGGCCGGGCGAAGGTGTCACCGACTGGTCCTTCTCCTGGGTCAACGCCGGCAACAAGACCGTGCGCAGGTCCTACTTCGATCTCAACGTCGCGGGCATGGCGGCACACCGGGAGCTCGCCGGGATCATCGGAGCGGACTCGTGGTGGCATCCCGGCGGCCATCTGCGCTGGGCGGACGACCCCGTGACGCACGCGAAGAACCTGGAGACCGCCGAGCTGCTGCTCGACTGGGGTTACCGGGTCGAGGTGTGCACGGGGGCTGAGGTGCGCCGCCGTCTCGAACCCGCTCTCGCGATGCCTGACGAGACTCCCGTCCTGTTCTACCCCGACGAGGCCTGGGTGCACGGACGCCGGCTCGTCGGCCGTCTGGTGGACCGGGCCGTCGCGTCCGGGGCCGAGCTCCGGTCCGGTACCGCGGTCCGTGACATCGGTACCGGCGGCGACGGGAGCGTCCGGACCGTCGCTCTGTCCGACGGAAGCCGTCTCGACGTCGACGTCGTCGTGAACGCGGCGGGCCCCGCTGCCTCTCAGGTCGCCGGGCTCGTCGCACGGGATCTGCCGATGCTCCGCGAACCCGGCGTCGTCACCCGGCTCGCCTGCGCCCAGGTCCCGGTTCACCGGGCCATGCACGCGCCGCACATCGAGATCCGTCCCGACGGAGAGGGTTCGGTGGTCCTGCACAGCCGCGAGATCGACGCGCTCATCGACACCGGCGAGGAGCCGGCCCGGCTCGCCCGCCTGCTCCACGACTCGGCGCGGCACGCCGTTCCCGTGCTCGGTGACGCCCGCGTCGCACGGACACGGGTGTCCCACCGGCCCATCCCGGCCGACGGATTCCCCTCGGTAGGGGCGGTGCCGTCCGTGCCCGGCTACTTCGAGGCCGTTTCCCACAGCGGCATCACGCTCGGACCGGTGCTCGGCCGGCTGCTCGCCGCGGAGATCCTCAGCGGGAAGAGGGACGAGTTGCTCGCGGACTTCCGCCCGGAGCGGTTCCCCGTGTGAGAGCCGAGGTCTTCGGCGTACGACGGTCGCACGGCGGCCTCACGATCCCGCCCCTCGGTTTCCTTGTCCCCGTGTCGTGCCTGCGGCCTCGGCGCAGCGCACCGCCAGTTCGGCGAACGCATCGGTCAGTTGCGGCGGTCCGACGACTTCGATGTCGGTGTCGAAGCGGGTGAGCGTGGCGGCCAGGCCGGCCCAGGACCAGGAACCGAGGGAGAGGCGGCAGCGGTCGGGGCCGAACTCTTCGACGATCCCGTCCTGGGCGAAGGGGGCGACGGCCTGCGCGGGGAGGTTCAGGAGGACTTCGCCGCGGCAGGGCCAGTCGGTGCTGGAGCCGTCGGTTCCGCGGAAGCGGCCGGTGAGGAACGCGGCCACGTCGTCGCCGGGGAGGCGGCGCGGGGTGAAGCGTGGCCCGGTGGGTGTCCGGGGGCGGATGCGGTCGGCGCGGAAGGTGCGCCAGGCGTCGCGGTCGAGGTCCCAGGCGATCAGGTACCAGTGGCCGTACCGGGTGACGAGGTGGTGGGGCTGTGACCGGCGGGGTCGCTCGGGCTCGGCGGGGCGCGTGGTGTCGTACGGGTAGTCGAAACGGAGTTCCTCGCGCGCGTGGATGACGCGGCTCAGCTCCGTGAGGAGTGGTGTACCGGCCGGGGAGGCGTTGCCGCTGCCGGGTGGCGGGACGGCGGTGACCTGCAGGGTGTCGATGCGCCGGCGCAGCCGGGGCGGCATGACCTGGCGGACGGTGGCCAGGGCGCGTGCGGCGTCCTCGCCGATCGTGGTGTCGGCTGCGGCGGACTGCAGGGCGAGGGCCAGGGCGACGGCCTGGTCGTCGTCGAACAGCAGTGGGGGCAGTTGTGAGCCGGCAGCGAGGCGGTAGCCGCCGGAGGGGCCCTTGAACGCGAGGACCGGGTAGCCCAGTTCCCGTAGGCGGTCGATGTCGCGGCGGACCGTGCGCGGGGTGATGCCGAGGCGCTCGGCGAGGTCGTCGCCCGACCAGTCGCGGTGTGTCTGGAGCAGCGAGAGCAGGGTGAGCAGCCGCGCGGACGTCTTCTGCATGCCCGTCATTCTGGCGGCGGTACAGGACCGATCCTGTCCGCTACTCGTGGAACGGTACGTCTGAAGATCCGCTGCGAACCGTGTGCGAGGAGAAGAACATGTCCGTCACGACCACCACCCACCTGAACTTCCGGGGCGACGCGAGGGCGGCGCTGGATCACTACCGGTCCGTCTTCGGCGGGCGCGTCGTCGCCGTCACCTACCAGGAGATGGGCGATGTGCGCGGCGGCAGCGAGGCGGACTGGGTGGTGTGGGGCGAGGTGGCCGGCGACAACGGCTTCCATGTCATGGCCTACGACGTGCCCTCCGAGCTGCCGTGGGATCAGGGCAGCAACCCGTTCTTCGTCTCCGTGCGCGGTGACGACACGGACGAGATCAGCGCCCTGTGGCAGAGGCTGGCGGAGGGTTCGACGGTGGTGCAGCCCCTGGCGCCGTCGCCGTGGGCTCCGCTGTACGGGATGCTCACCGACCGCTTCGGGGTGACCTGGGTCCTGGACGTGGCCGCCCCGTACAACGGCTGATCCACGTCCGGCGGACGCACCTCGGCGCCGTATGAGGTCACTGTGAATTTTCGGGGCGGTTGAACAGATGCGGGTCCGCGTCCGTATGGGGCCGGGGGGATATCCATGCTCGGACGGACGACACGCGCAGGAGTACTTCCGTGGGACGCAGCAAGCGCAAACGCCCAACAGGCGCACGGCGGGCGACCATTGCCGCCGTGGCCCTGATGCTGGGCGGTGGTGGACTGGTGGCCGTGAACGTGTACGCCTCGGCGACCGAGGGCGGCGGCATCAACCAGCCGTTCTCGGCCAGTTGGGGAGCGGGCACGGTGGCCTGCCCGGATGTGGGTGACGCGCTGACCAGCGTCCCTGACGAGGCGAGGACGGAGGTCGACGCGGAACTCGCGGTGCTCGACCAGCAGACCGCCGCCGCCTATCAGAAGTTGCAGGACCCGTCGGTGCAGAGCCGTGAGGCCGCCGAGAGCGGGGTGATGGATCCCCTCGCGGAGGACCGCACCGCGACGATCGGACGCATCGCCGCCGCTCTTGAACGCGCCGGTGCGCGGCCCGACGGCCTCGACGCCATGGCGGCGTGCACGATCCAGGAGTCGGAGGACCAGGCCGGGGCGCAGGGCGACGACCAGGGCGACGGTCAGGGCGACGGGGCCCAGGACGGCCAGAACCAGGACGACCAGCAGCAGGGCGACCAGCAGCAGGGCGACCAGGGGCAGGACGGCCAGCAGCAGGGCAACGGGGGCCAGTCCGGCAACGGTCCCGTCGCCGCCGACTACGCCGACATCACCACCGCTCCGGCCGCCGCACAAGCACCTGCCCCCGGGGCCGACGCCTCGCGCGGCACGTTCGTCACCAGTTGCGGCGTGAACGCGGGCGGGCTGTTCAACTCGGACAACGTGATCGTGGCCCCGGGTGTGTCCAACGGCGCCCACCACTTCCACGACTACATCGGCAACCAGGCCAACAACGCCTTCGCCGACGACAACGAACTGGCGAACGCCGGCACCAGTTGCGTCGACCAGGGCGACAAGTCCTCCTACTACTGGCCCGTACTGCGTCTGCAGAACGGCACCCAGGAGCAGGACGCGAACTCCCCCGGCGGCGGCATCGAGGGCAACGCGGGCGAGATCGTCACGCCCAAGGAAGTCACTCTCACCTTCGTCGGCAACCCGAACAGCAAGGTCACGGCCATGCCGCGGCTGCTGCGCATCATCACCGGCGACGCCAAGGCGTTCGTCAACGGCACCGCCAACGCCAACGCGTCCTGGAGCTGCACCGGGTTCGAGGACCGCCAGTTGAAGGACAAGTACCCGCTGTGCCCCCAGGGCAGTGACGTGGTCCGCACCTTCAAGTTCCAGAGCTGCTGGGACGGTCGCAACATCGACAGCGCCAACCACCGTACCCATGTGGCGTTCGCGCAGGCCGACGGCGCCTGCGCGGCCGGCTTCCAGGCCATCCCGCAGCTGGTGCAGCGCATCGTCTACGACGTCGACGCGCCGAGCCTGCAGGACGGCGGCCGCACAGCGCCGCTCTTCGCCGTGGACGCGTTCCCGGAGCAGCTGCACAAGCCCGTGACCGACCACGGCGACTTCATCAACGTCTTCGACGAGAACCTGATGAACGAGATGGTCGGCTGCATCAACGACGGCCGTCGGTGCGGCGCGGGCGCGGACGAGAACGACGATCCCGGCCCCGGCAACGGCAACGGTGGGGACGAAGGAGACGGCAACGGCTCGGACGGCGGGTCCGGCCAGGAGCCCGGTGACGGTTCCGGTTCCGGGGACGGCGGCGGGTCCGGCGGCCAGCCGCAGGACGAGCCGACGCCGACCGCCGGTGAACCCACGGCCGGTGAACCCACCGCCGACGAACCGACCGCCGACGAGAGCACCGCGCCCGCCGAGGACGAGCCCAGGACGTACACCTCGCCCTCGGCCACCCAGCGGCCCGCCGTGCAGTCCCCCGAGGCCACGTCGTACCCCCGGGACGACAGCACACAGGCCGCGTCGGACAGCGGTGGTTCGACCGGTGGTGTCGTGGCGCAGCCGCCGGCCGGTGACGGGACGGCACCGCAGGGCGGCGGGGGCAGCCTCGCGGAGACCGGCACCCAGTTGTGGCCGGCCGCGGCCGGAGCGGTCCTGCTCGTCTCCGGGTTCGTTCTGCTGCGTCGCACCCGGCGCCGTTACATGTGACGTGATCCCGCGGGCCCTTGAGGTCCGCGTCGGTGGGGATCAGCGGGGTTGGCTGAAACAGCTTGGTCTGTCAGCCGGCCCCGCAGTCGTTCCCGCACCCCGCGCGGCCCCTGCCCGAGGCGCTCGGCGCCGCCTTTCGCACCCGGCCGCCGAGGCCCGTTCACCGGCTCTCGGACCGATTGTCAGTGATCGCCGCTAACGTTTCTCGCATCGTCGCACTGGCGCCGGGGAGTCCCCGGCTGAACTGTGCTTTCTTCTTGCTGTCCTGATGTGGAAGGCGGGGACTCGTGGGTTGGCTCTCGGCGGGTGACGGGTATGAAGTCGCCCTGGTGGACGGGCGGGTGGCGGCGCGTGCCACCTCGGGCCGGGCGGCGGGACGGCAGTTGAAGTCGCTGCCGCGCGCGCTCCGCGACCACCCGGAGGTGGACCGGCTGCGGCGGTTCGCGGAATGGCTGGATCGGCATGCCGCCGCCTGCGTGGCACAGGTCGACTCCTGGATGGTGTCGTCGCTGCCCGTCCCCACCGGTCTGCTGGCCCGGGTGTGGCCGGACGAGGCCTGGCAGTCCGCGTTGCGCGACATGGCCGTGGTGGGCGACGACCCCGACGAGGTCGGATTCCTGCGGGGTGCCACCGAGGACGGCGAGCTGCGGGTGGTGAACCTGGACGGCGAGACGGTACGGCTGTCCCCGCGCACGGTGACGCTGCCGCACCCGGTGCTGCTGCCGGACCTGGAGGACATCAGGGAGTTCGCGGCGGAGCTGGACATCGTGCAGCGCGTGGAGCAGATCCACCGCGCCACCTGGCGGCGGCCGGACGACCTCGACCCGAAGGCCACGGAGATACGTGAGTTCACCGGCGGCTCCTTCCGTTCCCGTTTCGCCCTTGCCGCGCGGGCGAGTTCGCTCGGCTACCGCGTCAGCGGGGGGTACTCCACGGCGCGCGTCCGCGACGGCGGGCGCACCGTCGAGGCCTCGGTGTGGATCGGGGAGCCGTACTGGGAGGACACGGTGGAGACCGGCGGCCTGACCTGGCAGGACCAGGACGGGCGGGCGCTGCCGCTGCGGGAGGTGGGCCCGGTGGCCTGGTCGGAGGGGATGCGGATGGCCGCGGCGCTGTACGCCGGGCGCGTGATCGAGGAGGACCGGAACGCATGAGCGGGGGGACGCAGGTGTCGTACGAGGGACTGCTGGCGGCGGGTGCGGTGCTGCCGCCGGGCACGGAGGGGGCCGGGGAGCGCGCGGTGCCGCTGACGGCGCGCAGTTACCGTCATCCGGGGCTCGACGACCGGGTGGTGGTGCGCCTGGTCGCCGGTGAACTGGGGGCGGCCGAGGATCTGGCGGCCGGGTTCCTCGGCATGGAGCCGGACGCCGAGCCGGCCGTCGTGGGGCTCGGGCTGCGGCAGTCGCTGGGCTTCCCCGAGTGGGTGCTGGTGCACCATCCGCAGGACGGTCACCACGCGCTGGGCGTCGTACCGGATCTGGAGCGCGCGGCCCGGCAGGCGAAGTCCCGTCCCAAGGCCGCCCTGGACGCGTATCTGGAGCTCGGTCAGCGGCTGGCCGCGGCGGTGCCGCACTTCCTGCCGACGTTCTACGAGCAGGCCGGGCGGGTGTTCCTGGCCGAGGAGAACGCCACCTACGCCGCCCAGTTGTTCACCCGGGCCCGCAAGGCGGAGGCGGAGCACGGGCTGACGGTCCAGGAGGAGCGCCTGGACGCGGTGTTCCTGGAGTTCGCGCTGGCCGGCGCGCTCCCGGTGAAGGTGCTGTCCGCGTACGGCAAGGAGCTGTCCGCGCGGGTGCCGGCCGAGCAGGCGCTGCGCCGTTTCACCCAGCTGTGCCTCCGTCGTACGGCGGGCGGTCTGCCGCCGTCCGCGCAGATGGCGACCGACCTGCGCAGGCTCGCGCGGGCCGCCGGCCAGGACGCCGATCGTGCCGAGCAGGACTACCTGGCCGAGCTGCTGGGGCTGCCGGCCACGCAGCGGGCGGCGGCCGGGTGGTGGAAGGGGCACCGGGCCGCTCTGGTCGGGCTGGCGGAGCGCGACCGGCGGGTGCGCGGTGCGCTGTTGGACATGCTGCCCGCCGGCTCCGACGAGGAGCTGCCCGCGCTGTGGCTCCAGGTGCTGGAGGCGTCCGGGGCGACGGCGGGGCTGTGGGACGGCTCCCTGCCCGCGGAGGAGCGGCCGGGGGACGGTACGGCGGGCTGGCTGGGGCGTTTCCTGGTGTTCCGGGAGCGGGCGCGGTCCTGGCGCGGCTCCAGCCGGATGCCGGAGCTGTATCCGCTGGTGGAGCGGGCGGCGGACCAGCTCCGGGCCGAACTCACCGCGTCCGGGCGGGCGTTGAGCGTCCTGCACGACATCGACCTGATCGATCTGCTGCTGTCCCTGGACGTGCCGGTGGCCGCCCCGGGCAACGACGCGGACGATGCCCTGCCGCTGATGGCCTGGGCCGTCGGTGAGGGGCAGCGGGACCTGGTGCTGTTCGGCGCCGACCCCCGTTTCCGTGACGCGTTCCTGCGGGGCGCGGACCGCTTCCACAACAACGACCAGGGGCTGCGGGCCATCCGTCTGCTGGCGGCGTCGCCCGGCTGCCGTGGCCTGCTGGCCGAGTGGGTGAGTTCGGTCGTACGGCGGTTCACCGCGGTCGGCCTGCCCGGTCTGCCGAACGCGCTGACCCGGCTGGGCTGGCTGCCCGCCGAGGCACTGGCGCTGGCCGAGGACGACGTCCGCGCGGCGGTGGGCACCGATCTGGCACCGGTGCTGGCCCGCACCCTGCGCGCCGGGCTCTTCGACGAACTGTGCTGGCCCGCCTGGGAGGAGGCGACGGCCGCCCTCGTGCCCGCGGACCGGGTCGAGGACGTCATCGTCGCCGACGCCTGGCCCCACCTCGTCGTCGCGGGCAACGCCCAGGCCCGGGTGATCGGCGCCGACGGCACCCTGCTCACCCACGACCTGCGCCTGCCCGCGAACGACGTGTCGGGCGACCCGGGCTTCCACCACGTGGACGGCGAACTCCTCGTCTACTGGAACTCCCGCAAGGACGGGCTGCGCGGCTACTGGCACCCCCGAGCCGACCGCGTCGAGTCCCTCAAGGGTTCCCACGGCACCCGCGGCACCGAGATGGACTGGTACCGGGGCGACTTCCCGATCACCCTGCCGCTGCCGGACGGCGGCCGGACCACCGGGCGCGGCGTCCTGCACGCCGGGGACACCACCCTGCCCGACGAGCGGCCGCTGCTCTTCGACGGCTCCTCCTACTGGGTCTGGCACGCCGAGTCCGAGGACCGTGCGGCACACGGCTGGTACGAGTACGACCCGGCCACGAACGAGCGCGGGCGGATGAGCAGGCCCGCCTTCCTGGCCGACGCGCTGCGGGACGCCCCCGGCCACAGCAGCTTCGCGGGCGGCCGGCTGCGCCCCTCCCCCACCGCCGGCGCCACCCCGGCCTGCGCTCCCGTCGACGGCCTGGTCGGCCTGCGGGTCGTCAAGCTGCCCGACGGCTCACGACGTGCCGAGGACCTCGCCGGACACACCGTCACCCTGCCCGCCGAAGCGGGCAGTCCGACCGCACTCGTGGTCTTCCCGGGCGCCGAGCGGGCCACCGCGGTCGTGCGCAACAACTGGCAGCTGGACCTGGTCGACGCGGACGGCGTGGTCACCGCCTGGGCCAAGACCGACCGCACGCCGGGCATCTTCGGCGAGGGCACCCTGCTGCTGCCGCCCGTGCAGTACTGGGAATGCCTGACGCCACGTGACCCGGAGGGGTCGAAGGCGCTGCGGACCATCGACCGGGACACGGCCGCCGCCCTCCTGGCCACCGCGGCGCGCGGCGACGAGGAGGCGTTGTCCGACGCGATCCGCACCCTTCTTCCCGTCACCCACGAAGCGCTCGTCAAGGGCATCGCCGGAGTCACGCGCCACGCCGCCTCCCAACAGGCCGTCCTGGACGCGGCGGCCGCCCGGCTCACCCGCGCTCTCGAAGGCGCCCTGGAGGACGAGGGGCCCGCAGGTCCCCCGGACCGCGCGCTCTTCGCGGCGACGAACGGACTCGGCACGTCCAGGGGTTACTGGTGGCACGGTGACGACGAGGCCGACACCGTCTTCCGAGGTCTGCGTGTCCTCGCCCGGGCCGCCGGGCTCACCGGGCCCGCCCTCCCCGGCCGGCCGGACGCCCGGCTCCACCTCGACGGTCATCCGCTGCCCGTCGGACAGCCGGACCTGCAGTCGCTGCTGGAGCGGACGACCGCACTGGCCTACCGGGCCGCCTCCGGCACCACCACCGAGGAGCACCGCGAGGTGCTGCGCACGCTGCTCGCCGAGTTCGACCGCCTCGGCCTCGCCCCCGCCGCGTCCGGCCCTTGGCGCAGGGTGAGCCTGCACGTGCCGGCGGCCCCGCTGCGGACCCCCCTGGGCCATTGGCGCGAGGGCACGTGGACTGGTCTGCTGTCCTTGGCCGACGGCGCCTTCCTCGCCGTCACCGGGCGCCGCTCGCTCGAGGACGACGGCGCCACCTTCACGGGCTACTTCCATGACCCGGCCGGGCGGTTCGAGGCGCCGCAGCCCTACAAGGCGCTGGAGTCGGAGCCGTTGGGCGAGGACCCGGGCACGGGACGGCTCGGCGCGTTCCTCGCCGAGCTGGCCGAGCGCGGCCCTGCGCCCTGGTTCCCGGAGGCCGCCGAGGAGTTCGCCCGTCTGACGGGAGTGACCGAGACGATGGCCCGGCTGATCGTGGCCGGTCTGCCGGGGATCGACGTCCACGAGCGGAGCTTCCTGAGCGCCGCGGCGCGCACCCTCATCGGGGTGAAGGTCGCCCCGGCGGCGGTCGCCAAGGACGAGCTGAGCCGCATCGACGGCGCGGTGCGGGCCGCGGTCCTGGGCGCGCTGCTGCCCGCCGAGCCGGCCCGGCTGTGGACCGAGGGCCCGGACGTGGCCGCGGCCGCCGCCGTGTGGAACTCCAGGGTCGGCAAGCGGGTGGCCGTGCCGGAGGTGCTGCTCGGCGACGCGAGCCGCACCTTCCGGTACGCGTCCTGGCCGGTCCGGCAGGCCTTGCCCGCCCTCGTGGATCCGGCCTCCTCCCCCGAGCTCAGCCGGGACCTGGAGTGGGCGGTCAGCGGCGACCGGGTCAAGCCCGTCGGCGGCGACACGGACGGGTTCACGGCACAGACGCTGGTCGGCGCGGTCGGCCTCATGGCCTGGCTCGCCCACCGGCTGCCCGCCGGCGATCCGGTGCGGGCCGCACTGCCCCCGGCCCTGACCGCCGTGCGGGACCGGCTGGCCCACCCCGGGCTGATGCTCGACCTGGGTCGCTACATCAGCCTGCCCGACTTCCGGAAGACGGCGGGCGCCCCCACCGAGACCGGACCCGGTTTCGAACGGTACGGCGCCGTCGTCCTCGCCACCCAGGACGACCAGCCCGCACCGGGCATCAGGGTCGCCCTTCTCGACGAGGCCGGCCAGGATCCCTACCTGCCCGCGGTGCGGGTCGACAACCAGCGGCCCTACACCGCCGAGGTGGCGCTCCGTCTGGTCCGCGACCAGCGGTTCGCTGCCCTCCTCGCGGACCCCGGTGAGCCGCTCGCGGGCGGCCGGGACAAGGACGGCACGTGGTGGCCGCAGGACCCGAACCGCTCGGTGCCCGACCTGGTGACCGAGTCGGCCAAGGAGTACGGCATCGGTGAGGACGCCGCCACGCTCCACTTGATGCTGCTCACGATGCCCGATCCGACCGACCGTATGACGGCTCGCTGGACGGGCTGGAAGCCGGCCCGGCTCAAGGCGGCCCGTGCCGAACTGGCCGCCACCGGCCTGGTGGTCGAGGCCAACCGGTCGCGGGCCGGGCGGTCGCTGTTCCTGCCCGGTGGCTGGGTCGAGCAGTCGGCTCCGCGCGTTCCCCTGGAGCGCTGGAAGCTGGCGTTGTTCGACGAAGTGACCGACGAGCACACGCCGTTCGGCCTGATCGTGCCGTTCGAGCCGGCCGCCGACCTCTACCGCCGGGCGTGGCAGCGCGTGCGGGAGGGTGACGCTCCCCGGTTCGAGGAGCTGAAGGTGCGGCGGGGACGCCGCCGCTGACGTACCCGGTCCCGGGGCGCCGCTCGTCGGGCGGCGCCCCCGCGCCCCCGCGCCTCTCTCCCGCGCTTCCCCCTCATGCCTCTCCCCCACGCACCTCTACGGACCGATCCACCGAGCAAGGACATCCATGACCCTGACCGACACCGCGACGGCCCCGCCGGCCCGGCAGACCCTGCCCGCCGAGGAGCGCTTCGCCACCGAACTCGCCTTTCTCGCCGCCCATGACGACGGTCCCCGCCCGCCGGGCTGGCTGCTGACGCCCCGCGCCGTGATCACCTTCGTCTGCGGCAGCGGAGGCGAGTCCCTCAAGCTGGCCGACGCACCCGAGGGGCTGCCGGACGAGCTGGTCGTCGCCCCCAAGTTCGTCGGCGAACGCGCCCTGGTGGAGCGGTGCGTGGTCACCCTCGCCGGAGAGCGCGGGCTGCTGCTCGTCGGTGAACCCGGCACCGCCAAGTCGATGCTGTCCGAGCTGCTGTCGGCCGCCGTCTGCGGCACCAGCGCGCTGACCGTGCAGGGCACCGCGGGCACCACCGAGGACGCCCTGCGCTACGGCTGGAACTACGCCCTGCTCCTCGCCCAGGGACCGAGCCCTCAGGCGCTGGTGGACTCGCCGGTGCTCGCCGCGATGCGCGCCGGGAAGGTGGCCCGGATCGAGGAGATCACCCGGTGCCTGCCCGAGGTGCAGGACGCGCTGGTGTCGATCCTGTCCGACCGGCGGATGAGCGTGCCGGAGCTGTCCGGCACCGACGACGCCCAGGTCGCGGCGGCCCCCGGGTTCACCGTCATCGCGACCGCCAACCTCCGTGACCGCGGCGTGTCGGAGATGTCCGCCGCGCTCAAGCGCCGCTTCAACTTCGAGACCGTGCACCCGATCGCGGACGTCGAAGCCGAGACCGCCCTCGTCAAGCGGCAGGCCACGGCCGCCGTGGAGCGGGCGGGCGCGGCCTTCGGCGTCGACGACGCGGTGCTCGACGTCCTGGTCACCGTCTTCCGCGATCTGCGGGCCGGACGCTCGGCCGAGGGCTGGGACGTGGAGCGGCCCGGCACGGTGATGTCCACCGCCGAGGCGGTGCAGGTCGCCGCCTCCCTGGGCGTGGCCGCCGCCTATCTCCCCGGCGGCGACTGTCTCGACCTGGTCCCCGGCCATCTGCTGGGCGTGGTCCGCAAGGACGACCCCGCCGACCACGCGCGGCTGCTCGGCTACTGGGACGGCCCGGTGCGCCGCCGCGCCGAGGACGGCTCGGCGACCTGGCGCCGCCTCTGGGACCTGCGGGAGAACCTTCGGTGACGCTCGCTCAGGAACCGAGGGCGGCCCTCACCGCGCTCGCCGGCTCCGTGGCGCCGTACCTGCTGGGCGTACGGCATCACAGTCCGGCGCTCGCCGCGGCCGTGCCCGCGCTGCTGGACGCCTGCGGCGCCGACGTCGTATGCGTGGAGCTGCCCGCCGACTTCCAGCCGTGGCTGACGCATCTCGGTGCGCCGGGCACCGTCGCCCCGGTCGCACTCGCCGGAGCCTCTGAGGGCGGGCGGCTGGGCTTCTATCCCTTCGCCGACTTCTCCCCCGAGCTCGCCGCGATCCGCTGGGCGCGGGCGCGGGGAGCGGAGGTCGTGTGCTGCGACCTGCCGATGTCCGACCCCCGGTGGGGTGCGCAGGATCCCGCTGTGGCGGAGGGCGAGCGGGGGCAGGCGGCCGGAGTTCCGACCGCGTTCGGGGCGGCGCTCACCGCGGCGGGGACGGGCCGCGACGGTGACGACCTGTGGGACCGCGGTGTGGAGGTCCTCGCCCCGGGATGCGCCCCCGAGGCCGTACGGCGGGCGGCCCTGGGTGTCGGATGGGCGCTGCGCCGTGACGCCGAGTCGGCGGGCGGGGTGCCCTCGGTGGACCTGGCGCGCGAGGCCTGTATGCGCGGGGCGATCGCCCGGGCCGCGGACGGCGGACGCCGCGTCGCCGCCGTCGTCGGCGCCTTCCACGCACCGGCGCTGGTGGACGCGGGCGGGGCGCTCGGGGCGGGCTCCGCCGCAACCGCCGGAGCCGCCGACGTCGTGGCGGACGGGGGGCCGTCCGTCGTGACCTCCCTCGTGCCGTACGCCTTCGACCTGCTGGACTCCCGCTCCGGCTATCCGGCCGGCATCCGGGACCCGCGCTGGCAGCAGGCCGTGTTCACCGCCGCAGGCGATCCCGGGCGGCTGTACGAGGCCGCCGCGCGGGCCATCACCGATGTGTGCCGTGAGCTGCGTGCCGCCGGACACGTCGCCGGCACGGGTGAGGCTCGTGAGACGCTGCGCGTGGCGGGCGACCTGGCGCGACTGCGCGGTCTCGCGGCTCCCGGTCGCAGTGAGGTGCTCGAGGCGCTGACGACCGTGATGGGCCAGGGCGAACCGCTCGGCCGGGGCCGGGCCCTGGCCCGGGCGTCCGAGGTCGTCCTGGTCGGCACCGACCGCGGCCGGGTGGCCCCGGGCACGCCGCGTTCCGGGCTCGGGCCGTCCGTCGAGGCGGAGCTCGCCGCGCTGCGGCTGCCCGGCCCCGAGGACCCCGCCTCGCGCGAGGTACGGCTCGATCCGCTGCGCTCCCCGCTCGACGGCCGGCGCGAGATCCTGCTCCAGCGGCTCGCTGTGTGCGGCGCCGGATACGGCGAGCCGGTCCAGGTGTCGGGCACGGGCGACGCGACCGCGCTGACCACGCGCTGGCGACTGTCGTGGAGCCCCGCCGTCCCCGTCCGGCTGGATCTGGCCGGTGTCCGGGGCGTCACCGCGGCCCTGGCCGCCGAGGGCACCCTGCGGGAGACCTACCGCCGCGAGTCGGCGGACGGCGGCCCCACCGCCGCCCTCGTGCTCGCGCAACTCCGCGGCGCCGCCCGGTGCGACCTGCCCGCGCTGGTCGCCGAGCGGCTGGCGGACGCCGCCGAGGTGCTCCCCGTCTGTGCGACCCTGCCCGAACTCCTCACCGCGCTCGACCTGTTGGAGGCGCTGCGGCGGGGCCACCTGCCCGGTGCGACGGCCGGGAGCCGTCCCGCGGCAGCCGAACTCGCCGCCGAGCTGCTGGAGTCGGCGGTCCGGTCCCTGCCGGGGCTGGCCGGCAGCGACGCCCCGGAGGACGCGGCCGCCCTTGTGGCGCTGGCCTCGCGGGCCGCGGAGGACCGCCTCGGCCTGCGGATCGACGGCGCGCTGGACGACCTCGCGCGCACCGGGTCCCCGCTCGTCCAGGGTGCCGCGCTCGCCGCCCGGGTCATGCTCGACCTGGACGGCGCGGACACCCTCGGCACCCGGACCGCGGGCTGGATCGACAACGCGGGCGGCCCCGAGGCCCGGCATGCGCTGAGCCGTCGGCTCACCGGACTGCTCAGCGGCGCCGCTCCCCTGCTCCAGTCGGCGCCGTCCGCACTGGACCCGCTGCTCGACCGGGTCGAGGCACTCAGCGACCAGGGGTTCCTCGTCCGGCTGCCCGCCCTGCGCGGGGGCTTCGACTCGCTCAGCCCGGCCGGCCGCGACCGGCTGCTGGACACCGTCACCGACCGTCTGGGCGACCGTCTCGACCTGTCGCTCGGTGCCTCACCGGAGTTGTTCGCGCTGTGGGCGGCCGCGGATGCGGCGGGCCGTGCGGCGGTCGACTCCCTGCGCGCACCGCTGGGCGGCGCGGGCCTGCCCACGGCCGGGAGCACGCCGGCTCCCGAAGCCCCGGAATCTCCGGAAGCCCCGCGGGCCCCCTGGGCGGCGGAGGCCGCGAAGTCTCCGGACCCAGGCCCGGCCCCCACCCCCGACACGACCGCACCTGTCCCGGCTCCGGCCCCGGCAGAAGCGCAGGCCAAGGCAGGGGCGGAGGCCAAGGCGGACGCGGTAGCGGAAACGGGGGCCCGGTCAGGGACAGAGGCACCGGCGGAGACGGAGGCACCGGCCGCCCCCGTCCTCCACCTCACCCCCACCGACCGCTGGCGTCTCCTCCTCGGCCGCGAGACCGACAAGTTGCCGCCGGGCGCCCGCCGTTACGCGCACGCGCTCGACGAGCTGTACGGTGCCGGCCGCGGTGAGGGTTCCGCCGATCTCGGCCGGGAGGGCAACCGCGGTGGCGGGCAGGGCGCCTCCTTCCCGACCGCCCGCGAGTGGGCCGAGGAACTGGACGCGCTGTTCGGTGCCGACGTGCGCGAGGAGGTCCTGGCCGGCGCCGCCGACCAGGGGCGTGCGGACGTCCTGGCCGAGCTCGACCCGAAGGCGGTCCGCCCCTCGGTCGATCTGCTGACGTCCGTGCTCTCCCTGACCGGGGGCATGCCGGAGCAGCAACTGGCCCGGCTGCGCCCGCTGGTGCGCCGGCTGGTCGACGAACTGGCCAAGGAGCTGGCGACCCGTCTGCGTCCGGCGCTGACGGGACTGGCCACACCGCGTCCCACGCACCGGCCGGGCGGCCGGATCGATCTGCCGCGGACCCTGCGCGCCAATCTCGCGCACACCCGCAGGACGGACGACGGCCGCACCCTGGTCGTCCCGGAGCGGCCGGTGTTCAGCACGCGCTCCCGCAGGGAGGCGGACTGGCGGCTGATCCTGGTGGTCGACGTGTCCGGGTCGATGGAGGCGTCCGTCGTCTGGTCGGCGCTGACCGCGGCCGTGCTGGGCGGGGTGCCCACGCTGAGCACGCACTTCCTCGCCTTCTCCACGGAGGTCATCGATCTGACGGATCGGGTCGACGACCCGTTGTCGCTGCTCCTGGAGGTGCGCGTGGGTGGCGGTACGCACATCGCGGCGGGTCTGGCGCAGGCCCGTTCCCTGGTGACCGTTCCCAGCCGGACCCTCGTGGTGGTGGTGAGCGACTTCGAGGAGGGGCGTCCGCTCGGCGGGCTCCTCGGCGAGGTGAGGGCCCTGGCGGGCTCAGGGGTGCACCTGATGGGGTGTGCCGCCCTCGACGACACCGGCACCCCGCGCTATTCGGTCCCCGTGGCCCGGCAGCTCGTCGCGGCCGGGATGCCGGTCGCCGCCCTCAGTCCCCTCGCCCTCGCCCGCTGGGTGGGCGAACGCCTCCGCGGAGAGACCCGATGAACGCCGAACTGCCTTCCGTGGCGCCCGAGGTGGTCGCCGCCGCCGTGGAGCAGCTGACGTCCCGGCTGCGCAAGAAGCTGGACGCCGCGATCGAGGCGTACGCGACGCTGCCCGTCGTCGCCGAGGGCACCGTGCGGCGCGTGCGGTGCGGTGAGGACGCCGAGGTCACGCTCGCTCCGGGGCCGTCCGGTGCGGTCACGGACGACGCCCAGGCCCGGTGCAGTTGTCTGCTCGCGCCCCGCTGTCTGCATCGCGCGGCCGTGCTCGGTGCCGCTCCGGTGGCCGACGCGGACGCACTTGCCGAGACGCCGGCGCCCGCGGCCGTGCCCGTGACCGAAGGCGATGGCGCCGGGGCGACCGAGCCGGAACAGGGTGCCGGTGACACCGGGAAGCCGGACACCGGCGGGTCCGACGCGCCGCCGGCCGGGCCGACCCAGGCGCAGGTGGCGGCCGCGGCCGGGCTGTGGGCCGCGGCCGCCGCGGTCCTTGCCGCCGGGGTCCCCGCCGCGGGCGCCGTGCCGCAGGCCGAGCTGCTGCGCGCCGCGCACACGGCACGACTCGCCGGGTTGCACCGCCCGGAGGCGGCCGCCCTGAGGGTCGTGCGCGCACTGCGTGCGGCCCGCGCCCGCCACGACGGCCACCGGCTGGCCGACTTGGTGGCCGGACTGCGCGAACTGCTCCTCACCAGCGCACTGCTGGCCGCGTCGGACCCCGACCCGGCGCTGGTCGGCATCGCCCGGCGGGCCTACCGTCCGGGCGGCGCCCTGCGGGTCCACGGGGTGTGCCGGGAGCCGGTGGTCTCGGCCACCGGATACGGCGGGATCGTCACGCATGTGCTGTCCGAGGACGGCCGGTGGTTCTCCGTCTCCGACGTCAGACCCGGCGGTACGGCCCGGGCGCGGGGCGCCGCCACGGCCACCGTCGCGCTCGGCTCCGGCAGTCTCGATCACGCGCAGCTGTCCCGGGGCGGGCTGTTGATCTCCGGTGCGACGCTGTCCCCGGACGGTCGCCTCGGCGCCGGCAAGGGCGTGCGGGCCACCCCGGTGGCGGGGCTGTCGTGGACGTCGGGCCCGCTCGCCCTGCTGTTCGCCCGCCCGTTGGCAAAGGCCGCGGCGACCCTGCTCGCGGGATCGGCGCCGGCGGCCGAGCCGCAGCAGGGCGGGCCGGCGGACGGTGAACTGATCGGCTGTGACGTGGTCGTCGTCGGAGCGGCCGAGGACCAGCTGCTCGCCCGGGAGCTGCCGCCCGGCGGGGCGGAGACGGAGGCGGAGGGGCTGCTGATCCGGCTGGTGCCGTCCAACAGCCACCCCGACCTGGCCCATACGGCCAACTTCCGCAAGCTGGCCGCCCGCCCCGGGCTACGGCTGCGTGTCGTGGGGCGGCTCGATCCGGCCCGCGCCGCGACGCTCCGGCCGCTGGCGGTCGGCCCCGTGCCGGACGGCACGGCGACGCTGCGCCTGCCGCCGGAGTGGGGCGGGCACGCCGATCTCGGCTACGACCGTCTCGAAGGCGCGCACTTCCCGTCGGCCGGTGAACTGCCGCCGGTGGCGGGCCTGTCCGTGGTCCCGGCCGATCCGGTGGCCGAGGCGCCCCTGTGGCGGCTGCGGCGGCTGGTCGAGGTGGCCGTGTCCGGGGGGCGCCGGGCCACCGCCGCACCCGCGCGCGACGGTGACCGGGCCTCGGGGACGGCCTCGCTGCGCCGCAGCGGTTTCCGGGCGGCCGCGGATCTCGCGGATGCGCTCGCCGCGGAGGCCGACCGCCGTGGCCGTGATGTCTTCGGCCGGACCCGGCAGGCCGATCCGGAGGGATACGCGCGGGCATGGCTCGCCGCGGCCGTCTATCTGTCCCGTACGGAACGGGCGTTGGTCGAGGCGACCTGGCGAACGCCGTCGCCCGCACCCACACCCACACTCACACCCACACCTGTGTGACCCATGCCACATGGTCCGGGTGCATAGCGGGGCCGGGGCCGGCGTCTTTGTAGAGGGTGTGGGGGCGCGGTGGAAGCCGGTGGGCACGACAGGCAGGCAGGGGGGCGCGGCGATGGGGCAGGTGCGGACCGAGGAGTTCGACCGGTTCGTGGCGGCTCGGTGGTCGACGTTGCTGCACCTGGCGAGGCTGCTCACCGGCGGGGACCGGCACCGGGCGGAGGATCTGCTGCAGGAGGCGCTCGTCAAGCTGTGGTTCGCCTGGCCGAAGGTGGGCGGACAGGCACCCGAGGCCTATGTGCGCAGGATCCTCGCCCGGGCCGCGGCCCGTTCGGCGCGGCGGCGCTGGTGGGGCGAGCAGCCCGTCGAGCAGCTGCCCGACCCGCCCGAGGTGGCGGACGCGACCGCCGTCGTGGACGAGCGGACCCGGCTTGAGGCCATGCTGGCGTCCCTTCCGGCGCGGCAGCGGGCCGCGGTGGTGCTGCGCTACTACCAGGACCTGCCCGAGCAGGACGTCGCGGAAATTCTGGGGTGCCCGCTGGGGACCGCCCGTTCGCTCACGGCACGCGGTGTCGCGCGGTTGCGGCGGCTGCTGGCCGAGGCCGTCGAGCCGGTGGAGTGAAGAAGGAGCCATGGACCACTTCGAGCAGGAGCTGGCACGGCTGATGCGTGACAGCGAGGAGCACACTCCGTACGAGGACCGGCACCGCGACCGGCTGCAGGCCGGGGTTCGCGCCCGGCGCCGCAACCGTACGGTCTGGATGGCCACCGGGTCGGCGGTGACCCTCACCGGCCTCGGCGTCGTCCTGGTACTGATGACGGGTCCGTTCGCCCAGGGCGGTCCCGCCGGCCCTGGGCCGCGCCCCGTGACCTCCGCCGAGTCGGTCCTGATGCCGTCGACGACCGCACCGCCTCCGCTGCCGCTGCCATTGCCGGCGAACGGAAAGCCCACCTCGTGATCCAGGAGAACACGTCCGCGGTCGTCGACCCGCCGCGAACGGCGGACCCTCGCCGATCCGGCTCCTGGGAGCGGCGGTTGCGCCGCTTCGGGTACGTCTCGGGGCCGAGTGCCTGCGTGCGGGACCGCCTGGTGGAGCCGTTTCCCGAACCCGGCTCACGCGGGTGGCGCGCGATCGGACTGTCGCCGGTGGCGGCGGACCGGCTCGCGCGCTGGTCGGGATGGGGCGGGCCGCTGCTGGTGGCGCTCCTCGCCGGGCTGCTGCGCTTCTGGCGGCTGGGCAGTCCGCGGGCGGTCGTGTTCGACGAGACGTACTACGCCAAGGACGCCTGGTCCTTGCTGCGGCTCGGCTACGAGGGCACCTGGCCGGACCGCGAGATCGCCGACCCGCAGATCCTGGCCGATCCCCAGGTGATTTCGCTGTCCGACCCCGGGGTCTTCGTCGCGCACCCGCCGACGGGCAAGTGGGTGATCGCGCTCGGCGAGTGGATGTTCGGCCTGGAGCCGTTCGGCTGGCGTTTCATGACGGCCGTCCTCGGCACGCTGTCGGTGCTGATGCTGTGCCGCACAGGGCGCCGTCTGTTCCGTTCGACGGCACTGGGCTGCCTCGCCGGAGCGCTGATGGCGGTGGACGGGCTGCACTACGTGATGAGCCGGACGGCTCTGCTCGACCTCGTCGTCATGTTCTTCGTCCTGGCGGCGTTCAGCTGCCTCCTCATCGACCGGGACGGGGCACGGGCCCGGCTCGCATCGGCCCTGCCGGTGGACGAGGACGGCCGCGTCCGCCCCGACGGGCCCACCGGTGACCGCGCCGGGACGGGGTTTCGTCCCTGGCGGCTCGCCGCCGGTGTCCTCCTGGGGCTCGCAGCCTCGACCAAGTGGAACGGCCTGTACTTCCTCGCCTTCTTCGTGGTCCTCACGCTGCTGTGGGACGTCGGCTCGCGTCGTGTGGCCGGGGCGCGTCGTCCCTGGCGTGCCGTGCTGCGCAAGGACCTCGGCTGGTCGGTGATGTCGCTCGTCCCGGTCGCCGTCCTGACCTATCTGGCCACCTGGACCGGCTGGTTCCTGTCCGACGACGGCTACGGACGCCACTGGGCGGACGGCCGCGGCGGCACCTGGTCGTGGATCCCGGCGCCGCTGCGCAGTCTGTGGCACTACGAGCACGGGGTGTACCAGTTCAACGTCGGGCTGCACACCCCGCACAAGTACGAGTCCAACCCGTGGAGTTGGCTGGTGCTGGGCCGGCCCGTGCTCTTCCACTACGAGTCGCCGAAACCGGGGACGGACGGCTGCCCCGCGACGGCGGCCGACTGCTCGCAGGCGATCACCGCCCTGGGCACCCCGCTGTTGTGGTGGTCGGCCTGTTGCGCGGTCGTGTATCTGCTCCACCGCTGGGCGCTGCGCCGCGACTGGCGCTCGGGAGCCGTCCTGTGCGCGGTGGGAGCCGGTTATCTGCCGTGGTTCCTGTACCAGGACCGCACGGTCTTCTCCTTCTACGCGGTCGTGTTCGTGCCGTATCTGTGTCTGGCCGTCACGATGCTGCTGGGGGCACTGGCGGGTCCGCCGGGCGCGGGTGAGAGGCGCCGGGTACGAGGGGTGGTGGCCGCGGGCGTGCTGGTGCTGCTCATCGCCTGGAACTTCATCTACTTCTGGCCGGTCTACTCCGGCACCACCGTCCCGGTCGACCAGTGGCGGTCGCGGATGTGGCTGGACACGTGGATATAGCCGACGGCGGCTCCCCGCCCGGGAAGCCGCCGTCATGGGTTCCTCGTCCGGTCAGCGGGTGACGTACACCGTCGCCGAGGCCGTCGACGCCGTGTGCAGGTCGTCGCCGGGCCAGCTCACCTTGTAGGTGGTCTCCCGCCGGGTGCGCGGGATGTCGTTGACGGTGAACGTGCCGTCCGCGGCAACGGTCACGGAGGACAGCGTGCCGGTGCCGAGACGGTCGGTGCGTTCGACCTTCAGCACCGCGCGGTCCGGCAGGGCCCTGCCCTGGGCGGTGAAGGTGCCGGTGATCTCGACGCCCGTGCCGAGCGGGACCTGCGCCGGGGCGGTGAGGGCGATGGTGGTGGGCGCCTTGCCGACGGACACGGTGTGGGTGACGTCGGTCGCCGGGCGGTGGGTGAGGTCGCCGAGGTAGGAGACGGTGTAGGTGGCGTCCCCGACCAGGCCGGGCTCGTCGAGGACGGTGTAGCTGCCGTCGTCCTTGACGGGGAAGGTGCCCAGGTCGTGGGTGCCGTTCGCGTCGGTACGGGTCGCCTTGACCTTCAGCGGCTCGGCGGGCGCCGGACCGTCGTGCTCCAGCCGGCCCCGCACGGAGAGCGGCTCGCCGGCGACGGCCTGGGCGGGGCTGTGCGTGAGGGTGGCGGCGAGGCGTACGTCGTACTGGACCGCCGGGGGCTGGATGACGTGCAGCCAGAACTGGTTGCCGGCCGCGTTGGTGGTGACCGCGAACAGCCGGGAGCCGTCCGCCGACCACTCCATGCCGCGCGGCGCCACCCGGTCGCCGTCGAGGCTGCCCTCGAAGGCGAACTCCAGCGGGGCGGTGGAGTCGCCCGGGTCGGCGGGCTGCACCAGCAGGTCCGGGGTCGCGCCGGTGGCCGAGGCGCCGCGGGCGATGTACTTGCCGTCGCCGCTGAAGGCGACCGCGCTGGCAGAGGCCCCGGCGGGCAGGGCCTGGTAGCCGGTGTCCGCGTCGGACAGGTCGGTGGTGTTCAGCAGCCGGGTGCCGGCGGCCGCGTCGGCGACGGCGATCTTGCTGCCGTCGGCGGAGAACGCCATGTCCTTGAGGTTCAGGGCGCCTTGGCCGTCGGCGTCGGCAAAGCGCCGGGCCGCATTGCGCACCAGGGTGCCGCCGCCGGTGTCGTACACCGTCAGGAACGGGTCGGAGGCTTTGGCGTTGAGCGGCTGTCCCATCAGCATCCGGTCGCCGGGGCCGGCCTCCAGCTGGAGCTTTCCGTGGTCCTGCCAGTTGGTGCGCGGGGAGGTGTTGTCCGCCGGGACGTAGGAGTCCAGATAGGTCAGTGACGAGTCGCACTCCGCGGAGTAGTACGAGTAAGGCGTGGTGAAGTACACCGTGCCGCCGGAGTGGGCGAGGCTGCGGCCGCAGGTGTCGGTGGAGACGTACAGGCCGTTCGAGGTGTAGGTGCTGGTGTCGTAGCGCCAGATGACCTCGCGGCCGCCGACGTAGAGCGTGGAGCCGTCGGCGTTCAACGCCAGTCCGGAGACGTGCTGCTGGGTGCTGATCGTGGTGATCCGCTCGCCCTGGAAGTTGTAGACGGCGATGAGGCCGGCGTAGGAGTAGCTGCCCATGTTGCTGTCGGCGACGTAGACCCGCTCGTGCACGGAGTCCACGGCCAGCGCCGAGTACGACGTGATCGGCAGCTTGGCCACCGCGTCGAAGGCCGCCGCGTGGGCCGCGGGCGCGGCGGCGACGGTCACTCCGGTCCCGGTGAGTGCGACGGCGAGGACCGTGGCCGCAAGGTGTCTGCGACGGTGTGCGCTGTTCAACTGTTCCCCCCACAGGCGTTGTCGGTCTCACCAGGAGCGGTGAGGCCCATGTGTCCCCCATGTAACAGTGGTGAAGATCCTGTGATCAAGGGGGCACGTCGGCGGTCATGGGGCAACCGGCACGGACGTCACCGGTGAACCTCCTCCTGTCGATCGCCTTCGTGCTCTGCTGGAGTTCCGGGTTCATCGGGACGAAGCTCGGCGCGGGCAGTGCGCCGGCGCTCACGATCCCGCGGCCGGTTGGGCCTGTCTCATCCCCTTTCTCGGCATGCTCGCCATCGTGGCGGCCATGTTCGTCGAGAGCCGCTGCCCCGAGCAGGTCGCGCCCGTGGTGTCGCTGACCGTGCACTGCGCCACCAGCGCCGTCGTCTTCACGGTGCTCGCCGTGGGCGCCGGGGCCGCCCGGCCGTCCGCCGAGCTCTCGCTCTGGGCCGCGATCGGCTGGCTCGTGGCCCTGTCGGCCTTCGGCGGGTACGGGCTGTACTGGCTCATCCTGAAGCGCTCCGGGGTGACCGAGGTCAACACGCTCATGTTCCTCACGGCGCCGGTCACCGCGGTCCGGGGTGCGCTGATGTTCGGCGAACCGTTCGGTGCGCGGACCGCGTTCGGGCTGGGCGTCTGCCTCGCGGCGGTGGTCGTCGTCCATCGCGGGGGCGCCCCGGGGTCGCCGGTGTGCGTGACGTGCCCGCCCGGATCCGGTGGGGCGTACGTCGGGTGGTGTGGTGAAGGGGACGGCAACGACCTGTCTGCTGAAGATCAGTTCGGCTACCCGCCCCGCGCGTGATCTGTCAGTGTTCTGTCGTGCGAGGCCGGGTGCGGGCCTCCGGTGCGAACGGAGAGTCAAGGCGTGGACATGACCGAGCGGGCCTATCGCGAGCAGCGATGGGCGGCGAGGGTGGCACTGGCCTCGGCGGCGCTCGCGGTCCTCGCGCCTCTCATATACGGCGGCCTGGGCGGGCTGTTGCTGCTGGCGGGCGGCGCTGCCGGACTGGCTCTCGCCGCGGCCGCGGTGTGGTGGACGCTGACGCTGCGGGGGCCGTTGCGGTGGGCGGCGGCGCTGCTGGCGGTGGCCGTGCCCGCCGGTCTCGTCGCCCTGTTCGCCGCGACGCTCTTCTGGGCGCTGCCGGTGTCGCTGACGCTGTGGGGCGTGGCCGTGTGGAGCGGCCGGTACGCGCTGCGGGGCACCGGCAGTCACCGGGTGCGGGCGAGGGAACGCCGGGCCGCGCCGCCGAAGCGGCCGTTCCTCATCATGAATCCGCGTTCGGGCGGCGGGAAGGTGGGCCGGTTCGGGCTGCGGGAGAAGGCCGAGCGGCTCGGTGCGCGGGTCGTCCTGCTCGACCCTGACGCGCGTCAGGATGTCACCGCCCTCGCGCGGTCCGCCGTCGCGGACGGCGCGGATCTGCTCGGTGCCGCGGGCGGGGACGGAACCCAGGCCCTGGTCGCGGCGGTCGCCGCCGAGCACGGGATACCGTTCCTCGTGATCAGCGCGGGCACCCGCAACCACTTCGCCCTGGACCTCGGCCTCGACCGCGACGACCCCGCGACCTGTCTCGACGCGCTCACCGACGGCGTCGAACTCCGCGTGGACCTCGGTTTCGCCGGCGACCGCCCCTTCGTCAACAACGCCTCCTTCGGCGCGTACGCGGCCATCGTGCAGAGCCCGTCCTACCGGGACGACAAGATCGGGACCAGCCTGGATCTGCTCCCCGACCTCCTCACCCGCCAGCAGGGGCCCCGGCTCACCGCGTCGGCGGGTGACACCACGCTCGATTCCCCGCAGGCCGTGCTGGTGAGCAACAACCCCTACGTCACCGGCGATCCGTTCGGCTTCGGCACGCGCGACCGGCTCGACACCGGCGCGCTCGGGGTTCTCGGTCTGCGGGTGGACAGCGCGACCGACGCCGCCGCGCTGCTCCTCGACCCCGCTCCCGCCGGGCTCACCGTCGTGACCGCCCGCGAGGTCGTCGTCGAGGCCGACACCCCTGAGCTGGAGGTCGGCCTCGACGGCGAGGCGCTCGTCCTTCCCTCACCCGTGCACTGCCGCATCGCACCCGGCGCGCTCACCGTCCGGGTGCCGCGCAAACGCCCGGGGGCGGCCAGGCGGCAACCCCGCCTGGACTGGCGCCGGTTGCGCAAACTCGCGGCGACGGTCGGCCGTACGGCGGCGCCTCGGCGCAGGTGGTGACGTCCCCGGCGTACGCGTCGCCGTTCCCGGCGCGACGTCAGCCGCCGTGGCTCACCGGCGCGAGTGCCGCCAGTCCGCCGGCGAGCAGCGTCACCACGATCAGCCAGGCCCGCAGGCGCCTGTTCAGCCTCTGCATCGTCCAACCCCCTTCGTCCGGGCCAGCGTAGGCCCCACGGCAGGGTCGGGGCATGGGCCGGGCACGGGCAGATCGACGGCCCTGTCCACAAGCCGGTCACGGACCTCCAGCCGGCCACGTCGCCGCAGGCGAAGCGGCTCGTGGTGCATCCGGACGGGACGACCGTCCGTTTGACGCTCACCGTGCTCGCGGGTGACGGACGGCGCGGAGTTCGCGCGGGATCCCGGCCGGCCATCCCACCGGCCGTTCCCTTCATGGAAGAAGGGCCCGGGAGGATCTTTCCTCCCGGGCCCTTCACCCGTCCCGCCGGCGAGGCGGTGGTGCCGTTCAGACCTTGGTCGCGGCGAAGGTCGCCGCCGCGTCGGCGTTCGCGGTGTAGCCGAGGTGGGCGCCGATGTCGGTGCCGCCGTTCTGGCAGACCGGGTCGCCGGACGCGCAGAAGTCGATGGTGCGGCTCTGGTAGGTGCCGGTGACGCTCTTGCCGAGCGCCCGGATCGGGTTGCCGAACAGCAGTACCGCGGCGACCTTCGGTTCGAGCGCCGCGGGAATCGTGGCCACGATGGGGCTGCCGACCAACGCTCCGGCGCTGCTGATCCCGATGGAATTGTCGACGACATTCGCACCCTGCGAATAGCCGACGAGAATGAAACGCTGGTTCGGACAGGACGCGGCCTGGCTGTTCACATGGTTCACCAGGTCCGTGTTGCCCTGTGCCGCCGAGGTGGGGGAAAGGTCCGCGGGATAGTTCACCCGATGGCTGGACAGTGATTTCCCGGTGATTTTCCTCTGCAGCGCGGAATACACCGGGTCACCGACGATGAAGCCGAGTGAGCCCGGCTCGAAGGTGCCGCGGGCCGCGACGACGTCGATGTCCGTGCAGGCCGCGGCCGTTGCCATGGGTGCCGAGACGGTGGCCAGTCCGGCCCCGCCGACGAGCGAGAGCGCGGCGAG
Organism: Streptomyces sp. S.PB5; assembly: GCF_030403745.1. Taxonomy (GTDB): domain Bacteria; phylum Actinomycetota; class Actinomycetes; order Streptomycetales; family Streptomycetaceae; genus Streptomyces. Next base: position 102,011 of record NZ_JAQMWP010000017.1, read on the forward strand.
GCACAAGCGGATACGCATGGGGGATCCTTCGCGGGTGGGGCGCGTGGCGCGCCTGTGGAAAGGACTTCCCCGAACATATTCGCGTGGTCGGACCGAGTGTTATGGACGGGAATTCAGGAATTCCTCGTCTTTTTGAGCCGAGGTGAGTCGGGTTTTCTAGGCGCTGAACGTGTCGTCGCCCTGCAATTCCTCGGCGCGCAGGGCGAGGATGAGGTCCAGCCGGGTGTCCGGGTCGTGCAGGGCGTCGCCGAACAGCTTCTCCAGCTGGCGCAGGCGGTAGCGGACCGTCTGCGGGTGGACGTGGAGGCGGGTGGCGACATCGGGCACGTTGCTGCCGCTCAGCAGCCACGCCAGCAGCGTCTCGGCGAGCCGTCCGCGCGCCCCCTCCGAGACCTCGTCCAACGGCGCGAGCGCCTGGGACCGGAGCCGGTCGAGCATCGGCTCGTCGCTGTGCAGCAGCAGCGTCGACAGATGGTCGGCGCAGCGCACCACGCCCTGCCGGGGCAGGATGCCGCGCCCCATCAGGCCGAGCGCCCGGGTGGCCCAGTGCAGCGAACGGGCGGCCTCGGCGAGCGGGACCGTCGGGCCGATCGCGGCAGGCCTGCCGCGCAGCGCGAGCGTGAACGCCCGGCCTCCGAAACGGCCGGAACCGTCCGGGTCGGGCAACAGCATCCGCGGCGGCCGGGACGCCATGTCCACCAGCGCCCCGGCGACCGCGAGCGGCCGGTCCTCCTCCCGCTGGTCCGGGGTGGCCGCCAGCGCCACCACCGCGGCCTGCCGGGGCACCGACCACCGGGCGCCGTGCGCCAGGTCCTGCACCGCCTCCGGGGCCGGCGGCCCCTCGCCGAGGAGCAGTCCGAGCAGCCGTCCGCGCCGCCGCTCCAGCTCGTCCCTGCTGCGCAGCCGGGCCTCGGCGTATCCGGCGGCGGCCGCTTCGGCGACCTCGTGCACCGTCCGGAACGCGAGTTCACCGAGCGCGGCCACCACCGAGGAGTCCAGGCCCAGTTCCTCCGTCGTCCGTCCCATCAGCCGCCAGGCGTGCAGCCCGCCGACCCGTATCGCGGACTGGAGAGCGTCCAGGTCGCGGCCCTCCAGTGCCACGCCGCGGCCGAGTTCGTAGTAGGTGGCGGTGATGGCCGCGCCCTGGCCGCGCGGGTCGGCGATGTGGTCGACGAACAGGGTCAGCGCCTGTACGACCCCGGCTCTCAGGTGCCTGTCGTACGTCCCGTCGCCCGGGCGGGCGTACTCCGGGACCTGTCTGCGCACCTCCTTTTCCACCTGGTCGGCGACGGCCTCCAGCTGGTCGCGCAGCAGTCTGGCCAGTTCGGGGGGCACCGGGGCGGCGCGGGGGCCGTCCGGTACGCCGGGCGGCGGGGTGGGGGCGGCCACGACGGACCCTCCTTTCGCCCGGAAGACGCTCACCCGCGGGCTGGTGCCCGTGGGGCGAGGGACAAGTCCTGGGTTGGACGGACGTCCCCTGCGCTCCGTTCCGTGCCCCGACGAGAGCGGCCTCACGCCGGCACCCCCAGCGCACCGGCGAGCATCGGCCACGACGCGGCGAACTCCCGCTTCCAGTAGGCCCAGCTGTGTCCCCCTCCCGCGTAGTAGTGGGTCGTCGCCGGGATACGCAGGCGTGCGAGGGTGTCGGTGAACGCGTGCGCCGACGGCCACAGCGCGCTCTCCAGCGCTTCGGGCAGCCAGTCGCCGCTGCCGCCCACCACTCCGCTGCCGCTGGACACGTACAGCGCGGTGCCGCGCAGTCCCGCCGCCCGGTCCCGCGGGTTGAACTCCCGCCAGGTGAGCAGGTTCAGCAGCGGGTTGCCCCACAGGGACGTCGGCGTCAGGTTCTCGCGGGCGACGATGGCGCTCATCAGGGCGGGCACGCCGGGTGCCCGGGTGTCGAGGATGCCGCTGTACGCGGCCGCCGCCGTGAACGCCCCCGGGTGCCGTGCCGCGTGCGCGATCGCCCCGTAGCCGCCGGTGGACACCCCGGCGACGGCCCGTACCCCGGACGCCCGGTAGTCCCGGGCGAGCAGCGCCGGGACCTCGGCGAGCTGGAAGGTCTCGTAGTCCGCGCCGTTTTGCCAGACGGTGGGTATGCCGGTCGGCCCCGCGTCCGGCATCGCCACGATCAGCTCCCGTCCCTCCGTGAACGCCACGATGTCCGTCTCCCGGGTCCAGGACGTGTAGTCGTCGTGGGCTCCGTGGAGGAGGTACAGCACGGGGTACGTCCGCCGGGGCGCCGTCGCGAACGAGGAGGGGAGGATCAGCCGGACCGGGGCGCTGCGGCCGAGGGCGGCGGAGGGGAGGGCGACGTCGAGGGTCCGGGGGCCGAGCGGGGTGACGGTGGGAGTGGTGGCGGCGGTTGCTGTGGTGACTGGTGCTGTCGTGGCGGTTTTCGCGGTGGCGCTTGTTGTGGTGGCGGCGGCCCGGGCGGTGCTCCGGCCGGCGTCGGTCCGACCGGCGCCGATGCGGCTGCCGGTCGCCCCGGCGGTGCCGGTGGCCGTGGCGCCGAAGAGGGTGGCCAGGCCGGCGGCGGTGGCCGCTCTGGTGACCGCGCGCCGGGACGTTCCGGCGCGGCCGGTCGGCACTGCGGTGGTTCGGTCGGGCATGGCGGCTCTCCTCGGATGGGGTTCAGCGGCGGTCCTTCGCGAGCGTCCGCCGCAGATGGGCGGCGATCTCGTCGACGTGCGGCGGGTCGAGCAGCGACAAGTGGTGTCCCGGGACGCGGACGACGCGGAGGTCGGGGCACACCTCGTCCCAGCCGAGCGATTCGTCGTCCCGTTCGTAGGCGGGGTCGCGCACGGTGTGCGGGGCCGGGTCGGTGGCCCGGTAGAGCAGTACCGGCCCGTCGTGGCGGCCCGGCCGGTGGGCCTCGCCGATCCGCAGGTCCAGATAGGAGGACCGCTGGTGCTCCAGGGCGGCGCGCGGCACGCCGGCCGCCTCGCGCAGGGCCCGCAGCACGGTGTCGATGCGCTCCTCGTCGTCCTGCGTCGCGGCCAACTCGTCGTACGACAGGTTCAGTTCGACCCCGTACGTCTCGGCGGCATGGCGGGCGAAACCGGCGAAGTGGGCGCGGATCCGGTCGCCCGGTGCGGACTCGGCATGCGGGAGCGGCCGTACGGAGTCGATGAGCACCACCAGCTCCACGTCCCGCCCGGTCGCGGTGAGTTGCCGCGCCGTCTCCTGCGCGACGAACCCGCCGAACGACCAACCGCCCAGCAGACAGGGCCCGTCGGGGTGCACGGCGGCCACGGCCTCGGCGTACCGGCGTGCCTTCTCGGCGACGGTGCGGGCCTGCGTGAGCCGCTCCAGTCCGTGCACGGGCCGTTCTCCGCCGAGGCGTTCGACGAGGGGCCGGTAGACGTCGGTCGTGCCTCCGGCGGCGTGGAAGAGGAAGAGCGGGGTGCGGGCACCGGTGGGGTGGAGGGGTCGGAGGGGAGGGTGGGGAAGGTGGCTCTGCGGGGTTCGGTCGGGACGGATCGGGTTCTGCGCTTGCCGGATCCGGGTCGCCGTGTCCTCGACCGTGGTGGCGCCGAGCAGGTCCCGCAGGGGGAGTTCGACGGCGAACTCGCGTTCCAGGGCGGCGCGGATACGGAGGGCCATCAGGGAGTCCAGGCCCAGGTCGGCGAAGGCGGTGGCCGGGGTGATGCGTGCCGTCGCGTGTCCGGTGACGGCGGCGATGTGGTGGCGGAGGCGGGCCGTGACCGTGGAGTCCTCCGCCTCTAGGCCCGCTTCCGCCACCTGGCTGTCGGCGGACGGCCGGTCTGACTCCGGCAGTTGTCTCCCCGCCCCTGCCGCGCCCGCAGATGTCTTCGGCAGGGCTCCCGGCCGCCCGTCCGTCCACCAGTGCCGCGTATGCCGCCAGCGTGGCGCGGGCAGGTCGGTGACGCGCCCCGGCGGCAGTGGCAGCGGGAGGCCGGCGGCGTGGAGCGTGCCGAGGCGGGTGAGGAAGTCGGCGGCGGTGTCGGCGTCGCGGTGGAGGGTGCCGAGGGCGAGGGCGCCGGGGGCGGTGTCCGTGACGGCCCGGGTGAGGACCGGGTGCGGGGAGAGTTCGACGAAGGCGGTGTGGCCGTCGGCGGCGGCCGCGGCGACGGCCCGGTCGAGGCGCACCGGCCGCCGCAGGTTCGCGGCCCAGTGCGCGGCGTCGTAGACGCAAGTGCCGCGCGGGTCGTCCAGCACCGTGGAGTAGACGGGGACTCGGGGGCGGCCGCCTCGGATGTCCGCCAGGGAAGCCGTCAACTCACCGAGCAGCGGCTCCACTTGCGGGGAGTGCCCGGCCCCGGCCACCCGCATGGACCGCGCGACCCGCCCCTCCCTCTCCAGCCGGCGCACGAGCCGGGCGACCGCGGCCTCCTCCCCGGTGACCACCTTCTGGCCCGGGGAGGAGTGCACCGCGACATGTACGTCGGGGAACTCCCCCGCCAGCGCGTCGAGTTCGCCGTCGTCGAGGTCGACCACCGCCATCGCCCCGCCGCGCAGCCCGCTGAGCAGCCGGGCCCGTACGGCGACCACGCGGGCGGCGTCCGAGACCTCCAGCGCGCCCGCGCACACCGCGGCGGCCACCTCGCCCAGGGAGTGGCCGATGACGGCGGCCGGCTCGACGCCGTGCGCCCGCCACAGTTCGGCGAGGGCCAACTGGAGCCCGAAGAGCACGGGTTGGGCGACCTCCAGGCGGTCGAGGCCGCCGCCGGAGGCCAGGTGGCCTGCGAGGGAGAACCCGCACTCGGGGGCCAGTTGTGCGTCCAGTTTCTCCACGGCCGCGGCGAAGGCGGGTTCTTCGCACAGCAGTCGCCGCCCCATGCCGGCCCACTGGCTGCCGTACCCGGAGAAGACCCACACCGGACCGCGGCCGACGAGGTCACGGCCGTCGCCCGTGACGACCCGTGCGTGCGGCCGTCCCGCCGCCAACGCGCCCGCCGCCTCCGCGAGTTCGGCTCGGTCGCGGGCGACGATCGCGGCTCGTAGGGCCCCTCGCCCCGTGCGTCCGGCGAGGGTGCGGGCGACATCGGCGAGGTGGGTGGCGTGTCCCTCGGGTGTGCCGAGCCAGTCCGCCAGCAGGCCCGCGGTGTCGCGGACGCGGGCGGTGTCGGCGTCGGAGAGGAGGTGGAGCCGGGCGGGAGGCTCCTCGGCCGGGGGCGGCAGGAAGGCTCCGGGGCGCCATTCCTCCAGTACCGCATGGGCGTTGGTGCCGCCGAACCCGAATCCGGAGACCCCGGCGGTGGCCGTACCGCCGTACCGGGGCCAGGGCTCGGCCTCCGTGACGACCCGCAGCCGTGGGTCGTCCAGGGCGCTGCCCTCGGCACAGTGCAGGGAGGACGGGACGAGGTCGTGGTGGAGGGCGAGCACTGTCTTCACCAGTCCGGCGATGCCCGCGGCGGACTCCAGATGGCCGAGGTTGCCCTTGACCGAGCCCAGGAGCAGCGGTCGTTCGGGGTCGCGTCCGGCGCCGAGCACGGCGGCGAGCGCGCCCGCCTCGATGGGGTCGCCGAGCGGGGTGCCGGTGCCGTGGGCCTCGACGTGGTCGATATGGGCCGGCAAGAGCCCCGCCCGGGCGTACGCGGTCGTCAACAGGGCTTGCTGGGCGGCCGGGTTGGGCGCGAGGAGGCCGCCCGAGCGGCCGTCGGAGTTGACGGCGGTGGCCCGGATGACGGCGAGGACCCGGTCGCCGTCCCGCTCGGCGTCGGAGAGCCGTTTCAGCAGCACGGCCGCGCAGCCCTCGCCCCGGCCGATGCCGTCGGCGGCCGCCGAGAACGGTTTGCACCGCCCGTCGGGCGCGAGGGCGCCCGCCCGCCGGAACGCGACGGTGACCGTGGGCGAGAGCAGCAGATTGACGCCCGCCGCGATCGCGAGACCGCTCTCGCCGGTGCGCAGGCTGACGCACGCGTGGTGCACGGCGACCAGTGACGACGAGCACGCGGTGTCGACCGCCATGCTCGGCCCGCGCGTGTCGAGGACGTACGCCACCCGGCCCGCCGCGACGCTCAGTGCCCCGCCCGCCGGCGCCCAGGGGTCGACGGCCTCGGGGTCGGCGCCGGTGAGCTGACCGTACTCGGGAGCCGAGACGCCGACGAAGACTCCGGTGCCGGTGCCGGCCAGGGACGCGGCCGGGACGGCGGCGTGGTCGAGGGTCTCCTGGACGACCTCCAGGAGCATCCGCTGCTGCGGGTCCGTCACGGCGGCCTCGCGCGGTGTGATGCGGAAGAAGTCCGCGTCGAACCCGGCGATGTCGTCCAGATAGCCGCCGTACGGGAGGGCGTCGGCGGGCGGGTACGGCGTGAAGTCCCGCCACCGGTCCTCCGGGACGTGCCGGATCGCGTCGACGCCGTCGTGCAGCAGCCGCCAGTAGTCCGCCGGGCCGTGCACTCCCCCCGGCAGCCGGCAGCCGACGCCGATGACCGCGATCGGTTCGGCGGGGTCGGGTGCGGGTGCCGTGACCCCAGGGACCGCACCGGGCACCGGGGCGGGCTCCGCCGCGGCGCCGCACACCCGCGCCACCAGCGCGTCGCCGGTGGGCGCCTCCCACAGCAGGGTCGCCGGCAGTTCGCGGCCCGTCGCCCGGGACAGCTCCCCCGCCAGCGCGACCGCGTCCCGTGAGGACATCCCGAGTTCGGCGAGCGGCAGGTCCATCGGCACGTCCTCGACGGCGATCCCGCTCCAGGCGGCCGCCTTCTCGGCGATCAGCCGCCGCAGTTCGCCTTCTCCCGAGCCCTCACCGTCTCCCGCGCCCACGACTCTCATCCCTCGGCCTCCACCGCGTACGCACCCGCCAGATAGCGCTCCCGGGTCCGCGCCCGCGACACCTTTCCGCTGGAGGTGCGGGGCACGGTGCCCGGCGGGACGAGGACCACGTCGGAGAGCCGCAGCCCGTGCCGGCCGGAGACGGCCGCGCGTACGGCCCGTACCAGGGCCGGTACGTCGATGCCGGCGAGCGGCGCGGTCCGTGCGTGCTCCGCGACGACGACCACCCGCTCCCCGGCGCCGCCCGGTACCCCGAAGGCGGCGAGCCGGTCGCGCCGGACGGCCGGGTGCGCGTCCTGGGCCGTGGCCTCGACGTCCTGCGGGTAGTGGTTGCGTCCGTCGACGACGATGACGTCCTTCAGCCGCCCGGTGACGACCAACTGCCCGTCCAGGACCGTGCCCAGGTCACCGGTGCGCAGCCATGTGCCGGGCCCGGCCGCTCCGTCGGCGAGTTCGGCCCCGAAGACGGACAGGCTCTGTCGCTCCTGGTTGCGGTACCCGCGGCCCACGTTGGGTCCCTGCACCCAGATCTCGCCGACCTGCCCCTCCCCGAGCGCGACCCGCGCCACCGGGTCGACGATCCGCACCCGTTGGCCCGCCGGTCTCCCGCAGCCGGTCAGCAGCACGGCTCTGGGATCGTCGGGCCGCGCGGGCAGGGCCTTCCCGGTGGCCAGGGCGTCGCGGTCGAGCGCGAATCCCCGCAGCGGTGCCCCGGGCCGCGCGGCACTGACGAAGACCGTCGCCTCGGCCAGTCCGTACGACGGACAGTGGGTGTGAGGGACGAGTCCCTGGGCGGCGAACGCGGTGTGGAAGCGGTCGGCGGTGCCGGCGCGGACCGGTTCGCTGCCGTTGATCAGGGCGAAGACGCCGTCCAGCCGCAGCCCGGCCTTCTGTGCCTCGGTGACCGTCGACGCGCAGTAGTCGTAGGCGAAGTTGGGCGCCGCGCTCAGCGCGCGCGGGTGCATGGCCAGCAGCCGCAGCCAGCGCACCGGCTCGTGCAGGAACGCCACGGGGTCCATCAGCACCGACAGCAGTCCCCGCACCACCGGCGCCGCGACGCTCAGCACGAGCCCCATGTCGTGGTAGAGCGGCAGCCAGCCCACACAGGTCACCGGGTGCGTGTCGGCACCGTAGGCGACAAGCGCCTGGCGGGCGTTGGCGACGGCATTGGCGTGGGTGATCTCGACGCCCGCCGGGGTGCGGGTTGAGCCGGAGGTGTACTGGAGATAGGCGACCGCTCCGGCCTCGGGCGTGGCCGGCAGCCGATCGGCGGCGGCATCGGGCACCCGCTCCGCGGCGACGACCTTCACATCCCGGCCCGCACACAACTCCCGTACCCCTGCGAGGGCGTGCGTGCTCGTCACCACGACCGCCGGGTCCGCGTCCGCCAGCACCGCCGACAGCCGGTCGTCCTGGCCGGGCAGTCCGGGCGGATACAGCGGTACGGCGACCAGGCCGGCGGCGAGCGCCCCCAGGAAGGCGGTGACGTAGTCGGTTCCTTGCGGACACAGCAGCGCGACCCGCGCCCCGGGTTCCGCCTCCGCGGCGAGGCGGGCGGCCATGGCCCGCATCCGCTGGTCGAGCCGGCGCCAGGTCAGCGTGCGGTGGACGCCGCGCGAGTCGGGCGCCGGATGGTCGACGAAGGTCAGCGCCCGGCGGTCGGGGGTGGTTTCGGCCCAGTGCCGCACATACTCCGGCAACGTCCGGAAGTCGGGCGCGAGCGGGGGGCGGGGCGTCTCCATGGGGGATGGACTCCTCACGTCGCGGGGACGGCTTGCGGGGAGAAGGGTGGGGGTCGGGAGTGGCGCGCGGTCGGTGGTGGAGCGAGATCGGCCGGTGGCGAAAGGGGGTCGGGTCAGAGAGGGATGTTGCCGTGGCGGCGTTCCGGCATCGGGGCACGCTTGCCGCGCAGGGCCCGCAGGGCGCGGCAGATGTGGGCGCGGGTGTCGCGCGGGGCGATGACGGCGTCGACGTAGCCGCGCTCGGCGGCGAGGTAGGGGGTGCCGTAGGTGCTCTCGTACGCGGTGACCAGGCGGGTGCGCAGGGCCTCGGGGTCGGCCGCGGCGGCGAGTTCGCGGCGGTGCAGGACGCCCACCGCGCCCTCGGCGCCCATGACGGCGATCCGGGCGGTGGGCCAGGCGAGGTTGATGTCGGCGCCCAGGTGCTTGGAGCCCATCACCGCGTACCCGCCGCCGTACGCCTTGCGCACCACCACCGTGACCTTGGGGACGGTCGCCTCGGCGTAGGCGTACAGGAGTTTGGCGCCGCGCCGGATGATGCCGGCCTGCTCCTGGCGGACGCCGGAGAGATAGCCCGGGACGTCGGCGAAGGTCAGCAGGGGGATGCCGAACGCGTCGCAGAACCGTACGAACCGTGCGGCCTTCTCGGAGGCGTCGATGTCGAGGACGCCGGCCGCGTGCAGCGGCTGGTTGGCGACGACACCGACGGCGCTGCCCTCGACGAGGGCCAGGGCGCAGATGATGTTCGGCGCGAACAGCTCCTGGATCTCCAGGAGTTCACCGTCGTCGACGACCGCGCGCAGGATGTCGCGCATGTCGTAGGCCTGTCCGAGCCGGTCCGGCACCAGCGCGTCGAGACACGGTCCGGCGGGTGCGGCCCCGGGCGCGTACTGCGGGGGCCGGTCCAGGTTGTTGGCGGGCAGGTACGACAGCAGGTCCCGTACGGTGTCGAGGGCGTTGACCTCGTCGGCGGCGAGGAAGTGGGCGTTGCCGTTGAGGGTGTTGCTGGTGCGGGCGCCGCCCAGTTCCTCGGCGCTGGTGTGCTCGCCGGTGACCGTCTCGATGACGTCGGGGCCGGTGACGAACATGTGCGAGGCGCCGTCGACCATCACGGTGAAGTCGGTGATGGCGGGCGAGTAGGCGGCTCCGCCGGCGCAGGGGCCGAGGACGACCGAGATCTGCGGGATCACTCCGGACGCCTGTACGTTGCGGCGCACCAGTTCGGCGTAGAGGGCGAGCGAGGTGACGCCTTCCTGGATGCGGGCGCCGCCGCCGTCGTTGAGGCCGATGACCGGGCAGCCCGTCTTGAGGGCGAGGTCCATCAGCGCGAGGGTCTTCTCCCCGAAGGCCTCCCCCATGCTGCCGCCGAAGACCGTGGCGTCCTGGGCGAAGACACAGACCTGCCGGCCGTCGATCGTGCCGAATCCGGTGACCACTCCGTCGCCGTACGGGCGCCCGGCCCCGTCGCCGGTGTCCCGGGCTCGCACGAACAGGCCCGTCTCGGTGAACGAGCCCGCGTCCAGTAAGAGATCGATCCGCTCGCGAGCCCCGTACTCCCCGCGTCTGCGGGGCCCGTTCGGGGCGACCGCCCGCATCCGGCGGTGCTCCAGTGCGGTGATGCGCTCGGTGGTCCGGTCGGCGAGCGCATCACCGCTGGGCCCCGGCCCCCTCTCCTGAACCGGCCTCGTCCTGGCTGTCTCCACCTCTACTGCCATGACCACCTCCGAAATGGCTTTCGAATATGGCAGGGCCGGTGGGGCGAGCCGGGTCCATCACTGTTCTGTTTGCGGAAGATGAGTCCGGCGGGGCAGAGGTTGGTGCGGGGATGACAAGGGCCCGGGCGTCACGGGGCTCAGTAGCTGACCGCGGGCCGGGGCGAGACGCCGGCCGATCACCTCCACGCGCAGGGCCCGGCTTCCGGGCCGTACGTACGGCATCGAGGTCCATGACCGTCACCGGAAGGGCACAACCATGCGTTGTGGCTCGGGAGTATGGCGGTTGCTTGATCCGCGGGTCCTCGGCCCGCTTGGATGCCCTTGGTCCGCGGCGGGTGGCGCGAGAGGTGGGGGCATGGGGCGGTCCTTCGGGTGGCTGCACGACTTCTGGTTGTGTCCGTGCTCGTCGCGGCGGCCGACATCACCTTCACCGCGGCCTCCGGCGCCTGCCTGAAGGCCCTGGTGCCTCCCGGGACCTGCTGGTCGCAGGCAGCCGGTTCGAGGCCACCTCATGGACGGCCACCATGATCGGACCGACTCTGGGCGGTGCGGCGATCGGTGTGTTCCGGCCCGTGGTGACCGTCGCCGCCGACGCCGTCAGCCATCTGCTGTCGGCGGTGGGGATCCGCGCCATGGGCGGACAGGGCGATGCGCGTCCGGTGCGGACCGCGGCGGAGGGCCGGCCCAAGGCCGGTGACCTTTTCGGCGGCTGGCGGTTCCTCCTCGCCGATCCGGTGCTGCGACCGCTGTTCCTGAACACCGTCCTGGTCAACGCCCTGACCATGCCGGCGGTCCCCCTGCTGACCGTCCTCATGCTCGGCCCTGGCCGGTCGGGCTCGCCTTCGTCGGTCCGGGGCTGCCCGGGCTGCTGCTCGTGATGCTCCTCGAACTCGGAGTGATCACCAGCTGCGCCGTCCACAACCCGGTGCCGGCCACCTGCCGGCTCGACCGCACCCCGCCCGACCGTGTCGCCCGCACGCTCTCGGCCTGGTCCGTCAGCAACAAGCTGACCACGGCCGCCCTCACCGCCGCCCGGGGTCTGCTCGCCGCGGTCACCGGCCCCGTATCGCCCTCGCCGCGGCCGGGGTCCTCCTGCTCGCCACACCGCTTCTGCTCCCGTCGTCCGAGCACGCCCGGCAGCTCACCGCCGCGTGATGAGCCCGCCGCGCACCGCCGTGCGACGAACCCGCCGCGCACCACCGGACGTCGACCCGGTCGTCACTCACAGCCGCACGATGATCAGTGCCGTGTCGTCCGTGGCGCCAGCCTGCGGGAGCAGTTCGAGCAGGACCGCGTCCGCCATGGCCTCCGGGTCGGCCTCCCGGTGGCGGGCGAGGGAGTCCGCGAGGCGTCCGAGGCCGGTCCCGATGTCCTCACGGCGGCGTTCCACCAGGCCGTCGGTGTAGAGCACCAGCGTCGCGCCGTCGCCGAAGACGGTCGACGCCTGGGGACGGGGTCGGGGCCGGCGTCCAGCGGCGGGTCGGTCGCCCCGTCGAGGAACTCCACCTCGCCGTCGGCGTGGACGAGCGCGGGCGGAAGGTGTCCCGCACTGCTGTAGGTGATGGTGCGGGCCTCGAAGTCGATGAACGTGGTGACCGCCGTGGCGCACTCCGCGCCGGGCACCACGTGCGCGTAGCGGCCCAGCACGTCCAGTGCCTGCGCGGGGCCCTCGGCCACCCGTGACGCGGCGCTCAGCGCACTGCGCAGCTGGCCCATCACGCAGGACGCCGCCAGCCCGTGCCCGACGACATCGCCGACCGCGACGCCGATGCGGTCGCCGCCGACCAGGTCCACGACGTCGTACCAGTCGCCGCAGACGTTCAGCGCGCCGACCGCGGGGCGGTAGCGGACGGCCGCGCGGTGGTCCCGTACGAGCCGGGGTGCGGGGAGCATCGCCTCCTGGAGGGCGAGGGCCACCTCGCGCTCCCGGGCGTGGGCCTTGCGCAGCCGCTCGTTGACCTCCTGCAACTCCCGTGCACGGATGTACAGTTCGGCCTCCAGGGCCCGGGCCCGGGTGCCGACCGGGCCGCCGCGGTCGCGGATGAACTCGGTGACCTCCTCCACGCGGTGCACGAGCAGGACGACCTCGCCGTCGGGGCCGAGGACGGGGGCGTTGACCGGACTCCAGTAGCGCTCCTCCCAGCGCTCCGGCTGCTGAAGCGACTGGACGTCGTACCGCTGCACGGCCATCGTGTCCCGCTCGCCGGTGGCCAGGACCCGCTGCAGCGAGGCGGCCAGGTTGCGCATGCCGGAGGCGGCCGGGTCGCCGGGGTTGTCGGGGAAGACGTCGAAGAGGTGGTTGCCGACCAGTTGCCCCCGGCTGCGGCCGGACATGCGCACGAACTCCTCGTTGGCGTCCGCGTACACCAGTCCGGGTGTCAGGACCGCCACCATGCCGGGCAGCGCCTGGAACACCGCCGCGTAGTCGATCTCCGCGTCCGCCATGGCTCTGCCGCCTCACTGCCGATATCGCACCACTTCCCACGATATGGGCCGCGCCGTCCGGGGGGCCTCCCCCGGACCCGGGCACCGGAAATTCGGTTGCCCCCGGCCCGCCGTCGCCCACTAGATTCCGCGCATGGCAGACATCCAGGGCTCGTACGACGATCTGTTCACCGCTGTGCCGAACGCGCTGGCCGCCTTCCTGGACGCCGGGGACGTCGGCGGTTCGGCCGCGGTCTTCGTGGACGGCGAGCCCGTGGTCGACGTGTGGGGCGGTTTCGCGGACGCGGACCGCAGCGTGCCGTGGCAGCGGGACACCGTCGCCAACGTCTTCTCCGTCACCAAGACGATGACGGCCCTGTCCGCGCTGATCCTCGCGGACCGGGGCGAGCTCGACGTGGACGCGCCGGTCTCCCGTCACTGGCCGGAGTTCGCGGCGGCGGGCAAGGAGAAGGTGCTCGTACGGCATCTGCTCTCGCACACCGCGGGTCTGCCGGACTACGACGGCCCGGTCGCGGAGCTGTACGACTGGCCGTCCGTGACGTCCCGGCTCGCCGCCCTGACCCCGCAGTGGGAACCGGGCACCGCGGCCGGCTACCACTCCCTGACGCAGGGTTTCCTGGTGGGCGAGGTGCTCCGCCGGATCACGGGACGCACCGTGGGCGAGTTCTTCGCCCGGGAGGTGGCCGCACCGCTCGGAGCGGACTTCAGCATCGGCCTGTCCGCGGAACGCGACCACCGTGTGGCCCTCACCGTCCCGCCGCCGGGCCGGGACGAGGACTACGTCGCGGGCGCCCCCGACCAGGACGCGTCACCCTCCACGGCGACCGGCATCCGTCTGCGCGACGGCAACAGCGTGGCCTGGCGCCGCGCCCAGATCCCGGCGGCGAGCGGCTTCGGCAACGCCCGCTCGGTCGCCCGCGCGCAGTCCGTGATGGCCTGCGCGGGCACGGTGTCCGGGGTACGGCTGCTGTCCCCGGCGGGCGTCGAGCGGGCCTTCGAGGAGCAGTACACCGGCGAGGACCGCATCCTGGGCATGCCGGTCAGCTGGGGCCTCGGTTACGGCCGGTTCGGCACCACGTACGGCTGGGGCGGCTGGGGCGGTTCCCTGGTCATGATCGATCCCGGGGCCCGGATGACGGTCGCGTACGTGACCAACCAGATGCGGGAGCCGGAGGCGGACAACCGAGGGCTGGAGCTGGTGATGGCGGCGTACGAGGGCTTGCAGGGGCTGGGCGGCTGATCGCCCCGGGGGCCTGCGAGGCGGACCGTCGCCGACGCCGTGACCGGGGTGCGGCCGCCTGGGGCACCGCAGCCGGCCCGCACGGCCTCGGCGACGGCTCGCTCGGGGCCCGGCCTCGGTCGTGATGCGGGGGGGGGATCACGAGGACAACCGGGACCGTACGACCCGGCCCGCCCCCTCAGCCCCGCCATCGGAGTGCGGCCGCCCCGGGCACCGCAGCCGGCCCGCACGGCCTCGGAGACGGCTCGCTCGGGGCCCGGCCTCGGTCGTGATGCGGGAGGTCCACGAGGACATCCGGGACCGTACGACCCGGCCCGCCCCCTCAGCCCCTGCGCGGTCCACCGGGCCTCGCCGCCTCCCTCACGGCGCACCCCCGAACCCGCGCCCGACCGCACCGCCGGCCGCCCCTGACCGCCTCCGTATCCCGCGAACTCCGCTCCCGACCTCGTCCACCCGGATGCGCCGCAGGCCCCTCCTGGCGCATTCTTGCTGTGTCGCCCGTGCGGCGGCACAGGGACGAGGCAGAGGCCGATGACTGGGAGCGGCGAGGACGCGCACCGGATGCCGGGACGGCTGGCCGCGCTGCTGATCGGTGCCTCGACGGAGGCGATCGCCGCGGCCGGGGGTCATGCCGGTGGCGTCTACCTGCGTTCGAGCACGCCGGGGGTGCTGCGTCTGGCGGTGCTGGCCGGGTTGCCGGGGCCGCTGTTCAGGCCGTGGTGGCGGCTGCACGCCGACCGGCCGTTCCCCGTCGCCGATGCCTACCGGCTGGGCGTGCAGGTCGTGCTGCCGAACGCCACCGAGACGATGCGGCGCTATCCGCAGTTCGCCGCCGGTCTGCCGTTCCAGTTCGGGTCGCTGTACGTGCCCGTCGCCGACGCGTCGACGACGTACGGCGTGCTCAGTGTGCTGCGGCCCGCCGCCGCGGACGCCACCGAGGTGCTCGCCGAGCGGGAGCGGCTGGCGCGGGTCGCGGAGGAACTGGCCCGGCGGCTCGGGAGCCTCAGGGATGCCGGCCCCGTCATCTGGGACGACGAGCCCCTGTGTGTGCGGCCGCCGGCCGCGCACCCGTCGGCGGGCCGGCTCGGCCGCTTCGCCTGGGACCCGGCGACCGGCGTGGTGACCGCGGACGCCCATCTGCACGCCCTGGTGGGGGTCACGCCCACGGACTTCGACGGGACCGCCCGGGCGCTGGCCGAGGCCGTCGCCCCCGACGACGCCGAGCGTGTGCTGGCCGCGCTGCGGGAGGCGGCCGCGAGCACCCCGTCACTGCCGCTGTACGTGCGGGCCGCGGACGGCGGTCTGCGGCTGATGGAGTTCTGGACGCCGGACGCCTCCGCGGCCGGATCGGACGCGCGACCGGTGCGCGGGTTCGTCCTCGATCCCGGGCCGGGTGCGGCCGGTGACGCGGCCGCGGACCTGCTGCCGGAGGGTGTGTTCTGCCTGGACCGGCTCGGGCTGGTGGCGTACGCCAATCCGCGCGCCGCACAGCTGCTGCACCGGCCGCGGGAGGTGCTGCTGGGCCGTCCGCTGTGGGAGGGCGTGCCCTGGCTGAACGAGCCCGACGTCGAGGACCATCTGCGCAGCGCCCTGCTGTCCCCGGACCCGGTGCACCTCCATGTACGACGGCCGCCCGGCCTGGACGCCTCCTACGAGGGCGACTGGCTCGCGCTGTCGGTCTATCCCGGCCCGGACGTGCTGACCTGCACGGTGCAGCCGACGCGCCGGATGCCGGACTCCGCGGAGGCCGACGGCGCCGCCACGTCGTCCCTGGCGCCGCTGTACCGCCCCATCGTCCTCGCCATCGCGCTGACCGAGGCGGTCACCGCCCGTCAGGTGTCCGCCGTGGTGATGAAGGAGCTGCTCCCCGCGTTCGGCGGCCGCCGTCTGGCGCTGTACCTGCTTCAGGACCGGCATCTGTATCTGGCCTGGGAGTCCGGCTTCCCGCCGGGCTTCCTCGCCCCCTTCGACGGGGTGGGACTCGACGCGCATCTGCCCGGCGTCGAGACGCTCACCACCGGCCGCCCGCTGTTCTTCGACTCGATGCAGCAACTCACCGCCGCCTACCCGGGGATCCCGCTGGACGCGACGGAGGGCGCCCGCGCGTTCCTGCCGCTGATCGCCTCCGGGCGCCCCGTCGGCTCCTGCATCCTGGGCTTCGACCGCCCCCGCACCTTCAGCGGCGAGGAGCGCTCGGTGCTCACCGCGCTCGCCGGACTGATCGCCCACGCGATGGAGAAGGCTCAGCGCTACGAGAGCGAGGCCGCGCTGGCCCGGGGCCTCCAACAGGCGCTGCTGCCCCGCCGTCTGACGGACCATCCGCTGGTGGAGACCGCGGGCCGCTATCTGCCCGGCACCCAGGGCATGGAGGTGGGCGGGGACTGGTACGACGTGGTCGAGTCGGGCGACGGTCTGGCCCTGGTCATCGGGGACGTGCAGGGACACGGTGTGCAGGCCGCCGCGACCATGGGCCAACTGCGCACCGCCGTACGGGCGTTCGCGCTCGGTGACCGGCCGCCCGACGAGGTGATGAGCGGCACGAACCACCTCCTCATCGACCTCGACCCCGGGCAGTTCGCCAGCTGCTGCTACATCCGCCTCGATCCGGTCACCGGGCTCGCCCGGGTGGCTCGCGCGGGGCACCCGCCGCCCCTGCTGCGCAACCCGGACGGCAGCACCCGCGTCCTCGACCTGCCCGGCGGGGTCGTGCTCGGCGTGGACCCGGGCGCCCGTTACCCGGTCACGGAGTTGCGGATCGAGCCCGGCGCCGTCCTGGCGCTCTACACCGACGGGCTGGTGGAGCGGCCCGGCGGTGACATCGACGACGGCATCAGCGCCCTGCGGGTGGCCCTCGCCCGCGCCGGGACCCCCACGGCACGGCTCGCGGGCATCGCCGACCGGCTCACCACGGCGGCCCGGCACGCCGCCGACCGCCCTGACGACATCGCCCTGTTGCTCGCCACCCGCAGGAGACCGCGTTGAGACGACGTGAACAACCTGTCACGGTGTGTGACGCCTCTCGCCTCCTGGGGCCGTGCAGTGTAGACATGGCACATGGTCCGACTCTCGCAACGTGACGCAGACCGGTCGCGGCGCGGGCGAGTCGCCGGGGTGCGGTCGGCGCTGGGCGGACGCAGCGTCGCCGGACAGGTGTTCGTCTCCCAGGTCGTGATCGTGCTGCTGCTGGTCGTGGCCGCGGTGGTGGCGCTGGTGCTGCAGGTGCGGCACGACAGCACGACGGAGGCCCGCAACCGCTCGGTCGCCGTCGCCGAGGCGTTCGCCAACGCGCCGGGCACCGTCGAGGCCCTGGACGCCCCCGATCCCACCGCCGTGCTGCAACCGCGCGCCGAGGCGGCGCGCAAGGCGACCGGCGTCGACTTCATCGTGGTCCTCAACACCGACGGCATCCGCTACACCCACCCCAAGCCCGACCGCATCGGCAAGAAGTTCGTCGGCAACCTCGCCCCCGCACTGGGCGGCAAGGTGGTCACCGAGGAGATCGACGGGACCATCGGCCGGCTCGTCCAGGCCGTCGTACCGATCAGGGCGCCCGACGGGAAGGTCGTGGGCGCGGTGTCGGCCGGCATCACGACCGAGCACGTGGGCGGCACCGCGGACGAGCAGATGCCGCTGCTGCTGGCCGCCGCGGCCGGCGGACTCGCCCTGGCCATGGCGGGCACGGCCCTGGTCAGCAGACGGCTGCTGCGCCAGACCCACGGGCTCGGTCCGCACGAGATGACCAAGATGTACGAGCACCACGACGCGGTGCTGCACGCCGTGCGCGAGGGCGTGCTCATCGTCGGCGGCGAGGGCCGCCTGCTGCTCGCCAACGACGAGGCGCAGCGGCTGCTGCATCTGCCGGCCGACGCCGAGGGCCGGGACGTGCTCAGCCTCGGGCTCCCCGCCGACACCGCCGAGCTGCTGGCCTCCGGACGGGTCGCCACCGACGAGGTGCACCTGGTCGGCGACCGGCTGCTGGCCGTCAACCAGCGGCCGACCGAGCTGGAGGGCGGCCCGGCCGGCAGCGTGGCCACCCTGCGCGACTCCACCGAGTTGCGGGCCCTGTCCGGGCGTGCCGAGGCGGCCCGCGAGCGCCTCGACATGCTGTACGACGCCGGGGTCGGCATCGGCACCAGCCTGGACGTCACCCGGACCGCCGAGGAGCTGGCGGAGCTCGCCGTGCCCCGGTTCGCGGACTTCGTCACCGTGGACCTCTTCGACGCGGTGCTCAGCGGCGGACAGCCGGAGTCGGGCACCGACCTGCGCCGTACGGCGTTCAGCGGGATCCGCAAGGACGCGCCGCTGTACGCGGTGGGCGAGCGGATGCGGCTCGTCGCGTCCTCCCCGCAGGCACGCTCCCTGCGCTCCGGCCAGGCGGTCCTGGAGGCGCGGCTGGCCGAGTCCCCCGGCTGGCGGGCCCAGGATCTCGAACGGACCGCGCTGGTCCTGCAGTTCGGCATCCACTCGCTGATCGCCGTGCCGCTGCGGGCGGGCGCCCTGGTCCTGGGCGTGGTCAACTTCTGGCGCTCCGAGAAGCCCGCCCCCTTCGACACCGACGAACTCGCCCTGGCGGAGGAGCTGGTGGCGCGGGCCGCGGTCTCCATCGACAACGCCCGCCGCTACACCCGCGAGCACACCATGGCGGTCACGCTCCAGCGCAGTCTGCTGCCGCGCAGCCTGCCCGAGCAGAACGCCCTGGACATCGCCTACCGCTATCTGCCCGCCCAGGCGGGTGTGGGCGGGGACTGGTTCGACGTCCTGCCGCTGTCCGGCGCCCGGGTGGCGCTGGTGGTGGGCGACGTGGTGGGCCACGGGCTGCACGCGGCGGCGACGATGGGGCGGCTGCGCACCGCGGTCCACAACTTCTCCTCGCTCGACCTCCCGCCCGACGAACTCCTGTCCCTCCTGGACGAGTTGGTCGGGCGCATCGACCAGGACGAGACACAGGAGGGCGAGAGCGCCCCGGTCACCGGCGCGACCTGCCTGTACGCCGTGTACGACCCGGTCTCGCGGCGCTGCACCGTCACCCGCGCGGGCCATCCGCCGCCGGCCCTCATCCACCCCGACGGCACCGTGGAGTTCCCGGACGTGCCCGCCGGTCCCCCGCTGGGTCTGGGCGGGCTGCCGTTCGAGACGGCCGACCTCGAACTCGCCGAGGGCAGCCGCCTGGTGCTGTACACGGACGGTCTGGTCGAGGACCGGGAACGCGACATCGACGTGGGCCTGGAACTGCTGCGCGCCGCTCTCGCGCGGGCCGGTGACTCGCCGGAGGACACCTGCCGGGTGGTGCTCGACTCGCGCCTCACCTCGCGGGCGAGCGACGACATCGCGCTGATCGTGGCGCGCACCCGGGCCCTGGCCGAGGACCGGGTCGCCGAGTGGGACGTACCGTCCGATCCGGCGGCCGTGGGACGGGTGCGCGCCGATGTCTCCCGGCGGCTGGCCGGATGGGGCCTGGAGGAGCTGGAGTTCACCACCGAGCTGATCCTGAGCGAGCTGGTGACCAACGCGATCCGCTACGGCGGCGAGCCCATCCGGGTCCGGGTGCTGCGCGACCGGACCCTGATCTGCGAGGTCTTCGACGGCAGCAGCACCTCGCCCCATCTGCGCTACGCGGCGATGACGGACGAGGGCGGCCGCGGCCTGTTCCTGGTCGCGCAGCTCGCCGAGCGCTGGGGCACCCGGTACACGCCCGAGGGCAAGGTCATCTGGGCGGAGCAACCGCTGCCGTAGCGCGCGGCTTGTCGATAGGTACGAACCTTTGACGCGACGGGTGTTCACTGCGTCCAGCATCTGATAGTAAACCTTCCTATCAGTGCAACGTACGGCCAACTCCCCACCCCCCACCTCCATTTGGAGCCGCCGTGAAGCACCCCTCAGGCATGTCGCGCCGCGCCCTGCTCACCCTGCTCGGCGCGTCCGCCGTGACCACCCCCCTGCTCGCCTCCCCGGCCGCCGCGGCCCGCGCCCGCGCGGGCGGGCTGGACGACCCGGCGAAGAAGGAGATCGCCATGCAGCTGGTGTCGAGCGCGGAGAACTCCTCGCTCGACTGGAAGGCGCAGTACAAGTACATCGAGGACATCGGCGACGGCCGCGGCTACACCGCCGGCATCATCGGGTTCTGCTCCGGCACCGGCGACATGCTCGACCTCGTCGAGCTCTACGCCGACCGCCGCCCCGGCAACGTCCTCGCCCCGTATCTGCCGGCACTGCGCCGGGTCGACGGCACCGACTCGCACGCCGGTCTGGACCCGGACTTCCCGGCGGACTGGCGCCGGGCCGCACAGGACGCGGAGTTCCGGCGGGCCCAGGACGACGAGCGCGACCGTGTGTACTTCAACCCCGCGGTCCGTCAGGGCAAGGCCGACGGACTACGGGTGCTCGGCCAGTTCGCCTACTACGACGCCATCGTCATGCACGGCGACGGTACCGACCCGACCAGCTTCCGCAACATCCGCAGGCGCGCCCTGAACCGGGCCCGGCCCCCGGCCCAGGGCGGCGACGAGGTCACCTACCTGCACGCCTTCCTGGACGCGCGGGTGTGGGCCATGAAGCAGGAGGAGGCCCACAGCGACACCAGCCGGGTCGACACCGCCCAGCGCGTCTTCCTGCGCGCGGGCAACCTCGATCTCAACCCGCCCCTGGACTGGAAGGTGTACGGGGACAGCTACCACATCGGCTGACCGCCCCGGGGCACCGCGGTCCGGCTACGGGCGCTGACCGATGCGGTCCACGACGCCCAGCTCCTGCCGGGCACGCGTCTCGTGGTACCGGTCGCGATGCCTGACCTTCCCGTCGACCAGGTCCGCGGTGCTCCCCTTCAGACGCAGCCCCAGGTACGTGTAGTCCGTCGCGTCGAAGATGAACGCGAAGTCGAACCCCGGGTAGGAGACGGCCACTCCCCTGCGGCCGAGGCCGTCCACAACCTCGCGGTCGATCCGGATGCCGGGGATCCGGGCGACCGCCTCGAACGTGCCCGCCTCCAGCCCGGGCGGCATGATCCGCGGGACCACGTAGAACTGGACGGCGTTGACGAACGCCTCCCTGTCGATGTCGGCCTGGCGCACCGGCCGCTCGCGGACCTCGCCCGATCCCGCCTTCCCTTCCACCACCTTGTCATCGGGGCCCCGGTCCCCCCGCAGCTTGTCCAGGAGCTGGTCCGGGTCCGTCGGCCACTTCGCCAGCTCGTCGTACTCGGTCGGCGGCCACCTCACCTCCTGCTTGCCCAGCGGCGGGTCGCGGTGGACCTTGCCGTACTCCTGACGGCTGGAGGGCTTGGAGCCGTCCACGGAGATCCAGCTCTCGTCGGTCCAGGTCTTGCGCTTCCCGCCCTTGTCATAGGTCCGGGTGACGCGCGTCTTGGTGTACACGTACTGGTCGTCGCGCGGAACCGGCGTCCCGGCGTCGTCGGCACGCGACCGTGCGGCGGCCTTGTGCAGCACTTCGGCCGCGCTCATCGTCGCCATCCGCGTGCCGTCCGCACCCCCGCCCCCTTGGCTCAGACCGGCGACGGCCACGCCGCCGGCAGCGACCGCCGTGGCGGTCCCGACCACGGCGACCCGGAGCATCAGCCGCCGGGACAGCGGCCTCGGGTGCCCGTC
Source organism: Streptomyces sp. S.PB5 (assembly GCF_030403745.1). GTDB lineage: Bacteria > Actinomycetota > Actinomycetes > Streptomycetales > Streptomycetaceae > Streptomyces. Next base: position 123,492 of record NZ_JAQMWP010000017.1, read on the forward strand.
CCGGAGGATGGCGCGCCGCAGCCGGACGCGGGCGGCGGAACGGGCGTCGTCGGTGAGCGGGGCCACGTCGGCCTCGAACTCGCGTACCACGATGAGGTCATCCACGGTCGGTCTCCTCGGTCTCCTCGTGAAGGGCTGTGGGGTCCGCCCCGCCCAGTGCGGCGCGCAACCTGGTCCGCGCCCGGTTGAGCCGTGAGCGCACCGTGCCCACGGGGATGCCGAGGGCCTCCGCGGCCTCGGCGTAGTCGAGATCGCCCCAGGCGATCACCAGCAGCACGTCCCGGTAGCGCGCGGGCAACTTGGCGAGCGCGCCGGCCAGTCGGGCGCGGGAGTGCTCGGCGCCGACCCGCGCCACGACCCGGTCGTCCAGGGCCTCGGCGCCGTCGCCGGCCGTGGTCGAGGCGACGCGCGAGAACGCCCTCAGCCGCCGCGCCTCGGCACGCCGGTGCTGGCCGACGAGGTTGGTGACGATCCCGTACAGCCACGGGCGGGCCTGCGACCGCGACAGGTCGTAGCGGTGGCGCTGCTGGAACGCGATGACGAAGGTCTCGGCCATCAGGTCGTCGGCGGCCTCGGCGCCGAGCCGCCGGGCCGCGTAGCGGTGGATGTCGTCGGCGTACCTCTGGAAGAGGATCTCGAAGGCATCGGGCTCCTCCCAGGACCGCTCGACGACCGAGGCGTCGGACTCGACGCCGTCGCGGGGGACGACATCGGGAAGGTCTGCGACGCACGGATCGCCTGTCGATTGCATGCGGTTCCCTCGAAGTCATGGGCATGGTCGACTGCTGTTGGCCGATGCCCGCGAACGGGTTCCCGTCCGGCATGAGAGAGTGCTCGCACAGCCCGCCCGGGTCATAAAGTAGCCTTATGAGCTCATAGACCGGACCCGTGTACCAGCTTAGGCTTGCCTTAGTTTAGGCTTCCCGGCGAGATCGCTTGTCGCCTCTCGAAGGGAACCTGATCATGCCCCGCCCCCTGCGGGTAGCCATCGTCGGCGCCGGACCGGCCGGCATCTACGCCGCCGACGCTCTGCTCAAGTCCGACGTGGCCACCGAGCCCGGTGTGTCCATCGACATCTTCGAGCGGATGCCCGCCCCGTTCGGGCTGATCCGGTACGGCGTCGCCCCCGACCACCCCCGCATCAAGGGCATCGTCAAGGCCCTCCACCAGGTCCTCGACAAGCCTCAGGTCCGCCTCTTCGGCAACATCGACTACGGCACCGACCTCCACCTGGACGACCTGCGCGCCTTCTACGACGGCGTGATCTTCTCGACCGGCGCCATGGCGGACCGCGAGCTGAGGATCCCCGGCGTCGAGCTCAACGGCTCCTACGGCGCCGCCGACTTCGCCTCCTGGTACGACGGCCACCCGGACGTCCCGCGCACCTGGCCGCTTCAGGCGGAGAAGGTCGCCGTCCTGGGTGTGGGCAACGTGGCGCTCGACATCTCCCGGATCCTCGCCAAGACGGCGGACGAGCTGCTGCCGACGGAGATCCCGCCGAACGTCTACGAGGGCCTGAAGAAGAACAAGGCCGTCGAGATCCATGTCTTCGGCCGACGCGGCCCGGCGCAGGCGAAGTTCTCCCCGATGGAGCTGCGCGAGCTGGACCACTCGCCCAACATTGAGGTCATCGTCAACCCCGAGGACATCGACTACGACGAGGGCTCGATCGCCGAGCGGCGCGGCAACAAGCAGGTCGACATGGTCGCCAAGACCCTGGAGAACTGGGCGATCCGCGACATCGGCGACCGCCCGCACAAGCTGTTCCTGCACTTCTTCGAGTCGCCCGTGGAGATCCTCGGCGAGGACGGCGAGGTCGTCGGCCTGCGCACCGAGCGCACCGAGCTGGACGGCACCGGAAACGTCAAGGGCACCGGACAGTTCACCGACTGGGACGTCGACGCCGTCTACCGCGCGGTCGGCTACCTCTCCGACAAGCTCCCCAAGCTGCCCTGGGACATCGACTCGGGCACCGTCCCGGACGAGGGCGGCCGGGTCATCCAGGAGAGCGGCGAGCACCTGCAGTCGGTGTACGTCACCGGCTGGATCCGGCGTGGCCCGGTCGGTCTGATCGGCCACACCAAGGGCGACGCCAACGAGACCGTCGCGAACCTCCTGGACGACTTCGCGAACAGCCGTCTGCAGACGCCCGCCTCTCCCGAGCCGGAGGCCGTCGAGGCGTTCCTCGCCGAGCGCGAGCTCCGCTTCACCACCTGGGAGGGCTGGTACCAGCTGGACGCCGCCGAGAAGGCGCTGGGCGAGCCCGAGGGCCGCGAGCGCGTGAAGATCGTCGAGCGTGAGGACATGCTCAAGGCGAGCGGCGCGTAAGCGAGTTCGGCCGTACCGTGTGACGGGCGCGGCCGGGGGTGTGCCCCCCGGCCCCGCCCGTCACGCGTCTTCGTGCTCGACCGTGACGACGATCTTCCCGACCTGCGCGCCCGCCTCCAGGTACCGGTGCGCCTCGGCGATCTCCTCCAGGGCGAAGACACGATCCACGGCCGGCACGAAGGCACCCGTGCCCAGACCGGCGGCGACGAACGCCTCGGCGCGGCGCAGCCGTTCGGGGTCCCGTGTGATCCCGTGGAGGGTGTAGGTACGCATGTTCAGCGCGGGCATGCCGAGGTCGAATCCGGGGCAGGGCGTGGCCTCACCGCTCAACGCGCCGTACAGGAACAGCGTGCTGCCTGGGGCGACGACCCGGGCCAGGTCCACCACGCCCGGCCCTGCGACGGCGTCGAAGACGAACCTCGGCGCCGCGCCCCGCAGTCAGTTCCCGGACCCGGCCGACGAGGTCCTCCTCCTGCGTCACGATCACCTCGGCCGCGCCCGCCTTCAGCAGCGCCTCTCTCTTGGCGCGGGTCCGGGTGGTGGCGACGGGAACCGCGCCGAGACCGCGGACGACCTGGATGGCGGCCAGGCCCACGCTGCTGGACGCGGCCGTCACGACGACGGTGTCGCTGGCCCGCGCCCCGCCGGCCTCCACGGGCGCGCCGTAGGCCGTCGGATACGGCATCCACACCGCGGCCGCGGCGACGGCTCGAGCCCCTCGGGCCGCCGGAGCACCGCCCTGGCGGGGACGACGGCACGCCCGGCGTGGACCCCGTGGTCGTTCATGGAGAACGCCGGTACCACGCTGATGTGTCGGCCGATCGAGAACCCGGTCACGTCCGCGCCGACCGCCGCGTCCTCCGGGCGCAGCACCTCGGGCCCGCCGAGTTACAGACGGTCCGTTTCTCCCGTCGCACGGCCGAGGCAGGCGACATGGCCACCGAGGTGCGGTACGTCGATCTCCTGGAAGCCGAGGCGGTCGTAGAAGGCGCGGGCCGGAACGTTGGCCGTCGCCATCACCAGATGCACGGCCGGCACCCCGCGGTCGCTCAGGGCCCGCAGGAAGGTCCGCATCAACTCGCGGCCATGGCCCCGCCCCTGCCACTCGGGGAGCAGATCGATGTGCAAGTGGGCGGGATAGGCGGCGAGTTCGGGGATGATCATCCGCTCGGGGTGGTGCAGCAGCGGGACCATCGCCTCGTCGGGGGTGGTGGGCGGGCCACTGGATTCCGGATAGCGGCCGGCGACCAGGGGAAGCCACTTCTCACGGAAGGCGTCGACGAACCGGGGGGTGTCGGCGGTGCCGAGGATGTAACCGACCGCCCGCCCCCGTCCGTCGTCCAGGACGAAGGTGAGGTCCGGTTCCAGTTCCGCGTAGGGGGTCGCGAAGATCACCGGGAGGATCCCGGGGTCCTTGTACACCGGGCGGCTGTCGAGGCCGTTGTGCGCGGTGCGGATGCAGATGTCCTCAAGGGCGGCTCGGTCCTCGCGGCGGTACGAGCGGATCACGGCTGACGAAGTCATCGCAGCATCCTGCCTACTTGGGAGCGCTCCCACAACCCGGTGGGCGGAAGATCACCTGTTAGCGTCCTGCGATGTTCTCCCTCCAAGAGCCCGCCCTCTTCACCCGCCTGCGCGCCGCGCGGCGGGTCCTCGTCGCCGGCGCCGGTGGCGGTTTCGACATCTACGCCGGTCTTCCGCTGGCTCTGGCACTGGGCTCGGCCGGGAAGGAAGTACACCTGGCCAACCTGTCGTTCGCGGATCTGTACGGCCTCGACACGCAGGTGTGGCTGCGCGAGGACGTCGCGGCCGTACATCCCGACACCGCCGCCCGCGGCGACTACTTCCCCGAGCGCTCTCTGGCCCGATGGCTGGACCGCCAGGGGCTGCCCGCGACGGTGTACGCCTTCCCGAGCCTGGGCGTACGCCCCCTGCGGGCCGCCTATCGCCGCCTCCTCGACCACCTGGGACCGGTGGACGCGATCGTGCTCGTGGACGGCGGGACGGACATCCTGCTGCGGGGCGACGAGCACGGGCTCGGCACCCCGGAGGAGGACATGGCGAGTCTGGCCGCGGTGGCGGGGCTGGACGAGATACCCGAACGCCTCGTCGCCTGCCTCGGGTTCGGGGTGGACTCCTACCACGGCGTCAACCACTCCCTCGTCCTGGAGAACCTGGCCGCGCTGGACCGCGAGGGCGGCTACCTGGGCGCGTTCTCGCTGCCGCGCGCGAGCCGCGAAGGTGCCCTCTACCTCGACGCGGTGGCCCATGCCCAGGAGTGCACCCCGGAGCATCCGAGCATCGTCAACGGCTCCGTCGCCGCGGCCGTGCGCGGTGACTTCGGGGACGTCCGCTTCACCGCTCGGACCCGTGACAGCGAGCTGTTCGTCAATCCGCTCATGGCCCTGTACTTCTGCGTGGACGCCCCCGCCCTCGCCCGCCGCAATCTCTACCTCGACCGGCTGGAGGACACCGCGCTGATGCGCCAGATCAGTTCCGTCATCGCGGAGTTCCGTGACGAACTGCCGCGACAGCGGCCGCCGCGCGCCTATCCGCACTGAAGGTCACGTTTCGGGGAATCGGCCGTGATCGCAGGGCAAGGCTGTATACGCTCCAGGCTCGTCTTCACGCAACCTTCACAAGGGGGGCCTTGTCATGCGTATACGCCTTGCCGCCACGACCGCCGCCGCCACGGGCACACTGATCGCGCTCACGGCCGTACCGGCCGAGGCCGCCGAGTACACCTCCGCGCTCAAGGTCCGCGGTGTCCAGTACGACGCGCCCGGCAGCGACTCCAACAACTGCGCCACCGGGAACACCGACGAGGAGTATCTGACCGTCAAGAACTACTCGTCGACCAAGACCGTGAACCTGAAGGGCTACCTGGTCGAGGACGCGGTCGGCAACTTCTTCGAGTTCACCGCGAACCACTACCTCCAGCCCGGTGACTACGTGAAGCTCCGCGGCGGCCACGGCAGCGACTCCGACGCCAAGAACGTCGTCTACCGCGACAACTGCAACTTCATCTGGAACAACGACAAGGACACGATCTACCTGTACAAGCCCTCCGGGAGCAGGGCCGACGTGCACTCCTACACCAAGAGCGGCTCCGACCCGGACCGCAACGGCTACATCAAGTTCCACAGCTGAGCTTCCGGTGCCGGGCTCGGCGTGCCGGGCGCCCAGGCGAACAGCGCGTCGGCGGTGGCGAACCACGGGGCGGAGGCTCACCGCCCGTCCCAGTGGTACCGCCGTTCGGGCCGTCCCGCGTGGCCGTACCGCAGGGAGACCACCGCTCGGCCCGTGACCGCGAGGTGTTCGAGGTAGCGGCGGGCGCTGACCCGGGAGATGCCGACCCGCTCGGCGCATTCGGCGGCGGACAGGGTGCCCTGGACCGCGCGCAGCGCCCGTTCGACGAGCTCGGAGGTCTCCACGCTCATCCCCTTCGGCAGCGCCGGCGCCACCGTCGGCGCGACGACCCGCCCCAGCGCCCGGTCCACCTCGGCCTGCCCGCTGACCGTCCCGACGCACAGGTCGCCGCGCCGGGCGCTGTAGCGCTCCAGCCGGTCCTTGAGTTCATCGGCGTCGAACGGTTTCAGCAGGTAGTCGACGACGCCCTGGCGGACGGCGCGGCGGACCGCATCCGTCTCGCGGGCGGCGCTGATCACCATCACGTCGCAGTCGTGGCCCGCGGTCCGCAGCCGGGGAACGACGTCGAGACCGAACATGTCGGGCAGATAGAGGTCGAGCAGGACCAGGTCGGGCTCCAGCTCGGCAACGGCGGTGAGCGCCTGCTCCCCGCAATTCGCCGTGCCGACCACGCGGAAGCCCTCGACGCTGTCGACGAATCCGCGGTGGATGCGCGCCACCATGAAGTCGTCCTCGACCACGAGTACGTCGATCATCGGACCTCCTCCGTCTCCCGCTCGGCCGGCCGGCCCACGGACATCCAGGCCGTGAACACGGCGCCCGTCTCTGTGTTGGTCACCGACACCTCGCCGCCCCTGCGGGTGCACACCAGCCGGGTGAGGGCGAGGCCGATCCCGCGGTCGCCGCCCTGCGCGGCCTTGGTGGTGAAGCCGCGCAGGAAGACCTCCTGCGCGAGCTCGGGCGCCACGCCCGGGCCCGAGTCGCGGACCACGATCTCCACGCTGGAGGCGTCCTGCCGCAGTTCGACCTCCACCCAGGCGTCGGAGTCGTGCTCCGAGGCGGCGGCCGCGTCGAGGGCGTTGTCGACGAGATTGCCGAGCACGGTCGCCACGTCCGCGGAGTCCGTCGGCTCCAGCCGGTCCAGGGCGGTGCGCTCGGAGATCCGCAGCTGTACCCGGCGTTCCGCGGCGAGCGCGGACTTGGCCATGAGCAGCGCGGCGACGGCCCGGTCCCGGACCCGGCTGGTGAGGGTCAGGTCGAGGGACTCGCGGTGTCTGCGCAGGGCGCGGACGTACCGGACGACCTCGTCGTGCTCGCCGATCTGGATGAGCCCGGAGATGGTGTGCAGCTGGTTGGAGAACTCGTGGGCCTGCGCCCTGAGCAGTTCGGTGCTGCTGCGGAAGGAGCCCAACTCGCGTTCCAGCTGGGCCAGTTCGGTGCGGTCGCGGAGGGTCGTCACGGAGCCGAGGCGGCGGCCGTCCTTGGTGACGTCCATCCGGTTCATCACCAGCACCCGGCCCCGACGCACGACCACCTCGTCACGGCGCTCGGTGCCGTGGTCGGCGCCGGTCCCGGCCAGGACGTCGTACAGCCTGCCGGTGATCCCCAGGTCCGCCAGGCTCATGCCCACGCAGGGCTCGGGGAGGTCGAGCAGCTGGCGGCCGACGTCGTTGACGAGGGTGAGGCGCAGCCTGGGGTCGAGGGCGATCACACCTTCGGCGAGGCCGAACAGCATGGCCTCCCGGTGCTCGGCGAGGCCGGCGATCTCGCGGGGTTCGAGGCCGAGGGTCTGCCGTTTGATCCGCCGGGCCAGCAGCCAGGAGCCGGCGACGCCGAGCACGCTCGCGATGCCGAGGTAGGCGAGCAGATAGGAGGAGGCGCCGCTGAGGCGCTGCCAGGCCGACGGTGAGGCCCGTCCGATCATGACCGTCCCGACGTGCTCGCCGACATGGTCGTCGTGCTCGGCGAGCACCGGTGCCTGGGCCACCAGTTCACGGACCCCGGCCACCGGCAGCTCCCCGGACCAGCCGCGGGCCTGCGCGACGCTCGGCCCGTCGACCGGCAGCCGGGTGCCGACCAGGGTGGGGTTGGTGGCGGCCACGATCTCGCCGTCCGCGTCGGCGACGGTGACCGAGGTGACGTTCGACCGGGTCCGCGTGGTCTGCAGCAGCGGCGCCAGGGTCTCACCGGGCGCGGGCAGCACGAGCTGGGCACGCAGCAGGGGGTTGCCGGCCATCTCCTCGGCGAGGGCGGTCACCCGGCGTCCCTCGACCCGGTCGAAGGTCGCCTCGGACTGCGCCAGCGACACGGCGGCCACCGCGACCAGCACGACCACCACGATGGCGAGCTGCAGGACCAGCAGCTCACCGGCGAGGGTGGGGCGGCGGGATCTCACGACCACAATGAACTCAACCTTCAATGCTCACACAAGGCAGACGGGGTGTCCGAGGAATCGCACAATCATGGCGCCGGACCAGCCCCAGCGAAAGAGATGAGCCATGAGAACTCGCAGAGCCGCACTTCTCGGCGCTCTTGCCACTGTGTCGATGCTCGCCGTCAGCGCCTGCGGTGCCACCGCGGAGAAGGAGGACTCGGGGAGCGGGAGCTCCAAGCCCGTCAGCGGTCTGCGCCTCATGGTGCCCAACACCCCGGGCAGCGGGTACGACGTCACCGCCCGGACCGTCGCCCAGGTGATGCAGGACTCCAAGGTCGCCTCCGGCGTCCAGGTCTACAACCTGCCCGGCGCGGGCGGCACCGTGGGCCTGCAGCGCCTGGTGAACGAGAAGGGCAACGGCAAGCTGGCCATGCAGATGGGCCTGGGCGTCGTCGGTTCCGCGTACACCTCGAAGTCCGAGGCGACCCTGACCGACACCACGCCCCTGGCCAAGCTGATCGAGGAGGCCGGCGCGATCGTCGTGTCGAAGGACTCCCCGTACAAGACGATCGACGACCTCGTGACGGCGTGGAAGAAGGACCCGAAGAAGGTCGCCGTGGGCGGCGGCTCCTCGCCGGGCGGCCCGGACCATCTGCTGCCGATGCAGCTGGCGAAGGCGGTCGGCATCGAGCCGAAGAAGGTCAACTACGTCTCGTACGACGGCGGCGGCGAACTGCTGCCCGCGATCCTCGGCAACAAGATCGCCTTCGGCGCCAGCGGGTACGGCGAGTTCCTCGACCAGATCGAGGCCGGACAGGTACGGGTCCTGGCGGTCACCAGCGAGGAGCCCATCGAGGCGGTGAAGGACGCCCCCACCCTCAAGGGCTCCGGGATCGACCTGGTCTTCACCAACTGGCGTGGCATCGTCGCCCCTCCGGGGATCACCGACGCGCAGAAGAAGACCTGGATCGACACCCTCACCACGATGCACGACTCGAAGGAGTGGAAGGCCGAGCTGACCAAGCGCGGCTGGACCGACGCCTTCGTCACCGGTGATGAGTTCGGCAGCTATCTCAAGGACCAGGACAAGTCCGTCGCCGATCTGCTGGCAGAGCTCGGGCTGGCGTGAGCATGAGCTCCCCGATGACAGACGAGCGGACCGTGGAGGACGCCCCTCCGCCCCGGAGCGGGGACCGCGCACAGTACGGCGTGTGCGCGTTCCTCGTCCTGCTGGGCACCGCGGTGATCGTGGACGGGCTCGGGATCCCGCACATCACGAGCAGCACCGACCCGGTCGGGCCGCGCGCGGTGCCGGTGATCCTGGGCGTGCTGCTCCTGGTGGTCGCCGCGGTGTACGCGGTCGACGTGGCCCGGGGCGGCCGGGGTGAGCCGGAGGCCGGCGAGGACGTCGACCTGTCCCAGGGCAGCGACTGGCGGACGGTGCTGCTGCTGATCACCGCGTTCGTGGTGAACGCGGTGCTGATCGAGCGGCTCGGCTGGGTGATCAGCGGGGCCCTGCTCTTCTGGGGGACGGCCTTCGCCCTCGGCAACCGCCACTACATACGCAATCTGCTGATCGCGGTGACGCTGTCCCTCACCACGTTCTACGCCTTCGCGATCGGGCTCGGTGTGAACCTCCCGGCCGGTGTCCTGCAAGGGATCCTGTAGATGGACAACCTCGACAACCTCATGCAGGGCTTCGCGGACGTCGTGGCTCCGATGAACCTGCTGCTGGCGCTCATAGGCGTCGTCATCGGCACCGCGGTGGGCGTCCTGCCGGGCATCGGCCCGGCGATGACCGTGGCCCTGCTGCTGCCGGTCACCTACGGCATGGAGCCGGTGCAGGCGTTCATCATGTTCGCCGGCATCTTCTACGGCGGCATGTACGGCGGCTCGACCACCTCCATCCTGCTGAACACCCCCGGTGAGTCGTCCTCGGTGGTGACGGCCATCGAGGGCAACAAGATGGCCAAGGCGGGGCGGGCCGCGCAGGCGCTGGCGACCGCCGCGATCGGTTCCTTCGTGGCGGGCACCATCGGCACCCTGCTGCTGGTCCTGGTGACCCCGTTCGTGGTGGACTTCGCGGTCAGCCTGGGCGCACCGGACTACTTCGCCCTGATGCTGCTGTCCTTCATCGCGGTCACCTCCGTGCTGGGCGCCTCCCGTGTCCGGGGTCTGATCTCGCTGCTGCTGGGTCTGACGATCGGTCTGGTAGGCATCGACGCGGTCTCCGGACAGCAGCGGCTCACCCTCGGCATCCCCCAGCTCGCGGACGGCATCGACGTGGTGGTCGTCGCGGTCGGCATCTTCGCCGTCGGCGAGGCGATGTGGGTGGCCGCGCATCTGCGGCGCAAGCCCGCCGAGGTCATCCCGGTCGGCACGCCGTGGATGGGCGCCAAGGACTGGAAGCGGTCGTGGAAGCCCTGGCTGCGGGGCACGGCGTACGGCTTCCCGTTCGGCGCGCTGCCGGCCGGCGGAGCGGAGATCCCCACCTTCCTGTCGTACGCGACGGAGAAGCGGCTGACCAAGCACCCCGAGGAGTTCGGCAAGGGCGCCATCGAGGGGGTGGCCGGCCCCGAGGCCGCGAACAACGCCTCCGCCGCCGGCACCCTGGTCCCGATGCTGGCCATCGGTCTGCCGACCAACGCGACCGCCGCCGTCATGCTCGCGGCCTTCCAGTCGTACGGCATCCAGCCCGGCCCCCTGCTGTTCGAGCGCGAGGCGAGCCTGGTGTGGGTGCTGATCGCCAGCCTCTTCATCGGCAATCTGATGCTGCTCCTGCTGAACCTGCCGCTGGCGCCCGCCTGGGCGAGGCTGCTGCGGATTCCGCGCCCCTATCTGTACGCGGGGATCCTGTTCTTCGCGTCGATGGGTGCGTACGCCGTCAACGCCCAGCCCCTGGACCTGTTCCTGCTGTTGCTCCTGGGACTCCTCGGCTTCGGGATGCGGCGGTTCGGCCTGCCGGTGCTGCCGCTGATCATCGGTGTGATCCTCGGCCCCCGCGCCGAGCTGCAGGGGCGGCGCTCCCTGCAGCTCTCGGGCGGCGAACTGTCGGGGCTGGTGGGCGGACCGGTGTCCTACGCCGTCTACACCACGATCGTCCTGGTGCTGGTCTGGCCGCTGGTCCGGCGGTTCGTCGTACGTCCCCTGCGTGAGCGAAGTGCCTGAGAGGAAGAGCAGAAATGACCGTACTGGTCGGATACGTACCCTCCCCCGAGGGTGAGGCCGCGCTACGGGCGGGGATCGACGAGGCCCGGCTGCGGGGTGAGAAGCTGCTGGTGGTGAACACCTCGCGCGGAGACGCGTATGTGGACCCACGGTTCGCGCAGGAGCCGGATCTGGCCCATGTCCGGGAGGATCTGGCCGCGCTGGGCGTCGAGTTCGACATCCGCCAAGTGCTCGGCGGGGGCGACGCCGCCGAGGAGATCATCGAGCTCGCGGAGCGGGCGGATGTGTCCCTGGTGGTGATCGGGCTGCGGCGCCGCAGCGCGGTCGGCAAGCTGATCACGGGCTCGGCCGCGCAGCAGATCCTGCTGGGAGCCGACTGCCCGGTTCTCGCCGTGAAGGCGGCGGTGTAGCGGTGGCGTTGAGAACCTTCGGCTGGTCGTTCGCCGTCACGGCGCTCGGCCTCGCCTTCGCCGCGTGGCAGTGGGGCTGGGAGGCCTTCGGGATCGTGCTGATCCTGTCGGTCCTGGAGATCTCGCTGTCCTTCGACAACGCGGTCGTCAACGCCGGAATCCTGAAGAGGATGAACGCCTTCTGGCAGAAGATCTTCCTCACGGTCGGCATTCTGATCGCCGTGTTCGGCATGCGGCTGGTCTTCCCGGTCGTGATCGTCGCCATCAGTGCGAAGGTCGGTCCGATCGAGGCGGTCGAGCTCGCCGTCGATCAGCCCGAGCGGTACGAGGACCTGGTCACCGACGCGCACCCGGCGATCGCGGCGTTCGGCGGCATGTTCCTGCTGATGATCTTCCTGGACTTCATCCTCGAGGACCGCGACATCAAGTGGCTGGCCCGGCTGGAGCGCCCGCTGGCCAGGCTGGGCAGAATCGACATGCTGTCGGTCTGTGTCGCGCTGATCGCCCTCCTGGTCACGGCGCTCACCTTCGCGACGCACGCGCACGTCAGTACGGGGTACGCGGACAAGGCGGCCACGGTGCTGCTCTCCGGGGTCGCCGGGCTGATCACGTATCTCGTGGTCGGCGGCCTCTCCGGCCACTTCGAGGACCGGCTCGAAGAGGAGGAGGAACACGCACACGAGGAAGAGGAGAAGGCCAGGGCCGAGGGCCGGCAGGTCTCGGTCGTCGCACTCGCCGGCAAGGCCGCGTTCTTCCTCTTCCTCTATCTGGAGGTGCTCGACGCGTCCTTCTCCTTCGACGGGGTCATCGGTGCCTTCGCCGTCACCAACCACATCTTCTGGATGGCGCTCGGTCTCGGCATCGGCGCCATGTACGTCCGGTCGCTCACGGTCTACCTGGTCCGTCAGGGCACCTTGGACGACTACGTCTACCTGGAGCACGGTGCCCACTACGCCATCGGCGCCCTGGCCGCGATCCTGCTGGTCACCATCCGGCACGAGATCAGCGAGATCGTCACCGGCCTGGTCGGCGTCTTCCTGATCGCGGCCTCCTTCGTGTCCTCCGTGCGCCGCAACCGTGCTCTCGCAACGGTCGGGGAAGGCGCCCGCGGCGCTGCCGAGGAGAAGGAGAAGACCGACGTCCCGTCCGGGGCGTGACGCCTCGGTGTGAACAGGGCCCGCCCCAATGCGGATGGTGGGCGGGCCCTGCTCGTCCGAGCCATTGTGGTGGCCGGGTCGCGTTCCGGACATGGGTGAACGGCGGGCACCCGAAGTGGATCGAGTACACCCCGGGTGAACCCGGCCGGGCCGCGGTGACGATACTGGTGGGTGCACGATCCCCCGCCCCACAGATGGACTCATGCATTCCTCCCCCGACCCCCTGCCCTCGACCGTGTGGCCGGCCCGCGGCCGCCATGTCGGATCCGCCGCCGCCGACGTGCTCCGCGTCAACCTGCAGCAGCTCAAGGACGGCGCAGTCGTCGACGACTTCCTGGAGCTCAAGGAGGAGCGCGTTTTCGAGGCCCGCTGGCGGGTCGACGGCGAGGCCGTCGTACGGGCGCGGCTGACGCTCGGGCCCGACGAGCGGTGGACGCTGGTGGCGGAGGCCGAACGGCCGTGGAGCCCGCAGTGGGCCTCCCCCGTCGGCATGTTCTGGCCGCTCGGACCGGACGCGGGCTGGGACCACGACACGGTCGCCGGTCTGCGGCTGCGGGAGGTCAACCGGCTGCCCGAGGACGACAAGGAGATACGGCGGCTGTTCAGGGAGTGCGTGCGCGATTCCTGGGCGGTGCACGTCGTCGTCCATGAGGCGATGACCCCGGACGAGATCGGCCGGCGGTCGCTGACCGGGCAGCTGCCGCCGGGACTGCGGCACCGTGTGGTGGAGCACCGGGCCGCGCCGCACCAGTTGCGGGCCGTCAACTGGGCGCTCAAGGAGTTCGACGTCGAGGTGCCGCGGGGCGGAGCCGCCCTCCTGCCACCGCTGCCGGCCGGCCATGACGCCGACGACTTCGCCGTACGCAGCGTCTTCCTCGACGGCACCGAACCCACCGGACTGGTCGACGCCCTGACCCGTTTCGCGGCCCTGCCCAGGCCGCTGCCGGAGGGTGCCGAGGACGCGGTCACCGCACTGCGCGAGCAGTGGCGGCTGACGACCGTGGAGGAGGAACTCGCCCGCCAGCGCGAGCTCGTCGCCATGTACGCCGAGGCACTCGACGCCATGACGAAGTCCCGGGACCTGTACCGGGAGGCCGCCGAGCGTGCCAACGAGGCGCTGGCCGCCTACCGCGAGGCGGGCCTCGTACCGCCCGACCCGGCCGCCGCTCAGCCCGCTTCCCCGCTCCAGCACCTGACCCGAGCCCTGGAACGCTTCAGGCCGCGTCCCGGGTCGGGCGGCCGGTCCGGCCACTGAGCGCTCCGCCGGAAGTACGGCGAGGGGTCGCCGGTCGGCTGCGGCGCCGTCGTAGCCGGTCGCGCCCACGCGGCGGAGCCGCACAGGTGACACGGTCCCGCGCCCCTCCAGGGCGCCGCCGAACCGCAGCCGACGTCACCGGATCCGATGAGGCCACGCCCGCCCCCGGTCACTCCGCCAGGAGGCGTTCCGCAGCGGTCCGCCGCGGTGTGTGACGCCGGTCGGACGACCGGGGCGGTCAGTGCCGCGAGGGCCGCGCACACGGCGGCGAGTCCGGCCGGCCAGGACGGTGCGAGGGTCAGGTCGAGGGCGCCGGAGAGCCGGCCCGCGCCGAAGCGGCTTGCGTACAGCTGGGTCGCGGCGAGGGCCGCCGGGAGCAGGACCGCGACGGTCAGGACCGGGGCCGTGGGGCGGGCCGCCACCAGGAGACCGAGCAGCCGGCACAGGGCGGACAGGCCGAGGACGAAACCGTAGCGGCGCAGGGACACCCCGTCCTGCTGGCCCGGGAAATGGGCGAGGGCGCGGACGAGGAGGGCCGCGGCGGTGAGACGGCCCGGCCAGGCGGGCGGTCCGGCGGCGCGGAGGCGCCCGCGGACGGGGAGCGTCGCCGCAGCCGGCGCCGGGTCGCCCTCGACCGCCGGGGCGGGCGGTTCCGTGGTCTGCGGCGGCTGGTTCCCCTGCGCTCCTCGGCGAGACGTCCGGTCAGCTCCACGAGGTCCTCGACGGACCGTCCGGTGACGGCCGGGTGAGCAGGACGACCAGCCGGGGGACGTCGTCCACGCAACGGTTCACGCCGACCGCGCGCGGCGCGTCGACCGTGGCCCGCGCGTACAGCGGGGACTGTTCGAGGAGCGTGATGGGCTGGGCCACCTCTTCCAGCGGCCGGTCGGCCACGGCTGACCGCACCGGACCGTCCACCGGATCGCCGTTACGGTGACCATCACCGGGTGTCGTACGGGGCGTGCCACTCGGGTGCGCCACGGGTACGACCGCGGCTCGGCGCCCATGCCTCTCCACTCCCACTGGTGTTCGAGTGCACCGGTTTGGCCCCGGCAGGCAATACAGGGGCCGCGAGCGGGAATCCGAGTATGCGTGCGCGTTTCAGGGCGCCCCGGAGGGAGGAGGGCCGTTGGACACCACCGTCAGCTGGATCGTCGTCGCCTCGGTCGTCGCGGCGGCCGTCCTGGCCGTGGCCGTGGCCGTGTTCGTACGACTGCTCCGCACCCGGCGCGGGCTGCAGGAGGCCGGTCTTCCGACCGGACCCCGCTGGGTCTTCTGGGGAGCCCTCGCGTACTTCTTCCTGCCCGCCGATCTGTTGCCCGATCCGGTGTACCTGGACGACATCGGCGTGCTGCTCCTCGCGCTGCGTTCACTGCGCAGATATTCGCGCAGTGAACCTGTCTGACTTCACCCACGTCTCCCCCGTTGTCCGGACCACGAACCGCCCATGACTACGCAGCGTAAGGAAACCAATCACCCGTTCGATTCGTATAAGTCTCAGGAAGCCGACGGCAGTCGGCGGACCGAGCGACGGCGCAAGGTGACCATCGCTGGATCGGCGCAGGACCCACGAGGGAGAGACGATGCAACCGTTCGCGCTCAACTACGCACGTCCGGCAGCGGAGTCGGAGGTCACCGCTGCTTATGTCTACGACTCCGGACTGCAGTTGAACGTGCTCTCGGACGGGCGGATCGCCGCCCACGACCTGGCACTGCTCAGAGAGCTCGGGACCACGACCTCCACCGCGGGGTCGAAGACGCACTTCGACGACTGAACGCAGGCGGACACACATGACCGTGTTGATCCTCACCTGTGAAGCGGACGTCACCGCCGACATGGTGGTCGTCCATCTCAACGCGACGGGGGTCCCGGTGGTGCGGCTGGACCCCGCCGACCTCACCGAGGGGGCGGCGCTGTCCGGCGAGTACGTGCACGGCGCCTTCCGGGGCCATCTGTCGTCCGGGGGGCGGCTGGTGAGCATCGGAGGGCTGCGCTCGGTGTGGGTACGGCGGCCGGGCACCGCCGCCACCCGGGCCGGCGCGCCCTCCGCCTGGCTGACGGAGGAGTCCTCGCAGGCGCTGTACGGCATGCTGCGCAGTTCGGGGGCGCGGTGGATGAACCATCCCGACGCGGCCCGCCGGGCCCGGCACAAGCCCTGGCAGCTGCGGCTGGCGCAGCGCTGCGGGCTGCCCGTGCCGGCGACGCTGATCACGACGTTCCCGCAGGCCGCCCGCGAGTTCTCGGAGCGCTACCCGGATCTGGTGGTCAAGCCGGTCTCCGGGGCGCATCCGCAGGACCCGCCCCGGGCGGTGCCGACCAGCCGGGTGACGCCGGACGCGGACTTCTCCGCCGTCGCCTTCGGTCCCACGCTGCTGCAGCGCCGCGTGGCCAAGCGGGCGGACATACGGCTCACGGTGGTGGGCGAGCGGATGCTGGCCGCGCGCAAGGCGGCCGCGGCGGACGACGAGGTGGACGTCCGCTTCGCCTCCCCGGACACCCCGTGGTGCCCCGTCGAGGTCCCGCCGCGGATCGCCGACGGGGTGCGCGCGTACGTCCGTGAGGCCGAACTGGCCTACGGAGCCTTCGACTTCGCGGAGGACGCGGACGGCACGTGGTGGTTCCTGGAGTGCAACCAGTCGGGGCAGTTCGGCTTCGTGGAGGTGGAGACGGGCCAGCCGATCGCCCGGACCATCGCAGAGTGGCTGGCCCGGCCGGTGCCGGAGCACGAGGAGTGCGTCAACGGCCGGGGCACCGCGGCGACTTGAGCGGCCGGTTCACCGGCGTCCGCCGAACTCCCAGTCGTGGACCTCGACATGGGCGTACCGGTCGCGCGTCAGCACGGCGCCCGCCGTCGCAGGGTCAGGGGCCCGCAGCAGGGCCGCGGTGCCCAGCCAGCCGGCGCCGTCGTCGGACAGCAGCGGCCCGTACGCGATCAGCTCGTCCCGGTCCGGGGGCACCTCGAGGTCGACCGCCGGTCCCGAGCCGAGGCCGAGCACGAGATAGCGGTTGCCGCCGGTGCGGCCGCCGGGGAAGTCCCACATGGTGCGCCCCAGCAGATTGCGCCACCGGCGCAGCAGCACGTCGCGGTACGCACCGGCCTGGTAGCCCGGCTCGTCGAAGGCGAACGCGCGCGCCGCGGCCGGGTCCGGGAGGTCGACGATGTGCACGCTGCCGGTGGGCGTCTCGCCGTCGGCGGCGAAGGTGGGGCCGCGGGCGATCAGCTCCTTGTCGTACCGGTCCATGTAGGACCAGTGCTCTTCCAGCAGTTCCCGGCGCAGGGGGAGCGAGCCCGGCCGGTCACGGTGATAGCAGAAGAACTCCATGCCTCACAGCTGCCCGGGGCCGGGCATGAGCGCCGTCCGCTGCCACTGCGGGGCCGGGGCGGACGGCAGCTCGCCGGGGTGGGAGCGGCCCATGGACTGCAGGGGCTGCATGACGAACTCCAGTTCCCTGCTGACTCGCTCGGCCTCCCGTCGGACCTGAGTGGGTACGTCGCCGCGCTCCGCGATGAGTCGGTCATAGATGGGGGAATCCTGGAACACCCGTCAACGTGCCTTTCGTGTCATGGCCCATGGGTATGGGCGCAGCTGCCGAGTCTAGGCGCCACTGCACCCTGCGGGGTGAATTCCACCGTTCGGCTTGACTCAGGCTCCCGTCGTGGAACCGGGCCGGACGATCATGAGGACCGTGACCGTGGCCCAGCAGGTTGAAGATGCCGGTGAACATGGCGAGTCGAACCGTACCGGCCCGCTCGACCGCCTGCCGCGTGTCCAGCTGTTCGAGGAGCTCCTCCTGACGGGGCAGCACGAAGGCGACCAGGATCCCGGCGGCCGCGGCGGTCAGCGCGAGGGAGGTGACGAGCCGGCCGTCGCCCAGGCCCCCCTCCCCCACTGCCCTGAAGGCGTGGGGGGGACGAGAACCTGCCTATCGCGGGGTCGTGACCGCGCTCTCGTGACGGCCCGCCGCGTCACCGGCGCGGAAGATCCGGTTCAGATGGTGGTCCAGGACTGCGGTCGCGGACTCCGGGCTGCGCTGGCCGACGAGGATGCCGGTGCCGAGTCCCGCGGACATGGCGAGCAGGCCGGCTGCCTCCAGCCGTGCGTCCACACCGGGCTCGAGCAGTGCCGCTTCCTGTGCCTGCCGGAGGAGTTCGGTCAGGGCATCCTCGGCGGCATCAGGGTTCTTGATGAAGGGCTGGGCCGCGAGCGCCGGGTCGTTCACGGCCAGCACCGCGTAGGAGGTGTAGAGGTGGTGGAAGGTGCGGCTCTCGTCGTCCGTCGGCAGCGCCGCCCTCAGCAGCGCCTCGACCGTCGCGCGCGGACCAGGACTGTCCCCGGCGGCCCGCACCCGGGCGGAGACCCGTTCGCCGAATCGCTCGGTGAGCAGTTCGAGTCCGAAGAGCAGCAGCTTCTCCTTGGTCTGGAAGTAGTACTGCACCAGCCGCAGTGATACGCCCGCCTCCGCGGCCACTTCGCGCATCCCGACGGCATGCAGCCCGCGTCGGCCGGCGACCCGGACGAGGGCCTCGGCGATCTCGGTGCGCCGTTCTGCGTGGTCCACGCGCTTGGGCATCGGCCGGCTCTCCGCTCGTCGTTCCTGCGATGGCTCTGGGGCCTTTTGATGATACAGCTGTACCAACTTCGTGGTACGTTCGTATCACAAAACCGAGACGCCGGAGGTGGCCATGCCCCAGACCGCTGCCCGAGCCCGGGCCGACGTCGGCCGTTATGTGAGCGATGCCTGTCGGGAGCGTTACTTCGCGGCCTGCGACGCCGTCTACGCGCTGGGAGCGCCCGCACTCGCGGAAGAGGACGTCGAGACCTCCTTCGGCACCACGCACGTCTACCGCTACGGCCCCACGAACGAGGCCGCCCGCTCCCGCACCCCCGTCGTCCTGGTGCACGGGGCGGGCTCCTGTTCCGCCATGTGGTACCCGAACACGCCCGCCCTCAGCGCAGACCGCCCGGTCTACGCGATCGACACCCTGGGCGATCCCGGCCGCAGCGCACAGCGCCAACCCGTCCACCGGCCCGAACGCGCGGCGCAGTGGCTGGACGAGACGCTCACCGGGCTCGGGCTCGAACGCGTCCACCTGATCGGCTCCTCCTACGGCGGCTGGCTCGCCCTGAACCAGGCGCACCGCAGGCCCGGTCGCCTCGCCTCGGTCACCCTGCTCGACCCCGGCGGCCTGGAGAAAGTGGGACTGCGCTTCTTCGTCTGGCTCTTCGCCGGCCTCTTCGCGACCTTCGCACCCAAGGCGCTCCGCCCGCGACTGGCGGCCTGGCTGGAACAGCCGGTCCTCGTCGTGCCGGAACTGCGCACGATGATCAGAACGGCGGTGCGCGCCTACCGCATACGCCGCCCGGCACCGCTCCCCCTGACCGAGGAGGAGCTGTCCGCCATCCGGACTCCGCTCTATCTGGTGCTCGGCAGGCGAAGCCTCCTCGTGCGCCCGCAGCGGCAGGCAGAGCGCGTGCCGCGCCTGGTTCCCGGCGCCCGAGCCGAGATCATCTCCGGCACGGGCCACGGGCCGCAGATCGACCAGGCGGAGGCGATCAACCGCAGGATGCGCAACTTCATGGCTTCCGTCGACTGACAGCCCATGACCGGCGACGGCAAGGCGAGGATCGCCCCGGCCGTACCGACCCACGCGCCACGGACACCGGCCGGCAACCTGTCGTGGCGCGCATGCACACCGTCGCGATCCTGGCCCTCGACCAGGTGGCGCCGTTCGACATGGCGGCGCCCATGCACTCTTCGACTGGCCCCGGCTGCCCGACGGCCGCCGTCCGTACCGGGTCCGGCCACGGGCGCCTTCGTGCTGGCCGAGGCGGGGCTGCTGGACGGGCTGCGCGCCACCACGCACTGGGTGGCCGCCGGGGATTCGGTCCGCCGCTTCCCGGACGTACGGGTCGAGCCGGACGTCCTCCACGTCGACAACGGGCAGGTCCTCACCTCGGCCGGTGCCGCCGCGGGCCTCGACATGTGTCTGCACATGATCCGGCGCGACTTCGGCTCCGCGGTCGCCGCGGACGCCGCCCGGATGTCCGTGATGCCGCGCGAACGGGAGGGCGGGCAGGCCCAGTTCATCGTGCACGACCACCCGCCCGTGCCGCGCGGCTCGACACTGGAGCCCGCCCTGGAGTGGATCGAGGACCGTCTGGCCCGGGAGATCACCCTGGGGGCGACGGCCTCCCGGTCGGGATGAGCGAGCGCACCTTCAGCCGCCGCTTCCGCGAACAGACCGGCACCACACCGCCGCAGTGGCTGCTCAGGGCGCGGGTACGGCGCGCCCAGTACCTGCTGGAGAACAGCGATCATCCGGTCGAACGCATCGCGCCGCAGGCGGGGTTCGGGTCAGCGACCGCTTTCCGTGAGCGGTTCAGCCGCGCGGTCGGCACCGGTCCGCAGGCCTACCGCTCGGCGTTCCATGGGCGGCAGGGCGTCCGGACCGCGGGTGCCTGACTCCTCGGCGAGCGTGTCGAGGAGGTCGGAGACGGTCAACAGACGCCGCGGCGCCGCCGGTTCCCCCGGCGCGGCCCTGGTCCGGGCGGCGTCGAGGAGGAGCGCGTCCGCCTTCGTGATGGCGTCCTGGATGTCGGTGGTGCCCATCATGACGCAGAGCGTGTAACTGACGTCCGCCAACTCCACCGTCGTCGCCGGGTTGTTCCGTTCGGCCTCGGCGATGCGCAGGGTGGCATAGCGCGTCAGCAGTCTTCTGACGACTTTCGGATCCGGAACGAGCACGAAGAGCCCCTCTCTGGTGTTTCCGCTGCGTATGCCCGGGCGGTGGCGGACGAATCCCATCTGCCGCTCTCCGGCTCGCGATTGACGGAATCCTGTCGCCCGAAGCCCGACTGACGCTCGAATCCCACCGGGGCGCTACCCACAGGAGTGACGTTCCGGCGGGTACGGCGCCGACCCGCTTCCCCACGCGCCCTCGGCAGTTGAACAGAGGGCACGTCCCCAGCACGCACGCGTGATCGCACGAACGGTGTCCGCCCATGAATCACCTCCAGCGCCTGCTCTGCACGCTCTACGTCGCCACGAGCGCCGGGCTCACCTGGACCACGGTCCTCGAGTACCGTCACGGCCCCCTGTGGGCCGCGTGTCTCTTCGGTGCCGCGAGCCTGGTCCCCGTCATCGCCCTCGCACGCGAGAGCGAGCCGCGCCCCCGGCCGGCCGTGGGTGAGCTGTGGGGCGTCGAGTGCGCCGCGGAGGAGGACGTCGTACGTATCGAGCTCGACGCCGCGTGCTGTGAGCGGTGGTGGACGAGTTGCGGTACGGATCACGACTCGTCGTGTCCGCACCGCATCCCGCGCAGCAGCGCCGCCTGACGGGTCCGGTCAGGCGACCTGTCCGGTGTGCAGCGCCGTGTAGACGCCGCCCCGGCGCAGGAGTTCCTCGTGTGTGCCGATCTCCTGGATGCGGCCGTCACCCATGACCACGATCCGGTCGGCGCCGCGCACGGTGGACAGCCGGTGGGCCACCACGAACGTGGTGCGTCCGTGCAGCAGCCGGGCGAGCGCCTCCTGGACGAGCGCCTCGGAGCGGGTGTCGAGCGCCGAGGTCGCCTCGTCGAGCACCAGCACCCTGGGGTCCCTGATCAGGGCGCGGGCGATGGCGAGCCGCTGGCGCTGCCCGCCGGACAGCCGGGCCCCGCGCTCACCGACGACCGTGTCGACGCCCTGCGGGAGCCGGTCGACGAACTCCAGCGCGTTGGCGTCCCGCAGCGCGGCGCGCACGGTCTCCTCGTCGGCCTCGTCCTCCATGCCGTAGGCGACGTTCTCGCGGACGGTCCCGTCGAAGAGGATCGACTCCTGCGGCACCACCGAGACGAACCGCCGGTAGGTGCGCAGGTCGAGGCTGTTCATGTCGGTGCCGTCGAGCAGCAGCCGGCCCGCGGTCGGGCGGATGAAGCCGATGACGAGGTTGAGCACGGTGGACTTGCCCGCGCCGGACGCGCCGACGAGGGCGATGGTCTCCCCCGGGCGCACATCGAGGGTGAAGTCGTGTACGGCGGGCCGCTCGCCGTCGGCGTAGACGTGGCCGACCTGCCGGAAGGTCACGGCGCCGCGCACCTCGGCGACCTGCGACTTGCCCTCGTTCTCCTCCAGTTCGGGCACCTGCAGGACCTCGCCGACCGAACGGACGGACTCCAGGCCCTTGGTGATGACCGGGGCGAGGCCGGCCAGTGTCGTCGTCGAGTTGGTCAGGGTGGTCAGGAACGCGCTGAGCATCACGACGTCGCCGGGGGTGACGCCCCAGACGCCGTAGTACGACACCAGTGCGGCGCCGGCGAGGACGAGCACGCCGACGACGTTGAGGACCACCCAGGCCAGTGACCCGAACCGGCCGTTGACCAGGTCGAGGCGCATCCCGGAGGTGAGCAGCCGGTGCAGGGTGCCGTCCATGCGGCGCAGCGCCTTGCCCTCCAGACCGTGGGCGCGGGTGACCGGAATGAGGCGGGTCATCTCGGTCACGCGGGACGAGAGGGTCTCGACCTCGTGCCGGAAGTGCTCGTTGTGGGTGCGCAGCCGGGCCCTGAGGCGGGCCACGACGAGCGCGGCCGCGGGCACGACGACGAGGAAGACGGGCAGGAACTCCGGGGTGCGGACGCCGATGATGACGAGGCCGCCGATGAGGACGGTGCCCGCGCCGAGCCCGGTCTCGGCGGTCTGCTGCACCATCTGTTCGACGGTCTCCACGTCCCGGACGACCTTGGCCTGCAGGACACCGGCGCTGACGCGTGCGTGGTAGCCGATGGACAGCTGCTGCATGCGGGTGCACAGCGCGGAGCGCAGGGAGGTGCCCATGCGGCGGACGCTGCCGTACAGGAGGCGGACGTACAGGACGTGCAGGGGGTAGTTGATCAGCAGGATGAACAGGATGATGCCGGTGCTCAGCCAGAGGCGGCTGATCGGCTGGTGCTGGACGACGGTGTCGATGATGGTCGCGGTGATCAGGGGCAGCAGCCAGATCGGGCTGTGCTTGACCGCGAAGACGCCGACCGCGGCGGCGAGCCGCCCGCGGTCGGCGCGGAACAGATAGGCGAGGGTGCGGACGGGGTGCTCGCCCCGGTAACGGTGGTCGAGCGGTCTCTCCAACGGCGAGGCCATTGGCGGTGGTTCCTTCCGGGCGGCTGGGACGACGGTTGTCCGGCGAACGGCCTCCAGCGGCCTCCGGTGGCCGTCGGCAAGCGCTTTCCCTCCGCCTTGCCCGGCCTCGTCCCGGATTACACCGCGTCCAGAGCCGCGATCTCCCCGGCCGTCAGCTCGAGATCGGCGGCGGCGACCGAGTCACGGATCGACTCGGGGCGGCTGGCGCCCGGGATCGGTACGACGACCGGCGACTTGGCGAGCATCCAGGCCAGGCACACCCGCTGCGGGCTCACCCCGTGGGCCTCGGCGACCCGGGCGAACGGCGCGTAGGCGGAGCCCAGTTCACGGGCGCGGGAGATACCCCCGAGGGGGCTCCAGGGCAGGAACGCGATGCCGAGCTCGTCGCACAGGCTGAGCTCCGGCTCGCTGGAGCGGAACGCCGGGGAGAACTGGTTCTGCACGGAGACGAGCCGCCCGCCGAGGATGTCCTGGGCCTGCCGGATCTGCTCCGGGTTCGCGTTCGAGATCCCCGCGAGCCGGATCTTCCCCTCGTCCAGCAGCTCCCGCACCGCTGCGACCGAGTCCGCGTACGGCACGCGCGGGTCGGGGCGGTGGAACTGGTACAGCCCGATGGCCTCCACACCGAGCCGGCGCAGGGACGCCTCGCAGGCCTCCTTGAGGTGCTTCGGGCTGCCGTCGAGCGTCCAGCTCCCGTCGCCCGGGCGCAGATGCCCGCCCTTGGTGGCGACCAGGACGTCCGCTCCCCGGTCGTGGGAGGCGAGGGCCTTGGCGATCAGGGTCTCGTTGTGGCCGACCTCGTCGGCGTCGCGGTGGTAGGCGTCCGCGGTGTCGATCAGCGTGACGCCCGCGTCGAGGGCGGCGTGCAGGGTGGCCAGGGAGCGTGCCTCGTCGGGCCGCCCCTCGATGGACATGGGCATCCCGCCCAGGCCGATCGCACTGACCTCGACGTCACCGATGCGTCGCGTCTGCATGGGTTCGTGACCTCTTTCCGGCTGTCGCGCGGGACCGTTGGTCCCACCCTCACCCCGCCCGCGCCCGCAGGTCCAATAGAAGAAAGAGAACGCATTCAGCACCGCGACAACTGAATTGCGGCACGTGCCGACGGGTGTCCGGTCCTTGTCCCGCCCTTCTCCCGCCCTTCTACCGCCCTTGTCCCCCCCTTGTCTCGGATTCGTCGCACGCTCACCGGGTGCGTGTGGCACGCTCCCCTTCGACCGGTCGTTCCCTGTTCAACGGTGTGGAGAGGCGGCGGTATGCGCATCGGACTGCTCGGCACGGGCCCGTGGGCCGAGGGGGCGCACGCGCCCGCCCTCAGCGGGCACGGCGAGGTGGACTTCACCGGGGTGTGGGGCCGCCGTCCGGACGCCGCCAAGGAGCTGGCCGGCAGGTTCGGCACCCGGGCGTACGACGACGTCGACGCGCTCCTCGCCGACGTGGACGCCGTCGCGGTGGCCCTGCCGCCCGCGGTCCAGGCCGATCTGGCGGTGCGGGCGGCCCGGGCGGGCTGCCATCTGCTGCTGGACAAGCCGCTCGCGCCGACGGTCGAGCAGGGCCGGGCCGTGGTGGCGGCGGCGCAGGAGGCCGGTGTCGCCTCGGTCGTCTTCTTCACCACCCGCTTCCAGAGCGTGACCGAGTCCTGGATCACCGAACAGGCCGCCCTCGACGGCTGGTTCACCGCGCGGGCCGAGTGGCTCGGCGCGGTGTTCACCACGGACAGCCCGTTCGGGGCCTCGCCGTGGCGACGGGAGAAGGGCGCGCTGTGGGACGTGGGTCCGCACGCCCTGTCGGTGCTGCTGCCGGTGCTGGGCGACGTACGCCGGGTGGCGGCGGCCGCGCACGGTCCCGCGGACACCGTGCATCTGGTCCTCGAACACGCCGGCGGTGCGTCGAGCACCCTGACCCTGAGCCTCACGGCGCCGCCCGCGGCGGCGGGGGCCGCCGTCGAGCTGCGCGGCGAGGCAGGGGTGACGCTGCTGCCGCGCAGTCCGGACGGTGCGGTCCCCGCGCTCGGACGCGCCACGGACGCCCTGCTCGCCGCAGCCCGCACCGGCCGTCCGCACCCGTGCGACGCGGCGTTCGGGCTGCGGGTCACCGAGATCCTGGCGGCGGCCGAGTCCCTGCTGGGTGCGGACCTCGGCTGAGGGACCGAGGCCGCTCAGCCGGCGAGGGCCTCCGTCAGGCGGGCCATCGCGGCCGGGTCCGGCAGGGTCGCCAGCGTGTCGACGACCTTGCCGCTCGCGAACTCCCGCTGTGCGGGGGTCACATCCGGATCGACGGCGCACTCCGCCTGGACGTACACGAAGTTCAGGGCGGTGGCGAAGAGCATCGAGAACGAGTCCAGGCCCGTGATCCGCGCCGGGCCTCCCGCGTCGCGGTAGGCGTGTACGAGCAGCCGGGCGGCGTCGGCCGAGAAGTCGTTTCCGCCCACCCACATGAAGAGGGCGCGCGCGAGTTCACGGTCCGCCGCGACGGGGCCGGCGTTGTCCCAGTCGACGAGGGTCGGACCGGCAGGCCCGACCAGTACGTTCTGGGGCTGCATGTCGAGATGCGAGATCACCACGCCGTCCGGGCCCGACCGTGTGACATGCCGTGCCGGCTCCCGCATCCGGGTGTCGAGGAACCGGCCCAGCTCGTCCGACCAGGCGACCCCGGCCTGCCGGACCTTCTTGTACAGCCCGGCCCAGTCGGTCTCCCGCGGACACTTCTCGTACCAGTCGTCCAGGGTCTCGGTCGTGCCCTGTCCCGCCCTGTGCAGGAGGGCCAGGGTCCTGCCGCACCAGCGCAGCAGCTCCGGGTCGGTGGGGTCCGCCTGGGTGCCGTCGACCCAGTCGTAGAGCTTCACATGGGACCCGGCGAGCCGCGAGACGTGCGCGCCGTCGCGGTCGGGCATCAGCCGTGGCGCGGAGATGCCCAGCTTTTCCGAGGCGTCGCGCAGGGCGGCCTCGCGCTGGACCTGATCCTCGTCGCAGCCGAACAGCAGCTCCTTCACCGCCCAGGACGTCCGGGGCCCCGACAGCTTCCAGATCTGCCCCAGTGCGCCCCGGGTGACGGGGGTGATCTTCCACGGTCCGTCACCGAGTGCGTAGGTCTCTGCGATCAAGTCCGCGGCGCTCTGCATGGTGGTCCTCTCCACGATCCCGGGCATCCAAGATCGCAGGGAGGCCGGCTGTGCGTCGAACGGTTTGTCGCTCCATCGGAACCGGCGGAGCGGGCGGTGAAACCGCCCACTCCGCCTCCGTCATCCGGCGCCGATCGTCATCGGCACCTTGCCAACAGGCACCGACAGCGGCGTCCGCGCCTTTCGCCCCACTGCGGCTACGGCGTCCCGTCGGGGTGATGGAAGTTGACCCTCTCCCTGGTGACCGGGTAGCCGACCTTGGCGAAGTGCGCCGCCATGGGGTGGTTTCCCCGGTCCGTCGCGGCGACGATCCGGTCGGCGCCGTGTTCGACGAGGAAGTGGGTGCACTCGACCAGCAGGTCGTGGGCGTATCCGTGGCCGCGCTGTTCGGGTACGACGCCGATGAAACCGACGACCGGGGACTGGAAGTTGCGTGCCGGGACGTGGATGCCCACGAGGTCGCCGTCCTTCGTCCGGGCGACCTGCCACCACTCGCGCGGGGACGGGCACCAGCGGAAGAAGTCGAGCTCTTCCTGGGCCGCCTTGTCGAGACCTCCCTCGGCAATGGCTTTCAGGGAGTGGGCGTCGAGCGTGACGGAGTGGATGCGGCGCAGCGCCTCGAAGAACACCGCGTCGTCGGGTTCGGGGGCGAAGACGAGCCGTCCCGGCCGCTCGGGCAGACCGCATTCAGGGGTCCACACGTAGGTGAAGCGTTCGACCAGGAGCTCGTACCCGGCCGCCCGCGCGGCGCCGAAGCGGGCCTCGACGGCGGTGCGCAGCGCCGGGTCGTCACGCCAGCCGGCCGGGAGACTGAAGTCGATGTCGACGCGCCAGGGCGCGCTGCGCAGGAGTTCGGCGGCGGCTTCCACCTCTGCGTCCGCCATGTCGAGCCGGTCGACGCACAGCGGCTCGGTGTCGTCGGGGCCGCCCCACCAGGCCGCGCGGGCGACGATCCGGCCGTCGCGCAGCGCCACCCGCTGCCAGTCGGGGCGGTGCCGGGTCAGCGGGTGCGCCGCTCGTACACCGAGCGGGTCGGGCAGGGAGTCGAACTCGTGGGCGCTGCTCTCGTCGAGCGAGCGGATGACCAGACCGGTCATGGATTCCTCCGGGATGCATGCTGCGTGGAGCGCTCCCGGGAGACTCAGTCGCGCACGCCCGGGGCGACGGGAAGGGAGCGCTGGATGTCGATGAACTGCATGGCACTCGCCTCCTTTCGCCGGGTCGTGTGGCGTGACGGGGACACGCTAGGAGAGCGGGGCGGGGGCGTCCAGTGAATTTCCGGGAGGGTGGGCGGTTTCTCGGGTGCGGACACGGAACGCGAGGCTCGACGAGGGTCGGCTCGCGAGGTCTCTCGGCCGGAGCCGGTGTCCCGGGTGGCAGGCTCGGCGTGCGAGGCGTGGCCCCTCGTAGGAGCGTGGAGGCGTGGGAAAGGCGCGTGTCGTGCGGGGCCCTCGGGACGGGGAGCGGCGTGGGTGGCTGCACGGGGCGCCGCCGCCCGGGTGGGTGCGGGTGCTGCCGGTCGCGCTGCTGGGCGGGGTGTGCGCGGCGACGCTGGCCAGCCCCGATCCGCTCGACATCGGGTTCCTGCTGGGTGCCATTCCGCCGCTGGCGGTGCTGTCGTACGGGCCGGCGGCCACCGCGGTGCTCGGCGGCCTCGTCGTGGCCGTGCTGGTCGTGCCGGCGTTCCGGCTCGACGACCCCGGCAGCACCGATCTGCTGACCGTGGGCTTCGTGGCGGCACTGAGCGTGCTCGTGTCGTTCGTCCGGAGCCGGCGTGACGCCCAGCTGGTCACCGAGCGGGCGGTCGCGGAGGCCGCCCAGCGCGCGGTCGTGCCGCCGCTGCCGGAGCGGGTGGGGGCGGTGCGCTGCGCGGGCCTTTACCGGGCGGCGCAGCGCGGGACCCTGGTCGGCGGGGACTTCTTCGACGTACGCCCCTCGCCGCACGGGGTGCGCGCGGTGATGGGTGACGTGCAGGGGCACGGGCTGTCCGCCGTCGCCACGGTCGCGTCGCTGCTGGGTGCGTTCCGGGAGGCGGTGCTGGACCAGCCGGACCCGGAGTCGGTGGCCTCGCGTCTCGATCGCCGGCTGGTCGTGGACTCGGCGGACGTGCCGCACGCCGAGTTGTTCGCGACGGCCGTGCTGCTGGAGTTCACCGCCGACGCGCATGCCGTGCGGATCGTGGTGTGCGGTCATCCGGCGCCCGTGCTGCTGCGGGACGGGCGGGCCGTCGAGCTGGACGTCACGGCGGGTGTGCCGCTGGGGCTGGGGCTGGCGGGGGCCGGTGTGCCGCGGGGGCTCACCGTGCCCCTGCGGCCGGGCGACCGGCTCTTCCTCGCGTCCGACGGGGTGTCCGAGGCGAGGGGGCCGAGCGGGGCGTTCTACCCGCTGCTCGACCGGCTCCCCGCGTTCGCCGGGGACGAGCCCGCGGTCATGGTGGAGCGCGTGTGGCACGACCTGACCGGCCACTGCGGGACCGTCCCGGACGATGTCACCATGCTCGTCCTCAGCCCTGTCTGACCTCGGCCCGCGCCGCCGGTCCGGCGACCGCCTCCCGGTGCTCCCCCTCGGCGTCGATGTGCGGCAGCAGCCGGTCCAGCCACCGCGGCGTCCACCAGGCGTGCCGGCCCAGCAGCACCATGACCGCGGGCACCATGAGCAGCCGTACGACGGTCGCGTCGATCAACACGCTCACGGCGAGCCCCAGTCCGAGCATCTTGACCACGACGTTGTCGCTGACGATGAACGCGGCGAACACGCTCACCATGATCAGCGCCGCGCACGTGATGACCCGGGCGGTGATCTCCAGCGCGTGGGCGACCGAGGCCTTCGCGTCCCCGGTGCGCACCCAGGCCTCGTGCACCCGGGAGAGCAGGAAGATCTCGTAGTCCATGCTCAGCCCGAAGATGATCGCGAACATCATCATCGGCACATAGCTCTCGATGGGCACCTTGCCCGACACTCCGAGCGCGGGCCCGCCCCAGCCCCACTGGAAGACGGCGACGACGACCCCGTAGGAGGCGGCGATGGACAGCACGTTGAGGACGGCCGCCTTGATCGCGACGAGCAGGCCGCGGAAGACCGCGAGGATGATCAGGAAGGCCAGCGCGACGACCACGCCGATGATGAGGGGCAGCCGGCTGGAGACGATGTCGCGGAAGTCGACCTGGGCCGCCGTCGTGCCGGTGACATAGCCCTTGGCGTCGGTACCGGAGACCGCGGCGGGCAGGGTGTCGTCGACCAGCCGGTTGGTCAGGTCCGTCGTGGCGGCGCTCTGCGGGGACGTCTTCGAGTAGACGGTGCCGATCAGGACGTCGCCGTCCTTCGTGGGCGTCAGCGGGGTGACGGCGGCCGCGCCGGAGACGCCGTCGAGGGTCTTGCCGGCCTGGTCGGCGAGGGCGGAGCGTGCGGAGTCGGGGACGGAGCTCTGGTCGATGACGACGGTGAGCGGGCCGTTGGAGCCGGGCCCGAACGCGTCGGTCATGAGGTCGTAGGCGCGCCGGTCGGTGAAGGAGGTGGGGTCGGCGCCGTCGCCGATGTGGCCGAGCTGGATGGAGAACACCGGGATGGCGAGGACGACCACGGCCGCGACGCCCGCGGCGAGGTAGCGCAGCGGATGGTGTTCGACGCGCTGGGCGTAGCGGTGCCAGGTCCCGTGCGGGGTCGCGCCCTCCTCGGCGTCGGTCTCGGCGACGGGGCGGCGCACTCGGTAGCGGTCGACACGGGTGCCGATCAGCCCGAGCAGGGCCGGGACCAGGGTGAGCGCGCCGAGGACAGCGGAGACGACTGTGACGGCCGCGGCGAGCCCCAGTTTGCCGATGAAGCTGACGCCGGAGGCGGACAGGCCCGCGAGCGCGACGATGACCGTGCAGCCGGAGACCAGTACCGCGCGGCCGCTGGTGGCGGCGGCCCGGCCCGCCGCGGTGACCGGGTCGGCGCCGTTCATGAGGTGCTGCCGGTGACGGGTGATCAGGAACAGTGCGTAGTCGATACCGACGCCGAGTCCGATCATCGTGGCCAAGGTGGGCGAGACGGTCGCGAAGGTGAACGCCGCTGCGAGCAGTCCGAGACAGGCGAGCCCGCCGATCACACTGATCAATGCGGTCACCAGGGGCAGTCCGGCGGCGATCGCACTGCCGAAGCCCACGAGCAGCACGACGATCGCCACCGCGAAACCGATCAGTTCGCTCACCCGGTCGTCGGCGGCGGGCCGCGCCAGCTCGCCGAGCGGTCCGCCGTACTCGACGTCGGCGCCGGCCGCCCGCAGCGGCTGCACGGCCTTGTCCACGCCGGGCAGGTAGTCGTCGCCGAGGGTGGAGGGCTGGACGTCGAAGCGGACGGTGACGTACGCCGTCCGCGCGTCGGAGGACAGCGGGCCGACGGGCGTCGCGGTGGCGGTCAGCGGGTTCTGGACGGCCAGGACGTGCGGAAGCTTCTGGAGGTCGGCGACGGTCGTCGACATCTGGGAGTCCAGCGCGGTGAGGGCCTTGTCCGCGTCGTGGACGACGATCTGGCTGCTGTAGCCGCCGGCCGCCGGGTCGTGCTTCTTCAGGACGTCGAGGCCCTGCTGGGACTGCACGTCGGGCAGTGAGAAGTTGTCCTGGTACTCCCCGCCGACGGACCGGTTCAGGGTCTGGAGCGCGACGAGGGCGACGAGCCAGGCGACGATGACGATCACGAAGTGGCGGGCGCACCACTCGCCCAGCCGTCGCAGTCCCCCGGTGGCGGCGGTCCCCCCGGTCCCCCCAGTCCCCCCAGTCCCCCCGTCCTGCGCTGCACTGCGGGTGGGTGACATGGCCTTGACCTTCGCTCGCTACCCCCATTAGACGCCCGCACGATCACCCCGGCATCCCGGGCGCGGCCCGCTCCGGATGCACGCGGCGCCCGGCGGGTTAATGGTGATATCGGACCCGATGACGATCCGAGGAGCAGAGATCATGCCGACGTCACAGCCCGACGCGTCCGGGCCGTCCGAGGACCGCGCCACCCCGGACGCCCTGCTCCACACCCGTACCGGCACCGAGGTGTCGCCCGAGGACGTGGTGCTTGCCGCAGGCAGGGACCTGACCCCGCGGAACCTGGAGTGGGCCAGGCGCAAGCTGGAGGCCGAGGGGCCCGCCGCCCTGGAGAAGCTGCTGCCCTAGGGCCCGTCCGGCGGGTCGTGCCGGCGCAGCGGGCCCCGGGCCTGTAGGGCCGCGGGCCCGTCACTCCGGCGCGCCCGCCCCCGCGTCCGCGTCCGCTCCCGGCTGCCCGGGCTCGGGCTCGTCGAGGCACAGCACCGGGACCCGCTGGACGAGGTTGTTGGCGAAGCCGCCCCGGTTCCACGGTTGTTCGAGTGGCTGGGTGTGTCCTTCGGCGTCGGTGGCCCGCGCGCTCAGCACATGCTCGCCGGGCGTCGCCGTCCAGCCGGCACGCCACCGGCGCCATGCCCAGCGATGCCCGCCGTCCGGCTCCAGCGCGGCCTCGTGCCAGCTGTGCCCGTCGTCCGTGCTCACCTCGACCCGGGTCACCGGGGCCCGTCCGGACCAGGCGCGCCCCTCCAGCTCGATGGGGCCGGGCCGGACCACCCGGGTGCGGGACATGAAGTCCGGGAAGCCCGGCGGCACCAGCAGGGCGCGCGGCACGATCCGGGTGACGGGTTCGCCCACGTCCTCGGGCCGCGCCCGCAGCCGGTAGGCCACCGCCTGCTGGAATCCGGTGAACTGCGTGTCGGTGACGGTCACTTCGCGCAGCCACTTCACGTGTGCCATGCCGTACCAGCCGGGCACGACCAGGCGCAGCGGACGCCCGTGCTGGGGCGGCAGCGGGGCGCCGTTCATGGCGTATGCCACCAGTACCTCGGGATCGGCGCCCAGGGCGGTGTCGACGGGCAGGGCGCGCTGGTAGTCCTGTTCGACGCCGCGTTCCACGCCGTGGTCGGCGCCGGTGAAGACGACGTCGACGGCTCCGGGCCCGACGCCGGCCTCTTCGAGCAGCCGCCGCAGGGGGACGCCCGTCCACTCGGCGGTGCCGACCGCCTCGACGAGCCAGGGCTGGCTCACCGGGCGGGGCGTGAGCAGGGCGCGTCCGTTGCCCGCGCACTCCAGCGTGACGCGGGTGGTGACCGGCGCAAACGCCCGCAGGTCGGCCAGGTCCAGGCGGAGCGGGCGGCGGACCAGGCCGCCGAGGGTGAGCTGCCACTCCGTGTCGTCGGGGACGTACGGAATGTCGTAGTGCGTCAGTACGTAGTGCAGGCCCGGCGGGGTGACGTCGTGGCGCAGGGTCTCCAGCGGCAGGCCGTGGTTGCGGGTGGCGAGGGCGAGTTCGTCCCGGCCGATGCCCTCGTCGGGGGCGGCCAGCCGGGCGGGTGCGCTCGCGTCACCGAGTCGATGCCCCATGACTCCAGTGTGGCGCCGTGAGCCAACGCTCGCACGGTGTCCACCGGTTCACCCTTTCGAATCCGGGCCTCGGACTGTCAGACTGCGGAGGGTGCCCGACTTCGACATGCTCGTCATCGGATCCGGTCCGGGTGGCCAGAAGGCCGCCATCGCCGCGGCCAAGCTGGGCCGCCGCGTGGCCATCATCGACCGCCCCGACATGGTCGGCGGGGTCTCCATCCACACCGGCACCATTCCCTCCAAGACCCTGCGCGAGGCGGTGCTGTACCTCACCGGTCTCACCCAGCGCGATCTGTACGGCCAGAGCTACCGCCTCAAGGAGGACATCACCGTCTCCGATCTGACCGCCCGCACCCAGCATGTGGTCGGTCGTGAGGTCGACGTCATCCGCAGCCAGCTCGCCCGCAACCACATCGCCCTGTACGCCGGGACCGGCCGCTTCGTCGACGCCCACACGGTGGCGCTGCGCGAGGTGACCGGGCATGACCGGCTGCTCAGCGCCGAGCACATCGTGATCGCCACCGGCACCCGGCCCGCGCGGCCGGACAGCGTCGAGTTCGACGGGCGGACGATCATGGACTCGGACAACGTCCTCGCCCTGGAACGGGTTCCGCGGTCCATGGTCATCGTCGGTGCCGGAGTCATCGGCATGGAGTACGCGTCCATGTTCGCCGCGCTCGGCAGCAAGATCACCGTGGTGGAGAAGCGGGCCGGGATGCTCGACATGTGCGACATCGAGGTGATCGAGTCGCTCAAGTACCACCTGCGGGATCTCGCCGTGACCTTCCGCTTCGGGGAGACGGTGGCCGCGGTCGAGCGCCACCCGCGCGGCACGCTCACCATCCTGGAGAGCGGCAAGAAGATCCCCGCCGACACCGTCATGTACTCGGCGGGCCGGCAGGGTCTCACCGACGAACTCGACCTCGACAAGGCGGGTCTGACGGCGGACCGGCGGGGCCGGATCACGGTCGACGAGTTCTACCGCACCGAGGTGCCGCACATCTACGCGGTCGGCGATGTCATCGGGTTCCCGGCGCTGGCCGCGACCTCGATGGAGCAGGGGCGTTCGGCGGCCTACCACGCCTGTGGTGAACCGGTCGGCAGGATGCACCAGTTGCAGCCGATCGGCATCTACACCATCCCGGAGATCAGCTTCGTGGGCCGGACGGAGGATCAACTCACCGAGGAGAGCGTGCCTTTCGAGGTCGGTATCTCCCGCTACCGTGAACTGGCCCGCGGGCAGATCATCGGCGACTCGCACGGCATGCTGAAGCTGCTCGTCTCCCCCGAGGACCGCTCCCTGCTCGGCGTGCACTGCTTCGGCACCGGGGCGACCGAGCTGATCCACATCGGGCAGTCCGTGATGGGGTGCGGCGGAACGGTGGACTATCTCGTCGATGCGGTGTTCAACTACCCGACGCTCGCCGAGTCCTACAAGATCGCGGCTCTCGACGCCACGAACAAGCTGCGCCAGATCGACCGCATCGGAGACTGACCCAGGGTCGACAACGGCCTTGACCTGCGGTGGAGTTGGATGCGGGAGATTACCCTCCGGTCAATCTTGAAAGGGGTTCCGGTAGGG
Source organism: Streptomyces sp. S.PB5 (assembly GCF_030403745.1). Lineage (GTDB taxonomy): Bacteria > Actinomycetota > Actinomycetes > Streptomycetales > Streptomycetaceae > Streptomyces. Next base: position 157,531 of record NZ_JAQMWP010000017.1, read on the forward strand.
CTATCATCACTCGCACACACGGTGTGACCGTCTGCCGACGCGACGCTGAACGGTGTCCGCCGCCCCCCATGTGCCGTCCCGGGCCGAGGCCATCCTCCCTCGGTCCGAGGCGGGTCCACCCCCCACTCCTTTACGTCGTCGAGGCCTGGTCGTCCTCGCGCCGTGCAAGACGGAAAGCAGTTCGGCATGAGCTACCACAGGGGCAGAGGGCTGCAGGCCGGCGCCCTCGGCACGTTCGACACAGTGGTGATGGCGGTGGCGGGCAGTGCCCCGGCCTACTCGATCGCCGCCACCACCGCGGTGCTCGTCGGCTCGGTGGGCCTGGCCAGCCCGGCCGCGCTGCTGTACTGCGCGATCCCGATGCTGGGCATCGCGCTGGCGTTCAGCTATCTCAGCCGGATCGACGTCAACGCGGGCGCCAGTTACTCCTGGGTGGGGCGTACGCTGCACCCGTTCCTCGGCTTCCTGAGCGGCTGGGCACTGGTGGTGTCGGCGACCATCTTCATGGTGGCCGGTTCGCTGCCGGCCGGGTCGATGACGCTGGCCCTCTTCGACGAGGGCCTCGCCGAGAACACCGCGCTGTCCACGGTGGTCGGCGCCGCCTGGTTCGTGGTGATGCTCCTGGTGGTGCTCGGCGGCGCCCGGCTCACCGTCCGCGCCCAGCTGCTGATGTCGGGCGTGGAGCTGGCGATACTGGCCCTCTTCGCGGTCCTGGCCTTCTTCCACACCGACAACGCCCGCGCCTTCGACTGGTCCTGGTTCGGCTTCGGCCAGTTCGACGGGGTCTCCGGGTTCGCGTCGGGTGCGCTGATCGCCGCCTTCTACTACTGGGGCTGGGACGTCACCAGCAACCTCAGTGAGGAGACCCGCAACAGCCGTCGTACGACGGGACTCGCGGGCCTGATCGGGGTCGGCATCGTCTTCCTGCTGTTCGAGGTGTTCACCGTCGCGGTGAACGTGGTGCTGTCCTCGACGCAGATCCAGCAGAACGACGCCAACGTCCTCGCGGTGCTGGGCGAGGAGATCTGGCCGGGCTGGGGCGGCAAGCTCCTCATCGTCGCCGTGATGCTGTCCACGATCGCCACCCTGGAGACGACGCTGATCCAGGTGACGCGCTCACTGTTCGCGATGGGCCGCGACCGGACCATGCCGTCCGCACTGGGCAAGGTGCACCGCGAGTGGAACACGCCGTGGGTAGCGATCGCCGTGGTCGGCGGGGTGGCGCTGGTGATGTTCATCGCCTCCAACGCGCTGGGCTCGGTGGGCGACATCCTCTCCGACGCGATCTCGGCGATCGGTCTGCAGATCGCCGTCTACTACGGTCTCGCGGGCCTCGCGGTGGTCGTCGCCTACCGGAGGATGCTGCTGAAGTCGGCGGCCAACCTCGTCTTCGGCGGGCTGTGGCCACTGCTGGGCGCGGTGTTCATGTTCTGGATCCTCGTCGAGTCCCTCGGTGAGCTGAGCTCCGCCTCGGTCACGATCGGCATCGGCGGGCTCGCCGTCGGGCTGATCCCGATGCTCTGGTACTGGCGGCAGGGCAGCGACTACTACCGGCCCGCGAAGCTGGACGCCGCCCGCACGGTCGAGACGGACTACGTGCCCGACCGGGCCCTGCCCGAGCAGTCCCGTGTCCACGAGGGTCTCCCCACCGACTTCTGAGGGAGACGACGATGGCGCGAGACCGCTTCGCTCCGGACTTCGACCCCGACTGCGGGGACATCCCTCTCACCACGGCCCGCCAGGACATCGTCATCGGCCGCTGGCAGGGTCTGAGGGAGCTGCTGCGCGCGACCGGCCCCAACTGGCCGGTCCGCGGCCACCGGGTCCGGCTGCTCGCCCAGGCCTGCGCGGGCAGTTCGACGGCGGAGTCCTGGCTGGCCGCCGAACCGCACGGCGCCGACGCCCTGGTGCTGCGCGCGGCGACGGAGACGGCCCGGGCGTTCAACCTGGCGATCAGCGCGGGCCGTGGCGTGCCGATCGACCAGCACCGCATCGACACGGCGGTGATGGCGTGCCTGCAGGCGGCGGACGCGTACCTGGACGACCCCACCCCGTGGATCTCCCTGATCTCGGTCGCACGGCTGTACCCGTCCGGCGTCCGCAGACAGGAACTGGCGCGCTGGTGGGACGAGTTGCACCAGCGTGACCCCTACAGCGTGGAGGGCCACCTCCAGGTGCTGCACTACTACTCGTCCCGCTGGCACGGCACCCACGGCCTGATGTACGACTTCGCCCGCGACGCGGCCGGGGTGGCGCCGCCGGGCTGCGCGCTGCCGGTGCTGGTCCAGTACGCCCGGGTCGAGGAGTACCGCTTCGCCCTGGACGCCGCCAAGGGCCGCCAGGCAGCGGTGGGGCTCGCCCAGCACTGGAACAGCGACGGCGCCGTCAGCGACGTACGCCGCACCTGGCAGCGCTGGATCGCCGGCCGCCCGGAGAGCGAGGTCGCCCCCGCCGAGCTCCGCGACCTCAACTACCTGACCCACGCGGCCTGTCTCGCGGGGCTGGCGGATGTCGCGGGCCCGCTGTTCCGGCTGCTCGGGCGGCGGGCGACCCGGACGCCCTGGTCGTACACCGGGGAGCCGGAGAAGCAGATCGTCAAGTGGCGCAAGGAGATGGGGCTGCGCGGCTGATCCGTGTCAGCGGTCGGCCAGGTCCGCGGTCCACTTCTCCTCGATGCGGCCGTACCTCCACACCAGCAGGGCGACGACCCAGGTCAGGACGAACAGGCCGACGACGGCGAAGCCGAGGGTGCCCAGGTCGAGGCCGGAGATCCAGTTCCAGAAGGGGCCGTGCAGGTGCGCCTTCTCCGCGATCAGGCCGAGCAGTTCGACCGTGCCGATGAGGAGGGCGACCGCGACCGAGAGGCCGGTGACGGTGAGGTTGTAGTAGACCTTGCGGACCGGCTTGGAGAAGGCCCAGCCGTAGGCGAAGTTCATGAAGGTGCCGTCGATCGTGTCCAGCAGGGACATGCCGGCGGCGAAGAGGACGGGCAGGCACAGGATCGCGTACCAGGGCAGGCCGGACGCGGCGCCCGAACCGGCGAGGACCAGCAGGGCGACCTCGGTGGCGGTGTCGAAGCCGAGGCCGAAGAGCAGGCCGAGGGGGTACATCTGCCAGGCCTTGGTGATGGACTTCATGACCCGGCCCAGCAGTCGGTTCATGAAGCCGCGGTTGTTCAGCTGCTCCTCCAGCGCCGCCTCGTCGAAGTGCCCCGAGCGCATCCGGCGGAACACCTTCCAGATGCCCGCCAGAATCACGAGGTTGATGCCGGCGATGGCGTACAGGAACACTCCGGAGACCGTCGTGCCGATCAGGCCGGTGATGTCGTGGAGTCCTGAGCCGTCGTCGCGGACGGGGCCCGCGAGGGCCTTCACGCCGAGGGAGAGCAGCAGGGCCAGGGCGAAGACGACGCTGGAGTGGCCGAGGGAGAACCAGAACCCCACCGACAGGGGCCGCTGCCCCTCCCCCATCAGCTTGCGGGTGGTGTTGTCGATGGCCGCGATGTGGTCGGCGTCGAAGGCGTGCCGCATGCCGAGGGTGTAGGCGGTCACGCCGATGCCGATGCCGAAGGACTTCTCGCCGATGCTGTAGTGCCCGGGCGCCACGAGGGCGACGAGCGTGAACCAGCCGATCACGTGCAGGGCGACGACGAACGCGGCCATCCCGCCGACCCTGATCCACTCCTGACGCGTCATCGAGCCGCGGACGCGGGACCAGAACGGAGCGGAGTCAGGGGCGGCCGTCATACGGGGAGGATCTTTCGTTCGGTCGTACGGCCGCACACCGCAGCCTTGTGCCATCCTGCGGCACCTGCAACTCATGTGCAGTAAAGGCCGTGACAGATCTTCCCCACGGGAGGGGAAAGTCCGCGGTCAGGACACCGTCAGGGCGTGGCCGTCGGGCCGTCCGGGCGGCTGCGGCGCTGTTCGACCATCACCCGGGTCAGTTCCTCGGTCTCCGGTTCGGGCAGCCGCTCGAAGCCGTCCTCGGTGATGACCGAGACGATCGGGAAGATCCGCCGGCTGATGTCGGGGCCGCCGGTCGCGGAGTCGTCGTCCGCGGCGTCGTAGAGGGCCTGGAGGGCGGCGAGCGCGGCGTCGCGCCGGGACATGCCCTTGTGGAAGAGCTTCTTCAGGGCGCCCCGGGCGTAGGGCGAGCCGGAGCCCTCGGCGTGGAAGTCGGTCTTCTCGTAGAGGCCGCCGGCGACGTCGAAGCTGAAGATGCGGCCCTGCTCGCCGTCCGGGGCGGTGTGGTCGTAGCCGGTGAGGAGGGGGACGACGGCGAGGCCCTGCATGGCCTGGCCCAGGTTCTGCCGGATCATGCCCGCCAGGCGCCGGGCCTTGGCGTTGAGGGTCATCGGGACGCCCTCGATCTTCTCGAAGTGCTTGAGCTCGACCTGGTACAGCTTCACCATGTCCAGCGCGAGCCCGACGGTGCCCGCGAAGGCGACGGCCGTGTGGTCGTCGGCCGGGTGCACCTTCTCCAGGTCGCGCTGGGCGATGAGGTTGCCCATGGTGGCCCTGCGGTCGCCGGCGATCATCACACCGTCGCGGTAGGCGAGGGCCAGCACGGTGGTGCCGTGCGGGAAGGCGTCGGGTGCGGCGCGCACGCCGTCGGGGAAAGGCCTGCGGGTGGGGAGCAGTCCGGGCCGGTGGGCGGCGAGGAACTCGGTGAAGGACGAGGTCCCGGGAGTGAAGAACTCCTCCCCCAGCCGCCCGCCCCGCTCACTGTCCGTCATGGCGTTCCCCCTCGTCTGCCCGGGCCGACATCCGAGTCCTACCTGGAGCGGCTGCGCGGGAAACACGCGATCGTCGTCACAACTGCCGCCGTGGACCGTCCCGCCCCGCTCACAGCGCCTTGCGCCGCACCAGCACCCCGAGCACCACGAGGCCCGGAACCAGCGGCAGCCACACCGTCAGGAGGCGGTAGCCGAGCACGGCGGAGGCCGCCGCGGTGGCCGGGGCGCCCGAGGCGGTGAGGGCGAGCGCCAGGGCCGCGTCGAGGGAGCCGAAGCCGCCCGGGGTGGGCAGCAGGGCGGCGGCGCTGCTGGCGGCGAGATAGAGCAGCGCCACCCGGGCCGGCGGCAGCGACAGGGCCACGGCCTGGGTGACGGCGATCAGGACGAGGGCGTGCAGCGCGGCGAAGGCGAGCGAGCCGCCCCAGAGGGCCGCCGCCCGGGACGGGTTGGCGTGGACGGCCCTGATGTCGGCGACCACGGCGGCCAGCGCGCGCCGGCATCGCGACCAGGCGAGCACGACGGCCACCCCGACGGCCGCGGCGAGCAGGGCGAGGAGCACGCCCGCCGAGAGCCGTGGCATCCGCAGGACGCCGGGGCAGGCCACCGTGAGCGCGACGATCAGGACGGCGCGGACGGCCACTCCGGCGGTGCCCTTCACGGCGAGGGCGCTCGCCGCGCGGCAGGCCGGCAGCCCGCACCGCATGAGGAAGCGGAGGTTGACCGCGCCCGCGCCGAGTCCGGCGGGCAGCACATGGTTGGCGGCGCAGGCGGCGAACTGGGCGGCCACGAGCCGCCCTTGGGGCAGCCGCCGCACCACCGCGCCCTGCTGGGCCAGCGCCGCGCAGACCCAGGTCGCGGCGGCGGCCGTGGCCCCCACCAGCAGCCAGCCCTGGTCGGCGACGGCGAGCCGCACGGCTCCCTGTTCCAGCACCGGCCAGTGCCGCCGGGCGAGACAGACCGCGCCGATCAGCACGACGAGGGAGAGCGCGCCGTGCCAGTAGACGCGTCTTCGGCCGGGGGCGGCGACGACAACCGGTTCGGACGTCATGGGCCGCCGCCGTCCGCCACGGGGCCGACCCGTACATCGAGCCCGTTCAGCCGGTACGGGGTCCAGTCGTGGGCGTACCCGGCGGGACGGCTGTCCGGGTAGACGAGGTGGGCGACGGGGATCCGGCGGGCGGTGTCCTCGATCTCGGCCGCCGTGGAGTTGGTGTTGGGGCCCTTCACGGCAGCGGAGGAGCAGCCGGTGTAGTACGCGATGGGCAGCGCCTCGTACCCGGTGAGCACGCACGGCGGGCTGACGCCCACGCGGTGGAGTTCGGCGGCCGTCCGCTCCCAGGCCTCGCGGTCGGTGGTGGAGCGGGTGACGACGCGGTCGACGACGGCGTACTGCACGGCCAGGTGCGCGGCCAGCCCGAGCGCGACGAGGGCCGTGGCCATCGGCCGCCATCGGCCGCCGGGCGCGGTCACGAGCCGGAGCAGCCCGTCGGCGACGGGGATCGCGGCCAGGGCGTAGGCGGGCAGCAGGAAGCGGGGAGCCGCGTATCCGATCAGGAACAGGTAGGGGAACGCCGCCGTGGTGGCGCAGAGCAACGGGATCAGGCTCTGCGCGGTGCGCCGGGCGCGGACGGCGACGACCAGGCCGAGGACGGCGAGCAGCGGGAGGACCACCCACCACACGGTCAGCGCGGGATGGGGCATCTCACCGGTGCACGGGCGGCACAGGGTGCGGCCGACCTGGCTCTTCATCTGGTCGTCGACGGCGAGGTTCCAGCCGAGTCCGCCCTGTATGCGCGAGCCGTCGTGCAGCCGCTGCGCCAGGCCGCCGTATCTCAGATACGCCTCGATCACCCACTGGGCGGCGCCGAGGACGAGCCCCGCGACGAGGCCGCCGAGCAGCCGCCACCGCCGGCCCACGACCGTGAGGACGAGGAGGGGCGCCGTCACCCAGACGGCGTCGGTGGGCCGCATCAGTGCCATCAGGGCGGCGCCCGCCAGCACGCCCCACACGCGGCCCTTCAGGAAGCAGCCCACGGCGACCAGGGCGCCGATCGCCACCCAGTAGTTGGGCATGGCCTGCGGACCGTAGTAGAGCGTCACCCACAGGGACGCGAAGAGTGCCCCGGCGCCCGCGAGGACGCGCGCGGGGAAGACACCGCGCCAGACGCGCAGGGCGAGGTAGAGGGCGAGTCCGGACAGGACGGCGAGGTAGATCCGCAGCAGCGGCGTGGACGTCGACCAGGACGCGACCGGCGCCACCAGCAGGGACACGCCACGCGCGCGTGGGGCGCTGAAGTAGGAGGCCGGGGCCTGGGCGCCGACCTGGCTGACGTACACGGTCTCGTCCCAGCCGAGGCCCATCCCGGGCCGTACGAGCGCCAGCTGGGCGAGGACGAACGCGCCGGCCACGCCGGCGAGCAGGGCGTCTGCGCGCGTCCGCCGGAGCCTGCCGGGCGCGGCCGCCGCCTCGTGCCGTCGCACGCCCATCAGTACGGCGTTCCCGCCCTGCGTCATCGTCCACCCCTCACCCCTACGCGCCGTGGCGCTCCTGAGATCCCACGGCTTTGAGCTGGGGAATTACAGAAAACACGGACAAACTAACCCGTGTCCTGTCGGTGCGCAGCGCGAAGTTCGGCCAGGTGCCTGATATTTCGTCCGATTATCGGCACAACTGTTGCGCCCATCGTGCGTCAGTCGCGCGTCAGTCGTGCGGGAACGAGTGGTGCTCGTGGGCGACGAGCCAGCGGCCGCCCTCCTTGCGCAGACCGAAGGTCAGGCGCAGCCGCAGGGCGGGGTGTGCCGCGAGTTCCTCGGGGGTCGCGCAGCGCAGGAGGGCGTGGGCGTAGGCGACGTCGGAGCCGGCGGTGACGTCGAGGGTCTCGATGTCGAAGCAGGCGCCCTGGGCCTGCCAGGCGAAGAAGGGCGGCCAGGCGGCGCCGTAGGCGTCGAGTCCGTGGATGCCGTGGTGGGGCGGCGGGACGTCGTACATGACGATGTCCTCGGCGTGCCCGGCGAGCACGCCGGCGAGGTCGCCCCGGTGCACGGCGTCGGCCCAGGCGGTGATGAGGGTGCGGATCTGCGCGGCGTCGTCGGACACGGTGGCGGCTCCCTCCTCGGTCCCCTCGCCATCCTCCCCGCCGCCCCGGGCCCCCGCGCGGCGGCGGGTGTCACACTCTGCGTGTGCCCCTGACATTCGACGACCTGCTGCTGCGCGCCCGGTCCCTCCGGCGGGGCGGGCGCGGACGCGCCGTGCTCGGCATCGCGGGCAGCCCCGGTGCGGGCAAGACGACACTCGCCGAGACCCTGGTGCGCGAGCTCAACGCGAGCGGGGAGCCATGGGTCGCGCACGTCCCCATGGACGGCTTCCATCTGGCCGACGTGGAGCTGGAGCGGCTCGGCCTGCGCGACCGCAAGGGCGCGCCCGCGACCTTCGACGCGGCGGGCTACGCGGCGCTGCTGCGCCGGCTGCGCACGGAGGAGGACGGCGACGACATCGTGTACGCGCCCAGCTTCGAACGGGTGCTGGAGCAGCCCGTCGCGGGCGCCGTGCCGGTGCCGCCGTCGGCCCGGCTGGTGGTGACCGAGGGCAACTACCTGCTGCTGGACACGGGCGCGTGGGTCCGGGTGCGGCAGCAGTTGGACGAGGTGTGGTTCTGCGAGGTGGACGAGCAGGAGCGGATCCGGCGGCTGGTCGCCCGGCACGAGGAGTTCGGCAAGGAGCACGAGGAGGCCGTGGCCTGGGTGCTGGGCACCGACCAGCGCAACGCCGACCTGGTCGCGGCGACGCGGGGCCGGGCGGATCTGGTCGTGCCGGTCACGGCACTCGAGGGCCGTCAGGCGGTGTCGTAGTCCCGTCTCGCCCGCTCGACCTCGTCGAGGTGGTCGGCCGACCAGTCGGCGAGGTGCGCGAAGAGCGGGGCGAGGCTGCGGCCCAGCTCGCTGATCTCGTACTCGACCCGGGGCGGGACCTCGGGGTGATAGGTGCGTACGACGAGGCCGTCGCGCTCCAGTTGCCGCAGCCGCTGGGTCAGCACCTTCGGCGTGATCTTCGTGATGCGCCGCTCCAGCTCCACGAACCGCTGCCGGCCGTGCGCGTGCAGGCTCCACAGGATCGGTGTGGTCCAGCGGCTGAACACCATGTCGACCACCGGCCCTATGGGGCAGGCGAGTTCGGGGTCGGTCGCGGCCGCGATCTCCATGCGCACATCCCTCCGGGGTAGTCACTTTCCCCTAGGTACCTACTATATCCACGGTGTTAGCGTCCCTTCGTCGGCAACAAGGCCGATTTCACAAGGGAGTTGCTCATGATCGTGGTGACGGGGGCGACGGGGAACGTCGGCCGGGAGCTCGTCCGCGCACTCGCCGGGTCCGGTGCCGAGGTGACCGCGACGTCCCGGCGGATCGCCGACGGGGACGCGCCGCAGGGGGTCCGCGCGCGGCCGGCGGATCTGGCGGACGCCGAGAGTCTCAGGGCCGTGCTCGACGGAGCCGACGCGCTCTTCCTGCATGACGGCGGTCTGTCCGCACACCATCTCGACGTTCCGCATCTCATGGACGTCGCCAAGGCCGGCGGGGTCCGGCGGGTCGTCCTGCTGTCCTCGCTGGGCGTGGTGACCAGGCCGGAGTCGGTCTCGCACGGTGGCATCGGGCGGGCCATCGACGAGGCCGTACGCCAGTCGGGCCTGGAGTGGACGATCCTGCGGCCGAACGGTTTCCACTCCAATGCGTTCGCCTGGGCCGAGTCCGTGCGCGACCGGCGCACCGTAGCCACTCCGTTCGGCGACGTCGGTCTGCCCACGGTCGACCCCGCGGACATCGCCGCGGTCGCCGCGGTGGCGCTGCGCGAGGACGGACACGCCGGACAGGCCTACGAGTTGACCGGCCCGGCCCTGGTCACGCCCCGTCAGCAGGCCGCGGCGCTCGGCACGGCGCTGGGCGAGCCGGTCCGGTTCGTCGAGCTGGGCCGGGACGAGGCCCGGAGCCACCTGCTGCGCTTCATGCCCGAGCCCGTGGCCGACACCACACTCGACGTCCTGGGCTCCCCCACCCCCGCCGAACAGCGCGTCAGCCCCGACATCGAGCGCGTCACCGGCCGCGCCCCGGGCACCTTCGCCGACTGGGCGCGACGGAACGCCGCGGCGTTCCGGTAGGACTCACCGCATGGGGCCGCCGTGGACGTTCAGGCGACGATCGTCAGCTCCGGCTCGCCGTGCGCGTCGCCGGCCGGGTCGCCGATCACCGCGGTGAACGCCTCGGTCCGGACGGTCAGCCCCTGGGGCCCGTGCTCGATCACCGGCGCGAACGCACCGCCGGGGCCGTAGCGCACGGCGAAGACATGCAGGTCCTCGGGGGCGCCCGGTACCGGGCCCGCCTCCAGCGCCGTCGAGGAGACGAGATGACGCCAGCCCAGGTCGGGGTTGCCGTAACCGCGCGGGTCCTCGGCCAGGGCGAAGGCGGCCTGCTCCTGGGTGAGCTCCGAGCGGGCGTCGAAGTGGTCGGGGCCCTCCGTGTCCGGGTGGGTCAGGCGGAGTTCGCCAGCGGCGACGGCCTGGTGCCCTGCGGTGCGGCGGACGCGGTCGCCGTCGTCGGTGGCGTACGGCATTCCGGCGAGCAGGTACGGCGTGCCGGGGAGGCGTTCCACGGCGACCGTCGTCCACAGGCTGGTGCCGTCGGTGACGTACAGGGACCGCACGTGCCGCAGGACGTGGTCGCGGCCGACGACCGGCTTGGTGACCAGTTTGGCCGCGAGGCCCTCGGCCCGGATGTCGCGGACGCGGACCTCGCCCATCGGGCGGCAGAACAGGAAGCCGTCGACGACCGGGCCGAAGCCGTGCTGGCGGTGGACGGCGGCGGGCAGGTAGTAGGTGCCGCCCGCCTCGACCACCGCCGGGGTCAGATGGCCGTCGAAGGCCACGGACACCGTGCCGGCCCGGAGTTGATGGCGGACGGGCTCGGCCGAGGGCGTGCGGTGCCAGCGCGTGGTGTCCTGGATCTGCCAGACCAGCATCCACGCGAAGTGCCCGTCGACCCTGCCGTCCTCCTGGACCGCGTGCCGGGCCCAGCGGCTGTCGCCCCGGTAGCGGCCGAGGTCGGAGCCGATGCGGGCGCCGAAGTAGCGCAGCCCCAGGACCGACTCGAAGGCGGAGTGCTGCTCGCTGTAGCGGGGGCCGCCGTTGTCGAAACCGCCGTTCGTCAGGCGGGCGTCGATGTAGCGGGCCAGGGTGTCGCCGTCCTCGGCGAAGATCTCCTCGCCGCTGATCCGGTGGGCCTGGGCGAGGAAGGACAGGGAGATCGGGCCGTAGTTGTTGTCGTAGGCGCCGCCGTGCTCGGGCGGCAGCAGGGCGCCCCGGTCGCGGACGCGGTGGGCGCGGATCTCGTCGGCGTACAGCTCGACGGCCTTCGACCGGACCGACTCCCCCTGCTCGGGCGGGAGATGACGGGCCAGCATCAGCCCGCCGACGACACACCCGATCGCCTGGTTGCCCGCCTCCTGCGGGTTGAAGAAGGTCGCCTCGGTCAGCCAGCGCCAGTATCCGCGTGCCACGTCGAGGAGTTGGGCGCGCGCCTTGTCCTCGACCAGGCCGTCGGCGAGGTCGAGCACGTTGACGGCCTGGAGCAGCGCCCACACCGTGCTCGGCCAGTCGCCGATGGGGTGGGCGCCCGCCGCGAGGGTGTAACGGGCGTACGGCAGATGGGAGTTGCGCACCTTCAGGTTGGGGTAGCCGGGGTTGTCCTCGGTGTACACCCGCTCCCGGAGGTGGAAGGCGAGGCTGCGGTTGACCGCCTCCGGCAGCCGCGGGTCCTTGCCGCGCTGCCAGTCGAGCGCGAGCAGGGAGGTGATGCCGAGCGAGGTGTCGCCGATGTCGTCGAGGGAGTCGGGGTGTTCGAGGTTGCCCTCGGGCGTGAGGCGCGCGAGGGCCTGCTCGGTGACGTCGGCGAGCACGGCGTCGTACGCCTGCGGGGTGTCCGGCAGGTCGTGCAACGGGCCGAGCTGGCGAGGGAGGTACACGGAAATCAGCCCTTCATGCCAAAGAGGTGGAGCGCAGTGTGAGAGTCAGTGTCTGCGGTCCGTGCCCACCGAGGTACACGCGGTTTCCGGTCGTCGCGTCGGTGCCGCCGGCCACGGTGTGGTCCTGCCCCGGGTCGTAGCGCAACACGTCGGTGCGGTCCGGTCCTACGAGGGGTTCGCCCGCTTCCACGGCGGCCTCGATGCGGATCTCGTCGTCGCCGACGCGGTAGGTCACCGGCTCGGTCGTCAGGCACCAGCGTCCGTCGTCGAGCGGTACGGCGCCCTGCGGCTCGCCGCCCGGCCGGAAGGTGAGTTCGAGGGCCCAGGGCACCGATGGTCCGCTGATGTCGATCCGCAGGTCGGCCCCGTCCTCCCGCAGGTCCACCTCGACGCGGGTCGTGTGGGAGACCTCGTCCTGAGGGCGGTCGGGGAAGGACATCGCGGCGGAGAAGCGGCCTTCGTCCACCAGACGGTAGGCGCCGTCGTGGCGCCTTCGGTCCTTCGGGAGCGGCTGGTAGTAGGCGGTGGTGAGGGTCTGGGTGAGCCGGTACCGGTGGTCGGCGAGCCGCTCCATGCCGGCGGCGCGGAACGGGCCCAGGTCGAAGAACGCCCGCGAGAGGCGGACCGAGTCGAGGACGGCGGCACCGGCGAACAGGCGCAGGAAGGTGGGGTTGCAGGCGAGGCCCGAGCGGATGCGCCGGTGCTCGGGCACGTCGGAGCCGCCGTACACCACGGTGTGCGCGGTGTCCGAGGCGTGTGCGGCGAGGCGTGCGGTGGGGAGGTACCGCTCGCGCGGGAGCTGCTCCGTGTCCGGGGCCGGCAGGGCGCGGGCCAGGTCCGGGGTGAGGAGGGTCTGGGCGAGCAGGTCGGGGTCGTGGATGCCGTCGGCGGCCGCCAGGCGGGCCGCGCGGGCGAAGTCGCCCCGGCCGGTGCGGATCGCGAGCAGCCGGTAGTGCGGCAGGTAGGGCCACAGCGGGAACGACTGCCTCTGGTCCTGGCGGCGCGAGTGGACGGTCTCCACCGTGCCGTCCGGCCTGATCAGGTCCAGGGTCGCGGTGAGGTTGCGTTCGACGGCGTCCAGCAGGTCGCTGCGCCCGAGCACCTCGGCCAGCAACAGCAGCGCCGGGTTGGTCACGATGGACGCGTAGACGGCGCTGCGTTCCGAGTAGAGGCCGTCGGCGTCGATGTCGACGCCCTCGGCGAGCCACTCCTCGGCGCGGGCGGGCAGCCGGTCGTCGGGGAACGACCGGTGCAGCCGGGCGAGCGCCGCGGACAGCTCCCAGCGGTGGTTCGGGGTGTGCACCCCGCCGATGAGGAGGCTTTCGGCGGCGGCGCCGGCGATCTCGGCGAGCGCGGCCGCCACCTCGCCCAGTTCCGGTCCCGCGTCGGCGGCGAGGACGTACGCGTCGCACACGTCGTTGACGGTGAACGCGGAGTCGGGCGGCGACTGGACGTTGTCGCCGCCCGCGAAGAGACCGGAGGGCGTCTGCACGGCCCGCAGGTCGCGCAGGTGGGTCAGCGCGGCGGCGACGGCCCGCTCGCTGCCGTGCAGGGCCGACTCCGGCGAGCGGTACGCCGCGACCAGGGTCTTCACCCGCCGGGCCAGGGCGCGGTGCGGCTCGATGAATTCCGCCGACGGGTCGGCCGACCCGTCGGCGGCGAGCGCGGCCGCGCGGACGAACTCGTGGTCGATCGGAGCGGGCAAGGTCAGTCCTTCAGACCCGCGTTGATGTCGGCGCTCATGACATAGCGCTGGAAGACCAGGAAGATGGCGATCAGCGGGATCATGGAGATGACCGACGCGCCCAGCAGGACCGACCAGTTGATGTTCTCGGCGCCGACGATGCTCTGGATGCCGATCTGGACGGTGAACTTGTTCGGGTCGTTGAGCATCAGCAGCGGCCAGATGTAGTCGTTCCACCGCCACTGGAAGGACAGGATGGCGAGGGTCAGCATGATGGGCCGGGAGATCGGCACCATGATCCGCAGGAAGATCGACAGCTCCTTGGCGCCGTCGATGCGGGCGGCTTCCACGAGTTCGTCGGGGACCGTCAGGAAGAACTGGCGGAACATGAAGCATCCGGTCGCGGTGAGCACGGCCGGGAGGATGATGCCGGCGAACGAGTTGTAGAGGCCGAGGTCGCGGACCACCAGGAACGACGGGGCGAGCATGACCTCGCCCGGCAGCATCGTGGTGGCCAGGATGCAGAGGAAGAACGCCTTGAGCCATCGGTTGTCGTACTTGGCCAGCGCGTACCCGGTGCAGCAGCTGACCCCCACCGTGAGGATCGTCGTGATCACACACACGAGGGCCGTGTTGATGAAGTACTGGGAGAAGTTGGCGCTGTCCCACGCCGCCTTGAACCCCGACAGGGTGGGGTTGTGCGGGACCAGCGTCAGCGGATAGGAGAACAGGTCGCTGGCCGGCTTGAAGGAACTGAGGATGAACCACAGCAGCGGAAAGCCGTACAGGCACGCCATGATCCACAGCAGTGTCGTCGCGGACACCGCCTGCCGGAGCCCACCGGTGGCCGTCTTGCGAGGCGGCTTCTTGGAGACGCTCCGCTTGGGGCCGACGTCGGCCGGGCGCGGGATGTCGGTGGTTGTCATCGGTTCTCCACCCGTCGGTTGACGATCAGCTGGATGATCGCGACGGCCATCAGGATGAGCATGAGCACGAACGACGCGGCGCTCGCGTAGCCGATCTGGCCCCGTTTGAAGCCGGTCTCGTAGATGTACTGGACGAGCAGGTTGTTCGACGTGCCGGGGCCGCCCTTGTTGAGGGCGACGAACACCGGGTACTCCTTCATCGCGTTGATCGTGTTGAGCAGGATGACGATGAACGAGGTGGGCGCGATGCTCGGCAGGGTGATGCTGAAGAACTGGCGCCAGGGGCCGGCGCCGTCGAGCGAGGCGGCCTCGTAGTACGACACCGGTACGTTCTTGATGGCCGCGATGAACAGCAGCATCGTGAAGCCCGTCCAGGTCCAGGACGCCGCCATCACGACCACGAGCAGCGAGAGGTCCGCGTTCGACTGCCACGGCACGGCGTCGCCGCCGAACTTCTCGATGACGTAGTTGACCAGTCCGAAGTTCTCACCGAACATCCACCGCCACAGGACACCCACGACGATGGGCGACAGCAGCCACGGGATGAAGAAGATGACGCGGGCGACCGACCCGCCCTTGGCGTACTTGCTCACCACCAGGTTGGCGGCGAGCAGGGAGACCACGAAGTTCAGCGGGACGAAGAGGACGGTGTACAGCAGTGTCCGGGTCAGCGCGTCGTAGAACGTGGAGTCCCCGACCAGGTTGTGGTAGTTGTCCAGCCCGACCCACTGGAACGCCCCGACGCCCGTGTAGTTCGTGAAGGAGTAGAGGAGCCCGATCACCGCCGGCCAGACGAAGAACAGCGCGAAGAGCACGACGTTGGCCGCGATGAGGACGAGCGGCGCAAGGGTGTACTTGCTGCGTCTCCTGGGCGGACTCGGCGAGCTCACCGACACGACCGAGGCGCGTTTTGTCATCTTCCTGTCTCCGTGCTGGTGGAAGGGGATTGCCGGGGGCTCAGGCCCTGAGCCCGGCGTCAGGCGGGCGGCCGGGGCCGGGCGGCGGGGTGGGGACGCCGCCGCCCGGGCGCCGGTGGCCCGTGATCAGCCGCCGACCTGCTGGTTGTAGCTGTCCACGATGTTCTGCAGGGCCTTGTCGGTCGACTGCTGGCCGTTGATCGCCTTGCCGAGTTCCGTCTTGGTCGGGTCCTCGGTGAGGCTCTTGCCCTTCAGCACCCACTCCGTCTGCGCGTTGTTGAAGTAGCCGGAGATCGGGGCGTACAGCGGGATCGACTCGTTGTAGAGCTTGAACGCCGCCTGCGCCGCCTCGGACTTGAAGGGGTAGACCGGGTTCAGACCGCTCTCGACCGGCAGGAAGCCGGACGTCTCGCACAGCACCTTGTAGTGGGCCGGCTCGTACAGCCAGGACAGGAACGTCGTCGCGGCCTTGGCGGCGTCGCCGTTGTTGTTGAAGCCGACGACCAGGCCGCCGGCGTTGACGTCACTGGCCTGCACCGGCTGGGCCGGGGTCGGGACGCTCGCCCACTCGAACTTCTTGATGCTGTCCGAGAAGGAGGCGACCTGCCACACGCCGGACCAGTACGCGACCACGTCACCGCTCTGGAACATCGCGGACGGGTCGGCGCCCGACGTCCACACCGACTTCGGCATGGTCTTGTCGTCGTTCCAACCGACGAAGGTGTTCACGGCCTTCTTGGTCGCCGCGTCCACCGAGAACTTGCCGGAGTCGTCGGCGTGGACGTACTTGCCGCCCTTCTCGTACACCATGGCGCGCAGTCGCGACGGCGACTGGTCGAACGTCAGGGAGTACTTGGCGTCGGTCTTCTCGCGGACCGTGTTCGCCGCCTTGATGAACTCGTCCCAGGTCCAGGTCTTGTCGGGCGAGGTCGGGTACTCGACGCCGGCCTTCTCGAACAGCGACTTGTTGATGTACATGCCGGACGCGGTGACGTCCGAGGGGATGGCCAGCACCTTCCCGGACGAGTCCTTCGCGAGGAAGTTCGGGTTGATGTTGTTGCTCTTCTTGTCGGCGATGGACTTGAGGTCGAGCAGCTTGTTCGACCAGATCGGGTCCAGGGCCGGCACGGCGGCCACGTCGGGCAGGGAGTTCGCCTGTGCGGCGTTGTGCAGCTTCGTCGTGTAGCCGTCGTAGGGGATGTTGACGAGCTTGATGTCGACGCCGGCTTCCTTCTTGTACTGCGCGACCATCTTCTTCCAGCCCGCGTCCTGCCCCGGAACCGTGGAGATCCAGAACGTCAGCGACTTGGAGGTGCCGCCCGAGTCGGAGCCACCTCCGCAGGCGGAGAGCAGCAGGGCACCTGCCGTGGTCACGGCAGCGAGGGAAGCCAGGCGGCCCACACCGCCGCGGCCGAGTCGGCGAGAGCGCCGCGCACCTACATTGATCATCTTGGATCCCTTTTTCGTCACAGGGGACGGAGCACGGCGCCGGCCAAGGCGGCACTGGTGCATTTTGCAGGAAAAGTCACTTTCCGGGGGCGCGGCCTCGCCCGGCCGCGTCTTCCTGACGGGCGAGGATCCCCGGCCCCTGGCCGTCACCGCACGGGCACGCCCTCGTGCGGTTGCCGTACGTCGCGTACGGGCGGGACGCTCGCTCCAAGCCGGCGTTCCCGGCCGACTTAGAAAGCGCTTGTCCGGACATTGGCAGACCGAGCCGGAAACCGTCAATCCTTGGTCACCCCGCCCTGGGTCACGGTTTGGACTCCCCGGGCGACCGCGAGCCGGGAAGCACCCACGACGGTGCCGAGATCGCCGAGCGTGCTGCTGACCACTTCGGTGGGCCAGCTCAGCCGCGCCATCTCCGTCCGCACCCCCGACAGGAGCTGCGGATCCGCGCCGGTGCTGCCGCCCAGCACGATCAGTCCGGGGTCCAGTACGGCGGTCACGGCGGCCGCCAGACGGCCGATGTCGGCGGCGTGGCGGTCGACGACCGTGCGGGCCGCCGTACGGCCCTCCTGGGCCAGGGCGAAGAGCTCGTCGGGGGTGCGGGGGCAGGGCCCGTCGGTGTCCGGCCAGGCCTCGGCGGCCCGGCGCACCAGCGAGCGGGCGCCGATGTACTCCTCCAGGGCCTCCTGACGCGGCTCCACGTCCTCGTCCCAGGGATAGGGCAGCCGGGCGAGCTCACCGGCCGCCCCGTTCGCCCCGCGCAGCACCTGGCCGCCGACCACGATGCCGAGACCGATGCCGACGCCGATCCGCAGATAGCCGAAGGTGGTGCGGCCGCGGGCGGCGCCCTCGTGCAGTTCGGCGAGCGCGGCGCAGTTGACGTTGTTCTCCAGGTGCACGGGGACGCCCCGGGGCAGGGCGACGGTGATGGCGTCGAAGACGGGCCCGGCCTTGGCGGTCGCGGGGCGCGGTCCGGCGCCCTCCTGCTCGGCGGTGACGTCACCGACGGCGACGACGATGGAGCGCACCGGAGCGTCCGCGGGCAGCGCGAAGACGGCCTCGCGCACCACGTCGGCGGCCTCGTCGCGGGAACCGGTGGCCTGGGCCAGCAGGGTGCCGTCCAGGGCGCAGCCGCGCACCCGGGTGAGGGCGGGACCGAGGTCGACGGCGAGCACCGCACCGGCGGCGGGCCCCAGACCATATACGGCGGCGGAGCGCCCGGTGGCGCCGGAGGCGGTGCCGGAGTGGGCGGCGAGGCGGGCGCTCTCCAGCTCCGCGACGGCCGAGGACACCGTCGGTTTGGACAGGCCCGCCAGGCTCGCGAGCTGCGGGCGGGTCGCCGTGCCGGCCCGGGCGAGAACGGCGAATACGGCGCTCGCGCTCTCGGTCAGGCGGGGGGCTTCCGCCACGTCGTGTTCCACAGTTCTCCCACAGGGTCGAGCGCCGCGCTCCGGGGTCGAGGAGTCTTCACGGGATGCGGCGATGGGATGCCATGACGTCACGCTTTCCCGCCCCGCAGCGGCTCTGCGGTGGTCGAGTGCGCGCTTTCTCTTGACGCACTGTACTTCGTTAGTTAACTTCCTAACGAACGTCACGGTACTCGCCTGCCGTGATCCGTCCAGAGGCCCGTCCCGGGGCTTCCCGAGTTCTCAACTGCCCTTCCTCCCGCACGGTTTCGCCCGCCGTCGCATGCTCGACGCAACGACGAAAGAGGATCCGTGCAGGAATCCGCACCCCTGGTGGTCGGTATCGACGTGGGCGGCACGAAGACACAGCTGCGCGCCTTCGCGGGCGACACGCCGGTCGCCGATCACGTCCGCTCCAGCAGTGGCTGGCGGCCCCACGACCCCGTGGCCGCCGCCGGCTGGCTGGCCGCCCTCACCGCCGAGGCCCTCCCGGCGGGCTCCCGCCCGTCCGCCCTCGCCGTGGGCGGACACGCCTGCGAGACCCCCCGGCAGTGCGCCCAGATCCGTACCGCACTGCAACTCCACTTCGACGCGCCCGCGCTGGTCGTGGGCGACGCCGAACTCCTCGTCCCCGCCGCGGGTCTGGACAAGGGTGTCGGTCTGGTGGCCGGCACCGGTTCGGTCGCGGTGGGCCGCTTCCCCGACGGCCGGCCCGCTCAGGTCGGCGGCTGGGGTGCGGTCCTCGGTGACGAGGGCGGTGCCGCCGGTCTCGTCCGCGAGGCCGCACGCGCCGTGTGGGCGGCCCATGACCGCGGTGAGGAACCCGACGCGCTCGCGCTCGGGCTCGTCGCCTCCTTCGACGTCCCCGAAGTCCCCGCGATCGGGGCGGCGATGGAGGCCGCGCAGGACATCTCCGCCGAGTGGGGCCGGCACGCTCCCGCCGTTTTCGCCGCCGCCGAGGCGGGCTCCGCGCTCGCCCTCGCGGTCATCGAGGAGGGCGGCCGGTCGCTGGCCGCGCTGGTCGGGCGACTCGCCGAACGCGGAGTCCCGGTGGACGACGTGGTGGTGGCGGGCAGCACCGTCCTCGCCCAGCCCGTTCTGTACGACGCCTTCACCTCCGCCCTCTCGGACCGGGTGCCCACGGCCAGACCACAGCCGCTGCGGGTGCCTCCGGTCGAGGGGGCGGTGGCGCTGGCGCGTTCACTTCTGTGACACCTGCCGGACGCCGGGCCCACCCCGGTCCGACACAACTCGCCAGTAGATCTTCGCTCGTAAGCCTCATGGGGCACCTCGCGACTCATGCGTCTTCCCGCGCCCCACGGCTGTCATCGCACGACTTCCCCGGCCCAACGGCCGAAGAACTCAAGAGAGGCAGACGCATGCCGTCATCCGCCGGGCACCGCTCGAACTCGTCGGCCAGTGAACTCGCCGTGAACAGAAGGGGGTTCCTGCGGACCTCCGTCGGAGTCTCGGCCGGTGTGCTGGCCGCGCCCGCCTTCGCGTCGTGGCTGGGAGCCGCGGACGCGAAGGCGGCGACGGGCCCCGCCGCGTTCGTCGACGACTACACCACCAACACCACCGCGAACCTCACGCCCGAGACCAACGCGGTGATCCGGGTGCTCGGCGGCTTCGCCCGGATATGGAAGACCGGGGACGCCTGGAACACCGGCACCCCGCTGCTGCCGGAGGTGACGCGGGCCAACATCCGCTACAGCGTGCTCGTCACCTCGCGGCGCACCGAGGAGCAGGCACGCGAGGCGTTCCTCACCGACCGGCAGCACCAGAGCTACTCGGTGATCACCGGTCTCGGCCCGCTCGCCGACCTGTACAAGGCGGGCGCCAAGGCGGTCACCGCGATCACCTCCGCCCCGGACGGCACCCCGCCCGGCAAGATCAGCGACTCCGTCCCCGCCGACGCCCCCGCCGGATCCGCGAACGGCGCCGGATCGACCACCTCCGAGCTCGGCAAGGTGGCGGAGCTCGTCGACACCGTGCGCGGTCCGTTCGCGTCGAGCAACCCGTCCAAGTTCGCCTACCAGTACCCCCGCCCCTGGCGGCTGAACGAGAACAGCGAGGTCGTCGACACCGGCCGGACCGACGCGTTCGGGTTCCCGGTGTACGACTGCGACGTCGTCGTCGTGGACCAGCTGCTGCGGCAGCGCGGTGAGGACCCGGCCACGGACGGCGGCTTCCCCAGCGGGCACACCAACGCCCTCCACCTGGCGGCGCTGGCCTACGCCTACGCCGTCCCGGAGCGCTTCCAGGAGATGGTGACCCGCGCCTTCGAGACGAGCCACGACCGGATCGTCTCAGGGATGCACTCGGCGCTCGACGTCCTCGGCGGCCGCGTCATGGCCACCGCCCTGGCCGCCGCCGCGCTCGCCGATCCGAAGAACGCCGAGCTCAAGGCGGCGGCGCGCAAGCAGGCCGCCGAGTACTTCCAGGCGAAGACGGGCACCACCGCCGACACGCTGTACGCCTACGCGCACTCGGCCGGCCCCGACACCGACCCGTACGCCGACCGCGAGGCCAACGCCTGCCTGGTCAGGCCCAAGCTGACGTACATCCTCACCCGTCAGGGCCGCGACCGGCCGCTGACCGTGCCCAAGGGTGCCGAGGTCCTGCTGGAGACGCGGCTGCCCTATCTGGACGCGGAGCAGCGGCGCGCGGTGCTGCGCACGACCGCGCTGCCCGCCGGGTACGTCCTGCTGGACGGCTTCGAGCAGTGGGGCCGGCTCAACCTGTTCGCCGCGGCGGACGGTTACGGCTCCTTCGACTCCGACGTCACCGTCACCCTGGACGCCTCGGCCGGCGGTTTCGGTGCCGCCGACGCGTGGCGCAACGACATCGACGGCGACGGCGGTCTGACCAAGCGCGGCACCGGCACGCTCACCCTGACGGGCCACAACCGGTACACCGGCGGCACGATGGTGGCCGAGGGCGTGCTCTCCGCGGCCTCCGCGCACGCCCTCGGCCACGGCGAGGTACGCGTCTCGGGCGGCACGCTGCGGGTGGCGACGGCCAAGTCGGTCCAGATCCACGGCACGTACGCGCAGGAGACGTCCACGCTGGAGGTCACCCTGCGCTCGGGCCGCGGCCCCGCGCTGGAGGTCACGCGGCGCGCGATCCTCGGCGCGGGCAGCGTGCTGTCGCTGCGGCTCGACGCCGACCGGCCGCCGGCGGCGGGAAGCACGGTGCGGGTCCTGAGCGCCGCGGGGCTGCGCGGCCGGTTCGAGCGTGTGGAGCTGAACTCCGACACGCTGCGGGCCGTACCCGTCTACACGGCGGAAGGTCTGTCGGTACGACTCCTGAAGCGGTGACGCCCCTGAGGGCGGGAGCTGATGCACAGTAGGCGCATGAGGCCTCCCGGCATCGCTCCCGCCCTCTCGCGGCCCCTGTCGTCGCGGGACGGATGATGGCACGCGCACCGCACCCGGTCCCGGCAGCGCGGGCACCCCGCGAGGTGCCCGCCGCGCGATCCCTCACGGGGTCGCACAGGCCGTGGCTCGTGCCGCTCCTGGTCGTGGTGCTGCTGGCCCAGATGGCCGTCGCGATGGTCACGACCGCCGTGCAGCAGACACCCACCATCGACGAACCCGTCTACGTCGGCACGGCCGCCTCCTATCTCCACGAGCACCGCATCCGGTACAACCCGGAGCACCCGCCCCTGGGCAAGCTGGTCATCGGCGCCGGGCTGGCCCTCGCCGACCCGCACTACGACCCCTCCTTCACCGGCGACCAGGGGCAGGTGGGGCGGCATCTGCTGTACGCGTCCGGCAACGACCCCTGGCGGGTGATGCTGTGGGCCCGGCTGCCGGTCATCGTGCTGACGCTGGCGTTCGGTCTGGTGGTGTTCGCCTTCGCCCGTGAACTCGTCGGCGGCGCGGGCGCGGTTCTGGCCCTGGCCCTGTACGCCTTCTCCCCCGATGTGATCGCGCACGGCTCCCTGGCCACCCTCGACGTCCTCACGGCCGGCTTCCTGCTGACGTCGGTGTGGCTGCTGTGGCGGGCCCGACGGCGCCCACGCCTGTACGTACCGCTGGCCGGACTCGCGGCCGGGGCCGCCCTGGCGACGCGGATGAGCGCGCTGGCGGCCGTTCCGGTGCTGCTGGCGCTCGCCGCCTGGTCGGTGTGGCAGGCCGCCGGTCCGGCGGACCGCCGGGGGGCCCTGGCGCGGGCGGCGGCGGGGGCGGGCGTCCTCGCGGCGGCCGCGGTCGCCGTCGTGTGGGCCTCGTACCTCGCGGTGGATCCGCGGTTGCGCTGGAGCCCGGAGCAGCATGTGCCCGTCGTGCACGGGCTGCGCGCGCTGCTCGTCGATCTGATGCCGTTCCCCGAGGCGTACCGGGACGGGATGCGGGTGCAGTTCGGCTTCGAGAACCAGCCGTGGCAGGGGTATCTGTTCGGTCGGCTGTACACCGGGTCCCTCTGGTACTACCTGCCGGCCGCGCTGCTGGTGAAGACGCCGCTGGGCATGCTCGCGCTGTGGGCCGCGGGCGCCGTGGCGATGGTGGCGGTGCGCCGGCTCCGGCCCGCGGCGCTCTATCTGTTCGCCCCCACCGCGGTACTGCTCGTCGCGGCCATGACCGGCTCCCGGGACTTCGGGACCCGCTACGCCGTGTTCGTGCCGATGTTCCTCGCGGTGGCGGCGGCCGGTGTGCTCGCCGTGCGGCGGCGGTGGGCCGGTGCCGTGGCGGGGGCGCTGGTGCTGTTCGCCGGGGCCAGTTCGGTGCGGACGTTCCCCTACTATCTTCCGTACTCCAACGAGGCGTTCGGCGGTCCGGCGAAGACGCATCTGCGGCTGCACGACTCCAATGTGGACTGGGGCCAGGACCTGGGCCGCCTCGCCGACCGGCTGCGCGAGCGGTATCCGGGCGAGCGGATCTGGCTCGTGTACAAGGGCAGTGGTGTGCCGTCGTACTACGGCATCGAGGCGTCCGATCCGCGCAAGGTGCCGGTCGACACGGTGCGCGGGCTGCTCGTGGTGTCGGACTCGTCGGTCGCCAAGGCACGAGGGCGGCTTGCCGAGTTGATCGACAGCAGTCGCTCGATCGATCAAGTCGGTCATTCGATCACGATCTATCGAAGGTGACCGTACACGCCCTGGTCACGACGGTGTGTGAGCTATGTTGAGGCACTGTGGAAGACAAAGGAGGCGCACCGGTGCCATCGCCGCAGCAGGCACGCGCACAGGCATCCGCGATCACCTCTGGCAAGTCGGTTCCGGAGGCCGAGGCCTCACCGACCTCCCAGCTCAGAACCCTTTTCGACCGGCCCCGGCTGTCGCCGGGACAGCGCCGTATCGCCCAGTACCTGATCGAGCACATCACCGAGGCCGCCTTCCTCTCGATCACCGACCTCGCCGAGCGGGCCGGCGTGAGCCAGCCCTCGGTGACCCGGTTCGCGGCGGCGGTGGGCTTCAGCGGCTACCCCGCACTGCGCGAGAAACTCCAGTCCATCGCCCTCAGCACCCTGGCGGGCGGCCCGGCGGCGGCAGAGGAGATGCGCGGCAACGAACTGCAGGCCGCGGTCGACGCGGAGATCGAGAACCTGGAGAACCTGCGGCGCGACTTCTTCGACCCCGACCAGGTCATCGACATCGGCCGCAAGCTGTCGGAGTCGACACCGCTGACCGTCCTCGGGGTGCGCATCTCGGTGTCGCTGGCGGAGTACTTCGCCTACGCGGCCCGCCGGATCCATCCCGACGTACGGCTGGTGACACTGGGCGGCAGTGTCGCCTACGACGCACTCCTGCAGTCGCGTGAGGCGGGCGGGACCTGGGTGCTCGCGTTCTCCATGCCCCGGCACGCACAGGAGACACTGACGGCCGTGCAGGTCGCCCGCAGCGCCGGACTCAAAGTCGCCCTGATCACCGATCTGGCGCTCGGCCCGGTCGCCGACGAGGCGGACGTCGTCTTCGCCACCGGCACCGGCTCCCGGCTGGTCTTCGACTCCTACGCCGCCCCCGGAGTGATGGCCGCCGCGCTGCTGCAGGCCATGACCGACGCCGATCCCGAGCGCACCCAGGCCCGGCTCGAGGAGTACGAGCAGATCTCCGAGCAGCACCAGTTCTTCCTGCGGGACTGACCCGCCTCTTCCGGCCACTTCGGCCACGCCCGACGAACCATGCCACACGGGGACAAGTCGTTGCATTTCACGCATGAATGTTTTCATACGTCTTGCAAAGAGGACGGCATATATAAATACTGCTCACGGATCGCCCCGGACGCTCCCGGGGACACGTTCCGCACCCCCGTCCCCACCCGTTTCATCTCCGCATCCGCCCGCAGAAAGCCGACGGTCCGCCCATGCGCACGCTGCACCATCCGCCGCGCGGGCGCCGTCTGCCGCCCCGGGCCCCTGAGCGGACACCCGCAGCCGCCGTCACCTACCCGCGTCGGTGCCCCGGGTGTCCGATCGGGCCTCGCCTCGGCGAGCGCCCTGGGCGGCCCCGGTCATCCCCTAGGCCGGGGCCGCCCATAAACGTCGGACCACCCCTCCTGACGCCGCACCTTGGGAAGAGATGTCCATGACCCTGACGACCACGCGCATCAGCCAGGACTGGCCCTGCCAGGTCAAGACGCCCGGCAGCTACGACTGGGAGCGCTCGGCGACCAAGTGGCTGCGCGAACTGGTACCGGCGCGCTATGCCAGCTACCCGGCGCTGCTGCGCCACCCCGTGCTGCTGGCCCGTCACGCGCAGATCCAGGTCCAGAACGAGGTCCGGGTCGCACGTACCGCCCTGCAGACGGCGCGCGCCGACCTGCCCGGTCTGGGACTGCCGGAGTCGGTCATCGAGCACACGATCAAGCTGTACGCCGCGGAGGTCATGCAGCTGCAGCACATCGCCCGCAGCGTCCGGGCCGTCACCCGGGCTCTGACCGACCACAGCGCCGGGCGTTGACCGGGGCGCGGATACTCCGCACTTTCGAGTGAAACCGGTCCTGACAAGGCCGCGATCGAACCGGGCCCCGTGTGCGATGCTCATCGCGTGACGAGCGAGCCCGCCGGCCCGGTGGAATCCGGACCCGCACCAGACACGGTAGCGCTGGCCAAGATCGTCGCCCGCCAGCGCGCCGAGCTGGACCGGCTGCGCGACCAGGCGGCGACCGCGGCCGTCGTCGAGCGGGCCAAGGGCGCGGTGATGGCGCTGACCGGTTGCTCGCCGGACGCCGCCGGTGAGGAGCTGGTGCAGCGTGCGAAGACCGCCGAGCGCACGCTGCTGGAGGAGTGCTGGATCACCCTCGGCAGCCTGATTCCTCCGCCGCCGGACACCGCCGAGCAGCCCGGGGCCGCCCCGCGCGTCACCGCTTCCACCGCATGCGGCACGGCCGGCGAGCGCACCCGCGACCTGGGCCGCCTCGGCAAGGCCCTGGTCCGGGTGGGCACCCCGCAAGATCTCGCCCGCTGTCTGCTGGAGCACCTGTCGCCGGGCGACTCCGCCGACGCGATCATGATCTTCGCCCGACTGCCCTCGGGCGGCCTCGAACTGATCGGGCACGCCGGCATCGACGCCACACTGGCCGCCCAGTGGCGCCAGGTCCCACCCCTGAGCGGAATCGCCGCACTCGACGCCCTGGAGGCCCGGCGGCCGCGCTGGCTGGAGGACATCCGAGCGGACCGGAAGCGGTATCTGCTGATCGGGGACCCGCCCGAGCGCTGGCTCTCCCGCGCCTGGCTGCCCGTCGTCACCAGGGACACGGCCGAGGTCTGCATCGGGTTCCTGCGCACCGAGACCGGGCCGTTCACGCCGGACGTACGGGAACACCTGATGGCCGTCGCCCGGCTCTGCGCCGGACGACTGCGCGCCTTCGACCCCCGCAGCGGCTCGGCGCCCGACCCCGTCGCCGACGCCGTACAGCAGGTACTGAACATCCTGCCGGGCGCGACGATGCTGCTCAGCCCGCTCCGCGCAGCTTCGGGGGGCATCGAGGACTACCGTGTCTCCGCCGCCACCGAGGAGGCGTTCGACCTGCTCGGCCGCACCGGCCGGGAACTGGTCGGGCTGCGGCTCCTGGAGTGCTTCCCGACACTGTCGGAGGAACAGCCGCTGTGGCGGGGCTGCCTGGAGACCCTGACGACCGGCGATCCCTACGAGGGCGAGCCGTTCGCCCAACAGGCGGTGGTGGGCGGCGTCGCGGAACTGTCCATGTACTCGGTGCGCGTGTCACGCCTCGGCGACGCCCTCGCGCTCAGCTGGATCCGGCACGATCCCTCCGACCGGCAGGAGCAGCGGCTGGCGGACGTGCAGCGGCTCGGCAACCTCGGCTGGGCGAACTGGAACCTGATCACGCACGAGGTCTCCTGGTCGTCGCAGGTCTACGCCGTCCTCGGCCGGGACCCCGAGCAGGGCCCGGTCCGTATCACGGCGATGCCGGATCTCACCCTCCCCGAGGATGTGCCCGCCCTGACCCGCGCCGTCGGCGAACTCGTGGGCCGGGGGCGGCCCTGCGCCCTGCCGTTCCGGGTCCGGGCGGCGGACGGGATCCGGCATCTGCGGATCGTCGCGGAGGCGGTCACCGACATCCACGGCACGCCCGTCGAGGTGCACGGCTTCCTTCAGGACCTGACCGCGCAGCGCAGCGCCGAACTGGCGCTCGTCGAGAGCGAGCAGGCGATCGTCACCCAGCACGACATCCTGCGGTCCGAGCGGATGCTGGCCGCGCGGCTGCAGCACGCGCTGCTGCCGCTGCCCACCCGACCGCAGCAGCTGTCCGGGCTGCGTGTCGAAGTCACCTATCTTCCGGCGCAGTCCGGGATCCATGTCGGCGGCGACTGGTTCAGCGCCATCGAACTGCCCGACGGCGACGCCCTGTTCGTGGTCGGCGATGTCGCCGGGCACGGCATCGACGCCGTCGCCACGATGGCCCAGCTCCGGTTCACCGCCAAGGGCATGGTCATCACCGGCTCCTCGCTCACCGGCGCGCTGACCCGGCTCAACACCCTGCTCCTGCACTCCCGTGACTCGCACGGCACGGCCACCATGGTCATGGCCCGCTACAGCCCGGACGAACGCCGCCTGGTGTGGGCCCAGGCCGGGCATCCGCCGCCGCTGCTGCTGCGGGACGGCGAGGTGAGCTATCTGGAGCGGCCGAGCGGCATGCTGCTCGGGGCGAGCGCCTCACCGCACTTCACGGAGTCCGAGTTCCGCCTCGAACCCGGTGACCGGCTCCTGCTGTACACGGACGGGCTGGTCGAGCGGCCGACGGAAGGCATCGACCGGGGCCTGAAGCGGCTCGCCGAGTCCATGGTCGCCCGCCACACCGAGGGTCCCGGCTCCCTGGGGCCGATGCTCGCGGATCTGCTGGAGGGCGAACGGCGGGACGACGTGTGCGTCGTGGACGTCCGGGTGCCGCTGGACGAGTTCTAGGCCAGGCTCCTGCCGGCCCTGCGTGGCCCGGCTTCACCCGGCCGTCCACGCCCCCTGTCCGCACTGTCCGCACTGCTCACTCGTCGTCGCGATGCCGCCAGTACCACCATGCGCCCACGACAAGGGCCAGCAGGAACACGGCGGGCAGCAGGAGGCCCGGGATGCGGGAGGCGCTCATCGGCTCGGCCTTCGGGTCGGACGGGTGCCTCCATGGTGAGGCCCGTCGTCCCGTGCACCGGCATTCTTTTCCCTTGTGTTGCCGGGCGTTCGAGAGGTCAGCCGCCGCCGGCGGCCGTCCGGGACTCCAGTGCGAGCCGGGTGTCATTGCCGTAGACGCCGCTCTCGTCGCCCCGGATGCCGTACCAGAGCTGGAAGCGGGCCACCGCCTCGGTGAGGACGGTGTCGTAGCTACCGCTGGTGGAGCCGTTGTCGTACACGTTCGGGATGCGCTGCAGCCGTTGCTGGAGGTCGGTCACCTCGGGGCCGCTGTCGCCCTCGCGCAGGGTGCCGGGGCCGTCGGGGTCGGTGGCGGCCGACGGCGTCGTGGCGGCGGAGGGGGTCGCGGTGACGGAAGGGGTCGCGGTGACGGAGGGGAGCGGGGCGGGCGGGGGCGCTGCGGTGTCGTCACCGCCGCGGCCGGGGAGCAGAAGGGCGCAGCCGAAGCCGACCAGGGCGGCCGCGGACACGCCGAGCGCGACGGCGGAGCGGCGCAGGCCCGGACCGAACCCGAAGCGGGGGCTGCCGTCGCGTGCGGGGACGGGCGGCAGGTCCTGTGTCTCGTCCTCGGCTCCGGACAGCCGTCGCGGCATCACGAAGGACTCGCGGCCGCGGGTCTCCATCGGTGGATCCCTGAACAGTGCCGCCAGTGCGTCGGTGTTCCGCGGACGCACCACCCGGATCGGCTCCAGAGGCGGGCGGACCTGCGGCTCCCCGTGTTCGGGAGGTATCGGCATCTCACTCTCCTTCCGTCCCTCGCACAGGGGCCGGGCCCGTCCCCTCGCGCAGTGATACGCGGCTGCGGCCCGGCGAGTTCAGCGCCACTCCTCCTCATCAAACGATCGATGGCCACACAGAGGATCACCGTCAGGCCAGGGTGAGTTTCAGGCCGCGAGGAACCCGTGCAGGGACGCCTTCATCGCCGCGACGAAGGCGTCCCTGCCGTCGTCGCTCAACGCGTCCAGGGACAGATAGGGGTTGAGGTCCTCCAACTCGACGAGCAGCAGCTCACCGCCGGGCGCACGGCAGGCGTCGACGCGCTGGATGCCGTGGCCGAGGGCGTTCCACTCGACGAACCTGCGGGCGAACTCCAGGTCCGCGCCGGTGGGTTCGTACGGTTCCAGCTGCCAGCGCCGATCGGTGTGCGGTGCGTACAGCGCGTACTGGAAGGCGTGGTCGACGAAGTAGAAGGAGACCTCGTGGACGAAGTCGATACACGGCTGCACGAGCACGTCCTCGCCGACGAGGTCCCGCACCCGGTCGCCGCCGACGATCTCCAGCCCCATGGAGTCGGCGCCGAGTCTGGGCTTGACGACGTACCGGTCCGTCCGCGGCAGCCGGTGCAGGTCGTCCGCGCGGTCCACGGTGGGGATCACCGGGTACC
Source organism: Streptomyces sp. S.PB5 (assembly GCF_030403745.1). GTDB lineage: Bacteria > Actinomycetota > Actinomycetes > Streptomycetales > Streptomycetaceae > Streptomyces. Next base: position 186,624 of record NZ_JAQMWP010000017.1, read on the forward strand.
CGGCCGCGTACAGGTCCGGCAGGTACTGCTTGCCGGCCATGTCGGCCTTGCCGGACAGCGGGTTGTAGACCCGTGCCCCGGTGGCGAGCGCCCGCTCGCGGAAGCCGCCGTAGGCCTCCTGGTACGTGAGGACCGGCCCGCTGTTGCGGACGACGACTGCGTCGAAGGCGTCCATCAGCGCCGCCGCGTCGCGCGGATCGCACAGGGCGAGGTCGAAGTCCTCGCGCAGCCGTGCGGTGAGGAAGATGTCCTCGTCGCAGTACCGGCGCCCGCGTGCCTGGTAGGCCAGGTCGGTGACGTACAGGATGCGGGACATACGGGACTCCTCGGCGGCGGCGAGCAGTGATCGTATGCAGCGGGAGTTCTTCGAACAAAATGCCGGTCCACGAGGTCACAGTCCCGCCGTCCAGAGCTCCCGCCGCCCGATCCCCTTCAGCTCGGGGAGCACGGTCCGCCGGGGCGCGGGCTCGATCGCCGCGTACGAGGGGACGGCGAGCACCCGGCACCCCGCGGCCTCGGCGGCCCGCACACCGGCGGGCGAGTCCTCCACCGCCAGACAGGCGGCCGCCTCGACGCCGAGCGCACGGGCGGCCGCGAGGTGGGGGTCCGAGGCGGGCTTGGTGCGGGGCGTCTCGCCCTCGGCGACCGTCGTACGGAAGCGGTGGGCGCCCAGCACTTCGAGGACCGCGTCCACGACGGGGCGCGAGGAGGCGGAGACGAGGGCCGCGGGGATGCCGGACTCGGCGAGGAGATCCAGCAGGTCGAGCGCGCCCGGCAGGGGGGCGGCCTCCTCCCGTACGACGGCCAGGAAACGCGCCTCCAGATCGGCGGCGAGCGTCCGGGGGTCGGCGCCGGTGAGGGTGTGCAGATGAGCGGCGGTGTCCCCCACCGACCGGCCGAGGACGTGGGTGACGTCGATGTCGGGAGCGGTCTGGCGGACCGTGCGCAGCCACAGGGACTCGGTGTCGACGAGGGTGCCGTCCATGTCGAGGAGCACGGCGTGCGGGCGGGCGGCGAAGGGGCGGCCGTCCAGCGACCAGTGCCGGTCGGGATGGCGGCCGGCGGAGACGAGCGCCTGGACGGCGACGTCCGTGTGGCGCACGACGGGCGGTGCCGCGCCGATGCCGGGACCCGCCGCGGCCAGCCATGCCGTGCGCTCCTCGGGCGTACGGCCGCCGTGGCCGCCCGCGTCGGCGTGGCCGTGGTCGGTGACGACGAGGAAGGTCCAGCGCTCGTCGGCGTACGAGGGCCGGGAGCGCACTGCCGTCAGGAGTGTGCCGAGCCGGGTGTCGGCCCGGCGGACCGAGGTCTCGTACTCCTCGCCGCAGCCGCGGTAGTGGGCCGTCTCGTCGGGTGCGCCGAGGTAGACGAACGACGCGGCCACGTCCTCCTCGGCGAGCACGCGCGCGGCCGCCGCGGTGATCTGCTCGTCGCACTCCTCCCAGGCCTCGGGGGTGTCCTCGGCCGGCGCGATGTAGACGGACCGGGACGGGGCGCGGAACAGAGGGCCGCCGCTGCGGACCTGCATCAGGGGCTGCCAGCCGGCGGCGACCAGGGTGTGGCGGCCGTCCTTCTCGGCGAGGCGGGTGGTGAAGTCGGGGAAGGTGTCGAGCCGGTGACCGATGAAGTTGTTGCTCCACACCCCGTGCTTGACCACCGTCACGCCGGTGACGACGGTCGCCCAGCACGGGCCCGACATGGTCGGGGTGTCCGCGTCCACCTCGATCGGGGTGAGGAAGCCGTCGGCGGCCAGGGCGTCGAGGTGCGGGGTGGACAGGCGGCGCAGTACGTCGAGACGTACGCCGTCGATGCCGACGACGAGGACACGATCCTGCACGGGATCTCCCTTCAGCGGTGGGGCGTTCAGGCCGAGCGGGACAGTTCCCCGGACCCGACCCCGTGGGCGAACGGCAAGCCTCGCGCGTACCGGGAGACCTCGTCGATGGCCCAATCGGTCATTCGGTGCAGTTCGTTGCCGAGGGACCAGGTGTCCGGTGAGGACGTCGGTCATGCTCATCAGTCGGTCGTTCTGCCTCCGTCGGTCACCGCCGCGCCACCGCACGACGACCTGACCCGCAACTCCGGGAGCAGATCGAGGTGTTGGCGCGGCTCCGGCCGCCGACCGCTCCGGCGTTCCGCGACCCGCTCCAGCAGCAGCTTGGCGGCCTGCTCCCCCACCGACCGCATGGGCGGTGCGACAGCGGTGAGCGGGACGTCGGCGAGGCCCGCGACCTGGTCCTCGTAGGCGATCAGCGCGAGGTCGTCCGGGACCCGCACACCGCTCGCCTGGAGCCGCGGCACGAGCACGATCGCGTCCTCGTCGCTGTGCACGAGCGCCGCGGTGACGCCGCGCTTCTTCACCGCGGCGATCAGATGATCGACGCCGGCCTCGTAGTCCCCGTGCTCGCGCACGCTCGGGGCGCCCGCGTCGACTTCGAGGCCGAGGGCGCGCACGGCAGCCTGGAAACCGGCGGCGATCTGGGTGGCGTGCGGGCCCTCCTGCATCAGCGCGGTGATCTTGCGGTGTCCGAGCGCGGCGAAGTGACCGACGGCCACGGCGGCGCCGTGGGCGCGGTCGGTCCGTACCCGGTCGAGTCCGGCGGCCGGACTGCCGGGCGGGGCCGAGCGCTCGACCAGGACGGCCGGCACGTCATGGTCCAGGAGCCACTTCTCCCGGCCGTCCGCGGGCCCGCCGTCGAACCAGCCGGTCGCGACGAGCAGCCCCTCCGCACCGCCCGCGACCAGGTGTTCCGCCTGTACGGTGCCCTCGGCGCCGACATATCCGGTCACCCGGAGGACGAGGCGGCCCCCCTGCGCGGCGACGGCCTCGCGGGCGGCGCGCACGACATCGACGACGACATGGTTGGTGGTCGGAACGATCATCCCGATCACCACACCCTCGGAGCTCTCCGGCCGCTCCCGCACCTCGGCCGCACTCTCCCCCGGCCACACCACGGCACCGTGCAGCCGCTGCACCCGGCCCTGCGCCGCCAGCGCCTCCACGTCACGCCGCAAGGTGACCGCGGAGACACCGAGTTCGGCGGCGAGTTCGGCCACCCGCAGGCTGCCCCGCTCCTTGACCAGTTGGAGCACCCGCTCATGACGCCGGTCGACGTGCAGTCGCATGGAATCCCCCCTGGGGCGAGGCCGGACGAACGTTCACGGGGCGACGCGGAGCGTGATCCCGAAGCGCTCACCCTACGCCCGCAATCGTATCGATCACTTACGCTCGATACGATCAAAACGAGCGAGTGCAGCACTCAGTACCCTCCCAGTAGCGCACTTAGTGCCATCGAGCGCCCTCCGGTGCTACGTTCACATCCATGAGCTCCAGCAGCGCGGTCCCCCGCCGCGGCGAGAAGACGGATGCGGCCGCCATCAAGCCGCCGATGCGGGACGCCCTGGTCGCGGCGGCTTTCCAGCTGTTCCTGGAGCGGGGGTACGAGCAGACGACGGTCGACGACATCGTGGCGCTCGCCGGGGTCGGGCGGCGGTCGTTCTTCCGCTACTTCCCCTCCAAGGAGGACGTGGTCTTCCCCGACCACGAGGGCTGCCTGGCCGATGTGACGGCCTTCCTCGCGGCCGGCGACGACGCGGACGAGCCGGTGCAGCGGGTCTGCGAGGCGGTGCGGCTGGTTCTGCGCATGTACACCGAGAACCCGGACTTCTCGGTGCAGCGCTACCGGCTCACCAAGCAGGTTCCCGGGCTGCGCGCCTACGAGCTGTCCGTGGTGTGGCGCTACGAGCGCGCCTTCGCCGAGTATCTGCGGCGCCGGCTCGCCGGTCGGCCCGACGGCCATCTCCAGGCGGACGTGGTCTCGGCGGCGGTCGCGGCGGCGCACAACAACGCGCTGCGTTCCTGGCTGCGCTCCGACGGCAAGGGCGACGTGGGCACCGAGATGGACCACGCGCTCGGGTACGTGCAGACCGCGTTCGGCACGCCCCCCGCCCGGCCCGGGCAGCCCGCGGACACCGAGGACGTGGTGGTCCTGGTGTCCCGCCGCGGGGCGCCGCTGTGGCGGGTGGTCCAGGAGATCGAGGCCACCCTCACGCAGGACTGACCCCGGCCCGGTCCCAGGAAATTCAGGGTACGCAGTGCCTTTACGCTCGACACTCAGTGCCATACATTGAGGTGGTGCACGGTGGCACGGCCCTCCGCGCACGTGGGTTCCGGCCGAGCACAGGGAGTTGACCAGCGTGTACCACTACTCAGGAAACGTCGCTCCTCAGGGATTCGGTGCCGCTGCGGGCGTACTCGAACCGGCGGCCCCGGACAACGACGCCATGCTCTACCAGCGGTGCAACTGGTGCGGCACCGCCATGTACCACCGGCTGCTGTGTCCGGTCTGCCAGGGCAGCGACCTGCGCACGGAGCGCAGCGAGGGCACGGGCACGGTCCGGCACTCCACCGTCGTGCACCGCAACACCCCCGGCGCGCGCAATGTGTCGATGGTCGAGATGGCCGAGGGGTTCGTCGTGCGCGGCCGGGTCATGGGTCCGCCCATCGGCATCCACAGCGGCGACCGGGTGCGGCTCTCCGCGGCCAAGGACCCGGTGCGCGGCGAGCCCGTCTTCCAACTGCTCGACGAGCCCTACCGCGCCTGGACCTGACGGGACCCGGGCCCGCCCCGCGCGGCGCTCCCGCTCCGCCGTCGTTCTTCGTGGCCTTCCCCGACGGCGCGGCGGCTCACCCCCGGCTCAGTCCCTGAGCGTCACCCGCAGCCCCACCGTCCCGTCGGACCCGCGGCGCAGCCGGCTGCCGAGGAGACTGAGCCGGCCCACGATGCCGTACTTGCGGGCGATGAGCCGGCGGTAGCGGGCGCTGGTCTGCGCGTCGCAGATCTCGGCGCCGGCCGGGACGGGGTCGCCGGTGGGGTTGCCGCGCATGTCGCAGGGGCCGACGAGGACGTCGGAGCGGGCCCGGATCCGCTTGACCTTCCAGGAGTCGGCAACCGTCCACACCCCCAGGTGGTCCCCGTCGCGCACCACCCACACCGGGGTGGGGACCGGGGTGCCGTTCTTGCGGTAGCTGGTGATCAGCAGGTACTTGCCGGCCCCGAGCCGGTCCAGCGGCGTGTCGCTCATGACAGGGAGTCTAGGCAGCGGCCGGGGCGCCGCACCGCGGAGGGTTCGTGCACCCGGACGGGAGTACGGCGCTCGCTCACGGAAATTACCTCCGTACCCTCAACAAACATCAACTGCGGGGCTAGATTTCCGGTTGACGTCGTACTCCACGCACCGTGCCAGGCACTCCAGGAGAACCGAGCCCCGTGACGGACCACTCACCGGCCACCGAGGACCCTGCCGCGACGCTGCGCCGGCGGATCAACACGCTGCAGCCGCACACGGCCCGGATCTGGAACTACTGGCTGGGCGGCGGGGACTACTACGAGGTCGACCGGGTGGCGGGCGACCGGATCCGTGAACTGCACCCGGACATAGGGGAGTACGCGCGCGCCGACCGGCTGTTCCTGGGGCGGGCGGTCAGACATCTGGTCGCCGAGGCCGGGATCCGGCAGTTCCTCGACATAGGCACCGGGCTGCCCACGGCGGAGAACACGCACGAGGTCGCGCAGCGTGTCGCTCCGGAGGCGCGGATCGTCTACGTCGACAACGACCCGCTCGTCCTCGCGCATGCCCGCGCCCTGCTCACCAGCACCCCGCAGGGTGCGACCGATCACCTGGACGAGGATCTGCGCAATGTGGACGCCATCCTCCAACGGGCCACCGCCACCCTGGACTTCAGCCGTCCCGTCGCCCTGATGCTGCTCGGTGTGGTCATCTTCATCGATGACGAGGAGGACCCGTACGGCATCGTGCGGCGGCTGATGGACGCGCTGCCGGCGGGCAGCCATCTGGTGCTGTCGCACACCGTCGTCCTGCCGGCGATGCCGGACGTGGACGCGGCGGTCCGGTTCTGGAACACGCACGGCACGCCCCGGTTGACCCAGCGCACCCCTGAGGCGGTGGCCCGTTTCTTCGACGGCCTCGACCTCCTGGAACCCGGCGTGGTGTCGTGCTCGCGCTGGCGGCCCGAGCACGCCGACGGCGCCGATCCGCGGGAGGTGGCGATGTACGGCGGAGTGGGCCGCAAGAGATGAACAAAGGCGGCTCAGCCCACGTATGACAAGGGGGTGCTCGACTACCGGAGTGCCTCACGGTGTTGACGCCGTGCTGTTCGGGGTTCGGGAGCCATGCATGAGGCACGCACGACGACGGGTCGTCCGGCGAGTGACACGGCTGGCCGCCGTCGGCGGAATCCTTCTGGGCGGAGTGATGGTCACGCAGGCCGTGGCGAGCGAGCCCGCGGGCACCTCCGCCCTGCCGCTCACGACCGCGCAGTCCGCCGCGGCGACGGGCAGCGGCCTGGTGACGAAGCTCGGCACTTCCCGTACGGCAGGCACCTGGATCGGCGCCGACGGCAAACCGGTCGTCGCCGTCACCGACGAGGACGCGGCCGCCGAGGTGCGCCGGTCCGGCGCCACGGCGAAGGTCGTGTCGCACAGCATGAACGAACTCAAGTCGGCGACGGGCACGCTCCGTTCGGCGCCGCGCATCGCGGGCACGTCCTGGGCCATGGACTACCGGACCAACCAGGTCGTGGTACGGGCGGACAGCACCGTCTCGGCCGCCGACTGGGCCGAGCTCACCGAGGTCGCCCGCAGCATCGGCGGTTTCGTGCGCATGGAGCGCAGTGAGGGCACCTTCACCACCCGGATCAACGGGGCGCAGCCGATCCTGTCGACCGGCGGGCGCTGTTCGGCGGGCTTCAATGTGACCGACGGCCGGCAGGACTTCATCCTCACGGCCGGGCACTGCGGTCCCACGGGCTCGGTCTGGTTCGCGGACAACCGGGGCCGGACACAGGTCGGCGAGACCGTGCGGCAGAACTTCCCCGGCGCCGACTTCTCGCTGGTCCGGTACGACAGCGGCAAGGCGGGCGAGGGCGCCGACGTGGTCGCCATCGGGAACGGCAACGGTGTGCGGATCACGGGCGCCGCCGATCCGGCCATCGGACAGCGGGTGTTCCGCAGCGGCAGCACGAGCGGGCTGCGGGACGGCACGGTGACGGCCGTCAACGCCACGGTGAACTACCCCGAGGGCACGGTCACCGGGCTGATCGAGTCGAATGTGTGCGCGGAGCCCGGGGACAGCGGCGGGCCGATGTTCTCCGAGGGGATCGCGCTCGGACTGACCTCGGGCGGCAGCGGTGACTGCACGACGGGCGGGACGACGTTCTTCCAGCCGGTGACGAAGGCGATGAGCGAACTCGGTGTCCAGCTGATCGTGTCGCAGCAGCAGACCGGCGCCGGACAGCAGAGCGCCGCTCCGGCACCGTCCGCGGCGGCCTCGCAGGGCGCCGCCGCTCCCGGTGCGGCCACGCCGGGTTCCTCGACACCCGTGACGGGTGGCGGCACGGCCGGGGAGACGCTGCTGGCCCGGCTCACGGACACCCGGAACGTGGGTCCGGGGCTGCTGGTGATCGGGGGCAGCATGATGGCGCTGGTGGCGACGCGGTACATCCGGGCGGAGCAGGACCGCAAGGCGTATCAGCGGTACTACTCGACGACCTGGGGCTGAGGCTGAGGCGACCTGGGGCCGACATGAAGAAGGCACCCGTGCGAGCGGGTGCCGTCGGTGGTCTGCGAGAGGGAGGGGTCAGGCCGGCTGCGGGGCCGCGGCGGCCCACTCCAGGACGAGCCGCTGGTACTCCTCGCGCTGCTCGCCGCTCAGTGTCCCGCCCGACCGGCGCCACAGGGCCCGGATCTCCTCGTTGACCTCGTCAGCCGTCCTATCGGAGGCGGGTTCAACAGTGGTGGACATGCTGTGAAGCATACGGCGCCGGAGGTGAAGGCAGCGTGAGTAAGTACGAGTAATTCGGGCAATTCGGACCGTGTTGCTGATCACGTCCATCTGTCAATGCAGGTCAGGGAGTTAAGACCCGCAGTCGCGGCGGAATTCACGCTTCCGCTGTGCCCAGCACCAGCACCTGGATCGCCAGCACGGCCGCCCCGCGCGCCCAGTCGTGAAAGTCGGACACCTTGGTCTCCACATCGACGGGGGCGGCCAGTGGGTCCCGTCCGGCACGGACGGTGGCCTCCACGGTCCTGCCCGCGACGTCCATCAGTCCGACCCCTTCTCCGGCGAGCAGGATCTTCTGCGGCATCACGAAGTTGGAGATCTGGGCGACCAGGGTGCCGAGGGCGCGCGCGGCCTCGTCGACGACACGGGCGGACATGGCCTCGCCCGCGGCGGCCAGGGCGAGGATCTCCTCGTAGGTGTGGTCGCGGCCGGTCGCGGCCTGCACCTGGTAGCGGATGTTCGGGATGGTCAGCAGCGAGACGGCGCTGCCGCGTTCGCCGTCGGGGGTGAGCGGGCCGTTGGGGTTCACGATCCAGCGCCGTCCGAAACCGCGGTCCTCCTCGGCGCAGGGCACCCGTCGTCCGCCGAGCACGAGCCCGTAGCCGAGGCCCGCGCCGATGGTGAGGACGACGAAGCGGTCCAGTCCGCGGCCCGCGCCGAACCAGGTCTCGGCCTCGACCAGGGCGGCGACGTCGTTCTCGACGACGACCGGCAACTGGGTGCGTTCCTCGACCAGTTCGGCGAGGGGCACGTCCCGCCAGTGCAGGAACGGGGACTCCCCCACGACGGCGCGCTGCTGCACCAGGCCGCCCACACCGATCCCGATACCGGCCAGCCGTCCGGGGTGGACGCGGGCGAGCTCCTCGGTCATCTCCGCCAGCAGATCGGCGACTTCGGCCGGTTCATGGCCGGGCAGCGGGCGGTCGTGGCGGGCGACGATGTCGCTCCTCAGGGTGGTGACGACGCCGTACACCATGTCGTCGGTGACCTTGAACCCCACGAAGGAGCGGGATTCCGCGACGACGTCGAGGGGCTGCGAGGGGCGGCCGGTGCGTGACTCGGCCGGGGCTCCGGCCTCGGGGACCTCGATGAGCAGGCCGGACTCGATCAGCGGTTTGGTGAGCCGGGTGAGGCTGCCCGCGGAGAGGTCGAGGCGCCGGGCGAGCTCGGTGCGTGACAGCGGTCCGTTGACGAGCACCTCGATCGCCACCGAGCGCTCACCGGCGCTCAGGGGATGCCAGCTGGCGGCTACTGCGGTCATGCGGGTCAGCCTCCCCCCTCAGGTTTCTTTCGCAATGAAAGCAACATGACCATTCTAAGGCGCTCGCGCTGACCTTGAAACGATGACTGCAGGCCCCTTGACGCATTGATTCTTTCGCTACAAAAGTAAATGCCGAGGATGAGCCGCCGTGGACGAGGGAGCCCCCCGATGACCATCGCCCCCAGCAGTCCTCCGTCACGTCTGCCGTCGGGCGGGGGCGACGGGCGGCTCGCCGCGTTGTTCATCGCGCCGACGCTGCGGCCTGGACAACCTGGGCGATCCCCACGATCGCCCTGATCATTGTGTGGCGGCACGTCCGGAGGTCAACGCCCGTAAGTGGGTGGCCCATCTGGCCTCCGCCCGCCATGGAGGACATCTACGGCAACGGCAAGTCCATGAGCAGCCTCGACGAGACCAACGGCCAGATCAACCTGATCCTCGACCAGTGAAGGGCAACGCATCCATGACGTTCTCCCTCGGCATCGTCGGCGCCGGGCAGTTCTCGGGACAGTTCGCGAAACTGTTCCTGGCCCACCCCGGCGTCAGCGACGTCCACGTCACCGACCTTCTGCCCGAACGAGCCGAACTCCTCGCCGCCGCCGAGGGCTTGACCGGCACCTTCCCCTCGTACGAGGCGATGCTGGAGTCGAAGGCGGTCGACGCGGTCGCGATCTTCACCCAGCGCTGGACCCACGGCCCGCTGGTGGTGCAGGGGCTCGACGCCGGCAAGCACGTGTACTCCGCGGTGCCCATGGCGATCACCACCGAGGAGATCGCGGCGATCATCGACGCGGTGCGGGCGACCGGACTGACGTACATGATGGGCGAGACCAGCCAGTACAACCCGGCGACCGTGCACGCCCGCAACCAGATCGCCGAGGGCGCGTTCGGGCGGCTCTTCTACGCCGAGGGCGACTACGTCCACGACATGGATCTGGGGTTCTACGAGGCGTACCGGTACAGCGGCGGCGAGAACTGGAAGGCGACGGCCAGCTATCCCCCGCTGCTGTACCCGACCCACTCGGTGGGCGGGGTGCTGGGCGCGTGGCAGACGCATGCGGTGAGCGTGTCGGCGATCGGTGTGGTCGACGACCGGGGCGACGGGGTCTTCGACAAGGAGGTCAGCCAGTTCGGCAACGACGTCTCCAACGCCACCGCGCTGTTCGAGGTCGCGGGCGGCGGTTCGTTCCGTACGAACGAGTTCCGGCGGGTGGGGTATCCGTCCCACATCCGGGAGTCCCGTTTCCGGTTCTTCGGCACGGAGGGGAGCATGGAGCAGCTCGCGACCTTCGCGCTGTGGCAGGACAAGAAGGGCGTGAAGGACATCAGCGAACTGCTGGAACCCAAGCCCACACTGTCTCCTGACGACCCGTCACTCCAGCACATCGCGCCGGATCTGCGGGCCGCGTTCACCTCCGGCTCGGCTCCCGTGCACGACCGGTCGCGGCTGCCGAGGGAGTTCGACAACCTCCACAACGGGCACGAGGGCAGCCACCACTTCCTGGTGGACGACTTCGTCACCGCGGTCAACACCCGCACCCTGCCGTCGGTCAACGCCTGGGTGGCGGCCCGCTACACCCTGCCGGGCATCATCGCGCACGACTCGGCTCGGCAGGGCGGGGCACGGCTTCGGATCCCGGACTTCGGGGACGCCCCTCAGTAGGGCGCCGGCCGTGAGCCGGGTGCCAGGGATCAGGTGCCCGGCTTGCGGCCGTACACGAAGACGTCGTCGCCCTTCTTCAGCAGGGACCAGTACTTCTTGGCGTCCTTCTTGGTCATGTTGGTGCAGCCGTGCGAGCCCGGCGGGTTCCACATGCTGAGGTTGACCGAGTGGAAGGCCTGGCCGCCGTCGAAGAACTGGCTGTAGGGCATGGGGACGTCGTAGATGGACGAGACGTGGTCGATGTCGCGCCAGTAGATCTTCTTCAGGCCGGTGCGGGTCTCGTAGCCGTCGCGGCCGGTGCGCACGGGGACCGGGCCGTAGACGAGCTTGTCGCCGTCCTGGATCCAGCTCAGCTGGAGGGTCAGGTTGACGCAGGCGATCCGGCCCTTGTTCACCGGGCACTTGCCGTCCTTGTTGGGCTTGTTGCCCACGGCCTTCTGCTTGTTCATCAGGTTCATCACGCCCCAGGTGACGGGGCCCGCGTAGCCGGCGTTCGGCTTGATGCCGTGCTTGTTCTGGAAGGCCCGGATGGCCTTGCAGTCGGTGCTGGACTGCTTGCCGTCCACGGGGAGGCCGAGGAACTTCTCGACCTGCTTCTGGTACGGCCCGGTCTGCGTGGTGCAGCTCGCCGCCTGGGCGGGCGCGGCGCCCAGCGTCAGCGTGAGCGGTGCGATCAGTCCGGTGATTCCGAGGGCGACTGCCCCTCGTCTGCGTATGTCCCCCATGGCGGGCCCTTCCCTTGCGCAGTCTTGTGTGAGCTGCCTGCTAGACCGGTGCGCGGGGGCGGCGGTTGTATGCCGGGTCAGGCTGTGACGAAACGGTGAACTTCCTGCTCGTGGCAGCGCCGGAGCAGACCCGCCGCGCGGCTGAGGACGTCCGGTGTCGCCGTGTACGGCAGGCGCAGGTGGTGGGTGAGGGTGGTGCGGTCGGCGGCGAAGTGCGGGCCGGGCGTCACCGCCAGGCCCAGCCGGGCGGCCCGGGCCGCGAGATCCGTGGCCGAGGTGGTGGCGCCGAGGTGCGCCCACAGCGACAGACCGCCGCCGGGCAGCGTGTACGTCCATCCCGTCCCGTCGAGGAGTCCGGCGAGGTGGTCGCGCTGGGCGCGCAGCCGGGTCCGTCGGTCCCGCAGCACCTCGTCCAGTCCTTCCCCGAGGATCTCGGCCGCGATGAGCTGTTCCAGAGGCGGCGGCGACAGCTGTGCTTGCAGGGGGCTTTGGCGCAGTTGTCGTACGAGATCGGCGGTGGCGCGGATCCAGCCGACCCGCAGGCCGCTCCAGACGGTCTTGCCGGCCGAGCCGATCTGGATGACGCGGGGGCCCGCGAGATGGGGTTCGGTGCCGGGCTCGGTCCGCAGGTCGAGGTCGCGCATCGTCTCGTCGGCGATGACGGTGACCGGGAGCCGGGCGATCTCCGCGCGGGTCGCCGCGTCCATGTGGGCGCCGGTGGGGTTCTGGAAGTCGGGGATGAGGTAGGCGAGTTGGGGGCCTCGGGTGCGTACGGCGGCCGCGAGGTGCTCGGTGTCCCAGCCGGCGTCCGATGTCACCGGGACGGGGAGGAGCCGGGTCCTGCGGGCGCGCAGGACCGCCAGGGCGCCCGGGTAGGAGGGGCTCTCCACGGCGACGGGGCGTCGGCGGTCGGTGTGGAGGTGGTCGAGGAGGAGGGTGAGGGCGGCCTGGGCGCCGGAGGTGACGAGGAGCTGTTCCGGGCGGGTGGCGAGGCCCGCGCGGGTGTAGCGGTCGGCGAGGAGTTCACGCAGCCGGGGCAGGCCCGCCGTGGCGATGCCGGAGTCGACGAGGAGGGCGGCGCTGCGGTCGGCGGCCCGGGCGAGGGCGGCGCGGTAGGCGTCGTGGGGTGCGGATGTGAGGGCGAGGGTGAGGTCGAGGTCGGCGTCGCCCGCTCCGCCGCGGTCCAGGGACCAGGGTGTGGTGCGCTCGGTGAGACGGGCGGGGAGGCAAACCCGGCTGCCGCTGCCGTGCCGGGTGTGCAGCCAGCCGTCGTCCCGCAGCAGGGTCAGGGCGGCGACGACGGTGCCGCGGCTGACGCCCAGGACGCGGGCGAGTTCGCGCTCGGAGGGCAGTCGGGTCCCGGCGGGCAGCCGGCCGTCGACGACCGCCTCGCGCACGGCGGCGGCCAGGGTCTGGGCCAGGGGGCCGCGCCGCTCGCGCCAGGCGCCGAGGGCGGCGGCGAATCCGATGGTCATCGGTCCAGTCTGACCGAAGTGGACCATACCCACGTCGGCGGGTCCCGTGATCGCCGGTCCAGTTCGGCCCAAGTGGACCAGGCGCGGACGGACACGACCCTCCTAGGCTGCCGCTCATGCACCGTACTCTCGCCGACGATCTCTCCCGGCTCCCCGAACTTCTCCAGTCCGCCCGTGATCTGGCCGCCCGTGAGCTGGCCGGGGTGTCCGGGCGGCCGGTCGTGCAGCTCGACAAGGCGCCCGACCGTGAGGCACTGCCGACCGGGGGTGCGGGGGCGGAGGGGGCTCTCGCGCGGTTCGCCGAGCGGTGGGCGCCGGGCTTCTCGGGCTCGGCGGGGCCGCGCTACCTCGGGTTCGTCACGGGCGGCGCGACGCCCGCTTCGGTCGCCGGGGACTGGCTGACCAGCGCGTACGACCAGAACGTCTCGGGGGCGGTGGGGTCCTGGGCGACGGCTCTGGAGCGGGAGACGGTGGGGTGGCTGCGCGAGCTGTTCGGGCTGGGCGAGGCGCACAGCGGGGCGTTCGTCACGGGGGCGACCGCGTCCAACACCGTCGGGCTCGCCGTCGCCCGCGAGTGGCTGGGCGAGCGACTCGGGGTGTCCGTGTCGCGGGACGGGGTCGGGGCGCTGGGCCCGGTCCATGTGCTGTCCGGCAGCCCGCACTCCAGCATCGGCAAGGCCCTGTCCGTGCTCGGCATCGGCCGGGACCGGCTGCGGCCCGTGCCGGTGCTGTCGGGCAATCGCGAGGCGGTCGACGTCGGCGCGCTGGACGCGGCGCTGTCCGCGCTGGAGGGCCGCCCGGCGATCGTGGTCGCCAACGCCGGCACCGTGAACACGGTCGACTTCGACGATCTGCGGGCCATCGCGGCGCTCAAGGAACGGCACGACTTCTGGCTGCACGTCGACGCCGCGTTCGGCGGCTTCGCCGCGCTCTCCCCGTCGTACGCCGCTCTCGTCGACGGCCTCGACGCGGCCGACTCCGTCTGTGTCGATCTGCACAAGTGGCTCAACGTGCCCTATGACGCGGCCGTCCAGTTCACCCGCCGCCGGGATCTGCAGGTGGCGGTCTTCCACAACGCCTCGCCGTATCTCGGACTGCCCGTCGGCGAGCCCGACTTCGTGCATCTCACACCGGAGAACTCGCGCCGGCTGCGGGCCCTCCCGGCGTGGTTCTCGCTGATGGCGTACGGCCGGGACGGGCACCGCGAGATCGTGGAGCGGAACGTCTCGCTGGCGCGTGAGCTCGGTGAGCGTCTCGCCGGGCTTGACGGGCTGTGCCTGCTGGCTCCGGTGCGGCTGAACGTCGTGTGCTTCACCCTGGCCGGGGATCCGACGCCGGAGCGGGTCGACGCGCTCGCGCAGGCCGTGGCGGCGAGCGGCGAGGCGTTCGTGACGCCGACCGTGTACGGCGGGACGCCCGGGCTGCGGGCGGCGTTCAGCAACTGGCGGACGTCGGCGGACGACGTGGAGCGGATCATCGGGGCTGTGGCGCGGGCGCGGTGACCGGGGCGGGGTGCGGGAGTTCGCGTCGCACACGGACCGGCGAGAGGAAGACGGGCAGGAAGGCCGCCGCCAGCACCGCCCCGCCGGCCCACAGCGTGGCGCGGACACCGGCCAGTTCGCCGAGCACACCCGCGACCGCCGCGCCGAGGGCGAGCGCTCCGGTCAGAACGAAGCGGAACGTGGCGTTCATACGGCCGAGGAGGTCGTCCGAGGTCATCCGCTGCCTCAGGCTCACGCCGAGGACGTTGTCCGTGCCGGTCTTGAACAGGGCCAGCGTCCAGCCCGCGCCGGCCACCCACAGCCAGGCACCCCGGTCGATCAGCGGCACCAGCAGGGCGGCGGGTGCCAGGACCGCCCCGGCCAGTCCGAGAGAGCGGCCGTATCCCAGGCGTCCGGCGAGGCGGCGGGCACAGCGGGCGCCGAGCAGCAGACCGAGGCCGCCCGCCGCCCAGAAGAGGCCCAACGCGCTCGCGGGGAGGCCGAGTTCGCGGACGAAGAGCAGGGGCAGCATGGTGTTGACGATCTGCATGCCCAGGTTGGTGAGGGCCGCGGTGAGGGCGAGGGCGCGCAGTTCCGGGTTGCCGAAGACATGGCGCAGCCCTTCGGCGATCTGCGCCCTCAGGCTCGCCTTCCGCTGCCGGGCCGGTGGCTCCTCCTGGTGGCGGATCAGGGCGAGTTGGAGCGCGGAGGCGAGATAGGTCGCCGCCGCGCAGAGTACGGCCGGCGGGGCGGTGAGGAACTGCACCAGGGCGCCGCCCGCGCCCCGCCCCGCGACGTTGCCCACCGCCTGGAGGCCGACCATGGCGGCGTTCGCCGGCACGAGGGCCTCGCGGCCGACGAGGCGCGGGAGGGTGCTCTGGGAGGTGACGTCGAAGAAGACGGTCGCGGCGCCGTTCAGCAGGACGACGGCGTAGAGCTGGCCGAGGGTGAGCGTGTCCGTCCACCAGGCGAGCGGCACGGAGGCGTACAGGATCGCGCGGGCCAGGTCGGCCAGGATCAGCACCCGGCGGTGCCGCAGCCGGTCCACCCAGGCGCCCGCGGGCAGGCCGATGAGCAGGAACGCCAGTGTGCTGAGGGTGGCGAGCGCACCGACCTGTCCGGGACCGGCGTCGAGGGCGGTGACGGCGATCAGGGGGACGGCGACGTAGCTGACGTTCGTGGCGAGCTGGCTGAGGGTGCTCGCGGCGAACAGGACGCGGAAGTCGGCGCTGCGCCAAGGGGATTCGGTGTCGGGCACACAGGAACGCTGCCCGACACCGTCCGCGCAGGACAAGTGAAAAGATCTACAGCGAGTGTTAAGCGTTCCTGCGGAATCGGTGGAACCCGGACTCGACCGCGGTGATCCCGCCGTCGACGGGCAGCGTCACGCCGGTGATCCAGGAGGCGTCGCGGGAGGCGAGGAAGAGAATCGCGGCGGCGATGTCCTCGGGTTCGCCGACGCGGCCCAGGGGGTACAGCTCGCGCGCCTTCGCGAGGTCGTCGTCACGGCCCGCCCAGGCGGTGGTGCGGACGGTGCCGGGTGCCACGAGGTTGACGCGGACGCCGCGGTCGGCGGCGTGTCCGGCGAGGGTGCGGGTGAGGGAGCCGAGACCGGCCTTGGCGGCGCTGTAGGCGTGGCAGCCGAAGTCGTACAGGCCGTTGACGGAGCCGACGTTGACGATCGCGCCGCGTCCGGAGGCGGCCAGGTGCGGCAGGGCGGCCCGGCAGCAGCGGAAGGCGCCGGTGAGGGTGATGTCGAGGTCGCGGGCCCACTCGTCGTCCGGTTCGTCCTCGAAGAGCGGGGCGTCGGGGGTGCAGTGGAAGGCGTTGTTGACCAGGACGTCCAGCGAGCCGAAGGCGCCGACGGCGTGTTCGACGGCCGCCTCGACCTCGGCCCGGTCCCCCACGTCGCATCCGAACGCCTCGGCCGCCAGCCCCTGTTCACGCAGGGCCGCCGCGGTCTTCTCCGCCGCGGGCGCGTCGATGTCGGTCACCAGCACCCGCGCCCCCTCCTCGGCGAACCGTCGCGCGGTCGCGGCGCCGATGCCGCGGGCGGCGCCGGTGATGAGAACTGAGTACCCCTCGAAGCGCGTTGTGTCCGTCATGGGATCGCACCGTAGTGCCTGGTCGATCAACCGGGCAGATACCGTGCGCCCATGTCCGCGTTCATACAGCAACTGCCCGCGCTCCTGGGCGTCGTCATCGGTGCGCTCGGCTCGTACCTGGCGGTCGTGCGCAGCGACGGCGCCCGCTTCCGCCGTGAGCAGTCGGCCCGTTGGGAGGAGCGGCGGCTCGCGGTGTACGCCGATTACGCGAGCACGCTGAAGCAGACCGTCACGCTGGCGTGCCGGGCGGCCTCGCACCTCGGCAACGACCCGCACCCGCACCCCCTGTCCCCCGAGGAGGCCACGCCCCGGCTGGCCGAGGCCACCCTGGCCCGGGACCCGGCCGGGGAGGCGCTCCTGCTGCTGGGGAGTCCGCGGGTGGTGGAGAAGGCGCGGGCCTGGGTCACCGTGGTGCTGGAGATGGAGCAGGTCCTGCGCGACGGGACGCGTGATCCGGCGGCCTGGCGGGCGCTGGTGGAACGGCACCGCGTCGGGCGCGACGGCTACTACGCGGCCGTGCGCGAGGACTTGGCGCTGCCACCGGGCCTTTCGGTGCGGTGGCAGCTGCCGTCGGCGGACCGGTCCTGATCTGGCGGCCCGGTCTGATCTGGCGGCCCGGTCTGATCTAGCGGTATCCGGTGGTGTCCGCCGGCTTTCCCGCGTCCTGGACCTCGACGACGTAGCGCCAGGCGTCCGGGCGGCTGCCGTCGAGGTCGGTGTAGCCGTAGACCTGGGCGAGGCCGCCGCTGGAGAGGGACTGTCCGTTGAAGCGGGACACGTCGGGGTCGGCGGCGAGGGCGGCGACGGCGCGGCCGACGTAGCGCGGGGTCTCCGAGATGGCGAAGTGGGGGACCTGGTCGAGGGCCTCGCGCCAGTTGTCCTCGCGCACCCCGTAGTGCTCCAGCATCATCTCCGAGCGGAGCCAGCCCGGGGTCAGCGCGACGGCGGTGGCGCCGCGCGGTCCGAGTTCCTGGCCGAGGGCGAAGCCCATACGCAGGACGGATGTCTTGGCGAGGTCGTAGAAGAAGGTGGCGCGGTAGTTGGTGCCGTTGTACTCGGCGGTGCCGTCCGTCACCTCGACCACCAGTCCCCCCGGGTTGCGCAGCAGCAGCGGCAGGGCGTGATGGCTGGTGACCGCGTGGGTCTCGACGGCGAGCCGCAGCAGCCTGAGGCCGTTGTCGAGGTCGTGCTCCCAGACGGGGCTCTCCCACTCGAAGAGTTTCTCGCCGCCCCAGATGTTGTTGACCAGGACGTCAAGGCGGCCCTGTTCGTCGGCGATCCGGTCGACGAGGGCGCGGACCTGGGCGGGGACGAGGTGGTCGGTGGGGACGGCGATGCCCGTCCCGCCGGCCTCGGTCACCAGGTCGGCGGTGTCCTCGATGGTCTCGGGGCGGTCGTACTCCGAGCGCTGGTCGCGTGTGCTGCGCCCCGTCGCGTAGACGGTGGCACCGGCCGCCCCAAGCTCCACGGCGATCCCCCGTCCGGCTCCCCGGGTCGCTCCGGCGACCAGTGCGACCTTGCCCTTGAGCGGCTGTGACATGTCCGGCTCCCCTGTGTGCGTGGTGCGTCGTCCATTCCACGGTGCACGGTAAGCCGGACATCTTCTGTCACCTTTTCCTGCGGGTCTTGATCCGCACTCGCGGCGGCGCCCGGTCCGCCGGCCGCCGCGCCCTCGTCAGTGGCCGCGGGCGATCCACTCCTGAAGGTGCGGGGCCTCCGCGCCGATCGTGGTGGGGTCGCCGTGGCCGGTGAGGACCTTCGTCGCGGGCGGCAGGACGAGCAGCCGGTCGCGGATCGAGTCGATGATCGTCGGGAAGTGGGAGTAGGAGCGGCCGGTGGCGCCGGGACCGCCCTGGAAGAGGGTGTCGCCGGTGAACACGGTGGCCAGGCCCGGGTCGTGGAGGCAGACCGCGCCGGGGGCGTGGCCCGGGGTGTGCAGCACCCGCAGATCGACGCCGGCCGCCTCGATGACCTGTCCGTCCTGGAGGTGGGCGTCGGGGTCGCGGTCGGGATGGGTCTGCTTCCACAGCGGCAGGTCGTCGGGGTGCAGCCAGATCGTGGCGCCCGTGAGGTCGGCGAGGGCCGGGGCGGCGTCGATGTGGTCGTTGTGGGCGTGGGTGCACACGATCGCGGTCAGCCTGCGCTCCCCCACCGCGGCGGCGATCGCCTCGGCGTCGTGTGCGGCGTCGATGACGATCACCTCGTGGTCGTCGCCGACGAGCCATACGTTGTTGTCGACGTCCCAGGTGCCGCCGTCGAGGCTGAACTGCCCTGAGGTGACGAGGCGTTCGATGCGGGCGGTCATCAGAGCACCACCACCGAGCGGAGGACGTCTCCGCCGTGCATGCGCTCGAAGGCCTTCTCGACCTCGTCGAGTTGGACGGTCTCGGTCACGAACGCCTCCAGGTCCAGGCGGCCTTGCAGATGCAGGTCGATCAGCATGGGGAAATCACGGCTCGGCAGGCAGTCGCCGTACCAGGACGACTTCAGCGCGCCGCCGCGGCCGAAGACGTCCAGGAGCGGCAGCTCCAGCTTCATCTCCGGGGTGGGGACTCCGACGAGGACGACCGTGCCGGCGAGGTCGCGGGCGTAGAAGGCCTGCTCGTACGTCTCGGGGCGGCCGACCGCCTCGATGACGACATCGGCCCCGAACCCTCCGGTCAGCTCGCGGATCGCCTCGACCGGATCGCTCTCGCGGGAGTTCACCGTGTGGGTGGCGCCCATCGAGCGGGCCTTCTCCAGTTTGCGGTCGTCGATGTCTACGGCGATGATGCGCGCCGCGCCCGCCAGGTTCGACCCGGCGATCGCCGCGTCGCCGACGCCGCCGCAGCCGATCACCGCCACCGTGTCACCGCGGCCGACGTTGCCGGTGTTGATGGCGGCGCCGATCCCGGCCATCACGCCGCAGCCCAGCAGACCGGCGACGGCGGCCGAGGCCTGCGGGTCGACCTTGGTGCACTGTCCGGCGGCGACCAGCGTCTTCTCCGCGAACGCGCCGATGCCCAGCGCCGGGGAGAGCTCCTGTCCGGTCGAGGCGAGGGTCATCTTCTGCCGGGCGTTGTGCGTGTTGAAGCAGTACCAGGGGCGGCCCCGTAGACAGGCGCGGCAATTGCCGCACACGGCGCGCCAGTTGAGGATGACGAAGTCGCCCGGGGTCACATCGGTGACTCCCTCGCCGACCGCCTCCACGATGCCGGCCGCCTCATGGCCGAGCAGGAAGGGGTAGTCGTCCGAGATGCCGCCCTGTTTGTAGTGCAGGTCGGTGTGGCACACCCCGCAGGCCTGCACCTGGACGACCGCTTCGCCCGGCCCGGGGTCGGGCACCAGGATCGTCTCCACCCGGACCGGCTCGTTCTTGCCCGGTGCGATCACGCCGCGTACTTCCTGCGCCATGGTGGTGAAACCCTTCCGTCGGCCGGTGTCCGTCCTCTCGACCCTACGTGTAACTGATCGGTAACGGCATGGGAGCCGCCGGCACGCGGGCCGGGGGCCCTGCGGATGCCCTGCGCCGGCACGCGGTGCGGCACATGGACCAGGGTGCGGGCCACCTGTCCGGCCGAGGTTCCCGGCAGGCCCTGTTCGACCGGCACCGGGTCCGCCCGGCCGGCGTCGAACTCGGCCCCGGCGAGGTCCTCACCGGCATGCTCGACGGCTGCCTGTCGCGCACCGACTCCCGGCCCCTGATGTTCTCCGTGACGCGGATCCGGTGGGCCGCACGGAAGGGGGCCGACGTAGCCTGAATGCTCCGCCCCACCCCACAAGGAGCGCCGTGAGCATCGCCGCGACGGAGCAGGCCCCGCCCACCTGGCGGCTGCTCCTGGGATATGTACGCCCCCACCGCTGGGCCCTGGCGGCAGGCGCTCTGCTCTCCCTGGTCACCGGGGCCACCGGGCTGCTGCTCCCGCTGGTGGCACGGGAGTTGATCGACGACCTCTCCCACGACCGCACCATCACGGGCGCGTTGCTCGTCATGTCGGGCCTGGTGGTCGCCAACGCGGCGGTGGGAGCGCTGGGTTCGTACGTGCTGCGGCGCACCGCGGAGTCGGTCGTGCTGGGCGCGCGGCGCTCGCTGTCGTCGTACCTCCTCAGGCTGCGGATCACCGCCGTGGACCGCACCGAACCGGGCGATCTGATGGCCCGCATCACCTCGGACACCACGCTGCTGCGCGAGGTCACCACCGACTCCCTCGTCGGCCTCGGCACGGGCGGGCTCACGCTGGTGGCGACGGTGGTGATGATGGGCCTGGTCGATCCGGTGCTGCTGGGGGTCACCCTGGCCGTCATCGTGGGCGCGGGCACGGTCCTCGGCGTCATCGTGCCGCGTATCAACCGTGCGAGTCGGCAGGCGCAGGACGCGGTCGGTGTGATGGGGGCCTCGCTGGAGCGGATCCTCGGCGCGCTGCGCACGGTGAAGGCCTCGGGTGCGGAGCACCGGGAGGAACGTACGCTGCACGCGGCCGCGGAGGAGTCGTGGCGGCAGAGCGTGCGGGCCGCCAAGTGGACGGCGGCCGCGGGCAACACGGCGGGGCTCGCGATGCAGATCGCTTTCATCACGGTGCTCGCGGTGGGCGGTGCGCGGGTGGCCACCGGGGCGATCGACGTCGGCACGCTGGTGGCCTTCCTGCTGTACGTCTTCTACTTGATGTCGCCGATCCAGCAGGTGGTCGGGGCGATCACGCAGTACCAGACGGGTGCGGCGGCGCTGGGGCGCATTCAGGAGGCGTTGCGGCTGCCGGCCGAACCGGCGGGCGAGGCCGCGCCGTTGCCGGCCGCGGGTTCGGAGCCGGCCGCGCTCACCTTCACGGATGTGCGTTTCCGGTACGCCGACGATCTGCCGTACGTCCATCACGGTGTGACGTTCTCCGTGCCCGCGCAGGGGATGACGGCGTTCGTCGGGCCGTCCGGCGCGGGGAAGACGACGGTGTTCTCACTGATCGAGCGGTTCTACGATCCCGAGTCGGGGTCCATCACGCTGGACGGGCGTGATCTCGCCGACTGGGAGCTGGCGCGGTTGCGGTCGGCGATCGGGTACGTCGAGCAGGATGCGCCGGTGCTGTCGGGGTCGTTGCGGGACAACCTGCTGCTGGGGAACCCGGAGGCGGACGACGGCGCGGTGGCGCGGGTGCTGAAGACGACGCGGCTGGACGGTCTGGTGGCGCGGCTGCCGTCGGGGCTCGACACGCTGGTGGGCCATCGCGGGACGAAGTTGTCCGGGGGCGAGCGTCAACGGGTCGCCATCGCGCGGGCGTTGCTGCGGCGGCCGCGGCTGTTGCTGCTGGACGAGGCGACCTCGCAGCTGGACGCGGTGAACGAGGCGGCGTTGCGGGACACGGTCGCCGACGTGGCGCGGACGACGACGGTGCTGGTGGTCGCGCACCGGTTGTCCACGGTGACGATGGCCGACCGGATCGTGGTGATGGACGCGGGGCGGGTGCGGGCGGTGGGGACGCATCGGGAGCTGGTGGCCGGGGATCCGTTGTACGCGGAGTTGGCGGCGACGCAGTTCCTGGCGACGGCGGACTGAGTCGTCCGTCTACTCCTCCAGCCTCCGCAGCCTTTCCTGGTCGCAGGTGCGCGGGCAGGTCGAGCACGCCTCCGCCGGGCGGATCGCGTAGAACATGCAGCAGCCGGTCCGGGTGCGGGTCGCGTGGCTGCGGCCGTCCTCGCCCACCAGGTGGCGGAAGCCTGCGCCGGCCGGATACGGCGGAACCGGCATCGGCAGCACCTCGGTCGCCGCCCGGATCGCCTCGCTCTCCTCGCCCAGCATGCGGCCCAGGTACCAGATGGCGGAGACCAGGTCGTCCTCGACCATGCCCCACAGAGCGCGCGAGCGGCGGCGGGCGACGGGGCCGATCGCGGCGAGCAGCGGGCGCATGTGGTCCGCCAGGGAGATGCGCAACTGGGTGCGCAGCAGGTCCTCCTGAGGGAGCGTCAACACTCCGGGGGCGGCGGAGAGGGCGTCGTCCGGCAGGCAGGCCAGTTCCGTGCCGGGGGTGATCTCGTACGAACCCGTGGTGAGGTCGAGTCGCAGGTCCTCGGGGCGGATCCGGGGGACCCGGCGCTCCAGGTACCAGGTGCCGCCCATCAGTGCGCCGACGGACCACGCGTAGTCGTGCAGGGCGCGGGAGGCGGCGACGTCCGGGCGTACGGCGGTTTCGTAGCGGTGTCGGACACGGGCCGTCTCGGCCGCGACGAACGCGTCCAGCACGTCCCGGTCCGACGCCAGCTCCGCGGCCGTCACTCCTCCTTGAGGCGCCTCGGACACCCGTACCTCCAGCGCCTCGCAGATGCCGGCCAGCCGTCGGTAGGTGTCGGCGAGGGCTCGGGCGACGGTGACGTCCGGTGAGGTCTTCAGGGTCACGGACATCAGCGTGCTCCAGTGCGGGGGAGTTTCGGTAGAGCCTTGATAGGCAAGGCTTACCTTAGCTTGATCAAGGGACTCCCACGTCAAGGCGGCTCAAAGGAACCGCACAGGCAGTTGAAAAGTAAAGCAAGCCTCACCTAAGCTCACCGCTCGTGACTGCGACCCAACGGGGCGCACCCCCCACAGGTGTGCCCTTGCGTGCCTTCCGGCACATACCGTTCTTTCTGACCGGCCTCGCGGCCCTGACCCTCTGCACCGCCCTCAGCCTCGCCCTCGGCGCCCGCTCGGTGCCGCTGTCCACGGTGGCCGACGCCCTCTTCGGCGACGCCCATGGACGGGACGCCCTCGTGGTGACCGGGCTGCGGCTGCCGCGCACCGTCATCGGCCTCGCGGTCGGTGCCGCGCTCGGCGTCGCCGGGGCCGTCGCCCAGGGCATCACCCGCAACCCGCTCGCCTCCCCCACGACCCTCGGCATCAACGCGGGCGCCGGTTTCGCGGTCGTCGTCGCGATCTTCGCGCTGAAGCTCAACGACCCCGTCGAGTACGTGTGGTTCGCGTTCGCGGGCGCCGCGGGCGCCGCCCTGTTCGCCACCGCGCTGTCCCGGCGCGCCGGGGACATCGATCCCGTACGGCTCGCGCTGGGCGGCACCGTGCTTCAACTCGTGCTGTTCTCCTGGACATCGGCCGTGATGCTCATGAACCAGCGCACGCTCGACGAGGCCCGCTTCTGGCTCGCCGGGTCGCTGTCCGGGCGTCCCCTCGACACGCTGTGGCCGGTACTGCCGACCCTGCTGCTCGGGATCGTGGTCGCGCTGGCCGTCTCCCCCGCCCTCAACGCCCTTGCGCTGGGCGACGATTCGGCCCAGGCCCTGGGTGTCCCGGTGGCCCGGATCCGGCTGGCCGGCGGCATCGCGGTCGTCCTGCTCGCCGGCTCCGCGGTCGCGGTCGCCGGGCCGGTCGCCTTCATCGGGCTCGCCGCACCGCATCTCGTCCGTCCGCTGCTCGGCGGCGACCACCGGCTGCTGGTGCCGGGCTGTCTGATCGCCGGTCCGCTGCTGCTGCTCTGCGCCGATGTGCTCGGGCGGATGGTGCTGCGCCCCTCGGAACTGGAGGTCGGCATCGTGACCGCGTTCCTCGGCGCGCCCCTGCTGGCGCTGCTGGCCCGGAAGGTGGCGACACGGTGAACCGGGTCACAACACGCATACGCGTTCTCGCCTTCGCCGGCACCGCTCTCGTCGCGCTCTTCGTGCTGCTCACCGTCTCCCTGACGACCGGTGAGATGCGGATCCCGGCGGTCACCGCACTGCGCGCGCTGGCCGGGCTCGGCGATGCCGGCGATGTGCTGGTGGTGCAGCAGTTCCGGGCGCCCCGGTCCGTGGCGGCGATCGCCGGCGGGGCCGGGCTCGGTGTGGCGGGCTGTGTGCTGCAGCGGCTGTTCCGCAACCCTCTGGCCTCCCCCGACGTCATGGGGGTGACCGGCGGTGCCTCGCTGGGCGCGGTCGCGCTGATCGCCGCCGGGGCCTCGCAGACACTGGTGCCGGTCGGCGCGCTGGGCGGGGGTCTCCTCGCCGCGCTGCTCCTCGGCGTGTTCGCCTGGGGTTCCGGGCTCGCCGTCACCCGCCTCGTGCTCACCGGGCTCGCCGTGCAGGCGGGGCTCGCCGCCGCCGTCAACCTGATGATCGTGCGCTTCCCGGCGGAGCTCGCCGGATCGGCCCTGCAGTGGACGACCGGTTCGGTGTACGGGCGGACCTGGACCGAGGTGTGGGGAGCGGGCGGTGCCATGGTCCTCGCGCTGGCCGCCGCCCTGGTACTGCACCGCCGGCTGGCCGTGCTCGACCTCGGGGACGATTCGGCGGGCGCCCTCGGCCTGCGCACCTCCACCGCCCGCCTGCAACTGCTCGTCCTCGCCGTGGTGCTGGCCTCGCTCGCCGCCGCGCTCGCCGGGCCCGTGACCTTCGTGGCGCTCGCGGTGCCGCACATCGTGCGGTTCCTCACCGGGCCCCCGACCGCCGCGTCACTGGCGCTGGCCGGTCTCACCGGCGCGGTGCTGCTGCTCGCCTCCGACCTGGTGGTGCAGCACCTGCTGCCGATCGAAGGGCTGCCGGTGGGAGCGGTCACCGCGACCCTCGGAGCGCCCTGGCTGCTGGTGCTGATGCTCCGGCAGAGCTCACCCGTGAACAGGAGCCACGCATGAAGGCCGGACCGCAGACCCCGGTGGACACCCTCAACCAGCTCGCCACCCGGTCCCTCGACCTCCGCTACGGCGACCGTCTGGTCGTCGGCGGCCTCGATCTCACCCTGCCCGGCGGGGCCGTGACCGCGATCGTCGGCCCCAACGCCTGCGGCAAGTCGACCCTGTTGCGGGGGCTGAGCCGACTGCTCGCCCCGGCCGCCGGTACGGTCACCCTCGACGGCTCCGACATCCACCGCATGCCGGCCAAGTCCCTGGCGCTGCGGATGGGTCTGCTGCCGCAGCAGCCGGTCACGCCCGAGGCGATCACCGTGGAGGCGCTCGTACGGCTCGGCCGCTATCCGCATCAGCGGCTGCTGAGCCCCTGGTCGGCCGCCGACCAGAAGGCGGTGGACGAGGCCCTGGAGCGCACCGGCACCACCGCCCTGCGCGACCAGCCGGTGGACCGGCTCTCCGGCGGTCAGCGGCAACGGGCCTGGATCGCGCTGGCGCTGGCCCAGGACACCGAACTGCTCCTGCTCGACGAGCCGACCACCTTCCTCGACCTGCGGCACCAGCTCGACGTCCTCGATCTGGTGGCCGCCCTGCACGCCGAGGCGGGCCGCACCGTGGTGATGGTGCTGCACGACCTCGGACAGGCCGCCCGTTACGCGGACCACATGGTGGTCCTCAAGGACGGCCGGCTCGCCGCCGCCGGAGCCCCGGCGGACGTCCTCGACGCGGAGCTGGTGAAGTCCGTGTTCGACGTGGACTGCCGGGTCATTCCCGACCCGGAGACCGGCACCCCGCTGGTCGTCCCGAAGAGCAGTGTGGTGCGGCGCTCCGCCGCCACCGCCTGATCAACTCCCTACCAAGAAAGAGCCGCCCCCCCATGTCCCACCGCTTCGCCATGCCCGGAATCCGCCGGATTCTGGCCCCGCTGCTCGCCGTGACCCTCGGTACGGCCGCCCTGGTCGCTTGCGGCGGCTCGGAGTCCGACGACACCGCCACCGCCGCAAAGCCCGCCGCCGACTCGGGTGCCTTCCCGCGCACCCTCAAGACCGCCATGGGCGACGTGAAGATCCCCTCCCAGCCCAAGCGGGTCGTCGTCCTCGACACCGGTGAGCTGGACGACGTCACGCTCCTCGGCATCGACCCGGTCGGCGCGGTCGCCCCGCACTTCAAGACCGAGGGCGGCTTCCCGACGTACCTCAAGGGCGAGTTGAAGAACACCGCCGACGTCGGCCCGCTCCTGGAGCCCAACCTGGAGAAGATCGCCTCGCTGAAGCCCGATCTGATCCTGTCCTCCAAGATCCGGCACGAGAAGGTCTACGACAAGCTCAGCGCCATCGCCCCCACCGTCTTCACCGAGACCACCGGCGGCGTGTGGAAGGACAACCTCAAGGTCCACGCCGAGGCGCTGGGCCTGGAGAAGGAGGCCGCGGCCAAGCTCGACGAGTACGAGACGCAGGCCAAGGCGCTGGGTGAGGCCATCAGGAAGAAGGACGGCGGCACCATGCCGACCGCGTCCGTGGTCCGCTTCATCGCCGGCCCGACCCGCCTCTACCAGTCCAACTCCTACAGCGGTGTCGTCCTGAACGACATCGGCTTCAAGCGGCCCTCCTCGCAGGTCTCCACCGACCCCGAGGTCACGATGAAGGACGTCAGCCCGGAGCAGATCGACCAGGCCGACGCCGACCTGATCTTCGTCACCTCCGCCGACGTGGACGACAAGACGCAGAAGAAGCAGGTCACTTCGAACCCCGTGTGGAAGTCCCTGCCGGCCGTCAAGGACGGCAAGGTCTTCGAGGTTCCCGACGAGACGTGGATGTCCGGCATCGGCGTCCAGGCCGCCGAGCAGATGCTCGCGGACGTGGCGAAGGACACCGGCGTCGAACTCCCCGCCAAGTAACTCCCGCTGAATCGGGGCGGGCCGCAGCCATGGGCCGGGCCCGCCCCTTCAACCCCCCACCCGCTAGCGGAAGTTCCCCACCACCCATGCGTCTGTACCTGCTTGCCCTCAACCCGACCGACTCCGTGACCGAGGGCTTCCTGCCCGCGGCCGCCCGGCTCGGCCTGGACGTCACCGTCCTCACCGACCAGCCCGACGCCCACCGCGCCGTGTATCCGGACATCGAGGTCCTGGAGTGCGACGTCCGCGACTTCCGGGCCGTCGTCACCCGCGTCTCCACCCACCACCGCCCCGACGCGGTGTTCACCAACAGCGACCACCTCCAGACCCAGGCCGCCCTCGCCGCCGCCTACTTCGGGCTCCCCGGCAAGGACTGGCGGGCCACCCTGCGCTGCAAGGACAAGGCCGAGATGCGCCGTCGTCTCGCCGCGGCGGGCGTGGACACCGTGTGGTCGGCCGAGCTCACCGGACCGGCCGCCCTGCCGGACGCCCCGTACCCGTGTGTCGTCAAGCCGCGCGAGGGCGTGGCCAGCGAGGACGTCGTCCTGGTCGACACCGCCGAGGACCTGTTCACCCGCTCCAAGGAGATCCTCGACCGGCGTCCCGGTGCCGTCCTGGTCGTCGAGGAGTACCTCCCCGGCGAGCTGTACACCCTGGAGACCCTCGGGGACGGACGGACCCGGCACGTCCTCGGCGGTTTCCACACCGAGCTGTCGCCGCCGCCGTACTTCATCGAGGAGCGCCTCACCTTCGTCCCCGCCCACCCCGAGGCCGTCGTCGGGCAGATCCTCGCCCAACTGGACGCGCTCGGGGTGGGCTTCGGGGCCTGTCACACCGAGTTCGTGGTCCACGAGGGGCGGGCCCGGATCATCGAGGTCAACTACCGGGCCATCGGCGACCAGTGCGATCTGCTGCTGGCGCGCCTGCTTCAGATCCCGCTCTTCGAGCACATCCTCCGCGCCCATCTGGGCGAGCCGCTCCCCGCGGACCTCGGGGCGCGCCGGGACGGTGCCGCCCGTCTGGAGTATCCGTGCGCCGAGCGCCCGGGCCTCCTCACCGAGGCACCCGCCGCAACGGAACTGACCGTCGACGGCGTCCACCTGACGTACCGTCCGCTGCGCGCGACGGGCGAGCGGCACGAGCTGTACCGCACCAACCGGGACTACCTCGGCGTCCTGCGGGCCGTCGGCACCGACCAGCCGACGGTGGACCGGGTGACGGCCGGATTCCTGGCGGGCCTGCGCTGGGAGATCCAGCCGTGACGGCCGGTACGACCCGAGCCGAAGCGATCTGTGACGCACAGCTGCTGACCCGCGTCCTCAGCGCCCTCCTCCGCGAGGACGTCGCGGGCCTGCGCACCCGCAGCACCCTCGTCGACCACCCGGACGGCCCCTGGCTCCGGCTGCCCGCCGAAGGCGACGCGCTCCTGCTGCCCGTCACCGAGGACGGGTTCCAGTGCGAGTACGCCGCCCGGCTGCCGCTGCTGGTCCGCGAGTCGGACGGCGCCGAGCTGACCTCGCACGACACCGTCCTCAGCGCACTGCGCGCACTCGCCGACCCCGTCGACCGCGCGGGCTACGACGCCTTCGCCGAGGAGTGCCGGCAGACGCTGGCCACCATGCGGCTGCACGCGACCTCACCCGTCGGCTTCGGTGCGGACCCCACCCGGTGGCCGCCGCTCGCGTACGACGCCCTCGCCGCCCGTCTCGACCATCCCGTGTATCCGACGGCACGCGGACGCGCGGGGCTCACCGAGGATCAACTGCGCGCATATGCACCGGAGTTCCACCCCCGGTTCGCCCTGCGCTGGCTGGCCGTGCCCCGCGAGTCCCTCACCCTCGCCGGCACCCTCCCGAAGTTCTGGCCCAGTTGCACCGACCTCGGGCTGGCGGCGGCCGAGGGCACCCATCTGCCCCTGCCGGTGCACCCGTTGACCGTGGACGCCCTGCGCGAGGCGGGCCTTCCCGAGGGTGCCCTGTTCGCCGACCGCGCCCACCTCGACGTCGTACCGACCCTGTCGATGCGCACCGTGGCCGTGGACGCGACGCACCACCTCAAACTCCCCCTCGCGACGTCCACGTTGGGCCTGCGCAACAAGCGGTCCATCAAGCCGGGCACCCTCGTCGACGGCGCGGCGGGACAGCGGCTCGTCGAGGCCGTGCTCGCCCGTGAACCCCGGTTCCGGGACTCGATCCTGCACGCCGACGAGACGACGTACGCCCATGCCGGGCACGAGTTGCTGGCCGTGCTGTGCCGCCGCTTCCCGGTCGGCTTGGACGACGCCGAGGTCGTACCGCTGGCCGCCCTGCTCGCCGAAGCGCCCGACGGACGGCTGGTCCTCGACCACCTGGCCGAGCGCTTCTACGGCGGTGACCCGCTCGCCCTCCTTGACGCCTTCCTGACGCTGCTCCTCGACTGGCAGACCACGCTGTTCGGGTACGGCATCGCGCTGGAGTCGCACCAGCAGAACATCTCGCTGGTGCTGCGGCCCGGCGGTCTGCGGCTGCTGTTCAAGGACGACGACGGGCCGCGGATCAACCCGAAGCGCCTGGGTGCGGTCCTGCCCGGCCCATGGGGTTTCGACGACGCCCGGACCCATGTCACCGGTGACGGGCCGGTGGCCGACGTGTTCACGACCATCACCGTCCATCTGTGCGCGGGCGCCTACGCGTTCGGCCTCCCCCGGCACCGGAGAGCCCTGCTCGCTCTCGTACGCCAGCGGCTGAGCGAGGCGGTCGACCGGCTCGGCGGGGACGCGGGCGCCGCCCTGCGGGAGCGGGTGCTGGACGCGCCACGGCTCCCGGTGAAGGCGATGGTCACCGCCGGGACGCTGCTGTCCAAGGAGCGCTCGGGCGCGGCCGACATCAACAAGCACTACACCAGCGGGCCCAACTACCTGTTGCGCGAAGGGGGTTCGGCATGAGCGCCGAAACCCTCCGCATGCCCCGTCCGGCCTTCGGCCGCGGTCATGTGCACGCGGTGGCGGGCTGCTACTTCGTGGCGTCCTTCGCGGCCCTCGGCCTGCCCCCGTATCTCACCGAGATCCTCCCGGAGCTGGGCGACCGGGCGGCCCGCTGGGCGGGCGTGCTCTATGTCGTCCCGACCGTGTTCGGTGCGATCACGGCACCGCTGTGGGGCCGGCTCGCCGACCGGTACGGCCGTAAACGGCTGCTGTTGCGGGCCCAGTTGGGGCTCGCGGTGGCCTTCCTGATGGCCGGGTGGGCGGACTCGCTCGCCACCTTCACCCTCGCGCTCGTCCTCCAGGGCATCCTGGGCGGCACCTTCGCCGCCTCCAACGGCTATCTCGGCGCGGGCCTGGAGGGCCCGTCCCTGTCCAAGGCGCTCACCCTGATGCAGGGAAGCGCCCGGGCCGCGCTGGTGGTCGCGCCGATCGTGGTCGGCGCCCTGTCCGGCTGGCTGTCACCGCACCGCCAGTACGCGCTGCTCGCCGTGCTGCCGCTCACGGCCGCTCTGCTGCTCGCGGCCCTGCCCGAGCCGGGGCCGGTCCGGCGCGAGAAGAGCGAGCCGGCCGTCGCCGCCGACCAGCCGCCTCCCGTGATGTCGCTCAAGGCGCTCTACGCGCTGGAGTTCACCTTCGTGTTCTCCACCGTGATCTCCTTCCCCTACCTCATCGCCCTCGTCGACGACCGGCTCCCGGGCACGTCACCGACGCTCTCCGGACTGCTCTTCGCCCTCCCCCACCTCTGCTATCTGGTCGCGGCCCTGACCGTGCACTCCGCCTTCCGCGACCGCCCCAGGGCCGGGATCGCGCTCGGCTTCGTCCTGATCGCGCTCGGTCTCGCCGGGCACGGTGCCGTCGACTCGCTGCCCGCGCTGATCGCCGTACGACTGCTGCTCGGCGCCGGACTCACCCTCGGCCTGGTGTGTCTCCAGGTCCTGGCCGCGGAGTGCGCCAAGGGCCGGGCGCCCGGCGGGATGTTCGGCTCGCTGGAGTTCTTCTCCAAGGCCGGCGCGGTCGCCGCCGGTCTCGCCGCGGCGGCCGGCAGCGCCCGGTTCGGACCCGCCGCGCCCGTCCTGACCGGCGCCGCCGTGGCCGCCGTCATCGCCGTCGCGACCCTCCTCCCCACCCTCACCCCCCGCTGGAGCCGCTGATGCCCTCGCTCACCGTCCCCCAGACTCCCCCCGGGCGCACCCAACTGCCCACCGCCGACGAGGTGGTGGCGCACACCCTCCTCAACTGCCTGCTGCGCGAGGTCTCAGGACCCGAGCACCAGACGGTCGTCACCGACGGCCGGCTCCTGCTGCGCCTGCCCCGCCGCGGAGTGCTGCTCCGGATCACACTGCGCCGCACCTCCCTCCTCGGCGCGCACCGGTTCACCGGCCCCGTGTCCGAGCAACGCGACGGCGACTGGGCGGAGCTGGACTGGCGCCGCCTCGCCGAGTACACGCACGACGAGCTGTCACTGCGGACGGGGGTGCGCAACGAGGAGTTCCTGGAACAGGTCGTCTCCAGTCATGAGGCCGTCACGACCGCACTCGCGTCGGCGGGGACCTCCCGGACCGACGCCTATCTCGCCTCCGAGCAGTCCCTGCTGTTCGGCCACCGCTTCCACCCCACCCCCAAGGCCCGCACCGGCGACCCGCGCGCCTGGTCCGCGTACGCGCCCGAGGCCGGGGCCGCCTTCCCGCTGCGTCATCTCGCCGTGCGCGAGCACCTGATCGCCGAGGAGTGCGCGCAGCCATCGGCCGCCGCGGCCCTGGACCGGCTGCGCCCCGACCTCCCCGACGGCTACCGGCTGCTGCCCGCCCACCCCTGGCAGTACGACACGCTCCGCGGGCACCCGGCACTGAGCGCGGCGCTGGAGAGCGGCGACGTCCTGGACCTCGGCCCGGGCGGGCGGCCCTTCGCCGCGACCGCGTCCGTCCGCACCCTCTACGACGGGGAGACCTTCCTCAAGTTCAGCCTGAACGTGCGGATCACCAACTGCCTGCGCAAGAACAGCAGTTACGAGCTGTCCGGGGCCGTCGCCCTGACCCGTGTGCTGGCCCCGGCCCTGGCGGACCTCGCCGGACGCTTCCCCGGCAGCGCGGTGCTCCGCGAGCCCGCCTACCGCACGCTCGCGCTGCCCGGCCCGGACGGCACACCGGACCGCGCCCTGTTCGAGGGCTTCGGTGTCATCGTCCGCGAAGGTCTGCCGAGCCGCCTCGCGCCGGGCACCACCGCCCTGCTGGCGGCCGCGGTGGCCGACGAGTACCCGAGCGGTGCCGCCCACATCTCCCGCCTCCTCGGCGCGGCGGACGAGCGGACGGCCCTCAAGTGGTGGTCGGCCTATCTGGACCTGCTCCTGCCGCCGGTCCTGGCCGCCTACTTCGACCACGGCCTGGTTCTCGAACCCCACCTCCAGAACGTCCTGGTCTGCGTGGACGCCGACGGCATGCCCGCCCAGGTCCTCTTCCGCGACCTGGAGGGCACCAAGCTCGTCCCCGAGCACCACGCCGACACGCTCGCCGCGCTGCCGCCCGAGGTCGCGGGCCCGATGACGTACGACGCCCGGCGCGGCTGGGACCGTGTCGTCTACTGTCTGCTGGTCAACCATGTGGCCGAGCTGCTGGCCGCCCTCGCCGATCTGCACCCGGGGGCGGAGGCCGCCCTCTGGGCCCGGGTCCGTGCGACGCTGCGCTCGTACGCCGACCAGCTCGGCTGCCCGCCCCGCCTGGCCGCCCTCCTCGCCGGTGTCCCCCTGCCCGCCAAGGCGAACCTCCTCACCCGCTGGGAGCGCAAGGCGGACCGTGAGGCCGGTTACGTCCGTCTGCCGTCCCCGCTCGCCGAGGACATCCTGACCGGGAGCACCCGATGACCCCTGCCGTGCAGGAACGCGCCCTGGCCCTCGGGGCGACCGAACTTCCCGCCTACCTCTACGACTTGGCGGAGCTCCGCAGACACGCCGCCGCCGTCCGGGCCGCACTTCCGTCGCGGGTCGAGCTGTACTACGCGGCCAAGGCCAACCCCGAGCCGGAGATCCTGGCCGCGCTCGGACCGTATGTCGACGGCTACGAGGTGTCCTCGGGCGGTGAACTCGCCCATGTCGCCGAGGCGATGCCGGGGCGTCCTCTCGCCTTCGGCGGTCCGGGCAAGACACCGGACGAGGTGATGGCCGCTCTGGAGCGGGGAGTCGAGCGCTTCCACGTCGAGAGCGAGCACGAGCTGCGGATGCTGGGCGAGCTGGCCCGGCGGACGGGACGGCGTGCCGGTGTGCTGGCGCGCGTCAACCTGGCGCTGTCCGACGGGTCGCTGGCGGGCAGTTCGCTGGCGATGGGCGGGCGTCCGACACCCTTCGGCATGGATCCGGACCGGGCGCGCCAGGTGGTCCGTGAGCTGGTGGGCGGCGCCTGCCCGCAGCTCGAATTCAGGGGCGTGCACGCCCACCTGGCCAGCGGCCTCGAAGCCCCGGAGCAGCTCGCGGTGGCTCAGGCGGTCGTGGGGTGGGCCACCGGGCTCGGGGTGCCGCTCCAAGAGGTCAACGTCGGGGGCGGCATGCACGTCGACTACGCCGACCCCGAGCGCCGCTTCGACTGGGCCGCGTACGGCAAGGGTCTCGCCGAACTCAGCGAGGCGCACCCGGAGTTGACCCTGCGCATCGAGCCGGGGCGGGCGCTGACGGCGTACTGCGGCTGGTACGCCACCGAGGTGCTGGACGTGAAGCGCAGTCACGGCGAGGAGTTCGGCGTGGTGCGCGGCGGCACCCACCATCTGCGGACCCCGGCGACGAAGGGGCATGACCAGCCCTGTGCCGTGCTGCGGGTGGCGGACTGGCCGCACCCGTGGGAGCGGCCGGCCGCCGGGGGCGAACACGTCACGCTGGCCGGGCAGTTGTGCACGCCGAAGGACGTCCTCGCCCGCCGGGTTCCCGCGCCCGGGCTGCGGGCCGGTGACCGGGTGGCGTTCTCGCTGGCGGGGGCGTACGCGTGGAACATCTCCCACCACGAGTTCCTGATGCACCCCCGGCCCGGCTTCCACTTCCTGGACGCCGGGCCGGAGTCAGGGGTCTAGAACGGGTAGTGCGCCTGCTGGGTGGCGATGGTCACCCAGCGGGTGTTGGAGAAGGCCTCGATGCCCCAGCGGCCACCGAAGCGGCCGTAGCCGGAAGCCTTGAAGCCGCCGAAGGGGGCCTGCGGTTCGTCGGCCACCGACTGGTCGTTGATGTGCACGATGCCGGTGCGGATGCCGCGCGCCACGGCGAGTCCGTGGGTGGCGTTCTCGGTGATGATGCCGCAGGTCAGACCGTTCTCCGTGTCGTTGGCGACGGCCACGGCGGCGTCGTCGTCGGTGAACGTCTCGACCACGCAGACCGGCCCGAACGCCTCGGCGTGGTAGAGCTCGGCGTCCTTGGGCACATCGGTGAGGACGGTCGCCGGGTGCACCGCGCCCTCGGGCTTGCCGCCGCCGGTGAGGACCTTGGCGCCCTTGGCGACGGCGTCCTCGACGAGCCCGGCCACGCGCTGCGCGGAGGAGGCGGCGACCAGCGGGCCGATCACGGTGTGCGGGTCCCCCGGGTCACCGGCCTGCAGCGAGGCCGTCTTGGCGGTGAACTTCCGGGTGAACTCCTCGGCCAGCGACTCGTGGACGAGGATGCGGTCGCCGGACATGCAGATCTGTCCGGCGTTCATGAACACGCTGAAGGTGACGGCGTCCACGGCGTAGTCGACGTCCGCGTCGTCCAGCACGATGACGGAGTTCTTGCCGCCCAGCTCCAGGACGGCGGGCTTGAGATGACGGGCCGCGTGCTCGCCGATGATCCGGCCGACGCCTGTGGAGCCAGTGAAGTTCACCGCGCGGACGCGCGGGTCGGCGATGAGGACCTCGGCCGTCTCGGCCGCGTCCTCACGGGCGTTGGTGACGACGTTCAGGACGCCGTCCGGCAGGCCCGCCTCACGCAGCACGTCGGCCACGAACAGACCGCAGGCGATGGGCGCGTCCTCGCTCGCCTTGACGACGACGGTGTTCCCTGCGGCCAGCGGCGCGGCGACGGCCCGTACGCCGAGGATGACCGGGGCGTTCCACGGCGCGAACGCGGCGACCACGCCGACCGGTTCGCGGACCGCGAGGCCGAGCGCGCCCTGTTCCTGGGCGGTGAGGACCTCGCCGCGCGGGGCGGTCACGGCGGCGGCCGCCTCACGCAGCATGTTCGCGGCGAGGTAGACGTTGAAGTGCGCCCAGGGCCGGGTGCCGCCGGCCTCGTGGGCCATCAGCTCGGCGACCTGGTCGCCCTTGGTCTCGAGGAGGTCGGCGGCCTTCAGCAGGATCGCGCGCCGGGCGAAGGGGGCCAGCGCGGCCCACTCGGGGAACGCCGCCTCGGCCGCGTCGACGGCCCGGCGCACATCCTCGGGGCCCGCGGCCGCGACGGTCGCATACACCTCGCCCGTGTAGGGGTTGAGGTCCTCCGTCGTACGGCCGGAGGCGGCGGGCACGTCCTTGCCGCCGATGAACAGTTCGCGGGTGATGGGCATGATGCGGACCTCTTTGTTCGCCACGTGAACCATGATTCATTTCTAAGCGCATGCTCTGTTCAACCGGCAACAATGTCAAGGGCCGCCCGGGATTCCCGGACGGTCCTCGGTACGGAGGTACGCGTATGAACGTATGGATCAGTACGCGGTGCGCGTCAGTACGGGATGCCCGGGAGCCGCGGTCGCCATCGGGGCGGCGGAGTGCCGCTGCTGCGCTTGCCGAGCCCGGCGGGGCGGAGGAGTCTCGAAGGTGAGGCCCTCGCGGCCCGCTCCCCGCTGCCGCGGGCCTCGCAGGAGGCAATCATGGGCACCGGGTTCAGCACCGAGACACTGCGCCGGGGCATCGAAGGAAACACCGCTGCGAATCTGCTGTCGCTGTACACGGACGACGCCGAGCTGCGCGTCGTCGACCGCAACACCCAGCCCAGCAGCCCGAGGATCCTGCACGGCCGGGACGAGATCGGCGAGCTCCTCGAGGACGTCTACAGCCGCGACATGACGCACAAGCTGGAGCGGTGCGTCGTGGACGGCGACCACGTGGCCTACAGCGAGTCCTGTCTGTACTCGGACGGGGTGCGCGTGCTCGCCGAGTCGATGATCACGCTGCGCGACGGCAAGATCGCCGAGCAGACCATGATCCAGGCCTGGGACGAGTAGGGAGGCGGTTGCCGAAGGTCCGGTCCCGGCCCTCCCACCGGCTCGGTCAGGCTGAGGGCGGGCCGTGACTGGCGCTGAGGTGGAGCACCACCGGGGAGCGGACCGCAGGATCTGATGCCGTGCGCCTGGGCGAACCGACTACCAGCCCAGGAGTGGATCATGTCCCAGGCCCGGCTGGGGGCACCTCCCAGGCCCTTAAGGCACTGGGGGAGGACGGCACCGCGCTCGCCCGGCGGATCGTGGAGGAGACCGGCAAGCGCGCCGCCGACCTCACCGAACGCACCGGCACGACACCCTGTCTCGCGACCGTACTGGTCGGCGAGGACCCCGCCTCCGTGACGTACGTCCGGATGAAGCAGAACCGTTGCCGCAAGGCCGGTATCGCCTCCCGGCACGTGGAGCTGCCCGCCGCCACCACGACCGAGGAGCTGGTGGCCACGTTGCGGGAGCTCTCCGCGGATCCCGCCGTGCACGGCATCCTGCTCCAGCACCCGATGGGCCACCACATCGACGAGCGCGCCGCGTTCGAGGCGATCGCACCCGAGAAGGACGTCGACGGGGTCACCTTCGCCTCGTTCGCAACGATGAGCTTCGGCCTGCCGGGCTTCGTGTCCTGCACACCCGGCGGGATCATGCGGCTGCTCGACGAGTACGGCGTCGACCCCGCCGGCAAGCGGGCCGTGGTCGTCGGCCGCAGCGCGATCCTCGGCAAGCCGGCCGGGATGCTGCTGCTCGCCCGCGACGCGACGGTGACGTACTGCCACTCGCGCACGGCGGGCCTGTCCACGGCCGTCCGGGAGGCGGACATCGTGGTCGCCGCCGTGGGGCGGGCGAAGCTCATCAAGGGGCAGGACATCAAGCCCGGCGCGGTCGTGCTCGACGCCGGGTACAACGCCGGGAACGTCGGCGACGTCGACTTCGACTCCGCGGTGGAGCGGGCCTCGCTGATCACCCCGGTGCCGGGCGGCGTCGGTCCCATGACGATCGCCACGCTGCTGGAGCAGACGGTGGACGCCGCGGCCCGGCAGCTCGGGGTGTGAGTCAGCGCATCCAGGCGCTGTAGTCCATGACGTCGCCGGCCTTCACGCCGTACTCGGGTGCCGCCTCGGTGAAGGTGGTCTCCAGACCGAGTACGGCGCCGGTGGCCGGGTCCATGATCAGCATCCGGCGGGTCGCGGACTGCGTGTACACGTACGCCTGTCCGGGCCGCCCGAGCCGGTCCGTCACCTGTCCGACGGGCGTCAGCCCTTCGGCGTCCGCGAGCAGCCGGGCGACCGCGGCCGACTCACGGGCGCCGAGCTGCCAGGTGTCCAGGAGCACCTCGACGCCGTCGAGGAGTCGGCCGGTGTCCAGTTTTCCCTCGGTGTAGGTGGCTTCCAGCAGGTAGGCGCGCAGACGTTCCGCGTCGTGCGGGGGCGGTGACTGCGGCGGGGCGTCGCTCCAACTGGGCGGGTAGGTCTGCTCGGTGCGGTCCCGGCCGTTGTCGACGACGACCGTGTGGCTGTCGTCGGCGTGCCAGCGCACGACGCGTTCCTCCGGGTAGGTGATCGGGGGCTCGTCCTCGCTCATGCCCAGGCTCCACGTCCTGACGTGGGTGCCCTTGCGGAGCCCCAGCGAACCGCCGGCCGCTCGCGCCCGGTCGGCCAGGGTCTCCAGGGACA
Source organism: Streptomyces sp. S.PB5 (assembly GCF_030403745.1). GTDB lineage: Bacteria > Actinomycetota > Actinomycetes > Streptomycetales > Streptomycetaceae > Streptomyces. Next base: position 224,430 of record NZ_JAQMWP010000017.1, read on the forward strand.
CGGGGGTGGAGTCGGCCCGTACGACCAGCGGGCGCGGTGCGGCGGCCGCCGGAGTGGTCGTGCCCCCGGTGAACAGCAGCGCCGACACCAGTGCGGCGACGATTGCCGTAGCCGCCAGCCCCCACAGCAGACGCGGCCGACGGGAAGTCCGTTGCCGCATCAGCAGGTTCAGCCGCCGCTCGGCATGGTGGTCCAGGGGACCGTCGCCGAAGTGGGGGCCGTCGGTGGGCACCGGGTTGGCGCGGCGCAGGAGTTCGAGTTCGTCAGCCATGGCCGTTCTCCTTCAGGGTGGCTGCGGTCGTGGGGCCCAGGCGGTCGATCTCGGCTCTCAGCCGACGCCGCGCCCGGTGCAGCCGCATCGACGCGGCCCGGGTGCCGCAGCCGAGGGCGACGGCCACTTCGTCGACGCCGAGTTCCTCCCAGGCCGTCAGCCGCAGCACCTCCTGGTCGGCCGGGGAGAGCCGGGCCAGCGCCTCGTGCACCCAGCCGCCGGGGGTCTCCGCCTCCGGGCCCGCCGCTATGTGCCGGCGGTGCGCGGTGTCGTCGTTGCCCAGCCGGTCCACCAGTCGCCGCCGTCGCCCCTGCCCCCGGACCGCGTTGGCCAGACAGTTCCGTGCCACGCCGTACAGCCAGGGCAGCGGGGTGTCCGGGAGGTCGCTCCGGCGGCGCCAGGCGACGGTGAAGACCTCCGCCACCACTTCCTCGACCTCATGCGTGCGCCCGTCCAGTCGCCGCGCGACATAGCGGCTGACCGCCCAGTAGTGCTCGCGATAGGCAGCGGCGAAGTTGTCGTCGTCGCTCATGTTCCGTTCGTGTCCGGCACCCTCGGGATCGTCACCGGCGTTTCCGTGATTCTCGTCGCGTCCCTGAAGTGTGACGTCCGGGCGGGGCGCGGACACAGGCGGGGCATGAGGCACCTCAAGTGGCTGACGACCACCGACCACAAGACGATCGGAACGCTCTATCTGGTCACGTCGTTCGCGTTCTTCTGCATCGGTGGCGTGATGGCGCTCCTCATGCGCGCCGAACTCGCCCGCCCCGGCTTGCAGATCATGTCGAACGAGCAGTTCAACCAGGCGTTCACGATGCACGGCACGATCATGCTGCTGATGTTCGCGACGCCGCTGTTCGCCGGCT
>NZ_JAQMWP010000018.1 GCF_030403745.1 Streptomyces sp. S.PB5
CAGTTGTAGGAGGCGCCGGTGGGGGCGTGGAAGCTGTTGGGGTTGATGCTGTAGACGATCGGACGCCCGGTGGCGCGCAGGGCGTCGCGCATGAGCGTGAACCGTGCGACTTGCTCGTCACGTGTGCCGCTGGAGGAACACCAGTCGTACTTGAGGTAGTCGACGCCCCACGCGGCGAACGTGGCGGCGTCCTGGGCCTCGTGGCCTCTGCTGCCCGTCGACCCGGGATAGGCGCCGCTGGTCTGCGCGCAGGTGCGTTCGCCGGGTACCTGGTAGATGCCGAACTTCAGGCCCTTGCCGTGGATGTAGTCCCCGAGTGCCTTCATGCCGCTGGGGAACTTGGTCGGGTTGGCGCGCAGGTTGCCTGCCGCGTCGCGCTGCGGGTCGAACCAGCAGTCGTCGACGACGACGTACTGGTAGCCGGCGTCCTTCATGCCGGAGGACACCATCGCGTCGGCGGCCTGGCGTACCTGGGTCTCGGTGATGCCGCAGCCGAAGCTGTTCCAGCTGTTCCATCCCAGGGGCGGGGTGAGGGCCGGGCTGCCCGGCGCGGCCGAGGCGGCGGGGGAGTGGGCGGAGGCCGTCAGGGACGCGGTGAGGGTCAGGGCGGCGGCTGCCAGGAGGCGGAGCAGTCGTCCGTGTGAACGTCTGGGCACCAGGGGCTCCTTCGGAAGAGGTTCGAAATTTCGAGCCTCGTTCGGAAACGCGCGGTGCCAGGGATGTTAGAGAGGTGCGCGGACATGTCAACACTCCTGGCGTGCCTGGGCTGTTGACCTGCGAGGAGGGGTACTTCAATCGGCCCGAATGTTTCGATGTGTCTTACGATCGTGCGAGAAGGGTTGACGTCCATTGCCGGCCTTCTATCATCCAGGGTGCTCGACTCGCCGATCTGTGTTCGAGATGGCGAACGGCGTGAGCCGCCCCTTCGGACGAAGCATGAGGAGGACACCCCCTACATGGAGATGTCATGGACGCATCAGGAACTGTCCCGTCGTCGTGCGCTGGCAGCCGCCACCGGCCTCGCCGCGGGCGCTCTCCTCCCCACGGCCCAGGCCTCCGCCCAGGCGGCGGCGACCTTCACCAACCCGGTGATCTGGCAGGACTTCGCCGACATCGACGTCATCCGCGTCGGCGACACCTACTACGCCTCCGCCTCGACGATGCACTACTCCCCGGGCGCGCCCGTCCTGCGCTCCTACGACCTCGTGAACTGGGAGATCGCCGGACACTCGGTACCCACGCTCGACTTCGGCGCCAAGTACGACCTGAATGGCGCGCGCGGCTACGTCCGCGGCATCTGGGCGTCGTCACTGGCCTACCGGCCGAGCAACAGGACCTTCTACTGGCTGGGCCAGATCGACTTCGCCCGGACCTACGTCTACACCGCCACCGCCGCCGAAGGGCCGTGGAACAGGCTGACGACGATCAGCACGCCCTACTACGACGCGGGGCTGCTCGTCGACAGCGACGACACCCTCTACGTGGCCTACGGAAACACGACCATCAGCGTGGCCCAACTCTCGCCCGACGGCCGCACCCAGGTCCGCACCCAGCAGGTCTTCACGACACCCGCGAGCGTCGGCACCCTCGAAGGCTCCCGCTTCTACAAGATCAACGGGCAGTACTACATCTTCCTGACCCGCCCCGCCAACGGCCAGTACATCCTCAAGTCCTCGGCCGGTCCCTTCGGCCCGTACACGATGCGGCAGGTCCTCCTCGACCTGCCCGGGCCGATCCCCGGCGGCGGCGTCCCGCATCAGGGCGGACTGGTGCAGACCCAGAGCGGTGCCTGGTACTACCTGGCCTTCGTCGACGCCTACCCCGGCGGACGGGTGCCCGCCCTGGCACCCGTCACCTGGACCTCGGACGGCTGGCCCGTCGTGCAACTCGTAGGCGGTGCCTGGGGCACCTCGTATCCGAGCCCGGCCGTACCCACGCCACCCCGCCAGGTCACCCCCATGACCGGAGTGGACACCTTCGACGGCACGACGCTCAAACCCAGATGGGAGTGGAACCACAACCCGGACAACACCAAGTGGGCAGTCGGCAACGGCCTGACCCTGCGCACCGCGACCGTCACCAACGACCTCTACTGGGCACGCAACACCCTCACCCACCGCATCCAGGGCCCCACCTCCACCGCCACGGTCCTCCTCGACCACTCCGCGATGCGGGACGGCGACCGGGCCGGACTCGCGCTGCTGCGTGACTCCTCCGCCTGGATCGGCCTCAAGCGCAACGGCGGCACCACACGTCTGGTGATGGTCAACGGGCTGACCATGGACGGCAACTGGAACACCACCGGCACCGGAACCGAGGCCGCGAGCGCGCCCGCCCCCGGCAACCGCGTCTGGCTGCGCGCGAGCGCGGACATCCGCCCCGGCTCGGCGCGCCCCGGCACCTTCTCCTACAGCACCGACGGCACCACCTTCACCCGCCTCGGACCCGCCTTCTCGATGGGCAACGACTGGCGGTTCTTCATGGGCTACCGATTCGCCCTCTTCAACCACGCCACGCAGGCACTCGGCGGCGCCGTCCGCGTCACACGGTTCGACCTGTCCACGCCCTGACCGACCGGAAGATCGCAGACCCACCCGCTCCCCCTCCGTAAGAGGAGATGCGGAACCCGCTCGAACCGCTTCAAATGGGAGCGCTCCCAATCCCCGAAACCCCCTGCCAGGAAACCGAGGTCCTGTGATGAGCCGCAGACTCCGCACCCTGGCGGCAGCGCTCTGTGCCCTGCCGCTGGCGCTCGCCGCCGCACCGTCCGCACACGCGGCCGACCCCACCACCATGACGAGCGGGTTCTACGTCGACCCCAATTCCTCGGCGAAGCGGTGGGTGGCCGCCAACCCCGGCGACGGCCGGGCCCCCGCGATCAACTCCGCCATCGCCAACACCCCGATGGCCCGCTGGTTCGGCTCCTGGAGCGGCACCATCGGAACCGCCACCGGCGCTTACGCCGGGGCGGCCGACCAGGCCGACAAGCTGCCCATCCTGGTCGCCTACAACGTCTACAACCGCGACTACTGCGGCGGCCACTCCGCCGGCGGAGCCGCCTCACCGTCCGCCTACGCGAGCTGGATCGCCCAGTTCGCCGGCGGGATCGCGAACCGCCCGGCCCTCGTCATCCTGGAACCGGACTCCCTCGGTGACTACGGCTGCATGACCCAGGCCCAGATCGACGAACGCGAGGCCATGCTCACCGGCGCCCTCGGCGAGTTCAGCCGCCAGGCCCCCAACACCTGGGTCTACATGGACGCCGGCAACCCCGCCTGGACGAACGCGGCGACCATGGCCCGGCGCCTCCACGAAGCCGGCGTCCGCCAGGCCCACGGCTTCTCGCTCAACGTCTCCAACTACCTCACGACTGCCGAGAACACCGCCTACGGCGACGCCGTCAACCGTGAACTCAGCGCCCGCTACGGCTACACCAAGCCCTTCGTCGTGGACACCAGCCGCAACGGCAACGGCTCCAACGGCCAGTGGTGCAACCCCTCCGGCCGCCGCATCGGCACGCCCACCCGGATGGGCGGCGGCGCCGAGATGCTCCTGTGGATCAAGACCCCGGGGGAGTCGGACGGCAACTGCGGCATCGGAGCCGGCTCCAGGGCCGGAGATTTCCTCCCCGAGGCGGCCTACAAGATGATCTACGGCTACTGATCCGGTCGGAGCGACGTCAGCGCGCGCTGCCGGCATCGAACCGCCGAAACTCGCCCGGCTGCACAGCTCTGTCGACTCGCCACTGCTCACCGCGCCGCGCGACCCCGGCCCCTTCCTTCACCAGGGGGGAGCCGGGCGCGCGCGACTGGGCGCCGCTCACCGCCGGACAACGCGGCGGGTGCAGCCGCGCTTGCGGTGCCCGCCCCTGTGGGTGGCCGGGCTCAGCGTGGCTGTATCAGTCCGAGGTCCGGCCGTGGCGGTGCCCGTCGAACGGCGATTTCCGCTACGGCGAACGGCTGCGCTCCGCGTACACGGCCGGGGATGTGCCCTGGCCCGAGCCGATGAATGATCCGGCCCTGCTGATCCCCCTGGCACCGGCCGGCGGCCATCCCCTCACCAGCCCGCTCCGGCGCAGGTCCTCGGCCCGGTTCTGCCGGCCGACCTGGTGCGGGCGAGCGTGGGGATGTCCCCGGCCTGCTCCGACAGCCGTGACGTCCTGTTGACCTGCGCCCGCATCCGCACCGTGCGCGCCACCGGCCGGATCAGGTCGAAGGGCACCGCCGCCGATTCAGCCCTCGGCCGGCTCCGGCCGAACGACGTGCCGTCCTCGCCCAGGCGGCCGAGCGTGCCGAGCGGTTCAGGACCGGGGAGGATCTCGTCGGAACTTGCGTGGCGAAGCCGATGACGAACCCGGCCATGGGCTGGGGCAAGCGGGCCGTTCGGCTCTACCGGCCGCCGACGGCTGTGGCTAGCGTCTTGTTCGTGAACCGCAGCCAACTGGGCGTGGGGGAGGCCGTCATGTCGGTCGAGGACCGGACGAAAACGCCGTGGCTCCCGCCGCGCTGGTTCATCCGTCTGGCCTGGAGGGTGCACCGGGGCGTGTACCGGGGATTCGGCGGCCGGATCGGGTTGTGGCGACCTCGCGGCAACAAGTGGGGTGCGTTGCGGCTGACCACCACGGGGCGCCGTACCGGCCGACAGCGCGGGGTCATCGTCGGATATTTCGAGGACGGTCCGAATCTGGTCACGTTGGCGATGAACGGGTGGGGCGAGGGTGAGCCCGCCTGGTGGCTCAATCTGCAGGCGCGACCGGAGGCGACAGTCGATCTGGGCAACGGACGACGACTGGTACGAGGACGCGCTGCGACAGGCGACGAGCGGTCGCGGCTGTGGGCTCGCTGGCGGGAGATCGACACGAACCTGGACGCCTATGCGGCCTTGAGGCCGTCCGAGACCGCGGTGGTGGTCCTGGAGCCCCGGCCGGGCGGGCCGGACATGACGCCGGACAGCTGATCGACCGCACACCCCACCGCAGGGCTGTTGTCGGCGGTCCCCCGGGCGGAAGCTGACGGACGCACCGATCCGGGTCCCCGGTGCCGGGCCCAGGCCGGCCTGTAGTGCGTGGGCACCAGGACGCGTGACTCGCTGGTCCGGGTGCACCAGGGAAAGACGGCGACGCAGGACGATGCCCGGCGGGACACCGGAGGGAAGTGTGGGAGGCGCGCGGATCTCGCGCATTCCCCTTGCCTAGCGGTGTCTGGAGTGATCAAACGTGGCCACGTTTCTTTACCGGTTGGGTCGGTGGGCCTTCCGGCGGCGCCGGCTCGTGGGCGGTCTGTGGCTGGGTGCCCTGGTGCTGGCCGTCGCTGCCGCCGCTATGGCTCCCGCCGGGGAGGAAGAGGACCTCTCCATGCCCGGCACCGAGTCGCAGCGGGCGTTCGACCTGCTGGACGAGCGCTTCCCCGAGAGCAACTCCCAGGGTGCCGAGGCCCGCTTGGTGTTCCAGGCCCCGGACGGGCAGCGGGTCACAGCCAGGGAGAACAAGGCGGCCGTCGAGCACACGCTCGGCTCGCTGGACGGCGGTGATCAGGTCGCGTCGGTCACCGACCCCTATGAGACCGGTGCCGTCAGCGAGGACGGCACCATCGCCTACTCCACGATCACCTACACCGCGGACGCCGTCGACCTGACCGAGCCGACGAAGAGCGCCCTGGAGGCCGCCGCTAGCCAGGCCCGGGGCGCGGGGCTGACCGTGGAGATCGGCGGCTCGGTCCTGGATGCGGAGGAGTCACTGGGCGGTACGACGGAGATCATCGGCGTGGCGGTGGCGGCGGTGGTGCTGGTGCTCGCCCTCGGGTCGCTGGTCGCGGCCGGACTGTCGCTGCTGACCGCCTTCGTGGGCGTGGCCATCGCCTTCGGCCTGGTCTCCGCGCTGGCCGTCCCGCTGGGCCTGACGTCCACCGTCGCCATCCTGGCGCTGATGCTGGGGCTGGCGGTCGGCATCGACTACGCACTGTTCATCACCTCCCGCTTCCGCGACGAGCGCGCCCAGGGCAGCGACCCGGAGGAGGCCGCCGGCCGGGCCGTGGGCACAGCCGGATCGGCCGTCGTCTTCGCCGGTGCGACCGTCTTCATCGCCCTGGTCGGGCTGGGAGTCGTCGGAATCCCCGAACTCACCAAGATGGGCATGGGCGGCGCGGGCGCCGTGGCCCTGGCCGTGCTCGTCGCACTGACCCTGGTCCCCGCGCTGTTCGGCTTCTTCGGCGAGCGGATCCTGTCCCGCGCCGTCCGCAAGGCCACCCGGCCGGGAAGCGGGCGTCCGCGCCCCGTGCCCACCGCGGGTCGGCCCGGGCTCGGCACCCGCTGGGCGCGGTTCGTACTGCGCCGTCCGGTGCCCGTGCTGATGATCGCCGGACTCGGTCTCGGGGCCGTCGCCCTGCCTGCGCTGAGCCTCGAACTCGGGCTGCCCGGAGATGAGTCCAAGTCGGTGGAGACCACCCAGCGCCGTGCCTACGACCTGCTGTCAGAAGGCTTCGGCCCCGGCTTCAACGGCCCGCTGACCGTGGTCGTGGACACGTCCCGGTCCGGGGACACCCGGGCCACCGCAGACCTGGTCGTCAAGACCGTACGGGGAGTGGACGGGGTCGCGTCGGTCGGTGATCCGGTGCTCAGCCGGACCAAGGACGCGGCCGTCTTCACCGCCGTCCCGCAGTCCGCGCCGAACAGCGGCGAGACCAAGGACCTGGTGCAGGAGATCCGGGGTGCGGTCCTCGGCGTCGAGGCGGACACGGGCGCCGGCATCCTGGTGACCGGCACCACCGCGATGAACATCGACATCTCCGAAGCCATGTCCGACGCCCTCATCCCCTATCTGACCGTGGTCATCGGCCTGGCGGTACTCCTGCTGACGGTGGTCTTCCGCTCGCTCCTGGTCCCGGTCAAGGCCGCGCTCGGCTTCCTGCTGTCGGTGGGTGCCGCCTTCGGTGTCCTCGTCGCCGTCTTCCAGTGGGGCTGGGCGGCAGACCTGATCGGCATCGAGCAGACCGGGCCGGTCATGTCGCTGATGCCGATCCTCATCATCGGCATCGTGTTCGGCCTCGCCATGGATTACGAGGTCTTCCTCCTCACCCGGATGCGGGAGGCCTACGCCCATGGCGCCCAGCCCGGCGAGGCGATCGTGAGCGGGTTCCGGCACAGCGGACGTGTGGTGGCCGCGGCGGCGATCATCATGATCAGCGTGTTCGCCGGATTCATCGGGATGAGCAGCCCGACCATCCAGACGATGGGCGTCGGTCTGGCCGCCGCCGTCGCCTTCGACGCCTTCGTGGTCCGGATGGCGATCGCACCCGCGGTCCTGGCCCTGCTCGGCCACCGGGCCTGGTGGCTGCCCCGTATCCTCAACCGTGTGCTGCCGAACGTGGATATCGAGGGTGAGGCACTGAGCAGGCCCGTGCGGGGCTCCGCGACGACTGCGGACGCGGGAGTGCCGCGGCTTCCAGTCGGCCGGGACTGAGCTGGTCATGGCGGACACAGGTGGCGATGGTCTGAGACAACGCGGCAGGTGCCGGCGGGAGACAGCGATCACGGCGACCGCGCTCGTGCTCTGTCTGTTCGGTGGCGTGGTGCAGGTCGACGACACGCTGGGAGCACCGTCTGCCGCTGCCTACTTCATCGCCGTGGTGTCCTGTGCCGTGCTGCCGCTGCGGCACCGGGCGCCCCTGACCGCCCTGGCGGCCACGACCGCGGCCGGCATGCTGGTGCCGCTCCTGGACCTCATGCTGACCCCGCTCATCGTGGCTCCCGCCGTGATCACCGCCTACTCGCTCGCCGTACGCACCGAACGGCGCGCGGCGAGCGCGGCGGTGCTCACCTCCGCAGTGCTGCTGGTCGCCTCCGTCCCCTTTTTCGGGGATTTCTCGTGGAAGGACGCGAGCAGGATGGCAGCGGTGGCGGCGTTCCCGCTGGTGGCCGGCGTACTCGGCAACTCGGCGCAGAACCGACGGGCCTACCTGGCGGCCGTGGAGGAGCGGGCCCGGCGGGCCGAGGAGGGCCGGGAGAGCGAAGCGCGCCGCAGAGTGGCCGAGGAACGGGTGCGCATCGCGCGGGAACTGCACGACCTCGTGGCCCATCAGATCACCCTGGCCAACGCGCAGGCCACGGTCGCCGCCCACCTCTTCGACACCCGCCCGGAGCAGACCCGCAAGAGCCTGAACGAGCTCGTCGAGACCACCGGCGACGCACTCGACGACCTGCGGGCCACGGTCGGTCTGCTGCGGCAGTCCGGGGACGCGCCCGCGCCCGCCGAACCGGCGCCCGGGCTGTCCCGGCTTCCCACGCTCCTCGAGTCCTTCCGCCGCGCGGGGCTGGAGGTGTCGGTGCACCAGGAGGGCACGGCCAGGCCGCTGCCGCCGGGGGTGGACCTCACCGCCTACCGCATCGTCCAGGAGGCCCTGACCAACGTGACCAAGCACGCCGGTACCGGCAGCGCCCGGGTGCATCTCGCCTGGAACCGCGATCGTGTGACCATCACCGTCGCCGACGACGGACGGGACGCCCGTACGCAGCCCACCACTTCGACGAAACCGAGTGCGTCCACGGCGCCGGACCGTCCGCCCGGTTACGGTCTGATCGGGATGCGTGAACGTGCCGCCGCCGTCGGGGGACACCTCTCCGCGGGCAGGCGCCCGGAGGGCGGTTTTCTCGTCTCCACCCAGCTGCCCCTGCCACCCGCCAAGGACACGACACGGAGGACCGACGCAGTGACAACCATCGAAGGGCGGACGCCCGACGGAGCGACACACGACGCACCGACAGGTGACGGAGAGGCCGGGGACACGCCGTGACGCTCCGGGTCCTGCTCGCCGACGATCAGGCCCTGCTGCGCGGTGCCTTCCGGATGCTTCTCGACAGCGCCGACGACATCACCGTGGTCGGCGAGGCCGCCGACGGCAGGGAGGCGGTGCGGCTGACCCGGGAGCTGCGCCCGGACGTGGTGGTCATGGACATCCGCATGCCCGAGGTGGACGGTCTGACCGCGACGTCGCAGATCTGCGCGGACCCGGAACTGCGTGCCAGCCGCATCCTGATCCTCACCACGTACGAGACCGACGAGTACGTCGCGCAGGCGCTGCGCGCGGGGGCCGGCGGCTTCATCGGCAAGGGCATCGGGGCCGAGGACCTGCTGGCCGCCGTGCGTACGATCGCCGAGGGCGACACGCTTCTGTCGCCCGCGGCGACCCGCTCCTTGGTCACCCGTTTCCTGGCGACACCGGACGACGTGCCACCGCACCTCCCCGAACAGCTCGCCGTGCTCACCCCGCGTGAACGCGAGATGGTGGCTCTGGTGGCGACCGGTCTGTCCAACCAGGAGATCGCCGAGCGGATGTTCCTCAGCCCTTTCACCGTCCGCGCCCACGTGCAGCGCGCGATGACGAAGCTGGAGGCCCGCGACCGGGCGCAACTCGTCGTCATCGCCTACCGGACGGGCCTGGCCCACGCCGCCCCCGACGGCGGATCCACGACCTGAACACCCTGGCCGTGGCGCGGCATGGCTCAACCCGAGTGGGGAATCAAGTCATGGCATCGGGGCGAAGTCGGGCAGGGCAAGGGCCGAGTGGGCCGGTCGTGCGGTCGCGGAGGGCATGGTGACCAAATCACGCAGCATGGTGTTGCGTTGCTCCAGGGACTGCGCGGTTGTGGGGAAGAGCGTGGCCGCACCGTTGTCGACCAGTGCCTGATTCATGGCCACGAACTCGCGAAGGTCACGTTCGTAGGCGGCGAAGGCCGCGGTGTGATGCCGGTGCGTGACCAGGGCGTTGGCGAGCACGTAGACACCGACCAGCGCAAGACTTGATCCTTGCCCGGTGAGGAACGAGGGTGCGTACGCGGCGTCGCCGACGAGTGCGACGCGGCCGCTGGACCAGTGGGGCATGCGGATCTGACCGGCCGTGTCGAAGAACAGGTCGTCCGCGCCGCGCATGGCGTCGACGATGCCAGGGACTTCCCAGCCCGCGCCTGCGAAGACCGCGGCGACGAGGTCCCGCTGGGCGTCGGGGTTGTGGAGGGCGTCCAACGGCGGTTGTGGTCGGTGGAAGTTCAGGAAGGCGTGCAGTTCGTCGTTGTCTCCGACGGCGTAGAGGGCCGCGGCTTTTCCCGGGGTGTTCCACATCATGAGCTCGTGGGACAGCCCGAAGGTGTTCGGCATGGTGAATATGGCGAAGCAGTAGCCGAGGTAGCGGTGGAACTGTTCTTCGGGGCCGAACAGGGACTTCCGGGTGGGTGAGTGCATGCCGTCGGCGCCGACCACCAGGTCGAAGGTGCGCTGTCGCCCACTGTGGAACGTGACGTCGACCCCTTGTTCGGACTGGTCGAGGGTCTCGATGGAGTCGTCGAAGAGGAATTCCACGTCGTCGCGGACTATCGCGTAGAGGGCCGCGGCCAGATCCCCACGACGCACCTCGAGGTCTTGTCCCTCGACACTGCCGGCGACGGCGCCCGGGGTGAGCGAGGCCACTTCACTGCCATCGGCGTCGAGGAAAGTGCAGCGCCGCGAGTCGATGTGTGCGTCCCGCAGTCGTGGCAGTATCCCCATCCGCCGGACCACCTCGGTGGCGGTTCCGCGGACGTCGATCGGGTAACCACCGTCGCGCAGCGCGCCTGCCTTCTCCACCACGGTGACCGCGAATCCGGACCGGTGCAGCCAGTACGCCAGTGCGGGTCCGGCGATACTGGCCCCGGAGATCAGAATTGTGCGCTTCGCGGTGGAACTCACGTCCATCGACAGGCCGGTGGATGTCATGCCTGGGTTCCCTTCTTCGTCATTCGGACAACGAGCAGTGACAGGGCGGCGACGAGGCCGGCGACGGCGAAGCCTGTGGCAAAGGCCGATTCGGCCGGACGGTCCGTCATCGGCTCGGCCCCGGCGGCGAGGATCGCGCCGCCGATCTGGACTCCCACGGCGACGCCGATCACGCGGGTCACCACGAGCAGGCTGGTGGCGATGCCGGTGTCCTTGGTCTCGACGGCGGTGGCAATACCGGCGAGCAGCGCTGTGCTGCCGACGCCCGCGGCGAACGCGGTCAACACCTTCGCGAGGACGAGCTGCCATGCGGCGCCGTGCAGCGACGCCAGCGCTGTCAGCGTGGCCACCGTGACCACGGTGCTCACGACGACGACGGCACGCGGGCCGAAACGCCGCGCCGCGATCCCGCCGACCGAATCGCTCACCGCCCCGGCGATGGCGCCGGGAAGCAGAAACAGTCCGATGTCGGTGGTGTCGGCTCCGAAGCCGTACCCGTCGGCCGATACGGCGAACAGCTGCGGGAGCAGAAAGATCACCATGCCGGAGCTGGCGGTGATGAAGAAGGTGAGCACGCACGAACGCCACATGGCGGACCTTGTCAGCATGCGCAGATCGACCATCGGTGAGGTCGCCCGGCGTTCGACGACGACCCATCCGGTCGCGAGGACGGCCACGACCACCGCGATGGCGCTGATCCCGAGGGGTGGCAGGCCGCCGTCCCTCGTCACCGTCACCAGCCCGAGCATGAACGCGAGCAACGTGCCGCTCAGCAGAAGCACGCCTGGCCAGTCGATCCGGTGGTCCGAGTGACTTGGTGGATCAGGCGGCATCACTCGAGCGACGACCGACGTCGTCGCGATGATCGCGATCGTCGGCAGCGCGAACATCCAATGCCAGGACAGTCCTTCTGCGATCGGCCCGGCAAACAGCATTCCCACCATGCTGCCGCCCGTGAACAGCGCGACGACCAGTCCGATCGCCGCCTGTGAGGCTCCTGCCGGGAGGTGTTTGCGCACCAGGATGAACGAGAGGGGCAGCGCACCGACCATGACGCCCTGCAGCACCTGGCCGAGCAACAACACCGGCAGGTTCGGCGCCAGGCCGGCCAGCAGGCCACCGGCCGAGACCACGGCCATCAGCCGGACCAGCACCCGCTTTCCGCCGTAGCGGTCGCCGAGTTTGCCTGCGACGGGTGTGACGACCGCACCGGTGATGAGCAATGTGTTGCCGATCAGCGCGCCTTCGGCAGGGCTGACCCCCAACTCACGTTGCAGCAGCGGCAGGGCAGGCTCCACCACGGACTGCAGGGCACCGAGGGAGAGTGCCAGGATGCCGAGAGCACCGATCGACAGCCTCCCGATGCGGACAGGGGACACCACGACTTCGGACGCAGACGTCCGTTGCACCATCTGTTGATCACTCCAGACACCGCTGGGCCAGGGGAATGCGCGAGATCCGCGCGCCTCCCACACTTCCCTCCGGTGTCCCGCCGGGCATCGTCCTGCGTCGCCGTCTTCCCCTGGTGTGCCCGGACCAGCCACGCCCCCGTCCTGGTGCCTGCGCACTACGGAGGGCCTGGAGGCAGGAAGTCCCGAGCCGTCCGCGAGCGGTGATGCTGGGCAGGGAGAAGGGGTGATCCGGGGTCGCGTGTGACGCCCGCGGTTCGTCTCGACGTCGATGCGGCCTCGGCGCGCAGTCGTCAAAGGGCCCGTCAGCGCCATGTGCTGACGGGCCCTCAGGAACGACTGTCAGGGCCTCGTGTAATTCATGGGGGTGGAGCAGTACTTGGGATCACCGTTCACCAGCGTGCAGACGGTGATCTTGATGCGGTTGATTCCGCCTTCGAGGTTCGTGTCGCCGATGGTGAAGTTGAAGCCCCGCCTGCTGCCGTTGGCGGCGGTTCTGTGATCGGAATCGATCTTGACTGATCCCGCGTAGGCGTCGAAATAGGCGGTGGTCGGCCTGCCGTCCTCGAAGTAGGACTCGACCCCGCCCGTGACTCCCGCGGTGCGGTTGTACCACGTGATGCTGCCGTCGACGAAGCCTTGTTCCGTGTCCGGGTCGCAGTACGGGTTGCAGACGTTGAAATCCACCGTCGGGTAGGCCGCAGCAGGGCCTGCGGCGACACCGAGGGCGGCGCAGGCTCCGACGACGCCGACTGCCAGCCTTCTCGTGAACTGAGACAAGGGTTACCTCTCCACTCTCGCCAACCGGTTGACGCGTCCTTGGCGGTGCGGGAGCCATCCTGATCCGCGGTGGGAAGACCGGGAACCTGAAATGTTGCAGGGCCCCGGGGCGACGGCTGCGAATGAGAACGGAAGGGGCGGCTGCCGGGCCGCAGCGCGGAGGGTGCCGGCCGTGGTCCGGCTCGGCGCCCTCCGCTGTCCGTCGTCGGTCTTTGCGCTAGGACCAGGGCAGGACCAGGGCGCCCCAGGCGATGACGGGGCCGAAGGCGACGATGCCGCTCGTGTAGCCGATGACCTGGCGGTAGAAGCGACGGGTGTCCACGCCGCGGGCGTTGCTGAGGACCAGTGCTCCGTTGGTCGAGAAGGGAGAGGTGTCGACGATCGTCGTGGAGACGGCGAGCGCGGCGATCAGTCCGGCGGCGCTGAGATGGCTGGACAGCAGCAGGGGGACGGCGAGGGGGATGATCGCGGTCAGGATCGCCGTGGAGGAGGCGAAGGCGGAGGTGATGGCCACGGTGAAGCACAGCAGCAGGGCCACGACGAGCGGGGCGCCCAGGCCGGCGGCGTGCTCGGAGAGTTCCTCGATGATGCCGGCCTTCTCCAGCATCGCGATGTACGTCATCATGCCCGCGACCAGCAGCAGGGTGGACCAGCTGACGCCGTCGACGGCCTTCTCCTGCCGCTTCATGTCCACCAGGGCCAGCAGAGCGCCCGCGGCCAGCGCGAGGAAGCCGATCTCCAGGTGGAAGCCGAGCGCGCCGACGACGAGGGCCACCAGGGAGGCGAGGGTGAGCCACTGGCGCCAGTCGGGGCTGCCGGAGACGGCGAGGTCCTCGTCGTCGGCTGTCTGCGCGGGGCCCTCGGCCAGCGGGGCGGGGCGCTTGGCGAGCAGGACGTAGGTGAGGACCGCGAGCACGAGGTTGATCACGAAGCTGGCGCTGAACAGCGCCACGGCCGAGACATGCACCTCGCTCTTGTCTACGAGGCCCAGCACCAGCGCACCGGAGACGGCCAGTGGCGAGAACGCGCCCGCGTGCCCGCCGCTGATCACCATCATGCCGACGACCAGTGGGTTGAGCTTGTAGCGGTAGGCGAAGTTCATGCCGATCGGCGCGAGGATCGCCACCGCGGCCGGGGTGAACGTACCGAACGCCGTCAGCAGGGCGGCCACCAGGAACAGCACCCAGGGGATGAGCTCGACCTTGCCGCGCACCAGCCTGACCCCCGCCGCGACCAGCCAGTCGATGGTGCCGTTGCGGCGGGCGACGGAGAACAGGTAGGTGACGCCGACGATGGTGACGAAGAGCTTCGCCGGGAAACCCTCGAAGATCTCGTCCTCGGTGAGGCCGAGTGAGGCGGTCCCGACCGCGAAGGTGGCGACGAACGCGAGGATGCCCAGGTTGATCGGCAGCACGGTGCCGACCACGAACATCACCAACAGGGCGCCTACGGAGATCACTTCAACAGACATCTTTGTCCTTGGTGCGGTGGGGACGGGATGGCGCGCCCCGAGGGCGCGAGGGTAGCGCGGCGGGGAGCCGGCATGACAGAGGAGAGGTCTGGCGCGGTTCAGGCTGCTTGCGGGCGGTCTGCCTGCGGTACGTAGATCCGGGCGTCGGCGAGCAGCCGGGCCGCGCGCTGCACGGTGACCCGGTGCGGCAGGCCGTCCCGTACGTCGGTGCAGCGGACCGCGACGACACCGGCGGGCGTGCCGAGGCGCAGCCACTCGTCCCTCGGGCCGCCCGTGATCCGGGAGACCACGGACCCCTCCAGCAGCCCGGCCGCCGCGACGGCGACTGCCGAGGTCAGGCCGATGGCGGGGTGCGGGGCGTTCATGGTGAGCATGCGCACCGACACGTCGTAGTCCTCGGCACCGACCGGTTCACCGAGCGTGGTGGCGTACGGCACCGGCGGGCCGACCAAGCCCACCTTGGGCACCGCGTCGCCCGGTTCCTCGCCCGGCTGGAGCAGTCCCATCAGGGGAGCGGCGGCATGGCGGACGGTACGCAGCCAGGGGACGTCCGCGCCCATCCGCCCCAGGGATTCGGCACCGGTACGCCCGGCACTGGCGGCGTCGACGAGGACGACCGGAGCGCCTGCGGCCACCATGCTCACGCGGACCGGCTCGGCGGCGCCGACCCGCAGGTCCTGGGCGGCCCGGCCGGTGGGGAGGAGCAGGCGGTCGGTGTCATTGGCGGGGTCGCGGAAGGTGAGGCCGACCGCGACCCCACCGGCACGGGTGCCGGGTACGGTCTGGTGGCCGAAGTGGCGCACCACGCCTCCCCGGGTGTCGACGATTCCTTCGAGGACCGAGCCGGTATTGATGTTGCGCATCACCACGCGGGTCTGGTCGCCGGTGACCGGAACCAGTCCTTTGGTCACCGCGTACAGGGCGACGCCGGTGGCGCAGTTGCCGCAGTTGCTCGTCCACTCCACCGAGCCTGTGCCGATGCCGACTTGGGCGAAGAGGTAGTCGACGTCGATGCCGGGCTCGGGTGAGGCGCTGACCACGGCAGCCTTGGAGGTCGTCGGGGTCGCCCCGCCCACCCCGTCCAGCTCTACGGGATCGGTCGCGCCGTACGCGGCGACCAGAAGGCTTTCGAGGTCGCCGCGGTCGGCGGGGACATCGACCTGGTTGAACAGCCAGCACTTGCTTGTGCCGCCACGTACCAGGGTCGCGGGAATGTGCACGTCTGAGGCTCTTCCTGGATCAACGGGGGTAGGGGAAGCGGCCGAGGCGGTGGTTACGGGCGTGTGGCGGGCCGGTTAACCGCTCGGCGATTGCGCAGACCTTGGCAGAGGTGTGACTTCGGAACAATCGCAGTTCGCTTCACCTGGGTTCAGCTCAGCTAAAGTCATCGGCATGTTGAACGTGCGCCGTCTGCTGCTGCTCACCGAGGCCGCCGAACGCGGTTCGCTCACGGCCGCGGCGGAAGCCCTCGGCATGACGACCTCCGCCGCCTCCCAGCAGATGTCCCTGCTGGAGCAGGAGGCGGGCCAGCCCCTGATCGAGCGGCTGCCCCGGGGTATCCGCCCCACCCCGGCGGGTGCCGCGCTGGCCGAACGCGGTCAGGCGATCCGCCGGGAGCTGCGTGCCGCCCAGGCCGACCTGGACTCCTTCACCGCCCTCGACCAGGGCAGCTTGCGCCTCGGTTCCTTCCCCACGGCGAGCGCGTCGCTGCTGCCGTTGGCGCTCACACGGTTCCGGCGGCGCCATGCCGGCATCCGCATCGAGGTGCGTGCCGGAGTTCTCGCGGAGCTCAGGGAGATGCTGCACACCGGTGAGGTGGACCAAGGGCTGCTCTGGGACTACGAGTGGAACCGCTTCGACGATCCGGCGCTTGCCCTCACCCACCTGCTGGACGACCCCACGGTGCTGGTCGTCCCGGCCGACTCGCCCCTGCGCACCCGTCCCTCCGTGCGGCTCGGTGACCTCGCCGACCAGGAGTGGATCATCCGCGCCGACAACCATCCCGGCGCCGACGTCCTGCGCCGCAGCTGCCGCCAGGCGGGGTTCGAGCCGCGCATCGCCTACTCCTCGCACGACTACCAGGAAGCGCAGGCCATGGTCGCCGCCGGTCTCGGCATCGCGCTCGCACCCCGCCTGGCACTCACCAGCCGACGCAGCGACGTACGCCTGCTGCCGTTCGCCTCCGACGTCCCGGCGCCCACCCGCCGTATCCTCCTCGCCCGCGCCGCGGCCCGCCCCGCCACCCCGCCCGCCCAGGCGATGGCCCGCGTCCTGCGCACCGTGGCACAGAAATTCGCCGCCCCGGACCTGCACCGGGCCCAGCTGGGCGCGGTCCGGCGGGGCTGACGGCGCGGCACCCGCCCCCGCTGAGCCGCGCCGGCGAGCGACACGCCCTGGAACTCACCCCGCCGGGCCCGGTAGACGGGTCGAGTCAGCCGCCGTTCTTGACGGGCGCGCTGCTGCGTCCGTCGCGTCGGCCGCTGAGCTCCGCGTCCAGCGTCTCCTGGGCCACACGCATGGCCTCGGCGTACACCGGCTCCTGCAACCGCTGCCACATCTCCGCCTCGGGCACGTCCTCCATATGGCTGACCACCCACCAGATGTTCCCGAACGGGTCCTTGACGCGACCGCCGCGCTGTCCGAAGGCGTCGTTCGTCACCGCGGTGACCACCTGGCCGCCTGCCGCCAGGGCCCGGGAGAACGTCTCGTCCGCGTCGGCGACGAACACGCGCAGCAGGCTCGGCATGACCGGCCAGTCCGCGCGGCGGTCGAAGGCGAGGACGACCGTGTCGCCGACGCGGATCTCACCATGTCCGATCAGACCGTCCTCGGTCACCACCCGCCCGAGTTCTTCACCTTCGAAGGCCTGGGCCACGAAGTCGAGAAACGCACCGGTGTCGTCCGTGACCACCCAGGGGGCCACGCTGGTGTAGCCCTGGGGAGCGGCAGTCCTCTGTTCGGTCATGGTGTTCCCTTCGCCGGTGGTGCCTGACGCTTCGACGGTAGGTCGCCAATAGGTCTGTTCCTGTCCTAGACGGTCGATGACGCCTGGTCGGCCCACCGACGGGACGTACTGCCCATGAGTGACCGGGTGAAGTGATGGCGGGGTGCGGTGAGGACGCGTTGGGCCGGTCCCTGTTCGACGAGTTCGCCTGCGTCCAGGACGGCGATGCGCTGGGCGAGTGCGGCGGTGTCCAGGTCGTGGGTGATCAGGACGAGGGACAGGTCGTCGGCGCGGTCGTCGAGCAGGGTGGTGAGGAGGTCGAGGATGCCGCGCCGGGTGACGGTGTCCAGGCCGGAGGTGATCTCGTCGCAGACGAGGACGCGCGGGCGGGCCAGCAGGGCGCGGGCGAGGGCGGCTCGCTGGAGTTCACCGCCGGAGAGCCGCCCGGGGCGTCGGCGGGCGAGGTCCTCGCCCAGGCCGAGGCCGGCCAGCGTGGCCAGGGCTTCCCGCGTCGCGGTGGCGGGGGCGGTGCCGCGCAGCCGTATCGCGGTGCGTGCGACCTGGTGGAGCACCGGTCGGTGTTCGTCGAAGGCGGCGCGTGCGTCCTGGAAGACGTACTGCACAGCGGCGAGTTGCGCGCGGCTGCGTCCGCGCAGACTGCGCGGCAGCGGGGCGCCGTCGAGGAGGACCTCGCCGTCGTGGTCGCGGTGGAGCCCGGCCAGACAACGGGCGAGGGTGGTTTTGCCGCTCCCGGAACGGCCGACCACGGCCAGGCATTCGCCGCTGTGCAGGTCGAGTCGGGGAGTACGCAGCACCTCGGTCGTGCCGCGTGCGGCGATGTCGCGGTGGCGGGCGACCAGGTCCCGGATCTGGAGGACGGGTCGCCCGGCTGAGCCCTCCTTCGTCGTGAACTGCGGCTGTTCGGCGAGGAGTTCGCGCGTCCATGGATGCCGGGGCGCCGACCACAGGCGCTGCGTCGGACCGGACTCCACGACCCGGCCCGCCCGCATGACGATCACCTCGTCGGCGAGCGCCCGTACGACGTCCAGATCGTGGCTGAGCAGGACGACGGCGATGCCCCGTGCGGCGACCGCCGCCAGCTGCTCGACGACACGGCTCTTGGTGAGGGCGTCCTGGCCGGTGGTGGGCTCGTCCGCGACGATGATCCGCGCACCCAGCAGCAGGGCCTGAGCGAGGACGACGCGCTGCTGCTGACCACCCGAGAGCTGGTGCGGGTAGCGGCGCAAGAGAGCTTCGGCGTCTGGTAGTTGGGCCTCGGCCAGGGCCCGCAGGACCCGTTCGCGGGCCGCCGTCCGGCGCTGCGCTCGCGGCAGATGAACCACCTGCGTACGGGCGATGTCGGTGAGCAGCGCGGAGATCCGGCGGGCGGGGTTGAGCACGGCCGCGGGATGCTGCGGGACGTAACCCACGAGGCCGTCGGCTGCCCGGTGCACCTCACCGGTGACGCGGGCGCCCCGCGGGTACTCGCCGAGCAGGGCCAGTCCGGTGGTGGTCTTGCCGCTGCCGGAGGCGCCGACCAGGGCGATGACCTTGCCGGGCAGCGCCCTGAGCGTCACTCCGTCGACGATCGCCCTGCCGTCGATCTCGACGCGCAGATCACGCAGCTCGGCCAAGGGCTCTTCGGCGACGGACTTCTGCGACGGAGGCTCCTCGACGGAAGCCTCAGCAATGGGCTCCGCGTCCGAGCGCTCCATGCCCCGTTCCGCACTGTCGTCCATGTGGTTCACAAGCGTGCTTCACTTCCTGCCCGGCGGCGGTGCTCGGCTGCGTTTCGGCCCCGGTCGCCCCCGAGCGCCGCGTCGAAGAGGAGATTGGTGCCCATCGTCAGCGCGACGATCAGCAGGGCGGGGACGACGACGGCCCACGGCTGGACGAACAGGCCCGTACGGTTGCGGTCGACCATCACCGCCCAGTCGGCGGCGTCCGGGGCCACCCCGACGCCGAGGAACGCGGCCGTCGCGACCAGATACAGCACGCCGGTCAGCCGTGTCCCGGCGTCCGCGGCCAGGGTGCGCAGGACGGACCGGCCGACATAGCCCACGGCCATCCGCCCCCACGTCTCGCCCTGCATACGCAGCGCCTCGACCGCCGGTCGGGCGGCGACCTCCGCCGCGGCGGCCCGGACGAGGCGGGCGGCATCGGGCACGTTGACCAGCGCCACCAGCAGCGCGACCCCGACGGCACCCGGCGAGAACACCGTCGCGGCCAGCAGGATCAGCAGCAGGGACGGCACCGCGAGCAGGACATCCAGGGGTCGCATCAGCAACTCCTCCAGCGGGCGGCGATGGGTGAGCGCCGCGGCCAGACCTACGGGGAGCGCGACGAGATACGACAGCGCGGTGGCGGCCAGTGCGGTCAGCACGACCGGCCTGCCTCCGTGCAGCACCTGCTGCCACACGTCCCGGCCCACGAAGTCGGTGCCGAGCCAGTGACCGCCGCCCAGCGTGAACGACGGTGCCCGCGGCCCCGGTTGACCCGCGAACACCGGCCCCAGCAGGGCGATGAGCAGGGGTACGGCGATGACCGCGACCCCGAGCGCGAAGCGCCCCGTACGCACCTTCCTCACGCGGCCACCCCCGCCCGGGGCGCCAGACGGTGGGCCACGACGTCCGCGCCGAGATTGAGCACGACGGTCAGCACGCCGAACACCACCGCGAGCCCCTGGACCACCGGCACGTCGCGTTCGGCGACGGCGTTGAGGAGCACGGTGCCGAGACCGGGGATCACGTACAGCGCCTCCACGACGATGACGCCGCACAGCAACCAGTCGACGGTACGGGCCAGTTGCTGGACGGCCGGGGCCAGGGCATTGGGAAGGGCGTGGGTGTAGCGGACGCGGGCGCCCGAGATCCCGTAACGCCGGGCCTGCGCCACGTACGGCGAGGCCAGTGCGTCGATCATGCCCGCCCGCACCAGCCGGGACAGTGAGCACACCGGGCGCGCCAGCAGGACGAGCACCGGCAGGACGAGCGCTGCCGGGTGACCGAGCAGGTCCGTGCCGTAGCCGACGGCGGTCGGCGGCAGCCAGGCCAGTTGCAGCGCCAGCACGGTCACCAGCAGTACCCCGAGGGCGAACTCGGGCACCGCGTACACCGCGAGCGTCACCGAGCTGATCAACCGGTCGGCGAGGCGCCCCTCGTGGCGGGCGGCGAGCACGCCGAGGCCGAAGCCGAGGGGCACGAGCAGTGCCAGGGTGAGCGCGGCCAGCAGGAGCGTGGGGCCGAAGCCGTCGGCGATGTACCGGCCGACCGGGCGGCCGGAGACCAGCGAGGTGCCGAGGTCGCCGTGGAGCAGCCCCGTTGCCCAGTCGGCGAGCCGTTCGTGAGCAGGCTTGTCGAGGTGCATGGTCTCGCGGATCGCCGCGATCCGGGCCGGGTCGGGCTGGTCGCCGGCCAGAGCCACGGCGGCGTCGCCCGGCAGCGCCTCGGTGAGCGCGAAGACCAGCAGCACCACGGCCACGGTCTGCGCGACGCCGAGAAGCAGCCGCCGGACGACGAAGGAACGCAGTCCGCTCACGCCAGCCAGACCTTGTCGAAGCGCGCCCAGTCGAGCGTGTTGGCGGGCGCCTTGGCCTCAACGCCCCGCACACTGCGGGCCGTTCCGAGGATCCAGTCGGCGAACCCCCAGATCAGGAAACCGCCCTCGGTGTACAGACGGCGCTGCATCCGGTCGAAGACGGCCGCTCGCGCTGACTCGTCGCGGGTGGACTGGGCCTGCTCGTAGAGCGCGTCGAAGTCCTTGTGCTGCCACTTGGTGGCATTGGTGGTGGAGTCGGTGAGCAGCCGCTGGGAGATGTGGGCCTCGATGGGCATGGCGCCGGAGCGGTAGCAGCACAGGGTGCCGTTGTTCAGGATGTCGGCCCAGTAGGAGTCCTTGCTGCCCATCTTCACGTCGATCGTGACACCCGCCTTGGCGGCCTGGTCGCGGAAGATGCTCGCGGCTTCGGTGAACCCGGCGGCGACGGCCGAGGTGTCCAGGGTGACCTTGAGGTTCTCGGCGCCGGCCTGCTTGAGCAGGGCGCGGGCCTTGTCGAGGTCCTGCTCGCGCTGGGGCAGGGAGCCGTCATAGTACTCGTATCCCTTGCCGAACAGGTCGTTGCCGACCACCCCCGCCCCGGACAGCGCCCCGTCGACGAGTTCCTTGCGGTCGGCGATGAGGAAGAACGCCTGCCGCACGCGCGGGTCGTCGAAGGGCGGCCGGTCCGTCTTCATGCAGAACGCCTGCATGGCGCTGTTGCGCAGCCGCACGATCTCGATCTGGCCCTTGCCCTCGTGGGCGCGGGCCGTGGTCGGGTTGAGTTCGTGCGCGTACTCGATCTGGCCGCCGAGGAGCGCGTTGGCGCGGGCCGACTCCTCGTTGGCGACCACGAACTCGAGCTCGTCCAGGTGCGGGGCGCCCTCCCAGTAGTCGTCGTAGCGGCGGAATACGGCGGACCGGCCGGGGGCGAAGGAGACGAACCGGAAGGGGCCGGAGCCGATCGGGTTCTTGTCGAAGTCGGCTGCCTTGTCGGGGACGATGTACGCCCCGAACGCGGCGAGCACGTTGGGGAATTCGGCCGTGGGCCGCTTGAGCACGAACTCGATCGACCGCTGCCCGGTGGCGCGGCTGGCGTCCAGGTCGATGGGCTCCAGGGACGCCTTGGCGCGGAACGCCTTGTCCGGGTCGGCGATACGGCGGTAGCTGTACAGGACGTCCTCGGCGGTGACCGGCTTGCCGTCGTGGAAGGTGGCCTCGCGCAGGGTGACCTGCCAGCGGTCGAGGGTCTTGTTGGCCTCCCACTTGGTGGCCAGCCGGGGCTGTGCGGACAAGTCGGCGCCGTAGTCGGCGAGTTTGTCGTACAGCGCCTTGGCGCGGGCCGCGTCGGCGAAGAGGTTGGCCAGATGCGGATCGAGGGTCTCGCTCGCGCCGCCGCCCGCGAAGGCGGCACGCAACCGCCCGCCGCGCTGCGGAGCACCGTCGCTCTTGGCGTCGCCGTCGTTGTCGCCGGTACCGCACCCGGTGGTGAGGGCGAGCGCGCCCAGCGAGGCGGCTGCGAGGAAACCACGGCGGCGCAGGAGGGGATGACGTTCGTCGTACATGGATGGTCCTTGAAGTGAGAGATCAGAAAGAAGTGAGAGATCAGAAAACGGAATTGAGGCGCGCGACGACATGCAGCCGGTCCGCGTCCGCCTTGTCGCCCGGCAACCGGCCCTCCTGCCACGGGGGTTCGGTGCGCGGTCCGGGCCCGTCGTGGAGTTCGAGCACCTCGAAGCCGTGCGCGGCCAGCAGGTGCCGTAGCTCCTGGGGGAACAGCAGTCGCCACGCCGAGTGCTGCTCGACCGGGTCCGAGCCGTCGTCCGCGGTCCAGACGCGGGTGCGGCACAGGAGTTGGGCCGTGCGGTCCACGGTGAGCGTGGTCGTGGAACGGTGGACGGTGCCCTGCCAGGTGAAGGAGTTGGCGGTGGGCGTGTCCAGCAGGTCGGTGCGGCCGAGGAAGTACGCGCCGTTGCGCAGCTCCGCGACCAGCAGCCCGCCGGGCGACAGGGCCCGACGGCACGACGTCAGGAACGTGTCGAGCTGGGCGTTGGTGTGGCAGTACAGCAGCGCGCTGTCCAGGCACACCACGGCGTCGAACCGGCCCACGTCGAACCCGTGCAGGTCGGCGCGGACGTACTCCGGACCGGGATGGTGGACCCGGGCATGGGCCAGCATCGCCTCCGACAGATCGGCGCCGGTGACTGTGCGGCCCACGCCGTGCAGGTAGGCGGCGTCGCGGCCGGTGCCGCAGCCCATGTCCAGGACGCGCGGCCCGGCCCCGTGCCGGCGCAGGCAGTCCTCCGTCCAGCGCCCGGCCAGCCGGTCGGGGTCGGGGAAGCGGGCCTCGTACAGTTCGGGGTTGTCGGTGAGGAGGTTGCGCGGAAGAGTCATCCGGGCCCCCTCAGACCGTCGCCGGTACGGCGGGCTTCGACGGCGTCGGCAGCGACCCCGCCCGGTGCAGCCAGGCCACCCCCAGCGCCGAGGCCAGCCCGAACAGGGCGCAGCACGCCCACGGCAGCCAGTCGGCGCCGCCGCGCTCACCGGCGTCCATGGCCCAGCCGACAATGGTGTTGCCGACGGCGGCGGCGATGCCGGACACCACGTAGAAGATGCCGAAGTAGGTGCCGGTCAGCTCGCTGCGGCCGAATCCGGGGATCAGCTCCATCACGAACGGCTGGGCGACCATGACCCCGAGGTAGAGCAGCAGGGCGCCGGCCAGGACGGGCAGGGCGCGCAGCACGGGGTGGCCGGAGGAGCCCACGACCAGGGCGGGCGGCAGGAACGCCAGCGCCATCAGTCCCAGCCCCGTGGCGATCCAACGCGCCCTGTTCCCGCGCTCCTTGAGAGCGCTGGTGATGCGCAGTTGCAGCGCCAGGTTGGTGAGGGTGCCGACCAGGAAGACGAGTCCGGCCGCGCCGTCCCAGCCGGTGGCCTGCCGGGCGCCGTCGGGCAACAGCAGGTAGAGCTGGTTCTCCAGGGTGAACATGCCGACCATGGCGAGCGCG
Organism: Streptomyces sp. S.PB5; assembly: GCF_030403745.1. Classification (GTDB taxonomy): domain Bacteria; phylum Actinomycetota; class Actinomycetes; order Streptomycetales; family Streptomycetaceae; genus Streptomyces. The sequence goes on from NZ_JAQMWP010000018.1 coordinate 23,888, forward strand.
AAAGCGAGGAAGGCACGGTTGCCGAGCACCTCGCGCCAGTCGCCGAGCACCGTGCCCTTGCCGGGCTCGACCTTGCGGGCGGGCAGCACCAGGGCCTGCGCGACGGTGAGGACCGCGAAGATACCGGCCGCGGTGAGCGCGGACGTCCGGAAGTCGACCAGCAGCAGCGCGCTGCCCAGCAGCGGTCCGATCAGGGCGCCGGTCGTGGCGAACACGTTGAACAGCGCGAACGCCTCCGCCTTGCGCTCGTCAGCCTCCTGGGCGATGTAGGTGCGCACGGCGGGGTTGAACAGCGCCCCGGCCAGCCCGCTCAGCACGGACGCGGCGAGCAGCACGGCCGGGTCGTCGCCGAGCGCGAACAGCGCGAACCCGACGGTCCGCAGCGCGCATCCGGCGATGATCACGCCGCGCGCGCCGAGCCGGTCGGAGGCGGAGCCGCCGATGATGAACAGGCCCTGCTGGCTGAGGTTTCGCACCCCGAGGACGATCCCGACGACGGCCGCCGACATGCCCAGGTTGTCGGTGAGGTGGGTGGCGAGGTAGGGGATGAGGAGGTAGAAGCCGGTGTTGACGCCGAGCTGGTTGACCAGCAGGAGCTGGACGGCGAGCGGGAAGCCGCGCATCTCACGCCACGTCTTCATAGGCCCCCACCTCCTCGACTCCCAGCCCGGGGCGGCCGTTTGCGCGGATGACGCCGTCCTCGCCGCCGATGCCGGTCCACGGGTCGTGGGCGAGCAGCAGATGTCCGTCGAGGTCGGTCCAGCGGGCCCGGTCGGCCAGATGCACGGCGGGCGCGAGCCCGAGCGAGCTGGCGGTGAGACAGCCGAGCATCAACTCCGTGCCGCTGCCGTCGATCGCGTCGGCGATCCGCAGGGCGGCGCGCACCCCGCCGCACTTGGCGAGCTTGACGTTGACGCCCTGGACGCGTCCGGCCAGACGGCGTACGTCCTCCAGGTCCACGGCGTCCTCGTCGGCGATGACCGGCAGCGGTGAGCGCTCGGCCAGTGCACCCAGTGCCTCCGGGCTGCCGGGCGGGAGCGGCTGCTCGACGGCCTCGACGCCGATCTCGGCGAACCGGGGGAGCAGGGCCTCGGCCTGGGCCGGGGTCCAGGCGCCGTTGGGGTCGAGGAGCAGCCGGGCCCTGGGAGCGGCGTCGCGGATGACGCGGACCCGCTCCACATCGTCCTCCGGGTCGATGGTCCCCGCCTTGACCTTGATGACCTCGAAGCCGCTCGCTGCGAGTCGGCGGGCCTGCGCGGCCGCGTCGGCCGGTGCGGTGATGCCGATGGTGCGGGCGGTGGCCGCGACCGGGGGCTCGTGAGTGCCGAGGAGCCGGTGAACGGGGCTGCCCGCCCGCTTGCCGACAAGGTCGAGGAGAGCGGCTTCGAGGGCGGCGGTCACCGCCGGCGGAAGGCTTGCGTCCGTCAACTCGCCGTCCTGCAAGGCGCTTTCGGGATCGGGGAAGCGGGACAGGGCCGCACCGGCAACGGTGAGAAGTCGTACGAGAGTGTCGGTGTCGAGTCCGTAGTAGACGCTGGTGACGGCCTCGCCGTGACCGGTGACGCCGTCGTGTTCGACGGTGAGCCACACGGCGTCGCGGGCGGACATGGTGGAGCGGGAGATGCGCAGCGGCTCGGCGAGTGCGAGGCGTACGGTGCGCAGGCTGGCCTTCACGGGGTCCTTTCCAGGAGCAGGGGGTCGGCGACACGGGTGCAGCGCACCCAGCCGGTGGCCTCGGCCGCACGGGGGTGCGGGATCTCGACGGGGCGGGTGGCGGCCGTGGCGAGGTCGAGGCCGTGGGCGGTGGCGAAGTCGTCGTCGTAGACGGTGCCGAGGTAGCGGTGCGGGCCGTCGGGGAAGACCGTGGCGACGACCGCGCCGGGATGGACGCGCGCGGCCCAGGCGGCTACGCGGGCGGCGGCGCCGGTGCTCCAGCCGCCGCTGACGAAGCTGCCCCGGGCGAGGCGCCGGCAGCTGTCGACGGCCTCGGCGGGACCCACCCAGTGGACCTCGTCGAAGGCGTCGTAGGCGACATTGCGCGGGTGGATGCTGCTGCCCAGGCCGCGCATCAGCCGCGGCCGGGCGGGCTGGCCGAAGATGGTGGAGCCGGTCGAGTCGACGCCGATCAGCCGCAGCGCGGGCCAGCGGCGCCGTAGCGGACCGATGATCCCGGCACTGTGCCCGCCGGTCCCGACGCTGCACACCAGGATGTCCAGATGGTCGAGCCGGTTGACGAGTTCGGCGGCGAGCGAGGCGTAACCGGCGCTGTTGTCGGGGTTGTTGTACTGGTCCGGCCAGTACGCGCCGGGCAGCACGGCGAGCAGTTCCCGCAGCCGGGCCAGGCGTGCGGCCTGCCAGCCACCCCGGGGTGCCGGGCGGTCCACGATCTCCAGTCGCACGCCGTGGGAGCGCAGCAACTGCCGCATGGACGGCTCCAGTTCACTGTCGCCGACCAGGACCACGGGGTGGCCGAGGGCCTGGCCCGCGAAGGCGAGCCCGATGCCGAGCGTCCCCGAGGTCGACTCCACCACCGGGGCGCCGGGCCGCAGTTCGCCCCGCTGCCGGGCACCCAGCAGCATCGACACGGCGGCCCGCGCCTTCATGCCGCCCGCCGCGAGACCTTCGAGCTTGGCCCAGAAACCGGGGTGCGGGCCGGGCAGTTCGGCCGTGACGCGGACCAGGGGAGTGCGGCCGAGGAGGGTGAGCAGTTCAGGGCGGGCGACGGGGAGGACGGCCGTGGTGGTCATCGCCCGCCCTCCGGACCGCCGGTGTAGCGGTGGACGACGCCGGGACCGCCGTCGAGCCAGAAGAAGGGGTAGGGCTCGGCGCACACCGCGCTCACTCCGTGACCGAGGAAGCGGGGCAGTACGGCACTGCCGGTCTGCGCGAACGCGACCAGCGGCTTGCCGTGCGTCCGCGCGTGCTCGCGCAGCGGATCGAAGGTGCCGTTGCCGAGCGTCATCCCCGACACCAGCAGCGCGTCGCAGCCGTCCGCCGCGGCGAGCGCGTCGGTGACGACGACTTCGTCCCACTCGGTCCGCCCGCCCTTGAGGTCGCACGGCACATAGCGCAGACCGCGCGAACGCAGCGCCTCCAGCAGGGAGTTGACCACTCCGACCACCAGCACGGTCGCGCCCGCGGGCAGATCCAGCAGCCCGATCACGGCCTGCGCCCGCGCACGGGACTTCTCCAACGAAGTCCCGGCGGGCAGCGCGGCGGGCCTTGCCCCGTGCTCCGGAGTGTGCGGGGTGACGTGCATCAGATAGGCGTCCAGCGCGGCCACGCGCATCGGCAGGAGCGGATGGGCCAGCAGCGTGGCCACGTCGGCGCCCACACACTCCTCCACGGCCCCGTCGGGCAGAGCGCCGGGTTCGACCGCGCAGGAGCCGACGGCCGCGCCCAGCCGCAGACTGAGCACCTCGTTGCGATAGCCGGTGCCCCGGCCCTCGTGCCGTACCGCCTGCCGCGTGGTGAAGGCCACGGCGATGCGCTGCGCGGCAGGGTCCGGGCCCAGCTCACCGGAGCGGGTGCGCGCCACGAGGTCATCGAACGTCAGGGTACCGATGGCGGTGGTCATCGGATCACCAGCCCGGAGCGCAGCTCGCCGAGCAGGCCCTCGACCCGGTCGCGGGCGCCCAGGCCCGTGGCATCGCCTGCCATGACATGGCCCAGGTACTCGTTGTTGCTGCCGGCCGCCTTCACCGGCCGGCCGGGCTCGGCGAGTTGTAGCTCCAACACCCCTGTCGGGTCCCGGAGTTCGGAGGCATCCAGCGCTTCGAGCGTGCCCGAGCTCTCCGGCACCAGGAAACCGATGGCCGCGCTGCACAGCCCGGTGTCGCCGCCCCGCAGATCTGGCTCGTGGCCGAGGGAGACGTCCACGAACGCGGCGGCCAGGTCGATGCCGGTCACATGGCGGACCAGCTCGGTGATGCGGTTCCCGGCAGGCCGCGGATTGACCTCGACCACGCGCGGACCGGAGGAGGTCAGCTTGATCTCGGTGTGCGCCACGACCCCGTCGGTGAGGCCGAGGGCCTTCAGCGCGGCGAGCGCGGTGTGTTCGGCGGCCTCGGTGTCGGCGGCCGACAGGGCGGCCGGGAACATGTGCCCGGTCTCGATGAACGCGGGCGCCCCGCCGATGCTCTTGTCGGTCACACCCACCACGTGCACCGCCCCGGCGTACGACACGGTCTCGACGCTCACCTCGGGGCCGTCCAGCAGCTCCTCCAGCTGCACCGCCGGATCGCGCCGCTGACCGCGGGCGTTGACCGGGAACTCCGCCAACGCGCGTACAGCAGCAGCTAGTTGTTCTTCGTCGTCGACGCGCCGCACATACATGCCCGCGCACAGGTCCACGGGCTTCACCACCAGCGGATAGCCGATCTCCCGCGCCGCCCGCGCGAGATCGGCCCACTCCTCGTGCACGGCATACCGCGGCCCGGGCACTCCCGCCTCGGCGAGGATCCGACGGGTGGCGTCCTTGCGGCAGGCGTTCTCGACCGCCTCAGGGCCGGGACCGGGCAGGCCCAGACGCCCGGCGATCCGTGCCACCGCAGGCAGGTAGTAGTCGCAGGAGGTGAGGACGCCGTCGAAGCCCAGCACCGCGTGCAGTCGCTCGATCTCGGGCAGCAGAGTGTCGGTGTCGTTGGTGTCGGCGGTGATGATGTTGCGCGCGCCGAGCAGCGGGTGGGCGGCGCCCTCGGGTGCCGAGCGGAGGTAGTGGTGGAGGTCGCGGGTGAGGAAGGTGAACTCGTGGCCGCCCTCCCGGATGGCCCTCGGCAGCAGTCTGCTCATCGACCCGACCCAGCTCTCGACCATCAGCAGATGAGCCACAACTCCCCTTTTCGTGCAGCGAGTTCAGGATTCAGGGCAGCCCGGAGAAGCCCTCGGGCGGGAGGGGCCGGGCATTGCGCTCACACAAGCTATCGATAATCATTTTCATTTACTAGTCCCTTACCGGCCCGCCCCTGGGGCGCTGGTGTCCGGGTGCGCGATCGGAACACATATGAGAGCTTTCACTTACTTTGAGGTATTCATCAGTAGGTCCGTGAGCCGATGACCGGAGTGAGCCGTGGCCACCCTTCTCTACCGGCTGGGGAAACTCGCCTTCCGCCGCCGCAGGATCGTCCTCGCCCTCTGGGCCGTGGTGATCGCCGCGGTCGTGGCAGGTCTCGGCGTCGTCGGTGAGGACACCGACGACACGTTCACGATCCCTGGCTCGGAGTCCCAGCAGGCCCTGGACACGCTCGGTCGGGTGTATCCGGCGGCCGGCGGAACCAACGCGCAGATCGTCTTCACCGCTCCCGAGGGGGAGAAGGTCACCGCACGGAAATACCAGCCGGGGATCGCCGCGACCCTCAAGGAGGCAGCCGACGCCCCGCAGGTGACCGCGGTTCTCTCGCCCGAGCAGACCCAGGCCGTGTCCAGGGACGGCCGCTCCGCCCTCGCGCAGATCCAGTACTCCGTCTCCAACGCCGAGCTCGAGGACGGTTCGCTGGATGCCCTGGAGGACACGATCGCCCCGGCCGAGAAGGCCGGGCTCACGGTGTCGGTGGGCGGTCAGGCATACAACAGCACCGGAGTCGACATCAGCGCCAAGGAGGTCGTCGGTGTCGTCATCGCCCTGATCATCCTGGTGATCACGTTCGGCTCGCTGCTCGCGGCCGGGATGCCGGTGCTCACCGCCGTCGTCGGCGTCGTCATCGGGGCCGGCGGACTGCTCCTGGTGAGCCACCTGACCGCGATCTCCTCCACGGCGCTGACCCTCACGGTCATGCTGGGCCTCGCGGTCGGCATCGACTACACGCTGTTCATCCTGTCGCGCCATCGGGACCAGCTGAAGGCCGGTATGGCCACCGACGAGTCGGCGGCCCGCGCGATCGGCACCTCCGGCAGCGCGGTCGCCTTCGCCGCGCTCACCGTGATCATCGCCATGGTCGGACTCTCCGTCGTCGGCATCCCCTTCCTGACCGCGATGGGGCTCGCCGGTGCGGGTGGCGTGGCGATCGCCGCGCTCGTCGCCCTCACCCTGCTCCCCGCGCTGCTGGGATTCGCGGGCGACCGGCTCAGGCCCAGGCCGAAGAAGACCTCCGCACCCGGCGACCGGACCGCCCCGAAGCAGACGCTCGGCGCCCGATGGGTGCATACGGTGACCCGCGTCCCCGCCCTCACCGTCGTCCTCGTCACCGCCGGACTCCTGGTCGTCGCCTGGCCCGCCCGCGACCTGCAGCTCGCCCTGCCCGACAACGGCAGCGCCGCGAAGGGCACCACCCAGCGCGAGACCTACGACACCATCACCGAGGAGTTCGGCCCCGGCCTCAACGGACCGCTGCTCATCCTCATGAACACCGGCGATGCCAAGGCGTCCTCCGCCGCGCAGCTGACCGCCGAACTGAACACCGTGCGCAAGGAGCTGGCCGCCACCAAGGGCGTCGCCCTCGCCTCGGCGGCCCAGCAACTCGACTCCGAGCACGCGCTGCTGACCGTCGTGCCGACCACCGGCTCCGGGGACGAGGCCACCAAGGATCTGGTCACGGCACTGCGGGCCGAGGAGTCCTCGATCCGGTCCCGGACCGGGATCTCGCTCCAGGTCACCGGCCAGACCGCGGTCAACGTCGACGTGTCGCAGAAGCTCAGCGACTCGCTGCTGACCTTCGCCGTCGTGGTCGTGGGCCTGTGTCTGCTGATTCTGCTGATCGTCTTCCGTTCCCTCGTGGTCCCGGTCAAGGCGACGGTCGGGTTCCTGCTCTCGGTCGCGGCCTCCTTCGGTGCCGTGGTCGCGGTCTTCCAGTGGGGCTGGGCCGCGGATTTCATTGACGTCACGCGGACCGGGCCCGTCGTGTCCTTCCTGCCGATCATCCTCATGGCCGTACTCTTCGGGCTCGCCATGGACTACGAGGTGTTCGTCGTCTCCAGCATCCACGAGGAGTACGCCCATGGCGGCGACGCCCGCCGGGCCGTCCTGACGGGCTCACCCCTGGCGTTCCGGGTGGTCACCGCCGCCGCGCTGATCATGGTGGCGGTCTTCGCGGGGTTCGTCACGATGCAGGACGCGATCGTGAAGCCGATCGCCTTCGCCCTGGCCTTCGGGGTTCTGGTCGACGCCTTCCTCATCCGGATGACGTTCGTGCCCGCGGTGCTCATGTGGGTCGGCCGGGCCGGCTGGTGGCTGCCGCGCGGTCTGCAGAAGATCCTGCCGAACGTGGACATCGAGGGGCGCGATCTGCCCAAGCCCCCGGCACAGCCGAGCGAGACGCCCGCCACTGCCTCCGAGCGCGACTGACATCCCCGGGAGCGGGGTGTCACGTCCGGGGCCTGACGAGCCCAGCCGTCTCGCAGGCCCCGGACGTCGGCGCAGGCCGCCCGGCCTCGGGGGGAGAGGGAGACCGGTGTGCGATGACAGCCCGCGCGGAGCCGGGGAGGGGCGGCCGCCACCCTCACAGGGGCCGCCCGCGCCCGGCCGTACAGGACGCGGTCAGCCGGCGGCCATCGCCGTTGCCGTGTACGCCAAGGAGATCAGGGCCACTACGGCCGCCGGGACGGCCCGAGGGAGCGGGTCGCCGTGGCGCAGGTGGACCGCTGCCGCCGCGGCCATCAGCAGGGCGAGGCCTGTCGCGGCGGCCACGCCCAGCGGCGTCCAGGCCAGACCCGTCAGCAGACCGGCGACCCCGGCCACCTCCAGCGCGCCGACGACGCGATAGAGCCGGACCGACATGCCGAGATGGGCCGCCGCCTGCCGCATGACCGGCGCCGCGGCGAGCTTCGCCAGCCCCAGCGGAAGGAAGACCAGGGACAGGACGACGGCGAGCACGGTGGTCATGAGGCGGACCTGCCCTTGCGGCGCTCCTCGCCCAGCCGGGCGTAGTGGTCGATGAGCTCAGGGCTGTCCACAGTGGCCGGATTGACGACCTGCTCCACCGCGGCACCCTGGAGCAGTCGCTTGATCGGGACCTCCAGCTTCTTGCCGGTGCGGGTGTGCGGGATGCCCGGCACTTCGAGGATCTCGTCGGGGACGTGGCGGGGTGAGGCGCCGGTGCGGATGGCGTCCTTGATCCTCTCCCGGAGGGTGTCGTCGAGTTCGACGCCCGCCGCCGGGACCACGAACAGCGGCATCCAGTAGCCGCCGTCGGGTTCCTCCGCGCCGATGACCAGGGCCTCGGTGATCTCGGGGAGACGTTCGACGGCGTCATGGATGTCGGCGCTGCCGAGCCGTACGCCGTTGCGGTTGAGGGTGGAGTCGGAGCGGCCGTGGATGATCACCGAGCCGTGGCCGGTGACCGTGATCCAGTCGCCGTGTCGCCACACCCCGGGGTACGCCGAGAAGTAGGCGTCGCGGTAGCGGGCGCCCTCCGGGTCGTTCCAGAAGTACAGCGGCATCGAGGGCATGGGGCGCGTGACGACCAGCTCGCCGACCTGGTCGATGACGGGGAAGCCCTCGGCGTCGTACGCGGCCAGCGCCACACCCAGGTTCGGTGCGGACAACTCGCCCGCCCAGACAGGGGTGTTGGGGGCGCTGCCCGCGAAACCGGAGACGATGTCGGTGCCGCCGCTGATCGAGGCCAGCAGGACGTGGTCGCCGACGTGCTCGCGGACCCAGGGATAGGCGGATGCGGGCAGGGCCGAGCCCGTGCAGCCGACGACGCGGATCGACGACAGGTCGTGGACGGACGGGTCGATGCCGAACTTGGCCATGCCCAGCAGGTATTGGGGACTGGTGCCGAAGACGGTGACCCGGTGGCGGGCGGCCAGTTCCCAGAGGCGGTCGAGCCTGGCGAAGGGGGCCGGGCTGCCGTCGTAGGTGCAGGTGGTGGCACCGGTGAGGAGGGTGGAGGCGACCAGGTTCCACATCATCCAATGGGTGGTGGTGTACCAGAGGAGGCGGTCGCCGGGGCCCAAGTCCGAGTGCAGGCCCAGGGTCTTCAGATGCTCCAGGAGCACACCGCCGTGGCCGTGGACGATGCCCTTGGGCAGGCCGGTGGTGCCGGAGGAGAACACGACCCACAGCGGATGGTCGAACGGGACCGACACATGGGCGGGTTCCTCGGTACGGGTGGAGGCATCCTCCCAGGGGACCACCAGCGACGGGTACGCCTGCGACGGCCAAGGCAGGCCCATGTGGTCCACCAGCAGGGTCGCCTTCAACGTCGGGAGAGTGTGGGCGAGTTCGAGGACGGCGTCGCGGCGGTCGTGGGTGGTGCCGTTGAAGAGGTAGCCGTCGGCGGCGATCAGCACGGTGGGTTCGAGCTGGGCGAACCGGTCGGCGGCGGCCTTCGGGGCGTAGTCCTGCCCGCACACCGACCAGACCGCACCCAGACTCGCTGCGGCGAGGAACGCGACGATGGCGTGCGGGGCGTTGGGCAGATAGCCGACGACCCGGTCGCCCTTGCTGACGCCGAGGTCGCGCAGGGTGGCGGCCACGGATGCCACCTGGGCACGCAACCGGGCGCCGGTCACCTCGTACCCGGCACCGGTCTCGTCGAGGGCGATGATCGCCGTGTCGTCGTCGCGGACGTTGCGCAGCGCGTGGTGGGCGTAGTTGAGCGTGGCGCCGGGAAACCACCGGGCGCCGGGCATGCTGTCCTCAGCCAGCACCTGCTCGTACGGGGTGTCGGAATCGATGCCGAAGTACTCCCACACCGCGCCCCAGAAGCCCTCCAGGTCGGTGACCGACCACTGATGCAGGGCGGCGTAGTCGTCGGGGTCCATGCTCTGGAGCCGGGCGAAGTCCGCGATGCGACTGGCGGCCGCCGTCTCTGGATCGGGCGTGAAGAAGGGCGTGCTCATGGCGTCGTACTCCTCAACAGGCTTTTCGGGGCCACCCGTTCGGAAGGGACAGGGGTTCGTGTGGTGTGCAGCAGGGAGGCCCAGGAGGTCGACGTGAAGTCGCGGCCGCCCGAGGGGACGACGTCCATCACGACGCGGTCGGGCCGCAGCAGGACCGCGTCCGCGCGCCCGGCGCGCAGCCAGGCGGCGAGGGTGCCGTCGTCGCCGAGGTCGGCCACCGGGACCGCGGGCACGCCGAGACCGTGCGCGAGCGCGGTCAGGGAGGGTCCGGGTTCGGAGGCGGTCAGCACGGCGAAGGAGTCGCCGAGCAGCTCGTCGAGACGGGTACGTCGTCCGCCGACGCTCACCCACGGTTGGGGGCAGTGCGTGCCTGCCAGGCGTCGGCGGACCCCGCGCCACACCAGGGGCCCGGCGGTGAGGGGCGGGCTGAGGTCGCGGCCGGCCAGCTCGGTCAGGCCGGGTATGCGGCAGGCCGTGGCCAGCGCCCGGCGGCGGAGCGCGGCGGCGCCGTCCTGGCCGCCGGTCATGGCCCAGCCCATGGCGACCGCGAGGCGGACCACATGCCGTGCGTGCGGCTTGCGTTCGCTCTCGTAGGTGTCCAACAGCCGTTCGTCGCCGCCCTGTTGGAGGACGCGGGCGAGTTTCCAGGTGAGGTTGTAGGCGTCCCTCAGCCCCGAGCACAGGCCCTGTCCGATGAACGGCGGGGTGAGGTGGGCGGCGTCGCCGAGCAGGAAGACCCGTCCGCTGCGCCAGCGGTCGGCGACGCGGGCCCGGAAGGTGTACTGCGTCTCGCGGACCACCTCGAAGTCCCCGTCGTACGACGGTGGCAGCCACGGGGCGATCAGCTCACGGACCGTCTCTTGTCCTTCCCCGAGCCGGAACTCCCAGCGGTAGCGGTTCTCGCTCACGCGCATGAAGGTGGCCGGCCGGGCCGCGTCGCAGACCTGGTCGACGCCTTCCCAGCTGCGGACGGGGCCCGTCGTGTCGACGTCGATGACCTTCCAGCGCTCCTCGAAGCGCAGGTCCTCCCACACGCCGCCGATCGCCTCGCGGGTGAGGCTGCCCGCGCCGTCGCAGCCCAGGACCGCGTCGGCCCACAGCTCATGCTCACCGCCCTCCTCGTCACGGTAGGTCACCCGGACCGGGCCGGTGGAGTCCGGGCCGACGCCGGTGACCTCCACGCCGGCGCGCAGTTCGCACTCCGGGCGCCGGGCCAGGGCGTCGCGCAGTACGCGCTCCAGCTCGGGCTGGTCGAACATGCCGGTCTGCGGGTAGCCGTGCCGGCCGTGCTCGGTGCGCCGGAACTCGGCCATCACCCGGTGCCGGGCGTCCAGCAGCCGCAGCCCCTTCGCCGGGCGGGAGATCGCGGCGAACTCCTCACCGACGCCCGCCGCTTGGAGGATTCGGTGGATCTCGTCGTCGCTTGCGACGGCGCGGGGGAGCGGGTAGACGTCCTGGTGGCGTTCGAGGACGACACTGCGGACGCCGTGCCGGGCCAGGAGGAGGGCAGCGGTCACGCCCACCGGCCCGGCCCCGACGATCACGACGGGCACACGTGCGGCTTCATCGACGGTCATGTGCGGCTCACCTCGGGTATCAGTTCGTGTCCGCGACGGGCGTGCGCTGCTCGCCGAGGTCGATGCGGCCGTCAGGGGTCGCGATCGTCGCCGTGATCACGTCGCCCGGGTTCAGGTAGTGCGGGTTCTTGGCCTGGCTCTTGAAGAACGCCTTCCACTTCACCGCCGGGGGCAGCAGTGCACCGATCTTCTCGACGGCCTTCGGCGGCGCCTTCAGGGCCGTGCCGCCGGGAGTACCGGTGAGCAACAGGTCGCCGGCGTCCAGGGTCTGGAAGCGGGCCAGCAGGGTCAGCGCCTGGGCCGGGCGGACGATCATGTCGGCCAGGGTGCGGTCCTGGCGCAGCTCGCCGTTGACGCTCAACTTCAGCCGCAGATCCAGGAGATGAGCGAAGTCCTCCGGCTCCAGCAACGACAGGTACGGACCGGTCGGCGTGAAGGTCGGGTACGACTTGCTCTCGTAGAACTGCGTCTTGGTCAGCTGCACCTCGCGGGCGCTGACGTCGTTGGTGATCACCAGCCCGGCGATGTATGACGGCAGGTCCCGTTCCTCGACGACGGTGCCGACGGGCAGCGGCGCGCCCATGACGAGGCCCAACTCGATCTCGTAGTCGAGGAATTTCACGTGGGAGGGCCGGACGACGGCGTCGCCGGGGCCGCTGACCGAGCCGGATGCCTTGCGGAAGAAGGTGGGCGGGACGTCGCCCTTGAAGCCCGAATCGCGGGCGTGGCTGCGGTAGTTGACCATCTGGGCGACCACCCGGCAGGGCGTGGTGACCGGCGAGAGCGCGACCAGGTCGGCGACGGGTGTGCCCGGTTCGCCGGAGGCGGCGGCCTCACGGACGGCGTCGCGGTCGGCCAGCAGTTCGGCGGTGGTCACGGCCTTGGTGTCGATCGGGACGGCCCGGTCGCCAAGGACGACCCACCAGCCGTCGGCGGTGCGCAGGACATTGGTGCTCATGTCAGTACCTTTGTGAGGGGGATTTGCGTGCGGGGGTCAGGAGTTGGCGGCCTTGAGCAGGCCGAACAGTCGTGCCGGGTCCATCTCGTTGTCGCCGCGCAGGGCCTCGATGACATCGCGGAGCCGCTGCGGGGAGGGGCTCGCGCCGAGGAAGTCGCGGGTGGCGGGCGGCCCCCACTGGGCCAGGCCGCTGGTCGACATGGGCGCCCAGCCGGGCTCGACGTCGCAGGAGAACAGGTCGCCGTCGGCGAAGTGCTCCAGCATGAAGTGGTCGGGGTCGCGCCAGTAGTCGAAGAGCTGGCTGCCCTGGATGTGCCGCCCGATGCCCCAACTGCGCTTGTAACCGCGCTCCTTGAGGTACTCGCCACCGGCGGCGATCGAGTCCAGGTCGGTGACCTGGTAGGCGGAGTGGACATACCCCGTCCCCGGCCCCAGGTGCATGGCCAGGGTGTGGTGGTCGGCCGGTACGCCGCCCAGGTCGCAGCGTATGAACGCCATCGTCGGGCCGCGGTCGCGCTGCCCGTCCAGGAACAGGAAGTCGGACACGATCATCCCGAGGGTGTCCAGGTACCAGTCCAGGGCCCGGCCGAACACCCGCGTCTCCAGCACCACGTGGCCCAGGCGCTGAATGCGGGACGGCTCGCGCGGCGGCCGCTGGGTGGTGTTGGTGCGCCGGTGATCCGTGCCGAAGTTGAGCAGCAGCGGCTGCTGTTCCGGCAGCGCGGGGAGCTGTTCGCCGCAGTGCACGACCCGGACCGGGAAGCCCGACGGATCGAGCAGGTCGACCACCTTGCCGCCGCCGGGAACGTCGCAGTCCCGAACGGACGATCCGGTGGTGCGGGCCAGCCGGTCCAGGTCGGCCCGCTCGGCGGCGCGGAACGCCGGGCCGATGAAGCGAGACGTACGACCGCGCCGGATCACCATGCAGGGCGAGCCCGCGAAGGTACCCCGCAGCCACAGCTCGCTCTCGGTGCGGGCGGCGACGCCGAAGCCGAAGTCGCGGGCGAAGACCTCCGCCCGGTCGAGGTCGGGCTTCTCGAACTCCAGCCAGGCCAGGTCCGCCACCTTGATCACGGGGTTCCGGGAGCGGCCGGGGTGTTCGCCGCGCAGGGCGCCCTGCTCACTGTGGAGGTTCTGGTGGGCCGTGAGGACGTCCCCGTTGACGCGTGTTTCAGACATGGTGCCCTCCGAGCAACATTGCCGTAATGAGGAAATCATCAACTGTGACAGTTCCGTCGTCAAGATGTTCGCCGCAGTAAATGATGAATTCATCAGGACTGCGATCTGTATTGGGTAACGGTTAGACTTCTGCGCATGTCTACGTCAGCCCCGCCCAGCAACCGGTTCGAGCGACGTCGCGCAGAGACCCGTGGAGCTCTCGTGCGAGCGGCCCGGCAGATACTCGCCGAGACCGGCGACACCAGCGCGAGCATCCAGGCGATCGCCGAGCGCGCGGACGTCGGCTTCGGTTCCTTTTACAACCACTTCGACTCCAAGGCGGAGTTGTTCGAGACGGCAGTGATCGACGCCTTCGAGGAGTTCGGGCAGGCCTTCGACGAGCGTCTGACGGGGATCGACGACCCGGCGGAGCTGCTCGCGGCCGGCTTCCGGCTCAGTGCCCGCATGGCCGACTCCCACCCGGAGCTGATGCAGGTCCTGCGCCGCCGTGGCCTCGGGCACATCCACTCGGGCAACGGACTGTCCCGACGCGCCCTGCGTGATCTCCAGGTCGGCATCGCCTCCGGCCGTTTCACCACTCTCGACCCCGTGGTCGCCCTGTCCGCGCTGGGCGGCACCCTGCTGTCCCTGGTGGAACTGCGGTTCGCCCGCCCCGAGGTGGACGGCGACGAGGCCGCGGTCAACCTCGCCGAGATGGTCCTGCGGATGCTGGGCCTGCCCGCGGACGATGCGCACGAGGTAGCCCGACGCCCCTTGCCCGACATCGACTGACCTCACGCGGCCGACGAGTCCGGGTGGAACGTGACCGAGCGGCCTGTGAAGCGGGCGTCGATTCCGTCCTCGGTGGTGCTGACCGACCGCAGCCGGAGCCCTTCGGGCACGTTCTGTAGCGGAATGGGCTCGTCCAGGGCCTTGTCGAGCAGTGATTTCAGCGGCGGGAGCAGCTCGCCCTGCTCCGCGCGTACGTCTGTGAAGGCGATGCGGTTGCCGCCGGCCGCCGAGACGGCCGCGCTCACGGTCACGTCGCCGACGAGCGGCAGACTCGCGGTCGCGTCGACCCGGCCGGACTCGTCCCCCTGTGACACCTGCACACCGAGCGCGCTCGACACGTCCGCGTACGACAGGAACGCGGTCGCTGTGACGCTGTCCGCGTGAGCCTCGTCGGCGCTTCCCGAGGTCTTCAGCCCGTCCATCGCGACCGTCAGCTTCGTCACCGGGAGCGGCCGGGTGGTACCGCTGGCCGGAATGTGGTGGGCGGTCAGGTCCACATGGTCCAGGCTGCCGCGGGCCAGTTGGGTCAGCACAGGAAAGCCGTCGACGTGCACGGCAGGCGGCTCCGCGGTTCCCATGCCGTCCTGGAACGCCTTGGCCGTACGGTTCTCCGCGCGAGCTGCGGCGATCCGGTCGACCGCGACTCCTCCTACCAGCACGGCCACCAGGGACGCAGCGGCGATGATCATGCGCCGCCTGGTCCGGGTCGGGGGGCTCACGTAGACGGAGCCGTCGCCGTAGTAGGGCTCGCCGATGAATTCCTCGTCGGGGCGGGACTGGTACATGTTTCTCCTCTTCGAGTGGTGCTGGGGAAGTGCGCCTACGCGGCGTCGCCCGCGGGCCGGACAAGCCCGTGGACGCACGCCGCGGCGCTGTCTCCGGCCACGCCCATCGCGATCAGGGCGGCGGTCGCGGTGCCGGTTCCGTCATCGCTCCAGACCCCGCTGTTCACGCAGTCGAGAAGCCCTAGCAGGTGCCCCTCCAGCGCCCGGGCAAGGACGACCGGGGGGACGCCGGTCTGGAAGGCGCCCTGCCGTTGCCCCCGGCCGATGATCGCCTCCGCCATGTCCCGCGCGGGGGCCAGGACTTCAGCGAGCCGATCGGCCCCGAGGTCCTGGGGAGCGAGGCGGAGCAGGATGCGGTAGCGATCTCCGACGGGCCACACCGCGAGCACGAAGCGCGCCAGCTCCGTGACGGCATCCGCCGCCGGTGCGCGCGGGACCGCGAGCGCCTGCCGCACGGCCCATGCGGCCTCCTCCACCAGCCCCTCCATCAGTGCGGCCCGGCCGTTGAAGTGGCCATAGACCGTACGGCGTACCACCCCTGCCGCCTCGGCGATGTCAGCGAGGCTGCTGTCGGGGTCACGGTCGAGTTCCTGGCGGGCCGCCTCCAGGATGCGGGCCCGCGTGAGCAGAGTGCGGCTGCGTTCCGGGGCGGCTGTCAGGTGTGCGTGGATCATGTCGAACCTCCGGTGGACGGGGGAGGGTGACTCGATAGTTGCACACCAACGAGCAATAAACTAGTCTGCACATCAACGGGCAATTAGCTGCCTCTGGTGCCGGGCCCCTCTTGGCCCCGTGTGCACCGATCCCATCGATTCCGCACCCCGAAGCCTCCGCTTCACCTCCTGCCGAGGAGCCTGACCATGCCGCTCTTTCCGAACACACCCGTCGAGAAGATGACGGAGCCCTACCACCGGCGCTGGTGGGCCCTGCTGGTCCTGTGTCTGAGCCTGCTGATCGTCGTCATGGCGAACACGTCACTGATCGTGGCCGCCCCCGACATGACCAAGGACCTGGGGCTGAGCAGCAGTGATCTGCAGTGGGTCATCGACGGCTACACCGTCCCCTACGCCGCGCTGATGCTGGTGCTGGGGGCGATCGGCGACAAGTACAGCCGCCGTGGCGCCCTCGTCCTCGGCCTGCTGATCTTCGCCGGAGGTTCGGTGATGGGCGGCCTGGTCGATGAGACGAGCCTTGTCATCACAGCCCGCGCGATCATGGGCGTAGGTGCCGCCGTCGTCATGCCGGCCACCCTGTCGCTGCTGGTCGCGATCTTCCCGCGCGCCGAGCGCGCCAAGGCGATCACCGCCTGGTCCGCGACCTCCGGGCTCGCCATCGCCGCAGGCCCGCTGGCCGCCGGGTGGCTGCTGGAGAACCACGCCTGGGGCTCCACCTTCCTGATGAACGTACCCGTCGCCGTCCTCGGCGTGGTCGGCGCGCTGCTCCTGGTCCCGCCGTCGAAGGCGGAGGGCATGGGCCGCATCGACTACGTCGGCGGTCTGCTGTCGATCGTCTCGGTCGGCTCCCTGGTCTACGCGACCATCGAGGGCCCGCACTTCGGCTGGGGCGTCGGCCCGATCGCCGCGGCCGTCGTCGCCGGCGTAGGCCTGCTGGCCTTCGTCGCCTGGGAGTTGAAGCACCCCAACCCGATGCTGAACGTCCGCAAGTTCACCGAGCGCCCCTTCAGCGGCTCCATGCTCGCGGTGCTGTTCTTCTTCTTCGGCACCTTCGGCTCGATCTACTACTCCACCCAGTTCCTGCAGTTCGTCCTCGGCTACGACGCCCTGGAGACCGGCATCCGCCTGCTGCCGCTGGCCGGAGCCGTGTTCGTCGGCTCCGCCGTCACCGGCAAACTCGCCCCGAAGCTGGGCGTGAAGATCGTGGTCGGCACCGGCATGGTCATCGGCACCGCGGGCGTCTTCCTGCTCACCCAGATCGAGACGGGCTCGACCTACACCGACTTCCTGACGCCCCTGCTGCTGCTCGGCTTCGCCATCGGCCTGAGTCTCGCCCCGGCCACCGACACCATCATGGGCTCCTTCCCCGAGGACGAACTGGGCGTCGGCGGCGGCGCCAACGACACCGCCTTGGAACTCGGCTGCGCCCTGGGCATAGCCATCCTCGGCTCGCTGCTCGCCACGTCCTACAAGGACAAGCTCACCGACATGGTCGGCGGCCACCTCCCGGCCGAGGCCATGGACGTCGCCAAGGACTCCGTCGGCGGTGGCATCGCGGTCGCCGAGCAGGTCGCCAAGAACCCCCAGGGCGGTGCCGAGCAGGCCCAGACCCTGCTGGGAGCGGTGCACGAGTCCTTCGCCCACGCCATCGCCCACACCAGCCTCATCGGCGGCATCATCATGGCCGCCGGGACGCTGATCGTCATCGCCGTCCTGCCCGGCCGGGGGCACACCACCGAGCACGGTGAGGAAGATGCGGCACCGGCTACCGAGGAGCAGACCGAGACCGTGGGCGCCTGAGCCCCGTACACCGGAGGCCGGAACCTGGATTCCGGCCTCCTCCACCCCCAGGACGGGTCGTGCCTTGAGCGGCGCACGGCCCCGGGACGGTGCCGGGAGGGGACACCCGGCACCGTCCCTCTTTTTTGCTGTCGGCCCCTCCGAGGTGAGCCCAACCGGGCCCAGTTCCAGGATGCTTGGCGAAGATCAGGCGCTATGGGGTGGCTTCGGGGGCGGCTTGGTTGGGACCACCGGCCTGACGCCGAGTCGGGCGGTGCGGCGTCGGGGAGCTGGTGATCAATCGGCCTGGGCCGGCGGCGAGATCACGCGGGTTTCCGGGTGGACAAGGCGTTCCGCACCCATGTCTTCTCGTCTGTGGCGACCGCTTCGTTCGGCGTCCCGTTGGCCCTGGTGATCCTCAACCGGGTCGCGATGGTGCAGGCCGAGGCGGCGGAAACACGTACAGGCCGGCCTCGACGAAATGCGCCGTGCGGCCAAGTCTTTCGCGTACGAGGCACGCATCATCGAAGACCTGGTCCAGCCACTCGGGGACCCGGTCAGGCGGGCGGAGTCAACCTGCCCATGATGACGTGGCGGCGCCGGCCCGGCGGTACCGCACTGGCCACGACGCTGGCGCGGCGCAGAAGGGCCCTCAACCGCGCATGGGCGGTTGAGGGCTTCACGCTGTCGGGTGGCAGCGACGTCTCACTGGCCGCCGTTCGTCGCCTCCGGCGTCGTCGCCGTGTCGTCGTCAGGCGTCCCGTCGTCCGACGGCGTGTCCTGGGCCTCCTCGGTGACGACGACCACCGTGCTGCCCTCCTCGACCTCGCTCCCGGCCGCCGGGGTGCTGGAGGTGACCACGGCGTCGGAGGCCTGGGAGTACCCGGAGGCGACGGTCACCTGGAGGCCGAGGCCACCCAGTTCGTTCTGGACCTCGGCAAGGGTCTTGCCGATGATGTCCGTCGGAATCTGCACGGTCTGCACCGACTTGGCGATCTGGACGTCGACCGACGAGCCGGGCTCGACTGCATCTCCCGCGGTGATGCTCTGTTCGACGACGGTGCCGGCCGCCGCGCTGCTCTCCACCTCGGTGGTGTCGCCCAGCTCGAGGTCGTGCTCGGCGAGCAGCTTGCGGGCCTCGTCCAGGGTGCTGCCGGTGAGGTCGGGAACCGTGGCCTTCTCGGCCTCCTTGGCCACCGTGAGGGTGATCTCGGTGCCCTTCTCGACGCTCTCGCCGCCTGCCGGATCCTGCTCCAGGACGGTCCCGGCGTCCTCGGGGGACACCTTGTGCCGGAGCTTCACCTTGAAGCCCTTGTCCTCCAGGATGCGGGACGCGTCGTCCTCGTCCTTGTCCGTGACGTCCGGCACCTCCACCTTCGGCGCGCCGGTGGAAACCGTGACCGACACCGCCTCGCCCTTGTCGAGCCGACCGTCCAGCGGCGTCTGTTCGCAGATGTGTCCCTTGGGCTGGTCCGCGCAGGGCTCCTTCTTGGTGACGGTGAGCGTGAGCCCGACGTTGTCCGCCGTACGGCGGGCTTCCTCCAGGGTCTGGCCGACGAGATCGGGTACGTCCGTCTTGCCGTCGTCGGCCGTACCGCGCCCGAACATGAACCAGCCGAGCACGAGTGCCGCGACGACGACCGCGACACTCATCCCGATCAGCGCGGCAGTGCCTCTGCGGCGACCTCTCTCCGCTGCGTCATCGCCGTCGGGCTCCTCGTCGCCGCCGTCGAACGCCCGGTCCGGGACGGTCTGCGCCGCGAGGTACGCCTCGATGTCGGCGAGCATCTCCTGCGCGGACTGGTAACGGTGCGCAGGGTCCTTCGTCAGAGCCCGCAGGACGATGTTGTCGACCTGGGGGCCGGCCTCGGGGTTGTAAAGGCTCGGCGGCCGTGGTTCCTCCTGAACGTGCTGGTACATCACCGCCATCGGCGAATCGCCGGTGAACGGCGCGCGCAGGGTGAGGAGTTCGTACAGAAGGCAGCCCACCGAGTACAGGTCGGAGCGGGCGTCGATGGTGTGTCCCATCGCCTGCTCCGGGGAGAGGTACTGCGCGGTGCCGATCACCATGGAGGTCTGAGTCATGCCGACGTCCCGCGCGTCACGGGCGATGCCGAAGTCCATGACCTTCACCTGGCCCGACCAGGTCACCATGACGTTGGCCGGCTTGATGTCCCGGTGCACGATGCCGTGCTGGTGGGAGTGTGCGAGCGCCTCCAGAACGCCGGCCGTCACCTCCAAAGCGCGTTCGACGGTCAGCGGCGGTCCGGAGTACAGGGCCTCGCGCAGGGTGGTGCCGTCGACGTACTCCATCACGAGGTACGGCAACTGCGCCCCGTACGAGAAGTGTTCGCCCGTGTCGTAGACCGCGGCGATGGCCGGATGGTTGAGCGAGGCGGTGGACTGTGCCTCCCGCCGGAATCGCTCCTGGAGTGTCGGATCGTGGGCGAGGTCGGTGCGCAGCGTTTTCACCGCGACGCCGCGGTCGAGCCGGAGATCGTGCGCGAGATGCACCTCGGCCATGCCTCCGGAGCCGAGGAGCAGCCGCAGTTCGTACCTGTCGCCGAGGACCGTCACCGGCGCAGGCTGGGAGAAGGCCAGATCATCTGGTCCACCGAAGTTCATGGACAAGATAATTGCACATTCAGGGGCAACTAAAGAACTGGGGGCGGACATGGAGAGACCCCGGTGCGACGCACCGGGGTCTCTCCATGTCGGACTGCGGGGCGATCTCACCCCTCGGCGGCGGCCACCTCGTCGACGACGATCTGCGCCCGCTTCTCCGGCACACCGGCCGCGATGAGCGTGGTGACGGCTGCCCGGGTGCCGTCGTCCTCCAGCGCCCCGGTGTTGACCTCCTCCAGCAGGGCGACCGTCATCGCCTCCAGACCGGCGCCCAGCACCGTGGCCGGCAGCTGGGTGTGGAAGATGCCGTCCCGTTGTCCCTGCTCCACGATGGCCGTGACCCTGACCCGGGCGGGCTCCAGGATCTCGGCGACACGGTCCATCCCGAGGTCCCGTCGGGCCAGCGCCAGGAGCATCCGGTAGCGGTCGCCCACGGGCCAGAGCGACAACGTGAAGTGGGCGAGCGCCCGGTCAGCCGGTTCCGTCACCCCCGCGCCGACCGCGACGGCGGCCTGGAGCGCCTCGGCGGCCTCTTCGGCCAGCGCGTCCAGCAGTGCCGCTCGCCCGGGGAAGTGCCCGAACAGAGTGCGGCGTACGACGCCGGAGGCTCGGGCGAGTTCCTCCAGGGTGATGTCGGGGTTCCGGCCGAGCTCCTGGCGGGCGGTGGCGAGGATGCGGGCCCGGTTGGATCGTGCGTTGCGTCGCTGGGGCACGCGGCCGACGGGCTGGGACACGAAAGGAACCTCGAAGAAGCCAGGGCGGAGAATGGACTTCTCCATTCTGGCACGCGAGTCCCGACCGACGCGCGGACGCATCCGGGGTCGGTCGGGACTTGGTCAGGCGGGCAGCTCCTTGATGTCGGACGGCTCCTGCGGCTCGATGCCGTTGAAGCGGTGCCGGAAGTCGCTGGACGCGGGGTACGCGGCGCGCCGGGAGCGCATGATCGAGCCCAGCGGGCGGTGGGCCTCCAGGGCGTGCCAGGGGCTGAAGGAGAGGACGTCGTCGGCGTAGCGGCGGCGGGCGTCGCTGTAGGCGTCCTGGGCGGGCAGATGCAGCACGGCCACGGTCTGGTGCGGTGACAGTTCCTCGGGCCACAGGACCGAGGCGTCCTCCACCGGCATCCGGCCGATGTCCGTACAGAGCTGGGCGCGGATGTCGTACTCGGCGCTGTTGTCTGCGAAGAAGTCGATGACGAGGTCGCGCAGGGCCGACTCGCCGGCCTTCTTGTCGACGCGGCTGCCGGTGAGGGCCCTGACGCTCGCCGAGCGGGGCGCGGCGGACATCTTCGCCACGTGATCGCCGTAGCGCAGCGCGGCCATGGAGTGGAAGGTCTCGCCGAGGATGTGGTCGTTGGCGGCGGCCAGGGTCTCGACGGCGGGCGGAAGCGGACGTCCGACGCTCGTGAGGGCCTTGGCGGCCACTCGGGCGGCCGCGCCGGTGAGCTGGAGCTGCTGGTCGCTCTGGCCCGGCTGTTTCTCCAGGATGCCCTGGAGTTTGGCGTATTCGGCGATGTTGCCGAAGGGCAGGGTGGGGTGGTTGACGAGGAGGAAGTCCTGGGTGTTGAAGCCGTCGTCGAGGGCGCGGGGCCCCGGGGCGCCGATCACCTTCATCGCGAGGCCGCGCTGGACGGGCACCTGGTCGGAGCGCAGGTCGCCGGGGGCGGAGGAGAAGCGGACGATCACCGGGTAGCTGACCGGTTCGGCGAAGAGGCCCTGGGCGAGGTGAGCGGGCAGGCCGGGCTGGATGCGCAGCTCACCGGCGAGGACGCCGTGGCTCTTGGCGTGGGCGTCGCGCAGGCCGTGCCGGTGTTTGTCGGCGACCTGCTGGTTGGCCTTGCCCATGGCCGCGACGACCTGGCGGACGAGTTCGTCCTCGTCCGGAAAGGGCTGTTCGAGGTCAGGGCTGTAGGGGACGTACGAGGTCATGGGGGAGTGCCTCCGCGCGAGGTGGGGGGTCAGTTGCTGCTGAGCCAGCGGATGGCGGACAGGCTGGGCATGAAGAAGTACTCGCCGCCGAGGAGGGTGTTGAAGGACTGAATGTTCTGCACCCTGCGCGGCGGAGTCCCGGGCACGGTGAAGTAGGCGCCCTTGTCCTGGAGCGAGATCATCGGGTCCTTCTCCTTGCCCAGGCCCATGAAGTTGCCGGAGCCGACCCATTCGCTCTGCAGGAACTCGACGTTGTCGATGGCCCGGGCGCCGAGGGCGATGAAGTCCAGGCCGCGCGGTGTGCCGTCGTCCTTGAGGCGGTCCGGGGGCAGCGGGGTGCCGTAGGAGGTGCCGCGTCGGATGATCCGGCGGATGTTGACGTCGCTGAGGACCGTCAGCTTGGTGTCGCGCGGGTTCATCCGGCGGATGTGCGAGCCGAGCGGGGTGCGCAGCCCGCGCGGGTCGGCGGAGTAGTCGAAGTCGTTGATCCGGTTCGGGTCCTCGCCGATCGCGGGGGTGTCGCGCTCCGGGGTCAGGGCGAGCGGTGCGCCGCTGCGCCAGCGGCCGACCAACTTGGCCGCCAGCAGCTCGCGTTCGGCCTCGGTGGAGGCGTTGTCGTGCAGCCACTTGTTGAAGGCCGCGACGTGGGAGTGGTACTTGCGGAAGACGACGTACGTGCCGTTGCGGCCCAGGACGTCCGGAGCCGGTACGGGCAGCGGTACGCCGGTCTCGCTGGGGTAGCCGAGGACGAACTCACCGGCCTTGATGGGCCGTCCGTCGCCGGGCAGGGGTTCG
This sequence comes from Streptomyces sp. S.PB5, assembly GCF_030403745.1. Taxonomy (GTDB): domain Bacteria; phylum Actinomycetota; class Actinomycetes; order Streptomycetales; family Streptomycetaceae; genus Streptomyces. The sequence goes on from NZ_JAQMWP010000018.1 coordinate 46,736, forward strand.
GCGCCACTGCCCTCGACCACCGGCTGGCTGAAGCCGTCCCGGTAGCCGAAGACGTTGAACCCGTCGGCCGCGAAGTCCTGGTGCGACAGCAGCTTTACGCCAGGGACCTCGCCCAGTTCCTTTTCGTACGCGGCGACTTCGGCCCGCCAGTCGTCCTCGCTCGCGGCGAACACCGTGACGGCGACATGCACGCGCGGGGTGCCGAAGGGGAACTCCCAGCGGTCCGGCGCGTTCACGCCGGTGTCCCGCAGCCGCTCGGCGCGGGCGGCCATCCCGGCGCGGAAGTTGGCCGGGAAGGAGGCCAGTGAGGTCTCCGGCAGCCCCAGTGCGACCAGACCCTGGTAGCTGAGGGCGAGGGACAGCCAGGACGGCTGCGGTTCGTCCCAGCGCGCCGCCGAGGTCACCCTCGGCGCCAGTCGGCGCAGCAGTTCCCTGCCCGCGGCCGGTTCGGTGATCTCCAGGATCGCGTGGGTGCCGAAGTAGGGCTCGGGCCGGGCCCGCAGCAGGGTCGCCTGGATGTCGTCGAGGTCCAGGGTGGGCGGGCGGCGCAGCCGCCGGAACAGCGGGGAAGGCATGGTGCGCCTGCCTTCAGTTGAGGTCCGACAGGAAACGCTGCACGGCGGCCTCCTGCCGCTTGAGCCGGTGGCCCTCCGCGACGGTGAGGCCCGGGTGGGCGACGAACCACGCCTCCGCCGGGATCTGGTACTTGACGATGAAGTCCTTCACGTCCGGCGAGGTGATGCCGGGCCAGCCCTCGACGTTGCTGAACAGGTAGTCCATGAACTCGGGGATCTTGGTGGCGAAGTCGTCGATGTAGGGATCCCACTCGCCGTCGAAGGCGGTCGCGAACAGCAGCTTCGTGTCGTTGTCGAGGAACACGAACCGCATGTTGTGCAGGGTGCCGACCTGGCCTGCGCCCGCCAGGTTCCCTCCGACCAGGCCGAAGAACTTTCGCAGCCGCGCTGCGCCGTTCGGCTTCAGCGGCAGGATCGTCGTCAGCTCGGACACCTCACCGCTCTTGGCGCCGATCCGGCCGGCGGTGGTGACGGCGTGTTCGGCCATCTCCGCCTTGTCGGCCAGCACCTCGGCGGCCTTGAGCTTGAGAGCGATCATCGCGTCCGACAGTGCGGTGTCGACCTTCTCGCGGATGGCGTCGGGGAACTGCTGGAACTTGGCGTGCAGGTCTGTCTCGCTCATGGCGCCTCTCTTTGGGCGTGGGGCGGCAATGCATCACGTACCGCCACAAATAGGCCATCGCAGGGTGACGTGCAAGCGGGATGAGACCCGCTTTCTGACCACCTCCGCATAACTGATTACATCATCAGTTCGCCGTTCTGGCTTGTCAACGCGCTACTCGCAGGTAGTCACATGGCTCACGCCACTATGAGACAGGTTGACCCACAGTGCCTCTGTGGGTCATCGTGTCTCACAGGTGGCGCACCTCAACCCACCCATCACCCGAAGGAGCTCCCGATGGCGGATCACTTCTCCGGACCGCGCATCCTCTCCGACCCTGCGTCGGACGTCGCTGGGGTCTTCACCTTCGCCACGCCCGGTCGGATCCCCGGCAGCGACGAACCGCTCCAGCTGGGCACCTGCACCACGTCCAACGATGAGCAGGTCCTGTTCCTGGCCGCCGACGCCACGCAGAAGCTGGCCCTCCGTCCCGGCGCGGACAACGTCCTCGAAGGGATGAACGTGCTGAGCATCGTCGTGGAGGTGGACCCCGAGGTGGTGTTCGGCCTGGACCGCGGCCCCTGCTCGGTGTCGTGGGCGAGACCGTGACCTCCGGCGGGCGCCCGGTCCATCTGGAACGCATGGGCCGCCCCGAGGTCAAGAACGTCGTCCTGGCGAGCAAGGGCTACGACCTCGTCAACAGTGACCTGGAGATCCGAGACCTCTACAACGAGGAGGATGCCTTCGCTCCACGACCGGACTACGCCGAGGCCTACCGGGCGCGGTTCAACGCCAACCTGGCCTTCTTCGACTGTCTCGACGGAGAGCTCCTCCGGCCGCCGGACGATCAGGGCACCCACCCGCTGACGGAACTCCTCCTGGCCGACTTCCTTGTCGTCGACATCTCCAAGCCGTTCGCCGGGACAGCTGCTTCGAGATCGAGACCGCGCTGCTCGCCGGACGCCCCCACGCAACCTGCGGTGGCCGTGCGCCCAACGACGACATCGTGGACACCCTCTACACACTCCTGGTGGGCGGCGTCGGCGGCCCGCGCATCAGTGACGGCGTCGACCAGGCCACCCGGCCGGCCACACACGAATTCCCGTACCTCGTGGCCCCCAACCCGAACCCGCCGGACCTCATGACGGTGATGACCGCGCTGCTCGCCCCGCCGGAGCCCGAGGTGGAAGCGGCATGACGGACCGGCCCGTGCGGGCCGACCAGGAGCCGGTCAGGACCAACGGCACCCTGGCCTTGGTGAACCTGTCGGCCCAGATCGACGGTATGGCGGCACCCGTGCGCCGGGCGGCCCCGACCGCGCCACTCGGCGTCGCACAACCAGCGGTCCTGGCCGACCTCCTTACACTCCGCGGACACCTCCTGGGCCGCGTCGCCGACTACGAACGGGCCGCACAGCTCTCCGAACACATGGTGCGGAACACACCTGACGACAGCGTCAGCCTGCTGGCCCGGGCCCGCACCCGGGCGCCCCTGCACCGGTTCGCCGAAGCCATGACCGACCTCGACGCGGCGGGCCGGACCGGCGTGGAGCAGGCCGCCCTGGACGCTGAACGGGCGTCGATCCTCCAGGCGGTCGGCCCTGGCCGTCCTCCAGCCGGAGCGGCGCGAGACCGCCGTTTTCACCGCCACGTCGTTGCCGCCTCACGCAACAGCGGCCTGACCGACCTGTACGGGCACTTGACCGACGGGCCGCGCGAGACACTGCAGACCGTCGTCAACTCCCCCTGTCCGGCGCCATATGCCACCAGGCTCCGGCGCACACGGCAATCGTCGCCGCGATCGAGGCCGGGGGCGGTGAAGCGGCCGAACTCGCTGCCGCCCTGTGCCCGGTACCAGCCGCTGACTGCACTGGAAAGCAACTGCCCCGGCCACACCGGGGCACAGAACAAGGAAAGCTGACATGAGTAATCTGTTCGACCTCACCGGCAGCACGGCCGTCGTGACCGGATCCAGCCGCGGCATCGGGCTGGCCATCGCCCGCACTCTGTTGGCCCAGGGTGCGAGCGTCCTCGTCCACGGGTACGACAAGGCCGAGACCGCCGCCGCGCTCAAGGCCCTGCGTGAGCAGTATCCGCAGGCCGTCGGCGAGCGGCCCCGGATTGCTGCCCTCGCCGGCGATGTGACCGACGCAGTTCTCGCGCGCAGCCTGGTGGCCGAAGCGGTCCACGTCTTCGGGCGCATCGACCACCTGGTCTGCAACGCGGGCATCGACATCATCAAGCCCGCCGTCGAGTACACCCCCGAGGAGTGGGACCGCATCCTGGCGGTCAACCTGCGCGGCGCCTTCCTGCCCGCCCAGGCAGTCGCCCGCCACTGGATCGCCCAGGGCAGCGGCGGATCGGTCACCATGACCTCCTCCATCGCCGGCACGGTCGGTATCCCCGCCCTCGCGCCGTACGCGGCCAGCAAGGGCGGTATCAACCAGCTCGTGCGCACCCTCGCAGCGGAATGGGCAGAGCACCACATCCGCGTCAACGCGGTCGCGCCCGGCTACGTCGCCAACATCATGGACAGCGTCACCGCCCACGACGACCCCGCCTCCGACCGGCGCATCAACCTCTTCACTCCGCTCGGCCGCCGGGCCACCGTCGAGGAGATCGCCGCCCCCTACGCCTTCCTCGCCTCGCCTGCCGCCGCCTACGTCACCGGATCCGTCCTGGCCGTGGACGGCGGCTACACCGCGACCTGACCACCCCGGTTCCCCCCTTGGCCAGGACGGCGTCCGCACGACGCCCGATCGCTCTGCTGTCGAAGAGCGCGACGTACTACCCGGCACTGACGCTCCGGGTCGGACGGCGGTATCAGGAATCCGTCAGCTCATTGACCTCAGCGGCCGCCGACTCCCGGAAGTCGACGACAGCTTCGCCGTTGGTTCGCGCCCACTCCGTCAGCATCACGATCGGCTCCTGGAGTGTCCGGCCCAGCGCGGTCAGGCTGTACTCGACCCGCGGTGGCGCTTCGGCGTACACCTGCCGGTCGACCAGGCCGTTGCTCTGGAGGCGGCGAAGGGTCTGTGTCAGTACCTTGCGCGAGATCCCGCCGGACAGCGTGACGAGTTCGCTGTGTCTCTTGGGTCCGCCGGTGAGAGCGAACAGGACAAGCACGGACCACTTGTTGGCGATGATCTCGATCGCCAGCCGTGCGGGGCAGTCGGCGAGGAACACCGTCCCCGCTTCCAGGTCCTTTGCCGCGCTCGCCAGGTCGGCTGCGGTCATGTTCACGAGCCGGACGTTACCATTTGGTACCTATCGGCTTCCTAACGTCGATGTCATGGAACTTCACTCCGGCCAGAGCCGCCCGACGGCCACGCTCGACCGTCAGGTCATCGCCGTCAAGCCCATCACCGTCCCCACCACCGACCGCGGCATCGACCTGCAGGTCAAGGTCACCGCACCGGTCGACGGGGGAGACCTGCCCGTCATCGTCTTCTCCCATGGCAACGCCTGGTCGATGGACGGTTACGAACCCCTCGCCGACCGGTGGGCCGCTGCCGGGTTCGTCGTGGTGCAGCCCACCCATCTGGACTCCCGCCGTTACGGCATCGGTTTCGACGATCCTCGTTTCGCCACCATCTGGCGTGTGCGCATAGCCGATCTGCACGGTGTCCTGGACGGCCTCGGTGACATCCTCGACCAGGTCAGCGGTCTGGCTGCGCGCGTCGACCGCGATCGCGTCGCCGTCGTCGGGCACTCCTGGGGAGCACAGACCGCCGGAGCCCTCCTGGGCGCCCGCGTCCTCGACGCAGAGGGCAACCCGGGAGAGGACTTCTCCCACCCCGCCGTCAAGGCGGGGGCGCTCATCGCGGCGGCCGGTGCCGGGGACGCCCCGACGCCCTTCGCGCTGACGTATCTCCCGTTCGCCCGCCCGGACTTCTCCGGCATGACCATTCCCGCCCTGGTCATCGCCGGCGGAAAGGACCAGTCGGCGATGACTACCCGCGGACCGGAATGGTTCACCGATGCCTACCACCTCAGCCCGGGCCCGAAGCGACTGCTCGCCATCGCCGAGGGTGAGCACCTCTTCGGCGGAATCTCCGGCGAGGGCGCCAAGGACACCACCGACGAGGACCCTGCACGCGTCGTCCTCGTCGCCGACGCCGTCTCCGCCTACCTGCACGACGTCCTCAGCGCCGACGCACGAAGCTGGCAGGCGCTGCAGGAACAGATCCGGCACAGCGCCGGCGCTTCGAGTGTCGAGAGCAAGTAGGCGCTTCGGGTCCTGACTCGCGATCGGGCAGGTCGGTCCCGAGACCCGGGCCCATGCCGCCGAACTCGAGCCCACCGGGTTGCGTCCGGGGTGTCGCGGCCCTGGCTGGCAGCCGGGGCCGCAAGGTACTGCCGTTGCGGCAACCGGCTGTTCGACTCGGTGGTGACGGAGCATCAGCCCAACGGGAACGTTCAGCGCGAATGTCCAGTCGTGGAAGCGCCGTTGGGTGACAAAACTCGATGTGTGAGATCCGTCCGTTCCGGGGCGGGGATGCGGCGGTTATGTCGATCAACGGGCGAGAATGATGTGTGAGGGGGATGTGAAGACAAGGGGGCAACTGTGGCGGCGGACGGGGTGGTTGGGGGCGCCGGGTTCGGGGTGCCGTTGCTGAGCCGGTCTGTTGAACTGGCCCGGTTCGACGAACTGCTCGACCGTGCCGCCCGCGACGCCCTTGGCACGGCGAAGGGACCGGAAAGCCGTGACAGGGGCCGATCCCAGCTCGTCGACATCACCGGTGCGGCAGGCATCGGCAAGAGCAGGCTGCTGGGCGAGGTCTGCGCGCGGGCGCGCCGACGCGGATTGACCGTACTGCGCGGCAGAGCCACCGAGTTCGAGCGGCAGGTGCCGTTCCAGGTTTTCTCCGACGCGCTCGCCGACCTCGACCCGCGCACCCTGGACGGCTTCCAGGAGACCGACGCGGTGGCACCCCTGCTGCAGCGCAGCGTCGCCCAACAAGGCGACGCGGCCGACCGTTTCGGGCTGCACCGGTCCACGGCGGCGCTGCTCGCGCGGCTCGCCGCCCCGTCCGGGCTGCTGCTGGCCCTCGACGACGTGCACTGGGCGGACTCCGCGTCACTGGAACTGCTGGATCATCTCGTACGCCATGCCGTGCACGCCCCTGTCGTCCTGGCTGTGACGCGCCGGGACCGCCAGAGCCCCGAGTCGCTCGCGGCCAGGCTCGCCCGGGGAGTCGACGACGGCACGGTGGTCAGACTCGGACTGGGGCCGCTGAGCGCACGCGACTGCGCCGAACTGGCCGGCCCTGGCATGTCAGCCGCCGATACCGCCGCACTGTATGCCGCGAGCGAAGGCAACCCGCTGTATTTCCTGACCCTTTTGCAGGCCCGCCGCGGGGGTACGACGCCCGAGTCCTCGTCGCCACCCGGGCTCGGCGCGCTGCTGCTGGAGGAACTCACCGCGCTCACCCCCTCCCAGCGCGGCATCGTCGAGGCCGTCGCAGTGCTGGGCGAGCACGCGACCCCGGCGATGCTGGGCCGGGTGACCGGCCGCTCCGGCACCGCTTTCACCGACGACGTCCACGCCCTCACCCACCGCGATCTGCTGCGCTCCGACCCGCAGGGCCTGCTGACCCTGCGGCATCCGGTCGTCCGCACGCTCGTCCACGAGAGCACACCCTTCCTGAGACGCGTCGACATCCACCGGCTCGCCGCCGAGGAGCTTGCCCTCGCCGGTGCCTCCGCCGCCGAGCGGGCCCACCATGTGGAGCGGTCGCTGACCGCCTGGGACCCGGCAGCGGTGGCCGTACTCGAGGAGGCCGCCGCACGGACGGCCCGCACGGCCCCGGCGAGTTGCGCCCACTGGCTCGACGTGGCGCTCCGCCATCTTCCGCACACTGCCGAACACACCCGCCGACGGCGCGAGTTGACGTTACGGCGGGCCCGCGCCCTGGCCGCGTGCGGGGGGTTGCGCGAGAGCCGTGATCTGCTCCAGGAGCTCATAGCCACCCCGTCCCGGTCGTCCAGCGGCCCCGCCACCGGTGAGGACCAGGACCTCAGGGTTCGCGCGGTGGTTCTGTGCGCGCTGGTGGAGCGTCACCTGGGGCGCTGCACCGAGGCCGTCGCACTGTTGCGCCGCGAGCTGGCCCGCGGACCCGCACCGGCCGATGTCGTCCGGCTCGGCCTGGAACTCGGCTCAGCCGCGCCCCAGGGCAACGGCACCTCGTACCCCCAGGTCCGAGCCGAGGTCGAGGCGGCGCTCGCGGCGGCCCGGTCGATGGGGGACGAGGCCGGTGAGGCGGGCGTCCTCGCGGTCGCCGCTCTGGGGGAGGCGTACGAGGGCAACATGACCGCGGCCCACGAACTTGCCCGGCAGGCCGCCGCCCTGGTCGACTCGCTGCCCGACAACGACCTCACCGCTCTGTGCGAACCTCTCGCCAGGCTCGGCTGGGCAGAGGCCTTTCTGGAGCACTACCCGGACGCGGAACGGCACGCCGAGCGCGGCCTCGACATCGCCCGCCGCAGCGGCCAGCTCTACGTCATGCCTCACCTGCTGCTCTGTCTCTCTCATGTCCGGGTGCAGACCTGCCGCGTCTCCTCGGCGGTGGACGTCGCGGACCTCGCGGAAGACATCGCCCGCGGCATCGGCAGCGACCAACTGCTCGCGTTCGCCCTGGCGAGCAAGGCCTCGGCGCTCGTCGCCGCCTGCCCGCCGGGCGATCCGCGTCCCCTCGCCGTCGCCGAGGAGGCGGTGGCCGCGGCCGATACCGGGGTGAACTGGTGGGCCTCCACCGCCTGGTGCATCTACGGCTGGGCGGCCCTCATGGCCGGCGATCCGGTCGGCGCCAGGGATGCGCTGCTCCAGGCGGGCGGCCCCGAACTGCACCGGATCCAGCCCTCGATGCGGCCGCTATACCTGGAGATCCTGGTCACGTCCGCACTGGTCACAGGGCGGCCTGAGGAGGCCCGTGAGTGGGCCGAACGGGCCCGGAAGGAGGCGGAACAGCTGGGGCTGCCGATGCAGCGGGCCTCCGCGCTGCGCAGCACCGCCCATCTGCCGCTGGCGCAGGGGGACACGGCAGCGGCGGCGGACCTGTTCGCCCAGGCTGCGGTGGAGAGCGCCCGCTGCGGGGCGGTCTTCTGGGAGTCCCTTTCTCTGCTGCTCGGCGCGCCGCTGGAAGCGGCGGCGGGCCGTGGCCGTGACGGCACGCTCGCCTGGGTGAGGGGCCGGCGGCTCGCCGAGGCGGGCGGCAGCGGGATGCTGCTTGGCCTCGCCGACGCCGGCCGTCCGCCCGACGGCGGATCCGAGGCCGCGTACGGCTCGCCCGACCGCGCCGAACTCGCGGGGCGGCTGGCCACCCTGACCGCCCGGGAGTTGGAAATAGCCGAGCTGGTGGCCCAGGGCCTCACCAGCCAGGCCATCGCCGACCGGCTGTACGTCAGCCGGCGTACCGTCGACACGCATGTCTCCCGCGCCTTCCGCAAGACCGGGGTCTCCTCCCGCACCGCCCTGGCCACTTTGATGACCCGGCGCCGCACCGGGCACCGCTTCGTGGAGGCCAGGCCGGATCAGAGCTGATCCGGCCTGGGCACTGCTCGCCTACTTGACGTCGATGAAGTCGCCCGTGGCCGTCGCGGAGCCGGTGGTGGAGGTGCCCGCGAAGGCGAACCGGTAGTAACCGTCGGAGGTGGCCTTGACGGTGGTGCTCAGGTTCCCCGTCGAGTTCGTCTTGACGGTCTTCAGGGTGGTGTAGGTGCTGCTGCCCTTCTTACGGAACTGCAGCTTCACCGGCTGGGCCGCGTAGCCCGCGTACTTGCCCGTCGTCCAGTTGGCGCGGCTCAGCTTGCCGGTGACCGTGATGGTCTTGCCCTTCTTCACCGGCTCCGGGGAGGCGTTGGCGGTGAGTTTCGCGGCCCGCTTGAACTTGGTCCTGGCGACGTCGTCGTTGTAACTGGCGTTGGCGTACAGGTCGTAGGCGCCGAGAAAGAGCTTCCAGGTACCGGCGGTGCCGTTGTCGTCCTTGAAAGCGGTCGCGGGGTCGATGGTGAAGACCGTCTTGCAGCTGTAGCTCCAGCCGCCCTCGGCCGGTGACTCCGTGCAGACGGGGTAGTCGTCCGACTGGAACGCGCCGGTGATGGTGTCCGTGCTCGAACTGTCGGTGCCCTGCCACAGGAACGCCTGGGTGAGGGCGACGCCTTCCGCGTCGAAGGCGCTGAACGTGACGGGAACGGCCTTCTTGCCCGTCACTCCGAGGACGATGTCCTTGCCGCCGTTGACGACGCCGTCCGAAAAGGTGGTGCCGCCCAGCGCGTCCTGCGGCTCGACGCCTTCGGAGACGAAAGCTCCGAAGGGCGTTGCCGCCCCCGGGTGCTGTGCCGCCTGTGCGGCGCCCGGGAGGGCGAGCGCCGAGACTACGGCAGTGCTGGTGAGGACGGTGGCCGTGGTACGCATGCGCATGCAGTTCTCCATGGGGAGGTCGGTGTCCTGGTGGACTGTCTTGGTGGCAGGGCCTGCTGATGTGGTGAAGACGTCGGCGCGCGTTCGGATGCCCGCGGCGGCAGGTCAGGGTGTGGGGGAGCGGAGGATGTCCTCAAGGTCCCAGCTGTAGCTGGGCGACGGGTAGCGGCCCGTTGGGTACAGGTCCGTCGGCTCGGCGCTCGGCGCGGGCACGTCGGCCGGGTCCGCGGTGGGGCGGCCGTCCCGGCTGCACACCTGTGGTGCCGAGGGTACGGAGAGCTCGTGGTCGGCGACCCGCTCCGAACGGAATTCGACCGTGTCGCGGTCCCAGATGTCCTGGGTGCCGCCGACCTCGACCTCCTTGGGCAGTTCCTTGCTCTTGAGCGGTACCCGGTCCACGGACTCCGCCGTCGTCCAGCCCTTGTTGTCGTGACAGCCTGAGGCTCCGGTCGGATACGGGGGAGTGGGGGACGGTGTCGATGACTCGGTGACCTCCGTCGCGCTTGGGGTCGGATCCCCGTAGGCGGAGGTGTCGTCGCCGCCCGAGCACCCCGCGGTGAACACAACAGCCAGAGCGGAACGATTCGCCCCGGGCGCGCGCCTCACCGGCCGATCCAGTTCTCGGCCTCCGCGGAGCTGCCCGCTCTCACACCCGGTGTCGTCATGAACACAAGGAAATGGCATGGATGCCGGGAACACGTCGGTAGGAGTACGTATTCCATGTACGTAGGGGCCGCCATGGCGCACGTCCCGCCAGGACCTTTCCGCTGCTGTCGTGTTGTCTGCGGCGCTGCCTGGTGCGGTCGACGGGCCCCTGCGTCGCCCAGGCCTCGGTCGGGTCAGTTACGGGGATGCCGTCTCTGCGCGGGGTGGCTGGCTCAGCGGTCTTTGCCGAGGGCGAGGAGATCAGTGAACTGTCGCCGGCGCTGACCAGTTCCTCGTAGGTGCCCCGTTCGACGACTCGGCCTTGGTCCATGACAAGGATGTGGTCGGCGAGCCGGGTGTTCTCCAGCTGATGGGTCACGACGATCGTCATGCAGTGCGGGGCCAGGCGCCGGATCTGGGCGTAAGGCACGTTCTCGGTCTGCGTGTGAGGTGGCTTCCGGCCGCTTCTTCGGATCACCTTGCTGCCTGGATGACGATGGCGGCGAGGTGACCCGAAAGAAGCACCCGGAGCCGTTTCGAAACCCAGTGGATCCTCCGCTGCGGGCGAGGCGGAATCCGCGGGGAATCGGGGCGAGGGGGAGCTTGTTTGGACGTGTTCGCATGTGCCGTGTGTGGCACGGAGCTGACTGCGCCGGTGTCTCGGGTCGTCCTCCCCGTCCACACTCACCACGGGGGTGGGAGGAACTCCATCCCCCTCTGATGGAGCCCGCGACGTACGCCGTCGATCCCCGGCTGCCCGGCAGGGCGTGTACGCGCCGGTGTACGCCGTCTCGTTCGGCGCGCGGAACAGGATTGTCATCGCCCCCGGCGACTCCCGGTCCATGGCCCTGATCCCCGAGAAGTGTGAGGGCTACTGCCGAGGGGGGACGGCCGGGCAGGCCCGAACCTGGCGTGCGAGGGATGCGGGCGGGCCGTGGCGACCCGCATGGACGACTGCGGATTGTGGCAGACAGCGTGGATGGAGCCTGCCGCGGCCGTACGCCGCTCTTCGGGGCTCCCTGCCGGTTCGCCTCCCGGCTGGGAGGACCTGGAGCGCACCGAGCACCGCGTCCCACCCGTCGAACCTGACGGGTCGTGGAGCCGCCGTAGGGAGGCGGCGGTCGGGGTCGCGCCGGCCCACTTCGTGGTGGCCACCGAGGGCCGCCCGGTCACCCTCCCCGCCGGCCGCGTCGCCGAGTTGCTCGGCCACGCCGTCGGCCGGTACCTCCCGGGCGGGCCTGTTGCCCGGTCCGTGGGGTTGGCCGGCCCGGGGATCCGCCCGCCCCGACCTCGTCCCGACGTCCTGCTCGTCCCCCGCCACCCCCTCACGGGCGCGCCTTGGCGCCGGCCTGGCGACGAGGGGGCTGTGGTGCCGCTGGACAGCGGAGTCTGGGCGTACCTCGCCGACCCGGGCGAGACCTCACCGATGCCCGCGACCGGGGTCCTCCCCGAAGGTGTCCTGCGCGACGACTACCCCCTGCCGCCGCGCCCCTGGTACCCGCTGACACCCCACCACCGCGCCTTCGAGGACACCCCTGGTCGGGCTGCCCGCCGTACGTGCCCCCGGCTACGCAGGTATCGCGACGCGTACCGCCAGGTATTTCCGTGCGTCCGTCCGCATACGAGGACAGAAGGCTGCACACCCGGCCGATGCCCGCCGCCACCATCACCTGCACCCTCTGGTGGTAGGGACCGGCGCCCAGTTGAGGAACTGTCCCGCCGGTCTCCTGGCTCGGGCGTGGGACACCAGCCGCTGGAAGATCAGTGGGGTTGGCTGGTCGAACGGGGCCTGAGCGGGTGATCGCAGTGCGGTCGACGCGTGAGAACAGGGCTTCGCGGCAGCTCGCAGGTGCGTACCGGCCCGAGAGCGCCGCGATGCCCTGTTGTCGTCGTTGTCGTTTTCGCCCGTGCCGCCCACCGTGACGTGCGATGCGAGCCTTGAGTTCTCCGGGCAGAGAAAGGCCTCCAGATCGCCGTTCGCAGCGACGATGTCCCGGACCCCGGAGTCGCCGAACGAGCCGGTCACCGCGCCCCGGCCGGCGACGACCAGGGCGTGCCCATCGCTTCCGTCGCCCGCCACCGCGGTGAACTCCTCGGCATCCCGACTACGACGGCCCACGCCCGTGCTGCCGCGCTGGTCAACAGCACGTCGATTTTCAGCCATGCCTCTACGACGTCCCTGCACGGAAATGTACTTCCCAACAGGATCATGAACCTGACATCTTGCTCCCACCACTCGTTTCGTACGGCCCGGCCGGTGCCATCAGCGCAGCCGGGTCGTCTTCGGAGGACGCATTGATACCCCACAGATCCAGCCGCTCCAGACGCACGCTGGTGCTGGCGGCCACGCTCGGCGCCACCCTCGCGTTCGGCGCCCCGGGCGCCCTCGCGGGCACGCTCCCGGTCGTCCCCGCCGCCGCGCCGGCCGCCAAGGCCCACGCGCCGGCCGCCGCGCCGGCTTCGCAGAGCGCGGACTGGGTGGCCGGCACGCGTGCCTACCTCGTGATCACCGCCCCCGGTGACAGTTCGGCGGTCCGTTCCGCGATCGCGGCCAACGGCGGCACCGTCTTCTCGAACTTCGACGCCATCGGCGTGATCGTCGCCCACTCGGCGTCCAGCGGATTCGCCGCCACCATGCGCGGCGTCGCCGGCGTGCAGCAGGTCGGCGCCACGCGTACCTCGGACGTCCCGGCCGACGCCTACAGCCCGGCGCTTCCGGCCAATCCGTCTCAGGCCTCGACCCCGGCCGGAGAGCCGGTCCGGGCCGACATGAGCCAGATCAAGGCCGACCAGGCCTGGGCCGTGAACCCGGGCTCCGCCTCCGTCACGGTCGGCATCCTGGACACCGGTGTGGACGACCAGCACCAGGACCTGGCGCCCAACTTCGACGCGGCCGACTCGGTCTCCTGCGCTTACGGCAAGCCCGACACCCGTGCCGGCGCCTGGCGGGACGTCGACACACACGGCACCCACGTGGCGGGCACCGTCGCCGCGGCCAAGAACGGCAAGGGCGTCGTCGGCGTGGCCCCCGGAGTGAAGATCGCCGCGGTCCGGGTCGCCGAGCCGGGCACCTCCCTCTTCTTCGCCGAGAACACCATCTGCGGCTTCGTCTGGGCCGGTGACCACGGCTTCAAGGTCACCAACAACAGCTATTACACGGACCCGTGGCAGTTCAACTGCCCGGACAACATCGACCAGGCCGCCATCATCGAGGGCGTCAAGCGCGCCCAGGAGTACGCCGAGAGCAAGGGCTCCCTCCAGGTCGCCGCCGCGGGCAACGAGAACTACGACCTCGCCCACAAGACGACCGACTCCGCGAGCCCGAACGATTCGACGCCGGTCACCCGCACCATCACCAACGCCTGCCTCGACATCCCGACCGAGCTGCCGGGCGTGGTCACGGTCGCGGCCAACGGCACGGGCGTCACCAAGGCCTCGTTCTCCAACTACGGTCAGGGCGTCATCGACATCGCGGCGCCGGGCAGCAGCGTGTACTCCACCGTCCCCGGCGGCAGCTACGGCAGCAAGAGCGGCACCTCGATGGCTTCCCCGCACGTGGCCGGCGTGGCGGCGCTCATCGCCAGCGCCAACCCGGGCATCACCCCGGCGGAGATCCGCGCCAAGCTGGCCGCCCAGGCCAATGACATCGCCTGCCCCTCGGACAGCCGCTGCACGGGCACGACGGCGAACAACTCGTTCTTCGGCGAGGGACAGGTCGACGCGCTCAAGGCCGTCGGGGCCACCCCGCCGCCCGGCAAGTACTTCGAGAACCTCGCGGACTTCACCATCAGCGACAACGCGACCGTGGAGAGCCCGATCGCCGTCACCGGTGTGACCGGCAACGCCCCGGCCACCCTCAAGGTGGGTGTGGACATCAAGCACACCTACATCGGTGACCTGAAAGTCGACCTGGTGGCGCCGGACGGCACCGTCTACACGCTGCACAACCGCACCGGCGGCAGCGCCGACAACATCGCCCAGACCTACACCGTCAACGCCTCCTCGGAGGTCGCGAACGGCACCTGGAAGCTGCGCGTCAACGACAACGCCGCCTCCGACACGGGCAAGATCGACGCCTGGAACCTGACCTTCTAGCGCAGAGCCCGGCAACGCCCGCGAACAGCACGCACAGTGCCGACGACGGCTCCCAGCCCGCAGCCGCGGACAAGGCGGGCTGTGGTCCGTTCGGCCAGGGGTGCGAACTGCTGGGCGGCAGAGGGGACATGGGCCCCGACGGCGGTGTACGCCGCGGTCGGGGCCACCATGCCGGGGGCGTCCAGGGAGGCCGCGGGCGGCCTGGAGAGGTATGCAGCGGACGGACGGCTATAGACGAGCTGTGGGCGGTGATCGAGCCGTTGCTGCCCAAGGTGGAGCATCGGACGTGGCATCCGGGACGCAAACGGCATCCTGACCGGTTGGTCCTCCAGGGCGTCCTGTTCGTGCTGTGCACCGGGATCGCCTGGGAACATCTGCCGCAGGAACTCGGCTTCGGGTCGGGAATGACCTGCTGGCGCCGCCTGGCCGAGTGGATCGAGGCAGGTGTATGGCCCGAACTGCACGGGGTCCTCCTCGCCGAACTCCGCAGCGCGAATGCCCTCGATTTCTCTCGTGCAGCCGTCGACGGCTCCCACATCCGGGCGTTGAAGGGAGGTGCCAAGACTGGGCGAACCCGGTGGACCGCGGGAGGATGGGCAGCAAACACCACCTGATCACCGACGCCAACCGGCATCCCGCTCGCCGCCACCCTGACCGGGGGCAACCGCAACGATGTCACCCAGCCGATCCCGCTCCTCCAAGCCGTGCCGCACGTTCGCGGCAAGCGCGGCCTGCCTCGACGCCGCCCCGACGTGGTGCTGGCCGACCGCGGCTACGACCACGACACATACCGCCGACTGGTCTGGGTCCTCGGGGTGAAGCCGCTGATCGCCCGCCGTGGCACCGAGCATGGCTCCGGACCGGGCATCCAACGCTGGGTCGTGGAGCGCGCGTTCGCCCATGTGCATTGGTTTTGCCGCTTGCGAATCCGCTGGGAGATACGCGACGACATCCACGAAGCGTTCCTCACTCTCGGATGCGCGCTCATCTGCTGGCGACGTCTGATGCGATCGCGTGGGAGTGCTGGGTGAGACGACGTGCCGGACTTCCGGACGTCGAAGTTGCGGGGATGCGTAAGGCCGTAATGGCGGCGAGATCTCCTGACGGGTCGTGCCGGTGGGGCGGATCAGCGGGTGAAGGCGACAGATTCAGCGAGATCCTTCTGAGTCTCGAGCGCGGTGAGACGTTCGGTGAGTGCCGCGTGGATTGCGCTGTAGGTGTCGGAGCCGAGAGTCAGGCGCAGTGGCGGGCTCGGGTGGCGGGTGGTGTCGTAAATCGCGGCGGCGAGCTTGGCCGGGTCGCCGGTGAAGACGCTCTCGTCTGCGGTTTCCAGGTAGTGCCGGGTCTGGCCGACGGCATTGTCGCGGTAGACGGTCGTTTCGGTGGTGTATTGCAGGGCCGAAGCGAAGCCGGTACGGGTGGCGCCGGGCTCGACCAGAGTGAGGTGAATGTTGAAGTCGGAGACCTCGCGGCTGACGCTCTCGGTGAAGCCCTCCAGCCCCCACTTGCCCGCGTGATAGGAGCTGTGAGTGGGGATACCGACCTGGCCGCCCAGGCTGGAGATCTGGATGATGCGGCCACCGCCCTGCTCACGCATCGGCTGCAGGAAGGCGCGGGTGATCAGCATCGGCGCGAGCAGGAGGACCTCGATCTGGTCGCGAATCTGCTCGACGGTCATTTCCTCGGCGGCGCCCACAACCGCGTATCCGGCATTGTTGACCACAATGTCCACCGGCCCGGATTGGAGAGTCCTGCCGACCACCTTGTCCACATCGGCCGGCCGCGTGAGGTCGAGGATCTCGACAGTCAGCCGGTCGCCGTACGTCTCGCGCAGATCTTCCAGAGCTGCCGGGCGGCGGACCGTCGCCGTAACGCGGTCGCCGTTCCGGAGGGCGTGCTCGGTGAGATGGCGGCCCAGCCCACCGGAGGCTCCGGTGACGAACCAGTGACGTGAGGCCTTGTCGGAGGGGGCGGGCATGGGGGTCTCCTGAAGTAGAGTAATACCGGAACCTGTTCCGTTTAAGTTAAGCGGAACGGATTCCGGAAAGCAACTGGAGATCGACACCGAAGGATCCCGCATGCCCGCCACGCCCCGCCGTACCAGGAGTGACGCGCTGCAGAACCGGGAGCGCTTGCTCGAGGTCGCCGCGCAGGCCTTCGCCGAGCAGGGGCTGGACACCGCGCCTGCCGCCATCGCCAAGCAGGCGGGCGTCGGTGTCGGCACGCTCTACCGGCACTTCCCGACTCGGGAAGTCCTCATCGACGCCGCCTACCGGCGCCAACTCACCCAGGTGTGCGAGAAGGTGAACGACCTTGTCACCCAGCACCCGGCCGCCGAGGCCACCCGGATGTGGATGGAACACTTCATCCACTACGCCACGGCAAAGAGCGGAATGTCCGAAGCCCTCAACGCGGTCATCGCCTCCGGTATCGATCCATACTCCGACAGCCGCGCACTCCTTACCGACGCAGTCGCCACCCTCCTCGCGGCCGGCGCCCGAGACGGAAGCCTGCGAACGGACGTCGCCGCGGACAATGTCCTACTCCTCATGGGTGGCATCGCCTATTCCGTGCAGCACGGCACCGAAGAGCAAGCCCGTCCGCTCGTCGACCTCTTCATGGACGCGCTGACCAAGGACTCGACCGCGGGCTGAACCCGAGCTCCCGGACCGGCACGCCGACGCGAGCGCAGCCACGGTCAATTCATCGAGTGGCTCTGCCGGCACTCACGAGGTTCTGGACACATGCCCGCACCGGCGGGCGAGCGGGGTCGTCGGCGACCGCGTTCACCAGGCAGCGGTGACGGCGTCGGTCCGCACAGGCGCGGCCGTCTTCGCGGTGATCTCGTCGAGGGTGATGCCGGGTGCGGTTTCGACGACGGCCAGGCCGTCGGGTGTGATGTCGAGGACGCCGAGGTCGGTGATGACGCGGTGGACGCACCGTTCGCCGGTGAGCGGGAGGGTGCACTCGGTCAGGATCTTCGGGCTGCCGTCCTTGGCGGTGTGCTCCATCAGGACGACGACCCGGCGGGCGCCGTGGACCAGGTCCATCGCCCCGCCCATGCCCTTGACCATCTTTCCGGGGATCATCCAGTTGGCCAGGTCACCGCGTGCCGACACCTGCATGGCGCCCAGCACCGCGGTGTCGATGTGACCGCCGCGGATCATGCCGAAGGACAGGGCCGAGTCGAAGAAGGACGCGCCGGGCAGAACGGTGACCGTCTCCTTGCCCGCGTTGATGAGGTCCGGGTCGACCTCGTCGTCGGTCGGGTAGGGGCCGGTGCCGAGGATGCCGTTCTCGGAGTGCAGCACCACGTGCACGCCGGGCGGGAGGTGGCCCGGGATGCGGGTGGGCAGGCCGATGCCGAGGTTGACGTAGGAGCCGTCGGTGAGTTCGGCGGCGGCGCGGGCGGCCATCTGGTCGCGGGTCCAGCCCCGGGGCGTGTCCATCGTCGCTCTCATGCTCGTACCGTCCTCTTCTCGATCTGTTTGTCAGCGGCCTGAGTGGGGGTGAGTTCCACGATCCGCTGGATGAAGACGCCGGGGACGTGGACGGCGTCGGGGCTCAGCTCGCCCGGTTCCACGAGCTCTTCGACCTCGGCGATCGTGATCCGGCCGGCCATCGCCGCGAGCGGGTTGAAGTTGGCCGCGGCGCGGCGGAAGACGAGGTTGCCGTGCCGGTCCCCCCGCCAGGCCCGGACGAGGGCGAAGTCGGTGGTGATGGCGTGCTCCAGGACGTGCGGTCGACCGCGGAAGTCCCGGGTCTCCTTGGGCGGGGAGGCCACGGCGACCGAGCCGTCCGCCGCGTACCTCCACGGCAGACCGCCGTGGGCGACCTGGGTGCCCACACCGGCCG
Organism: Streptomyces sp. S.PB5; assembly: GCF_030403745.1. GTDB lineage: Bacteria > Actinomycetota > Actinomycetes > Streptomycetales > Streptomycetaceae > Streptomyces. Next base: position 64,928 of record NZ_JAQMWP010000018.1, read on the forward strand.
GGGTGTAGAACGCGGGGATGCCCGCGCCGCCGGCGCGCAGCCGTTCGGCCAGTGTGCCCTGCGGCACCAGCTCCACCTCCAGCTCACCCGACAGGTACTGGCGGGCGAACTCCTTGTTCTCGCCGACGTAACTGCCCGTCACGCGGGCGATCCGGCCGGCGGCGAGCAGCACGCCCAGCCCACGGCCGTCCACGCCGCAGTTGTTCGACACGACCCGCAGGCTGGTGGCGCCCTGCTCGTGCAGGGCCCGGATCACCACCGCGGGGATGCCGCTGAGGCCGAAGCCGCCGACGGCCAGTGACGCGCCGTCGGGAATGTCGGCGACCGCCTCTTCGGCGGACGCGCTGACCTTGTTCACTGAACGACCTTTCAGCCGGGGAGTACGGATGACCAGCCGCCGTCGACGACGAGGTTGGCGCCGGTGATGTAGGACGCCTCGTCGGAGGCGAGGAAGACCGCGGCGTTCACGACCTCGTCGGGGAGGCCGACGCGGCCGAGGGGGATGTGGCGGGCGATGGCGCGCATGGGGTGATCGGCGGCGAGCAGGTCACCGCGCGAGCCCTCGGTGTCGACCAGCCCGGGGCTGACGCAGTTGGCCCGGATGCCGTGCGGGGCGCCTTCGGCGGCGAGTTGGCGGGTCAGGGCGATCACGGCGCCCTTGGAGGCGGAGTGCGCCGTGCGCCGGTTGGTCAGCGAGCCGATCAGTCCGGCCGTCGAGCCGACGGTGAGGACGCAGCCGCGGCTGCGCACCAGGTGCGGCCAGGCGACGTGCGCGGCCAGCCACACCGAGTTCAGCTCCGCGCGCAGCGTGAAGGTGAAGTCCTCGTACGGCTGGGTGTCCACGGCTCCGAAACGGACGGCACCGGCGTTGGCGTAGAGGATGTCGATCCCGCCGAAGGCGTCCACGGCCTCCTGCACCCACGCGCGGACGGAGGCCTCGTCCGTGACGTCCAGCGGGCCGGGAGTCAGGGCGGTGCCGCCCGCCTCCCCCACGAGCCGCTGGGTCTCCAGCGCCGCCTCGTGCAGCAGGTCTCCGCCGACGACGATCGCGCCCTCGGCCGCGAACCGCAGCGCCGCCGCCCGGCCCTGACCACGGGCGGTGCCCGAGATCAGGGCCACCTTGCCTTCGAGGCGTCTCATGACGCCTCCGGGCGCAACGCGTCGGCGATGGACTTCACACCGCCGTGCGCGGTGAGTCCGCCGTCGACCGGGATCTCGGCGCCGGTGATGAACGAGGACTCGTCGGACAGGAGGAAGACCACGAGCGGGGCTACCTCGTCCACCGTGCCGGTGCGGCCGAGAGGAGTCTCGCGGATGTTCGCCTCGCGGAAGGCAGGGGCGGCGGAGGCGGTCATCTCGGTCTCGATGAAGCCGGGGTGGATCGTGTTGACCCGGATGCCGCGCGGGCCGAGCTCTGTGGCCGCGGTCTTCGACAGGCCGCGCAGTGCCCACTTGCTGGTCGTGTACGCGACCGGGTAGTGGCCGCTGAGCGCGGCGGTGGAACCGACGTTGACGACGGACGAGCCGGGCGGCATCAGCGGGGTCAGGTGCTGGATTCCCAGCAACGGGCCGGTGACGTTGACGGCGTGGACACGGGCGAAGTCGTCGGGGGTGACCTCGCCGAGGCGGGCACGCCAGGTGATGCCCGCGTTGTTGACCAGGCCGTGCACCTGGCCGTACGACTCCCGCAGTTCGGCGGCCAGTTCCGCCCACTGCTTGTCGTCGGTGACGTCGAGCCGGCGGCAGCCGGGGGCCTCGGTCACGTCGGTGGCGATGACACGGGCGCCCTCGCGCGTCAGTGCCTCGGCCTCGGCGGCGCCCTGGCCGCGCGCGGCGCCGGTGACGACGACTACCTTGCCGAGGAGTCTCTTGGGGTGCAGGTCGTTCACGGCCGCTCCCGGCTGCGGCGGCGGGCGGTCGGCAGTGGCTGCCGATCCCTGCCCGCGACCACGGTGTTGGAGACGGTGCCGATGCCCTCCACGGTGAGGGTGACGGTGTCGCCCGGTTTCAGCGGGGGCGGGACCTGCTCGCCCCGGACGCCCCACAGCTCGGCGAGGCAGCCGCCGTTGCCGCAGGTGCCGGAGCCGAGCACGTCGCCGGGGCGGACGACGGTGCCCCGCGAGGCGTAGGCGGCCATCTCCTCGAAGGTCCAGCTCATGTTGGACAGCAGGTCCTTGCCGACGACCTCGCCGTTCACCGAGGCGGTCAGCGCCAGGCGCAGAAAGCCGTCGGTGTCGCGGTAGGGCTCCAACTCGTCGGCGGTGACCAGGTACGGGCCGAGGGTGGCGGCGGTGTCCTTGCCCTTGCACGGGCCGAGGCGCACCTGCATCTCGCGGGACTGCAAGTCGCGGGCCGACCAGTCGTTGAAGACCGTGTAGCCGATGATGTGGTCCCGTGCCTGTTCCGGCGTCAGGTCCCGCCCCTCCCGGCCGATGACGGCGGCGACCTCCAGCTCGAAGTCGAGGACCTCGCTGCCCGGCGGCACCGGGACGTCGTCGTGGGCGCCGATGACGGCGTACGGATTGGTGAAGTAGAACGTCGGGGCGTCGTACCAGGCTTCGGGCACCCCGCCGACGCCGTCGACGGATCGCCGCACCCCTTCGACGTGCTCCTCGAAGGTGACGAAGTCCCGCACGGTGGGCGGCTCAAGCGGCGGCAGCAGTCGCACCTCGGACACATGGGGACCCGACGGGACGTCGAGGGTGGCGGCGCCGGCATCCAGGAGCGCGTCGAGTCCGTCGCCGCGGCTGATCAGTTCCGCGAGCGAGCGCGCCCCGGGAACCGGATGGAGGGTGCCGTCCTCCTCGACGACGGCGACCCGGCGCTGGTGTCGGTGTTCATAGGTGGCGAAGCGCATGCACGGCTCCAGGCTCCGGCGGTCATCGACAGCGGTGGGAACCGGGGACGCGGCAAGGGCGTCAGGGCGGTGACAGGGCCACCGCGTCCCCGGGGTTCGAGAGGGTCAGACCGGCGGGGCGACGAACACACCACGGTCGACGTCGTTGAACGACTCCTTGGCGACCAGCTCGTTCATCGGGTTCGCCGTGCCCCACTGGTCGGTGACCTCGGGCTGGGAGAAGTCGTAGACGTGGGGATGCCAGGTGTCCTCGTCCAGCAGCTCCAACTCCGTCGTGTACTCCACGGTGTTGCCGTGCGGGTCCAGGAAGTACGTGAACGTGTTGTCGCCCGCCACGTGCCGGCCCGGACCCCAGACTTTCTTGAAGCCGGCGCGGATGATGCGGCCGGAGCCGCGCATGTACTCGTCCAGGCCGCGCATCTCGAAGGAGACGTGGTGCAGGGAGGTGTGCGGGCCCTTGGCGATGGCCATGGAGTGGTGCTGGTTGGAGATCCGCATGAAGTGCATGACGTCACCGACGTACGGCGAGCTGAGCGTGTCGGAGTGGCGGAAGCCGAGGTGGGTCTCGTACCACTCACGGGTCCGGTCCAGGTCCGGCGAGTTCAGCACGACGTGCGACAGTTTGACCGGGATCGACTCCTTCTCCTCGATCTTGCGGTGCTGCCGTACGTCCACATCGGCGGAGACCTCGATGGTGCGGCCGTCGATGTCGAAGAAGCGGAAGCCGTAGCCGCCGCCGGGGGTGTCGATCTTGCCCGGTTGGGAGATCAACCGCACGCCGCCCGTGAGGAGTTGGTCGGCGAGGGTGTCCACGTCCTCGGCGGAGGCGGCGCCGTAGGAGACGAGGTCGAGGCGCTTCTCCTCGGCCTTGCGCAGCCGCACCACGTACTGTTCGGGGCTGCCCTCGGCGGCGAGGAAGGAGATGCCGGAGTCCTCGGCGACCTTGGTCAGGCCCCAGACGCCGGCGTAGAAGTCGAGCTGCTTGTCGTAGTCGGGCACGGCGAGATCGACGTGCCGCAGATGGGTGAGCAGACGTGCGCTCATGGTGGGTTTTCCTCCTGTGGGGGGTCAGGTGAGGCGCAGCAGCGTTGTCGCGTTGCCGCCGCGCACGGCGTGGAAGTCGTCTTCGGGCAGGCGTGCGGCGCGCAGTGCGCCGACAGGGTCCTCGGTGCCCATGTCGAAGGGGAAGTCGGAGCCGAGCAGTACCCGGTCCGAACCGGCGGCCCGGATCAACTCCCGCAGCACGTACGGGTCATGGACCAGGGAGTCGAAGTACAGGCGCTTGAGGTAGCTGCTGGGCAGGTGGGCGCAGCCCGCGCCCGCGTCGGAGCGGGCCGACCAGGCGTGGTCGGAGCGGCCGATGTGGGTGGGCAGATAGCCGCCCCCGTGCGCGGCGAGAACCTTCAGCTCCGGGTGCCGGTCCAGCACCCCGGAGAAGATCAGGTGCGAGAGGGCGACGGCGTTCTCGGTGGGCTGGCCGACGGTGTTGGACAGGTACCACCGGTCGAGGCGCTCGTCGAGCGTGCAGCCGAAGGGGTGCAGGAAGAGGATCGCGCCCGTCTCCTCGGCCCGGGTCCAGAAGGGCTCGTACGCCGGATCCGACAGCTCCCGTCCCGGCGCGTGCGAGGAGATCTCGACACCCGACAGGCCCATGCCCATGGCGAGTTCGAGCGCGCGCACCGCCGATTCCGGGTGCTGCAGGGGGACGAGGCCCAGACCCTGCAGCCGGCCGGGCGCCTGGGCGCAGTGGGCGGCCGTCGCCTCGTTGGCGAGGAGGTACACCTTCTCCGCCGTCTCCTCGTCCGCCCAGTAGTGGTAGTGCGAGGGCGACGGGCTGACCAGCTGGACGTCCACACCCTGCGCGTCCATCGCGGCCAGTCGTACGGCGACGTCCGTCAGCCTCGGGATGCGCTCGGCGACCATGGGGCCGTTGACGGCGAGGGCCGCGGGCCCGTTGCGGCGGGCGTCGAGGGCCCTGGCCTCCGCGAGGCCCGGCAGGCCGGCCACCAGGGCCTCGACCTCCGGGATCAGGACGTGTGCGTGTACGTCGACAGTCGGCGAGGGGCGTTGGTCGCGTTGGGTGCGTCTGCCAGCGGTGGCCGGGGGAGGGTAGGCCGTCACGGCAGCTCCCTGAGCACCGGCATCGTGCCGGCCAACAGGCCGGGCACGTCACCGGGCACGCCGTCGAGCTGCCACTGCCCGATCTGCACGGACGCTTCGACGACCATCCGGACCCGGTCGATCCGCCGCTCGTAGTAGCGCGTGAGCAGTTCCTCGTCCCATGCGGATGCACTGGTCAGCAGCTGGGACAGCACCCAGGCGTCCTCCACGGCCATCGCCGCGCCCTGGGCGATCGTGGGCGGGCAGCAGTGCGCGGCGTCGCCGACGAGGACGACCCGGCCCCGGTGCCAGGACCCCTCGACCAGCATCCGGTCGAACCAGGTGTAGTTCACCTGCGCCGGGTCGGTGATCGAGTCACGGATCTCGTCCCAGGCACCGCCGTAGCCCTCGGCGAGGCGGCGCATCTCCTGCGCGTAGGACTCGGGCGGGATCGTGGCGCGGTCGCGGCCGGCCTCCACCAGATAGGCGTAGACCGTGTCCTCGCTGGTGGGCGTGTAGCCGGCGATGTAGCAGGGGCCTCCGTGGGAGAGGACGCTGCACTCCACTCCGGCCGGGCGGGGCGCCGGGACCCGCCAGATGGCCATGCCGGTCGGCTCGGGTTTGACGTCGATGCCGATGGCGGCGCGGGTCGCGGAGTGCAGGCCGTCGGCGGCCACGACGAGGTCGTAGCGGCCCTCGGTGCCGTCACTGAACCGGACGGTCGCTGATGTGTCGTCCTGGGTGAGGATCTCGGCGGTGGTGCCGAGCCGGATGTTCGCGCCGGATGCCCGGACGGCGTCGACGAGGATGCGCTGGAGCACCGGGCGTTGCATGCCGAGGGTGGCGGGGAGGTCGTCTCCGCCGGTGCGCAGGACGTCGCCGACGTGCAGCACGGTGCCGTCGGGCGTCGTCAGCCCCAGGGCGTCGAAGCCGAAGCCGTGCTCGCGGACCTCGTCCCAGACGCCGATCTCGCGCAGCACGCGCAGGGCGTTGCCCTGAAGGGTGATGCCGGAGCCGCGTACGTTCCAGTCCGGCCTGACCTCGACGACGTCGACGTCGACGCCGGCCCGCCGCAGCAGCACGGTCATGACATTGCCGGAGGTGCCCCCTCCGATGACCAGGACTCTCTTGCCTTCCATCGCCAACTCCTTTGTTGGGCAGGTCACTTGACGGCGACCGGATTGACGGGGGAGCCCACGGCTCCGGTGATGGGCAGGGGCGCGGCGGTGAGCCAGAACTCGTACACGCCGTCGCGGGCGCAGTCGTCCGCGAGGGTGTCGGGGTCCCACATCTCGCCGATGAGCAGGCCCATGTTGGGGATGACGACCTGGTGCAGCGGCTGGAAGGCGCCGTCGAACTCGTTCGGCCGTACCTCGAAGCCCCAGGTGTCGGTGGCGATCGCGGCGATCTCGCTCGTGTGCAGCCAGCCGGCGGTGGTGAAGGACAGGCCGGGAGAGTCTCCGCCCGCGTAGTCGCCCCAGCCCTCGCAGCGGGCGCGCGTCAGCCGTCCGGTGCGGACGACGACGATGTCCCCGCGGCCGACGGCCACGCCGTGCGCCTCGGCCGTCGCGGTCAGGTGTTCCTCGGTGATCGCGAAACCGTCCGGCAGTTCCCCGCGTTCGTCGCCGATCACCCGGCCGACATCGAGGAGGACTGCGCGCCCGGCGACGTACGGGGCCATGTGCTCGATGCCGGTGACCAGGTCGCCGTCGGAGGTGACGACCTTCTCGGCCGCCCGCCCGTTCCACGCCTTGCCGTGGTCGAAGATGTGCCCGAGCCCGTCCCATTGGGTGGAGCACTGCAGAGGCATCGCGATCACGTCGTCGGCGCCGCCGATGCCGTGCGGGAAGCCCTGGTTGCCCAGGGCCGCGTCCGTGCCCGTGTCCAGCATGGTGTGGACGGGGTTGGTGCGGCGGCGCCAGCCCTTCTGCGGTCCGTTCATGTCGAACCGCTGCGACAGCGAGAAACTCACGCCCCTCCGCACCAGCGCGGCACCCTCGCGGCGCTTGGCCTCGTCGAGGAAGTTCAGGGTGCCGAGCACATCGTCCTCGCCCCAACGCCCCCAGTTGGAACACCGTTTGGCGGCCTCGGCGATCGCGCCCTCGGCGTCCGTGGGGTCGAGCGGGGCTGTCACGACACGGTCCCCTCGGCGACACAGCGGGTGCGCTGCGCGCCCAGACCCGTGATGGAGCCTTCCATGACGTCGCCGTCGCGCAGCAGCCGTCCCCAGTGCATGCCGTTGCCGGCCGGGCTGCCGGTGAGCACCAGGTCGCCGGGCAGGAGCCGGGAGGTCCGGGAGATGTACGACACCAGCCGTGCGATGCCGAAGAGCATGTCCTTGGTGGACTCGTCCTGCATGGTCTCGCCGTTGAGCTTCAGCGTGACCCGCAGGTCGCCCGGGTCGGCGATCGACTCGGCGGGCACGATCCACGGCCCGAGCGGGGTGAAACCCGGAGCGTTCTTGCAGCGCAGCCAGTCGGTACCGATGGCCTTCATGTCCCGGCGGAAGACGGTCGCCCGGTCGGTGAGGTCGTTGGCGATGGTGTACCCGGCCACGTACTCCAGGGCCTCCTCGACCGTCACCCGGTAGGCGGGCCTGGCGATGACGGCCGCCAACTCCAGCTCCCAGTCGGGCTGTTCGGCCCAGTCCGGGAGTACGACGTCGTCGAAGGGGCCGGTGATCGCGCTCGGCAGGCCGATGAACACGTACGGCAGGTCCTCGGCCGCCCGCCGGTCCATGACCGCGGCGATCTCCGCGCGCGCCTCCTCCACGGTGCGGGGGTCGTCGGGGGAGCGGTGGGCGACCTCCAGGTCGATCACGTGCTGCCGGTAGTTGGCGCCGGACTGGAAGACCTGGCGGGGCTCGACCGGCGCGTGCGCTCGCAGCTGCTCCAACGGCCGCCAGTCGGCCGTCTCGTCGGCCGCGAGCTCGTGCAGGCGAGGGAGCAACTCGTCCCAGCGCTCGAAGATCTCCCGGGCCGTCAGGACAGGCTCTGCGAGCGCCGTACGAAGATCCAGCACCCGCCCCTCGGGGAGCACGAGACCGGGGAAAGCCACCTGGTCAGAGGTGGAAAGGACGCCAAGGGCGAAGGGTCCGGAGAAGGACGGGGAAGCGGCTGCGGGTTTCACTGGTATGTCCTCCAGATTGCGGTGGGACCAATGTGGCCCTCACCGAGTAATCTGGGAAATCGATTCTTTAGATGCTGATCATCTGTGCTGCAAATGTCTCCGCCGCAAGCGGCCTCACTCTGGAGGCGTCGTGTCCCTCTCCGGCCTCGATCTCAATCTCGTCCTGTCCTTGCGGGCCCTGCTGGAGGAACGCAACGTCACGCGTGCCGGTCAGCGCGTCGGGCTCAGTCAGCCGGCGATGAGCGCGGCCCTGGCTCGCCTGCGCCGCCACTTCGATGACGAGCTGCTCGCGCGCGTCGGCAAGCAGTACGAACTGACCGCCCTCGGCCGCGCTCTGCTGGACCGCGCCTCGACCGCCTGCGACCTGCTGGAACGGGTCTTCAGCAGCAGGGCCGACTTCGCCCCGGGCAGCGAGGAGCACGAGTTCACCCTGCTCACCTCCGACTACGCGCTCAGCGTCTTCGGCGCCGAGCTCGCCCAGCGGGTGCACGCCGAGGCCCCCGGGGTACGGCTGCGCTTCCAGCGGACGCCCGGCGACGTCACGGAGGACACCGAAACACTGCTCAGAACGGCCGACGGACTGTTCATGCCGCACGGTGTCATCAGCGGATTTCCCGCCGTGGAACTGTTCGCCGACCGCTGGGTCTTCCTCGTCGCCGAGACCAACGACGAGGTCGGCGACCGGCTCACCATGGATGACCTGGCACGGTTGCCCTGGGTCGCCTACCAACGCACCTACGACGCCCCGGCCGCCCGGCAGTTGAGCATGCTCGGCATCGAACCGCACGTCGAGGTCTCCGTCGACAGCTTCCAGGCGCTGCCCTTCCTGGTCGCCGGCACCCACCGGATCGCTCTGGTTCAGCAGCGCCTGGCCGAGCTGCTGCGGGGAGTGGCAGCCGTACGCCTCATGGAACCTCCCTACGCGGCGGTCCCTCTCCAGGAGGCACTGTGGTGGCACCCGGTGCACACCCACGACGCGGCCCACATCTGGCTGCGCGAGACCGCGGCCCGCGTGGGAGCGGAGCTGGCCGCCTCCGAGCCCGGCCGTATCGTCACGGTCGCACCGAGATAGCGGGCTCCTACAGGTGCTCAGTATCCAGGACGCGAATGATCCACATCTTCGATATCGATCGGATGAGGGCTAGGCAGGACCTCTCCGCTGGCCCATAGTCGTCTCAACCCGGCGCCGGAGCCCTACCGCCACCCGCTGCCGGGACCGCGCAGGCGCCCGGCGAGCCGGCCCGCCGCGACGCCCGGCAGCCATCGGCACCCCTGCGAACCTGCCACCGGTACCTGGCGGCCCGACCGCGACCGCCGCACCGCCCGTCCCCCTCCCGACATGCCACGTGGAGTTCCCGCATGCCCGCACCCGTGCCCCCGCTCCCTTCCCCGCCCCCCGCAGCTGTCGCAGACACCCCGTCCGAGCACACCGTGTCCGGCCCCGGCCACCGGCTTCGCCTCACGCTGCTGATGGCCGGCGCCTGTCTGCCCATCCTGGGCGCCGTGCTCATCGCCCCCGTCCTGCCCCAGATGGAGGACCACTTCGCCGGCGCACCGGGCGCCGACGCGCTCGTCCCCATGGCCCTGACCATCCCCGCCCTCTCCCTGGCGCTGCTGGCCCCCTTCGCCGGCGTCCTCGTCGACCGACTCGGCCGCAAACGCCTGCTCGTCGTCTCGACCGTGCTGTACGCGGTCCTCGGCACCGCCCCGCTGTGGCTGGACTCCCTCGGTGCCATCGTCGCCAGCCGCGCCCTCGTCGGTGTCGCCGAAGCCGCCATCATGACCTGCAGCACCACGCTGATCGGCGACTACTACTCCGGCCGGCAACGCGACCGCTACCTCGCGATGCAGACGATGTGCGCCTCGATCTCCGCGACGGCCTTCTTCGTGCTGGGCGGCGCGGCCGGATCGGCCGGCTGGCGTGCACCGTTCTGGGCCTACGCCGTGAGCCTGCTGCTCGCCCCCGCCATGGCCGCTTTCCTGCCCCAGCCCCGACCGGCCGACCGCGCGGACGAGCCTGCCACCACCGCCGCGGAACCGATGGCCGAGCGGCCCTTCCCCTGGCGTGCGTTGGCCGGCACGTGCGCGCTGACCCTCTTCGGCGCCGTCCTCTTCTACACCGTCCAGGTGGAGATGGCGTTCCTCCTGGACGACATGGGCGTGAGCAGCTCCGGCGTGATCGGACTGGCCACCGCCTGCTCCAGCGCCGCGGTCGTGATCGGCGCCGTCGTCTTCACCAAGGCCGGCCGCAGCCCGCAAGCCTGGCTGCCCACCGCCTTCGGTCTGTCAGCCCTCGGCTTCGCGGTGATCTGGCTCGCCCCCGACCCCGTCGTACTGACCATCGGTGCCGTGATCAACTGCCTCGGCAGCGGCATCATGCTACCGAGCCTGCTCACCCTCGCCATGTCCCAGCTCCACTACGCCGACCGCGGCCGCGGCACCGGTCTGTGGACGGGCTCCTTCTTCCTCGGCCAGTTCATCTGCCCGCTCGTGGTTCTGGCGCTCACCTCCGCGGCCGGCACCCTGGCGAACGCCCTGGGCATGCTCGCCCTCGCCGGGGCCGTCGCCGCCGCCGCACTCGGCCTCGCCGCCCGACGCCGCCGGACGGGAGCCGCCTCGGAGCCGATCCGGCAGATGGCGGGCTGACCCGCCACGGCGCCGATCCACCACGAGAACCGCACACCCGTCGAGATCGGCATCGCGCACGTCCCCGCGATGCCGATCACCATCACGCCGCGGACGTCGCACGACGCCCCCAGGACAGCGACTGCTCGTGGGCACACCGCAGCCTGCCACCCGCAGCGAGGAGGCGGCCATCGCCTACCTCACTGCCGTGACGGCGCCGACCTGACGGGACAGACACCGGGGCCCGCCCGGAGCTCAGTGGGCGTGGTCGTCGCCGAAGCGCTCGGAGAGCTCGAACATGCTGCCCCACGGATCGCGGAAGAAGGCGAGGCGGGCGCTGATGTCGTCGATCTCGAACGGGGGTTGACGATGTCCACTCCGCGGGCGCGCAGTTCCTCGAGCGCGGCGTCGACGTCGTCCACGGACAGGCACACGTGGTTGTAGCCGTTCACGCCGAGGCTCGCGTCGACGTCGCCGAACCGGGGCTGGGCAGTGGCACCGGGGTCGCCGAGGATCTCCAGCCGGAAGTCGTCCTGAGCGGGCGGCAGCGCGTAGGCGAGGGTCAAGTCGCCGTACGGCCACACCTGCAGCACTCGCCGGCCCATCGTGTCGACCCAGAACGACCGGGTCGCCTCGAAGTCGGGGTACCGGATGCCGGTGTGGTGGCCGCGTACCGAGGCGAACGGCGAACGACAGCGGCGCCGGGGCGCGCTCGCCACTGCATGCATTCGAGGAACGCCTGGGGGTTCGGTTGCCGGGATGTGGGGGCCTGGCCAGGGCTGTGTCTGGTCTCGGCGTCAGCCGAAGCCTTTATGAGCCCCGGTGATGGGCGGTGACGTGCTCAACTACTGTCGGCCTGGGCACGTCACGGGCGTGGAGGTAAGGGGGAGGGTATGGAGCTGCCGGAGCTGCGTCGTGGGGTTGAGGCGGCACGGGCGGTTGCTGCGGAGCTGGGCCTTCAGGCCGACGGGATGGTCGTCATCAACAACTCGGACCGTGTGGTGCTGCGCCTGGTCCCGTGTGATGTTGTGGCTCGGGTCGCCCCACAGCGGCATCTTGCTGATCTGGAGTTCGAGGTAGGGGTTGCGTGCCGTCTCACCGATGTCGGTGCTCCGGTTGCTGAACTCGAGCCTCGGGTCGAGCCGCGCGTGTATGTGCGTGACGCTTTCGCCATTTCGTTTTGGACCTACTACGAGCCTGTGGGGTCACAGATCGCGGCGGCCGACTACGCAGAGGTGCTCATGCGGCACCATGCCGCCCTGCGCCGGATCGATCTGGACGCGCCGCACTTCACCGATCGGGTCGCTGGGGCGCTCAGAGAGGTGGACGACCGGAAGCGCTCCCCAGAACTGCCCGACTCGGACCGGCAGTTCCTCAGCAGCACACTCAGGGGACTGAGCGCTGCGATCAGCACTGAGAATGCCGATGATCAGCTGTTGCATGGCGAGCCGCATCCGGGCAACCTCCTCCATACGAGGAGAGGGCCGCTCTTCGTGGACCTTGCCACGTGCTGCCGTGGGCCGATCGAGTTCGACCTCGCCCATGCGCCCGAAGAAGTGGGCAAGCTCTATGCGGGGTGTGACCACGAGCTGGTTCACCGGTGCCGGGCCCTGAACTGGGCGATGTTCTCGGCCTGGCGCTGGCGTCGGGATGACCAGTTGCCCGGCCGGAGCCACTGGAGGGTGGAGGGGCTCAACCGGGTTCGTGTTGCACTCGATCGGTGCGGGCCGGGCTGAACTCAAGACAAAGGGTCCTCGGCGACGGTGTCCGCGGCTGGGGCATGGAGCAGTGCGGCCGGGTAGATGGTGGTGGCCGTGCCGCACCCCCGAGCGGGTGCGCGAAGCGCGCGTCGGGTCTTCTCACGCGGTCGGCGGCCCATTGCCGTCGGAGCCGCGAAGACGGAGCCGCGAGGACGGCGACGGGTCCGGTCATGAACGATCGGACGGCCCCGTGGCGGTCTGCGTCGCGAGGAGCGGTTCGAGTTGGGCGGCCCACTCCGGGTGCATGGCGGCCTTCTTCTCGTGCAGCGCCATGATCTCGCCGGCCAGCTCGGGGGACATGTCGTCGGAGAGGTCGGGGCCGATGGAGATCTTGGCCAGGTGCGGGATGATTTCGGGGTCTCCCGCCAGGTGAACCGGGTCGTGCATGTACCGCTCGAGGGCCGCCAGGTCCTCGATGCCCACGCAGTAGGCGTGGGTGAGGCCTTCGGCGGGATCGCCCAAGCTCTGCCCGACGGTTGCGAACGAGACCGACTCGACGGACGCCGTTCGCCGCATCAGCGCGAGCACCTGGGCCTTCTGCTCCTCGGTCGTCCCGTCCTTGAAGGCGAAGCGCAGCGTGTGAACGATCATGGTTTCCCACCCTTGAATTGAACTAAACAGTTCAGTAAATCTTCCATACCGGTGTTGAAGTTAGAATGAACCCATGAGTTCAACAGCGTCAACCGGGGGCAGGGGCGTCTCGCGCGGGCGGGTCGACAAGCGACAGGCGATCTTGGACGCCGCGTTCGCCGTCTTCGCGCGGCGCGGATACGCACAGGCCTGCGTCCAGGAGATCGCGGAGGAGGCGCGCGTCGCCAAACCGACCGTCTACAACCACCTGAACGACAAGGAGACCCTCTTCCGCCACACCATCGAGGCGGCGGCCGACACCCTGATGGCGGAGAACCTCGCGGTCGTCGAGCGGCTGCGCGAGCGAGCCCCGGACGACGACCTGCGTGTGGCGCTCGTGGACCTGGCCCAACGGCTGTTGCGGATCTGCTGCGGTGAACGCGCCCGCGCGCTGCGCTGGTTGACCTACGCCCAGGTGGCTCAATTCCCCGATCTGATCGAGACCGTGCAAGAGCGCACCGCGCACCGTCCCCGCGCGGCGCTCGCCGATCGGCTGGCCCGCCTCTCACTCGCCGGCCGCCTGCGCCCATGCGACCCGGAGCAGGCCGCCGAACACTTCTTCGCCCTGCTCACCGGCCCTTTGGAGTTGCGCTCGCGGCTGGGCACCCGTCGCGTCCCCGCCGCCGAGCTCCGCGTCATCGCGAATGCGGCCGTGGACGCCTTCCTGCGCGCGTACGGGGGCGATTGAACTGAGCGATGGCCACCTTCGCGTGGTCGCTCGCCCACCTCAGGTCAGGCAGCACCGCGCTGCCCCCAAAGGGGGACGTACATGACACCTCCTCAGAACGTCACGCCCATACCGTGGACCGGCGCGCTGATCCGGCTGCTCGCTGTCGCTACCGGGCGCGCCTCTCGCTGCTCATCGCCGACGCTGGACTCGGTCATGGGAGGAGGCGCGCGAGCCTGTCACGAGATCGGTGTTCTGAAGCCGTCCGCGGTGCGGGAGGGTGGCAAAGGCCCGGGCGCTGTGGCCGAATGCGGCGCCTAACGGATCCCTTCCAAGGCGGAAATGATTCCGTAACGCCAGCGGTGTCTACTCTCATGCAACAAGGATTCATTAGAGTAGACACCTTCTGATGGGCAGGGAGGGTTCCATGAGGACCGACCCCGATCTCGCGGACCTGGTCCGCGCGGACGGCATCGAGTTCGTACTGGCCGTCTTCGTCGACCTGACCGGCAAGCCGTGCGCCAAGCTGGTGCCGGCCCAGGCCGTCGAGCAACTCCGCGACGAGGGAGTCGGTTTCGCCGGGTACGCGGTCGGCGCGCTCGGTCAGCAGCCCAGCGACCCGGACGTCATCGCCCGGCCGGACGCCCGCTCGTACACGCCGGTTCCCTTCGTCAAGCCCGGCCTCGCGCTCGTGCACTGCGACCCGTATGTGGAGGGCGAGCCCTGGCCGTACGCCCCGCGTGTCATCCTGCGCCGGCTGCTGGAGCGGGCGGCGGAGCTGGGCCTTTCGCTCTCCGTGGGCGCCGAGGTCGAGTACTTCCTGGTCAACCGCGACGAGCACGGCGTGCTCAGCGTCGCCGACACCAAGGACACGGCGGACCAGCCCTGTTACGACGCCCGCGGGCTGACCCGGATGTACGACCATCTCACCGCCGTCTCCAGCGCCATGAACGCCCTCGGCTGGGGCAACTACGCCAACGACCACGAGGACGGCAACGGCCAGTTCGAGCAGAACTTCCAGCACGCCGACGCCCTCACCACCGCCGACCGGGTCATCACCCTGCGGTACCTGGTCTCGGTCCTTGCCGAACAGCGCGGCATGACCGCCACGTTCATGCCGAAGCCGTTCACCGACCGCACCGGCACCGGCATGCACCTGCACATGTCGCTGTGGCGCGGCGAGGAACCCGCCTTCCCGGACACCGCCGACGACCGCGGCCTCGGGCTCTCCCCGCTCGCCTACTCCTTCGTCGCCGGGATCGTCGAACACGCCCGGGCCCTCCAGGCCGTCATCGCGCCGACCGTCAACTCCTACAAGCGCACCGGTGCCGTGAACACCCGCTCGGGCGCCACCTGGTCCCCGCGCGTGGCGAGTTACGGCGGCAACGACCGCACCCACTTCGTCCGCGTCCCCGACGGCAACCGCATCGAGCTGCGCGGCGGGGACGGCGCGGCCAACCCCTATCTCGCGGCGGCCGCCGCCCTCGCCGCCGGTCTCGACGGCATCGAACGCGGCCTCGACCCGGGCGAACCCGGCGCCGCGGGCAAGGGCCCGGAACTCCCGCCGACCCTGCTCCACGCGGTCGAGGCGTTCCAGGCGGACGACGTGATCAGCGGCGCGCTGGACGCGGCGGGCAGTGGAGTGAGCGCGTACTTCGCCGACCTCAAGCGCGAGGAGTTCTTCGACTGGCACGCCACGGTCGGCCCCTGGGAGCTCGACCGCTATCTGACCGCATTCTGAAGGGACTTGGGATGTGCGGAATCGTGGGGCTGCATCTGCGCGAGCCCTCACTGGAACCCCGGCTCGGTGAGCTGCTGGCCGCGATGCTGGGCCAGGTCGTCGAACGCGGGCCCGACTCCGCGGGGGTCGCGGTCTACGGCGATCCGCGCCTGTGTCCGTCGGGACGCACCGTCGTGTCCGTGCTGGGCACGTCGAAGGCCGAGGTGGAGGCCGTACTGCCGGGCGTCCGGGCCTACGACGCCGACGCCACGACGGTCGTGCACACGGACGCCGCCTCGGTCGCCGCCGCGCTCCCGGACGCCACGGTGATCGGCTCCGGT
The DNA here is from genome assembly GCF_030403745.1 of Streptomyces sp. S.PB5. Classification (GTDB taxonomy): domain Bacteria; phylum Actinomycetota; class Actinomycetes; order Streptomycetales; family Streptomycetaceae; genus Streptomyces. The sequence goes on from NZ_JAQMWP010000018.1 coordinate 80,757, forward strand.
GAGGGCTTCGCCGTGCTCAAGGGCACCGGAAACCCGGTGGAGTTGGCCGAGTCCTTCGGGCTCGCCTCCGTCACCGGCTGGCAGGGCGTCGGCCACACCCGGATGGCCACCGAGTCGGCGGTCACCCCCGAAGGTGCCCACCCCTTCTCCGTCGGCCCCGGACAGTGCCTCGTGCACAACGGCTCCTTCGCCAACCACGCCACCATCCGCCGCGAACTGCGCGCCCGGGGCGTCGGGTTCGACAGCGAGAACGACTCCGAGGTCGGCGCCCGCTTCGTCGCCCACCAGCTGGCGCAGGGTGCCGACCTGGAGAAGGCGCTGCGGCTGCTGTGCGAGCGGTTCGACGGCTTCTACACCCTGCTGGTGTGCACGAGCGACTCCTTCGCGGTCGTCCGGGACGCCATCGCCTGCAAACCGGCACTCGTCGCCGAGACCGACGCATGGGTGGCGATGGCCTCCGAGTACCGGGCCCTGGACGTCCTGCCGGGCATCGAGAACGCCCGCATCTTCGAACCCGAGCCGGAAGAGGTGTACGTATGGCGACGCTGATCGACCTGGCCACCACGCCCGTTCGGGAGCTCAACCAGGCCCTGCACGCCCCCGAGGCCACGGCCTGGCGCGTGCTCAACCCGCGCGGCGCGCATGCTGTGGCCTGCGGCATCCGGGAGGACCTCGCCGTCGACATCGAGGGCCATGTCGGCTACTACTGCGCAGGAATGAACCAGCGCGCCACGGTCACCGTCCACGGCAACGCGGGCACCGGGGTCGCCGAGAACATGATGTCCGGCACGGTCCGCGTGCGCGGCAACGCCTCCCAGTCGGCCGGCGCCACCGCCCACGGAGGCCTGCTGGTGATCGACGGGGACGCGTCGGCGCGGTGCGGGATCTCCATGAAGGGCGTGGACATCGTCGTCGGCGGAAGCGTCGGCCACATGAGCGCGTTCATGGGGCAGGCCGGGCGACTGGTGGTCTGCGGCGACGCCGGCGATGCGCTGGGCGACTCGCTCTACGAGGCCCGCCTCTATGTCCGCGGCACCGTGAAGTCCCTCGGCGCCGACTGCGTGGAGAAGAAGATGCGCCCCGAACACCTCGCCGAGCTCGCCGAGTTGCTGAAGGCGGCCGAGCGGGACGAGGACCCGGCGGACTTCCGCCGCTACGGCTCGGCCCGGGAGCTGTACCACTTCAAGGTCGACAACGCGACGGCGTACTGAGGGAGTTCGACGCACATGGAACCCGTATCCCAGGGCCTTCGCGAGTCGGCCACCTTCGACCGTGCCACCATCCACGCCATCCAGCGCGCCGCCGAGACCGGCATCTACGACATCCGCGGCTGGGGCGCCAAGCGGCGACTCCCGCACTTCGACGACCTGTTGCTGCTCGGCGCCTCCATGTCCCGCTATCCGCTGGAGGGTTACCGCGAACGCTGCGACACGGACGTCGTCCTCGGCACCCGGCACGCCAAGCACCCCCTGCGCCTGGCCACCCCCGTCACCATCGCCGGCATGAGCTTCGGCGCCCTGTCCGCCCAGGCCAAGGAGGCCCTCGGCCGGGGCGCCAGCGAGGTCGGCACCTCCACCACCACCGGCGACGGCGGGATGACCCCCGAGGAGCGCGGCCACTCCAAGCACCTCGTGTACCAGTACCTGCCGTCCCGCTACGGCATGAACCCCGACGACCTGCGCGCCGCCGACGCCATCGAGGTGGTCCTCGGCCAGGGCGCCAAGCCCGGCGGCGGAGGCATGCTGCTCGGCCAGAAGATCACCGAACGGGTCGCCGGCATGCGGACGCTCCCCGTCGGCATCGACCAGCGCAGCGCCTGCCGCCACCCCGACTGGACCGGCCCCGACGACCTCGCCATCAAGATCCTCGAACTGCGGGAGATCACGGACTGGGAGAAGCCGGTCTATGTGAAGGTCGGCGCGACCCGGACGTACTACGACGTGAAGCTGGCCGTGCACGCCGGCGCGGACGTCGTGGTCGTCGACGGCATGCAGGGCGGCACGGCCGCCACCCAGGACGTCTTCATCGAGCACGTCGGCATCCCCACCCTGGCCGCGCTGCCCCAAGCCGTCCGGGCGCTCCAGGAGCTGGGGGTGCACCGGGAGGTCCAGCTGATCGTCTCCGGCGGCATCCGCGGCGGCGCCGACATGGCCAAGGCGCTCGCCCTGGGCGCGGACGCGGTCGCCATCGGCACGGCGGCGCTCATCGCGCTCGGCGACAACCATCCCCGGTACGACGCCGAGTACCGTCGACTGGGCTCCGCCGCAGGCTACTTCGACGACTACCAGGACGGACGCGACCCGGCCGGCATCTCCACCCAGGACGAGGAGCTGGCCGCGCGCCTCGACCCGGCGGAGGCCGGCCGACGCCTTGCCAACTTCCTGCGCGTGATGACCATGGAGGCCCAGACGCTGGCCCGCGCTTGCGGCAAGGCGCATCTGCTGCACCTGGAGCCGGAGGACCTGGTCGCCCTCACCATCGAGTCCGCGGCCATGGCCCGCGTCCCGCTGGCGGGTACCGACTGGATCCCCGGGGAGGGCCTGTGATCGCAGTCGTGGGTGCCGGACTGATGGGCGCGGCCACCGCCTGGGAACTCGCCCGCCGCGGCCGCGAGGTCACGCTGATCGAGGCGTACGAGATCGGCCACAAGCACGGTAGCTCGCACGGCAGTTCACGGATCTTCCGGCGGGTCTACGGCGACGAGCTCTACGTGGAGCTGACCGGGCGGGCCCACGAGCTGTGGCGCGAGCTGGAGCTGGACAGCTCGACCCCCTTGCTGCGCACGACCGGTGGCCTCGACTTCGGGGCGGGGCGCGACCCCGAGGGTCTGTCCGACGTGCTGGGCGAGGCCGGAGTGCGGTGTGAACTCCTCGGCGCCGAAGCCGCGTCGGAGCGCTGGCCGTACATCATCTTCGACGGGCAGGTCCTGTACCAGCCGGACGCGGGAGTGATCGATGCCGACCGGACGGTCGCGGCGTGCGTGCGGCGGGCCGTCGAGCTCGGCGCGGACGTGTGGACCGGGGTCCGCGTCACCGGGTTCGACGTGGGCGAGAAGGTGCTGCTGCGTACGGACGACGGCCGTGAACTCACCGCCGACACCGTGGTGATCGCGGCCGGTGCCTGGCTGCCGGAGCTGCAACTGCCCGTACCACTCCCGGAGTTGACCGTCACCCAGCAGCAGGTCTTCCACCACCGGCAGCGGGAGCCGTCGGTGCGGTGGCCGACCCTGGTCTTCAAGGACGAGGCGTTGCAGATCTACGGCCTGCCGTCCGGCAGCGACGGCGGCCCGCTGCCCGCCGTCAAGGTCGCCGAGCACGGCCGCGGCACCCTCACCTCGGCCAGTACCCGGACCGGCCTCGTCGACCCGGAGTCGCGCACCCGGGTGAGCGGCTTCGTCCGCGACCGCCTCCCGGGCCTCGATCCCGCCCCGGTCGCGGAGGCGACCTGCCTCTACACCACGGACGTGAACGACGACTTCGTCCTCGACCGGCACGGCCCCCTCGTCATCGTCTCGCCCTGCTCCGGCCAGGGCGCCAAGTTCACCCCCCTCATCGGCGTCATGGCCGCCGACCTCGCCACCGGCCGCGCCGAGCCCCAACCGCGCTTCCGGCTGATACGCCCGGCGTAGGATGCGCCGGTGAGCGAGCACCCCGAACCCGCGGCGGAAGCCGACGACGACAAGGCCCTGGAGCGCATCATCGCGGTCCGGGCCCGTGAGTACCGGCAGGCGGCCGGGCTCTCGGTCGGCGAGATGGCGCAGCGGGTCGGTATCTCCAAGGCCATGCTGTCGAAGATCGAGAACGCTCAGACCGCGTGCAGCCTCACCACGCTCTCCCGGCTCGCGCGCGGTCTCGACGTCCCGGTCACGGCCCTCTTCCGCGGTATGGACGACGAGCGGGAGGCTGTCTTCGTCCCGGCGGGGCACGGCGCCCGCATCGTGCGGCGCGGCACCCGGATCGGCCACGAGTACACCCAGCTCGGCTCGCTCAGGGGCGCCCACAAGCGGATGGACGCGCTCCTGGTCACCCTCACCGAGCAGAGCGAGGTCTTCCCGCTCTTCCAGCACGCCGGCACCGAGATCATCTACATGCTGGAGGGGGAGATGGTCTACGGCCACGGCAAGTCCAGCTACACACTGCGCCCCGGTGACGCCCTCCAGTTCGACGGCGAGGCCCCGCACGGCCCGGAGACCCTGCTCGCGCTCCCCATCCGCTTCCTCACCGTGACGGCCTTCGGGGACAGTCCACAGCACTGAAACCTCAGTCCCTGCAGAGCCCTGCTGCTACGGGCGTCATCGAGCCGTGGGAGCACTGGACCTGACGTCGTACAACAGGGCTGCAACGCGCGAGTGGCCGTCAGGCGGAGGGCTGTACCGCCGGTTCGTCCTGCGCGGGCTCGGCGGTTTTCGGGGTTGCGGGGCAGGCGGCGGCGTGAACGTGCGGCCCCTGCTCGATGCCCCGGCCTCCAGGAAGACGCCGTCATGACCGCGCTCGGATCGAGACGCCCGGCTGTCGTCGTTCCGGAAACGGGACTGACGCCTCACCAGCACCCACGATATTGATCCACCAACCGGTTGGTTGATCAAAGGTGTGAGCATGGCAGCGGCACGACGAGGCAGACCGCCGGCTGGACCCGAGCGGCGGGAAGCCCTGGTGAACGCGGCCTACCGATGCCTGGCCGAAGGCGGGTTCGAGGAACTGCGGATGCGGGACGTGGCCGGCCGGGCGGGCATCGACCACTCGACGATCCATCACCACTTCCCCACGAAGCAGGCCTTGATCGTGGCGGTCGTGGACCACACCACCGGGCAGTCCGGGTCGACCACACCGCCCGACGGCAGCCCGACTGACCGCCTGCGCGGCCACCTCGCCGCCCTCCGGCAGAAGATCAATGACCAGCCCGAACTGCACGTGGTGCTGCGCGAACTGGACCTGCGGGCTCGCCGCGACCCCGAGCTGCGAGAGATCATCGCCAGCCGCGAGGAGGGCTGGCGGACCTCGCTGCGCACGCTGTTGGCCGAGGCCGCCGCGCACGGCGCGCCGACAGCCGGTGTCGATCCGGCCGCAGGCGCCGAGCTGGTCATCGCTGCGGTCAAGGGCGCGAGTCTGGCTGCCGACCGGGCCGATGACGTCCTCGGTCTCCTCGAACGGCTCCTGATCCAAGCCTGACCGATCCACGTCTGTCCTCGGGGAGGAACGCACCATGTCCACGCAGCCGTTGCGGGTCGTCATCGCGGGGGCGGCATCGGCGGGCTGTGCCTGGCGCAGGGCCTGCATGCCGTCGGCATCAGCGTCGCGGTCTACGAGCGTGACATCGCGCCCGACGAGCGGCTGCAGGGATACCGGCTCAACATCGAGCCGGTGGGCAGCCGGGCGCTGCACGACTGCCTGCCCCCGCACCTGAAGAACGGCTTCGCCGCGGTACGAGCAGCGACCCTGTACCTACGCCTGGCCACCCTGCGCAGCCGTACCCTCCGAGCGGCCGCACGCACGTTCTTCCGGCTGTGCGGTGCCCTCCCCGCTCTGCGCCGCGCCGTCTTCGCAGACTGACAAGCTGCCGGCTGACACACCGGCTACCGGCACCGGATCAGGTATCCAGTCGCGGCCGGGACCACGCTGATCCTCTGTGTTCGGTGGGGGAGGGGCGTGTGGTCAGTCGAGGATCGCGGTGGCTTCGATCTCGACCAGATGGTCGGGGATGTCGAGAGCCGCGACACCCAGCAGCGTGGCCGGCGGGACGGGGGTGATGCCCAGCTTCGCGGATGCCCGGGAGACGCCTTCCAGGAGTGAGGGCATCTTGTCGGGGGCCCAGTCGACAACGTAGAAGGTCAGTTTCGCCACGTCGTCGAAGGAGCCGCCGGCCTCGGCCAGAGCGATGCCGACGTTGAGGTAACACTGCTCGACCTGCGCGGCGGGTCGCCTTCGCCGACGGTGGTCCCCTCGGCATCCCAGGCGACCTGGCCGGCGATGAAGACCAGCTTCGACCCCGTTGCGATCGACACCTGCCGGTAGGCGTCGATCTTGGGCAATCCGCTCGGGTTCACCAGGTTGATGGCCATGCTGCCTGCCTCCTTGTCCTTGACGCCTGTGGGCTTGTGTCCGTCCGCCCAGGCGCCTTCGGTCTCTTGTGGTTACTCAGGAACCGTAGGAGAGTGGGCGCTGACATGGAAGAACGCACTTTTCAGTGACTGGGGAACCTGATGGTGACCAAACAGATCAAGGGCCTGTCCGAGGAAGCGGATCTCAGGCGCGCGGACTCATTGGCGCGAGAGATCTTCTCCGACGTCGCCAACAAGTGGGCGCTGCTGATCATCGAGACTCTCGGTGACCACACCCTGCGCTTCAGCGAACTGCGGAACGAGATCGAGGGCATCAGCCACAAGATGCTCACCCAGAACCTGCGCATGCTGGAGCGCAACGGCCTGGTCGAGAGGAACGTGCACCCCACCGTCCCGCCGCGTGTCGAATACACCCTCACGGAACCGGGTCAGGGCCTGCGCGCAACCGTCGATGGAATGTGCGACTGGACGCACCGCCACTTCACGCACATCGAGGCCGCCCGCCACCGCTTCGATGCCTGACGGCTGACCACGATCTGCAGCCGGTCGGTCAGGCCATGCCGGCCGACTGCGGTCAGCGTGGTGGTGCGGGCGGCGTATCGCGGGCGCCCGCCCTCGCGTATGGTTCGATCCTGCTTGTCGGCGCGTGGCACGGGCTGGATGGCGTTGGCTGCCAGGGGCGTTGAGCGGCACACGGACTGCCGGGCATGTGCGGGGTGCCCGTGAGCTGAGCTGCGTGATTGTCCTGTTGTGAAATGCACAGCCGCCTCACCCCGTCCGGAGGCGCAGGCGACGGGACGCAGCCCATGGCAGAAGAGATCAAGGCCACGCTGAACACGGCACAAAGTCGACCGGCCTTGTCTGCTCGCCATGGCCGATGCCGGCCCGGGCACCACCGGCTCCCAGTTCTTCGTCCCGGTCGGGCCGACGCCGCACCTCAACTCCAAGGGCAAGGCCAGTGACCTTTCGGCGCCGCCCTGCCGCCCGGTCACTGACGGAGCGCCTGTATGAGGCCTTTGGGCGTTCCGGAATGACTGTCCGCTTGGGCGCCGTCGCTGCCACTGACTCCTGGAGCGGACCATTCGTGAGGCCCTCCGCTTGAGGTGCGGCCGAAAACCGGCGTCGACTGTGCCGATATGCCCGCTCGGCATGGTCATTTCCAGCCGTTGCTTTGGCAGTCCCATGACAAAACTGTGTGTGCGGTGCCACTCTTCTGCGGAAGTTCACGATTCCTTGACGGAATTCCCACGCGGAGCAACCGCTCAGCCCCCCACCCACCCCCCACCTCCTTCCACCCGCATGCCGTGCAGCGCTCCGGACCGGCGTACCCCGCCGCTCCGTCCCGTCGACGCGCCCCCCATCACGGGCCGTCCGTTGTATCGAAGGAGAATCCGTTGCCCCTGCGACGCCGCGCTGTTACCGGACGCAGACGCACCACCGCCCTCGCCCTCACGGCCATCGGCTCCCTGCTCGCCCTCGCCGCCCCCGGTCTCGCCACCGCCGTCCCGGCGGACCCGGGCCCCACGAAGATCACCGCCGCCCCCAGGGCCGGCGCCGCCCAGCCGTCCCTGACGCCCGCCCGCCGCGCTGCCCTGATCGAGAGCGCCCGGTCCGCGGCGCCCCGCACGGCGCAGCGAATCGGCCTCGGCGCCAAGGAGAAGCTCGTCGTCAAGGACGTCATCAAGGACGCCGACGGCACCACGCACACCCGTTACGAGCGCACCTACTCGGGGTTGCCCGTCCTCGGCGGTGACCTGGTCGTCCATGACAAGAGCGGTCGTACGACCGTCACCAAGGCGAGCCCCACCCGACTTCAGATCCCCTCGCTCCGTCCGAAGCTCACCGCCGCCGGTGCCGCCGCCAAGGCCCTCGGCATTTCGAAGAAGACCAAGGTCAAGGGGGCCGAGACCGAGCGGGCACCCCGCCTGGTGGTCTGGGCCGGAACCGGCAAGCCCGTGCTGGCCTGGGAGACCCTCGTCGAGGGCGTCCAGAAGGACGGCACCCCCAGCGAACTCCAGGTCGTCACCGACGCCGCCACCGGCAAGGAGCTCCTGGCCGCGGAGCACGTCCACACCGGCTCCGGCACCGGCCAGTACACCGGCGAGGTCCCGCTCGGCACCACCTTGTCCGGATCGACGTACCAGCTCGTCGACCCCGACCGTGCCGGGCAGCGGACGTACGACCTCAACCAGGGCACCTCGGGAACCGGCACACTGTTCACCGACGACAACGATGTCTGGGGCGACGGCCTGCCGTCCAACCGTCAGACCGCCGGTGTCGACGTGGCCTTCGGCGCCGCGGCCACCTGGGACTTCTACAAGGAGAACTACGGCCGCAACGGCATCCGCAACGACGGTGTCGCCGCATACAGCCGCGCCCACTACGGCAACAACTACGTCAACGCCTTCTGGCAGGACTCCTGTTTCTGCATGACGTACGGCGACGGCTCGGGCAACACCCATCCGCTGACCTCGCTCGACGTGGCCGCTCACGAGATGAGCCACGGCGTCACGGCCGCCACCGCCGGACTGATCTACTCGGGGGAGTCCGGCGGGCTCAACGAGGCGACCTCCGACATCTTCGCCGCAGCCGTCGAGTTCTACGAGAACCTCCCGGCCGACCCCGCCGACTACCTCGTCGGCGAGAAGATCGACATCAACGGTGACGGCACGCCGCTCCGTTACATGGACAAGCCCTCCAAGGACGGCGACTCGCGCGACAGTTGGAGCTCCACCCTCGGCAGCATCGACGTCCACTACTCCTCGGGTCCCGCGAACCACTTCTTCTATCTGCTCTCCGAGGGCAGCGGCGCCAAGACCGTCAACGGCGTGGCTTACGACAGCCCGACGTCCGACGGGCAGCCCGTCACCGGCATCGGCATCGAGAACGCCGCCGCGATCTGGTACCGCGCGTTGACGACGTACATGACCTCCACGACCAACTACGCCGGCGCCCGCACCGCCACCCTGTCGGCCGCCTCCGACCTGTTCGGCGCCTACAGCCCGACCTACCTCGCCGTCGCCGACGCCTGGGCCGCGATCAACGTCGGCAACCGCATCGCCCTCGGCGTCAACCTCGCCCCGACCGCCGACCAGATCAGCGGCATCAACCAGAGCGTCAGTCTCCAACTGGACGCCTACACCACCAACTCCGGCGCCGCCCTGACCTACGAGGCCACCGGACTGCCCGACGGCCTCAGCATCAGCCCGAGCGGTCTGATCAGCGGCACCCCGACAGCCCTCGGCACCAGCGACGTCACGATCACCGTGACCGACAGCACCGGTGCGACCGCCTCGGACACCTTCACCTGGAAGATCGGCTACGTCTACGCCAACGCCACCCGCGTCGACATCCCCGACAACGCGGCCGCCGTGGAGTCACCGCTGACCGTCACCGGCCGCGACGGCAACGCCTCCGCGACCACCTCGGTCTACGTCAACATCGTCCACACCTACCGAGGCGACCTCACCGTCGACCTCGTCGGGCCCAACGGCACCGTCTACTCCCTCCTCAACCGCAGCGGCGGCTCCGCCGACAACGTCGACCAGACCTTCACCGTCGACGCCTCCGCGCAACCGATCAACGGCACCTGGACCCTACGCGTGCAGGACCGGGCAGCCATCGACGTCGGGTACATCGCCCGCTGGCAGCTGACACCCTGACATCCGCGCCGACCGCACGACGCCGCCCGGGTCCTGGGGATCCGGGCGGCGGCTCACCGAAAACACTCAGTTGAGACGGTGTCCCAGCCACGCACACGGTGGAGGTGAGCAGATTTCGGGTAGGAGGCGTCGGTCCCCGAGCGTGGACCGATCTCGAAGAGGTCGATCATCAAGAAGAGCGGGTAGTGGGGAGATTGAGACGTCCGTTTCACGATGGCGCCCTCGCAACCGATGACCGTGCCCGACGGTCCCCAGATGGCCGTCCAGGTGTGCGGCCTCGACGCGTCCAGGGGAAGGCCGACGTCCGTCATGTCGGTTGTCAACCGTCCGTCGGAATGGGCTTTCACCCCGCATCGGGCGTGGCTCATGGCCTCACCGACGGCGTCGGCGTCGATTTCGAAGATGCAGATCTCGCCGCTGTCCTTCTCGGACAGATGCTCCGTCCCCACGAGCCACGCCGCGAGCATGCACCCCTCGTTCACGCTCGCGCTGACGGTCACCTCCACACGTCCGGCGGTGGGCGCCCACAGCAGACGTTGCGGTGTCTGTGTGCGGACGACGAGCCCGTCCGGACGGTGCCGGTGTGTTCCTCGCCGAGAGCCCGCCGGACCGGAGAAGACCCCGGTCTGCAGGTTGGACACGCGCAGCGGGGCGTCTTCCTCTCGCCAGTCCAGCTGGTCGGCGTCGATGAGCAGCCGCAGTCCGGAGCCGTTGATGTCGTAGTGTGCCCGAGACCGCTCAGGTGACGTCCAGTGCGGCAGATAGTGATCGACCCAGCAGTCTTCCCTCAGCTGCGGAGCGGTGAAATCGTCCTCGAAATCGGGCCTACGGGCCGGGGGTTCGGGAAGAGGGGCGGCGTCAGCCATCATGACACCATCCTGCCTGACGGGACGATGACCCCGTACAAGGCGACGCAGGCGCTGCCATTGTGCTGCGTACGACGGTGGGGCTTGATGCTGCGGTCGGGGTGGTTCTGTCCGAGCGCGGTTCGGTCTGTTCGGCGAGGTGGCCGCGGATGAGTTCCACGCGGGGTGGGCTGCGCGTCAGTCCGGCAGCCAGTGCAGCTCGTGCGCCAGGGATTTGGCGACGGTACGGATGCGGCGGTGCAGTGGTGACGGCACACGCGGGAGGACGAGGTGGATCGTCAAGGCGGGTGCGCCCTGCAGCGGTCGCCACGTGAGGCCGGCCGGGGATGTCGTGGCCGCGGCTTCACCGGCCGGGGCGAGGGTGAGCCCGTCGCGTAGGTCGCGCTGAGACATGTCGAAAGAGACTGCGGGCGTGTGGAATCGGGGGTTCAGCCGGGTGTCGCGGAACAGTGCGGACAGCTGATCGTGGATCACGGGGTTGGCCGTACGGTCGGGGAGTCGCAGCGGATACGCGGCCGCGTCGGCGATCTCGATCTCCGGGTGTTCGGCCAGCGGATGATGCTGTGCCAGTTGGACCCCGACGCGCTGACGCCGCAGCAGGAACCGGCGCACACCATGACCTGGCTGTTCACCGCGGGTGATCCCGGCATCGATGCGGCCTTCGGCGACCGCGGGGGAGATCTCCGGTGTCGCCATCGGGACCGCGCCGACCTCGAGTCCCGGGCTGCTGCGAACGAGCCTGTCCACCAGGGCCGGTGTCGTCTCGGCCCCCGTGCTGAGGCTGTATCCGATGCACAGCGTGCCCAGTTCGCCGGCCCCCGCATTCCGGGCGGTGTCCCATGCCTGCTCCAGCGCCGCGAGCGCGGGCGGCGCTGACTCCGCCAGAGCCGCACCGGCCGCGGTCAGTACGACGCTGCGTGTGTTGCGCATCAGCAGGCTCGTACCGAGTTCCGCTTCCAATCGGCGCATGCGGGCACTGAGTGCGGGCTGCGCGATACCGATCCGTGCGGCCGCGCGGGTGAAGTTCAACTCCTGTGCCAGCACCAGGAAGTACCGCAGGCTCACCGTGTCCGGCGCCACGTGCCCTCCCTGCCGATTGATAACAATCCGTTCTGAGTCTATGTCGAACCGGTCTTTCCCTCGGCCGCATATCCAGCCCTAGCCTGCGCATATGACGATGCAACCGACCGCGTTACCGGACATCGCACGCACACACCGTCGATTTCGAGTCCGCCGTCACCACTCTCGCGAAGGCCGCGGCCACTGAGCCGGGCGATGAAGGAGGCAGTCATGCACAAGTTGTTGGTCCTGTATCCCGAGCCCGTCGACCCTGAGCACTTCCGCGACTACTACGTGACCAAACACCTTCCGCTGGTCAGGAATTGGCCCGGCCTCCTTGCGTGGCGCTACAGCTTCGACGTGGCGGCGACCGAGGGAGAAGCGCCGTATTTCGCGGTCTTCGAAGCCGACTTCGCTGACGCCGCCGCCATGGCCGCGGCGCAGGCGTCGGAGCACGGGCGGCGGCTGACCGCCGATGTCGCCAACTACGCCACCGGCGGCGTGATCGTCATCCACTATCCGGTGCCCGACGGCACCGGCTGAGGCAGGACGGTACGCTCCGCGACGCGTTCGGTCGGCCACCTGCGCCTGCGTTCGGTTCCTGGCGTGGCCCACTCGTGAAGCCGGTTGTCTTTTGTTCTTGGGCCGTTATCGGTCGGGGGCGGTCCAGGGGAACGGGGCGAGGTCGGGCTCGACCCAGCTGGTGCGGGCCTGGGCGTCGGCCAGCGTCGCGGAGCGGTAGAAGCGGGTGAGCAGGCGCTTGTCGAGCAGCGCGGGATGCCGTTCGGCGAAGGCGGCGAAGTCCGGCTGCTGGTGCTCGGCCGCGTGGTGGGCCACCAGTACCACCCAGGCCCGGCTGACCGTGACGTGGTATTTCTGGGGCGCCCCCGCGTAGCGGGCGGTGCGCTGGATGCCGTCGCTGACCAGGGCGACGGCCGCGGGCATGCCGACGCGGCGCACGGCCAGCCAGGTCAGGTGGATGTGCTCGCGGTGGCCGAAGGTGCCCGTGGATGCCGTCACCTCGGCCATCAGCTCATCGAAGACACGGGTGTTCTCGGGCGTCCCGGGTTCGGTCTTGCTCATGGGGACACCTCGGCCAGGGCGCGCAGGACGGTGTAGAAGCCGGCGACGGCCTCGGCGGGCAGACCGCCGAGCGCGCGGGCTTCCACGGCGGCCAGGGTCTGGCGGATGGTGTCGGCGGCCGGGCCGCCGGAGGAGGTCAGTTCGATGACCACGACCCGGCGGTCGCCCGGGCTGGTGCCGCGCGTGATGTGGCCACGGCGCTCCAGCCGGTCCAGCACGCTGGTCAGCGTGGTCGGACGGGTGCCGGCCGCGGCACCGAGCTCGGAGACGGTCCGAGCCTGGCCGTCCGCCAGGATGGCCAGGGCGTTGATCTCGGAAGCGGTCAGATCGAGGTCGACCAGCTCGGCCATGAGGATCTGCAGGGTGGCATGCGTAGTGCGCTGCAGTGCGAGCAGCGCCGAACCGTACGGTGGCACGGAAGGTGAAGTCACGATATCGGAATATACGAGATCGTAGTAATCGCTGCAAGCCGATCCCAGTCACTCCCCAACTCGCGAAGCGATTCAAAGCAGCTTGCTGGACGGGGGCGGGCAGCAGAGAAGGGGGCTATCGCCGTATCCGGCGGGGGCTGCCCGGGCTGCCCCACCCTGCCGGGACGTCCCATAGGGTTCGGCCTCGGCCTGCCCGTCCAGCCGACACCGCGCGCGCCGCTATGGCCGCGTCGATGCGGGGCAACCGCAGGGCCTTGAAGGTGATGCCCCTGCGACGCCTGATGCCTGCGACGATGTTGCTGCTGGCGCTGCCGTTCGCGGGCTCCTGCGACAGCGGTGGCACCGACCCCTCCCGGACCGACAACGCACTGCGAACGGCGGCGTCCGGGGACGAAGTGCTGATCAGCACCCACAACGGCGACGTGACAGTGACCCACTCCGGTCTGGTGCACGTCCCGTTGCGGCTGTCCACCCACAGCGGATCGGTGCGTGCGACATCTCTGGAAGCGGCCCGGGTGCACGCGAGCACCGTCAACGGCTCGGTCGATGTCACCGTCCCCCCCGCGATGCCCCGGCCTACCGCGTCACCATGAGCGCCGACAACGGGCGCACCGCGGCCGACGCCCACGCCCGGGTTGCCGACCGAAACCGCCTGATGACACTGACCACGGTCAACGGTGACGTCACGGCCCGCCGGGACTGAGGTGTGACGAGCTGTCAGTTTCACGTGAAACACCCTGACGTCGTGTTTTAAAGTAACTGTCGCTCGTTTTCCGCGACTCAGGGACCTGTGAGGACACGCGAACCATGTCCACCGAAACGTTTGAGTTTCAGGTAGAGGCCCGTCAGCTGCTCCAGCTGATGATCCATTCGGTCTACTCGAACAAGGACGTCTTCTTGCGGGAGCTCGTCTCCAACGCCTCGGACGCGCTCGACAAACTGCGCCTGGCCGCCCTGCGCGACGACGGCCTCGGCGTGGACCTGTCCGATCTGCACATCCAGCTCGACGTGGATCCGGAGGCCCGTACGCTCACGGTGCGCGACAACGGCATCGGGATGTCGTACGACGAGGTCGGCACGTTGATCGGCACCATCGCCAACTCCGGCACGGCCGCCCTCCTCAAGGAACTGGAAGAGGCCCAGGACGAGGCCGGCGCGGAGGGGCTGATCGGCCGGTTCGGCATCGGGTTCTACGCCGGATTCATGGTGGCCGACGAGATGACCCTGGTGACCCGGCGCCTCGGCGAGACCAGCGGCACGCGCTGGTCGTCCCGCGGCGAGGGCACCTACTCGCTGGAGAAGATCGAAGAGGCGCCCCAGGGCACGTCCGTGACGCTCCATCTCAAGCCCGCCGACCCCGAGAACCAACTGCACGACTACACCTCCACCTGGAAGATCAGGGAGATCGTCAAGCGGTACTCGGACTTCATCACCTGGCCGATCCGCCTCGTTCCCCAAACCGGCGACGGCGAGGAGACGCCCGAGCCGGAGACGTTGAACTCGCGCAAGGCCCTGTGGGCACGCTCGCGCGAGGAGGTTTCGGCGGACGAGTACCACGAGCTCTACAAGCACGTCAGCCACGACTGGCGCGACCCCCTGGAGACGATCCGGCTCCAGGCCGAAGGCACCTTCGAGTACCAGGCCCTGCTGTTCCTCCCGGCCCATGCCCCGCACGACCTGTTCACGCGGGACTTCCGGCGCGGTCTCCAGCTCTACGTCCGACGCGTGCTGATCATGGACGACTGTGAGGCGCTGCTGCCGCCGTACCTCCGCTTCGTCAAGGGCGTCGTCGACGCGCAGGACCTGTCGCTCAACGTCTCCCGGGAGATCCTCCAGCAGGACCGCCACATCAGGATGATCCAGCGACGGCTGACCAAGAAGGTCCTGTCGTCGGTCAAGGAGCTGAAGGCCAACGACGGCGAGAAGTACGCCACGTTCTGGCGTGAGTTCGGCGCCGTGCTGAAGGAGGGACTGCTCGGCGACCCGGACAACCGCGACGCCATCCTCGCGGTCGCGTCCTTCGTTAGCACCCATGAGGGAGACGAGCCGACGACGCTCCAGCAGTACGTGGAGCGGATGAAGGACGGTCAGGAGCACATCTACTACCTGACCGGCGAGTCCCGGCAGAGCATCGAGAACTCCCCGCACATGGAGGTGTTCAAGGCCCGAGGCATCGAGGTCCTGCTGCTGACCGACCCCGTCGACGAGGTGTGGGTCGACGCCGTGAGCGAGTTCGAGGGCAAGCAGCTGCGGTCCGTCGCCAAGGGCGAGATCGACCTCGACGCCCAGGGCAGCGAACAGGAGGACAGCACACGGCAGGAGCAGGACGAAAGCTATTCCGGCCTGCTGGAGTGGATGAAGGAGCAGCTGGGGGAGGAGGTCAAGGACGTCCGGCTGTCGACCCGCCTGACCGTCTCACCGGCGTGTGTCGTCTCCGACGCCCATGACCTCACCCCGGCGCTGGAGAACATGTACCGGGCGATGGGTCAGGAGGTGCCGGTCACCAAGCGGATTCTCGAACTCAACCCCGGTCACGCGCTCGTCCGCAGCTTGCGGCAGGCCCACGCGGAGCAGGAGGACCGCGCGGAACTCGCCGAGACCGCCCAACTGCTGCACGGACTGGCCGTCCTTGCGGAAGGCGGACAGCCCAAGGAGCCCGCCCGGTTCGTCAAGCTGGTGGCGGAACGACTGGAACGCACGCTCCGCTGAGCCGCGAGGCCGCAGATGCGGCACGGCGGCTGCGCTCCCCGGCCGACCGGGGCGTTGCTTGCCGTTGTGGAGGAGCCGCGGGGCTCCTCCACATGCCCGGTGTTGCCTCCAGGCATGGTCGCTTGCTCCGCCCGGTCGGCCCGGGTCTCCCGCGCTGTGGAGGACGTGCCGCCCGTCGGTCCCCGGCTTCGGTGAGAGGTCAGGGGGTCAGCGCGCCGAGGAGTCCGTCGAGAACCGCTTCCTGGCGCTGCGGAGTGGTGGGCGGGGCGAAAAGGGCGTTGATCTGGAAGCCCATGAGGGCGGCGAGGAGGCCGTCGATGACGGCCTCGTCCGGCGTGGCGGTGGTGACGTCGCCGTCCTCCCGGGCCTGTTGGAGGTAGTCGTGCATCTGGGCCCGCCAGGTGGTCATGACGGTCTCGTGCACGGCGGCCATGCGGTCGTCGTGCAGGGCGCGGTCCCAGAAGGCGATCACGACGCGGGCTTCCAGGAGCCGTAGTTCGTCCAGGGGCATGATCTCCCGGCAGAGCAGGCGCAGCGCCGTGAGTCCTCGTTGTTCCCCGATGGCCTGGCTCGCCCGGACGTTGGTGGCGTCGAAGGCGTGCTGGAAGGCTGCCTGGAGGATCTCGTCCTTGTTCCGGAAGTACCCCGACAGGGCGCCGTTGGCGTATCCGGCCTCGGCTGCGAGTTCGCGCATGGTGACGGCATCCAGTCCACGGCGCGCGATCAGGGCCCACACTGCCTCGACGATCTCACGGCGTCGCGCGTCGTGATCGACGATCTTCGGCATGTGCGCTTCCCTCCTGGATCCGTCCCGCCGGCCAGGCCTGACCCTAGCTCACGTCGTGCCTGGCCAGGGGAGGGGCAGCGAGGGTTCAGGCGAGCATCGCGGCCATGCTGACAACCATGACGAGGCCTCCGGATTCGCGCAGCATCAGACTCCGGTACGGCAGTCGGTGCCGCGCAGTGCGGGCTGCCGGCCTGATGAGCCCGAGACGTGCGTGGAGGTGGGCGGCAGCCCGGGCGACGGCCCAGCAACCGGTCAGGAAGAGGAAGGACATCGGCTCCCAGGCGGGGGAGCCGTGGGCCGTGTGCGTACCGCTTGCGTGGCTGGTCCGGGCGGTGGCCGCGGTGAGCACGACCATGACCGCGAGGTCCGCGACGGCGGCAGGGCGGCGCGCGGGGCAGCCCGCGAAGGCGGTCCACAGACAGGCCAGGGCGATGGCGGCGGCCCCGGTGAGGAGGACGTCGGGGTCGGGGTGCCGGGGCACCATCAGTGCCATGACGGCGAGCACGATCGCGTGGGGTGCCCAGTGGCGGACGGGTCCGGGCAGGTGCCCGGCGAGACAGAGAACCGCCCCCGCCGTACCGGCGAGGGCCAACGCGCCCTGCACACATGCCTCCTTGTGGTCGCGGGCCGGGAGCGGCGGGGCCGGGGAGCCGGACCCCGCCGCCGGGTCTCAGGCGGAAGGACCGTCAGGTTCGTCGTCGTAGGGCGATCAGGGTGCCGATGACGAAGAACAGGACCACGACACCCTCGAAGAGACCGGCCAGCGCGGCGGAACCCCCGATGAGCGTCGTGAAGTTGTCCAGCACGAGCCACACCACCGCGCACAGCCCCAGCCCGCCCAGTACGGGGGCGATCCGGGTGTGCCAGAGGCGGGAGTCGGCGTCGCCCCGTGCGAAGAAGACCACGACCGCGACGCTGACCAGGATCATCAGCACCAGCACGCCGAGCGTGGCCAGACCGCTCATCCAGGTGAACAGCTGGAGCACCGGATCGGCCCCGGCGAGGGCGAACACGGCGACGACCACGGCGGCCGAGACCGTCTGGGCCAGCGAACCGATGTGCGGGGAGCCGTGCCGGCCGTGGCTGCGGGCGAGCGCCGCGGGCACGCTGCCCTGGCGGCCGAGGGAGAACAGATAGCGGGCGATCGCGCTGTGGAAGGCGAGCAGCGCGGCGAACAGGCTGGTGAGGAGCAGGATCTCCATGAGGTCGGAGGCCGCGCTGCCCACGTACTGACCGGCGACGGCGAAGACCAGCCCCGAGGTGTCCTCGGCGGCAGCGCTCTGTACCTTGCCGGTGCCGACGGCCAGCACCATCGCCCAGCTCGCAAGCGCGTAGAAGACGCCGATGAGGACCACGGCGAAGTAGGTGGCCTTCGCGACGCTGCGCTTGGGGTCGCGGGCCTCCTCGCCGTAGATGGCGGTGGCCTCGAAGCCGACGAAGGAGGCGACCGCGAACATCACCCCGATCCCGGGGGAACCGGACGAGAAGGAGTGCGGGGTGAAGGAGTCGAGGTCGATGCCGTCGGCGCCGCCCTGGACCAGCACCGCGACGGCGACGACCGCGACGATGCCGACCTCCAGCACGATCAGCAGGGACAGGACCTTGGTGCCGACCTCGATGTTGCGGTAGCCCAGCACCGCGACGAGCGCCAGGAGGAGTCCGCTCCACGTCCACCACGGCAGGTCCGGGCCGCCGTACTCGGTGACCAGTCCGCCCGCGGTGACCCCGGCCAGGCCGTAGATGCCCGCCTGGATGGCGCTGTACGTCAGCAGGGCGAGCCCCGCGGCGCCGGTGCCGGTGACCCTGCCGAGGCCCGCGGTGACGTACGAGTAGAAGGCACCGGCGTCGACGACGTGGCGGCTCATCGCCGCGTAGCCGACGCTGAACAGCAGGAGGACGGCGGCGACGAGCAGGTAGGCGGCGGGGACGCCGGGGCCGTTGCCGATGGCGAACATGACGGGCAGGGCGCCGCCGATGGCGGTGAGCGGTGCGGCTGCCGCGACGACGAGGAAGACGATGCCGGTCACGCCGATCGAGCCGCGCAGGCCGGGAGCGGGAGTGGCCTTGGTGGTGCCGGTATCGGGCTGTGCGGTCAGGTCAGCCATGGTGGTCCTCCGGTGCGCAGCAGGCGTGGGCGGTCGGAGTGGGGGGAACGTCGAGCGTGGGGTTGCGGTCGAAGAAGCCGACCGGCTTGAGCTTGAAGCCGGTGTAGTCGACCGGCATGATCGGCCAGTCCTCCGGCCGGGGTGCGTGGGTGAGGCCGAAGGTGTGCCAGACGACGATGTCCTGGCCGTCGATGTCGCGGTCGGAGGAGGCGTACGCGGGCAGCCCGGCTCCGCCGGGGTGCTGGTTGACGAAGTCGCCGGCCGGGTAGCGCTCGGCCGGGTCGTAGCGGGTCACCCACAGGTGCTTGGTCGCGAAGGCGGCACGGGCGGCGACGGACGAGTCCGGGTCGGCGAGCAGGGCGGGCTTGCCCTCGGGCAGGAGCGCGTACGCCACCGGCTGGCCGAGGCGGTTGAGGGAGGTGGGGTTGGAGATGTGCCAGACCCGGTCGGCGCCCGCGTCGGCCATGCGCTGCGCCTCGCTCTCGCGGGTGAGCGGGGTACGGCGCAGGGCGAAGGCGTTGCCGCGAGGGTTGTCCGGGCCGATCGGCACCCGGGCCGTCTCGACCTCCTCGACGCGGTTGGCGGTGCCGTCGACCGCCATGTCCAGGCGGGCGCTGAACAGGTGCTGGTGGTACGGGGCTCCGAGGCCCGGGGCGATCTCGGTGGCATAGGGGTAGTCGCCGCCGGGGTGGGCGGAGGTGAAGACGACGCCGGTGGCCTTGGCCTCGAACTCGATGGTGCCGTCGAGGTAGAGGTACCAGTAGAAGCCGTAGTCGTAGTTGCCGACGGTGGTGAAGAAGGAGAGCACCATGCGCCGCTGGCGCCGGGTCTCGGCGGACCCGGCCCACAGGTCGGTGTGCTTCCAGAGGATGCCGTAGTCCTCCTCGTGCAGGCAGATCGCGTTGGTGAGGGTCTTGGGGGTTCCGCTCTCGTCGGAGATGACCGCGTCCAGGTAGGTGATGTCGCCCAGGCAGTCGCAGCCGAGCTGGAGGGCGTTGGCGTACCGGCCGATGAGGTATTCGCCGGTGTCGAAGTAGTTCTGCCAGGACCGCACCGGGGAGGGGTCCGCGTAGGGGACGACCATCTCGGCGATCGACGCGCGGTGGACGACCGACCGTCCGGCGAAGGCGAGCTGATGGAGGATCAGACCCTCGCGGGCGTCGAAGCCGATCCGCAGGGTCCAGTTCTCCCAGGTGAGCAGGTTGCCGTCGAGAGTGAAACTCGGGCCTTCGGGCTGGGTGATCTCGATGGGCTTCTGGCTGGTGCGCAGGGGTCCGGTGACGGCGGGGTCGTCGAAGTTGCCCGGCTCGGTGGGGATGAGGACCGGGCCGTGGTCGAGGACGCGGTCGACGGTCCGGTTGAGGACATCGACGTAGGCGACCAGCCCGTCGACCGGATGGGCCCAGGCGTGATCCGTGTCGTGCTCCTGGACGAAGGCCAGGCCGCGCAGGATGCGGCGCCCGCGCTCCTCGGGGTACTCGTCGGCGTAGACCCCGGCCGACAGGGGCGCGACCCGTACCCGGGAGACGTCCAGGTCCCGGATCCTGAGCGCGGCCAGCCATTGTTCGTCGGTGGCCAGGATCTCCTCGACGAGCGCGAACTCCTCGTCGAGTACGGGGAGTTGGCCTTCGGTGGCGGCGTCGAGGGCGCGATCGGAGTCGATCCGTCCATGAGTGAGGGAGACGACCACGTCCCGGGACGCGCCGCCCGCCGGGTCGGTGTCGAGCAGCAGCACCCTCACCCGCCGGTCGACCGGAGCCCCCGGCGTGTGGGCGAGCAGGTCGTCCTTGGCCGGTTCCTCGAGGCCGAGGTAGGCGAAGCGGGTCGAGTCCGCGAGGAGACCGGCATCGGCGAGTGTCCGGCGGGCGGTGTCTATCTCCACGGGGGTGAGGGGGTCGAGCGGATGGAGTTCTGTCGGGACGGGCGAGGGCGGTGTCAGGACGTCCATGGGTGATTCCCCTCCGGGGGCATGCCGCACATCTTTTTTCTACGGTCGTAGACAAAAGATGTGCGGCATGCGTTTCACCCGAGACCTCCACCTGTTTCTCCGCCGTTAAAGGCGCACGGGATCGTGCCAGGTCGGTGCGGGCATGCAGGCCAACTGGGGTGCAGCTCTCGCCCGCGTCCGCGGCGCTCGTGGCGGTCAGGCCGAGCGTGTGGGCTTCAGGGCCGCCACGCCTTCCTTGACCTTCTTTTCGGCTTCGGCGTGCTTGGCGGTGCGCTTGGCTTTCGCCTCGTCCTTGCGGATCCTGTCGGCGGCCTCCTCCATGGCCTTCAGCTCTGTCCGTACGCTGTCGAGCGTGCGCCGCTCGAGGGCGGCGTCGTAGCGCATGGCCAGCAGGTCGAGGGCGTCGGGGTCGGCTTCGATGACCTCGGCGAGGATGACGGTGCCGGACGGCGGGACGTGGGGCGTGAAGGCGCCGACGGCTTGGGTGGTCTGGGCGACCCGCTTGTAGTCGTAGCCGCCGCCGATCGCCGCGCCGATGCCCCAGCCCATCAGGACGCCGAGGGGGCCGGCGAGGATGCCGACCAGGGAGCCGACCAGGCCGCCGACCGCGGTGTTGCGGCCGGCCTCGGTCTCCATGCCCTCGGGGACGCGGACGGTGCCGTCCTCCAGGCGCTCGATCAGGACGGCGCCGCGGACCTCGGCGGTGGCGGAGGTGAGGTGCTTGAGTTCGCTGAGGGCCTGGTAGGCGGGGGCCCGGTCGGCGAAGCGCAGGGCGATGGCGTTCTCGGTCGTGGACATGGTGCCTCCTTGGGGCGAGGGCTGTTCGTGTGGGGTGTGGTGGCGCCCCATCTGTGAGACAGTGTGTATCGAAGAAGGGTTGTGAGTCAACCTGTCTCATAGATGGATTTCTGGAAGAGGTGCCACCATGTCCCGGACCAGCGAGGATCCTCGCGCCCTGCGTAGTCGCGCCGCCGCCCTGGCCGCCGCCACGGAACTTCTCGTCGAGGGCGGGCCGGAGAAGGTCACCCATGGCGCTGTCGCCGAGCGGGCGGGAGTGGGCCGGGCCACCGTCTACCGGCACTGGCCCGACCTGCAGTCCCTTTTCCTTGACGCGCTGGCGGCCGGCGCCCGTCCGCTGCTCACCGTGGAAGGCGGCCCGCTCCGGGACGAGCTGGTGAGAGTGCTGGAGCGGGAAGCCGACTGGCTCAATCAGCCCATCTCCGCGTCCGTCATCGCCACCGTCATCGAACGGGCCGAGCGGGACGAGGACGTACGGCGCCTGCGCGAGGAGATGTTCGGCCGCGCCGATGAGGACCTGGTCGGCGTGCTCGCCGCTGCCGTCGCACGCGGCGAACTGCGTCCCGGTGTCGAAGAACACGCACAGGCCCTGGTCTCCCGGATTCTCGGCCCGCTGCTCTTCCACCGGTTCATGCTCGGTGTCCGGCTCGACAAGAACATGGTGGCGGACGCGGTCGACACCGCACTGGCCCCCTGGCAGCCGGACGCCTGACCGCCCGTCAGCTCCGTGTGTCGCGGAATGCGACGGGGGTCTGACCGGTCGCGCGGGTGAGGAGGCCGGCCCGGAGGAGAACCGCCGGGGCCGGTCACTGCTTGGCTCTGACCAGCCCGGCCTCGTCCGATGATCACCTAGTGGTCGGCGATCAGCACGGTCTCGCTCATCCGGTGCGAGGAGAGCATCACGGCCCGGCCTCCGTCCGCCAGCATGCGCAGCAGGTTGCGCACCCACAGCACACCCTCGGGGTCGAGGCCGTTGACCGGTTCGTCGAGCATGACGACGGCCGGGTCGCCGAGGAGGGCCGCGGCGATGCCGAGTCGTTGGCCCATGCCCAGAGAGAAGGCGCCCACGCGCTTGCCGGCCACACTGGTCAGCTCGGCCGGCTCGATCACCTCGTCCACTCGGCTGCGCGCGATGCCATGGGTGTGTGCGAGTGCCCTCAGGTGGTTGAACGCCGTACGTCCCGGGTGGACGGACCTGGCCTTCAGCAGGGTGCCGATCTCTTGCAGCGGCACGGCGTGCTTCGCGTAGCTGCGCCCGTTGACCGTGACCGAACCACCGGTGCGGAAGTCCAAGCCGATGATCATGTGCATGGTGGTCGACTTGCCGGCACCGTCGGCGAGGAAGCCGGTCACCTCACCTGGTTCGACGGTGAAACTCAGGTGGTTGACAACTGCCTTGTCCCCGTACCGGTACGTCAGCTCACGTGCTTCGATCATGCCTCTGGGCCTTCCTGGCCACTCGAAGCCTCTTCACCTGCGACGAGCGGAGGAGAGCTTACCGCGCGGGAGCCGCTCGACGATCTTGTCCAGGGTGATGGGAGTGCTCCGGATCCTGCAGGAAGCATCGAGATGGGTGGCGCTCCGGTACGGGTCCCCCAAGGCATCGCCGGAGCCGGGCCCGGTCACGGGCCCGGCCTATGGCTGCAGTAGGTCGGCGGACTTGTGCCCGTCAGCGCTTCTTGTACGCGGCGGTGACCTCGACCTCCACCAGCCAGCCCCTGACCGCCAGTGACGCGACCTCCATCGTGGCACGCGCGGGACGGGCCTTGTTGGCGACCAGCGGGGCCTTGGGGGCGGAGGTGCCCATCGGGACCGGGACCACCTCCTTGGAGGTGAGGTCGATGTTGGCGAAGTACTGGCGGTACGCGCGGTTCCAGCCCGCGTAGTCGGCGGTGTCGGAGCCGGGCGGTTTCATCAGGTAACACTTCATCGTGATGACGTCGGCCAGGGTCAGCCCGGCCGCTGCGAGGTTGGTCTTGATGTTGCGCAGGACGACGAGCGCCTGGGCCTCGGTGACGGTGACTCCCGTGGCGCCCTGAGTGAGAGCCGGGTCGGTGTACAGCTCGGGTGAACCGGCCGGCGCGGACGGGTTGAGCGCGGTCGGGCCGAGGCCGCTGCTCTGGTAGAGCGCCACCTCACCGCCGGTCACCACCCCGGTGGCGATGGCCGGGTTCGACTGGCCCTCGGGCAGCATGACGCGGACCTCTTTGGAGCCGGGCCACCAGCCCCTGCCCTCGGCGAGCGCGGTGCCGCCGGTGAGGAGCGAGGCGGTCAGGGCCGTACCGATCACAGCCTTCGTACGTCGCTTCATGCGGCCATCACCCTTTCGTGGATGTCGGTCACGACCTTGCGGGCCGAGGTGAACGCGCCGTGCTGCCAGGCGATGACATGGCTGAGCCAGTCACCGGCGAAGTAGACGTGCCCGGCCGGCTGGTTGAGCAGCTTGTACTCCGGACCGGTCTGCGAGGGCCAGCCCACCCAGCCGGCCTCGATGTGAGGCGTGCGGTGCCAGGCCACGCTGAAGGAGTGATCGAGTTCGGTGCGGTACTTGTCACCGTGGATCTTCACACCCCGGCTCACCGCCCGCGCGACGCGCTGGGCATGCGGCAGATCGCTGTACGCGAGCGCGTTGGCACCGAAGTTGTAGTAGCCGATGAGTGTGCCCCGGCGGCCCTGGTAGCCGTACGAGGGG
The DNA here is from genome assembly GCF_030403745.1 of Streptomyces sp. S.PB5. GTDB lineage: Bacteria > Actinomycetota > Actinomycetes > Streptomycetales > Streptomycetaceae > Streptomyces. The sequence goes on from NZ_JAQMWP010000018.1 coordinate 104,955, forward strand.
TACCAGATGGTGGCCAGATCGGTGTCGGTCGGCGTGATGCCGCCGTAGATGTGCTCGTCCGTCTCCCACCAGCGGCTGCGGTACTCGAGCCCGACCTTGCCGACAGGCGTCGGGACGGCGTACTTCAGCGCGGCGGTGACGTCGGCCCCCAGATTGTGCTTGAGGCGGGCCATGACCATCGGCGGTATGGCCGCGACGACGAAGTCGGCGCGCTGGGTGCGGGTGCGGCCGCCGGCGTCCTTGTACGTGACCTCGGCACCGTCCGGCAGGTCCTTGACCTCCTGCACCGCGGCGCCGTAGGTGATGCGGTGCAGGCCGATCGCCTTGGCCAGGGCGTACGGGATCGCGTCCATGCCGCCCACCGGCTGGAACATCAGCATGGCCTGGTCGTAGCCGAATTCGAAGGCGAAGCGCTGCCCCACGCCGCTGGCGACGACGTCTGACAACGTTGGCACCGGGCCGAGGACCGTGCCGTCCTCGAAGGCCGCGCCGGGTTCGACGGAGTAGCCTCGCCGGTCGGTGCCGGTGTAGGCGTAGCCGTCGGCTTTGCCTTTGATGGCGCCGAAGCTCTGCAGGAAGGCGATCAGTCGCTCTTTGTCCTGCGCGGTGAGCTGTGCGTCGAGTGCGCCCTGGTCGGTGGCCTTGGCGAGCAGTTCGGAGACGTAGCCGTAGACGTCGGCCTTGGCCGTGCGCCAGCGCATGGGCTTGCCGGCGAGGGCGGCACTGCTTTCGTGGTAGATGTACGCGTTGGCGTTCTGGTTGGTGAACACCTGGAGTTCGACGCCGAGTTCGCGGCAGTACTCGAGAGTGACGTGGGACTGCGGCAGCCGGGCCGGGCCCGCGTTCATGTACTGGCCCTTGGTGAACGACGCCGTCTGCGTACGCCCGTCGAGGTCGGTCAGCCTTGTGCCGCCGCGGACCGTCCAGTTGCGGCCCCCGGGACGGTCGTTCGCCTCCAGGATCCGGCAGTCGTAGCCGGCCTTGCCCAGCTCGTACGCCGTCGCCAGGCCGGCTATACCGCCGCCCAGCACGAGCACTTTCTTGCCGCCGCGTCCCGTGAGCGCGAAATCGCTCCGCTGGGGCGCCCGGTACTCGTCTGCCCGCACGTCGGGCACCGGGGCGAGCCCGAGAGCGCCCATCGCCGAGTAGAGCACTCCGGCACCACCTGCGGCGCCGACGGATCTCAGGAAGTTGCGGCGGGATGCGGGGGATTGCTCTGCAGCCATCAATTCCTCCTCGTCCGAGCCCCGGGGGCACGCGCCGTCCGGGGAGCGGTCGTTCGGTCAACCCGGTCACGTGGGGGGCGAGTTGCTGAGGAGACCGGAGGTGCGTCGCCATGAGCCTCCGTCAGGACTGTTACAGCGCCATGCCACTGACGTAACCGGTGCGAGCCGTGAGCTGCGAGCCACGAGGAAGGGGTGGGCGGGGGAGCGCGGCAACGAGCGGAGGCGCGCCAACTGCAGAGAAAACCAGCTTCGTTGACGGGGTCGCACCCTGGCCGACTGCGAAGGCGACGCCAGGGCCACCGAGCTTGTGGGCACCGCGATTCCGAACTGCCGGGTGGTGGTAGCCCCGACACCGAGTCGGACCTCCTTTCCCCTGCGCCGCATCCCGGGCCTGTTCGGTTCGCACAGTCGGTCCTCGGATCCCGGCAGCTTCCTCGCGCGTCGGTGTCAGGAACGAAGGGTGCGCAGGCCGGTGCGGATTTCGCTGACATGGATCTCGGGCTGTTCCAGGGCCGCGAAGCGCCCGCCCTTGGTGAACCGGTAGAGGGATATCGCATCGAGCATGTCGTCGATGCTGAGAGCGTCCTCGGTGAGCCCGTGGTTGTCGGTCTTGGACTGGAACTTCTCGTAGACCGGGGCGGCGAGGATCTGCTGAAGCAGCAGGGTGTCGATGTGAACCAGCGCGGACGGAAGGAAGTGCAGGGCGAGTATGGACACCTCCAGCGACTCCTTGTCCTTGCCGGTCAGGTGGCCGTTCTTGCCGTAGAGAAGACTTTCCCCGAGTGACGGCGCCCCCCACCTCGAAGGACTGTGCGGAACGGGTCCCCAGTCCTGGGAAGGATCGCTTCATCGAACCGGTTCGCAGAAACCTAGCGGCGAGAAAAGATCTCAGCAATACCCTGAGGCAAGCGGAGTCTGCAGATCATTCGGGTTACAGGTCTGTTTCGAGAAGGTTCGCCGCAGGCGTTGACAGCCCCCTGAGTCGTTTCTATCGTCGCTTCACCGAACCGGTTCGACAACCGGTGATCGTTGACTTCTCACCGCAGTACCCACGCCACCTACCTACGCGACCGGACGTTCCGCTTCACACGGCATCGAAACGGTTCGAGCAAGGAGTTCCCGTGAACATCGGTGAGATCGCCCGGCGGGCCGGTGTCTCGCGGAGCACCGTGTCCTATGCGCTGAGCGGCAAGCGTCCGGTGTCGGAGGAGACGCGGCGGAGGATCCAGCGGGTCGTCGACGAGCTGGGCTACCGGCCCAGTGCCAGCGCCCGTGCCCTGGCCAACGGGCGGACCAGCACGATCGGGCTGGTCTTCCCGCCGGCCGGGAACCACTACACGGGTATGCAGCTGGACTTCATCGGCAGTGTGGTGGAGGCGGCTGCGGCCTTCGACTACGACGTGCTGCTCTCACCCAGCGGCGTGGACAGCGACCGTTCCTTCCAGCGGCTGTTGGGGGAGCGGCGGGTCGACGGCGCGATCCTGATGGAGATCAGGCTGGCCGACGACCGGGTGGATCACCTGGCCGAGCTGGGCTTCCCCTCCGTCGCCATCGGGCGCACCGCCCGTCCCGAGGGCAGCTGGTGGGTGGCTCTGGACCACACCGCCCTGGCGGCGGCGTGCGTGCACCACCTGGCGGACCTCGGCCATCGCCGGGTCGCCTTCGTCAACCGGCCGGAGCAGCTGCTGCGGGCCGGGTACGAGTCCGCGCAGCGGGGCCTGGACGGTTTCACCAAGGCCGCGGCCGAGCGTGGGCTGACGGTCCGGACGTACTGCTGCGGGGACGACGCCGCGTCCGGGCAGTCCTGTGTGGAACGCATCTTGCACGACGATCCGGCCACGACCGCCCTGGTGACCTTGAACGAGGCCGCCCTGGGCGGCATCTACCGGGGGCTCGCCCGGGCGGGCCGCCATGTCCCGCGGGACTTCTCCGTCACCGGGGTGGTGGCCGGCCGCTGGGCGGAGACGGTGACCCCGCAGCTCACCGCCGCCGACGTACCGGCCGCCGACCTCGGACGGCTCGCCGTCGAACTGCTGGTGGAGCGGCTGGACCACCCCGGCACACCGCCACGGCACCACCTGCTCACGCCGCCGATCTCGCTGCGGGCCAGCACAGGGCCCGCAGCTGGCACACCCTCCACCGGGGCCTGACCCTCCTCGGACGTTCGCTTCTTCCCTTCCTTGCCTTCCACCCCGAGCACCGATCCCTCACCGCCACCGTTCGGCGTGCCCGCTTCCCCCTGTCACTCCTCCCACGGCACCCGTGTGCCCGAAAACCGAGGACCCGCCATGCACAGCTCCTCCAGACGGCTTCTCGCCGCTGTCTCCCCGTCGACCCTCATGGCCGTCGCCGGCACCGCCTGCTCCTCCGGTTCGGATAGCGCCGACGCGAAGGGCGCGGCCGGCGGCACGTACACGATCTGAGCCCCGTACCCGCAGTTCGACAAGAGCCGACCCCGGTCATCCGCCCCGCTCACATAGGAGCCGCAGCATGAAATCGCCCTGGACACGTCCCAGAGCCGCCACCCGCACCGGACGCCGAGCGACCTTGTCCGTGGCCGTCCTCCTGGCCGCCCTGGCCACGGCCCTGGTGCCCGCCGGCCCCTCACAGGCCGCGGACACCAGTGTCGCCGTCGACTTCGCCGCCGCCGGGGGCGCCCCCACCTACCGCGCCTCGGGCATGATCTACGGGCTGACTGTCGACGGGTCGCAACCGCCGGACCACTTCTTCAAAGACATCAAGTGGCACTTCGAGCGGGCCGGCGGCGCGCAGCTCAACGGTGGCGGCTACGCCACCAGCCTCGCCGAATACCGGACCCGCTGGAACGCCACCCTCGCCCAGTACCAGCGCACCAAGGCGCTCGGCGGAACCTTCGTCATCCTGCCGCACGACCTGTGGGGCGCCGACGGCACCACCAACACGGGCTTTCCCGGCGACAACGGCAACTGGACGCAGTTCGACAACTTCGTCAACCAGCTCATCTCCGACGTCAAAGCCAACAACATGACGGTGGAGTGGGACCTGTGGAACGAGCCGGACCTCAGCGGCTTCTGGGGCCGGTCCCAGAGCCAGTACCTGCAGATGTGGTCCCGCTTCCATGCCGCCGTGCGCGCAGGCCTCCCAGGGCAGGTCATCGTCGGCCCCAGCATCGCCAACCCGCCCAGCTCCTCCAACTCCTGGTGGACCACCTTCCTGAACCACGTCAAGGCGGGCAACGTCGCCCCCGACATCTACAGCTGGCATGCCATCCCGCACGACCCCGTCACGGCCGTCAGCAACGCCAACTCGACCCTCGCCGCCGCGGGCCTGACCAACACCCGGCCGTACCAGATCAACGAGTACGGCGGGCGCGAGCACCAGAACCCCGGTGGCGGCGGCTGGTTCATCAGCCGTCTGGAGCGGGCCGGCGCCGACGGCATGCGCTCCAACTGGGGAGGGGGTCCCAGCCTGCACGACTACGCGGCCGATCTGCTCACCAAGAACAGCTCCGGCCAGTACCTGCCGAAAGGTGAGTGGTTCCTCTACCGGTACTACGGCTCCCAGACCGGGAACATCGTGAACCTCACGCCCGGTGCGAACACCGACGGGCTGGCGACCAAGGACAACACGGCTCGCAACGCGAAGATCCTGCTGGGCAACAACGGCAACACCGGCAACGTCACCGTCAGCCTCAACCGCCTCGACACCACCTCGGTGGTGGAGAACAGCCGGGTACGTGCGATCGTCCAGCGCATACCGAACAACGGCGGCGGCGCGGTGACGGGTCCTGTGACGGTCTCCGACCAGACCCTGACAGTCAACGGCAACTCGGCCTCGGTGAGCGTGCCGTGGACGGACGCCTCCGACGGCTACACCGTCACGCTGCTGCCCCCGTCCAACACGACCGTCTCCACGGTCGCGGTGGTACAGCACAGCGGTCAGTGCCTGGACGACACCAACCTCAGCACCGCCGACGGCACGCAGTACCAGCAATACCACTGCGAGGGCGGCTACCAGCAGATGCTCGACCTCAGGCCGGTCGCCGGCCGGGCGAACACCTACACCGTCGTGAACGAGCACAGCGGTAAGTGCCTGGACGTCTCGGGCGCTTCCACCGCCGACGGTGCCGCCGTCATCCAGTGGACCTGCAGCGGCAGCACGAACCAGATGTTCACCCTCAGGCCCGTCAGCGCGCTCGGCAGCAGCAAGGATTACCAACTGGCCGCGGTGCACAGCGGCAAGTGCGTCGACGTCAGCGGGATCTCGACCGCGCCCAGCGCGGTGATCCACCAGTGGACATGCGACCCGGCGAGCGACCTGACCTGGAAGAAGAACCAGATCTGGCGCCTCCAGGGCATGGGCTGACCTGACCCCGGGCGGGGGCTCCCCGAGGTGCTGGGAGCCCCCGCCCGGGCCGGCCGCACTGACGCAACGGGCCTCGGTGACCGCGCCTGCACCACTGTGTCTGATCCGCTCCGGCAATGGGCCCGCCGGTCCAGCCGTCTGTGGGCTCTGAGCAACATCGAACCCGATGATCAGCTGTCGCCGGGGTCGCATGCCGTACTCCCAGTCCTGAGCCGTTTCAAGAGCGGCGCAGCCTAGGGGGATTTCGGCGTGCTTCGTGGGACGGAGGAGGCGAAACGGCGATCTTCAGCGCCTATAGCGCCCGCCCCGAGGCCGACGACGCGACAGATACCGCACGGCGTGATCCAGCAGCGGGATTGACGGCAGCCCCTGTACCGCTCCCCTTACCCTCCAGGCCGTAACACCTCCCGCGCTGCTATTGCCGCCCCGCGAGCTCCCGCCTTGTCCAGGTCGGGTACCACCGCGAAGGTCGCCGTGGCCGCTTGCTCAGGGCGAAGCAGCGTATGGCGCCGTACCTGGGTCAGAAGGCGGTTGCGGAAGTGCGGGCTTGCTTCGACCACTCCGCCGCCCAGGAAGTACGCGTGGGGGTCGGTGAAGTCGGCGGCGATGGTGAAGAGGGCGCCGATGGCCTTGGCCTGCTGGTCGAAGACCGCCAGCGCCAGGGGGTCGTCTCGTTCGGCGTAGGAGCGGAGCTGTTTCGCCGCTAGGTGTGCGTCGAGCGCGGCCAAGGGGTGGCCGGGGTAGCGGGTCAGCCAGTACGGGAGCAGGTTGCGTTCGATCGCCGTCAGGGACGCGATGCTCTCGATGTCGCCGGCCTTGCCGCAGTTGCAGTGCGGGAGCGGCTGGCCTTCGGCCAGCAGGCCGTCGAGGGGGATGCGGATGTGGCCCAGCTCGCCTGCCATGCCGCTCGCGCCTCGTACAACACGGCCCGACTCCACGACTCCGCCACCCAGACCCGTGCCGACGATCGCGGAGACGGAGGAGCGGTGCATCGCCTCGCTGCCGGAGCCTGCGTCGGGGAACTGGGCGAAATGGGTGTGGTGGGCGTACAGCGCCGCCGCGTTGGCGTCGTTGCTGTACACCACCGGGAGGCCGAGCTGCCCTTCCAAGGCGGCCCGGAAGTCGAAGCCCGCCCAGTCGGGGTGCGCGAAATTCGTCGCGCCCTTCGCCGAGATGACACCGTCCGCACTCGCCGGGCCGGGGGTGTCCAGGCCGACGCCGATGACGGACGAGCGGTCCGTCCCGGTATGCCGCAACACCTCGTCGAACGCCTCCTGCAGTGCCAGCAACGCCGCCCGGGGTCCCTCCTTCACCCGGCACGGCGACTCGAGCATCTCGGGCACCCCGAAGCGCCCGGCATCGTCAAGAAGGGTTGCGTTGTTGGTGGTGCCGCCGTTGTCGAGACCGACGATGTACCACGGGCCACGGATGCCCATGTTCGCCTCCTGATGCGTCGGCCTCCGGATGCCCCGGTGGCGCCAACCCCGTGTCCACCATGGCGCATTCGAGTGCGCGGCGACAGGGGCAAATGGGTCCCGGGGCGCCCCTCGCTTGGGCCGTACGACCCCTGCATGACCTCACCATTAACTAGTACATTCATAAATAGAGTGCGCAGAGCACGCAAACCCTCCGAACGCGCTTCCGGATACGCAGGATTCGGTACGCCGGGGGAGCACCATCCGGGGGATCGGGGGAGCGTCATGTTCGGCTGGTTGGATCGCCTCATCGGAATGACGGACGACGTACGGCCGGAGGAGGCTAGGCGCCTGGCCCGGCTGGCCGTCATCAGCGTCTTTGCCGCCATCAGCTGGATGGTCGGGGTGGGGCCGGTGGCCACGGGTGTCATCACCTGGGCTCCCGCGCTTGCCTTCGGGCTTGTCGCTGTCCTCGCCATGGCCATCGCGGTCGTCCGTACTATCTCCGCCAACCAGGAGGTCATGCGCAGGGTCGTCACCCAGTTACGCAAACCCACGTCGGCCGCTCACCACATCGGATGCCGCGTCGGCCGGCGTCGACTGGAAGTCGGCCTGCTGCATGTGACCGAGCAGACCATTGGACTGCCACTGACGTTACAGATCGGGCCGGTGGACGAGACCGAGCACGTGGTGTTCAAGGAGAAGGCGGACAACCAGGAGCGGTTCGACCACCACGACATGTACGAGAAGCTCGGTGACGCCCTGTACGAACAGATCGACCGCGCCGACCGTCAGCACATCAAGGTGGCATCGATCGGGGTCGCTGTACCCGGCGGAGTGGCGCCCAACAGCGGCCACTTCGACGGGGCGGTCCAAGGGGTCCCCTTCTTGGCCGGTGAACACGTGTCCCAGATCATCGCCGACGACCTGCTGAAGAAGTGCGGCCGGGACATGATCAAGCGGGTCTTCCAGACCGCGGACCGCGAATCGCTAATGGAGGTGATCCACCTCGACAACGACGCCCGCAGCGCCGCCCGTTGGCTGATCACCGCCCGAGGCGTCGACTGGACGGACTTCGTATGCGTCTTCGCGGGCACCGGGCTGGGATCCGGTCTGGTCTTCGACCGGCATATCTTCTACGGCGCCACCTTCCGCGCGGGTGAGGTGGGCCACGTCAACCTCAACGCCGGTGACCAACTCGTCCTGGGCGGCAAGACGTTGAAGCCTCGGCTGTGCTCCTGCGGTCAGGAGGGCTACCACTTTGAGTCGATGGCTGGCATCGGCGGCCTCGGCCACATCGCTGAGGCGCTGGACGCGGTGAAGCTGGCGGCGGTCGAGAGGAAGTTCCTGAGGGACCCGGCACGCGCGGCGACCGTCACTGGACTTGAACCGCACGAGAAAGCCGGCATGGTCCTACTCCGCGTGCTGCACGGCGTACACGACCCCGCTCTGCGCGCCATCGCCGCGGACCCGGACCTCCGCCCTTACCTCAAACGCCTGATGCAGCTGTACGGACAGCTCTTCGGCGTCGGCATCACGGCGATCCTCGATGCCCTCGACCTTCCGCATGTCGTCCTGTGCGGGACGATCCCCGAATTCCTTCAGGGCAACCCGGACTTCGTCTTCTCCTTCAAGGGATACCTGGGCTCCCATGTCATAGGCCGTGTCGCCGACTCAGAGTTCGGCAACATGCGCCAATGGGGCTGGCGTGGCGCCGCCCTGCTGCCTCGTGACCCGGACTATGTCAAGCGGCGATATCCCACGTGAGATGCCATCAGGGTTCCTGGAAGTCGATGAAATCCTGGCTGCCCCGAAGGAGTTTGATCACTCGGTCGCCGTTGATCACGGCGCCCCCACGCACGATGCGGCGTGATGGGGGCGAGATTAGCGGCGACCGGCGAGCCGGCTGTCGGAGGGATGTGACGGCGTGCCCGGTACGGAACCGCCGAGGAAGAGGTCCCTCAGCGCCCAGACGCAGGAGCCGAACAGGTCCGGGGACTTCTCCTAGGCCTCCGAGGCGCCGACGTACGTCGTCATCTGCTCCTCCGATGCCGCGAAGGTGCGCGGCGAGCCCGCGTGGCTGACGTGCGACTGCTCGTACAGCATCGCCACCGGCGCCGCCCGGGCGCGCTTGCCGCGGGTGGCGTGGACGACTCGGCACAGTGGGGTCCACTTCGGCCAGGAGTACGGGGAGGTAGTCGCCGCCGTTGTTGGCCTCGATGACCACGCAGTCCGCCTGGTGCTCGTGGTACAGGGCGGCGCGGCGCATCGCGGCCGTCGGCGTGTATCGGTCCTGCTCGGCGTGGAGGACGTGGCCGCGGGGACGGCGGTCGCCATACATCTGCTCCAGCGGGTAGGAGCGGTCGGCCACCGTGAAGGCGGTCAGGTCCGCGGAGTCCGTCGTCGTGACCGCCGGGTCGACGGCGACGACCGGACGGTTGAGCGGCGGGACCGCAGCACGGGCGACGCGGAAGCCCTCCACCTCGAACATCCACTGCTTCCACAGCGCGCCCTCGACGTCTTCGAGGAGTACGCCGTCCAGCTCCTGGCGCCCCAGGCGAGTGACGCCGTACTCGGAGTCGAGCTCGGCGAGCGCGGCGAGGGAGAGGCTGGCGCGGTTGTCCTCGGTGGTGCCAGTCGTCAGGCCCACAGTCGAGTCAGGGCGGCGGCCACGCTCCACCAGGCGCTTGACGTGGGGCCCGTTCATTGTAGGTGGCCGCAGCCGACGGGGCCTGCCGGCGGGACGCCAGGCCTTGCCCTTGCGGGGCACCGTATGACGCCAGGATCCGGTGCACGCGGCCATGCTTCTCGGCGATGCAAAGCCGGTGATGCCCCAGTCGGCGGGGGACGTCCGGGCGATCTGGCGGATGTGCTCACGCACCCGCTCGCCGATCACCCCGGCGTCCTCCGCTCCATATGGGGTGCAGAGCATCGGACCCCCGCTCGTTGAAGGCGTGGATCACGTCGCGAACGAGGTTCTCGCCGACGTGCATCAGCGAAGGACAATGCCGGCGATGCGGTCCACGTTCCTGTGTGCCGCGGGTCCCCTGGCTGCCAAAATGGGAAGCAGTGGAGCGGGCCGTTGCCCGTCGTGCTCAATTGCCTCACCAGTACCCCGCCCTTTTGCCAGCCCGCCCTGGTGGCCACCTTTGATCGGCATCACGGGCAGAATGGACGCGTGGCGCCTCTCACTCCGACCCGTTTCCGGCTGCCTCGTGGCGCTTGTGCTGACGCCGTGCTGGCTTTGGGGACGTTCGTGCTGCTGGCGATCGCCGAGGGGCAGCGGCCGCGCAGTGGCGAGGGCTCGATGCCCTCGCTGATCGTGTCCTGGCTGCTGATCGTCACGGTGTGCGGAGCGCTGCTGTTCCGGCGCCGATACCCGGCGACGGTGGGCTGGTTCACGGCGCTGGCCACCGGGGTCTACTACGTACTCAGTGCCGTCGACGGGCCGTTGGTCCTGGTCCCGATTGTGGCGCTGTACGCCATCGCGGCCCAGGGTCGGATGCGGTTGGCCGTCGCCATCGCGTCGGCGATGGTGATCGGTGTCGGCGTGGGCGCCATCATGACCCACAGCGATGTCACGGGTACTGCGGTGTTCATGCTCACCGGCTGGCTGGTCGCCGTCGTGGCGCTCGGCAGTGTGCGGCACGGTCGCGTGGCGTACGCCGAGGAGGAGGCGCGGCTGCGGGCCACCGAGGAACGGCTGCGCATCGCCCGAGAGTTGCACGATGTGATCGGGCACAACATTTCGATGATCAACGTTCAGTCGGGTGCGGCCCTGCATCGGTTGAAGAAGGATCCTGCGCAGGCTGAGGCGGCGCTCAGCGCCATCAAGGCGGGGAGTCGGGAGACCTTGCAGGAGCTGCGGGCCACTCTCGACGTGCTTCGCCGAGTCGACGAGGACGCGCCCAGGGCACCCGCGCCGGGTCTGGCCCGGGCCGATGCACTGGTGGCCTCGGCGAAGCTCGCGGGGCTCGCGGTGCGGATCGAGCGGACTGGGGCTGAGCGTGCGTTGCCCGCCCAAGTCGACCTGGCCGCATACCGTATCGTGCAGGAATCGTTGACCAATGCGGTCCGGCACAGCGGCGCCGGACAGGTCACGATCCGGCTCGCCTACGGGGATCGGGAGCTGACTGTGGCCGTCGAGGACGACGGCCGGGGTCCGGCAGCCCGCCCGGGCCGGCCGGGAGGCGGCAGCGGCATTGCCGGCATGACGGAGCGGGCGCGGGCACTGGGGGGCGAACTGGCCGCGGGTCCACGGCCGGAAGGCGGATTCGCGGTGCGGGCCCGGCTGCCGTACGGGATCACAGGAGAGCGATGGAGCGGAGCAGCCGATGATCAGGGTCCTGCTGGCGGATGACCACTGGCTGGTGAGGGCCGGGTTCCGGTCTGTGCTGGAGGACGAGGACGACATTGAGGTGGTGGGGGAGGCAGCGGACGGGCGAGCCGCGGTCTCAGCCTGTCGCGAGCTGAAGCCGGACGTGGTCCTGATGGACATCCGGATGCCGGGGATGGACGGTCTGGAGGCCTCCCAGGTGATCACGGGCGATGAGCAGCTGGCGGCGGTGAAGGTGGTCATCCTGACGACCTTCGATCTGGACGACTACGTGTACGGGGCACTGCGCGCCGGGGTGACCGGCTTCCTGGTGAAGGACACCGAGCCGGAGGAACTGCTGCACGCGGTGCGGGTCGCCGCCCGGGGCGATGCCCTGATCAGCCCGTCGGTCACCCGGCGGCTCATCGCCGAGTTCGCGGTCCGGGCCAAGAGCCCTCAGCCGGACCCTCGGCTCGATGTGCTCACCGACCGGGAGCGCGAGGTCATGCAGCTGGTGGCCGCGGGGCTCACGAACGACGAGATCGCCCAGCGGCTCGTGCTGCAAGTGTCGACGGCGAAGACGCACGTCAGCCGCATCCTGACGAAGCTGGGCGCACGAGACAGGTCACAACTCGTGGTCCTGGCATACGAGTCCGGAATGGTCAGTCCCGGCTGGCTGGAGGATTAGGCGGGCCCGGCCTCTTCCGCCAGGTCACTCACGCTTCCATCCCAGGACGTCACTACGGCCCCACGCGGGGCGCACCCGCCCTCGTACAGGTGCACCTGTGCCGGACGGGCGCGGCCGTACACGCTGCGGCAGTCCGGGGGATTCGCTGACCCGGCATGCCCGCGACCACGCGTGGCGCCTGAACCTGTACCTGGCTGACCACCTCGCCGGCCCGGAGGCGGCACGCATGTTCTGTCCCTTGCACGCGGTGCTCGAGTGCAAGGACCGCCTGGCAGACAGGGGCGACAGTGCGTCCATCCGCATGGTCACGCGTGGGCACGGGTGCCGTCCACGATCAGCACGGTGTCCTGAGCGAACCGCCTAGGGGCCTGCAGCGCGAGCGCCGGCCCCAGGTGGTCGACGATGTGGTCGGACGCGGATTTCGAGACGTCGGACAAGAGCGCCGGCTCCCGCAGCGTCAGGTTCGTGCTGCCGTGGGCTCAGCCCAGCGAACGGGGCCATCCATGAGGACACCGACGCTCTGATCACACTAGGCACGGCAAGATCGTCTCACCTGTCGTACCGGCAGTTGTCGAGCCAGTCTGCCCGTTCCTCACGATTGACGCCGCCATCGCCGTCCACCACGTAGGCCAACGCCTCCATGAAGGCAGCGCCCAACGGCCAAAGCCAGTGCGGCCCCACGGCAATAGCGCGACCAGTGGCTGAGATGTATGTGAGGAACTGGCTCGACCACATGCCCAAGGGGCTGAAGTTCTCTCCGTAGTGCCGCTCCAGCGTGGCCGCTTCCTCGGCGGCGTCGATGCAGGCGTCGACGGGGTCCACGTGCAAGCGCGAACCGGGGACACGGGACGAGGAGCTCCTGATCGTCAGCTCACCGAACTCGGCCCAGATCTCTACCGCCACGTCGTTGAGTTCGAACCCGGCTCCCGTCAGCTGCCGTGTCCAGTCCGTAACAGCGATCTATGGGCCCTCCCATTCGACCTTGTCTGTTGCTCCAGTCTGCCGCCCGTCCCGACCAATGGACAGGGTTGTTGGCTACACAGGCCTCGGAGATCGTTTACGGGCCACTCCTTCGATCGGCGGTCCGCGCGTGGGCGCCGTCCTACCTCCGGGGTACCGCGTCGGATACATCTGCCGGGGTACGCCTGGTGTCGTCTCGGGACGGACGATTTCGGACCGGTCGCGCCTGCACGATCAAAGGCATGAACGCACCTCACTCTTCCGGACGGGTCACGACCGCGATCGTCGGTGCTCTCGTCGGAGCTGCCGCCGGCATTCTGCTGGTCTCGGCCGCCGGGGCCCTGGCCTTGGAGGTCGACGGCCTGTTCGTCGGCCTGGCGATCGGCGTACCTGCCCTGTGCGGCGGTGTTGTGGGCGCGTTCCTCATGCCCGGCAACTCACGCTCGAATCCGAGGTAGTCACCATGTCTCCCAACCGCGGCGCACCCGCGCCCCTTGCCCCGCCTGCACCACCAGGCCGAGGAGGCCGGCGAACGAATGCGCGCGTCGGCCGGTTCGGTGCCCTGGCCGACTGGGCCCAGCGCCACCGCTGGGCCGCCCTGCTGCTCTGGGTGGCCGTCCTGGCCGTCGTCACGTTGGGCTCGACGGCCGCCGGCGCCGCGTACAAGAACAACTTCGCGCTGCCGGGCACCGACTCGCAGAAGGCCACCGACCTGTTCACCAAGCACGGTTCGGACCAGGCCGGGGACAGTGTCGAGATCGTCTTCAAGGACACCCGGGGCATTGACGAGCCCAAGGCCGCCGTGGAGAAGATGCTGGCCGAGGTCAAGCAATTGCCGGGCGTCGCCGAGGTGCGCAGTCCCTACGCCGACGCCTCTGCGGTGTCCAAGGACGGCACGATCGCCTACGCCACCGTCACGCTCGACGGCAAGGCCGAGTCCGTGCCGAAGGCGGAGGTCGCCGAGATCATCGAAACCGCCCAGGGCATCGAGTCAGGCAGTCTCCAGGTCGAGCTCGGTGGCGAAGCCGTGCGCGGCGCCGAGGACAAGGAAGCCCCGGTCGCGGAAATGGCCGGAATCGTGGCCGCTGTGATCATCCTCGGGCTGCTCTTCGGCTCCCTGGTGGCGGCGGCCGTCCCGCTGGTCACCGCTCTCTTCGCGGTCGGCTCGGCCCTCGGTCTGATCGTCCTTGCCTCGCACGTCTTCACCATCGCCGATTTCACGCCGCCCATCACGATGCTCGTCGGGCTCGGCGTCGGCGTCGACTACGCCCTGCTGATCTTCTACCGTTACCGGCAGGAACTCACCGACGGCGCCGAGCCGGCCGAAGCCACCCGTAAGGCCCTGGACGCCGCAGGACGTACGGTCTTCTTCGCCGGCTGCACGGTGATCATCGCCCTGCTGGGGCTGGTCGCTCTCGGTCTCGGCTCCCTGCAGGGGGTGGCCCTTTCCCTGGCGCTGACCGTGCTGACGACCATGGCCGCCTCGTTGATCCTGCTGCCCGCACTGCTGGCGGTCTTCGGCAGGCGCATCCAGCGCCATGTGCTCAAGCACGCGGCCAGGACCGAGGCCAAGGGCAAGGCCGAAGGACGCCGTTGGAGGGCCCTGGCCTCGGCGGTACAGCGGCGGCCGCTGCCCGCTCTGGTGGCCGCCACCATCGCCCTGCTGGCGCTGTCCGCACCGGCTCTGGGCATGCGGCTCGGCTTCGCCGACGCGGGCAACGATCCGAGGACCACGACGTCCCGGCAGGCGTACGACCTGCTCACCGAGGGCTTCGGCCCGGGTTTCAACGGTCCGCTGATCGTCCTCACGCAAGGAGACGCGGCGGCCGGCAAGGCCGTGTCGTCCGCACTGGCCAAGACCGAGGGGGTGGCGGCGGCCAGCCCCGCGGTGCCCTCCGAGGACGGCGCTCTGTCCACCGTGTTCGTCTACCCGACGACGTCACCGCAGGACAAGGGCACCGCCGACCTGGTGCACCACCTGCGCGAGGACCTGGCCCCGAAACTCGAGCAGGACACCGGTGCCGAGGTCCTGGTGGGCGGCGCCGTCGCAGGCTCCCAGGACTTCTCGGAGACCGTCTCCAAGCGGATGCCGATCTTCATCGCCGTGGTGGTCGGGCTGTCGTCGCTGCTCCTGATGATGGTCTTCCGGTCGATCCTGATCCCCCTCAAGGCAGCGCTGCTGAACCTGATCTCGATCGCCGCCGCGCTCGGCGCCATGACCCTGGTGTTCCAGCACGGTTTGTTCGGGGTGCAGCCGGGCCCGATCGAAGCCTTCCTCCCCGTGCTGATCTTCGCGATCGTGTTCGGGCTCTCCATGGACTACGAGGTGTTCCTCGTCGGGCGAATGCACGAGGAGTGGGAACGTACGAAGGACCATTCCCTCGCGGTACGGGAAGGACTGGCCTCCACCGGCAAGGTGATCACGGCGGCAGGCGCCATCATGATCGTGGTGTTCGGCGCCTTCATGCTGAGCGCCGACCGAATGCTCCAACAGTTCGGCCTGGGGCTTGCGGTGGCGATTCTGATGGACGCGCTGGTCATCCGCTGTCTGATGGTTCCGGCCCTCATGCAGCTGATGGGCAGGTGGGCCTGGTGGCTGCCCGCCCCGCTCGCCCGGTGGCTGCCCAAGGTGACGCTCGAAGCCCCTGCGGACAGCCCGTCGGCGGCCAAGGTGACCGCCGTTCCTTGATCGGCGGATTGCCCTGATCGCCGCTGCACGTCGAGCAGGCGGCGCGAGCCGCCCGGCACCCTCGGGGAAGCTCGCCCGACGGTCGTGCTCCTGGTGACGGTGGCCCACTGGTACCTCGGTACCAGTGGGCCACCGAAGAGTGGTCTGTGGTCCCAGCGATTCGGCTTTTCCCGCCCGTAGCTTCGAATGCAGAGGTCACGGCCCTTCCGTGGCCGTGATCGGAGCGGAGAAAGGGTGATCTCGATGATCGAAGCGCGCGAGCTGACCAAGCGCTACGGCGACAAGACGGCCGTGGACCGTCTGAGCTTTTCTGTCAAACCTGGTGAAGTGACCGGATTCCTCGGCCCCAACGGCGCGGGCAAGTCGACGACCATGCGCATGATCGCCGGTCTCGATGCCCCTACCGGGGGCGCAGTCACCGTCAATGGTCGCACCTACGCGGAGCACCCGGCGCCGCTGCACGAGATCGGCACTCTGCTCGAGGCCAAGTCCGTCCACCCGGGGCGCAGCGCGCGTAACCACCTGATGGCGTTGGCGCACACGCACGGCATCCCGCGCCGCCGGGTGGACGAAGTGATCGAGCTGGCAGGGCTGACCAGTGTGGCCGGCAAGCGGGTGGGTGCCTTCTCGCTCGGCATGGGGCAGCGGCTCGGTATCGCCGCAGCACTTCTTGGCGATCCGGAGATCGTCATGCTGGACGAGCCGGTCAACGGCCTGGATCCGGAGGGTGTGCTGTGGGTGCGCAACCTCCTGCGCGGGATGGCCGACGAGGGCCGGGCGGTGATGCTCTCCTCGCACCTGATGAGCGAGATGGCGCTGATCGCCGACCACTTGGTCATCGTCGGCCGCGGACGGCTGCTCGCGGACACCACGCTGGACGATTTCACGCGGACGGCCGCCGGCGGCGGCGTGAAGGTCGTCACCGACCAGGCGGAGCGGCTGCGCTCGTTCATCGCCGGCCCGGATGTGGTGATCACCTCCGACTCCGCCGAGGAGTTGGTGGTCTCCGGGCGCACTGCCCGGGAGATCGGAGTGATCGCCGCCTCGCACGGGGTGTCGCTGTATGAGCTGACCCCGCAGGCCGCTTCCCTGGAGACGGCCTTCATGGACCTCACCCGTGATGCTGTGGAGTACCACAGCGGACCCGTCGCCGGCGCGGGCACCGACCGGAAGGCGGCATGATGACCACCTCGTCTCTTTCCGAGGTAGCTGCCGCGTCGACGCCGGTGGGCAAGGTGACGCCTCGCGGGGTCGTGCGTTCGGAGTGGCTCAAGTTCTGGTCGCTGCGCTCCAGTTGGATCGCTCTGGCTGCCTCCCTGGTCGTGCTGCTCGCCTTCGGGGTGATCGCTTCCGCCACCTACAGTCCCCCCACGGCAGGGAACTCTGATCAGGGTATGGGCGACGGTTCCCGCGACGCGGTCAGCCTGGCCCTGATGGGCTCGCCGTTGGTGTCGCTGATCGTGGGCTCGCTGGGAGTGCTGCTGTTCGCGGGCGAGTACAGCACGGGCATGATCCGCTCCACGCTCACCGCGGTCCCCAGGCGGCTGCCGGTGCTGTTGTCCAAGGGTGTTGTGGTGGCGCTGCTGGTGCTGGTCCTTACCGCGATCGGCGCGCTGGTGGCGTTCGCGCTGGGCGCGGTCGGTCTGGACGGCGAGAAGATCTCCCTGTCGCTGGGGGATGAGGGTGTGCTGCGCAGCCTGCTCGGTTTCGGGGTGTACATGGCTCTGGTGGCGGTGTTCGGTGTGGCTCTGGGCGCGTTGCTGCGCTCTCCTGCCGGAGGTATCACCTCCCTGCTCGGCATCCTGATGATCCTGCCCAATCTGACCTCGCTGCTGCCCGACTCGATGGGCGACGCGCTCGAGCCGTACTTCCCCGGCACGGCTGGAGAGGCCATGTTCTCCCTGCACCGGTCGGCCGATTCGCTCTCGCCCGGTGCCGGGTTCGTGGTCTTCGCCGGCTGGGTGGCGCTCGCACTCTCCGCGGCGGCCTTCCGGCTGCAGCGGACCGACGCCTGAGCTGGGAAGTGGAGACCAGCGGGCTCATGAATCGGCACCGCCACGCGGCCCTTGCCGCGAATCGGGTCCGGGGGGCGGCAACCTCGATGCCCCCCGGATTCGAGGCCGGCGGGGGACACCCCCTGCTGGACTGGCTGCTGCGCCGCCGGCGCAGCCTCAAGCAGGTGGGCCGGCGGTATCCCTGGCTGCTCGACACCGCGGTGGTGCTGATCGTGGCGGTGATCGGGCTGACCGACCTGTTCTCCGACGGCGGCAGCGACGGCCCCTTCGGGGTGACCGAAGGCCGCGACGACCTGCCGGCCGCCGTCTCCTACGTGGTGTCCGCCGCGCTGATCGTGCCGCTGTGGTGGCGCCGCCGCGCCCCGGCCCCCGTGTATTTCGTGATCGCCCTGGTCACGCTTGTCCAGGGGGCGCTGGGCCTGCAGTTGGCGGCCGGCATCGCCGCGTTCATCGCCCTGTACACCATGGCCCGCTACGGTTCCCTGCGGCTGGTGGGCTGGGTCGCCGCCGTGGCCATCGCGCAGGAGACGGTTCCGGTTCTCGTACTGCTGCCGGCTGAGCGCTGGCTGCAGAGCCTGTTCTTCGAGCTGGGGACGATGACCGCGGCTGCCGCCGTCGGGCTGACGCTGCGTACCCGACAGCTGTATCTGACCGCGCTGGAAGACCGTGCCCGACGGCTGGAGATCGAACGCGACCAGCGTGAACAGCTCACCGTCGCCGCCGAACGTTCCCGCGTCGCCCGCGAGATGCACGACATCGTCGGCCACAATCTCTCCGTCATGATCAGTGTCGCCGACGGCGCCGCCACCCTCGCCGCCAACAGCGGTGAGCAGTCCGAACAGGCCCTGCGCATCCTCGGCGACACCGGCCGCCAGGCCATGAGTGAACTGCGGCGTGTCCTGGGCGTCCTGCGCGAGACGCAGCACGGCGACCGGCCGCTCAGCCCGCAGCCCGGCATCCGCGATCTGGACGCCCTGCTGGCCCGGGTCCGCACCGCGGGGCTGGGCGTCACCTACCGGAGCGTGGGCAACCTCGACACACTCGGCGGCAGCGTGCAGCTGACCGTCTACCGCATCGTCCAGGAAGCCCTGACCAACACCCTCAAGCATGCCGGTGCAGGCTCCACCGCCGAGGTCGCCGTGACCGCGGACGCCGGACAGGTCCGCATCCGGATCACCGACACCGGCGCCCCGCTGGAGGTGCCCGGGCCGTGGCCACGGCCGCAGGCCGACGATGCCGGGCACGGCGTGGTCGGCATCCGCCAGCGGGCCGCCCTGTACGGCGGCATCGCCACCGTCGGCCCGCGCGACGACCGGCCCGGCTGGATGGTCGATGTCGTACTTCACGCATCCGACGGGCCTGCCCCGCCGACACCAGGAGAAGAACCGCTGCCATGACCACTGTCCTGATCGCGGACGACCAGCCTCTGCAGCGCATGGGCTTCCGCATGCTCATCGAGGGCACCCCCGGCCTGACCTGCGTCGGCGAGGCCGGGCACGGTGCGCAGGCCGTCCGCATGGCAGCCGAACTGCGCCCCGACGTCGTCCTGATGGACATCCGCATGCCTGGCATGGACGGCCTGGAGGCAACCCGCCGGATCACCGCAGGCGGCGGTCGGACCCACATCCTCATCGTGACCACCTTCGACCTCGACGAGTACGCCCACGACGGACTGCGCGCCGGAGCCAGCGGCTTCCTGCTCAAGGACGCTCGCCCCGAGGAGATCGTCTCCGGCATCCACGCGGTCGCAACAGGCGACGCCGTCGTGGCCCCCAGCCTGACCCGGCGCCTGCTGGACGCCTACGCCCACCAGGTCCTCGCCCCGGCCGGCGCCCCTGTCGTCGAGGACCCCCGGCTGGCCACGCTCAGCGGCCGTGAGCGGGAGGTGCTCATGGCCATCGGCAGGGGCTGGAACAACGCAGAGATCGCCGAACGGCTCGTCCTGACCGAATCCACGGTGAAGAAGCACGTGGGCCGGGTCCTTGCCAAGATCGGAGCGAGGGACCGCATCCAGGCCGTGATCACCGCGTACGACGCGGGACTGGTTCGCACGAAGCCGTAGCAGGTCCGCCACGAAGTCGCTCACGGGTCTCCGCCGTGGTCACCGGCAGGGAGACTTCAGGGGCTAGGGAAGCAGCACGGTGAAGCGGGCACCTTCGCCGGGCGCCGTCCTGAGTTCTACGCGGCCGCCGTGGGCTCCCAGGATCGCGGCGGTGATGGCCAGTCCGAGTCCGGTGCCGCCGCGGGAGCGGGAGCGGGCCTCGTCGACCCGGTAGAACCGGTCGAAGATGTTCGGCGCGGCCTCCAGCGGCACGCCGGGACCTTGGTCGACCACTTCCAGTACGACGCGGCTGCCCGGCTCCAAGCTTCCCGCCACGGCCACGGGAGGTTCGGGCACCGTGACGGGCATGCCTACGCGGACGTGCACGGGAGTGCTGGGCGGGGTGTGGGCCATGGCGTTGCTGACGAGGTTCGTGATCACCTGACGCATCCGGTGTTCGTCCACGGTGACCCGGATCGGCTTTTCGGTGCTTTCCAGGATCAGCGGCCGCTCCGGGTCGCGGGCCCCGGCGTCGTGCACGGCGTCCTCGACGAGCGTGCAGATGTCGAGTTCGACCAGGTCAAGGGCGCGTTCCTGGTCGAGCCGGGCGAGCAGCAACATGTCGTCCACAAGGCGGCTCATCCGGATCGCCTCGTCTTCGATCCGGACCATCAGCCGGTCCACGTCGGCCCGGTCCGGCGCGCCGCCGCAGCGGTTGAGCTCGGCGAAGCCACGGATCGATGTCAGCGGGGTGTTGAGCTCGTGCGAGGCGTCCGCCACGAATCTGCGCAGCCGCTCCTCGGACCGTTCCCGTTGGCGCAGTGCGGAGGAAAGCCTGCTGAGCATGGTGTTCAGGGCGCCACCGAGCCGGCCGACCTCGGTGTGGGCATCCGACGCCACCCGCAGCTCGAGGTTGCCGCCGGCGATGTCCTCCGCCGTCTTCTCGATCTTGGTCAAGGGTCGCAGTCCAAGCAGTACCAGCAGGAACCCGACCCCGCCGACGATGAGCAGCAGAGCGGTCCCGACCCCGATCTCGATCCAGATCAGCTGCGTCACGGTCGCCTCGGTGGTCTCCGTCGACTGTGCGGCCACGATGATCCGCTGTCCGTCGGCCATCTCCCGCCTGGACACCACGACGCGCCAGTCGCCGCCGCCCTGCTTGTCGGCAACTGTGAACGGGTGCTCCTCGTACCGGTCGACGGTGGTCGAGTTGATCACCGGCAGGGCCGGCCCCGCCGTGGGCAGCTGGGCGGACAGCTCCGGCTTCCCGTTGGTGTACAGCACGTGGAGCGCGAACTCTGTGGGCAGACCGGTGGAGTTGCGCCGGTCCTCCGGCGACGGCTTCAACTGTCCCGGGCGGCCGTCCACCTGTTGCACGAGGACCCTGAGCTGGTTGTCCATCCGGGCGATCATGGAATCGCGGATCATCACGACGCTCGCGGCCCCGATGGCGCCCAGGCCGAGGGCGGCCAGCACCAGTAACGCCGCAACCAGGCGCGCCCGTAGGGTCCACGGTCTGCGCCACCGGTTCTTGCTCATCGTTCTTCCCTGGGCAGCCGCAGTGAGTAGCCGACGCCCCGGACGGTATGGATCAGCGATGGTTCCACCGAGTCGATCTTGCGGCGCAGATAGCTGATGTACGACTCGACGATCCGGCCGTCCCCGACGAATTCGTAGCTCCACACCCGGTCGAGGATCTGCGGTTTGCTGACCACCCGTTCGGCGTTGACCATGAGGTACCGCAACAGGTTGAACTCGGTGGGCGACAGCCGGACCAGCCGACCGGCCCGGTGGACCTCGTGGGCGTCCTCGTCGAGCACGAGATCGGCGTACCGGAGGGTGCCGTCGTCCTGCGGGACGTCGGTGCCGCTGCCTGTGCGCCGCAGGATCGCCCACAGCCGTAACACCACTTCTTCCAGGCTGAACGGCTTGGTCACGTAGTCGTCGCCGCCGGCTGTCAGGCCCGCGATCCGGTCTTCCACGGCGCCCCGGGCGGTCAGGAAGAGCACCGGCAACCGGTCATGCAAGGTACGGAGGTTGTGGGCGAGGCTGAAGCCGTCGGTGTCGGGCAGCATCACGTCCAGAATGACGATGTCCGGCCGTACACGCCGGGCCGTGGCCAGCGCTTCGGCTCCGCAGTTCGCCGCGTGCACGGAGAACCCGCTCAGCCGAAGCGCTGCCGACAGCAGCTCCAGGATGTTCGGTTCGTCGTCGACTACCAGGACGGTCGTCTCGCCACGTTGATGCTGGTCCACTTGACCAGCATCAACGACAAACCTGGGAACTTGCTGGGAACGCTGTGAATCAGGCGTCGGTGCACTCGTACAGTGTCCCGTTCTGGCCCGCGGTGAGCACAGGATGGCAGTTCTGCTTGATCCATTTGGTCCGCTCGATGAGCGTCTTTGCGTCCGTGTTCATCATCCCGCCGCCCGTGAGCACGAACCGCAGCCTGCCCTCGCGCACCCAGGTGGACAACTGGTCCACCGAGGGCACCGGGTCCTTGCCGTCGAACCCGCCCATGCCGACCACGCTCTGGCTGGTCGCGACGATGTACACCCCCGCGGCCTGGGAGCCGCCCTCGACCGCCAGCGTGATCCCCGCTCCGGACGAATGCGACTTGGCGTAGGACAGGATCTTGCGTTGCTCCGCCGTGAGTTCCCCGCTGTCCCAGCCGGCAGGCATCACCTCCTCCACCGGCCCCGCGGCCGGCAGGCTCGGGGTGCCAGCGGTGGAGACCGAACCGGCAGCGGACCACACGGCGGGTGCCAGCAGCACCGCGCCGAGCCCGAGCGCGATTCCCGCCTTCGGGACCTTGCGTAGCACCAGGGCCAGGATTGCCACCAGTGCGACCAGCACCACCGCGTAACGCAGCCAGCCGTGCCATGAGGTGTCCCGGGAGATGAGCACCCACGCCCATGCCGCGGTCACCGCGACGCCGGCGGGCAGCATGAACCGGCCCAGTCCGTGGCGCTCTTGGTACTTCTGGAACGCCCACACGGTGCCTGCGCCGACCAGTGCGCCGATCGCGGGTGCCATGAGCGTGGTGTAGTACGGGTGGAAGACGCCCTTCTGGTTGCTGAACACGAGCGCGTTCACCAGGAGCCAGCCGCCCCACAGCACCCAGCCTGCCCGGTGGGCGGGGTCCGCTGGGTCGCTGCGGCGCAGCCGCCGGAAGCCGAGCAGCGCCGCGAACGCCAGCGCGATCAGCGCCAGCGGCAGCAGCCAGCTGATCTGCCCGCCGACCGCGTCGCCGAACATCCGGCCCGCACCGGGCGGGCCGCCGAACGAGGCACCGCCTGCGCCGGGGCCGCCCCCGCCGGGGCCGCCTGCGCCGCCGGTGGCAGCCGCCCCGCCGGTGCCGTTCCCATCACCGCCGAACACGCGGCCGAGCCCGTTGTAGCCCAGGATCAGGTCCAGGGCCGTGCCGTCCGTGCTGCCGCCGACGTAGGGCTTCTTACCCGGCCACAGTCCGCATGCGGCGACCCACCACAGTGAGCTCGCCAGCAGCACCACGGCCGCACCGGCCAGGTCGAGCACCTGACGGCGCCAGTGCGCCTTGCTGCCGGCCAGGTACGCGGCGAAGAAGGCGGGAAGGACGATGTACGCGGCCGCCATCTTCGCCAGGAAGCCGCAACCGATCAGGAAGGCCGTGAACAGCAGCCACTTCGTCCGTGTGTGTGGTTCCAGTGCTTTGATCGCGCGAGTGATGGTGCAAGCCGCCGCGACGAGCGTGAGGACGAGCATGGTGTCGGTGTTGTTGGTGCGGGTGATCGCCACGGTGACCGGCGTGAGCGCGAAGACCAACGCGGCGATCAGTGCGGCCTTCTCACCCGCCCACATCCGGACCGCCCGGTGCAGCAGGAAGATCGCCGCGACGCCTTCGACCACCTGCGGCAGCAGCACGGACCACTGGTGGAAGCCGAAGATCTTCACCGAGACCACCTGCGGCCACAGCGCCAACGGCGGTTTGTCGATCGTGACCGTACCGGCCGGGTCGAACGAACCGAACAGGAAGTTCGTGAAGTTCGACGACATCGACTTGACCGCGGCCGTGTAGTACGTGTTGCCCCAGCTGTCGGTCCACAACACCCAGCCGTACAGCACCGTCCCGAGTACGAGGATCGCGATGAGCGCGTACGCCGGCCAGGGCCGGGGACGTTGCCGTGTCGGTGCAATGTGCACTGTCTGCTGCGCGTGACCGGTATCGGCGGCGGTCATACGTTTCCCTTTTCCTGTTTGAAGACCCAGCCACGCAGCAGGACGAACCGGCCGGCTGTGCCGAGCACGGACGCGCCGAGCAGCACGACCAGTTCGAGGAGACGCGAGGGTTCGGCCACTGCCGCGTGCAGAACCAGCAGCGCGGTCGATGTGAAGGCGTAGTAGAGGCCGAAGACGATGAGCCCTTGCAGGTGCGCTCTGCCGGACGAGCCACGGGAGCCGAGGAACGTGAACCGCCGGTTGGCCTCGGTGTTGAACATCGTGGTGACCACGAGCGCCAGCAGATTGGCCGCCAACGGGTGCATCGTCGGCCGCAGGAGCGCGTAGAGCAGCAGGGTGACCGCGGTGGAGACGAGGCCGATCGTGCCGAACGACAGCACTTGCCAGACCAGACCCGGGTCCCGTCGCGACAACACCGCGTCCGGGTGGGCCGCTTGGGGTTCCGGACGCCGCGGCAGGCCGGCGACTCTCGCGGTGCCGGCGGCCTTCGCCCGCGCCACCCGGATCAGACCCCGGATGTCCTCGAGCGCGGTCGATCCGATCCTGACCCGGGTGTCGATGTCCTCGACCCAGTCGACCGGAACCTCGTGCACCCGCAGTCCGTTGTGCTCGGCCAGCAGCAGCAGTTCGGTGTCGAAGAACCAGTTGTCGTCCTTGATGTGGCCGAGCAGCGGGCGGATCACGTCGGTGCGCGCGGCCTTGAAGCCGCACTGGGCGTCGGAGAACTTCGCGCCGTGGCTGAGCCGGATGAGCGCGTTGTAACCCCGGGAGATCAGCTCACGCTTCGGGCCGCGCACGGTCCTCGCGCTCGAGGCCAGCCGCGAGCCGATCGAGACGTCCGAGTGGCCGTTGACCAGTGGAGCCACCAGGGGCAGCAACGCGTCGAGGCCGGTCGACAGGTCGACGTCCATATAGGCCACCACGTCGGCGTCGCTCCATTGCCACGCGGTGCGCAGGGCCCGGCCACGGCCCTTCTCGTCGAGATGCAGCACACGAACCCGATCCGATGCCTCGGTCAGCTCGTTGGCGATCGCCAGGGTGGCGTCGGTGCTGGCGTTGTCGACGATGGTGATGGTCCACTCGAACGGCAACTGTTCGCCCAGATACGACGTCAGGACGTCCACGCAGCCGCGCAGCGCGCGTTCCTCGTTGTACACCGGGATCACGACGTCGACCGTGGCGGTCTTGGTCGCACCGGTCAGGTCCGGCGGTGTCGCCGGGGCAGGGGTGCCAGTCATGACCACAGGTGTGCCAGGCGTACCCGCAAGCAGCCTGGACGGGACCTGAAAGAAGCCTGGGAATCCGCGAGTTCGACTCCCAGGCAACTCGCACAAACGCGTCCTACGGTCGCGGCGTGTCAGCAGCATCGGAATCCGTCGAGAGCGACGAGAAACAGACGCGAACATCCCGCCGAGTGGGACTGATGGCTACAGCGGTCGTGCTAGCAGTCGTGGTCAGGGTCGCCATGTTCGACCACGAGTCCACCGACTACAAGTTCTTCGTCAAGGGCTGGTACGAATTCATTTCCACACACGGTGGATTCGGAGCGCTCAAGTACAGCTTCGCCGATTACAACGTCCCTTATCTGTACCTGATAGCGGCATTGACCTATCTGCCGATACCCGCACTCACCGGGATCAAGATCATCTCGGTGGCGTTCGACCTCGTACTGGCGTACTTCACCTACCGCATCGTCGCGCTGCGCCACACCGACCGCCGGCTGCCGGCACTGGCTGCCCTCATCGTGCTGTCCCTCCCCACCGTGGCGGCCAACAGCGCGATGTGGGGACAGGCCGACTCCATCTACGCCGCGTTCGGCCTCGGCGGCGTGTACTTCCTCCTGCGCCGGCGGCCATGGCCGGCCGGCGTCTTCTTCGGCCTGTCACTGGCCTTCAAGCTGCAGGCGGTCTTCTTGTTCCCGCTGCTCTTGGTCCTCGCTTTGAAGAAGTGGATCCCCTGGCGGGTACTGATGGCCGTCCCCGGGGTCGTCCTGCTCCTTGACGTGCCGGCGCTGCTGGTCGGAGCACCCATAGGGCGCCTGCTGTCGGTCTATGCGGACCAGACGAGCTCGTACACGCAGCTGTCCCTGCACGCGCCGTCGATCTACCAGTTCCTCCCGGCGAGCGCCGACGCGGAGGTGATCCGGCCCATCGGTATCGCGGTGACCGGGCTGGTGATTCTCGGGTTGTGCCTGGGCGTACTGCTCAGCCGAGTCAGGCTGACGACAGCGAAAGTCGTACTGCTGGGAGCAACTTCGGCCGTCCTCGTGCCGTTTCTCCTGCCGTCGATGCACGAGCGCTACTTCTACCTGGCCGAGGTGCTCACCGTGATCGCGGCGTTCCATCTGCCGCGTCGCCTCTGGTACGTGCCCGTCCTTGTGCAGGTGGCCTCGCTTCTCGCCTATCTGCACGTGCTGTTCCCGGCAGAGGATTCATCGCCCCCGGGAGACCTGCCAGGAGGGACCAGCCTTCCCGGCGGAGGGGCCATGCCGGGCGGTACGACAGGCGAGATGCCGAGCGAGATGCCGGCCGGGATGCCGAACCCGTTCGCGCCCACCCTGGAATTCCGGATCCTCGCTGCCCTCATGGCGGTTGCGGTCGTATCCGTGGCATGGACGGCATTCTGCGAGTTCCGGCGAGACTCCCCGTTGGGACCGCCCGAAACACAAACTCACGATGCGCTGAGTACACGGTGATCCACCAGGTTCCACCACGGAATTCCACGACCGACCGGAGGGAGTCAAATCATGTATGTGGCAGCCGCCGACCAGCCAGGGGGTCTCACCGGCCTGGTGATGGACACCATGGACCAGCTGGGCGGACCGGGCGCGGCGCTCCTCGTCGGCATCGACAACATCTTCCCGCCGATGCCGAGCGAACTGGTGCTGCCCCTGGCCGGTTTCGCCGCGAGCCAGGGCACCATGAGCCTGTTCATGGCGCTGTTCTGGACCACCCTCGGCTCCGTCGCCGGCGCCCTGCTCACCTACTGGCTGGGCGCCTGGCTCGGCCGTGACCGCGTCCGTTCCCTGATCAACCGTGCGCCCCTGATGAAGCCGTCAGACTTCGACCGCACCGAACGCTGGTTCCTCAAACACGGCACGAAGGCGGTCTTCTTCGGCCGGATGGTGCCGCTGTTCCGCAGCCTCATCTCGCTTCCTGCGGGCGTCGAACGGATGCCTGTGCTCCGGTTCCTGTGCCTGACCACGCTCGGCAGCTTGATCTGGAACGCCGGCTTCGTCGTGACCGGCTACCAGCTGGGCGCCAACTGGCAGGACGTGGACGCGTACGCGGGCGTCTTCCAGAAGGTGGTCATCGTAGTCGTCGCAATGGCAATCGTCGTGTTCGTGGCGGTCCGGATGCGTGAACGGAGACGAAGCGATGGCAATGTCCAGTAGCGGGTGGCTTGTTGAACTGGTCGGCTGCGCGGGACGCCGACAGAGCGGTGGTCGGAGCCAACTGCCGTGCGGAGTCCTGTTTGCGACGGGGCCGACCGCGGTCGGCCCCGCCAGCGCTCAAAAGGCGGAGTTCGGGGGCGTGTTGGGAGCAGGCGGGAGCAGCCGCCACGAAACGGCCGCCCAGACGTCGCGGACGCGCCGACTGTCCCATCGAGCGCAGCGGCCCCGGCGCTGCAGGATTCCGGAAATGACACCGACTCGACCGAGACATGACTGACAAGTCATCTCAATTGGCGCTCAAAGACGGGGGAATGCGTTGGCCGGTCTGGAGCAGCAACGGTTGAATACCGCCGTGGAGAGCACCTGGACACCGGCCCATCAAGCGGTGGAGAACGAGGACGCAGAGACCTTGGCTCAGCTGCTGGCCGAGGGAGCCGACCCCGACGAGGTGTGCGACAACATGACCCTTCTGACGCATGCCATTGACGCTGAAGGCGATGGGGCCCTGCAGAGCGGCGTCCCACTGACTGTGCATACCACCGCTGTGCTCCTGGCCTTCGGTGCTGACCCGCAACTCCCGGGGCCTGACGGGCAAAGGCCCATGGACCTGGCCCTTCACTATGACCACGACCTGGCAGTCAGGCTTTTGCAACGGCACATCAGCGGGTGAGGTGGCGCAGGCAGCTGAGGGTGCAGGCGATGCTGGTGAGGGCGGGAAAGTGTTCGGCCTTGGTTCGTAGCGGCGATGGAAACGGCGGCAGTCGGCCGGCTACGAGACGGCCCGTTCGACGTCCCAACGGTGGCGGTCCAGCCGCTGAGAGCTGCCCCTTCCCTTGCGGGTGATCCGATCCCGGATACCGCGTGCCGATAACCATCGCCGCAGGTGGCGTAGTCGTATCCCGCATGCGCATCTGCCCTTCTCGTCCGCACACTGACGCTCCGTCATGCGACATGCCGTCCCTGGCAGTTGAGGGAGCCACCGCAGGGGCAGCCTCTCTTCCAAGCCTTCATGTGCTCCCCGCACCTGTAGGCGCGGCGAGTGGCTCTCCTCGCTGACCTGCGCAGGGGCCGGCCGGCCCGGGGCTCAGTCGGCGGCGGTCACATGGGACCGGGCGGTGGTGTCCTGGACGAGGACCAGGGCGGTCACGAGCGCGGCCAGGACGGCCAGGGCGACGAGAGAGGGGACGAGGGTGACGGCGGGTCCTGCGACGAGGCAGACGGCTCCGCCGGCGAGGAGGAGCGGGGAGCGGTGGCTCGTGGTGCGCAGGAGCAGGGCGGCCGAGGCGAGGAGGAACACACCGACGCCGCCCGGCAGGGCCCAGGCAACGACACCGTGGAGGGGGTCGGTCAGGTCGTAATGGCCGGTGTCGGCGATCTGCGTGAGGGCCTTCTTCATGCCGAGGGCGGTGATGACGATTCCGGCCACGAGGGGAAGGTGGAGGAAGGTGTACGCGTCACGGGCCAGCCGGGTGCGGTCGTCGCCGGTCACGGTGGTCAGCCGATGCTCGACCGTCTCGGCGAGTTGACGGAAGTACAGGCGCCACAGCCCTGCGGAAACGAGCAGCCCCAGGGCGGCACCGGCCACGACCGGGGTGCTCAGCGCGAAGCCGGAGACGCCGACGCCGATGGCGACGATCGACTCGCCGAGGGCGATGATGACGATCAGGCCGTGGCGTTCGGCGAAATGGCCGGGTGAGGCGACCCGCCAGCCTGATTTTCCGGTGAGGAAGATGCCCAGGTAGTCGATGACCACGGCGGCGAGCCAGATCATGATCTGGGTGGCGCCGGTGAACGCCGCACCGATGAGGAGCAGGGCGAACGGCGGGGCCACCGAGAGCAGGGCGGTGCGGCGCAGGACGCGATGCAGTGCCTGGTCGGTGGGGTCGGACAGCCAGTACGTGACCAGGTGAAGGACGCGGACGGCGCCGTAGCACAGGACGAAGACCAGGGGGGCGGGCAGTCCGCCGGGCGCGTCGTCGTAGATCTCGGGCACGGTCAGCGACACGATCAGGACGACGGCCATGACGGACACCAGTACGGTGAACATCGCGCCGGAGTCGGCCCGTACGACGTTCCCCAGCCAGGCGAAACAGCACCAGCACCACCACAGCAGCGCCAGCGCGACCATCCCGCCGAGCAGCCGCAACCCGCTCGGGTCGGCCGCCATCAGTGCTGTGACCTGAGTGATCGCATACACGAACACCAAGTCGAAGAAGAGCTCGGCCGGTGTCACTCGGTGGCCGTCCTGGGTCGCGACCAGCCGCGACCCCTCGCCATTCGCTACCACAATTCCCCCTCTGGGGCGCCCCACCGCCCACCGGCGGAACGATAACCCACTGGCTATGGCCAAAGATGGTTGTTGCTGGGTACGGGAGTTCGCTTCTCGCGTACACCACGGAAGAGGGAAGTGATCCTCCGTTTCGGGCGGCCGAGCCCGGTCCGGCACGGTCTCGGCGAGGTGACCCAAGGGGCTTGTCCGACGTGTGGTCCGGGCCGCCGCGTGGTGTCTGCGGCCTTCTGGGGTGGGGTGTCGGGGAGTGTCTTGTGACATACCGTCAGCTCTAGGCAGTCGTTATCCAGGCTGCACGGAGTACGAGCATGGGGAGTTCGCGGATGACCCTGCAGGCCCAACTGGTGCTGCGGGCCTTGCTGGAAGACCCGGCCAACGAGCCAGTGTGAGGGCGGCGTTCACAGCGTCGCGGTCTCGTTGTGCACCTCGGGCGAAGGCATGCAGGTGGTGCAGGCCGGCGCCGCGGACCTGGACGATCCAATGCGAGAGCGCGTCGGCATTGTCGGCGTGAGGCGCAAGGAGCTGGGCGAAGTCCTGTATGGCTGCGGCCAGTTGGATCATCTCGGGGAGGCGGCGGTGGGCTTGGCCAGGAGCTCGTGTTGCTCGGCCTTGAAGTTGCTCCGCGCCGGCGCGACGCATGCCTTGCCCGCAGAAGCGCAACAACTGTGGCCCCGTGGACATCAGTAACAACGCGTGTACCTCCTATTAACTGACGTCACGTTGGGTAGGACCGTGCTCCCCCCACGTCCCGGGAGGGAGCGTCGACGTTCATGGGAGCGCTCCCATAGGGGAGTTGCTGGAAGGAGTCTCGTGGCTACGAGCGCACGAACCCTGCGACGGAGGCTGGCGATACCCTTGCTGGCCCTCGTCCTGGCCGGCGGCGGCACGGTCGCCACTGGGGGTACGGCAACGGCGGCACCCGCCGAGCCGGACACCCCGGCAGGCAGCGGTGTCAGCTCCGGCCTGCGACCCGAAGGGGACCGGGTCGACCTGACCGGGGGTGCCGGCCGGTTAAGAGCGGGCCGGACCGGTAAGTCCGGGGCAGAGCAGAGGCAAACGCCCACCGGCCGCACCGCGTACATCGTGGAGCTCGCCGAGGATCCGGTGACGACGTACACGGGAAAGGTCTCGGGGCTGACCCGGACCCGCCCGGCACCGGGCGAGCAGTTGGAGCCGCAGTCGGGGGCGGCGAAGGCGTACCGGAAGCACCTCGGTACCCAGCGGGCGGCGGTGGCCAAGGCAGCCGGCATTACGGTCAGCGAGGTCTACACCACGGCCTTCAACGGTTTTTCCGCCACGCTGACTTCCGCTCAGGTCAAGGCACTGAAGGCGGACAAGCGGGTCCGTTCGGTCACCGAGTCGCAGATGGTCAGTCTCAGCCAGTCGTCCTTGGGTGACACCACGCCGCAGCCGACGACCGGCACCGCAACAGGCACAGCACCAGGCGCAGCCAAATCAGCTACGACTGCGGCATCGGCAACCGGCCCTCAGGCGACCAGCGCGCAGAAGTCCACCGCGCGGAAGCCGGGCCGAAGCACCGGCGCCGGGATGGTGATCGGCGTCCTGGACACCGGCATCTGGCCGGAAAGCCCGTCGTTCGCCCGGAAGATGTCCGCCCCGGCGGGCTGGCACGGTACCTGCCAGACCGGCGACAGATTCGTCGTCGAGCACTGCAACGGCAAGATCGTCGGCGCCCGGTACTTCGCCGACACGTTCCTCGCGGCCCGTGGCGAGCTGCCCGAGGGCGAGGTGCTCTCCCCGCGGGACATGGGCGGGCACGGTTCGCACACGGCGTCCACCGCCGCCGGTCTGCCCGTCGACGACGTCACCATCGCGGGGCGGAACTTCGGTTCGATCTCCGGTGTGGCCCCGGACGCGCAGATCGCCGTCTACAAGGTCCTGTGGGGCGGCATGGGGTACGACGCCGACATCATCGCGGGCATCGACGCGGCGGTCGCCGACGGCGTACAGGTACTGAACTACTCGATCGGGACCCAGATGGGGGACGCCGAGCCCAACACGCCCATCGGCAACGCCTTCCTCAACGCCACGGTGGCCGGAGTCTTCGTCGCCGCCGCGGCCGGCAACACCGGCTTCAGCAGCGCGGTCAGCAACACCCAGCCATGGGTCACCACGGTCGGCGCGGCGGTGACCAAGGTCAACGCGGGAACGGTCCGGCTCGGCGACGGCACCTCGCTCACCGGCGCTTCCCTGGACGTGCTCCCCGGCGGCCGATCCCTGCCGCTGGTCTTCGGCGAGATGGCCGGCACATTGGAGGAGGGCTCGGCATACTGCTTGCCCGGCAGCCTGGACCCGGCGAAGGTGAAGGGCAAGGTGGTCGCCTGCGCCCTCGACAACCCCTACGACGCGGTGAACGAGCTCAGAGCCAAGGGCGCCGCGGCCATGGTCCTCTTCGCCCCGACCGGCAACTTCAGGGTCAACAGCGTCTACGACTTCCCGGTGCTCTACCTGAACACCAAGGAACAGGCCGGCAAGATCTTCAACTACCTGATGAGGCACCCCGCCGACGCCACCGCACGACTCACCTCCAGCAGCAACGGCTCCAAAGCGCCGAGCGTCGCGGACTACTCCTCGACGGGGCCGGACAAGAACCACTACGGGCTCATGAAGCCCGACCTGGTCGCCCCCGGCAGCGACATCATCGCGGCCGTCTCCCCGCCGGGGAACTTCGGCCGGCAGTACGACGCGTACTCGGGAACCTCGATGGCGGCCCCGCACGTGGCCGCTGAGGCCGCGATCCTCAGGGCCGAGCACCCCGGCTGGACGCCCGGCGCGATCGCCTCTGCACTCCACACCACCGCCGACACCGTGGACGACACCAGCCCCCTGGCCCAGGGCAGCGGGCTGTCGTCGCTGAGGCGGGCCGCCGATCCGGGGCTGGTCATCGAGCCGGACGTCAAGAGCCTGATCGCTTTCAGTGAGGAGGCTCAGCCCGACGGCCGCGAGCTGAACCTGCCGTCGATCGCGCTGCGCGAGTACGACGGGACCAAGCCGGTGGTGTTGACCCGCAAGCTGACCAACGTCGGCAGCAAGCGGGAGACCTACCGTGCCACGACCAGCGGGCTGGAGGGCATGCAGGTCAGCGTCTCACCAGCGGTGGTGACGGTGGCACCGGGCAAGACCGCCTCGGTGACCATCACCCTGCGGCGCGGCAGCGCACCGTGGGACCGCTACGTCACCGGCGCGATCACCTGGCGCAGCACCGCCCATCAGGTGCGGATTCCGGTGGCCGCGCGCCCGTGGGGCATCGCGCCCCGGCAGTACGACGACAATCTGGAGGAGTTCGGACGGCTTGCCGGCGGCGCCTACGGCATGATCGAGCCCGGCTTCACCGGCCCCCTCTCCGGCCGGTCGACGGGTTACGCCCCCATGCGGTGGGAGTCGTACTCGATGCCGACCGGGGTCCGCGGTGGGGTCTTCGACCAGCAGGGCCTCGGGGTTCGGGCCCACTCCTTCAAGGTGCCGGCGGGCAGCGCCGGGATCGTCGTGCAGGCCGAGGCCGACGCCCCGGACGCCAACCTCGACCTGTGGTTGTTCAAGGGCGACAGGCTGGTGTACCGGAGCGCCGCCAGTTGGAGCAGCTCCGAGCGGGCCTGGGCTTTCATGCCGGAAGCGGGCACGTACACGGCGTATGTCTTCGCGCAGGACGCCGGCGGCCCGGTCCTCGACTACCGGCTGGGCCACGTCATCCTCAGCCGTGACGGCCACTACAGCCCCGCGACGCTGGAAATGCCGACCGCAGTGGAGCGCGGCACGACACCGCCGTACAAACTGCGGCCCAACGCTCCGCTGAAGCCGGACCTCGAGTACTGGGCGTACACCGAGTTGCGCACCAAGGGGCAGGTGATTCCTGGCCAGTTGGTGTCCACGACCCAGGACTCCTGGCAGTGACGCCGTAATTCCCCGGGGGCCACGGCTGCCCGAGGGGCCGGTGGGGCGGGGCCGAGCGGCTCCCGTCCCACCGGCTCGCTCACGTCCCGGACTCCACCCTCGCCCGGCCATGGCCCGGGGGAGCGGGCGGCAGTGAAGTCGTCGCTCGGCAAACGAGATCATCGCGAGTTTCGAGAAGCCGAGCGCCGCGAGACCTACGAGGAAACTGCCCACCGACGCCGTCCGCGCCGACGGGAGGACCTACACCCAGCCCCGGCGGGCGGCCTGCCAGGCGAGCTGCATACGGGTCGCCGCGCCCGCGAACGTCATCAGGTGCTGGATGTGGCGCTGGACCGTGCGTCGGCTCAGGCCCATCTGGGAGGCGATCGCCTTGTCCGTGACACCCGCGACGAGCAGGGAGAGCAGACGTCGGTCGGTGGTGGACAGGGCGTCGGCGCCGGCCGCTCCGTCGGTGCCGCTGACCGTGCCGGAGTCGTCGACGTGCAGGGGGACGGCGTCGTCCCAGTACCGCTCGAAGAGGGCGATGAGCGCCGCCAGGAGGCTGCTGTCGCGGACCAGGGCCGCGGTGGGTTCCTCGGGGCTGCCGTGCGGGCCTCCGGGCACGAGGGGGCAGATGGCGATGGCGCGGTCGGCCACGGCAAGTCGGAGGGGCAAGTGGGGTACCGCGCGGGCGACTTCACCGGCCCGGACCCCCTGGATAACGTTGTCGACCGCGCCGTCGTCGTCGAAGAACGCCTTCTCGTACAGGACCCGGTAGCGCACGCCGCGGGCCAGGGCCTCGAACTCCGCGTCGTTGCTGCCGGAGGGCATCGCCACGTACTGCGCCTTGCAGAACCACAGCATCTCGTCGCGGGTGTCGGCTTGGATGCGGCGCAGGTGCTGGCGCAGGGCGTCCGCGCCGGTGATGACCTCGATGAGCTGGCCGGCGTCGCGGCGGCGCATGGTGTCCCGGTAGATGTCCAGCAGACCGGTGGCCGTGGCACGGGCGTGGTCCAGCGCGTCGGCCTGCTGTTTGAGCCGGGGCATGAGCGCCACGTCGGGGGGTGTCGGCCGGTAGAGCCTGGGGGTGGCGTCGGTGTGACTGGCGAGGCCCTTGGCCGTGAGGGCCCGCAACGTCCGCTCGGCTTCCGTGACGACCAGCCCGGCACGGGTCGCGAAGTCGTCTGCCGAGGCCCCGCCCATCGTGACGAGGATCCGGTACGCGGACTCCTCCGCGCCGGTGACTCCGGCGGCCTCCAGCGTCACGGTGTGCTCCTCGGGACCATCCGATCCGACAGTTGAACACCGTACTGCATCCCCGGTGGTTGCAGGGGCATGGCCAACTCCCCTGCAACCACCGTGTATTGGCTATCGCAGCAGGTAGGCGCGCTGCACGGTCTGCCGGACGCTGTGGCCGGCACTGTCCCGTGCCGTCGCCCGCAGCGTCACGTACCTGTCCCCGTGGCCGGACGGTCCGGTCACGGTGGCCGCGAACGTGTTGTGCCCACGTGCCTTCACCCTCGTACTGCTCCAGTGCCTGCCGTCGTCGTACGACACCTCCACCCGGAGGGACACGTCTCGGGGTGCGGGCAGCCCGTCCTGTGCGCGGACGCTCAGACCGATGGTGTGGGTCCGCGCGGCGTGCACGGTGTTGTGCGCGTCGAGCGGTACGTCGTAGTCGAGTTGGAGCAGGGGCAGCCGGGTCGTCCCGGACGTGCCGGCGGAGTGGAAGGACCAGGAGGTGTCGGTGCGTGTGCCGAAAGCCCATTCGTCGTCCGCGCGTGACGTCGTCAGGTCCAGGCGGTAGTCGGACGGGTCGGGGCTCACCTCGAAGTCCGTCCAGGCGCTGTCGGCGTCGGCGACCTTGACACCGTCGCGGTAGAGGGCCGCGGCGGCCGTGTCGCCCCGCTGTCCGTCGGCCTTCGTGTCGAGGCCGCCGACTCCGCCGCCCTCGTAGGCGAGCAGCCGCGACCAGTGTCCCGCGGAGGAGTCGGTGAACTCCGGGACGCGCAGGGCCAGTACGTTCCCCTTGCGCACCGACGGTGCCGCGAAGCCGGCGGGAATCGAGGGGCGGACCACGGCGCCCTGCCAGCGCTCCTCGAGCCGCTCACCCGCTCGGTAGGTGCGCGGCGTGTCGTTCATGCCGACGGCCAGCGGGGTGTCGATGTCGAACGTGGTCGTGTGGTGCACCCGGTGCAGCCAGCGGGTGTCGTCCGCGCTGACGTACTCGGTGCGTACGAAGGCGGTCGGCACATAGCGGGTGTACTGCAGCCACGCGGTGTCCTGGTACGGGCGCCAGGCGAAGCTCTGTTCACCGGCCCAGGGGGCGCCTCCGTTGTCGGCGTAAGTGGCCTTGACCACGGCGCTGTTGTGCGACGACACCGTGTGCACCACATGCTTCGGGATCTGCCCGCGGGACGTCTGCATGACGTCGTAGAGGTAGGGGCTCCTGGCCGTTCCGGTGAACCTGACGGTGGTCTTGTGCCTCTTGAGCCGGGCCAGCAGTGCGGTGCCCGCCGACCTGGAGACGCGCACCGTGGGCACGGCGTCGCGTTCCTCGTCGGGGTTCCAGCGGGTCCACGCGATGTCGGAGAAGTGGACCATCAGCAGCCCTCGTACGCCCGCGCGGGCGGCCTTGCGGGCCACGTCCCGTTCGTCCGCGCCGGTTTCGTTGCGGACGACGGCGAGCTTGCCCCGGGCCCGGCCGAAGTCCGGCTTCTCCATGGTGCCCGCGTCGACGGCGGTCAGCGTGGTGCCCTTCGCCGGGAACAGTGGGGAGTTGGGCATGTAGTACGGGGCGAGCGCGAGGTCCGTTCCGGAGTTCTTCGCCCGCAGCAGCGGGGCGACCAGTTGCCAGCGCGAGGCGAACTCGAAGCTGCCGTCGGTGACCGCCTTCGTGGGGCTGACGTACAACCGCTTGGCCAGGTCGAAGTACATGGTGCCCTGGAGCAGACCGTGTCCGTCGATGCTGCGGTACGTCTGGTAGTTGAGGATGCCGCGCTGTTCGGCGGGCCGCGGGGTGCGGATGTCGACCCGGGTGGTCTTGCGGGCGTCCAGGGTGACGGACGTGTCCTTGGTGACCTTCACCTCCGGCAGGACGACCTGTCGCAGTTCCTGGCCGTCGGCGGCCGTGTCCAGGCTCGAGTAGTCGAGTTGGTACGTGCCCTCCTCGACTTCGGCGACGGCCTTCTCGCCGTCGGTGTAGTCGACGAATCCGTCGGCGCCCCAGATGGTGGGCAGCGCCTGGACGCGCTTGCCGTTGTGGTCGATGGTGGTGACGGTGAGCTGGTGAGTGGGGCCGTGCACCACGAGGCTCAGCGTGGTGTGCACCTTGACGGTGCCGTCGGCGGAGGCGGCGGTGAGGTAGCCGTAGTAGTCGCCGCGTCCGGCCCGGGCGGGGTCCGCGGTCACGGGTACGTCCGCCGTGGCGCCGGGGGCGATGCGCACCGAGTCCGAGTCGAGGCGGAGCGCACCGGGCGCGAGATCGCGGCCGCCGGTGGTGGCGAGGCGGGCCGTGAGGGCGAGGGTGACGTCCTTGTCCGAGGTGTTGGTGTAGCGGACCGTGGCCGTGCGCGGGGCTCCGGTGTCGTCGCCGGTGGAGAAGGGGCCCAGGGCGACGGTTCCGGTGGCGGTGACCGGGCCGAGGGCCGCCGCGGCCACGTCGATACGGCCGCCGCCCTGCTCGGTCGGCTGCCCGCCCTGGACCGTGTGCGCCGTACTGATCAGGGCGTCCTTGATGCGCTGTGCGCTCCAGGTCGGATGTGCCTGGGCGAGCAGGGCCGCGGCGCCCGTGACGTGCGGGGTGGCCATCGAGGTGCCGGAGGCCGCGACGTAGTACTGGTCCACGGGCTCGCCCATGGTGGTGCCTGCGGCGCGGGCGGCCACGATGCCCACGCCCGGGGCGGTCACGTCGGGCTTGACCGCCCGGTCGCCGGTCCGCGGGCCGCGGCTGGAGAACGGGGCGAGCGCGTCGTCCCGGTCCACGGCGCCCACGGTCAGCGCGGCGTCCGCCGCACCGGGTGAG
The DNA here is from genome assembly GCF_030403745.1 of Streptomyces sp. S.PB5. Classification (GTDB taxonomy): domain Bacteria; phylum Actinomycetota; class Actinomycetes; order Streptomycetales; family Streptomycetaceae; genus Streptomyces. The sequence continues at coordinate 142,465 of NZ_JAQMWP010000018.1, forward strand.
CCGACGGTCCGCGGGCCCTGTTGTCCGCTGTTGCCCGCGGCGACGACGAAGAGGGCGCCGCTCCTGGCGTTGATGTCGTTGACCGCGAGGCTCATCGGGTCGGTGCCGTCGGTCGCGATGTCCGCCCCGAGGCTCATGTTGACGACCTTGGCGCCCGCGGAGGCGGCCCACTCCATGCCGTCGATCACCTGGGACTCGGTCCCGTAGCCGTCGTCCCCGAGGACCTTGCCGATCAGCAGGTCTACGCCCGGGGCCACCCCTTTGCGGCTGCCGCCGGACGCGGCGCCGCTCCCGCCGACGGTGGCGGCGACATGGGTGCCGTGGCCGAAGGCGTCCCCGGTTCCGGAGCTGCCGGAGAAGTCCTTCGCCTGGCTGATCCGGCCCGCCAGATCCGGATGGCTCTGGTCGGCGCCCGTGTCGAGGACCGCCACCTTCACGGCCTTGCCGTCGTAGCCGGCCTTCCACAGGGCGGGGGCGTTGATCTGGTCGGTGCTGCGGTCCAGGGCGGCGTCCACCCGGGCGTCCAGCCACACCTTCGGCGTGGCGGCGATCCGTGCGGCACCCGATGTCCCGCCGGCGGACGCCAGTTGCTTCCAGAAACGGCCCAGGTCGTCGGCGGAGACACGCACCGCCTGCGCGTCGATGCTGTCCAGCCGGCGGGCCGGCGCCTCGTTTGTGGTCAGTGCGGACAGCTTCTTGACCTCGGCTGCCGGGATTCCCCCGGACTGCCCGATGATCAGCGGCAGCGCGTCGCTGTGCGCCTCGTCGTACCTCTGCTTGATCAGCGCGCTCACATCGAACAACTGACGGTCCAAACGACCGGAGTTGACCAGGTCGACGGCGTCGGACGGAAGAACCGTCAGATCCCCGTTCTGCTCCACGGTCCGGAACAGGACACCGTGGCGGCCATGGCCCGGCTGGACGGAGGCGATTCGCCGGCCGTCGGCGGACGTCGTGACGGTCACGCGGTCACCGGTGACGAGGCGCACGGTGGTGCTCCCGCCCGCCGGGGGTTTCGTGGTCACCGTGGTGGGGCGTGGCGTCCCCGCCACGGCCGGGGGCACACCACCGGCGGTCAGCGCCAGCCCGGCCGATATCGCCGCAACGAGGCGGATCCGTCTCATCTGGTCAGCCCTTTCCATGCACGCAAGGGGAAGTTCATGCGGTGCTGCACAGAATCCGGTGGTGCCGGACACCGTGTCACCGCTTCCCGGTGGCGCAGGTGGGACATGTCGCAACCGCGCCATCGCCGCGTGCGCGGGCGGGCCGGTCGGCAGAAGGGGTGCCGGTTCGGGGTCATGGTCGGGAAGTGGCCAAAGAGCGTCGGCCGGAACGGTGTTGCCGCCAGGTGAAGCGGCCAGTGATCCGTCGCGTGATCACAGCGGACGGACAGAAACCGGTTCATCGGCTTTCGGCCGACGACACGAGCGCGTCCGCGCCTGGATCACCGAGCGCGAACAGCGTCGCCACGGCGAGGACTGCGAGATCTGCCACGACGATCCGTGGCCCAGCTACGAGGAACTGACCGGCGCGGACGATGAGTTCGACATCGTCCACGTCGAGGACGGCGATCGGGGATCTGCGCGCGCCGCCTTCGGCCGGGGCACTCTCGCCCTCGACGACGAGCCGGTCACCACCCTCGCCAAGACCATCCGTCTTGCGTGGGCAACACGCCGACCAGACGCCCTGCGATCACAGGATGCCCCGAGGCGGCTCGCGCAGATCCGGACGCGCAGGGCATCGGGTCTGCCTCGTCGGACGTCGGATACCTCTCATCATCTCCAGCGTCGCGGCCGCATACCGAGCCCGGGTAAGCGCCTTTCGTCCAGTGTCCCGGGGCCTTCCGGCCCCGACCCGCGGCTCAGCCGGGCAGCACTCGCCAGCCGGTGTACACCGTCGGCGCGACGCTCGTGCCCTGGGTCGAGCTTGTGTGATAGCAGTTCTCGCCAGGGGTGTCGCTGTAGGACTCATAGGAGTTGAGGGTGTAGTTCACGTTGTACGCCTCGACGCCGTACTGGCCGATCACCCGGCCGTGCGGGGGAACGGACGCGCTGGCCGAGACACCGGTCGTGGTCGTCGTGCTCGTCGTGATGCTCGCGCTGACGGTGGTGGTCAGTGTCTGAAACAGGGTGTAGGAGACGCCGACGGTGACGGTCAGGCCGTAAGTCTTCGACACCGAGGATGTGAAGGTGGCCGTGGCCACGGTGTCCGTGCCGTTGCTGACCGAGCGCTCCTCGGCGACCAGGAATGTGGGCTGCGACGAATTCACCACGTACTCATCGGCCGCCCAGTACCTCAAGCTCCATTCAGGCCAGCTGTAGTAGACCCAGTGCAGCCCGGGCGGACAGTCCGTGGCGTTGGCCTGGGCCGTCGACGTGCCCACGGTCAGTGTCGATGTCAGGGCGGCCAGCACCACCCCGACCGCGGCCCGGGATCTCCAGCGCATCGAGCGGCGCGAGCCGCGCCTGGGCCGCGCATGGTGATCGGTCATCATGCCTCCTCGTCACAGGGCAGAACAGTGGGGATGCACAAGCGGAGTTGGGGGTGCCTCTCTTGAGGGTGTGGGTGATGCATCGGCGGCGTGCGCCGGGACTCGGTGCCCGGTCGTTTGCTCATATCCCGAACGGGCCCTGCGAGCCCGTAGGGGACAGGTGGGGAGGGAACGCCCTGATCGTCGGGGACGCAGCGGCCGGGAGGCGCTGGGACCGGACAGCGCCGGACGGATGACGGGTCTGCGCTGGCCGCGGCGACGGTGGTGTCCGGTGCGCCGGACACCACCGGACATCCGAACGCCTTCGGCCGCAGGCAGGCTCGGTGTTCCGCAGGGGCAGGTGAGGGATTTGACGTGTTCGTTTCCGTGATTCTCGGCGGGTCCCGGCGCATGCTCTGTGCAATGCCGGTCGGCAGCCCGATGCGGGTGAGGGCCGCGCCGTGGAAGAGGGGGAGGGCGGCGTGACGGAAACGGACACACCCGGCATGCTCCTGGAGGAGTTGTGCCACGACCTGCGCTTGTTGTGGCGCCAGGCGGGCGGACCGAGTCTGCGTGTTCTCGGCGCGCAGGTGGGACTGGGCAAGAGCCAGGTGGGCGCCATCCTCAGCAGCGACGTCCGGCGGCCGCCGGACTGGGACGTGGTGCGAGGGCTGCTCAACGGCTTCCAGCGGTACGCACACGCCCACGGACGGATCGCGGAGATGTCCCTGCACACGGGCGTGGACCAGTACTGGCGGCCCCGCTACGCCGTCGTGGAACACGCCTTCAGGCAGCGCGGGCGGCAACCCCGAGTGGCGGGGGTGAATGGCGCGGGCGCGTCACAGGCCGCGCCGAAGCGTGCGGCGGGGCCTCGCCCACCATCCGGTTCCCCGGTCCGTGCGTCCAGATCCGCGGCCCATGCGTCCGATGCCCTGGCCCGTCCGCGCCGGGTGCCCGATCCGGTCTCTGTCCCGCCCATCCCCGCCGAACTGCCGCATGCCGCCGCCGGCTTCAGCGGCAGGACCGCCGAACTCGCCGCGCTGGACGCCCTTCTGCCGCCGGACGGTCGCGCGCACTCCGCGCCGGCCGTGGTGATCTCCGCGATCGGCGGCAGCGCCGGCGTCGGCAAGACCGCCCTGGCCGTGCACTGGGCGCACCGGGTGCGCGAGCGTTTCCCCGATGGCCAGCTCTATGTGAACCTGCATGGCTTCGACCACGATCAAGCACCGATGCTCCCGCAGACCGCGCTGGGCCACATGGTGCGCAGCCTCGGCGTCGCGCCCGCCGACATCCCCGCGGACCTCAACGAACTGACACGCACCTACCGTTCCCGCATGGCCGACCAGCGGCTGCTGCTGGTGCTGGACAACGCGGCCTGCGCCGACCAGGTCCGTCCTCTGTTGCCCGGCAGCCCGTCCTGTCACACCCTCGTCACCAGCCGGAACCGCCTGGGCGGCCTCATCGCCCGCGACGGGGCCATCCCGTTGGTCCTGGACGTCCTCGATCCCGGTGAAGCCGGTGTGCTGCTGGAGGCGCTCCTCGGCCGGGAACGGATCGCCGCCGAGCCCGACGCGGCCTCGGAACTGGTCCAGCTGTGCGGCTTTTTGCCGTTGGCCCTGCGGGTGGCCGCGGCCCACCTCCTGCTCGGTCCCGGCCGCCGCATCGCCGACCTCGTGGCCGAACTGGCGGCAGGCGACCGCTTGTCTGGCCTGGAACTCGACGATGACCCCTCCTGTGCCCCGCGCTCCGCGTTCGCCCTGTCCTACCAGGCGTTGGACAACGGCGCGCGGCAGCTGTTCCGCCGGCTGAGCCTGATACCCGGCCCCGACTTCACCGCCCCTGCCGCGGCCGCGCTGCTGGCGGTGGCGCCCCCGCGGGCCCGGCGGCTGCTGGAGACCCTGGCCGCCGCTCACCTGGTCGAGAACCACGGCACCGGCCGCTACCGCTTCCACGACCTGCTGCGCGAGTACGCCCGGGAACGGGCCGGGCAGGAAGAGACGCCGGCGGAGCGCACGGAAGCGTTCCAACGCCTGGCCGGGTGGTACCTGCGCACGGCCCGGGCCGCCGCCGGGCCGTGGTTGTTCCCGGATCCGCCGGAACTCGACAGCCTCGCTGAAGCACCGTCCGAGCCGGCTCCGGACGAACAGACAGCGAACACCGTGGCCACAGACGGGCCAACGCCGCTCGACCCGGCGGCAGAAGGGCCGCAGGCCCTGGAGCGGCTGGAAGGCGAGCGCGCGAACCTGCTCGCCGCCGTCGACCACGCCGCACTCCACGGCTGCCGTGCGGTCTCCTGGCACCTGACCGACGCAATGTACCGGTACTTCTGGTTCTGCCTGCCCCGGTCCGTGTGGCGGGCCACCGCGCGCACCGCCCTGGACGCCGCGACCGCAGAAGGTGACCTGCGCGGCCAGGCCGCCATGCACATAGCACTCGGCCTGGCGTCCTGGGACATGGCCCGCTACCAGGACGCGCGAGACCATTACGCGCGCACGCTGGAATTGAGCCGACGAGCCGACTGGACGATCGGCCAGGGCTGGGCGCACGGCGGCCTGGGCCTGGCGAGCTGGAGCACCGGGCACCTGGACGAGGCCCTGCGGCACTACACCGTCATGCTGCGCATCACCCGCACGCACCGCGACACTCATGCCGAATCGACTGTCCTGGCCGCCATCGGCAAGGTCTACCGGGACATGGGCATGTTGGCCGAGGCGGCCGACCTGCTGGAGCTGGCGCTGCGCATGAACCCGCGGTTCGAATGGCGCCGCGAGCCCCCCACACTGCCGCGCCAGGCCCTCGGCCTGGTCCGATGGGAGATGGGTATGCTGCGGGAAGGTCTGCAAGACCTCGAACAGGCGCTGACCGCCGAGGCACCGGCCGGATCCCGAGTCGGCCACGCGATGACCCTGGCGACCATCGCCATGATCCACCGCGACCTCGGCCACCACCACACCGCGCTGGAACTCGGGGAACGCGCCCACGCGCTCGTCGAGGACACAGGACGGCTCTCGGTCCGGGCCACCATCTTGAACGGGCTCGCCGGCGCCCACCACGGACTGGGGCAAGACCAGCAGGCGGCCCACCTCCAGCGCCACGCGCTGCTGCTGGCCCGGCGTTCGGGCTACACCCGTGTCCAGGCCGACACCCTCCTCGGACTCGCTGCCGTCCTGCGCGGACAGCACCACCGCACCGAGGCCCGTTCACACGCCGGCCAGGCGCTCGACCTGGCCCGGCGCAGCGGATTCCGGGTGGTGGAAGGACAGGCCCTGACCGAACTCGCGGAGATCGCCGCCGCCGAGGGCGAGTACCACGCGGCGCTCGCCCACGCCCGCGGCGCACTGACGGTCCACGGCCACACCGGCCACCGCCTGGGCGAAGCCCGCGCCCTGGCCGTATGCAGCCGGGCCCTGGACGCTCTTGACGACCCCGCCGCCCCGCGCGCCCGGGACCGGGCCTTGGCCCTGCTCACCGACGTCGGCGCCCCTGCGCCCGACGACCTGCGCGCCACCGCAGCCGATCACATCGACCGCTAGACAGACCGCCGTGAGCCTGGCACCGGCGCTGCCGGACACGGCGCCGAGGACGGTCCGTTTCACGGGAAGGTCATTACCGCGCTCAGGTCGCAGGCCTGCCGATCGAAGGCGAGGTGCAGCGGCCTTCTGCGACTACCCCGCCGAGCGCTGGATCCATCTGCGAACGGCAAACCTCATCGAATCACCCTCTTCGACGGTCGAGTCCAGGCCGGAGGCCACCCGTGGCGCCGGCAGCCCGGCCGCCGCCCTTGCGCTGGTGTTCCAGCTTGTCGAGTCCGCTCAGGCGCGCTGGCGGGCCGTCACCGGGGCGCGCCTCGTGGCCCTGGTCCGCTCCGGCGCCCCGGCTCGGCAACGGAGTCCTGGCCGAGCGGAATGAGGTCACTACAGCCTGATCAGGCACGCAATCGTCATCCGACAGGCCCCGCTTGATTCGTCTCCGCTTGACGCATGCCGATATGGGCATATGATCGCTGCCATGGCACGAGCAGCGACGACATCGGACGTGTTCAACGCGATCGCCGAGCCGCAGCGCCGGAACATCCTGGCGCTGCTGCGGGCGGGTGAGCGGCCGGTGACCGATCTGGCCCAGGAGCTGGGGGTGAGCCAGCCGCGGGCGTCCAAACACCTGCGGGTGCTCCGGGAGGTCGGGCTGGTGCGGGATCGCAAGGCGGGCAAGCAGCGCCTCTACGGCCTGGACGCCCGCGGGCTGCGGCCGGTCCACGAGTGGGTCGGCGGATTCGAGCAGTTCTGGAACGAGAGCTTCGACCGACTGGACACCTACGTGCAGGACCTCAAGCAGACACGGCAGGAGGAATGACCGATGGCAGGGGCAAGGCAAGAGACGCAGGCGAAGCAGGTGGCGGCCGACCGGGAGATCGTGATCTCCCGGGTCATCGACGCCCAGCGGGAGCTGGTGTTCGAGGCGTTCACCGAGGTCCGGCACCTGTCGAGGTGGTGGGGTCCGGAGGGGTTCACCACCACCACGCGGTCCTTCGAGTTCCGCGAGGGCGGGGAGTGGGAGTTCGTGCTGCACGGGCCGGACGGGACCGACTACTCCGAGTGGATCCGCTGGCTGCGGATCATCCCGCCGGAGCGGATCGCGCTGCTGCACGGTGAGTTCCGCGACGACCCGAACGCCTTCGAGTCGGTCCTGACCTTCGCGCCGGACGGCGCCGCGACCCGGATCGTGATGCGCACGGTGTTCCCCACCAAGGAACTGCGCGACGAGGCGGTCGAGAAGTACCACGCGATCGAGGGCGGCCGGCAGACCCTGAGCAACCTGGCGGCCTACGTCACCGGCCTCGCGCGGACGGGGGCGGAGGGCTGATGGCCGGGAAGGTGTTCTTCAGCGTGTCGATGTCGCTGGACGGGTTCATCGCGCCCGAGTCCGTCGGGGACTTGATGGGGCAGCAGTGGATGGAACTGCAGCAGTGGATCTTCCCGCAGCGGTTCTTCCGGGAGAACCTGAAGCTGGGCGAGGGCGGTGAGGAGGGACGCGACAACGACATCGTGCGGGAGACGTTCGAGCGCACCGGCGCGAGTGTCATGGGCAAGCGCATGTTCGACGCCGGTGAGCAGATGTGGCCGGAGGAGGCGCCGTTCCACACGCCGGTCTTCGTCGTGACGCACGAGAAGCGTGACCCCTGGGAGCGGCCGGGCGGGACCACCTTCCACTTCGTCAACGACGGCATCGAGACCGCGCTCGACCAGGCCCGCGAGGCCGCCGGCGACCGCGACGTCCGCATCGCGGGCGGCGGCGCGACGATCCTGGAGTACGTGAGCGCCGGCCTGGTCGACGAGTTCTCGATCGCGCTGTCGCCCGTGCTGTTCGGCTCCGGAGTCCGCCTGTTCGAGGGCGTGGACGCGGCCAGAGTCGCGCTGGAGCCGGTCCGTTCGGAACCGTCGTCGCGGGTGACGCACCTGACCTACGCCGTGCACCCACGCTAGCCGCGCCTCCACTCAGAGCCTCAAGTCAGCATGCGCGAAGGCACCGACCTTTCGGCCACTCGACGCATCCCGCAACGAACATGCGGGGGAGACAGTCCGTCGGCGGCTACGGGCAGGGAGGCCGGTAGGTGAGGTTCCCGAAGTACTGCTTCCATTCGGAACGGGTCATCGTGGGGTGGCTGTCGCGGCACACCCGGGCGGCGACGCGCTCCGGGTCGGTCTCCCACATCTGGGCGGTGCGGTCCGCGCCCGCGGTGCCCAGGGTGTGACCGTCAGGGGCGAACGCCGCTGTGTAGATGTGCTTTCCGCCGCTGGTGAGGGTGGCCCGTGCGCGGGGGTGAGCCGGATCGGTGAGGTCCCACAGCCGGGCGGTCCCGTCCGCACCCGTCGTGGCCAGAGTGCGGCCGTCGGGGGTGAAGGCGGGGGAGTGGACGGCCCCGACATGGCCGACGAGGGTCGCCGCCCCGTGCACGCGACCACCGGCGACGCGCCACAGGCGCACCGTGCCGCCGAAGTCCGTGGTGACCAGGGTCTTTCCGTCCGGGCTGAACGCCGCTGCGTTGACCCCATCCTCCAGTACCGCGGAGGTGTCCAGGCGTCCCGGGCGACGGGGGTCGGTGACGTCCCACAGCCGTACGGTGCCGTCCCAGCCCCCGGTGGCCAGCGTGCGCCCGTCGGGGCTGAAGACGGCGGTGTTGGCGCCGCCCGCGTGTCCGGTGAGGACGGCCAGCTCGCGGGGCGCGCGCGGATCAGCGACATGCCACAGCCGTACGGTGCCGTCGCCGCCGGCTGTGGCCAGGACCTGCCCGTCGGGGCGGAACGTCACCGTGTTCACGTGTGTGCCGTACCCGGGCACCGTGGCCAGTCGCCGGGGGTGGCGGGGATCGGTGACGTCCCACAGAAGGACGGTCCGGTCCCGGCTCCCGGTGGCCAGTGTGCGCCCGTCGGAGCTGAGCGCGAGCCCGCACACGGTGTCCCGGTGCCCGGTGAGGGCGGCGAGTTTCTCCGGACGCGGGGGATCGGTGACGCCCCACAGTCGTACGGTGCGGTCGCCGGCCGTCGCCAGGGTGTGCCCGTCCGGGGTGAACACCACGGCGCACACGGTGTCGGTGTGGCCGACGGCGGAGAGCAACGGGAGGTCCCACAGCCGTGCGGTCTGGTCGTCTCCAGCGCTGGCCAGGCCACGGCCGTCGGGGCTGAACGCCACGAAGACGGCGGCGTCGGTGTGCCCGGTCAGCACTGATTGCCGGGCGGGGTGGCGCGGATCGCCGATGTCCCACACCCTCACCGTCTGGTCCAGACTCGCACTGGCGAGAGAGCGTCCGTCCGGGCTGATCGCGACGGAGCGCACGCCGTCCGTGTGCCCCGCCAACGTCGCCAGCCGGGCCGGGTGTTCGGGCGTCGTGACGTCCCAGAGCCGCACGGTGCGATCCCAACTCGCACTGGCGAGGGTCCGGCCGTCGGGGCTGAACGCCACCCAGTTCAAGGCGGCGGTGTGGCCTTTCAGGGTGGCCACGGCGCGAGCGGGCGCCGACGAGTGGTCCAGGCTCCACAACCGGACGGTGTTGTCGAACACGGCGGTGGCGAGCGTGCGGCCGTCAGGGCTGAACGCGACGGAGACGACCGCACGCTTCGCGTCCTTGCGGCCCGGGAGCGTGTCCCTCGTCCGGGGCCGGCGGGGGTCGGTGAGGTCCCACAGCCGCACCGTGCCGTCGGTGCTCGCGGTGGCGAGCGTGTCGCCGTCGGGGCTGAAGGCCACCGCGTTGACGTCGCGGATGTGGCCGCGCAGGACGGCCGCCAGGCGGGGCCTGGCGGGGTCGATGGTGTCCCACAGCCGGGCGGTGTCGTCCCAGCTCGCGGTGGCCAGGATGCGGCCGTCCGGGCTGAAAGCGGCGTGCCTGACCTTCTCGGTGTGCCCGGCCAGGCCGGCCAGAGTGCGTGGACGGTGCGGGTCGGTGACGCTCCACAGGCGGGCGGTGTTGTCGTTGCTGCCGGTGACCATGACGCGGCCGTCGGAGCGGTAGGCCACCGCGTTGACATTGTCGGTGTGGCCGGTGAGCCGTGTCGCGTACGGAGTGGCGAAGGTGCTGAGCAGGCCGCCGCGGGCCTCGACGGTGGGTGCCAGCTGGTAGGCGGCGAGGCTCAACTGGGCGGCGAGCGCGGGGTTGGTGGAGCGTACCGCGGCGGCCTGCTGTGCGACCTTCTGAGAGAGGGCGATGTTGCGCTGCCGAGTGGCGGCGTCCTGGGCGCGCAGCGCGTAGACGGTGGTGGCGCACGCGGTGAGGAGGAGCACGGCCAGCAGTACGGTGAGTCTGCGCAGGCGACGGGTACCGCGCCGGGTGGCTGCTTGTTCCCGTTCCGCGGCGGCCTGGCTCGCGTCGAGGAACGCCCGCTCCGTCACGGACAAGGACGTACGGTCGAGCGCGACGGCCATGGTCAGACGTGCGCCTCGGTACAGTGCGCCGGGATCGCGTCCCAGCGCTTCCCATGTGTGTGCCCCGTCGGTGAGCTGGCGCAGCGCCCGCATGGCTTCCCGGTCCTCGGTCAGCCATCCGTGCAGTCGGGGCCAGCAGCGGATCAGGGCCTCATGGGCGAGCTCGACCCGTTCGTGGTCCAGTGTCAGCAGACGCGCAGCGGCGGCGCGTTCCAGTACGGCGGTGATGTCGTCGCTGTCGGCCGGTTCGGTGAGTTCCCCCAGTTCCTGAAGGCGTGCCGGCCGACGGGTGTCCTCGGTTCCTTCCCCCAGCGCGGTCAGCCGCACGAACACCCGCTTGACCAACTCCCGTTGTTGCACGTCGAGTTGTTGGTAGAACTCCTCCGCAGTGTGGGCCAGGCCGCCTTCGAGGCCGCCCGCTGCCTCGAAGGCCTCGAGCGTCAGGGCGTTGCCGCGGCGCCGCCGCCACGTCTGCAGCAGCGCGTGCGACAGCAGGGGCAGGGTGCCGGCCTGGCCGTGCGCCTGCGCGGTGAGGGACGCCAGCAGGGCGCCCTGGACGCTGAGTCCGGCCCGCTGCGCGGGACTCACCACGGCCCGGCGCAACTCGTCCAGGCTCATCGGCCCGACCGGCACCTGTGAGTCGCGCATGGCCGCCACCAGCGGCGGATGATGCGTGCAGTGGGCGTAGAAGTCGGCGCGCACACCGAGCACCACCCGGCACTTGCCGGAGGCGGCCGAGGCGGCCGTGACCAATGCCTCGATGAAACCGCGCCGTTCGCCGTCGTCCTGGCACAGCGTGAAGATCTCCTCGAACTGGTCGATGACCAGCACGATCCCGTCGCCGCCTTCGTTGCGGGCGACGATCTGCCGCACCACCCGGTCCAGGTTGTCCGGGTCCTGTCTGAACTCCGCGTACAGGCTCCCCGGTGTCAGGGCGGCCAGCGCACCGAGCCGCACCGCACACTCCTCCAACGGCCGCGGCCCCGGTGTCAGCACCACCACTACCGTCGCCGCGGCCTGCAGACGCGGCACCAGCCCCGCCCGCAGCAGTGACGACTTGCCCGAGCCCGACGCCCCGATCACCACCACGAACCACTGCCGTTCCAGCCGCCCGGCCACCTCCTGCACCAACTGCTCGCGGCCGAAGAACCACTCCGCGTCCTCTTCCGTGAACGACCGCAGACCCGTGTACGGCGAGGACGCTGTGGACTCCTCCGTCGGGCCGGGTGCTGCCTCCTGCGCACCGAGCCGATCCGCCGCCGCCCGCCAGCGCCGCTCCCACTGCTGGGCGTCCCCGTCACAGGCGCGCACGTACGCCAGCGTCACCGCAAGCGTCGGCAGCCGCTGTCCGGCCGCGGCGGAGGACAGCGTCGAGATCGAATAATGGGCCTGCTCCGCCAGGATCCGGTACGGCGGATTGCCCGCCTTCCGCCGTAACTCCCGTAAACCAGCGGCGAACTCGGGTAACGGACCGCCGTCCGCGTCGATCGGTCGCTCCTTGCGCGGCATCGCCGCACCTCCCCGTTGCTTCCCGGTCCCTCAGGACCCGGTCTGAAGCCGCGTCACATTTTTCACGAGTTGTTTGTTCGGCACCAGTGCCTCGAAAGCGAACAACGCGACAGCGGCTACAACGGGAGCGGCCGATTCCCGGCTGGATGCAACGGATTGCGGAGGTAGGGAGATGTCCGTCCTACGGAAAACAACCGCTCGGCTCGGAGCGATCGCCATCGTTCTGGGTGCGGCCCTGGCCGCTGCCCCGTCCGCGCAGGCGGACACGGCGCACACGACCGAGACCAAGCGGCACTCGGTACCCGGCGACGAGGCCCAACCGGCGGGCTGGGACCGTACGATCAGCGTGGGTCAAGGACGCAGCGCCTGTCCGGTGCACTATGTGTGCATCTGGACGGGCACGAACTTCACCGGTAGCGGCCTCGGTTTCACCGGCAGCATCGCACGCGGTGACGCCGTGTCGTGGTTCAACACCGTGTGGCAGGACCACGTCTATTCGGCGTTCAACAACACCCTCAGCGTCCCGATCACCTTCTTCAACATCTACGGCAGTACCTGGACCCCCATCGGCAGTCTCAACCCTGGCACCTGGGTCGCCAGCGGTTGGGTGAACAGCGACAAGGCGGACGGTATGGGCTACGTGTAGGTGGTTGCACCTGCTCGTCCACGCACGGGCCGCCTGCATCGGTACCTGCCTGAACCCGGTCGGCCCGGGCACTCGACCGTGGCGTTCACGCCGACGACCTGACGGTGATCGGGTTGGACGAGACCGTGCACATCGACAGCGAGCCCTCGGAAACGTCGCCGCCCGCGGCATCCGCGGGCTCGGTGTCGGTCTACCTCCACGCGTTCAGGGGGGAAGGAGCAGAGTTGCCGGGACGGGAGAGGGAATCGGCCCGTCCCGGCGCATCCCCGGCTGCCCTTGTCCGTCGGCGAACCCAGCGCGGCACACAGATGATGCGCCCCTGTCGGATGCACCGCGTCCTGGAGAGCCTCGACGATGTCCCGGCATGAACCCGACAGCACCGCCACGGCCGGCTCGGGTGACCCTTGAGCAACCAGCCACACCCTGACCGGTGATTCCGCCGGCAACCAGCTTTGATTCAACCGGTCGAATCAACAGTGCTGGTTGAGGACGGGCGGGGAGGAGATCTCACGCGGGCTCTGTACCGGAGAGTCCTACCGGGCGATCGCCGGCCTGCTGGGGCGTCACCATGATGCCGACGCAAGGGGCCGACGATCTGTTCCGGCGGCCACTCCTCCCTCAGGAGAAGCAGCACCGTCTTCCTCAGCGCTGGACGGCGGGCAAGCAGGCACTGCTTCGGCCGCCGGGCGCGGTCAAGTGCCCGTTCCTGTGCAGCGGGTGCCCGGTGGACGTCGCGTCCGCCGTTGTTGGCTTCGCGGCTGATCGTCGACACCGGGACGATCCGGGGATGAAGATCAGCCACGAGACGAGCTGCTCCGGCAGGAGGAAGTCGGGGGCATCCGCGAGTCGAGGACCGTGCTCGATCACAGCCTGGTGGCCAGCCAGATGGTCACTGCCGCGGTGGCGGTGAGGACGATGTTGAGTGCGATCCGGCGGTCTCCTCCGGTCAGGTGGACGGCGATCGCGCCGGTCTGCAGGAGTACGAAGCCGATGGCCGCGGCCGGTGCCAGTGAGGGAGCGATGCCGGTCAGCGGCGGCAGGATCAGGCCGGTCGCGCCGAGTATTTCGACCGTCCCCAGCGCCCTGAGGGCGGGCAAGGGTACGCGGTCGACCCAGGCCATCATCGGCCGGAGTTGGTCCCGGCTGCGGATCACCTTCAGCGTGCCTGCGTAGAAGTAGAAGAGGGCGAGCAGTCCCGCGACGATCCAATAGGAGATGTTCATGGTTTCCGTTCATCGGCCACCGTTTCGCGGCGGCCCGTCGATTACGTCGATTGCCAGGGGGTCCTGGCAAGGCCCGGGCTGTCGCCCGAGGGAGTCGTGCACCGAAGATCGGGAGCGTCACAGCTCCGCCGGTCGAAAGGAGGGCGACCGCCTTGCGTCCCGTCGACTTCAGGCGGAGTCGGCGGCAGGCTCGGTCGCGTAGCGGTTCAGCGCGTCGATATCGGCTCCCGCGGCGTCAACGGCCAGCCGCCGGAGAAGCCCTCGCCGTGTTGGCCGTGTTGGTGCTGCGGCGGTCCTTGGGTGTGCGGAGCGGGGACGGACTCGGCGATCGCGAGGCGGTGCCCGGTGTGGCTGCCGTCCTCCAGAGCGCGCACGTGTGTGGTGCCCGGAACGATCGTCTCGCCATCGCCGGGACGCACCACCGATACGGCGGGGTCGGTCTGCAGCTCGCTGTTCCATGCCTCTTCGCTCATGCTCACGAGTGCACCGCCGACGCACTGTCAGTGTCCAAGACTCATTCCGCAGCGCCGATACCTGATGGGTATCGTTGCAGCGTGGAGCTACGGACTTTGCGCTACTTCGTGGCGGTCGCCGAGGAACGCCACTTCGGGCGGGCCGCCACCCGACTGCACATGAGTCAGCCGCCGCTGAGCCGGGCGATCAAGCGGTTGGAGGCCGATGTCGGGGCCCTGCTGTTTGCCCGCTCGCCCACTGGCGTCACGCTCACGGCGGTGGGCACGGTGCTGCTCGACGAGGCGCGGGCCCTGCTCGACCATGCCGATCGCGTCCGTGTACGCGTGAGCGCGGCGGCCGGCGTCTCGAACCTCACCGTCGGCATCTTGGGCGACGGTACCGACCCGGGAGTGTCCAGGCTGGCCGCCGCCTACCGCAGAAGCCACCCCGGCATCGACATCCGCATCCGCGACACCGATCTGACCGACCCGACGTGCGGGCTGCGCGCCGGACTGGTCGACGTCGCCCTGACTCGGGCGCCGTTCGACGAGACCGCCCTGACGGTGCGTGTGCTGCGGACCGATCCGGTCGGTGTGGTCCTGCGTGCCGATGATCCGCTGGCCCGCCGGGACCGGCTGCGGCTGGCCGAGCTGAGTGACCGTCGCTGGTTCCAGTTCCCGCAGGGCACCGACCCCATCTGGCAGTCGTACTGGAATGCCGGCAGCCTGCGCGAGGGCCCGGTGGTGCGCGCCGTCCAGGAATGCGTGCAGGCCGTGCTGTGGAACGGCACGGTGGGCCTAGCCCCGCTTGGGCACGAACTGCCCGCAGAGTTGGCCGTGGTGCCGCTGGTCGACATGGTGCCGAGCCGTGTGGTGGCGGTGTGGAACGAGGGTGACACCAACCCGTTGATCCGATCCTTCATCGAGATCGCGACAGCCGCGTACCGCCACTGAGCATCGGCAGCCGGTGCGTCGCAGCTCGCGAACAATGCGCACGTTGCGGCCCTCTGGACACACACGAGACGGGTTGCGGGTCAAGCCTGGGCCCGCGCGGCCTTGTCCCGCCCCGCCCTGTGGCATCCCTCGCGCCCCCTCGGCGCCTTAATCGAAGAGATTGCGCCGAAGTGGGGCCCGGCGCATGAGTCGGCCCTGTGCGAGCATCGCGGCCGGGACTGACGGCGGGCCGCGGACGTGAGCCCCCGCCACCAGTCGGCTTGACCGACCGGCTTCTGGTCACCCTGGTCCGCTTGCGTCATCAGCTGCCGCACGCGGCTTCGGCCGAGTTCTACGGGGTGGGCCGCTCCACCGTTTCCGCCGCAATCGGCGAGGTCAGGCCACCGCTGGCCGCCCGCGGCTTCGCCGTCCCCGACCGGTCGGGACTGCGGCTGCGAACCCTGGGCACTGACGGGGGGCGCCGGGAGGCATGGGTGGGGCAGGATCCGAAAGGGCACGATCCCAAGCTGCGGCCTGCTCCTCGGGGATGAGGCAGAGGCCGTGCTGTGCGGCGTCCTGGGCCATGGGTGTGCAGGCCATGGTGGCTGGGGTGTTCTCCCATTCGGCGAGGTGCAGTCGTCGTGATCACATGCACGACTTGTGCGCACACTATGAACAGAATCAAGCGACACATGGTGCACCGTCACATGCGTTCCTAGCATCACAGCGCTCGGCGCGAACTGCGCCCCTGGAGTTCAGGAGCATCGCTGTGAATCGCTCAGGCCGGACTACTTTTCCCTCTCGTCGCCTCCGGACCCGCGCACGACGTCTCGTGACGCTGACTGCTGGTGTCACAGGCCTCGTTGCCGGGTCACTCAGTGGCATCAGCCCGGCCCGGGCGGCGGCAGAGACGCCCCCAGCACTCGTCTCCTGCCCTGCCAACCTGGCGGAGAAGGCCACCTGTTACACCGGTCAGGACTCCAACGGGGCTTTCTACGCGATCGCTGTTCCCAAGCGGTGGAACGGCTCGCTCGTCGTGCACGCGCACGGCGGCCCCGACTTGGGTGACGCGTCCGATCCCGAGCGGAGCGTCGGCGACCTGCAACGTTGGTCGGTGATGGTGGACCAGGGGTATGCCTGGGCGGGCTCGTCCTATCGGCGCGGGGGATACGGGACCCGTATGGCCGCCGATGACACGGAGAATGTCCGTCGGCTCTTCGTGAAGGAGTTCGGTGTTCCTGATCGAACCTACGTACACGGCCAGTCCTGGGGCGGGAACGTTGCTGCCAAGGTCGTAGAGGTGTACGGCAAGCACGGTGCCTATGACGGTGCTCTGCTCACGAACGGAGTGCTGGGTGGCGGCTCGCGTGGATACGACTACCGTGTCGACCTCCGCGTGGTCTACCAGTACTACTGTCAGAACCTTCCTCGCCCCACCGAGCCCCAGTACCCGCTGTGGCAGGGGCTGCGGCCCACATCGACCCTGACGACGACGGGACTACGGGCCCGTCTTGAGGAGTGCACGGGATACGCGTCGGCACCGCAGGACCGGACCGCTCTGCAGCAGCGCAACCTTGACGACATCCTCGCAGTCACACGTATTCCGGAGCGCACCCTCGAATCGCACCTGCGCTTCTCCGTGTTCACGTTCCGCGACATCGTGCACAACCGGCTCGGCGATCGGAACCCCTTCAGCAACACGGGTGTGTGGTACTCCGGTTCACACGACGACAAGGCGCTCAACAAAGGTGTGGAGCGCTTCTCCGCCGATCCCGTGGCCCGGCGAGACCTGTCCTACGACAGCGATCTCACCGGCCGGGTCTCGATCCCCGTACTCACCTTGCACGCCATTGACGACCCCACCGCGTTCGTCGAACACGAGGCCGCCTACCGGGCCAGCCTCGAAGGCGCGCACCGGGAGAAGAACCTTGTACAGACCTTCACGACGGAAGACGAGCACAGCGAACTGAGCAACGCCGAGTACGCCAACTCCATCGCCGCGCTGTCCACTTGGGTACGTACGGGAACGAAGCCCACCCCGCGGTCCGTCGCATCCTCCTGTGCCTCCTACGACCGCACCTACGGGACAGGCTGCTTCTACGACCCTGAGTTCCATCCTCAGCCGTACGCCTCTCACGTCGAGCCCCGGCCGGGAGGGCTGTCGTGGCCGGCCATGACGGCTCAGCAGGAAAGGAACTGGAGCCGGATCGGCGGGGTCGGCATCGCGCCGTGAGGGGGCTGGCCGAGCCGGCCGAGCCCCATGCCCGGCCGCCAATGCGGGCGGGCGGCAATGCCGTCAGCGAGTGCCAGTAGTTCAGGAGGTCCCCCGGGGGACGGTCCCCCGGGGGACGGTCCCCCACGGGGATGTGGGCTGTGGCTGTCAGTAGCCGATGGTGAAGCGGCGCTGGACGAACCGTGGCAGCTCCGCTTCATCGATCAAGGCGATGGCCGCGTCCTCCGCCGAGATACGGCTGCGGCCGTCGGCGTCCAGGACGGGTTGGTCGCCGCCGATACGGAAGCGGCCGGTGCGCTCGCCGGGGCCGATCTCTTCCGCGGGGCTGAAGTAGGTCCACAGCCGGTTCGATGTCCGTAGAACGTTCAGGGCGTCGCGGTGACCGCGTACCGCTGCGGCGTATTCGCGGGGCAGCCCGAGTTGGTCGAGGGTGGCGTGCAGAAGCTCGTCGGAGTCTGCTCGCACCACTCCCGGTTCGATTTCGAGGCTGCCGGCGCCGCCGATCACGATGAGCCGGGTCTGCGGGCGGCTCTCCAGAGCCTTCAGCAGGGCCCGCGCGGCCGCCGCGTAGACGGTCGGGTCGGCGATCGAGCGCCGGACGGTGTCCGCGAAGTCTTTGGCGGCATTGCCCGGCTGGAATGCGCTGATCAGTATGTCGAGTCCGGGCAGGATGCCGGCGATGCTCTTCGGGTCCAGGACGTCGACGCTCGTCCAGGTGATGTTGTCCCGGCGCTCCGCGCGCTGCGCCTGATCGGCGTCCCGGCTGAATGCCTTGACGTTGTGTCCGCGGTCGAGGGCCTCGGTGACGACCCGGCTGCCGACGGTGCCCGTGGCTCCGATGACTCCGATGTGCATGGTTCTCCCCGGTGCGTGCAGAAGTAGTACGCGCCACGATTCGTGACGGCGTGCAGAAACTATACGCTGTGAAGTTTTTGCGCGAGACTAAGTAAGTCGACGCTGTAGAGTGCCTGTTGTGACAGTCACGGGCACCGGTGGAAGGCGCGAGCGGCTACGAGCCGAGACCACGGCCGAGATCAAAAAGGTGGCGCTGGCGTTGATGGCCGCAGGCGGACCGGACGCCATCACCCTGCGGGCCATCGCCCGCGACATGGGCATGACCGCCAACGCCATCTACGGATACTTCCCGACCAGGGACGACCTGGTCACCACACTGATCAACGACGTGTACACCGCCCTGGCCGACGCGGTGGACACGGCGTGGCAGACCACACCCTCCGCCGAACCCGCCGCCCGGATCGAGGCATGGGCCAACGCCTTCCGGGCCTGGGCCCTGGTCAACCCCCAGGGGTTCCGCCTCATCTACGGCGACCCCGTGCCCGGCTACCAGGCCCCCGAGGGAGGCCCCGCCCCGGCTGCCGCACGGCGGGTCTGCACCGGCCTCACCGCTCTCGCGGCAGCCGCCTGGCCGCACGCCTGGCACCTCTACCAGGACAGTGCCTTCGACTGGTCCGACTTCGACCCCGGGCTCCTCGAGAAGGTGCGGCCCGCCTTCCCCGACCTGCCGCCCGCAGCCGTCGCCCTCGCCCTGCGTATCTGGGGGCACCTGCATGGTCTGGTCTCGCTGGAGGTCTACGGTCACATGGGCACCCAGACCACCAGCCCGGAAAAGCTCTTCCGTGAGGAACTCGCCCAGCTCATACGGACACTTGGCATCCCACCCCGGCGCTGAGCGCCCAGGCGCCGACAGGATCAGTGAACTGCGGACCCAACCGTGAAGGCTGCACCGGCTGCCCGGCAGACGGACGGACCTGCTCTGCCGATCTCCCCGCCCCAGGGCCGAGAGCGGGGTCTGCATCAGGCCGTGCGCATGCCAGGCGCCACAAGCGCACCGCCACCGGGCCCGTCGGGCTGCGGTGGCGGTGTCGGTGGCGTGGGGGAGTTGGTCGGGGGGTGGCCTCGGCGGCGTCGATGATGACGTCGGCGACCGTGTCGGGCTGGGAGATGGAGACCGCGTGACAGGCAGCTCCGAGCCAGAGTCGCTGATCATGTGGGCTGCCGTCACCTTGGTGACCGGACACACCGGCCGCCGGAGTTCCCGGCACATGGGCCGGCAGCCCTCCCGGGAGCACGAACGGGACTGATCACCATGGCCCTGCCGACGAGCAGGGCCACCTCTTTCCGACCGCGACGCCAACGCCGCATCCGGCCGACGGAGGACTGCCGCGTCGGTCGCCTACGATCCGGTCTTTGCGCCGATGCCATGGGCGAGGAGGCTCTCGGCGGTGTCCTCGATGGTGTCGTCGATGGGGCGCGCTCGCCATCCGAGGAGTTTCTCCGCCTTGGTGCTTGTGGCGTCGAGGTCCCGGCCGAGCTGGTGTTTGAGCAGGCGCAGTTCCGGGTTCACGAGGCTCAGTGTGCGGGCGACCCAGACGGGCAGTTCACGGGTGGGGGCTTTCGCGGCGCGTTCACCGAGGCGGTCGTGCAGGATGCGTGCGATGTCGATGACGCGCAGGCTGTGCCCGGCGATGGCCAGGAAGCGTTCGCCGGCGGCTGCCGGATCGGTCATCGCGCGCAGGTGCAGATCTGCGACGTCGCGGACGTCGACGAAGCCCATCCCGAAGGGAGGGCACGCGGGAACCTGCCCTTCGAGCATTCTGCGGACCAGACGCAGGGATGGCGGGTCGTCCAGGCCGAGCAGGGGTCCAAGGACTCCTACGGGGTGGACCGCTGCCAGTTCCAGACCGCCGCCTTCGTCCTGGATGAACTGCCAGGCGGCGCGTTCGGCGAGTGTCTTGGAGCGCTGGTAGGGCGGGATGTCACTGTCGACGTCTGTCCAGTCCTCCTCGGTGAACGGAGTCGAGCGCGGCGGGTGTCCGATCCCGACGGCGCCGAAGGCGCTGGTCAGGACGACCCGGCGGACACCGGCGTCGCGGGCGGCGCGCAGCACTCGCAGGACGCCCTCGCGTGCCGGGACCACCAGGTCGTCGTCGTTGGCCGGCGTGTGACGCAGGGTCGGCGAGGCGACGTGCAGGACGAACTCGCAGCCGGCGACGGCGGCATCCCAGCCCTCGGGCTGTTCGAGATCGGCGCGTACGACGGTGAGACGGTCGTCGTCGAACGGTGTGGCCGCGTGCAGCCAGGACCGCAGTGCCGGCTCGCGTTGCAGGTCGCGGACCGTGGTGCGGACGGTGTGCCCGGCCTCCAGCAGGGCCTGGATGCACCAGCTCCCGATGAAGCCGGTTCCTCCGGTGACCAGTACCTGTGCCATCTGTCTCTCCTTCAGCTGTTGGCTTGTGCGGTAAGGGGGGCCATCGGGTGCGTCGCACGGTGGCGCTGGGTTGCGGCCACGCTGCTTCCCAGGAGGGCGTGGCCGATCATGATCGGGTAGATGACGGCGCGTTCGAACAGGCCGATGTTCCACATCCAGCCGGTGAACACGTCAGTCATGAAGAGGGGGAACGCGATCAGTCCGGCGGTGCCGAGCGCGGTGCTCGCGATCGAGCGGCGTCTGGTGAGGCCGATGCGGGTTCCGCCGGTTCCGACGGCGATTGCCATGAGGTTGCCGGCGAGCATGACGCCCTGCGCGCCGAACGTATGGAACGCGATCAGGCCGTTGTCGACGTTGGCGTTGGAGCCCTGGAAGATGCCGACGAGCGAGACGCCGGTGCCGGCGAGGACGGCGAGGATCATGATGGTGATCGGGCGGGCGCCCTTGCGCGGGTCGAACATGAGGAACGTGCCGACGATCAGGAGGGTGCCGTAGATCACCCAGCCGGTGTCCATGACGGCGCCGAGGGGGGAGTTGGCGACCTGTCCGAACGCGGTCTGCGGCGGGCCGGTCAGGCCGAGGTGGCTGACCCAGTTGTACAGCGGCGAGTACGGCGGGTCCTGCCATGCGGCGGCGGTGACGAACTCGGCGACCCAGGACACGAGCGGACCGAGAAGGATGAGGAGGGCTCCGGCGCGGGCAGCGGCGCCGGAGCGGACGATGGGATTCATGCGAGAGCCATGCCGGGCACACGCTGGCGGATGGCCTCCATCTCGGCCTCGTCCGAGACGCCCTGCCAGTCGTACCGGGGGGTGTAGGGGGCCTGCAAGGCACGCACCTCGTCGTCGGTGAGCTCGACGTCGAGGGAGGCCA
This sequence comes from Streptomyces sp. S.PB5, assembly GCF_030403745.1. Classification (GTDB taxonomy): domain Bacteria; phylum Actinomycetota; class Actinomycetes; order Streptomycetales; family Streptomycetaceae; genus Streptomyces. The sequence goes on from NZ_JAQMWP010000018.1 coordinate 163,947, forward strand.
CCGCCTCGTCGATCTGCCGGACCGAACCGGCGCCGACCAGCGGCGCGGTGACGACCGGCTGGCGTCGGAGCCAGGCGAGCGCGACCTGTGCGCGGGTGATGCCGTGTGCGGCGGCGACCTTCCCGACGGCATCGATGATCGCCTTGTTGGATGCCTCCTCGGCCGGCGAGTAGAGCAGGTCCGCGTAGGCGCCGTCGGTCTCGGAGCGCGCCGTCGAGCGGGCGTCGTCCCATGCGCGGGCGAGGCGGCCGCGGGCCAACGGTGACCAGATGATCGTGCCGACGCCCTCGTCCAGGCACAGCGGGATCATCTCGCGCTCCTCCTCGCGGGCGAGGAGGTTGTAGTGGTCCTGCATCGACACGAACCGCGCCCAGCCGTTCTGCTTCTGCAGGTGCAGAGCCTTGGCGAACTCCCAGGCGTGCATGGACGAGGCGCCGAGGTAACGGACCTTGCCGGCCTTCACGAGGTCGCTCAGCGCCTCGAGGGTCTCTTCCCACGGTGTGGAGTGGTCGTTGCGGTGGATCTGGTAGAGGTCGATGTAGTCGGTTCCCAGGCGGCGCAGGGAGTGGTCGACCTCGGTCATGATCGCCTTGCGGGACAGGCCGCGGCCGTTGGGTCCCAGCCGCATCGGATGGCGCAGCTTGGTCGCGATCACCACCGCGTCGCGGTCGGCGAGGTCCTTCAGGGCGCGGCCGAGGATCTCCTCGCTGGATCCGTTGGAGTACATGTTCGCGGTGTCGAAGAAGTTGATCCCCGCTTCCAGTGCGTGCCTGATCAGCGGGCGTGCTTCGTTCTCGCCCTTCGACCAGACGGGGTGCCCGCGGTCGGGTTCGCCGTAGGTCATCGCGCCGATCGCGATCGGTGACACGTCGAGGCCGGTGGTGCCGAGCTTGATGTAGTGCATGGTGCCCCTCTAAAGTAAGTGGAGAGCTCTCCGAATACGTTAGTGGAGAGTTCTCCACTTAGCAAGGGGAGATCCAGTGGTCCGCTCAGACGCTCGCGAGAACCGGGCACGCATCCTCGAAGCAGCCCGTGCGGCGTTCGCCGAGGACAGCGCCACGTCGATGAACCAGGTCGCCCAGCGCGCCGGCGTCGGAGCGGGCACCTTGTACCGCAACTTCCCCACCCGCGAAGCGCTGGTGCTGGCCGTCTACCAGGACGAGGTGGAGCGCATCGTCGGCATCGCGCCCGAGCTGCTCGCCCAGATGCCCCCGCTCGAAGCCCTGCGCCACTGGACGACCGACCTCGTCGAAGCGATGCGCAGGAAGCACGGCCTCGGCGACGCGCTCAGCCCCAGCGCGCACCAGGCGATGAGCGAGCAGAGCTACGGGCCGGTCATCGCCGCGATCACCGCGTTGCTCGACGCCGGCAAGAAGGACGGAAGCATCCGCCCCGACGCCGACCCAGGGGACTTCCTTCAGCTGACCGGCGCACTGTGGCGTGCCGCGTCCAGCCCCGAGGACCGGGCACCCCACATGCTCGCGCTCATCCTCGACGGACTCCGCACGCACCGATGAACGACGCACGCGCGACAGGGTCGTCAGGTGAATGGCCCTTCCGTCGAAACGGATTTGTCAAGCTTGCGCTGCTTTGCCCTGACGGACGGCGACGACCGGTAGGAACTGAGCGCTGCCGGGTGCTGTGATCTGTTGGAGTGTCGGCCCGGCCGGGGTCGGGGTATCGGCGAGTCCGTTCACCAGGTTGAGCAGTTGGTCGATCGCGGTCTGGCCGTCGGTGAGGGCAGCTTGTTCGTCCTCGGTGAGCGGGATCGTGACGGCCATCTTCCGCAAGTTGCCTCTGGCGTCGAGGAGCTGGGCTCTCGTGGAGTCTTCTGGGGTGTAGAAGTCGCAGCGGGCGCAGGCCATGCGGTGCCGGCATCAAGTGCACCGCCCGCGGCTGGAGTCTCGCGGCTCCGGTCCGCACGGAAGCCGCCTCAGTCCGAAGACGGCTGCGGCTCCTGAGTGTGGGGCCGGGCGAGGGTGTCGACGGCGGCCTGGGCGAAGTCGTGGATGAGACGGGAGCGGCGGGCCGCCACCCACGCCAGGGCCACCTCGTTGGGGCCGATGTCCTCCACGCGCAGCGGGGTCACGTCCGGCCGGGTGTAGAAGGTGGCGGTCGACAGCGGGAGCACACAGACACCCGCGCCGGCGGCCACGAGTTCGAGCTTCTCCTCCACCTGGTGGATCACCGGGACCTCGGGGCGCCGCCCGCCCTGCAGTTCCAGTGCCACGTCGCGCCACTCGGGAACGGCGTCGGGATCCTGCAGCAGGTGCTCGGCGGCGAGTTCCTTGATGCTCACCGATGTCCTGCCGGCCAAGGGATGCCCCGTCGGCACCATGACGACGCGGGGCTCCCTGAAGAGCGGACGTATCTGCAGACCCTCGCGGTCAATGGGCAGACGCACGATGCTGACGTCGGCCCGGCCGTCCAGCAGCACCTCCACCTGGTCGTCCCAAGTGGTGCGCAACAGGCGAACGTTCACGTCCGGATGGTGCGTGGTGAAGGTGACCCTGGCCGGGGTGACCGTGATGCCGGGCATGAAGCCGATGGTCAGCGACTGTGTGCCCTGGGCCGCCGATCTCACACGCTTCGTCAGGGCCTGGGCAGAGGCGAGCAGGGGAAGGGCGTCCTCCAGCAGCTGCTCTCCCGCCGCAGTGAGCAGCGTCCCGCGGCGGCCGCGGTCGAACACCTCCGCTCCGAGATCGTCCTCGAGGCTGCGGATCTGTCGGGACAGCACCGGTTGGGCGATGTGCAGCCGCTCCGCGGCCCGTCCGAAATGGAGTTCCTGCGCCACGGCCACGAAATAGCGCAGCTTCCGCAGATCAAGATCCACCCGGACTCACCGCCTGCTCCGTCGCCACGGCACACCCGGTCGGTCGGCCGTTGTGGACCATGGCCGTCCTGGACGTCCTGCGTCACGGCCATGGCAGTCGATCACCAATCTACCGGGCGGGCGCGCACCGCCGCAGACGCTGTCGGCCGGCGGGTGCGCAGGTGTGCTCAGCCACGGGCGAGTACGTCCAGCGGGTCGGTGTGGGCGGGAGTCCAGCCCAGTTCCTCCCTGGCCCGGGCCGGAGTGAACTGCTGGTCGAGAGCGAAGGCCTCGGCGATCGGGCCCATCTGTTCACGGGCCTGTTCCAGGCTGACCGACGCGACCTTGCCCTCGATTCCCGCGGCCCGGCTCAGTGCCAGGGCGCACTCCTTGGCGGTGGGATTGGCGCCGCCGACGCCGACGTACACCGAACCCGGCTTCGCCTTGAGTGCCGCGACGTACAACTCGGCGATGTCGTCGACGTGCACCAGCGCCCACCGGTTGGTCCCGTCGCCGATGTAGGGGATGGCGCCGGCCTCCTTGCCCGGGGTGGTGTAGAAGATGTCGATGAGACGGTTCTCGCCGCCGTACAGCAGGCCGGGCTGTATCAAGACGGGGCGGCCACCGCGCTGGGCGCGCTCGAGGACGGCGTCCTCCACGGACTTGCGCCAGGCGACCAGGGGCGGCGGGTTCCACGGGGCGGTCTCGTCCGCCATGCCCTGGGTGTCGCCGTAGACCCAGGTGCCGCCCGTGTGCACGTAGGGGCCGCTGCCGATGCCGTCCTGCATGGCCCCGGCCGCCTCCAGATCCTCGGCAGCGGTCTCGGCCTGCGCCAGGTGTACGGCGGCCTCCGCACGGGCGGCCGCGGCGTTCAGCACGCCGAGGTCCCCCAGCCCGCCCCGCACCGGTGTCGCGCCGAGGGCACGGGCGGTCTCGGCGGAGCGGTCGCTGCGGGCCAGGGCCTGCACGGTGTGTCCCTGCCGGATCAGTGCGCCGATGGTGGCCCTGCCGATGTATCCGGATCCGCCGGTGAGGAAAACCCTCATGGTCTCAGCTCCTGTCAGTGGCTCAACGTCTTGCCCCCACAGCCTCCGCCGGACGATGGCACTGCGTCCAAGACCTCTTTCGACGCCTCTGATACCCGTCAGGCATCACACGTGTGCCGGTGGACCGGAGGCGCCCATGCTGATGCCCGGTGGGCATCAGCGGAGGCAGAAGAGGTCTTGGACGCCCGCTCTTGTGTGCCCGGATGCTGGCCACAGCCCCCTTCCCCGGACCCAGCACCCTGCAGGAGCCATCGAAGATCCCGGCAGACCGGGGCAGCCACGTCGCTGAGGGCCACCTCATCAGTTCAACGCCTCCCGTACGAGGAGCTGCCCCATGGCTGCCACCACCGAAGCGCGGGCTGTCCTCACACCGAACCGCGTCCACCCAGGCATTTCGAGAAGGCTGACCCTGCTGCTGGCCGTGGCCACGGGGGCGATCGCCGCCAACCTGTACTACGCCCAGCCACTCCTGGATGTGATCGCACGATCCCTGGGCACCTCGGACGGCGCCGCGGGCGCGATCGTCACCGTCACCCAACTCGGCTTCGCCGCAGGCCTGGTGTTCGTCCTGCCCCTGGCGGACATCGTCAAGCGCCGATCCCTGCTGACCGCTCTGCTGCTGCTCGACGCCGCCGCGCTCACCATGGTGGGCCTGGCCCCCGACCTCGGCGTCGCCCTGGCCGCCTACGCCGTGCTGGGCCTGGCCAACGTCGCGGCCCAGCTGCTCGTCCCGGCCGCAGCCCAGCTCGCCGACGACGCCCAGCGCGGGCGCGCCGTGGCGACCGTCATCAGCGGCCCTGCTCACCGGCATGCTGCTCGCGCGGACCATCTCCGGCGTGGTGACCGAATACATCGGCTGGCGCCCGCTGTTCCTCGCGGCGGCCTTCCTGATGAGCATCGTCAACGTCATCCTGCGCCGCGCCCTGCGCACCATGGACGTCGACATCCCGCACCGCGCCCCGTACGGCGAGGTGTTGCGCTCCACCCTCCGCATCTACCGCGCCACCCCCGCGCTCCGCGTCCGCTCCGCGTCCGCTCCGCGGACGGCGCCCTGGGCTTCGCCGGCTTCAGTATCTTCTGGTCCACGGCCGCCCTGCAGCTCAGCCGTGCCCCCTTCCACCACTCGCCCGCCGTCATCGGCCTGTTCGGGCTTCTGGGCGCGGCGGGCGCCATGGCCGCAAACCTCACCGGCCGCGTGAAGCGGCACACCCACCCCATGCCGACCGTGCTCGCCGTCGCCCTGATCGCCCTGGCGTACGTGGTGCTCCTGTTCTCCGCCCGGACCCTGGTCGGTATCGTGGCCGGCATCGTGATCCTCGACATCGGCGTGCAGGGTCTGCACGTGCTCAACCAGCGGATCATCTACGACATCGACGCGGCCGCGCGCAACCGGCTCAACAGCATCTGCATGACCTTCTACTTCCTGGGCGGCGCGCTCGGGTCGGCGATGGCGTCGTTCGTGTGGACATGGGCGGGGTGGACCTGCGTCTGCCTCACGGGCCTCGGTGTCACCGCCTTCGCCGTGGTGCTGCGGGCCTTCACCTCCCTGCGTGACAAGGAGGCGGTAGAGGCCGGCTGACCGCGGCAGGCGGTGCCTGCGCTTGCACGGGACGGGGCCAAGCTCTGCGTTTCTCCACGTACGGCGCCCGTCGCCTCACACGTCGATCAGCAGCACGCCCAGTCAGATGACGGATGTGTCGCTCCAGGTCGGCGTTGGCAACAACGATGTCGACAGTTTGGGGTTGAACGGTCACGTCAGCTGGTCAGACGGAAGGACTGGGCCGTCGAGCCGGAACAGCTCCGCTGGGACGGCTTCGCGCCATTGGCGGTGGAAGATCCGTCCACCGCGAGGCACTTGTCGCTGTGCCGGGCCACGAAGCGGTACTGCCCCGAGGCGATGGACTCGGCACGCCACTGTTGGTTGGTGCCGCCGACGTAGTCCCACAGGTGCACCTTGGTCCCGTCGGCGGTTGCGCCGGCGCCGCCGTCCACATCCCAGGACTTGTTGTTGTGCTGGTTGACCACCTGGTAGTAGCCGTCACCGGTGGAGCGGAACTGCCACTTCTCGTTGGCCCCGTCGCCGCACGACCACTGCTGGAGCAGGGTGCCATTGGCGGTGCCCCAGTCGGTGGCGTCCAGGCAGGCACCGCTGCTGGTGCTTGCCACCCGGTACCAGGCGCTGGTGTCGATCGGGCCGGTCGGGTCACCACCGCCGGACCGGTTCCACACGAAGGTTGCGACCGCGCCGCCCGGCAGGGTGTAAGTGAGGGAGCCACCGCTGTCGGAGATGGAGAAGCGCTGCGTCCCGACGGTGTTGACGACGTAGGCGACGCGCGTGCCGTCCGGGTTCTGGAAGACGACGTTCTGGATCCCCCGCCGTCCTGGCCGGTGGAGCCGATCCGGGTGGCGCCGGCCTTGACGAACTTGCTGATGAGGCCGAGCGAGTAATACTCCGCACCCCGGTTGACGTTGCCGTTCGCGATCTCGGCCACGCCGTTGCAGCGGTTGGCGCAGTGCCCCTGGTGCGGGCCGCCGTTCTGGTCGAGGGCGAGGTTCCAGGTGAGGACGGTCTCGCCGCCGTTGCGCATGTTCTGCACGACGAGGTTCTCCGCCTGCCAGCGCAGACTGTCTGCGAACGTGGAGGCAGGATCGGAGCTGTCGGTCCCGGAGCACTCGGTGAAGAAGACACGCTTGCCCGCGTCGCTCTTCCTCGCGGAATGTCCTGCTCGCCTCCGTGGCAGGTTCCGCCCCGCGCGATCGCTCCGGCGGGGCGAAACCTGCCTGTCCGGGTTCAGCAGGTGGCGTTCAAGCCGGCCCAGTCCGCGCGGTCGTTGTAGCCTCCGTCCCCGGCGTCGCCGACCACCAGGTCCAGGACGCGGACCCCGGTCAGGTCGACGTCGGCCTGACGGGTGCCGTCGCGGTCGAGGACACCGCTGTCGAACAGCACCTTGCCGTCACCGAGCACCTGGAACGTCGAGGTGCCGCCTTCCGGGCCGACGTTGCGCACCGCGTCGTCGATGCCGACGGTGGCCGTCAGCCGGGTGCAGCGGTCGCCGAGGTAGTAGCGGATGGTGGAGGGGGAGGCGACGCCGATACCGGTGGGGTACTCCTGGCCGAGCAGGCTGATCGGCGTCCAGCCGCCGACACTGCGGTCGACGGTCGGGGTCATCCATCCGCTGGTGGCACTGATCCAGTCGTGGTGGGACAGGGCGACGTCGCCGTGTGGTGGCGCCGGCGCCACTACGAGCGTGGTGGCCGTCTCCTGCCGTAGACGCTTCTTGCCGGTGGCCTCGTAGGACGTGGTCGCGGCCAGGGTGGCGCTGCCCGCTGCCGCCGTGTCCGGCAGGGTGACCGTGAAGGTGAAGGTCGCGGAGCGGCCTGGCATCAGCAGGTTCGGCGCGGTACCGGTCGGGCGAGCGGTCCAGCCGGTGGGGGCCGCCAGCTCCACACGGGAAGCGAAGACGGGCCGCGGGCTGTCGTTGCGGACGTCGACCTCGACCTGCGCCTGGTCACCGCCGGCGACGACGGGGGCGATGCCGGCCGGCACGGTGTCGCCGCCGACCTTCGTGACCTGGGGCAGGCCGGCCACGACGTGCGGGAGGCCGGGCTTGCCCGTGGCCCGGGCGACGCGGAAGAGGGCCGCGCCGTGGGCCGGGACGGCGGCACTGATCGTGCCGGCGCTCTCGGTGACTTGGTTGGTCCAGGCGTTCTTCAGGGTGAACCGGCTTCCGCTCAGGCCGACCGAGGACGCCTTCGTGGCCAGGGTCGCCGGGCTGTCGCCGCGGTTGAGCAGCACCACGGCCCGGTCGCCGTTCGCGAGCCGCTTGACCCAGGTCTCCGTCGTGCCGGCCGGGCCGACGCGGACGGCTTGGAGTGCGGCGCTGTCCTGGTTGACGGCGAGGACGTCACGGTCCGCGAGGATGCCGAGCGAGGTCTTGCTGAGATTGCGGACGTCGCTGCCGATCACCAGCGGCGCGGCCGCGACCGACCAGAGCGTCATCTGCGTGCGGAACTCCTCGTCGCTCATGCCGAGTTCGGGGCCCAGGTAGTCAGGGTCGTTGAAGTGTCCCGGGCCGGCCGCCTCGGGATGCCGCGCGTTCGCGTCGTAGTTGCGCAGCACGTCCTTGAACTTGATCTCACCGACGAATCCGACGTCCGTGTACGTGCGCCAGGACTGGGCGATGGCCGGTGCGTAGGACCAGGAGTACGTCGACTGCTGCTCCTCGGGGTAGTTGCCCCAGTCCGGGGAGGTGACGGGGTTGCAGAGGTTGAAGATCATGGGACGTCCGCTGGCGTTGTCGCGCAGCGCCTTGGCGAACTGGGTGTAGACGGTCTTCGGATCGAGGTCGGCGGCGATGCCGCAGAGGTAGTCCACCTTGACGGCGTCGAACTTCCAGGCGGCGAACTGGTCGGCGTCGCGCTGGTAGTAGCCGTGGCTGCCCAGCCCGCATTTGCCCGGGATGTAGGGGCCGGCGTCGGTGTAGATGCCGGCCTTGAGGCCCTTGGAGTGGATGTAGTCGACGAGCGGCTCGAGCCCGTCGGGGAACTGGGCGGGGTTGGGCACCAGGTCCCCGGCCGCGCTGCGTGGGGTCGGCGCGGCCCAGTTGCCGTCGATCCAGACGTACTTGTATCCGGCGTCGCGCAGACCGCTGCTGACCAGGAAGTCGGCGGTCGACTCGATCTCGGCCGCGGTCGGGTCGCCGCCGAGTGCGTAGTAGGTGTTCCAGCCCATGTACGGCGTCGGGCTCAGGACCGGTGGGGAGGCCGACGTCGATACGGTGGCGCTGTCGCCGGGCGGGGGAGTGGCGTGGGCGGGGGCCTGCACGACCAGCAGCGTGGTCAGCAGGGCCAGCAGGACGGTGAGATGTCGTTTCACGTCGGATCCTTCGTTGTCCGATCAGGCGTGCCGGACCGTCCCGGTTGTGCGGCGGGGGTATGTGGGACCAGGCGATGTCCGCTTGCCTGCGGGTGGTTGCGAGGATCTTGCAGGGGGTGTGGGGGCGCGTCAAGATTAATTACTAAATTAAGCATTAGGGGTCTGCGTTGAGCCAGGGAGTCGCTCCGGCTCCGAGCTACGGCCAGGCCGCCCGGCAATAATAATTAGGAATAAATGTTGACAGGGCTCTGGTCGACTGCCAGAGTCGTCGCCGCGCCGCCCCCGAACGCGGGGGAGTGGCGCGCAACTCGACGCCGCGAAGACCGCATCGGAGGCCGAGGGCCACGATCCACGGCCGATGCTGCCGCGGCCACGAATCTGAACCCGCACCCCCGAACCGCCGAGGGCCCCGGTACCACCACCGCCCTCAGCCCCAGAGAAAATAAATTAGTAATTATCTTGACGTGGCTGCACCGCCACGCGAATCTTGGTTGGCCGCGCCGGGCCCGTCCGAGCCCCGAACCCCCACGGACCCGCCGCGTGAACCCTCAGGGAGACCCACCATGTCGAACCCGCACACCAGCCGCAGACGCTTCCTCGCCGGGCTCGGCGCCACCGGTACGGCGGCGCTGCTCAGCGGCTGCGTCACCTCGACCTCGTCCTCGAAGTCATCGTCCTCGGGCGCGGTCAGCCTCCAGTCCAACCTGTCCGCGCCGCAGGCCAAGGCGGCCATGGAGGACCTCGTCGCCGCCTACGGCAAGAAGGACGCAGGGCGCGTCACCCTCAACACGGTCGCCGCGGAGACGTTCCGCACCCAGCTGCCGACCTACCTGACCTCCGCCAACCCGCCGGACGTCTACACCTGGTACCCCGGCTCGGTGGCGGACGCCTACGCCAAGAAGGACCTGCTGCTCGACCTCGACGATTTGTGGGCCTCCTCGCCTGACCTCAAGCGCTACTCCAAGGCGCTCAACACACTGTGCACCGCGAGCTCCGGCAAGAAGGTGTTCGTGCCCTCCACCTACTACTGGTGGGGCATGTTCTATCGGAAGTCGAACTTCGCCAAGTGGGGCGTGAGCGAGCCCAAGACCTGGGACGACTTCCTCGACCTGTGCGACAAGCTCAAGTCCAAGGGGGTGGCGCCGATCGGGCTCGGCGCCGGCGGCAACACACCCTGGGTGGCCTCCGCCTGGTTCGACTACCTCGACATACGGATCAACGGTGCCCCGTACCACCGTGAACTCCTGGCCGGCAAGCACCGGTTCGACGACCCCGAGGTGCGCAAGGTCTTCGACCGCTGGACGGAGCTGCTGTCGTACTTCGACCCCGACGGCACCGCCCTCGCCTTCCAGGACGCCACGACCGCACTGCTCAACGGACGCACCGGCATGATGCTGATCGGCACCTTCTTCGCCGACGCGGCCCCCAAGGACGCCCTCGACGACATCGACTTCTTCCGCTTCCCGGTCATCGACCCCAAGGTGCCGCTCGCCGAAGAGGCCCCCGTCGACGGCTACTTCGCCAGCGCGCGTACCGGTCGCGCCGAGCGGGTCACCGAGCTGATGGGCTATCTCGCCACCGCACAGGCGCAGGAGATCTACATCAAGGGCTCCTCGGGCACGGTCCTGCCCTGCAACCCCGACGCCAAGGACTCCGGCACGGCACTGGTGAAGAAGGGCCGTGCCCACATCGACGAGGCGGTCGAGATCACCCAGTTCTTCAACCGGGACTCCAGCGACGCCCTGCAGCCCACCGCCGACACCGCGCTGACCAAGTTCATCGCCAAGCCGAAGTCGATCGGGTCGATTCTCACCGACTGGCAGCGCGAGGCCCAGAAGATCTGGAGCGCCTGAGGTGGCCGTGCTCACCCCCGCACGCCAGGCCCCGGCCGTCACGCCCAGCGGCGGGCGCGGCCGGGGGCCCGTCCGCCGGGTCCCGCCGCTCGTCCTCGCCTTCGTCCTGGTGCCGTTGCTCGCCGAGGCGGTGTGGGTCTTCTGGCCGGCCCTGCAGGGCTTCTACCTCGCCCTGACCTCCTGGGACGGCGTCTCCGCGCCGCGCTTCGTCGGACTGGGCAACTTCCGGGAGATGGCCGGCGACGAGGTCTTCAGGACCGCGGCGATCGACACCGTCCTGTGGCTGGTCCTGTTCGGCGGACTGTCGGCCCTGCTGGGCCTCGCCACGGCCTTGCTCCTCCAGCAGGAGCGACGCGGGGTCGGCTTCTACCGGGCCGCCCTCTTCCTGCCCGTCGTGTTCTCCCTGGTCGCCACCGCCCTGGTGTGGCAGGCCATCTACCAGCCGGACGGCGTCCTCAACCAACTCCTCGACGCCGTCGGGCTGGAGAGCCTGCGGCACGCCTGGCTCGCCGACCAGGACACCGCCCTGTACGCGGTCATCGTGCCCGCTCTGTGGCGCCAGATCGGCTATGTGATGGTGCTGTACCTCGCCGGCCTCAAGGGCATCGACCCGGCCCTGTACGAGGCCGCCAAGGTCGACGGCGCGAGCGCCTGGCAGCGCTTCCGCCACGTCACCCTGCCCCAGCTGCGCAGCGTCAACGCGGTCGTCCTGTCCGTCATCGTCATCGACTCGCTGCGCTCCTTCGACGTGGTGTGGTCGCTGACCCGCGGCGGCCCCTACCACTCGTCCGAGCTGCTGAGCACCTACATGTACTCGACCGCCTTCCAGTCCCTGCGCCTGGGCTACGGCTCCGCGCTCGCCGTCGTCATCTTCGCGCTGGCGTTCGGCGTCATCTGCTCCTACCTCGTGCGCGCCTTCCGGGAGGCCGACTGATGTCCGCCCACTCGACTGCCGTGAAGCGCCGACGAGCCGCCACCGCGGGCTTCCACCTCGGAGCGGGCGCGCTGTCGCTGCTGTGGCTGCTGCCCATCGCCCTGGTGCTCGTCACCAGCCTGCGCTCCTTCGACGACATCGCCGCGCACGGGCTCGGCAGCCTCCCGCACTCCTTCACCCTCGACAACTTCCGCCTGGCCTGGGTCGACGGCGGCCAGCAGCGCGCCCTGATCAACAGCCTGCTCGTCACCGTCCCGTGCGTACTGATCACCCTGGCGCTCGCCGCGATGGCGGCGTTCGCCCTCAGCCGCTACGCCGTCCCCCTGCGCCGGACGCTGTTGCTGCTGATGCTCGGCGGCAACCTGCTGCCCCCGCAGATCCTGCTCATCCCCGTCTCCAAGCTCAGCGAGATGCTCGGCGTCTACGACACGCTGCCCGCCCTCATCGGCGTGCAGATCGGCTTCGGTGTCGGCTTCTACGTCTTCGTCCTGCACGGCTTCATGCGGGCCATCCCCGACGAGATCCAGCAGGCCGCCGTCGTGGACGGCGCCGGCCCCTGGCAGATCTTCTGGCGGATCATCCTCCCCCTGACCCGCCCCGCGCTCGCCGCGCTCAGCGCGCTGTCCTTCACCTGGATCTTCAACGACCTGCTGTGGGCGATCACCGTGCTGCGCAGCGACACCAAGATGCCGATCACCGCCGCCCTCATCGGCCTGCAAGGGCAGTACGTGTCGATGTGGAACGTCATCGCCGCCGGCTCCGTCATCGCCGCCGCGCCCACCGTCGCCGTCTTCCTGCGCTTCCAGCGGCACTTCGTGGCGGGCCTGAACCTGGGAGCGGTGAAATGACGACCCCGCCCGCCCGCACGACCGGCCACGACGGCACGATCCCGCACGACCACAGGACCGGGCACGACCACATGACCTCCCAGGACCGCTGGACCCTGCACACCCCGCGCACCAGCTACACCGTCCGGCTGTCTGCAGACGGCCCCTGGGCCGAACTCGCCGCCTGGGGACCGCACGGCGTCGAGCACGGGCCGTCGGCACTCGACTGGTCCCGTCGCACCCACTTCGTCACCCCCGCCGACGCGGCCCCCGCCGAGTACATCCCGCAGGGCCTGCGCCCGTTCACCGGTGCCGACCTCGTCGTCGGACACGCAGACGGCGAACGCGGACTGTGGTGGCACTTCGCCGGCGCCACCCAGGACGCGCGAGGGCTGCGGCTGACGTTCACCGACGACGTCGCCGGCGCGGACGTCACTCTGTGCTACACCACCGTGCCCGACACCGACGTCATCCTGCGCTGGATGGAGCTCACCTGCACCGGCGCGCACGAACTGCGCCTGGAACGCCTCGACTCGGCCGCCGTCAACGTGCCCGTCACCGACGGAGCCCGCCTCACCTACCTGACCGGACAGTGGTCGCAGGAGTTCACCCGCACCCAACTCCACCTGCGGCGCGGCACGTTCACCATGGGCAGCACCCAGGCGGTCCCCGGCCACGCCTACGCCCCCTGGATCGCCGTACAGGACGCCGCCCTGCCCGAGGACACGGCGCCCACCTACGGCATCGCCCTGGAGTGGCCCGGCAACTGGCACATCACCGCCGAGGCCGAGCCCGGCGGCGCCATCCGCGTCCGCGCCGGGCGCCAGCCGCACGAGGGCGCCGTGATCCTCGCACCCGGCGACACCTTGACCACGCCCCGCCTCGCCTGCGCCTTCAGCGCGGACGGACTCGACGGGCTGTCCACGGTCTGGCACCGCTACGAGCGCCACCTCAGCGGCGAACGCCTGCACCGCCCGCGCAAGGTCCTCTACAACTCCTGGGAGGCCACCGGCTTCGACGTGGACGCCGCCGGCCAGCTCGAACTCGCCAAGGCGGCCGCCGACATCGGAGCCGAGCTGTTCGTCGTGGACGACGGCTGGTTCACGGGCCGTGCCGACGACACCGGAGGCCTGGGCGACTGGCACCCCGACCCGGCAAAGTTCCCGCAGGGCTTCGGCGCTTTCGTGGACGCTGTGCGTGCACTGGGACTCGGCTTCGGCCTGTGGGTCGAACCGGAGGCCGTGAGCCCCGGCAGCCGTCTGTACGCCGAGCACCCCGACTGGGTCTACCGCGTGGACGGCCGCCCCGGCCGACTGGTGCGCAACCAGCTCCTGCTGGACCTCGGCCGCGCCGACGTGCAGGACTTCGTGATCGGCACGCTCGACCGGCTGCTGGGGGACCATCCCATCGAGTACCTCAAGTGGGACATGAACCGGCCGCCCACCGAGCGGGCCCGGCCCACAGCCGGCCCCGCCGACCGCCTCGACCTGGACGCCGCACATGTCGCCGGATACCTGCGGGTCCTGGACCATCTGCGCGCCCGCCACCCGCACGTCACCGTGGAGGGGTGCGCCGGTGGCGGCGCACGCATCGAGCATGCCACCCTGGCCCGCACCGATGTGGTCTGGCCCAGCGACAACACCGCTCCGCTGGACCGGCTCGCCGTCCAGTACGGCTTTCTGCACGCCCACGCCCCGCATGTCATGAGCTCCTGGGTCACCGACGCGCCCGGCGTCTTCGACCCGCGCCCCCGCTCGCTCGCCTTCCGCTTCGTGCTGGCGATGTGCGGCGTCCTGGGCGTGGGAGCAGACCTGCGCTCCTGGGACGCCGACCGGCGCACCGAGGCCGCCCACTGGATCGCCCGCTACAAACAGATCCGCGACGTCGTCCACCACGGCGAGACCCGTCTGCTCGGCACTCCTGACGATGCGACCTGCGGCGTGCAGTACTCCGAGGCCGACGGACCGCGCGTCGTGGTCGCCGCCTTCAGCACCGGCCGCCTGGACGGGGCCCCGCTGGTGCCCGGCCGCCCCGCCCGGCTGCGGCTGCGCGGAATTGACCCGGCCGCCATATACACGGACGAGGAGACTGGCACCGAGTACAGCGGCGCCCACCTGCTGCACTACGGTCTTGCGTTCAGCTGGAGCGCGGGCCACGACGCCCACCTCACCGTCCTGACCCGCCGATAGCCGCATGGCCCCCCAGCCCCCCCCACGAAGGAGCCCGACCCCACGATGGATCAGTCCGTACGACGGCCCGGCGCCCGTTTCACCGGCCGCACGGCCGTGGTCACCGGAGCGGCCTCCGGTATCGGAGCCGCCACCGCCGCACGCCTCGCCGCGGAGGGAGCCGCCGTCGTCCTCACCGACATCGCCGAGGAGCGCGGCACGGCTGCCGCGGAGCGGATCGTCCAGGGCGGCGGGCAGGCGTGCTTCGTCGCTGCCGACGTCGCGGCCGAGGAGGACTGGGCGCGCGTCGTCTCAGCCGCCCACGCCTTCGGACCGGTGGACATCCTCGTCAGCAACGCGTTCACGGTCGACGTCACGCCCGCCCACGAGATGACCCTGCCCTCCTGGCAGCGCCAGCTCGACGTGAACCTCACCGGCGGCTTCCTCGGTGTGCGCGCGGTCCTGCCCGATCTGCGGGCCAGGGGCGGCGCGGTAGTGTTGATCTCATCCGTCCATGCGCACCGAGGCATTCCCGGTCACCCCGCCTACGCCGCCGCGAAGGGGGCCCTGCTCTCCCTGTGCGGGCAACTCGCCGTCGAGTACGGGCCCGAGGTGCGGGTCAACGCCGTCGTACCGGGGCCGATCCTGACCGCGGCCTGGGACCGGGTGCCCGAGGACGAGCGCGAGCGCAGCGTCGCCGAGACCGCCGCCCGCCGCTTCGGCACCCCCGAGGAGGTGGCCGCGGCCATCGCCTTCCTCGCCGCCGACGAGGCCTCCTACATCACCGGCACGAGTCTCGTCGTGGACGGTGGCTGGAGCGTCGTGAAGGCCTCCGCATGAGCACCCGCACCGTGCCGCCGACGAACCCCGCCCGGTCCCTCGTGGGCCCCGGGCACCGGACCCAGCAGAAAGGCTCGACGACATGACGCCCTACGCCCGCCGCGGCGTGCACGGCCAGACGGTGGAGGCGCTCGCCCGCCGCATCCTGGGCGGCCGGATCCCTGAGGGGGCCACCCTCGACCTGGTGGCGCTCCAGAGCGAGCTGGACGTGAGCCTGACCGCGCTGCGCGAGTCGCTGAAGGTGCTCGCGGCCAAGGGCATGGTCGACGCCCGCCAGAAGCGCGGCACCTTCGTACGGGCGCGGGCGGACTGGAACCTCCTCGACGCCGACGTCCTGCGCTGGCAGTTCGAGGGCGGCAGCGCCGGTGAGGCCGACCAGGCCCTGCTGCGGAACCTGTCGGAGGTCCGTTCCATCATCGAGCCCGCCGCCGTCCGCCTGGCCGCCGAGCGCCGCACCGACGCCGACCTCACCGCTCTTGAGGACGCGCTCACCGCGATGGGGCACACCGGCCCCGACCCCGGGCACGCCATCGACGCCGACTTGGCCTTCCATCGCGCGCTGCTCGCCGCCACCCACAACGAACTCCTCGAACGCATGGAGATGGTGCTCGAGTCCGGCCTCGCCCACCGCGACCGGATCGTGCACTCCTCCCCGCACAGCGAGGACCCCGTCCCGGCCCACCGCGCCGTCCTGGACGCCGTACGCGCCCAGGATCCCGTGGCCGCCGAGGCCGCCATGCGTGCCCTGCTCGAACAGGCCGGCCGCGACCAGGACCGCATCGGCACCACCGACGAAGCGGAAGGCACCACCTCCCAGTGAAGATCACCCGTATCGAGACCTTCCTGGTCCCGCCGCGCTGGCTGTTCTGCCGCGTGGAGACCGACGAAGGCGTAGTCGGCTGGGGCGAACCCGTCGTGGAGGGCCGGGCCGAGGTCGTCCGGGCCGCCGTGGACGTCCTGGCCGAGTACCTCGTCGGGCAGGACCCGCTGCGCATCGAGGACCACTGGCAGGTGCTCACCAAGGGAGGCTTCTACCGGGGCGGCCCCATCCTGTCGAGCGCCGTCGCCGGCCTCGACCAGGCCCTGTGGGACATCGCCGGCAAGACCTACGGCGCCCCCGTGCACGCCCTGCTGGGCGGTCCCGTCCGCGACAGCGTGCGGGTCTACGCCTGGGTCGGCGGCGACGAACCCGCGCAGCTCACCGAACAGGTCACCGAGCAGGTCGAGGCGGGCTTCACCGCGGTCAAGATGAACGCGGCGGGCCCGACCTCACCGATGGCCACCGCCGCCGAGACGGCGGCCGTCGTCGGCCGGGTCGCCGCCGTCCGCGACGTCCTGGGCCCCGACCGCGACGTGGCCGTCGACTTCCACGGCCGCTTCACGGCCGCCGCCGCCCGCCGCGTCCTCACCGAACTCGCCCCACTGCACCCGCTGTTCGTCGAGGAACCCGTCGTACCCGAACACGGCCACCTCCTGGGCCAACTCGTGGCCGCCGGCCCCATACCCCTGGCGACCGGCGAACGCCTCTTCTCACGCGCCGAGTTCCTGCCCGCGCTCGCCGCCGGCATCGCCGTCGCCCAGCCCGACCTGTCCCACGCGGGCGGCATCTCCGAGGTCCACCGCATCGCCTCCCTCGCCGACACCTACGGCGCACAACTCGCCCCGCACTGCCCGCTCGGCCCGATCGCCCTGGCGGCCAGCCTCCAAGTCGCCTTCGCCACACCGAACTTCCTGATCCAGGAGCAGAGCCGGGGCATCCACTACAACAAGGACGCCGACCTGCTCTCCTACGTCGTCGACCCCGAGCCGTTCCGGTTCACCGCCGGACACGCCCACCGGTGCGTCGCACCCGGTCTCGGCATCACCGTTGACGAGAACGCCGTACGCGCCGCCGACCGCACCGGGCACACCTGGCGCAACCCCGTGTGGCGGCACACCGACGGCTCGTTCACGGAGTGGTGACCATGCCCTTGGCCTTCACCACCGACCCCGCACACGGCGGACGCTGGACCTCGCTGCGTGACGGCGACCGCGAATGGCTGTGGCACCGCCCGGACCCCGCACGGCAGCATGTCGCACCCGGCGACGCCTTCGTGGACGCGGGTGGTCTGGAGGAGTGCCTGCCCACCGTGCGCGGCCTGCCCGACCACGGGGACGTCTGGTCCCGGCCGTGGTCACACGACGGTGACACCGAGCGCGTGGACTGCGACGCGTTCACCCTCGCCCGCACCGTGCGGGCCACCGCCGACGGCGTCGAGGCGCACTACACGCTCCGGGCCGACCCCGGCTACCGCTTCATATGGGCCGCCCACGCGCTCCTCGACCTCTCCGAGAAAGCCGAACTCCGGGCCAGGGCAGGCGTGTCCACCCGGATCTTCCCCGAGGCGTCCTCCCTGCTCGACGCCCCGTGGCCGGACGGCGCCGCCTGGGTCGAAGGCGACTGGCCCGCACCCTGTGGACTGCGCCTCGACCGGTTCGGCCCCGAGGACGGCACAGCTGTCGGCGCGGTCCTCGCGGCCGACCGGGTCTGCGTCCACGACGGAATCGACCGGCTCACCCTCGCCGTAACGGCCGAGGGGCAGCCGGTGTCGGTCGCCCTGTGGCGCAACCTGGGCGGCTTCCCCGTGACGGCCCCCTACCGCAGCACCGGTGTCGAACCCATGCTCGGCCGCACCTTCGACCTCGCCGAAGCAGGCTCGGGGGACGCGGCACGCGTCCCCGCTTCCGGCGAAGTGCGCTGGCGCCTCACCCTGACCGCCGCCTGCGGCTGCCCCTGACCCCCGCTGGCCCACGGCCCGTCCTGCCGAGAAGCGCCGGTGAACGCTACCCCGACACACAAGGAGTTCCTTCCCGTGGACCTACGAGCCGCCCTGGCAGAGCGCCGCCTCGTCGCCATCGTCCGCGGAGACGACGCCGACGCCGCGCTGCGCACCGTTCTGATCCTGGCCCAGGAGGGCATCGATCTGATCGAGGTGTCCCTCAGCGGCGCCGACGCGCTCGGTGTCATCACCCGCTGCGCAGCCGAACTCGGGCCCGACCGGCCGATCGGCGCCGGTACCGTCCTGACCGCCGACGACGCGCGCGCCGCACACGATGCAGGCGCCGCCTTCGCCGTCACCCCCGGCCTCGGAGCGGGCGCCGACACCGCCCGCGAACTGGGCCTGCCCGTCCTCGCGGGCGTCATGACCCCCACCGAGATCATCACGGCCCAGGCCCAGGGCGCCGACGCGCTGAAACTCTTCCCCGCCGCCCAGGCCGGGGGACCGGCCTACCTCAAGGCCCTGCGCGCGCCCTTCCCCGACGCCGCGTTCGTGCCCGTCGGCGGAGTGGACCTGGACGCCGCCCGCGCCTACCTCGCCGCCGGCGCCACCGCCGTCGGCATCGGCTCTCCGCTCGTCGGCGACGCCGCCGACGGCGGCAGCCTGAACGCCTTGCGAGAGCGTGCCCACGCCTTCCTCACCGCAGTCCAGGAGACCGCCGGATGACCGCACAGCACCCTTGGGTCACCGGCCCCGATCGTCTCGATCTGGGCGAGGGGATCCGCTGGACGGGCGACGGCCTCGTCCTGGTGGACATCCTCCAAGGACGCCTGCTCAGCGCCGCCGACGATCCCCGCCTGCCGCTTCACGAAATCCTCCGACTGACCGTCCCGCTGGGCGCGGTGGCACCCGTCGCCGACCGCCCCGGCACGTGGATCGCCGCCGCCGGCACCGGCGTATGCCTCCTCCCGCCGGACGGCACCCCCCGATGGCTGGCCACACCCGAGGACCGCCCCGGACCGGACATGCGCATGAACGACGGCATCGCGGACCCCACCGGCCGTTTCTGGGCCGGCAGCATGGCCTACGACGGCACCCCGGGCGCCGGCACCCTGTACCGCGTCGACCACGACGCCACCGTGACCCCCGTCGTCGAGGGCCTCACCATCCCCAACGGCCCTGCCTTCACCGAGGACGGACGCACCATGTACCTCGCCGACAGCGCCCAGGGGATCGTCCGCCGCTACCCGGTCGACCCCGACACCGGCCACGTCGGCAGCCCCGAGGAGTTCTTCACGGTGGACGAGGGCAGCCCCGACGGCATGACCGTCGATGCCCAGGGAGCCGTATGGTGCGCAGTCTGGGGCACGGGCACGCTCCGACGGCACCTTCCGGACGGCGGCCTCGACCGGGTCGTCCACATTCCCGCCGGGCAACCGGCCGGCGTCTGCCTCAAAGACACGCTGCTCCACATCACCACCGCCACGGTGGGCCTGGAAGCACCCGGCCCGTACGACGGGGCGGTGTTCACCCTTCCCGTCGACGTGCCCGGTACGCCGACCCCCGCATTCCGGCTCGCCCCCTCGGCACCGATCGCAGGAGCCCTCGCATGACGGACTCGTGGCGCCCGCCGCGCGGACGCGTGGTCTGCATCGGCGAAACCATGGCCGCCCTCGCCCCCACCCCCTCCGGGCCGCTCGCCGACGCCGACCACCTCAGCCTGTCGGTGGCGGGAGCCGAGTCCAACGTGGCGATGTACCTCGCCGATCACGGCATCGAGTCGACCTGGCTGTCGGCACTCGGCGACGACCCGCTGGGAGCCCGGGTACGCGCCGTCCTGGCCGCCGCCGGGGTCGACATCGCCCACGTGACCACCGACCCCGACCGGCCGACAGGCCTGATGCTGAAGAACCCGTCACCCGCAGGCACCCGGGTCCACTACTACCGAAAGGGCTCAGCCGCCTCCGCCCTCGGCCCCGACCTCCTCGACCACAAGGCACTGCGCACGGCAGCCCTCGTGCACTTCACCGGCATCACACCGGCCCTGTCCGCGTCCTGCCGCGAGCTGGTCACCCACGCTCTCGCCGTCCCCGCCGCCGAACGCCCGCACGCCATCAGCTTCGACGTCAACCACCGCGCCCAGCTCTGGCCCGAGGCCACCGCCCCGCACGTGCTGCACGACCTCGCCGACCGAGCCGACATCGTCTTCGTCGGCCTCGACGAGGCCCAGGAGCTCTGGGGTGCCCATCTGACCCCCACCGCCGTACGCGAACTCCTGCCCGCACCACGCGTCGTCGTCGTCAAGGACGGCCCCCGCGAGGCCACGGCCTTGACCCCCGCGGGCTCGGCGACGGTCCCCGCCCCACACACTCCCGTGACCGAACCGGTCGGCGCGGGCGACGCCTTCGCAGCGGGCTTCCTCACCGGCCTGCTGAGGGGTGAGCCACTGAGCCGATCCCTACGACTCGGCCACATCACAGCGGCGTCGGCCCTGAGCGTGACAGGAGACCACGGCCCACTCCCACCACATTCGACCATCGACCGGCTCCTGGACCTCACGGATGAGCAGTGGAAAAACGTGCGGGTCGCCGGTGGTGGTGTTGGGCGTGCCGACAAGTGATCGTGACACAGAACCACGCGCGGACGTGACCTCTCCCGAATCGGTGGCGGCGCTGGTGGACGCCGCGGTGGGCCGGTTCGGACGGATCGACGTGCTGGTCAACGACGCCCGGATATGGAGTCTCTGCCTTCTCGGACAGCCTCCGCCAGGAGGTGGCCGACGGTGGGGTCCGGGTATCGGTGATCTATCCGGCGCTCACCGCCACGGACCTGCTGCAGAAGGCGAAGGAAGCGGAGATGCCGCCCCCGTTTCGGCACATGACGCCACTGTCGGCGGACGACGTGGCCCAAGCTGTGGTGGCCGCAGTCCCGCAGGAAAGCGACGGGTAGCGCTGCCGCGCATGGCGAACGCGCTGCTGCTCGGCGAGGCTCTGTCGCCTTGCATCGGCGACCTGATCGCAACCGAGTCCCGGGTCGCCCACCACGGAGTGTTGCGTCGACCTGCCGGTCACAGCTTTTCGAGAAAGATCGAAATGCTGGTCCGTGCGCCCTGGGGTGCGTGAGCATCGAGGTGTCGGAAGCGGTTTCCGCCTGCTGAGGAGCCGCGTCTGACGGCGGTTCGTCGGAGGGGGTTCGGGTGGGGCTGTCGGGTCAGCCGTAAAGAGCGGCCATCGTGCCTGCCCTTGCCCAGGGTCCCGCCGGTCTCGGTGGGCCACCCGCTCCACGCTCGATACGTATCACTGAACAAGGAGAAACTCCCATGCAGCGCAGGAGTTCACGCTTGATGAGCAAGCTCGCGACCGTAGCGGCGGCAGCGATCGTGGTGGCGGGTGGCGCGGCCGTTCCGGCTGCCGCGGCATCGGCCCAGTCGGCGGAGCAGACCGCGGCCCAGGCCATGAACGTTCAGGCGCAGACCGTCACCACCTGGATCAACGGCAATGTGCGGATCGGGCCTTCGACTGGCTACAGCATCGCCTACACCGTCGCGGCGAACCAGAACCTGAGCGCCGTGTGCTGGCTCGTGGGCGGTTTTGTCAACGCCAACGGCATCTACCACGACAAGTGGGTGCTCCTCTCGGACGGCAACTACATCTGGGGCGGCCTGCTGAAGGGCAACGAGGTGGGCAACGTCTCCACGCCCTGCTTCTGACACATCCGCGGCGTGCCGCGGTACGAGACAGCGGGTACACAGATGACGGCGGCTTTGAGGGCCGCCGTCATCCAAGGTGTGCCTTTGCGGGTGTGCCGGGCTCCTCAGTCGCGGATGAAGCGGTCGATCCGCACTTCGGTGAGCGAGTCGAGTGCACCGAGTTGCTCGGCTGCCGCGGCGATCTGGTCGTACTCCGTCCGCAGGATGCGGATGCGGTGGGACTCGATCACGCGCGCGAGGTCGTCCACGGCCAGTTCGGCTTCGTCGTTGCCGGGCAGCAAGGTGGTGGCCGGCCGGTAGACGCCGGTGGTGCGTCCGGCCGAAGTAGCGATGGTGATCTCGCACTCGAGGATGCGCACCTCCACCGCGCCCAGCCGGGAGAGGAACGAGCCGTCGGGCAGACGGTGCAGGACCGGCGGCTTGCGGGAGGCGGACACCGGGCAAAGGAGACGGGACCGGGGGCGGCGACCGGCTTCAGGCAGGCATTGGAGGAGAACCCGCGGTCCAACAGCACAGTCATGCTCGGGTACAGGGAGCGGGCCGGTCTGTTTCCGAGGCGGTCGTTCCCGCCGTCGACGGCGGCGTCCTGTTCCGCGCCGCTGCCGCGCACCCGCTGCCGGAACCACCCCTCGCGGCCGGACAAGCACATCAGGCCGCAGCGGCGGACTGAACGCCACCTTGGCGGTCGAGCCGTCGCGGAACCCGGGCGGCCAAGGTAGGACAACCCTTGGTATGCGGGCCTTGTCGTTGCTGTCGTAGATTCCGTCGGAGTCGGACGTCCGGAAGATTCGTAAGGCCGGCGATCACCTGCGTGACGACCTTTACGGCGGGGGCCAGTGAGCCGGTATCTTTTCCGCCGATGAGACCGAAGGGCGTCGAGGCGCCGACGAGCGTGGCTATGCCCACCGCTGCGGCCCCACGATGTACTGGCCATCGATGGTCTTCAAAGTAGCGCCACGGAGTTTGCGGGAAACGTGAAGAGCCCCTCAAAACGGAACTGCTGCCCTTCGCGTTCATTTTGCTTTCACGCTCCTGACGCAAGTTACTTCGCCATCATTTCGGCGCCTGGGAATGAGCGGTGTTCGCCTTTCCAGAACATGTCTGAATTTTTGATCAGGCTTGATTCTTTCGCCCGCTGCAGGGGACAAGATCGACGCGCGGCCGTCCTTGGGCGGCCCCAACCCCCCACTCCCAGCGGAGATTTGCATGCACAACAGAAGAACGGGCGGAGCCGGTAGGCGAGTTGCCCTCACCGGAACGCTCGTGCTGAGCGTTCTCGCCCTGGGCACCGTTCCCGCGACGGCCGCCCCCACCCCCGCCGCCGCAGCAGCCGACAGCGGCGGCACGCAGCGTGTCATCGTGCTGTTGCGCGACCAGCACCCGGATCTGTCCCCCCGGACGAACGCCGCCCGCCGCGACAAGGCGGTGGCCCAGGACCAGGCACCGATCCTGTCGCTGCTCAGGAACGGCGGTGCGACGCGCGTCAGGCAGTTGAGCCTGGTCAACGCCGTCGCCGCGACACTGAAGCCCTCGGAGATATCCCGGATACGCGCCGACCGGCAGGTGGCCGCCGTCGTACCCGACCTGCCGCTACCACGGCCTCGGCAGCACACCGCCACCACCGCGGCGGGCTCCTCGTCCGGCACGACCCCCGTGGCCTGTCCCAAGGACCCGAAGCACCCCATCGTCGAGCCGGAGGCCCTGTCGCTGACGAAGACCGACGCCGCTCAGAAGTCGGCCACCGGCAAGGGCGTCAAGGTCGCCTTCATGGCCGACGGAATCGACGTCGACAACCCCGAGTTCATCCGCCCCGACGGCAGCCATGTGATCACCGACTACGAGGACTTCACCGGCGAGGGCACGAACGGGACCACCAGCGGCGGAGAGGGGTTCGGTGACGCCAGTTCCCTCGCCGCACAGGGCAGCCGGACGTACGACCTGGCGGAACAACTGCCCTACGCCACCAAGGTGCCCAAGGGCTGCACCTTCCGCATCCGCGGCTTCGCGCCGGACGCGGAGCTGATGAGCCTGCAGGTCTTCGGCGGGAAGGCCGCCGCCCTCATGTCCGGTTTCGTCCAGGCCGTCCAGTACGCCGTCGAGCACCACGCCGACGTCATCAACCAGTCCTTCGGCTGGAATTACTACCCGGACCCGGCCACCGACCCGGTCCGGATGGCCGACCGGGCCGCCGTCGCCGCCGGTGTCACGGTCGTCGCCTCCACCGGTGACTCCGGCGTCTCCGGCACCATCGCCTCCCCGGCCAGCGACCCGGACGTGATCGGCGTCGGCGGCACCACCGCGCTGCGGGTGGCGTCCCGCGGCTACGGCTACCCCGGCTGGACCAGCGACAACATCGCCGCCCTGTCCTCCGGCGGCACCACGCTCGGCAACAAGCTGGTCGACCTGGTGGCGCCGGGCGTCAGCGGCATGGCCGCCTGCACCCCCAGCCCGCGCTGGACGGCCTGCTCGCAGCCGACCCAGGTGTTCGGCGGTACGAGCCAGTCGGCCCCCTTGGTGGCGGGCGCGGCGGCCGACGTCATCCAGGCGTACAAGGCCACGCACGACGGTGCCCGCCCCGCGCCCGGCCTGGTCAAGCGGTTGCTGACCGGTACGGCCACCGATCTGCGCGTCCCCGCCGACGAGCAGGGTGCCGGGCTGCTGAACACCGACGCCGCCGTCCGCGCGGCCCGCGCGGTCGACGCCACCGGCGGCAGCGCGGACAGTACCTCCCTCGTCCCCTCGGCCGGCCAGCTGAACCTCAGCGGCCGCCCGGGCGCGACCCGGCACACCACGGTGACGCTGACCAACACCGCGAACCGGCCCCAGAAGGTCACCATGACCTCCCGCACCCTCGGCTCGACGACGTTCCGTTCCGCACGCACCGTCACCGTCGGCGCACCGCTGGGCGACACCCCCCTCGGCCGGCTCGCCGTCAAGCCGTTCACCGTCCGGGTCCCGAAGGGCACTCCTTATCTGGGCGTGACCACGGCCTGGCCGGGCAAGGACGGGCAGGGTTACCTCATCCCGGTCCTGTCCGACCCGAAGGGCCGGCTGGTGCAGCTCGGCTACGACTACGGCGGCAGCGGGCACAGCAACCACCAGTACGTCGACGTGCACGACCCGGTGCCGGGGAACTGGACCGTCAAGGTGGTCTGGAACTACGGCGTGAACGGCCTGCAGTGGGCGAACGACAAGCCCGGCACCTACCGTGGCCCCCTGCACGTCCAGGTCACCGGTCGGCGCTGGACCTCGGCGGGTGTGCCCGCGTGGACCAGGACCGTCCCGGCGGGCGGCACCGCCGACTTCCCCGTGACCGTGTCGATACCGCGCGCGGCGGGTGACACGCCGTTCTCCCTCCAGTTCGACTCGGCCGCCGGTACGCACCTGTCGCTGCCGGTGGCCCGGCGGACCCTGCTCCCGGTCGACCCCGCACCCGGCCACAGCACCACGTTCACCACCCGTATCACCGGCGGCGTCGGCCGCGACGCGGGCCAGGCCAAGGGCTATTACCTCGACGTCCCGGCCGGCCGCCGCAACCTGACGGTCGACCTCACCGCGCAGGACGCGGACACCGAACTCAACTACTACCTGATCAGCCCCCAGCAGCAGATCATCGCCCGCGACGCCAACCGCACCTACGCGAAGACGCCGGCCCCCACCAAGTACGCGAGCCTGACCGTCAACCGGCCCGCCGCGGGCCGCTGGACGCTGATCGTCGTCCTGCCCAACCCGGTCAGCGGCAAGGAGTTCAGCGAGCAGGTCACCGGCCGCGTCCGCCTCGACGCCCCCGTCACCGTGAGCGCCCCGGGCCTGCCGGACAGCCCGGCCCGCGTCATCAAGCAGGGCAGCAAGCTCAAGGTCACGGTGCGGATGCCCAACCCGGGACCGGCGAAGCGGTCCTACTTCCTCGACCCGCGCCTGGCCGCCTCGGCTGACGTCGTCCTCCCGGAGCCGGACGGCAAGACCACGGTCCCCGTGGGCGGCTACAACACCTACTGGTGGGTTCCCACGCACACCACGGCCCTGAGGGCCACGGTCACCGCGGACATTCCCGTGGACGCGTCGCTCCGTCCCTGGAACGGCGAACCCGAGGTCCTGGGCGCACCGGGGCCCGACGGATCGCGGGTGGCCACGGCCACCGCCGACCAACTGGCATCGGGAGTGTGGTACGTGGGCGTCTCGGCGCCCGGACCCTTCAAGGACTCCACCGCGCCCGCAGGCACCGCCAAGGTGACCGTGACCGCCACCACCCAGCCCATCGACCCCGCGGCCCATGCCTCGACGGGCTCGTTCTGGGACTTCACCGCGGACTACACCCCACTCTCCGTCGCCGCGGGCAAGACGGGCACGATGACCCTCACCCTCGCCCCGACGGCCCCCGTCGGCACGGTCGTCCACGGGATCCTCTACGTGGGCAACGACACGGCGATGGGCAGCGGGAACGGTTCCGAGATCACCGGCATCCCGTACACGTACACCGTCGGCTGACCCAGCCGTCCACCGGCACGACCGTCGGCCGACCCTCAGTGGCCGGCCGACGGTCGTGCCGGGTGCGACGGCTGCTTTCTGTCGTGTCGGTGGTGCCGGTCAGGGGGTGATGAGGACCTCGAGGGATTTGCGGTCGGCCATGTCCTGACAGTCGGCCGGGACGCCGTCGAGGATGTCGGGCATCAGTTCCGCGGTGTGGGCGCGGACCGGCGTGAAGACCAGTGGCCGGCCCGCGGTTTCGGCGTAGTCGCGTGACATCTGGTTCGTGATCAGCCGAGGCCGAGGAGTGCCAGGAGCGCCGAGGGCCGCAGGCGTTGTGGCGGAGGCCGCCCGACCGTGACGACTCCCGTGATCGCGGACGGATCCTTTGGCTTGCAGTAGCGCGCTGTTTGCCGAGGACGCGGGGATTCGTGATCCGAGCGTCAACGTCAGCTGGCCGCGTGAGCACGGACGAGAGCGTTTCACCGCCGGGATCGACGATCCAGACCGGTTGCTGCTCGTTGCCGACCGGAACGGCGAGGTCGTCGGGCATCTCACCGGTGTGGCGGCCGAGGGGTCGGCGATGAAGCCCGTAAAGGTCGCGTCGCTGGTGAGCATGTATGTGCAGCCCGCTTATCGGCGGGAACACATCGGTGGGCGACTGATCGAGGAGTTCATGGCCTGGGCGAAGGGAAAGGGAGCGGAGCTGGCGGAAGTGACGGCCTACTCGAGTAACACCGAGGCCGTTCGGTTTTATGAGCGCAATGGCTTCGCGGCCGAGTCAGTGACCTTGGAGACCGCTCTGTAGGCGTGTAGGTCGCATCGTGTGCCGCCGCACGACTGGTGTGTGGGCCGGTCACTTCGTGTAGGTCTCCCGGGCTTGCGCCTTGGTCTTGGCCAGGCGGTAGGGCTTGGTGCCGTCTCGATGATGGCGGCGTTGAAGGTGAGCGGGTCCACGATCGCTGCGGAGAGCCGCGGGTGGGGGGTAAGGGAGGACCGGACGGAGTGGGTGGGGCAGCGATCATGGTCACGGAAGTCCCTCCGGGGCGGGCTCTCCTCTATGCCGTTC
The DNA here is from genome assembly GCF_030403745.1 of Streptomyces sp. S.PB5. GTDB lineage: Bacteria > Actinomycetota > Actinomycetes > Streptomycetales > Streptomycetaceae > Streptomyces. Next base: position 191,307 of record NZ_JAQMWP010000018.1, read on the forward strand.
GAGGAAGGGGCAAGGCAGGACCTTGACGAGCTGGTACCGATGTCAACGACCTGCGGCCTGTGCGGAACAGGAAAGGCCGTGCCCGTGCCGAGCGCCTCGAACCGGAAGACTTTGTGGTCCTGTGCCTGGAGTTTGTTCGGCCGGTGCCCTGCGGTTCAGGTCGATGACGTGGCAGCGAATGCCGTCAGGGCGCGTCGGCGGTCTCCGCGACAAGCCCCTGAAGGAAGGTGGTGATCGCGGCCTCGAACGCCTCGGTGAAGGCTGGGTGCATGAATGCCAGGCTCGCGTCGGCCTGGAAGGCGGCGAGCAGTGAGGGGGCGGGGCGGCTGCGGGTCCACAGGGCGCCGACGAGGATGATGACCATGTGCGCGGCGCGGAGCGCCCGTTCGTCGTCGAGTTCGGGTAGCAGGTCGCGAAGCTGCTCCCCGAGCCAGCGGATGCCGTCACGTGAGGACCTCTTGTACCTGGTCGCGACGTCGACGGAGATGTTGTGCTCCAGGATCGCGTGTTGCACGCTCAGCAGTTCGCACAGCATCGGGTGAGCGGCGAACGTGGTGGCCAGCCGTGCCGCGACCTGGCGTGCCCTCACCGGAGCCGGTGCGGACGGGTCGACCCACTCGGGGAACGACTCGGCGGTCTCGGCCCGGTAGCGGGCGGCCGCCTCGGTGAGCAGGCTGAGCAACACCGCCTCGCGTGACTCGAAGTAGAGCGACATGGCGGACTTCGACAGTCCGACCCGGCGGCTGAGTTCGTTCAGGCTCACCGCCGCGACCGGCATCTCGTCGAGCATGCCGGCCGCGGTCTGCAGGATGCTCTGCCGCCGTTCGGCGCGCTGCTCCTCGCTGCGGGCGCGATGGAAGGTTGCCATCCCGTGAGGATAACCGACCGCCGGTCCATTGACTGTGAACCGGCGGTACATTAACTTGAATGTACCGCCGGTTCACTATTGGGGACGGGTCGGTCATGCCGTCGACGACCGAGGGAAGGGACACGCCATGAAGGCCACGGAGGCTGTCGACTGGGTCGACCCCGCCCGCTGGCGGGCCACGCCGGCGGCGGAGCGGCTCAGGCTGCTTCGCCTGGTCCAGGCGAACATCGACCGGTACTTCGACGAGCTGGTGGCGGCGGACTGCCGTGCGAAGGGCATCGACCCCGCGAACCCGGCCGACGCCCACCAGGTCGGCACGGGCGTGCAGCGCGTCCTGGTGCCGGTACCCGTGAACGTCGCGGCTGCCATCGACCTGTACGAGGGCCTGGTCCGTGGCCGCCCGCTCCAGCCGCTCGCGGTCACCCCTGCCGGGGACGGCCGCTTCGACGTCCGGGTCTCCCCGCGCGGGAAGGACCGCCTGCTCAACAGCGACCGGTCCGACGTACTGCGCGTCGTCGGCGAGCCTCGCCGGGTGGACCCCTACGCCAAGCCCGGCGGCATCGTGGCCGTGCTCGGGGCGGGGAACGTCGCGTCGTCTTTCGAGATGATCCGGGCCCTCTTCGTCGACGGCTACGTGGCCGTCCACAAGCCCCACCCCCTCAACGAGGACGCCGACCGGGTGTGGGAGAAGGTCCTGCAACCCCTCGTCGACGTCCACGCCGTCGCCTTCTGCCCCGCCGACGAAGGGCGCGAGCTGACCCAGGACCCCCGCCTCTCCAAGATCTACTTCACCGGCGGCACCGGCTCCGCCAAGGCGATCATGGAAGCCACCGACACCGAACTGGTCTCCGAGTGCGGCGGCAACAACCCGTGCATCGTCGTTCCCGGCGACCGCCCGTGGACCGAACGGGAGATCCGCCACCAGGCACTCCAGATCGCCACCATCGTCACGATCAGCGGCGGCTCGATCTGCGGCCGCACGCAGACCCTGGTGACGAGCCGGCACTGGCCGCAGCGGCGGCAGCTCCTGGACGCGATCACCGTCGCCCTGCGGGACCTCACACCCGGCTCCAGCACCAGCTACCCCGGGGTCGACAAGACCTTCGCGGCCTTCCGCGACGCCTACCCGAGCGGGCGGATCGTGCAGCCCGCAGACGGCCGCCCCGCTTCGCAGGTCATGGTGATCGAAGACGTCGGCACCGAAGGCTTCGCCCTGGACAACGAGGCGTTCTGCCAGGTCATGAGCGAGGTCGCGCTCGACGTCCCGCCCGACGCCGGGACGTTCCTTCCCGCCGCGACGGAGTTCGCCAACGACAAGCTCCTCGGCACCCTGGCCGCGACGATCCTCATCGACGAGGACACCAAGAAGGCCCACGCGGCCACCGTGAACCGCGCGGTCTCGGACCTCCGCTACGGCGCCATCGGCGTCAACACGATGCCGCCGGTGGTGTGGACGAACCCCTACCTCATCTGGGGCGGGAACGAGGAGGGCCGCGCGTTCGTCTCCGGCCGCGGCAACTTCGGCAACCTCCTGGGCTACGAGAACGCCGAGAAGTCGATCGTGGTCAGCGGCTTCACCTCGCCGGGCCACTTGATCATGACGAGCAAGCGGGGCTGGCTCGACCTGTCGACGCGCTTCGCCCGGTACGCCATCCGCCCCACGTGGACACGGCTGTTCGCCCTCGCCTACGCCGCGACCCGCGCGGGTTTCCGTCGCGCCGGTTCCTGACATCCCCGCCGTCCGCCGAGAAAGGGCTCCCCATGAACAACAAGATCGCCCTGGTCACCGGTGCCTCCTCGGGCATCGGCGAGAGCACCGCCCGCCGCCTCCACGACGCCGGCTTCGTCGTCTACGCCGCCGCCCGCCGCGTCGACCGGATGACGTCACTGGCCGCCGCAGGCATGCACCCCGTCGCCCTCGACGTCACCGACGAATCCGCGGCCGAGAAAGCCGTCGCGGACATCCTCACGGCGCACGGCCGGATCGACGTCCTGGTCAACAACGCCGGATACGGCTCCTACGGCGCGCTCGAAGACGTCCCGATGTCCGAGGCCCGCTCCCAGATCGAGGTCAACCTCCTCGGCCTCGCCCACCTCACCCGGGCCGTGCTGCCGGCCATGCGGGCCCAGCACAGCGGCACCATCGTCAACATCAGTTCCATGGGCGGCCGGATCGCCACGCCCCTGGGGGCCTGGTACCACGCCAGCAAATTCGCCGTCGAGGGACTCAGCGACGCCCTACGCCTGGAGCTGCGACGCTTCGGGATCGATGTCGTCGTCATCGAGCCCGGTGTGATCCGCACCGAATGGGGCGGCATCGCGGCCCGCAAGGTCCGTGCCACTTCGGGCGAGGGGCCGTACAGCGACCAGGCCGAGGCCATGGCCGTGTCACTGGAGAACGCGTCCCGGCCGGACGCACCCAGGACCTCGTCCCCCGACGTCGTGGCCCGCGCCGTGACCCGAGCCGCCACGGCCCGCCGCCCCCGCACCCGGTACACCGCCGGCTTCGGTGCCCGGCCGCTCCTCCTCGTGCGCAGGATGCTGCCGGACCGGGCCTTCGATGCGTTCATCACACGCACCGCGAGCCTCCTCGGCTGAGATCACCACGATTCACCTCGTACGACAGTCGAGACAGGCGTCGCCGACGAAGTCCGCGACCGCGTGAACGTGCGCTCTGCAGCACCTGTCTCTCAGTCCCGCCAGCCATAGCGCCGCTCGGGCCGGCGGGCGGCGCCGTAACGCAGGGAGACATCCGCCGTGCCGGTGGTGTGGAAGCGCTCCGGGTAACGGCGGGCGCTGACACGGGAGATACCAGTGGCGGCCGCGGATTCGGCGGCCGACAGGGTGCCGTCCGCATCGCGAAGCGTGCGTTCGACGAGGTCGGCGATCTCCACGTTCAGGCCCTTCGGGTTCGTAGCTGTGGGTGTGGGGCAACGCCATTCGCAGCCGTGGATCGTGTCGGAGGAACTGGCGTCGACCATCCAGCTGTTGTTGTCCCTGCCGGCGCGGAAGCAGGTCCGAGGGCAGAGTTCCTCGGCCGGGCTGGCCTTGGCTTTCAAATCGTCCAGGAGAAATACCGACGCGGCCCTGCTGCGCGATCCTGCACCCTGAGGAGTACGAGCAGGGTCCACTGGATCGGGGGGCCTACCTGGCCGAGGGCCGGTCGGCCCCGGCCACGCACCCGACCACGGCAGCCCGGCTCGCCCTGTTGCCGGATCGTAAGCGGTGGTCCCGGGAAAAGGTCGCGGTCCTGCGTGCGACCCCTCGTTGCGAGTGTCGGACCGGGCGGGCGGTGAGCGGGATCCTGTGCTTCCTGCACACCAGCTCGGAAGTTGACTCTGCGAGGAGATCGAGATCTTCCCGCCAATGCGCCCTGCACCACCGCGACAGCCCGCGGGCGTCATCGACGCGGCGAGCACCCTGGACGAGATGGTCCAGCGGATCCTGCGTGACACCGGCCTGGGCCACGTCTTCCCGATAGACGGGTGACTCGCCGTTGCGGGCGGCTTCCTGTGGTGTTCAGAGGTCAAGGTCGGCGGCGGTACGGATTCTTTGCAAGAGAAGTAACCGCAGCCTGCGCACCTGAACGACGTTCACCGTACGGCCAACTCCAGCCTGGTGCACCTCCATTTCGCCCCGCCCTGCATGCCGATGGGGAGGATGTGGCCCGCACCGCGGTTGCGGCCCGACGGATGGAGGCCGCAACCGACCCCAACGACCCCGACCTTGCGGCACTGGTCGGTGAGCTGTCCGTGCAGGACTGCGACATGTGGTCCAGCCCGGACGGCAGCGGCCAGCGCCTGATGGTGCTCACCGCGGAGGAGGGCACGTACGCGCATGAGGCTCTTCAGATGCTCGCCTCATGGGCCGGCGAACCGGAGCATGAACTCGGTCACCACTGTGGCTCCGCCATCCCACGCACCCGGCCCGACGCGGTCGTGATCACAACACTGTCGAGCGCCTGATCAACAAGCTGAAAGCATGGCGCGGCACCGCGACCCGCTACGACAAGACACCCCAGAGCTACCTCGCCGGCCTCCATCTGCGAGGAGCCGTGATCTGGATGCGCAGCCTCCAATGATCACGACTTCGTCGGGGTCACAAGAAGTCGCTGCCGCTGCTAGCTGATCGTGTCAGGGAGATCAGGGGACCTCGTGTCGGCCACCAGTTCGGCAAGCTGGAAGAAGTACTCGAACTCAGAGAGGCGCCCGTTGACCCGAACGAAGTAGGACCGGTCCGAGCACCTGAACACCTCGCGTCGCTTGACCTTCGTGACGTCACTGTCAGTCGAGGAAGTCAGCGATGAGTGCGGCGAATTCGTCCGGGGTGGCCAGGCGGATACCGAGGTCTTCGGCCTTGGCTCGTTTGGAGCCGGCGCCGTCTCCGGCGACGACCAGGGTGGTCTTCTTGGAGACACTGGAGGAGGAGCGGCCGCCGGCGCGTTCAATGAGCTCGTTCATCTGGTTGCGGGAGAGCTTCTCCAGCGGGCCGGTCATGGAGCCGGTGACCACGACGGCCATCTCCGCGAGTGGCAGGTCCGCCGTCTGAGCCTCACCGGTGTCCGCGGAATCGGTGCCAGCAGGGGTGGGCGGGGCGGTGCCAGGTTCGGTCATGTTGACCCCGGCCGCGGCGAGTTTGTCGATGAGCGGGGCGAGTTCGATCAGTTCGGCGACGATGGACGGGGCCTTCTCGGTGCCGATGCCCTCGACCTGCTGCATTGTTTCGGCGTCGGCGGCCCGGATGTGGTCCATGGTGGCGAAGTAGCGGGCGATACGGCGGGACATGGACCGGCCGGTGCCGCGTACCCCGAGCGCGCACAGTACCCGTGACAGCGGCTGGTTCCTGGCCGCGTTGAGTGCGGCGAGGAGGTTGTCGGTGCTGGTGGCGCCCATCCGCTCCAGGCCGAGGAGCTGGTCGCGGGTGAGGGTGAACAGGTCGGCGAGGTCGGCGACCAGGCCGGCGTCGACGAGCTGGACGATGCGGGTGTGGCCGAGGCCTTCGATGTCGAGCTGGTCGCGGCCGACGGCGTAGGAGAGGGAGGCGACCAGGTGGCAGTTACGGCCGTTCGCGCAGCGCCAGCGCTGCTCGCTGGTGTCGATGCCGGCCCCGCAGCGCGGGCACACGTCGGGGAAGGCGATGGGCTGCTCGTCGCCGGTGCGCAGGTGGGCGACGGGGGCTTCGACGCGGGGGATGACGTCACCGGCCCGGTAGACCATGACGTGGTCGCCCAGGCGCAGGTCGCGGCGGGTGATGTCGGCGGGGTTGTGCAGGGTGGCGTAGGTGACGGTGGCGCCGTCGATGACCACCGGCTCCAGCACCGCGCGCGGGGCGATGATGCCGGTGCGGCCCACGTTCCACTCCACCTCCAGCAGCCGGGTGATCTTCTCGACCGCCGGGAGCTTGTAGGCGATCGCCCAGCGCGGAGCGCGCGACCCGGATCCCGCGGCCTGCTGGTCGGCGGCGAGATCGGCCTTGATGACGACCCCGTCGATCCCGAACGGCAACTCGGCACGCAGCGCAGCAATCCCCTGCACCCGCGTCAGGACCTCTCCCACGGTGCTGGCGGTGATGCCGGGCACCGCCGTCGAGGAGGTGGTGTTCACTCCGAGCTCGCCGGCCCGGGCCATGAGGCTGCTGTGCGCAGTGTGGCCCAGCAGAGCGGCGAGCTCTGGTTCGGTATCGGGCAGAGGCAGCAGGCCGTAGCCGAAGAACGTCATCGGCACCGTGTAGGCGCGTTCCTTGGCGCGCAGAGTGCCGGCCGCGGCGCCCCGCGGGTTGGCGAACGGCAGCCCGCCGTGCCGGGTGCGGACCTCGTTGGCGTGCTCGAACTGAGCTGTGGTCATCAGGACTTCGCCGCGCACCTCCACGGTGACCGGCTCGGCAAGTTGGTCCGGCAGGCCGTCGATGGTGCCGATCGCGTGGCTGACGTCCTCCCCGGCCGTTCCGTCCCCGCGGGTGATCAGCTGTCTGAGGCGGCCGTGGGTGTAGCGGGCGGCGATCGCCAGCCCGTCGAGCTTCGGCTCGACGCTGAAGCAGGTGACGTCATGGCCGATGCGCCGGGCCAGCGAGGCGGTCCAGGCGGTGAACTCCTCTGGCGAGAACACGTTGTCCAGGCTCAACATCGCCACCGTGTGCGGGACTTCCCCCACCAGGGCGCCGCCGGCGACCTTACCGGTGGGGGAGTTGGGCAGCACCTGCTCGGGATGCGCGGCCTCCCATGCCGCGATGCCGCGCACCAGCCGGTCGTAGGCGTCGTCGTCCATCGGCGAGGCACCGCCGGCGTAGTAGGCGGCCGCGGCCTTCACGGCGTCCTCGACCGCCTGCGCGTAGGCGGCGGCATCCTCGATCACTGCAGCTGATGTCGTCATGACCGTCATCCTGCCTGCCACCACTGACAATGCCCTCCCACGGCTGCCCCGGAACGAGCGCCTGGCGAACCAGCGCCTGGTTACAGCATCCATCCCGCACGGTTCGCCAGATTCCACGAGCCGGTGGACTCGTGCGATGTCCTTCTCTTGACCAGCCAGCAGGAGACCGTCACCGGCACAGCAACCTGCCGCGCGCTCCACCAAGCACCGGAACGCCGTCGGTAGGGCGGCACCCACCTCGTTTTGCCGACCGCATTCGAGGCACCAGGCCCCGACGGGGTAGCTGGCTACCCCAAGCAGGCGGTGCTTGTTCTCGAATCTCCCCTGATGGGTCAGGCGTATCGGGCCCCGTTCGAGCGCACTCGGTCACACCCCTTCTGAGGAGGGTGAGCGGCTCGGGAGTGACGGCATGTCAGTTCGTATTGGCGCGCGGCCGGGAGGCTTATGGACGCTGGATTCCGGACCAGGTATCGACTTCACAGTGTCTGTCGGCATTGGCCCCAGCGGTGACGACTGTGCCGTTGGCATGCAGGCCAAGGGTGTGCGTCGAACCGGCCGCCACGGCGACAATGTCGCGCCAATCGCCGACTTCGCACTGTCCGTAGCTGTTGTCTCCCGCTGCGAGGACCCGCCCGGACGCAGTGACCCCGACGGTGTGGTAACTGCCCGCGCTCAGCGCCACCACGTCTTCCCACTCATCGACCTCGCACGCCCCGGTTGCCCGGTCGCCGGTCGCTACTGCCCGCCCGTCCGTTCTGAGGCCGACGGTATGGAGATACCCGGCCGAAATGGCGGCCAGGTCACGCCAGCCTTCAACGGCACACTGCCCGCGCCGGTTGTTCCCCGCGGCCAGTGCAGAACCGTCCGACCTGACGCCGACCGAGTGCCAGTCACCACACGAGAGGACGACCATCTCGCGCCAGGACTGCACGTCGCACTGCCCCTCTGAACTCCGGCCAGCTGCTAGCACGCGGCCATTCGCGAGTAGCCCGAGGGTGCGGCGCCAGCCTGCGGCCACGGCCGTGACGCCTCGCCATCCGGCGACACCACATTGCCCGTCACCATTCCACCCCGTTGCCAGCACGGTGCCGTCCGACCGGAGTCCCACCGTATGAGACCTGCCGGTGTTCGTCGCGGTATGGACGTTGCCGGCTGCCACCGCGACGACGTCTTCCCATCGCTCGACACGGCATTCACCGGCCGCGTTATCGCCCACGGCGAGAACGGTTCCATCCCAGCGCCGTCCGACAGAATGACGCCTTCCGGCCGCCAGCACCGATGAGCTGGCAAGCATTCCGCCTCCTTGTGCTCGGCGCGAGTTCGCGACATGGGATGCCACCTTACGGTGCTCTGGAATCAGAGCGCGGTCCTCAGCCGTCGCCAGCAGATGACGGCACAACCGAGTGTGATGAAGGCACGCTGGATGTCGTTGCGGACCTTCCAGCGGATGCGCAGCCGGCGGAACCAGTGCAGTAGTGCGATGGCGCCTTCCACGACTCAGCGGTGGACGCCGAGTCTGGAGCCGTGTTCGGTGTCGCGTCGGGCGATGTGCGGTGTGTGTTTTCGAACCGTCGGACCTGATCGCGGTAGCTCTCGTGGTCGTAGCCGCGATCGGCGTAGAGGTGCTACGGGGCGGCGCAGTGGTTGGCCGCGTTTGCCTCGGATCGGCGGGGCAGCCCGGTCAGTGGGATCAGGTGGGTCACGTCGTTGCGGTTGCCGCCAGACAGCGTGACGGCCAACGGGATGCCGTGGGCGTCGACGATCACGTGGTGCTTGCCGCCGGTCTTGCCCGGTCCGCCGGAGACGGCCGGTGGCCGCACCACCTTTCATCGCCCGCAGAACTCCCCGCACCAGCCGCTCAACCAGATCCGTCACGCACGGCTCAACGAACGATCACGCCATAAGCTTGATCCTCAGCATCGGGCCCGCGCAGTGCAGCTCTTCCGGTGGCCTCGACTCAGACGTTCTTGATGATTCCGCCGTCGACGAAGATCTCGCTTCCGGAGATGTTGTTGGGCGAGGCGGCGAAGACGATCAGGCGGGCGACCTCGTCAGGCGTGCTGATGCGCTCGGTGGCCGCCCCGAGTGTGCCCATGAGCTGGGCGGAGAACTCCTCGTGGCCGACACCGTTCTCGCGGCCGATCCTGGCGACGACCCCATCCGGATCGGTCCACACTCCAGTCAGCACGGGGCCGGGTGAGACGGTCAACGCTCGGACGCCTCGGGGGGCGAACTGCTCCGAGACCACCTTCGTCAGCGCGTTCAGTGCCGCCTTGGCCACGTTGTAGTGGGCGGGGCCGGCAGTGACGATGCGGGCTCCCGACGATGACACGTTGACCACGACACCGCGGCGGTCGAGAAGACTCGGCAGCATCGCCCGCGTCACGCGCAGCGCGCTGTAGAAGTGGAGGTCGAAGGTGTGCCGCCAGGCTTCCTCGGGAAGGGTGAGCAGATCGTGGACGGCGCCCTTGACGACTTCCTCGGTGTCGCCAATGCCCACGTTGTTGATCAGGATGTCGATTCCGCCGAGTTCGGCCAAGGCGTGAGACACCAGCGTCTCCACGCCTTCGACGGTGGCGAGGTCGGCAGCCACGTGCACGGCGCCGGTCTCCTTGAGCTCGGGCGTGTTGTGGCGCGAGGCCGCGACCACCCGCACGCCCTCGGCGAGCAGCAGCCGGACGACGTCGAGGCCGATGCCCTTGCTGCCGCCCGTGACGACTGCGGTCTTTCCGGACAGTTGAAGGTCCATTTCTGACTCCTCAGGATTTGCGAACGGATACCAAGGCCGTGCCCATGCCGAGCAATGAGACGGCCAGAGGGACGAGCAGAGCGCTGCGCAGGTCGTCCGTCTCGATCACCGCCGTGACGGCGGCCAGCACCAGGGCCGGGCCGAGTTGGAAGGCCGTGTTGACCAGGCCTCCGGCGACGCCGTGTTCGTCGGGCGATACACCGCTGGTCGCGATGATGTTCAACGGCCCGTAGGCGAGTGAGAACGCGAGGCCGACCAACAGGAACGCCGGGAGCATCCCGGACACGTAGCCGGTATCGGAGGCGATCGGGAGGAGCAGCGCGTAGGCGAGGGCTGCCGCGCCAAGTCCCGCAAGGATGACCTTGGGTGCTCCGAACCGGCTCACCAGCGGCGCACCGATCCTCGGGGCGAGCAGCGCGACCACGATCCCCGAGGGGCACACGGCCAGTCCGGTCGCCAGCGCCGACCAGCCGCGTACCTCCTGCATGTACAGGGTCAGGATGAACAGACACCCGACCCATCCGCCGAGCAGGGCCATCGCGGCGACGTTCGCCCGCGCCAGCGGACCCGCTCTCAGAAGTCCGGAGCGGACAAGGGGAGACGCAGACCGGCTCTCCACCCTGACGAACAGGACGAGAAGTGCGGCCACGGCAGCCAGACAGGACACCGTCCTGGTCGCACTCGCATCCTGCGCTTCAGTCAACGTCCAGACGAGAAGGAGCATCGCGGCCGTGCTGCTCAGCGCCCCCGCCAGGTCGAAGCCGCGCCAGCGCTGGTGGTCCCCGTCCTTCGGCACCAGACGGATCGCTGCCGCCAAGGTCGCGGCGGCAACGGCCACCGGGACGAAGAACACCAGGCGCCACGAGACGTCGGTGAGCAGCCCGCCTGCCACCAGGCCGAAGGAGAAGCCGGATGCCCCGGTGGCCGAATAGACCGACAGAGCCCTGTTCCGCGCGGGCCCCTCCGCAAAGGCCGTAGTGATGATCGACAGACCCGCGGGGGCTGTGAACGCCGCGCTGACACCGGTCACGAACCGGGCGGCGACCAGGAGTTCGCTGCTTTCGGTGAGCCCGCCGAAGGCCGAAGCGATCAGGAAGACCCCGAGCGACCACAGAAACATGCGCCGCCGCCCGAACAGATCGGCCGCCCGGCCGCCGAGCAGAAGGAAGCCGGCGAAGCCCAGGACGTAGCCGCTCACCACCCACTGCAAAGACTCGGCCGCAATACCCAGGTCGCTGCCGATGGCCGGCAGCGCGACGCCTTTCATCGAGACGTCCAGGGCGTCGAGGAAGAGCGCCCCGCAGAGCACGAAGAGCATGCCCCGTTCCTGACCGCTGAGTTTCTCGACCGGTGTCACACTGCTCCCGCTTCCAAGTGGACCGATCAGTCCGGGACCGATTGGTCCACATCTTGCATGGAGGCAGGATGGCTGTCAATGGAATCGGACCGATCGGTCCGATAGCATGGAGAAATGGCCAGGAAACCTGATGCGGGCGCGCGCGACCGCATCCTCGACGTCGCTTCGCAGTTGTTCGCCGAGCACGGCGTACATGCCGTGGGCCTGCAGCAGATCATCGACGCGTGCGGTTGCGGCAAGAATCTGCTGTACCGCGAGTTCGGCAGCAAGGACGATCTCGTGGTCGCGTTCCTGGAACGCTGTCGTGCCGACTGGGCGAGCGTCCTGCGGGCCGCCGAAGCCTCAGCGGACTCGGACCCGGGAGGCCTCCTCGTGGCCCTGGTGCGCGAGGTCGTCGCCCGCGCCGTCGCCGACGGCTTCCGGGGGTGTCCCCTCCGCAACGCCTACGCCGAGTTCCCCGATCCGGACCACCCCGCCCACCAGGTGATCGTCGCCCACTACACCGACCGCGCCGAACTCCTGCGCACCCTGGCCGCCCAGGCCAGCGCTCGCGACCCCAAGGACCTCGCCTCGCGCATCGAACTCCTCATCGACGGCCTCAACGCGAACGGCGCCGTCCTGGGCCCCCAGGGCGCCGCTCCCGCCGCTGTCACGTGGGCGGAAGAAGCAGTCAGAGGTGCAACACAAGGTCGGTCCGATGTGATCGCCGGACAAGTTCCCACCCCCTGACCCAGCAGACGCCGGGAAGACGTCACCTGGGACGGTGTCCGGACGTCATCTGTCCTGAGGGCGGTTGGGAACGGACACACGGCCGGTGTTCGGCAGGTGCGCGAGTCCCCAGATCGCAAGGAGATCAGCCGGCGAGGGTGGTTGCTCTCCCGCCAGGTCCGATCTCCAGCCCGCAATACCGACGAAACGGGGACGCTCACATCGGCAGTGGCAACTCCGCCCAGATGGTCTTTCCGGTGGGTGTCTGCCGGCTGCCCCAGCGCTCCGCGAGCTGGGCGACGAGCAGGAGCCCGCGTCCGCCCTCGTCGAAGGAGCGGGCCCGCCGCAGGTGCGGGGCGGTGCTGCTGCCGTCGGAGACCTCGCAGACGAGTGTGTCGCCGCGCAGCAGGCGCAGTTCGATGGGCGGGCTGCCGTAGCGGATGGCGTTGGTGACCAGTTCGCTGACGATGAGCTCGGTGGCGAAGGCCAGCTCGCCCAGGCCCCAGACGCTCAGCTGGTCGCTCGCCATCCGGCGGGCCCCGGCGACGAGGGCGGGATCCGTGGGCAGCCGCCAGGTGTGCACCCGGTCGGGCTCCAGCGCGGATGTCCGGGCCAGGAGCAGCACGATGTCGTCGGCGGGAGCGGCGGGTATCACCTTGCGGACCACCTGGTCGCAGGTGTCCTCCAGGTCGGACGGTGGATGGCTCAGCGCGTCCCGCAGCAGGCCGAGCCCCCTGTCGATGTCCCGGTCGGCAGCCTCGATCAGACCGTCCGTGTACAGGGCGAGCACGCTGCCCTCGTCCAGGTCGACCTCAACGGCTTCGAACGGCAGCCCCCCGACGCCGAGCGGCGGGCCGGCGGGCAGGTCGAGGAACCGCACGGTCCCGTCGGGAGCCACCAGGGCAGGCGGCGGATGACCGGCGCGGGCCAGACGGCAGGTGCGGGAGACCGGGTCGTAGACGGCGTACAGGCATGTGGCGCCCACCTCGCCCGATGCGCCGCTCGTCGATCCCCGGGCGTCGGGTCCCTCCTCCCGGTCGAGCCGGACGACCAGGTCGTCGAGATGGGTGAGCAGTTCGTCGGGGGCGAGGTCGACGTCGGCGAGCGTACGGACCGCGGTGCGCAGGCGACCCATCGTCGCGGAGGCGTGGATGCCGTGGCCGACCACATCACCCACCACGAGGGCGACCCTTCCTCCGGACAGGGGGATGACGTCGAACCAGTCGCCGCCGACCCCGCTCGCGGAACCCGCCGGCAGATACCGGTAGGCCAGTTCCACGGCCGTCGGGGAGGGCAACCGCTCGGGCAGCAGGCTGCGCTGAAGGGCGAGCGCGGTCCGGCGTTCCTGGGTGTAGCGCCGGGCGTTGTCGATGCTCACGGCCGCCCTGGCGGCGATCTCCTCGGCCAGCAGCAGGTCGTCGTCACCAAAGGGTTGCGGTGTGCGGTGCCGCACCACGGACACCAGGCCCAGGGTGACTCCGCGGGCGCGCAGCGGTACGAGCAGTACCGAGTGCATCCCGTACCGTCGTACCGCCTCGGCGCGCGCCGGCGACTCGGCCAGCCACTCGCGCAGCACCGGGTCGCCGATGCGGTGCCGGGTGCCCCGGCCGGTGCGCAGCGCCCAGGCCGCCGGGGAGCGCGGGGGACGGGTGGCCGTCTCGCCCACCGCGATCGAGGACTCGGGACACCCGGGAAGCACCGAGGCGTGGGCGGCACGGCACAGCACGACCTGCTCGCTGGGCGACACCGGTTCCGGTTCGTCCCCGCGGACGACGGACTCCAGCAGATCGACGACGACGAAGTCGGCGAATCCCGCGACCGCCACCTCGGCGAGCTCCTGCGCGGTCCGACCCACGTCGAGGGTGCTCCCGATCCGCGCACTGGCCTCGTTGAGCACCTCCAGGCGCTGCCGGGCCCAGTACTGCTCGGTGGTGTCGATCACCATCGCCGACAGGCCCTGGACCGAGCCGTCCAGGTCTTTCAGCGGGGTGAGATACACGGACCAGGCGTGCTCGTCGACCTCGCCCAGGCCCCGGCCTGGCCGTTGTTCGCTGTGGAGCGCCTCCCCGGTGCGCAGGACCTCGCGCTGGAGGCGGTCCATCTCCTTGTGGCTCGGCTGGATCTCGGTGAGGGTGAGGCCTTCCATCTCCTGGCTGGACAGGCCCATGGCCTGGCTCATCACTTCGTTGCAGGCCGCGAACCGGGCGCGGTGGTCGTAGACCGCGACGGGCAGCGGAAGCTGCGCGAGCGTCCGGTCCCACAGTTCGGCCGCGTCCGCGGCGCGTGGGCCGGAGGCGTGGGTCACCGTGGCACCCGTGACGAGCCAGAGCGAACCCGTTCCCCCGGTCGACAGCGGCGCGCCGCACAGCCGTACGAGGATCCGGTCGCCGTCACGGTGGCGCAGCGCCACCTCGCTCGTCCAGGGCTGGCTGGCGGCCATCCGCCGACGGGCCGGGCGGGGGAGGTCTGCGGCGAGCAGGTCGGCGGCCGGACGGCCCACGACGTCGTCGGGCGTGTGTCCCAAAAGGGCCTGGGCACCGGAACTCCACGCCATGACTCGCAGACCGGCATCGACGACGACGGCGAAGTCCTCTGGTACTCCGGTACCCCGTGCCGCACCGGAGCCGATGGACCGGTTGTCCATGGGACGACCCACTCTCGTTTCTGCCCTGACGACGGCCCCGTCGGCACCACGCGTCATGGGCGGTGCCACCAGGATCGCGCCCCGGCACGTTCGGCTCAACCCATGGTCAGGTCCAAGATAAGGACTACTCATTTTTGATGGGAAGTGCAGATGAGTTGTGTCTCTGGGAGTGCTCCGAAAAGGCCAAGAAGGCCTTGAACTGGCCTTTTACTGGCTGTGGTCATGAACTCGCCAAAATGCACCTGCTCATTCTCTTGACCGGCGTCCTCTGTGGCCCCGATAAACGCAACTCATGGGCAACGTGGCTCAGAGAGGAACCCGCACGCGAGACCCCCATGCCTCGCCGGACTGGCCAAGGCACTCGCGGCCGGAGTCGTCGTCTTCGCGACCGTACTGCCGGCCCTGTCCGGCGCAAGCGGCCACGACGAACGTCTACGACCGTACGGGCGGCAACGACAGCAACTCCGGGACCAGCACGGCCGCCGTCCGCGCCGCGAACAGCAACATGTCTGACGACATCGTCGTGAACCTGCGCGGCGGCACCTACAACCTCACCAGCCCGATCACCCTGGGCACGAGCGACTCCGGCACGAACGGCCACACCGTCGTCTACCAGGCCTACGACGGCGAGACCCCCGTGATCAGCAGCGGCCGGGACGATCACCGGATGGACCGCCGCCGCAAACGGCGAGTACAAGGCGTCGGTGGGCAGCCTCAACTTCCGTCAGCTGTACGTCAACGGAGTGCGCGCCACCCGAGCCCGGTACCCCGACCTGGGCTCGGACTTCCGGCTCCAGGGAAGCGACAAGCCCAACAAGCTGCTGCGGGTGCTCAGTTCGCAGATCTCCAACTGGAGCAACCTCAGCCAGACCGAGCTGGTCCTCGAGCTGCAGTCACAGGGACCAATCCTTCGAGACCGAGCAGGTCCTGGAGGTGAGCGCCGGCTCGACGGCCAACGGTGCCGCCATCGCCCAGTGGATGGCACTGAACCAGTCGAACCAGGCATGGACGATCCAGTGACCGGATGACGCGGTAGGGGGCAGAAAGACGGCGGGGCCGGGAAGCCATGGCTTTCCGGCCCCGCCGCCGCGCGCAAGAGGGTGCCTGAAAAGCTGGTCAGCGGGCGTGTGGGCGGGTAGCGCCGTGGAGTTGGAGACCGTGGAGCCTGTCGAGAGGGCCCGGTCGGTGCGGCCTGCACATCTGTTCGACGAGCAGCTCGTCGCGATGCTGCTGGAGCCAGCGGCCGACCGGGGCAGCGGCACTTCCCTACGGCACCTTTGCCCGCTCCATCGGGCTGCCGGTGCCGGTGTCGGTGCCGGAGACGAGGACGGGCACCAAGACCATCCCGGTGCGGCACGCCTGAGCGCGGGTTCGCACCGAGCCGCAGCCTGTGTGCGTGGCCGATCGGTTCTTCCTGCCACGCACACATCGTGTGCGATGCTCACCCGGAAACTTGATCAGGGCCCCGACTGGCCGCTGGCATGGCTTTGTCCCTGTGTCTCCCCGACGGGCTGTCGATCGTCGGTGGACCCAGCGGGCTGCAGCTGCGGCGGAGTCGCACGCCCAGCGGTCGGCCGGGCGGTGCCAGGGGGACGTCGCGGTGCGGCGCAACTCGTCGAGGAGCCGACGGGCCGGCGCCGGGTTGTGGTACCCGTTGACGTATCTCACCGCGGTTCGCTCCGTGCCGGTGCGGTGGCCAGACGGCAGCGGACGTCGACGACGCCCTCGACGGCGCGGGCCAGGCGTTCCACCACCGATACCGGCAGGGTGCCGTCGACCCATCCGGTGAGGGTGACGACACCCTTGTCGACCTCGACCCGCACATGGTCGGCGGAGTCGGGGAACAGGTGGTCGACGACCTCAAGGCGTACCTCTTCGGTGAGTTCCTCGTCGTCCCGGAGGAACACCTTCAGCAGGTCCGCGCGGCTGACGACGCCTTCGAGCATGCCCATGTCGTTGACGACGGGCAGCCGTTTGACCTTGCGCAGGGCCATGATGCGTGCCGCCTCGGCCAGGGTGGCATCGTCGTGCACGGTGACCGCCGGGGCGCTCATCAGTTCCTCCGCGGTCAGCGCTCCGGCCTTGGCGAGGTCGGGCAGGCGGCGCATCTGGGTGCGCCGGTCGGGGTCACTGTCGCGGAATTCCTCCTTGGGCAGCAGATCGGCCTCCGAGACGACACCGATCACCCGGCCCTCACCCTCCAGCACGGGCAGGGCGCTGACCTTCCACTGCTGGATGAGCTTGACGATGTCCTTGAACGTGGCGTCGCGGCCCACGGTGACGACGGTGTGGGTCATGACATCGCTCACGATGTGCGGGCTGCCGTGCATGGTCTCCTCCTCGGAAGGTCAGGTGCGGTCGGGTCGGCCGTGAGGTCGAGGAAGTGGGTGGAGCAGGAGATGTACGGGTCGTGGTCACGGATGGCTCGCTCGCACAGGTGCGTCAACTCCTCGTCAACCGCGTACGCCACCTCTACCGTCCGATCCTGGTCCGAGCGGCAGAGGTGACAGACGACGGCCGGTGATCGTGAACCGGGTGAAGGGGCCGGTGAGATGCCGACGCCCGTCGAGCTGTGCGTGCAGGGCGGAGGGGTGTTTCACCTGGGTCGCGGCCACGTGGTCGGTGAGGTGCGGCGGTCGTCGGATCCGCGGACGTCAGCGTGAGAGGGACCGTGTCGGCCGTCTCGCCGCGACCTCGGGGCACCCGGTACGGCAGGGGGCGGGGAGTCACGGCTGGTCGCCGCTGCCGTGCGGGGCGTACAGATCGAGCAGCCTCACACGCGCCGCGTGCAGCCGGTGGGCGACCACCCGGCCGACCCAGACCGCGACCGCTCGGCCGAACTCGGGGTCGGACGCGCACATCTCCCGCACGGTCTCCGCGTCGAATTCCCAGGCCCGCACAGGATGGGTGACCTCGGCGCCGAACTGCCAGACGTAGGGCGCGAAATGCCAGGACCAGCCGACCAGTTCGCCGTGCCCCAGCGACTCGATGACGGGCGAGCGGCGACCGGGCACATGCAGATCGAGGGCGACGACGCCTGTCCGCACGATCCAGAACCGGTCGGCTCGCCGGCCCTCCTCGAACAAGCGGGTGCCCACGTCGAAGGAGACCTCGCGGGCGAGGCCCATCAGCTGCTCCCGGTGCTCGGCCGGGAGGATCGTGTCCATGAGGGTGATCGACGTCATCGTTCCTTCTCTCCTCGCGCTTGTTCCGTCATGGGCTCGCTGCGACCCAGCCGGGCGCTGAGTTCGTCGTGCAGGGCCGCGGTGGCGAAGACCGAAGCAGGAGCCCCAGCGCTGCCACCGTTCGGTGTGAGCGCCCGTGAGGTCGGTGACCTCCTCGGCGGTGGCGCGCACAAACAGGTGGGGCAGGCCGTGGTGCAGTAGTCGGGCTCCCGGTTCTCGCCCATCAGCCTGCGGAAACCGACGGGCGGCATGGCCCGGCCCATACGGTCCCGGGCGCCGCCCACGGCGCTGCGGGCCGGGGTCTCGGTCTCGGGGTCGGCCGGACGGTGCGGGACGCCGGCGAGGACCTCGTCCCCGGCCTCCGACAGCGCCAGGTAGAAGCCCTCGTCGGCCGCCGGACCGCTGCCCATGGACACGCAGAAACAGGTGGCTTTGGGCTCGGTGCAGTGGGCGGCTGTCAGGAAGGCCCCTGCCTGGCGCTTCTGACAGCCGCGGTCCTGGTGGCGCTCGCGGGCCGGGACGCTGCCCTGGATCGCGACGGCCCGCAGATCGCAGGGGTGTACACCGAGCAAGGTGTACGGCGGCTGCTCCGAACGTTCTTGAGTGATGCTGAGGTGCCCGCCGGGGGCGGAGCCGGTGCTCCACAGCCTTTCCCGCCGCGCGTGCAGGAACGTCTTCCTGGACGGTGGGCCCGTGGTGTGTGCGAAGGCCGCACCGTCCGTGCGGGGGATCAGGCGGTAGCGGCCCGCCTCGGCCCGGGTGCTCGCCCCGGAAGGCAGTTGGCCGGTGGAGTCGAGTTCGGCCGGGACCACGGCGACGTCCCGTACCGTCGGGCCGACGACCGTGCGGCCCTGGGCGGCAAAGGCCTTGGCCAGGGCGTTGAGCCCGCGCCTGCACAGGACGGCGGTCGCGGGGCTGACTGTCATCGTCGTTCCCCTCCGGAGGCCGTGGGGGCTGCTGGTCCCAGCGTGGGCGCGGCATGGGTGGGGCACTACAGGCCGCCCGGTCCTGACGGGTGGGTCGTTCGGCCCCGGGGGCGGGGTGATAAGGCGCCGACGCCCGCGAGACGTGGCGCGGGCGGCACGATCAGACGGACGCCTCGTCGACCGGAAGGCTAAGTTCCGTCTTCGCCGAGAAGAGATGGACGCCATCCGGACGGGCCGTCGCACGCAGTTCCTCGCCCTTGCCGAACGTCTGCCGTCCCGACGCCCCGACGACGATCTGCGTGGCCTCCTGGCCGACCTTGGCGCGGTGGTTTCGTCGGTGGTCAGTTTGACCGTGCGGCGCGACGGAGTGGCGGGGGTTCCCTTGTGTGCTCTGGGGTGCCTGCGGGGTCGCCGGCCGACAGGACAGTCTCCATGGAAGACATGCCGAACATGCGTCACCAGGGCCGTTCGACCCTTGTCGCCCGCAGGCGTACCGACTTCACTGAGTCCGCGGTCCCGCCCGTGGCGTTTGGATCCCGCCTGTGGCCTCGGCGCCGCACGTCCCTGCCCCGTCGCCGGTCACCGGGACGGTGAGGACCACGTCCGCCCGGCGGGCGCGGGCGTGTCGGGCGACGTTGCTGAGGGCTTCGGCGGTCACGGCGAGGACGTGTTCGGCCACGTCGGCCGGGACGGTGGAGTCCACGGTGCCGTCGATGCGCAGGGAGGGGCGGAAACCGAGGGACTGGACGGCCAACCGGGCGGTTTCTGGCAGGCGGCGGCGGAGCCCCGGGCCGCCGCGGTCGTCGCCCACGGAGCGCAGTTCGCGCCCCCGCAGGAGCGCATCGGCTCGATCTCCAGGCCGGCGTTCCCGAACTGCCACTGGACACCGCTCATCGTCTCGACCCAGTCCCGCCCCAGCCTGACCAGTTCGTCGTAGCGCTGCCGGGTCACACTTCCGGTCATCCCGGTGATCCGTGCACGACGACGATGTCGCACACGGTCGGCACCGCGCCCCTCCTGATGACGCGCTCCGATCCCGCGACTGTGCTGTCGCAGGGCCGTCGTCCGAAGCCCGCTCCGAAGGCCGCGGGGGAACGGTTCAGCCTCGGGCCCGGGCGGCCACCCGTTCCTCCAGCAGGGCGGTGCTCATCCGGTCGGCCAGTGCGGCGATCGTGAGGGAGGGGTTGGCGCCGACCGGGCCCGGCATCGCCGCGCCGTCGGCGACGTACAGGCCGGGCAGGCCGTGCACCTGGCCGAAGGCGTCGCACACACCGTCGGCCGGGTGGTGGCTGATCGGGGCGCCACCGAGGGGATGCACGGTGACGATACGGCGGAGGAACCACAGCGGATTGTCCAGGAGACGGGTGTCCAGCTGCTCTGCCAGGTCCCGCATCGTCTCCCGTACCCGGCCGAAATAGGCGGTGCTCGTCTCCGTCGTCCAGGCCACGTCCAGGAGCCCGTCGCGCAGCGTTCCGACGCCGTCCGGCACGTCGCGTCCCATGCCCAGCAGTGGCAGCGTGCCTGCGGCCAGTGCGCCGTTGCCGAGCAGGCGGGAGAGTTCGGCGCCGAGGCGGTTGTCCGGTGAGCCCCGCAGGACGTTCAGCAGCAGCCGGGCCAGGAATTCGGCGGTGCGGAAGAGGGTTCCGGTCAGGTCGGTCGACTGGACGAGCCAGTCGGTGAAACCGGGGTAGCCGCCGTCCTGGACGTAGTAGCCGCGCCCCGGCGCGCCGTTGCCGTCCGCGAGGTCGCCCACCCGGATCGCGCTGGTGATGACCGGGCCCCGGCTCGCGTCGAGGGCGGGGCCCGTGCCCTTGTGCTCGGGCAGCAGGAAGGTCAGCAGGTCGCCGTTGCCGGACATGCGGGTGCCCAGCGCCCGGCTCAGGCCCGGCAGCCGGTCGCGGTTCTTCAGCAGGAGGTAGGTCGTGCCGTAGGTGCCCGCGGCGAGGATCAGCCGGTCGCAGGTGACCGTGCGCAGGGGCAGTTTCGCGGTGTCGGTGCGGGTGCCGTCTTCGGCGGACGGGCGGTGTTCGACGTAGGTCACCTCGTAGCCCCCCTGCTCGCGGGCGGCGAGGCCGCGCACCTCGCAGCTGGTGCGGATGTCGGCCGGGTGCGGGGCCGCGGCCGCGGCGGCGGAGAGATAGGTGTGGTCCAGGGTGTTCTTCGCGCCGTCGTTGCAGCCGATGTCGCACTCGCCGCACAGCCGGCAGGTGTGCCGTGCCGCCCCGTGCAGATTGGCGTAACCCGGGTCCGCGAGCGGCACTCCGATGGCGGGGCGGGCGCCGGGCCGGGACGCGAAGCTGACGCCGAGGGGCGGCAACTGCCAGTCCAGTCCGAGCTTTTCGGCGGCCTTGCGCAGGGCCTGGGTCTTGGCGGTGTCGGCGTACGCGGGCGCGTGCAGCGGATACGGGGTGGCGCCCAGCATCTTCTCCACCACGTCGTAGTGCGGATCGAGGTCCGCGCGCGTCACCGGCCAGGTCTCGTAGCCGCCGCCGGGCAGCGGGTCCTCGTGGACGAACCACTTCTCGTCCTTGCGGAGCAGCACATTGGCGTAGATGAGCGAACCGCCGCCCAGCCCGCTGGAGACCACGGAGTCGAAACCGCGGAACGACCACACGTCGAACATGCCGTGCAGCCCCGCGCTCGGATCCCAGAAGGCACGGCCCATCTGGCGGGGGGTGCGCGGGAAACTCCCGGGCGGATACGGACGGCCGCGCTCCAGTACGATCACCCGCCGCCCGGCCTCGGCGAGCCGGAAGGCGGACACGGCACCGCCGAAGCCCGATCCGACGACCACGGCATCGACATGCTCGGGTGTGATGGTCCCCGTCATGGCACTCTCTTCCCCTACTGCCCGCCCGTGGCGAGCTGCTTGAGGCCCTCGTCCACGGTGAGGACGGGCCGGTAGCCGAGTTCGCGGCGCGCCGCGCTGTCGTCGACGGTCATCTCCTGCGCGGACAGGACGACGAAGGTGCGGGTCACCGGCGGCTCGCCGCGCAGCCGGAGCACCCGCCAGGCGGTCTCCGCGGTGCGTGCCGTGGCGGCCAGCGCCCAGCGGGGCACGGAACGATCCGGCAGTACGGTGCCGGCGGTCGCGGCCAGCGCGGTCAGAAAGGCCCGGAACTCCACGGGTTCGCCGTCGGTGAGGAAGTACGCCCGGCCACCCTCGCCCTGCCGCAGGGCGGCCAGGATGCCTGCGCAGGCGTTGGCCGCGTGACAGGTCGAGGTGAGGTAGTGACCGCCGTCGACCCAGGCGAAACGGCCGCGCCGGGCGGCCTCGACGACCGCCGGCAGCACGGTGGTGTCACCGGGCCCCCACACCAGGCGCGGCCGGACCGCGAGGGCGGTCAGCGTGGGGGAGGCGGCGGCCAGTACCAGGTCCTCGGCGATCCCCTTGGTTCTCGGGTACTCGCCGACCGGCCGTGCAGGCCGGGGACGGGACTCGTCGGCCTGCCGCAGGGGGCCGCCGTCGGCCAGCACCGCCTCGGAGCTGATGTGCACGAGCCGACGTACCCCGCTCTCCTCCGCTGCCCGGACGACGGCCGCGGTGCCCTGCACATTGACCCGGACGAAGGCGCTCGGCGGACCCCACTGCCCGGTGAGCGCCGCGGCATGCACCACCGCATCGCACTCCGCCATACCCGCGCGCAGCGCCGCAGCGTCGAGGAGATCCCCGCGCACCGCCTGCGCGCCGCGACCGGTGACCGTGTCCGCGGCGGCCGGGGTGCGCGCCAGCGCGCGTACCGTGTGCCCCTCGGCGGTGAGCGCGTCGAGGAGGTGACCGCCCAGGAAGCCGGAGCCTCCGGTGACGAAGACCTTCACTTCCGGGTCCCCTTCCGGGTCCGGGTGAGGGCCGCCGGGGCCCAGGACGCGAGGGCCTTGGCCGCGGTCTCCCGGCCGTGGCCGATGAACTCGCGTGCCTCGTCGGGGCCGAACTTCAAGAACCCCGACGCGGTGAACGGCAGCCCGGTGGGCTCGATCAGCAGCAGCTCCACCTGCTTCTTCGACGTGACCCCGGGGGCCTCGGCGACCAGCTTGTTGACGGTCTCGGCGTGCTCGTAGTCGGCCATCAGCGCCGCGTGGGCGACATTCTCCGCGAGCAGACCGATGGCCTCGGACAGCGAACGGGGCGCCGGAGCGGGCCGCTTCGCGCCACCGGCCGCGACGACGATCACCGCGTCCGGCTCATAGGCGAGTGCGGGCTTGAGCGGGGTGTTGGCCACCAGCCCCGCGTCCACGAACTGTTCCCCGGCGACGGCCCCCGACGCGAACAGCAGCGGCACGGCGGTGGTCGCGAGGAGATGGTCGATGCCGATGTCCGTCAGCCGGAACTCCGCTCCGCGGCGGTGTTCGGGCGGCAGCGCGTTGGTGAACCGCACCACCCCGGCGCCCGCCTGGTCCACGGCGGAGACGACGACCGTACGGCCGTCCTCGACCGGCCGCTGCCCGGCGCCGAAGTAGCGGGCGAAGGTGCGGCGGGCCCGTCCCGTGTCCAGGAGCCACATCCACCGTACGCCGCCCAGGAGATGCTCGATCAGCCCGGTGCGCGGCCGGCTCAGCAGGCTGCGCATATCGAGGAGATTCCAGAAGTCGAGCCGCGGCGCGAAGAGATCGGTGCAGCCGACCGACTCCCACATTCCGGCCAGATCCTCCGCGTCCATGCCGGTGCCCAGTCCGTACGCGGTGAGGGCGCCGCCCGAGACACCGGACAGGACGTCGGGGACCAGGCGTGTGTCGGCCAGCGCGCGGGCCACGCCCACGCTGAAGTACGCGGCGGGGGCGCCCCCGCCGGAGAAGACCACCGCGAGTTTCATACGGCGCTCCCCTCGGCGGCGGTGAGTTTCCCGGCCGCGGGCTTGTCTGCCAGGGGCTTCCCGGCCCACGGGAGATACGGCAGGTAGTTGCGGGCCAGGCCCTGGGTGAACAGCCGGGCGTATGCGCCGAGCGCCTGCCCCGAGTCGAGCACCCCGTCGGCCCAGGGGGTGCGGACGGAGGCTAGCAGCCGGGCCAGGTCGCCCACCCCGAGCCGCAGGACGCCGGCGCCGGCGACCTCGCCGTTCGTGCCGTTGCCGCGGTGCAG
The DNA here is from genome assembly GCF_030403745.1 of Streptomyces sp. S.PB5. Lineage (GTDB taxonomy): Bacteria > Actinomycetota > Actinomycetes > Streptomycetales > Streptomycetaceae > Streptomyces. Next base: position 215,189 of record NZ_JAQMWP010000018.1, read on the forward strand.
TCGCACCGCCAGCGTGGTCGTGTCCTGCCACACCCACACCGGCGCCACCATGGAGGGGCGTGGAGGCGCCGACTTGCGGCCGGTCAGGTGATAGGGCGTCCCGCGGTGGTGGAAGGTCAGCTCGTACTCCATCAGCAGGCTGCCTCCGGCCGCGTGGGCCTGCGGGTCCGGGAAGAGCCGGAACACCCCGTCCGTGAAGGGGATCCGGCCCTGGACCCCGGGCAGCTCCACCTCGCCGGTGAGACGGCCGGGAGCGCGCGGTTCGGTGGTGAAGGCCCGGGTGTCGTCGACGGTGACCACGGCGTGCAGGACGAACTGCCAGTCGGTCAGCCGCCCCTGGCGTGCGCCGTCCTCGGGGCTGGTGACGCCCATCGCGAAGGGCCCGGACATCTTCTCGCGGAAGGTGAGTGACGTCGGTGTCGTCATCGCGGCCCGCCTCCTAGGCTTCCTTCGTGTCCACGGCGTACTCGGGGTCGTAGAGCGCGTTCGGGTCGACCTTGCGGCGGACGGCCGGGTCCTCGCTCGTCATCGAGTGCATGTAGCGGAACGCCTGGTGCTCCACGGCGATGGCGTCGATACCGGCCACCAGCGTGCGCAGGACCGGGCCGGTCATCTTCTGCGGTTCGACGCCCAGGTAGAGCATCAGCTCGCAGAAGGGCTTCGGGTCCTTGTCACCGTGGTCCGGGCCGGAGAGATACGCGGAGCGGACCGCCTTGACATAGACGGACACGAAGGTCACCGCCCCGCTGGCCCGCCGCTCCCGCAGACAGAGCGCGGACAGTTCGCGCAGCAGCGTCTCGTAGTGCTCGGCCGGCGCGAGCACGATGAACATCCGGGTCGGATCGCCGACCGTGGAGTCGAGGATCTGGTCGGTGAAGCGCTCGATGTTCTTGGCGGTGCCGAAGACCGGGGGGATCAGGATGGCGCCCATGCCCACGTATTTGACGATCTCGTCGAGCGCACTGGGCAGCCGGCCCGCCCAGTAGCCGAGGAACTGCTGGTAGCCGTAGGCGACGCGGTCGTAGAGCGACTTGAGGGGGTTCTGCGGCGTCTCGTGGTACGAGGAGAACTGTCCGAGCCGCAGACTGCCCACGGGCAGCGGCAGGTCGGCCCACGCCCCGCGCTCCATCAGCGCGTCCCCCGGATCACGGATCAGCCGTGCGGAGCGCTCGACGAAGTCGTCGAAGTCCGTGGTGACGAACCGCTCGTTGGCGAGGACGGTACGGAACTTGTCGATACGGATGATCCGCACCGTGAGACTGGTGATGACCCCGTGCCGCCCGGTGCCCGCGAGGACCCGCAGGAAACGTTCCTGCTGCTCGTTGCGGCTGCACTGGTGGACATTGCCCTCCCAGTCGACGTACTCCAGCTCGCTGACGGTGTCGAGGAAGAGGCCGAACCGGTGCGAGGCCGGGCTGATGCCGCCCACCGAGGCGAAGCCGGCCGCGGTGATGTGGTTGTGGTCCCCGACCACCGACAGGCCCAGGCCCCGTTCGGCCAGCGCCTCGTCCACGCCGGCGAGCAGCGCACCGGGCTGCAGGGTGCAGGTCAGGTTCTCGTCGTCGATGTCGACGATGCGGTTCATCCGGGTGGTCAGCAGCAGGGTGCCGCCGTCCGCGGTGACCAGGTGGTTGCTGGAGTGGCCGCTGCCCCGGATCACGATCTTCTCGCCGAGCTCACGTGCCTCGCGCACCGCGCGCACCACATCGGCCGTGCCGCGCGGCAACAGGACCTTGCCGGGCCATTTCGCTTGGACGCCGGGGTCTCCGACGCGTTCCCAGTCGTAGGCGAGGCTCGCCAGGGAGTCGTGAGTGAACGTTTCGTGGCTGCTGGGCTCGTACGCCATCGGCACGTCAGGCTCCGTGTTGTTTGAGGAAATCGAGCATCCGGGGGAAGACGTCGCGGTCGACGCGCTCGCCCATGAAGACGTCCTGGTGGCCGTAGCCCGGGAACACCGCCAGTTCGTGGCGGCCGGGCGCGACCGCTTCCAGCCTCCGGTGGCAGACGATGTTGGAGTCGGTGAAGACCCGGTTGCTGTCCCCCGTGGTCAGCAGCATGGGTGTGTCGATCTCGGCGGCGCCGGCCAGGTAGTCGTTCGGCAGCCGGTCGTACAGCGGGTTGTCCTGGTCGTACTTGACGGCACGTCCGGCCCGCACCATGGCGGCCACATGACGGTAGTAGTGGACACCGGTCGCGCCGTAGAGGTCGCCGCTGCGCCGGTGGGTGATCTCGTGCAGCTTGTTGTGGCTGTAGAGCGCGGGCCAGCCGGTGCCCCACATCATGCTGAGCATGTGGCAGGAACTCTCGTCGCACTCCTGGTGGAAGAGGTCCACCAGCTGCGCGAAGGCCCACGCGGGGGTGAAGCGCGGCTCGTCGGCCCAACGGGGATCGAGATACGGAAAGCCCAGCACGTACTCGGTCAGATTCGGTGCGACGGCCAGCTTGAACCGGGACCAGTCGGGCACCCGAGGAGTCAGTGCGGCACTGTTCGCGATGACGCTGGTGATGCCGTCGACCGCACCCCCGAAGAGACTCATGGTGAACGAGACGGAGCCCAGGCAGTGCGCGATCACATGGATGCGGCGGTCCGGACCGATCGCCGCGCGCAGCTCCCGCAGGGCGGCGGGATAGTCGAAGAGCGCGATGTCGTCCATCGTGTAGCGGTGCCGCCCCCTGTTGTAGGGATGGCGGTTGCTCATGCGGTAGTCGAGCGTCCACACGTCCGAGTAGCCGTTGTCGAGCAGACAACGGACCAGGTTGCGGTGCTCGGGCATGATGAACATGTCACTGGATGTGGTCAGTCCGTGGATGATCAGTACGACGTCGTCCGAGCTGCCTCGCTGGAAGCGCAGCATGCTCAGGCCGATGCCGTCGTCCGTGATGAACGGATGTGTGCTGATCCCCGCGTCCGGCACACCCTCGAGTGTGAACAGCGGAATGGCACGTGCCACGTCGGTCTCCCCCTTGGCGATCGCCCCCTGACGGGGCCCCCGCGATCTCTCAAGTACGTACGTGCGCTGTGGACTTAAGGACGCTACGGACCGGTTTCCCGCGGCGCAACGGCTCCCGGTCCGTCCGGTCCAGGGCACGGAGCGGAGCCGGACGTTCCCACCCGAGCGCTACGTCAGCGGTGCCATGGGGACGTCCTGCAACAAGCGTGATGCGGGCGCGGACAAGCCGGGGGGTCGGTCCGGACACCGGGGCGGATCCGGAGGAGACGGCCATGCCCCTGCCCCATCTCGGCCAGCTCGTTCGCCGGGCTGTACACCGAGCGGGCTTCGGGCGCGACCGGATCCGTGAGATGACGAAGACGGATCAACGTCGCTCATACGCGGCTCGGTCTGACCCTGAAGCTGATCGGAACATCGATGTCCGGGAGGGCAGGGGCAGCATCCGGTGGGGTGCCCAGAGGTTTCCGGACAGGGACCCAATAGGGTCGTCCTGAGAAGGAAATGAGGGAGAAGTGGCGCCACCCAGTAAGTACTCAC
>NZ_JAQMWP010000019.1 GCF_030403745.1 Streptomyces sp. S.PB5
ACGCCCGGTTACATTCCGAACCCGGAAGCTAAGCCTTACAGCGCCGATGGTACTGCAGGGGGGACCCTGTGGGAGAGTAGGACGCCGCCGAACTCCTTTTAGAGCTCTGGCTCTTGGGCAACATGCCCAAGAGCCAGAGCTTTTTTGCGTTGAGGTAAGGTCAGGGGGCATCGTTGGCACGTTTCGCACAGGAGGCCCCCGGGTGGAGGTCCAGGAGACCCGCGTACAGACGGACCGGGTACTCACCATCCCCAACATCCTCAGCATGGCGCGCCTCGTCGGTGTGCCGCTCTTCCTGTGGCTGATTCTGAGGCCCGAGTTCGGTGGCCCCAAGAGTGACGGCTGGGCGCTGCTGGTGCTGGCCTTCAGCGGGGTCAGCGACTACCTGGACGGCAAGCTCGCGCGGCGCTGGAACCAGATCAGCAGCCTCGGCCGGCTCCTGGACCCCGCGGCGGACCGGCTCTACATTCTCTCGACTTTGGTCGGACTCACTTGGCGCGAGATTCTGCCGATCTGGTTGACCGCTGTACTTCTGGCGCGTGAGTTGGTTCTGCTGGTGATGGTGGGCATCCTCAGGCGTCATGGCTATCCGCCTCCGCAGGTGAACTTCCTTGGCAAGGCCGCGACGTTCAACCTGATGTACGCCTTCCCGTTGCTTCTGCTCAGTGACGGTAGTGGATGGCTTCCGTCACTCGCTGCTATTTTCGGATGGGCGTTCGCCGGATGGGGTACAACGCTGTACTGGTGGGCAGGAGTCCTCTACGTGGTACAAGTCCGCCGCCTGGTCCGTGCGGACGCCATGGCCGATTGAACTCGCCGATTGGCGAGGCCCCAGTGGCTCGATGGCCCGCTACGGAAAAGTGCGGGACAATCAGGGCGGGTGAAGTCGGCTAGACCGTCGTCTCTTAGAGGAGGACGCTTCCGACATGAAGGCCGTCGTGATGGCCGGAGGCGAAGGCACACGCCTTCGTCCCATGACCTCAAGCATGCCCAAGCCGCTCCTGCCTGTGGCCAACCGCCCGATCATGGAGCATGTGCTACGGCTGCTCAAAAGGCATGGGCTCAACGAGACCGTCGTTACTGTCCAGTTCCTGGCCTCCTTGGTCAAGAACTACTTCGGTGATGGCGAGGAGCTCGGAATGGAGCTCTCCTATGCCAATGAGGAGAAGCCACTCGGTACCGCCGGAAGCGTCAAGAACGCCGAAGAGGCGTTGAAGGACGATGCTTTCCTCGTCATCTCCGGTGATGCCCTGACCGACTTCGACCTCACCGAGCTGATCAATTTCCACAAGGAGAAGGGCGCGCTGGTCACCGTCTGCCTGACGCGCGTACCCAATCCGCTGGAATTCGGCATCACCATTGTCGATGAAGAAGGAAAGGTCGAGCGCTTCCTCGAGAAGCCGACCTGGGGCCAGGTCTTCTCCGACACGGTGAACACCGGCATCTATGTGATGGAGCCAGAGGTCTTCGACTATGTCGAGCCCGATGTCCCCGTCGACTGGTCCGGCGATGTCTTCCCGCAGCTGATGAAGGAAGGCAAGCCGGTCTATGGCTTTGTGGCCGAGGGGTACTGGGAGGACGTCGGTACCCACGAGAGCTATGTGAAGGCGCAGGCCGACGTCCTGGAGGGCAAGGTCGACGTCGAGATCGACGGCTTCGAGCTCTCGCCCGGTGTGTGGGTGGCCGAGGGCGCCGAGGTGCATCCCGATGCAGTTCTCCGCGGGCCGCTCTACATCGGGGACTACGCCAAGGTCGAAGCCGGTGCGGAAATCCGGGAACACACGGTCGTCGGCTCCAACGTGGTCGTGAAGAGCGGCGCCTTTCTGCACAAGGCCGTAGTACACGACAACGTGTATGTGGGGCAGCAGAGCAATCTGCGGGGCTGTGTCGTCGGCAAGAACACCGACATCATGCGTGCGGCGCGGATCGAGGACGGTGCCGTCATCGGCGACGAGTGCCTCATCGGTGAAGAATCGATCGTGCAGGGCAATGTACGGGTCTACCCGTTCAAGACCATCGAGGCCGGCGCCTTCGTCAACACCTCGGTCATCTGGGAGTCCAGGGGTCAGGCGCATCTCTTCGGCGCGCGTGGGGTGTCCGGCATTCTGAACGTGGAGATCACGCCGGAGCTCGCGGTACGTCTCGCCGGCGCGTATGCGACGACGTTGAAGAAGGGCTCCACCGTGACGACCGCCCGCGACCACTCCCGTGGTGCGCGTGCGCTGAAGCGGGCGGTGATTTCGGCGCTGCAGGCCAGCGCCATCGACGTACGGGATCTGGAGAACGTACCGTTGCCCGTGGCCCGGCAGCAGACCGCGCGGGGCAGTGCCGGCGGGATCATGATCCGGACGACGCCGGGGGTGCCGGACTCCGTCGACATCATGTTCTTCGACGGGCGGGGTGCCGACCTGTCGCAGGGGAGTCAGCGGAAGCTGGACCGGGTGTTCGCGAGGCAGGAGTACCGGCGGGCCTTCCCCGGGGAGATCGGGGATCTGTACTTCCCCGCCAGCGTGTTCGATTCGTATACCGGGTCATTGCTGCGGAACGTCGATACGACAGGTGTCGCCGAGTCCGGGCTGAAGGTCGTCGTCGACGCGTCCAACGGTAGTGCCGGGCTTGTGCTGCCCAGCCTGTTGGGGAAGCTCGGGGTGGACTCGCTGACCATCAATCCCGGTCTCGACGAGTCCAGGCCCACGGAGACCGCGGATGTGCGGCGGTCGGGGCTGGTGCGGCTCGGGGAGATCGTGGCGTCGTCGCGGGCCGCGTTCGGGGTGCGGTTCGACCCGGTCGGTGAGCGGCTGTCGCTCGTCGACGAGAAGGGGCGGATCGTCGAGGACGACCGGGCGTTGCTGGTCATGCTGGACCTGGTGGCCGCGGAGCGGCGGAGCGGTCGGGTGGCGCTGCCGGTCACCACGACGCGGATCGCCGAGCAGGTGGCGGCGTATCACGGCACGCAGGTGGAGTGGACGACCACGTCGCCCGATGATCTGACGCGGGTCGGGCGTGATGATTCCACCATCTTCGGTGGGGACGGCAAGGGCGCCTTCATCGTGCCGGAGTTCAGCAGTGTGTTCGACGGTACGGCGGCCTTCGTACGGCTCATCGGGCTGGTGGCGCGGACTCAGCTGACGCTCAGCCAGATCGATGCGCGGATTCCGCGGGCGCATGTGCTCAAGCGGGATCTGGCGACTCCGTGGGCGGTCAAGGGGCTTGTCATGCGGCGGGTCGTGGAGGCGGCCGGGGAACGTTTCGTCGATACGACGGATGGTGTGCGGGTCGTGGAGACCGACGGGCGGTGGGTGATGGTGTTGCCCGACCCCGCCGAGGCCGTCACCCATCTGTGGGCGGAAGGGCCGGACGACGCATCCGCCCAGGCGTTGCTCGAGGAGTGGTCGGCGGTCGTGGACAGCGCCGGGCGCTGAATGGCGCTGCACGCGTGCGTGCCGGGCAGGTCTCCCAAGGGGGCCTGTCCGGCACGTCGGTGGGGCCATTCGGAGGTAGTGGTCGCGACGTGCGACGATGTGCGGCATGCCGCAGCAGCCCCCCGTTCGGAGCACCCCCACGCGCCCCTCGCGCCCGGACGCATCTATGTCGCTGCTCACCAACGTCATGGACCACAGCCTCGACGACGGGTACGCGGAAGCGGCCGAGCGGAAGAAGGCCGCCGGCGAGGGCGGATTGCCCAAGACGCTGCGGGCGAAGCTGGGTCTGGCCGCCGGGTTGGTCCTCGCCGCCCTGGTGGTGACCGTCGGGGCTGCGCAGGCGCGGGTCGCGGCTCCGGTCGTGGCCAAGGAACGCGAGGAACTGATCGATCGCATCGACCGTGAGACGGACGCGGCGGACAAGCTCGAGGACTCCGTCGACGAACTGCGTGACGAGGTGAGTGCCCGGCAGCGCGAGGCGCTCCGGGACAGCGGCGGGAGCGGCCAGGCGGATCTGGTGGGCATTCTGTCGGGAGCCACGGCGGTGCACGGTCCCGGTGTGAAGCTCGTCGTGGACGACGCCAAGGAAGCCAGCACGGGGGGCGACGGGGATCCGCGCGAGACCTCCGGGTTCTCCGACACCGGGCGGGTGCGGGACCGGGACATGCAACGCGTGGTCAACGGACTGTGGGAATCGGGCGCCGAGGCCATCTCCATCAACGGGCAGCGGCTGACGGCGCTCTCGGCGATCAGGGCCGCGGGTGACGCGATACTGGTCGACAACAGGCCGCTGGTGCCGCCGTACACGGTGCTGGCGGTGGGGGACGGGCAGCGGCTGAGCACCAGGTTCCAGAACAGCGCCGACGGGCTCTATCTGAACGCCCTGCAGGAGAACTACGGCATCCGGACGGGCATCTCCGTCGAGGGGGATCTCCGGCTGCCCGCAGCACCGAGTGTGATCGTACGTACAGCACAGCCGAGAACTGAGAAGGGCACATCGTGATCGCCGTACTGGGCCTCGTCGTGGGAGTCGTGGCCGGCCTGTTGGTCCGGCCTGAGGTTCCGGCGGTCGTCGAGCCTTATCTGCCGATCGCCGTGGTGGCGGCGCTCGACGCCGTCTTCGGTGGTCTGCGGGCCATGCTCGACGGCATCTTCGACGACAAGGTCTTCGTGGTGTCGTTCCTGTCCAACGTGGTCGTCGCCGCGCTCATCGTGTTCCTGGGCGACAAGTTGGGTGTGGGTGCCCAGCTGTCCACGGGTGTCGTGGTCGTGCTCGGGATCCGCATCTTCTCCAACGCCGCGGCGATCCGCCGGCACGTGTTCCGGGCGTGAGGCCGATGAGCAACCAGGACGAGACGCCGGAGAACAGGCTGCGCAAGGAGCTGCCCGAAGAGGTCGCCTCGACAGCCCCCGAGGCCGCCGCACCGGCCGCAGAGCCCGAGCCCGGGCTGACCGGGCGCCAGCGGCTGGCGCAGGGGCTGTGGCCGCCGCGTGTCACCAGGGCCCAACTCATCGTCGCCGTGCTGCTGTTCGGCCTCGGATTCGGTCTCGCGGTCCAGGTCGCGTCGAACAGCGACGGGGACAGCGCCCTGCGTGGTGCGCGTCAGGAAGATCTTGTTCGCATTCTCGATGAACTGGATGACCGTACTCAGCGTCTTGAGGACGAGAAGGCGGGTCTGGAGAAGCAGCGGGACGAGCTGGAGAACAGCTCCGACCAGGCCGAAGAGGCCCGCAAGCAGACGCTGGAGAAGGAGAGGCAGCTCGGGATCCTGGCGGGCACCGTGGCCGCGCAGGGGCCCGGCATCACGATGACGATCGATGACACGAAGGGGACGGTCGAGGCGGACATGCTGCTCGACGCGATCCAGGAGCTGCGCGCGGCCGGCGCCGAGGCGATCCAGGTGAACGGGGTGCGCGTGGTGGCGGGCACCTATCTCACCGACTCGGGCAAGAGCGTGAGCGTCGACGGGAACAAGATCAACGCTCCGTTTCGTTTCAAGGTCATCGGCAAGCCGCAGGACCTGGAACCGGCGCTCAACATTCCTGGAGGCGTGGTGCAGACTCTGGAGAAGGAGCAGGCCACCGTTACCGTCGAGCGGTCGACCAAGATCGTCGTGGACGCCTTGCGAGCGGCGAAGCAGCCTGACTACGCTCGGTCGTCCTCCCAGTGAACCGCGGGTGCATGGGGGGCGTCCGGCCAGGGCATGAGGTTGCGGGGGGTCGGCGCACCGATTGGGTGGTGCGTGGTGGAAACTGTCAGGTGGATACGGACGTTGTGAGGATGTCCGGGTCGGCCGGTGTATGCAATCAGGGTTCGTCCTGCCCCACGGGCGGGTCTGTTTCGGTCAAGGGGAATCGCCCGTGAAGTTGTTTGCGAAGTTGTTCGGCAAGAGCGCGCGAGAGGGCAGTGACAATGCCAACGCGACCGCTCGTCATCGCGCGCAGCCCGACGCGGAGGGCCAGCGTCCGCTGTTCCGGGATCAGGTGGGCGGTGACGTTCCCGGAGGTCAGGGCGCGCCGTCTGTTGACCCTGCGCAGTCCGGCGGCATAGGTTTCGGGCAACCGTCAACCTCAAGTACGGGTGGAGAGTTTTCCATGTCGGCCCTGGTGTGTACGAGGTGCGGTAACCGCAACGCGGAGAACAGCCGCTTCTGCTCCAACTGTGGTGCGCCGCTGCGCGGTACGCCCGAGCGTCCGTCGGAGACGACCTCCACGATCTCCATCTCCGGTCTCGAGGCCTACGATGCCGAGGTCACCGGTCAGACGCAGATGCCCATGCTGTCTCCGGAGGCACAGGCGGCCGTCGACGCGCTGCCGCTGGGCTCCGCGCTCCTGGTGGTGCGCCGCGGGCCGAACTCGGGCAGCCGTTTCCTGCTGGACGGCGAACTGACCACCGCCGGGCGTCATCCGCAGAGCGACATCTTCCTGGACGACGTGACCGTGTCGCGTCGGCACGTGGAGTTCCGTCGCCAGCCCGACGGCTCCTTCACCGTCGCCGACGTCGGCAGCCTCAACGGCACCTATGTCAACCGCGAGCGGATCGACTCGGTGCCCCTGCACAACGGCGACGAGGTGCAGATCGGCAAGTACCGGCTGGTCTTCTACGCGAGCCAGCGGGGCTACTGACCCGCCCCCGGGCTCCGTCCGGGGGGACACCCCCAGGGAAGGTCCATGCTTCAAACACCGAGCGGCGGTGCCCGGGACGGTACCGCCGCCGCGGACAGTGGGCTGATGAGCATCGGCACGGTGCTGAACGCGCTGCGCGAGGAGTTCCCCGAGGTCACCATCTCCAAGATTCGTTTCCTGGAGTCGGAGGGGCTCATCGAGCCGCAGCGGACACCTTCGGGGTATCGCAAGTTCAGCCCTGAGGACGTCGAGCGCCTCGGACACGTCCTGCGGATGCAGCGGGACCACTATCTGCCGCTCAAGGTGATCCGGGAGCATCTGGACGCCATGGAGCGGGGTGAGGCCGTCGTGCTGCCCGTCGTGGGACGGCAGCGGGACGGCGAGGCGGTGCCGGAGGCCTTCGAGGCCCCCACCGCGGCACGGATCGGGCGCGCCGAGCTGCTCGCCGCCGCCGAGATCGACGAGCGGGAGCTTCAGGAGTGGGAGTCCTACGGGCTCATCGCTCCCCTGTCCGACGGCGTGTACGACGCCGAGGCGGCGATCGTGGCGGGGCTCGTGGCGGAGCTGGGGCGGTTCGGGATCGAGCCGCGGCATCTCCGGGTGATGAAGGCCGCGGCCGACCGTGAGGCGGGGCTGGTGGACCAAGTGGTGGCCCCGCTGAAACGTCACCGTAATCCCCAGACCCGGGCACACGCGGAGGCCCGTACGAAGGAACTGGCGGGGCTCACGGTGAAGCTGCACTCGGCACTGGTGCAGACCGCCCTCGGCGTACGGCTGCCCTGAGGGGCTTCCGGGCCGGATCCGCCACCCGTTTCCGGCCCGACTACCCAAACGTCCCGGGCACGGCCTAGGGTTGCTGTGTGAACGAGCTCGATGTCGTAGGTGTCCGGGTCGAAATGCCCTCCAACCAACCGATCGTGCTCCTGCGTGAAGTGGGAGGCGACCGCTACCTCCCCATCTGGATCGGGCCGGGGGAGGCGACGGCGATCGCTTTCGCCCAGCAGGGCATGGCCCCCGCGCGACCGCTGACCCACGACCTGTTCAAGGACGTGCTGGAGGCCGTCGGCCAGGAGCTCACCGAAGTACGTATCACCGACCTGCGTGAGGGTGTCTTCTACGCCGAGCTGGTGTTCGCCAGCGGGGTCGAGGTGAGTGCCCGCCCGTCCGATGCCATAGCGCTGGCACTGCGCACCGGAACGCCCATCTACGGCAGCGACGGTGTGCTCGACGACGCAGGCATCGCGATCCCGGACGAGCAGGAGGACGAGGTGGAGAAGTTCCGCGAGTTCCTCGACCAGATCTCGCCCGAGGACTTCGGCACCAGCAGTCAGTGAGAGGCGGCCGGACCGACGGACCCACCGCTGTGTGACGGGTCGGCTGTGTCCGGTGACCACTGAAATGCTGGCATTTGCCAGCGGCGAGTGAGAGCGTCCTGCGGCCCCGCTCGAGCGCATTCGGCTAGCCTTTCCCCGCGGTGGGGTACGGGAAACCACTCCTAGGGTGATTATCACTCGGCGTGCCGAGTGTGGCGATCGTTGACGCACCCCGGGTGACTGCCTACCGTCGAGAAGGCAGGTCAAGGACGGAGGTCGGCGTGAGAAGCAGCGGCGACGGTACGACGGCTGGGGGCGCTCCGGGACGCAGTCTCGGAGCCGGCGGTCCGTACCCGCTTCACGGCAGCGCGGCCGACCATGTACCGCAGCGACCGGCGGCCGTGCCGAGCAGCGGCGGAGGGGCGACGTCCATGGCGTCCGAGGAGATCGGCTACCGCGGTCCGACGGCCTGTGCGGCCGCCGGTATCACCTACCGGCAACTGGACTACTGGGCGCGCACCGGGCTCGTCGAGCCAAGCGTGCGGCCCGCGTACGGGTCGGGGACGCAGCGGCTCTACAGCTTCCGGGACGTCGTCGTCCTGAAGATCGTCAAGCGGTTCCTCGACACGGGTGTGTCACTGCAGAACATTCGTACTGCCGTGCAGCATCTGCGGGAGCGCGGGTTCCGGGATCTGGAGCGGATGACGCTCATGAGCGACGGTGCCACGGTCTACGAGTGCACCTCGCCGGACGAGGTCCATGCGCTGCTCCAGGGCGGGCAGGGGATCTTCGGGATCGCCGTGGGTGTGGTGTGGCGGGATGTCGAGAGTGCGCTGTCCCAGTTGCACGGGGAGCGGATCGACACCGGAGAGACGTTGGTGGGGCACAATCCCGCGGACGAGCTCGCGCGGCGGCGGAACCGCGCTGTCTGAGCGGTTCTCGGGGCTGGTGGCCCTTGGGAGCACTGCATTGTCAGTGGCGTAGGGCAGCATCGGACATGTGAGAAACGCGCCCACGATCCTGCATCTCGACATGGATGCCTTCTTCGCCTCGGCGGAGCAGGCGTCCAAGCCGAGCCTGCGGGGGAAGGCCGTGGTCGTGGGCGGGCTGGGGCCGCGCGGGGTGGTGGCCACGGCGTCTTACGAGGCTCGGGTTTTCGGCGTTCACTCCGCCATGCCCATGGCTCAGGCGCGGCGGCTCGCGCCCAACGCCGCGTATCTGGTGCCGCGCTTCGGGTTCTACCGGGCGATCAGTGAGCAGGTGATGGGGCTGCTGCGGGACCTGTCGCCGCTGGTGGAGCCGCTCAGTCTGGACGAGGCGTTCGTGGATCTGGAGGCCGGGGGAGCGGCCTGGGACGAGGAGTCCGCGCGGCTGGCCGGGGCGAAGCTGCGTGCCGACATACGGGCCGTCACCGGGCTCACCGGGTCGGTGGGGCTCGCCGCGTCCAAGATGCTTGCGAAGATCGCTTCCGAGCAGGCCAAGCCCGACGGGCTGGTGGTGATCGAGCCGGGGACCGAGCGGGCGCTGATCGGGCCGATGTCGGTGCGGATCCTGCCGGGGGTGGGGCCGGCGACGGGGGATCATCTGCGCCGGGCCGGGATCCACACGGTCGAGGAGATCGTGGAGGCGGGGGAGGACGAGCTCGTCCGGCTGCTGGGGAAGGCCCATGGACATGGGCTGTACGCGATGGCCATGGCGTACGACGAGCGGTCCGTGGTCGCTGAACGGGAGACCAAGTCCGTCTCGGTCGAGGACACGTATGACGTGGACATTCATGACCGGATGCGGGTGGGGTTCGAGGTGCAGCGGCTGGCGGACCGGTGTGTGCGGAGGCTGCGGGGAGCCGGGTTGTCGGGGCGGACCATCGTGTTGAAGGTGCGGCGGTACGACTTCTCCACGCTGACCCGGTCCGAGACCTTGCGGGGGCCCACGGATGATCCGGCGGTGGTGCGGGAGGCCGCGGCTCGGTTGCTGGAGTCCGTGGACACGACCGGCGGCGTGCGATTGCTGGGGGTGGGGGTGAGCGGGCTCGCCGATTACACACAGGAGGATCTGTTCGCTCAGGCTGCGGGAGAGCGGGTGGAGCTGGGGGAGGAGGTCGCTGAGGAGGCTGTTGCCGAGGAAGGGCCGGTGGTTGCTGAGCGGCGGTGGGCCTCGGGCCATGATGTGCGGCATGCCGAGTTCGGGCATGGGTGGGTGCAGGGGAGCGGGCTGGGGCGGGTGACGGTGCGGTTCGAGACGCCGGATTCCGAGCCGGGGCGGGTGCGGACGTTTTCCGTGGACGATCCTGCGTTGGCTGTGGCCGAGCCGTTGCCTCTGGTGCGGGTCGAGTGTGGGGCGGCCGGCCTTCGGCCGGATCCGGGTTCCCACTCGCACCGTCCGTGACGGTTTCGTCGTCGGGTGTGGGTGGCTCCTGTGTGTGGGGCAGCGCCGTTGGCGGCTGCGGCCCCGGAGCGTCAGGGTTCCACGTCCTCCGTGCCTGCAAGCTTGCCGAAGTCCCGGTCCGGGAACGGGGGCGGTGGGGCCGCGTCCAGGCCGTAGTGGTGGTAGAGCTGTAGTTCCTGGTCGGGGGAGAGGTGGCGGCCCACGCCGAAGTCGGGGGCGTCCTTGATCAGGGCCCGGTCGAAGGGGACTCGTAGGGTGCCCTCGATCAGTTCGCTGGGTTCCAGGGGGACGAAGGCGTCTCTGCTGAAGAGGCCGGTGCGTATGGCTGCCCATTCCGGCACGCCGGTCGCGTCGTCGAGGTAGATCTCGTCGATCGTGCCGATCTTGGTGCCGTTGCGGTCGAAGGCCTTGCGGCCGATCAGGTTGCGCGGATCGATATCGGTCTGCACGGGCCCTCCACTTGGTCGCGACTCGCAACTCATCCGTAAGCACTACGAAAGAGCACATTGGGGGAGGTGGCCACTCGAGGGCTCCTCGAGGTAGCGGCGTTGACCTCGCTGGTAGGCTGGCAAGCGGCTGCTGACCCCGTGCGGGAGAGTCCTCCGGACACCATCCGGAGGCGCCGAAGGAGCAAATCCTCCCCGGAATCTCTCAGGCTCACGTACCGCACGGACGAGGTCACTCTGGAAAGCAGGGCGGGTGTCGACGGCTTCCGCTCTCACCGACGGTGAAAGCCGGGCACCCTCGGGCGGTCCGGTGAAGCTCTCAGGTTGAGATGACAGAGGGGGAGGCCGTCCGGGTACCCGTGCCGTGGTGCCCCTCGAAGGTCGTGTCAGACCAGGAGGCCTCCGTAATGACCGCCCACCGCATTCCGCTCACCGAGCTCGAGCAGGGGATTCCCTTCGAGCAGCGTCATATCGGCCCTGACCATGAGGCTCGGGCCAAGATGCTGGCCCAGGTCGGGTACGGCTCGCTGGACGAGCTCACCGCCGCCGCGGTGCCGGATGTGATCAAGAACGCCGACGCGCTCGATCTGCCGGGGGCCCGCACCGAGGCCGAGGTGCTTGCCGAGCTGCGCTCGCTGGCCGACCGGAACCAGGTGCTGGGTTCCATGATCGGGCTCGGGTACTACGGGACCTTCACGCCGCCCGTCATCCTGCGCAATGTCATGGAGAACCCGGCCTGGTACACCGCCTATACGCCGTATCAGCCGGAGATCTCCCAGGGGCGGCTCGAAGCGCTGCTCAACTTCCAGACCATGGTCGCCGACCTCACCGGGCTGCCCACCTCGGGTGCCTCGCTGCTGGATGAGGGGACGGCGGCCGCTGAGGCCATGGCTCTGTCCCGGCGTATGGGGAAGAACAAGAAGGGGCTGTTCCTGGTCGACGCGGACGCTCTTCCGCAGACCATCGCCGTGATCGAGACCCGGGCCGAGCCGACCGGGGTCGAGGTCGTCGTGGCCGACCTGAGCGACGGCATTCCGGCCGAGGTCGCCGGGCGGGAGATCAACGGGGTGCTCGTCCAGTACCCCGGCGCCTCGGGTGCCGTACGGGACATCAAGCCGTTGATCGACCAGGCTCATGAGCTGGGTGCTCTGGTCACTGTCGCCGCTGATCTGCTGGCTCTCACGCTGCTGAAGTCGCCCGGGGAGCTCGGGGCCGACATCGCGGTCGGAACCACGCAGCGGTTCGGTGTGCCCATGGGGTTCGGCGGTCCGCACGCCGGATACATGGCGGTGCACGAGAAGTTCGCGCGGAGCCTGCCCGGGCGGCTCGTGGGCGTGTCCGTGGACGCGGACGGGAACAAGGCGTACCGGCTGGCGCTGCAGACGCGTGAGCAGCACATCCGGCGGGAGAAGGCGACCAGCAACATCTGTACCGCGCAGGTGCTGCTCGCCGTGATGGCCGGGATGTACGCGGTGTATCACGGGCCCGAGGGGCTGAAGGGCATCGCGCGGCGGACGCAGCGGTACGCGAGCATTCTCGCGGCCGGGCTCACCGCGGGCGGTGTCGAGGTCGTGCACGGTTCCTACTTCGACACGGTGACCGTGCGGGTGCCGGGCAAGGGCGTCGAGGTCGTTGCCACGGCGCGGGACAACGGCGTCAATCTGCATCTCGTGGACGCCGATCACGTCTCCGCGTCCTGCGACGAGACGACCACGCGGGCCCAGCTGGGTGCCGTATGGGCGGCTTTCGGGGTCGAGGGGGACGTCGAGGCGCTGGACGCCGGGACCGAGGACGCGCTGCCGGACGCTTTGCTGCGGAGCGATGACTTCCTGACGCACCCCGTCTTCCATCAGCACCGGTCCGAGACGGCGATGCTGCGCTACCTGCGCCGGCTGGCCGACCGGGACTACGCGCTCGACCGCGGCATGATCCCGCTGGGCTCCTGCACGATGAAGCTCAACGCGACCACCGAGATGGAACCGGTCACCTGGCCGGAGTTCGGGCAGCTGCACCCCTTCGCGCCGGCCGAGCAGGCGCAGGGGTATCTGACGCTCATCTGGGAGCTGGAGGAGCGGCTCGCCGAGGTCACCGGGTACGACAAGGTCTCGCTGCAGCCCAACGCCGGGTCGCAGGGGGAGCTGGCCGGGCTGCTCGCGGTGCGTGGATACCACCGGGCCAACGGCGACGAGCAGCGGACCGTCTGTCTGATTCCGTCGTCGGCACACGGGACGAATGCCGCCAGTGCGGTCATGGCCGGGATGAAGGTCGTCGTCGTGAAGACCGCCGAGGACGGCGAGATCGACGTCGAGGACCTGCGGGCGAAGATCGAGCAGCACCGCGACGAGCTGGCGGTGCTGATGATCACGTATCCGTCGACGCACGGGGTGTTCGAGGAGCATGTCGCCGACATCTGTGCCCAGGTGCATGAGGCCGGCGGGCAGGTGTACGTCGACGGGGCCAACCTCAACGCCCTGGTGGGGCTTGCCAAGCCGGGGCACTTCGGTGGGGACGTCTCGCATCTGAATCTGCACAAGACCTTCTGCATCCCGCACGGTGGCGGCGGTCCGGGGGTCGGCCCCGTCGGCGTGCGGGCGCATCTGGCGCCGTATCTGCCGAACCACCCGCTGCAGCCTGCCGCCGGACCGGAGACGGGTGTCGGGCCGATCTCCGCCGCGCCCTGGGGGTCTGCGGGGATCCTGCCGATCTCCTGGGCGTATGTGCGGCTCATGGGTGGGGAGGGGCTGAAGAGGGCCACGCAGGTGGCCGTGCTCAGCGCCAACTACATCGCCAAGCGGCTCGAGCCGCACTACCCGGTGCTCTACACCGGGCCGGGCGGGCTCGTCGCGCACGAGTGCATCATCGATCTGCGTCCGCTGACCAAGGCGACCGGGGTGAGCGTGGACGATGTGGCCAAGCGGCTCATCGACTACGGGTTCCACGCGCCGACGATGTCGTTCCCGGTGGCCGGGACGCTGATGATCGAGCCGACCGAGTCCGAGGACATCATCGAGATCGACCGGTTCTGCGAGGCGATGATCGCCATTCGCGGGGAGATCGAGAAGGTCGGGGCGGGGGAGTGGCCCGCCGACGACAATCCGCTGCGGAACGCGCCGCACACGGCCGGGGCGCTGGGCGGGGAGTGGGCGCACGCGTACTCGCGTGAGGACGCCGTGTTCCCGGACGGGGTGTCGGTCGCGGACAAGTACTGGCCGCCGGTGCGGCGGATCGACCAGGCGTTCGGTGACCGGAACCTGGTGTGTTCCTGCCCGCCGCTGGACGCGTACGAGGACTGACGCTGCTGACTGAGAAGGGCCCCGCTTTCGGCGGGGCCCTTCTTCTGTGTCACGTCTTCTGTGTCAGGTGGTGGAGAGGGAGACCTCGGTCGATTTGATCAGCGCCACCACCGGGGTGCCCGCTGCGAGGGACAGGTCCGCGGCGGCGTCCTTGGTGATGGCGGCGGTCAGTTCGGTGCCGTCGACGGCGATCTTGACGGCTGCCATGGCGGGGCCGGAGGTGACTCGGGTGACCGTGCCGGGGAGCTGGTTGCGGATCGAGAGGCCCTCGACATGGCCGGTGGCGAGGGAGACCTCCGTCGACTTCACGAGGGCGCGGACGGCGGTGCCCGGGGTGAGGGCCAGGTCCTCGGCCGCCTCTCTGGTGATCGCGGCGGTGAGGTTCTGGCCGCCGCTGAGGCGGAGCTTGACGGTGGCCATGACCTCGCCGGGGGTGACCTCGGTGACGGTGCCGGGGAGCTGGTTGCGGATGCTCAGGGTCATGGCATCAACTTAGGCGCGGGTGGGGTTTGGTGCAGGTATGCGGGTGTTTGCGTCGGCTTCGAGGGTGCGCGGGTTGCACGGGTCAGGAGAGGCCGGACGCTCGCAGTACCGACAGTGCGGTCTCGTCGTCGATCTTGTGGGCCAGGTGGTGGAGTACGGCTGTGTTCTGGTGCAGGGTGCCGTGTTCTCTGGAGCGGCGGATGCCTGTGTCGAGTTCGTGCCACAGGAGGGGGTTGGCCACGAGGACCCGTGGGTCCAGCTCCAGGCGGTTGCCGTGGGTGTCCCGGAGGATCAGGTGCGAGGAGATCTGACCGTGGAGCTGTACTGACACCAGGGCGTCCGTGTGGACCCTGCGGTGGGTGGTGAGGCTCTGCACGTCCAGCCAGCCCGGGCCGGCGGTGACGCGTTGGGGGAAGAGCACCGCGAAGACCGCGGCGGAGAGGGCGAGCCAGAGGAGGGCGCGGGTGAGGGTCAGCGTGCCCATGTCCCAGTCGACGAGGAGGGCCAGGGTGGCGAAGGCGAGGGTGAGGCAGGTCGCCAGCCGGACGCTGCCTTGCCAGTGGCGGTCGGTGGTCGGGGGCGCTGGGTCGCTCCGTCCGCTCGGTCTCATGAGGTGACGGTAAGGCGGGAGTGGGGGTGGGGGCGGGGCCGTTGATGGGGTTCTGACGTTGGGATGTTGAAGATTGACGCGAATCTGACGGCGGGGGCGGGCCGTTCTGGCGGTCAGCCCGTGTGCACCCTCGGGCGGCGTGCCCGGTCCGGTTCCGCCTCTCGGAGGACCTCCCGGGTGACCGGGGCCACCTCGCCCTGGCCGAAGAGGAAGAAGCGCAGGAAGTTGGCGAACGGGTTGCCCTCGGTCCACTCGAAGTAGATGTGAGGGGTGCAGCCCGTGGCGTCGCGGACGTGGAGGAGCAGCGCGGCCAGCGCGTTCGGGATCGACGAGGATTCCAGGGTCAGCACCCGGTAGCGGTTGTGGAGGACCTCGCCCCGTACGGTCAGACCCGCCTCGAACTCGGAGGGGTCCAGGACCGTGACCTCCACGAAGACGAAGTCCTCCTGGTCGGGCATGTCGTTGTCGGCGCGGATCTGGTCGATCTTGTCCCGGTACTCGGCCTTGTCGCGCTGGTCGGGCTCGTTGGCGATGAAGCGGATCTTGCGGCTGGCCATGTCGCGGATGAATCGTTCCGCCATCGGGTCCAGGGTCACGCTCGTCACACGGAGTTCGAAGGCGCGGGCGAGACGGGAGAGAAGGGACACGAGGATGATGCCGGCGATGAAGCAGGCGCCGATCTTCACGCCGTCCGGGCGTTCGATGACGTTGACGACGGTGGTGTAGAGGAAGACCGCGGAGATCACGGCGAAGGCGATCGTCCAGTTCCGCTGGCCCGCCTTGCGTGCCGCGATCGTCACCGCGATGGCGGCCGAGCTGATCAGGACCAGCACGCCGGTGGCGTACGCGCCGCCCTGGGCGTCGACGTCGGCGTCGAAGATCCAGGTGACCAGGAAGGCGATCAGGGTGAAGACGATGACCATCGGGCGGACGGCCCTGGCCCAGTGCGGGGCCATGCCGTAGCGGGGGAGGTAGCGCGGCATCAGGTTGAGCAGGCCGGCCATCGCCGACGCGCCGGCGAACCACAGGATGGCGATCGTGGAGACGTCGTAGATCGTGCCGAACGCGCCGCCCAGGTACTGGTGGGCGAGGAAGGCGAGCGCGCGGCCGTTGGCGTCACCGCCGGACTCGAACTCCTTCTCCGGGATCAGCAGCGTGGTGATGAAGCTGGTGGCGATCAGGAAGCAGCTCATGATCACGGCGGCGGTGGTGAGCAGCTTCTTGGTGTCGCGGATCCGGCCGACCGGGTTGTCGTCCGTCTCGCCGGGGTCGCCCTTCACATGCGGCATCACCGCCACGCCCGTCTCGAAGCCGGAGAGGCCGAGCGCCAGCTTCGGGAAGACGATCAGGGCGACGCCGATCATCACGAAGACGTTGCCGTGCTCGGCGGTCAGGGCGCTGGACCAGTCGGTGACGACATGGCCGGCCGTGATGACGTGCCACAGACCGACGATGACGACCACGACGTTCAGGGCGAGGTACACGCCCACCAGGGCCACCGCGACGCCGATCGCCTCCAGGAAGCCCTTGAGGAACACCGCGCCGAGCAGGGCGACCAGGATCAGGGTGATCAGCATCTGCTGGTCGTGCAGAGCGCTCTCGAGGTGCGGGTTCTCGACCAGGTGGGTCGAGGCGTCGGCCGCCGACAGGGTGATGGTGATCAGGAAGTCGGTGGCGGCGAAGCCCAGCAGGGTCAGGACGAAGAGCTTGCCCTTCCAGAAGGTGAGCAGACGCTCCAGCATGGCGATCGAGCCCTGGCCGTGGGGGCTTTCCTCGGCCACGCGGCGGTACACCGGCAGGGCGCCCGCCAGCGTCACGATCACGAGGACGATCGTTGCGATGGGGGACAGCAGACCGGCCGCGAGGGCCGCGATGCCGGGCTGGTAGCCGAGGGTCGAGAAGTAGTCGACGCCTGTCAGGCACATGACCCGCCACCACGGCTGGCCCTCGTGCTCCAGCTTGGACTCCTTCTGCCGAGCCGGCTGACCGTGGCCCTTGCCCATGTCGGACAGACCCTCCAGCATCCAGGCGCGCATGCGACTGGGCGGCGCTTTTTCGGTCGTGGCCATCGGGGGGCTCCTGGTGTGCGGCTCAGCATGTGGTTCCGGCCATCACACGGACGGCGGGATCAGCGTAAGCGGAGAGTTACGTCAGGGCCCACGGATGAGGGGGCTGGACGCGTCAAGCTTCCGTTAAGACTGGCCTGTCAGGCGTCCTCCGGGCATCAGAGGGAGGCATTGGGGCCAACTCGCGGTGGATTGGGCCGTATGGGGCACGGGGTGGTGTTCGTTACCCGCGGATACCCAGCGTCATCGCACGGCTCGGGGTGCTGCGGCGATTCCGGTCGGTGGGGCGGCCGGTCGGCCGCGTGGTCCAGGGGTGCGTGGGCGAGGGCGTCGGTGTGTGTGGGTGGAGGCGTATGCGCGGGAGCGCGGCCGAGCCGACCGGCGAGCTGCTGCTCACCGCCGCCCGGCTCGGGGCGAGGCTCGTCGCGTTCCGTCAGACGTCGGCGAGGCGGGCCTCCTCCAGCTCGGCGAGTTCCTCCAGGCGCTTCAGGCCCGCGCCTGCCAGGCCGTCTCCCTGGGCGACGAGGTCCGTGCCGTCTCCGTCTGCTCTCCCGACGCCGAGAACTGGGCCGCCCTGCGCGCGCTGGAGCGCTCCTGGGCCGAGTGGGACCCCGGGGTGCCGCTGGTCCGGCTGACCTCCGAGCGGCGCAGCCTGGGCCGTCCCATCGCCGCGTACGTCCGTGAGGTCATGGCGTCCGAGCCGGCCTCCCGGGTCACCGTGCTGATCCCGGAGACCCGGGCCGGAGCGGCTGTGGCTGGGGGTGCCCCCGCGCGAGCGCAGCCGAGCGTGGGGGAGGTTGCTGCGAACCAGCGGGGTGCCGTCGTCGCCCATGCCGTACGGCGGGAGACCGACGCGGTGATCTGCCGGCTGCGGTTCCGTCTGTCCTGACGCGGCGAAGACCGGATAGCCCGCAGCGACGGGCTCACCGCCGCCTTGCCCAAGGAACTGGCCGTGCAGCGCGGGCTGGTGGAGGATCTCGGCGGTACCTTCCACCATGTCGTCGGCGACGACATCCCCGCGGCGCTGCTGGACTTCGCCCGCGGGGTCAACGCCACCCAGATCGTGCTCGGCGTCTCCCGCCGCAAGAGCTGGCAGTACGCCTTCGGGCCCGGCGTCGGCGCCACCGTCGCCCGGGACTCGGGGCCCGACCTCGACGTCCACCTGATCACCCACGACGAGGCGGGCAAGGGACGCGGGCTGCCGGTCGCACGCGGCACGCGCCTCGGACGGTCGCGCATCATCCGGGGCCGGGCGGTCGGCGTGCTCGGCCCGGTCCTCCTCACCGCGCTGCTGACGAACGTCTCCTTCGAGGTCGGCCTCGCCAACGACATGCTGCTGTTTCTGTCGCTGACGGTGGCCGCGGCTCTCCTCGGCGGGCTCTTGTCGGCGCTCGCCTCCGCGGCGGCCGGCTCGCTCCTGCTGAACTGGTTCTTCACCCCGCCCGTCCACACCTTCACGATCGCCGACCCGCGCGGTGCCGGGGTCGGACTCGGGCTCGCGGTCGCCCGTGGCTTCGCCGAGGCGATGGGCGGCACGATCAACGCGGAGGACACGCCTGGGGGCGGGCTCACGATGGTCCGAGCCTGCGGAGAGTGACGGAGGGGCGGGGTCCGGGGGAGCCGGAGGTGCCGGCGGCGGTGGTGTCGTAAAGCGCTGCTCCGCGATGGAGGGACGCCGCCGAGGCCGGTGAAGCGCGGTTCCTGCAAGGTTCCGTGCGGCGTTGTCCGCGTCGCCCAGGTCGTGCCCCGGCACCAGCCCCGGTCCGCGCGAGCGGGGCCGGGGCCACCTTGCCCGTACCCCGGGCGACTCATACAGTCCGCTTCGTAATGTTCGTTGACTGGGTCGAATGTTTCGGAAGCCCCGGCCGGAGGGATTACACACATGCGGACGTACGACAACCCCGTGATCGGCGGATTCCATCCCGACCCGAGTGTGTGCCGGGTGGGCGAGGACTACTACCTCGTCTGCTCCAGCTTCGAGTACTTCCCGGGCGTGCCCCTCTTCCACAGCCGTGACCTGGTGCACTGGCGGCAGATCGGCAACGTCCTGGACCGGCCGGGCCAGTTGGAGCTGCCCGACGGGCTTCCTGCCTCGGCCGGGATCTACGCCCCGACCCTGCGCCACCATGACGGCCGGTTCCATCTGATCACCACCAATGTCGGCGCGGGCGGCAACTTCGTCGTCACCGCGGAAAGACCCGAGGGGCCGTGGTCCGACCCCGTGTGGATCGAGCTGGACGGCATCGACCCCGACCTGGCCTGGGACGAGGACGGCAACTGCTGGGTCGCCGTCGCGGGCTGTGCGGTCGCACGGATCGACCCCGCGTCGGGCAAGGTGCTGGAAGGGCCCCATCCGGTGTGGTCCGGGTCCGGGATGCAGGACCCGGAGGCGCCGCACCTGTACCGCATCGGCGAGTGGTGGTACCTGCTGGTCGCCGAGGGCGGTACGGGACTCGGGCACAGCGTCTCGATCGCCCGGGCGCGGTCGCCGCGCGGGCCTTTCGAACCGAACCCGTCGAACCCGGTGCTGACCCACCGCAGCACCGGCTCGCCCATCCAGTGCACCGGCCACGCCGACCTGGTCGAGGCGGTCGACGGGACATGGTGGATGGTGCTGCTCGGCACCCGTCCGCGCGGCTACTTCCCCTCCTTCCATGTGCTGGGCCGTGAGACCTTTCTGACCCCGGTGGAGTGGGGCGAGGACGGCTGGCCCGAGGTCGGCCCGGTCCTGGAACGGCACCCGGCGCCGGCCGCCTGGCACCCCGTCGGACTCCCGCCCGTACGGGACGACTTCGACGCCGCAGGTCTGGCCCCGCACTGGATCTCCCCGCGCCGCAGGCCGGACGAGGCGTGGTCGCTGGAGGAGCGGCCGGGATGGCTGACCCTGCGGGCGACGGGCGGCAGCCTGGACCGGGCCGCGCACACTTTCGTCGGACGCCGCCAGCAGCACCACGACTGCCGGTTCGCTGCCCGTCTTGACCCCGGAACGGGCCGCGCCGGACTCTCCGTACGCCTCGACGAGGCCCACCACTACGACATCGAGGTCGCCGGGGGAGAGGCCGCCGTGTTCGCCCGCGTCGGTCCGGCACGGCAGTGCCTGGCACGGCGGGAGGTGGCGGCGGGGCCGGTCACCCTCACCGTGGAGATCCGCACGGACCGGCTGGTGTCCCCGACCGGCCAGGAGGAGCCCGGACTGCGCGCCGGCGGCCCCGACGCGATCGCGCTCTCGGTCGACGGCGTACGGCTCGCGGACCTGGACGGCCGCTATCTGTCCACGCAGGTCGCCGGCGGCTTCACCGGGCGGGTGGTCGGGATGTACGTCACCGACGGCACCGCTGCCTTCGACTGGTTCGAGTACGAGCCCGGGACGCGGCGGTAGTTCCGGAAGGCGCCGGAAACTCTCGGAACGGGCAGTTCGGTGCCAACCGGCGCGGACGCCGTGAGAGTTGGCCGCAGATTCACCTCGTACAAGGGGTTGCCACCGTTTGGCAGCTGTCTCTAGGGTGCGGCAACAGCGAAGCTTTCTGGATCAACTCCGAAACTTTCGGTCCAGTGGACAGGCGTGGACGCGCCGTCCCGTACCCAAGGAGCACACCATGGGCGACCCGGCACTGTCCCGCCGCGGCTTCCTGGCGGCGTCCGCCGCGGCCGGTCTGGGCATGACCGCACTGAGCGGCTGCGGCGGCGACTCGGACGGAAACGAGTCGGCCGACGGGACGACCACGATCGAATGGTGGAACATCTCCACCACCGAACCGGCCCACACCGTCTGGGCGGATCTGGCCAAGAAGTTCGAGGCCCAGAACCCCAAGGTGAAGGTGAAGATCGTCCAGTTGGAGAACGACGCCTACAAGTCCAAGATGACGGCGCTGATCGCCTCCGGCAAGCTCCCCGACATCTTCCACACCTGGGGCGGCGGCGTCCTCAAGCAGCAGGTCGACGCGGGACTCGTCGAGGACCTCACCGACCGGACCAAGCCGTGGTCCGACGGTCTGCTGAAGGTGTCGAAGGAGCCCTATCTCCTCGACGAGAAGGTGTACGGCATACCGTTCGACATCGGCATGATCGGCTTCTGGTACAACAAGGCGCTCTTCCAGCAGGCCGGCATCGCCGAACCCCCCACCACCTGGAGCGCGTTCCTCGAAGCCGTCAGCAAGTTGAAGGCGAAGAACATCACCCCCATCGCCCTCGCGGGCAAGGAGAAGTGGCCCGGCATGTACTACTGGGCCTATCTCGCGATGCGCACCGCCGGCGCGAGCGCCCTGCAGAAGGCCTATGACGACAAGGACTTCACCGGCGCCGAGTTCGTCCAGGCGGGCGCCCATCTCAAGACCCTCGTGGATCTCCAGCCGTTCCAGAAGGGCTTCCTCAACGCCGCCTACTCCACCCCGACCGGCCAGGCGGCCACCGTCGGCAACGGCAAGGCGGCCATGGAACTCATGGGCCAGTGGGCCCCGAACGTACAGGCCGACTCCGGCAAGGGCCTCGGCAAGGACCTCGGCTTCTTCCCGTTCCCGGCGGTCGAGGGCGGCAAGGGCACCATCACCGAGGTGTTCGGCGGCGGCGGCGGGCACGCCCTGCGCCGGGGCGCCCCGCAGGCGGCGGTCGACTTCCTGAAGTTCTTCGCCTCGGAGGCGACCGACCTGGTACTGGTCAAGGAGACCGGCGCCCTCCCGGTGGTCCCGAACGCGGAGAGCGCCATCTCCGACCCCAACATCAAGGCCGTACAGGCGCAGTTGAACGCCGCCACCGGCTTCCAGCTCTACCTCGACCAGGCCTACGCCCCCGCCGTCGGCCAGGAGGTCAACGACAGCGTGGCCGCGCTCATCGCCGGCTCCAAGTCCCCCGAGCAGGTCGCCCAGTCGATCACGAAGGTCTCGAAGGAAGAGCAGTAGCAGCCGATGACCTCCACGTTCCTCGCAGACAAGCGGAGCGGTCCCGGCACGGACAGCCCGCCCCCGGAGAAGGTCAGGGCCCGGGGGCGGGCCCGGCGGCGCGTCCTCAACTGGCTGACCGCGATGGGGTTCCAGCTGCCCGCCCTGGTCCTGTTCAGCGGGCTCGTGCTGCTGCCGATGCTGTTCGCCCTGTACGCCGCCTTCTTCCGCTGGGGCGGCTTCGGGATGCCCGAGGACTACGTCGGTGTCGACAACTTCACCGACCTCTTCGACAACCCGGTCTTCCTGGGCGACCTGTGGCGCTGCCTCCTCCTGGTGCTGCTCACGCTGGCGTTCCAGCTGCCGTTCGCGCTCGCCATGGCCGTCATGCTCAACCAGCGGCTGCGCGGCCGGGCCGTCTACCGGATGCTGTTCTTCGCGCCCTACGTCCTGTCCGAGGCCATCACGGGCGTGCTCTTCAGCATGGTGTTCACCCCGGACGACGGCCTCGCCGACCACGTCCTCGGCAGCATCGGCCTGGACAGTCTCGGCGGGGAATGGTTCGCCGACCCGTCCTGGGTCATGCCGACCCTCTTCATCGTCATGACCTGGAAGTACTTCGGCTTCCACATGATGCTCTACCTGGCCGGGCTCCAGTCCGTCCCCCGGGAGCTGACCGAGGCGGCGCTGATCGACGGGGCGAGCGCCTGGCAGCGCTTCCGCAGTGTCACCCTGCCGCTGCTCATGCCCACCATCCGCATCAGCATCTTCCTGGCCGTCATCGGCTCCATCCAGCTCTTCGACCTGGTCTGGGTGATCACCCAGGGCGGCCCGGACCACCACTCCGAGACCATGGCCGTGACCATGTTCCAGTACGGCTTCAAGCGCTACCAGGTCGGCTATGCCAGCGCGATCAGCGTGGTCATGTTCGGCATCTGCCTCGTCTTCGCCCTCGGCTACCAGCGGTTCGTGCTCCGCCGCGACCTCGAAGGGGCCACCACCACGATGAGGGGGAACGGCAAGTGACCCGCAAGAGCAACGCCGCACGCACACTGCCGCTGCACGTCATCCTCGTCGCCGTCGGCGCCGTCATGGTCGTCCCCCTGGTCTACGCCGTCCTGTCCGGCTTCAAGTCCACCGACGAGCTCTCCAGCAACCCCTTCGGGCTGCCCAAGAAATGGCTGACCGGGAACTACACCGAGATCCTCGGCGGCGGCGACTTCTGGCGGCTGCTCGGCAACAGCACCCTGATCGCGGTCGCCACGACCGTGATCCTCGTCGCGGTGTCCGCGCTGGCGGCCTTCTCCTTCGCCCGGTTCGCCTTCCGGGGCCGGGAGGTGCTGTTCACCTTCTTCACGATGGGGCTGATGTTCCCCTTCGCGGTGGCCGCCCTGCCGCTGTTCCTGCTGCTGCGCTATCTCGGCCTGCTCGACAACCCGCTCGGCGTCATCCTGCCGCAGGCCGCCTTCGGGCTGCCGATGACCATCATCATCCTGCGCGCCTTCTTCCGGGAGATCCCCGGCGAACTGGAGGAGGCGGCCACCCTCGACGGGTGCAGCTCCTTCGGCTTCTTCTGGCGGGTGCTGCTGCCCATGGCCCGGCCGGCGCTCGGCACCGTCTCGGTGCTGGCCGTCGTCACCAGCTGGAACAACTTCATGCTGCCGCTGCTGGTGTTCACCGACAACACCTGGTGGACCCTGCCCATCGGCGTCCAGCAGTTCCAGGGCCAGTACTCCGCCGACTACGCGCGCATCTTCGCCTATCTCGTCGTCGCGATGGTTCCCGCCCTCGCCTTCTACTCGGTCGCCGAGCGACAGCTCGTCGGCGGCCTCACCGCCGGAGCCACCAAGGGCTGATGGCGTAAGTACGGCTCACCTCCCCCACCCGCACGTGAGGAGTCGCACCATGCGCAAGACCCGTCTGAGACTCATCGGCGCCCTCGCCGCCGGCTTGATGGCCGCCGGCGTCGGTACCGGCGCACCGGCCCAGGCGCAGGACGAGCCGGCCACCCTCGCCGAACTCGCCCAGCAGCACGGCCGCTACTACGGCAGCGCCACCGACAACCCCGAACTCGTCGACGAGCCCTACAAGGCCCTCCTCGGCAGCGAGTTCGACATGATCACCCCCGGCAACGGCCAGAAGTGGTACGCCACCGAACCCCAGCAGGGTGACTTCGACTTCACCCTGGGCGACGAGATCGTGAACCTCGCCCGCGCCAACCACCAGCGGGTACGCGGCCACACGCTCGTCTGGCACAGCCAGCTGCCCGACTGGCTCACCAGCCGCGAGTGGACGGCGCCCGAGCTGCGGGCCGTGCTGAAGAAGCACATCCAGACCGAGGTGCGCCACTACCGCGGCAAGATCTACGCCTGGGACGTCGTCAACGAGGCCTTCAACGAGGACGGCACCTACCGCGAGACGATCTTCTACAAGACGCTCGGCCCCGGCTACATCGCCGACGCCCTGCGCTGGGCCCACCAGGCCGACCCGAAGGCCAAGCTGTACCTCAACGACTACAACGTCGAGGCGGTCGGCCCCAAGAGCGACGCCTACTACAAGCTCGCCAAGGAACTGAAGGCGCGGGGTGTCCCGCTGCACGGATTCGGCCTCCAGGCGCACCTCGCGCTGCAGTACGGCTATCCGACGACCCTTGAGGACAACCTGCGGCGCTTCGCCAAGCTCGGCCTGGACACCGCGCTCACCGAGGTCGACGTACGGATGATCCTGCCCGCGGACGAGGCGAAGCTGGCCACGCAGGCAGAGTGGTACCGCGATCTGACCGAGGCGTGCCTCGCGGTGCGTCGCTGCGTGGGCATCACGCTGTGGGACTACACGGACAAATACTCCTGGATCCCGGCGTTCTTCGACGGCGAGGGTGCCGCCCTGCCCTGGGACGAACAACTCCAGCCGAAGCCCGCCTACTTCGCGATCAGGGAGGCACTCGAGAAGTAGCGGCACGCTGAGACACCCGGCGGCTGGGCAAGGAGGGGAGTCCGCCGGGATGAGGCCCGGCCCGGGGGTGTGGTCCACCGCCGGGCCGGTGCCGTGTCAGCGGGCCGGGGGAGCGGTGCTCGCGCGGATCACCAGTTCCGTGCCGAGCTCCACCCGCGGCGAGTCCGGCTGTTCGTCGCGGGCCAGCCGCAGGACCGTACGGACGGCCAGCTTGCCCATGTCGGCGAGCGGCTGGCGGATCGTGGTGAGGGGCGGGGCGGACCACCGTACTTCCGGAAGATCGTCGAAACCGACCAGGCTCATGTCCTCCGGGACCCGCAGACCCCGGCGGCGCATCGCCTCGACCGCGCCGAGCGCCATCTGGTCGCTGGCGGCGAAGATCGCCGTAGGGGGGTCGGGCAGGTCCAGCAGGGTGTTGCAGCCGGCGAACCCGGACTCGGGCCGGAAGTCGCCCGGTACGACGACGGCGTCGTCGACCACGAGTCCCGCACCCTCCAGCGCCGCGCGGTAGCCGTCGAAGCGGGCCCGGGAGCACAGCAGCCGGGGCGGGCCCGCGATCAGGCCGATCCTGCGGTGGCCCAGCGACAGCAGATGCTCGGTGGCCGCCATGCCGCCCGACCAGTTCGCGGCACCGATGGTGGGGGCGTCCAGCGCCGGGGAGCCCGCCGGGTCGACGACGACCAGCGGGACGCCGAGGATGCGCAACTCCTCGTGCAGCACCGGCTCCAGGTCCGAGGTGACCAGGATGACGCCGTCGGAGGCGCGGGCCCTGAGGTTGCGCATCCACTCGCGGGCGTCGCCGGAACGGCCGTGGATCGCCGAGACCACGGTCCCGACGCCGGCCGCGTGCGCCACCTCCTCGACCCCTCGGATGATCTCCACCGCCCAGGGGCTGTCGAGGTCGTTGAAGACCAGGTCGAGCAGGGCGGCGCCGGTGCCGGAGGCCGTCGGGCGCTTGCGGTAGCCGTGCCGGCGCAGCAGCTCCTCCACACGGGCCCGGGTCTTCGGGGACACGTCGGAACGGCCGTTGACGACCCGGGAGACGGTCGGTACGGAGACCCCGGCCTGCCGGGCGATCTCGGTGATGGTGATCCGGCCCCCCGTGTCGGACGGCCCCTCGGTGTCGACCTCGTGTGCTGCCAACTCCCCACCTCCGTCGACGGATCGAAACTTCCAGAAGTCTTCCGGAAAACGGGCAGCCGTGGGAGGGGAACGCGAGGGATGACCGTAGTGGACAAGGGGGAACACGAGGAGTGAGCACCCCTGGACATGCGTCGGGGCCGGTTCGCAGCGAGTGTCTGCGGGCCGGCCCCTCAAATCACCGGGGCGGTCGGTCCCACCGCCCGGTATCGCCTGCGCCTCAGGCTGCGGTCATCACCTGTTCGGTGCCCAGCGGGCGGTGCGGGGCGATGATCTTGCCGTCGGGCAGGAGCTCACCGGTGTCCTCGAAGAGCAGAACGCCGTTGCACAGCAGGCTCCAGCCCTGCTCCGGGTGGTGCGCCACGAGTCGGGCGCCCTCCCGGTCGGCGGATTCGGCGGTCGGACACGACGGCTGGTGCTGGCACATTGGTGGGATCTTTCGCTTCGGCGTGGTTTTCATCGCTGCCCCCGTTGTGATAAGTCGGTCGGAACCAGTGTTGCCCCACGGGCGTCAATCCGCAGGGATTTGGCAGCACCGCTACTCACAGGTTCATGACGCATCACCCGCCTGGACGGTTCATCCCAACTGCACTGTCTCTTCGGGTGGTTCGAGATGGCCGGATGGGGCTAGTCCGGTCGGGGCGGGGCATGAAAATGGCTCGTACGAGCTTTATTGCGCTCGTACGAGCCGGGGTTCTGGTTTTCAGGCGAGCTGTCCCAGCAAGGGGCCCGGAGATACCCGATGGGTCAGCACCGGGAGCAGTTCGGCCACCCGGTGCGGCCGGTGGGCGGCGATACCGGGCGGCGCGGGGGCGAGCGGGACGAGCAGATCGGTGGCGGCGGGGTGGCCGGAGGCGCCGTCCGCGGTGCAGTCGCCGTGCAGCCAGAGCGTGAGCATGTAGAGGCCGGGGACCGAGAGCAGACGGGGCTGGTAGGGCTGTTTCATCGTCTCGGCCTGGCGCAGTGCGCGCTCGGTCGAGGTGATGTAGGGACCCTCGAAGAAGTGCGAGAAGGCCCACCCGTCGGGGGTCAGCCGGGTCTCGGCCGCGGCCACCGCATGATCCCCGCTGCGGATCAGGAAACGCCAGCCGGCCAGCCGGGTGGCGGAGGCGCCCGCTGCGGTGATCTCGTCAAGTACGTATACGGGCAGGGGGAGTTCGGGGGTGGTCGGACCCTGGGCGGCGCGCAGGGAGGGAGTTCGGGCCTCGCGGACCGCGGTGGGCGAACCGAGCGCAGTGAGGACGGAGCGAAGTGCTGGTGCGGGAGCCGGGGGGACATGCAGCGGCATGGTGGTTCGCCTCTCATTCGACAGGCACGGTGGCGCGAGGGCGTGGGCGGACGGCGCTGTCAGCTCGCGGGGGCAGAGTGGCGGGGGCCGGGTCGTGAGGCGTGCGTGGTGTGGGTGAGCCCGCCGTACGTCACCTCGACGGCAGGATCGGACCGACCGTGGGCGCCAGCCTTCTGTCTCGTCCGCGGAGTTTATACGACACGTGTTCAGACGGTGTTTCATCTAGCCGTTTCCGACGTGAAGAACAAGGGGCAATTCGGTCGGCGACAAGCGGGAATCATCCCGATTTCCAGCGGCTGTAAGGCGATGACCTGGATGAATGTCCAAGGCGCGGTCGGCCCGTTCTCGTCGGCGTTTTTCACGAGATGTTCAGGGAACTCGAAACTGCGCCGAGCCGTATGCCCGATGAATGTGCCGCCGGTCTCGGGCAACAGGGTAGCGGGCGACGGGTCCGCGCGGGACGTTATCGATCGCCTCGGCTGGGCATCATCCCACGTGACCCGAGACCGGCGGCCGGATCTTCGGCCCGCCCATCCGAGGAGGGACGCTTCGATGGGGGAGAAGGTCGTGGCAGGTCGGTTCGATCTGTCCGATCGGCAGCTCTACCGCGGCAAGCTCCGCAAGTGCCTGACGGGACTGGAGCGGCTGCTGGAGGAGAGGCGGTTCGACCGCCCCAGGAACCTCATGGGGCTGGAGATCGAATTGAATCTCGCCGGTACCGACGGCATGCCGAAAATGCTGAATGCGCAAGTGCTCGAACGGATCGCGAGCCGAGATTTCCAAACAGAACTCGCCATGTTCAATCTGGAAGTCAACATAGCCCCACACCCTTTGGGTGGCCGGGTATTCGACCGGCTGGCGGAGGAAATCCGCACCTCGCTGGCATATGCGCACCGGAAAGCGGGCGAGCTCGACGCGGGAATCGTGATGATCGGCATTCTGCCGACGCTGGACCGGGATGACCTGGTCTCCTCCAACCTCTCCGACGTCGACCGCTACACGCTGCTCAACGACCAGATCGTGGCCGCGCGCGGTGAGGACTTCGTCCTCGACATCGACGGCGTCGAGCATCTCGTCTGCACCTCCAAGTCCATAGCCCCGGAGGCCGCCTGCACCTCCGTCCAGCTGCACCTCCAGGTCACCCCGGCCCGCTTCGCCGCCGTGTGGAACGCGGCACAGGCCGTCGCCGCCGCGCAGATCGCCGTCGGGGCCAACTCGCCCTTCCTCTTCGGGCATGAGCTGTGGCGCGAGTCCCGGCCGCCGCTGTTCCAGCAGTCCACGGACACCCGGCCGCCCGAGCTCCAGGCCCAGGGGGTCCGGCCGCGGACCTGGTTCGGCGAGCGGTGGATCTCCTCGGCGTACGACCTCTTCGAGGAGAATCTGCGCTACTTCCCGCCGCTGCTGCCCATCTGCGACGAAGAGGATCCGCTGAAGGTGTTGGACGAGGGCGGCGTCCCGTCCCTCGCGGAACTCGTCCTGCACAACGGCACGGTGTACCGCTGGAACCGCCCCGTCTACGGCATCGCCGACGGCGTCCCGCACCTCCGCGTCGAGAACCGCGTGCTCCCGGCCGGCCCCACCGTCACGGACGTCATCGCCAACGCCGCGTTCTACTACGGCGTCGTCCGCGCCCTGGCGGAGGAGTCCCGCCCGATCTGGACCCGGCTGCCCTTCGAGGCGGCCGCCGCCAACTTCGACGCGGCCTGCCGCGACGGCATCGACGCCCGCTTCGACTGGCCGCGACGGGGCCGGTACGGCGGCCTGGCCCAGATCGACGCCGTCACCCTCGTCCGCGACGAATTGTTGCCGCTGGCCGAGGCGGGCCTCGCCGCGTGGGGCGTGGAGCCCGCCGACCGGGACCTGTACCTGGGCGTGATCGAAGAACGCTGCCGCCGCCGCACCAACGGCGCGACCTGGCAGTCCGCCACCTTCCACCGGGCCCTGGAATCAGGCCTCGACCGCAGTGCCGCACTCGCCGCGACGACCCGCCGGTACGCAGAACTGATGCACCTCGGCGAACCGGTCCACACCTGGCCGGTGGGCCTCCCGGAGCCGGTGCCGCTGGGGTGAGACGGGGGTGGAACGGGCTGTGGGGTGCGGGGAGCGGTGGGCTGTCGCGGACGGTGGGTTGGGGGAGCCGTGGGCTAGGACGGGCGGTGAGTTGGGGCGAGCCGTGGGCTGTGACGGGCGGTAGGTCGGGAGGAGCGGCGGGTTGCGGCGGGCGGTGGGTTGGGGGGAGTCGTGGGTTGTGGCGGACGGTGGGTTGGGGCGGGCCGCGGGCTGTGACGGGCGGTAGGTCGGGAGGAGCGGCGGATTGTGGCGGGCGGTCAGTCGGGGCGAGCCGCTGGCTGTGGCGGACGGCGAACCGTGCTTCCCGTGCCCCCGCCGCCCCCGTTCCTGCGGCGCGGCTCGGCTTGCTGCCGGCGCCGCCGCCCTCGCCCCTGCGGCTCGCGCCAGCCTGCTCCTGGCGCCCTCGCTTCTACGGCTCGGCGCAGTCTGCTCCCCGTGCCCCCGCTCCCGCTGCCCCCGCCCCCATGGCGCGACTCGGCGTGCTCCCGGCGCCGCCGCCCTCGCTCCCGCGGCTTGCGCCAGCCTGCTCCTGGCGCCCCCGCTCCTACGGCCCGGCTCAGCCTGCTCCCCGTGCCAACGCTCCCGCGGCTCGGCTTGCTGCCGGCGCCGCCACCCCCGCTCCTACGGCTCGCGCCAGCCTGTGCCCCCGCTCGCGCTCCCGCGGCTCGGCGCGCTCCCAGCCCCCCGCTACCCCCGCTCCCGCGGCTCGCGCCAGCCTGCTCCCGGCGCCCGCGGCGCCCCCGGTGCGCCTCACCTCACCCCGCCCCCTGCGCCCCCGCCGCCACGATTGCCTTCAGGATGACCTCGTGGATCTCGGACGGGTCGGTTACCTCCTGGCCTGTGCCGCCTGTGGACCGGGCTATCTGCTGGGCCTCGGCGCGGTCCGCGTCGGGGCCGACGGCGATCATGATCAGGGGGACCGGGCGGTCGGGGTCGGTGAGTTGCTGGAGGCGGCTGATGAGGGTGCCGCGGGAGATGCTGCCGGGGTCCTGGTTGACGCCGTCCGTCAGGACGACCAGGGCGTTGAACTTGCCGTCGGCGTAGGAGGAGGTGGCCGCCTTGTACGCGGCGAGCGTGGTGTCGTACAGGCCCGTCGCGCCGTTCGGGACCGGTGTGAGGCCGCTGAAGGCCGCCGTGAGTTCGTCCCGTTGGGTTCCGCCGTCCTTGCTGTCGCCCAGGCGCCCCGTCGGCACGAGGACCCGGTAGTCCTTGTCGCCGTCCAGCTTGGTGGAGAACTTCCAGAGGCCGATCTCGTCCTCCGGTGTGAACGTGGCGAGCGCCTGGAGGAGGGACGCCTTGGTGACGTCCATGCGGGACTGGGACGTACCCGGGACCAGTTCGGACATGGAGGAGGACGCGTCGACGACCGTGGTGATCCGCGCGTTCTGCACGGTGATCGTCCAGGTGCCCAGCGCCTCCTGGAGGGCCGTCTCCGCGGCCGGCTTGAGGGCGTCCTGCGCATACGGCTGCGGCTTGCTGCCGCCCGCCCGCGTCACCAGCGTCTGCGGCACCTCGTCGGCGGACGTACGGAAGCCGTACTTCTCCATGAGCCGCGCCTGCTCGGGCTTGCGCAGATAGTTCATGAACCGCAGCGCCGCCCGGCTCTCGTCGGTGGTGAGCTTCGGCTGGTCGACCAGTGAGAACGGGTAGTCCAGCCGGGGCGAGCCGTCCTTCGGGTAGAAGAGGTCGAGTCCCTCGCCGTCCCCGGCGGAGTTGTACGCGAACGCCGCCTGCTCGCTGAGGATCAGCGCCTGGTTGCGCTTGGGGTTGCCCTGCTCGGTGCCCGAGGAGTCGCGCGGCAGGGTGTCGAGCACCTGGGTGTCGCTGTCGGAGGTCCGCTGCGACAGCGTCTTCATCATGGCCGCGGCCTGGGTGTCCCCACCCTCGATCCCGGCGGCGCCGGTGCTCAGCTGGGTCAGGGCGAGCAGCCCCGTCGCACTGCGCGAAGGATCGGCCGCGCCCAGCTTGAGCGAGTCGTCCTGCATGGTCGCGCCGACCAGCTCGATCCAGTCGTACGACTTCTGCGGCCACCCCAGCGACTTCGCGGCCTCAGGGACCATCGCCACACCGACCGGGCTGGAGGCGAAGCTGCCGACCGGGGT
Source organism: Streptomyces sp. S.PB5 (assembly GCF_030403745.1). Taxonomy (GTDB): domain Bacteria; phylum Actinomycetota; class Actinomycetes; order Streptomycetales; family Streptomycetaceae; genus Streptomyces. Next base: position 31,571 of record NZ_JAQMWP010000019.1, read on the forward strand.
CACCTCCGTCGCCTTGGTGTCCGCCGCGATCCGCTGGATCCACAGCTCCGAGTCAGGAACCCACACCTGGACATCGGTCTTCCTGCCCGCCAGCAGGGTGTCGGTGAGCTTGTACGAGTCCTGCGCGGTCACCTCCATGGCGACGCACCGGCCGTCGGAGGTCAGGTTCTGGTCACGGGCGCGCTTCGCCGCGGCGCGCAGGGCCGGGGCCAGGTCGGGGGAGGCGGCTAGCTTCAGCCGCACCGCGTCGTCCTGGCAGGAGCCACCGAAGGAGAGCAGTCCGCTCTGGACCGCGGCCGCCGTACCGCCCGCGGCGGTCAGGACGAGCACCGTCGCGATGGCCACCGTACGGCGACGGGTGCGTGGGCGGGGGTCGCTGCCGCCCGCCCCATACTGATCGGGCAAGCTGTGACGTCCCATGACGGTGGTGCCCCTCCCTGTCGTACCTGCTGCCGGTCCACGGCCGTATGGCATGCGAAGGGGAGGTCTGCCCCGTACGGTGTCCGTCCCCCGACGGCCTGTCACGCACGATCTTCGTAAGTTCTTTCGAGACCCTAGCGGGGCGGCGTTGGGGATGGGACGGGATTACTGAATTGGAGTCAGGTGTGCAGGGAGAGGCGGGCCTCGTGGCCGATTCTTTTCCAGAAGACCGCCCTTCACGGCGGATCTTCCGGGACGAGACGCTGCTCGTTCTGGGGCTTTCGCTCGGTGCGAGCGGAGTGTCCGCCCTCATCAGCTTTGTCGGATCGGTCACCAAACCGGGCGGGCTGAAGGACCAGGCGGCCACCCTCAACGCCTCCGCCGCGCCGGGCCGCCCCTGGCTCGATCTCGCCTGGCAGCTCTTCGGGATCGCCTCGTCCCTGGTGCCCGTCCTCCTCGTCGCGCACTTCCTGCTGCGCGAGGGCGGGAGCCTGCGCACCCTCGGCTTCGACCGCACCAGGCCCTGGCCCGACCTGGGCCGCGGGGCGGCGATCGCGGCGGTGATCGGCAGCACCGGAATCGCCTTCTACCTGGCCGCACGCGGGCTCGGCTTCAATCTCACGGTGGTGCCGGAGGCGCTGCCCGAGGTGTGGTGGAAGTACCCGGTGCTGATCCTCTCCGCGATGCAGAACGCGATCCTCGAAGAGGTCATCGTCGTCGGCTATCTGCTGCGCCGGCTGCACCAGTTGGGCTGGACGCCCGGGACCGCGCTGGTGGCCAGTTCTGTGCTGCGCGGGTCGTACCACCTCTACCAGGGCATCGGCGGGTTCATCGGCAACATGGTGATGGGCGTGGTGTTCGTCTACCTCTACCGCAGATGGGGGCGGGTGGGCCCGCTGGTGGTGGCGCATTCCCTGCTCGACATCGGGGCGTTCGTCGGCTACGCGCTGCTGGCCGGGAAGGTGGACTGGCTGCCGACGGCATGACCCCCGGCAGCCGGCGATCCGCTAGACGAGCAGCTCGCCCTCGATGGTGGTGACCGCGCGGCCGGTGAGCAGTGTGCGGTCACCGATCAGCTGCGTGCGCACGCGGCCGGAGCGCGGCGAGGCCTGGAGGCCGGTGAGGTCGGTACGGCCCAGGCGCTCGGACCAGAAGGGCGCGAGGGCGGTGTGGGCGCTGCCGGTGACCGGGTCCTCGTCGATCCCGATGTTCGGGAAGAAGCAGCGGGAGACGAAGTCGTAGCCGAGCTCGGGGTTCTCGGCGCGGGCGGTGGCGATGACACCGCGCTCCGAGTAGGCACCGAGCGCCCTGAGGTCGGGGCGCAGTGCGTGGATCGTCTTCTCGTCCGCCAGCTCGACCAGCAGGTCACCGACGTTCGGCCCGGTGTCGAAGGCGGCCAGCGGCTCGGCGCCGAGAGCCGCGGCGACCCCGTCCGGCAGCTCGACCTGGGTGAGCGGGGCGGTGGGGAAGTCGAGGGTGACCGAGCCGTCCGCAGCGGGCGTGGCGATGAGCACCCCGCTCCGTGTGGCGAACCGCACCGGGCCCTCGTGGGCACCGGTGGTGTGCAGCACATGGGCCGTGGCCAGCGTCGCGTGCCCGCACAGGTTCACCTCGGCGGCCGGCGTGAACCAGCGCAACGCCCAGTCCGCCTCCCCGCCCGCGGGCAGCCGGTGGGCGAACGCCGTCTCGGCGTGATTGACCTCCACGGCGATGTTCTGCAGCCGGTTGTCGTCCGGGAAGGCGTCCAGGAGCAGCACCCCGGCAGGGTTCCCGGCGAAGGGGCGGTCCGTGAAGGCGTCGACGATTCGGATACGCATGAGTCCGACGCTAGAGGCCCGGGAAACCGCAGACCAAGGCCAATTCCGGAGCACTGGACCGATTTGGGGACGGGCACTCTCTGGACGCGCCCGGACAGCGGTGCGACCGTCGTCAACGCGTCCCGCGCCCACGACAGCTCAGGAGGTCTCCATGACCAAGCCGTCCGTTCTCGCCGCGCTGATGTCCGGGCTGCGGAGCGGCGCGATCGAAGTCGTCGATCTGACCGCGCCGCTGTCGTCGGAGACCCCGGTGATCCAGCTGCCCGAGCCGTTCGGGCAGACGCAGGTGTTCGAGCTGGAGGAGATCAGCCGGTACGACGACCGGGGGCCGGCCTGGTACTGGAACAACTTCCGTACCGGGGAGCACACCGGGACGCACTTCGACGCCCCCAACCACTGGGTCACCGGCAAGGACCTCGCCGACGTGGCCTCCGTACCGGCGAGCCGGCTGATCGCCCCCGCCGCCGTGCTGGACTTCTCCGCGCTCGCCGCCAAGGACCCCGACTTCCTCGTCGAGGTGGACCACATCAAGGCGTGGGAGACCGAGAACGGGCCGCTGCCCGAGGGCGGTTGGCTGCTGTTGCGGACCGGATGGGACGCTCGCTCGCACTCGCAGGAGGAGTTCCTGAACGCCGACGAGAACGGCCCGCACACCCCCGGTCTGTCGCCGGAGTGCGCGCGCTGGGTCGCCGAGGAGTCGCCGGTGATCGGCCTCGGGACCGAGACCGTGGGCACCGACGCCGGAGCGGCCCACTCCTTCGACCCGCTCTTCCCGTGCCACTCCTACCTCATGGGCAACGACAAGTACGGGCTCACCCAGCTCCAGAACCTGGGCGAACTGCCCGCCACCGGTGCCGTCGTCATCGCCGGCCCGCTGCCCATCCTGAAGGGCTCCGGCTCACCCGCCCGCGTCCTCGCCCTCGTGGAGCGCTCATGAAGGTCGCCGAAGCCGTCGGCCGGGCACTGACCGCGGCCGGCGTGGACCACGTCTTCGGCGTGGTCGGGTCGGGCAACTTCCACCTCACCAACGCCATGGTCGCCGCCGGTTCCCGCTATGTCGCCGCCCGCCACGAGGGCGGAGCCGCCACCATGGCCGACGCCTACGCCCGGATGAGCGGGGCGGTCGCCGCGCTCAGCGTCCACCAGGGCCCCGGTCTCACCAACGCCCTGACCGGCATCGCCGAAGCCGCCAAGAGCCGTACCCCGCTTCTCGTGCTCGCGGCCGAGGCGACGCAGCCCACGTCCAACTTCTACGTCGACCAGGAGGCGCTGGCCCGTGCGGTCGGCGCGGTCACCGAGCGCGTGAGCTCCCCGCACTCCGCGGTCGAGCAGGCCTGCGGCGCCGTACGCCGTGCCCTGCACGAGCGTCGTACCGTGCTGTTGAACCTGCCCCTGGACGTACAGGCCCTGGACGTCGCCGACACCGCCGCGATCGCCGTCGTCCCGCCGCCCGCGCGGGCCGCAGTCGAGCCGTCGGACGCCGACGTGGCGGCCCTGGTCGCCGCACTCGAAGGCGCCCGCCGCCCCGTCTTCGTGGCAGGCCGCGGCGCCCGCTCGCCGGGCGCCCGGGACGCGCTCGTCGCGCTCGCCGGACACCACGGCGCGCTGCTGGCCACCTCCGCCGTCGCCCACGGGCTGTTCCAGGGCGACCCGTGGTCGCTCGGCATCTCCGGGGGTTTCGCGTCCCCGGTGGCGGTCGAGCTGATCCAGGGCGCCGATCTCGTCGTCGGCTGGGGCTGCGCCCTCAACATGTGGACCATGCGGCACGGCCGTCTCATCGGCCCGGACGCCGTCGTCGTACAGGTCGACGACGACGCGTCCGCGCTCGGCGCCCACCGGCAGGTGCACCTCGGTGTCGTCGGGGACGTGGAACGCACCGCACGGCGTGCGCTCGACGCCGGCGGCAACGAGCGGCGGGAGGGGTACCGGGGCGAGGCCGTCGGCCCGCAGGTGCGATGGCGGGACGTGCCGTACGAGGACGAGAGCACCCGGGACCGCATCGACCCGCGCACGCTCGGCATCGCCCTCGACGACATCCTCCCGGCGGAGCGGGTGATCGGCGTGGACTCCGGGAACTTCATGGGCTACCCGAGCGCCTATCTGTCCGTCCCCGACCACCACGGGTTCTGCTTCACCCAGGCCTTCCAGTCGATCGGCCTGGGCCTCGCGACCACGATCGGCGCCGCGCTGGCCCGGCCGGACCGGCTGCCGGTGGCCGCGCTCGGCGACGGCGGCGCGCTGATGGGCGCGGCCGAGCTGGACACCGTACGCAGGCTGGGGCTGCCGATGGTGGTCGTGGTGTACGACGACGAGGGGTACGGGGCCGAGGTGCACCACTTCGGGCCGGACGGCCACCCGCTCGACACGGTCACCTTCCCGCCCACCGACATCGCGGCCATCGCCCGCGGCTACGGCTTCGAGGCGGTGACCGTGCGGACGTGCGCCGATCTCAAGGCGGTCGAGGACTGGGTGGCGGGGCCGCGGTCGGCGCCGCTGCTCGTCGACGCCAAGGTGGCGGGGGAGCACGGGGCCTGGTGGCTGGAGGAGGCGTTCCGAGGGCACTGAGGGGTAGCCGGGGCGAACCGCCTGTCAGTCGAGCTGGATCAGCCCCCGCCGCGCGGCCTCCGTCACGGCAGCCGCGCGGTTCTCCACCTTCAACTTGCGGTAGATCCGCACGAGATGCGTCTTCACGGTCGCCTCGCTGAGGAACAGGGCCTGGGCGATCGCCCGGTTGCTCAGCCCCTCCGACGCCAGCCGCACGACCTCCACCTCGCGCTCGGTGAGATCGACGTCGGGCCGGACCACCTGCCCGACGAGTTCGCCGACCACCTCGGGGGCGAGGGCCAGCACGCCGACGGCGGCCCCGCGCACGGCCCGGAAGAGTTCCTCGGGCGGCCCGGCCTTCAGTACGTATCCCCGCGCGCCTGCCTCCAACGCCCGCACCACGTCGGCCCGCCCGGAGTAGCTCGTCAGCATCAGCACGGGTACGGCGGGAGCCTCGGCGCTCAGCCGGCGGACCGCGTCGACACCGTCGAGGTCGGCGCCCGCGAACCGGAGGTCCATCAGCACGACGTCCGGCTTCAGCTCCACGGCCAGCCGTACGGCCTCCTCGCCGCTGCCCGCCTCCGCGACCACCGCGAGATCCGGTTCGCCCTCGAGCAGGGCGCGCAGTCCGGCCCGTACGACGGCGTGGTCGTCGGCGATCACCAGGCGGACGGGCGTCCGGTGGTCCGTCATCCGGCGGTCGCCGAGGTCAGCCGGGGAGTCGCCGCCGGCAGCACGGCCCGCACGTGTGTCCCCCGGCCCGGCGCGCTGGTGACCCGCAGGTCGCCGCCGTACTCGCGCAGCCTCGCGCGGGCGCCGGGCAGGCCGAAGCCACGGGTCGACAGGGCGGGAGCCCCGGCAGCGCCCGCCGGATCGAAGCCCACTCCGTCGTCCTGTACGTCGAGTTCGACGCGGTCCGCCTCATGGTGGAGGGTGACCAGCACATGCGCAGCGCGCGAGTGGTCACGCACATTCGCCAGCGTGCCCTGGGCCACCCGGAACAGGGTGGCGGCCGCCTGCTCGTCCAGGACGGGACGGGGCTCGCCCGCGGAACGGAACCGCACCTGCGCCGCGGCCCCCGCCTGCTCCACCTGGGCGCACAGCAGCCGCAGCGAGCCTTCGAGGCCGGCCTCGGCGACGGCGGACGGGGTGAGGTCGTGGATGATCCGGCGGGTCTCGGCGAGATTGCCGTCCAGACCATCGGCCACCGCGCGCACCCGGGTGCGGGCCGCGTCCGGCCGCCGGTCCCAGTCCCGCTCGGCGGCCTGCAGCAGCATCAGGCTGCCCGCGAGCTCCTGGGCGAGGGTGTCGTGCAGATCCCGGGCGATCCGGGCACGCTCGGCGAGCACACCCGCCCGGCGCTGCTCCTCGGCCAGGACGTCACGGGTGCTCCGCAACTCCTCGAGGAGGCGCTGGCGTTCGGCCGCGTCCCGCTGCTGCGACCGGTAGAGGGCGACGGTGCCCCAGACGGCCGCGACCGGGACCAGCGCCATCTCCAGGTCGAGCCGGCCGGTCGAGCCGAGCAGCCGGCCGCCGAGAAGGAGGGAGATCGCACCCACCGCCACGAGCGCCGCCCGCCGCCCGAGGGCCCGCAGCGCCGCGCACGCCAGGGGCACCCCGCACCAGGCGTACGCCCAGGTCAGCGGGGTCGGGGCGAGGAACAGCAGGAGGCCCCACAGGGTGAGCAGGGTGGTGATCCAGGCGGCCCGGACGGCCGGACCGAGCCGGTTCCACAGCCCGAGACCGGTCCCGTACACCACGGCCAACAGCCCGCTGACGCCGACGATCTGCGGGCACAGCGGGCTGTCGAGAGCGAGGAGCCGCACGGCGGCGACACCCACGACGAGGAAGAACACGAGGTGCGGGGCGTGTTCCAGGGTGCGCCGGGTGCCGTTGGCGAGAGCGCGGTCGGTCACGGCAGATCCCCTTGGACTCACTGATCCACTCGGACAGGGCGCCCGAGTCTATCGAGGACTCGTATGACCTATGTGAAGTGTTGTGAAGCGCTGTTGCGTCACGCCCCCGGGTGCAGCCCCGGCCAGCCCGGCGTCGGGTCACCCTTCACCTCGCCGAAGTACAGCGCGAAGGTCTGCTTCCAGCGCTCGATCGCGGCACGGTCGGCCATGAAGCGGGGGAAGCCGTCGATGTGCGCGTTGGGGTACTCCCACACCGGCTTCAGACCCGTAGGGGGAGTGACGTCGGCGCGGACGGACCAGCCGTTGAAGGAGCCCTGCTGGGTGCCGAGCGACAGCTGCCAGTTGAGGTACAGCTTGGCGGCGGCCGGGTGCGCGGCCTGCTTCAGGATCGCGGCGCGCTGGCCCCAGGCCATGAACGGGGCGCTGTCCGGGACGACCCACTTCACGGGCCCGGTGGCGAGCGGGGCGCCCGAGCCGCCGACGCCGATCGCGTGGGTGCCGGCGCGGACCGCGTCGGCGGGGGAGTTGCTGCCGCGCGCGAACCGGACGTCCTGGGCGGCGAACCCGGCCACCCATTCCCAGCCGTACTTCTGGGCGTAGAGCGAGAAGAGGTAGAGGACCGCGTCGTCGTCATGCGGGTACGACGAGGCGATCTTCCCCTTCCACTTCGGGTCGACCAGGTCCAGCGGGGTGCTCGGGGCGTCCGAACCGACCACCGACGGGCTGTACATGAAGCTGAACCCGATCGCCCCGATGGCGACCCAGGCGCCGTGCGGGTCCTTGAACTTGTCGTACACCTTGGAGAACCCGGCGGGCTTGTACCGCAGCAGCCGCCCCTGCTCCTTCCAGCGGGTGAAGTCCTGGAGGGTCTGCAGCTGGACGACATCGGGGACGAGGGTGTCGGTCGCGAGCTGGTTGTCGACGCGGACGTCGTGGTACTTGCTGTAGTCCACCACCAGGGTCAGGTCGATGTCGGGGAAGCGCCTCAGGAACGCGGCCTTGGTGAAGTCCTGCTGTGTGGGCGTGTCCCCACCGGCGTAGATGACGAGCTTCCCGCCCTCCGCGAGCGCGGCCTGGTACAGCTCGTCGAGGGTTCTGGTCTCCTCGGTACTGGTGCGGCCCGCGGCCTGGGCGGACGTGCTGCTCAGCGCGCCGAACGCGAGTGCGGCACCGGCGCTGGTCGCGAGAACACGGCGTCTGCTGGGGAAGCTGGACATGGCGTGGAGACCTCTCTGCTGGGGGTGACTCCCGCATCCTGACCGTTTCCGGTGGCTGCCCGCGTCCTCCGTGCGGAGCGAGGGGCGGGCTGGAGAGGTAAGCGCGATTCAACCGAACGATTGACCTGGGCGCTTGTCAGTCGAACTATTCCGATATATCGTTGACGCATCGCGACAGATCAACGATGGATGGAGTGATTGCGATGCGTTCCCATGGATTCGAACGTGGACACGGTGGCCCTGGCCCGCGCGGCCGGGGTGGTTTCGAAGGACGGCGTGATGCCTTCGGGCCCTTCGGTCCGGGCGGTGGCCCCGGTGGTTTCGGCGGGCCCGGTTTCGGGCCGGGGCCCTGGGGTCCGCGAGGGCGTGGCGGTCCCAGGGGGAGGGCGCGGCGCGGCGACGTACGGGCGTCGATCCTCGCCCTGCTGAGGGACCGGCCCATGCACGGGTACGAGATGATCCAGGAGATCGCCGAACGCAGCGGCGGGGCATGGAAGCCCAGCCCGGGTTCGGTGTACCCGACCCTTCAGCTGCTGGAGGACGAGGGCCTGATCGCCAGTGAGAGTGAGGGCGGCAAGAAGCTGTTCGCGCTCACCGACGCCGGCCGTACCGCGGCCGAGGAGGGCCCCGACGCGCCCTGGGAGGAAGCCTCCCGTGGTGTCGACTTCGAGGCGCTGGGCGAGATCCGCCAGGCCGGCTTCGGTCTGATGGAGGCCTTCGGCCAGGTCTGGAAGACCGGCAGCAAGGAACAGCGCGAGAAGGCCCTCGCCGTCATCAACGAGGCCCGCAAGAAGCTGTACCTGATCCTCGCCGACGAGGACTGACAGGCGTGACGACGTGAAAGAGGCGCCCCGTGGACCCGGTCCACGGGGCGCCTTCACGTGCGCGTGTGTCGGGGTCAGGCCACCAGCCCGGCGAGCTTGCGCAGCGACTCGTTGAGCGCGGCGGTGCCCGAGTCCTTGAGCTTGCCCGCCATGAGGGCGACCGCGGCGCCGGTGAACTCGCCGTCGATGCGGACGGTGGTGGCGTCGCCGTCGGGGGTCAGGGTGTAGCGCGTGGCCACCGTCACCGCCATCGGACCCTTGCCCTTGATGGCGAAGGTGCGGGCCGGCTCCACCTCTTCGATGGTCCACTCGACCTCGGCCGGGAAGCCCATCAGCTTCATGTTCTCCTGGAAGGTCCCGCCCGCCTCGAGAGCCGTCGGACCGCCCTCGGGGAAGCTGGTGTGCGTGGCGTTCCATTCGCCGTACGCGGACCAGTCGGTGAGTTGGGCCCACACCTTCTCGGTCGGCGCCTCGATCCGTGCCTCCGCGCTGATTTCGGGCATGCGACCACCTCTTTGTCTCGGGCTGTGGTGTCGCGGAACGTAGCCGCAGGGGTCGCAACATTCAATACTGATGAACTGTCAGAAAATATGGAGACCTCAGCTCACCAGCCGTATCACCGCCGCGTCGAACAGATCCCAAGCCCGCGGGAACCCGCTCTCGTCGTGGCAGTGCCACGCCTCCCAGAACAGGTCGGCGAGCAGTGCGTCCTCCGGGGCGTACACCCGGTACACGTACTGCCTGTCGTCGATGGCCGGCAGAGCAACCAGCCAGCACCTGCTCTCCATGTCCGTGTTGGACGTACGAGGGGGCACGGCGGTTGCGCACGGGGCGCGAGGCGGGACGGCACGCGCCCCTGCGGGCAGTGCGGCCTGATGTCATCCGTAAGGAGGAGATTCCGGCCGTCGGGGTCCACTCTGTGTGGGACGCGAAGATGGTTCCCTCCGGGGATGCCTCATGCCGACGTGGCTGATGGGGTGGGGGATGTGCCACCCCGTATACCCCGACAGTCCGCGAACGAGCCGGGCGGTCACCGCGCGGACATCGATGCCGGCCTCGGTGAGGACCTGGCAGCGGTGGTCTCCGGCGCGCGTCGGCGGGCGCTCCGGGACGGGGACCGGCAGATCGACACGGCCCATCTGCTGCACTCGCTCCTGGAGCACGACGCCGAGGTCCGCGCCGTCTTCGAGGACGGACCGCAGCTGGCCCGGCTCCTCGGCTATCTCGTGCAGCGCAGCATCGGCTACGGCCTGCGCTGGCAGGGCAGCGTCGAGGACTCCGGCGCGGTGCCCGTGGTGCCCGAGTCGGAGGGGTACTCGCCGCTGGCCGCGGGCGCGATGGAGCACGCCGCCGAGCGTGCCGTCCGCCGCGGCCTCGTCCGTGCGAACGGCACCGACCTGCTGAGCGCCCTCGTCCTCGACCCCGAGGCCCGCGCCGTCGAGGTCCTCACCCACGCCGGCATCGAGGCGGCCGTGGTGCTGGACCGGATCGAGAGCCGGGTGCGGCGGGCCGTCTGAGCCCGGTCGGGATCAGCCGTCCGGGCCCGATCCGGGCGGCCCTGCATGCCTAGCCCCCCTGTCCTGCTCACCTGATCCCGGCCGTCTGCCCGGTCCAGCCGCTGAGACAGGTGTCAAGGGGGGTGACGCTCATGTCATCGCCTGTCATCATGTGCCGGTGCATACGACTGACAGCAGAGGCGGCAACCGCGGAAAGGGCGTCGGGCTCGGACTCGCGCTCGCGTCCGCGGTCGCCTTCGGAGGATCCGGCGTCGCGGCCAAGCCGCTGATCGAGGCGGGGCTCGACCCGCTCCACGTGGTGTGGCTGCGCGTGGCCGGCGCGGCCCTGGTGATGCTGCCGCTCGCCGTCAGGCACCGCGCGCTGCTGCGCACCCACCCCGCCCTGCTCGCCGGGTTCGGTCTGCTCGGCGTGGCCGGTGTCCAGGCGTTCTACTTCGCCTCGATCTCCCGGCTGCCGGTCGGTGTCGCCCTGCTCGTCGAGTACCTCGCCCCCGCCCTCGTCCTGGGCTGGGTCCGGTTCGTGCAGCGCAGGCCGGTCACGCGCGCCGCCGCCGTCGGTGTGGTCCTCGCGGTCGGCGGCCTCGCCTGTGTCGTCGAGGTCTGGTCCGGGCTGAGCGTCGACGCCGTCGGCCTGCTCCTCGCGCTCGGCGCCGCCTGCTGCCAGGTCGGCTACTTCGTCCTGTCCGACCAGGGCAGCGGCTCCGGCACCGGGGCCCCCGATCCGCTGGGCGTCATCGCGTACGGCCTCCTCGTCGGCGCCCTCGTGCTCACCGTCGTCGCCCGCCCCTGGACGATGGACTGGTCCGTGGTCGGCGGCACCGCCGACCTGAACGGCACCTCGGTCGCCGCCGCCCTGCTGCTGTCCTGGATCGTCCTCGTCGCCACGGTCGTCGCCTATGTCACCGGCGTCCACTCGGTGCGACGGCTCTCGCCCCAGGTCGCCACCGTGGTCGCCTGCCTCGAAGCGGTCATCGCGACCGTCCTGGCCTGGGTCCTGCTCGGCGAGCACCTGTCCGCCCCGCAGATCATCGGCGGTGGGGTCGTCCTCCTCGGCGCCTTCATCGCCCAGTCGTCGACCCCGGTGAAGCCCTCCCCGGAACCGGTCGCGAGCGGCGGCCCCGAAAGGGAGCTGTCCGCTCGCTCCGCCGCCTCCTAGGCTGACGATCATGCATTCCCACCGAGTCATGGCAGCGCCCGCTGCCCGATTCGGCTGACCCAACCCGGCCCCCGCCGCGCCTTTTCGCCCTCGTACTGCTGACCGCCGCACGTCTGCTGCGCGGCCCGCGGTCCCGTGCCGCCGTACGGGAACCGCAAGCCCGCAAGGCCGTGCGGGCCGTCGCCACGGGGCTCGGGCTCGCGGGGTTCCAGACCGCTTACTTCGCCGCCGTGCAAGCCACCGGACTGGCCGTGGCCACCGTGGTGACGCTCGGCGCCGGTCCCGTCCTCGTCGCGCTCGGGGCCCGGCCGGCCCTGGGGGAGCGGCTCGGGCGTGGCGGGGCCGTCGCCGTCGTCGGTGCGGTCGCCGGGCTCGGGGTGCTCACGCTCGGCGGCGGGGACTCGACGGTACGGCCCTCAGGCGTGCTGTTCGGCTCGTCTCGGCGGCCGGGGGGTGCGCGACGACCCTGCTCACGCTCCGCTGGGGCCGGGACGGCGGGACGGACGCCGCCGGTACGTCGGTCGGGGTGTTCGCGGTGACCAGCGTGCTGCTGCTGCCGTTCGCGCTGGCGGAGGGGCTGGTGCCGCAGACCGGGGAACCCGCCCTGATGCTCTGGCTGTTGGGCTACCTCACGGCCGTCCCCACGGCCCTCTCCTACGCGCTCTACTTCGCGGGCGCGGCCGTCGTGCGCTCGGCCACCGTGTCCGTGATCATGCTCCTCGAACCGGTCAGCGCGGCGGTGCTCGCCGTCGTCCTGTTCGGCGGACACCTCACGGCACCGATCCTCGCCAGCACCCTGCTGATGCTGGGTGCCGTCACCGGGCTCGCGGTGTCGGAGGCACGTGGGGCGCGGCGGGCGGCCATGTGGCGCCGAGGGGCCCTCGCCGTCCGGTGAGGGCCCCTTCGGTCAGGCGCGGCGGCGCAGCAGATGCTCACGGGCCGCCGCGTCGCCCGGCCCGGACCGTTCCGTCAGTTTCTCCAGGATCCGGTCCTGCACCTCGGGCGCCCGATGGTTCGCGTACTTGAACTTCGCGCGTACGTCGGTGACTTCGAGCCGCACCCCGCGAAGACCGGACAGCAACCGGCTGTACGGCCCCTCGCCGACGGCCGCTTCGGCCGAGCCGCCCTCCGGCTGGAAGTGGCCGACCTGCCGGTTGAGCAGTGCGGCCTTCTCCGCCGGGTCGTCCACGACATGGGCCCGGCAACGGAGTTGGACGGCCGCGTAGAAGCTGGTGGGTGTGCCGTGCTCGGGCGGGGTGTCCGGGGCCGCCTGCCAGGGTCCGGGGACATACGCGTAGTCGTCGACCACGCTCAGCACGACCTCCGGGTTCGCCAGCAGCGCGGCCCACATCGGGTTCGGGCGGGCCAGGTGGGTGAGGGCCTCGCCGCGTTCGGCGTCGTACACGAAGTGCAGCGGCTGGGCGTAGGGCGGTTCGCCGTCGAGGCCGTTGACGACCAGGGTGCCGAAGTCGTGCACGGCCAGCCACCGTTGCCACTCGGTGTCGTCGCGGGCCCTGTCCCAGGGATGGATCAGCATCACAGGGCCCGGAGGTAGCCCGGGAGTTCGGTGCCGGGGGCCAGGAGCGCGTCGGCGACCGGAGTCTCGTAGCCCTTGCGCAGCGGGACCACGCCGGCCCAGTGGGGGAGGTCGAGGTCCTCCGGCTCGTCGTTGACCCCGCCCGTGCGCAGCTTGGCGGAGACCTCGTCCAGGTCCAGCCGGATCACGGCGGTGGCGGCGAGCTCCTTCTTGTTGGCGGGCCGCGAGTCCTGGGAACGGCCGGCCACGACATGGTCGACGAGCGCGTCCAGGGCGAGCCGCTTCTCCTGCGGGTCCGTCACGTCGTACGCCGTGCCGTGCACCACCACCGACCGGTAGTTGATCGAGTGGTGGAAGGCCGAGCGGGCCAGGATCAGCGCGTCCACATGCGTCACCGTCAGACACACCGGCAGCCCCGGGTCGGCCTGGCCGGTCATCCGCAGCGGGCGCGAGCCCGTCGAGCCGTGCACGTACAGCCGCTCGCCGACCCGGGCATAGAGCGTGGGCAGCACGACCGGGGCGCCGTCGCGGACGAAGCCGAGATGGCAGACGTAGGCCTCGTCGAGTATCGAGTGCACGACCTCCCTGTCGTACGACGCCCGGTCCGCGGAGCGGGTGGGAACCGTGCGGTCGGTCGCCGGGTAGGTGGCGGGCGGCGTCTGTTGCCGGGTCCCCTGCATGGTGGTCTCCATTTGCGTCCGGTATTGCACTAGTGCATAATTTGGTTTGTGCTAGGAGGATACAAGATCCAGGGGCGACGCGCAGCGGAGATTGCGGCGAGCGTCGAGCGTGCGGTGGGCGCCGGAGAGTTGGAGCCGGGGCAACTCCTGCCGCCCATGCGGGAGTTGGCGGCCGATCTGGAGGTCAATCCCAATACCGTCGCGGCCGCGTACCGGATCCTGCGGGAGCGCGGGGTCATCGAGACCGCGGGGCGCCGGGGCAGCCGGGTGCGGCCCCGGCCGGCCACGACCGGGCGCGAGAACATCCGGGTCGAGGTCCCGGAGGGGGTGCGGGACGTGGCGAAGGGCAATCCGGATCCAGGACTGCTGCCGTCCCTGGCGTCGGCCTTCGCGGCGGCCGCCGAGCAAAACGACCGGGAGCCGGTTCTCTATGGCGAGGCCGCCGTGGAGCCGGAGCTGGCGCGGCTGGTGCGGGATGCGCTGGACGCCGACGGGGTTCCGGACGGGCCGGTGGAGGTGGCCTCGGGTTCGCTGGATGCGATCGAGCGGGTTCTCGCGGCCCATCTGAAACCGGGGGACACCGTCGCGGTCGAGGACCCGGGGTGGGGGAGCCTGCTCGACCTGGTGCCGGCGCTCGGGCTGGACACCGCTCCGGTCGGCGTCGACGACGAAGGACCGTTGCCGGACGATGTGCGGCGGGCGCTGGCGGCGGGGGCACGGGCGCTGATCGTGACCGACCGGGCGCAGAATCCGACCGGGGCCGCGGTGACCGCGGGGCGGGCGCGTGCCTTGCGGGCCGTACTGAAGGAGCACCCGGAGGTGCTGCTCATCGAGGACGACCACGGGCACGGCATCGTGGATCTCCCGCTGCATCCCCTGGCCGGGGTCACTCACAGCTGGGCCTTCGTGCGGTCCGCCGCCAAGGCCTACGGGCCCGATCTGCGGCTCGCCGTGTTCACCGGGGATGCCGTGACGGTCGACCGGGTGCGGGGGCGGCAGCGGCTCGGGCCCGGGTGGGTCAGCCGGATCGTGCAGCGGGCGTTCGCCCGGTTGTTGACCGAGGGAGCGGTCGACACGAAGGCGGTGGCCGCGGCGTACGCGGGGCGCAGGGACTCGTTGATCGGTGCGCTCGCCGAACGGGGCGTCCCGGCGCACGGCCGCAGCGGGATGAACGTGTGGATCCCGGTGCCGGACGAGACCGGTGCGGTGGCTCGGCTGCTGCATGCGGGGTGGGCCGTGGCACCGGGGGCGCGGTTCCGTATGGGCGCCCCGCCCGGCATCCGCGTCACCGTGTCGACCTTGAGCGACGAGGAGACGGTGCCGCTGGCGGAGGCGATCGTGTCGGCCGTGGGGACCGGGCGCGCGCGAGGGCACGTCTAGCGGGAGGCGAGGTCATGGTCACGCTGCGGGCCGGCGGGGGCTGATCGCGCCCCGCGGCGGAGCCGCGCATTGACGGAGCCCCGCACCTGGGTCAGAGCCGCGCCCGCCAGGACGATCAGCGCTCCCACCGGTGTCGACCAGCTCAGCGGCTCCCCGAGGATCGCCACGCCCGCCGCCGCGGCGATGACCGGGATGAAGTACGTGACCATCTGGGCCGTCGTCGGGCCGACTTCCGCCACCGAGCCGTACTGGACGAGGGCCGCCAGGCCTGTGCCCAGGGCGCCCAGCGCTGCGATCGCCGACAGGGGCGTCAGGGCGAAGTGGCTCGGAAAGGCGGTGAACAACGGTGTCACGACCGCCGGTTGGAGCGTCGCCAGCAGCAACTGGGCGCCGGTCATGGACAGGTGGGAGCGGCCGGTGCCGGCCAGGGTGCGGCGGACGTGGATCCAGCCGATCGGGTGGCTCAGCGAGGCCGGCAGGGCCATCGCCGTGCCGCCCGCGTCCAGGCCGCGACTGCCGGACGGGCCCAGGTGCGCGCCCCGCGCGGCAGCCGCTCCCGCTTCACCGCCGTCGCCGCCGCCGGTCGAGGGCGGGGGCCCGGGGTGTGCGGCGGTGGTCATGGGGCACACCTCGGCCGCGAGGACCTCGTAGCGCAATCGAGATTTCCGCCCCGGTATCTCGTAGCATCGCTTACATGTTGAACCTGGAGCGCCTGCGCACCCTCGACGCCCTCGCCCGGCACGGCTCGGTGAGCGGTGCCGCGGAGGGGCTGCACATCACGACGTCCGCCGTCTCGCAGCAGATGTCCAAGCTGGAGCGCGAGGTCGGCCAGCAGCTCCTCGCCAAGCACGGGCGGGGGGTGCGGCTCACGGACGCGGGGCGGCTGCTCGCCGAGCACGCGGCCCGCATCCTGTCGCAGGTCGAGCTCGCCCAGTCCGATCTGGAGGCCCAACGCGGGCAGGTCGTGGGGGAGTTGAGGCTGTCCGCCTTCCCCACCGCCGCGCGCGGACTGTTCCCCCACGCGCTCGCCGCCCTCAAGGCCGAGCACTTTGCCCTGCGCGTGCGCTCGTGCGAGCTGGAGCCGGAGCTGGGCATCGCGGGCGTGGTCCGCGGCGACCTCGATCTCGCCGTGGTCCTCGACTGGTACAACAAGCCGATGCCGCTGCCCGACGGCCTGGTCAAGGCGTCCGTCCTCGACGACCCGGCGGATGTGGCGATGCCGGTCGGCCACCGGCTCGCCGACCGTGACGAGGTGGACCTCGCGGAGTTCGCCGGGGACGAGTGGATCACCTGGGGAGAGGGGGAGTTCTGTCATGAGTGGCTGATGTTCACCCTGCGCTCCAAGGGCATCGAGCCGATCGTCGGCCACCGCGCCGCCGAGACGCACACCCAACTCGGGCTCGTGGCAGCAGGGTTGGGCGTCTGCATCGCCCCGCTCCTCGGCCGGCACCCGATGCCCGACGGGGTCGTCACCGTCCCGCTCAAGCAGCGGGTCCGACGGCATGTGTACGTCGTCTGGCGTGCCGACGCCGACCGCCGCCCGTCGATCAGGGCAGCGGTCGAGGCGCTCAGGGACGCGGCCGCGAAACTCGGCTGATCCCGCGCAGGCCCCCTTAACTGCCCTGCAGCGCAGCCAACTTGCGGAAGTCCCACGACACGATCTTCTCCGGCGTCAGCCGCATCCACGCGTGCCGTCCGTCGTGCGGCATCTCGTCGAGACCGAAGTTCTTGCGCGCGAACAGCGTCTCGGGGGCATCGAGTTCGGCGTACAGGTCGCCGACCCGGGGCGCCTCGCCCACGAACTCCACGGCGCCGGTCAGCTCGACGCCGCGCAGCTCGTCGTACTCCTCGCCCGTGTCGACCACGATCGCGACCCGCGGATCGCGCCGCAGATCGGTCCAGCGCTTGCTCTTGACCACCGAGTACAGCCACAACGCGGTGCCGTCCCAGGCGAACCAGAGCGTGCTGACATGCGGCGCGCCGCTCGCCGACACGGTGGCGACCCGGCAGGTGCGCTGACTGGTGAGGAACTCGTCCAGCTCGCCCGGCGTCATCATGATCTTCCGGCCCCGGCGTTGCTGAGTGACGGTCATGCGGCCCCCTCTTCCTTCTCCCACGTCGTGTCAGAGGAGAGATCCTCTGACATCACGTCAGAAAAGGATGCGGTGTCTTCCGTCGGCACGCAATGGTGGTTACGCTCGCCCGCTCCACCGTCGGCGACCAGGGGGGAACCGTGCCGTCGAACCAACAGCTCAGCGAGCTCCTCGATCCGCACTCCACGGTGCTGCTCACCGTCGAGTGCCAGCAGGGTGTCGTGGGCCCGGACAGCGCGCTGCCCGAACTCGCCAAGGAGGCACGGCAGTCGGGCGCCCTCGCCAACGTGGCCCGGCTGGTGGCCGGTGCCCACGAGAGCGGCATCCAGGTGATCCACGCCATCGCCGAACGCCGCCCCGACGGCCGCGGCGCCAACCGCAACGCCCGCCTCTTCCGCGCCGCCGAACGGCTCCCCGTCCAGCAGCTCTCCGGCACCACCGCGGTCCGGGTGGCGGCCCCGATCGAGGTGGCGGAGGAGGACTTCGTGGTACGGCGGCTGCACGGGCTGTCGCCGATCCAGGGCACCGACGTCGATCCGCTGCTGCGCAACCTCGGCTGCCGCACGCTCGTCGTCACCGGAGTCTCCGCCAACGTGGCCGTCCCCAACGCCGTGTTCGACGCGGTCAACCGGGGTTACACCGCCGTGGTCGTCACGGACGCCATCGCCGGGGTGCCCTCCGACTACACCCCCGCGCTGATCCGCAACACCCTCGCCCTGGTCGCCACCCTCGCGACCACGGCCGAAGTGCTGGGCTGTCTCACGCGAGTTCGATCGAGTCGCCGCTCACGCTGATCTTCTCCTCGGGCAACGGCTGTGTGGCGGGCCCCTTCTTCACACTGCCGTCGGTCACCGAGAACTCGCTCTTGTGGCACGGACAGGTGATGACCCCGTTGGCGATCCCGGTCACCGCGCAGCCCTGGTGGGTGCACTTCGACGAGAACGCCTTGAACTCACCGGACGTGGGCTGGGTGACCACCACCCCCGCGTCCTTGAAGATCTTGCCGCCCCCCTCGGGGATGTCCGACGTCTTCCCCAGGACGGTCCCGGAGGACGCGGAGGAGGACCCCTCGTCCGAGCCGCACGCGTTGAGCGTGATGGCGAGTCCCGCCGCGCCCACCGCCGCCACGACCGTGCGGCGGCTCGGTGCCGAGGTGGGATGAAGCGATTCGCTGGACATGGTCACGTCCCCTTCCGCGGATGTCTCCTGCACTGCCCAGGGGTACGGACCCGGCGTGCCGGTTGTTCACCCACCCCTCGGTAACCTGGGGCGATGCTCAAGGAAGCCATCGCGACCCGCTTCATCACGCCCCTGCGTGAGGGCGGCTCGCTGCCGGGCCTCGTCGAGGCCGACGACTTCGGCACGTACGTCATCAAGTTCACCGGCGCCGGACAGGGCCGCAAGACGCTGGTCGCCGAGGTCGTCGTCGGCGAACTCGCCCGCCGGCTGGGCTTCCGGGTGCCCCGGCTCGTCACGCTCGACCTCGACCCCGTGCTCGGTCTCGGCGAACCCGAGCAGCAGGTCCAGGATCTGCTGAGGGCCAGCGGCGGCACCAACCTCGGCATGGACTTCCTCTCCGGCGCCCTCGGCTTCGACCCCCTCGCCTTCGGCGTGAGCCCCGAGGAGGCCGGCCGGATCGTCTGGTTCGACGCGCTGGTCAACAACGTCGACCGCTCCTGGCGCAACCCGAACATGCTGATGTGGCGGGGCGACCTGTGGCTCATCGACCACGGCGCGACCATGATCTGGCACCACAACTGGCCGGGCGCCGAGGCGTCGGCCGCGCGCCCGTACGACGCCTCGGACCACGCTCTCGCCCGCTTCCGGCCCGACATCGTGGCGGCAGCCGCGGACCTGGCCCCCCTTGTCACCGAGGACCTCCTCGCCGAGGCCACCGCCGAGATCCCGGACGTCTGGCTCGCCGACGAACCCGGCTTCGACACCCCGGACGAACTGCGCCGGGCCTACGCCCGGCCCCTGCTCGCGCGGGCCGCGGCGATCCACGAGCGCGTCACCGGAATCGAGGGGGACAAGTGAGCGAGCGGCACATCCACATGGCCGGCAGTGTCGTCGAGCGGCACATCATCAAGGGCGGCCAGGGCGGCGGCCGGGACGTCTTCGAGTACGCCCTGCTGCGTGTCGTCCCCCGTATCGAGCGCGGCGAGTGCGTCAACGCCGGCGTGCTCGTCTACTGCCGTGCGAAGGGGTACCTCGGTGCCCGCACCCACCTCGACGAGGCGCGGCTGCTCGCCCTGGACCCGGACGCGGACGTGACCGGGATCCGGGCGGCCCTGGGCGCCGTCGAAGGGGTGTGCGGCGGGGCGGACACGGCCGGTCAGGCAGCCGGGGACGACGCCGGGCGGCGCTTCCGCTGGCTGGTCGCACCCCGCTCGACGGTCGTCCAGCCGGGGCCCGTGCACACCGGGCTCACCATCGATCCGGCGGCCGAGACGGAGCGCCTGCTGAACCTCCTGGTGAGGTAATGGATCACACCTGACGGGCGTGGCGTTGACACCGGGTGCCAGGGCTTCTAGCGTCACGTCTGCCGAAGGTACTAAGCGGTCGCTCACCGATCGGGCCGCACATTCTTCAAGGGCGAGGAGAAGCAGCAATGTCCACCACTGAGCAGCGGGTAGCCGTCGTCACCGGCGCCGCGCGCGGCATCGGTGCCGCCACCGCCGTACGACTGGCCGCCGAGGGCCGCGCGGTCGCCGTCATCGACCTCGACGAGGCCGCCTGCAAGGACACCGTCGAGAAGATCACCGCGGCGGGCGGCAAGGCCATCGCCGTCGGCGCGGACGTCTCCGACGAGGCCCAGGTCGAGGCGGCCGTCGCGCGCGTCGTCGCCGAGCTCGGCGCCCCGACGATCCTCGTCAACAACGCGGGCGTGCTCCGCGACAACCTGCTGTTCAAGATGAGCGCCTCGGACTGGGACACCGTCCTGAACGTGCACCTGCGCGGCTCGTTCCTGATGACGAAGTACGTCCAGAAGCACATGGTCGACGCAGGCTTCGGCCGCGTGGTCAACCTGTCCTCCTCCTCGGCGCTCGGCAACCGCGGCCAGGCCAACTACTCCGCCGCCAAGGCCGGTCTCCAGGGCTTCACCAAGACCCTCGCCATCGAGCTCGGCAAGTTCGGCATCACCGCCAACGCCGTCGCCCCCGGCTTCATCGCCACCGACATGACCGCCGCGACCGCCGCGCGCGTGGGCATGGGCTTCGAGGAGTTCAAGGCCGCGGCCGCCACCCAGATCCCCGTCGCGCGCGTGGGCGAGCCCGACGACATCGCCAACGCGATCGCCTTCTTCACGAACGAGGCCGCCGGCTTCGTCTCCGGCCAGGTGCTGTACGTGGCCGGCGGACCGCTCGACTAAGCGATCAAGGGACCTAGGGATCATCGACATGACTGAACTGCCTGAGCTCTCCGGCAAGGTCGCCCTCGTCACGGGCGCCAGCCGGGGCATCGGCTACGGCGTCGCCGAGGCGCTCGTCGCGCGCGGTGACCGCGTCGTCATCACCGGCCGCAACGAGGACGCCCTGAAGGAGGCCGTCGAGCAGCTCGGCGCCGACCGCGTCATCGGCGTCGCCGGCAAGGCCCACGACGAGGAGCACCAGGCCGTCGCCGTCGCGCGCGCCATGGAGGCCTTCGGGCGGGTCGACTACCTGGTCAACAACGCCGGTACCAACCCGGTGTTCGGGCCGATCGCCGACCTCGACCTGAACGTGGCCCGCAAGGTGTTCGAGACCAACGTGATCTCGGCGCTCGGCTTCGCGCAGAAGACCTGGCACGCCTGGCAGAAGGACAACGGCGGCGCGATCGTCAACATCGCCTCCGTCGCGGGCGTCGCGCCCTCGCCCTTCATCGCCGCCTACGGTGTCAGCAAGGCCGCGATGATCAACCTGACCGCGCAGCTCGCGCACGAGTTCGCGCCCAAGGTGCGGGTCAACGCGATCGCCCCGGCGGTCGTCAAGACCAAGTTCGCGCAGGCCCTGTACGAGGGCCGGGAAGCCGAGGCCGCCGCGTCCTACCCGCTGGGCCGGCTCGGTGTGCCCGCCGACATCGGCGGCGCCGCCGCGTTCCTGACCTCGGCGCAGTCGGACTGGATCACCGGGCAGACGCTCGTCATCGACGGCGGCATCTTCCTCAACGCCGGCGTCGGCTGACCGACCCCGCACTCACCACGGGCGCCACTGGACACCGGTGGCGCCCGTGTCCATGTACAGCACCTGCACAGACCCTCGACAGGGAGGCCACGGCGGCCCCCGGTGTCCACAGGCCGGAGGACCCGGTTCAGGTCGGGTAAAGCTGCGGTATGGTCTGCCAACCCTTGGTATGGCAGCTCGAGGAGCGTGCGCGTGTTCAACCGGAACAGAGGCCTTCGGCGGATAGCAACCATCGCGTCCATATCGTCGCTGGTGGCCGGATGTGGTGTGTTCTCCTCGGACTCCTCCGACGACGAGGGCGCGATCATCGTGGGTACCACCAGCGCCCCGGCCACACTGGACCCCGCGGCCTCGTGGGACAACTCCTGGGAGCTGTTCCGCAACGTCTACCAGACGCTCCTGAACTACTCCCCGGGCGGCACCGCCCCCGAGCCCGACGCCGCCGAGAGCTGTGAGTTCACGGACGCGTCGAGCACCGAGTACGCCTGCACGCTGCGCGAGGGCCTGAAGTTCTCCAACGGGCACACCCTGGACGCCAGTGCCGTCAAGTACTCGATCGACCGGATCAGGAAGATCAACGTCAACGGCGGCCCCGCGGGCCTGCTGGGCACCCTCGACCGGGTGCAGGTGAAGGGCGACCGCGAGGTCGTCTTCCACCTCAAGCAGCCCGACGCCACCTTCCCGCTGGTGCTCACCACGCCCGCCATGTCGATCGTGGACCCCCAGGAGTACTCCGCGAGCGAGATCCGCAAGGACGGCGAGATCAGCGGCTCGGGGCCCTACACCCTCGACGCCTACGACGAGGGCGCGAAGGCCGAACTCGTCCGCAACGGCAACTACAAGGGCATCGCGGACCGCCAGAACAGCGCCGTCACCATCCGCTACTTCCAGCAGTCGGACGACATGGTGAAGGCCCTCAGGGACAAGCAGATCTCGGTCGTCTACCGCGGTCTGGCCGCCTCCGACACCGTGGACATCGAGGACAACCAGCGCCAGGAGGGGCTCCAGCTCGTCGAGAACGCCACCTCCGAGATCAGCTACCTGGTGTTCAACCCCAAAGACCCCTGGGCCGCGAAGCCCGCGGTCCGCAAGGCCGTCGCCCAGATCGTCGACCGCGGGGCGCTCGTGCACAAGGTCTACAAGGACACCGTCCAGCCGCTGTACTCGATGGTCCCGGCCGGGCTCACCGGCCACACCACGGGCTTCTTCGACGACTTCGGAAAGCCCAGCGTGGCCAAGGCCGAACGGATCCTCACCCAGGCCGGGATCACCGACCCGGTCCCTCTGACCCTCTGGTACACCACCGACCGCTACGGCTCGACGACCAAGCCCGCCTTCGAGGAGCTGAAGCGGCAACTGGAGGACTCCGGCCTCTTCGAGATCACCCTCAAGAGCCGCCCCTGGAAGACCTACGTCGAGGGCTACCAGAACGGCGAGTACCCGGTGTTCGGGCGCGGCTGGTTCCCCGACTTCAACGACGCCGACAACTTCATCGCCCCCTTCGTGGGCGAGCAGAACGCGCTCGGCACCCCGTACGACGCCCCCGAGATCACCGGCAAGCTGCTGCCGCAGTCCCGCGCGGAGAGCGACCGCGGGGCCGTGGCCCAGCAGATCGAGGACGCCCAGCAGATCTTCGTGGACGACGCACGGCTGCTGCCGCTGTGGCAGGGCAAGCAGTACGTGGCCGCGGACGAGGAGGTCGGCGGCCTGGAGAACGTCATCGACCCGGCGACCATGATGACGATGTGGGAGCTGTACCGGAAGACCAGCTGGTAGAGCGGGGTTTCCCGCGGAACGGAGTGCGTTGTCAGTGGTCGCCTGTAGGTTCTGAGACCTGAAGTGACCGCACGACATAAGGACGTTGACGTGACCGACATCGCCATGCTGCCCGAGTCCTGGCGCGGGGTCCTGGGCGACGAGCTCCAGCAGCCCTATTTCAAGGAGCTGACGGAGTTCGTCGAGGAGGAGCGGGCGAAGGGTCCCGTCTACCCGCCGCGCGAGGAGGTCTTCGCCGCACTCGACGCGACGCCGTACGACCGGGTGAAGGTCCTGATCCTCGGTCAGGACCCGTACCACGGCGAGGGCCAGGGACACGGCCTGTGCTTCTCGGTCCGCCCCGGCGTGAAGACCCCGCCCTCCCTGCGGAACATCTACAAGGAGATGAAGGAGGAGCTGGGCACCCCCATCCCGGACAACGGCTATCTGCTGCCCTGGGCCCAGCAGGGCGTCCTGCTGCTCAACGCGGTGCTCACCGTCCGCTCCGGCGAGGCGAACTCGCACAAGGGCAAGGGCTGGGAGAAGTTCACCGACGCGGTCATCCGCGCGGTGGCCGACCGGCCCGACCCGGCGGTCTTCGTGCTGTGGGGCAACTACGCCCAGAAGAAGCTCCCGCTGATCGACGAGAGCCGGCATGTGGTCGTCAAGGGCGCGCACCCCTCGCCCCTGTCGGCGAAGAAGTTCTTCGGCTCCCGTCCGTTCACGCAGATCAACGAGGCGGTCGCCCAGCAGGGCCACGAGGCGATCGACTGGACGATCCCGAACCTGGGCTGAGCCGCCGCCGGGCCGGTTCCCCGGTGGACCGGCCCGGTGCCGCCTGACCGGGATTGCCGGTGCGGGCCGTTAGCGTCGGGTGGTATTGACCGACGAGCGCCCGGAGGACGCGGTGGCGGAGCGACAGGAGCAGACGGTGCCCGATGCCGTGATGACACGCATCGGGCAGGTCGTCATGCTGCATCACGCGGGGGACCGCGAGGAGGCCCGGCACCGCTTCCTGGACCTGTGGGCGGAGATCGGCGAGCACGGAGACCCGTTGCACCGCTGCACCCTGGCCCACTACCTGGCCGACACCCAGGACGACCCCTCGGACGAACTGGCCTGGGATCTCCGGGCGTTGACGGCGGCCGAGGAGCTGACGGACGACCGTCTCGCCGAGCACGAGGGCGCCCTCGCGGTGCGGGCCCTGTACCCGTCGCTGCATCTGAACCTGGCGGCCGACTATGTGAAGCTCGACCGCACCGAGGCCGCCCGCACCCATCTGGCGCGGGCGCGCCGGGCCGCGGGCGCCCTCGGCGACGACCCCTACGGCGACGGCGTACGGGCGGCGATCAGCCGACTCGAACTGCGGCTGGGCGAGGAGAGCGGAGGCGGTTGGGCGCCGCCGAGACAGCGCCCCTGACCACACCGGTCAAGGCCCGCAAGGGTGCGGGTCCGCGGCCGGGGCCCGTCCGCCCGGACCGCGGCCGACGCCGGTACTGGCACCGGCGACCGCGCCGAAACCGTGCGGCCGAGCCTCGCCCACCCCTGACGCCCTCGCGGCCGCGCCCCGCCTAACGCCCGTACGCCTGCTCGCAGATCGCCGCCTCCGGGCTGTCCTTGTGCCAGCCGCCGTACTGTTTCCCGAGCTTGCACACGTCCGGGTTCTTCGGTACCTGCCTGGCCACGTCGGGGATCTCGACGCGCGGTTGCTGCGGCTGCGGGATGTCGGGGTGCCGGACCTCGGGGCGGGCCGGCTCGGGGTGCGGGTGGGAGCGCGGCGCCCGCTGCCCGGCCGGCGGTGCGGCGGCGGAGGGAGGTGCCTCCCTCGGCACGGGCGCGCTCGGTCTGGACTTCCTGGACGATTCGATCAGTTGCAGGGCCTCCTGGGCCGGCGCCTGCACGACCTGTGGCTCCGCCCTGCCGTCGGGCCGGGGCGCCGACGGTCCGGAGGGCACCGGCAGCGGCCCCGGGGCGACGGGTGGGCGTTCGACCGTCACACAGCCGGAGAGGGCCGAGAAAGCCACGGTGGCCAGGAGGGTTGCGGTGGTCGTCGTTCGATGCACCCGCGCAACTCTGCTGGGTCGAGCCGGGTTTGGGACAGCGGACAAGCGGAGGTTGCCCCGCACGGGTGATCTCCGGCCCCGTACGGAGGGCGAGCCCTCCGCGAGGGTGACGTCAGTCGCCGGTCGCGCCGTCGAGGCGCTCGCGGATCAGATCGGCGTGGCCGTTGTGACGGGCGTACTCCTCGATCATGTGGGTGTAGATCCACCGCAGGTTGAAGCGCTCGCCGGTGCGCCGGTGCTTGCCCGCGGACAGGTCGTCCAGGGCGAACCGGGCCGCGTTCGCCCGGGCGATCTCGATCTCGGCCTCCCAGGTGGCCCGGGCCTGAGCCCAGGTGTCCGCCTCGGTCAGATGGAACTCCCCGTCCGGGTCCTCGTCGCTGTAGTAGATCGGGCCCGCGTCCTCGTCGGCCAGCACCTTCCGGAACCAGCCCCGCTCGCACTCGGCCAGATGCCGCACCAGCCCCATCAGGGAGAGCGTGGAGGGCTCCACGGAGGCGGTCCTGAGCTGGGCGTCGGTCAGTCCTTCGCACTTCCACGCCAGGGTCTGGCGGTGATAGTCGAGCCAGCCCTCCAGCATGGTGCGTTCGTCGGCGTCGGTGGCGGGTTCGCTGCGCGGAGTCTGCGTCGTCATGCCCGCATCGTGTCCTACGCCGCCCGGTACGACCACGCATTTAGGGCCATGACGTCGAACCGCGCCCTGAGGGCCGTGACGCGGCAACGCGATCACCGCGCCCGCCCTAGCCGGCCCGGAGCTCCCCCTCGCGGGGATTCGACGGCGCACCCGACCGGCGGCCGCCGCGGCCGCCGTATGCTTCCGTCGTGTCAGGCGTGGGCAAGCGGTAGGGAGACCATCCAGTGAAGGTCGGCTGCATCGGACTCGGCGACATCGCCCGGAAGGCCTATCTGCCGGTGCTCGGCGGACTGCCCGGGGTCGAACTCCATCTGCAGACCCGTACGCCGGCCACGCTCGCCCAGGTCGCCGACGGCCTGCACCTGCCCGAGGGGCAGCGGCACGTGGACCTCGACGCGCTGCTCGCCGTGGGCCTGGACGCGGCCTTCGTGCACGCGGCGACCGTGGCGCACCCCGAGATCGTGACGCGGCTCCTGGAGGCGGGCGTACCGACGTACGTCGACAAGCCGCTGGCGTACGAACTCGCCGACTCCGAGCGGCTGGTGGCGCTCGCGGAGGAGCGCGGGGTGTCCCTCGCCGTCGGGTTCAACCGGCGTTACGCGCCCGGGTACGCGCAGTGCGCCGATCATCCGCGCGAGCTGATCCTGATGCAGAAGAACCGGATCGGGCTGCCGGAGGAGCCGCGGTCGATGATCCTCGACGACTTCATCCATGTCGTCGACACCCTGAGGTTCCTGGTCCCGGGCCCGGTCGACGACGTGACCGTGCGCGCCCGGGTCGAGGACGGGCTGCTGCACCACGTCGTGCTGCAGCTCTCCGGGGACGGCTTCACCGCGCTCGGGGTGATGAACCGGCTCAGCGGCTCGACCGAGGAGGTCCTGGAGGTGTCCGGGCAGGACACCAAGCGTCAGGTGGTCAACCTCGCCGAGGTCATCGACCACAAGGGGCAGCCCAGTGTGCGGCGGCGCGGGGACTGGGTGCCGGTGGCCCGGCAGCGCGGCATCGAGCAGGTCGTCCTGGCCTTCCTCGACGCGGTGCGCGCGGGCAAGGTGCTCAGCGCCCGGGACGCGCTGGCGACCCATGAACTGTGCGAGCGGGTGGTACGTGCGGTGCAGGAGCGGGCCGCCTGAGCCGCAGCGCCCTGAAGCCCCGGCCCGCGCACCAGACGGCGACGACGAGCAGCGCCGCGTGGGCCGGCCAGTCGCCGAAGCGGACGTACGGCGTGACACCGGTGGCCAGCGGTACCTCGTAGACCGCGGTCGCGTCGGCGCTCGTGCCGAGCCATGAACCCACCCGCTGTCCCTCCGGGCCGTAGACCGCGGAGACCCCGGTCAGGGTCGCGTGGACCATCGGGCGGCCCGTCTCGGCGGCGCGCAGGGCGGCGAGCGAGGCGTGCTGCTCAGGGGCCCAGCTCTGCTGGAACGTCGACGTCGCCGACTGGGCGATCAGCACCTCGGCGCCGTCCTCGGCGAGATGCCGGCTCATGTCGGGGAACGCGGACTCGAAGCAGACCATCGGACCGATCCGCAGCCCGTGCCCCACGTCCATGACGACCTGCTCGGTGCCCTGCCTGCGGTTCTCGCCCGCCGCCTTGCCGACGGAGGTGGCCCAGCCGAGCAGCGAGCGGAACGGGATGTACTCGCCGAACGGCACGAGCCGCATCTTGTCGTAGCGGTCGCCGGTGAGGCCGCTCGGACCGACCAGCACCGAACTCTTGTAGATGCCGGGCTTGTCGGAGCGCCGGGCGTCCACGTTGACGAGGACGTCGGCGCCGGTCTCCCTCGACAGCGCGGCGAGCCGGCGCGCCAGGTCGGGGCGGTCGCCGAGGTCGAAGCCGACGCTGCTCTCACCCCACACGATCAGGTCGACGTCCTGCCCGACGAGCTGCCGGGTCAGCTGCTCCTCGCGGACGAAGCGCTTGTCGCCGCCCTCGATGACGCCGGGCTGCACGACGGCGATCCGCACGCTGCCGTCGGGATCCGGCCGCGGCGACCACATCCACGCCGCGGAGCCGGCGGCCGCCGTGGCGAGGAGCGCGGCCATGGCGGGTACGCGGGAGGGCCGGACGGTGACCAGGAGGGCGACCGCGACATTCACGGCCACCACCAGGAAGCTGATCAGCCACACCCCGCCCACCGACGCCACCCGCAGTGCGGGCTCCACCTCCCACTGACTCGCGCCGAGCATGCCCCATGGCCCGCCGAGCCCCTGCCAGGAACGCACCAGCTCGACCAGCAGCCAGCCCGACGGCAGGACGAGCAGGGCCCCCGCGATCCGGCCGGGCGAGGGCGTCCCGGCGAGGAAGTGCCGTACCAGCCGGCCCCAGGGCGCCCACAGCGCGCCGAGCAGGGCCGCGATGACGAAGGTGAACACATGCAGGCTCGGCAGCAGCCAGTGGTGCATCGCCAGCATGAAGCCGAAGCCGCCCGCCCAGCCGTCGTACACAGCCCGCTTCCCGGTCGGGGCGGAGCGGACGAGAGCGATCCACGGGACCAGGGCGACGTACGCGAACCACCACAGGGACGGAGCGGGGAAGGCGAGCACGGGCAGGGCGGCGGCCAGCGCGGCGACGGCGGACCGCCGCCAAGGGGAGGTGAGCCAGTGGCCGAGCGTCTTCATACGGCGCCTCCCTACCCCGTGCGTCCCTCCAGTGTGCGTGGTGCGGACGCCCCGGGGACAGAGGGCGTCGCCTCAGTTGATCATGGACGTGGCGCGGGGGCAGGGAGGCGCCGCCACTTCTCCTGTACGACGACCTCGCGCAGCCGCCAGCCGTCGTACGTCCGCAGCAGCCGGAAGGCGTACCGGCCGCCGCAGATGAAGTCGGGGGCGGCACCGGGTCCGTCGCCGTCCCGGTCGATGCGCATCGGGTTGACGTAGTCGGCCTGGACCTGGGCCGTGTCGCCCGTGTCGTGGTCCCACTGGCCGAAACTGATCCGCCGGTTCACGATGAGATGCTGCCGCATCGAGAACACCGCCAGGCTCTCCGAGAGCCACGCGGCGACCTGCCCGGCATCCCCCTCGACACCGCCCGCCGAACGGTAGTCCGCGCGTCCGTCCGGGGTGAACAACCGCCGGTACGCCTCCCAGTCGCCGTCGTCCACGGCCACCGCGTAGTCGGTGACCAACTCGTCGACGGCCAGCCGGTCCATCACAGTGGCGAGCTCCACACGCTGCGTCATCGGCTCAGTGTTGGGCATGGGGCGGGCGGGGCCAAGAGGCGTGCGAGGAGATTCACACGCCCCGGGGCGGCGCCGTATGCGCGGCGGGGGCTCGGTGGGCGGGTGCGGCTCATCGCGTCGCCTGTCCGTCGGACCCGTCGGCCCTCCACGCCGTCGCCACCGGCAGGAACCTGCTGCCGGCCGCGTGCGCCGCCATACGGGCGTTGCGGGCCTCCGCCTCGGGGCCGTCCGGGAGGTGGAACTCGTCGCCCGCGCTCGCGGAGCGGGCCTGCATACGGGTGGCGGCCGCCAGACGGCGGCGTACGTAACGCTCCAGCGCCTCGGGTACGTCGGACGGCGTCGCGGCGGTGAGGCAGTCGACGAGGACGGCGGCGTCGACGATGGCCTGGGCCGCGCCCTGGGCCTGGAACGGCACCATGGCGTGGGCGCTGTCGCCGAGCAGGGTCACCCGGCCGGTGTTCCAGCGGGCGAGCGGGGCGCGGGTGTAGATGCCCCATCGGTACATCGATCCCGCGCGTTGGAGGATCCGGAGCACTCGGGACTCCCAGCCCTCGAAGGCGCGCAACGGCTCCTCCGGCTCGGCCTGCTCCGTCCATGACTCGCGCGCCGTGTCCGTCCCGAACACGGCCACGACGTTGAGGAGTTCGCCGCGCCGCAGCCAGTAGTGGACGAAGTGCCGGCCGGGCCCGAGCCATATCCCGGTGTCCGGGAGGTCCAGGTCGGCCACCCCGGCGGCCGGGAGCAGCGCCCGGTAGGCGGCGGTCCTGGAGAAGACGGCCTCGTCCGGGCCGAAGAGCCACTGGCGGGCCGCGGAGCGGATGCCGTCCGCGGCGACCACCAGGTCGGCGTCGAGGTGTTCGCCGCCTGCCGTCGTCACGCCGGCGGACTTGTCGTCCTGGTCGACACCGACGGCCTCGGTACCCAGTCGCACCAGCTCGGCCGGTACGGCGGCGGCCAACGCCTGCTGCAGATCGGCCCGGTGGAGCTGGAGATAGGGCGCCCCGAACTCCTCCTCGACCTCGCGCCCCAGGGCGTACCGGCAGATCTCCGTCCCGTCCGACCAGGTACGGAAGCTCAGATCCCCGGGGTGCGCGGCCCGCGCGGCGACCGCGTCCAGCAGCCCCAGCCGGTCCAACTCCCGTGTGGCGTTGGGCGCGAGCTGGATCCCCGCGCCGAACTCGGTGAACCGCGGTGTCTGCTCGATCAGCGTGACCTCATGACCGGCCCGGCGCAGACCGAGCGTCGCCGCCAGCCCTCCGATGCCCGCGCCTATGACGATCGCTCGCATGGCACGACAGTAGCGAAGGGGACTCCGCGGCCGTACCAGGTGTTTCAGGCATCCGTGCGTCTCAGTCATCTGTGCGTCTCAGGCATCCACGCGACCGATTCCTTCAAGACCGGGCCCGCGGCGCCTTCGTACCGTCGGAGCCATGGACACGATCGCCCCAGTCTCGCGACACCTCAGCACCCACATCGACCGCCCCGCCGCAGCGGTCTACGCCTACGCGTCGATCCCCTCCAACTGGCCCGAGTGGGCTCATGGGCTGGGATCGTCCATGGACGAGATCGACGGACAGTGGATCTCGGATTCGACGGCCCTGGGCGGCCGGGTCGCCGTCGCCTTCACGCAGAAGAACGAATTCGGAGTGCTCGACCACGACGTGACCCTGCCCTCGGGCGAGGTGATCCACAACCCGGTCCGCGTGATCCGCGACGGCGACGGCTGCGAGGTGGTGTTCACCCTGCGCCGCCGACCGGGCATGAGCGACGCGGACTTCGAACGCGACGCGGCCGCGGTCTCGGCCGACCTCGCCACGCTCAAGCGGCTGACGGAGCGCACCGCCCGGGGGTGAAGACATCTCCATCATGACAGGTCGGAGGCGGTTTTCGTAGGACGAACGGCACTGCTCCACAGCCTTGTCCGACCCGCGTCCCGGCTCTCAGAATCGCCGTCATGGATCACGCGGAGAAGGTCGACCAGGATGCGGTGCTCAGGGCGCGGGCGGTGCTGCTGGAGTCGGGGCGGCCGAGCGTGGCGCGGCAGGTCGAGGCGTTCCGGGTGCTGTCGGCGGTGAGTCCGTTGAGCTACGTTCCGAAACTGGCCGAAGCGCTGGTGTCGTATGCATATCAAGAGGTCTGGGGCCGTCCGGAGGCGCGGACGGACGTGCTCGCGGAGGCGGCGGCCGCGGCGCGGCGGATCGATACCGGGGACCCGCGGCGGACCGAGGTACTGGTCAGGGTCCTGGACGCCTACCGATCGAGCCTGTACGCCCTCGGGCGCCGGGCCGAGGGGCTGGCCGTCTGTGAGGAGATGGCCGAGGCCGGCCGGTGGGGCTTCGAGCACGGGCAGGTGGAGAGCGCCGTGTACGGGCACGGGCGGCTGGTGGTGGCACTCGCCGAGGAGGGGCGGCACGGGGAGGCGGCGGACATCTGCGGAAGGTCGGTCGATGCGGAGCGCCCCTTGACCCCGGAGGTCAATTCTTTCTGGTCGATGGTCGAGTGGGCGGCCGAACTGGACGCAGCCGGACGGTATGACGCGGCGCTGGAGGCCTTCGCGGAACTGGTGGATACCACGCGCGCCAAACTCGCCTTGGAGCGTACATCGTTGGCGATCCAGGTCTGGCAACTGGCGTACCTGGCCCGGATGTTCGATGCCGTCGGTCGGCGTGCCGAGGCCGCAGCGGCCCGGCAGGAGGCCCTCGCGCATCTCACCGAGCTGGATCTCACCGGGGAGCGCAGGAACTGGAGCAACATCCTCGCGTGGTGGACCACGCTCTTCGCTCTGTCGGGCCGTTCGGCGGAGCCAAAGCCGTCCGCGGCGGCTCCGGGACCGTCGTTCGGCTCGGCCCTCCACCAATGGTCGCACGATGTCCGGGAGGCGTACCTCGACGGCCTGGAACAGCTTGAGGGGCAGTTCACCGCGCTGAAGCAGGACCCCTTCACTCCTCTTCCCGAACTGATCGTCCTGCACCGCAGACTGGCCGTGCGCACCGCCGTGCGCCAGGAGTTGCGCAGCCACCGCATCCTCAAACCCCTCCGCCCCCTCTTCGATGAGGGAGTGGCACTCGCCCGCCGCCTAGCCGAACGGCACACCCTGGGCCGGGCTTTGACGGACCGTGCCATGTTCCTCGTCGCGGCCAAGCAGTACGGCGAGGCCCACGACGACTTCCGCGAGGTCTGTGACCTGCTGGCAGTTCCGGTCCGACGGCTTCTACGAGTTGGCCATCGAGGTCGGTTCGACGGATGACGCCGGGCTGGAGGCCGTCCTGAGGGCGGTGTGGGACGCGGCAGGCGTCCAGGGGTGCTACGGGCATGGGGACCGGGAGCCGGAGGAGCAGGAGGCCGTGCCCTGCACGGTCGCCTCGCTGGAGGAGTTCGGGCATCTACGCGGCCGGGTCCGGCTGCCCTCGGGCGATCTCGTCGTGTGCGGTGTCATGGCGGTCCGCGGCGGTGACGAGATCAGCGACGACAGCGACGACGACAGCAGTGGCGACAGCGGCGACTGGCTGGATTTCTATGTACCGCATGGGGCACTGGACGCGGTGGGGGCGGCCACTTCGGACGGCCGGCCCTTCTACCGCTCGGCCCGGATCGACGACTGGCTGGCGGGCATCGGCATCGAGGCGTTCCGCAAGGCGCCCTTCGGCTGTGCCGCTGTCGGGTGGGAGGTCTCCGGCTGCATCGACGCGGCGACACCGGCCGGCGAACTGCCCGAGAAGCGGGGCGTCGGACATCTGGTGCCCCGCGACGGCGTCCTGCACTACGGCGCCGCCAACGACTGACTCACAGGCCGGGTTCAGGCCGCCTTGATGACGTTCCCCCGGATCGCGGCCGCCCACTCGACGACCAGCAGCTCGTACTCCTCGCGCTCCTGGGCCGACAGCGAGCCGCCCGCCCGCAGCCACAACGCGCGGATCTGCTCGTTTAACTCGGCAGCAGACCGCACGGAACCAGAGGCCACGGAATCAGGGAACATGCGGACAAGCCTAAGGGCATGAGCTGACACTGCGCTACTGAACGGCTACACACAACGTATGTGATGGGTCACGGAGTTCGGTGTGCGAACGTGTTGACTCCGCGTCTGCACCCGCCCTTTCCGTGGTCAGCCCGCCGACTCCGCCGCGTGCGGGCTCAGTCCGCCGAAGGTCACCAGCAGGATGATCACGATGCCGAGCGCGATGCGGTACCAGACGAACGGCATGAAGCTCTTGGTCGAGATGAACTTCATGAACCACGCGATGACGATGTAGCCGACGACGAACGCGATGATCGTCGCGAAGATTGTCGGCCCCCAGTCGACATGACCGCCCTCCAGCGCGTCCTTCGTCTCGAACAACCCGGACGCGAGCACCGCGGGGATGGCGAGCAGGAACGAGTAACGGGCCGCGGCCTCACGCTTGTAGCCCATGAAGAGGCCGCCGCTGATCGTCGCGCCGGAGCGCGAGACCCCCGGGATGAGCGCGCAGGCCTGGCAGATACCGAAGATCAGACCGTCCCGTACGCCCAGGTCCTCAAGGGACTTGCGCTGCTTGGCCGCGCGGTGCTTGCCGCCGCTCTCGTCGCGGGCCGCCAGCCGGTCGGCGATGCCGATGATGATGCCCACCACGATCAGCATCGTCGCGGTGATCCGCAGATCGCGGAACGGCCCCTCGATCTGGTCCTTCAGCGTCACGCCGAGCACACCGATCGGGATCGAGCCGACGATCACCAGCCAGCCCATCTGGGCGTCGTGGTCGCTGCGCATCTCCTTGTTGAACAGCGATCTGGTCCACGCCGAGATGATCCGCCCGATGTCCTTGCGGAAGTAGATCAGGACGGCGGCCTCGGTGCCGATCTGCGTGATGGCGGTGAAGGCCGCGCCCGGGTCGTCCCACTTGGCGAAGGCCGCCGTCAGACGCAGATGCGCGCTGGAGGAGACGGGGAGGAACTCGGTCAGCCCCTGGACGAGTCCGAGGATGAAGGATTCAAACCAAGACATGAAGGTAGGGAGTCCAAGCGCTGATCGGAGGAGGGTCGACGGGCACACCGAGCCGTCCGGGCACGGTGATCACAGGTGTGGAGGGCAGCCTAGCGGCCCCGGATGACAGCCCTGGCACAGGGTGCTCGCCGAGTGCCGGTGAGCGGGGCGCGGGAGCCGCCGGTGACCAGGGAGTAGGACCTGTTGACCGGCCAGGGGGCGGCCGCTTAGGTTGCTGCGGAGAGAAAGCGCTTGCTGCTCCCGTGGCAGGTGCCGGCGTCATCCGCTGTACCTCCGAGGAGTGCTGATCGCTTCCATGTCACCCACCACTCCCTACGACGGTCGTCGCATCCGGGCGGCCGTCATCGGCACCGGCGCCATCGCCCGGGGATCGCATCTGACCGCGCTCACCGCCCTCGCCGAGGAGGGTGAGGTGGAGGTGGTCGCCGCGGTTGACATCGATGCCAGGGCCGTCGAGGAGTTCTGCGCCGCGGGCGGTGTCCCGCACGCCTACACCGACCTGGACCGCATGCTGCGCGAGCAGCGCCCCGACCTCGTCACCATCTGCACCCCGCCGACCCTGCACCGCGACCAGACCGTCGCGGCACTGCGCGCCGGGGCCTGGGTGTGGTGCGAGAAGCCGCCGGTGCCGACGCTCGCCGACTTCGACGCCGTCGAGGCGGAGGAGGGCACGGAGAGCGGCCCGTACGCCTCGATCGTCTTCCAGCACCGCTTCGGCTCAGGCACCCGGCACGTCCGCCGTCTGCTCGACGGCAAGGCCCTGGGCCGCCCGCTCGTCGCGCACTGCCAGACCACCTGGTACCGCGACACCGCTTACTACGCCGTGCCCTGGCGCGGCCGCTGGGCGACCGAGGGCGGCGGCCCCGCGATGGGACACGGCATCCACCAGATGGACCTCCTCCTGGACATCCTCGGCCCGTGGAGCGAGGTGCGTGCCATGGCCGGGCGGCTGGTGCACGACGTGGAGACCGAGGACGTCTCGACCGCTCTGCTGCGCTTCGAGAACGGCGCGATGGCGACGGTCGTCAACAGCGTCCTGAGCCCCGACGAGGTCAGCCGCATCCGCATCGACTGCGAGCGCGCGACCGTCGAACTCACCCATCTGTACGGCCACAGCAACGACAACTGGGCGATCACCCCGGCACCCGGCGTGCCCGACGCCGAGGCCGCCGCCTGGCGGGACTTCGGCGCCGACGTGCCCAGCTCGCACCTGGAGCAGCTGCGCGAGCTGATCGCGAGCATGCGCGCCGGGCAGCGGCCGAGGAGCAGCGGGGCCGACGGCCGTGGCAGCCTGGAGCTGATCGCCGCGCTCTACAAGTCGGCGTTCACCGACGTCACGGTCAAGGCGGGTGAGATCGGCCCCGGCGACCCGTTCTACACGGCCATGCACGGGAACACGCCCGGCTGGGCCCCCGTCGCCGGCGAGGAGGTGCCCGTATGACCGGACTGCGCATCGTCCACGCGCACGGCGACCGCATCACCGTGACCGATCCGGTCACCGGCGTCGAGCTGCTCTCCTACGTGTACCGCCCGGAGGCGGCCTGGGAGGCCCCGAGGCCGTACATCCACCCGCTGCGGACCCTGGCCGGCGACCTCGTCACCGACTACCGCCCCAACGACCACCGCTGGCACAAGGGCCTGTCCCTGACGGCCTCGCATCTGTCGGGCGCCAACCTGTGGGGCGGCAACTCGTACGTGCACGGCGAGGGCTACCTCGAACTCCCCGAGCGCGTCGGCTCGATGGCGCACGCCGGCTTCGACGAGGTCTCCGCGGACGACGACCGGGTCGTCATCGCCGAGCGGCTCACCTGGCACCCGTACAGCGGCGAGCTGTGGGCCGACGAGGAGCGCCGGATCGAGATCCACGACGTGGACCAGGAGTCCGGGTCCTGGGCGCTGACCTGGACGAGCGCGATCACCAACCGGCGCGACGAACCGCTGGTCTTCGGCAGCCCCACCACCGCCGGACGCGAACTCGCCGGATACACGGGCCTGTTCTGGCGCGGCCCGCGTGCCTTCCGGGACGGCCGCATCCTCGCGCCGGACGCCGAGGGCCCCGGCCTCCTCGGCGCGCAGGCCCCCTGGCTGGCCCTCTCCGGCGAGCACGACGGCACCGACGGCCACGCCACCCTCGTCTTCGAGCACGCCCCCGAGAACGACCACCTCGGCACTCAAGGCGCCCACCCGGCCCACTGGTTCGTCCGCAACGAGCCGTTCGCCGGAGTGGCCCCTTCCTGGGCCTTCTACGAGGAGTTCGAACTCGCCCCCGGCGAGACCTTCACCCGCCGCTACCGTGTCGTCGTGGCCGACGGCGCCTGGGAGCGGGAGGAGATCGCCAAGTACCTTCA
The DNA here is from genome assembly GCF_030403745.1 of Streptomyces sp. S.PB5. Taxonomy (GTDB): domain Bacteria; phylum Actinomycetota; class Actinomycetes; order Streptomycetales; family Streptomycetaceae; genus Streptomyces. The sequence continues at coordinate 67,789 of NZ_JAQMWP010000019.1, forward strand.
GGCACACCCGTGGTGACCGCCTTCGAGGGACTGCCCGGCGGGGTCGCCGTGTCGCACCTGTGCGTGTACGACTGGCCCGCCGCCGACGGCGTCTCCGGCGGAACCCCCCATATGCACCTGACCTGTTCGGAGGCGTACGTCGTCACCGGCGGCCGGGGTTCGGTGCAGACCCTCACCACGTCCGGGTACGAGGTCACGCCCCTCGTACCCGGCACGGTTGCCCGGTTCACGCCGGGCACCATCCACCGCCTCGTGAACGAGGACGACCTGCGCATCACCGTCCTGATGCAGAACAGCGGACTGCCGGAGGCGGGCGACGCGGTGCTCACGCTGCCGCCGGAGCACCTGACCGACCCGGAGACGTACGCCGCCGCGACCGTCATCCCCGCGGACGCCCCGGAGGCGGAACGGGAGCGCATCGCACGGTCCCGCCGGGACCTCGCCCTGGAGGGCTACCGGGCGCTGCGGGAGGCTCCCGAGGGGCTCGCCGACTTCCATCGCGCGGCCGCCGCCCTCGTACGGCCCCGGCTCGCCGAGTGGCGCGAGCGGTGGCTCAGGGGCGCCGCGGCGGCCGCCGCGGCGACGGGGGAGCAGCTGGACCGTCTCGAACGGGGCGACCTCTCCCACCTCGCCGACGCCGTCGTACGGTCGGAACGGCCCTCGGAGCTCGGCAGGTTCGGGATGTGCGGGCGGCTGGACGTCTACCGGGGCGGCTGAGCGGCGCCGCCGTCGACGGGACACCGTACGCCGGGGCGTCTAGCCTGGAGTCATGGCCACGGTGCAGGTGGGCGGGCTGGAGATCGCTTACGACCGCGTCGGCCAGGGACCTCTGCTGGTCCTGGTGCACGGCGCGGCCGTATACGCCCGTATGTGGCAGCCGCAACTCACCGGACTGGCCGACGAGTTCACGGTCGTGGCCTGGGACGAACCCGGGTCCGGTCGCTCCTCGGGCATCCCTCCCGGCTTCGGCCTCGCGGACTACGCCGATGCCCTCGCCGCGCTCATCGAGGAGCTGGGGCTCGGCCCGGCGCACGTCGGCGGGCTCTCCTGGGGCGGGACGGTCGTGCTGGAGCTGTACCGCCGGCATCCCTCGGTCGTCAGGACGCTGCTGCTGTTCGACACCTACGCCGGCTGGAAGGGCTCGCTGCCCCCGGAGGAGGTGGCGGCCCGCGTCGAGGGGACGAAGCGGATGCTCGCCCTGCCCCGGGAGCAGTTCGACCCCACGCTGCCGGGCCTGTTCGCCGGGCAACCGCCCGCCGAGTACGTGCCGCTGCTCGACGCGATGGCACGCGACGTACGGCCCGAGACCCTCGGCGCGCAGCTCGCCATGATGGCCGAGACCGACCAGAACGACCTGCTGCCCGGCATCAAGGTGCCGACGCTGCTGCTGTGGGGCGAGCTGGACGCACGTTCACCGCTGGGCGTCGCCCATGCCTTCCGTGAGGCGATTCCGGGGGCCGAGCTGGTGGTGATCCCGGGCGCGGGACATGTGAGCAACCTGGAGCGGCCGGCGCAGTTCAACCGGGCGGTACGGGCGTTCTGCCGCGCGCACGCCTGAGTCCTGCGGCCCGCCTCATGCCACCGCCGGGCCCGCGACCGTCCAGCCGGGGACCTGCGGATGGGCCGTGAGGTCCTCGTGGCGTACCGCGTCGCCGCATGTCGCGCAGGTGACGACCGGGACCAGCTCGTTGCCGCAGACGTGCTCGATCACCATGGGGGTGTTGCCGTCGCGAAGATGGCGGTCGCCCCAGGCCTTGAGGGTGATCAGCACCGGCTCCAGTTCGAGGCCCGCCCGGGTCGGCCGGTACTCGAAGCGCTGCGGCCGCTCGCTGTAGGCCCGCTTGGTGAGGATCCCGGCGTCGACGAGCCGGCGCAGCCGGGTGGCGAGGATGTCGCGCGGGGCGCCGATGTTGCGGACCAGCTGGTCGAAGCGACCGTTGCCGAGGCAGACCTCGCGCAGGACGAGGAGGGAGTACTTCTCGCCGACGAGCGCCAGGGTGTCGGCGACGGAACAGGGGCGCGGGTCTTTGGGGGCGGCCATGACGGCAATTCTAAGGGAGGGTTTGATTTTCCAACCCGCAGGGCTATGGTGAGTTTGGATTTCCTACTGACTGGTAGGTCCGGTTACCTGAGGGCTGGAGGCCGCTTCCATGCGTGACGCAGTGATCGTCGAAGCCGTACGCACCCCCATAGGCAAGGGCAAGCCGAACGGCGCCCTCGCGCACGTGCACCCCGTCGAGCTCCTCGCCCACACCCTGCGCACCCTCGTCGAGCGCTCCGGAGTCGACCCCGCCCTCATCGACGACGTCATCGGCGGCACCGTCGACCAGGTCGGCGAGCAGGCCATGAACACGACCCGCTACGCCGCGCTGTCGGCGGGCTTCCCGGAGACCGTCCCCGCGACCACCGTGGACCGGCAGTGCGGGTCCTCCCAGCAGGCCGTGCACTTCGCGGCGCAGGGCGTGATCGCCGGCGCGTACGACCTCGTCGTGGCCTGCGGTGTCGAGTCGATGAGCCGTGTGCCGATGTGGTCCAACGTGCCGCCCGGCAAGGACCCCTTCGGTCCCGGCGTCGCCGAGCGCTACCCGGAGGGGCTGGTCCCGCAGGGCATCAGCGCCGAGCTCATCGCGGCGAAGTGGTCGATCGGGCGCGAGCAGATGGACGCCTTCGCGGTGTCGTCGCACCGGAAGGCGGCCGAGGCGTGGGAGAAGGGGCTGTTCGATGCGGAGGTCGCGCCGCTGGAGGGGGTCGAGCGCGACGAGTGCGTACGGCCGTCCAGTACGGCTGAGGTTCTCGGTGGGCTCAAGCCGGCGTACTACGACCCGGCCTTCGCCGAACGCTTCCCGCAGATCGAGTGGAACGTCACGGCGGGCAACGCGAGTCCGATCAACGACGGGGCGTCGGCCGTGCTGATCACGTCGAGTGAGACCGCGGCCCGGCTGGGGTTGCGGCCGCTGGCACGGCTGCACAGCTTCGCGGTGACGGGGTCCGATCCGGTGCTGATGCTCACCGGTGTCATTCCGGCCACGGAGAAAGTGTTGCGGAGGGCTTCGCTGACCCTTGAGGACATCGACCTGTTCGAGGTCAACGAGGCGTTCTCGAGTGTGGTGCTGGCCTGGCAGCAGGAGACGGGCGCTGATCTGGCCAAGGTGAACGTGCACGGCGGTGCGATCGCCATCGGTCACCCGCTCGGAGCGAGCGGCACGCGTCTGACGACGACGCTGGTGCACGCGATGCGGGAACGCGGCGCCCGCTATGCCCTGCAGACGATGTGCGAGGCGGGCGGACTGGCCAACGCGATGATCTTGGAGCGCGTCTGACCTAGCGGCCCCGGAGGTGGTGGCGCTTGCGCCAGGCCACCACCGCCCCCACCAGCGCCGGTACCGCGATCGCCGCCATGGCGATCAGGAACGCCGGGGACGTCGGAGCCGAGGCTCGGGCGCCGGCCACGACGTAGGCGGCCGTGTTCGGGATCGAGCCCAGTGCCGTTGCCAGGAGGAAAGGCAGGTAGCCCATCTTCGAGACCGCCGCGCAATAGTTGGCCGCTGCGAAGGGGACACCCGGGAACAGGCGGATCGCCAGCATCGAGCGGAAGCCGTGGCGGCTGAGCTGGCCGTCCGCTCCCTGGAGCAGCCGGCCGCGCAGGAGCGGGCGGAGGGCGTCCTGGCCCAGTACCCGGCCCAGGGTGAAGGCGAGGCCGGCGCCGAGGACCGTGCCGGCCAGCGCCGAGGCGAGGCCCAGCTGCGAGCCGAAGAGGGCGCCCGCGGCCAGGTTCAGCAGCGGGCGCGGGACGAACGCCACCGCGCACAGCCCGTACGCCACCGCGAAGACCACCGCCGCGGCCGCACCGCCGAGCTCCGGTGGCCAGCCCTCCGCCAGCAGCCGCTGCGGCTCGAAGAGCAGCACGGTCGACGCGGCCGCCGCGAGCAGCATGACGAGCAGGGACAGCCGCGACCAGGGCGAGAGCAGCATTTTGGAGCAGCGGGCGGCGAGACCGGCCGGCGCGGGGACCGGGAGCGCGAGCTCCGTGGCGGCGGCCGGGGGAGCGGCCGTGGCGGTGCCCCCAGAGCGGGTGGTGGCATCGAGCATCCGGTGACACTAACCGACCGATGTGTGTGATCGCCGTATGGTTCGTCTCATGAGCGTCACAGGTGTGGGATCTCTCTCGGTCCCGCGCAGCACTCTTGCCGACACCGTGCTGGAGCGGCTCACGGCCATGTACGGCGCCGCCGCCGACCCCGCGCGGGCCGCGCCCATGCGGGCGTACATGAAGGACGTGGCACCCTTTCTCGGCCTCACGACCCCCGTGCGCCGCGCCCTGTCCCGGACCGTCCTGGAGGGCACGCCCCGCCCAGCCGAGCCGGACTGCACCGCGATCGCGTTGCGCTGCTGGGCGCTGCCCGAGCGCGAGTACCAGTACTTCGCCGTCGACTTTCTGCGCCGCCACGCGCGCGTGCTCTCGTCCGGCTTCCTGCCGGTGGCCCGGCACCTCGTCTCCACCGTCCCCTGGTGGGACACCGTCGACCTGCTCGCCGCGCACGTCGTCGGCCCGCTGGTCGCCGCCGACCCGGCCCTGACGGCCGACATGGACGCCTGGATCGTCGACGACGACCTCTGGATCGCCCGCACCGCACTCCTCCACCAGCTCCGCTACAAGGACCGCACCGACGCCGAGCGCCTCTTCGCCTACTGCGTACGCCAGTCCGGGCACCCCGACTTCTTCATCCGCAAGGCGATCGGCTGGGCGCTGCGGGAGTACGCCAAGACCGACCCGGACGCCGTAAGGGCGTTCCTCGCACAGGAGAAGGGACGCTTCGCGCCGCTGTCCGTGCGGGAAGCGCTCAAGAACATCGGCGCCTGAAGTCCCGTACGCCGAAAACCATTCGACGCCGGGCGGCGCGTCGGCAATGATCGGCGTCATGTTCCGGTACGCCTTCGTCCTCGCAGCATCCGCAGTCGCGGATGCGCCGAAGGCTGCCGTCGAAACCTTCCTGGCCGCTGTCGACGGCGCCCGAAGCTGACCCTCTCCGGATTGTCCGGCGGACCCCGCAGGGGGAGGGTCGGCGAGTACCCGGGGTCCCCGTCTCCCACCCGGAGACTTCTTCGCTCTGCTTGAGACTTCGAGGTACAGCCATGCCCAAGACGGCATACGTGCGCACCAAACCGCATCTGAACATCGGCACCATGGGTCACGTCGACCACGGCAAGACCACCCTGACCGCCGCGATCACCAAGGTCCTCGCCGACCGCGGCGCCGGCACCTTCGTCCCGTTCGACCGCATCGACCGGGCCCCGGAGGAGGCGGCGCGCGGCATCACCATCAACATCGCGCACGTCGAGTACGAGACCGACACCCGGCACTACGCGCACGTGGACATGCCGGGCCACGCCGACTACGTCAAGAACATGGTCACCGGCGCCGCGCAGCTCGACGGGGCGATCCTCGTCGTGTCCGCGCTCGACGGGATCATGCCGCAGACCGCCGAACACGTGCTGCTCGCCCGCCAGGTGGGCGTCGACCACATCGTCGTCGCGCTCAACAAGGCCGACGCCGGCGACGAGGAGCTCATCGACCTCGTCGAGCTGGAGGTCCGCGACCTGCTCACCTCTCACGGATACGGCGGGGACTCCGTACCCGTCGTACGGGTCTCCGGGCTCAAGGCGCTGGAGGGGGACCCCCGGTGGACGGCGTCGATCGAGGCGCTGCTCGACGCGGTGGACACGTATGTGCCCATGCCGGAGCGGTACCTGGACGCGCCGTTCCTGCTGTCCGTCGAGAACGTGCTCACCATCACCGGCCGGGGGACGGTCGTCACCGGGGCGGTCGAGCGGGGGACCGTGAAGGTGGGCGACCGGGTCGAAGTGCTCGGGGCCGCCGTGGACACGGTGGTCACCGGGGTGGAGACGTTCGGCAAGCCCATGGAGGAGGCGCAGGCCGGGGACAACGTGGCGTTGCTGTTGCGCGGGGTGCCCCGGGACGCCGTACGGCGTGGGCATGTGGTGGCCGCGCCGGGGTCCGTCGAGCCTCGGCGGCGGTTCTCGGCGCAGGTGTATGTGCTGTCGGCGCGTGAAGGGGGTCGTACGACCCCGGTCGCGACCGGGTACCGGCCGCAGTTCTACATCCGGACCGCGGACGTGGTCGGGGACATCGACCTCGGTGAGGCGGCGGTCGCCCGGCCCGGGGAGACGGTCACCATGACCGTCGAGCTGGGGCGGGAGGTGCCGCTTGAGCCGGGGCTCGGGTTCGCCATCCGTGAGGGCGGGCGGACTGTCGGGGCGGGGACCGTGACCGCCGTCGTGTGACGGGGGTCCGGTGAGTGGGGGACTGCGGGCCGTGTGCGGCTCCGCCGCGCACGGACGCAGTCCCGCGCCCCTGCAGGGGCGCACCGGATCCCGGCGTTCAAAAGCACCGCACAATGGATCCGTGAACGAGCCCATACCCGTCAGTCGCGACGTCGATCACGGCACCGCCAAGCTCATGCCCGACGTCGACCGCCCCCGGGCCTGGCTGCTCACCGTCGACGGGGCGCCCCAGTCGTACGTCGATCTCGACGAGCCGGCGCATCTCGAGTTCGAGTACGCGCGGCGGCTGGGGCATGTCCTGGACACCGTCGGGGAGCCGGGGGAGCCGCTCGACGTGGTGCATCTCGGCGGGGGTGCGCTCACGTTGCCCCGGTACCTCGCCGTCACCCGGCCCGGGTCCCGGCAGGACGTCGTGGAGGCCGATCAGGGGCTGGCGGAGATGGTCGCGGAGCATCTGCCGTTGCCGGACGGGGCCTCGATCGCGCTGCACGCGGCCGATGCGCGGGCCTGGCTGGAGGCGGCGCCCGCCGACTCCGCCGATGTGCTGGTCGCCGATGTGTTCGGCGGGTCCCGGGTGCCCGCGCATCTCACGTCCGTCGAGTACGCGCGGGCGGCCGACCGGGTGGTGCGGGACCGGGGCGTCTACCTGGCCAACCTCGCCGATGCCGCGCCCTTCGACTTCCTCCGCTCCCAACTCGCCAACCTGGGCACGGTGTTCCAGGACCTCGCGCTGATCGCCGAGCCCGGGGTGCTGCGGGGGCGGCGGTTCGGGAACGCCGTGGTGGTGGCCGCGCGCGAACCGTTCGACGTGGTCGCGCTGGCCCGGCTCACCGCCTCGGACGCGTTCCCGGCGCGGGTCGAGCACGGGGCGGCCCTGCGGAAGTTCATCGCGGGTGCGCGGCCCGTGCGGGACGAGGACGCCGTGCCCTCACCCGAGCCCCCCGACGGGGCGTTCGGCATCGGCTGAGTCGCGCTCGGGGGCGGACCGGGCCACCGGCTTGGTCCTGCGCGTGAGGTTGCGTACGTCCGGTACGCACAGGACCGCCGCCGTGACCACCACGACCAGCGTCGCGCAGCCCCACAGGGCGTTGGAGCGGCCGAACGCCGACTCGGCCGGGCCGGCCAGCGCGGTCGCCAGGGGCACCATCGCGACGGAGCCGAACCAGTCGTACGCCGCCACCCGGGAGAGCTTGTCCTCCGGGATCTCCTGGTGGAGGGCGGTCATCCAGGAGACGCCGAAGACCTCCAGGGTCACACCCGTCAGGAACATCACCGCGCACAGGACCGTGACCGAGGCCGGGATCGCGAGGGCGGCCGAGGGCAGGGCCAGGGGGAAGACGCAGAGGGTGCCCCACAGGAGCAGGCGGCGGGGTTTCCAGCGGGTCATCAGCAGGGCGCCGGCGACCGTGCCCGCGCCGAAGAAGCCGAGGGCCAGGCCCCAGGGGCCCGCGCCGCCCAGGTGGTCGCGGGCGACCAGCGGACCGTAGACCGCGTCGGCCGCGCCGACCACCGCGTTGGCGATCGAGAACTGGACGACGATGCCCCACAGCCACGGGCGGCTGCTGAACTCCTGCCAGCCCTCGCGGAGGTCGGAGAGCATGCCGCCGCCCGGGGCGCGGGCCGGGATGTGGCTGACGTCGAGGAAGGAGCGGAGCGCTCCGGCCACCGCGAAGGCCGCCGCGTCCGCCGCGAGGACCCAGCCCGGGCCGATCGCGGCGACCATCGCCCCGCCCAGCGCGGCCCCGCCGAGGGCGGCGCCCTGCATCGCCATACGGAAGACGGCGAACGCCCGGCTCGCCTGCTCACCCGTGACCGAGGACATCAGCATGCCCTCGGCGGCCGGGCTGAAGAACGCGTGCCCGGTGCCGCCGAGCGCGGTCAGCAGCATCATCTGCCACAGCTGCGGATCGCCGGCGAGGACCAGGACGGCGAAGGCGCCCTGCGACACGCAGTTGAGGGCGTTCGCCGCGACCATCACCCGGTGCCGCGGCAGCCGGTCCGCGAGCGCGCCGCCGATCAGCAGGAACACCACCAGCGGCAGCGTCCGCGCGGCGGCCACGAGGCCCACGTCGCCGCCGTCGCCGCCGCTCTCCAGGACGGCGAACGCGGCGGCGATCAGCGCGCCGTGGCTGCCGAGGTTGGTGACGACCGCCGAGGCGGTCAGCAGGCTGTAGTTGCGGCCGGCCCAGTCGGGTCTGCGACGGCGTACGGGGGCGTCGGGGGAGATCACCGGCTGACTATCCCCGCACCCGCCCTGACTTGCCAAACCATTTTGAGACGGCCCCGGCCGGTCCCCGAGCGCCCGGGAAGGGGCGGGGGACCGGCCGGGGCGCCGGGGTCAGCCCGTAGGCTCGCCGTGCAGGCGGACCGTGCTGAGGATCTTGTCGATCGTCTCGTCCGGGAGCTCGTCGGAGACCCCCGTGGCGCCGTAGAGGTTGAACGCCACGTAGTCGCCCTTGGAGTTCTTGAACCCGAAGGTGACCGCCTTGCCGTCGCTCGCGCACTTGCCCTTCTGCGGCGTGTTCTTCGAGCGGGCCCAGGCGACGCTGCCCTCGACGCCGGACGTGGTGGTGAAGGGCTTCGCCGTCTTGTCGACCGTGATGCTCTTCTTGTCCGGCTGCGTGTAACCGCCGTACACCCACCACGCGACCTGGTTGAGCGCGACCTCGTCGGCGCTCTTGGCGCCGTTGGCGCCCTTGGTGCCGGCGGCGGCGAGGGCGGTGTCCTCCTTGTCGCCGTCCTTGTCGTCGTCGGCGGTGCACCACTGTTCCTTGAAGTACGCCGGTGCGGACATGGTGATCAGCGGCGGGTCGCCGGCCTTGCCCTTGGCGTCCTCGAAGCCGATGAGCATGCCCGGCGTCTCGACCTGCCAGTCCGCCGGGACGTCGAAGGCGGTGCCCCACTTGGGGTTGATGACGACCTTCCAGCCCGCGATCGTCGCCTTCTCTTCCTCGCCGCCCCGCGGATTGTCGTCCGAGCCGGAGGCCGACGCGGACGGGTCGGTGGCGGGCTTCGACGCCGGTGCCGTCTGGCCGGTCTTGCCCGAGCCGCCGTCGGCCTCGTCGTCCTTGTTGTCACCGCCCAGGACCAGGAAGCCGGTCACACCGGCGGCCGCGACCACGGCCAGGGCGGCGACGATCGCCGTCACCTTCGTACGGTTGCCACCACCTCCGCCACCGCCGGCGGGCTGCGGCTGCTGCGGAACGTCCCACTGCGGCTGCTGCCCATAAGGGTTCGGCTGCTGATATCCGGGCTGCTGATACGGATTCGGCTGCTGGTACCCCGGCTGCTGGTACGGGTTGTGCTGGTCCTGCGGGTTCTGCTCGCCCCCGGGCGGCTGCTGTCCTGGCCACATGGGCAGCCACCTTAGTGGCGTCCGTGCATCGATTCGGTCACCGGCCCTTGTCAGGGACGTAGCAAGTCAGGACTCCTCGGGCGTGAACACACGCACCGTTTCCAGGATCTTCACGACCGTGGCCTGCGGTACCTCCTCGCCGACCCCCTTGGCGCCGACGAACGACCACGAGGCGAAGTCGCCCTCGGCGTTCTTGAAGGCGAACGTCGTCGCCTTGCCGTCGGTGTCGCACTTGTCCTTCCGTGCGACGCCGGAGGGCTGCGAGGTGGCCACGGCGCCGCCCTGGTCAGGCGAGGCTACTCGTGGGTAACATGCCGGTCATGAGCGCAGACCAGATGTCCATCGGTGAGATGCTGTCCGCCACGGTGCCCATGGCCCGGACCCTGAACCTCGAGTTCCTGGAGACCACGCCGGAGAAGGCCGTGGTCGCCCTTCCGGACCAGAGCGACTATCACAACCACGTGGGTGGACCGCACGCCGGTGCGATGTTCACGCTCGGCGAGTCCGCCAGCGGGGCGATCGTCCTCGCCGCGTTCGGGGATCAGCTCGCACGCGCGGTGCCGCTCGCGGTGAGCGCGGAGATCGCGTACAAGAAGCTCGCGATGGGTGCCGTCACGGCCACCGCGACGCTGGGCCGCCCGGCCGCCGAGGTCGTGGCCGAGCTGGATGCGGGGGAGCGCCCCGAGTTCCCGGTGGCGATCGAGATCCGGCGTGCCGACGGTGCGGTGACCGGTGAGATGACCGTCGTCTGGACGCTGCGCCCCAACGGCTGAGCGGCATCCCCTCCGTGCAGGCCCCGGCCGGTTCCGGCCGGGGCCTCGGTGTGTCCTGCCTTGGTGCAGGGCGGCAAGGTTGGAGATTTCGTGTGTCAACTGTCTTGGGGCGCACACAAGTTGAGGGCCGTCGACCTCTAATTTCGAATGCGGGTGCGGATACCGCCGGTAACTTATCTGAATTCGCCGCGTTTTGAACTTTGGTCACTCGAACTTCTTGTTTCCCGTGAATCACTTGTGCGAAAGTGACCGCCCCGAGTGACCGCACCGTTACTGACGTGCGGCAAAGGTATGCACCAATCACGCACCTGCTTTCCGACGGACGCGCTTTAGCCATGCCGTCCAGCGGCTTGGAAGGAAATGGTTCAGTGCAATCCCCGTACCCCCCAAGACCCCCCTACCCGCCGCGCCCCGGTGCGAGTCCCGGAGAGTCCGACCGGAATCTCGTCGCCCAATTGGGCGGCTCCGAGGGCGGCGACCGTGCGGTCGCGCTCCTGCTCGCCCGGCACTGGCGGGCGACTCACGAATACGCGGTCATCTGCCTCGCCTCTTCGTCGAGTTCCGCGGAACTCGTGGCCGCCGCGGCCTTCCACCGGGTGCTCGGCGGGGCCGGCGGCGGCGCGGTCCGCCCCCAACTCCTCGCCGCCGTACGGGACACGGTGCGGGAGTGGGCCGCGGAGAACCGGATTTCCGCGGTACTGCCGGAACTGGGCAAGACGACCGGCGGCCGTGGGCTGCGTGTCGCACGCGGTGCCACTTCCGAAAGGCGGCTGCTCGCCGAGCGCGCATTCCAGGCTCTTCCCGGGGCCTCCCAATGTCTGCTGTGGCATGTCGAGGTCGAGGCCGAACCCATATCCGTACCGGCAGGTCTGCTGGGCGTCGACATCGCCCAGGCGACCGACGCGCTGGAACAGGCGCGGGAGCAATTCCGGGAGGGCTGCGTCCGGGCCCACCGGGAACTCGCGTCCTCCAAGGACTGCCGCTTCTACAACCGGCTCCTCGACGTCCCGATTCGCCGCGGCGGCGCCCTGCTCCCCGATGTCCAGCACCATCTGGCGACGTGCCGCTACTGCCGGCACGCCGCCGAACAGCTCAGCCATTTCGAGGGCGGTCTGGAGACCCTGCTCGCCGAGACCGTGCTCGGCTGGGGCGCCCGCCGCTATCTCGACTCCCGGCCCGGCCGGGCCGGCGAACACCGGACGCAGAGCGCCCGGCCGCGGACCGGCGGCCGGCACCGGCCCGCACCGCCGCGCCGGCTCACCGCGCCGACGCGGCGAAGCAAGGCCGCCCTGGTCGTCGGCCTCACCTCCCTCGTGCTGCTCGCGACCGTCCTCGCGGCCAAGGGCTGGTCCGATGACAACGGTGTCCCCGATCCGCGCGCCACCTGGGGAGCGCCCAGCGGCCATGACGTGGTGCCCGACCTCGAATCGGAGCCCGCCGCCTCCGCGAGCGGCCCCGTGGAACTCGGCCACGGCAGGCTGCGCAGCCATACCGCCGATCGCTGTCTTGACCTGCGGGGCGGCAGGGCCGAGACCGGCGCCGCGACCTTCCTCGCGGCCTGCTCCTCCGCGCTGTCCCAGCAGTGGTCGTACCGGGGCGACGGCCTGCTCCGCAGCCTCGCCGACCCCACCCTCTGCCTCGACTCCGACAGCGAGGACGGCTCGGTCGTGCTCACCGGGTGCCTGATGCACACCGGAGAGGTCCAGTACGACTTCACCGTCCACGGCGAACTTCTGCTCCGCTGGCACAAGGACCTCGTCGTCGCCCCGGGCGAGGGCGCGGACGTCGTCGTCGCCGAGCGGGACGGCTCCGCGGACCAGCGGTGGGTGCTCGAAGTCGCGGGCGGGGCGACGGCCGAGACGCGGAAGAAGGGCGAGGCGGAAGACCGGGGCGGGACGGCGCAGGAGCAGCCGGGGGAGCGGAAAGGCGAGGAGCGCCGGTTCCCCGACTCCGCCTCGGAGCCGCCCACCGCTGAGCCTCCGAGCTCCGACGCGCCGGGTGGCGACCTCACGCCGGGGGAGTCGGACGACTCGGAGAAGCCGGAGCAGTACGAGCCGCGCGTGGCGCAGGTCGATCACGAGAGCGATCCCGAGGACACACACGTCCTCCCGGTCGCCCCGGTCGTGGACAGCGTGGTGACCGCACTCGAATCCGTCCTTCGCTGACGTGAGGGGCCGCCCGCCCGGGCGGCCCCTCGTCCGTTCTTGTCGACATCCGGCTCGACATCCGGCCGCTTCTTGTTCAGATCATTGACACGAGTCACCTCCGGTCGTAGTTTTCCCGCCGCGCCCGGGCGTTTCTGACGAGCTGTCAATTTCGTCCGTCGCATAGTGCGTTCAGATACCGAACGTGACCGAAGGAGCGACGGCACATGCCCGAAACCGTCTCCCGGCGATCGACCTTGCGGCTGCTGGGCGGAGCGATCGCCGTCGCCACGGCGGCGACCACCGGAATCACACCCGCCGCGCACGCCCGGGCGAGACCCGACCGGGGCGCGGGCCCCCGCGTCGAAGGCCTCCTCGCCAAGCTCACCCTCGACGAGAAGATCTCCCTCCTGCACGGCGCCACCGACCCCGCCCCGCTCGGCCAGGCGGGCTACGTCCCCGGGGTCGAACGCCTCGGCATCCCCCCGCTGCGGCTCGCCGACGGCCCCGCCGGGGTCCGCGTCACCCGGCACGCCACCGCCCTCCCGGCCCCCGTCCTGCTGGCCTCCGCCTTCGACCCGGACCTCGCCCGCCGCTACGGCCGGGTCATCGGCCACGAGGGCCGCGCCCTCGGCCAGGACATCCTGCTCTCCCCGATGGTCAACCTCATCCGCACCCCCTACGCGGGCCGCAACTTCGAGACCTTCAGCGAGGACCCGCTGCTCTCCGCCGACCTGGTCGCCGCCGAGATCGAGGGCATCCAGGGCGAGGGGCTCATCGCGACCGTCAAGCACTACGCGATGAACAACCAGGAGAAGGACCGCATGTCGGTCGACGTGCGCGTCGACGAACAGACCATGCACGAGGTCGAGTTGCGCGGCTTCGAAGCGGCCGTCGACATCGGCGCCGGCGCGGTCATGGGCGCCTACAACAAGGTCAACGGCACCTACGCCTGCGAGAACAAGACCCTCCTCACCGGCATCCTGCGCGAACGCTGGGGCTTCGACGGCTGGGTCATGACTGACTGGTTCGCCGCCCACAGCACCGCCGAGGCCCTCGCCGCGGGCCTCGACATGGAGATGCCCGACGGCACGTACTTCGGCGCGGCGCTGAAGAAGGCGGTCCAGAACCGCAGCGTCCCCGAGCGTCACGTCGACCGCTCCGTACGCCGCGTCCTGGCCGTCATGGACCGCTTCGGCCTCCTCGACGGCACCGCGCCCGCACGCCCCGAGCGCGACGCGCGGGCGGGCGCGGCCGTCGCCCTCGAGGTCGCCGAGGCGGGCGCGACCCTGCTCCGCAACGAACACCGCACCCTGCCCCTCACCGACGGCAGCGTCGCGGTCATCGGCCCGACCGGTTCCCTGCCCTTCGTCAGCGGCGGCGGCAGCGCCCACGTCGTCCCCGATCATGCCGACAGCCCCCTCGACGCCATCAAGGCACGCGCGCGTGAGGTGACGTACGCCCTTGGCGAGGACCTCTACGGCAAGGCGATCCCCGCGTCGGCCCTCGACCCCGCCCTCGACACCGAGGGCCACCAGGTCGCCGCGGGCGGGACATGGACGTACGACGGGACGCTCACCGTCCCCGACGACGAGGAGTGGACCTTCGTCGTCCACTACACCGGGGCACCTCCGTCCCGGCCCAAGGTGCTCCTCGACGGGGAGGACCTCTTCCCGCTTCTGCCGGGCTACGCCGAGTACTTCTCGGGCGGCCTGGTCTCCGCCGCGCCCGACGGTCTGGTCGTGCGCCGCAGGACCGTCCGACTGGCCGGGGGCGCGCACACCTTGAGGATCACGGCGACGGGCGGTGACGCCGGGCAGCTGTTCCGGCTGCGCCGGGTCACCGCCGCGACCCGGGCCGCGGACGTGGCCGAGGCGGTGAGGGCGGCCAGGGCCGCACGCCATGTCGTCCTGTTCGCCTACGAGGACGCCACCGAGGGCCAGGACCGCACCACGATCGCCCTCCCCGGCCACCAGGAGCAGCTCATCGAGGCGGTCACGGCGGCGAACCCGCGCACCACCGTCGTCCTCAACACCTCGTCGTCGACGTCGATGCCCTGGCTGGAGCGCACGGGGGCCGTGCTCCAGATGTACTACCCGGGCCAGGAGGGCGCGGGCGCCACCGCCGCCGTCCTGTTCGGCGACACCGACCCCGGCGGCCGCCTCACCCAGTCCTTCCCGGTGGACGACGACCACCACCCGGTCGCCGGCGACCCGCGGCGCTATCCCGGCGTGGACGGCACCGAGGAGTACTCGGAGGGCATCCACACCGGCTACCGCTGGTACGACGCCGAGGACGTGCGGCCGCTGTTCCCGTTCGGGCACGGCCTGTCGTACACGTCCTTCGCCTACGACGACGTGTCCGCGCGCTGGAGCCGACGCGGTCTCGCCGTGAGCTTCGCCGTCCGCAACACCGGCCGGCGCGAGGGGATCACCGTGCCGCAGGTGTACGTCGGACGCTCGCCGGATCTCGAACTCGACCAGGCGGTGAGGGTGTTGGGCGGCTACCGGCGGCTCGGCCTCCGCCCGGGAGAGCGCAAGCGCATCACCGTGCACATCTCCGCCCGCACCCTCTCCTCCTGGGACCCCAGGCGCCACGACTGGGTGCTGGGCACCGGCCGCCGCTCGGTGTGGATCGGGGCGTCGGCGGGGGACCTGCGACTTCGGACGACCGTGGAGGTCACCAAGTGATACGCCGAACAGCCGTCGCCCTGACGGCACTCGCGGCCGCGCTGCTGATACCCGCACCCGCTCAGGCCATCGGGGCGGACGATCCCGTGGTCCGCACGCAAGCGGGCCTCGTACGGGGTGAAGTCACCGCCGAGGGACGGCAGTTCCTCGGTATCCCCTACGCCGAGCCGCCCGTCGGCGAGCTCCGCTGGAAGGAGCCGAAGGCCGTCCGGCCCTGGAACGGGGTGCGCACCGCACAGGACTTCGGCAACAAGTGCGTACAGAGCCCGAGTTGGGACCCGGGATACGAGCAGCCCTCGCACACCGAGGACTGCCTCGACCTCAATGTGTACGTCCCACATGGCGCCGAACGCCGGGCGGTCCTGGTCTGGTTCCACGGCGGCGGGCTCACCGCCGGGGCCGGCCAGGACGTCGTGCCGGACACCTTCGCCCGTCAGACCGGAACCGTCGTGGTCACCGTCAACTACCGCCTGGGCGCGATTGGCTTCCTCGCCACCGCCGGACTCGACGACGAGGCCCGCGACCGGGTCTCCGGCAACTTCGGCATGCTCGACCAGCAGGCCGCGCTGCGCTGGGTACGGGCCAACATCGGCCGCTTCGGCGGTGATCCGGGCCGCGTCACCATCGCGGGGGAGTCGGCGGGCGGCCGCTCGGTCTGCACCCAGCTCGCCTCACCGACCGCGAAGGGCCTGTTCCGGGCGGGCATCGTGCAGAGCGGGGCGTACGGCGACTGCCGGGCACGTACCCATGAGGCGGCCGTGGACCAGGGGGCCGCGTTCGCGCGGCGGCTCGGGTGCGAGACGGTGGCGTGTCTGCGGGGGAAGCCGGCCGCCGAAGTCCTGGCCGCACAGGGTGAGTTCGACTGGGGGCCGGTGACCGGCGGGCGCTTCCTGCCCTCGCAGCCCTCGGACGCCCTCGCGCGGGGCGCCGCCGCCGGGGTCCCGGTGATGAACGGTGCCAACCAGGACGAGGGCCGGCTCTTCGGGTTCGCCTCCTTCGACCTCGCCGGCAACCCGATCACGGCCGAGCGGTATCCGGCGATCATGCGGGAGGAGTTCGGCGAGCAGGTGCTGCGGCGCTACCCGCTCTCCGCGTACCCGTCCCCGACGATCGCGTACTCCACGGCCCTCGGTGACGTGCTCTTCGCGTGCACCGCGCTGCGGCTCGACGGGGTGCTCGCCGGGCGCGGCCCGGTCTACACGTACGAGTTCGCCGACCGCACCTCCCCGCCGTTCGCCTCGCTCCGCAATCTGGGGACGGACTTCGACTTCGGTGCGACGCATGTGAACGAGGTGCAGTATCTGTTCAAGCACTTCGGCCTGGAGTCCCCGCTCGACGCCGAGCAGCGGGTGCTGGCCCGGCAGATGGTCCAGTACTGGGGGTCCTTCATCCGCGGCGGTGTGCCGCGGGCGTCGGGTCAGCCCCCGATGCCCGGCGGTACGGGGACCGTGCTCTCCCTGCGGACGGCCTCGGCGGGCGGTACCGCGCTGAGCACGACCGTGCACACGGAACACCAGTGCGACCTCTGGGACGCTGTGCGGTCCGGGTGACCCGGTAGGCTTCCCGGGCGTGCGCGCCGCCCGGCGCGCACGCCCGGGGACACAGGGAGGTACCGGCGGTGCACGTCCAGGAATGGCTCGAGACCGTACCCGCGGTCAGCATCTATCTGCTGGTGGGCCTGGTCATCGGCCTGGAGAGCCTGGGCATCCCGCTGCCGGGCGAGATCATCCTCGTCTCCTCCGCGCTGCTCGCCTCCCAGCACGGCGAGATCGACCCGTTCGTCCTCGGCGCCTGCGCCACCGCGGGTGCGATCATCGGTGACTCCATCGGCTACGCGATCGGCCGCAAGGGCGGCCGGCCGCTGCTCGCCTGGCTGGGCAGGAAGTTCCCGAAGCACTTCAGCGAGGGGCACATCGCCACGGCGGAGCGGTCCTTCGAGAAGTGGGGCATGTGGGCGGTGTTCTTCGGCCGCTTCGTCGCCCTGCTGCGGATCTTCGCGGGCCCGCTCGCGG
This sequence comes from Streptomyces sp. S.PB5, assembly GCF_030403745.1. GTDB lineage: Bacteria > Actinomycetota > Actinomycetes > Streptomycetales > Streptomycetaceae > Streptomyces. Next base: position 85,066 of record NZ_JAQMWP010000019.1, read on the forward strand.
GTGTGCTGCGGATGCCGTACTGGAAGTTCCTGATCGCCAACGTGCTGGGCGGCATCCTCTGGGCGGGCGGCACGACGGCGGTCATCTACTACGTGGGTGTGGTCGCCGAGTCCTGGCTGAAGCGGTTCTCGTGGCTGGGGCTGGTGCTGGCGGTGCTGATCGGCGTCACGTCGATGCTGGTGCTGAAGCGCAAGGCCGCCAAGGCCACGGCGGCGAAGCAGGCGGCCGAGCCGGAACCGGTGCCGGCCGCCGACTGAGACTCACGGCGTGTCGTGCACCTCGCCGTGCGCCTTCGCGAGGTCCGCGTACAGCGTGCCGTTCAGCGTGACCCCCTGACGCTCCTCCTCCGTCAGCTCACGCCGCACCTTCGCCGGGACGCCCGCCACCAGTGACCCCGGCGGCACCTGCATCCCCTGCGGAACCAGCGCCTGCGCGGCGACCAGCGAACCCGCCCCGATCACCGCGCCGTTCAGCACCGTCGCGCCCATGCCGATGAGGCAGTCGTCCTCGACGGTCGCCCCGTGCACCACCGCGTTGTGCCCCACCGACACCCGCTCGCCGATCGTCACGGGGAACCCCGGGTCGGCGTGCAGCGTGCAGTTGTCCTGGATGTTGCTCTGAGCGCCGACGGAGATCCGCTCGACGTCGCCGCGCGCCACGGCCCCGTACCAGAGGCTCGCCCCGGCCTCCAGGGTCACGTCGCCGATCACCGATGCGGTGGGGGCGACGAAGGCCTCCCCGTCGATCTTCGGTTCGCGGCCGCCGATGCCCGTGATCAACGCCTTGTGCGTCATCGCCCTCGCTCCTCTTGCCCGTCTTCGGTTCCCCCGCACCGTACGCCACGCGGGTGGGGCGAAGATCACAGGCCTGTGCCGTCACCGCTCCACCGCACGCTGAGTACGGTGACCTCGTGCCGAAGAAGAACACGTTCTCATCCTGGCGACGCCGCGTAGCGCAGCGCGCCGTCCACGCGGGCTGGGCCTGGGTGCAGCGGACGGGTTCCGTCACCGCCGAGCACCCGGGACGTTTCCGCTTCGGCGCGCTCGGTGAGCACACCCGGCTCGCCTTCCCGCTCGGCACGGTCTTCGGCGAGCCGTGGATCCACCTCGGCTCCCACTGCATCGTGGGCGAACAGGTCACCCTCACCGCCGGTCTGATGCCCGACCTGGACCTCGGTCCCGAGCCGATCCTGCGCATCGGGGACGGAGTCGTCCTCGGCCGGGGCAGCCATGTCATCGCCGACACCACGGTCACCATCGGCAGCGATTGCTACTTCGGGCCGTACGTCTACGTCACGTCCACCAACCACTCGTACGACGATCCGCACGAACCCATCGGCAAGCAGTGGCCCCGGATGGAGTCGGTGGAGATCGGCTCGGGGTGCTGGATCGGGACCGGTGCCGTGATCCTGCCGGGGGCGCGGATCGGGCGGAACGTCGTCGTGGCGGCCGGCGCGGTGGTGCGCGGTGCGGTGCCCGACCATGCGGTGGTGGCGGGGGCGCCCGCCAGGGTCGTACGGCGTTGGACGGCCGAGGACGGGTGGCAGCCGCCGCTGCGGACGCCGGCGCCCGTGCCGATACCGGAGGGGGTCACCCCGGAGCAGCTGAACGCGCTGGCGGGGCTGGACGAGGAGACGGCGGCGAAGCTCGCCGAGCTGGACTGACCCCCGGGAGGGCAGGGGCAGGTCAGCCTGTCGCCAGCAGCAGCGTGCCCACCAGGGCCAGGCCCGCGCCGGCCGCCTGGACCGTCCGCAGCCGTTCGCTCAGGAAGCCGCGTGCCGCCAGGGCGGTGACCACCGGGTAGAGCGAGGCCAGGACGGCGGCCACGGTGACCGGGCCGAGCCGGGCGGCGATGGCGTAGGTGCCGTTCGCGGCGACGTCCGCGAGGCCCACGAAGGCCAGGGTCGGCAGGGCGGCCCAGGGGAAGCCGTCTGCCGGGAGGGCGGGCATGCCCCGGCGGACCGCGGCGTACAGGGCGGCTCCGCCGACCGCCACGTTCGTCACGCGCTGTACGAAGAGGGCCAGGAAGAGGCCGGTGACGGTGGTCGACGCCTCCGCGATCAGGGCGAAGACCGTGCCGAAGCCGAAGGCCGCGATCAGGGTGAGCAGGATGGCCCGACGCTGCACGGGGGCGCCCCTGAGCTGAGGGCCGCCCGCGAGGACGACACCGACGACGGCGACCGCGATCCCCGCGACCTGCACCAGGCCGGGCCGCTCGCCGAAGAAGAGGCCCACACCGACCGGGACGGCCACGCCGACGGTGCCGAGCGGGGAGACGACGCCCATCGGGCCCAGGGCCAGCGCCTTGTAGAAGCAGATCAGGGCGACAGGGCCGACCAGACCGGCGGCGAAGGCGAACCAGAGACGGGGGCCGGCCTCGCTCCAGCCGCCCGTGGCGACCACGATCACGCCGAGCACGGCTGCCGCGATCGTCTGCGAGACGACGACCACCGTGAGGGCCGGGGTGCGCCGGGCCAGCAGTCCGCCGCCGAAGTCGGCCAGACCCCACAGGAGGCTGGTGGCCAGGGCGAAGAGTGCTGTCACGGCGTGCCTCGCAGTACAGTTCGGTGAACAATCGGGTGCACCCCACCGTAGTTCATTCAAGTGCACCGCGCCATGCAAAATATTGGACGTCGGAATATTGGACGTGAAGTGTCGGACCTCGATCTGCTGACCCAGTCCCTCGCGCGCAATGTGAAGCGCTGGCGGACCGAACGCGGCTTCACCCTGGACGCCCTCGCCGCCCGCGCCGGAGTCAGCCGCGGCATGCTCATCCAGATCGAACAGGCCCGGACCAACCCGAGCCTCGGCACGGTCGTGAAGATCGGCGACGCGCTCGGGGTCAGCATCACCAGCCTGCTCGACTACGAACAGGGCCCGAAGGTGCGGATCGTCCCGGCCGACCAGGCCGTACGGCTGTGGCACACCGACGCGGGCAGCTACAACCGGCTGCTCGCGGGAGCCGAGGCGCCGGGCCCGCTGGAGATGTGGGACTGGCGGCTGATGCCGGGCGAGAGCAGCCCCTCCGATCCGCACCCCAACGGCACGGTCGAACTCGTCCATGTCACGGCGGGCGAGCTCACCCTCACCGTGGACGGTGTCGAGCATCGCGTCCCGGCCGGCGCCAGCGCCTCCTTCGAGGCCAACACCGCGCACGTGTACGGCAATCAGGGCGACGTCCCGATGGAGATGGTCATGGCCGTCTCGGTGCCGGCCGCGCACTGAACTGCTGTTAGCGTGCCGCCATGGACGCACCCATCGGACACTTCGACAACGCCCGGCCCGCCCCCGACTGCCTCGACGAGCTGACCGCCCCGGTCGCCGACGCCGTACGCCGCTGGAGCGGCAGCGTCCCCGCCGACCAGATCGTCTACGTCGAGACGGACCCCCAGTGGGCCGACACGGCCGTCTTCGTGGAGCACTACGGGCAGGAACTGCTCGAACAGTCCGCCAACTGCGTCGTCGTCGCGGGCAAGCGCGGCGGCGAGTCCCAGCTGGCCGCGTGTGTCGTGCTGTCCACCACCCGGGTCGACGTCAACGGCGTCGTCCGCCGCCAACTCGGCGCCCGCAAGGCCTCGTTCGCCCCGATGGACATCGCGACGGGGGAGACCGGCATGGAGTACGGCGGCATCACCCCCGTCGGACTCCCCGCCGACTGGCCCGTGTTGGTGGACTCGGCCGTCGTGGACCTGCCGTATGTGCTCGTGGGCAGCGGCCGGCGGACCGGCAAGCTGCTGGTGCCGGGGAAGGCGTTCGCGGAGCTGCCGGGTGCCGTGGTGCTGGAGGGGCTCGGCGTCGCCTGAGCCCCTGGTCTCAGGCCGCCGTGTGGTGGGCGAGGGTGAGGTGCGGGTCGTCCTCGCCCGGCCGGGGCGCGGGGTCCGCGTGCACGAGGGCCGCGGTGAGCCGGGGTACGGCGTGCAGCAGGGCGTGTTCCGCGTCGACGGCGATGCCGTGGGCCTGGCGTACCGTCACATCGCCGTCCACGACGACCGCGATCTCGGCGCGCAGCCGGTGACCGATCCAGCGCAGCCGCAACTCGCCCACCTCGCGCACCCCTTCGACGTGCCGGAGGGCGTGCTCGGCCCGGTCCACGAGGGCCGGGTCGACGGCGTCCATCACCCGCCGGAACACCTCGCGCGCCGCGTCCCGCAGGACGAGGGCGATCGCCGCGGTGATCGCCAACCCCACGATCGGGTCGGCGAGTTGCCACCCCAGGGCCGATCCGCCGGCGCCGATCAGCACGGCCAGTGAGGTGAACCCGTCGGTGCGGGCGTGCAGTCCGTCCGCGACGAGAGCGGCCGAGCCGATGTCGCGGCCGACGCGGATGCGGTAGCGGGCCACCCACTCGTTCCCCGCGAACCCGACGAGCGCGGCGACGGCGACCACCGGGACGTGCTGGACGGGGCGCGGGTCGAGGAGCCGCTCGATCGCGGTCCAGCCGGCGAAGACCGCCGACGCTGCGATCGTCAGCACGATCACGAGGCCCGCGAGATCCTCGGCCCGCCCGTATCCGTAGGTGAAGCGCCGCGTCGCCGCCCGTCTGCCCAGCAGGAAGGCGATGCCGAGCGGTACGGCCGTCAGCGCGTCCGCGGCGTTGTGCACGGTGTCCCCGAGCAGCGCGACCGACCCGGACAGCGCCACCACGACCGCCTGCGCCAGCGCCGTCGCCCCGAGCACCGCGAGCGAGACCCACAGGGCGCGCATGCCGCGCGCCGAGGACTCCAGGGTGGAGTCGAGCTTGTCGGCGGTCTCGTGGGAGTGGGGGGTGAGGAGATGGGACAGGCGGTGACGGAGGCCGGAGGGGGCGTGATGGTGGTGCCCGTGGTCGTGGTGATGGTGGTCGCTCACGTGGTTCCCCTTCCGGTGTGTGTGGTGGACGTTCCCCGCCCATGGCGCCATTATGTGCGTATGAGCGCACGCATGCACCTGTCACCTGCGCATCATGCGCACCCGCGTACCCCCGGCGACGAACAGTTCGCCCTCGCCGCGGAACTCCTATCCCTCCTCGGAGACCGCACCCGCCTCGCGCTGCTGCACGCCCTGACGGGCGGGGAGGCCGATGTCACGACCCTCACGGAGGCGTGCGGGGCCGCTCGGCCGGCCGTCAGCCAGCATCTCGCGCGGCTGCGCCTGGCGGGGCTGGTGAACACACGCAAGGAGGGCCGCCGGGTGATCTACTCACTCGGTGACGGGCATCTGAGGCGACTCGTGGACGAGGCGTTGAGCGTGGCGGACCATCGGCTCAGTGACCGGCCGGTGCACGACTGAGCTCAGTACCCGGCGTCCTTCCCCAGGTACTGCTCCGCGAACGTCGACGCCGCCGCCGGGGAGCCGAAGAGGCGGCGCAGGCGGGCCAGGGTGGTGCCCGCGCGGTAGGGGTCGCCGGAGGACGTGCCGTGGTAGATGCCGGAGAGCCACTGGGAGAACTCCTGGTAGTCCCAGACCCGGCCCAGACAGGCCGAGGAGTAGTTCGCCAGGCCGCTGCTGTCGCCCTTGCCGAGGTGGGCGAGGAGCGCGTCGGCCAGCACGAACGCGTCGTGCAGGGCGAGGTTCATGCCCTTCGCCGCGATGGGCGCCGTGAGATGGGCCGCGTCCCCGGCGAGGAACAGGCGGCCGAACACCATCGGTTCGACGACATAGCTGTGCATGTCGAGGACGCGCTTCTCGATGAGGCGGCCCTCCTTCAGCGGCGGTGCGCCCGCCGCGTCGAGGCGGAGCCGCAGCTCCGACCAGACCCTGTCGTGCGACCAGTTCTCCGGGTCGTCGCCCGGCGGGCACTCCAGGTAGTAGCGGGTCACCTCGGGGCTGCGGGCCATGTGCCCGGCGAAGCCGTTCGGGTGGATGCCGAAGACCACGCAGTCGTTGGAGGGCGGCGCCTCGGCGAGGAGGGCCAGCCAGCCGATGCCGTAGTCGTAGCGGGAGATGTGCGCGCGGTCCGGGGTCAGCACGGCGCGGGTCGCACCGCGGGCGCCGTCGCAGCCCGCGACGAAGCCGCACCGGATCCGCACCCGTTCACCGCTCGCCGCGTCCGTGTACGACACCGACGGCAGATCCGTGTCCAGGTCGTGGAGTTCGACGTCCCGCACCTCGAACCGGATGTCCCCGCCGCGCACGTCCGCGTACTCGTGCACCAGGTCCGTCACGAGTAACTGCTGCGGATAGATCCAGTGGTGATGGCCCGTCAGCTCGCCGTACTCGAACCGGTACCGCTCCCCGCCGAACCGGAACTCGCACTCGGTGTGCCGCTGCGCCCGCGCCAGCAGGTTCACCGCGAGACCCCGCTGCTCCAGCCCGCGTACCGCCCACTCCTCCAACACCCCTGCGCGAGGCCGCTGTTCGATGAACGCGCGGGTCTCGATCTCCAGGACCACACAGTCCACGTCGGCGGCCCGCAGGATGTTGCCGAGAGTGAGACCGGCGGGTCCGGCGCCGATGATGACGACCGGACTGCGTTGCGCGGCACCGGAGCCGGGGTGGGGGGAGGCGGAAGTCACCCGAGCATTATTCAGTGGGCGGGCGCGTCCGTCACCCGGCAAGTGCCCCGCCGGATGCAGCAGAGGGACGGGAACGGCGACTCGTGCACGCGGCGAGGGCGGGCGGGGTTCCTGTGTCAGCCGAGCCGGGGGATCTCGATGGCCGGGCAGAAGTCCATGACCATGTCGAGACCGGCCGCGCGCGTCCGGTCGTACGCCGCCTCGTCGATGACCCCCAGCTGGAACCACACCGCCTTCGCCCCCTTGGCGACCGCCTCGTCGGCGACGGGACCCGCCAGGTCGCTGTTGACGAAGACGTCCACGACGTCCACGTCGAAGGGGATGTCCGCGAGCGAGGCGTACCCCTGCTCGCCGTGGACCGTCTCCGCCTTCGGGTGCACGGGCACGATGCGCTTGCCGTACCGCTGCAGGACGTCGGCGACGCCGTACGCCGCCCGCCGCTGGTTCGACGACAGGCCCACGATCGCCCAGGTGTCGCCGCTCTCGGTGAGGATCTTGCGGATCGTTGCTGGGTCGCCGTACACGCTCGGCCTCCTCGGAAGTCCTGCCAGGGGTGGTGTGCGCGACAACAGCGGGCGGGGCGCCGGGATTCCCCCCGGCGGTTCGGGATTCCCCCGGCCGTCCGGAATTCCCTGCGCCGTCAGAGAGCGGCGGGGTAGCGGCCCGGCCGGTGGTTCATGACCAGGACCAGGTTGAGGACCACGACGCCCACCGTGGACAGGGCGACGGTGTGGAGCGGCGCCGTCACGGCCGACAGGGCGACGACCGTGGCGTCGAGCACGAGGAGCACATAGCCCGCCCGCCAGCCCAGGCGGTCCTGGCAGATGAGGGCGAGGACCTGGAAGCCGCCGAGGCTGGAGTGGTGGCGCAGCACGATGAGCAGGCCGAGTCCGCAGGCGAGGTTGCCCATGACCACGGCGTACACCGGGTTGATGCGGGCCGCTTCGATGTACAGCGGGTGCAGCGCCGAGAACGCCGCCAGCGCGGACACCGCGATCACCGAGCTCACCACGAAGCGCCGGCCGCGCCGCGTCCAGGCCAGCACGGCGAACGGCAGGTTCACCACGGCGAAGACCGCGCCGAACGGCAGGTGCAGCAGCTGCGAGATCAGCAGCACCAGACCGGCCGTGCCCCCGGTGACCGCACCGGCGGTGCCGATCAGGAACAGTCCGAAGGACGTCACGAAGGTGCCCACGGCGAGGGCGACGGCGTCCTCGGCGAGGGTGTGCGGTACGACTCGGGCAGGGGCGTGCGGCACGGCTCGGGCGGGGGACGGGACGCGGATCGAAGGGGAAGGGGACTCGTGCATCTCGACAGGGTGCAGAAGACTGCCCCAGGTGCGCAACACGGGCCTGTTCTATTGAGCAGAATGGAATGCGGCGAGTCGAGTGGGTGACAGAATGCTCAGGTGGACAGCCTTGACGCCCAGATCCTCCTGGCCCTCGACGACGACCCGGACGCGACCGCGCTGGCGCTCGCCGCACGGCTGGGTATCGCCCGCAACACCCTCAGCGCACGCCTCCAGCGCATGCAACAGGCGGGTGTGCTCCGGGAGTTCACCCGCCGCGTCGACCCGGCGCTTCTCGGGCACGGCCTGACCGCCTATGTGTCCATCCTGCTGAGCCAGGCCAGTTCGGCCGGGGCGATCCAGACCCTGCGCGGCATTCCGGAGGTGATCGAGATGCACTCCACCACGGGAGAGGCGGACCTGCTGGTCAAGGTGGTCGCCCGGGACACCGCCGACCTCCACCGGATCACCGGCCGGATTCTCGCCGCACCGGGCGTGGTGCGCACCAGCACCGCCATCTCCCTGCACGAGGAGATGCCGTTGAGGATCCGGGCGCTCATCGAGGAGGCCGCGAAGGGGTGATCCTCCTTGACCGGAATCCGCGCCACCTGACTGCGCACCATGGCGACCCCCTTTACGCTCACCTCGTGCTCCGCATCATCGACGCCCGAACCGGCAACCCCGTCGACGCCACCCCTGCCCGCCGCGGCCTGGCCCGCGTCGAGGCGCATGTCGGGGGGTACGACACCACGGCCCTGCGCGTCCTGCTCGCCGCCGACGTCCTCGTGCGCGCCCTGGAACTCGGCGGTACACCGGTCTGGTCACTGCTCAGCACCGAAGGGGACCGGGCCGAACTCCGGGCCGGCGCGGCGGCCCTCGGCATGCGGCCGTTCGAGGACGGCGGGGAGGCCGAGGCGGGGCTGGGAGCGGCACAGGTCATCCATGTGGTGGGCGACGGCGACGAGGGAGCTGTGCCGGACGGGGTGCGGATCGCGGTCGCGCCGGTCGCGGGAACGCCCGGGGAGGCCGACCCCGCCGTGCTCCGCCTGGCCCTGCTGTCCCGCCGCCGCGATCTGCCCGTACGCCTCGACGCCGACGTCCTCTCGGACGCGCACGACACCCTCGTACGCTGGCGCCGGTCCGTCGCCGGCTGGGCCCGGCAGCCCTCGCGGCCCGTCCCCGAGGAGGTGCGCGCGGAACTCCGTACCGCCTGGGAGGACGACCTGGACATGCCCGGTGTGCTGCGCACCCTGCGCCGGATCGAGACCTCAGGCCTGCCGGAGGGCGCCCGCTTCGAGACGTACGCCTACGCCGACCGGCTCCTCGGTCTGGAGCTGACCCGCGACATCGGAGCGCTCGCGTGATCGCGCGCGCCGGAGCCGGCCCGCTGCGCCGTCTGGTCGTGCTGCGGCACGCCAAGTCCGCCTGGCCGGAAGGCGTGCCCGACCACAGGCGCCCGCTCGCCCCGCGCGGCCGCCGGGACGCCCCCGCCGCCGGACTCGCCCTCGCCGAGGCCGACCTGCTGCCCGGCCTCGCGCTGTGCTCCACCGCCGTACGCGCCCGCCAGACCTGGGACCTCGCCTCCGCGGAGTGGGGCACCCCGCCGCCGGTCCGCTACGACGGCCGCCTGTACGGCGCTGACGTCCCCGAGCTGCTGGACGTTGTGCACGAGGTGTCCGCCGAGGTCGAGACGCTGCTGCTCGTCGGTCACAACCCGGGCCTGGAGGACCTCGTCCTGGAGCTGGCCGGGGACGGTCTCGACGACGCCCTGGAGCAGGTCGGAGTGAAGTTCCCGACCTCGGCCGTCGCCGTACTGGCCTGGCGCGGCACCGGATGGGAGGCGCTGGCCCCGGGGACGGCGCTGCTGACGATGTTCACCGTGCCGCGGGGCAAGAAGCGGTGAGCGCGGCCAAGCGGTATGTCTTCCTCGACCCCGACGGCACCGGAACCGACCAGGGCTGGATGTTCGTCGTCGTGGCCGCGCCCACCGGCGTGGTCTACCAGACCCAGGGCGGCGGATACGGCTGCGTGCCGTACGAGCAGGAGGGCTATCTGATCCCCGTGTTCGGGCGGGACCTCGACGTGGAACTGAAGGAGATCTTCGTCAGGGATCTGAAGGGCTGGGGATCGCGCGACCTGGACTGGCCGGAGGAGCTCCTGGACCGGCTCAGGCGGGCGGTCGCGCTCCATGTCTACGGCTCCGAAAACCGCGACGACACCTACCCCGGCCCGCTCGCCCTCGACGAGTCCCGGCTGGCCGAGGCCGACGAGGCGTGGGTCCCCGTGCTCACGCCCGACGGGCCGGGATTCCTGGCCTGGGAGAACTCCGACTGAGCGACACCGAGCGACCCGGTCGGCGCATCAGCCCACGTGCACCCGCGGCCGCCGCTCCGGATCCGGTTCCGCCCGGCGCAGCACCTCGCGGGTGACCGGGGCGACCTCGCCGTCACCGAAGACCAGGAAGCGCACGAGATGGCTCACCGGGCTGCCCTCGGTCCAGCTGAAGTAGGCGTGCGGGACCTGCCCGGTGCGGTCGCGCACCGCGAGCATGACCGCGGCGACGGTGTTGGGGACGGTCGCGCCCTCCACCCGTAGTCGCCGCACCCCGTGCTTCTCGTCGCCGCGCACCACGAGATCGGTCGTGAAGTCGGAGGAGTCCCGCACGAACACCTCCAGGAACAGCACCGGACCGCCGTCGGGGATATGGGTGAGCTCGCGCTGGCTGTACTCCTTGGCGCGGTACTCCCGGGTGCTGTGCTCCTGCGGCTCGTTGGCGATCAGCCGCAGCGACCCGTACCGGGCGGCCTCGTCGACGAACGCCGCCGCCCTCTCGTCGAAGCTCACCTCGGCGGCCCGCAGTTCGAAGGCCCGGTGGACGCGGGAGCTCAGCGAGGTCACGAGGATCGCGAAGATGAAGATGGCGGCGATCCGGATGCCGTCGGGCCGTTCGATGACATTGGCGACCAGCGTGTAGGCGAAGACGGCGGTGATGGCACCGAAGCCGAGCGTGGCCCGCCGATGCCCGTGCCGGTGCACCGCGACCGTGGACGCGAACGCCGCCGACAGCATCAGCACCAGCACACCCGTCGCGTACGCCCCGCTCTGGTCGTCCACGCTCGCGTTGAACCACAGCGTGATGAGGACCGCGGCCGCCATGAACACCAGCACCAGCGGCCGCACCGCCCGCGTCCACTCGGGTGCCATGCCGTAGCGCGGCAGATAGCGCGGTACGAGGTTCAGCAGCCCGGCGAGCGCGGAGGCGCCCGCGAACCACAGGATGGCGATCGTCGAGATGTCGTAGACCGTCCCGAACACCTCGCCCAGATGCGCGTGCGCGAGATACGCCAGCGCCCGTCCGTTCGCCGGTCCGCCGCTCTCGAAGTCCTCCTGCGGGATCAGGATCGTCGTCGCCAGACTGGACAGCAGCAGAAAACAGCTCATGATCACGGCGGCCGTGGTCAGCAGCTTGCGGGTGTCGCGGATCCGCCCGCGCGGCTGCTCCCGGGTATCGCTCGCGTCCCCCTTGACCTGCGGCATCACCGCCACACCGGTCTCGAACCCGGACATGCCGAGCGCCAGCTTCGGGAACACCAGCAGCGCCACGCCGACCATCACCCAGGGCGAGGAGTGCTCGGCCGTCATGGCGTGGGTCCAGTCCTCGATCCGCACCGGATGCGACAGCACCTCCCAGGCGGACACGGCCAGAACGACGACATTGAGTGCGAGGTACGTCGCCACCAGGACGACCGCGATACCGATGGCCTCCCTAAACCCCTTGAGGAACACCGCCCCGAGCGCCCCGACGAGCAGCAGGGTGATCCACTCGTTGCCGCCCTCCATCCAGTGCGGGGCGTACGGGTTCTCCACGACGTGCGCGGCGGCGTCCGCGGCCGACAGGGTGATCGTGATCATGAAGTCGGTGGCCGCGAACCCCAGCAGCACCAGCACGAAGACCTTCCCCGACCACCACGGCAGCAGCCGCTCCAGCATGGCGATCGACCCCTCGCCGTGCGGGCTCTCGTGCGCCACCCTCCGGTAGACCGGCAGCGCGCCGAGGAGCGTCAGCGCGATCAGCACCAGGGTCGCGAGCGGGGACAGCAGACCGGCCGCGAGTGCGGCGATGCCCGGCTGATAGCCCAGAGTGGAGAAGTAGTCGACACCGGTGAGACACATCACCCGCCACCACCTGTGCCCCTCGTGGCCCTCCTCCGGGGTGGCGTGCGGCCCTGGATGGCGTGCGGACCGCTCGCTCAGCCCCTCCAACAGCCAGGCACGGCAGCGGTTCTTCGCGTCGCCCTCCAGCCGGGTGCCCGTCATCCGGTGATCTCCCTGCCCGCGGTGTTCCCCACATGATCGCCCGCACCACCCGTGCGAGCGACCCGGGCCGGTGCGCATAGGCTGGCCCGATGCAGGACGAGTACCGCACAGTGGCCCGAGCAGGCGTGCACGAGACCGAGGTCAACCGCTCCCGCTTCCTGTGCACCCTCGCCCCCGCGGCCACCGAGCAGGAGGCCCAGGACGTCGTCGCGGCCGTCCGCAAGGAGCACGCCGACGCCACCCACAACTGCTTCGCCTACGTCATCGGCGCCGACGCCGCGATCCAGAAGGCGAGCGACGACGGCGAACCGGGCGGCACCGCCGGCGTCCCCATGCTCCAGATGCTGCTGCGCCGCGACATGCGCTACGTCGTCGCCGTCGTCACCCGCTACTACGGCGGGGTCAAGCTCGGCGCGGGCGGCCTCATCCGCGCCTACGGCGGAGCGGTCGGCGAGGCCCTGGACGCCGCCGGCACGATCACCCGCCGCCGCTTCCGCCTCGCCACCGTCACCGTCGACCACCAGCGCGCCGGCAAGGTGCACAACGACCTGCGCTCGACCGGCCGCGAGGTGCGCGACGTGCAGTACGGCGAGTCGGTCACGATCGAGATCGGGCTGCCGGACGCCGACGTACGCGCCTTCGAGGCGTGGCTCGCGGACGTGACCGCGGGGACGGCCGGGTTCGAACTGGGCGGAGAGGCCTACGGAGATGCCTGAAATGCAGGTAACCACCCGTGTTGTCAGACCCGGCCGTTAGTCTCGGGGATCATGAGACTGCTGCACACTTCCGACTGGCATCTCGGCAGGGCGTTCCACCGGGTCAACATGCTCGGGGCCCAGGCCGAGTTCATCGGCCACCTCGTCACGACCGCGCGTGAGCGCGGCGTCGACGCCGTGGTCGTGTCGGGGGACGTGTACGACCGCGCGGTGCCGCCGCTCGCCGCGGTCGAGCTGTTCGACGACGCGCTGCACCGGCTGGCCGACCTCGGCGTGCCGACGGTGATGATCTCCGGGAACCACGACTCCGCCCGACGGCTGGGCGTGGGCGCGGGACTCATCGACCGCGCGGGCATCCATCTGCGGACCGAGCCGGGGGCGTGCGGGACGCCGGTGGTGCTGTCGGACTCCCACGGGGACGTGGCCTTCTACGGGCTGCCGTATCTGGAACCCGCCCTGGTGAAGGACGAGTTCAGGGTGGAGAAGGCGGGTCACGAGGCGGTGCTCGCCGCCGCCATGGAGCGTGTCCGCGCCGACCTCGCCACGCGCGCGCAGGGCACCCGGTCCGTCGTTCTCGCCCACGCCTTCGTCACCGGCGGCGAGGCCAGCGACAGCGAGCGGGACATCACGGTCGGCGGAGTGGCCGCCGTGCCCGCCGGTGTCTTCGACGGCGTCGACTACGTGGCGCTCGGCCATCTGCACGGCAGCCAGACCATCACCGCGCGCGTGCGCTACTCCGGCTCCCCGCTGCCGTACTCCTTCTCCGAGGCCGACCACCGCAAGAGCATGTGGCTGATCGACCTGGACGCCGAGGGCGCGGTGACCGCCGAGCGGATCGACTGCCCCGTGCCGCGTGCGCTCGCCCGCATCCGGGGCACGCTGGAGGAGCTGCTCGCCGATCCGGAGCTCGAGCGGCACGAGGAGGCGTGGATCGAGGCCACCCTCACCGACGCGGTCCGCCCCGCCGACCCCATGGCCCGTCTCACCGAGCGCTTCCCGCACACGCTCAGCCTCGCCTTCGACCCCGACCGGGCACCGGACGACCCCGATGTGTCGTACGCCCAGCGGCTCGCGGACCGCACCGACCAGGAGATCGCGGAGGACTTCGTGGCCCATGTGCGGGGGGCGGGACCCGACGAGCACGAACAGGGCGTGCTGCGGGACGCGTTCGACGCGGTGCGGGCGGACGAGGCCGTGCGGGAGGTGGCGCGGTGAGGCTGCACCGACTCGATGTCACCGCGTTCGGGCCCTTCGGGAGCTCCCAGAGCGTCGACTTCGACGCGCTGTCCGCCGCGGGGCTGTTCCTGCTGCACGGGCCGACGGGTGCGGGCAAGACCTCCGTCCTCGACGCCGTGTGCTACGCCCTCTACGGTTCCGTGCCGGGCGCCCGCCAGTCCGGACAGGGCCTGGCCCTGCGCAGTGATCACGCCGCCGCCGGCACCCGCACCGAGGTCCGCCTCGAACTGACCGTCGCCGGGCGCCGGTTGGAACTCACCCGGCAGCCGCCCTGGGAGCGTCCCAAGAAGGGCAACCGATCGGGCACCACCGTCGACAAGGCCCAGAGCTGGCTGCGCGAGTACGACTCCAGGACCGGCGCCTGGAAGGACCTCAGCCGCTCGCACCAGGAGATCGGCGAGGAGATCACCCAGCTGCTCGGCATGAGCCGCGAGCAGTTCTGCCAGGTCGTGCTGTTGCCCCAGGGCGACTTCGCCCGCTTCCTGCGCGCCGACGCGGAGGCGCGCGGCCGGCTGCTGGGCCGCCTCTTCGACACCCACCGATTCGCCGAGGTCGAGAAGCGCCTCGCCGAACGGCGCCGCGCCACCGAGGCCCAGGTCCGCGAGGGCGACGCCGAACTGCTCGCCGACGCCCACCGTATGCAGCAGGCGGCCGGTGCCGCGATGGAGCTGCCGGACATCGCGCCGGGTGAGCCGGGGCTCGCCGACGCCGTGATGACCGCGGCTGCCGTCGCCCGCAGCACCGCGCGCGAACAGCTCACCATCGCCCACAGCCGCCTCACGGCCGCCGAATCCGCCCAGGCCGGTGCCGAGCGGGAACTTGCCGACGTACGCGAACTCGCGCGGCTGCAACAGCGGTTCGCCCAGGCGCGGGAGCGGGCCGCGCTGATGGAGGAGCGCGCCGACGGCTACCGGCAGGCCCAGGCGCGGATGGAGCGGGCCCGCAAGGCGGAGGCCGTCGCGCCCGCGCTGGAGCTGCGGGAAGCCGCCGAGACGGAGCACGGCCGGGCGGCCTCGGCACAGACACGCACGCGTGCCCTGCTGCCGGACACCTTCGCGGGCTCCGGCGCCGGCGGGCTCGCGACCGCCGCACGCCGGGCCGCCGAGGAGCTGGGCGGGCTGGAGTCGGCGCGGCGCGGTGAGCAGCGGCTGACCGAACTCATCACCGAGCGGGCCGGTCTGGACCGTCAGGAGCGCGCCGACGAGGAGGTCCTCCAGGAAGCGGACGCCTGGCTCGCCGGGTGGGAGGAGAGCCGCGCAGGACTGCAGAGCCGTATCGACTCCGCCCAGGAGGCCGCGACCCGGGCCGAACAGCTGGGCGTTCAGCGCGAACCCGCGCAGCAGCGGCTCAAGGCCGCACGGATGCGGGACCAGTTGGCGGGCGACACGGACACCATCGCCGAACAGGTCCGCCTCGCCCAGGAGCAGGCCCTTGCGGCGAAGGCGCACTGGCTCGACGTCAAGGAACAGCGGCTGAACGGCATCGCCGCCGAGCTCGCCGCCCAGCTCACCGACGGCGAACCCTGCGCCGTGTGCGGGGCGACCGACCACCCCGCCCCGGCCCGCAAGGACGCCGGGCACGTCGACCGGGAGGCCGAGGAGCAGGCGCTGGCCGCCTACCAGCGCGCGGAGGAACGGCACATCGAGCAGGAACGGCGCCTCGGCGTCGTGCGGGAAGCCCTGGCCGCCGCCACCGCCGAGGCCGGGGACACGCCCACCGGGCAACTGGCGGAAGCCGCCGAGGAGTTGGAGCGGCGCTACGCGCAGACCCATCAGGACGCCTCCGATCTGCACCCCGCGCGGGAGGAGCTGCGGCGGGCGCAGGCGGAGCACGAGCGGCGCACCGCGGCTCAGCAGCAGGCCGCGGTGCGGGCGGCCTCCCGGGTGGGTCACCGGGAGCGGCTGGACCAGGAAATCGCCCTGCTGGAGACGGAGCTGGCCGAGGCCCGCGGGCCCGCCGACAGTGTGGCCGCGCGCGCCGCGCAGCTGGAGCGGCAGGTCGCGCTGCTCACCGACGCCGCCGATGCCGCCCGCGCCGCCGAGGACACCGCCCAGCGGCTGAAGGACGCCGACGCCCGGCTCGCCGACGCCGCGTTCCGGGCCGGTTTCGACACGCCGCAGGCCGCGGCCGCCGCCCTGCTCGACGACGCGGCCCACCGGGACCTCCAACGGCGGCTGGACGCCTGGCAGTCGGAGGAGGCCGCCGTCCGGGCCGTCCTCGCCGAGACCGACACCGCGGCCGCCGCCCAACAGCCGCCCGCCGACCTCGCGGCGGCCGAACAGGCGGCCGGCCACGCGGCGCAGCGGGTGCGCGACGCCGCCTCCGCACGGGATGCCGCCGCGCGGCGCTGCACCGACCTCGACCGGCTGTCCACGCGCGCGACCGCCTCCGTACGACGGCTCGCCCCGCTGCGCGAGGAGTACGACCGCGTGGCCCGCCTCGCCTCGCTCACCGCGGGCACCTCGGCCGACAACGAGCGGAAGATGCGCCTGGAGGCGTACGTCCTGGCGGCCCGTCTCGAACAGGTCGCCGCCGCCGCGACCGTACGGCTGCGCCGGATGTCCTCCGGCCGCTACACCCTCGTCCACTCCGACGACCGGGCCGGGCGCGGCCGCAGCGGGCTCGGCCTGCATGTCGTGGACGCCTGGACCGGGCGCGAGCGGGACACGGCGACGCTGTCCGGCGGTGAGACCTTCTTCGCCTCGCTCGCGCTCGCCCTCGGTCTCGCGGACGTGGTCACGGACGAGACCGGCGGGGTCCGGCTGGACACGCTCTTCATCGACGAGGGCTTCGGCAGCCTCGACGACCAGACGCTCGACGAGGTCCTCGACGTCCTCGACTCACTGCGGGAACGCGACCGCAGCGTCGGCATCGTGAGCCATGTCGCCGATCTGCGGCGGCGCATCCACGCCCAGCTGGAGGTCGTGAAGGGGAGAGCCGGGTCGGCGCTCAAGCAGCGCGGCACCGGGTGAGGCGAGGTGGGGCGAGATGGCGTGGGGTGGCGTGCCGCGCGGTCAACGGCCCAGCGGGCGCCTCGGGAGCGGTGAGGAGTAGACGACGCTCGTGGTCACCGAGCCGAGGCCGCCGATCTTGCCCGACACCTCCTCCAGGTGCCGCATGGAACGGGCGGCGACCTTGATGACGAAGCAGTCGTCGCCCGTGACGTGATGCGCCTCCAGGATCTCCGGCGTCACCTCGACCAGGTCGTGGAACGGCTTGTAGTTGGCGTTCGGATAGCGCAGCCGTACGAAGGCGAGAATCGGCAGCCCCAGCCGGTCCGGGTCGACCACCGCCGCGTACCCCTGGATCACCCCCGCCTCCTCCAGCCGGCGCACCCGCTCGGTCACCGCGCTCGGTGACATGGAGACCGCGCGGGCCAGCTCGGCGAAGCTCGCCCGGCCCTGCCGTTGGAGGACATCGAGGATGCGCCAGTCGGTGGCGTCCGGGGAAAACTCGGTCATGCCCGAGAAATAGCAGGGGAATCACCGGCTGATCAAGGTGAACGCCGGGGATCGGCCCTTCAGTTGCATGATCGTCGGACGTAGATTTCTGGTCGTGGCGTGAAGGTACGCCACGGGAACCGCCACGGGAGGGCCAGAACATGACCATCAGCACCGCCACCGTCAACCCTGTCCTGCGCGTCGCCCCCGCGGCGCCGGCCGAGGCTGCCGCGTACTTCCGTGCGAGCCTGGCCTTCCACGCCGACGTCTCCGATGTGGCCGCCGCCCTCGCCGCCGACGGCGACCCCGGCTTCGTCGTCCTCGACTCCCGCTCCACCGAGTCCTGGGACCTCGGGCACATCCCCGGCGCGGTCCACCTGCCGACCGCGCTCATCCCGGAGCAGGCCGAGCAGCTCCTCGACAAGAGCGTGCCGGTCGTGACGTACTGCTGGGGCCCGGCCTGCAACGGCGCCACCCGCTCCGCGCTCGCCCTCGCCGAACTCGGCTTCCAGGTCAAGGAGATGCTCGGCGGCTTCGAGTACTGGGTGCGCGAGGGCTTCGAGTACGAGACCTGGCAGGGCAAGGACCGCCGGGACGCCGACCCGTTGACGGTGCCGGTGGACGCGGAGGACTGCGGCTGCTGAACCTGGTATTCCGGTTTTCTTGACCGGCCTTTGAGATCCGCCGACGCGCGCTGTCATGCACGCGGTAGATTCCGCGCCATGGTGCGATACGCGGAGCCGGGCGTGGCGGAGTGGGTGGAGTCGGCCGGCGGGCCGCTGATTGCGGTGCCGGAGACCGTGCTGCCGTTCTGGGCGGGCGCCGACGGCGACGAACTGGCCTCGGACTACGACCGGGCCTGTGAGGTGGACGGCTACGTCGGGCTGCTGCCCGTCGGCGACAGCGCGGCGCTCGTACTCGGCGACGAGCCCGCCGCCACCACCTATCTCCCGGACCACGGCATCTTCGTACGGTGGTCAGCGGGGGAGTCCGAGGAACAGCTGCTCGCCGAGGTGCCGGCTGCGCTGGACGCCGCGGTGTGGGGACCGGAGGTGGCCTGGAACGTCCCCGGCCCCGTCCTGCTGTTCGACGCCGCGTGGCCCGGCAACGACTCCCTGCGGACCGACCATGTGTGGATCGCGCTGGACCCCGGGCGGTACGCGGTGCGGGCAGCGCATGTGCAGCCGGGACCGGAGACGTGGCTGGGGCTCGTACAACTGCGGCCGTTGGCGCACGGGTAGTCGGAGGGGGCGCGCGGCGGTTCGGGCGCGTCGCTCGGCGGGTGCCCGGCGGAGTGTGGGGCGGGGTGGACGCTTCGCTGGTCGCTGGTCGCTGGTCGCTGGTCGCTGGTCGCTGGTCGGCTGGACGGATGCTTTGCCGGGTCGGCGCTCCGCGGGTGGATGCCTCGCCGGTCGGCGCTCCGCTGGGTCGATGCCTCGCCCGTCGGCGCTCCGTTAATCACGTGCGTCGCAAGGGTGCCGTCAGCATCATGGTCGTTCATGCCCCGACTTCCGCATCCCGCTCCCGAAGACCTCCGCCGCGACCCGCTGCCCCTGCGCGGCCGTACCGCCCTCGTCACCGGCGCCAGTCGGCGCGGTGGTATCGGGTATGCGGTGGCGCGGCGGCTTGCGGCGTACGGGGCGAGTGTCTATCTGCATCACCATGTGCCGCACGACGCCGCCCAGCCGTGGGGCGCCGACCGTCCCGAGGACGTGGCCACCGCCGTGCGCGCGGCACTCGGGGACCCGCAAGCCCAGGTCTTCGACGGTCCCGGTGATCTGTCCGACCCGGCCGCGCCCGCCGAACTCATCGCCACGGCCGCCTCCGCGCTCGGCGGCCGCATCGACATCCTGATCGCCAACCACGCGCTCAGCGGCAGCGACGGCACCCTCGACGACATCGACGCGGCGATGCTCGACGCGCACTGGGCGGTCGACGCGCGCTCGGTGCTGCTGCTCGTGCAGGCCTACGCCCGGCACCGGAGTCCGGGCGACCCCGGCGGCCGGGTCGTGATGATGACGTCCGGTCAGGACAACGCGGGCGGGATGCCGGGCGAGATCGCCTACGCCCTGCAGAAGGGCGCCCTCGCCTCCATCACCCGCTCCCTGTCGACGACGCTCGCCGAGCGGGGGATCACCGTGAACACGGTCAATCCGGGCCCGGTGGACACGGATTACCTGACCGGCGAGGTGTACGACGCCGTCGCGGCCCGCTTCCCCGCCGGCCGCTGGGGCATGCCCGACGACCCCGCCCGCCTCATCGCCTGGCTGGCGACGGACGAGGCGGGCTGGGTCACCGGACAGGTGATCGACTCGGAGGGAGGATTCCGGCGCTGAAGGGAGGGCTCCTTCGGCGCGGAGGCCGGCGCTGAACTCCGCTCCGTCGCCGGATCAGAGCGCGGAGAGCTCGTCCACCAGGTCGTCGAGGCCGAGGGAACCCTGCGACAGGGCCGCCATGTGCCAGGCCTTGAGGTCGAAGGCGTCGCCGTGACGGCGCTCCGCGTTCTCCCGGCCCAGCAGCCAGGCACGTTCGCCCAGCTTGTAGCCGATGGCCTGCCCCGGGATCGTCAGATAGCGGGTCAGCTCGCTCTCCACGAAGTCCGCCGGACGGCTGCTGTGCGCGCCGAAGAACTCCTGCGCCAGCTCCGGAGTCCAGCGCTCACCCGGGTGGAACGGCGAGTCGGCCGGGATCTCCAGCTCCAGATGCATGCCGATGTCGACGATGACCCGCGCCGCCCGCATCATCTGCGCGTCGAGATAGCCGAGCCGCTGCTCGGCGTCCGTGAGGAAGCCGAGTTCGTCCATCAGCCGCTCCGCGTACAGCGCCCAGCCCTCGGCGTTGGCGCTGACGATGCCGATCGAGGCCTGGTAGCGCGAGAGGCTCTCGGCCACGTGCACCCACTGCGCGAGCTGGAGGTGATGACCCGGGACGCCCTCGTGGTACCAGGTCGAGACCAGGTCGTACGCCGGGAAGCGGGTCTGTCCCATCGTCGGCAGCCAGGTGCGGCCCGGGCGGGAGAAGTCCTCCGACGGGGGCGTGTAGTACGGCGCCGCCGCACCGCCGGGCGGGGCGATGCAGGACTCCACCTTCCGTACCCGCTCGGCGAGTTCGAAGTGGGTGCCGTCCAGGGAGTCCATGGCCTGGGTCATCAGCCCCTGGAGCCACTCGCGGACCTCGTCGACGCCCTCGATGTGCGTGCCGTGCTCGTCGAGGTGCGCGAGCGCGACCCAGGGCGTCTCGGCGCCGGGCAGGATCTTCTCGGCCTCCTGCTTCATCTCGGCGAGCAGCCGGTGGTACTCGGACCAGCCGTACGCGTACGCCTCGTCCAGGTCGAGGTCCGTGCCGTTGAAGTAGCGCGACCAGCGGGCGTAGCGCTCCCGGCCCACCGTGTTCGGCGCGCCCTCGATCGTCGGCGCGTACACGTCCCGCATCCAGTCGCGCAGCTCCACGACCGACGCGGTCGCGGCGCGGGCCGCCTCGTCCAGCTCGCCGCGCAGTGCCTCGGGACCCTCCGCCGCGAAGTCCTCGAACCAGCCGCGTCCCTCGCCCGTGTCCGCCCACTCGGTGAGCTGGTCGATGAAGGTGGCCGTCGGGCGGGGGCTCGCGTACAGCTTGCGCTCCAGACCGAGCGCCAGGGACTCCCGGTACCCGGCGTACGCGGCGGGTACGGCCCGCAGCCGCTCGGCGATCGCCGTCCAGTCCTCGTCCGACTGGTTCGGCGTCACGGTGAACACCTCGCGCACCGAGTGCGCGGCGGTCGCCATGTTGCCCACCGAACGCAGCCCCTCGTCGGCCTCGTGCACCGCGAGCTCAGCGTTCAGGCGCTCACGCAGCAGCCGGCCGCAGCGCCGCTCGCTGTCACTGTCCGCACCGGGCTGCCGCTCGGCCTCGTCGAGCTTCGCGAGCGTCGCCCGCTGCAGCTCCGCGAGTGCCTCCTGACCCGCTGGTGAGGTGTCGGGAAGCCTGCTCGAACTCTCCTTCACTCCGAGGTAGGTGCCGGTGATCGGATCGAGGGCGATGAGGTCGTCGACATAGGCGTCGGCGACCTCACGGGGCAGCGGGCTCTTGGTCTGTGACATGCGGTCCATCCTCGTACGAGGGGCCGCCGCACGTCACGTGGATTGAGCCGAGGGCGAAGGCGGCAGCAGCGGTCCGCAGTCCCACTGCTGGAAGATCAACCGTGTTTCCACCCGGGCCACTTCCCGGTGCGCCGTGAACTCGTCCAGGACCAGCCGCTGCAGATCCGCCATGTCCGCGACCGCGACGTGCACGAGATAGTCGTCGGGCCCGGTCAGATGGAACACGGTGCGAGACTCCGGCAGCGCCCGGATCCGCTCCACGAACGGCCCCACCAGCTCCCGCCGATGCGGCCTGACCTGCACGGACAGCAACGCCTCCAGCCCGCGCCCGAGCTTCGCCGGATCCAGCCGCAGCTGATGCCCGAGGATCACCCCGGCGCGCCGCAGCCGCGTCACCCGGTCCAGACAGGTCGACGCCGCGACCCCCACCTGGGCGGCGAGGTCGCGATAGGTGGTCCGGGCGTCGTTCTGCAGCAGCCGCAGAAGATGGAGGTCCACCGGATCCAGTACGACAGATTCGGCCATTGGCCGAACGTAGCACGGCGTTCGACCCCCTCACCCCGGCCGGTGTTCACCCTTGCCCGCATGGAGACGACGCCCGCGCCCACCCGAGCCCTGGCCACCGAGGCCGTCCACGCCGGCCGCGACGACCTCGCCCGGCAGGGACTGCACGCCCCGCCCATCGACCTGTCGACCACCTACCCCTCGTACGACAGCCGCGCCGAGGCCGCCCGCATCGACGCCTTCGCCACCACCGGGGCCGACCCCGAGGGCCCTCCGGTCTACGGCCGCCTGGGCAACCCCACCGTCGCCCGCTTCGAGACGGCCCTGGCCCGCCTGGAAGGCACGGAAGCCGCGGTCGCCTTCGCCAGCGGCATGGCCGCCCTGAGCGCCGTACTTCTCGTACGGTCCTCCCTCGGCCTGCGCCATGTCGTCGCCGTCCGCCCCCTGTACGGCTGCAGCGACCACCTCCTGACCGCCGGCCTCCTCGGCTCCGAGGTCACCTGGACCGACCCGGCCGGCATCGCGGACGCGCTGCGCCCCGACACCGGCCTGGTCATGGTCGAGTCCCCGGCCAATCCGACGCTCGCCGAGGTGGACCTGCGCGCGGTGGCCCACGCCTGCGGCTCCGTCCCCCTCCTCGCGGACAACACCTTCGCCACGCCCGTGCTCCAGCGCCCCGCCGAACAGGGCGCCCGCCTGGTGCTGCACAGCGCCACCAAGTACCTCGGCGGACACGGTGACGTGATGGCGGGCGTGGTGGCCTGCGACGAGGAGTTCGCGGGCCGGCTTCGGCAGATCCGCTTCGCCACGGGCGGCGTACTGCATCCACTGGCCGGCTATCTCCTGTTGCGCGGCCTCTCCACCCTCCCGGTCCGCGTCCACGCCGCCTCCGCGACCGCCGCCGAACTGGCCCGCCGCCTGACCTCCGACCCCCGGATCGCCCGGGTGCACTACCCCCGCATCGGCGGCGCGATGATCGCCTTCGAGGTCCACGGCGACCCGCACGAGGTGATCGCGGGTGTCCGGCTCATCACCCCGGCGGTGAGCCTGGGGAGCGTGGACACGCTGATCCAGCACCCGGCGTCCATCAGCCACCGGATCGTGGAGGAGGACGACCGGCGAGGGGCGGGAGTGAGTGACCGCCTGCTGCGGTTGTCGGTGGGCCTGGAGGACGTGGAGGACCTCTGGGCTGATCTGGACAACGCCCTTGGGGCGACGCCGGTCGGGGACGCGGACCCGCATCGGTCTGCGGCTCCGCCGCGGGGTGCGATCAGCCACAACGCACCCGCGGTGGCCGGCGCCCCCTGAGCGGATCCGGTGGGGGCGACTACGGTCCGGCAGCGCCCTGAAGGGGCGCGGTGCCGTACCGGATGTGGGGCTCCGTCGCGTGGGGGCGGTCGGCCACGACGGCGCCGCGGTCGACCGACACCCCTAGCCGTACTTCCAGCGGAGCGCTTGGCCGCCTAGGAGGCTTCGGCCTTCGTCACATTCACGGCGTCCGCTTCGAACGCGGCAGCACCGAGCCGAGCCGTGATCACCAGGGTTCCCTCCTCGATCTGATAGTCGAGGGGGAGCCCCAGCCCCCGCATCGCCGCGACCATCCCCGTGTTGGACGACTGCGTCACCGCGTAGACACTCTCGCACCCGGCCTCGGAGGCCATCGCCACCAGCCTGCGGAGCAGCTCACTGCCGATGCCCCGCCGCTGCCACTCGTCCTCGACGAGCAGGGCGACCTCCGTCTCGTCCCCGTCCCACAACAGATGCCCGAGACCGACGAGCCGCCCCGACGTGGTCTGCACGGCGAGCGTCCGGCCGAACCGCGGGCTGAGGAGATGGTTGAGATACCGGTCCGCGTCACCGACCGGCCCGTGATACCGCATACTCAGCGTCCGCGGGCTGCACCGCTCGTGCATGGCCTTCGCCGCGTCCAGGTCGTCGACGTCGGCCCGGCGCACCGTGATGTCGTTGCCCTCGGGCAGCGTCAGCACGTCCTGGCTGCGCGGCACCCGCGGCCCGAGCACCGCATCCAGGTCCACCAGCGCCCGTGCCCGGGCGAACTCGGTCGGGGTGAACGGCAGATAGGGCCGCTCCACGGTGATCACTCCGCCTTCCGGTGCCTGCAGCCTCATCACGGTCTCCTCGAACGCCCCCTCCACGGGCACGGCCTCGGCCCCCGGACCGGCCGGCGACTGCCGGATCGTGCACCGGCCCAGCAACTGCCGCAGCGCCAGCGGCAGTTCCGCCGCGTCCAGGGCGGTACGGGCCGCCAGCCCGAGCACCCGGGTCGGCGCGTCGACCAGGTCATGGGCGTCGGCCCGCTCGATCCAGGTACCGGCACCACCGGCCAGCGAGGTCGCCCGGGTGATCTCGGACGCCTCCAGGTCACCCGGTGCCCGCAGCAGGAACTCGTCCACCGTGCCCTCGGCCAGCGGGTGCGTCTGCAGGCTCAGGATGTCGACCTGACGGTCGGCCAGTGCCGTGCACAGCGCTGCCAGTGAGCCCGGCGCGTCCTTCACCGTCGTCCGCATCCGCCACAGCGTGGTCTCCCCGGTCCGCTCCGAGGGGAGCGGCCGGGGGTCGGTATCGGTGTCCGTGCCGCTCGGCGGCGGCGCGTGACCGTGGTGTCGTGCCCACCATGTGTGGAACGCCGCCGTGGCGACCAGTGCCACCGCCGAGGCCAGCAGCAGTACCGGACCGTCGGGGCCGTGCCCGACCAGGTTCGCGATGGCGTCCGCCACCGCGACCGCCGTGAACAGCGCGGCGAGTTCGATGACGTCCCGCCGCCAGTGGTGGACCGGACGACCGTGCCGCGCACGCGTCACATCAGACATTTGTCGATTCATGCAACCACTGTGAAGGAAGGGTGTTGCGTGATCACGAACGCTTTGTGACCGGGCGGTAAAGAGTTGATATGTGCCTTTTGTTGGCTTTGTTGCGCTTGTGTTGCACGGGATCATGGCCGGGTTTCATGGCTGGGGTTCACGGTCGGGTTTCATGGCCGGGGTTCTGTGTCACGCGGCCATTTCCAGCGCCAGCGCACTCCGCAGCCGACGTGCCTGTGTCACCAGCCGCGACGAGCCGCGCCGGTCCGCGGCCCCCGCCAGATGCGGCAGCTCGCCCCGCGCCCCGCACCGCTCGGCGCACTCCGCTGCCACCCCCAGCAGATCACCCAGTCCCCGGCTCCCGGCCGCCTGCCCGTCCGGCCCTCCGGTCGCGAGGTCGGCGAGCAGCACGGGCAGGGTGTGGCGCAGCATCCCCCAGATGGTGGCGTTCGCCCCGGTCGCCGCCGCCGTACGCGCCGAGTCGGCCAGCCGAAGCGGCTTCACCGCCCCACGCCGCACCAACTGCCCCAGGTCCGCGCCCAGGAGAGCCACGTCCAGCTGCCCGCGCGCCGCGAGCACCAGCAGGGCGTCGACGGCGGCGAGGCTATCCTCCTCGTGCCGGGCCCCGAGCCCGTACGCGAGACACAGGTGCACGGCGTCACCGGCCTCACCGCCGGACTCGGCGAGCAGGGGGAGGACGGCGGCCGCGCCACGGGTGTCCTCGACGGCGACAGTGGAAAGGTCGCGGAGGATGCGGGCCGCGATGAGCTCCCGCTGCTCGGGGAGAAGGGCCAGCCAGTGCTGACGCAGGCCGTCGCCCCAGTGGTAGCAGCGCCAACGGTCCCGGTAGATGCTCACGGGGCCGCCCAGGTCCTGGAACGCTGGTGGGAAGTCCACCCGCAGCTCCTCGAGTTCGCCGAGCTCCACCAGAATGCGGGCGTGGGCGGTGCGCCGCCGGTCCGCGGGCAGGGCGGGGCCACCCGCCGTGAGCCACCGGGCTAGCCGGGATCCTTCGGCGGTGCCGAGGGCGGCCGCGGCCTCTGCCGCCGACGTGGCGGCCGACCGGTCCGCACGGCGCACTCGCAGCAGCGCCTGGGCGAAGTCCGCCTCCGACACACGTGCGCCCAGGCGCCGGTACTCGTCGAGGCGGGTCACCAGCTCGTCCGGCTCCAGCAGGCCCGTGCTCCAGGTGGGAGTGGAGAGGAGGAAGGGCAGCGGCTGAGTGCGGATCCGGTACGCCACCTCCCACAGGCGGGCGTCGAACGCCTGGGAGAGCGGGCTGTGGACGCAGCCCTGGCTTGCCGTCCAGCTGTTCAGCGCGGCATGAAGGGTGGTCGTGAGGACCGTGCCGTGCACCGTCGCCACGATCAGGTCGAGTCCGTCCGAGGCACCGAAGAACCCACGGTGTCTGTGGAAGTAGTCGTCGCCACCCACGTGCCCCATGTGCGCGCTGCTCCACCAGCGGCGAGCGATGACCGGCCCCAGCGCCTCCAGCAGCGCGTCCCGGTCCCGGTACGCCTGCCGGACCAGCCCGTCCAGAGCACGCTCGAACGTCGCCACGTCGCCCTCCGCCGCCAGCAACGCGCCCACCTCTTCGGCCAGTTCGGCGGCGGATCCGGGCGCGGGTGCCACTCGCACCGGCTCCGGTGCCGGAGGCAGTACCTCTTCGTGAGCCTCAGGTGTGGGCCCCACCGGGACCGCCCCCAGCGTCCCGACCGCACGGGCGTGCAACGCGGGGATCAACTGCTCCGCCGCCGCGGCGACTTCCTCCCGCGCCTGCGCGCCGGCCTTCTTCACATGCCGCTCCACCAGCTTCAGTGCCCGCTCCTGCACGTCCGAGTCGGCGTGTCCGAAGGCCTGCGCGGCGGCGGCCAGCAGGTCGTCGGCCGCGGCGGCGTCCCGCGCGAGCACCTTGCCCAGCAGGACGAGCTGGGCTCGCACCAGCTTCTTCTCGGTGCGGAACAGCACCGCGCCCGACATCTCGGCGAGCCGGCGCACGGGCAGTTCACCGTCCAGGGCCAACGCGGCCAGCACCGACTGCGCGTGTGCGGCGACCGTCGAGACCGCGTCGGAGGCGAGGGCCAGCCAGTCGGCCGTCCGGGCCCGCTCCTCGTCACGGGTGAGGGCGAGGCCCTTCAGCACGCGCAGGAACACCCGGTTGTCGGCCGTCGAACCGCCCCTCAGCAGCCGGGCCACGCACGCGTCGACCACCGCCCAGCGCTTCAGCACGCCCTCGGTGGTGAGCTGCGCGAACGCCTTGGTCCAGTCGTCGACCCCCTCCCCGCCGGACCACTCCATACGGCCGCCGATGTCGTCGGTCTCGAACAGCGCGGTGACGAGTCGCGGGGCGTGCGGGTCCTGTCGCAGCCGGGCGAGCACCGAGTCCGAACGCCGCCACGCACCGCCGATGTGCCGCACCCAGCCCTCGACGTAGGCCTGGGTCGTCGGCGCGGGGCAGCCCGCGAGCCGCACCAGGCCTGCCATCAGTTCGTAGGGCACGTCGGCGCTCGCCGGGCGCTCCGCCAGCCGGTGCGCCACATCGGCCAGCCACTCGGGGTCCCGGTCGCCCAGCACGTCGATCAGTGTGGCGGGCTTGGCCTGCGACCATCGCATGTCGGAGGCCGCGAGCCAGCTCGCCACGGCCGCCGCCCCCGTCTGGCAGGCCGCACCGGCCACATGCAGGGTGGGATGGGCGCGCCGCGCGGGCGCGTCCCAGCGGTCCGCCCTGAGCTCCTTGCGGAGCTCCTTCAACTCGGGGAAGAAGGCCCGCCGTTCGGCATCCGTCATCCCGTCGAGCAGACCCACCACCTCGGCCGTCCGCCCGCCCCGCACCGCTTCGATCAGCGAACTCATCGCACACCCCCGTCGATCCCTGCCATGCCCCGCTCCACAGCGGCGCCCCGCCGCACCATCCGCACCGCCAGCGCGTGCTTGCACGGCCCGCGCCCGCCCCGGTATCTCGCCCACCACAGACAGCTGCAGCTGAGCACCCCCGCCTCGTCCCGCACCCGATGCACATGTCCGTCCTCGGCCGTCACGGTGCCGCCCGCGCCGTCCGGGGTGACCGCGCCGGCCGCCACCAGGGCACGGGCCGAACGCAGCCGCGGGTTGTGCCGCTCCACGCGCTCGGCGTCGTAGGGGAGTTCCCGGTGGAAGTAGGCCGCCTCCGCCGTGTCGTACCCGACCCGCCCCGATGTGCCCAGGCGGACCAGGGCGGCCCGGACCCGCTCGGCCGTCAGGCCCGCGGCCGCGGCGAGGTCGGTGACGTCGATGCGCGGCTCCCAGGCCAGGAGCACCGAGATCAGCTCGGCGTCCTCAGCGGCCTCGTCGGTGGCGAGGGCGTCCAGGACACCTCCCTCGCCGGAGAATCCGCGCGAGGCGTCGGGCGACAGCGTGAGCGTGAGCCGCATGCCCGGCAGCACGGCCTCCCAGGCGCCGGCCGTGGCGGCCGCGCCGGTACTCGGGGTCACCGCGGGGCCGTACACCCGCAGGGCCGTCGCGAAGCGCAGCACCCGCTGGAGCGCGATCAGCCGGTCCGGACCCGGCAGACACACCGCACCCGGCACCGCGCGGGTCGTCGGCCGGAGAGTGCCGCCCGCGGGGACCACCCAGCGCGGACCACCGGCCCGCGCCCCGGTCCGGGGGAGCGACCTCAGGAACCGCACCGCCTCGGCGGCGGGCAGCTCGGCCCGCAGATCGAAACCGGCCGCGATGACCTGGGCCTCGGCGAAGCCGCGCAGCCAGCGGTCCGGGAGCGGCACCTTCTTCTCCACGACCGGGCCGTCGAGCGTCGTGACCGCCAACTCCTCGGGGCCGACGCGCAGATGGAGCGGGTCGTCCGTACCGATCCGCGAGAGGGCCTCGCGCAGCGGGTTGTTGACGTCCACGTTCGTCGTGCCGTGGCCCACTTCGCCGCCGTCGAGTCCGGGCGCCAGCACGTCCAGGCGGGCGTACACACCGCCGCAGCCGGAGAAGGACTCGAACCGCAGCCGGTCGCCGTTGCCCGTCACCACCGGGTCCAGTGAGGCGCGCAGCTGCCGCTGGTAGTAGCGCGCGGCCGCCACGTCGGCCACCGCCAGCAGCCCGGCCGAGGCCACCTGAGGAGACGTCAGGAAGCCCGCGAAGAACCGCGGATGGTCCTCGGCACCCGAGGGCGTCGCACCCCGCGAGGTCTCGAGCCCCAGGTGCTGTCCACCCGCTGCGGACTCCAGCACGGAGGGTCGGCGATAGGCCACGGCCTGCAAAGATCGCGTCATGGAAAAACCGTAGAGGCGACCACTGACAATCGGCCCTGACCTGCGAAAACAGCCTGTGTGGGCGGGAGTCGGCAGACCGCTCGCCCGTACGGCGCGCAGGCCGCGCACCGGGGGATGACGCCGGTACGCGGCCCGCCTCCGAGGGTACGGGAGTTGAGCGTGGGGGAGTTGCGGGGGAGTTACTGTCCCACTCGGCCCGGCTGCAGCACCTGCGTGAACAGCACGGTGCCGTCCGACTCGCGCAGCCGGACCGTCAGCTCGCCGCTGTCGCCGTCGATGTCGACCTCGCCGAAGAACTGGTAGCCGCCCGCCGGCGAGACGTTCGCCGTCGTCGGCGCCTTGATGAAGACCCGCTCCGGGCCGAAGGTGCCGTCGAGGGTGTTGGCCGGGAAGGCACCGGCGTTGAGCGGCCCGGACACGAACTCCCAGAACGGCTCGAAGTCGGTGAAGGCCGCCCGGGACGGCTGGTAGTGCTGGGCCGAGGTGTAGTGCACGTCGGCCGTCAGCCACACGGTGCCGGTGATCCGCCGGTGCCTGATGAACCGCAGCAGCTCCGCGATCTGCAGCTCACGCCCGAGCGGCGCCCCGGGGTCGCCCTGCGCGACCGCCTCGATGTTGGGCTTGCCGTCCGTGCCGTCGGGCACCACCAGACCGAGCGGCATGTCCGAGGCGATCACCTTCCAGACCGCCCGGGAGCGGGCCAGTTCACGCTTGAGCCACGCCAGCTGCTCGGCACCGAGGATTCCCTGCGGGTCGCTGGTCTGGTCGTCCGGCGAGTTCGCGTTGCGGTAGGTGCGCATGTCCAGCACGAACACATCGAGCAGCGGGCCGTGGCTGACCTTCCGGTACACCCGGCCGTCGGGGCGGCGCAGGGTCGAGATCGGGAAGTACTCGGAGAACGCCTGCCGGGCCCGGGCCGCCAGCACGTCGAGGTTCTTCTCGGTGTAGCGGGTGTCGGCGAGGATCTCCCCCGGGAACCAGTTGTTGGTCACCTCGTGGTCGTCCCACTGGATGATCGAGGGCACCTGGGCGTTGAACCGCTTCAGGTTCTCGTCCAGCAGGTTGTAGCGGAAGTTGCCGCGGAACTCGGCCAGGGTCTCGGCGACCTTGGACTTCTCCTCCGTGGTGATGTTCCGCCAGGTGCTGCCGTCGGGCAGCGTGACGGACGCCGAGAGCGGGCCGTCGGCGTAGATGTTGTCGCCGCTGCAGAGGAAGAAGTCGGGATCCAGCGCGGCCATCGCGTCGTAGATCCGGTATCCGCCGAAGTCCGGGTTGATGCCCCAGCCCTGCCCCGCCAGGTCGCCCGACCAGACGAACCGCACACCGTCGCGCCGCCGGGCCGAGGCCGTGCGGAACGTGCCGGCGACCGGCTCGCCGGTGCGGCGCGGGTCGTCGGGGTCGGCGAGCCGGACGCGGTAGTGGATCTGCTCGCCCGGCGGGAGGCCGTGCAGCCGGGTGGTGCCGGTGAAGTCCGTGCCGGCGCCGAGCAGCGGGCCGTGCCATCGACGCGCGTTGCGGAACGACTCGGTCGCGGAGGTCTCGACGATCATCCGGGCCGGGCGGTCCGAGCGCACCCACACCAGCCCCGAGTTCGAGGTCACGTCGCCCGTCTGCACGCCCCACCCCGCCTCAGGGCGCCCCGACAGGGCGAACGCCGGTGCCGAACCGGCCACCGCGGGCAGGGTGAGGGCCGCCGACGCGACCAGGGAGCCGCGCAGGACGGTGCGGCGGTCGGGGAGCGGACGGTGTGACATGGATGCGCCTCCAACGACGGGATCCGGCCAGTGTGCGATGCCACAACTACTCGTGCGCCGCAGCGCACACGGAAACCACAAGTGAACAACTGACCGCCAGGAGCAAGGGAACCGGCGTGCGATTCGGCGACGAGGGGATGTACGGCGGCGGTCATTCGGTGGTCATTCGGCGGTCACCCGCCGCTCGCCCCCCGGCCTTCCCGTGCTTGCTCCGGCGTGCACTTCCCGGCCGCGACCGTCACTCGCGCGCCGCGGCCATCAGGCGTACGCCCGCACGGATGCGCGCGGGGGACAGATGTGCGTATCCCAGCACCAGGCGCACCTCCGGCGAATCCTCGGCACGCGCGTGCGTGCAGTCGGACAGCGGACGCAGCGCCACTCCGGCCGCGGCCGCGCGCGCGAGGAAGCGTGACTGGGGCCCGTACCGCTCCGGCAGCGTGGCGATGACGTGCAGTCCCGCCGCGATCCCGGACACCTGAGTGCCGGGGAAGTGCTCCTCCAGAGCGGCGACGAGCGCGTCGCGCCGCTCGCGGTAGGCGCGCTGGCAGCGGCGCAGCTGACGGTCGTAGTCGCCGCGCTCCACGAACCGCGCGAACAGCGCCTGGTCCAGGGTGGGATGGCCGAGGTCCATGGTGCGCTTGCGCTCGACGACCTCGTCGGCGAGCGACTCGGGCACGAGCAGCCAGCCGAGCCGCAGCCCCGGGGCGAGCGACTTGCTGACCGATCCCGTGTACGCGACCCGGTCCGGGTCGAGGCCCTGGAGCGCGCCGACGGGGGCGCGGTCGTAGCGGAAGTCGCCGTCGTAGTCGTCCTCCAGGAGGAACCCGTCCACCGACCGCGCCCAGTCGAGCAGTTCGGTACGGCGACGCGCGGAGCAGGCGATCCCGGTGGGGTACTGGTGGGCGGGCGTCGTCACCACGGCCCGTACGCCCGAGGCCTGCAGCCGGTCCATGGCGAGCCCCTCGTCGTCGAGCGGTACGGGCACCGTGGTCATGCCGGCCGCGGCGTAGAGGTCGTCGTGCTGGGGGCTGCCCGGATCCTCCACGCCCACCTCGCGCAGCCCGCGCGCGTGCAGTGCGAGACCGAGCAGGGTCGACGCCTGCGCCACCCCGGACACGACCACGATCCGCTCCGGATCGGCGACCACGCCCCGGCGGCGCACGAGCAGTTCGGCCAGGGCGGTGCGCAGGCGCGGCAGTCCGCGTGGGTCGGGGTAGCCGAGTTCGTGGTGCGGCAGCTCGGCCAGCACCCCGCGTTGTGCCGCGGCCCAGGCGGCGCGCGGGAACAGCGACAGGTCGGGTGTGCCGGGCACGAAGTCGGCGCGGGCGCCGGGAGTGCGCGGCGCGAGGTCACGCGCGCGTGGGCGGGCGGAGCGGACCGCGCCGCCCACCCAGGTCCCCGCACCCCGTCCACTGCGCAGATAGCCCTCGGCCGTCAACTGCTCGTACGCCTCGGTGACCAGCCCGCGCGACACCCCGAGGTCACCGGCCAGATCCCGGCTCGACGGCAACCGGGTCCCCGGCGCGAGCCGGCCCGACCGCACCGCCTCCCGCAGCGCCGCCTGCAGGGACCGTCCACGCGTGCGTGCGGGCGCGGAGGCGGCGGGGAGAAGCACCTCCCACGCGGCGGAGCCGGCCCGGTCCTCCGCGGACGGCTGCCGATTGGTCTTCGATGGCGTCATGGAAATGGACCTTAATGCGGGCCGCCGGACTTCCTAGCGTCGCTCCCATGAACGCCACCTCCACCCGCGGAGCCCTTCTCGCCGCCTTCGCCTGCGTCCTCGTCGGCGCGTCCTTCACCGCCAACAGCGTGCTCGGCGACTACCCGTACGCGGGCGGCCAGTTCCTGCGCTACGGCCTGGCGTGTCTGCTGCTCCTGCCGCTGGTGGGACGGGGCGCGTGGTCCCGGCTGCGGGCACTCGGGCCCCGCCGGTGGGCCCGTCTCGGACTGCTCGCGGCCGTCGGGATGGTCGGCTTCAACATGGCCGTCATCGCGGCGGAGCGCACGGCCGAGCCGGCGGTGCCGGGTGTCTTCGTGGGCTGTGCGCCGGTGGCGGTGGCCGTCCTCGTCCCGCTCCTCGACGGCCGCCGACCTCAGCGCACGGTTCTGTACGGGGCGTCGCTCGTCGCCCTGGGGGCCTTCACGGTCCAGGGGTGGGGGCGTACGGACGGGGCGGGCCTCGCCTGGTCCGGGTGCGCGCTGGCCGGTGAGGTCGGCTTCGCGGTGCTAGCCGTACCCGTGCTGCGGCCCCTGGGACCTCGGCTGCTGTCGGCCACCGTGTGCGGTTTCGCCGCGCTGGAGTCCCTCGCCGCCGGACTGCTCGTGGACGGCACCGGGTGGCTGCGGCGGCCCGACGGGACCGAGGCCGCCGCGCTGCTGTGGCAGGCGGCGGTCGTCACGGTCGTCGGCTTCGTGTGCTGGTACATCGGCATGCAGCGGATCGGCGCGGAGCGCGCCACCCTCTTCTCCGGCCTCATCCCGGTCGCCGCGGCCTGCACCGCCCCGCTCGTCGGGACCGGGTCCTACGGCGCCGCCCAGGCCTTCGGGAGCGCCCTCGTCGGCGCCGGAGTCGCCCTGGGATCCGGTGCGTTGACGAGGTCAGCGACTGCCGTCGAGGATCACGCGCGCGACGAGGGCCGGGTCGTCGTTCATCGGACAGTGGCCGCACCCGGGCAGCCGTACGAGGCGCGCCTTGGGGATGATCCGCTTGGCCCGGACCCCCTGCCGACGCAGCAGCAGCCGGTCCTTGCTGCCCCAGGCCACGGTGACCGGGACGCCGGGGACGTCGTCGACGAACTGCACGGAGCCGCCCGCGCGGAGGGTCTCGGTGAAGCCCGTGGCGTTCACCAGCGCGAGCGTCTCGGCGACGACGGCCTCGGGTGAACGGCGGCCCGGCCGGGCGTAGATGGTGCTCGTCAGCGCGGTACGGCCGGCCGCCGACCGCGACAGCCGCTCGACCATCGGCAGCGGCATCCGCAGGGCTATGCCCCGCATCGCGAGGAGCACGGTGAAGGCGTAGCGCCGCTCCGCCTCCGACCAGAACCCGGCCGGGGACAGCGCGGTGACGGACCGTACGAGCTTCTCCCGGCCGAGCTCCAGGGCGAGCAGACCGCCGAGCGAGTTGCCCGCGACGTGGGGGCGGTCGAGCTCCAGGGCCTCGCAGAACCCCCGGAACACGGCGGTCGTGGTCGCCAGGTCGTACGCCAGCCCGTCCGGCAGACCGGGGGAGGCACCGAACCCGGGCAGGTCCACGGAGATCACGTCGCGCTCGGTCGCCAGGATGTCCACGACCGGGTCCCAGGCCTGCCGGTGGTGACCGATGCCGTGCAGCAGGAGCAGGGGTTCACCGCGGCCCACGCGCGCGTAGTCGACGGTCACGGTGCGCGGGCCGAGGGGGGTGGGGATCTCGAACGAGACGGTGGCGGCCATGGAGATGTGCTCCTCGTCTGGGACTCGCTGACGTACGGCGTAGACAGCTTGTCAGCAATTGCTACCGACGGGTAGCCCCGGGTGCGTCACGTTCCGAAACCGCCTGGACACCACCGGGCGGGTCGGATGGGATGGAGCCGTGACCACCGACACCCTGACCGACGAATTCGAAGAGCACCGTCCCGTCCTGCTGGGCGTCGCCTACCGCATGCTCGGGCGGGTGGCCGACGCCGAGGACGTGGTTCAGGAGGCATGGCTGCGCTGGTCCGGCGCCGACCGGAGCGAGGTGCGCGAACCGCGCGGCTACCTGGTGCGCATCACGACCCGCCTCGCCATCGACCGGCTGCGCCAGGTCAAGGCGCGCAACGAGGCGTACGTCGGCCCCTGGCTCCCGGAACCGTACGTCACCGACTTCGGGGACGCCGTCCCGGACACCGCGGAGCGCGCCGTGCTCGCCGACTCCGTCTCCCTCGCCGTCCTTGTCGTCCTGGAGTCCCTGTCGCCCCTGGAGCGGGCGGTGTTCGTGCTCAGGGAGGCCTTCGGTTATCCCTTCGCGGACATCGCCGCCATGCTCGACCGCGGCGAGGCGGCGGTGCGCCAGCTCGCCGGACGCGCGCGCAGGCACGTCGAGGAACGCAAGCCCCGCTACGAGGTCGACCCCGCCCAGCGCAAGGACCTGACAGAACGTTTCCTCGCCGCCGCCGAGGGAGGCGACCTGGAGGCCCTCATGGCGATGCTGGCCCCGGACGTCCGCCTGGTCGGCGACAGCGGCGGCAAGTCCCGGGCGCCGCTGCGGGTCCTGGAGACGGCCGACCACGTGGGCCGCTTCATGGTCGGCGTCGCGCAGAAGGGCGTCGAGGACATGTCCTACCGGTTCCTGGAGCTCAACGGCGGTCCCGCGATCCTGGTCCTGTCGGGCGGCAAGCCCGACTCGGTCATCCAGGTCGACATCGCCGACGGCCGGATCCAGTCGGTCTACATCGTCCGCAACCCCGACAAGCTGTTGTCCCTGGCCGTGCAGTAGACCGGGCAGGCACCGGCACGAAGCCCCCGTCCCGCGACGGGGGCTTTGCCGTCGTGTCACGCACATGGCCTCGTGCGAACGCCTCATGAACGCTCTGCGGCACCCGCCCTGTGCGTTCCCCAAGGGATCGAGGATTGGTCTTGACCAAGGGTGGGGGCCGTCCTATGGTCGCAGAGAAGTGAAACAACCTTTAATAAACAAGGGCGCTAAAACGCCGCCGGGCCACGGCGATTGCGGAGGACAGGGTGGGGACCACGCAGCTGGAATCGGTGCCGGAGCCGAAGTACTGGCACCTCAAGACCGTGCTCACCGAAGCACTGGACTCCGAGTTCTCGGTGGGTGAGATCCTGCCCAACGAGCGCGATCTCGCCGCCCGGTTCGGCGTCGCTCGCGCCACGCTCCGCCAGGCCCTCGAACAGCTGGAGCTGGAAGGCCGCCTCCAGCGCCGTCGCGGGGTCGGCACGACCGTTGCCCCGCCCCGCGTGGGCGTCGCCGTCGGCACCGAGCAGCACATCTGGCCGGGCACGGCCACGGACGCCTGGCAGCCCGTGGACAGCACGGTGGAGGCCCCGTCGGCGGCCGTCGCCGCGGCGCTGGAAATCGGCCACGACCAGTCCGTGCACATCGTGCGCCGGTCCCGTATGACGCACGGCCAGCCCGTCGCCGCGGAGCTCCTCTACATCCCCGAGGCCTCGGTTCCCGAGCTCTCCGCCATAGACGCCCCGTCCGGACCGGCACGCGCGCGTGCCGTGCTGCGCGAACTGCAGCGCCTGGAACTGGAGGGTCAGGACAGCGCCGTCGAGCTGGGCTCGGCCCGCGCGGACGACGCCAAGCAGCTGGACCGGCTTCCGGGCGCGCCCGTCCTCGTCGTGACGACCCGTTTCTTCGCCGAGGGCCGCACCGCCGCGCTCTCCGTCGCCACCTACCGCGCCGACACCTGCCGGCTGACCTTCGGCGACTCCGGCGGCGTGGAGATCCATCAGGACCCGGAACGCCGCGCGTCCTGACCGTCGTAGCGCCGAACGTCTGGTGCCCCGGAGCAACTCCGGGGCACCAGACGTTCTTCGAGCACCAGGGGCAACAAGCGCCTCTCCAGCAACAGCGGCCCCGTCAGCGTCGTGCCGTCACCGTGCCCTCGACGGCGAACAGCTGCTCCTCCACATGGTCCAGGGCCAGCCGCAGCGCACCCGTCGCCACGGCGGCCTCGCCGAGCAGCGACAGGGTCACCTTCGGCGGCCGCAGACAGTAGCGCGCCAACTCGCGGCGCAGCGGCTCCAGTACGTCGTCGAGGCCGGTCGCCCAGCCGCCGATGACGACCAGTTCCGGGTCGAGGGCGAGCGCGAGGGCGGCCACGTCGTGGACGAGCCGCTGGATGAAGCGGTCGACGGCCGCGCGGGCCCGCTGGTCGCCCTCGCGCGCCTGCGCGAAGACCTCGGCGACCGCCTGTTCGTCGAGGGGATGCAGCGGCTCGTCCGTGGTGGACAGCAGCTTCTCCGGCGTCACCTCGCGCCCGAGCAGATGCAGCGCACCGATCTCACCGGCCGCGCCCCCGTAACCCCGGTGCAGCCGCCCGCCGATCAGGGAGCCCGCGCCCGGGCTCAGTCCGGCCAGCACGAACACGACGTCGTCGGACTCGGTGGCGGCGCCCTTCCAGTGCTCGGCGACCGCCGCGGCGTTGGCGTCGTTCTCGACCAGGACCGGGCACTTGAAGGAACGGCTCAGCCGCTCGCCCAGCCGCAGCCCCGTCCACTCGGGAAGCGCGGCGCACAGCCGTACCGTGCCGTCCGCCTCGACGATCCCCGGCGAGGCGACCCCCACCGCCCGCAGCGAATCGCGCGAGACCCCGGCCCGGCGCAGCAGCTCGGCGACCGCGGTCCGCAGCCGCTCCAGGCGCTCGTCGGCCGGCGCCGACTCGTCGACGTCCTTGGCCACGGCACCGAGCACCCGCCCGTCCAGATCGGCGAGCAGCGCCGCCACCCGGTGCGACCCGATGTCGAGCCCCAGCAGATGCCCCGCCTCGGCCCGGAACCGGAACCGCCGGGCCGGCCGCCCCTGCCGCCTCACGACACTCTCGTCGGCCGCCTTCTCGACGACGTAGCCCGCCTCGATGAGCCCCTCGACCACACCCTCGACGGTCGGCCGGGACAGGCCGGTCACCCGAGTGATCTCGGTCAGCGTCGCGCAGTCCGTGGCGCGCAGCGCGTGCAGCACCACCGCGGAATTGATCCTTCGCAGCAGCGAGGGATCCCCGCCGGTCAGCCGCCCCAACGTCCGTCCTCCCAGCTCGTGCGCGTGTTGGGCGGATCGTACTCGGCGCGGCGGACCCCGGCGAGTGCGGGGACGCGAGAGATCGCCGGACGACCCGGACGACGAGATCCGGTCAGCCGGGCGCCACGAACCCGGACTCGTACGCCGCGATCACCGCCTGTGTGCGATCCCGCGCCCCGAGCTTCGCCAGTACGCCGCTGACGTGCGACTTCACGGTCTCCGTCCCGACGACCAGCCGGGCGGCGATCTCCGCGTTCGACAGCCCGCGCGCCATCAGCCGCAGCACCTCCGCCTCCCGGTCGGTCAGCTGGGCCCGCTCCATCGCCGCCCGGGCCGCACGGTTCCCGCCGCCCTCGCCGTACTCGGCGGCCAGCTGCCGCACCGACGCCGGGAACAGCAGCGACTCGCCCTCGGCCACCAGCCGCACCGCGTGCACGATCTCCGCCGGCCGGGCCCGCTTCAGCAGAAACCCGTCGGCTCCGGCCCGCAACGCCTCGTACACGTACTCGTCGTTCTCGAACGTCGTCACCACGAGGATCTTCGGCGGCCCGTCCACCGTCCGCAGCACCGCGCGCGTGGCCTCGATCCCGTCCAGCAGCGGCATCCGTACGTCCATGGCGACCACGTCGGGCCGCAGTTGCCGCACCAGCGGGATCACCGCCGCCCCGTCCGCCGCCTCACCGACGACCTCGATGTCGGGCTGCGCCTCCAACACGGCACGAAGACCCGCGCGTACGAGGGGTTCGTCGTCGACGAGGAGAACGGTGACCGGCATCCGGCCAGCGTAGATCAGCGCAGCGGCAGCTCCACATGCACCTGCCAGTCACCTTGGTCCGGGCCGGTTCGCGCACGTCCGCCCAGGAGGGCCGCACGCTCGCGTATGCCACGCAGGCCGCTGCCCCGCCCGGGCCCGGGTATCTGGGCGGTGAGCGGATTGCGCACCTCCAGGGCGAGATTGCCGTCGCCGACCTCGATACGGATCCGCACGGGCACGGCCCCCGCATGCCGCAGCACATTGGTCAGCGACTCCTGGAGGATGCGATAGCCCTCCCGGGAGACCGGCCCCGGCACGGTGTCCAGCGGCCCCGTCAGGTCGGCGTCGACCTTCGCGCCCGAGGCGCGCGCCGACTCCAGCAGACGGTCGGCGTCCGTGAGCGTCGGCCGGCTGCTGACCGGCCGCTCGGACTCGCGGAGGATGCCGAGGACCCGTTCGAGATCCTCCAGCGCGGCCCGCCCCGTCTCCTCGATGGCGCCCAGGGCCCGGTCGGTGAAGGCGGGATCGCCCGCCGCACGCGCGGCACCTGCCTGGACCACGGCCACGGTCAGGGCGTGCCCGATGGAGTCATGGAGCTCACGGGCGATGCGGGTGCGCTCCAGAAGCTGCTCGGTGCGCTCCTCCATGGCGGCGAGGCGCTCGGCGGGGGAGGGACCCAGGAGGCGGTGGGCGAGAGCGGTGATCAGCAGGCCCGGCCCGACCACGAGCGCCCCCACCACGGCCAGCACCGGGGGGACGAGCAGGGCGTGCCACCAGGCGTGGCCGCCGGGCAGGAACAGCGCGCCTCCGGCCACGTCACGGCCGGACGCGGACAGCGTCAAGTCCACCGCGGCGACGAGCAGTCGGACGATGAGCATCGCGGTCAGGCAGCCGATCAGCAGCCGCGCCTCCAACCACACCACGACCCGCCCCCGGTCGCTCCAGGAGGCGGACGGCGCGACCACGATGTCGGAGCTCCGGCTGTCGTGCCGGTGACCGGTCAGCAGCAGCCTGGCCTGCAGCCCCTCCACGGTGCGCATCGCGGGCACCAGGCCGGCGGGCACGAGCAGCGCGCCCGCCAGCACCCAGGTCCACCACGCCTCCTCGACGAACAGCCACATCGACGGCCACACGATCGCGATGAACAGATGCAGCAATCGTGTGTACGTCACCACCCGGCCGAACGGGCGCAGCAAGCGGACCATCCCGTCATCGTGCCAGCCGCCACTGACAACGGGCCTCCCCCGCACGGGGGAGACGATCTCCACCCGCGGGGGAGGCCCCACCCCCGTCCCACCGGCCAGGCTGCTGCCATGACCAGCATCGAAGTCCAGAACCTCACCAAGGAGTTCGGCACCCGGCGAGCCGTGGACGACCTCACCTTCACCGTCCGCCCCGGCCGCGTCACCGGCTTCCTCGGCCCCAACGGCGCGGGAAAGTCCACCACCATGCGGCTCGTCCTCGGCCTGGACCGGCCGACGTCCGGCACCGCCACGCTCGGCGGCCGCGCCTACGCAACGCTCGGCGAACCCCTGCGGCAGGTGGGCGCCCTTCTCGATGCACAGGCCGCGCACGGCTCCCGAACCGGCCGCAACCACCTGCGCACGCTGGCCGTGAGCAACCGCATCCCCGACCGCCGGGTCGACGAGGTGCTGGAGGAAACCGGCCTGGCGTCGGTGGCGGGCCGCCGGGTGAAGACGTACTCCCTGGGCATGCGCCAACGGCTCGGCATCGCGGCCGCGCTGCTCGGCGACCCCGGGGTGGTCATGCTCGACGAACCCTCCAACGGCCTCGACCCCGAAGGCATCATCTGGATCCGCGAGCTGCTGCGCCGGCTCGCGGCGGAGGGGCGCACGGTGCTGGTCTCCAGCCACCTCATGAGCGAGACCGCGTCCTTCGCCGACCACCTCGTGGTCCTCGGCAAGGGGCGGCTCCTGGCCGACACCCCGATGCGGGAGTTCATCCACGCACGCGTGCAACCGGCCGTACGCATCCGCACCACGGACCCGACCGGCCTCAAGGCGACCCTCGCCCGGCACGGCCACGACGTCGCCGAGCACGTGGACGGGCACTGGACCGTGCACCACGCGCGCGTGGACGAGATCGGCCGCATCGCGTCCGCCGCCGGCGTCCCGATCCTCGAACTCGCCGCAGAGGAGGGCACCTTGGAGCAGGCCTATCTGGATCTGACCGCCACCGAGACCGAGTTCACCGCACAGCCGCAGGAGGCCTGACATGTCGTTCGTACACCGGCGAGTACCCGTGCTCCACTCCGAGTGGCTGAAGATCCGTACGCTGCGGTCCCTTCTCGGGGCGCTGCTGGCGCTGTTCGGGGCCACCACCGCCTTCTCCGCGCTCGCCGGCGTCTCGGAGACGTCCGACCCGGAGTTCGATCCGCTGTTCACGGCACTGTCCGGAGTCACACCCGGTCAGATCGCCGCGATCGCCTTCGGCGCGATGGCCGTGTCCTCGGAGTTCCACGGGGGTGGACTCCGGGTGTCGCTGGCCGCGGTCCCGCAGCGCGGCCGGTGGTTCGCGGCCAAGGCGGCCGCCATCGCCGTACCCACGCTGGCTGTGGGCCTGGTGACGGCCTTCGCCGCGCTGCTGGTGGCGAAGGCGGGCCTGGGGGAGGCGGCGAGCGGACTCACCGTCGCGGAGCAGGCGCGGGGCGTCGTCGGCTGCGGCATCTACCTGACGCTGATGGCGCTGCTCGCGGCCGGACTCGCGGCCCTGCTGCGCAGCGGCGTGGGTGCGCTGTCCCTGC
Source organism: Streptomyces sp. S.PB5 (assembly GCF_030403745.1). Classification (GTDB taxonomy): domain Bacteria; phylum Actinomycetota; class Actinomycetes; order Streptomycetales; family Streptomycetaceae; genus Streptomyces. The sequence continues at coordinate 126,210 of NZ_JAQMWP010000019.1, forward strand.
TGATCCCGTTCATCCTCGTCGTCTCGTTCGTGATCGGCGACGTGGCCGGCGGCGCGACCGACTTCATGCCGGACCGGGCCGGACAGATCGTCCTGTACGAGACGCACGACGGCCCGCTGGGACCCTGGTCCGGGCTCGGGGTGACCGCGCTGTGGACGGCGGCGGCACTGCTCGCGGGGGCGTGGAGCGTACGGCGCAGGGATGCCTGACGGCACGCCAGTTGTCAGTGGGACCGGCTTTACTGGATCACATGGACATCGCGAAGGACCTCGCTCTGATCGACGCCCTGTGCGCCCGGGACTTCCCCGCGGAGCACAGCGGCTGTCACACCGCGTGGTTAGGGCCGGGTGACTGGCCGGACGCGAGCGATTGCTACGCCTATGAAGCGGCTGTCGTCGCACGGCTGACGGAGCGATGGGGAGAGCCGTCGCGCTGGGGGACCGTGACACTGGAGGTGCGCATCGCGCGGGGTGAGGTCATACCCGAACCCTGGGCGACGCTCACCGCCCTGGCTGTCGACGTGCATACGTGGATCGAGCCCGTCAGCCGCCGCCACGTCACCCTGGCGGTCGCCGACCACGAAGAGGGGAACCAGCCGCAACTCTGGGTCGCCGTCACGGAGTCCGACCCGCCGTGACGGGTCAGGCCTCCGCCGCGAGCCGCAACCGCCCGAACTCCTCCGCCATCGTCGCCGCCGTCCAGTGCGCGTTCAGCCCGCTCGGATTCGGCAGCACCCACACGCGCGTGTCCCCGATCATCCGCTCCTGCGGGCCCACCCGGGCCTTCTTGTCGTCGAACGCCGCCCGGTACGCGGTGACTCCCACCACCGCCAGCCAGCTCGGCCGCAACCGCGCCACCTTCAACGCCAGTTGACGGCCGCCCTCGCGATACTCCTCAGCGCTCAGCTCGTCGGCCCGCGCGGTCGCCCGTGCCACGACGTTGGTGATCCCGAGCCCGTAGGACAGCAACTCCTCCTGCTCCGACGGCTTCAGGAGCCGGGGCGTGAACCCCGACAGGTGCAGCACCGGCCAGAAGCGGTTGCCGGGACGGGCGAAGTGATGGCCCGTCGCCGCGGTCATGAGCCCCGGGTTGATCCCGCAGAACAGCACACGGAGACCGTCCGCGACGACGTCCGGTACCAGACGGTCGCGGGCGGCCTCCAGCTCCGCGGGGGTGAAGCGAGCCATCGCGTGCGGCGGGTCAGACCGTGCGGCGGGTCAGAGGATCGCGCCGGGCGTGTAGCCCGCGGCCTCGGGGTGCTGCTTCACGATCTCCTCGATCCGGCCGACGACGACACCGACCTGGTCGGACGCGGCGCCGGTGAAGGAGAGCTTGTCGGCCATCAGCGCGTCCAGCTGGGCGCGGTCGAGCGGGATGCGCTCGTCGGCGGCCAGCTTGTCGAGGAGCTCGTTGCGCTCGGCGCCCTGCTCGCGCATCGCGAGCGCGGAGGCGACGGCGTTCTCCTTGATCGCCTCGTGCGCGACCTCACGGCCGACCCCCGCACGCACCGCGCCCATCAGCACCTTCGTGGTGGCGAGGAACGGCAGGTAACGGTCCAGCTCACGGGCGACGACGGCCGGGAACGCACCGAACTCGTCGAGCACCGTCAGGAACGTCTCCAGCAGACCGTCGAGCGCGAAGAACGCGTCGGGAAGGGCCACGCGGCGGACGACGGAGCAGGACACGTCGCCCTCGTTCCACTGGTCGCCCGCCAGCTCGCCGGTCATCGAGGCGTAGCCGCGCAGGATCACCATGAGGCCGTTGACCCGCTCGCAGGACCGCGTGTTCATCTTGTGCGGCATCGCGGAGGAACCGACCTGGCCCGGCTTGAAGCCCTCCGTCACCAGCTCGTGCCCGGCCATCAGGCGGATGGTCTTGGCGAGGGAGGACGGCGCGGCGGCCAGCTGCACCAGCGCGGTGACGACCTCGTAGTCGAGGGAGCGGGGGTAGACCTGCCCGACCGAGGTGAAGGCCTGCGAGAAGCCGAGGTGCCGGGCGATCCGGTTCTCCAGGTCCGCCAGCTTCGCCGCGTCGCCGCCGAGCAGGTCGAGCATGTCCTGCGCGGTGCCGACCGGGCCCTTGATGCCGCGCAGCGGATAGCGGCCGAGCAGCTCCTCGACCCGGCCGTACGCCACGAGCAGCTCGTCGGCGGCGGTCGCGAAACGCTTGCCCAGCGTCGTGGCCTGCGCCGCGACGTTGTGGGAGCGGCCGGCCATGACCAGCTCGCCGTACTCCCCGGCCAGCTTGCCCAGCCGTGCGAGGACGGCCACCGCACGGTCGCGCACCAGCTCCAGCGAGAGCCGGATCTGCAGCTGCTCCACGTTCTCGGTGAGGTCGCGGGACGTCATGCCCTTGTGGACGTGCTCGTGCCCGGCGAGGTCGTTGAACTCCTCGATCCGTGCCTTCACGTCATGCCGCGTGACCTTCTCGCGCTCGGCGATCGAGGCCAGGTCGACGGTGTCGAGAACACGCTCGTAGTCGGCGATCGCCTCGTCCGGCACCTCGATCCCGAGGTCCTTCTGGGCCCGCAGCACGGCGAGCCAGAGCTGGCGCTCCAGCTTCACCTTCTGCTCGGGCGACCAGAGCGTGGCGAGCTCGGCGGAGGCGTAGCGTCCGGCGAGGACGTTGGGGATGCGGGGCTTGGCGGGAGCGGAAGTCACGTGTACGGATTCTACTGGCGATTCGTGCAGGCCAGCGCCGCGGGTGCCTTCGGCGGATCGTACGAGACCTGGGTCACGCCGCCCGGGGCCACGGTGGCGAGCCGCTTCGATCAACGGTTTCGCCGCGGGCCCTCGCGGTCACTCCTCGTACGGCAGCAGATCCGGCCGCTTCGGCGGCAGCCCGTCACCGCTGGACCGCCCCGTCAACCGCCGCCCGATCCAGGGCAGCAGATGCTGCTTCGCGAACCGCGCGTCCGCCACCCGCCGTGCCACCCACCTCGGCGGCACGGTCGCCGCCATCGGGGTACGCCACTCCGTGTCCTCGGGGTCGTATCCGAGCGTCTGCCAGACCGCCTCGGCGACCCGCCGATGCCCCTCAGCGGTCAGATGCAGCCGGTCCACGTCCCACAGCCGAGGGTCGCTCAGCGACGGCGCCCCGTACAGGTCCACGACGGTCGCGCCGTGCTTCTCGGCCAGTTCGTCGACGCAGGCGAAGAGCTCCTCCATGCGGGGGCGGAAGCGCTCCAGGACCGGCCCCTGGCGGCCCGGGCTGCGCATCAGCACAAGCTGCTCGCAGGCAGGCGCGAGCCGTTCGACGGCCTCGGTCAGCAGACCCTGGACGCGCCCCATGTCGCACTTCGGCCGGAGGGCGTCGTTCAACCCGCCGACCAGCGTGATCACGTCCGGCCGCATGGCCACGGCGACGTCGACCTGCTCCTCGACGATCTGCTGGATCAGCTTCCCGCGCACCGCGAGGTTCGCGTACCGGAAGCCGGGCGTGACGGCGGCCATCCGGCCGGCCAGGAGGTCCGCCCAGCCCCGGTAGGAGCCGTCCGGGAGCAGGTCCGACATGCCCTCGGTGAAGGAGTCTCCGAGGGCGACGAGGCTGGTGTGTGTGGGGTTCTTCTGCATGGCGGAGGAAATGCTATCCCGTTCACATACCCGGCGGTCGGTCAGTCCGGGCCGCTGCCCGGGACAGGCTCACGCCCGCTGCCCGAACAGCTCCCGCAGCACGTCCTCCATCGTCACCAGCCCCGACAGCCGCCCGTCGTCCCCCAGCACCGCCGCGACATGCGTACGACTGCCGCGCATCGCCGTCAGGACGTCGTCCAGCGGCGTGCTCTCCCGCACGCGCGCGATGGGCCGCATGTCCCGTACCTGGAAGGCCAGGTCCCGCGGTGAGGCGTCCAGCGCGTCCTTCACATGCAGATAGCCGAGGATCCGCCGCCCGTCGTCCACCACCGGGAAACGCGAGAACCCGGACTCGGCCGACAGCCGCTCCAGCTGCTCCGGAGTGACGCCCACGCGCGCGTAGACGACCCGTTCCAGCGGGAGGACGACATCGCGCACGGGACGGCTGCCCAGCTCCAGGGCGTCGTGCAGTCGCTCACGCGTCCGGTCGTCGATGAGACCCGCCTCGTCGGAGTCCTTCACCAGACGGGCCAGCTCGGCGTCCGAGAAGGTCGCCGTGACCTCGTCCTTGGTCTCGACGCGCAGGAGCTTGAGCAGGGTGTTGGCGAAGGCGTTGATCGTGAAGATCACCGGCCGCAGCCCCCGGGACAGGGCGACCAGCGGCGGCCCGAGCACCAGCGCACTGCGCACCGGTTCCGCGAGGGCGATGTTCTTCGGCACCATCTCGCCCAGCAGCATGTGCAGATACGTCGCCAGGGTCAGCGCGATCACGAAGGACACCGCGTGTCCGGCGCTCGTCGGCACACCCAGCGCGTGGAACACGGGCTCCAGCAGATGCGCGATCGCCGGCTCGGCCACCACACCCAGGATCAGCGTGCACAGCGTGATGCCGAGCTGCGCCGCCGCCATCAGCGCCGAGACGTGCTGCAGACCCCACAGCACGCTCTTGGCGCGCCGGTCGCCCTCCTCGGCATACGGCTCGATCTGCGAACGCCGTACCGAGATCAGCGCGAACTCGGCGCCCACGAAGAAGGCGTTGACGACCAGGGTCGCCAGACCGATCAGCAACTGGATCGCGGTCACTTGCCGGCCTCCTCGTCAACGGATGCGGACGCGTCGTCCAGCGGCGCGTGCAGCAGCACGCGCGCGGCCCGCCGGCCCGACGCGTCCACCACGTCCAGCCGCCACCCGACGACTTCCACGGTGTCGCCGACCGCCGGGATACGGCCGAGCTCGGTCGCCACGAGGCCGGCCAGGGTCTCGTACGGCCCCTCGGGCGCCCTGAGTCCCACGCGCGCGAGCTGGTCGACACGGGCGGAGCCGTCGGCGGAGTACAGCACGCGGCCCTCGTCGTCGGTTCCGGCCGCGGCCAGGTCGGGTGTCTCGTGCGGGTCGTGCTCGTCGCGGACCTCGCCGACGACCTCCTCGACGATGTCCTCCAGGGTGGCCACGCCGGCGGTACCGCCGTACTCGTCGATCACCACGGCCATCGTGCGCTTGCCGGACAGCCGGTCAAGGAGCCGGTCCACGGTCAGCGACTCGGGGACCAGCAGCGGCTCGCGCATCAGCTCCGAGACGGGCACCCGGGGCCGGCGCTCGGCCGGCACCGCGAGGACGTCCTTGATGTGCGCGGTGCCCACGACCGAGTCGAGGTTGCCGCGGTAGACCGGGAAGCGGGACAGTCCTGTCGCGCGCGTGGCGTTCGCCACGTCCTCGCAGGTCGCCTGGGCGTCGAGGGCGATGACCTGGACGCGCGGGGTCATCACGTTCTCCGCGGTGAGGTCGGCGAGGTTCAGGGTCCGTACGAACAGTTCGGCGGTGTCGGCCTCCAGGGCGCCCTCCTTGGCGGAGTGCCGGGCCAGGGCCGCCAGCTCCTGGGGCCCGCGCGCGGCCGCCAGCTCCTCGGTCGGCTCCACACCGAAGAGGCGCACGATGCGGTTCGCCGTGTTGTTGAGGTGCGTGATGAACGGGCGGAACGCGGCGCTGAACCAGCGCTGCGCGTTGCCCACCCGCTTGGCCACGGCCAGCGGCGAGGAGATCGCCCAGTTCTTCGGCACCAGTTCGCCCACGACCATCAGGACGACGGTCGACAGGGCCGTACCGAGCACCAGCGCGACGGAGGACGCGGCGGACCGGGAGATGCCCAGCGACTCCAGCGGGCCCGCGATCAGCTTGGCGATCGACGGTTCGGCGAGCATGCCGACGACCAGGTTGGTGACGGTGATGCCGAGCTGTGCACCGGAGAGCTGGAAGGTCAGATTGCGTACGGCCTTGAGGGCGCCTGACGCGCCCCGCTCACCGCGCTCGGCCGCCCGCTCCAGGGCGCCGCGCTCGACCGTGGTCAGCGAGAACTCCGCGGCGACGAAGGCACCGCAGGCTAGCGAGAGCAGGATCGCCACGAGCAGGAGGAGCACTTCGGTCATCGGGTCACCTCCGTCCCATGATCGGACAGGGTGCGGGGGATCGCGCGATCTCGCGTACTACTGGGAGGCTCGCCCATGGGCGGACGCTCACACCTTTCATTGGAGGACCGAGTGGTCCCCCAATGGTAAAGGACCGGCAAAGTGGATCGGTCGGCGGTCACACTGTGAGGTGCTTCACCCAGCGTCGCCACTTCTCCTCGGGCTCGTACCCGCCGGCCCGCCACGCGGCCTGTCCCGTCTCGTTGCGCACCAGCACCATCGCGTCCGCGCGGCGCCCGCCCAGCCGTACGAACCGCTCCTCCGCGGCCGCGAGCAGCGCCGAGCCGATGCCCTGGCGACGCCGCTCCGGGTGCACCGCGAGCCGGTACAGATGGCAGCGCCAGCCGTCGAATCCCGCGATCACCGTGCCGACCAGTTCCCCCTCCTGCTCGGCCAGGATCAGCGCCTCGGGGTCGCGCGCCACGAGCCGCTCCACCCCGTCCCGGTCGTCGCTGATGCTCGTGCCCTCGGCGGCGGTCTTCCAGAAGGCCAGTACGGCGTCGAGATCCTCGGGTGCGGCGGCGCGAAGGTGCAGTTCAGTCATACGGCGATCCCATCATGCACGCCGGACCGGTACGCCGAATTCCAGCATCCGGACGCTCACTTGCCGCCCAGCTCCGCGACGACCGGCGCGAACGCCTCCATGTACGGCTCCAGGACGGTCAGATAGGTGAAGCCGTACCGCTCGCGCTGGGCCAGCACCTGCGCGGTGATCTGCTCCAGGGTGCCGACCAGCAGGATCGGCAGCTCCAGCGCCTGCTCCACGGTCGCGCCCGGCACGCGTTCCACGAGCGGTGCCACAGCGGCCGCGCGGTCGTCGGTGACGACCACCATCTGGATGAGCAGGTTCAGCTCGGCCGGTTCCTTGCGGCCCGCCGCCAGCTCCTCGTACCGGGCGAGCCGGGCCTCGAAGTCCGCATCGGCCATCGGCACCAGCTTTCCCTCGGTGCTTCCCGTCACCAGGGACACGCCCGTGAACGCCGCGATGTCCGCGTGCTCGGCGGCGAGCCGCAGCGTCCGCTCCCCGTTGCCGCCGATCATCAACGGCACCGCGTCGGGCCCGAGCAGCCGCTCCAACTCCTCCACCGTGTGCCGCAGATGATCCACACGCGCGCGTGCCGAGCCGAACGGCAGCCCGGCGGCGTCGTGTTCCGCCTGTACGTACCCGGCGCCCAGCCCGAGCTCGAGGCGCCCGCCCGTCAGCGCGTCCGTCGTCGCCACCTCGCGCGCGAGCAACGCCGGGTTCCAGAAGCCCGCGTTGAGCACGAACGTGCCCAGCCGCGGCCGCTCGGTCACCGACGCCGCCGCGACCAGGGCCGGGAAGGGCGCCGGCATGCCCAGATGGTCGGGGACCAGGATCACGTCGTACCCGAGCTCCTCGGCCCGGCGGCTCTTGGCCCGCCACTCCTCGGCGGGCGCCGGGTCGATGAGGCTGACACCGAAGCGGAACGGACGCGGCATGAACTCTCCTCGGACGAAGACGACTTGAGATCAGACCGATTCCATCACCCACCGGCGACGACTGTCAGCGCGAGGGCCGCCGGCACGGACGGCCGCCGACGCGACGGTCACCGGCCCGCGACAGCCGCCGGCGCGGTAGTAGCCCTCCCGCGACGGGCCGTCGGCACGGCAGTCACCTGTCCTCGACGGCCGCCCGCACGGAGGTCACCGGCCCGCGACAGCCGCCGCCACGACACTCGTCCTGCCGCGACGGGGCGCCGACACGGCAGCCGCTCGGCCACGGCAGCAGGCGGCACGGCAGCCGCCCGGCCGTGACCGCCGCCGTCACGGCCGTCACCCGTCCACGACGGCCGCCCGCACCCCAGTCCACCGCCCTCTGGCGGCCGACACCCCGTCGCTCACTCGTGTGCGATCGCAGCCAGCACGTTCATCCGCGATGCACGGAGCGCCGGCAGCAGTGCCGCCACCACGCCCACCACCGCCGAGCCGACCACCACCGCGGCGATCGTGCCCCAGGGGATCGCCAGCGCCGACATGCCCTGCAGGGCGAGCACCTGCTGGGTGCACACGCCCCACACCAGGCCCAGTGCCAGTCCGAGGACCGCGCCGAAGACGGCGATGACCACCGACTCCAGGCGGATCATCCGCCGCAACTGGCGTCGGGCCAGGCCGATCGCCCGCAGCAGGCCGATCTCGCGGGTCCGTTCCACCACCGACAGGGCGAGGGTGTTCACCACACCCAGCACCGCGATGACGATCGCGAGGCCGAGCAGCGCGTACACGAGGTACAGCAGGACGGCGATCTGGTCGTGGATCAGTTCCTTGTAGTCGGCGAGGTCGCGCACCTGGACCTGCGGATACGGGTCGAGCGTCTTCTCCAGGGCCGCGCGCAGATCGTCCGGACCGGTACCGGACGCGGCGTTGACGTACAGCGCGGAGTCCTGCCCGCCCGGCGCGTACCGCTGGAGCGTCTCCAGGCCGAAGTAGATGCCGCCCTGTGTCCCGAAGCCCTCGGCGGTCTCCTGGTCGGTGAGGGCGCCGACCTTCAGCTCCGCCGTCTTGCGGCCCTGGAACTCGACGGGGACCGTGCCGCCGATGCGTACGCCGTGGTCGCGTGCGAAGTCGGCGTCCATGGCGAGGCTTCCGGGGGCGAGCGCGGCGGCCGTGTCGCCTTGGGCGTACGTGATGTTGGCGACCTCGTCGAGCTGCGGGTCGTAGGCCGCCGCGGCCGTCTCGACACGGTCGCCGTCCGGCAGCCGTACCGCGATCGTCGCGAACTGCGAGCGGACCACGAGCCCCACGCCGTCGGTGTCGCGGACCTTGTCGGTGACCTCCGCGGGGAAGGGCACGAAGTTGCTGTTCTGGATGACGAAGTCGGCGCCAAGCGTGTCGTCGATCTGCTGGTCGAAGGACTTGGTCATGGAGGCGCTGGCCACGGACATCCCGCCCACCAGGGCGAGCCCCACCATCAGCGCGGCGGCGGTGGCGCCGGTGCGGCGCGGGTTGCGCAGGGCGTTGCGCTGGCTCATCCGGCCGATCGAGCCGAACAGCGCCGGGAACGCCCCGCCGAGCACCCGGATCACCGGACGCACCAGCAGCGGTCCCGCGATCACGGTGCCGATCAGGGTCAGGACGACACCGAGGCCGAGCAGGGACGCCGACGAGGACGTGTCCGAGGAGAGCACACAGCCCACGAGGGCCGCCGCGCCGGCGCCGAAGACGGCGCCGCCCACCACGGCACGCATCCGCAACGGCCGCCCCACGCCCGCGATCTCGGCGTCCGCCAGCGCCGCCATCGGCGAGACACCGGCCGCACGCCGGGCCGGGAGGTAGGCCGCCACGAAGGTGACGCCGACACCGACGACGTATGCCGCGACCGGTGTTCCCCAACCGATCACCATCTCGCTGGACTTGATGTTCATGCCGAGCGTGTTCATCAGTGCGATGAGCCCGGCGGCGAGCCCGATCCCGGTCGCCAGGCCCAGCGTGGAGCCGACGAGGCCGAGCAGCATCGCCTCGGTCAGCACCGAGCGGCGGACCTGGCGGCGGTCGGCGCCCAGGGCGCGCAACAGGCCCAGTTCGCGGGTGCGTTGGGCGATCAGCATGGAGAAGGTGTTGACGATGAGGAAGACACCGACGAGGACGGCGATGCCCGCGAAGCCGAGCATGACGTACTTGATGACGTCGAGGAATCCGCCCAACTGCTCGACGTCCGACTTGGCCTGCTCGTCGGCGGTGCGGATCTCGTAGTCGCCGGTGCCGACGGCCGCGGCGATGCGCTGCTTCAACTGTGCGTCGGACACGCCCTCCTGGGCGTCCACGGAGATGCCGGTGGCGGCGTTCGCGTCGCCCAGCAGCTTGGTCTGCGCGGTCGGGGTGTCCAGGAAGAGCAGGGTCGCCCCGGGGTTGGTGGTGGTGAACGTGGCGATGCCCACGAGCCGGACCTCGAAGGTGCCCTGCGGTCCGATGACGCGGAGCGTGTCACCGATCTTCAGATCCTTGCGGTCGGCGGACTCCGAGTCGAGCAGGGCCTCGCCCGGGCCGTGCGGGGCATGACCGGAGGTGAGCTCGACGGGACTGCGCGGGCCGGGGCTCCAGTCGGTGCCGATGGTGGGGGCGCCGGTGGTCGAGCCGACCGCCTCGTTCTTGCTGTCGGCGACGGTGATGTTCTGGACCTCGGCCTCCAGGCGCGCGTCGGCGACCCCGTCGACCCGGGACACCTGGGCGAGGAGCGAGGCGGGCAGGGTGGCCGTCATGCCGGAGGGGATCGACTCGTCGAGGTCCTCGCGCGGGCTGACCGTGACATCGGGCGCGGTCGAGGCGAAGAGCCGGTCGAAGGTACGGCTCAGGGTGTCCGAGAAGATCAGGCTGCCCGCCACGAACGCGACGGACAGCACGACGGCCAGCGCGGACAGCAGCAGCCGTCCCTTGTGGGCGAGGAAGCTGCGGAGCGTCGCCTTCAGCACGGTCTCAGTCCTTGTCGAGGGAGGGGGCGTCCGGGGCGTCCGTGGGCGCGGCCTCCGGTGGCGGGCCCATTTCGTACTGCCCCCGGATCACGTCGAATCGCTTCATGCGTTCGAGAACCGCCTCCGCCGTCGGCCGCTCCATCTCGTCGACGATCCGTCCGTCCCCGAGGAAGAGCACCAGGTCGGAGTGGGCGGCGGCGCCCGGGTCATGGGTGACCATGACGACGGTCTGGCCCAGGTCGTCGACGGCCGAACGCAGGAAGCCGAGGACCTCCAGGCCGGCCCGAGAGTCCAGGTTGCCGGTGGGCTCGTCCGCGAAGATCAGCTCGGGCCGGGAGGCCAGCGCCCGGGCGCACGCCACGCGCTGCTGCTGGCCGCCGGAGAGCTGCGCGGGCCGGTGCCCCAGCCGGTCCCGCAGGCCCAGGGCGTCGATGACCTGGTCGAGCCACTTCTCGTCGGGCTTCTTGCCCGCGATGTCCATGGGCAGGGTGATGTTCTCGGCCGCGTTCAGGGTCGGGATCAGGTTGAACGACTGGAACATGAACCCGATCCGGTCCCGGCGCAGCCTTGTCAGGTCGCGCTCCTTCAGCCCCGTGATCTCGGTGTCGCCGAGCCACACCTCACCGGCCGAGACGGTGTCGAGCCCGGCCAGACAGTGCATCAGCGTGGATTTCCCCGAGCCCGACGGCCCCATGACCGCGGTGAAGCGGCCGCGTGCGATCTCCACGTCCACCGAGTCCAGGGCGAGCACGGTCGTCTCGCCCGAGCCGTACGCCTTGGTCAGACCACGGGCGCGGGCCGCGATCCCGTCGGCCGACGCATGGCCCCGGGCATGCTCCGCAGCAGGTGTGGACAAGGTTGCCTCCTCGTTCCCGGACACCGCGAACCCCTCAGTACTGACCGAGGCTAGTGTGATCCGCCCCACAGCAGGAATCCCCCTTGAGTGTCGGACGCCCTCCACCCCAGGGATGACCTCTTGCCGGTGCTAGCACCAACGCGCTAGCTTCGAGGTATGGCGAAGACCCAGTTGAATGTGCGCGTGGACGAGGGCACCGCCCGCGCCGCGCGCGAACGTGCCACGGCCCGGGGCATGAGCGTCAACCGCTACATCGAGGAACTGGTCAAGCAGGACACCGGGGAGGTCGGCCACACCTTCGTGGAGGCCGCCGCCGACTTCATGAAGCAGTACGAGTCGGTGTTCGCCGAGGAATTCGGCGCCGATCGCGAAGGCCCGAGCGAAGGTCGCCGCTGAACCGTTGAGCAACCTCAGGATCGATCTCGCCTGGCTCCTCATGCTCGCCGAACAGAAGACACCCGGAGACCCCCAGGTCACCGACTGGGGTGCTCTCGTCGCCGCCGTCGCACGCCACGAGGCCGAGATATTCGACGTCCCGGTCTACGACAGCCCGCACGCCCGGGCCGCGGCCCTGCTCCAACTCCTCATCCACGTCCCGGCGCTGGAGCGCTCCAACGCCCTCTTCGCCTCCGCCGTCGCCTACGCCTACCTGGTGGCGAGCGGCCTGAAGGTCGTCACCTCGCCCGAGCAGGTCCGTGAACTGGCGAGGCTGGTCAAGAGCGGTGAGGCGTCGGTGCATGACATCGCGGAGGAACTGCGGCGGTGGGGCCTGTGATCAGGCCGCTGGCGTCCCGTCGGCGGAGGGGCGCCACGCGGTGCCCAGCACGCAGTAGGACGGCGGCAGCTTCGGCCCCTTCTCCGGCATGAGCACCTGCCGGTAGGGCCCGAGCTCGAAACCGGCCGCCCGCAGCGCCCCGACCGGGTCCCGGGACACATGGCAGCCCCCGCTCAGCGGCGGCCACACCGTACGGTCCAGTGCCCGCTGGGCGAACCGCATCGCCCGCCCGCCGCCCGCGCCGTGCTCGAAGAACCGCACGACACCACCGGGCCGCAGCACCCGCCGTACCTCCGACAGGGCCCGCGGCACATCGCGCACACTGCACAGCACCAGGGAGAGCACGACCGCGTCGAAGGCCTCGCTCTTGACCGGCAGGGCCTCCGCCGCGCCCGGCGCCACGTCGACGGGCACATCGCAGCGCAGCGCGGACTCCGCCGCCAACTGGCGCAGACTGCGCTCCGGTTCGATCGCCACGACCTCCGAGACCGAGTTCGGATAGTGGGCGAAGTTCAGGCCGTTTCCGGCACCGATCTCGATGACCCGCCCGGACAGACCGGCCAGCAGCCGGTCACGGACTCCGGCCATGCCCCAGCGGGTCTCGGCGGACACGCTCACGCGGGCGTAGTAACGGGCGAACAGCGGGTGGTGCACGGGCTCACGCGGCAGCTTGCCGGAGCCGGCGGACCGTAGCGGCATGGCGACCTCCAGAAAGGACGGGCCTACCGTGAGTGTCCCCCGGTACGCGCCCGCGCACCCCCGCCCGGGCCCTACGCCACGAAGTCGCGGACCTGCTCGTACACGCCGTGGTCGTTGTTCATGTCGGTGTGCGAGACGCACCCGACCTCGACATTGGTCGCCCCGCTCAGGATCGCGGTGGTGTCCGGGGTGAGCGCGTCGTCGCAGTTCGACCAGTAGCTGGCGTACGAGACGCTGCCCGGCGTCTCGTCACCGGAGTTGAGCGAGGTCAGGAACGAACTGCCCGTGTACATCTCGGAGCACGACGTGTACAGCCACGAACACCACGAGGCGGTCGTCGTGCCGTGGTTCACCCCGGCCGTCGACACGAAGTCGTCCACGTACGACGTCCCGCCGAGGTTCTTCAGGTAGTAGCGGGAGTTGAGCGCGCCCATCGAGTGCACGACCAGGTCGACCTTCGAGGCGCCGGTCTGCGAGAGCACGGTCTTGATGTAGCTGGAGAGCTGGCTCGCCGTGGTGACATTCGACTGCTGCCAGTTGTACGACCACGCGAACAGCTCGGACGACGAGTAGCCGTCCGCCTTGAAATCCGCGATCCAGTCGTCCCAGCTGCTCGACGAACTGCTCAAGCCGTGCACGAAGACGATCGGATGGTGGGTCGCGGCCTGAGCGGGGGTCGCGGAGAGGGAGAGGGCGAGCAGGAGCGATGAGACGACGGCCGAAGCGGCCGCTGAGACGCGACGCCGGGAGCGCTGCATGATGCCTCCTGATGCAGGTGGGGTTGTCAGGAGTGTCAGCGGGGTCTACGCGCGCCGCATCGGCGAAATCGCCGGTCTTTACGTGTCAATTAACTCGCCAGTAACGTCATTCGTGTGCTGACTCCGGTAACCCCCCAGCCCATCGAGGGCACTTCGTCACCGCGGCCCGCGGAGACGTGGCAGGACCTGGCCCCCGCCCTCCCCGAAGGCGTCCGGGTCCGGCTCCTGCATTCGGTGTACGGCGATCCGCGCGCCGCCGTCGAGGCCGTACGGCTGCTCAGCGCACGTCAGTCGGCCGGCCTGGAGCCGCTGCCCACCGAACCGGTGGAACTGGCCCCGGCACTGCTGCGCGCCCACCGCGCGGAGATCAGACGGCTGCCGGACGACACCCGACTGCTCCTCCTCCTGGCCGCGGCCGACCAGTACCCGGTCGCCACCCACGCCTTCCCGCGCGCCGTCGCGGCGGCCCGTCTGGACACCCGGCCGCTGGAGGCCGCCGAGGCGGCGGGGCTCGCGCACACCACGGCCGCCGGGGTCGTCTTCCGCGACGCATGGACGCGGATCGCCGCGTACGAGACGGGCTCCGCCGAGGACCGGCGCGACGTCCACCGGCTGCTGGCCCGTGTACTGCACACCTCGGGTGAAACGTCACTGCGCTCTTGGCATCGTGGGGCCGGCGCGCTCGGCCCCAGCACCCGACTGGCGGCGGAACTCGCCGCGGCGGCCACGAAGTCCCGCGCCGCGGGGCAGACCCCGCAGGCCCGCGCCCTCGTGGAACGCGCGGCGGCGCTGTGCCCCGAGCGCCCCGAACAGCTCCGACTCCTGGCCCGCGCCGCGGGTTACGCCTGGCAGTCGGGGGACGGGAACCGGGCCCGCCGACTGGTCGCCATGACTGCGGACGAGGCACTGACCGGTCTGCTCGCCCTGCGGGCGGGGAACGCGGCGGAGGCCTTCGACGTGCTGTTGGCGGCGGTGGTGACGGAGGGGGAGGCGGCCGGGGGAGCCGGAAGCCCGGGCGCCGGTGCAGTTCCATTGGCAGGGGAGCGGGAGGACGGATCGCGGACGCGCGGCGGCCGGGTCCCCGGGCGGGGGCGTAGCGGTGCCGAGGACGCCGGGTCTGGTGGGCCGGATGAGGGCAGCCGTGTCGGTGAGGGGGCGGGCCTTGGCGTTCCCGCACTGGACGCGGGCGTCCGCCGGACGGCGCGATGCCGGCGACCGGGAGAGGGGCGTGCCGCGTCCGGGGCGGGCGGTCAGCGCGCGTCGCTGGCGGCGCCGGGGGCCGGGCATGCCGCCGACGCCGGGGAGGCAGGTTCCGCAGCCGGGCAGCCGGCGCCTCCGGACTCGACTGCGGGTGCCGGGCGGGCTGCTGGGGGTGCCTCGGTGCGCTCCGGGACCGCTGTGTACTCGGTGGTGCCGGTCGCGACCGCGGGTTGCGGGCATGCAGCGGCCGTTGCTTCGGTGTGCTCCGGGATCGACGACCACTCGGTACTGCCGGTACCGGCCGTGGATTCCGGGGCAGCCGCTGCTACTGCCTCGGCCATCTCCCTGGCATCGGACGGGCCCTCCAGTTCCCCGCACCCCCTCACCACCGCCCTCGACGTGCCCGACCCCGTCCTTCACCTCCTCGCGCGGGCCACCGAGGCCGCCATGTACACCGGTGATCTGCGGCGCTGTCGGGAAGTGGCGCGGGTCGCCCGGCGGATGGGGGCCGAGCCGCCCGGGACGCTCGGAGGGCTGGCGGCCGCGTTCGACGGGCGGTACGAGGACGCGCGGGATCTGCTGCAGGCGGCGGCCGGACGGTGTGGGCCGGGGGGTGACCCCACCGGTCTCATCCACGCCGGGATCGCCGCGCTGCTGCTCGGTGACCACACCCGTGCGACCGCCGCGACGGTGCGGGCGGCCGCCTCCGCCCGGGTGCGCGGCGCGACCGTCACCGCGGTGCAGGCCATGGAGTTCCGGGCCTATGCCGACTTCTGGACCGGACGGCCACGGGCCGGGGAGGCCGCGGCGGCGGATGCGCTGTGGCAGGCGCACGTCACCGGCCAGGACAACGGTGCCTGTCATCTGCAGGCCGCCCTCGCCATGTTCGCGGCGCTCACCGGCGACACGGAGGTGTGCCGGGAACGCGCCGCCGTCGCCCGCTCGTACGCCCTCGCCCACGGACTGGGTCTGCCTGCCGCGCTCGCCCAGTGGGCGCTCGCCTACCTCGACCTCAGCAGTGGCCGGTTCCCCGCGGCGGCGGCCCGCTTGCGGGCCCTCGCCGGGTTCGGCCCGGGCCACGGACACCGGGCGATCCGGCACCTGGCCACCCCGCACTACGTCGAGGCGGCCGTCCGGACCGGCGACACCCGCGTCGCCCGGACCGCCCACGCCGACTACCACCGCTGGGCCAGCGTCGTGCGCAGCCCCGACGACCTCGCCCTCAGCGCCCGCTGCCGTGCCCTGCTCGCACCCGGCGCCGAGGCGATCGACCACTACCGCGAGTCACTCGACCTGCACGCCCGCGGCACCCGCGACCTCGAACGCGCCCGTACGGAGCTGCTGTTCGGCAGCGCCCTGCGCCGACTGCGCGAGCGCACCGAGGCCCGCGACCGTCTCCACAGCGCCCTGGAGGCCTTCGAACACTTCGGAGCCCCGCACTGCGCCGCCCGGGCCCGCGCCGAACTCCGCGCCCTCGGTGCCCCCGCGACGCCCGCACAGGCCGACGCGGACGACCCCACCACCCGCCTCACGGCCCAGCAGCTCATGATCGCCCGCATGGCTGCCGACGGCGCGACCAACAAGGAGATCGCCACGCGCCTCGCGCTCAGCCCGCGCACCATCGACCACCATCTGCGGGGCGTCTTCACCCGGTTGGGGATCCGGTCGCGGATCGAACTGGTGCGGCTGCTGGGAGAAGGCGGGGGGATGTGATGATGCCCGGATGTTCTACGAAGACCTGAGCACATACGACTACTTCGAGGACGACATCTTCGGCGTCCGAGGGACGCCCGGCCAGTGGGTCCGTTTCCGACCGGGCTACGAACGCGCCACCGTGGGATGGCTGGAGGCGGATCGGCCCTGCACGACGGGGCCGGTCCCGGAGGCCTTCACGGAGAAGCTGGCGGCGATCCAGGAGGTGCAGCGCATGAACGTGTGCCGCGGCTGGCACTTCTGCGATCTGTGTCCCCGGCGGAAGAATCGGGAAAGGCACCCGCGCTGCAACAGTGAGATCCGGATCCCCGGCGCACCCGGAACCGCCTACGCCGCCCCGTCCCTGATCGGCCACTACATCGGCGTGCACGACTACCGGCCGCCCCAGGTCTTCGTCGACGCCGTCATGGCGGTGGACCTCGGCGCATGGGCCGCTGCCGAGGTGCCCTTCCCGTGGATCCCGGCGGACGCCGACCGCATCTAGTCAGCCGGCCTCCCGGCCCCGGAACACCTCCGCGTCCCACGTCCCGTCCAGCCCCGGCGCCAGCCAACCAGGAGCCCCCGCACGGAAGTCGGCGGGCGCCAACGCCCCCGCACCCGCGGGCACCGCCCCGAGCAGCGGCGCCCCCGCCACCTCCGGCAGATCCGCCAGATTGCAACGCGACGCCAGATCAGGCGAGTCGGGCCAGCTGCCGATCACCACTCCGCGCAAGTCCAGCCCTCTGGAACGGAGTTCACGGGCCGTCAGTTCGGTGGTGTTCAGCGTGCCCAGCCCCGCTGACGCCACCACCAGCACCGGCGCCTCCAGCAGCTCCGCCGCGTCCGCCAGTGTGCCGCCCGCCTCGTCGAACCGTACGAGCAGCCCGCCGGCCCCCTCGACGAGCACCAGGTCGTGCTCGGTCGCCAACTTGGCGGCGGCTTCGGCGACCTCCCGCGGCCGTACCGGAGCGCGTCCGGCCCGCCGAGCCGCCGTCGCGGGGGCCAACGGCTCCGGATAGCGGGCGACTTCGGCCACCGTCACCGGTCCCGCGAGCCGCGCCACCTCCTGGGCGTCCCCGGGCTCGTCCGGCCGTACCCCGGTCTGCGCCGCCTTGAGCACGGCCACCGACCGTCCCGCCGCCACCGCGGCAGCGGCGACCGCGGCGGTCGCGATCGTCTTGCCGACCTCCGTGCCGGTGCCCGTGATCACCAGAACAGCCATCTCAGCCCTCACTCAACCCAACCCGAACCCCAACCCGTGCCAGTGCCCCTACCGGCATCCGCACCGGCACCTCAGCCCTCCCGCGCCGCCGCACACACCGCACGCGCGATCCGTGCCACATCCGCGTCGCCCGTGATATACGGCGGCATCGTGTACACCAGGTCACGGAACGGCCGCAGCCACACGCCCTCGCGCACCGCCGCCTCCGTCGCGGCCTTCATGTCCACGGGACGGTCGAGCTGGACCACCCCGATCGCCCCGAGGACCCGTACGTCCCGCACACCCGGCAGTTCCCGGGCGGGCGCCAGCCCCTCCCGCAGCCCGGCCTCGATCCGCTTGACCTCGGCCGTCCAGTCCTGCCCGAGCAGCAGCTCGATCGACGCACAGGCCACGGCCGCCGCCAGCGGGTTGCCCATGAACGTCGGACCGTGGGCCAGCACCGGGACCTCGCCCCGCGAGATGCCGTCGGCCACGCGGGACGTGCACAGCGTCGCCGCCATCGTCAGGTAGCCGCCGGTCAGCGCCTTGCCCACGCACATCACATCCGGCGTGACCGCCGCGTGCTCCGCCGCGAACAACGCCCCCGTGCGCCCGAATCCGGTCGCGATCTCGTCGAACACCAGCAGCACGTCATGCGCGTCGCACGCCTCCCGCAGCACCCTCAGATACGCGGGGGAGTGGAACCGCATCCCACCCGCACCCTGCACCACCGGCTCCACGATCACCGCGGCCAGCTCATCGGCATGCCGCTCGATGGCGGCGCGCAGCTGATCGGCGTACGCCTCCTCGTACTCGGCCGGGGGCGACTCCACGAACACCTGGCGCGGGAGGACCCCGCTCCACAGCTCGTGCATACCGCCCTCGGGGTCGCACACCGACATCGGCTGCCAGGTGTCACCGTGGTAGCCGCCGCGCCAGGTGAGCAGGCGCTGTTTTCCGGCACGGCCCAGTGAGCGCCAGTACTGGAGGCACATCTTCACCGCGACCTCGACCGACACCGATCCGGAGTCGGCGAGGAAGACGTGTTCGAGGCCGTCGGGCGACATGTCGACAAGGTGTTTCGTCAGGCGTACGGCGGGCTCGTGGGTGAGCCCGCCGAACATCACATGGCTCATCCGTCCGAGCTGTTCGTGCGCGGCCTCGTTCAGGACCGGGTGGTTGTAGCCGTGGATGGCCGACCACCAGGACGACATGCCGTCGACGAGCTCACCCGAGCCGTCCGCCAGCCGCAGCCGCACCCCGCTCGCCGACTCCACGACCAGCGGCTCGACCCGTCCCGGCATCGGCCCGTACGGATGCCACACATGCCGCCGGTCGAGCTCGAGGAGGTCGGACACCGGCAGGTCAGGCATTGGGAGCGAGATCCGTTCCGGCACCACGACGGCGTACGGCGACCAGGTCCGTGCGGGGTTCGTTGACCGCCGGCTCGGCGGTGGCCGTACCGCAGACGGACCCGCACCCGGCGCTCTCGTGCGAGCCGCATCCGGCGCCTTCGTGCGAGCCGCAGCCCGCGCTCTCGTGCGAGCCGCAGCCGCCCCCGGCCGCCGCGGCGTGGGCCCGGTGCTGGGGCAGGGTGACCTCGCCGGCGCCCTCGACCTCGAACCCGGCGTCCGCGATCATCTCCAGGTCGGCCTTGCCGGCCTGGCCCTCGCTGGTGAGGTAGTCGCCCAGGAAGATCGAGTTGGCCAGGTGCAGGGCGAGCGGCTGCATCGTGCGCAGATGGACCTCGCGGCCGCCCGCGATGCGGACCTCGACGTCCGGGCAGACGAAGCGGACCATCGCCAGGATGCGCAGACAGCGCTGAGGGGTGAGGTTCCACTCCTTGGCCAGCGGGGTGCCCTCGAACGGGATCAGGAAGTTGACCGGAACCGAGTCCGGGTCCAGCTCGCGCAGCGAGAAGACGACGTCGATGAGGTCCTCGTCGCTCTCGCCCATGCCCGCGATCAGGCCCGAGCAGGCGGAGAGGCCGGCCGCGTGGGCCTTCTGCACGGTGTCGACGCGGTCGGCGTAGGTGTGCGTGGTCGTGATGTCCCCGTACGTCGCCTCGGACGTGTTGAGGTTGTGGTTGTAGGCGTCGGCGCCCGCCTCGCGCAGCCGCTCGGCCTGGCCGTCGGAGAGCAGGCCCAGGCAGGCGCAGACCTCGACGCCCTCGTTCTGGTCCTTGATCGCCTTGATGGTGCCCGCGACCCGGTCCACGTCCCGGTCGGTCGGGCCGCGGCCGGAGGCCACCAGACAGACCCGCTTCGCGCCCCCCGCGAGGCCCGCGGCGGCGGCCTGGGAGGCCTCGTCGGGCTTGAGCCAGGTGTACTTCAGGATCCCGGCCTTGGCGCCCAGCGCCTGCGAGCAGTAGGAGCAGTCCTCGGGGCACAGGCCGGACTTGAGGTTGACGAGGTAGTTGAGTTTGACCCGTCGGCCGAACCAGTGCCGGCGCACCTTTCCGGCCGCGGCCACCACATCGAGCAGGTCGTCGTCGGAAGTGGCGAGGACGGCCAGTGCTTCCTCGCGGGTCGGCAGCTCGCGCCGAAGCCCCTTGTCCACCAGCGTGTTCAGCAGGTCCATGAGAGCTGATCCTGTCTTAAGGAGCCGTCCCGGGCCAAGGAGAGTTCGTACAACAGCTGCCCATCACTGTGTGGGTATTGCCACACAGTGGGTGCCCGGATCGGGCACTAGTGTCTGTTCGCTGCCTACAAAACCCCGGAGGACCCATGGCGTTCGGCTGGATCGACGAGCAGGCGCTGGCGCGCCGCCGCGCCGGGCTCGTACGGAGCCTGCGGCCCCGTCCCGCCGACTCGCCGCTCCTCGATCTGGCGAGCAACGACTACCTGGGGCTGGCACGCCACCCCGAGGTCGTCGAGGGGGCCGCCGAGGCCGCCCGGACCTGGGGCGGAGGCGCCACCGGGTCCCGGCTCGTCACCGGCACCACCGAGCTGCACACCGAGCTGGAGCGCGAGCTGGCCGAATACTGCGGGTTCGAGGCGGCCCTCGTCTTCTCCTCCGGGTACGCCGCCAACCTCGCCGCGGTGACCGCGCTGGCCCCGCACGGCTCGCTGATCGTCTCCGACGCCGGAAACCACGCCTCGCTGATCGACGGCTGCCGGCTGGCCCGGGGCGCGACCCAGGTCGTCGGGCACGCCGACCCGGACGCCGTGCGCAAGGCGCTGCAGACGCACGACGGCCCCGCGATCGTCGTGTCCGACACGGTCTTCTCCGTGGACGGCGACGCCGCCCCGCTCGCCGGACTCGCCGAGGCATGCCGGGAGCACGGCGCGGGTCTGGTGGTCGACGACGCCCACGGCCTGGGTGTGCTCGGGGACGGCGGCCGCGGCGCCCCGCACGCGGCGGGACTCGCGGGCGCCGACGATGTCGTCGTGACGGTCACGCTGTCCAAGTCGCTCGGCAGCCAGGGCGGCGCCGTGCTCGGCCCCGCCCGGGTCATCGACCACCTGGTCAACGCGGCCCGGACCTTCATCTTCGACACCGGGCTCGCCCCCGCCGCGGCCGGGGCGGCCCTGGCCGCACTGCGCCTGCTGCGCCGCGAGCCGGAGCGCGCGGCGCGAGCCCGCGAGGTGGCCGCCGAACTGCACGCACGGCTGACCGCCGCGGGTCACGAGGCGGTACGTCCGGACGCCGCGGTGGTCTCCGTGCGCGCTCCCTCCCCGGATCAGGCCGTGCGGTGGGCGGCGGACTGCCGTGCCGCGGGGCTCGCCGTGGGCTGTTTCCGTCCCCCTTCCGTGCCCGACGGCATCTCACGGCTCAGGCTGACCGCCCGTGCGGACCTCTCCGAGGCGCAGATCGAACGCGCTGTACATGTGATCGGTGAGACACGACCATGAGTCGGCGTGACACGGCCGTGCTGGGGGCGGATGTGCTCAGAACGCGGCCGTGAACTCCGCCCAGCTCCCGGGGGAGAAGAGCAGCGCGGGTCCGGACGGGTTCTTCGAGTCGCGCACGGCGAGCAGACCGGCAAGCGAGCCGGTCCGGGGCCGAGCGGTCTCCACACAGTTGTTCGCTCCGGTGCTGTAGCTGCTGCGCAGCCACCGCACGCCGTGCAGATCGGTACTGGAATCGGTACTGGAATCGGTACTGGAAGGTACGTTCCGAGGCATTGCGGACATGGTGCCTCCTTACGCGCCGTCACCTATCCCGGCGATGTAATCCAACGAGTCCTCGGGCGAAAGGGCGTGGATCTGAAGGGCGTTGAAGGCCTCGGTATAGGCCTGGAGGTCTTCTTTCCGTTCGAGGTAGAGGCTACTCGTCAAGTGGTCGAGAACAACCACGTCCAGATCAGATGTGCTCGAAAATGAGAAGATTACGAAAGGCCCTGTGATGCCGATGTGCGCTCCCGCGGCGAACGGCAACACCTGAATCCTCACTTGGGGCAACCGGGCCGCCTCGACCAGTCGCCGCAACTGCCGCGCCATCGTCTCGGGCCCGCCGATCTCCCGCCGCAGCACCGCCTCGTCGAGCACCGCGGTCAGCTCCAGCGGCGGCTCGGCCTTCAGTACGTCCTGCCTGGCCAGCCGCACCTCGACCAGCGCGTCCAACCGTTCGTCCATGTCGTCCAGCTCGTCACCGACACCGCCCACCGCGGCCCGCGTGACCGCTCGCGCGTAGTCGGGCGTCTGCAGCAGCCCCGGCACCACGGAGGTCTCCAGCGTGCGCATCGCGCTGGCCTGCGACTCCAGACTGATGAAATCGCGGTACGTCGGTGGCAGTACGCCGCGGTACTGGTGCCACCAGTGGTGCCGTCCGCCGCCCTCCTCGGACCCCGCCAACACCAGGAGCAGCTCCCGCAGTTGGCTGTCACACACCTCGTAGACGTCCAGGAGTAACCGCACATCGGCCGGTTTCACTCCGCTCGCACCGGTCTCGATCCGGCTTACCTTGGACTGGTGCCAGCCCGCCAGCCGCGCCGCCTCACCACTGGTGAGCCCCGCACCCGTGCGCAATGCACGCAGTTCGGCGCCCAGTTTCCGGCGGCGTACCGCGGGACCGTGCTGCATGGGCTACTCCTTACTCCTTCCGGGCCGCCCAAATACGGTCTTCCGTCGGAGAGTTCACCGCTTCGAGCGACAGATATATGCATATCTTGGTGGATCGGCACCGAGACCGCCCTGGTAATGGCAGTCTGACGAAGAAGCACCAGTCCGGGACCGTACTCGAACCATCCGCTCCGTGTCGGACTGCGGTCCCGTGGGAAAGGGACGACGTCGCCATGGCAGACCATCTGGAAGCATCCGTCACTCTGCCGAGCGATCCCGCCTCGGTCTCCGCGGCCCGCACATACGTCATCGGCACCCTGGCGGAGTGGGGTCTGCCGGCGGACACGGAGGTGGCGGACACCATCCGGCTCATCGTCTCCGAACTCGCCACCAACGCCGTACAGCACACCTTCGGTCAGTCACCCACCTTCACGGTGGACATCCTCCTCGACCGTGACGAGCAGCTCCGCATCGGCGTCACCGACAGCCACCCCCGCTTCCCCAAGCGGCTCCCGGCCGCCGTGCAGCAGGACAACGGCCGCGGCATGGTGATCATCCGCTGGCTCACCGCGGAGTGCGGCGGCAAGCTGAGAGTGAGGCCGACCCGCGAGGGCGGCAAGACCGTCTCCATCGAACTCCCGTGGACGGTACGGGCGGAGCCGGTCTCGGCGGCGGGCCAGCAGGAGCCGTGACGTCCCCGTCAGCCGTGCCGAGCGCGCCGCGCAGCAGCGCCCGGTCCCGGCAGCCGCACCCACACCGGGGGCGCCGCCGTCCGCGCCAAGGGGGTGGCCAGGAGGTGGAACTCGTCAGCGTATGGCCGGGGAGGTCATCAGGACCGGCTCCTCCATCAGGCTCGGCTCGGCGCTGGCTGTCGCGGGGAGCGGGACCGGAGGCCACCACTGCAGTCGCCGCGGTTCTCCTCCGGCAGGGAACCGCCGGCGGCCCCGTGGGGGGTGATGGCAGGTCAAGTCGCCACCACCCCCCACGAGTCGGGTCACTTGACCCGGCCGTACCAGACGCTCTTGCTCCAGATCTTCTCCAGCTTCACGACCTCCCCGGTCTTCGGGGAGTGCCAGATCTTCCCCTTCCCCGCGTAGATACCGACGTGGTACACGTTCGACCCCGAGTGGAAGAACACGAGGTCTCCGGCCTTGCGGTTGCTGGAGGAGATGTGGCGGGTCTTGTTGTACTGCTGGGCCGCCGTACGAGGCAGCTTCTTGCCCGCCTTCTTGTACGAGTAGAGCGTGAGCCCCGAGCAGTCGAAGCGGTGCGGCCCCGCGGCGCCGTACTTGTACGGGGAGCCCTTTTTGGAGGCCGCTACCTGGAGTGCCTTCTTCGCTGGTGTCGCGGCCTCGGCATCGGACGACATGCCCGGGACCACGAGAGAGCCGCCCACTGCGGCGATGGTGAGAGCCGAAGCCGTACCGGCTCGGGCCATCAGCGACGGGACACGATTGAGCGCAGTCATGCGCAACCCTTCGTCAGCCGCCTGTGAAGGATGACCTGTCGGATTCGGGCTGGCGAAGTTGCCCGGCCGCAAGTTGCGGCTTCACCCCAAGGGCTGCTCGGAACGGCCGATGACGGCTGCTCCGGCGACCCGTCGTGCTTGGGTCCTCCACTCCTGCCGATCCACTCCTGTCGACTCGGTCATCCGGGCGGCGGCAGGACTCGGCGTCCACCCGGATCGCCCCGCCGCTGTGGCGGGGGCTTGTCGTCAGACAGGGATCTTCACGCACTCAACGCCGAAAATCCCAATGGAATCGGGGATTTGTGTTGTTACTCACCACTCACCCGTTCGGGTGGACACTCGACTGTTCGAGGGAGCGTCCAGGGGGTCGAGGGTGCTCGGACCAGCAGCGGAGGTACTGGTTCCGGAGCGGGGCTACGCGCGTTGCGCAACCTTTTAGGCCCTGTCAAAGGAGAGGCGACTACTCCAAAGGGGGGTACGTCTTTTGGTCCGTTTCAACCCCGGTCCGGACACTGCGGCGGCACGGCGACCCGGGCGGTGCGCCGCTCGCCGTCGAGCACCCGCAGAGCCCGCGCCAGCGTCTCGGCGTGCACCTCGGTCTCGCCGCGCTGATGCATCGTCACCAGCGCGTCGCGCAGCTCCGCCGCCTTGGCGACCAGCGCCTGGGCGGCCCGAAGTCCACGGTACGTGTCTCCGTGGCGCGCCGGGTTGATACGGCCGAGCAGGTCGACCACGTCCAGATAACGGTCGATCAACTCGCCCTCGGCCCGCGTCAGGGCGGGCAGCGGAGGAAGGTCCGGCACCATCGCCGCTCACCGGGTGCCGGGTGCGGCGGGCGAGGCCTTCCGGCTGGGGATGATCCCGTCCACCAGCCCGTACTCCAGGGCCTCCTGGGCGTCCAGGATCTTGTCCCGCTCGATGTCCGCGGTGACTTGCTCCCGGCTGCGCCCGGTGTGCCGTACGAGGAGTTCCTCCAGGCGGCCCCGGACGCGCATCAACTCCGCGGCCTGGATGGCCAGATCGCTGGCCTGTCCCTCCACCGGCTGGGACAGCGACGGCTGATGGACCACCATCCGCGCGCCCGGAAGCGCGAAGCGCTTGCCCGGGGTGCCCGCCGCCAGCAGCACCGCGGCCGAGGAGCCGGCCTGGCCCAGGCAGATCGTCTCCACGTCGCAGCTGACGTACTGCATCGTGTCGTAGATCGCCGACATCGCGCTGAACGCGCCGCCGGGGGAATTGATGTAGAGGGAGATGTCCCGGTCCGGATCCTGGTACTCGAGGTGCATGAACTGCGCCATCACATCGTTCGCCGAGATGTCGTCGACCTGCGTCCCGAGGAAGACGATCCGCTCCTCCAGCAGCTTCGAGTAGGGATCCATCGTCTTCTGACCGGAGCTCGTGCGTTCCGTGAACTCGGGCAGTACGTGGCGGGCGGTCGGTCGGGTCATGGTGCCCCTCCTTCTGCGTCTGTAAAAAATGTACAGGATGTACGTGACGTTAGAATGAGGTCATGGCCTACGAGATTCCGGTGACGCAAGCCAGGGCTGAGCTCGCCGATCTGATCAACCGTGTGGTGTACGGCGGTGAGCGCGTGGTCGTGACCCGCCACGGCAAGCCCCTCGTCGCCCTGGTCTCCGCCGCCGACCTGGAACGACTGGAGAAGCTCGCGGAACCGGCCGCACCCGCCGAACTCGCCGAGGAGCAGGTGATCAGCGCGGTCTCGGCCGTCCGTGAAGTCGCGTCCGCTCCTCGCGAACAGCAGCGGTTCGGGATCGCGGCGCACCACCGGGGCACCGGAGCCTCCTGACACACGAACAGGGTCTCCTGGCACACGAAAAGACCGTGCACCCCCGTCCGCTACAGCGGGGGTGCACGGTCCGATCGGGTTGCCGGCCGGTCAGCCGACGGTCGCCAACTCGCGCTCCGCCACCGGCTCGACGCCCGCCCGGCGTGCCTTGAGCGCGTGCCCGAGCAGCACCGCGCCCAGGCCGAGCGCGGTCCACCAGGTCAGGGTGAGCACGGGGCCGGTCGCCGCGGCGCCGTCGAAGTAGGCGACCGAGCGCATCAGGGTCGCGCTCGCCCCCGGCGGCAGCCACTGGCCGATCGTGCCGACCGGCTCGGGCAGCATCTGCGGCGCCGACGCCGCCCCCGACCAGGGGTTGCCGAAGAACATGACGACGCCCGCGGTGATCCCCACGCCGGCGGTGCCGAGGAGTGCGGCGAGACCGGCCACGGCACCGCTCACGGCCAGGGTCGTCAGCCCGAACGCCCCGGCCTCGGCCCACCAGTCACCGGCGAGCACCCCGAGCCAGCTGTCCGCGATGCCGGCTGCGGCCACCCCGACCAGGGCCGAGGCGCCGACCAGGGCGGCCACGGCCCGGGTGCCGCGCAGCCCGCTGAAGGTGACCAGCGCGCCCGCCGCCATTCCGGCCAGGGCCAGTGGCAGCACGCTGGCGCTCAGGGCCGCGCCGCGCGGATCGTTCGCCGGCGCGGCCACCACGTCGACCGTCCTGACCTGCGCGCCGGCGGCGGCCGCCTGCTCCGCCACCGCCTGTTGCAGCAGCTGGGCGACGGCCGGGCTCGCGGCCGACGCGGTCAGCAGTTCGGGCCCCTCAGGGGTGACCACGACGGCGCCGTATACGGCCCGGTCCTTGATGGCGGCCCGGGCTCCGGCCTCGTCCGGGTAGCGGTGGATCTCGAACGCGCCCTCGTGGCGGTTCAGTTGCTTCTCCACCTGGGCGGTGGCCGCGGCCGGCCCGGCCACGCCGAGCGGGAGGTCGCGGGGTGCGGTGCGGGCGGCGGGCCAGGCGAAGGCCCACAGGGCGAGCGCGGCGAGGACCGGGACCAGGACGGCGATCGCGATCATGCGGCGTGCGTTGCCGGCGGGGGCGGTGGACATGGCGGGTTCCTTCCGGAGCGGATTAAAAAAGAAGGATCGTTCGTTTTACGGCTGTCCCCACCGTCCTGCCAGATCCGTGCCTTGTCAAGAAGGAACGTTCGTTTTACTTTGGTGACCATGGCCCGTGTATCCCAGGAACACCTCGACGCCCGCCGCCGGCAGATCCTCGACGGCGCCGCGATCTGCTTCGCCCGCAACGGCTTCCACGCCACGTCCATGCAGGACGTGCTCAAGGAGGTCGACCTCTCGGCCGGGGCGGTCTACCGCTACTTCAGCGGTAAGGACGAGCTGATCGCCGCGATCGTCGGCGAGGTGCTCGTCCAGGTCCGGGACGGCTTCGAGGAGGCCGCCCGCAGCACCCCGCCCCCGTCGCCGGACCTCCTGGTGGCGTCGGTGCTCAGCCGCGTCCTCGCCACCAAGGAGTCCCTGACGGTGGACGGACGGCCGGCGTTCCCGGGGCTCGTCGTCCAGGTGTGGGCGGAGACCATCCGCAACGAGGAGCTGGCCGCCGTCCTGCACGAGGGCTACGGCGCGGTGCGCGAGGCCTGGACGCGGATCGTCCGGGCACACCAGGACGCGGGGACGATCCGGTCGGACGTCCCCCCGGAGTACGTGGCCCGCACCATGATGGCGGCCGCGATGGGCTTCCTCGCCCAGCAGGCGCTGTTCGGGCCTGCGCCCACTGAGATCCTGCGGGACGGTCTACGGGCGTTGATGAGCGCGCCGGACGAAGCCGGCGCGAACTGATGGATCACAGCTCGGTTAACTTGCTTGAAATGCGGTCCAACTAGCCTGCCGCCACGCCACCAGGGACTTTGCCCAGGGGCTGCGGCAACCGGACCCCGCACGGTCCGGAGCGAGGACTGTGAGGTGGGACGTGCAACTGACCCCGCACGAGCAAGAGAGGCTGCTCATCCACGTGGCGGCCGACGTGGCCGAGAAGCGCCGGGCCCGCGGGCTCAAGCTGAACCACCCGGAGGCGGTCGCCCTCATCACGTCGCACATCCTCGAGGGTGCCCGTGACGGTCGTACCGTCGCCGAGCTCATGTCCTCGGGGCGCAAGCTGCTCACCCGGGACGACGTCATGGAGGGCATCCCCGAGATGATCCACGACGTCCAGGTCGAGGCGACCTTCCCGGACGGCACCAAGCTCGTCACCGTCCACGACCCGATCGTCTGACGGGGGACCGCCGTGATTCCCGGAGAGATCCTTTTCGCCGAGGGCTCGATCGTCTACAACGAGGGCCGTGAGGTCACCCGGCTCACCGTCCTCAACGCCGCCGACCGGCCCGTCCAGGTCGGCTCCCACTACCACTTCGCCGAGGCCAACCCCGGCCTGGAGTTCGACCGCGCCGCCGCGCGCGGCAAGCGGCTGAACGTCGCCGCCGGCACCGCCGTACGCTTCGAGCCCGGGATCCCCGTCGACGTCGAACTCGTCCCGCTCGCCGGCGCCCGTGTGGTGCCGGGCCTGCGCGGGGAGACCGGAGGTGCCCTCGATGCCTGAGATCTCACGTGCCGCGTACGCCGACCTGTTCGGCCCGACGACCGGCGACCGCATCCGGCTCGCCGACACCGACCTGATCGTCGAGATCGAGGAGGATCGTTCCGGCGGGCCCGGACTCGCCGGTGAGGAGGCCGTGTTCGGCGGGGGCAAGGTCATCCGCGAGTCCATGGGGCAGTCGCGTGCTACGCGCGCAGACGGCACCCCGGACACCGTCATCACGGGTGCGGTGATCATCGACCACTGGGGCATCGTCAAGGCCGACGTCGGCATCCGTGACGGCCGGATCACCGGCATCGGCAAGGCGGGCAACCCCGACACGATGGACGGCGTCCACCCGGACCTCGTCATCGGTCCCGAGACCGAGGTCATCGCGGGCAACGGGCGGATCCTGACGGCGGGCGCGGTCGACGCGCACGTCCACTTCATCTGTCCGCAGATCGCCGACGAGGCGCTGTCGGCCGGTGTCACGACCCTGGTCGGCGGGGGCACCGGGCCCGCCGAGGGCTCGAAGGCCACGACGGTGACGCCGGGGCCCTGGCATCTCGCCCGCATGCTGGCGGCGATGGAGCAGTACCCGCTCAACATCGGCTTCCTCGGCAAGGGCAACACCGTCTCGCACGAGGCGATGCTGTCGCAGATCCGGGGCGGCGCACTGGGGCTCAAGCTCCACGAGGACTGGGGTTCGACCCCCGCCGTCATCGACGCCTCGCTGACGGTCGCGGACCAGACCGGCATCCAGGTCGCCATCCACACGGACACCCTCAACGAGGCCGGGTTCGTCGGCGACACCCTCGCCGCGATCGCCGGACGCGGCATCCACGCCTACCACACCGAGGGTGCGGGCGGCGGGCACGCGCCGGACATCATGACCGTCGTCTCCGAGCCGCACGTGCTGCCCAGCTCGACGAACCCGACCCGGCCGTTCACCGTCAACACCGCCGAGGAACACCTCGACATGCTGATGGTGTGCCACCACCTCAACCCGGCGGTGCCGGAGGACCTCGCCTTCGCCGAGTCCCGGATCCGGCCCTCGACCATCGGGGCGGAGGACATCCTCCACGACCTCGGCGCGATCTCGATCATCTCGTCCGACGCCCAGGCCATGGGCCGCGTCGGCGAGGTCGTCATGCGGACCTGGCAGACCGCGCATGTGATGAAGCGGAAGCGGGGCGCGCTGCCCGGGGACGGGCGGGCCGACAACCACCGCGTACGGCGGTACGTCGCCAAGTACACGATCAACCCCGCGATCGCCCAGGGCCTCGCCCGGGAGATCGGGTCGGTCGAGACCGGAAAGCTCGCCGACCTCGTGCTGTGGGAGCCCGCGTTCTTCGGCGTCAAGCCGCATCTCGTCGTCAAGGGCGGGCAGATCGCCTGGGCGCAGATGGGCGACGCCAACGCCTCCATCCCGACCCCGCAGCCGATTCTGCCGCGGCCGATGTACGGGGCGATCGGACGGGCGCCGGCCTCCAACTCCTTCAACTTCGTCGCCCCGCTGGCGATCGAGGACGGGCTGCCGGAGCGGCTTCAGCTCGGGAAGCGGTTCGTGGCGATCGAGTCGACGCGTGGGGTCACCAAGGCGGACATGCGCGAGAACGACGCGCGGCCACGGGTCCAGGTCGACCCCGACAGCTTCGCCGTGCACATCGACGGCGAGCTCGTCGAGGCGACGCCCGCCGCCGAACTGCCCATGGCCCAGCGTTACTTCCTGTTCTGACGGGGTGGATCCGATGGTGGGGTTCTGATGTCTCGCGCTGCACTTCTCGTACTGGCCGACGGCCGCTTTCCCGCCGGGGGG
The DNA here is from genome assembly GCF_030403745.1 of Streptomyces sp. S.PB5. GTDB lineage: Bacteria > Actinomycetota > Actinomycetes > Streptomycetales > Streptomycetaceae > Streptomyces. Next base: position 156,521 of record NZ_JAQMWP010000019.1, read on the forward strand.
CACGCGCACTCCGGCGGGGCCGAGGCGGCCGTCAAGGCCGGGCGGGTGACCGGGGCGGCGAGCCTGGAGGAGTTCTGCCGGGGGCGGTTGCACTCGGCGGGGCTCGTGTCGGCGGCGGTCGCCGCGTCGGCCGTACTCGGGGCGGATCCCGTGGAGTTGGACGGGGCCCTGGATGCGCGTACGCCGTCTCCGGCACTCCGGGTCGCCTCGCGGAGGCTGGGGCGGCAGTTGATGCGGGCGGCGCGGGTGACGTGGCCGTCGGCGGAACTCGACGCCCTGGCCCGGGAGTTCCCCAAGGGGGCGCACCAGCCCGTGGTGTTGGGGGTCTCGGCCCGGGCGGCCGGTCTCGACGCCGTCGACGCGGCGTACTGCGCGGCGTACGAGAGTGTGAGCGGGTCGGCGTCCGCGACGGTGCGGTTGCTGAGTCTCGATCCGTTCGAGGCCACGGCGGTGCTGGCGCGGTTGGCGCCGGAGCTGGATCGCGTCGCGGATTCGGCGGTGGAGGCGGCTCGGGCGGTTGTCGAGGTGGGGGTGGACGCCTTGCCCGCGGCTTCTGCTCCGCTGCTGGAGATCTCCGCGGAGGTGCATGCGGGGTGGCCTGTGCGGCTGTTCGCCTCGTAGCTTTTTCTCGCCCCCGCCGCCCCTACCCGTCCCGTACCTGGGGGCTGCCGCCCCCAGACCCCCGCTTCGGCCCTTAAGGGGCCTCGTCCTCAAACGCCGGACGGGCTGAGATTGCCTGACCGGCGTGAAAAGCACGCCGGCGTCAAAAAAGGAGCCGTCATCATGCATCTCGATCATTCCCACTCCGGCCCCGCTGCCGTCAGCGCCGACGCCCGTCGTCCCGACGGCTCGCGCCGTGCCCTCCGTATCGGGCTCGGCGGCCCCGTCGGCTCGGGCAAGACCGCCACCGTCGCCGCCCTCTGCCGTGCCCTGCGCGACGAGCTGTCCCTCGCGGTCGTGACCAACGACATCTACACCCGCGAGGACGCCGAGCTCCTGCTCCGCGAGGCCGTGCTCCCGCCCGAGCGGATCGCCGCCGTGGAGACCGGAGCCTGCCCGCACACCGCGATCCGGGACGACATCTCCGCGAACCTCGAAGCCGTCGAGGATCTGGAGGACGAGATCGGCCCGCTGGACCTCGTGCTGGTCGAGAGCGGCGGGGACAACCTCACCGCGACCTTCTCCAAGGGGCTCGTCGACGCGCAGATCTTCGTGATCGACGTCGCGGGGGGCGATGACATTCCGCGCAAGGGCGGGCCCGGTGTGACCACCGCCGACCTCCTCGTCGTCAACAAGACCGACCTCGCCCCCTACGTCGGCTCCGACCTCGCCCGCATGGCCGCCGACGCCAAGGCACAGCGCGCCGAGCTGCCCGTCGTCTTCCAGTCGCTCCGGAGCGAGGCCGGAGTCACCGACGTCGCCGCCTGGGTGCGGGCGCAGCTCGCCGCGTGGGCGGCATGAGCGTGGCCGTGGCGGGCGGCGTGCGGGCCACCGCGCGGATCGAGGCGCGGGCCGACGGCCGGGGTGGTACGTCGCTGCCTGTGCTGGAGGGGGACGGGCCGCTGGCGCTGCGGCGGACCCGGGGGAGTGGTGCCGAGGCCCGGGTCATGCTCGTCGGGGCGATGAGCGGGCCGCTCGGTGGCGATCACTTCACCGTCGGGGCGGAGGTGGGGGAGGGCGCCGTACTGCGGGTCGGGTCGGCCGCTGCCACCATCGCGCTGCCGGGACAGCACAAGGGCGAGGCGCGTTACGACGTGCGGCTCGATGTCGCCGACGGCGGTGAACTGCACTGGCTGCCGGAGCAGTTGATCTCCGCGCGGGGGAGTGAGCTGTACGTCGGCACCCGCGCCGACGTCGGTGCGGGCGGCCGGCTCGTGCTGCGGGAGGAGCAGGTGCTCGGGCGGGCGGCCGAGGAACCCGGGAGACTCAGCAGTCGTCTTACCGTGCGGGTCGGTGGGCGGACCGTTCTCGATCAGGAGCTCGCCTGCGGGCCCGGGGCGCCGGGCGGCTGGGACGGGCCGGCTGTCCTCGGGGGGCATCGGGCCGTGGGGCAGCTGGTCGTCGTACGCCCGGAGTTCGAGGACGCGCCGGTCGCCGCGCGTGTGCTCGGGGAGGGGGCCGTGGTCGTGCCGCTGGCCGGGCCTGCCGCGCTGGTGACGGCCGTGGCGCCGGACGCGCTGCGGCTGCGCAGGGTGCTGGACGAGGCGCTGGCCCTGCTCGGGTAGCTTGGTGGCCGGCAGCCCGCAGCGGATCGATTAGCGAACACCTCTCTCCGTTTATCGGATTGGCAAAGAACAGCGGCCGACCCTGTTCACAGAGAGAGCACAGCCGCGAGGATCTCCGTACTTGTCATATGAGTACGGGGAGGCCGCACTTGAAGCACAGCAGACCGAAGAGGCGGACCGTGGCATTCGGCTCCGCCGGAGTGCTTGTCACGGCGACCCTGATAGCCGGGGCCGTCACGGCTCCCACCGCGAGCGCGAGTGCGGAGAGCCGGCACGGCCAGGACCGCGAGGCCCGCGGCGCGGCCATCGCCGCCGCCCGGGCCGAGAAGGCCGGGATCGACTGGCAGGACTGTCCCGCCGACTGGGGGCTGGAGAAGCCCATCCAGTGCGGCTGGGTGACCGTGCCGCTGGACTACGCCAAGCCCAACGGCAAGCAGATCAAGCTCGCCGTCGACCGCATCGGCAACACCGGCACCAAGTCGGAGCGGCAGGGCGCGCTCATCTACAACCCGGGCGGTCCCGGCGGCTCCGGCCTGCGGTTCCCGCGCCGAGTCGTCACCAAGGCCCCGGTATGGGTCAACACGTCCAAGGCGTACGACTTCGTGGGCTTCGACCCGCGTGGCGTCGGCAAGTCGGCGCCCATCTCCTGCGCCGACCCGCAGGAGTTCGTGAAGGCGCCCAAGATGGACCCGGTGCCGGACTCCGAGGCCGACAAGCGCGCCCAGCGCAAGCTCGCCCGTGAGTACGCCGAGGGCTGCTACGAGCGCAGCGGCGAGATGCTGCCGCACATGACCACGCCGAACACCGCGCGCGACCTGGATGTCATCCGTGCCGCGCTCGGCGAGAAGAAGCTCAACTACCTGGGCGTCTCCTACGGCACCTACCTGGGCGCCGTCTACGGCACGCTGTTCCCGAAGCACGTCCGCCGCATGGTCGTCGACAGCGTCGTCAACCCGTCGCGGGAGAAGATCTGGTACGAGGCCAACCTCGACCAGGACGTCGCCTTCGAGATGCGCTGGAACGACTGGCAGGACTGGGTCGCCGCCAACGACGCCGTCTTCCACCTCGGCACCACGCGTGACGCGGTGCAGGCCAAGTGGCTGGAACTGCGCGCCGCCGCCAAGAAGAACCCCATCGGCGGGGTCGTCGGCCCGGCCGAGCTGATCGGCTTCTTCCAGGGCGCGCCGTACTACGACTCCTCGTGGATCCCGGTCGCCACCGTGTTCAGCAAGTACTTCGCCGGTGACACCCAGGCGCTCGTCGACGCGGCCGCGCCCGACCTGTCCGACACGGCGGGCAACGCGGCCTCCGAGAACGGCAACGCCGTCTACACGGCCGTCGAGTGCACCGACGCCAAGTGGCCCACCAGCTGGAAGAAGTGGGACCGCGACAACACCCGGCTGCACAAGGACTACCCGTTCCTCACCTGGGCCAACGCCTGGATGAACCTGCCCTGCGCGACCTGGCCGGTCAAGCAGCAGACCCCGGTGAACGTCAAGACCGGCAAGGGTCTGCCCGGTGTCCTGATCGTCCAGTCCGAGCGTGACGCCGCGACCCCGTACGGCGGTGCGGTCGAGCTGCACCAGCGCTTCAAGGGCTCCCGCCTGATCACCGAGAAGAACGCGGGCTCCCACGGTGTGACCAGCCTGGTCAACCCGTGCATCAACGAGCGGGTGGACGCCTACCTGCTCAGCGGCAAGCTGGACAGCTCCGACGTCACGTGCGGCCCGCACGCGACGCCGAAGCCGTAACACCCCGGAACACCTGAGGGGCGGCCCGTGGTCGGGCCGCCCCTCTTGCCTGCCGTCCCTCTTCCAGGTTCAGGCCGTGAACCAGGCGTCCTCCGCCGCGTAGTCGAAGAGGTCGCCGTAGGTCTGGAACATCTTCGGGTACGCCTCCCGCCAGTCCCGCCCGGCCAGCTGCCCCTCGATCCAGGCGACCGTGGCGGGCAGGGTCTCCGCGTACCGGGCCACCGCCCGATACCCCAGCTCCCGCTCGGCGGCGGACATGTCCAGCACCACCGGCACGGGCACCGACCACGGTGTGTCCCCGACGGTCGGCGCGGGCGGCGGCCCGTCGACGAGCACGTCCTCCCGCTCCACGCCCATCACGGCGTCGATGGCCCGCGCGATCTCCGCCACCGTCGGAGCGTCCGGATCCACGGCGTTGAGCACCCGGCTGCCGGGCCGTGCCGCCGCCAGCCGGATCAGCTCGGCGATGTTGTGGACGCTCGCCGGGTGGAACCGGCTCTCGCCGGAGTAGGGGAGGACGCGTCGGGTCCGCCCGTCGAGGTTGCGCTTGACGAAGTACAGCTCGCGCGGGGTCTGGCAGTGCGGTCCGTGGATGGCGCCCGCCCGCAGCAGGGTGGTGGGCAACTGCTCACCGGCGGCTCGCAGTTCACGCTCCAGCCCGGCCTTGCGGGTGCTGTACGAGTCCTCGCCCGGCCGGACGGTCCGCTGCGCCTCGGTCATCGGCACCGGGTACTCGGGGAAGCCGTCCGGCTCCTCCTGGGTGCCGAAGTTGCGTCCTTTGTCATCCTCGTACACCGAGACGCTGGAGATGACGACGGCCGAGCCCACCCGGCCCGCCAGCGAGGTCAGCTGCCGTGCGTGCGCGGGTCCGTAGGCGACCATGTCGACGAGTACGTCACACCCCTCGCCGACCGCGGCGGCGAGCTCGGCGTCGTCCTCCCGGTCGGCCCGCGCGACCCGTACGTCCTCGGGCCACCCCTCGTCCCGCCCGCCGCCCCGCGAGACGGCGGTCACCTGCCATCCGTCCCGGGCCAGCGCACCCACCGCCACCCGGCCGATCTGTCCGGTCGCTCCGATCACCACAGCGCGTCGAGTCATGCGGCGACGGTACGACGTCAGAGCCCGGTCGCCCCAGGGGTTTCTGCCGACGGCAGAGACCGGCGAGCGGTCGGGGCGGCCGGGGGTGAAGGCCAGCCGGGGGTCGAGGGCAGCCGAGGTCAGGGGCGGCCTAGGTCAGGGGCGGCCGGGGTTGACGGCGGCCGTGGGGCGGGACCGGCCGGGGCGGTCGACGGCCGGGGCCGGCCAGGGTGGGGGCTGTCCGGCGTCGGGGGCAGCCGGGGTTGAGGGCAGTGGGCGGCGGGGCCGGCCGTGGGGCGGGGCCGGCCGGGGCAGTCGGCGGGCGAGGTCGGCCGGGGGTGGGGTCAGCCGAGGGGCATCCGGGGGAAGCGGCGCTCCTTCTCCTTCTCCGACTTCGCCGCGGCCTCCGCCGCCTTCGCGACGGCCGCGTACTCGTCGACGTACTCCTGCCCCGAGAGGTTGAGGATGGCGTAGATGATCTCGTCGGTGATGGCGCGCAGGATCGCCTTCTCGTTCTCCATGCCGGCGTAGCGGGAGAAGTCGAGGGGCTCGCCGAAGCGGATGACCACGGGGTGGATGTTGGGGATGACCTTGCCCGGTGGCTGCGCCTCGAAGGTGCCGATCATCGCGCACGGGATGACGGGCACCCCGGACTTCAGCGCCATCACCGCGACACCGACCTTGCCCTTGTAGAGACGGCCGTCGTGCGAACGGGTGCCCTCCGGGTAGATGCCGAGCAGTTCCCCCTTGCTCAGCACCCCGAGACCCTCGCGGATGGCGGCCTGGCCCGCCTCCTTGCCGGTGCGGTCCACCGGGATCTGTCCGGCGCTGCGGAAGAAGAACGCGGTGAGCCTGCCCTTCACGCCGGGGCCCGTGAAGTACTCCTTCTTCGCGAGGAAGGTGATGCGGCGCTTGAGGATCGCGGGCATCAGGAAGTGGTCGGAGAAGGAGAGGTGATTGCCCGCGACGATGGCGGCACCCTCCGCCGGTACGTGCTCCAGCCCTTCGATCCGGGGCCGGAAGACCAGTCTGAGCAGGGGTCCCAGCAACACGTATTTGAGCAGGTAATAGAACAACGAGGCGCTCCTCACTCCGGCATATCGGCTCAACCGCCGCGTTCCAGCAGGTCAACCGGCGTGTCGTGGGGGTGCCAGTGTAGTGGCCTGCGGGTTCGCGGGGAACGGGGTCGCGGGTGGGGAAGGCCGCGGGAACAGCCTGGTGCTACCGGCCGGTAGGTATCAACCGCATCGGGTGATCCTGGCCGAATCGGTGTCGCCGATCGGTGTCGCCGGGAGCTGTTGAATTCGTACCCGGACAGCATGACGGCCGCCCCTTCCGCATCCGAGGCGGCCGTCATGTCGAGGTCAGACCCCCTGCATCAGAACCTTCTCCAGCGCGCCCAGCGCGCCCGTGAGTTCCTCGCCCGTGATGGTCAGCGGCGGCGCCAGCCGGATCGTCGACCCGTGCGTGTCCTTGACCAACACCCCTTCGCGCAGCAGCCGTTCACCGATCTCCCGTCCGGTGCCGACCGCCGGGTCGATGTCGACACCCGCCCACAGCCCGCGGGACCGGAAACCAAGGACGCCCTTGCCGACCAGATCCGCCAGACCGTCCCGCAGCACCACGCCCAACTCCGTTGCCCGGCGCTGGAATTCGCCCGTCTCCAGCAGTTCGAGCACGGCCGTGCCGACCGCGGCCGCGAGCGGGTTGCCGCCGAACGTCGAACCGTGTTCGCCCGGGCGCAGCACCCCGAGCACGTCCCGGCGGGCGACCACCGCGGACACCGGGACGATGCCGCCGCCCAGCGCCTTGCCCAGCAGCAGCACGTCCGGGACGACACCCTCGTGCTCGACCGCGAGGGTGCGGCCGGTGCGGCCGAGGCCCGACTGGATCTCGTCGGCGATGAAGAGGCAGCCCTTGCGGCGGGTCAGCTCGCGTACCCCGGTGAGGTAGCCCTGGTCCGGGATGACCACGCCCGCCTCGCCCTGGATGGGCTCCAGGAGCACCGCCGCCGTCGTCTCGTCGACCGCCGCCTCCAGCGCCACCAGGTCGTTGTACGGCACGATCCGGAAGCCCGGGGTGAAGGGGCCGAAGCCCTTCCGCGCCGTCTCGTCCGTGGAGAACGACACGATCGTCGTCGTACGGCCGTGGAAGTTCTCCGCCGCGACCACGATCGTCGCCCGGTCGGCCGGGACGCCCTTCACCTCGTACGCCCACTTGCGGGCCACCTTGATGCCGGACTCGACGGCCTCGGCGCCCGTGTTCATCGGCAGGACCATGTCGAGGCCGGTCAACTCCGCGAGCCGTTCGGCGAATTCGGCCAGCTTGTCGTTGTGGAAGGCCCGGGAGGTCAGGGTCAGCAGGTCCAGCTGGCGGTGGGCCGCCTCGATCAGCGCCGGGTGGCGGTGGCCGAAGTTGAGGGCCGAGTAGCCGGCCAGCATGTCCAGGTAGCGGCGGCCCTCCACGTCCTCCACCCAGGTGCCCTCGGCGCGGGCGACGACCACGGGCAGGGGGTGGTAGTTGTGCGCCAGGACCGGTTCCTCGGCCTTGATGAGGTCGGCGGAGGTACGGGTGCGTACGGGAGCGGTCATGGGCGGATCTCCTGGGTGCAGCACTTGATGCCGCCGCCGGCCTTGTGGAACTCGGAGAGGTCGACGGGGACGGGGACATAGCCGTGGTCGTCGAGGCGTGCGGCCAGCGCCTCGGCCTGCGGCGCGATGAAGACATGGCGGCCGTCGGACACGGAGTTCAGACCGAACGCCATCGCGTCCTCGCGGGTGGCGAGCACCGCGTCCGGGAAGAGCCGCGCGAGCACCGTACGGCTGCCGGCCGAGAAGGCCTCCGGGAAGTACGCGATGTTGGCGTCGTCGAGCACGAACAGGGCCGTGTCCAGGTGGTAGAAGTGCGGGTCCACCAGCGTCAGGCTGATCACCGGGTGCCCGAAGAACTCCTGCACCTCGCGGTGCGCGTCCCGGGTCGTGCGGAACCCGGTGCCGGCCAGCAGGTACCGGCCGGTCCAGACGAGGTCGCCCTCGCCCTCGCAGACCGACAGCGGGCGGTGGACGTCGTAGCCGGCCTTCTTGAACCACAGGTCGTAGTGGGTGGACTCGGGGCGCCGCTCGGGCGCGTGGAACAGCGAGCCGAAGACGCGGCCGTCGACGACGACCGCCGAGTTCGCGGCGAAGACCATGTCCGGGAGGCCGGGGACCGGCTCCACCGCGTCGACGTCGTGGCCGTGGGCCCGGTAGGCGCCGATCAGCGCCTGCCACTGCTCCTGGGCCAGGTCCACGTCGACATGGGTGTCGGGATGCATCCAGGGATTGATCGCGTACTGCACGGCGAAGTGTCTGGGTTCGCAGACGAGGAAACGCCGTCGGCGCTGCACACGGGACTCGGACACAGAGGGGTTCCTCCGCTTCCTGCGGTGTCTACTGAGGGTTGACACCAAGGTAGGAAGTGACGGCACGCTTGACAAGCAACAAGAATTGCGTGTCCGCGCAGGAATGCTGCGTCTTTTGCCGGTGAAACGCAGTTCTGATGCGCATATTCAGGACTCGCTCGGCGCGGCCTGACTCGCCCCCGCCTCCGGACTCTCCGGGATCAGATGGGACAGCACCATCACACTGATCGTCTTCCGGATGAACGGCTCGATGCGGATCCGCTCCAGCACCTCCTCGAAGTGCTGCACATCCCGCGCCCGCACATGCAGCAGCGCGTCCGCACCGCCCGTCACCGTCATCGCCGCGGTGATCTCCGGATGGTTGCGCACCACCTCCGCGAGCCGCCGCGGCGGTGCCGCGCCCTCGCAGTACACCTCGACGTACGCCTCCGTGCGCCAGCCCAGCGCCGACGGCTTCACCGTGGCCGTGAACCCGGTGATCACACCGGTCTCCCGCAACCGGTCCACGCGCCGCTTGACCGCCGTCGAGGAGAGCCCCACGGCCGTGCCGATCTCGGCGAAACTCGTCCTGGCGTTGGCCATCAGCGCGGTGATGATCTTCCGGTCGAGCTCGTCGAACGAGGGGGTCGTGCTGTTCATGGCGGCACTGTATCCAGCGGGTACGCCGATTCCCCGGCACGTGTGCAGACGTGCGAATTCCTCCTACACTCCGGGTTCATGCTGCGCGCCCTGGCTGTCGACGACGAACGCCCCTCGCTGGAGGAACTGCTCTACCTCCTGAACGCCGACCCCCGGGTCGGCACCGCGGAGGGCGCCGGCGACGCGACCGAGGCGCTGCGCCGTATCAACAAGGCCCTGGAATCCGGGCCGGGCGGCCCCGATGCCATCGATGTCGTCTTCCTCGACATCAACATGCCGGGGCTCGACGGCCTGGACCTGGCCCGGCTGCTCACCGGGTTCGCCCAGCCGCCGCTGGTGGTCTTCGTCACCGCGCACGAGGACTTCGCCGTGCAGGCCTTCGACCTCAAGGCCGTCGACTACGTCCTCAAGCCGGTCCGCAAGGAGCGCCTCGCCGAGGCCGTGCGCCGGGCCGCCGAGCTCCGCGACACCGCGCCGCGCATCCCCGTCAGCGAGCCCGACCCCGACCACATACCCGTCGAACTGGGGGGTGTGACCCGTTTCGTCAACGTCGAGGACATCACCCACGTCGAGGCCCAGGGCGACTACGCCCGGCTGCACACCACCAAGGGCAGCCATCTCGTCCGCATCCCCCTGTCCACCCTGGAAGAGCGCTGGCGCTCCCGCGGCTTCGTCCGCATCCACCGCCGCCACCTCGTCGCCCTGCGCCACATCGGCGAACTGCGCCTCGACGCCGGCACCGTCAGCGTCCTCGTCGGCGCCGAGGAACTCCAGGTCAGCCGCCGCCACGCCCGTGAACTGCGGGACCTGCTGATGAGGAGGTCGTGACGGTGCCCCAGAACCAGAGCCCCGCCGAACGCCGGGTCGTCGTCACCGGCCCGCCCCGCCAGACCCGCCGCGCCCCCGGCTACTACCGCCCCCGCACCGAGATCGACGAACAGACCACCCTCGGCCACACCTACGTCCGCTCCCTCATGCGCACCCAGCTCCGCGCCGGACTCACCGTGTTCGCCGTCCTCGGCCTCCTGATCGGCCCGCTCCCCCTGCTCTTCGCCGCGATGCCGGACGCCCGCCGGGTGGAATGGGCGGTCCTCGGCTTCGGCCTGTACGTCCCACTGGTCCTGCTCGCCCGCTGGTACGTGCGGCGGGCCGAGCGGAACGAGCGGGACTTCGTACGCCTTGTCGAGGACCGATGAGGCGCGCGGAACGGGTACGCCCCGACGGCCCGGCGAGGCGCGGCGACCGATGAACTCCGGCTACGCCGTCCCCGCCGTCGCCCTCGTCGTCGTCGCGACCGTCTTCGTCGGCGCCTTCGGCCTGCGCATCTCCCGCACCACCTCCGACTTCTACGTCGCCTCCCGCACCGTCGGCCCCCGTCTCAACGCGGCCGCCATCAGCGGCGAGTACCTCTCCGCCGCCTCCTTCCTCGGCATCGCGGGCCTGGTCCTGGTCCAGGGCCCGGACATGCTCTGGTACCCGGTCGGCTACACGGCCGGCTACCTGGTCCTGCTCCTCTTCGTCGCCGCCCCGCTGCGCCGCTCCGGCGCCTACACCCTCCCCGACTTCGCCGAGGCCCGGCTCGCCTCCCAGGCCGTACGACGCCTCGCGGGGGCCTTCGTCGTCGGCGTCGGCTGGCTGTATCTGCTGCCCCAACTCCAGGGCGCCGGGCTGACGTTGCAGGTGCTGACCGGGGCGCCGGACTGGCTCGGCGGAGTGATCGTGGCGGTCGTCGTGGTCGCCACGGTCGCCGCCGGAGGCATGCGCAGCATCACCTTCGTGCAGGCCTTCCAGTACTGGCTGAAGCTCACCGCTCTCCTCGTCCCCGCTCTCTTCCTGGTCCTCGCCTGGCAGAGCGACGGCGCCCCCACCCACGCCTTCGAGGAACCGGCGGCCTTCCGCGAACGGAGCTCCGTGCGCATCGACGACAGCCTCGACCTGAAGCTCGACCGGCCGCTGACCGTCACGGTCGACGGCGAGGTCGACGGCCGCGGGTACGAGGGCACGGAACTCACCCTCCCGGAAGGCACCCACCACATCGACTCCGGAACCCGGCTGACCTTCCCCGCGGGCGCCCAGGTCCCCGAGGCCGACCGCGGCGGTGACGCCGGCCTCTCGCCCTCCCAGGCCGAGACCCGTGGCGAACGCCCGCTGTACGCCACGTACGGGCTGATCCTCGCGACCTTCCTCGGCACCATGGGCCTGCCGCACGTGGTGGTCCGCTTCTACACCAGCCCGCACGGCGTCGCCGCCCGCCGCACCACCGTCGCGGTCCTCGGCCTGATCGGCGCCTTCTACCTCCTGCCCCCGGTCTACGGCGCCCTCGGCCGCCTGTACGCCCCCGAACTCACCCTCACCTCCGACGCGGACGCCGCGGTCCTGCTCCTGCCCGACCGGATGATCGGCGGCCTCGGCGGCGACCTGCTCGGCGCGCTGGTCGCCGGGGGAGCGTTCGCCGCGTTCCTCTCGACCGCCTCGGGGCTGACGATGGCCGTGGCGGGCGTCCTCACCCAGGACGTCCTCCCGTCGCGCGGGGTACGGCACTTCCGGCTCGGCACGGTGCTCGCCATGGCCGTACCGCTGGTGGCGAGCGTCCTGGTCGGGGGGCTGCCGGTCGCCGACGCGGTCGGCCTCGCCTTCGCGGTGTCCGCCTCCTCCTTCTGCCCGCTGCTCGTCCTCGGCATCTGGTGGCGCCGCCTGACCCCGCCGGGCGCGGCCGCCGGGATGCTGGTGGGCGGCGGCTCCGCCCTGGTCGCCGTGGCCGCGACGATGGCCGGCTTCCCGGGCTCCGGGGCCCTGCACGCCCTGCTCGCCTGGCCGGCTCTCTGGTCGGTGCCCCTGGCCTTCCTCACCATGGTCCTGGTCTCCCTGGCCACGCCGGGCCGGGTACCGGCCGGAACGGCGGCGATCCTGGCCCGGTTCCATCTGCCGGAGGAACTACGGGCGGAGGTGAAGGCATGAGGGAACGCCACAGGGACGGGAGGGGACACCCCCACGGCCCGGCCGGCCGGCCGACGGACCACGCCGGGCACGGCACAGCCCCCGACCCCCGGCCCGCGGATCGCCCCGGGCGCGCGGCAGCCCCCGGCGCGGGCCCCAAGGGCCGACTCGGGCGTGCCGACGTTCTCGGCGGCCGGTTCGCGGGCCGGGGTGGGTGTGTCGACGGTTTGGGCGGTTGGTTCGTGGGCCGGGGTGGGCGTGCCGAGGGTGTGGGCGGTTGGTTCGCGGGCCGGGGTGGAGGTGCTGACGATCCGGGTCGTCGGTTCACAGGCCGAGGTGGCCGCGCCGACAGCCGGGGCGGCCGGTTCGCGGACCTGCGTCGGCGGCACGGGCTCGCCGGCGGCGCAGGGCTAGGCTGCGGGCTCGGGAGCTGTCGAGGACGCCGAGCGGAGCCGGACGGCTGCCACCCGGGCGGTCGCGCATGGACCGGCGGTCTCAACTCCCGTAAGGAGGCGGCCTCATGAGCGGTTTCCTCGCCGGGCTCTGCGTCGCGATCCTCCCGCTGCTCGCCGCAGGCTTCTGGCTCGGCCGCCGCACCGCGCGCCCCGAGAGCCTGCGCGGCCTCGGCACTCCCGTCGAGCACGCCACGTTCGAGACCCTGCACACCGCTTCCCTGGCCGCGCCCCCGCTCAGGGCCGGGCTCACCGAGGAGACGGCCCGGAAGTCGGCCCGCAGACTGCGCACGCTCCTCGGCACGGACGCGCTCTGTCTGACGGACCAGAAGCAGGTGCTGGTCTGGGACGGCATCGGCGGCCACCATCGCGCCGAGATCATGCGACGGCTCGCGGATCCGCTGGAGACCGGCCGCGGCGAGGCGTTCCCGCTGACCTGCGACCACCTCGACTGCACGGTCCGCTGGGCCGTCGTGGCCCCGCTGACGGTCGACGACCGGGTCCACGGCGCCCTCGTCGCCTTCGGGCCCCATGAGTCCGCCGTCCTCGTCCGGGCCGCCGGAGAGGTCGCCCGCTGGATCTCCGTACAGCTCGAACTCGCCGACCTCGACCAGTCCCGCACCCGCCTCATAGAGGCCGAGATCAAGGCCCTGCGCGCCCAGATCTCCCCGCACTTCATCTTCAACTCGCTCGCGGTGATCGCCAGCTTCGTCCGCACCGACCCCGAGCGCGCCCGCGAACTGCTCCTGGAGTTCGCCGACTTCACCCGCTACTCGTTCCGCAGACACGGCGACTTCACCACCCTCGCCGACGAACTCCACGCCATCGACCACTACCTGGCGCTGGTCCGGGCCCGCTTCGGCGACCGTCTCTCCGTCACCCTGCAGATCGCCCCCGAGGTCCTGCCGGTCACCCTGCCCTTCCTCTGTCTGCAACCGCTCGTGGAGAACGCCGTCAAGCACGGCCTGGAGGGCAAGTCCGTGTCCCACGGCAAGTCCCACATCAGCATCACCGCCCAGGACGCGGGCGCCGAGGCACTGGTCGTCATCGAGGACGACGGCGCGGGAATGGACCCCGCCGTGCTGCGCCGCATCCTCGCCGGCGAGGTCAGCCCCTCGGGCGGCATCGGACTGTCCAACGTGGACGACCGGCTCCGCCAGGTCTACGGCGACGACTACGGCCTCGTCATCGAGACCGCCGTGGGAGCGGGTATGAAGATCACCGCCCGGCTGCCCAAGTACCAGCCGGGCGTGCACCCCGCCGGACGCCTCACCGGCGAATGAGCCCCAGGTATCGCAGAGGCGCCCAGGCGGGTGTCTCAGGTACTGCGGGTGACGACCATCCCCAGGGTGATCAGACCCAGCACGACCCAGCCGAACCACAGCCAGCCGTTGCTGCCGAGCGCCACCGTGTAGGCGGTCACCACGACCAGACCGCCGACGGTGAGCACCCCCATCGTCCTGGTCGAGCCATCTGTGGAACCGGAACCGGGCATCGCAACACCCTCCTCAGGATTCGTCCCCCTCCATGGTGCCCCCGTTCTGCTTCCGGACGGTGCAGACGACGAAATGAGTGCCCGACTTCCAGGGACCCTCGCTCGTCCATGAGCCCGCCTTGTAGACCGACGGGTCGAAGCCGTAGTCACGCGGCGGCACATCCCTCCCGCACACCACATCCGACTCGGTACGCGCATCGGACAGCGTGACATCGGCACCCAGCCGGGTGAACCCGAGCACCACCTCGTCGTGCGGCTGCTCGCAGGCGACCAGCCGGGCGTCCCGGTTGGAGCGGACGTCCAGACAGTCCCGCTTCTGCATGGTCGCGGTGTCCGCGAAGGCGGACCCGAGCTTGCGATGCCCGCCGATCGGCCCGTACACCGGCCCGTGCGCACCCAGCACCAGGCACGCACTGCGCTTCCCGGCGCTCTCGAAACCCTCCTCCGTCGGTACGACGGCGTAGCTCCGCACATCCGCCAGCTTCCCGCGGATCTCCTCGGTCCGCTCCTCGCACTGCGCGGGCCCCCGCTCCCGCGCCTCGGCGGCGGACGCGGCCGGCACGAAGGCCATCACCTGCCCGTCCGGCGGCTTCCCACCGCAGGTGGGGTCCAGGGACATCCGCGCCGTGCCCTTGAAGAGCTCCTCGCCGCTCCAGTCCACGGTCACGCAGTCGCCGTCCTTGAGCGGCGCGGACAGCCCCAGGTCCTTGCCGTACGGCAGCTTGGACCCGGTCCCGCTCCCGGTGCCCGTCCCGCCGCTGTCCCCGTCGCCGCCGGGCGGCTGCTGGGCGACGGCGTACCAGACGCCGCCCCCGGCGAGAGCGAGCCCCAGCAGTCCGGCGAGGGCGGAGTGCAGCACCCGGGGCCGGGTACGGCGGCGGCTTCCGCCGGAGGAGCTGACCAGCGGGGGCCCGAAGCCGTCCGGGACGATCGGCGGTACGGGCAGCTGCGTGGGCGGCACAGGAGTCTGCGGGGCGAGCGTCGGCTGGGCCCACGGCGGCTGCGATCCGAGGTCGGTCTGGGTGCGCGCGTACGTCTCCGGCTGCGGGGTCACGATCCGCGACAGCGCCACCTCCGCCTCCGCGGCGGAGATCCGCGTACCCGGATCCTTGATCAGCATCGCCTCCAGCACCGGCCCCAGAGCCCCGGCCCGCACCGGCGGCCGCGGCTCCTCCATGACGATCGCGGTGATCTCCGCGAGGTGCGACTCGCGCTCGAACGGGCCGTGGCCCTCGACCCCGTGGTAGAGCGTGCAGCCCAGCGAGAACAGATCCGCCGCCGGCGTCGGCGGCCCGCCCGTGGCACGCTCCGGCGCGAGATAGCCCGCGGTCCCCACGAGCACGGACGTCAGCGTGTACCGCGTCTCCCCGGCGTCCGGCTGCACCGAGATGCCGTAGTCGGTGAGCAGGATGCGCCCGTACGGCGCCCCCGTGCGGTCCGGCGCGAGCAGGATGTTCGCCGGTTTGACGTCCCGGTGCATCACGCCCCGCTGGTGCCCGGCGGTCAGCGCGTCCAGCACGGCCAGGCCGATGCGGGCGCACTCCGCGGGCGCCAGCGGGCCGCGCCGGGCCACCAGCTCGCGCAGGTCCACCGCGCCCGCGACGTACTCCATGACGATCCACGGCAGCCCGTCGTGCTCCAGCACGTCGTGCACGGTGACCACATGCGGATGGCCGCGCAGCCCCGCCGCGTGCCGGGCCTCCGCACGGGCCCGGGCGACCCGCGCCTCCCGCTCGTGCCCCGCCTCGGCCGGGTCCCGGAACACGATCTCCTTGAGCGCGACCTCGCAGGCGAGTCTCTGGTCGTGAGCGAGCCACACATGGCCCATGCCACCGCTGCCGAGCTGGTTCAGCAGCAGATAGCGGCCGGCGATGACCCGGCCCACTCCCGATGTCGATTGTCCTGAAGGCATCCGGTGACTCCCGGGGTCTGCGGGGACGCTATGCGGCGGCGGTTGCGGGGGGCTCCTCGGTGGCGGGCTCACTGGTCGCCGGAGTGGTGCTGGCCGGAGCGGTGCTGGTCTCCGGCGGTGCGCTCGTCGTCTCCGGCGGCGGGGGAGGGGGAGGCGGTGCGCTGGTGGCGGTGGTCTCCGGAGGCGGCGGCGGTGGCGGTGGCGCCGCGCTCGTGGACGACGGAGGCGGGTCGCTGCTCGTCGAGGGCGGCGGCGCCGAGCTGCTGCTCGCCGGCGGCGACGGGGAGGCGGGCGGCGCGCTCGACGAGGACGAGGAGGCGGGCGGCGACGAGGAGGAGGACGACGAGGCCGGCGGCGACGAGGACGACGAGGACGAGGGCGGTGACGAGCTGCCGTCAGGCCCGGAACTCCCGGGCGACGACGGCCCGGACGAGGAGGGGCCCGGGGGAGTGGTCGTGGACCCGCCGGAGCCGGATGAACCGGATGAACCAGATGAATCCGACGAACCAGAGGAGCCGGAATCCTCCGCCACGCTCAGCATCACGTACTGCCCGAACTCCAGCTCGGTCCCCGCCGGCGGATCGGTCGCCATGACCTCGGCGTCGTCCGGCGGCAGCCCCTTGCTCTCGTATCCGACCGCGAGCCCCTTGTCGGTGAGCGCCTGCCGGGCCTGCCCGAAGGTCGCCCCGGCGAGGTTCGGCACCTCGCGCTTCTCCCGGGTGTCGAAGACGGCGTCCTTCGTGCCCGTCGTACCGACCGGCCGCGACAGGCCGCGGTCGGGCTCCTCGACGTCCACGAGGGCGATCTGCTTCAGCGGACGGGCCGCGGGCCGCACGGCCACGACGGAGGACCGGTCATAGCCCTTCCACTCCTCGTTGCCGTCCTCGAACTTCACCGAGATCTTGCTGGTGTCACCCTCGAAGGGCCGCAGCGGATTTCCGCACGAGCACTTCACGGCCGGCTGCCCCTGCTGATCGACCAGAATCGCGATTCCGGCCTGCAGCAAGGAGTCGTAGGGAACTGCCTTGCCCTTTTTGTAGTCGTGGTTCTTCACGAGAGTGTCGTGACGCAACAGAACGGGTGTGAGTCGATCGAGATATTCCGGTATCTGATTCGTGGAGATTTTGAGGGCACGCGCCCACGCCTGTGCCTTCTGGTCGTTCCTGGGATCGGTGAGGAAATTCTCCAGCTTGTCGACGTCACAGACGGTCGGCTGCTTCGAACCCCCGTACAGACCCGGGGTGTCGCCCTGCTGCAGGCTGCCCCGCACCGGCCGCGACGCCACCTGCGCATCCTGGCCGAGCCCGCTCTTCTCGTCGAAGAAGGGCGCGAGAGAGGGCACTCCCACGGCGACCGCCTTCACCGCCAGCAAGGCCTCGCGATCGCACCCGCTGAGTGCCAGTACGAAGACCAGCAGCACCGCGACCCTGCGGATCGCCGATATCCCGGTCCTTTGCAGAAACACGTGAATTGTCATCACCGCTCCCCCCGGCGGTTCCCCCAACGCGTTTCATGCTACTGAATGGAAAAGCATTCCCGCCGGATTGAGGGCAAAGAGCGGATTGAGGGGAAAGGGGTGTCAGCGGCTGCGTGCGTTGAGTGAGGCCAAATAGGCGTTGTACGCCTCGAGTTCCTTGTCCCCGTCCCGGTCCGCGGCCCGGTCCTTGCGCCTGGCCTGCCGCTGCTCCGACCCGTACCACTGGAAGAGCAGCGCGATCAGCACCAGCACGGACGGGATCTCACTGAACGCCCAGGCGATACCGCCCGCCGCGTTCTGGTCGGAGAGCGCGTCGATGCCGAGCGAGGCGGGCGGGTTCTTGAACGTCTCGACCATCGGAGTGGACGCCATCATCAGCGCGATCCCGAAGAACGCGTGGAACGGCATGCCCGCGAACAGCTCCAGCATCCGCATCAGATACCCGGGCCGGTTCGGACCGGGATCGACCCCGATGATCGGCCAGAAGAACACCACGCCCACCATCAGGAAGTGCACCATCATCGCGATGTGCCCCGTCTTGGAGCCCATCAGGAAGTCGAAGAGCGGCGTGAAGTACAGCGCGTACAGGCTCGCGATGAACAGCGGGATGGTGAACGCCGGATGCGTGACGATCCGCATGTACCGGCTGTGCAGCAGCGCGAGCAGCAGCTCCCGCGGCCCCTTGCGTCCCTTGCCCGCGACCGGCAGCGCCCGCAGCGCCAGCGTCATCGGCGCGCCGAGCAGGATCAGGATCGGCGACAGCATGCTGATCACCATGTGCTGCACCATGTGCACGCTGAACATGACCATCCCGTAGTCGTTCAGCCCGGTGCACATCACCAGCATGATCGTCAGCACCCCGACGACGTACGAGACGGTCCGCCCCACGGGCCAGGCGTCCCCCCGCCGCCGCAGCCGCACGACCCCCCAGGCGTACAGCCCGAGCCCGAGGAGGCAGGCGACGAGGAAGAACGGGTCGGCCGACCACTGAAGACCCCGCCCCAGCGTGAACGGCGGCAGATCCATGGTCATGCCGTGCCCGCTGTGATCCATTCCGGCGGCTCCTGATTCGTGGGGGTTGTGCAAGTCTGTCCGTCACAGACTAGAACCGCCCCCGGCCGCAGCTGCGGCCGGGGGCGGACTCTTCAGTTCCGTACGTCTTGTCCTAGAGCACGCACTCGGCCTCTTCGTAGCGCTCTGCGGGAACCGTCTTGAGCGTCTCCACGGCCTCCGCGAGCGGCACCATCACGATGTCCGTCCCCCGAAGAGCCGTCATGTGACCGAACTCGCCCCGGTGCACGGCCTCCACCGCATGCCACCCGAACCGGGTCGCCAGCACCCGGTCGTACGCCGTCGGCGTACCGCCGCGCTGCACATGCCCGAGGATCACCGGCCGGGCTTCCTTCCCCAGCCGCTGCTCCAGCTCGATGGAGAGCTGTCGGGCGATCCCGGCGAACCGCTCGTGCCCGTAGACGTCCTTGCCGCCCTCGTCGAACTCCATGGTCCCGGCGGCGGGCTTGGCCCCTTCCGCCGCGACGACGATCGCGAACCGCTTGCCCGCCTCGAACCGTTCGCCGACCCGCTTGGCCAACTCCTCGATGTCGAAGGGCCGTTCCGGTACGACGATGGCGTGCGCGCCGGCCGCCATGCCGGAGTGCAGGGCGATCCAGCCGGTGTGCCGCCCCATGACCTCGACGACGAGGACCCGCTGGTGGGACTCGGCGGTGGTCTTGAGCCGGTCGAGCGCCTCGGTCGCCACACCGACGGCCGTGTCGAAGCCGAAGGTGACGTCGGTGACGGCGATGTCGTTGTCGATGGTCTTCGGCACGCCCACGACGGGCAGTCCGGCGTCCGACATCAGCCGGGCCGCCTTGAGGGTGCCTTCACCGCCGATGGGGATGATCGCGTCGAGCCCGAGCTCGGCGACATGCCCCTTCGCCCGCTCCACACCGTCCCGCAGATGCGAGGGCTGGACCCGGGAGGAGCCGAGGATCGTGCCGCCGCGGGCCAGGATGCCGCCCACCGCGTCGAGGTCGAGCTTGAGGTAGTCGCACTCCAGGAGGCCCTTCCAGCCGTCCCGGAAGCCGATGACCTCGTCGCCGTGGTCGGCGACGGCGCGGTGCACGACGGACCGGATGACGGCGTTCAGGCCGGGGCAGTCGCCGCCGGACGTGAGGACACCAATGCGCATAGCCCGAAACAACCTTCTCGACGTGGGCCGGGGACCGGACCACGCTGTCCGGCTCGATCCCCGCCACCCTAGCGGCAGGAGGGGGCGGGGCCGTACCGTGCGTCCGCCTGCTGGACGAGCCCGCTCAGGTGTGCGGACACATCGTCAGACGGGCTGGTAAACGGGGGCTGGAGCGCCGATGAAACCACAGGTCAGGCGGGCTGCTGCGCCGCCGCGATGCGCTCGTTGCGCAGCGCCTCGTACCAGCGGTCGTCGGTGGGCGGGAGCGCGTTGACGTCCAGCGCCAGCTTCAGCAGCAGGTCGGCGATGAGCGGGTTCCGCGCCAGCACCGGACCGTGCATGTAGGTACCGAAGACGGTGTCGTTGTACGCCCCCTCCGTACCGTCGCCCGTCCCGTTGCCGTTGCCGAGCTTCACCTGGGCGAGCGGGCGGGCCGTGGGTCCGAGGTGCGTGACGCCCTGGTGGTTCTCGAACCCGGTCAGCGGGGGCAGACCGAGCCGCGGGTCGATGTCGGCGAGCACGTCACCGACGCACCGCGCACCCTCACCGCGTACCGAGACCACGTCCAGGAGCCCGAGGCCGGGCTCGCGCTGACCGAGGTCGTTGATGAACTCGTGGCCGAGGATCTGGTAGCCGGCGCACACCGAGAAGACGATCGCGCCGTTCGCCACGGCACGGTGCAGCCCGCCGTCCCGGCGCAGCCGCTCGGCCGCGAGCCGCTGCGGACGGTCCTCGCCGCCGCCGATGAGGTAGATGTCCCCGGAGGTGGGGATCGGCTGGTCGCTGCGCACGTCGAGACGGGCCACGTCGAGGCCGCGCTGCCGCGCCCGGCGCTCCACGACCAGGACGTTGCCCTGGTCGCCGTAGGTGCTGAGCAGGTCGGGATAGATCCAGACGACCCGCAGCTGGTTGTCGCTCACAAAAGTCCCCTGAAGTGTCAGTTGCCGACGCGGCGGCGCAGGTCCTGGAAGGCGGTGTAGTTCGCGATGACCTCGATGCGGCCCGGCGGGCACATCTGCACGGCCTGGTCGAGGTTCTCGCAGACCTGGAAGTGCTGGTTCGCGACCTCCAGACGCACCGCGAGGTCCAGCTTCCGGTCGCCGATGACGCAGATCGGGTGCCCCGTCAGACGCGTGTAGTCGACGTCCCACAGCCACGAGGTGTCGGTGCCGTCGGCGCTGCGCGCGTTGACGGAGAGGATCACCGGGGTGGGTGGCGGATCGATAAGGCTGAACGTTTCGAGCCAGCCCGCCGGGTTCTTCGCGAGCAGCAGCCGCAGATCGCGCTGCTGGAACTGCACGACGTCGTAGCGCCCGGCGACGGCCTGCACCTGGTACATGCGTTCCAGGGCGACCTGCGGCGGCACGCCGAAGACGGCGGCGACGGCGGCGGAGGAGGCGGCGTTGGCCTTGTTGGCGCGACCGGGCAGCTGAAGATGGATCGGCCAGGCGGAACCGTGCGGGTCGAGCACGTGGTCCCCGGACAGCGCCCAGCTCGGCGTGGGCCGCCGGAAGCCGCACTCGCCGCAGAACCAGTCGTCGCCCGGCCGCTGCATCACACCACCGCAGGACGGGCAGGACCAGGCGTCGTCCTTCCACATCTGCCCGGCGGCGACCCAGATCACGTTGGGGGACGAGGAGGCGGCCCACACGACGAGCGGGTCGTCGGCGTTGGCCACGACCACGGCCTTGCTGCCCGCCAGGCCCTCGCGCCAGTTCTCGGCGAGCATGCGGGTCTCGGCGGCGCGGTCGAGCTGGTCACGGGAGAGGTTGAGCAGGGCGATGCACTTGGGGTCGGTGTCCCGGGCCACGCCCGCGAGGTACTTCTCGTCGACCTCGATGACGCCGTACCGCGCGTCCGAGTTGCCCGCGAGCGCCGAGGTGATGCCGGCGGGCATGTTGGCGCCCAGCGCGTTGGAGACGACGGGCCCGGCGGCACGCAGCGCCTCCGCGATGAGCCGGGTGGTCGTGGTCTTGCCGTTGGTCGCCGACACCAGGACGACGTCCAGGTTCTGGGCGAGCCGGGCCAGAAGGTCGGGGTCGAGTTTGAGCGCCACCCGGCCGCCGATCACCGAACCGCTGCCGCGCCCCGCGGCGCGCGACGCCGCTGCGACCGCCTTGCCCGCGGTCACGGCGATCTTGGCCCGCGGCGTGAGCGGGTCCGAGTTGCCTGCCATCAGTTCTCGATCCTCCTTGCGTACGCGCCGCGCCTGACGGCAACGTGGTGGTGGTCAGCCTATCGAGATCCATTCGCAGTCCCGAATCGCCGTACCCTTGCGGCCATGCGAAACGGCTCCATTCCGGGCACCCGCGGACGCGTCCGGCCCCTCACACTGCTCGGCGACCCCGTCCTGCACGCCCCGTGCGAGGACGTCACGGACTTCGGCCCGGAACTGGCGACGCTCGTGGAGGACTTGTTCGCGACGATGTACGCGGCCCAGGGCGTGGGCCTGGCGGCGAACCAGGTGGGGGAGCCGCTGCGGGTCTTCGTCTACGACTGCCCGGACGACGAGGACGTACGGCATTTGGGACATGTCGTGAACCCCCGGCTGGTGGAGGCGGACGGTGTGGTGATCCGTGGCCCGGAGGGTTGCCTGTCCCTGCCGGGCCTGGAGGCGGGGACGGAACGCTACGACCACGCGGTGGTGGAGGGTTTCACGATGACGGGGGAGCCGGTGACGGTGCATGGCACAGGGTGGTTCGCAAGATGCTTGCAGCACGAGTGCGACCACTTGGACGGCAAGGTCTACGCGGACCGCTTGACGGGCTGGCGCCACGGCAGGCTGATGCGCCAAGTGAACCGAGCTTCATGGCACCGGGGAAGTGCATGCCGTTAGGGGCGCGGGGAACTGCGCGACCAGCCCCCACCCGCCGGTGGACGCTGCACAACCGTCAGAACCCAGGACCGCCGATCTTGTCCCCCGCCGCAGCGAGCCGCCCCCAAAGCAGATCGGCCAGACTCCGTACCAACTCGGCCCGAGAACAAGGCCGTTCACCCAGCCACCAGTCCCCGGCCGCGTGCATCATCCCGACGATCCCATGCCCCCACACCCGAGCCAGCTGCTGCCCGCCGGGTCCGAGATCCAGCCGGTCCTCGATGACCTGAGCCAGTTCCTCGCCCATCCGCCGAAGCAACGGCACGGAGTGCTTGCCGACATCGAACCCGGGGTCGCCCGACTGTCCGCCCTCCGACGGATGCATCAGGAACCGATACACCTGAGGCCGCAGCTCGATCGCCGCGAGATACGTGTCGAGGGTCGCCTCGACCCGCTCCCGCCGGTCCGCAGGCGCATCAAGAGCCGCGCGCAGAGAATCCAGCAACGCATCCGTATGCCGCTTGGCCAACGCCGCGTAGAGTCCCCCCTTGTCACCGAAGTGACGGTAGAGAATCGGCTTGGTGATGCCCGCTTCCGCGGCGATCGCGTTCATGGAGGCCTGTGGTCCGTCACGCAGGACCACCCGGTCCGCGGCCTCCAGCAGCTCTCGCCGGCGGCGGTCGGCGGACCGCTGTTGATCGGTCCGCTGCGTGGTGTCCATGAGCTCTCCCCACCCGTGCTGTTTCGGTGACGCCTGCGCAAACTAACACCCACCATGCCCCATGCATCGAACGGGCTACCGAGGTGTCATCAGGAGTTGACTTTTCCTACCGGTCGGTAACAGACTCGGGTTACCGCTAGTAACATGCAAGTCGCGCCGCCGCTGGAGGGGACATGGCCGAGTTCACCATGGAGCTCAACGACGAACAGAAGGAGGTCCGGGACTGGCTGCACGGCTTCGCCGCCGACGTCATCCGCCCCGCGGCCGCCGAATGGGACGAGCGTGAGGAGACTCCCTGGCCGGTCATCCAGGAGGCCGCCAAGGTCGGCATCTACTCGCTCGACTTCTACGCCCAGCAGTACTTCGACCCCACCGGCCTCGGCATCCCCATGGCGATGGAGGAGCTGTTCTGGGGCGACGCGGGCATCGCCCTGTCGATCGTCGGCACCGGCCTCGCCGCGGTCGGCGTCCTCGCCAACGGCACCGAGGAACAGATCGGCACCTGGATCCCCCAGATGTACGGCGACACGAACGACGTCAAGGTCGCCGCGTTCTGCTCCTCCGAGCCGGACGCCGGGTCCGACGTGGCCTCCATGCGCACGCGTGCCGTGTACGACGAGGCCAAGGACGAGTGGGTGCTGAACGGCACCAAGACCTGGGCGACCAACGGCGGCATCGCCAACGTCCACGTCGTCGTGGCCGTCGTCGACGCGGAGCTCGGCTCCAAGGGCCACGCGTCCTTCATCATCCCGCCGGACACGCCGGGCCTGTCCCAGGGCCAGAAGTTCAAGAAGCACGGCATCCGCGCCTCGCACACCGCCGAGGTCGTCCTGGAGAACGTCCGTGTTCCCGGCTCCTGCCTCCTCGGCGGCAAGGAGAAGCTGGACGAGCGGCTGGCGCGGGCGCGCGAGCGGGCGAAGGCCGGTAACGGCGAACGCGTGAAGAACGCGGCGATGGCCACGTTCGAGGCGTCGCGGCCGGCGGTCGGCGCGATGGCGGTCGGCACGGCCCGTGCCGCGTACGAGGTCGCCCTCGACTACGCCAAGACGCGTGAGCAGTTCGGCCGCCCGATCATCGACAACCAGGGCGTCGCCTTCCAGCTCGCCGACATGCGCACGTCCATCGACGCGGCCCGCCTCCTGGTCTGGCGCGCCTCCTGGATGGCCATCAACGGCAAGCAGTTCACCGCTGCCGAGGGCTCGATGTCCAAGCTCTTCGCGAGCGAGACGGCCAAGAAGGTCACCGCACAGGCGGTGCAGATACTCGGCGGCAACGGCTACACGCGAGAGTACCCGGTGGAGCGGATGCACCGGGACGCCGCGATCTACACCATCTTCGAAGGGACGAGCGAGATCCAGCGGCTCGTCATCGCCCGGACCCTCTCCGGTATGCCGATCCGCTAACGGTGTCTGAGCGGCGTCAGCTGCTCGATGTCGTACCGCCGGCGCAACTCCTCGATCGCCTCGTGATCCGGCGGACCCCCGCCGCCCAGGATCTCCAGCAGCTCCTCGAAGTACCGCTCGTGATCGGGCGGCGGGGAGGCCTGGAAGAACATCTTGGCCGGGGAGTTTGTCGGGTTGGCGAACGCGTGCGGGCAGCCCGGCGGTACGACGATGACCGTGCCCGGTGTCGCCCGTACCACCCGGTTGCCCGAACTCGACTCCCAGCGCTGCCAGTTGTCCGGTGTCCGCACCCTCGGTTCGAAGGCGAGCACGTCCAGCTCGCCGTCGAGCACGTAGAACAACTCCTCGCTGCGCGTGTGCACATGGGCGCCCACGTCGAAGCCGGGCGGCACGATCACCTCGAAGGTGGACGCCATGCGGGAGTGCGAGCCGGTCACCTTGAAGGTGACGTGCTGG
This sequence comes from Streptomyces sp. S.PB5, assembly GCF_030403745.1. GTDB lineage: Bacteria > Actinomycetota > Actinomycetes > Streptomycetales > Streptomycetaceae > Streptomyces. The sequence continues at coordinate 181,472 of NZ_JAQMWP010000019.1, forward strand.
GCCGGCGTCTGGACGACCCGGCCGTGACCCGGCGGTACCAGGAGTCCCTCCGCGGCCGTCACCACGTCACCGGCAGAGCCTCGGGACCGCGGATCAGCGCGCCCTTCTTGAAAGGCACTCGGTTCGGCGGCACCGCCAGCCTCAGCCCCGGCACCCGGTCCAGCAGCGCGTCCACCATGAGCTCGGACTCCAGACGGGCCAGCATGCCGCCGGGGCAGTAGTGCGGGCCGAAGCCGAACGACACGTGCGGGTTGGGGGAGCGGGAGAAGTCGATCGTCTCCGGGTACGGGAAGACCGCGTCGTCCCGGTTGGCCGCGAGGTACGACACGTACACCGCGTCGCCGGCCCGGATCCGTACGCCTCGGATGCCGACGTCCTCCAGGGCGATCCGAGACAGGCCCACCGCGTTGCGGTGCGGGATGTAGCGCAGCAGTTCGTCGATGGCCTGGGGACGGACGGCAGGGTCGGTGCGCAGGCGGTCGGCCAGGTCGGGACGGCTCAGCAGGAGATAGAACATCTGCCCGCTGTTGTTCGTCACCGCCTCGCCGCCGATCTGGAGCAGGACCGCGAGACCCACCGCCTCCTCCAGCGTCACCTCGCCACGCCCGACGGCCGTCCCGAGCAAGGAGGCCACGTCCTCGCCGGTGCTGCCCTCGCGCAGGCCGATGAGGTCGGCGAAGTAGGCGCCCATCTCGTTCCTGGCCTTCTCGCTGACGTTCTTGCCGTGCGAGGAGGACAGGATCAGCTGGGTCCAGGTGTGCATGCCCTGCCGGTCGGCGGCCGGGACGCCCATCAGCTCGCAGATGACGGCGATCGGGAAGGGCGTGAGGACGGTCGCGGTGAGGTCGGCCGGAGGGCCGTCCTGGAGCAGCTCGTCCACCAGCTCGTCGAGCATGTGCCGCGACTTCTCGCGGATCCGCTCCACGCCCCTCGCCGTGAACGCGGCGGCCACCGAACGCCGTAGCCGCGTGTGGTCCGGCGGGTCCAGGAAGCCCACCGCGCCGCGGGCCGGGATGAAGTGCGGGGCGAGCCTGGTGACCTCCGGCTGGTCCATGACCGCCTCGCGGCTGAAGCGGGGGTCGTTGGTCACCGTCCGTACGTCCTCGTACCGGGTGACCAGCCACGCCCAGCCCTCGCCGTTGGGCAGCTGGATCCGGGTGACCGGGCCCTCGCGCATCAGCTCGGTCAGCACCGGGTCGAAGTCCACGCCGTTCAGGTCGAGGGCGGGCCAGTGCCGGATCGGGGGGAGGATCTCGGTGATCGTCTCTTCGGTCATCTCATGCCGTCTCTGCGTAGCGCTGCCAGCGGCCCAGGGCCATTTCCGCGGTGATGCCGGGCCCGAAGCCGGCGAGCAGCCCGCGCGCCCGGTCGTGGGCTCCGCCCGCGTCGAACAGCCGGCGCAGCGCGTCCAGGACGACGGCGCTGGCGATGTTGCCGTACTCGGTGAGCGTGGCCCGGCTGAACCGGAACGCGTCCGGGTCGACCTGAAGGAACTTGCTGAGGTCGTCGAGTATGCGGGGCCCGCCCGCGTGGACGATGTAGAAGTCCAGGTCGGCGGCGTCCCAGCCGTGCAGCCCCGCGAGATCCCGGAGCGCCGGGGCGAGCGGCTCCATGGTGGCCGGCACCCGCTTGTCCAGCTGGAAGTGGAATCCGGTGGCCCGGACGTCGTACATGATCCATTCCTCGGTCTTGGGGATCAGATACGAGCCGTTGCGCTCCAGCGCGATGCCCTCGCCGCCCCGGCCGCGCACCACGGCGGCGGCTATGCCGTCCCCGAACAGGCCGTTGGACAGCAGGTTTCCGATGCCGAGGTCGGTGGGCTGGTAGCACAGCGAGCAGAACTCGCAGGCCACGATGAGTGCGTTGGCCTCCGGGTAGGCCGTGCAGAAGTCGTGCGCCCGGTTGATCGCGGCCCCGCCGGCCGCGCAGCCCAGCTGGGCTATGGGTATCTGCCGGGTGGTGGACTCGAAGTCCATCTCGTTGATCAGCCACGCGGTCAGCGACGGCATCATGAAGCCCGTGCAGGAGACATAGATGATGACATCGATGTCGCTGGTCAGGAGTTCGGCGTCGTCGAGCGCCCGCTGCACCACGGCCGGCACCCGGGCCTTCGCCTCGGCCACATAGACCTTGTTGCGCTCCTCGAACCCGGGATGCTTCAGCGTCTCCTCGATGGGCTGGACGATGTGCCGGGTGCGTACCCCCGTGTTCTCGATCAGCCGGAGAGCCAGCGGCAGTTGGGGATGGTCGGCGTGCCTGGAGCGAGCCAGCTCCAGCGTCTCCTCCATCGTGATCACGTACTCCGGAACGGACACCGAGGGTCTGCACAACGTCGCCATGAACCGTGCCTGCCTTCACCTCAGGAAGTGGTCCAGTCCACGATCACCTGAGAGGGCGGCGACTTCGCGCGGGGTTACGCCAAACGCGGGACACGTGGAGATACCCGAAGAGCCGCTACGGGGTGGTCCCGCTGCTGTGCGCGATGCACGCCACGTCGATACGATCGGCAAGCTTCGCGAGCTCGATCGTCAACGCGGCCACGGTGTCCTCGTCGAGCCCTTCCTCACCGGCCTCGACCAGGTGCAGCCACCGTCCGCCAACCGTGCGGAGCAGCTTGCTGACATCGGCCGCGGCCACCTGCAACGTGCCCCGGTCGTCGACGATCAGAGGCAGAGTCACTTCACGGTTCACACCGGGGATCGTAGCCGCGCAAGCGTCACGCTCCGTGCCAAACCGTCGTGATGTTGCAGAACTCGCGGATTCCGTGCCCGGACAGCTCACGCCCGTACCCGGACCGCTTCACCCCGCCGAACGGGAACGCCGGATGGGACGCGGTCATCCCGTTGAAGAAGACACCCCCGGCCTCCAGATCCCGTACGAACCGGTCGACCTCCCCCTCGTCCCGGGTCCACACGTTCGAACTCAGCCCGAACGGCGAGTCGTTGGCGATCAGCACCGCCTCGTCGAGGTCGCCCGCGCGGTACAGCGTGGCGACCGGCCCGAACGCCTCCTCGCGGTGGATCCGCATCTCACGGTCGACACCGGCGAGCACGGTCGGCGGGTAGTACCAGCCGGGCAGCTCGGGCCGCCGCAGCCGATGCCCGCCGCACAGCACCTCTGCCCCGCTCCGCGTCGCGTCGTCGACGAGCTCCTCCAGGTCGTCGCGCCCCTGCTCGCTGGCGAGCGGGCCGACGTCGGTGTCCTCCTCCATCGGGTCGCCGACCTTCAGCGCCTTCATGCCCGCGACGAACCGCTCGGCGAACGCGTCGTACACGTCCGTGTGCACGATGAACCGCTTGGCGGCGATGCACGACTGTCCGTTGTTCTGCACCCGCGCGGTCACCGCGACCTCGGCGGCCCGGTCGATGTCGGCGGACGGCATCACGACGTACGGGTCGCTGCCGCCGAGCTCCAGCACCGTCTTCTTGATCATCTCCCCGGACACCGACGCGACCGCCCGCCCCGCGGGCTCACTCCCCGTGAGCGTGGCCGCCTTGACGCGTTCGTCGCGGAGGATCTCCTCGACCTCGCCGGAGCCGATGAGCAGGGTCTGGAAGGTGCCCTCCGAGTAGCCGGCCTGGTGGAAGAGGTCCTCCAGGAACAGGGCGGTCTGGGGGACGTTGGAGGCGTGCTTGAGCAGGCCCACGTTGCCCGCCATCAGCGCGGGCGCCGCGAAGCGGATCACCTGCCAGAGCGGGAAGTTCCACGGCATCACCGCGAGCACCGGACCGAGCGGCCGGTACCGCACCCGGACCCGGGAGGCGCCCGATTCCTTAACGTCGGACTCCGAGGGCTCCTCGTCCGCGAGCAGCGACTCCGCGTGCTCGGCGTACCAGCGCATCGCCTTGGCGCACTTCGCCGCCTCGGCACGGGCCTGCCTGACCGGCTTGCCCATCTCCGTGGTCATGACCTTGGCGATGTCCGGCGCGATGTCGTCGAGGAGACCCGCGGCCCGGTTCAGCAGCCGGGCGCGCTCGTCGAACGGCGTCGTCCGGTACGTGCGGAACGTGGCCTCCGCGAGCTGGAGCCTGCGCTCGATCTCCTCCGGGCCCATGGCCTCGTACGTCTTGAGCGTCTCGCCGTTCGCCGGGTTCACCGTCGCGATGGGCATGACCGACCTCCTGGGGAGCGGACCTGTGTTTCGACCTTCCCGCGCGGCGGCGCCCGCCGCAACGTGTCAGGGCGAGTGCTCCGCCAGCCGGTCGAGAAACGTGGCCTGCGCCCTGACGATCACGTCCCGCGCCCGGTCCAGGCCGAACCACTCCACGCGGTCCAGCTCGGGGAACTCCTGCTCCCGCCCCGATTTCGGCGGCCACTCCATCCGGAACGTGCCCGGCACGACGGTCGCCGGATCGAGGTCCGCCTCGATCGCCCACACCGTGACGACCTTGCCGTTGGTCTGCCTCACCTCACCGAGCGGCACGGCCTCCCCGTCCGGCGGCGGCAGCCCGAGCTCCTCCTGGAACTCCCGGCGGGCGGCGTCCCAGGCGGGCTCCTCGCCGGCCACGTACTCCCCCTTGGGGACGGTCCAGGCGCCGGCGTCACGGCGGGCGAAGAACGGGCCGCCCATGTGGCCGAGCAGGACCTGGAGCCCGTCGTCGGTGTGCCGGAACAGGAGCAGCCCCGCACTCGTCCTCACGGCTTCACCTCGGGGTGCGCGGCCAGCAGCGTCTCCACCGTGTCGGCCTCCCTAGGCAGTTTGTCCTCGCGATAGCGCACCACACGGGCGAAACGGAGCGTGACGCCCGCCGGGTAGCGGGTGGACCTCTGCAGACCGTCGTAGGCGATCTCGACGACGAGCTCCGGGCGTACGGTCACCACGTACCCGTCCGTGTCGACGGCCAGCTCCTGGAGCCGCTCGGTCTGCCAGGTCAGCATCGCGTCGGTCATCCCCTTGAAGGTCTTGCCGAGCATCGCGAAGCCGCCGTCGGCGGTACGGGCGCCGAGGTGGAGGTTGGAGAGCTTGCCGGTACGGCGCCCGTGGCCCCACTCGGCGGCCAGGACGACCAGGTCGAGGGTGTGGACGGGCTTCACCTTCAGCCAGGACGCGCCCCGGCGGCCCGCGCTGTACGGGGCGTCGAGGGACTTCACCACCACGCCCTCGTGGCCCCGCTCCAGCGTCTGGGCGAGGAAGGCCTCGGCCGCGCCGATGTCCTCCGGGCCGTTCACCAGCGTCCGGCGCACCCGCATCGGCTCGGGCACCAGCCGGGCCAGCTCCGCGTGCCGCTCGACGAAGGGGAGGTCGAGGAGGTCGTGGCCGTCGACGGAGAGGGCGTCGAAGAAGACGGGGGAGACGGGGACCTCGGCGGCGGCCGCCGTCACGTCCACGCGGGAGCCGACGCGGCCGGCGGTCTCCTGGAAGGAACGGGGACGGCCGTCCGCGTCGAAGGAGATGACCTCCCCGTCCAGGATGAACCGTTCACCTCTCAACTCCAGTGCGGCAGAGGTCAGTTCGGGCAGCCGGTCGGTGATCTCGTCGAGGGTGCGGGTGTAGATCCGTACGTCGTCGCCGTCCCGGTGGACCTGGACGCGGATGCCGTCCAGCTTCTCCTCGACCGCGCAGGTGCCCAGCTTCTCGACCGCCTCCGCCACCGAGGACGCGCTGTGCGCCAGCATCGGCAGGACCGGGCGGCCGACGGTGAGACGGAAGCGGTCCAGGGCGGTGGGACCGTCCGCGAGCAGGGCCTCGGCGACGGTCTGGAGGGAGCCCGCGAGCATGACCGCGCGGCGGACGTCGGCCGGGGGTGCCTCGGTCGCCTGGGCGAGTCCCTCCGTGGCGACGGCGTCGAGGGCGCCCTGCCGTACCTCGCCGCTGATCAGCCCGAAGAGGAAGCGCTGCTCGTCCTCCGTCGCGGCGCCCATCAACTCCCCGACCAGACGGGTCCGTTCGGCCTGGGAGCCGGTGCCGGAGACTTTGCCCAGCTCGGTGAGGAGGGCGTCGACGTCCCGGACGTCCAGGCTCGGCCCGGCGGCCGGGGCGACCGGACGGCTCAGTACCTTCCAGCCCACCCCGAGCCGCCCCTGCGGCAGACGTCCCGCCAGATACGGGATGACGATCGGCACGTCCTCGGGCTCGGCCTCCCGGAACAGTTCGGCGAGCAGCGCGATCTTCTTCGAGCGCGCCGAGGTCGCGGCGACCTCCTGGGACACCTGGGCCAGCCGGGCAAGCAGCATGTTCCCAGGGTGCGGGACGCTTCGCTGGATTTCACGGCGAAGGACGGGTTGCGTTTTGTCTGCGGGTGCGTTGTGGCTGGTCGCGCAGTTCCCCGCGCCCCTAGGGGGTTGCGTCGAGGTCTGTCATGAGCAGCTCTCCGTTGATCGTGGCCCCGGCTCGGTAGCCGCCTGCCGCCGCGTTGATCACCTGTTCGGCGAAGCCCATCGCGTTGCCCACCGCCCACACGCCCGGCACCGAGGTGAGGCCGGTCGGGTCGACCACCGGGTACGCGCCGAAGGGAGTCTGCGTGAACTCGGCGCCGAGCTTCTCCAGCAGTCCGGTCTGCGGTACCGGGCGGGGCGCGAGGAACAGGGCCTCCCGCGCGTGCACCGAGCCGTCGGCCAGGCGCACGCCCGTCAGGCGGTCGTCCTCGATCCGCAGGCCCTCCACCTCGCCCGGCACCACCCTGACCCCGGCCGCTGCGAGCCTGCGTACGTCGTCGGCCGACAGGTCCGCCTCCGTGACCGTGTGCAGGAAGAGCGTCACGTCCTTCGACCACTGCGAGACCATCAGCGCCTGGTGCACGCTCAGCGGGGTCGTCGCCAGTACGCCGAAGGCCTGGTCGCGGACCTCCCAGCCGTGGCAGTAGGGGCAGTGCAGGACGTCCCGGCCGAAGCGCTCGGCGACGCCGGGTACGTCCGGGAGCTCGTCCTTGAGGCCGGTCGCGACGACCAGGCGACGGGCCCGGACGGTGCGGCCGCTCGCCAGCGCCACATCGAAGTCCTCGGTGGACTCCTCGCTGGATTCCCTGGTGACGTCCACCGCGCGGTCCTCCACCAGCTCGACGCCGTACCGTGCGATCTCCTCACGGCCGATCGCCAGGAACTCGGCGGGTGGCATGCCATCGCGGGTCAGATAGCCCTGCATATGGGCGGCGGGCGCGTTGCGGGGCTCGCCCGCGTCGATGACGAGGGTGCGGCGCCGGGCGCGGCCCAGGACGAGGGCCGCGGACAGGCCCGCCGCGCCGCCGCCGATCACGATCACTTCGTAGGTCTCGGGTGTCTCGGTCATGCCGACACGGTCGTCCCGTGGGTGCGGGATTGACAAACTTCTTTGCCGATTCTGCAATACAGGGCATGACTACGGATGACGTTCTCGCGGAGGTCGGGCCGAGGCTGCGGCGGCTGCGCAAGGACCGGGAGGTGACGCTCGCCTCGCTGTCCGAGACGACCGGTATCTCCGTGAGCACCCTTTCGCGGCTGGAGTCCGGGCTGCGCAAGCCCAGCCTGGAGCTGCTGCTGCCGATCGCCCAGGCTCACCAGGTGCCGCTGGACGAACTGGTCGGCTCGCCGCCGGTGGGGGACCCGAGGGTGCGCTCGACGCCGCTGGTGCGGCACGGACGCACGTACTGGCCGCTCACCCGGCAGCCCGGCGGCCTCCAGGCGTACAAGGTGCTGGTGCCGCAGCGCATGGAGGAGCCCGAACCGCGCACCCATGAGGGCTACGAGTGGCTGTACGTGCTGTCGGGCAGGCTGCGGGTGGTCATCGGTGGGCACGACGTGGTGATGACGGCCGGCGAGGCGGCCGAGTTCGACACGCGCGTGCCGCACTGGTTCGGGTCGACGGGGGAGGGGCCCGCGGAGTTCCTGAGTCTGTTCGGGCCCCAGGGGGAGCGGATGCACGTACGGGCGAAGCCGCGGCGGTCGTGACGCACGCTACTGTTCCCTGAATGGCAAGCGACCGCTTAGTATGCGGCTACCCCAGGTCGGACGACGTAGTCGCGTGGAGGCATCGCATGCAGGCATGGCAAGTGCACGAGAACGGTGAGCCGGGTGAGGTGATGCGCCTCGAGGAGGTCGCGCCCCCGACGCCCGGCGATGGCCAGGTCCTGCTGAAGGTGCGTGCCGCGAACATCAACTTCCCGGACGTGCTGATGTGCCGCGGCCACTACCAGGTGCGGCCGCCGCTGCCGTTCACCCCGGGCGTGGAGATCTGCGGCGAGACCGAGGACGGCCGCCGTGTGCTCGCCAACCCGGCGCTGCCGTACGGCGGTTTCGCCGAGTACGCCGTCGCGGACGCCGCCGGTCTGCTGCCCGCGCCCGAGTCGCTGGACGACGCCGAGGCCGCCGCCCTGCACATCGGCTACCAGACGGGGTGGTTCGGACTGCACCGGCGCGCGCATCTGGAGGCCGGGGAGACCTTGCTCGTGCACGCCGCCGCCGGAGGGGTCGGCAGCGCGGCCGTGCAGCTCGGCAAGGCGGCCGGGGCCACCGTCATCGGAGTCGTCGGCGGGGCCGAAAAGGCCACCGTGGCACGAGAGTTGGGCTGTGACGTCGTCATCGACCGGCGCTCGGAGGATGTCATCGCGGCCGTGAAGGAAGCCACCGGCGGGCGGGGCGCCGACGTGATCTACGACCCGGTCGGCGGCGAGGCCTACACGCAGTCCACCAAGGTCGTCGCCTTCGAGGGGCGGATCGTGGTCGTCGGGTTCGCCGGCGGGAGCATCCCGAGCCCGGGGCTCAACCACGCCCTCGTGAAGAACTACTCGATCCTAGGCCTCCATTGGGGCCTGTACAACACCAAGAACCCGAAGCTGGTCCAGCACTGCCACGAGCAGCTCACCGAACTCGCCGCCCGGGGCGCCATCAAGCCCCTGGTGAGCGAGCGGGTGCCGCTGAGCGGGGCCGCCGCCGCGGTCCAGCGGGTCGGGGACGGGGTCACCACCGGCCGGGTCGCCGTCGTCCCGTCCCCCGGTGCCTCCTCGGAGAACGGAGCCGCCGCATGACCGACGCAGCCGAACTCAAGCGCCGTACAGCGGAGTTGCTGGCCGCGCACCCGCCCGCCACGACCGAGCGTCTGGACTTCCTGAGGGCCCGCTTCGACGCCGGACTGGCCTGGGTGCACTACCCCGAGGGCCTCGGCGGACTCGGTGCCGCCCGCTCCCTCCAGGCCGTCGTGGACGCCGAGCTGGAGGCCGCGGGCGCCCCCGACAACGACCCGCGGCGCAACGGCATCGGCCTCGGCATGGCCGCGCCGACCATCCTCAAGTACGGCGCCGAGGAGCAGAAGCAGCGCTTCCTCAAGCCCCTGTGGACCGGCGAGGAGGTCTGGTGCCAGCTCTTCAGCGAGCCCGGCGCCGGGTCCGACCTGGCCGGGCTCGGCACCCGGGCCGTCCGTGAGGGCGACGAGTGGGTGGTCAACGGGCAGAAGGTGTGGACGTCCAGCGCGCACAACGCCCGCTGGGCCATCCTCATCGCCCGCACCGACCCGGACGTGCCCAAGCACGCGGGCATCACCTACTTCCTGTGCGACATGACCGACCCCGGCGTCGACGTCCGGCCGCTGCGCCAGATCACCGGCGAGGCCGAGTTCAACGAGGTCTTCCTCACCGACGTCCGCATCCCCGACGCCCGCCGCCTCGGCGCGATCGGCGACGGCTGGAAGGTCGCGCAGACCACGCTCAACAACGAGCGCGTCGCCATCGGCGGCATGCGGCTGCCCCGCGAGGGCGGCATGATCGGCCCGGTCTCGAAGACCTGGCGCGAACGCCCGGAACTGCGCACCCATGACCTGCACCAGCGGCTGCTGAAGCTGTGGGTCGAGGCCGAGGTCGCCCGGCTCACCGGCGAACGCCTGCGCCAGCAGCTCGTCGCCGGCCAGCCCGGCCCCGAGGGCGCCGGCATGAAGCTCGCCTTCGCCCGCCTCAACCAGGAGATCAGCGGCCTGGAGGTCGAACTCCGGGGCGAGGAAGGCCTGTTGTACGACGACTGGACCATGCGCCGGCCCGAACTGGTGGACTTCGTCGGCCGGGACGCCGGCTACCGCTACCTCCGCTCCAAGGGCAACAGCATCGAGGGCGGGACCAGCGAGGTCCTGCTGAACATCGTCGCCGAGCGCGTCCTGGGCCTGCCGTCCGAGCCGCGCACCGACAAGGACGTCGCATGGAAGGACCTGGCCCGATGAGCGACCTGCTGTACTCCGAGGAGGAAGAGGCGCTCCGGTCCGCCGTACGGGACCTGCTCGCCGACCACTGCGACGCCCCCGGCGTCATCGCCCGCACCGAGTCCGACGCCCCGCACGACCTCGCCGCCTGGAAGGCCCTCGCCGACGGCATGGGACTCGCCGGTCTCCTGGTCCCGGAGGCCCAGGGCGGCCAGGGCGCCACGCACCGCGAAGTCGCCGTCGTACTGGAGGAGTTGGGGCGCGCGGTCGCCCCGGTGCCCTATCTCACCAGTGCCGTCGTCGCCACCGAGGCCCTGCTGGCCTGCGGCACCGAGGACCTGCTCGCCGAGCTGGCCTCGGGCCGGAAGATCGGCGCCCTCGCGGTCGCGCTGCACGTCACGGCGGGCGGCGCCTACCAGGTCGTACGCCATGAAGACGGTGCCCTGCACGGCGAGTTGACCGGGATCGCGGACGCGGCGGCCGCCGATGTGCTGTTGGTGCCGGCCGATGACGGCGGGCTGTACGCGGTGGACGCTTCCCGTGCGGTCGTCACGCCGCAGGTGTCCCTCGATCTGACCCGGCCGCTGGCGACCGTCACCCTGAACGGGGCTCCCGGCCGTCTTCTCGGCGACGCGGAACCCGCCGTGCGACGGGCCTTGCGCTCCGGTGCCGGGCTGCTCGCCTCCGAGCAACTCGGGGTCGCTGACTGGGCGTTGACCGAGACCGTGCGCTACCTGAAGGAGCGCAAGCAGTTCAACCGCCCCGTCGGCGGGTTCCAGGCGCTCAAGCACCGGCTCGCCCAGCTGTGGCTGGAGGTCGTCAACCTGCGGGCCGCCGCGCGCAACGCGGCCGACGCGCTCGCCGGCGGCGCGTCCGAGAAGGAAGCGGCCGTGGCGGTCGCCGTCGCGCAGGCCTACGCGGCGTCCGTCGCCGTGCACGCCGCCGAGGAGGCTCTGCAGTTGCACGCCGGTATCGGTATGACGTGGGAGCACCCGATCCACCTGTACCTCAAGCGGGCGAAGGCCGACTCGATCGCGTACGGCACCGCGGGCGCCCACCGCGCGGCACTGGCCGAACTGGTCGACCTCCAGGCCCCCTGACGTTCACCTGGGAAAGCCCGCCCCACCTGGGGCGGGCTTTTTCGTGTGCCCCGCGCGAGGGCGATGAACAGACGGCGGCAGTCCGGCCAACTCCTGTCACGAACATGCCCTTTGGGGGCGGTACGACCCCATACTCACCGGTGTCCCGTACCGCCCTCAAAGGGAGGCAGGCATGGCCCTCACCACCCGTCGCAGAGCCCTCACCACCATCGGCGCCGCCCTCGCGGGCGTCGTCGCCCTGCCCGCCGCCGACGCGCTCGCCGGCGAACAGAAGCGCCATCCGCGGCCGTTGTGGCGGGCCCACGCCCACAACGACTACGAGCACGAGCGGCCCCTCTTCGACGCCCTCGACCACCGCTTCGGCAGCGTCGAGGCCGACATCTTCCTCGTCGGCGACCAGCTCCTCATCGGCCACACCGTGGACGACCTCGACCCGTCCCGCACCCTGGAGTCCCTCTACCTCGACCCGCTGGCCAGGATCGTCAAGGCCAACCGCGGTTCGGTGTACCGGGGTCACCGCAGGCCGCTCCAGCTGCTCATCGACATCAAGACCGAGGGCTCCTCGACGTACCTCGAACTCGATCGGCATCTCCAGCGCTACAAGCACCTGTTCACCACCTACGCCCACGGCCGGGTCTTCCCCGGTCCCGTCACCGCCGTCATCTCCGGTGACCGCGCCGCCCGTACGCCCATGGAGGCGCAGACCGTGCGGCGCGCCTTCTACGACGGCCGGCTCGCCGACCTCGGCAGTTCCGCGCCGGCCTCCTTCATCTCGCTGATCAGCGACAACTGGACGCTGAACTTCACCTGGCAGGGCGTGGGCGCGTTCCCCGACGCCGAGCGGCAGAAGCTGCGCGGCATCGTGCAGACGGCGCATGCCCGCGGGCAGCAGGTGCGGTTCTGGGCCACACCCGATGTCGCCGGGCCCGCGCGCGACGCACTGTGGGGCGAACTGCTCGCCGCCGACGTCGACTACCTCAACACCGACGACCTCGCCGGTCTCGAAGCCTTCCTGGACGCCCGTCGGTCGGCGTAGACACCACACGTTCGGCGGACAGGTCAGCCGCACGGACGAACCCTCCGCTACGCCACACTTGCGGCCGAACGCCGTGAAACGGGCGTGTTGGCGTGGCGGAGGAGGCCGACGATGGCGATTTCCATCTCTGTGGTGATGTTGCTGCTGATCCTGGCGGTGATCTTCCTGCGCAACGGCGGGCTGAAGGTCTCCCACGCCCTGGTCTGCGCCCTGCTCGGGTTCTACATGGCCAGCACCAGCATCGCCCCGACCATCCACAGCGGCCTGACGGCGACCGCGGACATCGTCAGCAGTCTCCGACCTTGAGGTCCCTGTAGCCCCTGTAGTCCCTGCAGTCCAGGTGGTCCTGGGGCCTCATCCGGTCGAGAAGACCCCGATGCCGTTCGGGACGGGGCGTTCCGCGCCGCCGCTGGGATGGTTGCGTACCGACACCGCGGTCGCGCCCGGCGCTCGGGCGACCAGTGTCGACGACCCTCCGCCGTCCAGGCTGAAGCCGTCGACCGCGCCCAACCCCTGCAGCACGGACGCCACTTCGGCGATGGTCAGGCCGGTGCGGTACGCGGTCGCGCCGTCCACGGCGAGCAGCAGCACCCGCCGGCCGTCGTCCGCGACCCCCACGGCGGTGCGTACGGCGGAGGCCGTGGCGTCCAGACCGGGCAGCGGCCGGCCGTCGTCGAGGACGGGGTAGCCGCCGAGCGCGAAGCGGTACGGGATCCGGGTCCCGGTCGCAAGCAACCGGTGCTGCACCCGGACCGGCTCGCCGACGGAGAGCTTCCGCAGCCACTGCGCCCCCTCCTCCCTGCCCAGCAGCACGGTGGTCCCCGCGGCGATGGCGCCGCCGCCCGGCGTGTCCGCGGCCGACACCACCCGCCCCTGCCGGACCGTCACCTCGTGGGTGTCGGTACTGCACGGAGCGGCCCGGTCGGTGTCCGTACCGCAGGTGGCGCGCACCCGGGAGGCGCTGCCCCAGGCGCTGGTGAAGGCGCCGATCGACCCCACCGGCAGGGCGTACTGGTTGAGCCCGCGGAGCGGCGGTTCGCCCTGCGCGGTCCGGACCGAGCCGAGCAGGACCATGCTGTCGAGCCGGACCCGCCGGTCGACACCCATGCCGAGCACATTGGCGGTGGAGGTGCCGGGCGGCAGGGCGGGGCCGAAGCGCTGGCCGTCCGGGACCGCCGCCTTGAGGGTGCGGCCGCTCGCGACCGCCGGGCCCACGCTCGCGCCGGTCGCCTCCACGCCCGGGTGCTGGGTCTCGGTGATGTTGAAGAAGTCCCCGTTGACGCCCGCCTCCGCGCCTTGGGCGTCGGCGAGCCGGGAGACGGGCGCCCGCGCGGCCACCGCGCCCGGGTGGAGCAGGTCGAGCCGTACGCGCGGATCGCGCAGGTCGACGGTGAGCACATGCACACGGGTCGGCCCCTTGGCCGCCTGGATGTCGTACTGCTGATAGGTCACGCCGGAAGCGAGCCGGGCCGCGGCCTGTACGGCGCCGGCCGGTGCCGCCCCGGTCAGGGCCGCACCGGCCAGCGCGCCGATCGCCGTGAGAAACGTCAGTACCGTTCTGCCCGTGCGGAACTCTCTCTGACGGCGCGTCACAGTCCCCCCTGATGTCCCGTCAACTGTCCCAGGACTCAGGGGAATTGCGCCAGACGGCAGTCTTTCTAGGAGCCGAGCAGACGGGAACGGGTCAGGAAACGCACTCCTTCGGGTGCTTCCAGCGAGAAGCCGCTGCCCCGCCCCTCGACGACGTCGACGATCAGCCGGGTGTGGCTCCACACCTCGTACTGGCCGCGTGACATCCAGAACGTCACCGGCTCCTCGACGCCCTCGACCTCCAGCTCCGCGAGCAGCACGTCGGAGCCGCCGGTGCGGAACTCGCCCGCCGGGTAGCACATGGGGGCACTGCCGTCACAGCAGCCGCCGGACTGGTGGAACATCAGCGGGCCGTGCGCCTCGCGCAGCCGGCGCAGCAGCACGGCGGCCGCGGGAGTGAGCTCGACGCGCGGGATCTCCTCATACATGCGGTCCAGCGCAGCAGACGGGACGTTGCGAAGAGGTTGCAGCCCGGGGCCGGGCGTCAGGCGGGTTGCGGGGTCAGCCGTTTGTGGCCCTTGCGGTCGTAGTAGAGGGTCATCGCGAAGCCGAAGAGGATGCCGAGGGCGGCGCCGATCGCGGTCATGGTCCAGGCGCGGGTGAGGCCGGCGTCGCCGCGGGCGTCGAAGTAGAGGATCGCGCGGACACCGTCGCTGAGCTGGCGCATGGGCTCGAAGTGGGACAGGAAGCGGTAGAAGCCCGGGACCGCCTGGAGCGGGACGGTGGCGCCCGAGGACGGCAGGCCCAGCACGATGAAGACGAACATCGACACGAGCTGGCCGATGCCGCCGAACGCCGCGTTGATGGCCTGGACGCCGATGCCGACCGCGAGGGCCGCACAGTAGGAGTAGACCCACAGCAGGGGGAGGTGCGTCGCGTCCATGCCCAGGAGGGTGACGCAGGCGAGCATCACCAGGGAGGCCGTGACGAGTGTGATGCCCGCCGTCATCGCCATCTTCAGCAGCAGGGTCTGGGTGCGGTCGATCGGCACGGTGGGCAGCCGGGTGTGCCAGGGGCCGATCTCGTTGTCGGCGTAGCCGAGGGCCGTGTCGACGCCGTTGCTGATGATGTTGCCGCCCATGAAGCCCGCCAGGACCAGCAGCAGCGTGTAGTAGAAGGCGGTCAGGCCCAGTCCGCTGTGCTTGCCGACAGGGTGGCCGACCTCGGTGGTGACCGTCACCGGGTCGGCGAGCAGCAGCTTCCGGGTGGCGTCGGCCCGCGGGGCGGAGCGTGTCAGCTCCTCGCCGATGGTCTGCGATGCCTGGTGCGCGGCCTGCGTGGTGATCTGACCGGCGAGGGAGGAACCGAGGCTGCCCTTGCCGGGGTTGGTCAGCACCGTCAACGTCGGCCGCTCGGTGGCACCGGTGGTGGTGAGCGCGGCGACGGAGTCGGTGAAGTCCGCGGGGACGACCAGGGCGCCGTAGACCTTCCCCGAGTCCAGCTCGTCCTGGGCCTGCGTCCGGGTGAGTTGCCGCCACTCGGCCTTGTCGGTGGAGGTGTCGGACATGATCGTGGCGGCGATCCGGGTGCCCAGGTTCTGCTCCTGGCCGGGCAGCGGCTTGCCGGTGTCGCCGTTGACCAGCGCGATCGGCAGGTCCTTGAGGTCGCCCTGCGGATTGACGATGCCGCCCATGTAGAGCAGGGACAGCAGCAGGGCGAGCAGTCCGCTGAGGACGGCCGGCATGACCCACAGCTTGGGGCGGCGCAGCAGCGCGGAGGCACGGGCCTGGGGAGCGGCGTCGTTCATGGCTCTCCGTCGGGTCGGCGACGCGGTCCCTCAAGTCGTACGCGAGGACGGCCGGGCTCGCACCCAGGGGACCGGGGAGAAGGGCTGGCAGGGTGGGGGAGAGGGCGCGGACCCGCCCCCCTCCTCTCGCGCCCGGAACCCGGAGGCGGATACGGCACCACCCCGCTCCCCGGCCCGGGCCACGCGGCCAGTCGCACCAGCGTCTCCTGGAAGGACACCGCGTCCTTCGGCGCCCTGTTGTACGGAAGCCTTCTCAGCAGGGCCGCCATGCCGCAGGTGTGGGACACGGCCGAGAGGACCAGGCCCCCGCGCCGACCGGTGAGCCCGCGCTGAGGCGGACCTGACGGTCCATCGGCCACGTGGTGCGGCCGGACTCGGCCGGGCACTCGACCGGGTGGCGGGCCGCGGCCTAGGCGCCGGTGCCGCCTTCCGGGGAGACGGCCTCGACGCCGAGAGCCGCCAACGGGTCGCAGCCCTTCGCGGAACGGGCCCCGGAGGCGCACACGATCAGCAGCGGTCCGCGCGCGGCGAGCGCCCGCAGCACGCCCGCCGCCTCGTCCAGCCGGTCCAGCGGGACATCGTGGGCGCCGGGGACAAGGCCGCCGGCGTACTCGCCGGGCGTGCGCACGTCGACGACGGCGGGGTGTTCTTCAGTGCGGGGAACGCCGAGGATCCACGTGAAAGCAGGTCGGCCTACGGTCTGTGTTCAGCGGGGCAGCGGCTGCTCGAACCAGACCACCTTGCCCGTGCTCACCCTGGTCGCTCCCCAGCGCTGCGACAGCTGGTCGACCAGGAACAACCCGCGGCCGCCCTCGTCGCTGAGCTGCGCGTGCCGCATCCTCGGCACCACGGACGAGTCGTCGCCCACCTCGCAGCGGAGTACGTCCGTGCAGAGCAGGCGCAGCGTGATCGGGCGGGTGGCGAAACGTACGGCGTTCGCCACCACCTCGCTGACCATGAGCTCGGTGGACTCCACCAGGTCGGCCAGGCCCCAGTGGTGCAGCGTCCTGCGGGTCAGCCTGCGGGCCTGTCCCGCGGTCTGCGGACGAGGGGCCAGATACCAGTAGGCGACGGTGTCCGGCCGGATGCCCTTGAAGCGGGCGGCGAGCAGGGCGATGTCGTCGTCCCGGTTCCCCGCTCCCAGCGGGCCGAGGGCGTGGTCGCAGAGCCGCTCGATGTCCGGGGGCGCCGCCGCGAGCCGGGTGCGCAGCCGTTCCACGCCGGTCAGCACGTCCGAGTCGCGGGACTCGACGAGACCGTCGGTGTACAGCAGCAGGGTCGCTCCGGCCGGTGCGGGCAGCTCGACGGACTCGAAGCCTGCGTCGGCCCCGACGCCGATCGGGGCGCCGGGCGGTACCTCCAGGACCTCGGTGCTGCCGTCCGGGTGCAGGAGCACGGGCGGCAGGTGGCCCGCGCTGGCGATCAGCAGCCGGTGCAGCACGGGGTCGTACATGGCGTACAGACAGGTCGCCGTGTGCTCGCTGCCGAGCCGTTCCGCCTGCTCGTCGAGGTGCTGCAGGACCTCGTCCGGGGACAGGTCGAGCCCCGCCAGGGTCTGCACGATGGTGCGCAGCTGGCCCATGATCGCGGCCGAGGTCATGGAGTGGCCCATCACGTCGCCGATGACCAGTGCGACCCGGTTCCCGGGCAGCGGGATCGCGTCGTACCAGTCGCCGCCGACCTGCGCGGTTTGCGAGGCCGGGAGATAACGGCTGGCCAGCACGGCTCCGGGCGGTTCGGGCAGCGAGGGCGGCAGCATCGTGCGCTGCAGCGCGTCGGCGACGGCGGCCTCGCGCGCGTACAGCACCGCCTTGTGGATGCCGAGTGCGGTGTGGGTGGCGAGCTGGGAGGCGACGAGCAGGTCGTCGGCGGTGAACGGTGACCGTCCGGGGCCGCGGATGAGCACCATGCTGCCCAGGACATGGCTGGGGCCGTGCAGCGGCGCGACGATCAGCCGCCGCCCGGACGCCGCCGCCCGCCGGGCGGCCGCCGCACCCAGCAGTTCGGCGACCGCGGGGGCGATGCCCGGGGCGTTGCCGAACACGGGGCGCCCGGTCTGCAGCAGGGTGGCGAGCAGACCGGTGGGGGACGGGCGTACAACCTCGGCTGCCTGGACGACCTCGGCCGCATGGGCGGCTTGGACGGCTTGGGCGGTCTGGACGGCCTGGGCGGTCGGCGGGGTCGTCTCGGGCGGCAGGGCGCGGTTCGCGGTGTGCAGGCGCAGGACGCCGGGCTCGGCGGAGGTCTCGTCGCCGATCGGGAGCGGGGCGTAGAGGTGGACGAACGCGGTGTCGGCGAAGGCCGGAACGGCCGCGTTGCAGAGTTCGCGGACTGTCTCGTCGAGGTTCATGCCGCGGCCGATCCAACGGGTCGCGGCGTCGAGGTAGCGGAGGCGGTCGGTCTGGGGCTCGGTGACGCCGGGGCGGACGGCGGCTCTCGCGGCGGAGAGGCGCAGGGCGGCTCCGGGGCGGGCGTGGGCGCGGGCGCCTGCGGGGGCTGAGGCTGCGGCTGTTGCAGCTGCGGGCGCGGGTGCGGGGGCGCGGGCGGGTGCGGGGGCGGGAGTGCGGGGTGCGGTCGGGGTGGCTGCTGTGGACGGGGTGCGGGGCCTGGGGTCGGTGGGTTCTCCGGTCTGCGTGCGGGTTCGGGGGCCGGCGGTCGACCCGGGGTGCGGGTGGGCTTTCACGGACTGCGGTTCGGTGGCCCTTGGGCGGTGGGCGGCCTTCGCGGCGGAGAGGCGCAGGACGGCTCCGGGGCGGCCCTCGGCCCCGGCGGCCGTTGCGGCTCGGGGGCGGGGCTCGGGGCCGGTCGTATCGGGGGATGCGGGGGATGCGGGGGACGAGGTCGGCGTGGGTGGCGCGGGGGACGGCGCGGGGTGCTGAGGGCGGCGTCCGGTGTCGGCGGGCCTGCGCCGGCCGGCCGGCTGTCCGTCGTTGCCTCCCTCGGCACCGGGGTGCTTCGTCACGCCGTGTCCTTCCGGCCGTGCGGACCCGCCGGGGCGGGGTGGATCAGGAGTCGTCAGGCATGCCGTCGGCAGCGCAGGAAGATCTGCACCTCGGGCGGGACGTCCACGGACGCCGGGGCGTACGAGAACGCGGCCTCGTCGACGATCTCGAAGCCCGCCCCCTCGACGACCTCGCGCAGCTCCTCCCGTAGATAGCCGGAGACCCGGATGGTGCTGCCGATGAACGGGATCTCGAAGTCGTCCACGTCGGCCTCGACCATCGACAGCGCGAAGAGTCCGCCCGGAACCAGCAGGTGGTGGATGGTGCGCAGGGCGAGGGGGATCTCGGCGCGGGGCAGCATCAGCAGTGAGAAGAAGGCCGACACCGCGTCGAAACGGCCGAGATCCCGTGGGCCTGCGGGCCGCAGATCCGCGATGTCCGCCCGGTGGAACTCCCCGGCGGGCACATGCTGCCGGGCGAGCGCGACCATCCGGTCCGACAGGTCGACCCCGACGACCTGGAGACCCGCCTCCGCCAGCTGCAGTGCGGTCGGGACGCCGGTGCCGCAGCCCAGGTCCAGCACCCGGGCCCCGGACGACAGGGACTTGATCAGCCACTCGGCGGATTCGACCTGCCCCTCCTTGTGCGGGAAGGCCTCGTCATAGCGGTCGCCGATGGCGTCGAAGGCCTCGGCCTGGCCGGTGCGGTCGAGCCGCTGACTTCCGTAGCCGAGCTGGTCGCCGGAACTGCTCACGAGAACTCTCCTTCGACGCCGTGTGCGTAATTTTTTCATAGTTGTACGCACTTTGGGGCAGTCGGAGACGGACTTCGCACGTGCGGCAGAGGTGAAAACCCTGTGGAAGCGGTGTCAGTGGTGCCGTTTATGCTGCCCCTCACGATCACGCGGTACCAGGGGAGGGCGCGGCATGCTGGGCAAGTTGTTCGGGAGAGGTGCGGAGAGAACGGCGGCGGATCCGCACGCCCTTCCCGTCCCGGGCAAGCGGAAGCACGGGACGTACGCATTGCGCGCGTTGGGGGACGCACGGGTGCTCGCGCTGGTCGAGGCGGCCGACGCGGGTGACTGGGCGGCGGTCAAGGCGGCGCTGGCCCCCTTCGACCTAGGCCACCAGCAGGAGGTCCTGGGCCAGCTCACCGACGTGGGCGGTGTGGAGGAGTGGGCCGTCCGGGCCGCCGAGGAGGACAAGGACGACAAGGAGCTCCGGGCGACCGCACTGCTGATATCGGGTGCACGCCATGTCGCCTGGGGCTGGGAGGCGCGCACGTCGGCCCGTGCCGTCGACGTCAGCCGCGAGCAGTGGCAGACCTTCTACGAGCGGCTGGGCATCGCCGAGGAGCACCTTCTCGAAGCCGCCGAACTGCAGCCCGACTGGGTCACACCGTGGCGTCATCTGCTCACCTCGGGACGCGGCATGTCCGTCGACGACAGCGTCCAGGACGCCCGGCTCGCGGCCGGTCTGCGCCGCGATCCGCTGAACCCGGACATCCACCTGGAGTGGGTCTCGCATCTCCAGCCGCGCTGGGGCGGAGAGCCGGGCCAGGCCCTGGACTTCGCCCGGAAGGCCTTCGCCGCCGCGCCCGACGGACATCGGCTCGGCTGTGTCGTCGCCATGGCACACATCGAGGACTGGGTGGAGTCCGACAACCGTGACTGTCTGCAGCAGCCGCGGATCCGGACCGAGTTGAGGGAGGCGGCGGAGCGCAGCATCCTGCACCACGCGTACGAGCGCGGCCTGGGCTGGCAGGGCGACTACAACATCTTCGCGATGGCCCTCTCGCTGGCGGGCAGCAGCAAGGCCTCCAACGTCTTCCGCGAGCTGGACGGTGTGATCACCCGGTGGCCGTGGACCTTCATGGCGGACCCGGAGAAAGCGTACGCGCGCTTCCGCAAGGCCTTCTGAGCCACCGGCCGCAGCAGCCATAGCGGCCACTGCGGCCATACCACCGGTCGTCTCGGTCACCCCGGATCCACACGGCCCTACGGCCGCACCGGCCCCGTACCGGCCACAAGGCCCCACCGGCCCATCGGCATCATCGGCCCCGCCGACCCCGTCGGCCCACCGTCACCGCACGTCCGCGGCCGGCCCGCCGACAACCGCCCACCCCCGCCGTTCCCTTCACCCCGGACTGCCCCATGCCTTTGCGTGACACCTCGGCCCACCAGCCCGCCACCGACCGCACCTTCCAGGTCGACCTCCGCGGCCTGGTGGACCTCCTCTCCCACCACCTCTACTCCAGCCCCCGCGTCTATCTGCGCGAACTCCTGCAGAACGCGGTCGACGCCCTCACCGCACGGCACGCCATCGAGCCCCACGGCGCCTTCGGTATCCGCCTGTACGCCGACGGCTCCGTCGTACGCGTCGAGGACGACGGCGTCGGTCTCACCGAGGCCGACGTGCACACCTTCCTCGCCACGATCGGCCGCAGCAGCAAGCGCGCCGAGCAGGTCGCCGAGCAACGCGCGGACTTCATCGGCCAGTTCGGCATCGGCCTGCTCTCCTGCTTCCTGGTCGCCGACGAGATCCACGTCGTGAGCCGCTCGGCCCGCACCCCCGACGCGCCCGCCGTGGAGTGGCGGGGCCGCGGCGACGGCAGCTACACCGTCCGCACCCTGCCCGCCTCCGCCCGACCCCGGCCGGGCACCACCGTCACACTGACGCCGCGCGCCGACGCCGGCGAGTGGACACGCCCGGCCCAAGTGCACGCGCTGGCCCGGCACTTCGGCTCCCTGCTGCGGCACCCGGTGACCTTCGACGACGGCTCGGGCAGCGCGGGCGTGCCGGTGAACCCCGACCCCGCGCCCTGGTCGAGCACGTACCCCACCCCGGGCGCCCGCTCCCGCGCGCTGGCCGCGTACGGCGAAGAGGTCTTCGGATTCAAGCCGTTGGACACCATCGAGCTGGACCTCCCGGCCGTCGGCCTGAAGGGCATCGCCTGTGTCCTTCCCGAGGCGGTACCGGCCGGTCGACGTCACGGCCACCGCGTGCACGTCAAAGGCATGCTGCTGTCCGAGCAGGCCGAGGAGATCCTGCCCGAGTGGGCGTTCTTCGTCCGCTGTGTCGTCGACGCCGAGAGCCTGCGCCCGACGGCATCGCGCGAAGCCCTGTACGAGGACGACACCCTCGCCGCCGTGCGTGACGCGCTGGCCGAGCGGCTGCGCGACTGGATCGCCCGGGCCGCCGCCAGCGACCCGGAGCTGCTCGGCCGCTTCCTCCAGGCCCACCACCTGGCCGTGAAGTCCCTCGCGGTGCACGACGACGAGATCCTGCGGATGCTGCTGCCCTGGCTGCCGTTCGAGACCACCGACGGACACTGCACCCTCGACGAGTTCGCGCGCACCCACCGCACCGTGCTCGTCACGTCCAGCGTGGAGGAGTTCCGGCAGGTCGCCGCGATCGCCTCGGCCGCCGGACTCGGCGTCGTCAACGGCGGCTACACCTACGACCGCCAACTGGTCCACCGGCTGCCCGAGATCAGGCCCGAGGCCAGCGTCGCCGACCTCGACCCGGCGACCCTCACCGCCCATCTCGACCCCGTCGACCGGGAGACGGAACTGGCCGCCGCGGCCTATCTCGCCCAGGCCCGGGACGCCCTCGCCGTCTTCGACTGCGATGTCGCGCTGCGCACCTTCCAGCCCGCCTCCGCCCCGGCCCTCCTCGTCGACAGCCGCGAGGCCCGGCACGAGCGCACCCGCTCCCAGCTCGCCCGCGAGCAGGAGGGCGGCCTGTGGGGCGACATCCTCGGCGCCCTGCGCCAGGAGGCCCCGCGCGCCCAGCTGATCCTCAACCAGCTCAACCCGCTGGTCCGCACCGCCGTCGCCATCGACGAGCCCGAACTGGCCCGCACCAGCGCCGAAGCCCTCTACGGACAGGCCGCGATGCTCTCCCGGCGCCCGCTCAGGCCCGCCGAGTCGAGCCTGATCAACCGCTCCTTCCTCGACCTTCTCGCCCACGCCCTGCGCAAGGACAGCTGACGATGACGACTGCACCCCGTCCCCAGAGCACAGACGAGCTGTTCCAGGCGCTCCAGGAGAACGACCGGCGCCCGTACGGCCGGGCCCGCACCGTCTCCGCCGAGGAACTCGTCGACGCCGCCGAGCAGTTCGAGGACCCCGCCGTCCTCATCCACGCCCTCCTCGAACTCCAGGAGGCGTACACCTACGGCTCCGAACCCCGGAAGTCCCCGGTCGTCTTCGCCCGGCTGCTCACCCTTTTCGACGAGCAGCCCGACGTCTTCGACGAGCGCCTGCGCCACCAGCTGTTCTGGCGGTTCAAGTGGGTGGCCCACGCCCTGCGCCAGCTGCCCGAGATACCGCTGACCAGCCTGCGCCAGTGGCTGCAGGAGATGCGCGACCGGTACGAGAAGGCAGACCTCGGCCTCCAGCCGTACTACGGGCAGGCGTACCAGCTCGCCGCCCACGTCGGCGAGGACACCGCCCTCGCCTACGAGTTGTGGGCGGGCCGCACCCGTACCCGGCTCAGTGACTGCGAGGCCTGCGAGATCTGCCAGCGCGCCCTGTACCACCTCACGTCGGGCGACGACGAGCGGGCGCTGGGCGCCTGGGAGCCGGTCCTGACCGGGAAGGAGTCCTGCAAGGAGGAGCCGTCCCGCTCCGCCTCGTACGCGCTGCTGCCCCTGCTGCGCACCGGCCGGGCCGACCGGGCCCGCGAACTGCACCTCACGGGCTACCGTGCCTGCCGCCGCAACCCTTCGATGTCCGAAGAGGTCGGCCGGCACCTGGAGTTCTGCGCGCTCACCGGCAACGAGGCACGCGGTCTGGAACTGCTCGCCGAGAACCGGAACCTGTTCGACGAGGTCGACTCGCCGCTCGACCAGCTCGGCTTCCTCACCGGCGTCGAGGTCCTCCTCCAGCGCGTCGAGCACCTCGGCCACGGCGAACTGCCCACCGCCGGGTACACGGGCCGTACCTGGACCGTGGCCGCCCTGCGCGCCGAGGTCCGCGGGCGCGCCGACGACCTCGCCGCCCGCTTCGACGCCCGCAACGGAACCACAGCCAACGCCGACCGCCGCAGGGCCCGCTTGGACCGTGCCCCGCTCGTGGAGTCGCTGGAGCTGACCCTGCGTCCCCGCGCCCTCGACGACGTGGCCCCGGCCGCCCCGGTCGCCGCACCCGCGGCCCGTACGACCGCCGCGGTCCCCGAAGACCTGCCCGAACTCATCCTGCGGGCAAGGGCGTTGGACGAGGAGGGCCACCCGGACGCCCAGGCCTGCTGGGAACGGCTGCGCACCCTCGTCGCCGCCCGCGACTACACCCACCCCGACGACCCGGCCGTGGGACCGCTCGTACGGCTGCGCGCCGACCTGCTGGCCGAAGAGGCCAGCCGGGCGGGCAACAAGGACGAGTACGTCGAGTCCGCCGCCCTCCACGAGGAGGCCGCGGCCCTGTACGACGACGCGGGCGAGCCCGGTCACGCGGCGGTCTGC
The DNA here is from genome assembly GCF_030403745.1 of Streptomyces sp. S.PB5. Lineage (GTDB taxonomy): Bacteria > Actinomycetota > Actinomycetes > Streptomycetales > Streptomycetaceae > Streptomyces. The sequence continues at coordinate 205,446 of NZ_JAQMWP010000019.1, forward strand.
CGCGCCTCCGCCCTGCTCGCGACCGCGGAGATCCCGGCTCCGCAGGACGCCGACGAACCCGAGGCGAAGGCCGCCGAACTGGCCGCCGCCCACGCCTCCATGGCCCGGCTGCACGAGGAGACGACCGGCCTCGCCCCGTTCCTGGAGGCCCGGCTGCTGCGGCTGCGGGTGACCGCGCTCGCCCTGCGCCTTCAGGCCTCGGGTGACCAGGAGCAGGTCGCGGCGGTGTTCGCCGAGGTGGACCGACTGCTCGCGTTCGCCACCCGGCACGACATCGACGGGCAGATCTCCGGGGCCCTGCTGCTGCGGGCCAGCACGCACGCCCTCTCCGGCGACCTGCCCGCCGCCGTCACCGAGATCGACGCCCTGCTCGACCGGCTCAAGGCGCACGGCCCCGCCTGGCACCTGCCCCGCACGCTCGGGCTGCGCGGCCGGTTCCAGTTCGGCCTGCGGGACGCGCAGGCCGCGTACGACAACCTCGCCGAGGGGCTGCGACTGGCCGCCGAGTGGCCGGCCGACACCGTCGACACCTCCCGCCTGCACAGCGATCTCGCCGAGGCCTGCATGCACCTGGGCCGCCCCGACGAGGCACTGCGGCATCTGACGCGCTCCGCGGAGGTGGCCCTGCGCCGCGGCAGCCGCGTGGACGCGTTCTGCACCTACAGCAACGCCGCCCAGCTCAGCCTCGACCTCGGCCGCATCGAGGACTGCATCGCGCTCCTCGACTCCCTGCTGACCGAACCGGACGTCACCGCCGGAGAGCTGGACGACCGGCTCGTCGCCCAGCTCCGCCTGACCCGCGCCCGCGCCCTGCACGCGGGGGAGGACCTCAAGGCGGCGACGGCGGAGTTCGTCACCCTGGCGGGCGAGTCCTCCGCCTGGGACGACGACCCGGGCAGCCACGCCATGATCGCCGCGGAGACCGCCGTACTCCTCGGCGAGTCCGGCGAGTTCGACCGCGCCCGCGAGGCCGCGGACCAGGCACTCGCCGCCCACGGCCGGGAGCCGCGCTACGAGCACCTCAGCAGCTCACTGCGGGAACTCGCCCGTCTCCAGTCCCAGAAGCAGGGCGCGGACGGTCTGCCCGCCGCCCTCGCCTTCCTCTCCGACGCGGGCCGCATCGCCGACGAGGCCCGCGCCGCCGGCTACGAGGCCCACGGCCGCGCCCTGGACCCGGCCCTGGCCTATGAGTACGGCCGGGTCAACGCCTACGCGGGTGAGTACGAGGACGCCCTCGTGGCGCTGGACAAGGCCCTTGGACTGCTCGGCGAGCCGGGCCGGGACGACGACGCCGGCGAGTGGGCCGAGTGCGTCCGCCTCGCGGGCGCGGTGGAGGGCATCTACCTGGAACGCACGGCACTCGCCCTCACCCGCGTCGACGCGGCCGTCTCCCGCCTGACCGCGCTGGGACACGTGGAGGAGACGGAGGCGCTGACTTCGCTGGCGGCCAGGCTGCGCGACGAGGAGTGACAGAAGCGGAGTGACAGAAGCGGAGTGACAGAAAGGGGCGCCTGGCAGGCGCCCCTTTCTGTCACAGGACGCCTGACCGCGCCCCGTGTCGTGCCGTCAGCGCTGAAGTGTCAGCAGCCCTGGACGGTAGGGGAGGAGGCCGTAGTCGACGCCGTCGGAGCTGGGGCTGCGCCCCTGGTAGAGCAACTGGAGGTTGCAGGGATCGACGGTCATCGTCTGGTCGGCGCTGGTGCGCAGCAGTTCGCCGTGGCTGATGTCGTTGGTCCAGGTGGCCCCGCTGTTGGCCTTGCCCGCGAAGGGGTTGCTCTCGGTCGCGGCCTGGGGTGTCCACGAGCCGTTCAGACTGGTGGCCGTGAACGAGCGGAAGAACCGCTGCTCAGTGGCGCCCCGGGCCTCGACGATCATGAGGTAGCGGTTCTGGCCCTGCAGCTTGTAGACCTGCGGCGCCTCGAACAGGTTCTTCACCGTGTCGCTCATGATCGTTGTGTACGAGGAGCCGAAGCTGCCCGGGAAGTTCCCGATGGGCATGCTGGCCCGGTAGATCCTGCCGTTGTCACCGGCGAAGAACAGGTACATGTTCGTCCCGTCACCGATGATCGTCTGGTCGATGGGGCCGGTTCCGGAGTCGGAGATGCTGCCGGTGAACAGGGGCTGCGGTGCTGACCAGCCGTTCGGGTTGGTCGGATCGGTCGACGTCCGGTAGTTGAAGGCGGCCGCGCCCCACTGGTAGGTGAGCACCCAGATGTTCTTCGGCGCGAAGTAGAAGAGTGAAGGCGCGACGGTGCCCGACGACATCGTGTTCTGGCTTGCCGAGGCCATCTCCGACCAGTTGGTGAACAGGCCGAAGTTCATCGAGCCCCACGCCTTGCCCGTTCCCGCGGCGCCGTGGGTCGTCGCGTAGACGAGCTGCCTGCCGTTGTAGGGGGCGACGGTGAAGTCCTTGAGCGAGGCCCATTCCGGCCTGGGCTGTGCCAGCGGGCCCGTCGACGACCAGCGGTAGCTCGAGGGCAGGTCGCACGGGCCGGGGGTGCTGCCGCCGACCTTGACGAACTGCCACTGCTGGTTGGCGCCGCCCCAGTCGTCATACTGGACGATGTTCGCGTTGTCGGCGGTGGAGGCGCCCTGGACCTCGAGGGCCTTGTTGCTGTGGCGCGCGATGAGCCGCACATAGCCGTCGGAGCTGTCGGCCAGCCGCCACTGCTGGTTGGTCGCGTTCTGGTCGGTCCACTGGACGATCGCGCCGCCGTTCGCCGTGGACCGGTTCTGGACGTCCAGCACCTTGCCCGAGAGACGGGACTTGACGCGGTAGTAGCCGCCCCCGGAATCGACGAACTGCCACTGCTGCTGGTTCTGGTCGTTCCTCGTCCACTGGGTGATGCGGGCGCCGTCCGCGGTCGACAGATTGTATACGTCGAGGGCCTTACCGCTGTTGCGGTTGACCAGCACATACGAGGCGTTGGGGTCTACGGTCGCCGCGCTGGCGGGCTGGGCACCGAGGAAGCCGGCCACCAGGAGCAAAGGCGCAAGGATGGCGAGTAAGTGTCTTGGGCGAAGCAGTGACCGGTGGCGAAACCGCATCAGAAGGCCTCCTTGGGAGCGGGGGTGGGGTGACGCCGTTGAGCCGCGAAGCGGCCGTACCGGAGCGGTGAGGTCATCGAAACATTCGATGACCTCACCGAACCTTGACGTCGCAAGCTAGGAACGCGGAGGCCTCCGGTCAAGGTCTCTGTCGCAGATCTGTCTGCAAACCATTGCTCCGGGAGGCCCTGGAGGTCGCGGTAGGGCGGGCAATTCCAAGGGGCAGGGTGGGAAGGGAGTTGGGTGAGGGATGCCTGCAAACCCGTTGCGGGACTGAAAGTTTCGACTGACTAACGGAAACTTTCTCTGTGATGAGTGTTGACGATTCACTGTCAACCCCTCAATCATCCCTCTCTGAGTGGCCGACCGTAGTTCGGGATTTCGAACTGTGGTGGTCCCGGGCACCTTGTGCCGAACGGCAGATCCACGCATCGAAGCACCCGCGCCACCCCGTTTCCTTCCGGTGAGGTTCGCACCAGCGCATCCTGGCTCTTCGCACCGTTGGAGAGGTACGCGACGCCGCGTGACGGCCCCCGGCTGAGCCGCGATGGAGTACCCCGTGTCTGTGTCGAAACACCGCTGTCGACCACCGCCCGCTGTATGTAACCGGTGGCCGACCGCGTGCCGTCGAAGCCGGCGCACTTCCCCCGCGCTCCCGTCATTCCGTGATGTCCAACTTGGAGGCACAGCCATGGGTCCGCACGCCCTTCCCAGACAAGTCGTCCGCCGCAAGATCCGCGGCCTGCTGCCGGCGCTGGTCGTCGGTGTCCTTGCCGCGGCCGGCGCACTGGTCGCGCCGCCGCCCGCGAGCGCCGCCGAGAGCACGCTCGGCGCCGCGGCGGCGCAGAGCGGCCGTTACTTCGGCACCGCCATCGCCTCGGGCAGGCTGGGCGACTCGGCGTACACCACGATCGCGAACCGTGAGTTCAACATGGTCACGGCCGAGAACGAGATGAAGATCGATGCCACCGAACCGCAGCGGGGCCAGTTCAACTTCACCGCGGGTGACCGCGTCTACAACTGGGCGGTGCAGAACGGCAAGAAGGTGCGCGGCCACACCCTGGCCTGGCACTCCCAGCAGCCCGGCTGGATGCAGAGCCTCAGCGGCAGCACCCTGCGGCAGGCGATGATCGACCACATCAACGGCGTGATGAACCACTACAAGGGCAAGATCGTCCAGTGGGACGTCGTGAACGAGGCCTTCGCCGACGGCAGTTCGGGGGCCCGGCGCGACTCCAACCTGCAGCG
>NZ_JAQMWP010000002.1 GCF_030403745.1 Streptomyces sp. S.PB5
AGCCCAGTAATGGGTGGAGGTGACCGGTACTAATAGGCCGAGGGCTTGTCCTCAGTTGCTCGCGTCCACTGTGTTGGTTCTGAAACCACGAACGGCCCCGCACCCCTCGTGGTGTGGTGCGGCTGACAGTTTCATAGTGTTTCGGTGGTCATAGCGTGAGGGAAACGCCCGGTTACATTCCGAACCCGGAAGCTAAGCCTTACAGCGCCGATGGTACTGCAGGGGGGACCCTGTGGGAGAGTAGGACGCCGCCGAACAATTATTCAAAGGGTTGGACCCTGAACTTCGGTTCGGGGTCCAACCCTTTTTTGTTCTGCGTCACTTGAAGTTCACGTTGCGCAATCACCATCCGAGGCATGAGTACTGCTGCAATGCTCAGGGCCGCCGGCGTCGGAGTCAGTGACGAGGTCGTGGTGCCGGCGTTCGGGAACGTCGAGGTCGCCGAGGCTGTCGTGTTGGCCGGTGCGCTCCCGGTGTTCGCCGACATAGATCCGGTGAGCTACTGCCTTGACGCGTCCGCTGTCGAAGCGGCCGTTACGTCGCGGACCGCGGCCGTGGTCGTCGTACACCGGTTTGGGCGGTGGGCCGATATTCGGGCGCTCCATGCTCTGGGGCAGCGGCACGGGCTGCTGGTGTTGGAGCAGGGGGAGTCCGAGGTGCCGTATGACGAGGTGGCTCAGCGGCGGGAGCGGGCTGCTTATCTGGATGGGAAGTTGAAGGGTGTGCGGACCCCTGATGGGGGTGATGGGCATACCTATCAGCAGTACGTCGTGCGGGTGCCGGGGAATGGGCGGCCCGATCGGGATGCCTTTGCGCGGGCCTTGCGGGGCAAGGGAGTTGAGTGCCGGGTGCCGGTGAAGACGCCTGTGCACCGGTTGCCGGAGTTCCGGCGTTGTGTGTCGTTGCGGGAGACGGAGCTTGCCGCGGACGAGACGTTGGCGCTGCCTGTCGATGCCTCGCTGACCAAGCGGGACATGCAGCGGATCGTGGGTGCGTGCAACGCGCTCGGGGGGTTGTTGCAGGCCGCCTTCTGAGCGGGCTGTCGTACCTCGTGGGCGTGGTTGGGAGCACGGGTCTGTTCGGGGTATGATCTATTTCGTTGCCGCGAGGGAAACCTCGGAAAAGCGACAGGCCCCCTTAGCTCAGTCGGCAGAGCGTCTCCATGGTAAGGAGAAGGTCAACGGTTCGATTCCGTTAGGGGGCTCCAGTCAAAAGACCCCGCCCAATCGGGCGGGGTCTTTTTTGTGCTCTCTGCGTGCTTCTCAGTCCTTGTGGAGGCCCGGGACGCGCATGGCGAGGATCGCCATGTCGTCGGACGGGGCGTCCGACGCGAAGCGCTCCACCGCGCGCATGATGCGGGCCGCCACCGCTCCTGCCGTCAGGCCCGTGCAGGTGGTGAGGACGTCCGTGAGACCGTCGTCGCCCAACATGCGGGCGCCCTCACGGCGTTCGGTGACGCCGTCGGTGACGCACAGGAGGACGTCGCCCGGGTCCAGGGTGACCGTCTGCTCGTACAGCTCCAGGTCCTCGATGACGCCCAGGAGCGGCTGGGGTTCGGCGGCCGGTTCGACTGTGCCGTCCTGGCGCAGGCGGAGGGGGAGGGGATGGCCGGCGCAGACCACCTTCAGTTCGGCACTGCCGTCCGCCTGGGGGCGCATCTCGCCGTAGAGGAGGGTCAGGAAGCGGCTGCGGGCTCCCTCGTCGAGGATCGCGGAGTTGAGGCGTTCCAGGACCGCCGGGCCGCTGAGGCCCTCTCTGGCGAGGAGACGGAGGGCGTGACGGGCCAGGCCCGTCACCGCGGCCGCGTTCGGGCCCGTGCCGCAGACGTCGCCGATGGCGAAGCCGTAGGCGCCGTCGCTGATGGGGAAGACGTCGTAGAAGTCGCCGCCGACCTCGTTGCCCTCGCCGGCCGCCCGGTAGATGACCTCGACCTCGACGCCGTCGATCTCGGGGAGTTCCGGGGGGAGGAGGCTGCGCTGGAGGGACTGGCTGATGGCGGTGCGCTCGGAGTACAGGCGGGCGTTGTCCAGGGCCAGGGCGGCTCGTCGTGAGAGGTCTTCCGCCAGCTCCAGGATTTCCTGGCGGAAGTGTTCGTCCGTCGGCTTGCCGAGCGTCAGCATGCCGATGACCCGGTTGCGGGCCACCAGGGGCAGGACGACGGTCTCGCCGCCCACCGCTGAGGCCGTGGCCAGGGTCGGGCCGATGCCTGCGCTGAGGCGGCCGATGGGCTCGCCCAGGCCCAGGCTGCGCATGGAGGTGCGCAGGGCCGCCTGATGGGCCGCTTCGGCGGGCGCCGACCAGACGCGGGCGCCCGGGGTGGGTACCGGGTCGGGCGGGGAGATCTTCGAGAGCAACGACTTGATGCCGTCGATGAGTTCCTCGTCCTCGTGCAGGACGTACGACAGGTAGGGCTCGGAGGCCTGGTCGGCGATCGTGTAGACCGCGCACCAGGTGGCGAGGGTCGGGACCGTCATCTGGGCCATCAGGGCCAGGGTCTGGTCGCGGTCCAGGGTGCCCGCCAGGAGGTCGGAGGCTTCGACCAGGAAGCTGAGCGAGCCTCGGCGCAGGCGTTCGAGTTCGCCGAGGCGGGCCGACTCCACCGCCAACGCGATGCGGTCCGCGGCAAATTGGAGGCGCAGGGCCTCTTCGTTCGAGTATCTGCCGGGGCCCTCCGCGGCGACGCCCAGGGAGCCGGTGAGGCGGCCCTCGACCTTCAGGGGGACGGTGACGACCGAGCGCATGCCGGTGCCGTTCAACAGCGGGACGGCACCGGGGACCGCTGTGAGGTCCTCGTGGACGGCCGGCATGCGGGCCGAGCCGTAGCGCCCCGGTCCGGCCTCGACGGGGACGCGGGCGAAGCGCTGGCGTGCGGAGGGCAGGCCGGTGGAGGCGCGGACCTCCAACTCGGTTTCGTCGTCGGTGGCCAGGAGCAGGAAGGCGGAGTCGGCGTCGAGCATGTCCCGGGCGCGCTCCACCGTGCGCTGGAGGAGGCCGTCGAGGTCGTCCGGGGCCGGTGAGCCGATGAAGACCTCGAAGGGGTCGGCGCTCTGCCCGTCGGAGGCGGGTGAGGTGTCGGAGGCCGGGATGCGCAACGGGGTCTGCAGGACCGCGCGTTCGTGGTCGCGGACCAGGAGACAGACCGTGGAGGGCTCGCCGCCGGTGTCGCGGACGCGGAGGTGGGAGGCGTACACGGGGGTGACGCGGCCGTTGGCGCCCCTTATGCCGTAGCTGCCTTCCCAGCGGGAGAGTTGGAGGGCTTCCGCGATGCCGGTGCTGGTGCCCGGGGTGTGCGGCCAGGCGGCGAGGTCGGTGAGGGGCTTGCCGGTGACCTGTTCGGCCGGGTAGCCGAAGAGTTCCTCGGCGTCCTCGTTCCAGGCCGAGATGGCCGCCGTGCGGTCGATCTGGATGACGGCGACGCGGACGCGGCCGTCGGAGGCGAGGGGGAGGAGGTCCGCCGGGAGGGACGGGCCGGCGGTGCGGGTGCCCACCGGACGTTCGGGGAGGTCGAGTTGGAACCAGACCTGCTTGTGGGTGGGTGTGTATTCGACGCCCCAGCGGGCGGCCAGTGCCGCGCACAGCTGGAGGCCGCGGCCGCCCTCGCGGTCGGGGCTGCCCATGGTGGCCAGGGAGCCCTGCAGGGGGACCTCGCGCTCGGGGTAGTGGTCGGCCACCTCGATGCGTACACCGTCGTCGGTGCGCAGGCACAGGAGGTCCGCTGTGGTGCCGGCGTGGACCACGGCGTTGGTCACCAGTTCGCTCGTCAGGACCACCGCGTCGTCGACGATGTCCGCGAAGCCCCAGCCCTGGAGTGTGTCGCGGACGAAGGAGCGGGCGCTCGCGACCGATCGCCCGACGGGCTCGAAGCTGGCGGCCGCGCGCGCGGTGATCACAGAACTCCTCGACCGGTTGTCGATGTGCAGGGCTCCGTGGCCGACCGGCTCGTGCCGCTGCTGCGGCAGGCCGTCCGTCGGCCGACGGTCCGGGGGATGTCCCCCAGGGATCAGTCCGGTGGTCATGTTGTGCGGCCGCCCCTCCGATGCCCGCTCGTTCTCGTGCCACCGCCCAGAGCCGGACGGACCGGTGCGGCTGGACAGCCGCATGCAAGGTTACTTACCTTCCCCGTCGATGAGGATGCCGGTCTGCAGTGTTTCCGTCCGGAGGGTGTGCGGACGATGTGCGAAGCTGCCGAACTGTTATGGCCTGGTTCAGCCAGGGTGAAACACTGGGCAAGCTTCTTGTGAAGGTCCAGGCAGTCCGAGTGTGGTCAGCGCAATGCGGGCAGCAGCCCGACGTGCGGCCTGGTATATCCGGCAGAAATGCGCAGCAGTAACTGGTACTCCGAACAGTAGTACCGGAGCACAGCAGTAACGGTCGACCCTTGCGGGAGGGACACAGTGGAGTCTGGCGCAGCGACGCGGGGCACTAAAACGCGCGCGAAGGGCGGACAGTCCCTGAACAACCAGCGCAAACCGCGCGGTGGGACCACCGCGGTGGACACAGCTGCCCTGAACCGACTGCTGGCGGCTCTGGTCTCCATGCGAGACGGGAATTTCCGGAAGCGGCTCACGGTGTCGGGCGACGGCGTGTTGTCCGAGATCGCGGCTGTTTACAACGAAGTGGCCGACCGGAATCTGCATCTGACGGGCGAGTTGTCGCGGGTGCGGCGCATGGTGGGCCGTGAGGGCAAGCTCACGGAACGGCTGGAAAGTGGTGCCTGTGAGGGCTCGTGGCTGACCGCCGTCGACGCTTCCAACGCCCTGGTCGACGATCTCGTACGACCTGTCTCGGAAGTCGGCCGGGTGCTGTCCGCGGTCGCGGAGGGCGATCTGTCGCCGCGTATGGAGCTGCGGACGCAGGCGGCGGACGGGGCCGGGCATCCGCTGCGGGGTGAGTTCCTCAAGGTCGGGCGGACCGTCAACAACCTGGTCGACCAGCTGTCGACGTTCACCGACGAGGTCACGCGTGTGGCCAGCGAGGTGGGCACCGAGGGCAAGCTGGGCGGGCAGGCCAAGGTGCGCGGTATGTCCGGTTCTTGGAAGGATCTGACGGATTCCGTCAATACGATGGCGTACCGGCTGACGGCGCAGGTGCGGGACATCGCGCTCGTCACCACGGCGGTCGCCAAGGGTGACTTGTCCCGGAAGGTCACGGTTCACGTGGCCGGCGAGATGCTCGAACTGAAGAACACCGTCAACACGATGGTGGACCAGCTGTCCTCCTTCTCCTCCGAGGTGACCCGTGTCGCGCGTGAGGTGGGTGTCGAGGGTGAGCTGGGCGGGCAGGCGCAGGTGCCCGGTGTGGCGGGTGTGTGGAAGGACCTCACCGATTCGGTGAACCTGATGGCCGGCAATCTGACGGCCCAGGTGCGCGGGATCGCCCAGGTGACGACCGCGGTCGCCAGTGGTGATCTGTCGCAGAAGGTGACCGTGTCGGCGCGGGGCGAGGTCGCCCAGCTCGCGGACACGATCAACCAGATGACCGAGACGCTGCGGATCTTCGCGGACGAGGTCACGCGTGTGGCCAACGAGGTCGGTGCCGAGGGGCAGCTCGGCGGACAGGCGAACGTTCCGGGTGCCGCGGGGACCTGGAAGGACCTCACCGACTCCGTCAACACGGTCTTCCGGAACCTGACCATTCAGGTGCGGGACATCGCGCAGGTGACGACGTCGGTGGCCAACGGTGACCTGTCGCAGAAGGTCACGGTGGACGTGGCCGGCGAGATGCTGGAGCTGAAGAACACCGTCAACGGGATGGTGGACCAGCTGTCTGCGTTCGGTGCCGAGGTCACGCGCGTGGCGCGCGAGGTGGGTGTCGAGGGTGAGCTGGGCGGGCAGGCGCAGGTGTCGGGCGCTGCCGGGACCTGGAAGGACCTCACCGACTCCGTCAACACGGCGTTCCGGAACCTCACCGGACAGGTGAGGAACATCGCCCAGGTGACGACGGCGGTGGCCAACGGTGACCTGTCCCAGAAGGTCACCGTCGACGTCTCCGGCGAGATGCTTCAGCTGAAGAACACCGTGAACACGATGGTGGACCAGCTGTCGGCCTTCGCGGACCAGGTGACGCGGATGGCCCGGGACGTGGGCACCGAGGGCCGCCTGGGCGGTCAGGCCGTCGTACCGGGCGTTTCCGGGACCTGGAAGGAGCTCACCGACTCCGTCAACTTCATGGGTGGCAACCTCACCTCGCAGGTGCGGCAGATCGCCCAGGTGACGACCGCGGTGGCCCGGGGTGACCTGTCCCAGAAGATCGACGTCGACGCGCGCGGCGAGATCCTGGAGCTGAAGAACACCATCAACACGATGGTCGACCAGCTCTCCGCCTTCGCCGACCAGGTGACCCGGGTGGCGCGGGAAGTGGGTACGGAGGGTCGGCTGGGCGGGCAGGCGCAGGTGCCTGGCGTCGCCGGTGTGTGGCGGGACCTGACGGACTCCGTGAACGGCATGGCGTCCAACCTGACCGGCCAGGTGCGCAACATCGCCCAGGTGGCCACCGCGGTGGCCCGGGGTGACCTGTCCCAGAAGATCACCGTGGACGCGCGCGGCGAGATCCTGGAGCTGAAGAACACCCTGAACACGATGGTCGACCAGCTGTCGTCGTTCGCCGAAGAGGTCACGCGTGTGGCGCGCGAGGTGGGCACCGAGGGCATCCTCGGCGGTCAGGCCGAGGTGCAGGGGGTCTCCGGCACCTGGAAGGACCTCACGCAGTCCGTGAACTTCATGGCGAACAACCTGACCATCCAGGTGCGCAACATCGCCGAGGTCACGACCGCGGTCGCCAAGGGTGACCTGTCGAAGAAGATCACCGTCGACGCCAAGGGCGAGATCCTCGAACTCGTCAGCACCGTCAACACGATGGTGGACCAGCTGTCCTCCTTCGCCGAGCAGGTGACCCGGGTGGCGCGCGAGGTGGGCACCGAGGGCATCCTGGGCGGTCAGGCGCACGCGTCGGGCGTCACGGGCATCTGGAAGGACCTGACCGACAACGTCAACCTGATGGCCAACAACCTGACCATGCAGGTGCGGAACATCTCCCAGGTCGCCTCCGCCGTTGCCAACGGCGACCTGACCCGGACGGTGACGATCGAGGCGCGCGGTGAGGTCGCGCAGCTCGCCGACACCTTCAACACCATGGTGAAGACGCTGAGTTCGTTCGCGGACCAGGTGACCAAGGTGGCTCGTGAGGTGGGTACGGACGGCATCCTGGGCGGTCAGGCGCGGGTGCCCGGTGTGGCCGGTACCTGGAAGGACCTCACCGAGTCCGTGAACCAGATGGCGTCCAACCTGACCGGTCAGGTGCGGAACATCGCCATGGTGACCACGGCCATCGCCAAGGGCGACCTGACGAAGAAGATCGACATCGACGCGCGCGGTGAGATCCTCGAACTCAAGACGACCATCAACACCATGGTCGACCAGCTCTCCTCCTTCGCCGAGGAGGTCACCCGAGTCGCCCGCGAGGTGGGCACCGAAGGACAGCTCGGCGGCCAGGCACGCGTGCGTGACGTCGACGGCACCTGGCGGGACCTCACGGAGTCCGTGAACGAGATGGCCGGGAACCTGACCCGGCAGGTGCGTGCCATCGCGCGCGTGGCGACCGCGGTGACCCGCGGCGACCTGAACCTGAAGATCGACGTGGACGCGTCCGGGGAGATCCAGGAACTCCAGGACTACATCAACAAGATGATCGCCAACCTGCGCGACACCACGATCGCCAACAAGGAGCAGGACTGGCTCAAGGGCAACCTGGCCCGTATCTCCGCGCTGATGCAGGGGCGCCGCGACCTCGCCGACGTCGCCTCGCTGATCATGAGCGAGCTGACGCCGGTGGTGTCCGCGCAGCACGGCGCGTTCTTCCTGGCGATGCCGCTCGTCGACGGCAGGGACGCGAGCGGCGACGAGGAGGACTCGTACGAACTGCGCATGCTGGGGTCTTACGGCTATTCGATGGGGTCCATGCCGACGTCCTTCAGGCCGGGTGAGGCGCTGATCGGGACGGCCGCGCAGGAGAAGCGGACGATTCTCGTGGAGAACGCGCCGAGCGGGTATCTGAAGATCTCCTCGGGGCTCGGGGAGGCTCCGCCGGCGCAGGTGATCGTGCTTCCGGTGCTGTTCGAGGGCAAGGTGCTCGGTGTCATCGAGCTGGCGTCCTTCACGCCCTTCACGCAGATCCAGAAGGACTTCCTCAGCCAGATCGCGGAGATGATCGCGACCAGCGTCAACACCATCTCCGTCAACACCAAGACCGAGCAGCTGCTGAAGCAGTCGCAGGAGCTCACCGAGCAACTCCGGGAGCGGTCCGCGGAGTTGGAGAACCGGCAGAAGGCGCTCCAGTCGTCCAACGCCGAACTGGAGGAGAAGGCCGAGCTGCTGGCCCAGCAGAACCGCGACATCGAGGTCAAGAACACCGAGATCGAGGAGGCGCGGCAGGTCCTGGAGGAGCGTGCCGAGCAGCTCGCGGTGTCGATGCGCTACAAGAGCGAGTTCCTCGCCAACATGTCGCACGAGCTGCGTACGCCGCTCAACTCGCTGCTGATCCTGGCCAAGTTGCTCGCCGACAACGCGGACGCCAACCTGTCGCCGAAGCAGGTCGAGTTCGCCGAGACGATCCACGGGGCCGGCTCCGACCTGCTCCAGCTGATCAACGACATCCTCGACCTGTCGAAGGTCGAGGCGGGCAAGATGGACGTCTCCCCGACGCGTATCGCGCTCGTGCAGCTCGTGGACTACGTGGAGGCCACCTTCCGGCCGCTGACCGCGGAGAAGGGCCTGGACCTGTCCGTACGGGTCTCGCCGGAGCTGCCCGCCACGCTGCACACCGACGAGCAGCGGCTGCTGCAGGTGTTGCGCAACCTGCTGTCCAACGCGGTGAAGTTCACCGACTCGGGGGCCGTGGAGCTGGTCATCAGGCCCGCCGGGGCGGACGTGCCGATGAAGATCCGGGAGCAGTTGCTGGAGACCGGTTCGCTGCGGGACGCGGACGCCGATCTGATCGCGTTCTCGGTGACCGACACCGGCATCGGGATCGCGGCCAGTAAGATGCGGGTGATCTTCGAGGCGTTCAAGCAGGCCGACGGCACGACGAGCCGGAAGTACGGCGGTACGGGCCTCGGGCTCTCCATCTCGCGGGAGATCGCCCAGCTGCTCGGCGGTGAGATCCACGCGCAGAGCGAGCCGGGGCGTGGCTCGACGTTCACGCTGTATTTGCCGCTGCACCCGAGCGAACTGCCCCCGCAGGGCTACCAGCAGCCCATGCCCGCGCTGGAGGCCGGGGAACTGCTCGCCTCGGAGAGCAACGGGCTGGCCGAGGTGGAGGTCGAGACGCCGGCCGAGGTGCGGTCGTACCAGGAGACGCAGAACGGTGCCGCCGCGCTCTTCCGGCGCCGGCGCCGGACGCTGCCGGAGGCCGAGCAGCGGCCCGTCTCGCTGGACCAGTGGTCCGCCCAGCAGGACGTGGCTCCGCAGGGGCCGCGGGGCATCCGGTTCGGCGGCGAGAAGGTGCTGATCGTCGACGACGACATCCGCAATGTGTTCGCGCTGACCAGCGTCCTCGAGCAGCACGGGCTCTCGGTGCTGTACGCCGAGAACGGCCGCGAGGGCATCGAGGTCCTGGAGCAGCACGACGACGTCACGGTCGTGCTGATGGACATCATGATGCCGGAGATGGACGGCTACGCGACGACCACGGCGATCCGCCGGATGCCGCAGTTCGCGGGCCTGCCGATCATCGCGCTGACCGCGAAGGCGATGAAGGGCGACCGGGAGAAGGCGATCGAGTCGGGCGCCTCCGACTACGTCACCAAGCCGGTCGACCCCGATCATCTGCTGTCGGTCATGCAGCAGTGGATGCGCGACTCGTGACCGGAAAGCGCGGGCTTCGGGTGGATGATGCGAGAACCTTCGGCGTTCACACGGAGTTGCTGACTCAGTGTGTTCGAAGCCGTGTAGAAGTACGGGAATCGGGGAACCTTCTGGTCTCCCGCTACGTTTCTGCTACGTGCACAGTGACATCGCGGTGACAGGGTGTGGCGACGGGCGGGGTGCGGCTACCATGACCGGCACAAGGACGGGCGGCGAAAGGGAGTCGTCCCCAGGGGCGGCGCCCGGTGCACATCCGGGGCGAGGAGGGCGGGCCATGGTGCAGAAGGCCAAGATCCTCCTGGTCGATGACCGGCCGGAGAATCTGCTCGCGCTGGAGGCCATCCTCTCCGCGCTCGATCAGACGCTGGTGCGGGCATCGTCCGGGGAGGAAGCGCTCAAAGCACTGCTCACTGACGACTTCGCGGTCATTCTGCTGGACGTCCAGATGCCGGGCATGGACGGGTTCGAGACCGCGGCGCACATCAAGCGGCGAGAACGCACCCGGGACATCCCGATCATCTTCCTCACCGCGATCAACCACGGCCCGCACCACACCTTCCGCGGCTATGCGGCGGGCGCGGTCGACTACATCTCCAAGCCCTTCGACCCGTGGGTGCTGCGCGCGAAGGTCTCCGTGTTCGTCGAGCTGTACATGAAGAACTGCCAGCTGAGGGAGCAGGCGGCGCTGCTGCGGCTCCAGTTGGAGGGCGGTGCCGGCGGCAAGGCCGCCCCCGGCGAGACGAAGGAACCGGCCGGGCTGCTGGCCGAGCTGTCGGCGCGGCTCGCGGCGGTCGAGGAGCAGGCGGAGGCGCTGTCCAAGCAGCTCGACGACGAGTCGGCGGACGCGGCGGCCGTGGCCACGGCCGCCCATCTCGAACGCAAACTCACCGGACTGCGGCGGGCGCTGGACGCGCTGGAGCCGGGCACCGGGCCCACACCGTCGGTGCCCTCGCAGAACTGACGTCCCTACGCGCGCGGAACTGCGCTCCGTCCACGGCCCAGTTGCTCATGAGCAGGCGTCAGTTCCACGCACTCGCAAGGACGACACGAACGGGTGAAGCACTGGGCACACGTGTCCGTTGTCGTCTCCACCGGTAACCTCACACCTATGGCCTCACGTCCCTCCGCTGCCAAGAAGCAGCCCGCGAAGAAGGCGGCGGCTCCGGCGAAGAAGGCCGCTGCGAAGAAGCCTCCGGCGAAGAAGGCGCCCGCCAAGAAGGCCGCGGCGAAGAAGGCCGCGCCGCCCCCCAAGCCGGCGCCGAACCCGACCGGCGGTATCTACAAGCTCGTACGCGCCGTCTGGCTGGGCCTCGCGCACGCCGTGGGCGCGGTGTTCCGCGGCATAGGGAACGGCGCGAAGAACCTCGACCCGGCACACCGCAAGGACGGCGTCGCGCTGCTGCTGCTCGGCCTCGCGCTGATCGTCGCGGCCGGCACCTGGTCGAACCTGCGCGGTCCCGTCGGCGACCTCGTCGAGATGCTGGTGACCGGTGCCTTCGGGCGCCTGGACCTCCTCGTGCCGATACTGCTCGCGGTCATCGCCTTCCGGTTCATCCGGCACCCCGAGAAGCCCGAGGCCAACGGCCGGATCGTGATCGGTCTGTCCGCGCTGGTGATCGGCGTGCTCGGCCAGGTCCACATCGCGTGCGGCGCGCCCGCGCGGAGCGACGGCATGCAGGCCATAAGGGACGCCGGCGGCCTCATCGGCTGGGGCGCGGCGACCCCGCTGTCGTACACGATGGGCGAGGTTCTCGCCGTACCGCTGCTCGTGCTGCTCACGGTCTTCGGGCTGCTGGTCGTCACCGCCACACCGGTCAACGCCATTCCGCGCAGGCTGCGGGAGCTCGGCGTGCGGCTCGGGGTGGTGCACGACCCGTCGGAGGACGAGTTCGACGAGTTCTCGGGCGACGACGAGCGTTACGAGGAGCAGTGGCGCGAGGCGCTGCCCGCGCGTAACCGCAGACGGGGACCGGCACCCGAGGCGTACGACCCCGATGGCGCCGAGCAGGAGGCCCTCACGCGGCGTCGCGGCCGCCCCAGGCGCTCCGCGGTGCCCCAGCCCGACATGGACCGTCCCATGGACGCCCTGGACGTCGCCGCCGCGGCCGCCGCCGCGCTGGACGGTGCCGTCATGCACGGGCTGCCGCCGTCGCCGATCGTCGCCGACCTCACCCAGGGGGTGAGCGTCGGGGACCGCGAGGACACGACGCCGACGCCGGTGCCGACCCCCGTGCCGGCCCCGGCCGCGCGCGGCAGGCAGGAGAAGCTCAAGGTCGAGGTCGCCGACCTCACCAAGCCCGCACCCGAGGCACCGGGCGAGCTGCCGCCGCGCGCGGAGCAGCTCCAGCTGTCCGGTGACATCACCTACTCGCTGCCCTCGCTCGACCTCCTGGAGCGCGGCGGGCCCGGCAAGGCGCGCAGCGCGGCCAACGACGCCGTCGTCGCCTCGCTGACCAACGTCTTCATGGAGTTCAAGGTCGACGCGGCCGTCACCGGCTTCACGCGCGGGCCGACGGTCACGCGGTACGAGGTCGAGCTCGGCCCCGCTGTGAAGGTCGAGCGGATCACCGCGCTGGCGAAGAACATCGCGTACGCCGTCGCCAGCCCCGACGTGCGGATCATCAGCCCGATCCCCGGCAAGTCCGCGGTCGGCATCGAGATCCCGAACACCGACCGCGAGATGGTCAACCTCGGCGACGTGCTGCGGCTCGCGGCGGCCGCCGAGGACGACCATCCGATGCTGGTGGCGCTCGGCAAGGACGTCGAGGGCGGCTATGTGATGGCCAACCTGGCGAAGATGCCGCACGTGCTCGTCGCCGGAGCCACGGGTTCCGGTAAGTCCTCGTGCATTAACTGCTTGATCACGTCCATCATGGTCCGCGCGACTCCCGAGGACGTCCGCATGGTCCTCGTCGACCCCAAGCGGGTCGAGCTGACCGTGTACGAGGGCATCCCGCACCTGATCACGCCGATCATCACCAACCCGAAGCGGGCCGCCGAGGCGCTCCAGTGGGTCGTACGGGAGATGGACCTCCGGTACGACGACCTGGCGGCGTACGGGTTCCGGCACATCGACGACTTCAACGAGGCGATCCGCAACGGCAAGGTCAAGGCGCCCGAGGGCAGTGAGCGGGAGCTTCAGCCGTACCCGTATCTGCTGGTGATCGTGGACGAGCTCGCCGACCTGATGATGGTCGCGCCCAGGGACGTCGAGGACGCGATCGTGCGCATCACGCAGCTCGCGCGCGCGGCCGGCATCCACCTGGTGCTCGCCACGCAGCGGCCGTCGGTGGATGTCGTCACCGGTCTGATCAAGGCGAACGTGCCCTCGCGGCTGGCCTTCGCCACGTCGTCGCTCGCGGACTCCCGGGTCATCCTCGACCAGCCGGGCGCCGAGAAGCTGATCGGCAAGGGTGACGGGCTGTTCCTGCCCATGGGGGCCAACAAGCCCACCCGTATGCAGGGCGCCTTCGTGACCGAGGACGAGGTCGCGGCGGTCGTGCAGCACTGCAAGGACCAGATGGCGCCGATCTTCCGGGACGACGTCGTCGTGGGGACGAAGCAGAAGAAGGAGATCGACGAGGAGATCGGCGACGACCTGGACCTGCTGTGCCAGGCGGCCGAGCTGGTCGTGTCGACGCAGTTCGGGTCGACCTCCATGCTGCAGCGCAAGCTGCGCGTCGGCTTCGCCAAGGCGGGACGGCTGATGGACCTGATGGAGTCCCGGGGGATCGTCGGGCCCAGTGAGGGGTCCAAGGCTCGTGACGTTCTTGTGAAGGCTGATGAGCTGGACGGAGTGCTCGCGGTGATCCGCGGGGAGGCTTAAGAGGACGTCGCCTCCGGAAACGGGGCACACCGGTCACCTTCCGGGTGGGTGGGCGATCGAGGGGTGTTCGATCGTGACTCACCCGTAAGGGATCATTGAGCAACCGTTTCCCTTCGGCGTACGTCAAGTTGAGGGAAGCGAAAAGCTGCTGCTCCACCATCGGCGTGTCCGGCCATACCGATGGCGTACAAAGTCCCACCGCCCGGTTGCCCCACCCTTTCGCACCCCCCCTAGACTGAACCCTCAGCACAGGTGGCTTAAACGCTCGAAAGGCGCCCCCGTGTCCATCGGCAACTCCCCTGAAGACGAGCGTCCGTTCGAAGACGACCGTGAGGATGCCCGCCCCTCGATCGGCCGCGCCCTGAAGCAGGCGCGTATCGCGGCCGGGCTGACCGTCGACGACGTCAGTAGTGCCACCCGGGTCCGTATCGCCATCGTGCATGCCATCGAGGCCGACGACTTCGCTCCCTGTGGCGGGGACGTCTACGCCCGTGGGCACATCCGGACCCTGGCCAAGGCCGTCCATCTCGACCCGGCCCCCCTTCTGGACCAGTTCGCCGCGGATCATGGCGGCGGGCGTCCGGCGCCGACCCCCGCGGCCCCGCTGTTCGAGGCGGAACGCATCCGTCCCGAGCGCCGCGGGCCGAACTGGACCGCGGCGATGGTCGCCGCGATCGTCGCCGTGATCGGCTTCGTCGGGTTCACCGCCTTCAAGGGCGACGACGAGGGCGGCAAGACGCAGGTCGCAGAGGGCGCCACGCCCTCGACCAGCGAGACCTCCTCGCCGACACCCAAGAGCGAGAAGCCCGAGTCGCCGAAGCCGGACCCGACCGACAGCGCCATCGCGGCCGCACCCCAGGACAAGGTGACCGTCCAGGTCACCGCGCCCGACGGGAAGAGCTGGATCTCCGCCAAGGACCACAACGGCCGGCTGCTGTTCGACGGGCTGCTCAAGCAGGGCGAGTCCAAGACCTTCCAGGACAGCGAGAAGATCAACCTGGTCCTCGGTGACGCCGGGGCGATCCAGCTGTATGTGAACGGCAAGAAGATCGACGACGACTGGCAGCCGGGGGCCGTGGAGCGGCTCACGTACACGAAGGGCGACCCCACGGTCGGCTAGGGCCGAGGGGGCCGTTCGACGCCCCAGGTGAGAGACGAAGGGGTTGGCGGCAAGATCGCCAACCCCTTCGACATGGGCTGTCAGTGGAACGAAGTAGTCTTGAGCCCATGCCTGAACGCCGTACCGTCGCACTCGTCACTCTTGGCTGCGCCCGTAACGAGGTGGACTCGGAGGAGCTCGCAGGCCGCTTGGAGGCGGACGGCTGGGAGCTCGTCGAGGACGCCGAGGACGCGGACGTCGCCGTCGTCAACACCTGTGGCTTCGTCGAGGCCGCCAAGAAGGACTCCGTCGACGCCCTCCTGGAGGCCAACGATCTCAAGGGGCACGGCAGAACCCAGGCCGTCGTGGCGGTGGGCTGCATGGCCGAGCGGTACGGCAAGGACCTCGCCGAGGCCCTCCCGGAGGCGGACGGCGTGCTCGGCTTCGACGACTACGCCGACATCTCCGACCGGCTCCAGACCATCCTGAGCGGCGGCATCCACGCCGCCCACACCCCGCGCGACCGGCGCAAGCTCCTGCCGATCAGCCCTGCCGAGCGGCAGGACTCCGCGGCGGCCGTCGCGCTGCCCGGGCACGGATCGGCCGCCGAGAGCGCGCCCGCCGACCTCCCCGAGGGGATCGCTCCGGTCTCCGGCCCCCGTGCGCCCCTGCGCCGCCGGCTGGACGGCTCCCCGGTCGCCTCGGTGAAGCTGGCCTCCGGCTGCGACCGGCGCTGCACCTTCTGCGCCATCCCGTCCTTCCGCGGCTCCTTCATCTCGCGGCGGCCCTCGGACGTCCTCAACGAGACGCGCTGGCTGGCCGAGCAGGGCGTCAAGGAGATCATGCTGGTCTCCGAGAACAACACCTCCTACGGCAAGGACCTGGGCGACATCCGTCTGCTCGAGTCCCTGCTGCCCGAGCTCGCCGAGGTCGACGGCATCGAGCGGGTGCGCGTCAGCTACCTCCAGCCGGCCGAGATGCGACCCGGTCTGATCGACGTACTGACCTCCACGCCCAAGGTCGTGCCCTACTTCGACCTGTCCTTCCAGCACTCCGCCCCCGGCGTGCTGCGCGCGATGCGGCGCTTCGGTGACACCGACCGGTTCCTGGAGCTCCTCGACACCATCCGGAGCAAGGCCCCGCAGGCCGGTGTGCGCTCCAACTTCATCGTGGGCTTCCCGGGCGAGTCCGAGGGCGACCTGGCGGAGCTGGAGCGGTTCCTGAACGGCGCGCGGCTGGACGCCATCGGTGTCTTCGGCTACTCCGACGAGGAGGGCACGGAAGCGGCCACGTACGACAACAAGCTCGACGAGGACGTCGTCGCCGAGCGGCTGGCACGTGTCTCCCGGCTGGCCGAGGAGCTCGTCTCGCAGCGGGCCGAGGAGCGCGTGGGCGAGACCGTGCGCGTGCTGGTGGAATCCGTGGACGAGGAGGGCGTGTACGGGCGTGGTGAGCACCAGGCGCCCGAGACGGACGGCCAGGTGCTGCTCACGAGCGGCGAAGGTCTGAGTGTCGGCCGTATGGTCGAGGCAAAGGTGGTCGGTACCGAGGGTGTCGATCTGGTGGCCGAGCCGCTGGCGGGCTCGCTCGCGTGTAGTGAGGAGGCGGGCAGATGACCGGAGTACCGGCATCCGCTGCGGGCGGCCCCTCCAAGGCGGGTACGCCCGGAGCGGCGGGTGCTTCCGGCGCCGACTCCGGTGCCAAGTCCGCGCGCAGCGGCAAGATCGTGGCCGCGGCCGTCAACGAGGCCAGCCTCTGGAACATCGCCAACATCCTGACCATGGTCCGGCTGTTGCTCGTCCCGGGCTTCGTCGCGCTGATGCTGGCCGACGGCGGCTACGACCCGGCCTGGCGCGCGTTCGCCTGGGCGGCCTTCGCCATCGCCATGATCACCGACCTCTTCGACGGTCATCTGGCGCGCACCTACAACCTCGTCACCGACTTCGGGAAGATCGCCGACCCCATCGCCGACAAGGCGATCATGGGGGCGGCGCTCATCTGTCTGTCCGCGCTCGGCGATCTGCCGTGGTGGGTGACGGGTGTCATCCTCGGCCGGGAACTCGGGATCACGCTCCTGCGTTTCATCGTCATCCGGTACGGCGTCATCCCGGCGAGCCGTGGCGGCAAGCTGAAGACCCTCATCCAGGGCATCGCGGTCGGCATGTACATCCTGGCGCTGACGGGGTGGCTGGCGACCGCGCGGTTCTGGGTGATGGCGGTGGCGGTCGCCCTGACCGTGGCGACCGGCCTCGACTATGTGAGACAAGCCATTGTGCTGCGCCGGCAGGGAATCGCCGCCCGCGCAGCGGCGTTGGAGGAGACGGAAGCGTGAATTCCCCGGCCACCGAAGTGGTGCGACTACTCACAGTGAGAGGCGAGACGCTCGCTGTCGCCGAGTCGCTCACCGGTGGACTGGTTGCGGCGGAAATCACAGCGGCCCCGGGTGCGTCCAAGGCGTTCCGGGGTTCGGTGACCGCCTACGCCACGGAACTCAAGCACGAACTGCTCGGTGTCGATGCCGCTCTGCTGGCGGAGCGCGGAGCGGTGGATCCGCAGGTCGCGGCCCAGATGGCGGCCGGGGTGCGCAAGGCGCTCGGTGCCGACTGGGGCCTTGCGACCACGGGTGTCGCAGGACCGGAGGAACAGGACGGAAAGCCCGTCGGAACGGTGTACGTGGCCGTCGACGGAGGCTCTCCGGAACGATCAGGTGGCGGGAAAGTGTCCTCGCTGCGGTTGAACGGCGACCGTGCGGAAATTCGTATGGAGAGTGTACGGAGCGTACTCGCACTGCTCCTTCAGGAGCTTGCGGGCGAACAGACCGGAAATGAGCGGGCACAGGATACGGAACGGAACGGGGGGTTTTGATGTTTGCAGCCCTGAGTGAACACGACATCGCTCCCCGCACGGCCGCGGCGCAAGGCGGTACGGTGGGGCGTGAAGGATGCGGCTACGCGGTCCGAGGAGGGAGCCACCGATGATTCTGCTCCGTCGCCTGCTGGGTGACGTGCTGCGTCGGCAGCGCCAACGCCAGGGCCGTACTCTGCGCGAAGTCTCCTCGTCCGCCCGAGTCTCACTCGGCTATCTCTCCGAGGTGGAGCGGGGGCAGAAGGAGGCTTCCTCCGAGCTGCTCTCCGCCATCTGCGACGCGCTGGACGTACGGATGTCCGAACTGATGCGGGAAGTGAGCGACGAGCTCGCCCTCGCCGAGCTGGCCCAGTCCGCTGCGGCCACCCCCAGCGAGCCCGTGCCCACGCCGGTACGTCCGATGCTGGGTTCCGTCTCGGTGACCGGTGTGCCACCGGAACGGGTGACCATCAAGGCGCCCGCGGAAGCGGTGGACGTCGTCGCTGCTTGAGCGTCGCCGGTGTTTGCGCATGAGACGCGCTTCAACATCAGCTGAGGGCGCGTGAAGAAGTGCACGAGGCCCCGGCCAGGTCTCTCCGGATCATCCGGAGAGGCGTTGGCCGGGGCTTTCGTGCATCGTGGAGTGACGTTGCCCCGGGTTGCCGCTGGAGGTGGGGTTCATGGCGCGACCGATAGTGCGGTGGGGGGTGGCGCTCGGGCTGGGGGCGTTGTGGTGGTGGGCCGTGCTGCGGCTGGCGTTCGCTCCCGGGTCCGGGGTGCTGGAGGGCGCGGTCGCCGCCGGGGGGTGGGGGCTGAGTCTGCTGCCGGTGCACTGTGTGCCGAGGGCGCGGGCGGCCGGGGCACTGGCCGCGGGGCGGTGGCGGGCGGCCTGGAGGGGCGGTACGGGGCCTGTGGTCACTATGGAATCGCCACGGGGGCGGGGGCGGGGGTGATGGGGATGCCGGGGGTGACGGGTTCTGTGGTTCCGCTGGTCACCATGGCATCGCGACTCCGCCGTTCGGACGCAGGATCTGGCCCGTCGTGAAGGACGAGGCGTCGGAGGCCAGGTACAGGACCGTGTGAGCGACGTCCGCCGGCTCGCCGACCCTGCCCAGGGGTGACATACGGGCCATGACCGCCTCTGTCCGCGCCTGGGCCTCGCCGTGGCGGTCGGTCATGGGGGTGCGGATCCAGCCCGGCGCGACCGCGTTCACGCGGATGCCGTGGCGGCCGACCTCGGTCGCCAGGGTCTTCGTCAGCTGGACGACCGCCGCCTTGGCCACGCCGTAGCAGAGCAGGCCCGGGCCGCCGGTGTCCACGGCGCCGGAGGCCATCGTGATGATGCTGCCCCTGGTCTGCTGGGCCAGCATCAGGCGGGCCGCCTCCTGGCAGGCGTACAGGACTCCCTTGAAGTTGACGTCCAGGACGCGGTCGAGGTCCTCGTCCCTCGTCTCCAGGACCGGGCTGCTGTGCATGATTCCGGCGATCGCGGCCATCACGTCGAGGCGGTCGCAGGAGGCGACGGCCTCGTGGAGCTGTTCGCGGTCGGTCACGTCGAGCTGGTGGGTGCGGGCGGTGCCGCCCGCGTCCTTGATGAGCGTCGCCGTTTCGTGCAGGCCCTGTGCGTCGCGGTCCGCGCAGTGCACGGTGGCGCCCGCTTCGGCGAAGAGGACCGCGGAGGCGCGGCCTATGCCGCCGGCGGCGCCGGTGACGAATGCGGTGCGTCCGGTCAGGTCGTACGCGCTGACGGTCATGAGGGGACGGTACGAGCGTTTCTGACGGGTCGTCAATTAGTTGTGTGGGGTGGGGTTCCGGGGGGTCGGGCCTGCCTGGCAGGACGGGCACCAGTAGGTGGGGCGGTCGCGGGTGCCGTCGCCCTGGTCGGCCACGCGGATGGGGGTGCCGCAGCGCAGGCAGGGGTGGCGGGCGCGGCCGTAGACGAAGAGGTCCTGGCCGCGGCGGCCCGTGGTGGTGCGGATCGGGCGGTCCCGGTTGGCTTCCAGGAGTTTCTTGGCGAGTACCGGGAGCTTGGCGGCGCGGTCCTCGGGGAGGGCGGCGACGGGGAGCCAGGGGGTGACGCCGAGCAGGAAGCAGAGCTCGCTCTTGTAGACATTGCCGATGCCGGCGAGGTTGCGCTGGTCCAGGAGGGCCTCGCCGAGGGGGCGGGTGGGGTCCTGGAGGAGGTTGGCGAGGGCCGCGTCCGGGTCCCACTCCGGGCCCAGGAGGTCGGGGCCCAGGTGGCCCACGACCCGGTGTTCGTCGGTGGTGCGGAGAAGTTCCAGGACGGGGAGGCGGTAGCCGACGGCTGTGCGGTCCGCGGTGCCGAGGATCGCGCGGATCTGGTGGGCGGGGCCGCCGGTCCAGCGCTGGTCGTTGGCGTACACCTTCCAGGAACCGTCCATCTTGAGGTGCGAGTGGAGGGTCAGGCCGCCTTCGATGCGGGTGAGGAGGTGTTTGCCGCGGGGGGTGACGTCCAGGACGGTGCGGCCCGTCAGATCGGCCGTGGCGTACTTGGGGACGCGGAGGTCGGTGCGGGTGAGGGGCTTGCCGGCCAGGGCGGTGTGCAGGAGGGTCGCTGCTTGCCAGACGGTGTCTCCTTCGGGCATGGGTCCAGGGTTGCATGGGGTGGGGCGGGGGTGGGGGTTGGTGCGATGGGTTGGGGGCCCCGGGTGGGTGGTCTCCGCCTAGTGGGGTGGTGGGGTCTGTTGTGGGGCGGGTGCGGGGGGTGTGTGGCTTGTCGCGCAGTTCCCCGCGCCCCTGGGTAGGTCTGGGCAGCCGCCAGCCGCCAGCCGCCAGCCCGCCGTCGGCCGCCCGCCGTCAGTAGCCTGCCACCCGCCGTCGGACGTGAGCCGCCCACTGTGAGCCAGCGGCCGACCGTCAGCCGTCAGCCGTCAGCCGTCAGCCGTCAGCCGTCAGCCGTCAGCCGTCAGCCGTCAGCCGTCAGCCGTCAGCCGTCAGCGGTCAGCCGTCAGCGGTCAGCCCTTGGCCGCCAGGCGTCCGCGCCCCCCGCCGCCCGCCGGGAGGTGAGAGGCGGGCGTGAGAGGGGGTGGGGCGTCATGCCCGGAGGCGTAGGCCCCGTGGGGTGGCGATGAAGCCTGAGGTCTCCAGGAGGGGGCCCATGGGGGAGGTCAGGGCCGATGTGCCGTTGATGCGTTCCACGGTGACTGTGCCCAGGGAGCCTGCGCGGGCGGCTGCTGCCAGGGCTTCGGCGGCGGACTGGAGGCGGGGGTCCTCGGTGGGTTTTTCGTCCGGGCTCTCGGGCCAGGCCAGGAGGGTTTTGCCGCCGCGTTCCATGTAGAGGGTCAGCTCGCCGTCGACCAGTACGACCAGGGAGCCTGCCTTGCGGCCCGCCTTGTGGGTGGCGCCGGTCGGGGGTTCTGGCCAGGGGAGGGCGGCGCCGTAGGCGTTCGCGGGGTCGGCGGCGGCCAGGACCACGGCTCGGGAGTCGGGGGTGCGAGACCGGGCGCGATGGGGGGTGACGGGGTGGGCCGGGGTGTACGGGCCGCCTGAGCCGTAGGGGCCTGGGCCGTACGGGCCGCTGCGGGGGGCGCCGGATCCCGGTGCGGCCAGGTCGCGGGGGGAGACGTAGTCGCCGGGGGAGTGCGGGGTGTCGTCCAGCCACGTGAAGTCGAGGTCGTCGGCCGGGGCGGTGGTACCGGGCAGTTCCGAGACGTGCTGCGGGGCGGTGAGGGCGAAGTCGTTGTCCGGGACCGGCAGGCCGTCGCCCCGTTCGCGGGCGTTCGCCACCGCGCGGAGGCGGTCCACCGCGCCGTCCATGGCGAACTGGGCGGCGCCGAGGCCTTCGACGACGTAGCCGCGGCGGGCCTGGCCGGTCTCCTCGAAGGCGGACAGGATGCGGTACGTCGCAGAGAAGCCGCCCTCGACGCCTTCCGCGGAGACCGCGCCCCGGGTCACCACGCCGTGCCGGTCCAGGAGGGTGCGGGCCAGGGCGTGAGCGCGGAGGGTGGGGTCGGGCTCGCGGTCGGGGAGCAGGGACCAGCGGCCGGCCACTGTGGGCGGGCCGGTGCGGGAGGCCGGGCGGGCGGCGGCGGTCAGGGAGCCGTAGCGGCCTCGGGGGATCGTGCGCTTGGCGCGGTGGGCCGTGGAGCCGGCGGTGCGGCCCGAGCCCAGGAGGGAGCGCATGGGGGTGAGGGTGTCGTTGGTGAGGCGGCCGGACCAGGCCAGGTCCCAGATGGCGTCGGCGAGTTGGGGGTCTGTGGCGTCGGGGTGGGTCGTCGCGCGGACCTGGTCGGCGATCTGGCGGAAGAAGAGGCCGTAACCGCCGGAGAGCGCGGTCAGGACGGACTCGTGGAGTGCCGTCAGCTCCAGGGGGTGCGGTGGGGGCAGGAGGAGGGGGGCCGCGTCGGCGAGGTAGAGGGAGATCCAGCCGTCCTTGCCGGGTAGGGAGCCGGCTCCGGCCCACACCAGCTCGCCCGCGGACGTGAGTTCGTCCAGCATGGCCGGGGTGTAGTCGGCGACTCGGGACGGCAGGACCAGTTTCTCCAGGGCGGACGCCGGTACGGAGGCGCCCTGCAACTGCTCGACGGCGCGCACCAGTCCGTCGATGCCGCGCAGGCCGTGGCCCTTGCCGATGTGCTGCCACTGGGGGAGGAACTGGGCGAGGGCCGGCGGGGGAACCGGCTCCAGCTCATGGCGCAGGGCTGCAAGGGAGCGGCGGCGCAGTCGGCGCAGTACGGCGGCGTCGCACCATTCCTGGCCGATGCCCGCGGGGTGGAACTCGCCCTGTACGACACGGCCGTTCGCGGAGAGTCGCTGGAGCGCTCCTTCCGTCACCGCCACGCCCAGGCCGAAACGGGCCGCGGCCGTCGCCGAGGTGAACGGGCCGTGAGTGCGGGCGTAGCGCGCGAGGAGGTCGCCGAGGGGATCCTTGACCGGTTCGGTGAAGGCTTCCGGGACGCCGACCGGCAGGGCGGTGCCGAGTGCGTCGCGCAGGCGCCCGGCGTCCTCGATCGCCGCCCAGTGCTCGGAACCGGCGATGCGGACCTTGATGGCGCGGCGGGCGGCGGCCAGATCCCCGGCCCAGTGCGGCTCCGCGCCCCGCTCGGTCAACTCCGCGTCGGTCAGGGGTCCCAGGAGGCGCAGGAGGTCCGCGACGCCTTCCGTGTCCTTGATCCGGCGGTCGTCCGTGAGCCACTGCAGTTCTCGCTCCAGCTCGGCCAGCACCTCGGCGTCGAGCAGCTCACGCAGCTCCGCCTGGCCGAGGAGCTCGGCCAGCAGGCGGGAGTCGAGGGAGAGGGCCGCCGCGCGGCGCTCGGCGAGGGGCGAGTCGCCCTCGTACAGGAACTGGGCGACGTATCCGAAGAGGAGGGAGCGGGCGAAGGGGGACGGTTCGGGGGTGGTGACCTCGACCAGGCGGACCTTTCTGGATTCGAGGTCGCCCATCAGCTCGACGAGGCCGGGGACGTCGAAGACGTCCTGGAGGCATTCGCGGACCGCCTCCAGGACGATCGGGAACGAGCCGAACTCGCTGGCCACCTGGAGGAGTTGGGCGGCGCGCTGGCGCTGTTGCCACAGGGGCGTGCGCTTGCCCGGGTTGCGGCGCGGGAGGAGGAGGGCCCTGGCGGCGCATTCGCGGAAGCGGGCGGCGAACAGGGCCGAGCCGCCCACCTGGTCGGTGACGATCTGGTCGACCTCGCCCTTGTCGAAGACGACGTCCGCGGCGCCGACCGGGGCCTGGTCCGCGTCGTACTCCGTACCGAGCTTGGTCGGTTCCTGGTCGAGCAGGTCCAGGCCCATCAGGTCGGCGTCCGGGAGGCGGAGCACGATTCCGTCGTCCGCGTGCATGACCTGGGCGTCCATGCCGTAGCGCTCGGAGAGCTTGGCGCCGAGGGCGAGGGCCCACGGGGCATGGACCTGGGCGCCGAACGGGGAGTGGACGACCACGCGCCAGTCGCCGAGTTCGTCGCGGAAGCGCTCCACGACGATCGTGCGGTCGTCGGGGATGTGACCGCAGGCCTCGCGTTGTTCGTCGAGGTACGCCAGGACGTTGTCGGCCGCCCAGGTGTCCAGGCCCGCCGCGAGGAGGCGGGGGCGGGCCTTGTCCTTGGGGAGTGAGCCGACCTCGCGGAGGAACGCGCCGACCGCGCGGCCCAGTTCGAGGGGGCGGCCCAGTTGGTCGCCCTTCCAGAAGGGGAGCCGGCCGGGGACGCCGGGGGCGGGGGAGACCAGGACACGGTCCCGGGTGATGTCCTCGATGCGCCAGGAGCTGGTGCCGAGGGTGAAGACATCGCCCACCCGGGACTCGTAGACCATCTCCTCGTCCAGCTCGCCGACCCTTCCGCCGCCCTTCTTGGGGTCGGCGCCGGCGAGGAAGACGCCGAAGAGGCCGCGGTCGGGGATCGTGCCGCCCGAGGTGACCGCGAGGCGCTGGGCACCGGGGCGGCCGGTGATGGTGCCGGCGACTCGGTCCCAGACCACGCGCGGGCGCAGCTCCGCGAAGGCGTCGGACGGGTAGCGGCCGGCGAGCATGTCGAGGACCGCGGTGAAGGCGGAGTCGGGGAGGGAGGCGAAGGGGGCGGCCCGGCGGACCGTGGTGAGGAGGTCGTCCAACTGCCAGGTGTCCATCGCGGTCATGGCGACCAGTTGCTGGGCAAGGACGTCCAGGGGGTTGGCGGGGACCTTCAGGGACTCGATGGAGCCGGTGCGCATGCGTTCGGTGACGACGGCGGCCTGGACCAGGTCGCCGCGGTACTTCGGGAAGACCACGCCGGTGGAGACCGCGCCCACCTGGTGGCCCGCGCGGCCCACGCGTTGGAGGCCGGAGGCCACGGAGGGGGGTGATTCGACCTGGACGACCAGGTCCACCGCGCCCATGTCGATGCCCAGTTCGAGGCTGGACGTCGCCACCACTGCGGGGAGGCGGCCGGCCTTGAGGTCCTCTTCGACCAAGGCGCGTTGTTCCTTGGAGACCGAGCCGTGGTGGGCTCGGGCGATGACCGGGGGTGCGCCCTGGGCCGCGCCGGAGCCGCCCATGAGTTCCGCGGGGGCGTGGTGTTCGTCCAGGGGTTCGCCGGTGGCCCGCTCGTAGGCGATCTCGTTGAGGCGGTTGCAGAGGCGTTCCGCGAGGCGGCGGGAGTTGGCGAAGACGATGGTGGAGCGGTGGGCCTGGACGAGGTCGGTGATGCGCTCCTCGACATGGGGCCAGATCGAGGGGCGCTCCGCTCCTTCGGTGCCGTCGGCCACCGGGGAGCCGCCCAGTTCGCCCAGGTCCTCGACCGGGACCACCACGGAGAGGTCGAACTCCTTGCCGGATTCGGGCTGGACGATCTCCACCTTGCGGCGGGGGGAGAGGTAGCGGGCCACCTCGTCGACCGGACGGACCGTCGCGGACAGGCCGATGCGGCGGGCCGGGTTCGGGAGGAGCTCGTCGAGACGCTCGAGAGAGAGGGCCAGGTGGGCACCGCGTTTGGTGCCGGCCACCGCGTGCACCTCGTCGAGGATCACTGTGTCGATGCCGGTCAGTGCGTCGCGGGTGGCCGACGTCAGCATCAGGAACAGGGATTCCGGGGTGGTGATCAGGATGTCCGGCGGGCGGGTGGACAGGGCTCGGCGCTCCGCGGCGGGGGTGTCGCCGGAGCGGATGCCCACTTTCACCTCGGGTTCGGGAAGGCCCAGGCGGACGGACTCCTGGCGGATGCCGGTCAGGGGACTGCGGAGGTTGCGTTCGACGTCCACCGCCAGGGCCTTGAGGGGGGAGACGTAGAGGACCCGGCAGCGCTTCCTCGGGTCCGCGGGCGGAGGTGTGGAGGTCAGCTGGTCCAGTGCGGCGAGGAAGGCGGCCAGCGTCTTGCCGGAGCCGGTGGGGGCCACCACCAGGACGTCCGAGCCCTCTCTGATGGCGGTCCACGCGCCGGCCTGGGCTGCGGTGGGCGCGTCGAAGGCGCCCGTGAACCAGCCACGGGTCGCGGGGGAGAAGCCTTGGAGGGCCCGGTGCGCAGTGCTGACCATGCGTCCATCCTGCACCCGGGGACTGACAATGGCTCTGAGCTGGGGATTTGTGTGGGCGGGACCGGAGGGCGTCCCGTGCGGGGACCGGGCGGGGGCCGGGCGGGGGCCGGACGCGCCGTTGTGCTGCCGGTACGCCTGCCGGGGTCAGCCGATGGAGTGGCCGTACGCCCTCAGGGTGCGGAGGGCCGTGATCGTCGCCATGGGGCGTGCTTCCAGGGTGGTGCCCGGGGCCCACTGGCGCCGGTGGACCGGCCAGCCGCCGTCCTCCTGCTGTTCGCTCTTGAGGAAGTCCAGGGAGCGGTCCATCTCCTCGTCCGTGAACCACGCGCGCGCGAGGGAGTGTGGCGTCTTCGCGTAGTCGTGGGGGAAGTGGTGCTCGTCCGGGGCGTAACCGGGCGGCAGGGGGTGGGTGTCCAGGCGCTCCGGATCCAGTGCGGCCAGGCGGTGTTCGCGGACCAGACGGCCGAGGCGGTCGGCGACGGCCTCCGCGCGCGGGCGGTCGGGAGCGGAGTCCAGGAAGGCCACGGCGGCCTGGATCTCGTACGGGTGGGTCCGGTGCAGGGATTCGACGGCCTGCCAGCAGAAGTCCGTGGCGCGGAACAGCCAGGCGTGCCACACCTCGTTGCGGTGCAGCAGGCCCACCACCGGGCCGGTGGCGAGGAGGTCGCTGGGCGGGTCGTCCTTGACCGGGAGGGACGGGGCTGCCGGGTAGCCGCGTTGGCTGGGACGGATCGCCGGAAGAGCGCCGTCCGGAGTGGAGACGGAGGTCAGATAGCGGCATACGCGTTCCACGCGCTGGCCGCCGCAGCGGCCGATGGCGTCCAGGACGCGCAGGGCGTGGCCGACGTGCAGGGGCTGGCTGACGGGGCCGCGCAGGTCGGGCTCCAGTGCGTGGCCGTATCCGCCGTCCTCGTTGCGGTACGCGTCCAGCGCGGTCTCCACCGGGTCGGCGTTGCCGTTGAGGAAGTGATGTGCGAAGAGGCGCTGTTCCAGCACGCGCGCGGTGAGCCAGACGAAGTGCTCGGCGCGGAAGAGCGGGGAGTGCGCCGGGGGCGTCGGGGGGAGTGGGGAAGCTCCTGTTTCAGCCATGCGTCAGACCGTAGGACGGAAAGCGTTCTCGACAAGCGGGACCGGACGAGGCCCACTCTCAGGGGCGGGATACTGGTGTCATGCGGTTGACGGTCTTCTGGCAGCGGATGGTGGATCACTTCGGTCCGGGCTACGCCGACACCTTCGCGCGCGACCACGTCATGGCGGAGCTCGGCGGGCGCACGGTGCACGAGGCGCTGGATTCCGGCTGGGAGGCGAAGGACGTGTGGCGAGTGGTGTGCATCGTCATGAACGTGCCACAAGAACAGCGCTGACCGGTCACGAAGATCCCCAGGGGGCAGCGGATTGTCAGCCGCGTGGGCGAAACTTGCACCGTGGCACCCACTGACGAGACCGACGACGTTTCCCAGCACGCGTCCCCCTTCGGCACGACACCACCCACGCGGCCCCCGGCCGACGGTGCCGGGACGAGCACCCGCATGCCGCGCTGGCTGCCGCGGGCCGTGGTGCTCACGCTCGCTCTCTACGCCACCTTCCAGTTGGGCACCTGGGCCTTTCACCAGCTCACCGGGCTGCTGATCAACATCCTCATCGCGTTCTTCCTGGCCCTGGCCATCGAACCGGCGGTGAGCTGGATGGCCTCGCGCGGGGTGCGCCGCGGGTTCGGCACGTTCATCGTCTTCTTCGCCGTACTGATCGTCTCCGCGGGCTTCGTCACGCTGCTCGGCACCATGCTGGCGAACCAGATCATCAATCTCGTCGAGGAGTTCCCCGCCTACCTCGACTCCGTCATCAACTGGGTCAACACGCACTTCCACACCGATCTGAAGCGCGTGGACGTCCAGGAGGGGCTGCTGCGCTCCGACTGGCTGCGCAACTACGTGCAGAACAGCGCCACCGGTGTCCTGGACGTGTCCGCCCAGGTCCTCGGCGGGCTCTTCCAGCTGCTGACGATCACGCTGTTCTCGTTCTACTTCGCGGCGGACGGGCCCCGGTTGCGGCGCGCGCTGTGCTCCGTACTGCCGCCGGCGAAGCAGGCCGAGGTGCTGCGCGCCTGGGAGATCGCCGTCAACAAGACCGGCGGCTATCTGTACTCGCGCGGTCTGATGGCACTGATCTCCGGCATCGCGCACTACATCCTGCTGCAGGCCCTGGACGTGCCCAACGCGCCCGTGCTCGCCGTCTGGGTGGGCCTGGTCTCGCAGTTCATCCCGACGATCGGCACCTATCTCGCGGGTGCCCTGCCCATGCTGATCGCGTTCACGGTCGACCCCTGGTACGCGCTGTGGGTACTGGTCTTCGTCGTGATCTACCAGCAGTTCGAGAACTACGTGCTGCAACCCAAGCTGACCTCGAAGACCGTCGACGTGCACCCCGCCGTCGCCTTCGGCTCGGTCATCGCCGGCACCGCCCTCCTCGGCGCGGTGGGCGCGCTGATCGCCATCCCGGCGGTCGCCACGCTGCAGGCGTTCCTGGGGGCGTACGTGAAGCGGTACGACGTCACGGACGATCCCCGGGTGCACGGTCACCGGATGTCGGACTCCGGCCTGCTCACGCGCGTGCGTGCGTTGTGGGCGAAGCGGACCGAGCGGGACTCGCCGGGCGACTCCTCCTGAGCCGATGCCTCTTCCCGGCGTGTCCGTTGTCGCCGGAGGGCGATGCCCGGGACTCTGGCTGCGGTACTCCGGTCACACCGACGAGCAGGGGGCAGCGATGATCGCGCGAGTAGCCGTATGGGAACCGATGCCGACCGACGACCGTGACTGGGTGCTGGAGGCGGCCGCCGGGGTTCCCGGCGTGCACGGCACCTACCACCTCGTCGACCCCGCCACCGGCAACGGCCTGTCCCTCGCCTTCTTCGAGGACGAGGCCGCCGCCCAGGCGGCGCGAGCGGCGATCGAGCGGCGCGCGGAGGAGATCGGCTGGTACGACGTTCCGCATCCCTCGCCCGCCTCCGCGACCCTCTACGAGGTCATGCGGCACGCGTAGCACGGCCGCCGGGCGCTGCCGGGCCCACGGCCGGGCCGGCCTTCACCGGGCCCGGGACACGGGCGCGCGAGTGCCGCGTGGTGCGCTTGACACGAAAATCGAACATCCATTCTTATGGAAGCTCCGGCGAAGCTTTCGGCGGGGGTTTCCGCACGGTTTCGGTGGAGAAGTCCCCGAGTTATCCACAGGCCGGACGGGCGTCGGGGCGCATTGTCAGTGGCAGGCGTTAGCGTCTTTGACGTGAAGCGATCGACTCAAGCAAATCGGGTGGAACCCATGGCAGGAACCGACCGCGAGAAGGCCCTGGATGCCGCGCTCGCACAGATTGAACGGCAATTCGGCAAGGGCGCGGTCATGCGCATGGGCGACCGGTCCAAGGAGCCCATCGAGGTCATCCCGACCGGGTCGACCGCGCTCGACGTGGCCCTCGGCGTCGGCGGCCTCCCGCGCGGCCGCGTGGTGGAGGTGTACGGACCGGAGTCCTCCGGTAAGACGACCCTGACCCTGCACGCGGTGGCGAACGCCCAGAAGGCCGGCGGCCAGGTCGCCTTCGTGGACGCCGAGCACGCCCTCGACCCCGAGTACGCGAAGAAGCTCGGCGTCGACATCGACAACCTGATCCTGTCCCAGCCGGACAACGGCGAGCAGGCCCTGGAGATCGTGGACATGCTGGTCCGCTCCGGTGCCCTCGACCTCATCGTCATCGACTCCGTCGCGGCGCTCGTCCCGCGCGCGGAGATCGAGGGCGAGATGGGCGACAGCCACGTCGGTCTGCAGGCCCGACTGATGAGCCAGGCGCTGCGGAAGATCACCAGCGCGCTCAACCAGTCCAAGACCACCGCGATCTTCATCAACCAGCTCCGCGAGAAGATCGGCGTGATGTTCGGCTCCCCGGAGACCACGACCGGTGGCCGGGCGCTGAAGTTCTACGCCTCGGTGCGCCTCGACATCCGCCGCATCGAGACCCTCAAGGACGGCACGGACGCGGTCGGCAACCGCACCCGCGTCAAGGTCGTCAAGAACAAGGTCGCGCCGCCCTTCAAGCAAGCCGAGTTCGACATCCTCTACGGCCAGGGCATCAGCCGCGAGGGCGGTCTGATCGACATGGGCGTGGAGCACGGCTTCGTGCGCAAGGCCGGCGCCTGGTACACGTACGAGGGCGACCAGCTCGGCCAGGGCAAGGAGAACGCGCGCAACTTCCTGAAGGACAACCCCGACCTGGCCAACGAGATCGAGAAGAAGATCAAGGAGAAGCTGGGCGTGGGCGTGCGTCCCGAGGAGCCGACGGCGGAGCCGGGTGCCGACGCCGCCGCGGTCACCGCGGACGACGCCGCGAAGACGGTGCCCGCCCCGGCGGCCAAGGCCGCCAAGCCCAAGGCCGCGGCTGCCAAGAGCTGACCCGTGACTCGACGAACCGACTGGGCCGAGTACGCCTACCAGGACGCCCTGCGCGAGCGGGGCAGGGCGGGCGACGGGGGATCTGCCGGGCCGGGCGGCGATGCGCACGGGGACGGTACGTACGGGGACGGTGCGGACTGGGGGCACGGCCGTGCGGCGTCGTACGGCTCGGGGGGCTCGTACGGCGCCGGGGGCTCGTACGGCGATGGCGGGGCCCGCGGTGACGGCGGGACCCATGGCGCCGACCCTCCGTACGGCCGTGACTCCTCGTACGGACACGAGCCGCCGTTCGGCGGTGAGCGGCCGTACGGCGGTGAGCCGGGTGGCGGGGAGTGGTCGGACGACGGGGCGGCGGACGGTTCTGCCGTGTCCGGTGGCCGTTCACGGCGTGGCGGTGGTCGCGCGCGTGGAGGCCGCGGCAGTGGTGCGGGCGGTTCCCGTGGGCGTCGGCAGCGACGCGGCGACGGGCCTCCCGATATGGACGGAGGCGCCTCTTCCTCGTCGAGGGCCGAGCAGGGGGAGCCTTCAGGGGACCCGGTCGAGCGGGCGCGGGGCATCTGTCTGCGCCTGCTCACCGGGACCCCGCGCACGCGGAAGCAACTCGCGGACGCCCTGAGCAAGAAGGGGATTCCGGACGAGGCGGCTGAGGAGGTGCTGTCGCGGTTCGAGGAGGTCGGGCTGATCAACGACAGCGCGTTCGCGGACGCCTGGGTGGAGTCCCGGCATCACGGGAGAGGGCTGGCCCGGCGGGCCCTCGCCCAGGAGCTGCGGACCAAGGGCGTCGACTCGACGCTGATCGACGCAGCCGTCTCGCAGCTCGACTCCGAGCAGGAGGAGGCGACCGCGCGTGAGCTGGTCGACCGCAAGCTGCGTTCCACTCGTGGCCTCGACCGCGACAAGCGTCTGCGCCGGCTCGCGGGCATGCTCGCCCGCAAGGGTTACCCCGAGGGCATGGCGCTGAGGGTGGTCCGGCAGGCACTCGAGGCGGAGGGCGAGGACGCGGAGTTCCTTGAGGACGAGGGGTTCTGAATCGGGCTCAGCTCACGGGGGTTGGGCGGCTAACGGAGGCCGCACCCACACCTACGAACCCACCGGCAGCCCCGCCGCCCGCCACGCCTGGAACCCGCCCACCAGGTCCGTCGCCCGGTGCAGCCCCAGCCGGTGGAGGGAGTCGGCCGCCAGGCTGGAGGCGTACCCCTCGTTGCAGATCACCACGACACGCAGGTCATGACTCGTGGCCTCGGGGGCGCGATGGCTGCCGTGCGGGTCGAGGCGCCACTCCAGCTCGTTGCGCTCGACGACGAGGGCGCCGGGGACCAGACCGTCCCGTTCGCGCAGGGCGGCGTAACGGATGTCCACGAGCAGCGCCTCACCGAGCCGGGCGGCCTCGTACGCCTCCTGTGCCTCGATCCGGTCGTAGCCCTCGCGTACCCGCTCCAGCAACTCGTCGATGCCGACGGGCAGTTGGTCCGAGCCCGGGCCCCCCGAACCCGAGCCCGAATCCCCTGGGCCCGAACCCGAGCTGGTATCGAGGACCCGCGTTCGCGCCCGGGCCCGCACCCCCACCCCACGCACCGTCACTGCCAGTCCTCAGGCCGTTCCACATGCTCCAGACGCAGCACCTGCCCGGTGCGGCTGTAGCGGCGGATCTGCGGCAGCGGCGGGTAGTAGGCGTGGACGGAGATCGCGTGCTCGGCGGTGGACTCGTTGAGGACCTCGTGGACATGGTGCTGTCCGAAGGAGCGGCCCTTGCCGGCGGGGAGCCGTCGCTCCCGGTCGATGCCCTCGGAGAGTTCGAGGGTCTTCCAGCCGTCCGCAGGGAGCCGAGCGGTGAGTGAGTTCTCCTTGAGTTCGCCGGCGGCCGTCACGAAGGCGCCGACGGACTCGGCGTGGTCGTGCCAGCCGGTGCCCGTACCCGGCG
Source organism: Streptomyces sp. S.PB5 (assembly GCF_030403745.1). GTDB lineage: Bacteria > Actinomycetota > Actinomycetes > Streptomycetales > Streptomycetaceae > Streptomyces. Next base: position 31,956 of record NZ_JAQMWP010000002.1, read on the forward strand.
GCCAGCCGATCAGCCACGCCTCGCTGCCGCCGGGGCCCTCCAGTCGCACCCAGGTGCGGCCCTCCGGGTCGAGCGGGAGCGAGGAGATCAGCTCGGCGTCGGCGGCGGTCCGCCGTACGAAATCGAGGAGTTCCGCCTGCGTGGGCGCGGAAACGGCGGACACAGAGGGAGAGGGAGACACAGGCACCGTCCTGAAGAGCGTTCGCGGAGAGCGCGCGGCAGCCGGTACGACGGGCACGGCACGCGCGGGAGAAAGGGAGATGCGAATCAGCAGGACGGGCGACACACGCAGCCCGCATAGCGGACGAGGTCCATATGGACCCTCCGCCACAGGCGCACACAGGTGTCGGTCATGGTGCGGAGTAGACCATGACGGTAAGGACCGGTCAACTCGCCGTCACTATGTGGAACGCACAGATGTACACACCTCACAGTGACGGCGGATACGGCAGGGACCAGGTCAGCGAGAGCCGGTCGTCGCCTCCGACTTCGCCGGCCCGCCCAGGGTCGCCTCCGCGGCCGCGTACAGGTCGGCCGGGCGTACGCCGTTCAGCGCGGTCACCAGGTGGCCGTCGGGCCGGATCAGCAGCACGCTGTGCGCGGCCGCCCCCGGGTAGCTCTCCGCGACCAGCAGCTCGGCCGGGTGCGGCAGCGCGGTCACCGCCCCCGCCAGCCGGGGCATGAGCCCGGCGCCCACCCAGTGCTTGCGCTCCCACACCCCGGTCCCCGGCGCGATCAGCACGACGAGCAGCGCCCCGCGGCCGAGCCGGTCCCGCAGCCGTACGAAGGAGCCGTCCTCGGCGGTGACCCGTACATCGGTGATCGGCGCACCCGGGGCCGTGTCCACCGGGACCTCCGCCTCCAGATGGCGGGGCGCGAGCGGCGAGGAGGTGTACGCCCCCGGCGCGCCGAGTGTGCCGCGCCCCAGGTGGCCGTCGGTGAGGAGCGTGTCGTGGCCGCGCGCCGAGCCGGGGACGACGGACCGCAGACCGCCACCGCCGCGCACCAGCGGCAGCGCCTGGTCGGCGGCGCGCAACCGGGCGGCGACGACCGCGCGCCGTTCCGCCTGATAACTGTCGAGCAGCGCCTCGTGCGGCCCGTGGTGCCAGGCCGGCGCCAGCTTCCAGGCGAGGTTGTCGGCGTCCCGCAGCCCCTCGTCCAGCCCTTGCGTCCCGAGCGCGCCGAGCAGGTGCGCCGCGTCCCCGGCGAGGAACACCCGCCCGACCCGCCAGCGGCGCGCCAGACGGTGGTGGACCGTGTGCACGCCGGTGTCGAGGAGCTCGTACGGCGGTGTCGGGCCGTCCGTCCAGCCGGCGAGGGTCTCGCGGATGCGGGTCACGAGGAGTTCGGGTGTGACGAGGTCCTTGCCCGGCGGCAGGAGCCAGTCGAGGCGCCACACACCGTCCGGGAGGGGACGGCCGGTGACCTCGCCGGCTGAGGGTCCCGAGGTCCGCCACGGCGGCATGCGGTGCAGCAACGCCTCGTCCTGCCACGGGAGTTCCGTGCGCAGCGCGGCGACGGCGTGGCGCTCCACCGCCGTACGGCCGGGGAAACGGATGTCGAGGAGTTTGCGGACCGTGGAGCGGGGGCCGTCGCAGCCGACCAGGTAACTGCCGCGCCACCACGTGCCCTTGGGGCCGCGGGTGTGGGCGGTGACGCCGGCGGGCTCCTGCTCGACGGCGTCGAGGCGGCTGTCGGCGCTGACCTTGACGAGCCGCTCGTCGGCGCAGGCATCGCGCAGGGCGCCGGTCAGTACGTGCTGGGCGATGTGCAGGGGCGAGGGCTCGGAGGCGTCGAAGGTGACCTCGCGCATCACCTGCTTGCGGCGCAACGACCGCCATCCGGCCCAGTGGGCGCCCGCCTCGGACAGGGCGACACCGGTCAGGCGTTCGATGAGGGCGGCGGTGTCCTCGCGCAGGACGACGGTACGCGCGGGGCGGGGCTCGTCCTTGCCGGGACCTTCGTCGAGGACCACGGACGGCACGTCCTGGCGGGCCAGGGCGAGGGCGAGCGTGAGCCCCACGGGCCCAGCTCCGACGATGATCACCGGGTCCACGGCGTGGCTCCCCCTGCCCGCGAGGGCGTCCCGAGGGACGTATGTGAACAGGAGGTTGGAGCAGGGTGCACGATCACAGAACGTATGCAACCCATTGCCGGTGCTTGCGTCAAGTGACGGAGGCAGTGGCGATCATGCCACTGCCTCCGTGTGGTTCAAGCTTCTTGACGGATCATCAGAGTCCGCCGCCACCGCTGGTGTTCTCACCGGTCCCGAGGGTCCCGGGGATCGCTGCGGGATTGATCTCCGTGTCCTCGCCGAGCACCGCACCCGTGCTCTTCTTGCTGCGCCGCAGCCTCTTCTCCAGCCAGCTCGCGAAGCTGGTGAGGATGAAGTTCACGATGATGAAGATGATCGCGACGACGATGAAGCTGGGGATGACGTTGGCGTAGTTGGCGGCCAGCGTCTGGCGCGCGTTGAGCAGCTCGGTGAAGCCGAGCATCACGCCGCCGAGCGCGGTGTCCTTCACGATGACGACCAGCTGGCTGACGATCGCCGGGAGCATCGCGGTGACCGCCTGCGGCAGCAGGATGCTGGTCATCGTCTGGCCCTTGCGCAGACCGACCGCCTTCGCCGCCTCCGTCTGCCCCCGGGGCAGGGCCAGGATGCCGGCCCGGACGACCTCGGCGAGGACCGACGCGTTGTAGAGCACCAGGCCGGTGACGACGGCGTACAGCGGGCGCTGCTCGCTGCTGATGTCCGTGGAGCGGACGTAGAACTCGTTGGCGAACAGCATCAGCAGCAGCACCGGGATGGCCCGGAAGAACTCCACCACCGTGCCGGCCACGGAACGCACCCAGAGGTGGTCGGAGAGCCGGGCGATGCCGAAGACCGCGCCCAGCGGAAGGGCGATCACCATGGCGAGGGCCGCGCCCTTGAGCGTGTCCCCGAGTCCTGGCAACAGATATGTCGTCCAGGCCTGCTCGGTGGTGAACGGCTCCCACAGGGCCCACTCGAGCTGGTTCTTGTCGTCCATCATCGACCAGACCCACCACATGAGGAGGGCCAGCAGGAGGAAGAAGACCACCGAGATCAGGATGTTGCGCCGCTTGGCGCGGGGGCCCGGAGTGTCGTACAGAACGGAGCTCATCGCTTCACCGCCAGTCGCTTGCTCAGCCACCCGAGGAAGAGGCCGGTCGGCAGGGTCAGGACCACGAATCCGAGGGCGAAGACGGCGCCGATGGCGAGCGTCTGGGCCTCGTTCTCGATCATGGTCTTCATCAGGGCGGCGGCCTCGGCCACACCGATCGCGGCCGCCACGGTCGTGTTCTTGGTGAGGGCGATCAGTACGTTGGCGAGGGGGCCGATGACCGCGCGGAAGGCCTGCGGCAGCACGATGAGCCGCAGCACCTGGCTGAAGCTCAGCCCGATGGCACGCGCCGCTTCCGCCTGTCCGGTCGGCACGGTGTTGATGCCGGAGCGGATGGCCTCGCAGACGAAGGCCGCGGTGTAGGCGACGAAGCCGAGGACGGCCAGCCGGAAGCCCTGGACGTCGAAGTCCTTGGAGCCCAGCGTCACACCGAAGATGTCGGCGAGACCGAGCGAGCAGAAGACGATGATCACCGTCAGCGGGATGTTCCGGACGATGTTCACGTACACGGTGCCGAACCCGCGCATCAGCGGGACCGGGCTGACCCGCATCGCGGCCAGCAGAGTGCCCCAGATCAGGGAGCCGAGGGCGGAGAGGGCGGTGAGCTTCACCGTCATCCAGAACGCCCCTAGGACGTCGTAACCATCAAGAAAGTCGAACACGATCTCCCGCGCTTCCGGGTGTCTGGGGTACGTGGAGGGGCACGGCGCGCCGCCGCCCTGATCGCTGCGGGCGGCGGCGCGCCGGTGGAATCCCTTGCGTTACGAGACGATGTCGCCGATCTTCGGCGCGGGCTCGTTCTTGTAGTTGGCCGGGCCGAAGTTGTCCTTCACGGCCGTGTCCCAGGCGCCGTCCTTGACCATCTTCTCCAGGGCGGCGTTGATCTTGTCCGTGGTCGCGGTGTCGCCCTTCTTCACACCGATGCCGTAGTTCTCGTTGCTCAGCTTGAGGCCGGCGAGCTTGAACTTGCCCTTGTACTGGTCCTGCGCGGCGAAGCCGGCGAGGATCGAGTCGTCCGTGGTCACCGCGTCCACGGCACCGCTCTGCAGGGCGGCGATGCACTCGGAGTAACCGCTCACCTGCTTGAGGTTGGCCTTCGGGGCGAGCTCGTTCTTGACGTTCTGCGCCGAGGTGGAGCCGGTGACCGAGCAGAGGTTCTTGCCATTGAGGTCGGTGGCCTCGGAGATGTCCGAGTCCGCCTTGATCAGCAGGTCCTGGTGGGCCAGCAGGTACGGGCCGGCGAAGTCGACCTTCTGCTTGCGCTCGTCGTTGATCGAATAGGTGGCGGCGATGAACTTGACGTCACCACGGGCGAGCGCGTTCTCACGGTCGGCGCTCTTGGTCTCGACGAACTCGATCTTGTCGGCGTCGTAGCCGAGCTCCTTGGCCACGTACGTCGCGACGTCCACGTCGAAGCCGGAGAAGGAACCGTCGGGCTCCTTCAGACCCAGACCGGGCTGGTCGAACTTGATGCCGACCTTGATCTTGCCACCGCCGCCGGAGCCCGTGTCGGCGCTGTCGCTGTCGCCGTCGTCCCCGCCGCACGCGGTCGCGGTGAGCGAGAGGACCAGCGCGGCGGCGGCCGCGGCGGTGACCTTGCGGAGCTTCATGGTGAACATCCTTTGTGTGATGAGAGATGCGGTCCGTCGAAAGGGGCGGCGGGTGACGCGGATCGTGCGGTGCGCCGTCAGTGGTGCAGGATCTTGGACAGGAAGTCCTTGGCGCGATCGCTGCGCGGAGCACTGAAGAACTGGTCCGGCACAGCCTCCTCGACGATGCGGCCGTCCGCCATGAACACCACCCGGTTCGCGGCCGAACGGGCGAACCCCATTTCATGGGTGACGACGATCATGGTCATGCCGTCGCGGGCGAGCTGCTGCATGACCTCCAGGACCTCGTTGATCATCTCGGGGTCGAGGGCCGAGGTCGGCTCGTCGAAGAGCATGACCTTGGGGTCCATGGCCAGGGCGCGGGCGATGGCGACCCGCTGCTGCTGGCCGCCGGAGAGCTGGGCGGGGTACTTGTCGGCCTGACTGCCCACACCGACCCTGTCGAGCAGCGCGCGGGCCTTCTCCTCGGCCTTCTTCTTGTCCGCCTTGCGGACCTTGATCTGGCCGAGCATCACGTTCTCGAGCACGGTCTTGTGCGCGAAGAGGTTGAAGGACTGGAAGACCATCCCGACGTCGGCGCGCAGCTTGGCCAGCGCCTTGCCCTCCGCGGGGAGCGGCTTGCCGTCGATGGTGATCGTGCCGTCGTCGATCGTCTCCAGGCGGTTGATGGTGCGGCACAGGGTGGACTTCCCGGACCCGGAGGGTCCGATGACCACGACGACCTCGCCGCGGGCGATCGTCAGATCGATGTCCTGGAGAACATGCAACGCGCCGAAGTGCTTGTTGACGCTCTTCAGGACGACCAGGTCTCCGGTCGCGGCCAGATCTTCCTTGGCCACCGATACTTCGGTCATCGCTATCGGGCTCCGTCCTCCTCGGTTTCGGAGGACACTAGTGACCCCACGCGACCTGCGTCATCAGCTTTGAGGGGAATCTGAGCATCACGATCCGATAGCAATCGGACACGTGTCGTAGCAGTTGTGAGCAGGGCGCATATCGGCCGGGTAACGGAAGCGGCGCGCAACCGGAACCCACTTGACGCCGTCCTCTTCCATCAGCGTGACTGCACAAGGTGTGCCTAGTACCGATCGTACGGCCGATGAACCGAAGGAGGCCCGGATGAGACTGCTCCTCGTAGAGGACGACAATCACGTCGCCGCCGCTCTGTCCGCGGTTCTGGCACGGCACGGTTTCGACGTCACCCATGCGCGCAGTGGCGAGGAAGCCCTCCAGGCCCTGGTCCCGGAAGGCGCCGGCTTCGGAGTCGTCCTCCTCGACCTGGGCCTGCCGGACCAGGACGGCTACGAGGTCTGCGGCAAGATCCGCAAGCGCACCAGCACGCCGGTGATCATGGTGACGGCCCGCTCCGACGTCCGCTCCCGTATCCACGGCCTCAACCTGGGCGCCGACGACTACGTGGTGAAGCCGTACGACACCGGAGAGCTGCTCGCCCGGATCCATGCCGTCAGCCGCCGTACCGTCCACGAGGACGCCGCCGCGGACGCCGAGACCGCGCTGCACCTCGGTTCGGTCCGGATCGAGCTGCCGACCCGTCAGGTCAGCGTGGACGGCTCGGTCGTCCAGCTGACCCGCAAGGAGTTCGATCTGCTCGCCCTGCTGGCGCAGCGTCCCGGAGTGGTCTTCCGCCGGGAGCAGATCATCAGCGAGGTGTGGCGCACCAGTTGGGAGGGGACGGGACGCACCCTGGAGGTGCACGTCGCCTCGCTGCGCGCCAAGCTCCGCATGCCGGCCCTCATCGAGACCGTACGCGGAGTCGGCTACCGGCTCGTCGCCCCGTCCTCGTAGTGTGCCGGGGTGCGCACCCGACTTCTTCCGCTGCTGATCATCCTGATGGCGGCCGTGCTGCTGGCGCTCGGCATTCCGCTGGCCTTCAGTGTGGCCGCCGCCCAGCAGCAGAAAGTGATCGTCGACCGGATCGACGACACCGCGCACTTCGCGGCGCTCGCCCAGTACGTCACCAGACAGGGCGACGAGCGGCAGAAGACCCTCCAGAGCGAACTCGACAGCTACTGGGAGGTCTACCGGATCAAGGTCGGCGTGTTCTACCGGTCGGAGATCATGGCCAACGCGCCGGCGACCTTCTTCATCCCCACGACGGGCGAGGTGAGGGAGGCGTTCGACGAGGCGCTGCTCAGCCGGCGCAGCGAGGACCCGCCGCAGGTCTTTCCCTGGCAGCAGGGGCGGCTCGTGGTCGCCTCCCCAGTCATCCGGGACGGTGACGTCGTCGCGGTCGTCGTCACCGACTCGCCCACGGGGGAGATGCGGTCGCGGATCCTGCACGGCTGGCTCGTCATCGGGGCGGGCCTGACGGCGGCGATGCTGGTGGCCGTCGGCGCGGCCCTCCGTCTGACGGGCTGGGTCCTCAGACCCGTACGCGTCCTCGACGCCACCACGCACGCGATCGCGAGCGGCCGCCTGAAGTCCCGGGTCGCGGCCGCCGGCGGGCCGCCGGAACTCCAGCGCCTGGCACGGTCGTTCAACGAGATGGCGGACAACGTCGAGGACGTCCTGGAGCAACAGCGCGCCTTCGTCGCCGACGCGTCACATCAGCTGCGCAACCCACTGGCCGCGCTGCTGCTCCGCATCGAGCTGCTCGCCTTCGAACTCCCGGAGGGCAACAAGGAGATCGCGTCCGTCCAGACCGAGGGCAAGCGTCTGGCCCAGGTCCTGGACGACCTGCTCGACCTCGCCCTCGCCGAGCACACCGACGCCGACCTGCGCGTCACCGACATCGGCGCGCTGGCCGCCGAGCGGGTCGCGGCCTGGGCCCCGACCGCCGAGGCCAAGGGCGTACGACTGGTCGGCGACTGTCCGCCCACCACCGGCTGGGCGGACCCGGTCGCCCTCTCCAGCGCGCTGGACGCGGTCATCGACAACGCGGTCAAGTTCACCCCTGACGGCGAGTGCGTGGAGGTGACGGTCTCCTCCGACGGCCGTACGGCGACGGTGATCGTGACGGACAACGGCCCCGGACTCACCGACGAGGAGCTCGCCCGCATCGGCGACCGCTTCTGGCGCAGCAACCGCCACCAGAACATCAAGGGTTCGGGCCTGGGCCTGTCCATCTCCAGGGCCCTGCTGGACGCGGGCGGCGGCCGGATCTCGTACGACCATCACGAACCGCACGGCCTGAAGGTGACCGTGACGGTGCCCCGCAGCGCGGCTACGGCTTGACCGAGCGGTAGTAGCGCCGGGCGCCCTCGTGCAACTGCAGCGGAGAGGTGTAGATCGCCGTGCGCAGGTCGACCAGCTGGGCGGAGTGCACCTTGCTGCCGATGTCGTCCCGGCTGCGGATCACGGTGCGGGTCAGCCACTCGGTGAGGCGGGGGTCCAGGTCCTCGCGGGTGATCAGCAGGTTGGACACGGCGATCGTCGGTACGGCGTAGGCGTCCTGGCCGTCGTAGGCCGACTCCGGGATGTTGGTGGGGCGGTAGTAGCGGTTGGCGGCGCTCTGGGTGTGCAGTTTGGCGACGAAGGCGGCCGTGATCGGGACGAACTTGAACGACGACGTCTTGGCGAGCGTCTTCAGGCCGTTCGTCGGCAGGCCGCCGGACCAGAAGAACGCGTCGATGGTGCGGCCGAGCTCGTTGACCTTGTCGATCCCGTACGCGTACGGCGTGATGTCCTTGGCCGGGTCGATGCCCTCCGCTTCGAGCACCCGGTTGGCGATCAGCCGCACACCCGACGTCTCCCGCCCTATGGCGACCCGCTTGCCCTTCAGCGCGGCCACGGAGTCGATGTTCGAGTCCCGCGGGACGACGAGCTGCACATAGTCGTCGTACAGCCGCGCGACCCCACGCAGCCCGGCGGCCTTCTCCGGGTTGTTGATCGCGTACGACTCCACCGCGTCGGCCGCCGCGATGGCGAAGTCGGCGTCGCCGGACGCCACACGCCGGACGTTGTCCTGCGAGCCGTCACTGGTCTCCAGGTCCACCTTGAGATCGGGCATGTCCTTGGCGAACTCCCCGGTCAGATCCTCGCCGTACTCCTCGTAGACGCCGCCGGGAGAGCCCGTACTGAACACGATCGTCCCGCCGGGGGGCTCCTCACCGGGGAGCAGCCACCACAACAGCAGGCCGAAGGCCAGGAAACCGGCGATCGCTCCCTGGAGCGCGCGGGTTCTGCTGAGGTGGGGGAAGGGCTTGGACATGGGCGCGATCCTGCCAGGTGGGGGGCGGGGGTGGCCAGGGTGAGGCGGACGCGGCGGAGGTGACTGAGGCGGCTGAGGTGTCAGTGGGCGTCGATAGAGTCGCCGTATGAGCTCATCGCCCGCCGACCTGGTCCGTGAATTCCACCTCGCCTTCGGCCTGGACGCCCGCAGCACGCCGACCACGGTGTCGCCGGAGCTGGCCGCCCGCCGTGGCGAGCTGCTCGCCGAGGAGGCCGCGGAGGTCGCCGAGGTGGCCGTCGAGGGCCCGCTCGACCGGCTGGCGCACGAGCTCGCCGACGTGGTCTATGTCGCCTACGGCACCGCCCTCGTCCACGGCATCGATCTCGACGCGGTGATCGCCGAGATCCACCGCTCCAACATGACCAAGCTGGGCCCCGACGGCCATGTCGCCCGCCGCGCCGACGGCAAGGTCCTCAAGGGGGATCACTACGAGGCGCCGGATGTGTCGGGGGTGCTGCGGCGGCAGGGGTGGGTGTCTTCGGAAGGGGTGGGCTGACGGGGGTGGGCTGACGGGGTGGGAGTGGCTGTGGCGCGTTGCGCTGAGTGGTGCTGGGTGATGGCGGGTGGTGGGGGCGCCGGACCGCCCCGCCGCCCCGCGCGCGACGCCCTCCCGGGCCGCCGACCCGCACTCGCAACACGTTGCCCTCACGGGAGCGGCGCCATCGGACCGCCCTTACCGGACCGACTCCGCCGGACCGCCCCGCGCGCCACGCCCTCCCGGCTCCCCGGGTCCCGCACTCGCAACACACCGCCCCCACCCCCTCAGACCGCCACCAACGCCTCCGTCACTCCGCCACCGAAGCCTCCCGCACCCCCGCCCCCTCCCCGCCCAACTCCCGGCGCTCCCCGAACCGCCGCGTCCACCGTGACGCCAACGGCTCCGTGTAGCGGGCCGTCAGAGGGCCGAGGACGACCAGGATCAGGACGTAGGCCGTGGCCAGGGGGCCCAGGGAGGGTTCGATGCCGGCGGTCACCGCGAGGCCGGCGATGACGATGGAGAACTCGCCGCGGGCGACGAGCGCTCCGCCCGTTCGCCAGCGGCCCTTGGCCGAGATTCCGGCGCGGCGGGCCGCCCAGTAGCCGGTGGCGATCTTGGTCGCGGCGGTGACCAGCGCGAGTGCGAGGGCCGGGAGCAGGACCGGCGGAATGCTGGCGGGGTCGGTGTGCAGTCCGAAGAAGACGAAGAAGACCGCCGCGAACAGGTCCCGCAAGGGGCTGAGCAGGGTGTGGGCCCCTTCCGCGACCTCACCCGACAGCGCGATGCCCACCAGGAACGCGCCCACCGCCGCCGACACCTGGAGCTGCTGGGCCAGGCCCGCCACCAGGATCGTCAGGCCGAGGACCACCAGCAGCAGCTTCTCCGGGTCGTCGCTCGACACGAAACGGGAGATGAGGCGGCCGTAGCGCAGCGCCACGAAGAGGACCAGGCCGGCCGTGCCCAGCGCGATCGCCAGCGTCACGCTCCCGGCGAGCAGCCCGGCTCCCGCCACCAGCGCGGTCACGATCGGCAGATACACCGCCATCGCCAGGTCCTCCAGGACCAGGACGCTCAGGATCACCGGTGTCTCACGGTTCCCGACCCGGCCCAGGTCGCCGAGCACCTTCGCGATGACGCCCGACGAGGAGATCCACGTGACGCCCGCCAGGACCACCGCCGCCACCGGGCCCCAGCCCAGCAGCAGCGCGGCCGCCGCACCCGGCACCGCGTTCAGCGCGCAGTCCACCAGCCCGGACGGATAGTGCGCCTTGAGGTTGGTGACCAGATCACCCGCCGAGTACTCCAGGCCGAGCATCAGCAGAAGCAGGATGACGCCGATCTCGGCCCCCGTCGCGATGAACTCCTCGCTCGCGCCGAGCGGCAGCAGCCCGCCCTCCCCGAACGCGAGCCCCGCCAGCAGATACAGCGGGATCGGCGAGAGCCGGAACCTCGCCGCGAACCGGCCCAGCAGGCCAAGACCCAGGATGATGGAACCGAACTCGATCAACAGGACCGCGGAGTGCACCCGTTCACTCCCGCCCGAGTATCGCCGCAGCCGCGTCCACGCCCTCACGCGTACCGACCACGATCAGCGTGTCGCCGCCGACCAGCCGGAAGTCCGGCGCGGGCGACGGGATCGCCGCCGCCCGCCGCAGCACGGCCACCACCGACGCGCCCGTCTCCGTACGCATCCGTGTCTCGCCCAGCACCCGCCCGTTCCAGGGCGAGGCCGCGGCCACCTCGATGCGCTCGGCCACGAGCCCCAGATCCGTCGTGTACAGCAGGCTCGCACTGTGGTGCGACGGCATCAGCGCGTCGATCAGCGACCCCGCCTCCGCCCCGGTCAGCCGCAGCGACTGCGCGCAGGAGTCGGGATCGTCGGCCCGGTACACGCTCACCGTCCGGGCACCGTCGCGGTGCGCCACCACGGACAGATGGCGGTGTTCGCGCGTCACGAGGTCGTACTGGACCCCGATCCCCGGCAGTGGCGTCGCCCTCAGGCGGGGTGCGGACACGTTTCTTCCCTTCGGCGAGCGTCGGTGGGCTTCAGCTCGGTGAACAATCGGCCGGCTTGCGCGGCCTCGGTGGTCATCGGTGGTCGGGTGATCAAGGTGCCGAGTCCGCATGCTGCCATCGGCCCGTACGGTGGCGATATGGGTGCTGCCACGGATATACGGGCCCGCCGACGGGCGGCGAGGCTGGTCACCGAAGGACCACGAGAGGAGGCCGGGACCAGCCACGTGTCACTGTTCTGGCGGATCTTCTCCCTCAACGCCGCCGGCCTGGTCGTGGCCGCCGCGCTGCTGCTCGGCCCGGTCACCGTGTCCACCCCGATCAGACGGGCCGAGGCGTTCGTCGTGCTCGCCGGCCTCGTCCTGCTCCTGCTCGCCAACGCGGCGGTCCTGCGGATCGGCCTCGCCCCGCTCAAGCGGCTCGGCCGTGCCATGGCCACCGCCGATCTGCTGCGCCCCGGCGCCCGCGCCGACGTCGCCGGTCCCGCCGAAGCGGCCGAGCTCATCACGACGTACAACACGATGCTCGACCGGCTGGAGGCCGAGCGCGCCTCCGGAGCGGCTCGTGCCCTGTCCGCCCAGGAACGCGAGCGCCATCGCATCGCGCGCGAGCTGCACGACGAGGTCGGGCAGACCCTGACCGCCGTCCTGCTCCAGCTCAAGCGCGTCGCCGACCGGGCGCCCGAAGAACTGCGGGAAGAGGTGGCGCAGGCCCAGGAGGCCACCCGCGCGGGGCTCGACGAGATCCGTTTCATCGCCCGCCGACTGCGCCCCGGCGTGCTGGAGGAACTCGGTCTGGCCAGCGCCCTGCGCTCGCTCGCCGGCGAGTTCAGCGCCCATGGCCTGACCGTGCGCCACCACGTCCCCGGCGGACTGCCGCCCCTGACCGAGGAGTCGGAACTCGTGCTCTACCGGGTCGCCCAGGAGGGCCTCACCAACACCGCCCGGCACGCCGTGGCCGACCACGCCGAGGTCCGGCTGGAACAGGTCGACGGCGGGGTCGAGCTGCTCGTCCGGGACAACGGGCAGGGTGTGGGCGAGGCGCCCGAAGGGTCCGGGATACGGGGGATGCGCGAGCGGGCGCTGCTCATAGGGGCGACGCTCGCGGTCGGCCCGGCGCCGGGCGGGGGCACGGACGTACGCCTGCGGGTGGGAGGGCCGCGATGACACCGGCCACTCCCGTCACCACCGGCCGCCCCGTCCGCGTCCTCCTCGCCGACGACCACACCCTCGTACGACGAGGAGTCCGCCTCATCCTCGACGGCGAGGACGATCTGACGGTCGTCGCCGAGGCCGGTGACGGGGCGGAGGCCGTGGAGCTGGCACGCGCGCGTGACGTCGATCTGGCGGTGCTGGACATCGCGATGCCCCGGATGACCGGCCTCCAGGCGGCCCGCGAGCTCTCCCGCCGCCTGCCCGACCTGCGCATCCTCATCCTGACCATGTACGACAACGAGCAGTACTTCTTCGAGGCCCTCAAGGCCGGCGCCAGCGGCTACGTCCTCAAGTCCGTCGCCGACCGCGACCTCGTCGAGGCGTGCCGGGCGGCCGTACGCGACCGGCCCTTCGTCTACCCGGGCGCCGAGCGCACCCTCGTCCGCTCCTACCTCGACCGCCTCCACCGCGGCGACGCACTGCCCGAGAGGGCCGTCACCGAGCGCGAGGAGGAGATCCTCAAGCTCGTCGCCGAGGGCCACACCTCCAAGGAGATCGGCGAGCTGCTCTTCATCAGCGCGAAGACCGTCGAACGGCACCGCGCGAACCTGCTGCAGAAGCTCGGGATGCGGGACCGGCTGGAGCTGACGCGGTATGCGATACGGGCGGGGCTGATCGAGCCGTGAGCCGTGAGCAGTCCCGGCCGAGGTGTCGCAACCGGTTCCCGCATCCTGCCCTGTGACCGTCCGTGGTGGTGCGGCTGCGGACGGCGGGCGGCGGTCGGGGGGCTCCCGGAACCGCCTACCCTTGACCCATGACCACCAGCAGCGACCGGAGCCCGGCAGTGGACGTCTCATCGCCCAAGACCTACGAAGTACGCACCTACGGGTGCCAGATGAACGTCCACGACTCCGAGCGATTGTCCGGCCTGCTCGAAGGCGCCGGTTACGTCAAGGCCCCCGAGGGGTCCGACGGTGACGCCGACGTCGTCGTCTTCAACACCTGCGCGGTCCGCGAGAACGCCGACAACCGGCTGTACGGCAACCTCGGCCGCCTCGCGCCCATGAAGACCAAGCGCCCCGGCATGCAGATCGCGGTCGGTGGCTGTCTGGCGCAGAAGGACCGCGACACCATCGTGAAGAAGGCGCCCTGGGTGGACGTCGTCTTCGGCACGCACAACATCGGCAAGCTGCCCATCCTGCTGGAACGCGCGCGCGTGCAGGAAGAGGCGCAGGTAGAGATCGCCGAGTCCCTGGAGGCGTTCCCCTCCACGCTGCCGACCCGGCGCGAGAGCGCCTACGCGGCCTGGGTCTCGATCTCCGTCGGCTGCAACAACACCTGCACCTTCTGCATCGTCCCGGCGCTGCGCGGCAAGGAGAAGGACCGCCGCACCGGCGACATCCTGGCCGAGATCGAGGCCCTGGTCGGCGAGGGCGTCTCCGAGATCACGCTGCTCGGGCAGAACGTCAACGCGTACGGCTCGGACATCGGCGACCGTGAGGCGTTCAGCAAGCTGCTGCGGGCCTGCGGGAAGATCGAGGGCCTGGAGCGCGTCCGCTTCACCTCCCCGCACCCGCGCGACTTCACCGACGACGTCATCGCCGCCATGGCCGAGACGCCGAACGTGATGCCACAGCTGCACATGCCGCTCCAGTCCGGCTCGGACACGATCCTCAAGGCGATGCGCCGCTCGTACCGGCAGGAGCGTTTCCTCGGGATCATCGAGAAGGTGCGCGCCGCCATGCCGGACGCGGCGATCTCGACCGACATCATCGTGGGCTTCCCCGGCGAGACCGAGGAGGACTTCGAGCAGACCATGCACACGGTCCGCGAGGCCCGCTTCACCAACGCCTTCACCTTCCAGTACTCCAAGCGCCCCGGAACCCCGGCCGCGACCATGGACGGGCAGATCCCCAAGGAGGTCGTCCAGGCGCGCTACGAGCGTCTCGTCGCCCTCCAGGAGGAGATCTCCTGGGACGAGAACAAGAAGCAGGTCGGCCGCACCCTGGACCTGATGGTCGCCGAGGGCGAGGGCCGCAAGGACGGCTCCACCCACCGTCTCTCCGGCCGCGCCCCGGACAACCGCCTCGTCCACTTCACCAAGCCGGACGAGGAGGTCCGCCCGGGCGACGTGGTCACGGTCGAGATCACCTACGCCGCCCCGCACCACCTCCTCGCCGAGGGCGCCGTCCTGAACGTGCGCCGCACGCGCGCGGGCGATGCCTGGGAGAAGCGCAACGCGGCCGAGGCGGCCAAGCCGGCGGGCGTGCTGCTGGGCCTGCCGAAGATCGGCGTACCGGAGCCGCTGCCTGCGGCTACGGGGGGCTGCGCGGTCGACTGAGCCCAAGTCATACTCGTCGTCCGGCAGCGGCGGACGAGGGGCGGGACATGGCGCGTTGGGTGGTCGTGGTGCAGGCCGGGCTCGGGGAGTCGTACGACATCGACGAGGCGGAACACTTCGAGGGCACCCTTGAACAGGCCCGCGCCCGGCTCTACGAGCTCGCCTGCACGCATCGGCCGAGGTTTGGGCTGCGCCAGCGGAGTCGGCAGGTCTACCGGATCGGCGACGGGGACGCGTACTACGCCAAGATCGAGGGCGCGATGTCCACGCATCGGGTGCTGTACCGGCTGGCGGAACTGGCGTGGAGCACGGATTCCGAGCCGAACCCCTGCCAGTAGGCTCCGATCATGCTTGTCGCCGCCGCCGTCTGCCCCTGTCCGCCGCTGCTCGTGCCCGAGGTCGCCGCGGGAGCCGCGCCCGAACTGGACGCGGCACGGGCCGCGTGCACGGATGCGCTGGGGGTGCTCGCCGCCGCCCGGCCGGATCTGCTCGTCGTCCTCGGGCCTGCCGAGCAGAGCGGGCGGGGGACGCATCCGGGGGGTACGGCGGGTTCGTTCCGCGGCTTCGGAGTGGATCTCGACGTCCGGTTGGGCACGGGCGACGGCGCGGACGAGAGCACTGACCAAGGCGCGGCGGCCGGACGTGAGCTGCCCCCCTCCCTCGCCGTCGCCGCCTGGCTCCTGGAACGCACCGGATGGTCGGACGCCCCGATCGAGGGACTCGGCGTGGGGGAACCTCTGGCCGCCGAGCGGTGTATTGAAGTCGGACGGGAAATCGCCGCGCGGGCCTCGCGCGTGGCGCTGCTGGTGATGGGCGACGCCAGCGCCTGCCGCACGCTCAAGGCACCTGGCTACCTCGACGAGCGCGCGGCCCCCTTCGACGCGGAGGTCGCGCGTGCGCTGGGGGCGGCGGACGTGGCGGCCCTCGCGGCGCTGGACGTGGAGCTGGCCTTCGAGCTGAAGGTCTCGGGGCGTGCCCCGTGGCAGGTCCTCGCGGGCGCGGCCGAGGGCGCGGGTCTCGGCGGGGAGCTGCTGTACGAGGACGCGCCGTACGGCGTGGGATACGTGGTGGCGACCTGGTCCTGACCGTTCACAAAACGGCGGACGGCCGGGAGCGCTGAGCCCCGCGGCCGTCCGTCGGTGTGCCGTTCAGGAAGCGGGCGGCGGTGCGGACGGGGGCGTCGTCGTGCCGCCGCCCATGCCGTCGTCCTTGTGCGCGAGTCGGTCCATGGCGTCCTTGGCCTTGCCCGTGCCCGTCTGGATCTTGTCGCTGTACTTGCCCTTGGTCTTCTCGTCGACGACCTTCGCGGCCTTGTCGAGACCGTGCTGGATCTTGTCCCCGTGCTGTTGTGCGAGGCCGGAGACCTTGTCCTTGGCCGGGCTGAGCTTGGCTTTCAAATTGTCCAGGAGACCCATCGTTCACCTTCCCGCGCGGGGCAGTTATGTGCGGGCGCCCTCGCCGGCCTCGCTGTCGGCCGCCTCCTCGGCGGACTGCTGCTTGGGGATGTCGACGCCCTCGGCGGCACGGCCCTCGACGGCCTCCGTCGCCGTCGCCTCAGCCGTGTCCCGGGCTTCGGAACCTGCCTCGGCTCCGGCCTCGGAACCGCTGTCGGACCCGGCTTCGGAACCTGCCTCGGTCTTGGCCTCGGCCGTGGTCCCGGCCGACCCCTTCGCCTCTGCCGCCTCCGCCTCGGATTCGGCCGTCAGCGTGGCGGCCCCTGCCTCGGCGGTTGACGCCTCCTCCGTAGCCTTCGACCTCCGGAGAAGTCGTGCGAAAACGCCCATATCCACTCCATACGTTACTCGTGCGGGGGAAATCCCGCGTTGCCCGGTGCGTCCGTTTGCGTCACCCGGGGCGCCGCCCCTCGAAACCGACGGCGAAAACCTCGCAACAGGCAACGACCCCGGAGGTGTGCCGTCACGTAACTCGTTCGAGGCCATGCCCCGACGTTTGCGAGACTGGGTCGGTGAGCAGCGCACCCCCCGCCCCCCGCGTCATCGCCGTCGTCGGACCCACCGCGGCCGGAAAGTCCGATCTGGGCGTCTTCCTGGCCCGGCGTCTCGGCGGTGAGGTCGTCAACGCCGACTCCATGCAGCTCTACCGAGGGATGGACATCGGCACCGCCAAACTGACGCCCGAGGAGCGCGACGGCGTCCCGCACCACCTGCTGGACATCTGGGACGTGACCGTCACCGCCTCCGTCGCCGAGTACCAGCGGCTCGCGCGCGAGCGGATCGACGCGCTTCTGGCCGAGGGCCGCTGGCCGATCCTGGTCGGCGGGTCCGGGCTGTACGTCCGCGGCGCCGTCGACAACCTGGAGTTCCCGGGCACCGACCCCGAGGTCAGGGCGCGACTGGAGGACGAGCTCACGCTCCGCGGCTCCGGCGCCCTGCACGCCCGCCTGGCCGCCGCCGACCCCGAAGCCGCCCACGCGATCCTGCCCAGCAACGGCCGCCGGATCGTCCGGGCCCTCGAGGTCATCGAGATCACCGGCAAGCCCTTCACCGCCAACCTCCCCGGCCACGACTCGGTCTACGACACCCTCCAGATCGGCGTCGACGTCGCCCGCCCCGAACTCGACGAGCGCATCGCGCGCCGTGTCGACCGGATGTGGGACGCGGGCCTTGTGGAGGAGGTGCGGGAGCTGGCGGCGCACGGGTTGCGCGAGGGGCGTACGGCCTCGCGCGCGCTCGGGTACCAGCAGGTCCTCGCGGCGCTCTCCGGGGAGTGCACGATGGAGGAGGCGCGGGCCGAGACCGTACGTGCCACCAAGCGCTTCGCGCGCCGCCAGGATTCATGGTTCAGGCGCGACCCGAGGGTGCACTGGTTGAGTGGGGCTGCGGCGGATCTCACAGAACTTCCGCAGCTCGCACTGGCGTTGGTCGAACGACCGGTTACAGCCTGATCACGTCCTGGCATCGGGACGCTCAGGCCGTCATCCGGCCCTCCGGCGCCGTGCCATCATCGAGCTTCGATCGACCAAGTGGAGTCCGAGTTGGGAGGGCGCGTGGCGATGGAGGCCGGCCCTCGCGACACCGCACAAGGCACCGAGCCCCTCACCGTCGACGACGGTGAATCGGAACAGGACGGGGACCGTCTGAGCCCTGACGGGCCCGACGACACCCAGGGCGGCGTCACCGCCGACGGCCCCGAGCCCGAGGAGATGTTCGCGGGCGGCCCCGAGGTCGAGGTCGAGCTGCGCCCCCAGCGCCGCATGCGCATCTGGCAGCTCGCCCCCATCGTCTCCCTGGCCGCACTCGGCTCGCTGATGTTCGCCTTCCCGCTCGCCTTCGACTTCGGCGACAGCGGCGCGGTGATCGCGATGCTGGGCCTGCTGATCTGCTCGTGCGCGGCCGGCTGGGGCATGATGGCCGCCCGCCGCGTCGGTTACACGTGGCCCGGCTGGCCGCAGCGGGGCTCCGGCCGGCGCGTGGACTGGCGCGTGGCACTGCTGTACGCCGTGCTCGTGGCCGGGGTGGTCGCGCTGGCGGTGTTCCGCGTGGCCAGACTGCGCTGACCTCCACGCGCGCGTGAGGCGCCGTACGGCCACGCATGCGTGGACAGCGCGTGGGAAGGGGGAGGCCGTACGGCCGTCGGTGTCCCGGTGTCGTACCCACCCCGTACGATCGAGGAATGAGCACGCGGATCGCCTTCCTCAAGGGACACGGGACCGAGAACGACTTCGTGATCGTCCCCGACCCCGAGAACGCCATCGACCTCTCCCCGGCCGCCGTCGCCGCCCTGTGCGACCGCCGCGCGGGCATCGGCGCCGATGGTGTGCTGCACGTCGTGCGGTCCGCCGCGCACCCCGAGGCGAAGGCCATGGCCGCCGAGGCGGAGTGGTTCATGGACTATCGCAACGGCGACGGTTCGATCGCCGAGATGTGCGGCAACGGCGTACGCGTCTTCGCGCGCTACCTCCAGCACGCCGGGCATGTCACCGAGGGCGACCTAGCCGTGGCCACGCGCGGGGGCGTGAAGACCGTGCACATCGCCAAGGACGGTGACGTCACCGTCGGCATGGGCAAGGCGCGTCTGCCCGAGGGGGACGTCACCGTGAGCGTCGGCGAGCGCAGCTGGCCCGCGCGCAACGTGAACATGGGCAACCCGCACGCCGTCGCCTTCGTGGACGACCTCGCCCACGCGGGCAAGCTCTTCGACCCGCCGCCCTTCAGCCCGGCCGCCGCCTACCCGGACGGGGTCAACGTGGAGTTCGTGGTCGACCGCGGCCCCCGCCATGTCGCCCTGCGCGTGCACGAGCGCGGCTCCGGCGAGACCCGGTCCTGCGGCACGGGCGCGTGCGCCGTCGCCGTGGCCACCGCCCGCAGGGACGGCGCGGACCCGGCAGCGGACGGCACGCCGGTGACGTACACCGTCGACGTGCCCGGTGGCACCCTCGTGATCACCGAGCGGCCCGACGGCGAGATCGAGATGACCGGTCCCGCGGTGATCGTGGCCGAGGGTGAGATCGATGCGGAATGGCTGGAAAACGCGGTTCGCTGAGCGAGCGAATCGTGGGGTTCGGTGGGACCGGCCACCGGGATCCGTAGCTCCGGGCAGCCGGAATGCTGGGAAACGACGGAGCGTCGCAGGTCCGGTGGCTCGAAATCGTAAACCTGGAAACCATCGCTCGAATGGGTGATCCGTTTCACGCTCGACGAGAGGCGGTCAGCCGCGCGTGGTGGGCTCGGTAGCATCAAGCACCGGCCCGGACGGGGAAATGCCATCCCCTGAGCCGTGTCCGCCATGGGGCACCCCGTCCGCCGGTCCACGCAGCCGGAGGTGCCCATGAGTGCGGAGGCCACGAACCCCGCGACCCCAGGTCCGGTCACAGGACCTGCGGCGCGCTGGCGGGCGCGGATCGACCTGCGCCGCCTGGGCCGCGCCGCCCTGCTGGGCCCGGCGGCCCGAGACCGGCTGCCCGACGCCATCAGCCATGTCGTCGAGGCCCACCGCGCCCACCACCCCGACGCCGACCGCGAGATCCTGCGCCGCGCCTACGTCCTGGCCGAGTCCTCGCACCGCGGCCAGATGCGCAAGAGCGGCGAGCCTTACATCACCCACCCGCTCGCCGTGACCCTGATCCTCGCCGAACTCGGCGCCGAGACCACGACGTTGACGGCCTCCCTGCTCCACGACACCGTCGAGGACACCGATGTGACGCTCGATCAGGTCGGCGAGCAGTTCGGCGCCGAGGTGCGCTATCTCGTCGACGGCGTCACCAAGTTGGAGAAGGTCGACTACGGCGCCGCCGCCGAACCCGAGACCTTCCGCAAGATGCTCGTCGCCACCGGCAGCGACGTCCGTGTGATGTCGATCAAACTCGCCGACCGGCTCCACAACATGCGCACCCTCGGCGTCATGCGCCCCGAGAAACAGGCGCGCATCGCCAAGGTGACCCGCGACGTCCTCATCCCCCTCGCCGAACGCCTCGGCGTCCAGGCTCTGAAGACCGAGCTGGAGGACCTGGTCTTCGCGATCCTGCACCCCGAGGAGTACGAGCACACGCGCGAGCTGATCGTCGACAACGCCTCCCGCGCGGACGACCCCCTCGCGGAGATCGCCGACGAGGTCCGCGGCGTCCTGCGCGACGCCGACATCCAGGCCGAAGTCGTCATCCGGCCACGGCACTTCGTCTCCGTCCACCGCGTCGCCCGCAAGCGCGGCCAGCTGCGCGGTGCCGACTTCGGCCGACTGCTGGTGCTCGTGAACGAGGACGCGGACTGTTATGGCGTACTCGGCGAACTCCACACCTGTCTGACGCCGGTCGTCTCGGAGTTCAAGGACTTCATCGCCGTACCGAAGTTCAACCTGTACCAGTCGCTGCACACCGCCGTCGCCCGCGGGGACGGCCAGGTCGCCGAAGTCCTCATCCGCACCCACCAGATGCACAAGGTCGCCGAGGCCGGCGTCATCGCGCTCGGCAATCCCTACGCTCCTCCCTCGGAGGAGCCCGTCGACGGTGAGCGCGAGGACCCCACGCGCCCCGGCTGGCTCTCCCGCCTCCTCGACTGGCAGGAGGCCGCGCCCGACCCCGACACCTTCTGGTCGACGCTCCGCGAGGACCTCGCCCAGGACCGTGAGATCACCGTCTTCCGCCCCGACGGCGGCACCCTGGGCCTGCCCGAGGGCGCGACCTGCGTGGACGCGGCCTACGCACAGTACGGCGAGGACGCGCACGCGTGCATCGGCGCCCGCGTCAACGGCCGTCTGGCGACCCTCAGCACCGTTCTGCGGGACGGTGACACCGTCCAGCTCCTCATGGGCCAGGACCCCGCCTCCGAGCCCTCCAGGGAGTGGCTGGAGCACGCGCACACGCCCGCCGCGCGGATCGCCATCCAGCGGTGGATCGCGACGCATCCCTCGCACGAGGAACGGCACGAGGAGACCCGCGAGGCGGCGCCGCGATCCGCCGCCGGGGCGCAGTTCGCGGACGGCCCACTGGTCCGCCCGGGCGGCGCCGACCTCCTCGTCGACCAGCCCGGCGCGACCGTACGGCTGGCCGGCTGCTGCACGCCCGTACCGCCCGACGACATCACCGGCTTCGCCGTGCGCGGGGGAGCGGTCACCGTGCACCGCGTCGGATGCGCCGCGGTGGCGCGGATGAAGGACTCGGGGCGCACGGAGGTCGGCGTGCGCTGGGGCGACACCACCCAGTGCCGGGTCACGCTGTTCGCTGAATCGTTCGGCCGCCCCCATCTGCTCGCCGACCTCACCGAGGCCATGGCCCTCGAAGGCGCCGAGATCGTCTCGGCGACCGTCGAACCCCCCAGCCAGCAGCGCGTCCGCCACACCTATACCGTCCAGCTCCCGGACGCGGCCCTGCTGCCCGCGCTCATGCGGGCGATGCGCAACGTCCCCGGGGTGTACGACGTGAGCAGGGCGCAGACGCCGGGGGCGTGACGGGACAAGCCGCCGGGGAGCCTGTCGGACGCGCACCGACAAAAGCCCGAGGCACGCGCCTCGCACGGCCCGCATCCGACCAGCCCGTTACCCGTTCGGGTGGGCCGGTCGCGCGTCGTCGCCGTACGGCACACGCGCGCTGGTAGCGGTGGTGCATGCTGCTCACCCCCCATGCCAGGAGCCCACGTCGGCAGAAGGCCGCCGCGCTGCTCGCCTCGGCCGTCTCCGTCTGTCTCGTCGCCGCGAGCGCCCCCGCCGCCCAGCTGGGCGTCGGCGACCGCCTCTTCCCGCACCTGGGCAACCCCGGGTACGACGTGGCGTCGTACGACCTGTCCTTCACCTATCCCGGTTCCAACAGCAAGCCGCTGCAGGCCGTCACCACGATCGACGCCTGGACGACCGCCGAACTGCAGCGCATCAACCTCGACTTCGCGCACGGCAAGGTCAAGTCGGTCGAGGTCGACGGGGAGCCCGCCAGGTTCGCGGGCGCGGGCGAGGATCTCGTGGTCACGCCCGAGGAACCGCTGCCCGGCGGGAGCTGGATGCGGATCACGGTGAAGCACACCAGCGATCCCGTCGCCGCCGAGGACCGGGACGGCGGCTGGGTGCGGACGACCGACGGGCTCGCCATGGCGAACCAGGCCGACGCCGCCCATCTGGTGTTCCCGTGCAACGACCACCCCTCCGACAAGGCGATGTTCACCATCCGGGTCACCGCGCCCGACGGCTACACCGCCGTCGCCAACGGACTGCCGGCCGGGGTGAGCCGGGTCGCCGGGGAGACCACCTGGACGTACCGGACCCAGCACCCCATGGCCACCGAGCTCGCACAGGTCTCCATCGGCCGCTCCAGCGTGCTGCACCGCGAGGGCCCGAACGGACTGCCGATTCGTGACGTCGTACCCACCAAGCACCGCAAGGCGCTCGAACCCTGGCTGGAAAAGACGCCGGAGCAGATCCGCTGGATGGAGGACAAGCTCGGCCGCTATCCCTTCGAGACGTACGGCCTGCTCGTGGCCGACGCCGACACCGGCTTCGAACTCGAGACGCAGACCCTCTCTCTCTTCGAGAGAGACCTGTTCACCGAGCCCGCCTATCCCAAGTGGTACGTCGAGTCGATCATGGTGCACGAGCTGGCCCACCAGTGGTTCGGCAACAGCGTCAGTCCGCGCAACTGGTCGGGCCTGTGGCTCAACGAAGGGCACGCCACCTGGTACGAGGCCCTGTACGCCGAGGAGAAGGCCGGCCGGACCCTGGCTGCGCGCATGAAGGCTGCATACGGCGCCTCCGACCGCTGGCGCGCCGCCGGCGGGCCCCCGGCCGCACCCAAGGCGCCGGACGCCGGCCAGAAGATCAGCATCTTCCGTCCCAACGTGTACGACGGCGCCGCACTCGTCCTGTACGCCCTGCGCGAGCGGATCGGCCGCCCGGCCTTCGAGGAGCTGGAGAGGGCCTGGGTGAGCCGCCACGAGGACGGCGTCGCCACGACCGCCGACTTCGTCGTGCTCGCCCAGGAGATCTCCGGGCGCGACCTGGACGGGTTCTTCCAGGACTGGCTGTACGGCAAGAAGACCCCGCCGATGCCGGGGCACCCGGACTGGAAGTCGGTGGCGCCCGCCAAGGAGGGCGCCGGGAAGGCGGCCTCCGGGGAAAGCACCCGCTGAGGAAGTGGTCGCTGAGGAAGCAGTCGCTGGGTGAGCGGCCGCGAAATAAGGCGGTGACGAGACGCCCCGTGCCGTGCGACCATCTTCGGGTCGGCGCGGCACGGGACACGGGAATCTCCCGGGGTACTCGTGCGTTGAGCACAGTGACCGGCGGTGCGATCGCCGTGGTCGCCGTGATGATCGCCGTATCGGAATCCCCAACGACGTAAGGACCCAATGACCTCCTCTTCATCCCCTTCCCAGGACTCGCAGCGCTTCGCGCACACATACCCCGAAGGTCTTCGGGCCGATGCCCTGATGGAAGAGGACGTCGCCTGGAGCCACGAGATCGACGGAGAGCGGGACGGCGACCAGTTCGACCGCTCCGAGCGCGCGGCTCTGCGCCGCGTGGCGGGCCTCTCCACCGAGCTCGAGGACGTCACCGAGGTCGAGTACCGCCAGCTCCGGCTGGAGCGGGTCGTCCTCGTCGGCGTCTGGACCACGGGGACCTCGCAGGACGCGGAGAACTCCCTCGCGGAGCTCGCCGCCCTCGCGGAGACCGCGGGCGCGCTCGTGCTCGACGGCGTCATCCAGCGCCGCGACAAGCCCGACGCGGCCACCTACATCGGATCCGGCAAGGCCACCGAGCTGCGGGACATCGTCCTGGAGACCGGCGCCGACACCGTCATCTGCGACGGTGAGCTCAGCCCGGGCCAGCTCATCCACCTCGAAGACGTCGTCAAGGTCAAGGTCATCGACCGTACGGCCCTGATCCTCGACATCTTCGCCCAGCACGCCAAGTCCCGAGAGGGCAAGGCACAGGTCGCGCTCGCGCAGATGCAGTACATGCTGCCGAGGCTGCGAGGCTGGGGTCAGTCGCTGTCCCGTCAGATGGGCGGCGGCAAGGGCGGCGGCCTCGCCACCCGTGGTCCCGGTGAGACCAAGATCGAGACGGACCGGCGTCGGATCCGCGAGAAGATGGCGAAGATGCGCCGGGAGATCGCGGAGATGAAGACCGGCCGCGAGATCAAGCGCCAGGAGCGCAAGCGCAACAAGGTGCCGTCCGTGGCCATCGCGGGCTACACCAACGCCGGCAAGTCCTCGCTGCTCAACCGCCTGACCGGCGCCGGGGTCCTGGTCGAGAACGCCCTGTTCGCGACCCTGGACCCGACCGTCCGGAGGGCCGAGACGCCCAGCGGGCGCCTGTACACCCTCGCCGACACGGTTGGCTTCGTACGGCACCTGCCGCACCACCTGGTCGAGGCGTTCCGCTCCACCATGGAAGAGGTCGGCGAGTCCGACCTGATCCTGCACGTGGTGGACGGCTCGCACCCGAACCCGGAGGAGCAGCTGGCCGCCGTGCGCGAGGTGATCAGGGACGTCGGTGCCACCGGCGTGCCCGAGATCGTCGTGATCAACAAGGCCGACGCGGCGGACCCGCTGACGCTGCAGCGGCTGATGCGGATCGAGAAGCGCTCCATCGCGGTCTCGGCCCGTACCGGCCAGGGCATCGACGAACTGCTCGCGCTCATCGACAACGAGCTCCCGCGGCCGTCGGTCGAGGTCGAGGCGCTCGTGCCGTACACCCACGGCAAGCTCGTCGCCCGCGCACACAACGAGGGCGAGGTGATCTCCGAGGAGCACACCCCGGAGGGCACCCTGCTCAAGGTGCGGGTGCACGAGGAGCTGGCGGCGGATCTGGCGCCGTATGTGCCGGCACCGGTCGTGGCCTGACCGCTTGTTCGCACCGAAGGCCCGCTCCCTGTCCCAGGGAGCGGGCCTTCGGCATGTGCGGCTACTGACCGCCGTACGTCTTGCTCATGCTCTGGTAGATCGCCTCGGCCTCCTGGCCCAGCTGCGGGCCCGCCAGCCAGGTGTTGTCGGCCGGGCCGATCGAGGTGTTCGAGACCAGCTTGGTCTCACCGTCCACCACCCGGAACCAGCCGCCGCCGGACGAACCGCCGGTCATCGTGCAGCCGATCCGGTACATCGTCGGCAGCGTCGAGCTGAGCGAGAGCCGGCCCGGCTGGTCGATGCACTTGAACATCTTCAGACCGTTGTACGGCGCCGCCTGCGGGTAGCCCCAGGCGCCCATCTTGGCGACCTCGGTCGCGGAGGGCGCGGAGAAGTCCACGTCCAGCGCGGCGCCGACCGTCTCCTCCAGCGACTTCGAGCCGGACTCCGGCTTCACATGCAGCACCGAGAAGTCGTATGCCGCACCCGCGCCGCCGGTCTCCGAGCCGCCCGCGATCCACTCGTTGGAGGTCGAGGCCCAGTCCGCCCACCACTGGCCGTAGGGGGCGATCTCGGTGGGGTTGGCGTTGGTCAGCTGGGCCTCGGACTTGCCGTAGTCGTTGTAGGCCGGGACGAACATGATGTTGCGGTACCAGCCGCCGCCGTTGCCCGCGTGCACGCAGTGGCCGGCCGTCCACACCAGGTTGGACTTGCCCGGGTGGTTCGCGTCCTTGACCACCGTGCCCGAGCAGACGGCCGCGCCGTCCGGGGTGTCGAAGAAGATCTTGCCGACCGGCGCCGCGTTCTGGTGGTACGGCGTCTTCTCGGCCGCCGCCTCGACGGGGAGCGGGTCCGGGTCGGTGACGCCCGCGTCGGCCGCCGCGTCCTTCGTCGAGTACGTCTTGTTGGCCTCCTTGGCGGACTTCATCCGCTCCGGCTTCCAGAGGCCCTCGATGACCGGGTTGACGAAGTCCTTGGCCTCTCTGAGCCACTTGTCCTTGTCCCAGTTCTGCCAGCCGCCGTCCTTCCACTTGTCGACGTCGATGCCGTGCTCCTTGAGCTTGCCGGCGAGGTCGGCAGGGATCTCGATCTTGTCCTTGCCGCTGTCGGCAGCCTGGGACGTGGCGGCGTCCGGCTTGTCGCTCGCAGTGTCCGAGCCTTCGCAGGCGGTCGCGGTCAGCGCCAGAGCGGCGACGAGACCGGTGGCGGCGAGAGCGGTTCGACGCCGGCGACTCGTCGTCGCAGACGTACGTGTGGAACGCATGGTGCGGTAACCCCCGTTGGAGCGATCTGTGTATCAGCGATCTGTGTATCAAGGTGCGCGGGTGTCATGTGCGTGTCATGACCGGGGGTCTGTGCGAACCCCCGTCCCGCGACACCCCACTATGCCCGTCGAGTTGAGGGCGAACGGCGACGGGACGGTGAAGGTTTCCGTGAGCCCGTGAGCCCGTGAGCCCGGGGGTTCACGGGCTCGTGAGCCGGTGAGCTCGTGGGCTCGCCGAACCGCCCGTCCCGTCGCCGCCGTTCATCACTGACCGGCGAACTTCTCGCTGACCGAGTCGTACACGCCCTTGGCCACCTCACCCAGCCGCGGTCCGGCCAGCCAGCCCGCGGTCACCGGGCCGATCGAGGTGTTGGACACCAGCGCAGGCTTGCCGTCCGAACCGGTGGCGACCCAGCCGCCACCGGACGAACCGCCGGTCATGGTGCAGCCGATGCGGTACATCGTCGGATCGCTCGCGTTGAGCGACAGCCGCCCCGGCTTGTCCTCGCACTGGTACATCGTCTCGCCGTCGAACGGTGCCGCCGCCGGGTACCCGGTCGCCGTCATGCTCTGGATCTTCGTCGCCGCGGGGGCCTTGAAGTCCACCGGCAGCGCCGAACCGACCGTCTCCTCCAGGGACTTGCCGGTGCCGCCCTCCTCCGGCGTCACATGAATCACCGCGAAGTCGTACGAGGCGCCGTCGCCGCCCGTCGTACCGCCCTGCTCGATCCATTGGTCCGAGGTCTGCGCCCAGTCACCCCACCAGACACCGTACGGAGCGACCTCCTCCCGTGTCGCGTCCTTCAACTCGGCGGTCGCCAGGCCCTTGTCGTTGTACGACGGCACGAACGCGATGTTGCGGTACCAGCCGCCGCTCTTACCCGCGTGGACACAGTGGCCGGCCGTCCACACCATGTTGGACTTGCCGGGGTTGGCTGGGTCCTGCACGACCGTCGCCGAGCAGACCATCTGTCCTTCGGGGGAGTCGAAGAACACCTTGCCCGCCTCGGGAACGCTGTCGTGGTACGTAGGCGCCACAGCCTTCGCGTCCACCGGCGCCGGCTCCGGGTCGGTCACTCCCTGGTCACCGTCGAGGTCGCTGTCGTCGACCTCCTTCTCCGGATCCTCGGCCTCCCGCATCCGGTCCGGGTCCCACAGCCCCTCGATGATCGGGTTGATGTAATCCTCGGCCTCGTGCAGCCAGTCGTCCTTGCTCCAGTCCTTCCAGGCGCCGTCCTTCCACTTGTCGACATCGATCCCGTGCTCCTTGAGCCGGTCCTTGATGTCGTCCGGGATCGTGATCTTCCCGTCGCCCGACGTGGCGGACGAGGCCGCCGCACCGCCGGCCTCGGGGGCGCCCGACTCACAGGCGGTGGCGGTGAGCGCGAGCGCCGAGGCGAGGGCGACGGCGGCCAGCACGGGGGAGGTTCTGCGGCGCGCCCCCCTTCCCCGGTTGACGGTGGACAACGGCCGTATGGATCGCATGATCTGACTCCCCCTGAGGTGGAACGAACTCGGCGCTGTGGCCGTGACCCCCACATCGACACCCCGGCGGCTCTGGCCTGTCCGGTGCCGATCTCCTGTGCGCGCACGGCTTCCTGGAACGGCAACAAACACTATGCGCTCGCTGTGGGGGAGCGCCGACGGAACGGCAACGGTTTCGCTACGGGCTTGCTGGCCTGGTAATTCGCCCAGGGGCGGGCTGGTTTGACGCCCCTGTCGCCGCTTGACGTGTATGCCGTGCCTGGTGATGCACCGGCTGTCGGCGGTGCATCGGTGTCCGGGTATCGGCGGTGCGTCGGTAGCCGGGTGCCAGCGGTGTGTCTGTGGCGGGCCGTGAACTTGGCGCCGACGTCGGTGCCGTTGGCCGGTGGCAGGCCCCAGGCCCCAGGCGCTTGGAGCGGACGTGGGCTTCGTCGCCCGCCCACATCGTGTCCCTCGGCCTCGGCGGGCGCTCGGTGAGGAACGGTTCCGCTCGCCGGGTATCCGTCGTGCCGCCCACCAGCCGTTCCGGGTGAGGGCCCCGCCGCCGACTGTTCCTTCGTCGCAAGGATCTTGAGGCAACCCGTAACCGGGTGAACCCTCCGGGGTTGGTAGCGGTGGGGGGCCTGCTGTCCGAATGCGGTCCCCTGTGCTCGTGGTGTGACATCGCCCGCCCGTGGCACGGGACGACAGCGGGAGGACAGGGAGTCGTGGCCGAGTCTTCGCACGGCGGGTACGCGTCCGATGCGATCCTGCGGCGCCAGTCCGCACGCGAGCCGGCGGCGCGCACCTACCCGCGTGCCCTGCCGATCGTGCCCGTGCGGGCTCGCGGACTGACCATCGAGGGCGCGGACGGCCGCCGCTACCTGGACTGCCTCTCCGGCGGGGGCACCCTGGCCCTGGGACACAACCACCCGGTGGTACTGGAGGCGATCCGCAAGGTCCTCGACTCGGGCGCGCCCTTGCACGCCCTCGACCTCGCGACACCCGTCGAGGACGCCTTCGTCACCGAGCTCTTCCACACCCTGCCGCCCGGTCTCGCCGACCATGCGCGCGTTCGGTTCTGCGGACCGGCCGGGACGGACGCGGTGCAGGCCGCCTGCGACCTGGTGCGGGCGTCGACCGGAAGCACCGGGATCCTCGCCTTCACCGGCGCGTCCCACGGCATGACCAACGCGGCACTCGACACCCCGGGGGGCGTCGCTGACGTACGTGTCACCCGCCTGCCCTATCCACAGGATCACCGCTGCCCGTTCGGCACCGGCGGAGCGCACGGCGCCGAACTCGCCGCCCGCTGGAGTGAATCGCTGCTCGACGCCCCCCGGTCCGGCATCCCCGACCCCGCCGGGATGATCGTCGAACCCGTCCAGTCCGACGGCGGTGTGCTTCCTGCGCCGGACGCCTGGCTGCGACGCATGCGGCACATCACGGCGGCCCGCTCCATCCCCCTCATCGCCGACGAGGTCGAGACGGGCGTCGGCCGCACCGGCACCTTCTGGGCGGTGCAGCACAGCGGCATCACTCCCGACGTGATGGTCCTCTCCAAGGCCATCGGCGGCAGCCTGCCGTTGTCTGTCCTGGTCCACCGCGACGACCTGGACGCCGGGGAACCCGGCACCCACACCGACACCGACACCTTCCGCGGCAACCAACTCGCCATGGCCGCAGGCACCGCAACCCTCGCCCACGTCCGCGAGAACGCTCTCGCCGAGCGCGCGTCCCTGCTTGGGGCTCGGATGCTTGCCCAACTCGGCGAACTGCGACGGCAGTTCTCGTGCGTGGGGGATGTGCGGGGGCGGGGGTTGATGTTGGGCGTGGAGCTGGTGGATGCGTTGGGGGGAAGTAGGGGTGGGGGAGGGGATGGGAGCGGGGGTGCCGGGGTCGACGGTGCTTGGTGCGGGGGTGTCGATGTCGACGGTGCTTGGTGTGGGAGTGCCGAGGGTGGTCGTGCTTGGGGCAGGGGTGTCGAGGTTGGCCGGGCCGGGGCCGGGGGTGGTCACCGGGGCGGGGGCGTCGAGGTTGGCAGGCCCCCGTGCCGGGATCAGCACGTTGGTGGTGCCCGGTGCGGGGGTGCGGAGGGCATGGCTGGCGGACCTCTTCCTGCCGCTCCCGAACTCGCCGCTGCTGTCCAGCGCGAGTGCCTGCGCCGTGGCCTCATCGTCGAACTCTGTGGCCGCCACGCGAGCGTAGTCCGCCTCCTTCCGTCCCTGACGATCACCGACGAGCAGGTGGACGCGGTGCTCGACCGCCTTTTCGACGCGGTGGAGGCCGTGGCTTGCGGCCAGATACATCGGCCGTGCCATGCGGACCAGCGGGGCCACGCGGAAAAGCGGGGCCACGCGGAAAAGCCCGCTCATACACGCCATCGCCACGACGATCACGCGGCATGCGCCGGCTAGCCCGCGAAAGCGAGACCAGCCACGGCCGAACAACCCCTCGAACACCGGGACTTGGGCCAACCCCGACCCTCTGCTCCTCAACGACATAACACCTCCACTCGAACCACTCATCACCTGAGGGGCCACAGACGCGACCCACTCCCACACCGCCGCACAACATCTCGCCCCCGCATCGATTCAGCACTCCCTCACGAGGAACACAGCCTTGAACACCACGCCCGCACCCGACAGCCCGGTCCACACCCCCATGCGAGGCATCCCCACCACGGAGGCTCCCGGGCGGCCCCGGACCGGACGGACGGCCACCGCGGCACCCCGTCCGCAGGAATGGGTTCCGGAGCAGGGGCGGGGTGCCGAGGGAGGACGGCACTCGGCGGAGGGGCGAGGCTTGGGGGAGGTAACGGCCCCAAGTCGGGAAGGAAGTGCGGCAAGCCCAGATCAGGAACGGGTTCCCAGGCAGGGCAGTACCCCCGCGCCCAGGACCCGGCCGAACACCGCCTGGCTGCGCGGCACCTTCACCGACCTCCTGGACCATCCCGACCCGCACACCGCGGCCCAGTCAGCCGCCGTGGAGAACCTGCTGCGCTGCTGGGTACGCGAAGCCGACGTCCCCACTCCCGCCGACGACACCCTCCACATCCCCCTGCCCGCCAGCGGTACCGCTCTGCTCGCCCCCGTCCACTACTGGTCCCCGACGGGCTGCCATCGCTTCGGCCCGCCTCGCCTCGCCGGTGCCCCCGAACAGTCGCCGCCCGTCGACGCCGTCACGCTCGCGGCACTGTTCACCAGGGAGAGCTTGGAGGAGAGCCCCGCCACACCGGCCGACGGCACCGACCTCGTCGCGCGCGTAGCCGACTCCGTCCGCCGAATCGCCACCTTCATCAGCGAGCGCAGGAAGCATCCTTCCGACGAGCCAGACCTCTTCCTCGCCGCCGAACAGGCTCTGGTCCTCGGCCATCCCCTGCACCCGACACCGAAAGGCCGTGAGGGGCTCTCCGAGGTCGAAGCGCGGTTGTACTCACCCGAGTTGCGCGGTTCCTTCCCTCTCCACTGGATCGCTGTCGCTCCTTCCGTACTCGCCACCGACTCGGCCTGGACCGAGCGAGGACGCCCGATCCCCGCCGCACAGCTCACGGCGCGCCTCGCCGAGTCCGGACTTGGCCTGCCCTTCCCCGACGGTCATGCGCTGCTGCCGCTGCACCCCTGGCAGGCTCGAGAGGTTCGGCATCACCCCGCGGCGGCGGCCCTGTTCGACGCGGGATTGCTCCGGGACCTCGGAGCACATGGCTCTCCATGGCATCCCACCTCCTCTGTACGTACCGTTCACCGCTCCGGCGCCCCTGCCATGCTCAAGCTGTCCCTGGGCCTGCGCATCACCAACTCCCGCCGTGAAAATCTCCGTAAGGAACTCCATCGGGGCGTCGAGGTCCACCGCCTTCTGCGCAGCGGGCTCGCCGAACAGTGGCAGGCCGCTCATCCCGGTTTCGACATCGTCCGCGACCCGGCCTGGCTCGCCGTAGATGGGCCGGACGGCAGCCCCGTGCCGGGACTGGACGTGATGATCCGGCACAATCCGTTCCGCCCCACCGACGACGTCTCCTGCATCGCGGGGCTCGTCTCACCCCGGCCCTGTGTGCGGGAGAGCACCGATACCTGCACCGATACACGCACAGACACTGGCACCGACACCTGCATCGACGCCTGCACCGCCAAGGGACCTGCCGCAGGCGGCGGCAAAGCCGACCGGTCGGCGGTCATGGGGTCCCGTCTCGCCGATGTCGTCACGCGGCTCGCCGGCCGAACCGGGCGGCCGCTGGGGGCTGTCGCCGCGGAGTGGTTCCTGCGCTACCTGGAGCAGGTCGTCCGGCCGGTGTTGTGGTTCGACGCGGAGGCGGGCATCGCACTGGAGGCGCATCAGCAGAACACGCTGCTTCTCCTGGACGGTGAGGGCTGGCCCGTGGGCGGCCGCTATCGGGACAACCAGGGCTACTACTTCCGTGAGTCCCGGCGTGCGGAACTCGATGCCCGGCTGCCCGGTATCGGGAAGCACAGCGACACGTTCGTCTCGGACGAGGTCACCGACGAGCGCTTCGCGTACTACCTCGGGATCAACAACGTTCTCGGTCTCATCGGGGCGTTCGGCTCGCAGGGCCTGGCCGACGAACGGTTGCTGCTTGCGGCCTTCCGCCGCTTCCTCGGCGGCATCGCTTCGGGGCCCGCCCGGCTGCGCACTTCACTCCCCGCCCGTCTGCTCGACTCACCGGTCCTGCGCTGCAAAGCCAACCTCCTGACCCGACTGCACGGTCTCGATGAACTCGCCGGCCCGGTCGACACCCAGTCCGTCTACGTCACCATCGCCAACCCCCTGCATCTGTGATCACCGCCAAGCCGCCACACCTGCGATCACCGGCGTGTCCCAGCACATGCCGCCACCGCCATGTCCCTGCGCCTGGCATCGCTGCCCCTCCTTCACTCGTGATCACCGTCAACTCCCTTCATTCCTGAGGAACATGCCCCTATCCGTCTCCTGAGAGGAGCGTCGCCGTGCCTCACACCGACGCGAGCACCGACGCCGGAACCACTCCCACCACCGATGCCGGCATCTGTACCAACCCCGGCCCCAGCCGCAACCCCGGCCCTGGCCTCAGCCCCGACGCAGACCGTGGCCCGTGCCTGGGCACGGACAGCGAGGACACCCTCGAATTGCGCCTGCCCGACGAGTTCCTCGCACTCATCGCGAACGAAGCCTCCGACAGCAGTGGGGAACAAGGCGACGGCTCAGCTGAGGGACGCGCTGCCACAGCCACCCGGCCCGACGACGACCTCCTCGACCGTGTCGCCGACTGGGGGCCGGTGACCACGCCTGTGGGCATGTTCCACCTGGTTCCCGTACACGCCGAGCGAGATCTTCCGCTCGTCAGCAGCTGGATGAACGACCCCACCGTCGCGAAGTTCTGGGAGCTGTCCGGTCCCCGGAAGCTGACCGGAGACCACGTTCAGGCCCAACTCTCGGGAGACGGCCGCAGCATCCCTTGTCTCGGTGTGCTGGACGGCACGCCGATGAGCTACTGGGAGATCTATCGGGCCGACCTAGACCCGGTGGCCCGCCACTATCCAGCCCGGCCTCATGACACCGGTATCCACCTCCTCATCGGTTCAGTCGTGGACCGCGGGCGAGGTCTGGGCAGTACCCTGCTCAGGGCCGTCGCCGACCTCGCTCTGGACCAGCGGCCCGCCTGCGCTCGTGTCATCGCGGAACCCGACATCCGCAACACCCCCTCCGTCTCCGCTTTCCTCAGCGCCGGTTTCCGGTTCTCCGCCGAGGTCGACCTGCCCGGCAAGCGGGCCGCCCTCATGATCAGAGACCGGTCCCTGCGTGACGTGCTGTAACGCCACGTCTCGGCCCAGTCACTTTTGGTACACCGCTCGCGCCGTCCCGGTTCCCACTCGCGCCCCACCTTTTTCTGTCCTGCGCGACACACCGCGTCGTCGCTCGCGCAGGACCGAGGTGCCGCGAGCACGGTGTGGGTCGCCGAGCCGTACAGGCGTCGACCAATACAGCGGCGGCGTGACGGCGTACGCGGTCACGGGCGGCAGGCCCCGCGGCGCCCGAGCAAGGGGCCATCGCATACACCTGACTGATCCCGGCCGTAATTGACCGATCCGAGCCGTGGTCGGTTGCCGTCTCGCGCAATCGGACGAAATCCGTCTGCAAGCGACCCGCGATCGACCGATAACAGCACAGCCTCGGCCTCAAGCGAACCCATCCGATCTCCACTCCGACCGCCCACGGTCCCGATCCTGTCCCTCTCCTCCCCCTGGACCTCTCGGTTGTCAGTGGTGGGCCGTAGGGTTGTCGCGCTATGACAAAGCCCTCACTCCCCGAACTCCTGCATGCTGCCGTCACTGCCGTCGGCGGCACGGAGCGCCCCGGTCAGGTGACCATGGCCGAAGCCGTCGCGGAGGCAGTCGACGACGGCTCTCATCTGCTGGTCCAGGCCGGCACCGGCACCGGAAAGTCGCTCGGCTATCTCGTGCCTGCGCTGGCGCACGGGGAGAGAGTCGTCGTAGCCACCGCCACCTTGGCCCTGCAGCGCCAGCTGGTGGAGCGGGACCTGCCGCGCACGGTCGATGCCCTGCACCCCCTGCTCCGCCGCCGCCCGGAATTCGCGATGCTCAAGGGCAGATCGAACTATCTGTGTCTGCACCGGCTCCATGAAGGCGTTCCGCAGGACGAGGAGGAGGGGCTCTTCGACCAGTTCGAGGCGGCCGCGCCCACCAGCAAGCTGGGCCAGGACCTGATGCGCCTGCGTGACTGGTCGGACGAGACCGAGACCGGCGACCGCGACGACCTCACCCCCGGCGTCTCCGACCGGGCCTGGGCGCAGGTGTCCGTCTCGTCGCGCGAGTGCCTGGGAGCGACGAAATGTGCGTACGGCGCCGAGTGCTTCGCCGAGATGGCCCGTGAGCGCGCCAAGCTCGCCGAGGTCGTCGTCACCAACCACGCGTTGCTCGCCATCGACGCCATCGAGGGCGCCCCGGTCCTTCCGCAGCACGAGGTGCTGATCGTCGACGAGGCGCATGAGCTGGTCTCCCGGGTCACCGGGGTCGCCACCGGCGAGCTCACCCCGGGGCAGGTCAACCGTGCGGTGCGGCGCGCGGCGAAGCTCGTCAACGAGAAGGCCGCCGACCAGCTCCAGACTGCCGCCGAGGGCTTCGAGCGGCTCATGGAACTCGCCCTGCCGGGCCGTCTGGAGGAGATCCCCGAAGATCTCGGCTATGCCCTCATGGCACTGCGCGACGCCGCTCGCACCGTCATCTCCGCGATCGGCGCAACCCGCGACAAGTCCGTCCAGGACGAGGACGCCGTCCGCAAGCAGGCCCTGGCCTCCGTGGAGACCGTGCACGACGTGGCGGAGCGGATCACGAACGGCTCGGAGTACGACGTCGTCTGGTACGAGCGCCACGACCGCTTCGGTGCCTCCCTGCGTGTCGCTCC
This sequence comes from Streptomyces sp. S.PB5, assembly GCF_030403745.1. Taxonomy (GTDB): domain Bacteria; phylum Actinomycetota; class Actinomycetes; order Streptomycetales; family Streptomycetaceae; genus Streptomyces. The sequence goes on from NZ_JAQMWP010000002.1 coordinate 67,314, forward strand.
CATGAACGTGTCGGGCCTGCTCAGGGAGAAGCTCTTCGCGGACCGTTCCGTCGTTCTGACCTCGGCGACCCTGAAGCTCGGCGGTGACTTCAACGGCGTCGGAGCCTCCCTCGGACTGGCCCCCGAGGGCATCGAGGGAGACGACCTCCCGCAGTGGAAGGGCGTCGACGTCGGCTCGCCCTTCGACTATCCGAAGCAGGGCATCCTGTACGTCGCCAAGCATCTCTCGCGCCCCGCGCGCGACGGCGACCGCGCGGACATGCTCGACGAGCTGACGGAACTGATCCAGGCGGCAGGCGGCCGCACTCTGGGCCTCTTCTCCTCAATGCGGGGAGCCCAGCTCGCCGCCGAGGAATTGCGTTCGCGTATCCCCGAGTTCCCGATCCTCCTCCAGGGCGAGGAGACCCTCGGCGAACTGATCAAGAACTTCGCCGCCGACCCGAAGACCTGCCTCTTCGGCACCCTGTCGCTGTGGCAGGGCGTCGACGTCCCCGGTCCCAGCTGCCAGTTGGTCGTCATGGACAAGATCCCCTTCCCGCGCCCCGACGACCCGCTCATGAGTGCCCGGCAGAAGGCGGTGGAGGACGCCGGCGGCAACGGCTTCATGGCGGTCGCCGCCACACACGCCGCGCTGCTGATGGCACAGGGCGCCGGCCGCCTCGTCCGGGCATCCGGCGACCGCGGTGTGGTCGCGGTACTGGATCAGCGGCTCGCCACGGCGCGGTACGGCAGCTACCTCAAGGCGTCACTGCCCGACTTCTGGTACACGACGGACCGTAACCAGGTCCGGAAGTCGCTGGCCGCGATCGATGCGGTGGCGAAGCAGGCGGAGGCCGAGTGATCGGGAGGGTTGGTCTGGCGCGCCGCCGCGCCAGACCAACCCTCCCGATCCAGAACAACCCGCTGTCGGGGTCCTGTGCCGCACACGACCCCGGACAGCACAGGGCCCCGGAACCGGCGCAGGGGTCCCGGGGCCCGGTCAGTGGGCGGACCCCGATGTGGTCCGCCCGCCGCAGCCGTCACACGCGGCGTAGCACCGCCACCACCTTGCCGAGGATGGTCGCGTCGTCTCCGGGGATCGGCTCGTACGCGGCGTTGTGCGGGAGCAGCCAGACATGGCCGTCCTCGCGCTTGAAGCGCTTGACGGTGGCCTCGCCGTCGAGCATGGCGGCGACGATGTCGCCGTTCTCGGCGACCGGCTGGCGGCGGACCGTGACCCAGTCGCCGTCGCAGATCGCGGCCTCGATCATCGAGTCGCCGACGACCTTCAGGACGAACAGCTCACCGTCACCGACGAGCTGGCGAGGCAGAGGGAAGACGTCCTCGACGGACTCCTCCGCGAGGATCGGGCCACCGGCGGCGATGCGGCCGACGAGCGGGACGTACGACGCGGCGGGCTTGCCGGCGGTGTCCGTGGGCTGCACGGAGGCCGCCTGGTCGGAGCCGCGCACCTCGTACGCGCGCGGGCGGTGCGGATCGCGGCGCAGGAAGCCCTTGCGCTCCAGTGCCATGAGCTGGTGTGCGACGGAGGAGGTGCTGGAGAGGCCGACCGCCTGTCCGATCTCCCGCATGGACGGCGGGTAGCCGCGCCGCTGCACGGAGTCCCTGATGACCTCGATCACCCGGCGCTGCCTGTCGGTGAGTCCCGAGCTGTCGGCTCGGATGCCTGGAGGTCGGCCCGGTAGGGAGCGCTTGTGTCCCTCGGGATTCACGGCTTCGTTCATCGCATGCACCGGCTCGAGTCGGCCCTGGGAGCGGTCCTGGGCAGTGATGGTGGCACTGTCTGCGGTGGTGGTCACGTCGGCCCCTCTCGATGGTCTCCCTGCTGGACAACGGTAGTTGCTTTCGAAAGGTTGCGCCAAACACACGTTCGAGTGAAAAATCGCGGACTGCCTGACGCGATCATGTGTCTGGGTGTATGGCTGACGTGGCGTCCGACGGACAAAAGAGCCTATTGCTGTACTCTTCACCGCCGGATGGCGACCTCGCGGGTTGTCGCCCCAGTCTGCCATCCGACCCCCGGCTGACAGGGGCCAGGCCCTCATCTGCGCGGGAGCCCCACGCGCCCTCCGTGTGGCGCCCACGGTATCTCCGCATGCGTGGCAGCGGTACGCCCGTGCACGACCGCTCCGGGCGTGGCGGCGTGGTCGTGCGGCACATGCCAATACAGGCGCGACACGCGCGTACGGCGTGTTTAGGGTGACGATCCCTACATCTAGTGCTTGGATTGCTACAGCAGCCCAGAAGTTGTGGTCCCCCGGGTCTTCACGCCCTCTGCGATCGCCTATGCTTGGGGCTGCTTCGAGGGGCTCATGAGGCCCGGCGAGGCTATTGATGCTGCTGTGAGGAGGGTTGGGAGTTCATGCACTGCCCCTTCTGCAGGCACCCCGACAGCCGCGTCGTCGACAGTCGTACGACGGACGACGGCACGTCGATCCGCAGGCGCCGTCAGTGTCCGGACTGCTCCCGTCGTTTCACGACCGTGGAGACGTGTTCGCTGATGGTGGTCAAGCGGTCCGGAGTCACCGAGCCTTTCAGTCGTACCAAGGTCATCAACGGCGTGCGCAAGGCATGCCAGGGACGGCCTGTCACCGAGGACGCGCTCGCCCAGCTCGGCCAACGGGTCGAGGAGGCGGTGCGGGCCACCGGAAGCGCCGAGCTGACCACCCATGACGTGGGGCTGGCCATACTCGGCCCGTTGCAGGAGCTCGACCTGGTCGCCTATCTGCGATTCGCCTCCGTCTACCGGGCGTTCGACTCGCTCGAGGACTTCGAGGCCGCCATCGCGGAGCTCAGGCAACCGGCGGAACGCCCCGCCGCGGACGACGATGACCGCGAAAGTGCTGTTGCGGGGAGCCAGGAAGACGATCGCGGGTCGGGAGAGGCCGTACCGGTCCCCGAGCCCGCACGCGCCGCCGACTGATCGGCGGGCCGGAGCCGGGCGGAGACCCCGGGACCGGCCGGACGGCGGCGATCGAAGACCTGTTGCGGGCGATAGCGAGTGGGTGCCCGCAACACCAGACAGAACACCGTGCCACGGGAACATCGGGGCACTTCAGGGCGTTTTAGCCCGTACAGGGAGGCGGCATGACAGAGACGGCGAGCGGTCCGGCACGGAGTTCCCGCGCCAAGGGCACCAAGGCGACCAAGGGACTGCGTATCGAGCGCATCCACACCACCCCCGGCGTGCACCCGTACGACGAGGTCCAGTGGGAGCGTCGTGACGTCGTCATGACCAACTGGCGCGACGGCTCTGTGAACTTCGAGCAGCGCGGCGTCGAGTTCCCCGACTTCTGGTCGGTGAACGCGGTCAACATCGTCACCAGCAAGTACTTCCGCGGTGCCGTCGGCACCCCGCAGCGCGAGACCGGCCTCAAGCAGCTGATCGACCGCATCGTGAAGACGTACCGGAAGGCCGGCGAGGACTACAAGTACTTCGCCTCGCCCGCCGACGCCGAGATCTTCGAGCACGAGCTGGCGTACGCGCTCCTGCACCAGATCTTCAGCTTCAACAGCCCTGTGTGGTTCAACGTCGGTACGCCCCAGCCGCAGCAGGTGTCCGCGTGCTTCATCCTGGCCGTCGACGACTCCATGGAGTCGATCCTCGACTGGTACAAGGAAGAGGGCATGATCTTCAAGGGCGGCTCCGGCGCCGGCCTGAACCTCTCCCGGATCCGCTCCTCCAAGGAGCTGCTGTCCTCCGGCGGCAACGCCTCGGGGCCGGTCTCCTTCATGCGCGGTGCCGACGCCTCCGCAGGAACGATCAAGTCCGGTGGCGCCACGCGGCGTGCCGCGAAGATGGTCATCCTCGACGTCGACCACCCCGACATCGAGGACTTCATCGAGACCAAGGTGAAGGAAGAGGAGAAGATCCGCGCCCTGCGTGACGCGGGCTTCGACATGGACCTGGGCGGCGACGACATCACGTCCGTCCAGTACCAGAACGCCAACAACTCGGTCCGTGTGAACGACACGTTCATGAAGGCCGTCGAGACGGGCGGCAAGTTCGGCCTGACGTCCCGCATGACCGGCGAGGTCATCGAAGAGGTCGACGCCAAGACGCTCTTCCGCAAGATGGCCGAGGCGGCCTGGGCGTGTGCCGACCCGGGCATCCAGTACGACGACACCATCAACCACTGGCACACCTGCCCGGAGTCCGGCCGTATCAACGGCTCGAACCCCTGCAGCGAGTACATGCACCTGGACAACACGTCCTGCAACCTCGCCTCGCTGAACCTGATGAAGTTCCTCAAGGACGACGGCAAGGGCCACCAGTCCTTCGACGTCGAGCGCTTCGCGAAGGTCGTCGAGCTCGTCATCACCGCGATGGACATCTCCATCTGCTTCGCGGACTTCCCGACGCAGAAGATCGGTGAGAACACGCGCGCGTTCCGCCAGCTCGGCATCGGCTACGCCAACCTCGGCGCCCTGCTGATGGCGACCGGCCACGCCTACGACTCGGACGGCGGCCGCGCCCTCGCCGGTTCCATCACCTCCCTGATGACCGGCACGTCGTACAAGCGTTCCGCTGAACTCGCCGCGGTAGTCGGCCCGTACGACGGCTACGCCCGCAACGCGCAGCCGCACCTGCGGGTCATGAAGCAGCACGCCGACGAGAACACCAAGGCCGTCCGCATGGACGACCTGGACACGCCGATCTGGGCCGCCGCCACGGAGGCCTGGCAGGACGTGCTGCGTCTCGGTGAGAAGAACGGTTTCCGTAACTCCCAGGCGTCCGTCATCGCCCCGACCGGCACCATCGGTCTCGCGATGTCCTGCGACACCACCGGCCTTGAGCCCGACCTCGCCCTGGTCAAGTTCAAGAAGCTGGTCGGCGGCGGCTCGATGCAGATCGTCAACGGCACCGTCCCGCAGGCCCTGCGCCGCCTGGGCTACCAGGAGGAGCAGATCGAGGCGATCGTCGCCCACATCGCCGAGCACGGCAATGTCGTCGACGCCCCCGGCCTCAAGCACGAGCACTACGAGGTCTTCGACTGCGCCATGGGCGAGCGTTCCATCTCCGCGATGGGCCACGTCCGCATGATGGCCGCCATCCAGCCCTGGATCTCCGGCGCGCTCTCCAAGACGGTCAACATGCCGGAGTCGGCGACCGTCGAGGAGGTCGAGGAGATCTACTTCGAGGCCTGGAAGATGGGCGTCAAGGCGCTCGCCATCTACCGCGACAACTGCAAGGTCGGCCAGCCCCTCTCCGCCAAGACCAAGGAGAAGGAGAAGGCCGAGGTCACCGCCAAGGCCGAGGCGACCATCCGCGAGACGGTCGAGAAGGTCGTCGAGTACCGCCCGGTCCGCAAGCGCCTCCCCAAGGGCCGTCCCGGCATCACGACCTCCTTCACGGTCGGCGGCGCCGAGGGCTACATGACCGCCAACTCCTACCCGGACGACGGTCTCGGCGAGGTCTTCCTGAAGATGTCGAAGCAGGGCTCGACCCTCGCGGGCATGATGGACGCCTTCTCCATCGCGGTCTCCGTGGGCCTTCAGTACGGCGTGCCGCTGGAGACGTACGTCTCCAAGTTCACCAACATGCGCTTCGAGCCGGCCGGTATGACGGACGACCCGGACGTGCGGATGGCGCAGTCGATCGTCGACTACATCTTCCGCCGCCTGGCGCTCGACTTCCTGCCCTTCGAGACGCGCTCCGCGCTCGGCATCCACTCCGCCGAGGAGCGTCAGCGCCACCTGGAGACCGGTTCGTACGAGCAGTCCATCGACGATGACGAGGTCGACGTCGAGGGCCTGGCCCAGTCGGCGCCGCGCGCCCAGGAGCTGAAGGCCGTCGCCACCCCGAAGGCCGAGGTCGAGGCGGCCAAGCCCGCCCCGAAGCAGGCCCACACCAGCGCCGAGCTGGTGGAGATGCAGCTGGGCATCCAGGCCGACGCCCCGCTCTGCTTCTCCTGCGGTACGAAGATGCAGCGGGCCGGTTCCTGCTACATCTGCGAGGGCTGCGGCTCGACGAGCGGTTGCAGCTGAACGTGAGCGCCGTCGAGGCGTGAACTGACAGTGGGGAGCCGGCGGCATGCCGGCTCCCCACTGTGCTGTCAGGAGGAACGTCGGCGAGGGCCGTGAGCGGTCAGGGCTTGTGGACCTTGCCCATGGCCGCCGTGAACGTCGACGGGTCGCCCTCGAAGCCGTGCGTGCCCGGATGGAACTCCCACGTCCCGGAGCCGTCCCGCACGAACTCCGCGACCGTCGCCGCCGTGGCACCGAGGATCTCGCCGAAGTTCTCCTCGGCCAGGACGGTGTATCCCTCGCGGATCCGCAGCCCGGGGTTGACCACACCGACGAACGTCCGCTCCTCGGAACGCTGCTGGATGACGGCGCCGACGACCACGCGCGCGTAGCGGCTGTCGAGCCGGTCGAGCTCCAGCGTCATGACCTCGTCCCAGCCGAAGCCCTTGCCGTCCTTGCTGTCCCGATTGAGCGTGATGGTGCCGTCGGGGGAGCGGCTGTCGAAGTGCACCACATAGGCGGGATCACCATACGGATCCGCCTGCAGATAGGTCGCGGCCACGATGTCCAGATCGGTGGGCGCGCTGCCCACCGGGCTCGGGTCCCACTTCAGCGAGACCTCGACCTTGCGGATCCCCTTGTTGAGGGCGTTCACCAGGATTCCCCTTCCCCGTGTTCCACGGTCCGAACTGCCAAGCAGTCAGAGCCGGTTGTCCATCCTGCCACGCGCGCGTGGCGCTCGCGGGAGAGATCTCCGTCGGAGCGTGACCGGCGCCACGCTGGGTGGCCTTACGATGGCGCGGTGCTGGTCAAGTGGATTCGCTGCACCGTGGTGGACCGCCGCGGGTTCGAGCGGGGGCAGCGGAAATGGGCGGGGCTTCTGGGGGAGCCGGGGTTTCGGGGACAGGGCGGAGGCTGGAGCCGGGGACGGCCCGGAGTGGCGCACATCTTCTCTTTCTGGGAGAGCCGTTCCTTCTACGACTCCTTCATGGCCCGCTCCCACGACCGGCTGGCCTCCTCCCAGTCCGGCACGTTCAAGGACGCGCAGGTCAAGCTGTTCGACTACCGCTTCGACGTGAAGACCGGCTTCGAACCGCGCTTCACGGACACCGACCTGGTGCGGGTCGCCCACTGCCGTGTCCACGAGGAGCGTGCCGAGCACTTCACGCTGATGCAGGAGAAGGTCTGGAACCCCGCGATGGCGGGCTCACCCGGCATGATCCGCGGCCTGTTCGGCGAGGCCCCGGGCCACGAGTTCCTGGTGCTGTCGATGTGGCAGTCCGCCGCCGAACACGGCAAGTACCGCACGGAGCGCATCGAGCGGCTCGCCCTGCGGGCCCAGACAGAAGCGGACGTGGCCTCACTGACGGGCGACATCGTGGAGCTGGAACCGAGCTGGACCGTTTGAAATCCGGACTCGCTGGCCGTGGGGACGCCCCTCATCAGCTGCTTCCGACCCGTGATTCGTGTGTCTGGCGAGGCCCATGGTGCAGGAAATGTGTGACCTACGCCGTATGGAGGCCGTACGGGTGCTCGATGGGCCGTCACCCGATCTAGGGTTTTGGCATGGCACGACCACGGCGCATCGTCCTTGTCCGGCACGGCGAGTCAACGGGCAATGTTGATGACACCGTGTATGAACGCGAGCCCGACCACGCACTGGCGCTGACGGAGCGTGGCTGGCAGCAGGCGAAGGAGACCGGCAAACGGCTGCGCGAGATCTTCGGCCGCGAGCGGATCAGCGTGTACGTCTCCCCCTACCGCCGCACCCACGAGACCTTCCGCGCCTTCCACCTCGACCCTGAGCTGGTACGCGTGCGCGAGGAGCCCCGGCTGCGCGAGCAGGACTGGGGGAACTGGCAGGACCGCGACGATGTACGCCTGCAGAAGGCCTACCGCGACGCGTACGGCCACTTCTTCTACCGGTTCGCCCAGGGCGAGTCCGGAGCCGATGTGTACGACCGGGTCGGCGGCTTCCTGGAGAGCCTGTTCCGCAGCTTCGAGGCGCCCGACCACCCGCCGAACGTCCTGCTGGTGACCCACGGCCTCGCCATGCGCCTGTTCTGCATGCGCTGGTTCCACTGGTCCGTCGCGGAATTCGAGTCGCTGTCGAACCCCGGGAACGCGGAGATGCGGATGCTCGTTCTCGGGGACGACGGAAAGTACGCCCTGGACAGGCCTTTCGAGCAATGGCGTGACCCGGAGCCGTACGGGATCACCGGATAGAGTGGCAGAGCGATGACCGCTGACTCCTCACCCGACGGGCGCCTCGACCGCGCCCTGTCCAGCCTGCGCGGACTCGCGGTGGGGGACGCGCTGGGCTCACAGTTCTTCGTACCGGTGAACTACCCGCTGCTGAAGCGCCGCGAGCTGCCGTCCGAACCCTGGCAGTGGACGGACGACACCGAGATGGCCTGTTCCGTGGTGGCCGTCCTGGCCGCCCACCACCGGATCGACCAGGACGCACTGGCCCACTCCTTCGCCCACCACCACGACTTCGACCGCGGATACGGCCCTGCCGTCAACCGCTTGCTGCGCCTGGTCCGCGAGGGCGGCGACTGGCGTGAGCTCGCCGCCGCGCTCTTCAACGGGCAGGGGTCCTGGGGCAACGGCGCCGCGATGCGGATCGCGCCTCTGGGGGCCTGGTACGCGGACGACCCGGAGCAGGCGATCCACCAGGCAGAGATCTCGGCCTACCCGACGCACCAGCACCGCGAGGCCGTGGTGGGTGCCATGGCGGTTGCCGCTGCCGCCTCGCTGGCCGCCGCCCCCGGCGGTCCGCCCAGTCCCGAGGCGCTCCTCGACGGCGTCATCGCCCTCGTCCCGAAGAGTGCGGTCGGAGCCGGCCTGCGCCGTGCCCGGGACATGCTCGACTACGCCGACGCGAGCACCGTCGCCGCCGTACTGGGCTGTGGACGGCGTACTACGGCCCACGACACGGTCCCCTTCGCCCTCTGGTCCGCCGCCCGGTCCCTAGGGGACTACGAAGAGGCGTTCTGGTCGACGGCCCAGGTAGGCGGCGACGTGGACACCACCTGCGCCATCGTGGGCGGAGTGATCTCCTCCGGGAAGGCCGGGACGCCGCCCGCCGAGTGGGTGGAACGGACCGAGGCCTTTCCGGAGTGGCTTACGTTCTCCGCCTGAGAACTCCCCTCTGCACCGCCCGCCGGAAACTCTCTGTGCATGTCGGGAACTCTGCGTGACCGTGTGCTCGTTGTCGTGACATTCGCCGTGTGACTCATGAGGGCACATACGCAGATGGCGACGCAGGCAGATGGCGTACGCGGGGCGCAGGGAGTGGCAGGGGGTGGTCATGCGGTTCATGTCGATGCTGGTGGTCCTGCTGGCCGCGGCGGCCACTGCGGCCGTAGCGGCCGGAGTGCGGATGGCCGGGCCGTCGTCCTCGCCGTCGGCCCCCAGGACAAGGTCCGGCCATCCGCGGCCCAGCACAGGGCCGTGTGCCTCAGCCGATGCCGGGGCCCGCCGTGCCCGCGAGCGCCTCCAGGTCGCTCTTGCGGACCCGGATGACGAACCAGGCGGTTGCCAGGGCGAGTACGGCCATCGAGGCCGCGGCGACGAAGCCCGTCGAGATGCCCTGAGTGAGCACCTCGTGCCCCCACGGCGCGGGCAGCTCATGGGTCTTGGCGAACTCCGCCTTCTGCTCCGGCGTGGCGTCGGCCATGAACTGCGGCAGCTGCTTCTCCGCCTCGTCCTTGCTGGCCGAGCCGAACACCGTCGTCAGAATGGACAGACCGAGCGACCCACCCACCTGCTGCGTGGCGTTGAGCAGCCCGGATGCCGCACCCGCCTCGTGCTGGGCGACTCCGGAGACGGCGGTGATCGTCAGCGTGACGAAGTTCAGGCCCATGCCGAAGCCGAAGACCAGCATCGGACCGAGCACGCCGCCGGCGTACGAGCTGTCGGAACTGATGAGGGTCTGCCAGAACAGCCCGATCACCGAGAGGGCCGAGCCGATGATCATGAACGGCTTGGGGCCGAACACGGGCAGGAACCGTTGGGACAGGCCTGCGCCGAGGGCGATGACGACCGTCACCGGAAGGAAGGCGAGGCCTGCCTCGATCGGCGTGTACCCGAGCACGTTCTGCACGAAGAGCACGATGTAGAAGAACATGCCGAACATCGCCGCGGCCAGGCTCAGCATGATCACGTACGTGCCCGAGCGGTTGCGGTCGGCGAACATCCGCAGCGGAGTGATCGGCTCCTTCGCCCGGGTCTCGATGAACGCGAAGGCCAGCAGGAGGACGACCGCGGCTCCGAAGGACCCGATGGCCAGACTGTCCCGCCAGCCCTCGTCGGCCGCGCGGATGAAGCCGTAGACGAGGGATGCCATGCCCGCCGTCGAGGTCAGCGCGCCGGCGATGTCGAAGCGGCCGGTGTGTCGTTCGGACTCGCTGATGTACAACGGGGTCAGGACGGCGATCAAAATACCGATCGGCACATTGACGAACAGCACCCAGCGCCAGTCGAGCCACTCGGTGAGCATGCCGCCCGCGAGCAGCCCGATCGCGCCACCGCCCGCGGAGACCGCGGCGAAGACTCCGAAGGCCCGGTTCCGTTCCGGGCCTTCGGGGAACGTGGTGGTGATGAGGGCGAGCGAGGTGGGCGACGCGATCGCGCCTCCCACGCCCTGCAGAACGCGCGCGGCCAGCAACTGCCAGGGCTCCTGAGCGAGTCCGCCGAGCAGCGAGGCGAAGGTGAAGAGCAGGATGCCGGCGGTGAAGACCCGCCGCCGGCCAAGGATGTCCCCGGCCCGGCCGCCCAGGAGCAGCAGCCCGCCGAAAGTCAGGGTGTACGCGCTGACGACCCAGGTGAGGTCGGTGGTGCTGAATTTGAGAGCGTCTTGAATGTGCGGGAGCGCGATGTTCACAATCGTCGCGTCGAGTACCACCATGAGTTGGCAGGCCGCGATGACGGTGAGCGCGATGCCGGGGTGTCCCTCCCGGCGGGCCGCACCTGGCTTCTGATCCTTGATCAATTGAGAGGTTGTCACTATGGGTCCCCCATAAGTGCGTTAGTGAACGCTCGCGTTCACTGTCGCGTCAACCGTAGTGAGTCCCGCATAGTGAACGCAAGCGTTCACTTAAGTTCGTTGTGTGTGGCGTATCCCCCCTTCGTCGCCGCGCACTGTCCCTCTGTCCCCGGAATCCCCGCTTCCCTTGCTCGTTGGAGAGACTCAGATGGTTACCTCGCGCTGGACGGCCGCCCCCGCTCAGGCGGCCTCCTACCGTCGGCGCGGCGCCGTGCTCGAACGCGCGATCCTCGACGCCGCGCTGGAACAACTGAGCACGGTCGGCTGGAACGGCCTCACGATGGAGGGTGTCGCCGCTGGTGCCCAGACCGGCAAGGCCGCGGTCTATCGCCGTTGGCCGTCCAAGGAGGATCTCGTCGCGGACGCCTTGCAGTCCGGACTGCCGACCATCGAGACGGCACCCGATCTGGGCAGCGTGCGCGAGGATCTCCTGGAGCTGTGCCGGCAGGCGCGCGAGGCGATGTTCTCGCGCCCCGGGTTCGCGCTCCGGGCAGTGATTCACGAATGCGATCCCCTGCAGGCGGAGCGCTTCCATAGCGTGATCTTCGACGGTGTCGTCGAGCCGATGATCAGGTTGCTCCGTGAGGTCATCACCCGTGGGATCGAGCGGAAGGAGGTGCGCGCCGACGCAGCGAACGGCTATGTCTTCGACGCCATCCCGGCGATGATGATGTACCGGTCCAAGATGCGCGGGAGCGAATGGGGGGATCGGGATCTCGAGGAGATGATCGACCAGTTGATGGTTCCGCTGCTGCGGACGGGCACCTGCTGAACCCGGGGCATGCCGGTCGGGATGCGGCTCGGTGAACCAGGGTGTCGCCGGGTGATCCAGGCGGCGTAGGCTAAGGGCGCCATGCCGTACGAACCACCCACCCACACCGTCGAGCGCTCACTGCGCGCCACGACCGGGGCGAAGATCATTGCCGGTGTCGACGAGGTGGGGCGCGGCGCCTGGGCCGGCCCCGTCACCGTCTGCGCGGCCGTCACCGGACTGCGTCGACCCCCCGAAGGCCTCACCGACTCCAAGCTGCTCACCGTCAAACGGCGTGTGGTGCTGGACGAGGAACTCCGGAAGTGGGTGACGTCGTACGCCCTGGGGCATGCCTCTCCGGAGGAGATCGACGAGCTGGGCATGACGGCTGCCCTGCGGCTGGCGGCGGTCCGCGCCCTGGAGACCCTGCCGGTGCGTCCCGACGCAGTGATCCTCGACGGTAAACACGACTATCTCGGGGTTCCCTGGAAGGTCCGTACGGTGATCAAGGGTGACCAGTCGTGCATCGCGGTCGCGGCGGCTTCGGTGATCGCCAAGGTTCACCGCGACAAAATGATGGCCGAACTGGGTATCGACCATGCAGACTTCGGTTTTGCGGACAATGCCGGGTATCCGTCGCCCGTGCACAAGGCCGCGCTGGAGGGGCGGGGACCCACCCCGTACCACCGGATGTCGTGGGCGTATCTTGATGCGCTGCCCCAGTGGCGGCACCTCAAGAAGGTCCGCGCCTGGGCGGACGGACGCGTACCGGAGATCGAGGGCCAGCTCGGATTCGATTTCTGACCGTTCCGCTCGCACTCATGTGCCACCCGCCGACGCGAGCCGCACCAACGTTTGATAAAAGTCAGCCATGCCTCTCATTCCCGAGGAGCCTCAGATTCACGAGAGTGCCCAGGGTCCCCGCGCCACTTCGGCCAGTGGCCGTACCGCGCCGACCCCCCGTCCCGTACCCGGCCCCCGGCCTGCGGCGCATCCGCGTCCCGGTCGTCCCGGCCCCGTCCGGCCCACGCCTCCGGTGCAGCGCGCGCCGCATGACGTGGCCCCCAAGCCAGGACCGTCGGGTCCGGCCGCCCACACCGCCGCCGCTCCGGCTCCGGCATCCCCGCAGATCCAGCTGATCCCGGCCTCCGCCGAAGGCGCGCTCGACGCCGCCGAGGAAGCCGTGGACCTGCTGCTGGAGTCGGGACGTGCCCCCGGCGAGGTGCTGGTGATCACCACCGGAGAACAGCACCCGTGGGCCGCCCACGAACTGTCCTTCGGCGAAGCCTCCTACTGGGCTCAGCACGACGCCGGTGACGACGTCTTCTACACCGACGCCGCCGCCGTGAGCCGTGCCGCCGCACGACCCGTGGTCGTCGTCGCGGTCAACGGCGGCCCGGCTTCCGCTGCCGCCACCGCGCTGCCCCTGGCCCACGGCCGGGCCGGTGCCCTGCTGATCGTCTGCGGTGACCCGCAGCAGATCAACTCGGTGCTGGGCACGGGCGTCTGAGCCCGTTCCGGCACGTCCGGGGGGACGCGGGGGTGACGAAGGTGCCGCTGTGGCGGCACCTGCACGGTGGGGGGTTTGCCGTGTGCGGACGACCGGGGGTCGACCCGTACGCGCCTGCCCTCACCTCGGCGCGCTCCACCACGGTGGGGAGGTCCGCCGCGGGCGCGCCGCCGGTCCGGACGGTGAGGGCCGCGCGATGAGCGGGCCTTGAGCCCTCTCGTCCGCGCCCGTCTCACCCCGTACCCCTGTGCCGCACGAAGCGGTCGTGCCGTGGGTCGGAGAGATCCGCGCGCCCTCTGGGCCGGACCGCTGCGCCGGTTCGGGTGCGGAGTGCTGGCCCGGCATTTGAATCGGATGGATTTCAGCCGGGCTCTGCCCCGAAGGATTCGTCAGCGGGCCGCCGCGCGCCGCAGGACCTCCGAGGCGGCACCGCCGGTCCGCGGCAGCGGGGGCGGTGCCTCCGACAGGCCGAAGGGCTCCGGCGACGAGTCGGTGTTGGGGCGACGCCCGCCCCGGCCCTCGCCGAGCACCTGCCAGCCGTCACGTGTCAGCGTGATGTACGCGCCGCAGCGCAGCCCGTGCAGCGTGCAGGCGTCCCGCAGGCCCCACATCCACGCGCCGTCCTCCTCCGTCCAGCGCGCGTCGCCGTCACGGCAGTAGAGCAGCACGGCGGTGCGCACCGGGGTACGGCGGCGCAGGTCGTGCGGGATGACCCGGCGCAGCTGGGAGAGCAACGCATTGCGGAACATCCAGCCGTCGGCCGGGGCCGGGCGGCGGCTGAACGACGCGCTCGCGCGCACCCGTTCGTCCGGATCGAGCACGGCCACAATCGCGGCCCCCGGCTTCGGGCGGTGCCGGGAGTGCAGTCCGCTGACGACCTCACGGGGGTTGCGCAGCAGGGGGATTCCGGCTGCGGCCCACTCGGCGGGTTCCAGCATGCGGGTCAGCGGGTTGGTGGATGCGGCGGACAGGTCGGCAGAAGTCGACGTGGATGCCGCGGAGGACGGAGCGAATCCGAAGGTCACGGTCCTCCCTTCGGCTACGCGCCCACACTGCGGGCGGGGTCGGATTCGGGGGAGCGCGCACCGCAGCAGAGCCCTACCGGACCACGGAGAAGCCGTGCGGGGAGCGGAGCTCAATTCTTCCTGTCGAACTTGGTTGCGGCAACGAGCAATTGGGGCCACCGACCGATATCTGATGGTGTGTGGTTTATATCCTTACCCGTTGAAGCACCTTGTGACGCCTGGGGCGTCCACGCATGTCAGGGAGGGACGCGCGACCGAAGTGCGGGGCGTACCGAGGCGGCGGAATGGTGCCCGAGGCGGTGCCCCGGCACCACGACTCGCTGTCACTAACCCTGTACGGCCAGCACCAGCGGCAACACCCCCTGGGCACCGGCTCGTCGGAGCATCCGGGCTGTCACCGCGAGGGTCCATCCCGTCTCGGTGAAGTCGTCCACGAGCAGGACGGGGCCCCCGGCCTCGGCCAGAGCGGAGGAGAGGGCGGGCGGCACGACGAGGGCTCCGTCGAGTGCCTTGAGGCGCTGGGCGCTGTTGCTCCGGGAGAGCGGAGGCGCCTCGCCCGTGTACTCCACCGAGCCCAGCAGTGGCAGCCGGCCGACCTGAGCGATGTGCGCACCGAGGGACTCGATCAGCCGGGGCCGGGTGCGCGAGGGGACGGTGACGACACCGACGGGCCGCGCCTGGGCGTCCGCCGTCCCAGCGGCCCAGCCGCCAGGGCCCCTGGCCCAGTCGGCCAGTACGCCGACGACAGCCTTGGCCACGTCGTCCGGCACCGGACCGTCCGGGGCGTGGGGGGCGAACATCGGCCGCAGCCGGTTTCCCCAGCCGATGTCGGACAGGCGACCCAACGCCCGGCCCGGCGCGGCCTGTTCACCGGCCGGAATACGGCCCTTCAGCTCGACTCCGATCGCCGGCAGCCCGGTCGGCCACATACGGCGTGGTTCCACCTCGACGCCCGCCCGGCCCAGGTCGACGCGTGCGGCATCCACGGCCGCCGTAGACGTGTCCGCGGCGAAACGCGCGCCCGCACAGTTGTCGCAGCGGCCGCAGGGCTTGGCGCCCTCGTCGTCCAACTGGCGCTGCAGGAACTCCATCCGGCAGCCCGTCGTCGACGCGTACTCGCGCATCGCCTGCTGCTCGGCCTTGCGCTGCCGGGCCACCCAGTCGTACCGCCCGGCGTCGTACGTCCATGGTTCACCGGTCGCGATCCAGCCGCCCTTCACCCGCCGGACCGCCCCGTCCACGTCGAGCACCTTGAGCATGGTCTCCAGCCGGGAGCGGCGCAGTTCCACCAGCGGTTCCAGCGCGGGCAGCGACACGGGCCGGTCGGCGCGCGCGAGGACGTCGAGCGTGCGGCGTACGAGTTCCTCCGGGGGAAAGGCGAGCGAGGCGAAGTACTCCCAGATCGCCTCGTCCTCCTTGCCCGGCAGAAGGAGCACCTCTGCGTGCTCGACGCCGCGCCCGGCACGTCCCACCTGCTGGTAGTAGGCGATCGGGGAGGAGGGCGAGCCCAGGTGCACCACGAATCCGAGGTCGGGCTTGTCGAACCCCATGCCCAGGGCCGAAGTGGCGACCAGCGCCTTGACCCGGTTGGCCAGCAG
The DNA here is from genome assembly GCF_030403745.1 of Streptomyces sp. S.PB5. Lineage (GTDB taxonomy): Bacteria > Actinomycetota > Actinomycetes > Streptomycetales > Streptomycetaceae > Streptomyces. The sequence continues at coordinate 83,215 of NZ_JAQMWP010000002.1, forward strand.
GTCGTCCTCGGCCTGCTGGCGGTCGGCGTTCTCCGTCTTGCCCGTGTACGAGGCGACGGTGTGGCCCCGCTGGCGGAGGAAGGCCGTCACCTCCTCGGCAGCGGCGACGGTCAGCGTGTAGATGATGCCGGAGCCCGGCAATCGGTCGAGGTGGTCGGCCAGCCAGGCCATCCGGTGTGCGGCGTCCGGCAGCGGCAGCACGGCCAGGCTCAGGCTCTCCCGGTCCAACGGGCCGCGCAGGACCAGGGCGTCCGAGGTGCCGCCGGTACCCAGCTGCTCGGCCACGTCGGCGGTCACGCGCGCGTTGGCGGTGGCGGTCGTCGCGAGCACCGGGACCCGCGGCGGGAGGTCGGCGAGCATGGTGCGCAGCCGTCGGTAGTCCGGGCGGAAGTCATGGCCCCAGTCGGAGATGCAGTGGGCCTCGTCCACCACGAGGAGCCCGGTCGCGGCGGCCAGCTTGGGCAGCACCTGGTCGCGGAAGTCCGGGTTGTTGAGCCGCTCGGGGCTGACCAGCAGGACGTCGACCTCGCCGGCCGCGATCTCGGCCTGCACCGTGTCCCACTCCTCCGTGTTGGAGGAGTTGATGGTCCGGGCGTGGATGCCGGCCCGGGCCGCCGCGTCCACCTGGTTACGCATCAGCGCGAGCAGCGGAGAGACGATCACGGTGGGTCCGCTGCCTCGGGCACGTAGTAGCGAGGTCGCCACGAAGTACACCGCGGACTTGCCCCAGCCGGTGCGCTGGACGACAAGGGCCCGCCGTCTGTCGGCCACCAGCGCCTCGATCGCCCGCCACTGGTCCTCGCGCAGCCGGGCAGTGCCCGTGGCGTCCCCGACGAGACGGGCGAGGACGGCGTCGGCGTCCGCCCGGAGATCCGCGTTGCTCGTGTGCTCCATGCGTCCATACAACAGGACGGCACTGACAATCCGGGCCCGGCGGGCTCGGGACGGGTGCGGCGGGCCGGGGCAGGGGGCCTGGGGTGGCAGGCCCGGGACAGGGGTGGCGCGAGGGGGTGCGGCGGTTCCGGCAGCTGGTGCGAGCGGGTGCCGCGCCCTGGATTGACGTGTACCCGGCCGGAGTTATCCACAGGGGCAAGCGGAACTTCGCGATCCGCGAGATCGTCTGCGCATGACGAACCACAGCGAAACGACTGGATCTCCCGAAAACGGTGAAACTGCGGGAATCGACCCCCGGGAATGCCGCGGCGCGCAGGGTGCTGAGGCGGGACGGCCGGACAACCTCGACTGCACCGCGTACGACGGTCACAGTGAGCACCAGGTGACCCTGCGCACCCCGGCCGAACTGGCCGACGCCCTGCCGTATCTGCTCGGCTACCGCCCCGAGGACAGCATCGTCCTGGTCGCCCTCCACGACAGGGACGGGCGCGGCCGGTTCGGGGGCCGGGCCCGGCTCGGCATTCCTGCGAGCTGCGACGACTGGCCTGCCGTGGCACGGCAGTTGGCCCACGGACTGGTCACGGGCAGCGAGCGCAGAGGAGTTCGCCCCGAGCGGATGGTCGCCTACCTGTGCCAGGAGCCCGGGAAGGCCGAGTCGGGCAGGCAGGTCATGGAACGCCTCCGACCGCTGGCCCAGAAGCTGCGCGTCGAGTGCGGTCTCCTCGACGTACCGGTGATCGAGGCGCTGTGCATCTCGGACGGCCGCTTCTGGTCGTATTGCTGCGGAAGCAAGGAGTGCTGCCCGCCCGAGGGCGCGTCGATGGGCCTGCCCGGCACCTCCGTGCTGGCGGCCGCCGCCACCTACGCCGGTCTCCAGGTGCGCGGCACCCTGCGGGAGTTGCGGGGCAGGCTGCTGCCCTGGGAGAACGCCTCGGCCCTGGCTCAGGAGATCGCCCTGGACACGGGCAGCATGGCGATCGTCCCGAGGATCCTCGATGAGGCGAGCCGCGCCGGCGTGGCCGAGGAGACGCTGGAGCTGGCGCGGCAGATCATGCGGCGCTTCGCCCAGGCGCCGTCCGTGTCCGGCACACTCACCGCCGATCTCCGCGACGACCAGTTGCTCGACCACGACGAAGCCGCGGCCCTCATCCTCGGTCTGCAGGACCGCACGACCCGTGATCGCGCCGCCGAGTGGATGGAAGGCGACGAGGCGGGTCCCGCCCTACGGCTCTGGCGGGCCCTGGCGCGGCGCTGCGTCGGGCCGTACGGGGAGCACGCCGCAGCGCCTCTCACCCTCGTCGGCTGGGTGGCCTGGTCCACCGGCGACGAACTGGAGGCCAGGGAGGCCCTGGCCATGGCACTGGGTGCGGATCCCGGCTACCTCTTCGCGCGCCTGTTGCACCAGGCCTGCAACGAGGGTCTGGACCCGGAGTCGATCCGCCGCTGTCTGCGTGCCGAACGCGTCGACAGGGCACAGCCCGAGCCGGTCGGCACCGCCGAAGGGGCGCCACAGAGCGACGAGCCCGTGCCCTGCCCCGCACCGGCCACGGGGAGCCGGCGCCAAGCGCGATCAGTTGGATCCGGTGCCGGTGGTGCGAGGGCGGAGGGGCACGGGACGAGTGGCTCGCGGCCGCGGACATCGGCAGCGGGGAACAGGCGTCCCGGCGCCACCGCGCGTGCGAGCCGTACCCGCAAGGGGGCTGCACGTAGCCGGGCGGGCGAGGCCGAGGGGGATGCGTGACGAGCGGTTGGTTCGGTGCCGTTCTCCACGCGCCGCAGAGGCGGTGTCCAAGGTCCCTCGGCTGTCCGGGCCCTGCCCGCCATTCGGTCGGCTCGGCCCGTCACGGGCGTGACCCCGAGGAGCCCTGCTCCGTTCACCTGAGTGGCGGAACGCCTGGACGGGGCGCGCCGCCGCATCGCCCCATCGTTCAGGACCCCGCTACGCAGACGCCGAACACGCCCGAGGCGCACCGAGCGCAGAGGAAGCCACCCATGTATCAGCCGACTCCGCCCTCCTCCTCCGCCGACGACACCCGCTCCGCGGCAAGCGGGCCCGCACCGCGTGCCGGCCTGCCGGAGAGCCCGAGCGAAAGCGTTGCGTTCCTCGGCAGGGGGCGGCGTCCGTCCGCACTGTCGGAGGAGAGCGCACGGTCCGAAGGGGTGCCGACAGGGCAAGCAGTTCGCCCCGGCTCGGCACCGGACCAGGGTTCGCCCCTGGCGCGGGTGGTGGATCCGGCCGGTCGCCCCGGGGCGTTGGACTCCGGTCCGGCCTCGCCCGGAGCGGTAGGTCCGGCCGGCCGTCGTGGGGCGTTGGACTCCGGTCTGCCTTCGCCCGAAGCGGTGGGTCCGGCTGGTCGTCCTGGTGGCGTGCCGGGCTCCGGTACGCCGCTTGAGCAGGTGGTGGATGTACCTGTCCGTACCGGTTCGGCTCCGGGCTCAGGAGTGTGGGCGCCGGATTCAGGCGGTCGTTCAGGCTCGGCCCTGGGATCAGGAACGACCTCCATGCAGGCCCCGGACTCAGCTGGACGCTCGGGCATGACCCCGGACTCCGGAGCAGCTTCCACGTGGGCCCCGGATCCGACCGCCCGCTCCGGGCGGTCACCGGAGCAGGCCCCCCGCTCGGCCCGGCCGACAGGACAAACCCGCCGCTCGGGCCCGCCGACAGGCGAGGGACTCTCGCCGCCGTTTCCCACGGGCCCTGCCCCGGCGACGTCCCGGCCCGCGGCTCAGGCAGGCCGCTCTTCGGTATCCCCGTCTCATGGTGCCCCGCCACCCCCGTCTCCCCGCGCCTCCGAACTGCCGCCCTCCCACACGGCCCTGATCTGCGTCGCCCTTCCGGGCCTCGCCATCTCCACGGAGCAGGGGCAGTTGACCGGCCAGGGGCTGGAGGGGTTCTACCGAGCCGGCCGGCGGGTGTTGTCCCGCTGCCAGGTCCGGGTGGCCGGTCGTGAACCGCTCGGGGTACAGGCACGCATGATGGCGGCCGACAGCGCCCGCTTCGTGGGAACCCTCCGCACCTCCGCACACACGGGTCCGGACCCGGACGTCGTGGTCGAGCGGATCCGTCATGCGGACGGTACCGAGCGGATCACGCTGCACAGCGCGGCCCTGCGCCCGCTGAGACTGCCGGTCGAGGTGGCCCTGGGCACCGACCTGGCCGACCTGGGCGCGATCGCGGGCGGTGCCCCAGGACCCGAACTCACCGCGAGCGTCCATGACTCGGGGCTGCGCTGGTCCTCCGCCGTCGGCAAGTCGTCGGTCACTGCCGATCCGCCGCCCACCGACGCGCTGGCCTCGGCCGGTCTGCTGCGCTGGGAGTTCGCCCTGCCGCCAGGAGGCAGCGCGAGCCTGGAGCTGCGGATCCGCCCGGACGGCGCGGGGCCCGTCCGGGGCGTGGGCCGGGCGGCAACGAGCCCTTTCGCTCCCGCACGGGCGGCGGGCGACGATCCGAGGGTCGAGAAGCTGCTGCGGGCGAGCATCGACGACCTTCAGGCCCTGCTGCTGCGCGACCCCGCGCACCCGACCGACACACACCTGGCCGCCGGTGCCCCCTGGCGGTGCGGCCTGGCCCCGGCCGAGGCGCTCGTCGCGGCCCGGATGACCCTGCCTCTCGGCACCCGGCTCGCCGCAGGCACCCTGCGCACCCTGGCCCGCACCCAACTCCCCGGCCCGGGACCGCAGTCCGGCATGATTCCCGGTCCCAGACGCGACGCGGGCCCACACCTCCCGCCGAGTTGCACGGGTACGGAAGCCACTTTGCTCTTCCCGGTGCTGCTCGCGGAAGCCCGTCGCTGGGGACTTCCCGATCCGGAGACGCAGGAACTGCTGCCGGTGGCCGAGCGCTGTCTGACCTGGCTGCGGACGGCCGTGGGCGATGCCGCCTATCTCTGCGACCCGCAGCCCGGTGGCCCGGTCCGGAGCGAGACCCAGGCCCATGCCCATCGCGCCGCGCTGCTCGGCGCCGATCTGCTCGACACGTGCGGCAGACCGGGCGGGGCCGGGCTGCGGCATTGGGCGCAGGAGACCCGGACCGCGTTTCGGGAGGACTTCTGGATCGACGATCCGGGCGGCGGCCGGCCCGCCGCTGCCCGCGCTCCCGACGGCCGTCCCGTCCCGCACCTGGGAGCGGCCGCCGTCCACCTCCTCGACACGGGTCTGCTGGGCGGCGGCGAGCGGGCCTGCGGGCTGCTCGACAAAGTGCAGACCGAACAGCTCGCCCGGCTGCTGGGCGGCCCCGCCATGGACTCGGGCTGGGGTCTGCGCGGGCTGGGTGCGAAGGAGACCGGCTACAACCCGTTCGGTCACCGTGGGGGAGCCGTGCGCACCCAGGAAACGGCGATCGCCGTAGCCGGCCTGGCCGCCGCCGGCTATGAGAAGGAGGCGGCTTCGCTGCTGCGCGGCGCGCTGGCGGCGGCCGAGGCCTTCGGCCACCGCCTGCCCGAGATGTACGCGGGGGAGCAGCGCACGGACGGGAGCGCTCCCCTCCCGCATCCGGCAGCGTGCAGACCCGCCGCCACAGCTGCGGCGGCGGGCGTGCTGTTGCTGACCACGCTCGCGGGAATCCGCCCCGACGCCCCGGCCGGCACCGTCACCCTGCGCCCCGTGCGCAGCGCACCCCTCGGCGAGATCGTCCTGACTGGATTACGGGTCGCGGGCGCCCCGTTCTCCGTACGGGTCGGGCGGCTGGGCCTCGCCATGGCCGAGGAGGCGGCCGACGGGCTGCAACTGGGAGTGTGACCTCGCATGACGAGCCACCGCACGACGGCGGGAGCAGACCGTGGGACCCGTACCGGACCGAAGTGGATCAGCCATCGATGCGGCCGACGAAGGGAGTGTTTATCGTCAGGCAGACGACTATGATCGCCGCATGCCCTACGACCCGTCAGCCTTTCCGCCCTTCGCCGTCACCGTGGACCTGGTCGTGCTGACCGTGCGCCGCCATGCCCTGTGCGCGCTGGCGGTGCGCAGGGGCGAACCGCCGTTTCAGGGACGCTGGGCGCTCCCCGGCGGTTTCGTGAGGGCCGACGAGGACCTGTCCCAGGCCGCAGCCCGCGAACTGGCCGAGGAGACCGGGCTGCGTGCCCATGAACCGGCCGTCCCTGCCCAGGACAACGGCGCCCACCTGGAGCAGCTCGCGACGTACGGCGACCCCAAGCGAGACCCCCGGATGCGGGTGGTCAGCGTCGCGCATCTCGCGCTCGCCCCCGACCTGCCCGCACCCCGGGCGGGCGGCGACGCCAGCAACGCGCGCTGGGCGCCGGTCGAGGAGCTGTTGCAGCAGGGCGGCTACGGCCGCGACGGCGAACCCGTGGCACCTCTCGCCTTCGACCACGCCCAGATCCTGGCCGACGGAGTGGAGCGGGCCCGGTCCAAGATCGAGTACTCGTCGCTGGCCACGGCGTTCTGCCCCACCGAGTTCACCGTCGGTGAGCTGCGCCGTGTCTACGAAGCCGTGTGGGGTGTCGCGCTGGACCCGCGCAACTTCCACCGCAAGGTGACGGGTACGCCGGGCTTCCTCGTCCCCACCGGCGGTACGACCACTCGCCAGGGCGGGCGCCCGGCCCAGCTCTTCCGGGCCGGCGGCGCGACACTCCTCAACCCGCCGATGCTGCGCCCCGAAGTGTGACGATCACTCAACGTCCCTTGCCGCGACAAGAGATGTGGCAGCGGGCCTGGGCCAGGGCGGACCCGGCGGGGAGCAGTCCGCGAACAGTGGTGCGGTCGAAGTCGACTGCCTTCTGCGGAGCGGGCCTTGCGGTTCCGGAAAAAATGGACATAGCGCGCTATCTTGCTTTGGGTGATCCAGGCCTTCGGACTGACCAGCAACTCCCGCAAGGAGCATCCGCCCGCCGTCGACGACGTCTCCTTCGAGGCACGCGCAGGCCGTGTCACCGCGCTGCTCGGGGCGCCGGGAGCGGGCAAGACGACGGCGCTCAGACTCATGCTCGAACTCCAACAGGGCCGTGGAGTCACCTACTTCAGAGGCCGCCCGCTCCATCGGATCGCCCATCCGTCGCGCGAGGTCGGCGTGCTCCTCGGCGATGTGCCGGGACACCCGGCCCGTACCGTCCGCGGCCATCTGCGCATGCTGTGCGCCGCCGCGGGTGTTCCGGTGCGGCGCGCCGACGAAGTGCTCGAGGTCGTCGGCCTCGTCAGCCTCCGCGACGAACGCCTCGGCACGCTCTCGCGCGGCATGGACCGGCGGCTCGGCCTGGCCTGCGCCCTGCTGTCCGACCCGCACACGCTCCTCCTCGACGACCCGGCCGACGGACTCTCCCCCCGCGAGGGCCGCTGGCTGTACGGCATGCTGCGTGCCCACGCGGGGCAGGGCGGCACGGTCCTGATCACCACGGCCGACCCCAAGGAGGCCGCCCGAACCGCCGACCGGGTCGTCACGCTGGAGCAGGGCAGACTCGTCGCCGACCAAGAGGCCGCCGACTTCTCCCGTACCCGGCTACGCCCCCGCGTCGCCGTCCGCACCCCGCACGCCACCCGCCTCGCGGCCCTGCTCACCAAGGAGGCCCGCACAGCGCACCGCTCCGTCGAGGTCGTACGAGAGGGCGGCAACCGCCTCTCCGTGTACGGCAGCACCTGCGCCGACGTCGGCGAGACCGCCTTCCGGCACGGCATTCTCGTACACCAACTCGCGGACGAGATCGGGGACATGGGACCCGGTACGGGAGCGGACGCGCCGGACGAGCCCGGTGCCGTCGACGGGCCGCTCGGGCCGAGTGCGGTCCAGGCGCCGGATGCCGCCCCGCAGGAACCAGCCGCGGCAGGCGCGTCCCGGGCCCTGGACGTCGTATCGCGGAACTCGGATGACGAGCCGGGGCGGAACACCGTCCAGGACGATCGCCCCGGGGCGCATGCGGCCGGGGAGCCGGGACCTTCCCTGACCAGAGACGGTCACGTCGGTGTCATCGCGGAGACGGCCGGCGAGCCAAGTCTGCGCGAGGCGCAGGACGAAATGCCCGCCGCCGGTTCGGGCGACACCGAACGGGTGTCCGAGTCCGCCGTCCGCCGTCATGACGCCCCGATCGCCGAGGACCTCACCACGCGGCTTCCCGCTCGAAGCCGGGGCCCCGCCGGGGTCGCCACGCTCGACGCCCTCGTCGAGCTCCCGCCTCCCATCTCCGTCCGCCCCGCTCCCAGCCCGCTCCGTCCGCTGCGGTACGAGCTGCGCCGCGCCGCCGGGGTCGGTACGGGGTTCCTGACCGGGGCCGTCGTACTCGTCGCCTCCGCCCTGACCGCCGTACTGCTCGCCCGCGTGGGTCACACCCCGCAGCACCGGCTGCTCGCCGCCTGGCCGCAGGAGCTGCCGCTGCCACCCGCGGCGCTCGGTGCGGGACTGCTCGGGGCGCTGGCCTTCGGTGAGGAGTTCCGCCACCCCGCCCTGGCGGCGGACCGCGGAACAGTGCCCCGCCGGCTCGGGCTGCTCGCGGCCAAACTCGTCGTCTCCGGAGCCACCGCGCTGCTGCTGGCGTTCCTCACGGTGGGCTGCGACGCCGAGGCGCTCTATCTCCTCTACGGACGGGAGCTCGCGCAAGTTCCCAACGACTGGCTCCCGATGAGTGCGAGTTGGATCGCGCTCGTCGTCGGGTGCGCGTGGGCGGGAGTGCTGGCCGCCGGTGTCTTCCGGTCCACCACGGCCGGGCTGGCGGCGGTGGTCGCCGTACCCGTGCTCGTCGTACCCCTCGTACAAAAGGTCTTGGAGGGACCGGCTGTGCGGACGGCGGCCGGTTTTCAGCTGCGGCTGCGCGAGGTGTTCCTGCTGCAGTGGCCCTTCGGTGGAGAGCGCTATCTGTCCGGTGCGGTGCGCATGATCGCTCAACCCGTGGGTGGCGCGCTGACGTTGTCGTTGATGGCCCTGCTCTGCGCGTATCTGCTCACGACCCTGCGAAGCAGGGTCCGATGACGACCGTCCGCGCCCTTACGGTCTCTCTCTGTGCGCAACTCCCTCCGGAAAGCCCATTTCTTTCCGATAAGGCGTCAATTGCGACGGGGTGAGCGATCACCCTTTCGTGTGCTTTTCACCAAAGACCTCAAGGGAGTTGGAGACAGCGCCGACAAAGGATCCGTGAGTACCCTTGCGCACACCATGATGACCGCCGCCCGCTCCGCAGACTCCGGCCTCGCCGGCCCGGGCGAACTCGACCGCTACCCCTACGCGGAGGCGCCCGTCGCCGACCGTGTCGGGGCCCCCGCCTGGGACGCCGCGGACCCCGAGCTGGGCCGCGTGGGCCGGCGCACCGCCGGCAGCCGTGGACGCGGACTGCACGGCCAACTCGTCCAGCAGCTGGGACAGATGATCGTCTCGGGCGACCTGGGTGCCGACCGCCCGCTGGTTCCCGAGGAGATCGGCCAGCGTTTCGAGGTCTCCCGCACCGTCGTCCGTGAGTCGCTCCGGGTCCTGGAGGCCAAGGGTCTGGTCAGCGCCCGGCCGAACGTCGGCACGCGCGTTCGTCCCGTCAGCGACTGGAACCTTCTCGACCCGGACATCATCGAGTGGCGGGCCTTCGGGCCGCAGCGCGACGACCAGCGCCGCGAGCTGAACGAGCTGCGCTGGACGATCGAACCGCTCGCCGCGCGACTGGCCGCCGGGCATGGGCGCGACGAGGTCCAGCAGCGGCTCGCCGACATGGTCGAGATCATGGGGCATGCCATGGGACAGGGCGACGCGCTCACCTTCTCCCGCGCGGACGCCGAGTTCCACTCGCTGCTCATCCAGGTCGCCGGCAACCGCATGCTGGAGCACCTCTCGGGGATCGTGTCGGCAGCCCTCCAGGTGTCCGGAGGTCCCGTCACGGGATGTGACCGGCCGAACGAGGCCTCGCTGGTGCAGCACGGACGGATCGTCGACGCCCTCGCCGCCGGTGACGGGACGGCCGCCGAGGCGGCCATGCGGCAACTGCTCACCGTCCACCCGGAGGTGGAGCGCGTGGTGCCGGCGCCGCGCGAACACTGACCACGCACCGCGGGCGGCACGGCCGGAGGGTGCCTTCCCCTCCTGGGCATCGTCCGGTCGACGCGCCGTCCCCCGTCGGACCCCGCAGGGTCGTTCGCAATCCTGCGGGGTCCGAGGTGCGACCAGGGTGACTCGTCCCTCCCCGCGCCCGCTGCTGACCTCCTCTGTCCGCGTCTGACCGTTTTTGAACGCTTACGGGGTGTGACTCGGGCCACGCAGATTGGGCGTAACGCTCGTGGAAACAACGCGATGACCTAAGAGGTGACAGCCGCGGAGGGAATACGGACGCCATGAAAGGCGCTGTGCATCTTCCCGGCCCCCGCCCGCACCGCCGGCCCATCCACACGGCCGGTGGTCGGTTCCTGTCCATCCCGGACGGGGCCGGAAGCCGTTTTCCAACGTTCCGAGAGGTTGTTCGTGTCGGCCAGCACATCCCGTACGCTCCCGCCGGAGATCGCCGAGTCCGTCTCTGTCATGGCTCTTATTGAGCGGGGAAAGGCTGAGGGGCAGATCGCCGGCGACGATGTGCGTCGGGCCTTCGAAGCTGACCAGATTCCGGCCACTCAGTGGAAGAACGTACTGCGCAGCCTCAACCAGATCCTCGAGGAAGAGGGTGTGACGCTGATGGTCAGTGCCGCGGAGCCCAAGCGCACCCGAAAGAGCGTCGCAGCGAAGAGTCCGGCCAAGCGCACCGCCACCAAGACGGTCGCTGCGAAGACGGTGACCACCAAGAAGGCCACCGCAACCGCCACCCCGGCGGCACCCGCCGCCGAGCCTTCCGTCGAGGACGAGGCGCCCGTGAAGAAGGCCGCCGCCAAGAAGACGACGACCGCCAAGAAGGCGGTCGCGAAGAAGACCGTCGCCAAGAAGACGGCGACCAAGAAGACCGCCGGCAAGGATGACGCCGAGGTCGTCGAGGACGAGGTTCTCGAGGACATCAAGCCCGGTGAAGAGGAAGAGGAGGGCGGCGAGAGCAAGGGCTTCGTCCTCTCCGACGACGACGAGGACGACGCGCCGGCCCAGCAGGTCGCCGTCGCCGGTGCCACCGCCGACCCCGTCAAGGACTACCTCAAGCAGATCGGCAAGGTCCCGCTGCTCAACGCCGAGCAGGAGGTCGAGCTCGCCAAGCGCATCGAGGCAGGTCTGTTCGCCGAGGACAAGCTGTCCAACGCCGACAAGCTCGCCCCCAAGCTCAAGCGCGAGCTGGAGATCATCGCCGAGGACGGCCGCCGCGCGAAGAACCACCTCCTGGAGGCCAACCTCCGTCTGGTGGTCTCCCTGGCCAAGCGCTACACCGGCCGCGGCATGCTCTTCCTGGACCTCATCCAGGAGGGCAACCTCGGTCTGATCCGCGCGGTCGAGAAGTTCGACTACACCAAGGGCTACAAGTTCTCCACGTACGCCACCTGGTGGATCCGTCAGGCGATCACCCGCGCCATGGCCGACCAGGCCCGCACCATCCGTATCCCGGTGCACATGGTCGAGGTCATCAACAAGCTCGCGCGCGTGCAGCGCCAGATGCTCCAGGACCTGGGCCGTGAGCCCACCCCGGAGGAGCTGGCCAAGGAACTCGACATGACCCCCGAGAAGGTCATCGAGGTCCAGAAGTACGGCCGCGAGCCCATCTCCCTGCACACCCCGCTGGGCGAGGACGGCGACAGCGAGTTCGGTGACCTCATCGAGGACTCCGAGGCCGTCGTCCCCGCGGACGCGGTCAGCTTCACACTCCTCCAGGAGCAGCTGCACTCCGTCCTGGACACCCTGTCCGAGCGCGAGGCGGGCGTCGTCTCGATGCGCTTCGGTCTCACCGACGGTCAGCCGAAGACCCTCGACGAGATCGGCAAGGTGTACGGCGTCACGCGTGAGCGCATCCGCCAGATCGAGTCCAAGACCATGTCGAAGCTGCGCCACCCGTCACGTTCCCAGGTGCTGCGCGACTACCTCGACTAGGTCGCGGCCGTACGGCGTCGAAGGCCCGGTTCCCCACGCGGGGAGCCGGGTCTTCGTGCTGCGCGGGTGCGGGCCGCGCCGCCGTGGATCACTCTGGGTCTCCCATGGCCACCCCAGAGTGAGGAGCGTGCATGCGTCGTCCCTTTGTCCGGCCGCTGACCGGGTCGCTGGTGCTGGCGGCCGCGGCGGGAGCCATACCGTTGGTGTCCGCCGCCCCTGTGGCCGCCGACAGCGTCGTCGTCGGCGGCTTCCCCGTCGACATCTCCGAGGCCCCCTGGACCGTCGCGCTGTCCAGCCGTGACCGGTTCGGGGGTACCCGCGCGGGGCAGTTCTGCGGAGGCGTGGCTGTCGGCCCGACCACCGTGCTCACCGCGGCCCACTGTCTCGACGAGAACGTCCTGGGAGCCCCGCCGGACCGGTTGCGCGACTTCAAGGTCATCACGGGCCGTACGGACCTGCTCTCGGACCAGGGGCGGGAGATCCGTGTCCGGGACACCTGGGTGAACCCGGACTACGACAGCGAGACCAACGCCGGGGACTTCGCGCTACTCCGGCTGCACGAGCCCTTGCAGAGCAGTTCGGTCGCCACCATGGCGGCCGCCGGGGACGCCGCCTACGCGGCGGGGACGGCCGCCATGGTCTACGGGTGGGGTGACGTCACGGGCGGCGGCGACTACGCGCCCAGCCTGCGCGCGGCGCGTGTGCATGTGCTGGCCGACTCGCTCTGCGAGCAGGCCTCCCCGGGTGCCAATGGCGGCTATCGCGCCGACAGCATGCTGTGCGCCGGAGAGGAGCGGGGGGGCCGCGACGCCTGTCAGGGGGACAGCGGGGGGCCGCTGGTCGCCCAGGGGAAGCTCGTCGGGCTGGTGTCCTGGGGGAACGGTTGTGCGCTTCCGGGCTACCCCGGCGTGTACACGCGCGTGTCGGACGTCTTGCAGAAGCTCGGGTGGACCGCCCGGAGAGGAGGGTACTCGCAGGCCCCCTGAGGGGCGCTGAGGGCGCTTGCCGGCCCTGTGGGGCGGGGGAGAGGGTGGCCTGTCGGCCACGAATGCGGGCGGCCGCCCCTGTTTCCAGGGGCGGCCGCCCGTGTGCCGGCCTGTGCCGGAGCTGGCTCGTCGTGGACGCGAGGTGTCAGCGCTCTTCTTCGGTGGCGGTCGCAGGAGCGGTCGTCAGCCGCTCCGTCTCGTCCTGTATCTCAGCGGCGATCTTCTTGAGTTCCGGCTCGAACTTGCGGCCATGGTGGGCGCAGAAGAGCAGTTCACCGCCGCTGAGCAGGACGACGCGCAGGTATGCCTGGGCGCCGCAGCGGTCGCAGCGATCGGCGGCCGTCAGCGGGCTCGCGGGGGTCAGAACAGTAGTCACGTCGCCTCTTCTCTAGCTCGACGAGCTGTCGTACCAGGGTCAACATCCAACCAGCCCCAAAACGTTCCCGCTCAGGGCTTTCCCTCGAAAAAATCTTTCGAGTCCGGCTGTCTGCTGCCGGTTGGCGGCGAATGTGCCGTATTGCGTGTCTATGTGTCTTACGGGTTCGCTCTTGCTGTCAATGTCCGTCCTCCCGGCTGGGTTGCCGGTTGTTCATGAGGACGTGCCCGGAGCCTAAATGGTTCATGCCTCGAAGGGAACGTGATATGTACTTCACTCCAACGAGGGATCGAACGTGTATGCGACTCTGGACTATCGTGAGTTCCGGACGAGGGTGGCGTTACAACGGCTCTACCAGGCCTCGGTACCCTCATGGCGGCGACCGAAGCCGCGCCCTTACCCACAAGGGCCACATCTGAAATTCAGCGAGGAGCGAACCGCGTGACCGCCGAGACGTCCGTGCCGTCCACAGCGCTGCTGGCAGGAGCAGACCGGGACGGTTCCAACTACACCGCGCGGCACCTGCTCGTCCTCGAGGGGCTCGAGGCCGTGCGGAAGCGCCCGGGCATGTACATCGGGTCGACCGACAGCCGCGGTCTGATGCACTGCCTGTGGGAGATCATCGACAACTCCGTGGACGAGGCCCTCGGGGGCTACTGCGACCACATCGAGGTCATCCTCCACGACGACGGCTCGGTGGAGGTCCGGGACAACGGCCGGGGCATCCCGGTCGACGTCGAGCCCAAGACGGGCCTGTCCGGCGTCGAGGTCGTCATGACCAAGCTGCACGCCGGAGGCAAGTTCGGCGGCGGCTCGTACGCGGCCTCCGGCGGTCTGCACGGCGTGGGTGCCTCCGTGGTGAACGCCCTGTCAGCGCGGCTCGACGTCGAGGTGGACCGCGCCGGGAACACCCACGCGATCAGCTTCCGACGCGGCGTCCCCGGTGCCTTCGCCGCGGCAGGGCCCGACGCCAAGTTCGAGACGGGCGGCCTGCGCAAGACCAAGCGCATTCCCAAGACCCGTACCGGCACGCGCGTGCGCTACTGGGCCGACCGGCAGATCTTCCTCAAGGACGCCAAGCTCTCCCTGGACAACCTCCACCAGCGCGCCCGCCAGACCGCTTTCCTGGTACCCGGCCTGACCATCGTCGTCCGCGACGAGTTCGGCCTCGGCGAGGGCGGCAGCAAGGGCGAGGAGTCCTTCCGCTTCGACGGCGGCATCAGTGAGTTCTGCGAGTACCTGGCGAGCGACAAGCCGGTCTGCGACGTCCTCCGCTTCTCCGGACAGGGCACCTTCAGGGAGACGGTGCCGGTCCTGGACGCGCACGGCCAGATGACGCCCACCCAGGTCACCCGCGAGCTCGACGTCGACGTCGCCCTGCGCTGGGGTACGGGCTACGACACGACTCTGAAGTCGTTCGTGAACATCATCGCCACCCCCAAGGGCGGCACCCACGTCGCGGGCTTCGAGACGGCCGTCACCAGCACGATGAACGAAGTGCTGCGCGCCAAGAAGCTGCTGCGCGTCGCCGAGGACGACATCGTCAAGGACGACGCCCTGGAAGGCCTCACTGCGGTGGTGACCGTGCGCCTCGCCGAGCCGCAGTTCGAGGGGCAGACCAAGGAGGTCCTCGGCACCTCGGCGGCCCGTCGCATCGTGAACACCGTGATCTCCAAGGAGCTCAAGGCGTTCCTGACCTCGACCAAGAGGGACGCCGCCGCCCAGGCGCGCGTCGTCATGGAGAAGGCGGTCGCCGCCGCACGCACGCGTATCGCGGCCCGCCAGCACAAGGACGCACAGCGCCGGAAGACGGCCTTGGAGTCCTCGTCGCTGCCCGCCAAGCTCGCCGACTGCCGCAGCGACGACGTCGACCGCAGCGAGCTCTTCATCGTCGAGGGAGACTCCGCGCTCGGTACCGCGAAGCTCGCCCGGAACTCCGAGTTCCAGGCGCTGCTGCCGATCCGGGGCAAGATCCTCAACGTCCAGAAGTCGTCCGTGACCGACATGCTCAAGAACGCCGAGTGCGGCGCGATCATCCAGGTCATAGGAGCGGGGTCGGGCCGGACCTTCGACATCGACGCGGCCCGCTACGGCAAGATCATCATGATGACCGACGCCGATGTGGACGGCTCCCACATCCGGACCCTGCTGCTCACGCTGTTCCAGCGCTACATGCGGCCGATGATCGAGGCGGGCCGGGTGTACGCGGCTGTACCGCCGCTGCACCGCATCGAGCTGATCCAGCCCAAGAAGGGGCAGGACAAGTACGTCTACACGTACTCGGACCGCGAGCTGCGCGACAAGCTCATGGAGTTCCAGAGCAAGGGCATCCGCTACAAGGACTCCATCCAGCGGTACAAGGGCCTCGGTGAGATGGACGCCGACCAGCTGGCCGAGACGACCATGGACCCGCGTCACCGCACCCTGCGCCGGATCAGCCTCACCGACCTGGAGGCGGCGGAGCAGGTGTTCGACCTGCTGATGGGCAATGACGTGGCACCGCGCAAGGAGTTCATCTCCAGCTCGGCGGCGACGTTGGACCGGTCGCGCATCGACGCGTAGGCGCTGCGCTGGGCTTGGGCCGGGAGCTTCGTCCGGGTCCGCAGGGTGGGGTCGGGGAGCCAGGGCCGTGTCTGCCGGGTGGAGTCGCGGGGTTTGGGCGGGGTCTGCCGGGTGGGTTGCGCCGGCTGATCTGGGCTTGCCCGGTGGGTTGCGCGGCGTGATCTGGGCCTGGATTTGGGTCTGCCCTGTGAGGGCCGCCTGGATCCGGGGAGCGCCTGGCTCGTGGGTCGGGTCAGGTCGGGCCCGGGGAGCTGCGTCCGCGGATCCGGCCGGGCCTGAGTGCCGCTTCGGTGGATCCCGGTCGGCCTCGGCGTGCGGGTCTGGCGGATCCGGTCGGCTTGGATGGGGGGTTCGGAAAGTGAAGGGCCCGCCCGAGCCGGGGTGGGTCCGGGGCGCGCTGCCCCGGGGACAGGCAATGCTCGTCCGGTGGTCTTGTCAGGCTCGGTGCGGCTGGCGCGGCTGGCGCGGCTGGTGCGGGTGGTGCGGGTGGGCGGCGTCGGCTCAGACTGGGCTGATCCTGCTCCGGACAGATCGTCGCTCGGGCGGTGGCGCCCATCTCGGCCGAGTCGTCTCTCCACCCGTGGGTGGACATCGGGGTGTACGCGGATCCACCCAGGATCCACCCCCACTCCGATCTCCTGACCTGCGAATTTCCGTAGCTTCGAAGGCGTCGGCAGTGCTCGCTGTCGGCACCGTCCTTCTTCGCTCACGGAGGCTCCGATGTCCGGGCTGCTCGATGCGTTTCTGATCGTGGCCGTGGTCGTCCTGGTGATCGCGCGCCAGTTCCGCGCGCAGCGGATGGATACGGGACGGCGCTGGTGGGTGCTGCCCGCGGTCCTCGCCGTTGTCGCGGTGCGTGAGCCCGGCCTCGTCGACGCCCATCACCACACGGCATCGGTGCTCCTGCTCACCGCCGAGCTGCTCGTCGGTCTGGCCACCGGAGCCGCCTGGGCCTGGACCAGCCGAATATGGGTGGAGCCGGACGGAGCCGTGTGGAGCAAGAGCACCAAGGCGAGCGGGACCGTCTGGTTCATCGGCATCGGTCTGCGCGTCGCCCTCTATGCCCTCGGTGCCGCGCTGGGCGTCCACCAGGATTCGTCCGCTCTGCTTCTCGCGCTGGCGGCCACACTGCTCGTTCGCTCGGGGCTGCTCGCCTGGCGTACCCAGGCGCAGCACACGGCTCCCGTGCGGAGCGCGGCGTACGGTGACCGCGTGCCGCGGCCCGCGTGGAAGGAGCGTGTGTGACGGAGAACGGCTGGACACGCTGGCCTTCCCGGGAGGCGCTCGGGCACGAGGGGCTGTCACAGCCCCGGCGTCTGATCGCCTGGGCCGTACGGCTGATGGTGCTCGGCATGCTGTTGTGGGGCGCTTTCACGACTGGATCGGCCAGCGGCTGGAAGGCGGTCGCCGGTGTGGGTGGTGCCCTGCTTGCCGGGCTGCTCGCCTGGGCGTTCTACCGCGCTACACTCCGCCACTTGCTGTTGCCCGCACTGGCCACCCTTGTGATGCTGCAAGGCCTGGCGATCCTGGGGCAGATATCGGGCTTTCGGGTACCCGCGTTGGCGATGTGGTGCGGTTGCGGGATCGCGGCGCTGGAGCGACTGCCCATGGCCGCCGCTCTTCCTGCCGCGAGCGTGGCGTTCGGCTCCTACGGAGTCGTCAGCGACGACGCCGTGCTCACGACAGCGGTCACCGGACTCGGCCTGGCCCTGGCCGGCTACACGCTGCGCCTCGACGCCGAGGCCCGTGGCAACGCCCAGCGCCTGCTGGCCCAGGAGCGAGCAGCGCGGGCGGCCGAGGCGGAGTCGGCGGCGCTCGCGGAGCGGGCCCGCATCGCACGGGAGATCCATGACGTACTGGCCCACAGTCTCTCGGCCCAGCTGGTGCACCTGGAGGCGGCCCGGCTGCTGGTCGAACGGGGCGCCGACCGGGAGCAGATCCTCGAACGGGTCGTGGCGGCACGGGGAATGGCCCGTGACGGGCTCGCCGAGACCAGGCAGGCACTCTCGGCGCTGCGCGGCGAGCTGACTCCGCTGGAGGACTTCCTGGCCCAGCTGGTGGGGGAGGCCCCGGGTGCAGAGGTCACCATTACGGGTGAGCGAACGTACCTGTCCGCCGAGGCGTCGCAGGCCGTGCGCAGGGTGGCCCAGGAGGCCCTGACCAATGTCCGCAAGCACGCCCCGGGGGCCGAGGTGCGGCTCCGGCTGGAATACGGCGAGCATCAAGTGACCCTGGCCGTAAGGGATTCGGGGGGTTCGCCGGGCGAACTGACCGGTGCTGGGGGCGGGTACGGTCTGCTGGGCATGCGGGAGCGTGCCGAACTGCTCGGCGGTTCGCTGGAGGCCGGGCCGGACGAGGAGGGGTTCGTGGTGACGCTGAAGGTGCCCGTATGACGGAGGAGGTCTGGGGCAGAGCCGCGCGGGTGGTGGTCGCGGACGACCAGACCGTCGTCCGGGAGGGCATCGTGATGCTGCTCGGGCTGCTGCCCGGAGTCGAGGTCGTCGGCGCCGCCGGGGACGGCCACGAGGCCGTGCGGCTGGTCGCCGAACTCGCCCCGGACGTGGTGCTGATGGACCTGCGCATGCCTCGCTGCGACGGCGTGGAGGCGACCCGGCGGATCAGGACCGAACATCCCGGTACCCAGGTCGTGGTGCTCACGACGTTCGCGGACGACGAGTCGCTGTTCCCGGCGCTGCGGGCCGGTGCCCGCGGCTATCTGACCAAGGACGCGGGAGGTGACGAGATCGTACGGGCGGTGCACAGTGTGCTGTCCGGGGACGCCGGGCTGTCGCCGAGCATCCAGCGGCGGCTGTTGGAGCGGCTGTCGGAGCCCGAGCCGCGGCAGGCCGGGCCATCCGAGGCGCCGGACGGGCTCACCGGGCGGGAGACCGAGGTGCTGGTGCTGATCGCCGAAGGGCTCAGCAATCAGGAGATCGCCCGCAGACTGCATGTCTCCACCGCGACCGTGAAGACCCATATCAACAATCTGTTCGCCAAGACGGGGCTCAAGGACCGTGCGCAGGCGGTGCGTTACGCGTATACGAAGGGACTTGTGCGGCCTCCGGCGGGTTGAGTCACCTGATGGGGTGAAGCGAGAGGAGAAGAAGAGTCGGGGATCTTCCCGTTCTGTCCATCCTTGGGCATGCAGTCAAGCAACGGTCGTCCCCGCGGAGACGGGGGTGGTCCCGAAAGTGCGACCGATCACCGCGAAGGTCATGCTCCGGAGTTCACCGAGGCATCCGGAGGTGTGAGGTACGACGACCCCTGGTACGACGCGCTCGCCTCCGGCTGGGGTGAGTCGGGCGGTGCCGGTGGTGCCGTGCCGATTCCGGAGCCCGCCGCTCGGCCCGGACGGACGGAGCGGGAGGACGCGGCCGCCGATGTGTACCTCCAGGTGCAGCGCAGTGCGGCGTTCCAGGAGGTGCGCAGCCGGTACCGGAGGTTCGTCGTGCCGGCGTGCGTCGCGTTCTTCGGCTGGTACGTGGGGTACGTCGTGACCGCGACGACCGCGCCCGGGCTGATGGCGCAGCCGGTGGCGGGCGCGGTGAACGTGGCGATGCTCGCGGGGCTGGGGCAGTTCCTCACGACGTTCCTGCTGACCTGGGCGTACGCCCGGCATGCGCGACTGCGACGGGACCGGGCGGCGTTGGAGCTGCGCTGGGACACTCAGGAACTGACGCGGGGAATCCGGGGCGGTGCTTCGTGACGGGCGACCACCAGACGCTGGCGTTGCTGCTGTTCAGCGCGTTCGTCGCGGTCACGTTGGGGATCACCACGTGGGTGAGCCGCAACCGGCATGGTTCGGCGGAGGAGTTCTACGCCGGCGGGCGGCTGTTCTCTCCGATGGAGAATGGTTTTGCCATCGCGGGCGACTACATGTCGGCGGCATCGTTCCTCGGGATCTCCGGACTCATCGCGCTCTTCGGCTACGACGGGATGCTCTACTCGGTGGGCTTCCTGGTGGCGTGGCTGGTGGTGCTGTTCCTCGTCGCCGAACTGGTGCGCAACTGCGGGCGGTTCACGCTGGCGGACGTGGTGGCGGCGCGGATGAACGAGCGGCCGGTACGGATCGCGGCGGGTACCTCCTCGGTCACGGTGTCCGTGCTGTATCTGGTGGCACAGATGGTGGGCGCGGGGAGCCTGGTCGCCCTGCTGCTCGGCGGTACCGGTGAGGCGGCGCAGACCTGGACGGTCATCGGGGTCGGCGCGCTCATGGTGATCTATGTGTCGTTGGGAGGGATGCGGGCCACCACGTGGATTCAGATCGTGAAGGCGGTCATGCTCCTCGGCGGCACGATCGCGCTGACCGTGCTCGTCCTGGTCCGGTTCCACGGCGACTTCGACCAACTGCTCCTCACCGCCGCCGAGCGCAGCGGGCACGGGGAGAAGTTCCTGGCGCCCGGGCTGAAGTACGGTGGGGACTGGACCGCGCGTTTCGACTTCATCAGCCTGGGACTCGCGCTGGTCCTGGGCACGGCGGGGCTGCCGCACATTCTCTCGCGCTTCTACACCGTGCCCACCGCGCGGGCCGCGCGGCGTTCGGTGGTCTGGTCGATCGGGCTCATCGGCGGGTTCTATCTGATGACGATCGTCCTCGGGTTCGGGGCGGCCGCGATCGTCGGGCCGGATGCGGTCCGCGGATCCAACGCGGCCGGCAACACCGCCGTCCCGCTGCTCGCCCTCGACCTGGGCGGAGGCGCGGACTCCACAGGCGGAACGGTTCTGTTCGCGATCGTCGCCGCCATCGCCTTCGCCACGATCCTCGCGGTGGTCGCCGGGATCACGCTCGCCTCCTCCGCGTCGGTGGCCCATGACCTGTACGCGTCCCTGCGGCGTCGGCGGTCGAAGCCGCGCAGCGAGGTCGCCGTGGCGCGGGTCGCCGCCGTGGGTATCGGTGTGGTGGCGATCGCGCTGGGGCTGCTGGCCCGGGACCTCAATGTCGCGTTTCTGGTGGGCCTGGCCTTCGCGGTCGCCGCGTCCGCCAATCTGCCGGTGCTGCTCTACTCGCTGTTCTGGCGCGGCTTCACCACCCGAGGTGCGGTGTGGTCGGTGTACGGCGGGCTGATCCCGGCCGTGGTGCTGGTGCTGCTGTCGCCCGTGGTGTCGGGCAGCCCGGCTTCCCTGTTCCCGGGGGTGGACTTCCAGTTCTTCCCGCTGCAGAACCCCGGTCTCGTCTCGATCCCGCTGGGCTTCGTCGCGGGCTGGCTCGGGACGGTCACCTCGGCGGAGGTCGCAGACGAGGCCAAGCACGCGGAGACCGAGGTGCGGTCGCTGACGGGGGCGGGGGCGGCCTGAGCGCTCCGCCGGAAGCACGGCGAGGGGTTGTCGGTCGGGTTGCGGCGCCACCGGATCCGCTTGGGTGCGTTGACCTCACCGTCGTACGGCGTCGCCGTCGTCGTACGACGGAAAACCTTGGTTCGGCGGCTACGGCGCCACCCACGCGTACCGGTGCTCCGGGCGGCCTGTGTCGCCGTACTTGAGGGAGAGGCGGAGGCGGTCGGCCTGTTCGAGGTGGCGGAGGTAGCGCTGGGCGGTGGAGCGGCTCAGGCCGGTTTCGGCGGCGACCTCGTGAGGACACGTCCAGAAGCTGGTCAATGCATTCGTCAAGACGCTCAAGTGGATGTCCACGCACAGTGCGCACCAGATCGCCGAGAAGATGCCCGCCGACTACTCGCAGGGCAACACGATCGTCTACGCCTCGGCCATCAAGAGCACCCTGCCGATGTTCACGGACGACGGCGTGATGCCCGAGGACGGCCCGGAGACCGTCGAGGAGGTGCTCAAGGCGTTCAATCCGACCATCCAGAACGCCGAAGTCGACCTGAGCAAGACCTACACGACCGAGTTCGTGGAGAAGGTCACGGGCTGACATCACCGTGCCGACACCCCCGGCGCTGACATTCGCGGCGCCGCCATCCGTATAGAGGGAGGGCACGGTTCCCTTCCCCCGCCCCCACGGGCCGTGCCCTCAGGCGCGGGTCGCCCACACGTAACGGTGTTCAGGGCGGCCCGCGTCGCCGTACTTGAGGGTGAGGCGAGCCCTGCCCGTACGCTCCAGGAGCTTCAGATAGCGCTGGGCGGTCTGCCGGCTCACCCCCGTCCGCTCGGCGATCTCCTGGGCCGACAGCGGGCCTTCGGCGCTCATCAGGGACTGCCGTACGAGCTCCGCGGTGGTGGGGGAGTGCCCCTTGGGCAGGTCCGGCTCCGACGGAGCGGACAGGGCGCCGAAGATGCGGTCCACCTCGGACTGTTCGGCCTCCCCGCCACCGTCGAGCGTGCGGCGCAGTTCCGCGTACGCCTCCAGTTTGGCGCGCAGGCCGGCGAAGGCGAACGGCTTGACCAGGTACTGCAGCGCTCCGTGCCGCATCGCCGCCTGCACGGTCGTGATGTCCCGGGCCGCGGTCACCATGATCACGTCGGTCTGGTGGCCGCGCCGGCGCATCTCCTGGACGACCGACAGGCCTGTCTCGTCCGGCAGATAGTGGTCCATGAGGACCAGGTCGAGCCGGGGCAACAGCTCCACCTGGCGCAGCGCCTCGGCCGCGCTGTGCGCCTCGCCGGCCACATGGAAGCCCGGCACCTTCTCGACATAGGCGGCGTTGACCCGCGCGACCCGGGTGTCGTCGTCCACGACCAGGACCTCGATCATCGCGACTCCTCCTCGACGGCGTTCCCGGTGGCGTCCTCGGCGGCGGAGGGGGCGGTGAGCGCGGGCTCCAGATCAGGGCCCGCCAACGCCTCGGGGAGCACGACGGTGAACTCGGCGCCCCCGCCGGCCGCCTCGGTCACGGTCGCGCTGCCGCCCTGCCGTTCGGCCAGCCTGCGCACCAGGGAGAGCCCGATGCCGCGCTTGCCGTGCGCAGGCGGCTTCTTCGTGGACCAGCCCTCGGTGAAGACCAGTTCCCGGTGTTCCGCAGGGATCCCGGGCCCTGTGTCGCGCACCCTCAGGACGGCGGTACGACCCTCGGCGCGCAACTCGACCTCCACGCGCGCGTGCGGTTTGCCGGCCACGGCGTCCAGCGCGTTGTCCACCAGGTTGCCCACGACCGTGACGATGCCGCGTGGGTCGATCAGCCGGTCCGGCAGCCGGGTCCGGTCCGAGATCCACAGCGCGACCGCGCGCTCCGCCGCCACGGTCGCCTTGCCGACCAGCAGCGCGGCGAGCAGCGGGTCCTCGATCTTCTCGGTGACCTGCTCCGCGGTGGCGCGATGGTCACCGACCACCTCGCCGACGAACTCGACGGCGTCGTCGTACATCTCCAGTTCGAGGAACCCGAGGAGGGTGTGCATGCGGTTGGCGTGCTCGTGGTCCTGGGCACGCAGGGCGTCGATCAGTCCGCGCGTGGAGTCCAGTTCCCGGCCCAGCTGCTCCAGCTCGGTGCGGTCGCGCAGGGTGGCGACGGCGCCGCCGTCGTCGGTGGGCATGCGGTTGGCGATCAGGACGCGCTGGCCGCGGACGGTGAGCAGATCGGTGCCGGTCACCCGGCCGGCCAGCACGTCGGCGGTACGGCCCGCGCCGAGCGCCTCGTCGGGGGAGCGGCCGATGGCCTCGTCGCCGATGCCGAGGAGGCGCTGTGCCTCGTCGTTGAGGAGGCGGACACGGCCGGCGCGGTCCAGGGCGACGACGCCCTCCCTGATGCCGTGCAGCATGGCCTCGCGCTCCGCGAGCAGCGCCGAGATGTCGGAGAAGGCCAGGTCGCGGGTCTGCTTCTGGACTCGTCGGGAGATGATCCAGGCGGCCAGCGCGCCGACGGCCAGGGCGCCACCCGCATAGGCGAGCAGCCCCGGGATCGCGTGGATCAGCCGGGCCCGGACACTGTCGTACGCGATGCCGACCGAGACCGCGCCGATGATCGTGCCGTCGCTGGCGCGCAGCGGCACCTTGCCGCGGGCCGAGCGGCCCAGGGTGCCCTCGTCGATCTCCATGACCTCCTCGCCGGCCAGCGCCCGCGCGGGGTCCGTGGAGACCATCCCGCCGATCTCCTTCGGGTCGGTATGGGACCAGCGCACGCCCTTCGTGTTCATGATCACGACGTACTCGGCCTTGGTGGCCTTCCGGATCCGCTCGGCCTCCCGCTGCACCGGCCCGTCGACCGAGTAGGGCGTGTTCTGGAGGTCCTCGGCGATCTGCGGCTGCTGCGCGGTCGTCTGCGCGATCGCGAGGGCGCGGCGCATCGCCTGGTCGTCCAGCTGGTTGCTGAGGGGCGCCAGGAACAGGCCGGTCGCGAGCACCGTGACTCCCGCGGCGATCGCGAGTTGCATCAGCAGCACCTGCGAGAACACCCGCCTGGGCAGGCCGAGGCGGAGGCGTCGTGCGGGGGCAGTGCGGCTCATACCCATGACGGTACGCGGACGTGTGCCAGGCGCCGAAGGGGCGTGGCGTGGATCTCTTGATCCTGGATCTGTTGATCAATGCATGTGGTCGGCGAGCAGGATCGATCAACGGTGGAGACGCTTGTCGACCCGGTCAACCATTGAGCTCACGAGTCGACCGGACCCCGGTCAGCCCGCGAGCGCCGCAGGCCGCGCCAGCTCACGCACCGCCACCACGTCCATCCGCGCGGGCGAACCCAGCACCGACACCCCGCAGCTCTCCGCGCGGGGCGGCAGGGACGCGCCCTGGGCCACGACGACCCGCCAGCGGCGCCCGTCGACATGCGCGACGGTCACCTCCCAGCGCGGTGCCGAGCCCTCCGTGCGTACGACGCTCAGCGTGCCCGCCGCGTACTCGCCGGCCGCCCTGCGCACCGCCAGCTCCGCCGCCTGACCGGGCCGTTCCCAGGCGGAGCTGCCGCGGCAGCCGTCCACCACGATCCGCCCGTCCCGCACGCTCCGCAGGATCTCCTTGACGGCGGGGGCCCCGACCCGGCCGTACGCGTAGCCGTACGGCAGCACGAGCAGGGTCGGCGAGAAGCGATGTCCACCCAGATGGGTGACCTCCCAGATCCCCTCGGCCCCGGACGTGGCGAGTTCGGCTGCCAGAGGGCGGCCCAGGAGGGCGCAGCAGCGGTCGCGCTTGCCGTTGGTGCAGACGAGCGCCAGCGGGTCGCCCGTGTGGGGCCGCCCGTCGAGTGCCGAGTCGAAACTGCGGTGGTCGCCCGTGCCGAGCGCGGCGAAGTCGAGGTCGAGCAGTCTGCTCGGGTCGCAGATCGTGGCACTGTGCAGCCACGCGTTCCCGGGAGCGGTGTGGGACACGTACACCTGGCGTACGGCCTGTGTGCCGCAGTCGGCGTGCCGTCCGGGGCGGCGGATGAGCGCGATGCGTACGCCCGTGCCCTTCGCCGCCCGTTCCAGGGCCCGCCCCAGTGTGGGGTCCAGGTGGCTCGAAGTGAGCGCATGAGCGCCCCACGGGCCGGGCTGCTCCAGGAGCAGCCAGGTCTTCGCGGTGGCAGCGGTCCCCGAAATGGGCTCGTCGAGATCCCGGGAGACGGATGAACACGTACTCACAGAGGTGAGCCTAACCTGACTTGGCTCGAGGCGACTTCCGGCCTTGCTCGTGTCCTTCTATGGCAGAGGTTGAGGGGGTTTCGAGCCGACGTACAGACCGCTCGGTCGCATCCTCAGCGGCCGTTCCCCGTACTCCTCCAGGGTGTGGGCGATCCAGCCCGCCGTGCGGGCCACGGCGAAGATCGTCTCGCCGGCCGTGGAGGGCATCCCGCAGGAGGCGGTGAGCACGGCGAGGGCCAGGTCGACGTTGGCGTGCAGCGGGGTGTGGCGGGCGGTGGTGGCCACCACGTCGCGTGCCGCGGCGAGCGCGGGAGCGGCGTCCGGGATCTCGTCCAGGAGGCCGAACAGGGCACGCGCGCGTGGGTCCTCGCCCGGGTAGAGCCGGTGGCCGAGCCCGGGGATGCGGCGCCCGGCCCGCAGTTCGTCGGCGATCACGGGGGCCGCGTCACCGTGCTCGAGCACGTCGTGCAGCAGCCGGTGGGCGAGCCCGCTGGCCGCTCCGTGCAGCGGGCCCTCCAGCACGCCCAGGCCCGCGGAGACGGCCGCGTAGGCGTGCGCGCGGGCCGAGGCGGCGACCCGCACGGCGAGGGTGGAGGCGGCCAGGTCGTGGTCGACGAGCAGGCCCAGGGCCGTGTCCAGGACGCGCAGGGACGCCTCGTCGGGCTTGCGGCCGCTCAGCCGCGCCCACAGACGCCGGGCCAGCGAGCCCTCGTCGCGGTGGTCCTTGCGCACCGGCGGCAGGGCGGCGACGAGGGTGGGGATGAGGATGCGCGCGGTGCCCAGTACGGCGCTCTCGGACAGGTCGAAGCGCAGCGGGTCCGCGGTCGCGGCGGCGATCGCCGCGACCCGCAACCGGTCGGTGGGCGAGGTGTGTTCGGGCAGGGCGTCGACGGCGCGGCGGGCGACGGCGACGGAGGTGTCGGGGGCGGTGAACGTCGTACCGGCCCGCATCTGCCCGGTCCACAGCCACTCGGCGATCTCTTCGTAGGAGTGGCGCGCGGCGAGCTCGGTCGCGTCGACGCCCCGGAAGTAGTACCGGTCGGTGTCGATGAGCGTGATGCGGGTCCGTACGGACAGCTCGCCCCCGGAGCCCGGACTTCCGCTGCTCTCCCGTCTGTTGCGGCGGGCGAGCGCCTCCACCTCCTTGGCGTCGAAGGTGCTGCCCCGGCCGCCGGGCACACGGCGGCTGCCGAGCTGACCACGGCTCACGTAGGCGTACACGGTCTCGGGCTTCACGCCCAGAAGTTCGGCGGCCTCCTTGGTGCTCAGCCGCCGGTCCTCGTGGTGGGGGACGGGTTCGTGATCGCGCATGAGGTCACCGTATCCGCGTTGAGTGGGCATTGATTCAATCAATATTGACAGAGATTGAGTCAAGAGTGGACAGTCGAATCAAGTTCAGGGAGGAAACATGTCCGTCAACAGGGCCGCAGCCACCCTCGTCGATGTACCCCGAGGGCTCGCGGGCGTCGTCGTCACCGACACCGAGATCGGTGACGTCCGGGGGATCGAGGGCTTCTATCACTACCGCCAGTACTCGGCCGTCGAACTCGCGCAGACCCGCGGCTTCGAGGACGTCTGGCATCTCCTGGTCCACGGTGAACTGCCGGACGCAGCGCGCGCGGCCGCCTTCGCCGCCGAGACCGCCGCCCTGCGCCGGCTGCCCGACGAGGTGCGGGCGGCGCTGCCCGCCGTTGCGGCGGCGAGCGCGATCTCCGGACCGCTCGCCGGGATGCGCACGGCACTGTCGCTGCTCGGCGCGGCCAAGGGCTTCCGGCCGGTGTACGACATCGGCGCGGACGAGCGGTGCCGGGACGCGATCGCTGCGGCCGCCGCCGTACCGACTCTCCTCACCGCGCTGTACCGGCTGGGGCAGGGTCTTGAGCCGGTCGAGCCGCGCGAGGATCTCACCCACGCGGCCAACTACCTCTACATGTTGACGGGTTCGGAGCCGGATCCACGTCAGGCCCGGGCGGTCGAGCAGTACTTGATCTCAACCATTGATCACGGATTCAATGCATCAACCTTTACGGCGCGTGTCATCACCTCGACGGGTGCGGACGTCGCGGCGTGCCTCGTCGGTGCTGTCGGGGCGCTGTCAGGGCCGCTGCACGGCGGTGCGCCCAGCCGTGCGCTGGACACCCTGGATGCGATCGGCGCGCCTGACCGCATCGACCCCTGGATCCGTGAACGGGTTCTCGCCGGCGAGCGGATCATGGGGTTCGGGCATGCGATCTACCGGACCGAGGACCCGCGTTCCCGGATGCTGCGCGAGGTGGCCCAGGGCTTCGGCGGCCCGCGCGTCGAGTTCGCCGTCGAGGTCGAACGTCAAGTCGAGGCGATCCTGGCCGAGTTGAAGCCCGGCCGTGAACTCCACACCAACGTCGAGTTCTACGCGGGAGTGGTCATGGAGCTCTGCGGTCTGCCCCGCGAGATGTTCACACCGACGTTCGCGACGGGGCGGGTGGTGGGGTGGAGCGCCAACATCCTGGAGCAGGCGGAGGACTCGAAGATCATTCGGCCGGTGGCGCGGTATGTGGGGCCGGGGGCGCCGGTGGCGGTGCCCCCGGCGAACTGAACCGTCTCGTTGTGCTTTGGGAGGAGAGGACCTGACATGATGCACGGTCCCGTCAAGCCTGTTATGGAATTTTCACTCACTTGCCGGGGGATACCACGCGCATCATGTGCACCGGAGTCGATATCTTGAACCGGCCCTCTCCCGGGCGCTCCGGCGAACACCCCTGCGCGGAGAGCGCACTCTGACGCACCCCCGACGAATTACCGCGGCTCAGAGGGCACAGTCATCCCTCTGAGTCACAAGGCGGTACACCTCCGTGAAGATCGTGCGACGTGTCGGGGTCCCTCCTCGGGAGCGTGGCAGTACCACAGGGCAAACCTGCCCCGACATCTTCGAGCTCAGCAACGGCGACTTCGCCGTCATCGGGCGCGAGGCGACCGCGGAAATCGACCCCGAGCTCCCGTCGGACGCGGCACGAGCGGACTACGAGCGGATCGTCGTCATCACGCGCGAGACGCTCGTCCGCGCCAAGCGCGACATCCCCGATGTCTGACGTTTCCCTCAGCGGTGGCTGCTCCTGGGCGGTCACCGCATCCTTCGAGGTCCGGTGTCGCAGAACCGGACCCCGAGGTCATGCCGGCTCATCGGGTGGTTCGCCCACGACCCACCACTCGTCCGTGTCGGCGTCGGTCAGATCCTGGATCAGATCGTCCATCATCCGGCCAAGAATGAACTCCTCCGATGTCTCGGGCAGGCTCTTGCGATGATGGCGGGTCGCCTCCCAGTACTCGCGGAACACCTTGTTCTGGCACATCACCCGCAGATGTCCGTACAGCTCCGCCTGGGACAGGGCGCCGATCCGGTAGAAGTGCAGGTTGTTGACGTAGAGCGCGTTGGCGAAGAGGAACTGTCGCTGTTTGTCGATGGGGATCTCGGACTCGTACGTGTCCAGCACCTCGGCCAGGGCGGGATCGGCCATGGCTTTGCAGAGCAGATCGAAGGAGAGCCGGTGCTGTTCGGCCAGAGCGGCCCTCTTGCGGCGTCGTGAGCCCGGCGTGCCGACGGCGGATGTGAACCGCGCCTTCACGGCCGACATCATCCTCCGTATACCTGCACTCTGTGTGGCCATGTCAACCCCCGGATCAGGCGGCCGTTCCGCCGGTCGTCGGGTTGCGGGTCGACTGATGGGGACCGGCGAGCGGTGGGCGGCGCTTGCCGTCTCCCAGGGTGCCGAGCGGCTCTGATCGGCGGGGGAGGCGGAGAGGAGGCGCACGGAAGGAAGTGAGGGTCGCACGCACCGGCGCCTTGCCCAACGTCTGCCCCGCAAATGCTGCTAACAATCGTTCACTTCGCGGTGATTCTTCCGGCTCGTATCCTGGTCCGGCATTCAAACCTCGTACGTGCGCCGGAGCCGCGATCCGGTGCGCGCACCAGCGCGAAAGAGGTCGTACGTTGAGTCAGCCGAGCCCCGGCCATCGGCAGATCCCGGTCGTCGTCCTCGCCGGATTCCTCGGTTCCG
The DNA here is from genome assembly GCF_030403745.1 of Streptomyces sp. S.PB5. GTDB lineage: Bacteria > Actinomycetota > Actinomycetes > Streptomycetales > Streptomycetaceae > Streptomyces. Next base: position 112,429 of record NZ_JAQMWP010000002.1, read on the forward strand.
GCAAGACCACCCTCCTCAATCACCTCCTCCACCGCAGCGGAGGCAGCCGTATCGGGGCGATCGTCAACGACTTCGGTGCCATCGAGATCGACGCGATGGCCGTCGCGGGTGCCCTCGGAGACTCCACCGTCTCGCTCGGCAACGGCTGTCTGTGCTGTGCGGTCGACGCCAGTGAGCTCGACGTGTACCTGGAGCGGCTCGCCGCGCCTTCCACCGGCATCGACGTCATCGTCATCGAGGCCAGCGGGCTCGCCGAGCCGCAGGAACTGGTGCGGATGGTGCTGGCCAGCGAGCACCCCGGGATCGTCTACGGCGGACTCGTCGAGGTCGTCGACGCCGCCGAGTTCGACGACACGCGCGCCAAGCATCCCGAGGTCGACCGGCATCTCGCCCTGGCCGACCTCGTTGTCGTCAACAAAGTCGACCGGGCCGCCGGCGGTGACCGCGTCCTCGACCTCGTCCGCTCGCTCGTCGACCGTGCCGCCGTCGTGTCCGCCGCCTACGGCCGGATCGACCCCGAGTTCCTCTTCGACTGCCGGCCCAGTGAGGAGCGCATCGGTCAACTCTCCTTCGACGACCTGCACGAACACGGCGAGGACGAGCACGGCGGCCACGGCGGCTACGGCGGCCACACGGACCATCTCCATGCCGCGTACGAGAGCCTCTCCTTCACCTCCGAAGTGCCGCTCGACCCGCGCCGGCTGATGGAGTTCCTGGACAGCCGGCCCGAGGGGCTGTACCGGATCAAGGGGTACGTCGACTTCGGGCGGCACGACGCCCGGAACCGGTACGCCGTCCATGCCGTGGGACGTTTCCTGCGCTTCTACCCCGAGCCGTGGCCCGCGGACGCCGAACGGCTCACGCAACTGGTCCTCATCGGCTCCGGCATCGACACCAAGGCGCTCGGCAAGGAGCTGGAGGTGTGCAGGGCGGATGCCACGCACACCGTCCACGAGCACGCCATGTGGGGCGTCCTGCGCTACGTCCGGGGCTCGGAGGACGAACCCGCCGAGCCCCTCGACAAGATCTAGACGACAGGATCTGGACGACGAGATCTGGACGACGAGATCTAGACCGGCCCCGCCACCACCGACACCGTCTTCGGCAGCGACACCCCCGAACCGTCACGGCGCGGGTCGATCTCCGGCAGCTCCGCCGGCGTGCCGTTCTTCTGCGCCGCAAGGGCCGGTACCGGGCCCGCCCAGGCCAGCGACAGGCAGTCCTCGCCCTTCAGGAACCGCTGGCAGCGGACGCCACCGGTGGCGCGGCCCTTGCGCGGGTACTGGTCGAACGGGGTCAGCTTGGCCGTCGTCTGGACGGAGTCGTCGAGCGTGCCGCGCGAGCCCGCCACCGTGAAGACCACCGCATCCGCCGCCGGGTCCACCGCGGTGAAGGAGATGACCTTCGCGCCGTCCGTGAGCTTGATGCCCGCCATACCGCCCGCGGGACGGCCCTGCGGACGGACCTGCGAGGCCTGGTAGCGCAGCAGTTGCGCGTCGTCCGTGATGAAGACGAGGTCCTCCTCACCGGTGCGCAGCTCGACCGCGCCGACGATCCGGTCGCCGTCCTTGAGCGTGATGACCTCCAGCTCCTCCTTGTTGGACGGGTAGTCGGGCACCACACGCTTGACGACACCCTGTTCCGTGCCGAGCGCCAGGCCCGGCGAGGACTCGTCGAGGGTGATCAGGCAGACCAGCGTCTCGCCGTCCTCCAGGGAGACGAACTCCGACACGGGCGCCCCTCCTGCGAGGTTGGGCGCCGAGACCGTGTCGGGGAGCTGCGGCAGGTCGATGACGTTGATCCGCAGCAGCCGGCCCGCCGACGTGACCGCGCCGATCTCACCGCGCGCGGTCGCCGGGACCGCCGAGACGATCACGTCGTGCTTGACGCGCTTGCCGTCCGCGTCCTGCGGGAACGGCTCGCCGTTCGCCGTACGCGCCAGCAGCCCCGTCGAGGACAGCAGCACCCGGCACGGGTCGTCCGCCACCTGCAGCGGAACGGCGGCCGTCGGGGCGACCGCGCCCGCCTCCAGCAGGACCGTACGCCGGTCGGTGCCGAACTTCTTGGCCACCGCGGCCAGTTCGGTGGAGACCAGCTTGCGCAGCTCGGTGTCCGAGTCGAGGATCCGGGTCAGCTCCTCGATCTCCGCGTTGAGCCGGTCCTTCTCGGACTCCAGCTCGATGCGGTCGTACTTGGTGAGACGGCGCAGCGGCGTGTCGAGGATGTACTGCGTCTGGATCTCGCTCAGCGAGAAGCGCTCCATGAGGCGCTGCTTGGCCTCGGCGGAGTTGTCGCTGGAGCGGATGAGGCGGATGACCTCGTCGATGTCGACGAGCGCCGTGAGCAGACCCTCCACCAGGTGCAGCCGGTCGCGGCGCTTGCCGCGGCGGAACTCGCTGCGGCGGCGCACGACCTCGAAGCGGTGGTCGAGATAGACCTCCAGGAGCTCCTTGAGGCCGAGCGTCAGCGGCTGGCCGTCCACCAGCGCGACGTTGTTGATGCCGAAGGACTCCTCCATCGGCGTCAGCTTGTAGAGCTGCTCCAGGACCGCCTCGGGCACGAAGCCGTTCTTGATCTCGATGACCAGGCGCAGGCCGTGCGCCCGGTCGGTGAGGTCCTTGACGTCGGCGATGCCCTGGATCTTCTTCGAGCCGACCAGGTCCTTGATCTTGGCGATGACCTTCTCCGGGCCGACCGTGAACGGCAGCTCGGTGATCACCAGGCCCTTGCGGCGGGCCGTCACGGTCTCCACCGACACCGTGGCGCGGATCTTGAAGGTGCCGCGGCCCGTCTCGTACGCGTCCCGGATGCCGGCCAGGCCCACGATCCGTCCGCCCGTGGGCAGGTCGGGGCCCGGGACGTACTTCATCAGGGTGTCCAGATCCGCGTTCGGGTGGCGGATCAGATGGCGGGCGGCCGCGATGACCTCGGAGAGGTTGTGCGGCGGCATGTTGGTGGCCATGCCGACCGCGATGCCCGACGCGCCGTTGACCAGCAGGTTCGGGAACGCGGCGGGCAGTGCCACCGGCTCCTGCTCCTGGCCGTCGTAGTTGGGCGCGAAGTCGACCGTGTCCTCGTCGATCGACTCGGTCATCAGGCTCGTCGCCTCGGCCTGCCGGCACTCGGTGTACCGCATGGCGGCCGGCGGGTCGTCGTTGCCGAGCGAGCCGAAGTTGCCGTGGCCGTCGACCAGCGGCACGCGCATGGAGAAGGGCTGGGCCATGCGCACCAGGGCGTCGTAGATGGACGCGTCGCCGTGCGGGTGCAGCTTGCCCATGACCTCGCCGACGACGCGGGCGCACTTCACATAGCCGCGGTCGGGGCGCAGGCCCATCTCGTTCATCTGGTAGACGATGCGGCGGTGCACGGGCTTGAGGCCGTCGCGGGCGTCCGGCAGCGCACGGGAGTAGATGACCGAGTACGCGTACTCGAGGAAGGAGCCCTGCATCTCGTCGACGACGTCGATGTCGAGGATCTTCTCCTCGTACGAGTCGTCGGGCGGCGGGGTCTTCGTGCTTCGGCGGGCCATCGCTGCCGGCTCCTCTTTTCTGGTCGCTCGCCTTCGGGTCGCGCCCCTTCGGCTCACTCTTGCTGAAGCGTGAACGAGATCTGACGCGGACCATTGTGGACCGCGGCACTGACAACGCGGACGACGACCCGACGTCAGCCGTCCCGCCGGGGGTTCACCCGTACGGCACGCGGCCCCCGCCCGCAGGCTACGGGATCTCGCTGTCGGCGTACGACCACCGGGAACTTCACCAGGCCTTCGCGCGCTTGCATACAGTGGCAGGACCGGCAGAAAAACGCGGTTCCGATCAACCGCACCGCGATCGAAGGGACGTACATGCCCATGGGTCACACGGCCACAGACCAGGCAGGCACCGGGGGCCTGACAGCAACGGAGCACCGCCTGGCCAACGGGCTGCGCGTGGTGCTCTCCGAGGACCACCTGACCCCGGTCGCGGCGGTGTGCCTCTGGTACGACGTCGGCTCGCGCCATGAGGTCAAGGGCCGTACCGGACTCGCCCACCTCTTCGAGCACCTGATGTTCCAGGGCTCCGGACAGGTCAAGGGCAACGGCCACTTCGAACTCGTCCAGGGCGCGGGCGGCTCGCTCAACGGCACCACCAGCTTCGAGCGCACCAACTACTTCGAGACCATGCCGGCCCACCAGCTGGAGCTCGCCCTCTGGCTGGAGGCCGACCGCATGGGCTCGCTGCTGGCCGCCCTCGACGACGAGTCGATGGAGAACCAGCGGGACGTCGTCAAGAACGAACGCCGCCAGCGCTACGACAACGTCCCCTACGGCACCGCGTTCGAGAAGCTGACCGCACTCGCCTACCCGGAGGGCCACCCCTACCACCACACCCCGATCGGCTCGATGGCCGACCTGGACGCGGCGACCCTGGAGGACGCGCGCGCGTTCTTCCGGACGTACTACGCGCCGAACAACGCGGTCCTGTCGGTCGTCGGCGACATCGACCCCGAGCAGACGCTCGCCTGGGTCGAGAAGTACTTCGGCTCCATCGCCTCCCACGACGGCAAGCCCGCCCCGCGCGACGGCTCGTTGCCCGACGTCATCGGCGAGCAGCTGCGCGAGGTCGTCGAGGAGGAGGTCCCCGCGCGCGCGTTGATGGCCGCCTACCGGCTTCCGCACGACGGCACGCGCGCGTGCGACGCGGTCGACCTGGCGCTCACCGTCCTCGGCGGCGGCGAGTCCTCCCGCCTCTACAACCGGCTGGTACGCCGGGACCGTACGGCCGTCGCGGCGGGCTTCGGTCTGCTGCGGCTGGCCGGGGCGCCCTCCCTGGGCTGGCTGGACGTGAAGACGTCCGGTGACGTCGAGGTGCCGGTCATCGAGGCCGCGATCGACGAGGAGCTCGCCCGGTTCGCAGCGGAGGGCCCCACGGCCGAGGAAATGGAGCGCGCCCAGGCCCAGTTGGAGCGCGAGTGGCTGGACCGGCTCGGTACCGTCGCGGGCCGCGCCGACGAACTGTGCCGCTACGCCGTCCTGTTCGGCGACCCGCAGCTCGCCCTCACCGCCGTCAACCGCGTCCTGGAGGTCACCGCCGAGGAGGTCCAGGAGGTCGCCAAGGCCCGCCTGCGCCCCGACAACCGCGCGGTGCTCGTCTACGAACCCGTCGCGGGAGACAGCGCCGAGGACGCGGATCCCCCGGAGGACCCCGAGGCCGAAGCCACCGTCGAAGCCGGCGACAAGAACGAGGAGACGGCCAAGTGACCGAGCTCGCCACGATGGAATTCCACCCCCAGCCGCAGGCCGGCGAGGCCAAGCCCTGGGCCTTCCCGGCCCCCGAGCGCGGCACCCTCGACAACGGCCTGACCGTTCTGCGCTGCCACCGCCCCGGCCAGCAGGTCGTCGCGGTCGAGGTCCTCCTGTACGCGCCCCTGGACGCCGAACCGGCCGGCCTGGACGGCGTCGCCACGATCATGGCGCGCGCCTTCTCCGAGGGCACCGACAAGCACACCGCCGAGGAGTTCGCCGCCGAGCTGGAACGGGCCGGCGCCACCCTCGACGCGCACGCCGACCACCCGGGCGTTCGCCTGAGCCTGGAGGTCCCTGCGTCCCGCCTGCCCAAGGCGCTCGGTCTGCTGGCCGACGCCCTCAGGGCGCCCGCGTTCGCGGACAGCGAGGTCGAGCGTCTTGTCACCAACCGCCTCGACGAGATCCCGCACGAGCTGGCCAACCCCTCGCGCCGGGCCGCCAAGGAGCTCTCCAGGACCCTGTTCCCGGCGGACCTGCGCATCTCCCGCCCGCGCCAGGGCACCGAGGACACCGTCCGCAACATCGACTCCGCGGCCGTACGCGCCTTCTACGAGAAGCACGTCCGCCCCGCCACCGGCACCGTCGTGGTCGTCGGCGACCTCACCGGCATCGACCTCGACGAGCTGCTCGGCGACACCCTCGGCTCCTGGACCGGCTCCCCGGCCCAGCAGCGCCCGGTGGCACCGATCACCGCCGACGACACCGGCCGCGTCGTCATCGTGGACCGCCCCGGCGCCGTCCAGACGCAGCTGCTGATCGGCCGGATCGGCGCCGACCGGCACGACCGCGTGTGGCCCGCGCAGGTGCTCGGCACGTACTGCCTCGGCGGCACCCTCACCTCCCGTCTGGACCGCGTCCTGCGCGAGGAGAAGGGCTACACCTACGGCGTCCGGGCGTTCGGCCAGGTCCTGCGCTCCACCCCCGAGGGCACCGGCGTCGCGATGCTCGCCATCAGCGGCTCCGTCGACACCCCGAACACCGGCCCCGCCCTGGACGACCTGTGGACGGTCCTGCGCACCCTCGCCGCGGAGGGGCTCACCGACGACGAGCGTGATGTCGCCGTGCAGAACCTCGTCGGCGTCGCCCCTCTGAAGTACGAGACGGCGGCGGCCGTCGCGAGCACGCTGGCCGACCAGGTCGAGCAGCACCTGCCCGACGACTACCAGGCCACGCTGTACCGGCAGCTCGCCGCGACCGGCACCGTGGAGGCCACCGCGGCGGCCGTCAACGCCTTCCCGGTGGACCGTCTGGTGACGATCCTGGTCGGCGACGCGGCGGCCATCAAGGAGCCCGTCGAGGCCCTCGGCATCGGTGAAGTGACCGTGGTGTCGGCCGAGTAGGGCACGCGCGCGTGGAGGGGCCCTGGTGACTGAAGCGTCACCAGGGCCCCTTAATGTCCGGTTAATGTCTGAATTGAAGGCTGGTTGCCTGTTTGCCCTGTGGGATGCGCTACAAACTGCCTCATCCGTTTGGGGATTGAAAGCGGCCCCGCTTAGCGTCGTCCGGGCTGTCCGTCAGGCACTGCGCCGCATCCGCGGCACCGGACAGTCATCGCCGAGTCCCCGTACGGCGCGAGCCAGGGGAGCCGGGGACCCATCCGTAGTCCCTGGGGTGAATCGGACGCCCGCGCGTGCCGCGAGGGGGTCCGTAGGAGACCTTCCTGCTCCGAACCCGTCAGCTAACCCGGTAGGCGAGAGGGAAGGAAAGGACCAGCCACTACATGGCGTTCACGCGCGCCACCGGGAAGCACCGTGCCCCGAGCCGGATGAAGCGCACCACCGCCCGTGCGGCGGGGGTCGCGGCCCTCACCACCACCGGCGTCATCGGCACCCTCGCCGCCCCGGCCCTCGCCGCGGAGCCCGCGGCCGAGCAGACCGGACTCATCCCGGTCGTCACCATGGGCGACGCGGTCGCCGCCCAGATCGACGCCCAGGCCGAGGCCCAGCAGCAGGCGGCCGTCGAGGCCGCCCAGCAGAAGGCCGAGGAGGAGGCGCGCAAGAAGGCCGCCGCCAAGGCCAAGAAGGAGCGCGAGGCCAAGGAGCGCGCCGCCCGCGCCGCCGCCGAGCGCAAGCGCCTCAACTCCTACGTCGCCCCGATCTCGGGCTCGTACATCTCCACCGGCTACAAGGCCGGCGGCGCTGTCTGGTCCTCCGGCAGCCACACCGGCGTCGACTTCCACGCGGCCAGCGGCACCTCCGTCCGCGCGGTCGGCTCCGGCACCGTCGTCGAGGCGGGCTGGGGCGGCTCGTACGGCAACAACATCGTGATCAAGATGAACGACGGCACGTACACCCAGTACGGCCACCTGTCGTCCATCGGCGTCTCGGTCGGCCAGACCGTCACCCCGGGCCAGCAGATCGGCCTGTCGGGCGCGACCGGCAACGTCACCGGCGCGCACCTGCACTTCGAGTGCCGGACGACCGCCGAGTACGGCTCGGACATCGACCCCGTCGCCTACCTGCGCTCGCATGGCGTGAACGTCTGACGACGGACCGCAAGATCTCCTGAAACCCCGGCTCATCGAGCCGGGGTTTCGCCGTTTTGGTCGCCCTGCTGTCCAAAAAATATCCATGGATTCCGGTCCGCCATCGGAAATTCGCGCTCTTTGCAATAGAGTCACTGAACACACGTCAATCGTCGACGTTTCACGGGGATTAAAGCGGAGGTCGGTCATGCGTATTCCGGCGCACTCGGTATGCACCGCGATCAGGGACGACATCGTCGCCGGTGTCTACGAGCGCGGCAGCCGCCTCACCGAGGAACTCCTCGCCCGCCGCTACGGCGTCTCCCGTGTCCCCGTCCGGGAGGCCCTGCGCACCCTGGAGGCCGAGGGCTTCGTGGTGACGCGGCGGCACGCGGGCGCGTGCGTGGCCGAACCGACCGAGCAGGAGGCCGCCGACCTGCTGGAGATGCGGATGCTCCTGGAGCCCCTCGGTGCCTCCCGGGCCGCCCAGCGGCGCACGGAGGCCCATCTAAAGGTCCTGCGCGGGCTCGTCAGACTGGGCCAGGAGCGGGCCAGGAGGGGCAACAGCGAGGATCTGCGCTCCCTGGGCAGCTGGTTCCACGAGACGCTGGCCCAGGCCTCCGGCAGCCCCGCGCTGGCCTCCATGCTGACCCAGCTGCGCCACAAGATTGCCTGGATGTACGCGGTGGACGCGCCCGCCAACCCCGTCGAGTCCTGGGCGGAGCACGGCGCGATCGTGGACGCGGTGGCGCGCGGCGACGGCGAACGCGCGCGTGCCGTCACGGCTCTCCACACGGAGCGTTCCACCATCGCGCACCGGCTCCGATTCGCCGGCGCCGGAGATCGGCCGGAGCGTGTGAGGAACTCGCAACATCCCGTAAACATGCCGAGCCTGCGGCATTAACACGGGAGCCGTATACAAAGAGAGAGTAATTCGCAGGGCATTATTTCTGCTGCCCGCGGACGGGAAAAGGAAAGGGCCCGCCCGATAAACTCGGACGAGCCCTTCAGTGGTGCCGTGATCCATCCGGATCCGGTAAATCAGACGGTCTCGGGAAGCTCCTCGAGACCCTCGGAGACCAGCTTCGCCAGTCGGTCGAGGGCGGCGTCCGCGCCCTCGGCGTCGGAGGCGAGGACGATCTCCTCGCCACCCTGGGCGCCCAGGCCCAGAACCGCCAGCATGGAGGCCGCGTTGACGGGGTTGCCGTCGGCCTTGGCGATCGTCACGGGGATACCGGAGGCCGTGGTGGCCCGGACGAAGATGGAAGCGGGGCGGGCGTGAAGACCCTCGGCCCAGCCGACGTTGACGCGGCGCTCAGCCATGTGATGCTGCCCTTCGGTGTTCAGGGTTGTCTAGACCAGTTTCCCACACGTGAAGTGTCTCCGGAGCGGTCCCTTGGTCCCGTCCGGGGTGAGTCGTCGGACCGCGGCCTCGGTCCGACTTCCGTCCTCTTGAGATGGTCGTGCGTTCTCCACAGACTGCCTCGCGCCGTTGTCGTACGCGAGCCGTAATCTGGGGCCCATGCAGACCTCGCCGGACCGGCACGAGTACCCCGCACACTGGGAAGCCGACGTGGTGCTGCGCGACGGCGGCACCGCGCGCATCCGCCCCATCACCGTTGATGACGCCGAGCGCCTGGTCAGCTTCTACGAGCAGGTGTCGGACGAGTCGAAGTACTACCGCTTCTTCGCGCCCTACCCTCGCCTGTCCGCCAAGGACGTCCACCGCTTCACGCACCACGACTTTGTGGACCGGGTGGGACTCGCCGCCACGGTCGGAGGCGAGTTCATCGCCACCGTACGCTACGACCGCATCGGCACCGACGGGATGCCCGCGTCCGCACCCGCCGACGAGGCCGAGGTCGCCTTCCTCGTCCAGGACGCCCACCAGGGCCGGGGCGTCGCCTCCGCCCTCCTCGAACACATCGGCGCCGTCGCCCGCGAGCGCGGCATCCGCCGCTTCGCCGCCGAGGTGCTGCCCGCCAACAACAAGATGATCAAGGTGTTCACGGACGCCGGATACACCCAGAAGCGCAGCTTCGAGGACGGCGTCGTACGCCTGGAGTTCGACCTCGAACCCACCGACCGTTCCCTCGCCGTGCAGTACGCGCGCGAGCAGCGCGCCGAGGCGCGGTCCGTGCAGCGGCTGCTCACCCCCGGCTCGGTCGCCGTGATCGGCGTCGGCCGCACCCCTGGCGGTGTGGGCCGCAGCATCCTCGGCAACATCCGGGACGCGGGCTTCACGGGCCGCCTGTACGCCGTGAACAGGGCCTTCCCGGACAAGGAGCTCGACGGTGTCCCCGCCTACCGCTCGGTACGGGACGTCGAAGGGCCCGTCGACCTGGCCGTCGTCACCGTCCCCGCCGAACACGTCCCCCAGGTCGTCACCGAGTGCGGCGAGCACGGCGTGCAGGGACTCGTCGTGATCTCCGCCGGGTACGCCGAGAGCGGCCCCGAAGGACGCGAGCGCCAGCGCGAACTCGTACGGCACGCGCGCGCGTACGGCATGCGGATCATCGGGCCCAACGCCTTCGGGATCATCAACACCAACCCCGGCGTACGGCTCAACGCCTCCCTGGCCAACGAGACGCCCCGCCCCGGCCGCATCGGCCTGTTCGCCCAGTCCGGCGCCATCGGCATCGCCCTGTTGTCCCGGCTGCACCGGCGCGGCGGCGGCGTCACCGGCACCACGGGCGTCTCCACCTTCGTCTCCTCCGGCAACCGCGCGGACGTCTCCGGCAACGACGTCCTGCAGTACTGGTACGACGACCCGGACACCGACGTCGTACTGATGTACCTGGAGTCGATCGGCAACCCGCGCAAGTTCACCCGCCTCGCCCGCCGCACCGCGGCCGCCAAGCCACTGGTGGTGGTCCAGAGCGCCGGCTCCGCACCCCAGGGGCATGCCGTACGGGCCACGCGGCTGCCGCACTCGACGGTCTCCGCGCTGCTCGGGCAGGCCGGCGTGATCCGCGTGAACACCATCACCGAGCTGGTCGACACAGGTCTGCTGCTCGCCCGCCAGCCCCTCCCGGGCGGCCCGCGGGTGGCGATCCTCGGGAACTCCGAGTCCCTGGGCCTGCTGACGTACGACGCGTGCCTCTCCGAAGGACTCCGGCCGCTGACCCCGCTGGACCTGACGACGGCAGCCACGCCCGCGGACTTCCACACGGCCCTCTCGCGCGCGTTGGCCGACGACACCTGCGACGCGGTCGTCGTGACCGCGATCCCCACCGTCGGAGAGGGCTCCGCGGGGGACGCCGCGCTCGCCGAGGCGCTCAGGTCGGCGGCCGAGCAGGTGCCGGGCAAGCCGGTGCTGGTGGTCCATGTCGAGCTGGGCGGCCTCGCCGAGGCACTGTCCGCCGCGACCAGCACCGCACCCCAGGCCGCGATCCCGAGCGCCTCGCACCCCTTCCGCGCCCTGGACCGCCTCGCCGCCAAGCCGGCCGAGGAGACATCCCGCAACTGCTCCCGCCTCATCCCCGCCTACCCCGCCGCCGAACGTGCCGTCCGCGCCCTCGGCGAAGCCGTGAAGTACGCCCAGTGGCGCCGCGACGCCGCCGAGCCCGGCAAGATACCCGAGTCCATCGACGCGGCCATCGACGAGAAGGGCGCCGCCGAACTGATCGACGGCCTCCTCGCGCGCGGCCAGGGCCTCACCCTCGGCGCCGAGGAGACCTGCGAGCTCCTCGCCAAGTACGGCGTCCAGGTCCACCGCTCCCTGCCCGCACCCACCCCCGACGAAGCCGCCCGGGCCGCAGGCACCCTCGGCTACCCCGTCGCCCTCAAGGCCACCGCGCCGCACCTCAGGCACCGCGCCGACCTGGGCGGCGTACGGCTCGATCTCGCCGACGAGGAACAACTGCGACGGGCCTACGCCGAGTTGGCGGAGCTGTTCGGGACGCCCGAGGAGCTGCGCCCGGTCGTGCAGCGGATGGCGCCACGCGGCGTGGACACCGTCGTACGGGCCGTCATCGACCCCGCGGCCGGTGCCGTGCTCTCCTTCGGGCTCGCCGGGGCCGCCTCACAGCTGCTCGAGGACGTCGCCCACCGGCTGATTCCGGTCACCGACCGCGAGGCGACCTCGCTGGTCCGGTCGATCCGGACGGCACCGCTCCTCTTTGGCTGGAGAGGTTCGGCGCCGGTCGACACCGCCGCGCTCGAAGAGCTGCTCCTGAGGGTGTCCCGCCTCGTCGACGACCATCCCGAGGTCGTCGCGGTGACCCTGGAACCGGTCGTCGTCGCCCCGCACGGCCTGAGCGTCCTCGGCGCTTCCGTACGCCTCGCGCCCCCGCCCGCCCGCGACGACCTCGGCCCGCGGACGCTGCCCGCGTACTGAGAACACCTCTGAGCGGTGCCTCGCAGTCAGTGGTCCCCCGTAGGATGGGGCTCATGGCCAAGACCAGTACGACGACCCAGGGGCTGCGGGCGGCGATCGAACGCAGCGGCTACTACCCGGCACTCGTGGCCGAGGCGGTGGAGGCCGCTGTGGGCGGCGACTCCATCCGGTCGTACCTGGTCCACCAGGAGACGACGTTCGACCAGAACGAGGTGCGGCGGCACGTGACCGTACTCGTCCTCACCGGCAACCGTTTCATCGTCAGCCACACCGACGAACAGGCCGCGGACAGCACCTCCCCGACGCCGTACGCCACGACGTCCACGGAGTCCGTGAAGCTCGGCCGGATCTCGTCGGTCGTGCTCAGCCGGGTGGTCGCCAATCCGGAGCAGTACCAGCCGGGCACCCTGCCCCGTGAGGTCGTCCTGACCATCGGCTGGGGCGCCGTCTCCCGTATCGACCTGGAGCCGGCCGCCTGCGGTGACCCCAACTGCGAGGCCGACCACGGCTACACGGGCAACTCGACCGCCGACGACCTCAGCCTGCGCGTCAGCGAGGCCGGCGACGGCCCGGAGACGGTCCGCCAGGCCCTCGCCTTCGCCCAGGCCCTCTCCGAGGCGACCGCGGACGTCACCCGCTGATGTCCCAGCCCACCACCTGGGACCCTCACCCCGAACCCCTGGCCGTCGACTCCGCGCCGCTGCCCGAATACGGCAGCGGCTCGCTCGCCGATCTCCTGCCGACGCTGGCCGCCGGCATGGACGTACCCGGCATGACCGCCACGATCACCGAGCTGACCCCCGCCGACCGGAACTGCGTGTTCCTGATCGACGGGCTCGGCTGGGAGCAGCTCAAGGCCCACCCGGGCGAGGCGCCCTTCCTGGCCTCCCTGCTGGCGAGCTCGCGCGGCGGCACCGGCCGCCCGCTGACCACCGGCTACCCGGCGACCACCGCGACCTCCCTCGCCTCCGTCGGCACCGGGCTGCCGCCGGGCGCGCACGGACTGCCCGGCTACACCGTGCGCAACCCCGACACCGGCGAGCTGATGAACCAGCTGCGCTGGCAGCCGTGGACGCAGCCGCACGTGTGGCAGCCGTACCCCACCGTCTTCCGACTCGCCCATGACGCGGGTGTGCACGCGGCGCAGGTGTCGTCGCCGACCTTCGAGAACACCCCGCTGACGAAGGTCGCGCTGAGCGGGGGCAGGTTCCTGGGCCGGCTGTCGGGCGAGGACCGCATGGACCTGGCCGCCGAGCAGCTGGCCGCCGGCGACCGTTCGCTGGTCTACACGTACTACGCCGAGCTCGACGGCGCCGGGCACCGCTTCGGCGTCGACTCCGACACCTGGCGCGGCCAGCTGATGCACGTGGACCGCCTGGTGCAACGCCTCGCGGAGCAACTGCCGCCGCGCAGCGCGCTCTACGTCACCGCCGACCACGGCATGATCGACGTCCCCTTCGACGAGCAGCACCGCATCGACTTCGACGAGGACTGGGAGCTGCGGGCAGGGGTGGCCCTGCTGGGCGGCGAGGGCCGGGCGCGGCACGTCTACGCGGTGCCGGGCGCCGAGAACGACGTACTGACCTGCTGGCGCGAGGTGCTCGGTGAGCAGTTCTGGGTGGCCTCGCGGGACGAGGCGATCGCGGCCGGCTGGTTCGGGCCGAGGGTCGACGAGCGGGTGTACGCGCGGCTCGGCGACGTCGTCGCGGCCGCGCGGGACGACGTCCTCATCATCGCGTCCGAGCGGGAACCGAAGGAGTCGGCGATGGTTGGCAACCACGGTTCGATGACCCCTGCGGAGCAGCTGGTTCCGCTGCTCGAAGTACGCTCCTGAAGTCCTGCCCGCCCGTGGATCCTCTCCGACCCCCGTTGCCGAAAGGTGCTCAACTCTCCATGCCCGAGCTGGTGTTCTTCTCCGGAACCATGGACTGCGGGAAGTCGACCCTGGCTCTCCAGATCGAGCACAACCGCTCCGCGCGGGGCTTGCAGGGCATGATCTTCACCCGCGACGACCGCGCCGGCGAGGGCAAGCTGTCCTCCCGCCTCGGCCTGGTCACGGACGCCGTGGAGGTCGAGGACGGCCAGGACCTCTACGCCTACCTGGTCGAGCACCTCTCCCAGGGCGGCCGTGCGGACTACGTCATCGCCGACGAGGCCCAGTTCCTCGCGCCGGAACAGATCGACCAGCTGGCTCGCGTGGTGGACGACCTGGGCCTGGACGTCTACGCCTTCGGCATCACGACGGACTTCCGCAGCAAGCTCTTCCCCGGCTCCCAGCGCCTGGTCGAACTGGCCGACAGAGTAGAGGTGTTGCAGGTCGAGGCCCTCTGCTGGTGCGGCGCCCGAGCGACCCACAACGCCCGCACGATAGGGGGCGAGATGGTGGTCGAGGGCGCACAGGTCGTGGTCGGCGACGTCAACCAGGCGGAGGCGATCGGCTACGAGGTCCTGTGCCGCCGCCACCACCGCCGCCGGATGACAGCGGCAACGGCCCGAGCGGCGACCTTGTCACCGGACGTGCTGCCGGTGCCGTAGGTCCGAGCTGCCTCCGCCGTCAGTTCGGCCCCTGCACCACCGAGAACCTCGCCCCCTCCGGGTCCGACACCGTCGCCACACGGCCGTGGGGCGTGTCGTGGGACGGTTTGAGGATGTGGCCGCCCAGGGATGCGACGTGGGTGAGGGTCTTGTCGGTGTCGGAGACCTGGAAGTAGGTCGTCCAGTGGGGGCCGCGGTCGCGGGGGAGGGCGGTGCCGACGCCGTGGATGCCGGCCACCGGGTGGCCTGCGAGGTGGAGGGTCACGTAGTCGAAGTCCTCGGAGAGGGCGGGTTCTTCCTCGTAGCCGAAGACCGTTTCGTAGAACTTGGAGACGCCGGCCGACTCGAAGGTCAGCAGTTCGTGCCAGGCGGGGGTGCCTGGGATGCCCGAGATGCCGGTGCCCCGGTGGGCGCCTGCCTGCCAGATGCCGAAGACGGCGCCGGACGGGTCCGAGCCGATGGCCAGGCGGCCCGCCTCGTCCGCGTCGAGGGGCCCCACTCCGATCGTGCCCCCGCACAGGCGGACCGTCTCCGCGGTCAGGTCGACGTCGTCCGAGGCGAGGTAGGGCGTCCAGGCAACGGGGAGATGGCGGTCGGGGGGCAGTTGGCCGATGCCGGCCACCTCCTGGCCGTCGAGCAGGGCGCGTACGTACGGGCCCAGCTGCTGCGGGCCGGGTTGGAATTCCCAACCGAACAGCTCGCCGTAGAAGTCCTGAGTCGTGGTCAGTCCGTGCACCATCAGGCTCACCCAGCAGGGCGTGCCGGGCGTGTTCCGAGTGTGCGTCTTGCCGGTCATCGTCACTCTCTCCTCGACCCCTCGCGGCGGCCGTGTCGCCACCGCGCTCCGGAACCCCGTGCCGATGCTCGCACCACCCGTGGTGCGGCGCGCTCCGGGCGCGCCGCGACTCCGTGGCCCATGTCCGCAGAATGCCCGGTGTGCGGGTTCCCGTCCGTTTCTGCGCGATTGCCGACGGGTGTCGATCGGCTGTACAGCATGTGCCCGATCCCGTACGCCTCGTGATCGGAGCTGTCCGGCGGAGCAGAGTAGCCGGACACGGGCGATGCGGCCACCCCGTGCGCAAGGATGGTGGCCATGAACCCCATCATCTCCGCATCCGAACTCGCGAGCGAACTTGCGGGTGGCAACCCGCCTGTACTGCTCGATGTCCGCTGGCAGTTGAGCGTGGCCAAGGCGGCCGGTGAGCCGCCTTTCGACGGCCGGGCCGAGTACGCGGCAGGGCACATCCCCGGCGCGGTCTTCATCGACCTGGACAGGGAACTTGCCTCCGCCGCCGGTTCGCGTGGCCGGCATCCTCTCCCCGACGTCGCGGAGTTCGGCGCGGTGATGCGGCGGGCGGGTGTGTCGTCCTCGCGACCGGTCGTCGTGTACGACGGGGGGCAGGGGTGGGCGGCCGCCCGCGCGTGGTGGTTGCTGCGCTGGACAGGTCACCCGGACGTGCGGGTCCTCGACGGCGGGTTGCCGGCGTGGGAGGGGGTGCTGCAGTCGTCCGTGCCCGGGCCCGCGCTCGCCGAGGGCGACTTCGAACCGGCGCCGGGGGCGGTGGGATTGCTCGACGCGGACTCGGCGGCTGCGCTGGCCCGGTCGGGGGTGCTGTTCGACGCGCGGGCGGGGGAGCGGTATCGGGGGGAGGTCGAGCCGATCGATCGGGTCGGGGGTCACATTCCGGGGGCCGTGTCCGCGCCCACGAACGAGAACGTGGGGGACGACGGGCGGTTCCTGCCCGCGGAGGAGTTGGGCGCGCGGTTCAAGGCGCTCGGAGTGACCGACGATTCCGAGGTCGGTGTGTACTGCGGGTCGGGTGTCTCGGGTGCGCACGAAGTGCTGGCGCTGGCGGTGGCGGGGATTCCGGCGGCTCTGTACGTCGGTTCGTGGTCGGAGTGGTCCTCGGATCCGTCTCGACCGGTGGCCGTGGGGCCGGATCCGCAGTAGCCCTGGGCGGGGCTGGGCTGGGGTGGGTCACGCGACCCGGCGCTGCCGGGGTGCCTCCCCCAGAGGGGGGACCCCCAGCGCCCATTCGTGCCGCCCCAGGCGGCACGAATGCCCGCAGGCTACGTGAGTGGGTTTGTTGGGCCAGCTGACGTTCCACCTGCGCCCGGCCCCAAACCAGAGGGCCCGCCGCCGGTAATCCGGCGCGGGCCCTCACCCACCGTACGGCCCTCTTCGTGGCCGTGCGGTCGGTTACTCCTGCTTCTTTCGGCGTGTGCCGAAGACGATCTCGTCCCAGCTCGGGACCGCTGCTCGGCGGCCCGGGCGGACGCCGTCCGCTTCGGCCTGGCGGTCGGTGGAGCCGATGAGGCGGTCGCGGTGGCTGCCGACGGAGCGGGGCATGAGGACGTCCGCGTAGGCGGAGCCGGCCGAGGCCGCCGGGGCGGGGGGTTCCTCCTCGACCGGTTCGGCGACCGGCTCCTCCGCCGGCGGCGCGGGTTCCGAGGGGCGCTCCGGGACGACGAGGTCGCCCCGGAAGCTCGGGACCGCCTCCAGCAGGCTGGTCAGCGAGTCGCGCTCGGCCGTGGCCTCCTCGGCCGACTCCGGTGCCGGCGCGGGCAGGCTCGGCCGCTCGCGGTCGAGGGAACGGTCCAGCGGACGGTCGCGCGGCAGCCGCGCGATCCGCGGGACGAACGGAAAGCTGGGCTCCGGCGCGGCGAGGTCGTCGGACTCGCCGATCAGCGAGCGCGCCTCCTCGTCGACGGCCTGGACGAGCCGCCGGGGCGGGTCGTACGTCCAGCTCGCGGAGTGCGGTTCGCCCGCGACGAGGTAGACCAGCAGGACTTCCCAGGTGCCGTCGTCGCGGCGCCACGAGTCCCACTGGACAGTGTCCTTCTCGGCGCCGCGCAGCAGCAGTCGCTCCTGGACGGCCTCGCCGAGCTGGGGACCCGCGTTCTCACCGGGCCGGCGGACGGGTGTCTTGCGGGCCCGCTCGGCCATGAACGCGCGCTCGGCGAGGACGGGGCCCTCGAAGCGGCGGACACGGTCGACGGGGATGCCGGCCATCTGCGCGACCTCTTCGGCCGACGCACCGGCGCGTATACGTGCCTGAATGTCGCGGGGGCGGAGATGACTCTCCACCTCGATCTCGATCTGGCCGAGGCGGGGACGGTCGCCGCGTACGGCGGCGCGCAGACGCTCGTCAATCGGAAGCGTGTACTCCGTGCTGTCCGCAGCCTTCAGCACCAGCCGTGTGCCGTCATTCGAGACGGCCACGACACGCAGTTCGGGCATGGGGACCTCCCGGGTGGTGCCTGCCGACGTCACGTGCGTCGCTGCTTCCGCTAGTCGAGTGTGGCCTGCCCGGGTGCAGCCTGCCACAACCTTGCCGAGTTGCCCGGCGTGTCGGGCCGGGGCCCTGGATCGCCGTTATGGCACGGTTATCTATTCGCAACGCTAAGTGACCAACTCCGTCACCCTGTGCAACTAGCCCCCTCCAGGGGGCCCTTGAGGTCATGGACGCCCAGGCGGGAGACCGGACCCAGGGCTCGCAACAGTACTCCATTTGGGCCACGTGCGTGGATTGGCGCGCCGCCCAACTTCTCGCAAGAGATGAGACTTGGCCGTCCCTCGCGCGGATTTGCGGATCTTGAACGTGGCGTACTTCACGGAATCACCAGAAACGGAACGATTGGTTTCGTTCGTACGTCCTTTTCTCGTGCAGTTGGTTGATCAAGCGCGGGAAAGGAAGGTAAGGCCCCGGAATGCGTGAAAGGCCCGATGTCAGGGAAAAGCGGATCGATCTGAACGTCCCTCAGGTGGCGGGCGCCGCACTGGCCGCGGTGGTGGCGGCCAAACTCGCCTCATACTTCGGGGTGTACGGCACGATCCTGGGCGCCGGTCTCGTCAGCGTGATCGCCACCTGCGGGGGCTCCGTCTTCCAGCACCTCTTCAGACGCACCGGGGAGCAGCTCAGGGAAGCGACGGTCACCTCCAAGACCCCTGCGCGGCAGCCGCCCCCGGCCCCGGGGGAGTTCACCGAGGGCACGGTCCATCGCGCCAAGGTCAGGAGCTGGAAACGCCCGGTGCTCGCCGCGGCTCTCGTCTTCGGGGTCACCATGGGCGGCATCACGGCGTACGAACTGGTCTCCGGCAGCAGCTTCAGCGGCGGTGACGGCACCACGGTCGGCAGCGCCGTCACCGGTCACGACTCCTCGCCGCCCTCGAACTCCGGCGACGACACCCCCACTTCGACCAGCTCGCCCATCCCGTCCACCCCGGCCGACGGCACCGACGGCACCACACCGTCGGACAGCGCCTCTTCGGACAGCGGTACGACGTCCAGCGCGACGCCGACTCCCAGTGCCTCGGACGACAGCGGCGACAGCGGCGACAGCGGTGGGACGCCGTCCGCCACGCCCGGCGAGTCGTCCGGCGCTACGAGCCCAACACCCTCCGCAAGTAGTCGTTCTGGAACAGACGCTCAGGATCGAGCCGATCCCGCAACGCCGTGAACTCGCCGAAGCGCGGGTAGACCCCGGCGAGGTACTCGGCGTCGCGCGTGTGCACCTTGCCCCAGTGCGGCCGCCCCTCGTGCGCGGTGAAGATGCGCTCGGCGGCGGTGAAGTACGCCTGGTACGGCGTGCCCTTGACCATGTGGACGGCGATGTACGCGCTGTCCCGGCCCGACGCGGTGGACAGTGTGATGTCGTCGGCCGGCGCCGTGCGCACCTCGACCGGGAAGCTGACCCTGAGGCCGGAGCGCTCGATCACGGCCTTCAACTCGCGCAGCGTCTCGGTGACGGCCTCGCGCGGGACGGCGTACTCCATCTCCACGAAGCGCACCCGGCGCGGTGATGTGAAGACCTTGTAGGGGATGTCGGTGTAGGTCCGCGCGGACAGGGCCTTGCTGGAGATCCGGGCGATGGCCGGGATGGTCGCGGGCGCCGCGCGGCCGACCCACTGGGCGACCTGGAAGACCCCGTTGGAGAGGAACTCGTCCTCGATCCAGCCCTGGAGCTGCGGCACCGGCTTCTCCGGGCCAGCGCTGCGGTTGTTGCGCTTGGTGTTGGTGCTGCCGGTGTGCGGGAACCAGTAGAACTCGAAGTGCTCGTTCTCGGCCCAGAGTTCGTCGAAGTCGGCGAGGACCTTGTCGAGGGGCATCGGCTCCTCGCGCGCGGTGAGCAGGAAGACCGGCTCCACGGCGAAGGTGATCGCGGTGACGATGCCGAGCGCGCCGAGGCCTGTCCGAGCGGCCGCGAAGACCTCGGGGTTCTCCTTCTCGGAGCAGCTGAGCACCGAGCCGTCGGCCGTGACCAGCTCCAGGCCCCTGATCTGGGCGGCGATGGAGCCCGACTCGCGGCCGGTGCCGTGGGTGCCCGTGCTGGTGGCGCCGGAGACGGTCTGCTCCATGATGTCGCCCATGTTCGCGAGCGACAGGCCCTCCCGCGCGAGCGCCATATTGAGTCTCTTGAGCGGGGTACCGGCCTCGACCGTGACCGTCATGGCATCACGATCAATGTTGCGGATACCGGTCAACAGTTGAGGGCGGATCAATACGCCGTCGGTGGCGGCAATGGACGTGAAGGAGTGCCCGGTCCCGACGGCCTTCACCCTCAGACCGTCCTCGGCCGCCTTCCGCACGGCGTCCGCGAGCTCCTCCACCGAGGCGGGAGTGACCTCCCGCGCGGGACGAGCGGAGACGTTTCCACCCCAGTTACGCCACGTGCCGTTCTTCCCGCTCGCTGTGCTGCCCAACGGTGCCTCCCCGACGCGGTGCCGGCCGCTTGAGCCGGCGGTACCCCAGGAAACCGACCGCGACCGCGACGGCCCCGGACACCGCCGGGACCCCGTACCCGGCGCGCGCCCCGGCCGCGTCGATGACCCACCCGGCCACGGAGGAGCCGAGCGCGACCCCGACCGCGAGCCCGGTACTGATCCAGGTCATCCCCTCGGTCAGCTGCGCGCGTGGTACGTGCTGCTCGATCAGGGACATCGTGGTGATCATCGTGGGAGCGATGGCCAGGCCCGCTACGAACAGCGCCACGGCCAGAAACGGCAAGTTTCCGACCAGTAGGAGGGGGATCATACTCACGGCCATCGCGCATATGCCCAGCAGCCAGCGAGGTTCGGGCGCCCCCTTGAAGTGCAGCAGCCCGAAGACCAGGCCGGCCGCACAGGAACCCGCCGCGTACAGGGCGAGCACGACGCTCGCGGCGCCCTTGTGGCCCTGCTCGTCCGCGAAGGCCACGGTGACCACGTCGACGGCCCCGAAGATGGCGCCGGTCGCCACGAAGGTGGCCACCAGGACCTGCAGCCCGGGGGAGCGCAGGGCGCTGCCGCCGTCGCCGTGCTTCTCGCGCGGGTGCGGGGCGGGCTCGGTGGCGCGCTGGGCGGTCAGCCAGAAGACACCGACCGCCAGGAAGCATGCGGCGAGCAGCGGCCCGGCCTCCGGGAACCAGGCCGTGGACAGGCCGATGGAGATGATCGGTCCGAAGATGAAGCAGATCTCGTCGACCACCGACTCGAACGAGTAGGCCGTGTGCAGCTGCGGCGTCCCCCGGTACAGCTCCGCCCACCGCGAGCGGATCATCGCGCCGATGCTCGGCACACACCCGATGCCGGCGCTGAACACGTACAGCGTCCAGTCCGGCCAGCCGTAGTGCGCCGCGAACAGCAGCCCGGCGGCCGAGAGAAGCGCGATCAGCGTCGCCGGGCGCAGTACCCGCCGCTGCCCGTACTGGTCGACCAGACGCGAGACCTGCGGACCCGCCACCGCGGCGGCCAGCGCGATGGTGGCCGACAGCGCGCCCGCCAGTCCGTACCGTCCGGTCAGCTGCGACACCATGGTCACCACGCCGATGCCCATCATCGACAGCGGCATCCGGCCGAGGAACCCCGCGGCGGAGAAGCCCTTGCTGCCGGGGGCGGCGAACAGGGCGAGATAGGGGCTCGGCACGGGGGTGGCTCCGGTCAGGAAAGGGTGGCTCGGCCGGTAAGGCGCGAATGCGGCGGATACAGCTTACGGAGTTAGGTGACCCTAATGCACCTGGCGGAGCGGTTTCGGAACTCCGTCCGTCACCCCGCCGTTTCCCGGCTGTCAGTACCGGATGACAGGATCGACCCATGCCAGACGCGCGCGATGCCACCCCCTACGACGCCCTGCTCCTGCTCTCGTTCGGCGGCCCGGAGGGCCCGGACGACGTCGTCCCGTTCCTGGAGAACGTGACGCGGGGGCGAGGCATCCCCAAGGAACGCCTGAAGGAGGTCGGCAGCCACTACTTCCTCTTCGGCGGGGTCAGCCCCATCAACGACCAGAACCGCGCCCTGCTGGACGCCCTGCGCAAGGACTTCGCCGACCACGGCCTGGACCTGCCGATCTACTGGGGCAACCGCAACTGGGCGCCGTATCTGACGGACACCCTGCGCGAGATGGTCGCCGACGGCCGGCGCCGCATCCTGGTCCTCGCCACGAGCGCGTACGCCTCGTACTCGGGCTGCCGCCAGTACCGCGAGAACCTCGCGGACTCGCTGGCCGCCCTGGAGGCCGAGGGCATCGAGCTCCCGAAGGTCGACAAGCTGCGGCACTACTTCAACCACGAGGGCTTCGTGGAGCCCATGATCGAGGGTGTGCTGCGATCCCTCGCCGACCTCCCCGAGGACGTCCGGGACGGCGCGCACATCGCGTTCTCGACCCACTCGATCCCGAACGCGTCGGCGGACACCTCCGGGCCGGTCGAGGACCACGGCGACGGCGGCGCGTACGTTGACCAGCACCTGGAGGTCTCGCGGCTGATCGCCGAGGCCGTCCGTGAGCGCACCGGCGTCGACCACCCCTGGCAGCTCGTCTACCAGTCGCGTTCCGGTGCCCCGCACATCCCGTGGCTGGAGCCGGACATCTGCGACCACCTGGAGGAGCGCCACGAGTCGGGCGTCCCCGCGGTCGTGATCGCCCCCATCGGCTTCGTCTCCGACCACATGGAGGTCCTCTACGACCTCGACACCGAGGCCAAGGCCAAGGCGGAGGAGCTGGGCCTGCCGATGCGCCGCTCGGCCACGGTGGGCGCCGACCCGCGCTTCGCCGCGGCGATCCGTGACCTGGTCCTGGAGCGCGCCTCGGTCGAGCACGGCCAGGAGGTCACCCCGTGCGCGCTGGGCGCCCTGGGCGCGAGCCACAACCTCTGCCCGGTCGGCTGCTGCCCGGCCCGCGCCCCCCGCCCGGCCGCCGCAGGCGTCGACAGCCCCTACGCGTGAGGAGCCCCGTGACCGACCCCCTGCACACCGAACTGCTGCGGCTCGCCCAGGAGGCCGCCCGCAAGGCCGGCGACCTGCTCCGGGACGGCCGCCCGGCCGACCTCGCGGTCGCCGCCACCAAGTCGAGCCCCATCGACGTCGTCACCGAGATGGACATCGCGGCGGAGAAGCTGATTACCGACCTGATCTCCGCCCACCGCCCCGACGACGGCTTCCTCGGCGAGGAGGGCGCCTCCAGCGAGGGCACGAGCGGCATCCGCTGGGTGATCGACCCGCTCGACGGCACGGTCAACTACCTGTACGGACTGCCCACTTGGGCCGTCTCCATCGCGGCCGAGCAGGACGGCGAGCGGGTGGTCGGCGTGGTCGCGGCCCCCATGCGGGGCGAGACGTACCACGCGGTGCGCGGCCAGGGTGCCTGGGCCACGGGCGCGTGGGAGGGCGAACGGAGGCTCGCCTGCCGCCCCGCGCCGCCGTTGGACCAGGCCCTGGTCTCCACGGGCTTCAACTACGTCCTGGAGGTCCGCAGCCACCAGGCCGAGGTGGTCCGCCGGCTGATCCCCGTCCTACGGGACATCCGGCGCGGCGGCTCAGCAGCCGTGGACCTGTGCGACGTGGCGGCAGGCCGCCTGGACGGCTACTACGAACGCGGCCTGAACCCCTGGGACCTGGCGGCGGGCGACCTGATCGCCCGGGAGGCGGGCGCCCTGACCGGTGGACGCCCCGGAGAACGCCCGAACGGCGATCTGGCCATCGCCGCCACCCCCGGCGTCTTCGAGGTCCTCCAGCGCCTCCTGGAGGACCTGGGCGCCTGGCACGACTGACACCGGTCCGAGCGACGGCAGTGACCGAGGCAGCGACCGTCGGCAGAACGGGCGAACCCCCGGCGCTGGATTCGCCGGGGGTTCGCTTTTCGTGCGCAGACGCTAGGCGCCGACCTCCACACCGTGCTCGGCGGCGAGGCGGCGCAGGTCGTCGAGCTCGGCCTGTTCCACCTCGACGAGGAAGTCGTCGCCCTCGTCGCGAGCCCGCGTCAGGTCGGACTCGGTCGTCCTTATGCGCTGCAGAAGTCCTGCGGTGAATGCGTCCATGCTGCGCCCCCTCGTCCTGGGTCGTGGGTCGGTGGCACGGGGGTGTGCCGATCGAAAGGGGCGATCACGCCTGAAGCAGATGCCCAGCGCTGCCCTGCTTGGCGGCGACGGCGCCGGACACCCACGCCCACTCTGCGGAAAGCGGATTGCGGTGTACCGCATGGTGCTGCGGCACATGCAGAGCGTGATCGCGGGGTGTAAAGCCGTCCTCCCCTCGCTCCCTCTTACGGAAACCTCAACCCGCCGAGAAAATCTGGCATTCCCGCGCTTCACACCTGTGCTTCACCCGGGCTCACACCTGCCCTTCAGACGGCGCCCACCCGCCTTACAGCCGACTTATGGCCGAAAAGGGCAGGATGGAGGTCAACACACTCACCGAAGCCCTGCCCGCGCGGGCCCAGAAGCGCTACGCGGGTGGACACAGGAAGGACAAGCGACGTGCGCGTACTCGTCGTCGAGGACGAGCAGCTGCTCGCCGATGCGGTGGCCACCGGACTGCGCCGGGAGGCCATGGCCGTCGACGTCGTGTACGACGGTGCGGCCGCCCTCGAGCGCATCGGCGTCAACGACTACGACGTGGTCGTCCTCGACCGCGACCTCCCCCTGGTGCACGGCGACGACGTCTGCCGCAAGATCGTCGAGCTCGGCATGCCCACCCGCGTGCTGATGCTCACCGCGTCCGGCGACGTCAGCGACCGGGTCGAGGGCCTGGAGATCGGCGCCGACGACTATCTGCCCAAACCCTTCGCGTTCAGCGAGCTCACGGCACGCGTGCGTGCCCTCGGCCGCCGCACCAGCGTGCCGCTGCCGCCCGTCCTGGAGCGCGCCGGCATCAAGCTCGACCCCAACCGCCGCGAGGTCTTCCGCGACGGCAAGGAAGTCCAGCTCGCGCCCAAGGAGTTCGCCGTCCTGGAGGTGCTGATGCGCTCCGAGGGTGCCGTCGTCTCCGCGGAGCAGCTTCTGGAGAAGGCCTGGGACGAGAACACCGACCCGTTC
Source organism: Streptomyces sp. S.PB5 (assembly GCF_030403745.1). Taxonomy (GTDB): domain Bacteria; phylum Actinomycetota; class Actinomycetes; order Streptomycetales; family Streptomycetaceae; genus Streptomyces. Next base: position 137,338 of record NZ_JAQMWP010000002.1, read on the forward strand.
ACCAACGTCGTCCGGGTCACCGTCATGACCCTGCGCCGCAAGCTGGGCGAACCGCCGGTCATCGTCACCGTCCCCGGCTCCGGTTACCGGATCTGATCCGCCGTGGCCGCCGCTCCCGCGCCTCCCCAGGCGCCCCCGAAGCCCACCTGGGACCCCCGGAGGGTCGAGCCGCCGTTCCCCTGGCTGCGTCCGACCATCCGGATACGGCTGACGCTGCTGTACGGCGGCATGTTCCTGATCGCCGGCATCCTGCTGCTGTCGATCATCTATCTGCTGGCGGCGCAGGCACTGAACGTGGGCAGTGAGCTGCCCTTCAAGATCACCGAAGGCAAGGTCACCAGCCAGGTCTGCGACCTGCCCACCCAGGCCACGCCGGACGTGTTCAACAACGCGATGAACAGCTGCGTCAACGAGCAGCGCCAGCACGCCCTCGACAACCTCCTCAGCCGCTCCCTCCTCGCCCTCCTCGGTCTCGCGATCATCGCCTTCGCCTTCGGCTACGCCATGGCCGGCCGGGTCCTGTCACCGCTCGGCCGGATCACCCGGACCGCCCGCGCGGTGGCCGGCTCGGACCTGTCACGGCGGATCGAGCTGGACGGACCGGACGACGAGCTGAAGGAGCTGGCCGACACCTTCGACGACATGCTGGAGCGCCTCCAGCGGGCCTTCACGGCCCAGCAGCGGTTCGTCGGCAACGCCTCGCACGAGCTGAGGACACCTCTCGCCATCAACCGCACGCTCCTGGAAGTGCACCTCTCCGACCCGGGCGCGCCCATGGAACTCCAGCAGCTCGGCAAGACACTGCTGGCCACCAACGAGCGCAGCGAGCAGCTCGTGGAGGGCCTGCTGCTGCTCGCCCGCAGCGACAACCAGATCGTCGAACGCAAGCCCGTCGACCTCGCAGAGGTCGCCGAGCAGGCCGTCGACCAGGTGCGCGCCGAGGCCGAGGCCAAGGGCGTCGAGATCCGGGGCGAGCGGCAGTCCGCGGTCGTCCAGGGCAACGGCGTCCTGCTGGAGCGGATCGCGCTGAACCTCGTCCAGAACGCCGTGCGGTACAACGTGACGGAAGAAGGCTGGGTCGAGGTCACCACCGAAATCCAGCACGGCCAGGCGCTCCTGGTCGTGTCGAACACCGGCCCGGTCGTGCCGGCGTACGAGATCGACAATCTCTTCGAGCCGTTCAAGCGGCTCAGGGGCGCCGATCGCACCGGCAGCGACAAGGGCGTCGGGCTCGGGCTGTCCATCGTCCGCTCGGTGGCCCGGGCGCACGGCGGGCACATCTACGCACAGCCGAGAGAGGGAGGAGGGCTCGTGATGCGGGTCACCCTCCCGATCTGAGATCATGTCGCCGACACAGCGGGGATGTTCGCTTTGCGCGGAATTTTCTGGGCACTCGTCGAGCTGCCCCGTGTGTGATCGATCACAACGGCGAATTTCCGGCCATCTACTGTCCGTGATCAAGGAGGCAGTCGGAAAGCCGGGAAAGTCCGGGTTTTCGAGGGGCTTGATCACGGGAAGTACACGGTGAGACGCCTTTGAAGTGCGGCATTCGGACCGTGTACGGTCCCCATCGCCATCCCAGCCGATCACTCATGAGGAGTCCGGTTGGGTGTCGATTGAGTAACAGACCTTGATGTGAGGCAAAATCTCCGCCTCGGGTCGGGCACAAGTCCGGCCTCTCACGCGTTACGTGCGCTGGAGACACCGCAGACACCCAGAGGGGGAGAGCGACATGGCAACGGATTACGACACCCCACGCAAGACCGACGACGACGTCGACTCGGACAGCCTTGAAGAGCTGAAGGCCAGGCGGAACGACAAGTCGACCTCCGCTGTGGACGTCGACGAGTTCGAGGCCGCCGAAGGCCTGGAGCTGCCCGGCGCGGACCTCTCGAACGAGGAGTTGGCCGTCCGGGTGCTGCCCAAGCAGCAGGACGAGTTCACCTGCATGAGCTGCTTCCTGGTGCACCACCGCAGCCAGCTGGCCCGGGAGAAGAACGGCCAGCCGATCTGCCGCGACTGCGACTGAGGACGGGTCGGCCGTGACTGGCTCGACCCCTCCCTGGAAGCGCCGCTCCCCCCTCCCGGGAGCGGACCAAGGGCCGTCCGACGGCCCTCACGGCGCGCGTGACGACGAGCGGGGCTCATCCGGTACAGCACCATCGGGTACGGGATCGGCCTCGCTCGAACCCGCGGGCGGCCGGGGTGACCTCCCGGCTCCCGTGGAGCACCCCGCACCCGTCGCCAGGCGGCGGGCCGCGGTGATCCGGGACAAGGTCGGAGAAGGCGTCCGCAGAGGCGGCAGCCGCGCCAGGGCAGGCCTGGCGTACCTCGCCGACCGGATCATCGACAACGCGCCCAGGATCCCCGTACGGGACCTCCAGACGCTCCGCAGGCAGTTCCCGGGCCTCGGACCCGAGGAACTCGCCGACAAGCTCGTGGCGGGCGCCGCGAACGCCACCTCGACCGTCGGGGCCGGCGTCGGCGCGGCCGCGATGCTGCCCGTACCGCCGGCGATGCCGACGGAGCTGGCCGCGGAGATCACCGGGGTCGCCGCGGTCGAGCTGAAGCTGATCGCCGAGCTCCACGAGATCTACGGCGTGCGGCCGCCGGGCACTCTCAAGGACCGCAGCACCGCGTATCTCAACTCCTGGTCGGGCGAGCGCGGCATCGACGTGACCAAGCCGTCGACGATCAACTCCGCCCTCAGCGGCCCGATGAAGAACCAGCTGCGCCAGCAGATCATGAAGCGCATGGTCCGGAACCTGCCGAACCTGATGCCGTTCATGGTCGGTGCGGCCGTGGGCGCGGTCATGAACCGCAGAGACACCAAGAAGCTCGCCGAGCGCATCCGCACCGACCTGCGGAAGATCCAGGTGTCCTGGGACGACCTCGACGGGCTCACGCCGCTGGAGACCCCGTCGCAGCCCCTGCAGATCGGGGACATCGCGAAGGAACTCGGGCACGGACACGGCAAAGACCACGGAACCCCGTAAGAGCTCCGTACCCGGTAAGGGTTCCGTGAGATTCCCGCCCCCGCGCAGGCCGCGGGGTGAAACCCCGCGCGAACGTTCTAGGCGGCGTCCCGCGCCTGCTTGATCGCCGCCGCCAGCCGCTCCGGCTCCCGCGTCGACAGATACAGGTACGGCGTCGGGTCCGCGGGGTCGGTGACCTCCACGCGCAGCGCCGTCGGGATGTAGGCGCGCAGCAGCAGGAAGGCGCGGGTGTCGGCCTTGTACGTGCGCCAGGCGCGCGCCTCCTCCGCGTCCAGTACCTCGGCGTCCCCCAACGCCGTGACCGGGATCTTCGCCTCCCCGGCGATCAGCGAGTCGCCCACCACGCGGATGCGCAGCGAGCCGTACGAGCTGGCCGCGACGGCCGCGACGGCCGTGCCGCCGGCCAGGCCGCCGAGCAGCGGCAGCGTGCCGAACGGCAGCAGGATCAGGGCGAAGGAGAGCCCGACCAGGCACGAGATGAGCCACCACGAGCGGGGGGCGGTGAGGCGTTCTTCGTAGGGGGTGGCGGAGAGCTGCATGAAGCCAAGCTTGGCACGGTGTTAGTAACCGGCCGACGCGCGGGTAAGGTCTGCGGCTGTGAGTGGTAGTTCCGCAGCTCTTCAGCCTCCCGCCGACGCCGTGCAGCCGGTACGTCATCCCGACGCGCCCGCACCCGGCGAGCTGCTCGGCGCGCACTACGGCCAGTGCTTCGGCTGCGGCGGCGAGCAGGCCCACGGGCTGCACCTGGCGGCCCGGGCCGGCGAAGGGGTCTCGGTCACCGCCGAGTTCACCGTGCGCCCCGCCCACCAGGGCGCCCCGGGCCTCGCGCACGGCGGCGTCCTCGCGACCGCCCTCGACGAGACGCTCGGCTCGCTGAACTGGCTGCTGCGCACGATCGCGGTGACCGGACGCCTGGAGACCGACTTCGTGCGCCCCGTCCCCGTGGGCACGGTGCTGTACCTGGAGGCCGAGGTCACGGCGGTCGCCGGGCGGAAGATCTACTCGACCGCCACCGGACGGATCGGCGGCCCCGAAGGGCCCGTCGCGGTCCGTGCCGAGGCGCTCTTCATCGAGGTGAAGGTCGACCACTTCATCGACAACGGCCGCCCGGAGGAGATCCGGGCCGCCATGGACGACCCGGACCAGGTCCGGCGTGCCCGTGCCTTCGAGGTGAACCCGTGAGCCGTGAACCCCTGAACGTGCTGATCCGGCGCGTCGACCCCGACGTACCGCTTCCGTCGTACGCGCACCCCGGTGACGCGGGGGCCGATCTGCGCACCACCGAGAGCCGTGAACTGAAGCCGGGCGAGCGAGCCGTGCTGCCCACGGGGGTGTCTGTGGCGCTTCCGGAGGGGTACGCGGCCTTCGTGCACCCCCGGTCCGGTCTGGCCGCGCGCTGCGGTGTCGCTCTGGTGAATGCCCCAGGGACGGTTGATGCCGGGTACCGTGGGGAGATCAAGGTGATCGTGGTGAATCTCGACCCGTATGAGCCGGTGCGGTTCGAGCGCTTCGACCGGATCGCCCAACTGGTCGTCCAGCGGGTCGAGCGGGTGAGCTTCCGGGAAGTCGCGGAGCTGCCCGACTCGGTGCGGGCCGAAGGGGGCTTCGGGTCCACCGGAGGCCATGCCTCGGTGGCCGGTACGAACAGCACAAGCGGTCAGGCCGCCGACGGCGGCCGGGCGGGTGGGAATCGATACGCTTCGGTCGTATCCGACCGGGAAGGACAGTGACGTGTTCGGACGTCGCAAGAAGAAGGATGCCGCCGAGGGCGCGGCCGGCGAGGCCGAGCAGGTCGTCGACAGTGTCGACACTGAGGCGGACGAAGACGGCACGCGCGAGCGTGTGAGGCTCGAGCCCGAGCCGCGGCCCGACGGGCCCTGGGACGACTCCGAGGTCCGCGAGCCCGGCGAGGGCCGCGTGGACCTGGGTGGCCTCTTCGTGCCCGGTGTCGACGGCATGGAGCTGCGGGTCGAGGTCGCGGGTGACGCGATCGTCGCGGCGACCGTCGTGCTGCGCGACAGCGCCGTCCAGCTCCAGGCCTTCGCCGCGCCCAAGCGCGAGGGCATCTGGGGCGAGGTGCGCGAGGAGATCGCCGGCGGCATCACCCAGCAGGGCGGCATCGTCGACGAGGTCGAGGGTCCGCTGGGCTGGGAGCTGCGTGCCCAGGTGCCGGTGCAGCTGCCGGACGGCACGGGCGGTTTCCAGGTCGTGCGGTTCGTCGGTGTGGACGGTCCGCGCTGGTTCCTGCGCGGTGTGATCTCGGGCCAGGGCGCGGTGCAGCCGCAGGCCGCCGGTCTGCTGGAGCAGATCTTCCGCGACACGGTCGTGGTCCGCGGCGAGGGCCCGATGGCGCCCCGCGACCCGATCGTCCTGAAGCTGCCGAACGACGCGCAGATGGTGCCCGAGGGCATCCAGCAGCAGGATCAGGAAGGCTCCCGCTTCTCCGGCGGCATGGGCCAGCTGCAGCGCGGCCCGGAGATCACCGAGGTCCGGTAGCAGCCAGAGCGTTCAAGGGCCGCACCCCCGTCACGGGGGTGCGGCCCTTTGCCGTCCGCCTTCTGCCGTCCACCCTTCGCCGTCCACGAACCTCGTGCGCGGACTCTTGACGACGCATTGGTCTGTACCTACCGTCTCGGCCCAACGCGTCTGTTCATAAAGGCGCTTCACGTTCACATACGAGAACGGAAGGCCCCCCACGCATGCGCAGAACCGCTCTCTTCGCGGCCGTGGCCGCCCTCGTCGCCGGTGCCCTCGCCTGGCCCGCCGACGCCGCCCCTGCCACCTTCACTCACCCCGGAGTCACCGTCTCCAAGGGGCAGTTGGACTTCACCCGCACCAAGGTCAACGCCGGCGCCCAGCCCTGGAAGGGCGCCTTCGACCAGATGCTGGCGAGCAAGTACGCCGATCTGAACCGCACCCCCAAGCCCCGCGCGGTCGTCGAGTGCGGCTCGTACTCGAACCCCAACTACGGCTGCACCGACGAACGCGAGGACGCCATAGCGGCGTACACCCAGGCGCTCGCCTGGTACATCACCCGCGACGAGCGCTACGCCAAGAAGTCGATCCAGCTGATGGACGCCTGGTCGGCCGTCATCACGGACCACACCAACAGCAACGCACCCCTGCAGACCGGCTGGGCGGGCTCCTCCTGGCCGAAGGCCGCCGAGATCATCAAGCACACGTACACCGGCGGCTGGGCGGGCTCCGGGCGCTTCGCGACCATGCTCCGCAACGTCTACCTCCCCGAGATCATCAACGGCTCCAACTCCAACGGCAATTGGGAGCTGTCGATGATGGAGGCCGCCGTCGGCATCTCCGTCTTCCTGGAGGACAAGACGTCGTACGACAAGGCCATGGCGAAGTTCCGGACCCGCACCGCCGCCTACGTGTACCTCGCCTCCGACGGCGAGCTGCCGAAGACCGTGCCCAGCCAGAACCTCGACACCCGGGACAAGGTCGTCAGGTACTGGCAGGGGCAGTCCACCTTCGTCACCGGGCTCACCCAGGAGACCTGCCGGGACCTCACGCACACCGGGTACGGCATCTCGGCGATCTCGCACGTCGCCGAGACCAGCCGGATCCAGGGGCAGGACCTCTACGGCACCGATGTGGGGGAGCGGCTGCGGCAGGCGCTCGGGTTCCAGGCCAAGTACGAGCTCGGCACGGCCGTGCCGAGCTGGCTGTGCGGCGGCGCCCTGCACCTGGGGCTCGGGCCGGTGACCGAGGTCGGGTACAACGCCCTGCACAACCGGCTCGGCATCGCCATGAGCAACACCCGGACGCTGACCGAGCGGAACCGTCCGGCGGCCGGCAACAACCTGTTCGTGGCCTGGGAGACCCTCACCCACGGGGACAACCTGAGCTGAAAACGTTGATCGACCGGGCGTCCGGTGGGGATACTGGCGCCCGGTCTTCACGGGGGAACGGGGGAGGGGCTCATGAGCCAGGTGGTCACCGAGACCATGGTGCGGGTGGAGAACGTCCACAAGTCCTTCGGGCGGGGCGCCGGAGTCGTCCACGCCCTGCGCGGGGTCTCCTTCGAGGTGCCGCGCGGTGAACTCGTCGCGCTCAAGGGGCGGTCGGGGTCGGGGAAGACCACGCTCCTCAACATCGTCGGCGGGCTCGACACCCCCGACGAGGGGCTGATCGAGGTCGGCGGGCGGGATCTCGCCGGGCTCGACGAGGAGGGGCTGCTGGCCCTGCGCCGCGATCACATCGGATTCGTCTTCCAGTCCTTCGGGCTCATCCCGATCCTCACCGCCGCCGAGAACGTCGGGGTGCCGATGCGGCTGCGCCGGGAGGACCCACGCGCGCGTGAGGAGCGCGTCGAGCTGCTGCTGTCCCTGGTGGGCCTCGCCGACCACGCCGGACAGCGGCCCACCGAGCTCTCCGGCGGCCAGCAGCAGCGGGTCGCCATCGCCCGCGCCCTCGCCAACAACCCCTCGCTCCTGATCGCCGACGAGCCGACCGGCCAGCTCGACGCGGAGACCGGGCACGGCGTGATGGAGCTGCTGCGGGCCGTCGTACGCAGCGAGAACGTCACCGCGCTGGTCGCCACGCACGACGCGACCCTGCTGGACCTGGCCGACCGGGTCCTGGAGCTGAGCGACGGGGAGATCGTCGAGGTCTGAGCCGCCTCACGGGTGCCGTCAGGGTTGCGTCAAATACCGCCCCTGCGGCCGCCCCCGGACCCATTTGTCGGAATTGCTGGTCGTAAGGTCGACGCTGCGCAGGCAGCAGAGGCCGGAAGACAATGGGAACCATGGGACGCGGCAAGCTTCGGATCTATCTCGGTGCGGCACCGGGCGTCGGCAAGACGTACGCGATGCTCTCCGAGGCACACCGGCGTGTCGAACGGGGGACCGACTGTGTGGTGGCCTTCGTGGAGTGCCACGGCCGGACGCGCACCGAGGTGATGCTGCACGGCCTGGAGCAGATCCCGCGCCGGGAGCTGGCGTACCGGGGAAGCACCTTCGAGGAGATGGACGTCGACGCCGTGCTGCGCCGCGCCCCCGCCGTCGCCCTGGTGGACGAACTCGCCCACACCAACATCCCCGGCTCCCGCAACGCCAAGCGCTGGCAGGACGTCGAGGAACTCCTGGCGGCCGGGATCGACGTCATATCGACCGTCAACATCCAGCATCTGGAGTCGCTGGGCGACGTCGTCGAGTCGATCACCGGGGTGCGACAGCGCGAGACCGTGCCCGACGAGGTCGTCAGACGGGCCGACCAGATCGAGCTGGTCGACATGTCGCCGCAGGCGCTGCGGCGGCGGATGGCGCACGGCAACATCTACCAGCCCGACAAGGTCGACGCGGCCCTCTCGAACTACTTCCGGCCCGGAAACCTCACCGCCCTGCGCGAGCTGGCGCTGCTGTGGGTGGCCGACCGGGTCGACGAGTATCTGAAGCAGTACCGCAACGAGCACCAGGTCTCGAAGATCTGGGGCTCGCGGGAGCGGATCGTGGTCGGGCTGACCGGCGGCCCGGAGGGACGGACGCTCATCCGCCGGGCCGCGCGGCTCGCGGAGAAGGGCGCGGGCGGTGAGGTGCTGGCCGTGTACATAGCCCGCAGCGACGGGCTGACCGCCGCCTCGCCCAAGGAACTCGCCGTCCAGCGCACCCTCGTCGAGGACCTCGGCGGCACCTTCCACCACGTCGTCGGCGACGACATACCCGCGGCGCTGCTCGCCTTCGCGCGCGGAGTCAACGCCACCCAGATCGTCCTCGGGTCCTCCCGCCGCAAGACCTGGCAGTACGTCTTCGGCCCCGGCGTGGGCACCACGGTCGCCCGGGACTCCGGGCCCGACCTCGACGTCCACATCGTCACCCACGACGAGGTCGCCAAGGGACGCGGACTGCCCGTCGCACGCGGCGCACGCCTCGGACGGGCCCGGATCATCTGGGGCTGGGCGGTCGGGGTGATCGGCCCGGCGATCATGGCCGTGCTGCTCAGCGCCGTCCATCTCGGCCTCGCCAACGACATGCTGCTGTTCCTGACCGTGACCGTGGCGGCCGCCCTGGTCGGCGGACTGCTGCCCGCGCTGGCCTCGGCCGCGGTCGGCTCCCTGCTGCTGAACTACTTCTACACACCACCCCTGCACCACTGGACGATCGCCGACCCCAAGAACATCGTCGCCATCGTGATCTTCGTCGGGGTCGGGATCTCGGTGGCCTCGGTGGTCGACCTCGCCGCCCGCCGCACCCACCAGGCCGCCCGGCTGCGGGCCGAGTCGGAGATCCTCTCCTTCCTCGCGGGCAACGTGCTGCGCGGCGAGACCAGCCTGGAGGAGCTGCTGGAGCGGGTCCGGGAGACCTTCGGGATGGAATCGGCGGCGCTGCTGGAGCGGCGCAGCGACGTCGAACCCTGGACGTGCGCGGGCCGGGCCGGCTTCGGGCGCCCGGTGGAGCGGCCGGAGGAAGCGGACGTGGACGTGCCCGTCGGCGACCACATGGCGCTCGCCCTGATCGGCCGGGTGCTGCCCGCCGAGGACCGCCGGGTGCTGGCCGCCTTCGCCGCCCAGGCCGCGGTCGCCCTGGACCGGCGGCGCCTCCAGGAGGAGGCCGACCAGGCGCGCGCCCTGGCCGAGGGCAACCGGATCCGGACCGCGCTGCTCGCCGCCGTCAGCCATGACCTGCGGACCCCGCTGGCCGGCATCAAGGCGTCGGTGTCCTCGCTGCGCTCCGATGACGTGGCGTGGTCCGAGGAGGACCAGGCCGAGCTCCTCGAAGGCATCGAGGAGGGCGCCGACCGGCTGGACCACCTCGTGGGCAACCTCCTCGACATGTCCCGGCTCCAGACCGGCACCGTCACGCCCCTGATCCGCGAGATCGACCTCGACGAGGTGGTGCCGATGGCGCTCGGCGGGGTGCCGGAGGACAGCGTCGAGCTGGACATCCCCGAGACGCTGCCCATGGTCGCCGTGGACGCGGGGCTCCTGGAGCGGTCCATGGCCAACCTGATCGAGAACGCCGTCAAGTACAGCCCGCCCGGCAAGGCCGTCCTGGTGTCCGCCAGCGCCATCGCCGACCGCGTCGAGGTCCGGATCGTCGACCGCGGCCCCGGCGTCCCCGACGAGGCCAAGGAACGCATCTTCGCGCCCTTCCAGCGGTACGGCGACGCCCCGCGCGGCGCCGGGGTCGGGCTCGGGCTCGCGGTCGCCCGGGGCTTCGCCGAGGCGATGGGCGGCACGCTGAACGCCGAGGACACGCCGGGCGGCGGCCTCACCATGGTCCTCACACTCCGGGCCGCGGACGCGCGTCCGGAACTCTTCTCGGAACACCTCGCAGAAGCAGAAGCAGAACCGGAAAGGCAGGTCACATGACCCGGGTGCTCGTGATCGAAGACGAGCCGCAGATCGTGCGCGCCCTCGTGATCAACCTCAAGGCCCGCAAGTACGAGGTCGACGCCGCCCATGACGGCGCCACCGCCCTCCGCCTCGCCGCGGCCCGCCACCCTGACGTGGTCGTCCTCGACCTCGGCCTGCCCGACATGGACGGCGTCGAGGTGATCCGGGGCCTGCGCGGCTGGACCCGGGTGCCGATCCTGGTGCTCTCCGCCCGGCACTCCTCCGACGAGAAGGTCGAGGCCCTCGACGCGGGCGCCGACGACTACGTCACCAAGCCCTTCGGCATGGACGAGCTGCTCGCCCGGCTGCGGGCGGCGGTCCGGCGGGCCGAGCCGGTCGGTCCCGGCGAGGACGACGTGACCACGGTGGAGACTGAGGAGTTCACCGTCGACCTCGCCGCGAAGAAGGTGAACCGGGCCGGCAAGGACGTACGCCTGACCCCCACGGAGTGGCATCTGCTGGAGGTGCTGGTGCGCAACACCGGCCGTCTGGTGAGCCAGAAGCAGCTGCTGCAGGAGGTGTGGGGCCCGTCGTACGGGACCGAGACCAACTACCTGCGGGTGTACATGGCACAGCTGCGCCGGAAGCTGGAGGCGGATCCGTCGCACCCGAAGCACTTCATCACGGAACCGGGGATGGGGTATCGATTCGAGGGCTAGTACCGCGGGTACGAAGGTGTCAGTGCTCCCCGGTACGCTTCACATATGAGTGCTGTTCCGCGTTCCGAAAAGCCGGTGGGCCGGTTCCGGCGCATGCTCGACCGGCTTTCCTCGTCCCAGGAGGACCTGGAGTCAAAGGAGCTGCGGGAGGACGCCGAGACCGCAGGCTGCATCAAGATCGGTGACTGCCATGACCGACAGGTCGTGACCGTTACTGGTACCTTGCGCACGGTCACGCTGCGCCCCCGGGCCGGTGTCCCGGCACTGGAGGCCGAGCTGTTCGACGGCTCCGCCGCACTGGACGTGGTGTGGCTCGGCAGGCGCTCCATCGTGGGGATCGAGCCTGGGCGCAAGCTGATCGCATCGGGCCGGATCTCGATGAGCCGGGGCCGCCGGGTGCTGTTCAACCCGAAATACGAACTGAGACCCCTCGGTAGGGAGTAGCCGGTGACGTCGCTCGACAAGCCGACCGAAGACACTGAGCAGCATGATTCGCGGGCGGTGACCGAGGCCGCGCTGTTCGAGGCCTTCGGGGGCCTGCGGGGCATGGTCGAAACGGTGCTGCCCGGCCTCCTCTTCGTCACGATCTACACGATCAACAAGGACCTCCACATGTCCGCGATCGCCGCGCTCGCGGTGTCGCTGCTGCTGGTCGTGGTCCGCCTCGTGATGAGGGACACCGTCAAGCACGCCTTCAGCGGTGTCTTCGGCGTCGCCTTCGGTGTCGTCTTCGCGATGATGACCGGCAACGCGAAGGACTTCTATCTGCCGGGCATGCTCTACACGCTGGGCCTCGGCCTCGCGTACATCATCACGACCCTGTGCGGAGTCCCGCTGATCGGCCTCATCCTCGGCCCGGTCTTCAAGGAGAACCTCTCCTGGCGCACCCGCAACCCGGGCCGCAAGAAGGCGTACGCCAAGGCCAGTTACGCGTGGGGCGCGATCCTGCTCGCCAAGTGCGCGATCCTCTTCCCGCTGTACTGGTGGGCCGACACCACCCAGTTCGGCTGGGTCCTGATCGCCCTGAAGATCCCGCCCTTCCTGCTGGCGGTCTGGCTGACGTGGGTCTTCCTCGCGAAGGCTCCGGCGCCCATCGACGTGTTCGCCGAGATGGAGGCCGCCGAGAAGGCGGAGGAGGAGCGCAAGGCCGCGGCTCGCTCGGCCGAGTAGCCGGTACGACGACGGAGGGCGCCCCGATCACTCGGGGCGCCCTCCGTCGTCGTACCGCCGGAGAACCTCAGCTCGACGCGTCCTCGCGGCGCACCGACAGCAGGTCCTCCAGTTGCTCCTCGCGGGCCGGAGCCGCCACGAAGAGGAGTTCGTCGCCGGCCTCCAGGGAGTCGTCCTGGGTCGGGGTCAGGACTCGGTTGCCGCGGATGATGGTCACCAGGGAGGTGTCCTGGGGCCACTCCACGTCGCCGACCTGGGTGCCGGCCAGGGCCGACTCCTCCGGGAGGGTGAGCTCGACCAGGTTCGCGTCGCCGTGGCTGAAGCGCAGCAGGCGGACCAGGTCGCCCACCGAGACAGCTTCTTCGACCAGGGCCGACATCAGGCGCGGGGTCGAGACGGCGACGTCCACGCCCCAGGACTCGTTGAACAGCCACTCGTTCTTGGGGTTGTTCACCCGGGCGACGACACGCGGGACGCCGTACTCCGTCTTGGCGAGGAGGGAGACGACCAGGTTCACCTTGTCGTCGCCCGTCGCGGCGATCACGACGTTGCAGCGCTGGAGTGCCGCCTCGTCCAGGGAGGTGATCTCGCAGGCGTCGGCCAGCAGCCACTCCGCCTGGGGGACCCGCTCGACCGAGATGGCGGTCGGGGCCTTGTCGACGAGAAGGACCTCGTGGCCGTTCTCCAGCAGTTCGCCCGCGATCGAGCGGCCGACCGCGCCGGCACCGGCAATGGCGACCCTCATCAGTGACCGCCCTCCTCTTCGGGACCCTTGGCGAAGGACGCCTCGACCTTGTCGACCTCGTCGGTGCGCATCATCACGTGCACCAGGTCGCCCTCCTGCAGCACCGTCTGCGAGCTGGGCAGGATCGCCTCGCCGAGGCGGGTCAGGAACGCCACGCGGACGCCCGTCTCCTCCTGGAGGCGGCTGACCCGCTGGCCCACCCAGGCGGCGGAGGTGTGCACCTCGGCCAGCTGGACGCCGCCGGTGGGGTCGCGCCACAGCGGCTCGGCGCCGGACGGCAGCAGACGGCGCAGCATCTGGTCGGCGGTCCAGCGGACCGTGGCGACCGTCGGGATGCCCAGGCGCTGGTAGACCTCGGCGCGCCGGGGGTCGTAGATACGGGCCGCGACGTTCTCGATGCCGAACATCTCGCGGGCGACACGCGCCGCGATGATGTTGGAGTTGTCACCGCTGGAGACGGCGGCGAAGGCGCCGGCCTCCTCGATGCCCGCCTCGCGCAGGGTGTCCTGGTCGAAGCCGACCCCGGTGACGCGCCGGCCTCCGAACCCGGAGCCCAGTCGTCGGAAGGCGGTGGGGTCCTGGTCGATCACGGCGACCGTGTGCCCCTGTTGCTCCAGGGTTTGAGCGAGAGCGGAACCCACTCGCCCGCAACCCATGATGACGATGTGCACGACCGTCCTTCCGATGTCCGATGCAAGAGTCGTGTGTCAAGAGTCGTTGACTTGGCCTTAACAGGGTCTCAGACCGTCGCCCAAGCTACACATGCGCGTCCGTCGTGGGCACCCCTGTGCGAGCCCGGACGATCAGCGGCGGCTGATGCCGCGGACGCCGGCGAGGGTCAGCACCCCGAGGCCGAGAAGTGCGGCGGCGGCGCCGATCAGCTCTGCGGTGGTGTGCATGGGGCCTCCGGGGAACGCTGACGGGCGGGGCTTGTCACATAGACATGAGAGCCGGCGCGCACGGCGAATCCGCTGCCGGGCCCCTCCCCGATTTCACTCGGGGAGCGGAACCCTTACGATCCTCTGTTGTGTCCAAACTGACCGACGTGCCCAAACGGATCCTGATCGGGCGCGCGCTGCGTAGTGACCGGCTCGGGGAAACGCTCCTGCCGAAGCGCATCGCCCTCCCCGTCTTCGCATCCGACCCGCTGTCCTCCGTGGCGTACGCACCGGGAGAGGTGCTGCTGGTCCTGTCCATCGCGGGCGTGTCGGCCTACCACTTCAGTCCCTGGATCGCCGTCGCGGTCGTCGTACTGATGTTCACGGTGGTCGCCTCCTACCGGCAGAACGTCCACGCCTATCCGAGCGGCGGCGGCGACTACGAGGTCGCCAACACCAACCTCGGCCCCAAGGCCGGCCTCACCGTGGCCAGCGCCCTCCTCGTCGACTACGTCCTCACCGTCGCCGTCTCGATCTCCTCCGGCATCGAGAACCTCGGCTCCGCGATCCCCTTCGTCATCGAGCACAAGGTGCTCTGCGCGGTCGGGGTGATCGTGCTGCTCACGCTGATGAACCTGCGCGGCGTGAAGGAGTCCGGCTCGCTGTTCGCGATCCCGACGTACGTCTTCGTCGCCGGTGTCTTCATCATGATCGCGTGGGGCGCGTTCCGCGGGCTGGTCCTCGACGACACCATGCGCGCGCCGACCGCCGGCTACGAGATCAAGGCGGAGCACCAGGGCCTGGCCGGCTTCGCCCTCGTGTTCCTGCTGCTGCGGGCCTTCTCCTCCGGCTGTGCCGCGCTCACCGGTGTCGAGGCGATCTCCAACGGCGTCCCGGCCTTCCGCAAGCCCAAGTCCAAGAACGCGGCGACCACCCTGGCGATGATGGGCCTGCTGGCCGTCACCATGTTCTGCGGCATCATCGCGCTGGCCATGGTCACCAAGGTCCGGATGGCCGAGAACCCGGCGGTCGACCTGCTGAAGGACGGTGCCGCGCTCGGCTCGGACTACGTCCAGAACCCGGTGATCTCGCAGGTCGCCGAGGCCGTCTTCGGCAAGGGCAGCTTCCTGTTCATCGTGCTGGCCGCGGCGACGGCGCTGGTGCTGTTCCTGGCGGCGAACACGGCGTACAACGGCTTCCCGCTGCTGGGGTCGATCCTCGCCCAGGACCGCTATCTGCCGAGGCAGCTGCACACGCGCGGTGACCGCCTCGCGTTCTCGAACGGCATCGTGCTGCTGGCGGGCGCGGCGGGACTGCTGGTCTGGATCTACGGCGCCGACTCGACGCGTCTCATCCAGCTCTACATCGTCGGCGTGTTCGTGTCGTTCACGCTCAGCCAGACGGGCATGGTCCGGCACTGGAACCGTCACCTCGCCACCGAGAAGGACCCGGCCAAGCGCCGTCACATGGTCCGCTCCCGCGCGATCAACACCTTCGGCGCCTTCTTCACCGGGCTCGTCCTGGTCGTCGTCCTGGTCACCAAGTTCACGCACGGCGCCTGGGTCGCCCTCCTCGGCATGGTGATCTTCTACGCGACGATGTCGGCGATCCGTAAGCACTACGACCGGGTGGCGGAGGAGATCGCGGCCCCCGAAGGCCCGAGCGACGACAGCGTGCGGCCGTCCAGGGTGCATTCGGTGGTGCTGATCTCGAAGATCCACCGTCCGACGCTGCGGGCGCTGGCGTACGCCAAGCTGATGCGCTCGGACACCCTGGAGGCGCTGAGCGTCAACGTCGACCCGGCGGAGACCAAGGCGCTGCGCGAGGAGTGGGAACGGCGGGGGATCGACGTACCGCTGAAGGTGCTCGACTCGCCGTACCGGGAGATCACCCGGCCGGTCATCGAGTACGTGAAGAGCCTGCGCAAGGAGTCGCCGCGGGACGCGGTGTCGGTGATCATCCCCGAGTACGTGGTCGGTCACTGGTACGAGCATCTGCTGCACAACCAGAGCGCGCTCCGGCTGAAGGGCCGGCTGCTGTTCACGCCGGGGGTCATGGTGACCTCGGTGCCCTACCAGCTGCAGTCGTCCGAGGCGGCCAAGAACCGGGCCCGCAAGCGGCAGGAATGGAACGCGCCGGGTGCGGTGCGGCGTGGTCCGGCCGAGGAGCGGGCGAAGGAGACGTCGACACCGACGTAGACTGGTGGGCTGTCGTCCGGCCTTCGCCGGTCGGCGGTTCCTCCCTCTTGACCGTTCCTTTTCCCCTTGACGTTGTGGAGTCACCCCGCCATGCAGGCAGAACCGAAGAAATCGCTGGTGGGGTTGGAGTTCGAGGTCGAGGTCGGACCCGTCGCCCACGGCGGTCACTGCATCGCCCGTACGTCCGACGGGCAGGTGCTGTTCGTGCGGCACGCGCTGCCCGGTGAACGGGTCGTCGCGCGGGTGACGGAGGGCGAGGAAGGGGCGCGGTTCCTGCGGGCCGACGCGGTGTCCGTGCTGTCGGCGTCCAAGGACCGGGTCGACGCGCCCTGTCCGTTCGCCGGACCCGGCCGCTGCGGCGGCTGCGACTGGCAGCACGCCAAGCCGGGCGCCCAGCGGCGTATGAAGGGCGAGGTCGTCGCCGAGCAGCTGAAGCGGCTCGCGGGGCTCACGCCCGAGGAGGCCGGCTGGGACGGCACGGTCATGCCGGCCGAGGGCGACAAGCTGCCGGCGGGACAGGTGCCCGCCTGGCGCACCCGGGTGCAGTACGCGGTCGACGCCGACGGCAACGCCGGTCTGCGCCGCCACCGCTCCCACGAGGTCGAGCCGATCGACCACTGCATGATCGCGGCGCCGGGCGTGAGCGAGCTGGGCATCGAGGAGCGGGACTGGTCGGGGATGGCGTCGGTGGAGGCCATCGCCGCGACCGGCTCCCAGGACCGGATGGTCATCCTGGAGCCCCGGCCGGGCGCCCGGCTCCCTCTCGTCGAGCTCGACAAGCCCGTGTCCGTCATGCGGGTCGACGAGAAGGACGGCGGCGTCCACCGGGTCCACGGGCGCGCGTTCGTCCGGGAGCGGGCTGACGGCCGTACCCATCGTGTCGGCAGCGGTGGCTTCTGGCAGGTCCACCCGATGGCCGCGGACACGCTGGTGAAGGCCGTCATGCAGGGGCTCCTGCCGCGCAAGGGCGAGATGGCCCTGGACCTGTACTGCGGCGTGGGGCTCTTCGCGGGCGCGCTCGCCGACCGGCTCGGCGACAAGGGCGCGGTCCTCGGCATCGAGTCCGGCAAGCGGGCGGTCGAGGACGCGCGGCACAACCTCGCCGGGTTCGAGCGGGTACGCATCGAGCAGGGCAAGGTGGAGACGGTGCTTCCGCGCACCGGGATCACCGAGGTCGACCTCATCGTCCTGGACCCGCCCCGGGCGGGAGCGGGGCGGAAGACGGTTGAGCATCTGGCGGGGCTGGGGGCGCGGCGGATCGCGTACGTGGCCTGTGATCCTGCGGCGTTGGCCCGGGATCTGGGGTACTTCCGGGAAGGGGGGTACCGGGTGCGGATGCTGAGGGTGTTCGATCTGTTTCCGATGACTCATCACGTGGAGTGCGTGGCGATTCTGGAGCCCGTTGGAAAGGGCTCTTGACCTGCGGTTTTCTGACTTCTTTCGCCGGATCCCCTGTTTTGCGGTGTAGGAACGGGTGAAGGCGGACGATGCCGCGTGACCTGGGTATTCGTTTTAGGGGGAGGGGTGCGCGGGGGTACCTGAGACGAAGCGCTCGTTACCGGCCATGAGCAGCTCGAAAGCGTCGCGAGGCGTCGGAGTCCGGATCTCGGTCATGGCCGCCGTCTACGAGCGGCACCGGCCGTCACACCACCTGAACCCGCCGGAACCCACCAGGCCGGGCCACACCGACGGCCTTGTCGCCCCCCTCAGGCGCCCGGCGAGGGCAGCCTCCGTACGGAACCGTAGTGCGCGACGGTGCCGCCCCGCCCCGTACGGCCACCGGTCCCGGGCGGCCCTCCGTTCGTCGTCCGCATCCGCGCAACGAGCCAGGCGCCGCCCGCGTTGTCGACCGAACGAGAGCGGACCGCCCGGGATCACTCGCCGTCCCACGGTCACTGTGCGGCGGTGGGCGGTCAGGCCGCGTCCGGCTGCGGGCTGTCGCTTCATCCCGGCGAGGCGCCGAAGGTTCCGGCCTCCGCCTCGGCTTCGCTCAGCTGTACGGTGCCGCGGTGCGAGACCTCCACCTTGTAGAAGCCCTTGCCGACAGGCACGTCCCCGACCGACACCTCGAACGTGCACATGCCGTCGCTCTCCAGCGTCGACTCGCCGAGCTGCCCCGTGACGACCACCGTGCCCGCCCCGTCGTAGACCGTGACCGCGGTGCCCTCGAAGATGTCGTCATAGCCGTCGCCGCCCTGGCATCCACCCAGGCCGTCGTCGATGACACCGTCAGCGAGTTCGAAGGTCCCTCGTGGTACCGATCCCGAAACCTGCCGTGAGCTGGGCATAGGGCTGACCGTTGCGGAGGTGGGCGAGGGTGAGCAGGGCCTGTCGGCCCGCGCTCAGGCGCCGCCATCGGGTGCCGAGAGCGCGTCGTTGTTCCCTCAGGCATGCGAAGCCTCTGGTGGAGACGGTTCTCTTGGTCCTCGCGGAGATCGGCGGAAAGACCACGGCCCCGGTGAACGGCGACGACCCCTCCTGGCGGGTTTCCACGCCCACACGACCATCCTGAGTGCCACGGTCACCGCGGGCATCCCCGTGGACGCGCGTCGATCTTCCCCCTGGCGCACCCGAGGTCCTGGGCACGCTGGGCCCCGACGGGTCGGTGGTGGCCACCGCCACCCCCGACCAACTGGCCGCGGAACCGTGGGTCGTGGGTGCCTCGGCTCCGGGCCCGCTCAAAGACTCCGGCGCGCCCGAGGACACCGCCGCCGCGCGGGCCTCGACCGGTCAGTCCTGGGGCCACCGCGGGGACTACGCCCCTCCCCGTAGCCACGGCCGTCCACGGAATCCTGTACGTGGGGACCAAGGCCTCGATGGGGATCTCCAACGGCTCCGAGATCACCGGAATCCCGTACACCTGCACCATCGGCCGGCATGACTCCCGCGTGAAGATCTGAGGACGCGAGGTGACGGCAGGCCCCATGGGAGCGAGCGCCAGGCGCGAGCAACCGGGCCGGAAACGCGAAACCGCTTGAGGCCGCCCGCTTGCCGCTGCCGCCTCACGACGCCGCCGGCGAGGCGCTCGGGGCAGGGGTATGCGGCATCGGCACGACGTTCTCCGAGCACACGACCACGAAGGGGACCCCGACCGCCGGCGGCCAGGGCGCGGAGCGGCCCTGCCCGGAGTTCCTCTCGTCCTCGTCCGCTCGGCTGAGCGAAGGCCGTCGCCCAGACACATCCGACATGTCCTTCCGTGCTTCGGATCCTGACGCGCCTTCCACCAACCGGCCACAAGGCCATCACGAATATTTGATGAATGTCATCGCATAATCGATCTCGGCTGAGGCCCCTCCCCAACCTCAAGCCCATTGCCGGGAGCGGCCGACCCATGTCGGGCCACAGGCGACACCCCCCAAGAGCAAGGTGAGTGACCACTCGATGGACCGGAAGACACTGCAGGCGATCAACGCGATCGAGTCCCTGAAAGGCCGTTACTTCAGAGGCTTGGACACGAAGGACTGGGACACGGTCGACTCGACCCTCGCCAAGGAGGCGGTGGTCGACACGACCGCGCTGGGCGGTGACCGGGTGATCGGCGCGGCGAACTACGTCGCCCTGCTCAAGCAGGACTCCGAGAACACCACCGTCCATCACGGACACACACCGGAGATCCAGCTCTCCTCACCGTCCCGGGCCACCGGGACGTGGGCCGTACAGGCGCTGGTGATCGGGTCGGACGGCAAGCGTGAACTGTGTGTCGGCCACGACCACGACAGCTATGTCCTGCGCGACGGACAGTGGTTGATCGCGGCCACCAGGTCGACCCGTCTGCACGAGGACAAGGCATGACCGCGCCGGGTGACGGCCCCCGCAACCGGGGCAAGCACGCGCTCACGCCCACGCGGCGAAAGTTCCTGATCGGCACCGGCGTGGCGGCTGCCCTGGGTGTGGCGTACGCGCTGCCCTCGGACATCACCTCCGGTGCCGCGGCCGCGCAGGACGGCCTGGACCCCGACACGGAGCTCGCCGCCGTTCAGGAGGTGAAGCAGCTCAAGGCGCGCTATTTCCGGTCGATCGACACCAAGAACTGGGATCTGCTCAGGGAGCAGTTGGCCGACGATGTCGTGGTCGACACCACTGGCTCGATGGGGCCGAAGATAACCGGCGCGGACAAGTTCATCCGGTTCCTCAAGATGACGATCGGGCCCGCCACGACCGCCCATCACGGGCACATGCCCGAGATCGAGGTGACCTCCCCGACGACGGCGAAGGGCGTCTGGGCGATGCAGGACCTGCTGCTCTTCCTGGACACGGTGAAGGTCAACGGATACGGGCACTACCACGAGACGTATTCGCTGGTGGACGGACGGTGGGTCATCAGCACCAGCAAACTGACCCGGGTCTACATGGACCCGCTCCTGAGTCTGGGCCTGCTCGGTCTGCCGGGCGAGGTACGGCTGTGACGCGCGGTGCGGCCTCGCTTCGAGTCGCGAGGCCGCACCTGCGCTCAGGCGGAGGCGCTGATCGCCGTAGCCGTCCGGACGAGCCGACGGCCGATGTCATCGATCTGTTCCTGGGGGCGCGCGACAAGGGGATGCACGGCGAGCAGCAGCGCCACACGTCCCCGGTGGTCGAACACCGGCGCGGCGACGGCGGCCACCGGTTGTTCCCGACGGGCGGAGATGTCGGGGAAACCGAGCGCGGTGAACTCCACCAGCAACTGGTCGAGCACCCCGCGGATGCTCGGGGGGAGCGCGATCGCGCCGCTGTCGAGCGTGTCGACCAGGCTGGCGGCACGCGCCACCGCGGGCGAGACGTAGTCCACGTCGAATCCGCGGTCGCGGGTCTGGGCGAGGATCTCCTCCAGGCGAGCGGCGATCGCCGGATCCGCGGAGGCGGCCCGCCCGATCCAGGCACGCCGTTCCTCATCGGTGTCCCAGGCCGCGAACCCCACCCCGAAGGGCGGCGCATACGGGATTCGGTCGCCCGGCCAGGGGCTCTCCCCTCCTTCGAACGCCGTGACCGCGAGGGAGTCGCCCACCTTCTCGCTCACCGAGGCGGCGTACCCGAACTCGGCGGCCAGCTCGACTGCAGCGGCCCGCGCGGCGGGCAGGAACGGCCGCGTGCCCACCGCCTCGGCCACCGGCGCCAGACCGGGGCCGAGCCGGAAGGTCTTGCCGGCCGGATCGCGGGTCACCCAACCGCGGTCGCAGAGGGTCTTCAGGATCGAATGCGTCGTGGCCTGGGTCAGGTCGAGGTCGCGAGCGATGTCGGTGTAACGGAGGCCGTCGCCGCCGCGTCTGGCCAACAACTCGATGATGTCGACCACGCGTGAGGTCGGCGCGGAGTTCGCCCCCCGCATCCCGGCTCCCTTCCCGACCGTCCTCGGGTCGATTCTGCAAAGTTCAAAGAACCTATATCGACTATTCGATGAGTGCAAGGCATGTCGCGTTCCCAGGAACGTGACGACGGCGAATCGGCCACAGGGCCGAACAGCCCCGAAATCGGTCGGCCTTTCGGCGACGGCACGATGCGAGTGCTGTCGCCGCACCAGAACATGGGACGCACATGACCACTGATGTTCCCGGCATTCCCGCGCAGGCGCAGGCGCAGTCGCAGGCGCACACGGTGAACGGGGAAGCCCTGCGAAACCGGCTGGCGGCCCTGGCGCCGGCCGCCCAGCACTCCGCGCTGCGGGACCTGCTCAAAGCCCGGATCGCCGAAGTGGCGGACCATGACGGGGACGGCCATATCGACGTCCGGGCACCCTGGCGGCGGCTGGGTGTGTACCGCGACGTGGGGCAACGGCTGATCGCCGCGCTGGCCGAGGCGACCGGACTGCGGTTGCTCCCCACCACGCTGTTCGACTACCCGACCCCGGAGGCGCTCGCCGAACACCTGCGCGGCGAACTGCTCGGCACCGGGCGGGTACGAGAGGGCGCCGGGCCCGCCGCGGCCGCCGGCACGCTCGGTGCGACGTCCGGCGCCGGGCTCGCGGGCGCCGCGGACGATCCGGTGGTCGTCGTCGGCCTCGGCTGCCGACTGCCCGGCGGTGTGGAGTCGCCGGAGGCCCTGTGGCGGTTGGTCGCGGAGGGCAAGGACGTCATCGGCGGCCTGCCGGGCGACCGCGGCTGGGACCTCGAGGGTCTGTACGACCCGGACCCGGCGCAGCACGGCACCGCGTACACCCGGTACGGCGGGTTCCTGGACGGCGTCGGCGACTTCGATCCCGGGTTCTTCGGTATCGGGCCGCGCGAGGCGCTGGCACTGGATCCCCAGCAGCGGCTGATGCTGGAGATCTCCTGGGAGGCGATGGAGCGGGCCGGGATCGACCCCCACGAGCTGCGCGGCAGCAACACCGGTGTGTTCACCGGTGTCTCCCTCCAGGACTACGGGCCTGCCTGGCACGAGGCGCCGCAGGAGGCACAGGGGCAGATGCTCACCGGCAACGCTCTGGGCGTCGGCGCCGGCCGCATCGCCTACACCTACGGGTTCGAGGGACCGGCCCTCACCATCGACACACAGTGCTCCTCCTCTCTGGTGGCCCTGCACGTGGCGGCGCAGTCGCTGCGCACCGGCGAGTGCGACCTGGCGCTGGCCGGCGGTGTCACCGTGATGTCGACGCCGGGCATGCTGCTGGAGTTCAGCCGTAAGCGCGGTCTGGCCCCGGACGGCCGCTGCAAGGCGTTCTCCGCCGACGCGGACGGCACCGGCTGGGCGGAGGGCGCCGGCATCGTCCTGCTCGAACGGCTCTCGGACGCCCGCCGGGCCGGCCGCCGGGTGCTGGCGGTGCTGCGGGCCAGCGGCATCAACCAGGACGGCGCGAGCAACGGCCTGACCGCGCCCAACGGCCCGTCCCAGCAGCGCCTGATCCAGCGGACCCTGGTCTCGGCCGGGCTGGGTCCGGCGGACGTGGACGCGGTGGAGGCACACGGCACCGGCACCGCGCTGGGCGACCCGATCGAGGCGGGCGCGCTGATCGCCACGTACGGCCGGGACCGGCCCGAGGGCCGACCGCTGTACCTGGGGTCGCTGAAGTCGAACATCGGGCACACCCAGGCGGCGGCGGGAGTGGCCGGGGTGATCAAGATGGTCATGGCGATGCACCACGAGCTGCTCCCGCGCACCCTGCACGTGAAGGAACGGTCACCGCACGTCGACTGGTCCGCCGGCGACGTGGAACTGCTCCAGGACCCGGTGCCGTGGCCGCGGGCCCGCCGCCCGCGCCGGGCGGCCGTGTCCGCGTTCGGGGTGAGCGGCACCAACGCGCACGTCATCATCGAGGAGCCTCCGGCGCCCCCGGTGACGGCCGTCGCGACACCGCTGCCGGTGGTGGTGTCGGCGCGGACCGACGCGGCGCTGCGCGAGCAGGCCGGCAGGCTCGGCGCGCACCTGACCGACCACCCGGACACAGGTCTGCTGGACGTCGGGGCGACGCTGGCGGGCCGGGCCCGCTTCGAACACCGTGCCGTCGTCCTCGCGACCGACGTCGAAGAGGCGGCAGCGGCCCTGCGGGCCACCGCCGAGGGAGCAGCCGTACCGAATGTGACGAGTGGCAGCGTGTCGCCGCGGTTCGTGGACGGGCGGCTCGCGGCGCTGTTCACCGGGCAGGGCGGCCAGCGGCCGGAGATGGGGCGGCTCCTGTTCGCCGCCCACCCGGTGTTCGCCCGGACCCTGGACGAGGTGTGCGCCCGGATGGACGGCCACCTCGAACGCCCGCTGGGACAGGTCATGTTCGCTCCCGAGGGCTCGGCCGAGGCCGCTCTGCTGAACGAGACCGCGTACACCCAGCCCGCGCTGTTCGCGTACGAGACCGCGCTGTTCCGCCTCGTCGAGTCCTGGGGCGTGGTCCCGGACCTGCTGCTCGGCCACTCCGTCGGTGAGCTGACGGCCGCGTACGTGGCGGGGGTCTGGTCCCTGGACGACGCGTGCAGGCTGGTCGCCGCGCGCGGGCGGCTGATGCAGTCCTGCCGGGCGGGCGGCGCGATGGCCGCCGTACAGGCCACCGAGGACGAGGTCCTGGCAACTCTGGCCGCGTGGGACGGAAGAGTGGTCGTGGCGACGGTCAACGGCCCGGCCGCCACCGTCGTCGCGGGCGACGCGGACGCCGTCGAAGAGGTCGCGGCGCTGTGGCGGGAGCGTGGCCGCAGGACCAAGCGCCTGACGGTCAGCCACGCCTTCCACTCCCCGCACATGGACGAGATGCTCGACGCCTTCCGAGAGGTCGCCGCGCAGGTCACCTACCGGCCCGCGATGCTGCCCGTCATCTCCAACGTCACCGGCCAGGCCGCCACCGACGAACAGCTCTGCTCGCCGGACTACTGGGTGCGGCACGTACGTGAGGCGGTCCGGTTCGCGGACGGCGTCCGCCGCCTGCACGATCTGGGCGCGACGGCCTTCCTGGAACTCGGCCCCGACGCGGTGCTGACCGCCATGGGAGCCGGCTGTCTGCCCGACGACGCCGTCACGGTCTTCGCGGCGACGGCGCGGGCCGGACGCCCCGAGGACGTGGCCCTGGCGACGGCCCTGGCCGAACTGCACGTACGCGGTGTCGACGTCGAGTGGCCCGCGTTCTACGAGGGCCGGGGCGCGCACCATGTCGACCTGCCCACGTACGCCTTCCAACGCAGGCGCTACTGGCTGGAGCCGGCCACCCGTACGGCGGCGCTCGCGCCGGAGCCCTCGGATCCGGCCGGCTGGCGGTACCGCGTTCAATGGCGGCCGTTCATGCCCGCGCCCACCGCGGCGCCGCCGTCACTGTCGGGGGTGTGGCTGCTGCTCACCCCGACGGGCGAAGCGGAGAGGGAGCTGGTCGAGCGCGTGGCGTGGACGGTCGACCGTCTCGGCGGCCGGGCGGTGACGGTACCGGTCGGGCGCAAGGACGCGGACCGCCGGCGGATGGCGGAGCTCCTGGAGAAGCAGATCGCCGACGCGGGGCATGAGCTGGGCGGCGTCCTGTCGCTGCTCGCCCTGGAGCCCACCGCGCACACCGATCACCCCGCGGTCACCGAAGGTCTCGCCGCGACCTGCGCGCTCGTCCAGGCACTGGCCGACCTGGAACTGGAGTCCCCCCTGTGGTGCGTCACGCGGTCCGCGGTCGCCACAGCCGACGACGATCCGGTAGCCGCCCCCGACCAGGCCATGGTGTGGGGGCTCGGCCGGACCCTCGCTCTGGAACGGCCGCGCGGCTGGGGCGGCCTGATCGACCTGCCCGCGGGGCCGGACGACGACGAAACGCTGCTGTGGTTCGGCGTCGCCCTCGCCTCGTCGGAGGGCGAGGATCAACTGGCCGTGCGCAGCCACGGGTTGTTCGCTCCTCGCCTGACGCGAGCCGAGGACACCGGTGCCGAAGACGCCGGCGAGTGGCGCCCGCGGGGCACCGTGCTGATCACCGGCGGCACGGGCGCGCTCGGCGCACGGACCGCCCGATGGCTGGCGGCGCACGGCGCACGGCGTCTGGTGCTGGTCAACCGCCGGGGGCTTCAGGCGCCGGGAGCGGCGCAGCTGGTCGGCGAGCTGTCCGGGCACGGCGTGCACATCTCGGTCGAGGCGTGCGACATGGCCGACCGGGACCAGGTCGTACGGCTGCTGGAGTCGATACCGCCCGGCGAGCTGACGGCCGTGGTGCACGCGGCCGGAGTCGGCGGTCGCTTCGTCCCGCTGACGGACATGGACCTCGCGGAGTTCGCCGACGGCGTGGCGGCGAAGGCCGCGGGGGCCGCCCATCTGCACGAGGCACTCGGCGACACCGAACTGGACGCGTTCGTCGTCTTCTCGTCCGTCTCCGCCACCTGGGGGAGCTCCGGACAGACCGCCTACGCCGCGGGCAACGCCTTCCTCGACGGCCTCGTCTGCCACCGCCGGGCAAGGGGCCTGGCCGCCACCTCGGTGGCCTGGGGCCCCTGGGGCGAGGCAGGCATGGGCGCCGAGGCGGAGATGCGGCAGTTCCTCGCCCGGCGCGGCCTGCCGCCCATGGATCCCGTCGAGGCCACCGAGGAGCTGGGGCGGGCGGTCGCCTCGGGGGCGACCATGCTGACCGTCGCCGATGTCGACTGGGACCGCTTCCTGCCGCCGTTCACGGCGACGCGGGCGAGCCGGTTCTTCGAGGAGATCACGCCGTCGCCCGCGTCTTCCGCGACGGGTGCGCCGGGCCGGTCGGACACGGAGGCACCACAGGCAGTCCGGATCACGGACCCCCTGCTCCTCGTGCGGACGGAGGCCGCCGCGCTCCTCGGCCACGCCTCACCGGACGAGATCGACCCGTCCCGCCGCTTCCTGGAACTCGGATTCGACTCGCTCACCTCGGTGCAGCTGCGGCAGCGGCTGATGACCGCCAGCGGGCTGCCGCTCGCCACCCCCGTGGTCTTCGAACACCCCACACCCGAACAACTCGCCCGCCATATAGAGGAGTTGGCGACAGTGCAGCACCAGGACACCGCCGCGTCCCCGTTGGACGACAACGGGCTGGGGGTGCGTGGCCTCTACCGGCGCGCCTGTGAGATCGGCAAGTTCTTCGAGGGGATCCGAGTCCTCCAGGCCGCCGCCAAACTGCGGCCCGTGTTCACCGAGGCGGCGGAGTTCGGCCGCACGTGCGAACTCGTGCGCCTAGCCTCCGGCCCCGAACAGCCCGCGCTCGTCTGTCTGCCGTCGATGGTGGCCCCCTCGGGCCCCCACAACTTCGGCCGCCTCGCGCTGCACCTGCACGGACGGCACGACGTGTACGCACTGCCGCTGCCGGGCTTCGGCGACGGGGACCCGCTGCCCGCGACGAGCGATCTCATCGTGGAGATGCACGCCGAGGCCGTGGTCCGCGAGCTGGGCGACACTCCGTACGCCCTGGCCGGCTACTCCTCCGGCGGCTGGCTGGCGCTCGCCGTCGCGGCCCGGCTCGAAGCCGACGGGCACTCTCCACGGGCGGTCGTTCTGCTCGACACCTGGTTCCCCAAGGACGACCTGTCCGCGGAGCAGGTCGAGGAGCAGCTCACGGGCGTCGCCGTCAACGACCACGCCTTCGCCCTGATGACGGAGGCCCAGGTGACCGCGCAGGGCGCCTATCTGGAACTGTTCGACGGCTGGCAGCCCCAGCCCGTGGCGGCGCCGGTCCTGCTGGCGCGGGCCGGCGAGCGGATGCCCCAACGGGAGCACGCCGAGGGCGCGGTACCGCCTCAGTGGGACGCTGCCTGGGATTTCGAGCACGACACGCTCGATGCCCTCGGCAACCACCAGACGATGATGAACGAGCACGCGGCCACCAACGCGGGAGCGCTCAGCGACTGGCTGCGCCGCCTGTGACCCACTGCGGTCCGGTGTGCGGTCCGGCTGTGGGAGTCGACGGGCCCGGGAGGCCCGTCGGCTGTACCACGGCCTCCCGCTCTCCCCACACACCTCTCGATGTCAGGAACTCCCGTGCGCGACTCGACCGCGGCCGTTGAGGCGGAGGATCAGGAATCCCCCGGTGCTCCGCCCCGCTTCCGCCTCATCTTCGCCGCTCTGATGGCCGCGATGCTGCTCGCGTCCCTCGACCAGACGATCGTCAGTACGGCCCTGCCGACCATCGTGGGCGAGTTGCACGGCGTGCGGCACATGTCGTGGGTGACCACCGCGTACATCCTGGCGGCCACCATCGCGATGCCGGTCTACGGCCGTCTCGGTGACCTCATCGGCCGCAAGGCACTGTTCCTCGGCGCTATCGGCGCGTTTCTCCTCGGCTCCGTGATCGCGGGGGCGGCTCAGGGCATGACCGCGCTGATCATCGGCAGGGGCGTGCAGGGGCTGGGCGGAGGCGGGTTGATGATCACCTCGCAGGCGATCGTCGCCGACCTCGTACCACCTCGCGAGCGTGCGAGGTACATGGCGCCGATCGGGGCGGTGTTCGGCCTCTCCTCCGTCGCCGGGCCGCTGCTCGGCGGCTGGTTCACCGACGGCATCGGCTGGCGCTGGGCCTTCTGGATCAACCTGCCGGTCGGTGTCCTGGCCCTCGCCGTCGGTGTGTTCGCCCTGCGTCTGCCGCGCAGGGCCGGCCGGGTCACCTTCGACTTGTGCGGCTTCCTGCTCATGGCGGCCGCGGTGACCTGCACGGTGCTGGTCGCGGACTGGGGCGGCACGGACTACGCCTGGTCCGACCCGCTCGTTCTCGGCCTGGCCGCCGGTGGTGTGCTGGCCTGGGCGTTCTTCTTGCTCTCCCAGCGCCGGACCGCGGGGTCCCGGCGCCGCAGGCCGGAGCCGGTCATCCCGCTGTGGCTGTTCCGCAGCCGGATCTTCGTCATCGCCACGCTGATCAGCCTGCTCGTCGTCGGTGTCGGCTTGTTCGCGATCGTCGGCTACCTGCCGACGTATCTGCAGATGGTCTACGGCGTGAGCGCCACCGAGTCCGGGCTGCTGCTCCTGCCGATGATCGTCGGCATGTTCCTCTCCGCGGGCCCGTCCGGACGGGCGATGAGCGCGACGGGGCGCTACAAGAATTTCCCGATCGCGGGCACGGTCCTCGTGGGTGTCGCCGCTCTGCATCTGTCGACCCTGGACGTCCGGACCTCGCTGGTGCTCGTCTGTTTCTATGTGTTCGGGCTGGGCGCCGGCCTCGGCCTGGTGATGCAGCCGCTGGTCCTGGCCGTGCAGAACGACTTCCCGTACACGGACGTGGGCACCGCGACCTCCGCCCACAGCTTCTTCCGCGAGATCGGTGCCACTCTCGGCATCGCGGCCGTCGGCGCGATGTTCACCCACCGCCTCACGGAACGGCTCGGTGCTGCCGCCGAGGGGGCGGTCGGCGACACCCAGTCCCTCACCCCGGCCCTCGTCCGCGCGCTGCCCGAGAAGGTCCGGGACACCGTGGTCCTCGCCTATCAGGACGCCCTGACACCGGTGTTCCGCTACCTGGTCCCGGTGTTCGCGCTCAGCCTCGTACTCGCCTTCCTCCTCCCGGAGAGGAAGCTCGCGACGGAGAACCAAGCCGAATCCGGCGGAACGCCCGGCCGGCACCGGTCCGGCCGACCGGAGGCGACCCCGACCCGGCGCTGAGCTCCTCGCTCGACCCACTTCGGCAAGCCGTTCATCGGCAGGCAAACGGCTCCCGACCTCACAGGCCGGCTTCCTCCAGCAGTCCGGCGTACGCGCGGTGGAGGCCGGCCACGGACGCCTCGTCCGCGAGGTCGTAGTCCTCGCCCTCTCTCGCGTCGCCGCTGACGAGCCGGCTCATCGTGACCTCGGTCCGGTCGACGGACACGGGACGGTCGCTCCCCGGTCACCCCCGACGACATCCAGCACGCCCCGCGCCTCGTCCAGGGCAGGCGAATCACCAGCGCATACGGGGCCTGACGCGGGCGAGGTGAGCATCGCCTTGAGGATGCGTTGCAGCGCAACGCGGTCCTGGGGGTGACCCTCGCCAACCTGCGGTCGTGCTCCGCCGCGAGGGCCGCAAGTGCCCGATCGCGTGCTTGCGGCCCTCGTCGGTCAGTACGAGCCGGTGACGCCGCAGGTCCGCCTCGTCGATCTCGTGGCGGATGAGGCAACCTGGCTCGGTCGCTGTCGCTCGCGACGGCTGGGAACCGTCGTCCCGGCGCCCCGACGAACGTGTTGGCGGTGCCGGTCGAGGACACCGCACCCCGGCACGCCGCCCTGCGACGCCACACCATGCTCGACTCGTTCTCGACCAATAGCACAATCCGTCCCACTCGGAGTGACAGCGATGACGCCGACGTTTGAACCCGCACGCGAAACAGAGCCCCTGCACATCGCGAAGAAGTACATCTCCTGCTACAACGCCCAGAACTACGACGAGTTGACCACGATCCTGCACCCGAGGTCGTTCCGGTTCTCCCACCACAATCGCGGCGTCTACGCCGAGTCCGCGGCCGAGTTCGTGGACCTGCTGCGCCGCATGGGCGCCGAGGTCTTCCCGGACCGCCGTTTCACCGCGATCCGCAGCGCGCACGTCTTCGACGATGTCGTCCTGCTGGACACCAGGTGGAGCGGCCGGCCGATTGTCACCGTCCCCGGCCGGTTCGAGGCGGGCACGGAGCTGATCATGTACATCAAGTCGTTGATCGTGGTCAATGACGGTGTCATCAGCGAGATCCGCGACCACAACTGACATTCAGCCACCTCGCCAACCGTTCCCCGCGGCTAGCCGCGGGAGTCCTTGCCGACGGTCTCGGCGGCCTTGATCGATTGGAAGTCGGTGACGGTCGCGCCCGCTCCGGCGGACACATCCGTGACCAGCTCCGCAATCGCGGCTGCCGGGAGATGGGCCGATCGCCCCTGAAGTGTTCATTGCTGTCCCGCCGGATCAAGCGGCTTCTGGCAGGACGTAGCCGTGGGCGACGTCGCGGCGTTCGGCGGGACGGGCTGTGCGGCAGATCAGTCTCCGGGGCATTCTGCTGCTCTTGCATGGAACGTGGTCTCGGCCGTGCTGGCGAACCTGTTCATGCACTACGCGTTCGACCTCTGGCTCACCCGGACCTGTCCGGGCATCCAGTCCGAACGCTATGAAGAAGTCGGGCTGCGACTGCACCCCGACAAGACCCGGATTGTGTACTGCAAGGACGGGAAACGGCGCGGCTCCTCCGAGCACACGTCGTTCACCTTCCTCGGATACACCTTCCGAGCCCGCTCGGCGTAGAACAGGAACGGAGTGGTCTTCACCGACTTCCTGCCCGCGATCAGCAAGGACGCCCTGAAGAAGATCAGCCGTGAAGTCCGCTCATGGCGGCTCCACATGCGGATGCACCTCACCTTCTTCGAACTCGCGCGACGGATCGACCCCAGTGTGCGCGGCTGGATGCAGTACTTCGCGGAGTTCTACCGCTCCGAACTGCATCGTCTGGGCATGGACTCCGACGTTCTAGTGATCAAGATGGCAAGAGCCGTGTAACGGGAGACCGTTACGCACGGTTCTGTGGGAGCCCGGGGGCGACATTCCCCCGGGCGACCCGACCACTCAGGCCCAAGCCCAGATGGAGACGGCTGTTCATGTCGACCTCGAACCGGCCGTAAGGCGAAAGCGCGAGCGCCTGAACTGCGCCGCACGCCGCCTCGACCGCTTTCAAAGCACTCCCGGATGTCGCCCTGGCGGTCGCACTGGGAGGGGACTGCCTAGCCTGCGGGCAGGCATCGGTCGGGGGCCGCGCCCGCCTGGCGTATCGCCGTGGCGGAATGGCTCTGCGGTTCTGAGCGTGCGCCGGCTCCAGGGCCGGAAAGGGACCCCAGCCGTTCGCACGGCTGGGGTCGCGATCACCGTCTGATCAGGCGGGTCAGCGCTGCAGCGTGAGCAGGCCCGGCCGGTACGGCAGATCTATGTAGGAGGTGCCCGGCGGGACGTCGGGGGACAGGCCCTGGTAGAGGAACTGCAGGTTGCAGGGGTCGATGGTCATGGTCTGGTCGGGGTTGTTGCGGACGAGGTCGCCGTGGCTGATGTCGTTGGTCCAGGTGGCGCCGCTGTTGGCCTTGCCGGCGAAGGGGTTGGACTCGGTGGCGGCCTGCGGGGTCCACGGGCCGTTCAGGCTGGTGGCGGTGAAGGAGCGGAAGAAGCGCTGCTCGCTCGCCCCGCGGGCCTCGACGATCATGAGGTACTGGTTCTGGCCCTGGACCTTGTAGACCTCCGGCGCCTCGAACAGGTTCTTGACCGTGTCGGTCATGACCGTCGTGTATGACGAGCCGAAGCTGCCGGGGAAGTTGCCGATCGGCATGGTCGACTTGTAGATCTTGCCGTTGTCACCGGCGAAGAACATGTGCATGTTCTGGCCGTCGGCGATCATGGTCGGGTCGATCGCGCTGCCGTCGGAGAGGCTGCCGGTGAACAGCGGCTGCGCCGCGGACCAGCCGTTGGGGTTGGTGGGGTCGCTGGAGGTGCGGTAGACGAAGGGCCACTGGGTGCCCCACCCGTTCGAGGTCAGCACCCAGATGTTCTTGGGCGCGAAGTAGAACAGCTTGGGAGCCACCGCGCCCTGGCTCATGGCGGTCTGGCCGGCCGAGGCCATGTCCGACCAGTTCGTGAAGGGGCTGAAGCCCATCGAGTGCCAGTTGCCGTCGGCGTAGGTCGCGTAGACCAGGTGCTTGCCGTTGTAGGTCGTGGTGGTGAAGTCCTTCAGCGCGCGCCACCCGTTGGCCGGCTGCGCCAGCGGACCGGTCGAGCTCCACCGGTACGTCGACGGAAGAGGGCACGAGTTGGACGAGCCGGACAGGCCGGTCCACTTCTGGTTGTTGCTGCCGGTGCAGTTCCAGAGCTGCACCGCTGTGCCGTTGGCCGTGGCGTTGCCCGACACGTCCAGGCACAGTCCGGACTCCACGGCGACGATCGTGCCGTCGGGGTTCGCCCGCCACTGCTGGTTCGTACCGCCGTTGCAGGACCAGATCACCGGGCGGGTGCCGGCCGTGGTGGCGTGGCCCGGGACGTCCAGGCACTTGTTGCCGTACACGGTGAGCTGGTTGCTGTCCGTCAGCGTCCACTGCTGGTTGGTGCCGCCGTGGCAGTCCCAGATCTGCACGTTCGTGCCGTCCGTCTGGGCGGCGCCCGACACATCGAGACATCGGTCGGAGGCAACGCCTCGCACGGCGCTGGTGGTTGCCGCCTGAGCCGGGCCGGCGATGAGCATCGCGCCCAAGAAGGCCAGGGCCCCGACCGTGGCGGCGAGCACCACGGGCAGAGGTTTGCGGCGGGAAGTGCGTCTGAGCATGGGGAACCTCGTCATCCTTGAGCGAGCGGTTCGGGCGGCCTCGTCGGAAGCTGTGCGATTACCGACGCGATGCGGCTCAAGCGGCGCGTTCGGTATATCGGACACAGGTCGGAGTATCGATCAAGCTGAGATGATGAGAGAGTCGACGATCGGCGTCAATAGTTCTCACACGGTTCGCACACCGGAACATTCGCTGGGCTTGTGCCGAGAGAAGCCCCGAAAAGATTTTCCGGCGCGAGGCAACCCTTTGCGGGGGCTGTGGCAACTAGGGGGCGGATCTGGTCAGTTCCGGTGGCCGGGATCCGGATTTCCTCCGATGAACAGCGTGCAAGGAGAGCCTCCCTCCATGAACACCCCCACGAACGGCGGGCGCCGCGGGCGTCACCGCCGCCGCTGGACCGCTACCGGTCTGATGCTCGGCGTGCCCGCCGTCCTCGTGCCGTACCTCCTCTACGCACAGGAGGACTCGCAGGCCGCGACGGTCGACGGCACCGCCTACTACCGGCTGGTCTCGGTGCGCAGCGGCAAGGTGCTGGACGTCAACGGCTTCTCCACCGCCGATGGCACGCGTATCCAGCAGTGGACCGATCAGAACACCGCCAACCAGCAGTGGCGGCTGAAGTCCATCGGGGACGGCTACTACGAGCTGGTGAACCGCAACAGCGGCAAGGTGCTGGGTATAGCGGACAATTCCACCGCTCAGAGGGCTGTTGCCGAGCAGCAGACCGACAGCTCCGCCACCTCCCAGGAGTGGCGGATCGACGAGGTGAGCGGCGCCGACGCCGTCACCTTCACCTCCCGCAGGAGCGGCCAGGTCCTGGACGTTTCCGGGGGGTCCACGGACCAGGGCGCGGCCGTCATCCAGTATCCGGGCACGGGCGGCACCAACCAGCAGTGGAAGCTGGTGAAGGTGGCCGAGACCCAGGCGTCCGGGTCGGACGGGGAGCAGACGACGGCCGGGTCCGGGCCGTATGTCTGGAAGAACACCCAGGTGGTGGGCGGCGGTTACGTCACCGGGCTGGTGTTCAACCAGAAGGAGAAGGGCCTGCTGTACGCGCGCACCGACATGGGTGGCGCCTACCGCTGGGACACCGGGGCCGAGCAGTGGATCCCGCTGACCGACTGGCTCGGCGAGAAGGACTGGAACCTGCTGGGCATCGACTCGCTGGCCACCGACCCCGTCGACCCCAAGCGGCTCTACCTCGGGACGGGCACCTACACCAACGAGTGGGCGGGCAACGGCGCGATCCTGCGCTCCACCGACCAGGGCCGCACCTTCCAGCGCACCGATCTGCCGTTCAAGCTGGGCGCCAACGAACCCGGCCGCGGCACGGGCGAACGGCTCGTGGTCAACCCCGCGGACAACAGCACCCTGCTGCTGGGCACCCGCAAGAACGGCCTGTGGCGCAGCACCGACCACGGCGCGACCTGGAAGCAGGTCTCCTCGTTCCCCGTCAAGGACGGGGCGGGCAGCGGCGCGGGCATCTCCTTCGTGACGTACGGCAAGGCCGGCAGCAACACGGTCTACGTCGGCGTCAACGACAAGGGCACCTCCCTGTACCGCTCCACCGACGGCGGCAGCAGCTGGCAGGCCGTTGCCGGGCAGCCCACCGGCCAGATGCCGCACCACGGTGTGGTCTCCGGTGACGGCTCGCTGTACCTGTCCTACAGCAACAGCATCGGCCCCATGGACGCGACGGCGGGCTCGGTGTGGAAGTACACCCCGAACTCCGGGGCGTGGAAGAACATCTCCCCCTCCAGCGGCAGTTACGGGTTCTCCGGTCTGGCCGTCGACCCGCAGAAGCCCTCCACGGTGATGGTCACCACCCTCGACCGCTGGTGGCCCGAGGACGAGATCTACCGCACCACCGACGGCGGTACGACCTGGAAGGCGCTGGCGGAGAAGTCGGCGCGGGACGCCTCCGGCGCGCCGTACGTCGGCACCCACACCGGGCACTGGATGACCGCGCTGACCATCGACCCGTTCAACTCCGGGCATGTGCTGTACGGCACCGGCAACGGCATCTGGCGCAGCAAGGACGCGAACGCCTCCGACAGCGGAGGCACCAGCCACTGGGTCGCCGGAGCCCGCGGGCTGGAGGAGACCTCGCTGATGGACGCGATCGCCCCGCCCGGCGGCGCCACCGTCATCACCTCCATGGGCGACCAGGGCGGCTTCCGCCACGACTCCCTGACCGAGGTGCCCTCCGGGCGGCTGAAGAGCCCGCTGATGAACAACAGCACCGACATCGACTTCGCCCAGTCCAAGCCCTCGGTGATGGTCCGCGTCGGCACGGGCGACACGGGCGACGGCGGCTACTCCACCGACGGCGGCAGCACCTGGAACGCCTTCAAGGCGGAACCGGTCGCCGGCGCGAGCAGCGGCCGCATCGCGCTCGCCGCGGACGGCTCCACCATCGTGTGGACCGAGGTCGGCCAGGCCCCCTACCGCTCGACCGACATGGGAGCGAGCTGGTCGAAGGTCAGCGGGCTGGGCACCGACGCCGTGGTCGTCGCCGACCGTTCCTCGGCAGGCACCTTCTACTCCCTGTCCGGCGGGAAGCTCTTCGCCAGCACCGACGGCGGCGCGACCTTCACCGCCCGCGCCACGGGCCTGCCCTCCGGCAAGCTCACCGCCGTCCCCGGCGTCAGCGGCGACCTGTGGATCTCCGGCGGCGACAGGGGGCTGCTGCACTCCACTGACGGCGGCCGCACCTTCACCACCCTCAGCACGGTGAAGTCGGCCTCCGCCCTCGGCTTCGGCAAGGCCAAGCCGGGCACCAGCTACCAGGCCCTCTACCTGATCGGCACCGTCGACAACGTCACCGGAGTCTTCCGCTCCACCGACAAGGGCGCCACCTGGCTCCGCGTCAACGACGACGCCCACCAGTGGGGCGGCATCGGCAGCCTCGGCGTGATCACCGGCGACCCCGACACCTTCGGGCGCGTCTACATCGGCACCAACGGACGCGGCCTGCAGTACGGCGAGCCGTCGTCCTGACCCGGACACCCCCCACGGCGGGGCCGCAGGCGAAGCGCCTGCGGCCCCGTTTTCCGTGCGCGAAGGGCATTGCGCTCTCCCGTAATACGGCCCTTGGGCGGGCGGAAGTGCCAAGGGCGGTGCCGCCCTGACGAAGGCGGCACGCGGCCTCCCTCGCCGATGCCACCGGGGACGTTCAACCGCCCGGTGCCTGCGGCGAGATGCAAAAGAGAGGAACCCCAGCCGGTGCACGGCTGGGGTTCCTCTCGGTGGTGAGGGAGGGTCGATCAGGCGGTTCAGCGCTTCAGGGTGAGGACGCCGGGACGGTACGGCAGGTTGTCGTACGAGGTGCCGGGCGGAGTGTCGGGGGACTTGCCCTGGTAGAGGAACTGCAGGTTGCAGGGGTCGATGGTCATGGTCTGGTCGGGGTTGTTGCGGACCAGGTCGCCGTGACTGATGTCGTTGGTCCAGGTGGCGCCGCTGTTGGCCTTGCCGGCGAAGGGGTTGGACTCGGTGGCGGCCTGCGGGGTCCACGGGCCGTTCAGGCTGGTGGCGGTGAAGGAGCGGAAGAAGCGCTGCTCGCTCGCCCCGCGGGCCTCGACGATCATGAGGTACTGGTTCTGGCCCTGGACCTTGTAGACCTGCGGTGCCTCGAACAGGTTCTTGACCGTGTCGCTCATGACGGTCGTGTACGAGGAGCCGAAGCTGCCGGGGAAGTTCCCGATCGGCATGCTCGACTTGTAGATCTTGCCGTTGTCACCGGCGAAGAACATGTGCATGTTCTTGTCGTCGGCGATCAGGGTCTGGTCGATCGGGCCGGTGGGGGAGTCGGAGCCGGGGATGCTGCCGGTGAACAGCGCCTGCGGCGCGGACCAGCCGTTGGGGTCGGTGGGGTCGCTGGAGGTGCGGTAGCTGAAGGGCGACGCACCCCACTGGTACGCCAGCACCCAGATCTTCTTGGGCGCGAAGTAGAACAGCGTGGGCGCCACCGTCTTCTGGCTCATACCGGTCTGGCGGGCCGAGGCCATGTCCGACCAGTTGGTGAAGGGGCTGAACGCCATCGAGCCGTAGGACGATCCCGAGTAGTTCGACCCGTAGACCAGGTGCTTGCCGTTGTAGGTCACGGTGGTGAAGTCCTTCAGCGAGGCCCACCCGTTCGCCGGCTGCGCCAGCGCGCCCGTCGAGGTCCACCGGTACGTCGACGGAAGAGCACACGTGTTGCTCGTCGGCGCCGCGGTCAGCTGGAAGTTCCAGCGCTGGTTGGCGCCGCCGCCGTTGGAGTCCCAGATCTGGACGGGAGTGCCGTTGGCGGTCTTGCCGCCGGGGATCTCCAGCGCCCGGCCGCTGGCGACGTTGGTCAGCGTGTAGGAGCCGTCGCTGTTCCGGCCGGCCTTCCAGCGCTGGTGGGCGCCGCCGTTGGCGTCCCAGACCAGCATTCTCGTGCCGTTGGCCGTCTGGCCTGCCGGCTCGTCCAGTACCCGGCCGCTGGCGACGTTGGTCAGCGTGTAGGAGCCGTCGCTGTTCTTGCCGGCCCGCCACTGCTGGTTGGAGGCGCCGCTGGCGTCCCACACCTGGAGCGGGGTGCCGTTGCCGTTCTGTCCCGCGGGCTGGTCGAGAACGCGTCCGGCGGCAGCGTTGGAGAGCGTGTAGACGGCTCCGGAAGTGATCTCCCCGGCCTGCGTGCCGCCGCTGCCGGTGCTACCGCCGCTTCCGGTGCCGCCCAGGGCGGTGAGCACCGCGCTGTAGGCGGGCTTCTTGTTGCCGGCCGCGTCGAACAGCAGAGCGTTCTCGCCGGTGCGCCAGGAGTCGCTGTCGCGGATGCCCCACACCGTGATGCCCGTGCAGCGAGCGACGTTCATGCACGCCTTGACGGCGTTGGTGTACGCGGTGGCAGACGCCTGGGCGATGTCGAGCTCGGTGATCTGGACGTCCACGCCGAGCGCGGCGAAGTTGGCCAGGGTGGTCTGGAAGCTGGCCGGCGGGCCGCTGCTCGCGAAGTGGCTCTGGAGGCCGACGCAGTCGATGGGCACACCGCGGGACTTGAAGTCCTTGACCATCTTGTAGACGCCCTGGGTCTTGGCGTCGGACCAGTTCTCGATGTTGTAGTCGTTGTAGCAGAGCTTGGCGGAGGGGTCGACGTTCCGGGCGGTGCGGAAGGCCTCCTCGATGAAGCCGTCGCCCAGCACGTCCTGGAACACGGAGCTGCGGTGCTGGCCGCTGCCGCCGTCGGCGAAGGCCTCGTTGACCACGTCCCAGGCGTAGATCTTGCCCTTGTAGTGGGTCATCGTCTGGGTGATGTGGTTCTTCATCACCGTGCGCAGGGTGCCTGCGTCGGTGATGGACTTGACCCAGGCGGGCAGCTGGGAGTGCCAGACCAGGGTGTGGCCGCGCAGGCGCTGGCCGTGCGCGGCGGCGTGACTGACGATCGAGTCGGCGGCGGCGAAGGTGAACGACCCGCGGGAGGGTTCGATGGCGTCCCACTTCATCTCGTTCTCCGGGGTGATCATCTTGAATTCCCGGTCGAGAATGGCGGAGTACGTGGAGTCGCCGAGCCTGCCCGCGGCGACTGCCGTGCCGAAGTAGCGGCCGCTACCGGCCGCCGCGTCGGCGGCCGTGGTCGGTGCGGCGGCGTCCGGCGTGAGTGCGGCCAAGGCGACCAGTGGTACGGCGGCACCCGCGGCGGCGAGAACCACGGAGACGGCGATCACACGGCGGGTCGCCGGACGGCGGCGATGAGAGCGGTTCTGATCTGACAACGCATGTCCTTCTGGCACAGCGGGCCCTGATCCGGCCCCGGATACCTGTCGGTTGCCGCCACGCACACAAAGGTTGCCGCGATCGAGGGAAGATTTTTCACCGCCGTCGCCAGGAGGCGGACTTCCGCCAGGCCGCTGTCCGTCCGCACGCCGAGCAGGCCACCGGCACCAGCCCGGACGTACGCCGCCTTCACCGGGTCGGGACGAACCCTCCCCGGACCGACGCGGAGCCGCCCGAAGCCTGCGCATCGACGCGGTAGCCGTCGCCCGCGGCACTGCGGGCGTCGGTGCCGTTGTTGAACTGCGCGGCGAACTCATGGCTCCCGGCCGGCACGGTCAGGCCCGGCTTGAGGACCCAGCGGTAGACCAGCGCGCCGCCGGCCTCCTGGACGGTGACGGTGAAGTCACCGCTCGGGAGGGTCTGCCAGGTACCGGTGTTCTTCGCCCTGCCGGTCTGCACGATCCGGATCTCGACCGTGAGCGAGGTGAGGGGCTGGGTCGTCTTGAGGGCGAGGTTGCTCTGCGTCCAGTAGACGGTGCTCTGCGGGTCCAGCGAGCCGGCTGACCACAGGGGCCCGTTCTGGCTCTCGCCGGCGGCCGACTGCGATGGACTGCTGGCCGACGGAGTGGGGCGCACGCTGCCAGGGGTGGTGGCCGGGGGCGGCGCGACAGGGGTGGGGCGGGCCGATGTCGGGTGCGGGGAGCTGACGGTCGGGGACGGGGTGGCAGGCGTGGTCACGGTGGGCGACGGCGACGAGTTGGCGACGATGGCCG
Source organism: Streptomyces sp. S.PB5 (assembly GCF_030403745.1). Taxonomy (GTDB): domain Bacteria; phylum Actinomycetota; class Actinomycetes; order Streptomycetales; family Streptomycetaceae; genus Streptomyces. The sequence goes on from NZ_JAQMWP010000002.1 coordinate 176,455, forward strand.
CGACGGCGAGGCCGCCGGTCGCCAGGATGCCGGTGGCGGCGAGCCCGGCGAGGGCGACCCTGGTCCCGGACCTCGCGAACGGTCGCGCGCGGTGACGGACGGCGGGGCCGGCCATGCCGCGTTCCACCCGGGCCAGCATCCGCGCGCGGTCGGGCTGGTGGGCCTCGGCGGCCTCGCGCAGCCGACGGTCGATCTCCTCGTTCACCGGTTCCTCCTTCCTGGCACCAGGTCCCCGGCCGCTCGTGCGCCCAGTATCCTTTCCAGCTCGGCCATTCCCTTCGAGGTCTGGCTCTTCACCGTCCCGACCGATATGCCCAGCGCCGCCGCCGTGTCCTTCTCCGACAGGTCGAAGGCGTGTCGCAGCACCACGCAGGCGCGCTTGCGGAACGGCAGCCGGGCGAGCGCCGCGCGGACGTCCAGCACGGCCGCCACGTCCGGCCCCTCCACCTTCTCCGGACTGCGGGACCAGAACTGCATGATCCGGCGTCGCTCCCGCACCGCGCTGCGGATCCGTCCCCGCGCCAGGTTGGCCACCACACCGCGGGCGTAGGCGAGCGGGTGGTCGGCCTGCCGCAACCGGTCCCAGCGCTGCCACAGGGCGACCAGGGCATCCGCCGCGAGGTCGTCCGCCGCGTCGGTCTCACCGGTCAGGAGGTGTGCCAGACGGGCGAGCTCGGCATAGTGGCGTTCGAAGAATTCGTGGAACTCCGCGGACGCGTCATCGAGGACCATCCCTCGGTCGCCCTCTCCCAGCCATGATGTGCGCGTTGGTTGCGCCTTTAACAACAACGGGGGCGCAGCATAACAGCGGCCGGCCCGGGCCGGCCGACCGGGCAACGGCGGCTGTCCTGGGTGGAGAACGGCGGCGAGTTGGCCTCGCCTGGTGATGCCGAGGCGGGGGTAGACGCGGTACAGGTGCGACCCGACAGTGCGGTGGGAGAGGAACAGCCGTTCGGCGATCCGGCGGTTGGTCAGCCCTGGGGACCTGGACTCGGGCGGTGAACTCGGGCGGTCCCGCAATGAGAGTCCGAGCCTCGTCGGCTTGGTCCGCCACGGCCCATCCCTGTCCCGGCTGCCCACCGGAACCGCCACGGACATCAGCACCTGAGCTTCAGCGCGCCCCACGACGACGACCCGGGAAGCAGGCTGGTCAGAGGTCCTGCCTCAATCACGCCGAGGTATGAGTGTCCAGGCCGTCATGAGGGCCGATGCGGGAGAGCTCGGCACCGTCGGGTCCCAGGACCACGACTCACTTCCCGCCCGAGGCGCACTTTGACGCAACCGATCCACGGGGCGGAGGCGAGGGAACGTGGAGGGGCGACCCTGCGAGTAAGGCTGAGGACACCCCCGCCGCTGCGCACATCGAGTACATCGACGGTGACCGGACCGTCTCCTGGGCCGCTGCTGCCCCCCACGTACCGCCACCGCTCGCCGAACCACTCCACGAGCGCAATGTGCTCGCGCCTCCGCAGTGCCCCCGGACGCCACACGATCCAGATCGCCCCTACACCGGCAGCGGCGTCCACATCGGCCGACACCACATTCAGCACGCGCCGCGGGATCCACCACGGCTGCGGCGCATCCCCCGCCAGCCCTCGCCGCGCCACGCCCCGCAGAAATGTCTCCCACCGGGGTCCCGTCCGTACGGCCTCTCCCCATGCCCGCATGCGCCTGCGATACCCGGCGTGCGAGAGCATCAAGCCCGAAGGAAGCCCGAGGGACCTACGGCTGCACCTGGCCTGGCCCACCCGCCTCTGCCGCCCGCAGCCGCTGGGCCGCCGTGTCGCCGCGTCGGGCGACCGGGACGACGCCCGTTGCGGCGGCAAGGCCGTATGCGGGCATGTCGTCGTACACCGATTCGTAGGAGCCTGCCGGGACGATGAACGTCTCGTGCCAGATGCCCACGTGTCCCTTCCCGGCGCGTGCTCGTCGGTTGAAGTCGGTCCATGCGGGGCGGTGCTCCTTGTCCTGTTGGTGGGCGTAGGCGAGGAGCCGTTCCTTGTCGGTCCAGTACTGGACGACGTAGAACTCCCGGAGGCCGCCGTAGAGCACCTTGTAGCCGAGCAGCCCGCTGCCCTTTTCCCGTGACAGCTCGCGCAGCATTCGTGGCATCGACCTGAAGGCCGGAAACCAACTGGAGAATGCCAGGAATCGATTGATGCGCAGCCCGATGTGGAAGACGACGACATCGCCTTCGGAGGCGGAGGTCTGACGGCCCGGAACTACTTTCTCGGACATGGATCTCCTCTTTTTCAGGGTCGGACGAACGAGCGGGATGTCGTGCGAATCACCCAGAAGTGGATCACCAGTCCGATGCCCCAGCCCAGAATCGACCACAAGGGCCAGAAGAAGACGTCGGGTGTGAGGATTCCCCACAGGATCACTTGGGCCACATTGGCGATCACGTACCAGAGGAGGTGGATCCGCAGGCCCCATTTCATGGCCTTTTCGCTTTTGTGCATCACGCCTCCTGGGTGTCCTGCGCGGCTGTTTCGATGAGGGCCACCGTCGCGCCCGGACGGGAGACGAAGACCATGTGCGAGGCATCCTCGACCACCTGGGTCCGCGCGCCGGAGCGCTGGGCCATGAACTCCTGTGTCGCCGGCGGGATGATCCTGTCGGCGCCGCTGATCAGGTTGTAGGCCGGGATCGTGTGCCAGGCCTGCGGGCCGGCGGCGGGCTCGCCCAGGGCGGCGCCGGTGGCCGGGCGTTGGGTGATCGAGTAGAGGGCGGCTTCCGTTGCCGACACGTCGGCCGCGAAGTGGGAGTGGAAGACCCTGGGGTCGATGTAGAGATCGACCTGTCCGTCGGGCAGCGGCACGGGTTTGAGGGATTCACCCACCGTGCTGCCCGGGAACTTCTCGACCAGTGCCTGCGCGCTCTCGCCCGTCTCCGGCACGAACGCCGCCAGGTAGACCAGTGCCTTCACGTTCGCGTTTCCCGCGGCGGCAGCGGAGATGACCGCACCGCCGTAGGAGTGCCCGACCAGAACGACCGGTCCCTCGATGCTGTCCAGCAGTGCCCTGACATTGGCCGCGTCAAAGGCGAGGCCCCGCAGCGGATTCGGCGCGGCGACCACCGAATAGCCGTCGGCGACAAGCCGCTTGGTGACGTCGTTGAATCCGCTGCTGTCGGCAAAGGCTCCGTGCACGAGCACGATCGTCGGTTTCCCGCTCACCATGGACCAACCTCTCCTCGGATGACGGCCGTTTCTTCTCCGGACCCGCACGCTCGCCGCAAAGCTATGGCGGTGCACTGGACGGAGATTGAATGAGAGCGGGGCGTGGTGTCGGATGGCCTTCACTGTTCATTCAGTGGGTGTCAAGCCGGCGCGGCCAGTCTGAACGCCCCGGAGGACAGCGCCGGAGGACAACGAGGGATGCCCGGCGGTTGACTCGGTTCATGGACCCGGGCCGCGGGCCGACCGTAAAGTGGCTGTGCCGCAGCCGATCGTGGTCGGGCCGTGAGCAGGGGTAGGGGTGGGCATGGCTTCCTCCGGCGGACAACTGCGTCTGCAGATCCTGGGTCCATTGCGGATCTGGCGGGACGGCGTCGAACTGGACCCCGGGCCCCGGCAGCAGTCGTATCTGCTCGCGGTGCTGCTCGCCCGCGCCGGCGAGCCGATCAGTACGAGCGAGCTGGTCGATCTGATCTGGGCCGAGGACGTACCGGCGTCGGCCGTGAACATTCTCCAGAAGTACGTCGGAGCCCTGCGGCGGCTGCTCGAACCCCTGCTGCCCGCCCGCGAAGCCGGCTCGTTCCTCCACCGGCGCGGCAATTCCTACCTCTTCGCCGTCGGTTCCGCGACCCTGGACCTCGTCGTCTTCCGGGAACTCGTCGATGCCGCCAGGGCCGCGCCGGCTCGGCACGATCATGTGGCGGCCCTCGACCACTACGTCGAAGCCCTCGGGCTCTGGCACGGCCCGGCGGGCGACGGCATCCCCGACGGGACGACCGCCACGACGGTCTTCGCCGCACTCGACAACGAGTTCTACGACGCATGCACGGCGGCGGCCGAGCTCGCCGTGTCGACGGGGCAACCGGAGCGGGTGCTCGCGGCTCTGCAACTGGCCGCATCGATGGCACCGTTCAACGAACCCGTGCTGGCCGGTCTGATCGGCGTTCTCGGCGCCGCCGGCCGCCAGGCGGAGGCGCTCACGCTGTTCCGTCAGGTCCGCGACCGGCTCGCCGACGAGCTGGGCATCGACCCGGGCCCGGCGCTGGAGGACGCACAGCGGCGGATCCTCACCCAGCCCCCGGCGCCGCCGCTCGTGCGGAAGACGGACGAGGAGGCCGGGCCGACCGCGGTGACCGCCCTGATCGGCCGGACCGACGAACTCGCCACGCTGCGGCGCCTCGTGGAGCGCGCACTCGCCGGCGACGCCGCGATCGGCCTCGTCGAAGGCGAGCCGGGCGCGGGCAAGACCCGGCTGCTGGAAGAGGCCGCCGCGGTGGCGGGCCGGCTGGGCGCACTCACCGTCTGGGGCTCCTGTCTGGAGGGCGACGGGACACCGGCGATGTGGCCGTGGGAGCAGGCGCTGGGCCAGGTCGTCCGCAGCCTGCCCGCTCCCGCGAGCGAGCAGTGGCTCACCGGCGGGCTGGGAAACCTCCTCGCGGCACCGGACGACGCGCCCCGGGAACTTCCCGACGGCAACGCCCAGTTCCGGCTGTTCGAACAGGTCGTCGCCCTCGTCGGACAGGCCTCGGCGCGGCGGCCGACACTCCTGATCCTCGACGACCTCCAATGGGCCGACGTCACCTCCCTGCAGTTGTTGCAGCATCTGGCGGGACGGCTGCCCCGGGGCACCGCGATCATCGGCGCGTTACGCGACCGCGCCCCCACAGTCGGCCCGGACCTCTCCCGGGTGCTGGCCGCCGCCAGCCGGGTGCCAGGTCACCGCAGGTTCCGGCTCGGCCCGCTCGGCCCGGACGACGTGGCCGAACTCATCCGCCACGAGGCCGGCCAGGATCCCGGCGACGCCGTCACCCGCGCCATCCACGCCCGTACCTCGGGCAATCCGTTCTTCGTCCGCGAACTGTCCCGGCTCCTCAGCGGAAGCGGCGCGATCGGCGACGGCGACCCGTCCGCCCCCGCCGGGGTCCCGTCCACCGTCCACGACGTCGTCCGCGACCGGATGACCGGGCTCGACGACCGCGCCCGGGACCTGCTGCGGGTGGCCGCGCTCATCGGCCGCGACGTCGACCTCAGACTGCTGTCCCGCGCCACCGGCGTGGACGTCGCGGACTGCCTCCACCGCCTGGAACCGCTGCACACCCTCGGGTTGCTCGAACCCGGGCCGCAGGACCCGTCCTCGCTCCGCTTCGCGCACGACCTGGTGCGCGAGTCGGTCTCCGAGACCGCGACGAAACAGCAGGTCACCCAGTTGCATCTGCGCGTCGCGGACGCGCTCGAACAGATCCACGCCGACGACGAGGACGTCGCCGAACGCCTCGCCTACCACCTGTGGGCCGCCGGCCCCCTCGCCGAGCCCGTGCGCGTCGCGGAGGCGCTGATCCGCGCCGGGCGCCGCGCGGCGGCCAAACTCGCCTTCGAGTCCGCCCGTCGACAGCTGCGCTCCGCCGTACAGGTCACCCGGGCGTCCGGACTCATGGAGCTGGAGTTCACCGCCCTCACGCTCCTCGCCATCGTCGTCAGACGGCACTCGGGGTACGACGCCTCGACCTTCGACCTGCTGGAGCGGGCCGAATACCTGGCCGGCACCCTCGGCCGGGAGGCGGAGGCGGCCGACTTCCTCTTCATCCGCATGATGGGCGCCTACACCTCCGTCGAGAAGGGCCGCGGGGAGCTGGCCCGCCGCCTGCACGAGCGCGGCCAGGTGTCCTCCGATCCGGCCGTCCGACGCTACGGCCGGCACGCCTGGGGCCTGCACCAGTGGGACATCGGCAACATCGGCGAGGCGTACCGTTCCTTCACCAAGGAGGATGCCGCCGTCGGCGGCACCGTCGCTCCGGACGAGGAGACACCGCTCAGACGGGACGGCAGCATCCCCGGGGAGGGGCCCGGCTGGCGGGCCGTCATGACCGCGCTGCACGGTGACGTCGATGCGGCGCTGGCCTTCATCGACACCTGGGACACCCCGGGAGACCCGTACGCGGCCTCGGTCTGGGTCTACTACACGACCATGATCACCTCCATGGCCGGGGACGCCGAGACGGCGCGGCGCGCGGGCGAGCGCTGGACCGCCACCGGTTTCGTGCGCCTCGACGCCACCATCGACCTCTACATCCGGCAGTTCTGGTGCTGGGCCCGCGCCCTCACCGGCGAGGATCCGGCCGGCGCCGCGACCGAGGCCGAGGAGCTCCTGACCGCCCATCTGCTCGATCCGCCGCAATGGGGCATCGCCCACCACTACGCGCTGATCGCCGAGATGTGGCTGGCAGCCGGATCGCCCGACCGCGCCGAAGCCGCTCTCGACCGAGCCGACCAGGCGATCCGGGACTTCGGCCAGCGCTACGCCGAAAGCCTTCTCCTGCTGCTGAGGGCACGCCTGCTGCAGGCCCGCGGCGCACCGCTCACCGCGGTCCGGGCCGCCGCCGAACGCGCCCGCGCGTACGCCACCGCACGCGAGGCGCATCTGTTCGCACGGCGCGCCGAACAGCTCTCGCGGGACCTGGAGGCCACGCATGACCGCAGGCCCTGACGAGGAACGCAGCGGGCTGACCGCCCTCGCCCGGGGGCTCTCGGCGCCCAAGGGTTTCGTCGACGCCAGCCTCGCCGCCCCCGCCCCCGGAACGATTCGCCTGCTGGGCGGCATCCCAGCGCCCACAGCCCTGCCGGTCGAGGCGATCGCCAAGGCGTCGGCGCAGCTGTGGCAGGCACCCGACGCCGCGCTGGCGAGCCTGCAGTACGGGCCGGCGCGCGGATCCGACGCACTGTGCGACTGGATCGCGAAACGGGAAGGCGTCGACCCCCGCCGGATCGTGGTGACGAACGGCGGCATGCACGGCCTCGCCCTGGCGGTGCTGACCGTCGTCGAGCGCGATGCCACCGTCGCGGTCGACGACCCGGTGTTCCCGGGTTTCCTGTGGGCCCTGGAGGTGTCGACGACACGGATCCTGCCGGTGCCGGTCGTGGCCGACGGCTTCGACGTCGAGCACCTCGCCCGGCGGCTCGCCACCGGCGCCCGCATTGCCGCGGCCTACACCGTGCCCGACTTCCACAACCCCGCCCAGGTCACTCTCTCCGCGCCGAAGCGCCAGGCACTCATCGAACTCGCCGAGCGGTACGGCTTCCACGTGATCGTCGACAATCCGTACCGTGAACTGCGCTTCGGCGGCCAGGACCAGGGCATCGCGGCCTTCAACGAGTCGGACCGGGCGATCCACGTCAACTCCTTCACCAAGACCCTCGGACCCGGCTGGCGCGTGGGCTGGCTGGTGCTGCCGGACCACCTCGTGGACCCGGTGACCCGGCTGCGCAACCGCCTCGACGTCCACACCTCCTCGGTGACCCAGGCGATCGTCGAACGGCTGCTCACCGACGACGACCAGTGGTTCGACCGGGTCGTGGCCGGCGCCGCCGCGCTGTACCGGGAACGCGCCGGCGTGCTGGTCGGCGCCCTGCGGGAACACCTCCCGGGCGCCCTCGACGTCGTGGCCCCCGAAGGCGGGTTGTTCCTCTGGCCGCGGCTCACCGACGACACCGTGGACGCCGAGGCGCTGTTCCGACGGGCGGCCGCGCACGGTGTCGTCTACCAGCCGGGCGAGTACTTCGCCGCGGGCGCGGCGGATCCCCGGCGGCACTCCTCGGCCCGGCACCTGCGGCTGTCCTACAGCGACCGCACCCCGGAGGAACTCCGGGAGGCCGTACGCCGGTTGGCCCTGGCCTTCTGACGACGCAGACGACGCTGACACTCCCCACCGCGGATCTCCTGGAGGCGGCTCATGGCCGAAGTTCGGCTCCCCCTGCGCGCGATCGTCCCGTTCGCCGCCGGTTCCATCGGCATGGGTATCTGGGTCACCGTGCCGGGCGTCTTCCTGCTGTACTTCCTCACCGACGTGCTGGCCGTGCCGCCGTCCACGGCCGGTCTCGCGCTGCTGCTGCCGAACGTCGCCGACATCGTGACGCACCCGTGGGTGGGCCGGATCTCCGACGCCGACCTGGCCGGCAGCGGCCACCGCCGGCGACTGATGCTGGCCGGCTGTGCCGTGGTGCTCACCTTCGTGGCCCTCTTCGCCGTGCCGTCGGACCTGCGCGGGACGGGCGCCGCGGTATGGGTCGCGGTGGCGCTGGTCGCCGGCAACCTCCTCTACTCGTGCTACCAGGTCTCCTACCTCGCCACACCGGCCGGCCTCGGCATCGGCTACCACGAGCGGACCCGCCTCATGGGCTACCGCAGTGTCGTGATCATCGTGAGCGTTCTCCTCGCCGGCGTGACCGCGCCGCTGGTCGCCGGTGACGATCCGGGCGTCGGCGACTACACGAGGACGGCCCTGCTGCTCGGCGCGGTCATGCTCGTGGCCCTGCTGGTCGGCATCAGCGGCGTCGCCCGCCTCAACCGGGCCGCGCCGGGCACCTCCACAGGGCCGGGGCACCGGGGCGGGCTGCTGGTGGCGCTGCGCGACCGGCAGTTCCGCGCGCTGACCGCGTCCTATCTGACCGTCGCGATCACGATGAACCTGGTCCTGGCGGGCATGCCGTACTTCGCCGAGTACGAGCTGGGCCGCTCCGCCCTCACGAGCGTGCTCATCGCCGCGTTCATGGCACCGGCGGTCCTGACCACGCCCCTGTGGGTGCGGGTGGCCCGGCGGCTCGGAAAACAGCGCAGCCTCCTCGTCGCCCAGGCCGCGTTCGTGGCCGGGGCGTCGGTGCTGGCGCTGGGCGCGGCGGCCGGTCTGCCCCTGCTGCTCGCGGCGGTGGCGGTGCAGGGCGTCGCGTTCGCCGCGATGCAGCTGATGCCGCTGTCGATGGTGCCCGACGTCGTCGCCGCCGCCGGGCCTTCCGGTACCGCCAGCGCGGGCAGCTACACCGGTGTGTGGACCGCGGCCGAGGCCACCGGCGGCGCGCTGGGGCCGTACGCGTACTCGGCCTGTCTGGCGGTGGGCGGGTTCGTGGCCAGTGGCGCGGGCGAGCACGTCACGCAGTCCTCCAGTGCGCTCGCGGCCGTTCGCTATGGCTTCACCCTGGTCCCGGCCGTGCTCATGGCGATCGCCGTCGTGCTGCAACGCCGGTACACGCTGGACGAACACGCCCACACGGAACTGCGAGTGAAGCAGCCTCTGTAGGGCGCCCGGATCTCCGTTCACTGCCCGTCAAGTGGCCGGTTCTACGGTCATCGGCGAGAACACCGGACACCGAAGGGCAGACAACGATGACGACAACTCGCCGGGCGCTGCTGGCCGGATCCGCCGCGGTCGTGGTGGGCGCGGCCCTCGACCCTTCCGTCGCGCAGGCACACACCGGCAGCGGCCGGAAACCCACCGTGGTCCTCGTGCACGGAGCGTTCGCCGACGCCTCCGGCTGGAACGGGGTCCTCTCCCGGCTCATCCGCGACGGCTATCCGGTCATCGCACCGGCCAACCCGCTGCGCGGCGTCGCCTCCGACTCCGCCTATCTGGCCGCTGTCCTCGCGACGCTCAGCGGCCCGCTCGTCCTCGTCTCGCACTCCTACGGCGGGATGGTCGTCACGAACGCCGCGACCGGCAACCCGAACGTGAAGGCGCTGGTCTACGTGGACGCTTTCGTGCCCGATCAGGGGGAGACGCTGTTCGGTCTGCAGACGAAGTACCCGGGAAGCCGGATCAGCGAGCAGACGCTGGACTTCCGTCCCTACGGGGAGGGCCGCGTCGACGCCTACGTCAAGAAGGAGTACTTCCACGACGTGTTCGCCGCGGACCTGCCGAAGGCGACCACCGAGCTGATGTGGGCCGGGCAGCGTCCGGTGGACACGCACGCCCTGGAGGTGCCGTCCGGCGCCCCCGCCTGGAAGACCGTTCCGTCCTGGTACCTCGTGGGCCGTGACGACCAGGTGCTGCCCCCGGCGGCGCAGCGGTTCATGGCGCGCCGGGCCCGCGCACACACCCTCGAGGTCGACGCCTCGCATGTCGCGATGATCGCGCAGCCCGCGGCGACGGCCGCCCTCATCAAGCGCGCCGCGCGCTGACCAGCGCCCCGGCAGCCGTCCCGCACCCGTCCGTACCCCCTCCGACCGACCCTCCCGCCAAGGACGCAGACGATGCATCAGCGCGCATACGACCGCCAGTGCGCCGCCGAGGAGAACCGGCACACCACGGCGAAGTCGCCCATCAGGAATCCGGGACGGACACTGTTCGCACTGGCGTTGGGGACGTTCGCGATCGGCGCGGGCGAGTTCGGCAGCAACGGCATCATCCAGCTGTTCGCGGCCGATCTGGAGGCGTCCCTCCCGGTCGCGACCTACGCGATCACCGCGTACGCCCTCGGGGTGATGATCGGCTCTCCGGCGATCACCCTGCTCGCCGCCCGGGTCAACCGGCGCACTCTGCTGCTCGGTCTGATCGGGCTGTTCGTGGTCGGCAACGGGCTCTCCGCCCTGGCGCCGGACATCACGTCGTTCGTCGCCTTCCGGTTCGTCACGGGCAGCGTGCAGGGCGCGTTCTTCGGCGCCGGGGCGGTCGTCGCCGCGTACGTGTACGGGCCGGGCAAGGGCGGCAAGGCGTTCGCCACCGTGATGGGAGGACTCACCCTCGCCACCATCGCCGGGTCGCCGCTCGGCACCTTCATCGGCCAGCACGCCGGCTGGCGCGCCCTGTACGGGACCGTGGTCGCCGTCGGCCTGCTCGCCGGAGCCGCCCTGCTGGCCTGGCTGCCGCGCACCGACGACCTGCGCGGCAGCTCCCTCACGGGCGAACTGGGCGCTCTGAGGCGGCGGGGCGTCTGGCTGATGGTCACCGTCGCGGCGCTCGGCATCTCCAGCATCTTCGCCGTCTACACGTTCATCGGCCCGTTCGTCACCGACGCGGCACTGCGGGACGCCTCGCTCATCCCGGTCGCGCTCGCCGTCTTCGGCCTCGGCATGGCGGTCGGCAACCACGTCGGCGGACGGGTCGCCGACCGGTACGAGAACCGGGGTCTGATCCTGGGCTACGGCGGCGTCCTGGCGTTCCTGGTGCTGATCGGTGTGGCAGGCGACAGTCTGCTGGTCCTGCTGCCGTGTCTGTTCGGTGTCGGCGCGACCATGATGTTCGCCATCCCTACCATCCAGGTCCGGCTGACGGCCTTCGCACCCGACGCCCCGACCTTGATGGGCACGCTCAATCTGGCCGCACTCAACCTCGCGAACTGCCTCGGCGCGATCGGGGGCGCGGTCGCCCTCGACGCCGGCTGGGGGACCTTGTCCACCGTGTGGGCGGGCTTCGTCCTCACCACCGCGGGCCTGGTCCTGTACGTCATGACCGTCGCCCGGGTGAGGCCGGCATCCGTGCCGGTGAGCGCCTGAAGCACCTGAACCGCAACTGCCCGACTCGCCGCCCGTCAGGCCGGATAGGCGTGCGTCTGCGTCGCCTTCACCGCCGCCCACACCTGCGCGCCGGGATGCAGACCGAGTTCGGCGGCGGCCACCGTGGTGACGTCGGCGGCGAGGGGGAGTTCGCCGGCGAGGCCGGCGCGGATCTGGTCGCCGTGGGTCTCCAGGCCGGTCACCTCGCAGCGCCAGAGGTTGCGGGCGCTCACGCCGGTGGGGCGGTCGCGGTACAGGGTCACCGCGGTCGGCGGGAAGGTGACGAAGACCGGTCCGGTGAGCTCCTCGGTGGTGGTGATCTCGGGCCCCGCGTCCAGCCGTACGGTGTGGCCCTCGGCCCGGCCCTTGTAGAGGTTCAGGCCGACGAGGTGGGCGATGTAGTCCGTGCGCGGGTGGCGGGCGATGTCGCCCGGGGTGCCCTCCTGGACCACCTGGCCGTCCTCGACGACGACCAGACGGTCCGCCAGGACCATCGCGTCGAGCGGGTCGTGGGTGACGAGGACCGCGACCGCCTCGAAGTCGGCGAGATGGCGCCGGAGCTGGGCGCGGACCTCCAGGCGGGTGCGTGCGTCGAGGGCGGCCAGGGGTTCGTCGAGGAGGAGCAGACGGGGGTGGGTGGCGAGGGCGCGGGCCAGGGCCACCCGCTGGGCCTGGCCGCCCGACAGACGGCGGGGCTTGGCCCCCGCGTGCTCGGCCAGGCCCATCCGGTCCAGCCACACGGCGGCCTGCGCGCGGGCCGCCGCCTTGGACGCGCCGTGGCAGCGCGGGCCGAACGCGACATTGTCCAGGGCGCTCAGGTGCGGGAAGAGGAGATAGTCCTGGAAGACGACGCCGACGGGACGGGACTCCGGCGGCGTACGGTCCAGCTCCACGCCGTCCAGCCGGAGACGGCCGTCCGTCAGCGGGACGAGCCCGGCCAGCGCGCGCAGGGCGGTGGTCTTGCCGGCGCCGTTGGGGCCGAGCAGGGCGACGACATCGCCGGGGGCGGCCGTCAGCGACACGTCGAGCCGGAACCCGCCCCGGTCGACGACGAGCCGCGCGTCCAGCCCTTCGGCACCTTCGGCTCGTTCGGTCCCTGCGGCGGCCGGGCTCGACCCCGCGTCGACGGTGTCGTGCGCTGTCTTGTCGAGATCGGTCATGAGGCGCTCATCCAGCGGTCGCGCAGTCCTGCGAGTACGGCGATGGAGACGGCCAGCAGAACGAGGCTGAGGGCGATGGCCGCCTCCGGATCGCTCTGCAGGGCGAGATAGACGGCGAGGGGCATGGTCTGGGTGCGGCCGGGGAAGTTGCCGGCGAACGTGATGGTCGCCCCGAACTCGCCCAGCGCACGCGCCCAGGCCAGCACCGCGCCCGCCGCGATGCCCGGCGCGACGAGGGGCAGGGTGACCCGGCGGAACGCGGTGAACCGGGAGGCGCCCAGGGTGGTCGCGGCCTCCTCGTAGCGCGGGTCGGCGGCCCGCAGCGTGCCCTCGACGCTGATCACCAGGAACGGCATCGCGACGAACGCCTCGGCGACGACGACCCCGGCGGTGGTGAAGGGGAGGGTGATCCCGAACCACGCGTCCAGCCACTTGCCGACGACCCCGTTGCGGCCGAGGGCCATCAGCAGCGCCACGCCCCCGACCACCGGCGGCAGGACCAGGGGCAGCGTGACCAGGGCCCGGACCAGGCCGCGTCCCGGGAACTCCACGCGGGCCAGCAGCCAGGCCAGGGGCACGCCGACCACCAGGCTCACCGCGGTCGCCGCCGTCGCGCACACCAGCGAGAGCTGCAGGGCCTGCCACACCTCCGCGCTCGTCAGCCGGCCCGGCAGATGCGACCACGGGGTCCGCACGAGCAGGGCGATCAGCGGCACGAGGAGGAAGGCCAGGCCCAGAAGCGCGGGCAGGAGAAGGGGCAGGGGCGCGCCTCTGAAGCCCGTCAGGCTTCTGGCACCCCTGGGACTCCCGGCCGGCTTGGAGGCGCCACGCCCGCGCCCGCGCCGCGGTCCGCCCGCAAGGGTGTCGGACCCGGCGCCGGACTGGTCGGACGAGGTCACGGCTTGAGGAACCCGGCCTCGGTGAGGACCTTCTGGCCGTCGGCGGACCGCACCAGCGCGATGAACGCCTTGGCCGCCTCGGTGTTCTCCGAGTCCTTCAGCAGCGTGATCGGATAGTCGTTGACGGCGTCGGCCGATTCGGGGAAGTCCACGCCCTCCACCTTGTCACCCGCGGCGTTCACATCGGTCTTGTAGACGACGGCCGCGTCGGCCTCCTTCAGCTCCACCTTCGTCAGGGCCGCCTTGACGTCCTGCTCGTAGGAGACCGGCGTGAGCTTCAGCCTGCTCGCGTCGAGGGCCTTCTGCGCGGCGGCGCCGCAGGGCACCTCCTTGTCGCACAGCACGACCTTCAGGCCGGAGCCCGTGAGGTCCTTGAGGGAGCCGATCCCGTCGGGGTTGCCCGGCAGGGTGGCGATCTCCAGCTGGTTGCGGACGAAGGTGGCGGGTGTGCCGGAGCCTGCGCCGGCGTCCGTGACGATCTTCATCGTCCTGGGGCTGGCGGAGGCGAACACATCGGCCGGGGCGCCGCCGGTGATGCTCGCGGCGAGGGAGTCGCTGCCACCGAAGCTGAAGGTGACCTTCGTGCCGGGGTGCTCCTGCTCGAACTGCTTGCCCAGCGTCTCGAAGCTCTCCTTCAGCGAGGCCGCCGCGAACACGGTCACCGTGCCGGACAGCCCGCCCGCGGCGGAGCCGGAACCGGCGGACGAGGAGTCGTCGGAGGAGCAGGCGCTCAGGGCCAGCAGTGCGGCGGCGCCCGCACCCGTCACCTGAAGCATCCGGTGGGTGCGGCGGGCCCGGCGCACGGTACGGGTCGTCACGGCTCTGCTCCTTCTCGAATCCTTCTCGGAAACGCCTCTTCGCAACGGCACCGGAGTGCGCACCGACCATACTGCCGCATGTGCGAGGTGTAAGTCCCCTGTGTCATTGCATGAGCCGGGGTGTGGGTTCGAGGGGCTGGTATATGCGTTTCTACAGGAGCGTCCGTCACTCGTACCGGTACTTCAGCGAGTCCGCCTCCGCCTGCTCGATGTCGGCGATCGTCAGTTCCGGCATCCGCAGCTGGGCCAGTGTCACTTCGGCCGAGGTCGGCTGGGCGTCCACCGGGAGCCACTGCTCCGGCTTCCAGGCCCCGCTGCGCAGCAGCGACTTGGGGCAGTGCGGGTAGACCTCCTCGATCCCCACCACCAGCGCGCTGGCCGGCGGCTTGCCCACGGCGGTCAGCTGGGACAGCAGCTCCGGGCGGGTGGAGACACAGGCTCTGCCGTTCACCCTGAGCGTCGTGGTGCGCCCCGGGATGACGAACAGCAGCCCGGCGCGTCCGGTGGCGATGACGTTCTTCAACGTGTCCAGCCGCTTGTTGCCGGTCGCGTCCGGTATCGCCACCGTCCGCGCGTCCAGGACCGCGACGAACCCGGCGGGGCCGCCGCGCGGCGAGACGTCACAGTGGCCCTCGGCGTCCGCGCTGGCGACGAACACCAGCGAGGAGCAGCCGATCAACTGCCTGGTCTGCTCGGTGAGTTCGGTCATCTGCTTGCGCAGGGCCGCGTCCTTGGGGAGTTCGTAGACCTGGCGCAGCGTTTCCTCGTCGGGCACGGCGTCGAGGCGGAGCGAGTCGAAGGCGATGTCGGTCAAAGGTGTCGTCATGGGTCCGACTTTAAGGCGTCCGCAGTCGGCGGCCGACGGCCGAAGGACGTGCGCGGCTGCACCGGCCGGGCCGCCGTCGAACCCGCTCAGACGCGGTCGATGTGCACGTTCGTCGACTTCACCCGGGCGGTGGCCTCCATGCCGACCTCCAGGCCCAGTTCCTCGACGGCCTCCCGGGTCAGCAGCGACACCAGGCGGTGCGGACCCGCCTGGATCTCCACCTGCGCCGCCACGTCACCGAGCTTGATCGCGGTGACGATGCCGGGGAAGGCGTTGCGTACCGAGGTGTAGGAGACGCCCTCCTCACCGCCTCCGCCCTTGGCGAGCTCCACGGAGAAGGCGGCCAGGTCCGCCCCGTCGATGAGCCGCTTCCCGCCCTCGTCCCGGTGGGTCGACACCCGTCCCGCGTCCGCCCAGCGCCGGGCGGTGTCGGGGCTCACGCCGAGGAGCCGGGCGGCCTGGCCGATCGTGTATGACTGCATGCGCGCCAAGATATGCGCACCGGGCGGCTGTTCCCGTCACCGGCTGTTCCCGTCACCGGGCGAGCGGTTCGATCCGCTGCCCGGCCGCAGGCGGTAACGCTCCGCACGGCCGGCCCCCGCCCCGCCCCCTGTCACCACCCCGTCCGCAGCAGATGGTTGATGAGCAGCGCGAGCACCGCCTGGGCGGCGAGCCAGACGCGGGGGCGGGGGAGGAGGGCGCAGGAGGGGAGCAGCCACATCGCGAAGGGGAGCCAGATGCGTTCGGTCTCGGCCTTGCTCATGCCGGACAGGTCGGCGGTCAGCAGGGCGAGCAGGGCCGCGGTCACGAGAAGGGGGAGGCGGATGTCCGTGTCGGGTCTGCGGAGCAGCGCCGCCGACGTCGTACGGCGCAGGGCCGGCGCCGTGGCCAGTCCCGTGATCAGGACCGTGCACGCCAGGTTCGCCCAGACCCAGTAGCCGTACGGGCGTACCCCGCCGGCGCCCTGGTAGTAGCGCGTGACCAGCAGCCGGTACGCCTCCCACCAGTCGAACCCGGCGACCGTGAACGCCGTCGGCACCACGGCCAGCCCGGCCAGGAACAGCAGGGGGAGAGCCACCGGCCGTTCCCGCAGACGGCGTCGGCCCAGCCACAGCACCGCGGCGCCGACGACGGCGAAGAGTGTCAGGCCGTAGGAGAGATAGCAGGTGAGCCCGAAGAGCAGACCCGAGCCCCCTGCGAACCACACCGACCGTCCCGTCACCGCCAGTGCCAGCAGCGCCACCGCCCACGCCGCCACCGCCGCGAAGTACGCGTCCGCCGACGTGCCCATCCACACCGCCGCCGGGGCCAGGACCAGGAACGGCGCCGCCCGCCGCGCGAGTCCTTCCCCGGCCAGCGCGCGTACCGCCACCAGCACGGCCACGCACGCCGTCGCGCCCACGACGATGCACCACATGCCGGCCCAGCCGCCGCCGCGCAGGCCGAGCCGGTCGAGGAGGACGAAGGTGAGGGTGGCGGCCGGGGGGTGCCCGGCGACATGGGCGGGCCAGTTGTCGGGGGAGTCGATGAGGATGTGGTGGGTGAAGTCCCGCAGGGCCGCGGGGATGTCGTCGAAGCGGTCGATGACCTGGAGGTATTCGTTGCGGGTGGTCAGCTGCTCCGCGATGCCCCGGTGCCAGCCGTCGACCAGGGCGAGGGAGAGGATCCAGGCCGTGGCCGTCGCCCAGGCGCTCGCGAGCAGACCTCGCCAGGGGAGGCGGGCGGCGAGTGCCGGGCCGTAGGCCACGGTCGCCACCGCCACGAGGACGGCCAGAGGGGTGCCGGGGCCGATGTGCGGGTCCCAGGTGGCGAGGACCGGGGGCCAGCCGACGCGCAGCCTGTCCTGGATCGGGCGGCCGGCCAGTGCGGCCACGACGACGAGCAGGGCGGCGGCCGCGGCGGTGTACAGATCTCGGAGCTGGTCACGGGTCACAGCGGCACGCTAGGCCGGGTGGCCGCCCCCGAGCCGTCACCGGGGCCGGACGTCAGCGTTTCGTCATGGGTCGCGGACCCTTCCACGGGGTGCCGCGGACCTACGGTCGAGCCATGACACGGTCGCCCTTCTCACCCGGCTTCTGGCGCAGCCCGCTGCGCGGCCCCCGCTTCACCTCGGTGCTCGGACTCGTCCTGCTCGCCGGGATCACCGTGCTGTTCCTGACCGGCCTGGCCTCGTACGCCGCCTACAACCCGGGCCTGTCACCGGTGAACGACAAGACCCCGGAGAAAGGGATCCTCGGCTTCTATCTCTTCTCCTGGCCCACGGACCCGCACTGGCTCTACCGGCTCAACCAGGGCGTCCATGTGACGCTGGGCATCACCCTGATCCCGGTGCTGCTGGCCAAGCTCTGGTCGGTCGTGCCGCGGCTGTTCACCCTGCCGCCGGCCCGCTCGCTCGCGCACGCCCTGGAGCGGATCTCGCTGCTCCTGCTGGTCGGCGGCGGACTGTTCGAGTTCGTGACCGGGGTGTTCAACGTCCAGCTGAATTACGTCTTTCCCGGCTCCTTCTACCCGCTGCACTTCTACGGGGCGTGGGTGTTCTTCGCCGCGTTCGTCGCGCACGCGGTCCTGAAGACCCCGGCCGCCCTGCGCAACATCCGTCAACTCCGTGAAGAGCCGAGCGACTTGACGTCACCCCGGCCGGACCCGCCCACCGTCTCCCGGCGCGGCGCCCTGTGGTTCGTCGGAGGCGGCTCGCTGCTGCTGTTCGCCACGACGGCCGGCCAGAGCTTCGACGGGCCGCTGCGGCGCACCGCACTCCTCGCCCCGCACGGCTGGGCCGAGCCCGGCGGCGGCCCGAACGGCTTCCAGATCAACAAGACGGCCGTGTACGCCGGGATCGACGCGGCCGAGACGAGCGCGGAGGCGTGGCGGCTGACGG
This sequence comes from Streptomyces sp. S.PB5, assembly GCF_030403745.1. GTDB lineage: Bacteria > Actinomycetota > Actinomycetes > Streptomycetales > Streptomycetaceae > Streptomyces. The sequence goes on from NZ_JAQMWP010000002.1 coordinate 194,474, forward strand.
TCGTGGGACGCACCGGCACGGTCCGGCTCAGCCGCGCCGACCTGCTCCGACTCCCGCTGCACAGCTCGGCGTTGCCCATCGCCTGCGTCGAGGGCTGGTCGACCTCCGACCAGTGGTGGCGCGGCGTGCGGCTGCGCGACCTCGCCGCGCTCGTCGGCTACGACGACGGCGACCCGCCGGACGTGTTCGTGGAGTCCCTCCAGCGCCACGGCGCCTTCCGCCGGGCCGCCCTGCGCGCCAACCAGGTCGCCGACCCGCGCTCCCTGCTCGCCCTGTTCGTCAACGGCGAGGAACTGTCCCCCGACCACGGCCACCCGGCCCGCGTGATCGTGCCCGCCGCACCCGGTGTGCTGAACACCAAGTGGGTGGCCCGGATGACGTTCGGAGACCTGTGATGCTTCCCCGCCTCCCCGTCGGCAGCCCCTTCCAACTCCTGCTGCTCGCCGCCTCGTTCGCGCTCGCCGGCTACGCGGGCGTACGTCTCCTCGCCGACGACTGGTTCGGCGTCGCCCTGTGGTTCGTGGGGGCCGCGCTGCTGCACGACCTCGTGCTGCTGCCCCTGTACGCGATCGCGGACCACGCGGTCGTACGAGGGCTCGGCGCGGGCGGCAGACGGGAGTGGGCGCTGTACGTCCGGGTCCCCGCCGCCCTCTCCGGCCTCCTCCTGCTGGTGTGGTTCCCGCTGATCAGCGGGATGACCGACCGGCGCTACCGCTCGGCCACCGCACTCTCCCCGGACGGCTTCCTCGCCCGCTGGCTGCTGATCACCGCCGTGCTCTTCGGCGTCTCGGCGCTGCTGTTGGCCGTCCGGCTGCGCAGGGCGACGAAGCGGCGGCCGCCGGCCGTCCACTGACGTACGGCACTCCAGCGGGCCCGGTCCGCGTACCTGAGGAGGGCGGGGGTGCCGAGCCGGGCCCAGGGGAAGGTGCCCCCGGCCGCGAGGGTGATGTCGACGACCTGCACCTCGGTGCGCTCGTCGACGTCCATCGGCGCGGTCTCGGCGATCAACAGGCCGCCGGGGGCGAGGAGTTGGACCATCCGGTCCAGCAGGGCACGCGGATCGCCGCCGATCCCGACGTTGCCGTCCATCAGCAGGGCCGTGTCCCAGCGGCCCTCGCCGGGCAGCGGCTCGAAGACCGAGCGCCGCAGCGCCTGGCCGCCGAGGCGGACGGTGTGCTCGACGGCGGTCTCGCTGACGTCGATGCCGAGCACGGTCCTGCCGTGGGCGGCGAGTTCCGCGACCAGTCGCCCCGGGCCGCAGCCGACGTCCAGTACGGCGCCCTCGCAGCGGGCCAGTACGTCGAGGTCGACCGGGTCGGGGCGGGCGCACCAGCGTTCCACCTCCAGGGGGAGCAGCCAGCCGTCGGTGCGGCGCAGGAACAGCGGACCGCGTCCGGCGCGGAGGGCTTTCGCGTAGGGGTCGGCCGTGGCCCAGGCGGAGGTGGTCATCGGGGCGTGCTCTCCGGCCGCGGCCGGGCGGGGGCCGGTCGTGTCCGCACGGCGGCGGCCGCGGTCTCGGTACGGCCCCGCGCCCCCGAGGCGTCCGGCCCGCTCCCCGCCTTCCTCGCGCACCGGGCCAGCCGCGCCGCGAAGTCTCCCGTGGGGACCAGGGCCGCCACCGCCTCCGCGTCCGCCGCCGTGTCCACGTCCCGCAGCCGCGGCAGGTCCCGCACCCTGAGCCCCGCCGAGACCAGCCGCTCCCGCTGCACCGCCCCCGTCACCGGCGTCGACATGGGCACGCCCCGCAGCAGGGCGGGATCGGGTGCGGCCAGTCCGAGGGCCCAGAAACCGCCGTCCTCGGCCGGGCCGAAGTACGCGTCGCAGCCGGCGAAGTCCACGGTGAGCAGCTCCGGTGTCACCTGCGGGGTGTCCATGCCGATCAGCAGGGCCGGCCCTGCGACGCCCGCGAAGGCCGCCGCGAGCCGTTCGTCGAGACCGCCCGCGCACTGGCGTACGACGTCGAAGCCCGGCGGCAGCCAGGGGCCGGGAGCGCCTTCCAGAACGAGGACGCGGCGGGAGGCGGGGGCGGCCGCGACCGCCCGCAGGGTGTCCGTGAGCGCGGCCTCCGCCAGGGCCGCGGCCTCCCGCGGGGTGAACGGCGGGGTGAGCCGGGTCTTGACCCGGCCGGGCAGGGGCTCCTTGGCGATGACGAGGAGAGTGGTCACCGTGCCGTCCCTTCGTCGTACCGGACGGTCGCTGCGTCGCGCTGGGCGGTCTCTGTGTCGCACCCGGGCGTCGCTTCGTCGTGGCGTGCCGTCCCTTCGTCGCGCCCGGCCCTCTCCGCGTCGCGCCGGGCCGTCGCTTCCTCGCGCCGGGCCGCCCCTTCGTTCAGGACCCGGCTCATGTCCCGTACCGCCTGCCAGGTGCCGCGCCAGGTGCCCGTCACCTTGGAGGCGCCGGTGCGGGGGAGATAGGGGACGTCGTGCTCGGTGATCCGCCAGCCCGCGTCGGCGGCGCGCACCACCATCTGGAGCGGATAGCCGCTGCGCCGGTCGGTGAGGCCGAGGGCGAGCAGCGGCTCGCGGCGGGCGGCGCGCAGGGGGCCGAGGTCGTGCAGGCGCAGGCCGGTGCGGCGGCGCAGCAGCCGGGCGAGCGCGAGGTTCCCGGCGCGGGCGTGCGCGGGCCAGCTGCCCCGGCCGTGCGGGCGGCGGCGGCCGAGGACGAGGTCGGCGGCGCCGGCGCGGATCTCCTGGACGAACGGCTCCAGCAGACCCGGGTCGAGGGAAGCGTCGCAGTCGCAGAAGCAGACGATGTCGGCGGTGGCCGCGGTGAGGCCGGCGTGGCAGGCGGCGCCGAAGCCCCGGCGGGGCTCGTGCACGACGGTCGCGCCGAGGGCGCGGGCGAGGTCCGGGGAGCCGTCGGTGGAGCCGTTGTCGACGACGAGGGCGCGCCAGCCCGCGGGAACGCGGGCCAGGACCCAGGGCAGGGCCTCGGCCTCGTCGAGACAGGGGAGCACGACATCCACGGTGTTCGTGTCGATGGTCACGGCTTTCACCCTACGAACGAGAGCCGGACATATCGGACTCCGGCTCCTTACGAAACAGGGACGTCGACACGTCCGGGGGCCATCGGGGGCGGCGCGGTGCGACGCTGGACGCATGCAACAGTCCTACGAGGTCACCGGGCAGGCCGGACGGGTCCTGGTCGTCGACGACGACCCCACCGTCGCCGAGGTCGTCGCCGGATATCTGGACCGGGCCGGATACACCGTGGACCGGGCCGACGACGGGCCGACCGCGCTCACCCGGGCCGCCGCGCACCGGCCGGACCTGGTGGTCCTCGACCTGATGCTGCCCGGCATGGACGGCCTGGAGGTGTGCCGCCGGATGCGCGCCCACGGGCCCGTGCCGGTGATCATGCTCACCGCGCGCGGCGACGAGGACGACCGGATCCTCGGTCTGGAGGTCGGTGCCGACGACTACGTCACCAAGCCGTTCAGCCCACGCGAACTCGTCCTGCGCGTGGAGTCCGTACTGCGCCGCACCCGCCCCGACACCGGCACCCGGCTGCTGAGCGCGGCCGGTATGACCGTCGACCCCGCCGCCCGCCGCGCCACCAAGAACGGCACCGAACTCGCCCTGACCCTGCGGGAGTTCGACCTGCTCGCCTTCTTCCTGCGGAACCCGGGACGGGCGTACTCGAGAGAGGACCTGATGCACCAGGTGTGGGGCTGGGACTTCGGCGACCTGTCCACGGTCACCGTCCACGTCCGCCGGCTGCGCGGGAAGGTCGAGGCCGACCCGGCCCGGCCGCGCCTCATCCAGACGGTGTGGGGCGTGGGCTACCGCTTCGAACCGCAGGGGGGAGTGAGTGAGCATGCGTGACACCCTCCTCATCGCCCTGTTCGCCTTCCTCGGCGCCGCCGCGGCCGGTCTGCTCGGGGCCGGAGCCCTGTGGCTGCTGCGCCGCCGCTCGCTCACCGTCTCGCTGACCGTGGTGGCCGCCGTCGCCGTCACCGCGATGCTCGCCGGGACGCTCGCGGTGGCGCAGGCGATGTTCCTGTCCGGACACGACCTGAGCGTCGTGACGACCGTCGTCGCGATGGCCGCCGTGGTCTCCCTGGCCACCGCACTGATACTGGGCCGCTGGGTCGTCGCCCGCAGCCGTGAACTGGCCGTCGCCGCCCGCTCGTTCGGCGACGGCGGCGACTTCTCCGCCCCGCACGGCCCGGCCACCGCCGAACTGGAGGCACTCAGCCGCGAGTTGGCGGCCACCAGCGCCAGACTGGCCGAATCCCGAAACCGGGAACGCGCGTTGGAGACCTCCCGCCGGGAACTGGTCGCCTGGATCTCGCACGACCTGCGCACCCCGCTCGCCGGACTGCGCGCCATGTCCGAGGCGCTGGAGGACGGCGTCGCCACCGACCCCGACCGCTATCTGAAGCAGATCCGCACCGAGGTCGAGCGCCTGAACGGGATGGTCGGCGACCTCTTCGAACTCTCCCGCATCCACGCGGGCGCTCTACCGCTGTCGCTGACCCGTATATCGCTGTACGACCTGATCGGCGACGCCCTGGCGGGAGCGGACCCCCTCGCCCGTGAACACGGCGTGCGCCTGGTCGGCGACCACGTGGCCGCGGTCCCGGTGGAGGTCGACGGCAAGGAGATGAGCCGGGTCCTGGGCAACCTCCTGATCAACGCCATCCGCCGCACTCCCGCCGACGGCACGGTGGCCATCGCCGCCGAGCGTTCGCCGGAGGGCGTGGTGGTGTCGGTGACGGACGGCTGCGGCGGCATCCCCGAGGCGGATCTGCCACGGGTCTTCGACACCGGCTGGCGCGGCACGGACGCCCGGACCCCGCCGGCGGGGGCGGGCCTGGGCCTGGCCATCGTGCGGGGCATCGTCGAGGCCCACGACGGACGCGCCACCGTACACAACATCCCGGGCGGCTGCCGCTTCGAGGTGGTACTGCCCGCGGCCGCTTCATGAACACGGGCAGTACCACCGGTCTTACGCCGCCCGCGTCCCGCTCGCGCGACTTTCGCGACGGCGGGCGGCCTGCCTGTCTTGCGCTGCCCGCGTCCGGCCCGCGCGGGCTCCGCGGCAGCGGGCGGTGCCGGCGGTCTTGCCCCGCCCGCGTCCCGCTTGAGTGACCTTCGCGGCGGTGGGCGGCACGGCCGGTCCTGCGCCGCTTGGGTCCGGCTCGCGCGGGCTTCGGGGCAGTGGGTGGCACGGCCGGTCCGGCGCCGCCGGTGTCCTGGCTCGCCGTGACTTTCGCTGCAGCGTGTGGCACTGCCGGTCTTTCGCTGCCTGGGTCCGGCCCGCGCGGGCTTCGCTGCGGCGGGCGGCGGGCGGCGGGCGGCGGGCAGCGCCAGCGGTCCTCTCCTGCCGGCGTCCCGGCCGCGTCTGTGCCGTCTGGGTCCGGCTCGCGCGGGCTTCGCTGCGGCGGGTAGCGCCGGCGGTCTTGCCCCGCCCGCGTCCGGCCCGCGCGGGCTTCGCTGCAGCGGACAGCACCACCGGCCCTCTATGCGTCCCGCATCCCGGCCCGTGCGAACTCCGTCATGCCCTCCTCGAAGCCGACCTGTGGTTTCCAGTCGAGTTCGGTGCGCAGGCGGGACGAGTCCGCGGTGATGTGGCGGACGTCGCCCAGCCGGTACTCACCGGTGACGACGGGGGCGGGCCCGCCGTGCGCGGCGGCGAGGGCGTGGGCCATCTCGCCCACGGTGTGCGGCTCACCGCTGCCGGTGTTGTAGGCCGTCAGCGCACCGCTCGGTGCCCCGGCCTCCAGCGCGGCCACGTTCGCGGCGGCCACGTCCCGCACATGGACGAAGTCCCGCCGCTGGCGCCCGTCCTCGAAGACGCGCGGCGCCTCACCACGCGCCAGGGCGGACCTGAAGAAGGAGGCGACCCCGGCGTACGGGGTGTCGCGGGGCATCCGGGGTCCGTACACGTTGTGGTAGCGCAGCGACACGGCCTGACCTCCCGTCACCCGGGCCCAGGCCGCCGCGAGATGCTCCTGCGCGAGCTTGGTGGTGGCGTACACATTGCGCGGGTCGACGGGAGCGTCCTCGCCGACCAGGCCCGGGGAGAGCTCCGCCTCGCACACCGGGCACCGGGGCTCGAACCGGCCCGCGTCCAGATCGGCGACGGCCCGCGGCCCCGGCCGCACCACCCCGTGGCGCGGGCACTCGTACCGCCCCTCCCCGTACACCACCATCGACCCGGCCAGCACGAGACGGCCTACGCCGGCCTCGGCCATGGCGGCGAGCAGGACGGCGGTGCCGACGTCGTTGTGGGAGGCGTACTCCGCCGCGTCGGCGACGCCGTTGCCGAGCCCGACCATCGCCGCCTGATGGCAGACCGCGTCCACGCCGGACAGGGCGCGGGCGACGGCGGCGGGGTCGCGCACATCGGCGGACGGATCCCGGCGGACGTCGTACACGACGGGTTCGTGCCCGTGGGACGTGAGCGCCTCGACGACATGGGACCCGATGAAACCGGCACCGCCGGTGACCAGTACTCGCATACGGCCACGCTAGGTCGGCGACCGCGCCCGGCCCCGTGACAGGGCGGGCACGTCATCACTCCGTAAGGGGTCGGGAGCGCGTCGGAGGAGGACAGACCGGGCCGCACGCGAGACGCTGCCGTACGCGCCCGTCCTCTTCGACCAGGGAGACCGCCATGGCCACGTCGCCTTCCCCCTCCCCTTCCTCTTCCGCCCATGACTCCTACCGCTTCGACGATCTGACCGCCCTGTTCATCAACTGCACGCTAAAACCGTCCCCGCAGCTCAGCCACACCCAGGGGCTGATCGACAAGAGTGCGGCGATCATGATGGACCGCGGGGTCACCACCTCCGAGATCCGGGCCGTGGACCATGACATCGCCCCCGGCGTGTACCCGGACATGACCGAGCACGGCTTCGCGGCCGACGAGTGGCCCGCGCTGTACGAGCAGGTGATGGCCGCCGACATCCTGGTGCTCGCCGGACCGATCTGGCTCGGCGACAACAGCTCCGTCACCAAGAAGGTGATCGAGCGGCTCTACGCCTGCTCCTCCCTGCTCAACTCCCAGGGCCAGTACGCCTATTACGGGAGGGTCGGCGGCTGTCTGATCACCGGCAACGAGGACGGGGTGAAGCACTGCGCGATGAACGTCCTCTACAGCCTCCAACACCTCGGCTACACGATCCCGCCGCAGGCCGACGCCGGCTGGATCGGCCCGGCCGGTCCGGGACCGTCGTACCTCGACGCGGGATCGGGCGGCCCGGAGAACGACTTCACCAACCGCAACACCGCCTTCATGACCTGGAACCTGATGCATCTCGCGGCCCTCCTCAAGCGCGCGGGCGGCGTCCCGGCCCACGGCAACCAGCGGTCCGAGTGGGACGCGGGTTGCCGTCTCGACGCGGCCAACCCCGAGCACCGGTGATCAACAGGGGTCAGTAGTGATCAGTGGTAGGCGTGGACCACCGCGTGGCCCTTGCCGCGGCCGATCATCCACTTGTTGACCGGGGTGGTGATCACGAAGGCGACGGCGAAGCCCCCGAGCAGGGCGTACCAGAACAGGCCTTCGGAGAGATGGGCGTCCATCGCGCCGGGGGTGAGGGCGATGATGGCGTTGTCCACCAGTTCCATCACGGCGATGGAGACGGTGTCCGCGGCGAGCGCGACCTTGATGGCGGACTTGAGGTCCAGTCCGGCCCGGCGTACCGCGAAGAGCGTGAACGAGTAGCCGAACACGAACGCGAGCCCGATCGCCAGGATCATGGTCTGCACATTGCCCCACATCAGGGCCGTGCCGATGACCATGCCGAGGATCTCGCCGATGGCGCACCCGGTGAGGCAGTGCAGCGTCGCCTTCGCGGCCATGGCCCACGATGCTCCGGCGGGCCCGCCGTGGTGACCCTCATGACCGCCGTGGCCACTGTGGGTGTCGTGGGTGCCGTGCTCGTGTGCCGCGCCGGCGTGGTGAGCGGTGTGGTCCATGATCTCTTCCCCCAATGTCATCAGGAGTGGCCCGGGTTCCCGGGCCCCACAGTCATGAACCATATACCCCCTGGGGGTATGGCAACCAGATCTGGGACATGTTCCTCGGGCACTACGGCCCGGGCCGCGAGCGGTGCCCCCGGCCCGGGCGCGGAGCCTCAGGCCCGGTAGGCGACGAGCGCCATCATCCCGGCCTCGGCGTGGTAGGCGTTGTGGCAGTGCAGCATCCACTGGCCTGGGTTGTCGGCGTCGAAGAACACCGACAGCCTCTTCTTGGGCAGCACGATCGCGGTGTCCTTGCGCGGGCCGGAGCCGCCGAGCTGGTAGGTGTGCCCGTGCAGGTGCATGGGGTGCCACATGGTGGTGTCGTTGACGAAGTCCAGCCGGACCCGCTGGCCCTCCTCGACGAGCAGGGGATCGGCGCCGGGGTCGGTCATGTCGAACCGCTTGCCGTTGACGGCCCAGTCGTAGCGCATCATCCCGCCGGTGAGCCGGACCTCGTGCACGACATCGGTCCTGGCGGACCTCAGCCGTACGTCGTCGGCGGCGCGCAGCCGGGAGGCGGTCAGGACCGTGCCGTCGAGTTCCTTCGGACGTACGCCCGCCGACGGTGCGCGGCCCGAGCTCGTACGGACCAGGGCCATGCCGCTCGCGTCCTTGCCCTCGGCGAGCGCGACCAGCGGGAAGACGCCGTCGCCGAGGGTGACCAGCACGTCGTAGCGCTCGCCCATGCCGATCAGGAGGGCGTCGGTCTGCCGGTGCACGACGGGGAAGCCGTCGGTGTGCGTGACGGTCAGCCGGTGACCGCCGAGCGCGACACGGTAGGCGGTGTCGCCGCCGGCGTTGATGATCCGCAGGCGGACGCGTCGGCCGGGCCTGCCGGTGTGGACCGCCGGGTCGGTCGGCACGCGCCCGTTGACCAGGTGGTACGGGTACTTGACGTCCCCGGCGTCGCCCCCGAGGAGGTCGCTCTCGGCACCCATGAGCATGAACGTCGAGGCCATGCCGCCCGGCGAGGCCGAGGTGGTGGGGGATGCGGCGGGGGAGTCGGCGGGGGACGCACCTTCGCTCATGTCTCCCATGCCGTGCATGTCGTGGCCCTCCATGCCGGAGCCGGAGCCGGAGTCGCCGCCCATGTCCATGCCGCCCATGCCCTGCCGGATTTCGGCGAAGACCTCGTCCGGGGTGCCGGTGACGCCGTCGACCCAGTCGTCGAGGACGATCACCCACTCGTCGTCGTAGGCCAGCGGCTCGCGCGGGTCCTCGACGATCAGCGGGGCGTACAGGGCGCGGTCGAGCTGGACACCGACGTGCGGGTGGAAGAAGTACGTGCCCGGGGCGTCGGCGATGAACCGGTAGGTGAAGGTGCTCCCGGCGCGCACGGCGGTCTGGGTGGCCGGGGGTACGCCGTCCATGTCGTTGCGCAGGGCGATGCCGTGCCAGTGGACCGAGGTGCTGGTCCGGTCCGGCAGCTGGTTGGCGAGTTCCGCGGCGAGGGTGTCCCCGGCGGACAGCCGGATCTCCTTGCCGGGGGTGCGCCCGTCGTAGGCCCACGTCCTGGCCTTGATGCCGCCGCCCAGGTCGACGGTGGCGGGCGCGGCGGTGAGCGTGACCTTGTGCTGCCTGCCGGTGCCGGTGCGCTTCTTCTCGGCGGCGGCGACCGGGGCACCGGAGGGGCTGACCAGGGTCGGTGCGGAGGAGGAGCCGGTGCAGGCGGCGAGCGTGCCGGCGCCTGCGGCGCCGAGTCCGGCGAGCAGGAGGGAGCGGCGGTTGATGCTGTTCACGATGTGAGTCCTCTTGATCGAATGGATCGAATGGATCGAACTGCGTGTGGGCTGCGGCGGAGACGGCACACGGGTGCCGTGGGCGCGGCCTAGATGCGCAGTCGGGAGAGGACCGACAGATCGGGTGGCGCGCGGCCGACCGTCCCGGCGGGGGACCGTACGGGCCCGGCCCGGTGCGGGTTGGCCGCCTGTGCGAGAAGGTTCTGCGGCGGCGGGACGAGCTTCACGGTGTCGACGCTCGCGGTGGTGCAGTGCTGCATGCCGGGGTCGGCGCAGGTGCCGTCGGCGATGCCGTGCGGGTGCGCGGGGCGGGCGGTGGAACCCTGCGCGGCGGCGGCCGGCGTGGTTGCCGTACCGGGCGTGGCGTGTCCCGAGTGGACGGAGTGCGCGGACCGCGCCGTGTGCGGTGCCGTGTGCTGTGCCGGGGGCGTGATCATCGCCGTCTCGTGGTGCACCAGCACGGCCAGCGCGGCGAACAGGGCGACGACGACACCGCAGGCCCAGCGGGCGGCACCGACGCGGACCGTGGCCATCGTCACCGCCTCCGTCACCTTGGCCGACTGCCTTCGCCGAGCCCGTCCCATGAGGGTCCAGCTGGCCGCCAATATACCCCCGTAGGGTTTATGACGGACCCGGCGATGCGCCTTGAGGCGCCGTGGGTAGGCTGTGGCGACCAAGGACAAGCACCCGCGCCCGCACGGGCGTCGGGCGAGGCGGCGAGGGCGGGTCGGGGCTGTGGGGAGCGGTGGGACGAGGGCGGGCGGCATCGCCGTACGTCTTGTGCTGCTGGCTCTGCTGCTGCTCGGCGTCGGGGTGCTGCACACCCTGAGCCACGCCGGAGCGCACGGCGGTGTCTCCGCTCCCGCCCACTCCCATGAGGCCCAGCTCGCCGACGAGGAGCGGACGGGTGCCGCGCACGCCACCGCGGTCGCCCTTGTGGAGGGGGAGCGGGACGAGCCGGAGCACCGTGCGTATGCCGAGGGGGCGGCCGCGTCCGACTGCTTCGCGCTGATTCCGGTCGCCTCGGAGCTCGCCCGACCGCCGTGCACGGCGGTCCTGAGCGGTACGACGGGGCCCGGGGTGCTCACCGCCGAGGGGGCCCGGGAGCCGGGCGGCGGCCTGGCGCCGGCTCGGTTGTCGGTGCTGCGGATCTAGGCCGAGGGCTGTCCGGCGCGCCCATGCCGACGCGTCGGGCCACCGCGGGCCGAGCCTTCACGGGCCCGGTGCGCCCTCCCTTCACCGTCCGCGTTCCGACGGGCCGAGCCATGGACTCACGGACCGGCCCGCGCTGAAAGGCGTCCTCCTTGTCCCAGCACCACGTCCTGCCCCAGCACCACGTGCCGCCCCAGCACCATGTCCCGCCCCAGCAACGCCACGTCCTGCCCCAGCAGCACTTCGTCGACCACGCCGCCGTCCCCGTGCGGGACTCCGCCGGGCCCCGCACGGCGCCGAGTCCCTCCCCGGAGGGGCGCGCGGCACGGCGACGGGGGCGCCGCCGTGCCGCGAAACGCACACCTCTGCTCGGCAACTACATCGGGTACGCCGCCACGTTCGTCGGCGCCGGGCTCATCAGCGGCGCCATCGTGCACCATCCGCTGGACCCCGCCCGCTACACGCTCATCGCCGTCGTCGGCGCGGCGGTCTTTCTCTTCGCCACGGTCCTCAACGAGTTCGTCCTCACCAAGCGGCGCCCCGGAGCCGTCAAGGTGCTGGGCATAGTGACCGCCTCGCTCGCCCTGTCCTTCGGCATCGGCATGCTCAGCGGCGGACTCCAGCACTTCGAGGACTTCCCCGAACGCGCCGCGATGCTCATCCCCTTCGGGCTGGCCCTGTCGTTCGTCGCCTACGTACTGCGGCACGAACCCGCCCGCTGGCGCAGCATCGCCGGACCGGCGGGCGTACTGGTGCTGATCACCGCGGCCCTCGCCTTCGTCGGTCTGCGCGGCATCGCCGACGGGATGGCCGCCGAGTCGGGCGGCGGCGGACACAGCCACGGCGAGGAGACCACCGAGGACACGGGAGAGGAGACCGGCGCGGAGACACCGGGCGAGGCCGATTCCGGCCACGACCACGGCACGGACGGCCAGACGGCCGCGCCCGAGGAGCCCGAGCGGACCACGGCCCCCGCCGAGAACCCGGAGACCGCGGAGACCGCGGAGAGCGGGCACGCCGACGACGGCCACAGCCACTGACGACGCCCGCCCCGCACAGGGGCGCCTGATCGCCTATGCCCGCGGTGAGTGCGGGCCATGGGCGGGACGGTGCCCGTGCCGGTACGGCGGATGCGCGGTGCCGTCGGTGTGCCGGGGGGCCTCCGGCGCGTCGACGGCGCTGGGGCGCAGCCCGGTGAGGGTGACCGCCACGAGCCGGTGCACGGCGGCCTCGGAGGGCAGGTCACCGGCCGCGGTGAGGGCGTGCAGGCAGTAGCTCGCGAGCTCGCCGGGTGCGATGTCGTCGCGTACGGCACCGGCGCGCGCGGCGTCGGCGAGCAGCTCCTCCACCATGGTGCGCAGCTTCAGCTGGGCCTGGGTGACCTGCCGGTCGCGGTGCAGGAACGCCGCGAGATCGCTTTCGTGGTGTCGGCGCGACGCCTGCGAGACGTGCGCGAACGCGCGCAGCACCGCCTCCAGCCGCTCCCCGGCGCCTTCGGTGCGGTCCCGGACCTCGGCCAGGTGGTCGAGGTGATGGCCGATCTGCCGCTCGTGCCAGGCCAGGAGGATCGAGTCGACGTCCGGGAAGTACTTGTACAGCGTCGCGCGGCCGATCCCGCAGTCCTTGGCGATCCGCGACATCGTCACCGACGTCAGCCCCTGTTCGGCGACCAGTGCCGCGGTGGCTTCCAGGACGGCGTCCCGTACGGCGGCGCGGTGCGCGTCGATCGTCTCGTTCCAGAGCTTGGGCACCCTGACAGCATACGGTCCGGCGCTGCAGTGACACTTTGGATTGGTAGAGGCACTCTGTATTGACAGAGACACTGTGTATCGATAAATCTGGCCCCATGCCCACCGTCGAAGCCCGCGTCGGGACCGAGCGGCCCGCTCGCTATCTCGTCCAGCTCTGCAAGCACTTCTCCAACAAGGGCCGCCACCTCGGCCGGGGACTCCACGGTCATTCCGGTGGCGACACGCAGGCGCTGCGCGAGATGCGGGCCGTGGCGGAGCAGGCGCAGGTCGAGTGGTCCGACACCGAAGGCCGGGTCGTCCTGCCCTGGGGGCGGATCGAACTGCGGGCCGCCCCGGGAGCGCTGGTGCTCCGCGTCGAGGCCGCCGCGGAGGGCGACCTGAGCCGCTTGCAGGAGCTGGCCGGCGGGCACCTGGAGAGGTTCGGCCGACGTGACGGGCTGCGGGTGAGCTGGCGGTCCGCGGCTTCTCCCGCGGATTCTCCCGCGACGGCGACGGCGACAGTGCCCCCGACCCCGACCCCGACCGCGACCGCGAGCTCCGGCGAAGCAGCCGCCGCCGTCCCTCAGGTCCCGGGCGCGGCCGGGGATCGCCGCCGCGGGCACCTCAAGGCCGCGGGTGTCGTGGCCGTCGTCGTGATCGCCCTCGCCGCGCACCTGGGCCTCGGCAGCGTCCTCGTGTCCCACTGGCGGTGGACGGGCTGGGCCGTCGGGGGCCTCGTGGTGATCGTCCTGCTGAAGGCCGCGCTGCTGGGCGGATTCGCCGTCCGCCGGGGCCGAGTCCCGAAGGGCCGCTGAGCGCCTCCGGCGGCTCCGGGGGTTGGGGGCTCTCCTCGGTGCGAGCGGAGGCGGCGCGCAAGTCCTCGCCGAAGCAAACCGGTCATGTCATGGCGCGTTATCGCACTGTGGTGCGGGAGTTGACGGTTCGAGGTCCATGGGACGCTAGTATCACGGCGTGATTACGACTCGGTCACTCCCGTGTATGCCGCGGGCCCGCGTATCCGCGGGTCCGTTGCTGCGGGTGTCGGCCGTGGTCGCGCTGCTGTTCGGCATCGTGTTCACGCATGGCGTCCACGCCGAGAGCGCCGAAGGACACCTGGTGAGCGGCGTGTCCGGGCCCGCGACCGCTGCCACCGCCGCGGCCGCGGAGGCCGTGCACCTCGCCGACGGGCAGGCCGCGTCCCGGCCCGCCGTGATAGGTGAGCCCCGCGCGGGTCATGGCTCTTCGCATCCGAACGAGCACTGCGTATCGGGCCAGCCGCAGCAGGGACCGGTACTGACACCCCCGTGCTTTGCAGTGTCCGTTGGCGAATCCGCCACGCCGGGACGGGGCTCGGGCCGGTGGGCCCCGGGCGCGCCGGTGCTCGCCGTCGCGTCGCCCACCGCCCTGAGACTCTCGGTGGTCCAGCAGGTCTAGAAGCCGGAGCCCCCGCCTTCCGGCTGTTCCCGCCCCGCACGTCTGCGCGGGCGAAGGAACGGTTCGCCATCCAGTACGCGACGACACGCCACCCCCTTCGGTCATGCCTGCTTCCGCGGTGACCGATGGGCGGCGAGAGCGCATGGAGGACCTGTGCCACCACACTCCCGTACACCCACGCATGCCCTGCGGGCTCCGGCCGCCCCGCTCCGCCGACCGCATGCGCTCCTCGTGCTGCTGCGAGCCGCCCTTCTGGCGGTGATCGGGCTGTGCGCACTCGTCCACGGCTCGTCCGACGGAGCGGAGCGGCCGGACTCCGGAGTCACCGTCACGCCGTACCCGGCGTGGGTGGCGGGCGACGCGGTGCCCCACGGGCCGCATCGCCATCACGGCGATGAGGAGTGCGCCCTCGACGCGGCCGTCCTGGCGACGGCTCAAGCGGCGCAGAATCCCGTCGCCGAGACGGCGGCGGCCGCGCTCGTCGGCCTCTCCGTGGCCCGGCCGGGGCCGGTCGCGGGCCGGACGCCGTATCGCCGCCGCGGCAGACGTACGGGCAGGACCGCGCTCGCTCGCACCTCGCGGTGGCGGATCTAGAACTCCCGCCCGCAGCCGACCACTTCGCGTCGGCTGCCGCGCCGCGGCACCGCGCACGGACGGCCCGCACCGTCCGGCGTACGGCCGTGGCGCGAGATGAGCACGCATGCGTACTTCATCGAGCGAGAGCGAACGAGATGCAGTCACTGACGAACACCGCCGTCACACCCGAACGGTCCGCCCTGTCGGCGCTCGTGGGCGGCACACCGCTGCTGCGGGTGTCGGAGCCGCTGACCCCCGCGGACCGCGGCTTCTGGGCGAAGCTGGAGGGCTTCAACCCCGGCGGGATCAAGGACCGGCCCGGTCTGCACATGGTGGAACGGGCCCGCGCCCGCGGCGAGTTGCGTCCCGGCGCCCGGATCATCGAGTCCACCAGCGGCACCCTCGGTCTGGGCCTCGCCCTGGCCGGACTGGTCTACGGCCACCCCGTCACCCTGGTCACCGACCCCGGCCTGGAGACGTCCATGACCCGGCTGCTGACCGCGTACGGGGCCGAAGTCGACGCCGTCGAACGGCCGCACCCCACCGGCGGCTGGCAGCAGGCCCGCCGCGAGCGGGTCCGGTCGCTGCTGGGCCGGCACCCCGGCTCATGGTGCCCGGACCAGTACAACAACCCGGACAACACCAGCGCCTACACCCCGCTCGCCCTGGAACTGGCCGCCGAACTCGGCCACATCGACGTCCTGGTGTGCAGCGTGGGCACCGGCGGACACTCCGCGGGAGTCTCCCGCGTACTGAAGCAGCTCTACCCCGAGATGAAGGTGGCCGGGGTCGACACCATCGGTTCCACGATCTTCGGACAGCCCGCCCGGCCGCGGCTGATGCGCGGCCTCGGCTCCAGCATCTACCCCCGCAACGTCGCCTACGACGCCTTCTCCGAGGTCCACTGGGTGGCCCCGGCCGAGGCGGTGTGGACCTGCCGCCAACTGGCCACCTCGCACTACGCGACCGGCGGGTGGAGCGTGGGGGCGGTCGCCCTGGTCGCCGGATGGCTGGCCCGCACGCTGCCCGCGCAGACCCGGATCGCGGCGATCTTCCCCGACGGTCCGCAGCGCTACCTCGGCACCGTGTTCGACGACGACTACTGCGCCGCCCACGGGCTGCTCGGCTCACCGCCCGCCCCCGAACCCGAGGTGATCGGCCGCGCGGACGAGAAGGAGGTCACCCGCTGGACCCGGTGCACCACCGTGGCCGACCCGCTCACGCCCGAGGAAGGCGCGGTGGAGGGCCGGTGAAGGGCACCCTCGCGCAGGTACGCACCTACGAACGCAGCGTCCAGCTGTTGATGGTCAATCAGTTCACCATCAACCTCGGCTTCTACATGCTGATGCCCTATCTGGCCGCTCATCTCTCGGGCACCCTCGGCCTGGCCGGCTGGGTCGTCGGACTCGTCCTGGGCGTACGCAACTTCAGCCAGCAGGGCATGTTCCTCGTCGGCGGGACCCTGGCCGACCGCTTCGGGTACAAGCCGATGATCGTGGCGGGCTGCGTGCTGCGCACCGTCGGCTTCGCGACGCTCGGCCTGGTCGACTCACTGGCCGCGCTGATCGCCGCCTCCGCGGCCACCGGGCTCGCCGGGGCGCTGTTCAACCCGGCGGTCCGGGCCTATCTCGCCGCGGACGCGGGGGAGCGCAGGGTCGAGGCGTTCGCCCTGTTCAACGTCTTCTACCAGGCCGGGATCCTGCTGGGTCCGCTGGCCGGGATGGTGCTGACCGGCGTGGACTTCCGGATCACCTGCCTGGTCGCCGCCGGGATCTTCGCGGTGCTGAGCGTCGTGCAACTCCGGGCGCTGCCCGCGCGTCGGGCCGAGGGCTCCCGGGGTGCGGACGGCGGGCGCGGGGAGGGCGTACTGGCCCAGTGGCGCGGCATCCTCGCCAACCGGCCGTTCCTGCTCTTCTCCGGCGCCATGATCGGCTCCTATGTGCTGTCCTTCCAGGTCTATCTCGCGCTGCCGCTGGAGGTGCGGCGACTCGGCGGCGAGGGGGAGTTCGGCACGGCGGCGGTGGCGATGCTCTTCGCGGTCTCCGGCCTCGCCACGATCCTCGGGCAGACCAGGGTGACCGCCTGGTGCCGGGCCCGCTACGAACCGGGGCAGGCGCTGACGCGCGGACTCGCCGTGATGGGCGTCGCGTTCGTACCGCTGCTGGCGTCCACCGCGGTGCCCGTACCGGGGTCCGGCCTCGGGTTGTGGCTGCTGGCCGCGGTGCCGCCGGCGCTCGCCGCGCTGCTGCTGGCGATCGGCACGATGATCGCGTACCCCTTCGAGATGGACACCATCGTCCGCCTCAGCGGTGACCGGCTCGTGGCCACGCACTACGGCCTCTACAACACCATCTGCGGGATCGGCATCACCCTCGGCAACCTGCTCACCGGCGCCGCGCTCGACGCCGCCCGCGAGGCGGGCCTGCCGGCGCTGCCGTGGATCTCGCTGACCGTGCTCGGCCTCGCGTGCGCGGCCGCGCTGTACGGGCTGCACCGCACCGGTCGGCTGGCGACTCCGGCCTCCCGGCCGGATCCCGTCGCGGCCTGACCCACCGGTCGCACGGAGGGGGCGGGCGCGAAGGTGCGCCCGCCCCTGCCGGACCACGTCGGCAGGCTCAAGCACGCTGCTCCGGGGCTCCGCGGTCGGTGCGGGTCTCCAGTGCGTGGTCGACGCCGCCGTGGTGAGCTCGTGAACCGGCGGCGGTGAAGGCCCCGGCTCGCGGGGACCGGCACGGCAGCGGCGCGCCGGCCGCCCTCGCGCTCCGCGGCGCCCGCGTAACCTCTTCCCTGTGCCAGCCCCCCGCCTGCATCGTGTCGCCGTCCTCGTGCTGGAGGGTGCGAAGCCGCTCGACGTCGGCATCCCCGCGCAGGTGTTCACGACCCGCGCGAGCATGCCGTACGAGGTACGGGTGTGCGGAGCGACACCCGGGCTGGTGGCGGGCGGCGACGGTCTCGCCTACTACGTCGAGCACGGTCTCGACGCGCTGGCGTGGGCCGACATCGTCTTCGTGCCCGGTTATCGGTTTCCCGACCGGGAGGACCCGCCGCAGGCCGTCGTCGACGCGCTGATCGCCGCCCACGACCGGGGAGCGCGGCTCGCCGCCATCTCGACGGGGGCCTTCGCGCTCGCCGCCACGGGGCTGCTCGACGGCAGGCGGGCCACGACGCACTGGCACTACACGCGCGCCCTCACGGCCAGGCACCCGCTCGTCCAGGCCGACGAGAACGTGCTGTTCGTCGACGAGGGCAGCGTGCTCACCTCGGCCGGTGCCGCCTCCGGCATCGACCTGTGCCTGCACATCCTGCGCGGCGACCTCGGGGTGGCCGCGTCCAACCACGCGGCCCGGCGGCTGGTCGCCGCCCCCTACCGCAGCGGCGGCCAGGCCCAGTACGTGCCGCGCAGCGTGCCCGAGCCGCTCGGGGAGCGGTTCGCCGACACCCGCGAGTGGGCGCTGCACCGGCTCGGGGAGCCCCTCACCCTCGACATACTGGCGCGGGAGGCCGGGGTCTCGGCGCGGACGTTCTCCCGGCGGTTCGTCGAGGAGACCGGGTACACGCCGATGCAGTGGGTGATGCGCGCCCGGATCGACCTGGCCCGCGAGCTGCTCGAACGGTCGGAGCGCGGCGTCGAGCAGATCGCCGCCGACGTGGGGCTCGGCACCGGAGCGAATCTGCGCCTGCACTTCCAGCGCATCCTCGGGACGACACCGAGCGAGTACCGGCGCACCTTCACCAAGGGCGAGTAGACCGGCCCCTCCTCCGCCTGGCGGGAGCCTCTTGAACCCGCCCTCATCCGCCTGGCGGGATCCTTTTGAACCATGGCGTTCGCGCCACTGTCCGCGCCGCGCGTCGCGCGCGAGCCTGGTGGCGAAGGGAAGGGACCTCATTCATGACTCGCATCGCCATCAACGGATTCGGCCGCATCGGACGCAATGTGCTGCGCGCACTGCTGGAGCGCGAGAGCGACCTGGAGATCGTCGCCGTCAACGACCTCACCGAACCCGCCACCCTCGCCCGGCTGCTCGCCTACGACAGCACGGCCGGCCGGCTCGGCCGCCCGGTGACCGTCGACGGGGACACCCTCGTCGTCGACGGCCGGCGGATCAAGGTGACCGCCGAGCGCGAGCCGGCGCAGCTGCCGTGGGCCGAACTCGGCGTCGACATCGTCCTGGAGGCCACCGGCCGCTTCACCTCGGCCAAGGCGGCGAGCGCCCACCTCGACGCGGGCGCGAAGAAGGTGCTCGTCAGCGCGCCCTCCGACGGCGCCGACGTGACCCTCGCGTACGGCGTCAACAGCGACACCTACGACCCGGCCGTGCACACCATCGTCTCGAACGCCTCCTGCACCACCAACGCGCTCGCGCCGCTGGCCAAGGTCCTCGACGAACTCGCCGGTATCGAGCACGGGTTCATGACGACCGTGCACGCCTACACCCAGGAGCAGAACCTCCAGGACGGCCCGCACCGCGACGCCCGCCGCGCCCGCGCCGCCGGCGTCAACATCGTGCCCACCACCACCGGCGCCGCCAAGGCGATCGGCCTGGTGCTGCCGAACCTCGACGGCAAGCTGTCGGGCGACTCGATCCGGGTGCCGGTGCCGGTCGGCTCGATCGTCGAGCTCAACACGACCGTCGCCCGCGACGTGACCCTCGACGACGTGCTGGCGGCGTACCGGGCCGCGGCGGAGGGGCCGCTCGCCGGTGTCCTCGAGTACTCGGAGGACGCGCTGGTGTCGTCGGACATCGTGGGCAACCCCGCCTCGTCGATCTTCGACTCGGCCCTCACCCGCGTCGACGGCCGTCACGTCAAGGTCGTCGCCTGGTACGACAACGAGTGGGGCTTCTCGAACCGCGTCATCGACACGCTCGAACTCCTCGCCCGCGGCTGACCCTCGGCTCAGGGACCCCCGCCGTCACCGGCATTCAGGGGTCCCTGAGCCGCACGGGCCCCGGAGGGAAACGTGATGGCCGGTTGACGTCTGTTCACCGGTGGGTGGACGACCGTACGGTGCGACCTCCGCGTACTGGGGGGTCTGATGAACGGTCTCCGTACGGTCCTTGTCTGCCTGGTGATCGCGTGTGCGGCGGTCGTGTCACCGGCAGTTCCCGCGGCCGCGGTCGCGAAGCCGGGTTGGGCGGCCCTGCCGGTCCCGGCCGCGGCCCCGCCGGTGACCGTCACGCATCTCGCCGCCCGCGGGCCGGGCGAGGCATGGGCGACCGGGTACGAGCAGGCCGCCGACGGACCGCGCCCCCTGCTGTACCGGTGGGACGGCACGGCGTGGAGCCGGGACGCCGGCTTCCCCGGCGCCGCCGAGCCGGGCCGGCTCGGCAAGGTGCAGTTTGTCGGGGACGAGGTGTGGATCTTCCACGACCGGGCCGGGGCGGGGGAGATCCTGCGCCGGTCGGCGGGCGTCCCGGGAGGCTGGAGCGCCCTCCCGCTGCCCCGGGACCTGTGGACCTACCAGGACTTCACCGCCGTACCGGGTGCCGCGTGGGTGGTCGGGGAGGACGGCTCCGGGCTGCAGGTGCTGCACTACGACGGTTCCGGCTGGAGCACCCAGCCCACCCCGGACGGTGTGCGCTATCTGATGGGGATCACCGCGCGTACCGCCACCGACGCCTGGGCCTGGGCTGACAGCACCGCCGGGACCACCGTCCTGCGCTGGGACGGCACCGCCTGGCGGGACGCCCGGGTGCCGCTGCCCGCCGACAGCAACGTGCACACCATGCTGCTGGAACCGGCCGGGCGGGTCACGATCGGCGGCAGCCAGTACACCGACGGCGTGGCCCGCACCTACCTGATGACCTTCAACGGGCGTGCCTGGCGCACCGCCCGTCCGCCGCTGGGCGACACCTACACCGAGGGCATGGTGCGCGGCCCGGACGGGGCGCTGTGGATCCCGGTGACCAGCGACCTCGCGTTCGCGTCGAAGTACGCGCGCGTGGACGGCTCCCGCACCACCTTCTCGTACGGCCCCGAGCGCATGAACGCGATCGACGTCAAGCCGCGTGCGCTGGCGAGGGCCGGGTCCGCGCTGCTGTCCTTCGGGACGGTCGAGATCTACGGCTCGAAACCGAACCTGATGAGCGAGCGGCTGGGAGGCTGACCATGGCACGCGGACGTCCTGTCGCGCACCGGCTTCCCGTCGCGGTCGTCGCCGTCGCCATGACCCTTGTGGCCCTCATGAGTCCGGCCGCGGCGGACACCCTGTCCTGGCAGCACGTCCCGGTACCGGCGCAAGTGCGCCCGCAGGCCGCGCTCAACGAGGCCGTGGCGTTCGGGCCGGACCGGGCGTGGGCGGTGGGGGAGGACGCCGTGGGGCGGGAAGCGCCGGGCTTTCCGCTCGTGCTGCGCTGGGACGGGACCGCGTGGCAGCGCCAGAGCCTGACCGGGATCGGCTGGCAGGGAGAACTGCTGTCCGTCGCCGCGACCTCGCCGGCCGCGGTCTGGGCAGTCGGCCGCGACTCGGCGGGCGGAGCCCGGCTGCTCCGCCACGACGGCACCGGCTGGCGGGAGAGCCGGGCGCCGCGGGGTGTCGTCCTGACGAAGGCCGTCGCCGGCGGAGGCGAGATCTGGCTGATCGGTTCGCGGGACGGTGCGCAGGTGCTGCTGCGCTGGGACGGGCGCGGCTGGCGGGACGTGCCGGTGCCGCCGGGGTCGGTCTACGGTCTGCACATCCTGGCGGCCGACGACGTGTGGGCCGCGGGCGCCACCGGCTCGGGGGCGGCCGTGTCGCACTGGGACGGGACCGGATGGCAGCAGACGGTCGTGGACGGGTTCCCGCGCTCGGCCGTGGGCAGTGTGCTGGCGGTCTCGCCGACCGAGGTGTGGGCGGGCGGCACGGCCGGGTTCGTCGGGGGTCCGCCGGGGCGGCCGATCCCGCCGCTGCTGGTCCGCTTCGACGGACGGACGTGGCACCACGTGACGGTGCCCACCGACTTCGGCTCGGTCGACTCACTGGCCCCCACCGCCTCCGGCGCACTGGGCTGGGTCTCGGTGGCCCGCTCGCAGAAGTGGGGTCCGCCGGGGAGCGCTCCGCCGCTGGTCCCCGGGCCCGACTTCCTCTCCTGGAACGGGGAGTCGTTCACCGAGTACGTCGAACCGGCGGTGGCCGGGGAGGGCGACTCCTGGGTGCTGCGGCTCGCACCCGTGCCGGGCACGTCGACGGTGTGGTCGGTCGGCCGCGCCGACGGTCCGGAGGGCACGTTCGTACCGCGCGTCCTGCGGTTCGGCTGAGCGGGCCTCCCTCCCGAGCCCGCCCCTCCCGCGCCCGCCCGGATCCGGCCGCGGACCGCGTTGTCAGTGGTGGCCGATAGCTTGGAATCACTGGAGATCGACCATGCCGGATTCGGTCGAACGGGCCTTTGGGGAGGGGTGTGCTGTGTCCGCTGCGCAGTCACGACAGTCGGGGAACACGACGTATCTGGAGCTGTCCCAGGAGAGCGGCGGTGCCCACAAGTTCTACGAGGTGACCGTCGAGGGGACCACCGTCTCCGTGCGGTACGGCCGGATCGGCGTCGACGGGCAGCGCCAGACCTCCGCCTTCCCGACCGTGGAGAAGGCGAACGCGGCGGCGGCGAAGAAGATCGCCGAGAAGGTGCGCAAGGGATACGCGCCGGCGGTGCAAGGGCAGCGCGCGGCCCGGCCCGTGACCCGCCGTCAGGTCACCTCCGCCCCGTCCACGGCCCGGGCGACCGCCCCGGTGCTGTGGCGGTTCCGCACGGGCGCCTCGGCCTTCGGCATCCATGTGGACGAGGACCGCTGCTGGGTCGGCAACCAGCAGGGCGACGTCTACAACCTGAGCCACGACGGCGAGGTGCTGGCCCACTACTCCCTGCCCGACGGGGTGAAGTGCCTGGTGGCCGACGACTTCTGGATCTACGCGGGCTGTGACGACGGCCGGGTGTACGACCTCTCGGCGAAGGTGCCGTTCGCCGCCTACGACATCGCCGCCTCGGTCGACATCTTCTGGCTCGACATCCACGCGGGCGTGCTCAACGTCTCCGACCGCAACGGCGGACTGACGGTCATCGACCACGAGGACGAGCTCCAGTGGTCGCGCAGCTCCGCCGGGGAGCAGGCGTGGATGGTGCGGGCCGACGACCGCGCCGTGTACCACGGACACAGCGGCGGCGTGACGGCCTACGCGGCGAACGGCACCAGTCAGCTCTGGCACACCACGACCAGCGGCAACGTGCTCTTCGGATGGCAGGAGGCGGACGCCGTCTACGCCGGGACGGGGCGGCGGGTCGTCCAGCGGCTCGCCAAGTCCTCCGGGGCGGTCGAGGCCACCTACCAGTGCGACGCCGCGGTGTACTCGTGCGCCACGTCCCCCGGCGGGCGGTACGTCTTCGCGGGCGACTCCTCGTCCTCCGTGTACTGCTTCACCGAGGACGGCACCCGGCTGTGGAAGCTCGGCACGGGCGGCGGCTCCGCGCTCTCCATGCAGTACCTCGACGAACGGCTGTACATCGTCTCCACGGACGGATCGCTCGCCTGCATCGACGCGAGCGAGGCCGCGATCACCGCCGCCCAGTCGGGCACCGTCCCGGTCGCCGCGGACATCAAACTGGCGGCCGCCCTGCCGACGTACGCACCGGTGACCGCCGCCGCCTCCGTCCCCACGGTCAGCGTGGTGCCCGCGGCCGGGAGCGGTGTCGTCGTGGAGTGCGTCGAGGAGGCCGGCCGGCTGCGGGTGCATGTGGTCTCCGACGGCTATGAGCCGGGCTGGAACGTCCAGTTCCCGCGGGCGATACGCCAGCCGGGTGCACGCTATGTGGTGGACGCGCTGCACAGCTCCTCCGGGGGCTTCTACCGGGTGCGGGGGGAGATCAGGCGGCTGGTGTGAGTCGGCGGGGCGGGCCGTGGGGGACCAGCCTGTGGACGCCCCGGCATGACCTTGCCCTTCTCGCCTACCATCGCTGAGGTGAGGCTCCGATATATGTGCAGGATGCACACTTGCGCAGGAATTAGGTAAGCCTTACCGTTCACAACTGCATGACCCAGGGCCCCGCCGGTACCCCGGACCGCCCCGCTCGCGGCGAGCGCTTCAGTGACGCAGCCTGGCCGTCCTCCCCCAGTTACCTTTATGGCCTGGGAGGTACCCCCAGCCGGACCCCGCTGCTCACAGGACCCGCACTTGAATCACAGCACCTTCGGTCTGTACGACCCTGCCCTCGACCACAGCGACTGTGGCGTCGGCTTCATCACCCGGCTCGACGGGACACCGAGCCATGACGTCATCCGCAAGGGCGACGAGGCGCTCTGCGCGATCCCGCACCGCGGCGGCAAGTCCGCCGAGGGCGTCGGGGACGGCGCCGGGGTGAGTGTCGACCTGTCGGTGGAGTTCTTCGGCGCGATCACCGGCGAGACGCTGCGGGCCGGGCACTTCGGCGTCGCCAACTGCTTCGTGCCGGTCGACGGCGACCGCCGTGCCGCCGCGATCGACCTCGTGGGCCGCAGCATCGCCGAGCAGGGCTTCGAGGTGCTGCTCGTCCGGGACGTGCCGGTCGATCACTCCGTCGCCTGCCCCGCCGCCGAGCAGTACCAACTGCCCATCGTGCAGTGGGTGTTCCTGGCCCCGGAGGGCTGGGAGCGGGCCGACGTCGATTCGGCCGCCAACCGTGCGCTGCTCGCCGTGGAGGCCGTGGCCTACGCCGACGAGACGACGTACGGCGGGCTGTACCCGCTCTCGCTCAGCGCCCGCACCCAGGTGCTCAAGGGCCGGCTCAACTCCGGTGAGGTCATCGGGTACTTCCGCGACCTCGTCGACCCCCGGCACTCGGTCCGCTCGCTGTACTTCCACACCCGGTTCTCCACCAACACCGAGCCGCACCCCACCATGGCCCAGCCGTTCCGGCTCATGGCGCACAACGGCGAGCTCAACACCGACCGCAAGAACCGGCTGAGCGACGAGGCCCTCGCGCGCGCCCGGACCCGCAGCATCGTGCGTCCGCCGGGGCAGTCCGACTCCAGCCGGCTCGACCAGACCCTGCAGAGCCGGGTCTTCGACGACGGACTCGACATCGTCGAGGCGGTCGTGACCCTCATGCCGCCCGCCTGGGAGAACGACCACACGCTGCCCGCCGAGGTCCGGGACATGCTGGAGTACTTCTCCCTCTACGAGGAGAAGAACGACGGCCCGGCCGCCCTCATCTTCAGCGACGGCGACGTCGTCGGCGCCCGCCTGGACCGGCTCGGCCTGCGCCCGCTGCGCACCGTCGAGACCGCCGAGTACCTGATGGTGGCCTCGGAGGCCGGCCAGGTCGCCTTCCTTGACGACGAGGTCGTGCACCGCGGCCGTATCGAGGCCGGCGGCATGCTCGTCATGGACCACCGCACCGGACGCGTGATGCGCACCCGCGAGGTCCTCGACGCCCTCGCCGCGCGCCGCCCGTACAGCGAGCTGCTCACCGGGGCCCGCGTCAACCTCGACGACCTGCCCGCCCCCGACTACTACCGCGGCACCACGACCCTCGGCTACGACGGCGACCTGAGCCTCGCCGGCCGGTACGTGGCGTACTCCCTGAACCAGGAGAGCTTCCGGTTCATGCTCGACCCGATGCTCGCCGACGGGTCGGAGCGGATCTCCGCGATGGGCTACGGCAACGCCATCAACGCGCTCAGCGACACCGAGGGCGGCATGGCGAAGTACTTCTCCCAGCGGTTCGCCCAGGTCACCAACCCGCCGCTGGACAGCATCCGCGAGGCCGACGGCATGAGCATGCGGGTCGCGCTCGGCCCCAAGCCCGACGGCACCCACGGCACCGACCGCCGCCAGCTCGTCGTGTCCTCGCCCGTCCTCGGGCACCTCGACATGGTCCGGCTGCGCGACCAGCGGATCGTGCCCCTGGAGCGGTTCGCGATGCTCTACGAGCCGGTGCTCGGCGACGAGAGGGCCAACGCCGACGCGCTCCGCGCGGCCGTCCAGCGCCTGTGCGACGACGTCGAGCGGTTCGCGTCCGAGCAGGGCGGCATCGCGATGCTCACCGACCGGGCCGTCTCCTCGACGCGCGCGCCCCTGCCCGTCATCCTCGCCGTCGCCGCCGTCAACCAGCGCCTCATCGAGACCGGTCTGCGGCTGCGCGTCTCGCTCGTCGCGGAGAGCGGCCAGCTGGCCTCCTCGCACCACGTGGCGACCGCGCTCGGCTTCGGCGCGTCCGCCGTGTACAGCCTCAGCGCCCGGCTCCGGGCCGAGGAGAAGTACCCGAGCGCACCCGCTCCGGCCGGTGAGATGACCGAGACCGACCTGGCGCTCAAGAAGTTCCGCAAGGCCGCCGAGAAGTCCCTCGCCAAGACCATGGGCCGCGTCGGCCTGTGCACCGCCGAGAGCTACATCGGCGGCGAGTTCTTCGAGCCGAACTACCTCGACACCCGCGACGACATCTTCGCGCAGACCTTCCCGCACATGGAGGCCCCGGTCGGCGGTGTCGGGTTCGCCCGGATCGCCCAGGCCGCCACGGACTGGCACGAGCGGGCCCGCACGGTCGGGACCGAGCAGCAGATCCCGCTCCTCGGCCTGTTCAAGGAGCGCAGCGACGGCGCCGGGCACTCCTTCGGTGTCACGGCCGTCCGCGGCTTCGGCGACATGGTCGAGGAGAAGCCGGAGTTCGGAAAGCCCGAGGACTCCGACGACCTGCGCCTGCTCACCCTGGGCCAGCTCGACGACGCCTACGGCATCACCGAGACCGCGTACCGCAACACCGGGTACGACGCGCTCAGCGACGCCGAGATCGACGCGTTCCGGATCACCCCCGGCTACCGGGCCTTCCTGCGGACCACCCACGAGGAGCGGTCCCGGCGCCCCGCCGCGCTGCGCGACGTCCTCGCGCTGCCCGCCGATGTCACCGGCCTGCGGACCCCCGAGGACTTCGCCCGTGAGCTGGGCCGTTTCTCCACGGACGGCAACGCCAGCATCACCGTCCGGGGCGTCATCGGCTCCCGCACCGAGCGCGGCAACGTCCATCTGCGCCTCACGTCTCCCGGCCCCGACGCCGCCGAGCGCCACGCCGCCCTCGCCGAGGGCCTCGCGCACCTGGGCGACGTCAAGGCCCTCGCGGTGGGCGCCGACGGCGTCGAGCTCACCGCGACCGGCACCGCGGCCCGGCTCCTCAGCCTCCTGGAGAACGCCCCCGACAGCGTCCCGCTGGAAGAGGTCCAGCCCGCCCACGAGATCACCCGCTGTCTCGCCTCCGGCGCGATGAGCCACGGCGCCCTGGTCGCCACCGCCCACGAGGCCGTCGCGCACGGCACCAACATGGTCGGCGGCATGTCCAACAGCGGTGAGGGCGGCGAGCACCACACCCGGTACGGCACCATCCGCGGCTCCCGGATCAAGCAGTTCGCGTCCGGCCGCTTCGGCATCTGGGCGGGCTATCTCGCCGACCCGATGCTTCAGGAGCTGGAGATCAAGATCGGCCAGGGCGCCAAGCCCGGCGAGGGCGGTCAGCTGCCCGCGCCGAAGGTCACCGTCGACATCGCGGCGGCCCGTGGCGGCACCCCCGGCATCGAGCTGATCTCCCCGCCCCCGCACCACGACACGTACTCCATCGAGGACCTCGCGCAGCTCATCCACGACTGCAAGGCGGCCCGCGTCCGGGTCATCGTCAAGCTGGTCTCCTCGGAGGGCATCGGCACCATCGCCGTCGGTGTCGCCAAGGCCGGCGCGGACGTCATCAACGTCGCCGGGAACACGGGCGGCACGGGCGCCGCGGCCGTCACCAGCCTGAAGTACGCCGGGCGTTCGGCGGAGATCGGCGTCGCCGAGGTCCACCAGGCGCTCGTCGCCAACGGGCTGCGGCAGAAGGTCGTCCTGCGCTGCTCGGGCGCCCACCAGACCGGCGGCGACGTCGTCACCTCGGCGCTTCTCGGCGCGGACAGCTTCGAGTTCGGCACCACCGCGCTGATGATGCTCGGCTGCGTCATGGCGAAGAACTGCAACGTGAAGTGCCCGGCGGGTCTCACCACCAACCCCGAGGTCTTCGAGGGCGACCCGCGCGCGCTGGCCCAGTACCTGCTGAACATCGCGCACGACGTCCGCCAGATCCTCGCCCGCCTCGGTCTCAAGTCCCTCCGCGAGGCGCGGGGCCGCACGGACCTGCTCCAGCTGCTCGACCACCCGGCGAGCGTCGGGCGCCTGGACGTGCGGCGCCTGCTGGCGAGCGTGCCCGAGAAGGTCGTCGCGGACCCGGAGTACCTGGAGAAGGACTTCACCACCGACGACGCCCTCATCGAGCGCGTCCGCGCCGCGCTCCTCGACCGGCGCGAGCCGTCCCTGCTCGTCGACGGCATCCGGCTCGGCAACAGCGACAAGTCGGTCGGCGGTCAGCTCAGCATCGACATCGAGCGGCTCCTGAACCACGAAAGCCACGAACTCGCCGACCTCTCGGGCGTCCCGGCCGTCATCACCGACGACCGCGGCCGCCACCGCCTCACCGACGACGCCCTGCGCATCCGCACCACCGGCTCCGCCGGACAGTCGTACGGCGTCTTCTGCAACGACGGCATCACCCTGGAGCACACCGGTACCGCCAACGACGGCGTCGGCAAGAGCCAGAGCGGCGGCCGGATCGTCGTCCGCGCCCCCGGCGGCGGCAGCGCCGAAC
Organism: Streptomyces sp. S.PB5; assembly: GCF_030403745.1. Lineage (GTDB taxonomy): Bacteria > Actinomycetota > Actinomycetes > Streptomycetales > Streptomycetaceae > Streptomyces. The sequence continues at coordinate 222,682 of NZ_JAQMWP010000002.1, forward strand.
GCGGCGGCAACGTGCTCATCGGCAACTTCGCGCTGTTCGGCGCGACCGGCGGCCGCACCTTCGTGCAGGGCGAGGCCGGTGACCGGTTCGCCGTGCGCAACTCCGGTGCCACCGCGGTCGTCGAGGGCGTCGGCGACTTCGGCTGCGAGTACATGACCGGCGGCACGGTCCTCAACCTGGGCGGCTTCGGCAAGGGCCTGGGCAACGGCATGAGCGGCGGGTTCCTGTACCAGTACGACCCGTCCGGCGAGCTGGAAGGCAGGGTGAGCGCCGACTCGCTGCTGGTCTTCCCGGTGACCGACACCGCGCACGGCACCTTCCACGAAGAGGTCGTACGGCTGCTGCTGACCTGGCACGCGGAGGCCACCGGCTCGGAGCTGGCGGCCCGGCTGCTGCACGACTGGGACACCGAGCGGCAGCACATGTACTGCGGAATGCCCCGCGCGCTCCTCCTCTACCAGGACTCCACCGAGATCCTCGCCGCCGCGACCCGGGGCCGGCTCCTCGACGAGCTCGCGACCTCCGTCGCGACGGACAAGCTGCGGGCGTTCAAGGTCGACTACCGCGACCAGCGCACGATCCTCGACGGCCGCGCCCCGGCCTTCGGTGACCAGGGCAGCGACGACATGTTCTCGCTGCTGTCCTCCTACACCGTGCTCGGCGCCGCCCAGGACCTCGCCCTCCAGCGGGTGCCCGGCGCGAGTGGCCCGGAGGACCCGAAGGTCGCCGAGGCCGTGCGCAACCTGGTCCTCACCGAGGACTTCTTCGTGAAGCAGAAGGTCGTGAAGTATCTCCGCGGCACGCTGGACCGTTTCGACGACGGCGAGCTGGCCACGCTCATCGCGATCAAGCGCCTCGACGACTACAAGCGCGCCCTCAAGCAGCGCAACAACCTCAGCGTGGACGCCCCCGGCACCTACGGCTGGATCGTCCACCAGACCCTCAAGAACGCCGGCCGGGTCCGGGCCGCCCGCTTCGACGAGCTGCTGGCGACCGCGGCGCTCGACGACATCGCGGCCCTCGCGAGCCGTCACATCCCGCAGGCCCCGACCGAGGCGGTGACCGCATGACCGTCATGCCCCCTACCGGGACCCTCATCCCGGCCGACGCGCCGTTCTCCGCCCAGCAGGAGTCCTGGCTGGCCGGGTTCATCGCCGGCATCGCCGCGGCCGGACGCCGCGGCAGCAAGGCCGACGCGCCCGCCGCGACGATCGACGTCCTGATCGGCACCCAGACCGGCAACTCCGAGCTGGTGGCCGAGGACATCGTCGCCGGGGCCCGCGCCCGCGGCCTCGGCGGCCGCACCGCCGCCCTCGACGACGTCACCCCCGAGGCGCTCGCCGCGATGTCCCACGTCATCGTCGTCACCTCGACGTACGGCGAGGGCGAGATGCCCGACAACGCCGGGCTGTTCTGGGAGGCGCTGCAGTCCGACACCGTCCCGCGCCTGGAAGGTGTGCGCTACTCGGTCCTCGGCCTCGGCGACCGCGGCTACGACGACTTCTGCCAGGCCGCGAAGCTCATCGACACGCGTCTCGAGCAGCTCGGCGCGGCCCGGGTCCACGACCGCGTCGACTGCGACGTGGACTTCGAGGAGCCCGCCGCCGAGTGGACGACGACGGTGCTGGACCTGCTCGCCGCCGAGACGGGCGCACAGGGCGCGAAGGGCACGGGCGGCGCCGCCGCGCAGGCCCCGAAGAAGCCCCGCTCCCCGTGGAACAAGCGCACCCCGTACCCGTCCCGCCTCACCGCGAACCGTCTCCTGTCCGCCCCCGGCAGCGCGAAGGAGATCCGCCACTACGAGTTCGACCTCGGCGACAGCGGCATCACCTACGAGGCCGGCGACGCGCTGGCCGTCGTACCGGTGAACGACGACCGGCTGGTCGCCGCCCTGCTGGAGCACCTGGGCGCGAGCGACGACCGGGAGACGGCCGAACTCCTGCGCACGGAACGGGAGATCCGCACCCCGTCGAAGGAGCTCATCGCCGAGCTCGTCGAGCGGGCGCCCACCAGTGAGCTGGCCGCGGTCGTCGCGCACGGCGACCGCGAGGACCTCGACTCCTGGCTGTGGGGCCGGGATGTGCTCGACCTCCTCCGGGACGCCGGGCCCAAGGCACCGGACCTCGCCGAACTCCTGCCGTTCCTGCGGCCGTTGCAGGCCCGCCAGTACTCGATCTCGTCGAGCCCGCTCGCCCACCCGGGCAGCATCCACCTCACGGTCGCGTCCGTGCGGTACGACAGGTACGAGGGTGTGGCGTCGACCTATCTGGCGGATCGCGTGGGGGAGTCCGGGGTCGGCATCTACCTCCAGCCGAACGCCGCCTTCAGCATCCCGGCCGACGACGACGCCCCCATGATCATGATCGGCCCCGGCACCGGCATCGCCCCCTTCCGCGGCTTCCTCCACGAGCGGGCCGCGCGGGGCGCCTCCGGGCGCAACTGGCTGTTCTTCGGCGACCAGCGCCGCGAGGCCGACTTCGTGTACGAGGACGAGCTGACGGAGCTCCGACAGCGCGGTGTGCTCACCGAGCTGGACCTCGCCTTCTCACGGGACCAGGCCGAGAAGATCTACGTGCAGACGCGGATGCGGGAGCGGTCGGCCGAGTTGTACTCCTGGCTGGAGGACGGCGCGTCCGTGTACGTCTGCGGCGACGCCTCCCGGATGGCGAAGGACGTCGAGACGGCCCTGCTCGGGGTCATCGCCGAGCAGCGCGGACGCGGCGACGACGACGCGGCGGAGTACCTCGCGGACCTGCGGCGGTCCAAGCGCTACGTACGGGACGTGTACTGAGCATGCCGGACGAGCACGGCTGCGTGCCCGGACCGGCGCGCGCCACCGCGGTGCACGGGGCGTGGGGGCACCTGGCGGCATCACTGCCCGACACGTGAACGCGCCCCGTAAGGGGCGCGGGGCTGTACGAGCGACGGCACATCGCGGCCCTACCAGCGGAGCGCCATCGCACCGGACTTTGCCAGGGCCGCCCAGCGCATAGGGTCGAGTCCGTCCCACCCGTCGCCGAACCGGAGGTCGCCGCATGCGGATCTCACAGCGGGCCGAGTCCGTCGCCCCCTTCTACGCCATGGAGTTCGGCAAGCACGCCGCCGCCTTGGAGGCCCAGGGCCACGACGTCGTGAAGCTCAGCCTCGGCGAGCCCGACTTCGGGGCGCCCCCGGCCGTGGTCGAGGCGATGCGCGCGGCCATGGACGGGCGGGCCATGAGCTACACCGAGGCCCTCGGGATGCCCGCACTGCGGCAGGCGATCGCGGGTTTCTACCGCGAGCGGCACGGCGTCGAGGTCGACCCGGGCCGGGTCGTCGTGACCGCCGGGGCCTCGGCCGCCCTGGTGCTGGCCGCGGCCGCGCTCGTCGACCCCGGGGACGAGGTGCTGATCGGCGACCCGTCGTACCCCTGCAACCGGCAGATCATGGAGAGCTTCGGCGCCCGGGTCACCCTCGTCCCGACCACCGCCGCCTCCCGCTACCAGCTGGACGCGGCCTCCGTGCGGGAGCACTGGACGGACGGCACCCGCGGAGTCATGGTCGCCACCCCGTCCAACCCGACCGGCACCTCGGTCCCGGCCGCCGAACTCGCGGCCCTGTGCGACCTCGCCCGGGAGCGCGACGCCTGGCGGATCGTCGACGAGATCTACCTCGACCTCGGCGACCACGACGCGCAGGACCGCCCGCCGAGCAGCGCCCTCTCCTTCGACGCCGACGCCTTCGTCATCAACAGCTTCTCCAAGTACTTCGGCATGACCGGCTGGCGGCTCGGCTGGTGCGTGGTGCCCGAGATCCTCGTACCGGCCCTGGAACGCCTGGCCCAGAACTACTTCCTGTGCGCCTCGACCCCAGCCCAGCACGCCGCCCTGGCCTGCTTCACCCCCGAGTCCCTCGCCGTCTGCGAGGAGCGCCGCGCCGAGTTCGGCCGCCGCCGCGCGCTCGTCCTCGACGGCCTCGACCGGATCGGACTGCCGGTGCCCGTGCCGCCCGACGGCGCCTTCTACGTCTACTTCGACGTCAGCGGAACCGGCCTGACGTCATGGGAGTTCTGCGCCCGCGCCCTGAAGGAGGCCCACGTCGCGCTCACCCCGGGCCGGGACTTCGGCGTGGGCACGGCCGAGACCCACGTACGGCTGTCCTACGCGGCCTCCGCCGACGCACTGCGCGAAGGCATCGCGCGGCTGGGGAAGTTCGCGGCATCGCTTCACTGAACGCACACAGAGTTCCCCCAATAACTTTAAACTTCAAGCGTTACGCTGCTGACTCTCCCCCCCACAGCACAGGAGAGTCGTGTGAGCGACGGCGACGTAGTGGTGATCGGCGGCGGCTACGCGGGCGTCCGCCTGGCGAAGAAGCTGGACGCGACGACACGGGTGACGCTGGTGGACCGCAAGGAGGTGTTCTTCCACCGGATCGCCGCACTGCGGGCCGGGGTGCGGCCGGAGTGGTCGGTGACACCCTTCATCCCCTATGACCGGCTGCTGTCCGGCGGCCGGGTGGTGGTCGGCAAGGTACTGCGCATCGACACCGACGCACGCCAGGTCGTCCTGGCCACGGGGGAGCGCATCCCGTACGACGTCGTGGTGATCGCCACCGGCGCCGACTACCCCGAACCGGCCCGCTTCAACGGCACCACCGCCGAGGAGGCGGTGAAGGCGTTCGCCGGGCACCAGCGGGCGATCGCCGACGCCGGGCACGTCCTCGTCGTCGGCGGCGGGCCCTCCGGGGTCGAGCTCAGCGCCGAGATACGGCTGGCCCGGCCGGGCGCCCGGGTCACCCTCGCCCACTCCGGCCCGTCACTGCTGCACGGCACGGGCAGCGAGCGCGCCGGGCGCAAGGCGCTGGCCTGGCTGGAGGCCCATGACGTCGAGGTGCGGCTCGACTCGTTCATGTCGCCCGGCTTCGAGTTCGGCACCTACCGCGACGCGTACGGGAACGTCATGGAGGCCGACCTCTCCTACTGGGCGACCGGCACCACACCCAACACGCTCTGGCTGCGCCTCGGCGGCCACGGCGACTGGCTGAACCCCTCCGGGCACGTCAAGGTCGACCGGGCCCTGCGGGCCGGCGGCCGCCCCGACGTCTTCGCGGTCGGCGACGTGAGCGACGCGACCCAGGTCAAGGTCACCCCGGCCGCCCTCGCCCAGGCCGACCTCGCGGCCCACAACATCCGCTCCTACCTGCAGAGTTCCGGCAGGCACCGCAAGGAACCCCGCCACTACAAGCCGGTCCATCGCACCCCGCTCATCGTGCCGTTCGGCGGGGCCGACGGCATGACCCTGCTGCCGGTGCCGGGCGGCGAGAGCGCGGTGCTGGGCGGCCGTACGTCGGTGCTGGCCAAGGCGAAGACGCTGATGACGCCGTACATGCGGCGGCAGTTGGGATACGCGGCGAGCTAAGACGCCCGGCACAAAGGTGCGCCCCGGCCCACCCGTGAGGGTCGGCCGGGGCGCACCCGGTGTCCGGTCGGAATCAGATCCGGTCTCAGACCAGGTCGAAGCGGTCCGCGTCGGAGACCTTGACCCACGCCGCGACGAAGTCCTTCACGAACTTCTCCTTGGCGTCGTCGCTCGCGTACACCTCGGCGAGGGCACGGAGCTCGGAGTTCGAGCCGAAGACCAGGTCGGCACGGGTACCGGTCCACTTGACCGCACCCGAGGCGTCACGGGCCTCGAAGTGGTTCTGGTCCTCGGACGTCGACTTCCACTCCGTGCCCAGGTCGAGCAGGTTGACGAAGAAGTCGTTGGTGAGGACACCGGGGGTGTCGGTGAACACGCCGTGGGACGTGCCGCCGTGGTTGGTGCCCAGGACCCGCAGACCACCGACGAGGACGGTCAGCTCGGGGGCGCTCAGACCGAGCAGGTTCGCCTTGTCGAGCAGCAGGTACTCGGCCGGGAGGCGGTTGCCCTTGCCCTGGTAGTTGCGGAAGCCGTCAGCGGTCGGCTCCAGGGCGGCGAACGACTCGACGTCCGTGTGCTCCTCGGTGGCGTCCACACGACCCGGGGTGAAGGGCACCTCGATGTCGTACCCGCCGTCCTTGGCGGCCTTCTCGATCGCGGCGGCACCGCCGAGGACGATCAGGTCGGCCAGGGAGACCTTCTTGGCGCCGGTGTTGAACTCCGCCTGGACGCCCTCCAGGACGCGCAGCACCTGGGCCAGCTCGTCGGGCTGGTTGACCTCCCAGCCGGCCTGCGGCTGCAGACGGATGCGGGCACCGTTGGCACCGCCGCGCTTGTCGCTGGAGCGGAACGTGGACGCGGACGCCCACGCGGTCGTCACCAGCTGCGAGACGGTCAGACCCGAGTCGAGCAGCTTGGCCTTGAGCGCCGCGACATCGGCGGCGTCGACGGCCTCGCCCTCGGCCTGCGGCAGCGGGTCCTGCCACAGCAGCGTCTCCGCGGGGACCTCCGGGCCGAGGTACAGGGACTTCGGGCCCAGGTCACGGTGGGTCAGCTTGTACCAGGCGCGGGCGAAGGCGTCCGCGAACTGGTCCGGGTTCTCGTGGAAGCGCTTGGAGATCTCACCGTAGATCGGGTCGAAGCGCAGCGAGAGGTCGGTGGTGAGCATCGTGGGACGACGCTTCTTCGACGTGTCGTGGGCGTCCGGGATGATCTCCTCGGAGTCCTTGGCCACCCACTGGTTGGCGCCGGCGGGGGACTGCGTCAGCTCCCACTCGTAGCCGAAGAGGATGTCGAAGAAGTCGTTGCTCCACTGGGTCGGCTTGGTGGTCCAGGTGACCTCCAGGCCGGAGGTGATGGCGTCGCCGCCCTTGCCGGTGCCGTAGGTGCTGGCCCAGCCGAGGCCCTGGGCCTCGATCGGGGCGGCCTCGGGGTCGGCGCCGACGTTCTCGGCCGGGCCCGCGCCGTGGGTCTTGCCGAAGGTGTGGCCACCGGCGATGAGGGCGACGGTCTCCTCGTCGTCCATCGCCATCCGGTGGAAGGTCTCGCGGATGTCGCGGGCCGCGGCGATCGGGTCCGGGTTGCCGTTGGGGCCCTCGGGGTTGACGTAGATCAGGCCCATCTGGACCGCGCCGAGCGGGTTCTCCAGCTCACGGTCGCCGGAGTAGCGCTGGTCGTCGAGCCAGGTGGTCTCGGGACCCCAGTACACGTCCTCGTCGGCCTCCCAGACGTCGGCGCGGCCGCCGCCGAAGCCGAAGGTCTTGAAGCCCATCGTCTCCAGCGCCACGTTGCCCGTGAGGATCATGAGGTCGGCCCAGGAGATGGACTGGCCGTACTTCTTCTTGACCGGCCACAGCAGACGGCGGGCCTTGTCCAGGTTGCCGTTGTCCGGCCAGCTGTTCAGCGGCGCGAAGCGCTGCTGGCCGCGGCCGCCACCGCCGCGGCCGTCGCTGATGCGGTAGGTGCCGGCGCTGTGCCAGGCCATGCGGATCATCAGCGGGCCGTAGTTGCCGAAGTCGGCCGGCCACCAGTCCTGCGAGGTGGTGAGGATCTCGGCGATGTCCCGCTTGACGGCCGCCAGGTCCAGGTTGCTGAACGCCTCGGCGTAGTCGAAGTCCTCACCGAGCGGGTTCGCGACGACCGGGTCCTTGGCGAGGATCTTCAGGTTGAGCCGCTCCGGCCACCACTGCCGGTTTCCGCCACCCTGGGTGGGGTGGGCGGCGCGCTCGTGCGCGACCGGGCATTTGCCTTCAGCGGCGCTGTTCTCGGACATGAGGGGAATCCTTCCGGGTTGGTGCTCAAGCCTTGCGGGCGGTGGAACAGGTGGGGCAGAGCCCCCAGTAGATGACCTCGGCCTCGTCGATCGCGAAGCCCCGGTCGTCCGATGCGGTCAGACAGGGGGCATGACCGACCGCGCAGTCGACGTCGGCGACGGCACCGCACTCCCGGCAGACCAGGTGGTGGTGGTTGTCGCCGACCCGGCCCTCGTACCGGGCGGGGCTGCCCGGGGGCTCGATACGGCGGACGAGCCCGGCCGCGGTGAGCGCGTGGAGGGCGTCGTAGACGGCCTGCGTCGATATGTGGCCGACCCGGTCCCGTACCCCGGAGGCGATGGCGTCGGCCCCGAGGTGGTCACCGGCGCGGACGGTCTCCAGGAGCGCGACGCGGGCGGCCGTCACCCGCAGGCCGGCCCCCCGCAGATCCCCTGCGGTGGTCGGAGGCTGCGGTGAAGTCATGGGTGCCAACCTACCCCCACAAACACGAATGGTTCAAGAAATGGATTCGTTCCAAGTCTGTGCCGTGTCGTGTGGCCGGATGTTTGCTTCCTGTTGTATGTGCAAGCCCGCGCGGCTGTATGCGCACCCCCGCGCGGGGGGAATCACGTACCTCCGCACGACGGGCCGGGCCCGGATGCGAGGATGTGACGCCATGACTGCAGGGTGGGGTTCTCGCACGGTACGGGCCGCGGTGTTCGCGGCCGTCTGTGTGCTGCTCGCCGCCCTGGGGCACGTTCTGATGTCCGGGCGGCACGTACCGGGCTGGGCACTGGCCACGGGCGCGGCTCTCACCGGGGCCGCGGGCTGGTGTCTGGCGGGGCGTGAGCGCGGGCTGCCGGCGGTGGTGGCCGTGGTCGTCGCCGCGCAGGCCGCCCTCCACGAGGGCTTCTCACTGGCGCAGCCGACCATCTCCGACGGCGGCGGCATGGGGTCCATGCCCATGGGGCCGATGCACCTGCACTCCATGGACGCCATGGATATGACACACATAGGCGCGGGCCACACCGCCTCCGCCGCGTCCTCCTCCCTCGGCATGTTCGCCGCCCACCTGCTGGCCGCACTGCTGTGCGGTCTGTGGCTCGCGTACGGCGAACGGGCCGCGTTCCGGATCCTGCGCGCCGTCGCCGGATGGCTCGCCGCCCCGCTGCGGCTGCTGCTCGCCGTACGGGTCCCGGCGCACCGTCCGCTTCCGGGCCGGCCCCGGCGCCGTGCCGGCCGGGCGCCGCGCCTTCTCCTTCTCGTCCACGCGATCACCACCCGGGGTCCGCCCGTGGGGACCGCTGTCGTCTGACAGACAGCCGCTGACCCGAGGCCGCCCCTGAGCGCCTCGGGCTTCTGCCGTACGCCCGCTTCCGAGCCGTACGGCTGTGTCCCCGTTCCCGGATGACCTCGAAGGACACCTGGTGATCACTTCTGCCCTGCCCGTCGCGCGCGCCGCGCGTGTCTCGCGTGAGGAACACGACAGACGAGCCGCGCTCGACGAGTCCGCCACCGCCTGGGCGCTGGCCGCCCGTGGCGGTGACCCGGCTGCCGTCGAGCAGTTCGTGCGCGCCCTGCACCGTGACGTCCTGCGGTACGTCGCCCATCTGTGCGCCGACCCGCAGGCCGTGGACGACCTGGCCCAGGACACGTTTTTGCGGGCGCTCGGCAGCCTGCACCGGTTCGAGGGGCGGTCCTCGGCGCGTTCCTGGCTGCTGTCCATCGCCCGACGGGCCGTGATCGACGGCTATCGGTGCGCGGCGGCGCGACCACGGCCGGCCGATGTGACGGACTGGGAGCCGGCCGTCGAACGCGCCCAGCCGTGCGGGCTGCCGGGCTTCGACGACGGCATAGCCCTGCTCGATCTGCTTCAGGCGCTTCCCGACGAACGCCGTGAGGCGTTCGTGCTCACCCAGCTGCTGGGACTGCCGTACGCGGAGGCGGCCGCGCTGATCGGCTGCCCCGTGGGGACCGTGCGGTCCCGGGTCGCGCGGGCTCGGGAGACGCTGGTCGAGTGGGTGACCGCCATCGATCTCGCGGCTTGAATCCGCGGGCCGGTGAGGCGTGTCGCGCGCACGCGGCGACAGCCGCATCACAGCCCCGGTACCGCGCCTGTGTCAGCCCGGCCGCCGCGCCCACGCCAGCCTGGCCGCCGCCCCCGCGGCGGCCAGGCCCGCCAGCCCCGCGCCCGCCAGGGCGAGCGCCCGCGTCCCGCGTCCCGGCAGCTCAGGTCGCACCCCTGGCGCCACCCCGTACGCGCTGCCTCCCGCCCCCGGAATCCCGCACGCCAGCAGCTCCGCCAGATGCACGCCCTCGTGGCCCCCGCTGTCGAGCTCGTGGATCTGCGTACGGCAGCTGAACCCGTCCGCCAGCACCACCGCCCCCTCCTCCGCCTCCCGCAGCCGGGGCAGCAGCACCCGTTCCGCGCACGCCTCGCTGACGTCGAGATGTCCGCGCTCGAAGCCGAAGTTGCCGGCCAGCCCGCAGCACCCGGAGTCCAGCCGCTCCACGTCGACCCCGGCCCGGCGCAGCAGCTCGCGGTCGGCGTCCCAGCCGAGCACCGCGTGCTGGTGGCAGTGGACCTGGGCCAGTGCCCGGGCCGACCGGTCCGGCACCGTGGGCGGTTCGTAGCCGGGGGAGTGCTCGGTGAGCAGCTCGGCCAGTGTCACCGTCCGCTCGGCCAGTCGCCGCACGTCCCGGTCGCCGGGGAACAGCTCGCCCGCGTCCGACCGGAACACCGCCGTACAGCTGGGCTCCAGCCCGACGACGAGCCCGCCGTCCCGGACATGCTCCGCCAGCCGTCGCACGGTACGGCCCAACACCCGCTTCGCCACCCCGAGTTGCCCGGTGGAGATCCACGTCAGCCCGCAGCACAGCGGTTCCTCCGGCAGTTCGACCCGCCAGCCCGCGTGCTCCAGCACCTCCACCGCCGCCTGTCCGACATGCGGATGGAAGTGGTCGGTGAAGGTGTCCGGCCAGAGCAGCACGCTGCCGCGCACGCCGTCGCCGTGGGACGCGTTCGGCTCACGCGTCTTGAACCACTGCCGCAGCGTCCGCCCGGCGAACAGCGGCACCTCGCGGTCCTCGACGCCCGCGACCGCGACGGCCGCCCGGGACAGGGGCGGGGTGTGGGTGAGCGCGTTGACGAGCGGTCCGAGCCGTGCCCGCCCGACCGTCCGTGCCACGACCGGCAGCCAGCCCATCGAGAGGTGCGCGCGCGGCCTGCGCCACCACCGGCCCTCGTAGTGGTGGGACAGGAACTCCGCCTTGTACGTGGCCATGTCGACATCGGCCGGGCAGTCCTTCTTGCAGCCCTTGCACGACAGGCACAGATCGAGGGCGTCCCGTACCGCCTCCGAACGCCAGCCCTCCTGGACCGCGCTGTCGCCGTGGCCGTCGAGCATCTCGAAGAGCAACCGGGCGCGGCCGCGCGTGGAGTGCTCCTCCTCGCGCGTGACCTGGTACGACGGGCACATCACGGAACCCGTGGTCTCCAGCTGCCGGCATTTGCCCACGCCCACGCACCGGTTGGCGGCCGCGGCGAACGAACCCCCGTCGTCCGGAAAGCCGAAACGCAGGTCGTGAGGGTCGTGCGGGGTCCAGTCGCCGCCGAGCCGAAGGTTCTCGTCGAGGCGGTACGGTGCCACGACCTTCCCGGGGTTCATCCGGTCGTGCGGGTCGAACACGGCCTTCAACCGGCCGAAGGCGTCCACCAGGTGCTGCCCGAACATGCGCGGCAGCAGCTCGCCCCGGCTCTGCCCGTCCCCGTGCTCGCCGGAGAAGGAGCCGCCGAACTCGACGACCAGATCGGCCGCTCGCTCCATGAAACGGCGGTAGGCGGCCACCCCTTCCGCGCTGTACAGGTCGAAGGGGATCCGGGTGTGCACACAGCCCTGCCCGAAGTGGCCGTACAGGCTGGGCCCGGCATCGCTCTGGTAGCCGAACTCCGCGAACAGGGACCGCAGTCGGCGCAGATAGTCACCGAGGCGCTCGGGCGGTACCGCCGAGTCCTCCCAGCCCTCGAAGGTGTCGGGGTGGCCCGGCACATGCGCGGTGGCGCCGAGCCCGGCCTCCCGCACCTGCCACAACTCCTCCTCGTGGACGGGGTCGTCGAGGAAGGCGACCTCCGGATCGTGCTCGGACTCGTGGAGCGCGTCCAGCATCCGGTGCGCCCGCTCGTCCGCCTCCTGGACGGTGTCGCCGCCGAACTGCACCATCAAGAAGGCGTCCCCTTCCGGCATGTGGGCCCGTGCCTTCGGGTTGAGGTGCTTGAGCCGCTCGTCGCGCAGGAGGTAGTGGTCGATGCCCTCCAGCGCGATGGGCTCGTACGGCAGGATCTCCGGTACGGCGTCGGCGGCCCGGTCGATGCCGTCGAACCCCAGGACCACCAGTGCCCGTTCCTTCACCACCGGCACCAGCTCCAGCTCCGCCCGCAGTACGGTCACCAGCGTCGACTCGCTGCCGACGAGCAGTCCGGCGACGTCGAAGCCGTGCTCGGGGAGCAGTGAGTCGAGGTTGTAGCCGGAGACGCGGCGCGGGATGTCGGGGAAGCGGCGGCGGATCTCGTCGGCGTGGGTGTCGCGCAGGGCGCGCAACCGCCGGTACACGGCGGCCCGGAGGTCTCCCTGCCGCTCGATCTCGGCGTACTCCGCGTCACCGGTCTCCCCGCACCAGAACCGGGTGCCGTCGTACAGCAGCACCTCCAGGCGGGCGATGTTGTCGACGACCTTGCCGGTCGACTGGGCGGTGGCCCCGCAGGAGTTGTTGCCGATCATGCCGCCGATCGTGCAGTTGGCGTGAGTCGCCGGTTCGGGGCCGAACCGCAGCCCGGTGTCCGCGAGCCGGCGGTTGAGGTCGTCGAGGACGATGCCGGGCTGGACGACACAGGTGCGGGCGTCGGGGTCCACGGACTCCAGCCGGTCGCAGTACTTGGACCAGTCGATGACGACGGCCGTGTTCGTGCACTGCCCGGCCAGGCTGGTCCCGCCACCGCGCGAGAGCACGGGCGCGTCGTGCTCCCGGGCGACGGCCACCGCCTCCGCGGCCGCCTCGGGCGTGCGGGGCACGACCACACCGATCGGTGTCTGCCGGAAGTTGGAGGCGTCGGTGGAGTAGGCGGCGCGGCTCCCGGCGTCGAAGCGGACCTCGCCGTCGACGCGTTCCCGCAGGGCGGCTTCCAGAGTGGGCATGAACCCCTCCTCGGTGTCGGCACGGGCACCGCCCCGGGTACCCGCAACCGCACCGGCGACTACTCCGTCGCGGGCTCCTCGGCGAACCCCGGCATCAGGGCGCGCATCGCCTCGCACTGGGCCGAGCCCATGATCCGGGCCAGCGCGTCCTTCACCGTCTCGGCGAGGACCCCGGAGGCCTCCGCCAGCAGCGTTCGCGCCTTCTCGGTGAGGGCGACCTCGATGCCGCGCTTGTCGCCGCAGACCGACCTGCGGGTGACGAGCCCGGCGTGCTGGAGGCAGGCGATCTGGTAGGTGAGGCGGGTCTTGGGGCGGCCCAGGAGCTCGGCGATGCGGGTCATGCGGACGCCCTCGCCGGGGTTGTCGGCCAGCAGGCACAGGATCAGGAACTCGTCGTGCGAGACGTCGAGACGCTCCTTGACGACCGAGCGCAGCTCCTGCTCCACCGCTCCGGTGGCGGCCAGCATCAGCATCCAAGCGTGCAGCTCCGCGGGCAGGAGCCCGCCACCTGCGGCGGAGGGACAGTCGGAGTGATCGGCCATGGTTTCCAGTCTACCTGTTGTCCAAATTTGAAGTATCGGCTAGCGTGCTGTCATCCAAATTTGGACTACAGCAGTAGCAGGAGTGAATGATCATGACCGTCGCCGTCGAAACCGGAACCTGGCAGCTGGACTCCGCCGCCTCGACCGTGGGGATCAAGCACAAGACGATGTGGGGCCTGGTGACCGTGAAGGGCACTTTCGGCGCCGTCACCGGACAGGGCGAGGTCCGGTCCGACGGCTCCGCGGTCGGCACCCTGACCCTGGCCGTCGCCTCCCTGGACACCAAGAACGCCAAGCGCGACACCCACCTCAAGGGCGCCGACTTCTTCGACGCCGACAACCACCCCGAGATCACCTTCGCGGTCCGCAGCGCCGAACTCCGCGACGGCGACAAAGTCCACGTCGTAGGCCAGCTCACCGCGCGCGGCATCAGCCGCCCTCAGTCCTTCACCGCCCGCCTCGTCGGCGCGGACGCCGACGCCCTCATCCTGGACGCCGAGTTCTCCGTGGACCGCGAGCACTTCGGGATGGGCTGGAACCAGCTGGGCATGATCCGCGGTCTCACCACGGTCACCACCACCCTCCGCTTCACACGGACGGCAGCCTGACGTAGGCGCTGGACAGCGTCTGCGGTGCGTCCGTGAAGGCACGCAGCCGGATCCGCACCCCCGCGCGGGGAAGGACGTACTTCCCGATGTACGGCCCCGCGGGAGGCCGGAGTTCATAGCGCGCGGTGGCGTGGGCGGGGAGCGCGGCCGGACCTCGCACAACCGTCCAGTACTGGCTCATGCCCTGGCCCGTGGTCAGCATGAAGTGGGGTGCGAGGGCCGTGCCGGACGTGTTGGTGACCTGGAGTGCGAGCCGGGAGCCGGCCACCGGCGAGGCCCGGTGCAGCGCGGCGACCCGCATGTGCAGCGGCGGCGTTCCCGTCGCCGCCCACGCGGCGCTCAGCAGGGCCGGGAGCAGCACCAGCGACGCCACCGCGACCCGTGCCCCCGGCCGGGCGAACAACCGCGGCCTCGGCTGCCACGCCGTCGCGAACTCCGAGGCCGGTGCGGTGACCGCGGCCGCCAGCCACAGCGGCGTCATCATCAGGTAGTAGCCGTCCTGCGAACGCGTCGCCAGAAAGAACGCGCACCAGGGCAGCACGGTCGCCGCGGGCCCCAACCGCCGTACGAACAGCACGAACAGCGTGAGCAGACCCACCGCGAGCAGCGCACTCGCGTGCGCGTACCAGTCGAGACGGTCGCTGCCGTCCGTGAGATAGATCGACACACCCACCAGGCCCTGACCGTGCAGCACCGCGCCCTGTGTCAGCGGCAGGGCGATGCCCCTGAGCCAGGCGCCCGGCTCGCTCACGATGAAGTACGTGTTGATCAGCAGCCATACGGTGACGGCGACCCCGGTGATCCGCAGCAGCACCAGCGTCGCGGCCCGGCCGCCCAGCTCCCCGCGCCGCACCGCGTAGATGCCGGCGAGCAGGAACGGTGCCAGGAACCACGGCAGTTGCTGCGCCGCGCACGCCGCGCCGAGACAAGCGGCCCGCGCCACCCCGGCCGCCCCGAGCCGCCCGCCCCGCCCGATCCGCGGCCAGTTCACGACCACCGGCACCAGTAGGGCGAGCGCGACGATCGCCGGGTAGCCGAGCCGGCCGTACTGCGTCAGCATCGCGAACCCGAGGCACACCATCGTCGCCGCCGGCCGCCACGGCACGGGCAGCATCCGCCACAACACCACCGCACCGACGATCAGCGCCCCCGTGCTCACCGCCGTCGCCGGGGCGGCACCGTGGCCGAGCCACAGCAGGGGCGCGGTCAGCAGCGGGGCGAGCGGGGGATAGCCGTACGTCAGGTCGTAGCCGCCGGTCACGGTCGGGGTGAGGGCGACCCCGTGACCGAACAGCCAGGGCCAGGGCTGCCCGTAGACCGGGTGCCCGGCGACCAGCTCCTTGGCGGCCTGGGTGGTCAGAAGCGCCTCGTCGCTGCCCCGGTGGAACACCGACCAGGCCGAGAGCGCCAACGTCACGGCCGTCACCAGCACGCACAGGTCGACGCGGGCGAGCGACCGTGTCCGGCGCACCACCAGCGCCAGCACCCCGCACACCAGGATCGAGGCGTAACAGACCGAGATCACCGCCGCCACGGCCATCCGGTGCGAGGCCGCCTGCGCCCACACCGTGCGGGTACCGATGAGCAGGCTGATGTCGGCGAGCAACGTCAGGACGCGGTGCCACTGCGCGGGGGACTCCGGGGCCGTCTCGGACACCACCGACCGCGTCCGCCGCCCGGGTGTCACCGGCTTCATTTCTGCCAAGTGCACGGGACCGGAAGGTAATCGGGGGTGGTGAGCGAGGTGGTGGTGGAGGTGAAGAGTCCGGTAGGAGGGCGGTAAGAAGACGAGTTTTTCGAGAGGTATCGCCTTAAATCACGACACCACGACACCACGACCCACGGCATCGCGGCGTTCAAAGGGCGATCGAAGGGTCGATCAGAGGGTCGATCAGAGGGACGTCAGCCAGGCCGCCGTGTCGTCGGGGTGGCCGAAGCGGAGCGTGTGCAGATGAGCGAAGCGGGGATCGCGGATCCGGCGCCCGATCTCGTGCCGGCGGATCCCGTGCTGCGACCACGCCCACCACACCGGGTGCTCCCGGCTCAGCCAGCCCGCCCAGGTCTCCCGGTTGCCGCCGAAGATGACCTCGCGCGTGACGGTGCGCCGGACGGACCGGCGCAGCACACGCGGCATGATGACGCGCCTGGGATAGTCCAGCCAGACCACGGTGTCGGCCCGGCCCCACAGCAGGTCGCGGACTTCCGGATAACCGACGGAGTCGACGATCCAGCGGGACCCGTCGGTGAGCCGTGACACGTCCTCGGTCAACTCGTCGTTGACGGCCCAGCCGGGGCCGCTGAAGTACAGCGCGTCCATCTCGTGGTACGGCAGCCCCAGCCGCCCGCTCAGGGCATGGGCGAGGGTGGACTTGCCCGCACCGGTGACGCCCACCACCAAGATCCGCTCCACGGGCGCACCCTATCCCGCACCCTCAACAGACGTCCCGCACATGTCGCTTGGCCGAGGCCGGCTGCTTCACATACGCCGCGGCCTCCGGGCCCTCGATGACGGTACGGCGGCCCGCGACCGAGGCGACCGGGTTGGCGCAGATGATCCAGCAGGCCTTGATCTCGCCGTCGGCCATCCTCCGGAACATCTCGACGGTGCCCTTGCCGACGCCGTCCTTGCCGACGCCGTCCTTGCGGGCCGTGCCGGGCGGCAGCTCCCACCGCTTCTCGATGAACTCCCGCTCGGCATCGACGAGAACCGACCGCTGACCGGGAAACCCCGGCCCGGAGTGGTGGGGGTCACACGGGGCCCTTGCGGCGGTCGGCTTTTGCTCCCAGAGCGTACGAATCGCCCATTACGCCGGTGTCACACGGCTTGATCACGAGCGGCTACGTCGGCCACACAGCTTTCGGGGGCACGATGTGAGGGGGTGAGAGCGTCGCGCACCGTGTCGCTGTTGGGCCGAACGGGTGACTTGGCGTAAGAATTGGCCGGTGCAGGCAATGAAGGCGAGCGAGTCCGGGGGGAACCGGTGAACAGGTACGACGTCACCGATGAACAGTGGGAAGGGCTCGCCCAGGTCGTTCCGTTGCGCGGCCGGGACGCATGGCCGTCGGCGGTGGACCACCGGGTCCCGCCGGAGGCGGCGACGGAACCCCGCCGTCGCTTCGTCGTCCTGCGGGTCAACGTCTTCGGCGACGCCCGCGAGGTCGCCGAGACCCTGATGGCCGGCATTCCGGTGCTCCTCGACCTGACCGGCGCGGAGGGCGAGGTCGCCAAACGCGTCCTCGACTTCAGTACCGGCGTCGTCTTCGGCCTCTCCAGCGGCATGCACCGCGTCGACCGCAACGTCTTCCTGCTGACCCCGCCGGGAACCGAGGTCAGCGGCCTGATGGAGAGCGCGGGTGCCCCCGGCGTGTGAGCCCGGTCCCCCGATCGTAGGAAGCGCCTTCCGCCGGAACGGTTCACCAGCCGACGGAGCCCTACGGTCCGGATATGTGCGCGACTTCTGTGCCGGCGGACTCCGCGGCCAACAGGGTTCCGAAGACCTCCTACGACCACCGGGTGCCGGCCCAGGGACGGGCGGGGACGCCCGGCGAAGGGTGCCCGGAGGTTTCGGGCGTGAGGTCCGACGGGGTGGCCGCAGAGGAGCCCCGGGACGTGTCGGCGGCGAGGTCCGCGGAGGCGTCTGCCGAAGGGTGTTCGGAGGCGTCGGGCGTGAGGGCTGCGGGGGCGGTCGGCGAGGGGCGTCCCGTGGTCTCGGCGGCAAGGTCCGCGGAGGCGTCCGTCGAGGAGCCCCCGGACGCATCGGTCGGGGCGCGCTCGGTGGCGTCGTCGCCTCGCTCGCCCGGCGTTCGCGTCGCGACCGGTCATCACCCCGGTCGCCCGCACCTCACCGAGCTGAGGCTGTCCGCCTTCGCCCGCCACCGCCGCGCGACCATTCCGATGAGCCCCCTCACCCTTCTCGTCGGGCCCAGCGGTTCCGGCAAGACGAGTGCGGTGCGGGCGTACGAGGCGCTGGCGCGACTTGCCGGCGGGATGGAGCTGGGGGAGGTGTTTCCCGATCCGCTCGGCTGTGTGCCGGAGCGGGCGCGGCCCGATGCCCAGCAGCGCAGGGGGTTCCGGATCGGGTGCACCGCTGACGGGCCCGAGGGGCCGGTCCGGCTCGACGTGGCGGTGCAGGCCGAGCCCGAGCTGCGCATCGTGGGGGAGCGGCTGGCGGCCGGTGGGGTCGTGCTGCTGGAGACCGCGTTGCGCGATCCGTCGCGGCGGTCCGTGCAGGCCGCCTGGCACACCGCCGGCTCCTCGCCCGTGACCCGCGCCCCGCTCCCCGACGACCGGCTCGGCACCGCGCTGCTCCCCTTACGCGTGGCCGGCAAGACCGACGGGCAGCGTCGGGTGCTCGCCGCCGCCGAGCAGATGGTCGTCGCGCTGCGGTCCGTGTTCGCCTGCGATCCGCGGCCCGACCGTATGCGGGCCCCCGTCCCCACCGGCTCCGGGCGGTTGCTCGGTGGCTGCGACAACCTCGCCGACGTCCTGTGGCGCACCCGCGCGGAGTGCGCGCGCCGGCACGGGCAGTTCGTCTCGGCCGTCGGCACCGGATGCGCGGGCCCCGTCACCGACGTGTGCGCCGAACTCCTCCACGACGGCACGGTCCAGGCCGCGCTCGACCGCGGCGACGGCGTCCGTACGGCGCTCGCACGGCTCGGCGACGGCGAGCTGAGGTACCTCGCGCTCGCGCTCGTGCTGTTCACCGGGCCCGGAGTGCTGGCACTCGACCAGGCCCACGAGGTGCCCGAGGCGATGCAGACGCTCACCGTGCTCGCCGACGGGTTGGACCGCCGCCTCGACCCCCACCAGCGCGCCGAACTCCTGCGGCTCGCCGGGCGGATGTGCGACCGCGGACATATCCGGCTGCTCGCCACGGCCACCGACGCGTCCTGGGCCACCGGGACCGAGGGCCTCACGGTGGTACACCTGGAGCCGTGACAGACCATCTCGATGTGGCGAAACTGCAGCGCAGGCTGGCCGAGTTCGCCGCCGCCCGCAACTGGCAGCCTTACCACACCCCCAAGAACCTCGTCGCCGCGCTCAGCGTGGAGGCCTCCGAACTGGTCGAGATCTTCCAGTGGTTGACCCCGGAGGAGTCGGCCCGCGTCATGGCCGACGCCGACACCGCGCACCGCGTCACGGACGAGGTCGCCGACGTCCTCGCGTATCTGCTGCAGCTGTGCGAGGTGTTGGGCATCGATCCGCTCGCCGCACTGGACGCGAAGATCGACAGGAACGAGCGGAGATTCCCGGCGCCGTAGCGGCGGTTGGCGCGGCCGAGGCTGACGTCGACAGGGAGTAGCCCGGTCCGTTTTCACTCTCCGCAGTCAAAATTCGGCCCGAAACCGATTCGTTGTCCACAGATTTCCGCCTTCCTCTGGCTTTTCGTCCCGTGGACCCTCACTCTGGGTAGTGGAGAACGGAGTTCGGGCGGCGGACGGGGGCAGCGGCATGGACGCGGTGCGGCTCATTGTGACGAGCAGACGCGCCCTCGCGGGTGGCGGTGACCCGCCTCAGGTGTTGACGGAGGTGTGGCAGGCACAGGCCCTGGCCCAGGCGATAGGGAGCCGGCTCGCTGTCTCGGGGCCGCCCCAACTCCGGGGCGAGGCAATCGGGTTGACCGAGCTGGCGGGCAGAGGATGCGGTGTCCTGGACAGTCCGAACCTGGACACCGCCGACCTGCGTGCCGCCCAGCTCACCGAACTGGGCGACGCCCGCCAGGCCCTCGTCTGCCTCGGCGGCCTCCTCGGCGAGGTGGGCATCGCCCTGGTCGGCCTCGCCTGCGCCGCGGACGACGAGGGCATGTACTGGCAGTGCATGGAGGCGATCGACGCGGCGGACGAGTCCCGGGACCGCGTCCTGTGGATGCTCCGCAAACTGGAGGACGGGGAACAGGGATCACCGGTACGGGAGGCGGTCTGACGCCTTCTGGGACCACGGATCCTGTGGGACCGCCGGCCTTCCGGGACCGCGGCCTGGCACGGCCCAAGAACTGCCACGGCCCAAGAACTGCCACGGCCCAAGCACCGGCGCCCAGGAGCCGGCGCCGCTCCCCAAGAGGTGGCGCGGTGGCTCGTGTTCGTCGCCCCGCGCCTCGCCCTTACTTCGCCTCGCTCTCCTCGCCCCCGCGCCCCGCCGACTGCAGGTCCGCGTCCAGGGCGGAGAGGTCCGCGTTGAGTGCCGCCATCAGCTCCTCCATCTGCTGCAGCAGCCCCTTCGGCTGACCGGAGGGCCCGGCACCCTGCTGCGGCACGGATTCTTCGGACATGACGGCCTCCTCGGCCCAGGCCTCCACGGGAGGCCGACACGGGTGACGCCCGGCGCTGACCGGCCGGCGCGGGCGCCGGTCGGTCCGGCTCCGCCCGAGCAACGATCATCGCCTTCACCGGGTCACTGGCCCGGGCAAGCCCTGTTCACGGCGTTGACGGAATTTCACCCGACCGGGCAGGACTGGGGCCGCGGGGACGGATGCGGTTGACCGATACGTCAGCGTGCAGGATGGGGGGTATGGATCTTCGCATCTTCACCGAGCCCCAGCAGGGCGCCACCTACGACACCCTTCTCGCCGTCGCCAAGGCCACCGAGGACCTCGGCTTCGACGCCTTCTTCCGCTCCGACCACTACCTCAAGATGGGCTCTGTGGACGGCCTGCCCGGCCCCACCGACGCCTGGATCACCCTGGCCGGCCTCGCCCGCGAGACCAAGCGCATCCGCCTCGGCACCCTGATGACCGCCGGCACCTTCCGGCTGCCCGGCGTGCTCGCCATCCAGGTCGCGCAGATCGACCAGATGTCCGGCGGCCGCGTCGAACTCGGCCTCGGCGCGGGCTGGTTCGAGGAGGAGCACAAGGCGTACGGCATCCCGTTCCCGAAGGAGAAGTTCGGCCGCCTGGAGGAGCAGCTGGAGATCGTCACCGGGCTGTGGGCGACGAAGGCCGGCGACACCTTCGACTTCCACGGCACGTTCTACGACCTCACCGACTCCCCGGCGCTGCCCAAGCCCGCCCAGGAGAAGATCCCGGTCCTGGTCGGCGGCCACGGCACGACCCGCACCCCGAAGCTCGCCGCGAAGTTCGCGGACGAGTTCAACATGCCCTTCGCCGGAGTCGAGGACTCCGAGCGGCAGTTCGGCCGGGTACGCGCCGCAGCCGAGGAGGCCGGCCGCAAGGGGGACGACCTCGTCTACTCCAACGCCCTGGTGGTCTGTGTCGGCAAGGACGACCAGGAGGTCGCCCGCCGCGCCGCCGCGATCGGCCGCGAGGTCGACGAACTGAAGCTCAACGGCCTGGCGGGTTCCCCGTCCGAGGTCGTCGACAAGATCGGCCGCTACGCCGCGGTCGGCTCCAGCCGCATCTACCTCCAGGTCCTCGACCTTCACGACCTGGACCACCTGGAACTCATCTCCTCCCAGGTGCAGTCGCAGCTGTCGTAAGGCGTGAGCGGACGGCATCACCGGCTCGGCCGAGCGGTGGTGCCGTCTCTCTATGTGCCCTCTCTGTGTTCGGTGAGGCGTCTGACGAGAACCTGACGCGACAGACGTCACGGCTTGAGGGCCACCCCCACATACAGCGGAATCTCCTCGCCGCCCTGCGGGGCACCGAGCTCCGGATGCCACGACGCCGCGAGCACCACCCCGGGGTCGACCAGCTCCAACCCCGTGAAGAACGCCGAGAATTCGGCGCGCGAGCGCACCTGCGCGTCCGTGCCGCCCTTGCGGTACACCTCGACCACACGCTCCCACGTCTCCGGGTCGAAGTCCCCGGTCGCATGAGAGAGCGTCAGATAGCTTCCCGGCGCGAGCGGTTCGAGCAGCTCACGCACGATCCGCGCAGGCTCGTCCTTGTCCGCCACCAGGTGCAGCAGCGCCACCAGGGACAGCCCGATCGGCTGCGAGAAGTCGAGGCTCTCCCGGGCCGCCGAGAGGATCTTCGCCGGTTCCCGTACATCGGCCTGGATGTAGTCGGTCCGCCCTTCCGGCGTGCTGTGCAGCAGGGCCTCCGCGTGCCGGAGGACGATCGGGTCGTTGTCCGCGTACACCACGCGTGCGTCAGGGGCGATCCCCTGGACGATCTGGTGGAGGTTCGGCTCGGTCGGGATGCCGGTGCCGATGTCGAGGAACTGCCGCACGCCCCGCTCGGCCAGCAGCCGCGAGGCCCGGTGCATGAACGCCCGGTTGGTCCGGGCCATCTGACTCACGGCGGGGAAGAAGGACGTCACCTGCTCGGCCGCCGCGACGTCGACCGGGTAGTTGTCCTTCCCGCCCAGGAAGTAGTCGTACATACGAGCCGAGTGCGGCTTGCTGGTGTCGATCCGGTCTGCGCCCAAGCCGGTGTCCGTCATGCGATGTCTCCGCTTCCGTGCGAGCGAAAATTCCCGAGTGCTGCCGATGTCCGGTCTGTACGGTGTGCATATCAGCAGTTCAGACCCTACTTGAGGCCAAGCCCGTGTTCCTTTCGATCAGCACGACCGGCACCCCCGAACGTCCCGCCACCGACCTCGGCTTCCTGCTCCACAAGCATCCCGAGAAGGCGCAGGCGTTCTCCACGTCCTACGGCAAGGCGCATGTCCTCTACCCCGAGGCCGATGCCGAGCGCTGCACGGCGGCGCTGTTGCTGGAGGTCGACGCGGTGGCGCTGGTCCGGAAGGGGAAGGGCAAGGGCCGCGGCGGGGCGCCCGACGCGGCGCTCGCGCAGTACGTCAACGACCGTCCGTACGCGGCGTCCTCGCTGCTCGCCGTCGCACTGAGCTCCGTCTTCTCCAGCGCGATCCGCGGGGTGTGCAACGCCCGCCCCGAGCGCGCCGCCGAGCCGCTGCCGCTGCGCATCGAGGTGCCCGCACTGCCCGCCCGGGGCGGCCCCGACCTCGTACGGAAGCTGTTCGAGCCGCTCGGCTGGACGGCCACCGCCGAACCGGTCGCGCTGGACCCGCAGTTCCCGGAGTGGGGCGACTCGCGGTACGTCAGCCTGGTCCTGGAGTCGCAGACCCTGACCCTCGCCGAGGCCCTGCGGCACCTCTACGTCCTGCTCCCCGTCCTCGACGACGCCAAGCACTACTGGGTCGCCACCGACGAGGTCGACAAGCTGCTGCGCGCCGGTGAGGGCTGGCTGCCCGACCACCCCGAGCAGAAGCTGATCACCAGCCGCTATCTGTCGCGTCGTTGGTCGCTGACCCGCGAGGCGATGGAACGTCTCGAACTGGTCCGGCTGGCCGAGGCCGACGACAGTGAGGTCGAGGAGATCGACAACGCCGTAGCGGCGGAGACCGAGGAGGAGGAACGGCCGACACCGCTCGCCGTGCAGCGGCGGGACGCGATCATCGCCGCCCTCCACGCCTCGGGCGCCGCGCGCGTGCTCGACCTCGGCTGCGGTCAGGGCCAGTTGGTGCAGGCGTTGCTCAAGGATGTGCGGTTCACCGAGATCGTCGGCGTCGACGTGTCGATGCGCGCCCTCACCATCGCCTCCCGGCGCCTCAAGCTGGACCGCATGGGCGAGCGGCAGGCCTCCCGCGTCAAGCTCATCCAGGGCTCGCTCGCCTACACCGACAAGCGGCTCAAGGGGTACGACGCCGCCGTGCTCAGCGAGGTGATCGAACACCTCGACCTGCCCCGGCTGCCCGCCCTGGAGTACGCCGTGTTCGGCGCCGCCCGCCCCCGGACCGTCCTGGTGACGACCCCGAACGTCGAGTACAACGTGCGCTGGGAATCCCTCCCGGCCGGCCACGTCCGGCACGGCGACCACCGCTTCGAGTGGACGCGCGAGGAGTTCCGGGCCTGGGCCGGGGCGGTGGCCGAACGGCACGGGTACGACGTGGAGTTCGTGCCAGTCGGGCCGGACGACCCGGAGGTCGGACCGCCCACACAGATGGCCGTATTCGAGATGAAGAGCACCGCTGACACAGAGAAGGAGGCGAAGGCGGCATGACCGAGAACCAGACCAAGGGGCGCGTGCTGCCCGTCACCGACCTCTCCCTCGTCGTCCTCGTCGGCGCCTCCGGCTCCGGCAAGTCCACGTTCGCGCGACGGCACTTCAAGCCCACCGAGATCATCTCCTCGGACTTCTGCCGCGGCCTGGTCTCCGACGACGAGAACGACCAGAGCGCGACGAAGGACGCCTTCGACGTGCTCCACTACATCGCCGGCAAGCGGCTCGCCGCCGGCCGCCGTACGGTCGTGGACGCGACCAGCGTGCAGTCGGACTCCCGACGCCAGCTCATCGAACTGGCGCGGCAGTACGACGTGCTGCCCATCGCCATCGTCCTCGACGTGCCCGAGGAGGTGTGCGCCGAGCGCAACGCCGGCCGCACCGACCGGGCCGACATGCCGGTCCGGGTCATCAAGCGGCACATCCGTGAACTCCGGCGTTCCATCCGGCACTTGGAGCGCGAGGGCTTCCGCAAGGTGCATGTCCTGCGCGGGGTGGAGGACGTCGAGAACGCCACGGTCCGCACCGAGAAGCGCTTCAACGACCTCACCCACCTCACCGGCCCGTTCGACATCGTCGGCGACATCCACGGCTGTGCCTCCGAACTGGAGTCGCTGCTCGGCAAGCTGGGCTACGTCGACGGTGTGCACCCGGAGGGCCGTACCGCCGTCTTCGTCGGCGACCTCGTCGACCGAGGACCGGACAGCCCGGGCGTACTGCGCCGCGTGATGTCGATGGTGAAGTCGGGCAACGCCCTGTGCGTCCCCGGCAACCACGAGAACAAGTACGGCCGTCACCTGAAGGGCCGCAAGGTCCAGCACACCCACGGCCTGGCCGAGACCATCGAGCAGATGGAGGGCCAGTCGGACGAATTCCTCGCCGAGGTGCGGGAGTTCATCGACGGGCTCGTCAGCCACTACGTCCTCGACGGCGGCAGGCTGGTCGTCTGCCACGCAGGTCTGCCGGAGAAGTACCACGGCCGCACCTCCGGCCGGGTCCGCTCACACGCGCTCTACGGCGAAACCACCGGGGAGACGGACGAGTTCGGGCTGCCGGTGCGCTACCCGTGGGCCGAGGACTACCGGGGGCGGGCGGCGGTTGTTTACGGTCACACCCCGGTTCCGGAAGCAACATGGTTGAACAACACCATCTGCCTCGACACCGGTGCCGTTTTCGGCGGCAGGCTCACCGCGCTGCGCTGGCCGGAGCGGGAGCTGGTCGACGTACCGGCGGAGCAGGTCTGGTACGAGCCGGTGAAGCCGCTGAAGTCGGAGGCGCCGGGCGGTCACGACGGCCGTCCGCTGGACCTGGCGGACGTCAGCGGCCGCCGGGTGGTGGAGACCCGGCACCAGGGCCGGGTGGCGGTCCGCGAGGAGAACGCGGCCGCGGCCCTTGAGGTGATGAGCCGTTTCGCGGTGGACCCGAGGCTGCTGCCGTACCTCCCGCCGACCATGGCACCGACGGCGACCAGCCACGTCGACGGCTACCTGGAACACCCGGCCGAGGCCTTCGCGCAGTACGCGCAGGACGGGGTCGCGCGGGTCGTGTGCGAGGAGAAGCACATGGGTTCGCGGGCGGTGGCGCTGGTGTGCCGGGACGCGGAGACGGCTCGGAAGCGCTTCGGTGTGGACGGCCCCACGGGATCTCTCTACACCCGTACCGGACGCCCGTTCTTCGACGACGAGTCGGTGACGGAGGAGATCCTGGGCCGGCTGCGGTCGGCGGTGACCGAGGCCGGGCTGTGGTCCGAACTGGACACTGACTGGATCCTGTTGGACGCCGAGCTCATGCCGTGGTCGCTGAAGGCGTCGGGGCTGCTGCGCTCGCAGTACGCCGCCGTCGGCGCCGCGTCCGGGGCGGTGTTCCCGGGTGCGCTCGCCGCGCTGGAGGGAGCTGCCGAACGGGGCGTCGACGTCGGGGAGTTGCTGGGCCGCCAGCGCGAACGCGCCTCGAACGCGGCCGCGTTCACCGAGGCGTACCGGCGCTACTGCTGGACCACGGACGGCCTGGACGGCGTACGCCTGGCCCCGTTCCAGATCCTCGCGGTGCAGGGCCGCAGCCTGGCGTACCTGCCGCACGACGAGCAACTGGCCCTGCTGGACCGGCTGGTGGAGCACGACGGCACCGGTCTGCTCCAGACCACCCGTCGCCTGTACGTCGACACGGCCGACCCCGAGTCCGTGCAGGCGGGCGTCGACTGGTGGCTGGAGATGACGGGCCGGGGCGGCGAGGGCATGGTGGTCAAGCCGCTCGGCGCGGTCGTCCGGAGCGGGGAGGGCCGTCTGGTGCAGCCCGGTATCAAGTGCCGGGGCCGGGAGTACCTGCGGATCATCTACGGTCCGGAGTACACCCGCCCCGACAACCTCACCCGGCTGCGTCAGCGCTTCCTCAACCACAAGCGGTCGTTGGCCATCCGCGAGTACGCGCTCGGCCTGGAGGCCCTCGACCGGCTGGCCGAGGGCGAGCCGCTGTGGCGGGTGCACGAGGCGGTGTTCGGGGTGCTGGCGCTGGAGTCGGAGCCGGTGGACCCACGCCTGTGACCTGGCCTCGCGGCCGGTCCGTCCCTAGGGTTGTCCCCGGGGGCGAGCCGGCCGCACAGGCTTGCCGCGGGCTGCCGATCACGGTCCGGGGCGGAGGGGGCGGCGAGTTGGATGCGGAGGCAGGCGAGGCGGCCCCGCCGCGGCCCGTGCCGCCGCCCCACCGGACATCGACGGCCCACCCTCCGCCGCCGAGCCGTTCCTCCGAGCGCACCGGCTCGATGGGAGCCTCATGTCCCCGCAGGTACTGCTCGGCGGACCGGCCGAACTCCTTTGTCCGGCCTGCCTGTTCGCCCGACTGACGGGCGGGCTCTGCCCGGGCCGCTGGATGGAGCCGCCAGAGCCGCCCCGGCCGCTGGAGGTGTCGCCCGAGCCGTCCCCGCCGCTGATGAGCCGCCCGAACCGCCTTTGCCGCCCGGGGTGTCGCCGAGCTGCCGCCCCGGCCGCGGGGGTGTCGCCCGAGCTGCCCCCGCCGCTGATCCGCCACTGATGAGCTGCCCGAGCTGCATCCGCCGCTGGCGGTGTCGTCCGAGCCGTCCCCCGGCCGGGGATGTCGCCCGAGCTGCCCCGCCGCCGATGAGCCGCCCAAGCCGCCCCCGCCGCCAGATGAGCCGTCCGAGCCGCCCGCCCCCGCCCCCACCCCGACGCTCCGCCGCGCACCCCCCACCCCGGCCACACAACCCGTCACCCCACCAGCCGCAGCCGCTCCGCACACACCCCCACCCGCACCGACTGCCCCCACGTCAGCTCCAGCGCATCGCTCTCCATCCCGTCCCCGAACGCGATCAACCGCTCCGACTCGACCGTCAGCCGGAGCCGGGCCGAGGCCGACAGCTCGCCCGCCACCAGGGACGTACCGGTCGCGGGGGAGGGCCAGGCCTCCCGTACGAACCACACGAGCCGTTCCTCCGCCGGTCCCGGCAGGCGCAGTGCGGCACCGCGCTCCTGCCACACCGAACGGAGCCAGCCCGTCGCGCCCGTTCCCGTGCCCACCAGCACCCCGGAGGAGGCCTGGGCCTCGACGGCACCCCCGTCGTCGTCGAGGCCCAGGCGGTAGCGGGCGGTCTGGTGGCCGGCGGCGCCGAGGTAGATCTCGTTGAGGGCGACGAGGCGCTGGGTGTCGTCGGCGACCGCCTCGACCATGGTGAGTTCGTCGACCGGTGCGGCTGTCGAGGTCAGGAGTTTCGCCGCGTCCTGCGGGCGGTGCCGCACCAGGACGCCCGGGTTGCGGCCGGGGTCGGTGTCGATGCCCAGCACCGGCTGTCCGGCGAGGTACTTGGCGACGTTCGCCACCAGCCCGTCCTGGCCGACGACGACCACCACGTCCTCCGGCGCGAACAGGAAACGGTCCAAGTCGGCTCGCTCGACCCTCGATTGACGCCATGTCAGAGGGATCGCCGAGGTGACCTCCGCCAGCGCCTGCCGGGTGCGGCGATGGCGTTCGGCCACCTCCTCGATGTCCCGGCCGCGGGAGGCGAGGAAGAACGCGGCCTGGCCGTGGGTGCCGTGGTGGGCCACCAACTCCTCGTACTCCGTGGTGCGGTGGACGAGGACGACCCGCGGGGCGAGGCTCATGCCTGGTCCCGGGCGCCGCCCAGCTTGGCCAGCAGGCCGGTCAGGACGTCGGGGGAGACGGTGAGGTTCTCGATGTGCGGCAGGCTCTCCGCGAGCCGGGTCCCGGCGAGGGCGTGCAGCACCGCCACGTCCACGTCCCCGTGCACCCGCAGCCATGCCTCCTGCGCCTGCGCCCGCGCCTCACCCACGGTCCGCGCCCCTTCGGCCTCGGCCCGGGACAGCCGCACCGCCCGTGCCGCCTCCGCCTCGGCGAGCTTGAGGGACCGGGCGGCCTCGGCGTCGGCGAGCCGCACCGACCGCTCGGCCTCCGCCTCGGTCAGCTTCAGGGAGCGTGCCGCCTCCGCCTCGGCGGACTTGACCGCACGCTCCGCCTCCGCCTCTGCCAGCTTCACGGTCCGCGCCGCCTCGGCCTCCGCCAGCTTCACCGACCGGGCCGCCTCCGCCCCGGCCCGCACCGCGTCCGCCGCCGCGTGCTCCTCCGCCTCCCGGCGGGCGTTCGTGCCCCGCTGCTCGACCAACTGCTCCTCGCGCCGGGCGAGTTCGATCTGGCTGGCCAGTTCGTTCTCGGCGATGGTCCGCTCCCGTTCGACCGCCACCGCCCGCCGCTCGTACGTGGCCCGGTCCGCCTCCTGCTGGATCTGCTCACGGGCGGGGGTGCGCAGGGCGCGCTCCACCTCCGGCTCCGGACGCAGCGCGACGACCCGTACGGCCACCACCTCGATCCCGGTCGCCGGCAGCCGCGGTTCCGCCGCGAGCCCCGCGGCGACCCGTTCCCGTACCGCCGCCACACCGTCCACCAGCGCCGACGACAGCGGCGTACGGGCGAGCACGTCCAGCGCGTGCTGCTGTGCCGTCTCCGTCAGCAGCGTGCCCAGCTGCTCCAGCGGGGTGCCGCGCCATGCGCCGGTGTCCGGGTCGATCGAGAAGTCCAGACGGGCCGCGGCGAGCGCCGGGTCGCTGATCCGGTAGGTCACCGTCGACTGCACCGCCACGTCCTGGAAGTCGGACGTGCGGGCATGGAAGGTCATCGCCAACTCCCGGTCGTCGACCGGTACTTCGGAGAGGGCGGCGGTCAGTGCGCGGAACCAGAAACTGAGGCCCGGACCGTCGTGCAGCAGTTTGCCGCCGCGGTGGTGCCGGATGTGCGCCGTGGGCGCGCCGCGCAGATGGCGCCAGCCCAGACGCCGGGTGATGTCGGCCACGAGACCCCTCTTTTCGTCGAGAGGACGATAATTGCGCATCGACTCGCTTATCGTCAAGGGGACGAAAATTGGATGCGGTAAGTGAAGTGGTCAAGTAGGGGGTGAATACGGTCTCCGGTGGTCAGGATGGAGGCATGGGATTCCATGTCGACTCCGAGGCCGGGCGGCTGCGCCGCGTCATCCTGCACCGGCCGGATCTCGAGCTCAAGAGGCTCACCCCCAGCAACAAGGACGCACTCCTCTTCGATGACGTGCTCTGGGTGCGCCGCGCCCGCGCCGAGCACGACGGGTTCGCGGACGTGCTGCGCGACCGCGGGGTCGCCGTCCATCTCTTCGGCGACCTGCTCACCGAGGCCCTGGCGATCCCGGCGGCCCGCACCCTCGTCCTGGACCGGGTCTTCGACGAGAAGGAGTACGGCGTCCTCGCCACCGACCATCTGCGCGCCGCCTTCGAGACACTGCCCGCACCCGAGCTGGCCGAGGCCCTCGTCGGCGGCATGACCAAGCGGGAGTTCCTCGACGCGCACGAGGAGCCGGTCTCCGTCCGCTTCCATGTGATGGACCTCGACGACTTCCTCCTCGCCCCGCTGCCCAACCACCTCTTCACCCGCGACACCTCGGCCTGGATCTACGACGGGGTCTCGGTCAACGCCATGCGCTGGCCGGCCCGGCAGCGCGAGACGGTCCACTTCGAGGCGATCTACCGGCACCACCCCCTCTTCCGCGATGAAACGTTCCGCGTGTGGAGCGAGGGGCAGGCCGACTACCCGTCCACCATCGAGGGCGGCGACGTCCTCGTCATCGGCAACGGCGCCGTCCTCATCGGCATGAGCGAGCGGACCACCCCGCAGGCCGTCGAGATGCTCGCGCACAAACTGTTCGACGCCGGGTCCGCGCAGACGATCGTGGCGCTCGACATGCCCAAGCGGCGGGCCTTCATGCACCTCGACACCGTGATGACGATGGTCGACGGCGACACCTTCACCCAGTACGCCGGGCTCGGCATGCTCCGCTCGTACACCATCGAACCGGGCGTCGGCGACAAGGAGCTCAAGGTCACCGACCATCCGCCGGAGCACATGCACCGCGCGATCGCGGCCGCGCTGGGGCTGAGCGAGATCCGGGTGCTGACCGCCACGCAGGACGTGCACGCGGCCGAGCGGGAGCAGTGGGACGACGGCTGCAACGTGCTGGCCGTCGAGCCGGGCGTCGTCGTCGCCTACGAGCGGAACGCCACCACCAATACCCACCTCCGCAAGCAGGGCATCGAGGTCATCGAGATCCCGGGCAGCGAGCTGGGGCGGGGGAGGGGCGGGCCGCGCTGTATGAGCTGTCCCGTGGAGCGTGCGCCTGTATAGACATGCCGACTGTATAGAAATGCTGATCGTCGTATAGACTTCCAGAGTCCCCTTGTCACGTACCACCTCTGGAGCGCCCCATGGCGACCGTCCCGACCGCCCTCGCCGGGCGCCACTTCCTCAAGGAGCTCGACTTCACCGGGCAGGAGTTGCTCGCTCTGGTCGAGCTGTCCGCGGAGCTCAAGGCCGCGAAGAAGGCCGGGACCGAGACCCAGTACCTGCGCGGCAAGAACATCGCGCTGATCTTCGAGAAAACCTCGACGCGCACCCGCTGCGCGTTCGAGGTCGCCGCCGCGGACCAGGGTGCCGCCACGACGTACCTCGACCCGTCGGGCTCGCAGATCGGCCACAAGGAGTCCGTACGGGACACCGCGCGGGTGCTCGGCCGGATGTACGACGGCATCGAGTACCGCGGGGACAGCCAGCAGAAGGTCGAGGAACTGGCCGCGTTCGCCGGTGTCCCCGTCTTCAACGGTCTCACCGACGACTGGCACCCCACCCAGATGCTCGCCGACGTCCTGACGATGACCGAGCACAGCGGCAAGCCGGTCGAGGAGATCGCCTTCGCCTACCTCGGCGACGCCCGCTTCAACATGGGCAACTCCTACCTGATCACCGGCGCCCTGCTCGGCATGGACGTCCGGATCGTCGCCCCCAAGTCCTACTGGCCCGCCCAGGACGTCGTCGAGCGGGCCCGGAAGCTCGCCATGGACAGCGGGGCGCGCATCACGCTCACCGAGTCCGTGGCGGAGGGCGTCGCGGGAGCGGACTTCGTCGCCACCGACGTATGGGTCTCCATGGGGGAGCCCAAGGCGGTCTGGGACGAGCGGATCGCGGCCCTCGGTCCGTACGCCGTGACCATGGACGTCCTGCGCGCCACCGGCAACCCGGACGTCAAGTTCCTGCACTGCCTGCCGGCCTTCCACGACCTGGGCACCAAGGTCGGGCAGGAGATATACGACTCCCACGGCCTGGAGAGCCTGGAGGTCACCGACGAGGTCTTCGAGTCGGCCCACTCCGTCGTCTTCGACGAGGCGGAGAACCGACTGCACACCATCAAGGCCGTACTGGTGGCGACGCTCGCCTGACGGAGACCGGGGCGGGGGCGGGCACGGTCACGCCGGGCGCCACTGCGGGGGCACCACCGGCAGTCTGAACCACACCGCCTTGCCGGACTCGGTGGCTCGGTGCCCGCAGGACGAGCTCAGGGCGCGGATCAGCAGCAGGCCGCGGCCGTGCTCCTGCCAGGGGTCCGGGTCGATGTCGACCGG
This sequence comes from Streptomyces sp. S.PB5, assembly GCF_030403745.1. Classification (GTDB taxonomy): domain Bacteria; phylum Actinomycetota; class Actinomycetes; order Streptomycetales; family Streptomycetaceae; genus Streptomyces. The sequence goes on from NZ_JAQMWP010000002.1 coordinate 254,538, forward strand.
GCGGGTGAGATTGCCCGGCGGGGCCGGGTCCGGGTCGTGGACCTCGACCTGGCAGCCGGTCGGGAGCAGCTCCACGACCAGCTCTATCGGGGCGTCCCCCGCGGTGTGCTCGACGGCGTTCGCCACCAGCTCGGCGGTCAGCAGTTCCGCGGTGTCGCTGTCGGCCCCGTGCTCCAGCTCAGCCAGCGCGGTGCGCACCAGCGCACGGGCCACGGGCACGGCCGCGGCGGAGTGCGGGAGCGCGATGCGCCAGGAGGCGGAGGCTGAGGGGCGATCTTGCAAGGCGGTTCCGTTCATGAGCAGGCTGTCCTGCTTTCAACCTTATGAATGGTACGGCGCCGCCCGGCAGAGGCGTCCGACGGGCACCGTACGGGACCTTCGGCCCCGTTACCGGGCGGCTTACCCCTCACAACGGCCCGCCTCGCACGGCTGCTCCCGCCGTAGCCGCTCTGTCGAGGAGCCGTGACAGATGTGACGGGTCCAGGTCACTCCCGGATGCTCTTATCGCGCACTCGTGACGACAGTCAAAGATGGGTGATAGCTTCGAGGGTAGAGCGTGGGAGAGCGCACCTTGTCCGAGTACTTGTCCGAGTACGAGGAGGCCGCACCGCATGAGTCCCTTCACCGGCTCCGCCGCCCGCACCGCCCGCTGGGAACACCTGCGGGTCGAGGTCGCCTCCGGCGTCGCCACCGTCACCCTCGCCCGCCCCGACAAACTCAACGCGCTCACCTTCGGCGCCTACGCCGACCTGCGCGATCTGCTGGCCGAGCTGTCCCGGGAGCGCTCGGTCCGCGCCCTGGTGCTGGCCGGCGAGGGCCGTGGTTTCTGCTCCGGCGGCGACGTCGACGAGATCATCGGCGCGACCCTGTCGATGGACACCGCCCAGCTCCTCGACTTCAACCGGATGACCGGGCAGGTCGTGCGGGCGGTACGGGAGTGCCCGTTCCCGGTGATCGCGGCGGTGCACGGGGTCGCGGCGGGCGCGGGCGCGGTGCTCGCGTTGGCGGCGGACTTCAGGGTGGCCGACCCGACGGCAAGGTTCGCGTTCCTGTTCACGCGGGTGGGCCTGTCGGGCGGCGACATGGGAGCGGCGTATCTGCTGCCGCGGGTGGTGGGGCTGGGCCACGCGACCCGGCTGCTGATGCTGGGCGAGCCGGTCCGGGCTCCGGAGGCCGAGCGCATCGGCCTGATCAGCGAGCTCACGGACGAGGGGGCGGTGGACGAGGCAGCCCAGTCCCTGGCCCGCCGCCTGGCCGAGGGCCCCGCATTGGCGTACGCCCAGACGAAGGCGCTCCTGACGGCGGAACTGGACATGCCGCTGGCGGCGAGCGTGGAACTGGACGCGTCGACGCAGGCGCTGCTGATGAACGGGGAGGACTACAAGGAGTTCCACGCGGCGTTCACGGAGAAGAGGGCGCCGAAGTGGAGCGGACGGTGAGGGTGGCCACCTCAGGGGCGCGGCCGGCCACCGACCATCCGCAGCCGCCGACGATGACGAGGCACCCCCTGCGAGTCGCGATCATCGGCGGTGGCCCCGGCGGCCTCTACGCGGCCGCACTGCTGAAACGCCTCGACCCGGCCCGCGAGATCACCGTCTGGGAACGCAACGCCCCCGACGACACCTTCGGTTTCGGAGTGGTCCTCTCCGACGAGACCCTCGGCGGTATCGAGCACGCGGACCCGGTGGTCTACGAGGCCATGCAACGGGAGTTCGTCCGCTGGGACGACATCGACATCGTCCACAGGGGAGGGCGGCACACCTCCGGCGGCCACGGTTTCGCGGCCCTGGGCCGCAAACGCCTGCTGGAGATCCTGCACGAGCGCTGCCGCTCCCTCGGCGTGGACCTCCGCTTCCGCACGGAGGCTCCGCCCGACCTGGCCCGCACCCACGACCTCGTGATCGCCGCCGACGGAGTCAACAGCACCACCCGTGAAGGCGCCGCCCATGTGTTCCGCCCCCATGTGACCACCCACCGCTGCCGCTACATCTGGCTCGCCGCCGACTTCGCCTTCGACGCGTTCCGCTTCGAGATCGCCGAGACGGAACACGGCGTGATGCAACTGCACGGCTACCCGTACTCCCCCGACGCCTCCACGGTGATCGTCGAGATGCGCGAGGAGGTCTGGCGAGCCGCCGGCTTCGACGAACCGGACACCCGGGAGTCCATCGACCGCTGCGCCAAGATCTTCGCGGAAGCCCTGGGCGGCAGGCCTCTCCGCTCCAACAACTCGACATGGACGACCTTCCGCACGGTCGTCAACGAACACTGGTCCCAAGGCAACACCGTCCTCCTCGGCGACGCCGCCCACACCGCCCACTTCTCCATCGGTTCCGGCACCAAACTCGCCGTCGAGGACGCCCTCGCCCTCGCCGCCTGTCTGGAGGAACAGCCCTCCCTGGAACAGGCGTTGACGGCGTACGAGGCGGAACGCAAAGCCGTCGTCGCCTCGACGCAGCGTGCCGCCCGCGCCAGCCTGGAGTGGTTCGAGAACCTCGGCCTCTACCTGGACCAGCCGCCCCGCCAGTTCGCCTTCAACCTCCTCACCCGCAGCCGCCGCGTCACCCACGACAACCTCCGCCTCCGCGACGCCCGGTTCACCGGCGCCGTGGAGCGGGAGTTCGGCTGCCCGCCCGGTACGCCCCCGATGTTCACCCCGTTCCGGCTGCGCGGACTGACGCTGCGCAACCGGGTCGTCGTGTCCCCGATGGACATGTACTCGGCGGTCGACGGTCTCCCCGGCGACTTCCACCTCGTCCACCTGGGCGCGCGGGGGCTCGGCGGGGCGGGGCTGGTGATGACCGAGATGGTGTGCGTGAGCGCGGAGGGCCGGATCACCCCCGGCTGCACCGGCCTCTACACCGGAAAGCAGGCCGAGGCCTGGCGGCGGATCACCGACTTCGTGCACACGCAGGCGCCCGGTACCGCGATCGGCGTCCAGCTCGGGCACAGCGGCCGCAAGGGCTCGACCAGGCTGATGTGGGAGGGCATCGACGAGCCGCTGCCCGACGGCAACTGGCCGGTCGTGGCCGCGTCCCCGATCCCCTACGGGCCCGGCAACCAGACCCCGCGCGAGCTCACCCGCGCCCAACTCACCGACATCCGCGAGCAGTTCACAGCCGCCGCCTGGCGGGCCGCCCGCGCCGGTTTCGACCTGCTCGAACTGCACTGCGCCCACGGCTATCTGCTGTCCGGCTTCCTCTCCCCACTCACCAACCTCCGCACCGACGCGTACGGGGGATCGCTCGCGAAACGGCTCCGGTTCCCTCTGGAGGTCTTCGACGCGATCAGGGGCGTGTGGCCGGAGGAGCGGCCCATGACCGTGCGGATCTCCGCCACCGACTGGGCGGAGGGCGGCACTTCGGCGGCGGACGCGGTCGAGATCGCCCGAGCCTTCGCCGCCCACGGTGCCGACGCGATCGACGTGTCCACCGGACAGGTCGTCGCCGAGGAGCGGCCCGAGTACGGGCGGTCGTACCAGACGCCCTTCGCGGACCGCATCCGCCAGGAGGCCGAGGTGCCGGTGATCGCGGTCGGCGCGATCTCCTCCTGGGACGACGTCAACTCCCTGATCCTGGCGGGCCGTACGGATCTGTGCGCCCTGGCCCGCCCGCACCTCTACGACCCGCACTGGACGCTGCACGCGGCCGCCGAGCAGGGATACGACGGACCGGGCGTCGTCTGGCCGGCCCCGTACCGCGCGGGCAGCCGACGCCCCCAGACCGGACGCACGGACGCCCCCAAGCCCCGCCTGACGCTCGGGACTTGAGAGCTGCCGGCATCATGAGGTCACCTTCCCGCCGCGGTCACATGCCGACGAACGCCGCCCCTGCGTCCCGCAGCCGTTCGTGCAGCCCGCGGAACACCGCTGCCGAGCGTTCGCCGGGCCAGTCCTCGGGGAGCAGCGCGGAGGGGAGGCCGGGGTCGGCGTAGGGCAGGTGGCGCCAGGAGTCCAGGGCGAGGAGGTAGTCGCGGTAGGCCTCCTCGGGCGGAGTGTCCTCGCGCTCCTCCCACGCGTGCAGCACGGGCGCGTGCCGGTCGAGGAACTCCTCGTGCTCCTTGGCGATGGCCGCGAGGTCCCACCAGCGGGCGACGGCCTCGGCGGTCGGGGCGTAGCCGAGGTGGTCGCCGCGGAAGAAGTCGACGTACGGGTCGAGGCGGAGCCGCTGGAGCACATGGCGGGCCTCCTCGTACAGCCGTGCCGGCGCGATCCACACCCCCGGCGCCGCGGTCCCGAAGCCCAGCCCGGCGAGCCGTGAGCGCAGTACGTGCCGCTTCTGCCGCTCGGACTCCGGCACGGAGAACACGGCGAGTACCCAGCCCTCGTCCTCGGGCGGCGCGACGGCGTAGATGCGGCGGTCGCCGTCCTCCAGCAACTGCCGTGCGTCCGGGGACAGTTCGTACCCGGCGGCGCCGTGTGCGGTGCGGGCGGGGACGAGCAGTCCGCGGCGTTTGAGTCTGGACACCGAGGAGCGTACGGAGGGGGCGTCCACGCCTGCCGCGGCGAGCAGCCGGATGAGCTCGGCGACCGGTACCGGGCCGGGCACGAAGCGGCCGTAGGCGCCGTAGAGCGTGACGATGAGAGACCGTGGTGCATGTTGGTCGGACACGTTGATCATCTTAGGTCTTCGGTATCAGTGCTGGTCACCCTCGGTGCGCAGGCGGAACCGCTGGAGTTTGCCGGTCGCGGTGCGCGGCAGCGCGTCCAGGAAGACGATCTCGCGCGGACACTTGTACGGCGCGAGCTCCGCCTTCACGAAGGCGCGCAGCGCATCGGCGTCCCGCGCGGCGCCCTCCTTCAGCACGGCGTACGCCACGACGACCTGCCCGCGGGCTTCGTCGTCCCGCCCCACGACGGCGGCCTCGACGACGTCCGGATGGCGCAGCAGCGCGTCCTCGACCTCCGGCCCGGCGATGTTGTACCCGGCGGAGATGATCATGTCGTCCGCGCGGGCGACGTACCGGAAGTAGCCGTCGCCCTCCCGGACATAGGTGTCGCCGGTGACGTTCCAGCCGAAGCGCACGTACTCGCCCTGCCGTGGATCGGCGAGATACCGGCATCCGACGGGCCCGCGCACGGCGAGCAGTCCGGGCTCGCCGTCGGGCATGTCCCGGCCGGCGTCGTCGACCACGCGCGCGTGCCACCCCGGCACGGGCACCCCCGTGGTCCCCGGCCTGATGTGCTCGTCGGCGGCGGAGATGAAGATGTGCAGCAGCTCGGTCGCGCCGATGCCGTTGATGATCCGCAGCCCGGTGCGCTCGTGCCAGGCCTGCCAGGTGGCGGCGGGCAGGTTCTCGCCGGCGGAGACGCAGCGGCGGAGCGAGGAGATGTCGTGGGCGTCCAGCTCGTCGAGCATCGCGCGGTAGGCGGTGGGCGCGGTGAACACGATGGAGACGCGGTGTTCGGCGATCGCGGGCAACAACTGCCTGGGCCCTGCCTGTTCGAGGAGGAGCGCACTGGCACCGGCCCGCATCGGGAAGACGACGAGTCCGCCGAGGCCGAAGGTGAAGCCGAGGGGAGGGCTGCCGGCGAAGACATCATCCGCATGTGGCCGCAGCACATGGGCGGAGAACGTGTCGGCTGTCGCGAGCACATCCCGGTGGAAGTGCATGCACCCCTTGGGGCGCCCGGTGGTACCGGAGGTGAAGGCGATCAGCGCGACATCGTCGGCGGCGGTCGCGACGGCGGGGTACGGGGCGGTGGGCGCCGTCCGGTTGAGGAGATCGTCGGGGGCGTCACCGCCGTAGGTCGTGATCCGGAGCCCGGGTATCTCGGCCTTGGCGAGGTCGTCGACGGCCCGTATGTCGCACAGCGCATGACCGACCTGCGCGATCTCGCACATCGTGGCCAGCTCGTGCGGCCGCTGCTGGGCCAGCACGGTCACGGCGACGGCCCCCGCCTTGAGCACGGCCAGCCAGCAGGCCGCGAGCCAGGGTGTGGTGGGGCCGCGCAGCAGCACACGATTGCCGGGTACGACGCCGAGGTCACCGGTGAGCAGATGCGCGAGCCGGTCGACGTGGGCGCGCAGGGTGCCGTACGTCCATGTCTCCCCGGAGGGGGTGTGGAACACCGGCCGGTCGTCGGGCGGGCCGGTCAGCAGCTCGGCGGCACAGTTCAGCCGATCGGGGTACCTCAGCTCCGGGAGTTCGAACCGGAGCTCGGGCCACTGGTCCGGGGGTGGGAGATGGTCGCGCGCGAAGGTGTCGATGTGCGCCGAACGGTTCATGGCGGTTCGCCCCCTTGCCTGGTCGGCCTGCCTTGTGGGCGTCGTGGGTGGGCTCGCGCAAGCAGCGTATCGTCTTGGTGACGACAGTCAATGGGACGCGATACGGTGGAAGGGTCCAGCGGAGAGGGGACCGGCAATGCCCGCATTCTCGCTCGATCCGGCACAAACCGCCTGGTGTGCGGAGCTCCGCACCCTGGCCGCCGACCGTCTGCGCCCCCTCGCGGACAAGGGCGAGCCGGGCCGCGTCAACCGGCCCCTGCTCGCCGAACTCGGCCAACTGGGCTTGCTGCGGCGCCTGTTCACCTCCGGCGCCCTCGATCTCTGCCTGATGCGGGAGTCCCTGGCGTACGCCTGCACGGAAGCGGAGACCGCCCTCGCGTTGCAGGGGCTGGGGGCGTATCCGGTGCACGCGCACGGCACCCCCGCCCAGCGGGAGCGGTGGCTGCCCCCGGTGAGTGAGGGACGGGCCGTGGCCGCGTTCGCACTGAGCGAGCCGGGGGCGGGGTCGGACGCGGCGGCGCTGGACCTGCGGGCGGAGCCCGACGGCCCCGCCCGCTGGCGTCTCACCGGGGAGAAGCGCTGGATCTCCAACGCCCCCGAGGCCGACTTCCACACGGTCTTCGCGCGCACCACCCCCGGTGCCGGGGCCCGTGGTGTCACCGCGTTCCTCGTCCCCGCCGACCGCCCCGGGCTCACCGGCACCGCCCTCGACATGCTCTCGCCGCACCCCATCGGTGCCCTGGACTTCGACGCCGTGCCCGTCACCGCCGCCGACGTCCTCGGGGAGCCGGACCGCGGGTTCCGGGTCGCGATGGGCACGCTCAACCTCTTCCGCCCCAGCGTCGGCGCGTTCGCCGTCGGCATGGCCCAGGCCGCGCTCGACGCCACCCTTGCCCACACCTCTCGACGCGAGGCGTTCGGCGGGAAGTTGAAGGACCTCCAGACCGTCGCCCACCAGGTCGCCGAGCTCGCCCTGCGCACCGACGCGGCCCGCCTCATGGTGTACGCGGCGGCGACGGCGTACGACGAAGGCGCCCTCGACGTCCCCAAGCGCGCGGCGATGGCGAAACTGCTCGCCACCGAGACCGCGCAGTACGTCGTCGACACGGCCGTCCAGTTGCACGGGGCGCGGGCACTGCAGCGCGGCCATCTGCTGGAGCACCTGTACCGGGAGGTGCGCGCCCCGCGGATCTACGAGGGGGCGAGCGAGGTCCAACGCGGCATCATCGCCAAGGAGTTGTACGCGAACCTGGAGGAGGCGTCCCGGTGAGCACCGAGCGCGTCAACCCGTCCGAGCTCTCCCCGCCCACGGGTTTCTCCCACGCCGTGGTCGCCACCGGCACCCGGGTGGTCTTCCTGGCCGGCCAGACGGCCCTCGACGGCGACGGGAAGGTCGTGGGGGAGGGGCTCGTGGAGCAGTTCGAGAGGGCGCTCACCAATCTGCTGGGAGCGCTGCGGGCCTCCGGCGGCACCCCCGCCGACCTCGCCCGCGTCACCGTGTACGCCACGGATGTCGCCGACTACCGCGCCCGAGCGGCCGAACTCGGGGGTGTCTGGCGGAGGTTGGCGGGCCGGGAGTACCCGGCGATGGCCGTCGTCCAGGTCGTACGCCTGTGGGACGAGGAGGCGTTGGTGGAACTGGACGGCTTCGCGGTACTGCCGTAGCGGCCCAGCGGGATCAGGCCGCCATGGCGAGCTGCGTGACCCGGTGCGGAGCCACGACGCTGCCGTCGGCGCGCAGCTCACCGGAGTCGTCGAAGACGATCGCCCCGTCGCACAACAGGCTCCAGCCCTGCTCGGGGTGGGCGGACACGACGTGCGGACCGGCGGCGTCGGAGGAAGGGCACGAAGGCTGGTGGGAACACATGTCGCACCTCCACATCGGGAGGACGATCCGTACGGGTCGTCCGTATGGATAGACCATGCTCCCGCCGCGAACTCATCGGAACCCCAGGACGCCGACCGTGACAACACGCGGACAACTCCAGGACCGATCCACGAAAACCGCTGCGGACTCGCCACCGAAGAAGTGACGATCACGCTCGTCGGCGCGCCCGGCCGGTGCCTGCGGAGGATTCCGTTCCGCTGACTTGGAAGGCATGTCCGTTCCCTGTCCGGCATCTACCGCTCGCTCGGCAGCTCCGGCCCGGTCTTCGTCAGCTCGTCCGTGAGCCAGGGCTCCCCGAGCGTCCGCCACGGCATCGGCGGCACCCGTGCCGTGTGCGACGGCGCCGAGCACGGGTGGGAGAACACCGGCAGGCTGAACGCCGGCGATCCGGCGGCGATCTCGCGGAGACCGGTCGCCGCCGGGTCGGCGACCACGTCGTCGATGAGGGCCTGCGGCTTTATACGACGGGGAAATCGAAATAGGTGTCCGGATAGGGCTCGTCGTCCAGCGTGTAATGCCACCATTCACGCTCGTACGCGCTGAAACCGCAGGTCTCCATGAGGGATCGCAGGGCCCGGCGGTTTTGTGCCTCGCCGGGCGTGATCCCTGGTGCGCCATGGTGGGAGACGGGATCCATCAGATCGTGGTCGCCGCCCATGGGGACGAGTTCACCCGTGGCCAGGTCATAGAGCGTGAGGTCGACGGTGCTGCCCCGGCTGTGGCCCGACCTGGCGGCCACATATCCCTCCGCGAACATGTCCGCCCTGCCGATACGGGGATAGTGCCGCGCCTTTCTCCGGCCGTCTTCCGGTTCCCGCGACCAGCGCAGAAAGCAGTCGACGGCATGCTGCGGCCGATAGCCGTCCCAGAGCAGTAGCCCGAACCCCAGCGACGCGGCCTTCTCCTGAGCCCGCTCCAGGGCCGCGCACAGCGCCCTCGTGCCGACGACCCGATTGGCCAGATATCCGTCCACCGGTTTTCCGGTGAAATTGTCCCAGGTGGCGTATTTGGCGTCCCAGCGGATTCCGGGTGCCATCTCGTCCACGAAGACGAAGCCGTCCCTCATCGGATCTTTCCTGTCAGGGCGAGGGAGACGGTCCGGTCGATCACCTCGGAGAGCGGAATTCCCGCGGCCGCCATCATGCGCGGATAACGGCTGTAGGAGGTCATGCCGGGGAAGGTGTTGACCTCGTTGAGGACCACCTCTCCGTCCTCCTTGAGGAACATGTCCACCCGGGAAAGACCGCTGCACCCCAGGGCGCGGTACACGGCCTCGGCCGTCTCCCGGACGCGCAGTCGTGACGCTTCGGGGATGTCGGCGGGGACGACGGCCGTGGAGTTCTCGGAACCGGTCTCGGGGGCGTCCTCCTGATGGATCCTGAAGAACCCGTGCGAGAGCGCGATCCGGTCGACCTCGCCGACGACGAGATCCGACTCGTTCCCGAGGACGGCGCACCCGATCTCGCTGCCGACGACGGCCTCCTCGATCAGCACCTTGGAGTCGTACCGCCGTGCCGTCTCCACCGCACTCGGGAGTTCCTCCGCCCGGGACACCTCGGTGACGCCGAAGGAGGATCCGGAACGGGCCGGTTTCACGAACACCGGGTAGGTGAGCCGGGCGGGGTCGACGGTTTCGCCCGCCGAGACCGTCCGGAAGACCGGCGTGGCGATTCCCGCGTTCGCGGCGACGACATAGGTGAGGGATTTGTCCATGCACAGGGCGGAACTCTGGATGTCGCAGCCGATGTAGGGGATGCCGGAGAGCTCCAGCAGGCCCTGTATCGCGCCGTCCTCACCGAGTGTGCCGTGGAGCACGGGCAGCACGACGTCCAGCCGGACCGTTTCGTAGCGCCCCTGCCCCTGCTGCCCCTGCTGCTCCGGCTCCAGGAGCAGCAGTCCGTGCACGTCGCTGTCGGGCGACAGTACGACGGGACGGCAGCCGCCGGTCTCCCAGTCCGCGTCGGGCCCGTCGCAGAGTTTCCAGGCGCCGCTCTTCGTGATCCCGATGCAGAAGGGCTCGTATTTCTCCGGGTCGAGGTTCCTGAGCAGCTCTCGCGCGGATTTGACGGAGACGAAGTGCTCCTCGGAACGGCCGCCGAAGAGGACGCCGACCTTCAGCCTAGCCATGCTGATTCCCGCTTTCGAATGTCAGGCAGTTGGTGAGAGAGTTCGCCACGGTGTCGCGCAGGGCGTGGTCCGTGTAATAGGCGGTGTGCGGAGTGATCAGCGCATTCGGCAGTTCCTGCAGCCGCAACAGCGCCTTGCTTGCCATGGGTCTGTCGCGGCAGTCGGCGTAGAAGACGCCTTCCTCGCCTTCGATGACGTCGAGGGCGGCGCCGCCCAGCCTGCCGCTCTCCAGTTCCTCCACCAGGGCCTCGGTGTCGATGAGCGCACCGCGCCCGGTGTTGACGACGAGTGCGCCGTTCTTCAGCCGCGCCAGGCGCCGCCGGTCCAGCAGATGGCGGGTGTCCTCGGTGAGCGGCACGTGCAGCGTGATCAGGTCGCTGCGGCGCAGCAGTTCATCGAGCCGAATGTTCTCGACGTTCTCGGTACCGATGACGGCGTGACGGTCATGGGCCAGAACGCGACAGCCGAAGCCTCGCAACCGCTCCATGACCGCCGCGCCGATACGGCCGGTCCCGATCACCCCGACCGTAAGATCGCGCAGTTCCCGTCCGGGCACATCGCTCAGCCGGTAGTCATGAATTCCGGTGCGGCGGACGATGGATTTCGCGTCCCGTATCGCCATCAGCATGAGCATCAGCGTGTGGTCGGCCACGCTGTCCGGTGAATAGGAGACGTTTCCGACGGAGATGCCGATGCTGTCCGCGTATTCCACGTCGATGTGGTCGCAGCCGATGCTCCGAGTGGAGATGTATCTGACGCCTGCTCGGCCGAGCGCACGGAGCGTGGGGCGGGTGACGGGCGTCTTGTGTCCGACGCTGACGCACCGGCTGCCGGAGGCCAGTTCACTGTTGGCCTCCGAGACCGGTGCGTCGGTGATGGCCGGCCGCACACCGAGGCCGGGCGCCAGCTCGCGGAACAGAACGGCTTCGTCCGGGCCGCATCCGTAGATGGTGATGCGGATCGATTCGCTGTGGGTCATGCCCGCAGTCAAGGCGGGAAGCTGTTGCCGGAACGTATGGGGTTTTCGATATGCCCCCGATACGTCCGGCCCTGGCACCATCTCGCGCCTCATACGGAGCGTCGCCTCATACAGAGCGTCGCCTCATATAGAGGTCGAACGCCCGGTGGACCAACGGTCGTAGCGGCAGGTCCCACTCGCCGACGTACCGCACCGCTCTGCCGCCCGTGCCGGCCTTGAAGCGGACCAGGCCGACGTGTGGGTCGTCGGGGCCGAGGGTGGGGGTGATGCCGCGCAGGTCGTAGACGTCGCAGCCGGTCGCGAGCGCTTCGCGGATCATCGCCCACTGGCAGGCGTGGGAGCCGCGTACCTCGCGCTTGGCGGTCGCGGAGGCGCCGTAGGCGTACACGGCGTGGGTTCCGACGCGGACCAGGATCGTGGCCGCGACCAAGTCGCCCCGGTGGTGGGCCAGATAGAGCGTGATCCGCTGCGGGTCCTCGGAGTTGAGCGCCGCGAACATGGTCTCGAAGTAGTGCAGCGGCCGGGGTGTGAAGCGGTCGCGCTCGGCGGTGTGGACGTAGAGGTCGTGAAACGCCTTCAGGGCTTCCGGGGTCCCGTCGTCGGCCGTCACCTCGACGCCTTCCCGGGCCGCCTTCTTGATGTTGCGGCGCCACTGCTGGTTCATGCCGCCGAGCAGCTCGTCCTCGGTCCGGCCCGCCAGCGGGACCTCGTACTTGAACTGCGGATGCCCGACACCGAACCCGTCCCGCGGGTGCTGCGGCAGCCAGCCCGCGTCCCTGAGACTCTCGCTCACCCGGGCGCCGACCGGATCGACCCACGGTCCCGGCAGCTCTGTCAGCCGCCGGACGGCCGGGTCGGTGATGCCCGCCTTGACCTGGGCGGTGCTCCAGGTGTGCGTCACGACCGGTGGGCCGAGCCGGATCGCGAAGGCGCCGTGCGCCTTCAGATACGCCGCCAGCGGATCGAGCCACGCGCCGATCTCGCCGCTCCAGTCGATGACCGGGCCCTCGGGAAGATACGCCAGCGTGCAGCGGTCCAGCCGTGGCACCGGCCGGTGCAGGACGAGCCCCGCACCGATCAGCCGCCGGCCGTCGAACCAGCCCAAGGACTCGCTGCGCCACTCGGTCTTGACGCGACCCCACGCCGGGGTCTGAAGAAAGCTGACCGACCGCTGGGCCCGCACGAACGCAAGATGCTCGGCGCCGCTGATCGGCCTGACGACGGGATTCCCGGCCGCCGGTGTTCGTACTGGTCCGCTGTCTGATGCGCTGTAGGACATGCCGCCAGTGAAGGCGGCGGGGTGTTGCCCGGACGTATGCGGTTTTCGATACGCCGCCGATATACGCGCCGCGGGAACATCGGTGCCCCGCGGCTGACCCGCCGCTGGCCTGCCGGCCACCAGTCGATGCCTGGCGCTCGCCGGCGGCTCACGCACCGGTCCCTGCTACTCGCCCGCCGCTCGCCTGCCGGTTACCGGTCGATGCCCGGCGCCCACCGGCGGCTCACCCGCCGATCCCCCTACTCACCCGTCGCTGGCCCGCCGATCCCCGCCACTCGCCCGCCGGTCACCAGTCGATGCCCGCCGCCCGCCCGCGGCTCGCCCGCCAATCCGCGCCACTCACCCGCGGCTCACCAACCGAGCCCGCCACTCATCGCCGACCCCCGCCACTCACCCGCCGATACCCGCGGTTCACCCGCCGAGGCCGCCACCCATGCGCCAATCCCTGCCACTCACCAGCCGATCCCCGCGGCCACCGGCCGATGATCGCTGCCCGTGGCCGGCAGCAGCCACGCGCTGCGCGGTTCCACGCCGCGGACCAGGATCTCGTCGATCCGCGCCACCGGGAACTCCGTCGGCCAGCTGAAGCCGAAGCCGGACCCGGCCATGTCCTGGGCCGAGCGCAGTTGCGAGGTGAGGCCGTCGAACGCGCGGTCGTCCAGGGTGCCGTTGAAGTCACCGAGCACCAGCACCCGTTCGCTGGGCTCGGCGGCGACCGCCTCGGCGAGCTTTGTCGCGCCGGCGTCCCGCGAGTCCGTCCAGAAGCCGCCCCTGGGCATCACCCGCACGGAACCCAGATGCGCCACGTACACCGCCAGCGGACCCTTCTCGGTGGCCACCGTGGTGCGCAGGGCACGGGGCGGGTCCACCGGGACGTCCTCGGGCGACAGCTGCTCGGCCAGCGGTCCGGCCATGTCCCGCAGTACGTCGACCGGCCGGGTGCCGGACAGCGGCAGCTTGCTCCACAGCCCGACCGTGCCCTGCACGGTGTGGTGCGGGTACGCCTCCGCCAGCTCCTCCTCGTACGTGCCCCGCGCGTCGTCGGTCAGCTCCTCCAGCGCCAGCAGATCGGCGCCGGAGGCGGCCAGGTCACGGGCGGTGCCGGCCGGGTCGGGGTTCTCGGCGGCGACGTTGTGGCTCACCACGGTGAGGTCACCGCCGGCGTGGGACTTGTCGGTGAGCAGGCCGCCGTAGAGGTTCAGCCACACCGTGACGGGCAGCAGCAGCGCGACGGCCGCGGCGGCGGAGCGGCGCCAGACCGCCCCGGCGAGCAGCGGCGCGACGAACAGGCCGAACCACGGCAGGAAGGTCTCCACCAGACTGCCCAGCCCGGCCGGGTTCGGGAGCTGCCGGTGCAGCAGCAGAAGCAGGCCGAGCAGCAGCGCACCGGCCGTGAACACCGGGCCGCGCCGCCATGGGCCCGGCTGCCGGGAGCCGTCCGGCCGCCGGGAGCCGTCCGGGGGCCGGGTGCCCGGGGTCGTGTCGTCGACGGCCGGGGCGGCCTGCCTGGCCTGCCCCGCCTCCGCCATGTTCACCTGCGTCATCGTCGGTCTCACTCACTCTTGCTCGCTCTTGCTCACCGCTGTCGGCTGGGCCTCGGCTGGGCCGTGTCGCAAGTGAAGAGAACCGGGTGTTACCAGGGCGTATGCGATTTTCGATACGCGGACGATATGTGCCGCCTCCTAGGCTTGACGTATGCGTGTCTTGATCGTCGAGGACGAGCCCTATCTGGCCGAAGCGATCCGCGACGGCCTGCGTCTCGAAGCGATCGCGGCCGACATCGCGGGCGACGGCGACACCGCTCTGGAGCTGCTCGGGGTCAACACGTACGACATCGCCGTGCTCGACCGAGACATCCCCGGCCCCTCCGGGGACGAGGTCGCCCGACGCATCGTCGCCTCCGGCAGCGGCATGCCCGTGCTCATGCTCACCGCCGCCGACCGTCTCGACGACAAGGCGTCCGGCTTCGAACTGGGCGCCGACGACTACCTCACGAAACCCTTCGAACTCCTGGAGCTGGTGCTCAGGCTGCGGGCCCTCGACCGGCGGCGCGCCCACAGCCGGCCTCCCGTACGCGAGATCGCGGGCCTGCGCGTCGATCCGTTCCGCCGCGAGGTCTACCGTGACGACCGCTACATCGCGCTCACCCGCAAACAGTTCGCGGTCCTCGAAGTCCTCGTCGCCGCCGAGGGCGGTGTCGTCAGCGCCGAAGAGCTTCTGGAGCGCGCGTGGGACAAGAACGCCGACCCGTTCACCAACGCCGTACGCATCACGGTCTCGGCGCTGCGCAAGCGGCTCGGCGAGCCCTGGATCATCGCGACCGTGCCGGGCGTCGGCTACCACATCGCCACGGCACCCGGCACCGGTCAGGAGGATGGTGACCGTGGATAGGCGGCGGCCCGGCCTGAGCGTCCGCCTCAAACTCACCCTCAGCTACGCCGGATTCCTCATGGTCGCGGGCCTCCTGCTGATCGTCGCCGTGGGGGTGTTCCTGCTGCGGCAGGGGTGGTTGCAGACCAATGAGTCGGGGGCGGTGCGAGTGACGCCGGGCACCCTCTTCGTACAGGGTTTCGCCCCGACGGCCGCCGCGGTCATGGCGTTCCTCCTGGTGTTCGGGCTCCTGGGCGGATGGATCCTCGCCGGCCGCATGCTCGCCCCGCTGGACCGCATCACCCACGCCACCCGCACGGCCGCGACCGGATCGCTGTCCCACCGGATCCGTCTGCCGGGCCGCAAGGACGAGTTCCGCGAACTCGCCGACGCCTTCGACGCGATGCTCGCCCGCCTCGAAGCGCACGTCGAGGAGCAGCAGAGGTTCGCCGCCAACGCCTCGCACGAGCTGCGTACGCCACTGGCGATCTCCAAGACCCTCATCGACGTCGCCCGTGCCGACCCGGACCACGACACCGGCCGGCTCGTCGACCGACTGCACGCCGTCAACACCCGGGCCATCGACCTCACCGAGGCGCTGCTCCTGCTCAGCCGCGCCAACCAGCGCTCCTTCACCCGGGAACACGTCGACCTGTCCCTCGTCGCGGAGGAGGCGGCCGAAACGCTCCACCCACTCGCCGAGAAGCACGGCGTGGCCCTGGAGACCAGCGGCGACATCGCCCCCACGAACGGTTCGCCCGCGCTTCTCCTGCAGCTCACCACGAACCTGGTGCACAACGCGATCATCCACAACGTCCCGGACCAGGGCACCGTCTGGGTCCGCACCGGCGTCCGCCCCGACGCCGTGGTCCTCACCGTCGAGAACACCGGCGAGCCCCTCACCCCGGAACGGGTCGCGACCTTCACCGAGCCCTTCCAGCGGGGCACCGAGCGCACCTACACCGACCAGGCGGGCGTCGGCCTGGGGCTGGCCATCGTCAAGACCATCACCGAGGCCCACGACGGCACCCTCACCCTCACCCCACGCCCGTCCGGCGGGCTCCGCATCACCGTGGAACTGCCCGCGGAGTCAGCGGCCTGAGCGGGCAGTACGCTGACGCGTTCGTCGCGTTGAGTGGTGGGTGCGGGCGGTGCAAGGAGCCATCGCGGTGCGGCGGGAGGGGCGGCGGATGACATCATCGGGAACGAAGGGAACGAGGCCGGGGAGTCGGTCGAGCAGGCGACCGGCGACACCGGGGCGCTGCGGAATCCCCGGCTCTGCCGGAGCGACTGCGAGGAGAGCTGCGAGCAGCGGTACGACGGAACTCGCCTGGTTCAAGTCCAGTTACAGCGGCAGCGAGGGCGACGACTGCGTGGAGATCGCGATCGCCGAACAGGCCGTCCACGTAAGGGACTCCAAGGACGTGAGCCGTCCGGCCTTCGCCGTGGGCCGGGAAGGCTGGGCACCGTTCGTGCGGTTCGCGGCCGGGTCCTGAGCCGCTGGGAACACGGATGCTTCACCACCTCGGCGGGCTGCTGTTCGTGGCCTTCGGTCTGGTGCTGGTCGCCGCCGGTGTCGTCTGGCGGGGGCATGTCCTGCGCCCCCTCTCGGCGAAGCGGGCGCGGGCGGCCGCGGCCCGGGACCGTTCCAGACAGCTGCTGCGGTCCGCGGACATGGCCATCGCCGAAGCGCGCCGCCGGGCCGCACCCGGTGAGCCGGCCATCGTCACCGTCAGGGATGTGACCCGGGTGGCGGGCCGGCACTACGGGCACCTCACCGTGGAGCACGAAGAGGCGGCGGCCGCCCTACGCCGCCGGTACGAGGCCGCTGACGGCCGGGCGGACTGCGTGACCGACGCGTTCACCCCGGCTCCTGGGACTCCTGGCCGATGAAGCGCGCGGTGCCGGGGCGAGTTGTATCTCTGCGCTCCGGCCCGGCGATCGGACCGCCGCCGGAGACAAGTCCCAGAGATGCCGCCGCCCCCTCCCCGGGGTGCGGCGGCATTCGCGCAATCAGATGTCCCGGAAGATCTCGATCTGCGCCCCCACCGAGTTGAGGCGCTCCGCGAGCTCCTCGTACCCCCGGTTGATGACATACACGTTCCGCAGCACGGACGTGCCCTCCGCGGCCATCATCGCCAGCAGCACGACCACGGCGGGCCGCAGCGCCGGCGGGCACATCATCTCGGCGGCGCGCCAGCGGGTCGGGCCCTCGACCAGCACCCGGTGCGGGTCGAGGAGTTGGAGCCTGCCGCCGAGGCGGTTGAGGTCCGTCAGGTAGATCGCGCGGTTGTCGTAGACCCAGTCGTGGATCAGCGTCTTGCCCTGCGCGGACGCCGCGATGGCCGCGAAGAACGGGACGTTGTCGATGTTCAGACCCGGGAACGGCATCGGGTGGATCTTGTCGATCGGGGCTTCGAGCTTGCTCGGCCGGACCGTGAGGTCGACCAGGCGGGTGCGGCCGTTGTCGGCGAAGTACTCCGGCGTACGGTCGTGGTCGAGCCCCATCTCCTCCAGGACAGCGAGCTCGATCTCCAGGAACTCGATGGGCACCCGGCGGACCGTCAGCTCCGACTCCGTGACCACCGCGGCCGCCAGCAGGCTCATCGCCTCGACCGGGTCCTCGGAGGGGGAGTAGTCGACGTCGACGTCGATGGTCGGCACGCCGTGCACGGTGAGGGTCGTGGTGCCGATGCCCTCGACCTTGACGCCGAGCGCCTCCAGGAAGAAGCAGAGGTCCTGGACCATGTAGTTGGAGGACGCGTTGCGGATGACGGTGACGCCGTCGTGCCGCGCGGCGGCCAGCAGCGCGTTCTCGGTCACGGTGTCGCCGCGCTCGGTCAGCACGATCGGGCGGTCGGGGGAGATCGAGCGGTCGACCTGGGCGTGGTACAGGCCCTCGGTCGCCGCGATGTCCAGACCGAACCGGCGCAGCGCGATCATGTGCGGCTCGATGGTCCGCGTACCGAGGTCGCAGCCGCCCGCGTACGGCAGCTTGAAGCCGTCCATGCGGTGCAGCAGCGGGCCGAGGAACATGATGATCGAGCGGGTGCGGCGGGCCGCGTCCGCGTCGATCGCGGCCATGTCGAGTTCGGCCGGGGGCACAATCTCCAGGTCGACGCCGTCGTTGATCCAGCGGGTGCGCACGCCGATGGAGTTCAGCACCTCCAGGAGGCGGTAGACCTCCTCGATGCGGGCCACGCGGCGCAGCACTGTGCGCCCCTTGTTGAGCAGCGAGGCGCACAGCAGTGCCACGCACGCGTTCTTGCTCGTCTTGACGTCGATGGCGCCGGAGAGCCGGCGCCCGCCGACGACCCGTAGATGCATCGGCCCCGCGTAGCCCAGAGAGACGATTTCGCTTTCGAGGGCTTCGCCGATTCGAGCGATCATCTCAAGGCTGATGTTCTGATTGCCGCGCTCGATGCGGTTGACGGCGCTCTGGCTGGTGCCCAGGGCCTCTGCGAGCTGCGACTGTGTCCAGCCCCGGTGTTGCCGGGCGTCACGGATGAGCTTGCCGATGCGTACGAGGTAATCGTCTGCCATGGGGTTGAGGCTATCTCAGATATGAGATGGCGCATTTCGGGGGGTCCGTCCGGGTGACGGACCTGACGATGCGTCAACGCCGCCTGGCGGTACGGGTGCGGCGCCACCCGAAAGGTCCGGGCAAATCCACCGATGTCGTACGACGTCCTGTGCTGCTGTGGGTCCGGCGCGGACCGTGACTGCCGCCGGTGGTGATGGACCAGGAGCGCCGGTTGATGTTCAGCCGCACGCCGGGCAGGATCCGGAAACTCTTGCGGAATGTGAGGGGCATCTGTGCCTCCCGTCGGGGTTGCGAACGTACCTGTCGGTTACCCCGACTTGGCGAGCTGATGGCCGAACGTTGCGCGGTCGGCCAGGTTCACGCCGCGCCGACGGCCGGGTTCGGCCGGATAATCACGGGGGTGGTGTCGGCCGTGTGGGACATCACAAACGGAGGCCGGGCATGACCATCCAGCCCCCGTGTACTAGAGTTATCTCGACATCGAGATATCTGCCTAGGCGCACCGCAGCCGCCGCATCGCCACCCCGGTGGTAAGGGTTACCTAACTTAGCCTGACCTTAGCGGATCGGCCAAGTTGCCGTGGCGGCAGGATCGTGGTGAGTACGCGCACATCAATGAAGGAGACTGTCGTGTCGGCGAACAGCTTCGACGCCCGTGCCACGCTGAGCGTGGGCGACGAGTCGTACGAGATCTTCCGGCTGGACAAGGTGGAAGGCTCGGCTCGCCTTCCGTACAGCCTCAAGGTTCTGCTGGAGAACCTGCTCCGTACCGAGGACGGCGCGAACATCACCGCCGACCACATCCGTGCCCTCGGCAGCTGGGACTCCCAGGCCCAGCCGTCCCAGGAGATCCAGTTCACGCCCGCCCGCGTGATCATGCAGGACTTCACCGGCGTCCCCTGTGTCGTCGACCTCGCCACCATGCGCGAGGCCGTCAAGGCGCTGGGCGGCGACCCGGCCAAGGTCAACCCGCTCTCCCCGGCCGAGATGGTCATCGACCACTCCGTCATCGCCGACAAGTTCGGCACCAACGACGCCTTCAAGCAGAACGTCGACCTGGAGTACGGCCGCAACAAGGAGCGCTACCAGTTCCTGCGCTGGGGCCAGACCGCCTTCGACGACTTCAAGGTCGTCCCCCCGGGCACCGGCATCGTCCACCAGGTCAACATCGAGCACCTGGCGCGCACGGTCATGGTCCGGAACGGCCAGGCCTACCCCGACACCCTCGTCGGCACCGACTCGCACACCACCATGGTCAACGGCCTCGGTGTGCTGGGCTGGGGCGTCGGCGGCATCGAGGCCGAGGCCGCGATGCTCGGCCAGCCGGTCTCGATGCTCATCCCGCGCGTCGTCGGCTTCAAGCTGACCGGTGAGCTCACCCCGGGCACCACCGCCACCGACCTCGTGCTCACGATCACCGAGATGCTCCGCAAGCACGGCGTCGTCGGCAAGTTCGTCGAGTTCTACGGTGAGGGCGTCGCCGCCACCTCCCTCGCGAACCGCGCCACCATCGGCAACATGTCGCCGGAGTTCGGCTCGACCGCCGCGATCTTCCCGATCGACGCCGAAACGATCAACTACCTCAAGCTCACCGGCCGCTCCGAGCAGCAGCTCGCGCTCGTCGAGGCGTACGCCAAGGAGCAGGGCCTCTGGCTGGACCCGAAGGCCGAGCCGGACTTCTCCGAGAAGCTGGAGCTCGACCTCTCCACGGTCGTCCCCTCCATCGCCGGCCCGAAGCGCCCGCAGGACCGCATCGTCCTCGCCAATGCCGCCGAGCAGTTCAAGTCGGACGTCCTGAACTACGTCTCCACCGCCGACGAGGCCGGCGAGGAGTCCTTCCCGGCCTCCGACGCCCCGGCGTCCACCAACGGCGTCCCGTCGAACCCGGTCACCGTGACCGCCCCCGACGGCTCGACCTACGAGATCGACCACGGTGCGGTGACGGTCGCGGCCATCACCTCCTGCACCAACACCTCGAACCCGTACGTCATGGTCGCCGCCGCGCTGGTGGCCAAGAAGGCGGTCGAGAAGGGCCTGACCCGCAAGCCGTGGGTCAAGACCACCCTCGCCCCGGGCTCCAAGGTCGTCACCGACTACTTCGACAAGGCAGGGCTCACCCCCTACCTCGACAAGGTCGGCTTCAACCTCGTCGGCTACGGCTGCACCACCTGCATCGGCAACTCCGGCCCGCTGCCGGAGGAGGTCTCCAAGGCCGTCAACGACCACGACCTCGCGGTCACCTCGGTCCTCTCCGGCAACCGGAACTTCGAGGGCCGTATCAACCCCGACGTCAAGATGAACTACCTGGCCTCCCCGCCGCTGGTCGTCGCGTACGCCATCGCGGGCTCCATGAAGGTGGACATCACCAAGGACGCGCTCGGCACGGACCAGGACGGCAAGCCGGTCTACCTGTCCGACATCTGGCCGACCGAGGCCGAGGTCAACGACGTCGTCGCCAACGCCATCGGCGAGGACATGTTCTCCAAGTCCTACCAGGACGTCTTCGCGGGCGACGCCCAGTGGCAGGCCCTGTCGATCCCGACCGGCGACACCTTCGAGTGGGACGCGGAGTCGACGTACGTCCGCAAGCCCCCGTACTTCGAGGGCATGACGATGGAGACCACCCCGGTCTCCGACATCACGGGCGCCCGCGTCCTGGCCAAGCTGGGCGACTCGGTCACCACCGACCACATCTCCCCGGCCGGTGCCATCAAGGCCGACACCCCGGCCGGCAAGTACCTCACCGAGCACGGTGTGGAGCGTCGTGACTTCAACTCCTACGGCTCGCGCCGAGGCAACCACGAGGTCATGATCCGCGGTACGTTCGCCAACATCCGCCTGCGCAACCAGCTCGCGCCGGGCACCGAGGGCGGCTACACCCGCGACTTCACCCAGGCCGACGGCCCCGTGTCGTTCATCTACGACGCCTCGCGCAACTACATCGAGCAGGGCGTCCCGCTGGTCATCCTGGGCGGCAAGGAGTACGGCTCCGGCTCGTCCCGCGACTGGGCCGCCAAGGGCACCGCGCTCCTCGGCGTCAAGGCCGTCATCACCGAGTCGTACGAGCGCATCCACCGCTCGAACCTCATCGGCATGGGCGTCCTGCCGCTCCAGTTCCCGGAGGGCCAGAACGCCGAGTCCCTCGGTCTGACCGGCGAGGAGACCTTCTCCATCACCGGCGTCACCGAGCTCAACGAGGGCACCACGCCGCGCACGGTCAAGGTCACCACCGACACCGGTGTCGAGTTCGACGCGGTCGTCCGCATCGACACCCCCGGAGAGGCGGACTACTACCGCAACGGCGGCATCATGCAGTACGTGCTGCGCAGCCTGATCCGCGGCTAGTCCTTCCCAGGAGGGCCGCATCCCCGCTGGACGGGGATGCGGCCCTTCGCCGTGTCCGCGCACGGAACGCCCGGGTCATCACCCACGGGCCACCTGCCGACCACGGTCCAGGCCCGCGCACCGCCCGCGCTCAGACCTCGGCTGCGGATTTCGGCCTCAGACCTCGGCCACCAGCAGCCGGTAGCCGACGTCGAAGGTCTCGTGGGCGAGCAGCTCGCCATGACGGGCCTGCCAGCGGCCCGAGTCGAGGTCGTCCGCGAGCCGGGCGAGCCCCGGTGCGAGGGCGGACGGGGCGGGCTGGGACAGCAGGGAGATGCCCGCGCGGACCCGGGGGTCGAGGTAGGCACGGGGGCGGCGCCAGTACGCGGCGGCGAATCCGTCCGTGCAGTCGTGGGGGACCGGAACCGGTTCCGCACGCGCCCCACCGAGCAGTCCGGCCAGCCGGTCCACGGAAACGGCCCGGGCGTCGTCGAACGCGGCCGCCTCCGGGAGATACTCCCGCACCAGCCAGAACCGCTCGCGGAACACCTCCTGATCCCACGTCAGCACGACGACACGCCGGCGCGCGACCCGACGCAGCTCGGCGATCCCGGCCACCGGGTCGGACCAGTGGTGGACCGTGAGCAGCGCCATGACCGCGTCGACGGCACCGTCCCGCAGCGGCAGACGCTCCGCGACGGCCTCCACGGCGGGCGCGGACCCCGCGGGCCGCTGGGCGATCATCACCCGGCTGGGCTCGACCGCGAGCACGGTCCGCGCCGGTTCGTAGGAACCGGTCCCCGCCCCGACATTGACCACATCGGCGACACCCCCGAGGGCGGCATGCACCTGGGCGGCGATACGGGCGTCGGGACGCCGGGTACGGGAGTAGGTGGCGCCGAGGGTGTCGTAGGTGGGCATGCGGCCATCATCCGCCGGGGAGGGCGGAGTTGGAGGAGCCGACGTCGAACGCGCCCTCGCCGGAGGCGGGTGGGCCGGCGGATGGATGCCTGGCGGTGAGTGCTTGGCGGTAGGTGCAGGCCGGTGAGTGACTGGCGGTGGGTGCCTGCTGGCGGATGCCTGCCGGTGGGCGGCGCGGGGCGGATACGACGGCTCCAAGCCGACCGGAGGGCCACGGCGGTCGAGTTGGCCGAGGCGGTCGGGTCGGCCGAGACGGCTGGGCGGGCTGGGACGGCCGTGTTGGTCACGACGGCTGTCACGGCCACGGTCGCCACCGCGGACCGGGTCGCCTGCCACCGCCAGGACGGTCGGGACGCCCCCGGACCGCCGCGACGGCCACGACGGCCGCAACGGCCACGACCGGTGGTGACGGGCACGAAACGACCACCGCACCGGCCCAGCCTCCACAGACCATCGAAGCCCCCTCCGCCCACCCCAACTCGGCCCCGTCACCCCTACCCTGTCCAGGTGACGCCCCCCGATCTCCTCCAGCGAGCCCTCGACGAGCCGCCCCTGCGCCAACTCCCGTCCCCCGCAGCGGACTTGCTGCGCGAGCTCGATGCGTCGCCGCGTCTGGTCGCCCACCTGAGGGCCGTGCACGACGTGGCGTACCGGATCGTCGAGTGGGTGGCGGAGCGGTACCCCGCGCTGCCGCTCGACCGTGAAGCCGTACTGTTCGGCGCGGCCACGCACGACATCGGCAAGACCACGCATGTCGCCGAACTCTCCGGCCCGGGCTCGGCACACGAGAACGCCGGCCGTGACCTGCTCCTGGAGCACGGCGTCCCCCCGTACCTCGCCCGCTTCGCCGCCACCCACGCCGGCTGGACCCTGCCGGACGTCGGCGTCGAGGACCTGCTGGTGAGCCTCGCCGACAAGATCTGGAAGAACAAGCGCGTCCCGGACCTGGAGGATCTGGTGGTCGGACGGCTGGTTGAGACGAGCGGCCGCGCGGTGTGGGAGGAGTTCCTGGCCCTCGACGACCTGCTGACGTCGGTGGGGGAGGGCGCCGGCGCGAGGCTGGCCTTCCAGGCGTCGTACCCGGTCTGAACGACCCCGCCCGACCCCAGCCGCATCGGCCCTCCAGAAAGTCCCCGCGCGCCTTCTCCCGTACGGCGTCCAGGGCCTCCTCGGTCACCACGGCACGCCACTGACGCCCAGCCCTCCTGCGCCACCCGTTTACACCTGCCTCCGTTCGCGCTACCTTCCGCAACAGGCGGGGTGGGAGCGCTCCCACCCGGGTGGACCGGAACCTGCCCGAAAGGACCCACCCACCCCGCCCATCCATACGCACGCACCGCACACACCCGCACGGCCCGTACCCAGGCAACGGACTGGACTGTCATGATCCTGACAAAATCAGCGGCGTCCCCGGGTCGCCGATTAACGCTCCCCACGCGCGCGAGAGCCTTCTTCCTCGTCATGATCTCCCTGCTCGCCACGGTCCCGGCCCTCGCCCTGGTGATGTCGACCGGCGGCGCGGCGGAGGCCCACGGCACCCCGATGAAGCCCGGCAGCCGCACCTTCCTGTGCTGGCAGGACGGTTTGACCGACACCGGGGAGATCAAACCGGTCAACCCGGCCTGCAAGAACGCCCAGGCGGTCAGCGGCACCACGCCGTTCTACAACTGGTTCTCCGTACTGCGCTCGGACGGTGCCGGCCGCACCCGCGGCTTCGTCCCGGACGGTCAGCTGTGCAGCGGCGGCAACACCAACTTCACCGGCTTCAACGCCCCTCGCAACGACTGGCCGTTGACCCACCTCACCGCGGGCGCGACCGTCGACTTCTCCTACAACGCCTGGGCCGCGCACCCGGGTTGGTTCTACATCTATGTCACCAAGGACGGCTTCGACCCGACCCGGAACCTCACCTGGAACGACATCGAGGACCGGCCCTTCCTCTCCGTCGACCACCCGCCGCTCAACGGCAGCCCCGGCACCGTCGAGGCCGACTACGCCTGGACCGGGCAGCTTCCGGCCGGCAAGTCGGGCCGCCACATCATCTACATGGTCTGGCAGCGCTCGGACAGCGCCGAGACCTTCTACTCCTGCTCCGACGTCGTCTTCGACGGCGGCAACGGCGAGGTCACCGGCATCCATGAACCGGGCGACCCCGCCGACCCGGTGCCCGGCACCTGCACCGCCACCCGCCGCACGACCGGCAACTGGAGCGGCGGCTACCAGTCCGAGGTGACCGTCACCAACTCCGGTGACGTCCCGATGCTCGGCTGGATGGTCGACTGGACGCTTCCGGCCGGCCAGACGGTCAACAGCCTCTGGAGCGGCAACGCGACCTACACCGGCCAGAACGTCATGGTCCACAACGCCGACTGGAACGGCTCGCTCGGTCCGGGCCAGAGCGCGACGTTCGGCTACGTCGTCTCCGGCGCCGGCGGCGATACGGCCACGACCCTGCCCTGCCGGGTCGGCTGAGCCGAACCATGGCCAGGGACCCGGCGGCCTTCCCCCATCCCGCCGGGTCCCCTCCGTCACCGGCGGCCTTCCGTATGATGATGCGCATGATCACGTACCGAAAGGCCCATGCCGCGTAGCCGGCCCGGCGCGCTGCGCGCCCGACGATCTCCCCGGCAGCCGTGGACGCTGCCCCCGCACCGCATCCACGGGCTCTCCTCCCGGACCAGCGTCGCCATAGACCGGGTGGAGACCCTCTCGGACGACTACTACGTCTACCCTGGCGCCACCGACCACGCACTCCGCCGCTACCGGGCGTTTCTCCATGGGGCGCAACGCCGCCCCGGCTACCCGCAGGCGACCGGGTGCTCGTGCCGCGGCTGCTCGTTCGAGGACGTACGGCACGCCCGTGACGTACTCGACGACGTTCTGCGGCAGCTTCCTCCGCGGCCTCGCGCCGAACTGGCCCGCCGGGTGCGGGTCCTGGACGTCCGATATCGGCAGCTCACCCTGCCTGATCCGTTCGCGGGGCAACGGCAGTGGCGTGCCGACCGCTGGTGGCGCCGTCGGCTCGCCCTCGGGCAGGAAGGCCGATGAGGTCCCCTTGAGACTCGGTGCGGACCCGGTGGACACCCCCACCGGGTCCGCGAGCCGGGCAGGCGGGGGAGTCCCTGCCCGGGTGTTGGTTGGCCGTTGGCGACGACGTGTCGTTCGGACAACGTTGTCGAGTGGTCTAAACCTCACTTTACCGTGTCAACGGACATCGAAGTCAAGCGAGTTGGGATTGGCCCGTCCGGGTGCTGCCCCCGCGTGGCCGTACGCCCGCCCGCCGCCCTGCGTGGTACGGCTGGCGCACGTGAAGTGCCTGATCATCGCCGCCGCCCTCGCCCTCACCGGCATCGCCCCCACCACCGCACCACCCGAACCGGTCGACGACCCCACGCCGTACGTCGACCCCCTCATCGGCACCCGAAACGGCGGCAACGTCTTCCCCGGCGCCGTCACCCCCTTCGGCATGCTCTCCTGGAGCCCCGAGAACACCTGGGGCGACGCCACCCTCCCCCACTCTCGACTTCGCTCGAGCGGGGGGACCCCCATCGCCGCGCCCGGCGGTTACCACTACGACGCCACCCGCATCCGCGGCTTCAGCCTCACGCACATGTCCGGCACCGGCTGCGCGGGCGGCAGCGGCGACATCCCGTTCTTCCCGTACGCCGGCGAGGTCACCTCCTCGCCCGCGAGCGACACCGAGGACGCGGTGTACGCCGCCGACTTCACCCACGCCGACGAGACCGCCGAGCCGGGCCACTACAAGGTCGGCCTCGCCTCCGGAGTCACCGCCGACCTCACGGCCACCGCCCGCACGGGCTCGGCCCGCTTCACCTATCCCGCCGACAAGCCCGCCTCACTGCTGATCCGCACGGCCAACTCCGAGGTGGGCTCGACCGATTCACGGATCGAGATCGACCCGGACGCCCGCACGGTCTCCGGCTCGGTCACCTCCGGCAACTTCTGCGGCCACCTCGACCCCGAGGGCCGACGCGCCTACTACACCCTCCACTTCACCGCCCGCTTCGACCGCGCCTTCAAGGAGACGGGCACCTGGGAGGACGCCCGGCTCAGCCCCGGTTCCCGAAACGCGTCCGGCGGCACCGGCGGCTTCGCCGACGCCGGCCGGCCCGTCGCGGGCAAAGGAGCGGGCGGATATGTCGAGTTCGCGCCCGGCGCCGGTCCGGTCAACGTCAAGGTGGGCATCTCCTACGTCAGCCGAGCGGGCGCCGAGGCGAATCTGACGGTGGAGAACCCGCCGTACCGCACCTTCGACGATGTACGGGAAGCCGCGCGCGACGCCTGGCGCGACCGTCTGGACGCGATCCGCGTGGGCGGCGGCACGGAGTCCGAACGCACCGTCTTCTACACCGCGCTCTACCACTCCCTCCTGCATCCGAACATCATCAGCGACGCCGACGGTCGCTACCGGGGCCCCGACGGCGAGCCGCACACCACCACCCGCCACGCCCAGTACGGCACCTTTTCCGGCTGGGACGTCTACCGCGACCAGGTGCAACTGCTCACCCTCCTGGACCCGCGCACCGGCTCCGACATCGCCCAGTCCCTGTACGAACTGGCCCAGCAGAACGACGGCATCTGGGACCGCTGGCTGCACGGCGCGAGCGGCACCCACGTCATGAACGGCGACCCCTCACCCATCGCACTGGCCGGCATCCATGCCTTCGGCGGCACGGACTTCGACGTGAGCGGCGCACTCGCCTCGCTCACGAAGGCGGCGACAGTGCCGACGGCCAAGGACCTGTCGGCGGCCGGGCGCCCTGTGCTGTCGGTCGGCCAACGCCCGTCCCTGGACCAGTACTTGGAGCGGCACTACATGCCGTCCGTCTCCAACGCCTGGGGCGGCGCGGCCGAGACCCTGGAGATGTCCGGCGCGGACTTCGCGCTCTCCCAACTGTCCGCGGCGGCAGGGAAGAAGAGACAGGCCGCCGACTTCGCCGCCCGCTCCCAGTGGTGGCAGAACACCTTCAATCTCGCGGCCACCCCCGACGGCGGCTACATCGCCAACCGCAACGCCGACGGCAGTTGGGTCACCGGTTTCACCCCGGCCACCGGCAACGGATTCGTCGAGGGCACGGCGGCCCAGTACACCTGGATGGTCCAGCACAACCCGGCCGGCCTCTTCGCCGCGATGGGCGGCAGGAAGCAGGCCGAGGCCCGCCTGGACGCCTTCTTCCGTAAACCGGACGGCAGTTGGGCCTTCACCGGCGCCGGCGGCGAGAAGTCCGAACTGGACAACGAGCCCTCGATCAACATCCCCTACCTGTACGCCTACGCGGGCGCCCCGGCCAAGACGCAGGAGACCGTCCGGGCGGCGATGCGACAGCTCTGGTCCACTCAGCCGGGCGGCATCCCGGGCAACGACGACCTCGGCGCGATGTCGTCCTGGTACGTCTTCTCCGCGCTCGGCATGTACCCGCAGATCCCCTCCCGGGCCGAACTCGTCCTGGCCTCACCGCTGTTCCCTCGGATCGAGATCGACCGCCCGCACGGCAACGACATCTCCATCGCCGCGGAGGGCGCCGCCGCGGACGCGCCGTACATCCGCTCCTTGAAGATCGACGACCGGACATCGCAACGCCCCTGGCTTCCCGCGTCCTTCGTCGCGGACGGCGGCCGCCTCGACTACACCCTCTCCGCCGCCCCACCGGACCACCCCTGGGGCACCGCCCCCGAGGACGCCCCGCCCTCCTTCCGCGAGGGCGAACAGCCGTACCAGATCGGCGTCGGGCCGACCACGGCGACACTTGCCCCGGGTGGAAGCACCGAGTTCGTCATCAAGGCCCTGTCGATGAGCGGGGGCGAGGAGCGTTTCCGGGTGGAGACACCCGAGGGCATCACGGCGACACCCGCCGAGGGAAAGGTCGTGGAGGGAACCCGGAAGATCACGCTGACGGCCTCCGACGACATCACGCCAGGCTTCTACGACGTGAGGATCACCGTGCCCTCCTACGCCCAACCCGTGGCCCTCACCGTCGCCGCCCCCGGCACCCTCCTGGCCGCCTACGACAACACCGGTATCTCCGACGACTCCGGCGACCACACCGAGGCCGACTACGACGGCGCGGGCTGGAGCCACTCCCGCCAGGCCCTGGCCGCAGCGGGCCTGACACCGGGCGAGCGCATCCGGCTGGACGGCCTGACCTTCACCTGGCCGGACTCCCCGAACGGCCGCCCGGACAACGCGTCGGCCACCGGACAGACCCTGGAACTGGCCGAACCAGCGCACCAGTTGGCCTTCGTGGGCAGCGCGGTCTTCGGCAGCCACCGGTCCAGGGCCACGGTCACCTACACCGACGGCACCACCGACACCATCCCCCTGTCCTTCACCGACTGGACCCTCGACGGCGGAAGCGCCGGCATCCAGTACGACAACAAGGTCGTGGCCAGGACGACGTACCGCAACATCGCGGGAGCAGGACGAGACCCGGTAGCCACGTACGTCTTCGCCACAGAGCCACACACGGCACCCGAGGGCAAACGCATCGCGAGCGCACGCCTGCCGAACGCCCCACGGCTGCACGTGTTCGCGCTCGCCGTCCGCTGACCGGAGGGGCCACGGCGCCGCACCGGCGCAACGGCGAGCAGGGGACGTGTCGGGGGGTGTCCGCCCGACCGAGGACGGACACCCCCCGGCGCGGCCCCGACCCCCGATGGCGAGTAGTGCGCAACGCGAACCCCACCCCACCCGCGCAGGCCGCCGCAGGCACCACGTCAGCCCCATACTCCCCGCAGCCAGTCCAACTGCCGCCGCACCTGCACCGCGTCCCCACCCTCGTGCCCGTTGTACGGATAGGCGTGGATCTCCGTCCGGGGCTGCGCTCCGGACAACTCGCCGTACCGATTGAACGCCGCGTACGCCCCACTCGGCGGACACACCGTGTCCCGCAGCCCCACCCCGAAGTGCGCCGGAGCATGCGCACGCCGGGCGAAGGAGATGCCCTCCATGTACGCGAGGGTGCGGTACGCGGCCTCTTCGGCGCCGCGATGGACGGACAGATACGCGGTGATCTCGCCGTAGGGGGTCGCGTCGGTGAGATCCAGCGCGCGGCGGACACCGCACAGGAACGGCGCGGTCACCAGAGCCGCCGACAGACCGGGCACGAGCCCTGCCACGGCCAGCGCAAGACCCCCGCCCTGACTGTTGCCGACGGCCGCGACCCGCCCGACGTCCACCCCCGGCAACTCACGCACCGCCGCGACCGCCCGCACCGCATCCGTGATGAGCCGCCGATAGTGATGGTCCCGCGGATCGAGCAGCCCCCGCACGACGGCCCCCGGCCCACCCGCCGCCGCCCCGGCGTGCGGATCGGGGGTCGCGCCTCCGTTGCCGTACTGGTCCCCCTGACCGCGATTGTCCATCAGCAGATGCGCATACCCGGCGTTCACCCAGGTGAGCCGCTCATGGGGGAGCCCCCGCCCGCGACCGTACCCCGCGAATTCGACCACCGCGGGCAGGAGTTCGGACACCCCCGCCGGTCTGCTGAACCAGGCCCGCACCGGGTCCCCACCGAAGCCCCGGAAGGCCACGTCCCATGTGTCCGTCAGCCGCAGCCCGTTCTCCACCGGCCGCACCGACACCAACACCTCTTCCTGAGCGGCCTCCTTGAGCGTCCCGGCCCAGAACTCCTCGAAATCGGCGGGCTCTTCGGGAAGCGGCCGATGATGCACCAGCTCCGTCAACGGCAGGTCGAACGCGGGCACAAGCACCTCGCAGGAGTCGGTCCGAGTATGGAAACTTGCGGAGTCTCACGCACCGAGCCCCCATGTTCTACCCCGCGCTCCACCGCCTACAACTCCGCGCACCCACATCAAAAGCCCGCTGCAGCACCCATTGACAGCGCTTTCTGACGCCTTTAGGTTGCCGCGAAGTTACCGGTAAGCGCTCGAAAGTTTCGGTTCAACTCCCCCCTCCTGAGAGGACCGAGCAATGAGCACCTCCACCAAACCGGCCTCTCCGCCGGGCATCGAGAACCCGTCCGCACCGGCCCCACCCCCACCGCCGTCCCCCCGCACCCCCTGGAGACGGGCCCTGCGCCGCGACTGGCAGCTCTACTCGCTCGCGCTGCTGCCCCTGCTGTTCTTCCTGGTCTTCCGCTATCTGCCGATGCTCGGCAACGTGATCGCGTTCCGCCGCTTCGAACCCGGCGGCTCGATCTTCGGCGAGCAGTGGGTGGGCCTGCGCTATGTCGAGATGTTCCTCAACGACCCCACGTTCTGGCAGGTGTTCCGCAACACCCTCTGGATCGGCGGACTCACCCTCGTCTTCTGCTTCCCGATCCCGATCGTGCTCGCCCTGCTGCTGAACGAGGTCCGCCGGCGCTCGCTGAAGCGCTTCGTGCAGTCGGTGTCCTACCTCCCGCACTTCCTGTCGATCGTGATCGTCGCCGGCATCACCCTGCAGATGCTTGCCACCGACGGCCCGGTCAACCATGTCCTGGGCTGGTTCGGCCACGACCCGATCCGGTTCATCCAGGAACCCGAGTGGTTCCGCGCGATCTACGTCGGCTCCGAGATCTGGCAGACCGCCGGCTGGGGCACGATCCTCTACCTCGCCGCCCTCACCACCATCGACGAGGACCTGTACGAGGCCGCCCGCATCGACGGCGCGGGCCGCTGGCAGCAGATCTGGCACGTCACCCTGCCCGGGATCCGCCCCACCATGATCACACTGCTGATCCTCAACATCGGCACCTTCCTGGCGGTCGGCTTCGAGAAGGTACTGCTGCTGTACAACGCGCTGACGTACCCGACCGCCGACGTGATCTCCACGTACGTCTACCGGACCGGTGTCGAGTCCAGCAGCTTCAGCTACGCAGCCGCCATCGGACTCTTCGAGGCGATCATCGGCCTGGTCCTGATCATCTCCGCCAACCAGCTCTCGCGCCGCACGGTGGGGACCAGCCTGTGGTGAGGCCGAGCCGCTCCTACCGGGTCTTCCAGGGTGTCAACGGAGTGATCCTCACGCTGGTCGTGGCCGTGACCCTGTACCCCTTCGTCAACATCATCGCGAGGTCCTTCAGCGGGGAGCGCCAGATCCGCGCCGGTGAAGTGACCCTGTGGCCCAAGGGGTTCAACCTCACCACGTACAAAATCGTCTTCCAGGACTCGATGTTCTGGCGGAACTACGGCAACACCGTGCTCTACACGGTCGTATCGACCGCCGTGGCCATGGTTCTGACGACCTGTTACGCGTACGTCCTGTCGAAGAAGCACCTCAAGGGGCGCACCGCGCTCGTCGGCATCGCCGTCTTCACCATGTTCTTCACCGGCGGCCTCATCCCGCAGTACGTCCTGATCACCAGCCTCGGACTGAAGAACAGCGTGTGGGCGATCGCGCTGCCCAACGCGATCAGCGTGTTCAACCTCCTGGTGATGAAGGCCTTCTTCGAGAACCTGCCGACCGAACTGGAGGAGGCCGCGCAGATCGACGGCCTGAGCACCTACGGGATCCTGCTCAGGATCGTGCTGCCGCTGTCCAAGGCGGTCGTCGCGACCATGGTCCTCTTCTACTCCGTGTCGTTCTGGAACTCCTGGTTCAGCGCCTTCCTCTACATGGACAGCTCGGACCTGATGCCGGTCACCGTCTATCTGCGCAACCTCATCTCGGGCGTGACCGGCGGCGGCAACGCCGGTGCCGGTACCGAGCAGCTCAGCCAGACCGGGGCCAACATCCAGGCGGTCGCGATCGTGCTCACCTCGCTGCCGATCATCTGCGTGTACCCGTTCGTGCAGCGCTACTTCGTCTCGGGCGTGATGCTCGGCGCGGTCAAGGGCTGACGCCCGCTCAATTCACTTACGGAACAAGGGAGTATCCGTGATGAACGAAGGACAGCTGTCGCGGCGTCAGATCCTGGCGGCCGCAGGTTTCATCGGTCTCGCCGCCCTCACCGGCTGCGGCAGCGGCGACGACGGCGGGGACGGCAAGGACCTGTCCAAGAAGCAGAACGGCGCGATGAAGGAGTACACCCCCGGCCAGCAGTTCAAGGCCGCGAAGCCGTTGTCCTTCTCCATGCTGCACAACAACAACCCGGTCTACCCGATGAAGAGCAGCTGGCTGTTCTGGAAGGAGGTCACCCGGCGAACCGGCGTCACCATCAAGCCCGTCGACGTCCCGCTGGCGGACTACGAGAAGAAGCGCAGCGTCCTCATCGGCGCGGGCGACGCCCCCTTCCTCATCCCGAAGACGTACCACCCGGGCGAGGTCGCGTTCGTGTCGTCCGGGGCGATCCTCCCGGTCAGCGAGTACGTGCATCTGATGCCGAACTACCAGGACAAGGTGAAGAGGTGGAAGCTCGAGCCCGAACTCGACTCCATACGCCAGTCCGACGGCAAGTACTACCTGCTGCCCGGCCTGCACGAGAAGCCCAAGGCCGGATACTCGCTCTCCTTCCGCACGGACACCCTCGAAAAGCTCGGCCTGACCCTGCCGGAGACCTGGGACCAGGTCTACGACGTCCTCAAGGCCCTCAAGTCGGAGTACCCCGACAAGTACCCGTGGACCGACCGCTGGAGCACCAACACCCCCTTCCCGTGCGGGGCGTTGTTCAGCTACCTCGGACAGGCGTACGGGATCAGGGCGGGCTGGACGTACGACAACATCGACTTCGACACCGAGGCGCAGAAGTTCGTGTTCACCGGCGCCTTGGACGCCTGGCGTCAGATGGTCGAGTTCCTGAGGAAGTTCGTCGCCGAGAAGCTGCTCGACCCGGAGAGCTTCACCCAGCAGGACGACCAGGCGCTGCAGAAGCTGCTGGCCGAGAAGTCCTATGCGATCAGCGCCAATCCGCAGGTGCTGGTGCAGGAGTACCGCTACAACCTGGAGAAGCAGGTCAAGGGCGCGAAGATCGAGATGGTCCCGGTGCCCCTCGGCCCGGCGGGCCCGGTGGTGATCGGCGGCGTCCGGCTGGAGAACGGCATCATGGTCTCCAGCAAGGCCCTGGGGAGCGACAGCTTCGTCGCGATGATGCAGTTCGTGGACTGGCTCTGGTACTCCGACGAGGGCCAGAAGTTCAGCAAGTGGGGTGTGGAGGGCACCACTTACACGGAGTCCGGCGGCCAGTACAGGCCGGCGCCCGGCATCTCTCTCATGGGCTCCGACCCGGACGCCCCGAAGGACCTCCAGAAGGACTTCGGCTTCTTCAACGGCGTCTTCACCTACGGCGGCAGCTGGGCCCTGGTCTCCTCCAACTTCAGCCCGGACGAGAAGAAGTTCCAGGACGCCATGGCCCAGCGCACCCAGCTGCCCATCCCCCCGGCCCACCCGCTGCAGTCCGTCGAGCAGGAACAGGCGACCCTCTGGGAGACCCCGCTCAAGGATCACGTCATCCAGAACACCCTCCAGTTCGTCCTCGGCAAGCGGCCGCTGTCCGAATGGGACGACTACGTCGCCGAGTTGAAGTCGAAGAACATGCAGCAACTCCTCGACCTGCACAACAAGGCGTACGAGCGGTTCAAGAAGGAGAACGCGTGATCCGCGTCCCGGCCGCGGCGCGACCGCTCGGGAGGGGCCCGCGATGAGCACCCCCACCACCGCCTTCGGCGCGGGCCCCCTCTCCCGGGCCGCCGCGCTCATCCACACCCTCGTCACCGTCGAAGCCCTGCTCCTGGCCGCCGCCGCACCCGGCCTCGCCGGTCTGTTCCTGCTGGGCCCCGACCCCTCCAACCTTCCCCTCGCCGCCGTATGCCTGCTCCCGCTCGGCCCGGCGCTCTCCGCGGCCCTGTACGCCCTCCACCACCGCGACCGCGACCTCACCGAACTCCACCCGGCCCGCGGCTACTGGCGCGGCTGGCGGCTCAACGCGCTGCCGGCGCTGCGGCTCTGGGCGCCGCTGCTCGGCTGGCTCACGGTCATCGCCTTCACGCTGACCCACTTCTCCGCGACGGGGCTGCCCGGCTGGTGGGCCGTGCTGCTCGCGGCGATCGGCGCGGGATCGCTTCTGTGGGGAGCCCACGCCCTCGTCCTGACCTCGCTCTTCACCTTCCGCGCCCGCGACACCGCCCGCCTCGCCGCGTACTTCCTGTTCCGGCACGGCCGGGCCACCCTCGCCGCCGGCTCGCTGCTCGTGCTGACCGCCGCGGGGACCGCACTGCTCACCGAGGCCCTGCCCGCCCTGCTGGCCGCGCCGCTGCTGCTGTCCCTGCTGCACGGCAGTCGTGCGGTGATCGCCGAGACCCGGGAGGACTTCACCGTATGAGCCGCAAGATCCGGTACGGCGGCGACTACAACCCCGAGCAGTGGCCACAGGAGGTGTGGGACGAGGACCACCGCCTGTTCACGAGGGCCGGTGTCGACACCCTCACCGTCGGGGTCTTCTCCTGGTCGTTGACCCAACCCGCCGAGGACACCTACGACTTCACCGTCCTGGACCGCATCCTCGACCGTGCCGCCGCCGAGGACCGCCAGGTCTGCCTCGCCACCGGCACCGCCGCCCTCCCGCCCTGGCTGGCCAGGAAGTACCCCGAGGTGAACCGCACCGACTTCGAGGGCCGCCGCCACCGCTACGGCCGGCGCCACAACTTCTGCCCCAGCTCACCGGCGTACCGCCGGCTCTCCACGGCCATGGCCGCACGGCTCGCCGAACGGTACGCACGCCACCCGGCGTTGATCGCCTGGCACATCAACAACGAGTACGGCGGCGTCTGTTACTGCGAGCTGTGCGCCGAGGCGTTCCGGGAGTGGCTCCGGAACCGGTACGACAGCCTCGACGCCCTCAACGACGCCTGGTGGACGACCTTCTGGTCCCACCGCTACACCGACTGGTCCGAGATCGAACCTCCGAGCGCGCTCACCGAGCACTGGCGCGGCCCCGACCACACCGCCTTCCAGGGCATCACCCTCGACTACTTCCGCTTCACCACCGACGCCCTCCTCGGCTGCTTCCTCGCCGAGAAGGAGGTGATCCGCGCCCATGACCCCGACACCCCCGTCACCACCAACTTCATGGGCATGTTTCGCCCCCTCGACTACCACCGCTGGGCCCCGCACCTCGACTTCGCCTCCTGGGACAGCTATCCGCCCCTCGACGCCCCGCCTACCTGGCCCGCCCTCGCCCACGACCTGATGCGCGGCCTCAAGGACGGGGCACCCTTCTGGCTGATGGAACAGACTCCGTCCACTACGGCCTGCCGGGACGTCAACCCCCTGCGCAGGCCGGGGGAGTTGCGGCTGGCCACGTACCAGGCGATCGCCCATGGCGCCGACGCCGCCCTGTACTTCCAGCTGCGCGCCTCGCGCGGTGCCTGCGAGAAGTACCACGGGGCGGTGATCGGTCACGCGGGGCGCGACGACACGCGCGTCTTCCGTGAAGTGGCAGTACTGGGAAGGGAGTTGGTGGAGCTGGGGGACGCCGTGCTCGACGCCCGCACCCCCGCCCGTACGGCACTCGTCTTCGACTGGGACAGCTGGTGGGCCCTGGAGATCTCCGACGGGCCCTCCCGGCTGGTCAAGTACCAGGACGTGGTGCACGCCTACTATCGGGCCGCGCGCGAGGCCGGCGCCGACGTGGACGTCGTACCGCAGACCGGTGACCTGAGCTCGTACGACGTGGTCCTGGCACCCGTGCTGCACCTGGTGAAGGGGGATCTCGCGGCCCGCCTCGAAGGCGTCGCCGCGCGCGGGGGCACGGTCCTGACGACGTTCCTTTCGGGGCGGTGCGACGAGCACGACCGGGCGTTCCTCACCGACGTGCCGGGGCCGCTGGCGCCTCTGACGGGCGTGCGGGTCGACGAATGGGACGCGCGGCAACGGGAGTTCGCCCAGCCGATTCCCGAGCTGGGCTCGGAAGCGCGGCTCGTGTTCGAGATCGTGCGGTTGCGCGGCGCCGAGGCGGTCGCCACGTACGGCGCCGACTTCTATGCGGGCACGCCGGCCGTGACACGGAACGTCTTCGGGGAGGGCGAGGGCTGGTACGTCGCCACCGCCCTCGCGCAGCCCGGCGTGGACGAGGTGGTCCTCCGTGTCCTCGCCCGTCACGACCTGATCGGCCCCTACGCCGACCACCCCTCGGTGGAGGCGGCGACCCGTGTGGCGCCCGACGGCACCCGCCTCCTCTTCCTCCTCAACCACGGTGCGGAGCACGCCCATTTGACCGCCCACACCACCGCCACCGACCTGCTGACCGGCAAGCGGACCGAGAAGGGCGAGCCTCTGACCCTCGATCCGCTCGGGGTGCTGGTCCTGCGCCTGATCAGTTGATGGTGACGACACGGGCCCAGGGCGGCGGGGAATCGGGCATGTACTCCGGATCCTGCTCGTTCACCGCGCGGCCGGCACGGGGGAACAGGCCGACGACCGTACGGCAGGGCGGCTGAGCGGATGGCCAGGGCGTCTGGCCGTCGGTCAGGGCGACGACCACGTCCGGGCGGGTCCGCAGCGCCCGGGCGAAACCGGAGCGCAGGTCGGTGCCACCGCCGCCGATCAGTTCGATGTCCTCGGCGCGGCAGAGCGGTACGGCCACCCCGGCGGCCGCGTCGCAGGAGATCACCGAGACCAGATCGCGCCGCCCGCCCACCGCCCGCGAGATCGCCGCGACCTCCAGCAGGGCGCTGCCCAACTCGGCGTCGCTCACCGAACCGGAGGTGTCGATGACGACACACACCCGGGGCGGGTGCCGGCGCAGGCTCGGCAGCAGCACCCCGGGCACACTCGCCGAGCGCCGGGACGGACGCCGGAAGCTGTGGTTCTCACCGGCCCCCGGCGCACCCGCCGCCGCACGCACCGCCGCCCCCAGCAACTGCCGCCACGGCTGCGGCGGCTGGAACGCCTCGTCCGCCCATCGCCGCCACCCCTCCGGGGCCTCGCCCGGCCTCGCTCTGATCCCCTCGGCGACCCGGAAGCGCACCGCGTCCCGCTGCTGCCTGCTCAGTCCGTGCGCCCCGTCGGGCCCCAGCTCCCACGGCCGAGCCTGCCCGTCGGCACCGCCGCCGCAGTCCAGCCACGCCAGGTCGGCGGCGAGCCCGGACATCGACGCCCTGCGCAGATACTCCTCCATCAGCAGCCCGTCGGGCAGCCGCAGCAGCGACGGGAGCACCGCGCCGGTCGGCCGGGGCAGGCCCTCGCCATAGATGTCGTCGTTGATCTCGAAGTCGGCGGCGATGTTCCTCCGGAGGCGTTCGCCGGGCCCGAACTCCTCGTTCTCCCGCGCATACCGCTCACTCCGCCCGTGATGATCCCGCAGCAGATGCGAGACCTCGTGCACCCAGACACCTGCCAGCTCCTCCACGGGCATACGGGCCACGAAGCCGGGGGAGACATAGCAGCGCCAGTGCGCGTCGACGGCCATGGTCGGCACGGAACGGTCCTCCACGATCCGCAGAGCGAAGAGAGCCACCGCGAGATAGGGCCGGACCTTGACGGCATGCAGCCGCGCGGCCAGCAACTTCTCCATGTCCAACGGAAGCCCGACCGGATTGTCGGGCCGGCCGCCGTGCCCCCTCGGCGCCACCGGCACACGGGCCCGTACCGGGCGGGGCGGGGGAGGCGGCGGCATCGGACGAGGCAGAGGCCGGGCCGCCCTCCGCGACGCCCCGGACACGGGCGGCGCCACCTGGGTGGTGCCCTTCACCGGCGGGCCCGATGCCACCTGCGTGGCGTGCTGCACGGGCGGGCCCGATGCCACCTGCGTGGCGTCCTCGACCGGTGGGCCTGATGCCGCCTGCGCGTCCCCCTCCACCGGCGGCCCCGATGTCCCCCGCGTAGCCTTCTCCACCGCCGCGGCATGGGCAGCCGAGGCACGACCCGTTCCTCTGTCGGGTCCGGGCAGCGACTGGCTCCCCACTCCCTCCGCCAGCCCCGGCATCCGCGCGCCCCCGGCCCCCATGACCTCCCCCATCACCGGCCCACCCCCATCGCCCGTCCCGCCTTACCGGTCTCCGTCGCGCGGGTCACCGACTCGTCCGCTCGGTGGGACAGGCTGATCACCCCGCTGAGGCGTTCCACCGCCTCCGGTACCTCCCAGTCGTCGCGTCGGAGCGCGGCGAGGGTCGTGGCGGGGGCGACCAGCAGGTCGGGGGCGCCGGTCTCCAGGGCGCGGATCAGTACCGCCCAGCCCGCTTCCCACCGCTCCCGCTCCGGTCGGGCGCCGACGGCGGCGACGACGGCCTCCAGCGCGGCCTGCCGCAGATCGCCCCGTTCCGGGAGGTCGGCGGAGGCCGGGTCGGCGAGCAGGGTCTCCGGGTCCGGGAGGTCCATCCGGTCCAGGTGGGCGAGGAGTTCCAGCCCGGGGCCGTCACCGACCGCGCCCCGCACCAGCAGCGCCAGCACCTCCCGCGACACGCCGGCCGCCGTACCGAACGCGAGCAGCGTCAACGCGGCCTCCCAGCTCCGGGGCGAGGGCCAGGCGCCACCGCGCCGCACCTCGGTGCTCGGCAGCCGGTGGATGAGCGTCGGCCGGGCCTTGAGGAACCCGCAGACCGCGCGCCGGGCGTACGTCACGGCGTCCGTCAGCAACTCCCGGTCGAGGAAGGGGAGTTCGGCCCGCGGCCAGATCCCGCCGAGGCCCCGCACCACCACGTCCTGGTCGTGCACCCAGTACAGGTGCACGAACCGGTTGGCCAGCGGCGGGCTCAGCTCCCACCCGTCCGCCGCCGAAGCCCGTGGGTTCGCGGCGGCCACGATCCTTACCCCCGGCGGCAGTTGCAGCGCGCCGACCCTGCGCTCCAGCACCACCCGGAGCAGCGCGGCCTGCACGGCCGGAGTGGCGGTGGAGAGTTCGTCCAGGAACAGCAGCCCCCGTCCGGCCCGCACGAGTTCCACGGCCCACTGCGGCGGCGCCATCGGCACACCCCGCACCTCGGGGTCGTCGCCGACGATGGGCAGCCCGGAGAAGTCGGTCGGTTCATGAACACTGGCGATCACGGTTGTCAGCGGCAGGCCGAGGGAGTCGGCGAGCTGTGTCAGCGCGGCGGTCTTGCCGATGCCCGGCTCGCCCCAGAGCAGCACGGGCAGATCTGCCGCGACGGCCAGGGTGAGCGCTTCGAGCTGTTCGTCGGGGCGGGGTTCGGTGGTGGTCGTCCGAAGGAGTGTCAGGAGGGAGTCTGCGACGGCGAGTTGGGGGGCATCGCCGGTGGCGAAGGGGTCGACGGGCAGGAGCGTGCTGGAAGTCATGGGCATCACCTGGGTGGGATGAGGGGGACGGGAGGACCCGTCCCGGATGTCGTGGGACGCCGAGAGAGGCGCGGGAGTCGAGTGGTGGCAGCCGTCGATCATTGACCGGCGACCGGCGACCGGCGACCGGCGACCGGCGACCGGCGACCGGCGACCGGTCAGCGGGCCAGGCCCGTGCGCGGCCGGGTCCGGCCGTTGAGCTTCTGGCGGATCGTGTGAGGTGTACGGCGGTCGAGCCGCGGCCGGTGGCTCGTGCGCCCCTGGTCCGAGGCGTCCCCGCCTCCCGCCGCACCCGCGGCGGGGTGCACGGGCAGCAGCCCCGACCGGAACAGCCCGTGGTCGATACGGCGGACCGCGGCCGTCTCCAGCTCGTCCCGGAGCGGCCCGTCCCGCAGCACCGCGGCGGGGCCGAGCAGCCCCTCGACCACGGCCAGCGCCCCGGCGACATCACCATGGAGCAGCCGGTCGCGGACCGCCGGCAACGCCTCCGGGCTCCGGTGCACGGTGTCGATCGCCCGCAGACAGGGCAACGGCGGCCCACCGAGCGCCACCAGCAGCTCCTCGCGCCGCAGTTGGGCAGGGTCGTGATCGACGGCGGTCAGCACGCCGTTCCGCAGGGCGATCCGATGCACCTCGCCCCGGCACTCCACCCGGTGCGGATCACCGGACGAGCCGTCAGGCCCGGCGCCGGGCACGGAACCGGGTCCGGAACCGTGGACCGTGCTCACCCCACCGCCCGCCGGCAACGCGGCGGCGACGAGCGGATGCAGCCGCTCGACCGGGACCAGCCCGGCCCTCAACAGTTCCAGGTCCGGCAGCACCCGGGCCGCCGCCTCCGGCAGCACCGGCAGCGCCGCGACCTCCTGCGGCGGCAAGCCCTCCCGCAGCGCCCGGACCGTCGGCACATGACTGTCATCCGGAGCCACCAGCTCGAACACGGCAAGCTCACGCGCACCGAGCCGCACCGTGAACGCCCCCCGGGACCGCCCCTCGGCCCGCAGCAGC
This sequence comes from Streptomyces sp. S.PB5, assembly GCF_030403745.1. Classification (GTDB taxonomy): domain Bacteria; phylum Actinomycetota; class Actinomycetes; order Streptomycetales; family Streptomycetaceae; genus Streptomyces. The sequence goes on from NZ_JAQMWP010000002.1 coordinate 295,329, forward strand.
ACCTCCGCCTCGGCGGCCCAACCATCCACTGCCCACGAGGAGTCGAGACCGACGGACCACCCGAGAACCGCACCGGGCGATGCCCCGCCGCTCCCGCCGCTCCCGTCGCCCCTGTCGGCCCCGCACCGCGCCGCCAGCTCCCCGCTGCGCCCCGCATCCCAGAGATGCCGATGCAGATCGAGCCGGAACCGCCGGTCAGGATAAGGATGCGGATGATGCCCGGACTCGTTCTCCCCGGACCCCTCCCACAAGGCCAGCGCCATCCGCTGCCCCGCATCGGCCCGCATCGGCGGCGTCCGCACCACCAGCCGCACCGGTGCGGCACCGGACCCCAGGTCGTAGCGGGCCAGCGAAACGGTGAGCCCGGGCCGCAGCCGCCCGTCGGGGGCGATCCGCGGCATGTGCCAGCGCAGCAGATCCGGCGCGAGCCGACGCAGATCCGCACGAAGCGACGCGGTCAATGAAGTGCCGTGGCGGCGGCGCACGGCGCGCAGATCGAGATCGACATCGACCCGGGCGGCAGCGCAGGCGCCGGCCCAGTCACCCACGGCACGTCGTGCGGCAGCGGTCTCGATCATGGACGGTGGCACGGCGTACGCACGTACGCGCTGCCACATCAACAGGCGGGACGGAATCTCGTTCGCGAAGTGAGCTGCCATCAGCACTCACCCTGAGCGAACGATTCCCCCAATCCGTACGAGGAGAAGTTCATCATCGGCGGCATCATAAGCACCACGATCGCGATCTGTCAGCCGAGATTCTCCAGCCGGGATTCATCAGCCGGGATTCAGTGGATGCGCCGCCCGCGCACGTCGCCCGCACCGGACTTCCGGAAGAAGTAGCTGTTGATCTGATCCCGCCACTCCCGTGCGCTGCGGACCTGCTCCTCGTACCGCTCCACCACCCGCACATACCGCTCCGCGTCGACGAGACCGGCCAGCGAGTCCCACACCGCACGGGCCTCCTCCACCTCCGCCACACCCTCGAAGTGCGTGTCGTAGATATGCTGGATCACCGTCTTCCCGCTCCGCAGCACATGCCGGTACGGCACATGGTGGAAGAACAGCAGCAGTTCGTCCGGGCAGGTCTCCGCGGACTCGTACACCTCGGCCCACCCCTTGCCGTACAGCCCCGCGAACCCGGTACCCGTGGCCCGGCTGCGGTCGACCCCGACCCCGTCCCGGTCGGCGAAGTGATACGTCCCCCAAGGGCTGTACTCGTACCCGTCCACGCTCGGCCCGTAATGGTGACCGGGCTGCACCATGAACCCGACCCCGAGCGGCGCGGTGTACTTCTCGTACGTCCGCCACGAGTCCTCCATCACCGCGCGCACCCCCGACGCGGCCTCCGCCCGGAAGGTGAGCCGGATCCACTCGTCGAGGATCTCCAGCGGATCGGCGTCCGGCCGCCAGGCCAGCCGCCCGAAGGTGTAGAGGTTGGCCTGGGCCAGCGGATGCCCGGTCCAGAAGGGATCGTCACCGGCATTGGACACGGCCACGAGCCCGCCACGCGCCAACTCCCCGACCCGCGGCCCCTCTTCAGGACCGGAGAGCCTGAACCGCAGCACCTCGCTCCACATCGGCCCCAGCCAGCACACATGCCGCTGCTGCCCGGTGTACTCCTGAGTGACCTGCAACTCCACCGCGAGCCGTGTGCCCGGCATCGCCCCGATCAGCGGCGAGACCGGCTCCCGCACCTGGAAGTCCATCGGACCGTGCTTGACCTGGAGCACCGCATTCGGCGCGAACTCCCCGTCCAGCGGCACGAAATGGTCGTACGCCGCCCGTGCCCGGTCCGTCGTCCGGTCCCGCCAGTCCTGCCGGTGGTCGTACACGAACGCCCGCCAGTGGACCGTGCCTCCGTGCGGCTCCAGCGCGGCGGCCAGCATGTTCGCCCCGTCGGCGTGCGAGCGACCGTACGCGAACGGCCCCGGCTGCCCCTCGGAGTCGGCCTTCACCACATACCCGCCGAAGTCCGGGATCGCCTCGTACACCCGGTCCGTCGTCTCGGCCCACCACACCCGCACCCCTTCGTCGAGCGGATCGGCGGTCTCCAGCCCGCCCAGCACCACCGGCGCCGCGAAGGTGACCGACAGATGGGTCCGGATGCCGTACGGCCTCAACGCCCCGGCGATCGCGGCGACTTCGCCGATCCGCTCGGTCAGCAGCCGCGCCTCCGTCTCGTGCACGTTGACGTTGTTCACGGCGACGGCGTTGATCCCGCACGCGGCGAGCAGCCGGCCGTACGCCATGACCCGTTCGAGGTCCCCGCGCGCCCGTCCGTCCTCCCAGAACAGCGACCCGCCCGCGTACCCCCGCTCCACCTGCCCCATGACCGGGTGCACGGCCACGTTGTCCCAGTGGTCCAGCATCCGCAGGGCCGACGCGGGCCGGTGCTCCTCGTGTCGGTCCGCACCCCGGAAGGCGGCCTCCCCGAGCCGGACGACCTGGAAGAGACCGTGGAGCAGCCCGTGCCCGCCGGACGCGGTGACGATCGTACGGCCGCCACCGCGTTCGAGGACGAACGCCTCGCCGCCATCGCCATCGCCGCCGGTCGCTTCCAGCACCAGGTCGGACGGCCCGGGGGAGTCGTCCCGTGAGACGCTCCCCCCGAACCGTGCGCAGGCCTCGGCCACTTCCGTGTGCACGGTGTCGACCAGGGGGCCCGAGCCGCGGACCAGCGTCCGCCGGGTGCCGATCGACCGGAACACCTCGTACGGCAGCCATGCCGGATCGACACCGTGCACCGGACCCCCAATTCGCCCGCTCAGGCGAGCAGTTCGACTTCGGACACCACGGCCTCGCCGTCCAGCACGAGGCGGTACCTCTCGTACGTACCCGGCGACCCCACCGTGAACGCGCGGGTCTGTCTGTCCCAGGCGAAGGACTGACCGGAGCGTTCGTCCAGGGTCCGCCACGAGGTTCCGTCGGACGACCCCTGGAGCTTCCAGCCCGTGGGTGCCTTCGCGCGGTCGGCGGGCGAGGTCAGCGTGTACTGCACCGCCTCCACCCCTTCAGACACCGGCAACTCGGCCTCGGACAGCGTGACTTCGGTAGCCGAGGTGTTGTCGAAGAGCCCTGCGGAGGGACCGCTTGCGGCCTTCAGTGCGTCCGTCCGGGGTGTCGGCACCTTGTCGTCCCGGGTGATCGACACGGGCGCCGAGTCCTTCCCCCACGACGAGGGCCGCGGGCCCATGTCGAAGGTCAGCGTGCCTCCCCTGGAGATCAGCGAGTGGGGGAGCGAAGTCGACGTCCAGGGAAGCCCGTTGACCCTCAGCCCCTGGACGTACACATTGCGGGCGCTGTTCCTCGGCGCCCTGACCACCAGTTCCCTCCCGTTCTCCAGATGCACGGTCGCCTTGGTGAACAAGGGGGAGCCGACGGCGTATTCACCGCTTCCCATCACCAGCGGATAGAAGCCGAGCGCGGAGAACAGGAACCACGCCGACTGCTCGCCGTTGTCCTCGTCCCCGTGGTAGCCCTGTCCGATCTCGCTGCCGGTGTACAGGCGCGACAGCACCTCGCGGACGTTCCGCTGGGTCTTCCACGGCTGCCCGGCCGCGTCGTACATGTAGTTCACATGGTGGGCCACCTGGTTGGAGTGCCCGTACATGCCCATCCGCACATCCCGGGCCTCCGTCATCTCATGGATGACCCCGGGGTAGGAGCCGACGAAGTCCGGCGAGGCCGTCTCCGGGGTGGCGAAGTACGTGTCGAGCTTCTCGGCCAGCCCGGCGCGCCCTCCGTACAGATTGGCCAGGCCCCGGCTGTCCTGCGGGGCGGTGAAGGCGTAACCCCAGCCGTTGGTCTCGGTGTAGTCGTGGCCCCACACCCGCGGGTCGTACTTCGAGGACTCCACACGCCAGTCACCGGCCAGGTTCCGCCCCTGGAAGAACCCGGCCTCGGTGTCGAACAACTGCACATAGTCCTGGGCCCGGTCGAGGAAGTACTGCGACTCCTCCCGGTACCGCTTCTCACCCGTCTTCTCGTACAGCGCCCGCCCCATCCGGGCGATGCCGTAGTCGTTGAGGTAGCCCTCCAGCGCCCACGACAGCCCCTCGTGCGTCTCGGTGCTCGTGTAGCCGAGGAAGGGGGACGTCTCCATCCCCTTCCGCCCGACTCCGGAGGACGGAGGCACGACCGTCGCGTTCTTCAGCGCCGCCTCGTACGCCGCCTCGGCGTCGAAGTCCACGCCCTTGACGTACGCGTCGGCGAAGGCCACGTCCGAGGAGGTGCCGGTCATCAGGTCGGCGTACCCGGGGGAGGACCAGCGCGAGGTCCAGCCGCCGTCCTTGTACTGCTGCACGAACCCGTCGACCATCTCGCCCGCCTGAGCGGGCGTCAGAAGCGAGTACGCCGGCCAGGTCGTCCGATAGGTGTCCCAGAAGCCGTTGTTGACGTACACCTTGCCGTCCACGATCTTCGCCCCGGTGTGCGTCGGAGTGTCCGGACCCGGCATCGGCGAGAACGGCGAGGCGTACCGGTACGTCGAACCCACCTTCTCGAAACCGGAGTTGGGGTAGAGATACAGCCGGTACAGGCTGGAGTACAGCGTGGTCAGCTGCTCCGGCGTCGCACCCTCGACCTCCACCTTGCCGAGCAGCCGGTCCCACTGCCGCTGCGCACGGTCCCGGACCGTCTCGAAACTCGTGCCGTCCGGGATCTCCTGCCGCAGATTGTCCTTCGCCTGGTCGACGCTGATGAGCGAGGTCGCGAGGCGCAGCGTGACGGTCCGGTCCTCGAACCGCAGATACCCCTTGACCCCGCTGGAGTCGCCCCCGGTCACCGGCTTGTCGAAGACCCCGTACACGAACAGCCGCGTGGCCCCCGCCGACAGCCCGGACTTCACGTCCGAGTACCCGGTGACGACGCCGTTCTCCTTGTCGAGCGTCAGCCCCGCCTGGTCGGTCACATTGTCGAAGAGGACGCTCGCCTCGTCCCCGGGGTAGGTGAAGCGCAGCGCCGCCGCGTGGTCGGTCGGCGCCATCTCCGCCTTCAGCCCGTTCTCGAACCGCACCCCGTAGTAGTACGGCCGCGCGGTCTCGTTCTCGTGCCGGAAGGCCAGCTCCCGGGCCTCACGCCCGGTGTCCGGCACCCCCGTGGCCACCGACGGCATCACCTGGAAGGTCTGCCGGTCACCCATCCAGGGGCTCGGCTCATGGCTCGCGCTGAACGCCTGGATCGTCGGCAGATTGTCGTCGTTGTTGTCCCGCGCGTAGTCGTACAGCCAGCTCAGCGACCCGGCGTTCGTCACCGGCGTCCAGAAGTTGAAGCCATGCGGCACGGCCGTCGCGGGGAAGTTGTTGCCGCGGGAGAAACCGCCGCTGGAGTTGGTGCCACGGGTCGTGAGCGCGTAGTCCGACAGATGCGCCTTGGGCCTCTCGGGCGCGACAGACTCGATCCGGACGTCGTCCAGCCACCCCCGGAACTTCGCGGGCCCCGTGGGGGAGTCGTAGGCCACCAGGATCCGGTCGACCGTCTTGCCCGACGCCACCGCCCCGATCCGCGAGCGCACGTCGTTCCACTGGTTGACGTACAGCACCTTCGCGGCCCCCTGCCCCTGCGGCGACAGCGCGAATCCGTGCTGGTCCTGAGCCCCGAGCCCGCTGAGATACGTACCGTCCGTGAAGGCCAGGTCCACCGCCACATGCGTGGCGTCGTAGTCCCGGTCCCCGTCCGCCATCGACGGGAAGACCCGGTAGGACAGCCGGGTGTCCCGGCCGACCCTCACATTCACGTCGTACACCTTGTTGTACGAGTACGCCCGCCCGTCCGCGGTGTGCCGCCCCGCGTACCGCAGCGCCCGCTTCCCCGTGAAGCCCGCCCGTGCCTTCGCGGTGGGGGAGCCGTTCGGGCCGCGGTCGACCAGGGAGAGCATGTCCGGCGGCACGGGGCCCTCGTCGGGGCCCGTGGAGAACTGCACGTCGGCGAGCTGGAGGATGCCCGAGGCGCCGTTGTTGGCGGTGATGTCGAGGCGGAAGTGCCGGTACTCGGCCGGGCCTGTGATGTCGTACGACTTCGTCCGGAACCGTTCGTCGAACGCCTCGCCGGAGCGGGTGTCGAGGGTCTTCCAGTCCTTGCCGTCGGTCGAGCCCTTCAGGGTCCAGTCCCTGGGGTCGCGCTCGGCGTAGTCGTTGGCCGAGACCAGCGCGTAGGTGGTGATGGCCATCGGTTTGCCGAAGTCGAACTCCAGCCAGCCGGTGGGTTCGAAGGTCAGCCATTTGGTGCCGGGCTCGCCGTCGACGACCCGTTCCTTCACCTCGCCGCCGCCGGTGTTCTCGGCGCTCGCGCGGACGTCGTCGACCTGGTCGGTGACATTGCCCGGGATGCCGGTGCGGTAGCCGCCGTCGACGCCGGAAGCGCGCTCGACGGTGTTCACCCAGTCCGGCGGTGGATCGCCGGTCTCGAAGGAGGAGGCGAAGGCGCGGTCGGCGCCGGGCGCCTCCGGGAGGGCGGCCGCGGCCCCCTGCGAACTCATTGCCAAAGCAAAGGCGGCCGTGAGAACGACCGCCGAACACCGTCTGTACCGAGCTCTGTGCCGCATACGCCAGCGCCCTCCTGCCATCGCAGACAACGTTGTCAACTTCGATGCGCAAGGATCAGTTGTGGCCCAAGTAGCCAGCGATGTCAAGGTGTTGGGTGTGGCATTCGAGCGCAATGGCGGGCATTTTTCCGTCAGACCTCGCGCGGCTCGCACATATTTCCGCGAGGTCTCAACTCGGAAAAGACCAATGGCCAACCTTGCATTCGATCTTGCTCCGTTGGCGGGAAGTGGACTATACCTGTCGGCGATTCACCGATCTGTTCCACCGCACGTCCGCACTTCCTGCACGACCCAGCGTGACCCGACCGCGGTGCCGGGGAGGATCCGGTTCACCGCCTGAGTCCTGGAGAAGGCGAGGACTTGAGCATGGGATCCACTTCCGCCGAGAACAATGAAGGCTCCGTCGGCCGCCGCGATCTGATCAAGCGTTCCGCTGCGCTCGGCCTGATCTCCGTCCCCACGATGAGCTTCCTGTCCGCCTGTGCCAGCGGTGGCGGGGACGACAGTTCCGACAACGACACCGAGGGCCAGACGTCCAAGTCGAACCCCTTCGGAGTGAAGAAGGGCAGCAAACTCGATGTCGTGATCTTCAAGGGCGGCTACGGCGACGACTACGCCAAGGCCTGGGAGGCGAGTTTCAAGTCGAAGTGGGGTGTCACCTCCACCCACACCGGCACCCAGGAGATCACCGGCAAGCTCCAGCCCCGCTTCAACGCGGGCAACCCGCCGGACATCGTGGACGACTCCGGCGCCCAGCAGATCCCGGTCGACGTGCTGTACAAGAACGGCCAGCTGCTCGACCTCGCCGAGGTCCTGGACGCCCCCTCGATCGACGACCCGGCCAAGAAGGTCCGCGACACCCTGATCCCGGGCACCCTCGACGCGGGTCTGCAGGGCGGCAAGGTCGTCGCGCTGAACTACATCTACACGGTGTGGGGCCTGTGGTACTCCGGCAAGCTCTTCAAGGACAAGGGCTGGACGGAGCCCAAGACCTGGGACGAGTTCCTCGCCATCTGCAAGGACGCCAAGTCCCAGGGCATCGGCGGCCTCGCCCACCAGGGCAAATACCCGTACTACATCAACGTCGCCATCATGGACCTGATCGCCAAGACGGGCGGTCTGGACGCCATGAAGGCGATCGACAACCTCGAACCCGACGCGTTCGTGGGGTCCGACGCCGCGGCGGCCGCCGTCGACGCGATCTACGAGGTCGTGGAGAAGGGCTACTTGATGCCCGGCACCAACGGCCTGACCCACACCGAGTCCCAGACCCGGTGGAACCAGTACAAGGCGGTCTTCATCACCAGCGGCTCTTGGCTGGAGAACGAACAGCTGAAGTCGACGCCGTCCGACTTCGACATGAAGTTCCTGCCGATGCCGCTGCTGCCCGACAGCAAGCTGCCCTTCGAGGCGATCCGGGCCGGCTCCGGCGAGCCCTTCATCATCCCCGCCAAGGCCAAGAACCTGCCCGCGGCCAAGGAGTTCATGCGGATGATGCTCTCCAAGGAGTGGTCGACGTCGTTCGCCAAGGAGGCGAACTCGCTGACCATCGTCAAGGACGGCGTCGACACGGGCGTCCAGCTGCGGCCGGGCACCCAGTCGACGGTCGAGGCGTCCAAGGCCGCCGGGGACGACACCTTCCGCTACCTGTACACCGAGTGGTACAGCGAAATGGGCACGGCTATCGAGAACGCGTCGAACGAACTGATGGCCAAGCGTATTCAGCCGAAGGAGTGGCTGAAGCGGGCACAGGCCGCGGTGGACAAGCAGGCGAAGGACCCGGAATCCAAGAAGAACCATCGGGACTAGACCGCACGGCGCCCCGCGCCCCGGAACCGGGGCGCGGGCGTACCACCGGGAGACCAGGGGCAGGAAACGCCAATGCGCAAAGGGCAGTACCGGTTCGTCGCGGGATTTCTGTTCGCTCCCGTGGCGCTCTATGTGATCTTCGTGATCTGGCCTTACATCCAGACGTTCGGCTATTCGCTGACCGACTGGAAGGGGCAGTCGCAGACCTTCAGTTTCGTCGGCCTCGACAACTACAAGGCGTTGTTCCAGGACGACATCTTCATGGGGGCGATCTGGCACAACATCCTGTTCCTGATCTTCATCCCCGTGATCACCATTCTGCTCGCCCTGTTCTTCGCCTTCATGCTGAACGTGGGCGGGCGGAGCCGGGCCGGCGGAGTCGCAGGGGTCGCCGGATCCAAGTACTACAAGATCATCTATTTCTTCCCGCAGGTGCTGTCATTGGCGATCATGGCGGTGCTGTTCGGGGCCGTCTACCGCAGTGACGGCGGTGGCCTGCTCAACGGGTTCCTCGTCAAGCTCGGCCTGGTCGACGCCGAGAACCCCGTCGAGTGGCTCAACGAGCCGAACATCGTGCTGTGGGCCCTGCTCGTGGTGGTCGTCTGGCACGGCGTCGGCTTCTACCTCGTGCTGTTCTCCGCCGCCATGACGTCCATCCCGAAGGACATCTACGAGGCCGCGCTCATCGACGGCGCCGGCCGCGCCCAGTCGTTCTTCCGCATCACCCTGCCCCTGCTGTGGGAGTCCGTGCAGACCGCCTGGGTCTATCTCGGCATCGTGGCGATGGACATGTTCATCCTGGTCTCCACCATGACCTCCGGCGACTACGGAGGCGGCCCCGACCACCACAGCGAGGTCATGGCGACCGTGATGATGCGCAACTTCCAGCTCTACGGGAAGAGCGGCTACGCCTGCGCCATGGGCGTGGTCATGCTCCTCCTCACCCTGTTCGTGTCCGTGTTCACGTTGCGTGCCACCCGCCGCGACCGAGTCGAGTTCTGAGCGGGAGAGATACGACGATGAGCGCACCCCTCAAGGAGACCGCAGCCTCGGGCGGCTCCGTCCCCACCCGGCCCTCCGTCGCCAAGACCCCCGCCCGCCCCGGTGACGAGCGCGGCGAGGGCGTCGTCCTGAACGTCTTCTCGCACGGCTTCCTCGCCCTGTGGGCCCTGCTGATCATCCTGCCCCTGCTCTGGCTGGTCCTGAGCTCCTTCAAGACCGACGCCCAGATCGGCGGTTCGGCCTTCGGCTGGCCGCAGAACTGGTCGCTGGACGTCTTCTCCCGGGCCTGGGACAAGGGCATCGGCGACTACTTCGTCAACACCGTCATCGTGCTGGTCTTCTCGGTGCCGCTGACGATGCTGTTCGGCTCGATGGCGGCGTACGTGCTGGCCCGCTACCAGTTCTGGGGCAACAGGTTCCTGTACTACTTCTTCGTGGCCGGCGCGATGTTCCCGGTGTTCCTGGCCCTGGTCCCGCTGTTCTTCATGGTCAAACGGCTGGACATGCTGAACACCTACCAGGGGCTGATCCTGGTGTACGTCGCCTACTCGATGCCGTTCACGGTCTTCTTCATGCACGCCTTCTTCCGGACCCTGCCGACCGCGGTCTTCGAGGCGGCGATCCTGGACGGCGCCTCGCACAGCCGCACCTTCTTCCAGGTGATGCTGCCGATGGCCAAGCCGGGCCTGCTCAGCGTCGGTATCTTCAACACCCTCGGCCAGTGGAACCAGTTCATCCTGCCGACGGTCCTCATGCAGCCGCAGAGCGGCGACGATCCCGAGCGCTATGTCCTCACCCAGGGGCTCATCCAGCTCCAGCAGCAACAGGGGTACGCCTCCGACCTGCCGGTGCTGTTCGCGGGCGTGACCATCGCCATGATCCCGATGCTGGTCGTGTACCTGTCCTTCCAGCGCCAGGTGCAGGCGGGGCTGACATCCGCCACTCTGAAATGAAGCGCGCGTAGCGCTCCGGAACCGGCCGTGCGCACGCCGTTCCCCGCCCTGGGAGCGGCGCACGCACGCGTGTACGGCGCCGCGGATACTGTTCAACCTCTTGACGGAAGGCGACCCGAACGGCTCAGCTTAGAGTTCACTAGTTGGACATAGACGGGGCCTCATCGATGCGGTCCCGCGCGCAGGAGGTCGTCGTGGAGACTCCGGGGTCGCAGTCGTCGCTGCACCGAGCCAACCTGGAACGGGTCGTCCGGGCGGTCCGGCTGGCCGGGTCGCTCACCCAGGCGGAGATCGCGAGGACCACCGGGCTGTCCGCCGCGACCGTCTCCAACATCGTCCGTGAGCTCAAGGACGGCGGAACCGTCGAGGTCACGCCCACCTCGGCCGGTGGCCGGCGGGCCCGCAGCGTCTCGCTCAGCGGGGACGCCGGCATCGTGATCGGCGTCGACTTCGGCCATACGCACCTGAGGGTCGCCGTCGGCAACCTCGCCCACCAGGTGCTGGCCGAGGAGTCCGAGCCGCTGGACGTGGACGCCTCCTCGGCACAGGGCTTCGACCGGGCGGAAGAGCTGGTCAGCCGCCTGATCGCGGGGACCGGGGTCGACCGCTCCAAGATCGCCGGAGTGGGTCTGGGCGTCCCCGGCCCGATCGACCTGGAGTCCGGTTCCCTGGGCTCCTCAGCGATCCTGCCGGGCTGGATCGGCACCAAGCCCGCCGAGGAGCTGGGCGCCCGTCTGGGCGTACCCGTGCACGTCGACAACGACGCCAACCTGGGCGCCCTCGGCGAGATGGTCTGGGGCAGCGGCAGAGGCGTCAGGGACCTGGCGTACATCAAGGTCGCCAGCGGAGTCGGCGCCGGTCTGGTCATCAACGGCAAGATCTACCGGGGCCCAGGTGGCACAGCGGGAGAAATCGGGCATATTACTCTTGATGAATCCGGCCCGGTCTGCCGTTGTGGAAACCGTGGCTGCCTGGAGACCTTCGCGGCCGCGCGCTATGTGCTTCCGCTCCTCCAGTCCAGTCACGGCACCGATCTGACGATGGAAGGCGTCGTGCGGCTGGCCAGGGACGGAGACCCTGGCTGCCGTCGGGTGATCGCCGACGTCGGCCGCCATATCGGCAGTGGAGTCGCCAATCTCTGCAATCTCCTGAACCCGAGCAGGGTGGTCCTCGGCGGTGATCTCGCGGAGGCCGGCGAGCTGGTACTGGGACCCATAAGGGAGTCTGTCAGCCGGTACGCCATTCCCAGCGCAGCACGTCAACTCACTGTTCTCCCAGGGGCACTTGGGGGCCGTGCGGAGGTGCTCGGAGCACTCGCTCTCGCGCTCAGCGAGATGGGTGATTCGACCCTTTTGGACGGCACGCTGCACGCAGCAGCTCCTGCCTTCACTTAGAGAACGAAACCCGCCGTTGCCAACCCGTTAAGTATTTACTTCTTGACGTCGCACGTACGGCCGAGTTGACTTCCAGCCACCTCGGCCGCAACGACGCGGCCTCGTCAGGGAGGTTTCTGAAGTGAACACGCTTATGCGTCGTGCGGCCGTGCCCGTTCTGGTCTCGGCTCTCGCTCTGACCGCCGCCGCCTGTGGCAAGGCCGGAGACGACGACAACGACAGCGGCAGCTCCGACTCGGGCAGCAAGTCGATCGGTCTGCTTCTGCCCGACAACGTCACCGAGCGGTACGAGAAGTTCGACAAGCCGTACTTCGAGGCCAAGGTGAAGGAGCTGTGCTCGGACTGCAAGGTCGAGTACGCGAACGCCGCCGCCGACGCCAACAAGCAGGCGCAGCAGGTCAGCACCATGGTCACCAAGGGCGTGAAGGTCATCGTGATCTCCGCCCAGGACTCCGCCGCCATCAAGTCCTCCATCCAGTCCGCGGTGGACAAGGGCGTCAAGGTCGTCGCGTACGACCGTCTGGCCCAGGGCCCGGTCTCCGCGTACGTCTCGTTCGACAACGTCAAGGTCGGCGAGCTCCAGGGCCAGGCCCTGCTGGACGCCCTCGGCTCCAAGGCGACCGCCAAGTCGAAGGTCGTCATGATCAACGGTGACGACGCCGACCCGAACGCCGCCCAGTTCAAGGAAGGCGCGCACAAGACCCTCGACGGCAAGGTCGACATCGCCTACGAGCAGTCCGGCCTGTGGAAGGACACCGTCGCCGCGGAGAAGATGTCCGCCGCCATCACCCAGCTGGGTGCCAAGAACATCGCCGGTGTCTACGCCGCCAACGACGGCATGGCCGGTGGTATCGCCAACACCCTCAAGGGCGCGGGCATCGGTGACATCCCGCTGACCGGCCAGGACGCGGAGCTCGCGGCCATCCAGCGCATCGTCGCCGGCACCCAGTCCGCCACGGTCTACAAGGCCTACAAGCCGGAGGCCGACACGGCCGCCGAGCTCGCGATCAGCCTGCTGGAGGGCAAGGACATCAAGTCCATCGCCGCCACCGAGGTGACCAGCGGCTCCGGCAACAAGGTGCCCGCGAGCCTGCTCACCCCGGTCTCCGTCACCGTCGACAACATCAAGGACACGGTGATCAAGGACAAGCTCTACACGGCCGACCAGATCTGCACCGCGGCGTACGCCGCCGCGTGCAAGAAGGCCGGTCTGCAGTAACCACCGCCCCGGGGGGCGTGCCTTGAACGGGCACGCCCTCCCGGCAGGTAGAAGCCCCTCCGGCGCCCGCCCCGCCTTCATACCCCGCTGCGGGGCGGGCGCCGGACGGAAGCATGGCGAACGCGCCCGTTGCCAAATGGCACGGGCTGCGCGCAAGTTCATCAGTAAATCGGTGCCTCCTTCGGCACCCCCTTCCGCGCATTACCCCAAGCGCGGCATCCCCGCCGGTCAGGCGGCGAAGGAGATGGTTCACGTGTCCGCTACGCCCGTGCTGGCGTTGCGCGGAGTCTCCAAGCGATTCGGTGCGGTCCAGGCCCTCACCGATGTCGATCTGGAGGTCCACGCCGGAGAAGTGGTCGCGCTCGTCGGCGACAACGGCGCAGGAAAGTCCACGCTGGTCAAGACGATCGCCGGCGTCCACCCCATCGATGAGGGCGTCATCGAGTGGGACGGCAAGCCGGTCAGCATCAACAGGCCGCACGACGCCCAGGGACTCGGCGTCGCGACGGTCTACCAGGACCTCGCGCTGTGCGACAACCTCGACGTCGTCGGCAATCTCTACCTCGGCCGCGAGATCGTCCGCCGTGGCGTCATCGACGAGGTGGCGATGGAGAAGAACGCTCGCGAACTGCTGAGCACGCTCTCCATCCGCATCCCGAGCGTGCGCATCCCGATCGCGAGCCTCTCCGGTGGCCAGCGCCAGGTCGTCGCCATCGCGCGTGCCCTGATCGGTGAGCCCAAGGTCGTCATCCTCGACGAGCCCACCGCCGCCCTCGGCGTCGAGCAGACCGCGCAGGTTCTGGACCTGGTCGAGCGGCTCCGCGAGCGCGACCTCGGCGTCATCCTCATCAGCCACAACATGGCCGACGTGAAGGCCGTGGCCGACACGGTCGCCGTGCTGCGCCTGGGGAAGAACAACGGCTCCTTCTCCGTGAAGGACACCACCCACGAAGAGATCATCGCCGCCATCACGGGCGCCACGGACAACGCCGTGACCCGTCGTGCGGGGCGTCGCAGCACGGAGGCGGCAAAGTGAGCGACACGTCGAAGACCGAGGACACCGGAAAGGCGGCGAAGACCGCCGGTGTGGTCGAGGACCAGACCACCGTCGCCCCCGCCGACGACCCCACGGCCGCACCGGTCGCCGTCGTCGACCCGCGGCTGCTGCTCCGCGAGGAGGGCTTCAAGGGCTACTGGACCGAGTTCAAGCGCAAGACCAAGGGCGGCGAGCTCGGCTCACTGCCGGTCGTCATCGGGCTCATCGTCATCTGGACGATCTTCCAGCTGAAGAACGACCTGTTCCTCAGCGCGGACAACCTCTCCGACATCGGCTACTACATGTCGGCCTACGGCATGCTCTCCATCGGCCTGGTGTTCGTCCTGCTGCTCGGTGAGATCGACCTTTCCGTCGGTTCCGTCAGCGGCCTGGCGTCCACCTTGTTCGCCGTGTTCGTGGTGGACCACACCATGAACCCGTGGTTGGCGCTGTTCCTGACGGTGCTCACCGGTGCCGCGATCGGCGCGCTGCACGGCTGGTTCTTCGCGAAGATCGGCGTACCGGCGTTCGTCGTCACCCTCGCCGGCCTCCTCGGCTGGAACGGCCTGATGCTGTGGCTGCTGGGCTCCAGCGGCACCATCAACATCCCCTCGGACTCCGGTCCGGTGAACGTGCTGGCCAAGAGCTCCTACTTCATGGACCAGGCCATCATCGGTGCCTACCTGCTGGCCGGCCTCGCCGTGGTGCTCAGCCTCGTCGGCAACTTCGGTGAGCAGCGCCGCCGCAAGGCCGCGGGCGTCCCGTTCCGGCCGACCAGCGAGATCCTGCTGCGCGTCGGTCTGCTGGCCGTCGTGTCCTTCGTGGCCGCAGCCGTGCTGAACAGCGCCGCGGGCGTCTCCAACGCGCTGGTGATCTTCCTGGCCGCGCTCGTGATCATCGACTTCGTGCTGCGTCGCACGACCTACGGACGTCAGGTCTTCGCGGTCGGCGGCGGCATCGAGGCCGCCCGGCGTGCCGGTATCAGCGTGCCGATGGTCCGGATCACCGTGTTCGCCATCTCCGGCGGTTTCGCCGCGGTCGGCGGTATGTTCTTCGCCGGCCAGACCGCGTCGGCGACGCTGAGCGCCGGCACCGGCAACGTCCTGATGCTCGCGATCGCCGCGGCCGTCATCGGCGGCACGAGCCTCTTCGGCGGGCGGGGCACCGTGTGGTCGGCCCTCCTGGGCATGCTCGTGATCCAGTCGATCACGACGGGCCTGAACCTGCTGAACATGAACACCTCGATCCAGTACATGATCACCGGTGGTGTTCTGCTGGGCGCCGTGGTCATCGACTCGGTCTCCCGCAGGAGCCAGAAGGCCGCCGGACGCGGCTAGCACAATCCGGATCTGGCCCGGCGCTGTTCAGCGCCGGGCCATTTTCATGTCGTACGACCCGTGGATCTTACGAATGGTGGATCTTGGGTACAGCCGATCGCGTGACCTATCACGCACCGCCCGGGTCTCTTCCGCAAAGACGGAACATTAGACTCGACAAGCCCGGCAACAGCTCGAACAGCTCTACTGCAAGGAGGCACGGGTGCCGCTGCTGACCCGCATCAGGGGACCGCGCGATCTGGACCGGCTCAGCCTGGAGCAGCTGGACCAGCTGGCAGAGGAGATCCGGACCTTCCTCGTCGACGCCGTCTCCAAGACCGGCGGCCACCTCGGCCCGAACCTCGGCGTGGTCGAGCTCACCATCGCCCTGCACCGTGTCTTCGACTCGCCGAAGGACAAGGTGCTCTGGGACACCGGCCACCAGTCCTACGTCCACAAGCTGCTCACCGGCCGCCAGGACTTCTCCAAGCTGAAGATGAAGGGCGGCCTCTCGGGCTACCCCTCGCAGGCCGAGTCCGAGCACGACGTCATCGAGAACAGCCACGCCTCCACCGTCCTCGGCTGGGCCGACGGCCTCGCGAAGGCCAACCAGATCCAGAAACGCGACGACCACGTCGTCGCCGTGATCGGTGACGGCGCCCTCACCGGCGGCATGGCCTGGGAGGCGTTGAACAACATCGCCGACGCCAAGGACCGCCCGCTCGTCATCGTCGTCAACGACAACGAGCGCTCCTACGCGCCCACCATCGGCGGCCTCGCCAACCACCTCGCGACCCTGCGCACCACCGACGGCTACGAGCGCTTCCTGGCCCGCGGCAAGGACCTCCTGGAGCGCACCCCGGTCGTCGGCAAGCCCCTCTACGAGACCCTCCACGGCGCCAAGAAGGGCCTCAAGGACTTCATCGCGCCGCAGGGCATGTTCGAGGACCTCGGCCTCAAGTACGTCGGCCCCATCGACGGCCACGACATCGAGGCCATGGAGTCCGCGCTGGCCCGTGCCAAGCGCTTCGGCGGCCCGGTCATCGTCCACGTCCTCACCGAGAAGGGCCGCGGCTACCAGCCCGCCCTCCAGGACGAGGCCGACCGCTTCCACGGCATCGGCCCCATCCACCCCGACACCGGTCTGCCGATCAAGGCCTCCGGCGCCGACTGGACCTCCGTCTTCGGCGACGAGATGGTCCAGCTCGGCAAGGAGCGGGGGGACATCGTGGCCATCACGGCGGCCATGCTCCAGCCGGTCGGCCTGAAGAAGTTCGCGGACACCTTCCCGGACCGCATCTACGACGTCGGTATCGCCGAGCAGCACGGCGCGGTGTCGGCGGCGGGCCTGGCGACCGGCGGGCTGCACCCCGTCTTCGCCGTCTACGCCACCTTCCTCAACCGCGCCTTCGACCAGGTCCTGATGGACGTCGCCCTGCACAAGTGCGGCGTCACGTTCGTCCTGGACCGCGCCGGCGTCACCGGCACCGACGGCGCCTCCCACAACGGCATGTGGGACATGTCGATCCTCCAGGTCGTCCCGGGCCTCAGGCTCGCCGCCCCGCGCGACGCCGACCAGGTCCGCGCCCAGCTCCGCGAGGCCGTACAGGTCGACGACGCGCCGACGGTCGTACGGTTCTCGAAGGGCGCCGTGGGCCCCGCCGTACCCGCCGTGGGACGCGTCGGGGGCATGGACGTACTGCGCGAGCCCGGCACGGACACCCCGGACGTGCTCCTGGTCTCCGTAGGTGCCCTCGCCCCCATGTGCCTGGAGATCGCCGCGCTTCTCGACAAGCAGGGCATCTCCACCACCGTCGTCGACCCGCGCTGGGTCAAGCCGGTGGACGAGGCCATGGCCCCGCTCGCCGAGCGCCACCGCGTCGTCGTCACCGTCGAGGACAACTCCCGTGTCGGAGGCGTCGGTTCGGCGATCGCCCAGGCGCTGCGCGACGCCGGTGTCGACGTACCGCTGCGCGACTTCGGCATCCCGCCGCGCTTCCTCGACCACGCCTCGCGCGCCGAGGTCATGGCGGAGATCGGGCTGACCGCGCCGGACATCGCCCGCCAGGTCACCGGACTGGTCTCGAAGCTGGACGGCAAGTACGGCAGCGCGGCGGCGGCGGAGCCGGAGCCCGCACGCGACTGACACGCCTGAATGGGCCGGTAGTACCACCGCGAAGGGTGGTACTACCGGCCCATTTGCGTGAACCCCCACGCGCCGGGGCATACGCTCCCCCAGCTCTCGGCTTCGCTCGACCCGGGGGGACCCCCATCGCCCCCTCTCGATCATGTCGAGGACGACACAGCGTGGGAGGTACGCCCGTGAGCAGCACACTCTTCCGGACGAAGAGAGTCGAGCAGTCCATCCTCGATACCGAGGAACCAGAGCACGCGCTGAAGAAGTCCCTGTCCGCCCTGGACCTGACGGTCTTCGGCGTCGGTGTCATCATCGGCACCGGCATCTTCGTCCTGACCGGCACGGTGGCCAAGAACAACGCCGGTCCCGCCGTCGCCCTGGCCTTCGTCGTGGCCGGCGTCGTCTGCGCGCTCGCCGCGCTCTGCTACGCCGAGTTCGCCTCCACGGTCCCGGTGGCCGGCTCGGCGTACACGTTCTCGTACGCCTCCCTGGGTGAACTCCCCGCCTGGATCATCGGCTGGGACCTGGTCCTGGAGTTCGCGCTCGGCACGGCGGTGGTCGCCGTCGGCTGGTCCGGCTACATCGCCTCGCTGCTCGACAACGCGGGCTGGCACCTTCCGGAGGCGCTCAGCGGCCGCGACGGCGCCGACGGCTTCGGCTTCGACATCCTCGCGGCGGCGCTCGTCCTGGTGCTGACCGGCATCCTGGTCCTCGGCACCAAGCTCTCCGCGCGCGTGACCTCCCTCGTGGTCGCCATCAAGGTCACGGTCGTCCTGACCGTGATCATCGCGGGCGCGTTCTTCATCAAGGGCGACAACTACGACCCGTTCATCCCGAAGTCGCAGGCCGTCGAGGCGGGCGGGAGTCTCCAAGCCCCGCTGATCCAGCTGATGTTCGGCTGGGCGCCGGCCAACTTCGGTGTGATGGGCATCTTCACGGCCGCGTCCGTGGTCTTCTTCGCCTTCATCGGCTTCGACGTGGTGGCCACGGCCGCGGAGGAGACGAAGAACCCGCAACGGGACATGCCACGCGGCATCCTCGGCTCGTTGGTCATCTGCACGCTCCTGTACGTGGCGGTGTCGATCGTGGTGACCGGCATGCAGAAGTACACCGACCTGTCGATCACCGCACCACTGGCGGACGCCTTGAAGGCCACCGGGCACCCGTGGTTCGCGGGCTTCATCAGCTTCGGCGCGGCGGTGGGGTTGACGACGGTCTGCATGATTCTGTTGCTCGGCCAGACCCGGGTGTTCTTCGCGATGAGCCGCGACGGCCTCCTGCCCCGCTTCTTCTCCCACGTCCACCCGCGCTTCAAGACCCCCCACCGCCCGACCATCCTGCTCGGCGTGGTCATCGCGATCGTCGCCGGCTTCACGCCGCTCAGCGAACTCGCCGAACTGGTCAACATCGGCACGCTGTTCGCGTTCGTGGTGGTCGCGATCGGCGTCATCATCCTCCGCCGCACCCGCCCGGACCTGCACCGCGCCTTCCGCACCCCGTGGGTCCCGTTCCTGCCGATCCTGTCGGTGCTGGCATCGCTGTGGCTGATGCTGAACCTTCCGGCGGAGACATGGCTGCGGTTCGCGATCTGGATGGCGCTCGGATTCGTCGTGTACTTCCTGTACGGGCGGTCGCACAGCCGGCTCGGGCGGGAGACGGAGACGACGGTGGGGCAGATGCCGAAGCCGCCGAACGGCGGGGCGGAGTAGGCCGCCCAAGTCGTCTGCCTTGGCCCCTGCCCCTGCCCCTGCCTCGGCCCCGATCGATGCGCTTCGTCGCCTTGAGCGGGGCCGAGGCACGTACGGGTCAGGCGGCCGGCCGCACCAGGTCTGACCGCTCCCTCGGGCGGCCCCTGCCTCCGTGCGGCAGGAAGGGGAGGACGGTACCGGACACCACCAGCGCCCGGGCAGCTACCCGCGCACACTCCGAGGCCCCGCCACCTCCGCACCCAACTCCCCTACGCGCCGCCGGAGTTCCCGATCCGCCGTGACGACCAGGACATCACGCCCCGCCGCCTCGGCCACCAGCTCCACCATCCGGTCGTCCCCGCTCCCGGCAGCCGCCTCCACCCGCACGCCGGCCACGGACTCCACACCCCGGGCGGCCCCCTCGACCACCAGGACGATCTCCACGGGTCCGGCACGCCCCGGCACCCCGTCCACCGCCAGCCGGTCCCGCAACCGCTCCGCGGCTCCCCGCCGGTCCCGCCACCAGCCATCGGGAACGGAACCGACGACGTTGGCGGCATCGACGATGACGAGGAGCGGGGCTTCGGCGTTCATGGGGTCAGGGTGCCAGGTTCTGTGGGGGAGGTGGGGGCGGGTGTTGAGGTGGGGTGATCGGTGTGTGCCGGGTTCTGTGGGGTAGTTGGGTGCGGGCGCGACGCAGGGTTCCGTGAGCGCCGGGTTCCTTGTGTACGTACGCGTCGGCGTCGGCGTCGCTCACCGTCCCTCGTCGAAGCTCGCGTAATACGCCGCCGCCATGTCCTCCTCCCCATGCCCCAACTCCGCCGCCCGCTCCAGCCGAGCCGCACTCGCCGCCGCCACATCCAGCCGGACCCCGTTCTCCGCACCGGCGCTCACGATGAGCCGGGCGTCCTTCGCGGCCGTGGAGACCGCGAACTGGGCCGGGGTGAGCCGCCCGTCCAGCACCAGCCCGGCCTTGGCCCGCAGATAGCCCATGTCCAGCGGGCCGCCCGCGATCAGCGAGAAGAAGTCCCGCGGGTCCACGCCGAGCGCCTCGGACAGCGCCAGCACCTCGCCGGTCGCCGCGGTCGCGGCCAGCACCCAGCTGTTGGCGACCAGCTTCAGCCGGGTCGCGCTGCCCGCCTCGCCGGTCCACACCGTGCGGGCGCCGACCGCGTCGAAGACGGGGGTCACGGAGTGCCGGTGGGCTTCGGGTCCGCCCGCCAGCACGGTCAGTTGACCGGCCTCGGCGGGCTGCCGGGTGCCGAGGACGGGAGCGTCGTAGAAGACCAGGCCGTGCGCCGCGGCGAAGGCGGCCAGCTCGCCGAGCCCCTCGATGCCGGCCGTCGTCGACTGCACCCACACCACCCCCGGGCGCAGCGCGGGCAACGCCTCCTCCATCGTGGCCAGGGCGGCCGGACCGTCGTACAGCATGGTCAGGACGACATCGGCGCCCTCCACCGCCTCGGCGGGGGAGTCGGTCACGCGGATACCGGCGTCGGCGAGTGGCTCGGCCTTGGCACGCGTACGGTTCCAGGCACGGACGGCGAGCCCGGCTCCGGCGAGGTTACGGGCCATGGCGGCGCCCATGATGCCGGTGCCCAGGACGGTGACGGTGAGCTTGTCGGTCATGACGTCCACGGTAGGCCCGCGGGCCGGGGCCCGGGGGGGGCGGGTGTGTCGCGAGAGGGGTCGGGCAGTGGTCCATGGGCCGGACGCGGGTGGTCAGCCATGTCGCAGCCCAGGCCGCATGCTGGTTCGCGGGCCGACGCCGGGGATCAGGTATGTCGCGAGCCAGGTCGCACAGCGGTCCAGCCGCCGGGCCCAGGGACCAGGTATGTCGCGAACCACGTCGCACAGAGGTCCAAGCCCCGGACCCGGGAAGTCAGCCACATCGCGGCCCGAGCCGCACAGTGCCCCCGGGTGTGGCCCACGCCCCACCCGGGGGTGACCAGGCACGCCTCGAACCGGCCCGCATAGAGTGAACCGGTGAACGGCGACTGGCTCATCCGCGGCCGTGACGGCCGGCTCAGTGTCTATCTGCCGTCCGGTGAGGCCGTACTGTGCCGAGCCGAACTGGGGCCCGGCGGTTCCTGGGAGACGGCCCCGCGCAAGGTGGGCGGCGACCAACGGCTCCGCCCCGGCCTCGCGATCGGCCAGGGCACCGACGGCTACGCCCATCTGGTCTCCTGGCGGCCCACCAAACCCGGCGAGTCCGGGCTGGTCCACTCCACCCACTTCCGCCCGCGCCTCGCCGCCCTCGACTGGACCCCGATCGGCCACCCGAACCGGACCGGCGACCGCACCGGCACCCCCGCCGTCGCGGTCGACGCCCAGGGGCGGGCCCATGTCTTCGTACGCAACAGGGACGGCGGGGTGAGCATGGTCGCCCAGAAGGAGAAGGGCGGCTGGGACCCGTGGCGGGACCTCAAGGGGCATGACGTACAAGAGGACCTGGCGGCGGTCACGGCCGAGGCCGGGCAAGTCGAGCTCTACGCGGCCCACCCCGGCGGCATTCTGTACTGGCGCCAGGAGAAGCCGGGCGCACAGCCCGTGCTGACGGAGGAGATCGAGACCGACGTCCGCCCGGGCACCCTCGGCGCGCTCGCCACGTCTCCGGACCGCACCACCCTCTTCTACACCGACGGTTCCGGCGACCTCTGCACCTGGCGCCCCGGCGCCAAACCCGTCCCCCTCCTCGCCTCGGCCGGCCCCGGCCCGGTCTCCGCCGTCCGCTGCGAACTCGACGGCCACGACTGCACGTTGCTCGCGCAGCGCTCCGCCGGAGGCCGGGTCGCGTTCGCCGCCTATCCGACGGAGCAGGAGTCGGCGGGGGCGTGGTGGACGGAGTCGGGGCCCGAACTGCCCGGGGACGCCGGGGTGTCGCTGGCGACGGACGAGAGCGGTGCCGTCGTGGCGGCGACGCTGTCCCCGTCGGGCGGGCAGCTGCTGCTGACCCGCAGGAAGGACGAGCCGGGGCTGGCGCTGGAGGCCTGGCGGGAGATGTGAGGACCGGTGCCGGGATTCCTGGCACCGGTCGGTTTCCCCATGGGGCCGACCGCTGTCACACCATCCGCAGGATCCACTGCCGGCCGCCCGTGCCGACGGTGACAGGCGCCCCGAGCCCGGCGTCCGTGCCCGCGTGGAGCAGCAGCGCGCTCGGCTCCGTGTGCGCAGGGACAGGGCGAAGCGCCAGTGATCTCGGCGGAGTGACGGGGCGCCGGCCCCGTCACCGTCATACCGTCGTCAGGACCTTCCGCCGTTGGCCGGGGACTTCTTCGCCGACTCCGGGATCTGCGCGTCCGTGCGGATGGCCTTCCACAACTGGCCGGCCTGCGGCTGGGCGGCGACGACGCGGTTGGGGTCCTGGGTGTCGTACTTCACCGGCAGCATGATCGTCTCCATCGTCGACGGATCGATGCCGTTCATGCTGCGGCCGAAGTCGGCGAGTTCGGTGAGGGAGTCGAGGCCCGAGTCGGTCGTGAGGGACTCGGTGAGGGATTCGGCGATCTTGTACGTCTTGGTGGGGCTGCCGAACAGGTCCTGCTTCTTGATCTCGCTCAACAGGGCGATCATGAACTGCTGCTGGAGACCGATGCGGCCGAGGTCGCTGCCGTCGCCGTAGCCGTACCGCGTGCGGACGAACTTGAGCGACTGCTCACCGTCGAGTTCATGCGTGCCCGCGCTCAGGTTCAGCGGCTCGATCGGCTCGTCGAGGGTGACGCTGACCCCGCCGATCGCGTCGACCAGCCCCTTGAACCCCGCGAAGTCGACCTCCATGAGGTGGTCCATCCGCACCCCGGACATCTTCTCGACCGTCTTGACCACACAGGCCGGGCCGGCGAGCGAGTAGACCGAGTTGAACATCACGCGCTTGGCCGACGGGAGCGTGGAGCCGTCCCGCGTGGTGCACTCGGGCCGCGTGATCAGGGTGTCGCGCGGGATGCTCACGGCGACGGCCTTCTCGCGGCCCTCGGGGATGTGGATCACGAGCGCGGTGTCGGAGCGCGCACCGGAGATCTTGCTGCCCCCGTCCAGGTCCGAGTTCGCGCCGGAGCGGGAGTCGGAACCCAGCACCAGGAGGTTCTGCCCGGAGGTGGGCAGCTTCTCCGGGCGGTCGTCGCCGATCGCCTCGTCGAGGTCGACGCCCTTGATGTTGCCGTTGAGGTCGTTGTAGAGCCAGTAGGCGGTACCGGCCGCCGCGAGGACCAGGACGGTCAGGGTGAGCAGGATCCAACGGCCCACTCGGCGCTTGCCGGTGCGCTGACGCTTGCGGCCTCGTCCGCCGCGGCGCCGGGAGGGCGCGTCGGAATCGCTGCGCTGGGGCGTCGAGACATGGCTCATCCTGGTCCGAATCCTCGCTGGTCGTGCCCGAAGGGCGAAGCTTGACGCGTCGGGACTCGGGTGGGGAGGCCGGTCCGTGTGCTGCCGAACAATCCCGCACTATAAGCCGAGGATCGAACAATCTTGTACGAGGGGTGATGTATTTGTAAACAAGAATTGAAGAAATACTATGCGCCCATGACTTGGCTGATCACAGGCGGTGCGGGATTCATCGGTGCCCATGTCGTCCGCGCCATGCTCGCCGCGGGCGAGCGCGTGGCGGTGTACGACGACCTCTCGACGGGCGACCCCGGACGCGTCCCCGAGGGCGTGCCCTTCGTCAAGGGCTCCGTGCTCGACGGTGACCTCGTCCGCGCCACCCTCTCCGACCTGAGCGTCTCGGGCGTGGTCCACCTCGCCGCGAAGAAGCAGGTGGGGGAGTCGGTCGAACAACCGCTGTACTACTACCGCGAGAACGTCCAGGGCCTGCAGACCCTGCTGGAGGCCGCCGCGGACACCGGCGTGCGCCACTTCCTGTTCTCGTCGTCGGCGGCCGTGTACGGCATGCCCGATGTGGACCTGGTGACGGAGGACACGCCCTGCGCCCCCGTCAACCCGTACGGCGAGACCAAACTGGCGGGCGAGTGGCTCGTGCGTGCCACCGGGCGGGCGCACGGCATGACCACCGCCTGTCTGCGCTACTTCAACGTCGCCGGAGCCGCCGACGAGGAGCTCGCCGACACGGGTGTGTTCAACCTCGTTCCGATGGTCTTCGAGAAGCTGACCCAGGGCGTCGCACCGGTGATCTTCGGCGACGACTACGACACCGCGGACGGCACCTGCGTGCGGGACTTCATCCATGTCGAGGACATCGCCTCCGCCCATCTCGCCGCGGCCCGTGCCCTGACGGAGCGGGAGCCCGGCAGCGATCTCACGGTCAACATCGGCCGCGGACAGGGTGTCTCGGTGCGCGAGATGATCGCGTTGATCGGCGAGGTGACCGGCTACGCGGACGCGGCGGCTCCGGTGTCCGTCCCGCGCCGGGCGGGCGACCCGGCCAGGGTCGTCGCGTCGGCCGACCGCATCCGGGGTGAACTCGGCTGGACGGCGCGGCACGACGCCCGCGCCATGGTGGCGTCCGCGTGGGCCGGCTGGGTCCGGCGTCACCCGGAGGCCCGCCGCTGACCTGAGCCCGACCGGCCCGTGACCTCGAACGAAATGGCCGACCGGTCGAACAGGCGACTTATGATGGCGCGCCCGGGTCACGGGCCGACCGGGGGCCGATTCTCGGGAAGGACGGACGATGCGGGCCGGTACCGCGCGTGAGAACGCACGACGACAGCAGCCGTCGGACGCGGAGGCAACGGGCCTCGGCGCCCGCCGGCCGCCGGCCGTGCTCTGCGGACCCTGGCTGTTGTCCGGACACGACGGCCGGCTCCTCGTGTACGCGCAGGTGGACCAGGCCGTACTGCGCTGGACGGAGGACCGCCCGGGCGGCTCGGCCTGGCACGGTCCGGACGTCCTGCCGCTCAAGGGAGTCACGGACCTCACCGTCGTCCAGGGACGCAACCGCTACGCCCACCTCATCGGCCGCCGGGTGCGCGGCGCCGGCGACGGCCCGCGCACGGTGGACCTCTGCTACGCGATCCAGTACCAGACGGGCCGCCCGCTCAGCGAGTGGCGGTCGGTGGGCAACCCGCACGCCAAGCGCGAGCGCACGCCGCTGATGGGCGCACCGGCCGCCGCGGTCGACGCGGCGGGCACCCTGCATGTCTTCGCCCACACGGCCGAGGGCCGGGTGGCGATCCGGCGGGAGGATTCCCAGGGCCGCTGGGAGCCCTGGCGCGACCTGAAGATCTCCGCGGCCCTGGACGCTCCGGCCGCGGTGACCACCGCCACGGGGCGTCTGGAGCTGCTGGTGCCCACCCGCACCGGCGCCCTGACCTGGTATCAGCCGCAGCCCGGCGCGGATCTGGAACGAGGGCACGATGTCGCGGTGGTTCCGCTGCCCGGGTCCGCGACGGGCGTGGAGACATCACGCGGCCGGGTCACGTACTTCCTCACCGACGCGATCGGCGGCGGCATCGTCGCCGTACGTCCCGGGGAGTGGCCGGTGCCGGTCGGCGGCACCCCGGGCGACGGACGGCATGCGGCCCTCACCGCGACCGTGGACGGATACCTCTGCACCGTGCTCGCCCACCGCGACATCGAAGGCCGGGTCGTGCTCGGTGTGTGTGTCGCGGAGGACGAGCGCAACGGCGTGTGGTGGATCGACACCGGCGTCGGCTGTCTCGGTGATCCCGTGCTGGCTCGCGACGGACACGGCAGGGTCGTCGTCCTCGCCGTGGCCACGGACGGTGCGCTGATGCTGGCCCGTCAGGAGGACGGGCCGGGTGTGACGCTCGGCACCTGGAGCCGGCTGTGAGCGCGCCGGAGCCCACCGCCGTGCCGAGGGACGTGAGGACATGACACGGAGAACCGACCGAAGAGCCGGATCAGCCGCCGTCGCCGAGCCGGCGGGCGGCCGTACGCATGTGGTCGCGGTGATCGTGCCCGAGCCCGCGGACGCGGTGCCGCTCGTGGAACGGGAAGCGCCCGGCGCCGAGATCGCCGTCGTCTGTCTGCGGTCGGGCACCAAGGAGGGGCGGGCGGCGCTGGACCGGGCCCTCACCGCGGCCGGCTCCCGCGGCTGCCGGGTGCTCGGCGGCCCCCGCATCGTGGACGTCCAGGGCCGGGACGCCGTGGCCGCACTGCTGGCGGAACTGCGCGAGATCGACCCGGAGCGCTTGCACACGCTGGACCCCGACCCCACCCATGTCAGTGTCGACGAGGCGACCGGCGTGCCGGGGTACGACGTCCCCTTGGCGCACACCGAAGCCGCCGCCCACGCCCTTGCCGCGGCACGGGCCCGGCAGACGGAGACAGGCCGGCCGCTGTACGTCGACTGCCTGCGCGCGCAGGCGACGCCGGGGCCCGGTGCCGCCTCCGCCCGGCGCTACCCCATGCCCGTGAACTGGCTGTCGGCCGGCTTCGACGGCCGGCTGACGGCTTTCCTGCCCACGGCCGCCGGCGTGGTGCGCTGGCACGAGCAGACGCCGGGTGGCGCGTGGCGCGGACCCGAGCCGGTGGAAGGAGCCGGACTGGCGCCGGGGCTGCTGGTCATCGCGGATCCCCGGGGACTGCCCCACCTGTTCGGGCTGCGCCGGACCACCCGTGACGACGGCGGGGTGGACGTCGAGGTCGTGCACGCGGCGCAGTACCGGACGGGCCGGCCCCTGACCCCATGGCTCCCGCTCGGCGGACCGAACGCCCGAGCCTGGAACAAGGGGCGTGAGGTCGGCTTCCCCGCGGCCGCGTTCGACACCGCGGGCAACCTCTTCGTGTTCGTCCGCAACTTCGGGCACAGCATCAGCTGGCGCCGCCAGTCGGCCGACGGCGGCTGGACGGACTGGCAGCACCTCAGCGGCGTCAAGGTGGCCGACGACCTCGTCGCGGTGACCTCCGCGCACGGCGGGGTCGAGGTCTTCGCGCGGGCCCGCGACACGGAGGCGACGGTCCGCTGGTACCCGGGGCCGGACGGGACCTTCCGCGAGGACCGCGGGCTCCCGTTCGCCGCCCGCCCCGGCACTTTGGCCCCCGCTCCCGAACCGGGCGCCGTCGTCTACTGCGATCTGCACAGCGGCGAAGCCGCCGTCTGGCGTCCCGGTGCCCCGGCCCCCTGCCCGCTCGGCGGCTCCCCGGGAAGGCCCGCCGCGGTGCGCGGAGTCGAGATCGACGGCTGGCTCTACTCCGTGCTGGTCGCACCGGGCGCCGACGGCACCTGCTCGGTGGGTGCCTATCCGGAGGGCCGACCCGACGCCGGGGTGTGGTGGCAGGACCTCGGCGCGCCCTCCTACGGCGCCCCGACGGCGGCCGTGAGCCGGTCCGGCCGGCTCACCGTGGCGACCCGGATCCCCGGCGGCCGGCTGCTGCTGGCCCGGCGTCAGGAGAACCGGGACGGGCTGGTGTTCGACGACTGGGAGCCCGCGGGCCACTGAGCGCCCCGAGCCTCGCCCGGCACTGTGAATGGCTTGATTCCGACCCTCTGGTGCCTTGTGGAATGTGAAGATCGCAAATGGTTGCGTGGAAAACTTGTGATCAAAGTCGCTGCCTGCTGCAGGTCAACGCGTATAGAACCACAGGTGAAGGATTGTTAAAGTTCAGGTCGCTCATGTGATGAGCCTGTGAATGCACTGGCTTGAAAGTGGGCGCCTCCCTGCGGTACGGCGAACGGGCCACGGGGCTTGTGTCCTGTTTCGTCGGCTGCTGAGGGGTTATGACCAGGCTATCGCTGCGGGCTGTCCAGAAGTTGACCTGCAAGAAGCGCGACGCCTGGTGGACGGTCTTTCTCGTCGACCCCACCGCGACCCGGCTCCTGCTGGTCTTCGCCCGCTTCCGGTTCATCACCCCGGACCGTGTCACCTGGGCCGCCCTCTTCATCGGACTGGCCTCGGCCGCCCTCTTCCTGGAGGGTGACCGCACCTCGCTGCTCATCGGCGCCCTGCTCTACCACGTGAGCTTCATCCTCGACTGCATCGACGGCAAGCTGGCCCGGCTGAAGGGCAACGGCAGCGTCTTCGGGGGCTGGCTCGACTACGTCTTCGACCGTATCCGGGTGCTGTTCTGCGCACTCGCCCTCATGGGCGGGCAGTTCCTGCGCACCGACGACGAGCGCTATCTGGTCGCCGCCCTCGGCGTGGTCTTCCTCGACATGCTGCGGTACGTCGACGCACTGCAGATCTACAAGATGCGCCTGTCGATGCGGACGAAGATCGAGAAGGTCACCAAGGAACGGGCCGAGGCCGAGCGCGCCGAACGGGAGGCCGCCGCGGCGGCCGAGGGCGAAGCCGCGCAGGTCGTCTTCATGGAGGACCTGCTGCGCGACAACCCGCACACCGCCGCGGAGACGCTGCGCGACGAGGCGGGCGGGTCCAACGTGATCGACCTGCACGAACAGTTCCGCGGCCAGTTCCCCTGGTACACCCGGGTCCGCCGGGCCATGCTCCGCACCCGCGTGCGGCCGCATCTGATCAGCGGCATCGAGTTCCAGATGTTCATCTTCATCGTCGGACCGCTGACCGGCCAGATCCTGTGGACGACCGCGGTCTCCGCGGCCCTGCTGATGCTCTTCGAACTCGTGATCATGTACAAGTTCTGGCTCTCCACCCGCGACTTCACCCGGGTCATGAAGGAGCTGGCCCCCGCCCCGGCCAAGGCCGGCACCATCGCCCCGCATCTGCACCGGGGCCGGCACCGCCGGGCCGCGCAGGCGGCCCTCCTGACCGACGGGCGCTACCAGGCCCCGGAGCCGGACGAAGACCCCTTCTTCCGCCCCTACCCCCAGCCGAACGCCGTCCCCTACGGGGAGAACGTCCACGAGTCGGAAGTGCTCCCGCACATCCCGCAGCCGCACGGCGACACCATGCCGCTCGTCCAGTACGGCCGGACGCTGCAGGGTGGTCACCACGGGACCCCGGGGCCATGGGAGACGTCCCGATGAGAGCAGGCGCAGGACAACTTCAGATGTCACACACGCAGGACGGCGACAACTCATGGGTCACCGTGGTCATCCCCGCGTACAACGCGGCGACGACCATCGGCAAGGCACTCCAGTCGGCGGTGAACCAGACCTACGAACTGGTCGAGGTGATCGTCGTCGACGACGCCTCGACCGACGGCACCATCGAGGTCGTCGCCAACTTCGCCGGCAGCAATCCCCGGGTACGCGTACTGCGGCGGACACAGAACAGCGGCGGCGTCGGCGCCCCGCGGAACTGGGGCATCGCCCAGGCCGCCGGACGCTGGGTGCTCTTCCTCGACGCCGACGACGAACTGCCGCCCCGCGCCTGCGAGCGGCTGGTGGCCAGTGCCCTGGAGACCGGCAGCGACATCACCGCGGGCAAGGCGGTCCGCGTCAACCGGGCCACCGGCGACTCCGAGCCCTGGGCGCCGGAGGTCTACGCGATGGAGCGCACTGTCGCGGGCCTGGAGGAGTTCCCGCTCCTGCTCACCGACCCCATCGCCGCGGCCAAGCTGTACAGCGTGGAGTTCCTGCGCTCGGCCGGGGTGTGGTTCCCGGAGGGCGTCTTCTACGAGGACACCTACTTCTCCACGCTCGCGGGCTGCCTCGCCCGGGGCATCACCGTCATCACCGAGCCCGTCTACCGCTGGATGTGGGAACCGGACGGCGGGTCCATCACCGGCCGCACCGGCGAGCTGCGCAGCATCACCGACCGCATCGCGGTGCACCGGGCCACGGACCGGTTCCTCCTGGAGCGGGGCCTGTGGTCCCTGAAGGTCCGCAAGGACTCCAAGTTCCTCGCTCACGACCTGCGTCTCTACATGAGGGCCCTGGCCGAGGGCGACGCGGAGTTCCAGCAGGGCTTCGCGGACATCGTCAGCTCCTATCTGTTCTCCATCAGCGACGAGGCCTTCGAGCTGTGCGGTCCGGTCGACCGGGTGCGTGCCTACCTCCTGATGTACCAGGAGATCGAGGCGGCCCTCACGACGCTGGACTACACCCAGCGCAAGAGCGTGTTCTCCTCCCATCTGGTGGAGGAGGACGGCAGGGTGTACTGGTCCGCCGACCATCTGCATCTGCCGGACGCCCGCCGCATGCTGGATGTCACCGAGCTCGGCCTGGCCGCCGCTCCGGTGTCGCAGATCCCGCTCTTCGCCCAGCTCAACAGCTGGCGCGTCAAGGGCACGGAGCTGACCTACACAGGTGAACTCGTCAACCGCTTCGGGCGGATCACCGGCGAGGACTCCGTCTCGCTGTCCCTGGCCGTGCGCAACCGCCACACCAAGCGGGACGTCGTGGTCCCGGTGGCGGAGGTCGTCGTCGACGAGCGCCTCGTGACCTTCGAGGGCACGGCGGACCTTAACCGGCTGCTCGGCGACGACCTGTCCGACAGCACGGTGTGGAACGTGTCGGTCATCGTCGAGTGGAATCGCAGCCGCTCCCGTTCCGCGCTGAACGTGCGTGACATCGCCGTCGACGGTCTCACCTTCGACCGGGACGGCGAGGAGTACGAGGGATACCGCACCGTCAGCGGCAACCTGGCCTTCCGCTCGGCCACGGCCGGGCGCCGCACCTTCGAGACCGAGCAGAACGACCCGAACGCCCCCTGGATGTGGTGGCGTGACCGCATCCACCCGCCGGTCCGGCGGCTCACCCGCCGGTTCGAACTCGCCGTCGTCGTGCCCTGCTACAACGTGGCGAAGTACCTCGACGACTGCCTCGCCTCTCTCGCCGCGCAGCGCGGGTTCGACGCCATCCAGGTCATCCTGGTGAACGACGGGGCCACCGACGAGACCCCCCAGATGCTGGAACGTTTCTCCCGCTTCTACGCCAACGTCACCGTCATCCACCAGGCCAACGGCGGCCTCGGCAACGCCCGCAACACCGGCCTCGACCAGGTCGTCGCCCCGTACGTCACCTTCCTCGACTCCGACGACATCCTCGGCGAGGACGCCCTCGCCGCCATGGTCGAGGCCGCGCGGCGCGACGGCTCCGAGGTCGTCATGGGGGACCTCGTCAACTTCCCGGACCGGCCGTACGGCCCGTGGAAGGACTACTTCGGCAAGGGCGACCGGCTGATCGAGGACTTCGCCGAGATCCCGGACATGATCTTCAGCGGCTCCGCCTGCAACAAGCTCTTCAGCACCGCGCTGCTGCGCCGCCTCGGCGTCCGCTTCGGCGAGGGCGTGCACTTCGAGGACGCCTGGCTGACCCTGCCCGCACTGCTGCGCGCCAACGCCATCAGCCTGGTCGACCGGCCCGTCTACTGGTACCGGGGCCGCCCCGACGGCTCGTCCATCATGGACTCCCTGTGGAGCAAGCCCGCCAACTACCGCGACCACCTGCGGCTCAACCACTTCCTGCTGTACTACAGCGCCGAGGAACGCCCCGAGATCCGCCGGATGTTCCAGCGCTACGCCACCCGCACGTACAAGGGCTTCCTGTGCAACGCCCGCAACGTCATGGGCCGTACGCAGCTGGCCGAGATGTTCCCGGACATCCACCGTCACTACGCCCAGATCCCCGACGACGTCATCGTCGAGTTCGTGACCAGCCCGGCCCAGCAACTCGACCACTACGCGGCCCGGACCGGCAACTTCGAGCTGTTCTGCGACCCGGAACCGGCGCTCGCCACCGCGCCGCCGGTGCTCGAGATCGACGACGAAGGCTTCTACCGCACCTTCCCCGGCGGCAGCAGGCACAGCACCGCCGCCCGCGTGAAGGACCCCAACGTCGTGGTGGAGAGCGTCCGCACCCGGGACGACGTCCTGGTCGTCGAGGGATGCCTGGCCTTCCCCGGCATGGACCTGAGCGGTCCGATGGGGAACAGACTGGAGCTCGTCTACCAGACGAACCACAACAAGATCACCGTCCCGGTCCGGCAGGTCTACCGGCGTGATCTGTGGAACGCCCGCAACGGCCGCGACCTCTACGCCGGCTGGTACGCCGAGCTCCCCGCCGACGTCCTGGCGGAGAGCGGATTCGGTGTCGGGGACTTCCGGCTCCGGGTGCACCGCACCGAAGGAGACCGGCACCGCAACGTCGTGATGAAGGCACGCCTCGCCCTGCACCGGCTCAAGGGACCCGGACGGGTCGGCCCCTACCGCTACATGCTGACCATCGGCGCCCAGGACGCCCTGCATCTGCGCCTGGTCGACTCCGGGCTCGGCGCCCGCACCCGGCACGCGCTGTGGCGAGCGGGCCGCGAGCTGCGCATCCTCAAGACGCGCAACCCCGGCTGGAAGATGCGCCTGGCCTACTGGCTCACCTACCCCTTCCTGAACTCCAGGGAGATCTGGCTGATCGGCGAGCGCTCCGACACCGCGCAGGACAACTCGTACCATTTCTTCACCTGGATCCGGCAGAACCGCAAGCGCCGCAAGGCGTACTACGTCATCGACGGCGACTCGGCCGACTACGCCAAGGTCGCCCCGTACGGGCGGGTGCTGAAGCTCGGCTCGTTCAAGCACCGGATGTACCTGCTGCACGCCACCAAGCTCATCGGCTCCTACGACTCGGAGTCCTACCTCGTACCGGAGGGCTACAAGAAGGCGCTGTTCCTGCACCGGTTCGGTGAACTGGTCAAGTACCAGCGGGTCTTCCTCCAGCACGGAGTCACCTACAACGACGTCACCTCGGGTGCCGACCAGCGCATCGCCAGCTACGACCTGCTGGTGACCGCGGGCCGCCAGGAGCGCGACTTCATGGCGTCAGAGGCCGGCTACGGCGACCGGGCCCAGCCCGTGGGCTTCCCCCGGTTCGACGCGCTGAAGCGGGAACCGAGGGACAAGCCGCGCATCCTGCTGATGCCGACCTGGCGGCAGTGGATCGTCACCGCCTCCTACAAGAAGTCCTCGGGGCCGGCGAAGACCAGCTTCACGCAGTCCGAGTACTACCGCTTCTACCGGTCGCTGCTCTCCGACCCGCGGCTGGGCAAGGCCCTCGACCACTTCGGCGTGGACCTGGAGTTCTTCCCCCACTACGAGATCCGGCCGTATCTGCACACCTTCCAGTTCTCCTCGCCCTCCATCCATGTCGCCGACCCGCACACCCGCAATGTGCAGCAGGCGATGAAGGAGTGCTCGCTGATGGTCACCGACTACTCGTCGGTGTTCTTCGACGTGGCCTACATGGGCATCCCGCTCGTCTACGTCCCCTTCGACGAGGAGGACTTCTACGGGCGCCACTACAAGCGCGGCTACTTCAACCTCTCCGAGGACGGCTTCGGCCCGGTGTGCCGGACCGTCGATCAGGCGGTGGACGCGATCATCGCCGCGGTCCGCAGGGGCTTCACCGTCGAGCCGGTCCACCGGGAGCGGGTCGAGGAGTTCTTCGTACACCGAGGGGACGGCAACTGCGAGCGGGTCTTCGACGCCATCGACGCCCTCGGTACCGCCTCGGCGGCCGAACTCGCTCCCGCAGGACCGGTCGGCGCGCTGACGACCGAGCGGACCGCGCCCTCCCGGTGGGTCGATGCGGCCTGACGGAAACCCGACCCGTGTCTTCCTCGCGGGTGACTCCAGCGTCTGCAGCCGTGAGGCGGGACGGGCACCGATGACCGGGTGGGGCCAGACCCTGCCGCTGTTCTTCACCCGCGACGTGGAGATCGTCAACTGCGCGAGGGCCGGAGCCAGTTCGCGTACCTTCGCCGAGCGTGGCCGGCTCGCCTGGATCCTGGAGCACCTGAGACCGGGCGACTACCTGGTGACCTCCTTCGGCCTGATCGACCACAAACCGGAGAAGGAGTGGCGCACCGAGGCCTTCCACGACTACCAGCGGTATCTCCGGTACTTCGTCGACGGCGCCCGCGACCGTGGAGCCCACCCCGTCCTCGTCAGCCCGCACGAACGCTGCACCTGGGACGAGCACGGGAACCTGAGGCAGGTCTTCGGGGAGTACCCCATGGCCATGAAGGAACTCGCCGCCGAGACCAGCACGCCCTACCTCGACCTCTATGCCCAGAGCCTCGAATGGTGGACGCAGCTCGGTCCGGAGGGTACCCGGGCCCTGTTCATGTATCTCGCCCCCGGCGTGCACCCCAACTACCCCGAGGGAATCGAGGACAGCACCCATCTGCTGCCCGAGGGCGCGGTGGCCTGCGCCCGTTTCGTCGCCCACCAGCTCGCGGTCCGCCGGATCGTGCCCGCGCACTGGGTCACCGCCCTCGACACGCCGACGTTTGCGCCCCATGCGTTCGGATGGCTGGACGACGCGGAGCACGCGGCCCTGACGAGGGCACGGACCAGGGGAGCAGGGGAGACGCTGTGAGCCAGGACCATCAGCCCGAGCGGTTCCTGCTCGCCAGAGTGCACGGCGTGCAGCACGACGCACCGCAGATCCGGCTGACCACGGAGCTCACCGCGGACGCCGACCCCCGGCTGCCGCTCACCCCGGGACAGGAGGTCCGCTTCGCGCTCGCTCTGCTTCCCGAGGGCCAGGCACACCGCTACTACGGCTATCTGATGGCCGAGCCCTTCGCCAGGGTGGCCGACATCACCGGACTCGGCGGCATGAGCCTGCTCCCCAAGGGCGACCGGTACGCCACATCAGTGGAGTCGGGCGGCACCCGTGTCGCCCGGCTCACCGCCACGGTCCGGCACGACGTCCCCGCCGGGGCGTTCCTCATCCCGCAGCTGCGTGCCGGAATCATCGCTTTCGGCGGGACGAGCCTGAGCAGCAGCACGCATTCGGTGAAGCAGTACGGCTACCGTGTCGCGCCGCTCCCCGCGCAGGGACGCCTCCTGCGGGTGACCCCGGGCCACCGCGGGGTGCTACGGGGGCTGACCGAAGGGCTCGGCGAGCGCGTACGACTCGTCGGGGTGGGGCCGGCGGCGCACGGTGTCACCGCCGTCGAGCCCGACGGCGCCGTGGTCTACACGCCGTTCCCGAACCGGACGGGCTACGACCGCTTCACCTACGCGCTCGACGACGGTGACGGGCGGCTGACGCGGGGTCAGGTGACCGTGTTCATCGGCGACCTGGAGGCGGCGCCCGGCGTACTGGGCGGCTGACTCCGCTGTACGGTGCGACAGAGGGCCCCCGCCCATCAGGCGGAGGCCCTCTTCACATGCCCTGCTTCAGATGCCCTGCGGCGGTGTTACGCCGGAACCGACGCCACACCCGGAGCCAGGAACTTCTTGCCGTTCACCCGCTCCGACACACCCTCGCGGTCCAGGTACGGCGTGATGCCGCCCAGGTGGAAGGGCCAGCCCGCGCCCGTGATCAGGCACAGGTCGATGTCCTGCGCCTCGGCGACGACGCCCTCGTCGAGCATGAGCCCGATCTCCTGGGCGACCGCGTCGAGGACCCGGTCCCGGACCTGCTCCTCGGTCAGGACGACATCGCCCTGCTTCAGGAGCGCCGCGACCTCGGGGTCGAGCTCCGGCTTCCCGCTGTCGTACACGTAGAAGCCGCGCTTGCCCGCCTTGACGACGGCGGCGAGGTTCGGGGAGACCGTGAAGCGGTCCGGGAAGGCCCGGTTGAGGGTCTCCGAGACGTGCAGACCGATCGCGGGGCCGACCAGTTCAAGGAGGACCAGCGGCGACATCGGCAGACCCAGCGGCTCGACCGCCTTCTCCGCGACCTCGACCGGCGTGCCCTCGTCGATGACGTTCTGGATCTCGCCCATGAAGCGGGTGAGGATGCGGTTCACGACGAACGCCGGGGCGTCCTTCGTCAGCACCGCGGTCTTCTTCAGCTTCTTGGCGACGGCGAAGGCCGTGGCCAGCGAGGCGTCGTCCGTCTTCTCACCGCGGACGATCTCAAGCAGCGGGAGGATCGCGACCGGGTTGAAGAAGTGGAAGCCCACGACCCGCTCGGGGTTCTTGAGCTTCGACGCCATCTCGGAGACCGACAGCGAGGAGGTGTTGGTGGCGAGGATCGCGTGCGCCGGGGCGACCGCCTCGACCTCCGCGAACACCTGCTGCTTGACGCCGATCTCCTCGAAGACGGCCTCGATGACGAAGTCGGCGTCGGAGAAGCCCTCGGCCTTGTCCAGGACACCCGTGACCAGGGCCTTCAGACGGTTCGCCTTGTCCTGGTTGATACGGCCCTTGCCGAGCAGCTTGTCGATCTCGGCGTGGACGTAGCCCACACCCTTGTCGACGCGCTCCTGGTCGATGTCGGTCAGCACGACCGGCACCTCCAGGCGACGCAGGAAGAGCAGCGCGAGCTGGGAGGCCATCAGACCGGCGCCGACGACACCGACCTTGGTGACCGGACGGGCCAGGTTCTTGTCCGGCGCACCGGCGGGACGCTTGCCGCGCTTCTGCACCAGGTTGAAGGCGTAGATGCCGGAGCGCAGCTCGCCACCCATGATCAGGTCGGCGAGGGCGAGGTCCTCGGCGTCGTAGCCCTGCTGGAGGTCGCCGTTCCTGGCGCCCGCGATGATGTCCAGGGCGCGGTAGGCGGCCGGGGCCGCGCCGTGCACCTTGGAGTCGGCGATGGACCGGCCGCGCGCGACGGCCTGGTCCCAGGCCTCACCGCGGTCGATGACCGGGCGCTCGACCTCGACGTCGCCCTTCAGCACCTGGGCCGTCCAGATCAGCGACTGCTCCAGGAAGTCGGCGCCCTCGAAGATCGCGTCCGCGATACCGAGGTCGAAGACCTGCTGGCCCTTGAGCTGCTTGTTCTGGTTCAGGCTGTTCTCGATGATCACCGAGACGGCCTTGTCGGCACCGATCAGGTTCGGCAGGATCGTGCAGCCGCCCCAGCCGGGCACCAGGCCGAGGAAGACCTCGGGGAGGGAGAAGGCCGGGAGGGCCTTGCTCACGGTCCGGTACTTGCAGTGCAGACCGACCTCGACGCCACCGCCCATCGCGGCACCGTTGTAGTACGCGAAGGTCGGCACGGCGAGCGCGGCGAGGCGCTTGAAGACCTCGTGGCCGCCCTTGCCGATCGCGAGCGCGTCCTTGTGCTCCTTCAGCAGCTCGACGCCCTTGAGGTCGGCGCCGACCGCGAAGATGAACGGCTTGCCGGTGACGCCGACGCCGACGATGTCGCCGGCCGCGGCCTCCTTCTCGACCTGGTCGATGGCGGCGTTGAGGTTCGCCAGCGAGGCCGGGCCGAAGGTGGTCGGCTTGGTGTGGTCGAAGCCGTTGTCCAGCGTGATGAGCGCGAAGCGCCCGGCGCCGTACGGCAGGTCGAGGTGGCGTACGTGCGCGGACGTCACGACCTCGTCGGGGAACAGCTCGGCCGCACCCTTCAAAAGCTCAGCGGTGGTGCTCACTTGTCCCCCTCGAAGTGCGGGTTCTCCCAGATGACGGTCGCGCCCATGCCGAAGCCGACGCACATGGTGGTCAGGCCGTAGCGGACGTGCGGCTGCTCCTCGAACTGGCGGGCCAGCTGCGTCATCAGACGCACACCCGAGGAGGCCAGCGGGTGACCGAAGGCGATGGCGCCGCCGTACTGGTTGACGCGCGCGTCGTCGTCGGCGATGCCGTAGTGCTCAAGGAAGGCCAGCACCTGGACGGCGAAGGCCTCGTTGATCTCGAACAGGCCGATGTCGTCGATGGACAGCCCCGCCTGGGCGAGGGCCTTCTCGGTGGCCGGGATCGGGCCGTAGCCCATGACCTCCGGCTCCACACCCGCGAAGGAGTAGGAGACCAGGCGCATCTTCACCGGGAGGTTGTTCTCGCGGGCGAAGTCCTCGGAGGCGATGAGGGAGGCGGTGGCGCCGTCGTTGAGACCGGCGGCGTTGCCCGCGGTCACACGGCCGTGGACGCGGAACGGCGTCTTCAGACCGCTCAGGTTCTCGATCGTCGTGCCCGGGCGCATCGGCTCGTCGGCGGTGACCAGGCCCCAGCCCGTCTCACCGGCCTCCGGGTTCGTACGACGTACGGAGATCGGGACCAGGTCGGCCTGGATCTTGCCGTTGGCGTACGCCTTGGCGGCCTTCTCCTGCGAGCGCACGGCGTACTCGTCGGCGCGCTGCTTGGTGATCGTCGGGTAGCGGTCGTGCAGGTTCTCGGCGGTCATGCCCATGAACAGGGCCGACTCGTCGACGAGCTTCTCGCTCACGAACCGCGGGTTCGGGTCGACGCCCTCGCCCATGGGGTGGCGGCCCATGTGCTCGACACCGCCGGCGATGGCGATGTCGTACGCACCGAAGGCCACCGAACCGGCGACCGTCGTGACGGCGGTCAGGGCGCCGGCGCACATGCGGTCGATGGAGTAGCCCGGGACGGACGTGGGCAGACCGGCCAGGATTCCGGCGGTACGGCCGATGGTCAGACCCTGGTCACCGATCTGCGTGGTCGCGGCGATGGCGACCTCGTCGATCTTCTTCGGGTCCAGACCCGGGTTGCGGCGCAGCAGCTCCCGGATCGCCTTCACGACGAGGTCGTCGGCGCGGGTCTCGTGGTAGATGCCCTTCGGGCCCGCCTTGCCGAACGGGGTGCGGACGCCGTCGACGAAGACGACGTCCCTGACGGTACGAGGCACGATGGCTCTCCTCCAGATGCGGGATGGCACTGCTGGCACTGCTGCGCGGCGCATGCGCTGAGCGCGCGCTCAGGCCCATGCTACTTGTGGGTAACGTGGCTGCACAGTCCTGGAGGGGGGAGCGGCGAAGGTCACATCCGCGGAGGTGCCGTCGAGCTGCGCGGAGTCAGTACCGAGGTGGACGCAGGAAGTGATTCCGGCCCCTGCCGGGTGATCACCCCGAACGGCGTACGGGCCGCCTCCGCACCGAACCGCGCACCGGCCGTCCGCCGTATCGGCGCCGGGCATCGAGCGCCGCCAGATACCGGACCGCCTCCGTCACGGCGGTGGCGTCATCGGTCCACACGGAGGTGAGGCTCCCGGTCAGCGAGGGATGACCGACCGCCACCACCGGCATCCCGAGCTGCTCCGCCGACCCACCCGAGGGGTCGTCGGGCCGGAAGTCGACAAGGACCGCTCCGCCGATCTGCCGCCCCCGCCACAGAGGGTCCGAGCCCGAGCAGCCGGGCCGGCCGGCGGATCGCCGGCCCACCACGTCCACTCGCGACCCCGCCGACGTCTGCGCGGTCGGATTCGGCGCCCACCCCGACTCCCGCGCCGCCCGGAAGATCCGGTCCCGTCTCGCCTCCGACAACCCCGGCTTGCGCCCTCGGAAGATCTTGGCGTGATCTCGACGTCCCTGTTCCGCTTCCGGGACCCGTACGCGGCGCACCGGGAGGTGATCTCGGCGGGCGCGGTCCTGGTGATCCTGCCGATGCCGGTCGCCTTCCCGAGCCTGCAGCGCTTCGTCTGCAACGGCTTCATGAGAGGAGCGACCAGATGGCGGACCCTCAGGCGGACAGCGCGCTCACGAGCACCGGGGCGACGAGCTCGACCTGCCAGGGCCGCGCCCCGTAGCCCGCGAGCGCGAGCCCGACCGACTCCGCGTCGACGCTCTTCGGCGGCTCCCAGCAGACCCGCCGGACCGTGTCCGGAGTGATCAGGTTCTCCTGGGGCATGCCGAGCCGCTCGGCCAGGGCCGACACCCCGGCCCGGGCCGCCGACAACCGTGCGGCCGCCGCCGGATCCTTGTCGGCCCAGGCCCGAGGCGGCGGCGGCCCGGTCACCGGCTGTCCGGGCGCGGGCAACTGCGCCTCGGCCAGCCCCTTGGCCCGGTCCACGGCCGCCTGCCACTGCTCCAGCTGGCGCCGCCCCATCCGCTGCCCGAACCCGTTCAACGCGGAAAGGGCCTGGGCGTTGGTGGGCAGCGACAGGGCGGCCTCCACGATGGCCATGTCCGACAGCACCTTGCCCGGCGACACATCCCGCCGCTGAGCGATCCGGTCCCGCGTCTGCCACAGCTCCCGCACGACGGCCAGCTGACGGCGCCGCCGCACCTTGTGCATCCCGGACGTCCGCCGCCAGGGGTCCTTGCGCGGCTCGGGCGGCGGAGCCGAGGCGATCGCGTCGAACTCCTGCCGTGCCCACTCCAGCTTCCCCTGGCGGTCCAGCTCCTTCTCCAGCGCGTCCCGCAGATCGACGAGGAGTTCCACATCCAGCGCGGCGTACCGCAGCCACGGCTCGGGCAGCGGCCGGGTCGACCAGTCGACCGCGGAGTGCCCCTTCTCGAGTACGAAGCCCAGGACGCCCTCGACCATCGCGCCGAGCCCGACCCGCGGGAACCCGGCGAGCCGACCGGCGAGCTCGGTGTCGAACAACGCTGTCGGCACCATGCCTATCTCGCGGAGGCAGGGCAGGTCCTGAGTGGCGGCGTGCAGCACCCACTCCACCCCGGACAGCGCCTCGCCGAGCCCGGAGAGGTCGGGGCAGGCCACGGGGTCGATCAACGCGGTCCCGGCGCCCTCGCGGCGCAGCTGGACCAGATACGCGCGCTGTCCGTAGCGGTAGCCGGACGCCCGCTCGGCGTCGACGGCGACGGGGCCGGAGCCGGCGGCGAAGGCGGAGATCACCCGGGCGAGGGTCTCCTCGTCGGTGACGACGGGCGGAATGCCCTCGCGCGGTTCGAGCAAAGGAATCGGCTCGGGACCCGGTTCGGGATCGGGCGCCCCCGTAACAGAAGATCCGCCGTCGTCCGGAGGGGCGCCTCCGGTGGTTCGCAGTGAGCTGTCTGCTGCGGTCTCTTGGGCGTCGGTCACATGTCAAGGGTATCTGTGTATGGACAGCGCCCGCCGACGGAACGTTCCGTCGACGGGCGCCTGAGGGTCGTAAACCAGTCAGCTCAGTGAATGATCCGGTTTGCGTTCGGGGAAGGGGACGGGGAAACGGGGAAGGGGACGTGGAGAGGTGCCGGAGGCCAGGTCAGTGGATGATTCCGGTGCGCAGGGCCACCGCGACCATGCCGGCCCGGTCGCCGGTGCCCAGCTTGCGGGCGATACGGGCGAGGTGGCTCTTGACGGTCAGGGCGGACAGGCCCATGGAGACGCCGATCGCCTTGTTGGACTGGCCCTCCGCGACCAGCCGCAGCACCTCGACCTCGCGGCCGGAG
The DNA here is from genome assembly GCF_030403745.1 of Streptomyces sp. S.PB5. GTDB lineage: Bacteria > Actinomycetota > Actinomycetes > Streptomycetales > Streptomycetaceae > Streptomyces. Next base: position 336,232 of record NZ_JAQMWP010000002.1, read on the forward strand.
AGCTCGCGGTAGCCGCCCGGGTGGCTCGGGGCACCCGGGGGGCGGCGGTGCATTCCGGCGGCGCGGGAGCCGATGGGGGCGGCGCCCGGTCGGGTGGGGAGCCCGACGTTGGTGCGGGTGCCGGTGACGACGTAACCCTTGACTCCGCCCGCGAGGGCGTTGCGGACGGCGCCGATGTCGTCGGCGGCGGAGAGGGCGAGGCCGTTGGGCCAGCCCGCGGCGCGGGTCTCCGACAGGAGGGTCAGGCCGGAGCCGTCGGGCAGGTGGACGTCGGCGACGCAGATGTCACGGGGGTTGCCGATGCGGGGACGAGCCTCAGCGACGGACGAGGCCTCGATGACGTCGCGTACACCGAGGGCCCAGAGGTGGCGGGTGACGGTGGAGCGGACGCGGGGGTCGGCCACGACCACCATCGCGGTCGGCTTGTTCGGGCGGTAGGCGACCAGGCTTGCGGGCTGCTCGAGAAGAACGGACACCAGGCCTCCTGGGGTGGGGGGACGGCTGTGAGGTCACAGACGTCTTCGGCACCAAAGCCGTAGGCCTTTAGAGAAAGATCACGATCTAGTGAGTAACAATTGGTGCAATTCGGACGTGTGGTCGATCGTTCGGTGAGCGATTGGGTTCGTTCGAGGGTTCACTCCTGACCGAAAGTGGTCGTGTCGACAAAGTGATCCTGAAAGAACCGAGCTCAGCGGGACTGCGGTCCCCGCCGCTGCGGCAGCGTCACCACCGACGCGTCACCCGGGCCGGCCGGCGGCAGCCCCGCGACCTGCGCCAGCAGATCGCACCACGACACCAGATGACCCGCGGTGTCCGGCACCCCGCCCAGCCCCTCGCGCGGCGTCCAGGAGGCCCGGATCTCGATCTGCGAGGTCGACGGACGCTCAGACAGCCCGCCGAAGTAGTGCGAGCTCGCCCGCGTCACCGTCCCGCTCGGCTCGCCGCACGCCAGCCCGCGCGCCTGCAGCGCGCCCGTCAGCCACGACCAGCACACGTCGGGCAGCAGCGGATCCGCCGCCATCTCCGGCTCCAGCTCCGCGCGCACCAGCGTCACCAGCCGGAACGTGCCCCGCCAGGCGTCGTGCCCGTCCGGGTCGTGCAGCAGCACCAGCCGCCCGTCGGCGAGATCCTGGTCGCCGTCGACGACCGTCGCCTCCAGCGCGTACGCGAACGGCGCGAGCCGCTGCGGCGCGCGCGTCGGCTCGATCTCGATCTGCGGCCTCAGCCGCGCGGCCCTCAACGCATCGACGGCAGCCCGGAAGGGCGGCGGAACATCATCGCCCGCATTCCGCTCCCCCTCCTTCGCATCGTCCATCCCGCCAGCGCCGTCCGACAGTCGTCCCTGAGCCGCAGCCATGCGGGGAAGATTAAGGGGAACGAGGGCTCCGTGCAGGGAGGGACACCCCTGTCGGGGTACGCGGGCTTGTCGGTTCCGGCGCCGTGCGAGACTTTCCCCCGTGAGTGCCAACGAGAACCCCACGGCCCAGCCGCCGTCCGCCACGTACGACTCAGCGTTCCTCAAGGCCTGCCGACGCGAGCCCGTGCCGCACACCCCCGTCTGGTTCATGCGGCAGGCCGGGCGCTCACTGCCGGAGTACCGCAAGGTCCGCGAGGGCATCCCGATGCTCGAGTCCTGCATGCGGCCCGAGCTGGTCACCGAGATCACCCTGCAGCCGGTCCGCCGGCACAACGTGGACGCGGCGATCTACTTCAGCGACATCGTCGTCCCGCTCAAGGCCATCGGCATCGACCTCGACATCAAGCCCGGCGTCGGCCCGGTCGTCGAGAAGCCGATCCGCACCCGCGCCGACCTGGCCCAGCTGCGCGACCTGACCCCCGAGGACGTCTCCTACGTCACCGAGGCGATCGGCCTGCTCACCCGCGAGCTCGGCGCGACCCCGCTCATCGGTTTCGCGGGCGCACCTTTCACCCTCGCGAGTTACCTCGTAGAGGGCGGTCCGTCCCGGACGTACGAGAACGCCAAGGCGATGATGTACGGCGACCCCGAGCTCTGGGCCGACCTGCTCGACCGTCTCGCGGACATCACGGCCGCGTTCCTGAAGGTCCAGATCGAGGCCGGCGCGAGCGCCGTCCAGCTCTTCGACTCCTGGGCCGGCGCGCTCTCCCCGGCCGACTACACGAACTCGGTGATGCCGGCCTCCGCCAAGGTCTTCGACGCGGTCGCCGGCTACGGCGTCCCGCGCATCCACTTCGGTGTCGGCACCGGTGAGCTGCTCAGGCTCCTGGGCGAGGCCGGCGCGGACGTCGTCGGCGTCGACTGGCGCGTCCCCCTCGACGAGGCCGCCCGCCGCGTCGGCCCCGGCAAGGCGCTCCAGGGCAACCTCGACCCGACCGTCCTGTTCGCGGGCACGGAGGCCGTCGAGAAGAAGACCCGCGAGGTCCTCGACACCGCCGCGGACCTCGAAGGCCATGTCTTCAACCTCGGCCACGGCGTCATGCCGTCCACCGACCCGGACGCGCTGACCCGGCTCGTGGAGTACGTCCACACGCAGACGGCCCGCTAGGACTCGTCCGAAGCGCCTCACCATGTGTGCCGGGGCCGCGCCTTCCTGCCGAACAGCAGACCGCGCGGTTCCGGCGGCGGAGGCGTGCCCGCCTTGAGCGGCCAGGCCAGCAGCATGCCCGCGAGGAAGCCCACGATGTGCGCCGCGTACGCCACCGTCCCGGCGTCCGAGACGCCCTCGCCGGACGAGTACACCGCCTGCAGCACGAACCAGAAGCCCAGCACCAGCCAGGCCGGCAGCCTGAGCGGCAGGAAGATCAGGAACGGCACGAGCACCCACACCCTGGCCTTCGGATACAGCACCAGATAGGCGCCCAGCACCCCGGCGATGGCCCCGGAGGCGCCGATCAGCGGGTCGCCCGAGTCGTCGTTGAGCAGTGCGAAGCCGTACGACGCCGCGTAGCCGCAGACGACGTAGAAGAGGATGAACCGCACATGGCCCATGCGGTCCTCGACGTTGTTGCCGAAGATCAGCAGGAACAGCATGTTGCCCAGCAGATGCAGCCAGCCGCCGTGCAGGAACATCGCGGTGAACACGGACAGCACCGGGGACTTGTCGTACGTCGGCGGGCCGACCACGCAGCCCGCGCCGCCCGGGCCCACCTCGCCGGTGGGGACCACTCTGGGCATCTGATGGTGGATCAGCTCCTGCGGCACGGCCGCGTAGTGGTCCAGGAACGCCTGGAGATGGCAGAGCTGGGACAGGCTGCTGTCACCCGCCACGGAGTCGGCCAGGCCGGGCATGTACAGGAAGACCAGCACGTTCGCGGCGATGAGCGCATACGTCACCACGGGGGTGCGGCGCACGGGGTTCACGTCATGGACGGGGATGACCACAAGGGAAATGTGCCCCCGATGTGGTTCTCGAATCGGTGAACGCCGGTACGCGCGCGTGCGTATGACTCCTCAACCGCCCGCGGCACGGGGAAGGCGGGTCGCGGGGCAAACGTGAGGAACAGGCGATGAACGACCGTATTACTCCTCCCATTCATGCGTTGCCCGACGGTGAGGCCGAAGTCGCGGTGGTGCTGAGGCTGCCCTGGGAGGACGTGGCCCGGCTGGGCCAGGACGCGGGGCGGCTGGCCGCGCAGATGCAGCGGCCGGTCACCCTCGACGAGGCGGTGAGCCACCGGCTCAGGTCCACCCGGACCGCCACGCACGCGAAACCGGCGGGGGAGCAGCCGCCGGCGGTGGCCGCCCCGAGCGCATCCGTCTCCTCGCTGCCACCCCGGCCGGCCGCCGACCAGGCACGTCAGGCCATCGAACGGATCAACGGCTCGGCGTGACGCTCAGGAGGCCCGTACTTTCAGCGCGGCCTTGCGGGCCGCCACGAGCACCGGGTCCCACACCGGGCTGAACGGCGGTGCGTAGCCCAGGTCCAGGGCCGTCATCTGCTCCACCGTCATCCCGGCCGTCAACGCCACCGCCGCGATGTCCACCCGCTTCCCCGCGCCCTCCCTCCCGACGATCTGCACGCCGAGGAGCCGCCCCGTGCGGCGCTCGGCGAGCATCTTCACCGTCATGGGGGAGGCGCCGGGGTAGTAACCCGCGCGGGACGTCGACTCGATGGTGACCGTCTCGAACTGCAGCCCCACCCTGCGCGCGTCCTTCTCGCGCAGGCCCGTCCGCGCGATCTCCAGGTCGCAGACCTTGCTGACCGCCGTACCGACCACACCGGGGAAGGTCGCGTAACCACCGCCCACATTGGCGCCGATGACCTGGCCGTGCTTGTTGGCGTGCGTGCCGAGCGCGATGTGCCGTTCCTGCCCGGAGACCAGGTCGAGGACCTCCACACAGTCCCCGCCCGCCCAGATGTTCTCGTGGCCGCGCACCCGCATGGCGAGATCGGTGAGCAGCCCGCCGTAGCGCCCCACGGGAAGTCCGGCGGCCCTGGCGAGCGCTGTCTCCGGACGCACCCCGATCCCCAGCACCACCACGTCCGCCGGATACTCGGCGTCCTCCGTGGCCACCGCCCGCACCCGCCCGTCCTCGCCGGTCAGGACCTTGGTGACCTCGGCGTCGTCGACCATGGTGATCCCCAGGCCCGCCATCGCCTCGTGCACCAGACGGCCCATGTCCGGGTCGAGCGTGGACATCGGCTCGCGCCCCCGGTTGACGACGGTCACCTCGTAGCCGCGGTTGATGAGCGCCTCCGCCATCTCGACCCCGATGTACCCGGCCCCCACCACCACCGCCCTGCGCCCACGCGTGCGTGCCAGCGTGTCGAGCAGCGCCTGACCGTCGTCGAGGGTCTGCACACCATGGACACCGGGAGCGTCGGCCCCCGGCATCTCCGGACGGATCGGCCGCGCACCGGTCGCGATCACGAGTTTGTCGTACGACGTCCAGGACTCGGCCCCGGAATCCACGTCACGCGCGCGTACCCGCTGCCCGGCCACGTCGATCTCCGTGACCTCGGTGCGCATGCGCAGGTCGATGCCACGGGCGCGGTGCTCCTCGGGCGTACGGGCGATCAACTGCTCGCGCTCCTCGACGTCGCCGCCGACCCAGTACGGGATGCCGCAGGCCGAGTAGGAGCTGAAGTGGCCGCGCTCGAAGGCCACGATCTCCAGCTCGTCGGGGCCCTTCATCCGGCGTGCCTGCGACGCCGCGGACATCCCCGCGGCGTCGCCACCGATCACGACCAGTCGTTCGTTCGCAGCGCTCATGCTCATGCGAACACGCTAGGCCCTGCCCTCGCATTCCCGTCCGCCCCGCGGGAGCGGCCGTTTCAGTCCTGTTCGCCGCCCTGTTCCTCGGTGCGCCGGGGCTGCGGTGCCGGGCGCGCGGTCGGGAGCGGGCCCAGGGCCGTCGACACGGTCGCAGGGGCCGGCCTGCGGGGGAGCCGGGGGCGTACCCAGCGCAGCCAGATCAGCAGGATCAGAGCCAGGACCACGGCGAAGGGCAGGACCGCGGCCAGGGCGACGACGATCCAGCGCAGCATCGCGACGAACGCGCCCCAGCCGCCCGCCAGCGCGTCCAGTACTCCCGGGTCGTCGTCCTCCGTGGCCTTCACCACCGGCTTCTCGGACAGGGAGAGGGTGATGGTGGCCAGGCTCGTGCGGTCCTTCAAAGACGCCTGGCGGGCGAGCAGCGCCTCCAGGTCGGCCTGACGGGTGCTCAGTTCGCTCTCCAGGGTGACCACGTCGGTCAGCTTGGTGGCCTGGTCCATCAGCTCCCGGATCCGGGTCACGCTCGCGCGCTGCGTCTTGATGCGGCTCTCCACGTCGACGACCTGGTCGGTGACGTCCTGCGCCTTCGCGGTGCGCTCCAGCAGCTTGCCCGAGCCCTCCAGGTCGGCGAGGACCTCCTCGTACCGGTCGACGGGCACCCGCAGCACCACGCGCGTCTCCTCGGTGCCCTCCTCGTCCCGGGAGGTGGTCTCCTGGCCGACATAGCCGCCCGCCGTCTCGACGGTGCTACGGGCCGCGTCGAGCGCCTTGGGTACGTCCTTGACCTGCACGGTCAGCTCGGCCGTGCGGATGATGTGGCTCGTGGGCAGCTTGGGCGCGGTGGTGGCCTGCTTGCCGCCGGCGGCCCCGCTGTCCGCGGCGCCGGGTGCCGCCTCCTGGGCGTCAGCCTGCCCGGCCTTGGAGTCGGAATCGCCGCCCGAGTCCGTGTCGGCCCCGCCGGAGCAGCCGGTCAGGGCGAGCGCCCCGGCCAGCAGGAGGGCGGCCAGGGCCTGGACGGGGCGTCCCGGTCGTAGGGATCGTCGTGCGCGCATCTGGTACCCCCGAGGGTCGTGACGAACTGACGCTCCTTCGACGCCGGGCCGCACCGGAACGTTGGGGCGCCACGGTTCCGAAGCGGTCACGGTCCGGACTCGGACGGGACATCGGGACATGCGGATGGGCCCTCCGGACGGGCCACAGGGCCCTGGCGGGACTGTCGGTGGCGTCTGAGAGGGTGGAGCCATGAGCGGATCAGGTACGGCGGAACACGTCGTCGTCATCGGAGCCGGGATCGCGGGCCTCGCCGCCGCGCACCGGCTGCTGCAGCGCGGGGCACGGGTGACCGTCCTTGAGGCGTCCGGCCGCGTCGGCGGCAAGCTGCTGCCCGGCGAGATCGCCGGCGCGCGCGTGGACCTCGGCGCCGAGTCGATGCTGGCCCGCAGACCCGAAGCGGTCGCCCTCGCCCGCGAGGTGGGCCTGACCGACCGCCTCCAGCCCCCCGCCACCGCCACGGCCTCGATCTGGACCCGCGGTGCCCTGCGCCCCATGCCCAAGGGCCATGTCATGGGCGTCCCCGGCACCGCCTCCGCGCTCGAAGGCGTCCTCTCCGAGGAAGGCCTCGCCCGCATCGAGCGGGACGCCGACCTCCCCCGCACCGAGGTCGGCGACGACGTGGCGGTCGGCGAGTACGTCGCCGCACGGCTCGGCCGCGAGGTCGTCGACCGGCTCATCGAGCCCCTGCTCGGCGGGGTGTACGCGGGCGACGCCTACCGCATCTCCATGCGCTCGGCCGTCCCGCAGCTCTTCCAGGCCGCGAAGACCCACACCTCCCTCACGGAGGCGGTCCGCGAGATCCAGGCGAAGGCCGCCGCCAACCAGCAGGCCGGGCCCGTCTTCATGGGCATCGAGGGCGGCGTCGGCAGCCTCCCGCTCGCCGTCGCCGAGTCGGTCCGCGCGCGGGGCGGCGAGATCGTCACCGACGCGCCCGTCACCGAGCTGCGGCGCGAGGGCGCCGACGGCTGGCGGATCACGGCCGGGGACCGCGTCCTGCACGCCGATTCCGTGGTCGTCGCCGTACCCGCCCCCGCCGCCGCCCGCCTGCTGCGCGCCGAGGCCCCCGGGGCCGCCGCCGAACTGGCCGGTGTCGAGTACGCCTCCATGGCCCTGGTCACCCTCGCCTACCGCCGCACCGACACCGACCTCCCGGCGGGCAGCGGCTTCCTGGTGCCCCCCGTCGACGGCCGCACGATCAAGGCGTCCACGTTCGCCTCCCAGAAGTGGGGCTGGATCGCCGACGAGAACCCGGACGTCGTCGTCCTGCGCACCTCGGTGGGCCGCTACGGCGAGACGGCCATCCTGGAACGCGACGACCAGGACCTCGTCGAGGTCTCCCGACACGACCTGAAGCAGGCCACCGGCCTCGACGCGCACCCCCTCGAAACCCGCGTCACCCGCTGGACCGACGGCCTGCCCCAGTACCCCGTCGGCCACCACACGCGCGTGGCCCGCATCCGCGAACACATCGCCAAGCTCCCGGGCCTCGCCGTCTGCGGAGCGCAGTACGACGGCGTCGGCATCCCGGCCTGCGTCGCGAGCGCGTACGCGGCGGTCGACCGGATCCACGGAGACGAGCGCGGTGAGCGGGAACTCACCGCCGACCCGGTGCAGAGTCTGCACGGAGGAGCAGGAGAATAAGGACCATGAGCAACGACGCCACCACCCCCGAGGCCGGCCGGATCCCGAACAAGGGCAAGCTGGCCAAGGACCTCAACGAGGTCATCCGCTACACGCTCTGGTCCGTCTTCAAGCTGAAGGACGTGCTCCCGGAGGACCGCGCGGGCTACGCCGACGAGGTCCAGGAGCTCTTCGACCAGCTCGCCGCCAAGGACGTCACCGTCCGCGGCACCTACGACGTGTCCGGGCTGCGCGCCGACGCCGACCTCATGATCTGGTGGCACGCCGAGACCGCCGACCAGCTCCAGGAGGCGTACAACCTCTTCCGCCGCACCAAGCTGGGCCGCGCCCTCACGCCGGTCTGGTCGAACATGGCGCTGCACCGCCCCGCCGAGTTCAACCGCTCGCACATCCCGGCGTTCCTCGCCGACGAGACGCCGCGCAACTACGTCAGCGTCTACCCCTTCGTGCGCAGCTACGACTGGTACCTCCTGCCCGACGAGGACCGCCGCCGCATGCTCGCCGACCACGGCAAGATGGCCCGCGGCTACCCCGACGTCCGCGCCAACACGGTCGCCTCCTTCTCCCTCGGCGACTACGAGTGGCTGCTGGCCTTCGAGGCCGACGAGCTCTACCGCATCGTCGACCTCATGCGCCATCTGCGCGCCTCGGAGGCCCGTATGCACGTCCGCGAGGAGGTCCCGTTCTTCACGGGCCGCCGCAAGGACATCGGGGAACTGGTCGCCGGTCTGGCCTGATCAGGCCGCGGGCCGGGTGGCCGGCCGCTTCCGGGCCTCGCGCGGCTCGGGCTCCGGGTGCGCGGCGCAGGCCGCGCGTCGCACCGGGAGCCTGCCCTCCAGCAGGTACGCCTCCAGGTGACCGTTGACGCACGGGTTCGGGCCGCCCGCGATGCCGTGGGTGCCCGAGTCCCGCTCGGTGACCAGGGCCGAACCCGACAGCCGGCGGTGCATCTCCAGGGCGCCTTCGTACGGGGTCGCCGCGTCCCGTTCGGCCGCCAGGATCAGCGTCGGCGGCAACTCACCGGGGCCGGTCCGCACATCCAGGGGTTCCTGACGCGGCATCGGCCAGTAGGCGCACGGCAGGTTCATCCAGACGTTGTCCCATGTCTCGAAGGGCGCCACCCGGGCGAGCCGCGTGTTGTCCCGGTCCCACACCGCGAACTCCGTGGGCCAGGAGGCGTCGTTGCACTCGACGGCCGTGTATACCGCGTTGGAGTTCTCCGCCTCCTTGGCCGCCTCCGGATGCGGCCCCGCCTGAGCGATCAGCTGCTTCGGGTCGCCCTTCAGATAGGCGGACAGCGCCTCCGCCCGGTGCGGCCAGTAGTCGTCGTAGTACCCGGCCGACAGGAACGCCCCCTGCAGCTGCCCGGGCCCCACCTTCCCGCCCGCCGGCTCCGCCGCCAGCTGCGCCGCCGCCCGGTCGTAGCTGCGCTGCACCTTCTCCGCCGTGTCGCCGAGCCCGTACACCTTGTGGTGCTTGGCGACCCACTCCCGGAAGTCCGCCCATCGCCCCTCGAACGCCGCCGACTGGTCGAGGTTGTTGCGGTACCAGATCTGCGCCGGGTCCGGATTCACCGCGGAGTCGAACACCATGCGCCGCACATGCGACGGGAACAGGGTGGCGTACAACGCCCCGAAGTACGTCCCGTACGACGCCCCCATGAACGTCAGCTTCTCCTCGCCGAGCGCCGCGCGCAGCACATCGAGGTCACGGGCGTTGTTGAGCGAGTTGTAGTACTGGAGAGCCCGCCCCGTCCGCTTCGCGCAGCCGCGCGCGTACGCCTTCGCCTCGGCGACGCGCTCCTGCTTGTAGGACTCCGAGGGGTGCGTCGGGGCCTGCGAGGGCGCCTTGAAGAAGTGCTTGGGGTTCTGGCAGGACAGCGGCGCCGAGCGGCCCACCCCGCGTGGGGCGTAGCCGACGAGGTCGTACGCCGCCGCGAGCCGCTTCCACTCCGGCATCACGCCGATGATCGGGAAGTACATGCCGGAACCGCCGGGACCGCCCGGGTTGAAGACCAGCGCGCCCTGCCGGGGCACCCTGCGCTTGCTGTTGGCCGGGTCCCTGTGGGTGGCCCGCACCCGGCTGACGGTCAGTCTGATCTGCCGGCCGTCGGGGTCGGCGTAGTCCAGGGGCACGGACACCGTGCCGCACCGGACCTCGGCCGGCAGGTCCTCCACCTCGGCGCACTTGCCGAAGGTGATGCCGTCGGCCTGGGCGCGCGCGGCGGCGGCCGCGGTGCCGCGCATCTCGGCCGCGCCGGGAGCACCCGGCGCGCTGCCGGCCGGGGCGGCCGCGAGAGTGGTCAGGAGCAAGGTCCCGGCGGCCGAGTAGAGGGCGGGGGCTCTCATCGCGTATCCCTTCGGTGCACGGCAGCAACAAAAGGGATGTTTCGTTCGGTTGTTGGTGAAGGCAAGCACCGTCCCGCGGGTGTCGGCGCCAATGCCCCCTATGCGCCCCTGGTGTGCCCGGCGCGCCAGTGCTGCTCGCGGTCGGCGAAGGCCGCCCGCAGATCGGGTTCACCGACGGCGCGGATGCCCCGTACGGCCACGGTCGTCAGATACGTACGGTCGTCGCCGCCGCTCGTGTGCCGGGCCAGGGCGCCGAGCAGCCGCTGACCGGCCGGGGAGGCCCAGCGCGAGTACGGGTGCACCTCGATCCGCGTGATGGCCAGGCAGCTCAGGGTGAGCGCGAGGGGCAGCGCGAACCAGAGGGCGACGAGATGGCGCGGCACGTCCGACGGGGCAGGTACCAGCAGCGCGGTCGCGCCCAGCACGAGGACGGCGAGCGCGGCGAGCTGCACCTGGCGGACCGCGGCCGCGATCGTACGCCCTCCGTCGGGCACCGCGAGGCCGTCGCGGACGAGACGGTCGGCGAGGCCGCGCACCGGGGGAGCGGTGGCCGCGGCGTCCCGGACCGGGGCGATACGGGACTGCCCCTCCGGCCCGATGGCACCTATCACCGAGCGCTCGATCTCGTCCCGGCCGCGCGGGTCGACGACCGTCGCCCAGCCGGTGTGCGCGAGCAGCAGCCGCCGCTGCCTGGCCATGGAGACAAGGGTGAGGTCGGCGACCCGACGCGGTCCGCCGGACAGGAACGCCGCCTCGTACAGCGTCAGGTCGTGTCCATGGCCCGCGTCCACATCGACGGCCGCACTGCGTACGGCGGCCAGGCACAACCGGGTACACGCGGTACCGGCGGCGGCCCAGGCCAGCAGGAGGAGAAGGACCCAGAACATGACGCTGTTCTATGCGAGATGGTCTGACCGGCGCCATGCCTTGCTCACAATTCGGACGGAGCGTTGCCGGTACGTGACGTTCCCCTTTTTGCGGCTGAACCGCCGCCGCTCTCGCGGACCTGGTTGCTCGCCGCGGGGGGTTGCTCAATTGCTGGTTGCGGTTTTGGGATGGTTTTCTATGGTGTGCGTGGCGGCGGGCTGGTGGCCGGCGGGGGCAGTGCGTAGCTCGGGGTCACCGGGACGGCGGGGGGCGGGGTGGTCGTCGCGAGCGGTGGAGCGGGGGAGTTGGTGATCGGGGGCGTGCTGCCCGCGGCCATGTCCTGGGCCAGGGCGTCGAAGTCGACGTAGCCGGTGGCCTCCAGGATCTTGATGTGGTCCAGGACCGTGGTGTTGGCGTCGTCGGCGAGGGTGCGGACGAGGGAGTTGCGGGTGCTCGCGCGGACCTGGGCGACGACCGAGAAGACCCTGCCGTGCGCGAGGCGCAGGATGTTGGCGAACTGGCGGTCGTAGTCGACGCCTTGGGCCGCGTCGAGCGTCGCGAGCCACTGCTTCTGCTGGTCGTTCGGCTCGTTGGGGAGTGCCATGCCCAGCTGCGAGGCCACATCCCGGACCCGCTCGTCGAGGAACGTGTGCCCCTGGACGAGGTGTTCGCCCGCCACCCTTACGGCGCGGGTCGTGCCCTTCTGCTGAGCCTGCTGGCCCGCCGGCAGCTCCCACAGCCCGGCCAGCCGGACCTTCGTGATGAAGTCCCGGTCCAGCGCGGACAGCGGCCCGTACTGCGTCGACACGGTCGTCGCGTTGAGCACGTCGACCCCGGTCCCCGACCGGTCGGCGTACGACCAGATCGGGAAGACCAGCGCCAGTAGTGTCGCCGTCAGGCCGACGATGATGATCCCTGTGCCACTGAAAATGCCTCGGCCCTTGACGGGGGGTCGCGGTCGCATGGTGCCTCCTGTTACGGCACCGCACGCTAGTGAGATTCGAGTGCGGGGTTCGCATGTTACTGCGGGGTCAACGCCAACTGCCTTACGGGGACGAAGGGTTGCAACCGGGACACTGGGGGCGAATGGTGGGCGGGGAGTTGGCGGCATACGGCACCAAAGGTGACGTATGGAGTGTGGAGAAGGTGTGACGAGGTCACGGTGTTAATCCGGGCACACTCGGCGGGGACGGGGCGCGAACGGGGGATGGGCGGGGCGTGGACGGACGCGTAGCGGTCGGGGCCCGGCTGCCGTAGAGGGGCTCCGCTGGTGGGGGCGGGCCTGTCGGCGGGAGGTGGGGCCTTGGTCGGGGTGGCTTGCCTGAGGGGGGCGAGGTTCTGATGGGGGCGGGCCCGTCGACCGGGTCTGGTCAGCCGACCCGGTCTGGCCCGTCGACTTGGTCGGCCTGCCTCGCGGGGTCAGGCCCGCCGGCCGGTGCCGGGCCGTTGGCGGGACCCTGGGCGTTGCTCTGGGGCGGGCCCTCGGTCATGGGCGGTCACCGGCGCAGCAGCACCCGTCGTGTCGCCCGCGCCAGCCGCACGGCCGGCCGGTGCGACCGGGGGCGTGGTCCCGAGCGCTCCAGCCACCACTCCCGCAATTCGGCCCGGGCCTGCGGGTTCTCCGGGAGGCCGGAGCCGAGCACGTACCCGGCGAAGTCCAGCGCGTCCCGCCGGTAGCCGTCGGTCATGGGGTGCCCGTGTGCGTACCCGAGGAACGCGGACCGGTATCCCGCCCCGAGAATCCCCGGCAGCTCCGGCGCCACCTTCGCCACGACATCCGCCCGCTTCCCGGCCAGCGCCCGCGCCTGCACCCCGAGCCGCACCCGGTCGAACCCCTCGGGCACGGGAGTCCCGGCGACGAGGGCGGACAGGAGGGCGGTCTGCGCGAGCGCGAGCCGCTGACGGGCGGGGGAGGTGTCGGAGGCGGTCTCCTCGCCCCGGCCACCGGGGGCCTGGCGCGCCGCGCCGGACTGCTCCGCCGTTTCCGGCGCGGGCTCGACCTCGGACTCGGACGGCGGTGTGTGGTTGTCGGCTTCGGCCGCATCGATGGTGGGCCCCTCCGACTCCTCCGCCGTCTTCGGCGCGGGCTCGACCTTGGACGGCGGTGTGTGGTTGTCGGCTTCGGCCGCATCGATGGCGGACCCTTCCGACTCCTCCACCGTTTCCGGTGCGTGCTCGACCGCGGACGGCGGCGCGTGGTTGTCGGCTTCGGCCGTGCCGATGGCGGGCCCCTCCGACTCCTCCGCCGTTTCCGGTCCGCACCCGGCCCGCGGAGCCAGCACGTCTGCCCCGGGGTGGATCCGCTCCGGCTGGCCGGTTCCCGCAGCCGTTTCGCCGGCTGCCGTGCCCGGGTCTCCCGCCCCCGTGCCAGGCGCTCCGGTTTCCGTGCCGGAGTCTCCGGTTCCTTCGCCTGCGCCCCGGGCTCCTGTGCCGGTGGCCCCGGCTCCTGCGCCCTCGACGCGCGCGGCCGTGTTCCGGGTTCCTGTGCCCGTACCCCCGGCTCCTGTGCTCGTGTCTCCGGTCCCCGTGCCCGTGTTCCCGGCTCGCGCGGCCGTGGTCCCGGTTCCTTCGCCTGCGCCCCCTGCTCCTGGGCCTATGTCTCCGGTCCCCGCGCTTGTGTTCCCAGCTCCTGTGCCCGCGCCCCCGGCTCCCGTGGCCGTCTCCCGGGTTCCTGCCCCTATCCCAGCCCCAGCCCCGCCCCCCGACGCAGCCCGCCCGACGTTCTCCCCGCGGCCCCCCTTCGAGGCCACCCCGCCCTGCTCCCGCCCCTTCTCCAGTGCCTCCCTGATCGACCCCAGCTCGCGCTCCAGCTCGGTCGGTTCCGGGAAGTTCTCGTCTCGTTCCAGGAGTACGCCGGGGGGTGAGATCCGGGACGCGAGGTCCGTGAGGATGTCGAGGACCGGGCGGGGGACGGGGTGGGCGTGGCTGTCGTGCCAGACGCCGTCCCGTTCGAAACCGCCGGCGACGTGGACGTAGGCGATGGCCTCCAGAGGGAGGTCGGTGAGGGCCTCGGCGGGGTCCTCGCCGCGGTTGACGTGGTTGGTGTGGAGGTTCGCGACGTCGATCAGGAGGCGGACCCCGGTGCGGTCGGCCAGCTCGTACAGGAACTGCCCCTCCGTCATCTCCTCGCCCGGCCACGAGATCAGTGCGGCGATGTTCTCGACGGCGAGCGGCACCGGCAGCGCGGCCTGGGCGATGCGGATGTTCTCGCACAGCACGTCGAGGGCGTCACGGGTGCGCGGCACCGGCAGCAGATGCCCGGCTTCGAGGCGCGGCGAGGCCGTCAGCGGACCGCCCGCCCGCACGAACGCGATGTGCTCTGTCACCAGGGGCGACCCCAGCGCCTGGGCCCGCTCGGCGAGGGCCGTCAGCCGGCCCTCGTCGGGGCGGTCGGCGCCGCCGAGACCGAGGGAGACGCCGTGCGGGACGACTGTCACTCCGCGCTCGCGCAGCCGCAGCAGCGACTCGGGGAGATGCCCGGGGCAGACGTTCTCGGCCACGGCCTCGACCCAGTCGATGCCCGGCATGCGCTCCACGGCGTCCGCGATCTCCGGTCGCCATCCGATTCCCGTGCCCAGTCGCTCCATCGTCCCCGTCCCTCCTCCGGCCGACTCTCCGCTCCACCTGGATCCGCTGTGTCGTCCCCTTCGACGGCTCGCTGTTTCCGGCGTGATCGGGGTATGGCCCCGGTGCCCGCCCGTGAATCCCCCTGTCGGGTCGTTCAGAGGAACATTTGAGGTTTGAGGGCACCGGTGCCAGGAGGTACGCAACAGGACCACCGGGTGTTCAACCGGACACGGCACGACCGACGGTCAGACCTCGACGGTCACACCCCGCCGGGCCACCGCTCCGGCGACCGCCCCAGGAGCCGCAGCGTCTCCGCGAGCGGCCCGGCGCCCGGCGGCACCTCCAGTGCTGCCGCGAACGCGAACCCCGGCCCCTGACCTCGCACCTCCGGGCCCGCCGGCACCCGCCGGGCCACGGTGAGCGCCGCCCGAAGGACCTCCTCGGGCAGGTCGATCCCGGCGCCCAGGGTGGCGGCCACGTCCCAGGCGTGCACCACGTAGTCGACGAGATGGAAGCCGATCGCGAGCCGCCCGGGGAACCGGCCGCCGAACTCGGGAAGTGTGAACTCCCGCTCCATTACGCCGGGTTCGGCGAAGGCTTCGAGGACGGTCGCCGCCGCCTCCCCATGGACCTTGGTCGGCTCACTCATGTCCTCCGATTCCGCCCAGTACGCCAGATCCCCACCCGCGCCACCCGCCGCGGCCGCGAACCCCCGGTGCTGCGCCGCCATGTGCGCCACCAGTCGCCGCAGCGTCCACCCGGCACAGGGGCTGTCCCGCTCCCAGTCCCCCTCCTGCGCGAGCTCCACGACGCGCACGGCCTCGTCCACGGCGATCCGGTCCAGCTCGACGACATCCATGAACCTCACGGTAAAAGAAAGCGAACGGTCGTGCTACTTAATTTCGCCGACCGCGTCACGTCCGACCACCCGCATTTCTCAGCCCACTTGACCCACTCGCCGCTTCGTCACCGCAGCGCCGGATGGTCCGCGACCACCGTGCAGGAGCCCGGCGCGATCTCCCTAATGCCTTCCATAACTCATGTACTCCCACCTAAGCTCGGAACCATGAACCAGCTCATCCCGCAGAGGCCGGCCCTCTACTGTCGGTTGTCCTACGCGCCCGACGGCTCGCTGGAGAAGGTCGAGCGTCAGGAGGCCGACGGCCGCGCGATGGGGGGTCGCCTGAACTGGCCCGACTTCTGCTGTGTGTACGTCGACAACTCCCGGTCCGCATGGCAGCGCAACCGCAAGCGGCCCGACTGGGACCGAATGCTCCTGACCCTCGACGTGGACAGCGGGCGCCTGATAGCGGCGGACCCGAAGGCGAACCATCACCACGACGGGATCATGACCTACCACGGCGACAGGCTCATTCGGCAGCCGTACGACCTGGAGCTGTTGCTCAACATCGCCGACAGCCGACGGATCCCCCTCGCCTCTGTGTCCGGTGTCCGTGACCTGTCGAATCCCGACGACCGTTTCATCCTTCGCATCGAGGCCGCCCAGGCTTGCCGCGAGTCGGACAACACCTCGCGCCGGGTGAAGCGGGCTCTCGGCGCTCGGGCCGAGCGAGGCCTCACGCAGGTCGGTGGGAGCCGGCCGTTCGGCTTCGGTGTTCAGATCGGCACCCGTACCAGACTCGACCCGGACACCGGCGAGGACATCGAGGTACCGGTCTACGACACGACCAAGCACGTGCCCGACGAGGCGCGCTACGCGGCCGACGCCGTGGACCGGCAGCTCGCCGGCCAGTCTCAGATCGGCGTAGTCAAGTGGCTGAACACGAAGTGCACGACGACCGCCGGGAACCCGTGGACCACCAAGACGTGGCGGGACTACGTCCTGCGGCCGCGGATCGCCGGGCTGATCGAGCATGAGGGCCAGCTGAAGAAGGCTGCCTGGGACGGCATCGTCTCGGAGGAGGCCTGGCGGGCCGTGACGGCTCTCTATGACTCCAGCCGCAGCGCACATCCCTACGTGGGGCGCGAGAGGCGGTACTTGCTGTCCACTGTCGCCGAGTGCGGCGGAAGTGACTGCGGCGGAATCATGAGAGGACGGCCTGTCGGTGGCAAGGACAAGCCGCATCGCCGGACCCGCTACACGCAGTACTACTGCCCGGTCTGCAAGAAGGTGTCGAGGAAGACTGAGCCCGTGGACGCCTACGTGCAGGGGCGCGTGCTCCGGCTGCTGAGTGACGCTCGACTCGCCTCGGAGCTGCAGGCTGCGGCAGAGGACGGCACGCCTGGGATCGCCGCCCAGATTGCCGAGATCGTACGTCGTAGGGACGAGAGGGCGGCGCAGCTGGAAGAACTCGCGGATGATCCGGATCTCGACCCCGTCTTGGCGATGCGCGCCGTGGCCTCCTTCAACCGGAAGATCGACACGCTGCGTGCTCAGCTCGACGCGACGGCAGAGCAACGTCGGCTCCAGCGGTACGTGGGCATCTCCCGTGAGGAGTGGATGGACTTGCCGCTCGATGTCAGGGCCACAGTGATCAAGGACCTGTATCGCGTGGTCATCCTGCCGAGCGCGCGGCGTGGTCCGGGATTCGACCCGTCCAGCGTCCGGCTGGAGCGGCGCCCCCTGGTCGATCGCCCCGAGCGGAGCCGGTGATGACCTGGAACGACGAGCGCCGCTCCTGAGCATCCTGGGCTGTGCCGTGTTCCTCGCGGGTGGTCGCGGCGGCGCGTTCGAGGACGGCCAGGAGCTGGGTGCGGCGGCCGGGATGGGGCTCTTGGAGCGCGACGGCTAGGGCCGTCTCTATCACCGTGAGGCGGTCATCGAGGCGTCTGAGGGATTCCATGGGTGATCCTTATGGACGACGAGCCGTTGCGCATGAGCACTGGAGTGCCCAAAGTTTTGGGCAGTCTCAACATGTCAGCAATCGATCAACGTGTCCAGATTTTTGGGCAAGGATAGTGAAGGAATCGCCAAAGACCGACGCCACCACTGGCGCTACATGCCCAAAAACCTGGACACTCAGCGTGTGACGCATGATGCGCCGAGCGCGCTGAGCAGTGCACACAGAGCCCCATTACCGCAGGCCACGCGGACACCCGACCGCACACAGGAGACGAGAGTCATGACAGCCGACGGGACGCGCGAGCGCACAGACCTGTCCGACCTTGTCGCGGAGCGCATGGAAGAGCTCAAGCTCAGCTTCCGCCGCCTTGAGGAACTGTGTATCGACCCGGAGGCGGAAGGTGACGCGTCAGGCGCTCCACTCTGGAAGCGCGGGACCCTGGAAAACCTGGCGAAGGGGCGGCCCATCAAAGCGCCCGACATCCCCCAGTTGCGCGCACTCGCCGCAGGGATTGAGGTCCACATCAGCGTGGTGCAGGAGGCCGCCGGCTCCCAGTTCCTCGGGATCGACACGGTATGGAGCCAGGACAAGCAGGCCCGGACCTTCGTCCGGGGTTTCCGGGACATGAGCCCGGAAGATCAGGCATTGGTCCTGGCGTTCATCGAGGAGAAGGCGCCGTTGCCTCGCAACTGACCAATTTCCGCCCCAACTTCCCTGCCCGGGTGACGAGTTATCCAGCGATCATTACTCACTGTGCACAAGAGGGTGGCTTAAAGTCGCCGCACGGTGCATGATGAGCGTCCGCCTGGGAAGCGCTTGCCGGTTCAACGATTCCGTGCTGCCCGCATCCCGTTCGGGCAATGCAGCAGCAGGGGGCTTCGTGGGGGGAGTTCCATGTCGGCCCAACATCAGTCAGTCATCTACATCCTCGGGATGCCGGACCACGTCCCGCCCGAGACACTCGTGCACGCCG
Source organism: Streptomyces sp. S.PB5 (assembly GCF_030403745.1). Lineage (GTDB taxonomy): Bacteria > Actinomycetota > Actinomycetes > Streptomycetales > Streptomycetaceae > Streptomyces. Next base: position 354,681 of record NZ_JAQMWP010000002.1, read on the forward strand.
AAGAACACCCGGACGCCCTAGCGGCCATCTATCTCAACCCGCTGGAGATCCGGAGCCAGGCCGTCTGGGACCTCAACTGGCTCGTACGGCACCACGTCGGCCACGCGCTGTGGCGGCAGAACTGGACCCTCGGAGCGCACGAGGGCCGGATGCAGGAGCCGCCTGAAGGTCACCGCTTCGCCGCCTCTCGGTGGGAAATCGATTCTGCGCGCAAGTTCCCGCGGGGTGTCCATGTCGTCCCAATCGAGGTCGACGGCAACTGTGTCTGGTATATCCGCGCCGGCTCCTGCACCCAGGTGCTGGTCACCGAAATGAACGTGGTGCTGGAACGCATCGCCGGAGACGCACTCTGGATCCAGCGCTGGTACGCCTATCAAGACAGGTTCCCTCACGGCGCAGGCACTCCGGCCGTGTCGCCACCTGGGGCCACGCTGCTGGTCTGAGCCGGATATGACAGCGCCCCCGGCCCGGGCCGGGGGCGCCGCGACCCGTCCCCAGCGCCTGGGAAGCGGATGGGGTGGGCCGTCTTGTCGGGCGGCCGCCCCCGACGGGGGACGGAGGCGGCCGCGTTTCGTCCCGCTACCGGCGCGATCGGCGCGCGGGCCGGTAGCGGGTGTCAGTGACACACAGGAACCTGTGCGGTCTCGGTCATCCCTCCCGCAGCGGCCTCGACCTTGACGCGGGAGCGGTTTGGATCAGCACGCGCTCGCAGAGTTCGGCGTGCAGATGGACGGTTGCGCCAGGCCCGGACGCGGAGGGGAAGTCGTGAGTTTCGTACTTCTCTCCGATGCCGATCGGCTGGTCGCAGCGTCCGCAGATCTTCATGGCCTTGCCGCCTTCCGTGCTCTGCTCCACGCGCTGCGCAGACGCTCGGCTTTCGGGCAGACCTCGGCAGGTGTAGCCCTGCACTTCGGGCAGCTTGCGCAGTGGTCCATCAGCTCGCTGTACGCCGTACCGACCTGGTCGGTGACGGCCTGCGCGGCGCTGTGCACTCGGCTGTCGTTCATCCCGCCTGCTCCGATCCGAGGCGCGGGCCGAATGCGTCCGAGATCGCGGCGGCCAGTGCTGCCGGATCGGTCAGCCATCGGTCGTCGCCTGGGCACATGCGCCAGAACGGGCCAGGCCCGCTGGTTCGGCGGGGAGGCGGGATCGTCACGGTGCCGCCCTCGCCCAGTGCACGGGTGTTGTCCACATCCCAGTCGCGTGTGGTTCCGACAGGAACGAAGTAGTAGAGCACTCCGCCAAGGGGGTCCTCGACGACGGCACCACACCGAGTGCCGAGGATCGCGAGGGCGGCAAGTCCGGTCTGGCGCGGGACGCGAACCGCGTCCCACTCATGGCCCGCGTCGTGCAGGGTGCACCCTGCTGCGGTGGGTAAGCGGGGTGTCGGCATCGCGGAGCCTCCTGGGCCGGTCGTGATCAGGTGCGTACAAGCGTGGCCGCAAGGGGGACTTGTTCCGAGGACTTCGAGAGGCCTCTTCTCGGCCCTAAAGAGGACTTCTCTTAGGGCCTATGAGTGACGGCTGGTCAGTCAGAGGGCTTCCGGCGACACTGTCCGCAGTGTTCGGCATGGAGGTGCAGCAGTGGCAAGGCCCGTAGGAAACACCCGTCTCAAGGCCGCCCGCGTGGCGGCGGGCTATCACTCCCAGCAGGCCCTTGCGGAAGCGTTGCGCGTCGGCGTGCGACAGGTCCGCAGATGGGAGTCCGACAGTCCGCCTTGGCCTCATCCCGAGGTGGGACAGGCTCTCACACAGGTCCTCGGCCAGGACCTCGAATCCCTCGGCTTCACCCCGCCAGCCGGTGCCACCGGGCGCGGGCGCCGAACTGTCCTTGCCACGACAGCCGCCGCCGTCGGCTTGGCTGCTGTCCCGACCAAGGCTCTCGCCATGCAGCCGTCCACTGCCGCCGAGGATTATGCGGCTGTCACGCGGTCGCACCGGCGCCTGTACTGGTCGGTCGCCCCCGCCACCTTGCACCCGGCCGCACTCGCACACGCTACCCTCGGCTGCGAGCTCCTCCCGGAGACGGCCGGGCAGACCCGGCAGCGGATCGCCGCGGCCTTGGGCGAGACGTGGCTGCTCGCGGGGCGGATCGAGTTCTTCGACATGCGTGACGCCGAGCGCGCTCAGCAGACCCTGCTGCGAGCACTCCAAGCCGCCGGCGAGGCCAACGATCCGCTGTTGGGGGCCGCAGTGCTGGCACACACCGCATTCATCCCGGGATGGGCCGGAGACCGTGAAGCAGCCGTAGAGCGAATGGTGGCCGCGCGCGCGTATGCCCGGCGGGGGCCTGCGTCAGCCGAACTGCTGGCGTGGCTGGACGCCGTGGAGGCCGAGTGCGAGACCCGGTGCGGGCACACACGGACGGCACTGCACCTGATCGGGCATGCCGAAGATGTCCTCACCAACGGCTCGGAGTACGCGTCGCCGGAGTGGCTGGACTGGTTCTCTCCCGTCCGGTTGGCCGCGTTCAAGGGCAACACTCAGCTGCGCGCCGGCCATCTGCCGCAGGCCCGTGTAACCCTGCTGGGTGTCCTGGACGACCTCGACGCGTCGGAGGAAAAGCAGACCACCGTGGTCCTCGGCGACCTGGCCGCCGTCGAGGCCGCGGCCGGCGACCCGGAGGCGGCGTGCGGGTACGCGTTGCGAGCACTCGATCAGCTGGAGCGCACGTGGTACGCGATGGGCATGGACCGGGTCCGTGATGTGCGGCGCACACTGGCGCCGCACCAGCACGAGGAGTGCGTACGGAAGCTGGACGACAGGTTGTACGGCTGGTCGACGACGGTCAGCGCCCTTGCTCGTTGAACTGTTTGATCAGCGGAGACAGCTCCAGGAGGCTCTCGACGCGGAACGTCGGGAGCTTCTCCGCTTCCTCGGAGTGCCACTGAATCGTGGCCCATGGACCACGGTGTACGAGGGCCGTATGCATGCTGGCTGCCACGGCTGGCCGCAGGTCGTTGTCGACTCGGTCACCGACATAGAGGATCTCTTCGGCGCCGTACGGGACGACTTCGGCGACGCGGCGGAAGAACTCTGGGTCGGGTTTGCTGGCGCCCCAGTCGTCCGAGGTGCCGATCAGGTCGACGTCATCCGTGAACAGCTCGCGGAGGATCTTCCCAGCGCGGATCGTCTGGTTGCCTGCAATCCCCAGCCAGAGACCATCGGCCCGCAGCTGGGCAAAGGTGGGACGGACGTCGTCGTACAGGTCCTCCTCGCCAAATGACTCGGGTTGCCCAGCAGCCGCGCGTTTTTCGCGCTGCTCGTAGAGGTCGAACCCCGGCTGGAACTCCTGGAACACCTCGCGGTAGTCCCGGCCCTGCGCGACGACTGCGCCGAACATCGCGTGGAAGGTATGCCGGGGCACACCGAGCCAGTCAGCCCAAGTGCCGTACTCACGCGTCTCGTCTACCAGGCACTCACCGACGTCGAACACCACTGCACGAATCATGACGGCAGCGTAGCCGGGTACGGCAAAGAGCCCTCTGCACGGCCCGTATCGGACGGTGCAGAGGGCTCGGTCATGGAGTGCCGGCACCGGTTGCGAGGCGCACGCGACGAAGCTCACGCGTGTTGGGATGGGGCCGTACCCGACGAGAGGCCGGACTGTGTCTTCTGTGTGGCGGAACCTTGGCGAGCGCACCGTGTACGAGAATCGGTGGGTCAACGTTGCGATGGCCGATGTGGAGTTGCCCGACGGCCGGCACCTGGACCACACCGTCATCCGACTGCGTCCGGTAGCCGTTGCCACGGTGGTGAACGAGGCCAACGAGGTGCTGCTGCTGTGGCGTCATCGGTTCATCACCGATGCCTGGGGGTGGGAGCTCCCGTCCGGTGGCACCGGTGAAGGTGAGGATCCCGCGGTCGCGGCAGCGCGCGAGTTCGAGGAAGAAACCGGGTGGCGCCCAGGTCCGATGCGGCTATTGCTTGCCGTCGACCCCATGCCGGGGATCTCGACGAGTCACCACCGCGTCTACTGGTCGGACCAGGCTGAGCAAGTGCGGGACGTGCCGGTCGACGCGATGGAGTCCGCGCGCCGCGAGTGGGTGCCGCTAGAGAAGGTTCCCGAGCTGGTGACTCGCGGAGAGGTCCGCTCGGCAAACGCAGTCGCCGCGCTCCTGATGCTGCACCACCTCCGGCTGACCTAGCAGTTCCCCGCTTAGGATCCCTGGTCGTGGCAGACATCCCCGACGAATTGATCAAGCTGGAACGATCCGCCGAAGAGGCCCGCGCGAAACTCGCCAGCCTCGACGGCGACGAGTACGAGACGCAGCGCCGAGACTGGCGCGACAAAGCAGCAGCCTTCCATGCCGCAGTGGCCGAGTACGCGGCACGGGACGACGTGGCCATGTCCCGGTACGAGCTGGAGCAAGCCGTGAAGCAGGCCGTACGGCACGCCGGGGAAGACCCGGCGGGCTAGCCCTGCACCCCACCCCCGCTCGACGGGGGTAGGGCGCAATGTTTCAATCGAACACATGAGCGACCTGCCCCCGGATCCCGCACGCCTCCGCGTGATCCTGGAGCACCTCGATAAGCAGATCGCCGACAACCAGATCGTCGGCATTTACTTGCGGCTCCAGCGCGAAGCCGTCCAGGCAGCGCTCGCCCGGGCCGAAGCGCCACCGCCGCGGCGACCCCGGCTCCCCAAAGGGGGCGCTGGCCTCGGCCCCATGGCGCGGATCTCGCCTCGGCCGCAGTTCGTCGTCCAGCAGAAACGGACGCCCCGCGGACCCGAGCCCGCCATCATCCACCTCGGGGACTGCACGATGATCGAGGGCACGCCCCACTCGATCAGCGAGCATGATGCTCGGGTCTCTCTGACGGATCCCAACCTGGAGCCGTGCGCGTTCTGCCGTCCGGACACCGAGTTGGGGATCCTGGACTGACCTGTCTGAACGCGATTCGGCATGCCCGGCTCGCCGCGGGCAGGCGAAAGAGCCCCCTGCACCGCCCGTATCGGGCGGTGCAGGGGGCTCGGTCATGCGGTGTCGGTATCGGGTGCGAGGGTGCGGGTGCGCGCGTCGACGCGGTCGACGGCGTCCCTGAGGGAGAGGCCGCTGTTGGGCTGCAGCTCGTGCGCCATGGCCTGTAGCCGGTCCTCGATCCGGTCGAGCCGCACCATGACTCCGGGTCTCTCGGGCACGCCCGGGCGGCCGGGTACGCCCGCCCAGTCGTCGGCGAAGTCATCGATCCTCGTCACGATCCGGCGGAGGCCGCGGACCGTACGCCAGGCCAGAGCGATCAAGCCGGCGATGGCTACGGCCGCCACGCTCCAGATGACGGCCACGTCGACCAGGGGTACGCCGGTGCTCTCCGCCAGGGCGCGCAGGGGCGTCGTCATCTGCGGTCCTCGTCGCCGCCCAGGACTATGCGCTTGAGCGCGGCCAGATCCTGGCTGAGCGCGTCCAGGTCGGGAGAGGCCGCCTGCGGCAGGGTGCTCGGCGTCTCGTACTGGGGCGGCCGCGCCCACCCCAGCAGCAGGCCGGCTGCGAGCTGCAGGGGCCGCCACGCGAGCCGCTCGGCCGCCCACTCCAGGCCGCGGAACGCGAGGTAGTACGCGGAGCCCACGCCGACCGTGACGGCGGCCGCCGCGGCCTCGCTGTCCACGGGCAGGCCGAGCCACCCCGTTCCGGTGAGCACCAGGGCGACGCCCCACGGGACGAGGGTCCGCATCGCGGAGACGAACAGGTTCCCGGTCATCAGTCCACCACCTTGAATCCGGCCTTCAAGCCGAGTCGCTTGAGGGAGTCACGGCCGGGGACGCCGTCGGCATCCGTGCCGCGGTAGCCGCCGCCGGCCTTGGAGCGCTGCCACGTCGCGTAGGCCGTCACCGTGGCGGTGCCGTAGTGCCCGTCGCTGTAGGGCTTGGCGAGCAAGCCGATGTCGACGAGGGCCGCCTCAACCGTGGCGACGCCCTTGTACGACACCGGGGCGCCCGTCTTGGCGGGGTCGGTCTTGGCGGCCTTGATGAGCTTGGACAGGCTCACGCTCGGGGTCGTCGGCGCCGGCGTGGACGTGACCGGCTTGTTCGTGCCCAGTCGCTTGGCGATACGGGCCTGCATCGCCTTCCAGTCGATCCCTCGCGGGTCGACCTTCCCTGGCTGCCAGTCCAGGTGCCGGATCACCGACGCCGGCGTCCACCCGTGATGCCGGCACAGCGCCGCGCCCACTTGCTCGATGGCGAGCAACTGGGCGGCCGGCCATGGGTCCTGGCCGTCGCCGAGGTTCTCGCACTCGAAGCCGTAGAAGTGCCGGTTGCCGTCCGTCGAGGCCTCGTCGTCGACGGGCAGCGTCTTCTCGGCGATGACCGCCCGCAGCACGTCGGGGTCGCCGAGGCCGGCATGGTTGGCGCGGCCGTAGCCGACGAGGTGGACGCGGCCGTCCTTGGTGATGACGCCGTGACACAGCGGCCCGGGCAGTGCCTCGTAGCCGTCGCGGCAGATGGCCACGGTGCGGGCCGAGCCCTTGGTCACCGTGTGGTGGATCATCGCGCCGTGCACCGGCCCCCAGGGGCCCTTGTGGTTGCGGTTGTGGTCGCGCCAGTCGCCGACCTCGACGACGGTCAGGCCCTCGTCGACGAGGGCGTCAAGGAACGTTCCTGCGCTGGGTGGTGTGGCCATCGTCAGCCCTTCCCCTCGGCCCGGACGCCTTCGACGGCGGCGAGGAGGACGGCGCAGTCCTTGGCCTCGCGCAGCTTGCGCAGGCACGCGGTGAGTTCGGGGTCGTCGGGCAGCAGCTGCAGGAGCTCGGCGGCCGCGTCGTGGAAGACGCGGGACACCCGTTGCAGCTTGGGGTCGGGCAGGTGCTTATAGGAGAAGCCACGGCAGGCCTGCACGGTGCTGACGTGGCGTCCGAGGGTGGCATCCATCAGGCCTCCAAGGGCATGAAGAAACCCCGGGCCGGTCGGCGCGGGGCAGGCGTGGGCGGGTGGTCGCGTCAGATGTCGGTGTGGGCGACGGTGTGGAACGTCGCGGTGACCGTCGGGGCCCCGGGCAGTGCCTCAAGGACCGCCCTGACCGCATCTACGACGTCTTGTTCGTCCAGGCCGGTGTCGCTGGGATAGATGTCCAGTTGGACGGTGGCCGGTGCCACGCCGCCGGTCTGCACCGTGTAGTACGGATAGTTCGGCATGCCGGTCTCCTCAGGTGATCGCGGTGGCGCTGGGGTAGTCGGCGGCGTCGCCCAGGTCCTCGACGTGGACGAAGGCCACGTTGTTGACGGAGGCCGCGATGAACGCGTTACCCGAGCCGACGTTGCGCAGGTAGGTGGCGACCAGGACCGCGGTGACGTCGGCTCCGGTGGTGTTCGCGCAGATGTTGCTGAAGTAGATCGGGCAGTTCGCGCCGGCCGCCAGGATCTGGACCCGGATCTGGTCGATGTATGCGGTACCCGACGTGTCGGTCTTGCGGACACGGAGCATCATGTTGTCGCCAGAGACGCTGGACTGCGCCAGGCATTTCAAGGTGATGCGGTAGGCCCGCCCGGTGCGGAAGGTGATGGGCGCCGTCGTGATGCCCACCGTCTCCGTCGTGGTGGTGGTGGCCGTGTTCGCGGTGATCGCCGCGAATTCCACGGTGAACGGCGGGGCGTCGTTGAGCCGCGCGTCGGTGATCCTCATGCCCGGTTGCCAGAGCGTCATCGGCGGCCTCCTCTCTACAGGGCGACGATGGCGGGACGGGCGAGGAGCACCTCGGTGCCTGCGGCATGAGGCTTGGTGATGTTGTTGCGGGAGCGCTCGACGGTGAAGGTCTGCGGGTTGATCACTTCGAAGTTGTCGAAGCGGAACTCGGCGTTGGCGTTGGTGTTGCCGGTGTCGCGGAAGCACCGGATGCCGACGCCCTCGGCCGCGGTCAGTGAGGTGTCGGTGGCCTGCATGTGCCACACCTTGGGTTCCGCCGCGGACGCGAGCCAGAACTTGCCTTTCACGGAGGTGCCGATGGTCTGCAGCCGGCACCGGTACGTGGTCCCGGCGGTGTGCGTGAGCGGCGCCGTGTAGGAGGCGAGTGTCGTGTCCACCGACGCCACCCGCTTCTGCAGGATCATCGTGATCGTTCCGGACGTGTTGAACGCGATCCGGATGGTGTAGAAGTTGCTGTTCCCGGTGCTCCGGCTGACCGGCCCCGCGACCAGCGCGGCTCCGGTCGCGGTCGCCGCGGTGGCGATGTCGACGTAGAAGTCGGTGTCGGCCGACGGGGCGGCGAAGCGGGCGATGTGCGCGATGCCCGCCGAGGGGTTGGTCACCGTCCCGTAGGTGCCGTTGATGTCGAAGTCGGCGGCAGCCCCGGTCAGAAGCCACGTGTGCCCCGAGTCGGAGATCCCCCACCCGTCGGCCACGGTCCGCGCGAACGTGTCATAGATCGCCGATGCCTTGGGCTGGGTGATCCGCACCGCCCATACGTAATAGATGGCGCCTGCCGCCGGTGTGCCCCTCTCCAGCGCCAACGTTGACGCCCTGGACGCCGTCGAAGGGGCGGTGACTGTCTGCTTCAGGAACGTCCAGGTCCCGGCGGGCACCGGCATCGGTGACGATCCGGCGCTGGTCGTGATGTACGTTCCCGCCGCTGTGTGCCAGTTGACGCCTGGTCGGATGTCGCTGTAGCCACCCGGCGAGTACGCCCACATGCTGACCACGTAGGAGGCGCCAGGCGTGATCGAGCCGACCGGGGTCAGCTCCCCCACCGCGTTTGCGTCGCTGCTGACGCCGTCCGGGGTGATGAGCATGGAGCCCTTGGCCTGGGGGTGCACGACGGCCGTGGACGGGGCCACGGTGCTGCCCTGCGCGGACCAGCCCGCAATGCCCTCGTCGAAGAACGGGTTGGCGTTGAGCAGCCGGCCGCCCGCGGTGACGCGCACCTCCTCCCCGCCGATGGCCAGGTCCCAGGGCGAGTCGAAAGGATCGGACGTCCACGGGCGGGTGGAGGTGAGGACGTCGAGGGTGGTGGCCGTCGCCGTGGCAGCAGCGGCCAGCGTGCTGCCGTCGGTGTCGACGTAGGCCGCCTGGGCCGACTCGCCGGCGGCGGGCAGCCCGTTGCTGTCGAGGACCGTGCCGACCAGGTAGGGGCGGTAGGGGGTGCAGTTGAAGGTGATGTCGAAGACGCCCTCGGCGTGCACCTCCTTGCTGCCGCGGATGAGCAGGTCGAACCCGTTGGGCCCGTACCGCTTGGGCGTGTTGATGACCTGCAGGCGGGAGCCTTCCTTGAGCGCCAGGACGGCGTCCAGGAGGGCGTGCATGCGGGGGTTGGCCATCTTCAGCGTCAGGGAGGCCACGCGCATCTCGTCCCACGTCGCCAGGTGCAGGCGCCAGTTGGCCTGACCCGCCAGCTGGTCGTCGGTATAGACGATGGTCTCGGCGGTGGTCTCGTTCTCGCCGATCCCGTTCGGCGGGGGCTGCGTGGACAGCTTGCCGTCGGTGAGTTCGGCGGTGGCCTCGGAGCCGCCCCGCCGCCGTGCGGTGATCTTGTTGTTGAGGTCCTTGTCGTCGTCCTTGGGCTGGAACGGGCCGAAGATCTGCCCGCTGCGGTAGTCCAGGACGAGTTCGACCGGCTTGTTGTAGAGGGCCTCCCGCGCGATGTACTTCAGGCCGACCTGGTCGCGGTGTTCGACGAGCAGGCCCAGGTCGGTCTTAGCGGCGTCCTCGGCGAGCGCGATGAACGAGGCCTCCCGGTAGGGCCCCAGCAACGTGCTACCCGGGCCGTACACGTCGAGGGCCGCCTGCTGGTCGCAGGTGAGCAGGCTCAGCCAGTTGCGGGCGGACAGCCCGGGCGCGCCGAGTTCGAAGGAGATGTCCCCTGCGTTGAAGTCGGTGGTGTAGGCGTCGACGAAGTTCGCCCCCCACACGCTGAGGTGGCCGATGCCCATTCCCTGCACGCCGGCGCCGAACGTCGTGCGGATCGTGCGGACCCGGTCGGCGGTGACCGCCACACCGGAGATGGTGGAGGTCAGGCCCAGGTCGTCGGGGTCCAGCAGGGCCAGCGTGAAGGAGGTGGTGGCGCCGGACTGGGCGGCGTACACCTTGACCTGTTGCCACCGCTCCAGAAAGCCCAGCCGGCCGGCGGCCTGGAGCTGCTCGTGGCTGATCGCCGCGGTGGTGCCGAAGCTGGCGCCGTCGGCGTCGACGCCGTCCAGGGTCAGGAAGTGGCTGCCGCCGGACAGCTGCGCGGCGAGCGTCAGAGTGGCGGTGCCGGTGGTGAGCTTCAGGATCTGGTGCTTGGCGGCGTCGGTGGGGAAGTCGTTGGCGGTGAACTTGACCATCAGGTAGATGGCCCAGTAGCCGGTGTTCATCCCGGGGATGACGCTGGATCGCAGGGTGCCGCCGGCCTTCACCGTGGGCAGCGCGGAGCTGCCCACCAAGGTGGTGTCACGGGCGAAGTCCAGGCCGGTCACGCGCAGCGGCCCGGCGGTGGACTGCGCGCCGTACTCGGCGACGTAGGTGTCGCCCTGGGCGCCCTCCTCGAACGTCCAGTACGCCTGTGGGGCGTAGATGGCGATGTGGCGGCGCATCGCGGACTTGACCGGCTTCTGGGTGCCGTCGTAGCGGCGCAGCACCCCGGCGACGTCCAGGTCGACGTAGGCGTCGTTGCCGCTCTCGTCCTGATAGGGGGTGACGCCGGCGGTCTCCCCGATCATGCGGATGGTGTCCGCGGCCGCCGTCAGCGGGCGCACCGTGAGGTCGGCGAACGACATCACGACCGGGGTGGGGGTGACGTCGGCGCGGACCTGGGCGCGGAAGCCGAACTCGCCGGAGGTGTAGGTGGTGTCGTAGGCCTGCAGGTGCCAGTGGTCCGGCTCCAGGCCGCCGTCGTTCCACACCCGCATGCGGATTTCGGGGCCCTCACAGCGCACCCGCACCCGAAGCGGTGTGCCCACCGCGTAGACCAGGCCGGGGATCTGCCGGCGCGGGCAGAGCGCGGCGAACTCGGTCGGGGTGTCGGAGCGCGTGCAGCCGACCGAGACGCGCAGACCTGCGTTGCCGGGCAGGCCGGTGTTGGGCAGCAGGTTGACGTCGGCCAGGTAGAAGCGGGCGCCCGAGGTGTCCGCGCGCAACACCGCGGACAGGGTGATGCCCTCCTCGGCGTTCTCGTCGACGGGCAGGGTGCCAGTGGCGACGGTGAAGACAGCCTCGTAGTCGCCGAGGTCCAGGCCGGCGGTGGCGATGTAGCGGGAGGTGTTGAGCGTACTGGTGGTGATCTTCCCGGAGCTGGGTGCCACGGAGTACTCGGAGGCGAGCGGCGAGGTACCCAGCGGGTCATAGATGGCCCAGGTGGCGCCCGAGGTCGCCGTGCCCCACCCGTTCGCGACGGTGCGGGCGAAGGTGTCGGTGAAGACGGCGGCCGGAGCGGCGGGGACGTCGCCGACGCGGAAGCGGAACTGGCTGTTGCGGCCGGCCCGGTCGTACCAGTCGCCCTCGGGGTTGCGGGGGCTGAAGTCGCCGTCCGGGTCGTTGAGCCGCACCGACATGCTGGCCGGGCGGGCCTTGACGGCCTCGGAGCTGATGCCGCGACTGATGGTGATCTTGGTGGTCTCCCGCATCGGCACGGCCGTCCATACGCCGTCGATGAGCATCTCCCCGATACGGGGCAGCGGCCAGGTGGCCATCTGAAGTCTCCCGTCTATGCCTGTCCGAGTGCGGTGACGTCGCCGCCGAAGCGGATGCGGATGGTCTCCATCAGCCAGTCGATGAACGCGTCCCCGCCGCCCGGTTCGAAGCCGACGCTCATGTGCTGCGGGGCCAGCTTGTCGCCCATCGGCGAGGACGTGTTCAGCAGCTGCTCCAGCCGCGACAGCGGCAGGACGGCTTCCTTCTCGGAGCCCTCACCGATCATGGCCAGGGTGGGGCCGGTGGCGATGCCGCCCTCGGCGAGGAAAGGGATGTTGGGCGTGGACAGGGTGATGCTGGGGATGGAGACGCCCAGGATGCTCCCGCCGCCGATGGTGAACGACAGGTTGTTCCAGGCGCCGATCACGCCGTTGATGGCGCCGCGGAAGGCGGCCGGGATGGCGTCGAACAGACCCGACACCGCGCGGCTCACCCGCCCCGGCAGGCCCTGCAGCCAGGACACCAGGGCGAGGGCCTTCTCGATGGCCCAGTCCTTGGCCTGCCCGAACCAGCCGGCCACGTTGCCGGGGACTCGGGCCAGCCAGCCGACCGCGGCGACGATCCCGTCGACGGCGGCCTCTACGCCGCTCTGCACGGCGCTCCAGACGCCGAGCACGATGTTCCGGAAGGTCTCGCTCTTCTGCCACAGAGCGACGATCCACACGATCAGCGCCATGATCAGCAGCACCACGACGGTGATCGGGTTGGCGAGCAGCGCGGAGTTCATCGCCCACTGCGCCACCGCAGCGATGCCCAGGGCGACAGCCAGGGCGAGCAGCGCCGGAATGATCATCTGCAGCAGCCCGGGGTGCTCGCGGAACAGGTCGGACACGAACGACAGGACGGGCAGGAGCATCTCGCCGAGCGTGGTGGACACCGTCCGCATGATGCTGTCGAACTGCTGGGCCGGGGAGGCAGCCATGGTGTCCGAGACGGACTGGGCTGCGCCGGCCGCCTGGTCCAGGCCGGTGGCCGCGGCGGCCCCGCTGGCATCCAGGTTGAGCAGCGTGTTGCCCAGGTCCTCGCCCGGGCCGCCGAACAGGGCAGCCTGCAGCATGGTTCGCTCGGTCTGGTCCTCGACGCCCTTGAGGGCGGTGGTGACCTGATCGAAAGCCTGGGTTCCCTTGCCCTCGTTGACCAGCCGCTGGATCTCGGCGACGTCCAAGCCAAGCTTCTTCAGCGGCTCCTCGGCGGCTTTGGTGTCCGCCAGACGCAGGCTGAACTCCTTGACCGCGTCGCCGAGCTTGTCGAGTTCGAAGGTGGGGTCTTGTGCAGCCTGGGCCAGCAGCCCGAACATCTGCGGCCCGGTGAACCCCAGCTGGGAGAAGAACTCCGCGTACTCCTTGGACACCTCGGGGAGTTCCTCGCGCATCGCGGCGGGCACCTTCTGCGCGGTCGCCGCGAGCAGGTCCAGGGCCTCGGTGCCGTCCTTGACCAGCCCAGCCTTGATCAGATTGCCCGCGGCCGCGGTGGCCATGCCCACGTCGAACTCGAAGGTCTTGGCCAGCGCCAGGGCGTCCTTGGTGAGCTGGGCCATCTCCTTGTCGGAGATGGAACCGAACTCGGCCATCGAGGACGACACCGCGGACAGTGCCTCGCCGACCTCGCCGACCGACTCGCCGAATCCGGCCGAGTACACGTCGCCCGCGATCTCGCCCGCGCGGGCGGCCTCCTCGTCGGTGAGCGCCAGCTGGTTCTGCAGCTGGGTCGTCACCGAGGAGATGTCCATGGCGGACTCAAGGCCCATGACGAATGCGGCGCCGAGGCCGGCCGCCGCGACACCGCCCGCCGCGCTGAGCCCGGTGAGCCGGTTCTCGATGCCCTGCGCGCCGCGGTCAATCTCGCCCTCGGCCTCCGACATGTCGACGCCGAGCCGGACGAGGAGCTCATCCAGAACCGCCATGCGCCACCGCCTTCCTGCGTGTGCGCCTGATCCGCTGGGCACGCTGCTCGTCGTCCCGGTCGTACTGCGCCTGCAGGTTCTTCACGATGGCGAGCATTTCCCGGCCGGACTGCCGCGGCCGGTCCGCGCGCGACCACACCATCAGGTGATCTCGCAGCACGGTCCGCCGGCCCCGCTTCAGGTGCGGGCTCATCAGGTCCATCGCCAGGCGCGCCAACAGCACGTCCAGCCGCTTGGGGGTGATGGGCCCGTACAGGTTCTGGTAGGCGACCAGGTGGACGATCTCCTCGTCCGTGAAGCGCTGCATCACCTCACCCGGCGGGGCCTTGAAAGCCACGGCCAGGTCGTACAGGAGTTTCAGCTCTGGTCGCCGTCGAAGTTTCCCTCCGCGTCCTTCACCTTCTGCTCGAAGTCGCGGTCCTCACCGGACAGGTGACGGCACAGTTTGAACAGGCCGTCGACGGTGCCGGGCGCCTTCTTCGACAGGATGCTGATGCCTTCGGCGAGGTCGGGGAAGACCAGCTGGTTGGTGCCCGGCTCATATAGGCAGCGCGCGACGATCTCCGCCCGGTTGGACTTGACCGCCATCTCCGCGCCCTTGCTGCCCTCGGCAAAGCGCAGCTTGTTCAGCTTGTTCTGGTAGGCCTCCCACGCCCCGGACGGCAGGCCCCACACGTCGACGGTGACATTCCACTCGGGGATGTCCACGCCCTCTTCGACCTTGATGTCCTGCGCGGCGCGGATGGCTTCCTTGATGCTCACGGGTCTCTCTCTTCCTCGATCAGGTGGCGGTCAGGGTCGGCTTGCCGCTGATTTTGAAGGTGACCTCGCGCGCCATTTTGTCGTCGACGGGGAACTCGTCGCCGATGTCCGAGATCCCGGCGTTGAACTGCCAGGTGTGCTCGTCGTCGTCGCCGGGCAGCAGGACGAGCTGATAGGCCCGCAGGCCGTCCTCTTCGAAATCGGCGTCCAGGTCCTGGTGACTGGTCTCGCCGGGCCGGTAGTTGATCGTGGCGGTGACCTCACCGCCGTCCTTCATCCCCTTGACGAACTCCCGGTACTTGTCCGGGGAATCGTGGGCGGTGACGTCGATCATGTTGCGGGTGCGGGACGGCCCCGACAGGGACTCCACGCTGGCGATCGTCACGAAGTTGCCGGCGCCGTTGCTGTCGCGCTTGAGCTGGGTCCCGGTTGCGTCCTCACCGGCCATGGCGGGTCACATCCTCTCTGGGTGGTTAGGGGCTGACCTGGGTCAGAACCCGGAACGAGATCGGTACGTGCCGGATGTCACCCGGCGGTTCGGGATCGGTCAGCGTCTGCTGGGAGACGAAATAGGTGGCCACGTGCCGGTGCCCGGCGATCGTCAGCGGCCGGTGCTCCAGCAGCGCCCGCAGCCGCGTGACGATCGTGCGCGCCTGGTGAAAGCCGCGGTACTGCGACCACACATGCAGCGTGATCACCGTGTTCGAGCCGTGGCTGTCATGGGTGTTGTCGGGGGTCTCGATGGACTCCCCGAGGACGACGTACGGGTAGGGCTGCTTCTCCTTGACCCAGTCGAACACGCCCTTGACCAGGGCCATCAGCTCGGCGTCCGCCGTCAGCACAGCCAGGACGGCGTCCTGAACGGGCCCGTCGGCGGACGCGGCCACGGGCATGCTCACCGCAGGGCCCTCCTGACCTCGTCGGTCAGCCGAGCCTGGTAGCGGCCGCGCTCACGCTCCAGCGCCGGATGCAGGGACGGCTGTGCGGGCCGGCTGCGCGTGCCCCGCTCGACGAAGAACGCGTAGTAGTCCTCCTGGTTGAACCAGCCGACGTCAGCGACCAGATCATCCTCGCGGTAGCGGATGTCGACGGTGTCCTTGAGGTGGTGGCTGTCCCGGCCGCTCGTGTCGACGGGCACGGTGCGCTCGACGTCGTCGCGCACGGCCTCGGCGGACTCCCTCACCCCCTTGACGAGGGCCTGTTTGATCTCGTCGGGCAGGTCCTCCAGGCGGTCGCGCAGCCTGGCCAGCCCGGTGATCGTCACGTGCGCGCGCCCGCGTGCCATCGCCCCGCCCCTCTGCCCTGATCGATGTCCTCGGCGGCCTGGCGCAGCAGGGCAGCGAACCGGCCCCGGTCCAGGGCCGTTTCCTCATCCGGCGCGCTGTAGAGAGCGATGGGGTAGTCGCGGCCGGCGATCCGCGCGAACACCTCGACCTCCAGGCGCACGGTGACCTCGGCCCGAGTCACCGCTTGCGCCTGAGTTCCTTGCGGATGATGTGCAGCTCGGCGGCGACGGCGAGCAGCCCCCAGGCGATCGCGCGCGGGATGTCGATGTCCGTCTCGCCCTGGCCGAGGAAGGCCTCGGCCCGCCGCTTGCACTCGTGCGCCTCGCTCGCGACGAACGGCCCTGCCGCGTCCGCGCGTTCGTGCTCGCCGGTCATCAGGTGCCCAGCTCGAACGGCTTGACGGTCACGGCCGTGACCGCGCTGTAGGTGATCGCCGCGCGTCCCGTGGCGCCGCGGAAAATGTTGGTCAGCGGGATGATGGCGTGCTTGCCCGCGGCCACCACCACCGCAACGTCGGCGATCGCCAGCCCCGACACCGTGCCCGGCGTTGCAATGGTCACCGTCTTGGAGGACGCGTCGGCGTTGTTGACGTACAGGAACCGTCCCGGTCCGACGGGTGCGGTGTCGCCGCCGCCGGCCGCGGCGACCGCCTGCGCGGCGACGTCGGCAATGCCGGCGGCCACCGGGACGACAGTCAGTGCAAGGTCAGCCATCGGGCTCTCCCTCTCCTTGGATCAGCTGGGCTTGGGCTTTGCGGTAGCGGGCGGTGGAGGGGCCGACGACGTGCAGCACCTTCCACACCTCGCCGGTGGTCTCGTCCCGCAGCTCGTCGAGCCGCCGCACGTCGGCGGTCGGCAGCAGGAAGATGTCGTGGCTGTGCTCGCTGCTGGTCTGCGCGGCGAGCAGCCGGTCAGTGGCAGAGGGCTGGTCGACCTTGGCGCGTACGTCATCCGGTTGACGTACGTACGTGGACGTCTGGCCGCCGTGCCCGTCGTCGGTCTCCTCCGAACGCCACACCTGCAGCGCACGGTTGAGCCAGTGGCCGATCATGTCCGGGCCCGGTACAGGCCGAGGAGTTTGCGATCCTTGTCGGACATTGACATGCCCAACGCCTCGGCTGAGAAGCTGCGGGAGTGATCGCCCAGGGACTCCGAGGCGAGGAGCATGGGATTGCCCCAGGCGGCGGCCGCCATGCGCAGCTCGATGCGTTTGACGCCGGCGGGGACGGGATCGTGCCCGGCGGTGTAGACGACCTGGACGGAGCGGTCGTTGGTGGGCCACCAGCCGTTGACGCGGGTGAGGGTGCCGGCCGCGGACCAGGTGTAGTCGTGATCCTTGCCGAAGGTGAGGTCCTCGTCCGGCTCGTCGTCGCCGAGGAGGGTGACCGAGGCGACCGCGGTGACCGGCCACCGCGGCAGGATCAGCATGTGTGAGCCGGTGCCCGGGGCCTGCGGCCAGGGGTCCTGGCGGGTGGGCGAGTCGAGGACGACGGTGTCGGTGGACAGCGTGAGGGACTGCCCAGTGACGTCATCGATCTCGCCCTCCGCGAGCTCCAGGAGCAGCTCGGCCTGGGCGGTCTCGTCGGCGGTGAAGGCGCCGGGGTGCCGCAGGAACAGCCGCAGCTCATTGGCGTTGGCGTATGTCACGGCACCCCACCCCCTTCGTCACGCGCGCTCCTGCAGGGCGGCCTCGATCGCAGCGAGCAGCTCGGCCTGGTCGCCGTCCTCGGGCAGGGCGATGTCCTGCTCGTCGGCGTAGTCCCGCAGTTCCTCGACGCTCAGCTCGGCGAGGGCCTTGTCGGTGGGTTCTGTCTGGGCGGCCTCGATGGCGGCAAGGATGTCGGCCTTCTTGGACGTGGCTCCCAGGTCGATCGCATGGTCGGCGGCCCAGGCCTTGAGGCGTTCGACGGTCCACCTGTCGGACGGCTCCTCGCCGGGGGGATCGGCTGCGGGTTTGCCGCCCAGGACACGCCGCAGCCGTTTACCGAGGCCCTCCTTGGGCTGGTCGAGGGCGACGCAGTGGCCGAGCTCGATACGCCGCAGCGCCTCGTCCTCGGGCACGTCGAGGATCTGCCCGACGCTCGCGGACAGGCCGGGGCTGGCCACGGGCCGGTTGAACTGCACGCGCATCAGGGCTTCACCCGCCCGTTGCCGCGGATGACGGAGATACCGAAGACGGCGTCGCCTGCGGCGGTGTCGGTGGCCACGGCGCGGATGTACCGCTTGATGCCGTGGTAGCCGATCAGGGTGGTGGTGGCTGCGGTCAGCGTGGCGGGCTCGGTGCCGTCCAGGTCGCTGTTGGCGACCGCGGTGTAGCCGGTGGCCAGGGAGTCGGACTCCTGGATCTCGACGGAGAACGCGTTGGAGGTGACGGCGCCCACGGTGATCTGCACGGCGGCCGCGTCGAACCCGGCCAGGTCCACGCCGGTGCCGGTGACGGTCGCGGTGTAGGCGGCGGGGGCGACGGACTGGGCCACCGCGAGATGGTTCTTGATGTCGGTCCTCATGACGGGACGCTTCCTTCCTGGCCCTGGGGCCTGGGTGGTGGGTCAGGGCGAGGATCAGGCGACGGTGTCGTTGGACTGCAGCCGCACGAACGGCTCTTCCAGGACCGGCATGGCGTCGGACTCCATGCGGCCGATGAACCCGATCTGGTTGCTCTCCGCGTACAGCTCGACCAGGCGCTGGATCTCGAACTGCAGGGCGTCGACGATCCAGTAGTAGGAGAAGTCGCCGAGCATGCCGATGTAGTCGTTGTTCGCCATGGTCGACGGCGCGAACTCCGACAGGACGTGGGGGATTTCGAGGATGGTGTCCGGGGCGTCGCCGAGGCCGGCCTTCCAGATGTACTGGTCGTTGGCGTCCTTGATCTTGCGGACCTCGGCCAGGATCAGCCGGTGGAACAGCCACCGCGCCCGGGCGTGGTACTGCGGCTTGAGCGCGTACTTGGCGTCGATCAGGGCATCGGCCGCGTAGCCGTTGGTGGCATTGTTCACGAACCCGGTGCCGGACGTGGGGACGTCCTTGTCCCGGGCGGTGGTGATGCCTCCCAGGTCGGCGTTGCCGACGGTGAACAGGCCCAACGGCTTCTGGTTGCCGTCGCCGGTCATGAACGCGTTCTCCTGCGCGGTGGCGTGCCGGTAGGCCATCCGCTCGCGCACGATCTGCTCGGGGTCCAGCGAGGCCCTGCGCAGCAGCGTGCGGGAGATCTTCACGCGCTTGGCGAGCGGGTGCGGGCGCAGCTCGCGCTTGCCGAAGCGCAGCGCGTCGTCCTGGCTGCCGGTGCCGACCTCGGAGGTCCAGGTGGCGTCGGCGAGGTCGGCGTCACGGGTCGGCACGCCGAGGGACTCAGCCTGTGTCAGGCGCATCACGGTGGCCAGGCCGCGCAGCGGCAGCTGGTCGTCGACGTTGGCCAGGAGCCGGTTGACGAACTCCTCCGGCGCGACGAGGAAGCCGCCCTCGGGGTCGTTGCCCGCGTTCAGTGCGCGGGCGTGCTCGGCGGACAGGCCGGGCCGGCCGTCGCGCAGGTAGGCGTTCCACGCCGTCATCTGCACGGCGGCGTTGCGGTTGCCCGGGCGGCCGTCGTCCGGGATGTCGTCGACCGTGTCGCGGTCGTCCTCAAGGAGGCGTTCGGCCCGCTCGATGGTCCGGTCGAGCTTGTCTCGCTCGTCCATGACCGCGTCGAACTTGGTCTCCTCCTCCGGCGTCATCGAGCGGCCCGCGTCAGTGGCCGCCTGCATGATGCCCGTGGCCTCGTGCCCCAGCTTGCTGCGCTGGGCCTTCAGCTCGCGGATCTTCAGGGTCGTCATTTCCGTCCCCTTCTGGGTGTGGGTGGTGCCGCCCGCGGTGCGGGGGCGGAAGTCAGTGGTTGAGGCCGGCCAGGCGCAGCAGGCGGGCCCTGTCGACGATTACGCCGGTCGCGCGGCCGTCGTCGTCGGTGTCGCCGGCGGCATTGAGGAGTTCCTGCAGCGCGTCCCGGGCGGACTCGACGAGCTGCTTGTTCTTCTTCGACAGCACCGCGCCCGCGCGGCCGCCCGCGGCCTGCAGCTCGTCGAGGTGGGCCATGACCGCCTGAGCGAAGGCCTCGGCGTCGGGGCGGCCGCCCGCCAGGTGACGGACCAGGGCCAGCCGGTCCTCACGGCCGGACTCGACGATGGCGTTGGGGTCCATCGGCAGCGGGACGGCGGAGACTTCGAACAGCTCCCAGCCCTCGGGGGTGCCGTCGTCGGCGATGTTCCAGACGTCGAAGCCGATGGAGAACGCGTTCATGATCTTGTTGCGGTACTTGCGTTCGACCTTGCGGGCGAAGTCGTCGTCCTGGTCGAAGACGATGGCCATCTTCAGCGCGTCGCCGTCGATCCAGGTCTTGTCGGAGCGGCCGATCGGCAGGCCGTCGCGACCCCAGTACGAATGCCCGTAACCGACCACGGGGTTGGCCTCGAAGCGGCCGAGCTCGGCGCCCTTCATGGTGAGGTTGAGGCCGTCGCCCTTGCGGCCCTCGGTGGCGGCGACGATCGTCAGCGGCTTGCCCGCGGAGTCGTCGCCCTGCTCGTCGTCGGCGCGCTGGACGTAGCCGCGCATGTAGTGACGCTGGCCCTTCATCGGTCCCTCCCGGGGTGTCGTATCTGCCGGTCACGCGGCGCGGTCTGCTGCTGACGGGCGGCGAAGCGCGCCGGAACGCGGCCGCAGGAGTCCTCACGGCGCACGTGCCACCAGGCCCCGGACGGGCCGCGCTCGGCGGGGCACCCGCACTCCGAGCAACTGCCTTGCTCGATCCCGTCCCGGGGCTGCTCAGTCGGCGACAACGGGCACCACCTGACACCTGCAACCCGCGTGCACGGGCGGGTGGAAGGTGTTGCGCTTGGCCTTCAGGGCCTCGCCGTCATTGCCCTCGACCTCGTCGCCCTTGGCGATGAACGGCACCTCGATCTCGGTCGTACGGCCGTCGAGCTTCGTGCAGTACGGGCAGTGCTTGGAGCCCTGGGTGACCCACTTCAGGGTCTGGACACCGGCCTCTTTCCACGTCTCCCGCGCGGCCGCGTTGGGCAGTTGCGCGCCCTCCCAGCGGGCGGTCTGTGCGGGCCGCTCCTGCTGCCACTTGATGAGCCGCTCGACGACCGCGGCCGCCGCGTCCTCCTGGGTGTCGGCCTGCTCGGTCTGCTTGCGCAGCTGCCCGAAGCTGGAGGCGATGCGGTAGGCGACGTGCGCGAGCGTGTATGCGTGCGCCCACGTGGACAGGTCGACGTCGTCCTCGTGGCCGACCTCCTCGGCGGCGTCCTCGGCGACGTCGGCGGCGAACGCGGTGATGATCGGCAGCCACAGCGCGGTCATCGCCTCGGCGATCGGCCCGTCCGTGGCGTACAGGGCGGACAGCGCGGCGAGGAACGCGGACGTCGAGCGGGCGCCGCGGCCGCCGGGGATCAGGTGCTCGTCGACCAGGGCGCCGACCTTCTTGCGTTCAAGGTCTGCGATCTCTTGGTCGGCCTCCTCGATCTTCGGTGCCCACGCGTCGGCCAGCCGCTCGCGCGCGGCGATGCCGCGACCGCGCAGCAGGCGCGCGTACCGGCGGGCGGCCTCGCGGCCCTCGCCGTCGACGTCGTCCTCGGCTGCCGGCGTGCTGGCGCCGGCGGGGACCATGTTGAGCGGGACCAGGTAGGCGTCGCCGCCGTCGACCGGGTTGAGGTTCTCCTTCTCCCGGACGTCGTTGGCAGACAGCCAGCCCCACTGGCGGCCGATCGCGTACGCCGCATAGCGGGCCGCGGTGTTGCCGCGCAGCAGCGCGTCGACCAGGTGCTCGGGGAAGTACCGCGCCCGTTCCTCGGGCAGGAGAAGCTGGGTGAGGATGGCCTGCTCCCACCGCGTCAGCCACGCGCTCAGGGCGGACGACACGTAGTCCAGCTGCTGTTCCTCGATGTTCGAGAACGTGGCGCGCTCAAGGTCACCGATCTTGTGGGGCGGCAGGCGCAGCCACCGGGCCATGTCGGTCACCTGCAGCTTGCGGGTCTCCAGGAACTGGTTGGCGTCGTTGGGCAGACCGACGGCCTGCCAGGTCACGCCCTCCTCCAGGATTGCCACGCGGTGGGCTCGGTCGATGCCGCGGTGAATGTTCTCCCAGTCGTCGGCCATGCGCTTGCGCGCCTCGGGCGAGAGGTTCTCCGGGTGGCTCAGCGCCCCTGCAGGAGCCGCGCCGTTCGAGAACGTCTTGGCGCCGTAGTGCTCGGTGGCCAGGCCCAGGCCGATGCTGTTCGCGGCGAGTTCGACGACGGAGTAGCCGGTGACACCGTCGTCGCCGAGGCCGTTGATGCACAGGAACTCGCCGGGGGCGAGGTTGGCGTAGATGCCGTTGACGTCGTCGCGGTACTGCACCCACCGCTCGACGCGTCCCTTGCCCATCTGTCGGACCTTGATCCGTACACGGTCCGGGCGCAGCGGCCACAGCTCCTCGACCACGCCGGTGCGTTCGTGGGTGACGACGTAGGCGACGCCGCGGCCCCAGGTGATGGCGTGGCCCTGCAGGGCCTCCTTGAAGGCCATCGCGCCCATCATGTCGTTGGGCGCATCGTGCAGCAGCGGGTAGAGCGGGTGGCTGGTGGCACGGCGCTTGCCGCGGGCGAGGCGCTCGTACAGGAACAGCGGCAGCAGGCCGAGGTCCTCGGCGATGACGCGGACGCCGGCGAAGAACGGCGCGTACATCATCGCGGTGTCGTAGTCGACGCGGACGCCGGCGCTGTTGGCCATGTCGCCGCGGAACCAGTCGACGACCCACTTCTCCGGGGTGGCGATCGAGGACAGCGGGCCGGCCGAGGCCCGGGCCACGGCCCGCACCCCGGAACGCAGGAAGCCCATCGCGCGTCACCCGCCTTTCTTCGCGTCGATGAGCTCCTGGCGCGCGGCGGCCTTCTCCGCGAGGACGGAGCCGCCCAGGCCGATGACGACGAGCGCGCCGCCCACGACGGTCAGGCCGAGCCAGGGGGCGATGAGCCACAGGCCTGCGCCGAGGAACACGATTCCGAGCAGCGCGAGGACGTCCCAGCGGTCCACCCGTCACCTCCGTTGGGGTCACAGGGCCATGCCCTGGCTTTCGTAGACGGACGGCTTGGGCATGCCGCGCATGGCGCCGTCGAGGGCGAACAGCAGGGCGGGGATGCCGTCGATGCGCTTGCCGGTCTTCTCCCGGTCGGGCTTGACCGGCCGCTGCCGGTCGGGGTCGTCGCGCGGGGACTTCTTCTCGACGACGTCGGCCATCCACTGCGCGACCGGGTTGCCGAAGTGGCTCAGCTCGTCGGCCTTCAGCCGGCGCATGAGCTCACCCATCGGCCCGGTCATCCGCAGGTAGGTCGTGTCGGATTCGAGCATCTTCAGCCGGGTGCGCTTGACGATCGCCTGCCGTACGGGCTCGCCGGACCACTTGTCGTAGGTGATGTCGACGATGCGGAAGTCTTTGTGGTCCGCGGCGATGTCGTCGTAGATCCGGTCGTAGTCGATCGTGTCGCCGTCGGTGGCGGTGATCCAGCCCTCGGCCACCCATTCCGACAGGCGCCCGTTGGTGTGCGTGTCGAGGTCCTCGACGACCGACTCGGGCAGCCAGAACCGCCACAGGACCTCACCGCCGGGGAAGACCAGGGCGAACGCGGTCAGGTCGAGCTTGCTGGACAGGTCCAGTCCGCCCCAGCAGCGCTGGCCCTGGAGCTTGGCGCGGATCCAGTCCGGTGTCGGGGCAACCTCGCCGACTCGCGCGTTCCACAGGTCCATGGACAGCCAGCGCGTCACCTGGCTCACGCGCTGGTTGAGGCGGAACTGCAGGAAGGAGTTCTCTTTGCTGCGGTCGTTGCGGGCCTCGGCGGCGTCCTCGCGCAGGGCCTGCACCGACAGGAAGGAGCCGAGGGCGGGGTTGGGCCAAGACCAGTTCGCCTCGTCCCACGGGTCGGTGGACACCGGCAGTTCGGGGCGGGCGGGGAACAGTCGCCACAGCCGCTCAAGGTCGTCGACGGTGCGCGGCATCTTCCGCACGAACGCGAAGTGGTGCGGCGCCCGCGCCGGGTCCTCCATGACCCGGTCGGCCTCGTCGATCATGTCGGCGCCGAACGAGGCGCCGTCCTTGGTCTCGGTGGTGATCGCGAGCATGAGCGGCTGCGTGCGCGCGCCGGCGCCGGTGACCATCGCATCCCACAGGGTGGCGTCCGGCTGCGAGAGGACTTCGTCCAGGATGAAGCAGTGCGGCGAGTGGCCGAGCTCGTTGTCGGCGTCCGAGGGGATGACCTCGTAGTGGCTGCCGGTCTTCTCGTCGACCAGGCGGCGGGCGTTCTTGATGTGGGTCAGCCGCGCCGCGAGGATCGGCGACTTGCGCATCATCTTCACCGCGGGCTCGAACACCTTGCCCGCCTGGCGGGTGTTGGCGGCCGCGCCGTAGACCTCGGCGGATTCCTCGCCGTCCCCGACGAGCATGTACAGCGCGATCCCGGACAGCAGTGCGCTCTTGCCGTTCTTGCGGGCCATGACGATGGTCGCGCGGGTGTAGCGGCGAACGTAGCAGCCCCACTGATCCGACCAGTGGACCTCGCCGAAGAGAGGCCGGATGATCTCGTGTTCCTGCCACGGCGCGAGTTCGAAGCGGGTGTTGGCCAGGGCGCCGGCGGGGTGGATGAGCAGCTCGGCGAAGAACTTCACGACCTTGTCGGCGCGTGGCTCGCAGTAGTGCGCGCCGCGCTTGCTGCAGGTCTTGCCGTCGAGGGTGTACCCGCACGTCCCGCCGCGCCGACTGTTGGGCCGCCACCGCTTGTTGTGGTCGACCTTGAGGACGCGCCGCCTGGTGGTGCGGCCCGGGCGGGCGGCCGCCTTGCTGCGGGCCGGGCGCCGGGTCGTGGTGGCCGGGGACATGGCGCCTCCGCAGGTCGGTCAGGACAGCAGCCGCTCGGCCCCCAGTCCGTCGCCCTCGTTCGGGATCTTCAGGCCTGCGCGGTCGGACGGGGTCAGACCAAACCGCGCGCCGTACGTACGGACCTGGGCGTCGGCCGCGTCCAGGGCGAGGAGCCAGGGGTTCTTGCCGCGCCGGTGGCCGCTGATGTCGCCGTTCTTGTTGAACACCGGCGACTCGACGACCGCGCCTTCCTCCTCGACGTGCCGGGCGGCATCCCGGCGGCGGGCGACGGCGTCGCACCAGGCGGCGAACGCCTCGACGTCCCACGCGGTCAGCACCCGCTTGGCCTCAAGGTCGGGGGCGTACTCCTCCCACACCTCCCGGGCCTCGTCACTCAGCCAGGTCGGCGGGGCGACGTCGCCGGCGGACGGCTGCGGCTCGTCCGAGTTGATTCGGTCCTTGCGGTCGCCGTGCAACACCCGCAGCTGGGTCGGCTTGGGGGCCGGGCCACGCTTCCCCATGATCACCTCCAGTGGTGACGCACCGTTACGGCGGCCGCCGCGGTACGGCGGATCCCGATACCTGTCAGCGCGGGAGGGGGCTCCCCCCCGCGTTCCGACCCCTCCCAGGGCCAGAGATTTGAGGCCCCCTCCCCGGCCGGCGTTGTCACGCTCGGTCAGAACGGAGGGGCGTCCGGCTCGCGCGGGGTCGCTGCCCAACCGGCCGGCTGATGCTTGCCCGTTGCCCGGGCGTGGCACGAGGCGCACAGGCCTCGGCCGTAGTTCGGGTGGTGCTCGTCCAGGCCGCGCCGGCGCAGCTCGCGCTTGGACAGTGGGTAGTGGTCGGCGTGCTCGCTGCGCGCGCCACAGGGTGAGCCGTGCTTGTGCTCGGTCGACGTGCACACGCACGTCGGGTCACGTTCGAGGACGCCCTTGCGGAAGCGGTCGCGGTGCTCGGCGTCGTAGCCCTGAGCCTTGGCCGAGGGGCGGTCGCGGCGGGAACGGGCCAGGCACTCGGCGCACTTGGCCGAGCCAGGTACGGGTGTGCCCGGGCAGCTGCCTGTCGTACAGGGGCGGGGAGCGCGGGAGGGCATGGGCGCTCACCTCCTGCGGGTATGGGTGCGGCCCCGTACCTGGTGGGCACGGGGCCGCGTGGTGTGTAAAGGGGTACCTCAGAAGTCGGGGCAGAGGTGCTTGTGCACGGCGTCTGTGACCTTCGCTCCGGTCTGTGGGGTGGCGATGTCGGGCAGGCGCGTGGTGATGGTGAACCGGTCGAGGGCGAGCTGGCTCAGCTTGTCCTTGTCGTCGGGGTTGCTCTTGATGGAGCTGCACTGATTGCGGCCCCGGTCGACGGTCTGGTCGTCCTTGCCGTCCTTGGCGATGCGTGGGTCGATGGCGTCCAGTGCGTCCAGGTACGCCTTGCGGGTGGCGGCGTCGGGCTTGGGCGGGAGGCCGGCGGCCGCGTCGATGCTGGCGCGCTGCTCGTCGGTGAGCGCGGGCGCGCTGCTCGTCGCGGACGGCTTGTCGTCGGCCTCGTCCTTGTCGTCGCTGTCGCCGATGGCTGCGCCGAGGACGGCCAGGCCGATGAAGAGGGCGAGGAGTCTGCCGCAGCCGATGGCGGCGATCTTGGGGCCCTTCTTCTTCGGCGGGCGCGGAGCGGGCGGCGCTCCCCATGCGGGTTGCTGCTGGTACGGCTGATGGCTCACGAGATCCCCCCAAGGACGCGCGGTGTGCGTGGGGTTCGCATCATGCCGTCGGGCGGGGGTGGCGTGTGGGGGCTGTGACGGTGCTGTGACGGCTACTGGGTGACGATGCCGACGAGGCGGAGGGCGCGGGGGCGTGTCGCGTGTTCGGCACGGGCGAGGTCAGCGAGGGCGTACAGGGGGCGGCCGTGTTCGTCGAGGCCTGCTACGGGCAGGTGGCCGCGGGCACGCCAGTTGCAGATGGCGGGGCGGGTGACGGCGGCCGCGGTGGCGCTGACGGTGCGGCGCCAAGCGGTGGCGAGCTCGGCGGCTTGGGCGCCGTTGTAGAGCTGGCTCATGGTGCCCCCGTTCTGCCGTGGACGTGCCGCAGCCCCGGGTTGAGGGAGCGAGTCCGGGGCTGCGGATGTGAGCTGTGGGCACAAGTGTGCTGCTGGCACCATGTTCACGCTACGTAGGGATCTTTGTCCAGCGGGAACGCCCCAGGATTCCGCTTCGAGCGGGCACAGGGGACGGCCGCCCCTTCTGGCCGCGGCGCGAATTCACGGGGGAAATGACACGCCGTCATATCGCCGATATGACTAGCGGAAGTATTAACCCATTGGGGCGATAAATGCCGCACGGGCGCTTCTGATTGAAGCTGCTGCGCGTTAAAGAAAGCGACGGCTCAAGAGCACCTTGGGCCTGCGGCGCCGTCGCCCATTCGTCCTGCCATAGACATATAGCTGGACGGCAGCGCCGCACACCTCTCTTCTGATTGGATGCTATGAATAGCACCCACTGCGACGGGTCTCACGGACCCGACCGCAACTCGTGTGACCCCGGGTCGGGGTCTTGCGGCTCGCCAGATTGCACCGAGGTTCGCCTTCTGGGTGAAGTCTGCGTCGCGACGGTCAAGGGCGCGACACGTGAGATTCTGATCTCCTTGATCGAGACCGGCCACGTCGATCCCAAGCATGTATTGCTGTCCGCGGCCACAGCCGGGGCCGTGACTGTGGGCGGGGCAGGAGTGAGGGCGATCGTCCGCAGGGTTCGCCGCCGACGGTAGTTCACCCCAATTCATCCTTCCGCTCTCACTGAATCGATCGGGCCAGACTCCATTGCTCTGGCCTGATCGGTTCCTTACGTGTCCGCGAGCGTTCTGGTGTCCACAGCCATCGATCCGAGCGGGAACGATGTGAGGGCGAAGAAGCGCTGCATCCAGGTAACGCCACATCTGCGTACGGGATGTGGTGCACGCATGCACATTCACCCCAAAGGCTGATGGCATTTCTAGGATCAGAGGAATGCCGGATCGTGCCCGTCAGGTATGCGGTCGGTGATCATGGACACATCCCCTCGTGGATCGCTGGCGTCGGCCTGGCGGCCTGCGAGGTAGCGCGTGGCGTGCTGGTCGTAGTCGTCGGGGGTCATTTGGTGGCCGCAGTCGAGGCAGTGAATGTGCCAGCGGCCGTCGGTCCGTACGAGCGTGCACAGGTCGCAGACGGGGCAGGGCGCGGCGCGGGGATGCTGGCGGGGTTCGGTGTGAGTGAAGTTGCGCAGGCGGCGGACCAGGTCGCCGAGGGCGCGGTGGAGCTCGGCGACGAGTGGGAGCGTGAGGGCGAATGGCAGGTAGGCGGTCAGCCATGTGCACCAGCCGGTGATGGTCTCGCCTCGGGTGGGCCAGGCCTGCTCGCAGGGTTGGGTGCGGGCGGTGCCGTACGGGTCGCGTGCGGCCGCGGGGTAGTGATAGGCGATGTGGCCTGCCCAGGCGCCGAGGATGGCGGTGATGGGCGCGGTGCCGTCGTCGTCGGTGCCGGGGGCGGGGTCGTAGCGGCCGGCGCCGAGGAGGTTGAGGACCCGGAGGTCGACGGGCACGGGGGCGTCGGCGCGGCCGGTACCGCCGAAACGGCCCTGTGAGGGCCGTCCGCCGGGCTCGATGAACTCGGCCTGCAGGAGTCGGGCTTGGGCGGGGATCTCGGTGAGCCAGCCGCGCAGTTCGCCGGAGTGGAGCCGGCACAGGTGCTCGTGGTCGGGGGCGGTGCGGGGGCAGATGGTGCAGGTGCTCATGGCTGGGTGCTCCGGTCTCCCGTCGGTGGGCGGCGGTCACACGTACTGGCGGGTAGGGGTGGCGTCTCGCGCGTGCGCGCGCCTGCGATTGCGGGCGCACGGTCGCAGGCGCGCGAGGGTCAGGCGTTCTTGTGGGTGTGGTCGGGGCAGGTGGGGTCGTGGTGGGTGCCGCATGAGGTCCACCAGGTCTCGCAGCAGGCGTCGTTGAGGGCGAGAGCGACGGTGTCCTCGGTGGCCCGGGTGCGCTGGATGTGCTGGGCGCGGGCGGCCTGGCGTGCGCGGCGGTCGGTGCGGACGTCGAGGGCGCGGCCGAGGGCGACGTAGGCGCTGGACCACAGGATGATCAGCGCGGCCATGATGCCGAGTGCTGTGGCGATCCACAGGCCGGTGAGGGTGTGGTCGTACGTCATCGTTGCCACCTGACGGGCCGTACGCCGCGGCGGCCGCGCGGGATGCCGGGCGTAAAGGCCGGGCGGGGTGCGGGGTTGGTGCAGGTGGGGGCGTGGGGGTAGTGGAGGGCTTCGGAGCCTTCGAGGGTGGGGCGCTCCTTGGTGAGTTGGCGGACGTGCCAGCGGCCGGCCGCGTCCTGCCTCACGGCCTGGTTGCCGTAGTCGACGCGCTGGGCGTTGACGGCCTGGGTGTTGCGGTTGGCGTTGAGGCACCAGATGACGTGGGCACCGCATCGGGTGCATATGCCGGGGCCGTTGGGTGGGGCGGGGCGCGTGTATGGGGTGGGCATGGCATCGGGTCCTTCCGGTCGGTCAGGCGGTGGGTCTGCAGGCGTGGCAGAGGCCTGCGGGCAAGTGGTGGCGTGAGGGCGCCTGGCAGGCGCGGCACTCGTGCCAGTCGGTATGCGGGGGGTGAGCGGCCCGGGCGCGGGCGTTCGCGACTTCGGCGCAGGTCTTGCAGGGGAAGCCGGTGCGGTGTTTGAAGCCCCAGTAGCAGTCGGGCAGTCCGCAGGCGGAGCGGGCGGGCAGGACGGCGCCGAGGAGCCAGCGGCCGGGGTCGGTGATGTTCTCGCCGGGGGTCCAGCGGCGTAGGCGGTCGAGTTGGTCGCGGATGTCCTCGGGCCAGATCCCGGCGTCGAGCTGGGCTCCGACCTCTCGGGCGATGCGGCGCACCAGGAACGGCCGGACGTCCGCGAGGAGGTCCGCCACGGGTTCCAGGACGGCCCAGACGCGGGGGCTGAGGGTGAGCTGGGGTCCGTCGTACGCGGGGCGCTCTTCGGGGTGTTGGGGCGTTCGGGGGGCGGGGCGGAAGGTGGCAGCGACCGAAGCGACCGAGGCCGCCGACGAGTTGTCCACAGGGGCGGCGACCCACTTACGGTCATCTCGCCTACGGCGGAAGGCCCCACGCTCCGGCGTGCTTCTGAGGTCGTTCAGTTCTAGGTCTTCCTTATACGCGGGGGCTCCGCACTCAAGATCGGGAGCCGCCCCGCCTTCAGTATCGGGAGTCATCTCCGGTCCGGGGCCCGGGGTGTGGGGCTCGTCGGCCGGGCGGACGGGGTCGTCGTGGACGGTGATCGCGTGGCGGCCGCGGTAGCCGGCGCGCTTGTCCTGGGTGATCCAGCCGGCGTCTTCGAGTTCGTCGAGGAGGTGGGCCGCGGTGCCCTCGTGCAGGGGCTGTCCGGCGCGGCGGCCGCCGTGGTGGCGCAGCACGGCGGCGATCTCGGCGAGGGTGAGATCCCGCTTCTCCACCAGCTTCGTGTAGCGCAGGAGGAGGTAGAGGCGGTGCAGGGTGCCGCGCAGGCTGTCAGCGGCCCGTACGGGCGCGCACACGAACCGCTCGGCCTCCTCCAGCGGGCGGCAGGTCCGCTCGTTCGTGCGGCCCGTGCCGGTCACCTGGTGTGAGCGCTGCTTGCGGGTGAGCTCCTGCACCCCGTCGGTCGGCGCAGGCCTGGAGAGCCGGCGCAGCGCCTTCTCGACGGTGGACACGCTCAGGCCGGTGAACTCGGCCAGCTTCTCGACGGAGGCCTCGCACGCGCGGCCCCGGGACAGGGCCTTGACCTTGCCGTAGACCTTCGTGTCCGCGTCCGCGTACGCCGCGGCGTCGACGACCAGGCGCAGCGGGTACTTCACCCATTGCCCGCGGGCCACGCCACCGGCCCCGCCGCGGCTGCGGCGGGGCTCGGCGGGGAGCTCGCGGGTGTGGGTCACGGTGTCCTAGCTGGTGTCGTCGGCGACCTGGTCGCCGTCCGGGACGGTGTAGGTGGCGCCGCACGGGCCGCGGCGGATGCCGGGGCCGGTGTGGCGGTGGAGCTGGCTGCAGCCGGTGCAGCGGACGGTGTACTCGGTGCGGCCCGAGGTCGCGATCGCCTGCGCGGCGACGGCGGCCGGGCCGCCCCAGCGGGTCGGGTCGGCGGGCAGCAGCGGTAACTGCCCCGGGACGCCGTTCACTTGGGCACCTCGCCGGTATGCGGGGGCTCGGTGCGCGCGTCGGCGGGCGGCAGGGTGAGGACGACCGGCCGGCCCGCGGTCTGGGCTCCGCTGCGGCTGCTGCTGCGCGGCCGACGGATCAGTCCGGCCGACTGCAGCTGGGGCAGTGACATGCGGACCTGCCGGGCGGTCAGGCGCAGCGTGCCGGCCAGGCTGCCCTCGGACGCGATGGCCGGCGACAGGTACCCGGTCGTACCGGCCAGGTGAGCCAGGCCCCAGCCCAGCAGGAGCGCCGAGGAATGGGGCAGCTCGGCGGCCAGGAGCGCCTGCTCCCACAGGTGGCGGTCGTACGACGGCGGGGGCGTCGTGGGGATGGGTGCGGGCCGGGTCCGGCCGCGGGCGACGTCGCCCGGGGTCGGGACAGCTCTCGTCTCCATGGGTCTCCGTTCAGAGGGTTGGGGGCCCGGGGCAGTGCCGGGCATGGTGGGCATCGATGGCGCGGGTGAACTGGGCGACGTACTCGGCGCCGGAGCCCTCGAACAGGCAGCCCCAGCGGCAGGTGAAGCGGGCGGCCGGCAGCCTCAGCCAGCGGCCGAGGTTCGGGCTGTAGTGGCCGAAGGACACCCACAGCCCGAACAGCTCCCGCTCGGCCCGCACGCCGTCTACCGGGCCGGGGGGATCGGAGCGGGGGCCGGGCTCGGCGCGGGCGGAGCGCCGACCGCGGGATGACAGCCGCCGAGCGCCAGGACCACGGCCAGCACGCTGGCCGACAGCAACAGCCATGACCGGTACACAGTCAGCCTCCGTCGCTCGGGTGTTCGGGTAGGTGGGCCGCCCGCCCCTCAGGGGGGCGTCGGGGCGGGCGGCCCGGTCTCAGACGGCCCGCCGGACAGCGGCCGCGGGCCGTACGCGGGTGCGCACCTCGTAGGGCTCGCCCGGGCGCAGCTCGCCGCGGGCCAGCGCGTGCCGGTAGGCGTCCGTGAAGGCGGCCACGGCCATGTCGATGACGGCCGGGGCCTTCAGCCCCAGGTCCAGGAGCGCAGCCAGGTTGCGCAGCAGCCGCGGCCGCCGGACCAGGTCGATGCGCAGCACCGGCCTGACCGGCTCCTCCTCGGCCACCGGCGCGGCCGGTGGCGCAGCCTGTGGCGCACGGTCGTCCGCCTCCTGCGCTACCGGCTCACCGGGTGGCTCATCACCTGGCGCGCTGTCCTCGGCCGCAGCCTCGCTGGCCTGCGGCGCATCGGCTTCGTCCGGCTCACCGGGCGGCGCATCGGCCGACTCGTCCTCGGCCTTGATCCGGTCCAGATCCCGGCGCACGGTGTCCTTGGAGACCTTCAGGCGCTTGCCGATCTCGCGTCGGCTCAGCCCCTCCTCGTGCAGCTGGCGCACCAGCGTGAGCCGGTCCGCGCGCGTCACTGCGCCACCTCATCCGGGGTGGCGCCGGGCCGGTCAGCGGACTCGTCGGCGGAGGCGGGCTCCTCGATGAGCGCGGCCAGTTCGACCAGGGCGCGGTCGCTGCCGTATGCCGACAGGCTCAGCTCGACACGCGGCGGCTTCCAGCCCCGCAGGCCCTGGCGGGCCGGATACCGGAACTCCCGGACCTCGTCGGCGCCCAGGGCGGCCGCCCATCCGGTCATCGCGGTGCGGGCGTCCTCAAGCGGCAGGCCGTCCAGGCTCCCCCGGGCGATGCCCCCGCCGGCCGCGGGACCGTTGTAGACCGGGCCGAACGTCCACGGCACCGGCGCCAGGCTCGTGTTCGCGTCCTGCAGCTCGGTCACCAGACCCAGCGCGGGCTGCGCCACATAGGACGCCCGGGTCAGCGCCGTCGCCTTGTGGTCCAGCCACGCGGCCTCGGCCAGGCCGGCACCCGTGGCGCCACCGGTGTGGGTGCTCTCCTCCCGCCAGCCGCACGAACAGCCAGCGGTGTGCGAGGAGTAGAAGCGGAACCAGCCGCGGGCCACCAGATCGGTGCGCTCGATGCGCCGTCCGTGACCGCGGACCGGGCCGATCGCCTCCAGGGTGCGCCACACCCGCACCGTGTCGGTCTTCGGCAGACTGCGACGAGCCGTCGGCTGGATCTCGTCCGGCGCGCGCCAGTCGCGGCGGCCGTGCTCGTCGTGGTGGACGTGTCCGGGCGGATCTCCGGCCAGGTCCCACAGGTGTCGGCGCTGGACGATCTCCCGCACCTGCAGGCGGCCACCGGCATGGTCGGTGATGTCACCGAGGCGTACGTCGGGCACCTTCAGGGCCAGGACGACGAGTTGCCCGCTCACCGGACACCCCCGGTGTCGCTGGTGTTGCTGGTCATGGTGTGGTCCTTCAGTTGGGGCCCGGGCGGGACGGTTGTCAGGGCACGTCCCGCCCGGAGATCAGGTGGGGTCAGGCGCTGGTGCGGGCGGCAGCCGCGAGGGCGGCGGTGTGGCGCTCCCAGGGCACGGCGAGCGCGTCGAGGGGTGTGCCGGGCCGGGCGCGGCCCAGCACTTCGCCACACCGGCAGGTGCCGACGAGGTCGAAGCCGCGGTACTCGACGACCAGGGCGTGTGCGGAGGACGGCGGCTCGGACACGGCCTGGTCGATGGCCTCGGCCAGCAGCCGGGGCGAGGCCTGCCAGGTCGGGTCAGTGGTACCGGACCCGAGCAGCTGCACGAGCGGGCCGCGCAACTCGTAGGCCAACAGCGGGCGTACGGGCTGCGGGTGGGTGAGCACGTGCAGGATCACGTCGTAGCGGGGCTCCTTCACCGGGTGCCTCCCTGGGATGCGTGGTGACGGACGCGGCCGCGGCGGATGGCGCGGGCCCGCGGCAGGTCTGGGCGGGGCCGGGTGGGCGGCAGCAGCGGGACGGGCGGCGCGGGCTGGGCGATGCGCGGCAGAGGACGGCGGGCCGCGCGGGCGTCGATGATCCCGGCGACCACCCACAGCGCCAGCGCGGCCAGGCAGACGACGATCAGCCACTGGATCGCGGTCACGGCGACACCCCCTGCGTGATCTGCAGGTCGGTGATCCAGCCGGCCGCGACGCACAGGGCGACCGCGTGCAGGATGTTGCGGGCCTCAAGGCGCGCCACGGCGCGCTGCCGGTGCGACTTGACCGTGTCGTAGGACAGGCACAGCCGGCGGGCCGTGCCTTCCGGGGACTCGCCCGCGGCGGCCGCCGCGACGATGCCGAGCTGCGCCTGCGACAGCGGGCAGTCCTTCAGCCGGTCGATGGTGCGGGCAGCATCCGCGATCACCTCCCCGCGCGGCCTGCGCGGCATCTGCCCGCGCAGGCGGCCGACCTCCTCAAGGAGGACCAGACGCAGGCGGTCCAGGCGATAGCCCTCGCTGAGCAGGTGCTGCTCGGCCTCGGTGCGCGGCGTCCACACCTGCCCCGGGTAGGGGGCACGCGGCCGCGTCAGCCCGGCGTTGCGCAGCTGCGCGATCGCCTTGTCCGTCAGGGCGGCGGTCACTGGCTCGCCTCCCGCTGCTGCCAGGCCGCGAGCGCGGCGTCCAGGTGGCCGGCGTGCGTCCAGCGGGCGTCGAACGGCTCCACCCACTCCTTGAGCAGGCCGTGCTTCGCGTAGTGCTGGGCGGCGTCGACGACCAGGAGCGGCTCCGCGAGCCGGACGATGGGCAGCAGGCAGGAGCCGGTGGCGGTGTGGGCCGACCAGCCGCCGGTGTGCGACCAGCGCAAGCTCAGGCCGTCCGCGCACGCCGTCGCGCCCAGGAGATCGTCCTGTGGCGGCCACACCAGCCGCAGAAACAGCACCCGGTACGCGCCCCACTCCACGCCCAGCTCCAGGAACTGCGGCGGCAGGCCCGCCTCGGCGAGCTCGGCATGGATCGCGTCGGCGTACGGGGCCTGCGGCAGCGTGGCCAGGGTCCGGGTGGCATCGCCCACGGCGTGGGTGCTCTTCCCGGCGGCCGAGGCCGCACCGTTCGCGATGGTGGCACTCACACCGCACCACCCGTCGCCTCGTACTCGGCGAGCCGCGCAGCAACCCACCGGGCGGCCGCGCCCACCGAGCGCAGCGGCGAACCCCCGCGGCCGCGGCCGTCGTTGCAGTACGCGAACCGCAGCGGCGTACTGAACCCGAACTGGCCCTCGGGGTCGGGCGCCGCGAGGCAAGCCCAGATCCGGCCGCGCAGCTTCCCGTCGCCCTGGGTGAGCGTGCCGACGATCGCCTTCGCCGTCACCGTCTTCACGCCGGTGCGGGTCACGACGAAGTCGTGCGGCTCATCCCGGCGGTCTCCGAAGTCCAGCCACGGCGTGGCCGGCCACAGCAGCAGCCCCGCCTTTTGCCGGGGCGGCAGCCCGTAGCCGAGCCTGGCGCTGCTGGTGGGCGTGTCGCGGGTGTCGTCGGTGTCCTCACCGGTGAGCACCCGGGCCGCGCCGCAGGACGTGCACACGATCCGCACCCGGATCTCGGTGAACGTGTTGCCGTGCGTCTCGCAGTACTCGTCCTGGCACTTGTGGTTGTGGTGGGGCTCGCCGAACCCGCGGTGGCGGCGGTAAGTGTGCTCGCTGCGGCGCCATCCGATGTCCAGCGCCGGCCGCTTGCAGCCGGTGAGGTGCGGCAGCGTCTCCCAGCCGAGATAGGTGTCCAGTACCGAGCTCACAGGCCACCGCCCAGCTCGGCGCGGCGGTCGGCCTCGGCGAGCTCGTGGCCGGCGCGGGCGAGCGCGTCGACCACGCACATGTCGCTGCAGTACCAGCGGGCCTCGTCGCCGAGCGCGGCGACCTGGAGGCGGGACCAGCCGAACAACGCGGGGTCGGAGGCGTCGTAGTCGTCCACGGTGCCGCACCCGTCCGTCGGGCACGTCGCGTGGATGTCACGGACCTGCAGGTCCAGGAGGCCGGCGAGGGCCTGGCGGTCGTCGCCCTGGACGACCAGGTCCGCGGCCTGCCCGTGCGAGGACCGGCACCGCACGATCGCGCGCCCCTCGACATCACCCGGGCAGGGGATGTCCACCCCGTACCTGGCCCTCCAGGTCAGCGTCATCGGGTAGGCGTCGAGCGAGGTCGTGCCGTACTCGACGGCCCGGGCCACCTCGGCCGCAGACAGGAAGTCGCCGGCCGGGCGGCCCTCCAGGAGACGCGTCACCGCGTCGAGCCGGCGGCGCACGTCGGCCAGCTCGGCGGAGCACTCGGCACGAGCCTGCTCGCGGGCAGCGTCCTCGATGTCCTTTGCTCGCTGTGGGTCGAACAGGATCCCGGCAGCGGCCTCGGCGTCGGCAATCTCCGCCGGGGCGGTGTGGCCCTGCTCCATCGCGGCGGTGATAACCCCGGCCGCGGCCAGCACCGGGGAGACCGGGCCAGCGGGGGCCGGGATCGCCTCGGCGTATGAGGCGACGGCGGTCTGCAGCGGCACGGGCGTGTACCGGGATTCCGGGAGCTGGGGCTTGGGCGGGTTCTGGGATGATGCGGTCACGGTGACCTCGATTCACAGTGGTTGAGGTGTGCCGGAGGGGTCGTGCGCGGGTGGAGCCGGGCACGGCCCCGAACTTTTTGATCAGGCGGCCGTCGTGGCGCTCTGCTGCGGGCGATAGGCGCCCTGCAGGAGCACGACCAGGCGGCCGATCTCGGCGTCCGTCAATCGGCAGCGCGGGCAGTCGTTCGGGTCGGGCTGGTCGTGCTGACACGAGTCGTTGAACCCGGCCTCGAACGCCTCCTCGGGCGTCAGGCAGACGCGGCGGTTCACGCTGCTGCGTCCCTGCTCTGCGAGCGTCGCGGCACGTGTCCGTTGGTGAGGTCTTCGATCTCGCAGTCGAAGATCTCGGCAGCCGTACGGAGAAAGCGCAGGCCTCCGTTGCTGCGGCCGAGTTCGACCTGACTGACGTGATTGACGCTGTAGCCCGCCTGGCGGGCGAACTCGGCAAGGGTCATGCCCTTCAGTTCGCGCCGCTCCCGAAGCTGTGCGCCGTTGGTGAGCAGTGGCATGCCCAGATACAAGCATGCATGTAAGTCTTATACAAGTCTTGCTCAAGAAAAACGTAAGTCGGGGTCGACGCGGAGAGACTGCTAGAGGTGACGTAGCGAAGTTCTAGACTTCTTAGAGAACGTTGGAGTAACTTCCGGACGTGAAGCCCTCAGACGACGCCCCTCTCCGAGTCGGTCAGCAGCTCTCTGGGCGCCGCGAGGACCTTGACCTCACCCAAGGTGCCGTGGCGGCCGAGGTCGGAATCACCGTCACGTCGGTCAGTTCAGCCGAGCGCGGCCGCGCGACCATCAGTCGCAGCAAGCGCCCCCTCTGGGAACGAGCCCTCCGGCTCAAGCCGGGCACGATCTCGCGCGCATACCGCGACGGCACAGATCTGGAGCCAGCGCCAGAGGTGGAGGCCCAATCAGAGGCCCCGTACGCGGACCTGTCGGACCACCTTGAGCGAACAGCGTGGGAGATGCCGCTGTCTGTCGAGGACCGGAAGTTGATCGTGGACATGCTGCGCCAGGCGAAGGCGCAGGGGCGCAGCGAGCGCAGCGCCTAGCCCGCGCGGCCTGAGTCTCACGTTGTCGCGGCCAGCGCGGCCGCATAGGTATGCGTCGCCCTTGTAGGACGTTTTAGCTGGTCACGGCTGTCGAAGGGGCGGTAGGGAAGCGACTCGGTGGTGTCCTTCGACTGCAACAGTTAGCCCGGGGGCGATCTCGGTGAACCCGGCGTCCCGCACCAACGGCAGCCCGCTGCCCACGAGTTCCCGCCACTGATCCCGTCCCGGCGTCCGTACGGCGACCGGGAATCCGGCGTCGCGCCAAGCCGCCCGTTCCTCGTCCGACAGTTCCCACCACGCCAGTTGGGCCCCGTGCCCCGCCTGCGCCATCGACTTCCCGGCCGACATCTCGACGTCGGGGCTCATCCACAGCACGGGCACCTCGGGGCCGGCGTCCACCGGAGGCTCGGGATCGTCCAGCTCGGTGCCGGACACCTGAAGCTTGGCCAGTTCCTTCGGCCACCCGTCCAACGGCACCGGCGGGAACACCCGCACCTCGGCCGACTTGCCGGTGACCGTGATCCCGGGCAGCGCCTCGGCCCGTCGCCACTCCGCACCGCGAGCCCGCCGCACGACCTTGCGGATCCGCGCGTCCTGCCAGTCCCGCATGGCCTGCGCCCACTCGCCGTCGCCGAGGGACCGCTCGTCGCTGAGCATGACGAGAACGGCACGCGCGGCGGTTTCAAGGGCGTCGGTGCGGGCGGGAGGAGCGGCCCGTTCGAGCCGGACGACCAGCGGCAGGACGAACTGGGGTGCGTGATCCCGGGCGATGACTTCGTGCTGGAAAGGACTGTCGCTCACGTCGCCCACCCTAAACAACCGATGGCCGCGACCCGACATCATGATCTGCATGGAACGCGATCTGCAGCTGGACAACGTGGGCCGCCGCTACGGCCTGCGCGGCCCCTGGGTCTTACGAGGCATCCACCTCACTCTCGCCCCCGGCACCCTCACCCGCATAGAAGGCCCCAACGGCACCGGCAAATCCACGCTCCTGCGCGTACTCGCCCGGCTCGACGCGCCCTCGGAGGGCCGGGTCAAGGGCCGCCCCACCACCGCCTACGTCCCCGAGCGCTTCCCCTCCGCGCTCCCCTTCACAGCCCTCGGCTATCTCACCCACCTCGGCACCATTCACGGCCTCTCCCGGCCCTCGGCCCAGCGCGCCGCGGGCGAGGTGCTGGAGCGCTTCGGCGCCGCCCCCTACGCCCGCACCCCCATGGCCCAGCTCTCCAAGGGCAGCAGTCAGAAGGTCGCCGTCGCCCAGGCGCTGCTCGCCGACCCGGAGCTGCTCGTCCTGGACGAGGCGTGGACCGGCCTCGACGCGGACGCCCGCGCCGAACTGGAGCGCGCCGTCGCCGAGCGCACCGCGGCGGGCGGTGCGGTGGTGTTCGTCGACCACGATCCGAACCGTCTGGCGGGGGTGCCGGACGCGACGTACGCCGTGCACGAGGGCGGTCTCCATCGCCGTACGACACGAACCGTGCCCACGGGCCCGCGGGTGACCGTCGTGGTGCAGGGGCCGTCCGGCGGCAGGTTGCCGGTGGAGGCGGCGCGGATCGCCGGGGGCGGGGTCGAGGAGACGGAGCCCGGTGTCTACCGGGTCGCCGTTCCCGCGTCGCACTCGGACGTGCTGTTGCGCACTCTGCTGACGGCCCGTCCGTCGTGGCATGTGGTGAGGGTGGGCGAGGAACCGACACGAGGAGAGGGCAGATGACCGCACTGTTCCGATATCAGGCCGCACTGCTCGCGCGCTCGCAGCGGTGGCTGCCGCCGTTCATCCTGTACGCCGTGTTCCTGGGCGTCGGGGTGCAGAGCGGGCAGCCGATTCTGGACTCGCTCGGCTATGCCGCCGCCGCGCTGCTGCCGGTGGCCGCGTGGCTGGTGCGGATCTGTGTGGCCAACGAACCGCCCGCGGCGCGTGCCTGTGTGTCGGCCGCTGTGGGACCCGCGCGGGCGCACCTCGCCTCGCTGCTGGTGGCGCTCGCCGCGGCGGCCGTGCTCGGTACCGTCACGACCCTCGTCGTGACGCTGATCAGCGATCCGGTGAGCGCCGACCACCAGACGCGGGTGGCGCGGCTGCCGGCCGGTGCGGCCGGGTTGCTCGCGACCCTCGCCTGCGCGCTGCTCGGCACGGCCGTCGGCGCGCTCACCACCTGGCCGCTGCTGCGCTCGCCGGGCCGGGCGGTTCCCGCGATGCTGCTCGCGGCGCTGCTGTCGGTGGTGACGACCGGTTCTCCGGCGCAGGCTGCAGTCTCCGGCCTGGTCACCGGTTCCCGCGAGGGCGCGGTCCCGCTGCCGTTGCTGCCGCTCGCGGCGGCCGCCCTGCTCACCGCCGCGGCGACCGCCGTGGCGTGCACGCTGACGTCCCGCAGATCACCCTGAGCAGGCGGTCCGCTGGGCCTCCTGCCACTCGCAGACCGGGCAGAGAGTGATGCCTTTGTACGACTCCGGGTACTCCGTCGGCTTCCGGCACAGCACGCAGTCCGCGTACGGCGGCCCCTCGGCGACCGGCGGCTTCGGCACCTCTCGGATCGTGCAGTAGTCGTCGCTCATGCCTTCAAGCATGCCTTGAAGGCTAGGACGGTCTCCTGTTCGCCCCGATCAGCTCGGACACCTTCACGAACCGGTAGCCCTTCGCCCGCAGCTCCGGCACGACCGCCCGCACCGCCCGCTCGGTCGTCGGGGCGGCGCTGCGGGTGCAGTGCATGACGACCACGGAACCGGGTCGCACCCCGTCGAGGACCTGCCGGGCCACCGCGTCCGCGTCGGTCGCGAAGGCGTCCCCGCTGACCACGTCCCACTGCACGGCGGTGACACCGGCGGGCGTCAGCGCCTTCAGCGCCGTCCGGTCGTAGCACCCGCCGGGGAAGCGGAAGTACGGCATGGCATCCGGCACGCCCGCCTTCCGGAAGGCCGTGTACGCACGCTCCACGTCCGCCCGCATGCGGTCCTCGGACACCGTCGGCAGCCCGTAGCAGTCGCCGGTGAAGGCGTAGTGGCTGTACGAGTGGTTCGCGACCTCGAAGAGCGGGTCCCGTCCGATGGACCGGGCCTGGTCCGGGTACTGCTCGGCCCACCGCCCCGTCATGAACACGGTGGCCGGCACCTTCAGCGCCCGCAGGGCCGCGATGAGCTCCGGGTTGTCGAAGCGCTCGCCGGCCGCGGCCCTCGGTCCCTGGTCCGCGGTCATGTCGGCGTCGAAGGTGAGGGCGACGGTCCGGTCCGGGGTGCGGGGGCCGTTCTCGAAGACCGGGGTGAGTCCGCCGGGACCGGGGGCGAGGGTCGGGGGCCGGGAAGGGACGACGGAGGGAGCCGGGAGGGCGGCTCGGGGTGCCTCGGGGGCGGTACCGCAGGCGGCGAGGGCGGCACCGAGGGCACAGGCGGCCGCGACTTGTCGTACTCGAATGATCACCGCATGAACATAACGGGATTAATCGGGCGGATCTCGGATTGCCGCCGCTCACGCGCGGACCCGCGCCCCCGAAGAGGCGCGGGTCCGTGTCCGGGTGGGTGTCGCTCTACCTCCGCCAGGGCCCCGTCACCGCGAACGTCGTCCCCGGTGTGTAGCAGTTGACGTACATCGTGTCGCCGTCGGGGGAGAAGGCGACGCCCGCGAACTCGCCCCACTCGGGGGCCTCGGGGGTGCCGATGTTCTGGGCGTTGCGTGCCATCGGGTACACCTCGCCGCGGCGCGTGACGCCGTACACGTGCTGTGCGCCGTTGCCGTCCTCGCAGACCATCAGGCCGCCGCTGGGGGCGAGGCAGATGTTGTCCGGGGACTCGCCGGGGAGCTGGATGTCGGTGTCGGGGCCGAAGACGATGACCAGGGTGAGGCGGCGGCTGTGCGGGTCGTAGCGCCAGATCTGGCCGAAGTGGTCGGCGGCCGAACCCTCCGCGCTGTGCGCGAAGGACGAGACGAAGTACACGCACCTTCCGCCCCAGTAGCAGCCCTCCAGCTTCTGGGCGTGCGTGATGCCCTTCGGGCCGAAGTCCTGCAGGCGGATGGGGGTCTGGACGGCCAGCGGGTCCGGTACGTCGACCCACTCGACGCCCTCGAAGCACGCGCCCGTCTCCTGGATCGAGGACAGGTCGGGTACGCCGGGGACGCGCATCGCCTGGAGTCTGCCGCCCGCGCGCAGTGAACCCAGGCCGCCCAGCGGCTTGTCGGGCAGGAAGCGGTAGAAGAGGCCGAACGGCTTGAGGAAGGCGTCCTCGGTCTCGTAGACGATGCCGCGCCCCGGGTCGACGGCGACCGCCTCATGCTGGAAGCGGCCCATCGCGGTCAGGGGGACCGCACCCGAGCGGCGCGGATCGGCGCCGTCGACCTCGAAGATGAAGCCGTGGTCCTTGGTGTAGCCGTTGGTGCCGGCCTTGTCCTCGGTCTCCTCGCAGGTCAGCCAGGTGCCCCAAGGGGTGGGTCCGCCCGCGCAGTTGACGGCGGTGCCGGCGATGGCGACCTGTTCGGAGAGGACCCTGTTCCGGCCGTCGAGCGTGAGCGCCGTACAGCCGCCCTTGCCCGCCGGGTCGTAGGTGAGGCCCTCGATCGTCGGGACGGGAATGGCCGCGGTGGCCCGGTTCTCGTGGTTGCGGACGAGGTGGACGCGGCCGTGTCTGCCCGCGAAGGCCGACATGCCGTCGTGGTTGGAGGGGACCTTGCCCTGACCGGAGCGCAGCTGGTCGCCCTCGCGGGAGAGGACCTGGTAGCGGAAACCTTCCGGCAGATCGAGGAGGCCGTTCGGGTCGGGGACCAGCGGGCCGTAGCCGGTATGGCCGAGGCCCTGTGCC
Source organism: Streptomyces sp. S.PB5 (assembly GCF_030403745.1). Taxonomy (GTDB): domain Bacteria; phylum Actinomycetota; class Actinomycetes; order Streptomycetales; family Streptomycetaceae; genus Streptomyces. The sequence continues at coordinate 396,452 of NZ_JAQMWP010000002.1, forward strand.
GCGGCGGTGCCGGTGAAGAGTTCGGAGAGGGCGCCGGTGAAGGCGATTCCGGCGCCCAGGGCGCCGGTGCGGGCGAGGACCTGACGTCGTGTTGCGGACATGGAGCAGCAACCTTCCTGCTGGCGGACAGGATGTGACGCCGCTGTGTCTATCACCTGGGTCCGGCTGCGGGAACCACGCGCGTAGCACGTGTCATCGGTCGGACGAGTGCCCGTGTTCGTGGGCCGGGTGTTCCTGCGCCTTCTCCAGGAACCGGAGCAGCTCCACCGGGAACGGCAGGACCAGGGTGGAGTTCTTCTCGGCGGCCACCGCCACCACCGTCTGGAGCAGTCGCAGCTGCAGCGCGGCGGGCTGCTCGGACATCTCCTTGGCGGCCTCGGCGAGCTTCTTCGACGCCTGGAGTTCGGCGTCCGCGTTGATGATGCGGGCGCGGCGCTCCCGGTCGGCCTCGGCCTGCCGGGCCATCGAGCGCTTCATCGCGTCCGGCAGCGACACGTCCTTGATCTCGACGCGGTCCACCTGCACGCCCCAGCCGACGGCCGGACTGTCGATCATCAGTTCCAGGCCCTCGTTGAGCTTCTCGCGGTTGGAGAGCAGGTCGTCGAGCTCGCTCTTGCCGATGATCGAGCGCAGGGACGTCTGGGCCATCTGGGAGACCGCGAACTTGTAGTCCTCGACCCGGACGAGCGCGTTCGCCGCGTCGATCACCCGGAAGTAGACGACGGCGTCCACGCGGACCGTCACGTTGTCCCGCGTGATGCCCTCCTGGGCCGGGATCGGCAGCGTGACGATCTGCATGTTGACCTTGTGCATCCGGTCCACGAACGGGACCACCATCGTGAAACCGGGCCCCCGCACGTCGTCCAGCAGCCGCCCGAGCCGGAACACGACCCCGCGCTCGTACTGCTTGACGACCCGTGCCCCCGCGGCGACATAGACCACGCCGGCGGAACCGGCCGCCGCGGCCGCGGTCAGGAGCTCCTGGAGCATGACGACCCCTTTCATGAGAGGTCTTTTTGTCCGCTCCTGCAACGATATGCCCGGTACCCGGCCCGAGGCTACGGACCGGGCACCGGGTGGTGCGTGCCCTACCGGGCGGTCACCCGCACCGGTTCCGTACCGACCGCGCTGTGCCGCTCGGCCCAGTTCTCCAGGGCCGTACGGCAGGCGTGGTCCAGGTGGTGCAGACCGGACAGGTCCAGCTCCACCGGGCGGTCCTGGGGCAGCGACTCCAGGCTGTCGAGTATCTTCGGCAGCCTGAGGAAGGTCGCGTTGCCGGAGAGATACGCCTGGACCGGACCCGCGCCCTTGTCGATGACCTCCAGCTTCAGGTGCGAGGCCTCCCAGGCGGTCTTCGCCACGGCCAGCGCGAGGCCGATCAGGACGCCCTCGAACATGCTGACCGCGACGATCGACACGGCCGTGACCACGAGGATCAGAGCCTCGCCGCGGTGCTCGCGCCACAGCTCCACGATCGCGCGGACGGGGATCAGCTTGAACCCGGAGTAGACCAGGATGCCCGCCAGCGCCGGGATCGGGATGTAGGCGAGGACACCCGGCAGCAGCGCCGCGAACAGCAGCAGCCACACGCCGTGCATGACCCGGGACGCCTTGGTCCGCGCGCCCGCCTGGACGTTCGCCGAGCTGCGCACGATCACCGCGGTCATCGGCAGCGCGCCGAGCGCACCGCACAGCGCGTTGCCCGTGCCCTGCGCGACCAGCTCCTTGTCGTACTCGGTGCGCGGCCCGTCGTGCATCCGGTCCACGGCCGCCGCGCTGAACAGCGACTCGGCGGACGCGATCAGCGTGAACGCGACGATCGTGGCGAGCACCCCGACGTTCGCGAGCTCACCGAACTGGCCGAAGGACGGCGGCTGGACGGAATCCACCAGTCCGTGCACCTCGACGGTCGCCACCGGCATCGAGAACGCCAGGGCCGCGAGCGTGGCCAGGCCGACCGCGGCGAGCGGACCGGGGACCGTGCGCACCTTCGCCGGCATGTGCTTCCACAGCACGAGCACGGCGATGGTGGCGAAGCCGAGTCCGAGCGAGGCCAGTGCGCCGGTGTTCCCGACGGCGTCCGCGAGCGCGCCGGGCAGGCCGGCTATCTTGCCCAGGCCCGAGGCGGGCGCTTTGGTGTCGGCCATCGCGTAGAGCTGTCCGGCGATCAGCACCAGGCCGATACCGGCGAGCATGCCCTCCACGACGGAGACCGAGATGGCCCGGAACCAGCGCCCGAGTTTCAAGGTGCCCATGAGGATCTGGAGCAGGCCGGTGGCCAGCACGATCACACCGAGGACGGGCAGCCCGAACTTCTGGACCGCCTCGAAGACCAGCACGGTCAGACCCGCGGCCGGTCCGGAGACCTGCAGACTGCTGCCGCGCATGAGACCGGTGACGATGCCGCCCACGATGCCGGTGACCAGGCCGAGTTCGGCCGGGACACCGGAGGCGACGGCCACGCCCACGCACAGCGGGAGCGCGACCAGGAAGACGACCAGGGAGGCGGCGAAGTCCTGCCGCAGGTGAGGGTATTTGGTCATCATCGCGATCACAGCGCCTCGAACGTGTCGGTGTCCGGACGGTGTTCCTGCACGGCACCGGTGTGCACCTCGTAGTACCAGGCGTGCAGGGTGAGCTGACGCTCCGCCAGCTTCTTCTCGATGAACGGGTACGAGCGCAGCCGGAGCAGCTGCGTCAGGACGTGGCTCTGCACGCCCTCGGCGACGGCCGGGTCCTCGGCCGCCCCCGCCGGACGCGGCGCGGCCTGGGTGAGCCAGTCGCGCACGGCCGGCACGGCGGTCAGGTCGTCGCCGCGGACCAGGGCGCCGACGGCGCCGCAGTGCGAGTGGCCGCAGACCACGATGTCGCTGACACCGAGCACTTCGACGGCGTACTCGATGGTGGCCGCCTCGCTGGTGGGGTGTTCGGAGGCGTACGGGGGCACGATGTTGCCGGCGGTGCGGAGCTCGAAGAGCTCGCCGGGGCCGGCGCCCGTGATCAGGGCCGGGACGACCCTGGAGTCGGAGCAGGTGATGAACAGGACTTGTGGGGACTGGCCTTCTGCGAGGCGGGCGAACTCCTCAGGGCGCTGTCCGAACAGGCGGGCGTTGTCGATGAGGGGCTGCATATGTGGTGATTCCTCCTGGCGCGCCTGCAGCGGCGCGTCGGGCTTGCACGACAGATGTGGGGGGTGCGGCGAACTAGAGCCGCTGACCTCTGGGCGAAGCTTCACTGATCGTGTGCGCGCATGCGAACGTTGCGGTGACTGCGAACAGGAGGAGGAATTGCAACATGCGTCCCCCTTTCGACAGTTCACGGTCCACGCGCACGCCAAGGCTTGGTCAACGCCTGGTCAAGAAACACGTTAACCCTGCAAGGTTGTTTGCAGGGTTAACTTAACGTTTCGAGCTGAAGAGAGCCTGAAAAGGGTAGGTCGGCTGGCCTGAACTGAATCTTGACCTGGGGGAGTTCCCGGGTTAGAGGGACTCGATGATTCCCTTGCCGTCGCGGGCCAGCGCGGTGAGCCGGGAGATCGCCCGGAAGTACTTCTTGCGGTAACCGCCCTTCAGCATCTCCTCGCTGAACAGCTGGTCGAACGGCAGTCCGGACGCCAGAACCGGAACCTCACGGTCATACAGCCGGTCCGCGAGCACGACGAGCCGCAGCGCGGTGGACTGGTCCGGAATCGGCTGTACGTCGGTGAGACACACCGCGTTCAGGCCATCGGTCAGCGCGCCGTACCGGCTGGGGTGGACGCGGGCGAGGTGTTCGAGCAGCTGCGGGAAGTCGTCGAGCGAGGCGCCGTCGGTGGCGTACGCCGTCTTGGTGACCTGTTCCTCGGAGTAGGGCGCCGGGGCCTCCGGCAGACCGCGGTGCCGGTAGTCCTCGCCGTCGATGCGCAGGGTGCGGAAGTGGGCGGACAGGCCCTGGATCTCGCGCAGGAAGTCCACCGCCGCGAAGCGGCCCTCGCCGAGCTTGCCGGGGAGGGTGTTGGAGGTGGCGGCGAGGGCGACACCCGCGTCGACCAGCTTGGCGAGCAGGGAGGAGACGAGGACGGTGTCGCCCGGGTCGTCGAGCTCGAACTCGTCGATGCACAGGAGCCGGTGGCCGGAGAGCGTCTGGACGGTCTTCTGGAAGCCCAGGGCGCCCACGAGGTTGGTGAGCTCGACGAAGGTGCCGAACGCCTTGAGACCGGGCTCCGCGGGGGTGGCGTGCCAGAGGGACGCGAGCAGGTGGGTCTTGCCGACGCCGTAGCCGCCGTCGAGATAGACACCGCGAGGCCCGGTGGGGACCTTGGGCGCCTTCGCCTTGCCGAACCCGAAGAACCCGCGCTTGCCGCCGGCGACGGCGTGCGCCCCGCCGAGCCCGCCCGCGAAGCCGTCGAGGACCTTGACCGCCTCGATCTGGCTGGGCTGGTTGGGGTCCGGGAGGTACGTGCTGAACCGGACCGAGTCGAACCGCGGAGGCGGCACCATCTCGGCGACCAGCCGGTCCGCGGGGACGTGCGGCTCGCGGGCGCACAGGGACAGCGGGGCCGCGTCTGCTATCGGGCTGATCCCGTGGGCGGCGGTGGAGGACGACACGGTTCCCCATGCTAAGCGCCGTGCCACACTGCACGACATGCGACGCCTGTTCCCTGTGACCGACCAGACAGCGACGAGGGCCTCCGGCGGTGGGGCCGGGAGTGTGGGGGCGGGGGGTGCCGGTGAGGCCCCTGGGGCAGGGGGATCCGGCCGGGTTCACGGGGCGAGTGGGGTCGGTGAGGCTCCTGAGGCCGATGGGGGTGTCCTCCCGGGCGGCGACCTGATCGACCGCGACTGGGGGCTCGACGAACTGGCCGAGGCCTACGCCTACCCGGAGCCGGCCGCCGATGGGCCGCCGGTGCCCTGGTTGCGGGCCAACATGGTCTCCACGCTGGACGGGGCCGCGCAGCACGACGGGAAGTCGCAGCCCATCTCCACCGCGACCGACATGCGGATCTTCGGTACGTTGCGGGCGCTGGCGGACGTGGTCGTCGTAGGTGCCGAAACGGTACGGCAGGAGGGGTACCGGCCGGCACGCGCGCGTGCGGAGTTCGCTGATCGGCGGGAGGCCGCCGGGCAGGGGCCCGCGCCGGTGATCGCGGTCGTCAGCGCGAGTCTCGACCTCGACTTCTCCCTGCCGCTGTTCACGTCGCCGCTCGTGCCCACGCTGATCCTGACCGGTGCCGCCGCCGCTCCCGACCGGGTCGCGACCGCGGAGAAGGCGGGCGCGCGGGTCGTGATCGCCGGTGACGGGGTCGGTGTGGAGCCCGCCCGTGCCGTACGCGCCCTCGGTGAGCTCGGGTTCACCCGGCTGCTCACCGAGGGCGGGCCCCGGCTGCTCGGCCAGTTCGTGGCGGCCGGGGTGCTCGACGAGCTCTGTCTGACCGTCTCGCCGATGCTCACCGCGGGTGACGCGCAGCGGATCGCGGGAGGGCCGTCGGTGGCGGTCCCGCAGCGGTTCGCCCTCGTGTCGCTGCTGGAGGAGGAGGGTTTCCTCTTCAGCCGCTATCAGCGGTCCTGAAATCGTTCAGCGGTACCGCCGGTCCCGAAATCGGCGGAATCTACCGTTCCGTTTAGCTTCCGACGGGCACACTGAATCTCGCAGTCCCCGTGAGACCACGGGGCAGGATGGTTTCCGCAGAAGGGGCGTGCGGTGTTCACAAGCGTTTTGATGATCGAGAAGGCCCTGACCTCGGCCGACGTGGAGTTCGTGACCACGCTGCACGGGGACGAACAGGTCTCGTTCCATGTGCTGCTCCAGCCGCGGGGCGACCAGGCGGACCGCCTGCTGCGGGCCATCGACGACGTCGCCCTGGGTGAACTGGACGAGGCGGCGAAGGAGCGCGAGGTGCCCGAGGGGGACGCGGCACGGCCCTTCGGGGAGCGGGCGCTGGAGGTGTCGCTGCAGGCGCTGCGGGCCTCCGGCAACGCGGCGGAGGGGCGGCTGATCGAGGACCATCCGCTGGACGCGCTGAAGGGGCTGGTGGAGGAGGTCGGGGCGGACGAGGTGATCGTGCTGACCGATCCGCACTACGTGGAGGAGTTCTTCCACCGGGACTGGGCGTCGAGGGCCCGGCACAAGGTGGGGGTGCCGGTGCTGAAGCTGTTCTCGCACAGCAAGGCCTGAGAGCCGACCGCGGTCACCCGTAAACCATCGCATCGCAATGGATAGGGTGGGCCGCTGAACGTCCGCCGCATCCGCACGCACAGGGAGACATCACGTGGCACCCGGCACCCTTCCCACCGCCATGGACCGACCGCACTTCATCGGCATCGGCGGCGCCGGGATGTCGGGGATCGCGAAGATCCTCGCGCAGCGCGGTGCGAAGGTGGCGGGGAGCGACGCCAAGGAGTCCGAGACCGCCGCGGCCCTGCGGGCACTGGGCGCCACCGTGCACATCGGGCACGCGGCGGAGCACCTCGCCGATGACGCGAGCTGTGTGGTCGTGTCGTCGGCGATCCGGCAGGACAACCCGGAGCTGGCGCGCGCGGCCGAGCTGGGGATCCCGGTGGTGCACCGCTCCGACGCCCTCGCGGCCCTGATGGAGGGGCTGCGGCCGATCGCGGTCGCCGGCACCCACGGCAAGACCACGACCACCTCGATGCTGGCGGTCTCGCTGTCCGAGCTGGGCCTGAAGCCGTCGTACGCGATCGGCGGCGACCTGGACGCCCCCGGCTCCAACGCGCTGCACGGCGACGGCGAGATCTTCGTCGCCGAGGCGGACGAATCGGACCGCAGCTTCCACAAGTACGCCCCCGAGGTCGCGATCGTCCTCAACGTCGAGCTCGACCACCACGCGAACTACGCGTCCATGGAGGAGATCTACGAGTCCTTCGAGACGTTCGCGGGGAAGATCGTCCCCGGCGGCACGCTGGTGATCTCCTCCGACCACGAAGGCGCGCGGGAGCTGACGCGGCGGCTGGCCGGCGCGGTGCGGACGGTGACGTACGGAGAGGCCAAGGACGCCGACGTACGGGTGCTGTCGGTCGTCGCGCAGGGGCTGAAGAGCGAGGTCACCGTGGTCCTGGACGGGACGGAGCTGACCTTCACGGTCTCCGTCCCGGGCCGTCACTACGCGCACAACGCGGTCGCCGCGCTCGCCGCGGGTGTCGCGCTGGGCGTGCCGGCCGCGGAGCTGGCCCCCGCGCTGGCGGCGTACACGGGTGTGAAGCGGCGTCTGCAGCTCAAGGGCGAGGCGGCCGGGGTCCAGGTCATCGACTCCTACGCCCACCACCCGACCGAGATGACGGCCGACCTGGAGGCGATGCGCGCGGCGGCCGGTGACGCCCGCATCCTCGTCGTCTTCCAGCCCCACCTCTTCTCCCGCACCCAGGAGCTCGGCAAGGAGATGGGCCGGTCGCTGTCCCTCGCGGACGGCTCGCTGGTCCTCGACATCTACCCGGCCCGCGAGGACCCGATCCCCGGGGTGACGAGCGAGCTGATCATCGAGGCGGCGCGGGCCGCGGGCGCGGACGTGACGCCGGTGCACGACAAGGCGGACGTCCCGGCGGTGGTCGCGGGAATGACGAAGCCCGGTGATCTCGTTCTCACCATGGGCGCGGGCGACGTCACGGACCTCGGACCGCGCATCCTGGACCGTCTCGCGCAGTAGCGCAACAGAGCACTGGATAGGGGCTGAGCAACATGTCGTACGACATCGAGAAGCCGGACGAGCAGTGGCGTGCGGAGCTGAGCCCGGCCGAGTACGCCGTCCTGCGCCAGTCCGCCACGGAACCCGCCTTCACCGGCGAGTACACCGACACCAAGACGCAGGGCGTCTACTCCTGCCGCGCCTGCGGCGCCGAACTCTTCACCTCCGCCACCAAGTTCGACTCCCACTGCGGCTGGCCGAGCTTCTACGACCCGCGGGACTCCGATGCGGTGGAACTCATCGAGGACCGGTCGCACGGGATGGTGCGGACCGAGGTGCGGTGTGCGCGGTGCGGGTCGCATCTCGGGCATGTCTTCGAGGGTGAGGGGTATGCCACCCCGACGGATCAGAGGTACTGCATCAATAGCATCTCGCTGAGGTTGATGCCGGACGAGGGCTGACTCGCCGTCCCGGGCGAAACCGTGTCTGGCGGGTCCGAGCCCGAGTCATCTGCGCGCCCTGACCTGCCGTAGCGAGAAGGTGCCCCGACCGGCCGAGGCCGGGGCACCGCAGAGCGGTCCGGTGCCAGGTAGCGGATACGGCCGGTACGTTGCCGGACGCACCGCTCCTGCGCACCGGCCGCCGATGAGCCCGGTTGGTGTGTAGTTGTCAGGAGTTGCGTCGCGGGAGGACACAATGACCGCTCAGCGGGTCGACAGGTCGGCCAGGAACCTTCCGCCATGGCGCGTGGCTTCCGGGATGTAGGCGCAGTGTGTCGTGCACTTGCGTGTCACGAGCATTGTCGCGGCGTCTGCGGCCTGCCGGGCAGCTTCGCTCGCGCTCGTGCCGTATCCGGTGCCGCAGACCGGGTCACCGGAAACGCACCAGCTCTGGATTCGGCTCATCCACTCCGGAGGGATGTAGGGGTCCTTCTTGGGGTCGAATCCGAAGCCGAAGAGGTGCGCGAGCCCTCGGTTTCCGTACTTCTCGTCGTACCACTGGGGATCTCCGAGGAGTACGACGCCGACCACTTGGGACTTCAGCGCGGGCGACGCGTTCCGCAGCCAGACGTCGACACTCCACGCACCCGCTGAGTAACCCACGAGGACCAGCCGGGCCGGGCTGCACAGCTTATTGGTGTGGTCGACCATGTCGTCGAGGGCCTCGATGCCCTGCTCTACCGGATTCTCGTCCACCGGTTTGCCGTGGAGCCAGTCCCAGAAGTCCACGCCGGTCCGCTTCGGATGGGCGAGGAAGATCGCGTTGGCGGATTGTCCCCGCTTGTGCATGGCGTCCAGGTAGTGCTCCCAGACGCTGTGGACCATCGGCGACGTGTGGTCCTCGTTCAGACCGTGCACCCCCAGGAAGGTGGCGGTGCATGGCGCGGCAGGCGCTCGGGGCGCTGCCGTCGCCGTTGGCACAACTGTTGCGGTGCTCCCTGCCGCCAGCAGAAACGCGGCAACACTGCAGACCAGCCTCCGCCTGGTTTTCGACCACATGGTGTCCCTCCGGCTCGTGCGGGTGATGCGGAGCTCAGCATGGAGGTCGGCGCAGGCTGTCCGGCAGGTCAGAAATGACGGTCTGGCCAAGGTCAGCGGGAGGGAGGAGAGATGCCGTATTCGGCGGCGAAGCGCAAGAGTTCGATCCGTCGTCGCCGGTGGAGCTTGTCCCGGACGTTGCGGAGATATCCGAGCTCGGTGGTCAGAGCGATACCGAGGCTGCGGGCGATCTGCTTGTCGGTTTCACCGTCGGCCACGAGTTCCAGTACTTGCAGTTCGCGCTGAGTGAGATCGATCTCGCGCCATGACAGAACGTGCGCCGCGAGCGCCGGATCGAGTTGCCGAGGGCCGACGTACAGACCTCCGCGGGCCACAGACCGGACGGCCGCCAGGACTTCGTCCTCCTCGCTGTGTTTGGTCATATAGCCGCGCGCACCGGACTTGATCGCCGCGGTGACCGTGGCAGGGGCTCCCTGGTTCGAGAACACCACCACCCGGTGACCATGGGTGGCGAGCCTGTGCACCACGGGGATACCGGACAGTCCCCTGAGGGTCAGGTCGAGGAGAACGACATCCGCTCGCACGAACTCCTCGGCCGTGACGTCTTCGACCCTGTCGGCGAAGGCCACCACCGTCATGTCAGGTGTGCTCTCCACCATCTTGACCAGGTGCTCACGGAACATCGGATGGTCCTCGAGGATCACGACTGCGATCGGAGCGGCACCCACAGCGTCACCTTGGTTCCCTCCCCGGGGCACGACTCGATCGCCGCCGTGCCCCCGACGTGTTCCATCCGCCCGATGACCGAGTTGCGGATGCCGAAGCCGGCGCTCTGCCGCTCGACGTCGTAGCCGACGCCCTGGTCCCGCACGGTCACGCGGACAGCCCCGCTCCGCACGGTCAGCCGTACCACTGCGTGTCCTACCCGGGCGTGCTTGACGACGTTCGCGAGGGCTTCCCTGACCGCGCCGGCGATGGCCAGCGTGGCCATCGGCCCGGGCTCCGCAGGTAGTTCATCGGCGATGAGTTCGACAATGAGGCGACGCGGATGGAATTCGACCACCAAGTCCCTCAGTTCCCTGTCGAGCGCACTCCCGTGGTGTCCGTCGATGGCCGCGAGCACGGTCCTGATGTCGTCGGCCTGTCGCTCCGCGTCGACACGGATCGTGGACAACCGTTCTTCCGGTGGGAGTTCAGCAGCCGTCGCCTTCTTGCCGATGAGCTCGAGTGTCTGTAGCACGCTGTCGTGCAGCGACTTGAGCTGTTCCACACGCCCTGCGCGGAAGGCCGCCGCCGCGCTGGAATAGGCCGCTTCCCATGAGAGTGCCGCGATGATCGCGCTGACGACGAAGCTGGTCAGCAACCACAGATCCCGAGCGACGATGTCCGCCCAGCCGGGCGAGGTGATGTCGTACCCGTTCAGCCATGCCATGCCGAGCTGCACGGGCAGCGCCGCGCCCACGAGGATCACCAGTCCGGTACGGATTCCTTGTAGTCCTGTCCACAACATGGTGGTTCCCCAGAGGTACGGGTTGAACAGATCGTGGTTCTGCAGATAGACCGTGTGCTCAGGGATGACGGCACTCGCCCAGAAGGTCGCCGTCACGGCAAGGCCCAAGTCTGCTGCGCAGAACGCCGTCGACTTCAACAAAGATGCCGCCCGGCGCCGGACCACCAGGAACAGCAGGATGCTGTTTCCTGCGATCAGGGCCCCCACGGCCGCAAGGAGCTGGGGCTGCTCGGACAGTAGTTTCCCAGCGGCGACGATCATGATGGCGAGGGAGAGAGTCCGCCAGGCCGCACCGCCGAGAGCGATCCAGCGGAGATGATTCACCCGTGCCACGGTATCGGCTTCGGGGGAATCGGCACTGCGGCTGCTCACTCTGCGCATCAGCGGCCCCCCCCGGATGAACACCGCACTGTCCTGGAAAGCGTAGTGTGGGGCGCTTACCTCTAGGAATACGGAAAATGGCGGCTTCGTCCGCACGGTTCCCGTCTCGCCGTCGGTACTTGTCGCCGTTCTGCGGCAATGAGGCGCGATAGGTCACGGCTGACGGTCGGGCCCGTAGGGCTGCCTGGTGGACGACGGGTGCTCGTTGCGGGGCTGGTCTTCGGCATGCGTTCGACGAGGAGCGGTATGCGACCCCGACTGACCCGCCACGTGCCGACCGCACCTGGCCGAGGCGGGAGACGGGCTGAGCGAGTGGCTGAACCGTCGGCCTGGACGACCGGTGCCGGCCAGGAGTTCATCTCCGACATTGTCCTGTGAAGGGGGGCCGAGCCCCGCACCGCCGACTTGAGCGGGAGCATGCGGCTGCTGTTACGCCCACTGGTCCCAAGCGGACGCCAGGTCGGAGTGCAGTGTGACCCGTGGGTCTTCCGTCAGCGGTGTTCAGATCTCGGTGGGAGTGCCGAGGACGCGCGGCATCCCGCGCTGCTGCGGGTGCCGAGTTCCTGGCTCATGCGCTTAACGGTGGCCAACCAGCCGCGAAAACAACGCTGTTAATACACCTAGCGCCTGTTCCGATCCGCGGACGCCCCGTCGCCTGGGGCGACGCCGGTGCGCGTGACCCGTCTGGCGTCCCATGGATATCGACCGCGTGTGCGGAAAGGATTCTCCCGACGTATCGGTACGGACGCGCAGTGGGGGGGCACACGTGCAGGGCCACGGGCTCGGTTCCCGCAACGAGTTGAGCGGCACGGTGCATGGTGCGGCGGTTCAGGCGGGTGTGGTGTATGGCGGTGTGCACTTCGGTTCCGAGGCAAGCCCCGTTGGACAGACGCCCTGGGAGCTGCCGCCTTGCGGGCATGTGGTCGACCGCGTACCGGAGTTGGACGCACTGGAACGGCATCGGGCCCGTGTCATGAGGGAAAAGCGGCACATGCTGGCCGCGGTGAGCGGACTGGGCGGTGTCGGGAAGACCACCCTGGCCCTGAGATGGCTGAACACCCTGCGCCCGCAGTTTCCGGACGGCCAGCTCTACGCGGACCTCGGAGCCCAGTCGGCCGGTGGCCCGGTGCTTCCGTACGAAATACTCGGCCGCTTTCTGCGGGCGTTGGGAGCTCCTGGGCAGCAGGTCCCTGGTGATCCGGCCGAACGGGCGGCGCTGTACCGGTCGTTGACCGCCGGCCGACGTCTTGTCGTGCTGCTCGACGACGCGGCCACCGCGGCCCAGGTGCGCCCCTTGCTGCCGGGCGGCAGGAACGTGACGGCGGTGACCAGCCGCAGTCGGTTGACCGGGCTGGCCGTCGACGGTTGCTGTGCCGTTCACCTGGAGGCGCTCGCCCCGGAGGCGGCCATGGAACTGCTCGCCGACACGCTGTCCGACGACCGGGTCACCGCGGAGCCCGAGGACGCCCGCACCTTGGTCGAGTTGTGCGCCGGGCTGCCCCTGGCCGTTCGGGTTGCCGGGGCTCGGCTGGCGGCGCGGCCGAGGCGGCGTATCACCACGATGGTGCGCGCGCTCGAGGAAGAACACGACCGGTTGGAGGCGCTGGCCATCGAGGGTGATCACAATGTCCGGGCAGCGCTGGACCTGTCGTACCGGGGCCTGCCGCCTGCGGCAGCACGGCTCTACCGGTTGCTGGGATTGCACCCGGGCCCCGAGTTCGCCACCGCGGCGGCGACGGCGGCGCTGTCCGGAGTGCAGGACGCGGCGGAACTGCTGGAGACGCTGCATGACGCGAGCCTGCTCTCCGACGTCGGACAGGGGCGTCATCGGTTTCATGACCTGGTGCGGCTGCACGCCATCGCGATGGCGCAGCAGGACGAACCATGCGTCGAGCGGGAGCGGGCCGTGCGTCGTCTCGCCGACTACTACCTCGCGAGCGCCACGCGCGCCGAGGCGGTCATCGACCCCCAACACCGCACCATGGCCCGGGACTACGGCGACGGGCCGGTCGTCACCGCGGACGTCGGCCACGACGCCGAGGCCGCCCTGGACTGGCTGGAGCGGGAGCTGCCCAATCTGATGGCGGTGCTCCGTCAGTCGCGCGCCGCCGGATTCCCTACGGTCGGCTGGCAGCTCGCCGACGCCCTGTGGCCGCTCTTCCTGCGGCGGAAGTTCTACGACGACTGGCGCGCCGCGCACGACGAAGGCGTAGCGGCGGCAAGGGAGTTGGGGGACATCGCGGCGGAGTGCCGGATGCTCACCTCCGGCGGGGTGGGGCGGCTCGGCTCGGGGGATCATGACCTCGCCCTGGAGATGTTCGAGCATGCCGCGCGCCTGTTCGAGCAGTGCGGCGACCGGCTCGGCCGGGCCCGTACGCTCAACTACCGGGGGCTCGCTCTGCAGCGGCTCGAACGGCTGGACGAGGCAGCCGAGTTGTTTCAGTGTGCCGCCGTTGAACTGCCGGCCTGCGGAGACCGGCGAGCCGGTGCGCTAGCCCGGCTGAACCTTGCCGACCTCGCCCTCTCCCTCGGAGATCCCGAAGCGGCGCGCGAGCACGGCCATTGCGCCCGCGAGGCGCTTGAGGAGGCCGACGACGCGTACAACGCCGCACGGGCGGACACGCTCCTGGGCCGTTCGTATCTCGCGCTGCGGAGGGTCGACCGGGCGGGGGAGCGGTTCTCCGCCGCGTTGGTGACACTGCGCGGGATGGCCGCGAGCTACGAGATCGCCCGTGCCGTGGGCGGTCTGGGCGAGGTCGCCGAGCAGCGCGGGGACACTCGCACTGCCCGCGACCACTACCGCGAGGCGCTGGATCTCTACTCGTCCGTGGGCAGGTCCCAGTCGCCCGACGCGGAGTCCGTACGGCGCCGGCTCCACCAGGCGCGGAGTGGTGAGCTGGAGGCTTGACCGCGAAGGAGGCGCAGGGGTGTCGACCCGAACTCCTCGGCCGGCAATCCGGCCACCAGCCACGCATGGGCCAGCGAGGCGACGGCTCCCCAGACGTCCGCTGGCCGACCTACCCCGCTGGCCGTGAGTTCGCAGACGGTTCTTGCCGGGCCGATCCGAAGCCGGCAGCGGGAACCCTGGTACGCCGCGGTCACCAGAACACCGGGATGGATGAGGGCCATGGCGTCGGCCCTTGCCGGTTCCGTCCCCGACTCGATCAGCACGTCGCTGAGCTGAGACCAGCGGGCTGGTGCGGGAAGCCGGGTGCGACCGTGATCGTCCACGCTCACCGTCCCGGTGACCGTGTCCAGCAGCACGGTGCGGACCTGGTGGACCCCGCCGTTGGGTGACACCGCCATCTCGGATGCCATGGCGACCACCATCCTCGGCGTCATGTCGCGGTCAGGGTGCCCGGATCGTCGTACCGCACTGTGAGCGGCAGACGTGCCGGTTCCGTTGTCGGCCGGGTGGCGGGGGCCCGTAAGTGCAGTTTGCGATAGAGCAGGGCGCGCATCTTGCGGGAGAAGCGGCCGGGCTCCGAGGTGATGCGGGCGGCGACCCGCTCGTATCGCTGCCGGCGCCAGGCCGCGGAACTCCGCCTGAGCTGGGGAAGCAGCGGCCGGTCCGGGTGCAGGCGGGGCGCGAAGGACATGAGTTCGGCCAGCGGTGAGCCCGGATCCACGTCGGGATCGGCCCGCCCCGCCATGAGTACGGGTACGCCGGTCATGGCGCCGTACAGCGAGACCGAACCGTGGTCGCCCACGATGTAATCGGCGGCGACGACCGCTCCGGCCCAGTCCCCGTACGGGCTGACCAGGGTCATTCCTGAGCGGGTCAGTCCGGCGAGCCAGGAACGGACCTGCCAGTCGCCGTGCGCGTTCCAGATGTGGGGGTGCAGCAGTGCGGCGATCCGGAAGTTGTCCCGGGGCAGTTCGGCGATCAGTCGCTGCAGGACTTCCCAGCCATGTGCGAGGAGCGAGTCGGGACCCCAGGTCGAACAGACGAGAACCAGGTGTTGTCCGGCCCTGACGTTCAGGGCCTCCCGGTAGAGCGCCCGTGATGGGAGGCTCGCGGCGATCCGGTCGAAGCACGGGTCGCCCACCACCTGCGCCGACGGCACCGCCTCGGGGCATTCGCGGCCGAGCCTGGTCAGCTCCTCATGATGGGCGAGGACGATCACCTCGGGCACGACCGTGCCGTCGCGCATCAGCCGCTGCCTGCTGAGGCCGTACACACCGCGCTGCGCCACGGGCGTTCCGTTCCGTCCGGCCGGGGCAATCTTGTTGTGGCCGGCTCCGTGCGGCAGCACGATCACCGGTGCCTGAAGTTCGTGCAGACTGCCGTGGCTGGCGGCCAGCGCGAGGTGGAAGTGCGTCTGCACCGCCTGGTTCCACGGCAGCACCAGGCCACCCAGTCGGTCCAGGAACTCGGCCACGCCATTGCTGAACACATCGGGTGCCTGAGTGAAGAAGGTCTGCACCCTGACGTCGCCTTCCCACAGGCGTATTGCGTCGAGCAGCCGTTGCCCCGCGATCACCGTGTGCACCACGACGAGGACTCGCCTGCGAGTCCGACGGGTAGCCCAACGCTCGACGTCCAGTCGCACCGGCACATGACGCCAGTGCGACTCGGACACGGTCACGCTCATCGTCGTTTCCCCCGTTTTCCCTTCATGCCTACGCGGTCGTGGCCGGCCACGACCCGCGACGGACGCTTGGTGGCCCATGACAGAAGGGGTGCCCCCGCGGGCAGGACGGCGGGCTTGCAGGAACCCTGCACTCCCGTGGAACCCCGGCCTCACCACGGGTGTGCGCCCGTCACGCTTCGATGCGCCCCTGCGTCCACCCCGCACTCGAGAGAACGGTGGAACGAGTGTCGTACGTCTGTGCGGTCACTGTCGAAGGCGCTAGGAAGCAGCACACCCGTCGGGGGTAATGGTGGAACTTCTTGCTCTGGGGCCTCTTGAGTTGTGGAACGGCCCGCAGCAGTACGAACTCGGATCCCTCAAGGAACGCTGCGTGCTGGCCGCGCTCGTGCACGCGAGGGGGGAACCGGTCGCCGTGGACACGTTGATGGACCGCGTCTGGAACGGCGATCTGCCGCCAACTGCCGTGGAAACACTGCACAGTTATCTGTCGCGGCTGCGACGGCGGCTGCGTGCGGCGGTGGGCGACGAACGGGCACGGGTGGAGCGGCCCTCGCCCCGGCTGTATCAGTTGCGGGCCGACCCGGAGGACATCGATCTGCTGCGTTTCCAGCGGCTGCGGAGCGATGCCGCCGCCGCGGCCGTACGAGGGGAGAGGGAGCTGGCGATCGGGCGGCTGCGCACGGCCGAAGCCCTCTGGCGTGGTGAGCCGTTGACTGAGTTCATCGACAACGTCTGGGCGCTGTCGGCGCGTGCCCGGCTGATCGAGGACCACCGGCGGGTCCGCGAGGAACGGATCGGCCTGGAGATGGCGTTGGGGCGCCACGCCGACCTGGTCGGTGAACTCCAGGAACTCGCCTCGCAGAATCCCTTCGCGCAGAAGGTGATCGCATCCCTGATGCTCGCTCTGTACCGCTCCGGACGCCACGACGAGGCCCTCGCCGTCTACCGGGACACCCGCGGACGACTCCAGGAGAGTCAGGGCATCGAGCCCGGCGCGGAGCTCCAGGACCTGCACCTGCGCATGTTGGAACAGGACCACACGCTGCAGGCCACGGACATCGGCTCTGCTGCTCCGGAACTGGTGCGTGAATCGCGCAACTGTCTGCCCCGTGATACCCGTGACTTCACAGGACGGACAGGTGAACTGCGCATCCTGCTGGCCGCATCCGCCGGAGCGTCCGCCGCCGCCTCCGCCGGTACGGACGATGCGGTCGAGGCCCTGCCCGTCACTGTCGTGCACGGCATGCCCGGCATCGGCAAGACCGCGCTGGCCGTGCACGCGGCTCACCGGCTCCGCGCCGCCTATCCCGACGGGCAGTTCTACGTGGACCTGCGGGGCTTCAGCAGCCAGCAGCCCCTCGACGCGGCCGAGGCGTTGGCCGTCCTGCTCCACTCGGCCGGATCGTCCGGAGAGCTGCCGGACTCGCTGGAGGAGAGAACGGCCCGCTGGCGGGAGTGGACGGCACGGCACCGTGTGCTGGTGGTGCTCGACAACGCCAGGGACGCCGGTCAGGTCAGGCCCCTGCTGCCCGGCAGCCCCGCCTGCCGCGCCATCGTGACCACCCGGAGCAGGCTCGCCGGGCTCGACAGCGCCGCCTCCCTGCCTGTGGACGCCCTGTCCAAGGCGGAGGCGGCGGCGCTTTTCACTCGGATCGTCAGTACCTGGCGGACATCGGCCGAGCCGGAAGCCCTGGAGCGGGTGGTGGAGGTGTGCGGATGCCATCCCCTGGCTGTGCAGCTCATGGCCAGCCGCTTCCGCCACCGGGACTCATGGTCTCTGCAGGACCTCCTCGACCGGCTGACGCAGGCGACCGACCCCCTCAAGGAGTTCGACGACCTGATCGCAGCGGTCTTCGAGTTCTCGTACCGGGGACTGAGCGCCCCCGCACAGCTGATGCTTCGCCGCCTCGCCCTGCACCCGGGCCCCGACATCACGCTCCGCGCGGCGACGGCTCTGGCCGGTCCGGAATTCGAGGGAGAGCCGAGGCTGTTGGAGACGTGCGTCGATGAACTGCAGGACGCCAGTCTCCTCGAAGAACCATTGCGTGGACGCTACCGACTGCACGATCTGACCCGGGCCTTCGGCCTGCGGGCGGGCGGCCGGACACCCGAGGAAACGGCCCGCCGCGCATCGGTGGGCCGGCTCGTCGCCTTCCACCTCGCCACGGCCCGGCGGGCCGACCGCCATGCTCACCCCCACCGGCGGACGATTCCGGTGAGCGCGGACCAGGAGTCGGGCCACGCGGCGGAGTTCTCCGGCGCGGACGAGGCCACGGTGTGGCTGACGGTGGAACGCGCCAACCTCCTGGCCGTCGCGCGCACTGCCGCGGCCGACTACCCCGAGTACGCCGGGCTGTTCCCGAGCGTGCTGGCGCGCTCCCTCAAACTGTGGGGGACCTGGGACGTCGCGGCGGACCTCTTCGACGCTGCTGTACCAGCTCTGCGCGCCCTGGGCGACCGGTCCGCACTCGCCCGCACCCTCACCGACCGGGCGGACCTGCTGGCCCAGCGCGACCACGGCCAGGCCTTACGCTGCGCGACCGAGGCCCTGTCGATCTACGAGGATCTGCTGGACGCCCACGGTCGTGCCGACGCACTCCTGCAGTCGGGCCGTGCCCACCTCGCGGCCGGCCACGGCGGCACGGCGATGCGCGCCCTCGAAGCGTCGCTCGCGCTGTACCGCGAGGTCGGCGACCGGGCCGGAGAGGCCGAGTGCCTCAACGTGGAAGGCGCGGCGCTGTACTACGCGGGCCAGTACGACGAGGCTCTCCAGCGGGTGCACCTTATGCAGCGCATCTACGAAGAGCTGCCCGACCCGTACGGGCTGGCCCAGGCCCTGAACAACCGCGGTGAACTCCACCATTTCCAGGAACGCTACGACGAGGCCCGAGACTGCTACGAACGCTCCCTCGTCCTGATGCGGCAGCACGGCGGCCGGCAGGAGATCGCCATCCTCGACAGCAATCTCGGCGCGGTGCACCAGGCGGCGGGACGGTCGGACCGCGCGCTGGCCTGCTACCGCAGAGCCCTCGCCGCGCACCGTGCCGGCGGCGATGTGCTGGGCGAGGCCGATGTGCTGATCAGTATGGGGATGGCCCACGCCCGGTCGGGGCGCAGCGGTGAGGCGTTGCTGCACTTCACGATGGCGGAACAGATCGCCACCCGCATCGACAACCCGTATGAGCGCCTACGGGCGTTGATCGGCACGGCGGATGTTCAACGCGATTCGGGACGGCTCGAACTCGCGGCCACGAGCTATGGGCAGGCCCTCGAAGTGGCCCGGAGCGTCGACTTCCCGCTGGGTTGCGCGCACGCGCTTGCGGGCCTCGCGCGGACGGCGGCCCTCCGTCCGCACGACACGGGGCAGGTCTGGCAGTACGGCGAACGGGCGGTCGCCCTGTACCGGCGTGTAGGCGCCGGTGCGGAAGCGGAGAAGCTGCTGCGGTTGCTGATGACGTACGAGTCGACCGGCTCCTGAGCCCCCTCCCAGGAGCCGGTGACATCCGCTGTCACCACATCCAGCGGAAGACCACCACGGTGACGAAGGTGATGCCCGTGACATGGAACGAGGCGGTGTAGAGCCTTAGTGCGGTTCTCAAGGCACTCCTCAGATGAAGCGAAACGAGTAGGTGAGGCAGGGGTGATCACTCCGGCTGGCGAGTAGTAAACCGGAGGCTCGAGGAGTGCTGCGGCGTGTTTGCGGAAGTCGAACTGGCGTGGTAGAAAGCTGCGCGACTGTCGCCGCGACTCTCCGTGTGAGCAGCGTTTTTTGTTCGAGTGGCGGATCGATGTCGCCGTGCCGGTGACCGTTTGCGACCTCGCAAGGCACCCCCGTGCCTGTTGCCCTGCCGGACTCAGTCGGACGGAGCGTCCCGGAGAGGATCGTACGTGCTGTGAAAGGTCAGGCCGGTGAAGGAATGCCCTTGGAACACGGGGCCGTTCACCGTGCCGCCGGTGATGCTGTTGTGTACAGTTCCAGCTGTTCCAGCTTCCGCTGTCGGGGCGAACTCCTCGACGAGCAGCCGGAGTTCGGTGACCGCGTCGGGGTCATGATGCAGCAGGGCGCGCAGACGTAGTCGCAGCAGTGCGGTGACGTCGCCGATGAGCGCTTCCTCGTCGGGAGACCCGGCCGCCGCGACCAAGGTGTCCCGGGTGCGCTCCAGTTCCCCGCTCACGGCGGCCTCGTCACCGCCACGCGAGAAGACATGCAGTACACGTTGCTTCGCCTGCTCCCATGTCTCGGTGACCATGAGGCCGACTGCCGTGGTCGCTCCGCTGGTGATGAGTGTAGCCAACTCGGCTTCCACGGCGCCCCCTTGACGGTGTGGACCCTCGCACGGTGCCACGTGTGTCCACGGTAGGTGCGAGGAGCGCGGTCCGCCAGCGGTGTGCCCGGCACCGGCCTCTCCCGGACGCGGACGATCGAATGCGTGACATCGGGCGCCAACCTGCGCCAGTGTCCCTACAGTTGAGGCACCTCGATGAGCAGGGGGAGCTCAATGGATGCTGTGGAAGGCGAAGCCGGTGGCCTCGGTGAGTCGGCGTTGACCTTCTGGGTCTCGTACGACGAGGAAGCGGAGGGCTCGGGGGACTCGATGGGGCTGTTCGGCGGGAGCGGTGAAGCCGTGCTGCGCAGCATTCCCCTGGGCCCGCTGCGCAAGAACCTCACGGAGGCGGTCGACGCGCTGCAAGGGCTGTTCGCCGACATCACCGCACGCGGCGGCCCGCTCCCGTTGTGCGAAGTGCAGTTGTCCTTCCAGGTGTCAGCGAGCGGCGGCGTCCAGTTCGTCGGCACCTCGCAGATGCAGAGCGGCCGCGGCATCGTCCTGGTCTTCCGGCAGTGACAGGCGGCCTGGCAGCGTGGGGACCTACAAGGCGCTGCTCGTCGGTGCCAGCGACTACGAGATGCACGGAATCCAGTCCTTGCCTTTCATCCCCGGGGACTTGGCGCGGCTGTCGGCCGTCCTGCGTACCCACGGCTTCCAGAGCGTGGACGTCTACTCCCGCGCCGACAGCGGCAGACACATCACCGCCAACTTCATCAACGCCCGCGTCGCCGGATTCCTCCGCCGAGCCAGTCCCAGCGACACTCTCCTGATTCTGCTCAGCGGCCACGGCGTCCACGCCCGCGGCACTGACTACCTGGTGCCCGAGGACATCGACGAGGACACACACCCCTTCGAGTCCGGCTGCGTGGCCATCGACTGGCGGCACCTCCTCGACGAAACTGCGGCGGCTCACGTGGTCATCCTCATTGACGCCTGCCGTGAGGGCATCGACCAGGACTCCATGGGCGTCTCGAGCGTCAAGGGATGGGGCCGGCAGAAGGTCCGTGCCGCGCTGCGCCGCAAAGTGGCGTACGTGTACGCCTGTTCACCAGCTCAGCTCTCGCTCTTCGTCCAGGGACATGAGCAGGTGCAGGACCGCCGGGACCACGGAAC
Organism: Streptomyces sp. S.PB5; assembly: GCF_030403745.1. Taxonomy (GTDB): domain Bacteria; phylum Actinomycetota; class Actinomycetes; order Streptomycetales; family Streptomycetaceae; genus Streptomyces. Next base: position 417,496 of record NZ_JAQMWP010000002.1, read on the forward strand.
CGTGCCAGGGGAGTCGTTCAGCCTCTTCTCCCGTTCGGTGTCCGACGTCGTGGCGTCGCTGCCGCAGGGATTCCCGCTGTCGCTCCTCGATTTCAAAGACCGGACCGAGAAGCGGGTGACGGAACTGCACCGGGCGTACGGGAAGCGAGGTGAGCCTCAGTCGATCCGGGTGGTGACCGACATCGCCCAGCACGACTTCTACTTCCTGCCACCCCCACCCATGCCTCAGGGCAACGGGCTGTTGCCCGGAGAAACCCTCCGGGCCGGCCACTCGGTCAGCTCGGCCAATGGTGCTTTCACGTTCACGTACCAGGCCGATGGCAACCTCGTGCTGTACCGCGAGAGCGACGGCCTCCCCTTGTGGAGCGCGGCCACCGGCGACCGACCTGTCGGGGTGTGCATCTTGAACGGCGACGGCAGTCTCGTCGTCTATGACGCAGCGGGCCATGAGATCTGGGCATCCGGCACCCTCGGCAACCCAGGGAGCCGACTGGTCATCGAAGACGACGGGAATGCCGTCATCCGTGGATCGGACGGCACGCCCCTCTGGACGACCGACACAGCCGCACCGCCCGATGCCTCGTCGAGCGCATGGGCAGGCCCCCGGCAGATGCCGGCCTCGCAGCTCCCGGACCGGGCAGCCACCATGTCCGGCCCCGGGGACCGGAGTGATACGACCCTTCATGCTGCGCCCGCGACCGCTCCGGACGACTGGTTCAGCCGCTTGTACGGGCTTGACGGGCAAGGGGGCCTCTACAGCGAGGGCGATCGGACCGACCTGCCCGTACCGTCCGCCCCACTGGAACCGCAGCCCGGCCCCGTGCAGCGGGAGCCCCGGCCGCCAGAACGGATCCGGAAGCTGCTGGCCGCCTGGCGCTCCCGGCGCAAAGCGGCGGCGGAACGGCGCGCCGCACTGCACGCCCAGCAGGCCCCGGCCGCCCCCGTCTGGTCCGGCTTCTGGCTGCCCAACTCTCCGGTACGCACTCTCATCGCCTGCGTGTTCATGCCAGGAGTCACCCTACCCGCGCTCGGCATCGCCACGACCGGTTTCACGGCCGGGCTCACTCATCGGAATGGGCCTCCCGTGTACGGCCTCGTCTTCTACGCCGTCATCGTCTCGATGGCGCTGTTCATCCTGTGGGTCTTCGCACTGGTGGCTTGCGTTCCTCTCGTCGAGTACGGCTCCGATCACGTCATGCAACATCCGCGGCAGGACGTGAGCGGGGCGATCGCGGGGCTCGTCGTCTTCAGCTACATCCCCGGCACCCTCTACACACTGATCACGGGGCTCGTCGAACCGCGATGGCTCGGTCCCATAAACACTTTGGGGTACGAGTTCGCCCACGCCGTGGGCCTGTTCTAGAGCCACCGTCAGCTGAAGACCGCGGTCCTGTTGCCGTGGATCAGGTCGCGGCTGTGGCAGTGCCACTTGACGGCACGGGCCAGGCGTTCGGCCTCGAGGCCGACTGTGATGAGGCGGGCAGGGTCGGCTCGGTGGTCGACGCCGATGATCTCCTGCTCGGTGATCGGGCCTTCGTCGAGGTCTGCGGTGACGTAGTGGGCGGTCGCGCCGGCGACCGTCTCTGCCCAGCTTCCGGCCAGCCATGCGGGCGTGCCTGCCGTGTTGCTCCATGAAGACGGTGCTCAAGCCCTTGCCGAAGGGACTCAGTACCATGAATGAGACGTGTGTGCGAATTGGTGCTAAGGAGAGTCCCATGGCCTACGAACTTGAAAAGCGCCTGGTCATCGGTATCGCCTCCAGCGCCCTGTTCGACCTGGCGGAGGCAGATGTCGTCTTCCGTGAGAAGGGGGAGGAGGCATACCGTGCCTACCAGGCCCAGCATCTCGACGACACGCTGGGTAAAGGAGTCGCCTTCCCCTTCATCCGTAGACTGCTGTCTTTGAACGACCTCGCACCCGAGGACCCTCTGGTTGAGGTTATCGTCCTGTCTCGCAACGATCCCGACACGGGCCTGCGGGTCATGCGGTCCATCCAGACCTACGGCCTGCCGATCAGCCGAGCCATCTTCATGCAGGGCCGCTCGCCGTACCGCTTCATGCCTGCCTTGAACATGTCCCTGTTCTTGTCCGCGAACGAGGACGACGTCCGGGAGGCCGTCAGCCTCGGGCTGCCCGCCGGGCGTGTGCTGGATCTTGCGGCAGTCGATGAAGCCGACGACCAGGATCTGCGGATCGCTTTCGACTTCGACGGAGTCCTCGCGGACGACGCCTCGGAGCAGGTCTACCAGACCGACGGCATCGAAGGGTTCCGCTCCCACGAGACGATGAACGCCGCCACCCCGCACGACGCTGGGCCGCTGCGGGACTTCCTCGCCAGCGTGAACCGGCTCCAGCAACGTGAAGAAGAGCAGCGGGCCAATGACCCCGACTACAAGATCCGCGTCCACGTCTCCCTCGTCACCGCCCGCAACGCACCTGCTCACGAACGCGCCGTGCGCAGCCTGAAGGGCTGGGGCGTGACCGTCAACGACGCCTTCTTCCTTGGGGGTGTAGACAAAAGCACGATCATGGGAGTCCTCAAGCCCCACATCTTCTTCGACGACCAGGTCAGCCACCTAGTCGGCACGGCCCGTAGCACACCCAGCGTGCACGTCCCCTTCGGGAAGATCAACGAACGAGATGACTCGGCGCCGGCCGAAGCGCACGAGTGAGGCTGCTGCCACACGGCGAGGCGGTGTGAATAGCTCCGACCGCACGGCGCGTCCTCGAAATCCTGCGTGGATGCCTGTCGGATAGGCCGTTCGACACCGCGGTCTGAGTCGGAGGAAGTGGCCGTGGGAACAGTCGGCGTCCCCGAGGCGAAAGACCTGCCTGTGGTCGAGCGGGACGTCGACGGTGTACAGGGCGACGGGCTGGCCGAGCTTCTACGACCCGCGGGACTCCGATGCGGTGGAACTCATCGAGGACCGGTCGCACGGGATGGTGCGGACCGAGGTGCGGTGTGCGCGGTGCGGGTCGCATCTCGGGCATGTCTTCGAGGGTGAGGGGTATGCGACGCCGACGGATCAGCGGTACTGCATCAACAGCATCTCGTTGCGGCTGACGCCGGACGAGGGCTGAGGCCCGGCCGGGGCGTGCTGTGCGGTGACCCCGTCCACCCGCGCTTGGAGTAGGAGAGGACGCCGGTGAGAGCGATCCTCAGGAGCGCGCGTAGTTCGATGGGCAGCGCCACCCTCTCGTCGGCGGACTGGGGCCACCGGTAGAGGGGCCCCAGACAGGTGTCCCGCAGCGTGTTGCCGGCGGACATGCATCGCTCCAACCGAACGGTGGCGTCGTCATCCTCGTGGGCCGGCGACTTCTCCATGAGGACACGCAGTTTCTCCTGACGCTGCTGTGCCCAGCTGTGCGTGGAAGGGCTCGTTCATCACCGGAACCGACGCCCGCCACCACGACCTGTCCACGATGATGTCCCGCCTCTTCTCGTACCGGGCGCTCCACCACCCCGGACGCGTGCACTACGTCTACATCGGTGCCGACCGCATCAGCTTCCACGCCGGCTTCCGGGCCGCCGATACGGAGACCGGGTCACCATCGATGTCGCGAGCCACGGCGTACGGCTGTCGCATCCGTCGGTGTGGACACCCCGGCCGGAGGAGGAGTGAGCTCCGTGGCCCGGTTGCGCAGGCTCAGCAACGTCGAAGCGGTGTTCGCGTACACCCGCGCGCTGATGCCCGGCACCACACAGGTCACCACGCACCTCACGGCCGGCGGCGACATCGATCCGCAGCAGCTGCGCGAGGCGGCCGAACGCTGGGCGGGCGCACTGCCGCTGCTGTCCAGGTGTGACCCGGGGCCGCCCGACGGCCGACGCCGGCAGGGCCTAGGCGGTCCCGTCGTGGCGGAGGACCAGGTCGAGGAGGCCGGGGAAGCGCGCGTCGAACTCGGCCCGGCGCAGTCGGTTGAGCCGCTTGGGTCCGGCATCGCGCTGCTCCAGGAGCCCGGCCTCGCGCAGCACCGTGAAGTGGCGGCTGAGCGTCGCCTTGGTGACCGGCACGTCGAAGCTGCCGCACGGCCGTTCCCAGTCGCCGGCCTGCGCCAACTCCCGTACCAGGGACTGCCGGACCGGGTCGGCGAGGGCGAGCAGCGCCGTCTCCAGCGACACGTCGTCCGGATCCGTGTGGACCGGCGGGGCGCGGTGGCCCGCGGCCGCCCGCTGCTGGGTCTGTTCCGCCATGACTGGATGCTCCGTTCCGACTCGCTCGGCCCGTGACGCGTGCCGTGCACGGATTGCAGAGTGTTCGATGATCTGCGTACACTCCGAGTGTTCGTCTATGAGCGAACACTCTAGCGGAGTCGGAGGCGCAACGCCCGGCTTCCGTCCCCCCACCCTGCCTTCGGCACCCCTGGAAGGAAGGCCCGTGCCACACAACCGACCCCACACCGCTCGGCCGGGACTGACGTTGGTCGCGGCCTGTCTGGGCTTCGTGGTCGTCATCCTGGACGTCAGCGTCGTCAATGTCGCCACCAAGGCGCTCGCCGCGGACTTCGGAGGCAGCCTGTCCGGCCTGGAGTGGTTGATCAACGGCTACACGCTCACCTTCGCCGCCTTCCTCCTGACCGCCGGCGCCATGGGCGATCGCTACGACCCCAAGCAGATCTTCATGCTCGGCTTCGCGCTCTTCGCCGTGACGTCCCTGGCGTGCGGTGCCGCGCCCTCACTGGTGGCCCTGATCGCGGCCCGCGTCGTCCAGGGAGTCGGCGCCGCCATGATCGTGCCGTCGTCCCTGTCGATCGTGAACACCAACTTCCCCGACCCCGCCGAGCGCACCCGCGCCGTGAGCCTGTGGGCCGCCGCGGGCGGACTCGCCCTCGCACTCGGCCCGGTCGTGGGCGGCCTCCTGGTGGACTCGCTGGGCTGGCGCTCGATCTTCTACGTCAACGTCCCGATCGCCGCCGTCGGCATCGTGCTCGTACGGGCCTACGCGCGTCCCGCCCCCGCCCGCGCCCGCGACGCCTCGGTCCGCCGCTCGCTCGACCTGCCCGGTCAGCTGCTGGCCGTCGTCGGCCTCGGTGCCCTCACCGGAGCGATCGTGGAGGCGAACGCCCAAGGCTGGACCTCGGCCACCGTCCTGACCTGCCTCGCGGTCTTCCTGGTCGCGCTGGCCGGCTTCGTCGCCGCGGAGCGCCGCAGCGGGGACCCGATGCTGCCCCTCCACCTCTTCGGCCGGAGGGCGTTCACCGCCACGTCCCTCATCGGCGGGCTGCTCAACTTCTCCTTCTACGGCCTGATCTTTGTCTTCAGCCTCTTCTTCCAGCAGATCTGGGACTACTCGCCCATCGGCGCCGGGCTCGCGTTCCTGCCGATGACGGCGGCCATCATGATCGCGAACCTGTTGTGCGGCCCGCTCGTCAAGCGCCACGGCGCCCGTACGGTGCTGATCACCGGCAACACCCTGGCCGCCGTCGGTTACCTGGCCACCGTGCCGGTCGTCGACTCCGGGGCCTACGCGCAGATGGCCGTCCAGTTCGTCATCGCCGGATTCGGCCTCGGCCTGGTCGTCCCGTCCATGACGAACGCCATGCTGGGCTCGGTGGACCCGGTCAACGCCGGCATCGCCTCCGGCGTCCTCAACGCCTCGCGCCAGCTGGGCGGGCTCATCGGGGTCGCGGTGATGGGCCTGCTCGTCGGACAGGCGTCCTCGGACCGGTTCCTGTCCGGGCTGCGGGCCGCCCTGGTCTGGGCGGTGGTCGCGCTCGTGATCGGCGGGGTGCTGAGCGCGATCGGCCTGCGCAGGCCCACGCCGTCCGCCGAACCGGCGCCCCCCTCCGCCGCGCCCCGGACCGAGCCCGCTCCCAGTGCCGCCGACGCGCGCTGACCGCGTCCGTCCGAGCCGCACACCGAACTCGCCGCCGCGGGAGGCTTCCGCCTCCAGGACTTCAAGAGCCGCCTCGTCCGCACGGACCCACTGCTTCCCAACGGACCCACTACTTCACAGATGACGGCACCTACGAGCAGTCCTTCGTCAACCTCGACGTACGCACCTTGCCGGCGAATCCACCGAGGACCGGGCGACCATCAGCGACGTCGCCCCGCCGTGCTCGCCGGCGCCTTCGAAGCGTCCCTGCGTGAAACGGTCTGTGACATCTCGGTCCAGATCAACGAACTGGACCGCCCGGGCTTCACCCGCACCCGGTCCTGTGGATCACCACAGCCGCCCCGCGTCCTGACATGAGCATCTCGCTGCGGCTGACGCCGGACGAGGGCTGATCCGGGCGTACCGCCCAGCCCCGCATGGGTTTGAGACACAGGTGCGGTGCGGACTTGGTGAGCGCGAATTGCGGCAGCTCCGCCGACCGGCCTCCGGCGAGTCGGCTGGAGGTGTGGGTCGGCGGAGCTGCCGCATGCCCTACGGCGTGATGCCCTTGCTTGCGGTCGTCCTCACGAGCGGCGGGTGCGGCGGGTCATGTAGATCGTGCCGGCGCCGAGGGCGATCACCACGGCGGCGCCGCCGGCTATGAGGCCGGCCGGCGCGCTGGAGCCCGTCTCGGCCAGCGGCGGGGTGCTGTCGCTGGGCGAAGGCGTCGGCGTGGCGGGCGGAGTCGACTCCAGCGGGGGGACGTCCGGGGTGGTCGGCGGCGTGGTGGAGGTGGAGGGCGACGGGGTGGTGGGCGGCGTCGTCTCCGGAGCGGGCGGCTGGCCGGCCGGCGGAGTGCTCGGGGTGGTCGGCGTCGACTCCGAGGGCGTGGGGGTGGGGGAGTCGGGCTCCTCGGGGGTGCAGGGCTTGTCGCCGCCGTTCCAGGCCGCGATGAGGTGGTACGGGGTGACGATGTTGTCGGGCTGGTACGGGGCGGGGCCGTGACCCTCTTCCGACTTGCCGTCGTAGATGATGTCGTCGCCGTACAGGTCGATCTGCCCGTAGCAGTCGGGCGACTTCACCGACAGCTTCTGCCAGGTCCGGTCGCCCGCGTCGGCGAGGTCGGCGGCGGTGAGGTAGACCGTGGCGTGGTCGACGAGCGTCTGGCGGCCGGAGGTGTACCAGTTGGAGCCTTCGGTGGTGTACTCGGCCAGCGAGACCGGGTACTTGCAGCCGTCGCCGACCGTCTGTCCCGGGGCCAGGCGGACCTCGACGGTGCCGGGGGCGGTGTCCCACTGGTGGAAGCCGCCCTGCGAGGTCCAGTCGGCACCGACCGGGTTTCCGTCGGCGCCGACGATGCGGTACTGCACGGTGGCGGACTGGCAGCCGCCTGCCGTCGTGGCGCTCGCGGAAGTGGCCCCGAGCAGGGGGGTGGCACAGGCGAGGAAAGCGGTTGCGGCGAGGGCGGCCGACGTTCTGGGGCGTGGGGAGCGCGTCAAGTTGTGCCTCTGAGGAATTGAGAATGTGGGAGGTGGCTGAGCGCGAGCGGCCGACACACGAACAGGCAGAAGTCTGTGGTGGTGCCACTCGCATCACTTGGCTCACTTCAGAAGCAGCGAGCGACCTGAATTCTTGTCGCCTTTCACAACTTCCGTCAATCTTTCGCGAGTTCAGCACAATCTCAACTCGGTGACGGTTGGTCTTCGTGGGCGTTCTGTGAGCCTTCGCGCGGGTTCACCTTCTGGTCGGTGAAGCCCAGTTCGGTCAGGGCCCGGTCGATGCGGGCCCGGTGGTCGGCCTCCCAGGTGTCCAGGGACTCCTCGGCCTCCTTGGCGAGCTTCGCCCGGGCGGCCTCCAGGATCTCCTCCCGGCGGCCGGCGGGGACGACGACCACGCCCTCCTCGTCGGCGACCACGATGTCGCCGGGGTGGATGAGAACGCCGCCGACGCGGACCGGTTCGCCGAGGGTGCCGAGTTTCTTCTTCGTGCCGGGGATGGGGATGACACCGCGGGCGAAGACCGGGAAGGCGGCCTCGCGGACCTCGGCGAGGTCGCGGATGAGGCCGTCGGCGACGAAGGCGGTGACACCGCGGCGCTGGGCCACGGCGCAGACGTTGCCGCCGGCCAGCGCGTAGTCCAGGTCGCCGGACTCGACCACGATGACCGAGCCGGGCTCGGCGCGGTGGATCGCGGCGTGCAGCATCAGGTTGTCGCCGGGCTCGCAGCGCACCGTGTAGGCGGGACCGGCGACGCGCGGGGCGTTCCACAGCGGGCGGATGCCGATGTCCATGACCTGGGCGCGACCCAGCAGGTCGGCGAGGGTGGTGGGGGGAACGTTCTCGAAGGTGCCGGCTGCGGTGTCTGCGGTCTCTGCGGTGTCCATCGTTCCATTCGATCTCGTTCCCGCCGTTCTTCTCAAGATCGACGGGGTAAAGACCGCGCCTGAAAAGTTGCCCGGAGTCCCGGCCCGTGCCGCCATGGACGGGGGATCATGACGGAGTCCGGAGCGCACATGACCGACGTGGCGACGTCCGACGAGCGTCCCTCCGCCGCCGCCTGGCGCAACCTGGTGACGGCCACCGTCGGGTTCGCGCTCACCTTCTGGGCGTGGAACCTGATCGCCCCGCTGGCCTCGGACTTCGACGACGACCTCCACATGGCGTCCTTCGCACAGTCCGAACTGGTCGCCATCCCCGTGCTGGTGGGTTCCCTCGGACGGGTGCCGGTGAGCGCGCTCACCGACCGCTACGGGGCGCGGGTGATGTTCCCGCTGGGCGACGCCGCCCATGCCCATGCCGAAGATGCCGAGCGCCGCGCCCGGGCCCAGGACGAAGCCCACGATGATCAGCGACACGTACGAGGTGCGGGTCGGGACGAGGAGCAGCACCGGCACGATCGTCAGGGCACTGACCACCGTCTACTCGGTCCTCGCCTGGTTCCTCGTCAACGACCGGCCTGACCGTCCCGGCCCCCACTGCACCTTGGCCGTGCACGGACCTCGCAGCGCGTCCGGCCGTGCACGGACCTCCCCGCACCTTGGCGTGCACGGACGTCACAGGCACCCTCGACCACCCATCGAGACCCCACAGCACCTCCGCCGCCCACGGACCCCACAGCACCCTCCGCCCTCTCACCCCCTCACAACACCTTCCGCCGCACCAGCTCCGACAACACCAGCACCCCCGGCACCAGCGGCAGCCACACCGTCAGCACCCGGTAGCCGACCACGGTCGCCGTCGCCAGACCCAGCGTCGTGCCGAAGGCGACCAGCGCGAACACCAGCGCCGCGTCCACCGGCCCGATGCCGCCCGGCGCCGGCACCGCCCCCACCGCCGTACTCGCGGCGAGGAACGCGAACGTCACCTGGGTCCAGGACAGCGGCAGGCCGAGCGCGGCGCCGACGCAGGTGAGCACGGCCGCCTGGAGCAGCGGGGTCGCGGCCGCGCCGCCCCACAGGGCGAGGACGCGGGAGGGGCGGGTGTGCAGCAGGCGTACGTCGGTCAGGGCGGTGCGGACGAAGCCGCGTACGGGGCGGACGAACGTCAGCAGCAGGGCGACCGTGATCAGGCCGAGCGCCACGGCCACGGCGGGGACGAGCAGCGCGCGCCGGTCGGGGACGAGCTCGCCGAGGTGCAGCAGGCCGGGTGAGGCCAGGACGAAGGCGGCCAGTACGACGGTCTTCGCGACCGGTCTGGCCAGCGAGTACAGGGCGAGGGAGGCCGTGGCGCGGGTCAGCGGGACGCCCTGGCGCTGCAGGAAGCGCAGGGTGACGGCGTGGGCGCCGATGCCGGCGGGCAGGACGTGGTTGGCGGCGCCGGCGGCGAACTGGGAGGCGAGGAGCGGGCCCGGCGGCAACCTCTCGGGGACGGCCCCCTGCCGGGCGCAGGCCGCCGCGACCCAGCCGAGGCAGGTGAAGAAGACCCCGGCCAGCAGCCACCAGGGGTCGGCGCCGACCAGCAGTGCGGCACCGTCGTAGGCGGAACGGCGGTCGATCAGCAGCCAGGCCGCGATCAGCGCGAGGGGGAGCAGGATCAGCGCCATGCGGGTCAGGCGGGCGCCGGGGGTGGGGACGGAGAGCGGGAGCGTGGTCATGGCACACGTCGTCCTTCCATGTCGCGCCCGCGGGGGACGGGCGGATGGGAGGCAGGGGGAGCGGAAAGCGGGGGGAGGGCGAGCGGCGAGCAGGGGAGCCGGGGGAGCCGGGGGACGGCTCGGGGAGGGCCTGGGGACGACGGAAATGTGCCCGTGCGGTGTGACGCCGGGGTGTCCTGGAGCCGAAAGCTGCACGACAACTGGCCGAGGAGAGCACCGCAAATGCACCGCTCCAAGACAGGTGGTGAATCAAACTATCCGGCATGATGTTGACTTTCGGCTGAATCAGCCAGAAGAATCCGGACGTGGCCCCTACAGCGCACACGACCGCCGACCCCGTCCTCCCGTCCGACCTGGACGAGGCCGCGCACCGCTGTCTCGTCGCCGGGTTCGACGGCACCACGACCTTCCCCGACACCCTGAAACGACTGGTCGACCGGGGTCTCGGCGGGGTCATCCTGTTCACCAGGAACGTCCGGGACGCGGAGCAGGTCCGGGAGCTCACCGACGCGCTGCGGGCGATCCGGCCGGATCTGCTGGTCGCCATCGACAACGAGGGCGGCGGCATCGGCCATCTCGTCGGCGCGGGCGCGCCCGAGGTCCCCGGCTCCTACGCCCTCGGCGTCGCCGACGACCCCAACCTCACCGCCCGCTGCGCCGACGCCCTCGCCGGGCACCTCGCGACCCTCGGCATCAGCGTCTCGTACGCGCCCGTCGCCGACCTCCAGCACCTGCCGAGCAACCCGATCGTGCGCACCCGCTCCTTCGGCGCAGGACCCGGACTCGCCGCCCGGCATCTGCGTGCCTGGATCACCGCCACCGAGGGGCGCGGCATCGCCTCCTGCGCCAAGCACTTCCCCGGCCACGGCGGCACCGACACCGACAGCCACCACGGCATCGCGGTCGACCCACGGCCGATCGACGCGCTCCGCGCCGATCTGGAACCCTTCCGGGCCGCCGTCGCCGCCGGGGTGCCGATGCTGATGAGCGCGCACGTCGTCTTCCCGGCGCTGGACGCCAACCGGCCCGCCACCCTCAGCCGCCGCATCCTCGGCGATCTGCTCCGGCACGACCTCGGCTTCGACGGGGTCCTGGTCAGCGACGCCCTGGAGATGAAGGCGATCGCCGACGAGTACGGCGAGGCGGCGGGCGCCCGGATCGCCCTCGCCGCCGGAGCCGACCAGGTCATCGTCGCCGTACCGGACCTCGAGGTCACGCTGGCCTGCCGGGACGCGGTCCTCGACGCGCTCGCCTCCGGTGTGCTGGCCGAGGAGCGGGTGCGGGAGGCGGCGGAACGGGTGCGGCGGCTCGCCGAGCGGTACGCGACCCCGGCCACGGCCGTCGCCCCGTGGGACGCCGGCGCCGGTCTGGAGGCCGCGCGCCGGGCCGTACGCGGCCAGGGTGCGCCGGCCGCGGTGCGCGGTGCGCATGTCGTCGACCTGTTCCCGCATCCGCACCCCGCCCTGAACTGGGGCGGCGAGGATCTGCTCACCGAGGTCCGGGCCCTGGACCCGTCGGCCGTCGGCACGGCGATCGCCGGTGAACCGGAGTATCCCTCGGCCCTCGTCGACGGCATCCTGCGCAGCGGCCGTCCGCTGATCGTCGCCACCTCCGATGCCGGGCTCCACCCCTGGCAGGCGCATCTGCGCGCCGCCCTCCTGGCCCGGCGGCCCGACGCGATACGCGTCGACACCGGGCTGCCGGAGGGCGGCGCGCTGTGCTCGTACGGGCGGGGGCGGGTGAATCTGCGGGCCGTCGCAGAGGTGCTCATCGGCGGCTGATCAGGACGGTCGCAGGCCGATCAGGACGACGGTCGCAGGACCTCCTTGATGCCGCGCGCCGCCAAGTACCCCTCGTCCTCGGCCCGTTCGGCCAGTACGACGGCCGGACGCGCCCCCTCCGTCCGCAACCGCATCCACTCCTCGAAGTACGCCCCGCCCGGACCCGACAGCGACCGGGTGCCCGGTGTGCAGTCCAACAGCAGGGCGGTGTCACGGGGTTGGGCGGTGAGCGGCTCGGCGATCGTCTGCCGCAGCGCCTCGGCGATCGGCTTGGGGCGGCCCGTGGCGTCGAACAGGCCCAGCGTGTACTCGAGTTCGGGGAAGTCCACGAGCGAACGGTCGACGTCGTGGGAGCACCACCACGTCACGCCCCACAGGTTCTCGCACCCGGCCGCGTTGCGTACGGTCGCCCGCGCGAACTCCGGGGCGTCGGCGGCCGGGATGTGCGGTTCCGGCGCCCCGGTCTCCTGGACCCACACCGGACGGGCCGGGTCGTCGGCGTACGCCTTCGCCAACTCGGTGCCGTACTCGGCGAGATGACGGACCTGCGGGGAGCGCGGGCCGTAGCGCTGGGCGCAGCCGCCGGAGAAGACCCAGGGATGCACGGTGGTCAGATCGCCCTTGCGGGCCGAGGCCTCGGGGGTGAAGGGGTGGTCGTCGCCGTACCAGGCGGCGTCGTACGCGGAGTGGGTGACCAGGCCGCCCTGCGCGCCGAGTCCGTCCCGGGCGGCGGCGAGGAGGGTGTCGAGGTAGTGGTCCACCTCGGCCGGGGTCACCGGGTTGTGCTCGACGAGGTTGTTGAGTTCGTTGCCGAGCTGGAGGCCGAGGAGGTGGGGGCGGCCGGCGAGGGCGCGTCCGAGGGCGCGCAGCAGGTCCGCCTGGGCCTCGACGGCGTCCGGGTCGGTGAAGACGTTGCGGTGGTGCCAGCTGCGGGTCCACTCCGGGTAGAAGTCGAAGCTCGACAGATGACCCTGGACGCCGTCCACCAGGACGTCGAGCCCGGTCTCGCCCGCGATGTCGACGAGCTGGACGAGCTGGTCGACGGCGGCCGGGCGGACGAGGTTCCGGTTGGGCTGGAGGAGCGGCCACAGATGGAAGACGCGGACGTGGTCGAGCCCCAGGGCGGCTATCTGCTCCAGGTCCTCGCGGGCGTGCGCCGGGTCGAAGTCCTGCCAGGAGTGGAACCAGCCGCGGCGGGGCGTGTAGTTGACGCCGAAGCGGAGCGTACCGATGGGATCCTCCTCGGGTTGGGTGCCGGTTCGGTGAGAGTTCGATGCCGGTCGGCTCTTGTCCTGCGCGAATGTATCAACCACCATAGTCAGCGATGGGCAATGATTTGAACCAGAATTCCGGAGACGGTCTCGTCGTCGGTCTCGACGCGGGCGGCACACGCACCCGGGCGATGTGCGCGTCCGTCGTGGACGGACGGCTCCTCGGCGAGGGCGCCGGGGGCCCGGGCAACGCCCTGACGGTCCCGGAACCGCAGCTCACCGACCATCTGACCGAGGCGATCGCCGCGGCGGTACCGGAGTCGGCGCGCGGCCGGGTCGTCGCCGTGGCCGGCGGCTTCGCGGGCGCCACCGGGGCCTCCCCGGCCGACCCCGGGTACGTCCGCGCCCGCACCGCGCTCACCGCGGCCCTCGGACGGCTGGGCGTCCCGCCCGGCCCCGTCGGCATCTGCAGCGACATCGAGGCCGCCTTCGCCTCGGCCCCGGGCACCCCCTCCGACGGACTCGCCCTGGTCGCCGGCACCGGCGCGGTCGCGATGCGGATCACGGGGCGCCGCGCCACGACCACGGTGGACGGCGACGGGTGGCTGCTGGGCGACGACGGCAGCGGCTTCTGGATCGGGCGCAGCGCGGTGCGGGCGGCACTGCGGATGGCGGACGGACGGGGGCCGGGCACGGCGCTGGCGATCCTGGTGGGGCGGGCGCTCGGGGTGCCGGAGGAGGCGCTGCCGACGGGCGGTTCGTCGTATGACGGGAAGGGCGGCGGTACGTCGGACGGTTCGTCGTACGACGGAAAAGGCGGCGGTACGTCGGGCTGGGCGCCCGCCCGCCGCGAGGACTACCGCCGGCACCTGCTCCCGGCCGTCATGGCCGACCCCCCGATCCGGCTCGCCCGGCTCGCGCCGCTCGTCGTCGAGGCGGCCGGGGAGAAGGACGCGGTGGCGGCGGGCATCCTGGCCGAGGCGGCGGATCAACTGACGGACACCGTAAGGGCGTTGGAGCCACGCCCGGGCGAACCCCTCGTCGCCACCGGCGGCCTCCTCGGCCCCGACGGCCCCCTCACCGCCCCCCTGGCCACCCGCCTCCACGCCCTCGGCCTCACCCTCGACTGGGTGACCGACGGCTGCCGGGGCGCCGTGGCGCTGGCCCGGCTCGCGCACTCCGGGGGCGACCGGTGAACGAGCCCCTCTACCGCGACCCCGCCGCCCCCGTCGAAGCCCGCGTCCACGACCTCCTCGCCCGCATGACCCTCCGGGAGAAGGTCGGCCAGGTCAACCAGCGCATGTACGGCTGGGACGCCTATCGCCGTACCGCCGACGGGAGTTACGAACTCACCGACGCCCTGTACGCCGAGACCGAGCGGTTCGCGGGCCTCGGCGCGCTCTACGGTCTCCAGCGCGCCGACGCCTGGTCCGGCGTGGCGTACGGGAACGGGCCGGGTGCCGAGGAAGCCGCGGAACTCGCCGAGTCGGTGCAGCGGCACGTCGTCGAGCGGAGCCGCCTCGGTGTCCCCGCGCTGTTCGTCGAGGAGGTCCCGCACGGGCTCATGGCCCTCGACGGCACCGTCCTGCCCGTCAACCTGGCCGTCGGCGCCACGTGGGACCCGGAGCTGTACGAACGGGCCGCAGCCCACGCAGCCGCCGAACTCCGCGCCCGGGGCGGCCACGTAGCACTTGTCTCGGCCCTCGACATCGCCCGCGACCCCCGCTGGGGACGCACCGAGGAGTGCTTCGGCGAGGACCCCCACCTCGCGGCGCGGCTCACCGAGGCGCTTGTGCGGGGCATGCAGGGCGGCCCGGGCGAGTACTTCGCCGCCGACAAGGCCCCCGTCGTCCTCAAGCACTTCGCCGGACAGGGCGCGACCGTCGGCGGCCGCAACTCCGCCGAGTCCGAGCTCGGTTGGCGTGAGCTGCACGAGATCCACCTGCCCGCGGCCCGTGCCGGGGTCCGCGCCGGGGCCGCCGCCGTCATGGCCGCGTACAACGAGGTCGACGGGATGCCCTGCTCCGGCAACCGCGCCCTGCTCACCGAACTCCTCAGGGAGACCTGGGAGTTCGACGGACTCGTCATGGCCGACGGGCTCGCCGTCGACCGGCTGGCCCGGATCACCGGCGACAAGGTCCTGGCAGGCGCCCTCGCGCTCAACTCCGGTGTCGATCTGAGCCTTTGGGACGAGGGGTTCACGCATCTGCAGGAGGCGGTCGAGCGAGGGCTCGTCAAGGAGTCCGTCCTCGATGCCGCCGTCGCCCGCGTACTGCGGCTCAAGTTCCGGCTGGGGCTGTTCGACCGCGGACAAGGGGCGCCGCCACCCCCTGCACCCACCGGAGGTGCGGAGATCAGCAGGGAACTCGCCCGGGCCGCCGTCACACTCCTCGACAACAAGGGCGTCCTGCCGATCCCGGACACGGTCACCCGTGTCGCCGTCCTCGGCCCTCAAGCAGCCACCACCACACACCAGTTGGGGGACTACACCGCCCCGCAGCCCCCCGGCACCGGCGCGAGCGTCCTCGACGGCCTGCGCCGGCTCGCCCCGCCCGGCGTCGACATCCGGCACGCCCGCGGCTGCTCCCTCACCGGCGCCGACCTCTCCGGCATCCCCGCGGCGGTCGCCGCGGCCGCCGCCTCCGACCTGGCCGTACTGGTGCTGGGCGGCAGCAGCGCCCGGACCCCCGACACCGAGTTCGACGCCAACGGGGCCGCCCTCAACGCCGTGTCCGAGATGACCTGCGGGGAGGGCGTCGACCTGGCCGAACTGCGGCTGGGGCCCGCCCAGTACCGGCTCCTGGACGCCGTCGTCGCGACCGGGACGCCCACCGCCGTCGTGCTGATCCAGGGGCGCCCGCACGTCGTGCCCGACACGGCCGGGGCGCTGCTCACCGCCTGGTACCCCGGGCCGTGGGGCGGGGAGGCCGTCGCCGAGGTGCTGCTCGGGCGCGCGGAACCCGGCGGACGGCTCCCGCTCTCCGTGCCGCGTTCCGCCGCCCAGCTCCCCGTCTACTACAACCACAAGGACACCGAGTACGGCGGCTACGTCGACGAGAGCGCCGAGCCGCGGTACTCCTTCGGGCACGGGCTGTCGTACACGGACTTCGCGTACGGCACGCCCCGCGTCTGCGACGGCACGGTCACGGTGGACGTCACCAACACCGGTACGCGGTACGGCCGTACGGTCGTCCAGGTCTATCTGAGGCGGCTGATCACCTCCAGCTGGCCGCGCACCCTCGAACTCTGCGCGTTCGAGGGCGTCGGTCTGGCCCCGGGCGAACGCCGTACGGTCGCCCTGTCGTTGGGGGAGGCCCGGACCGGCTCCGCCGAGATCCGTGTCGCGGAGTCGGCCCGGGCGGCTCTGCGTGCCGTGCCTGTGGTCGTGGACCTCAGATCTTGACGGCTCCGGACGAGACGCCCTTGTAGAACCACCGCTGGGTGATCACGAACAGCACCAGCACCGGGATCACGGAGATGACCGACCCCGCCATGACCATCCGCTGGTCGTAGCCGAACGACGAGCTCTGCAGCCGTGAAAGGCCCAGCGTCAGCGTCATGTTGCTCTCCGAGCGGAGCACGATGAGCGGCCAGAGGAAGTCGTCCCAGGCGCTGATGAAGGTGTTGATGACCACCACCGTGATCGCGCCCCAGGCGGACGGCAGATACAGATACCGGAAGCGCTGCCACTCGTTCGCGCCGTCGAGCATCGCCGAGTCCTCGATCTCGCGCGGGACCGCGAGGAACGCGCCGCGCATCAGCAGGACGTTGATGGCGCCGACGAAGCCGGGGAGCCAGACGCCGGCCAGGCTGTCCACCAGGCCCAGGTCGCGGATGCTGAGGAACAGCGACACCATGATCGACTCGAAGGGGAACATCATGGAGGCGATCAGGACCACCCAGACCGCCCTGCGGCCCTTCCAGCCGGGCTTGGAGAGCATGTACCCGGCGGTGGTGGAGAAGACCAGCTGACTGGTGACCGACAGGGCGACCACGATCAGGCTGTTCTTGATGTACGTGGCCACCGGGACCTGCTCGAAGACCGTGCGGTAGGCGCGCAGGGTGGGATCGTGGGGGAGCAGGGTGGCGTCGGCGCCGAAGACGTCCTCGCCGGTGCCCTTCAGGGAGGCCAGGAGCTGCCACAGGAGCGGGCCCACCGTGAGGCCCAGGACCAGGAACAACAGCAGGTAGCGGACGACGAGTTCGCGCGGGCGGCCGTAGTCGCGCAGGCGGGGCATCAGACGGCGGCGCTTGACCGCCGGGACGGTGGCCGTGGTCATGCGTCGTCCTCCTTCGTCAGGCGCTGCGCGAGCAGGGTCAGGCCCAACGTCAGCGCGAACAGGGCGACGCTGACGGCGGAGCCGTAGCCGGCGTTGCCGGTGATGGGGTCCAGGCCGACGTCCCGGATGTAGAAGGGCAGGGTGCGGTCGGCGCCGCCGGGGCCGCCGGTGGAGCTGCCGAGCATGTAGATCTCGGTGAAGACCCTGAGCGAGCCGATGCCCGTGAGGGTGCCGACGAGCATCATGGCCTGCCGGACGCCCGGGATCGTGATGTGCCAGAAGCGGCGGACCGCGCCGGCGCCGTCCATCTGGGCCGCCTCGTGCAGCTCCTTCGGCACGTTCCCGAGGGCGGCGAGGTAGAAGACCATGTACCAGCCGAGGCCCTTCCACAGGGTCAGGCCCATGGCGGAGAGCAGGATCAGCCACGGGTCGGACAGGAACGGTATCGCCGACCTGATCAAGTGGGCCTTCTCCAGCCAGGTGTTGACCAGCCCGTCGTCCGCGAGCAGCCACTGCCAGCTCAAGCCCACGACCACGCTGGAGGCCAGCACCGGGGTGTAGAAGGCGGACCGGAAGAAGCCGATGCCCGGGAGGTTCTTCTCCACCAGCACCGCCAGCATCAGCGGCAGCAGCACCATCAACGGGACGACGATCAGCGCGTACAGCAGGCTGTTGCGGGTCGCCAGCCAGAAGTCCGAGTCGTCCAGCATCCGCGTGTAGTTGTCGAGCCCGACGAAACTCGCGGCGCCGCCAAGGGGTTTGGCGTCGGTGAACGACAGCAGGACGGTGTTGAGGAAGGGAAAGACTCCGAACACCACCGCGCACACGATCGCGGGTGCCGTCCACAGCCACGGCAGCCACCAACGGCGGTACATCGCCGCCCCGTTGGCGCCGGCGGAGGGACCGGGCAGCACCGCCCGGGCGAGCCGGCGGGCGCGGGCCGGGGTGGCCGTGCCCCGCGCGGAGCCGGAACTCTCCGCGCCGGGCACGGACACCGGCTTCGTGATCTGAGCCGTCACCGTCAGCCCGCCTGCTTCAGCAGCTCGTTCGCCTTGTCCTGGGCGTCCTTCACGGCGTCCGCCGCGCTCTTCTTGCCCTGCATGGCCAGCTGTACCTGCGCCACGATCGCGTTCTGCACGGCCGGGGAGAGGTTGGTCTGGTTGGTGGAGGCCGTCTTGAGCTGGTCGGCGACGAGCTTGCGGGCCTGGGAGAACGGGTCGCTGCCGGTGACGTTCTGGAAGAACGGGTCGTTCAGCGACTCCGCGGTGGTCGGGAAGATCACCACGGCCGGGTCCTTGCACCAGGCCGTCTGGTTCTCGGCGTTGGTGAGGAACTCCGCGAACGACAGTGCCGTCGGCGCGTTCTTGCTCGTCGCGGCGACCGAGATGTACTGCGGGGCGCCGGCCGAGGCGCGGCCCAGCGCGTCGTACGGCTGCTGGCCGACGGCCGTCTTCGCGTACACCGACGGGCTGTTCTGCTTCACGAACCGCACGAAGCTCGGGTTCGTCGAACCGTAGGCCACCTTGCCCTGGCTGTAGAGCGTGGACGGGTCGTTGCTGGAGGACAGCGAGTCCTTCGGCATCGCGCCCTCCTTGTACAGCTTCGCCATCCACTCCACCCACTGGGTGGTGCGCGGGTCGTCGGCGAAGACGGCGGACTTGCCGTCGGCGGAGAGGACCTTGATGCCCATCTGGTCGAAGTCGGCCGGGATCCGCCAGATCGGGTTGGCCATCGTCGCGTAGAACTTGCCGTCGGAGGCCTTGGCGATCTTCTCGTAGTCGGCGAAGAGCCCGAACAACGTCGTCGGCGGCTTCGCCGGGTCTATGCCCGCCTTCGCCAGCAGGTCCTTGTTGTACGTCAGGAGGACACCGCCGGTGTACCAGGGCAGCGTGGTGTGGATCGACTTGCCGTCGGCGTCCTTGAAGACGGCGGACTTCCAGAACGACTCGACGAAGGGCCCCGCGGCGTCGGGGTCCTTGGTGCCGATGTCGAGCAGATAGCCGGCCTTGGTCAGGGCCGTCGCCGTCGGGGCGTTGACGTTGATGACGTCGGCCATCGTGCACGCCTGGGCGTCCGCGACCGTGCGGCTGGTGAAGGTGTTGTCGCCCGGGTCGTCGATCCACTTGACCTTGGTGCCGGGGTGGGCCTTCTCGAAGTCGGCGATCACTCCGTCGAAGAAGTCCCCGAAGTCCTTCTTCAAGTTGGTCGTCTGAAAGGTGATGTCGCCCTTGACCTCGCCGGTGAGCTTGCCCGACCCGACGTTCTGCTCGTCGACCTTGCAGCCGCCCGCCATGGCGTCCCCGCCGTCGTCGGAACCGCCGGACAGACCGCAGCCGGCGGCGGTCAGCGACAGGGCGGCGACACAGGTCAGGATGCGGGTCAGTCTCTTTGCGCGCATGTGATGGGTCCTCACTGGTTCAATCAACCAACTTCGACTCCGATTGATGAAAAGGTGGACCAGAATTCATCGGAGGTCAATGGTTTCCCATGTTGCTTTTAGGTTCCGTGCGAGATCAGTGCCGGTGCTCGTGGTCCGGGTGCGAGGGGTCGCCGGGGTGCTCGTGTCCCGGGGCGTACACGACATCGGCCCGAGCCTGGTCCAGCCAGTCGAAGAAGGCGCGGTGGCCCGCGGCGCGGCGCAGCTCGCCGGCGATGCCCTCGCGGACCTGGTCGTACGGCAGGAGGTCGGAGGTCTCGCTGAAGGGGTCGGCGCCGCGGCTCAGCGCCTCGGGGGTGAGGAAGCGGTCCCGGTTGCGGTCGTAGTAGTCGTAGAGCGCTTCCTCGGGTATCAGCTGCTCGCGTTCCAGTTGTTCGAGGAGGGTGCGAGCGGCCGGGGAGTGGGCCAGCGCGACGGCCACGATGCTCCCGAGCTCCGCAGGGGAAGCCGTGACGGTCCGCTGCTCGTCGGGTGCGGCGCCGTCGTGGCTTGTCGCGCCCCGCGGCGGAGCCGTACCTGGATTCAGCCCCGGGCCGCTCAGGCCGCGCCGTGCGCAGGCCTGCCGGGCCAGCTCGTCGACGACCACCACCTGCGTCGCCCAGCGCCTTCGTTGCCGCTCGGCCCGGGCGAACGCCTCCGGTCGGGCCTCGTGGTCTCGGGCCGGGACGGCCTCCAGCAGGGCGTTCACGCGATCCCGGGACACGACCGTCCCGTTCACCGTCGCCGCGTGGTGTTCATGGTCGCTCACGGTTGCACCTCCAGCTCCACGGCCTCCGTGTAGGCCACGCAGCCGTGCCAGCCCACCTTCGCCATCAGCCAGTACGACCCCGGCGGCACCGCCGACCCGTCCACTTCGATCACCGCCTCGGTCTCCTCCCCGCCGGCCACCGTGAACCCCTGGACGCCCGGTGCGACCCCCGCCCAGGTGCCCCAGGAGGACACCGCCCAGAGGGCGCCGCTGACGGGCCCCCGGGTCGTGTTGCGCAAGGTCACCGGGACACGGACGCGTTCGCCCCGCCGTACGGCAACCCGTTCGACTCCCAGCCGGGACACGAGCGTCGGTCCGGTGTGACCGTCCGGGACGTCCAGGGCCACCACGTCCTCGTACGTCTGCCCGCGGTACGTCAGCCGGGCCGCGAGCCAGTGGCGGCCGGGCTCGGGGGCGGGTGGTGGGGTGACCGTGATCTCGGTGAGGGTGAAGCCGCCGGGGGCGAGGGAGTACGGCAGCTCCGCGGGCTCGGTGGACCAGCCGGGCGGCGCCTCGAAGGTGACCGTGCCCGACACCGGTGCGTCGGTGAGTTCCGAAGCGACACGGAGGGTCGCCGTGACGGGTCCGGAGTCGTGGACGGTGAGCGTCGTGGGGGAGACGTACACCGTGACCGGCATGTTGCCGCGTGGGGCGGGGCCGGAGTTGTGGAGCCAGTAGCGGGTGTGGACGGGCTGGGCGGGTTCGGCGGCGGCCACACCGGGGCCGGGTGCCGCGGCGGCCCCCTCGGCCGGTGTGGCCCCTTGGGTCGGTGTGGCCCCTTGGGTCGGTGTGGCCCTTTGGACCGGCGTGGCGAGCACCGTCGCCACCTCGAAGCCCTCCAGCTCGATGCCCAGGACCCCCTCCGCCCCCGGCGCCAACGGCTCCCCGGGCCTCTCCAGTACGTCGGCCCGCGCGCCCCGCGTCCAGCCGTGCGGCCGGACCACCCGGGCCCGCACCGGGCGGCCGTTCACCTCGTGCACGCGGACGACCACCCCGCTGCCGGGGTCCGGCCGGCCGGTGCCGCCCCGGGCGAGGGGCGAGCCGACCGGCTTCAGGGCGTCCAGCAACACCTCACCGGCGGGCTCCAGTTGGAGCAGAGCGCTGTTGCGGGGCAGCAGGGCATCCTTGGTCCCGGCCCGTACCCGGGCGGTGAGGGGGTGGTTGAACTCATGGCCCCGCATGGGGAGTCGGCCTTCCCGCCAGTCGCCCTCGCCCGCCACCACCGCGTACTCGAAGGTGTGCGACCACCGCTGCAGCTGGAACGCGGAACCGTCGGGGGCCGTGCGGCGCGGCGGGTCGACCCAGATGCCGGAGGGCCAGCCGGTGCAGGAGCGCATGAGGGACATGTAGAGGTCGCCGGACGACGTGACCACGCAGCCGGGCGTGCCCCGGTTCAGGACCGTGAAGCTCCGGCCGTCCCAGGCGTCGCCCGGCGGCAGGGCCTCGCCGCCGCCCGCCGCGGTGGCCGTGACGGTGAAGTCGTCCAGGTCGGCGATGAGCGCGTCGACCGCCTTGGCGTCGTCCGCGCCGCCCGCCACGACGAGCAGCGGCAGCCGCTCCAGGTCCCGCAGATCAGCGCCCGGCACCCACTCCTCCCGCAGCGAGGCCCGCGGCGCGACCCACACCGCCGCCACGTCCCGCTCCGCGAGCTGCCGCCGCAGTTCGCGCCCGGCGGCCGGATCCCAGCCGAGGGCCTCGGCGACCACGGAGTTGCGGTCGGGGCCGCCGACGGCGATCCGGATGTCGGGGAGGTTGGAGTCGACCTCCAGATCGCCGTAACGGGGGCCGCCCGCGATGGTCGAGGTCGCGGTGACCCCGGCCCGGACCAGCGCGGCGGCGAGCTCGGCGCCCAGCTCACCGGCCACGTCCCAGTCGGCGTAGATCAGCTCGGCGACCCCGATCGAGCGGTGCCCGAGCAGCGCCCCGGAGCCGTCCCGCACGGCGACCCGCGCGGTGGACCCCAGCCCGAACCAGGTGTTCGCCGGGTTGTCGAGCGTCCACGGGAACTGCTCGCTGTCCACCTCCACGAACCCGAAACCGCGCCCGATGACCGCGTCCGCCACCTCGTGCACCGGCAGTCCGCCGCGCACGTCGGACGGCCAGCGCACCCGGATGAGCCGGTCGGCACCGTCGTACCCGTCGACGGTCGTCGACACGTCGAGCCGGTCGACGCCCTGCCAAAGGGTCAGCCGCTGGGTGTACTTGAAGAGCCCGAGGTCGCCGCGGACGGTGACGCGCTGTCCGGCGGGGGAGTGCGAGACCTCGACCTCGGCCTCGACGTCCCTGCTGCGGGCGGCAGTCGTGCCCGTCGGTGTGAGATGCCAGGGGCCCTCACCGAAACGCGGGTGCCTCGGGTACTCCTCCTGTACGACGAGCTCGTTGCCGATGTCGCCGGGGCGCAGCAGCTCGCGGCCGCCGCCCCCGTGTGACCGCAGGCTGCTGACGCCGCCGCCGCGCGCCGGGTCGACCGTCAGCTCGTAGAACTCGTTGCGGATGGAGGCCCCTTCGGCCGCCGTCCACCCGGAGACGCTGCCCTCGGCGAGCGGTACCGCCTTCAGGCCCAGCCCCGGGACGTCCGGTACGACGACACTCAGCCGCCCGTCCTCCTCGCGCACGGAGGGCAGCGGGAGTCCGGTGCTCTCGTCGACCGGCAGGAGGCCGCGGTCCTCGACCGCCAGCACGTCCTTCCGCGTCCAGGTCGCGGAGTTGAAGACGACGAGGTCGGCGCCGTCCCCCGGCAGCGGGATCACCCGGTCGGCCAGCGCCTGCGTCGCATCGGCGTGCACGGTCTCGGCGAGGTCGTACAACTCCCGCCAGCCGGTGAGGAGATCGATGTAGACCTGGTCCGACTCCGAGCCGGTGATGGCGTCGTGATGGGCGCCGTAGACCAGTTGCCGCCAGGCCTTGTCCAACGCCGCGTCGGGATAGGGGTGTCCGGCCGTGAGGGAGGCCAGCGTCGCCCAGGCCTCCGCGTCGGCGAGGAGCGTCTCCCCGTACCGCTGGGCCTGTTTGGTGTCGATGTAGGAGACGTCCTTGCCGGTGTAGACCGGGTTCATGTCCCGGGTCTGCGGCGAGGCCCTGCGGCCTTCCTCGTCGAGCTGTGCGCGCACGGCGGCGAAGAAGTCGCGGGGGATCGCGCTGATGAACCGGGGCCAGACGTAACGGGCGTTCCAGTTGCGGTGGATGTCCATCACCCAACGGCACGGCGGCGCGTAGTCCCCGCCGACCGGCAGCATCACATTGCGCGTGAGCGCGACCTTCTTCAGCCCCTTGAACAGCTTGAACGCGGCCTGCTCCGCCTGCGGCAGGGTAGGCGCGTTGTCGATCGCCCAGCCCGCGCCGTAGTGGTTGACCATGTAGGCGGTGAGGATCCCGCGCCCCGAGGGGGCGATCCAGTCGAACTCGGCCGGGAACTGCATCCGTTGGGGATCCCGCGGCTCCTCCCCGAAGACGGACAGCGTCGGCCCCCACTGGTGGAACGGCCCACGCGCCCAGGAACTCGACGTCACCCCCGCGTCCGCCATCAGCCCCGGGAACTGCGGATCGTGCCCGAACGCGTCGAGCTGCCAAGCGGTCTCGGGCGACGCCCCCATGATCCCGCGCTGGTATCCGTCGCCGTACAGCGCATTGCGTACGGTGGCCTCGGCGCCGGTGAGATTGGTGTTGGGCTCGTTGTAGGTGCCGCCCATGATCTCGACGCGCCCGGTGCGGATCAGCTGGCGCAGAAAGGCGCGCTCCTCCGGGAAGGCGTCCCAGTAGGGCTTGAGGTAGTCGACCTCCGCGAGCACGAAGGTGTACGCCGGGTCGCGCCGCGCGAGGTCGCAGTGGGCGCGGACCAGGCTCATCCCGGACTGGCCGCGGGAGTCGAAGGTGCGGGCCGGCAGACCGGTCGTGGCCGGGTCGTCGGCGACGTCCCAGGTCTCGGTGTAGGCGGCCTGGGTATTCCACCACACGGGGTCGTAGTGGAAGTGGCTGACCATGAACATGGTCCAGCCGGGCTCGGCGGCGGTGAACGGGGCGGTGTGCCGGGCGGTCTCGTCCCCGTCGACGGCGACGACCGTGATCTCGTCGCCCTCGCCGGTCACGGGTATCTCGGCGCGTGCGGTGCCGTCGTCCGATGTCGTGACCAGGGTCTCTCCGACGCTGGTCAGACCGCCCCGGCCCGCGGCCGTGAGACGGACCGTGCGGCCCGGGACGTGGCTGATCTCGGCGACCACGACCTGGTACGGCTGCGCGGCGGTTCCGACGAAAAGCTCGGTCGACTCGACAGAGGTGACGCGCATGGGTCTCCTACGAGAGTGCTCGGCGGAGCCCCATCCTGGCATCGCCGGGATGGTTCAAACAACCATCTACGCGTGTTCTCGATGAATCATCTATGCAATATCACTGCCCTCGTCGGGCCGCCGTCGGGTCGTCGGCGGGTCATCGCCGGGTCGTCAGCGGGTGCGCCGGCCCTTCGCCGAATGCTGCGGCACGATGTGGTCGGTCAGGGCCAGCGAGGCGCTCGCGCGCTGGTAGGAGAGCTGGGCGACCCGGACGTACAGGCAGTCGAGCAGCACCAGGACGGAGTGGCGGCCGCCGATTCCGGTGAGGAAGTTGGTCTCCGAGGCGGAGGAGACGAGCCGGATGTCGGCGGCCTTGGCGAGCGGTGAGCGCGGGTCCGAGGTGATCGCCACCGTGGTGGCGCCGCGCTCCTTCGCCAGCTCGAAGGGCTCGATGGTCTCCCGGGTGGCCCCCGAGTGCGAGATGCCCACGGCCACGTCCGCCGGGGTGAGCAGGGCGGCGGAGGTGGCGCCGCCGTGCACCTCGGTCCAGCCGCGCACCGAGCAGCCGATCCGGAACAGCCGCGTCTCGGTCTCCAGCGCCACCGCCCCGCTGCCGCCGGTGCCGTACAGGTCGATGCGGCGGGCCCGGGCCACGGCCTGCGCCGCCCGCTCGATCGCGTCGAGGTCGATCCGGTCGATGGTCTGCTGGACCGCGCGCAGATCGGCACTCCCGACGACCTGCACCACCCGCTCAAGGCTGTCGTCCGGGGAGATGTCCGGGCCGATCTCGGCGGTGCCCCAGTCGGAGACCTGGCCGCGGCCGCGCTCCTGGGCCAGTTCGATCAGCAGATGCTGGTAGGAGTCGAGGCCGATGGCCCGGCAGAAACGGGTCACCGTCGCCTGGGAAGTACCGGTGCGGCGGCCCAGTTCGGCGGCCGAGCAGTGGGTGACGGCGGCCGGATCCTCCAGGATCAGCTCGCCGACCTTGCGCAGGGAGCCGGCCAGCCGGGGCAGTTCGGTGCGGATCAGTGTCGTGACGTCCGTCGGAGGCATGAGGAGAAGGTATCAGCCACCGCTCAGACGGCTCGGTGAATACCAGTACCGACTGTCGGCGCGACGGGCCGGATGCCGGACGATTGCCGGGCGATTGAATGCATCACCCATCTTGTGGTTTATTGATTCACCGATGGAGATGTATAGGGTGGTTCAATCCATCAGTGGGGAGTGAGTGCCGCGTGTCCGTCGAGTCCGTCAGCGCCCAGGGCTTCGCGCAGCAGAGCCTGTCCGTCCTTCAGCAGATCACCGAGTCCGCCCGCGCCGACGTGGCCCGCGCCGCGCAACTGATCGCCGACTGCGTACGCGCCGACGGTGTCATCCAGGCTTTCGGTACCGGCCACTCACAGGCCATGGTCCTCGAAGTCGCGGGCCGCGCGGGCGGGTTGGTCCCCACGAACCGCCTCGGCATCACCGACCTCGTCCTGTACGGCGGCGACGACCCGTCCGTCCTCGACGACCCGCTCCTGGAACGGCAACCGGGCGTGGCCGCGCGCCTGTACGACCTCGCGGCCCCGCACCCCCAGGACCTCTTCGTCGTCATCTCCAACTCCGGCGTGAACAACGTGATCGTGGAGATGGCGTTGCGAGTCAAGGAAGAGGGTCACAAGCTCCTCGCCATCACCTCCCTCACCCACACCAACGCCGTCCCGGCCGGCCACCCCAGCGGCAAGAAGCTCGCCGACCTGGCCGACGTCGTCCTCGACAACGCGGCCCCGGTCGGGGACGCGCTGCTGGAGCTGCCGGGCGGGGGCGCGGTCTGTGCGCTGTCCACGCTCACCGGGGTGATGCTGGTGCAGATGGCGGTGGCGGAGGCGTCGCGGGTGCTCCTCGCCGCCGGGGAACGACCGCCGGTGTACGTCTCGGCCAACGTTCCCGGCGGGTTCGAGGGCAACCTGGAACTGGAGAAGCGGTACGCCGGGCGGATCCGGCGTACGGCGAGCTGACCACTACCGGGGGCAGAGGTGGTGTGTGGTCGGTGGGTGGGGCGCAGGGGGTCCGTTGCGCATCGACGGTGTTCTTGACTGGGGTTCGCCACCGTCGGCGTGTCGGAATGAAGTCGGCCGAAAGGGAGCACTGAGAAGCTGACTAATTCGTTCCCAACACGGGCAAATCGCCTGGTGCGGAGTGAGGTTGTTCTGGCTCATTCAAAGTGGTTGGGGCGCCTGATGTCCTGTTGCCTTTGGTTGACGGAGGGTGAGGCTGTGGTTTGAATATGGGCACAATTTGAAGATCGTGTGACACGGGGGGCGTGTTTCGGTGCGATTTGGCTCGTCTGGTAGACGCATGTCAACATGGCATGGGCATGATCAGAATGTCGGTACAAGGGTCGCAGCGGTCGTGGTCGCCGCCCTGCTGGCAGTTCTAGCGCCACCCGTTCAGCAGACTTCCGCGTCTGCCGCGGAGCCGGATCCCTCTTCTCTGACCGAAGGGCAGCGTGCTTTGGAGCAGGCTGCCGAGTCCGGTGAGCGTGTGGAAATGGTCGGGGAGCGTACGGACCGGTCGACGGTCTTCGCGAACCCTGACGGGTTCACGTTCACGCTGGAACAGTCGGTGGTTCCCGTGCGGGTGCCGAAGCCGGACGGCGGGTGGCAGGCGCCGGATGCGACTTTGGTGAAGCGCTCGGACGGTTCGGTGGAGCCAAGGGCTGCAGCGGTCGAGATGACGTTCTCGGCGGGTGGTGAGCAGGCGCCGTTGGTGTCGATCGAGGATGCGGGCAAGTCCCTGGAGCTGCGGTGGCCGGGGAAGCTGCCGGAACCGGAACTGGACGGTACGCGGGCGGTGTACGCGGAGGTCCTGCAGGGTGTGGATCTCCAGGTGGCAGTGACGCCGGAGAGCTTCCAGCCGGTGTTCGTGGTGAAAACGCCGGAAGCTGCGGCGAGCGACGAGCTGAAGAAGTTGACCTTCGGGCTGAAGGCCCAGGGGGTGGACGTAGTTGAGGGGGCGGCCGGGAATCTGACGGCTGTTGACGGAAGTGGCCAGACTGTCTTCCGGGCACCGCCGGCGCGGATGTGGGACTCGGCGGGCGATGTATCCGCAGTGACTGGCGAAGCCTCCGGTACGCAGACACAGCTGATGAAGACCCAGGTCCTCGCGGAAGACGAGCCGAGCGGTGCCTCCGCCGACCCCGCCGAAGCGGCTCCCTCAGGTTCGGGTGTTGAGCCGGGCCAGGGCGACACGGTCGCCCGGATGGACGTGCAGGTAACGGAGGACTCGCTGTCCGTCGTGCCCGACACGGCGATGCTCACCAAGACCGACGCGGACGCGTTCCCGCTGTTCATCGATCCGACAGTGACGTGGGGGGAGTCGGAGCGCACATTGCTGCGCAGTGACGGCTACGAGTCGTACGGCTGGGGAAACGGCGACGACGACCAGGGCAAGGGCGCGGGAAAGTGTGGCACCTGGAACGGCTACTACTGCGGTCCGGGATACGTGCAGAAGCTGTACTTCGAGTTCTCGCCTGCAAGCCTGAAAGGCAAGAAGGTCCTGGACGCGACGTTCCGGGTGACGGAGCCGTGGGCGTTCCAGTGTGACCCGCGCTGGGTGGACCTTGTCCGGACGAACAACATCTCCTCCGCCACGACATGGTCGTCGCGCCCGAAGGAACTGGACCTCATGGTGGACCGGCACGTCTCGGCGGGCCGCGGTTCGCTGTGTGACCCGGACTCCCCGGATGCGCCGATCGAGTTCAACGACAACCCGGAGGAGACCAACGAGAATCTGACCTCGACCGTGGCGAACTTTGCGGCGGGCAGTTTCTCCCGGCTGACTCTGGAGATCAAGGCACATGACGAGAGTGACGCCTCGGCCTGGAAGCGGTTCAAGAACGACGCCGTCCTCGCTGTGAAGTTCGTGGGTGTGCCCGACAAGCCGAGCGCGATCGGTCTGGTCACCGGTTCCGGCACGGTCTGCGAGACCGACGAGAGCGACCCGGCGGTCGTCTCTGACCCCACCCCGACCCTGACCGCGACCGCGCAGACGAAGGCCGGCGGTGAGAAGGAAGCCCAACTGCGCATCGCTTACGACCTGAATCACAAGAGCGGCAGCAATTGGGTGGACACCCCGGCGGGCAACGGCGACGAGCGCCCCTCCACCGGCTACGTCGGCGACAACACCAAAGTGAACCTCACATGGTCCACCCTCACGGACGGCACGCTCTACCGCTACCGCGCCTGGGTGCGGTCGTACTACAACGACGGCAAGAGCCAACTTCCCGGACCGTCGAACGCCTCCACCACCGGCTGGTGCTATTTCAAGGTGGACTCCACCGCGCCCAAGGCACCGGCCATCACCATCGACACCCCCTATAAGGCATGCACGACCAACGACTGCACAGCGCATGGTGGGCCGGGGGTGAAGGCCACGTTTACTTTCGGTCCTGCCACTGGTGACACCAACGTCGCCTACCAGTACAAGCTGTCGTCGACAGCGGCATGGTCGCCTGACCAGAAGGGTTCCTCGGTCTCTGTTCTCATCACGCCCACGAAGGCGACCCTTTACACCCTGTACGTGCGGGCCAAGGACGGCATCGGCCGGTACGGCGAGCAGAACGTCGTCAGATTTCTGGTCGCAGATGGTCAGAAGCCAGTAGGCCAATGGCAATTCGACGAAGCCGACGGTGCGGCAGTGGACGCCGCCACCTGGGACGGCTCGGACAATGCGACGCTAGTTGGGGGAGCCACGCGAGACACCCGCGGCCGTCGAGGCCTTATCACGAGGGATGCGGCGGGCATGCCGCTGTCGACGCAGGTTACGGACAAGGGACTGGCGCTCGATGGCAGCACGGGCTACGCGGCCACGGCTGGCACAGTTCTGGACACCTCGCAGTCGTACACGGTCAGCGCCTGGGTGAGGGTGGACCCGACGACCACGAACACTGTCACTGCGCTGAGCCAGTCCCCGGCGACTACGAGCCCGTTCACCAAGAAATACAGCCCGTTCATCATCTCCTACGGCACCAAGTGGAGCATGCGCGTGCTGGACAAAAGCGGTGCCTCCCACGAGGCGGCGGCACCGGCGACGACGCCCAAGGGAGTCTGGACGCACGTCGCCGGCGTTCATGACGCCACGGCTCAGAAGATCCGTCTGTATGTGAACGGCAAGCTCCAGGCGTCGGCCGACTCCGGTCCGGCTTGGCACGCCGACGGCGCGTTCCAAATCGGACGCTTGCTGTACGGCGACAACTACGTGGACTACTTCAAGGGCAGCATCGACGAACCCAAGGTGTGGCAGCGCCTGTTGTCCGATGAGGAGATCACTGACGAGGCGCGGCAGCTGACGTCGCAGACGTACGCGGATGTGGAGCTGGTCGCGAACTGGTCGGCTGACCAGGGGTCCGGCACCACCATCGCGGATACCACTTCCGGATACGACCGCTCACTGACATTGGCCGACGGCGCGTCGCTCGACGGTGAGGCGATCGTGCTGGACGGCGTGGACGCCGCGGCGACGGCGGCTGGGCCGGTCGTGGATGACACTGGGTCGTTCACGGTGACCGCCCTGGCGGGTCTGGACAGCGACACGCTCAAGAACAAGAGCATCGGGTACATCGGCCAGGTGCTTGGCCAGCGAACGTCGGACGGCTCTGCGTGGGGCTTCTGGTACGAGCTGACGGACAAGAAGACCGTGTTGGACGAGGAGACGATGGAGGAGAAGACCGTCCCGGAGGGCTTCTGGCGCTTCGGTCGCCTCAACTCTGACGGCACGTTCAGCGCGGTGACCTCGGAGGAGGCTGCGGTAGTGGACGGCATGGTCCGCATGACCGGTGTCTTCAACGCCCAGGACGGCACGATCAGCCTGTATGTCGGCGCCGTGCAGAACGGCGACGACAAGGCGTTCACCGCGAAGATCGGCACAGGCGACTTCGCCATCGGCAAGGGCTTCAACAGCAGCGCTTGGAAGTACTACCTGTCGGGCCGGGTCACTGAGGTCCGCCTGTGGGCGGGCGCGATGGCCAGCTCGGATCAGGTCGAGGAGACCGTGGGCGACTGAGCAGCGACGGGGCAGCCTGCTGAGCGCGCTGCCCCGGTTCCGCATTCCTTTCTGTTCTTCTCTGGCTTTCTTCATTGACGAAAACGGGGCGCGACGTGAGACATGGCAGGGGCACATCAAAGGGGCGAAGAGGTGGAGCCGGTCGGCTGCTGGTGCAGGCGCTGACTCTGGCACTGGTCGCGCCGATGGGCGTGGCCCAGGTGGCGCAAGCCGCTGACTCCGGAGGTCTCGGCCGCCCAGACGTGCCCAAGTCCCGTGTTAGCAAGGTCGAGGAGTTTGACGGTCCTGGTGCGAAGAAGGCACGGGAGCAAGTCGCGCGGGAGAAGAAAGCGAACAGGGCGCAGGCCGACCGGGCCCGAGCCGAGCAGCAGGCGGCCTGGCCCGGCAAGGGCGAGGCGACGCTGTCGCTCACCGGAGGCAAGCAGGGGACGGCGGATCCGGGTGGGGTTCCGGTAACGCTGGTTGCTCCGTCTGGCGGCGAGGCTGCGGCGGGCCGTGCTCACGTGACCGTGCTGGACCGGAAAGCAGCCAGTGCGGCGGGCATCACGGGCGTGTTGCTGACTGCCGAGGCGGATACGGCAGGTGCCGCCGAAGTCAGCGTCGACTACAGCAGTTTCGCCTCCGCTGTCGGCGGTGGGTGGGCGCATCGACTGCGCCTCGTACAGCTCCCCGCATGCGTGCTCACCAATCCCGAGAAGACGGAGTGCCGGACCCAGCGCCCGCTCGACTCGGACAACGACCTCGGCCGCCAATCGGTCTCAGCGCAGGTCCACATCGCACAGTCCACAGACGGCGCCTCACCCCAGCTGCTTAAGGCGGCAGGCAACGTGACCGCCGCTGCCACAGTCCTGGCCGTCACCGCCACGACGGCCGGTTCGGGCGAGTCGCCCAGCGGCTCCGGAAACTACTCTGCTACCCCGCTGTCGGAGTCTTCATCCTGGGAAGCAGGCGGCAGCTCCGGCTCCTTCACTTGGTCCTACCCCTTCACCCTGCCGCCGGCCGCGGCTGGCACTCAGCCGCCGCTGGCATTGTCGTACGACTCCGGCAGTGTCGACGGCCGTACCGCCAGGTCCAACAACCAGGGCACGTCCGTCGGTGAAGGCTTCACGCTGACCGACTCCTATATCGAGCGCACGTATGGATCGTGCGATGACGACGGCCACGATGACATCTTTGACTTCTGCTGGAAGTACGACAACGCGAGTCTGGTCCTCAACGGCAAGTCCTCGCGGCTGGTCAAGGACAAAGACAGCGGTCTGTGGCGGCTCGAAAACGACGATGCGTCGAAGGTGACGCGCAGCACCGGCGCCGACAACGGCGACGACGACGGCGAGTACTGGACGGTCGTCACCGGTGATGGCACGAAGTACCTCTTCGGTCTGAACAAGCTGGACGGCGCGGACAGTCAGCGCACCAACTCGGTTGCGACGGTCCCGGTCTTCGGTGACGACTCAGGTGAGCCAGGCTACTCCTCCGGTGCCACCTTCGGCGACCGTGCGCTCACGCAGGCGTGGCGGTGGAATCTCGACTACGTCGAGGACACCCGCGGCAATGCGGCCACGTACTGGTACACGAAGGAGTCGAACTACTACAAGAAGAACAAGGCTTCGACCGCCAACGCCGCTTACACCCGCGGCGGTTACCTGGATCGGATCGAATACGGTCTACGCAAGAACGCCCTTTTCACGGACAAGGCCGACGCGAAGGTCACCTTCGGCTACGCAGAGCGCTGCACGGCCTCGGACTGCTCTAGCCTGACCGATGCCACGTCGGACAACTGGCCGGACGTCCCGTTCGACGCGATCTGCTCGAAGGATGACGACGAGTGCGCCGCAACCGGCCCGACGTTCTTTTCCCGAAAGCGTCTGACGGGCATTGACACGTTCTCCTACAACGCCACGAGCAGCGGGTACGACGTCGTGGACTCGTGGGATTTCACCGGACAGTACCTGGACGGCGGGGACATCGGGGACAGCTCCGACCAGGTACTGACTCTGAAGTCGATCAAGCGGACGGCCAAGGCGGGTACCACCAGCATTGCCATGGACCCGGTCACGTTCATGTACCAGATGCGCCCCAACCGCGTCGACGCCACGGACAACATCCTGCCCCTGACCCGTCCCCGGATCTCGACGATCACATCGGAGACCGGCGCGATCACCACGGTGACGCTGTCGGGTGAGGAGTGCGTGCGCAGCCAGGTGATCGACGCAGCGCCCGACACCAACACCCGTTCCTGTTATCCGCAGTTCTGGAACATAAATGGTGCGACGGAAGCCTCGATCGACTGGTTCCAGAAGTACCGGGTGCTGGCGGTCACCGTCTTCGACCCCGCGGCCGACAACGAGGCCGTTGAGCACTCCTACGACTACAGCGACGCGGCCTGGCACTACAGCGACGAGCCGTTCACGCCGAAGGACGAGCGGACCTGGTCCGAGTGGCGCGGCTACGCCCAGGTGACTGCCTGGACAGGCGCGACGGGCGTCACGCGCTCGAAGAGCGTCTCCCTCTTCCTCCAAGGCATGAATGGTGACCTGAAGAAAGACGGCACCACCAAGTCCGTCTCGGTCGCCCCACTGCCGTCGCCTGCTCTCGGGGCTGCGTCGGTCACCGACAAGGACGAGTACGCAGGGCAGCTGCGCGAGCAGGTCACCTACGACGGCTCCACCGCCATCTCGGCGACGGTGAACGATCCCTGGTCAAAGGAAACGGCCCGGCAGACCCCGCCCGGCGCCGGTGACCACGTCGCCCGCTTCGTGCGCACCGAGAAGGTGCACAGCTACACCTACCTCACGGCGTCCCAGAGCTGGCGAGAACGCCAGACGAGCACGACCTTCGACAGCTACGGCATGCCTGTCACGGTCGACGACTTCGGCCAGGTCGGCAAGGGGGCGGACGAGACCTGCACCCGTACTTGGTACGCCCGCAACGCCGACCTCAGCATCACCAGCCTCGTCTCCCGCACCCGTACGGTCTCCCGAACCTGCGCGACTGCGGACGCCTCGCTCACATTGCCGGCGTCCATGAACCCGACGAACCCCGTTCGCGGTGACGTGCTCGCGGACGTGGCCACCGTCTATGACAAAACGAGCGCCACGACTTGGACGGCCTCCCAGACTCCCACTCAGGGCCTTGCCACGTGGACCGGCCGAGCCACCGGCTACGCCGCCACCGCCAACAGCGACGGCGATCGGCTGCCCTCGGGCTGGCAGCGGACTTCCGCGACTACGTACGACACCCTGGGCCGTCCCCTCAGCGTCAGCGACGCGACGACGAACCCACCTAAGTCTCTCGCCTACACCCCCGCCGACGCGGGTCCGCTGACCAAGACGATCACCACGGACCCCAAGACGTACAAGACGACCAGTTTCCTAGACGCGCGACGCGGTCAGCCACTGCGCATCTACGATGCCAACCTCAAGAAGACCGAGCTGGCCTACGACGCCCTCGGCCGTCTCACCAGTGTGTGGCTGCCGAACCGCGACAGCGCCAACCAGTCGCCCAACCAGAAGTTCGCCTACCACCTGGACAACTCCAAGGCCTCCTGGGTCTCCACCTCGTCCTTGAAGAAGGACGGCGAGACCTACACCACCAGCTACGCCCTGTTCGATTCGTCCCTGCGCGCCCTGCAGACCCAGGTTCCCACCCCGGACGGCGGCCGCCTCCTCACCGACACCCGGTACGACACACGCGGCCTGGCCTACGAAACGTACGCCGACATCTTCGATACCAGCAGCACCCCCAACTCGACGTACACACGCGCCGAGTACGGCGAAGCACCCACCCAGACCGAGACGCTGTTCGACGGGGCGGGGCGCCCCACGACCTCCAGTCTGCTCGTCCTGGGCGTCAAAAAGTGGTCCACCACGACCAGCTACACCGGCGACTCGATCGCCACGACGGCCGTCACGGGAGGCTCGGCCCAGCGCTCCATCACCGACGTCCGCGGCAAGACCGTGGAGACTCGCGAGTATTCGAGCACAAGCCCGGCCGACACCGCCTACAGGGCTGGTACCGGTGCGGCGTACACCTCCACGAAGATCACGTACGGACTGGATGGCCAGGAGAAGACGATCACCGGCCCGGACAACGCGGCCTGGACGTACGTGTATGACCTGTTCGGCCGTAGGGCCAGCTCGACCGACCCCGACAGGGGAACAACGCTCACCGAGTTCGACACTCTCGACCGCGCGGTCAAGTCCACGGACTCCCGGGGCCAGTCCGTCCTCACCGAGTACGACGTGCTCGGCCGTGTCACGGGAACCTGGCAGAACTCCAAGACGGATGCGAACCAGCTCACCAGCTACGTCTACGACACTCTCCTCAAGGGTGTGCCAACCTCCTTCACACGCTACGTGGGCGGCAAGGCGGGTGCCGCGTACACGCAGGCTGTTACTGACTACGACAGCCTTGAGCGGCCCGAGGCCACAGAACTGCAACTGCCGGCCAGCGACCCGTTCGTCAAGGCCAACCCAGCGCTGGCGACGCTGAAGTACGAGACGTACTACAACCTCGACAGCACCGTGAAACAGACCAAGGAGCCGGCGGCCGGGGGTCTTTCGGCCGAGAGCATCGACTACGGTTATGACACCCTCGGCAACCTGACCTCCGTCGGCGGTTCGACGGGCTACCTGCTGGACGTGGACTACTCGGCCCTCACCCAGCCGTATCAGCTGACGCTGGGCGCGGGCGGCACCGGCAACAAGAACCTTTTTGTCGCCAATGACTTCGAAGCCGGCACCGGCCGTCTGACCCGCAGCTTTGTCACTGACCAGACGCACGGCTACATGCTCCAGGACCTCAACTACACCTACGACCAAGTCGGCAACGTCACCTCCATCAGCGACCCGGCCCTCCTGGGTGGCGCCAGTTCCGCCGAGACCCAGTGCTTCGCCTACGACGGTCACCGCCGCCTGACTGAAGCCTGGACCCCCTCCTCGCAGAAGTGCTCCGACGCCAAGAGCGCATCTGGCCTTTCGGGCCCGGCCCCGTACTGGACCACATACTCCTACAACAACGCGGGCCAGCGGACCAGCGAGACAATCCACAAGTCCGCCGGCGACACCAAGACGACGTACTGCTACTCCAGCACCACCCAGAAGCACACCCTGACCGGCACCACCACCAAGGGCGACTGCGCCAGCCCTGAGCGCACTTACGAGTACGACGCGGCCGGCAACTCCTGGCACCGCCCCGGCAAGTCCGCAACCCAGACCCTGGACTGGTCGTCCGAGGGCAAACTCAGCAAGCTCACAGAGAATGGCGTGGCGACCGACTATCTGTACGCCGCCGACGGCAGCCTGCTGATCCGCAACACCCAGAACGGCGAACGCGTCCTGTACGCCGGCGCCACAGAAGTCCACCTCCGCGCCAACGGCACGATGTGGGCCCAACGCTCCTATGGAGCCAGCGGCACCACCACCGCCATGCGGTCCAACCAGTCGGGCACCGAGAAGATCACCTACCTCGTCGGCGACCAGCACAACACCGCGTCGCTGGCGGTCAACCGGGACACCGGCCAGACCTTCACCAAGCGCTACACCACACCCTTCGGAGCCGACCGCGGTACGCCTCTGTACGGGCCCTGGCCAAACGACAAGGGCTTCCTGGGCCAGACGAGAGATGCCACGACGGGACTCACTCATATCGGCGCCCGCGAATACGACCCGTCCGTCGGCCAGTTCATCAGTGTCGACCCGCTGCTGGACCCGAGCGACGCCCAGAGCCTGAACGGCTACAGCTACGCGGGCAACAACCCGGTGACCTTCAGCGACCCCACCGGTCTGTTCTGCGACGGCTGCAGCGTCGGCAACGACCACAGCGCCTGGACCCCAGGGCACGGTCCTGGCTGCACGACCGAGGGCTGCTACGACGAGGACGGCGACTACCTCTACGACACCAACGGAGGCGGGGGCGGCGGCACGGCCAGCGGTAACGGCTCCAGCACGACCGCTCAGACGCCCAGGCCCGTGGTCGACGGCATCATCGTTCCAAGCAAGGACGAGCTGTACGCGATGGGCTACGGAGGGGGCTACCCCGATTCGGTCAGCTACGCAGAGATGCTCTCGGAGTGGGCAAACTCGAAGTGCTACGTCCGAGACGGCATCGAGGCCTTCTGCGACACGGCCGAACGCGCGGGGCTTATAAGGGACCCGCATAGCAGCGCGAACGACCCCTGGGGCGTCAAGGCTACGTACCACTGCCTCACCGGCCGCGGTGACTGCGGTGAAGCGGTCGTATCCGCTGTCATCAACCTTGCCACGTTGGCCTTCGGGTCTATGAGCAAAGCGGCCGCAGCACGCGGCGCTTCAACCGCGGCCGCGGCAGAAATCGAAACGGCGGCCGCCAGCTTCCTCAAGTCTGCATGCAGTTTCACTCCCGACACACTGGTCCTCCTCAAGGACGGCGAGACCAAGGCGATCAGCGAGGTGAAGGCTGGCGACGAGGTAGCGGCTGGCGATCCCGAAACCGGCAAGCGCAAGGGATCGAGGACCGTCACCGACGAGATCGTCCACCAGGACGACGACCTCATCGACGTGACCGTGCAAACCGCCGACGGCGGCACCTCGGTCCTCCGCACCACCACCGATCATCCGTTCTGGAACAACATCCTCCAGACCTGGATGACAGCAGCACAACTCCGCCCCGGCCACCAGCTCAACACCGCGACTGACACACACGTGCGCGTCGCGGACGTGACCCACCGGGTCGGGTCGGCAGAGATGTACAACCTCACCGTCGAGGACCTCCACACGTACTATGTGGTTGCGGGCGACACACCAGTCCTCGTCCATAACGCATGCAAGGTGATCGGACATCATCCTGATTATGTAAATGTGGCCAAGGCGGAAGGTTTGCAGTATTTCGAGATACCTCCAGCTCCCAGAGAGCTAATTTCAGCGGCCGAGGAGATAGCGGCTAATCAGAAGTTCTTGGACAGGGGTATTCGAAACGGTGACTCCTTCAGGTTGGCCACGCCACTTGAGAAAATGAGGGGTGGCTCCGCCTACGAATGGGAAGTTCAATATCTCCTCGACCACGGATACACCTTTAATAAAGCTGGCGATACGTTGATCCCGGGGAGTTGATGCATCGAATGAGTGAGGAATGGATCGAGCAGCTTTCTAGCTGGCTCACCGGCCGGGGGTTCTCCCGGTCGGGCGATCGAGAGATAGGTAGATTTGGAAACATCTTTATCAGGTTCATGGGTGACCCCTACGAAGTGCATGTCGTGCGTGACCGGGGGGAATGGGCCATCGGGATCTCTCCTGCTGGCAGATCACCCTTGATGTGGCCGTATGTCTGGCGTCACTATCTAGATGCCACCACCCCCGATCCGTCTCGGCTGCCCGAATCGCTTGAGGAGCAACTTGACTTCGTCTACAGAAGGCTTGATGAAGTCATTGAAGCGACTCGTCGCGATGCAGAGATCGAGAACCATCTCCTCGCTATTAATCGTGCGATCATCGGCGCCCGCCTCGGGCTGGATCCCGATACATTGCGACGCAAGGAGGGGGGTGCAGGAGAAGGGGGATGAATCAGAAATTTCTCGACGACGGGATGGCGGAGGGTCCTGCGTTCAGGCTGGCTACTCCTGAGAGGGAAGTGCATTACCTGCTGAAAATGGCTGCACTTTCAGTGATGCAGAGGACGCCCTGATACTCGGAAGGTGAGAACAGGGGTTCAGGAGAAGCTGATCGGTGATCTGTCTGAATGGCTGCGGGCGCGTGATTTCTCACTTGCGACGGAGCGTCAGACTAGCGGTTACGAAAGTACCTACATTCTTCTGGGCGGGGCGGCATGTGTAGTGTGCTTGATCCGAGGCAGGGGGAGCGGGGGGCTATCTGGCCCCTCCCGGCGGTGACCCCAGGATTCCCCGAGGATTTGGCGCTATTATCTCGACGGCACTCCCCTGGAGGAAGTGCTGGTAGAAGGGGCCGAGTCGATCGAAGTAGAGGTTTCCTTTTTCGGAATCGCTGAACGAAGTCATTGCTGCCGCGCAATCTGACGGGGATGTCGGAGACCGTCTCATCGATATCAATTGAGGGATTGTAAAGGACAGGCTGGGGCTGGACCTGGATATGAATCCGCCTGGGCGGCGAGGTGCTGGAAATGGGTAAGGTCTGGCCATGATTGGGTCCGCATTCAATGGCTGAACGATGCGTTTTGGACCCCGCGGGATCTGTTGCAGATCAATAGCACACCAGCGGTACGCCGGGCGGATCCGGCGTACCGCCAGTTGATCACTCCGCGGGTACGGGAGTCAGCGCGACCGCCAGCGGATAGGCGCCGGTCGTCAGTGCGTCCCCGGTGGTGCCGGTCGTGGTGTTGATCGGGACGAGCTTGTTTTCGTCGGCTGTCGTGACGTATGCCGTGTCGCCCTTCCAGCCCAGGCCGACGTTGAAGGCCGATCTGCCGACCGTGACCTTGGTGCCGGGGGCGCCGGTCACCCTGTCGACGGGGATGACGTAGTCGCCGCTGCTGGGGCTGACCCAGAGTGTGCGGCCGTCCGGGGACAGGCCCAGGCCGTATGCCTGGCCGGTGACCAGGAGGGGCAGTTCGGTGTCGCCGGTCGTCGTGTCGATTGGAGTCACCGTGGAGCCGCCGGAGTTGGAGACTTAGAGCGCCCGGCAGTAGGCGTCACTTCAGGCGCTTAGTGGTGGGGCGGCCGTCCCAGCGGTGGCGCGGCGGATGAGCATACGCAGTGTGACGATCGCGGCGGACAGGTAGAGGTAGAAGTCCACGACCCGGCTGCGCTTGTCGGTGCAGCGCCGTAGCTTGCCGAAGCCGTTCATCCACGCGTGGCTGCGCTGGACTACCCACCTCTTGCCGGCCTGGACCGGGGCGGGGACGCCCTTGCGGGCGATCTCGCCGGTGAAGCCCAACTCCTCGAGCGCGCAACGGGTCTTGTCGCTGTCGTAGCCGCGGTCCAGGTTCACGTTGGCTTGGTCGGGAAGTCCGCCGACCTGCTGGTCGGCGGAGTTGAGGGTGGGCACGAGCAGCGGGGAGTCGTGGCGGTTGGCCCCGGCCGAGACGATGCCGAGCGGGACGCCGGTGCCCTCGGTGGCCACCGACCGCTTGAGGTCCTGTTTGCCCCGGTCGACCGGGGAGCGCCCGGCGGCCTGGCCGCCGCAGGGGGCCTTGGTGATGTAGCCGTCCACGGACAGTTCGTCGAGCTCCAGGTCGATCATGCGGTCGTACGCCTGAAGGGCGAGCGCGTGGATCTGCTCGGCTATCCCGAGCTGGGCCCAGTACTTGACGCGGCGTCTGATCGTGCGGTCCGAGCAGCCGGGGCCCGCGATGCGCTCGTAGCCGGAGCCGTGCACCAGGGCGGCGATGACGTGATCGAAGACGACCCGGTCAGGGACGCGCGGGTTGTGGCAGCCGAGCGGGTGCGTGTCGACGTGCTCGGGCAGCAGCGCCGAGAACTGGTCCCACAGCGGTTCGAACAAGCATGATGGCAGGACAGGCACGAGCCCCCCCGGTGTTCACTGAGCGTAGAGAACTCCATGATCACCTGGGCTCGTGCCTGCTCGGCCTCCGGGGCGCCCGATCGGCCACCCACCGCGCCTACTGCCGGGCGCTCTTAGGGCCTGTGTGAGGTTGTGATCAATCTTGGGTTCTGGGCCCGTGAGAGGGCGGGACCTGGTAGGACGCTGGGCGTGACACGTAGGCAACTCACCGAGGAGCAATGGGAGTTCATCGAGCCGTACCTGCCGATAGGCGAGTACGGTCCGTACCCCGATCGGCTGCGGGAGCAGTTCGAGGGGGTGATCTGGCGGTTCCGTACCAGCAGTCAGTGGCGCGAGATGCCTGTTGAGTTCGGACCGTGGCCGACGGTCTACGGGCGCTTTCGCGTCTGGCGGGACGCCGGGGTCTTCTCCGCTCTTCTGGAAGGCATGATTGCCGAGGCCGCCCGCCAGGGACAGACAGACTTATCCCTGGTCAGCGTGGACTCCACCACTGCCCGCGCCCACCACGACGCCGCCGGGATGCACATCGGCAAGGAGGTTATGGACGCCCTTGAGGAAGCTGCCGCCGAGCAGGAGCGGGCCCGGCAAAAGGGGGCGGCCCGCCAGAACAGAACGGACAGGACGGCGGGGACGGCCCCGAGCGGGAAGAGCGACGTCGTATCAGGCGACGGCGCAAGCTCCACTTGAACCAGGCTCTCCTCGGCAGATCCCGTGGTGGGCTGACGAGCAAGGTTCATCTCGCTGCGGACCGCAAGTGCCGTCCGTTGTCGCTCGTGCTGACCGCAGGACAGGCCGCCGACAGCCCGCAGTTCGTCCCCGTGTTGCAGAAGATTCGAGTCCGTCTGCCTGTCGGCCGTCCCCGGACCCGGCCCGACGCTGTCGCCGCGGACAAAGCCTACTCGTCCCGCGCTCACCGCTCTTACCTGCGCAAACGCGGCATCAAGGCAGTCATCCCGGAGAAGAAGGACCAGGCCGCCAACCGGAAGAAGAGGGGCAGCAGGGGCGGCCGACCCACATGCCACGACGACGATCTTTACAAGGAGCGGAACACCGTCGAGCGGCTCATCAACAAGATGAAGGCATGGCGCGGTGTCGCGACTCGATACGACAAGACGCCCGAGAGCTACCTCGCCGGCCTCCACCTCCGTGCCTCGATGATCTGGATCAACGACCTGTTGAAGGCAACTGGCTGATCACAACATCACACAGGCCCTAGTAGACGTACACGTTCTGCTTGGTGCGGCCTTGAAGTTCTCTCCTCCCTTCGCAAGCTCAGGAAGGGGATTCCCGTCTACCTTGCGGCGACGGGTTTGACGGTGTTACCCGCCCTGCGACCGCGCCTTCCGGCGGCCGGGACCTCCACGATGACGTGGCCGATCCGGTACAGGTGCAAGATGTTCCGAGCCGCGTTCCAGTCGGCGTTCGCCGTCCAGCCGCAGTCGGGGTTCTTGCAGACAAACAGTTCCTGGCTCTCTCGGCTGCCGGGGGTGGTGAAGCCGCAGGCTGAGCATCGCCGGGAGGTGTGAGGGGCGGGGACCTTGACGAGCCGCCCGCCATGGCGGGCGGTCTTGTACGCAAGCATCATCACGGTCCGCCCCCACGCTTCCTGGGCGATGGAGCGGTTGAGTCCGGCCTTCGCTTTGGCCCCGTTGTGCAGGAACGCGCCCTTGTTGTCGGGGTCGGGCTTGGGGGCGGGGCTCGTGGTCATGCCGAGGATGTTGAGCTGTTCGACCACCAGCACGCCGTAGGTGCGGGCGAGATACGTGGTGGTCTGGTGCTGCCAGTCCAGGGCTCGTCGCGTGGCTTTTGCTCGGAGCTGCTTGATCTGGTCGTAGGTGTGCTGCAACCGCCTGGAGGTCTTCTCCCCGCGGTTGCGGAACGTCTTGCGGTGCGCGGCCTGTCGCTCCAGTGCGAGGAGCTTGGCCTTCTCCTTCGGAGTCAGCCACTTGTCACGGTCGGAGTCACCGTTCGGCAGGCGCGGCGGGCGCCCGTGGTCCTGGTGGTCCTTGTTGGACAGCGCCAGGGGGATGTTTACTCCGGCGTCGATGCCGGCCTGCGGCCCCTGGTGGGGCTCGGGGGCGCGTTCGAGGGTCTGGACGCGGAAGGCGATGTGCCAGCCCAACGCGTCCTTGACGAGGCGGGCGCCGGTGATCCGGTTCTCCTTGTTGG
The DNA here is from genome assembly GCF_030403745.1 of Streptomyces sp. S.PB5. Classification (GTDB taxonomy): domain Bacteria; phylum Actinomycetota; class Actinomycetes; order Streptomycetales; family Streptomycetaceae; genus Streptomyces. The sequence continues at coordinate 459,813 of NZ_JAQMWP010000002.1, forward strand.
CCCGCTTGCCGACCGGGAGATCCTTGGTCCAGCGGAAGCGGACCCGGCCCACCTTGGGAAGGTTGACCATGCCCCACCGGCGGTGCACGCGGACGATGTTCAGATCCCGGCCCTGCGGAATGTCCACGGACATCGACGCGCGGAAGCGGCCCTTGAAGCCGGGCTCCTGTGCCCGTCCCTCCCAGCAGTTCACCCAGGCCCGGTGGTATGTCTTCAAGACGGCCTGCGCGGCCTGCGCGGGCAGGACGGCGAGGTAATCGAGGTCCTTGCGGGCCTGCCGGATCGCAGCGTCCGCGGCTGCCAGGGTGCGCTTGTCCTTGGGCATCATCTGCCACCAGGAGTGCAGGCAGTTCCACAGGGTGCGGGCCGCGTGCGCCTGGTCATCCATGAGCCGGATCTCGGCAGGGCTCAGTGCCAGTCGGGCACGGTGCCCGAACTGCCGCTTCACCAGACCGAGTTCACTCACGACTGTCACTCTACTACAGTTGGTTTATGTCACCGCGCTGGAAACCAAACCCCGATGTACGCACCGGCCGTCACGTCGTCCACAACCTGCATGTCCACTTGGTGTTTGTCACCAAATACCGACGTAAGGCATTCACGGACGAGATGCTGACGCGCTGCGAAGAGATCATGCGAGAGGTCTGCACGGACTTCGAAGCCGACCTCAAGCAGTTCAACGGCGAAGAGGACCACGTCCACCTGCTCGTGCACTACCCACCGAAAGTCCAGCTCTCCAAGCTCGTCAACTCCCTCAAGGGCGTCTCCGCCCGCCTGCTGCGCAAGGAGTACGACGCTCACGTACGTCGGTACCTGTGGGGCGGCCACTTCTGGTCCGGCTCCTACTTCGCCGGAAGCTGTGGCGGGGCGCCCCTGACCGACGTACAGCACTACATCGAGCAGCAGAAACGCCCCGTGGGATGAGCTGAACAGTGCAGCCCCCCCGCTTCGGTGCAGGTCACCCCTATTTTGAGACGGCCTTCACCCCGGCGTGAACGCCGGAGCACTGGTCAAGATCAAAGGAGGAAGCCCTCGATCACGCCGCGCAGGGCGGCGGTCGGCCAGTCGCGGATCCTCACCTGCGGCAACTTGCCTGACGGGGACAGGAGTTGGCGCAGGGTCTGGGCGGCGTAGAAGGTGCCGGTCGCGTCGGATCCGGAGAGGGCGAGGACCGTGCGGCCGTCCCGGCGGCCGGAGGCGAGGGCGTAACCGCCGGAGGGGAGTCCGGCCGGGGAGCGGGCGCCCAGCCGTTTCAGAGCGGCGGTGGTGCCGGGGCCGTCCAGGTAGACGGTGAAGGCGGCGGAGGCGGGGGGCTTGTCGACCCTCACGATCCGGTCGGCGCCGGCCTCGCGGAGGGCCGTCTCGACGACCTCGCGGGCCGAGGCGTCCGTGTTCGGGCCCACGACCTCCACGACCCGGTCGGGGACCGTGAAGCGGCCGGGGCCGGTCTGTGTGCTCTGGGGTCGGGGCCAGACCTCGGGGGCGGGTTGCCGGGGCGCGGCCGACGCGGGGGACAGCGACGGGGTGGTGAGACCGGCGGCCGTGAGCAGCACCGCGGCCACCCTCGCCGATCTCCTGGAGAGTCTCGAACGCAAGGTGAATTCATCCACCGGCGGAGTCTATTGATGCTGATTGAATCATTCAATGGTGCGGCAGTCGGTGATCGGCGGTCGGCAATCTTGACGGTCCGAATGTTACCGGTAACATTTCCTAGCCGCCCCGCTACCGGTTCCCGCTGAACATGACCTGTATGGAAGGGAAGCTCCGCATGCCCGCACTGACGACGACGTCCGACGGTTTCCTGCTGCACGGCGAGCCGTTCCGCATCCTCTCCGGCGCCATGCACTACTTCCGGATCCACCCCGACCAGTGGGCCGACCGGCTGCGCAAGGCCCGGCTGATGGGCCTCAACACCGTCGAGACCTATGTGCCCTGGAACGTCCACCAGCCGGATTCCGAGGGCGAGTTGGACCTCGACGGCTTTCTCGACCTGCCCCGCTATCTGAGCCTCGCCAAGGCGGAGGGACTGCAAGTCCTGCTCCGGCCCGGCCCGTTCATCTGCGCCGAGTGGGACGGCGGCGGGCTGCCGGGCTGGCTGACCTCGGACCCGGACATCCGGCTGCGTTCGTCCGACCCCCGCTTCACGGGCGCGATCGACCGCTACCTCGACCTGCTGCTGCCCCCGCTGCTGCCGCACATGGCCGAGGCCGGCGGTCCCGTCATCGGCGTCCAGGTGGAGAACGAGTACGGGGCCTACGGGGACGACACCGCGTACCTGAAACACCTCGAACAGGCCTTCAGGGAAAGGGGTGTCGGCGAGTTCCTCTTCACCTGCGACCAGGCCGACCCCGAGCACCTCGCCGCCGGCAGCCTCCCCGGCGTCCTGGCCGCGGGCACCTTCGGCGGCCGGGTCGAGTCCGCGCTCGCCCAGTACCGAGCGCACCGGCCCGGGGACCCGCTGCTGTGCGCCGAGTTCTGGATCGGCTGGTTCGACCACTGGGGCGGGCCGCACCACACCCGCGACGCCGCAGACGCCGCCGCCGACCTGGACCGGCTGCTGGCCGCGGGCGCCTCCGTCAACATCTACATGTTCCACGGCGGCACCAACTTCGGCTTCACCAACGGCGCGAACCACAAGCACGCCTACGAACCCACCATCACCTCCTACGACTACGACGCCCCGCTCACCGAGTCCGGCGACCCCGGCCCCAAGTACCACGCCTTCCGCGAGGTCATCGCCCGGCACGCGACCGTCCCCGACGAGCCGGTGCCCGCCCCCGGACCCAAACTCCCGCCCACCACCGTCGAGTTGACCGAGCGCGCCCCGCTGCTGCCGAACGCGGGCGCCCTCGCCGCACCCCTGCGCACCGAGGACCCGGCGATGATGGACGAGCTGGGCCTGAGCTCCGGATACGCGCTCTACCGGACCACCGTCCCCACGGCCGGCCACGGCCTGCTGCACTTCGCGGGCGGCGTCGGGGACCGCGCCCAGGTCTTCCTGGACGGCGCCCCCGTCGGCGTACTGGAACGCCGGCACCACGACGAGACCCTGCCCGTCGTCGTGCCCCGCCCCGGCGCCACGCTGGAGGTGCTCGTGGAGAACATGGGCGGCGTCAACTACGGCCCGCGCATCGGCGCCCCCAAGGGCCTGCTCGGCCAGGTCTCCTTCAACGGCGCCGTCCTGCGAGCCTGGGACAACCACCCGCTGCCCCTGACCGGCCTCGCGGCCGTGCCCTTCGTCCCGTCGGAGGCCGGCACGGACTCCGTACCCGCCTTCCACCGGGGCACCTTCGAGGTGGCGGAACCGGCCGACGCCTTCCTCGCCCTGCCCGGCTGGACCAAGGGCCAGGCCTGGGTCAACGGCTTCCACCTCGGCCGCTACTGGAACCGCGGCCCCCAGCACACCCTGTACGTCCCGGCCCCGGTCCTGCGCCCCGGCACGAACGAACTCGTGCTGTTCGAACTCCACGCCACCCACGGCACCACCGCCCGGCTCACCGACACCCCAGACCTCGGGCCGGAGAACTTCTGATGCGGCACCACCTGCGCGTACCCGGGCCCGCCGGGCCCCCGCGCACCGGCCACCTCCCCTTCGCCGACGCCCCGGGTGTGCCCGACCGGATCGAGGTCACCAGCCGGTACCTCACCCGCGGCGGCCGCCCCTGGTTCCCGGTCTCCGGCGAGTTCCACTACAGCCGCTACCCGGCGGCGGAGTGGGAGGAGGAGCTGCTGAAGATGAAGGCGGGCGGGGTGACCGTCGTCGCCAGTTACCTCATCTGGATCCACCACGAGGAGACCGAGGGCCGCCTCCGCTTCGACGGTGATCTCGACCTGCGGCGCTTCGCCGAACTCTGCGCCCGCCACGGCCTGGACTTCATCCCCCGCATCGGCCCCTGGGTGCACGCAGAGGTCCGCAACGGCGGTCTGCCGGACTGGGTGCTGGGCCGCGACTGCGTCCCGCGCACCGACGATCCCGCCTATCTGGAGGCGGTCGGGGTCTGGTTCGCGGCCGTCGCCGAGCAACTGCGGGGGCTCGACCGGGCGAACGGCGGTCCGATCATCGGGATCCAGATCGAGAACGAGCTCTACGACCGGCCGGGCCATCTGCTGACCCTGAAGCGCATGGCCCAGGAGGCGGGGCTGAGCGCGCCCCTGTGGACGTCGACCGCCTGGGGCGGTGTCCGGCTCCCGCCCGATGAACTGCTTCCGCTGTACGGCGGTTACACCGAGACCTTCTGGACCGAGGCCGACGGCGGCTGGCCCGACACCTGCCGCAAGCACTTCTTCTTCACCCACCAGCGGGACGACGAGGGCATCGGCTCCGACCTGCGTCCGGTGGCCTCCGTCCGGGGCAGCGCGCCGGACGCCCTCGCCGACCGATTCCCCTGGGCCACCTGTGAGTTGGGCGGCGGGATGGCGGTCTCCTATCACCGGCGGCCACGGGTCGACGCGGCCGACATCGCCGCGCTCGGGCTCACCAAGATCGGATGCGGGTCGGTGTGGCAGGGGTACTACATGTTCCACGGCGGGACGAATCCGCCGGGGGAGGTGACCTCCCTCCAGGAGTCCCACGAGACGGGGTACCCGAACGACCTGCCCGTGCTGACGTACGACTTCCAGGCACCGCTCGGCGAGTACGGGCAGTACCGGGCGACCTATGACGAACTCAGGCTCCAGCACCTGCTGTTGGCCGACTTCGGGCATCTGATCGCGCCGATGGAGTCGGTGCTGCCCTCGCCGGGGCCGCGGGGGCAGGACGACCGGGAGACCCTGCGCTGGGCCGTGCGCGGCGACGGTCGCTCGGGGTTCCTGTTCGTCAACAACCATCAGCCGCACGAGCCGTTGCCGGAACATCCGGGCACCGCTTTCACCGTGGAGTTCCCCGAGGGCGGTCCGCTGAGCCTGCCGAGTGTTCCGGTGACCGTGCCGTCGGGGGCGGTCTTCTGCTGGCCGCTGCGGCTGGACGTCGGCGGGGTGCGGGTGGAGTGGGCGACCGCTCAGCCCGTGTGCGCGGTGGACGACATCGGCGGAACGGTCCTGGTGCTGGCGGCGGTTGAGGGAATCGCGCCCGAACTCGCCCTGGACGAGGACACGGTGGTCTCGTTGGGCATCCCGTCCGGGGAGGTCTCGTACGGCGACGGCCGGGTCCTGGTCACCGGGCTGCGGCCCGGTCCCGGGGCGCTGGTCGAGGTGGAGACCGTGGACGGCGGCCGGGTCGGGTTCCTGGTGCTCGACGCGGCCACGGCACGTACCGTCTACCGCGGCGAGGTGTGGGGTGCGGAGCGGCTGGTGCTGGCCGACTGCGGGGTGGTGTTCGACCGGGGCGGGATACGGCTGCACAGTTCCGTCGAGCGGCCGTCGTTCTCCGTGTTCCCGGCGCCGGACGAGGACGGGGGGTTCGGCACGTACACCTTGCCGTCCGAGAGGCTCTTCGCCGGCGAGGCCACGGTGACGCTCGTACGGGCCGCCGGGGCCGCGCCCGAGCCGGTGCGGGGGGTGCAGGGGCGGGTGAGTGCGCCTGCCGACAAGTACTTCGACGCGGTTGCGGCGGAGTACCGGATCGATCTGCCCGAGGGTGTGCCGCCGGGGACGTTGTTGCGGGTGCACTGGAGCGGGGATGTGGGGCGGGCCTATGCGGGGGACGTCCTTGTCGCCGATCAGTTCTACTCGGGGCGGGTCTGGGACATCGGGCTGGACCGGGTTCCGGAGGGGGTGTTGCGGGTGCGGGTGCTTCCCGGGTTCGAGGGGGCCGATGTGTATGTGCCGCCGGGGGCTCGGGAGGGTTGGGGGGAGGCGTGTATCGAGCGGGTGGAGCTGGTGACCGTTCGCCGTAGGGCTGTGGGGTGAGTTGTCGGGTGCGGGTGCGGATGCGTGGGGGCTGTCGCGCCCGCTCGGCGCAGCCGCTCCCGATACAGCCCCGCGCCCCTGAACGGGTGCTCCAGCCGGCCTGCGACCTATGCTGGGGCCGATTCGCCCCCGACATCACTCCGAATCGCTCCGAATCACTTCGAGGAAGCACCGCCGATGAACTCCCGCGCCGCCGGCGACCCCGCCCCCAAAGGGCGCAGTCGACGCAACTTCGCGGGCTCGCGGCCCGTCATGGACGACGTCGCCCGGCTCGCCGGGGTGTCCAAGCAGACCGTGTCCCGGGTGCTCAACGACCATCCGGCCGTCCGTCCCGAGACCCGTGAGGCCGTGCAGGCAGCCATGCGGAGTCTCGGGTACCGGCCCAGTCGCAGTGCCCGGTCGCTCGCCAGCGGGCGGACCCGGATGCTCGGGGTCATCTCCTTCGACGCCGCCCGGTACGGGCCCGCGAACATCCTGACGGCCATCAACACCGCCGCCCAGAAGGCCGGTTACCTGCTCAGTTCCATCGCCCTCGACGACACCGCCGACCACGACACCGTCGCCGAGGCGGTGGACCGGCTGTCCGCCGAGGGGGCCGACGGGGTCATCGCCATCGCGCCGCAGCACCGGGTGGGACGGGCCCTCGCCGACACCCGGCTCGACACGCCCCTCGTAGTCCTGGAGAACGAGGTCCGCGGCGGCACGCCGCTCGCCACCGCCGACTCCCGGGCCGGGTCCCGCAAAGCCGTCGAGCATCTGCTGCGGCTCGGCCACGCCACCGTGTGGCACATCGCCGGGCCCTCCGGCTGGACCTCCGCCGACCAGCGTCTGGAGAGCTGGCAGGAGACCCTGAAGGCGGCGGGCGCCGAGCTTCCCGAGCCGCTCGTCGGGGACTGGAGCGCCGACTCCGGGTACGAACTCGGCCGGCGGCTGGCCCGGCGCACCGATGTCACCGCGGTCTTCGCCTCCAACGACCAGATGGCCCTCGGTCTGCTGCACGCCCTCCACGAGGCGGGCCGCAGCGTACCCGGTGATGTCGCCGTCGTCGGCTACGACGACATTCCCGAGGCCGCCCATTTCCTGCCGCCGCTCACCACCGTGCGCACCGACTTCGCCGAGATCGGCGTCCGGTCCCTGCGGCTGCTGCTGGACCGCATCGACGGGCGGACCGGGGAGCGGGCCGAGCCGGTGATCCCCGTCGAGCTCATCGTCCGCCGCAGCTGCGGCGCGCCCGCAGCGTCGGTGTCCCAGGTGTGACCACCCGATCGAGGTCCGGGATCCGGTCCCGTTCGAACACGGGTTGGAGGGGTCGAACATCGGGGTGAAAGGTATCTCTTGGACAGTTCAGGAGTTTGTTGTGATCGGTATCACAAAGGGTCTAGGGTGAAAAACGACTGGGGGGTCCGCCGGGGGGCGCGCTGAACGGCGGCGCGCCACGGGGCCCGCCTCCGGGTGAGGGAAGTGATCCTGTTGTCCGTCGCCTGGGACGACATCGGCGGACTCGTCGATGCCCACGAACGTTTCCTGGCCGGCGCGCGGGTCGACGCCGACGTCCGCGGCTCCGTGCTGGACTCCTGGAAGCGGTGCAGGTCCGCAGGGCTGGAACCGGACCGGCTGCGCGTCCCCTACGCACCCGGCCTCACCCTGGACGGCCCGTTCCTGCTCGCCGCCGAGCCGGTCCTGAAGAACCTCGCCTCCTCGCTCTCCGAGGCCGGCATGACCATCGCGCTCTGCGACGGACAAGGGCGCATCGTCCAGCGGATCGGCGGCGGACGCCGGCTCAGCGACCGGCTCGACGACGTGAACTTCGCCCCCGGGTTCGACGCCTCCGAGCGGATCGTGGGGACGAACGGCGTCGGCACCGCGCTCGTCGAACGCAGCCCCGTCTATGTCGTGGGGCGTGAGCACTTCGCCGACTGTCTGCAGCCCTTCGCCTGCGCCGGCGCACCGGTGCGTAATCCGCTCAGCGGGCGCATCGAGGCCGTCCTGGACCTGACCTGTCTACGGGACGACGGCGACCCCGCCATGCTGCGGCTGGTCCGCGAGGCCGCCCACGCCATCGAAGCCCGGATGCTCGAGCAGTCCGCGGCACGGGAGCGGGCCCTGCTCGCCGCGTACCGGCGGGCCACGGCCCGGGCTGCGACCGACCGGCGGCAGCCCGACCGAGCCGGCGGAGCCGGTGACGAACTGGGCCGGGTCGACCTGGCCGTGCTGCGGGAGAAGGCCGAGGAACTCCTCGCCTCCCCGCACCGCACCCTCGACGAGGTGCCCCTCTCCGGCGGCCGCACCGCCACCCTGTTGCGCCGTCACATCCGGGGCGCCGCCGGGGAGACGGGCGTGGTCGTCGAGGCCCGCATCCTCGGCGGCCCGCATGTACGCCGGGTCTGCCTCACCGCACCCACCGCCCCGGTCACCCCCACCCTGGCCCTCCCGCACTCGCCGGTACCGTCCGCGCCGGCGCCGGCCCCCTCCCCGGCACCGGCACGGACCGTGGTCCCCTCCGCCGGGCTGCGGATCGTCGTACCGCCGCCGCCCGAGGTGGAGAGGCAGGGCCTGAGCGAGAGTGGGGCGACCCTTCCGGGCGGGGCCGCGGCTGTGACGACGGAGTCCGGGACGGCTGTCGAGCCCGGGGCGGCTGTCGGGGCCGAAGCGGCTGTGGGGTTGGAGGGCAAGTCCTCCGCCGGCGCCGCATCGGCCGTAGGGGGCGCGACCCGGATGCCCGGCCCGAGCGGGACGGGTGCGGACGTCGAGGCCGGCCTGCCCGGCGGGATCGAGACCGCCGCCGGTCCCGGGACCGGAGTGTCCGCCGCTTCCGCGGCCGGGGCGTCCGTCGCTTCCGGAACCGTCGTGTCTGCCGCTGCCGGGACCGTCGTGGCCGCCGATGGCGGGCTCGGTGGAGAAGCCCCGCCGTCCGCCGCCCCCCAGCCCGGTACGGACGGCCCCGCCGCCGACGTCCGGCTCCTCCTCCTCGGCGAGCCCGGTGTCGGACGGCTCGCCGTGCTCGCCCGGCGCCGGCTGGAGCTGCTGCGCGACGCGGGCGCACGGATCGGCACCACCCTGGACGTCACCCGCACCGCGGAGGAACTCGCCGAGGTGACCGTGGAGCGGTTCGCCGACTTCGTCGCCGTCGATCTGCCGGACGCGGTGCTGCACGGCGAGGAGCCGGGGCCGCTCGGGGCGGACACCACGCTGCGGCGGGTCGCGTTGGGCGCCGTGCACGAGGAATCGCAGCTGAACGGGGTCGGGGACCCGGTGCGGTACACCCCGGCCACACCGCAGGCCCACAGTCTGGAGACCCGGCAGTCGGTGCTCGAACCCGTGCCGGCAGCGGCCGGTGAACGGCTTGCGCAGGATCCGGCGCGCGGAGAACGGGTGCTCCTGGCCGGGATCCACTCGCTGATCACCGTGCCGCTGCGGGCCCGGGGCGCGACCCTCGGCGTGGTCAGCTTCTACCGGTCCCAGAAGCCCGCCCCCTTCGAGGACGACGACCTCGCCCTCGCCCAGGAACTCGCCGGCCGCGCGGCCATCTGCATCGACAACGCCCGCCGCTACACCCGCGAGCACAACACCGCGCTCGCCCTGCAGCGCAGCCTGCTGCCCCGGGGCCGCTCCGAGCAGAGCGCCGTCGAGGTCGCCTACCGCTATCTGCCGGCGCAGGCCGGGGTCGGCGGCGACTGGTTCGACGTCATCCCGCTGTCCGGCGCGCGAGTCGCGCTCGTCGTCGGTGACGTCGTCGGACACGGACTGCACGCCGCCGCCACGATGGGGCGGCTGCGCACCGCCGTCCACAACTTCTGCTCCCTCGACCTGCCGCCCGACGACCTCCTCACCCACCTCGACGACCTGGTCGGCCGCCTTGACCGCGGCGAGGGCTGGGCTGCGGAGAGCAGCCCCGACTCCGGGATCGTCGGAGCGACCTGTCTGTACGCCGTCTACGACCCGGTGTCCCGGCGCTGCACCCTCACCCGCGCCGGGCACCCGCTGCCCGCGGTCGTCGACCCCGACGGCACCGTGACCTTCGTCGAGCTGCCGTCGGCGCCGCCGCTCGGGCTCGGAGGGATGCCCTTCGAGACCGTCGAGCTGGAACTCGCCGAGGGCAGCCAACTCGTGCTGTACACCGACGGGTTGATCGAGGACCGGCACCGGGACATCGACACCGGGCTCGACCGGCTGCGCACCGTCCTCGCCCAGGCCGGCCGACCGCCCGAGGAGACCTGCGAGGCCGTACTCGACGCACTGCTCCCGGCCCGGCCCCACGACGACGTGGCCCTGCTCGTGGCCCGTACCCACGCCCTGGACTCCGAACGCGTCGCCACCTGGGACCTGCCCAGCGACCCCGCGGTCGTCTCCCGCTCCCGTGCCGCCGTCGCCGGACAGCTCGCCGCCTGGGGCCTGGAGGAACTGTCCTTCACCGCCGAACTCGTCGCCAGCGAACTCGTCACCAACGCCATCCGCCACGCCACCGGCCCCGTCCAGCTCCGCCTCCTCCGCGACCGCGCCCTGATCTGCGAGGTCTCCGACGGCAGCAGCACCTCACCCCGACTGCGCCGTGCCAAGAACGAGGACGAGGGCGGGCGCGGCCTCTTCCTGGTCGCCCAGCTGACCGAGCGCTGGGGAACGCGCCACACGCCCGAGGGCAAGGTCATCTGGACGGAGCTGCCGCTGCCGTGAGCGGCGAGGTCAGGGGCGTTCCAGCTCGAACCAGACGACCTTGCCGGTGCTCAGCCGGGTCGCGCCCCAGCGCCGCGCCAGCCTGTTGACGAGGTACAGCCCGCGCCCGCCCTCGTCGGTGGCCCGGGCCTGCCGCAGCCGCGGCAACTGCGGTACGTCGTCGCCGACTTCGCAGCGCAGTACGTCCGTGCGCAGCAGTCGCAAGGTCACCGGGCGGGTGGAGTAGCGCACTGCGTTCGTCACCATCTCGCTCACCAAGAGCTCGGCGGAGTCGCTCAGTTCCTCAAGTCCCCAGTCGGACAAGGCCCGTCGGACCAGTCGCCGGGCCCGGCCGGGCGCCGCGTCCTCCGGCTCCAGGAACCAGTACGCCACATCGCTCGGCGCGATCCCGTCGAAGCGGGCCGCGAGCAGTGCGATGTCGTCGTCCCGGTCGCCCGGTCCGAGCATGTCGAGCACCTCGTCGCAGAGCGCCTCCAGCGGCGGCGGGCGGTCCGGCCCGGTGAGCTGAGCGGTCGCGGCGAGCTTCTCCCGCAGCTGCTCCATGCCGGTCCACACGTCCCGCAGCCGCGACTCGACGAGCCCGTCGGTGTACAGCAGCAGGGTCGCCCCGGCCGGCGCCTCCAGCTCCACGGCCTCGAAGTCGACGCCGCCGACACCGATCGGCGCGCCCGGGGGCACGTCCAGGACCTCGGCCCGGCCGCCCACGTGCAGCAGGATCGGCGGCAGGTGACCGGCGCTGGCGATGGTGATCTTGTGGGCCACGGGGTCGTAGACGGCGTAGACACAGGTGGCCATGCGGTCCGTGCCGAGGCGCTGGGCCTGCTCGTCGAGGTGGTGCAGCACCTCCTGCGGCGGCAGATCGAGCCCCGCGAGCGTCAGGGCCGTGGTCCGCAGCTGGCCCATGATCGCGGCGGAGGTCATGGAGTGCCCCATGACGTCACCGACCACGAGCGCCACCCGGCTGCCGGTCAGCGGGATCGCGTCGTACCAGTCGCCGCCGACGCGCGCGGTCTCTGCCGCCGGTAGATAGCGCGAGGCCAGCCGGACGCCCGTCGGCCGGGGGAGCGTCTCGGGCAGCATGGTGCGCTGCAACTCGTCGGCGATGTAGGCCTCACGGCCGTACAGCATCGCCTTGTCGATGCCGAGCGCGGTGTGCGTGGCGAGCTGGGCGGCGATGAGGAGGTCGTCCGGCTCGAAGGGGGTGCGTTCGGGGTGCCGCAGGAACAGTGCGGCGCCGATGACCCGGCGCCGGCCACGGAACGGGGCGAGGATGGCGCGCCCGCCGTCGGGGACGATCGACTGGCCGTCCTCGCCGAGGAGTTCCGGCAGCGCGGCGCGGACGGCGGGGGAGTCGGCGAGGACGGGACGTACACCTCGCAGGACGTTCTCGAGCGCACCGCCGGGCCGCACCTCGGACCGTTGGGGAAGGAACTCGTCCAGGCCGTACGGAGCCCTGTCGCCGTCCTCGTCGTGCCCGTCCTGTTCCATCCGGTCGGTGCGGCGCAGGCGCAGCACCAGCGGGCCCGTGGGCCGTTCGTCGCCGACCGGCAGCGGCTCGCGCAGATAGACCAGGATCGTGTCGGAGAACGTCGGCACGGTCGCCCGGCACAGCCCCGTCACGATCTCGTCGAGGTCGATGCCGCGGGCGATCCGCCGGGTCGCGGCCCCCGCGAAGCGCAGCCGGTCCATGTCCCGCGGCATGGGCGTGGGCCGGCCGGGCGGCAGGTTCTGTCCGGTGTGCCGCCCAGGGGCGCCGGACCCGATTGCCGGTGGAGAAGCCGCCGACGGGCGTTCCCTTCGCGCCGGAGCGGCCGCAGCGGGCGGAGCGGCCGCAGCGGCCGGGGCGGCCGGGGCCTCGGCCACGCCGAGGGCGACGTGCGTGGCGAGATGGCCGACCGCCTCGACGTCAGCGGTGTCGAAGACGTCGCGGTCGGGGCGGCGGAGGAACACGGCCGCCCCGATCACGCCCTCGGGGGTGGTCATGGGGGCGAGGAGGACGCGATCGCCTTTCGGGAGACGGGGAGCCGGGCCCAGCAGTTCGCGCAGTGCCCCCTGGAGCGCGGGGGAGCTCCGGCCCAACGTCTCGCCCGCGAGCAGGACTTCGGCCAGGACGCCGGACTGCGACACCGCGGTGAGGGCTGGTGCCGTGCCGCCCATCGCGCCGCCGAGGCCTGCTCCGCGTACGGGAGGTTGCTCGGCCGCCCGCCTGGCCGTCGCGTGCAGTTCGAGGCGTAGTTCGTCGATACCGGAGTAGCCGAGCAGGGTGGCGGTGCGGACGACCGCGCCCGGGTCGGTGCCGGCGAGTTCGGCGATGCCGGTGATTTCCAGGTCCGCGTAGCGGACCGGGTCGGCCAGTACTTCGGCGACCCGGTGTTCGTCGGGGGAGAGCGTCGAGGGGCGGTTTCGCAGCCTGTTCGGCAGGGCACTCAGGGCGATCCGCGCATGTTCCGCCTGCGAACCCCGGAAGTCGCTCGCGGTCAGAAGGAGCCGGTCGGGCACCTTTTCCGGCCGGTGTCGGGGCCCTTGCCCGTGGTCGACATAGACGAGCACCGCGTCCGCCACATGCTCCACGCCCGCCGCGCACAGCTCCTGGACGACCTCGGCCCGATCCCTGGCACGGGCGATACGGCGCACCGCGCCGGCGAGCAACAGCTGAGGATCCGACCGCATCGCCTCATCTTTGGGGAGCCCGGAAGATCTGTCCAGCCGTACGCCCGCAGCCGGACCTGCCAACTCGGCGTCGGTGACCATGACTTCGTCGTACCGGTGACATCGCATCGGCTACGGTCGGACCCGTGACAGCAGGGACGCCCGGCATCCAGCCCCCTCGCCCGACCTCGGTCCGCTGAGGTCGTTCACAGCTCACAGCTCACAGCTCACGGCTCACGGCTCACCGTTCCGCGCCACCGCCCCGCCCCGCCCGAGCGGCAGCGCCACCGTGAACACCGTCCGTCCCGGCTCGCTGCTCACCTCCACCGTCCCCCCGTGCGCCCGCACCAGGGAGTGGGCGACCGCCAGGCCCAGTCCGCTGCCGCCTCGGTCCCGGCTGCGGGCCTTGTCGATCCGGTAGAAGCGGTCGAAGACCTTCTCGCGGTCGGCGGGCGGGATGCCCGGGCCCGCGTCGGTGACCCGGACGACCGCCCGCCCGGCGGCGGCCGTGACCGCCACCGTCACCGGGGTGCCGGGCGGGGTGTGGACGGCCGCGTTGGTGAGGAGGTTGTCCAGGACCTGCCGGATGCGGTGCGGGTCCAGGCGCAGCGTCAGCCCCTCGGGCCGGTCCGTCAACATCAGGGGGCGGTCCGGGTGTGCGGCGCGGAACGCGTCGGCCGCCTCGTGGACCAGCCCCACCAGGTCCGTGTCCTTCGGGCGCAGCGGGGTCTCCACCTCGGCCGCGTCCAGGCGGGCGAGCAGCAGCAGGTCGTCCAGGAGGACACCCATCCGGGCCGCCTCCGCGCGGAGCCGCGCCAGGTGCTTGTCCCGTTCCTCGGGGGCGTTGGCGGCGGCGTACTGGAAGAGGTCCGCATAGCCCCGTACCGACATCAGAGGGGTGCGCAGCTCGTGGCTGGCGTCCGCGACGAACCTGCGCAGGCGCTGTTCGGCCTCCGCGCGCACCGCGAGGGAGTCGTCGATGTGCTCCAGCATGGTGTTGAACGCGGTGCGCAGCTCCTCGACCTCCGGGCCGCCGTCCCGGCCGTCGGCGCGCAGCGGGAGCCGGGCCTCCGGGTCGGTGAGGTTGTGGGAGCTGATGCCGTGCGCGGTGTGGGCCATGTCGCTCAGCGGCTTCAGGCCGTTGCGCAGCACCTTGCGGCCGAACAGCACCAGCGCCAGCAGTGCGAGTCCGAACACGACGACCTGGATCGTGATCAGCTGCTCGACGGTGTCCTCGATCCCGTCCATGGGCGCGGCGCTGACCAGGACCACCCCGGGCTCGACCTCGCAGGCCCGCAGCCGGTAGTCGCCCGCGCCCTCGAGATGCTCGGTGCTCAGCACCTCCGTACTGGCGGTGGTCTGCTCCTTCGCGACGGCGGTGAAGTCGTCGACGTCCTTCGGCAGGTCGGTGGGGTCCTCGGGCGTGCGCAGCTCGGGGACGCCGTCCTTGACGTCGTACACGGCGTAGTACCAGCGGTAGTACTTCTTGCCCGCGAGCGAGCCGTTGTCCTGGATGCCCTTGGACTGGGCGACCTGGGCGATCTGGAGCTGCTCGTTGAGCTGCGCCGACAGATAGTCCCGCATGTACGTGGTCAGCGCGGTGCCCACGACGCCGAACACCAGCAGCGCCAGCACCCCGAGGCCGAGCGCCAGCCGGGTGCCGAGCCGGAGCCTGCCGTACGCCTGACGGAACCGCCGGATCACTCGGCCGCCTGCCGGATCACGTATCCGAAGCCCCGCACGGTGTGGATGAGGGGATCACCGGTCTCGTCGCCCAGCTTGCGGCGCAGCCGGCTGACGACCAGCTCGACGACGTTGGAGCGGCCGCCGAAGCCGTACTCCCACACATGGTCGAGGATCTGCGCCTTGGTGAGCACGGTCGGCGACTTGCGCATCAGATAGCGCAGCACCTCGTACTCGGTGGGGGTGAGGGTGAGCAGCCGTTCGCCACGGCGCACCTCGCGGGTGTCCTCGTCCATCGTCAGGTCCCCGACCCGCAGCACCGAGCGCTGGAAGCCGGGCCCGGCCGAGCGCCGCAGCACGGTCCGCAGCCGGGCCATCAGCTCCTCCACCGCGAACGGCTTGACCAGGTAGTCGTCGCCGCCCCGGGTCAGCCCCGCCACCCGGTCGGCGACCGCGTCCCGGGCCGTGAGGAACACCACGGGCACCATCATCCCCGAGCGCCGGAGCCGCTCCAGGACGCCGAAGCCGTCGAGGTCGGGCAGCATCAGGTCGAGCACCACGATGTCCGGCTTGAACTCCGCGGCACGGCGCAGCGCCTCCTCACCGGAGTTCGCGGTCGCCGCGTCCCAGCCCTCGTAGCGGGCGACGGTCGCCACGAGGTCGGCGATGGGCGGGTCGTCGTCCACGACGAGGAGGCGTACTTTTTCCACCTGCCCATAGTGCGTCACGACGGCCACGGCTCCAGGGCCGGTACCGCCCAACGGTCACATCGATAACCACTTGAAAGTCGTACGACAGCTGATCGACAGGTGGCCCGGGTGAAGCTCGATTACCCCAGCCCCGATCAAGGAGCGCCGTCCGTGACGACGACCGTCCAATCGCCCCCAGCGCCCCCCACGGCGATACGGCCGAAAGTGGTG
The DNA here is from genome assembly GCF_030403745.1 of Streptomyces sp. S.PB5. Lineage (GTDB taxonomy): Bacteria > Actinomycetota > Actinomycetes > Streptomycetales > Streptomycetaceae > Streptomyces. The sequence continues at coordinate 475,583 of NZ_JAQMWP010000002.1, forward strand.
GCCCGCACGGGCCTGTACGCCGTACTCGCCGCGAACGCGATCGCCGTGGCCGTCTTCTTCGCCCAGGCCGGCTTCGCCTCCAACGCGCTGATCGTGCTGGGCCGCCTCGCCGGCCTCTACGGGGCCCTCCTCATGGCCTTCCAGCTGGTGCTGGTGGCCCGCCTGCCGTGGCTCGACCGCCGCATCGGCATGGACCGGCTGACCTCCTGGCACCGCTGGACCGGCTTCGGCATCCTCTGGACGCTCCTCGCCCACGCCGTCTTCATCGCCTTCGGCTACGCCGAGGGCACCGACGTCGGGCCCATCAGCACGGTCGTCGACCTCGCCGAGACCACCGAGGGCGTGCTCCGTGCCATCGTCGCCCTCGCGATCATCATCGTCGTGGGCGCCGTCTCGGCCCGCTACGCCCGGCGCCGCCTGGCCTACGAGACCTGGCACTTCATCCACCTCTACACCTACGTCGCCGTGGTGCTGGCCTTCACCCACCAGGTCGCCGTCGGCACGACCTTCGCCTCCTCCAAGACCGCCACCGCCTACTGGTACGGCGTCTGGGGCGTCGCCCTCGGCTCGGTGGCCGTGGGCCGCGCGGTGCTGCCGCTGTGGCGCAACCTCCGCCACCAGTTCCGCGTCGAGGCCGTCGTCCCCGAGTCCGACAACGTCGTCTCGATCTACATCACCGGCCGCGACCTCGACAAGCTCCCCGCCCGCGCCGGCCAGTTCTTCCTGTGGCGGTTCCTCACCAAGGACCGCTGGTGGCAGGCCAACCCCTTCTCCCTGTCGGCGGCCCCCGACGGCCGCACCCTGCGCCTGACCGCGAAGGCCGCCGGTGACGGCAGCGCTGCTCTGCGGCACCTCAAGCCCGGCACCCGCGTCTTCGCCGAGGGCCCCTACGGCGCCTTCACCGCGCTGCACCGCACTCGCCCCGAAGCGGTCCTGATCGCGGGCGGCGTCGGCGTCACCCCGATCCGGGCCCTCCTGGAGGAGCTGCACGGCCACGCGGTCGTCATCTACCGCGTCGCCACCGACCGGGACGCCGTCCTCTACGACGAGCTGCGCGAGCTCGCCCAGGCCAAGGGCGCCGAGCTGCACCTGGTGACCGGGCCCGTCTCCCCCGACAAGCTGGCCCCGGCGGAGCTGTTGCGCATGGTCCCCGACATCACCGACCGGGACGTCTTCCTGTGCGGGCCGCCCCCGATGATGAACGCCGTCCTCGGCAGCCTGCGCGAGCTGGACGTGCCCAAGGCGCAGACCCACTTCGAGCGCTTCAGCCTGGCGGGATGAGGAAGAGATCGTGAAGCGAGCCATACCTGTAGTCGTCCTCAGCATCGCGGGCCTGGTCCCGGTCTGGATGTACGAGCCGTCGGCCGGCGGCACCGGCACGTCCACGCCGGAGGCCGCGTCGACCCCCTCGTCGTCCTCCTCCGCGGGGTCCTCGTCCGGCACCGTCGTCAAGGGCTCGGCCCTGACCACCGAGAAGGGCCCGGTGCAGGTCGAGGTGACCTTCCAGGGCGAGAAGATCACCGCGGTGCGGATGCTCCAGCAGCCGAACCATCCGCAGACGACGGCCGCCGTGCCGAAGCTGATCGCGGAGACCCTGGAGGCGCAGAGCGCCGACATCGACACCGTGTCCGGTGCGACGATCACCAGCGACGCCTACAAGGAGTCCCTCCAGGCCGCGATCGACGAGAACGCGAAGTCGGCGTCCACGTCCTCCTCCTCGGCTGCCTCGCCGTCGGCCTCCGCTGCCGCCGCCTCTCAGACGGTCGACGGTTCCGCCGTGAACACCGAGAAGGGCACCGTGCAGGTGCAGGTGACCTTCGAGGGCGACGAGATCTCCGCCGTGAAGATGCTCCAGCAGCCCAACCATCCGCAGACGACGGCCGCCGTGCCGAAGCTGATCGCGGAGACCCTGGAGGCGCAGAGCGCCGACATCGACACGGTCTCCGGTGCGACGATCACCAGTGACGGCTACAAGGAGTCCCTCCAGGCCGCGATCGACGCGAAGGGCTGACGGACCGATCATGCTGCACCGAGTCGAACACGTCATGGGGTTCCCGGTCTCGCTCCGGGTCGACGACGAGCACGTGGGCGAGGAGTCCGCGGACGCCGTCTTCGCCTGGCTGCGCGAGGTCGACGAGCGGTTCAGCCCGTTCAAGCCCGACAGCGAGGTGTCGCGGCTGGGCCGGGGCGAGCTCGCCGAGGCCGAGGTGAGCGCGGACCTGCGGACCGTGCTCGACCTGTGCGAGCACTACCGGGCCGCCACCGGTGGCGCGTTCGACGTACGGCTGCCGGGCCGGGGCCTCGACCCCTGCGCGGTCGTCAAGGGCTGGTCGGTGCAGCGGGCCGCGGAGCTGCTCACCGCGGCGGGCGCCCGGCGGTTCGTCCTCAACGCCGGCGGCGACGTGGTCACCGCCGGCGGGCCCTGGCGGGTGGGCGTACGCCACCCCGAACACGCCGACAAGCTGTGCACGGTCCTCGACCTCACCGACGGCGCGGTCGCGACCTCCGCCCGCTACGAGCGCGGCGACCACATCATCGACGGCCGCACGGGCCGTCCGGCGACGGGGCTGCTCAGCCTGACGGTGGTCGCCGGAACCCTCACGGAGGCCGACTCGGTCGCCACGGCCGCGTTCGCGATGGGCGCGGAGGGGGTCGACTGGGCGGCCTCGCTGGACGGTTGCGAGGTCTTCGCGGTGGACGCGGAGCGGCGGGTGCTGCGGACGCCGGGGTTTCCTACGGCGTCGGCGGCGGCGTCGGTATCGGCATCGGCGTCCGGGACGTCGGCGGCTTAGCGGGATCCGAGGGGCGCTCGGCACCAAGCCCCGGCCCCGGCAGGGCGGTTCAGATGGGCTGCGGCTCGAAGTCCCAGCCCGGCGGTTCGTCGGCCTCGGTCGTGAGTGCCCCCAGGCACGCCAGCAGCAGTGGGTGCCCTTCGTCCACGGCGCCTCGCGCGCGCCTCAGCGTGTCCTCGCGCAGGGCGGCGGCCTCTTCCGGGCGCCCCGAGAGCCGGCGTACCGCAGCCGCGTTGAGGGCGCAGCCCAGCGTCCACGGATGGTCGGCGCCCAGCGCGGCCGTCATTCCGCGCAGCGCCTGCTCCACCAGCCGTCCTGCCTCGGCGTGGTCGCCCAGCCGCCAGCGCACCAGACCCAGATTGCCCTGTACGCCCACGGTGTTGGGGTGGTCGTCGCCGAGCAGATGCTGGTAGTCCTCGGCGACCTGAACGGTCAGGTCGGCGGCCTCGACGAGATCGCCGTGCGAGCGCAGGAAGGTAGCGGCCCAGCGACACCAGGGTGCCGCCGAGGCCGTTCTTGGCGCGCAGCAGGTCCGGGTCGTCGTCGGCGCGGGTCTCCGTCAGCTGGTCCAGGACGGCCCGCCCGACGGCCTCCGCCTCCCGGTAACGGCCGCTGCGGCGCAGCATGTTGGCGTGGTCGTGGATCAGGAACAGCATGTCCCGGTCGTCCGGGCCGAGCCGGCCCCGCCAGCGGTTCACGGCCTGTTCGCACAGCCTGAGCGCGGCCCGGTTCTCGCCGCGCACCCGCATGTACTCGATGCAGTTCAGGACCAGTTGACGCACCACGGGGTCGGAGCTGTCCAGCACCCCCGCGGTCTCCAGGTGCGGGATGAGCTCCGCGTACCGGGCCCACTCGCGGGTGTCGGCCGGGTGCCGCGGGTCCGCGCCCGCCAGCAGCCGACAGGGCCTCGCGGCGCTCCTCGGTCAGGGTGCTGACCAGGAAGGAGTGGTAGAGGCGGTGCATGGAGACACGGTCCACGGCCGGTTCGGCGTCGGTGGACTCGACGTAGTCGAGGCGGACCGCGGTGGACTCCGACAGTCTGCGCAGCGCGGTGTGCCAGCGGATCGGGTCGCCCGCCAGCGCCGCCAGATGGTCCGGCAGATCGGACGGACGCGCGGCCTGCATCAGCCGGACCGGGATGGCATCGGGGGAGAACAGGGCGAAAAGATGGAGGAGTTCGACCGCCTCCGGGTTGTTCTCGCCGAGCGTGTTCAGCGTTGTCGACCAACTGGTCTGGAACCCCATCGGGTAGTCCGAGGAGATCCGGATCCCGATCATGCTGGCCTCGCCGCGCCGGATCATCGAGATGTAGTCCTTGGCGGGCATCGCGTTGGCGTCCAGCCAGGCCGCCGTCTGCGCCAGCAGCAGCGGCAGGTCCTGCACTGCGTCGGCGAGCTGGTCGGCCTCGGCGTCGGTCAGCCGCTGGGCGCGCCGCCGGACGTAGGCCACCGACTCGGGCCGCCGGAAGGGCTGCATCTCGATCTCGGTGACGGTGCCGGAGGCCGCCCAGTCCTGGGTGAGCGTGGTGATCAGGATGTGCCCGGCCCTCCGGCAGCAGATCCTCGACCTGCTCCATGTCGTCCGCGGAGTCCAGGATCAGCAGCCAGCGCTTGTACGGCGTCCCGGTGCGCAGTGCCTCGTGGACCGCGCGGATCCGCTCACCCAGTTCCTGGCCGACCGGCAGCTCCAGACGCGGGGCCAGTTGCGCGAACTGCTCACGCGCGGGGCCGCGGAAGCGGGCGCCGACCCACCACACGATGTCGTAGTCGCCGGCGAACCGGTGCGCGTACTCGTTCGCGATCTGGCTCTTGCCCACACCCGAGATACCGCGCAGCGCCACCCGCGCGCCGCTGCGGCCACCGGCTTCGAACCGCGTGTGCAGTTCCTCCAGGATCGCCTCACGGCCGGTGAAGCGGACGTTGCGGCGGGCCACGTTCCACACCGACGGCGGGTCGTTGGGGAAGCGGGGGGCGGGGGTGCCGGACGGGGCGACGGGCTCGGCGGACGGATCGAGGTCGAGGCGGCGCAGGATACGGTGGCGGGCCTCGCGGGACTCAGGTCGCGCAGGTCGACCGGGCGCAGCGGGGCGGCGGTCGCGGGCAGCGCCCTCGTGGCCACGCTCACGGCGGAGAACCGGTCGACATGGGCCGGCACCACCTCGTGCAGCGCCTCGGTCCACTCAGCGTCCGTGCGGGGCCCGAGCGAGAAGTACCAGTCGTCCAGCACGAGCAGCACCCGGCCCGGCGCCTGCAGCAGATTGCGCAGCGCGTCGGCGAGCGGGATCCGCAGCGGGGGGTCCCAGCGCAGCAGAGTCGTCTCATGGCCCAGCTGTGTATGCACATGATGCGCGTGCACTGTAAGCGATGCGCCGCTCAATCCGGGGGCATCACCGCGCTCAGCCGCCCGGCCGCGTGCCGTATCAGACGCTCCAGGTCGGCGCAGAACACCGAGGGGTGCCGGAACCCCGTACCGCGCGCATAGCGGTGGCCGTAGTTGCCGCCGCCGCAGACCCGGCCCACCGGGCAGGCCCGGCACTCGTCCGCGAGGCCCTCCACGCCGAGCTGGCGGGCGACGATCCCCGGATGGTCGAGGGCCGCGTCGAAGGCGTCGTCGAAGACGTCGAGGCCGGTGGCGGTCGCCTGGTCGTAGGCGAGGTTCAGGGGTCGATCTGCTCGATGGAGCCGTCGGTGTGCACGACCACCGCGCAGGTCGGGGAGAGGCCCACCGACTCGGTGGTGCTGGGCACCCCGAGCAGCAGTGCCACGACCTCCGTGAACAGTCGCACCCGGGGCTGCGAGCCGTCAGGCGCGCCGTCCCACCAGAGGTCGAAGGCGGCCGCCAGCCAGTCGCCGTAAGGGGTCGGCACGGAGGTCCGGACGCCCGGCGCGCGGGCGGGCGGGCCCGGCGGGGGGTTCGACCAGTTGGCGTGCGGCAGCAGCAGGTCCAGGCGGGGCGGGCGCAGCTCGGCCAGGGAGGCGTACACCTCGGCGGGGTCGCTGGTGATGTCGATGGCGCACAGGATCCCGGCGTACAGCTCGGGCCGGTCCGCGAGGAGCCGGGCGGCCCGCGCCGCCGCCGGCCACGACGAGCGCCCGGCCCGGTCCACGCGCCGCCTGTTGAGGTGCGCGGTGCCGCCGTCCAGGCTCAGCCCGACGCGGACGCCCGCGTCCGCGAGCCGGTCCAGGGTGTGCTCGGTGATCAGGGTGCCGTTGCTCTGCACGGTGGTGCGCAGCGCGATGCCGGCGGGCAGTGCCGCGCGCACGGCGGCCGTGTACTCCAGGGCCGTCTACGCACCGGACAGCAGCGGTTCACCGCCGTGCAGGTCGATCCGCACCTCCGACAGCCCATGGGCGGTGGCGTGTTCGGCGATGCGCAGGGCGGTCTGCCGCATCGCACCGGGCGACACCCGGGCCGGGCGCCGGCGCCAACTGGCGTCCTCACCCTGGTAGATGACGCAGTAGGAGCAGTCGAGATTGCAGCGGCTGTGCACCTTCAGGACGAACTGCCGGAAGGGGAAGGGCTTCTGCCCCGCTCGCCGGACGGCCGCCACGTCCAGTTCGGCATGCGGCCACGGCGCCGACTCCCGGTCCCGGGCGATCCGTAAGCTGTCGTCCGAAGCCGTCTGCACAGCATCGCCTCCCCCGGCAGGCCCCGTGCCGCCGCTACCGTTCTACCCCCGGGGAGTCCTCGTGATACGCCACAAGACCGCCGTCGGCGGCGCAGGACCGGGCCAGCAGCGTGGCCAGCACCGCACCGAGCACGGGGTGGTCCACCCGGGCCCGCAGCGCGGTCAGATCGACGTCCCGGTAGTCGGGCAGCGGGGTCCCCGCGGATCCCTCCCGTCCGGCCAATTCCGTCACCCTGCACTCCCTTTCGGCTCTCAGTCCGTTCCGCCGAGCGCGGTCATGCGCTCGTACGTCGACTGGGCGGACTGGGCTTGTGGCCCCTGTGCCGCCCCTGCCCGCTGCCACAGGGTCCATGCCGTCCGGTACGACTCCAGCGCGTGCTCGGGTCCCGCCGTGCGCTCCAGGACCACCCCGCGCTGGTGGTGCGCCCGGGCGGCCAGCAGCGGTGCACCGGCCCGGTCCGCACTGCGTACGGCGTGGTGGTACGACTCGGACGCCCGGTCCAGCCACTCCGGCGCCCCGGCCCGCCCGGCGAGCCCCAGGAGCACATCGCCGCGCTCCAGCCACGCCAGGGCCGCCGTACGGTCGTCGCGCGCACCCCGGGCCGCACGGGCCAGCACCCACTCGGCCTCGTGCAGATCGGTCGGGGTTCCGCCCGCGCCGTGGTGATGGCGCAGCGCCCGCCCGAACAGCAGCTGCCGGTCGGCCAGATGAGGATCACTGCCCGGCGTCAGCGCCAGCGCCGCCCGCAGCACCCGCACGGCCTCGGTGGCCACCGCCAGCTCGCCCGCGTGCTCGGCCCGGGCGACCAGTGCCTCGCCACGGCCCGCCAGCAGCTCCGCCCGCACCGGGTCGTCCCGCTCGACCAGGGATTCCGCCTGGGTGAACAAGGCGTCCGCGGCGACCAGTTCGGCCGGTTCGGCGGTGTGCCGGTAGCGGGCGGAGTGCGCCTCGGCCAGGCGCCGCAGCGCGGGCACCCGCAGCTCCGGGCCCTGGTCGCGGACCACCTCCACCGCCTGCCGCAGCGCCTGGAGCACCCCGGGATGCCCGGTGTCCCCGGCGGCCACGGCCCGCGCCTCGGCCAGGTCGAGCAGGGCCCGGCAGCGTACGGCGGAGGGGGCGCTGTGCCGGCCGCTGAGCCGTACGCCGTTCTCGAAGTCCGCGGCCGCCCGCAGCGCCAGCGTCCGTGCCTCGTCGGCCGCGTCCCGCCCCCGGGCGTCGTCGGCGAGCGCGAGGAGCAGCCGGCCGCGGGCCAGCACCGCCGGATCGAATCCGGGCCGGCCGGGCAGTGCGGAAGGGAGATGGGGGCCGCCGCCCGTGGCCGCTCCACCGGAGGCCATCGCCGTCACCGGCCCCGGCGCGCAGGAGCGGTGACGGGGGTACCGTTTCGGTCACTGGTGTGAGACGTGTGTGCGACGGGGCACCGCACCGGACGGCTGTGCCACTCACTCACGTCGCGCTCCTCGTCATGGACGGCCGGATGCGTGCGAACTCCATGACAGTACGAGCGCACTGCCCGGTCAACAGCGCTTTCCGGCCGCCGATCCGTAATACGCCCCCTGAAGTACCGAAACCCGAGCGGTTTACACTCAGCGCAACGACCCGCCTCACCGCGGTCGAATGCGGTCCATCTCGGCCAGACCCGAAGGGTATTCGGCGTTTTGATACGGATAGATTCAGTCACCAAGCGGTACCCGGACGGCACGGTGGCGGTCGACCGGCTCTCCTTGGAGATACCCGACCGGTCGATCACGGTCCTCGTGGGCCCCTCGGGCTGCGGCAAGACCACCACCCTCAGGATGATCAACCGGATGGTCGAGCCCACCGAGGGCACCATCTCCCTGGACGGCCGGGACATCATGCGGCAGCCGGTCAACACCCTGCGCAGGTCCATGGGTTACGTCATCCAGAACGCCGGGCTCTTCCAGCACCGCACGATCATCGACAACATCGCCACCGTGCCCCGCCTCCTCGGCTGGAGCAAGGACAAGGCCCGCGCACGCGCCCGCGAGCTGATGGAGCGCGTCGGCCTCGACGCCTCGCTCGCCCGGCGCTACCCCTACCAGCTCTCCGGCGGCCAGCAGCAGCGCGTCGGCGTCGCCCGGGCGCTGGCCGCCGACCCGCCGGTCCTGCTCATGGACGAGCCGTTCTCCGCCGTCGACCCCATCGTCCGCAAGGGGCTCCAGGACGAACTCCTGCGCATCCAGGAGGAGTTGGGCAAGACCATCGTCTTCGTCACCCACGACATCGACGAGGCGGTGAAGATCGGCACGATGGTCGCCGTGATGCGCACCGGCGGCAAGCTCGCCCAGTACGCTCCGCCCGCCGAGCTCCTGTCCGCCCCGGCGGACGAGTTCGTGGAGGACTTCCTGGGCGCGGACCGCGGCATCCGCCGACTGTCCTTCTTCTCCTCGGCGGGGCTGACGTTGGCGACCGGGCCGGTCGTCACGGCCGGCACCACGGCCGAGCAGCTCGCGGCCCGCGACCTCGCCGGCGCCCCCTACGTCCTCGTGACGGACGCGGAGGGCAAGCCCCTCGGATGGAGCGAGCCACAGCAGCTGCCGGCCGATGCCGGTCGACTGCTCTCGCACGGGCGGCCGTTCGTCGCGGGCACCGACTCGCTGCGGGCCGCACTGGACTGCGCGGTGCTCTCACCGACCGGGTGGGCGGTCGCCGTGGACGCCGACGGCCGGGTCGCCGGGGTGGTCTCCCAGCAGGCCATCGCGGAGGCCATCCGGGGCGCCCACGAGGAACACGGACGCACGGACGCGAAGGTCTCGAACGACAAGGTCTCGAACGGCAAGGTCTCGAACGGCAAGGTCGCCGGATGAACTGGGACCAGATGTTCGACATCCCCAGCGACCTCCAGCACACCTGGCTCGGCCTGGTCGGACTGCATCTGCGCGAGGCCCTGCTGCCGGTGCTCGCCGGACTGCTGATCTCGCTGCCGCTCGCCCAGCTCTGCGTGCGCTTCCGCTGGTTGTACCCGCCCGTGCTGTGGGTGACGACCGTGCTCTACGCCATCCCGTCGCTCGCCTTCTTCGTGCTGCTCATCGACTACACCGGCATCACCGAACTGACGGTGATGATCCCGCTCACCGTCTACAGCCTCGTCGTCCTGGTCCCGGCGATCGTCGACGGCGTCCGCTCGGTCCCCCAGGAGACCCTCGCCGCCGCGACCGCGATGGGCTTCGGCCCCGTACGCCGTTACGTCCAGGTCCAGTTGCCGATCGCGGTACCGGCGATCATCGCGGGAACCCGGGTGGCCACGGTGTCGAGCATCTCGCTCGTCAGCATCGGCACCCTCATCGGCAACCAGGGCGCCCTCGGCAACCTGATCAACGACGCCAACATCTACAACCGGCCCGAACTCGCCGTGAACGCCATCCTGTCCATGGCCGGGCTGGCGATCCTCGCCGACATCCTGCTGGTCCTGCTGCGCCGTCTGCTGACGCCGTGGATGCCGAACGCGGCCCGCACCAAGCGCAGGGCCACCCCCGCCTTGAAGGAGGCAGCCCGGTGAACCTGCTCAACTTCATCAACGCCTTCTTCAGCGACAGCGCCCACTGGCAGGGCTACGACGGCATCCCCACCCGCCTCGGCGAACACATCGGCTACACCTTGGAGGCACTGGCCCTCGCCGCCGCCATCGGTCTGCCGGTCGGCCTGATCACCGGCCACACCGGCCGCGGCGGGAACGTCCTGTCGATGATCGCCACCGCGGGCCGCGCCCTGCCGACCTTCGGCCTCCTGGTCCTGATGACCCTGCTGCTGGGCTTCGGCCTGGTGAACGTGATGATCCCGCTGGTGATCCTCGCCGTACCGCCCATCCTGGTCACCACCTACGAGGCGATCCGCTCCGTGGACCCCTCACCGGTGGACGCGGCACGGGGCATGGGCATGAGCGAGACCGGGGTGCTGTTCCAGGTGGAACTCCCGGCGGCGCTCCCGCTGATCCTCAGCGGTCTGCGCTCCGGAGCGATCCAGATCGTCTCGACCGCGACGATCGCGGCGTACGTGAGCCTGGGTGGGCTCGGCCGCTACATCGTGGACGGCCTGTACCAGCGCAACTACGAGAAGGTGGTGGGCGGAGCGACGCTGGTGGCGGGGCTGGCGCTGCTGACGCTGGCGCTGTTCTGGGCGGTGGGACGGGTGGCGGTGTCACGCGGGGTCCGCCGGCCCGCGTGACGGCTACTCGGCCCTTTTCAGGGCCAGTTCCAGCACGACCAGCAACGCGTCCCGGACGGAGCCCTGTTCACGTGCGTCGAAGACGATGACGGGCACCTGCTCGGAGACGTCCAGTGCCCACCGGATCTCCTCCAGGCTGTGCTCGACCCGCCCGTCGAACGCGTTCGCGGCGACGGCGAACGGAATCCTCCGGTGCTCGAAGTAGTCGACGGCCGCATAGCAGTCGTCGAGCCGCCGCGTGTCCACGATCACCAGGCCGCCCACCGCCCCCTCGACGATGTCGTCCCACATGAACCCGAACCGCTCCTGCCCGGGCGTACCGAACAGATAGAGCTTCAGGCTCGGGTCGATGGTGATGCAGCCGAAGTCCATCGCGACCGTGGTCGTGGTCTTGCGCGGGGTGTGCGTCAGGTCGTCCACACCGGCCGCGACCTCGGTGATCGCCGCCTCCGTGGTGAGCGGCTCGATCTCGGAGATCGAGCCGACGGCCGTGGTCTTGCCCACGCCGAAGCCGCCCGCGATCACCATCTTGACCGGCAGCGGCGGCCTCACCACGGCCCGTTCAGCCGTTGTCGCCGTTGTCACGGGGCACCTTTCGGGAGTCCGGGATGGCCCGCAGGCCATCGATCAGTCGGCGCAGGACGGAAGCGTCGTGCGTGGCCTCGGAGTCGGGCACGTGCACCGTCAACTGCCCCTCCTCGCGCAGGTCCTCGGCGAGGACCCGCACCACGTTGAGATGCAGCCGCAGCCGGGCCGCGAGTTCCGCGATGGACTGCGGGAGCCGGCAGGCGGCGACGATGTCGTGCTGCTCGAAGGAGAGCCGGCCGAGCGCGTCGAGCCCCTCGGCGGTGGCGACCACCTGGGTCTCGACGGGCATGGTCCGGCCCGACGGTCCGGCCGCCACCCGGCCGGCGGTGACCAGGAACGGGCGCACAGCGGGGGCGGGCCCGACCGGGTCGGGTCCCGGGGGCTGGATGCCGTCCGCCATGGCGTGTCCGTCCTGGTCTCGGTCGGGGAGCGGTCAGAGGGCCGAGGGAGAGCCGACGCTGTTCTTCAGCGCCAGGACCAACTGGGGGCTGAGCGCGCTGCCGGCCCGGTTGGCGAACACCGTCATCTCGTAGGCGATGTTGCCCAGCTTGGCCTCCTTGTCGGTGACCACGCCGAGGACGGCGCCGCTGCCGATCGCGGAGACCAGCACATGGCCGCCCTCCAGGTCGATGATGACCTTGTTGAGGCCGCCGAGGCCGTAGTTGCCGGACGCCCCGGCCGCCAGGCTGGTGATGCCGGAGACGATCGCGGCGAGGCGCTCGGAGTCGGCCTGCTCGCGCAGCTCGGAGACCGCGATGAGCAGTCCGTCGGAGGAGACGGCGATGGCGTCGACGACGCCCGCCGTCTCGGTCGCGAATCGGTTCAGCAGCCAAGTGAAGTCGGCTGCGGCGGCCTGCAGTTCGGCCGCGGTGCTTCCCGCCGGAGTGTCACCTGTCGACGTACTCACTGTTCCGCTCCTTCCGGGAGGTGGTTCTGGTCCTGCTCGTGGGGGGTGACGGGGGATGTGGTCGCGACGGCGGCTTCCTCGACGCTGTCTCGGTGCGCCCGCTCCACCGCGGCCTCGAACTCCTCGAGGGCGGCACGGACGGCGTCCGCGTCGGCGGGGCGGGGGGCCTGGCGGGCGCCGTGCGGGCCGGCCTCGGCGTTGTTACGAAGGGTGGCGCCACGGACGCGACGGCGCAACGGGCGGGCCGTGCCGGAGGTCCCGCCGGGGGGCGGCGGCTCCTCCGTGCGGGCCTGGGGGATGTAGGGCAGGCCGTCGGAGGACGAGGAGGAGGCCTGGGAAGCGGGCGGGGCGTCGTGCGAGCCGGACGCCGCCGATGTGACCGGGGCGTCCGCCGTAGCCGGAGTCACGGCCTCGTCGGAGCTGCCGTCCGTGGCCGGAGCCCCTTCCGTGGCCGGGTCGCTCGCCGAAGCGGCTGCCTCGGCCGTGGCGTCGGCAGCCGGAGCCGCCGGCGCGGCCGTCCCGGCTTCCGCCGGTGCCCCGGCCGTGTCGCTCGGCGCCGCCGTCGCGGGCTCCTCGGCGGCCGGAGTGTCCGTCGCCTCGGGGCGGCGCACCCGGCGGGGCAGGGGGCTGTGCTCGTCGTCGGGGAGCGGGTCCGTCTCCGACGGGCGTGGTCCGGAGTCGTCCGCTTCCGTGGCCGGCGTGGTCGGCGCCGGTGCCACCGCGGCCTTCGCCAGCAGCAGTTCCGGCGGCAGGGCCACCTCGGCCGTGACACCGCCGCCCGGGGTGCGGGAGAGGGCGACGTCGATGCCCCAGCGGCGCGACAGCGTGCCGACCACGAACAGGCCGAGCACCTTCGTGGGGACGAGGTCGAGGCGTTCGCGGCGGACGATACGGGCGTTCTCCTCGTCGAGCCGCTCGGGGTCCATGCCGAGGCCGTGGTCGGCGATGACGATCGCCGCGCCGTCGGCGGTGTTCTGCACGAACACCTCGACAGGGCTGTCCGCGGGCGAGAACGACACGGCGTTCTCGACGAGTTCGGCCACCATCAGCGTGAGGTCGCCGATGACGTCCGGCTCCACCAGGATCTCGGTCCGCGCGAGCAGCTGCACCCGCTGGAAGCCCTCGATCTGGCCGAGCGCGGCCCGTACGACGTTGGTGAGCGCCGTGGGTCCGGCGGCCAGGACGGACTCGCGGATGCCGGCGAGCAGCATCAGGCTGTCGGCGTTGCGGCGCAGACGCACCGCGATGTGGTCGATGCTGTAGAGGCGTTCGAGGAGCTCGGGGTCGGTCTCGCCGCGCTCCACCGCGTCGATCAGCGCCAGCTGACGGGAGGTCAGGTTGCTGACCCGGCGGCCGACGTTGCCGAACATCTCGGCGGTGTTGCGGCGGCTGAGCACCTGGCGTTCGAGGAGCGCGACCGCGGTGGCCTGCACGTGGTTGAAGGCCTCGGCGAGCTCGCCGATCTCGTCGGGTGCCGTCACCGGCACGGTGCCCAGCCGCACCGGGCCGTCGTCCTCGGCGTCGTCGTCGGCCACCCGGGCCAGCTCCCGGTCGGCGACGCCGGCGACCTGCCGGGCCGCGCCGGTCAGCGCCTGCACCGGGCGGACCACGGAGCGGCGTACCGCCACCGAGAACGCCAGCCAGAGGACGAAGCCGAACAGGGCGAGACCCAGTAGCAGGACGGCGTTGTGCAGCGAGTCGTCGGAGGCCTGGTCGGCGCGGTCGGCGATCTGGTCGATCAGCGTGGTGGCGATCCCGAGCCGGATGCTCGCCTGCTTGCGGTAGGAGCCGTAGGAGTCGAGCGCCGACTTGAAGGCCGCCTTCACCTCGGCGGGCGAGTCCGCCTGGAGGGAGCTCGGGTCGATCTGCAGCAAGGCGTACTGCCGGTCGATGACGGCCTGCGCGCTGTTGTGCTGGATCCCGCTGAGCTGCTCCGCCTGCGCCTCGGTGGCGAACCGGGCGAACCGGTCGGCCTGGTGGAGGTACTCGTCGTGGGAGCCGACCGCACCGATGAACTCGATGAGCGCGTTGGAGTCACCGGTCGTCGCGGAGAAGACACCGGTCTCGAAGGAGCTGTGGGCGGCGTCGGCGCGCAGCAGCGAGTCGAGGAGGTTGCCGGTGAAGGTGGCCGCGAGGGCCGGGTTGCGGTCGAGGCCGAGGCCGTCGATCAGGGCCTTGGCTGCGCTGGTGTACGCCGGGTCGATGTTGTCGGCGGGCAGATAGGCCTGCTCGACGGTGTTGCGCAGGCTCTCCAGTCCCTCGATGTCCTTGAGTGCCTGGGCCTCGCCGTCCGGGAGACCGGCGCCGAAGGCCTTGCGGACCTTCTCGACCTGGGTGTCGGTGGCGACTTGTGCGTCGCGGTAGGGGGACTGCGAGGGGGTGCCGCCGTCGTTGGTCGCCTCATGGCGCACGGAGAGCAGGATGGCCTGCTGGTGCTCGGCCTCCAGCCGGTCCACCAGGATCGCGACCTCGCTGCTGTTGCGCACGAGCCGTGCCGCGTCCGCCGCGTCCGAGGACTGCCCTATCTGGTCGGTGATCAGATAGGCGAGCAGTATCGCGACCACGGCGAGCGGCACGCCGACCAGCGCGTTGAGCTTGTGCCGGAAGGGCCGGCGGTCGGCGAACCCCCGTATGCCCCCCGGGGCCGACGGCGGTGCCGCCTCTTGCGTGGCCACCAGGCCTCCTTCATGGGGGTCTACGGCGCGCAAAGCCTTCACGTGACCGAATCTTTTCGTGTCCGAACGCCAACGACCCGGAGACTACCTGTTCTTCGGTGGACCGATCATGCCACGCTGAGTCAAGAATCCGTTACATCACCAGGACTCCCAGATGTCGGCTCATCCCTCGCACTTTCACAACCGGACGCGCATTGACGCCAATTGGTGACCAGGCTGCACTTGACTGACCGAGAACCGGCTGGATTGGATCAGGGCGTGACTTCCAACGCCCCACGCAGCAGGTCCCTCCGGAAGCATCCCGGCGCGGCAGTCGTCGCGCTCGCCGCCGCGGCGGCCCTGCTGGCGGGATGCGGCTCATCCGACGACACGTCCGATCCGCTCCAGAACGACAAGGGGAGCGACAACGGCAGCACCGACACCGTCGTCGTCGGCTCCAACAACTTCGCCGAGAGCATCCTCCTCGCCGACATCTACGGCGAGGCCCTCAAGGCCAAGGGAATCAAGGTCAGTTACAAGCCCAACATCGGCAGCCGCGAGGTGACCTACGGCCTGCTCAAGAGCGGGTCCATCACGGTCCTGCCGGAGTACAACGGCTCGCTGCTGTCCTACCTCGACCCCAAGGCCGAGCAGAAGACGGCCGAGGCGGTGAACTCGGCGGTCAAGACGAAGCTCGACAGCAAGCTGACGCTGCTGGAGTCCTCGCCCGCCGAGGACAAGGACTCCGTCAGCATCAACGCGGAGACCGCGAAGAAGTACAGCCTCACCAATGAGTCCACCCTCGCCGACCTCAAGGACGCCGCTCCCGAGCTCGTCATCGGCGGCTCGCCCGAGTTCCAGACCCGGCAGCAGGGCCTGCTCGGCCTGAAGTCGGTCTACGGCCTGGAGTTCAAGTCCTTCAAGGCGCTCGACGCGGGCGGCCCGCTGACCCAGGCGGCGCTGACGAAGAACACCGTGCAGGCCGCGGACATCTTCACCACGGACCCGACCATCACCAAGGAGGGGTTCGTCGTCCTCCAGGACCCGGAGAACCTCTTCGGCTTCGCCAACGTGACCCCGCTGGTATACAAGTCGGGCCTCTCCCAGGAGGGCGTGGACGCGCTCAACGCGGTCTCGGCCAAGCTGGACACCAAGACGCTCCTCGACCTGGACTCCCAGGTGCAGCTCGACAACAAGGACCCGCTGGACGTCGCCAAGGCCTGGCTGAAGACGGCCGGACTGGACTGACCGACACCACCGGGCCGACCCGGCATCGCAGGACCGACACCACAGTTGGACACGACCGACGACCCGACACGGGTGCCCTCCGGCAAGGAGGGCACCCGTGTCGTGCTGGACGGCACGACCCTCACCGTCCCCGCCCTCGCCCGCCTCGCCGACGGCACCGCCCGGCCCACCGCGGCCCCCGAGGCGCTGGAGCGGGCACACCGCTCCTGGCGCACTGCGGGACGCCTCGCGGCCGGCGGCCGCCTCTACGGCCGCGGTACCGGCGTCGGCGCCCAGCGCTCGGTCAGCGTGGCCGCCCACGACGAGACCGAGCACGGCCTGCGCCTGATGCGCAGCCACGCGGCCGGCACGGGCGCACTGCTCCCCGCCCGCCAGATCCGCGCGATGCTCGCCGTCCGCGCCAACCAGCTCCTCGCCGGCGGCTCCGGCATCCAGCCCGCCTTCGTCGAGGCCCTCGTCGAAGCGCTCCGCCTCGGAGTCCACCCCGCGGTCCAGGAGTACGGCGGGATCGGTACCGGCGACCTGACGGCCCTGGCCCAGACCGGCCTCACCCTCATCGGCGAACGCCCCTGGCTCGGCGACACCTCCCAGGGCCTGCCCGCCCCGGTCACCCCGCAGCCCGGAGACGCGCTCGCCCTCCAGAGCAGCAGCGCCCTCGCTCTCGGCCAAGCCGCCCTCGCCGCCCACGACATGGACGTCCTGCTCCGCGCGACCCATGCCGTGGGCGCCCTCTCGCTCGCCGCCGTCTCCGGCTCCCTGGAGGCCTACGCCGCCCCCGTGCACGCCCTGCGCCCCTACCCCGGAGCGGCCCGCACGGCATCGGAGGTACGCCGCCTGCTCGGCGGGCCCGGCATGCCCTGCGTCACCGCGCGCCGCATCCAGGACCCGTACGGCTTCCGGGCCTTCCCGCAGGTCCACGGGTGTGCCCTGGACGCCTCCGAGGCCCTGCGCCGGATCCTTGAGGTGGAGATCAACTGCCCCACGGAGAACCCGCTCATCGCCCCCGACGGCACGGCGGCCTACCACCACGGCGGCTTCTTCCAGGCCCCGCTGGGACTCGCACTCGACGCCCTGAACCTGGCCGTCCTGCAGACGGCACAGCTCTGCGCCGCCCGCCTCTCGGCCCTGCTCCGCCCGGACCTCACCGGCCTGCCCGCGTTCCTGGCCGCGGGCCCGGAGGGCAGCTCGGGCGCGATGATCCTGGAGTACCCGGCCAACTCGGCCCTGGCGGAACTCCGTTCCTGCGCGGCACCGGCCTCGGCGGGCCACGCCGTGGTGTCCATGGGCCTGGAGGAGGCGGCGAGCTTCGCGGGACAGGCGGCGCGCCAGACCTTGCGGGCCACGCAGGCCTACGCGACGGTAATGGCGTGCGAACTCGTCACCGCCGTAAGGGCGTTGCGGATGCACGACACGCCACCGCCGGTGCCCGCCTTCACCCTGGCCGCCGAGGCCCTGCCGTCCTGCACGGCCGACCGGGAGCTGACGGCGGACGTGGCGGCCGCCGTGGAACTGCTCCCGGTGCTGGCGGAGTTGTAGCCCGCTGCTTCACCGCGGCACTACTTCAACGCGGCACTACTTCAATGCAGCGCTACTTCACCGCGGCCGCGATCAACTGGTCGATCAGCGCGATGAGCACGTCCCGGGACGACTCCCGCTCACGGGCGTCGCAGAGCAGGACCTGCACATGGTCCGGCAGAGCGAGCGCGTCGCGTATCTCCTCGGGCGGGTAGGGGTGTTCGCCGTGGAAGCCGTTGACACCCACGACGAAGGGGATGCCCCGGCGCTCGAAGAAGTCGATCGCGGCGAAGCTGGACTTCGGGCGGCGGACGTCGACCAGGACGACCGCGCCCAGCGCGCCGAGCGCGAGGTCGTTCCACATGAACCAGAAACGCTGCTGGCCCGGGGTGCCGAAGAGATAGAGGATCAGCTCCCGGCTGATGGTGATCCGGCCGAAGTCCAGGGCGACCGTCGTGGCCGTCTTCTCCTCGATGCCGTCGAGGTCGTCGATGCCGAGTCCGGCGACGGTCAGCGGTTCCTCGGTGCGCAGCGGGGCGATCTCGCTGACCGAGCCGACCATGGTGGTCTTGCCGACGCCGAAACCCCCGGCGATCAGGATCTTGACGGTGTCGGGCGCCGACCGGGTGGCGGCGGTGTCAGAGTCGGCCAAGGCCGTCCCTCACTTTCTGCAACAGGTCCAGGTCCGCGGCCGTCGCGGCCGGGTGCGGCGGATGGGCGGTGATCCGGCCCGCCTCCAGCAGGTCACAGAGCATGATGACGACCACGCTCATCGGAAGGTCCAGCAGGGCGGCCAGCTCCGCCACGGCGACCGGCTCGGCGCACCGGCGCAGGATGCGCTGATGCTCCGGCTGCGGCCGGGGGGCCCAGGCCGGCGGCGGGTCCACCGCGGTCACCGTCGTGATGAGGGTGAAGTCGGCGCGGCTGGGCCGGGTCCGTCCGCGGGTGAGTGCGAACGGCCGTACCAGACGGCCCGCCGTGTCGCCTCCGCTCACCTCACGCGCCGGACTCGGCACCGGGGCCGATACCCGCCCGCGGCGCCGCGCTCAGGTGCTCGCCGATCTTCTTCACCAGCATGTTCATCTGGTACGCCACGACTCCGACGTCCGCGCCCTGGCTGGTGAGGACGACGAGATGGGCGCCGGGCCCGGCCGAGGTGAGTATCAGATAGCTGTTGGCCATCTCGATGAGCGCCTGCCGCACCGGGCCGCCCCGGAAGTCCATGCTGACCCCCTTGCTGAGGCTCATGAGCCCGGACGCGGTGGCGGCCAGCCGCTCGGCGTCGTCCCGCAGGAACCCGACGGACTTGCTGACCACCAGCCCGTCCTCGGACAGCACAACGGCGTGGTTCACCTCGGCGACCCGGTCCACGAGTCCGGTCAGCAGCTGGTCGAGCTGGGTGTGGGTGGCGGGGGTGGGGCGTGTCATGGGGTGTCCTTCGTCGGCGGTCGGGACGGTGGTCGGCGGTTGGCGGGAGGTCGGTGGGAGGTGGGCGGTGGGTCGGTGGTGGGTGGGCAGAGCCCGGTCATGGCTCTGAGGGGGTCAGTGGTCGGTGCGCCGGGGAGAAGCGGGAGGTACCGGCTGCTCCAGTGCGGCCGAGAGTTCGAGGTCGGGCGCATCCACGGCGGGGTCCTCCCGCTCGTACGGAGTCTCCCCGTCCTCGTCCCGCGCCCGCAGCGTCCCGCGCTGGAACCCGGCCAGTGAGGACGCGGCGCGCTCGGCGGTGAACTCGTCGTCGTGAGCGTCCTCTTCGGCGGGCACGGCCTCCTCACGGAGCTCGGCGGCGAGACTGGTCTGGGGGACGCGGCGGGGCAGCGGCCCGGCACCGGGACGGCGTCCGGGTTGTGCGGCCGGGGTGACCGGCTCGGCGGCACCCGCGCGACGGGTTTCCCCGGGCCGGGCGTGTTCCCGACCGTCCGGGGTGCCCTTCCGGCGGGTGGGAAGGGCCGGGTTCGCGGCGGTCCGCGTCTGCTCCTGGCCTGCCGCGTCGTCCCGCCGGGCGGGGCCCGCGGCTTTGCCGTGCGCCTGTCCGCCGGTCGCTTCGGCGCGTGTCAGGCCGTCGAGAACTCTGGTCGCGGTGGCCTGCCCCTCGGTCGGTTCCGCGTCCGGCGGCTCCGCGGGCTCGTGCACGACGATCTCGTGCGGCAGCAGCACGATCGCCGTCGTACCGCCGTACGGGGAAGGGCGGAGGGTGACCGTGATGCCGTGGCGGGTGGCGAGCTGGGCGATGACGAACATGCCGAGGCGGAGGTCGTCGGCCAGGGCCACCACGTCGAACTGCGGAGGAACCGCCAACTGGGCGTTGAGGGAGGCGTACTCCTCCTCCGACATACCGAGGCCGCGGTCCTCGACCTCCACCGCCAGGCCCTTGGCCACCAGCGCGGCGTGCACCGTGACGGGCGCCGGCGCGGGGGAGTACGCCGTCGCGTTGTCGATCAGCTCGGCCAGCAGGTGGATCACATCGGCCACCGCCGGCGGCGCCAGGAACACGTCCTCCTCGGTGTGCACCTCCGCCCGCTGGTACTCGGCGACCTCGCCCACCGCACTGCGCAGGATGTCGATCAGCGCGACCGGCTCCGACCAGCTGCGTCCCGGCCGCTCCCCGCTGACGACGACGAGATTCTCCTCGTACCGGCGCAACTGGCTGGCCGTGGAGTCCAGTTCGTAGAGGTCCTTCAGCACCTCGGGGTCGGTGTGCCGGCGTTCCAGGGCGTCGAGCTTGGTGAGCTGGAGGTTGACGAGGTTCTGGCTCTGCCGGGCGATACCGAGGATGACCTTCTGGAAACCGCGCCGGGTGTCGGCGAGTTCGACCGCGGTGTGCACGGCCGTACGCTGCGCCTTGTTGAACGCCATGGCCACCGAGCCGAGTTCGTCGCCGCCGTAGTCCAGCGGAGGTGCCGCGAGATCCACGTCGACCTTCTCGCCCCGGTCGAGCCGGGCGACCACGTCCGGCAGCCGCTCCTCCGCGAGGCTCAGGGTCGCCTCCCGCAGGCCGTGCAGCCGCCGGGACAGGGAGCGGGTGATCCGCCAGGACATGCCCACGCACAGCAGCAGACCGAGCAGGCCGCCCGCGCTCAGCGAGGCGGCGGTGAACAGCAGGCTGTCCGCCTTGTCGGCGCTGCGCGTGAGCAGCCCGGAGGTCTGGTCCTGGATCAGCCGGATGTACGCGGTGGTGACCGTGTCCAGCGCGGCGGTCCACTTCTTCTCCGCATCGGGCAGCGGCACCCTGCCGCCGGCGGCTTCCGACCGCGCGGCGAGCACCTGGTCCTCGATCTGCGTCAGCGTCCGCCACTCGGGGCTCTGCAGAATGCGCTCGGCCTGGATCTTCGCGCTGCCGCTCAGCTGCGGGACGATCTGGTCCTCGACGAGCCACCGCTGGCTGTGGACCAGCTTCGCGAACGACGTCCACTCGGCGTCGGTCAGATGCCCGGTCGGCCAGGCGAGGGTGAGCCGGGCGTCCTCCTGGGAGACCAGTTCCGCCGCGTGCTCCAGCGCCACCAGCGGACCGGCCTGCGAGGTGAGGTCGCCGTCGTCGACCTGGGAGAGCTCCTGGAAGGCGTGGATCTGTTCGTCGATGATCGAGCTGTACTGATCGAGGGCCTGGGCCGCAGTGATGTCGGTCGGGTTGTCCACCTGGCCCCGGTAGTACTCCAGACTGCCCACCGAACCCAGCACCGAGTACAGCCGGTCCGAGATGCGCGCCGGCGCGTTGTTGATCGCCTCGGACTGTCCGACCAGCTTCCCGACCGCCTTGTCGGTCTCCTTGCGCTGTGCGTCCAGCGCGGCCCGCGAGCCGTGCGGGGAGGCCAGCCAGGCCGCCGACTGACTGCGTTCCCGCTGCAGGGCGAGGGTCGCGTCGGTGCCCAGCGCACCGGTGGACAGGCTCAGTTCGGTCTGTCCGCGCAGCCGCAGGCCCTCGGTGAACATCTGCGTCGTGGTCACACCCCACAGTGCGGTGAGGGTGACGCTGGGCACCAGGGCCAGCAGGATCAGCGAGAGACGTATGGAGCCGAGACGGCGCCGGGCACCTGTCCGTGGAGACATTCGTCGTCCTAGGCGATGAGCAGGGAGTGGAACGGGGAGTGCGGAGCGGGGGATGGGGAGTTGCGGGGCGCAGCGGGGAGCGGTCGGGGGTGAGGCGATGCTATCCGTACGGTCAGCGGGTGCCGTTGGCCGCGAACTGTGCGACCGCGTCCACGTTCGCCTTCGTCACGAACGCCGGACCCGTGAGCACCGGGGACACCCCGCCACCGCTGACATTGCCGTTGGTGCGGTACAGCCACAGCGAGTCGACCGCCAGATACCCCTGGAGATAGGGCTGTTGATCCACCGCGAACTGCACGGAACCGCTCCTGACCGCCTTGACCAGGTCCTTGTTGAGGTCGAAGGTCGCCACGCGCGCCCTGCTGCCCGACTCCTTCACCGACTCGACGGCGGTGAGCGCGAACTGGGCTCCGTTGGTGACCACTTCGTCGATCGTCGGATCCTGTCGCAGCTCGGCGGTGATCGTGCCGGCGACCGCGTCGCTGTCGGTGCCCTCCACATACAGGTTCTCGGTGTCGCCGCCGAAGGTCTTCCGCACCCCGGCGCAGCGGGCCTCCAGGGCCACGTTGCCGCGCTCGTGGATCACACAGAGCGCGTGCCGGGCCTTGAGTCCGTCCAGCTTGTCGCCGACGGCCTGTCCGGCCACGCTCTCGTCCTGGCCGAAGAACTCCAGCAGCCCCGCCGACTGCCAGGACCCCATCCCGGAGTTGAGCCCGACCACCGGGATACCCGCCGCCTTCGCCGCGGCCACCGGACCTTGCATCGCCTGCGGCTTGGCGAGGGTCACCGCGATGCCGTCGACGTTCTCCCGTACGGCGTCCCGCACCAGCTCGGCCTGCCCGGCGGCGTCCGGATCGCCGGCGAAGGTCAGCTCGATCCCGTCCTTCGCGGCCGCCGCCTCGGCGCCCTTGTGCACCAGGTCCCAGAAGGTGTCCCCCTCACCGGCATGCGTGATGACGGCGATCCTGAGCCCGGCCCCGCCCGCCTTCCCGGCGGAGGCCGCGCCGGAGTCCGACGTGCCCCCGGACGCGGAGCAGCCGGCGACGAGCAGACAACCGGCGACGGCCAGGGCGGCAACGGCTCTGTGGGAGGCGGGAGGTGGAGGAGGGGGGGTGTTCATGACGGTGCGGCACCTCGCTGAGCGGCCGAGCTGGAGGAACAGCGAGAAGGGACCCCCGGACGGTGTTCGGCACGTCGTACGGCATCCGCCGTCCGGGTGATTCTCGCTGGTCGGAGCCAACCGTGTGTGACCACCAGTAGTCAAGTGAGCAACCACATGCGGAGAGTTGTCGCGCCCGCTTTGTGATGTTCAGGTGCGGACCTGCTGTATACGGCCGGCTACGGCTTGCGCCCCACCGCCCCGTACATCGCGATGTCCTCGTCCCGGATCGTCCCGGTCCCCGCGCCGTCCGGATGCCACTTGTGCACCTGGACGATGCCGGGCTCGACGAGGTCCAGGCCTTCGAAGAACCCGGCGGCCTCGGCGTGGGTGCGCAGCCGCATCGGCATGTCACGGGCCGCGTACTCGCGGGCGACCCGGCCGACCTCGGCCGGGGCGAACTCGGCGGTGCCGATGGACATCGCGAGGTAGCTGCCGGAGGGGAGCGGTTCGAGGAGACGGCGGACGATCCCCACCGGGTCGTGCTCGTCCAGCATGAAGTGGACGATCGCCACGACGGTCAGGGCGACCGGCTCGCCGAGGTCGAGGGTCTCGCGGAACGCCGGGGACTCCAGGACGGCCGCCGGGTCGCGCATGTCCGCCTCGACGTACGCGGTCCGTCCCTGCGGGGTGCTGTTCAGCAGTTCCTCGGAGAGCGTGAGGACCAGCGGGTCGTTGTCGACGTACACCACCCGGGCGTCAGGGGCCGCGGACTGGGCGATCTCGTGGATGTTCGGGGAGGTGGGGATGCCGGAGCCGATGTCCAGGAACTGCCGTATCCCGGCCTCCGCCGCCAGCCATCGCACCGCCCGGTTCATCCAGTCCCGGTTGGCCCGCATGTGCACCGGCAGCGCGGGCCACTCCCGGCACATGGCGTCGCCGGCCTCCTGGTCGGCGGGGTAGTAGTCCTTGCCGCCGAGGATGTAGTCGTAGATCCGGGCGGCGTGCGCGGTCTCGGTGTCGAAGTGGACGGTGCGGTCGGTGGGCTGTTCGTTGGCGGGCAATGTTGCCCCTCCCGTCGAGTCGTCCGTAACGAGTTCAGGGATCAACCTCCCATCAAAAGCCGGGGAGTTGTGCGGGAAGCCGCCATCATCCGTAGGTGAGATCCGAACAGGGGTCGTCGTCCGCCGACCGTGCTCCGTCCGCCACCTCGCTCGGTACCGCCGTCGGCGCGGCGGACGCCGAGGCGGTGTCGGCGTACGACTGTCCCAGTACGACACTCACCCCGGCCCGCGTGACGGACTCCAGACGGGACCCCGGGAAGGCCGCGGCCACGGTCCGGGCGTGCGCCGACTCGCCGGCCCCGTACTCGATCAGGGTCGTCGTGTGGTCCTGGGTCGCCGCCGTCGCCGTACCGGTGACGGTGAAGCCCTCCGAGGTGAGCGTGGCGGCGGCCCGCGCGGCCAGCCCCGTCACCGTGGTGCCGTTGTAGACGGCGACCTCGATGCCGCTGCCGGAGACGGGGGAGGCGGTGGGCGTCGGGGTCGTCGTCCCGCTCCCCGCCTTGCCGCTGCCCGGCTTCCTGCCGCCCGCGTTCTTCCCGTCGATCGTCCGGTCCGCCTTCAGCGAGGCGAACAACTCGTCCGCGTCCGGCTGCACGACGGCGACGCGCGAGCCGTCGTACCGCCAAGGGACGGTCACGAACTTGGTGTTGTGCAGATCGATGTCCTTGAGCGACATCGCGAACGAGATGAGCTTGTCGGCGGAGCCGAGCCCGGGGTCCACGGTCAGTGACTTCGTCGCCGCGTCCGCCAGGGGCAGCAGCTTCGTGGGGGTCAGGTCCCTGCTCTTGACCTCCTTCAACAGGCTGGCCACGAAGGCCTGTTGGCGTTTGATGCGGCCGATGTCGGAGCCGTCGCCGATGCCGTGGCGGATGCGGACGTAGTCGAGGGCCTTCTGCCCGGAGACGGTCTGCACCCCCTTCTTGAAGAGCAGCCTGCCCGGGGTGGTGCGGTGGGGGTCGAGGTCGTTCTCGTAGACGTTCTGCGGCAGGCACACCTTGACCCCGCCCGCCACGTCGGTCAGCCGGGCGAACCCCTTGAAGTCCACGACGACGGTGTGGTCCACCCGCAGCCCGGTCAGCTGCTCGACGGTGTTCTGGGTGCAGGCCGGATTGCCCTGGGCGGTCTCGCCGGTGGAGTACGCGGCGTTGAACATCGTGTCGGTCTGCGTCCTCGTCCAGCTGCCGTCGGGGAGCCTGCAGGGCGGGATGGTGACCAGGGAGTCGCGGGGGATGGAGACCGCGAGGGCGTGGCGGTGGTCGGCGTAGACATGGAGCAGGAAGGTGGTGTCGGAGCGGCCGATGTCGTCCTTGTCGCCGCCGCCGAGCCGGTCGTTGCCTCCGGTGCGGGCGTCGGAGCCGATGAGCAGGACGTTCTCGCCCTTGGAGGAGCCCGCATCGGGGCGGTGGTCGGAGAGACCGCCCGCGTCGAAGGTGTTGATGTTGCCGTCCAGCTTGAGATAGAGCCAGCCGGCGCCCGCGGTCGCGAGCACCACGACCGAGAGACAGATCAGCAGCGCGAGCCGTATGCCGCGCCCCCGGCGGCGGCCGGCCCGGCGACCGCCACCGTGTCTGTGCCGCGCGGGCGGTGGCCTCCGCGTACTGGTGATCGACATCCGTGCCGCCCTCTTGCTTGCATTATCGGGGGTTTGTCTTGTTCATCCCGAGTTGTACAGTTGCGCAGCGTGGCAACCGCCATCCGACGGCCGGCCGGGGCAAGTGTGCTCGACCGACGTAAGAGCGAGTTGAGAAGAAGCGAGTCGGGAAGAAGAAGGAGGGCGCGGCCGTGCTGCGTAACGGACTGGAACCCTGGCACCTGCTGATCGTGGCGATAGTCGTCATCGTGCTGTTCGGCTCGAAGAAGCTGCCCGACACCGCGCGGGCGCTCGGCAGGTCGATGCGGATCCTCAAGAGCGAGGCGAAGGCGATGAAGGACGACGACGCCGTCGCGGCCCCGACGACACCGGAGAGGCCCGCCACGACGCAGTGAGCGCCGTGGCGGGCCTCGGCCGTGCCGTGCCGGACGTCAGCCGAGCCGCACCGGCAGTGCCGTGTGGCCGTTCGAGATGAACGAGTCCACCGGCTCCAGCGACCCGGGCGCCACGGCGAGGGTGAGCCCGGGGAAGCGTGCGAACAGCGCCGGCAGGGCGACCCGGGCCTCCAGCCGGCCCAGCGGTGCGCCCAGGCAGTGGTGGACGCCGTGTCCGAAGGCCAGGTGGTCCTTGTCGGTGCGGGTGACGTCGAAGACCTCGGCGTCCTCGCCGTGGTGCTCCGGATCGCGGCCCGCGGCGGCGTACGCGGCCAGGATCGCCTCGCCCTCCCGGATCACCGCACCCTCGGGCCCGCCCAGCTCACCGAGCGACAGATCCGTGACCGCGTACCGCAGCGGCAGACTCGCCACCGGCGCGTGCACCCGCAGGGTCTCCTCGATCACGTCGTCCCAGGAGGCCCGCCCGGCACGCACCAGCGCGAGCTGCTCGGGGTCGGTCAGCAGGGCGTGGACCGCGTTGTCGAGCAGGTTGACCGTGGTCTCGTGACCGGCACTGATCATGAGCATCAGGGTGTCGAGAAGCTCCTGCTCGGAGAGGCGGGACCCGTGGGCCGCGCCGGTGGCCTCGTCTCCCGCACCGTCCCCCTCATGCGCCGCGATCAAGGCCGAGGTGAGGTCGTCTCCCGGCGACTCCCGCTTCGTCGCGACGAGTTGACGCAGCGCCGCATAGAACCGGGCGTAGATGTCGGCGACTTGCTCCGGGTCCGCCGACGTGTGGAAGACGCCGTCCACCACGGCCCGCAGCTCGGGGCCCTGCTCCTCCGGCAGGCCGAGCAGTTCGCCGATCACCTGGATGGGCAGCGGGTAGCAGAACTCCTCGCGTAGATCGACGACTTGGCCGTCGGCGCCGGCCGCGGCGACCCGGTCGAGGAGGGCCGAGGCGATCTCCTCGACGCGGGGGCGCAGGGCGGCCGTACGACGGGCGGTGAACGCCTTCGAGACGAGGGTGCGCAGCCGTTTGTGGTCGTCGCCGTACGCCGTGAACATGTTCTGCACGGCCACCCAGCTGAACAGCGGCCACTCCGGCTTGATCTCGCCGTCGATCCAGCGGGGCCAGTGCCGTCGCGCGTCCTTCGACACCCTCGGGTCGGCGAGCAGCCGCCGCAGCAGAGTGGGGCTGGAGACCGCCCAGGCCGGTACGCCATGCGGGAGTTCGACCGGGGTGACGGGGCCACGGGCCCGGATGCGGGCGGCCTCCCCCTGGATGTCACGGCCGGTCGGGTCGATCGCGATCGGGTGGCTGAACTCCATGGAAATCCCCTGCGCACTCGGCTGCTCGTCCCGGCCACGCTAGGCGGACCGGGGGTGACGGCGCGAGTGCGCGGAGTGAGCCACTAGCCGGATTCGAGCGACTCGGCCGACCTCCGCCGCGCAGGTGGCCAGCGCACCATCCGCCGACCGCCGACCTGCGGCACCCAAGTGAGCGGGTCGGCCTTGGGTAACCCGCGCTGCTCGGCCTGCGGCTGGGCGCACCGTCAGGGGTGGCCCGGGTGGTCCGGGTGGGCGCAGGCGCCGCCCCGCAGGCCGGTGGGTCTCCGGCGCCCAAGTGAGCGGGCCGACCTTTGGCAACCTCCCTGCCCGGTCTGCGGGTGGGCGCGATGCCAGGGGGCCAGGGCTGGCGCTGGCGCCGCCCCGCAGGCCGGTGGGTCTCCGGCGCCCAAGTGAGCGGGCCGACCTTTGCCAACCTCGCCGCCCGGCCTGCGGTGGGCGCGCCGCGAGGGGTGGCCCAGGTGGGCGCCGCGAGGGGGGCCAGGGTGGGCGTAGGCGCCGCCCCGCCGTCCGGTCGGCCTGCGGCTCTACAAGCGGGCGGGTCGGCCTTGGGTAACCCGCGCTGCTCGGCCTGCGGCTGGGCGCACCGTCAGGGGTGGCCCGGGTGGGCGCAGGCGCCGCCCCGCCGACCGGTCGCCTCCGGTACCCAAGCGAGCGGGCTGACTTCCGGCACTCAAGGCCCGTTGGTCGGCTCCGGCGCCCAAGCAAGCCGGTCGGCCTCCGACACCCAAGCCCACCTGGTCGAGCCTCGGCGCCCAAGCCCACTTGGTCGACCCCGGGACTCAAGCCCACTTGGTCGATCCCGGGACTCAAGCCCGCCCAGTCGACCCCCGGCACTCAAGCGACCTCGCCCGCCTCCGGCGCTCAAGCCGGCTCGCCGGCCTCCGGTCCCATGGGTGTTGCCAGGGCCGCCTTCGCCGACTTCGCCGCCTTCCGGCGCTTGCGTCGGCTCACCCGTGGTTCCTGGTCCGGGAGCCAGCCGAATGCCATGCAGCTGCCGGTGACACCGAGCAGGAGGCCGATGAAGAAGCCGCCCATGTTGGAGGTGAGCCAGGTGCCCAGGGTGATCAGCACCCCGGTGATGGAGTAGAAGAGGCGCTGGGTGGGGTTGAACAGGGTCAGCAGACCCAGCACCACCATCAGGGCCGGCAGGAGATAACCGGCCAGGCCCTGCATCCCGATGTGCAGGACGACCTTCAGTGACGCCTTCTCGGTGAGCAGGATCTCCGCCCCGCCCAGGGCGAGCAACAGCCCGCCCCAGAACGGACGGTCGGCCCGCCAGTCACGGAAGGCCGACCTCACTCCCCGGCGTGGAGCGGCGTCCGACATCAGCAACCCGACTCGCTGAAGCTGAGCTTGAGACCGGGAAGCTTGAACACCGCAGCGGTGGTCGCATAGTTGGTCTGGCGCAGATTGGCGATGTGCACGGTGTCGGCCTGCTGGCTGAAGACCCCGAGCGGGCCCTTGACCCCGGCCTTGGTGAGCGTGCTGGCGTCGTTGCCGATCTCGATGTTGGTGAAGGCCGCGTCGCCCGACAGCTCCGTGGAGTCGGTGGTCAGGTCGGTGGCGGTGACCTTCTGGGAGCCCTGGCCCGCCTTGATGAGCAGGTTGATCCCGCCGAGGTTGACGCTCTGGCACAGGCTGTCCAGCGTCGCGTTCTTGATCGCGGAGGTCACGACCAGCACCTGGCCCCCGGTATCACCCGCGTTGGGGCTGTTCTCCGCCATGTTGTCGAGCCCGCCGAACTGCTCGAAGCCCGTGCCGTTCAGCTCCTTGGCGGTGACCGTGAACGGCATGCCGGAGATCGCGAACTGCACCCCCAGTGCGCCCTCCGCGGTCAGGACCGCGAGCGTGGCGGCGACCAGCGTGGCCGGAACGGCCATCACGGCGGCCCGGCGGGCCCGGACCCGACCCCGTCTGACGGGCTCGGTCGAGGAACCGCTTTCCGGGTTCTCGGGGGTGTTGTCGGCGGACGAAGAGACGTCCGAGGACGAGGCCATGTCTGCTCCCAGGTGCATAGAAAGTGCGGTCTGGCGTCAGTGGCACGTTGTCCTGGCGCGGACAGCGCATGCGGAGGCGCTCCTTCACAACTCCCGGCGGCCGCAAGGGCTTTCTCGCTACTCCGCAGTAGCCGATGAGGAAGTTACCCGTGGTTACATTCAAGGGTCAAGGGAGATGTGAAAAAAGGGTGTTGGTTGTGCCTCACCTGTGCGTCAAGGAATTCCAGGGGCCCGGCAAAGCAGTTGACTATTCGTCAACTCCCTTGTTTCGTCTTGACGTTGACTGACCATCAGGTCTACAACTCTGCCTTGTTCAGACCGGATCCGTGGCGCCGGATCCGTCGCGCGACACCGTTCGCGCTTCCCGGACGTCCTGTCCGCCGCGGGCGTCTTCTGCGCCCGCCTCCTCCCAGGCACCCACACGGTCGCTTCCCCCCTCGGTCCGTGCCGAGTGCCCCGCCCCGCCCGGCCCGGCCGGAGGCCACCCCACGGCTCTCCGGCCGGTCGCCGGCCGGTTGCCGTCGCCTGCCCGTGACGTACGGAGAAGGCGTCACGAGCCGGCGACGGCGGACGCCGCGTCGCGTCCCCCCACCCCGTTCCACCCCCCACCTCGGAAATGAGGCAAACCCGCATGCGTACGCGATCCCTGCTCACCCTCACCGCCGCCGTCGCCGCCCTCACCCTCTCGGCCGTGGGCCCGGCGTCGGCCGCCGACACCGTCCTCACCACCGGTTCCCCGGCCGGCGACGCCGTCGCCGCCGAGGCTCAGGTCACCGCGGGCCTGGCCGCCGGCACCACGGCGACGCTCTACTCCAGCGCGACCGGCACCACGGGCATCACGTGCACCACCTCGCAGTTCACCGCGACGGTCGACAGCAACCCGACCGCTCCCGGCACCGCCTCCGAAACGCTCACCGGGCACACCTTCAGCAACTGCACCTCGAACAACGTGGGCGTGCTCGGCGTCACCAGCGTCACGGTCAACAACCTGGCCTACACCACCAGCGTGGCCTCCGACGGCAGCGTCACCGTGACTCCGGGCAGTGCCGGTCCCATCCAGACCACCGTCGTGCTCCGCACCCTGCTGGGCAGCGTCACCTGCGTCTACCAGGCGACCAACGGCAGCCTCGCCGGCACCTCCTCCAACACCGACAACAGCATCCAGTTCACCAACCAGCAGTTCTCCCGCACCTCCGGCTCCTCGCTCTGCCCGAGCAGCGGCTACTGGACCGCCAAGTACGGCCCGGTGACCTCCGGCGGCGCGGCGGTCTACGTCAACTGACCCGACGTACGGCGGAATTCGCCGGTGACCGGTAGCGGTGCACCGCTACCGGTCACCGGCGCACATGCCGTCCTCCAGCTCGGAGATCTCGCGGGCGCCCGGGGTGACACAGATCCACTCGACGGGGTGCTCGGAGTACTCCCAGCTGACCGGGTCGGCGAGCAGCCCGGTCAGGGCGGCGCCGGTGACCTCCTCGCCGGTCCGGTCGGCGGGCCATTCGTCCGACCGGAACACCCGGATGAAGCCGAGGGGCTGCCAGCAGGCGATGAGACGGGCGAAGCGCGGAATGTGCCGCCTCCACTCCTCCTCGTCCTCGCTCTGCGTCCAGTCGGCGAGCACGCTCCACAGGTCGGCGCCCTCCCGGGAGTTGATGTGGAGGCAGTACTCGTCGTCTTCCCACTGCTTCACCGCTGTGCGTCTCTCCCGTCGGGTCACCCCCGGCGCAGGCGCAGCGCGAGGGCGGTGGCCGCGGTCAGGACCAGCACCGCGGCGGCACCGCCCGCCACCATAGGCGCCGAGGGGCCGGATCCGGTGCCGCCGGTGGCCGCCACGGGGGTGGCGTCGGGCGCGGGAGCCGTCGTACGGGGCTCGGCGGCCGGCGCCGGAGTCCGCGTGGGCGTCGGGGCGGGACTGTCGCCGGTCCGGGCCCGGGTGCCGGCCGACGCGGGCGCCGATGCCGAGGGGCTGCTCTTCCCGGCCCCCTTGTCCTCGTCCCCGCCCGGCTCGCTCGCCGCCGCCGGGAACACCACGTCCGAGCACGAGTAGTAGGTGTCCGGCGTGCTGCTGTTCTGCCAGATCGTGTACAGCACATGACGGCCGGTCCGGTCGGACGGGAGCGTGGCGCGCAACCGGTACGCGCCGTTCGTCAGCGCCGGGTCCTTGCTCTCGGCGAAGGGCCGCGACGGGAGGTCGGACCAGGTCAGCGGTTGCGTCGGGTCGTAACCGGGCTTCGTCAGGAAGAGCTTGAACGTGCCGGTGTGCGGGATCGTCGAGACATACGTCATCGTCATCGCCGCCCCCGGGGCCAGCCGGGTCGACGGCCAGTCGGCGCGGGCGAGGTCGAGGCCCTGGTAGGCCGGCAGGCCGCCGCTGCACAACTCGCCGTCGGGGACGGTCTGTCGGTCACGGCCGTTCACGTTCGCGATGCGCAGATTGTCCCAGGCCGCGAAGGACGTACCGTTCGCGGCGACGGCGGCCCGGCAGGCCGCGGTCCCCGCCCGGGCGCCCCCGTCGGGCGAGCAGGCGTACACCCGGCTCACCGGATCCGTCGGCGCGCCGTGCGCCTGCGCGGGGCCCGCCGCCCACACGCCGAGCAGCAGGGGAGCGGCGGCGGTGGCGGCCAGGGCGGTGCGGTGTGCGGTCATCCGGGGCATCCGGGACGTCTCCTCGGCCGGCGCGGGAACGGTTTGCTCCCGTGCAGTACGGAAAACGGGCCCGGCGCGTTCAGTGCGGGACGGAAGGATCAAAAGGGTTCATTCACGCTCAACTCCCTGATGGCGAGGGTGGCTTTCCGGCCGGATCTAGGGTTTCCCCTGTATTCACATGACCTTGGCTTTGCCTATCGTTCGACCACAGCCGAACCACAGGTAACCCCTTACGCAATCGGCTGACGCGCCTGGCCGGCCGCCGCGCCGCTTTTCGAACCGCCCCCCGCCGCTTCACCGACGAAGCGATCAGACCGCCGTGCTCCGCCCTGCCCGGAAACGGCTACGAAAGGCAAGCCCTTGCGTACCTCCCCCTCCCTGCGACGGAAGACGCTCTCCGTCGCCGCGGTCTCCGCCGCACTGTTCACGGCGGCCGGCGCCACGGTGGCCACGGCCCAGGAGGCCGCCGCCCCGAAGGCAGCCGCCGTGCCCGCCGCCCAGACCGAGGCCGCTCCCGGCATCACGGCCGAGCGCCTGATCGTCGGCTACAAGGCCGGTGCCAGCGAGGCCAAGTCGAACAAGGCCGCCGAGGCCGACGCCGTCGCCAAGGGCAAGGAGGCCGGCGAGGACCTCGACTTCCAGCGCCGTCTCGGCACCGGTGCCGCCCTGGTCGACCTGGGTTCGGACCTGACCCGCACCGATGTCGCCGACGTGGTCGCCGAGTACAAGGCGGACCCGCAGGTCGCCTATGTCGTGCCGGACCGTCTGAACACCCCGCAGGCCGACCCGAACGACACCGAGTACGCCAAGCAGTGGGACCTGTTCGAGTCCACGGCCGGTATGAACGTCCCCGGTGCCTGGAACACCACCACCGGCTCCGGCGTCACCGTCGCCGTCATCGACACCGGTTACGTCGCCCACAGCGACCTCGCCGCGAACATCGTCGCCGGCTACGACTTCATCTCCGACACCGCGGTCTCCGTCGACGGCAACGGCCGTGACAGCAACCCGGCCGACCCGGGCGACCACTACGCGGCGGGCGAGTGCGGCTCCGGCGTCCCGGCGTCCAGCTCCTCCTGGCACGGCACGCACGTGGCCGGCACCATCGCCGCGGTCACGAACAACAGCAAGGGCATCGCGGGCATCGCCTACGGCGCGAAGATCTCCCCGCTGCGCGTCCTCGGCAAGTGCGGCGGCTACGACTCCGACATCATCGACGCCATCACCTGGGCGTCCGGCGGCTCGGTCTCCGGTGTCCCCGCCAACGCCAATGTCGCCAAGGTCATCAACATGAGCCTCGGTGGCGACGGTGCCTGCACCTCGGCCACCCAGACCGCGATCAACAACGCCGTGAACCGCGGCACCGTCATCGCCGTCGCCGCGGGCAACGACAACGACAACGTCGCGAACCACTCGCCGGGCAACTGCAACAACGTCATATCCGTCGCCGCGACCAACCGGACCGGTGCCAAGGCGTCGTACTCCAACTACGGTTCGCTCGTGGACATCTCGGCCCCCGGCGGCCAGACCAGCACCGGCACCGCCAACGGCATCCTGTCGACGCTGAACTCCGGCGCCACCACCGCGTCCACCGAGAACTACGCCTACTACCAGGGCACCAGCATGGCCACCCCGCACATCGCGGGCCTCGCCGCCCTGCTGAAGTCGGCCAACTCCTCGCTGACCCCGGCCCAGATCGAGACCGCCATCAAGAACAACGCCCGGGCCCTGCCGGGTGCCTGCTCGGGCGGCTGCGGCGCCGGTCTCGCGGACGCCGCCAAGACGGTCGCGGCCGTGAGCGGCGGTACGACCACGGGGACCACCTTCTCCAGCACCGCCGCGGTGGCCATCCCGGACAACGGCTCGGCGATCGAGTCCTCCATCGCGGTCACCGGCCGCAGCGGCAACGCCCCCTCGGCGCTCCAGGTCGCGGTGGACATCACCCACACGTACCGCGGTGACCTGGTCGTCAGCCTCGTCGCCCCGGACGGCACGGTGTACACCCTGAAGGCAGCGAGCTCCTCGGACTCCGCGGACAACATCAACACCACCTACACGGTGAACGCTTCGAGCGAGACGGCCAACGGCACCTGGAAGCTGCGCGTCCAGGACACGGCCGCGCAGGACACGGGCACGCTCAACAGCTGGAAGCTGACCTTCTGAGCTTCCTGAGCCCGTAGTGAGCAGGCGGGCCGGCCGGTGCGGATGGGGCACCGGCCGGCCCGCCTTTTTCAGTACCGACCGCCCCGTTTCCTTCCGGGGTCACCTCTCCGCCGCCATAAATGATCTACAAGTTGTGGGAGAACTGGAGACTGGACGGAGTTCGAGTGCCCGGTGATAGCGGTCGGACGGTGAGATATCGTGTACGGGGAGTAAGAAACAAACGGCATGGCCTGTTTTTGTGGGGCCATCGCGCCCCCAGGAGACTCCCTTCTATGGCCAGGCAGTTACGAGCCGAACAGACCCGTACGGCGATCATCACCGCGGCCGCGGACCTGTTCGACCGACGTGGATACGAGTCGACAAGTCTGAGCGACATCGTCGAGCACGCCCAAGTCACCAAGGGCGCCCTCTACTTCCACTTCGCCGCGAAGCAGGACCTCGCCCACGTCATCCTGGAGCTCCAGTCCAGGAACCTGCAACGGCTGGCCGCGGAGATGGGCAGCCGCGGCACCACCGCCCTCGAGGCCCTGATCCGCACCACGTTCGCGATGGCCCGCCTCTTTGTCGAGGGCCCGGTCCCGCGCGCGGGACTCCGGCTCGCCACCGACGGACTGGCCCTCCCACCTGCCGTTCCGCACCCGTTCACGCAGTGCCTGGAGTTCACCACCCGCACGCTCCATGCCGCGGTCAAGGAGACCGATCTCCACACGGACATCGATGTCGAGGCCGCCGCCCACTCCCTCGTGTCCTCCCTGGTCGGCACCCGTGTCGTCGGGCACCACCTCGAACCCGTCACCCGCCACCCGCGCCGGCTCGCCGAGATGTGGCACCTCCTGATCCGCGGCATGGTGACGGTGCCCCGCCGCGCCCGCTATCTCAGCCTCGTCACCCAGCTGGAGCGGGAGATCAGAACCGTCTGATCCGGGCGGTACGGTGGCGCCCATGCCCCAGACCCCGCCCGCCCCCGCGGCTCCCGTGATCCTCGGTGACGAACCCGGCTCGTTCCCGCACAGTGTGCTCGCCGAACGGCACCCCGCGATCGTGCGTCAGGTGCGGGAGGCGTTCCCCTACGGCCCCGAACAGCACCGCGCGCTCGACGCCCTTCTCGAGAACTGCACGAAGGGCACTGTGGAACCGCTCGCGGACGACTCGCGCGACCGCGCCGATTGGTCGGTCTGGGGAGCCGACACCTACGCCGGCCGCTCCTGGTTCGACATCCCCTGGCTCTGGTCCGAGAGCTGGTTCTACCGCCGGCTCCTCGACGCCGTCGGCTACTTCACCCCGGGCCCCTGGCAAGGCATCGACCCCTTCCGCCCGTTCAAGCTCGCAGAACTGGACGCCCCAGAGACGGACGAGGAGTTGGCCGCCCTCGACTCCCTCGAAGGCCGCCCCGTCGACGAACGGGCCACGGCCCTGCTGCACGGCTCCCTCTGGGGCAACCGCGCCGACCTCGGCTTCCGGCTCTCCGACGCCGACGCCGAAGGCCGGGACGCCGCCCCGGGCCTGGTCGCCGACGACAGCGCCGCCCTGTGGCCGCTCCTCGACGGCACCGGCACCCTCTGCCTCGTCGCCGACAACGCCGGCCGTGAACTCGTCCCCGACCTCCTGCTGATCGCCCACCTCCTCGCCCACGGTCGCGTCCGACGGGCCGTCCTGCACGTCAAGCCGTACCCGTACTACGTCTCCGACGCCACGACCGCCGACGTGATCGACGCCGTGCGCCGCCTGGCCGGGGCGCCGGGCGCGGCCTCCACATACGGCCGCACCCTGTGGTCGGCCCTCACCGACGGCACCCTCACCGTCCGCGCCCATCCCTTCTCCTGCGCCCCGCTGCCGTACGAGGCCATGCCCGACGACCTCCGCGCGGAGTTCGCCGAAGCCACGCTGACCGTCTTGAAGGGCGACCTCAACTACCGCCGTCTGGTGGGCGATCGGAAGTGGCCGCCCACGACGTCCTTCGCCGATGTCACCGCATATTTCCCGGGCCCGGTGGCGGCCCTGCGCACCCTGAAGTCCGACGTGATCACCGGCCTGACCCCCGAGACGGAGGCCGAGCTGGTGGCGGCGGAGGGACAGCGGTGGCGGACCGGCGGCACGCATGCGCTGATCCAGGTGCGGGCGGTCAAACGGCCTGCACAGGAAGCGACTTGAGCCCGTTGATGAAGTTCGACACCAGCCGCCCGGCCGGTCCCGCGGTCCGCAGGACCGGCAGCACCCGCAGCGCCTCCGTGTAGAGCACCCGTAGCTGCAGCCGCGCGAAGTGCGCGCCGAGGCAGACGTGCGGGCCGTCCCCGAAGGACACGTGCGGGTTCGGCGCACGGGACAGATCGAGCCGGTCCGGTGCCTCGAACGCACGCTCGTCACGGTTGGCGGAGGCGTGGAAGACGACCACCTTGTCACCCGCTGGAATCCGCCGCCTGGCCAGCTCGGTGTCCCGCACGGCGGTGCGCCGGAAGGTGAGCACAGGCGGATACCAGCGCAGCAACTCCTCGACTGCGGCGCCGAGTTCATGGCTCCCGTCCCGCAGTCGCTCGTACGCCCGCGGGTGCTCGGCCAAGGTCAGCAGTCCGCCGGGTGCCGCGCTGCGGACGGTGTCGTTGCCGGCGATCGTGAGCAGGAAGAAGAACATCTCCAGCTCGGCGTCGGCGAGTTCGGCGTCGTGGGCGAGGGCCGTCATGACGTCGTCGGCGGGATACCGCCTTTTGTAGGCGGCGAGTCGGCGCGCGTAGGCGAACATGTCCTTGAGCATCGCGGGCGACCGCGGATTCACCGGTTTCCCCGCCGCGTCGAGCACGGGGGCGTCGGCCTCGTCCGGGTCCTGGTAGCCGATGACCCGCCGGGTCCAGTGCAGGAGCAGTCCGCGTTCGCGTTCCGGGACGCCGAGCAGGTCGGCGAGGTTGAGCAGGGCGTAGTCGTCGGTCACCGCGGCGACGAGGTCGACGGTGCCGTCCCCGGCGCGGGCGGTCTCCAGAGCGCCGGCGAACAGGGTGCGGGCGCGTTCCTCGGCCACCTGGGTGAAGCGGCCGATGCGGCCCGGTGTGAAGGCCCGGCTGACGAGCCGCCTCAACCTCCCGTGCTGCGGCGGATCCTGATTGAGCATCATGCGCCGGATGAACGGCAGGTCGTCCGGATCCGGATCGCGGATCTGGGTGGCACCGAGGTGTGAGGAGTAGGCCGCCGAGTCCTTGAGTACCCGTACGACGTCCGTGTGCCGGGTCACCGCCCAGAACCCGGGCCCGGCCGGCCACCCCAGCACCTCCGGCTCGTCCAGCCGGACCACGGGGTGGTGATCGCGCAGGAGGCGATAGGCGTCGTACGGCACCCCGGTGGCGTACCGCCGGGGGTCGAACACTTCGAGTCCGGCCGCGGTGGAGGTCATACGACCCACGGTGGCCCACGGGTTCCGGCCACGCCACCCTCGTATGCTCCGGACTTCCACGATTCGGCCGGGTTGTATGTAGTGATCATGCCAATCGAGCGGTCATCATGCGCGGATGGCGTCACGTCCCTTGTGTTCGGGAAGAGGAAAGGCGGCGGCCGCCGCGATCGCCCTCGCGCTCGCGCTCACGGCCTGCGGCGACGACAACGACTCCGCGTCCACGGACGACGGGCGGCGGGCGGTCACCGTGGCCGCGCTGCCCCTGGTCGACTGCGCCATGCTCTACCTCGCGCAGGACCGCGGCCTGTTCGAGAAGGAGGGCCTGGACGTCCGCATCCAGCAGATCCAGCAGAGCCTGCAGGCGCTTCCGGCCCTGTCCAAAGGGCAGATCGACATGGTCGCGAGCGCGAACTACGTGACCTACTTCCAGGCCCATGAGAAGGGCACCCTCGACATCCGCGTCGTCGCCGAGGCGATCAGGGCCGCGCCGAAGATGATGGACGTCCTGGTGCCCGAGGACTCCGACATCAAGTCCGTCGCCGACCTCACGGGACGAAAACTCGCCGTCAATGTCCTCAACAACGTCCAGACACTCACCTTCAACGAGATCCTCGCCGAACAGGGCGCCCCCGGAAAGCCCGTCTACCGGCAGATCCCCTTCCCGCAGATGGGCACCGCCCTCGACAAGGGCCAGGTCGACGCCGTGCACGCGGTCGAGCCCTTCGACAGCGCCATCCAGGACGAGCTGGGGGCGCGGGTGCTGGTGGACGGGGCGGCGGCGCCGGTGCAGAACATCCCGCTCAGCGGCTACATCACCACCGAGGAGTACGCCTCCGAGAACGCCGGGACGCTGGCCGCGTTCCAGCGGGCCCTCAAGGCGGCGGTGAAGATCGCCGATTCGGATCCCGACGCCGTGCGGAAGATCCTGCCGACCTACACCAAGGTGACCGAGAAGCAGGCCGAGTCGATCGACCTGCCGGTGTTCCCCGAGACCATGGACGGCGCACAGATCGGCCGGATCACTCAACTCATGCGGAAGCAGGGGATGTTGAGCAAACAGATTGATCCGGTCACGCTCCTGGTGAAGTGACGTGAAGTGACGTGAAGTGACGTGAAGCGGACGGGGCGACGGTGGGAGTGGGGGCTGGGCGCGCTCGGCGTCCTGCTCGCCTTCGCCGTGTGCGAGGTCGTGAGCAGGGCGGGGATCGTCCGCCGCGCCTATCTCCCACCCGCCTCCGAAGTCCTGGGCAGAGCGGTGGAGTTGGCGGGCGACGGGTTGTTCCTGCAGTACGTCGCCGAGACCCTCCGAGCCTGGGCGCTGGGCCTGGGGCTGGCCTGCGCCATCGCCGTCCCCCTGGGCCTCCTCTTCGGCAGCGTGCCGGTGGTCGACGCGGCGGTACGCGCGATCGTGGAATTCCTGCGCCCCCTACCATCGGTGGCGCTGATCCCCCTGGTCTCCCTGCTCCTGGGCTCGGGCACGGAGACGAAGGTCGCGCTCATCACCTACGCCTCCGTCTGGCCGATCCTCTTCAACACCGTCTACGGCCTCGGCGAGACCGACCCGCTGGCCAAGGAGACCTTGCGCGCCTTCGGCTTCGGCCGCCTCTCGGTCCTCCTGCGGGTCGAACTCCCCGGCACGGCCCCCTTCATCGCCGCCGGCATCCGCATCTCCGCCGCCGTCGCCCTCGTCCTCGCCGTCGCCACCGAGATCCTGGCCGGCTTCGGCGAGGGCCTCGGCATCTTCATCGCCCAGGCGAGCCTGGCCACGGACGGCACGCGGGACGTCCTGGCGGGGGTGGTGTGGGCCGGGGCGCTCGGGCTGGTCATCAACGGGGTGCTGGTGTGGGGCGAGCGACGGCTGTTCCCGTGGACGCCGGCGCACCGGGGTGACGGAGTGACGGAGTGATGGGATGAGCGGTGGGCGGGGGACGGGCGACCGAGAGGAGGGGGCGGGGCAGAGGGCGTGGGGTTCGGGAGCGGCAGGGCCTGATGGCGGTGGCGCGGAGGAGGTTGCGGCCGGGGGCGGTCGCGGTGGAGAGGAGGGGGCGGGGGAGAGGGCGTGGGGTTCGGGAGCGGCAGGGCCTGATGGCGGTGGCGCGGAGGAGGTTGCGGCCGGGGCCGGTCGCGCCGGCGAGGAGGGGGCCGCGGAAGGTGTGCGTGCTCCGGGGGCGGCTGAGCGCGGCCTCGCACCCGCCCCGGTGTCGGGCCCGAGCGAGGCCGGGCAGCGCAGGGAGCGGGGTCCCGCGGGCGGTGGACCGGCGCAGCAGGGAGCCGCACAACCTGGCGGACTGCTCACGCGGATGCGGCCGCCCCGAGGCTCCGCGCGCCGGAGTCGAGGGCGTCGGAGTCGAGGGCGTCGGAGCCGAGTGAACGGGACGGCTGAGCCCCGAACCCGGCAGGCCCTGCTGCGCAGGCGCACCCCGGCCGCGCTCCGGCACGCCCTCCTCCGCTGGTTCGTGCTCGCGCTCGCCGTGGCCGTCTGGGAGGCGGCCGCCCGGGCGCACGCCAGCGTCTACTTCCCGCCGCCCGGCCGGATCGCCCGCCACGCCCACGACCTGTGGTTCTCCGGCCCCGCCCGCCACGCGTTCCTCTCCGAGGCCGCCGTCGCCGACATCCTGCCCAGCCTCGGCCGGATGGGCGCCGGGTTCGGGATCGCCGCCGTCACCGGGATCGCGCTCGGCGTCGCGGTGGGGCGGTCGCGGCGGGCGTATGCGCTGTGCAATCCGGTGCTGCAGTTCGCGCGGGCCGTACCACCGCCCGCCCTGGTCCCGGTCTTCGTCGTGGTCTTCGACTTCGGTACGCCGATGCAGATCGCGTCGATCGTGTTCAGCGCCGTCT
Source organism: Streptomyces sp. S.PB5 (assembly GCF_030403745.1). GTDB lineage: Bacteria > Actinomycetota > Actinomycetes > Streptomycetales > Streptomycetaceae > Streptomyces. The sequence goes on from NZ_JAQMWP010000002.1 coordinate 515,649, forward strand.
GGCCGGTGCTGATCAACACCGCGGAGGGCGTCCGCAACACCGACCCGTTGCGTCTCGACGTCGCCGCCGTCCTCCGCCTGAACCCCGTCGAACGGCTCTGGTTCCTCATCCTCCCCTCCGCGCTGCCCCGCATCTTCGCGGGCCTGCGCCTGAGTCTTTCCCTCTCCCTGATCCTCATGGTGTTCTCGGAACTGCTGCCGGGCACCGCCAACGGCATCGGCTTCGCCCTCACCGACGCCCAGACCCGCTCCGACCTGCTCACGGTATGGGCGGCCCTGGTCCTGCTCGGCGCCCTCGGCCATCTGCTCAACACGGGCCTGCTGGCGGTCGAGAAACGGCTCGTCGGCAGGGGGAGGGCGACGCCCGCATGACCACCCGTACGCAGCCACCCCCATCCCCATCCCCGTCCCCACCCCACGACCCCCGGGCCAGGTGACGCACCCGCATGCTCCGCCTCGACGCGGTCGGCCAGTACTACGGCGACCACCCGGTCCTCACCGACCTCACCCTCACCGTCCCCGACGGCCAACTCCTGTGTGTTGTCGGGCCGTCCGGCTGCGGCAAGTCCACCCTCCTGCGCACCGTCGCCGGACTGCTGCCCGCCCGCGAGGGCAGGGTCACCGTCGACGGCACCCCCGTCACCGGTGTCCCCGACCGGCTCGCGGTCGTCTTCCAGGACTACGGCCGCTCCCTCTACCCCTGGCTCACCGTCCGCGACAACGTCGCCCTCCCCCTGCGCCGCCGGGGCCTGGGAAGAGCCGAGCGTCGCGCCGAGGCCGAGCGCATCCTGGAACGCGTCGGCCTCGACGGCGCCGCCAGACGCCACCCCTGGCAGCTCTCCGGTGGCATGCAGCAGCGCGTCGCCATCGCCCGGGCCCTGGTCTGCCGCCCCTCGCTCCTGCTCATGGACGAACCCTTCGGCTCCCTCGACGCCCAGACCCGCGAGGACCTGGAGGACCTCCTGCTGGAGGTCCACCGCACCGACGGCACGACCATCGTCTTCGTCACCCACGACATCGACGAGAGCGTCTACGTGGGCGACCGCGTGGTCGTCCTCTCCCCGGGCCCCGGCTCCCGCATCGTCCTCGACCTCCCCGTCCGACTCCCGGGCAAGCGCGAGCAGATCACCACCCGCGGCCTGCCGGAGTTCGTGGCCCTCCGGGCGGAGGTGGGACGGGCGGTACGGGGCGGGCGCGCAGGCGGTCCGCCGGAAGGGCCGTGATCCGGGGACACTGCCGACCGCGACGGACTCCACCCGGCCCGGCACGCAGGGCCGCGAACCGAGCCCGCGCGCCCGGTACTCGGCCGACCGCACAACCGGCACCCGGCACCCGGCCCCGGCACACGGCCCGCGCCGCCCCCACCTCCGTCAGCTCACCCGCACGTCCTGCCACACCAGCCGGTGGTCCGAGGTCGGCTGGTTCGCCCCGCCCCCGACCAGCCGGTACAGCGGGTCGTCCGTCGTCGGCCAGAACACGCCGTTGTCCAGCGGCTCCAGCCCCTTCGACGGCAGGACGTGGTCGACCCGCAGATTCCCGGGCGCGTTGTCGTTGAAGTCGGACGTGTCGTACGCCGGGTCGCCGATGTGGGAGGCGTTGGCGCCGCCCTGGAGCCGCGCCGCCTCCACCCCGCCCGCGCTGGCCGGAGGCGTGGCGGGAAGCCGGATCGCCGGGTGCTCCAGCAACTGCCGTACGGCATGGTCGTAACTGTCCCCGTCGTACGGATCCGCGTTGAGGTCACCCGCGATCACGAACCGCGACCCCGGCCGCAGACCACCGCGGCACCCCTTGTCGTCGTACAGGTAGGAGCTGCGGCGAGGGCCCGAGATGTAGTCGGCCCACAGGCGTATCTCGTCGTGGTTGCGCCGGCCGTTGCGGTCCTCCGGGCCGTCGAAGGTGGGCGGTGTCGGGTGCGAGACGAGGAAGTGCACGGTGGAGTGGCCGATGCGGACCGGTACGTCCCAGTGGCTCTTGGACGACAGCCGGAAGACCGCGCGGGCCTCGTCGCTGTAGTAACCGGGCGGCATCACATGGCCCGGCATGTCCTTCCACAGGAAGCGCTGGAAGGAGCGCACCGCGCGGGCGTCGATCGGGTACTTGGAGAGCACGAGCATGCCGTACTGCCCCGGGAACCAGCCGTACCCGAAGGCGTCCTGCCCGTACGCGTCCGAACCCGGCGTGGTGACCGCCCCGTTGCGCCCGTCGAGGTCCACGCCGGAGGCGACGCCCGTGTTGACCGGCCCGGTGAAGTGGTACGGGAAGCGGATCGGCGCCGCCCCGCGCTGGCCGACGGCTAGATAGTTCCGCAGGAACAGCCGGGCCGCCGTACCCGCGTCGTCATAGTCGAACTCGTTGATCAGCAGCACGTCCGGGTCGACCCGCTGGATGGTCTCCGCGGCGTTGCGCGCCTGGGCGTTGTCCGGGGTGGACAGGTCGGTGACGAGCGCGCCCTGGGTGCCGCGGTTCAGGGACGCGTTGAAGGTCGCGAAGCGCACCGTGCGGCGGCCGGACGCCGACGCGGGGACCGCGGTGGCCCCGGCGAGCGCCGCACCGGCGACGGCGGCGAGCGCGGTACGGCGGGAGAGGGCTCTGTGGTCGTGGTTCATCGGGACTCCGGGGTGGAGGGGACACGTGAACGGGTGAAGTCTGCGCGCGTAGAGATGAACGCCACAAGCCCCTTCGAGAACTCCCGAGTTCAGCCCTGATTCACGCGATGGTGTGATCATGTGCCGTGTCGCGGATGCCCCCGGAAGGGCCTGGGTAGGGCCCCGCCCATGACGCAGAAGCCCTTCGAACTCCCGCACTTCTACATGCCGTACCCCGCGCGGCTGAACCCGCATGTCGAGGAGGCCCGCGCCCACTCGACGCAGTGGGCCCGCGACATGGGCATGCTGGAGGGATCCGGGGTCTGGGAGCAGTCCGACCTCGACGCACACGACTACGGACTGCTCTGCGCCTACACCCACCCCGACTGTGACGGCCCCGCCCTGTCGCTGATCACCGACTGGTACGTGTGGGTCTTCTTCTTCGACGACCACTTCCTGGAGATCTTCAAGCGCACCCAGGACCGCGCCGGAGGCAAGGCCTACCTCGACCGGCTCCCGCTGTTCATGCCGATGGACCTCGCCACCCCGATGCCCGAGCCGGAGAACCCCGTCGAGGCGGGCCTCGCCGACCTGTGGACCCGGACCGTGCCCGCCATGTCGGCCGACTGGCGCCGCCGTTTCGCGATCGCCACCGAGCATCTGCTCAACGAGTCCCTGTGGGAGCTCTCCAACATCAACGAGGGCCGGATCGCCAACCCGGTCGAGTACATCGAGATGCGCCGCAAGGTGGGCGGCGCCCCCTGGTCTGCGGGGCTGGTCGAGTACGCGACCGCCGAAGTGCCCGTCTCCGTCGCCGAGTCGAGGCCGCTGAGGGTCCTGATGGAGACGTTCTCCGACGCCGTCCATCTGCGCAACGACCTCTTCTCCTACCAGCGGGAGGTCGAGGACGAGGGGGAGAACAGCAACGGCGTACTGGTCCTGGAGACCTTCTTCGGCTGCACCACGCAGCAGGCGGCTGACACCGTCAACGACGTCCTCACCTCCCGCCTCCACCAGTTCGAGCACACCGCCCTCACCGAAGTGCCCGCGCTCGCCCTGGAGAAAGGTCTCGCCCCGGGCGAGATCGCCGCGGTCGCCGCCTACACCAAGGGACTCCAGGACTGGCAGTCCGGGGGCCACGAGTGGCATCTGCGCTCCAGCCGCTACATGAACGAGGGCGCCACCGGCACCTCGCCCTGGCACGGCCTCACCGGCCCCGGCACCTCCGCCGCCGACATCGGCGCCCTGCTCGCCTCGGCCGCCGCGGAACGTCTGCGCGCGTACACGCACGTCCCGTACCAGAAGGTCGGCCCGTCCCTGCTCCCCGACTTCCACATGCCCTTCGAGGTGGAGCACAGCCCGCACCTGGCCGCCGCCCGCCCCCGGCTCACCGCGTGGATGCACCGCATGGGCATGCTCCAGGAAGGCGTCTGGGACGAGGACCGGCTCGCCGCGGCCGATCTGGCGCTGTGCTCGGCGGGGCTGGACCCGGACGCCACCCCGGAGGCCCTCGACCTCAGCGCCCAGTGGCTCGCCTGGGGCACCTACGGCGACGACTACTACCCCCTGGTCTTCGGCCACCGCCGCGACCTCGCCGCCGCCCGGCTGGTCACCCAGCGTCTGTCGGACTGCATGCCGGTGGCGGGCGAGGGGATCCCGGTGCCCCTGAACGGCATGGAACGCGGCCTCATCGACCTGTGGGCGCGCACCACGGCGGAGATGACCCCCGACCAGCGGCGCTCCCTCAAGGACGACGTGAACGTCATGACCGAGAGCTGGGTCTGGGAGCTCTCCAACCAGATCCAGAACCGGATCCCCGACCCGGTCGACTACCTGGAGATGCGCCGCGCCACCTTCGGCGCCGACCTCACCATGGGCCTGTGCCGGATGGGCCACGGCCCCGCCGTCCCACCGGAGGTCTACCGCAGCGGCCCGGTCCGCTCACTGGAGAACGCCGCCGTCGACTACGCCTGCCTGGTCAACGACGTCTTCTCGTACCAGAAGGAGATCGAGTACGAGGGCGAGGTCCACAACGCGATCCTCGTCGTGCAGAACTTCTTCGGCATCGACTACCCGACCGCGCTCGGCGTCGTCCACGACCTGATGACCCAGCGCATGCAGCAGTTCCAGCATGTCGCCGCGCATGAACTCCCCGTCGTCTACGACGACTTCGCCCTCTCGGACGAGGCCCGCGAGATCATGCGCCACTACGTCCTCGACCTCCAGAACTGGATGGCGGGCATCCTCCACTGGCACCGCACCGTCGACCGCTACAAGCCCGACCATCTGGCCCGCCGGGCCCACGGCTTCCTCCCGGACCGACCCCCGGTCCCGGCAGGTCACCGAACGTGACCACGGCCACCCGCAGCGGGAACTGACTCCTCCGCTCACGGTTTCCGAACCTTTTCGTACGGAACGGGATATTCAGGGAACTTCGGCGGGGTGCCAGGAGTCTTCCGGGGTGAAGGGGAACAAGACGACAGAACACACGGGGGTGTTCGACCTTGACCGACATCATCGAGAGGATCACCGAGAGCGACGAGAGCGACGAGAGGGAGCAGGCGGCGGCGCCCGGCGAACTGGTGCCGTACGTCGCGTCGTTGCCCGTCCCGCCCGTCCTGCGGCCCGCCGCCGGCGATGTGCTGCGGGAGACGGAGATCGCGCTGCAGCCGACCTGGGTGCGACTACACCCGCAACTGCCGCCGACCCTGATGTGGGGGTACGAGGGCCTGGTGCCCGGCCCCACCATCGAGGTGCGGCGCGGACAGCGCGTCCGTATCGCCTGGACCAACCGCATTCCCAAGGGCAGCGAATACCCGGTCACCGCCGTCGAGGTACCGGTCCGCCCGGCGGGCACACCGCCCGCCAACACCGAGCCCGGCCGCGAGGGGGTCAAGCCCGACGAGAACGTGGCCGCGCTGCCCGCCTGGTCGGTGACCCATCTGCACGGCGCACAGACCGGCGGCGGCAACGACGGCTGGGCGGACAACGCCGTCGGGTCCGGCGACGCCCAGCTCTCCGAGTACCCGAACGACCACCAGGCGGTCCAGTGGTGGTACCACGACCACGCCATGAACATCACCCGGTGGAATGTGATGGCGGGCCTGTACGGCACCTACCTCGTCCGTGACGAGGAGGAGGACGCCCTCCATCTCCCCTGCGGGGAGCGGGAGATCCCGCTGCTGCTCGCCGACCGCAACCTCGACACCGACGAGGACGGCGTCCTCAACGGCCGGCTGCTGCACAAGACGATCGTCGTCAACCCGGCCCACCCGGAGACGGGCAAGCCGGTCACCACACCGTTCCAGGGGCCGTACACCACGGTCAACGGCCGTATCTGGCCGTACGCCGACGTGGACGACGGCTGGTACCGCTTCCGGCTGGTGAACGCGTCCAACGCGCGGATCTACGAACTGGTCCTGGTCGACGAGGACGACAACCCGGTGCCGGGCATCGTCCATCAGATCGGCAGCGACGGCGGACTGCTGCCGCGCCCGGTGCCGATCGACTTCGACGGCGCGCTGCCCGCCCTGACCGCGGCGCCGGCCGAACGCTTCGACCTGCTCGTGGACTTCCGGGGACTCGCGGGCCGCCGGCTCCGGCTGGTCAACAAGGGCCCCAGTCAGCCGGCCGGCGTGCCCGACCCGGTGGGCGGGGTGCGCTATCCGGCGGTCATGGAGTTCCGGGTCCGCGAGTCCTGCGAGACCGACACCTTCGAGCTGCCCGAGGTGCTCTCCGGCTCCTTCCGCCGGCTCACCCACGAGGTGGGGCACGGCCACCGGCTGATCGTGCTCACCCCGCCGGGCACCAAGGGCGGCGGGGGACACCCGGAGATCTGGGAGATGACCGAGGTCGAGGACGCGAGCGGCATCCAGTTCCCCGCCGAGGGCGTCATCCAGATCACCGGCCCGGACGGCACCACGAAGACGTACCGCCGCACCGCCCGCACCTTCAACGACGGCCTGGGCTTCACCATCGCCGAGGGCAGCCACGAACAGTGGAGCTTCCTCAACCTCGCGCCGATCCCGCACCCGATGCACATCCACCTCGCCGACTTCCAGGCGCTCGGGCGGGACCCGTACGTGGTGACGGGCTTCGACCCGGCCGTCGGCGGCACCCGCACACCGATCGCCCACGACCCGGCCACGACGATCCCCCTGGCGCCCAACGAGCGCGGGTACAAGGACGTCTACCGGGTCCCGGGCGGTCAGATGCTGCGCATCATGGGGAAGTTCGACGGCGCGTACGGCCGGTTCATGTACCACTGCCACTTTCTGGAGCACGAGGACATGGGCATGATGCGGCCCTTCGTCGTGCTGCCCCCGGAGGCCCTGAAGTTCGACCACGGCGGCGGCCACCACGGCGGCCACGGGGCGGGGCGCACGGGCTGACCCCGCGAGCAGCCGGCGCCGGCCGGCGTACCGACCGGTCGAGCCTCGAACGTGCGCGGTGCCGAGCGGGCCGAACACCCATGGCTTCCCGTTCCTGACCGCCGGTCAGTCTCACTCGTTCGTGGCTCGTCCGGGGCCCGGGTGCCGGGTAGAGCATCAGCCATGGAACAGACCGCGTTGCGTCCCAAGCCGATGCCCGGCCAGGAGCCCGGCGGCGGCAGCAGGCCTCGCGCCCCCCGGCACCCGCACGCGGCACCCCGCCGCGGCCGGAGGGTGCGGTCCCTGTTGCTCGCGCTGTTCGTCGGGACGGTCCTGGTCCTGTCCGGGGTCGGCCTCGGCACGGTCGGCGCCACGGTGATCGGCATGAGCAGACTCGCCGAGATGCAGCGGCAGACGGCGCAGCGGACCCCGCCGGCCCCGGCCCGCCCGGCCCCGGCGTCTGCGGCGCCCTCGCCGTCCCCGCCGTCCTCGCCGGCCTCCGTGTCGCCCAGCCCGTCCTCGGTGCCCGTCGCCGCGACCCTCGGGCTGGAGGCCGTGGACGCCGAGAAGACGGGCGCCCTGATCGTCGGCGTGCATGTCCCGGGCCCGGGCTACGCGGCGGGCCTGGTGCGGGGCGACGTACTCCTCCAGATCGGCAAGGCCCGCGTCGATTCCGCCGCCGACCTCGCCCGCGTCGTGGCCGAGGCCCGCCCCGGCAAGGAGCTGACCCTGACGGTCCGTCACCGCAGCGGCGGCTACCAGCAGTTGACCGCCGTGCCCGGCGTCGTCACATGACCACCCGGAAGTGGCTGGTGAGCCGCCCGGTGTCGTCGAGGATGTGGAAGGCGAACCCCACGGGGGCGTCCCGGTCCGCGATCTGCTCACCCTCCCAGGGCAGCCGCAGCGTCCAGGTCACCCCGGGACCGACGGTCACCGGCCGCCCGGCGAACATGGTCGCCGCAGGCGTATGGGCGTGGCCGACGATCAGCCCGGCGATCTCGGGACGGCGTTCGAGCAGCTCCGCCAGCCGTTCCGGCTCCCGCAGCGGGTAGGAGTCCGGCAGCGGGTGGTGCAGTGCCACCGGGGGGTGATGGAAGGCGAGCAGCGCGCGCCGTCCCTCGCCGAGGCCGTCCAGCGTCGCCTCGATCCAGTCGTACGTCTCCTCGTCCAGGGCGCCTTCGTCCTGCCCCGGGATGCTGGAGTCGCACATCAGCACCGCCGCGCCCGCGAAGATCCGCACGCTGTTGACCGGGCCGTCCGCCGCCGGCAGCCCCAGCAGGGCCTTGCGGTACGGGGCACGGCTGTCATGGTTGCCCGGGCAGGTCAGCACCGGGAAGGGCGCGTCGGCGAGGATCCGCGCGACCTCCTCGTACTCCGCCTCCGTGCCGTGATCCGCGATGTCCCCCGTCACCAGCAGCGCGTCCACCCGTCCCGGCAGCTCCCACAGCCGGTCACGCACCCGCTCCGCGCGCCGCGTGGCCCGTTCGCTTCCGTCCAGATGCAGATCGCTGATGTGCGCGAGTACGAGCACGGTCGTATGCCTCCCCCGAGATGGATGCTAATGGCGTATGTCGATCTAAGCATTAGCTCTAATGTGTGAGCAATCCTCAACCATTAATGAAGGAAAAACGGGTGGTCGCCATCCCCGGCGCGGGCCACGATGAGCCCCATGCCGAGCACCCTCATCGCCTTCCTCGGGGCCTGCACCCTCGTCGCCGCCTCACCCGGACCGAGCACCGTGCTGATCATCAAGCAGTCGTTGCGCAGCAGGCGCTCCGGATTCCTGACCGTGCTCGGCAACGAGACCGGCGTGTTCGTCTGGGGCCTCGTCGCCGCGTTCGGCCTGACCGCGCTGCTGACGGCCTCCGAGGTGGCGTACGACGTCATGCGCGTCGTCGGCGCGGTCGTCCTCGTCGCCTTCGGTGTCCAGGCCCTGCGGCAGGCCCGCCGCGGCAAGGACGGCACGGTCGACGAAGGCTGGGCCGGGGGCGAGAAGAGCGGCTGGGCGGCCTACCGGGGCGGGCTGCTGCTCAACCTCGCCAACCCCAAGGCGGCCGTCTTCGCGATGTCCTTCCTGCCGCAGTTCGTACCGGACGGCGCCCCGCACCTGCCGACCATGGTCGGCCTCGCCGCGCTCTGGGCCCTCTACGAGATCGGCTACTACGGCCTGTACGTGTGGTTCGTCGGCCGGATGCGCACCCTGCTGTCCCGGGCCGGAGTGCGCCGGCGCCTGGAGCAGGTCTCCGGGGGCGTACTGCTCCTGCTCGGCGTCCGGCTGGCGCTGGAGAACTGACGCGATGACCGACACGCCTCCCGAAACGGCCGGTCCCGAAACGGCCGGAGGACCCGCCGGAAGACTCGGCGAACCCCACGAAAGCCCCGCCGACCGGCTCGCGCGGCCCCCGCTGTCCGGGCAGGATGCTGCCCGTAGTGTCTTCGCCCGCCTCGGGAGGTCCGGATGACCGGCAGCACGCCCGCGCCCTTCACCGCCGACGACTACCGGGCCCGCATGGAGCGCGCCGCCCGGGCGGCCGCCGACGCCGGACTCGCGGGGCTCCTCGTGGCCCCCGGCCCGGATCTGGTCTGGCTCACCGGCTACACGCCCACCGCGATCACCGAACGGCTCACCCTGCTGGTCCTCGCCCCCGGCCAGGACCCCGTCCTCGTCGTCCCCACCCTGGAGGCCCCGGACGCCGCCCACGCCACCGGGGCGCCCGCGCTGACCCTGCGGGACTGGACCGACGGCAAGGACCCCTACGCCGCCACCGCCGCCCTTCTCGACCCCGGCGGCCGGTTCGGCATCAGCGACAACGCCTGGGCGATGCATCTGCTGGGCCTTCAGAAGGCGCTGCCCGGCACCTCGTACGCCTCCCTCACCGACGCGCTGCCGATGCTGCGGGCCGTCAAGGACGCGGCGGAGCTGGAGCTGCTGGCGGCCGCGGGAGCAGCCGCTGACGCAACGTTCGAGGAGATCCGCAAGGTTCCCTTCGGCGGCCGCCGGGAGTCCGAGGTCGCCGCCGACCTCGCCGACCTGCTGCGCCGCTTCGGGCACGACCAGGTCGACTTCACGATCGTCGCCTCCGGCCCGAACGGCGCCAACCCGCACCATGAGGTCGGCGACCGCGTCATCGAGCGCGGCGACATGGTCGTCCTCGACTTCGGCGGCCTCAAGGACGGCTACGGCTCGGACACCTCCCGCACGGTCCACGTCGGCGGACCGACCGACGAGGAGCGCCGGGTCCACGACCTCGTCCGCGAGGCTCAGGAAGCCGGTTTCCGGGCCGTGCGGCCCGGCGTCGCCTGCCAGGAGGTCGACCGGGCCGCCCGCAAGGTGATCGCCGACGCCGGGTACGGCGAGTACTTCATCCACCGCACCGGCCACGGCATCGGCGTCACCACGCACGAACCGCCGTACATGATCGAGGGGGAAGAGCGGCCCCTCGTCCCCGGCATGTGCTTCTCCGTGGAACCCGGCGTCTATCTGCCCAGCCGCTTCGGGGTGCGCATCGAGGACATCGTCACCGTCACCGAGGACGGCGGGCGCCGCCTCAACGACACCACCCGCGACATGGTCATAGTGGACTGAGCAGTGGACTGAACAGCGATCAGGAGCCCCAGCACACCCCCGAGTGACTACGGCGCGACCATGACCCAGGCACCGACACCCACCGCGGACACCGTCCGCCGGCTGGTCCGTACCCTCCTCAAGGACGCATCGAGCGGCTCCGGACCCGAGGTCCGGCCCGTCGCCGAGAGCGCCGAGCCCGCCACCTGGTGGGTCGGCAACCGCCATGTGCTGCGTCTCGCCCCCGACCGCGAGGCCGCCCTGCGCCAGCGCCGCGAACTGCGGCTGCGCGACCTCGTCCGCCCGCACGTCCCGGTCGCCGTCCCGACGAGCGTGGCCCACGGCGAGTGGACGCCGGGACTGACCTACACGCTCGACGTCCTGGTCCCCGGCGGCTTTGCGGGTGAGCACGACGTCTCCGCCGTCGGCGAGGCAGATCTGGCCGCCCTGCTCACCGGCCTGCGCGAGGTGCCCGCCCGCCAGGCCGAGACCCTCGGCGTCCCGCGCACCTCCCCGCGCTCCCTGGAGCTGCTGCGCCGCACCGCCGGGAACGCCGCCGAACTCCTCGGTGCCGCCGACGAGTTCGACCCCGGCCGCCTCAACCAGTTCGGCCTGCCGGCCGCCGCCCAGCTCGTCGCGCAGCCCGGCACCGCCGTCCTCGTCCACCACGGCCTCACCCGCGACCACCTCGTCGTCAGTGCCGACGGCCGGGTACGCGGCGTGCTCGGCTGGGCCGACGCCGTCGTCGGCGACCCCGCCGAGGACATCGCGGGCCTCGCCCTGGCCGTGGGTTCCCCCGCCGCCGTCCGCGCCGCCACCCTCGCCGGCTACGGAGCGCGCCCCTGTCTGCGCGGCCTGTGGCTGGCCCGCTGCGACGTCGTGATCCGCCTCGCGGAACGCCTGCGGGGCCGCGACGGCACACCGCTGCCGGAACTGCGGGTACAGCTCCGGCACGCCTGGGAGGCGATCCTGCTGGAACGGGTGACGGAACTGCGCAAGGAGGACGGCGAGGAGGACCTCTAGAGGAGGATCTCCAGATGGGGCCCGTTGGAGGAGGCCCGTTGGAGGAGGATCTCCAGAGGAGCCCCGGGAGGACCCGCGGCCGAAGCGCGGCCGAGGCCGCCCAGCCCGCTCACTCCTGCAGCAGCACCACGCACGACTCCCCGGGTACCTGCAGCACCCCGTCCGTCCCCGGCCCCTCCACCGGCTCCCACGCGGCCAGTACGCGCGCCTCACGGGGCCCCAGAGGGATCGCGGCGGTGCCCTTGGCCAGATTCACCACCACCCGCACGTCCCCCCGCCGGAAGGCCAGCCAGCGCCCCTGCTCGTCGTACGCCACCCTGGTGTCGGCGAGGTCCGGGTCGGTGAGGTCGGCCTGTTCGTGGCGCAGGGCGATCAACTTGCGGTACCAGTCCAGCACGCGCGCGTGGGGTTCGCGTTCGGGCTCGGACCAGTCCAGGCAGGAGCGGTCCCGGGTCGCCGGGTCCTGCGGGTCGGGTACGTCCTCCTCCGCCCACCCGTGCGCCGCGAACTCCCGCCGTCTGCCCCGCCGTACGGCCTCCGCGAGCTCGGGATCGGTGTGGTCGGTGAAGAACTGCCAGGGTGTGCCCGCCGCCCACTCCTCGCCCATGAACAGCATCGGTGTGAAGGGAGCCGTCAGCGTCAGCGTGGCCGCGCAGGCCAGCAGCCCCGGGGAGAGGGAGGCCGAAAGGCGGTCACCCTGGGCCCGGTTGCCGACCTGGTCGTGGGTCTGGCTGTAGCCGAGCAGCCGGTGCGCGGCCACCCGCGCACGGTCCAGCGGGCGCCCGTGCCGGCGGCCCCGGAAGCTGGAGTACGTGCCGTCGTGGAACCAGCCGCCGGTGAGCGTCTTCGCCAGCGCCGCGAAGGGGGCGCGGCCGAAGTCGGCGTAATAGCCCTGCGATTCGCCCGTCAGCGCGCAGTGCAGGGCGTGGTGGAAGTCGTCGTTCCACTGCGCGTGCAGCCCGAAGCCGCCCTCCGTACGGGGCGAGACCAGGCGCGGGTCGTTCAGGTCGGACTCGGCGATCAGGAACAGCGGCCGGCCCGACTCGGCGGCGAGCGCGTCCACCGCCGTCGACAGCTCCTCCAGGAAGTGGCACGCGCGCGTGTCCGCCAGCGCGTGCACCGCGTCGAGCCGCAGCCCGTCGATCCGGTAGTCCCGCAACCACGCCAGCGCGCTCTCCAGCAGATAGGCGCGCACCTCGTCGGAACCCGGCGCGTCCAGGTTCACCGCCGAACCCCACGGCGTGTGGTGGGCGTCGGTGAAGTACGGGCCGAACGCCGGCAGGTAGTTCCCCGACGGTCCGAGATGGTTGTGCACGACGTCCAGGACCACCCCGAGTCCGAGTCCGTGCGCCCGGTCGACGAACCGTTTCAGCCCCTCCGGCCCGCCGTAGGGCTCGTGCACGGCCCACAGCGAGACGCCCTCGTACCCCCAGCCGTGCCGGCCGGGGAAGGGGCACAGGGGCATCAACTCGACGTGGGTGACGCCCAGTTCGACGAGATGCCCGAGCCGGTCCGCGGCCGCGTCCAGCGTGCCCTCGCGCGTGTACGTGCCCACGTGCAGCTCGTACAGGACCGCGCCGGGCAGCGGCCGGCCCGTCCACTCCGAACCCCACTCGTACCGGCCCTGCTCGACGACCGCGCTCAGCCCGTCCGGGCCGTCGGGCTGGCGGCGCGAGCGGGGGTCCGGCAGGACGGGACCGTCGTCCAGCGCGAAGCCGTACCGGCTGCCGTCCCGCGCCTCCGCCTCGCCCCGCCACCATCCGGCCCGTTCGGGAACGCGCTCCAACGCGCGCGTGGCGCCGTCGCACTGGAGCGTCACACGGTCGGCCTGCGGTGCCCACACCTCGAACTGCACGGACGGTTCCCCTTCGTCTGCTCACCGTGATGTAGCCCGTCCATCGTGCTTCAAACGAGATCGATCCGCTTCCGAATCCTCCCTTTCCCGACTGGTGTCGTGGCAGTTGGCGTCGGACACGCGCGCGTGGCGGCGGTTGTCACGTTTTCTGGACACCCGGCGTTCACTGCCCGACAATCACGATCGTGACGTCGTCCTTCGAGTTCAACACGTACCCCGCGCGGCTCTCAGACGCGGAGCGCGACAAGGCGCTGAAGGTGCTCCGCGACGGCGTCGCCATGGGCCGGCTCTCGCACGACACCTTCATCCGGCGCATGGAGCTGGCGCTCGCCGCCCGCCGCTCGGACGAACTCGCCGTGCTCACCGCCGACCTGCCCTCCGAGAGCCGGCTGTCGCGGATGGTCTTCGGCTCCGTGGAAGCGGTCTCCGGATTCACCCAGCGGCTGCGCCGCGCCTGGCAGGCGGAGCGGCTGCCGAAGCTGCTGCTGCCGCACCCGGGCGACGGACACCCGCTGCGCATCGGCCGTGATCCCGCGAGCGGCCTTCGGCTGAGCCACGAGACGGTGTCCCGGGTGCACGCCGAACTGCGCCGCCAGGGCGGCATGTGGGTGCTCAGGGACCTCGGTTCGACCAATGGCACGACGGTCAACGGGCGGCGCGTCATCGGGGCCGCCGTGGTCCGCGAGGGCGATCAGGTGGGCTTCGGGCGGATGTGGTTCCGGCTCTCCGCCGACTGATCCGAAACGTCCTCGAACTGAGCCGGACCTTAGCTCTGGCCTGGGGTTTACTTCCTGTCGAGGGCTCATATCCCTTTCCCGACCGCGGTGTTGACGTACCCCACAAGTCGTGACTCACTGTGCGTACACCATGCACATCAGGTGAACCGACGGCACCACATCGTGGAGGTGTGCCCTGTCGCCCCTCCTCCGTTACCCGACCGTCGACGAGCTGGGTGCCCGGGCGGCCGCACTCGTCTCCCGCCATCCCCGGGACGCCAGGCTCCGCCGCGTCGGCACCTCCCGAGCGGGCACCCCCCTGTGGCTGCTCTCCGTCGGCCACGGCAGCCGCCAGGCCCTGATCGTGGCCGGACCGCACGCCAACGAGCCCGTGGGCGGCGGCACCGTCCTGCGGCTCGCCGAATGCGCCGTCGCCGACCCGCTGCTCACCGACGGCGCCGACGCCACCTGGAACCTCCTGCTCAGCCTCGACCCCGACGGACTGCGCCGCAACGAGGGCTGGCTGCACGGCCCGTACACCCTCGGCCGCCACTTCCGGCACTTCTTCCGGCCCGGCTTCCTGGAACAGCCCGAGTGGCTGCCCGACGGCGCCGCCGCCGTCACCCTGCCGGAGACGCGCGCCCTGCTCGACCTCCAGGACGAACTGCGGCCCTTCCTCCAGTGCTCGCTGCACGGCGTCGACATCGGCGGCGGCTTCGTCGAGCTCACCCATGAACTGCCGGGCCTCGACCGCCGTATCGCCCACCACGCGACCCGCCTCGGCATCCCACGCGAACTCGGCCCGTACGACACCCTGTACTGGCCGGTCCTCGGCCCCGCCGTCTTCCGCATCCCGCCGCCGCGCCGGGGCGACCTGGCCGCCGCCATAACCGAGGCCGCCGTCGAGTCGACCTGGTTCCACCCCTACCGGTACGGCACGGTCACCGCGGTCGTCGAGGCGCCCATGTGGGGCGCGCACGCCGTCGAGGACGCCTCCGCGCCCGCCGACGCGGCCGCCGTCCTGCGCACCGTCAGCCGCACCCTGCGCCAGGACACCCAGCGCCTCGAACGGATCTTCACCCGCATCCGCCCGTTCGTCGCCGCCGCCCCGGACGCGGACCGGCTGCTCGCCCCGGTCGACGACTATTTACTGGTCTGCCCCGGCATCGCCGACTCCTGGGACCCCGACGTCACCGACGGCTCCCATCCGCTGCCGCCGCTGCACGCCGCCCACCTGGCCGCCCTGCGCATCTCCGGGCGGCGACTGGCACTGCGCACCGCGGGGCTGCTGCACCAGCTCGTCACCGCCGCCGGGACCGACCCGGCCGGTGCGCTGCCCGAGCTGGACCGGCTCATCGACCAGTGGTGCGCCGACTGCCGCGACGGCTGCGGGGCGCACTGGATCCCCGTCGCACGCCAGGTGGAGTACCAGGCCCGGGTGGTGCAGAGCGTGTTCGAACTGGCCGGGCGGCACACACGCGTGCGTTCCCGTTCGGGTGAGTCGGGGTGGGGATCCCAGACCGCCGTGCCGATGCATCTGGAATGAAGAACTGCACCACTGCAAACCGCACCACTGCATCGAGGACGGCCCGGGGCGCCCTGCTCGCCGCGGCCGCCCTCCTCGCCGCCGGCACGGTCCCCGCTCAGGCGGCGCCCCAGGACTCCCGCACCGGCAACTGGCTCTATCTCACGGTCACCAAGGGCGACACCCGCGGCACGCTGCTGCTGTGCGACCCGCCCCGGGGACACGGCAAGGCCGCCGAGGCCTGCGCCGAGCTGGACTCGGTGAACGGCGACATCGCCGCCCTCCCGCCGAAGGAGACCTACTGCCCGATGATCTACGCGCCGGTGACGGCACGCGCGCGTGGACAGTGGGACGGGCGGCCGGTCGAGTACGCGGAGACCTTCTCCAACGGCTGTGTGATGACGGCGCGGACGGGGTCGGTGTTCGCCCTCGACAGCGGCTGCGACAGCGGCAGCGTCGTCAGGGGCGTCGGCGGCCTCGGCAGCCTGCACGGCTGATCCGGCCGGTCCCGCTGATCCGGCCGATCCGCCGATCCGGGTGGTGGCGGGGTTCAGCCCGCCCGGTCGCGCGCGTGGAGCGCCGCCGCCACCACGGTGCGGGACTGGTGCCGGATCTGGTGCTCCAACGGCACCCAGCGGGCCCGGAAGCGCTCCGCGAAGGTCTCGCTCCAGGTCGCCACGAGCCGCTCCAGGCGCGGGGCCGCACGGTCGTCGTTCTCCTTCAGGACCCGCAGCAGCATCGAGGCCGCCCGCAACGGCAGCCGCCGGGCGAACGCGTCCACGCTGCCCACGTACGCGCGCGTGTTGTCCGCCGGAGGGGTGTGCATCCAGTCCGCGGCCAGCCCCGGAACCAGCTCCAGACCCCACCTGGCGGCCCGCAGCAGCGGCCCGTCGACCTCCGGCAGCCGCGGCTCGGCGTCCGCGAGCACCCGCTCCACCTGCGCGGTGTCCTGCAGCAGCCGCCCCGCGAGACGCCGCAGCGCGACGGCCGGCGCGGGATGCGGCGCCGGGTCGTCGACCAGGTCGCTCGCCCACATCGGCACCTCGACGATCGCGGTCAGCCCGCCGTACCGGTGCGCGTGGTACCAGGTGCTGTTGCGCGCGTCGTCCGGCATGCTCGGATACGCCGCGCCCGCACCCGGCGCCGGCATCACATGCACCCCCGGCCCGGACGCGGGCCAGCCCGCGGCGTCCGAGGCGCCGGTCTCCACCGGGATGTTCAGCTCCGCCGCCGACTTGGCGAACGGTTCCGCCAGACCCGGGATGTCCTTGGTCAACTGCACCCAGCTGCCGCCCAGATCGGTGCCGTGCAGGGTCACCTGGAGGTAGGGGCGCAGTTCGTCGATGACGCCGGTCAGGGCGCGGGTCTCCGGCGGCAGCCGGTCGGGCGGCAGCACCGCCGGCGACCACTCCGGCTGCTCGTGGCCCGCCGGCCGGAAGAAGCCGAGGTGGTAGTCGAACAGGCTGCGCGGCGCCGGAGTGACATGCAGGCTCGCCCCGTCGGGGTCCGCGCACAGCAGGAAGTGCCAGGACGTGCCGGCCCGCAACTCCCGCTCGTTCACCACGCGTGCGGCGACGTCGAGGAGGGTCGCGCCACCGGTCGGCTCGTTGGAGTGGGCGCCGGCCACGACCAGTACGGCCCGTCGGGCATGGCCCACGGACAGCAGGAGGAGGGGGCGGCCCGCCCGGGACCTGCCGATCTGTCGCAGGGTGCACAGAGCGGGCCGACGAGCGGCCAGCGCCCTTGCCGACGCGACGACTTCGGTCACTGAGGGGTAGCGCAGCTCCGGCAGGAGACTCACCCCCGACATATCCGCCCGGCTTCGCAATCCGCAGTACCCCACGCCGTCTGTGAACTGTCAAGCAAGCCCAGGGGGAGGCTCCAGGGGGCGCCCAGTTGCATTTACCGCCAGCGGGAAGAGACGTGGGTGTCAGCGGG
Organism: Streptomyces sp. S.PB5; assembly: GCF_030403745.1. Classification (GTDB taxonomy): domain Bacteria; phylum Actinomycetota; class Actinomycetes; order Streptomycetales; family Streptomycetaceae; genus Streptomyces. The sequence continues at coordinate 533,225 of NZ_JAQMWP010000002.1, forward strand.
GGCACGGGTTCCCGGCGAGCCGGGGGCGCGGACCCCGGCGCTCACCGCCGCCGTGGAGTGCGGACGTCCGGTATCGCCCGGCAACGGCGGATACGGCCCGGGCGGCGGCCCGCGCGGCACGAGTGGCGCCCCCGCGCGGGCCCGTCACGGCCCGCTCCCGCCCGCTTCCCGCCCGTCAGGGGCGAACGCGCCGCCGTCAGGCACCGCGCGCCGGCCGCCCGGCGCGGGCCCCAGGAGCGCAGGCGGTGCGAGCGAGGCGCGCGCACCGCCGCGGGAGCGCGGCAAGGGCGCACATACCCGGGGCGGGTGCACCAAGCCCGCGCTTCAGCGGCTGAGCGGACCCAGTGAAGTCAACTGCGGTTCGGCAGCGCCCTGAAGGGGCGCGGGGCTGTGTCGATGTGCGGCTCCGCCGCGCGGGCGCGACCAGCCACGACGGCGCCGCAGCCGACTGTCAGCCCTCGCTGCCCCGCGGCGGAGCCGCACATCGACACAGCCGGCGGAGCGCTCAGCTCCCCGCGGATGCCACGGGACCGTCCTGCGCGACCCGCTCCAGCAAGGCCACCGGCAGCCCCTCGAAAAGCTCCGCCACGCGCGCCTGCCCCGTGAACTCCCGCCCCGGAGCCAGCACATCGGCCCACCGGCCCGGCGGCAACGGCAGCCGGGTCTCCCGCCAGCCGCCCGCCTCCGCCAGCCGCAGCGACAGCCGGGTGACCGCGGTGACGACGTCCCCGGAGCGCGCGAACGCCAGACAGTGGGCCGCCGCCGGGCCCTCGGCCGGCAGCGGCGCGTACGTCGCCGAGTCGCCGAAGGCCTCAGGCCGCCGCGCGCGCAGTCGCAGGGCCGCCGCCGTCACCTCGCCCTTCTCACCCGGATCCGCCGGCGGGAACCGCACCGCCCGCCGGTTGTCCGGGTCCACCAGCGCCCGGTACTCGGCCTCCGTGCCCTGATAGACGTCCGGAACCCCCGGCATCGTCAGATGGACCAGAGCCGTGCCGAGCACGTTCGCCCGGACCGACGGCCCGAGTGCGCTCCGGAACGCCGCCACCCGCTCGCCCGGCGCCCCGCACGGCCCCGCCGCGACGAACGCCGCCACCGCCTCCTCGTACGGCGGCTCCTGCTCCGTCCAGCTGGTGTACAGCCCGGCCTCGCGCACATGCTTCAGCAGCGCCCCCTGCACCCGCTCCGCCTCCGCCGGGCCGAGCCCGAACACCGTCTGCCAGGCCGCCCACGCCAGCTGCGCGTCCGGCACGCCCTCACCGGTGCGGGTCACCTCGGCCAGGACGTCGGCCCAGCGCTGCGGGCACTCGGTCAGCACGGCCAGCGCGCCCCGTACGTCGGCACTGCGCTTGGTGTCGTGCGTCGACACGACCGTCCCGGTCGCCGGCCAGTCGCGCTGCACGCGCGCGCAGTACGCGTGGAAGTCGTCCGGGGACACCGCCGGAGCGCCCGGGTCGCCGCCCACCTCGGTCGCCGACAGCAGCGGCACATAGCGGTAGAACGCCGTGTCCTCCACGGACTTGGCCCGCAGCGCCGACGAGGTCTGCGCGAACCTGGTCGCGAACTCCACCCGGTCGGGCCCGTCGCCCGCCCGCCCCAGCACCAGATCGCGGACCACGTCGACCGCACCGGCCTCCTCGGGGACGACGAACGCCTGCCGGGCCTCCTGCGCGGCCTCCTCGGTGACGACGGACGCGGCGTCGACGGAGGCGTAGGGCCGGTAGACCTCCATACGGACCAGCAGCTCCTGCAGGGCGGTGCGCAGCGCCCACGGCGCACGGTCGCGCAACGCGGGCTCCTGGGAAGCGGCGCACAGCCGTGCCACGACCCGGGTCAGCCGCTCCGTCTCGGCGGCCAGCTCATGCGTGACGACCTTGTACGCCGCCCGCCGCACCGTCGCCTCCCAGTGCCCGCCCCGGTCCGTCTGGGGGGCCGCGAACCGCCGGTACTGGCCGAGGAGTTCACCGAACCCCGCCGGGTCCGTGAACACGCCGTCGATGTGCCGCAGGGCGTCGTAGCCGGTGGTGCCCGCGACCGGCCAGGACGCCGGCAGCGGCTCCCCGTCCGCGAGGATCTTCTCCACGACCGTCCAGCGGCCCCCGGTGGCCTCGTGCAGCCGCCGCAGATACCCGTCGGGGTCGGCGAGCCCGTCGGGATGGTCGATCCGCAGCCCGTCCACCACCCCCTCGTGGAGCAGCTGGAGGATCTTGGCGTGGGTGGCCTCGAACACCTCCGGATCCTCCACCCGCACCCCGATCAGCTCCGAGATGCTGAAGAAACGCCGGTAGTTGAGCTCGGTACGGGCCAGCCGCCACCAGGCGAGCCGGTACCACTGCGCGTCCAGGAGCTGCGGCAGCGGCAGCTCCTCGGTGCCCTCACGCAGCGGGAAGACATGGTCGTAGTAGCGCAGTACGTCGCCGTCGGCCCGCAGCTCACCCAGGACCGAGCCGAGCGGGCCGCCCAGCACCGGCAGCAGCACCTGCCCGCCCTGTGCCTCCCAGTCGATGTCGAACCATCGCGCGTACGGCGACTTGGGGCCCTCCCTGAGCACCTCCCACAGGGCGCGGTTGTGGCGGGGGGCCATCGCCATGTGGTTCGGCACGATGTCCACCACCAGGCCGAGACCGTGCTCCCGCGCGGTGGCGGCCAGCGCCCGCAGGCCGTCCTCGCCGCCCAGTTCGTCGCGCACGCGCGCGTGGTCAACGACGTCGTAGCCGTGCAGCGAGCCGGGCACCGCCTCCAGGACGGGGGACAGATGCAGATGCGAGACGCCGAGCGAGGCCAGGTACGGCACGGCCGCCGCGGCGGCGTCGAAGTCGAACTCGGGCTGCAGCTGCAGCCGGTACGTGGCGGTCGGCACCACCGGGTCGGGTCGCTCAGGTGTCATGCAGACCTACGTACCCGCCCCGCCGTCTTTCGTGTCATCGACCCCTGCACGTCCCCCCGCGCGCGTGCATTAGCTTCGGGCGATGGGCACCATGGGACGCGCGTATCGCGAGGTCGTCGACCTGACCGGGCCACTGCTGCCGGTCATGTCCTTCCTCGGCCGGCTGCCGACGGCCACCATCCAGTTCGGCAGCGTCCTCCTCGTCGCCCGCACCAGCGACTCCCTGACCGCCGCGGGGCTGACCGGCGGGGCGCTCGCCCTGGGCCAGGTGGCCTGCGGCCCGCTGGTGGGCCGGCTCGCCGACCGGCACGGCCAGCGGACGGTCGTGCTGTGCTTCGCCCTCGCCAACGCCCTGGCCGTCACCGCGCTCGTCGCCGGAGCACTGGCCGGGCTGCCCGCACCGGCCCTCGCCCTCCTCGGCACTACGGCGGGCGCGACGGTACCGCTGATCGGCCCCCTGGCCCGCGCCCGCCTGGTGTCCCTGGCCCGCCGCGCCGGCGCCCCCGACGGCACGGTCGCCACCGCCCTGTCCTTCGAGAGCACCCTCGACGAGATCTCCTTCGTCCTCGGTCCCGCGCTGGTGGGCGTCGCGGCGGTCGTGGCGCATCCGGCGTATGCGATGGGCGGAGCGGCCGTGCTGGTGGCTGTCTGCGGAAGCGGCTTCGCGCTGCATCCGACGGCGACGACAGGCGCCACCGGGGTGGTCCCCTCACCCACCCGAGGTGCGCGCCCCCGCATGCCCCGCGCCGTCCACGCCCTCCGCGTCGCTCTCGCCCTCCAGGGCGCCGTGTTCGGCGCCTGCCAGGCGGGCATCACCGCGCTCACCGACCGCCTCGGGCAGGGCGACCAGGCGGGTCTCGTCTACGCGGCGATGGGCGTGACGAGTGCCGTGGCGGGCCTGTCCATGGCCGCCGTACCCGCACGCATACCGTTGACGACCCGCTGGCGCCTGGCCACCGCGGCCGCGTTCGCGCTCTTGCTGCCCCTGCTGTGGACGGACGGCCTGATCGCCCTGTACGCGGTAGTCACGGCCCTCGGCCTCGCCTGCGCCCCGCACCTCATCACGGTGTTCGGGCTCACCGAGCGCGCGGTGCCGCAGGCGCGGCTCGCCGAGGCGATGGCGTTCGCGACGAGCGCCCTGGTGGGCGGGCAGGCCCTCGCGATCGCCGGAACGGGGCGCCTCGCCGAGGCGTACGGCCCGGCCGCGGCGTTCGGCGCGGGCATCCTCGCGGCCGCACTCGCCTGTGCGCTCGCACTGACGGCGCGGCCGACGTCGTACGCCCGAAGCACTGAAGGCGGCGAAGGAGGACAAGTCACCCAAAGTGCACAAGACGCCCGAGGTGCCGAAGTCGCCGAGGGCACGCCCCACGCGCGCGTGCCCTCCGGGGGTTCCTAGACCGGTCGCTGCAACACCGTCATGCTCCGGTCCACCAGTGTCAGCCGGTCCCCGGCCTGCACCTTGGGGCCCGTGCCCGGCGGGACCCCGTCCGCGCGGGCGGTGTCGACGACGACCTGCCACTGCCGGCCGTGGTTGACCGGGACCACGAAGTCCAGGGTCTTGTGCGAGGCGTTGAACATCAGCAGGAAGGAGTCGTCGCTGATGCGCTCGCCGCGCGCACCGGGCTCGGAGATCGCGTTGCCGTTGAGGAAGACGGACAGGGCCGAGGCCTTGGCGCGGTCCCAGTCCCGTTGGGTCATCTCCTCGCCCTCGGGGGTGAACCAGGCGATGTCCGAGAGCTCGTCGTGGGTGCCCTCGACCGGCCGGCCGTGGAAGAAGCGGCGCCTGCGGAAGACCGGGTGGTCCCGGCGCAGCCACACCATCGCGCGCGTGAAGGCCAGCATGTCGCCGAAGACCTCGCCGTCCTCCTCCGGCCACTGCACCCACGCCAGCTCGCTGTCCTGGCAGTAGGCGTTGTTGTTGCCGCGCTGGGTGCGGGCGAACTCGTCGCCGTGGCTGAGCATCGGCACGCCCTGGGACAGCATCAGCGTGGCGATGAAGTTCCGCATCTGGCGGGCGCGCAGCTGAAGGACGTGCGGGTCGTCGGTCTCGCCCTCGACGCCGCAGTTCCAGGACCGGTTGTGGCTCTCGCCGTCCCGGTTCTCCTCGCCGTTGGCCATGTTGTGCTTGTCGTTGTACGAGACGAGGTCGTGCATCGTGAACCCGTCGTGGCAGGTCACGAAGTTGATGGAGGCCAGCGGCCGCCGCCCGTCGTCCTGGTACAGATCGGAGGAGCCGGTCAGCCGGGACGCGAACTCCGCGACCGCACGCCGCTCACCGCGCCACAGGTCCCGCACGCAGTCCCGGTACTTGCCGTTCCACTCGGTCCACAGCGGCGGGAAGTTGCCCACCTGGTAGCCGCCCTCGCCGACGTCCCACGGCTCGGCGATCAGCTTCACCTGCGAGACCACCGGGTCCTGCTGGACCAGGTCGAAGAAGGACGACAGCCGGTCCACCTCGTGGAACTGACGGGCCAGGGTCGCCGCGAGGTCGAAGCGGAAGCCGTCGACATGCATCTCGGTGACCCAGTAGCGCAGCGAGTCCATGATCAGCTGCAGGACGTGCGGGGAGCGCATCAGCAGCGAGTTGCCGGTGCCGGTGGTGTCCATGTAGTAGCGGGGGTCGTCCGTGAGGCGGTAGTAGGACGCGTTGTCCAGGCCCCGGAAGGACAGCGTCGGGCCCAGGTGATTGCCCTCGGCGGTGTGGTTGTAGACGACGTCCAGGATGACCTCGATGCCTGCCTCGTGCAGCGCCCGGACCGCCGACTTGAACTCCAGGACCTGCTGGCCGCGGTCGCCCCAGGAGGCGTACGCGTTGTGCGGGGCGAAGAAACCGATGGTGTTGTAGCCCCAGTAGTTGCCCAGGCCCATGTCGACCAGCCGGTGGTCGTTGACGAACTGATGCACCGGCATCAGCTCCAGCGCGGTCACACCGAGCTCCGTGAGGTGCTCGATGATCGCCGGGTGCGCCAGAGCGGCGTAGGTGCCGCGCAGCTCCTCCGGGAGGCCCGGGTGGCGCATGGTGAGGCCCTTCACATGGGCCTCGTAGATCACCGTGTGGTGGTAGTCGGTACGCGGGCGGCGGTCGTCGCCCCAGTCGAAGTACGGGTTGACCACGACCGACGTCATCGCGTGCGGCGCCGAGTCCAGGTCGTTGCGCTTGTCCGGGGCGTCGAAGTGATAGCCGTAGACCTCCTCGCCCCACTGGATCGCCCCGCTGATCGCGCGCGCGTACGGATCGAGGAGCAGCTTCGCCGAGTTGCAGCGCTGCCCGCGCTCCGGGGCGTACGGGCCGTGCACCCGGAACCCGTAGCGCTGACCGGGCATCACCCCGGGCAGATACGCGTGCCGGACGAACGCGTCGCTCTCCCGCAGCTCCACCGCCGTCTCCGAGCCGTCGTCGTGCAGCAGACACAGCTCTACTCGGTCCGCGGCCTCCGTGAAGACCGCGAAGTTGGTGCCGGCGCCGTCGTACGTGGCACCGAGTGGATACGCCTCTCCAGGCCAGACCTGCATGGACCCGACTCTTTCAGCTAGCGCGCGCCGCCGGGGCGCCTTGCTCCCGAGTCTCCCCGAAAGTGATGGAACCACCTATGACTTACGTCCCTCTTACCGGTCGACCAGTGCCGCACGCGAGTACTCGCGTGCGGCACGAAATACCTGTGGGGCAATCACATACTCCCGTCGACCAGGGGGAGTAGGGGGAAGACGTGCGCGAGACAGTGCGCCGCCATCTGGGCAAGGTGGTGGCCGGTACGGCCATCGCGGTGGCCTCGACCGCCGTGATGGTCGGCATCACCCTGCCCGGGACGGCCGGGGCCGACGACACGGGGACGAAGGCGGGTGCGGGCGGCCAGGCGGCCGCCGCGCAGCCGTTGGGGCAGGACGAGCAGGGCAACGCGGTGGCACCGGGTGTCGCCGAGGAAGCCCCCGCCGAGGGCGACCAGGGCCGGGGCAGCGACCCGCTGACCGACGACGAGATGGCCCGCGCCCAGAAGCTCGCGGTGAACCGCCAGACGTTCGCCGCGACGGAGGACGTCGAGGGCGAGCGCGGTCCGCAGCAGCTGACCGTCGACCTCGCCGAGCCCGAGAGCGGCGCCGCGGGCACCTCCCGGCGGGCCGATGTGACGTACTACGACTACCAGGACGACACCCTCGTCACCAAGACCGTCGACCTCGACAGCGGCAAGGTCGTCGACACCGTCAGCCGGCAGGGCGTCCAGCCGGCGCCGAGCCGGGCCGAGACCGCCGAGGCGGCGAGCCTGTTGATCGCCGACCCGCTGGGCGCGGGCCTCAAGGCGGACTACAAGGACGCGACCGGCAAGGAACTCACCTCCCCGTCCCAGCTGAAGCTGAGCGGCGGCATCCACGAGTCCGTGCCCGGCGCCCAGCCCGCCGCACTCGACAGCTGCGGCGTCCACCGCTGCGTACGGCTGTTCACGAAGGTCAAGAACGGGCCGTGGATCGACACCAGGTATCTGGTGATCGACCTCAGCGCCCGCAAGGTCGTCGAACTCGACCACTGATCCCGGCCTTCGTCCACTTTCCGAACCTGCACCTCCTGCGAGGGAGTCACTTCTCCATGCCCGTCAACAGACTGAGCCGTGCCCGGAACCGGACGGCCCTCGGCCTCGCCGTGGCCGCACTGACCGCCGGCCTGACCACCGGAGCCGGACCGGCCACCGCCCAGCCGAAGGCCGCCCAGCCGAGGGCCGCCGCGGCGGCCGCCGCCGACTGCTCCGCCGCCTACCGCATCGAGCAGAAGCTCGCCACCGGCACGACCTGGCGCATGTGCTGGCGCTACGACGGGATGGCCGGCCTCATCCTGGACGACATCTCCTACCAGCCCAAGGGCGAGGCCAAGCCGATCAAGGTCCTGGAGAGCGGCCGGCTCGGCCAGATCCACGTCCCCTACGACAACGGCAGGCAGGAGTTCCACGACCTCACCGACGAGGGCTTCGCCCAGGGCCTGATGCCCCTGGCGTCGGCCGAGTGCCCGGGCGGCACCATCAAGACGGTCAAGGTCCCGGACCCGCAGGCGGGCAGGAGCACCAAGGTCAAGGGCCTGTGCACCACCACGCGCGCGCGTGGCCACGCCTACCGGATGCAGGCCGACACCGGCAACAAGGTCTACCAGACCCAGGGCAAGGACCTTCTCGTGTACGCGGTCAACCAGGTGGGCTGGTACGAGTACATGACCGAGTGGCGCTTCCAGGACGACGGCACCATCAACATGAACGTGGGCGCGACCGGCACCCTCTCCCCGTGGGACTACGACGCGGGCGACGGCCAGGGCATGCCGATCGGCAAGGGTCCCAAGGCGCGGGCCACCAGCCACAGCCACAACGTCTTGTGGCGGCTCGACTTCGCCCTCGACGGCTCCACCAAGAACCGGATCGAGCAGTACGACTCGACCGTCACCCCGCGCGGCAACCGGCCCCCGACCACCAAGACGACGCCCACGAAGATCACCAAGGAGACCGCGGGCGACGCCAAGAGCTACCGCTGGTGGCGGGTGGTGAGCGCGACCGGCAAGAACAAGGACGGCCACGCGCGCTCCTACGAGTTCGTCCCCGGCCCCAGCACCCGCTTCCCGGCGCGCGGTTACACCAAGCACGACGTGTACTTCACCCAGTACAACAAGTGCGAGCTGTTCGCCAGCAACAACCCCAAGTGCGCCGCCGGTCACCCCAGGTTCGTCGACAAGTGGGTGAACGGCCAGACCCTCACCCACCCCGTCGCCTGGGTCAACGTGGGCTTCCACCACATAGCCAGGGACGAGGACCAGCAGCCCATGCCGGTCCACTGGCAGGGCTTCTCCGTCGTCCCGCGTGACGTCACGGCTATGAATCCGCTCACTCCGGCGGACCTGGCCGGGCAGAACGGCGACTACATACGCGGTAGTTGAGAAACGACCCTGTCCATCCGGCTGCACCGCCGACCGCTCCCGGAGTACCCTTCCTTGATCGTTGGGTGGGGCGAGTCCCCCGGGAGTGCTCGGGGGAGCGGAAGGCGGTGCGCGGGTGGGCTCGGGAGGGCTGGAGTTGCCCCCTGGTGACGAGGGTCACGAGGGGAACTCCGCAGACGTCCCGCCCGGCACGGTGTCGCTGGCACGGCCCATGGACGCCGCCGGTTCCATCGGGCCGGAGCTGGACTGGGACGCCGACGCCTGGCGTGAGGTGCGTACGCGCGCTCAGCGAGCCGGCCGGGCCTACATCTGGCTGAACCTGGTCGAACAACGGCTGCGCGCGGTCGTGGCCGCCGTTCTGCGTCCCATCTACGAACCCGTCCACGGCGACGACTGGGTGGTCGCCGCGGCGGGGCCGGCGGGCCAGGAATGGGTGCAGCGCGCGGTCGCCGTACGCGAAGTCAGCCGCCGCAAGGGCTACTTGCTCGACCCGGCCGACGACAACGTCCTGAGTTTCCTCACCCTGCCGCAGCTGCGCGAGCTGATGGTGCAGCACTGGCCGTGCTTCGAGCCCTACTTCGACGAGCGCCGGGACGTCGAACTCGCCCTGGACGAACTGGAAGTGACCCGCAACGTCGTCTCCCGCAACCGGGCCCTGTCCGAGGCGGTCCTCGGCCAGGCCGAGCGGGCCTCGGCGCGTCTGCTGGAGATACTCGTCGCGGGCGGCGACGTGCCGTCCGCGCGCCGGCTGCCCGTGGACGCGGTCGAGGACCTCGTCGGAGACCGGTACGCGGACGTGGTCGCCGTGCACCCGGACCGGGTGCGGCTGCTGCGGCAGTTCCCCGCCGAGGACATCTTCGGCGGCGCCCGCCGCCTCGACGCCGTCGGCATCGGCCTCAACCTCCTCGTGCAGAACTTCTCCGGCCGCCGGCTGGTGCGCCTGGCCGAGGCCGGCTGCCGGGTGCGGCTGCTGTTCCTCAACCCGGCCTCCAGCGCCGTCAAGCGACGCGAGCGTGAACTCGGCATCAAGCGCGGGGAGTTGAGCCGTGCCGTCGAGATGAACATTCTGCACATGCGCCGGGTGCGGTCCCGGCTGCGCGACCCGGGCGCCTTCGAGATCCAGGTCTACGACGAGACGCCCCGCTTCACCGCCTATCTGGTGGACGGCGACGGCTCGGACGGCGTCGCCGTCGTGCAGTCGTATCTGCGCCGGTCCCGGGGCATGGAGGCGCCGGTGCTGGTGCTGCGCAACGGCGGCAAGGTGGTGAAGCCGGGGGAGATCGACGACAGTGGGCTCTTCCCGACCTACCGCGAGGAATTCGAGACGACTTGGGTGGATTCGCGCCCGGTGTCCTGAAAGTCGCGCGGGAGGTACGGGGAAGCGGAAGGCGGGAGGAAGCGGAAGGCAGTCCTCTGATTGTCAGTGGCGCATGGGATGGTGGAGACCACTGGGGGAAAGCACCACCAAGAAGGGGGGCCGCCGCATGGGCTGGCACCAGGAGCTGCTGATCGGCTTCGACCTGGAGACGACCGGGACCGATCCGCGCGAGGCGCGCATCGTCACGGGAGCCGTGATCGAGGTCAGGGGCGGGCAGCCCCTCGGACACCGCGAGTGGCTGGCGGATCCGGGCGTGGAGATCCCGGCGGACGCGGTCGCGGTCCACGGGATCAGCAATGAACGAGCGACCGCGGAGGGCCGCCCGGCGGACCAGGTCGCGGACGCCATCGCCGACGTCCTGACGGCGTACTGGAAGACCGGCGTCCCGGTGGTCGCCTACAACGCGGCCTTCGACCTCACCCTGCTCTCGGCCGAGCTGCGCCGCCACGCCCTGCCCTCCCTCCGGGACCGCCTGGGCGGCGTGGACCCGGCCCCGGTCATCGACCCCTACACGATCGACCGCTCCGTCGACCGCTACCGCCGTGGCAAGCGCAACCTCGAAGCGGTCTGCAGGGAGTACGGAGTCCCGCTCGAAGCGGCCCACAACGCCTCGGCGGACGCCCTGGCCGCGGCGAAGCTCGCCTGCGCGATAGCCGACCGGCACCCCAAGATCGCCTCCCTCGGCCCGGCGGAGCTCCACCGCCGCCAGATCGAGTGGTACGCGCAGTGGGCGGCCGACTTCCAGAGCTTCCTGCGCCGCAAGGGGGAGGCGGACGCGGTGGTGGACGGGACATGGCCGCTCAGGGAGCTGGCGGACGAAACCGTCTGAGCCTTCGGGGCCGAAGCACTCAGAACGGATACCACCGCACCGTCTCGTCCCCGTCCCGCAAGGACGCCACCCGCCGCTCGAACTCGGCCAGCGCCCGGGGGTTGCTCGGGGCGTGCTGAGCGACCCACGCACAGCTGGCCGTCTCCCGGGCGCCCCGCAGCACCGAGCACCCCGCCCACTCCCGCACATCCCAGCCGTACGCGCCCGTGAACGCGTCGTAGGCGCCCGCGGGCAGCCCGTACCGGTCCCGGGACAGGGCCATCACCACCAGGTCGTGCTCGCGCAGGTCCGAGGAGAAGGTCTCCAGGTCCACGAGGACCGGACCGTCGGGCCCGACGTGCACATTGCGGGGGAGCGCGTCACCGTGGATCGGGCCGGGCGGCAGCTGCGGGGTGAGCGCCGCCGCGGCCGCCGCGAACCCGTCCCGCCGTTCCCGCAGATACGCCGCGTCCGCCGGATCGATCGCCTCACCCGCAAGCCGCAGCCACCGTTCCACACCACCCAGCAACTCCCGGGGCGGAAGGGCGAAGGAAGGAGAGGGGAGGGCATGGACCACCCGTAGGAGTTCGGCCAAATCCCGGGGCTCGGCGGGCCGTACGGGGTCCGGCAGCCGGTGCCACACCGTCACCGGATGCCCCTCGACGAGCAGCGCCTTCGCCTCGGCCGCCCGCACCGCCGGCACACCCGCCTCGGCGAGCCACTGCGCGATGTCGAGCTCCCGCCGCGCCCGGTCCAGGAGTTCGGCGTCCCGGCCCACCTTGACGGCGAGATCACCAGCGGCGAACACCGCGTTCTCGCCGAGCGCGAGCAGCTGAGCCTGAGCCGCCGGCCCCGGCAGTACCCCCGCCGCGGCCAGTACGTCCCGCGCCCGTGCCTCGTCCATCGTCCGCCTCCGTGTCCTCACACCTGCCGGTACCGGATGTCCCGGATCCGCCGATGTGCTCGCGCACACACCGTCGACTTCCCGCCATCCACCGGTCAGTCTCGCATTCGCACAGGTCGGACGGTGTGCGCGGTGCCTTGACGACCCATATCCCCTTCACGACCATGACGGAGGCCCCCGAGGGGCCGGACTGTCACGAGCCGCGCAAAGGAGCCGATTACGTGACAACAGTGACCGTGACCAAACGGTCGACGCGCGGCGCGCCCCGCGCGGGCGGGGACCGCCGGACGGTGGACCGCGGAGCCTGGTTCCTCGTACTGCCCGCCCTGATCCCGATCCTCTGCCTGAGCGTCGGCCCGCTGGTCTACGGCATCCTGCTGGCGTTCACCGACGCCCAGTCCGGCCGGACCCGTGCCACCCAGTGGATCGGCACCCTGAACTTCCAGGACCTGCTGCACGACACGCTGTTCTGGGAGTCGTTCCGGATCGGCCTGGTGTGGGCCGTGGGGGTGACGGTCCCGCAGTTCCTGCTCGCGCTCGGCCTCGCCCTGCTGCTCAACCAGGACCTGCGCCTGCGCTGGCTGGCCCGCGCCCTGGCGATCGTCCCGTGGGCCATGCCCGAGGTCGTCGTCGGCGTGATGTGGCGCCTGGTCTACAGCCCGGACGCCGGGGTCCTCAACGAGACCCTGCGCGACCTCGGCCTCGGTGACGGCCGCGACTGGCTGAGCGGTCTGGCCACCGCCCTGCCCGCCGTCATCGTCGTCGGCATCTGGGCCGGCATGCCGACCACCACGGTCGCCCTGCTCGCCGGTCTGCAGAACACCCCGCGCGAACTGCACGAGGCCGCGGCGTGCGACGGAGCCGGGCCCTGGCGGCGCTTTTGGACCGTCACCTGGCCCGCCCTCAGGCCCGTCGCCCTGGCCATGGTCGCGCTCAACCTGATCTGGAACTTCAACTCCTTCGCCCTGGTCTATGTGCTCACCAGCGGCGGCCCCGGCGGCCGCACCCGCCTGCCCATGCTCTTCGCCTACGAAGAGGCCTTCCGCTACGGGCAGTTCGGATACGCGGCGGCGATGGGATGCGTGATGGTCGCGGTGATCTCGATCCTCCTCGCGGTCTTCCTGGCGGGCCGGCTCAAGGGAGGTGACGAGGCATGAGGACCAGCACCACGGGCCGCGTCGGACAGTACGCCGCCCTGCTCGCCTATCTCGTCTTCCTCGCCTTCCCCTTCCTCTGGCTGATCTCCACCGCCTTCAAGTCCCCCCGGGAACTGGGCAGTCTGCACCCCGCCTGGATCCCCGAGGACCCCACCCTCGACAACTTCCGCCAGGCCTTCGACGAACAGCCCCTCCTGCGCGCCGCCGGAAACTCCCTGCTCGCCGCGCTCGGCGCCGCCCTGATCGCCGTACTGATCGCGACCCCACTGGCCTACGTCATGGCCCGGCACCGCACCCTGCTCGCGCGGGCGGCGACCGGCTGGGTGGTGGTCAGCCAGGCGTTCCCGCTGGTGCTGGTGATCATCCCGCTGTTCCTGGTGCTGAAGAACCTCCATCTCATCAACTCCCTGTTCGGGTTGGTGCTGGTGTACGTGGTGTGGTCGCTGCCGTTCGCGCTGTGGATGCTCGTCGGATACGTCCGCGCGGTGCCGGCCGAACTGGAGGAGGCGGCGGCCGTCGACGGGGCCGGGAAGCTGCGCACGCTGGTCTCGGTGACCGCGCCGCTGCTCGCGCCGGGGATCGCGGCGACGGCACTGTTCGCGTTCATCACCGCGTGGAACGAGTTCTTCTTCGCGCTGGTCCTGCTCAAGACCCCGGAGAAACAGACCCTCCCGGTGGTCCTCACCCACTTCATCGGCGCGGAGGGTGTCGCCGACCTGGGCCCGCTGGCCGCGGCCGCGTTCCTCGCGACCCTGCCCTCACTGGTCGTCTTCGCGGTCATCCAGCGGCGGATCACCGGCGGGATGCTCGCAGGGGCGGTGAAGAGCTGATGCGCACGAGAGCGATCCTCGTCCTGTTGCTTCTGCTCACGGCCTGTACCGGCGCGAACGGCACGTCCGACGACGGCACCGTCACCCTCCGCTTCCAGTCCCTCGCCTGGCAGGAGGAGTCCGTCGAGGCCAACCGGCAGCTGGTCGAGGAGTGGAACGCGACCCACCCGGACGTCAAGGTCGAGTACGTCCAGGGCAGTTGGGACAGCGTCCACGACCAGCTGCTCACCTCCTTCGAGGGCGGCGAGGCCCCCAACATCATCCACGACGCCTCCGACGACCTCGCGGACTTCGCCTACGGCGGCTATCTCGCCGACCTGACCGACCTGCTGCCCGCCCGGCTCAAGTCAGACATCCCGCAGCGCAGTTGGGAGACGACGACCTTCGGGGGCGGGATCTACGGCGTGCCCTTCCTCCAGGAGCCGCGGGTGCTCATCGCCAACGCGAAGTGGCTGAAGGAGTCCGGCGTACGCATCCCGACGCCCGACAGGCCCTGGAGCTGGACGGAGTTCCGGCGGATCACGGACCGGCTCAGCGGCGACGGCAGGTACGGGGTCGCCTGGCCGCTCAAGGAGCCCGTCTCCGCCACACTCAACCTGTCCCTGTCGGCCGGCGGACAGCTCTTCCACCAGGGCTCCGACGGCAAGGTGACGATCCGCTTCGAGGAGGGCGACGAGGTCGTGCCGCGCACCATCCACGACCAGGCCAACACCGACCGCAGCGCCTCGCCCACCACCCTGGGCAGCGGCGGCTCGGACACCCTGCCCGGCTTCTTCGGCGGCAGGTACGCGATGGTCCCGCTGGGCTTCTCCTACCGCCAGCAGATCGTGCAGCAGGCCCCGAAGGGCTTCGACTGGCAGGTGCTGCCCGCTCCCGCCGGCGCCGGTGGACTCGGTCAGGGCGTCAGCCCGCAGACGCTGTCCGTCGCCGAGGACAGCCCGCACAAGAAGGAGGCCGTCGAGTTCGTCGACTTCCTGCTCCGGCCGGAGAACATGGTCCGCCTCGCGCTGGGCGACTGGATGCTGCCCACCGGCACCCAGGCGCTGAAGGACCCCGCCCTGCACACCGCCGAGAACGGCTGGGCCACCGGCACCGCCCTCGCCACCCACCTCCGCTCGGCGCCCGCCCAGTCCGTGCGCGGCTACCCCGAATGGAAGGACAAGGTCGCGACCCCGGCGTTCCAGGAGTACTACAGCGGCGCGATCGACCTCGGTGACCTGCGCAGACGCCTGGAGAAGGACGGCAACCTGGTCCTCGCCCGCTACCAGCGCTGAAGCGACGCTGGCGTAATTCGGTTGTCGGCTCCGACGGACCGCGCCTAGCGTGCCGTCCGTGGGAGCCTTCAACGCGATCACCATCTCCGGTCACGGCCGGGGCTGCACGCACTCCATCCGGATGCGTCGCCGCCTCGGAGCCCTGACCGGCCCGAGGAGCGGCATCCGCTGACGCGGCGGTGACCCACCTCGCTCTTCCCTCTGTCTTCCGGTCAGGGCCTTCGGCTGCCCATCTCACTTTTCCCGGAAGACAAGGACCACCAGCCATGGCCCGCCCCACGCGCGTCTCCCGCGCGCTCTCGCAGAACTTCCTCACCGACCGCGCCGCCGTCGAACACCTCGCCCGAGTCGCCGTACCGCAGCGCAGCAGGACTCCTCTGCTGCTCGAAGTGGGCGCCGGGAAAGGCGCGTTGACCGCCGCGCTCGCCCCTCGGTGCCGGCAGCTGCACGCCTACGAGATCGACCCGCGCCTGCTGCCGGGCCTGCGCGCCCGCTTCGCCGAGACACCTCAGGTCCGGGTCGTCCACGGCGACTTCCTCGCCGCCCCGCCACCCCGCACCCCGTTCTCCGTCGCGGGCAACGTCCCCTTCTCCCGCACTGCCGACATCGTCGACTGGTGTCTGCGCGCCCCGCACCTCACCGCCGCCACGCTCCTCACGCAGCTGGAGTACGCCCGCAAACGCACGGGGGACTACGGGAGCTGGACGCTGCTGACCGTCCGCAGCTGGCCGCGCCACGACTGGCGGCTGGTCGGACGGGTGGACCGGAGCAGCTTCAGCCCCAGGCCGCGCGTCGACGCCGGGATCGTACGCATCGAGCGTCGCCGCACACCGCTCCTCGACCGCGCCGGGTGCGCGAGTTGGTGCCGGCTGGTCGAGCTCGGCTTCTCCGGAGTCGGCGGCAGCCTGTACGCCTCGCTGCGCGGGACGTACCCACGGCGGCGGGTGGACGCGGCGTTCCGGGCGGCGGATCTCGACCGGGGTGCCCTGGTGGGGGAGGTGTCCCCGGCGCGGTGGCTGCGGCTGCACGCAAGTCTCAGCGGGTTCGTGGGCGTCCCTGAGCCTTAACAAGTTGCACGAGACGTCTCGTCTCGTCTAGTCTCGACGGCATGACCACTCCCGCACACATCGCCATGTTCTCCGTCGCCGCCCACGGCCATGTGAACCCGAGCCTCGACGTCATCCGCGAGCTCGTCGCACGCGGCCACCGGGTGACGTACGCGATCCCGCCGGTGTTCGCGGAGAAGGTCGCCGCGACCGGCGCCGAGCCCAAGCTCTGGAACTCCACCCTGCCCGGGCCCGGCGCCGACCCGGAGGCGTGGGGCAGCACCCTCCTCGACAACGTCGAACCCTTCCTCGCCGACGCCATCCAGGCGCTGCCGCAGCTGATCGAGGCGTACGAGGGAGACGAACCGGACCTCGTCCTGCACGACATCACCTCCTACCCGGCCCGCGTGCTCGCCCACCGCTGGGGCGTGCCCGCAGTCTCGCTCTCGCCGAACCTCGTGGCCTGGGAGGGCTACGAGAAGGAGGTCGCCGAGCCGATGTGGGCGGAGCCGAAGAAGACCGCGCGGGGGCAGGCGTACTACGCCCGCTTCCAGGGCTGGCTGGAGGAGAACGGGATCACCCTGCACCCCGACCCGTTCGCAGGCCGGCCCGACCGGTCGATCGTCCTCATCCCCAAGGCGCTGCAGCCCAACGCCGACCGCGTCGACGAGAAGGTGCACTCCTTCGTCGGCGCCTGCCAGGGCGACCGCGCCGCCGAGGGGGAGTGGCAGCGGCCCGCCGACGCGGACAAGGTCGTCCTCGTCTCGCTCGGCTCGGCCTTCACCAAGCAGCCCGGCTTCTACCGGGAGTGCGTGCAGGCCTTCGGCGACCTGCCCGGCTGGCACCTGGTGCTCCAGATCGGGGCGAGCGTGGACCCGGCCGAGCTGGGGGACATCCCCGCGAACGTCGAAGTGTCCTCGTGGGTACCGCAGTTGGCGGTGCTGCGACAGGCCGATCTGTTCGTCACCCACGCCGGCGCCGGCGGCAGCCAGGAGGGCCTCGCGACCGGCACGCCGATGATCGCCGTACCGCAGGCCGTGGACCAGTTCGGCAACGCGGACATGCTCCAGGCCCTCGGCGTCGCCCGGGTCGTCCCCACCGAGGAGGCCACCGCCGAGACCCTGCGGGCCACCGCCCTCACCCTCGTCGACGACCCCGAGGTGGCCCGGCGGCTGAAGGACATCCAGGCCGAGATGGCGAAGGAGGGCGGCACCCACCGGGCCGCCGACCTCATCGAGGCCGAGCTGCCCGCTCGTCCGGCGACGCGGCCGCACCTCGCCCGCTAGGCCGGTGTCGCTTCCCTCCGCCCTGCAACGCTCCCTCGACCTGCTGTGCTGTCCCGCGTGCCGAGCGGGCCGCCTGTACCCCGACCGCGGGGCGCTGCGCTGCCCGAGCGGGCACAGCTTCGACATCGCCCGGTGCGGCTACGCCGGCCTGCTGACCGGCACCCGCGCCACCAGCGGTGACGACGCGGCCATGGTCCGGGCCCGGGACCGGTTCCTGTCCACCGGCGCCTACGCACCCATCCGCCGGGTGGGGCCCGTATGGCGGCCGACGCCGCGTCCGGACCGGCCACGGTGGTGGATGTGGGATGCGGCACCGGGTACCACCTGGCCGGCGTGCTCGACCGGTTGCCCGGTGCCCGCGGTCTGGGCCTGGACACATCGGTGCGCGCGCTGCGCTCGGCGGCCCGTGTCCACGACCGGGCCGCCGCGGTGGCCTGGGACGTCTTCCGCCCCTTCCCACTGGCCGACGGGGTGGCTGATGTCGTGCTGGACGTGTTCGCCCCGCGCAACCCGGCGGAGTTCCACCGCGTCCTGCGCCCGACCGGCCGGCTGATCGTGGTCGGTCCCACCGGGCGGCACCTCGCCGAGCTGCGCGGCCGGTGGCCTTCGGCGGTCACGGTCGACCCGGCCAAGGAACAGCGCCTGCACCGGGCGCTGGGCCCCTGCTTCGAGGCCGCCGTCACCGAACAGGTGGAGTACCCCGCGCCCCTGACCGGTCCTGACGTCCTGGACCTGGTGGCGATGACGCCGAGCGCACGTCACCTGGGCCGTGCCGAGCGGCACGCCGACGGCTCCCTTCCCGATCAGGTCACCGTCTCCGTACCGGCCACCGCCTACCGGCCCCGGTGACCACGCGACGCACCGGCGACCACCTGCCCGGCCCCGGTGAACAGGCAAACGCACAGGGCCCGTTGGCTCCCCGGTGACCAACGGGCCCTGCGCCGTGCCGCGGGTGGTCACACCCGGGCAGGCTCCTCCACCTCGTGGGCGACGACCTCCGGCGCCTCGTCGTGCGTGAGGTCGGGCAGCCGGTTCAGCCACTTCGGCAGATACCAGTTGCGCTCGCCCAGCAGCGCCATGACCGCCGGGAGCAGCACACCCCGGATGATCGTCGCGTCGATGAGGACCGCGGCCGCCAGGCCCACGCCCATCTGCTTCATGGACTGCATGGACAGGGTGCCGAAGATCCCGAACACGGCGACCATGATGACCGCGGCGCTGGTGACGACACCGGCCGTGGTGACCACACCGTGCTGGATCGCGTCATTCGTCGACCGGCCCCGCAGCCGCGCCTCACGGATCCGGGAGACCACGAACACGTGGTAGTCCATGGACAGGCCGAACAGGATCACGAAGAGGAACAGCGGCAGCCAGCTGATGATCGCGCCGACGCCCTCCGCGCCCACCAGGGACGCGCCCCAGCCGTGCTGGAAGACGGCGACCAGGATGCCGTACGCCGCGCCCACCGACAGCAGGTTCAGCACGATCGAGGTGACCGCGATCGTCAGCGAGCGGAACGACAGCAGCATCAGCAGGAAGGCGAAGACCACGACGAAGGCGAAGACCGGGACGACCGCGCCGGTCAGCTGGTCGTTGAAGTCCTTCGAACCGGCCACCTGACCGGTGATCGGAGCCTCGACGCCGTCCACCTTGCCGAGCGTGGCGGGCCGTACCTCGTCGCGCAGCTTGTCCAGGCTCTCGCCCGCCCTGTCGAGGTCGGAACCGCCGACCAGCGGGACGTAGACGAAGGCGACGTTCTGCGCGTCGTGCAGCTTGATCTCCACCGGGCCGCGCGAGGCGCCCGAGGAGATGGCCTGCTGCTTGAAGGCGGCCAGCGCGCTCGTGACCTCGGGGGCGTTGATGTCGTCCGCCTTGACGATCACCTCGGCGGGCTCGGAACCGCCCGGGAAGGCCTCGTTGACCCGGTCGTACGTCTGCACGATCGGCAGCGAGTCGCCGAACTCCTGGTCCAGCGTGAGGTTCTGGGTCTTCATGCCTACCGCGGGGGCCGCGACGGCGAGCAGGACACCGGCGGCGGCGACGACCGAGACCATCGGACGCTTCAGTACGCCGCTCAGGACGGCCGTCCAGAACCGGCTCTCCCGATTCTTGGCGTGGCCGTGGCTGCCGCGGCCCCGGCGCAGACGGCTCTCCGGGTGCAGGAACGGGATCTTGCCCTTCTCGACCCGGTGGCCGAGCAGTGACAGCACCGCCGGCAGCACGGTCACCGAGCCGACCATGGCGACCGCCACCACGATCAGCGAGGCCAGACCCATCGCCTCGAAGTCCGCGATCCCGGTGAACAGCATGCCCGCCATCGCCACGCACACCGTGACACCGGAGACGATGATCGCCCGGCCACTGGTGGCCGCGGCGATCCGCAGCGCCGTCTGCGAGTCCCGGCCCGCCTCGCGCTCCTCGCGCTCACGGCGCAGATAGAACAGGCAGTAGTCGACGCCGACGGCCAGACCGACCAGCAGCATCACCGAGTTGGCGACATCACCCATCGGCATCAGATGGCTCACGATGCCCATCAGGCCCATCGTCGCCATGATCGCGGTGATCGCCAGCAGCACCGGCACCAGCGCCGCCACCAGCGCGCCGAAGGCCACCAGCAGGATGCCGAGCGCCACGGGCACGGCCGAGTACTCGGCCTTCTGGAAGTCGTCGCCGAACGCGTCGTCGAACGTCTTCTGCATGCTGGCGCTGCCGATCTCCTCGATCCGCACCGAGGAGTGGTCCTGCTGCACCTTCTCGACCGCGTTCAGCACCGGCTCGACCCGCTCGGCCGCGGTCTCCGCGTCACCGCGCATGTCGAACTGCACCAGCGCGCTGCGACCGTCCTTGGAGATGGTGTCCGCGGTGTACGGCGACTGGACGTCCGAGACCTTCCCCGTCGCGTCGACGGCCTTGACGACCGCGTCGACGGCGGCCCGGAACTCGGCGTCCGTCGCCTTCAGACCGCTGTCCTTCGCCTGCACGAGGACCGTCTCACCGGCCGGCTCCTCGATGTCGGCGTCCTTGATTATCTGCGCTGCGGTGTGTGTCTCGCCCTTCAGGCCGTCGCTCTCGTCGACGTCGACCCGGCCCGCCGCCGAACCGAGTCCCATCGCCAGGACCACGAACAGCACCCAGATACCGACCGCCGCCCAGCGATGCCGGGCGCTCCAGCCGCCGGCCCGGGCCGCGAGGCCCCGCACGCGTGTTTCTCCGTTCCCCATGACGGGCTTGCCCCCTTGAATGGGGTGACGGCCCCCTGCCGCCACCGTTCGATTCGAAGGTATGGGCCCGATAAAGCCGTCTCGTCGTGCTGCCCGGTGAAGTGCGACGACGGGGCTCCTTCTCTCGGACCAACGCCGTCTCCCCACTGGGGAGGAGAGTGACCCTTACATCTATCGGCGGCGCCGGGATGTCAGCGGGTCGTCGGTTTCACTGGGCGGTCGATGTCAGTGGGCCGTCCTAGGGTGGCCGCATGACGACGACGTATGCGGCACTGCTGCGCGGGATCAACGTGGGCGGCGCGAAGAAGCTCCCGATGGCCGAGCTGCGCACGCTGATGGCGGGCCTCGGGTACGACAGCGTCCGCACCTACCTCCAGAGCGGCCAGGCCGTCTTCGCCTGTGACCACGGCGACGAGGACTCCCTCGCCGCCGAGCTCACCGGGGCGATCGAGAAGCAGTTCGGCTTCTCCGTCGACGTCATCGTCCGCGACCACGCCTACCTCGCCGCGATCGCCGACGCCTGCCCCTTCCCGGCCGCCGAACTGGAGGCCAAGCAGCTCCACGTCACCTACTTCTCCGCCCCCGTCGACGCGGACCGGTTCGCCGCCATCGACCAACAGTCCTTCCTCCCCGAGGAGTTCCGCCTCGGCGACCGCGCCCTGTACCTGTACGCCCCGGACGGCCTGGGCCGCTCCAAGCTCGCCGAACAGCTCGCCAAGCCGCGCGTGAACAAGGGGCTGATCGCCACCAGCCGCAACTGGAACACCGTGCTCAAGCTGGTGGAGATGACCGCCGCAGAGTGATCCGCCGCACGCCGCCGTAGGTGGTGTACGAGGTGATCGTGTCCGGCACGGACACCGGCTCCCCGTTCCGCGCCGCCGCGTCCAGGAGGGCGAGGTCCTCCTCGGTGAGGTCCGCGTCGTCCCGGACCTGACGGGGACCCCAGCCGTCCCACGGCAGCGGTTCCACCCCGCCGAGCGCGGCCAGGTCCTGGAGGAGGCGGGCGCGGACCAGCCACAGGCCCCTGAGCCGGTCGACCGAGTGGAAACCGCACCGCGCGGGATCGATCCGCCCCTCCCGGCAGCCCCGCCAGACGTCCGCGGCCACCAGGAACCGGTCCCGCGGCACGTCCAACGGGTCGAACGGCACCTCGTACGACGGATGCAGCACCTGCGGGTCGACCAGCCGCCAACTCCCGTCCGGCAGCCGGTACTCGGTGACCCAGTGGTCCTCGAGGAAGTCCGCCACGAAGTATGTCGCGAAGCCGCCGCGGATGCGGGCGGGTGTGCCCGTGGCCCGCAGCAGCGAGCACAGCAGCAGGGAGAAGTCCCGGCACGTGCCCACGAACCGCTCATGCGGCGCCCGTTCCTCGGTGAGCGGCGCGTCCCGGCGCTCGCGCAGCAGGCGCAGGATCTCGGTGACGTACCGCGACTCGGCGTCCTCGTGCAGCCGTTGCTCGGGGATGGCGTAGCCGAAGCGCCCGCCCTCCAGCCGGTGGATGATCAACTCTCGTACTGTCTCGGCCAATTGCCCCGCCGTCACGGGGAGGCCGCTGACGTCGAGGTCGCCCGGGTCGCTGAAGACCGTCTGTCGCAGATAGTCGTCCATGCCGGTGACCCTGATCCTTTCCCCAGGGGCAAGGTCAAGTGTGCGAGGCTCGCTCCATGCGCTACATCATCATCGGAGCAGGAGCGGTCGGAGGCGTCGTCGGCGGGCGGCTCGCGGAGTCGGGGTGCGAGGTCGTGCTCGTGGCGCGGGGCGCGCACCAGGCGGCGTTGCGTGAGCACGGCCTGCGACTTCGGGTGCCCGACGGAGAGTCCGTCCATCGGCTGCCCGTCGTCGACGGGCCGGCCGAGCTCGGCGAACTGCGCGCCGACGACGTGCTCGTCCTCGCCGTGAAGACCCAGGACAGCGTGGCCGCGCTGCAGACCTGGGGGCCGGCCCCGGTGACCGGCGGGGGCACGGCGGCCGAGCGACTGCCGCTGGTCTGCGCGCAGAACGGCGTGGAGAGCCAGCGGCTGGCCCTGCGGACGTTCCGGAGGGTGTACGGCGTCTGCGTGTGGCTGCCCTGCACGCTCGTCGAGCCCGGCGTCGTCAGCGCCGCCGGCACCCCGCTCACCGGCATCCTGCACCTGGGCCGCCACCCGCACGGCACCGACGAGACCGCCCGGCTGATCGCCGCCGACCTGGAGAAGTCCCACTTCGAGGCGCCGGTCGTGCCGGACGTGGCCCGTTGGCAGTACGCCAAGCTGCTCGCCAACCTCGGCAACGCGCTGGAGGCCGTGAGCGGCCCGCTGTCCGGCGCGGCGGCGGAGGACCTGGCGGCCCGCGTACGGTCCGAGGGCGCGGCCGTGCTCGACGCCGCCGGCATCGCTTACGTCGACGCCGAGGAGCAGCGGGCGGCCCGTGGCGACAAGGTCACCCTCGTCTCCCTCGACGGCGTCCCCCGCGGCGGCGGTTCCTCCTGGCAGTCCCTGAACCGCGGCACCGGCACCATCGAGGCCGACTACCTCAACGGCGAGATCGCGCTGCTGGGCCGCCTGCACGACGTCCCGACGCCGCTCAACGACCTGCTCCAGCGGCTCGCCAACGCCTTCGCACGGGAGCGCCGGGCGCCGGGGTCGATGCCGGTGGGGGAGCTGGTACGGCTGGCGCAGGAAGAAGTGGATCACTCGAGCAGTGCTTGATTGGGCCATGGCACTGGACCAATAGGTCACTACCGTCGACGCCATGACCACCGCAGAACCCACCCGCGTCGACTTCTGGTTCGATCCCGCCTGCCCCTTTGCCTGGATCACCTCCCGCTGGCTGCTGGAGGTCGAGCGGGAGCGCCCCCTCGACCTCCGCTTCCACGCGATGAGCCTGTACCTGCACAACATCGGCAACGAACTGCCGGACTGGTACCGGGAGTTGGTCGACAAGTCGATCGGCCCGGTGCGGGTCGCCGTGGCCGCCGCGGAACGTCACGGGGAGAAGGTGCTCCGTGATCTCTACACGGCCTTCGGCACCCGCATCCACGAACGGAAGCAGGAGGACTTCGACGCCGTCGTCACCGAGTCCCTCGCCGAGCTCGGGCTCGCGGCGGATCTCGCCGCCGCCGCGCACGACACCGCGTACGACGAGGCCGTCCGCCGCAGCCACGACGCCGGTGTCGAGCCCGACTCGGGCGGCTATGTGGGCACGCCCACGATCCATGTCGACGGCACGGTGTGGTTCGGGCCGGTGCTGCGGGCGATTCCGCGGGGTGCACGGGCGGCCGAACTCTTCGACAGTTTCCGGGTGTTGGCCACCGAGCCGGACTTCTTCGAACTCAAGCGCACCCGCACGGGAGTCCTGAGCTTCGACTAGGCCGACAGGCTTTCAGGCTTTGTCGCCCCGCCACTCAGGCCCGGACGAGGGGCGTGTCCACCAGGTGCTCGGCCAAGAACCAGGACTGCAGCTCGCCGGTCCTGATGATCTGTGAGACGAAGAGGTCGTTGGTGCCGTCGTCTCCCAGTTCAGCGGTGCGCGCGGCGGCGTCGTGGGCCTCGACGAGGATGGTCTCGTGGGCTTCCAGCAGCCGGGACAGCATGGCCGGGACCTCCTCCACGCCGTTCGGGGGCCGCTGGATCGAGGTGATCTCGGCGACGTGCCGGGGGTCACCCACCGCGACGCCGCCCAGCGACTGGACGCGCTCGGCGAGGGTGTCGACGAGTGCCAGTTGTTCGTCCGCGTGCTTGTCCAGGACGAGATGCAGCTGGTAGAAGGTCGCGCCGCGCATCAGCCAGTGGTGCTTCTTGTAGAGGCCGTAGAGGATCTGCGTGTCCGCCAGGACCTTGTTGAGGCGCTGGCAGGAGTACATCCGGGCCTCGTACGAGAGGCCGAGCGGGAACTGCTTGACGGTCCCGAAGTCCTGGATCACTTCGCCCTTCTGGTGCAGCCAGGGCTGGCTGCCGCTCAGGGGCTGGGAGTTGGTGGTCATGTTCTGCCTCCTGCGGTGCTGTGCGTACTTGAGCGACGCTAGGGCGCTGTCGCCGCGTCCCCTTTTCCAGCAGCGCATGCACCAGAGCCTGTCAGCGCACGGCGCCCGGCGCCCCTCCACACGGATCCGCGAGGAGGCCACCAGCGCCTCGGAGCGGACCGCACGCGAAAGGCGGTACGGCGGAGCTACCTGGCTCCGTCCGCTCAGGAGGCCGAGTCCGGCTCCAGGAGCGTGTGAATCCGCAGCCCGAGGTGCAGCACCAGCCGGTCACCGCCGTTGTCCAGATCGAGCCCGGTGACCTCCTGAACCTGCCGGAGGCGGTAGTAGAGCGAGGTGCGGTGGATGCCCAGTGCCTCCGCGGTGCGGGGAATGGAGCCGGCGTTCTCCAGGAAGCACCGCAGCGTCTCCTCGAGCCGCTGGCCCACGGGGCTGTCCAGCAGGGTGCGCACGGGCCTGGGCAGCAGCGATGCGTTGAGCGCCGCATCGGGAAGCCGCAGCAGTACGGCGAGTTCGCCCAGCGTCTCGTATGTGACAGAGCGGGGCGCTCGGGCCGGCGGAGGACGGCTACCCGGCTGGAAGCAGGCCCGGATCGAGGCGGTCGGTGGTCTCGAAGGCAGAAGTCCAGCGCCTGACGGGCGTGGTGGAGCAGTGGGGGTGTGCGCCGCGACTGCTGACCGACCGGCTGGAGGAACAACGCGGCCGGGCAGAAAGGGATCTCTGCCCGGCCGTCCAGCTCAACTGAAGGATCGGACGGCGTCAACGATGACGCGGGTCACCGCCTTCGCACGGCTCCATGGCCAACGCGCTGCCGCAGGCCATCGGCGCACAGTTCCTCGACCGGTCCCGGCAGGTGGTGTCACTGTCGGGCGACGGTGGCTTCTCGATGCTGATGGGTGACTTCCTGACACTCGTCCATCACGGGCTGCCGGTGAAGGTCGTCGTCTTCAACAACTCGTCGCTGGGCATGGTCGACCTGGAGATGATGGTCGACGGACTGCCGCCGCACGGCACCGACTACCCGCACTCCGACTTCGCCGCCATCGCCACCGCGGCCGGCGCACGCGGCATCCGCGTGGAGAAGCCGGCAGAGGTGCGCGAGGCGCTCCGCGCCGCCTTCGCCCACGACGGACCCGCACTGGTGGACGTCGTCACCGACCCCAACGCCCTCGCGGTTCCCCCCAAGATCACCACCGAGCAGGTCACCGGCTTCGCACTGTCGGCGAGCCGCACCGTCCTCACGGGCGGCGTCGGCCGAATGATCGACCTGGCCCGGGCCAACCTGCGCAACATCCCGCGTCCTTGAGGGCACGGCGGCCACCTGTCCCAGGCTGCCTGGGGCGCGCTCAGGCTACGACCAGGGCATCGACGGACCACCAACCCGCGCCCGCCGCCCATAGAGTTCAAACACACCGCCGGGAACCGGCTCGAAACGCACGTCAGGCCGTCCGCGAACTGCTTACGGAACAGATACCCAGCTGGTATCTCGTCGCCACCGAGGACCGCAACATCCCGCCGGCCGCCGAGCGGTGGATGGCCAAGCGCGCCCGCGCTCATACCGTCACCGTGCGCGCACCCCATGCAGTGTCAGTGAGCGATCCCGGGCCCGTCACCGACCTGATCCTGCGCGCGGTTCGTTCCGTGCGCTCCGGACACTGACAGCCCCAGCCCCAGCCCCAGCTCCAGCCCGACGACGGACGGCCACGTGGTCCGGTCTTCCGGCCGCGCGGCGTCCCTCGTCCTCCCGATCGAAGAAGAGACAGCAGAAAGAAGAGAAAGCAGAAAGAAGAGAAAGCAGAAAGAAGACGCATGCCCAAGCTCCTGTCGAAGACACACACCGGCCTCCTCGCCTCCGCCCTCGCAGCCGTCCTTGCCCTGACCCCGACCGCAGCGAACGCCGCCCCTGGAGCGGACGTGCGTTTCGTGGCCCACCTGGACATCGCAGCCGGACAGCGGCCCGAGAACATCACCCTGGAACCGGGCGGCAGCGCCGTCGTCACCTTCGCGTTCAGCCGCCAGATCGCCCGCATCAGCCCCACCGGCGAGGTGCGCATCCTCGCCACCCTGCCTCAGCCCCCGGCCGGCTCCACGACCCCCGTCCTTTCCTCCCCCTTCCTCGGCGGGATCGTCCGCACCCATGACGAAACCCTGTACTTCCTCTACGCCACGGGAAGCAGCGATCTGACCGGCCTCTGGCGCCTGCGCCCGGGTGGCACCCCGCAGCGCATCGCCGCGCTCCCCGCCGACGGCCTGCCCAACGGCCTCGCCCTCGACCAGCACGGACACCAGCTGTACATCGCCGACTCGGTCCTCGGGACGGTCTGGCGCGTACCGGTCGGCGGAGGTACCCCGACCCGGTGGGCCGCCGCACCCGAACTGGCCGCCGACGGGTTCCTCGGCGCCAACGGCATCAAGATCCACCGCGGCGCGGTATGGGTGTCCAACCTCGACAAGGGGACCGTGCTCCGTATCCCGGTCACCCGACACGGCGACGCCGGGCCGGTCCAGACCCGCGCTTCCGGCCTGGTCGACATCGACGACTTCGCCTTCACCGGCCACGGCGACACGCTCCTGGCGGCAATCAACGCGGACAACGAAATCGCCTTGGTCAAGCCCGGCGGTCAGCACAAGGTCGTGCTCACCGGCGCCGACGGCCTGGAGAACCCGACCTCGCTCGCCGTACGCGGCACCACCGCCTACATCGCCAGCGGCGCCTACGTCACCGACAACGACCCCAACCTTCTCGCCGCCCGCATCAACCCGGGCAGGTGAGTCGGCCCGAGTCGCCCGCCCGAGACCGCCGCCCTCACGAAAGGACATCTCCATGACACAGCCCGCCACGGACCCGGCGCCCCTTGTACCGGACGAGTTCACACCCGAGAAATTCGAGGTCGTTCCGGCCCGGACCTTCGAGGATCTGCGCGTGGGCGAGGTCTTCCGGGCGCCCAGCCGCACCCTGACCGACGCACATGCCGCAGCCTTCCAGACGGTCTCCGCCGACAACCACCCGGTGCACTACGACGCCGAGTGGGCGCGCAGGCACGGCCATTCGGCACCGGTCGTCCACGGCCTGCAGGTCCTGGCCTTCACCGCCCCCGGAGCCACTCTGTTCCCGCACTTCATCGGTGAGGTGTTCATCAGCTTCCTCGAGCTGTCCTGCACCTTCCTTGCCGAAGTGCACTCCGGCGACACCCTGTATCCGGCACTCACCATCACCGAACTGCAACCACAGGGCGACAACGGTGTCGTGGTGACGGCCGCGACCATCCACAACCAGCGCGGCGAGCTCGTGTTGTCGGGGCAGCACAAGTACCTGCTACGGCGCCAGTAACCGTGCCGACTGGGCGACCAGCTCTGCCGTCAGGCACCCAACGCGGCCAGCACCGGCCGTCGTGCCGCCTCGTAACGCTCCACCAGCAGCCGGGCCACCTCCGGCGCCGCGCCCAGCACGTCCGCCAGCACGTCCGCCTCCGCCGCGCCCCGCGCGATCCGGTCCGGCAGAAATCCGGGCGCAAGGACATACGGCGCGACGGCCACCCGCTCGCAGCCCAGCGCCCTCAACTCCCGTACCGCGTCCTCGGTCCGAGGCAGTGCGGCGGAGGCGAACGCAGGTCGCACGGCGCACCAACCGGTACGCCGCCACTCCCGCGCGATTTCTGCGATCACTGCGATCGCCTCCGGGTCGGTGGACCCCGCCGAGGCCAGCACGACCCCGGTCGAGGACTTGTCGGCGGGCGTCAACCCGGCCTCGTACAGCCGCCGTTCGAGCGCGGACAGCAGCAGCGGCGACGGGCCGAGCACCTCGGCCTGCCGGATGCGCAGCCGCTGCGGTGCGTCCCGCAGCACCGCCGGGATGTCCGCCTTCGCGTGGAACGCGCGGGTCAGGAGCAACGGCAGGGCCACGACATCCCGTACGCCCTCCGCCGCCAGCGACTCCAACACCCCCTGCACGGACGGGATGTTGAAGTCCAGGAAGCCCGTCTCCACCCGTACGTCCGGGCGCAGCGCACGCACCCGGCGGACGAGGGCGTGCACCGTCGCGGCGTGCCGCGGATCGCGGCTGCCGTGGGCGATGACGAGGAGAACCGGCTTCCTGTGCACGGGACTTACCCCTTCACCAGCAGACCGCGGCTGCGCAGCACCCACCGCTCCAGCGGGCTGAAGATCAGCAGGTCGATCGCGATACCGACGAACAGGATGAGCAGGATCGCCAGGAACACCGTCGACATGCTGCTGTTGGTGCGGCCCACCTCCAGGAGCTGGCCGAGGCCGACGCCCAGGTCGGGTGCGTGCGCGATGATCTCCGCGGCCATCAGCGAGCGCCAGGAGAACGCCCAGCCCTGCTTCAGACCCGCCACATAGCCGGGCAGCGCCGCCGGCATCACGATGTGCCGGATGCCCTGGAGGCCGGTGGCCCCCAGCGTGCGGCCCGCCCGCAGGAACAGTGGCGGCACCTGGTCGACGCCGGACACCAGCCCGTTGGCGATGGACGGCACCGCGCCGAGCAGGATCACCGCGTACATCATCTCGGGCTCCAGGCCCAGCCAGATCACGGCGGCCGGCACCCACGCCACCGACGGCAGCGACTGCAGACCGGACAGGATCGGGCCGATCGCTGCCCGCACGAACTTCACCCGCGCCACCACCAGACCGAGCGGGGTGCCGATGAGCAGGGCGAGCGCGAAGCCGAACAGGCCGCGCGAGACGCTCGTCCAGATGTACTCGAGCAGTGTGCCCTTCAGCCACGCGTCCTTGGCCTCGGCCCACACGTCCCCGGGGGACGGCAGCTTCGACGGGTCGTCGACGATGTTCAGGGTGATCAGGCCCTGCCAGATCACCACGACCAGGAGGATCGCGGTGATCGGCGGCAGGATCTTCTCCCGGAAGGTCTGCCGGAACGGCGGCCGGCCCGTGACCTGGGTGTCCAGTGCGTCGAGGCCCGCCTCTACGCTCCCGATGTCCTGGACCGGTGTCGTGTCAGTGCTGGCCATGTCGGCGGATCTCCCCCCGCAGTTCTTCGGTGATCTCGATGGACAGTTCCGCCACCGGAGCGTCCTCGATGCGGCGCGGCTGCGGAATGCCGACCGTCCACTCACGGGCGATCCGGCCCGGCCGGGAGGACAGCAGGATGACGCGCTGGGCGAGGCGCACGGCCTCGCGCACGTTGTGCGTGACGAAGAGAACGGACAGGCCGGTCTCCTCCCAGATCCGCGTCAGCTCCTCGTGCAGCACATCGCGGGTGATGGCGTCGAGCGCCGCGAAGGGCTCGTCCATCAGCAGCAGCCTGCTCTCCTGGGCGAGCGCGCGGGCCAGCGCCACCCGCTGGCGCATACCGCCGGACAGCTCGTGCACCCGCTTGCCGTACGCACCCTTCAGGCGGACGAGTTCGAGCAGCGAGTCGGCCTTCTCGCGCCGCTCGTTCTTCGGAACCCCCCTGAGCTTCAGGGCGAGTTCGATGTTCTTGCCCGCGGTCAGCCACGGGAACAGGGCGTGCTCCTGGAACATCAGCGCCGGACGCCCGTCCGTCGTGATGGAGCCCGCGCTCGGCTCGTCCAGTCCGGCCACCAGGTTCAGCAGCGTGGACTTGCCGCAGCCCGAGGCCCCCAGGAGGGTGACGAACTCGCCGGGCGCGACATCGATGCTGATGTCGTCCAGCACGAGCTGCTGTCCGGCAGGGCCCGCGAACGACTTCGAGACATGCTCGATCCGGGCGGCGTACTCGGCCGACACGGTGTCGTCGGCGGCCTTGGCGAGGGTCGTGGCCATGGTCGTCACCTCCTGGGAACTCATCGGTTCGGTCGGTCAGCTCGTGCCGAGACCGGCGGCGTCGACCGTGCTCTCGCCCGCGGCCTTGAGGATCTTGTTGAGGATCGTCAGGTCGTAGATGTCCTTCAGGTTCGGCTGCTCCAGCAGACCGGCCTTGACCGCGTGCTGCGCCTCGGTGTCGAGGGTGGCGGCCAGCGGGTCATCGGTGAACTGGATCGACTTCCACGCCGGGTCCAGCACCTCGGCCGGCAGTGCCTTGCCGGAGTCGGTCTCCAGCTGGGCGTTGGCCGCGGCCTTCGCCGCGTCCGGGTTGGCGTTGATCCACTTGTTCGCCTCGACCGAGGCCTTCAGCACCGCCTCGACGGCCTTCGGGTGCTCCTTGAGGAACTCCTGCCGCACGATGATGTTCGTGATCACGAACTTCTCGTCGGGCCACAGGGTCTTCTCGTCCAGCAGCACCTTCGCACCCTCGGCGACCAGCTTCGACGCGGTCGGCTCCGGCACCCAGGCGCCGTCGATGGAGCCGGACTTGTAGGCGTCCGGGACGACCGAGTTCTCGGTGCGGATCACCGAGACATCGCCCTTGCCGCTCTCCGCGTCGACCTTCCAGCCCTGCTCGGCGATCCAGTTGAGCAGCGCCACGTCCTGCGTGTTGCCCAGCTGCGGGGTGGCGATCTTCTTGCCCTTGACGTCCTTCAGGGACTTGATCTTGTCCGGGTTCACCACGAGCTTCACGCCGCCGGACGCCGAACCGCCGATGATCTTCAGGTTCTTGCCGGCGGACTTGGTGTAGCCGTTGATCGCGGGGGAGGGACCGATCCAGCCGATGTCGATGGAACCGGCGTTCAGCGCCTCGATCTCGGAGGGCCCGGCATTGAAGATCGAGTACTGCGCCTTGGTGGCGCCGAGCTCCTTCTGGAAGTAGCCCTTGTTCACACCGACCAGCGCGGTGCCGTGCGTCAGGTTCCCGAAGTAACCGATCTTGACGGAGTCCAGCCCATCGATCTTCTCGGCCCCGGCGGCGACCTTGGCGGTGTCGTCGTCCTTGGCCTCGGAGCCGTAGCCGCAGGCGGCCAGGGTGAGAAGGGGAAGCGCGGCTATGACCGCGAAGGTGCGGCGGAAGGCGTGTGCTGCAGGCACGGGAGGTGTTCCTCTCGGAGGCCCGGCGGTCACGGTCTCTCAGGTCGTGGCCGGGAGGTCGGCAGGTCTGCGTCTACGGCGGTGGGGGGTGAGGGCGCGCATGCGGTGCGCGTACGTCAAAGCGCACATCGCGCCACTCCGCCCTGCCCGCTGCCGAGCGCGCCGCTGCCGACGCGGCCGCCCTCCTTCGCGAACGTGGAGAAGTAGTCGGTGGAGTTCATGTCAGAAGTCCCACCCGTCGTCCTCGGCCTCGTCCCTGACCGGCTCCGGGGACGCGAACGACTCGCCGACCATGCCCGCGGTGAGCGTGGTGCCGTCGTTCGGGTCGATCAGGATGAAGGAGCCGGTGCGCCGGGAGTCGGCGTAGGAGTCCACCGGCAGCGGTTCCGCGGTGCGGATCTTCACGCGGCCGATGTCGTTGGCGACGAGCTGTCCCGGGTGCGGGTGCAGGGACAGGTCGTCGAGCGTGAGACGGGACGGGATGTCCTTGACGATTGCCTTCACCGTGCGGGTGCCGTGCTTGAGCAGTACCCGATGGCCGACGGTCAGCGGCGCGTCGGCCACATGGCAGACGGTCGCCTCGATGTCCTGGGTGGTCGGCGGGGCGTCCTTGCTGGGCACGATGAGGTCGCCGCGCGAGATGTCGATGTCGTCCTCCAGGAGGACGGTCACCGACTGGGTGG
Organism: Streptomyces sp. S.PB5; assembly: GCF_030403745.1. Taxonomy (GTDB): domain Bacteria; phylum Actinomycetota; class Actinomycetes; order Streptomycetales; family Streptomycetaceae; genus Streptomyces. Next base: position 565,465 of record NZ_JAQMWP010000002.1, read on the forward strand.
TCCAGGCGACGTCGACGGACTGGCCGAGCAGGTCGATGCCGGCGATCTTCGAGGCGTGCCCCGAGGGCAGCACGGTGACCGCCTCGCCGACGCGGAAGGAACCGGCGGCGATCTGACCGGCGTACCCCCGGTAGTCGGGGTGCTCGGCGGTCTGCGGGCGGATCACGTACTGCACGGGAAGGCGGGCGTGGCAGTGGCTCAGGTCGTGGGTGACCGGGACCGTCTCCAGGTGCTCCAGGACGGTCGGGCCGCCGTACCAGTCCATGTTGGCGGACGGCTCCACCACGTTGTCACCGGCGAGCGCCGAGATCGGGATCGCGGTGACCTCGGGGACGCCCAGCTCGGTCGCGTACGCCGTGAACTCCTCGGCGATCGCGGCGAAGACGGACTCCTGGTAGTCGACGAGGTCCATCTTGTTGACCGCGAGCACCACGTGCGGCACCCGCAGCAGCGCCGCGAGGGCGGCGTGCCGGCGGGTCTGCTCGACGACGCCGTTGCGGGCGTCGATGAGGATCACCGTCAGCTCGGCCGTGGAGGCACCCGTCACCATGTTGCGGGTGTACTGCACATGCCCCGGGGTGTCCGCGAGGATGAACCGCCGCTTGGCGGTGGCGAAGTAGCGGTACGCCACGTCGATCGTGATGCCCTGCTCCCGCTCGGCCCGCAGACCGTCGGTGAGCAGCGCGAGATCGGGACCTTCCTGGCCGCGCGCGGTCGAGGCGCGCTCCACGGCCTCCAGCTGGTCGGTGAGGACCGACTTGGAGTCGTGCAGCAGCCGACCCACCAGCGTGGACTTGCCGTCGTCGACGGAGCCCGCGGTGGCGAACCGCAGCAGGGTCGTGGCCGAGAGCGCCTCGGAAGTCGTCGTGCTCATGCTTAGAAGTACCCCTCGCGCTTACGGTCTTCCATCGCGGCCTCGGACATCTTGTCGTCGGCGCGGGTGGCGCCCCGCTCGGTCAGCCGGGACGCGGCGATCTCGGCGATGACGTCGTCCAGCGTCACCGCGTCCGAGTCGACGGCACCGGTGCAGGACATGTCACCGACGGTCCGGTAGCGCACGAGCCGCTTCTCGACGGTCTCGCCGTCCTTCGGGCCGCCCCACTCGCCGCCGGTCAGCCACATGCCGTTGCGCGAGAAGACCTCACGCTCGTGCGCGAAGTAGATCTCCGGCAGTTCGATGCCCTCGCGGGCGATGTACTGCCAGACGTCCAGCTCGGTCCAGTTGGACAGCGGGAACACGCGGACGTGCTCGCCGGGAGCGTGGCGGCCGTTGTAGAGGTTCCACAGCTCGGGCCGCTGCCTGCGCGGGTCCCACTGCGAGAACTCGTCCCGCAGCGAGAACACCCGCTCCTTGGCCCGGGCCTTCTCCTCGTCACGCCGCCCGCCGCCGAAGACCGCGTCGAACTTCTCCGCCTGGATCTTCTCGGTCAGCGGGAGGGTCTGGAGCGGGTTGCGGGTCCCGTCCGGACGCTCCTTGAGCACACCGCGGTCGATGTAGTCCTGCACGGAGGCCACATGGAGCCGCAGCCCGTGCTTGGCCACCGCACGGTCGCGGTACTCAAGCACCTCGGGGAAGTTGTGCCCGGTGTCCACGTGCAGCAGCGAGAACGGAACGGCGGCCGGCGCGAACGCCTTCAGCGCCAGATGCAGCATGACGATCGAGTCCTTGCCGCCGGAGAACAGGATCACCGGCCGCTCGAACTCACCCGCCACCTCACGGAAGATGTGGACCGCCTCGGACTCCAGCGCGTCCAGGTGCGAGAGCGCGTACGGGGCGTCCGTGCCCTCATCGCCCCCCTTGACCTTCGCAACGGTCGTCGTCATGCCAGTCCCCTCTCGGTGAGCAGCGCGTGGACAGCCGCGGCGGACTCCTGGACGGTCTGGTCCTGCGACTCGATCCGCAGGTCGGGCGCCTCGGGCGCCTCGTACGGGTCGTCGACACCGGTCAGCCCGGTCAGCTCGCCCGCGGCCTGCTTGGCGTACAGACCCTTCACATCGCGTACGGAGCACACCTCGACCGGAGTCGCCACGTGGATCTCCAGATACGCGGCCCCGCCCTCCTGGTGGCGCTTGCGCACCGCCTCACGGCTGTCGGCGTAGGGCGCGATCACCGGGACGAGCGCCTTGACGCCGTTGCGGGCGAGCAGTTCCGCGACGAAGCCGATGCGCTGCACGTTCGTGTGCCGGTCCTCGCGGCTGAAGCCGAGGCCCGCGGAGATGAACTCGCGGATCTCGTCGCCGTCGAGCACCTCGACGAGGTGGCCCTCCTCGCGCAGCCGGCCGGCCAGCTCGTACGCGATGGTGGTCTTGCCGGCACTCGGCAGACCCGTGAGCCAGACGGTGGCTCCGGTCGTCACGTGCAACTCCTTCTCGATGGTGGTCATCCGTGCAGACCGCACTCGGTCTTGGCGCGCCCGGCCCAGCGTCCGGCGCGCGCGTCCTCGCCCTCCAGGACCCGGCGGGTGCAGGGGGCGCAGCCGACGGAGGCGTAGCCGTCCATCAGCAACGGGTTGGTCAGGACGCCGTGTTCGGCGACGTACGCGTCCACGTCGTCCTGGGTCCAGCGGGCGATCGGGGAGACCTTGACCTTCTGGCGCTTCTCGTCCCAGCCGACGACCGGGGTGTTCGCGCGGGTCGGGGACTCGTCGCGGCGCAGCCCGGTCGCCCAGGCCAGGTAGTCGGTCAGCCCCTGCTCCAGCGGCTGGACCTTGCGCAGCTTGCAGCACAGGTCCGGGTCGCGGTCGTGCAGCCTGGGGCCGTACTCCGCGTCCTGCTCGGCGACCGTCTGGCGCGGGGTGAGCGTGATGACGTTGACGTCCATCACGGCCTCCACCGCGTCCCGGGTGCCGATGGTCTCCGGGAAGTGGTAGCCGGTGTCGAGGAACACCACGTCCACGCCCTTCATGGCACGGGACGCGAGGTGCGCGACGACCGCGTCCTCCATGGAGGAGGTCACGCAGAAACGCTTGCCGAAGGTGTCGACGGCCCACTGGAGGATCTCCAGGGCGGAGGCGTCCTCCAGGTCACGGCCCGCCTGCTCGGCGAGCGCCTTGAGCTCGTCGGTCGTCCGTTCTTCCTGAACCGCGGTCATATCTCGTCTCCCGCTGCGTCATTGGGCTGAAGGCCCCGGGCGAGCAGCCCGAGGAACTTCAGCTGGAATGCGCGGTTGCACGCCGCGCATTCCCAAGCGCCGTGACCCTGCTCGGACGGGCGCAGGTCCTCGTCGCCGCAGTAGGGGCAGTAGAAGGGGGCGGCCCGCTCGCTCACGACAGTGACTCCTCACTGGCCCGCGAGGCCCAGGCGGCGAACCGCTCGCCCTCCTCGCGCTCGGCCCGGAACCGCTTCAGGACCCGCTCGACGTAGTCGGGCAGCTCCTCGGAGGTGACCTTCAGACCACGCACCTTGCGGCCGAAACCGGCCTCCAGACCGAGAGCGCCACCGAGGTGCACCTGGAATCCCTCGACCTGCTCGCCCTGGTCGTTGAGGACCAGCTGGCCCTTGAGACCGATGTCCGCGACCTGGATACGGGCGCAGGCGTTCGGGCAGCCGTTGATGTTGATGGTGAGCGGCTCGTCGAAGTCCGGGATGCGGCGCTCCAGCTCGTCGATGAGCGTGGCGCCGCGCTGCTTGGTCTCGACGATGGCGAGCTTGCAGTACTCGATGCCGGTGCAGGCCATGGTGCCGCGCCGGAAGGGGGACGGCTTGGCGGTCAGGTCCAGGGCCTGGAGGGCCTCGACCAGCGGCTCGACCTGCGACTCCTCGACATCGAGGATGATCATCTTCTGTTCGACGGTGGTACGCACCCGGCCCGAGCCGTGTGCCTCCGCGACCTCGGCGATCTTCGTGAGCGTGGCACCGTCGACGCGGCCGACGCGCGGGGCGAACCCGACGTAGAAACGGCCGTCCTTCTGGCGGTGGACGCCGACGTGGTCGCGCCAGCGGGAGGTGGGCTCGGCGGGCGCGGGGCCGTCGACGAGCTTGTGCCCCAGGTAGTCGTCCTCCAGGACCTGGCGGAACTTCTCCGGGCCCCAGTCGGCGACGAGGAACTTCAGACGGGCGCGGGTGCGCAGGCGGCGGTAGCCCCAGTCGCGGAAGATGCCGATGACACCGGCCCAGACGTCCGGGACCTCCTCCAGCGGCACCCAGGCGCCGAGGCGGACGCCGATCTTGGGGTTCGTGGACAGACCGCCACCGACCCACACGTCGAATCCGGGGCCGTGCTCGGGGTGCTCCACGCCGACGAACGCGATGTCGTTGATCTCGTGGACGACGTCCAGGAGCGGGGAGCCGGAGATCGCCGTCTTGAACTTGCGCGGCAGGTTGGAGAACTCCTTGCTGCCGATGTAGCGCTCGTGGATCTCGTCGATGGCCCAGCTGCCGTCGATGATCTCGTCCTCGGCGATGCCGGCCACGGGGGAGCCGATGACCACGCGGGGCGTGTCACCGCAGGCCTCGGTGGTGGACAGGCCGACCGCCTCCAGGCGGTTCCAGATCTCCGGCACGTCCTCGATGCGGATCCAGTGCAGCTGGATGTTCTGCCGGTCGGTGATGTCCGCGCTGCCCCGCGCGAACTCCTCGGAGATCTCGCCGATCACCCGCAGCTGCCGGGTGGTGAGGCGTCCGCCGTCGATCCGCACCCGCAGCATGAAGTACTTGTCGTCCAGCTCCTCCGGCTCCAGGATCGCGGTCTTGCCGCCGTCGATCCCGGGCTTGCGCTGGGTGTACAGGCCCCACCAGCGCATACGGCCGCGCAGGTCGTTGGGGTCGATCGAGTCGAACCCGCGCTTGGAGTAGATCGTCTCAATGCGTGTCCGCACATTGAGACCGTCGTCGTCCTTCTTGAACTGCTCGTTGCCGTTGAGCGGGGTGTGGTGCCCCGCGGCCCACTGGCCCTCACCGCGGTGACGGCTCACCTTGCGGCGGGGAGTCGCGGCGGCAGGCTTCTGCGGGGTGGCGGCCATGGTTGTTACGTCCTTCGGGACAGACGGGGAAAGCGGCTCTGACCTGCGCGTACGGGCGCATGGAAATAGGTGCGCCTCATTGCGCGGGGGAAAGCGGAGAGTCAGGAGATGTCGGGCGGCTGCGGCCCCGTGGCCGGAGGCCACTGATGGATGCTTAGCGCGCCGGACAGATGGCGCTGGACATGCGGCCGAGGTCGACATGCCGCCGACTCACCAAGGCAATTCCAGTTCCAGACATGACGGAAGCGTGTCACGGCGATCTGGACACAGTCCAGCTTCGTCCATCATGCGGACACCCTTGTCCCGAAGAGTGAGACAAGGGTGTCGTCGATCACACACCGCGCGAGGACTCTTGTCCGCGCAGGTCAGACGCGGTATGCCCCCGGCCAGGGCCCCGGTGCGGCCACGTCGGGCTGCTCCTCGACCTTGGTGTCGAAGAGCTTGAAGCCCCGGCGCTGGTAGTTGTCCATGGCGTGCTCCCCGTCCAGGCTGCACGTATGCAACCAGACCCGCTTGGTGGGGGCGAGCCCCGGCCAGCGGTCGGCGAGGTCCCAGGCGCGGGCGGCGCCGTACGACAGCAGGTGCCCGCCGATGCGGCGGCCCCGGAAGGCCGGGAGGAGGCCGAAGTAGACGATCTCCACGACCCCGTCGTCCTGCGGCTCCAGCTCCACATAGCCCGCGGGGGTGCCGCGGTCATGGGCGACCCAGGTCTCCACGCCGGGCCGGCCCAGGTGCTCCTCCCACTGCGCGTAGGTCCAGCCGAGCCGGTCGGTCCAGCGGATGTCACCGCCGACGGAGGCGTAGAGGAAGCGGCTGAACTCGGGGGAGGGGACCTCGGCGCGGACGATCCTGACGTCGCCGTCCGGCGCGGCGGCCGGGAGGGCGTCCGTCGGGGCGGTCTGCTCCAGGGACCAGGTGGTCACGGGGATGTTGGCCATGCCTGCCAGGGAACCATCCGGCCCGATGATCTGTCGAACGGCTCCTGAACCCCGGGACGGTACCTAGCCCAGGGCCCTGTTCACCGACGCCAGCGGCAGCGCGAACAGCACCCGGCCCGACTGGGACCAGAGCTCTCCCGTCGACTCCCAGTAGGACAGCGACTCCGACGCCGTGCTCCAGCACTGGTGGCTCTCGTCCGTGCCGCACTGCGTGGCCGCCGCTCCGGTCGCGTTCTGGCGCCACAGCGTGCCGTGGTCCCCGTCCGTGTCAGGGGAGCGGCCCAGGTACCAGTCGGAGCGGTACGACAGCACGGGGCCGACGCCCGCCGTCTTCGTCTCGTACGCCTCGTTCACGCGCGCGTACCCGGCGGGGTCCGTGGCGAGGAGTCCCGCGCGGTCGGAGGTGGTGCCGAGGTCGTAGCGCCAGAGCCGGACGGCGCGGTCGGCGTCGGCGGAGACCCATTCGCTCGCGACGAGACTGTCGGGGGAGGTGCTGCGGTCGAGGGAGATGTAGTCGGGGTGCGCGGCCGCCTCGCCCCCGGCGAGGGTGTAGCTGCCGACCGCGGGCAGGACCCACCGGTAGCCGTGTCCCGCCCAGCCGCCGCCGGCCACGCGGCCGACGGCGGGGCTGTCGACCGTGGTGCGCTGGACGCGGTCCATGTCGTACACGTACAGGCCCTCGGCGGCGGTCACCAGCAGCTTGTCCTGGTACCAGACCATGCCGGAGACCTGGGAGTCGAGGGCGCGGTAGTCGCGGCCGCCGTCGACCGGGACGGTGAGCAGGACCCAGGAGTAGGTGAGCCGGTCCATGTCGCCCGCGTCGATGAACGCCACCCGGGCCAGATCGTGGGAGCCCTGCGACCAGGCCGAGAGGATCACCCGGTTCGCACCCCACAGGCCGTCGTCGTCGGCGTCGCCCGAGGTGGTGACCGCGCCGGCCCGCCAGGAGCGGGTGTCGGCGGCGTCCCAGCAGTACGCGCGCGTGGCGGCCGGCTCGGCGGGCAGCGCCCGGCGCTCGGCGGCCGAGCAGTCGGCGGCGGAACGCAGGGTGCGGTCGGCGCTCGCGAGCACGTCGCTCACCCCGGCCGGCTCGCCCATCGCGTCGGCCAGCCGGTCGAGATCCCGCTGCGGCTGAAGGTGCTCCCGCAGCTCGAGGGCGTCGGTCTCGGCGGCCGAGGCGAGCGGCCTGAGAGCACCGGGATCCGAGGCGACCGTGGCCTGGGAGGCGCTGATCATGGTCGCGGCGGCGGTCAGCGCGAGGGCGGTCCCGGCCAGGAACGCGCGCAGCGCCTTGCCCTGCCTGCGCCTGCGGTGTCTGCCGCGATGCTTCATTCCGTACCTCCCGAGGCGGGCCAACTGCGCTTGGTGATCCGTGCGTTGACCAAGGAGCAGGTGGGGTGGCCCGTAGAGGGATGCTACGGCAGTAAGGCGCCCACGGTGACGAAGACCCTGCAAATATGCGGAAGATGCCGCAGTCGGGTGCTTCAGGGAGCCTGCGCGGACAACCGTTTGCCGGTCACCGCGGGGGCCGTCGAGTGCGGCAGCAGGTCCCGTGGGTCCTCCGGGAACAGCACCGAGACCTCCACGGCCTCGGAGAAGCGGTACGGCCGGTGTTCCAGCAGGCCGCCGAGGTAGCGGCGGATCCGGGACAGCTCCGCGCGCACCGTCACCCGGCGGGCCGGATCGGCGAAGACGTCCTCGGCCAGCTCCGCCGCGCTGCGCCCGGAGCGGTGCACCGCCAGCAGATACAGCAACTCGGCGTGCCGGGGACTCAGTTCATGGCTCCACGATCCGACGCCCCCGGACACCGTCACCGACCAGCGGCGCGGCTGCGACAGATCGAGGACGATCCGCGTGGCCCCCGGCGGTCCCTGCTCCGCCGCGGCCCGCACCAGCCAGCCCTCGGCCAGTGGCTCCACCGTGCACAGCCCCAGCGTCGGCAGCCACCTCCGGCCCGCCGACAACGACTTGGGCAGCGCGACCCGGCTCTGGTACGGCATCCCGGTCACCGCCGCGGTCCAGCCGTCCCCGTCCACCACCAGAGCCCGCCCGCCGAGTCGCGCCAGCACCGGCGCCGCCACCGCCCGCAGCTGCCCCAGCGCGACATGGTGCAGCTCCCGCAGCCGGGCCTCGGCCAGCTTGGCCACCGAGTCGACCCAGGCGAGCGTCGCCGGATGCATCGTCTCCAGCGGCCCGCTCACATCCACGACGCCGATCAGCCGGCCGTCCCTGGGGTCCGTGATCGGCGCCCCGGTACAGGTCCAGGAGGTCTGCGAGCGGACGAAGTGCTCGGCGGCGAAGACCTGCACGGGCCGCCGCTCCACCACCGGCGTACCGATGCCGTTCGTCCCGACGACGTCCTCCCGCCAGTCGGCACCGAGCTCGAACCCGGTCCCGTCGGCCTTGCGCAGCACCGGGTTGCTGCCCTCCCGCCACAGCACCCGGCCCTCCTCGTCGGCGACCACCATGATGTGGTGGGCGACGTCCGCGACGGACAGCAGCCCCTGGCGCAGCACCGGCAGCACATGCCGCAGCTCCGAGGTCTCCCGGCGCCGCTGCACCTCCTCCCGGGACAGCAGTCCGGTCCGGAAGTCGTGGTCCGGATCGACCCCGCCGCGCAGCATCCGCCCCCAGGACTGCTCGATCACCGGACGGGGTGCGACCGGCGTCCGCTGCCCGGAGAGCGTGGCGGAACGCACATCGCTGAGCACCCGCGCCGCGCGTGCCGCGTCCACGGCGGCGAGCTGGGTGACATCCGTCGGCGAGAGCGCCACTAGGTCCTCCCGGATGAGCTGCTTCGGGCAACCGGTTTCCCGTCGCCTTTCGGCCACGTGTGCGAAGTCGGTCCTGACTGTCTGTCTCATAGTGCCTTCAGCCCCTCGCGGAGGGACACACTCCGGCCACAGTCACCAGCAAGTTGCAACCCCCTGCAACCCTGGTGGACAGCCTTGCCCTGATTGAAACTTGACCTAACGCCGTCCCGAGCGGCGTTCGCGCCCTTGAACGGGCCACAGCGAGGGTGGTGCCGTGTCGGCGCAGCACCACCCTCGCACTCTCTTCCGTGCAGGTCAGAGCGGTGGGCGGGCCCGCTCCACCACGGACGCCAGATCCAGGCTCGACGGTAGCGTCCCGAAGGCCGCACCCCCGTCGCCGCCCAGCCGGGACGCACAGAACGCGTCAGCGACCTCCGCGGGCGCGTACCGGACGAGGAGCGCGCCCTGGAGGACCAGGGCGAGCCGCTCCGTCAGCCGCCGGGCCCGCCCCTCGATCCCGTCCAGATCGGCCAGTTCCGTCAGCAGGTCCTTGATCGCGCCGTCGAGGCGGTGGTCGGCGCCGCGGGCCCGGCCGACCTCCCGGAGATAGGCGTCGAGCGCCAGTGGCTCGCGCTGCAGGGCCCGGAGCACGTCCAGCGCCTGGACATTGCCGGCGCCCTCCCAGATCGAGTTCAGCGGGGACTCCCGGACGAGCCTCGGCAGCCCCGACTCCTCGACGTAGCCGTTGCCGCCCAGACATTCCGCCGCCTCGGCCGTCATCGGCGTACACCGCTTGGTCACCCAGTACTTGGCCGCCGGCACCGCGATCCGCAGGAACGCCCGCTCCTGCTCCCCGCCGTCGTCGTAGGCCGCCGCGAGACGCAGCGCGAGGGTGGTCGCCGCCTCGGACTCCAGGGCGAGATCGGCCAGGACGTTGCGCATCAGCGGCTTGTCGATCAGCCGTCCGCCGAACGCCTCGCGGTAGGTGCAGTGGTGGATCGCCTGCGTCACGGCCTGCCGCATCAGGCCCGCCGAGCCGAGGACGCAGTCCAGGCGGGTCGCCGCGACCATCTCGATGATGGTCCGCACCCCGCGGCCCTCGTCGCCGACCCGCTGCGCCCACGTGGCGTCGAACTCGACCTCGGCGGAGGCGTTGGAGCGGTTGCCGAGCTTGTCCTTCAGGCGCTGGATGTGGAAGGGGTTGCGGGTGCCGTCCGCCAGGACCCGCGGGACGAGGAAGCAGGTGAGGCCGTCGGGGGCCTGGGCGAGGACCAGGAAGCCGTCCGACATGGGGGCCGAGCAGAACCACTTGTGGCCGGTCAGCCCGTACGTGCCGGCCTCGGCGAGGGGGGTGGCCCGGGTCGTGCCCGCGCGTACGTCGCTGCCGCCCTGTTTCTCCGTCATCGCCATGCCGAACAGGGCGCCGGCCTTGTGGTGCGCGGGGCGCAGCTCACGGTCGTACACCATCGAGGTCAGTCGGGGTTCCCATACCTCGGCCAGCGCGGGTTCCGTGCGCAGGGCGGGGACGGCGGCGTGGGTCATCGACAGGGGGCAGAGGTTGCCCGCGTCGACCTGGGTCCAGATCAGGAACGCGGCGGCTCGCCGGACATGGCCCGCGGGGCGGTTCCAGGCGGCGGTCAGGCCCGCGGAGACGCCCTTGCCGAGGAGGCGGTGCCAGGCGGGGTGGAAGTCGACCTCGTCGATGCGGTGGCCGTAGCGGTCATGGGTGCGCAGGGTGGGCGGGTTCTCGTTGGCCTGGGCGCCCCATTCCTGGACCTGGGCGGAGCCGGAGGTCTTGCCCAGGGCCGAGAGTTCGCCGTGGACTTCGTCCAGGAGGCCGGGGTCCGTGTGGCGTTCCACGGCCGCCACCAGGGCTTTGTCGGCGGTGTAGACGTCGTGGCCGATCAGGGGTGGGGGCTGGTTGGTCACGGTGTGCGTGCGTCCTGCCATGTGTGGAACCTACCCGCCGTGGGGGCGTGATGTCGTTCGGCGGTCGCGCGTGCGTGGTGACTTGTCGCGCCCACGCGGCGCCAGCCGCACATCGACACGGCCCCGCGCCCCTCACAGGGGTGCTGCCATCAGGCCTCACGTGGTTCGGTCGAGCAGTCCGGCGAGGTCGGCGAGGACCGGATGGCGGGTGACGTCCTTGAGGGTGATCGCCCGGTCCAGGGCGATCGCCAGCTTCACCGCGGCCAGCGAGGTGCCGCCGCGGTCGAAGAAGTGGTCGTGGCGGCTGATCCGTTCGGCCGGGATGCCCAGCACCTCGGCCCACGCGGCGGCCAGCCGGCGCTCGCCCGGCGTACCGGGCTCGTCCGCCGAGGTGTCGAGATCCTCGGCGAGCGCGGTCAGCGTCCTGCGGTCGGTCTTGCCGTTCGCGGTCAGCGGCAGCCGCTCCCGCCAGTGCACGACGGCCGGAACCATGTACGCGGGCAGCGACGCCGCCAGCCTCTCCCGTACGACGTCGGCGGCGACCGGCGCCGGGCCGGCGCAGAACGCCACCAGCTGCGTCCCGCGTACGACGACCACCGCGCCGTCGCGGACCCCGGCCACCCGCAGCAGCGCGTTCTCGATCTCCCCGGTCTCGATGCGGAGGCCGCGGATCTTCACCTGGCCGTCCCGGCGCCCCAGGAACTCCAGCTTCCCGCCGGGCAGCCACCGCCCGTGGTCCCCGCTGCGGTACAGCCGCTCACCGGGCCGGTACGGGTCCTCGGTGAACGCCGCCTTCGTCCGCTCGGGGTCGTTGACGTACCCGCGCCCCACGCACACCCCGGAGAAGACGATCTCGCCGGGCGCGCCCAGCGGCACCGGGACGAGCTGCTCGTCGACGACGTAGATCCGCACGCCCGCGACCGGCCGTCCGAGCGGGACCCGCTCCTGGTCCGGCACCCGGTCCATGACCTCGTGGTTGGTGTCGTCCGAAGTCTCCGTCAGGCCGTAGGCGTTGACGAGCGGGATGCCGGTCCGGGTGGCGAACCAGCGCTGCACCAGCTCCTTCCTCACCGCCTCGCCGGTCACCGACACCCGCCGCAGACACGGCAGTTCCCTCGGCCGCCGCTCCAACTCGGCGAGGACCGCCTCCAGATACGATGGCACCACCTGCAGCACACTGACCCGGCCGCGTTCGACCGTGGCCAGGAACCGCGGCACGTCCAGGATCGTCTCCTGCCCGATCAGCAGGGTCCGCCCGCCGACCACCAGCGCCGACAGCAGCTGCCACAGGGAGATGCCGAAGCACTGCGGAGCCGTCTGCGCGACCACCTGGCCCGGGCCGATGTCCAGGTCCTCCAGCTTGGCGAGGACATGGTTGAGGAACCCGGCGTGCTCGCACATCGCCCCCTTGGGCTCACCGGTGGAACCGGACGTGAAGTAGATGTGGGCGAGCCGGTCCGCCGCGACGGGGACGCCGAGGTCCGTGTCGTCGTGCCCGCCGTCGTACGCGGCCGCCACGGAGTCCTTGCTCAGGATCAGGTCGTAGTCGGCGCGGGTCAGCATCGCCCTGACCCGCCCGGGCGGGAACTGCGGCTCGACCGGCAGATACACCCCGCCGGCCTTCAGGACGCCCAGTACGGCGGCCAGCCAGTCGAGGTTCCGCTCCATGATCACGGCGACCACGCCCTCGGGGCCCAGTCCATGGGCGAGCAGGGCCCGGCCGATCTGGTTCGCCCGGGAGTTGAGCTCGCCGTAGGTCCACTCGGTGTCCTCGTGGACGGCGGCCACCGTGTCCGGACGGGCCGCCGCCTGCTCCTCGAACAGCTCGTGCACCCGCCGGTCCGGGAGCTCGCGCCGCGGCCCCGCCAACTCCTCCAGCTGGAAGCGGAGTTCGGCCTCGGAGAGCAGGCTGCGCCGCACGGGTGTGGTGAGCGCGGTCAGGTGGTAGCCGGCGATCCGGGCGGCGGCCTCGCGGTCGAGGACGTCGGTGCGGTAGCGCAGGCGCAGGGTACGGCCGGTGGCGGCGACGTGCAGCACGGAGTCGTCGCGGTCGGCGGACAGGGCGGCGAGCACGCGCTCGTGTGCGGCCGCCACGGACTGCCGGTTGATCAGGAGACCTTCGGGCAGCGGGAGCTCGTACTCCGCCAGGCCCGGCCTCGGGTCCAGGGTCCACTGCGGGATCGTGTTCATGGCCTCAGCTCCTCCCCACCGCGGGATTTCCGCCCAGGGGGCAGTGAGAAATGCGTGTGAGATGTTCCGAGAGTGATGTGAGTGGTCGCAGAAAGGCGCGTCACGGCAACGCGGCAGGACCAGGACATGGTCGGTGACCTGCTGATTTCCCCCGTGTCGTGTGCGCCCGAGTGATCCTCGGCATACGCAACGAATACAGACCGAATTCTTTCGAATGATTCATGAGCGCTTCAAGTGTGTTTCGGGCAATGGCGATTTCCGGGCAGGTTTTCCGTGACGCGCACATGCCCTTCGGGTGAGCGGAAGGGGCGCCCGGCCAAGGAACTCACCGGAGGAATGCGCAATCGAACGTTTCGATTCCGTTACGTGCCGCCGGGAAATCCGGCCACCGCGGGCATGACACAAACACCGGCCGGATCACCCGCCCGGCAGCGCGCCCCCGCCGAACGGCCCGGGGGATGAGTGCAGCCTCCCGCGACGGATACCTTTAGGGCGTGCAGCCAGCAAGTGAATCCCCTCAGCGGCCCTCCGGCCGACTCCACCGGGCCCGGGCCCTCTACCGGAACGTCTCCAAGCGCAGGACCGCCTGGCTGCTGCTCAAGGACACCGTCAACTCCTGCATGGAGTACCGCATCCTCGGCCTCGCCGCCGAGGCGGCCTTCTTCACCCTGATGTCCGTGCCGCCCCTGCTGCTCAGCATGATCGGCCTGCTCGGCTACGTCGACGACTGGACCGGCACCGACACCATCAGCAGCCTGGAGGCCAACCTCCTGGAGGCCTCCCGCACGGTCCTCTCCGACAAGGGCGTCCGCCAGATCGCCCAGCCGATCCTCGACGACGTCATGAAGGGCGGCCGCCCCGACGTCATCTCCATCGGCTTCCTCTTCGCCCTGTGGTCCGGCTCCCGCGCGGTCAACGTCTTCATCGACACCATCACCGTCATGTACGGCCTCGACGGCGTCCGCGGGATCGTCAAGACCCGACTGGTCGCCTTCCTGCTCTTCCTCGCGGCCCTGCTCATCGGCTCGATCGCGCTGCCGCTGATGGTCGCGGGCCCGGACGCGGTGGTCCGGATCGTGCCCTGGTCGGAGACGGTCGTCCAGATCCTCTACTGGCCGGTCGTGATCGTCCTGTCGATCGCCTTCCTGACCACGCTGTACCACGTGTCCGTCCCGGTCCGCTCCCCATGGATCGAGGACGTCCCGGGCGCCCTGGTCGCCCTCGCCATGTGGGTGCTGGGCAGCTTCCTGCTGCGCATCTACCTCACCAACACCATCGAGGGCGCCTCGATCTACGGCTCACTCGCCGCCGCCGTCGCCGTCATGCTCTGGATCGGCGTCTCCGCCTTCGCCGTCCTCGTCGGCGCCGCCGTCAACGCCGCGATCGACCGTGTGTGGCCGGCCGCGGCGACGGCGGCCGCCCGCGCGGCGAACGAGCGGGCGCGCGAGCAGCAGGTCGCCGACTACGTCGCCCGCTCCACGGCCCACCAGAGGCCCGACCCCGAGGACCCCGACATGCCGTCGGAGTTCCCGGAGCGCTGGTCGCGGTTCCTGCCGCCCGAGGACGTGACGTCGAGGCTGCGGACCCATGTCAAGAGCACGCATCCGCCGCACAAGGAGACCGAGGGCTCCTGAGGCCGTCCGAGGCGGAGCCCGGCCGCGGGACCGAGGCGCGGCCCGGCCAGGGGACCGGGGCGGGGCTACACCTTCCAGGTGCCCGCCGCCGCGGCCTCCCGTACGAAGTCCCCGAAGTCCCGCGGCTCCCGCCCCAGCACCTCCCGGACCCCGTCCGTGAGACGCGCGTTCCGCCCGTCGAGCAGCCCCTCGAAGACCTCCACCAGGAACCCCGCCTCCTGGGGCGGCACCCCGAACCCGGTCAGCGCCTCGCCGTAGTCCCGCGCGGGCACCGGGGTGTACGTCAGTTCCCGCCCCGTCACCTCGGCGATCTCCCCGACCGCCTCCCGGAACGACAGCAGCCGCGGCCCCGTCAGCTCCAGCGTCCGCCCCGTGTACCGCTCCCCGGAGGTCAGCGCCGCCGCCACCACATCCGCGATGTCCCGCACATCCAGGAACGGCTCCCGCACCTCACCCGCCGGGAACGTCAGCCCGCCCTGCCGCAACTCCTCCGCCAACGGGCCCTCACTGAAGTTCTGCGAGAACCACGACGCCCGTACGACCGTCCAGTCCGCGCCCGACGACTTCAGCGCCTCCTCGGTCGCCAGCGCCTGTGTCTCACCCCGAGCCGACAGCAGCACCAGCCGCCGTACGCCGAGCCCGACCGCCTCCCGGGCGAGCGCCCCGATGCCCTCGGCCGCCGCCGGGGAGCCGACGTCGGACGGATACATCAGATACGCCGCGTCGGCGTCCCGGAAGGTCTCCGCCCAGGTCGTCGGGTTCTCCCAGTCGAACCCCTGGGCCCGGGACGCGGCCCGTACGCCGAGCCCCGCCGCGCGCACCGCCTGCGCCACCCGGCTGCCCGTACGGCCCGAGGCACCGGTCACCACTACCGTCACGTCCTGCGTGTTCCTCACGTTTTCCGTCATGCTCCGAGTCAACGGCGTGGCGCTTCAACAGCCCATCGCTGAACGGCTCATTCCCATGCGCGGACGTCTACGCTGGCCGCATGGACGCTCTCGCAGGCCTTCTTGAGGGCCCCCGGGCCCGGGGCGCTTTCATGATCCGAGCGTGTTTCGAACCGCCCTGGTGCGTACGCATCGAGGACCGCGCCCCGCTCACCGTGATGCTCATGGTCCGAGGCGAGGCGTGGATCACGCCGGACACGGGCGAGCGAAGCGAGACGGGGGTCCCCCCGGCCGAAGGCCAAGGGACGGTCCGGCTGCGCCCCGGCGACCTCGCCATCGCCCGCGGCCCCGACCCGTACACCTGCGCCGACGACCCCGCCACGCAGCCGCAGGCCGTGATCCTGCCGGGCGCCGAGTGCCACTACCCCGACGGACGTTCCCTCAACGGGGTCATGGACCTCGGCGTACGGACCTGGGGCGACCGGCTCGACGGCTCGGCCGTGATGCTGATCGGCACCTATCTGTGGCAGGGCGAGGTGAGCGGGCGGCTGCTGGACGCGCTGCCGCCGCTGCTGACGCTCACCTCCGATGTGTGGGACTGCCCGCTCACGCCGTTCCTCATGGAGGAGATCGTGCGGGACGAGCCCGGCCAGGAAGTGGTCCTCGACCGGCTGCTCGACCTGCTGGTCATCGCCGCGCTGCGGGCCTGGTTCTCCCGCCCGGAGGCGGAGGCACCCGCCTGGTACCGGGCCATGGCCGACCCCGTGGTCGGCCGGGTGCTGCGGCTGATCCAGGACGATCCCGCGCATCCGTGGACCGTGGCGTCCCTCGCGGGGAAGGCGGGCATCTCCCGGGCGGCCCTCGCGCGGAGGTTCACCGAGCTGGTCGGGGAGCCGCCGATGACGTATCTGACGGGCTGGCGGCTGGCGCTGGCCGCGGACCGGCTGCGGGACAGCGACACGACGCTGGAGGCGATCGCCCGGCAGGTGGGGTACGGGAGTGCGTTCGCGCTGTCCAGCGCGTTCAAGCGGGTGTACGGGGTGAGTCCGCAGGAGCATCGGGAGAGGGTGGCGTAGGCACGTGTACAGCGAAAGGCCCTCCCGGCTCACCGGTGCCGTCGTCTGGACCAACACGCCGTCCGGATCCGGCCCCGGGCGCGTCCTGCCCGACGGGTGCATGGATCTGCTCTGGCACGAGGGGCGGTTGCTCGTCGCCGGGCCCGACACCCGCGCATACGTCACCGAAGGCGCGCCGAGCGCATGGGCGGGGGTTCGCTTCTTCCCGGGTACCGCGCCCACCCTCCTCGGCGTCCCCGCCCGTGAGCTGCTCGATCAGCGCGTGGAACTCGCCGACCTCTGGCCGGCTGCCGAGGCGCGGCGACTCACCGCGCGCGTGAACGCGGCCGGTGATCCGGCGAGCGGGCTCGAAGAGGTGGTATTGGGCAGGGCCGCCGACACCGCACCGGCCGATCCCCTCCTCCGGCATGTCGTGGACGCCCTCGACGCGGGCCGGCCGGTGGCCGCCACCGCCGACGAACTCGGCCTCGGCGCCCGCCAGTTGCACCGCAGATGCCTCACCGCGTTCGGATACGGCCCCAAGACCCTCGCCCGGGTGCTGCGACTGCAGCGGGCCCTCGGACTCGCCCGGGGCGGGGTGCCGTACGCGGAGACGGCGGTCCGGTCCGGCTTCGCCGACCAGGCCCATCTGGCCCGGGATGTACGGGAGTTGGCGGGACTGTCGCTGACCGAGCTACTGGGGCGAGGGTAGCGGCGCGAACAGGTCGACGCCGTTGCCGTCCGGGTCGTGCAGGATCGCGTACCGCTGCCCCCAGACCGCGTCCCATGGCTTCAGCTCGCCGTGGTGGCCCGCGGCCACCATCTCCCCGTACACCGCGTCGACCTCGGCGGGGCTGCCGCACAGCAGGGCGAGGCTTGCCCTGCCGCCGCCGCTCGGCGGTTCGAAGTCCGGCATGAAGGACCGCACGCTCTCCTCGGTGTCGAACAACAGCCGCAGCCCGCCCGGCAGTCGGGCCTCGGCGTGTTCTTCCTTCTCGGAACCCTCCGGGAAGGCGAGACCGAGGCGGCGGTAGAAGGCGACGGAGGCGGCCATGTCGGAGACGACCAGGCCGATGGCATCGAATCGTGGAGTCATGCGGCCACCGTAGGCAGGGCGGGGACGCCCGGTCTTGAAGGAATCGGACACGGACTTCCGTACGGTCCGACCTGCCTGACGGCGTGCGTGCGGTCAGCGGTCAGTCGAAGGTGACCGGACCCCGCGGGGTGTCCACGGTGAAGGAGAGCCCCACCGGGCCCTCGCTGACGGCGAGTTCGGTGTCCAGGGCGGCCAGCAGGGCGCGGATCTCGGCCGGTTCGGGGGCCGTCGCCGACAGGGACAGCAGGGGAGTGGCGGGCAGCCCCGAGGCCGACGGATGCACCGCGGTACCCCAGTCGATGAGGAACGGCACCAGCCCGGAGGGGTGTTGGGTGTCGCCGTCCGTCAACCGCCACCGGAGCAACGTGCCGTCCGGTCTGCGGCGGCTCATGGGGTGCACCTTGCCGGGGTCGTAGCCACGGGTCCGGGCGGTCGCGACCGCCGCGTCCAGGTCGGGCGGACTGATCGCCCAGGTCACCGTCCGCGCCACGGTCACCGCGTCGACGTCGAAGGGGCGCGGCCCCTCGGGCTCCGGCTGCTCCGGGTCCGGGCCGATGATCTCCAGATAGCCGCTGCCGCCCAGCGACACCAGAAAGTTCCGTGTGCCGAGACCGATGTGCACCCCGCCGGGCACGGGCGCCACACCGGTACGCCGGGTGAAGTCGGCGACCGTGGCCGCCAGGTCGGGGGTTGCGAGGACGATGTGGTCGAGCCGTGCGGGAATCGTGTTCATCGTGCAGTCGAGGCTACGCAGAGCCGTCCGGGCGATGGAACACCTGTGCGGCGGGAGTCGAAATCTTTCGCACGTTCCGGCAGGCAGGAGGCCTGCCCCCGTACGCATAGGGTCGAAGCCATGGCACCCCTGTCACCCCTGTCGGCCCGGCTCCTGGTCTGCACCCGCACCACCGGCTACCGCCACGACTCGATCCCGGCCGCCGTCGCCGCCGTACGCACCCTCGGCGGCTTCGAGGTCGAGGCGTCCGAGGACCCGGCCGCATTCGAAGCGCCCCTGGAGCGGTACGCCGCCGTGGTCTTCCTCTCCACCAGCGGCGAGATCCTCACCCCGGCCGGCCGTGAACGGCTGGCCGCCTATGTGGAGTCGGGCGGCGGCTTCGTCGGCGTGCACGCGGCCGCCTGCACGGAGTACGAATGGCCGTACTACGGCGAGCTGTTGGGCGCCCGGTTCGACCGGCACCCCGCCCACCAGCCCGGCAAGGCGGTCGTGGAGGACCGGGACCACCCCGCCACCCGGCACCTGCCCGCCGTATGGGACTTCACCGACGAGTGGTACGACTTCCGCACCAACCCCCGTGGCACGGTACGGGTGTTGGCGCGCGCCGACGAGTCGTCGTACGACGGAGGCGGCATGGGGGAGGACCATCCGCTGGTGTGGTGCCGGGAGCAGGGTGCGGGGCGGGTCTTCTACACGGCGCTGGGGCACGCGGCGGAGGCGTACGAGGATCCGGACTTCCGGGCTCATCTGCTGGGCGGGATCAGGTGGGCGGCGCGGCTGGACTAGGGACCGCACCTTTCGCCCCGGTCCTGGTCAGCGGCCACAGAAAACCCTTTAGGCTGCTGCTGTCGCACGTGTGATCGGACCGGCGCGGCACGGGACCAGGGGGATCAGGGCCCAGGGATCAGGGGGACAAGAACAGGTGAACAGCGCGGCGGACGACGTGTTCCAGCCACTCCAGGTGGACGATCCGCCCGTGGTGGCCGGCTACCGTCTCGCCGCCCGGCTCGGCGCGGGCGGCATGGGCCGGGTCTATCTGTCGCACACGGCGGGCGGCCGCCCGGTGGCGATCAAGGTCGTACGCCCGGAACTGGCCGACGACCCCGACTTCCGGCGCCGCTTCGGCCGCGAGATCAAGGCCGCCCGGCGGGTCCGCGGCGCCTACACCGCCGAGCTGATCGACGCCGACCCGGACGCCACCCCGCCCTGGCTGGCCACGCTGTACGTCCCCGGCCCCTCCCTGGCGGAGGCCGTCCACCGCCGCGGACCGCTGCCGGTACCGGCGGTGCTGTGGCTGATGGCGGGCGTGGCCGAGGCGCTGCAGGCCATCCACGACGCGGGCATCGTGCACCGCGACCTGAAACCGTCCAACGTGTTGATGGCCGCCGACGGCCCCCGCGTCATCGACTTCGGCATCTCGCTCGCCGCCGACCTCACCGCGGTCACGGCGACGGGCTCCGCCGCGATCGGTACGCCGCAGTTCATGGCGCCCGAACAGGCCGTCGCCGGTGAGATCACCCCCGCGACCGACGTCTTCGCCCTCGCCCAGACGGCCGCGTTCGCCGCCCTGGGCGAACCTCTCTACGGCGACGGCCCCGCGGCGACTGTCCTGTACCGCATCGTCCACTCCGAACCCGACCTCACCCGCCTGCCGGAGCCTCTCCAGCCTCTGCTGGCCCGGTGCCTCGCCGCCGACCCGGCGGAACGGGCGACCCTGGCCGAGATCGTCGACCGGTCCCGGCAACTGCTGGGCCGCGAGGCCGACGCGGGCGGCGGACCGGCGGTGTGGCGGGACATCGTGGGACTCGAAGTGACGGTTCCGGCGCCGGTGGTCGATCCGGCAACGGTGCGTACGATGCCGCTGATCGCGCCGGCGCGGGCGGCGGAACCGACGGTGCCGACTCAGCCGCGCACACGGCGGCGTCGTACGCCGCTGGTCGCGGGCGCCGCAGTGGCTGCCGGGGCGCTCCTCGCGGCGGGACTGGTGTGGAACATCCGGGACCGGGCGGACGGGGCGGACGGGGCTCAGGGCAGCCGGGACGCGGTGGCGTCGTCGACCGCGGATCCCACGGCGTCAGGGCGGCCGGAGGGGGCCTCCTCGGCGGGTGGGGCGGACACGGCCGCCGAGGACGGGACAGCGGAAGGGGCGAGTCCCTCCCCGTCCTCCGCCTCGACGGGGAAGCCCCACGCGATACCGGCGTTCAACCCTCTGATGCTCGACGAGAAGAACTCCCTCTACCTCCACGACGGCCTGCGCCCGGAGACGCGCGGCGACCGCAAGGGCGACATCCGTTTCACCTGCAAGGAGGTCGGCTGCGCTCTCGAGAGCGACAGCAGCGCGATCCTCCAGATGTTCGGCAGCCCAGGCAACACCTACGAGGACTGCAGCTTCATGCTCACCGGCGCCAAGGGGGAGGACTTCCGCTACTTCGAGCTCGCCGCGGCATCCGCCGGCAGCGAGTTCTGCATTCAGCACCCCTCCGGAGACATCGCGTTGCTCGTGGTTCAGGTGAAGTCGACCGCGCTCTGGGACAAGCCCGGAATGAGCGCGCTGTCGGCGGACGTGTCGGTCTGGCGCGCGGACGCCTGACCCCGCGGCCGCCCCGTACTCGCCCGCTCCACCAACCGCGTCGACAACTCCGTCCGCGTCCCCTCCGGCCGCTCCCCCTCCATCATCCGCACCAGCAGCCGCATCGCCGTCGCCGCCATCTCCGACAGCGGCTGCCGGACCGTGGTGAGCGCCGGACTGGCCCACCGTGCCTCCGGCAGGTCGTCGAAGCCGACGACGCTCATGTCGTCCGGGACGCTCAACCTCCGTTCCGCCAAGGCCTGGTAGACGCCGAGGGCCATCCGGTCCGAGCAGACGAAGACGGCCGTGGGCGGCTCGGGCAGCTCGAGCAGTTCCAGCATGCGTTCGCGGGCGACCGACTCGTCGAAGCCCGCGTGGCGCAGATACTCCGGGCGGCGGCGTACACCCGCCGCCGCCAGGGCCGAGCGGTAGCCGGCGACCCGGGCCGTGCTGCACATCTTGCGCCGGTGCCCGGCGATCACCGCGATCCGCTCATGGCCGAGCCCCAGCAGATGTTCGGTCGCGCTCACCCCGCCCTGCCAGTTCGCCGCACCCACCGACACCACACCGGCCGGCGGCTCCACCACGGGGTCGATCATCACGAACGGGATGCGGTGCTGCTCCAGCCAGGAGTACTGAGACGGCGTCAACTCGGCCAGATTGAACAGCACTCCGGACGAACCGCGGGCAATGATCTTGTCCAGCCACCCCCGTTCCGGAGTGCCGCACCGCTTGCGCGTCAGACCCGCCGAGACGACCACCTCAAGGCCCGCGTCATGGGCGGCCTCCTCCACGCCGTGCAGCACCGCCCCCGACCAGGAACTGTTCAGCGAGTGCACCACGAGGTCGACCAGGGCCGGCGGCTTCGCCGCGTCGAAGCGCGGTCTGCGCACATAGCCCAGCCGGTCCAGTGCCTCCGTGACCCGGCGCCGCGTCTCCGGCGCCACGTCCTCCCGGCCGTTGACGACCTTGGACGCGGTGGGTACGGACACCCCCGCCTCCCGCGCCACCACGGCCAGTGTCGGACCGGCGGCCACGCTCGCACTCCCCGTACGGACCATCGGGAACCACCTCTCCGGCCCGCCCGTGGGCCTGGGAAAGTTTCGACCAGGGCAGGATGGTAAGCGCTTCCTAAGTGCTGCCTACCCTAGGTTCGCCGCGGAAAGTCGGGAAGAGGTGGCGAGCTTCCGCAGGTCGCCTCTCGGTGTTGCCCCCGGAGTGGCGCCAGTCGCTGATCGTATGCGGGCCGTAGCCGACTGTATGCGATGTACCCCGAACAGTCTCCAGTCCGTCTCGTGCGCCGGAATAGCGCGCCGTGATGTGGTGCTCTGTTGTTACCGGTGCACGAGCGCGGCGAGGAGGCTGGTGGTCGAATGACGGCAGTCCAGACAGATCCCGTGGTGAACACCCCGCACGGATCGGTACGCGGCCGCTACGAGAACGGCATCGCGGTCTTCCGCGGCATCCCCTACGCGGTGCCCCCCTTCGGCCCCCGGCGCTTCCAGCCGCCCGCGCCCCCGGAACCCTGGGACGGGGTGCGCGACGCCGGATCCTTCGGACCGACGGCGCCGAAACCGCCGTACTCCGAAGCCTTCGCGCAGTACCTGTCCGACCCGGTCGTGCCCGGCGACGACTGCCTCAACCTCAACGTCTGGACCCCGGAGCCGGGTCGCGGAACCCGCCTGCCGGTCATGGTCTGGCTGCACGGCGGCGCGCTGACCAGGGGCTCCTCGGCCGTTCCGGTCTACGACGGGCACTCCTTCGCCCGCGACGGCGTGGTCTTCGTCTCCGTCAACTACCGGCTCGGCGTGGAGGGCTACGGCCTCTTCCCGGACGCCCCCGCCAACCCCGGCCTGCGCGACCAGCTCGCCGCCCTGGAATGGGTGCACGAGTCGATCGGGGCCTTCGGCGGCGACCCCGCCCGCATCACCCTCTTCGGCCAGTCCGCCGGAGCCATCAGCATCGGCGCGCTGCTCGCCGCACCGCAGGCCCAGGGCCTGGTCCGGCGGGCGATCCTGCAGAGCGGGCCGCCCGAGGCCGCCGACCGCGACAAGGTACGGCGGATGGTGCGCCGCATGGCCACCCGGCTGAAGATCCCCGCCACCGCGGCAGCCTTCGCCGACGTCGACCGTGAACTGCTGCTGCGCACCCAGGGTGAGGTCGGCCGGCTCAGCAGCCCCGTGCTCGGCGGGCCCGCCTTCGGCATCGTCGTCGACGGCGACCTCGTGCCCCGCGACCCCCTGGAGGCCCTGGTCGAGGGCGGTGCCGCCCGCGACGTCGACCTCATGGCCGGCTGGACCCGCGACGAGTACCGGCTCTGGCTGGTCCCCGGCGGCCTCCTCGAACGCGTCGACCGCCTCGGCCCCGTCGCCCTGGCCGGAGCCATGGCCCGCTGCCGCGCCGGCGTGGAGGTGCCGCGCGGCTACCGCACCCTGCACCCCGAATCCGGCACCGCCGAGATCGTCGGCCAGATGGTCACCGACCACCTGCTCCGCATCCCCCTGCACCGCCTGGCCGACGCCCGCCCCGGCACGTCGTACGTCTACGAGTTCGCCTGGCCCTCCGGTCTCCCCGACCTCGGCTCCTGCCACGCCCTGGAGCTCGGCTTCGTCTTCGACACCGGCGACAGCCCCGAGTCGGCCAGGCTCGCGGGCGAGGGCGCCCCGCACGAACTGTCCGAGGCGATGCACGGGGCGTGGGTGCGGTTCGCGGTGGAGGGGGATCCGGGGTGGGAGGCGTGGGACGACTCGCATCCGGTGCGGATCTTCGGCGACAGCGGACCGGAAACCGGGGTGGGCGTACGGGAGACCGGGGACGGTGTACCGGAGACCGGCGACGGTCGACTGCATACCGTACGCATCCCGTACACCGCATACGGTCCACGGGATGCGGAGTTCGCCCTGTGGGACGCCGAACCCGCCGCCGTCACCCCTCCGGAATCCACACTCGCATCGGTCCTTCCCGCCGGTTCGCCCACGCGTAGTACGGAACTGCGGTCAGTGGTACGGCGGCTCCGTCTCCCCGGCGCAGTCCGCCGGCAGTGACGACGGTGACCCCGCCCAGCAGCTCCGGCTCGTGCCGGACGGCGAGGTCGGAGCCGTACGGCAGGGTCAGATCCTCGAAGCGGACGCCGGGCTCCTGGTCCACGCCCTCCAGGCAGTGGACCAGGGGGCCGCGTTCGATGGCCACGCAGCCGCGTACGGCGTCCAGGTACGGGTCAGGGCGGGTGAGACGGGCGGTCAGTTCCAGGTCGACGGTGAGGGTGTCGCCGGGGGACCAGCGGCGGCGCAAGCGCAGCCAGCCGGGGAGGGTCTCGGCGGGCGGCTCGCCGTCGGGGGCCGTCGCCGTGAAGTCCGTGCACCAGGACGGGATCCGCAGCGCCAGCGTCCAGTCGGCGTCCGGCGCCTCCTCCACGGTCACCGTGATCCGGCCCTCCCACGGGTAGGCCGTCTCCACCCGGACCCGGCCGCCGCCCGCCTCGTACACGCCCGTCGCGTACTGGTGCAGCTGCAGGCCCTCGGCGTCCCCGCTCGCCATGTAGTGGGGGAGGGAGGCCAGCAGCCGCATCACGTTCGGCGGGCAGCACGCGCAGCGGAACCAGGGCGTGCGGCGGGCCGCCTTGTCGGGCTCGGAGGCGCCCTCGTACTCCTCGCGCACCTGGAGCGGATTGACGTACAGCCAGCTGTCGCCGTCGAGGCCGACACCGGCCAGGAAGCCGTTGTAGAGGGTGCGTTCGACGAGGTCGGAGTACTTCGCCTCGCCGGTGAGCAGCGCCATCCGCCACGACCACTGGATGGAGGCGATGACCGCGCAGGTCTCCGCGTAGGCCCGGTCCGGCGGCAGTTCGTACGGCTCCCCGAAGGACTCGCCCTCGTGACGGGCACCGACTCCGCCCGTCAGATACGTCTTGGAGGCCACCATCGCATCCCATAGTCGCTCGGCGACTGCATACAGTTCACGGTCGCCCGTCTCCGCGGCCAGGTCCGCGACTCCCGCCAGCAGATACAGCTGCCGCACCGCGTGCCCGGACACCGTCGTGGCCTCGCGCACCGGCAGGTGGTCCTGCCAATAGGCCCGGCCCAGATGAGGGTTGACGTCGGCATCCAGCAGGCCGTGGCCGCGACGGTCGACGAAGTACCGGGCGAGGTCCAGCCACCGCCGCTCCCCGGTCTCCCGGTACAGCTCCACCAGCGCGGTCTCGATCTCGGGGTGGCCGCAGACGCCGTCGACCGGCTTGCCCGGGCCGAAGAGCGAGTCGATGTGCAGGGCGAACCGCTCGGCGACGTCGAGGAGTTCACGGGGCCCGGTGGCCCGGTGGTGCGCCACCGCGGCCTGCAGCAGATGGCCCGCGCAGTACAACTCGTGGCCCCAGCCGAGTTCTTGCCAGCGCCGGTCCGGGCGGGCGACCTGGTAGTACGTCTGCAGATAGCCGTCCGTGTCCTGCGCGGCGGCCAGCAGTGCGGTCAACTCATCGACGCACGCCGCGAGTTCGGCGTCCTGGGGGCGATCGGCGAGCTGCCAGGAGGCCGCCTCCAGCCACTTGTGCACATCCGAGTCCTGGAACGGGAAGTCACCGGTGAAGGAGCCCTTGCCGTCGGCGGCGGCACGGAGGTTGGCGAGGTTCCCGGCCTCCTCCAGCAGGGCGGGGCCGCGCGGGATGCTGACCTCGGCGTTGGTGGCGCGGCGGGCGGCCCAGAAACCGCCGGTGACACGGGCGGCCACCGCCGGGCGGAGGGCGGTGTGCGCGGCGGGGGTCGGGCGGAGGGGGCCGGTGCTCATACGGGGAGGCTCCGAGGATGGAAAGCGATTTCTGCGGGTGAGCATAGGAATCAACCGGTTCCCCCGACAAGAGGGGACCCATGCCTTCGGCGCGGGGTGCCCGCTGCCGCGACGAGGGAACGGGAACGTATCTGGCCCTTGAGCGACGCCACCGAGCCCCGCGCCACCACATGCGTGCCCAACAGCAGATGCTCTTCAGGGGTGTTGGGCTCCCGGCCCGACGCGGTCCGTAGTCGCCGTGCAGGACAAGTTCCGGGGCGGGCTCGATACCGCGTGCCCGGTGGGCGGCCAGATCACCGCGCTCCCGCCCCTGGGCCGTGGAGCGGCCGGACTTCCCACCGAGGAACAGCGCCCGCGCGTGGCCCTGCGAGACCAGCGCGTACGAGACCAGCGCGTACGAGACCAGGACATACGCGCCGCCCCCGTCGACGTCCTATGCCTCCGCCGGTGCCTACGCCTCCGCGTCGGCCTACGCTCGCGCCAGCGTCCCCGCGATCGACGTGATCGCCGCCGGTCCCACCCGGCAGCATCCGCCGATCAGCCGTGCCCCGGACTCCTGCCAGGCGCGGACCTGGTCGGGCGCGAAGGAGGACCGGCCGTTCCAGGCGCGGGCCTCGGCGTCCCAGGCCTCGCCGCTGTTGGGGTAGACCACGACCGGCTTGCCCGTGACGCGGGCCGCGATCTCGATCGCCGCGTCGACGTCCTCGGGGGCGCAGCAGTTGACGCCCACCGCGATCACCTCGTCGGCGTCGGCGGCCAGGGCGAAGGCGTCCTCCAGCGGCTGGCCGGCACGCGTGTGTCGACCGTCGATCGAATACGAAAGCCAGGCAGGTGTATGCAGTCCACGCAACGCCCGCAGCAGTGCCTCGGCCTCGTCGGCGTCCGGCACGGTCTCCAGGGCCAGTACGTCGGGTCCGGCGGCGTCGAGCACCTCCAGCCGGGGCCGGTGGAAGCGCTCGAGCTCGTCGACGGTCAGTCCGTACCGGCCGCGGTACTCGGAACCGTCCGCGAGCATCGCCCCGTACGGGCCGACGGACGCTGCCACCCACAGCGGGCGCGTGACGCCCCCGGCTCGCGCCCGCCGGGCCGCCTCGCGGGCCAACTCGACGCTCGCCGTGAGGAGTTCGACGGCCCGGTGGTGCCCGATCCCGCGCTTGGCGAAGCCCTCGAAGGTGGCCTGATAGCTGGAGGTGATGGCCACGTCCGCGCCCGCCTCGAAGTAGGCGAGGTGCGCCTCGGTGATCGCCTCGGGCCGCTCGGCGAGCAACCGCGCCGACCACAGTTCGTCGCTCAGGTCGTGCCCGACGGACTCGAGCTGGTTGGACATACCGCCGTCGAGCACGACGGTTCCGGCGGCGAGTGCCTCGGCGAGGGTGGAGTTGCTGGTCATGCCGTCGACGGTAGTCCCTGCGGCACCGGAGGCCACATCGGAGGGTGTCCGTCGAGCGGGCGGCCGTGGCTTGAGCGAGGCGAGGTGAGGTGAGGTGAGGTGAGGCGGAGCGGGGCGGGGTGTGGTGCGGCGTGGCGGCTGAGGCCCCTGCTCGGCGGGCGTCTCCTCGATGAGGCGCCGAACGGGACCCGACAGGATCGGACCGGACCGGCGCACGGCCGCCCGGAAACGTCACGAGGACCGTGGTCGCCGGGAAGACAACCTCCTCCCGAGCCGTTGAACGCCAGGCGTGGTCGAGGTGCGGCACCGCGTGCGAGGCCCGCTGAAGCCGGTCCGGAACCGGCCCACGGCTTGTCAGAGCCGCCAGCGGCGCCAGAGCCGCGTCAAAGCCGCGTTCGAGGCATGTTCGAGGCATGTTCGAGGCATGTCCGGGGAGGGAAAGCGGTGATCGCGGGATGAAGGCGGTGCGGTTCCACGAGTACGGAGGGATCGATGTGCTGCGGGTCGAGGAGGTGGAGCGGCCGACGCCCGGCGCCGGACAACTGCTGGTCGAGGTCCGCGCGGCCGGGATCCAGCCCGGCGAGGTGATGATCCGCGAGGGCAAGCGCCACGGGCGCTGGCCGGCCACGTTCCCCTCCGGGCAGGGCAGCGATCTGGCCGGTGTCGTGGTGGAGGTCGGCCCACAGGTGCGCGGCTTCGCGGTGGGCGACGAGGTTGTGGGCTTCACCCACGGCAGGGCGAGCCACGCGGAGTTCGTCGTGGTCGACGACGTGCACGTGGTCGCGCGCCCGCAGGGGCTGCCCTGGGACGTCGCCGGTTCGTTGTACGTCGCCGGCACGACCGCGTACGCCTGCGTCTTCGCGGTGGATCCCGGCCCCGCCGACACGGTCGTGGTGTCCAACGCGGCGGGCGGCGTCGGATCCCTGGCCGTGCAGCTCGCGCGGCGGCGCGGCGCCACGGTGATCGGGCTGGCGAGCGAGCGGAACCACCCCTGGTTGAAGGAGCGTGACGTCGTCCCGGTCGCGTACGGGGAGGGCGTGGCCGCCCGGATCCGGGAGGCGTCCGGCGGTGGCGTGGACGCGTTCATCGACACGTTCGGCGACGGATATGTGGATCTCGCGGTGGAGCTGGGGGTACGGCCCGAGCGCATCAACACCATCCGCGACTGGCAGGCCGCGGCGAGGGTCGGGGCGCGCACGTACGGGGAGGGTGCGGCGGCGAGCGCGGTCGTGCTCGGCGAACTCGCCCGTCTCGCCGCGCGCGGGGAGTTGGAGGTGCCGATCGCCCGCACCCACCCGCTGGAGCGGGTGCGTGACGCGTTCCGGGAACTCGAACAGGGCCACACCCACGGCAAGATCGTCCTCCGCCCGTAAATACCCGCCGTCCGACGGTGAAGCCTTGCTATGGTGCGCCGATGCCAACGATCAGGAAGGTCCAGGTCACCTTCGACTGCGCGGAACCCGAGCGTGTCGCCCGTTTCTGGTGCGAGGTGCTGGGGTACGTCGTCCCGTCGCCGCCGGAGGGATTCGCCACCTGGGACGACTACAACCGCACTCTGCCGCCCGAGAGGCAGGGAGCGGGGTTCAGCTGCAGCGATCCCACGGGTGTCGGCCCACGCCTGTACTTCCAGCGCGTTCCCGAGGGCAAGGTCGTCAAGAACCGGGTGCACCTGGACGTACGGGTGGGCACCGGGCTCGTGGGCGAGGAGCGGCTGGCCGCGCTCGAGGCGGAGTGCACACGGCTGCTCGCGCTCGGCGCGGTGCGCGAGCGCGTGCTCCTTGCCGATGAGTACAACGAGTCCTGCATCGTGATGCAGGACATCGAGGGCAATGAGTTCTGTATCGACTGAGGCCGCCGACGTCCTCGGCCCGTTCACCGGCCCGGCTCGCCTGTCGTCCCTCACCCACAACCCGAAGAACGGTGTCACCGGCGGCGTCTGGGTCGTCGGCGCCGGTGACCGCTCCGCCGTGCTGAAGGTGCTCACCCGCAACAAGCCGGCCACCGGCCGCTGGGCCGCCTCCGACGACCCCCGGCACTGGAACTACTGGCGTCGCGAGGCCGAGGTGTACCGCTCCGGACTGGCCCAGGTCTGGGAGCCGTACGGCATCCGCGCGCCCCGCCTGCTGGCCTGCGTGGAGCGCTCGGACGGTGACATCGCGCTGTGGCTGGAGCATGTGCGGGGGACGCCCGGCACCAGCTGGCCGCTCGCCCGTCACATCGAGCACGCCCGTCGACTGGGTACAGCACAGGGAAGGGTGCATACAGTCGACATGGTGCATACGGTCGACGGGCTACGGCTTTCTGCCGACGAGCCGCAGCCCTCCGCCGGCCACCCCTGGCTCTCCCACCGCTTCCTCCGCCAGTACGTCACCAGCAACACCCTCGGCGAGGACCTCCTCGACAACGACGACGCCTGGCAGCAGCCGCTGGTCCGCGACCACTTCCCCGCGGGCCTGCGCCGCGACATGGTCCGCCTCCGCCACGACCGCGAGTGGTTCCTCCAGATCATGGAGTCCCTCCCGCGCACCCTCAGCCACCTCGACCAGTGGCCGGCCAACGTCCGCTCCGACGGCCCCGACCACGTCCTGTACGACTGGGCCTTCACCGGCGACGGCGCCCTCGGCGAGGACCTCGGCAACTATCTGCCCGACTCGGTCTTCGACCTGTTCGTCCCGGCGGATCGGCTGCCGACGTACGCGGCCGAGGCGTACGAGGCCTACCTGCACGGGCTCCGGCACAGCGGCTGGAAGGGCGACGAACGCCTCGTACGGCTCGGGGTGTGCGCGTCCGCGGTCAAGTATGACTGGCTGACCGCCGGTTCGCTCGCCCGCGCCGGCGAGGAGCAGCTCGACTACGGCGGCGAGCGCACCGTCCCGGCCGAACTTCGCTACCGCGAGCGGGGATCGGCCCTGGCCTTCCTGGCCGGCTGGGCGGCGGAGGCCCGGTCACTCGCCCCGCAGCTGGGCTTCCCGGAGGCGCCGAGCGGACGCTGACCCTGACCAACCACCGCCCCCGCACCGGAGGTTCACACACCGCCTGCCGCCCGCCCCGAGGGCGCCTCGCCTGCCGGTGCCGCCTCCCCGGCCCTACGCCGCCTGCCGCCCGCCCCCGCGCCGACCCGCCCGCCGGTGTCGGGCCGCCGGAACCGCGAGCCCGCCCAGCAACCCGAGCCCCAGGGCGTACGGCCACCAGCCCATGGGGTCGTCCTGTGCAGCACCGGCGTTCCGCGTCACCGCGGCGTCGGAGGTGGAAGTCCCGGACGAGGAGGCGGACTTGCTCGGTGAGGCGACGGCGGTGAGCACCACGTCGTTGCCGTCGCCGCCCTGGTAGCTGATCCGGTAGGTGGCGTCGGCGAGCTTCACCTTCGTTCCTTCCTGTAGCCCGTCGAACGCCCCGGTGGTCCTGGAGCCGCCCGTGTGGTTCAGCACGGTGATGCTGCGTGCGGGATCGGTCCCGGCGGCCGCGAGGTCCAGGGACCCGGCGAGCCGGACCGCGCCGGAGACCTTCAACGGCTTGTCCCGCAGGACGAGTTCGCCCGTCGCGCGCTGTGTGTAGTTCCCGGAGACGGTGAGCCCGCCCGCGACGACCCCCTCGTTGGTGACCGAGCCCTTGACGGTCCCCTCGCCGCTCAACGTGGTCGCCACCCGCAGCCCCGACGTCCCCACGTCCAGCCGTGCGCCCGCCGACGTCAGCCGGATCGCCCTGCTGCGCCGAAGAGTCGCCCCCTGCCGCAACGCGAGCGTGCCCTTCTTCACCGTCGTCGTCCCGGTGTACGTCACTCCGCTGCCGGTCAGTGTCGTCGTCGCGCTGCCCGTCTGGGTGAGCGATCCGCTGCCGCTGATCCGGGGCAGGGTGAGGGCCTTGCGCACGTTGTTCAGCACGAGTGATCCGTTGTTGACGACCCGGTACAGACTGCCCGCGGTATACAGTCCACCGTCGCCTGTCGACCGTCCGCTGCCCAGTCGCAGCACCGCCCCCTTCTCGACGGTCGTCGAGCCGTCGTAGTACTGCACGGCCGCGAAGGTGACGTCGTTCCCGCGCGTCCCCGCGATGACCACGTCCCCGGCGCCGGGCGCGGACAGCGTGTCGTGGAAAACGCCGCCGCCGATGGGGGCGCCGAGCGTGACCGGTCCGTCGTAGTCGAACGTGAGCAGCGAACGTGACCGGGCGGCCAGCAGGTTGATGTAGACCGTCTCCGCGGTCCCCGGCATGAAGATCTTGTTCGTCGTCCCGTCGCCCCACTGGACGTTCGCGCCCTTGATGTTGGTGCCGCGTTTGTTGACGTTCTTGCGCGCGGGCGTCCAGTTCAGGGACGGGTCGCTGAGCGAGGGGTCGGTGTCGCCGCCCCGGTTCGACCAGCTGTACTGGCCCGTCAGGATCACCTTGCCGCCCGGCCGGGACTGGACGTTGATGTCGCTGCCGTACTCGCGCTGGTAGAAGTCCATGCGCTGGGTGACCGTCTGGCCCAGCGGGGTGTCCACGGTCCAGGTGCCCTGGTTGAGGATCTTGCGGACGTTGGGCAGCGAGGTCGCGAACTCCGGTCGTCCGGCGTTGAGTTGGGTGCCGTTGTCGATCACGCCGGAGAAGGGGTGGGTGCCCGACAGGTCCCAGGTGCCCCAGAGGAAACGCGGTTGGGTGATCAGCCCGGAGCCGCTGATGGTGCCCAGGTTGTACGCGACGTCCCTCAGCGACAGCCGCAGGGTCCCGTCGACCCGGATGTTGTCCTGGTTGAGCGCGAACTGCGGGGTGCCGTAAGGGAAGTGGCCGATCACGCCGGTCGAGCCGCCGTTGCCGTACTGCAGGGTCGCCCCGCGCGCGACCGTGATCGCGGGTGGATCGGGGTCGGTCGTGGTGACGTAGGGGTGGTTGCCGCCCTGGACCGACACCTTCTGCCGCTGGCGGGACTTGGGCAGGGTGAAGTCGCTGTCCCTGGTCAGGATCAGGGTCCCGCTGCCGCGCACGGTCAGGGTGCCCTCGCCGCGAAGGATGCCGTCGTACGTCGTCGTCCCGGACGGCACGGTGACGACGGTGTCGCCGGTGAGCGTGACGTCGCGGCCCGCGAGGACGTCGGCGGTGACGTCCCGGGCGCCGGCGGCCGCGGCCGGGGGAGCGGTGACCAGGAAGGCGACCGCCGCCAGGGCTCCGGCGGCCGCTGCTGTCTTGTGGGTATGGCTGCGCACGGGTACGGAGACGGGCCGGACGGCCGGCCGATAACAGAAAAGTGCGGCCCCCGACACAGCACCGTAGAAAGCGCCTTCTTTTGTCTCGTCCAACCCGTTGACCTCCCCGTTCCCCAGCCTTACCTTTCGGCTGTTCGCAATAACAACAGATGTTCTCAATATCGAACATCACTCTCAGGACACCCCCACCCGAGAGGCAGACCGTATGAGCCGCGTTCCCTCCGTCCCCGATCGCCGACTGCTGCTGAAGGGTGCCCTGGCCGCGGGCGCCCTGGCCGCCACCCCCACGGTTGCCGCAGCAGCCCCCGCCGTCGGCGCAGCCGACCCGAGCCCGCGGAAAGCGGCCCCGTTCGTGAACCCGCTCGTCCGCAACCGTGCCGACCCGCACATCCACCGGCACGCCGACGGCTTCTACTACTTCACCGCCACCGCCCCCGAGTACGACCGGATCGTCCTGCGCCGCTCCCGCACCCTGGGCGGCCTTGCCACGGCCGCCGAGTCGGTCATCTGGACCAAGCACGAGACCGGCCCGATGGGCGCCCACATCTGGGCGCCGGAGATCCACCGCATCGGCGGCAAGTGGTACATCTACTTCGCCTCCGCACCCGCCGAGAGCGTCTGGGACATCCGCATCTGGGTCCTGGAGAACGCCAACCCCAACCCCTTCAAGGGGACTTGGGCCGAGCGCGGTCAGATCAGGACGGCCTGGGAGACCTTCTCCCTCGACGCCACCACCTTCACCCACCGCGGCACCCGCTACCTCGCCTGGGCCCAGCACGAGCCCGGCATGGCCAACAACACCGCTCTCTGGCTGTCGAAGATGGCCGACCCCTGGACCCTGACAGGGCCTCAAGTCCGGCTGTCCACACCCGAGTACGACTGGGAATGCATCGGCTACAAGGTCAACGAAGGCCCGTCCGTCATCGCCCGCAACGGCCGCCTGTTCATGTCGTACTCGGCCAGCGCCACCGACTTCAACTACTGCATGGGTCTGCTGACCGTCGACGCGGACGCCGACCTGATGGACCCCGCGAACTGGTCCAAGTCGCCGGTCCCGGTCTTCACCAGCAACGACACCACCAAGCAGTACGGCCCCGGCCACAACTGCTTCACGGTCGCCGAGGACGGCCGCAGCGACGTCCTCGTCTACCACGCCCGCCAGTACAAGGAGATCGTCGGCGACCCGCTGAACGACCCCAACCGGCACACCCGCGTCCAGAAGCTCGGCTGGAACGCGGACGGCACCCCGGACTTCGGCATACCGGTGGCGGACACCGTCACGAACCAGGAGGTCGCGTCATGAGACGTGCGTACGCGGTGTTGCTCGCCCTCTGTCTGGCCCTGGCCGGCGCCCTCGTCACCGCGGGCCCCGCCCAGGCCGCCGCCCTGACCATCCCCAACGGCGTCCAGTTCACCGACAGTTCGGGAAGCGCCCTGCACGCCCACGGCGGCGGGGTCATCAAGGTCGGGTCGTACTACTACTGGTTCGGAGAGAACCGCAACGCCGACAACACCTTCCGGTACGTGTCCGCCTACCGCTCCACCGACCTGAAGAACTGGGAGTTCAGGAACAACGTCCTGACCCAGTCCTCCGCCGCGGAGCTCGGCACCGCCTACATCGAGCGGCCCAAGGTCATGTACAACGCCTCCACCGGCAAGTTCGTGATGTGGATGCACAAGGAGAACGGCACCGACTACAGCGAGGCCCGCGCGGCCGTCGCCGTCTCCGACACCGTCGACGGCAACTACACCTACCAAGGCAGCTTCCGGCCGTTCGACACCTACATGTCCCGTGACATCACGACGTTCGTCGACACGGACGGCACCGGCTACATGGTCTCGGCCGCCAACGAGAACTACGACCTGCACATCTACAAGCTCAACCCGTCCTACACCGGCATCGACAGCCTGGTCGCCAATCCCTGGGCGGGCGGCCACCGCGAGGCCCCGGCGCTCTTCAAGCGGGGCGGCGTCTACTTCATGCTGACTTCGGGCGCCACCGGCTGGAGCGCCAACCAGCAGAAGTACGCCACCGCCACCTCGCTCGCCGGCCCCTGGACCTCGATGGCGAACGTCGGCGACTCCGCGACGTACAACTCGCAGACCGCCTACGTCCTTCCGGTGCAGGGCACTTCGGGCACCTCGTACCTCTACATGGGCGACCGCTGGGGCAACTCCTTCGGCGGCACCGTCAGCGACTCCCGTTATGTGTGGCTGCCGTTGACCTTCCCGACCTCGACCACCATGTCGATGTCCTGGTACCCCGAGGTCACCGTCGACGCGGCCGCGGGGACGATCAGCGGTACGAGCGCCACGTACAACACGCTGATCGCGCGCAACAGTTCCAAGTGCGCGGACGTGCCCGACCAGTCGCTGTGGCAGGGCATCGCGATCAGCCAGTACACCTGCAACAGCGGCGGCAACCAGAAGTGGTGGTTCAAGGACCTCGGCACCGGCTACTACCAGCTGGTCGGCCGCGGCAGCTCTTTGTGCCTGCAGGAGAACGCCGCCACCGTCACCCAGGAGAACTGCGGCAGCGCGACCACCCAGCAGTGGAGCCTCACCGCCTCCGGCAGCTACTGGCTGATCAAGGCCCGCGCCACCGGGGAATGCCTGGACGTGAACGGCGCGTCCACCGCCAACTCCGCCGCCGTCATCACGTACACCTGCAACGGAGCGACGAACCAGCAGTGGACGCGCGGTACTTGACGCCCTCTCAGTTCACGCGAGCAGGTCGATCGCGTCGATCGACGTGCCCGCGCTGAGATAGGACGTCGACCCCGAACCGCTCACCACGTTGATCTTCAGGATGTTGTACCGACTGGTGTCCGTGAGCCAGGCGCTGGCCGGCACGCTGTAGGTGAACGTGTGGTTGTTGCCCCGGTAGGACCCGTTGGTCAGCGACCGGGTGCTCGGCTGGGTGGGCGGGGAGGGGATCGCCGACGTCCAGGTGTCGTTGACGACGACCTGCGGCCGGCCGTTGGCGTAGGCCGTCGTCACACCGATGCGCAGCGTGTGCGCGGCGGCGGCCTGGGCCGCGGTCAGCTTGAAGTACACCAGCAGACCGCTGTTGACGTCCTTCCAGATGTAGCAGGGGAAGGCCGAGGTCTCGGAGCCGCTGCCGATGACCACGTTGCCGGTCCAGGAGGCGGCGCGGACGTCGGAGGGATGGGCGTACGTCATCAGGTCGGCGTTCTTGAAGCCGCTCGGTGTGCCGGTCCAGTCGTTGATCCGCCAGATCGCGCTCGCGTTGCTCGGATCGTTCGAGGAAGGGATGGCGATGGAGTTCAGCGTGGTCGTCCCGCCGGCGGATACGGTCACCGATGTACTGTATACAGCCAACTCGCTCTTGTAGACGGTCAGCGTGTACGTCCCCGGCAGCACGCCGGTGATCGAGAAGTAGCCGTCCGACGAGCGTGCCGAACCCCAGTACTGGGCGGCGGAGTTCGCGAGCCCGACCGTGTACGGGTACGCCGTGTTCCGGCCCGTGATCCCGACGCCCGCGACCCGGCCCCGGCCGCCCGAGGGCACGTATCCCGAGATGCCGAGCGAGTCGGCCCACGAGGTGGTGAGCGTGCCCGGGTACAGCGACGAGGAGGGCGCGCCGCCGTCCGTGAGGGCGATGACGTACGGGCCCTGGAGGCCGAAGCGCTCGTTCTCGGTCTGGTTCTGGGCGTAGTGCAGGATCTCGTACAGACCGCCGCCGTCGGCGCTCTGGTGGCGCAGGAGGGAGCGGTAGAAGGGGCCGCCGGAGGCCTTCTCGTGGTTGGAGCGGACGATCCACAGGCCGACGCTGCCGGTCGTCCAGCCGATGTGGTTGTAGTCGATGACCCGGAGCTTGGAGTAGTGCTTGGAGCGGGTCTGGCCGTCGGACTTCGCGAAGACGTCCGAAGCCTCGATGGTGGTGGGCGCGTAGGTGTAGGAGTCGGGCTCGTCGTTGAGGAACAGGCCCGCCTTGACGCGCAGGATGAAGCGGGTCGAGGCGACGGAGGTGTCGGCCCGGTTGGTCCAGAGGTAGATGTTGTTCTCGCCGCTGCGGGCCGCGTAGTAGTGCCGGAGCGTGCCGTAGGCGACCGAGACCAGGATCGTCGAACCGGACTGACTGATCGTCACCGTCGAGGTGCCGAGGCCGGATTCGATGTGCGAGTTCTTGCCGCCGTAGCCCTGGTACTCGGTGCCGCGGTAGACGAGCGAGGTCAGGTCGCCGTTGGTCTTGCTGACCTTGAAGACGAGGTTGGCGCCGGTGTCGACGACGTAGTTCGAGCCGTCGTCGCGCCAGCCGAAGGCCGCGGCCGAGGCCGTCCCGGCGAGCGGTCCTGCGGCGAGCGCGGCCGACCCGGCGGCGGCCGCGGTGCCGAGCACGAAGGTGCGGCGGCGGACCGGTCTGTTCCCTGCGGATCCGGACATGGGGGTGCCTCCTCCGAGACATGTGGGGGTGGTGCGGGTGAGAGCGAGAGTGACAGTTGAATCGATTTCGCGAAAGGGCTTTCACTTTCCGGAGGTTGGCAATCTTGTGAAATCGGTTCAAGGTCTAGAAAGCGCTTGCCGGGAGGGGTACGGTCCCAGCCGCCAGGACTTGCCGCCCTGCCGCCGTGACTGAGGAGCCGCGAATGAGACGTTTCAACCTCGCCCTGCTGGCGACGGTCGCCCTGAGCACCGCACTGACCGCCGCACCGGCCCACGCGACCGTCCACGCCACCGCCCACGCGACCGCCGAGGAGCAGGGACGCCACCGCCCCCTCGGCCTCGAGAACTGCACCGCCGGCGCCTGCCACTTCGACGTCCCGGCCGGCACCTACGACGTCAAGGTCCTCCTCGGCGGCGACGCCGGGTCGAGCACGAGCATCAGCGGCGAGACGCGCCGCTCCCTGCTCCCCGAGACCGCCGCCGCGGCCGGTGAGCGCGTCGCCCGCAGCTTCACGGTGAACGTCCGTGTGCCGGAGGGGGAACCCACCGGCGCGGAGGGCACCCCGGGACTCGATCTCGTGCTCGGCGGCTCGGCGCCCGCCCTCGCCGGCATCCAGGTCACCCCGGCCCGGCACGCCCGGCAGATCTTCCTCGTCGGCGACTCCACGGTCTGTGACCAGCCCGGCGACCCGTACTCGGGCTGGGGCCAACAACTGCCCCAGTACCTGCGCAAGGGCCTCTCGGTCGCCAACTACGCCGACTCCGGCGAGAGTACGGTCACCTATCTGTCGAACCCTCAACTCTTCGCCGCGGTCCAGCCGTTGATCCACCCCGGCGACCTGGTCCTGGTCCAGCTCGCGCACAACGACAAGACCACCGACGAGGCGACCTACCGGACGAACCTGGAGACACTGGTCGCCGGGATCCGCGAAAAGGGCGGTGAGCCTGTCCTCGTGACGCCGATCGTGCGACGCTGGTTCAACTCCGACGGCACCTTGAACAACAACACCGCACTCCTGGTCAACGGCCTCGGCGTCGACCACCCCGCAGTCATCCGCTCGGTCGCCGCCGCGCAGGACGTCCCGCTGATCGACTTGACGGCGAAGACGAAGGCACTCGTGGAATCCTTGGGAGTCGAGGGTTCCAAGTCGATTTACCTTTACAACGAGAAGCGGGACAACACGCACACCTCCGTGCACGGGGCCACGGTCTACGCCGGCCTCGTCCGCGACGAACTCGTCGCCCAGCACCTGGTGCCGGAAGGCCGGGTGCGGGTGGGATGAGCCCCTGGGGCGCCTCGACCGGAACCGGGGCGCCCCAGGCCTGTACGTTCACGTTCCACTCGGTGAGCCGATGAACAACCTGCGGCCCGGTGGGGACTGGTCGCGCCCACGCGGCAGAGCCGCACATCGAGCCGGCCCCGCGCCCCTTGGGGCGCGGTAGCGCACCGGACGTTTTCAAGATCTGAAAGAGAGCCCATGCACCTGCCTCCCGCCGATCGCATCCGCAGCCCCTACACCGGATACACGCGTGCCCACTGGGAGGCCGCCGCCGACGGGCTGCTCGCCGCGACCGAGCCGTTCGCCGCCGAGGGCGGCGCCCTCTACTGCTTCCCCGGCGACCGCACCAGCTGGTCCGGGCGGCTCTCCGACGGACTTGAGGGATACGCCCGTACGATCCTGCTCGCCGCGTTCCGGCAGGACGAGACCGCGCTCCAGCGGTATGCCGAAGGCCTCGCGGCCGGGGTCTCCGGTGTCTGGCCCCGGATCGAGGACCGCAGCCAGCCGCTGGTGGAGGCGGCCTCGATCGCCGTGGCGCTGCGGCTGACGCGGCCGTTGCTGTGGGACCGGCTGGACGAGCCGGTACGGCAGCGGGCGGCCGCCTGGCTCGGTGACGCCCTGACCGCCGAGGCCTGGCCCTGCAACTGGGAGCTGTTCCCCGTCACCGTCGGCGGGTTCCTCCAGGAGATCGGCTACGAGGTCGAGGCGTCCCGGAAGGCGATCGACCGCGGGCTGGAACGGATCGAGAAGTGGTACGTCGGGGGCGGCTGGTACACCGACGGCGATGGGCGGAAGTTCGACTACTACAACGGCTGGGCCATGCACCTGTATCCGGTGCTGCACGCCTGGTTCGCGAACGACAGTCGGCTGTCGACTGTATACGGTGAACGGTTGGCGGCCCACCTTGCCGACTACAGCCGACTGTTCGGCGGCGACGGCGCCCCCGTGCACCAGGGCCGCTCCCTGACTTATCGTTTCGCCACCACAGCGCCCCTGTGGCTCGGCGCCCTCACCGGCCACACCCCGCTCACCCCCGGCGCGACCCGGCGGCTGGCGTCCGGGGCGCTGAAGTACTTCCTGGACCGGGGCGCGGTGAACTCCGACGGTCTGCTCACCCTCGGCTGGCACGGCCCCGACCCCGCCGTCCTCCAGGGTTACTCGGGGCCCGCCTCGCCGTACTGGGCGAGCAAGGCCTTCATCGGACTGCTTCTCCCACCGGACCACGAGGTGTGGACGGCCGAGGAGGAGGCGTCCCCGGTCGAGCTCGCGGACGAGGTCCGGCCGGTCGCCGCCCCCAACTGGCTGCTCCAGTCGACCCGTTCGGACGGACTGGTCCGGCTTCACAACCACGGCAGCGAGGACGTCCGCTACGACCCGTACTACACCCGCCTCGCGTACTCGACCGTGACCGCGCCCTCGCCGTCGTACGACAACAGCGTGATCGTCGGGGGCGACCCGAGCCGTACGGACATCGAGCCGCTCGGGGTCGGTGACGGGTGGGTGGCGTCGCGGCACGTGGGCGGCGGGGGAGCGCGGGTGACGAGCGTGGTGCTGGCGCGCGGGGCCGTGGAGGTGCGGGCGCATCTGGTGGCCGGGGTCGCGCCCGGGACGGCGGTACGGGTCACCGGGTGGGCGGCCGGGGAAGGGGTGCGGGCGGAGCTCGTGCCTGCCGTCGGGCTCGACGAGGGGCTGACCGGGGTCGTCGGCGAGGGCGGGACGCTCTTCGTCGCGCTGGCCAGGCTCACGGGGGAGGCGGATCCGGTGCCGTTGGGGGAGGCCGTGACCGTGACGGCCGATGGGGAGGGCGGGGTCACGGTTCGCTGGTCCGACGGGTCCGAAGTGCGGGTGCGGCCGGCGGAATCCGGGCTGGACGTCGTCACCTCCGGCTGAGCGGTTCGGGCAGTATGGGGATCATGGCTGGGGGATGCGAGCACATACAGCAGCTGGAGCGGGCCGGACTTGAGATCGCGGCCGATCAGCAGATCGAGGAGGTGCTGCCGGTTCCGTTCGCTCGGCGGTATGTCGTCGAGGGGGAGGCCGAGCCGACCGTGAAGGTCCGGTCGGAACGGTCCGACCTGGCCGATGAGGTCAACGCGCAGTGGTACCGGCTGGCCTCGGAGGCCGGGATCCTCGGAGCGGACGGGGTGTTCCTCGTCGATGTCGGCTGCTCGTCGCGGCGGTGGGTACGGGTTCGGCTCGGCGCCGCATGGGATCTCGCCGGAGCGCTCGGGGAGCGGCCCGGGCGGCCGGAGTTCCTCACCCTGTCGCCGGACGGGGACGCGCTGGTGGGTGCCACGAGCGGGGAACGCGACGTCCGGCTCGTCGCCGTCGACCGGGTCAAGGCGCGGCAGGAGGAGGCCGCGCAGGCCGCCGGACGGGAGACGGCACAGGAGCGGGCGGCCGCCTGGGAGACGCTGTTCTCGGGGCCGGGGCCCGCGAAGGCGCTGCTCGAGTCCTGGGCCGACGGGCTCTCGCTCAATCCGGCCACCCCGGCGGAGCTCCGGCCGCTGTTGGCGTCGGCGTACGGATCGTCGTATGCGATATACGGCCGACTGCCGACGGAGAGCGTGGACGCGCTCCTGGACGACCCGGAGTGGAAGACGCGGCTTCGCGCGGTCGAGCACCAGAAGCTCACCCCCGGACAGTGGGCCCGTGTGATCGCCGGTGAGGAGTCCGAGCGTCACCGGTGGATCCTCACGATGGTGGCCGCGGATCACCGGGTCGAGCTGACCGAGGACACCTGCCGGAGGCTCGCCGCGGATCCCTCGGCGCGCGTGCGCTCCGAGGCCGCGCGCCTGACGGCCCTGCCCGTCGATCTGGCGCTCACGCTCACCGCCGACCCCGACGGCTCCGTGCGGGCCACGGCCTGTCAGACGGCATGGCCCCGACTCGACGCCTGCGCACGGGAGTTGCTCCTCGCCGATCCGCACGGCGTCGTCCGCGCCCGGGCCCGGCTGCTGCATCACCAGGAACACCCCATGCCCCGGCCTGTGTTCGAGGCCGTGGAAGTGTCCGAGGTCCGCACCAAGGCGCTGGAGACCTGCCTTCTGGAGCGCGAACTCGCCGAGCACCTGGTACGGCACGGCGAGTACCAGGAGCGTCGTGCCCTCGCCGAGAACCCGCGCCTGGACCTGGACCTCGTCCTCCTCCTCGCCGAGGATCCCGACGCGTACGTCCGCTCGGCCGTGGCGCAGCGGGCCGACCTCACCGAGGAGCAACGCGCCGCCGTCGACTTCGAGTTCGACCCGAAGGTCCACTACTGGGATCTCGACTGGGTCGTCGCCCTGCATGAGGACGAGGACGCCATGCGCCGCCTCGCCGCCTCCGCCCACCCCCTCGTGCGCAGAAGCGTCGCCCGCGCCCGGCGTCTGCCGCCGGACGTCGTCGAACGCCTCGCCCGTGACGAGGACCGCGTCGTCCAGCTGTTCCTCGCCGAGTCCTGCGACGACGCCCCCGCGGACATGCTTCTGTCGGTGTGGAAGTGGTGGGACGGCAGCCTGACCGCCCCCGACCGGCCGCGCGGCCACCCCAACTTCCCCCGCCACGGCCTCCTTCGGTACGCCGACGACCCCAGCCCGCGCATGCGCCGACTGGCCCTGGACGACCCGGAGTCGACCCCCGAGCTGGTGGAACGGCTCAGCCGCGACCCCAGCAAGGAGGTGCGCTACCGCGCCGCGACCGACCCGCGGCTGTCGGCCGCCGCGGCCGCGAGGCTGCTGCAGGACCCGCACGAGGACGTACGGCATGCCGCCGCGCTCCATCCGCAGCTGCCGGCCCGGCTCCTGGTCTGGCTGCTGAGAGGCGGCGGCCCGGAGACGGCCGCCCGGAACCCGGCGCTGCCCGAGGAGGTCATACGCCGGATGGCCGGGACCCTCGCCGCGGGGGCGGACGGCTGAACACCGCGAGGGCAGCCGCCGGGACCGCCCTCAGAGGGCGAGGCGGGTGATCTTCGGCGTCTTCGTGGTCGGGAACCCGTTTGATCCGCGCGACGCGGCTCCACGAGAATCCGCCGCATGACTTCCGCCATCCGTCACACGACCATCGACTGCACCGACGCCTACGCCCTCGCGGGCTTCTGGTCAGAGGTCCTGAGCCTGCCCGTGCACGAGGACGACCACCCCGGCGACGAGGAGGCCCTGATCGAGGGCGCGGGCCTGCTCTTCGTCACCGTGCCGGAGCCGAAGACGGTCAAGAACCGCGTCCATCTGGACCTCCAGCCGCAGGACCGGACCCGGGACGAGGAGGTCGAACGGCTGCTGGCGCTCGGTGCCGAACTGGTCGACGATCAGCGGAGGCCGGACGGTACGGGATGGGTGGTGCTGGCCGACCCGGAGGGCAACGAGTTCTGCGTGGAGCGGAGTGCGGCGGAACGTACCGCGTAGGACCGGGGCCCCGGATGCCGTGGCGGGGGTCAGTCGTCGGGATGCGTCGCCTCGCGGGGCCAGTTCTCCAGCAGGACGTGCAGGGCGTCGACGGTCCGGTCCCAGGACTTGCGTACGTCGCGGGGGGCGCCGAAGCCGCCGGTGGACTCCAGGGCGCAGTAGCCGTGGAAGGTGCTGCGCAACAGGCGTACGGCGTCGGTGAGATCGGGTTCCTCCAGGCCGTAGGCGCGGAGCATGCCGTAGGTGATCTCGGCGGTGCGGTGCAGGGCGGGGGAGTCGGCGATCAGGGCCTGGTCGACACGGATCTGGGTGGCGGCGTACCGCCCGGGGTGCGCCAGCGCGTACTCCCGATAGGCCCCCGCGAACGCCGCCAGCGCGTCTTTCCCGGCCCGGCCCGCCACGGCGACCGCGATCGCGTCGATCATCTCGCCGCCGGCGAGCAGGGCGACGCGGGTGCGCAGCTCCTGGAGGTTCTTGACGTGCGAGTACAGGCTCGCGTCCTTGACGCCGAAGTGCCGGGCCAGCGCGGAGAGGGTGACGTGGTCGAAGCCGACCTCGTCGGCGAGGTCGGCGGCGGCCGCGGTGAGGCGGTCGGCGGTGATTCCTGCGCGGGCCATCAAGTCTCCGGGGGCGAACCTAGGGTATCTAGGCAGGATGCTAGTGCAGTAAGGCGAGGCGCGGGCGTCGATAATCGGGGGATGTCCGACCCGCATCGCCGTCTGCTCGGCGACATCCTCGCCGTGGGCTCGCTGTTCCCCCTCGCGGTCAGCGGCAGTTGCGCGGTCCGGGCGCACGGTCTGTTGGACGGCGCCGGCGACGGTGTGAGCGTGGCGACGGAGAACCCGGCACGGATGGAGTTCATCGCGGCCACGGTCCGGGCCGGTCTGGAGGAGTGCGGCTGGCGGGTGCGGACCGTGGGGAGAAGTCCCCTCACCGCTCAACTGATCGTCACGGCACCCGACTCCGGGGCCGAGTACGAGGTCGAGCTCGCCAAGGAGGTGTTCTGGCGCCCGCCGGTACCGACCGGACTCGGACCGGCCCTCGCCCTCGAGGACGTCATCGGCACCAAGGTCCGCGCCCTGGCCGACCTCGGCCTCCCCCGCGACCTCGTCGACGTCCACGCCGGCCGGAAGCTCTGGAGCCACCCCGAACTCGAGGAACTGGGCCGCCGGCACACCCGTGACCCCTTCGACCTCACCGACCTCCAGGCCCGCCTTGCCGCCACGGACTGGATCGACGACGCGGAGTTCACCGCGCGGGGGCTCGACGACGGGGCCGTCGTGGACCTCCGCCGGTGGGCGCAGGAATGGGCGTACGACATCGCGGAGCGGCTGATCGAGGGGCAGCCGCCGGAGGAGTGAGGGACCCCGCCCATCTCGTGTGCTGCCGTGACGTCCCGTGGCGGACCGCCCTCTGCGGCATCAGCGGCCCGGACGGCATCGACCCGGCCGCGGAGATCATCTGCACGATGTGTCTCGAAGCCCTCGAAGCCCTCGAAGCCCTCGAAGCACTCAGGGCCCCGTCCCCGGGGTGTGCCTCGGACCCGGCTCCCCGACCGCTCCTCAGCAGCGCGTTCCGGTGGCGTTGATCAGCGCGACGTCCTCCGCCCTCACCCGTAGCGCATGGCGATCGGTGTCGTCACCGCGGGACGGGGACGGGTCCCAGAGCCACAGCGTGTCGCCGCTCGCCCGGAAGGAGATCACCGGGTGGGCCGTGGGGACGGGGCCGTTGACGACCGGGATCTCCTTCGCGAGAGGGCGTACGCAGACCAGTTCGCCCTTGAGGCCGTAGTAGGCGGGGGGACGGTGGCCGGCGGTCGCCGCGTCCATGGCCCGGGCGGCGGCCTTCTGCACGTCGTCGAGTGACAGGGACACCGTCGTGAGGACCGCGATCAGCCCGGCCAGGACCAGCATCAGGCGGAAGAAGCCGGCGACGGACGCGACGACGTTGAAATGCCGTGCCCAACCGCCCACCGCGACGGCCGCCAGCACGCACACCAGCGCTACCCCCAGCGGCTTCAGCGCGACCGCGTACTGCCAGAAGAAGCCGACGTGCACGGCGTCGGCGGGGATTCCGAACATGTCCTCCAGATACACGGCG
The DNA here is from genome assembly GCF_030403745.1 of Streptomyces sp. S.PB5. GTDB lineage: Bacteria > Actinomycetota > Actinomycetes > Streptomycetales > Streptomycetaceae > Streptomyces. The sequence continues at coordinate 609,728 of NZ_JAQMWP010000002.1, forward strand.
TGCAGGAACGCCCCCGCCCAGGGGATGACGAACGGCAGCGGCGCGGCGAGCACCGGCAGGAACCACTGCATGTTGCGGCTGAACCAGGACGCGCTGAGCGCGTACCAGAGGCCGAAGGCGATGAAGCCGATGCCGAGCGTCACCACGAGCCAGACGAACTGCTGGGCCAGGCTTGCCTCTTGGGAGCTCGCCCACATGTGTCCGGCGTAGGTCAACGCCCCCATGAACGCGGCGCCGCACCCCAGACGGACCGGCCACGGCCGGGGCGCGTTGGAGGTCATCCAGGCACCCGCCGGCCAGGACAGCCCGGCCGGGACCAGCAGGACCGACCACCGCCACGGAGTCGAGAGGACGCCGAGCACGATGCCGCACGCCAGGCAGAGCAGGCCCACGGCGACGGTCACCGCGACGGTGATGGCCTGCTGTCGCGGATCCTGCGAACTTCCGTTGCTCCGGGGCCCCATCGCCAGCCGGACGTCATGCACCGCGCGGTCGAACGGCCGCCCGCCGATGTTGCGCGACTCCAACTCGGCGAGCGCCAGCTCGCGTTGTGCATCGCTCTGCTCCCCGCGCAGATGCAGGGTGTGCCGTACGTCCCACCCGCCCACGGCGATCCAGTGCTCGGCGAGCCGGCGCAGGACGGGGTGCACACCCTCGGGCACCTTGTGATGCACGTGGTAAGTGGTGTGCGGTGCGGCCGGCTTGAGGGGGACCAGCTTGGTCTCCCGTATCCACAGGTCGATCTTCCGCCGGTCGGCGAGCGAGGTCAGTCTCTCGGCGGCCGCACCGCGCGCCGTCCATCGTGACCCGTGCACGGGTATTTCGACGATGAGTCCCGTGTACCCGTCGTCGGCGGTGACCGTGTCACCGTCACGGACGGGCCGCACGCCCCAGCCCTGAGCCTCGAACAGGCTGGTCGCCAGCTCCAGTTCGTCCTGGTCGTCACGGACCTCGACGACCAGGCGAACCCGGCGGTTGAACGGTCCAAGAGCCTCCGGTGTCACCGGCCCCCCTCCAGTTTGTACTGATCACTCCTTGAGTACAGGCCGGCAGCCGGTGACACCAAGTCGGACAGCGCGGCGATCGTCAGCCGATCGGCGCGTACAGCACCCCCAGCTTGTCGATCTCGGAGCCCGATCGCCCGGTAAAGCCGACGATCTGCCAACCCGACGGTGCCGTGAAGGTCTTGGTGTCGGAGGTCGCCGTACCGGAGGTCAGCGTGCGGCCCTTGTCGGTCGTGAAGGCGGCCGAGAAGATCCGGGTGTGGCCGTCCCTCTGCCCCTGTGTCAGCTTGACGGACGTGAGGTGCTCGCCGGTCGCCAGGGTCAGGGACGTGGCCGTGCCACCCGTACCGCCGTGGCTCAGCACCGTACCGCCGTCGTGCGTCAGCGAGACCGCGTCCAGGCGGGAGGCGCCGCGGAGGGTGAGGGTGCGGGGGGACACCGTGGCCGGGAGGTCGTCGGCGTCGTTGTAGGCCGTGCCGTGCGGGCCGCCGAAGAAGTCACTCGCCCGCAGGGCGGAGTTGAGGGTGTACGAGAAGTCGACGGTGTGCGGGAAGTGGTCGGAGAGGTTGGCGCTCGCGGAGTCCAGGAACGACGCCCACTCGTTGTTGTAGCGGGTGGCCGTCAGCGAGAGCAGCTTGCTGCCCCGGTACAGGACCTTGTCCACGACCTCGCAGCCGTTCGGCGGCGCGGAGGTGGGGCACAGCAGCGGGTCCGCGCCCTGCGTCGGCCGCACCCCGCCCTTCGCCAGCTGCACCCACGCGTCCGTGAGGCCGTTCGTGTCGGCGAGGGTGCGGATGTTGTCGCCGGAGCGGGTGTAGCGCGTGTTGGTGTCGCCCATGACGATGACCGCGTTGCCGGAGGAGTTCGCCTGGATGAAGTCCGAGAGCTGCTGGACGTTGGCGCGGCGGGCGGCGAGCGCGTCGTCGGTGTCGTCCGCGTTGGTGTGGACGTTGTAGAGGTCGACGAAGACGCCGTCGGCGAGCCGGACCCGGGCGAGCGAGAAGCCCTTCGGGGTCAGGCAGTTGGTGCCGGTGCAGGTGTTCCACTGCACCCGCTCGAAGTCCTCGAAGGCGTAGTCCGAGAGGGTGTTGAGACCGTCGCCGAAGGGCACGCCGCCGCTGGTCGCCGTGCGGTACGGGTGGTTGTCGCCGGCGTACAGGGCCGCGTGGTAGTTGAAGTCCTCCTGGACGTTGACGATGTCGTAGGCCCCCAACCGCGGTGAGATCAGGGGGGTGTTGGTCGCGGGGTGGCCGGAGCTCAGGCCCTCCGGGAGGCCGGCGACGTTGTACGTCAGCACATTGAACGAACCGGTCGTGGCGGCGGCCGCCGGTGTCGCGGTGGTGCCGACGAGGCCGGTGACGGCCAGCGCGGCGGCCGCGAGGGTGCCGATCAGTCTTCTCATGCGGGGGCTCCGGTCGAAAGTGGGGGACGGGAAAGCTGAGCGCTGTTCAGGTTCGACGGCAACCAGTGTGACGGGCAAGGGGAGTTGGGGAAACAGTGAGAGACATGAGAGTTGACTCTCATGCTTTGTGAGAGGACACTCTCACGTCATGGATGCCGGTAATCGCTTCGGCGACTTGGAGATCACCGACCCGAAGGCCATGCGCGCCCTCGCCCACCCGGTACGGCTGGCCGCCCTGGAGCGGCTCCAGCGGTACGGCCCGGCCACGGCCACCCAGCTCTCCCCGCACGTGGGCGCCACCCCGTCCGTGACCAGCTGGCATCTGCGCCATCTCGCCGGATTCGGGCTGGTCAGGGACGCGGAGGCCGGGGCGGACCGGCGGGAGCGGCGTTGGGAGGCCGTGGCGCGCGGCTACCGCTTCGAGGTGCCGGAGGACGAGGAGGGCCGGGCCGCTGCCCAGGTGCTCGCCGGGGAGATGTTCGCGAGCCGCGCGGAGCTGCCGATGCGCTGGCTCACCGAGACCGCCCCGGAGCTGGAACCGGAGTGGCTCGCCGCCGCGATGTCCAACAACACCGGGATCGCCGTGACCGCCCAGGAGCTGGCCGCACTGAAGGACGCGATGGAGGAGCTCCTCGCCCCGTACGTCAACCGCGAGGCAGCCCAACGGCCGCCGGGGAGCAGGGCCGTGCGGATGCTGATGTACGCCCTGCCCGAGGCGGCGGACGACGAGTCCGGAGCAGCCGACGAGTCCGGCACCCCGGAATGAGGCGCCCCCGGACATCGGTCTCCGAGACCTCCCTCTGGCGTGACCGGCCCTTCGTGCTCACCTGGACCAGCAGCGCCGTCTCGCAGTTCGGCGACCGCGTCTGCGAGGTGGCGGTCCCGCTCATCGCCGTCGGTCTCCTGGACGCCTCCGCCGCCCAGGTCGCCTGGCTGACCGCGCTCGCCTGGGCGCCCCATCTGCTCGGGCTCGTCCTGGGCGCCTGGGTCGACGGACGGCGGCGCAAACGGCGGGTGCTGGTCGTCACCGACCTCGTACGGGCGGGGCTGCTGCTGTCGCTGCCCGCCGCGTATCTGTGGGGCACCGTCACGCTCGCGCAGCTGTATGCGGTGGCCCTGCTCACCGGCCTCGCGGGCGTGGTGGCGGGCTGCGCCTGGCAGCCGCTGTTCGCCCGCCTGGTGCCGCGCGCCTCGTACGTCGACGCCAACAGCAAGTTCAGCGCCGCCCGTTCGGCCTCGTTCGTCGCCGGTCCCGCGCTCGGCGGCGGCCTCGTACAGGCGCTGAGCGCGCCCGTCACGGTCGTCGTGGACGCCCTGTCCTTCCTGGCGTCCGCGCTGCTGCTGGGCCGGGTCGCGGTGGAGGAGCCGGCGCCCGCGGCCCGTACCGGCGCCGCCGTGCCCGCGCTGCTGCGGGACGCCCGCGCCGGGCTGGCGTTCGTGGTGCGGCACCCGGTGCTGCGGGCGAGCCTCGGCTGCTGCACGACCGTCAACTTCTTCACGTTCCTCGCGGGCACCGGCATGGTGGTGCTGTTCGCGGACCGGGTCCTGCACCTCTCCCCGGGTGCCATCGGGTTGACCCTGGGCGTCGGGGCGACCGGCTCCCTCGCCGGCGCGCTGACCGCGCCCTGGCTGTCCCGCCGTATCGGCGTCGGGCGCGCGGTCGCCGTCGGCGCCGTGCTGTTCCCGGCGCCCTTCGCCCTCGCCGCGGTCGCGGGCGGTCCGGCCTGGGCCGCCGCCGGATGCCTGGGCGGCGCCCACTTCCTGGTGGGGCTCGGGGTGATGTGGTTCGACGTCAACCTCAACTCCCTGCAGACCGCGGTGACTCCGGACGCCCTGCGCAGCCGCGTCACCGGCGCCTTCACCACCGTCAACTACGGTGTGCGCCCCCTCGGCGCGCTCGCGGGAGGGGCGCTCGCCACGACGTCCGGGCTGCGGGCGACCTTCGTCACGGTCGCCGTCGGCGGGGTGCTGTCGGTGCTGTGGCTGCTGCCGTCACCGATACCGGGGATCCGCACCCTTGCGGAACTCCCCGCCGAACAGCCCGAACAGGTCGACCGGCCGGAACAGCCCGAACAGGCCGACCAGCCCTCCCGGAACGGCGGGCCGAGCCCGTTGGACAACCCCGTGTAGCCCCGGGCCTCGCCGCGTGGCCCTCGGGTCACGGCGCCGCCGCGCCTCCCGGACCGCCGGGAGCGTCAAGTCGCCGCCGCCTCCCGGCAGGTCGACGTCAGTTCGTCCAGGGCCCGCCACACCGCGTCGTACCCCTCGGCGTCGAACACGTACCGGGTGCCGCTGCCGTCGGGGACGGAGACGACATACGCGACCGGGGAGAACGACAGTGCGCCCCACGACTCGTGCCGGTGCCTACAACTGGGGCGAGACCGTGGCCGTGCAGTCCACCGGCAAGATCCTCATGTCCGGCCGGACCGGCGACGACTTCTCCCTGGTCCGCCACAACCCGGACGGCACCCGCGACGGCGGCTTCGGCACCGGCGGCGTCGTCACCACCGACTTCGGCCCCACGTCCGTGGTGAACGACCTCGCGGTCCAGCCCGACGACCGGATCCTCGCCGCCGGTGCCGCGGGCGGCGGCCGGACCACCACCGACTTCGGCGCCAACGACAGGGCGGGCGCCCTCGCCCTCCAGACCGACGGCAGGATCGTCGCGTTCGGCGACACCGACGAGGACCGCGCCCTCGCCCGCTACCTCGGCGGCACCGGCACCCCGCCGCCCCCGCCCCCGACGACCGGCGTCGACCTCGCGGTCACCAAGACCGGCACCGCCACCGTCAGCATCGGCGACCGGGCGACGTACACCGTGACCGTCACCGACAACAGCACCACCGCGAACGCCACCGGCGTCACCCTCACCGACACCTTCACGGGACCGGCGGGCACCGTCATTTCGGCGGCCCCCTCCCAGGGCACCTGCACCACCGCTGTCTCCTGCGCCCTCGGCACCCTCGCCCCGGCGCCAGGGCCACCGTCACCGTCGTCGCCGAACCCCGGGCCACCGGCACCCTCACCGCGAAGGCCACGGTCACCGCCACCCAGACCGACCCGGCGACCGCCGACAACACGGCCACCGTGACCACCGCGGTCGACAACTCCCGCGGCTGCACCCGCATCGGCACCAGCGGCAACGACACGATCACCGGCGGCTCCGGCGCCGACGTGATCTGCGGCCTGAGCGGCGACGACACCATCAGCGCGAGCTACGGCAACGACACCGCGGGCGGCGGCCCCGGCGCCGACACCTGCACGACGGACGCCGGGGACACCCGCCTGAGCTGCCCGTTGGGACCCCGCCCCTTAAGGCCGGGCCCCTGCCGGACGGGCCCGGCCGTCATCCGTTCACCCCCGTGTAGTGCCCGAGGCTCCACCGCCACAGCCACCGCGCCCCCAGATACGCCAGCACCCCCAGCAGCGGCGAGGCCGCCGCCAGCCAGTACGGGACACCGGTGTCATGGCCGTGCCCGGTCAGCACGGCGGCCGGGAAGTAGGCGACGAACGCGAGCGGAAGACCGTACGTCAGGAAGCCGCCCACCGCCTTCGGGAGCACGTTGAGCGGGTAGCTGCCGAAGGTGCCGAGGAGCTCCTCCAGCCAGCGGCCCCAGTACTCGGCGGCCGGGAAACGCAAGGAGGCGCAGGCCACGACCGTGAACAGGGCCGCCTCCAGGAGCATCCCGCCGAGCACGGCCGCGATCAGGTACGAGATCCGGCCCGCCGTCCAGTCCAGGTCGCTGCGGCTCAGCGCACCCGCCATCAGGCCCACGGCCACCGTCAGGTCACCGATCGCATTGGTGGGGAAGACGGACAGCTGGAGCTGGCGGTGGACCGGCATCGGACGGACCAGATACGTGTCGATGACCCCCTCCTGGATGTGCCGCCCCAGACCGTGCACCCGGCCGAGGAACAGCACGAACAGACCGTGCGCCAGCATCCGGGTCGCCGGGATCAGCAGCACGTCGGAGCTGTCCCAGCCGCCCATCCCGGTGAACCGGGTGAGCAGCACCGTCGCGAACACGATCACCGACACCTGCCAGACCGCACCGATCGCGATCATCATCAGGAACTCGGAACGGTACTCCAGCTGGGCACGGAAGTTGAGGCGCGTGATGCGCCACATGATCCGGACGGCGTTCACCTCAGCCTCCTTGGGAGATGACACGACGGGCGGCCCGGCGCCACAACAGACGGGTGAACAGGGCGAGTACGACGACCCAGGCGGCCTGGATCGCCAACTGCGCCCCCGCGTCGGCGAGTCCGATCCGGCCGATGTAGATCGACAGCGGCACGCTCAGCGTCGCCTGGAACGGCAGGAACGCGCTCAGCGTGATGAACCAGTCGGGGAAGAACCACAGCGGCGCGTACACCCCCGCCAGAAGGTTCTGCGCGAAGATCAGGATGAGCATCGCGGCGCCGTTGCGCAGGGTCCAGAAGCACAGCTGGTCGATCATGAGCATCACGTAGTACAGGACGACCTGGCCCAGCAGCAGGCTCAGCGCGAACACCCCGGCCACGGCCGCCGACTTCGGGGGTTCCACGACACCGGCCGCCAGGCACACCGCGTATGCTCCGAGCGCCCAGGCGACGCCGTACAGCTGCTCGCCGAGGGCGCGCAGGGCGTAGTAGCGCTGGGGCTTCAGCGGGCGCAGGTACCAGTAGACGATCGTGCCGAAGTGCATGTGCTGCAGGACGGTGTCACGCCCCGTGTACTGGTCCAACTCCCTTAGGCGGGAGGCCAGTACGGCCAGGACGGCGTACGTCACCGCCTGGTCGCGGTCGAGTCCGGCCGTGGTGCCGGTGTTCTCGTACAGGCCGTGCCACAGGGACGCCACCAGCACCACCTGCACGGTCAGCCGGAGCAGGGCGGCGGTCATCCGGGGCGGGGTGTGCAGTTCGCCGAGCGGGGTGACGCGGGCGGCGCGCCAGCCGTGGATCGCCGCCATGTCAGACACCGTCCGCATGGACGTAGGCGGCCCGCATCACGTCCTCGAGGTCCGCCTCGTCGAGCGCGATGTCCGTCACCTCGTACCGCTCGATGACCGCCTTCAGCGCCTGGTGCACGGTCGGGGCGTCGACGCCCTCGGTGCCGTCCGGGCCGAACACCAGCCGGGCGCCCGTCCGTTGGAGCAGGGCGATGCCCGGCAGCGGAACGATCTCGGCGTGCGGGTCGGCGAGGGTGGTCCGTATCTGCCAGGTCGAGCCGAACTTGCGGCGTATCTCGTCGAGGGTGCCGTCCAGGACCAGACGTCCGTGGTTGACCAGGACGACCCGTTCGGCGAGCCGCTCGACCTCCGTCATGTCATGGGTGGTGAGCAGGACCGTACGGCCGCGCTGCTCGACCTGATGTCGGAGAAACTCCCGCACCTGCTCCTTGACCACCACGTCCATGCCGATGGTCGGCTCGTCGAGGAAGACGACCGGCGGGTCGTGGAGGAGGGCGGCGGCCAGGTCGCTGCGCACGCGCTGGCCGAGGGAGAGGTGGCGGACCCGGGTGTCCCAGAAGGAGGAGAGGTCCAGGAGGTCGTCGAACTCCGCTAGCCGGGCGGCGTGTTCGGTCTTCGGCACCTCGTAGATGTCCCGCAGGATCGCGAACGACTCCCGCACCGGAAGGTCCCACCACAGCTGGGTGCGCTGGCCGAACACCGCGCCGATGTTGCGGGCGTTGCGCTCACGCTCCTCGTACGGCACCACGCCGGCGACCCTGGCGTGCCCGGCGGTGGGGGTGAGGATGCCGGTGAGCATCTTGATGGTGGTGGACTTGCCGGCGCCGTTCGGGCCCAGCAGGGCGAGGAGTTCGCCCGGGGCCACGTCGAAGGTGATGTCGGTGACGGCGTGCTTGGCGACCCGCTCCGGATTGACGAGCGAGCGGACCGCGCCGGTGAAGCCGGGTCGGCGGACGGTGGTGTGGAAGGTGCGGGAGAGTCCGCGGACCTCGATACTGCCAACCAAGTGACATCAACTCCCTTGTCAGAGAACAGAGTTGCGGCCGGTCGGCAGAGGTGCCGACCGGCCGCAGGCGACGTTCTGACAGTGTCAAAATGTCGATCAATCAGTCAATCGATTAGGGGTTCTCTTACCGATGATCTCGCCAGGTGGTCTCAGACGGCCGAGAACACGAACGAGAACTCCGCCGGCTCCGCCTTCAGCCGGTACTGCGGCAGCGGACCGGGTCCGCAGGACTGCGAGCCGATGCCGTGGTGCGCGTGGTCGAGGTTGACCCAGACCGTCTCGCCGGGGACGAGGTCGGGCCGGTGCCGGGCCGCGTCCAGCTGCTCGGTGGTCCAACGGCGGGCCGTGAAGGAGAACTCCGGGTCGCCCTCGATCCGCAGACCGCCGATCTCGGCCCAGCGGACGTCGGCGCGGGCGCCGTTCTCCTGGGGACGGACGTACGGCGTCTGCAGACCGTCCACAGTCGACCGCCAACGGCCGACGGCCGACGCCAGACGACTGTCCGGATACGCCTCACCGGGACCGCCGCCGAACCACTCCACCGCGTCCGCCTCGGCGAGCCCCAGCCGGATGCCCAGCCGCGGCAGCGGCACCGTCCACTCGCCCTCGGGCGCCACGGACACCGTCAGCTTCAGCCTGTTGCCGTCGGAGGTCCACCGGTACACCGTCGCGAGGCCCACCTCACGGGCGGCCGGCGACACCCGGGTCCGGACGGTGAGCGCGTCGTCGGACAGCTCCACCGCGTCCAGCCGGTGCTGCATCCGGTGCAGGCCCAGCGTGCGCCACAGCGCCGCGTACTGGATGCCCGAATGCCACTCGGTGCCCTCGTCGTTGTCCGTGGTGGCCCGCCACACATCCAGCCGCGGATTCTCCACGGCCACCCCGCCGACCGACTTCAGCGCACCCGTACGCGCGTCGAAGGCGGCCGGACCGAGCGTGATCTGCCGCTCGCCGCGGACGGGCCCGTCGGTGGCCGCGACGGACGGCACCGTGCGCGCGGCGACCGGGAGCTGCCCCCAGGCCACCACATGACCCTTCGGCCCCCACGCCGTGTCCTCCGCGAGCAGCGCCCGCACGGTCCACCGCGTCTCCGCGCCCCGTGTGTCCGCGGTCGGCTCCGGCAGCTTCACCTCGGCACTCTCGCCGGGCCGCAGCGCGGGCACCGACAGCGAGCCGGCCTCCACGCTCTCGCCCTCGACCTCGTACGACCACTCGAAGGCGAGCCCGGACAGATCGGCGAAGTCGTACTTGTTGGTCACCCGGACGGTGGTGCCGTCGCCCTCGATGCGGACGGGCTCGATGACCTTCTTGTACTCCAGCAGACCCGGGGACGGCGTACGGTCGGGGAAGACCAGGCCGTCGCAGACGAAGTTGCCGTCGTGCAGTTCCTCGCCGAAGTCGCCGCCGTAGGCGTAGCCCAGCTCGGGGTGGGTGATGCCGTGGTCGATCCACTCCCAGATGAAGCCGCCCTGGAGCCGGTCGTACTTCTCGAACAGCTCCTGGTAGTCGGCGATGCCGCCGGGGCCGTTGCCCATGGCATGCCCGTACTCGCACTGGATGAAGGGGAGTTCACGCCGCCCCAGGGTGCCGCCGTCGAGCTCCTTGCCGATCGCCTCGACCTCGGCGTGGTTGGCATACATCCGCGAATAGACGTCCGTGTCACGGCAGTTCCAGTCGCCCTCGTAGTGCACGAGGCGCGAGGAGTCGCGGCCGTGGATCCACTCGGCCATCGCGGTGAGACCGCGGCCGGTGCCGGCCTCGTTGCCGAGCGACCAGAAGACGATCGACGGGTGGTTCTTGTCGCGCTCCACCATCCGGGCCGCCCGGTCCAGGAGGGCCGGCGTCCAGCGGTCGTCGTCGACGGGGTTGTCCCGCCAGTCCTGCTCGGTGAAGCCGTGGGTCTCCAGGTCGGCCTCGTCGATGACCCACAGGCCGTACTCGTCGCACAGGTCGAGGAAGGCCGGGTGCGGCGGGTAGTGGGAGGTGCGCACGGCGTTGAGGTTGTGCCGCTTCATCAGCAGCACGTCCTCGCGCATGGTCGCGAGGTCCAGCGCGCGGCCCTTTACGGGGTGCCACTCGTGCCGGTTGACGCCCTTGAAGAGGATCGCCCTGCCGTTGACCTTGAGCAGACCGTCCTGAAGGACGATCGTGCGGAAGCCGATCCGGAGGGGGACGCGCTCGCCCTCGGTGACCAGCTCGCCGTCGTACAGCTTCGGGAACTCCGCCGACCACGGCTGGACCCCGACGGTCACCGGCTCGCCGGTGGCGACATCGATGTCCAGCGCCGGGACCAGCACCCGCCCGTCCACGTCGGAGTCGACCCGCAGCGTGCCCTCGCCGGTGACGTGGTCGTAGTCGGCGTGCACGAAGAAGTCGCCGGCGCTGCCGGCCGGGCGGTGCAGCAAGGTGACGTCACGGAAGATGCCGGGCAGCCACCACTGGTCCTGGTCCTCCAGGTAGGAGCCCGCCGACCACTGGTGGACCCGGACCGCGAGGACGTTGCCGGCCGGCTTCAGCAGATGCCCCACCGCGAACTCGTGCGGGATCCGCGAGCCCTTGAACTCACCGATGTCCGTGCCGTTCAGCCAGACCCGGGCACACGACTCGACACCGTCGAACCGGATGACCGCGCCGCCCTCCGACAGGTCCGGCCAGTCCGCCGGCAGGTCGAAGACGCGCAGGTGGTCGCCGGTCGGGTTCTCGGTGGGGACGTGCGGCGGGTCCACCGGGAAGGGGTACAGATGGTTGGTGTAGATGGGCGAACCGTGCCCCTGGAGGACCCAGTGCCCGGGGACCTGGACCTCGGCCCAGTCCCCGGCGTCGTAGCCCTCCTCGGCGAACGTGTCGTCCTCGGCGTCGATCGTCGGGGACACACGCAGCCGCCAGCTGCCGTTCAGGGACAGGGACTTGGCGTCGGAGGACGCGTACCAGGCGCGGGGCGGAAGGGCCCCGCTGCCCGGCGATACGTCCTCGACGTAGTCGACGTCGGTGGTGCGGAAGGACATCGGTCTCCAGGTCGTGTGAAACGTCGTTCGGATCGGGGTCAGCCCTTGATGCCGGTCTGCGCGATCCCTTGCACCAGCCAGCGCTGGAGGAAGAGAAAGACGAACACCAGGGGAAGGATGGAGATGGCCGTGGCCATGAATATCAGGTGGTAGTTGACGGTCTGGTTGGTGGCGTACGACGAGAGCGCCACCTGGACCGTCCACGCGCTGGGGTCCTGGCCGATGACCAGGGGCCACAGGAAGGCGTTCCAGCCCGCGATGAACGTGATCGTGGCGATCGCCGCGAAGAAGTTCAGCGAGTTGGGTACCACGACCCGCCAGTACGCACCCCAGTAGCTGAGTCCGTCCACGCGCGCCGCCTCCTCCAGCTCCTTGGGGAACCCCAGGAAGTACTGCCGGAACAGGAAGCAGGTGAAACCACTGAACAGGCCCGGAATGATCAGACCGCGGTAGGTGTCCACCCAGCCGAGCGACGAGACCAGCACGAAGCTCGGCACGAAGGTCACGGCCGTGGGCACCATCAGGGTGGCGAGGACCGCGTAGAAGACCTTGTTGGCGTGCTTGTAGGGGATGCGGGCGAGGCCGTAGCCGGCCAGCGAGCAGATCAGCAGGATGCCCGTGGTGTGCAGGACGGCGACGACGAGGGAGTTCCACATGGAGCGCGCGAAGTCGACGGTGACGTCGTCGAACGGCTCCTTGATGTTGCTCCACTGGATGTCGGTGGGGAACCACTTCCATTCCTCGCCCGTGATCTCCGGGTCCGTCATGAAGGCGTTGCGCACGATCAGATAGAACGGGATCAGGAAGAGGAGGGCGGCGATGCCGGTCGCGATGTACAGACCGGTGCTGCCCATGACGCCGCCGAGCCGCCGGGACTTCGCCGGCTTCGCGGGCGCGCTCTTGAGGTCGGGTGCCGTGGTGGTCACTGGGACTCCTCACCCCTTCCGAAGCCCATGATCCTGCCCTGGAGCAGGGTGACGAGGCAGATGAGCGCGGTCAGGACCAGCGCACCCGCGCTGCCGGCGCCGTAGTTCTGGTTCTCACCCAGGGCCATCTTGTACAGCTCGACCAGCGGCGGCATGCCCCAGGTGGCCTTGCCCAGCAGGATGAAGAACTCGTCGAAGGCCTGGTAGGCGGCGATGAGCAGCAGCAGGATCACCGCGGTCGACGTCGCGCGCAGCTGGGGCAGCGTGATGTACCGGAAGGTCTGCCAGCCCGGCTTGGCGCCGTCGATGGCGGCGGCCTCGTAGAGCTCGCGCGGGATGTTCTGGAGCGCGGCGAGGAAGAGGATCATGTAGAAGCCGGACTGCAGCCAGAGCCGGACGGTCACGATGACCAGCCAGTACCACGGTGGGTCGGGGTTGCCGAGCCAGGCGATGTTCTCGACCCCGAACCAGCCGATGACCGTATTGGCCAGGCCGAAGCGGACTCCGTTGAAGATGGACATCTTCCAGATCAGCGCGGCGGCCGCGTAGCTGACCGCGGTCGGCAGGAAGAAGACCGACCGGAAGAACGCCTGCATGAACCGCAGCCGGTTCACCAGGAGCGCGAGCCCGAGGGACATGGCCCAGGTGGTCGGCACGATGAAGGCGGCGAACACGGTGAACGTGACCAGGGAGTTCCTGAAGTCCGTGTCCGAGAGGATCGTCCTGTAGTTCTCCAGCCCGACGAACTCGCTCGGGGTGACCGTGAACCGGGCCTCGAAGAAGCTCAGATAGAGGCTCCAGCCGATCGGCACGAAGACGAAGACGATCAGGCCGATGAGGAACGGCCCGGTGAAGAGCCAGAAGTTGAAGGTGCTGCTCGCCCTGAGGCCCCGCCGCGGCCGGTCCCCCGAGACCTTGGCCGGGGCGGGGGAGGCGACCCCGCGTGTGGTGGTGGTCGACATGTCGAGATCCGTCCGCCGGCCTATCCGAAGAGCTTCTTGAGCTCGGCGTCGACCTTCTTCTCGGCCGTGGCGAGCTGGGACTTGGGGTCGGCGTTCTTACGCACCGAGTTCGCCACCACGTCGTTGACGGCGGAGATCATCGCCTGGGTCCAGCCGATGTTGTCGAAGTGGCCGAACTCGTTGAAGAGCTTCACGCCCTCGGCGGGCAGGCCGGTCTTGAGCTTGGTGGCGGACTCGGCGATCGAGGTGCGCGGCGGGATGTGGAAGCCGTAGGAGGTCGCCCAGTCCTCCTGGTACTGCTTCTGGTCGATCCACAGCCACTTCACGTACTCCTTGGCCGCCTCGACGTTCTTGCTCTTGGCGTTGACGAACATCGACCAGCCGCCGTTGTAGACGGACTCCTTGCCGGCGGAGCCGACCTTCGGGAAGGGGAAGATGCCGATGTCGTCGCCGAGCGCCTCGATCATCGCGGGCATGGCCCACATGCCGCACCACTGGATCGCGGTCAGGCCCTGGGTGAAGGCGGAGGGGTCCCACCAGTCGGTGGGGGCGTCCAGGAGCAGGTCGCCGCTGGTGAACAGGGTGCGCAGCTGCTTGAAGCCCTCGGCCACCTCGTCGGTGTTGAAGGCGGGCTTGTTGTCCGCGGTGAGGGTGTCGGCGCCGGCCGACCAGATCAGCGGACTCTGCACCGTGGTGAGGTCGTTGCCGAGGTAGGCGCCCTTGACCTTGCTGGTCTTGAGCTTTGCGGCGGCCTCGATCAGCTCCTCCAGGGTCTGCGGGACCTCGACCTTGGCCTTCTCGAACATCGAGGGCCGGTAGAAGAAGAACTGCGGGTCGTCGATCATCCGGACGCCGTATATCTTCCCGTCGACCGTGTGCGACGTGATGTCGGCCTGGTTGAAGTCGCTCTTGACCGGCTCGATGATGTCGGTCAGGTCGGCCACCTGACCGCTCTTGACGAGCTGGATCTGCGGGTGGAACTCGAAGACGTCGGGCGCGTTCTTGGTGAGCAGCGCGGCGAACAGCTTCTGCTCGAAGTTGTTGCCGGTGATCCACTGCGTGGTGATGTTGGCGTCCTTGTAGGCCTTCGCGTACCGCTTGATGGCCTGCTCGGTGCCCGCCTCGCCGTACGCGTGGAAGTACTGGACGAGCGTGTCCCCCGAACCGCTGCCGCGGCCGGTGTTGCCGCCGCACGCGGCGAGGGTGCCGGCGGCGGCCATGCCCGCGGCGGCGCGGAAGAGGGATCGACGGGACCAGTTGTTGTTGCTCAATGCCGACATGCTGACGTCCTTGTCTCGAGTACGGCTGCGGCTCTGTTGCCCGGTGGCCTGAAGCGGCTCAGCGCCAGGTGGCTCAAATGGAGTTGCGGTGCGGGACGTTAACCTTCTGCTAAGGCTTCGGCAAGGGGTTGGACGAAGTCTGCTCGAAGCGTTGTGGGGTGTTCGGAATACCGGACGCCACGGGTCGCGGAAGCCCGCACCGGCGACCCGCGACCGGCCTACGGTTGCTGCGAGTTGCTGCGGTTCAGCACGTGCGGCTCCTGGCGAGGTGCCCTGACGGGGGTGGTGCGTTTCTTCGGCGACCTCTGCCCGACCGACTGCAGTGCCCCTTCCAGCGCGAACGTCGCCGCGCCCAGGCACACCGGGTCCGTCGGGATCGGGGAGAGGACGATCTCGGTGGCGGCCATCGGCCGGGGCAGCGCGTGCCGGGCGACGGCCTCGCGCACCTCCGCGACCAGCAACTCGCCGAGGGCGGCCGCGACCCAGCTGCTGAGCACGACCACCTCGGGGTTGAACAGATTGACCAGGTTGGCGATCCCGGCCCCGAGGTAACGGACGGTGTCCCGCAGCGCACCGGCCGCCACCGGGTCGCCGCGGCGCAGCCCGTCGGCCAGCGCGGCGATCGTGGCGGTCTGGTCGTCCGGGTGCAGCAGCGGACTGTCGGGGCTCAGCTCCCGCAGATTCAGCATGATCCCGGACGCGCCGACGTACGCCTCGACGCAGCCGTGCTTGCCGCAGCGGCACTCCCGGCCGTCCAGCACGATCGTGGTGTGGCCCCACTCGCCGGCGCTGTTGCTGACGCCGCGGTGCAGCCCGCCGCCCAGGACGAGCCCGGCGCCCACTCCGGTGCCGAGGTTGACCACCACGGCGTTGCCGCGTCCCCGCGCGGCCCCGAACCACAGCTCGGCCACGGCGGAGGCGCGCAGCGGGTTGTCCAGGTACAGCGGGTAGGCGATGTGTTCGGTGAGCAGGTCGAGCAACGGCACGTCGTGCCAGTCCCAGTTGGGCGCGTACTCGGAGAAGCCGGTGTCCCGGTCCACCTGGCCCGGCACGCTCACCCCGACCCCGAGGACGCGGGCGCCCTCGACGCCGGCCTGCGCGACCACCTGGCCGACCACGGCGGCGACATGTCCGACGACCTGCTCGGGCAGGCTCTCGCCGGGGCGGACGTCCTCCTCGGCGCGGGCCAGCACGTTCAGCGCGAGGTCGAACAGCTCGACATGGACGTAGGTCTCCGCGATGTCGACCCCGATCAACGCGCCCCCCGACGCGTTGACCGCGACAAGTCCCCGGGGGCGGCCGCCCGCCGAGTCCTCGAACCCGACCTCCGTGATCATCCGGAGGTCGAGCAGCTCGCCGACGAGCGTGGCGACCGTCGCCAGGCTGAGCCCGGTGGCGGCCGCAAGCTCCTGCCGGGAGGTGGGCGACGCGGCGATGATCTGGCGCAGCACCTCGTAGCGGTTCGCGGTGCGGATGTCACGTGAGGTGCGCTTCACCGGGTTCGCCCATCCCTTCGGCTCGTGCCGGGACGACAGCGGCACCGGCGCGGCGCAAGGCTATGACCCGCCGGGGACTTTCGACAAGGGGTTAGGAAAGGGGCTTTATAAAGTCAGTCGGTGAGCACGTCCCGGACGAAGGCGTTGGCGAATTCTGCCTCAGGGTCCAGAGCGCCCGCCAGCGCCCGGAAGTCGTCCAGCCGGGGATACCGGTCGCGCAGGACCGCGCCCGGCGTGGTGAAGACCTTCCCCCAGTGCGGCCGCGGCCCGAAGCCGTCGAGCGCCTCCTCCAGCCGCCGCACCACCGGCAGCACCGCCGCCGTGTCCTCGATCCAGGTGAAGTGCAGCGCCACCGTGTCCCGCCCGTAGGACGGGCTGAGCCACTGCTCGTCGGCGGCGACCGTCCGCACCTCGCAGGTCTGCAGCACACCGGCGACCGTCTCCCGGATACCGTCGATCGCATACAACGCGTCGACGGCATGCTCCCGCGGCAGCAGATACTCCGACTGCAGCTCCGCCCCGCTGCTCGGCGTGAACTCCGCCCGGAAGTGCGGCAGCCGCTCGTGCCAGGGACCCGGCACCCCGAACTGCTCGGTGCAGTTCACCGCCGGCATCCCCGGCACCGGGTGCAGCTTCTCGGTGGCGGGCGCGGCCCACGGGAAGTCGCCGAACGGCTGATCCGTCCGCCGCTTCACCCACACCTGCCTGAAGCCCGGCTCCCGCCAGTCGGTGAACAGGCTCACGCTGTACGCCGCCGACATGACCGCCTCGAACGACGCCAAGTCCATCCCGTCCAGCGGCAGTTCGGTGAAGACCCGCTGCTCGACCTCGTAGGCCGGCTCCAGGTCCAGGGTGAGCGCGGTGACGACGCCCAGCGCGCCGAGCGAGGTCACCGCGCCCCCGAACCGCTTCTCCCCGCGCCCGATCGTCACCGTCGACCCGTCGGCGAGGACCAGTTCGACCTCCCGCACCGCCGCGCCCAGCGGGCCGTTGCCCACGCCCGAGCCGTGCGTCCCCGTCGCGACCGACCCGGCCACCGAGATGTGCGGCAACGAGGCCATGTTGGGCAGCGCGAGGCCGCGCGCGTGCACGGCGCGGGCCAGTTCCGCGTACCGGACGCCGCCGGAGACCCGTACCGTACGGGCCCCGGTGTCCACGTCGAGCACCGGCGGCAGGCCGGCGATCGAGACCAGCGTCCCGTCGGTGCCCGGCTCGGCGATCTCGTTGAACGAGTGGCCGCTGCCCAGTACCCGCACCTTCACGCTGTCGGCCACGAGTGCCCGGAGCGCGTCGAGCGAGCTCGGCCGGTGCAGTTCCTTGGCGGCGTAGGTGATGTTGCCGGCCCAGTTGGTGACCGTCTCCGTCATCCCTGTCGTCCCTTCGGCAAGGTGTCTTTCCGTTGACCCTCTCATCCGTCGACACCTACCGTAGAGAGCGGTTTCTATCGCTTTTCCTCGACCGACTCGACCGACCGGGGGTCACCGCCTTGCCCGAGCGTCCGCAGGCGCTGTTCGCCATGACCGCCGCCAACCTCCCGCATGTCTTCCCGCCGGAGGTGCTGGCCCGGCTGCGCAAGGCGGTGGACATCGACCCGGACCTGGTGGCCGAGGACTTCACCGCCCCGGGAGTGCGCGAGGCCCTCGCCCGCACCGAGATCCTGGTGACCGGCTGGGGCTGCCCCCGCATCGACACGGCCGTCCTCGACGCGGCCCCGGCGCTCCGCGCGGTCCTGCACTCCGCCGGCTCGGTCAAGGGCTTCGCCACGCCCGAACTCTTCAGCCGCGGCATCGCCGTCTCCTCGGCCGCCGACGTCAATGCGGGTCCCGTCGCCGAGTACACCCTCGCCATGATCCTGCTCGCCGGGAAGGACGTCTTCGTCGCCCGCGAGACCCTGCGCGGCTCGCGCGCCCACCCCGGCTGGGGCATCGTCCCGGGCATCGGCAACCACGGCCGCCGGGTGGGCGTCGTCGGCGCGTCCAGGATCGGCCGCCGGGTGCTGGAACTGCTGCGCCCCTTCGACCTGCGGCCGGCCCTCACCGACCCCTACGTCTCCACCGCGCGGGCGGCCGAACTCGGCGTACCGCTCCTGGACCTCGACGACCTCCTGCGCAGCTCGGACATCGTCACGATCCACGCCCCCGAGACCCCGCAGACCCACCACCTCATCGGCCGCCGCGAGCTGTCCCTGATGCCCGACGGAGCCGTCCTGATCAACACCGCGCGCGGCGGCCTCGTCGACCACGACGCCCTCGTCGGCGAACTGCGCACCGGCCGCCTCAGCGCGATCCTCGACGTCACCGACCCCGAGCCGCTCCCCGCCGACTCACCCCTCCACGACCTGCCCAACGTGTTCATCACCCCGCACCTCGCGGGCTCGCAGGGCAACGAGCTCAGCCGCCTCGGCACGGCCGTGGCCGAGGAGGCTGAGCGCCTGGTGGCGGGCGGGGGAGTGCGGTTCCCGGTGGAGGCGGCGGCGCTGGAGCACGGGGCCTGACCGGGCGCGTACGCCCCCGATGCACACCGCAAGAGATATGACAAAACCCGTTTCCTGGCACATATCGCTCGGCGCGAGGGGACCCGGTACGCCCGATGGACCGGCGGGGGCATAACGTGAGGAGTCGAACGCCTGAGCCGGGAGGAGATTACGGATGGGCAGCCGTACCGCACTGGTCGAGGATCTGATGGAGCGATTCCCGCACGTACCGCGGGAAGCCGTCTTCAAAGAGGATCTGCTGCGTGGCGGGGTGGCCTTCGATCCGTCCGCGCTCAGCGACAACGAGGGGGGTGAGGTCAAGCCGAAGTCGTACTTCATCTTCTCCTTCGACCACGGCACCCTGCCCGAACTCGGCGAGGCCGCGCTGCGCCGGCCGCCGGAGGAGATCATCCTCACGGGCGGGCCGTACGACCTGCGCCGGACCGTCGTCTCCGTGCGCGTGAACCCGGCCTCGCCGTACCGCGTCGCCGCCGACGAGGAGGGCGTGCTCGGTCTCTACCTCGACGGCCGCCGCATCGCCGACGTCGGTGTCCCGCCGATGCCGGAGTACTACAAGCACAAACTCTCCAACGGCAAGTCCGTCATGGAGGTCGCCCCCACCATCCAGTGGGGCTATCTCATCTATCTGACCGTCTTCCGGGTCTGCCAGTACTTCGGCGCCAAGGAGGAGTGCCAGTACTGCGACATCAACCACAACTGGCGCCAGCACAAGGCCGCCGGGCGGCCGTACACCGGCGTCAAGGACGTCGACGAGGTCCTCGAAGCCCTCGACATCATCAACCGGTACGACACCCAGAAGGCGTCCACCGCCTACACGCTCACCGGCGGCGCGATCACCAAGACGGTCGGCGGCCGGGACGAGGCCGACTTCTACGGGCGGTACGCCAAGGCCATCGAGGAGCACTTCCCGGGGCGCTGGATCGGCAAGGTGGTCGCCCAGGCGCTGCCCAAGGACGACGTGCAGCGGTTCAAGGACTACGGCGTGCAGATCTACCACCCCAACTACGAGGTGTGGGACGAGTATCTGTTCAAGATGTACTGCCCCGGCAAGGAGCGGTACGTCGGCCGCGACGAGTGGCACAAGCGGATCCTCGACTCGGCGGACGTCTTCGGCGCCCGCAACGTGATCCCCAACTTCGTGGCCGGCGTGGAGATGGCGGAGCCCTTCGGCTTCAAGACGGTCGACGAGGCCATCGACTCCACCACCGAGGGCCTGCGCTTCTTCATGTCGCACGGCATCACGCCCCGCTTCACCACCTGGTGCCCCGAGCCGACCACCCCGCTCGGCAAGGCCAACCCGCAGGGCGCGCCGCTGGAGTACCACATCCGGCTGCTGCAGGCCTATCGCCAGACGATGGAGGACTTCGGCCTCTCCTCGCCCCCCGGATACGGCGAACCCGGCCCCGGCCGCGCCGTCTTCTCGGTGAGCTCCTTCATGGACAGCCTCCCAGCTCAGGAGCCGGTCGAGGTGTAGTCGAAGGTGTGGTCGCGGGAGTTCGCCGCGGAGTTCGCCACAATCGGACAGGGCCCGGGTCGAGACATCCGGGCCCTTTTCGCGTATCTCTTCAGGAGTAACAGACACAACAAAGGCAACACGTCGTGGGTGAGCCCGAACCGCGGGTAACCGAATCTGAAAGCTGAGCTTGTCAGTTGTGTGGAACACGTGAAAAGCTCGGGCGCTGCCGCGAGGTTCCCCACAACTCCGTTGCCAATAAGGTGAGTTGACCTCGCTCCCCGATGCAGGAGTCCGATGCCCGACCTGCCGACCCCGCATGACGCCACCGAGGCCGTACGGTTCTCGGAGTACTGGGACGCCGTGCTGTCCTACGCCGATCTGTGCACGGCCGGTTCCGCCGCGGCCACACAGCTCGCGACGGAGGCGTTCGCACTCGGTATGCGCGAGGCCCGCGCCGCCGACCCCGCAGCGGCCAGGGGCACGGGCCGGCGGCCGCCGCAGCTGCCCCTGATCCCCTTGCTGCTGACCGCCGTTCGCACCACGGCCGCCGCCTGGGAGGCCGGTGGCCAGGGACACCGGCTCGATCCCGATCTGCGCCTGTGGCTCAACTCGGAGAAGGCCGACCGCTACACCGGCCCGCCGCTGCAGCGCCCGCTCGCGCTGCGCGGCCTGCGCGACATGCAGGAGGCCGACGCGGATCTGCTGTGGCTGGCCGAGGTGGAGGCACTGCCGCTGTCCGTGGTCGCCCGCCGGCTCGGCCTCGACCCCACCAACGTCGCCGAGGAACTGAACCAGGTGCGCGGCCTGTTCAGGGACCGCAGCCACCGCAACCACCTCGACACGCCGATGGACGCGCAGTGCCGCAGCTACGCCCGCCTCCTCGACGCGGTCACCCGCTCCTCGGCCGGCGACACCCCCGGCGACCTCTCCCGGCACCTCGCCACCTGCGTCCAGTGCGCCGAGGCCGCCGCCTGTCTGCGGCTGCACGGCGGCGGACTGCCCGGCGCGCTCGCGGGCGGGGTGATCGGCTGGGGCGGCCTCGCCTATCTGGAACGCCGACGCAGGGCCGCGGAGGTACGGCTGGGCGCCGGCCGCCCGGCGGCGCTCGACGCGGCCCCGCCGCACCCCGGCACGGCGAAGGCGCGGGTCGTGCGCAACGGACTGCTCGTCACCGCCGTCCTCGTGTCCCTGCTGGCCCTGGGCGTCTCGATGATGCCCATGGACGGCGGCATGTCGGACGGCGCCGTGAGCCCCGGTGAGTCCGCCGACAGCCAGCCGGTGGCCGACCCCGGCTCCGTCCTGCCGTCCGCGACCACCCGGCCGTCGCCGTCCTCCTCGCCCACCCCGTCCGACAGCGGCAGCCCCGGCAGGCAGAACCCCGACCCGGAGCCCCAGGGCACCACCTCCTCCGCCGCCCGCGACGACGACAAGCCCGCTCCCCGCACCACCGACCCCGCCACCTGCGAGGTCAAGTACGACCTGGTCAACCAGTGGCCCGACGGCTTCCAGGCCACCGTCACCGTCACCACCGACGAGGCCCTCGACAGCTGGCGCGTCGCCTGGTCCTTCGACGACGGGCAGAAGGTCAGCCAGATGTGGGACGCGAGCTTCTCCCAGAAGGGCTCCCGGGTCACCGCCACCGCCGCCGAGTACAACAAGTCCGTCGGCGCGGGCGGCACCCTCGCCTTCGGCTTCCTCGCCTCCTGGCAGGGCACGAACTCCCCGGCGTACGACTTCACGCTGAACGGGCGCAGCTGCACCGTGAAGTGACCCGGCAGGGCACTTCGACCTTCAGCTCGAACCACACCTCCTTGGCGGCCGCACCCGCGACGCGCTCGCAGCCCCAGCGGTCGGCGAGCGCGTCGACGAGGAGCAGGCCGCGGCCGCCTTCCGCGTCCGTGTCGGTGTGCCTGTCCGTGTCCGTGTCTGCGTCTGTGCCGCTGGGGCGGTCGGGGCGGTCGGGCGGGAGGTCCGGGCCCTCGTCGGCCACGGCACAGCGCAGCAGGCCGGCCTCCGGGTCCAGGGTGAGGGTGAGCCGGTAGCGGCCGGGGGCGTGCCGGACCGCGTTGGTGGCGAGCTCGCTGACCAGCAGTTCGACGGTGTCGACGGGGTCCAGGAGGCCGTACTCCAGGAGCCAGGTGCGGACGACGGTCCTGGCCCGGCGGACCGAGGATCTCCCCGGGCCCAGAATCGTCGTACAACCGCCGCCCACGGGGTGGCCGCGCGGATGGTCGTTCGGCATCGTCGTTTCCCCTCGACCCTTCGGCTCGCCTCAACCATGCGTCGTACGGGACGCGGGGGTCTCGGGGGAAACTACGTGGATCCGCGTGTATCCGCGCGCTGTGTCGCCGTCAGCCGGTGGCCGTGAGCGCGGTCTCCATGCGGATGGTCCACCCTCCGCCGGTGGCGTGCTCGGACCTGAGGTCCACGAACTCGCAGATCTGCCGGGTGCGCCACAGTCCGTCCTCCGGGCGCGGCTCGGGGCCGGGCGGCCGGAAGCCGAGGAACGGGTCGGTGATGCGGCCGCGCGGGGTGCGCACTTCGCAGACGATGCGTTCGCGGGTCGACCACAGCAGCAGGTGCGCGCTGTCGAGGCCCTGGGCGGCGGCGTAGCCGGTGGCGCCGGAGACGGCCTCGCCGAAGCGGTCCGCCGGTTCCGGTGCCATGCCCCGGGACTTGGCCTGCTGCGCGGCGAAGCGGTGGGCGGCGGTCATGTCCCCGGCGAGGCCGAGCGCGAGCGCCTCCGGTGGCGGGGCGGGCAGCGGGGCGAGGTCCTGCGTGACGTAGACGGCGGGTTCGGTGAACTCGGGGGCGGTGTGCACGCCTTGCCGGTCCAGCTGCGTGGGGTGGGTGCGGCGGGCGGCGTCGATGACGGCCGGGGGTGCGATGCGGGTGTCGTACAGGCACATCGCGGTGAGCGGGTAGGGGGTGAACAGGTCGGTGACCAGGGCCTCGTAGCGGGTCCATTCGGCGGTCTGGCGTGCGGAGCGGCCGTCCCAGACGGGCTCACCCGTCATATGGATCCGGCCGGTGGGGCCCGCGTGCGCGGCGTAGTAGTCGAGGGCGACGGCGAGGCCGTTCGCCGGGGTGCCGCTGTACCACCGGGTGGATTCGCGGAGGTCGACGCGGCGGGCGTCGGGGCCCAGCGCGTCGCGCAGCAGGACCAGCTTGCGGGCGGGGACGACGGCCAGTGGGTCCGGTTCGTCCTCGGCGGCGATGCCCTCCCTGAGGAACGGCACCAGGACGGCGAGGAACTCCTCGTCACTGGAGTGGACGCCGACGTGGTGTCCTGCGGGTGTGCGGTTCATGTCTCTGCCTCCTGGGTTCGATGACCGTGGCCGGCGTCCTGGCGCCCGACGGCCCACAGGGCGACCTGGCTGCGGGAGGTCAGCCCCAGCTTGCTGAGGATCCGCTCCACATGGCCCTCCGCGGTGCGCCGGGCGACCACCAGCCGGTCGGCGATCTGCTGGTTCGTCAGTCCCTGGGCGATGAGTTCGGCGACCTCGGCCTCACGCCGGGTGAGCCGGATGTCGAGGCCGAGGCGGCGCGGTGTGGCCCGCTTGCCCAGCGCGTAGTCCGCGGCCTGGTCGAAGGAGAGCTCCAGGCCCTCGCGGTGGGCGCTGCCGAACCCGCCGTCGCCCAGCAGCTGACGGGCCCGTTCCTCGGCGGCGCGGCGTACCGGGCCGTGCGACTGGTTGCGGGTGGTGGTGGAGCGGGTGTGCCGCCAGATCCGGTCGGCCGCGCCCAGCAGTACGGCGGCGGGCCGCCCCTCGCCGTCCCCGGCGTGGACGGCGGCGAGCAGTTCCAGGGTCATCGCGATCCCGAGTACGTCGCCGACGACCCGCTTGAGCCGCAGACACTCCCGGGCGTGGGTCCTGGCCCGCGCCCGGTCGCCCTTGGACCACTCGGTGAAGGCGAGTATGCGCAGCAGATACGAGTGGACCCAGCGCTCGCCCGCGGCCAGACAGGTCTGCCGGAACTCCTCGCACAGGGCCGTGGCGCGGTCGTACTCGCCCTGGATGGTCAGGACGAAGGCCAGCTCGACGTGTTTGAACCCGACCAGGCTCATCAGCTCGTTCTCCCGCGGCGGCCGGGACAGCGCCTGTTCGTACACCTCCCGCGCCCGCTCGAAGTCACCGCGGATCAGGGCGGAGCCGCCCCGGGTGAGGAAGGTGTGTGCGGCCTCGGTGCCGTCCGCCAGGCGCAGGCTCAGTTCGTACGACTCCTCGGCGAGGGGCTCGGCCCGCGCGGCGTCGGCCTGCACCAGCAGCATCAGGGCGAGCCCCCACAGGGCCCGGGCGCGGGCGCGGGTCGGCTCGGGCGCGGCGGCGAGGAGCCGCTCGTACCAGTAGCGGCCCTCCACCCAGGTGCCGCAGGCGAACCAGAAGAACCACAGATGCCCGGCCAGCCGCAGCCCCGTCTGCGCCTCGCCCGGTGTGTCCAGACAGAACTCCAGCGCCGAGCGGACGGTGTCGAGCTCGGCGTGCAGCCGCCGGACCAGCTCCGGCTGGTCGGGGCCGAACCAGCGCCGCTCGCACTCCTCGGCGAAGCGCACACACCACTCCCGTACGCGCTGCCGGGCCGCGTCCTCCGCGCCCTCGCCCGTCTCGCGGAGCCGGTCCAGTCCGTACTGCCGGATCGACTCCAGCATCCGGTACCGGGCGTGCACCGCGTCGCCGTCCCGGACCAGCAGCGACTTGTCCACCAGCCCGGTGAGGGCGTCCACCAACTCGTCGCGGTCCAGATCGGGCCCGGCACAGACCTCCTCCACGGCGTCCACGTCGAAGGTCCCGGGGAAGACGGAGGCACGTGCCCACAGGGTCTGTTCCTGCGGGGTGCACAGCTCGTGACTCCAGTCGACGGCGGCGCGGAGGGTGCGGTGGCGGGGGAGGAGGTGGTCGGTTGCGGGGAGGCCCGGGGGGCGATCGCCGGGGTGGGACGGGGCTCGGTGCCGGGGGTGCTGCTGCTCGGTCCGGTCCTTGGCCCGGCCGCGGGGGTGCTGCCCGGCTCGGTCTCGCGCGTGAGCCCCGGCTCCGTCCGCTGCTCGGTCGCCGGATCGGCCCTCGGCTCGGTCCCCCGCGTGGCCCTCGGCTCGGTCGCCCGCTCGGTCCCTCCCCCGGTCCCCGGCTCGGTCGTCGTCTCCGTCCTCGGCGAGGAGCCGGTAGCGGCGGTCGAGGCGTTCCAGCAGTTGCCGTATGCCCAGCACCCGCAGCCGCGCGGCCGCCAGCTCGATCGCGAGGGGCAGCCCGTCGAGCCGGCGGCACAGCGCGGCCACCGCGTCCTGGTTGTCCGCGGTGAGCGCGAACCCCGGCAGCACGGCCGCGGCCCGGTCGGCGAACAGGGCGAGCGCCGGATACTCCAGAGCGGCGTTCGCCGGGAGTCGCTCTCCCGGCGAGGGAGTCGCCAGCGGCTGCACCTCCAGGACGTGCTCACTGTCCACGGCCAGCCGATGCCGGCTGGTGGCCAGCACACGCAGGCGCGCGCTCTCCGCGAGGAGGGTCGCGGTGAGTTCCGCGCAGGCGTCGGCGAGGTGTTCGCAGTTGTCGAGTACGAGGAGCAGCTCGCGGTCGCGGACATGGTCGACCAGTGCCTGAAGGGGCGAACGCCCCGACGCGTCAAGGATGTTCAGCGCCTCGATCACCGCCAGCGGCACCAGCGAGGCGTCCCGCACCCCGACCAGCTGCACGACATGTGCCCCGTCGCCGAAGGCCCTCGCCAGCCCCGGCACGGCATGCAGCGCCAGCCGCGTCTTGCCGACCCCGCCCACCCCGGTCAGCGTCACCAGCCGATGCCCGGCCGACAACCGCTTGACCTCGGCGACTTCCTGCCGCCGTCCCACGAGACCCGGCGCCCTCAGCGGCTGGTCGGCGTATCCCCGCGTCGCGGATGCTTGCAGAATCGGAACCCGCCTCCGAACGTGGTGCACCGTGCCCGCCATGGCTCCGCGGTGGGCGGACACCTCAAGAACACTAGGGGCGGGGCAGGGGAATGGTGTCCGTAGTGCGACATTGCCAACTGAAGGCGCATTCCTGACGGAATGTGCTCATGGGCTGTCGCGCGGCGCAAGAACCCGAGGCGCCCCTGCACTCTGCACAGCCCTCTTGCCGGGTCCCGTAATTCGATGGCGCCGCCCCCCGTCCACGTCTAAGCTCCATCCTGTTCGAGCGGCAACCGGTGTTGCCGCCGGTGACCTGGCTTTGTCGAGGAGGTGTGACCGATGGCTGTCGTCGAGATGGGCGCTGCCCGCATCCGCAAGTTCATCAAGTCCACCTCCGTGGCCTCCGGCTGACCTCTCTTCTTCTCCCGCGCCAGTGAGCGCGGTGCCGGGGCCGTTCTTGTGAAGGGTCACCGTTGACTTCCACCTCTGTTTACTCCGCGCTCGCTCCCTACGGCTGGGACGACGCATGGGCGGACGAGTTCGCCCCCTACGAGCCCGAAGGGCTTGTGCCCGGACGGGTGATCCGGGTCGACCGCGGCCAGTGCGACGTACAGACCGCCGACGGTCTGCTGCGCGCCGACACCGCGTTCGTCACCCCGCACGACCCGCTGCGGGTGGTGTGCACCGGGGACTGGGTCGCCGTCGAGCCCGGCGGCAACCCGCGCTACGTACGGACGTATCTGCCGCGCCGTACCGCCTTCGTGCGGTCCACCTCCTCCAAGCGGTCCGAGGGGCAGATCCTCGCCGCCAACGTCGACCACGCGATCATCGCGGTGTCGCTGGCCGTCGAGCTCGACCTCGGTCGTATCGAGCGGTTTCTCGCCCTGGCCTGGGAGAGCGGCGCCCAGCCGGTCGTCGTGCTCACCAAGGCCGACCTCGTGCCGGACGCGGTGACACTCGCGCATCTCGTCCAGGACGTGGAGATGACGGCACCGGGGGTGCCGGTGCTGACCGTCAGTGCGCTGGACGGGGACGGGCTCGACGTGCTCGTGGCCGTCGTCTCCGGCGGTACGAGTGTGCTGCTCGGGCAGTCCGGTGCGGGCAAGTCGACGCTCGCGAACGCGCTGGTCGGGGAGGACGTCATGGATGTCCGGGCCGCCCGGGACGTCGACGGGAAGGGGCGTCATACGACGACCACGCGCAACCTTCTCGCCCTGCCGGGCGGGGGAGTGCTGATCGACACCCCGGGGCTCAGGGGGGTCGGGCTGTTCGACGCCGAGAGCGGCGTCGGGCAGGTGTTCTCCGAGATCTCCGAGCTGGCCGAACAGTGCCGGTTCCATGACTGTGCGCACGAGGCCGAGCCGGGGTGCGCGGTGCTTGCCGCCGTCGAGGACGGTTCGCTCGCGGAGCGGCGGCTGGAGAGCTACCGGAAGCTGATCCGGGAGAACCAGCGGATCGTGGCCAAGACCGATGCGAGGGTCCGTGCGGAGCTTCGGCGGGAGTGGAAGCGGCGGGGCGCTGAAGGCCGGGCGGCGATGGAGTTCAAGCGGGGCCGGTGACGCCGTAGGGGTGCGGGTGATTCGCGGGCCGCAGGCCGTATGTGGCTGGTCGCGCCCCGCGGCGGAGCCGCACATCGATACAGCCCCGCGCCCCTTTCGGGGCGCTCCAGTGCCGTGTCTGAAATCCGCCAGCCATACCCCTGTCCTCGTCGCACACTGGACCTTGTGATGGATGAAGACAGCAGGTACGAGGCGGTGCGCAGCCGGGACGGGCGGTTCGACGGGGAGTTCTTCTTCGCCGTCGAGACGACCGGGATCTACTGCCGCCCCAGCTGCCCCGCCGTCACGCCCAAGCGGCGGAACGTGCGGTTCTTCGCCACGGCCGCCGGGGCGCAGGGGGCGGGGTTCCGGGCCTGTCGGCGGTGCCGGCCGGATGCCGTGCCGGGGTCGGCCGAGTGGAACGTGCGGGCCGATGCGGTCGGCCGGGCGATGCGGCTGATCGGGGACGGGGTCGTCGACCGGGAGGGCGTCGCGGGGCTCGCGGAGCGGCTGGGATACAGCGCCCGGCAGGTGCAGCGGCAGCTCACCGCCGAACTCGGTGCCGGGCCCGTCGCCCTCGCCCGCGCCCAGCGCTCGCACACCGCGCGCGTGCTGCTGCAGACGACCGGGCTGCCGGTCACCCAGATCGCGTTCGCCTCCGGGTTCGCCAGCGTGCGCCAGTTCAACGACACGATCCGGGCCGTGTACGCCGCCACACCGAGCGAGCTGCGTGCCGCCGCGCCCGCCTCCCGTCGTACGGCCACTCCGGCGGCCGGGGTCCCGCTGCGGCTCGCCTACCGGGGCGCGTACCGGTCCGGTGCCGTCTTCGACCTCCTCGCCGCCGAGGCCGTACCCGGCGTCGAGGAGGTGAGCGGCCCTCGCGGGAAGCGCACCTACCGGCGCACCCTCCGTCTTCCGTACGGCTCCGGGATCGTCGCCGTCGAGGAACCGCCCCGCGGCTGGCTCGACGCCCGGCTCCACCTCACCGATCTGCGGGACCTCACGACCGCCGTGCAACGGCTGCGGCGGCTGTTCGACCTCGACGCCGATCCGTACGCCGTCGACGAGCGGCTCGGCACGGACTTGAGGCTCGCCCCGCTGGTCGCCGCCCGGCCCGGGCTGCGGTCGCCCGGAGCGGCCGATCCGGAGGAGCTCGCGGTACGGGCACTGGTCGGGCCGGCCGAGGCCGAACGGCTCGTGCAGCGGTACGGCAAGGCCCTCGACGCGCCCTGCGACGGCCTCACCCACCTCTTCCCCGAAGCGGCGGTCCTCGCGGAGGCCGAACCCGGCGGCCCCCTCGGCACGCTCACCGCCGCCCTCGCCGACGGCGCCGTACGTCTGGACCCGGGAGCCGACCGCGACGACGCCCAGACGGCACTGCTCGCCCTGCCCGGCCTGGACGCCCGTACCGTCGCCGTCATCCGCACCCGTGCCCTCGGCGACCCGGACGTGGCCCCGCCCGGTCTCGACATCCCCGACAGCTGGCGCCCCTGGCGCTCCTATGCCGTACGACACCTGCGCACCGCAGGGGAGTTGGAGTCTCGATGACCGCCCGTACGACCCTCCACTGGACGAGCGTGGAAAGCCCCGTCGGCTCCCTCCTCCTCACCGCCGGACCGACCGGTGTCCTCACCTCGCTGTCCGTGCCGGGGCAGAAGGGCGGCCGTACGGTCCAGGACGGCTGGGTGCACGACCCCGCGCTCTTCCGAGAGGCCGAGGAGCAGCTCGCCGCCTACTTCGCCGGTGAACTGAAGGAGTTCCGGCTGGAGTTCAGGGCCGAGGGCACCGAGTTCCGGGAGCGGGTCTGGGCCGCCCTCGACGACGTTCCCTACGGGGCGACCACGACGTACGGCGAGATCGCCGCGCGGATCGGGGCGCCCAGGGCGGCGGTGCGGGCGGTGGGCGGTGCGATCGGCGCCAATCCGCTGCTGATCGTCCGGCCGTGCCACCGGGTGATCGGGGCGGACGGCTCGCTGACGGGATACGCGGGCGGTCTCGAACGCAAGACGGCACTGCTGACTCTGGAGGGCACCCTCCAAGGCCCCCGCCGTCCGGTCCTTCCGTCCCTCAGTCCTCCAGCCCCCAGCTGTGGATCCGCCGCGGATGGATCCGGATCACCTCTTCGCTGAAGTGGGGCCCCAGCTCATGGGGCCCCACCAGCAGCTCCGCGTCCCCCCGGACATCGATCCCGCGCACCTTCCAGGGCCGAAGGCTGACGATGTCGTCGACGACGAGTGCGACCTTCGGGTTCTGCTGCAGGTTCCGCCACTTCTTGCTGCGCCCCATCTGATACCCCCCGACCAGGATCGTCCCGTCGTCCTGGGGGAAGAACCCGACCGGGTTCGCCTGCGGCTGTCCCGCGGGGGACACCGTGGCCAGCCGCCCCAGCCGCTGCGACTTCAGATACGCACGCTCGGCCTCACTGAATTCGGTCATGCGGCCACCCAAACACGCCCGCCCCACCCGCACATCGGCTCGTGGGCGTAGGGCCGCGGCCCTACGTCACCCCCAGATCACCGCCCCCAGCCACGCCCCGGCGATCAGCAGACACGTGAACAGCTCCGCCAGCACACTGGACCCGCCCGACCGCATCACCGTCCGCAGCGCGGCCACCGCCTCCCCGTGCCGGCCCAGCCGGAGCCGTTCGTGCAGGTAGACGCCGCCCATGAAACCGGGGATCGCGCCCAGCACCGGCACCAGGAAGAACCCGAGGAACGCGCCGACCCCGGCGTACACCCCCATCCGGGGCGTCGCCCCGCTCGTCCGCAGCCGTCGTGGCGGCAGTGCCCAGCGCACCACCTGGGACAGGAACAGCACGACGGTGGCCCCCACCAGCACCCACCAGGAGACCGGCTGCGGATCCTTCAGCGCCCACCACAGGACCGCGGCCCACACGAGCCACGACCCCGGCACCCCGGGCACGAGTACTCCGCACAGGCCGAGCAGGAGGACCAGGCCGACCAGCAGGAGGTCCCACACTCCCATTCGTCCAGGGTGCAGGACGGTCGGAGAAACCGCAGGTCAGGCAGGTTCGCCCAGGTCGCTTCCGGGAGCCGAGGCCGCAGGCGGGCCGGTCCGGTCCCGCGCCACCCATCCCCGCTCGTACGCGTGCCACCCCAGCTGCAGCCGGGTCGTCACCCCGCTGAGCTCCATCAGCCGCTTCACCCGGCGCTGCACGGTCCGCAGCCCCAGGTCGAGCTGTTTGGCGACGCTCGCGTCGGTCATCCCGGCCAGCAGCAGGGACAGCACCTCCAGATCGGTGCCGTCGGGGCCGTCCGCCTGCTCCTCGGTGACGCCGGAGGCTCCCAGCCGGAGCGGCAGCGCGTCCCGCCACACCGATTCGAACAGGGCCGACAGCAGCTCCAGCAGGCCGCTCGCGTGCACGACCAGTGCGGCGGGCTCCGCGGTGGGTGAGGTCAGCGGCACGAGGGCCTGGGCGCGGTCGGCGACGACCAGTTTGGTCGGTACGCGGTCCACGACCCGTACCTCCTCGTCGCGGCCCAGTGCGGCGGAGAGCTCGGTGATGCCGTGGGGGAGGTCCAGGACGGACCGCTCGACGGCGACGCGGTAGCGCACGCCACGCCCGGCCGCCTGCTCCTCCGCGTCGTTCTCCATGCCCGAGACGACCGCCGGGTTACCGGTGACCAGCGCGCACACCTCCTCGCTCGCCCCGAGCTGGAGCTGGAGGAAGCGCTGGGCGACCGCGCTCGCGCCGCTCACCACCTCGACGAGGTCGTGCACGGCCGGTTCGGCGGCGGCCGCCCGGTACTCCTCGGCGAGCAGCGCCGCCGCCAGCCCGGCCTTCTCCAGCTCGTGCCGCCGCTGGGTGAGCAGTGCGCCGAGGGCCACGCCGGGCGGCGCGGCGACCCAGCGGCCGGGGCGGGCCGAGGACTGGGCCGCGAGTCCGTGCTGTTCCAGGCGGCGCAGGGCGCGCTCGGTGTCGTGCTCGGCGAGCGTCAGCCGCCGCGCGAGATCCGGTACGTCGGCTGCGCCCACGGACACCAGCGCCCGGTACGCGGACTCGTGTCTCTCGTCCAGCCCCAGCGCGCCCAGCATCGAACAGCCCCTCCCCAGTGGTGCCGTGGCGGAAATCGGCCACGGCGCAAACCCGCCTCGGCACATCATCGCCGCACCAGCCGTCACTCTGCCAAGGTGGCGCCACCGCAGCATCAACCACCGTCCGTAATGCCCCTCTTGGGCTCCTTCGGCCTGCGCGTTTCGCGTGCGCGGGCGGTTCGCAGGCAGTCCACGGGCATACGGCGACACGGCAGGAGAGCGATCTTGGCGAGAGCGATACGCCGGACGGCCCTGGGGGCGGCGACCGCCGCCGTCCTGGCCGTCACGACCGCCGCGCCCACCCACGCGGCCGAGGCACCAAGGCCGCTGACCGGCAGCCGGGCCACCCCCGGCTCCGGCTCCGTCGTCACCCTGGTCACCGGCGACCGGGTGCTCGTCACGCCGGGCGGGGCCGTCGCCCTGCCCGGCGAGGACGGCACGACTCCCTTCACCCAGACCCGCCAGTCCGGCGACGATCTGTACGTCTATCCCGAGGGCGCGATCGAGGCGCTCGCCGCGGGCCGCGTCGACGAGGAGCTCTTCAACGTCACCGGTCTGGTCCGGCAGGGCTACGACGACGCCCACAGCGACTCCCTTCCGCTGATCGCGACCTACGACCGGGCCGTCACCGCCCGCAGCGTGCCGAAGACCCCGCGCGGCGCCGAACGCGACCTCGTCCTCGACTCGATCGACGGTGTCGCCCTCGACGCGGACAAGAAGAAGGCCGACGTCTTCTGGGCCGATGTGACCAACGGGTCCGTGGCGAAGCTCTGGCTCGACGCCAAGGTCGAGGCCACCCTGGACCGGTCGACCCGGCAGGTCCACGCCCCGGAGGCATGGGCCGCCGGCTACGACGGCAAGGGCACCAAGGTCGCCGTCCTCGACACGGGCGTCGACGCCGACCACCCCGACCTCAAGGGCCGTATCACCGCGTCCCGGAACTTCACGGACTCCGCCGACGCCGACGACCACCAGGGCCACGGCACCCACACCACCTCCACCGTCGGCGGCACCGGCGCGGCGAGCGACGGCAGGAAGAAGGGCGTCGCCCCGGGCGCGGACCTCCTCAACGGCAAGGTCCTGAACGACTACGGCTACGGCGAGACCTCGTGGATCATCGCCGGCATGCAGTGGGCGGTCGACCAGGGTGCCGACGTCGTCTCGATGAGCCTCGGCAACCCGGACCGGACCGACTGCACCGACCCGATGGCCCAGGCCACCGAGGAACTCGCGAAGTCGAGCACGGACACCCTCTTCGTCATCGCCGCCGGCAACACCGGCCCCGGCAACAACACGGTCTCCTCGCCCGGTTGCGCCCCGAGCGTCCTCACCGTCGGCGCCGTCGACCGCGACGACTCCACCGCCGACTTCTCCAGCCGCGGCCCGGCCTACGCCTCCCACACCCTCAAGCCCGAGATCACCGCCCCGGGCGTCGCCATCTCCGCCGCGGCGGCGGGCGGCCGCGGCGTCTACGCGTACCAGTCCATGAGCGGTACGTCGATGGCGACCCCGCATGTCGCGGGTGCCGCCGCCGTCCTGAAGCAGCGTCACCCCGACTGGAGCGCCCGGCAGCTCAAGGCGGCCCTGGTCTCGTCGGCCGACGCGGACATCCCGGGCGACGTCCGTGAGACGGGCGCCGGACGCCTCGACGTGAAGGCGGCGACCGACCAGACGGTACTGGGCGCCTCCGCCGTCCAGGCCGGCTCCTTCAACTGGCCGCAGGACAGCAGCGATCGCACCACGGTCTCCGTCCCCTACACCAACACCACCGACAAGGCGGTGGAGTTGAGGCTGTCGGTGGCCGGGGTCACCGGCAACGACGGCTCCACCGTCCGCTCGCCCGTCGCCCGCCTGGGCGCCGGACCGGTCAGGATCCCGGCGGGCGGGACGGTCGAGGTCCCGCTCCGCATCGACCCGACCGCGACCCTCAAGCGCGCTCAGTACGGCGACATCACGGGCCGGATCCTGGCGACGGCCGACGACGGCACCTCGGTCTCCACCCCCTTCGCGCTCTACGTCCAGCCGGAGACGGTCACCCTCCGCGTCAAACTGATCGACCGCCTCGGCGACCCCGCGACCGGCTCCTCCTCCGTCGACCTCATCGGCACCGACGACGCGAGCGGTGAGCGCCGCTTCAACGACGGGGCGACGGACCAGACGTACGAGATCCGCCCCGGCAGCTACTTCCTCTCCAGCTTCATCACCACACCGGAGACCGACGGAACCCTGCTCGACTCCCTCTCCTATCTGGCCCGTCCGCAGCTGGAGATCCGCGGCGACACGACCGTCGTCCTGGACGCCCGCAAGGCCCACCGCCTCAGCGTGCGGACGGACCGGCCGTCCGAACTGCGCGCCGTCACGCTCGGTTTCGCCCGCTCGTGGGACGACACCTGGCTGCACGGCGGCACCGCGGCGGCCGGGCGCTCGGTGCGCGGCTACTACGCCTCCGTGACCGGCAGGGCCACCGACGGCACCTTCGAGTTCGACAGCTTCTGGCGCGCGGCGGCCCCGCAGATCACCGAACTCGCCGTCGTGGGCGGCCGACAGCTCCACCCGGTCACCGCGTCCACCAGCTCGGCCAACCTCGACGGCAAGGGGCAGGCGCCGCTCTTCGACGCCAAGTCCGGTACGGAGGAGGAACTTTCAGGAGCCGACGGAAAGATCGCGCTCGTGAAGCTGGAGGACAGCGGCAGCGCGTACGAGGTCGCGACGCGGGCGAAGGCGGCCGGTGCGGTGGCGGTGCTCGGCTATCGCGAGGCGCCGGGCCGCTGGTATCCGTCGGCGGGCTTCACCGGCGGCGAGCTGCCGGTCCTCGGCATCCCGACGGACGAGGCACGGGAATTGCTCGCAGTAAATAACGTGACCCTGCGGTGGACGGCCATGGCGAAGAGCCCGTACGTCTACAGCCTCGCCCACCCGGAGACGGGCCCGGTCCAAGGCGACCGCACCTACCGTGTCCGGGACCGCGAACTGGCGGCGACGACAGCGACGTACAACTCGATGGCCGGTACCGCCACCGACCACATCGATCTGCAGTCGATGACCCGCCCGAGCGGACTGGCCGGCTACTTCGGTGAGATCGAGACGGTCCCCGCGCCCTTCCGGCGCACCGAGTTCCACACGCCCGGCAGCACCGGCTGGCAGCACGAGGTGTCCAGCAGCTTCCCCTGGGGCGAGTTCATGATCGACCCCGTGCGGACGTACGAGAAGGGGGAGAAGCGGACGGAGGAGTGGTACGGCGGCGTCCTGTCGCCGGTGACCCCGCTCGACCCCGAGGGCGAACAGGCGCTCGCCGCGGAACGCCAGGGCGATCTGATCGGCGTGGCGCCCGGCTTCTGGGGCGACGGCCAACACCAGGGCGTCCAGGGCAGCTTCGGCGACATCGGCAGCATGCTGCTGAAGCGGGACGGTGAGGTGATCGGCGACAGTCCCTACCCGTTCGGGGTGTTCACCGTCCCCGCGGACCCGGGTGACTACGAACTCACCCTCGACACCGCCAAGTTCGGCGCCCCGGCCCGCGCGTGGAAGCGCTCGACGGAGACCTCGACGACCTGGTCCTTCCGCTCGGCGCTCGACGAGAACGCCTACTCGCAGGGCATCCCGCTCCTGTTCCCGCGCTACGACCTCCCGGAGGACGGCCTCAAGACACTCGCCGCCGAGAAGGGCCGGATCGTACTGACGGCGACCGGCCACGCGGGGTACCGGCCCGGCGAGTTGACCTCGGTGAAGCTGGCGTACTCGTACGACGGCGGGGCGAGCTGGACGCCGGCGCGGACGGCGAAGAAGGGCGCTGTGTGGGAGGCGTACGTCGACCACAGCGCGGCGACAGGCAAGCAGGTCACACTCAGGACCGACTTGACCGACGCCAACGGCAACTCGGTCAGCCAGACCGTGGTCCGGGCCTACGACGTGCGTTAGCGCGTCAGGGGATGCAGGTCCGGGTCACCCGGTGTCGCCGGGCGGTTCTCCCGTGGGGGGTGGAGCCGCCCGGCGACGCTTTTCGTACGACCGTTCCCCGACTCACCCGCTCTGCGGCGAGCCGCCGCTTTTTCCGGATGCCCCGTTTTCATCCGGCCCGTGCGGTGGACAATTAGGGGCATGAGCCAGCAGGGGGGAAGGCCCACCGGTCACGAGGACGACTGGTGGGGTCAGCTGTACGACGACGACACCGAGGACGCGGGCCCCACCGCCGCGCCCGACTCACTGGACGACAGGTTCGCGTCGGCGGCGGACACGGTGAACACGGGGGTGGCGGTACCGCCACCGAGGGCGGCGGACTCCGGACTTACTGAGCGTTCTGAACCTCCCGAGCCTTTTGCATCTGCCGAGCCTGCGGGCAGTCGTGCCGCTGGGGCGGCACGGGTGGGTGCTGGGGGTCCCCCCTCTGGGGGAGGCACCCCGCAAGCGCGGGCGAGCGAGACCCACCCGCCCACCGAAGACCAGGGTGACGAGGAACCCCCGTCCACTGAAGCGCCCCCCATCCGCACAGCAACCCGCCTCGACATCCCCACCATCCCTCCCGCCACCCCCGTCGACTACGTAGGCTCCGGCCCCCCGACCTACGACGCGGAACCCACCGCCCTCCCACCCGCGGACCCCGACGACCTGGACGACCTCGTCGCCGACACCGTCCTCGACGGCGCCCGCTACGGCAGCTCCACCCTCCGCGCCGCCTCCGTCCGAGGCGACTCCGCCCGCTTCCGGGGCGAACCCCGCAGGGACTCCCTCCTCACCGCCCGCTTCGGCACCGGCGACCAGGCCCTGGTCCTCGTCGCGATGGCGACCGGCGCCCGGGCCACCCCCGGCGCCCACCGGGCCGCCGCGGAGGCCTGCCACTGGATCGGCCGGGCGGTCGGCCGCAGCCACGCACGGCTCGCCGAGGACATCCGGGCCGCCCGCCGCGGCGACCTGAAGTCGGGCCTGCACCGCCTCACCGACCGCAGCCTCGGCAAACTCCGCGCCAGCGCCGCGGAACAGGGCCTCGACCCGGAGGAGTACTCCGCGACCCTGCGCTGCCTGCTCCTCCCCGCCGACCTCCACTGCCGTACACGCGTGTTCTTCGGCGTAGGCGCGGGCGGACTGTTCCGGCTGAGGGACGGCGAGTGGCAGGACATAGAGCCCCGCATCACCGACACCACCGGCGAACCGGTCGTCGGCTTCGGCTCGCTCCCCGCGGAGACCCCCGAGGGCGACCGCCTCACCATGGACCTCGGCATCCCCACCCCGCCCAGCCCTTACGAGGCCGCCCCCGAACCACCCCGCGAACCCTTCCGCTTCCGCGCCTCGGTAGCCCGCCCGGGTGACACGCTCCTGATGTGCAGCGGCGGCCTGGCGGAGCCGCTGCGCGGTGAACCTGAGCTGTGCGAGTACCTGACGGGCAGGTGGTCAGGGCCCACCCCGCCCGGCCTCGCCGCGTTCCTCGCCGACACCCAGGTACGGGTGAAGGGCTACGCCGACGACCGTACGGCCGCCGCCGTGTGGGAGGCGTGACGGCGGGGGTTGTGGATTGATGGACCCATGGCCAAGCAGAACGTCGCCGAACAGTTCGTCGACATCCTCGTCCGCGCCGGAGTCGAGCGCCTCTACGGCGTCGTCGGCGACAGCCTCAACCCCGTCGTCGACGCCGTGCGCCGCAACGCCGCCATCGACTGGGTGCATGTCCGCCACGAGGAGACCGCCGCCTTCGCCGCGGGCGCCGAGGCCCAGATCACCGGGAAGCTGGCGGCCTGCGCCGGTTCCTGCGGCCCCGGGAACCTGCACCTCATCAACGGCCTGTACGACGCCCACCGGTCCATGGCCCCGGTCCTCGCCCTCGCCTCGCACATCCCCTCCAGCGAGATCGGCCTCGGCTACTTCCAGGAAACCCACCCCGACCAGCTGTTCCGCGAGTGCAGCCACTACAGCGAACTGATCTCCAACCCCAAGCAGATGCCGAGGCTGCTTCAGACCGCCATCCAGCACGCGGTCGGACGCAGCGGCGTCAGTGTCGTGTCGCTCCCCGGAGACATCGCCGACGACCCCGCCCCGGACAAGCCCCTGGAGACCGCCCTCGTCACCTCCCGGCCCACGGTCCGCCCCGGCGACACCGAGATCGACCGCCTCGTCGAGATGATCGACGCGGCCGACAAGGTCACCCTCTTCTGCGGCAGCGGCACCGCCGGCGCGCACACCGAGGTCATGGAGTTCGCGCAGAGGATCAAGTCCCCGGTGGGACACGCCCTCCGCGGCAAGGAGCACATCCAGTACGACAACCCCTACGACGTCGGCATGAGCGGACTGCTCGGCTACGGCGCCGCGTACGAGGCCACCCACGAGTGCGACCTGCTGATCCTGCTGGGCACCGACTTCCCGTACAACGCCTTCCTCCCCGACGACGTCAGGATCGCCCAAGTCGATGTCCGCCCCGAGCACCTGGGCCGCCGCTCCAAGCTCGACCTCGCGGTGTGGGGCGATGTGAAGGAGACGCTGCGCTGTCTGACTCCGCGGGTGCGGGAGAAGCAGAACCGGCGCTTCCTCGACAAGATGCTCAAGAAGCACGCCGACGCACTGGAGGGCGTCGTCAAGGCGTACACCCGCAAGGTCGACAAGCACGTCCCGGTCCACCCCGAGTACGTGGCCTCCGTGCTCGACGAACTCGCCGACGACGACGCGGTGTTCACGGTCGACACCGGCATGTGCAACGTCTGGGCCGCCCGTTACATCTCACCCAACGGCCGCCGCCGCATCATCGGCTCCTTCTCCCACGGCTCGATGGCCAACGCGCTGCCGATGGCCATCGGCGCCCAGTTCGTCGACCGGAGGCGGCAGGTCGTGTCGATGTCCGGCGACGGCGGATTCACCATGCTGATGGGCGACTTCCTGACGCTGGTGCAGTACGACCTCCCCGTGAAGGTCGTCCTCTTCAACAACTCCTCCCTGAGCATGGTCGAGTTGGAGATGCTGGTGGCGGGCCTGCCCTCCTACGGCACCACCAACAAGAACCCCGACTTCGCCGCCGTCGCCCGCGCCTGCGGTGCCTACGGCGTGCGCGTCGAGAAGCCCAAACAGCTCGCGGGCGCGCTGAAAGACGCCTTCAAGCACAAGGGCCCCGCCCTCGTCGACGTCGTCACCGACCCCAACGCCCTCTCCATCCCACCGAAGATCAGCACCGAGATGGTCACCGGCTTCGCCCTCTCCGCCTCGAAGATCGTCCTCGACGGCGGCGTGGGACGGATGCTCCAGATGGCGCGGTCCAACCTGCGCAACGTGCCCCGGCCTTAGGGCCGCTGCCGGTCGGCCGGCCGCGCGGCCGGTACGAACAGGCTCAGCCGGTACGTGGTCGGATGCGCCAGCCGCCCGCAGAGCACGTCGATCCGGGTCAGCTCCCAGTCGATCGGCTCCTCGGCGGAACGCAGCGCGCGCAGCCGCGCATGCCACTTGGACTCGTCCTGGGTTTCGAACAGCACGGTCCAGTCGCCCGTGCCGGGAGCCGTACGTGCCGCGGACCGCCGGCTCAAATCCTGCTGCCGGCGCTTCCTCTTCCCCTGTCCTGGCATCCGTCGGCCCCGCCCTAGCTCCCCGGCACCCACTTGCGGGCGTCCGTGTCGTACGAGTACTGCGGCAGCTTCTTGTCGGCCGTCGTGCGGAACGGTTTGCCGCCGTCGTCGATGCGGACGGTGTCCGCCCGGCCCTGGGAGGACCAGTCCAGTTCCAGGTACCAGCTGCAGTCGCAGGTGACGGTGCGCGCGGTGACCAGGAGGACCTCGGGGTCCTCGGCGGAGACCCGGTAGGGCATCCGGATCGCGGGGATCTCGTTCTCGCCGTCGTGGCCGGGCACCGAGTGGGCCACCGGACGGTCCGCGTCGAGGTCCACGGAGAACTCGCGGGGGGTCAGGGCTCCGCCGCAGCCGTTGTCCATGGCGTACGAGTTGCCCTCGGCCGGGGCGGCGCGCTGGACGACCCGGACGCGCAGCGCCTCCAGGACGACGGCCGTCGAACTCCGCCCCTGCACCGAGATCTGCACCATCGTGTTCCCGCCGTGCAGCGCGCCCTCCGCGGACGCCCAGACCGCGGCGTCCTGGGCGGTCGGGGGCGGCGGGACCTGGGACGACGGCCGGTCGATGACGTAGTGGTGGCCGCAGCCCGCGTACCAGACATGGGAGTTGACGGTCCAGGTCAGCGGCACGGCGGCCCCCGGCCCGGCGCCGCCCGTGGGGCTGCCGGTGCCCTTGGCGGACGGGGCGGCGGTCGCCCGGCTGCCGGTGCCTGGGGACGGGGAGGCCGAAGTCCGGCCGGGGGAGGGGGAGGAACTCGGCGGCTTCTTCGAGGAGGACGGGCCCGGCGACATCGGCCCCCCCGAGCTGGTACGGCCCGGGTCGGTGGGACGTACGGAGTCGGCGGACGACGAGCGGTCGTTGTCCGACAGGGCGGACAGCCCGGCGAGCGTGACGGCGGACGCGACCGCCACGGCCGACGTCACGAGGACCCGCCGGCGCCGGTACCAGGGGCGGACCCTGACGGGGGCGGCATTGCCGACCTGCACGGCGGCACCCGCCACCTCGTCGGAGCCTGCGCCGGCATCGCCGTCCGAGGTGCCCGTGCCGGTATCGCCGTCCGCGGCGCCCGTGCCCGTGTCGGCGCTGTCCGACGCCGCCGCGTCCGGGACCGACGCAGCCTCGTTCGGCGCCCCACCCACTTCCTTCTCCGCCGCCGGCTCCGTCTCCTTCGCCACCGGCGTCCGAGGCCGCTGCCTCGCCGCCACCGCCGGCAGCCACAGCCGGTGGAGCTCCAGCCGTTCCTCCGGTGTCGCCCCGCACAGCGCGGCGAAGCGTTCGACGGGGGCGAAGTCGACGGGGACCGCGTCACCGGCGCAGTAGCGGTGCAGCGTGGAGGTGTTCATGTGGAGGCGCCGGGCCAGCTGGCCGTAGCTGCGGTCCGTGCGTTCCTTCAGCCGTGTGAGCAGCGCCGCGAACTCCGCGACCTCGTGTGCGCCGTCCTGTCCCGACACCGACACCGTTCCCCCTGCCTCTCCCGAGCCTGTCGTCCATCCCAGGCACCCCATGTACCTGCACGTCAGAAGGCCTGGGATGGTTCCACCGTGGCGGATCGGCCGCCGGCTGTTGCGCAGCCCGCCTGTGACGGCTGATGCTCTTGGTGTCGCACCGACCAGGCCGGACCGACCATCCGCCCGCTGTCCGCGGCATCCCGACATCCAAGCACTCGATCAGTACACGGGGGACACCCATGCCCATGCGCACCCGAGTCGGCGCGCTCCTCGCCGTCGCCGTCACCGGACTCACCCTCGGCGCGACGCTCGCCGCACCCGCGGACGCCGCACCGGCCGCGCCGAAGTTCCTGTCGGCGTCCGAACTGCCGCCGCACCCCTCGTCCGCCTGGAAGGCCGGCAAGGTCACCGACGGCGCCCCGGAGGAGCTCCTGAGCTGTCTGACGGACGCGCTGCCCGGCTACGACTCGCGGTACCGCTCGTTCAGCACCGAACTGGAGACCAACGCCCACCAGCTCATGATCGTCGTCGGCGACACCGCGAAGGCCAAGGCCCTCGCCGCCCGCCTGAACAAGGACATGCGCTCCTGCGCCACGCGCATCGAGCAGGCCGATCCGGAGATCGACGCCGCGTACAAGAGCTACGGCACGCTGCCGGTGGAGGAGGGCGCCCGTGTGCACGGCCTGCACACCACCGCCTCCTGGGGCGCCTCCGACATCCACCTGCTCTCGGTCGGCCGGGACGGACGGGCCGTCACCGTCGTGCAGTGGGGGCAGATGGGCGACTTCGGCGACGCACCGGTGAAGGCGTTCAGGAAGACGACCACCACGGCCGTGAACAAGCTGTACTGAGGCCACCTGAGGCCACATCGGAAAGAGCGGAGCCGCCCTCCTGCCACGGGGGTCGGGAGGGCGGCTCCCGCTGCGCCGAATCCGGTACGCGGACGGTGATGGGCGGTGTTGGGTGGTGGCAGACGGTGGCGGGCGGTGAATTCAGGCCAGATTCACAGCCCGCCGAGGGGACGGCGACGGCCCGTCCCGCTCCCGGCGTCCAGGACCAGCCGCCCCATCCCTTCGCCGTGTACGGCCGGTTCGGCAGACCGGGATAGACACGGCGGCGGAGGCGCCGCGGTCACCGTGTCGCCCCGGTGTCCGGGCGCGGAGCCAGACCGGCGCACGGGGTCGACCGCAGCCCGAGGGGGGCAGATGCACCGGCCCGCCTCCGCCACCGGGGGCGGGCCGGTGCCGCGGGCGTACGCCGTCCAAGGGGGCGCCTGTGCCCCGTGGAGCGGTGCCGGGGGCGGGAGGCAGGGGCCGCACGGGCCGCGGCCCTTTTCCCGCACCGCAACCGGAACCTCTGCGTCGACCAGGGGTTTCCCGTACCGGAAGCCGCCGGCTCACGACCGCCCGCGGACGAGCCCATGCCCCCCGGCGGAACCGGCGGCACGCGTTCCCCGCCGCGCCCCCTCGCACAAGCCGCCCCACGGCACACTCCCGCCCCGCCGTCACCGTCCCGCGACCCGTGCGCACACCGCCCCGAGGCATCCGGCGACGGCCTTCCCGAGCCCGGCCCGGTGCCCTCCAACCGTGGCCGAACACCTGGTCGTTGATGATTCGACATGACTGCTGGTGGTCCCACGGGGCATGGATCCCGTGAACGTGTTCGAGCAGGAGGGGAACCGACATCGGCACGCGGGCGGGGGTCATGAAGAGGCAGGCACGAGGAGGCGGTCCCACGGCGATCGGGGCCTTCTCGGCAAAGACAGTGGAGGAAGTGGCCGCGGGCGCCGCAGAACTGGCGCAGGCGTCTCAGCTCAAACGCAGACTCGGGAAGGCGGACCTGCGGGCGGTGCCAGAAGTGCGCCGTGCCCTGCGGGAGTTGCTACGCCATTGGGGGAGGCCCGGACGATCGGAGATAGCGGAACTGCTCACCAGTGAGCTCGTCACCAACGCGCTCGTCCACACCGACCACGACGCGGTCCTGACGGCCACCGTCGGACCGGGTGGACTCCGGGTCGAGGTACGGGACTTCGTGGCCCGCCGCCCCAGACTGCGCGTACCGAACGCCGACGACGGTACGCACGGCCGGGGCCTGGTGCTCGTACAGTCCCTCGCCGACGCGTGGGGCGTGCGGGCGCACGGGGTGGGGAAGGCGGTGTGGTTCGAACTCGACCCCGGAGCCGCGTGACACGGGTGTCCCATGACGAACGGGAGAGGGGTACGGCCGGGAAGCCGTACCCCTCTCCCGTGTGCCCGGCCGGTGTCCGACGGGCCTAACCGAACTGCTGCTCAAGGTCCTTGAGCTTGCGCTCCAGGGAGTCGAGCCGCGGCAGGGCCATGGTGTCGTCCTCCGCGGTGAGGTCGACGGTGATCGGGTCAGTACTTTGGCGGACGGGCTGCAGAGACGGCCGTGAGCGTACGGGCAGTTGCTCCGGGGGCGATATGGCAGGCTCCGCGGAGACTCGATCGGAGCCCCGCTCCAGGGCCTGGGCCTCCATCTGCCGGCCGCCGCCGCGGCCGATGAACCCGCGGTGCCCGCGGCTGATGGCCTTGAGCTGTGCGCGCTCCATGCGCTCCGCCTCGCGGCGGCGCAGCCGGGCCGTCTCCTTCTGCCGCTTGTCCTCGCGGACCTCGTCGACCGCCTCGTCCAGGCTGCGCACCCCTTCGAGCAGCATGAGGGACCAGGCCTTGTACGTCTCACGCGGCGCCCGCAGCCAGCGGACCACGCGGATCTGCGGCAGCGGACGGGGCACCAGACCCTGCTCGCGCAGGGCGGCCCGGCGGGTCTGCTTCAGCGCGCGGTCGAAGAGGACCGCGGCCGACAGGGACATACCGGCGAAGAAGTGCGGGGCGCCGGCGTGGCCGAGGCCTCGGGGAGCGTGCACCCAGTTGAACCAGGCCGCGGCGCCGGCGAACGTCCACACGAGTATCCGGGAGCCGAGCGCCGCGTCACCGTGGCTGGCCTCGCGCACCGCGAGCACCGAGCAGAACATCGCCGCACCGTCCAGGCCGAACGGGACGAGGTACTCCCAGCCGCCGGACAGGTTGAGGTTCTGCTGGCCGAAGCCGACCAGGCCGTGGAAGGAGAGCGCGGCGGCGACGGCCGCACAGCAGAACAGGAGGACGTAGGAGGCGGTGCCGTATATGGCCTCCTTGCGCCTGCGGCGCTCCTCGCTGCGCTCCCACGAGTCGTCCGCGCTCGCGTCCCCCGAGGAGCGCTTGCCGCGCGCGAGCACCGCTACCGCTGCGAGCATGCCCAGGAGCAGTACGGCGCCCGGAAGCAGCCAGTTCAGCGATATGTCGGTCAGTCTCATCTGGGGTCCCTTGCATTGGGATAGGGCGTAACGCCCGCCATAGTGGCCCAATCCCACCGGCCCTCAGGGGGTTTCGGGGCAAGAGGCCGCCAAGGAGGTGCAAGGGAATGCCCAAGGCGGCGTTCTGCTCGAACTGCCGCATGAGGGGCGGGAGTTGAGTTCGAATAAGACTACCCGTACGAGTGGTTCCACGGAAAGTTCCTGCGGCAGGTGAGGAAATTGTGAATCGCCTGTAACCAAGCGGGAGTCCTGTTCGCGGATGATCTTACGCGACGCGCGGACGTGCTCGTTCCCGAGGGTGGCTCAACTGGCGGCTTCGGCGAGGAGTTTGACGACCCGGTCGGCGTCGCAGGTGCGCGGGCAGGTGACACAGGTGTCCTGCGGCTCCAGTGTGTAATACAGGCAGCAGCTGGCCCGGTCCCGGGTGGCCAGCGACTCCCCGCCCGGTCCGGTGAGCTCGCGGAAGGCGGCCGTCCCGATGTACGGCTTCGTCGTCCCCGGCAGCAGCAGCTCCAGTTCGCGCTCGGCCCGCTCCTGCTCGCTGCGGCCGAGCCGCTGGGCGACGTACCAGAGCCCCTCCACGATCTCGTCCGTCACCATGCCCCACAGCGCGCGCCCGCGCCGCCGCATTCGCGGTCCGAACCCGGCGAGCACGGGCTCCATGTGCTCGGCG
Organism: Streptomyces sp. S.PB5; assembly: GCF_030403745.1. Lineage (GTDB taxonomy): Bacteria > Actinomycetota > Actinomycetes > Streptomycetales > Streptomycetaceae > Streptomyces. The sequence continues at coordinate 654,152 of NZ_JAQMWP010000002.1, forward strand.
ATCGCGTCCCGCACCTCGGCGCGCAGGGCCTCCTCGTCGGGGACGACACGGGCGCCGGGCAGCACGGCCGCGGGGTCGCCGGGAAGGCAGGCGAAGGTGCCGGGGCGTACGGCGAAGGCCATCGGGCCCGCCGTCCGGTCGTACGAGACGTGTGTCACCGGGAAGCGCGGCACCCGGCGCCGCAGGAACCAGGGTGCGGTGATCAGCAGACAGGCCGGCCAGGCGTACCGGTGCAGTCCGAAGCTCGCTATGACATCCGGGCGTCCGCGCCGGCCGTGGTCCCGCAGGATCTGTGAGTCGTCCCACGCGAGGAAGGCCTCCAGACCGGCCCCGCCCTCCGCGAGCGAGGCGGCGGTGACCCAGCCGCCGCCCCTGGGGGCCTGCTCTCCCGCGCCCAGCTCCGTGACGGTGAGCCCCGGACAGGCCTCGGTCAGACGGTCGTAGGCGTCCGTGAGGGCCGACGGGGGCACGGTCATGCGGGGACCACCGATCCGGGACGGCTGCGCTACTGCATTGAAGGTAAGCCTAGCCTTACCCGTGAACTCCGGGATTTGAACCGGGGGCTTCTGCGCCTAAGGTGCTTGACGGACGAGTAACAACCCGCCGTAATGACCCCAAGTACCGACACGTCCGGAGGAGGACCCCGTGAACCAGGGCACGCAGGGCTCCGCCGGGACGGGGATACCCCGGGCGGTGCGGGTACCGCCGCAGCTCATGGCCGCAGACGTGGACCGCGGGCGCGAAGGCCCGACCGGTGCCGGCACCGGTGCGGCGCGGGGTGAGCACACCCATGCCGAGCGGCCGCGGGGTGCGGCTGCCGATGCGCAGGGCCGCCCCGGGGAGGCGGTGCCCCGGGCAGGAGTGCAGCGTCCGCGTCCCGGGGACGCCGGGCCGGGACTCCGTGGCGAGCGGCCGCGGTCCGCCGACGCCGTCGTGCCCGAGCCGCGTGCCGAGCGCAATCGCGCCGATGACGCCGCGGCCCCGCAGGTCCGGGCCGAGCGGCCGCCTGCCGAGCAGCCTGTTCCGGCGCCCGCGCCGCTACCGCCGAGTCCCGCCGACGCCGTCGTGCCCGAGCCGCGTGCCGAGCGCAATCGCGCCGATGACACCGCGACCCCGCAGGTCCGGGCCGAGCGGCCGCCTGCCGAGCAGCCTGTTCCGGCGCCCGCGCCGCTACCGCCGCGGCCCGCTCGGGCCGTCGTGCAGCGGGCCTCCGTGCGGGGACAGATACTCGACGCCCTGCGGACCGCGCTGGTGTCGGGTGAGCTCACGCCGGGCGAGGTGTACTCGGCGCCCGCCCTCGGCGACCGTTTCGGGGTCTCCGCCACCCCGGTGCGGGAGGCCATGCAGCAGCTCGCGCTGGAGGGCGCGGTCGAGGTCGTGCCCAATCGCGGGTTCCGGGTCGTGGAGCGGGGGGCCCGGGAGCTGGGCGAACTGGCCGAGGTGCGGGCGCTCATCGAGGTGCCCGTCGTGCTGCGGCTGGCCCGGACCGTCCCGGCCGAGCGGTGGGCCGAACTGCGGCCGCTCGCCGAGGCGACGGTACGTGCCGCGTCCACCGGCTGCCGGGCCACGTACGCCGAGTCGGACCGCGCCTTCCACCGCGCGGTTCTGGCCCTCTCCGGCAACCAGCAGCTCGTGCAGATCGCCGAGGACCTCCACCGGCGCGCCCAGTGGCCCCTGGTCGGCGCCTCCTCCTCCCGGGGCCGTGCGGAACTGGTCGCCGACGCGGCCGAACACACCGCTCTGCTGGACGCGTTGATCGCCGGGGAGCTCGATGTGGTGCGGGCACTGGTGGGGGAGCACTTCGCCGGCACGTCCTGAGCTTGTGACGGCGGTCACAGAATCGTCGGCTCCGCGCAACGGTGCGCGACACCGGGAACCCGGCCGCCCGGACCCGCGTGACACCCCGCACACGGCACGCCCGTGCCGCTACCGGAGGTGATCGGCGATGGACCCGTCCTTCATGGCCCAGCAGCAGGCGCAGCAGGCCAGCCAGCAAGCCCAGCAGGCCCACCAGCAGGCCGTCCAGGCCCACCAGCGGGCGCACCAGCAGCATGTGCACGGCGGCTACCACCGCCCGGCGCACGTTCCGATGCCGCACCGGGGCGGCCGCGGCGGGGGCCTGTTCTCACTCGTCGTGGTGATCGTCGTGGTCGTCGTCTTCGCGCGTGACCCCGAACTCCGTGACACGGTCCTCAACGAGATCCAGCAGCTGGTGGACAGGATCCAGAGCAGCTGAGCCGTCCTTGCCGCAGACGACCCCCGCCCCGCCCCGGCACCCCTCGCGGAGCGTTCACGCAGTCGCTGCCGGCGGTGCCAACTGCCGTGCCAGCCAGGTCGGTACGCCGCCCAGCAGCCGGTACAGCCGCCGCGCCTCCTCCCGCAACCGCGAGGCCTCCGGCTCGACCTCGGCGTCGGCCAGCGAGGCCAGCGCGGGCGCGGTCCCCACGAGGTAGCCCAACTCCTCCCGGATCCGCAGCGATTCGGCGAAGCCGTGCCGCGCCTCGGCCAACTCCCCGTCCCGCAGGGCGAGTCCGGCGAGATGGCGCCAGGTGAAGGAGAGCAGCAGCGGATCGGCGTGGGCCACCGCCCCGGCGTGCGCCCGCCGGTACGCCGCTCGGGCCGCCTGGGGCGATCGCGTGAGGTTCTCCGCGAGCAGCCCCCGCCGGAAGTCCAGCAGTGCCCGCCCCGGCGCACCCGGAGCGATCAGCGCCGCCGCCCGGCCGAGCGCGGCGCGCGCCTCGTCGGCCCGGTCGCGCACCCCGTGCAGCGTGGCGGCGTACGCAAGTTGCCCGCGTTCACAAGCGGCCGCGCCCCGTTCGTCGTCGCTCCCGGCCTGCGCCTCGGCGACCCGCAGCGCGTCCTCGGCGTCCTGCCAGCCCTGCTCGGTGTAGAGACACCGCTCCACCAGCAGCGCCGCCCGCTGCAGGGCCGACCCCGCGGAGTCCGGCTGGAGCAGCGCCGCCGCGTCGGCCCAGCAGGCGCGCGAGCGCAGCCGCCATACCGCGGTCTGGAGTGGATCGTCAGGGGTCGTTCCGTTACCAGACATGGCGGTATACGCCACCTCGCCCTCCCCGGCACACCATTGAGCTGTTGAGTGGTGGCCGCATCTCAGCACGAATGGACGCGCCCGGCCAAGGGGGTGGGTGAAGGATTTCACAAAGTCGTGGGATCCCTGGCCCTGCCTGGTTTCAGCTCATCCTCAACGCCAGGAAGAAATCCAGCTTGTCCTCGAGGCGTGAGAGATCACGACTCGTCAACTGCTCGATCCGGCCCACCCGGTAGCGCAGTGTGTTGACATGCAGGTGGAGACGGGTCGCGCACCGGGTCCACGAACCGTCGCAGTCGAGGAACGCCTCCAGAGTCGGGATCAGCTCCGCGCGGTGCCGGCGGTCGTAGTCGCGCAGCGGGTCCAGGAGGCGGGCCGTGAACGCTCTGCGGACGTCGTCCGGGACGAACGGCAGCAGCAGCACGTGCGAGGCCAGTTCCTGGTGCCCGGCGGCGCACACCCGGCCGGGCCGCGCCGCCGCCACCCGCCGTGCGTGCCGTGCCTCCTCCAGCGCGCCGCGCAGCCCCTCCGCGGAGTGGACGGCCGCGCTGACGCCGAGCGTGACCCGGCCGTCGTCGTCCAGACCGGCGGCGAGAGGGTCCCGTACGGACTCCAGGAGCACATCGGCGAGGATCCCCGCCTCGGAGCCGTCGTGCTCGGCCGAGACGGCCGGGAGCGGCACGAGGGCGACGGCCTCGTCGCCGGTGTGGGCGACGGCGATGCGGTCGGAGGGCTCGGGGCCGGTGGCGAGCGGGTCGACGAGGATCTCCTCCAGGAGGGACTGGGCGACCGCGCCGTCCTCGACGTCCGCGCCGTCCCACTCGACACGGGCCACGACGACCTGCCAGTGCGGGGCCGCCCCGAGCCCGGGCAGCAGCACGGGGGCGGCCACCCTGAGGCGCGCGGCGATCTCGGCGGGTGCGGCGCCCGTCTGGACCAGCTCAAGGACCTCCTGGGCCAGTCGGCGCCGGACCGTGCGGGCCGCGTCCCGGCGGTCACGCTCGACCGAGATCAGCTGTGTCACGCCCTGCAGCAGGTCCAGCCGCTCCTCCGGCCAGTCCCCGGCGTCCGCCTCCACCGCCAGCAGCCAGTCCGACAGCACCGTCTCGCGCACGTCCCGGGACCCCTGCGAGGAGCGCCCGCTGCTGCGGACCGGGAAGAGTGAGTACGTCGTGGAGCCGAGCGTGAGCCGGTGCGGGCCACGACGGCCCGTACGGGCGGCGGCCAGATGCTCCGCGGCGAGCTTCGCGCACACGTCGGCGGGCAGCGCCGGGCCGGTCGTCTTCGAGCCCGCGATCAGCCGGCCCGTCGGCGACAGCACCCAGGCCCGCAGGTCCAGGTCCGAGCCGAGCAGATCCAGGACCACGTCCGGGCCGCCGCCCGCCGGGCCCGAGGTCATCATCCGGCGGTGCCGGTCGACCACGGCCGCGAGGTCGCCGGCCCGCTCGCCGGAGACCTGGCGTACGACGTGCTCGGTGATCGTCGCGAAGGCCACCGACTCGTGGACCGCGAACAGCGGCAGCCGGTTGCGGGCGCAGGCCAGCACCAGGTCGTCCGGGATGTCCCCCAGCTCGGCCTCGCCTGCGGCCAGCGCGGCCACCCCGGCCTGCGCCAGGATGCGTACGAACGGTTCGGAGTCACCGGCGTCGCGGCGCCAGGCCAGGCCGGTGAGGACCAGTTCCCCGCCCGAGAGGTAACGGCTCGGGTCACGCAGGTCCGTGGTCATCACACCCCGCACGGTGCGATCCAGCTCGTCCTCGCCGCCGAGCAGCCGCAGGCCCAGCGCGTCGGTGTCCAGCAGTGCGCGCAGCCGCATTCTCGTCGCCGCCGATCTTTGTCTCGAAATCTACGATGAACATGGAGGGTCTCGTGGTGACTGGGGCTCGTCAGGTGGGCTGAGAGGCCACGTCTCCCGGGCTTCCGGGCTGTGTCCCAGGTCACGCCCACTGTGTCGCGCGTTTCCCCAGGAAAACATGGAGGTTATTGAGGACCTCCGTTCATATGAATCTACAAGATGACCGCGCCGACCAGCCAACTCCTTCGGAGTTTCCGTGACTGACCGCGCCCGCGCACGGCGCTGTGTACTGGGCCCACTCCGCGTGAACAGCACGTGAACAAGCCGGGCTCGCAGCACACGATCTGGCTCGATCCGAACGACCACGAGACGAGGAAGAGAGCCGGTCATGGACCACCTCGCGGACCCGGCGTAGCGAAAAAAGAGCTCTCCGGGCGGCGCGCGGGAACGTCACACTTCACCGCGCCGCCCGGAGCACCGGGTACCGCACCGCTCGCGGAACTCGCAGCAGGTCCCAGCACCAAGTCCCAGCACCGCATTGTTCGTTCGTCTCGGGCCGTCCCCCGGGTCGTGCGGCCGAAGCACCTTCCCAAATCCCGTAGCCGCTCCGGCGGCCGTCACGGGTGCCCCTTTGAACCTTGGGAGTAGGCCCACATGACCCAGCAGTCACTTGAGCCGAAGACCGTTGCCGAAGACGCGGGCGAAGGCACCCGCGTCCCGGCCGGACGGTCCTGGCTCGACCGGTACTTCCACATCACCAAGCGGGGATCGACGGTCGCGCGTGAGGTGCGCGGCGGTACGACCACGTTCATGGCGATGGCGTACATCCTCCTGCTCAACCCCCTGATCCTGTCCGGCAAGGACGTGGCGGGGGACACGCTCGGCCAGAAGGCCCTCATCACCGCGACCGCGTTCGCGGCGGCCTTCACCACGCTGCTGATGGGCTTCTTCGGCAAGGTCCCCCTCGCCCTCGCCGCCGGTCTCTCCGTCTCCGGCGTCCTGGCCTCCCAGGTCGCCCCGGCGATGACCTGGCCGCAGGCCATGGGCATGTGCGTGATGTACGGCGTGATCATCATGCTGCTGGTCGTCACCGGCCTGCGCGAGATGATCATGAACGCCATCCCGCTGGCCCTCAAGCACGCGATCACCATGGGCATCGGCCTCTTCGTCGCCCTGATCGGCTTCTACAAGGCCGGCTTCGTGCACCAGGGCGAGGCGACCCCGGTGTCGCTCGGCCCGAACGGCGAGCTCGCGGGCTGGCCGGTCCTGCTCTTCGCGGTCACCCTGCTGGCGATCTTCATGCTCCAGGCGCGCGGTGTCCCCGGCGCGATCCTGATCGGCATCGTCGGCGGCACGGTCCTGGCTGTCCTCCTCAACGCCCTGGACGTCATCGACCCCGGGCAATGGGCAGGCGGTGCCCCGGAGCTGCACGGCAGCGCGGTCTCGATGCCGGACTTCTCGATCTTCGGCCACGTCGAGTTCGGCGGCTGGGGCGAGGTCGGCGCAATGACGGTCGGCATGATCGTCTTCACCCTGGTGCTGGCCGGCTTCTTCGACGCGATGGCGACGATCATCGGCGTCGGCACCGAGGCCGAGCTGGCCGACGAGCAGGGCCGGATGCCGGGTCTGTCCAAGGCGCTGTTCATCGACGGCGCGGGCGGTGCGATCGGCGGCGTCGCGGGCGCCTCCGGCCAGACGGTGTTCGTGGAGTCGGCGACGGGTGTCGGCGAGGGTGCCCGTACCGGGCTGTCCTCCGTGGTCACCGGCCTGTTCTTCGCGGCCTGCCTGTTCTTCACCCCGCTGACGGCGATCGTGCCGGGCGAGGTCGCGGCGGCGGCCCTGGTGGTCATCGGCGCGATGATGATGATGAACGCACGGCACGTGGACTGGGCGGACCGCGCGACGGCGATCCCGGTCTTCCTGACCGTCGTCATCATGCCGTTCACGTACTCGATCACCGCGGGCGTGGCCGCCGGTGTCATCTCCTACGTCGCGATCAAGGCCGCCCAGGGCAAGGCTCGCGAAATCGGTGCCTTCATGTGGGCCCTCACAGTGATCTTCTTCGTCTATTTCGCCCTCAATCCCATTGAGAGCTGGATGGGCGTGCACTAGCGGCCCGTCCTACGGGACCGCTGCCGCTGAGGAGACCGAGACATGCTGGACATCGCCGACGAACTGCACCGGTGGGTCGAGCAGGGACGCGACTTCGCCGTGGCCACCGTGGTGACCGTCACCGGCAGCGCACCCCGCGGCCCGGGCGCCGCCCTCGCGGTCGACACCGACGGCACGGCGATCGGCTCGGTCTCCGGCGGCTGTGTGGAGGGCGCGGTGTACGAGCTGTGCCGACAGGCGCTCCAGGACGGCGAGACCGTCCTGGAGCGCTTCGGCTTCAGCGACGACGACGCCTTCGCGGCCGGTCTGACCTGCGGCGGCATCATCGACGTCCTGGTCATGCCGGTACGGACGGGGGACGCCGTCCGTCCGGTGCTGACGGCTGCAGTGGCGGCGGCGGCCTCGGGCCGGCCGGCCGCCGTGGCCCGCGTGGTGTCGGGCCCGCCGGACCTGCTGGGCCGCGCGCTGCTGGTCCACCCGGACGGCACGTACGACGGCGGCTACGGCGGCCGGCCCGAACTGGACCGTACGGTCGCCGCCGAGGCGAGGGCCTGCCTGGACTCCGGCCGCACGGGCACCCTGCGGATCGGCGAGCACGGCTCCCCCTGCGGAGCGCCGCTGACGCTCCTGGTGGAATCCTCGCTACCGTCCCCGCGAATGATCGTCTTCGGTGCGACCGACTTCGCCTCGGCGCTGGTGAAGGTGGGGAAGTTCCTGGGCTACCGGGTCACCGTGTGCGACGCCCGGCCCGTCTTCGCCACGCGGGCCCGCTTCCCGGAGGCGGACGAGATCGTCGTCGCGTGGCCGCACACGTACCTGGAGCGTACGGAGCTGGACCGGCGGACGGTGTTGTGCGTCCTGACCCACGACGCCAAGTTCGACGTACCGCTCCTGCGGCTGGCGCTGCGGTCGCCGGTGGCGTACGTGGGGGCGCTGGGGTCCCGCCGGACCCACCTCGACCGCACCGAGCGGCTGCGCGAAGCCGGCGTCACCGAGCCGGAACTGACGAGGCTGCGGTCGCCCGTCGGACTCGACCTGGGGGCGCGTACGCCGGAGGAGACGGCGCTGTCGATAGGCGCGGAGATCATCGCGAACCGGCGGGGCGGGAGCGGGGTCTCGCTCACGGGGGCGCAGACGCCGATCCATCACGACGGGGCGGCGTCGGGGACGGCGGGGCGGGCCGGGCCGGTGGCCTGAGCGGGGCGGGTCCGGGGTCTCGTCCGTCTTCTCGGAACCGCGGCAGCATCACCCCGGCGAGAGCGTGCGCGACGCCCGCCGAGCCGACCGGCCGGGCCAGTCCCCGGGCTCAGGTCGGGCCCGGGCCGTGGTCCTACCGTCCGCCGGAAGAGCCGCATCCCGTGCGCGTCGCCCCCGGCAGGCCCCGCCCCGTGTTCACTTCCTCATGCCGTCCTCAGCAGCCGATTGACCGCCCGTCCGAACACATACCGGGCCACCCGCCGCACCACCGGATCCAGTACCCCGGGCAGAAACCCGAACCCCAGCTCCTCGCGCCACACCACCCGGCTCCGCCCGCCCGGTCCCGGCCCCACCTCGATCTCGGCCCACCCCGTCACCACGCGGCCGCGCTTCTCCAGCCGGCAGAACCCGGACTCGTCGTCGTCCGTCGGCGGACGCCACGCGGTGACCTCCATACGGTCGTCGAAGGCGAGCGGACCGAGGCCGGTGCGGGCCACGAACACCGTGCCCTCGCCCGTCGGCTCCGGCGTCTCCACCGTGACCCGGGTCAGCGGGACCACCGCACCATGGCGGGGCCACTCCGTGAGCCGTCGCCAGGTCTCGGCGCGGGGGAGCGGTGCGGTGCGTTCGAGCAGAAAGGTGACCACTCAACGATCCTAGGGAATCCGGCCAGCTCAGCGGCGTATTCGTATACGGCTCACACGCCTGGCCCGCAACCCCTACGATTCGGCATATGGGAGGGCAATCCGCCCACCTCCAGGGGGAGTTGGTAACCGTGCCGCTGAAGGCCTACGGCGTACTGATCACACGGGCGGTCGACACCCGCCGCGAAGGCGCGGACGACACGCCGCACTATCAGATCCATCTGACGGACGACCAGAACGTCCACTACCGCGCAGCCGTCAACGTGCTGTCGCAGGTGCACCCCTCCGAGCTGCTCTACCTCGTCGACGAGGACTTCCGGCATCCCGTGACCGCCCGGCTCGCGGGACTTCCCGGCGGCTGGAACACCCTGCCGCCCGGACCCGGCGGCCCCAACCTCGACTTCGTGCGCGGCAATCTCTTCGACCCGGCGAAGATGCGCACGCTGCCCCCGGACGGCCCCGGCGCCGACGACGACCTGGCCGACCTGCTCGACCTCTACGTACGGCGCGCCGTCGCCGACCCCGATGCCCGGCTGTACGTCTTCGGCGAGCGCTTCGGGCCCGAACCCCGCGTCAAGGACAAGGTGTTCGGCTTCCTGCCCGGCAACGGCATCCACGACATCCACATGAACCAGGGCAACAGCCGGAAGTTCCGCAAGGACGACGGCGTCTGGCAGGACGGCGGGATCCTCATCCACTTCCCCGGCCAGGACCGCTGGGTCGCGATCTTCCTCGCCTTCCAGAGCCAGTCCTGGCACACCGACGACGTCACCGGACACGCCCTGGAGGACGTCGACGGCAACCGTCCCGAGCCGGGCACCCTGCCGGTCCGGATCGTCGCCGCGCTCGTCAACCCGCGCGGCCCGGCCCCCGAGGCGGAGACGGTCACCCTCCTCAACGCCTCGCCTGACCCCGTCGACCTCACCGGCTGGCACATCGGCGACCGCCTGGGCCAGAAGTCCCCGGTACCGAACGGTCCGCTGGCCGCCGGCGCCTGTCTCACCGTCCCGCTCACCGGTGGCGCCCAACTCGGCAACCACGGCGGCGAGATCACCCTCTTCGACGCCAGGACACTCAAAGTTCACGGAGTTTCCTACACCGCGGAACAGGCCGCGCGAGAGGGGTGGTCGGTCGTCTTCTGACGCCGTGACGCCGTGACGCCGTGACGCCGTGACGCCGTGACGCCGTGACGCCGTGACGGGGTGACGCGTGATGGGGTGACGAGCGGGACCTGATGACGGCTGTCGCATCCGCACCCCCGTACGGCACCATGGGCGCGACCCCGCACCACCACCACACCGGCGGCCGGAGGGCGTCCCGTGGACCGTGAACTGCAGGGAAGACGCGACGAGTTGCGGCGCGATCCCTACCCGCACTACGAACGGGCACGGCAGGCCGACGGACTGACCTACCTCGAAGAGCTGGACGCCTGGCTCGTCGCCCGGGACGCCGACGTACGCGAAGTCCTGCGCAGGCCCGAGGAGTTCTCCTCGGGCAACGCGCTGATCCCGGACGTCATGCCCGCGCCCGCCGCGCTCGCCGTCCTCGGCGGTGGCTTCGGCGGGCGCCCGGTCGTCGTCACCTCCGACGGCGCCCGCCACCAGGAACTGCGCGCACCCCTCGTACGGGGGCTGTCGCCGGCCCGGGTCGCCGCCGTCCTGCCGTACGCCGCTCGGCGCGCCGCCGAACTGGTCGAGGGGTTCGCCGAGGACGGCGGGGTCGAGCTGATGGCGGCGTACGCCAGAAGGCTCCCGGGTGATGTCATCGGCCGGATCGTCGGCCTCGGACCGCAGGACGTGCCCGGGATCGTGCACGGCGGGCACCGCGCCGAGGCACTGCTGTTCCGGCCGCTGGCGGAGGACGAGCAGGTCGCCGCCGCCGAGGACGTCGTGGCGATGCAGCGGACCCTGGAGCGGTATGTACGCGAGCGGCACGCCGAGCCTCGCGAGGACCTGTGCAGCGAGCTCGTCGCGTCCCTCACGGAACCCGGCCCCGGCGAGCTCACCCTCGAAGACCGCCACGAACTCGTCGCCCATCTGCAGAACCTGCTGATCGCCGGACACCTCACCACCACCGCGCTCATCGGCACGACCGTGCTGCATCTGCTCCGGCACCCGGATCAGTGGGAGCTGCTGTGCGCCGAGCCCGAGAGGATCCCGGCGGCGGTCGAGGAGGCCGCCCGCTACGACAGTGCCCTCCAGGGCTTCCGCCGGGTCACCACCCGCCCCGTGACGGTCGCCGGGACCGAACTCCCGCCCGGGGCCTCGGTGTTCGTGGCCTTCGGCGGCGCGAACCGGGACGCCGACCGGCACTCGAGGCCCGACGAGTTCGACATCACCCGCACCCCGGGCCGGCACGTCGCCTTCGGGCTCGGGGTGCACAGCTGCCCCGGGTCGCAGCTCGCCCGCGAACAACTGCGGATCACCCTGGAGGAGTTGACGAGACGGCTGCCGGGGCTGCGACTGGCGGACGACCAGCCGGTGGAGATGCGGCCGACGATGATCCACCGCTCCCCGCACCGCCTCAACCTCACTTGGTGAGCCGGAAGCCGGAATGCCTCAGCTGCCCATGAAGCTCACCGGTACACCTCCCCCGGCTCGGCCTTCCCCGGCGCCAGCAGCTGCGGCACGGTCACGAACACATACCCCCGCGCCTTCAGCGCGTCGATGATTCCGGGCACGGCCGGCACCGTGCCGTCGTAGATGTCGTGCAGCAGGATGACCCCGTCCCGGGAGACCTGGTTCAGGACGCGCTTGCGGATCAGGGCCGAGTCGTCGGTCGTGTAGTCCTTGGCGGTCACGCTCCACAGCACCTCCGACATGCCCAGCTCCCGGCAGATGCCGTGGACGAGGTCGTTCGTGCGGCCCTGCGGCGGGCGCATCAGCGTCGGTCTCCGTCCGGTGAGACGCTCTATCGCGGCATTGGGGCGCTTCAGCTCCTCACGTATCTGGTCCGGTCCGAGCTGCGTCAGGATCTTGTGGGACCAGGTGTGGCTGGCGACTTCGTGGCCCTCGTCGGCCATCCGTTTCACCAGCTCCGGATACTTCTCGATGTGCCGCTTGCCGAGGAGGAAGAAGGTCGCGGGGACCTTCTTCTCCTTCAGGATGTCCAGCAGTTCGGCGGAGTGCTCGCTCGGCCCCGCGTCGAAGGTGAGCGCGACGCACTTCACCTCACGGCAGTCGACGGTTCCGAACCGCGCCTGGGCGGTGGCCGGGGCCTTGGCCCGGGCCGCGCTGGGCGCGGTGGTGTCGAGTGATCCGCAGCCGGTCAGCGACAGCGCCAAGGACGCCGCCGCCACCGACATCAGCGCCGCTCGGAACCCGGCCCCCGTTTTGTTCATCTTCCTGGTCAGAGTAGGCATGCCGGGACTATACACAGCGATTATACTCGCTATGTATAGTCCCTGTGGTCATGCCCTCCCGGCGTCCGGGCCGGGTCTCACTGGGCGTAGAAGGTGGCGTCCGCCCGGTCCGTGGCGGTGCTCAACGCCTGCACCTTCAGCAGATAGTCGTAGTGCCGGATGTACTGCCCCGCGTGGCTGTACGCCTCGTACGAGATCCCGGCCGGGTCGGCCAGCCCGGCCCGCTGGCGGAAGCTCGCGTCCGAGGCGAAGGCCGACGTCCCGTCGTTCTTCTCCACCCATACCTCGAAGTTCTTGTGCCGCAGGTAGTAGCCGGGGAAGTTCGCCGACTCCAGCGAGACCGTGCCGCTGCCGGCGAGCCCCGTGACCACCCGGAACTGCGAGTCGGCGAGGGGTGAGACGTTCGCCTCGATCTTCGCCCGGTACTCCCAGTGCCGGATGAACCGGTCCGCGAAGTTGTACGAGGAGAAGCGCTGCGGGGTGACCCCGTCGGCGACCGGGATGCCGAAGTCCGGGGTCCCGTCGGCCTTCCAGTAGATCTTCTGCACGCGGGTGCGGCGGTTGGGGTCGTTCAGCGGGTCGCCGCTGATGTCCTTGTAGCTGCGGTCGTGGTAGACGAGGATGTCCGACCTGTCGTCCTCGGAGACGGTGAAGGAGTTGTGGCCCGGACCGTACTGCGAGGTCGCCGCGCTCGACTGGAAGACCGGTGTCGAACGCTTCGTCCAGGAGGCGGGGTCGGTGAGATCCGCGGTCGCCGAGGCGGTCAGCATCCCCAGGCAGTAGTTGGCGTCGGTGGCGCTCGCCGAGTACGTCATGAAGACCTTGCCGCCGTGCTGGATCAGCGCCGGCCCCTCGTTGACCTTGTAGCCGATCGTCTCCCAGGACAGCGTCGGCTGCGACAGCTCCGCCGGGGTCCCGCTGATCGTCCAGGGGTTGGACATCTTCGCGATGAACAGGCTGGTGTTGTTGTCCTCCGACGGATTGCGCTGCGCCCACGCCAGATACCGCACCCCGTTCACGACGAAGGTCGTCGCGTCCAGCGAGAAGCTCTCCCAGGTGGTCCTGATCTGGCCCTTCTCGGTCCAGGCCGCGGTCAGCGGGTTGGCGCCGGTGCCCTCCAGGACGTACATCCGGATCGCCCACACATCGCTGGTGGACCCGGCGGCGAAGTACACGTACCACTTGCCGTCGATGTAGTGGATCTCCGGTGCCCAGATGTGCGCGCCCATCACACCGCTGCTGTGCTTGGTCCAGATGGTGACCTCGGAGGCCGTCGACAGGCCCTGGATGGTGGTCGCCCGGCGCAGCACGATGCGGTCGTACTCGGGGACGGTCGCGGTGAAGTAGTAGTAGCCGTCGGTGTGTTTGAAGATGTGCGGGTCGGCGCGCTGCGCCGCGATCGGGTTGGTGTAGGTCACGGCGGGGGAGTCGGGGACGGCGGCCTGGGCGGGGGCGGTGCCCAGGCAGGCGGTGAGGGCCACCAGCAGAGCCAGTAGCAGGCGAACGGCGTTGCGTCTCAAGGGGGTTCTCCAGAGGTGCGGGCGTGCGGGAGGGGGCGGGTGGCCGGAACGAGGAGCCACTGCCGACCTGAGTCCGAGGCGTACGGGACTGTCCCTGTCCGTAATTTCGAACTCGGTTCGTCATTCCGGTCAGAAGATAGGAGTGGGGCATGTCCTCGTCAACGGTTTGGTCATGGGTGCTTCACCGGGCCGACGAGGGCCGGAGGTACCTTGATCACCGACGGCGTCACAGGGGCGCCGAGGGGGAGGGCGCGTTGAGTCCGGTCGTCTTCGGAGCCGCGGCCACCCGGCCCTGCACGCTCGTCGTGTGCCGGGGCTGCTGCTGCGGCAACGCGAGCAAACATCCCGGCGTCGACCACGAGTGGCAGCTCGACCGGCTGAGGGCCGCCGCCGCGGACTCCGGCGGCCGCCTCGCGGTCCGTACGACCGACTGCCTCGGCCCCTGCGACCAGGCCAACGTCCTCGTCGTCCAGCCCTCGGGCGAGGGCCGCCGCCGCGGCGGCCGCGCCACCTGGGTCGGCTGGTCCGGCGACGACGACTGCACGGACGACGTCCTGACCTGGGTCGCGGCGGGCGGCCCCGGCCTCGCCGAACCCCCGGCCACCCTGACCCTGCAGTTCATACGCCCGCCCCGGCCGGAGCTGCGGCGAGCCCGCCGCTGACACGGCGCCTGTTCAGGTCCCGGTACTTGTGAACTCCCGGCCTAGGAGTCCGTGACGGGCAGCGGCTCCAGGACGGGATTGGTCAGGTGCTGGAAGATGATCGAGGTCCGGAAACTGACGATCTCGCGGGCCTCGGTGAAGCGTTCGAGCAGGAACGCGTGCAGACGCTCGATGTCCGGGGCCGAGACATGGACGAGGAAGTCGTCGCTGCCCGCCATGGTGTACACGGACAGCACCTCCGGCAGCTGCGACACCGACCGCTCGAACGCCGCCACCACCTCCCGGTTCAGCGGCCGCACCTGGGCCGAAACCATCGCCTGCACACCCCGGTTGAGCGCGGGCAGCGCGACCTGCGCGTGGTAGCCGCGGATCACCCCGCGCCGACGCAGCAGCCGGATCCGTTCCAGACAGGTCGACGGTGCGATGCCCACCTTCTGCGCGATGGCCCGGTTCGATTGCCGCGCATCCTCCTGGAGATGCCGCAGGATCGCCGTATCAAGTTCGTCCACGATCGCCTCACCCCGCCCGGTTCCGAATGAAGTTCGGGGAGTTCCCCGGGTGCCGGAACATCAACCTAACGTCCGGGGCATGACGCGGACACTCGAACATGAAGAGGTGCGGATCCGACGCGGCCCCCGTTCGGGGCTCACCCTGATCGTGGCGGTCCACTCCCGGACCCTCGGGCCCGCCGTCGGCGGCTGCCGGATGCGGCGCTACGCCGACTGGCGCGACGGGCTGGCCGACGCGTTGCGGCTGTCCGAGGCGATGACGTACAAGTGCGCGGTGTCCGGGGTGGAGTTCGGCGGCGGCAAGAGCGTGATCGTGCTCGACGGCGACGAACACACCGAGCCCGCACCGGAGTTGCGTGCGGCCGCGCTGGCCGACATGGGCGAGTTCATCGCGTCCTTCGACGGGACGTACCGCGGGGGACCCGATGTCGGCACCTCGCCCGCCGACATGGCCGTACTGCGCCGCTCCACGCCGTACGTGTACTGCCTGCCCGAGGAGCACGGCGGCACCGGCGACTCCGGTGTCCCCACCTCGCTCGGGGTGCTCGCCGCCCTGCGGGCGGGCGCCGAGCACGTGTTCGGGACGGCGTCCTTCGCGGGCCGTACGGCCGTGGTGAGCGGCTTCGGCTCCGTCGGCAGGCGGGTCGCCGCCGGCCTCGCGGCGGACGGTGCCCGGGTGCTGGTCTCCGACGTGGACGCGGCCAGGGGCGAGGCGGCGCTCCGGGCGGGGTACGGCCGGGTCGCCCCCGAGGAGGCCCTCGCCACGCCCGCGGACATCCTGGTCCCCGCCGCCGTCGGGGGAGTCCTCACCCCGGGGACGGCCGATCGGCTCGACGTACGTCTCGTCGTCGGCCCCGCCAACAACCAGCTCACCGACGACACGGTCGCCGACACGCTCGCCGCCCGCGGCATCGTCTGGGTGCCGGACTTCGTCGCGAGCGCCGGCGGGGTCGTCTACACCCTGGGCCGCGAGGCCGGGCACCTCGACCACGACTCCGCCGTACGCCGGGTCGAGGGCATCGGGGACACCGTACGACTGATGCTGAAGGGCGGGAACCCGCTCCGGGAAGCGAAGGCGCTCGCCGCGGAGCGGTTGGAGCGCTTGCACCCGGACAGAGAGGCGCGTACCCGGTGAGGACCCGGCGAGTACGTAGCCCTGCCGCGACCGTGCCGCTCGTCTCCGGGAGGAAAATCGCGAGCGCCCGGACCGTCGGCGAAGTACGGTCCGTCCCGTGAGCGATCAGGACGGATACTTCGCAGAGCCCGTCGCGGCGGGGTACGACGACCCGTCGTCGGAGATGTTCCAGCCGGACGCCATCGACCCGGCGGTCGGCTTCCTGGCCGAACTCGCGGGCGCCGGCCCCGCCCTCGAACTCGGCGTGGGGACAGGGCGTATCGCCCTCCCGCTGGCGGCCCGCGGCGTCCCGGTGCACGGCATCGAGCTGTCCCGCGCGATGATCGCCCGGCTGCGCGCCAAGCGCGGCGGCGAGGCGATCGGGGTGACGGTCGGCGACTTCGCGACGGCGAAGGTGGACGGCTCGTTCTCCGTGGCCTACCTCGTCTACAACACGATCATGAACCTGACGACGCAGGAGGAGCAGGTGGCGTGCTTCCGCAACGTCGCCGCGCATCTGGCACCCGGGGGCTGCTTCGTCATCGAGGTCATGGTCCCCGAGCTGCGGAAGCTGCCGCCCGGACAGAACGCCGTACCGTTCCATGTGGGCTCACGGCGGCTGGGGTTCGACACCTACGACGTGGCGACGCAGCGGATGAGCTCGCACCATGTGAGCGTCGTCGACGGACGCGGGACCTACGACGAGATCCCCTTCCGCTACGTCTGGCCCGCCGAGCTCGATCTCATGGCACAACTCGCCGGACTGCGGCTGCGCGAGCGCTGGGCGGGATGGACACGGGAGCCGTTCACCAGCGACAGCAGCGGCCATGTCTCGGTATGGGAGAAACCCGCGGACTGAACCCCTGCGCGACTTTGCGGGGTCAGGCGACGACCGCGGTGTCCCAGTCCAGCAGCCGGGTGAGGTCCTCTTCCCGGGGGCGCGGGACGCCGCCGCTCCCGCCGCCCCGGGAGATGTTCCCGCTGACCGCGATGTTGTGCTCCACCCGCGGCCGCCGCAGCGCCTCGTACAGCGCCAGCCCCGCCTCGGTGTCCGGCGTGTCCCGCAGGGACTTCGCGAGGACGACCGCGTCCTCCAGCGCCATCGAGGCGCCCTGCCCGGTCGCGGGGGAGGCCGCGTGGGCCGCGTCGCCGACGAGGAGGGTACGGGCGGCGCGCCAGGGGGTGCCGGCGGGTATCTCGGTGGCGTTGGTGACCAGTACGTCGTCGGCGGTGGCCGCGACGATGTCCGCTGCGGGCCCGCCGTCCTCGCGCAGCAGCGACAGCAGCGGATCGCGCCAGGTGCCGCGCGTGAGCTCCTCGTCGGACAGCGGGGCGCCTGCCACCCGGGCGAACCAGTACGTCTCCCCGTCGGGCGACACCGCGTACCCGAACGCGGCGCGGCTGCCCCGGATCATGGTGATCTGCTCGCCGCCGCCGGGCGGTTCGGCGTCGCGGGTGTAGCCGTAGAAGACGCGCTGCGCCGCGTACTCCGGTCGTACGCCGGGTGCGATCGCCCGCCGTACGGTGGAGTTGAGGCCGTCGGCGCCGATGAGGAGATCGCCGCTCGCGCCGGTGCCGTCGGTGAAGCGGGCGGTGACGGAGTCCGGGCCGTCCTCGACGGAGGCGAGCCGAGCGCCGTGCCGTACGAGGATGCCCCGGCGTGAAGCCTCCTTCTGCAGCGCCGAGTTGAGGTCGCCGCGGCGCAGGCAGCGAAAGCGCAGCCGCGGGTCGTCGGCCTCGCCCATCGGCCCGCTCGCCACCTCGGCGCCGGTCGTGTCGAGCACCCGCAGCGAGCGCAGCGGGAAGCCGATCGCCGTGACCGCGTCGGTGGCGTCGATCTGTGCGAGCGCCTGCATGCCGTTGCTCGCGAGGGTGAGAAAGGCGCCGAGGTCCTCGGCCGAGTCGGGGTGCGCCTCATGCACGACGACCTCGAACCCCGCCTTGTGCAGGGCGAGCGCCGTCGCCGTACCGCCGATGCCGCCGCCGATGACCAGGATGCGCACCATGGCACGACCGTACACGGTCGCGTCAACCGGGCGTCTGGGAAAGGCGGTTGACGCGGCACGGCCGGTTCGGCCCGGGGCCCCGGGACCGCTAGAGCCAGTCCCGGCGCTTGAAGATGACGTACAGGCCGACGCAGATGACCCCCATCAGGCCGATGGCGAAGGGGTATCCGAAGCGCCAGCTCAGCTCGGGCATGTTCTCGAAGTTCATGCCGTAGATCGTGCCGACGAGGGTGGGGGCGAAGAGGATCGCCGCCCAGGAGGAGATGCGTTTGATCTCCTCGTTCTGCTCGAAGCCGGCCTCCGCCAATGCCCGCATCTCCGCGTTCTGTTGCTGGGTGACGAGCGTGGCGTTCACGGTGAGGATCTCGGTGAGGGCCTGGCGGAAGCCGTCGACGCGTTCGCTGGTGTGGGTGACGTGGTCGGCGACGTCCCGGAGGTAGCGCTGGAGCTCCTCGTCCGTGCCGTACTTGGAGAAGCCGGCCATCAGACCGTGCAGCATGCCGACCAGGGGGCGGGTGGCGCGCTGGAACTCGACCATCTCGCGGGAGAGTTCGTAGATGCGGCGGGACACCTCCGGGTCGCCGCGGAAGACCTCCGTCTCGATCTCGTCGATGTCGTTCTGGACGCCCGACACGACCGGCACATAGCCGTCGACGACCGCGTCGAGGATGGCGTACAGCACCGCCTCCGGGCCCAGCTTCAGCAGTTCCGGAGTCTCCTCCATGCGCTGCCGCACCGCCGACAGATCGGGTGCCGCGCCATGGCGGACCGTGATGACGAAGTCGGGGCCGACGAAGACGTGCAGCTCGCCGAAGTCGACCTCCTCCGGCGCGTCCAGATAGCGGGCCGCCCGCAGGACCACGAAGAGCGTGTCGCCGTAGCGCTCCAGCTTCGGCCGCTGGTGGGCCTCCATCGCGTCCTCGACCGCGAGCGGGTGGAGGTCGAACTCGGCGGCGAGGGAGAGGAGTTCGTCCGCGGTCGGACGGGCAAGACCGATCCACGCCATGCCGGAGCGCGCGTCGCGCAGTTCCCGGAAGGTCTCGGCGAGGGTCGCGGGCGCGGAGACCCGGACACCGTCGCGGTACAGCGCGGCCTGCACGATGCTCGCCGGCTCCGCCTCCGCCGCCTCGGCGGGTGACGCCTGCTGCTTCTGCGGCGGCGGGGGAGCCGGCGGGGTCAGGGCGCGGCGCCAGGCGGACTTGCCCCGGCTCTTCGAGGTCGGACGGGCGCGTCGCTCGGCCATCGCGGCTGCCTCCCGGATCGAGCCGTCGGGTGCGTGATCACGGGCAGGATATACGGGGCAAACGGGCAAACGGCATCGGTGGGCCCGCCCGGTCCGGGAAGCGGGCCGGCGTCCGGTGAGAGTTGCGGACAGAAGGTGTCCGCAAGCCTCGGTAGCGTGCTGTTCATGACGAAGACGACGGCTCCCGTGCTCGACACCCGCGCCCTCAACCGCGCGACCCTCGACCGGCAGTTGCTCCTGCGCCGCGCGGAACTCCCCGCCGAGGCGGCCGTCGAGCATCTCCTCGGCCTCCAGGCCCAGAACGTCAAACCCCCCTACTACGCGCTCGCCGCCCGCCTCGACGGCTTCCGCCCCGAGGACCTGTCCGCGCTGATGGCCGACCGCGAGGTCGTCCGCATCGTCACCATGCGCTCGACGATCCACACCCACACCGCCGACGACGCCCTCACCCTGCGCCCCCTGGTGCAGCCCGCCCGCGACCGCGAACTCACCCTGTTCCGCAAGGGACTTCAGGGCGTCGACCTCGACCGCCTCGCCGTCCTCGCCCGTGAGCTGGTCGAGGCCGAGCCGCGCACGATGAAGCAGCTGCGGGAAGCGCTCCTCGCCGAGTGGCCGGACGCCGACCCGCAGTCCCTCGCGATCGCCGCCCGCTGCAGGCTCCCGCTCGTCCAGGTCACCCCGCGCGGACTGTGGGGCAGGAGCGGCCAGGTCGCCCTCACCACCGCCGAGCACTGGCTGGGCCGCCCCGCCGAACCGGCCCCCACGCCGGACGAGGCCGTGCTGCGCTACCTCGCCGCCTTCGGACCCGCCTCGGTGAAGGACATGCAGACCTGGGCGGGCCTGACCCGGCTGAAGGAGGCCTTCGAACGCCTCCGCCCCCAGCTGCTCACCTTCCGCGACGAGCACGGCGTCGAACTCTTCGACCTCCCGGACGCCCCGCGTCCCGCCGCCGGCACCCCGGCCCCGCCCCGCTTCCTCCCCGAGTTCGACAACCTGCTGCTCTCCCACGCCGACCGCACCCGCGTGATCCCGCCGGAGTACTGGGGCCGCAGCTGGGTCGGCAACATGGTCCACAGCACCTTCCTCGTCGACGGCTTCCTCGCCGGCGTCTGGAGGCTTCAGGAGGACGCCCTCGTCATCGAGCCCTTCGGCGAGCTGACCCGGGCGCAGCGGGAGGAGCTCGTGGAGGAGGGCGCGCGGATGCTCGCCGGCATGCACCCCGGGTCCTCCTGCGACATCCGTTTCGGGACCGTCGTCCACCGGCCCTGAAGGGACCGGGACATGGAGAGGGGGCGTTGCGGGCCGCTCGTGGAGGCCCGCAACGCCCCCTGGTACTTCACCTGAGGGGTGCTCAGGAGAACTTCTGGGACTTATGAGTTGACCTGGGTGGTCACCAGGCTGGAGAAGGTGGTCAGCCGGGTGTAGACACCCGGGAAACCGGCCGCCGCGCAGCCTTCGCCCCAAGAAGTGATCCCTGCCAGGACGCCCCCGATGAGCAGGGGACCGCCGCTGTCGCCCTGGCAGGTGTCTACGCCGCCGGAGGAGTATCCGGCGCAAACCATGTCGGACGCGAGGTAGTCCGAGTAGCTGCTCGCGCAGCTGGAGTCCGAGACGATCGGCACCGTCGCGGTGCGCAGCTGGTTGGAGGAGCTGCCGCCCGACGACGTGGTACCCCAGCCGAGGACACGGGCCGTGGTGCCGGCCGCGTACACGCTCGTGTCGGACGAGGAGACGTACGACGCCGTGGTGTAGGGCATCGACGTCGACAGGGTCAGGACGGCCACGTCGTCACCGTTGCTGGCGTCGGTGTAGCTCGGGTGGATCCAGATCTTGCTGACCCGGCTGACCGTGCCGTTCGTACCGTTGCGGTACGTGCGTCCGCCGACGACTCTGACGCTGCTGGTGGACTCGCCGACCATACAGTGGGCGGCGGTCACGACCTTCGTGGCGGAGACCAGGGTGCCGCCGCAGAACTGGTTCTGCGAGGCGTCCGTGATCTGCATGACGAAGGGGTACGAGGTCGTCGTGGTCGTGGAACCGCCGACGATGGGCTGGGGAGCGGCGACAGCGGTGGGGGCGCTGACGAGTGCGGCCGCGGCGGCGGCAGCGGACGCCACGACGAGCGCGGCGGTCTTCTTGGCGCGGTTGAGCCCGAACATGAGTCTCCTCAGTGGGGGTTGCCGGTGGGGGGACGCGCGGGTGTGGGGGGTGGTGCACGGGGGTCGCGGGACCGACCCCCGTATGCCCGGGCGAGCGGCACGTTCATAAGCTAGAACTCGGAAGTTCCCCTTCCCAATGAGGGAACCCCCTAGGGCAGTTGGACAGGGATAACCCTCGGTCGGGCGACGCCAAACGCACGCGGGTCGGTGCTGAGCCTTCGGATGTTCCGAAACACGTCCGACGGAACCCGCGGGGCGCCCTACCTCGTACGGCGCCCCGCCGCCAGGCGCACGATGTCCACCCGCGAGCGGATCCCCAGCTTGCGGTAGACCCGTGTCAGGGTCGCCTCGACCGTCTTGACGCTGATGAACAGCCGGGCGGCGATCTCCCGGTTGGTCGCGCCCTCCATGACGAGTGCGGCGACCTGCCGCTCCATCGAGGCCAGCCCCTCCAGCACGTCCGCCGCGGGCGCGGGCGCCGGTTGCTCCGGCTCGGCGGCCGGGGGCACCGCGGCCGCGTCCACCTGACGCAGCCAGGGCAGCGCCCGGCAGCGCCTGAAGAGGCGGGCCGCCTCGTCGTACGACGTCGGACCGGGCATGGGGGTCCCCCCTGGTCGAGCGAAGCCGAGAGCTTGGGGGAGGGTGCGCAGCCGGGCCAGTGCGAAGGCGGTGCGGGCCTCCTCCAGGCCGTGGCCGAGCTTGGCGAGCCGGTCCTGCACCGAGGTCAACTGGGCGACGGCGGCCTCGTGTTCGCCGCGCCTCGCCCGTACCAGCGCCTCCGCGCGGTCCAGTACGGCCAGCACGCTCTCCCGGCCCAGCCGCAGCGCCTGCTCGCGGGTCACGTCGATGACGTCCTGTGCCTCGCGCACCTCGCCGATCTGCACCAGCGCCTCGGCGAGGTCGCCCTGCCAGCGGCCGCGCGCCGGGTCGGTGATGCCGAGCCCGTCCTCCAGCTCACGCACCCGGCGCAGCGAACGAACCGTTCCCTCCGCGTCCCCGGCGACCAGCTGGGCGTACCCGAGGGCGGCCAGGGCGCGCGAGAGGTACATCTGGTCGCCGTTCTCCTCGGCGTGCGACACCGCCTCCCGGGCCAGCTCCAAGGCCCGTTCCACCTCGCCGCCCGAGGCCTCGCACAGGGAGGTGAGGACGGCGGAGGCGACCTCGCCGAGGCCGGTGTCCCGGGCCATCATCAGGCTCTCCCGGGCCAGGTCGAGGGCGCGCCCGCAGTGTCCGGAGCGCAGTTCGGTCTCGGCGACCCCGCGCAGGAAGTGCACCTCGCTCTCGACCGACCCGCGGCGCTGCACCTCGCGCAGCAGCGTGGTGACCGTCGAACGGGCCTCGGCGAGCTGGTCGCTCATGATCAGCCAGCGGAACCGGGAGTACCCGGCGCCGTTGTGATGGCACGACACCCTCGGGTCCTGGGGCTCCTTCAGGGCGCGTTTGATGGTCGCGGGGGCGTCCGGGTGGCCCATCAGGGTCTCGATCTGGGCCTGGAAGGAGAGCGCCATCAGCTCGTTGTAGCGGTCACCGGCCCGCTCGGCCAGCGCCGCCGAGTGCGCGGCCTCCTCGCGGGCCTGGTCGAAGTCGCCGTCCACGAGCACGGCCCGCCAGGTCAGCTGGTAGTGGATCAGCGCGAGCAGCTGCGGGTCGTCGCCCGCGTCGGCGAGCGCCTGCGGGAACACCGAGTCGACCTCGGACATGGCGTGCCCCGCGGTGTCGATCACGATCATCCAGGCCCGCACCCGGTCCGCGGGCACGGCCGCCCGGGTCAGCACGTCCCGGGCGATGTCCCGGGCGAGGTCCAGCTCGCCCGCGGTGATCGCGTCCTCGGCGGCCTGGAGGCGGCGCTCGTCG
The DNA here is from genome assembly GCF_030403745.1 of Streptomyces sp. S.PB5. Lineage (GTDB taxonomy): Bacteria > Actinomycetota > Actinomycetes > Streptomycetales > Streptomycetaceae > Streptomyces. Next base: position 677,374 of record NZ_JAQMWP010000002.1, read on the forward strand.
GGGGCCGGGGTGCCGTCGGCCGGGGTGTGCCGGGCGGCGAGCAGCCCGAGCGAGGCGGCGACCGAGGGCGCGCCGCGGTCCCGGGCGAGGGAGGCGGCCTCGGAGAGGCTGTTCGCGGTCTTCTGGTCGGTGCCGGTGGTCGCCAGCGCCAGATGCCGGGCCCGCTCGATCGGATCGGAGGCCGCCTTCGACAGCGCCGCGTGCGCGGCCCGCCGCTCGTGCGCGGGCGCCTCGGCGTACAGCGCGGCCGAGATCAGCGGATGCGCGAACCGTACGGCGGGACCCTCGGGCTCGGTCGCCAGCAGTCCGAGCGCCGCGGCCTGGGCGGTCTCCGCCTCGGCGTTCTCCCTTCCGGCCGCGTGCAGCAGGGCCGGGGTGGGGCGGGCGCCGGCGCTTGCCACGAGGAGGGTGCGGCGGGCCTCGTCCGAGAGCAGGCCGAGGCGGTTCAGCACGAGGGTGCGCAGCGAGGTGGGCACCGGCAGCGGCTCGCCCGGGCGGGGCGGGGTCGGGTTCTCGCTGAGCGCGCGGCCCAGCTCCAGGGCGAAGAGCGGGTTGCCGCCGCTGGTGCGGTGGATGTCCCGGACCGTGGAGCGGGGCAGGCCCGTGTAGCCGCGGTGGTCGAGCAGCTCGGAGACCTGGGTACGGGTCAGCGGGTTGACGCGCAGGGCCAGGGTGTCGGGAGGTGACGCGCGTAGGTGGCGGTCGTACTCCTGCCCCTCCGTGCGTACCGCGCACAGCATCCGCACCGGTGTCTCGCCGAGCCGGCGGGCGGCGAAGCCGAGCAGTTCGGCGCTGGCCGAGTCCAGCCACTGCACGTCGTCGGCGACGATCAGGACCGGGCCCTCGGCGGCGAGCGCGCGCAGCGCCGACAGCACGGCCAGGCGCAGGGCGAGGCCGTCGCGCTGGAGCGTGGACTCGCCGCGGCCGGTGAGCGCCGACTCCAGTGCGGTGCGCTGGGCCGGTGGCAGCTTGCCGGACACCTCGTCGAGGACCAGGCCGAGCAGGTCGGCGAGGGCGAGGAAGGGGAGATGCGATTCGGACTCGGTGGCCGAGCAGCGCAGCACGGTGCGGGCCGCCCCGGCGTTTTCCGTGGCCAATGCCCGCAGGACCGTGGACTTTCCTATTCCGGCGGCGCCGTGCAGCAGCACGCTGCCGCCCCGCGCGAGTTGCTCACGGGCCTGGACGAACACCTCCTCCCGTCCGATGACCAGGTCGGGGCGGCATCTCGCAGGCTCCTGGAAGTCCCGTTGCACGGTCGCCGCTCCCCTCATGTCGTGTCCGGGCCAAATTCTAGGCAACGTCTCTTTGAAATTCGGAGTGACGGTGTGGTGAGGGAAATAACAACCTTGCGACAGGGCGAAGGCACGTCGAAATTCAAAGCAGCGTTACATGAATGATTTGTCAACATCGTGTTACGGCAGCACTCCCGCCCGGCGCGCCTCCACCACCGCCTCGCCCCGCGTGTGCGCCCCCAGCTTCCGCATCGCCGAACGCAGATACCCCTTCACCGTCTCCGGCCGCAGCCCCAGCCGCTCGGCCGCCGCCGCGTTCGTCGCCCCGGCCGCGACACACGCCAGAACGTCCAGCTCACGGGGTGCGAGCCGGGCATCCGCGGCCGGTGCGCCCGAGGTCAGCAGTCCGCAGGCGTCGAGCAGTTCGGCCCGCAGCCCGGGGTCGGTGATCCGCGGCGCCAGCGCCCGCAGCGCCGCGTGCGCCTCCCGCACCTGTTCCCGGCCCACCGGGTCGACGGGCGCCGGATGACCGGCCGCCGAGATCAGCTCCCGCGTCTCGTCCCGCACCACCAGCGCCTGCTCCACGTCCCGCGCCGCGTCCACGGCCGCGCTCAGGGTGCGGTCGCCCAGCGGCTGGGCGGTGCGCAGGGCCCCGTAGAGGACACCGCGCACCCGACGCCGTACGACCACCGGCACCGCCAGGATCGAGCGCAGCCCCTCGGCGGCGACCGGGGCGTCGTACTCGTGGCTGATCTGGCGGGAGGAGGGGTAGTCGGTGACCGCGCACGGGCGGGCGAGGGCGACGGTCCGGCCGCCGAGTCCGCTGCCGGAGGTCACCGCGAGCGAGAGCAGCGCGGGTGTGGCGGTGCCGCTGAGTTCGCTGATGCGCAGGCGCGGCCGCCCCGGCTCCACCAGCCCGCCGAAGGCGACGGGCAGCCCGGTGGTACGCCGCAGCCGTACCAGCGCGTTCCGGATCTCCGCCGCGTCTGTCGCCACCTGTCCGCCCTTTCGCTGCGGCCCACACCCCCGTTCGGGGGTAGTGAGACCTGCATCACGGATTACACGATGGCAGAGAGCCGCCCGGCAATGGCCCGGTACGAGGAGGACGGATGACGACCGAGATGTTCCGCGGGGCGCGGGACTTCCTGCTGCAGCATCGCGAGGACTACGCGAGGGCCTACGACGGTTTCGTCTGGCCCCGCCCCGAGCGCTTCAACTGGGCGCTCGACTGGTTCGACGTCATCGCCGACGGGAACGCCGCGACCGCGCTCCACATCGTCGAGGAGGACGGCCGGGAGACCAGGCTGTCCTTCGGGGAGCTGTCGGTCCGCTCCGACCAGGCCGCCAACTGGCTGCGGGACCGGGGGGTGGCCGCCGAGGACCGCATCCTGGTGATGCTCGGCAACCAGGCCGAACTGTGGATCACGGCACTGGCCGCGATGAAACTGCGTGCCGTCGTCATCCCGGCCACTCCGCTGCTCGGCGCCGCGGACCTGCGCGACCGGGTCGAGCGCGGCCGCGTCAGGCATGTGATCGTGCGTTCCGAGGACACCGCCAAGTTCGCGGAGGTGCCCGGGAGCTACACACGGATCGCGGCGGGCGACCCGGTCGAGGGCTGGCTGTCGCTCGACGACCTGTACGAGGCCGACGCCGGCTTCACCCCGGACGGGCCGACCCGCGCCGACGACCCGCTGATGCTCTACTTCACCTCGGGGACCACCGCCCGCCCCAAGCTGGTCGAGCAGACCCACACCTCGTACCCGATCGGGCACCTGGCCACCATGTACTGGATCGGCCTCAAGCCCGGTGACGTGCACCTCAACATCTCCTCGCCCGGCTGGGCCAAGCACGCCTGGTCCAATCTCTTCGCCCCGTGGAACGCGCAGGCCACGGTCTTCATCCACAACTACACGCGCTTCGACGCCGCCCGTCTGATGGCGGAGATGGACCGCGCGGGCGTGACGACCTTCTGCGCCCCGCCGACGGTGTGGCGCATGCTCATCCAGGCCGACCTGACCCAGCTGCGGACCCCGCCGCGCGAGGTCGTGGCCGCCGGGGAGCCGCTCAACCCCGAGGTCATCGAGCAGGTGCGGCGGGCGTGGGGCGTCACCATCCGGGACGGCTTCGGCCAGACGGAGACGGCCGTCCAGGTCTCCAACAGCCCCGGCCAGCCGCTGAAGACCGGCTCCATGGGACGCCCGAGCCCCGGCTACCGCGTGGAACTCCTCGACCCGGTGAGCGGCGAGCCCGGAGCCACCGAGGGCGAGATCGCGCTCGACCTCTCGGCCCGCCCCGTCGGCCTGATGACCGGCTACCACGGCGACGCCGACCGTACGGCGGAGGCGATGGCCGGCGGCTACTACCGCACCGGCGACGTGGCCTCACGCGACGAGGACGGCTACCTCACCTACATCGGCCGCAGCGACGACGTCTTCAAGGCGAGCGACTACAAGATCTCCCCCTTCGAGCTGGAGAGCGCCCTCCTGGAGCACGAGGCGGTGGCCGAGGCGGCCGTCGTGCCCGCGCCGGACGAACTGCGCCTCGCGGTCCCCAAGGCGTATGTGGTGCTGGCGGAGGGCTGGGAGCCCGGCCCGGACACCGCGAAGGTCCTGTTCGAGCACTCCCGTGACGTCCTCGCCCCCTACAAGCGCGTCCGGCGCCTGGAGTTCGCCCCGCTGCCCAAGACCGTCTCCGGCAAGATCCGCCGCATCGAGCTGCGCGAGGCCACGGCCGCGGGCTCGGGCGCCGAGTACCGCGAGGAGGACTTCCGATGACGGAGCAGCTGTCCTACAGCCATGGGACGAGCGGGACCCCACTGCTCGGCGACACGATCGGCGCCGACCTGGACCGGACGGTGGCGGCCTGGCCGGACCGCGAGGCACTCGTGGACGTGCCGTCGGGGCGGCGCTGGACCTATGCCCAGTTCGCCGCCGACGTCGACGAGTTGGCGTACGCGCTGCTCGCGAGCGGGGTCGCCAAGGGCGACCGGGTGGGCATCTGGGCGATCAACTGCCCCGAGTGGGTGCTCGTCCAGTACGCCACCGCCCGCATCGGCGCGGTCATGGTGAACATCAACCCGGCGTACCGGACCCATGAGGTCGAGTACGTGCTCCAGCAGGCCGGGATCTCCCTGCTGTTCGCGTCGTCGCGCCACAAGAGCAGCGACTACCGGGCGATGGTCGAGGAAGTCCGCGGCAGGTGCCCGCAGTTGCGGGAGACCGTATACATCGGGGACCCGAGCTGGGACGCCCTGATCGCCCGGGGGACACCGACGGCGTACGAGGAACTTTCCTGCGACGACCCGGTCAACATCCAGTACACGTCGGGGACGACGGGCTTTCCCAAAGGGGCGACCCTCTCCCACCACAACATCCTCAACAACGGATATTTCGTGGGCGAGATGATCGCCTACACCGAGCAGGACCGGATCTGCATCCCCGTGCCCTTCTACCACTGCTTCGGCATGGTCATGGGCAATCTGGCGGCCACGTCCCACGGCGCCTGCATGGTGATCCCGGCGCCGTCCTTCGACCCGAAGGCCACGCTGGAGGCGGTCCAGCAGGAGCGCTGCACCTCGCTGTACGGCGTACCGACCATGTTCATCGCGGAGTTGAACCTCCCCGGCTTCGCGGCCTACGACCTCTCCTCCCTGCGCACCGGGATCATGGCGGGCTCGCCCTGCCCGGTGGAGGTGATGAAACGGGTGGTCGCGGAGATGCACATGGCCGAGGTGTCCATCTGCTACGGCATGACGGAGACCTCCCCGGTCTCGCTGCAGACCCGGCGCGACGACGACCTGGAGCACCGCACGGGCACGGTCGGCCGCGTCCTGCCGCACGTCGAGGTGAAGGTCGTCGACCCGGCGACGGGCACGACCCTGCCCCGGGGCGTGGCGGGGGAGTTGTGCACCCGCGGCTACAGCGTGATGCTCGGCTACTGGGACGAGCCCGCGAAGACCGCCGAGTCCATCGACGCCGGCCGCTGGATGCACACCGGGGACCTCGCGATGATGCGGGAGGACGGATACGTCGAGATCGTCGGCCGCATCAAGGACATGATCATCCGGGGCGGCGAGAACATCTACCCCCGCGAGATCGAGGAGTTCCTCTACACCCACCCGAAGATCGCGGACGTCCAGGTGGTCGGGGTCCCGCACGAGCGCTACGGCGAGGAGGTGCTGGCCTGTGTCATCCCGCGGGACGCGACGGACCCGCCGACGCTTCAGGAGGTGCGCGCCTTCTGCGACGGACGGCTCGCCCACTACAAGGTGCCCAGCAGGCTCCAGGTGCTGGAGAGCTTCCCGATGACGGTCTCCGGGAAGGTGCGCAAGATCGAGCTGCGGGAGCGCGCCGCGCGGGGGGAGTGACGGTCGGGCGCTTTTTCAGGTGCCCGTCGAGTCCAGTTCGTCCGCCAGGCTGTTCACCGGCTGCGGGGTCCCCGTCAGGTCCAGGACGAACAGCGGCACCCCCAGCGAGTCGGCCACCGCCCGTGCCTCCGTGGCGTACCCCGCGAGGGAGAAGTAGACGCAGGACGCGGACTCCGTCATGGCCGTCAGCCACAGGCACTCCACGTCGCGGAGCGAGGCCGGGCGGACCGTCGGGTCGACCTGGGCAAGAAGGCCCCGGGCCGCGATGCCGATGCCGTTGGGAGGGCGCTGGTCGGCGCGGCGGATGTCGCGGTAGCCGAGCCAGCGGAGGTAGAGGGCGGCGGCCGTGACCGCGTCGCGGGCGGTACGGATCGTCACCGGCTGGAAGGCCCGCCGCGCGGCCGGGGCGACCCGCTCGGCGGCGCCGCCCGTCGTGACCGGGATGCGCAGGACCGTGCCGCACGGGCAGCCCAGCTCCGGATGCGGCCATTCGCCCTTGCGGCCACAGGCGGCGCACACCACCGTGACCCAGTCGTCCTCCCAGGACCGGTGCGAGACCGCCGTCGCGCGCGCGTGCGGGTCAAGCGGCGGCAGCACAGGGGCTCCGCAGGCGCACGGATACGACGGCGCCACATAGAGGTGCTCTCGCCGGCAGACCGGGCAGCGCACCGCCACGCTCTCGGACATGGACCCCATCGTCCTCCAGCCACCCCCTGCTTGTCCGTCTCTTGACGACCTCCGCCCACCCACTTACATTGCTTCCAGATAGTAGAAAACACTTTCCGCATTACGGAAGTACTCGCGGCGGGGCGCGACGGGAGTACAGGTCCGACGGCCGAAGCAGGAGTACTCATGCCTCGTATGACAGCCGCCGCGGCGGCAGTGGAGATCCTCAAGCGCGAAGGCGTCACGAACGCGTTCGGTGTGCCGGGCGCCGCGATCAACCCCTTCTACAAGGAGCTCAAGAACGTCGGCGGGATCCGGCACACGCTGGCCCGGCACGTCGAGGGCGCCACGCACATGGCGGAGGGCTACACCCGCACCGGCCCCGGCAACATCGGCGTCGCCATCGGTACGTCCGGCCCGGCCGGCACCGACATGATCACCGGCCTCTACTCCGCGATCGGTGACTCCATCCCGATCCTGTGCATCACCGGTCAGGCCCCGAGCCACCTCCTGCACAAGGAGGACTTCCAGGCCGTCGACATCGCCGCGATCGCGGGGCCGGTGTCGAAGATGGCCGTGACCGTCCTGGAGGCCGCCCAGGTCCCCGGTGTCTTCCAGCAGGCCTTCCACCTCATGCGCTCCGGGCGCCCCGGTCCCGTCCTCATCGACCTGCCGATCGACGTCCAGCAGACCGAGATCGACTTCGACCCGGAGACGTACGAGCCGCTCCCGGTCTACAGGCCGGCCGCGACCCGCGCCCAGATCGAGAAGGCCCTCACCTTCCTCCTGGAGTCCGAGCGGCCGCTGATCGTCGCCGGCGGCGGCATCGTCAACGCCGACGCCTCCGACCTGCTGGTCGAGTTCGCGGAGCTCACCGACACCCCTGTCGTGCCGACCCTGATGGGCTGGGGCACCATCCCGGACGACCACGAGCTGAACGCCGGCATGGTCGGCCAGCAGACCGGCCACCGCTACGGCAACGCCACGTTCCTGGAGTCGGACTTCGTCCTCGGCATCGGCAACCGCTGGGCCAACCGCCACACCGGCTACAAGCTGGACGTGTACCGCGAGGGCCGCAAGTTCGTCCACGTCGACATCGAGCCGACCCAGATCGGCAAGATCTTCGCCCCGGACTACGGCATCACCTCCGACGCCAAGGCCGCCCTGGAGCTGTTCGTCGAGGTCGCCCGCGAGCTGAAGGCGGCCGGCAGGCTGCCCGACCGCTCCGCGTGGGTCGCCTCGCACCTGGAGCGCAAGGGGTCGCTGCACCGCCGTACGCACTTCGACAACGTGCCGATGAAACCGCAGCGCGTCTACGAGGAGATGAACAGGGCGTTCGGGCCCGACACCCGCTACGTCACCACCATCGGCCTCTCCCAGATCGCCGGCGCGCAGATGCTGCACGTCTACAAGCCGCGCCACTGGATCAACTGCGGCCAGGCCGGCCCGCTCGGCTGGACCATCCCGGCCGCGCTCGGTGTCGCCACCGCAGACCCGGACACCCCGGTCGTCGCGCTCTCCGGCGACTACGACTTCCAGTTCATGATCGAGGAGCTGGCGGTCGGCGCGCAGCACCGCATCCCGTACGTCCATGTCCTCGTCAACAACGCCTACCTGGGCCTGATCCGGCAGGCGCAGATCGGTCTGGACATCAACTTCCAGGTCAACCTGGAGTTCGAGAACCAGAACTCGCCCGAGCTGGGCGTCTACGGCGTCGACCACGTCAAGGTCGCCGAGGGACTGGGCTGCAAGGCCATCCGCGTCACCGAGCCCGACCAGCTGCTGCCCGCCTTCGAGGAGGCCAAGAAGCTGGCCGCGCAGCACCGGGTGCCGGTCGTCGTCGAGGCGATCCTGGAGCGCGTCACCAACATCGCGATGAGCCCGACCGCCGACATCAGTGCGGTCAAGGAGTTCGAGGAGATCGCGACCGAGGACTGGCACGCGCCGACCGCGATCATCCCGATCAAGGCCTGATCAGCGGCAGCGTTCGGCAGCAGTACCGAGGGGTGGCCCAACCGGGGGGATGGGCCGCCCCTTCGGCGTGCCCATCCCCGCTGCTGCCCCCGTGCGATCCCCCGTACATCCCCCGTGCGATCCCCCGTCGGGGCCCGCCGCCCCCGTGCCGGCGGGCCCCGCGTAGATGAGAATGTGCCCGCACCCAAGGGCAGTTGAAGCCCCCGGGCGCGGGTTCAGAGGTTGATTTGAGGATTTCGTAGCCCGCGTACGCCCGGTGGCGTAGGCGGGCTCGGTACGTACGGTGCTCAGTGCTCGTGGTGCTCGGACAGTCCCGGCCAGTCGTCGGGGCCGCCGCCCTGCCACTCCACGATGTCCTCGTCCTCCACCTCGATCCGGTCGAGGTCGGCGAGGCGCAGCAGCTCGACTACGTCGTCCAGATGGGAGGCGACGCCGAGGTTGTGGTCGTCCGCGGTGACCCGCCGGGAGCCGTCCAGGGCCGGTGAGTGCACCACGACATGCGGGTGATGCGGTGCGGGTGCCATGCCTCCAGAGTCCTGCGTACGAGGCTCGCGCGCACCCCGGGCGCACCAAGAAGCGCCGGGATACGGGACCGTCCGTATCCCGGCGCTTCTCGGCCGGTGAGGCTCTTCGGTGGTACTGGGACCGCGGCGGCGGCGACGGAGCCCGGGCGCCCTTCCCTCAGGTCGAGAAGGGGGCCAGGTCCTTCACCACCGCACTGGCTCGCACGCCGCCGCGGTCCGCACCCTGCCCGGGCCCCGCACCGAGGACCACCCCTCATCCGGGTCTCTCGGCGTTCGGGCGCGAGCAGGGAGCTGTGTGATGCCCTGCCGGTGCGGCTCAGTCCTCGCGCAGGGCGCGGACCGCCTCCTCCACGCGCTTGCCGTACTCCGGGTCGGCGGCGTGGAAGTGGGCCAGGTTCTTCTCGATCACGTCGTCGCGGGAGACCTGGGACAGGCCGCCGGCGATGTTCGCGACGAGACGCTTCTTCTCGTCCTCGGACATCAGGCGGTACAGCTCACCGGCCTGGAAGAAGTCGTCGTCCTTGGTGTGCTGCGGGGCCTCGTGGGTGCCGGTCCAGCCGCTGACCGCCAGCGGGGCGGAGAGCGGGCGGCCGGTCTCCGCCGGGCCGTCGTAGGAGTTCGGCTCGTAGTTCTTCGCGGCGCGGCCCTGGGAGTTGGTGGCCATGAGGCCGTCCCGGCCGTAGTTGTTCGCCACGGTCGCCTTGGGGGCGTTCACCGCGAGCTGGGTGTGGTTGACGCCCAGGCGGTAGCGGTGCGCGTCCGCATAGGCGAACAGACGGCCCTGGAGCATCTTGTCCGGCGAAGGGCCGATGCCCGGAACGAAGTTGTTCGGGGAGAACGCGGCCTGCTCGACCTCGGCGAAGACGTTGTCCGGGTTGCGGTCGAGGACCAGGCGGCCCGCGCGCTGCAGCGGGTAGTCCTTGTGCGGCCACACCTTGGTGAGGTCGAAGGGGTTGAAGCGGTAGTCGGCCGCCTCGGCCGCCGGCATGACCTGCACGTAGAGGGTCCAGGACGGGTTCACCCCGCGCTCGATCGCCTGCAGCAGGTCCGTCTGGTGCGAGCCCGGGTCCTTGCCCGCCAGCTCGGCCCCCTGCTCGGCGGAGAGGGAGCGCACGCCCTGGTTCGTCTTGAAGTGGTACTTGACGAAGAAGGCCTCGCCCTCGGCGTTCGTCCACTGGTAGGTGTGCGAGCCGTAGCCGTTCATGTGGCGGTACGACGCCGGGATGCCGCGGTCGCCCATCAGCCAGGTGATCTGGTGCGTGGCCTCGGGGGCGTGCGCCCAGAAGTCCCAGACGTTGTCCGGCTCCTGACGGCCCGTGAACGGGTCGCGCTTCTGCGAGTGGATGAAGTCCGGGAACTTGACCGGGTCCTTGATGAAGAACACCGGGGTGTTGTTGCCGACGAGGTCGTAATTGCCCTCCTCGGTATAGAACTTGACCGCGAAACCGCGCGGGTCACGCACCGCGTCCGCGCCGCCGAGCGAGTCGGCCACGGTCGAGAAGCGCAGGAACACCTCGGTGCGCTTGCCGACGCTGCTCAGGAAGTCGGCGTACGTGAAGCCGGTGACGTCGTCGGTCACCTCGAAGTAGCCGTAAGCGCCGGAGCCACGGGCGTCCACCACGCGCTCCGGGATGCGCTCACGGTTGAAGCGGGCGAGCTTCTCCAGGAGGTGCTGGTCCTGGAGGAGGAGCGGACCGCCGACGCCGGCGGAGGCGGAGTTCTGGTTGTCGGCGACCGGGGCGCCGGACTCTGTCGTGAGCACGCGCTTCGACATCGTGGACCTTCCGTACGAGGGGCAGCGAAATCCTTTGGAAAACGGCTTCCGCTTTGTGGAGCCTAGGTTTGGGGCGATCTGGACGTCAACAGTTTGTTGAAGTTCTTGTTCGACGGTTTGTCGAGGTTGGAATCCGGGCGGCGCCGCCGCTTGGGCGCGACAGGACAGGTGTCAGCGGCGGCGCCGCCCGGAGGTCTTGGGGTGCGTCAGATCTGCGCGCCGGAGAGGCGCTCGACCGCGCGCAGCAGCGCGGAGTGGTCCAGGCCCCCGTCGCCCTGCGCACGCAGGGACGCGACGAGCTGGGCGACCACGGCGCCGACGGGCAGGGCCGCGCCGACGTTGCGGGCGGCGTCGGTGACGATGCCCATGTCCTTGTGGTGCAGGTCGATGCGGAAGCCGGGCTTGAAGTCGCGCCGCAGGAAGTTGTCCTTCTTGCGCGTCAGCACGGTCGAGCCCGCGAGGCCGCCGCCCAGCACGTCGAGCGCGGCCTTCAGGTCCACGCCCGACTTCTCCAGGAAGACCACGGCCTCGGCGCACGCCTGGATGTTCACGGCGACGATCAGCTGGTTGGCGGCCTTCACGGTCTGACCCGAGCCGTGCGGACCGCACAGCACGATGGTCTTGCCGAGCGCCTCCAGGATCGGCTTCGCGGTGTCGAAGTCCGCCTGCTCACCGCCGACCATGATCGACAGCACGGCCTCGATGGCGCCGGCCTCGCCGCCGGACACCGGGGCGTCCAGGACCCGGATGCCCTTGTCCGCCGCGGCCTTCGCGAGGTCGACCGAGGTCTGCGGGGTGATCGAGGACATGTCGATCAGGAGGGCGCCGGACCTCGCGTTCTCCAGGATGCCGTCGGGGCCGTACGAGATGGCCTCGACCTGCGGGGAGGCCGGGACCATCGTGATGACCACGTCGGCGTCCTCGACGGCCTCGGCGATCGAGGCGGCGGCCCTGCCCCCGGCGGCGGCCAGGCGGTCCAGCTTGTCCTGCTCCAGCGTGAAGCCGGTGACGTCGTAGCCCGCCTTGATCAGGTTCTCGGACATGGGGGAGCCCATGATGCCGAGGCCTATCCAGGCGATCTTGGGGAGGTTGCTCATGATGGGGTGCCTTTCACGTAAAGGGGGTCAGCGGGGCAGCCAGCCGAAGGCCTCGGCGCTCGGGCGGTCGCCCGGCTTGTACTCGAGGCCGACCCAGCCCTCGTAGCCCGCCTTCCCCAGCCGGCCGAGGAGGTCTTCGAGGGGCAGCGAGCCCGTGCCCGGGGCGCCACGGCCCGGGTTGTCGGCGATCTGGACGTGGCCGGTCTTCGAGGCGTACTCCTCGATCACCGTCGGCAGGTTCTCGCCGTTCATGGACAGGTGGTAGAGGTCCATGAGGAACTTGGCGTTGCCGAGGCCCGTCGCCTCGTTGACCTTGTCGACGATCCCGACCGCGGCGGGCGCGCTGACCAGCGGGTACAGGGGCGACTCGGGCCTGTTCAGCGCCTCGATCAGCAGGATCGCGCCGATCCGGTCGGCCGCGCGGGCCGCGAGGACCAGGTTCTCCAGTGCGAGCGCGTCCTGCTCGGCCGGGTCCACGCCGTCGACGCGGTTGCCGTACAGGGCGTTGAGCGCCTTGCAGCCCAGCGACCGGGCGAAGTCCGCGGCCACGTCGATGTTGGCGCGGAACCTCTCCGACTCCTCGCCCGGGACCGACAGGGCGCCGCGGTCGGGGCCCGGCAGCTGACCGGCGTAGAAGTTCAGGCCCGTGAGCTGGACGCCCGCGTCCTCGATCGCCCTCTTCAGGGCGTCGAGCTCGGACTGCTCGGGGGTGGGGGAGTCGACCCAGGGCCACCACAGCTCGACCGCGGTGAAGCCCGCCGCGGCGGCGGCCGCGGGGCGCTCCAGGAGCGGGAGTTCCGTGAAGAGGATCGACAGGTTGACGTTGAAGCGCTGCTCTGCAAATCCCATGTGGGCCTGCGCTCCCTTCCGTGTCGAGTGATTCCGTATTGCGGAAGTTCGTTTCTGCTTAATGGAAGATTGCCGTCGGGTCTCCTCGCTTGTCAAGAGGGCTCGGCGGAAGTCGACGCCGCGCGTTAGGTTGAGCGCGTGCGATTGAGAGTGGAGTTCACGACCGAGCCGTTCGACCTGGACGAGGCCCCCGCGCATGCGGTGGCGGCCCGTGAAGTGGTCGAGAGCGCCGAGCTGGACGCGGTCGACGTCGGCCCGTTCGGCAACACGGCGGAAGGCGGTGCCGACGCCGTGCTCACCGCTGTCGACGCACTGCTGCGCAAGTCCCTGGCCGCCGGTGCCACCCGGGTCTCGCTCCAGGTGAACGTCATCGGGGAGGGTGAGAAGTGACCGGCACGGGGGACGAGCCCTTCATCACGGCCGTGAAGCCGCTGGTCGACGCCATGGGCGGGGAGATGGTCCCGCCCGACGAGGCCGGCCCCGACGACGTGGTGCTCTCCTGGGAGGGTGCCGACGTCGTCGCCGTACGGCTGCCGCAGCTCGCGGACTCCCTCGATCACATCCTCGCCGCCATGGAGCGCAAGCAGGGCAAGCCGCTGGCCGACCTGGACCGCAAGGCCAAGCAGGAGGTCGTACGGATACTCGAGGCGCGCGGCGCCTTCTCCGTACGGCATGGCGTGGAGACCGTGGCGAGCGCGCTCGGGGTCAGCCGCTTCACGGTGTACAACTATCTGAACCGGGACAAAGGGGTCTGACCTGCGGCTTCGCCGGTTTCGTAACCCCGAATTTTCAACAAAGTGTTGACGTTGTGTTTCGGAGGGCGTTAGCTAACGGGAGCCCGCTTCAGTACGAAGGCCGTTCGCGGCCACGGAGGCTCCCGTGACTTCGACTTCCACGCCGCCGGGCCTGGCCCGGTTCAACGCTCTCGAGGAGCACGCGGCCATCGCCGCGCTCCACGAGGCGTGCGCCTCCACGGCATGGGCGAAGCGGCTGCTCGCCGCCCGCCCGTACTCCACCGCCGACGACCTCTACGCCGCCAGTGACGCCGCCATGGCCGAGCTGACCACGGCGGATCTGGAAGAGGCGATGGCCGGACACCCGCCCATCGGCCGCCCCAAGGAGGGTGACCCGACCTCGGCGCGCGAGCAGCGCGGCATGGCCGGCGCCTCCGAGGAGCTCAAGGCGGAGATGCTCGAACTGAACCTGGCCTACCAGGACAGGTTCGGCCATGTCTTCCTCATCTGCGCCACCGGCCGGACCGGCGAGCAGATGCGCGACGCGGTCAAGGAGCGGATCGGGAACTCGCCGGAGCAGGAACGGGAGATCGTCCGCACCGAACTGGGCAAGATCAACCGTATCCGGCTCGCCCGACTCGTCGAAGAGGACTGACGCAGCATGAGCACCAGCACCGCGGCCCTGCCGAGAAATTCAGTGTCCACGCACATCCTGGACACATCCGTCGGCCGCCCCGCCGAGGGCGTCGCCGTCCAGCTCGCGGCGCGCAGTGGCCGCGACGCCGAGTGGCAGGCGCTCGGCGGCAGCGCGACCGACGCGGACGGGCGGTGCAAGGACCTCCCGGCCCTGCCGGAAGGGACCACCCACGTACGGCTCGACTTCGCGGTCGAGGCGTATTTCGAGAAGAAGCAAGCCGATGCGCAGCAGGACGCCCCCGCGAATCGGGACAGCGGTACAGGGGGAGTGTTCTTCCCGGAGGTGGCGATCACATTCGCCGTCGTGCCGGGCGAGCACTACCACGTACCGCTGCTGCTCAACCCGTTCGGCTACTCCGTTTACCGAGGGAGCTAGCTAAATGCCCACGATTCTGGGACAGAACCAGTACGGCAAGGCCGAGAACCGAGTCGTAAAGATCACGCGGGACGGCGCCACCCATCACATCAAGGACCTGAACGTGTCCGTCGCCCTCTCCGGCGACATGGACGAGGTCCACTACTCCGGCTCCAACGCCAACGTCCTGCCGACCGACACCACCAAGAACACGGTGTACGCGTTCGCCAAGGAGTACGGCATCGAGTCGGCCGAGCAGTTCGGCATCCACCTCGCCCGGCACTTCGTGACCTCGCAGGAGCCGATCAAGACCGCCCGGATCCGGATCGAGGAGTACCAGTGGGAGCGCATCGCCGCTTCCGACGCCAACTCCCGGTTCATCGGCGCGGACGAGGTCAAGCACTCGTTCGTGCGCAAGGGCCAGGAGACCCGGGTCACGCAGATCACCTACGACGGTGAGAAGTGGGAGGTCATCTCCGGCCTCAAGGACCTCGTCGTGATGAACTCGACCAACTCCGAGTTCTGGGGCTACGTCAAGGACAAGTACACGACGCTCCCGGAGGCGTACGACCGCATCCTGGCGACCCAGGTCTCCGGGCGCTGGCGGTTCAACTGGACCGACGACGAGCAGCGGATGCCCAACTGGGAGAAGTCCTACGAGCAGGTGAAGAAGCACATGCTCCAGGCCTTCGCCGAGACCTACTCGCTCTCGCTCCAGCAGACCCTGTACCAGATGGGTTCGCGGATCATCAACAACCGCAGCGAGATCGACGAGGTCCGCTTCTCCCTCCCGAACAAGCACCACTTCCTCGTGGACCTGGAGCCGTTCGGGCTGAAGAACGACAACGAGGTGTACTACGCCGCCGACCGGCCCTACGGCCTGATCGAGGCGACGATCCTGCGGGACGGCGTCGAGCCGAGGATCCCGGTGGATCTCACCAACCTGTAAGCAAGTCGATGTCGGCACCTGCGGCCGGCGGGGCGAGCTCATGAGGCTCCCCGGCCGCGGCACTCAAATCCCGGGTCCTGCCGTGCCCTCTCCGTAGCAGCACACCCTTACGACAAAGGGGCGAACCATGGCAGCAGCCCAGCGCATCGTCATCGAGAACTGTTCGATCGCGACCGTCGACGCGAACGACACCGAGTACGCGAGCGGATACGTCGTCATCGCCGGCAACCGCATCGAGTCGCTCGGCGCGGGCAGGGCCCCCGAGGGCCTGGAGAACGTCGTACGCCGTATCGACGCCACCGGCCATCTCGTGACCCCGGGGCTGGTCAACACGCACCACCATTTCTACCAGTGGATCACCCGCGGCCTGGCCACGGACCACAACCTCTTCGACTGGCTCGTCGCGCTCTACCCGACCTGGGCGCGCATCGACGAGCAGATGACCTATACGGCCGCGCAGGGCTCGCTGGCCATGATGGCCCGCGGTGGTGTCACCACCGCCATGGACCACCACTACGTCTTCCCGCAGGGCTCCGGCGACCTGTCCGGCGCGATCATCCGCGCCGCCCGTGAGACGGGCGTCCGTTTCACCCTCGCCCGCGGCTCCATGGACCGCAGTGAGAAGGACGGCGGCCTGCCCCCGGACTTCGCCGTCGAGACCCTCGAAGGCGCCCTCACCGCCACCGAGTCGACGGTCAAGGAGCACCACGACTCCTCCTTCGACGCCATGACCCAGGTGGCCGTAGCCCCCTGCTCACCCTTCTCCGTCTCCACCGAACTCCTGCGTGAGGGCGCCGAGTTGGCCCGCCGTCTCGGTGTACGCCTGCACACCCACGGCTCGGAGACCGTCGAGGAGGAGCAGTTCTGCAAGGAACTGTTCGGCATGGGCCCGACCGACTACTTCGAGTCCACCGGCTGGCTCGGCGAGGACGTGTGGATGGCGCACTGCGTCCACATGAACGACTCCGACATCGCCGCCTTCGCCCGTACGAGGACGGGTGTCGCCCACTGTCCGTCCTCCAACGCCCGCCTGGCCGCAGGTATCGCGCGCGTCCCCGACCTGCTCGCCGCCGGCGTTCCGGTCGGCCTCGGCGTCGACGGCACCGCCTCCAACGAGGCGGGCGAACTCCACACCGAACTGCGCAACGCGCTCCTGATCAACCGCCTCGGCGCCCACCGGGAAGCGGCGCTCGACGCCCGCCAGGCCCTGCGCCTCGGAACGTACGGCGGCGCCCAGGTCCTGGGCCGCGCCGCCGAGACCGGCTCCCTGGAACCGGGCAAGCTCGCCGACCTGGTGCTGTGGAAGCTGGACACGCTCGCCCACGCCTCCATCGCCGACCCGGTCACCGCACTGGTCCTCGGCGCCGCCGCCCCGGTCACGGCCTCTTTCGTCAACGGCCGCCAGATCGTCGAGGCGGGCCGCCTGCTGCATGTCGACGAGGACGCGATCGCACGCTCCACGCGGGAACAGGCGCAACGCCTGGCGGGAATCGCCGGGCACTGAACCCCGTACCGAGGTACGGCACTCGACTCCGGCCGGGAGGGACGGCTCCCGGCCGGTAGCCGTGAACCCGAGCGGGGTTCATGGCGGCCGTGTCCGGGGCGCACGCCACACGTGTGCGCCCCGGAACGGTCACACCGCATACCCCATGCCCCCGTCCCCCCGGTCCCGCACGACCGCGCACCACCTCCAAGAAACCCACGTCAGAGCCGACGTGTCAGCTGACCCGGAGGAACCGTAGTGAGCGCCCAACGAGCCGACGGCATACGCTCCGTCGACACACACCCCGTCGACGAAAAACTCCCCGCACTGAAAATGGCCACCACGGGCCTGCAACACGTGGCCGCCATGTACGCGGGAGTCGTCGCCCCGCCCCTGATCGTCGGCGCGGCCATCGGCCTGTCCGGCACCGAACTCACCTTCCTGACCGGCGCCTGCCTGTTCACGGCCGGCCTCGCGACCTTCCTCCAGACGCTCGGCATCTGGAAGATCGGCGCCCGGCTCCCCTTCGTCAACGGCGTCACCTTCGCGGGCGTGGCCCCGATGACGGCGATCGTCGCCTCCACCGACGACAAGTCCGACGCCCTGCCGATCATCTTCGGCGCGGTCATCGTCGCCGGTCTCCTCGGCTTCCTCGCCGCCCCCTTCTTCAGCAAGGCGGTCCGCTTCTTCCCGCCGGTCGTCACGGGCACGGTCATCACCCTCATAGGGGTGTCGCTGCTGCCGGTCGCCTTCGGCTGGGCGCAAGGGCCCAACCCAGGGGCGGACGACTACGGTTCGACGACCTACCTGGGCCTGGCGGGCGCGACCCTCGCGATCGTGCTCGTGCTGCGCCGCTTCACCCGCGGCTTCGTCAAGCAGATCGCCGTGCTGCTCGGCCTGGTGATCGGCACGCTGGTCGCGATCCCCTTCGGTGTCACGGACTTCAGCCCGGTCGGGGACGCGGACGTGATCGGCTTCCCGACCCCGTTCCACTTCGGCGCCCCGCAGTTCCAGGTCGCCGCGATCGTGTCGATGATCGTGGTGATGGTGGTCTCCATGACCGAATCGACCGCGGACATGCTGGCGTTGGGCGAGATCGTGGACCGTCCGGCCGACGAGAAGACCATCGCGGCGGGCCTGCGCGCCGACACCCTCGGCTCGGCGATCAGCCCGCTCTTCAACGGCTTCATGTGCAGCGCCTTCGCCCAGAACATCGGCCTGGTCGCGATGACGAAGATCCGCAGCCGGTACGTCGTCGCCACCGGCGGCGCCTTCCTCGTCCTGATGGGCCTGTGTCCGATGGCGGCCTCGCTCATCGCCGTCGTACCGCGCCCGGTGCTCGGCGGCGCGGGCGTGGTCCTGTTCGGGTCGGTCGCGGCGAGCGGCATCCAGACCCTGGTGCGGGCCGGCCTCGACAAGGACAACAACGTCCTCATCGTCGCCGTCTCGCTGGCCGTCGGGATCATCCCGATCACGGCGCCGGAGTTCTATCACGCGTTCCCCGAGACGGCGAAGATCGTGCTCGACTCGGGGATCTCGACGGGCTGCGTGGCGGCCGTCCTGCTGAACCTGGTCTTCAACCACCTGGGCAGGCAGCGCGACGCCCAGGACGTGACGCACCCGATGGAAGCCGGCGAGGAGATCGCCGCAGCGCACTAGCCGATGGTGTAACCGCCCCCGCACGCCTGGCACTTGAGCGGCGTGGCCGGGTCGGGACCGCCCTTCCGGGAATCGGCCGTCGGGCGGTCCCGACCCGGCTCACGTCGTTGCGTGCCGTCGGCACGTCGCCGTCAGCCCGCGGGGCGCGTCGAGAGCCGGTCGAAGGCCTGGCAGGGGCGGGCCTCGGGGAGGCGGCCGGTGAAGAAGGAGCGGGGCGGGACACCCATCAGGGTGCGGAAGTCGGATGTCATGTGCGCCTGGTCGTAGTAGCCGGTGGTGGCGGCGAGGTCGGCCCACTTCGCGGTCGGCGCCTGCGCCAGCACCGCGCGGACGCGGTCGATGCGGGCGTAGTGCTTGGGGGAGAGGCCGACGCCCTCCGCGAAGAGGTTCCGCAACTGCCGCTCACTGACGGCGAGTTCCCGCGCCACGTCCTTCACCTGCCCAGGTATCCGGTCGGCCCGGATCGACAGGGCGTCGACGGCGGCCCGCAGTAGCCGGCCCCGCGAGTCCGGGAGCGGGAGCCGGGCGAGCGTGTGCGCCAGCCGGTCGATCAGCTCGTCGGTCTCCAAGACGGCTGCGGCGTACGACAGTTGGCGTGCTGTGCGCGTGGGCAGCTCCCGCAGGGGCACCACCCGGCCGACCAGGTCGGCGGCGGCCACCCCGAGCAGCGGACGTGCCGTCCCCGGCGCCAGATGCAGCTGCACACAGGACGCGAGGCGCTCGGCACCGGCCCGGTGGTACGAGGCGCGCGTCCGCGGGCCGACGACCAGGGCGTCGCGTCGGCCGTCCTCCCCGACGCGCACGACCAGCTTCGTCGCGGTGTCCGGAGTGTGCGCGACCGACTCGCCGCCGGTCACCGTGGCGATCTGGGCGATCCAGGGCCGGAGGGCGTCGGGCACGGACAGGGGCGGCAGCGGGGCGGGTTCGGCGCGGGCGGTCGTCGTCACCTCTCCACCGTAAGCGGGCGGCGCGGCCGCGCGGGCCGGTCAACCGTGCCGGAATTTCCAAGAGTTGCCGCAAGGCCGTCCGCCAGCGTGGAGACCATGATCCTAGTGACGGGTGCGACCGGCACCATCGGCAGTGAAGTCGTACGGCAGCTCGCGGCGCGCGGCGAGAAGATCCGCGCCCTGACCCGCGACCCCGGGCGGGCGCAGGTGCCCGCGGGCGTGGAGGTGGTGCGCGGGGACTTCCTCGACCAGCCGTCCCTGGAGGCGGCGTTGGCGGGCGTCGACGCCGCGTTCCTGGTGGGCGTGCTCGGGCCGGAGGACGGCGGGCGGGATGCGCGGCTGATCGAGCTGACCCGGGCGGCGGGGGTGCGGCGGATCGTGAAACTCTCCGCCATCGGCACCGGCGCGCCCGAGTTCGGCCGGTTCGGCACCTGGCATCTGCCCGGTGAACAGGCCTTGCGGGCCTCCGACGCGGAGTGGACGATCCTGCGTCCCTCGTCCTTCGCCTCGAACACCCTGGGCTGGGCGCATGCGCTGCGCGCGGGGCAGCCCGTGCCCAACATGACGGGGGAGGGGCGCCAAGGAGTCGTCGACCCGCGTGACGTGGCCGAGGTGGCGGTCGCGGCCCTGACCGACGCCCGGCACGCGGGGCGGACGTACACCCTGACCGGTCCTGAGGCGATCAGCGTCGACGATCAGGCCGCCGTGCTCGCCGGGGTGCTCGGCCGTCCGGTGGAGACGGTCACCCCGTCGCCGGAGCAGATGCGGGAGCAGCTGTCCGCGTCCGGCATGAGCGAACAGGCGGTGGAAGGGGTCCTGGGCGGCCTGGAGTTCGCCCGCGGGGGCGGCAACACCACCGTCACGGACGACGTACGGGAGGCGCTGGGGCGTCCGGCTCGGTCGTACCGGGAGTGGGCCGAGGATCACAAGGGCGCGTTCGACGGGGTGTGACGCGGTCAAGCACGGCGGCACGGCGGCGGGCACCGGGGTCCCGCCGCCGCGCCACCGGTTCGGTCGGTGTACATCGCCGGGTCGAGGGCCGCCTACGACGGCGAGCACCGGCCGGAGCCGGTCGACGCGTGACCCGCGGGCCGGGGCCGGGGGAGGCTCACAGTCCGAACAGGGACGGATCCGCCGCCAGTTCCTTGAAGCGCTCCTGCGGATCTGCGACCAGCCTGCGCTCCTTGAGGTCCATCAGCCCGCCGACGGCCGTGATCTCGGCCGCCACCGTGCCGTCCTTCTTGCGGATGGCCTGTTCTATGCGGAACGTCTTCCCCTCGCCCCATTCGAAACTGCAGCTCACCTCCACCTCGTCGCCCGCCAGCAGCTCCCGCCGGTAGCGGATCGTGGTCTCCAGGGCCACCGGTCCCACGCCGCTGCCGATGAGGCCGGCCTGGGTGATGCCGGCCGCCCGTAGCAGCGACCAGCGGGCGTGCTCCGCGTAGTTGATGTAGACGCTCTGGTTCAGATGGCCCTGCACATCCGTCTCGTACCCGCGGACGGTCACTGGAACGGCGAACGGCTCGGTCACGTCAATCACCTCTCGTACCACGGAAGTCGATGGACCAGATCCTGACACGTGCGCCTTACACCCGTCTCGGCGAGGCCAGCAGATAGCGGGCTCTGGTGCGGGGCTCGGTGTACTCGCCGACCTGCCAGCCCGCCGCCTCCAGCGTGACCGAGCAGGCCCTCAGCGCGGCGGCGTCGGGCTCGCGCACGGCGACCGCCTCGGGCTGCGGGGTCGCCCGCACCCGGTAGCCGCGGTCCGCGTCGGCGTCCGCGGGTGTGTGCCCGGCCGCCTCCAGCGCGAGTGCGGCGGCCTGCACCAGATGCGCCCGCTCCCAGCCGCACGGCCGGTCCGTCGCCCCGTCCGGATTCGTCATCCGGCGCAGCTCCAGCAGCCCCTGCCAGGCGCTGTGCACCTCCCGCACCCGGGCGGGACCCGCGGCCGGCGGATCCTCCTCACCGCCGATGCGGGCGGCGAACACCCCGGACGCCGACGGAGTCTCCGGTGCGGGCGCCACGGGTTCGGCGTCCCGCAGACGATGCCCGGCCGGGGTGAGGAAGTGATCGTGCGGCGGGCGCGCGTGCCGGAACGCCAGCCCGTGTCTGACCAGCGCTGCGAGCTGCGCCTCCGTGCCCTTCAGCCGTCCGGTGACGGGATCGGCGGCGTCGATGACGCGGCGCTGCGCGGCGGTCGGCGGTCGTGTCATGGGCGTGCTCCTCCCCGGGGACATGCCTGGTGAACGGGTGTCCGCCACCTGGCGGTCACCTCATTCGAAGACTAAGCCGGGGGTCTGACATTCCACCCGGCGATCACCGGCCGCCCGTGCTCCGTCCCCAGTCGGCACACCGTGCCCGTGGCCAGCTGGAACAGCGCCCCCTGCGCGGCGGGCAGCCCCAGCCGCCGTGCCGTCAGCACCCGCAGGAAGTGGCCGTGCGCGACCAGCAGCACCACGCCCTCGGTGTTGGCGAGGGCGGCGTCCACCTTGGCGAGGACCCGGTCGGCCCGCTCGCCCACCTGCTCTGGCGTCTCCCCGGGATGGTCCGGCGGTCCGGGCGTGACCCCGTCCGTGAACAGGAACCAGCCGGGCCGGGTGCGCTGGATCTCGACGGTGGTGATCCCCTCGTACCCGCCGTAGTCCCACTCCCGCAGGTCGACGTCGACCCGGGCGTCCGGCACCCCGATCAGCTCGGCCGTCTCCCGCGCGCGCTGCAGCGGGCTGACGAACGCGGCCCCGATCCGGTGCGAGCGGATCAACGGCACCAGCCGCCGCGCCTCCTCCCGCCCGTGCTCGGTCAGTGGGACGTCCGTCAACCCGGTGTGCCGCCCGGACCGCGACCATGCGGTCTCGCCGTGCCGGACGAGAAAGAGATCACCCATGACTCCAGGCTAGGAGCCCGGGCCGTACCGCGCCGCCGGTACCGCTCCTGCTGCTACTGCCGGTACCCGCTCAGGAACCGCCCGATCCGCCCGATCGCCGCCTCCAGGTCGTCCGCGTGGGGGAGGGTGAGGATGCGGAAGTGGTCGGGGGTCGGCCAGTTGAAGCCGGTGCCCTGGACGACCTGGATCTTCTCGCGCAGGAGCAGGTCCAGGACGAACTTCTCGTCGTCGTGGATCTTGTAGACCTTGGGGTCGAGGCGCGGGAACGCGTACAGCGAGCCCTTCGGCTTCACGCACGACACGCCCGGGATCTCGTTGAGCTTCTCCCAGGCCACGTTGCGCTGTTCGTGCAGCCGTCCGCCCGGCAGGGTCAGCTCCCGGATGGACTGGCGGCCGCCGAGCGCGGCCTGGATGGCGTACTGGGCGGGCGCGTTGGCGCACAGCCGCATGGAGGCCAGCATGGTCAGGCCCTCCAGGTAGTCCTTGGCGTGCTGCTTCGGGCCCGTGATCACCAGCCAGCCCGAGCGGAAGCCCGCCACGCGGTACGTCTTCGACAGGCCGCAGAAGGTCAGGACGACCAGGTCCGGGGCGAGCGCGGCGGCCGAGTGGTGCACGGCGTCGTCGTAGAGGATCTGGTCGTAGATCTCGTCCGCGAAGACCATCAGGCCGTGGCGGCGGGCGAGGTCGAGGATGCCCTCGACGATCTCCTTCGGGTAGACGGCGCCGGTGGGGTTGTTGGGGTTGATGATCACGACGGCCTTCGTGCGGTCGGTGATCCTCGACTCCATGTCGGCCAGGTCCGGGTTCCAGTCGGCCTGTTCGTCGCAGATGTAGTGAACGGCCTTGCCGCCCGCCAGAGTCGTCACCGCCGTCCACAGCGGGAAGTCGGGGGCGGGGATGAGGACCTCGTCGCCGTCCTCGATCAGCGCCTGTACGGCCATCGAGATCAGCTCGGAGACGCCGTTGCCGAGGTAGACGTCGTCGACGTCGACCTCCAGGCCGAGGGTCTGGTAGCGCTGGGCGACGGCCCGGCGGGCGGAGAGGATGCCCTTGGAGTCCGTGTAGCCGTGCGCCTGCGGGAGCATCCGGATCATGTCCTGGACGATCTCCTCCGGCGCCTCGAAACCGAAGAGTGCCGGGTTGCCGGTGTTCAGGCGCAGCACGCTGTGGCCCGCCTCCTCCAGCGCGTTGGCGTGCTCGATCACCGGGCCGCGGATCTCGTAACAGACCTCGCTGAGCTTGCTGGACTGCCGGAACTCCATGCGCTGCTGCCTCTCCGGTTTCTTGTGTTGCTTGGTTTTACCAAGTAGCAGCTTGGAAAGTCCAACGACTTGTCTAGACTGCGTTGCATGTCACCTCGCCGAAGCTACGACCAGTACTGTTCCGCCGCTCGCGCGCTCGACACCGTCGGCGACCGCTGGACCCTGCTGATCGTCCGCGAGCTCCTCGCCGGCCCGCGCCGCTACTCGGACCTGCACGCGGACCTGCCGGGCGTCAGCACGGACGTACTCGCCTCGCGGCTGAAGGACATGGAGCGGGACGGGCTCGCGACGCGACGCAGGCTGCCGCCGCCCGGTGCGGCATACGTCTACGAACTCACCGGCCGGGGGCGGGAGTTGCTCCCCGTGCTCCAGGCGCTGGGTGCCTGGGGCGAGGCGGAGCTCGGCGAGCTGCGGCCCACCGATGCCGTACGGGCGCACTGGTTCGCGCTGCCGCTGCTGCGGGCCCTGCGGGGCATGGGCGTGGGGGAAGGCCTCGTCGAAGTCCGGCTGGAGGAAGGAGACTTCCACCTGTATGTGGGTGTCGAGGACGGGCCGGTCTACGGTGACGGTCCCGCGTCCGGGGAGCCCGACGCGCGGCTCGTGCTGGACACGGTCACCTGCGCGGCGATCAGCCGGGGGGAGCTGAGCCTGGAAGACGCGGTGCGGGACGGTCGTATCGAGGTGGGCGGTGACGGGACGGCGGCGAAAGCCGTGAAGGCCCGCTGCTGAGCGGCAGCGGGCCTCCAGGCTCGATGTCAGGCGCCCGGCGGCACCTGCCGAGGCCGTCCCGACCCGCGTGTCAGGGCGTATCCGCCCACCCCCGCGAGCGCGGCCAGCACCCCGCCCACCGCGGTCCACACCCAGCGGTCGGACCACCAGCCGGAGGCCCAGCCGTCCTCCGGCTCGATGGCGGACAGCACCGCCGACGACTGTGAGGACTCGTCGTCGGAGTCGGACGCGGACGTGACCGCGATCCCCGGCACCAGCGGCTCGGACAGCGAGCCGTCCACCGCAGCCGCACCGCCGATGTCCTTGGAACCGACCTCCACCGACGCGTCGACCGGCTGGCCGAGGTCGGCCGTGGCGAGATCGACGGCCGTCAGCCGGATGTAGTACGTGCCGGGCAGCGGGTCGTCGGCCCACGGTTCGGACCAGCCGCGGACGGTGCGCAGCACGCACGCCAGCTCCACGGACGCGGCGTCCGCGGCCGCGGTGCGGGTCTGCACGCCGTACTGGCAGGCCTGGCGGCGGCGCAGTCCGTCGTAGACGTCGACCTGCCAGGTCTGCGCCGAGTGGGTCTCCGGCAGCTTCAACGTCGCCTCGACGGTGGGACGTTGGCCCGCGTCCGCCGGGAACGACCAGTACAGGTAGTCGCCCGTGGAGCCGGTCGCCGTGGCCTGCTGGCCCTGCTCGATCTCGGTGGCCGTACGGAACGACGTACCGGCCGAGGTGGGCGCGTCACCGTCGGACGAGGCCGAGGGGGACGGCGAGGAGTCCGCCGCCGCAGGGGAGACGGCGAGTCCCAGGGTCAGGAAGGCCGCGCTCAACACGCGTGTGATCCGCATCAGTTGGTCCTCCAGACCGCGACCCGCCAGCGAGAGACCCAGCCCCAGACGAGACCGGCGAGGAACCCGACCAGCACCAGCAGACCGAGCAGCCACCAGCCGCGCCCGAGACCGAAGGAGGCCACGTCGCTCGACGAGGACGGCGCGTCCACGATGTCGATGGTCAGCTCGACGGGCAGACCCGGCGTGGTCTTCACCCCCGAGGCGGGGGAGAAGGAGTTGGTCAGCTGGAGGCACACGACCTCGGCGGCCGGCTTGTCGCTGTCGTTGTCGTCCCGCTCAGGCTTGGGGTAGCGCAGCCCCGTGGAGATGACGTCCGTACGCCCGTTGCCGGCGGCCTCGCCGCGCACGATCTCACGGCCGTGCACGGTGACGGCCCGCAGCAGGGTCCCGTAGTCGGGGCTGACGGCCCGGTCGGCCGCCACGCTCACCGAGGCGCGCAGTTCCTGGCCGTCGAGGACCTCGACCCGGTACCAGCGCTCCTGCCCGAACTCCTCGCGGTCCGTGTAGAGACCGCTCTTGAGCGTCGGCGCCTTGGCGCACTGCGCGGCGCCCTCGGTGGCCACCGGTGTCACCACCGGGTCGGCCGCGCGGTCCACCAACTGGTTGACCTTGTCGGTGAGTTCCTCGGTGTGCTCCACCGAGGTGTACGTCCCGCCCGTCGCCTCCGCGATGCAGCTCAGCTGCTGCCGCATCTTGGTGTTCGGGACCAGGCCGAGGGTGTCGATGGTCAGGCCGATGCCCTTGGCCGCGATCTCACGGGCCACCTCGCACGGGTCGAGCGGGGCGCACGTGTCCTCGCCGTCGCTGATCAGGACGATCCGCTTGGAGCCGGAACCCTCGGTGAAGTCGTCGGCGGCCTTCAGCAGCGCGGGGCCGATCGGGGTCCAGCCGGTGGGCGAGAGGGTCGCCACCGCCGTCTTCGCCTCGGTGCGGTCCAG
Source organism: Streptomyces sp. S.PB5 (assembly GCF_030403745.1). Lineage (GTDB taxonomy): Bacteria > Actinomycetota > Actinomycetes > Streptomycetales > Streptomycetaceae > Streptomyces. The sequence continues at coordinate 703,331 of NZ_JAQMWP010000002.1, forward strand.
CGTGCTGACCGGGTAGAGCTGCGCGGTGTCCTTGCAGCCCGTCTTCTGGTTGTCGCCGGGGTAGTTGGCGCCGAGGGTCCGGATGCCGAGCTGGACCTCCTCGGGCGTCGCGTCCAGCACCTCGTTGAAGGCCTGCTTCGCCGCGGCCATCCGGGTGCCGCCGTCGATGTCCCGGGTCCGCATGGAGCCGCTCACGTCGAGGACGAGGTCGACCTGGGGCGCGGTCTCGCCCGTGGGTTCACCGGCGGCCGCCCCGGCCGGGAAGGCCATCCCGGCCGTGAGGGCGGCGAGCAGGGCGCACACTCCCGCCGCCAGCCGTTTACGTGTGATCATCGGCGGATCCTATTGACCGGGGGCACCGCACTCCAAAACGGCCCCTCACGCCAGCGGGTTCGGCAACTGGGCCCACTGGTCCCCGGGCGTCCCCGGCGACAGCCGCATCAGCGTCAACGCCTTGGCCGGCACCGGGTTCTCGAGCAGCGCCACGAGATCCGGGGTACGCGGAAGATCCCGTACGACGGTCTCCAGCGCCGCACCCAGCGCGGCACCCGAACCCGCCGTACCCGCCAGCGATCCCGCCACCAGGGCCCCGAACAGCTTGCGCCGCAGGGCGATTTCGTCGTCCGTGACGATCCGGCCGGTCAACTCCGGTACGGGGATGCCGTGCCGTGCGAGACGGGCCGGGCTGACCCGGATGTCGGCGAGGTCGCGGTAGACGAGGCGCAGCGGGGCGCCCGTCGCGGAGAGCACGACGAGAAGGTTCTGGCCGTGGGCCTCCAGGGCCACACCGAGGTCCAGCAGCCGCAGCCCGACGGTGAGGGACAGCCGGGTGAAGTCCGCGAGCCAGGCCGGGCGCGACGGAAGTCCGGTGGTGGCGAGCGCGGCCACCGGCACCACCCGCTCGCCGCTTCCGGCGTACACCTGCGGGGACTCACGCAACACGGCCGCGAGGTCGGGGGAGCCGGCCGTGGCGGCGCCCAGGGTGCGGGTGAAGTGCAGCAGGCCGTCCAGGTGCGTCTCCAGCGACTCGGCGAACGCCGACAGGGTCGCGGACAGGCCGATCGAGTAGACCGAGATGTCCCGCACCGACGACGTCAGCCGGGCGCTCAGGGCGGTCTTCACATGCGGGCCGCCGTCGGGCAGGGCCAGGGTGCGCAGTGACATCAGCGGATGCGCGGCCGGCCCCTCGTCGCCGGTCCGCTTCAGCACATGAGCCGCCTGCCACGGATGCACCGGGATCAACAGCCGCCGCCCGTCCCGCATCCCGTCCGGCCACACGCCGGTCACCAGGCACTCCTCCGCCCGTACCGGCAGCAGCCCCAGCCCGACGAGCGGCCGGTGCTCGGGCCCGTACGCGAGCTGCTCCGCCACCGAGAAACCCGGCCGGGAACGGCAGTTGGGGTGGAAGGGATGTCCGTCCACGACCCGCTGCTCCCACTCCCAGTCGGTCGCGGGCCACTCGTTCGAGGGGTTCGCCGGCTGCCCGGTCCGCGACAGCGCCAACGAGGCGACGCTGTGGTCGAGTTCGGCCACCAGGCCGTCGCTGTGCGGCACGCCGAGGTCGGTCACGAGCCGTGCGGGATCGCCGTACGCCGTGCCGTCGAGCCGTACGACGGTGACGTATCCGGCGGTCGCGTACGGGTCGGCCGCCGGGCCGTCGAGGCGCCGCCCGTCCCTCAGGCGCAGGGAGAGGCCCTCGCCGTCGGGGACGCGGCCGGTGATCCAGGGCAGCGGCTCGAACGCCAGCGCTCGCCACAGCCGGGTCAGCACGGCGGCCCGGGCGCCCGGCAGCTCGGCCGTGTACCGCGACACCAGGTCCGGACGCACTTCGGCCAACTCCTGGGCGACCTCGGCCTCGGCGGTGGGGGAACGGTGCACGGGTGGGCTCCTCGGGTACGAGTGGGTGGCACGGCGGGAGGCCGACGACAGAGATACTGATCGTCTCCGCCCGCACGTAGAGAACGAGTGAAACGCGTGGACCTCATCTCCCCGGCCGCCGCCGACACCTATGCTGCCGCGCCGCTGCTCAACTGCCTGCTGCGCGAGGTCGCCGAAGCACTCCCGGGCGCCGGTGAGCTGCGCACGCACAGGTTGCCCAGCGGTCGGCTGCTGCGGGTGCGCGGCGAGCGGCGGCCCGCGGAACCCGAGGTGAACACCGGCGGCGACTGGCATCGCATCGGCCACACCGAACTCGTCAAGCTCGTCGCCGAGGAACTGACCCGCCACACCGGCCTGTCCAACCACGAGCTGCCCGCCGAGATGATCGACAGCCGCGACGCCGTGGCCGCGATTCTGACGGCACGCGTGCGTGCGACGGCGCCGACGGACCCGTACCTGCTCTCCGAGCAGTCCCTGATCACCGGCCACCCCCACCACCCGGCCCCCAAGGCACGCGGCGGCGGCCCGGCCACCGGCTGGCTGCCCTACGCGCCCGAGGCGCACGCCCGCTTCCCGCTGACGCTGCTCGGCGTGCGCGAGGACGTCGTGGCCGAGGAGGGCGACACCTCCGCCCTCGACGCCCTCGGCGAGGCCCCGCCCGGGTACCGGCTGCTGCCCGCCCACCCCTGGCAGCTCGACCTGGTCGACCTCACGGCCGCCTTCGCCGACGGCCGTCTGATCCGCCTCGGCACGACCGGCTTGGACGCCTGGCCCACGGCCGCGATTCGCACGCTGTACGTCCCCGAGCGCGACCTCTTCCTGAAGTTCAGCCTGGACGTGCGCATCACCAACGACATCCGCCGCCTGTGGCGCCACGACCTGGAGAAACTCCGCCGGACCGACACGGCTGCGGCCCGGGCGTTCGCCGGCGGCCCGGCGGCCTGGCTCTCCGACCGCGGCTACCGCACCGCCGGCTTCGCCTTCGAGGAACTGGCCGTCCTCGTCCGCGACGGCTTCCGCGAGCACGTCCTGCCCGGCGCCACCCCGCTGCTGGCGGCGGGCCTGGTGGAGGGCTTCGACGGCTGCCCTGCGGGGGGCGCCGCATGGTGGGAGGCGTACCTGCGCACCGTCGTGCCGCCCGCCCTCGCGGCCTTCGCCGACCACGGTGTCGTGCTGGAGGCACACCTGCAGAACACCCTGGTCGCCGTCGACGGCGACGGAACGCCCGTGCAGGCGCTGTTCCGGGACGCCGAGGGCGTCAAGCTGCTCGCGGACGTGGACCGTGAGGCCGGCTGGGAGCGCCTGGTGTACACGCTGGTCGTGAATCATCTGTCCGAGGTCGCGGACGCCCTCGCCGAGCGCCACCCGGGCCTGGACCCCTGGCCCGCCGCCCGCCGGGAACTGGCCCGCCACGACCTCCCGGAGATCCCGGCCCTGCTCGCCTCGCCCACGCTCCCCGGCAAGACGAACCTGCTGCTGCGCTGGACCGGCGCGGACGGCGCGGACGCACGCTACCTGCCGCTCCCCAACCCGCTGGCCACCGCATGATCTGAACTACCCTGGCCGGTGTGCTGCGCGATGTGACTGCTGTTCGATACGTGACCCCGCTGAGGTCCGGCGGCTCCGTGCCCGGAGTCTTCGAGGCCGACGACCTGGGCACGTACGTCGTCAAGTTCACCGGCTCCGCGCAGGGCCGCAAGGCGCTGGTCGCCGAGGTGATCGTGGGTGAGCTGGCCCGGGCGCTCGGACTGCGCTTCCCCGAGCTGGTCCTCGTGCACTTCGACCCCGCGATCGCGGACGGTGAGCCCCACCAGGAGGTGCGGGAGCTGCACGGCGCCAGCGCGGGGATCAATCTCGGCATGGACTATCTGCCGGGCGCCGCCGACTTCACGCCGGAGCTCGCCAGGACCTTCCGGGTCGACCCCCTGGAAGCCGGCCGGATCGTCTGGCTGGACGCGCTGACCGTCAACGTGGACCGCACGGTCCACAGCTCGAACCTCATGGTCTGGCCCACGCTCGGCGTCGCACCGCCGCGGCTGTGGCTGATCGACCACGGCGCCGCCCTCGTCTTCCACCACCGCTGGGACGGCTCGGACCCGGCGAAGCGGTACGACTTCCGCCACCACGCCCTCGGCCACTACGCCCCCGACGTCCGGGCCGCCGACGCCGAACTGGCCCCCAAGGTGACCCTCGACCTCCTGCGCGAGGTCACCGCGGCCGTCCCCGACGCCTGGCTCACGGACCACGCGACCCCCGACGAGGCGCGCGAGGCGTACGTGACGTACCTCCACGCGCGCGTACAGGCCTCCGAGGCCTGGCTCCCCACCGACTTCCCCACCCGGGAGGAACTCGCCGCCGAGGAGGCCCTCCGGGCGGCGAAGACACAGCAGGGCAGGCCGAACTGGCTGAAGCGGGTCCCCGATCTGCACGGCAAGCCGGCCGCGGAACAGGATTGGTCGGTACACCTCGGATGAGCCCTGTGAGCCCCGTGAGCCCCGTGAGCCCCGTCGTGCAGATCGAGTACTGCACCCAGTGCCGCTGGCTGCCGCGCGCGGCCTGGCTGGCACAGGAGCTGCTCACGACCTTCGAGGCGGAACTGGGCGAGCTCTCGCTCAAGCCCGGCACCGGCGGTGTCTTCGTGGTCCGCGTCGACGACGAGGTCGTCTGGGACCGCAAGGAGCAGGGCTTCCCGGAGCCCACCGCCGTGAAGCAGGCCGTACGCGACCGAGTGGCCCCGGGAAAGTCCCTGGGCCACTCGGACAAGGCGGTGCAGCAGTAGCTCAGCCCTTGAGCTGCTCGTACGCCGGCAGCGTCAGGAAGTCCGCGTAGTCGGCGTCGAGGGAGACCTCCAGAAGCAGGTCGTGCGCCTGCTGCCAGTGACCGGCGGCGAACGCCTCCTCGCCCAACTCGGCGCGGATGTTCGACAGTTCCTCGGCGGCGACCTCGCGGGCCAGCTCAGGGGTGGCCTTCACCGTGTTTCCTGCGTGCTCGAACTCGACGCCCGCGTTGATCCACTGCCAGATCTGCGAACGGGAGATCTCGGCGGTGGCCGCGTCCTCCATCAGGTTGAAGATGGCGACCGCGCCGAGCCCGCGCAGCCAGGCCTCGATGTAACGGATGCCGACCTGGACGGCGTTGACGAGACCGTTGTACGTCGGCTTGGCGTCCAGCGAGTCGATGGCGATCAGGTCGGCGGCCTCGACGTGGACGTCCTCGCGCAGGCGGTCCTTCTGGTTCGGCTTGTCGCCGAGGACCTTGTCGAAGGACTCCAGGGCGATCGGGACCAGGTCGGGGTGGGCGACCCAGGAGCCGTCGAAACCGTCGCCGGCCTCGCGGTCCTTGTCGGCGCGGACCTTCTCGAAGGCCACCTTGTTGACCTCGGCGTCCCGGCGGGACGGGATGAACGCCGCCATGCCGCCGATCGCGTGCGCGCCGCGCTTGTGGCAGGTGCGCACGAGGAGTTCGGTGTACGCCCGCATGAACGGGGCCGTCATCGTGACCAGGTTGCGGTCCGGGAGGACGAACTTGGCGCCGCCGTCACGGAAGTTCTTGACGATGGAGAAGAGGTAGTCCCAGCGGCCGGCGTTCAATCCCGAGGCGTGGTCGCGGAGTTCATAAAGAATCTCCTCCATCTCGTACGCCGCCGTGATCGTCTCGATCAGGACGGTGGCGCGGACGGTGCCCTGCGGGATGCCGACGTAGTCCTGCGCGAAGACGAACACGTCGTTCCACAGCCGCGCTTCGAGGTGCGACTCGGTCTTCGGGAGGTAGAAGTACGGGCCTTTGCCGAGGTCGAGCAGGCGCTGGGCGTTGTGGAAGAAGTACAGCCCGAAGTCGACGAAGGCGCCGGGGACCTGGTTGCCGTCGGCGTCGACGAGGTGGCGCTCGCCCAGGTGCCAGCCGCGCGGCCGCATGACGACCGTCGCGAGCTCCTCGTCGGGGCGCAGGGCGTAGGACTTGCCGGACCTCTCGTCCGTGAAGTCGATGTTCCGGGTGTAGGCGTCGGCGAGGTTGACCTGGCCGAGGATCACGTTCTCCCAGGTGGGCGCCGAGGCGTCCTCGAAGTCCGCGAGCCAGATCTTCGCGCCCGAGTTGAGCGCGTTGATCGTCATCTTGCGGTCGGTCGGGCCGGTGATCTCGACGCGGCGGTCGTTCAGGGCCGCGGGGGAGGGGGCGACCTTCCAGGAGTCGTCGGCGCGGATGGCGGCGGTCTCCGGGAGGAAGTCGAGCGTGGAGGTGCGGGCGATCTCGGCGCGGCGCTCGGCGCGGCGGGCGAGGAGCTCGTCACGACGGGGCGTGAACCGGCGGTGCAGCTCGGCCACGAAGGCGAGGGCCGCGTCGGTGAGCACCTCCTCCTGCCGGGGCAGGGGCTCGGCGTCGACGATGGCCAGCGGGGACGGCGCTGGTGCGGACATGAGCTGTCACTTCCTTCAGCGAGCGTGGCACCGGGTGCCAGTCGAACCGGGTACGGCGAGCAACGCCCTCAGGGCGGTAGGGCGCTTCTGATCAGTGGATACTAGTTTCCTCATTGTGGAAGTTCAATGGTTTGTTGATATCGAGATTCTCTGAGTCGAGGCAAGGTGGCGCTCGGTGCCACCCCGCTCACTCAAGGTGCTGCAGATCAAGGTGCTGCAGATCTTCGGGGGTGTCGATGTCGTACGGCCGGGCGATGTCCCCGCACTCGACGAGCAGAAGCTGTCCGGCGTGTTCCTTCAGATACGCGCGTGCCCCTCGGTCCCCGGTCGCAGTCGTGGCGACACCGGCCCAGTGCGCCGACCCGAACAGCACGGGATGTCCGCGCACGCCGTCGTAGGCGGCGGAGACCAGGGACTCCCGCGACCCGTACGCACCGAGCACGCGCGCGTACGCCTCGGCCCCGATGCCGGGCTGGTCGACGAGCGACACGAGAGCGGCCTCGGCATCCGTCCTGGAGAGCGAGTCGAGCCCGGCTCGAAGCGAGGACCCCATGCCCTGCTCCCACTCCGGGTTCTCCACGACCACGCAGTCGTCGAGTCGCGCGGTGTCCCGTACGGCGTCGGCGGCGGCGCCCAGCACCACGTGCACCCGCGCGCAGCCGGCCGCGCGCAGGGCGCCCACCGCGTGTTCGATCAATGGCCTGCCGCGATGTCCGAGCAGCGCCTTGGGGCGTCCGCCGAGGCGTCGGCCGCCGCCCGCGGCCAGGAGCAGTCCGGCGACCTGGGGTGCCTTGTCCGTCATGTGTCCTGCATACCTGACGCCCGGGGGGCCGGCCGGTTTCCTGAGGCTGAATTTCGGTCCGCGGAGTGGCGCGGCCGCCGTCGGGAGGCGTTTACTGACCCCCGTCCGCCCCGGCGCCCGACCAGCGCCACGGGGCGCTCAGGGCGGGATCACGAGAGAAGGCGCACAACGGTGTGCGCGGGGGGGAGAGCTGTGTTGCGGAGCTTGGGGCAGAGGCCAGTGACCGGCAGCGACGAGGACCCCAGAGTGGCGGGCCTGCGGACCGCGGTGTCCAGGCTGCGCCGCGAACTGGCCGCGCACCCGGCCGAGTTCCCCGACCGCGGCATCGCCGAGGACGAACTGGCGGCACTGGCCGCGATGACGATCGACGGCGCGCCGGAGATCCCCCGGCTGCGGCGGTCGCTGCTGCTGATCGCGGGGGCCATCGGATCGGTGAGCGCGCTGTCGCGGGGGCTGTCGGACGTACGGGACGCGGTGGAACTGTTCGGGGAGCCGCGGCGCTAGTACAGGGGGCCGCGGTACGGGAACGGCCCGCGGTAGCCGCGGTCGGACGTGCGGTGCTCGAACTGCTCGCAGACCCAGGTCTCCTGGACGAACTCGGTGTGCTCGGGCCAGATCGTGAGGATGCCGTTCGGGCCCTTCTTGCCGTCGCAGCGCCGGTAGACGTCCTTCGCGCCACGGAAGCAGGCGAGCCCGGTCATCATGCTGTGGCCGACCGGGTGGTAGTCGGACCAGGCGCACGCGATGCACGCCTTGAGGCGTACCGAGCGAGGCAGCTCGCGCCCGATCTCGTGCAGGGCGTTCTCGAAGTCCGGGTGGGTGGCGCGGAATTCGTGTCCGTCGAGCCGCAGGGTGACGGTCAGGTTCTCCGCCTCCTCGGGGTACCAGAGCTGGAGCGCGCAGTGCACCGTCGCGATGCGCTCGCCCTGCCCCGCGACCTCGACGGGCATGGTCAGGCCCCACTCCAGGAGGCAGGACCAGAGGTCGCCCTCCTGGAAGGTGAACGCCGGCACGGGCGGCTCGCCCGTGAGCGCGCCGAGCGTGTCCATCGTCTCGCCCTCGAACCGCACACCCCTGATCGTCGTACGGATCAGCTCCCGGCCGTCCGACTCGAAGGCGATCTCCTCGAAGCCGTGCCGGTCGGTGTACCGGCCCGGCCACCGCATTAAGCCCGTCATGCCGGGTTCTGCGTGGCCAGCGCCTCGGACAGCTCCCCGGCCACCTGCTGCAGCACCGGCACGATCTTGTCCGTGGCCGCATCGGTGACCCGGCCCGCCGGGCCGGAGATCGAGATCGCCGCGGCCGTGGGGGAGTTGGGCACCGACACCGCGAGGCAGCGGACGCCGATCTCCTGCTCGTTGTCGTCGACCGCGTACCCGGCACGGCGGACGTCCTCCAGGGCCGCCAGGAAGCCCTCCGGCGTGGTGATCGTCTTCTCCGTGGCGGCCGGCATGCCGGTGCGGGCCAGCAGGGCGCGCACCTCGTGGTCCGGGGTGTTCGCGAGGAGGGCCTTGCCCACGCCCGTGGAGTGCGGCAGCACACGGCGGCCGACCTCGGTGAACATCCGCATCGAGTGCTTCGACGGCACCTGCGCGACGTACACGATCTCGTCCCCGTCGAGCAGCGCCATGTTCGCCGTCTCGCCGGTCTCCTCGACCAGCCGGGCGAGATAGGGGCGCGCCCAGGTGCCAAGGAGCCGGGACGCCGACTCGCCGAGGCGGATCAGACGGGGGCCGAGCGCATACCGGCGGTTCGGCTGCTGACGGACGTATCCGCAGGCCACGAGGGTGCGCATCAGGCGGTGGATGGTGGGCAGCGGCAGTCCGCTGCTCGCGGAGAGCTCGCTGAGGCCGACCTCGCCGCCCGCGTCCGCCATCCGCTCCAGCAGATCGAAGGCGCGCTCGAGGGACTGGACCCCGCCGGTGGCGGACTTGGCGGAGTCGGTGGTGCTGGCGCTGGACGTCGGCACGGCGCGTTCCTTTCGGGGTGGCAGGAAGGGCAGAAGCCTACCCGCCAGTCGGTTGACTCCCTGCTGGTACGTAGTTACGTTCTGCCTGCCGGAATACTAATTCCGCCTTGTGGAAACGTCCAGAGTGTGGAGCGTCGGGGCCTCGTGAAGCAGTGTGCCCTTGACGGCGTGGAAGCGGGAGTGAAGACTCCTTCAACAGAACGTTGAATTCCGTTACGTGGAAGTAAATCCCGTTTCTCGGAAGTAACAACGGCGACAGAGAGGGGTCCGGGTGTCCGACGTAGAACTGGTGCTGCGCTCGACGCGAGTCATCACTCCGGAAGGGACGCGCGCCGCCGCGGTCGCGGTCTTTGCCGGGAAGATCACGGCCGTACTGCCGTACGACGCCCCCGTCCCGGAAGGCGCCCGCCTGGAGGACGTCGGCGAGCACGTCGTCCTGCCCGGCCTGGTCGACACCCATGTGCACGTCAACGACCCGGGCCGCACCGAGTGGGAGGGCTTCTGGACCGCCACGCGCGCGGCGGCGGCCGGCGGCATCACGACCCTCGTCGACATGCCCCTCAACTCCCTCCCGCCGACCACGACGGTCGACCACCTCCGCACGAAGAAGGACGTCGCCGCCGACAAGGCCCACATCGACGTCGGCTTCTGGGGCGGCGCCCTGCCCGACAACGTCAAGGACCTGCGCCCGCTGCACGAGGCGGGAGTCTTCGGCTTCAAGGCGTTCCTGTCCCCGTCCGGCGTGGACGAGTTCCCGCACCTGGACCAGGACCGGCTCGCCCAGTCCCTCGCGGAGATCACCTCCTTCGGCGGCCTGCTGATCGTGCACGCCGAGGACCCGCACCACCTGGAGGCCGCCCCGCAGCAGGGCGGCCCGAAGTACGCCGACTTCCTCGCCTCCCGCCCGCGCGACGCCGAGGACACCGCGATCGCCCAGCTCATCGCCCAGGCCAAGCGGCTGGACGCGCGCGTGCACATCCTGCACCTGTCGTCGAGCGACGCGCTCCCGCTGATCGCCGCCGCGAAGGCGGAGGGCGTCCGCGTCACCGTCGAGACCTGCCCGCACTACCTCACCCTCACGGCCGAGGAAGTCCCGGACGGCGCCAGCGAGTTCAAGTGCTGCCCGCCGATCCGCGAGTCCGCCAACCAGGACCTGCTGTGGCAGGCGCTGGCCGACGGCGTCATCGATGTCGTGGTCACCGACCACTCGCCGTCGACGGCCGACCTCAAGACCGACGACTTCGCCACCGCGTGGGGCGGCATCTCGGGTCTGCAGCTGAGCCTCGCCGCCGTGTGGACGGAGGCCCGCAGGCGCGGCCACTCGCTCGAGGACGTCGTCCGCTGGATGTCCACGCGGACCTCGGAGCTGGTCGGCCTGGACCAGAAGGGCGCCATCGAGGCCGGCCGCGACGCCGACTTCGCGATCCTCGCCCCCGACGAGACCTTCACCGTCGACCCGGCCGAACTCCAGCACCGCAACCGTGTGACGGCGTACGCGGGCAGGACCCTGTACGGCGTCGTCAAGTCGACCTGGCTGCGCGGCGAACGCATCGTCGCGGACGGCGAGTTCACGGACCCGAAGGGCCGACTCCTCACCCGCACCCCCTGACTTCACCACCGCACCCGCAGCGGCCGACGACCGAAAGGCATTCATCCCGTGACGGCGCAGCATCGATCTCCTCTGGCCGGCTTCACCGGCGACGCGAACCCGTACGGCGGCGGTGACCCGTACGCCGACTACCGCACCGCCGACTTCCCCTTCACCCGGTACACCGACCTCGCCGCCCGGCAGCTCGGCGCCGGAGTCATCGCCGCCAACGACGAGTTCTTCGCCCAGCGCGAGAACCTCCTGCTGCCCGGACGCGCCGAGTTCGACCCCGAGCACTTCGGGCACAAGGGCAAGATCATGGACGGCTGGGAGACGCGCCGCCGCCGCGGTGTCTCCGCCGAGCACCCGTGGCCGACGGCCGAGGACCACGACTGGGCGCTGGTCCGCCTCGGCGCGCCCGGCGTGATCCGCGGCATCGTCGTCGACACGGCCCACTTCCGCGGCAACTACCCGCAGGCCGTGTCGGTCGAGGGCACCTCGGCACCGGGCTCCCCGTCCCCGGAGGAACTCCTCGGCGACGACGTGAAGTGGACGACCCTGGTCCCGCGCACCGCGGTCGGCGGCCACGCGGCGAACGGCTTCGAGGTGGCGGTCGAGCAGCGCTTCACCCACCTCCGCGTCAACCAGCACCCCGACGGCGGCATCGCCCGCCTGCGCGTGTACGGCGAGGTCGTCCCGGACCCCGAGTGGCTGTCGGTGCTCGGCACCTTCGACGTGGTGGCCCTGGAGAACGGCGGCCAGGCCGAGGACGCCTCCAACCTCTTCTACTCCCCGGCCTCCAACACCATCCAGCCGGGCCGTTCCCGCAAGATGGACGACGGCTGGGAGACCCGCCGCCGCCGCGACCAGGGCAACGACTGGATCCGCTACCGCCTGGTGGCCCAGTCCCAGATCCGCGCGATCGAGATCGACACGGCGTATCTCAAGGGCAACAGCGCGGGATGGGCGTCGGTCGCGGTGAAGGACGGCGAGGACGGCGACTGGACCGAGATCCTCCCGCGCACCCGCCTCCAGCCCGACACCAACCACCGCTTCGTCCTCCCGGCCCCGGCGGTCGGCACGCACGCGCGCGTGGACATCTTCCCGGACGGCGGCATCTCGCGGGTGCGGCTGTTCGGTTCGCTGACGGAGGCGGGGGCGGCGACGCTGGCGGCCCGCCATCAGGAGCTCGGGGGCTGACCCCCGCACCTCGAACGCCGGACGGGCATCTTCAGCCCGTCCGGCGTTCGAGGACGAGGCCCCTTCAGGGCCGAAGCGGGGGTCTGGGGGCGCAGCCCCCAGCGGGGTCGAAGGGGCGGAGCCTCTGGTGGATGGGACGGGTAGGGGCGGCGGGGGCGAGAAAAAGCCCTATCTCACGCCGCATGCCCCCCGTCCACAGCGAACTCCGCCCCCGTCACGTACTCCGCCCCCGCCAGATACGCGACCGTCCCCGCCACCTCCTCCGCCGTCCCGAACCGCCCCAGCGCCGTCATCGCCGCCTGCCCCGCCGCGAACGGCCCGTCCGCCGGGTTCATGTCGGTGTCCGTCGGCCCGGGATGCACGATGTTAGCCGTGATCCCGCGCCCGCCCAGCTCCCTGGCCAGCGCCTTCGTCAGCCCGACCAGCGCCGACTTGCTCATGGCGTAGAGCGTGCCGCCGGGCCCGGGCACCCGCTGGGTCATGCACGTACCGATCGTGATGATCCGCCCACCGTCCCCCATCCGGGAGGCGGCCGCCTGCGAGGCCAGGAACACCCCGCGCACATTCACCGCCAGCGCCCGGTCCACGTCCGTCAGCGACAGCCCCTCCAGCGGGCCCAGCACACCCACGCCCGCGTTGTTCACCAGCACGTCCAGGCCGCCCAGCGCCCGCGCCGCACGCTCCACGGCCCCCGCCGCCTCCTCCGGGTCCGCAAAGTCCGCCCGCAGGGCGACCGCACGCCGCCCCAGCGCCTCGACGGCCCGTACGACGTCCGCGGCCGCCTCCTTGTCGTTCACGTAGGTCAGTGCCACGTCCGCGCCCTCCCGGGCGAGCCGCAGGACCGTCGCCGCGCCGATGCCCCGGCTGCCCCCGGTGACCAGGGCGACCTTGCCGTGCAGAGTTCCGTAAGTCGTTGTCATGCCTCCATCCCAGCGGCCCGCACACGCGCGTGCTGGCGGCGAACGGACACGTAGCTCACCACCCGGAACTCCCGGAACTCTTTCCTCCGTCTCCCGCGTTCCCCTCACGTGACCCTTCAGCAAGACATCGTCGGCAACGCCATGCAGATGGCGGTCGTCAGCCTCCAACCCGGCCAGACCGTGTACTGCGAGGCCGGAAAGTTCCTGTTCAAGACCACGAACGTGACCATGGAGACCCGCCTCGGCGGCCCGTCGGACAGCGGCGGCGGTCAGCATCCGCAGGGCGGGGCCGGCGGCATGGGCGGCATGCTCCGCCAGGCCATGGGCACCGCCATGCAGGTCGGCCAGCGCGCCCTCGCGGGCGAGTCGCTGGCGTTCCAGTACTTCACCTCCACCGGCGGCGAGGGCACCGTCGGCTTCGCGGGTGTCCTGCCGGGCGAGATGCGCGCGCTGGAGCTCGACGGCACGCGCGCGTGGTTCGCGGAGAAGGACGCGTTCGTCGCCGCCGAGTCCACCGTCGACTTCGGCATCGCCTTCCAGGGCGGCAAGACCGGCATGAAGGGCGGCGAGGGCTTCATCCTGGAGAAGTTCACCGGCCGCGGCACCGTGATCATCGCCGGCGCCGGCAATTTCATCGACCTGAACCCGGCCGACTTCGGTGGCCGCATCGAGGTCGACACGGGCTGCGTCGTCGCCTTCGAGGAGGGCATCCAGTACGGCGTCCAGCGCGTCGGCGGCCTGAACCGCCAGGGCCTGATGAACGCCGTCTTCGGCGGGGAGGGGCTGTCGCTGGCCACCCTGGAGGGCAACGGCCGCGTCATCCTCCAGTCCCTCACCATCGAGAGCCTCGCCAACGCCCTGAAGAAGGCCCAGGGCGGCGACAAGCAGGGCCCGACGGGCGGCCTGTTCTCGACGAACGTCGGCTGATCCACGCGCCGCCGATGAGTTGCGGGTGCCGGTGGGGTCTGAGGTGATGACAGCAGACCCCACCCACGAGAGAAGGCACCCGTCATGGGCAAGCTCGTCTCGCAGATCTTCGTCAGCCTCGACGGCGTCTACCAGGCCCCGGGCGGCCCCGAGGAGGACCCCAGGGGCGGCTTCGAGCAGGGCGGCTGGATGGTCCCCTTCGACGACGAGGACTTCGGCCGCTTCGTCACCCAGGTCTTCGGCGACGTCGGCGCGTTCCTCCTCGGCCGCCGTACGTACGACATCTTCGCCGGGTACGGGCCCAAGGTGACCGACCCCGACAACATCGTCGCCACCAAGCTCAACACCCTGCCGAAGTACGTCGCCTCGTCCACCCTCACCGACCCCGAGTGGGCCCACACCACCGTGATCAGCGGCGACCTGGCCAAGGAGGTCACCGCCCTCAAGGAGCGCACCGACGGCGAGCTCCAGCTCCACGGCAGCGGAGCCCTCGTACGGTCCCTGCTGCAGTCGGACCTGATCGACACCGTCCACCTGATCACCGTCCCGGTCGTGCTGGGCGCGGGCCGCCGCCTCTTCGCCGAGGGCGGCCTGCCGACCGCCTTCAGGCACCGCAGCGGCCTGATCACTTCGAAAGGCGTCTCCATCCAGACGTACGACAAGGCGGGACGCCCGGAGTACGGCTCCTTCGACCTCCCCGAAAACGCCTAGCCGAAGATCGCCCCCGCCGGTACGGTGATCGCTCCGCGTGCGAGCCGCCGATGTCTCCACATGACCGTGGGAGACCGGGAGAGCCGCCCAGATGTCCTCGATCGCCGTACCGGGAGCCTTCGCGCCCCGCCGCGCCTGGCTGACCGATCTGCCCGTCCTGCTCGTGGCCGTGGTGTGGGGCGCGAGCTATCTCGCCGCCAAGGAGATCACCACCGCACGGACGGTGATCGCGGTCCTGGTGCTGCGCTTCGCGATCGTCCTGCCGGTCCTGGTCACCGCCGGATGGCGCTCGCTGCGCGCCCTGAGCGCCGCCCAGTGGCGCGGGGCCGGACTGCTCGGACTGATCCTCAGCGGGATCTTCCTGCTGGAGACCTACGGAGTCGTCCACACCTCGGCCACCAACGCGGGCCTCATCATCAGCCTCACGATGATCTTCACGCCGCTCGCCGAGGCGGCCGTCACCCGCACCCGCCCCTCCAGGGCCTTCCTCGGTGCCGCCGCCCTCTCCGTGCTCGGCGTCGTGCTGCTCACCCAGGGCGGCGGATTCACCAGTCCCTCCCTCGGCGACCTGCTCATGCTGCTCGCGGCCCTCGCCCGTACGGTCCACGTCCTTGCCATGTCCCGCGTCAAGGCCGTCCAGGGCGCCGACGCGCTCTCCCTGACCACCGTCCAACTGGGCGCCGCCGTCGCGGTGTTCGCGGTCCTGGCGACCGGAGCCGACGCCACGCCCTGGCAGACGGCGGCGGACTTCGGGCCGCGCGAATGGGCCGGGCTGCTCTTCCTGTCCGCGTTCTGCACGCTGTTCGCGTTCTTCGTGCAGATGTGGGCCGTCCGTCGCACCTCCCCGTCCCGCGTCAGCCTGCTCCTCGGCACCGAGCCGCTGTGGGCGGCCCTGGCCGGCATCGCCCTCGGCGGCGAACGGCTCGGCGCGCTCGGCCTGTTGGGCGGTGCGCTGGTGCTGGGCGGGACGGCGTGGGGGCGCCGGTCGGCCGGTTGACGCAGAACCGCCCTGCCCCGCGCCCGGTGACGATGTGGGGGGCGCGCGGGGAAAGGCGGTTCAGTGGTGCGTGCCACCTACGGGTGGCGGGCCGCACGGTTCCTCGGGCCGGTCCGTGGGGGGACTAGCAGCCGTAGTTGATCAGATCGAACGTCTCGTAGTGGTCGGCGGTGTAGTAGTCCTCCTGGTACTCCTCACCGGTGACGATCCGGCGAGCTCCGCGCGTGGACGAACCAGGCGTCTTGACCGTGTACTCGTGGTAGTACCCGGTCGACTGCGCGGGCAGGATGCCTTCCCGGTTCTGGAAGACACTGCCGTCCTGCGAGTACGGGAAGGGGCCGCCGGCGTCGATCAGCCTCAGCGTGTCGTACGCCTGCGAGGGCAGGTCGCCGTAACAGATGCTGCCGACCGCGGCGGCCGCCGGCGTGGCGGTGACGGTGCCGCCGATGAGGAGCGCGGAGAGGAGAGCGGCTGCGGCGCCGATTCGAGTGGTGCGTGGGGGGAATCTCATGCGCACATGATGACGCGCGTAGACAGTGACATGTCAATGACAACTCTGGAGATTTTTCCGTCAAGTCCGATGTGTTTTCCCGGAGTTAACCTCGCCCCAGGCTCTCGGCGGCGGCGAACAGCGCGACCGCCAGGACCACCAGCGCGACGCTCGCGTAGATCTCGTAGCCGTCGAGGAAACCGAGCTTTTGGACGAGCCCCCAGTGCAGATCGGTGAACTCGTGCAGCAGACCGACGACGCCCTGCACCAGGGCAAGGAACCCGAGGACTTCCAGCAGTTGCTTCATACCGACCACGCTCGCCCTTCACGCCCCCCGCCGGCATCGGCCACGGGACGGCGGACGCCGCACGGAAGGTCTCACTTGACCCGCCCCGGCCGCGCCGAAAGTCTCCGGTGCCGCGACTTTGGTCGGTGATCCCGTCCGCGCAGAGGTGCCGGGGTCCCCGGCTGCGTAGATTTGTCGACCGTGAGCGGAGACAAGCCGGCGGCGGTGCCCCGGCCATACGCGGGGCCACGCTGGCTGCTGCCCTCGGCCGTCCTCAAGGAGCTCGACCCGGACGCCGAGCACCCCGGACGGCGGCCCCGGCGCACCGCGCGGGACTGGCTCGTCGACTTCAGCTGCTTCGCGGTGGCCGTGTTCATCGGCCTGGTCGGCGCGGACGCCGTGACCTCCAACCCGAACGTCCCGGACGGCCTCGCCCGCCTGGACCAGCTCATCGGCGCGGTCGCCTGCGCCGCGGTGTGGCTGCGCCGCCGCTGGCCCGTCGGACTCGCCGTCGCCTCCCTCCCCGTGGGGCTCGTCTCGGACACCGCGGGCGGCGCCTGCATCATCGCCCTGTTCACGCTCACCGTGCACCGGCCCTTCCGGTACGTGGCCTGGCTGGGCGGCGCCAACATCGCGCTCATCCCGTTCTACTTCTGGATCCGCCCGGACCCCGAACTGCCCTACCTGGCCGCTGTCATCATCTTCGTCCTCTTGGCCGCGGTGGTGATCGCCTCCGGCATGGTCGTACGGTCCAAACGCCAGCTCGTGATGAGCTTCCAGGACCGCGCCCGGCGCGCCGAGACGGAGGCCCGGCTGCGCGCCGAGCAGGCGCAGCGGCTGGCCCGCGAGGCCATCGCGCGCGAGATGCACGACGTCCTCGCGCACCGGCTGACCCTGCTGAGCGTGCACGCGGGCGCGCTGGAGTTCCGGCCCGACGCGCCCCAGGAGGAGGTCGCCCGGGCGGCCGGCGTCATCCGCGAGAGCGCGCACGAGGCGCTGCAGGACCTGCGCGAGATCATCGGCGTCCTGCGGGCGGGCGACCACGACGACACCGGCCGCCCCCAGCCGACCCTCGCCGCGCTGGACGCGCTGGTCGCCGAGTCCCGCGAGGCCGGCATGAAGGTCACCCTCGACACCCGCGTCACCGACCCCGCCACCGTCCCCGCCTCCATCGGCCGCACCGCCTACCGCATCGCGCAGGAAGCACTCACCAACGCCCGCAAACACGCCCCCGGCGCCGAGGTCACCGTCTCCGTCGAGGGCGCGCCAGGCGAGGGCCTCACCGTCTCCGTACGCAACCCGGCCCCCGAGGGCGAGGTGACCCCCGTACCGGGCTCCGGCCAGGGCCTGATCGGCCTGACCGAACGGGCGACCCTCACCGGGGGCCGACTGGAGCACGGTCCCCAGGAGGGCGGGGGGTTCGCGGTGCGGGGCTGGCTGCCGTGGACGTGAGGGTGAGGCGGGAGCTGGCTGCGGTGTGTACGTGGCGTGTTTTCCAGATGGCGGCGACTTCGGGGAGCTCATGACGTGTTCTTCGGGCGGCGCCGCCTGCTGTCGGGCGTCGGCGACTCGCTGTCCGGGAGCCGCTCGTCGCCGTGCACCGAGGGTATGCCCTCGCTGTCCGTCCCCGGTGGACGGCCGCCGTCGCCGCCAGGCTTTTCAACTCCCGCCCAGCCCTGACTGGGTGACGTCTCGTCAGCGGCTCCTTGGCGGTGCCGTTTGCCCCTGCACCCGCCCGGACGCCCCAACTCCGCTCCCAACCCGCCCTGATGACGTCCAGTCACCCCGCTCTCGACGATCCCCGCCCCCGCTGACCTGGCCGCCGCCTGCGCCACTTGTGGCCGGTGTGACGGGCGCACGATCATGGGGCCATGTCCCCTGGTGCTGCGGAGTTCGAGGTCGCGTCGGTTCTCGGGGAGGTCAGGACGGAACAGGTGGAGGGCCTGGTCCGGATGCGGGACCTCGGCCTTCCGCTGTTGCGGCGGGCGGCCGTGCCCTCCGAGGACCGGGGCGGGGGAGAGGACCTCGAAGCCACGGGCGCGCCGTCCGTCGGCTTAGCTACCGAGGAGGGCGAGCGCCGGCTCGACGGCGTCCTCGCGCCCTACAGGACACAGGCCGCGCCGCGGCGGCCGGAACGGACGAACTGACGTGCCGCAGCAGACCTACGACCTGCACGCGCTGATCTACGAGATCCAGCAGGACGCACGGCAAGGGGTGAACGACGCCCAGGACATGGCCCGGCTCACCGCCCTGGTGCTCGGCCGGCTGGGATGTGCCTCGGGGCGCGAGGCGTACGACATGCTGTACGAGGACTGGAAGGCGCTGCCCCGGGGCACCATGATGTCCGGACTGCGCGCCGGGCAGATCCTCAGCGTCCTTCCCCATCTGATGGTCGACCAGCCCGTCGCCGACGAGCGACGGCAGCGGGAACTCCTGGACGAGGCACGGCAGTACGGGCCGCAGGACCAGTCCTGGCAGGCCGGCATCCTGGGCGTGAGCGGGATGCAGGCACTCCAGCAGCTGGGCGAACCCGCGGAGTTGGAGGACGCGCTCGCCCGGCTGGAGGAGGCCCGCGCGCTGCTGCCCCCGGGCAGCCCGCAGCGGGACGCGATCGACGTGTCGCACGCCGGGATCCGTATCCATCTGGCCCAACTCGGCGGCGGCGAGGACGACTTCGACTCCGCCGTCGAGGACCTGGCCCGGCTCGCCGACTCCCCGGTCTTCGACGAGCAGCAGCGCCTCGCCATGGCCGTGCAGCTGGCCGTCTACCGCTCCCACCAGGCCACCCGGCGCGAGGACGAGGCCGATCTCGCGCTGCGGATCCGGGAGATGGAGGCCGCCCTGGCGCGGATGTCGCCCCAGCAGATGGACCGGCCCAACCTGGAGGCCTACCTCGACGCCGCCCGCGGCAACCTGGCGATCCTCCGCGCCCGCCGCACCGGCGAGGACCTCACCGCGGCGGATTTCCCACCCGCGGCTCCCCTGGACGACGTACGACGGCAACTCGCCACGGTCCCGCAGAACGCGCGGACCGACCGGCTGTGCGACGTCGGCCTCGCCAGGGCGACGCGCGCCATGCTCGCCGGCGACCACGTGGGCACCGTCGAGGCGTTCGGTCTCATCGAGGAGGCCATGGACCTGCTGGAGCCCGACGACGAACGGTGGCTCCGCAACGCCGGCACGCTCGGCATGGGCCACTGCATGCTCGCCGTCAACAACATCGCACCGCGCGCCGACTGTCCCCACCACCTCGACCAGGGCATCGCGTGGCTGCGGCACACCCTCAGGCTGTCCGGGGGCCCGGAGCATCCGAGATGGGGGGACACCGGGATGGCCCTCGCCATGGCGTACCGGTTCCGCGGTGATTATCTGCATCCGCGCGACCGCCACGCCAAGCGCCGCAACCACGAGGAGTCCCGGCGCGTCGGCCTCGACTCCCTGCGGGCGGCGGCCTGGCAGGTCATCCTCCAGTCCGGTACCGTCCACGCCGCCGAGACCGCCCGGCGGGCCGGGGAGAACGCGCTCGACGTGGCCCGCTGGTGCATCGCCGACGGCGCGCACGCCGACGCCGTCCGCGCGCTCGACGCCGGGCGGGGACTGGCCCTGCACGCGGCGACGGTGGCGGCCACCGTGCCCGACCTGCTGGCCGCCGCGGGACAGACGGAGCTCGCCGAGGAATGGCGGCGGGCCGGCGAGGTGGTCGCACCCCGGCCGGAGAGCGGCCTCACGCTCACGGGACACCTGCCCGTCTCCGGCCCGTCCAGCCGGCTGCGCCACCGTGTCCTTCAGGTGCTCTCCAGCTCCCCGCTGCGGCAGCGGCTCCTGGATGCGCCCTCCCCCGAGGAGATCGGGGCAGCCCTGCGCACCATGGGGGCGACGGCCCTCGTCTATCTCGTCCCCGGCGGCAAGGAGGAGCCGAGCCTGACGGACCGGGTGTTCTTCGGCCGCCGCGCCGACGAGGGCCAGGCCCTCATCGTCTCGGCCGACGGCGGCACCCGGGCCCTGCCGCTGCCCCGACTCCTCGTCGAAGCACCGGAGCTGGCCACCTACCGCGCCACCGGCACCCCCGGCCGGGACGCCGGCGGACCGCCCACCGAACCCACCCCCACGCCGCCGCCCCGCCTAGACGTGAGCAGGGCCGCCCTCGAACGGCTCTGCGACTGGGCCGGTACGGCGGTGATGGAGCCGCTGCTCAAGCAGCTCCCGCGCGGCTTCGGGCGGGTGCCCTCCGCGGTGCTGGTACCCATGGCGGAACTCGGGGCCGTGCCCTGGCACGCGGCCCGGACAACCGGACGCCGCGGCGGCCACCGGTACGCCTGCCAGGACGCGGACATCTCCTATCTGCCCTCGGCCCGGCTGCTGTGCGAGGTGGCCACCCGGCCCGCCGCCCGGATGCGGCAGGCCCTCGTCGTCGGCAACCCCACCCGCGACCTCCACCACGCGGGCGAGGAGGCCGAGGCCATCCACTCCGCCTTCCATCCGCAGGGCGCCCTGCTGGGCCCCGGCGAGGCCACGCCCGACGCGATCACCGACTGGCTGCGCCGACAGCGCGGCGGACTGCTGCACCTCGCCTGCCACGGAGTGGTTCGCCAGGGCGAGCGGCACAGCGCCTATCTCGCCCTGTCCGGCGGTGAGCTGGCGGCCGAGGAACTCACCGAGGGCACCAGCCGCTTCCGCGAACTGGAGCTGGTCGTCCTCGCCGCCTGCCGCACCAATGTGTCCGGGCGCGGCTACGACGAGGCGTACAGCCTGTCCACCGCGTTCCTCGTGGCCGGGGCCCGCTCGGTGATCGGCTCCCTGTGGCCGGTGCCCGACGAGGCGACCTCCCTGCTGATGTACATGACCCACCACTTCATGAGCCGCGACGGCCTCGCCCCCGGACCGGCCCTGCGCAGCGCGCAGTTGTGGATGCTCGACGACCGCCGCACGGCCCCGCCCGGCATGCCGCCCCGGCTCCAGAACCGCGTCCGCCGGATCAGCGGCGCCGACCTGACCGCCTGGGCGGGCTTCACCCACCTGGGCTGGTGAACCGCTCAGGTGACCTCGGTGCGCACCACGACCTGGGCCGTCCCCCAGCGGCCCACGTCGTGCACCGGACCGCCCGCGTCCCGCCCGTACGACGGTGCGGTGAGCCGCAACAGCCCGCCGCCGCCCGCCGCTTCCTCCCCGCGCGCCCCCTCGCCGGAACCGGCGGGCGGCCAGGCGGGCAGCCGGAACGGCGCGAGGTTCAGCTCGTTCTCGGTCACGATCACCTTCAGCCAGTCGCGCGCGAAGGCCCCCCGCACCAGCGCCCGCCCCGGCGGCAGCCGCAGATACACCGGCTCCCCGCGCCGGGCCAGGCCCACCTTGCCGGGGGCGACGAACTCACCCTCGTACAGGTGCGGCGAACATGCGTAACCGTCCGTCAGATCTAGCAGCACACACCACAGTTGGCGGTCCGAGGTGTTGTGGATGCCCACCTTCACCTGCGGTTCCCGCCCGTCCATGGTGTACCCGCAGACGATCTCGCCGTCCGCCCCGTACGACACCCCTCCCACCGACGTCCGCTCGACGGTCACCCGCACCAGGGACGACAGCCAGGGATCGGGATTGTGCAGTTCCAGGATGTGATGCCAACGCGCCAGATGTGCCAGGCAGTCGACGACCCGCCCCGCGTCCGCCCGCGACCGCAGCGGCAGATCCGGCACCGGATGCCCGGCCCCGCCCGACACCCGCGCCCACCCGCCCGCCACGTCCACCCGCAGGGGCAGCCCGTACCCGCCGTGAGCGAGCGCGGGCACACCGTTCATGGCCTTGGTGAGCAGATGTACGGCAGCGGGGTCCCCGGCGAGTGTCACGGCGGCGGGAGTGAAGGCGAGCGCGGTCGGGGTCACCGGGTGTGCCAGGAGCCGGGCGTCCGGGCCCGGTTGCCACCCCTGCGGCTCCACCAGGCAGTACTCGGGCTGCACTTGGCGTACCACGACCGTGCGTGATGCGAGGCCGCCGAGCAGCGTGAACTCCGCGCCGGCCGCTCTCAGCCCGTGCGCCTGACCGCAGTTGACCTCCCAGCCGGACGTCGTGTGCCGGAGCAGGAAGGGCTCGGCCGCACCCTCGCGCCGCGACGGTACCGGGGTGCCGGACAGGAAGCCGCCGTCCTCCGGCCCGCGCAGCTCGGGATGCTGGAACGGGGTCCGCGAGCGCACGCGTTCCTCGGCCAGCGCGTGCAGCGCGCCGTACGAGGCGCTGGGACCCAGCCGGTCGAGCGCGCCCAGCAGCGCGTGGCTGAAGTAGCCGCGGACCCGGCCGTCGATGTCGTTCTCATGGGCGAGCTCGCGCGGCCGGCAGGCGGCGAGCAGCACATGCCGGGCCGGCTCGGGCCCGTCGCCACCGGAATCGCGGGCCGTGTCCGGGACCGGCCACCAGGGCTGCCAAGCCACCCCGCGGCCGGTGGCGCCCGGCGGTCCGAAGCCGGACTCGCGGGTCGCGCCGCCCGAGTGGCAGCAGTCGAGGATCGCGACGACATGGGTGCCGCGCGCCGCGATGCCGTCCAGCAGCGCGCCGAGTTCGGTGTCCTGCAGCATCGGCTGTCCGTCCGGCTCCAGACTGTCCTGGCACGCCAGCGCCTGCGCCCAGCCGGTCGCCTCACGCGGATCGTCGGTGCGGTGCTCGCTGCCGTGCCCGCTGAACCAGAACAGCGCGGTGTCCTGCGGCCCGCTGCGCCCCAGATGCTGTTCGACGGCGGCCAGCACGGCCGCCCTGGAGGCCTGCCGGTCGTGCAGGGTCCGTACGACGGGCGTCAGCCTGCCGCTCTGCCGGCGCAGCCAACTCTCGGCGTCCCGCGCGTCGTTGACACAGCCACGCAGCCGGTGGCGTCCCGGGTAGTCGTCGATGCCCACGAACAGGGCGTACACGGTGCGCATACGGCGATCTTGCCAGCAACGACACGTCGACGGGGCGTCGCCAGGGCGTTCACACGGCGTGTGCCGGTCATCCGTGCCAAACCCCATGCCCCTTCTGCGTGAAGGGAGTTGACTGGAGTGAAGCGATCGGCTGACCTTGTGCGGCCGCAGCACCACGGACACCGGAAGGAAGAGCGCAGTGAGCTTCGGGGGACCCGACAACCCGTACCAGCCGCCGTATCCGCCGCCACCCGGCACCGGGCCCTACATCCCGCCCCAGCCGTATCCGAACCCCAACCCCTATCCGAATCCCTACCCCTACCCCAACCCCAACCCCTATCCGCCGTACGTCCCGCAGCCGCAGCCCCAAGTCTCGCCGTGGGGGCGGCTGAGCGGTCTGCGCGGCGCCGAATGGCCGCGCCTGCGTGACCTGTTGCGGGGCGGGCGGCCGCGGATCCACGGCTGTGTCTGGCTGTTCCTGCTGGTGCCGTGCACCTGGTTCGTGGTGCCCGGTCTGATGCTGGGGTACGTGTTCGCCCGCTCGGCCCGCGTCAGGGCGCACCGCCTCTTCCCGCCCCGTGCCCACCGTCTCCACGGCGACCCGCAGGTGACACGCCTTCAGAAGGCGCGCGCCCTGAGCGCGGCCGCCATGACCCTCGCACTGCTGGTCGTCTACGGAAAGCCGGAGGACTTCGGCGAGGCGCAGGAGCAGTACATGATGCGGCTCGTGGTCACCCCGCCGCTGCTGCTCCTGAGCGCACCCCTGGTGATCACGGTCCTGTTCCGCTGGGCCGCGCCACACGTGAGGGCGCACATGGGACAGCGGGTGCGTGCCGCCGGGAAGGCCGCCCTGTGGTACATCGGCGCCGTGACGGCGGTGCCGCTGGTCATGCTCGGGATCGTGCTCATCGAACGGGACCGGCTGTCCACCGCCGACGTCCCCTGGCCCACCCTCGTGCTGATGGTGCCGCTGTTCTGGCTGCTGGCCTTCATCGTCTTCGCCACCGGCCCCGCCGTGCGCAGCGGCTTCAACGCCGCCGAGGTGCACGCGGCGCTGCCCGCCCTCCTCACCGGCGTCCTGGTCTGGGAGTTCGCGCTGATCAGCCTGGCGGCGGGCGGACTGCCGCCGGGACCGCCTGCCGTCGCCGTCCTCGCGTTCCTCTGCGGCCCGGCCTCGGTGTGCGCGGTGGCCTGGTGGGAGATCCACCGGCTGCGCACCCGGCACGGAGTCCGGCTGCGTGGCTGACGCGACCCGGCGAGCAGAGTGCCTGCGTGAGCGACGACCTACGGCACCGCGCCCCCGAAACCGTGATTACGTAAGGCCCATGACCGCGATCAGACTGCTTCTCGTCGACGACGATCCGCTGGTTCGGGCCGGCCTGTCCCTGATGATCGGCGGTGCCGACGGCATCGAGATCGTCGGGGAGGCCGCCGACGGCAAGGACGTCGACACGCTCGTCGACCGCACACGTCCGGACGTCGTCCTCATGGACATCCGGATGCCGTCCGTGGACGGTCTCACCGCCACCGAACGGCTGCGCGCCCGCCCCGACGCCCCGCAGGTCGTGGTCCTCACCACCTTCCACGCCGACGACCAGGTCCTGCGCGCCCTGCGCGCGGGCGCCGCCGGGTTCGTCCTCAAGGACACCCCGCCCGCCCAGATCGTCGACGCGGTACGCCGGGTCGCGGCCGGCGACCCCGTCCTGTCGCCCACCGTCACACGGCAGTTGATGCACCACGCGGCCGGCACCGCCGCCGACACCCGCCGCGCACGCGCGCGTGAACGCATCGCCGCCCTCAACGACCGCGAACGCGAGGTCGCCGTCACCGTCGGCCGGGGCCTGTCCAACGCCGAGATCGCCGCGGAGCTCTTCATGAGCGTGGCCACCGTCAAGACCCATGTCTCGCGGATCCTGGCCAAGCTCGACCTGAACAACCGGGTGCAGATCGCGCTGCTCGCGTATGACGCGGGGCTGTTGGAGGAGACCGGAGAGGGCGGGCACTAGCGGGGCGCGCCGTCCGTTGACGGGGGTGAGGGGGAGCGACGGGCGAGACGGGGGGAGACGGGCGGACATGGTCATGGCAGACGTGGTCGACCTGGGAGAGTTCGGCGACGCATTCCGCGCGGACCCGCATCCGGTGTACGCGCGACTGCGGGAGCGCGGCCCGGTGCACCGGGTACGGCCGCCGGGGTCCGACCCCGGCTACTGGGCCTGGCTGGTCGTCGGGCACGAGGAGGCGCGGGCGGCGCTCGCCGACCCCCGCCTGTCCAAGGACGGCCGCCGGATCGGCATGGTGTTCCAGGACGAGGGCCTGATCGGCCGCCATCTGCTGGGCGCCGACCCGCCCGAGCACACCCGGCTGCGCGGCCTCGTCTCACGGGCCTTCACCATGCGCCGGGTGGAGCGACTGCGGCCGAGGATCCAGGAGATCACCGACGACCTCCTCGACACGATGCTGCCGTACGGCCGCGCCGACCTGGTCCACTCCCTCGCGTACCCCCTGCCGATCACGGTGATCTGCGAGCTCCTCGGCGTGCCCGAGCTGGACCGCACGGCGTTCCGGAAGGTCTCGACGGAGGTCGTCGCGCCGACCAGCCCGGAGAGCTCGTACGAGGCGCTGGTCCGCCTCGACGAGTACCTCCGCGACCTGATCGAGGACAAGCGGCGCGCGGGGCCCGGTGACGACCTGCTCAGCGACCTCATCCGCACCACCGCCGAGGACGGCGACCGGCTCTCCCCGCAGGAACTGCTCGGCATGGCCTTCCTCCTGCTGATCGCCGGCCACGAGACCACGGTGAACCTGATCACCAACGGCGTCCGCGCCCTGCTGACGCACCCCGCCCAACTGGCCGCCCTCCGCGCCGACATGACCCTGATCGACGCCGCGGTCGAGGAGACCCTCCGCTACGAGGGCCCGGTGGAGAACGCGACGTTCCGCTACGCCGCCGAGCCCCTGGAAATAGCGGGCACCCCAGTGGCCAAGGGCGAGCACGTCATGATCGGCCTCACCGCGGCCGACCGCGACGCCGCCCGCTACCCGTCCCCGGACGACTTCGACATCCACCGCGACCCCCGAGGCCACCTCGCCTTCGGCCACGGCATCCACTTCTGCCTGGGCGCCCCACTGGCCCGCCTCGAGGCCCGCACAGCGATCCGGAGCCTCCTGGACCGAGCCCCGGACCTCGCCCTGGACGGCCCGCCGGGGGAGTGGCTGCCGGGGATGCTGATGCGGGGGGTACGGAGTCTGCCGGTGCGCTGGTAGACCCTCGGGACGCGCCATGCCCGAGGACCGACCGGTTCCCGATCCCGCGGGACACCTTGGCACCGGCCGTTGCGACGCGCCGACCGAGGCCGGGACCCGCGAAGCGCCCTCCGGCGCCGGGGCCTGCGACGCGCTGCCCGGTCCTGTGGTGCGCTGCCTGGCGTCGGGACGTGCGGCGCGCTGCCTGGCGTCGGGTCTTGTGGCGCGCTGCCCGGTGTCGGGACGTGCGACGCGTCGCCCCGCGGCCGGGCCTGCGACGCGCCGTCCGGCGCTGGGACCCGCGAAGCGTCTCGCCCCGGCCCCCGCCTCCGTCACCCGGCCCGGTGGCTCCGCCGCCCCCCACTCAGCCGCCCCCCACTCAGCCCGGCAGCTCCGCCAGTCGCACCGGCCGTCGTTCCCGGCGGGACATCTCGCACGCCTCCGCGATGCGCAGGGCCTGCAAGGCCTCGCGTCCGTCGCACGGGTTGGCGCGCTCGCCGCGGACCACCTCGACGAAGGCGTTCAGCTCGGCCTCGTAGGCGGGGCCGAAGCGCTCCAGGAAGCCCGTCCACGGCTTGGAGGCGGCCGGTGGGCCGGAGGGCTCCGTGGAGGCGATCGGGGTGCGGTCGTCGAGGCCGACGACGATCTGGTCCAGCTCGCCGGCCAGCTCCATGCGTACGTCGTAGCCCGCGCCGTTGAGACGGGTCGCCGTCGCCGTCGCGAGGGTGCCGTCGTCGAGGGTGAGGAGGGCCGCGGCGGTGTCGACGTCGCCCGCGTCGCGGAACATCGGCGGACCGGCGTCGGACCCGGCGGCGTACACGTCGACGACCTCCCGCCCGGTCACCCAGCGCAGGACGTCGAAGTCGTGGATCAGCGTGTCCCGGTACAGCCCGCCCGACAGCGGCAGCCACGCGGCCGGCGGCGGGGCCTGGTCGGAGGTCAGCGCCCGTACGGTGTGCAGCCGGCCGAGCCGCCCCGACCGTACGGCCTCCCGGGCCCCCGCGTACCCCGCGTCGAAGCGGCGCTGGAACCCCATCTGCAGCACCGTCCCGGCCGACTCGACCTCCTCGATCGCCTGGAGCGTGCCCGGCAGATCGAGGGCGATCGGCTTCTCGCAGAACACCGGGAGCGCCGAGCGCGCGGCCCGGCCGATCAGTTCCGCGTGCGCCGACGTGGCGGTCGTGATGACCACCGCGTCCACGCCCCACCTGAAGATCTCGTCCACCCCCGGCGCCGCGGTCTCCCCCAGCCGGTGCGCGAGCTCCTGCGCCCGCGCGCCGTCCGCGTCCGTGAGGATCAGGGAACCGACATCGCGATGGCGACTGAGTGTGTTCGCATGAATGGTGCCGATCCGCCCCGTACCGATGACCCCGATGCGCATGTGAACAAACTGTGGCCGCGGACCCCTCGCTGTCAATGCATATGTCCGGACAATCTGACTACACAACTTCCCGTCAACAGCGCGCGGAGCTACGCTCGGGCCGTGCCGAAACCAGATGTGGACCCGACCGTGTCGCTCGAACTCAGTGTGGACCGGAGCAGTCCGGTGCCGTTGTACTTCCAGCTGTCCCAGCAGCTGGAGGCCGCGATCGAGCACGGCAGTCTCACCCCCGGCAGCCTGCTGGGCAACGAGATCGAGCTCGCCGCACGCCTGGGCCTGTCCCGGCCCACCGTGCGCCAGGCCATCCAGTCGCTCGTCGACAAGGGCCTGCTGGTGCGCCGCCGGGGCGTCGGCACGCAGGTCGTGCACAGTCAGGTCAAGCGCCCTCTGGAGCTCAGCAGCCTCTACGACGACCTGGAGTCGGCGGGCCAGCGCCCCGCCACCAAGGTCATCGTCAACACCATGGTCCCGGCGTCCGCCGAGGTCGCGGCCGCTCTCGGTGTGGCCGAGGACAGCGACGTGCACCGCATCGAGCGGTTGCGCCTCGCCCACGGCGAGCCGATGGCGTACCTCTGCAACTACCTCCCGCCCGGCCTGCTCGACCTGGACACCGGCCAGCTGGAGGCCACCGGCCTGTACCGGATGATGCGGTCCGCCGGAATCACCCTGCACAGCGCCCGCCAGTCCATCGGCGCCCGCGGCGCCACCGCGGCCGAGGCCGAGCGGCTCGCCGAGGAGGAAGGGGCCCCGCTGCTCACCATGCAGCGTGTCACCTTCGACGACACCGGCCGCGCGGTCGAGTTCGGCACCCACACCTACCGGCCCACCCGCTACTCCTTCGAGTTCCAGCTGCTCGTCAGGCCCTGAAGCCGCACTCGAACGCCGCCGGGCGGGCACTGGGGACCGGCTCGAACGTCATCGCATTGGTCCCAATGTCCGGACAATGCGACCGGCGCGCGGGGCGTCGGGCTTCTCGTGTCGTGGGACACGGACCTGCCGATCCACGCCGTGGACCGCGACGCCGCCAGGAGCACGGGACCGTGCCGAACTGCCGGTCCACCGCGGGGCGCGACCCGCCACAATGCACCCGCACCCGGCGAATTGCAGGAACCATCCCATTGCTCCCCCGTTCAGCACCCAGCGTGAGCGTGCGGCACAATCGGGCCTGATGAGCACCTACGGCAACTTCACGGCCCCGATCGGCTCCCGCCGCGCCCCGGTACTGCGCACCGTCGGCACCCGGGAGCGCCGCTCACACCTGACCGCACCGCGTGTGCCGACGGTGGGCATCGACATCGGCGGCACCAAGGTGATGGCAGGTGTCGTCGACGCCGACGGCAACATCCTGGAGAAGCTCCGCGCGGAGACCCCGGACAAGTCCAAGAGTCCCAAGGTCGTCGAGGACACCATCTGCGAACTGGTCCTGGACCTCTCCGACCGCCACGACGTGCACGCCGTCGGCATCGGCGCGGCCGGCTGGGTCGACGCCGAACGCAACCGCATCCTGTTCGCCCCGCACCTGTCCTGGCGCAACGAGCCGCTGCGCGACCGCCTCGCGGGTCGCCTCGCGGTGCCCGTCCTGGTCGACAACGACGCCAACGCCGCGGCTTGGGCCGAGTGGCGCTTCGGCGCCGGCCGCGACGAGGACCACCTCGTCATGATCACCCTCGGCACCGGCATCGGCGGCGCCATCCTCGAGGACGGCCAGGTCAAGCGCGGCAAGTTCGGCGTCGCCGGCGAGTTCGGCCATATGCAGGTCGTCCCCGGCGGGCACCGCTGCCCGTGCGGCAACCGCGGCTGCTGGGAGCAGTACAGCTCCGGCAACGCGCTGGTCCGGGAGGCCAAGGAGCTGGCCGCGGCCGACTCCCCGGTGGCGTACGGGATCATCGAGCACGTCAAGGGGCAGATCGGCGACATCACCGGCCCGATGATCACCGAGCTGGCCCGCGAGGGCGACGCGATGTGCATCGAGCTGCTCCAGGACATCGGCCAGTGGCTCGGCGTCGGCATCGCCAACCTCGCCGCCGCCCTGGACCCGTCCTGCTTCGTGATCGGCGGCGGCGTGTCGGCCGCCGACGAGCTGCTGATCGCCCCCGCGCGGGACGCGTTCAAGCGCCAGCTCACCGGACGCGGCTACCGCCCCGAGGCGCGCATCGTCCGCGCCCAGCTCGGCCCCGAGGCCGGCATGGTCGGCGCCGCCGACCTGGCCCGTCTGGTCGCCCGCCGCTTCCGCCGCGCCAACCGGCGCCGGGTCGAACGGTACGAGCGCTACGCCAAATACACCGAGTCCCGCCGTACGACCCAGGGACAGGCGTGACTCCGCCCGTGACCGCTTCCGTACCCCGCCAGGGCGACGCCCCGGACGAACCACCCCGGCCCACCGAGGACCGCCGCCGGCGCAACCGCCGCCGGGCGCTCACCCTGCTCATCATCGTGCTGCTCATCGGCGTCCCGGCCGGCTATCTGGTGATCTCCGCCAACCAGAGCCGCAACAGCGGCAAGGACAAGGAGGCCAAGTACTCGGCGACCGGCCTCAGCGCGGGCTGGCCGTCGAAGGTGCAGCGCCGCCTCTACCAGGTGCCGATCCCGCACCCCGCGGACCGGATCGCCTACTACGAGACCAACAACTGGAAGACCAGCCGTCTCTACGTCCAGTTCCGCACCACCGACGCGGGCCTCGACACCTTCCTCGCCGGCGTCGGCGTCAACCGCGACGCACTGAAGGACGGCGAGATCACCATCGGCACCCGTGACCAGCACATCACCGGCTGGCGGTTCACCGGCCCGGGCCCCTGGTCGGGCCTCGTCCACGAGCAGAAGAACCCGGCACCCACCCAGGACATCGTGGTCAACACCGCCGACCCGGCCAATCCGATGGTGTACGTCGTCTCCCGCACCGTTCCGTAAGCGGGCCGCGGCCGGTCGCCGGAGCCGATTGTCAGACCCCGCCCGTAGAGTCGAAGACATCTGATCCGACACACGGGACGGGAGGTGGCAGGACGTATGGGTGACACGGCCGTGGTGGCCGAGCGGACGGCGGAGCAGGTCTCCGTGCGGCTCGCCGCCGTCTTCCTGCCCGCGCCCCTCCCACGCGAGGGCCGCATGGCCTTCTGGGACCCGGAGGACGCCCCGCTGCCCGACGGTCACACGGACCTGACGGTCGTACGACGTCATGGCGCCGGAGTACGCCGCAGGACCGCCCCCGCGCTCGAACTGCCCCTCGCCGAGGCCCTGCCGCTCCTCGTGCGCGCCCGGCGCGACCCCGCCGCCCACCCCGCCACCGCCTGCTGGGGAGCGGCCGCCCTGCACGCGCTCCGGCTCACCGCCCGCGGCCGCCTCCTGCCCGGCCTGACCGCCGACGGCCACGACGCCTGGCGGGCAGGGCCTCTGGACCCGGACGACATCGCCCACCTGCGCGCGATCGCCGCCGCCCTGC
Organism: Streptomyces sp. S.PB5; assembly: GCF_030403745.1. Taxonomy (GTDB): domain Bacteria; phylum Actinomycetota; class Actinomycetes; order Streptomycetales; family Streptomycetaceae; genus Streptomyces. The sequence goes on from NZ_JAQMWP010000002.1 coordinate 734,452, forward strand.
CGTACGAGGGCCACGCGGTCCCGCTGCCCGGCCCGGGCCCGCTGCGGTTGCCCGAACCGGAAGCGCTGCTGCGCTCCTTCCTGGACGCCGTCGCCGACACCCTCCCGCGCACCCCGGCCGCACCCCACGCCTCCGGCCGCCCCTTCGCCGACCGCCGCCCCCAGCGCCTGCCCCAGGCGCACGACTGGGCCGCCGAGGTCGCCGCCGGCATGGACGCGGGCGTACGGATCTCGCTCCGCCTCGACCTCTCGGCGTACGACCTCTTCGACGACACCGCCCGGGTGCGCAGCGCCGGGGCCGCGATCGTCCAGGTGCACAGCCTCGCCGACCCCACCCTCGTGGCCGACGCGGCGGCCCTGTGGTCGGGCGAGGCGGACGCGGTGTTCGGCCCGCGCGCCCGCGTGGACGCCGCCCTGGCCGTCCGGCGCGCCGCCCGGGTCTGGGCGCCCCTGGACCGGCTCTCCGAGCAGGACGTGCCCGACGTACTGGCCCTCACCGAGGAGGAGTTGGGCGACCTGCTCGGTGTCGCCGCGACCCGTCTCGCCGCGGCCGGGGTCGCCGTGCACTGGCCCCGCGACCTGGCCCAGGACCTCAGCGCCGCCGCGGTGGTACGGCCCGCACCGGGCTCGGCGACCGACGGCACCGGCTTCTTCGAGAGCGAGGAACTCCTCCAGTTCCGCTGGCAGCTGGCGCTCGGCGGCGACCCGCTCAGCGAGGCCGAGATGGACGCGCTCGCCGAGGCCCACCGCCCCGTGGTCCGGCTGCGGGACCAGTGGGTGCTGGTCGATCCGGCCCTCGTCCGCAAGGCGCGCAAGCGCGAACTGGGCCTCCTCGACCCGGTCGACGCGCTGTCCGTCGCGCTCTCCGGCACGGCGGAGGTCGACGGCGAGACGGTGGAGGCGGTGCCGGTCGGAGCGCTGGCGTCCCTCCGGGACAGGCTGACGGCGGGGGTGCGGCCGGCCGATCCGCCGCCGGGGCTTTGTGCCACCCTGCGCGACTACCAACTCCGGGGCCTGGCCTGGCTGGACCTCATGACCTCCCTCGGTCTCGGCGGCTGCCTCGCCGACGACATGGGCCTCGGCAAGACGATCACGCTCATCGCCCTGCACCTGAAGCGCGCCCGCAGCGAACCGACCCTGGTGATCTGCCCGGCCTCCCTGCTAGGCAACTGGCAGCGGGAGATCACCAAGTTCGCGCCCGGCGTCCCCGTCCGCCGCTTCCACGGCCCCGACCGCACGCTGGACGACCTGGCCGGCGGCTTCGTCCTCACGACGTACGGCACCATGCGCTCGACGGCGGCGAGGCTGGCCGAGCAGCGCTGGGGCATGGTCGTCGCGGACGAGGCACAGCATGTGAAGAACCCGTACTCGGCGACGGCGAAAGCGCTGCGCACGATCCCTTCCCCCGCGCGGGTGGCGCTGACCGGCACCCCGGTCGAGAACAATCTGTCGGAGCTGTGGGCCCTGCTGGACTGGACGACGCCGGGTCTGCTCGGCCCCCTGAAGTCCTTCCGCGCCCGCCACGCACGCGCGGTGGAGAACGGCGAGGACGAGGAGGCGGTGGCCAGGCTGGCCCGACTGGTCCGCCCCTTCCTCCTCCGCCGCAAGAAGTCGGACCCCGGGATCGTCCCCGAACTGCCGCCCAAGACGGAGACCGACCACCCGGTCCCGCTCACCCGCGAACAGGCCTCCCTCTACGAGGCGGTGGTGCGCGAGTCGATGCTGGCGATCGAGACGGCGGAGGGCATCGCACGCCGGGGCCTGGTCCTGAAGCTCCTCGGCGCGCTGAAGCAGATCTGCGACCACCCCGCGCTGTACCTGAAGGAGGAGGCCGGCCCGGCGGACCGCCTGGCGGCCCGCTCCGGCAAACTCGCCCTCCTCGACGAGCTGTTGGACACCCTGCTGGCCGAGGACGGCTCGGCGATCGTCTTCACGCAGTACGTGGGAATGGCCCGTCTGATCACCGCCCATCTCGCGGACCGCGCGGTCCCGGTGGACCTGTTGCACGGCGGCACACCGGTCCCCGAACGGGAACGCATGGTGGACCGCTTCCAGAGCGGCGCGACCCCGGTGCTGGTCCTCTCCCTCAAGGCGGCGGGCACCGGCCTGAACCTGACCCGCGCGGGCCACGTCGTCCACTTCGACCGCTGGTGGAACCCGGCCGTCGAGGAACAGGCCACCGACCGCGCCTACCGCATCGGCCAGACCCAGCCCGTCCAGGTCCACCGCCTCATCACCGAGGGCACCGTCGAGGACCGCATCGCCGAGATGCTGGAGGCGAAGCGCGCCCTGGCCGACGCCATCCTCGGCTCCGGCGAGGCCGCCCTGACCGAACTGACGGACCGCGAACTGTCCGACCTGGTCTCCCTGCGGAGGCCCTCATGACAGGCGGCCCGGCGGACGAGGCCCGCCGCGCCCTACGCGAGACACTGGCACGCCGGGCGGCGGAACGGGCGAAGGGCGAGGGGGGCGGCTCCGCGCGGGCGGGGGCCACAGACGAGGAGTTGGCGGAGACTACGGGACGCGGGGCTGCGTCGGGGACTGCCGACGGTGACGGGGACGGGGCGGCTGGCGGCGCGGGAGAGAGTGCGGTGGCGGACCGGGGGGTCGTGCTGCCGGGCGAGGGTGCTGGGGCTGGCCGGATGACTGGGGTGCCGCGGGACGGTGCTGAGGCGGGTCGGGCGGTTGGGGTGCCTGCGGAGGGTGCTGAGGCTGGTCGAGCGGTCGGGTTGCCCTCGGGTGGTGCTGACGTGGGTCGGGCGGTTGGGGTGCCTGCGGAGGGTGCTGAGGCCGGTCGAGCGGTCGGGCTGCCCCCGGGTGGTGCTGACGTGGGTCGGATCGTCGGGGAGGTCTCGGAGGGCGCCGGGGCTGGTCGGGTGACTGGGGTGCCCGGCGAGGGCGCTGAGGCCGGTCGAGCGGCTGAAGCGCCCTCGGGTGGCGCTGAGGCGGGCCGGCGGGTTGAGGTGCCGCGGGAGCGTGCTGGGGCCGTACGGACGGGTGAAGTGCCCTCGGAGGGGGCCGAGGCGGACCGGGCGGCTGCGGTACCGGCGGAGGGGGCTGAGGCCGGCCGGACGGCTGCGGTACCGGCGGAGGGCCCCGCGGCGCATGCCGCCCCGGCCGCCGGGGAGGGAGACGGTCCCCGGCCGGGCGCGCGCCCGGCGGACCGTGCCCGCGAGGCCTTGCGTGCCGCTCGTGCGGAGGCGCGGCGGCTGCGGGAGGAGGGGGCCGGTGACGGGCGCAAGGGCGTCGCCGGTGGGCGTGAGCGCGGAGGACAGTCACGTCGTTCCGCACCGTCCGCCCCGGCGCCCCGAGACGGCACACGTGGCCGTACCGCCGCCGAGCGGGCGCGTGTCGTCCGGGAGTTGATGAGCGACGCCTTCCGTATGCCCGACGACGGGGAGGAGACGGCCGGGCGGGACACCGGCTCCGCCGTCGAGCGGGGGGCCCGTAGGGGGAGTGGCACTGACGTCACGGACCCGGCGGGTCCGGCGAGGTGGTGGGCTGCCGCACCCGTCGGCGCGCCGCAGGACACGGACTCCGAGCCGCACAGCGCCGATTCCGCCCCCGCTCGACTCGGGACCGCGTCCCACCGGGCTCACGCCACGTCCGACGCCGACCTCGCCCGCACCGGCTCCGAGCCACAGCACCCCCATGCCGCATCCGCCTCCGACCCGGCCGTCGCTCCTCCCGGGGTGCCGCCGCGCCCCACCGATGCGGCCTCCGATCCCGCCGCGCCTCCCAGCGTGCCGCCGCGCCATACCCCCGTCACCTCCGCCGCCCCCGACCCCACCACCGCTCCACCCGCACCCCCACGGCACCGAACCCCTGCCGCCGCCTCCCCCTCGAACTGGCCCGCACCCGCGACGCCCCGCCACCCCCGTTCCATGGCGGCCCCGGGCCGGGACGGTGAACTCCGGCGTACCTTCCCGGCGTTCGCGGCTCGGGTCGCCGACGGCACCGGCGACCACGGCAGGTTCGCCGAGACCTGGTGGGGCAACGCCTGGGTGGAGGCCCTCGAGAAGGGCGCGCTGGATGCCAAGCGGCTGGCGCGCGGACGCGGTTACGCGGAGCAGGGGAACGTGGACGCCATCACGGTGACACCGGGTCTCGTGCTGGCCTATGTGCAGGGCAGCCGGCCCCGGCCCTACCGCGTGCAGGTCCGCCTCCGCACGCTCGACGACGCCGACTGGGAGCGTTTCCTGGACGCCGCCGCCGAGCGGACCGGGCACATCGCGGCGCTGCTGGACAAGGAGATGCCGCACTCCCTCGCCGAGGGCGGTGTCCGCCTGCTCCCCGGGCCCGGCGACCTGGAACCGCACTGCAGCTGCCCCGACCGGGGCCACCCCTGCAAGCACGCGGCCGCCCTCTGCTATCAGACCGCCCGCCTGCTCGACGCCGACCCCTTCGTCCTGCTCCTGCTGCGCGGCCGTGGCGAACGCGAGCTGCTCGACGCGCTGTCCCGGCTGAGCGCCGCCCGCGCGGCCCGTGCCGTCCAGGAGAGGGGACCGGCGCCGCTGCCGGGCGTACGCGCGAGCGAGGCGCTCGCGCCCCGTCGGCTCCCGCCCCTGCCCGCCCCGTCGCCGGTGCCCCCGCACCCCGAGCAGCCCCCGGCCTACCCGGCGGCCCCGGGCGGTCCGGACCCGTTCGCGCTGGACCAGCTGGCGACCGACGCCGCCGGCCGGGCCCACGCGCTGCTCGCCACCGGACATGACCCGGTCGCCGAACTGACGCTGTGGCAGGACGCGGTGCGGCTCGCCGCGGCCCGCCCCGGTTCCGGCCTGACCGCCACCACCCGCTCGCTGTACGCCGCGCTCGCCACCGCCGCCGACCGCACGCCGGCCGACCTGGCACGCGCGGTCGCCGCCTGGCGGCAGGGCGGGTTCGAGGGCCTCGCCGCCCTGGAGGAACCCTGGGACCCGCCGGCCGGCCGCTTCGACCGGGCCCGCCCGCTCCTCCTCGCCGCCGACCTCCCGGCCTTCCGCCCCTGGCGCAACCGCCTCACCCACCCCCGCGGCCATGTCCAACTCCGCCTGGGCCGCGACGGCTTGTGGTACGCCTACGAATCCGACCCGGGCGCCGACGACTGGTGGCCCCGCGGCACCCCCGACCTCGACCCGGTCGGCGCCCTGACGGGCCTGGGCGCATCTCCGGAGGGCTGACACGGTTCGCACAACGACCACAGTCCTGGCACAGGACAACCCGGCGGCCCCGGACCGGGCGGCCAGGGCTGGGCCACACCACCCGGGCCACACCACCCGGACCGCCGGCCGACAACCCCTCCGTATCCCCGTAGACGCCGGGGTGCGAGCCCGGTTCGGGGTCACGATCCGCGGCACCGCCCCCGCCCCCCTCCCGCAGTGAAGGCCGTGTGAGGGTTCCCCGGTGATGTGCGGGAGCCGCGTGTGGGGAGTGGGGGCCCAGGGGCCGGGCCGTCGGAAACGGCGGTTAGCGTGGAGCGGTGAGTGAGACGCAGACCCCCGCCCTGCAGTACCGCCTCGACGGCCCGGAAGACGCCCCGGTCCTCATCCTGGGCCCCTCGCTCGGCACGACCTGGCACATGTGGGACCGCCAGGTCCCCGAACTGGCCAAGCAGTGGCGGGTCTTCCGCTTCGACCTGCCAGGACACGGCGGCGCACCCGCGTACCCCGCGGTCGCGGTCGGCGAGCTCACCGCCCGGCTGCTGCGCACCCTCGGTGAACTCGGCATCCAGCGCTTCGGCTACGCGGGCTGCGCGCTCGGCGGCGCGATCGGCCTCGAACTCGCCCTGCGCCACCCGGACCGGATCGCCTCGCTCGCGCTGATCGCGGTCTCGCCGAGGTTCGGCACGCCGGACGAGTTCCGGCAGCGGGGCGTGATCGTACGGACGAACGGGCTCGACCCCATCGCCCGTACCTCCCCCGACCGCTGGTTCACCGGCGGTTTCGCCGCCACGCAGCCCGCCATCACCGACTGGGCCGTGCAGATGGTCCGCACCACCGACCCCGGCTGCTACATCGCCGCCTGTGAGGCCCTCGCCTCCTTCGACATACGGGCCGACCTCGCCAGCGTCGGCGTGCCCACCCTGGTCCTGGTCGGCTCCGACGACCAGGTCACCGGCCCGGCGGAGGCCCGTACCCTCGTCGCGGGCATCCCGGACGCGCGGCTCGCCGTGGTGCCCGGCGCCTCCCACCTCGTACCGGTGGAGCAGCCGGGGGCCGTCACCGACCTCCTGGTCCGGCACTTCTCCACCGCCTGGCAGCCCGCCTTCGACTCCACGACCGGGCAGACGGCCATCCCCGCCGCCGCCCTGAAGCCGGTCCTGGCCTCGCCCCCGCAGACCACGCCGATCGCCGAGATCGCGCCCGCCGCGCCCGCGCCGGTCGTGGGCGGGGGACGGCCCGATCCGTACGACGCCGGGATCAAGGTGCGCCGTGAGGTGCTCGGCGACGCGCATGTCGACCGGGCGCTGGCGCAGGCCGACGAGTTCTCCGGGGACTTCCAGGAGTTCATCACCCGCTACGCCTGGGGCGAGATCTGGGACCGGCCGGGTCTCGACCGCCGCTCCCGCAGCTGTGTCACGCTCACCGCCCTCGTCGCGGGCGGGCACATGGACGAGCTCGCCTTCCATGTGAGGGCCGCCCTGCGCAACGGTCTGACGCCGTCCGAGATCAAGGAAGTGCTGCTGCAGGCGGCGGTCTACTGCGGGGTCCCGGCCGCCAACAGCGCGTTCAAGGTGGCCCAGCAGGTCATCCGCGAGGAGACGACTCCCGAGGAGTGAGCGCCCGGCGGGCCCGCGCGGCAGGATGGGGGCCATGAAGCTCACGAAGAAGTCGCACGCCTGCGTCCGCCTCGAGAAGGACGGCCGCACCCTCGTCCTCGACCCCGGCGGGTTCAGCGAAGCGGACGCCGCGGTCGGCGCGGACGCGATCCTGATCACGCACGAGCACCCCGACCACTTCAACGAGGAGCGGCTGCGCGCGGCCATGGAGGCCAACGCGGCCGCCGAGATCTGGACCCTGAAGTCCGTCGCGGAGAAGATCTCCACCGCCTTCCCCGGCCGCGTCCACACCGTCGGCCACGGCGACACCTTCACCGCGGCCGGCTTCGACGTCCAGGTCCACGGCGAACTCCACGCCGTCATCCACCCCGACATCCCGCGCATCACCAACGTCGGCTACCTCGTCGACGGCGGCCGCGTCTTCCACCCCGGCGACGCCCTCACCGTCCCCGACCACCCCGTCGAGACGCTGATGCTCCCGGTCATGGCCCCCTGGAGCAAGATCTCCGAGGTCATCGACTACGTCCGCGAGCTCAAGCCGCAGCGGGCGTACGACATCCACGACGCCCTTCTCACCGACCTCGCCCGCCCGATCTACGACAACCAGATCGGCGCCCTCGGCGGCGCGGAGCATCTGCGGCTGGCGCCCGGGGAGGCTGCCGACCTCTGAGTGCCGGCCGGACTCTGAGTGTCAGTGGGTCCGGGTAGGTTGTGAGGCATGCGCATCGCGACCTGGAACGTGAACTCGATCACCGCCCGCCTGCCGAGGCTCCTGGCCTGGCTGGAGGGCAGCGGCACCGACGTGCTCTGCCTCCAGGAGGCCAAGCTGGCCGAGGAGCAGTTCCCGTTCGACCAGCTGCGCGAGGCGGGCTACGAGGCGGCGGTGAACGCGACGGGCCGGTGGAACGGCGTGGCGGTGCTCTCCCGGGTGGGCCTGGAGGACGTCGTCAAGGGCCTGCCCGGCGACCCCGGCTACGACGGCGCCCCCGAGCCCCGCGCCATCTCCGCGACCTGCGGCCCGGTGCGGGTGTGGTCGGTGTACGTGCCGAACGGCCGGGAGGTCGACCACCCGCACTACGCCTACAAGCTCCAGTGGTTCGAGGCCCTGAAGGCCGCCGTCGCCGGTGACGCCGCGGGCAGCCGCCCGTTCGCCGTCCTGGGCGACTACAACGTGGCGCCGACCGACGACGACGTCTACGACGTGGCCGCCTTCGAGGGCCTCACCCACGTCACCCCGGCCGAGCGCGCCGCCCTCGCCTCCCTGCGCGAGGCGGGCCTGTCCGACGTCGTCCCGCGCCCCCTGAAGTACGACCACCCCTTCACCTACTGGGACTACCGCCAGCTCTGCTTCCCCAAGAACCGCGGCATGCGCATCGACCTCGTGTACGGCAACGAGCCGTTCGCGAAGGCCGTCTCGGACGCGTACGTGGACCGGGAGGAGCGCAAGGGCAAGGGCGCGTCGGACCACGCCCCGGTGGTCGTGGACCTGGACGTCTAGCTCCTACGGCTAGCCCCTACAGCAACCCAAGGTCCACGGAGTCCGCGAGCGCCGCGAGACCCGCGTCCCCCGGATGCAGATGATCCCCGCTGTCGTACGCGGGCAGCATCCGCGCCGGATGGTCCGGGTCCCGCGCCACCCCGTCGAAGTCGAGGACGCCGTCGAACACGCCGGCGTCCCGGATCCAGGCGTTGACGGCGACCCGCTCGGCGTCCACGGCGGCCGTGCAGCGTGCCTCGCCCTCGCACGGCAGGATCGTCGCGGCCAGCATCCGCAGCCCGCGCGCATGCCCCCGGTCGGCGATCTCCCGCAGCCCCGCGATCACCTCGTCCGCCGTCGCCCCCCACCGCACATCGTTGACGCCCTGGAACACGACCGCCGTACGCGCCGACGTCTGCGCGAGCACATCCCGGTCGAACCGGTGCAGCGCGCTCACCCCGCCCGTGTCCGCGGACACCCCGTCACCGGGATAGCGGTCCAGGAGCACACGGTTCGCGGAGATCCCCTGGTTGAGCACCCCGTAGTGCGGCACCACATCCTGCGCCAGCAGCCGTGTGGCCAGCACATCGGGCCACCGCCGGTCGGCGTCCACCGTCGACCGGTCCCCGTCGGTGATCGAGTCCCCGAGCAGCACCAGGGACCCCGGCCCGCCGCCCACGTCCACCCCGGTCAGCAGCGGCCGGCTCGTCAGGACGGTCGTGTACGCCGTCGCCGAGCCGTCCGCCGTGTGGTCGCCCGCCTCACTGACGTACGACCGCTGCTGTGCGAGCCGGTGCACGGGCGCCGCCGCGACCGTCCCCGGCAGATGGAAGCTCACCAGCAGATCGGTGTCCGCGGGCACCTCGAAGTCGAGCGGATCGCTGAACGCCTGCGCCCCGGCGGGCACCTCGACACCCGCCGCCCCCTGGAAGCGCACCGCCACCGGCACGTCCCGCGCCGCCGCGCCCGACTCCCGCACGCCCACCGTCGCGCTCCCGATCCGCACCGGCGCCGCCGCGAAGGTGTTGTCGAACCGCAGCCGCACCCGGGGCCCGTCCACCGAGGTGTGCACCACCAGCCGCAGCGTCCGGTCGCTCCACGGCCCGACCGACGGATACCCGGCGGTCGCCGCCGCCCAACTCCCGCTCCAGTCGGCCGTGATGGCCCGCACGGACAGCGAGAACACATGCAGGCCCGGCGAGTCGGGCAGCCGCATCGAGGCCACCGGTCGCCCTCGGACGATCGGGACCGTCACGACGTACAGCCGTGTCCGCTCGGTGAGTTGGCCGCCGGGTGTGTTCACATGCGGCAGCGCCACCGCCTTCGTGGCGAGGGGGCCGGTGCGCCAGTCGGGGGCGGTGAGGCGGTACGAGGAGCTGCTGCCGTCGGCGTACGAGACAACGCCCGTGCCCGTCACCGCGGTGCCGTCCGTGCCCGCCGTCAGGAAGGCGAGCGCGTCGCCCCGGCCGATCACCCCCCGGACTGTCCGGCGGCCCGCACGTTGTCCGGCACGCCCGGTTCCCGCCGCGGCCAGGTCAGCCGTGCGCCCTGCACGGTCAGGGCCCGGCCGGGAGTCCAGCCCGCTGCCGCCAGGTCCTGGGCCGACAGCGAGGCGCCCGAACCGTCGAAGTCCGCCTCACCGGGCCGGGTGTCGTCACTGACCGCGGTGTTGTCGAAGAGCCGTTCCAGAGGCAGGGGTTGTGTTCTCGGCGCGGCCGGCACCGCCGGAACCGTTTCCGGTGCCACCGCCCGTCCCGGGCCGGCCAGCACCAGGACCCTGATCCCCCGTTCGGTACCGGTCAGGACGAGACCCGAGACGCTCCGTGAAGTTAAGGAGGCAGGGGTGGCCCGTCAACGAGCCATGCCCGAACTCGGCGTGAAGTCGCCCGGAATCGACCCCCCGCGCGCCTGTGGTGCCAGGCCCTGTGCCAATGACACGCTGGGCGTATGAAGATCCCTTTTCTCGGCCACCGCCGCAAGGAACCCGAGGCGCACGACGCCGAGGGCATCGCCGAACTGCTCTCCGAGTGCGAGCTGCTGCGCCGCCAGGCGGAGCGGTCGGGCGTCCAACTCGACGACACGGCTGCCTCGTTGGAGGCGCTGGACCAGCTGGTGCCCCGCTGGCGGGACGACGAGGAGGTCCTGGAGTGGCTCGGCAACGACGCCGGGCTGTATCTCGGGACGGTGATCGTACGGACCGTGGAGGGGGCCCGGTGGGGCATCAGATCCGACGGGCAGCCGGTGATCCTGCTCGCCTCCGGCCGTGAGTTCGACGTCGTCGCCGACGGGCACGAGTGGGCGGCCAGCGGGGTGCCCGAACTCTCCCAGCTGTATGCCGAGGTGGCGGAGGCGTAGGGGAGGGGGCGGGGAAGAGGGCGCATAAGAGGGGTGTAAATACGGCTAATGACCGAAAAGTGCGTGTCGCGCATTAACTCCACTCTTGTCTGGATAGTTTGCGGCAATCGCGACACAGCTGAGAGTGGGTAGGGCTGGGCATGGCCGTCGATCCGTTGATCGAGCTGCGTGACGTCAACAAGTACTACGGGGAGCTGCATGTCCTGCAGGACATCAATCTCACCGTCGGCAAGGGGGAGGTGGTCGTCGTCATCGGCCCGTCCGGGTCGGGAAAGTCGACACTGTGCCGGGCGATCAACCGGCTGGAGGCCATCCAGTCCGGCGAGATCCTGCTGGACGGGCGGCCGCTGCCGGAGGAGGGCAAAGCGCTGGCGCAGCTCCGTGCGGAGGTCGGCATGGTCTTCCAGTCCTTCAACCTCTTCGCCCACAAGACGGTCCTGCAGAACATCTCGCTGGCCCAGGTCAAGGTCCGGGGGCGCAAGAAGGACGAGGCCGACGAGCGCTCCCGCCGGTTGCTCGACCGCGTCGGCCTCGCCGACCAGGCGGACAAGTACCCGGCGCAGCTCTCCGGTGGCCAGCAGCAGCGTGTGGCCATCGCCCGCGCCCTCGCCATGGAGCCCAAGGCCCTGCTCTTCGACGAGCCGACCTCGGCCCTCGACCCGGAGATGATCAACGAGGTCCTGGAGGTCATGCGGCAGCTCGCCCGCGAGGGCATGACGATGGTCGTGGTCACCCATGAGATGGGCTTCGCCCGCTCGGCCGCCAACCGAGTCGTCTTCATGGCCGACGGGCGGATCATCGAGGACCGCGCGCCCGAGGAGTTCTTCACCAACCCCGACAGCGAGCGCGCGAAGGACTTCCTCTCCAAGATCCTCACGCACTGACCCGAGCAGGTCCGTCGTGCCGAACCTCTATTACGATGTGCCGTTCATCCCCGTGGTGACGGTGATCCCACCGGGGACGCCGCTGCCCGGTGGGGATCCCCCCACGGCCCCGAGACCGTAGGGGGGTGGCAGCTCACAGAGCCATACCCGCCCGGCGCCGGCCGGAGATCACTGCTCGCGCAGCGGGATCGACACGTACGACGGGTCGTTCTCCGGCGAGGAGAAGGTCAGCCGCGCGCCGGACGGGTTGTGCTCGATGTAGAGCGGGTCGACCGTGTCGACGACCAGGGCGAGCCGGTGCCCCGCCGGGACGTCGTAGGCCGTGGAGTAGAGCTCCAGGTCCACACCGAACGGCTTGCCGGGCGTCTGCCCGTGGAAGGTGTACGGCGCGTTGCTCACCAGCTTGCCGAGGCCGAGCGGCCCCACGTCGTACAGGTAGGCGACGAGCGTGCCGCTCTCCTTGGTGGGGGTGACCGTGGTGTGCAACTCGGTGGTGCCGCGGACCCGTTGGGCCGTCGGGTACTTCCCCGACTGCCATACCGCCGCCCAGGTGCGGGGGAGCAGAGGGATCGAGGCGACCGGGGGCAGCTGGGCGAGCTGGTCGAGGATGCTGGACAGGAAGACGACCCCGCCGTTCGCGCCCGAGTCGACGTTGGTGTGGATCGTGGTGGTGCCGGAGAGGGCGATCTTCTTCCGGGTGGCGCCGACCGACTTCCAGTCCGGGTAACCCTCGTAGCCGCCCGTCGAGCGGGACTTGAGCCGGACCGGCTGCTCCTTGTCGATGCCGTTGTCCTCGCCCTTGAGGTAGTGGCCGAACCAGCGCTCGGTGTCGGTCCACACATCGTTGGGCAGGCCGAACAGGCCCGTGAGTTCGGCGGTGGCGTGGTCACCGGGGCGGAATTCGAGTCTTTTCGGGCCGGTGAGCTTCTCGTAGAAGTCGGCGTACTGGTTGGGCGGGAAGACCGTGTCGCCCCAGGCGTTGGCCAGCATGACCGCGGCGCCGTTCTTGTTCAGCTGATCCACATATGTGGCGGCCGAACGTTTCTTCCCCCAATTGATCATGCCCTGTTCGTCGGACAGGTCGGAGGCGTAGAAGTTGTCGAAGATCTCCCGGAGTTCGGCGCTCTGCCGCCCCGTGACCAGGCTCGCGCCGTCCAGCAGCGCGCCCGCCTGGACATGTTGTGTACGGCCCGAGTAGATCGAGTCGATCAGATCGGCCCAGCCGCTGAGCGCCGCGACCGCCTTGACGCGCTGGTCGTGTGCGGCGGCAAGCAGGCTGATGCCGGCGCCGTACGAGACGCCCGCCATGCCGACCTTGCTCGCGTCGGAGGGGGTGTTGGCGAGCGCCCAGTCGATGACCTTGCGGGCGTCGGCTATGTCGGGCGGGCCCGCCACCTCTATCTCCCCGCCGGACTGCCAGAAGCCACGCACGTTGTAACTGAGCACGATGTAGCCGGAGTTCGCGAGTTTCTGGGCCTGCGCGAAGTACTCGACCTGGGGCAGGCCCCAGCTCGTCGGCAGCACGAGCAGCGGGTACGTACGGCTGCCGTCGGCGCCCGCCGGGGTGACGACGTTCGCCTTGAGGACGGTGCCGCCCTCGCCGGTGATGTCGACGAACCGGACGCTTGTCGCGGCCTGTGCGGCGGGGGCCGCGCCGAGGACGCCACCGGCGATCAGCGTCGCGGAGACGGCGCCCACGGCGGTCGTGCGCAGGGCCTTGCGATGGTGTCCCACTTGTCACTCCTCACTCGTGTAAGTGCAAAGTGACCAGACGGTAACCTCGACCTCTTACCGGAGGTAACCCGTCGGTAAGTTACGTGGGAGTAACGATTGTTGTCCTGTGGATGAATTCAGGAGGCGCGGTGGGAGTTCCGGGGAGCCGCCGGGGTGGGAAGCGGGGCCTGGGCTGCGCGGGTCACGTCCGCGACCAGCTCGGCGACATCGGGGCCGTACGCCTGTGAGTTGACCACCTTGAGCAGGAGCACGAAGGCGTTGTTGCCGTACTTGCGGGCCAGGCGCTCATGGTTGCGGGCGAGATAGCGGGTGGCGGCCTGGTTGGTGATGGCGGTCTGGCCGCAGAAGAGGAACACGGGCCGCGACAGGCCGGGTTGGCCGGCCGTGAGGCGGGCCAGCAGGACGTGTTCGACGAGGCCCTTCTCCATGCGGTAGCGCTCGCTGCCGATCTGGAACGCCAGCTTGTCCGGGCCCGGCTCCGGGTCGGTGTTCACCCGCACCCCGGGCAGCATGGCGTGCATGTGCGCCGCCATCCGCCGGTTCGACCCCGGGCCGCCGACGCAGAACTCCGTGCGCTCCCCGAAGCCCTGCCGCGCCGCGTCCTGGGTGATCACCTCGGCGTGCGCCCCGCAGTCCTTGATGAGCGCGGAGAGCTCCAGGAGTGCGAAGACGTCGTAGCGGTGCACGGCGAGGTCGGAGCTGCCGGCGTCACGGTTGACGACGAGCAGGGACTCGGAGTTGTCCGGCAGCCCGAAGAACGCCTGCTTCCTGCGGAGCTTCCGCTTCCACAGATAGGTACGAGCCACCCAGCCGAGGGCGGCACTGATGCCGGCCGCGACCACGCCCAGGACGATGTTGCGCACGTCGTCATTCATGGGCGCGCATGCTAGCGGGCCGACATGGCTGGTACGTACCGGTGTTCGAAGTGTGGCGGTCTCATGACGGCTGCCCTGAATGGGGCTGTCGGGGCCTCGGTGTTGTGGTTACGCTGCGCGGACGGTCCCGGCCTGGAGGTACGCATGCGTCGCCCTGTCGCGCGGAAACTGTCGGTACTGGCGGTCTCGGCCGCCGTGGTGTCGGTGGGGGCGACGGCTCCGCCGGATGCCGTCTCGACGCCCGCCGCTTCCACACCGCAGAAGGCCCCCGTGGCCGTCGGATACGGCGGCGCGGTCGCCAGCGTCGACCTCGACGCCTCCGCGGCCGGCATCGAGGTGCTGAAGAAGGGCGGCAACGCGGTCGACGCCGCCGTCGCCACGGCCGCCGCGCTCGGCGTCACCGAGCCCTACTCCGCCGGCATCGGCGGAGGCGGCTACTTCGTCTACTACGACGCCAAGTCCCGCAAGGTGCACACCATCGACGGCCGGGAGACGGCCCCGCTGACCGCCGACGCGAACCTCTTCGTCGAGAACGGCAAGCCGCTCGCCTTCGCCGACGCCGTGAGCAGCGGGCTCGCCGTCGGCACCCCGGGCACGCCCGCCACCTGGGCGACGGCCCTCGACAAGTGGGGGACCAGAAGACTCGGCACGGTCCTGAGGCCGGCCGAGCGGATCGCCCGCGACGGCTTCACCGTCGACGACACCTTCCGCACCCAGACCGCCCTCAACGAGACCCGCTTCCGCTACTTCCCGGACACGGCCGAGCTGTTCCTCCCGAACGGTGCGCTGCCCGTCGTGGGCTCCACCTTCAAGAACCCCGATCTCGCCCGCACCTACAAGGAGTTGGGCAGGAAGGGCGTCGACGCGCTCTACCGGGGAGACCTCCGCGACGACATCCTCGACACCGTCAACGACCCGCCCGTGGACCCGGCCTCCGGCTGGAACGCCCGCCCCGGCGAGCTGTCCGAGAAGGACCTCGCGTCCTACCGCGCCAAACTCCAGGCGCCCACGAAGACTTCGTACCGCGGACTCGGTGTCTACTCCATCGCGCCCTCCTCCTCCGGCGGCACCACCGTCGGCGAGGCGCTCAACATCCTGGAGAACACCGACCTCTCGAAGGCGAGCGAGGTGCAGTACCTGCACCGGTACATCGAGGCGAGCCGCATCGCCTTCGCCGACCGCGGGCGCTGGGTCGGCGACCCCGCCTTCGAGGACGTACCCACCCAGGGGCTGCTGTCGCAGTCGTACGCCGATCAGCGGGCCGCGCTCATCAAGGACGACGCGGTGCTGACCAGCCCGGTGGCGCCCGGTGACCCGCGCGACCCGGGCTCGACGGGGACGCCCGCGCCGACGACGTACGAGGGGGAGAGCACCACGCATCTGACGGTGGCCGACAGGTGGGGCAACGTCGTCGCCTACACGCTCACCATCGAGCAGACCGGTGGCAGCGGGATCACGGTGCCGGGGCGCGGGTTCATCCTCAACAACGAGCTGACGGACTTCTCCTTCACTCCCGCCAACCCCGCCGTGCACGACCCGAATCTGCCGGGTCCCGGCAAGCGGCCGCGGTCCTCGATCTCACCGACGATCGTGCTGGACCAGCACAACAAGCCCGTGGTGGCGCTGGGTTCGCCCGGTGGCGCGACCATCATCACCACCGTGCTGCAGACGCTGACACAGTTCGTGGATCAGAGGGTGCCGCTGGTCGACGCGATCGCCGCGCCGCGCGCCAGCCAGCGCAACCAGACCACGACGGAACTCGAACCGGCCCTCTACAACAGCGACTTGAGGACGCAGCTGGAGGCCCTCGGGCACGGGTTCCGGCTCAACGCCGAGATCGGTGCGGCCACGGGCGTGCAGCGACTGCCGGGCGGGAAGTGGCTGGCGGCCGCCGAGACCGTACGACGGGGCGGCGGCTCGGCGCAGGTGGTGTACCCGGCGCCGTAGTCACAGCTCAGGGGCGGGCGGCTCGTCCTCGGTGCGGAACTCGAGCTGCCCGCCCGTGACATCCACCGTCACGCGGCCGCCCTCCTTCACCCGGTTGTCCAGCAAGAGGCGGGACAGCCTGTTGTCCACCTCGCGCTGGATCGTGCGGCGCAGGGGACGGGCGCCGTACTCGGGCTGGTAGCCGCGCTCGGCCAGCCAGTCGACCGCCGCGTCCGTGAACTCGACCGTGATGCCCTGCGCGTGCAGCAGACGGCGGGTTCCTTCCAGCAACAGGTTGGTGATCCGGCGGAGTTGCTCCTGCGTGAGCTGGCGGAAGACCACGATCTCGTCGATGCGGTTCAGGAACTCCGGGCGGAAGTGCTCCCGCAGCGGCCGCAGGATCTGTTCGCGGCGGGCCTCCTCGTCCGCCTCCGCGCCGCCCGCGCCGAAGCCGATGCCCGCACCGCGGCGCGTGATGGCCTCGGAGCCGAGGTTGCTGGTCATCACGACGACCGTGTTGGTGAAGTCGACCGTACGGCCCTGGGAGTCGGTGAGGCGGCCGTCGTCGAGGACCTGGAGGAGGATGTTGAAGACGTCCGGGTGGGCCTTCTCGACCTCGTCCAGGAGCAGGAGCGAGTACGGATGGCGGCGGACGACCTCGGTCAGCTGCCCCGCCTCCTCATGGCCGACGTACCCGGGCGGGGCGCCCACCAGACGGCTGACGGTGTGGCGTTCCTGGTACTCGCTCATGTCCAGGCGGACCATGCGTTCCTCGCTGCCGAACAGGGCCTCGGCGAGGGCGCGGGCCAGTTCCGTCTTGCCGACGCCGGTCGGGCCGAGGAAGAGGAAGCTGCCGATCGGCCGGTCGGGGCTGGCGAGGCCGGCGCGGGAGCGCATGACCGCGTCGGCGACGACCCGCACCGCCTCCTCCTGGCCGACCACCCGCTGGTGGAGGTGGTCCTCCAGGCCCAGCAGGCGTTCCTTCTCCTCCTGGGTGAGGCTGGCGACCGGGATGCCCGTCTGCCGTGACACCACCTCGGCGACCGCCTCGGCCGTCACCTCCAGATGCTGTCCCTCGTCGGCCTCGTCCTGTCCGGTGGCCTCGGCGATGCGCTGCTTCAACTCCGTGATGCGGTCGCGCAGTTGCGTGGCCTGCTCGTAACTCTCGTTCGCGACCGCCTGGTCCTTGTCCCGGGTGAGCTCCTCGACCTCGCGCTCCAGGGCGCGTACGTCCGTGCCCTTCGTGCGGGCGCGCAGGCGCACCCGGGCGCCCGCCTGGTCGATGAGGTCGATCGCCTTGTCGGGCAGGCGGCGGTCGGTGAGATAGCGGTCGGAGAGCTCCACGGCGGCCACCAGGGCCTCGTCGGCGTAGCGGACCTGGTGATGGGCCTCGTAGCGGTCGCGCAGGCCGCGCAGGATCTCCAGGGTGTCGGCGACGGACGGCTCGGGGACCAGGATGGGCTGGAAGCGGCGGGCCAGCGCCGCGTCCTTCTCGATCCGGCGGAACTCCTCCAGCGTGGTCGCGCCGACGATGTGCAGCTCGCCACGGGCCAGGGCGGGCTTGAGGATGTTGCCGGCGTCCATCGACGCGGCCTCGCCGCCGCCACCCGCGCCGACCACGGTGTGCAGTTCGTCGATGAAGACGATCAACTCGTCGGAGTGGGCGCGGATTTCGGAGACAATGTTGTTGAGGCGTTCCTCGAAGTCGCCCCGGTAGCGGGTGCCCGCGACCACCCCGGTCAGGTCCAGGGCGACGACCCGCCGGCCGATCAGCACGTCCGGCACGTCGGTCTCGGAGATGCGCTGCGCGAGGCCCTCCACGACGGCGGTCTTGCCGACGCCCGCGTCGCCGATGAGCACCGGGTTGTTCTTGCCGCGCCGGGAGAGCACCTCGATGGTCTGCTCGATCTCCTGCTCCCGGCCGATCACCGGGTCGATACGGCCCTGGCGGGCCAGGTCGGTGAGGTCGCGGCTGTACTTGTCGAGGGTCGGGGTGCCGGTGCTGCGGGGCGCCTCGGTGCCCGGCCGGCCGGCGTCCTGTGCCGTCTCGGGCGGCAGGCCCGCCGGGGCGAAGTGCGCGGAGTTGAGGATGTGCCCGGCCGCCGAGTCGGGGTTGGCGGCCAGGGCGCTCAGGACGTGCTCGGGGCCGATGTGGCCGGTGCCGCGGGCCCGGGCCAGGTCGTGCGCGTCCAGCAGGGCGCGCTTGGCGGCCGGGGTGAGGGAGAGCGAGGTCGGCGGCGGGACCTCGCCGGGCGGGTGCAGTACGGGCCCCGACCGCTCGTCGATCTCCGTCGCCAGCTCGTCCGGGTCCGCGCCGGCCCGGCTCAGCAGCGACCGGGTCGGCTCGGCGGACAGCGCGGCCCGCAGCAGATGCTGGGTGTCCAGGTCCCGGCTGCCGTGCTCGGCGGCGTACTGGGCGGCCCCGCGCACCAGCTCCCGGGCGGGCTGGCTCAGGAGCCGGCCGATGTTGATCTGCCGGGGACCGGGCCTGGGACCGCCGAAGAAACGGGCGAGGAACTCGCCGAAGGGGTCGTAGCCTTCCGGTCCGCTGTAGCCGCTGGTCATGGCCGTTCCCATCCGGCGTCCCCGCGCGGGCATGGGGACACCCTCGCTGATCGACGTGCCGGGGTCGGGTAACCGGGTGGCAGCCGGTTACACCTGGGGCGCGCGTTCGTACAACACCTTCCCACGGATGGGCGGACCGGGCACTTCCGGTGGGGCCTTCCGCGGCCTGTCCAGCGGCTCGTGGGGGCTTCCCGTCAGTGCTCCTCCCGGAGGCGCCGGCTCGCTCAGCACCTTGCGCACCCGCGGCTGCCGGTCGACGGCGCCGACCTCGTGGCGGACGGCGGTGAAGCGGCGGGCCGGGGGCTTGCTCGACGTGCAGCAGGGCGGTGTCGACGGTGGGACGCGGATCGACTCAGCGTGCCGTCAGGACGCGGGGCCCGGCGTCCGTGATCGCCACCGTGTGCTCGGCGTGGGCCGCGCGGGAACCGTCGTTGGTGCGCAGGGTCCAGCCGTCCGCGTCCGCGTGGTAGCCGTCGGTGCCGCCGCCGATCAGCATCGGCTCGATCGCCAGGACCATGCCGTGGCGCAGTTTCATGCCGCGGCCGGGGCGGCCCTCGTTCGGCACGCCCGGGTCCTCGTGCATACGCCGGCCGATGCCGTGTCCGCCGAAGCCGTCCGGGATGCCGTAGCCGGCGGCCCGGCACACCGTGCCGATCGCGTGCGCGATGTCGCCGATGCGGTTGCCGACGACGGCGGCCTCGATGCCGGCGTCCAGGGCCCGCTCCGCCGTCTCGATCAGGCGTACGTCGGCCGGGCGCGGGGTGCCGACCGTGAAGCTGATCGCCGAGTCGCCGACCCAGCCGCCCAGTTCGGCGCCGAAGTCCGCCGAGACCAGGTCGCCGTCGCGCAGCCGGTAGCGGGTCGGGATGCCGTGCACGATCGCGTCGTTCACGGAGGCGCACAGGACGGCCGGGAAGGCGGTCGGTGCGAAGGAGGGCCGGTAGCCGAGGAAGGGCGAGGACGCGCCCGCCTCCCGCAGCACGTCGTGCGCCACCTCGTCCAGTTCCAGCAGGGATACGCCCACGTCGGCGGCCTTGCGCACGGCGGTGAGGGCACGCCCCACGACCTGTCCGGCCTCGTACATGGCGTCGATAGATGTGTCCGTCTTGAGCTCCACCATGCCAATTACTATACCGGTATTAGAATGGGCTCATGGTGCGCACCCCACTGACCCCCGAAGAGCGCGAACGCGGCGAGCGGCTCGGCCGGCTGCTGCGCGAGGCGCGCGGCGAGCGGAGCATGACCGCGGTCGCGGCGAGCGCCGGCATCTCCGCCGAGACCCTCCGGAAGATCGAGACCGGACGGGCGCCGACCCCGGCGTTCTTCACGGTGGCCGCGCTGGCCGAGGCGCTCGGGCTGTCCATGGACGAGATCGCGGGACGGTGCGCGCCGGCCGCCGTGTGACGGCACGCTTGCGTCGACTGCCGCACGTCACGTTCCGGCAGGGGAGGCGCACTCTGCGTCCAGTCCGAAAACTCCCCGTAGCCTCTTCGTAACACTGCTGGTGTTGTCTTACGGACCGAAGTACTCCGGTCTGGCGGGAGTTGAGCAATGGGAGTGGATCAACTCCCGGGTCGGGTCCGGGAGTTCGCACGCTACCTGAACGGACTTCTGGGCCGCCTGGATCAAGGCGGCGGCTGGTGCGCGGTCTTCTGGCAGCGCGACCCGGACGGCATGCAGGCCTGTCTCGAAGGACGTGAAGTCCCGCCCTGGGACGTGGTGGAGGCCCTGCTGCAGGATCTCGCCACCGAGTACGGCCACGAGGCCGCCGAACCCGAATCCCACCAGGCCCGCGCACTGCACGCCGAGGCCCTGGCCGCCTTCGACGCCCGCCCCGGCGGCCGCGACGACCTCGGCGACCGGCTCGACGTCATGCTCCGCGAACAGCGCTACACAGCCGAACGTCAGGCCGAGTTGAGCCGCCGCCTCGCCGCCGCGACCACCCAGGAGTCCGCCGACGCCATCCGCCTCGACCTCGCCTGGGCCCACGACGACCACGAACGCGCGACGGCACGCTGCGCGGAACTCCGGCGGCGGATGGAGCGGTTGGGCGACCGTTCGGTGCAGGGACAGGCGCAGGCGATCCGCCGAGGACGCGCGGGTGGCCGGTTCCGCATCGAGGCCGAGTACGGGCCGGGCGCGACGGGCGGCGCGGAGGGCGCGGCCCACGGGAGTGACCGGAACCCGAGCATGCCGCGGCAGCGCGACGCGCGCACGGCCGCAGAGGCGGCGGGCCCGCAGGGCGGACCGCAGTACGGCGCGGCCCCGGACCGGGACAGTCGGCGAGACGGGCCGCAGTACGGCGAGACCCCGGACCGGGACGGTTGGCGCGGATCGCCGTACCGCCAGGCCGCCGACCAGGGCGGTTGGCGGGACGGGCAGGCCGCCGGGCCCGAGCAGACGCCGGAGGCGGCGTGGGGCGGACCGGACGGCGGTCGCGGCCCGGGCGGCCGCGGCCGGGCCCGGGCGGACGGGGCCCGAGGGAGCGCGGGGCCGGACTGGCAGGGGGCCGGTGCTCCGGGGGCCGCGACCGACCCGGCGAGCGCCGCGCGAGCCGACTGGCACGGTGGTGCTCCGGCCGACGGCTCCCACGGCGCTCCCGCCCACACCGCTGAACCCCGTCCGTTCGAGGCGCCCGACCCCGGCGCGGCCGACACCGGAGGGCCCGCCGCAGGTGAGCATGTCGACGCGGCCACCGTCGAGGTGCCGTCCGCCCCCGAACCCGCTCCCGAGCCCGCCCCCAAGCAGCGCAAGCGGCGTCGCGGCAGTGCACGTTTCGCCGGGATCGTCGAGGAGGAGGCCGCCCCCGTCGTCGTACCGCCGACCGTCGTGCCCACGCTGCCGGCTCCCGCCGGCCGGCGCCGTACCCCGCGCGGGGCGCGGTTCGCCGGGGCCGCCGATGAACCCGTGGAGACGGCCGAGCCGCAGGCCGAGGCGCTGGGCGCGGCCGACGGGCGGGAGGTCGTGCGGGCCGTCGAGGCGCTGGTGCGGCTGCGGGCGGAAGGGCGCAGCGGCGAGGCGCACGCGCTGCTCGTCGAGGCCGCCCACTGGCCCGCCGCCCGCTTTCCGCTGCTCGCCGGGGAACTGCAGCGTGCCGGGCTCGGACACGACTGGGCGACCCTGCTGTGGGAGGCCGCCTCGCTGCCCGCCGAGCGGCTGGTCGCCGCGGCGGACGCGCTCACCGGGGCCGGACGCGGCGGCGACGGGGAGCAGATCCTGCGGCAGGGCGTGGCCCGGCCCGCCGAGGAGATCGGGACCGCCGTGCTCGGGCTGCTCGGCGAGGGGCGCCGGCGGGAGGTGCGGGCCCTGCTCGACGCCTACGTGCGGGTGCGTACGCCGGAAGAGGCCGCCCGCAGCGCCGCGCCGGGGCCGCAGACGCTCGTACCGCTGCTCCTGGAGGCCGCCCGGGGGGTCTCGGAGGACCGGCGCTGGGACCTCGTCCATGCGCTCCGGGTCGCCGGTTTCACGGCCTGACCAGGGCAGCCGCAGCACTCCTCGCTCACCCACGAGAGTGTGAAACGTGATCGACTCAGCGGGTTAACGACGATGGTCTTGGCAAGGCTGTCGGGGAGGCTTACTTTCGACCCTCTACGACCTGCATCTACGGGCGTAGAGGCTCTGAGGTCCCGTCGAAGGAGCAGCTCATGGCCAACGTCGTACGTGCCGCTCTGGTCCAGGCCACCTGGACCGGCGACACCGAGTCCATGGTGGCGAAACACGAGGAGCACGCCCGGGAGGCGGCCCGGCAGGGCGCGAAGATCATCGGGTTCCAGGAAGTGTTCAACGCCCCCTACTTCTGCCAGGTCCAGGAGCCCGAGCACTACCGCTGGGCCGAACCCGTGCCCGACGGGCCGACCGTCCGGCGTATGCAGGAACTCGCCCGTGAGACCGGCATGGTCGTCGTCGTACCGGTCTTCGAGGTCGAGCAGTCCGGCTTCTACTACAACACCGCCGCCGTGATCGACGCCGACGGCACCTTCCTCGGCAAGTACCGCAAGCACCACATCCCGCAGGTCAAGGGGTTCTGGGAGAAGTACTACTTCAAGCCGGGGAACGCGGGCTGGCCGGTCTTCGACACGGCCGTGGGAAAGGTCGGCGTATACATCTGCTACGACCGGCACTTCCCCGAGGGCTGGCGGCAACTCGGGCTCAACGGAGCCCAGTTGGTCTACAACCCCTCGGCCACCCACCGAGGCCTCTCCTCCTACCTGTGGCGGCTCGAACAGCCCGCCGCGGCCGTCGCCAACGAGTACTTCGTCGCCGCGATCAACCGGGTCGGCGTCGAGGAGTACGGCGACAACGACTTCTACGGCACGTCGTACTTCGTCGACCCGCGCGGCCAGTTCGTCGGGGACACCGCGAGCGACAAGGAGGAGGAACTCGTCGTCCGGGACCTCGACTTCGACCTCATCGAAGAGGTACGGCAGCAGTGGGCCTTCTACCGGGACCGCAGGCCCGACGCCTACGAGGGGCTGGTACAGCCATGAGCAACAAGGATCTGCTGGGCCGTCACCGGGCCGTCCTGCCCGACTGGCTCGCCCTCTACTACGAGGACCCGCTGGAGATCACCCACGGCGAGGGCCGGTACGTCTGGGACGCCGACGGCAACAAGTACCTCGACTTCTTCGGCGGCATCCTCACCACGATGACCGCGCACGCGCTCCCCGAGGTCACCAAGGCGGTGAGCGAGCAGGCCGGCCGGATCATCCACTCGTCCACGCTCTACCTCAACCGGCCGATGGTCGAACTCGCCGAGCGCATCGCCCACTTGTCCGGCATCCCGAACGCCCGTGTCTTCTTCACCACCTCCGGCACCGAGGCCAACGACACCGCCCTGCTGCTCGCGACGGCCTACCGGCGCAGCAACACGATCCTGGCGATGCGCAACAGTTACCACGGCCGCTCCTTCAGTGCGGTCGGCATCACCGGCAACCGCGGCTGGTCCCCGACCTCGCTGTCCCCGCTCCAGACGCTGTACGTCCACGGCGGCGTGCGCACCCGCGGCCCGTACGCCGCCCTCGGCGACGACGACTTCATCGCGGCCTGCGTCGACGACCTCACCGACCTCCTCGGTCACACCCGCCCGCCCGCGGCCCTGATCGCCGAGCCGATCCAGGGCGTCGGCGGCTTCACCTCACCCCCGGACGGCCTGTACGCCGCCTTCCGCGAGGTGCTCGCCGAGCGCGGCATCCTCTGGATCGCCGACGAGGTGCAGACCGGCTGGGGCCGGACCGGGGACAACTTCTGGGGCTGGCAGGCACACGGCGCCTCCGGGCCGCCCGACATCGTCACCTTCGCCAAGGGCATCGGCAACGGCATGTCCATCGGCGGGGTCGTGGCCCGCGCCGAGATCATGAACTGCCTGGACGCCAACAGCATTTCGACCTTCGGCGGCACGCAGATCACGATGGCGGCGGGGCTCGCCAACCTGTCGTACCTCCTGGAGCACGACCTCCAGGGCAACGCCCGGCGCGTCGGCGGACTGCTCATCGAACGGCTGCGGGCCGTCGCCGCGCAGACACCCGGCGTACGGGAGGTGCGCGGGCGCGGGCTGATGATCGGCATCGAACTGGTCAGGCCCGGCACCGACCGGGCCGATCCGGACGCCGCGTCCGCCGTGCTCGAAGCGGCCCGCGAGGCCGGTCTGCTGCTCGGCAAGGGCGGCGGCCACAACACCAGCGCCCTGCGGATCGCACCGCCCCTGTCCCTCACCGTCGCGGAGGCCGAGGAAGGCGCCGCGATCCTCGAGAACGCTCTGAGGAGCATCCACTAGCACCACGCTCAGCAAGGGAAACACCGCTATGACCACCACCTTGGACCACTGGGAACCGGCCCTGTCCGTCCGCCAGGTCCTCACCCTGGAACGGGTGCTCGCCGGGGAGCCCGAGGTGGTGGCCGGCGCGGCCCAGCTCGACCGGGCCGTGCGCTGGGTGCATGTCGCGGAGGCCGCCGACGTCGGGGTCATGCTCAGCGGCGGGGAGATGGTCCTGACCACCGGCGTGCTGCTCGCCGGCGACGAGGGCGCGCAGGCCGAGTACATCCAGTCCCTGCACCGGGCGGAGGCCGCGGCCGTCGTCCTGGGCCTGGGACGGGCGTTCCCCGCCCCACCGGACGTGATGCGCCGGGCGGCCGAGCGGTGCGGGCTGCCCATGGTGGTCCTCCACCGGCCCTTCCCCTTCGCCGAGTTGACCGAGGAGGTGCAGTCCCGGCTGGTCCGGCGGAAGTTCGCCGCGGTCAGCCTGTCCGAGGCCGTACGCACCTCACTCACCGGGCTCATCACCGCGGGCGCCCCGCTGCAGCGGCTGCTCGACGACATCGCCCACCACAGCGCCTGTCCCGTCGTCGTTACCAACCTCGCCCACCGTGTCCTCGCCACCGCGGGGGAGCGGCCGGCCGTGGACGACGTGCTGCGGGACTGGGAGCGCATCGCCCGGCAGGCCGGCGGCAGCGAGGGCGACGGCTGGATCCGGGCCGAGCTGGGCGGGCGCGGGGAGCGGTGGGGCCAGATCCTGCTGTGCGGGTACCGCGGGGACACCGCCACCGGGCGGCTGCTCGCCGACCGGGCCGCCGAGGCCCTGGTCCTGCACCGCATGCTCGCCGGGAACTCCGCCCACACCTGGGAGGAACAGTCCGCGCAGAGCCTGCTCACCGACCTGGTCAGCGGGGTCGTGCCGGCGAGGCAGCTGCTGCCGCGGGCGCGGGCGGCCGGACTGCCCGTCAACCGGCGGACGTTCGTGCCGCTGGTCGTCCGGGACGGGGACCCGGCCGAACTCGACCGCGTGCTGCGCCTGTTGGGGCTGCCGGGCCTGGTCGCCGAGCTCGCCGACGGGGCCACCGCCGTGCTGCTGAGCCTGGCCCGGGACCAGGACGCCGCGGTCCTGACGGCCAACTTCGCGGCCCGGCTGACCCAGACGGTCGTGGCGGCGGCCGACCCCCGTACCGCGTGGGACGACGTCCCCGCCGGAATGCGTGAGGCCCGGCATGTCGCGGACGCCGTCGCCTCCGGGGCCCTCGACCTCCCGGCCGTCGTACGCCTCAAGGACGTTCATCTGCGCGGTCTCATACGGCTGTTGCGCGACGACCCGCATGTGCAGTCCTTCGCGGAGCGGGAGCTGGACGGACTGCTGTGCGACTCCGGTTCGGGTGAGGGCCTGCTGGCCGTCCTGCGGACGTATCTCGCCACCGGCCGCAACAAGTCCCGCACCGCCCAGCTGCACCATGTCTCGCGCCCCGCGCTGTACCGGCGCCTCGAAGCGATACAGACCCGGCTCGGCGTCGACCTCGACGACTTCGAACAGGCGGCCTCGGTGCACATCGCGCTCCTCGCACACGACGCGCAACAGGGCTGAAACATGCCACGACCTGGGAAAACGGCGGTGAAACATGGGTCCACGACAGGGTGACACCGTGGCACGCCCGGCGCCCGCAGACGTGACACGGTGCAACTCAAAGCCTGCTTGCCGGCTTTCTAGCCTTCTCGCACACCGAGCGACCGGAGGTCCCGATGAGCAGAGTGATCCGTGCCGCCCTCTTCCAGACCGCGTGGACGGGCGACAAGGAATCGATGATCCAGGTCCACGAGCAGGCGGCCCGCGACGCGGCCGCGCAGGGTGCTCAAGTCCTGTGCTTCCAGGAGCTGTTCTACGGACCGTACTTCTGCCAGGTCCAGGACAAGGCGTTCTACGAGTACGCCGAAGCCATCCCGGACGGGCCGATCGTCAAGCGATTCCAGGCGCTGGCCAAGGAGTTGGGCATCGTCCTGATCCTGCCGATGTACGAGGAGGAGCAGCCGGGCGTCCTCTACAACACCGCCGCCGTGATCGACGCGGACGGCTCGTACCTCGGCAAGTACCGCAAGCACCACATCCCCCAGGTGCCGGGCTTCTGGGAGAAGTTCTACTTCCGCCCCGGCAACCTGGGCTGGCCGGTCTTCGACACGGCCGTCGGGAAGATCGGCGTCTACATCTGCTACGACCGGCACTTCCCCGAGGGGTGGCGTGCCCTGGGTCTCGAAGGCGCCGAGATCGTCTTCAACCCGTCGGCCACCTCGCGCGGCCTGTCCGCCTATCTGTGGCAGCTGGAGCAGCCGGCCGCGGCCGTCGCCAACGAGTACTTCGTCGGCGCGATCAACCGGGTCGGGGTCGAGGAGCTGGGCGACAACGACTTCTACGGGACGACGTACTTCGTCGACCCGGAGGCCCAGTTCGTGGGCGAGGTCGCCTCCGACAAGGAGACCGAACTCGTCGTCCGCGACCTGGACATGGCCAAGCTGCGGGAGGTCCGCGACCGCTGGCAGTTCTACCGCGACCGCCGTCCGGACGCCTACCCGCCGCTGACCGCACCCTGACCGAACCCATCACCCTGGCAGGAGAGGGACCATGAGCAGCCGTACCGTCATCCGCGGTGGTCTCGTCATCACCGCGTCCGACGAGATCCACGCCGACGTGCTGATCGAGGACGGCCGCATCGCCGCCCTCGCCGCCTCGGGCACGTCCGCCGCCGAAGCGTTCACCGGCGAACGGACCCTCGACGCCACCGGGAAGTACGTCATCCCCGGTGGCGTCGACGCCCACACCCACATGGAGCTGCCGTTCGGCGGCACCTTCGCCTCCGACACCTTCGAGACCGGCACCCGGGCCGCCGCCTGGGGCGGTACGACCACGATCGTCGACTTCGCCGTGCAGAGCGTCGGCCATTCCCTGCGCGAGGGCCTCGACGCCTGGCACGCCAAGGCGGAGGGCAACTGCGCGATCGACTACGGCTTCCACATGATCGTCTCCGATGTGAACCAGGAGACGCTCAAGGAGATGGACCTGCTGGTCGAGGAGGGGGTGACGAGTTTCAAGCAGTTCATGGCCTACCCCGGCGTCTTCTACTCCGACGACGGCCAGATCCTGCGCGCCATGCAGCGCTCCGCCGAGAACGGCGGCCTGATCATGATGCACGCCGAGAACGGCATCGCGATCGACGTGCTCGTGGAGCAGGCGCTGGCCCGCGGCGAGACCGACCCCCGCTATCACGGGGAGGTGCGCAAGGCCCTCCTTGAGGCCGAGGCCACCCACCGTGCCATCAAGCTCGCGCAGGTCGCCGGCGCCCCGTTGTACGTCGTGCACGTCTCGGCCATGGAGGCAGTGGCCGAGCTGGCGCGGGCGCGCGACGAGGGGCTCAACGTCTTCGGCGAGACCTGCCCGCAGTACCTCTTCCTGTCGACCGACAACCTCGCGGAGCCGGACTTCGAGGGCTCGAAGTACGTGTGCAGCACACCGCTCCGCCCCAAGGAGCACCAGGCCAAGCTGTGGCAGGGCCTGAGGACCAACGACCTCCAGGTCGTCTCCACCGACCACTGCCCCTTCTGCTTCGTGGGCCAGAAGGAGCTCGGCCGCGGCGACTTCTCCAAGATCCCCAACGGCCTCCCGGGCGTCGAGAACCGCATGGACCTGCTCCACCAGGCCGTCGTCGACGGGCACATCACCCGCCGCCGCTGGATCGAGATCGCCTGCGCCACCCCGGCCCGGATGTTCGGCATGTACCCGAAGAAGGGCACCATCGCGCCGGGCGCCGACGCGGACGTCGTCATCTACGACCCGCACGCCGAGCAGGTCCTGTCCGTCGAGACGCACCACATGAACGTCGACTACTCGGCGTACGAGGGCAAGCGCATCACCGGCCGGGTCGAGACGGTCCTCTCGCGCGGCGAACTCGTCATCACCGAGCGGGAGTACACCGGACGCGCGGGTCACGGCGTCTACACCCCCCGCTCCACCTGTCAGTACCTGAACTAGGAGTGGCGCACATGGACTTCGGACTCGTCCTGCAGACCGACCCGCCGGCCTCTAAGGTCATCAGCCTGATGAAGCGGGCCGAGCGCAACGGCTTCACCTACGGCTGGACCTTCGACTCCGCCGTGCTCTGGCAGGAGCCGTTCGTGATCTACAGTCAGATCCTCGCGAACACCTCGAAGTTGACGGTCGGCCCGATGGTCACCAACCCGGGCACCCGCACCTGGGAGGTCACCGCCTCCACCTTCGCCACCCTCAACGACATGTTCGGCAACCGCACGGTCTGCGGTATCGGCCGCGGTGACTCGGCGATGCGCGTCGCGGGCCGCACCCCGAACACCCTCGCCCGCATCAGCGAGGCGATGAAGGTCATCAGGGCGCTCGGCTCCGGCCAGGAGGCCGACCTCGGGGGCACGGTCGTCAAGTTCCCCTGGATCAAGGAGGACGCCCGACTCCCCGTATGGATGGCCGCGTACGGTCCCAAGGCGCTGAAGATGACCGGCGAGGAGGCCGACGGCTTCATCCTCCAGCTCGCCGACCTCTACCTCACCGAGTACATGGTCAAGGCCGTGAAGGACGCGGCCGTCGCCGCCGGACGCGACCCGTCCGAGGTCAAGATCTGCGTGGCCGCACCGGCCTACGTCACCGAGGACGACTCGCCCGAGGCGCTCGCCCACGCGCGTGAGCAGTGCCGCTGGTTCGGCGGGATGGTCGGCAACCACGTGGCCGACCTGGTGTCCAAGTACGGCGAGCACTCGGCACAGGTCCCGGAGGAACTCACGGACTACATCAAGGCCCGTGAGGGGTACGACTATTCGCATCACGGACGTGCCGACAACCCGGACACCGCGTTCGTGCCCGACGAGATCGTCGACCGGTTCTGCATCATCGGACCCGTCGAGAAGCACATCGAGAAGCTGAACGCCCTGCGCGAGCTGGGCGTCGACCAGTTCGCCGTCTACGACATGCACGACGCGCAGGAGACCACCATCGACGCGTACGGCTCGAAGGTCATCCCCGCGATCAACGCCTGACCGGCGCCCCACCGACCCCCCACACCTTGACACCCCTCTCCCCCCGCCGTCCCGGGGCGGAGAGGGGCCCAAGGCCCCCGCACGGCCTCTCCCGTCCCGCTCACCGATTGGCCTGCCCATGACCGACACAGTCCCCACGGGGTCGCACATATCGCAGTCCGCCGACGCCGGCGGCCGTATCGAACTCAGCCCCGAGGCCTTTCCCGCCGACAGTCCCTTCGCCAACGAGGACCTGCGTCCCGTACCGGTCTCCGAACGCAAGTGGACGACGTACAACTTCGCGGCCCTGTGGATCTCCATGGCCCACTGCATCCCGAGCTGGACCCTGGCCTCCGGCCTGGTCGCGCTCGGGATGGACTGGAAGCAGGCCGTCTTCACGATCGCCCTGGCCAACATCATCGTGCTGCTGCCGATGCTGGCCACGGGCCATGCCGGACCCAAGTACGGCATCCCGTTCCCGGTCCTCGCCCGGGCCTCCTTCGGACTGCGCGGCGCCAACATCCCGGCGCTGATCCGGGCGGGCGTGGCCTGCGGCTGGTTCGGCATCCAGACCTGGATCGGCGGCAGCGGCATCTTCGCGCTGGGCTCCAAGCTGACCGGCGGGCACTGGGAGAACGCGGGGAAGATCGCCGGTAACCCATGGCCGCTGTGGCTGTGCTTCCTGCTCTTCTGGGCGCTGCAGATCGCGATCATCTACCGCGGCATGGACTTCCTGCGGCACTTCGAGAACTGGGCCGCGCCCGTGGTGATCGTCGGCGCCTTCGTGCTGCTGATCTGGATCGCCGTCAAGGCCGACGGGTTCGGCGCGCTGCTCGACCAGCCGTCCAAGCTCGGCTGGGGCGCGGACTTCTGGCCGGTCTTCTTCCCCTCCCTGATGGGCATGATCGGCTTCTGGGCCACGCTCTCGCTCAACATCCCCGACTTCACCCGCTTCGGCGCCAGCCAGAAGGCGCAGACCTGGGGCCAGTCCCTCGGTCTGCCCACCACGATGACCCTCTTCGCGGTCCTCGCCGTGCTGGTCACCTCCGGCTCCGAGGTCGTCTACGGCGAGGCGATCTGGGACCCGGTCGCCCTCGCGGCCAAGACGGACAACGCCTTCGGACTGCTCTTCGCGCTGTTCATCGTGCTGATCGCCACGATCTCCGTGAACATCGCGGCGAACGTGGTCTCCCCGGCGTACGACCTGTCCAACCTGGCCCCGAAGTTCATCAACTTCCGTACCGGCGCGCTGATCACGGGTGTCGTCGGCATCCTGATCTTCCCGTGGAAGCTGATCTCCACGCCCGAGTTCTACATCTTCACCTGGCTCGGCGTGGTCGGCGGTCTGCTGGGCACGGTCGCGGGCATCCTCATCGCCGACTACTGGATCGTGCGCAGGACGGTCCTGCACCTCGCGGACCTGTACACGCCCGGCGGGCGCTACTGGTACTCGGGCGGCTGGAACTGGCGGGCCATCGCCGCGTTCCTGGTCGGCGGTGTCCTCGCGGTCGGCGGGTCGTACTCGGGCGTCGACGCGGACGGCAACAAGACGGGGCCGTTCCCGACGGACGGACTGATCCCGTTCCTCAAGCCGCTCGCCGACTACGGCTGGGCGATCGGCCTCGGCACGTCCCTGGTGCTGTACACCGTGCTGATGCTGCCGCTGGGCCGGGAGCAGGAGGGCATCAAGGCCTGAGCCCGCGGATGCGTGACGGAGAGGGCGGCCGGTGCTACCGGCCGCCCTCCAGTGCCGCCACCGCGTCCTTCGCAGCCTTGATGGCGCCCTTGTTGATCACCTCGGTGCTCGGCGCCTTCTTCGACTCGAAGTCGCTGCCGTTGTAGGTGATGACCACCAGCGCGTTGGACACCTGGGCGATGACCACGCCCTCGCGCGTCTGCTGCTTGTCCTCCGTGGTGAGGTTCACGACGGAGTAGCCCGCGTCACCGAGCCCCGGCACGTCCCCTCCGCCGCTCTTCTCCCCGATGCGCTTCTTGTACGTCGCCGCCGCTTCTTCCTCCGAGTCCTCGATCTCGAAGGACACGTCGAGCCAGCGGTAGTCGTACCCCTTGAGGGCGTTCCAGGAGCAGGTGCGGCGCAACTCGGTGTCCGTCGACGGGATCTCCTTGCCGGCCGTCTTGGCGCCCGGCACCAGCGACTTGACGGTCTTCGCTGTGACGCTGCCGCACGGTGCGGGGGCGGCGGCGTACGCCTTCGAGGCCGCAGCCGTCGCGGGAGCCGACGCGGACTGTGTGGTGCCGTCCTTCGACGCGGCCTCGTCGTCGGAGGACGGGGCCGGGCCGGACGACAGCGACCAGCCCGCGGCGGCGAGCACGACGACCGGCGACAGACGGGCGGTCAGGGCGAGCGGCAGAGGCAGGGAACGCACAGGCGCACTTTTTCCGTGGGGGAGGGTGCGGAGGGGTCCGCACTGCGGACGGGACGCCAGTGTCACACGAGTCCCTGTGGGGCGGTAGTGCCAACTCGCTCCGTACATGCGCGGTGACTGCGACCTGCTGACGATGTGTCGTGTGTCCCGTTATGTCCGTACGGAGTTGCGGGTGAACGCCGATTCGATGCGGTCGACCGCCAGGAACGCCCCATATGCCACGAGTTGCACCAAGTGCTGATCGGTGTGCTCGGGGCGGCGCCACGCGGCCACGTCCTCGTCCGTGACGCGGTACGGCGCGAGGGCGGCGAGCAGGGCGAGACGGGCGCCGGGGCGCTCGGACCGGTCGGGGAACGGGTCGGGCGCGAGCGGCGGATGCGCTCCGTCCCAGTCCTGGAGGACGTCCTCCACGACACTCTGGTCGTCGGCGTCCAGGACGCCGGCGCCGTCCATGGCGGCCCTGAGCAGGGCGGCGTACGCGGGACCGGCGGCCGTGCCGCCCGCCCACGCGGGGGACTCGCCCGGGTCGGGCAGATCCAGCAACGCCAGCGCGGCCCCGGGGCGGGCCGTGCGGCGGACGGTCCGGGACATGGTGCGGCCCACGAGGCTGCGTACCGGACGGAACCGCTGGGCGTTGCCCGGCAGCAGGTTCTCGGTCAGCAGCGCGGACACGATCCGGTTGATGAAGTGGAAGGCGAGCACGGTGCCGAGGTAGCCGGGGGTGTGCTCGCGTGGGAACGGACCGGGGGCGAAGGCGCCCGGGACACGGGTCCGCTTGCCCCACTCCAGCACGCGCGCGTGCTCCTCGTTCCTGGGCTGCTCGCCGCGCGCGAGGCGTTCGGCGAGGGCGTGGTCGCCGGTGGCGTGCAGCAGCACGGTGTGCGCGTCCACGCAGAACGGGCACTTGTTGGCGAGCGACACCCCGAGTGCCGCGAGCTCCTTGCCGGTACGGCTGCCGGGGCCCGCGATCAGCGACTCGCGCATCAACGCCCAGGCGGGGGCGAGGATCTCGGGCGCGGAGGAGAGGACCACGAAGGTGACCGGTTCGTCGATGCCGAAGTCGCGGGAGAGCTGCGTGTAGACCTCGGCGACCCGGCCGGTGGCCGCCTTGGGCGGCAGGGGTTCGGTGTAGCGGAAGGGTGTGGACATGCACAGCAGCGTGCGCCGTACGGGTGCCCCCGGTCGTCGTACGGCCGAAGGGAGTTGACGCTGCATCGGCCGGGTGGGTGGGCGGCGCCGACTACTGCGCAGGGAGTAGCCGGAGAGTTGTCCACAGGGCTGACGCCGGTGTCGGTACGGCGGTCTACTGTGCGTTCATGAGCGGGATCCACGGCCGGCCGGCCACGGGGACGACCACCCGCGAGCGGCTCGTCGACGTGGCCCTCGCGGCCGTCGTCGGTGCCCTCGTCGGGGTCACGGCGGCCTTCGACACGGACACGACCGCCGTCGACTACGCGCTGATCGCCGTCGCCTCGGCCGTCCTGACGCTGTACCGCACGGCACCCAGGGCGGTGCTGGCCGTGGCGACGGCGAGCGGCGCGGCGTACGTCCTGCACGCCCACCCGGGACCGCCCGCGGCCCTCCCCGTTCTCGCCGCGACCCATGTGGCGGCCCGGGTGGGGCACCGCGCGTGGGCGGCCGTGGCGGGCGGGGTGTTCCTGGTGGCGTATCTGGCGACCGGCCCGACGACCCGGCAGATCGTCGAACAGGTGGCGCTGCTCATGGGCTGGTTCCTGTGCGCGGTCGTCACCGGGCTCGCCGACCGCAACTGGCAGGCGTATCTGCGCCAGACCGAGCAGCGCGCCCTGGAGGCCGAACGCACCCGGGAGGAAGCGGCCCTGCGCCGCGCGGGCGAGGAACGCCTGCGCATCGCCAGGGAGTTGCACGACTCCCTGACCCACAGCATCTCCATCGTCAAACTCCAGGCGGGCGTCGCCGTCCACCTGGCCCGCAAGCGGGGCGAGGACGTGCCGCCCGCGCTGCTCGCCATCCAGGAGGCCAGCGGCGAGGCGATGCGCGAACTGCGGTCGACGCTCGAAGTACTGCGCACGGACGAGGTCATGGGCACGCCCGCGGTGCTGGTGGAACGGGCCAGGGCCGCAGGTCTCGCGGTGGAGCTGACGGTGACGGGGGAGGAGCGGGAGCTGCCCGCGACGGTCGAGAAGGCGGTGTACCGGATCGTGCAGGAGGCGCTGACGAACGCGGCACGGCACGCGGGACCCGCGAAGGTGCGCGTCCAAGTGGGCTATGGGGAAGGGGAGGTGACGATAGCCGTGGACGACGACGGGAACGCCGCCCCGGACTGCCCGCCCACGCCGGGCATCGGTCTGACGGGCATGCAGGAGCGCGTCACGGCGCTCGGGGGGACGCTGCTCGCCGCCCCGCGCGCGGAGGGCGGCTTCGAGGTGCGGGCCGAACTGCCGCTGGAGCGCCCGTGATCAGGGTGGCGCTCGTCGACGACCAGGCGCTCATGCGGGCCGGCTTCCGGGCACTGCTGGAGGCCGAGGACGACATCGAGGTGGTCGGCGAGGCCGCCGACGGGGAGCAGGGGCTGGCGCTGGTGCGCGCGGAGGTCCCCGACATCGCGCTGATCGACGTGCAGATGCCGGTGATGACGGGCATCGAGGCGACCCGGCACATCGCCGAGGATCCCGCGCTGGCGGCTGTCCGCGTGGTGATCCTCACCAACTACGGCCTCGACGAGTACGTCTTCGAGGCCCTGCGCGCGGGCGCGAGCGGCTTCCTGCTGAAGGACACCGAGCCGGCCGAACTGCTGCAGGCGATCGAGGTGGTGGCGGGCGGCGAGGCCCTTCTGTCGCCCTCGGTCACCCGCACCCTGATCGGCGAGTTCGTGTCCCGGCCCCCGGACCGGGCCACGGCTCCGGGCCTGGAATGCCTCACGCGCCGCGAACGCGAGGTGACCGCCCTGGCCGCGCGCGGCCTGACCAACGAGGAGATCGCCGCGCACATGGTCATCAGCCCGTTCACCGCGAAGACGCACGTGAGCCGGGCGATGACGAAGCTGGGGGCCCGGGACCGGGCCCAACTGGTCGTGTTTGCCTACGAGTCGGGGCTGGTGACGGCACGCGGCTGATATCCGCTTGCGTGGTCCGGGCGCCGATCACCACCCTGGGGCGATGACGGAGACGACCCGGCCCCGGCGGCCCGCATAGCTCCGGCCACGGAGGGCAGACGGCCGACACCGCTTCGTACGATCATGGGACCGCTGCCCCCGAGCGAGGAGTCCGCCCGTGTTCACCACTCGCCCCACCCTCCAGGGCACCTTCGGCATGGTGTCCTCCACCCATTGGCTCGCCTCGCAGTCGGCGATGGCCGTGCTGGAGGACGGGGGCAACGCCTACGACGCGGCGGTGGCGGGGGCGTTCGTGCTGCATGTCGTCGAGCCGCATCTCAACGGGCCCGCGGGAGAGGTGCCGATCCTCCTCGCACCGGCGGGCGGTGAGGTGCGGGTGCTGTGCGGACAGGGCGTCGCCCCGGCCGGGGCCACCGTCGCGCACTACCGCTCGCTCGGACTCGACCTCGTACCCGGAACCGGACCGCTCGCCTCCGCCGTGCCCGGCGCCTTCGACGCCTGGATGCTGTTGCTGCGCGACCACGGCACCAAGTCCCTCGCCGAGGTGCTGAAGTACGCCGTCGGATACGCCGAGGACGGGCACGCGCCCGTGGAGAACGTCGGGGCGACCGTCGAGACCGTACGGCAGCTGTTCGAGACCGAGTGGACGTCGTCCGCCGAGGTGTATCTGCCCGGCGGGAAGGCACCCCGGCCCGGTGAGCTGTTCCGCAATCCCGCGCTCGCCGCCACCTGGAGGCGGCTCCTCGCCGAGGCCGACGGGGCGGGGGACCGGGTCGCGCAGATCGAGGCGGCGCGGGAGGTGTGGCGCGGCGGGTTCATCGGCGAGGCGCTGGTGCGGCAGGCGCAGCGGCCCACCATGGACACCAGTGGGGAGCGGCACGCCGGCACGCTGACGGGTGACGATCTCGCCGGGTGGTCCGCCACCTACGAGGCGCCGGCGACGTACGACTGGAACGGCTGGACCCTGTGCAAGGCCGGACCCTGGAGCCAGGGGCCGGCGCTGCTGCAACAGCTCGCCCTGCTCCCCGCCGAGCTGCCGGAGTACGGGTCCGCCGAGTATGTGCACCTGCTCGTCGAGGGCTGCAAGCTCGCCATGGCCGACCGGGAGGCCTGGTACGGGGACGCCGGTGAGGTGCCGTTGGACGAGCTGCTGTCGGAGGCGTACAACGCCGGGCGGCGCGCGCTCGTCGGGGACAAGGCGTCGTACGAGCTGCGGCCCGGCAGCCCTGGCGGGCGCACCCCGCGACTGAGCGCGCACGCGCGCGTGGTCGTCACGGACGCACCCGGGGCCGGTCCGCTGGGGGCCGGGGAGCCGACCGTGGCGAAGCTTCCCACGTCACCCGTGCCCGGGGAGCCCGCCATCGGCGCCGACGGCACCACCCGTGGCGACACCTGCCATCTCGACGTCGTCGACCGCTGGGGCAACATGGTCGCCGCCACCCCCAGCGGCGGCTGGCTGCAGTCCAACCCCGTCGTGCCCGAGCTCGGCTTCCCGCTCGGCACCCGGCTCCAGATGGCCTGGCTGGAGGAGGGGCTGCCGAACTCGCTGACGCCCGGACGCCGTCCCCGGACCACGCTCACGCCCTCCATCGCGCTGCGCGACGGGGTGCCCGTCATGGCCTTCGGTACACCCGGAGGGGACCAGCAGGACCAGTGGCAGCTGCACTTCTTCCTGGCGGTCGCGCTGCGCCCGCCGGTGCGCGGAGGGCTTGACCTCCAGGGCGCCGTCGACGCGCCGAACTGGCACAACGACAGCTTCCCGGGCTCCTTCTACCCGCGCGGCATGCGGCCGGGCAGCCTGACGGTGGAGGCGCGGACGGCCGCCGACGTCGTCGAGGAGCTGCGGCGGCGCGGGCATGACGTGACGATCGGTGACGCCTGGTCGGAGGGACGGCTGTGCGCGGTCGCGCGGGACCCGGGGACGGGGATCCTGTCGGCGGCGGCGAATCCGCGGGGGATGCAGGGGTACGCGGTGGGCCGCTGAGACAGCCGTTCAGTGCGCTTGTGCGGTGCGCTTGTGCGGTGCGCTTGTGCGATGCGCCCGTGACGTGCGCCCTGGAGGCGCGCCCGGGAGATCCTCCCAAGAAGGTCATGTCCCGGTATTCACGGTGATTCCACCCGGTGTCCACTTACCGGGTGGGGATTGTCAGTGGGGCGTGCTCTCATGGATGCATGATCGAAGACACGGAAACCATCGACGAGTTTCTCGCCCGCCACTCGGCCGACGTGGAGGAAGCGGTCCGCAAGGCCGCCGCGGCCGAGATCATGCCCCGCTTCCGCCGGCTGGCCGCGCACGAGGTCGACGAGAAGAGCGGACCGCACGACCTGGTGACGGACGCCGACCGCCTGGCCGAGCAGCACCTCACCGACGTCCTCGGCAGGCTCCTGCCCGGCTCCGTCGTGGTCGGCGAGGAGGCCGTGCACGCCAACCCGGCCTCGTACGAGGCGATACGGGGCGACGCCCCGGTGTGGATCGTCGACCCGGTCGACGGGACACGGCAGTTCGTGCGCGGCGAGGACGGCTTCTGCACACTGGTCGCGCTCGCCCAGGGCGGCGTACTGCGCGCCTCCTGGACCTACGCGCCCGCTCTCGACCGAATGGCCACGGCGGTACGCGGCCAGGGCGCGTTCCTCGACGGCGAGCGGCTGTTCGCCGGGCCGCCGGAGCCCGGCCGGGACCTCGAAGTGGCCACGTCCCACCCGGACTACACGACCGACGACCAGAAGCGTGCCCTGCTGGGCCTGTGGACGGACGGGGTCGCGCCGCGGGCGTGCGGTTCCGCGGGGCTGGAGTATCTGGCCGTCGCGCGCGGGGAGTTGGACGGCACCGCCTTCTCCTGGGAGGCGGCCTGGGACCACGCGGCGGGCCTGCTCCTCGTGGAGGAGGCCGGCGGCGCCCATCTGACCGTCGACGGCGTGCCGTTCCGCATCACCGGCGGCAACGCCCTGCCGTTCACGGCGGCCCGTGACACGGCGACGGCACGGCGGATCGCGGGGTTGCTGGCGGGCGGGGTCTGAGCCGGGGCGCCGTGGGGCAAGCGCCTGAGCCGCGGTGACGGCGGCAAAGGTCTGCGCAAGGGCATCAGGAGGGCGAGGGCAAGGCCGCACAGCCGGGGTGCCGCTGGGGGGAAAGGGCCTGAGCCACCGCTTCGTGGGGCGGCGTCCGGGTCATGGCACCAAGGGGGGAGCAGGCGGTGGGCACGGCGGCGACCGGCGAGACGCTGAGCCACGGCACCGGTGCGGTGCACCCGCGCCGCCTTCATCGATGCGCCACGCTCGCGTCAGCTCGCCTCGCCTTACCTCACCTCGGCTCACCTCACCGATCCGCCGCGCCCGCGTCACCCACCCATGCGCCGCGCCGCGTCAACGCACCGACGGTGACCACCCGGACACCATCCGTCGATCCGTTCCCCCGCGACCAGGGGCTGTCGGTGCCCCGTCATATCCTGATCCAGTGGCCATCGGCTGACGAAGGGGTCCGAAGGTGCCGTCGATGCTCGATGCGTGCGTGGTGGGTGCGGGACCGAACGGACTGACCGCTGCCGTGGAGCTGGCCCGCCGGGGCTTCTCCGTGGCGCTCTTCGAGGCGCGTGACACCGTCGGCGGGGGAGCCCGCACCGAGGAGCTCACCCTGCCCGGCTTCCGGCACGACCCGTGCTCCGCCGCGCACCCCCTCGGCATCAACTCCCCGGCGTTCCGCGCCCTTCCGCTGGAGCGGTACGGCCTGGAGTGGCTGCACGCCGACCTGCCCATGGCGCATCCCTTCACCGACGGCACCGCCGCCGTGCTGTCCCGCTCGGTCGCCGAGACCGCCGCCTCCTTCGGACCGCGCGACGCGGGCACGTACCGCAGGCTGGTAGAGCCGTTCCTGCCCAAGTGGGACGGTCTGGTACGGGACTTCATGTCCCTGCCGCTGACCGCGCTGCCTCGCGACCCGGTGACGCTCGCCCGCTTCGGCCTGACCGGCCTGCCCCCCTCGACCTGGCTGTTGCGCCGTTTCCGCGACGAACGCGCCAAGGCCCTCTTCGCCGGCCTGGTCGCCCATGTCATGGCGCCCCTCTCCGGCTTCGCCACCGGCGCCATCGGTCTCGTCTTCGCGCTCGCCGCGCACGCCCGGGGCTGGCCGGTCGCCCGTGGCGGCTCCCAGTCCATCTCCGACGCCCTCGCGGACTACCTCAAGGACCTCGGCGGCGGCATCCACACCGACTACGAGGTCAAGCGCCTCGACGACCTGCCGCCCGCCCGCTCGTACATCTTCGACACCTCACCCACCGCCCTGGCCCGCATCGCCGGGTTCGGCAGCTACTACGACGGCTACCGGTACGGCCCCGGCGTCTTCAAGGTCGACTACGCGCTCGACGGCCCGGTGCCCTGGACCGCGCCCGAGGCCCGCACCGCCGGCACCGTGCAGATCGGCGCAAGCAGCGCGGAGATCGGCACCGCCCTGCGCGCGGCCTCCCGGGAGAACAGGGCTCCCGACAAGCCGTTCATGATCACCGTGCAGCCCAGCGTCATGGATCCCACCCGGGCCCCCGAGGGCCAGCAGGTCTTCTGGGCCTACGGCCATGTCCCGAGTGGCTGGACCGGCGACCTCACCGACGCCATCGAGCGCCAACTGGAGCGTTTCGCCCCCGGGTTCCGCGACCTGGTCCTGGCCCGCGCGACCGCCGGACCACCCGAACTGGCCGCCCGCAACGCCAACTACGTCGGCGGCGACATCGGCTCCGGCGCGGTCACCGGCCTGCAGATCCTGCTGCGCCCCAGACTCTCCCTGTCCCCGTACGGCACCCCGCACCCGGCCGTCTTCATCTGCTCGTCGGCCACCCCGCCCGGCCCCGGCGTGCACGGCATGTCCGGGCACAACGCGGCGAAGGCGGTCTGGCGCAGGCTCCGGCAGACATCGGGCTGAGGCACGAGGTAGGCAGACATGACCACCATCACGCTCGTCCAGGGCGACATCACCCGAGAGACCGCCGACGCCATCGTCAACGCGGCGAACTCCTCCCTGCTCGGCGGCGGAGGCGTCGACGGTGCCATCCACCGCCGCGGCGGCCCGGCGATCCTGGAGGAGTGCCGCAAGCTCCGCGCCTCACACCACGGCAAGGGCCTGCAAACCGGCCGAGCGGTCGCCACGACGGCGGGCAATCTCGACGCCCGCTGGGTCATCCACACCGTCGGCCCCGTCTACAGCCGCTCCGAGGACCGCTCCGGCCTCCTCGCCTCCTGCTACCGCGAGTCCCTGCGGGTGGCCGACGAACTCGGCGCCCGCACGGTCGCGTTCCCGGCCGTCTCCACCGGTGTGTACCGCTGGCCGATGGAGGACGCGGCCCGTATCGCCGTGGAGACGGTACGGGCGACGGAGACAGCGGTCGAAGAGGTCAGGTTCGTGCTCTTCGACGAACGGGCCTACGGGGTGTTCGCCGCTCAGGTGGGCTGACACGTCGGCTCGACCGCCCGGCACCCAGGACGGCCCAGCCGACGAAACCCCACTACGGAACAGGCACCGCCGGAAGCTGCGGCAGGCCGCCGCCGAGCAGCCCGGTGACCAGCCCCAGCACCGGGGACAGCAACCCGGTCACCGCGTTCAGCACCCCGCCGAGGTCCAGCGAGGCCAGCGCGCTGATCAGGCCCTGGACCGCGGAGGCGAGGGAGGCCAGCAGGCCTCCGACGGGGTCGGCCGCCTGGGCCACGGACCGGTCGCCGGACCTGTCCAGCTGCCGCAGGCGCTCCTGGACGTCGGCGTTCCAGGCCTGGAGCTCCTTCGCGTACGCGGCGGCCGCCTCCGGGGCGAGCCGGGTACCGTCCGCCTCGCCGAGGTCCGCCACCGTGTCGAGGAGGGGTGCCAGAGCGCTGTCGTGGTCGAGGAGCGTGTCCGTCTCGGCGCCGGAGAGCAGGGCGGCCTCGGTGATGCTCAGGCCCGGCACTGCCCGGCCCGCGTCGCCGACGGTGGCGGCTGTACCGGCCGGGCCGCGAGGATCAGCGCGGCGCAGACCAGGGGCGGCGCGAGGAGGCCGCGGGAGACAAGGGCGCGCCTTGAGTTCCTTTCGAAAGCGCCAGCAGCAGCTGGAAGCTCGCTGCTCTTGCGCCCACGGTGGGAACCGCCCCGACACCCCGCAAACCGATCACACCGCCCGCACGCGCCCGGCCGTCCCGCGGCGGAGACGCCGACCAGGGTCTTTGCCGTGGAGCCCGGCTCCTTACGGGTGTCAGCCCCGCGTCCCGCCGTCAGAGGGTGTCGCTCAGCCGCACACCGGCACCAGCACGGCGAGCCGATCCACATGTTCACGGCACCCGTGCGCCACCTCTTCCGCAGCTCCGCTGCGGTACACGACCAGCCATGACCTACGACCAGCCACGACAGCGCCGCAGCCGACCGGCACCCCCTCGCCGCACTTCCAGCGGAGCGCCCGGCGTCCGGGTGCACCTCGGCCGTGCCCGCCGGATCATGGAACCCCCAGTCCAGGCGAACGGGAGGTTCCAGTGGGGCCGGACTCCGCCCTCCCGCGGACCTTGCTGTCCGAGGACGTCGAGACGCTGCTGGCGGGTGCGACGGCCGAGCTGGGGCGTGAGTACCGGGTGCTGCGGGAGATCGTCGAGGGCGGGGCGGCGGCCGTCGCGGTCCTCGACACGCGGCTGCGCTATGTGTACGTCAACCCGCACATGGCCCGGATCGTCGGCGTACCCGCCGAGGAGCAGCTCGGACGCAACCTCGCCGAGATCATCCCCGGGGTGGAGCGGCCCGAGGAGGTGCCGCTGGCGGTGCTGCGGGACGGCAGACCGCGCGATGTCCTCATCGCCGGGAACATGGGCACGGGCGACGGCCGCAAGGAGCGCGAGTGGCACAGCACGTACCACCGTCTGAAGAACGACCACGGTGAGATCGTCGGACTCGTCGCCATCGGGGTGGAGGTCACCGAGCCGCGCCGCTACCTCAACGAACTGGAGCGCACCCACGGCCGGATGGCCATGCTGCACGCGGCCACCCTGCGGATCGGCACCACGCTGGACCTGAGCACCACCTGCCAGGAGCTCACCGACTTCGTCGTACGGGATCTCGCGGACGGCGCCTCGGTCGAACTGGTCGTCGAGAACGAGTCCGTACACCCGCGCCCCTCTCCGTCGGCCGGGGTGATGCGGATGCGGCGGGCCGCGGTGAGCGTCCGCCCGGAGCTCGCGGTGCGGCTGGGCGGCCTTGCGGGCCCGGAGGATGTGAACGACCACGGGCCGGGGTCCCCCATGCGCCGCTGTCTGGAACGCGGGCGCCCCTTCGTGACCAGCATGCCGACCAGGGTCCGGCCGGAGACCCGGGGCCCGTACGCGGACCGGCTGGCCCGCTACCGTGCCGCCGGCATCCACTCCACACTGGTCGTGCCCCTGCGCACCGACTCCCGCAGCGTGGGCGTCCTCGCCATGGTCAGATCCGGTTCCTCACCTGGGTTCACCGCCGAGGACGCGGTCGTCGCCCAGGAACTGGCCGGCCGCGCCTCCCACGCCATGGAACGCGCCCAGCGCTACGCCCGCGAGCACACCATGGCCCTCGAACTCCAGCGCGCCCTGCTCAGCGAGCCCACCCTCCCGCACCCGGACCTGGAGACCGCCTCCCGCTATCTCCCGGCCGACGACAGCGCGGTCGTCGGCGGCGACTGGTACGACTCCCTGGCCCTCCCGCACGGCCGCAACCTCCTGGTCATCGGCGATGTGATGGGCCACGGGGTGGAGGCGGCGGTCGCCATGAGCCACTACCGCTCCATGCTCCGCGCCCTGGCCTCCTCCGGCCTGCCCCTCCACGAGATGCTCGCCGCCGCCGACCGCATGGTCGCCGGCTCCGGCTTCGACCGCGTGGCCACCTGCCTCCTCGCCCTCGGCGACCCGGCCACCGACACCATCAGCTACGCCAACGCCGGCCACCTCCCACCCCTGCGCATCCTCCCCGACGGCCGCGTGGAACTGGTCCCGCTGTCGGCGGGCCCACCCCTGGGCACGGGGATGGGCGGCTACGAAACCGTCACCCGCCCGAGCCTCCCCGGCGGCGTCCTGCTCCTGTACACCGACGGCCTGGTCGAACGCCGGGACGAGGACATCGACACCTCCCTGCAGCGCCTGACGGAACTGCGCCTGCAGCCCGGCGGAGACCTGGACGAGATCCTCGACGGCATCCTGGCGCACGCGGCGACCGGGGCGGCACGGGACGACATCGCGTTGCTGGCGGCTCGGGCGCGGGGGGCGTGACGGGGCTCCGTGGCGCACTCCGGAAAAGGGGCCGTCGCCTGTGTCCGGCGCGGTGCGGCACGTCGTCAGCGGCCTCCGGCAGCCGCCCGCCGCCGTACGCCCGCCGCCACGGCCACCGCGGGCCCGCACGCCAGCAGCACCGCCAGCACGCCGTACCCGTACGTCAACGTCGCCGCCGCGGCCACTCCCGCGACCAGCAACGGCCCGCCCGCGTCGCCCAGTTCGCGTCCCAGCTCGGCCGCGCCCATGGTCTGGCCCAGCCGTTCCGGCGGGGTCGCCGAGGCGAGGGCGGCGAAGCCCAGCGGGGTGATCAGCCCCGTGCCCGCGCCGATCAGCGCGGCGGCCGACAGGACACCCGTCAGGCCCGGCAGCATCGCGCACGCCAGGCCCGCCGCCGCGAGCAGCAGCCCCACGACGAGCCCGCCCCGCGCGGTGATCCGTCCCATGTCCAACGCCCGCCCCGCACGCGGCTGCACGACCGCCGCACACGCCGCGAGCACCGAGACCGCGGCGCCCGTCGCCACCGTCCCGAGCCCGGCCACCGCCCCCGACACGGGCAGGAACCCCACGCCCACCGACAGCGCGGCGGTCGCCCCGGCGAGCGCGGCCGTCGGCACGAGGAACGAAGCGTCGGCCAGCCGCCGCGCCAGATCGACGACCGTCTGCCGGGCCCGGGGCAGCGGCGGTACGACGGGTACGGCGACCAGCGCCCACACCGCCACGGACGCGCCCAGCACCGCCAGCACCGTGAACAGCAGCCGCAGCCCGCCCGCCCACACCAGCACCCCGCCGAGCAGCGGACCCAGGGTGTAGCCGATGGACTTGTAGAAGCCGTAACTCCCGAACGCCCGCCCGTGCTTGGCCGCCGGATTGAGCCGCGCGACGAGGGCGGAGGCGGCGGGGGAGAACGCGGAGGCGGCCGCCCCCTGTCCGAGCCGCGCCGCCCACAGCCACCCCGGGCTGTCCGCGACGGCGTACAGCGCGGACGCG
The DNA here is from genome assembly GCF_030403745.1 of Streptomyces sp. S.PB5. GTDB lineage: Bacteria > Actinomycetota > Actinomycetes > Streptomycetales > Streptomycetaceae > Streptomyces. The sequence goes on from NZ_JAQMWP010000002.1 coordinate 778,516, forward strand.
ACGGCGAACGCCACCAGCCCGCCCAGCAGCACCGGCCGCGCCCCGATCCGGTCCGCGACCGTGCCGAACACCGGCTTCAGCAGGACCTCGGCACCGTCGTACAGCGCGAGCAGCCCGCCCAGCACCAGCAGTGAGGTGACCGCGTCCTCCGTGTCCCCGCCGAGGTTCGCGGCGATGCCGTGCGCTCCGAACGCGGTGGTGAAACCGGCTGCGTACAGCGGCCACATCCGGCGCGCGGGCGCCGGCTCACTCGGTCGTGTCACTGAGCCCCAGCCGCAGGTGTTCCACGTGGTAGACGGCCTGGTCGAGCAGTTCGGCGACATGGTGGTCGTGCAGCGTGTAGACGACCGACCGGCCACGCCGCTCACCGACGACGAGCCCCAGGTTGCGCAGCAGCCGCAGCTGGTGCGAGCACGCCGACTGCTCCATCCCCACCTCGGCCGCCAACTCCGTGGCCGGCAACGGCCCTTCGCGCAGCCGCGCCAGGATCAGCAGCCGGGACGGAGTCGAGAGGGCCTGGAGCGTGGTGGCGACCTTCGCGACATTTCCCGCGTCGAGGCGAACACGCTCCTCGGCGGTGGTGGTGACGGCTCCATGACCCATGCGGGGTATCTTACCCATCGCACATGAACAGATGAATGAGTCTTCATGTGTTCCTGTATGGTGTGCCGGGTGTCAGCGACTCTTTCTCCCAGCCGTGCCCCTTCCGCCGTTCCCGCGGCCACCCGTCCCCGCCGTACGCGCGTCCTCGCCCTGCCGGAGGCGCGGTGGGCGCTGACGGCGACGATCGCGTTTCTGGCGGGCCTGCTGCTGGACACCGTCGCCGGTGGCCCGTCGTGGGTGTACGGGCTTCTGTATGCAGTCGCCTATGCGGCGGGTGGCTGGGAGCCCGCGCTGGAGGGGCTGCGCGCGCTGCGCGAGCGAACCCTCGACGTCGACCTGCTGATGATCGTCGCGGCCCTCGGGGCGGCGGCCATCGGCCAGGTCCTCGACGGCGCCCTGCTCATCGTCATCTTCGCGACGTCCGGAGCCCTGGAGGCCCTGGCGACGGCCCGCACCGCGGATTCGGTGCGGGGGCTGCTGGACCTCGCACCGACCACCGCGACGCGCGTCACGGGTGACGAGGGCGGGAGCGGCGACGGAGGCCGAGGCGGGAACGGGAACGGGGACGGGGGCGGCTGTGCCGAGGAGACCGTCCCGACGGCCGAACTCGCCGTCGGTGACGTCCTGTTGATCCGCCCGGGCGAACGCATCGGCGCCGACGGCCGCGTCCTGGACGGCGTCAGCGAGGCCGACCAGGCCACCATCACCGGCGAACCGCTGCCGGTCGTCAAGCGCCCCGGCGACGAGGTCTTCGCCGGCACCCTCAACGGCACCGGTGCCCTGCGCGTCCGCGTCGAACGCGACCCCGCCGACTCCGTCATCGCCCGCATCGTGACGCTGGTCGAGGAGGCGTCCCGCACCAAGGCGCCGACCCAGCTGTTCATCGAGAAGATCGAACAGCGGTACGCGGTGGCCGTGGTGGCGGCCACGCTCGCCGTCTTCGGCGTCCCCCTCGCCTTCGGCGCCGACCTCACCGATGCGCTGCTGAGGGCGATGACCTTCATGATCGTCGCCTCCCCGTGCGCGGTCGTACTCGCCACGATGCCGCCGCTGCTGTCGGCCATCGCCAACGCCGGGCGGCACGGTGTGCTGGTCAAGTCGGCGGTGGCGATGGAGCGGCTGGGGGAGATCGACGTGACCGCCCTCGACAAGACGGGGACGCTGACGGAGGGGACGCCGGAGGTGACGGACGTACGGCCGCTGCCGGGCTCCGGTCTGGATGCGGACGCGCTGCTCGCGCTGGCCGCCGCGGCCGAACATCCCAGCGAGCACCCGCTGGCCCGGGCGATCGTGGGGGCCGCGCGGGGGAGGGGCCTGCGGATCGCGGCCGCGGAGGACTTCTCGGCGGAACCGGGGCGTGGGGTCACGGCTGTGGTCGAAGGGCGTGTGGTGAGGGTGGGGCGGGCGGAGGCCTCTGGTGGCGGTGTGGGCGATGCCGACGGTAGGGAGTACGCCGTCGGCATGGTGAAGACGGACGACTGTATGCACTCGGTCGCCGACCGTATGCAAGAGGCCGCAGATCGTATGCACACTACGCCCGCCCCGGCCACCACCCCCGAAGCCGCCTCCGCCCCCGCCCCCGACGGCGCCACCGTCGTCCTCGTCACCTGCGACACCACCCCCGTAGGCACCCTCACCCTCACCGACCGCCTCCGCCCCGCGGCCCCCGCCGCAGCCAACGCCCTGACCGCCCTCACCGGCACCACCCCCGTCCTGCTCACCGGCGACAACGCCTCCGCCGCCGCCCGCGTCGCCGCGGCCACCGGCATCACCGACGTCCGCGCGGACCTCCTCCCCGAGGACAAGGTGAACGCCGTACGCGGTATGCAGGACGCGGGCCGCAAGGTGCTGTTCGTCGGTGACGGCGTCAACGACGCCCCCGCCCTCGCCGCCGCGCACTCCGGCATCGCGATGGGCCGGGCCGGGTCCGACCTGGCGCTGGAGACGGCGGACGCGGTCGTCGTGCGGGACGAGCTGGCGGCCGTACCGGCGGTGGTACGACTGTCCCGGGCCGCCCGTCGCCTCGTCCTGCAGAATCTCGTCATCGCGGGGACATGCATCGCCGTGCTCGTGGTGTGGGACCTGGCCGGACACCTCCCCCTCCCGCTCGGCGTCGCAGGCCACGAGGGGTCGACCGTGCTGGTCGGGCTGAACGGGCTGCGGCTGCTGCGCGAGAAGGCCTGGCGATCCGGGGCGGCGCAGGAAGCGCGAGGTTGATGTCGGATTCTCGCCAGCCCGGGACCGGTGGCTGCACCATGCTGGTCGTATGCAGAAGGGGATGCACACCGACACCGAGCGCTGCGTGCGCGCCGTCCGGTCCAAGGACGCCCGGTTCGACGGGTGGTTCTTCACGGCGGTCCTGACGACCCGGATCTACTGCCGGCCCAGCTGTCCGGTCGTGCCGCCCAAGCCGGAGAACATGACGTTCTACCCGAGCGCGGCCGCCTGTCAGCAGGCCGGCTTCCGGGCGTGCAAGCGGTGCCGCCCGGACACCAGCCCCGGCTCACCGGAGTGGAACCAGCGCGCGGACCTCGTCGCCCGGGCGATGCGGCTGATCGCCGACGGTGTCGTCGACCGCGAGGGCGTGCCCGGGCTCGCCGCCCGCCTCGGCTACAGCACCCGGCAGATCGAACGCCAGCTGCTCGCCGAACTCGGCGCGGGCCCGCTGGCCCTGGCCCGGGCCCAACGCGCCCAGACCGCACGCCTGTTGATCGAGACAACCCCGCTGCCCATGGCGGAGATCGCCTTCGCCGCGGGCTTCTCCTCCATCCGCACGTTCAACGACACCGTGCGCGAGGTCTTCGCGCTCTCCCCGAGCGAACTGCGGGCCCGCAACCCCCGGAAGGCCGCCGGGCAGACCCCGGGCGCACTCACCCTGCGGCTGCCGTTCCGGGCACCCCTCAACCCCGACAACCTCTTCGGCCACCTCGCGGCGACGGCGGTACCGGGGGTGGAGGAGTGGCGGGGCGGCGCCTACCGGCGTACCCTCCGACTCCCGTACGGGCACGGCATCGTGACCCTCACCCCGAACCCCGACCACATCGGCTGCCGCCTCACCCTCAGCGATCTGCGCGATCTGACCGTCGCCATCAGCCGCTGCCGGCGCATGCTCGACCTGGACGCCGATCCGGTGGCGATCGACGACCAGTTGCGCACCGATCCGGTGCTGGCGCCGCTCGTCGACAAGGCGCCCGGCCGCCGCGTACCACGGACGGTGGACGAGGCGGAGTTCGCCGTCCGGGCCGTCCTCGGTCAACAGGTCTCGACAGCGGCGGCCCGCACCCACGCGGCCCGACTGGTCACCGCGCACGGCGACCCGGTGGACGACCCCGACGGGGGCCTCACCCACCTCTTCCCGGCCCCCGAGGCGCTCGCCGACCTCGACCCCGAGTCGCTGGCGATGCCCCGCACCCGGCGCAGCACGTTCACCACCCTCGTCGCCCAACTCGCCGACGGCTCCCTCAACCTGGGCGTCGAAGGCGACTGGGCGCAGACCCGCGCCCGCCTCCTGGCCCTCCCCGGGTTCGGCCCCTGGACCGTCGACGTCATCGCCATGCGCGCCCTCGGCGACCCCGACGCCTTCCTCCCCACCGACCTCGGAATCCGCAAGGCGGCCCAGGAGCTGGGCCTCCCCTCGACCCCGGCGGCGCTCACCGCGCGGGCCGCGGTGTGGCGGCCTTGGCGCGCGTACGCGGTCCAGTACCTGTGGGCGACCGACAGCCACCCGATCAACTTCCTTCCTGTGTAAGGGAAACCATGAAGCAGCACACCGTGTTGGACAGTCCCTACGGCCCCCTCACGCTCGTCGCCGAGGACGGCACTCTCTGCGGCCTCTACATGGCCGGCCAACGCCACCGCCCGCCGGAGGAGACCTTCGGCGCCCGCGACGACAGACCCTTCGGTGCGGCCGAGGAACAACTGGAGGCCTACTTCAAAGGCGAGTTGAAGGAGTTCACCCTCGAACTCCGGCTGAACGGGACGCCGTTCCAGCGCACCGTCTGGCGGCAACTGCGCCGCATCCCCTACGGCGAGACCCGCAGCTACGGCCAACTCGCCGACGCCCTGGGCAACCCGGGCGCCTCCCGTGCGGTCGGCCTCGCCAACGGCAAGAACCCGGTCGGCATCATCGTCCCCTGCCACCGCGTGGTCGGAGCGAACGGCAGCCTCACCGGCTACGGCGGCGGCCTGCAACGCAAGCAGCGCCTGCTGGACTTCGAGGGCGCGGCGGCGCTCTTCTAGCCGCCCAGCCCCCGGAGCAGCGCGGGCAGCGCCGTCCCGATCGGCTCCCTGACCACCTCGTCGGCGAGATCGTCGTACGGTGTCGGCTCGGCGTTGACGATGACCAGCCGGGCCCCGTGGTCGGCGGCGACGCCCGCGAGGCCCGCCGCCGGCTGGACCTGGAGGCTGGTGCCGACGGCGATGAAGACCTGGCAGGCCTTGGTGATCGCGACGGCCTCGCCGAGGACGACCGGGTCGAGGCGCTCGCCGAACATCACGGTCGCCGACTTGAGGATCGCGCCGCACTTCCGGCACGGCGGATCGTCCTCACCGGCCTCGACACGGGCGAGCGCGTCCTCCATCGGCCCGCGCGCATGGCATCCCGTGCAGACGACACTGCGTGCGCTGCCGTGGAGTTCGAGCACCTTGCGGTCCGGCATCCCGGCGAGCTGGTGGAGGCCGTCCACGTTCTGCGTGATCACCCGCACCGGCACGCCGGTCCGCTCCAGCTCGGCCACCGCGAAATGCGCGGCATTCGGCTCGACATCGAGCGTCCGGTTCTCCCGCCGCATCTGCCAGGAGCGCCGCCGGATCTCCGGATCGCCCATGTAGTACTCGTACGTCACGAGTTTCTCGGCCTCGGGATCCCGCCGCCACAGTCCATTCGGGCCGCGATAATCCGGGATCCCGGAATCGGTCGAAATACCTGCGCCACTGAGAAGGGCGACGAGAGGCTTGTTCATGCGGCCGAGAGTAGATCGTGAAAGCGGCCGCGGTCGAACAGTTATATTACTCGTCGTCCTTCTCCTGAACCGGCCCGAACGGCTCGATCCGCGGATTCGCGAACGGCCCGCGATACGAGCCCTCCGTCTCCGGCGTGCCCTGGATCCGTGCCCCGGCCTCCTCGGTCACCAGCAGTGCGTAGGTGCCGTGTGCCGGGTCCACGGGGACCAGGCCGTACGCCGTGTCGACCTCGTCGTCGGCGAGGCCGAGACGCCGGCGGGCGTCCTCCAGCGTGGCCCCCGACGGGAGCGTCACGGTGATGAGGACGGTGGGGCCCTGGGCAGCCATGGATCTCCTAGGAGCGGCCGGGGTGCTAGAGCTTGCGCACCGCCTGGACGATCGACGAGGTGTCGATGATGCCGTACCCGTAGTCGTAGTCGAAGCCCGACTGGCCCGAGTCGCGGGCGGTACGGCGGATCAGCGTACGCATCCGGGAGGGCGGGAAGGCCGTGGCCGACAGCTTGGTGCGCAGGGCCGCGACGACCCCCGCGGCGACCGGACAGGCGGCCGAGGTCCCGGAGTCCGGGCTGTTCGGACCGAACGCCTTGGAGCCGCTGAAGTGCGTGTACGTGGCGATGTCGGGCTTGCGCACGGAGAGTCGGCCCGGACCCTGGGAGGAGTAGCCGACCCGGGCGTCACGCGTGTCCACACCCGCCACCGACAGCGCCTTGGGGTGCGAGTTCGCCCCGTTGATGGGCCGGTTGGGGAATCCGCAGCGGCCGTCGGGGCAGTCGCGGCCGCAGTTGCCCGCGGCGAACAGGATGTCGGCGCCGGACTGCTCCAGCGCGGCCAGGATGAGGTTGAAGGGGTGGGCCCGGTTGTCGGAGTAGTTGCCCGGGTGCCCCGGCGGGAAGTCCCAGCTCGGCTTGAACGAACCCCAGCTGTTGCTGACGACCAGCCTGCGCCGCTCGCGCGGCATCTGCTCCAGGAGCGACCACAGGTGCGCGTACGCGGAGATCGCGTCGGAGAGCAGACCCTCCATCACCGTGGCGCCCTGCCGCTGCGAGAGCAGCACGGGAATGTCGATGAGGGAGACCTTGCGGGCGACGATCAGCGAGTCGAAGGCGCACATCGTGCCGTGGTGCACGGGGAACTGCCCGAAGTTGCCGGTCACCCCCGGCGGCTTCCAGCTGCGCGCCGCGTCGACCGTCACGGGCGTGCCCAGCGCCTGCCCGAGGTGGGCGACGTTGATGCCGGTGTCGACGATAGCCAGCGGTACGTCGCTGCCGTCGAGCCCTTCGCTGATCAGCGCGTTGGTGACGGCCTTCTGCACGTCGTGCCAGTCCCCGACCGGTGGCGTCCCGCCGCAGGTGGGCATGGTCTCGACGGCCGGGTCGGAGGAGACCCCGACGATGTCCGGCCGCGCCGTGCCGAGCAGCGCCAGCCGGCTCGCGCCGTCACGGTCCTGGATCTCGCCGCGCACCAGGACGCTCGCGTCCTCCGGGGCCAGCGAGAAGGTGAGCGGCTGGTCCAGCGAGAGCGGATCGCCGTCGGAGAAGGCCGGCTTGGCCTGCGGCACCGGAACCGGTGTGAAGTCGGGGTCCACCGAGACCCCGGGAACCGAGCCGACGACCTCGTCGGCGGGCGGTGTGCTGACCGACGGATCCACGACCGCCTGAACGACATCGCGTTCTGGGCGCACCTGAATGATTACCCGCATGTGTCCCCCTGTAATTGAATCCGGAAGCACGAGAAACAAACGCCACCGGTACCTGCGGATAAGGCGAGGATTGCAAGCTATTGGTGCCGGTGCAGGGGGTCCATACGTTCAAGGGCGTAGCTTTTGGCGGAGGTATCGGGAAAGGGGAAAAGCTCAGGAAACCCTTCGGCCGTTCTCCAGCTCGGCCGTCCCCACGCCCTCCGCGAGCACGTCGAGCGCGACCCGTACCCGGGGCCCCAGGGTGCCCAGCAGATAGTCGTCCAGTTCCTCGCGCGGTACGAGCCGCCAGGACAGCAGCTCCTCCTCCTGCAGCCGGATCGCCTTCAGGTCGTCCTCGCCGAGCACGCCACCGTCGTACAGATACGCCACCAGCGGCGGCCAGCCCGCCCGGTACACCCAGTCCACCGCGAGCAGCCGCCCGAGCTCGCGGTCGAGACCGATCTCCTCCAGCGTCTCGCGGCGCGCGCCCTGGCGCGGGGTCTCGCCGTCGTCGGACTCGATCGTGCCGCCCGGAAGCGCCCAGCCCTCACGGTAGTTGGGCTCGACGAGCAGCACCCGGCCCTCCGCGTCCCGGAAGAGCGCGGCGGCACCGGACAGGACACGGGGCAGACCCGCGATGTACGCGGCGAAGTCATCAGTGCTCATCCAGGAAGAGTAGTCCGGCGCCGGACGCCCTCCCCGCGACGCTCACTCCGTCCCCACCAACCGCAGTGTCCGCTCGGCGAGTTCACTGATCCGCACCCCGTCGAACCCGAACACCGCACTGCGCACGGTGTCCTCCAGCGGCTCCTTCCACTGCGCCGGAATCGCCTCGGCCCCGCTCAGCACCCCGGCCACCGACCCCGCGGTCGCCCCGTTGGAGTCGGTGTCCAGCCCGCCCCGCACGGTCAGCGTGACGGTCCGGGTGAAGTCGCCGTCGCCGTACAGCAGCCCGGCGGTGAGCACCGCGGCGTTCGGGACGGTGTGGATCCAGCCCATCCCGGAGGTCTCCTCGGCGACCGTACCGAGCGTGTCCTCCCAGGTCATCCGGGTGTCGTGCAGGGACATCACGCGCCGCACGGTCCGCGCGAGGCGGCTGCTCGCCGGTACGACGGTCAGCGCCTCGTCCAGCGCCTGCCGCACCGTCGACGAGGTGAACGCCGCCGACACCAGCGCCGCCGCCCACATCGCGCCGTACACCCCGTTGCCGGTGTGCGACAGCACCGCGTCCCGGCGGGCCAGGGAGGCGGCGCGGCGGGGGACGCCGGGGGAGGTCCAGCCGTAGATGTCGGCGCGGATGAGGGCGCCGATCCACTCCTGGTAGGGGTTGTCGTACGTCGCCGTCAGCGGCGGTTTCAGCCCGTTGGCGAGGTTGCGGTACGCGGCCCGCTCCGCGGTGAACGTCTGCGAGTACGGCAGCCTCAGCAGCCACAGGTCCCCGACCTGCTCGGTGCTGAAGCCGAAGCCGTGGGTCTCCAGGAGGTCCAGGCCGAGGATCGCGTAGTCCACGTCGTCGTCGCGGCAGCTGCCGTGGATGCGGCCGCGCACGCACTGGCGCCACTCGGGGCGCAGCTCGAAGCCGTCGCTCTCGCTGGGCGGCTCGGGCAGATAGTCGGTCAGCGGCAGGGCGGCGGCCTGCCGCAGATAGCGGTCGATCCGGTCCCGCGTCCACAGGTCGCCCTGCTCGACCGGCTTGCCGAGCATGTTGCCCGCGATCCGGCCCAGCCACCCCCCGAGGACGCGGTCGTCGAGCTCTGGTGCGGTGCCCACAGGGGTCATGGTTCCGGTTTACCCGATTCCGTAGGCCCGCACAGTGGGGCCGAAGGACCTTCGTAGGTCCTTCTCAAGGTCCGGGCGGGGGCATGACGGCGGGGGGTGCCGCCGGTTATGGTCGCAGCGGCGCGACTGGCCTGACATGCGTGAGGCCCGGAGAGCAAGGGGAATGCAAGGTGGCGAACGCTGCAGGCATCGGTGCCCAGAGGGTGCTCATCGCCGCGGACAAGTTCAAAGGATCGCTGACGGCCGTCCAGGTCGCCGAGCGGGTCACGGCCGGGCTGCGCCGGGTCGTGCCGGGGCTCGACGTCGAGGCGCTGCCGGTGGCCGACGGCGGCGACGGGACCGTGGACGCGGCGGTCGCGGCCGGTTTCGAGCGGCACGAGGTCCAGGTCGCCGGCCCCCTCGGCGAGGAGGTCACGGCCGCTTTCGCGTTGCGCGGCGACACGGCCGTCGTGGAGATGGCCGAGGCCAGCGGCCTCCAGCGGCTCCCCCAGGGCGTCTTCGCCCCCCTCACGGCCTCCACGTACGGCTCCGGCGAGCTGCTGCGGGCCGCGCTCGACGCGGGCGCCCGCACGATCGTCTTCGGTGTCGGCGGCAGCGCCACCACCGACGGCGGCGCCGGCATGCTCACCGCGCTCGGGGCCCGCTTCCTCGACAAGGACGGCGAGCCGGTCTCCCCGGGCGGCGGCGGCCTCGCCGACCTCGCCACGGCCGATCTGTCGGGCCTGGACCCGCGCCTGACCGACATCGAGTTCGTCCTCGCCAGCGACGTCGACAACCCGCTGACCGGTCCGAAGGGTGCCCCCGCGGTCTACGGCCCGCAGAAGGGCGCCTCCCCGGACGACGTGAAGACCCTCGACGAGGCCCTCGCGCACTACGCGCGCGTGCTGGAGGAAGCGGCCGGCCCGAAGGCCGCCGAGTACGCGGCCTCGCCCGGCGCGGGCGCCGCGGGCGGCATCGGCTACGGCGCCCTCCTGGTCGGCGCCCGCTTCCGCGCCGGCATCGAGGTCATGCTCGACGTCCTCGGCTTCGCCCCCGCCCTGGAGAAGGCCACCCTCGTCATCACCGGTGAGGGCTCCCTCGACGAACAGACCCTCCACGGCAAGGCCCCCGCGGGCGTCGCCGCCGCGGCCCGCGCCGCCGACAAGGAGGTCGTCGCGGTCTGCGGCCGCCTCGCCCTCCCCCCACAGGCCCTCGGCAGGGCGGGCATCCGCCGCGCGTACCCGCTCACCGAGGTGGAGCCGGACGTGGCGAAGTGCATCGCGGACGCGGGCCCGATCCTGGAACGGGTGGCGGAGCAGATCGGCCGGGACTTTCTGAGCTGAACGGCCCCGACGCACCGCCGGGGCGGCACCGAAGCCGAGCGGAACTGGTCGGCACGGCGGGTCGCGCCGAGTCGGGTTCGCGCCTGTCGATGGGGGTGCATCGAGCCTGGGCGGGGCATGTCGGCGGTGCTGGGCTGTGGCTGTCCGTGGGGCGCGCTGAGCGTGTGCTGGGCTTGTCGGTGGGGTGCGGTGGGCCTGAGCCGTGCTTGCGGGCAGGGCCGCGCCGAGTCGGAGCGGTGTCTGCCGGCGGGGCCCACGTGCCCTGAGCTGCGATTGTCGGCGGGGCGCGCTGAGCGTGTGCTGGGTTTGTCGGTGGGGGCGCGACGGGCCTGAGCCGTGCTTGCGGGCAGGGCCGCGCCGAGTCGGAGCGGTGTCTGCCGGCGGGGCCCACCTGTCCCGAGCCGCGCCCTCGGCCGGGTGCCGGTCCCGCCGGGGCACTCCCGACCCCGGCCGCTCACCTCCGCGCCCCCGACAGCCGGTACGCGTCCAGCGCCAACGTCATCTCGATCAGATCCCGGGGCCGGGCCAGCGAGCGGGACGTCAGCTGTTCAAGGCGCCGCAGCCGGTTGAAGACCGTGTTGCGGTGGCAGTACAGGCGTCCCGCGGCCCGCCCCGCCGAGCCCTCGCAGGTCAGCCACACATCGAGGGTCTCCAGCAGCACGGCCCGGTCGGCGGGCTCCAGCGCCAGCACCTCGCCGAAGACGTCCGACACCAGCCGGTCCGCCAGCTCCGGCTGGCTCACCACGAGCGCCGTCGGCATGCGCTGATCCAGCCGTACGACCCCGGTCGCGTCCGGCGGACACGTCCGCAGCGCCAGTTCCGCGAGCCGCCGGGCCCGCCCCAGCTCCGCCAGCCCCGGCACCACCGGACTGATCCCGCCCTGCCCCGAGCACCGCCCGTCGAGTGCCCGGGCCACCCCGTCCAGCCCCTGACCGGGCGTGAGCGCGACGACCCCCACCTCGCAGTCCGCCCGCATCCGCCAGATGAACCGGAACCCGGCCCCCTGCAGCGGCCGCACGCCCCCGTCCCGCCGCTCGGCCCGCAGCACCACGACGGCGTACGGCCCGTGCTCGGGAAGATCCAGCCCCGCCGCCGCCCGCGCCGCCAGCCCAGGGGTGGCCTGCCCCTCGAGGAGCGCGTCGAGCAGCGCCTGCAACTGCTCGTCGGTCCGCCGCCGCAGATCCGCCTCCGTCGCCCGGTACGCCTCCGACGCCGCCTGGGCCTGCGCGTCCACCGCCGACCACACCATCGTCGTCGACCGCATCAGCGCCGCCAGCCGCTCCGGCTCCCGCCCGGCCGCGCCCTCCACCAGCGCGTCCCACACCAGATAGCCCGCGTTGCGATAGGCGTGCACCAGCAGGTCCAGCGGCATGCCCTGCTGCGCCCGGCGCCGGCCCGCGTCCTCGGCGTACTCCAGGTCCCGGCGCGGCGAGTCCCGGGGCGCGGAGATCGTCTCGATGCCGATCCGCATCGCCTCCTCGGCCTCCCGCCACTGCTGGTCGTACCCGAGCACCTGCCCGTAGACGGGGGAGTACTCGGTGAGTTGCCGTAGGTGCTCGTCGACGAGCTCGGGCACCCGTTCCAGCAGAGCCGTGCAGGACTCCGCGAGCAGCTTCCAGTCATGACCGGTCCGCGGCCGTCGCCCTCCCATGGCCGGAGGATGCCACCGCCTGGCCGTCGCGCACAGGCCCCTGACACGCGGTGTTGTGCACGGGCACAACGCCCCGCCCGGCCCGCTGGGCACCCGCAGCGATTCGCCCGCGGGCCGTGGACGGACGCCCCCACCGGTGCTGGGGTGAGCGCCACACCGAGTGATGAAAGGGGGGAGGTCCATGGGCGGAACCGGACTCGTGGTGCGGGATCTCTCGGTCGGATACGGCCCCGTGCGCGCTCTGCGCCGGGTGTCCCTGGAGGTGCCGGAGGCAGCCGTGGTGACGGTCCTCGGCTCCAACGGCGCGGGCAAGTCCACCCTGCTGAGGGCGATCAGCCGCACGCTCTCCTTCCACGGCGGAGCGGTCACCGAGGGCACCGTGAGCCTGGGCGGCCGGCCGCTCGACCGGCTCGCCCCCGACCGGGTGGTGGCCGCCGGGGTCTGCCAGGTCCCGGAGGGACGCCGGGTGTTCGCGAGGATGACCGTCGCCGACAACCTCCGCGCGGGCGCCCTCGGCGGCAGCCGCGCCGGCCGGCCGAAGGCCCTCGCCCGTGTCCACGAACTCTTCCCCGTCCTCGCGGCACGCGCCCGGCAGCGCGCCGGTCTGCTCTCCGGCGGCGAACAGCAGATGCTCGCCGTCGCCCGGGCCCTGATGGCCGCCCCGAAGGTCCTCCTCCTCGACGAACCCTCCCTCGGCCTCGCCCCGCTCATGGCCGAGCGGATCGCCGACACCGTCCGCGAGATCAACGAACAGGGCACCTCGGTCCTCCTCGTCGAACAGAACGCCGCCCTCGCCCTGCGGCTCGCCACGCGCGCGTACGTCCTCGAAGTCGGCGAGGTCACCCTGTCCGGCCCGGCCGCCGAACTGGCCGCCTCCGACGAGGTCCGCCGCCGCTACCTGGGCGTGGTCGACGAGGACGCGGCGGCGGACGCGGCCCGGTCCCAGGGCGCGCGCACCCTCTCCCGGTGGAAGGGGTGAGCGCCGTGGACGCCCTCGAAGTACGCGGCCTGACCGTCCGCTTCGCCGGTCTCACCGCCCTCGACGACGTCGACTTCACCGTCCGCCCCGGCACCGTCCACGCCCTCATCGGCCCCAACGGCGCCGGAAAGTCCACCTGCTTCAACGTCCTGTCCGGCGTCTACCGGGCCACCGCGGGCAGTGTCCGATTCGGCGACCACGAACTGATCGGCATGCCTCCGCACCGCATCGCCGCCCTCGGTGTCGCCCGCATCTTCCAGAACCTCGCCCTGCCGCCCCTCGCGTCGGTCGAGGACAGCCTGCTTCTCGGCAGACACCGCCTGACCCGAACCGGCTTCCTGGCAGCGGGACTTCGTCTCCCCTCGGCCGCCCGGGAGGAACGCCTGCACCGCGAACGCGTCCGCGAGATCGCCGAGTTCGTCGGCATCGCGGACTGCCTCTCCCGCCCCGCGGGCTCCCTCCCGTACGGACAGCAGAAGCTCGCCGAACTCGCCCGCGCGCTCTGCATGGAACCGCGCCTGCTCCTCCTCGACGAGCCGGTGGCGGGCATGACCGCCGACGAGCGGCGCCGGACGGCCGCCGTGATCGCGGGAGTCCGCGACGGCCTCGGCATCTCGATCGTCCTGGTCGAACACGACATGGGGGTGGTGATGCGGCTCGCGGACGCCGTGACCGTACTCGACTTCGGGCGCCGGATCGCCGACGGCGCCCCCGCCGACGTGCAGAACGACCCGGCCGTCGTACGGGCCTACCTGGGGGAGGCGTCATGAGCACCTTCGCCGAGATCCTGCTCAACGGAGTCTCGCTGGGCTCGGTGTACGCGCTGATCGCGCTCGGCTTCGTCGTCATCTTCCGGGCCACCGAGGTCGTCAACTTCGCCCATGCGTCGCTGCTGTTGGCGGGCGGCTATGTCACCGCGACCCTGCACGACGACATCGGCTTCTGGCCCGCTCTGCTCGTCGGCATCGCGGGCGCGGCCGTGGTCGGCGCCGCCGTGGAGTTCCTGGTGATGCGGCGCTACCGGGGCGCCGACCACAGCGTCCTCGCGATCGTCACCATCGGCGTCGACATCCTGCTCACCACGGAACTCACCCGTCGTATCGGCACCGACGTCCTGGCCCTCGGCGATCCCTGGGGCGACGCCGTGCTGAGGATCGGGCCGGTCTCCCTCGCCCACACCCGGATCGCCGCGTTCGTGGCGGCGGCGCTGCTCATCACCGCGTTCCTGCTGGCCTTCCGGTACACGTCGTGGGGCGTGGCGATGCGGGCGGCGGCGGAGAGCGCGGAGACGGCCGCGCTGATGGGCGTACGGCTGGGGCGGGTGTCGTCGGGCGCCTGGGCCGTGGCCGGTGGACTCGCCGCCGTGGCCGCGCTGTTCCTCACCGTCTTCCCGACGCCGGGGCTGGAGCGGGCCACCTCGCTGGCCGCGCTGAAGGCGTTCCCGGCGGCCATCCTCGGCGGACTGGACTCCACCACCGGCGCGCTGGTCGGCGGGCTGCTGGTCGGCGTCACGGAGTCGCTGGCGACCGGCTACCAGAGCGATCTGACCTTCCTGGGCCGGGGGTTGGGCGACCTCGCCCCGTACCTCGTCATGGTCGCGATCCTGCTCATCCGGCCCGCGGGGCTGTTCGGCACGAAGGAGCTCGCCCGTGTCTGAAGCCCTGGTGAGACCGCTCAGGCTCCTGAGCACGCGGACGTACCTCTGGACCGCCGCGGCCGTCCTCCTCCTCGCCCTGCCCTTCTACCTCGACCGCTTCTGGCTCCAGGCCGGCCTGTTCGCCATGGCCGCCGCCATCGGCGCGATCGGCATCAACCTCCTCACCGGCGCCACCGGCCAGCTCTCCATGGGCCATGCCTTCTTCCTGGCCGTCGGTGCCTACGGCTACTGCGTGTTCGCCGCGGACGGCGACGACGGCCTGACCGGCCTCGGCCTGCCGACCTGGCTCGCGGCCGTGCTCGCCGTCCTGGTCGCGGGCGTCGCAGGCGGCCTGTTCAGCCCCATCTCCGGCCGCCTCAGCGGCGCCTACCTCGGCATCGCCACCCTCGCCCTCGTCTTCATCGGCCAGCACGTGATGTTCAACGCCCACGACCTGACCGGCGGCGCGAACGGCCGTGACGTGCCGCCCCTGAACCTCTTCGGCCTCACCTTCGACGACCGCGAACTCCTCGTCGCCGCCGTGCCGTTCGGATCGGCGGAGAAGCTCTGGTACGCCGGTCTCGTCACGCTCCTCGCGGGCGCGCTCTTCGCCCGGGGCGTCCTGCGCGGACGGCCGGGGCGGGCCATGAACGCGATCCGCGACCACCGCATCGCGGCCGGAGTGATCGGCGTGCCGGTGGCCCGGTACCGCGCCGCCGTCTTCGTCCTGTCGTCGATGTACGCGGGCCTCGCGGGAGTCCTGCTCGCGTTGGTCTTCCAGCGGACCGTCCCCGACTACTTCGGCATCACGCTGTCCCTCGAATACCTCGCCATGATCGTCATCGGCGGGCTCGGCTCGGTCTCCGGCGCGGTCGCCGGGGCCGTCTTCGTCACCATGCTCCCGCAGCTGCTGACCCGCTACAGCGATGCGCTGCCCCTGGTCTCCGCCCCCGGGACGGGCGGGATCGCACCGGGCGAGGCGTCCCGGTACCTCTACGGCGCCGCCGTCGTGCTGGTGGTGCTGTTCCTGCCCGGCGGCCTGGTCAGGGTGGCCGCCCGGCGCCGCACCAGAACCCTCACGGAGGAACGATGATCACGACGACGTACGCGACCAGGGCCGCCGCCGGCGCCCTCGCCGCGCTGCTCCTGCTGGCCGGCTGCAGCTCAAAGGCGAAGAACTCCGAGAACGGGGACGGTGGCACGCAGTCCGCGGGCGGGGTGAAGACCGGCGAGGGCATCTCCGGCAAGACGATCACGCTCGGCGTCCTCACCGACATGACCGGCGTCTACGCCACCCTCGGCAAGAGCGTCACCCAGGCCCAGCAGCTGTACGTGAAGCAGCTGAACGCCGCCGGCGGCGTCTGCGGCTACAAGGTCGCCCTGTCGATCCGGGACCACGGCTACGACCCGCAGAAGGCCGTCTCCGGTTACACCGAGCTGGAGCCGAAGGTCCTCGGCTTCGCGCAGTTCATCGGCTCCCCGTTCGTCGCCGCCGTCAAGCAGCGCGTCGACGGCCAGGACAAGGGCCTGGTGCTGCCGCAGGCCTGGTCGGCGGCGCTGCTGGGCAGCCCGTACATCCGTGTCATCGGCTCCACGTATGACATCGAAACGATCAACGCCGTCGACTTCCTGATCAAGGAGAAGGGGATCAAGAAGGGCGACAGGATCGGTCACGTCTACTTCGAGGGCGACTACGGCGAGAGCGCCCTGGTCGGCTCGAAGCACATGGCGAAGGAGGCCGGGCTGACCGTCGTCGAGCAGAAGATCAAGCCGACCGACAACGACATGACCGCCCAGGTCGCCGCCCTCAAGCAGGCCGGGGTCAAGGCGATCGTGCTCAGCGCCGGTCCGCGCCAGGCGGCCTCGCTCGTCGGTGTCGCCGCGGCGGGCGGGTTCGACGTGCCGGTCATCGGCAACAACTCCGCCTTCGCACCCCAGCTCCTCGCCACCCAGGCGGGACCGGCCCTGATGAAGAACTACTACGTGGCCTCGCCGTCGCTGCCGATCGGCGCGGACACCCCGGAAGCGAAGAAGCTGGTCGCCGACTACCAGGCCGCGTACCCGAAAGATGCCCTCGACAACGGCATCGTCGCCGGCTGGACCGCCGCCTCCGCCTTCGGCGAGGCCCTGAAGAAGGCCTGCGCGAGCAAGGACCTCACCCGTGGGGGCGTCGACAAGGCGCTGCTGACGATCGACTCCTTCGACCTCGGCTTCGGCCCCGCCCAGAACTTCACCGACCCCAAGTCGCCCTCCTCCCGGGAGAGCGTGATCCTGCAGCCCGACAAGAGCGTGACGGGCGGTATGAAGGTCGTACGGGAGGCGGCGGCGTCGGACGTGGCGGAGGCGTACACACCGAGGGCATGAGGCAGGGGTGGACGGGGGAGCACCCCGTCCACCCTCGCGGACACGTCCGGGTCACTTCACCGCGGCCAGTACCAGGTTGAACCCCGTGTCGGCGGCCAGCCCGGCCTTCCGGAAACCCGCCTCTTCGAGCAGCTGGACCCGCCGGGCCGGCCCTCCTTGCGTCCCGAGCCCGTAGCGGCCCGGCTGGGCGAGTGAGCCCGGGGTGCACAGCGTGGTCGAGGAGGCGTAGCCGATCCGTACCGTCGGATGCCCGATGCCGTCCTCCAGCCGGTCCGTCGACCACGGTTCCACCGCGACCAGGATCCCGCCCTCGGCGAGTACCTCGTGCGCCCGGCGCAGCGCCGCGGGCGGATCACCCAGGTCGTGCAGCGAGTCGAAGAAGACGACCACGTCGTACGGGCCCGGCCCGATCCCCGTGGCGTCGGCCACCCGGAACGACACGTTCCCCGGGCTGCCGGCCTCGATGGCCTTCGCCCGCGCCTGGGCGACGGACGGCTCGTGTGCGTCGAACCCGGTGACCGTGGACGCGGGCCAGCGCTGCCCGATCAACAGGTCGGCCACGCCGTGCCCGCACCCCACGTCGGCCACCCGCGCCCCGCGCTCCAGCCCTTCCACGAGCCCCGGTACGGCCGGGAACCAGACCGGCTCGATCTGGTGCACGTACGCGGTGCGGAAGTACCGCTCGATGCCGCTGAACATGCACGGATGCTGGGCGGCGTAGGAGAGCGCGCCGTCGGTCCGGAAGGCCTGCTCGACCTCGGCGAGCGCCAGATAGTGACCGGCGATGATGTCGCCGGCTCCGGCCAGGTACGCCGGTGAGTCGGCCTGCGCGAGCACGGCCGCATGCGCGTCGGGGAGTTCGTAGGTACCGGCGTCCGGGTCGTGGACCACGTACGCGGAGACGGTCTGCGCCGCGAGCCACTCCCGCAGCAGCCGGGAGTCGAGCCCGGTCTTGTGAGCCAGGCCGTCCACGGTCAGCGGTCCGGCTCCGGCCATCGTCTCGTACAGGCCGAGACGGTCGCCGAGCACGGTCGTCAACGTGCCGGCCGCACCGGCGAAGTCGGTGACCACGCGTTCGAGGAAGCTCTCTGTGTCCGTTGCTGTCGTTGTCATGGCTCTCACGGTGCACGGAGCCGCTTGCCGGCCCCTTGCCCGTGGCTTGCCGGACGCTGCGTGCGAGCGGCAAGCGTGCGCAGGCCCCGTTCGACGGCCCCCACGCGGCCGTCCGTACGCCCTTCCGCGCGGTGCGCCGCCAACCGCTCGGGCCCGAGTCCGTCCGCGATGCGCGCCCACATACCGGCGTGCAGGTCGCGGTCGGTACCGAACACCGTGGGCGCGAGCCGGTCGCTGTCGGCGGCGGTGAACAGGGCGGCCGCGGTGCCGAGTTCATCGAGCGCGACCAGCAGCTCGGCGGTGAGCCGCAGCACCATCCACACCTGCGGCCACATCCCGAGCCTCCGCAGACCGCCGAGGAGGACGTGACACGCGACGACGGCCTCCTCGTGCCGCCCCAGCCGGACGAGGAGGGCGGCCCGTCCGATCGCGGCGATCTCCCGGACGACCACGTTGCCCTGCGCCTCGCTCTGCCGGTGCGCCCTCGCGAAGAGGTCCAGCGCGAGAGCAGGGTCGCGGCGCGCCGCCAGTTCGCCGCGCGTATAGGTCACGAACCCGTCGACCCGGCTCAGCTCGGTCAGCGGCACCTCCTCCCGCGCCAGCCACCGCTCGGCCGCCACGTGGTCCCCGGCGAACTCCCGGACCAGCGCCGCACAGCACACCGCCGACCCCTGGCCCCAGCCGGGCGCCGCCGGATCGTGCAGCAGCGCGTCGGCGTCCTCCTCGACACCGGTGACATCACCCTGGTACATCCGGTTGGTCAGCCGGTAGAAGCGCCCCATCCACCGGTACTGGTGCCGCTCCGGCAATGCCTCGACCGCCGCCCCCAACAGCCGGTCGGCGGCCCGTCCGTCGCCCGTCAACCAGGCGGCGACCCCCACGGCCAGGGCCAGTTCGGCCTCCGTGTCGTCGGCGAGCGGCAGGGCGGGGTCGAGCCCGCGCAGCAGAGCCAGCAGCGGCAGATCGGGATCGTCGGCGAGCACCATGACCGTCATCAGCGCCAGCCGGGCGGCCTCCTCCCGACGCGCGGACCCCGCCAGCCAGCCCAGCGTCTCCAGCGTGTTGGCCCGCTCCTGCCGGAACAGCACCGCCGCCTCGGGCGACCGGTCCCGCCGCAGCCGGTGCACCCGCCTGGCGTGCTCCAGCATCCACCGGGCATGCGCGGCACGTGCGTCCTCGGACCCGTCGAGATGGGCGGCACAGGTGTGCCGTACGGTCTCCAGCAGTCGGTAGCGCGGCGGCTCGGCGGTGAGATCGCAGGCCACCAGGGAGGCGTCGACCAGCTCGGCGAGCAGCGCCGCCGGACGGCCCGCGCCCGCCGGGGCCAGGTGGTCGACCGCGTCGGCACCGAAACCGCCCCGGCACACCGAGAGCCGGTCGAGCAGGTCCCGGGCGTCCGGGTCGAGCAGCCGCCGCGACCACTCGACGGTCGCGGTGACGGCCGTGGCCCGGTCCCCGCCGCGCACCGGCTCCAGTACGTCGAGCCCCGCCGACAGGCGCTCCCGCAGTTGCGGCAGCCCGAACACGGCCTCCCGTCGGGCCGCCAGTTCCAGGGCCAGCGGCAGCCCGTCGAGCATCCGGCACACCTCCCGCACGGCCGCCGAGGGCCTGAAGCCGTCCCGCAGCAGCGCCGCCCGGTCGCAGAACAGCTCCACCTGCTCCTCCTCCACGGGCGGCCCGAGCCGTACGACCCGCTCCCCGGGCACGTCGAGCCGCCGCCGCGAGGTGGCGAGCACCCGCAGCCCGGGACAGCGCACCGACCACTCGCGCACGAGGTCCCGGACCGCGCCGGTCAGGTGCTCGCAGTTGTCCAGCACGAGCAGCACGGCCGCGCGCCCCAGTCGATCGGCGACGGCGGTGACCTCGCCCTCGGGCGCGGACCGCAGCCCCAGCGCGGCGACCACGGCACCGGCGACCCCCGACGGCTCGGAGATCTCGGCGAGCTCGACGACGTGCACCGGGCCGGAAGCGGGGCCCGGCTCGTCCAGCAGCTCCAGCACGAGCCGTGTCTTACCGACCCCACCCGGCCCCACGACGGTCACGACCCGGTGATCCCGCAGAGCCTCCCGCACCTGGGCGAGCTCGGCCTTCCGGCCGATGAAGCGGTCGGCGGGGGAGAGCGCTCGGGGCCGGGCCACGGGTCCCCGGGACGGCGGCGGATCGTGAGGGCCGGTCCCGGCCGCCGTACGCGGCACCCGCAGTCCGGGATCGTCGGCCAGCAGGCGCCGGTGCAGCTCGGCCACCGCGGGCCCCGGATCGAGCCCGTACTCCTCGGCCAGCCGTAGCCGGAACGCCTCCACCACGGCCAGCGCCTCCGCCGTGCGTCCTGTCTGGTGGCGGGCCCGGGCCAGCAGGAGGTGGAGGCGTTCGCGCAGCGGATCCAGGGCCGCGGCCGCCTCCAGATCGGGCAGGGCGTCGGCCGCCTCCCCGGAGAGCAGACGCAGCTCGAACCACTCCTCGCACAGCTGGCGGTGCCATTCGGTGAGCCGGGCCCGGTCAGGGGTGAACGCCGTCCGGTCGGCGAGGTCGGCGAGCGGGGCGCCGCGCCACACGGTCAGTGCCTCGCCGAGCAGCCGAGCGGCATGGGCGGGGCCCGACGCCGTCCGTGCCTCGGTCACCCGGCGCTCCACCAGACCGGTGTCGACCGCGTCCGGCGGCAGCAGCAGCCGGTATCCCGCCGCCTCGCGGGCGATCGGGGCGCCGTCCCCCATCGCCTTGCGCAGCCGGGACACATAACTGTGCAGGTTCCCCACCGCGCCCCGAGGCGGTTCCTCGTCCCACAGCGCGTCGATCAGCTCGGACACGGGCACGACCCGGCCGGGCCGCAGCGCGAGCACGGCCAGCACGATCCGCTGGGGCACGCTCGACAGCGGCCGCGGCCCGCCCCCGACGCACAGCCGGACCGGACCCAGCAGACCGACCTCGACACCGTCCGAACCGTCCGCAGGTCCCACGCCCGCCATTGTGGCCGAGCACCCGGCACACGCGGAGGGCCCGAACCGAAATCGGTTCGGGCCCTGTGCGAAGGCTTCTTCCAGGCGCCTACGGCAACTGCGCCGCCCGTGCCTCGCGCCGGTTGCCCCGGAAGTTGTTCACCCGGCGGGCCGTGGCGAACAGCGGGATGACCGCGCCCATGACCAGCTGCAGCGCGCAGCCCGTCTGCAGGAGCAGCTGTCCGCCCGGGGCGTCGAACGCCCAGGCCGCCAGCAGACCCATGGCCGACACGATCCAGCCGAGCATCGCCACCGCGAGGATGCCCCGCGGCTTCGGGTACTCGACCCGGCTCACCATCAGCCACGCCGTCCCCAGGATCGCCATCAGCGTCGCCTCGAAGGGCAGCTCCAGGAGCACGATCGAGACCACGGTGAGCGCCCCGAAGGGGGACGGCATGCCCTGGAAGGTGCCGTCCTTCACCGTCACGCAGGAGAACCGCGCGAGTCTGAGCACCACCGCCAGGAGCACCACGATCGCCCCCACCGCCGCCACCCGCTGGGAGGCGTCGGCGGCGACCATGCCGTAGACGAGGACGAAGTACGCCGGTGCCAGGCCGAAGCTGACCAGGTCGGAGAGGTTGTCCAGCTCCGCGCCCATCGGCGAGGACCGCAGCTTGCGCGCCACCAGGCCGTCGAACAGGTCGAAGACCGCCGCGCAGAGCATCAGGATGACCGCGGTGGCCGCGCTGTTGCGGGCCATGCCGGATTCCTGGGTGTCCGTGAGGTGCGGGATCAGGATGCCGGTGGTGGTGAAGTACACCGCCATGAAGCCGCACGTCGCGTTGCCGAGGGTGAGGGTGTCCGCTATCGAGAGGCGGAGAGAAAGAGGCATCTCCTCCTCGTCGTCGGCCTCATCGGCCTCGGGCACCCAGCCCGCCTGTGTCTCAGGATCAATCACGGTCAATGCGAGTCACCCCAGCCACGGTCTTCTGACCGACCTCGACCGCGACGTCCACGCCCTCGGGGAGGTAGATGTCGACGCGCGAACCGAAGCGGATCAGACCGATGCGGTCGCCCTGCTCGACCTTCGTGCCCTGCGGGATGTAGGGGACGATGCGGCGGGCCACCGCGCCGGCGATCTGGATCATCTCGATGTCACCGAGTTCGGTGTCGAAGTGCCAGACTACGCGCTCGTTGTTCTCGCTCTCCTTGTTGAACGCCGGAACGAACCCGCCGGGGATGTGCTCGACCGACGTCACCGTGCCGGAGAGCGGCGCGCGGTTGACGTGGACGTTGAGCGGGCTCATGAAGATCGCGACGCGGGTGCGTCCGTCCTTCCACGGCATGATGCTCTGCACCACACCGTCGGCGGGCGAGATGACCCGGCCCGAGGCGATCTCGCGCTCGGGGTCGCGGAAGAACCACAGCATGCCCGCCGCGAGTGCGGTGGCGGGCACGGCCACAGCCTTGGCGGCACCGGACTTGCGTGCGCGGACCAGGCTGAGGGCTGCGGTGGCGACAGTCGGGAGAAGCCACGGCGATGCTCCGCGCGCGAGGCGTACGCCGCCGGCCTGGCTGTCGCGTGGTGCAGAGGTTTGGCTGTGGGGCATGGATGACCTTCGTAGCGGATGGCGCCGCGCTGCAACGGGGGACGGCGGCTTTCCCGGGATCGTACCGGTCGTAGGCCACAACTGGGCAAGCCAGGAAGCCGAGTCGGCGGCTGAAGAGTGTTGACGGGGTGTGATCTTCTTCTCCAAGAAAACACCCCGTATCCGGACAATCAGCCCTGGAATCGATACTCTTCGAGCAGCCTGCGACCGATGATCATTTTCTGGATCTCGGCGGTACCTTCACCGATCAGCAGCATCGGAGCCTCACGGTAGAGGCGCTCGATCTCGTACTCCTTGGAGAAGCCGTAGCCGCCGTGGATCCGGAAGGCGTCTTCCACGACCTCCTTGCAGTACTCGGAGGCGAGGTACTTCGCCATCCCAGCCTCAAGGTCGTTTCGCTCCCCGGAGTCCTTTTTGCGTGCCGCGTTGACCATCATCGCATGAGCGGCCTCGACCTTGGTAGCCATCTCGGCCAGCTTGAACTGGATCGCCTGGTGCTGAGCGATCGGTTTACCGAAAGTGTGACGCTGCTGGGCGTACCGGACACCGAGTTCGAAAGCACGCTGAGCGACACCGCAACCACGCGCCGCCACGTTGACGCGCCCGACCTCCACGCCGTCCATCATTTGGTAAAAACCTCGGCCGGTGACGCCGCCGAGCACACGGTTGGCCGGAATCCGCAGGTCATCCATGATCAGCTCGGTGGTGTCGACGCCCTTGTAGCCCATCTTGTCGATCTTCCCGGGGATGGTGAGGCCGGGGCGGACCTCTCCGAAGCCGAGCTCCTTCTCGACGAGGAAGGTCGTCATCGACTTGTGGGGCTTGGCGGCCGCCTCCTCGGGAGTGAGTCCTTCGTCACTTCGGACGAGAACGGCGACCAGACTTGACGTCCCGCCGTTCGTCAGCCACATCTTCTGGCCGTTCAGGACGTACTCCTCGCCGTCCTTCACCGCCTTCGACGTGATCGCCGACACATCGGAACCGAGCCCCGGCTCCGACATCGAGAACGCGCCCCGGATGTCGCCGGCCGCCATGCGCGGCAGGAAGTGGTCCTTCTGCTCCTGTGTGCCGTGCTGCTTGAGCATGTAGGCCACGATGAAGTGGGTGTTGATGATGCCGGACACCGACATCCACCCGCGGGCGATCTCCTCGACGCACAGCGCGTAGGTCAGGAGCGACTCGCCCAGACCGCCGTACTCCTCCGGGATCATCAGGCCGAACAGGCCCAACTCCTTGAGGCCGTCGACGATCTGCTGCGGGTACTCGTCGCGGTGCTCCAGCTCGGTGGCGACCGGGATGATCTCCTTGTCCACGAAGTCGCGGACGGTGGAGAGGATTTCCTGCTGGATGTCGGTCAGACCGGCGGTCTGGGCGAGACGGGCCATGGCCTACTTCTCCGTGTTCTTGTCCGCAGGTGCGGTGAGTTCCGGGCGGCCGGGCTGCTCGCCGCCGCGCTCCTTGATGTAGGTCTCGGTGGGCACCATGACCTTGCGGCGGAACACGCAGACCAGCGTGCCGTCCTGCTTGTAGCCCTTGGTCTCGACGTAGACGATCCCGCGGTCGTTCTTCGACTTCGACGGCGTCTTGTCGAGGACGGTCGTCTCGCCGTAGATCGTGTCGCCGTGGAAGGTCGGCGCCACGTGCCGCAGCGACTCGATCTCCAGGTTGGCGATCGCCTTGCCGGAGACGTCCGGCACGGACATGCCCAGCAGCAGCGAGTAGATGTAGTTCCCCACGACGACGTTCTTGCCGAAGTCCGTCGTGTTCTCCGCATAGTTGGCGTCCATGTGGAGCGGGTGGTGGTTCATGGTGAGGAGACAGAAGAGGTGGTCGTCGTACTCCGTGACCGTCTTCCCGGGCCAGTGCTTGTAGACCGCGCCGACCTCGAACTCCTCGTAGGTGCGTCCGAACTGCATCGCGCTCAGGCCTCCGGGATCTCGAACTTGGAGGTGCGCTGCATGCCGGCCGCGCGCCCCTTGCCGGAGATGACCAGCGCCATCTTGCGGGAGGCCTCGTCGATCATCTCGTCGCCGAGCATCGCGGAGCCCTTCTTGCCGCCCGCCTCGGACGTGTAGTAGTCGTACGCGTCCAGGATCAGCTCGGCGTGGTCGTAGTCCTCCTGCGAGGGCGAGAAGATCTCGTTGGACGCCTCGACCTGACCCGGGTGCAGCACCCACTTGCCGTCGAAACCGAGCGCGGCGGACCGCTGCGCGACCTCGCGGTAGCCGTCGATGTTGCGGATCTGGAGGTAGGGGCCGTCGATCGCCTGGAGGTCGTTGGCGCGGGCGGCCATCAGGATCTTCATCAGGATGTAGTGGTAGGCGTCCGCCGGGTAGCCGGGCGGCTGCTCACCGACGACCAGCGACTTCATGTTGATCGACGCCATGAAGTCGGCCGGGCCGAAGATGATCGTCTCGACGCGCTGGGAGGCCGTCGCGATCTCGTTGACGTTGTTCAGGCCCTGCGCGTTCTCGATCTGCGCCTCGATGCCGATCTTGCCGACCTCGAAGCCCATCGTCTTCTCGATCTGGGTCAGGAGAAGGTCGAGCGCGACGACCTGCTGGGCCGTCTGCACTTTCGGCAGCATGATGCAGTCGAGGTTCTGCCCGGCCCCCTCGACGACGGTCACGACATCGCGGTACGTCCACTCGGTCGTCCAGTCGTTGACGCGCACGACCCGCGTCTTGCCCGTCCAGTCACCCTCGTTGAGGAACTTGACGATCGTGTGCCGCGCCCCGGGCTTGGCGAGCGGGGCGCACGCGTCCTCCAGGTCCAGGAAGACCTGGTCCGCCGGGAGGCCCTGCGCCTTCTCCAGGAAGCGGGGGTTGCTTCCCGGCACCGCGAGACACGAGCGGCGGGGACGCAGACGATTAAAAGGGTGCGCGGCGGAGCCGCTCGTTGGAAGGGCGGCGGTGGGAGACGGGTGGGCGGTCATACGGGGACCTCCAGGGGGTCGAGCTTGTTCGCTTTCCGGATCTCGTCGACGATGCGGCCGATGATGCCGGTGATGTCGAAGTCCTTCGGGGTGAAGACGGCGGCCACTCCGGCTGCCCGGAGCTGCTCGGCGTCACCATTGGGGATGATGCCACCGGCGATCACGGGTATATCTGTGGCACCGGCCACACGCAGTCGTTCCAGGACATCCGGCACCAGCTGGGCGTGCGAGCCGGACAGGATCGACAGACCGACCGCGTGCACGTCCTCGGCGAGGGCCGCGTCCACGATCTGCTCCGGGGTGAGCCGGATGCCCTGGTAGACCACCTCGAAGCCGGCATCGCGCGCGCGTACGGCGATCTGCTCGGCCCCGTTGGAGTGCCCGTCCAGGCCCGGCTTGCCGACCAGGAACCGCAGCTTGCCGACGCCGAGGTCCTTGGCCGTCAGGTCGACCTTGCGGCGGACGTCGGCCATGGCCGAGCCCTCCTCCGCCGGCACCGCCACCGGCGCCGACGAGACCCCGGTCGGCGCCCGGAACTCGCCGAAGACCTCGCGCAGCGCCCCGGCCCACTCGCCGGTCGTGACACCGGCGCGGGCGCACTCCAGGGTGGCCTCCATGAGGTTGCCGGTGCCCTGAGCGGCCTCCTTCAGCTTCTCCAGCGCCTTGCAGGGGCGCGGGTGGTTGAAGGGCGGCTGGTAGCGGGTGTCCCGCCAGTGCTGGAGCCCCGCGATCACACGGGCCTCCACGGCCGGGTCCACGGTCTGGATCGCGGTGTCCAGGTCGGCCGTCAGCGGGTTCGGCTCGGTCGTCTCGAAGATGTTGACGCCGACGATCTTCTCCTGGCCGGACTCGATCCGGGCCCGGCGCTCGGCGTGCGAGGAGACCAGCTGGGACTTCAGATAGCCGGACTCGACGGCGGCCATCGCGCCGCCCATCTCCTGGATCCGGTCGATCTCGGCGAAGGACTCCTCGACGAGCTGGGCGACCTTCGCCTCGACGACGTGCGAGCCCTCGAAGATGTCCTCGTACTCCAGCAGATCGCTCTCATGGGCGAGGACCTGCTGGATGCGCAGCGACCACTGCTGGTCCCAGGGCCGGGGCAGACCGAGGGCCTCGTTCCAGGCGGGCAGCTGCACGGCACGCGCGCGTGCGTCCTTCGACAGCGTCACGGCCAGCATCTCGAGCACGATCCGCTGGACGTTGTTCTCCGGCTGCGCCTCGGTCAGACCGAGGGAGTTGACCTGGACGCCGTACCGGAAGCGGCGCTGCTTGGGGTTCTCGATGCCGTACCGCTCGCGTGTGATCCTGTCCCAGATGCGGCCGAAGGCGCGCATCTTGCACATCTCCTCGATGAAGCGGACGCCCGCGTTCACGAAGAAGGAGATCCGGGCGACGACATCGCCCTTGCGGTCCTCGGGGATCTGGCCGGACGCGAACACCGCGTCCAGCACGGCGATCGCGGTCGACATCGCGTACGCGATCTCCTGGACCGGTGTGGCGCCCGCCTCCTGCAGGTGGTAGCTGCAGATGTTGATCGGGTTCCACTTGGGGATGTTGTTGACCGTGTAGCAGATCATGTCCGTCGTCAGACGGAGCGAGGGTCCCGGCGGGAACACGTGCGTGCCCCTCGACAGGTACTCCTTCACGATGTCGTTCTGGGTCGTGCCCTGGAGCCTGGTGATGTCCGCGCCCTGCTCCTCGGCGACGACCTGGTAGAGCGCCAGCAGCCACATGGCGGTGGCGTTGATCGTCATCGAGGTGTTCATCTGCTCCAGGGGGATGTCCTGGAACAGCCGGCGCATGTCACCGAGGTGCGCGATCGGCACACCGACCCGGCCGACCTCGCCGCGGGCGAGGATGTGGTCGGAGTCGTAGCCGGTCTGGGTCGGCAGGTCGAAGGCGACCGACAGACCCGTCTGCCCCTTGGCGAGGTTGCGCCGGTACAGCTCGTTGGACGCCTCGGCCGTGGAGTGGCCGGCGTACGTGCGCATGAGCCACGGCCGGTCCTTCTCCCTTGCCCCGTCGGCGTTCTGACGCTCAGTCATCTATGACCCCGGGTGTCTCAGATGTTGCGGAAGCGGTTGATGGCGTCGATGTGCTTGGCGCGCATCTCCTCGTCGCGCACGCCGAGGCCCTCCTCGGGGGCGAGGCACAGCACGCCGACCTTGCCCTGGTGGAGGTTGCGGTGCACGTCGTACGCGGCCTGACCGGTCTCCTCCAGGGAGTAGGTCTTCGACAGCGTCGGGTGGATCTTGCCCTTCGCGATGAGCCGGTTGGCCTCCCAGGCCTCGCGGTAGTTGGCGAAGTGCGAGCCGATGATCCGCTTCAGCGACATCCACAGGTAGCGGTTGTCGTACTGATGCATGTAGCCCGAGGTCGAG
This sequence comes from Streptomyces sp. S.PB5, assembly GCF_030403745.1. Classification (GTDB taxonomy): domain Bacteria; phylum Actinomycetota; class Actinomycetes; order Streptomycetales; family Streptomycetaceae; genus Streptomyces. The sequence continues at coordinate 806,462 of NZ_JAQMWP010000002.1, forward strand.
GCGCAGGTGGTGATGGTGCCGCCCTTGCGGGTGACGAACACGGAGGCGCCGAAGGTCTCGCGGCCGGGGTGCTCGAAGACGATGTCGATGTCCTCGCCGCCGGTCAGCTCGCGGATGCGCTTGCCGAAGCGCTTCCACTCCTTGGGGTCCTGGGTGTTCTCGTCCTTCCAGAACCTGTAGTCCTCGGCGTTGCGGTCGATGATCGCCTCGGCACCCATGGCCCGGCAGATGTCTGCCTTCTGGGGGCTGCTGACGACACAGACGGGGTTGGCGCCACCGGCGAGCGCGAACTGCGTGGCGTAGGAGCCGAGTCCGCCGCTCGCGCCCCAGATCAGGACGTTGTCGCCCTGCTTCATGCCGGCGCCGTTGCGGGAGACCAGCTGGCGGTAGGCGGTGGAGTTGACGAGGCCCGGGGCCGCCGCCTCCTCCCACGACAGATGACCCGGCTTGGGCATCAGCTGGTTGGACTTGACGAGCGCGATCTCCGCGAGGCCGCCGAAGTTGGTCTCGAAGCCCCAGATGCGCTGCTCGGGGTCGAGCATCGTGTCGTTGTGTCCGTCGGAGGACTCCAGCTCGACCGACAGACAGTGCGCGACGACCTCGTCACCGGGCTTCCAGGAGTTCACGCCCGGGCCGGTGCGCAGGACGACGCCCGCGAGGTCGGAGCCGATGATGTGGTACGGCAGGTCGTGGCGCTTGGCCAGCTCGCTGGTGCGGCCGTAGCGCTCCAGGAACCCGAAGGTGGACAGCGGTTCGAAGATCGAGGTCCACACGGAGTTGTAGTTGACACTCGATGCCATGACGGCGACCAGGGCCTCGCCCGGGCCGAGCTCCGGCAGCGGCACGTCGTCCAGGTGGATCGACTTGCGCGGGTCCTTGTCGCGGGTCTCCAGGCCCGCGAACATCTCCGTCTCGTCCTTGTGCACGGTGATCGCGCGGTACGACTCGGGGAGCGGCAGAGCGGCGAAGTCGGCCGGCGTCGAGTCGGGCGACTGGATCGCGTCGAGGATGTCCTTCACGGTCACGGTGTTGCCTCCGGCGATACGCACCCTGAGGGAGGGGTGCTGAGGGTTACGTCGGTGCTGCTGAGGGTTCGGTGAGGTGCCGTCGGTCCGGCGAGGTGGTGCTTCGGCAGCGCTTTGTGGCGCGGGAGGTTGCCTGTGACGCAGGCGTCCGGGCGGGGCAGGTCGATGACTTGCTGGGACAGCCGGCGTGCGAAAGGTCTCTGCACGCCGGCCGCCCGGACCTCTTCAACGTATGACACCGCGTGTCACCTGGCAAGGCACTGAGTGCCAGGAGTTGCACTCAGGTGAAATCTTTACGTAACAAATGAGCGATGATCGATCGAACAGGGTCTTGAAGGTGCCTGAAATCGGGACCGGACACACGAAAACGGCCACCCCGAAGGGTGGCCGTGATCACAGGCTTCAGCGGTCGCTCAGCGCTCCTTGAGCGCCTCCTCGATGGTCCTCATGACCTGGTCGAGCGGGGCGTCCGTGCGGGCGACCGTGACCAGTACCTCGCCGTGCGTCGAGACGGTCGCGGCGGCCGGCTTGGGGGTGGTGCTGCGCCCGGCCCCGATGCCCGTGCCGAAGGTCTTGCGGACGATCGCGAAGGCGTGGTCCAGCTGCGTCTCGACGTCGCCCTGGCCCCCGGCCCGCAGCCAGCGCCGCAGGACGTGGTTGTGGGCCGTGACGACCGCGGACGCGGCGACCTCGGCCAGCAGCGGGTCGTCGTTGGCGTCGTCGTCGTGCGCGTGCTCGTCGAAGTGGCCGAGGAGATAGCGGGTGAAGAGGCGCTCGTAGCGGGCCACCGACGCGATCTCCGCCTCGCGCAGGGTGGGCACCTCGCGCGTGAGCTTGTAGCGGGCGACCGAGATCTCCGGCCGGGCCGCGTACATCCGCATGACCTCCTTGATGCCGTTGCACACCGTGTCGAGCGGATGCTCGTGCGGGGGAGCGGCGTTGAGGACGGCCTCGGCGCGGATCAGCGTGTCGTCGTGGTCGGGGAAGATCGCCTCTTCCTTGGAGCGGAAGTGGCGGAAGAAGGTGCGGCGGGCCACTCCGGCCGCGGCCGCGATCTCGTCGACGGTGGTCGCCTCGTACCCCTTGGTCGAGAACAGCTCCATCGCCGCGGCCGCCAGTTCTCGGCGCATCTTGAGCCGCTGGGCGGCCGCACGACTGCCTGCGGCACTCTCCGGCGCGTCGGGCGTAGCTGGTGTACGTGAGGACTTGGCGGGCTGGGACATGACCCGAACGTACTGCATGTGCGCAGGTTGGCGCTCATGTCCCAGGGACCCCCCGCCCGCTGCGGGCGGGGGGTTTCCGTGGGGGTCGAGCAGTCCGCCCCAGTCCTCGTTCGCTCTGAACCAGTCGCCGGACGGTTCAGCGGCGGGCATATTCGCGGAAGCCGCGGCCGGTCTTGCGGCCGAGGCAGCCCGCGGCCACCAGGTGCTCCAGGAGCGGGGCCGGGGCCAGGCCCGGGTCACGGAACTCGCGGTGCAGGACCTTCTCGATCGCGAGCGAGACGTCCAGGCCGACGACGTCCAGGAGCTCGAAGGGGCCCATCGGGTAGCCGCCGCCCAGCTTCATCGCGGCGTCGATGTCGTCCAGCGAGGCGTAGTGCTCCTGGACCATCTTGATCGCGTTGTTGAGGTAGGGGAAGAGCAGCGCGTTCACGATGAAGCCGGCCCGGTCGCCGCAGTCCACCGCGTGCTTCCTGATCTTCACGCAGACCTCGCGGACCGTGGCGTGGACGTCCTCGGCGGTGAGCACCGTACGGACGACCTCGACCAGCTTCATCGCCGGGGCCGGGTTGAAGAAGTGCATGCCGATCACGTCCTGGGGACGCGAGGTGGCCCGGGCGCAGGCGACGACCGGCAGCGAGGAGGTCGTGGTGGCCAGGACCGCGCCCGGCTTGCAGACCTTGTCCAGCGCCGCGAACAGCTGCTGCTTGACCTCCAGGTCCTCGGCGACGGCCTCGACGGCCAGATCGACGTCGGCGAAGGCGTCGTAGGAGCCCGCCGCGGTGATCCGGTCGAGCGTCTGCGCGGCGGCCTCGGCGGTCAGCCGGCCCTTGTCGACGGAGCGCGAGAGCGACTTGCCGATCCGGGCCTTGGCGGCCTCGGCCTTCTCCTCGCTGCGGGCGGCGAGGACGACCTCGTACCCGGCCTTGGCGAAGACCTCGGCGATGCCGGACGCCATGGTCCCGGAGCCCGCGACACCGACGGAACGGACCGGACGGCCGGGGGTCTCGGAGCCGCCGGCGGCGGGCGTCAGGGCGTCGGCGACGACCGTGGCGCTGCCCGGCGCCTCGTACGAGTAGAAGCCACGGCCCGACTTACGGCCCGTCAGCCCGGCTTCGCTGAGCTGCTTGAGGATCGGCGCGGGGGCGTGGAGGCGGTCGTGGGACTCGGCGTACATGGCCTCCAGGACCGTGCGCGCGGTGTCGATGCCGATCAGGTCGAGCAGGGCGAGCGGGCCCATCGGCAGACCGCAGCCGAGCCGCATCGCGGCGTCGATGTCCTCACGGGAGGCGTACTTCGCCTCGTACATCGCGGCGGCCTGGTTGAGGTAGCCGAACAGCAGCCCGTCGGCGACGAACCCGGGCCGGTCGCCGACCGCCACGGGCTCCTTGCCCAGGGCGAGGGCGAGGTCGGTGACCGCGCTGACGGCGGCCGGCGCGGTCAGCACCGAGGAGACGACCTCGACCAGCTTCATCGCCGGGGCCGGGTTGAAGAAGTGCAGCCCGAGCACCCGCTCCGGACGGGCCGAGTCGGCCGCGAGCCGGGTGACGGACAGCGCGTTGGTACCGGTCGCCAGGATGGTGTCGGGGCGCACGATGCCGTCGAGCTCACGGAAGATCTGGTGCTTGATCTCGTACGACTCCGGGGCCACCTCGATGACGAGATCGGCGTCCGCGGCGCTGCGCAGGTCGGTGGAGGTACGGACCCGGGCGAGGACGTCGGCGCGCTCCTGCTCGGTGAGCCGGCCGCGCTGCACGGCGCGGGCGGTGGAGGTCTCCAGGGCGGCGACGGCCTGGGCGGCCGCGGCCTCACTGATGTCGATGCCGACGACCTCGCGGCCGGCCTTGGCGAGGACCTCGGCGATGCCGGTGCCCATCGTGCCGAGGCCGACGACGGCAATGGTCTGCAGCGGGGACAGAGGGGTGTCGGACAGGGGAGCGGCCATCGCGGGACTCCAGGAATGAGGGTGACGACTGGGAGCGCGACCCGGTGCGCCGAAGGGCGCACCGGGTGCGTGGAAGTTGCGGGATGCGGGTGTTGCCGGGCTACTTGCGCACACGCCCGGTGGTGCGATGCCGTCGTCGCGGACGTGCACACGCCCGGAGAACGGTGAAGCCGACCGGCCCTGTCCCGGAGCCATGTCGTACTGCGGTATCTCAGATACCGAACCGACTGCTCTTGCGGCGGCTGCGTCACCAGGCCACCGCAAGGAGTACCGCGAGTGGGTAACTCGCTCGTCTGAGCTTAACCGGCGGGTAACGAGCGCGCTAGTCCCCCGTGTTTGTGATGTACGTCCCGAGCCGCTCGCGACCCGCCTAGGCTGCGTGTCATGGACGAAGAGTTGCGATCACTCACGGAGCGCTTACGGCAGGAGTCGGGGGCGTCGGCGGCGTTCGAGCAGCTGGCGGAGACGAAGGACCCCGATGAGCTGGCCGGAGTCCTGACCGAGCCCGGACAGCCGCTGTGGGCGCGGGAGCTCGCCGCGTTCCGGCTCGGCCTCGCCGGGGACCGGCGTGCCTTCGAGTCGCTCGTCCTGCTGCTGAACCACCGTGATCCGCAGCGCTGTGTCTCCGCCGCGTACGCCCTGGCCCGCCTCGGGGACCCGCGCACCGCCCGCGCGGCCGCCGCCCTCGCCACCAACGAACTGCGCGTCGCCTACGCCCTGCACCCGGTCCGGCTGCTGACCGAGCTGCGGGCGCCGGAGTCGGTCCCTGCGCTCATCACCACCCTGGAGCGGCGGCTGCGGCCGCACGACCCGTACCGGCGGGTGGCGCTGGCGTGCGTGGAGGGGCTGGGCAGCCTCGGCGACACCCGGGCCAGGCCCGTACTCAACGAGGCGCTCGCGCATCCGGCGCTGGCGGAGGCGGCGGTACGGGCGCTGGCGCGGATTCCCGGGCAGCGGTGAGGGCCCTGACGTACCGCACCTCGGGCACCGGCACCCCGTCCACCTCGAACGGCTCCTCGGCGCCGTCGGGGCGGAACCCCGCCCGCTCGTAGAAGGCACGGGCGCGGGTGTTCCCCTTGAGGACCCAGAGGAGCATGCGCGGGTGCCCGGCGGCCGTGCAGCGGCGTATCGACTCCTGGAGCAGGAGATGTCCCGCGCCGGCGCCGTACGACGCCGGGTGCACGTAGAGCGCGTACAACTCGGCGTCCGTGGTGGGCCGTTCGCCGTCCCGGTAGGGGCCGTGGCAGGCCCAGCCGAGTACCTCGCCGTCCCGTTCGGCGACCAGGTTCAGCACACCGGTGCCCGCCTGCTCGAAGCGGGTGCGGCGGCCCTCGGTCTCCTCGGCGACGTCCATGGCGTCCAGGTGCGCCTGTGGCATCAGCCCCCGGTACGCCGTCTGCCAGCCCCGCACGCGGATCTCCGCCACCCGGTCGCAGTCCCCGAGGGTCATCTCCCGGACGTGCAGGCCGGTCATGGGGCGACCACCGCGAACGCCTCGACCTCCATCAGGAACTCGGGCCGCACCAGCGACGCGACCTGCACGGCCGAGGCGGCCGGCAGCCGGTCGTCGGGTATGTGCTCGGCGCGGGCCGCCCGGATCGCCGGCATGTGCGCCATGTCCGTGACGAAGTAGGTGAGCTTCACGACATCGTCGAAGCTCGCGCCCGCGGCGGCCAGACACCGGCGGAGGTTCTCGAAGACCTGGCGGGCCTGGGCCGCGGGGTCGCCCTCACCGACGAGCTTGCCGTCCTCGTCCAGGGCGAGCTGGCCGGAGACCGCGACGAAGGTGCCGGTGCCCAGGACGACGTGGGAGTACTGGGCGGCGGGGGCGAGCCCGGCGGGGGCGGGGATCCTGGTCAGCTCACTCATGCGTCCATGGTGGACCATGGCACTGACAACGCCCCCGACGGGTCGTCAGGGGCGTTGGTCAGGCGTCGATGAGCGCGTCGGCGAGCGCGTCGGCCGCTCTCAGCCGCGGAAGCCGAGCATGCCGTGCAGCGTCGAGCCCCGCGAGGAGGACGACGCCGAGCTCAGCGGCTTCGGGTCGGGCAGTGCGTCGCACACCGCGTCGACCTCGCCGCCGCTGCGCGGCACCGTGCCGTCCGTCAGATACGCCGCCAGGTACTTGTCCAGGCAGTCGTTCCCGCTCAGCGAGATGCCGTGGTTCCCGCCGCCCTGCTCGACCACCAGGCTGGAGCCGCGCAGCAGACGGTGGACCGTGACGCCGCCCTGGTACGGGGTGGCCGCGTCGTCCGTCGCCTGGAACAGCAGCACCGGCGGCAGATGGGCGTTGGAGACGTCCACCGGCTCCAGCGAGTCCGTCGGCCAGAACGCGCACGGCGCGTTGTACCAGGCGTTGTTCCAGGTCATGAACGGCGCCTTCTTGTACACCGCCCAGTTGTCGGCTCGCCACTGGTTCCAGTCGCGCGGCCAGTCGGCGTCACGGCACTGCACCGAGGCGTAGACGCTGTAGCCGTTGTCGCCCGAGGCGTCGACGGCGGCGAAGTTCTCGAACGTCTCGACCAGCGGGTCGGCGTTCTTGTCGTTCACGTACGCCGCGAACGCCTCCGCCAGATAGGGCCAGTAGCCGTTGTAGTAGCCGCCCGGGAGGAAGGTGTCCTCCAGCTCGGAGGCGCCCACCTTGCCGCCGGCCGGCTTCTTCGCCAGGGCCGCCCGCATCGCGTACCACTTGGCCTCGACCTTCGCCGGATCGGTGCCGAGCTTGTACGTGGAGTCGTACTTGGCGACCCACGCCATGAAGGCGCGGTGGCGGTCGTTGAAGGCGTAGTCCTGATCGAGGTTGTCGTCGTACCACACGCCCGTGGGGTCGACGATCGAGTCGAGGACCAGGCGCCGCACCCGGTCCGGGAAGAGCTTGGCGTAGACCGCGCCGAGATAGGTGCCGTAGGAGTAGCCGAAGTAGTTGATCTTCTTCGAGCCGAGGGCGGCACGGATCGAGTCCATGTCGCGCACTGCCTGGATCGTGTTGATGTGGGGCAGCACGTCGGCGTACTTCTTGCCGCAGGCCTGCGCGAACGACTTGGCCCGCGCCAGGTTGGCCTTCTCGATGGCCCAGGTGCTCGGCACGGAGTCCGGGCGGACCGGGTTGAAGTAACCGGGCTTGCAGTCGAGGGCCGGCTTGCTCTTGCCCACGCCGCGCGGGTCGAAGCCGATGACGTCGTACTGCGCCGCGACCGCCTTGGGCAGCGAGCCGGCGACGTATCCCGCGAGCGTCAGACCGCTGCCGCCGGGGCCGCCGGGGTTGACCAGCAGCGGACCCTGGGACTTCTTCGCGGTGTGCGGGACCCGGGACAGCGCGAGCGTGATCTGCCGCCCGTGCGGATTGTCGTGGTCGAGTGGGACCTTGAGGGACGCGCACTGGAGCGTCGGATAGTTCGTGGTGGCGCAGCTCTTCCACGTGAGCTTCGCCACCGGCGCGGTGCGCGGGGTGCTCGCGTCGGCGGGCAGGGCCGTGAAGCTTCCGGCCATGACGACGGCGGCACCGCACAGCACGGCTGCGCGTTTTCTCATGGAGTCCTCCCAGGACGGAGGGTTTCGGACCGCGAGTGTCACGGTCCATGCCGCATCGTCCCGGAAAGCGCGCCCGGAAGAACGCGTTCGGGCAAGACTTGACCCGATTGGGGCGCGGGATGCGCTCGTATGCGCTCAGATCAGAGTGAGTTGGGTGCCTTCCGGCAGATCGGTCACGGCCGGCTCGGGCTCGGGGAGGCGCCGCGGCACGACCCTGTCCGCGGGGCCGATGCCGTACTCCCTGGCCAGCTCGTGGACCTGACGGGTGATCCGGCGCTGGTACCACTTCGGCGCGTAGGAGCCGTCCGCGTACAGCCGCTCGTAGCGCCGCACCAGATGCGGATGGTGCTGCCCCAGCCACGCCATGAACCACTCCCGGGCCCCGGGCCGCAGATGCAGCACCAGTGGCGTCACGGAGGTGGCCCCGGCGGCCGCGATCGCCCGTACGGTGGCCCGCAGTTGGGCCGGGTGGTCGCTCAGGAACGGGATCACCGGCGCCATCAGGACTCCGCATCCGATGCCGTGCTCGGCCAGGGTGCGTACGACCTCCAGGCGGCGCTCCGGGGCGGGCGTGCCCGGCTCGACGGTGCGCCACAGCTCCGGGTCGGTGAAGCCGACCGAGACGGATATCCCGACGTCCGTCACCGCGTGCGCCCGCTTCAGCAGGTCCAGGTCGCGCAGGATCAGCGTGCCCTTGGTCAGGATCGAGAAGGGGTTCGCGTGGTCGGTGAGGGCGCCGATGATGCCCGGCATCAGCCGGTAGCGGCCCTCCGCGCGCTGGTAGCAGTCGACGTTGGTGCCCATGGCGATGTGCTCGCCCTGCCAGCGGCGTGAGCCGAGCTGGTGGCGCAGCAGCTGGGGGGCGTTGGTCTTGACGACGATCTGCGAGTCGAAGCCGAGGCCCGTGTCGAGGTCCAGATAACTGTGGGTCTTACGGGCGAAGCAGTACACGCACGCGTGGCTGCAGCCGCGGTAGGGGTTCACGGTCCACTGGAAGGACATCCGGGAGACCGCGGGCACCCGGTTGATGATCGACCTGGCCCGGATCTCGTGGAAGGTGATCCCGCGGAACTCCGGGGTGTCGAAGGTGCGGGTCACCACCGCGTCCGCGCCGAACAGCGCGGCATCGGTGGCCCGGCTGTGGCCGGTTTCCACGGTGAGGTTCTCCCAGCGCATGACGCCTCCTCGGTAGCACTGCCCACAGAATAGAACACATGTTCCCTTGATCGTGCGAATGTGTTTTCGAAGGTCTTGTGCAAGGTCTTGTGCGGGGTGTGTGCAGGGGCTTGTTCGAGGGGCTTGTGCGACCCCGATTTGGGCGGGCGGGGACCGTGGTGGTTGGCTTGTCCCAACCCCCGAGAACGAAGGTCCTGGAGGAAAAATGGCGCAGGTCGAGGCCACTACGGAGCGGGTCGTCGCGGCGGACGCGGAGAACGTGTTCGACGCCCTCGCCGACTACAGCGGCACGCGCGCGAAGCTGCTCCCCGAGCACTTCAGCGAGTACGAGGTACGCGAGGGCGGCGACGGCGAGGGCACCCTCGTCCACTGGAAGCTCCAGGCCACCAGCAAGCGCGTACGCGACTGCCTCCTGGAGGTCAGCGAGCCCACCGACGGCGAGCTCGTGGAGAAGGACCGCAACTCCTCCATGGTCACCACCTGGCGGGTCACCCCGGCCGGCGAGGGCAAGTCCCGGGTCGTCGTCACCACCGTCTGGAACGGCGCCGGCGGCATCGGCGGCTTCTTCGAGAAGACCTTCGCCCCCAAGGGCCTCGGCCGGATCTACGACGCGGTGCTCGACAGGCTCGCCACCGAGGTCGAGAAGTAAGTCCCCGGTGACCGAGGGGTGTTGAGCCCCTCACCGGATCGAGTGGATCTCCGCGGACCCCTTCGGCCTGCCGTAACTCGTCGCGCTTGCTCGCAGTTGTCGCCTTAAGTGGCAATTGTGCGGGCGCGACGAGGGGAGCGGCAGGTGCGCGAGACCACCCTGGTGCAGGGCGAGGTACGGGGCGAACCGGCCGAGCAGCCTCCACCGGTCCCTGCCCCCGGGCCTGCCGGGACCCTCGAACTCGGGCCGCGCCGCGTGCGGTTGATCTTCTTCGCGCTCATGCTCGCGCTGCTTCTCGCGGCACTGGAGCAGATGATCGTCGCCACCGCGCTGCCGAAGATCGTCGGCGAACTGCACGGCCTGGACAAGATGTCCTGGGCGATCACCGCCTATCTGCTGACCTCCACCATCGGCCTGCCGATCTACGGCAAGCTCGGCGACCTCCTCGGCCGCAAGGGCGTCTTCCAGTTCGCGATCGTCGTCTTCGTCATCGGCTCCGCCCTCGCCGGGCGCGCCGGGACCATGGACCAGCTGATCGCCTTCCGCGCGGTGCAGGGCGTCGGCGCGGGCGGCCTCATGATCGGCGTGCAGGCGATCATCGCCGACATCGTGCCCGCGCGGGAGCGCGGCCGCTTCATGGGCCTCATCGGTGCCGCGTTCGGACTCGCCTCCGTCGCCGGGCCGCTGCTCGGCGGGTACTTCACCGACCATCTCTCCTGGCGCTGGTGCTTCTACATCAACGTCCCCTTCGGCCTGGTCACCCTCGCCGTCGTCACCGTCGTGCTGAAGCTGCCCAAGCCGACCGCGAGGCCCCGGCTCGACATCCTCGGCGCGCTGCTCCTCGCCGCCGCCTCCACCTGCCTGGTGCTGCTGACCAGTTGGGGCGGCACCGAGTACGCCTGGGACTCCCACGTCATCCTCGGACTCGGCGCGGGCGCGGTCGCGTCCACCGTGCTCTTCCTCGTCGCCGAGCACTTCGCGGCCGAACCCCTCATCCCGCTGCGGCTGTTCAGGGACTCCGTCTTCAACATCACCGCGCTGGTGGGCCTGGTGGTGGGCGTCGCGCTCTTCGGCGCCGCGAGCTATCTGCCCACCTTCCTGCAGATGGTGGACGGCGCGAGCGCCACCGAGTCCGGGCTGCTGATGCTGCCCATGATGGGCGGCATCGTCGGCGCCTCCGTGATCACCGGACAGCTCATCAGCCACACCGGCCGCTACAAGCTCCATCCTGTTCTCGGCGGTGCCCTGTCCGTCCTCGGCATGTGGCTGCTGTCCCGCCTGGAGGTGGACACCCCCCGGCTGCAGTACAGCCTCTGGATGGCGGTCCTCGGCGCCGGGATCGGCATGGTGATGCCGGTCCTCATCCTCGCCGTGCAGAACTCGGTCCGCCCGGCCGACCTCGGCACGGCCACCAGTGCCAACAACTACTTCCGGCAGATCGGCGGATCCGTCGGCGCCGCGATCTTCGGCACCCTCTTCGCCGACCGGCTCACCGACGCCCTCGCCCAGCGCCTCCCGGAGCCGGCGGGGTCGCCCGACGCCGAGTCCATCACCCCGCAGCTCGTCCACGCGCTCCCGCCCGAGCTGCGCGACGCCTACATCCGCGCCTACGCCGACGCCATGCCGCGGATCTTCCTCTACCTCGTGCCGGTCCTCGTCCTCGGCCTGCTCATCGCCTTCTTCCTCAAGGAGAAACCACTGGTGTCCCACAACGCCGCCGAAATCGAGCCCGCACCCGTGAACGCCCCGATCCCACAGGCCCGTTCGCCGTACCTCGCCGGCATCCCCGTGTGCGGCACGGTTCAGCACCCCGACGGCACCGTCGTACCGCGCGCGGCGCTCACACTGATCGACGTCGCCGGGCAGCAGATCGGACGCGGGGCGAGCGGTGAGGACGGGCGGTACGCGCTGTCGACGCCCGGCTCGGGGACGTACGTGCTGATCGCGGCGGCCGGCGGCCACCAGCCGCAGGCGGTCTCCGTGACCGTCGGGGAGCGGCCCGTCGAACTCGACGTCGTGCTCGGCGGCGCCGGACGCCTCGCCGGGAGCGTGCGGACCGCGGACGGCACCCCCGTGCGCGAGGCCACCGTCACCCTCACCAACGTCCACGGCGAGGTCGTCGCCACCACCCGCAGCGGCCGCGAGGGCGGCTACGTCATCACCGAACTCGTCGCCGGCGAGTACACCCTGGCCGCCAGTGCCCCCGCGTTCCGCCCGGCCGCGCTGCCCGTCACCGTCCAGGCCGCCCGGGAGACCCGCCAGGACATCGAACTCGCGGGCGGAGCCGTACTGCGCGGCACCGTACGGGCCGGTGGGGAGCGAAGCGAGATGGGGGTCCCCTCGCCCGAAGGGTGGGGGAGGCCCGTCGAGGACGCGCGCGTGACGCTCCTCGACGCGGCGGGCAACGTCGTGGACACCCTCACCACCGGCCCCGACGGCACCTTCCGGTTCGTCGACCTCTCCTGCGGCGAGTACACCGTGATCGCCGCCGGGTACCCGCCCGTCGCCACCGTCCTGCAGATGGCCGGCGGAGGCCGTACGGAACGCGACCTCCAACTCGGACACGAGGACTGAAAACCCGTCAGTAACCCCGACACGCCCCTTACCGGCAGCTTCTGCCCGGGCCGGGTGCGCGAGGGGGCGCGCGGAGGCGATTCGGCAGGGCCAATTCCCGCATTGCCGCACATCGCGACTCTCCGCAGCCGTACGGTTGACTGAGCGGCACAGATCTTGCGGAGCCGTGGGGAGAAAGGGCCTGGGCCATGGAAGACGGCACCGACCGTGGCACCGAGAGGGACACGCCTCCCAGCCGCGGAGCTGGGAACGGCGCGGTAGAACATGCCGCGGCCGGCCGCATTCCGCTGGCCGTGGTCGTGGTGGACCGCGACGGCCTGGTGTCCCACTGGAGCCGGGGCGCGCGACGGCTGTTCGACGTCGCCAAGGAGGAAGCGATCGGCCGCCCGGCCGTCGACCTGCTGCCCGTCTCGGGCGCCCTGCCCGACGAGGAGGCGACCCCCTACGGCGTGTACGCGGCCTACGACGGGCTGGGACCCGACCTGGAGTCCTCCCTCGACGGCCGGCTCTCCTACCCGGCCGCGGGCCGCGCCCGTCTCACCGTCAGCGAACCCGAGCGCCTGGACGTCCTGTGGTGGGCGTACCCGCTGGTGGGTCCGGGCCGGGAGCGGCTGCTGGTGCTCGCCGCGGACGCCGGAGCCCTGCGTTCCGAGGACCAGGACGACGAGATCGCCGTCGAGCGCATCGCCCCCGCCTTCGCCCTGCACACCGACTTCCCGGGCGCCGGGGAACTGGCCCGCAGGCTCCCGGAGATCCTGCCCAGCATGAGCGTCGAGGAAGGCGCCCGCATCGTCGCCCAGATCCTGGAACTGGGCTACCCGGTCCTGGAGTTCAGCCAGAACGAACGCGTCCCCGTCACCCCCGACTGGGGCGTGGCCCGGCGCATCGAGCGCAAGGCACGCCGCGAGCGGGCCGCGCGGGCGGTGGCCGACGGGCTTCCCCTCCCACGGGAACTCGCCGACGAGGCCGAGGACCTGGAGTACGCCGCCGTCCGCGAGCGCCTGGAGTTCCTCACCGAGGTCAGCGGCCGCATCGGCACCTCCCTCGACCTGTCCAAGACCATCATCGAGGTCAGCCGGGCCGTCGTACCGCGCTTCACCGACGTCGCCGGCACCTATCTGCGCGAACAGGTCGTCGCGGGCGAAGGCTTCCCCGAGGGCGTGCCGGACACCACGACCATGTGGCACCGGGTCGCCCTGGAACACACCGACGAACCCGGCCGCTGGGACGACGTGGTGCCGGTCGGCGAGGCCATGCCGTTCCCGGCGCACACCCCGTTCTTCCAGTGCATGACCACCGGTGAGCCCGTCCTGGTGCCGCGCATCAGCGAGCAGATGGGCCACGCCATCGCCTCGCAGTTCGAGAAGCGCGACATCCGGCCGCTCATCACCGGCCGCTCGATGCTGGTCGTCCCCCTCAAGGCCCGCAATGTCGTCCTCGGCTTCATGATCCTGCTGCGGCACCCGGAGCGCGTCGAGTTCAACGACATGGACCGCGTCACCGGCGCCGAACTCGCCGCCCGCGCGGGCCTCGTGCTCGACAACGCGCGCATGTACACCTACCAGGAGTCCGTCGCCGAGACGCTCCAGGACAGCATGCTGCCGCACATCCCGCCGCGCATGGCGGGCTGCGACATCGCCACCCGCTACCTCCCGGGCACCCTGCTCGGCCGGGTCGGCGGCGACTGGTTCGACTCGGTGAAACTGCCCGGCGCCCGCACCGCCCTCGTCGTCGGCGACGTCATGGGCCACGGCCTCAACTCCGCCGCGATGATGGGCCAGTTGCGCACCGCCGTACAGACCATGGCCGCCCTAGACCTGCCGCCCGCCCAGCTGCTGCGCAACCTCGACGACCTCGCCCAGCGGCTCGGCGACACCTACCTCGCGACCTGCCTCTACGCCGTGTACGACCCGATCGCGAGCGAGCTGCACATCGCCAACGCGGGCCACATCCCGCCGGTGATCGTGCACGCCGAGGACGGCCGCAGCGAACTCCTCGACCTGCCCACGGGCGCGCCGATCGGCGTCGGCGGGGTGGCCTTCGAGTCGGTACGCGTGCGCGTGCGGCCCGGTGACCGGCTCGTGATGTGCACCGACGGCCTGGTCGAGGTGCGCGGCGAGGACATCGGCGTGGGCCTCGCGACGCTCTGCGAGTCCGCGGCCCACCCGGCCGCTTCCATGGACGACGCCTGCGACACCATCATCCGCGCCCTCAACACGCGTGGCGGCCGCAAGGACGACGTCGCCCTCCTGATGGCCCGCCTCAACGGCATCGAACCCGACGACGTCGCCGAATGGCGGCTCGCCCCGGACCCGGCCGAGGTCGGCCGGGCCCGCTCCGTGGTGCGCGAACAGCTCCATGAATGGGGCCTTGCGGGGCTCGCCGACACCGCCGAGCTGATGGTCAGCGAACTCGTCACCAATGCCGTACGGCACTCCCACAACCGCCCCGTCGAGCTGCGCCTCGTGCGTGGCGACACGCTGCTGTGCGAGGTGGACGACGACGACCACGAGCTGCCGACCCTGCTGAGCGCGGGCCCCGAGGACGAGTTCGGGCGCGGGCTGCGGGTCGTCACCACCCTCGCGCGGGAGTGGGGCACGAGCCGTACGAAGGCCGGCAAGACCGTGTGGTTCGAACTGACGTTGCCGCGACGCTGACGGACCGCAGGGGCGCACGGGGCGAGAGGGCGTACCCATGTCGCACAGGGAGTGAAGGAATGCGCCATGCGCTTGTAGCCGCGACCGGGGCGCGATAAACCGTACTCGCCCGTCACTTGCGACGGGCGCGGTCGCATCCTGGGGAGTTGGGCATGAGTGTGACGAGTCGGTACCGGGAGGCCTGGGAGGGCTTCTGGCGGGAAGCCCCCGACGGACAGGGGGCGGTGTTCTGGGACGCCGAGCCCGCACTGACGGCGGGCCTGCATCTCGCCCTGTTCGAGCCGTACATCACCGATCCGGTCCTGCCCCTGGTCGACCTGGGCTGCGGCAACGGCACACAGACCCGTTTCCTCGCCGACCGCTTCTCGCACGTCCTCGGCGTCGACCTGTCCGAGGCGGCCCTCGACCACGCCCGGCAGTCCGATCCGGCCGCCCAGGCCACCTACCGGGTGCTGGACGCCGTCGAGAAGGGCGAGGCGGAGTCGCTGCACGCGGAGCTCGGCGACTCCAACGTCTATGTGCGGGGTGTGCTCCACCAGTGCGAGCCCGACGACCGCCAGCCCCTGATGAACGGGGTCGCCGCCCTCCTCGGCGAACGCGGCCGCGGCTTCCTCGTCGAGCTGTCCGAGGCCGCCAAACCGGTCCTCGTCGGCCTCGCCCAGAGCCCCTCCGGCCCGCCGCCCAAACTGGCGCCGGTCTTCCGCCACGGCATCGCCCCCGGCGAGGTCTCCGACGACGCGCTCCCGGAGTACGCGCGCGCCGCCGGTCTCACCGTCCTGGCGAGCGGTGAACTCCCGCTGACCACCACGGAGTACGACGCGGACGGCGCCCGGATCGAACTGCCGTCGAAGTGGCTGGTGGTGGGGCGTACGGCCTGAGGGAGCCCCGCATTGGTCTGTGCCGGTGACGGTTGTCCACAGGTCTGACGGGATCGGGCGGAAACGCGTAGCGTGAGTCGGCATGAAGATCCTCATCAGCGCCGACATGGAGGGCGCCACCGGCGTCACCTGGCCGGCCGACGTGCTGCCGGGGACGCCGCAGTGGGAGCGGTGCCGGTCCATGTTCACCTCGGACGTGAACGCCGCCGTGCGGGGGTTCTTCGACGGCGGCGCGGACCAGGTGATGGTCAACGAGGCGCACTGGACCATGCGCAATCTGCTCCTGGAGCAGCTCGACGACCGGGCGGAGATGCTCACCGGGCGGCACAAGTCCCTGTCCATGGTGGAGGGCGTGCAGCACGGGGACGTGGACGGCATCGCGTTCGTCGGCTACCACGCGGGCGCGGGGATGGAGGGCGTCCTCGCGCACACCTACCTCGCCAACTCCATCACCGGGGTGTGGCTGGACGACGTGCGGGCCAGCGAGGGACTGCTCAACGCGCGCGTGGTGGCCGAGTACGGCGTGCCCGTCGTCCTCGTCACCGGTGACGACGTGGCCTGCGAGGACGCCCTCGGGTACGCCCCCGAGGCGCTGAAGGTCGCGGTCAAGGACCATGTGTCGCGGTATGCGGCGGTGTGCCGTACGCCGGCCAGGACCGCCGCCGACATCCGCGCGGCGGCCAAGGAGGCGGCCGCCCTGGCGGTCCGTCAGGAACCGGTCCGCGGCGGGCCGTTCACCGTCGCCCTGGAGTTCGACGCCGAGCACCTCGCCCTGGCCGCCACCGTGGTGCCCGGTGTGACCGGGATCGGGGAGCGCAAGGTGGCATACTCCAGCGACACCATGTACGAGGGGATTCGCACCTTCAAGGCGGTCACCACGATCGTCGCGGCCGCGGTGGAGGAGCAGTATGGGTGACCGGCAGGCCCTCGACGAGGTCGTGACCTTCACCTCCGACCTCATCCGCATCGACACCACCAACCGCGGCGGCGGCGACTGCCAGGAGCGGCCGGCCGCCGAGTACGCGGCCGAGCGGCTGGCCGGAGCGGGCCTGGAACCGGTGCTGCTGGAGCGCACCAAGGGCCGTACCAACGTCGTCGCACGCATCGAGGGCACCGACCCGTCCGCGGACGCGCTGCTGGTCCACGGTCATCTGGACGTGGTGCCCGCCGAAGCCCGGGACTGGAGCGTGCACCCGTTCTCCGGCGAGATCCGGGACGGGGTCGTGTGGGGCCGGGGCGCGGTCGACATGAAGAACATGGACGCGATGATCCTCGCCGTCGTGCGGTCCTGGGCGCGCGAGGGCGTACGGCCCCGGCGGGACATCGTCGTGGCGTTCACCGCCGACGAGGAGGCCAGCGCCGTCGACGGCTCCGGGTTCCTCGCCGACGAGCATCCCGGGCTGTTCGAGGGCTGCACCGAGGGGATCAGCGAGTCCGGGGCGTTCACCTTCCACGACGGGAGCGGCCGCCAGATCTATCCGATCGCGGCCGGTGAGCGGGGCACGGGCTGGCTGAAGCTCACCGCGCGCGGACGCGCCGGACACGGCTCCAAGGTGAACAGCGAGAACGCGGTGACACGGCTGGCCGCGGCCGTCGCCCGGATCGGCGCGCACGAGTGGCCGCTGCGGCTCACACCGACCGTACGGGCCGCACTGACCGAACTCGCCGCGCTGTACGGCATCGAGAGCGACCTGAGCGACGTCGACGGCCTGCTGGAGAAGCTCGGCCCGGCGGCCGCGCTCGTCGAGGCGACCGTCCGCAACAGCGCCAACCCGACCATGCTGGAAGCCGGTTACAAGATCAACGTCATCCCCGGCGAGGCCGTGGCGTATGTCGACGGCCGCTGTCTGCCCGGCGGCGAGGACGAGTTCCGCACCACCCTCGACCGGCTGACCGGGCCCGGCGTGGAGTGGGAGTTCCAGCACCGGGAGGTCGCGCTCCAGGCGCCGGTGGACTCCCCGACGTACGCGAAGATGCGGGCCGCCGTCGAGGAGTTCGCGCCGGAGGGGCATGTGGTGCCGTACTGCATGTCCGGGGGCACGGATGCCAAGCAGTTCTCGCGGCTCGGTATCACCGGCTACGGATTCGCGCCGCTGAAGCTTCCGGAGGGCCTCGACCACCAGGCGTTGTTCCACGGGGTGGACGAGCGGGTCCCGGTCGAGGCACTGCACTTCGGCGTCCGGGTACTCGACCGTTTCCTGCGCACGGCCTAGGCGACTGGGGGAGACGGTGCAGACACTGGCGTACGGTTCCTGGCCCTCGCCCATCGACGCGGCCCTCGCCGCCGCGCACGACGGGCACCCCGAGTTCACGGGCTTCGTCGGCGACGAGGCGTGGTGGACCGAGCCACGGCCCACCGAGGGCGGCCGGCGCACCCTGGTGCGACGGCGGGCCGACGGCACTCAGGAGTCGGTGCTGCCCGACCCGTGGAACGTGCGCAGCCGGGTCATCGAGTACGGCGGACAGCCCTGGGCGGGGACGGTGGCGGACGGCGAACCGCTCGTCGTCTTCGTGAACTTCGCCGACCAGCGGATGTACCGCTACGAGCCGGGCGGCGACCCGCGGCCTCTGACCCCGGTGTCGCCGGTGGGCGGCGGGCTGCGCTGGGCGGACCCGGTGCTGCGCCCGGAGCGGGGTGAGGTGTGGTGTGTGCTGGAGGAGTTCACCGGCGACGGGCCCAGTGACGTACGGCGGGTCCTGGCCGCCGTGCCGCTGGACGGGTCGGCGGCGCAGGACCGGGACGCCGTACGTGAACTGACCGACGCCCGGCACCGGTTCGTGACAGGGCCCCGGATCTCGCCCGACGGGCGGAGCGCCGCCTGGCTCGCCTGGGACCATCCGCGGATGCCGTGGGACGGCACGGAGCTGGTGCTCGCCGGGATCCGGCAGGACGGCGGCCTCGGCGAACCCCGCACGATCGCGGGCGGGCCCGAGGAGTCGATCCCCCAGGTGGACTGGGCCCACGACGGCTCCCTGCTGTACGTGAGCGACCGCACCGGCTGGTGGAACGTCTACCGCGACGGCGCACCGGTGTGCCCGCGCGAGGAGGAGTTCGGCGGGCCGCTGTGGAAGGTGGGCCAGCGCTGGTTCGCGCCGCTGGAGAGCGGTCTGATCGCCGTCGTGCACGGCCGCGGCGCCACCGCGCTCGGCATCCTGGACCCCGAGACCGGCGAGGTCGTCGACGCGGCGGGCCCCTGGACCGAGTTCGCGCCCACCCTCGCCGCGCACGGCGAGCGGGTCGTGGCCGTCGGCGCCAGTCCGCGCACCGCCCACGAGGTGGTCGAGCTGGACACCAGGACCGGCCGGGCCCGGGTGATCGGCGCCGGGCACGACGACAGCGTGGACCCCGCGTACTACCCCGAGCCGCAGATCCGCACCTTCACCGGACCCGCCGGACGCGACATCCACGCCCACATCTACCCACCGCACAACCCGGACTGTGTGGCCCCGGGCGAGGAGCTGCCGCCGTACGTCGTGTGGGCGCACGGCGGGCCCACCGGGCGGGCGCCGCTCGTGCTCGACCTGGCGATCGCCTACTTCACCTCCCGGGGTATCGGTGTCGCCGAGGTGAACTACGGCGGTTCCACCGGACACGGCCGGGAGTACCGCGACCGGCTGCGCGAGCAGTGGGGCGTCGTCGACGTAGAGGACTGCGCGGCGGTCGCGCTGGCCCTCGCCGACGAGGGCACCGCCGACCGGGACCGGCTCGCGATCCGCGGCGGCAGCGCGGGCGGCTGGACCGCGGCCGCCTCGCTCGCCGCGACCGGTGTCTACGCCTGCGGCACGATCCTCTACCCCATCCTCGACCTGGCCGGATGGGGTGAGGGCGAGACCCATGACTTCGAGTCGCAGTACCTGGAGACCCTGGTCGGCCCGCTCGCCGAGGTGCCCGCACGCTACGCGGAGCGGTCGCCCGTCGAGCACGCCGACCGGATCAGCGCGCCCTTCCTGCTGCTCCAGGGCCTCGACGACGTGATCTGCCCGCCCGTCCAGTGCGAGCGGTTCCTCGCCCGCATGGAGGGCAGGCGGGTGCCGCACGCCTACATCGCCTTCGAGGGGGAGGGGCACGGGTTCCGGCGGGCGGAGACGATGATCCGGGTCCTGGAGGCCGAACTCTCCCTGTACGCCCAGGTCTTCGTCCTGAACCCACCCGGCATCCCGACCCTGGAGCTCAGCAAGTGAAGGAACTCCTCAGACCGGCCCGGCTCGCCCCCGGTGCCCGCGTCGCCGTCGTCGCACCCAGCGGGCCCGTGCCGGAGGCCCGCCTTGAGGCGGGCCTCGACCTGCTGCGCGGCTGGGACCTCGACCCGGTGGTGGCACCCCATGTGCTGGACCGGCACGGCGAGTTCGACTACCTGGCCGGTACCGACCCGGACCGGGCCGCCGACCTGCAGGCCGCCTGGTGCGACCCGTCCGTCGACGCCGTGCTGTGCGCGCGGGGCGGGTACGGCGTGCAACGGATGGTGGACCTGCTGGACTGGGAGGCGATGCGGGCGGCCGGGCCGAAGGTGTTCGTCGGCTTCAGCGACATCACCGCACTGCACGAGGCGTTCGCCGTCCGGCTGGGCCTCGTCACCCTGCACGGACCGATGGCCGCCGGGATCGACTTCATCAAGAACGCGCGGGCGCAGGAGCATCTGAAGGCCACCCTCTTCGCGCCGGAGAGCGTCCGCACGATCGCCTCCGGCGGCGCGGCCCTCGTCCCCGGCCGCGCCCGGGGCGTCACCCTCGGCGGCTGTCTCTCCCTGCTCGCCGCCGACCTCGGCACCCCGCACGCCCGGCCCTGCGCGCACGGCGGGCTGCTGTGCCTGGAGGACGTGGGGGAGGAGACCTACCGCCTCGACCGCTGTCTCACCCAGCTCCTGCGCGCCGGATGGTTCGACGGCGTGCGGGGCGTGCTGCTCGGGTCGTGGGAGCAGTGCGGTCCGTACGACAAGGTCCGCGCCCTGCTGCTGGACCGGCTCGGCGGCCTCGGGGTGCCCGTCGCGGAGGAGTTCGGATTCGGGCACGGTGAAGGGGCATCGACGATCCCCTTCGGGGTGACGGCCGAACTCGACGCCGAGGCGGGCACGTTGACGCTCGACGAACCCGCTCTTCGCTGAACCGTCGTCAAGAAACACCCGTCCCGGTGATTGACCTCCCTTGACACGTGTCACACCCTGGCTACCGGTCGGTAAGCCGGGTTGTCCTCAGTGTGGAGGTCTTGTGTCTCGTCGTGTGCTCGGATACAGCGTTCCGCTCGCTCTCCTGCTCGGTACCGCACTCGTCACCCCAGCCCCCGCCGCAGGCCAATACACCGTCAAAGCCCTGAAGTTCACCGTGCAGACAGGCGGTCGCACCTGCACGATCGACGCGGATCTGTACCGGCCCACCGGTACCGGCCGTGCCCCCGCCGTGCTCGCCACCAACGGCTTCGGAGGCAGCAAGTCCGACGGCTCCACCGACGCCATCGGCAAGGCCTTCGCCCAGCGCGGCTATGTCTCGCTCGTCTACTCCGGGCTGGGCTTCGGCAACTCCGGCTGTCTGATCTCGCTCGACGACCCGGGCATCGACGGGACCGCCGCCTCCCGGCTGATCGACTTCCTCGCCGGGAAGCGCGCCGCCGACGACGGCACCGAGGCCGACTTCGTCACCCTCGACGCCAAGGGCGATCCTCGCGTCGGGATGATCGGCGGCTCCTACGGCGGTGCCGTCCAGCTGGCGACGGCGGCCGTCGACCACCGTGTGGACGCGCTCGTCCCGATGATCACCTGGAACGACCTGGCGTACTCCCTCGACCCGAACAACGCCGGCCCCCACGGCTCGGTGCCCGGCGCCTTCAAGTGGCAGTGGGCCAACGGCTTCTACCTCATCGGCGAGAGCCAGCCGATCACCATCCCCGGCCTCGACCCGTCCCGGATCAACTCCCTCGGCTGTCTGCACTTCGTCACCGAGGCATGCCGGACGGTGCGCACCCTCAACTCCGGCAGCTACCCCGCCGGCCGCACCGCCGAGCTGCTCGCCTACGCCCGCAGCGTCTCCCCGATCAGCTACCTCAGCCGCGTCGAGGCACCCACCCTGCTCGTCCAGGGCCAGGCCGACAGCCTCTTCAACCTCAACGAGGCGACGGCGACGTACCGGACCCTCAAGGCCCAGGGCACGCCGGCCAAGATGATCTGGCAGAGCTGGGGGCACAGCGGCGGCATGGTGGCGGGCGAGCTGAACCTCGGCTCGGGCGACCTGGAGTCGACGTACGTCGGCAAGCGGATCCTCGCCTGGTTCGACCGCTATCTGCAGAAGAAGACCGGCACCGACACCGGGCCCGCCTTCGCCTACTACCGGGACTGGATCACCGACCCGGCCGGCACCTACGCCACCGCCGACCGACTCCCCGCACTCAGCCAGAAGCTGTATCTGTCCGGGGACGGCAAGCTCGTCGACAACCGCTCCAAGGTGACCCGCGGCAGCAGGACGTACACGAACCGGCTCGTGCCCACCAGTCACTCCGAGAGCTCGCTGGCCGGGCTCGTCGGACTGCCGGACAAGGAGCCGTACGACACCGAGGGCAGCTATCTCGGCTGGACCAGTGAGCCGCTCGCCCGGACCACCGATGTCGTGGGCGCCCCGAGGGCCCGGCTCAAGGTCGTCTCGCCGAAGGCCGAGCGGACGCAGAGGTCCGGCGACGCCGCCGACAGGCTCGTGCTCTTCGCCAAGCTGTACGACGTGGCCCCCGACGGCACCAGGACGCTGGTGCACCGGCTCGTCGCGCCGGTCCGGGTGCCCGATGTGACCAGGAGCTTCACCGTGACACTGCCGGGGATCGTGCACCGGTACGAGAAGGGGCACCGGCTGCGCTTCGTGATCGCCGCCAGTGACGACGCCTACTTCGGCAACCGGGGGATCAAGCCGGTGACCGTGGTGAGCTCACCCGGCGACACCGGGGTCCTGGAGCTGCCGGTGGTAAGCCGCTGACCTGCTGGTTCACCCGGTGGGCGATTCTCGCCGCGCGTACGGGAGGCTTCGGGCCCACCCTGGTGCCATGAGCCCGAAGACCTCCGAGAGCGGCGGCACCACCCGCGGCAAGGGCGGCGGCGCGGTGACGCCCGCCCGGGTGATCGTGCTGCTGCTCGCCGTCCTCGCCCTGATCTTCATCTTCGAGAACACCCGCGCCACCAAGATCAGACTGCTGATCCCCGAGGTGACGATGCCCCTGTGGACGGCCCTGCTGGCCACGGCCGTCATCGGCGCCCTGTGCGGGGCCTATTTCATGAAGCGCCGCAGCTAGCCCGTCGTAGGGTGACGGGATGCCGCACACCGCATCCCGCTATCTCGTCGAGGGGCCCCGCGTGGGCATACGCCACATCACCTACGAGGACGGCGCCGAGTTCACCGCGCGCGCCCGGGAGAGCAAGGAGCTGCACCAGCCCTGGCTCTTCCCGCCGGACAGCGCCGACGCGTTCAGCGCCTACGCGGGACGGCTGATCGAGGACCCGACCAAGGCGGGGTTCCTGGTCTGCGAGAAGGGCCGCGGGGCGGCGGGGGACGGGCACCGGGGCGACGCGGCCGCCGACGGGGCGATAGCCGGGTTCATCAACATCAACAACATCGTCGAGGGCGCCTTCCTCAGCGGGGCGCTCGGGTACGGGGCCTTCGCGCACGCCGCCGGGCGCGGGCTGATGCGCGAGGGCCTGGGAATGGTCGTGCGGTACGCCTTCGGCGGGATGCGGCTGCACCGGCTGGAGATCAATGTCCAGCCCGCCAACGCCGCCTCGATCGCCCTCGCCCGCAGCTGCGGCTTCCGTCTGGAGGGCTTCTCCCCGAACATGCTCTACATCGACGGAGCCTGGCGGGACCACGAGCGGTGGGCCCTCACCAAAGAGATGATCCGGAAGTGAGGACCATGCGGACACGAGTGGTGCTGGACGCCCCTTCCAACCTCGGCCTGCGCCCGCCCGCGCCCGGCACGGTCCCGGGCTGCTACAAGCTCGCCGGCGCCCTGCGCGAGCAGCGGATCGTGCAGCGCCTCGGCGCCCTGGAGGGCGGGGTGGTGGTGCCGCCGCGCTACGACCGCGGCGACTGGCAGGAGGGCGACGGCGTCTTCAACGCGGCCGCGCTCGCCGCCTACACCGTGAAGCTCGCCGACCGTGTCGAGCGGCATGTGCGGGCCGGGGAGTTCCCGGTGGTCCTCGGCGGCGACTGCTCGATCCAGCTCGGCGCCTCCCTCGCGCTGCGGCGCCTCGGACGGTACGGCCTGGCCGCCGTCGACGCCTCCGCCGACTTCCGGCACCCCGGGAACTCCGAGCGGATCGGCGCGGCGGGCGGGGAGGAGGTCGCGCTGGCGACCGGGCGGGGGCAGGACGACCTCACGAACCTGGAGGGGCTGAAACCGTACCTGCGGGACGAGGACGTACGGCTCTTCGGCAACCGTGACGAGTTCGAGGACGACCGCGCGGAACTCGCCGGCCTGAAGATTCCCGTCGTCACCGTCGGGGACATCCGCGAGTGGGGCGCGCAAGCGCTCGCGACAGCCACGGCACAGGCCTTCGAGATCCCGGAGCTGGACGGCTTCTGGGTCCACCTGGACGCCGACGTCCTCGACCCGACGGTGATGCCCGCCGTGGACAGCCCCGACCCGGACGGGCTGCTGCCCGACGAACTCGTCGCGCTGCTGCGGCCGTTGCTCGCGTCCCCGCACTGCGTCGGGCTCAACGTGACCATCTACGACCCCGACCTGGACCCGGACGGCACGGCGGGCGCCCTCCTCGCCGACATCGTCGTGTCCGCCTTTGCCCAATCCTGACCGGTGGCTCCCCTGTTCAGCTCCCCGGCGAGCGGCTTCCATGACGATCGTGACGACGATCCGACATGAGGTACTGACGCTGCCCGCCGCGGAGTTGGGCCCGGACAACCCGCTACCGCCCCTGCGACCGGTGGAAGAGATCCACCGTGCGGACGAGGAACGCCACGACCTGCCGCGCGAGATGGCTCGCCAGATCGGCTACGAGCCGCTGCGCAGCCTGCTTCCCGTGCAGGTCCGGGACGGCTACGACCGGGTCCGCGAGCCACGCGGCATCGACACCCTCGTCATCGAGAACGACCGGCTGCGGGCCACCGTGCTCCCGGGCCTCGGCGGCCGGATCGCCTCCCTGTTCCACAAGCCGTCGGGCCGCGAACTCCTCTACCGCAACCCCGTGTTCCAGCCCGCCGCCTTCGCCCTCAACGGAGCCTGGTTCTCCGGCGGCATCGAATGGAACATCGGCGCCACGGGACACACCACCCTCTCCTGCGCGCCCCTGCACGCCGCCCGGGTCCCCGCCCCCGACGGCGGGGAGATGCTCCGCCTGTGGGAGTGGGAACGGCTGCGCGACCTGCCCTTCCAGGTCGATCTGTGGCTGCCGGAGGGATCCGACTTCCTCTACACCGGTGTGCGCATACGCAATCCGCACGAGAGGCCGGTGCCGACGTACTGGTGGTCCAACATCGCCGTGCCGGAGGAACGCCGGGTGCTCGCACCCGCCGACGACGCCTGGCAGTTCGGGTACGAGCGCCGACTGCGCCGGGTACCCGTCCCCTCGTACGAGGAGATACGCCGGCTCCCGCACGCCGCCGACTACTTCTACGACCTTCCCGACGCCCGGCGCCGCTGGATCGCCGCCCTCGACGCGGACGGGCACGGGCTGGTGCAGACGTCCACCGATGCGCTGCGCGGGCGCAAGCTGTTCGTGTGGGGTACGGGGCGGGGCGGGCGGCGCTGGCAGGAGTGGCTCACCGAGCCCGGGACCGGCGGCTACTGCGAGATCCAGGCCGGGCTCGCCCGCACCCAGCTGGAGCATGTGCGACTGGACGCGGAGAGCGAGGTGTCCTGGCTGGAGGCGTACGGGCCGCTGAGCTCCCCGCCGGACGTGGCGGCCGCGGAGGCGCGGCTCGAAGCCGTACTCCCGCGTGCGGACGTCGACAGCGCGTACGCCGCCTGGAAGCCGTACGCCGACTCCGAACCCGGTGAGATCCTCGCCGTCGGCTCCGGGTGGGGTGCCCTCGAAGTCCTGCGCGCGGACTGGAAGCTGCCCGGCACACCCTTCGACGAGAACACCCTAGGCGAGGCGCAGCAGCCGTGGCTGCGGTTGCTGCGTACCGGAGTGCTGCCCGAGCCGCGCCGGGTGCGGCCGCCCGGGCAGACACCGGTCGCCCCGCACTGGCGGGACATGCTGGAGACCGCGCCCGCCACCCCGCACACCGAGTACCACCTCGGTGTCGCGCAGTGGCATGCCGGTGACCGCGCCCAGGCCGTGCGCAGCTGGGAGCGGGCCCTCGAACTCGCCCCGTCGCTCTGGCCGTTGCTGCGCTGTCTCGCCGTGTCCGACCAGGAGGTCGGCAACCATGAGCGGGCCGCGGACCGGTACGCCGAGGCCTTCGACGACCTGTGCCGGGAGCGGCGGGACGCGGGGGAGGCGTGGACCGCGGCCACCGCAGCGCTCGGGCGGGAGGCGATCGAGGCGCTGCTCGCCGTACGGCGCGCGAAGGACGCGCGGTCGGTGTGGGAGCGGCTGCACGCGGGGACGCGGGCGCGGGGGCGATTCCGGTTCGTCGAGGCCCAGTTGCTGTGCGCCGAGGGGCGGCGGGACGAGGCGCGGGCCGTGTTCGAGGAGGGGTTCGAGGTCGCCGACCTGAGGGAAGGGGCGGAGGCCGTGGGGCGGTTGTGGGCGCGGGTGAGCGATGAGCCGCTTCCGGCGCGCTACGACTTCCGTATGCGCTGACGTTCTGTATGCGCTGACGCGGATTACGCCCGGCGGTCCACGTACTCGTACACCACCCCGTCCGGGTGCATCGCGATCAGATTGCGCCCCGCCGGGGTGCCCACCGGGCCCGCGATGATGTGCGCGCCCAGCTCGGTCAGTACCTGATGGGCCTCGTCGACGTCCTTCACGGCGATCGTGGCCGCGACCTTGCGCAGGATCTCCAATTCGGCCTCGGGGCCGCTCATCAGGAGGAAGCAGCCGACCGCGGCCACCTGCACCCCGCCGCGCTCGAAACGGAGGGCCGGGCCGCCGGCCAGGCGTTCGTAGAAGGGGACCGCGGTCTCCAGGTCGTCGACGCAGACACGCAGCGTGGCTCCCAGAATGTCCATGCGGACGAGCCTAGTTGGAGCGGCCGGAGGAGGAGATCGTTTCACGCGATCCCCTCACCCCGCTCCCGTGCCGTCCGTTACGGGGTTCCGCCGCACGGGCGGCCGTGCCGGACCGCGTTATGCATAGGGACGTACGGGTACCCGGCGGCCATGGACCGCTTGGATCATCTGGAGCACCTGGACAAACATCTGGTCGACGAGCTGGCGCAGGTGGCGCGCGAGACCGTGCGCGAGGAACTGCGCGAACAGACTCGCAAGCAGCGCCGCACGGCCATGCTGTACGCCGCGTCCGGCGCCGTCGCCCTGTACGCGGGGGCCGCCCTGGCCCTGACACTGGGGCTGGTTCTCGCCCTCGGCCTGCCCGACTGGGCGGCCGCGGTGATCACCGCCGTGATCCTCGGAATCGTCGCCTACGCGCTGCGCGCCGCCGCGAAGCCGTCCGCGTCCCGGCCCACGCCGGAGCGGGAGGCGGAGCTCACCGCGAGCCACGACCAGGTCGCCGGCGGTACCGGACCGGCCTCGCCGTCGACTGGGCTCGGCATGCCGTATCCGCCGGTGCCGCCCGTCGCGCCGGGCGGCACCGGCGGGGCGACCGGGGCGCCCGGCGCGGGCACACCGGCCGCGGGGATGCCGGGCCCCGGCGTACCGCCGAAGCCGGACGACATCGATCCCGAGCAGCCGCACCATCGGGCGTGATGCGCGGTGGGGCCCTGGAACAGCCCGTCCCGGCGCGGCCGTACCGTCGTGGTGACCGGGGCCAGCGGCGGCGTGGGGCGGGCCACGGCCCTGGCCTTCGCCGCCCGGGGCGACCGGGTCGCCCTGCTGGCCCGGGGACGCGAGGGGCTCGCGGCCGCGGCGGACGAGGTGCAGCGGGCCGGGGGTGAGGCGCTCGTCGTCACCGTGGACATGGCCGACGCCAAGGCCGTCGACGACGCGGCACAGAAGGTCACCGACGCCTTCGGACACATCGACGTGTGGGTCAACAACGCCTTCGCCGGTGTCTTCGCGCCGTTCACGCAGATCACCCCGGACGAGTTCCGACGGGTCACCGAAGTGACCTACCTGGGCTATGTGTTCGGCACCCGGGCCGCGCTGCGGCACATGCTGCCGCGCGACCGGGGCACGATCGTGCAGGTCGGCTCGGCGCTCGCGTACCGGGGGATTCCGCTGCAGTCCGCGTACTGCGGGGCCAAGCACGCCATCCAGGGCTTCAACGAGTCCCTGCGCTGCGAGTTGCTGCACTCCGGCAGTGGTGTCCGTACGACGATGGTGCAGCTGCCCGCCGTCAACACCCCGCAGTTCGACTGGGTGTTGAGCCGGATGCCGGGGCGGGCCCGGCCCGTCGCGCCGGTGTACCAGCCGGAGGTCGCGGCGCGGGCGATCGTGCACGCGGCCTCGCACGGACGGCGGCGGGAGTACTGGGTGGGCGGTTCGACCGTGGCGGCGCTCGTCGCCAATGCTGTGATGCCGGGGGTACTGGACCGGTATCTGGCGCGGACCGCGTTCGAGGCGCAGCAGGACGAGGCGCAGCAGGACGAGGGAGCGTACGGGGGGACGGGGAACCTGTGGAGTCCGGCCGACGGGCCGCACGGGCACGACTTCGGGGCGCACGGACGGTTCGACGAGGAGTCCCGTCCGGGCAGCCGGCAGGAGTGGATGTCCCTCAGGAGGGGCCAGGTGGGGAAGGCGCTCACGGTCGGGGCAGGCGTTCTCGCGGCACGCAGGCTTGCTCGCCTCGTACGCCGTTAGACGTTGGACCACGCACGCCTCGTACGCCGTCAGACGTTGGACCCGCACGCCGCTGGACGGCCTGCGCCACTAGGCGACCCTGAACTCCCTTGCCTCCTCCGCCCTCAGCGTCAGCCCGTGCCCGATCCCCGTCGTCGGGGTCACCGTGCCGCCCGTCGGGTCCAGGGCGCCGTCGAAGAGCAGGGACTCGATGCGGACGTGGTCGTGGAACCACTCGATGTGGCGGAGGTTGGGGATCGAGGCCGCGGCCGCGGCGTGGGCGTGCGGGGCGCAGTGGGCGGAGATCTCCAAACCGTGGGCCTGGGCCAGGGCTGCGGCGCGGAGGAACTCGGTCAGGCCGCCGCAGCGGGTGGCGTCCACCTGGAGGCAGTCGACGGCTTCCGCGGTGATCATGCGGGCGAAGTAGGGCAGGTCGTAACCGTATTCGCCGGCCGTCACATCGCAGACCAGCGCGTCGCGGACCAGGCGCAGCCCTGTCAGGTCGTCCGACGACACCGGCTCCTCGAACCAGCCGACACCCAGTTCGGCGAGGACCCCGCCGACCCGTACCGCCTGCTTGCGGGTGTACGCCCCGTTCGCGTCGACGTACAACTCCGCCCGCGAACCGATGACTTGGCGAGCCGCCCGGACCCGGGCGAGGTCGCGGGGGACCGCCCGGCCCCAGCTCTCGCCGATCTTCATCTTCACGCGCGGAATCTGCTGACCGTGCACCCAGCCGCCCAACTGCGCGGCCAGGTGCGTGTCGTCGTACGTCGTGAAGCCGCCGCTGCCGTAGACCGGCACCTGGTGGCGGACCGTGCCGAGGAGTGCGCACAGGGGGACTTCCAGGAGACGGGCCTTGAGGTCCCACAGGGCGATGTCGAGCGCCGAGATCGCGCACGCGGCGATGCCCTGGCGGCCCATGTTCCGTACCGAGCGGCACATCGCGTCGTGCACGGCCGGGATGTCCAGCGCGTCGCGGCCCGCCACCAGCGGAGCCAGGTGTTCGCGCAGGAAGTCGCCGACCGCCCGCGGGCCGTACGTCCAGCCCGTGCCGGTCGCGTCGCCCGCGGTCACCTCGGTGACCACCACGGTCGTGGAGTCCCAGGCCAGGGTGCCGTCGGCCTCGGGGGCGTCGGTGGGCACCGTGAGGACCGACACCGCCGGCGGATGCAGCTTCATCGTCAGTCCTGCTGGAGCTGGGGCAGCACCTTCGTACGGTAGAAGTCGAAGAAGCCGCGTTGGTCGGGGCCGATCTGGTTGACGTAGACGCGGTCGAAGCCCGCGTCGGCGAAGGCGGAGAGCGCGGCCACGTGCTCGTCCACGTCGTCCCCGCACACCGCCTTCTCGCTCACCGTCTCCTCGGTGACCAGCGGTTGCAGCTGCTCGAAGTGGCGTGGCGAGGGCAGGATCTGGGCCATCTCGCCCGGCAGGAACTGATTGCCCCACAGCCGGTGCACGGTGCGTACCGCCTCGTCGCGGTCCGTGCCCCAGCAGACCTTCGTACCGCCGCTGACGAGCTTCGCGCCCCCGCCGCCCTTGCGGAACTGGGCCACCATCGACTCGTCCGGCGTCATCGTGATGTAGCCGTCGCCGACGCGCGCCGCGAGCGAGGTCGCCGCCGGGCCGAAGCCGGAGATGTCGATGGGGACCGGCTCGTCGGGGACGGTGTAGAGGCGGGCGTTCTCGACCTGGTAGTGCGTGCCGTGGTGATTGACCTCCTCGCCGGTGAAGAGCCGGCGCATGATCTGGATCGACTCCTCCAGCATCTCGAGGCGGATGTGGGCGGGCGGCCAGACATGGCCCAGGATGTGCTCGTTGAGGGCCTCGCCGCTGCCCACGCCCAGCCGGAAGCGGCCGTCCGTCATCACGGCCGTGGTCGCCGCGGCCTGCGCCACCACCGCCGGGTGTGTGCGCACGGTCGGGCAGGTGACCGCCGTCTCCACGGGCAGCGACACCGCCTCCGAGAGTGCGCCGAGGACCGACCAGACGAACGGACTCTGGCCCTGTGCGTCGTTCCACGGATGGAAGTGGTCCGAGATCCACAGGGAGCGGAAACCGGCCTGCTCGGCCATCCTCGCCTGCTCGACGAGGTCCGCGGGGCCGAACTCCTCGCAGGACAGGAAGTAACCGTACTCGGGCATGGGGGTACCTCCGATACCTCCGCAAGGGGTGGGACGGGACGTGGTCCGGGTACCCGACGGCGCGGCCGGAAACCGGCGGACGCCGGGTCTTGCCGACCGCGGGCCGGGACGGACGTTTGGGCCCTCCGGCCAGGGTTACGCGGAAGGCTCCCGAGGTACGCGACAGCCCCGGAGGCGCACCGTGAGCCGACCCCGCATCGTGATCGTCGGTGCCGGATTCGCCGGGTACCGGACGGCCCGCACACTGGCCCGGCTGACCCGGCACAAGGCCGAGATCACCCTGCTCAACCCGACCGACTACTTCCTGTATCTGCCCCTGCTGCCCCAGGTCGCCGCCGGCATCCTGGAACCGCGCCGGGTCACCGTCTCCCTGTCGGACACCCTGCCTCATGTGCGGCTGGTGCTCGGCGAGGCCGACGGCATCGACCTCGACGGGCAAAGCGTGCAGTACACGGACCCCGAGGGCGGTGTCGGCACCCTGCCGTACGACCGGCTGGTCATCGCCGTCGGCAGCGTCAACAAACTGCTGCCGATCCCCGGGGTCGCCGAGCACGCGCACGGGTTCCGGGGGCTGCCCGAGGCGCTGTACCTCCGCGACCACATCACCCGGCAGGTGGAGCTGGCGGCTGCCGCGGACGACCCCGAGTCGTGCGCCGCGCGCTGCACCTTCGTGGTGGTCGGCGCGGGCTACACCGGCACCGAGGTCGCCGCACACGGGCAGATGTACACCGAAGCCCAGGTCCGCAAGCACCCCCTGCGGGACGGCATGCGGCCACGCTGGATGCTGCTCGACATCGCGCCGCGCGTCCTGCCCGAGATGGACGAACGGCTCTCCCGCACCGCCGACCGGGTGCTCCGGCAGCGGGGCGTCGACGTACGCATGGGGACCTCCGTCAAGGAGGCCACGCACGGGGGAGTGCTGCTGAGCGACGGGGAGTTCGTCGAGACGCGTACGGTCGTGTGGTGCGTGGGCGTCCGGCCCGATCCGCTCGTCCAGGACGTCGGACAGCCCCTGGAGCGGGGGCGGCTCATCGTGGACCCCTACCTCCAAGTGCCGGGCAGGCCCGAGGTGTTCGCGTGCGGGGACGCGGCCGCGGTACCGGATCTCCACAACCCCGGTTCGTTCACGCCGATGACCGCGCAGCACGCCTGGCGGCACGGCCAGGTCGCGGCGCGGAACGTCGCCGCGTCGCTGGGGATCGGCGGGCGGCGCGCCTACCGCCACCGTGACCTCGGGTTCGTGGTGGACCTCGGCGGCGCGAAGGCCGCGGCCAATCCCCTGGGCGTCCCCCTGCCGGGCCCCCTGGCCGGCCTCGTCACCCGCGGCTACCACCTCGCGGCGATGCCGGGCAACCGGGTCCGGGTCGCCGCGGACTGGCTCCTCGACGCCGTACTCCCGCGCCAGGCCGTGCAGTTGGGGCTCGTACGGTCGTGGTCGGTACCGCTGGACACGGCGTCACCGGAGCTGGCACGGGTGCCGGGGAGGCCGGAGCGGGACGAGGGGACGGGGGGCGGCAAGCCGGAGCGCGACGAGGACGAACCGGCGGCCGCGGGTGGCTCGGCGGGTGGCGAAACGGGCGGCGCGAAGGAGCCGTTGGGGTCCCGGCGGGATGGCCGGGCGCCTGGGAAGGGTCGGTCGGGTGGTGGGCCCGCCAGCAACCAGCCTGTGGCCGAGCCCGCCAGGAACCGGCCCGGTGGTGAGCCCGCGAAGGACCGGCCTGGTGGTGAGCTCGCCGGGAACTGGCCTGCGGCTGAGCCCGTGAAGGGCCGGCCGGGTGATGGGCCCGCCGGGAACCAGCCTGGTGGTGAGCCAGCTAGGAACCAGCCTGGTGAACCCGCCAAGAACCAACCCGGCGGTGAACCGGCCAAGAACCAACCCGGCGGTGAACCCGCCAAGAACCAACCCGGTGGCGAACCGGCGAAGAACCAGCCCGGCGGCGAACCCGCCAAGGCCCCCGGCCCCGCCGCTGCACCCGCCTTTGACCCGGGCCCGAGCGTCGGCGGCGGCTCGGCCGAGTCGCCCGCCCCGGACCCCGGCGCGGCCCCGGCTCCGCATACCACTCCCGCTCCCGGTCCCGTCGAACGTTCCGACCGCCCCGACCGCCCCGCTCACCCCGCGGAGGGAGACTCATGAACACCGCCGAACTCGTGGACCTGGCACAGCAGTTGCGCGTGGACAGTGTCCGCGCCGCCGATGCCGCGGGGTCCGGGCACCCGACGTCCTCGATGTCCGCCGCGGATCTGATGGCCGTACTCATGGCGCATCACTTCCGCTACGACTTCGACCGCCCCGCCCACCCCGGCAACGACCGCTTCGTCCTGTCCAAGGGACATGCCTCGCCGCTCCTCTACGCCTCCTACAAGGCCGTCGGCGCGATCGACGACGCCGAGCTCCTCACCTTCCGCAAGCTCGGCAGCCGTCTCGAAGGGCACCCGACGCCGCGGCGGCTGCCCTGGGTGGAGACGGCCACCGGATCGCTCGGGCAGGGGCTGCCCGTCGGGGTCGGGATCGCGCTCGCCGGGAAGCGGCTGGAGCGCACCGGCTACCGGGTGTGGGTGCTGTGCGGGGACAGCGAGCTCGCCGAGGGATCGGTGTGGGAGGCCGCCGAGCACGCCGCGCACGAGCATCTCGACGATCTCACCGTGATCGTCGACGTGAACCGGCTCGGCCAGCGCGGGCCGACCCGGCACGGACACGACCTGGACGCCTACGCCCGCCGTTTCCAGGCGTTCGGCTGGCACACCGTCGAGGTGGACGGCCATGACGTGGACGCGATCGACCGTGCGTACGGCGAGGCGATCTCGACCAGCGGACAGCCGACCGCGATCCTCGCCCGCACCCTCAAGGGCAAGGGCGTCGAGGCCGTCCAGGACCGCGAGGGCCTGCACGGCAAGCCGCTGCCGGAGGCCGACGAGGCGATCGCCGAACTCGGCGGCCCCCGCGACCTCCGCCTCCGGGTGCACGAGCCGCCCGCCGCCCGCATGCTGCACGCCGTACGCGCCGGACACCTCGAACTGCCCAGGTGGGACGAGGGATCCCCCGAAGAGGGCGTCGCCACCCGGGACGCCTACGGGCAGGCCCTCGCCGCCCTCGGCACCGCACGCGGCGATGTCGTCGCCCTCGACGGCGAGGTGAGCGACTCCACGCGCGCGGAGTTCTTCGCCAAGGAACACCCCGAGCGGTTCTTCGAGTGCTACATCGCCGAGCAGCAGATGGTCGCCGCCGCCGTAGGACTCGCCGCGCGCGGCTTCGTGCCGTACGCCTCCACCTTCGCCGCGTTCCTCACGCGCGCGTACGATTTCGTCCGTATGGCCTCGGTCAGCGGCGCCGGCATCAACCTGGTCGGCTCGCACGCGGGCACCGCCATCGGGCAGGACGGGCCCTCGCAGATGGGCCTGGAGGACCTGGCGATGATGCGGGCGGTGCACGGCTCGACCGTGCTGTACCCGTGCGACGCCCACCAGACCGCCCGCCTGGTCGCCGCCATGGCGAACCTGGAGGGCATCCGCTATCTGCGCACCTCGCGCGGCAAGAGCCCGGTGATCTACGGGCCCGACGAGGAGTTCCCCGTCGGCGGCTCCAAGGTGCTGCGCTCCTCCGACCGGGACCGGCTGACCGTCGTGACCGCGGGTGTCACCGTGCACGAGGCGCTGGCCGCCGCCGACACACTGCTCGACCAGGGCATCGCCGTACGTGTCGTCGACCTCTACTCCGTCAAGCCCGTCGACCGCCTCACCCTGCGCCGGGCCGCCGAGGAGACCGGCTGTCTGCTGACCGTGGAGGACCACCACGAGGAGGGCGGCCTCGGTGACGCCGTCCTCGACGCCTTCCTCGACGGGCGGCCCGTGCCACGACTGGTGCGTCTGGCCGTCCGTACGATGCCCGGCTCGGCGGCCCCGGACGAGCAGCTGCACGCCATGGGCATCGACGCCGAGTCGATCGCGGCCGCCGGCCGGCTGCTGGTGGAAGAGGCGATCGTACGGTGAGCAGGGACGCCGACGTGCGGACCGTGCGGGCCGGCCGCCGCACCGTCGAGGTGCACCGGCCGGGGAAGGTCCTGTTCCCCGGCGACGGGCGGACCAAGGAGTACACCAAGTCCGACCTGGTCGACTACTACCGGGCCGTCGCCCCCTTCATGCTGCCGCACCTGCGCGGCCGCCCGCTGATGCTGGAACGGCACCCGGACGGTGTCGGCGGACCGAAGTTCATGCAGAAGAACACCCCGGACGGCTACCCCGGCTGGATCGACCGCGTCGAGGTGACGAAGGAGGGCGGCACCGTCCGCCACACCGTGTGCGACGACACCGCCACCCTCGTCTTCCTCGCCGACCAGGCGTGTCTCACCCTGCACCGCTGGCTGTCCCGCGTCGGACGCGTCGACCGGCCCGACCGGATGGTCTTCGACCTCGACCCGTCCGGCACGGACTTCGCCCCCGTGCACCAGGCGGCCTGGCTGCTGGCCGAACTGCTCGACGAACTCAGGCTGCCCTCCGCGCTGATGACCACGGGGTCGCGAGGGCTGCATGTGGTGGTGCCGGTGAACGGCCATCACGACTTCGACGAGATACGGGAGTTCGCCAAGGACGTCGCCGACGCCCTGGTCGCCGAACACCCCGAGAAGTTCACCACCGAGGCCCGCAAGAAGGACCGCGGCGACCGGCTCTATCTGGACGTGCAGCGCAACGCCTACGCCCAGACCGCCGTCGTGCCCTACACCGTCCGCGCCAAGCCCGGCGCCCCGGTCGCCACCCCGATCTCCTGGACCCAGCTGGACGACCCGGACCTCGACGCCCGCCGCTGGAGCATCGAGGACGCCGTCGACCAGGCCCGCACCAACCCCTGGGCCGGAGTGATGACGAAGGGCCGCGCCCTCGGTCCCGCCCGGCGCAGGCTCAACGCGTTGCGCGGCTGACCCACGCAGGCATCAGAGGTTTGGCCAACGAACTTGAGGCCACCCGGAGTTAGAGGTGGCCATGTCGAACGCAAAAAACACATCAGACGCACAGAATTCACAGAAAACCCCCAAGGGTACGGAAAGCGACACGGCGGAAGACCGGCCGAGCCCCATGCAGGTGCTGCGCCATGCGCGCACCCAGCTCGCGGAGCTCACCGGCATGGCCGCCGAGTCGGTGTCGTCCTTCGAACAGACGGAGGACGGCTGGTCGCTGGAGATCGAGGTCATGGAACTCGCCCGGGTTCCCGACACGATGAGCCTGATGGCGAGCTATCAGGTGGACCTGGACCCCGAGGGCCAGCTGACCGGCTACCGGCGCGTTCGCCGTTACGAACGCGGGCGGGCCGACTCACATAGGCCTGGCGGCCGCTAGGCCGCCGTTCCGTTCCCGTCCGACCAACAGACAAGGAGGCACGGTCGGCATGACCGTTGTCCCGGCACAACAGACCGGCGGCGGAGGCGGCACCAGCGGCCTCTACGACGTTCTCGAGCTCATCCTCGACCGGGGTCTCGTCATCGACGCGTTCGTACGGGTCTCCCTGGTCGGCATCGAGATCCTCAAGATCGACGTCCGGGTCGTCGTCGCCAGCGTCGACACCTATCTGCGCTTCGCCGAGGCGTGCAACCGGCTCGACCTGGAGGCCGGCCCGAACCGCAGTCCCGGCCTGCCCGAACTCGTCGGCGAGATCACCGAGTCCGGCGCCCGCGGCAAGTCCAAGGGGGCGCTCTCCGGCGCCGCGCAGACCCTCTCCGACGCCTTCAAACAGGCGCGCGAGGAGGGCGAGGGCGAACAGCGGCCGCGGGCCCGCAAGTCGACGGCCGCGCGCAGGAAGGAGGAGCAGGAGTGAGCACGTACGTGTACGGCATCACGGACGGCTCCCGCGCCAAGCTGCCCGAGGGCATGGGCGGCGTCGGCGATCCGCCGCGGCCGGTGCGCATCCTCAAGGAGGGCGGCCTCGCGGCCGTCGTCAGCGACGCGCCCGAAGGACTGCGGCCCAAGCGCAAGGACCTGCTCGCCCATCAGAACGTGCTCGCCGAGGCCGGCGCGGGCGGCTGCGTGCTGCCCATGCGGTTCGGCAGCGTCGCCCCCGACGACGACACCGTCGCCGGGGTGCTCGCCGAACGCGCCGAGCACTACAAGGAGCGCCTCAGGTCGCTGGACGGCAAGGTCGAGTACAACGTCAAGGCCACGCACGACGAAGAGGCCGTACTGCACCGCGTGATGGCCGAGAACCCCGAGCTGCGTGCCCAGACCGAGGCCAACCGGCAGGCGGGCGGCGGCAGTTACGAGGAGAAGCTCCGGCTGGGCGAGATGGTGGTCGCCGCCGTGAAGGCGCGCGAGGCCGAGGACGCCGCCGAGGTGCAGCGAGACCTGGAGGCCGTCGCCGCGGCCGTCAGCGCCGGTCCCGAGTCCACCGGCTGGCTCGCCAATGTGTCGTTCCTGGTGGGACGCGACTCCGCCGAGACGTTCCTCGCCTCGGTGGAACAGGTCCGCAAGACCCACCCCCATCTGGAACTGCGGGTCAACGGCCCGCTGCCGCCGTACAGCTTCGTCGAGCCCGGCCCCGCCGAGCCCGCGGGCACCACGGCCGGCGCCGAGAGCTCGGGGGAGTGACCGGGTGGGCCTGATCGGAGAGGTCCTGCTGCTGCCGTTCGCCCCGGTGCGCGGCAGCGCCTGGGTGATCGGACAGGTGCTGCGCGAGGCCGAGCGCGTCTACTACGACCCGGCCACGGTGCGGGCCGAACTCGCGCAGCTGGAAGAGCAGTTGGAGTCGGGGGAGATCGACGAGGAGGAATTCGACCGCCGGGAGGACGAGCTCCTCGACCGGCTGGAGACCGGTTCGCAGACGCGGGCCGGAACGAACGACTGGACGGCAGGATGAACCGAGTGGGACTGGGCCTCGCGGTAGGGGCCGGATACGTCCTCGGACGTACCAAGAAACTGAAACTGGCCTTCGCCGTCGGCACGCTGGTCGCCGGCAAGCGGATGCATCTGAGCCCGCGGGCGCTCGCGGACCTGGTGTCCGGACAGCTGCGGAACAACCCGCAGTTCAAGGAGATCGGGGACCAGCTGCGCGAGGACCTGCGCGGTGTCGGCAAGGCGGCCTCCGGCGCCATGGTCGAGCGGCAGATCGATGCGATCGCCGACCGTCTGCACGGCCGTACCGCCGAGGTGCGGGACCGGATCGCGGGCGTGGTGCCGGACGTGCCGGACCTGGGGTCCGAGGACGAGGAGCCCGAGGACGCGTACGAGGAAGAAGAGGCGGAAGAGGAAGAGGGCACGGAAGGGGCGGCGGAGTCCCAGGAAGAGGAAGAGGAGGACGGCGGGGGCGAGGCCGGGTCCGCGCCGCGCCGGAAGCAGGCGGAGAAGCGGCCGCCGGCGAAGAAGGCACCGGCCAGGAAGGCGCCAGGCAAGAAGGCGGCCGCCAAGAAGGCCGCCGACAAGCCGCCGGCGAAGAAGGCCACGGCGGAGAAGGCCGCGGCCAAGAAGGCGACCGCA
The DNA here is from genome assembly GCF_030403745.1 of Streptomyces sp. S.PB5. Classification (GTDB taxonomy): domain Bacteria; phylum Actinomycetota; class Actinomycetes; order Streptomycetales; family Streptomycetaceae; genus Streptomyces. The sequence goes on from NZ_JAQMWP010000002.1 coordinate 844,548, forward strand.
GGGAAGGCGCCCGCGCGGAAGACCGCGGCCAAGAAGTCCGCCGCGGCCCGCACCGCCGCCCGCGGCGCCCGGTCCCGGGTCCCGAAGGGAGGCGGTGAGCGATGACCGACACCCTCGGATCCGCGACCTCCGCGGCCCGCGGTGCCACGAAGGGGGCCACGAAGGCGGGCCCGCTCGGCGGGGTCGCGCAGAGCGAGGCCGTGGACCGGCTCAAGGCGGAGGTGCAGGAGTACCTCACCGCACAGGCCCAGCGGCTGCTCGTCGGCGCGGGCCGCAAGCTCGGCGAGAGCACGGTCAAGCTCAACGACATCGCCGAGGGCCGCAGCCCGGGCTTCGCCAAGCTCGCCCTGGAGGGCGGCCGCAAGCTGGCCGACGGCAAGGGGCCGCTGCGCTCCGCCCTGGAGCTGGGCGCCTCCCGGGCCAAGGAGAACGTGGTCGGCGCCCTGAAGAACCTCGGCGGCGGCAAGGGCAAACGCAAGGGCGGCGCGGGCAAGAAGCCCACCGTGATCATGGAGTACGTCGATGTCGGCGTCCCCCTGCGCACCGCCTACGACCAGTGGACGCAGTTCCAGGACTTCTCCACCTTCGCCAAGGGCGTCAAGAGCGCGAACCGCGCCGACGACACCACGTCCGACTGGCAGCTGAAGGTCTTCTGGTCCAACCGCAGCTGGAAGGCGCACACCACCGAGCAGGTCCCCGACGACCGCATCGCCTGGACCTCGGAGGGCGCCAAGGGCACCACGAAGGGCGTCGTCTCCTTCCACCGGCTCGCCGACAGCCTCACCCGGGTCCTGCTGGTGATCGAGTACTACCCCAAGGGCCTCTTCGAGAAGACCGGCAACATCTGGCGCGCCCAGGGCCGCCGGGCCCGCCTCGACCTCAAGAACTACGTCCGTTTCGTCACCCTCAAGGGCGGCGCCGACGACGGCTGGCGCGGCGAGATCCGCGACGGCGAGGTCGTCCGCAGCCATGAGGACGCGGTCGCCGAGGAAGAAGCCGGCGCCGAAGAGGAGGCGTACGAGGGCGAGGAAGAGCAAGCTGAGGAGGAGGGCCCGTACGCCGAGGAGGAGGACGAGGAGAAGGAGGAGTACGCCGAGGAACCCGAGGCGGACGAAGAGGAGCAGGAGGAGCCCGAGGGCGAGTACGAGGAGGAAGGCGCCGACGACGAGGAGTACGAGTACGCCGAGGGCGGGAGCCGTCGATGACGACCCCCGGACGGCTGCCCGAGCCCTATGGCCGGGGTGACGGCGGCGCGAACCTCGCCGACATCCTGGAGCGCGTCCTCGACAAGGGCGTGATCATCGCCGGCGACATCCGGATCAACCTGCTCGACATCGAACTCCTCACCGTGAAACTGCGGCTCATCGTCGCCTCCGTCGACAAGGCGAAGGAGATGGGCATCGACTGGTGGGAGGACGACCCCGCCCTCTCCACCCGGGCCCGGCGCGACGAACTCGCCAGAGAGAACGCCGAGTTGCGAGAGCGGATCGCACAACTGGAGCCCGGCAGGGCCGAGAAGGAGACCTGATGACCGGACTGCGTTACGTGTACGCCGTCTGCCGGCCCTTCAAGGCGCCCCTGCAGTCGCAGCTGACGGGCGTGGCGGGCGATCCGCCCAGACTGCTGGTCCACCACGGCCTCGTCGCCGTGGTGAGCCATGTCCCGGAGCGGGTCTTCGCCGAAGAGCCGCTCCGGGCGCATCTGGAGGACCTGGACTGGCTGACCGCGACGGCCCGCGCCCACCAGGGCGTGATCGACGCCCTCACCGTCGTCACCACCCCGCTGCCGCTCCGGCTCGCCACCGTCTTCCGGGACGACAGCGGCGTACGCACCATGCTGGAGGCCCGCGAGGCCGACTTCTGCCGCACCCTCGACCGGCTGACCGGCCGGGTCGAGTGGGGCGTCAAGGTGTACGCCGAGGCCGGACCCGCCGAGGCCGAGCCGCCCGGCGGGAAGGCCACGTCGGGCCGGGACTATCTGCGGCAGCGCAGCTCACGCGTGCGGGCGGACGAGGACCTCTGGCAGCGGGCCGAGGCATTCGCGAGCCGGCTCCACGAAACGCTCTGCGCCCATGCCGAGGATTCCCGGCTGCATACCCCGCAGAATGCCGCGCTCTCCGGCGCCGCAGGGCGCAATGTCCTCAACGCCGCCTATCTCGTCCCGCGGAGCGAATCCGAGGAATTCGTGGAACTCGTCGACCGGACGAAGGGCGAAGCGCCAGGAATGCGGGTCGAACTCACCGGCCCCTGGGCCGCCTATTCCTTCGCGGGGGAGAAACCGTGACCGTCGTCGAACGCCGAGAGATCGCCCTCGTGGACCTGCTCGACCGGCTGCTCGCCGGCGGGGTCGTCATCACCGGCGACATCACCCTGCGCATCGCGGACGTCGACCTCGTCCGCATCGACCTCAACGCCCTGATCAGCTCCGTCAACGCGAACGTCCCGTCGCCGTGGGAGGACTCCTCGTGACCCAGGCCCGCAACCGGCTCGACCTCGAACCCGACACCGTCGAGCGGGACCTCGTCAAACTCGTCCTGACCGTGGTGGAGCTGCTGCGCCAGCTCATGGAGCGCCAAGCGCTGCGCCGCTTCGACGACGGCGGTCTGACCGAGGAGCAGGAGGAGCGGATCGGGCTCACGCTGATGCTCCTCGACGACCGCATGACCGAACTGCGCGAGCGCTACGGACTGCGGCCCGAGGACCTGAATCTGGACCTCGGGCCGCTCGGACCGCTGCTTCCCCGGGAATGAGTTCCGGGGAACATCACCACCTGTACCAGCGTCCCCGTCCTCCGGCTGCGGTGGTGCCACGCATCAGGAATCCAAGGAGCCACAGAACCAGTACCGCTATAGCGACCCACCAGAGAATCTTCACTGCGAATCCGGCACCGAACAAAAGCAGCACCAGAAGCAGTACGAGCAGAATGGCTAGCATAATGTGAACCTCCTGCTTTCCGGGTTTCCCGGAAACGGGGATTCAGGCGCTCTTACGGCACAGAATTTCTCCGTGCAGCACGGCGAACCAGCCGTCCTCCTGCCGACCCCACTCCCGCCAGGCCTCCGACACCGCCGCCAGCTGCTCCGGCGTCGCGTGTCCGCCCTCCGTGGCCCGCTCCGCGTACGCCGACGCCAGGGTCCGGTCCGCCCACAGACCGCTCCACCACGCCCGCTCCTCGGCCGTGGAGTACGTCCAGGTGCCGGAGGTGGCGGTGATGTCCGTCAGGCCCGCCGCCAGCGCCCAGGACTTCAGCCGGCGCCCGGCGTCGGGCTCGCCGCCGTTGGCCCGGGCCACCCGCAGGTACAGGTCCCGCCAGTCGTCCATCCCCCGGGACGCCGGGTACCAGGTCATGGCGGAGTAGTCGGAGTCGCGGACCGCGACGAACCCGTTCGGCCTGGTCACCCGCAGCATCTCGCGCAGCGCCCGCACCGGGTCGCCCACGTGCTGCAGCACCTGGTGGGCGTGGACCACGCAGAACGTGTCGTCCTCGTACTCCAGGGCGTGCACGTCGGCGACCGCGAAGTCGACGTTCCGCAGGCCGCGGGCGTCGGCGGTGGCCCGGGCCTGCTCCAGGATGCCCGGCGCGCGGTCGACACCGGTGACCTGGCCGTCGGGGACCAGTTCCGCCAGGTCGGCGGTGATCGTGCCCGGGCCGCAGCCGATGTCCAGGATCTTCATGTGGGGCTTCAGCGAACCGAGCAGATAGGCCGCGGAGTTGGCGGCGGTGCGCCAGGTGTGCGAGCGCAGCACCGACTCGTGGTGCCCGTGCGTGTAGACGGCGGTCTCCTGCGGCTTCGACATGGCTGAACTCCCCTGTTCGACGTCCTGTCGGTGCAGGACACCGTACGGCACTCATGTCGAATGATGAGATATGTGTATCGCTATGTGGACTGACAGGGCTGACGGGTGATCAGCTGCCGGGCAGCGGACGGTAGACGGTGAGCGCCTCGGGCAGCTTCTCCAGCGTCACCTCGCCCTCCACCTGCGTGACTTCGCCGTCGTACGCGAGCAGCGAACCCGGGGCCACGCCCGCCAGACGGAGCCGGGACACCTGGACCGCGGCGTGCGCGGGGGAGCGGGTCAGCGGACCGGCGAGGGCGGCCGCCAGCAGACGTACCGCCGGTCGCCGGCCGCCGTGCACCACACGCACGTCGAGCTGCCCGTCGGCGAGATCATGGCGGCGGCCCGGCGTCAGGCCCACCCGGTGGTAGGTGCCGTTGCCGACGAACAGCAGCCACAACGGCCTTGTCCGGCCCCGGAATTCGGCCTCCAGCGGATGCCGGTCGGCGCGCAGGACACGCAGCGCCGCGAGCACCCCGGCAGGCCAGCCCCCGATCCGGCGCGACCAGCGGTCCCGCTCCCGGACGAGCTCCGGATAGACGCCCAGGCTGCAGGTGTTGAGGAAGATGCCATGGGTGTCGCCGCTGACGAAACGGCCCGCGTCCACCCGTACGGCCTCGCCGCCCTTGACCGCCCTGGCCAGGGACCGGACGTCCTCCACGCCCAGGTCGTAGGCGAAGTGGTTCAGCGTGCCGCCGGGCAGGACCGCGAGCGGCAGGTCATGGCGCAGGGCGACCTCGGCGGCGGTGTTCACCGTGCCGTCGCCGCCGCACACCCCGAGCACCCGGGCGCGGGTCGCCGCCTTCTCCAGCTCGGCCCGGACGTCGGCGGGCCGGCACTGCACGACCTCGCAGCCCGGCAGGGCGTCCTGCAGTGCCCGCATCCGGTCGACGCCGCCCGCGGCCTCGTTCGCCACCATGACCAGGCCCTCGCCGTCGGGCAGCGCGGGCACCTCGGCGCGCGGCCGGGCCGGCGGCATGATCTGGGCGCGGGTCGGCACCATGCCCCGTACGGCGTACGCGGCCCCCACGCCGAGCAGCGCGCCGGCCAGCACATCGCTCGGGAAGTGGACCCCGGTGTAGACCCGGGACAGCGCGACCGACCAGGCGACCGGCGCCACCACCGCGCCCCAGGCCGGGGACTCCAGCGCGACGCCCGCCGCGAACGCGGCCGCCGACGCGGAGTGACCGGACGGGAACGACGTGGTGATGGGCTGCCGCTTCAGCTGCCGCACCAGCGGCACCGGATCGAGGACCGGGCGGGGACGGCGTACGGACCGCTTGCCGAGCGTGTTGATCGTCAGGGAGGCCAGGCTCAGCGAGGCGAGACCGCGGGCCGCGGCGCGGCGGGCCCGGGGTGTCCGGCTCGCCGCCATGGCGGCCGCCGTGGCGAACCACAGCACACCGTGGTTCGCGCTCCGGCTCAGTTTCGGCAGGACCGGCTCGGCGGCCGGCCAGTTGCGCTCGGCGGCGAACTCGAAGAGCCGGCAGTCCAGGGCCAGCAGCGCGTCGCGGACGGCGTGCCGGCCGGGCTTCGGGGCGGTGAGATCCACGTCAGGCGTCATGTGGTGGCGGGTACCCTGAAGTGGCCGTTTCTTGTGCGCAACCGACCCGCGGAGGTTTGCTGCATGCGACTGCTCCTCGTCCGCCATGGCCAGACCCCGTCCAACGTCGAGTACCTCCTCGACACGGCGATACCCGGGCCCGGTCTCACCGCCCTCGGCGAGCAGCAGGCGGCGGCCCTGCCCGAGGCGCTCGCCGACGAGGACATCGAGGCCCTCTACGCCTCCACCCTGATCCGCACCCAGCTCACCGCCGCCCCGCTGGCCGCCGCACGCGGCCTCGACGTGATCGTCCGGGACGGCATCCGCGAGGTCTTCGCCGGCGACCTGGAGATGCTGGACGGCCACTCCCCGCAGGGCCACCTCTACATGGAGACGATCTTCGCCTGGTCCGCCGGCGACACCGGGCGGCGCATGCCGGGCGGCGAGAACGGCACCGAGGTGCTCGCGCGCTACGACGCGGTGGTCACGGAGGCCGCGGACAGCGGCGCCCGCACGGTCGCCCTCGTCAGCCACGGCGCGGCGATCCGCATGTGGACCGCGGCCCGCGCCGACAACGTCGACGTCGCGTTCGCGGCGGCCCGCCCGCTGGACAACACCGGTGTGGTGATCCTCGAGGGATCTCCCGCCGACGGCTGGAAGGCGCTGTCGTGGGCGGGGGCCGTCGTGGAGTCCACGGGGCGCGGGGCGGAGGCCGGACCCACGGGGCGGCCGCTGGACGAGGTCGAGTAGCGGAGCACAGGCCGGAAGCGCTGGAAGCGCCGAATATGCGTTTGCCCGGCCCGCCCCCCGACCCGCAGAATGCGGCCCCATGGGACATCTGGAAGCCGCGCACCTCGAGTACTACCTCCCCGACGGGAGGGCGCTGCTCGGCGATGTGTCCTTCCGGGTGGGCGAAGGGGCCGTCGTGGCCCTCGTCGGGCCCAACGGCGCCGGCAAGACGACCCTGCTGCGGCTGATCTCGGGCGAGCTGAAGCCGCACGGCGGAACGGTCACCGTGGGCGGCGGTCTCGGAGTGATGCGCCAGTTCGTGGGCTCCGTACGGGACGAGACGACCGTACGGGACCTGCTGGTGTCGGTCGCGCCGCCCCGGATCCGGGAGGCCGCGCAGGCCGTGGACCGGGCCGAGCACCTGATCATGACGGTCGACGACGAAGCCGCCCAGCTGAAGTACGCGCAGGCCCTCGCCGACTGGGCCGAGGTGCGCGGGTACGAGTCCGAGACGCTGTGGGACATGTGCACCATGGCCGCGCTCGGGGTGCCCTACGACAAGGCGCAGTTCCGGGAGGTCCGTACCCTCTCCGGCGGTGAGCAGAAGCGGCTGGTCCTTGAGGCGCTGCTGCGCGGCACCGACGAGGTGCTGCTGCTCGACGAGCCGGACAACTACCTCGACGTGCCCGGCAAGCGCTGGCTGGAGGAGCGGCTGAAGGAGACCCGCAAGACGGTCCTCTTCGTCTCCCACGACCGCGAACTCCTCGCCCGCGCCGCAGAGAAGATCGTGTCCGTGGAGCCCTCGCCGACGGGCGCGGACGCCTGGGTGCACGGGGCCGGCTTCGAGACCTACCACGAGGCCCGGCGCGAACGCTTCGCCCGCTTCGAGGAGTTGCGCCGGCGCTGGGACGAGAAGCACGCCCAGCTGAAGAAGCTCGTCCTGAACCTCCGTCAGGCGGCCTCCATCAGCCATGAGTTGTCCTCCCGCTACCAGGCCGCCCAGACCCGGCTGCGCAAGTTCGAGGAGGCCGGGCCGCCGCCCGAGCCGCCGCGCGAGCAGGACATCAGGATGCGGATCAAGGGCGGCCGCACCGGAGTGAGGGCCGTCACCTGCCAGGGACTTGAGCTCACCGGCCTGATGAAGCCCTTCGACCTGGAGGTCTTCTACGGCGAACGCGTCGCCGTCCTCGGCTCCAACGGCTCCGGCAAGTCGCACTTCCTGCGGCTGCTGGCCGGCGAGGACGTGGCGCACACGGGCCGGTGGAAACTGGGGGCGCGGGTCGTCCCCGGGCACTTCGCCCAGACCCACGCCCACCCCGAACTGACGGGCCGCACCCTCCTCGACATCCTGTGGACGGAGCACTCGCAGGACCGGGGCGCGGCGATGTCCAGGCTGCGCCGCTACGAGCTCACCCAGCAGGCCGAGCAGACCTTCGACCGGCTCTCCGGCGGCCAGCAGGCCCGCTTCCAGATCCTGCTGCTGGAACTGGAGGGCGTCACGGCCCTGCTCCTGGACGAGCCCACGGACAACCTCGACCTGGAGTCCGCCGAGGCCCTCCAGGAGGGCCTGGAGGCCTTCGACGGCACGGTCCTGTCCGTCACCCACGACCGCTGGTTCGCCCGCTCCTTCGACCGCTATCTGGTCTTCGGCAGCGACGGCCGGGTCCGGGAGACGGCCGAGCCGGTGTGGGACGAGCGCCGGGTGGAACGGGCGCGGTAGCGCGCCGCGTACGGGACGAGCGGGGACAGGGGGCCGGGCCGCGACAGCCGTTCGCGGCCCGGCCCCCGTACGCCCTCACGCCCACCGCAGCAGCGCGCCCAGGCCCCCCACCGGCCCCTCGGCCCCGCTCGCCTCCGTCGCCGGTGTCACCGCCAGCGCCGCCGCACCCGTCGCCACCGCCGAGCGGATCAGGGCGTCGTCCGCGCGGGCCGACCAGGAGTTCTGCTCGCCTAGGACCGTCAGCTCGGTGCGGCGCACCGCGATCTGGTCCGGGTCCTCGCCGATCCACACCTCGCGGTGCGCGTCGGGCCCCTCCGGATGCAGCAGCAGTTCGTCGATACGGTGCTCACGCGCGGCCTCGACCAGCGCGGGCACGCCCTCCACGGCTCCGGCACGCCCGTCGGCGCCCGGCTCACGTGCCGCGAGGAACCGCTCCAGCTCCTGCTCGGCCCGCTGCCGCACATGCTCGGCGCGCACCCGCTCCACGTCCTCGTCGAGCAGCCGGCTGCCGCTGCCGTGCGGAGCCTCGGCCACCAGGGCGTCCAGCCGCTCGGGCAGCCGCTCGCGCACGGCCCGTCGCTCCCGGTCCTCCCCCACGAGGACCAGCAGGTCGGCCCGGGTCTCCTCCTGGCAGACGGTGAGCGCGTCGGCGATCTCGGCCGCGTTGTGCTCCCAGGTGTTCTGGACCTTGAGCTGGAAGTGCCGCTCGGACCAGTCGGCGGTGCTCGTACGGTGCAGGGGCCAGGTGCGCCCGGTCACCGACCCGGCATCGCCCCGGCCCAGAGCGCTGCGCAGCTCGAAGGCCGCGCCCTTGCGGTCGATGTACGCCACCACACAGACCGGGTCCTCGCCGACGAGCTCCAGCAGGGGCGCGGTGTGCGGCAGCGGCGCCCAGTGGGCCCGGTCGCCGTCCGGGGAACGGGCCAGCGGCGGGTCCAGCACCACCTCTCCCGCGCGCGCGAACAGCGCACGGCCGTGCGGCTCGCGGGAGTGCTGCAGTTCGTCCAGCGCCTGCCGGACGGCCAGGCACGTCTCCTCGTCGGCGCCCTGCGAGGCCAGCTCCCGGGCCATCGCCGTGGCCGTCAGATGCCTCTCGTGGGGCGTCGCCTCCGTATGGCGGGAGGTGTCGACGTACACGGAGGCCCAGGGCCCCGGATGTTCGTAGAGTGGGTGCAGAAAGGCGAGATCCATGGTTCTCTCCCGGTTGCCGCTCGGGGGTAGTGCTCACCGGGCGGGTACCCGAAGCCCATGAACGAACACGACGAGTGGGAAACCGCCATGACCGGAGTCGACCCCAGCAGGCTGGACGACCAGCAGCTCATGAAAGAGCTGAAGAACATCCACCGCACGCGCCACGACACGCTGCTCTACGGCTCGAACGACGCGCTGCGCGCCCACAACGGCCGGATGGCCGAACTGGAGGGCGAGTATCTGCGCCGCAATCCGCAGCGCCTGGTCGCCGCGGGCCGCACCAGGGAAGGCGCCCGGGAACGCGGACGCGGGGAGTCGGCGACTCCCCGCGTCTGAAACCCCGGCTCCGGCCCGCTAGCAGCGGGTCGGCGGCCGGCCCCAGTGGCGGTGCGCCGCGATCGCCTCGATGAACGCCCGTACGAACTCCTCGCTCGCGGTTCCCGGCGAGGTGTCCGTCACGACGCCCTGGTCGGTCACCACCCGGTGGAACTCCGTGGAGACCCGCACCCCCTCCGGTTCCAGGGCCGACAGCACGCCCACGCCGGAGCCGAGCGCTCCCACGGCCTTGCCGTGGCGGTACGCGTCGCGGACGAAGCGCATGGCGTCCGGGTCGGTGACGGTCGGCGGGGTGCCCGTGGGGCCGCCCGGGATCAGGACCGCGTCGTACAGCACGGAGGCCACGGTCGGCAGCGCGCGGTCGACGGTGTACAGCTCACCGTCCGCACCCGACACCGTGCCGTCCGTCGCCGCCAGCGCCTCGACGATCGCGCCCTCCGCGGCCAGCGCCTCGCGGACCGACGTCACCTGGTCGGCGTCCACGCCGTCGGTGACCAGGACCGCGATCTGCCGGGTGCGGATCGAGCCGTCGCCGCGCAGTGACGTAAGGCTCAGCGCGGGGGAGAGCAGCTTGTTCGGCGCCTCCTCGGCCCCGGTCGGCTCCGGTACGCCGATGCCCCGGGCCACCTTGACCGCCAGCTCTCCGTCCACCTTGGCGAGTTGCTCGACCGTGCGGGCCCGTACGGTGATCGCGCCGACCTTGCCCAGCTCGAACCGGAACGCCTCGACGATGTGCTGCCGCTCCCAGTCGCTCATGCTCTTCCAGAACAGCGCGGGCTGGCTCCAGTGGTCCTGGAAACTCGGGCTGCGGCGGCGGATCTTGGCGCCGTCGACGCGTTCCGCGTAGTGCGTGTACGCGTGCCCGTCGGCGCCCGCGTGCGCCGGGCAGCCGCCGCCGAGGGAGTTCGGGAAGTAGTTCGTGCCGCTGTGGATCGTGTGCTGGCCGTACCCGTCCCGCTGGTTGGTCCGCACCGGCGCCACCGGCCGGTTGACCGGCAGCTGGGCGAAGTTGGGGCCGCCCAGCCGGATCAACTGCGTGTCCAGATAGGAGAAGTTGCGGGCCTGGAGCAGCGGGTCGTTGGTGAAGTCGATACCGGGGACCACGTTCGCCGTGTGGAAGGCCACCTGCTCGGTCTCGGCGAAGAAATTCTCCGGGTTGCGGTCCAGGACCATCCGGCCGATGGGCCGCACCGGCACCTGCTCCTCCGGGATGAGTTTCGTGGCGTCGAGCAGGTCGAAGTCGAAGGCGAACTCGTCCTCCTCCGGCACCAGTTGGACGCCCAGCTCCCACTCCGGGTACTCGCCCGCCGCGATCGCGTCCCACAGATCACGCCGGTTGAAGTCCGGGTCCCGGCCCTGGCACTCCTGCGCCTCGTCCCACACCAGCGAGTGCACGCCGAGGCGCGGCTTCCAGTGGAACTTCACGAACGTGCCGCGCCCCTCGGCGTTCACGAACCGGAAGGTGTGCACACCGAAGCCCTGCATCATGCGGTAGCTGCGCGGGATCGCCCGGTCCGACATCAGCCACATGATCGCGTGCAGGGTCTCCGGCTGGAGCGACACGAAGTCCCACAGGGTGTCGTGCGCGGAGGCCCCGGTGGGGATGTCGTTGTGCGGCTCCGGCTTCACCGCGTGCACGAAGTCGGGGAACTTGATGCCGTCCTGGATGAAGAAGACCGGGAAGTTGTTCCCGACCAGGTCGTAATTGCCCTCCGACGTATAGAACTTGGTGGCGAAGCCGCGCACGTCCCGCACGGTGTCGGCCGAGCCCTTCGGCCCCTGCACGGTGGAGAACCGGACGAAGACGGGCGTCCGTACCGCCGGGTCCTGGAGGAAGGCGGCGCGGGTGAACTCCGCGCAGGACTCGTACGGTTCGAAGTAGCCGTACGCGCCCGCGCCCCGTGCGTGCACCACGCGCTCGGGGATGCGCTCGTGGTCGAAGCGGGTGAGCTTCTCCCGGAAGTGGAAGTCCTCCATCAGCGTCGGACCGCGTTCACCGGCGGCGAGGGAGTCGTCGGTGTGGTCGACCTCCACGCCCTGGTCGGTGGTGAGCGGGCCGGCCGCGGGATCGTCCGCGCGGAAGGCCTCGCGCTGCTCCTGCTTGCGGTCGCGCGGGATGTCCTGCGGGGCGCCCATCAGGCGGCCTCCTTCGTGAACACGTCCAGGAACGCCTCGTCGAACGCCTTCAGATCGTCCGGCTTACGGCTGGTGACCAGCTTGCCCGGGCCGTGGTCGCAGACCTTCACCTGCTCGTCGACCCAGGTCCCGCCCGCGTTGCGGATGTCGGTCGCCAGACTCGGCCAGGAGGTCAGCACCCGGCCCCGGACCACGTCCGCCTCGACGAGCGTCCACGGGGCGTGGCAGATCGCGGCGACGGGCCTGCCCTGGGTGAAGAAGTCCCGTACGAAGGCGACCGCCTTGTCGTCCGTCCTCAGGTTGTCGGGGTTGGCCACCCCGCCCGGCAGCACCAGCCCGTCGAACGAGTCCGCCGTCGTCTCGCCCACCACCTCCTGCACGGGGAACGTGTCCGCCTTGTCGAGGTGATGGAACGCCTGGATGGTCCCCGGCTTCGTCGACACGAGAACCGGCTCGTGACCGGCGTCGACGGCGGCCTTCCACGGCTCGGTCAGTTCGATCTGCTCGACGCCCTCGGGCGCGGTCAGAAACGCGATACGCATGATTCCTCAACGTCCTTTCGTGGCCTGCCAGCGAGCCTCGTCGCTCGAAGCGCGCTTCTTGTTCCGTCGGGCCGCACGCCGGCAGCGCAGCAGCTCCTCGCCGTACGGCAGCAGCACACAGGCGCCGATCGCGGCCGTGACGCCCGCCAGATAGGCCTTCGACAGCGGCCGCCGCCGCGGCACCAGCCGCCAGGCGTCGGGATCGCCGCGGCCCCCGCGCAGCAGGGACTTCACCTGGTCGGCGTGCAGACACATCAGCGAGGCCAGGGCGCCGAACGGCAGCGACTCCAGGAAACTGTGGATGTGCTGCTCGATCGGGCGGACCTCGCGGTCGCTGTCGACGGCCGTCCGTACGTCCCACAGCGCGGTCGCCTCGTGCACCGCGGCGCCGCCCAACTGGACGGCGAGCAGGGCCGGGTTGACCTCGTAGCGCAGGGTGGCCGCGATCGGGATGCCGACCTCGGCCATCATCAGGGAGTGGATCACCGACTCCTTGGTCCCCGCGGTGTCCTCGATACGGGTCCGCCGGTGCATCACCCAGTCGGCGAGACCGGGCACGAACCAGCTCGGGAGCAGCCCGTACAGCAGATACCGGGTGGTGACCTCCCCGACGTCGAGGCTCCCACCGCTCGCCGCCCTGACCTCGGCGGCCTGACCCCGGCTCACAGGGCACCCCGGCCGCCAGGCTCCGTCCGGTCGTCCGGCTCCGTCCGGCCGTCCGGCTCGGCTCGGCTGATCTCGGCCAGTACCGAGTCCGGGTTCTCCGACTCGGCCAGGTCGCCGAGGCTCACCATGCCGACCGGCAGTCCGTCCTCGACGACCGGCAACCGGCGTACGGCGTGTGCCCGCATCAGGGCCGCCGCTGCCGAGACCGGGTCCTCGGGGGCGACCAGCACCGGGTCGGAGGTGCACACCGAGCCCGCGCTCACCGTCAGCGGGTCGACGCCCTCGGCGACCGCCCGCACCGTGATGTCACGATCGGTGAGCACCCCGACGACCCGCTGCCCGTCGGCCACCAGGACGTCGCCGATGTCCTGCGTGCGCATCAGCTGCGCGGCCTCGACGAGTGAGGCGTCCGGGCGGACGGCGACCACGCCCGGTGTCATGACGTCCTTCACGAATTCGGCCATCGGTGTGGCCCCTTCCTGCGTTTGCGGCTGATGGGCGGGGCCGGGCACGGCCACGACGGTCTCGCGGCCACGGCGATCTGCGGCCGGAGCCGGAGCCGCCCCCGTGCCGACAGCCCGGCGCGTCGTACCCGAAGCCCGGCCCCGGCGTCCGCCGTGCCGGATGCCGGCCCCGCCGCAGTACCCGGGGCCCGGAGTCCTACGCGCCCGGCCGGGTGAGCGCTTCGGCCAATTCCTGGACGGTCGCGTAGTGCCCCTTGCGCGGCAGTCGCTCCACCGCCTCGACGAGGGTGTCCGGCGCGTACGCCCGGCGCAGTGCCCCGGCCAGTTGCCGTGCGCTCGCCGGGAACGCGCTGCGGCCGAGATGCCGGGCCAGTTCCAGCCGGACCACCCCCAGCGATGCTCCGGAACGCCCCGGCGCCACGGGCCCGCCCGCGATCACCGGATCGTCGTCGGCGGTGGGTTCGGGATCGTGCCACTCCTCGGTCCGGGTGGGATGCCCGGACCTCAGCAGCCCCTGCAGTTCGTGTTTCATCTCGTCGTCGCGGTGGACGCTCAGCCGGTCGCTGCCTCGCTGCATGACTCTCCCTCCAGATCTTCGGGGGCGGTCTCCGCGTACCCGAGGACCGGGCCCCGACACGGGGGTTTGCCCTCCGTTTCGGGGGAGACCCGGCCGTTCGCCCCCCACGCGATCCAGGGGAGGGAAACACCATGGCGGTCCTGGCCGTGTTCATCCCGCTCCTCATGCTCGGCGTGGTGCTGGCACTGGGCCGTTACGAGGAGCTGCTCCTGCCGGACGAGCGGGAGAAGCCGGGGGAACTGCTGCGGGACGACGGCAAGCCGTCCGTTCCCCCTGCTGCTTCCGTTCCCCCCGCTGCTGAGGCCCGGCTGCCTACTTCTTCTTCTCCCGCCCCTTCTCCCGCCCCGGCAGGAACTCCTGCATCTTCGCCTTGAACCCCTGCTTGATCATGGACCCGCGGTCGGCGTCGCCCTTCAGGATCGACTCGGCCGTGGCCTCCATCTGGTCCCAGGTGGCATGCGGAGGGATCGGCGGTACCGCCGGGTCGGTGAGGAACTCGATGACCGCGGGCCCGTCGGCCTCCAGGCCCGCGCGCCAGCCCGCCTCCACGTCCTCGGGCTTCTCCACGCGGATGCCGGTCAGGCCGAGTGAGCGGGCGAACGCGGCGTACTGCACGTCCGGGAGCTCCTGAGAGGGCAGGAAGGAGGGGGCGCCCTCCATGGCGCGCATCTCCCAGGTGACCTGATTCAGATCGTGGTTGTTCCACACACCGACGACCAGCCGCGGATCCTCCCACAGGTCCTTGTACTTGGCCGCCGTGATCAGCTCCGCCATGCCGTTCATCTGCATCGCCCCGTCCCCGACCAGCGCGATCGCCGGCCGGTCCGGGTGGGCGAACTTCGCGCCGATGGCGTACGGCACTCCGCAGCCCATCGTCGCGAGCGTGCCGGAGAGCGAGGCGCGCATGCCGTCCCGCATGGTCAGGTGCCGGGCGTACCAGTTGGCGGCCGAGCCGGAGTCGGAGCTGATGATCGCGTCGCCCGGCAGCAGCGGGTCCAGGGCGTGGGCCACGTACTCCGGGTTGATCGGGTCGGCCGACAACTCCGCACGGCGTTCCGTCACCTCACGCCAGCGCCGGACGTTGTCGCACACCGTGTCGTACCACTCGCGGCCGCGCTCCTCCCCGTTCAGCAGCGGTATCAGCCGCTCCAGGGTCGCCTTGGCGTCGCCGACCAGATTGACCTCGTACGGGTAGCGCATCCCGACCATGTGCGGGTCGATGTCGATCTGCACCCCGCGCGCGTCGCCGAAGTCCGGCAGGAACTGTGTGTAGGGGAAGGACGATCCGATGGTCAGCAGGGTGTCGCAGTCCCGCATCAGCTCGTACGACGGCCGGGTGCCCAGCAGGCCGATCGCACCGGTGACGTAGGGGAGTTCGTCGCTGAGGGCGTCCTTGCCGAGCAGGGCCTTCGCGACGCCCGCGCCGAGCAGTTCGGCGATCCGCTGCACCTCGGTGCGCGCGCCCGAGGCGCCCTGGCCGATCAGAATGCCCACCTTGTCACCGGAGTTGAGGATCTCGGCCGCCCGCAGCAGGGACTCCTCGGACGGCACGGCCGTCCAGGAACTGCGGTCCAGGCTGGACGGCACCATCTTGAACTCGTGCGTGGGGGCCGAGTAGTCGAGCTCCTGGACGTCCCCGGGAATGATGATCGCGGTGGGGCAGCGGCGGGCGTACGCGGTGCGGATCGCCCGGTCCAGTACGTTCGGCAACTGCTCGGGGACGGTCACCGTCTCCACGAAGTCGGAGGCGACGTCCTTGAAGAGGGTGTGCAGATCGACCTCCTGCTGATACGAGCCGCCCATCGCGGTGCGATGCGTCTGGCCGACGATCGCCAGCACCGGCACATGGTCGAGCTTGGCGTCGTAGAGGCCGTTGAGGAGATGGATCGCGCCGGGGCCGGAGGTCGCCGCGCACACTCCGAGACGGCCGCTGAACTTGGCGTAGCCGACCGCCTGGAACGCCGACATCTCCTCGTGCCGCGACTGGACGAACCGCGGCTCGTTATCGGCCCGGCCCCATGCGGCGAGCAGGCCGTTGATGCCGTCGCCCGGATAACCGAACACATGGTCCACTCCCCACTCGCGCAGTCGCTGCAGGACGTGGTCGGAGACCTTGGTGCTCATGGACGGACCTCCCGGTCATAGGGGCACACGGGCGCCTTACGAGTGACCGCACGGGCCCCCGGAAAACCTGGAACCGGTTTGCGGCCCAGGGCCGGGGGCAGGCGCAGTGACAGTGCTTCGGACAGGAGGCACGTCCGTGGGAGAGGCCCGTCGGCCGGCCCCGGCTGTGCCTGTCCGACCGCGGCCGCGCTCCCACGGTGACCGTCCGACCCAGAGCGCGACCAAGGGAGTTGCGACGCACCATGTCCACTCGAGTGAGCGCGAAGCACCACCCGCACGACGACGCCCCCGACACCGCCGAGGCCTTTCGCAGGCTCGCCGCGCTGCCCCCGGGCCCTGAGCACGATCGCCTGCGCGGAACGATCGTGGAGGCGTGGCTGCCCATGGCCGACCGGCTCGCCGGACGCTTCCGCAGCCGCGGTGAGAGCTTCGAGGATCTGCGCCAGGTCGCGGCACTCGGCCTGGTCAAGGCCGTCGACCGCTACGACCCCGAGCGCGGCAACGCCTTCGAGAGCTACGCCGTGCCCACCATCACCGGTGAGATCAAGCGGCACTTCCGCGACCACATGTGGACGCTGCACGTGCCCCGGCGGGTCCAGGACCTGCGCAACCGTGTGCGCTTCGCCTGCCAGGACCTGTCCCAGACCGTCTCCGGGCGGCGGCCCACGGTCGCGGAGATCGCCTCGCACGCCGGTATGAGCGAGGAGGACGTGCTGGTGGGGCTGGAGGCGCTGGAGAGCTTCACCGCGCTGTCGCTGGACGCGGAACTGCCGGGGAGCGAGGACGGGTACTCACTCGGTGACGCGCTGGGAGAGGCCGATCCGGCACTCGACACGGTGGTGGACCGGGAGGCGGTCAAGCCCCGGCTCGCCGCGTTGCCCGAGCGGGAGCGGGCGATCCTGTACATGCGCTTCTTCGGGGACATGACCCAGTCGCGGATCGCCGAACAGCTCGGGATCTCGCAGATGCATGTGTCCCGGCTGATCAGCCGGTGCTGCGGGCGGGTGCGGGAGCAAGTGATGAGGGACGTCGCGTAACGGGCCGTCGAGGTCACTCGCTTGGCCGCACCCGTCCCGCGAATGGGGTCCGGCGGCGCGCGGCCGGGCGTGAGGCGGGCTGTGATGGCTGCGTGACCCCGCAGTCGACGGTCCAAGGAGTACACCCCATGCGCCGCACCGCCCGTGCCCTGTCCGTTGCCGTGCTGGTCGGCGCCGCCGTGGGGGCTGCCGTGCCGGTCGCCTTCGCGGAGCCGGCCGCCGAGGTCAGTCCTGGCAGTGCCCAGCCGGGCGGGAGCGTCACCGTCTCGGTGTCCTGCGATCCCCTCAGCGGGACGGCTCCCACCACCATCGAGGCGACCTCGCAGGCCTTCGACGAGGGGACCGTCCAGCTGCAGCTCGTCACCGGGAACGACGACGCCGTGTCCGGGCCCGCCTACCGAGGCACCGCGCGGATCGGCCCCGCCTCGGACTTCGAGGAACCGGACGCGGTCGGCCGGGACTCCGCGTGGACCGTCGACGGGACCTGCCCGGCGGCCACCGGCACGCAGGGCAGGCAGTGGAGCGCGACGTTCACGGTGGTGCGCGGGAGCGGGCACTCCGAACACTCCGGGCAGTCCTGCACCGAGCCGCGCACGGCGTCCTGTTCCGGCGCCGCGGTCCAGCGGGGGGTGCGGGCCGGTGCGGGCGGGGCCTTCACCGATTCGGTGCCCGCCCTGGTCACCGGCGGGGTGCTCATCGCGGGAGCGCTGGGCGCGGCCGTGTACCGGGTACGGCGTAAGGCGCCCCCCGGACAGGCGTGAGCCCGGCGTGTGACCGGCGCAACTCGAGCGGACCCCTATGGGTGCGCGCCACCCTGGGTACTCAGATGCCGAGGGCGCCGCCCCCGTCGTACGGAGCGACCCGAGGTGAGGGCACCCCACGGCGCCGCGACCCAGCAGCCCACCCGGAGGTACCCATGCGGCGGACGGACCCGGAAGGACACGGCCCCGTCCGCTACGGCCCCCCGCTGCCGGACGACGGACTGCCCGTGCTGCCCGAACTGGCCGCCGTGCTCGCCGCGGCCGCGACCCGCGGGAACAGCGAACCGGTGGGCGGCGGGACCGAACTCCTGGAGGCCGCGTGCGGCTACTGGGACCGGCGTGGCCTGGCCGTCGGATCCGAGCGGGTGGTGGCGGCCCCCGGCGCCCCCGCGCTGCTGCTCGCGCTGACCGCCGCCCTGGGCGGCGACGTCCTGGTGCCACGGCCCTGCGCGGCCTGGTGGGCGCCGTACGCACGCCTGTTGGGAAGACCCGTCTTCCATGTGCCGACACCGGCGGAGAGCGGCGGTGTCCCGGATCCGTACGCCCTCCTGGAGACCGTCCGCCGGGTCCGTGACGAGGGCGGGGACCCCCGGCTGCTCGTGCTGTCGGTCGCCGACGACCCCACCGCCACCGTGGCGCCGCCCGAGGTGCTGCACGAGACCGCGCAGGCCGCCACCGGTGAGGGACTGCACCTGGTCAGCGACGAGACCTGGCGGGACACCGTGCACGCGCCGCACGACACCGTGCTGCTCAGCCCCGCCGAGATGCTGCCCGAGAAGGTCACCGTCGTCAGCGACCTGGCCGGTGCGCTGCTGCCGTCGGGCTGGCCCGCCGCCGTCGCCCGTTTCCCCGCGGGGCAGTTCGGCGACGGTCTGCACGCGCGCGTGCTGGACGTCCTGACCGCGATGGGCGCCCGGGTCGCCGCCCCCGTCGCCACCGCTGCCGGATACGCGCTCCAGGAACCCGAACCGGTCACCACGCGCGTGACGGCCGCCGTGCGCCTGCACGCGCGCGTGGCCGCCGCCGCGCACGCCGCCGTCGTCTCGGCGGGCGCCCTGGCCCGGCCCCCGCAGGCCGGCCGGCACCTCTACGCCGACCTCGGCCCGCTGCGCACCGCCCTGTCCGCGCACGGCGTCGGCGACGCCCAGGACCTGGAGGACTTCCTCGCGGCCCGGCTCGGGCTGCCCGCCCCGGGCGGCCACCGCTTCGGCGACGACCTCGGCGCCCTGCGGGTACGCCTGTCCACCGGTTCGCTGCTCACCGGGACGGACGCCGAACTCAAGGAATGCCTCAGTTCACCCTCACCGTTGGAACTGCCACACGTGCAACGCGCGTTGATCACTCTGAAGTCGGTTTTCGACGACCTCCGCGACGACGCTCAGCGATGGGAGCCTCCTCGATGACGCAGCAGTCCGAGTCGACCACCACCAGCACGACCACCAGCACGGCCACCCGGGAGGCCGACGATCCGGCGGCCCTGTCCCCCCTAGCCCCCCTCGCCCCGTTCCCGCCGCTCGCCGAACCCCGCCCGCTGGGCGAACGCCGGGTCTGGCCCCGGACCTTCCACGACCGCCTGACCGCCCCGCTGCCCGGCCTCAAGGCCATGGCCCGGTTCGCCCGCGAGGGCTCGGTCCGTCCCGGCCGCGAGGGCCTCGCCGACATCCCCCGCCTGCCCTTCGCCCCCCGCCCCCTGCCCCGCGTCGACGCCCGCACGGTCGCCGTCTCCTGGGCGGGACACGCCAGTTGGGTGGTGCGGATCGGCGGTCTGACCGTCCTCACCGACCCCGTCTGGTCCCGCCGCATCCTCGGCACCCCGGCCCGGATCACCCCCGTCGGCATCCCCTGGGACGCCCTGCCGCGCGTCGACGCCGTCGTCATCAGCCACAACCACTACGACCACCTCGACGCCCCCACCCTGCGCCGGCTCCCGCGCGACACCCCGGTCTTCGTCCCCGCCGGACTCGGCCCCTGGTTCCGCCGCCGCCGCTTCACCCTCGTCACCGAGCTCGACTGGTGGGAGGCCGCCGAACTGAACGGCGTACGCCTCGACTTCGTCCCCTCCCACCACTGGTCCAAGCGCACCCTCACCGACACCTGCCGCAGCCTCTGGGGCGGCTGGGTCCTCACCTCCAGCGACGGACAGCGGGTGTACTTCGCGGGCGACACCGGCTACGGCCACTGGTTCTCCCGCATCGGCCGCCGCTACCCCGGCATCGACCTCGCCCTCCTGCCGATCGGCGCCTACGACCCCCGCTGGTGGCTGAGCGATGTCCACTGCGACCCGGAGGAAGCGGTGCGGGCGGCACAGGACCTGGGCGCGCGCCGGATGGCCCCCATGCACTGGGGCACGTTCGTGCTGTCGGCGGAACCGGTCCTGGAGCCGCTGACCAGGGTGCGGGCGGCCTGGGAGAAGGCGGGCCTGGCGCGGGAGGACCTGTGGGACCTGCCGGTCGGAGGATCGAGGGTGCTCGGTTAGACCCCGGCCGTCCCACGGACGCGCCGCCACACGGAGGGGGCCGCGCTGATCACCACGGTCAGCGCGACCGCCGCGACCACACCCTCCCAGGGTTCGCTGAACAGCGAACCGCCGAGGATCCCGATCAGCTGATAGGTGACCGCCCAGGCCAGACAGGCCGGGAAGTTGCCCCGGACGAACCTCCGCAACGGCCACTTGGCCATGAGGCATGCCAACATCACGGGGATCCGGCCCGCCGGCACCAGCCGCGACAGCACCAGCACCGTCACACCATGGTCGGCCAGCTTCTCCTGCGCCTGCGTCAGCCGCTCCTCCGGAGCCCGCGACCGGATCGCCTCCAGCCACCGCGACCCGTTCTTCGACCGCATCCCGCGCCGACCCAGCCAGTACAGCGTGGCGTCCCCCAGGAACGCGGCCACCGACGCCGTGACGAACACCAGCGCCAACGCGAACGGCGCGGTCTGATGGAACGCCACCACCGCCGCCGAGCTCACCAGCGCCCCGGTCGGCACGATCGGCACCAACGCCCCGATCAACACCAGCAGGAACAGCGACGGATACCCGATCGCCTGCTGTGTGGACTCCGGCGGCACGGTCGACACGGGGGCCGCCGCCAGCAGCCAGGGCGACGTCACCGCGCCACCCCCGGCCGCACGCTCTCCCCGTGCCCCAGCAGATGCACCGCCACCCCCGGCGCCCGCTCCGCCGCGAGCCGCACGAACTCCGCACCGGGCGCGTGGAATTCATGGGGGCGCACGGCGTCCATCCCGATCGGCCAGTACGTGCCGTAGTGCACCGGCACCGCGCTCACCGGATCGAGCTGCGCCAGTGCCTGCGCCGCCCGCCCCGCGTCCAGGTGCCCCTCCCCGAGATGCGGGCCCCAGCCCCCCACCGGCAGCAACGCCACATCGACCGGCCCGACCTCCTTGGCCATCGAGTCGAACAACCCGGTGTCCCCGGCGAAGTACGTCCGCGCCTCACCCTCGACGACATACCCGAGCGCGGGGGAGCGATGCGGCCCGACCGGCAGCCGCCGCCCGTCGTGCAGAGCGGGGACCGCCCGTACGACGACGTCCCCCACCGCCGTCTCGTCGCCGGGTGAGACCTCGCTGACGTGCAGATGGGCGAGCCGGCGCAGCCCCGGTACGGCACGGGCCGCACCCCGGGGCACGAGCAGGCGCGTGCCCGGCGCGAGCCGCTGCAGGGAGGGAACGTGCAGATGATCGGCGTGCAGATGGGAGACGAGCGCCACGTCCGCACGCCAGGCGGTCGGCGGCGGTACCGCGCCCCGGCGGCGGCGCAGATGTGCGAGCCGGCGGGCGAACAGAGGGTCGGTGAGCACACGTACGTCCGAGTCCGCGACCGTGCAGGTGGCGTGACCCCACCACGTGATCTCCACCGGCACCTCTTTGCCTCCTTCGCGCGACTCCCCGAAGCCTACGGGCAGGAGTAGGGTCGGCGGCGAAACCCGGAGGTGAGGGGGACGCCATGGGACCGGTCCGCGTGACGGCGATCGCGAGTCTGACGCCGCTGGAGGAGCTGGAAGCGGACCCCTTCCTGGTGGACTCCCGCAGCCAGCACGCGATGTGCGCCCGCTGGGCCGCCGAGCGGGGCTACATCGTCAGCCGGGAACTCCTCGTACGGGGCCTGCGCGCCGACCACTGCGTCCTGTGGGACGGCGTCCGTCCGGGCACCGACCTCTTCGTCGCACCCAGCCGCCGCGTCCTGGAGAGCGCCCTGTCCTCGGTCGAGGAGTTCGTCGCCGAGTGCGCGCGGCGCGGGGTGCGGGTGGAGACCGTGGGGTCCGCGGAACCGTCGTACGACGCCCAGATGAAGGCCCGGATCCACCGCCGCCTGTCGATGCCGACGGCGGGGTACGACGGCCGTTGACGCCGTCGCGGGGACACCGGGGCACCTCCGTCCGTTGTGGCAGGGTGGGCACAGGCCCGCGTCGGCGACGGGCCGGAACGTGAGGTGTGCGGGGCGTGCGAGGCGGGCGTTGGCGGCGGGCCGCCAGTCAGGCGGGGCGCAGTGTCACGGTGTGGGCCGTTTCGACCCTCACCATGCTGGTGCTCGCCGGGATCCTGCCGGACTTCCAGCTCAGGTCGGCGGACGGGGACAGCGCGACCGACATCGCCGTCACCGCGGCCCTCGGCGCCGGCGCCTTCGGTGTGCTGTCGGCCCTGGTCTGGCCGCTCCTCGTACGGCTCCTGCTGCTGGTGCCCGCGCTCGTGCTCGGCCTGCTGGTCTTCGTCCTCAACGGCTTCCTGCTGCTGCTGGCCCTGCGGCTGAACCCCACCGAGCGCGGCGCGGCCGCCTGGGAGACGGCGGTCGTGGTGGCCGCCGTGATGTCGGCCGTCGCCTCCGCCACCGGCGCCGCCCTCGCCGTGCGCGACGACGACGCCTACCGCCGCCGCCTCTACCGGCTCGCCGACCGCCGCCGCAGAGCCGGACCGGCGGGCCCGTCCTCACCCGGGACCGTCTTCCTCCAGCTGGACGGGGTCGGCCACGACGTCCTCCAGGCCGCGGTGAAGAAGGGCGTCATGCCCACCGTCGCCCAGTGGCTGGACGGCACCCACCGGCTCACCCCGTGGCGCACCGACTGGTCCAGCCAGACCGGCGCCAGCCAGCTCGGCATCCTGCACGGCAGCAACGAGGACGTGCCCGCCTTCCGCTGGTACGAGAAGGACAAGCAGGAGGTGATGGTCTGCAACCGCCCCACCAGCGCCGCCGAACTCCAGCGCCGGGCGGTCGAACGCACCGGTGACGGCGGCCTGCTGAGCGCCGACGGCGCCAGCCGCGGCAACCTCTTCAGCGGCGGCGCCGACGAGCAGGCCCTCGTCCTGTCCATCGCCACCCGCCGCCGCAGCCGCGAGAACCGGTCCCGCGCGGGCTACTTCGCCTACTTCTCCGACCCCGCCAACGCCGTCCGCACGGCCCTGTCCTTCTTCGCCGAGGTCGGCCGGGAGATCGGTCAGTCGACCCGGTCCCGCACCTGCCGGGTCCGTCCGCGCGTCAGACGCGGCGGCCTCTACCCGTTCATCCGTGCCTTCGCCACCGTCGTCGAACGCGACGTCGTCGTCGCCGCGGTGATGGGCGACATGCTCGCCGGACGCACCGCCGTCTACGCCGACCTCGTGGCGTACGACGAGGTCGCCCACCACTCGGGACCGCACAGCCGGGACGCCGAGAAGGTCCTCGAACGCCTCGACCGCTCCCTGGCGTTGATCGAGAAGATCGCCGAGCACGCCCCGCGCCCGTACCGGATCGTCGTCCTGTCCGATCACGGCCAGAGCCCCGGCGAGACCTTCCAGGCCCGCTACGGGCTTACCCTCGGCGACCTGGTGCGGGCCGGCTGCGGACTGCCCGTGCCGCGCAAGGCGCAGCGCACCCACAGCGGCGCCGAGGCCCGCGCCGCCGTGCGCGCCGCGCTGCGCCGCCCCGTCGAGGAGAGCGGCGAACAGCACCGTCCCTCGCGCAGCCGCCGCTCCGAGCCGCTCGTCCTGGCCTCCGGCAACCTCGGTCTGATCTCCTTCCCGGACGTCCACCACCGGATGACCAAGGAGGAGATCGACGCCCGCCACCCCGCCCTGCTGACCACCCTCGCCAACCACCCCGGCATCGGCTTCCTGCTCGTCCGGAGCGAGGAGCACGGGGGAGTGGTGCTCGGCCCGTTCGGCACCGAGATCCCCCTCGACCGACTCGACGAGAACCCGGGCCCGTTGGCCGCCTTCGGGCCGGGTGCCGCCGACGCCGTACGCCGCACGCACGGGTTCGAGCACACCGCCGATGTCATGGTCAACTCCTGGTACGACCCGGCCGAGGGCGAAGTCCTCGCGTTCGAGGAGCAGATCGGCTCGCACGGCGGGCTCGGCGGCGCGCAGGGGCGGCCGTTCCTGCTGTCGCCGGTCGTCCTCTCCGCACCGGTCGCAGGCGAGCAGGAACTCGTCGGCGCCGAACACGTCCACCGTGTCCTGCGGCGCTGGCTGCGGGAATCGGACGGTCCCCAGGTGCCGTTGACGGAACGTCAGGACGAAGACCGGCGCGCGGCATAGGTGTTGAGGTCTGCCCGGTCGCCGCCGCACGCCCGATAAATCGAGTGCGCCCGGCGCCGGCCCCGCACACACTGTTCGTATCGGACCCCGCGCACCGGCGCGCCCTTCTCGAACATCTCCTGGAGCCACTTCTTGCAGGCATCCGTCACCGTCACTCCCGCCCGCCTCCCGGAGCTCCTCCTCGGTCTCGCGACCGTGCGGCCGGTCTTCATCTGGGGCGCCCCCGGCATCGGAAAGTCCTCCCTGGTACGGGAGTTCGCGGATTCCCTGGGCCTGGAGTGCGTGAGTCTGCTGGGCACCCAGCTCGCCCCCGAGGACCTGATCGGCGTGCCCCAGATCCGCGACGGGCGCTCGGTGTTCTGCCCGCCGGAGGCCATCGCCCGCGACGAGCCGTACTGCCTGTTCCTGGACGAGCTCAACGCGGCCACCCCGGACGTCCAGAAGGCGTTCTACTCGCTGATCCTGGACCGCCGTATCGGCAACTACGACCTCCCGGACGGCTCGATCGTCATCGGCGCCGGCAACCGCGCCACCGACAACGCCCTCGCCCGCCCCATCGCCTCCGCGCTGGTCAACCGGCTCGCCCACGTCCATCTGGAGGCCTCCGCCAAGGACTGGCTGGTCTGGGCCGCGGGCAACGGCATCCACCCCTGGATCCTGGACCACCTCACCGACCGGCCCGACCATCTGTGGTCCAAGCCGCCCAAGACCGAGGAACCCTTCTCCACGCCCCGCTCCTGGCACATGCTCTCCGACGCCCTGCACTCCTTCGGCCACGGCCTCGACGAGGAGACGCTGAAGGTCATCGCGCACGGCACGCTGACGCCCGCGCACGCCACCGCGTTCTGCGGCTACGTCAAGATCGTGCGCAGCCAGTACGGCATCGAGGCCATCATCAAGGGCGACGCCCGCTGGCCGCACCGCATGGAGGACCGCGACCTCCTCTACTACCTCGCCGAGTCCTTCCGCGGCCGCCTCATCAAGGAACTGCCCGCGAGCAAGGAGCACCTGTCGGCGACCGGCCAGCAGACCGCGTACCGCGCCAAGTCGCTGCTCGTGCAGCTCGCCGAGATCTCGGTCGAGGTCGCCCAGAGCGTCATCGCCCCGGACACCGACGGCAACCCGCTGCTGCCGGCCTGGTTCCTGGTCGAGTCGGCACGGGACATGCCACGGCTGGTGGAGGCGCGGCAGTGAGCCAGGCGCTCCGCTGGACCGGCGATGCCGTCGAGGCTGGTCGCGCCCCGGGGCGGAGCCGCAGCCGGCCCGGTGCTGCGACGCCGTACGCGCAGCCGCCGCGTAGGCAGCGACTGCGCGAGGAGCCGCCGCGGTGAGCCGTAGCCATGCCCCCAAGCCGCCCAAGAAGGACCTCGCCGCCGAGGCCTTCGCCGAGGGCATGCGCCTGGTGCGGGCCAACCGGGCGCTCGCCGCCGTCGGGTTCAGCACCTGCCGCAAGGAGGACTGCCCGGACGCGCCCGCCTCCGGGCTCGTCCGCGTCGACTCCGACGGCATCGTGCACGCCCACCCCACCCGCCGCGCCGACCCCGCCGACTGGGCCTGGGCGGTCGCCCACGCCGTCATCCACCTCGGCTTCGGCCATGTACCGGCGAAGGAGGGCCGCCGGACCCAGCCGGACCGGTTCGAGCTCGCGGCCCGCTGCGCCGTCGTCAACCGCTTCCTGCTCGGCTTCTCCATCGGCCGCACCCCAGACAGCCTGCCGCCGTCCTACCCCGACGGCGACGAGGAGCAGCTCGCCGCCCGCTGGCGCCGCGACGGCATCCCGCCCGCGTACGAGCACTGCGGCACGGCGGGTCACGAGCCGGACCAGCTGCTGGTGCCCTGGGACACCTGGATGGGCGGCACCCCCAAGAACTGGCAGCTGGAGTTCGCCCACGCCCTCACCCGTACCGTCGCCACCGCCATGGACGTCGCCGGCGGCCGCCGCGGCTCGATGCGCGGCGGCCCCACCCGGCTCCAGCCCTGGGAACGGGCGCTCAGCTGGTTCGTCTCCTCCTACCCGCTGCTCGGCGGCATCGCGGCCGGCATCACCCTGGTCGCCGACGCCGAACTCGCCCGCGCCCACGACATCTCCGTCGCCGCGGTGAACGCCGAGCTCGCCGAGATCTACATCAACCCGCTGCGCGAACTCGACGACGAGGAATGGCGGTTCGTCCTCGCCCACGAGATGCTGCACGCCGCTCTGCGCCACGGCGACCGCTGCGGCACCCGCGACCCGTACCTCTTCAACATCGCCTGCGACTACGTCATCAACGGCTGGCTCACCGAGATGCAGGTCGGCACCATGCCCGACGGACTCCTGTACGACGCCGGCCTCAAGGACCTCTCCGCGGAGGAGGTCTACGACCGTATCGCCGGCGACCTGCGCCGGATGCGGCGCCTGGGCACCCTGCGCGGCAAGGGCCTCGGCGACGTCCTCGGCGGCCCGCTCGGCTCGCCCCGCGACTACGTCGACCTCGACGAGTTCTACCGCCGCGGCCTCGGCATGGGCCTGGATCTGCACCAGGAGCAGTGCCGCGGCTTCCTGCCCGGCGGCCTGGTCGAGGAGATCCGCGCGCTCAGCCACCCGCCCCTGCCCTGGGACGCCCGACTGGCGCGCTGGTTCGACGAGTTCGTACCCCGCCCCGAGGCCCTCAGGTCGTACGCCCGGCCCTCGCGCCGCCAGTCCTCCACGCCCGACATCCCGCGCGCGGGCCGGTACTTCCCGCCCGAGGAGATCGCCCGCTGCACCTTCGGCGTCGTCCTCGACACCTCCGGCTCCATGGACCGCACCCTGCTCGGCAAGGCGCTGGGCGCCATCGCCTCGTACGCCGGGTCCAGGGACGTACCGGCCGCCCGGGTCGTCTTCTGCGACGCCGCCCCGCACGACGCCGGATATCTGCCGGTCACCGAGATCGCCGGCCGGGTCCGCGTCCGCGGCCGTGGCGGTACGGTCCTGCAGCCCGGGATCGATCTGCTGCACCGCGCGGACGACTTCCCGCCCGGTGCGCCGGTGCTGGTGATCACGGACGGCTGGTGCGATGTGCTGCGGGTGCGGCGCGAGCACGCCTATCTGATCCCGGAGGGTGCGCGGCTGCCCTTCAGCGCTCGTGGACCGGTCTTCAGGGTGAGCAGGGCCTGAGTGTGATCGGATGGGGTCCACAACCCGGAACCGGGACCACACGAAAGGACTGACCGTGGCTACCACGCGCTCCGCACACACTGTCTGGGAAGGCAACCTGCTCGAGGGCAACGGCGTCGTCTCCTTCGACTCCTCCGGCGCCATCGCCCAGCAGCCGGTGACGTGGGCTTCCCGCGCCCAGGAGGCGAACGGCAAGACCAGCCCCGAGGAGCTGATCGCGGCCGCCCACTCCAGCTGCTTCTCGATGGCGTTCTCGCACGCCCTCGCGGGGGCCGGCACCCCGCCCACCAAGCTCACCACCTCGGCCGACGTCACCTTCCAGCCGGGTGAGGGCATCACCGGCATCCACCTCACCGTCGAGGGCACCGTGCCCGGCATCGACGAGGACGCGTTCGTCGCGGCGGCGGAGCAGGCGAAGGTGAACTGCCCCGTCAGCCAGGCCCTGAAGGCGGTTCCGATCACCCTCTCCGCCAAGCTCGCCTGACGTCTGCGTACGTTCCGATGCCGCGCCCCGGTCCATGGGGGCGCGGCATCGGCGCTTTCCGGGGTACCCGGCTTTCGGGGTACGCGGCATTGACAACAGCGCACTCAAGTTTTGTGCTGGAGTCCGGGAAGTGCCCTGGCGGAAGGGGACAGCGATGGGACGCGCGGTCGGGATCGATCTGGGGACCACGAACTCCGTGGTGGCCGTCCTGGAGGGCGGCGACCCCACGGTCGTCGCCAATGCGGAGGGGGCCAGGACCACACCGTCGGTCGTGGCCTTCGCCAAGAACGGCGAGGTGCTCGTCGGGGAGGTCGCCAAACGGCAGGCCGTGACGAACGTCGAGCGCACGGCCCGCTCGGTGAAGCGGCACATGGGCGACGGGGGCTGGCGCTTCCCGGACCAGGGCGAGATCGACGGCACCCGCTTCCGGGCGCAGGAGCTGTCGGCGCGGGTGCTGCAGAAGCTGAAGCGGGACGCCGAGTCCTATCTCGGCGAGGACGTCACCGACGCGGTGATCACCGTCCCGGCGTACTTCGACGACGCCCAGCGGCAGGCCACCAAGGAGGCCGGCGAGATCGCGGGCCTGAAGGTGCTGCGGATCATCAACGAGCCGACGGCCGCGGCCCTCGCCTACGGCCTGGACCGGGGCGAGGAGCAGACCGTCCTCGTCTTCGACCTGGGAGGCGGCACCTTCGACGTCTCCCTGCTGGAGATCGGCGACGGCGTCATCGAGGTCAAGGCCACCAACGGCGACACGCATCTCGGCGGCGACGACTGGGACCAGCGGGTCGTGGAGCACCTGGTGAAGAAGTTCCAGGGGCAGTACGGCGTCGACCTCGGCAAGGACAAGATGGCGCTGCAACGCCTGCGCGAGGGCGCCGAGAAGGCCAAGATCGAGCTGTCCAGCTCCTCGGAGACGACGATCAACCTTCCCTACATCACGGCCTCCGCCGAAGGCCCGCTGCACCTCGACGAGAAACTGACGCGTGCTCAGTTCCAGGAGCTCACCGCCGACCTGCTCGACCGCTGCAAGACCCCCTTCCACCAGGCGGTCAAGGACGCCGGCATCAAGCTCGCCGCGGTCGACCACGTGATCCTCGTCGGCGGCTCGACGCGGATGCCCGCCGTCACCGACCTCGTCAAGGAACTCACCGGCAAGGATCCGCACAAGGGCGTCAACCCGGACGAGGTCGTGGCCCTCGGCGCCGCGCTCCAGGCCGGTGTCGTCCGCGGTGACGTCAAGGACGTCCTGCTCCTCGACGTCACCCCGCTCTCCCTCGGCATCGAGACCAAGGGCGGCATCATGACCAAGCTCATCGAGCGCAACACCACGATCCCGACGCGCCGTTCGGAGATCTTCACGACGGCGACCGACAACCAGCCCTCGGTGGGCATCCAGGTGTACCAGGGCGAGCGTGAGATCGCCGCCTACAACAAGAAGCTGGGCGTCTTCGACCTGACGGGGCTGCCTCCCGCGCCGCGCGGTGTCCCGCAGATCGAGGTCGCCTTCGACATCGACGCCAACGGGATCATGCACGTCTCCGCGAAGGACCTGGCGACCGGCCGCGAGCAGAAGATGACGGTCACCGGCGGCTCCGCGCTCCCCAAGGACGACATCGACCGCATGATGCGGGAGGCCGAGCAGTACGCGGAGGAGGACCGGCGGCGCCGGGAGGCGGCGGAGACGAGGAACCAGGCCGAGCAACTCGTCTACCAGACCGAGAAGTTCATCCGTGAGAACGAGGAGCGGGTGCCCGGCGACACCAAATCCGAGGTGGAGTCGGCGATCTCGGAGCTGAAGGCGCTCCTGGAACGCAACGCCGACACCGGCGAGTTGCGCACCGGCGTCGAGAAACTCGCCACCGTCAGCCAGCAGATGGGCCAGGCGATGTACGCCCAGGCCCAGGCCGCGGACACCGGCAGCGGCACCGGCACCGAACAGCACACCACGCCTTCGGACTCCGCCGAGGAGGAGGGCGTGGTGGACGCGGAGATCGTCGACGACGACAAGGAGCAGAAGGGCGGGGCCGCCTGAGATGCTGGTGGTGACGGACTCCACGGAGGGAGATCGGCAGGGCTGACAACAGGAAGCGGCGTGCACGGTTAGCGGCGCTGGCGGCGGCTTCGCTGCTGGCGGGGACGGCCGCCGTGGGCGTGCACGGCTTCGTGGACGCGCCGGACAACCGGGACTGGTCCGTGGACGCGGCCCCGGCCGGCCATCATGACAACAGCACGGACGGCCACATCGAGGGCGGCGCCGCCCCGGCCGGCCACATCGACGGCGGCTGACGGGCTGCGCCCCCGTCTTCTCCCGACCCCGCCGCTCCGGCCGCGGCCCCAGCTGTCCGGGGTCGCGGCTGCGGTACACCACATACGGCCGGAACAGATACTGCACCGGCGCGCTGAACATGTGCACCAGCCTGCTGTACGGCACGAACGCGATCAGCACCATCCCGATCACCGCGTGCACCTGGTACAGCACCGGCACGCCCGCCATCCGGTCGATGTCCGACCGCGAGCACCCCGGCCGCCGTGCCGCCGTAGAGCGAGAGCAGATGGTACGTGTGCTCGTCGACCCCGAGTTTCCCGGTCCACGACATCGGCACGAACGGGCCCATGATGTGTCCGGCCAGCACGAAGAGGATGCCGTAGTGGAAGGTCGTAGAGGTAGCGCGGATCGCGCTCATGACCACACCCCTCTGGGGCGTGCTGCCGTACGTCGCCTTCGCCCTGCTCGTCGCCGGACCGATCTGGCGGCGCACCCGTCGGCGGCACCCGTTCGGGTCAGGTCAGACCTTGCGTGCGACCCCCGCGTACACGGGGACGATGCCCTCGGCCTGGGCCGCCACGTCCTCGGGCCCCGGCCGCCATCCGATGACCGGGATCACACCGGGGCCGAGCAGCTCCAGACCGTCGAAGAAGCGCGTGAACTCGGCGAGCGTGCGCGGGTGGAACGGCGTACCGACCGCCCGGAAGTGCTCGGCGGCCTTCGCGACGGCCTCCGGGCTGAGGTCGGGGGTGACCTGGGAGAGGATCAGATGGCTGCCCGGGGCGAGTTCGGCGACGTACCGCTCGAGCAGGCCGTACACGTCGTCGCCGGCGGAGTCGTCGCCCAGGTAGTGGGTCAGCGCCACCAGGGACAGTGCCACGGGCCGCGAGAAGTCCAGGGTCTCCGCGGCCGGCCGCAGGATGGTGCCGGGGTCGCGGACGTCGGCGTGCACGTAGTCGGTGGCGCCCTCGGGGGTGCTGTGCAGCAGCGCCTGGGCGTGACGCAGGACGATCGGGTCGTTGTCGGCGTACACGATCCTCGAGTCCGGAGCGACCTCCTAGGCCACCTGGTGGAGGTTGGGCTCGGTGGGGATGCCGGTGCCGATGTCGAGGAACTGGCGGATCCCGGCCTCGGCGGCCGTGCGCACGGCCCGGTGCATGAAACGGCGGTTGGCGCGGGCCCCGCGCACCGCCGTGGGGTCCGAGGCGAGGATCCTGCGGGCCAGGGCCTCGTCCACCGGGTAGTTGTCCTTGCCGCCCAGCCACCAGTCGTACACCCGCGCCGGATGCGGCCGACTGGTGTCGACCGTGGTGGGCGCGCCCTCGGATCCGGTCATGCGGGGTCTTCTCCTCGGTCCTCGATGCGGTCGCGTGGCCGTCTCGGAGGCGGCCGGCAGGGTGCCGGCTCGGACCGACAGGTCGCGTCAGTAGGTGGTGCGGCGCTCCCGCAGGATCTTCTTGGTGCGCTCCGCGGACGCGGCACGCGCCGTCATGTGGTCCAGGACCTCCAGATGCGCGGAGACCTCCGGGCGGGAGTCCAGGTACAGGGCGCCGGTCAGATACTCGGTGAACGCCATGTCGGGCAGCTCCGGCTCGGCGAAGCGGAACAGCGAGAAGGGCGCGTACGTCCCCGGGTGCGGGCCCGCCGCGAATTCGGCGATCTGCAGGGTGACCCGGTCGCGCTCGGCGAACTCCAGGAGTTTGTCGATCTGTTCACGCATGATCCCGCCGTGGCCGACCGGGCGGCACAGCACCGTCTCGTCCATGACCACCCACAGATGAGGCGGATCGGCCTTCTCCAGCAGCTCCTGACGGGTCATCCGCAGGGAGACATGCCGCTCGATCGTCTCGGAGCCCTGCTGGGCGATCGTGCCCGCCTCCATGACGGCCCGCGCGTACGCCTCGGTCTGCAGCAGCCCCGGCACGAAGTGCGGCTCGTAGGAACGGATGATGCGCGCCGCGCCCTCCAGGCTCACATAGAGGCTGAACCAGTCGGGCAGCACATCGTGGAACCGCTGCCACCAGCCCGGCTGGTTCGCCTCCTCGGCCAGTGCGACGAAGGCGTCCGACTCCTCCTCCGCCACTCCGTACGCCGACAGCAGCAGTTGCACATACGGGATCTTCAGCGCGACTTCGGCCATCTCCATGCGCCGCACGGTCGCGGGCGCCACACGAAGGACCTTCGCGGCCTCCTCGCGCTTCAGCCCGGCAGCCTCACGCAGCTCCTGCAGCCGCTTGCCGAGCACCACCTGGCCCACAGTGGGCGCAGGCCGCCGCTCACTCACGCCACGCCTCCCCTACGCGCCGAAGTATGCGGGCAGTGTGTCATGTTCCGCTGCCGGTCTCACGGGGTCGGGGTGAGGCGCTCACCACGTGGGGCCATTACTTCCGGGGTAATCGACCGGTCCGACCGGCTGCGGGATCGTGATGACACCGGGTTCCGGGGCGGCGCACTCCGCTCCGGGGCCCGGGGACCGACCCCGCTCACAACCCCGACTCGACCTCGCCGGAGGGTGATTCGTCATGTCCGCAACCCAGCTGTCCGCCCTCGCCCGCACCTGTGACCCGCACCTCGCCCTGCGGCGCTTCCTCGCCCTCGACGCGGTCGTGACCGGCGCCAACGCCCTTGCCTACCTGGCCCTCTCCGGCCCGCTGGGCCGACTGCTCGGCGTCGACTCCACGCTGCTGCTGGGACTCGGTGCGTTCCTCGCGGGGTACGCGGCCGCCGTCGGCCTGCTGGCCTCCCGGACCCGCCCCGCCGCACTGCCGGTACGGGCCGTCATCGAGGCCAACCTCGCCTGGGCCGTGCTGAGTTGCGTCGCCCTGGCCCTGTGGCTGACCCCTTCGACGGCGGGCGCCGTGTGGACCGTCGCGCAGGCGCTGACCGTCGCCGGGTTCGCCGCACTCCAGCACATGTCCCTGAGGGTCCGTCAGGACATCAGCGACTGAAGGTACTTGACCGTCGCCGGGTCGGCCGGGAGGAACGTCTCGATGGCCAGCTCGGCGACGGTCACGTCCATGGGGGTGTTGAAGGTGGAGATGGAGGAGATGAACGACAGCACCCGCCCCTCGTGCTCGATCTGCATCGGCAGCGCGAAGTACGGTACGTCGTCGAACGGTTCACCGGCCCCGGTGTCGGGCACCGGATACGCGGCCACCTCCTCGTACAGCTCCCGCAGCGGCTGCGAGCGGTGCAGCGCGATCTGCCGTTCCATCTGGGCCAGCAGATGCCCGCGCCACTCAGGGAGGTTGCGGATCCGGGGCGCCATGCCCTCCGGGTGCAGGGTGAGCCGCATCGCGTTGAGCGGGGGTTCGAGGAGGTGCTCGGGGACGCCGTCGAGCAGCATGAGGATGCCCCGGTTGGCGGCGACCACGTTGTACATCGCGTCCAGCACCAGCGCGGGATAGGGGTCGTAGCCCTGGATGAGCCGCTCGATGCCCTCGCGCAGGGCGCCCAGCGCAGGATCGTCCAACGGGGTCTCCGGATACCGCGGGGCGTAACCGGCCGCCAGCAGCAGGGCGTTGCGCTCCCGCACCGGCACGTCCAGATGCTCGGCCAGCCGTAGCACCATCTCCTCGCTCGGCCGGGACCGGCCCGTCTCGATGAAGCTGATGTGCCGCGCGGAGGAGTCGGCCCGCAGCGCCAGCTCCAGCTGACTGACCCTGCGCTGTTCCCGCCAGGCCCGCAGCAGCGGACCGACGGCGTTGTCGGAGGCGATGGTGGTCATACCGCGACCGTAGACGACGCAGCGCCCGTTCGGGGAAGCGGGCCCGTCTGACCAGGGCTTCCACGGGCTCTCTGTGGCAGGCTGAAGGGGAACCCCCCGTCCTGGAAGGAGCGACGCCATGCCCGTCGAACCGCTGTCGCAGAAGGAGATCGAGGACCGGCTCGCGGAACTGCCGGGCTGGTCGCTCGACGGTGACCGCCTCGCCCGCTCCTACCGTCTCGCCTCGCACTTCGCGGCCACGGCGATGGTCGTCCACATCGCCCAGGTCCAGGAGCGGCTCGACCACCACTCCGACCTCACGCTCGGCTACGACACGGTGTCCCTGACCGTGAACACCCACAGCGTGGGCGGCGCGGTCACCGAGAAGGACTTCGAACTCGCGCAGCAGGTGGAGGCCCTCGCCCCGGGCCACGGGGCCCAGTGAGGTGCTGGACTACGACAAGGAGGCCGACGCCTACGACACCACCCGCGGCGGCGAACCCCGCGCCGCCGCGGCCGCGGACGCCGTGCTCGGCCTGCTCCCCGCCGGAGTCGACCGCCTCCTGGACGTCGCCTGCGGCACCGGGATCGTCACCCGGCGGTTCGCGCGGGCGCTGCCCGCGGCCCGGGTGACGGGCGCCGACCTGACCTACGGCATGGCCCGGATGGCGGCCGGGCGGCTGCCCGGTGCGATCGTCCTCGCCGACAGCCGCCGACTGCCCTTTCCCGACGGGACGTTCGACGCGGTGACCAGTGTGTGGCTGCTGCATCTCGTCGACGAGGCCGACGACGTGCGGAGCATCGTCGCCGAATGCGCCCGGGTGCTGAAGCCCGGCGGGGTGTACGTCACCACCGTCGACAAGGCCGCGGCGCACGACGTCGGCAGCGACATCGACACCGTCCTCGCCCCGCGCCCGCGCCGGCCCGCCCCGGACGCCGGCCCCCGCGTGGCGGCGTACGCCGCGGCTCAGGGGCTGGTCGACGCCGGGCGGGCCCGTTTCCAGGGTGTCGGCCAGGGCCGCAGCCCCCGCCGCACGGCCGCCGACCTGCGGCGCGGCTGGTTCACGATGCTGCCGCCGGGCGACCCGCGCACCGACGCCTTCGCCGCCCGCCTTGAGGCACTCCCGGACCAGGACCGGCCGCGCGCCGACCCCGTCTTCGCGCTCCGGGCCTTCAGGAAGCCCGCGTGAACTCCATGACCCAGTTGGTGAGCCAGGTGTCCCCGTCGTCGAGTGAGAAGGCCTGCTCCCAGCGGGCGCCGGTCGCGGAGACGTCGGACCAGACGAAGCGCACGCGGACGTCCTTGCCGATGGGGGTCCCCCCGCCTGAGCGAAGCCGAGAGTGGGGGAGTGTGTCGTCGCCGTAGAACTCGCCGCGGTCGTCCTCGAACCGGCCGAAGACCGGCGGGAAGAGGGTTCCGGTGCGGCTGGAGGCCCAGTTCAGCGACCACTGCTCCGTCTCGCGGTCGAAGAGCCGCAACGTCGCGCCCTTCGAGCCGAGATGGGGCATGTCGATCTCGTCGATGTTCGCGGCGCCGTCGAACAGCGGCCGGCAGCGGCTGGTCCCCGAAAACTCCTCCCAGGCGCTGTCCGGGTCGAGGAAGTCGGTGCGGCGGCGGTGGAGGACCTGCCAGTCGCCGTGGAAGAAGTCGAAGTCGTGCGGGCTGCTCATGAACGGTCTCCAGTGGTTCCTTCGGGCAGGGAGTCGGCCAGGTAGGCGGCCAGGTCGGGGACTTCGGGCGCCAGCAGGTGGCGGACCCAGGCGTCCCGTTCGTGCAGGATCGGGGGGAGCTCCCAGACACAGCCGATCCAGGGCAGGTCGGGCCTGATGAAGTGGGTCGGGTCGTGGTCCGGGCAGCCGAGGACGGGCTGGCCGGCGGCGGCGCCCCGGAAGTGCAGGACGTTGTCCCACACCCAGCTGTAGGCGTTGAGATAGGCGCCGTCGTCGCCGCCCCGGTGCAGCACGACGAAGGTCGCCGGCGGGGTGCCGTCCGCCTCCGGCAGCAGCTCCGGGAGGATCTCGTACGCCGCCTTC
This sequence comes from Streptomyces sp. S.PB5, assembly GCF_030403745.1. Lineage (GTDB taxonomy): Bacteria > Actinomycetota > Actinomycetes > Streptomycetales > Streptomycetaceae > Streptomyces. Next base: position 880,370 of record NZ_JAQMWP010000002.1, read on the forward strand.
TCGACGTCCGGCGCGATGCCCGCCGGGTCGGAGGTGACGTGGTAGCGCTTGATGTGCCGGCCGGCCACCTCGATGGGCGGCGGCACGGTCAGGAGTTTCTCGGTGAAGCTCATGACCGGGACGTTAGGACCGCTTCACTGACACCGTCTGTCAGTGAAGTCTGGGATTCTGTGGCGGTGAAGTCCAGTCGGCTCGTCTCGATCCTGCTCCTGCTCCAGACCCGGGGCCGGATGACCGCCGCCCAGCTCGCCGAGGAGCTGGAGGTGTCGGTGCGTACGGTCTACCGGGACGTGGAGGCGCTCGGCGCGGCGGGCGTGCCGCTGTACGGCGACGCCGGCCACGCCGGCGGCTACCGCCTGCTGGACGGCTACCGCACCCGGCTCACCGGCCTCACCGCGGACGAGGCCGAGGCGCTGTTCCTCGCGGGCGTCCCCGGGCCGGCGGCCGAGCTGGGTCTCGGGTCCGTGCTGGCGGCGGCACAGCTGAAAGTGCGGGCGGCGCTGCCGGTGGAACTGCGTGCGCATGCCGACCGGGTCAGCGGCCGTTTCCACCTCGACGCGCCCGGGTGGTACGCGGAGGTGGAGGAGGCACCGTACCTGGCGGCGGTCGCGGATGCGGTGTGGAACAACCGTGTACTGAACGTCGTATACCGCCGCTGGCGTGCGCCGACCGATGTGGAGCGCCGACTGGAACCGTACGGGCTGGTCCTGAAGGCGGGGCGCTGGTACGTCGTCGCCGGGCCGGGGCCGCGTACCTTCCGGGTCGACCAGATCCTCCGACTCGCCGTGTCCGAGGAGGAGTTCGCGCGCCCCGAGGGCTTCGACCTGGCCGCGTACTGGGCGGCGTACCAGCGCGACTTCCATGAACGGCTCTACCGGGGCGAGGCGGTGGTACGGCTGGCGCCGGGCGTGTCGCTCGCCCGCGCGGTGAACCGGCGCGAGGAGTCCGACGGTTGGACCGTGGCCACCGTCCCGATCGAGTCCGTCGAGCACGCCGTCGGGGAGTTCCTGCGGATGGGGACGGACGTGGAGGTCCTGGAGCCGCCCGAACTTCGTGAGCGGCTTGTGGGGACGTTGCGGGAGTTGGTGGCACGGTACGGGTGAGGTCGTGCGTGACGGGTGTGGGCGGGGTCGTGCGTGAAGGGTGCAGCTGACACCGGCAACCTCGGTGCGCGCGGCGACGACTGAGTAACGGAACCCGTCCTCATGGGCACCCCTGTCCGTCCCTCGCAGGAGGTACGTCTCGTGCAGCACCCGCACCCGCACCCGCACTCGCGCCCGTATTCGCGCCCGGACCGCAGACGAAGGGCCGTCCTCTCCGCGCTGGCCGCCACCACGACGCTGCTCGCCGCCGGGCTCACCCAGCTCGCCACCGGTACGGCCGAGGCCGCAACAGCCCGGCAGGTGGAGGCACTTGACCGCGGCGTCGTCAGCGTCCACACCGACGCCGGCAACCTGGTCAGCTGGCGCTGGCTGGGCACCGACCCCAACGACGTCTCGTTCAACGTGTATCGGGCCGGTACGAAGGTCAACTCGACCCCGGTCACCGGCTCCACGAACTATTTCCACACCGGCGCACCGGCCCAGGCCGACTACACGGTCCGCGCGATCGTCGGCGGAGTCGAGCAGGCCGACTCGGTCCACGCCGTACAGTTCCGCACCGGCTACAAGGACGTGCCCATCAGCCCGCCGTCCGGCGGCACGACCCCCGACGGCGTCGCCTACACCTACGAGGCCAACGACGCCTCCGTCGCCGACCTCGACGGCGACGGTGCCCTGGACTTCGTCCTGAAGTGGCAGCCGACCAACGCCAAGGACAACTCCCAGTCCGGCTACACCGGCAACACCATCCTCGACGGCATCAAGCTCGACGGCACCCGGCTGTGGCGCATCGACCTGGGCCGCAACATCCGCTCCGGCGCGCACTACACACAGTTCCAGGTGTACGACTACGACGGCGACCGCAGGGCCGAGGTCGCGGTGAAGACCGCCGACGGCACCGTCGACGGCACGGGCGCGGTGATCGGCAGCACCTCGGCCGACCACCGCAACTCCAGCGGCTACGTCCTGTCCGGCCCCGAGTACCTGACCATGTTCAACGGCCGGACCGGCAAGGCGATGCAGACCGTCGACTACGTCCCGGCGCGCGGCACGGTGTCGTCGTGGGGCGACTCGTACGGCAACCGCGTCGACCGCTTCCTGGCGGGCACGGCGTATCTGGACGGGGCCCGGCCGTCGGTCGTCATGGCCCGCGGCTACTACACCCGTACCGTGATCGCGGCCTGGGACTGGCGCAACGGGTCGTTCACCCGTCGCTGGACCTTCGACACCAACTCCTCGACCAACAGCGGCAGGGGCTTCGACGGGCAGGGCTCGCACAGCCTCTCCGTCGGGGACGTCGACAACGACGGCAAGGACGAGATCGTGTACGGCGCGATGGCCGTGGACGACAACGGCAACGGCCTGTGGACCACGAGGACCGGCCACGGGGACGCCCAGCACCTCGGCGACCTGGACCCCTCGACCTCGGGACTGGAGTACTTCAAGGTCTCCGAGTCGAGCTCCCAGCCCGCGGAGCTGTACGTCAACCCCGCCTCCGGGGCGATCCGTTGGCAGCTGGCGGCGTGCTGCGACAACGGCCGCGGTGTCGCCGGTGACATCTACGCCGGCAACGACGGCGCCGAGGTCTGGTCCGCCTCCGACACGTCCATCCGCGACGAGGCGGGCGCGACGAAGGGCCGCGAACCCTCCTCGGTCAACTTCCTCTCCTGGTGGGACGCCGACACCACCCGCGAACTCCTCGACGGCACCCACATCGACAAATACGGCATCTCCTCCGACACCCGCCTCCTGACCGGCGCGAGCGTCCACTCCAACAACGGCACCAAGGCGACCCCCTCCCTCTCCGGCGACATCCTCGGCGACTGGCGCGAGGAGGTCGTCTGGCCGACGTCGGACAACACGGCGCTGCGTATCTACTCAACGCCGCACGAGACGACCACGAAGATCACGACCCTGCTGCACGACACGATGTACCGCACGGGGCTGGCGTGGCAGAACACCGCGTACAACCAGCCCCCGCACCCGAGCTTCTTCATCGGCAACGGGATGGCTACGGCGCCTCGGCCGACGGTGTACACGCCGTTGAGGCGGCTTGTCTCAAACTGGTGAACCTTCAACCGGCGGAGCGGAATCGGCGCGGCTCGGCAGATAATCTTCACACTCCATGCACATGTGGGGGACAGATGACTCAGCAAGACCTGCCGCCGATGCCGGACGCTCCGCCGCCCGTCGCAGCGCCGGCCGCGCCGGTACCACCGGTACCACTCGCCGAACCGACCGCCGAGCCAGGCCGACGAATCGGACCGGTGGCTGCCGGTCTGATCGGCCTGGTGCTCGGCTCGGGCATCGTCGGTGGTGTGTGGGCGATCACCGCTGCCGGTCCTGGCGAGCCGGAGACGTTCACGCTGGAAGGCAGCTTCACGCTGACGGACGAGGTCGTCAGTGACGGCGACGACGGCTGCAAGGGTGAGTACGACAGCGGCTACGACGACATCGCCGAAGGCACGTCCGTCACTGTGTACGGGGCAGGTGGGGATGTCGTCGCCACCGGCTCCCTCGGCGACAGCGCGGAAGACGAGTACGGAACGACCTGCACCTTCGATGTCGTCGTCGACGATGTGCCGAAGGGGGAGAAGTTCTACAAGGTCGAGGTGTCGCACCGGGGTACGTTGCAGCTGACGGCCGAGGAGGCCGAGAACGGCGAACTCGCCGCCAGCCTGGGCTGAGCACAGGGCGTGTGCCGGAGCCGGCACACGCCCTTGGTCTTCAGCTCACGGTGCAGTTCTGATCACCCAGCTTGAACGCCGTCGGCTTCCCGTTCGCGCCCGACCAGCTCCCCGTGAACCCGAAGCTCACCGACGAGCCCGCGGCCACGTTCGCGTTCCAGGTGACGTTCTTCGTTGTCACCGCCGAACCCGACTGGGTGTACTCGGCGTTCCAGAGCCGGCCGATCGTCTGGCCGTTCGGGAAGGTCCAGCCAAGTGACCAGCTGGTCCAGGCACTTGAGCCCCTGTTGCTGAGCTGGACGTCCGCCTGGAAGCCGCCCGGCCACTGGTTGGTGATCCGGTACGTCACCGCGCAGGCGCCCGTGGGCGTCGGGGTGGGGTCAGTGCCGCCACCGCCGCCGCCCGTGTCGGAGGTGTCGCCGTAGATGACACCGCGGCCGTTCGTCGAGACGTAGACCCGGCCGTAGATCCTCGGGTCGCCGGTGATCGACGCGCCCGTCCAACCCCACCGGTGGGCATCGTCGTTGATGCGGGTCCAGGTCGAACCCTGGTCCGTGGAGCGGAAGATGCCGCGTACGCCGCCGATCTTCGCGCTGGTGTAGAGGGTCTGGTACGACGCACCCGTCGCCGCCTTGCCGAAGCCGATGGTGTCGGCCTGCTCGATGTTCGGCAGCTTGGTGAAGGACGTACCGCCGTTGGTGGAGTGCCACAGGCCGTACACGCCGTCCGGCGCACCGCCCGCCAGCCACACGTCACCCTTCACACCGGGCAGCGCCTTGAAGCGCACGCTGTCCCCGCTCGGCAACCCGGTCGCCGCCGAAGCCGTGAAAGTCGCGCCGCCGTCCGAACTCACATAGAACGTGCCCGACTTGAAGCCGTAGAAGGTCTTCGGGTCCACCCGGTCGGACTCGACGATCGCCCCGGCGGGGATCCCGCTCGACGGCGCCCAGGACGAGCCGAAACCCGTCGTGTACTGCACGCCCGTGCCCGCCGGACTCCACACGAACCGGCTGCCGTCCGACGCCGCGGCGACCGTGCCGCCGCCGCTGACGCCCGAAGGGTCCGTCCCGGCGAACCAGTTGGCGCCGTTGTCCGTCGAGAACGCGATGTGCGGACCCGAATCGAGGTCGCCGACCCGGACGACCGTGCCGGGGTCGGTCTCGGCGAAGTCCAGGCTCGTCGTCGTGGTGAAGTTCGGCTGGGTGTACATCATCGGCGGCACCTTGGTCAGGTCCGTGTGCCGGAAACCGCCGATGTCGCCCAGGGCGCTGAGGAGTTGGGCGCCGCCGGACGGGGGAGAGGCGAGGTCGTTGACCGCGGTCTCCTCCAGGCCCTGCACCATCGGTTTGATGGTGAACTGGCTGCCGCTGTCCCAGTTCCCGAGGTTCTCGGTGCCGTAGATCGTCGCACCCGTCCCGTACATCATCCGGTTCGAGTCGAACGGGTCGATCTCCAGGGCCTCGGTCATCCAGCCGAGCTTGGGGGTCTGCTCCGGCGGCGACGGGTTCGCGCCCCAGGTCAGCCAGGGGGAGGAGGAGACGTCCATCGTGTAGCGGTTCGAGCGGTCGGGGTACGAGGTGTAGTCCCAAGCCCTCGTCCAGGTCGCGCCGCTGTCCGTGGAGCGGAAGATCTGGGTGTCCGGCCACCAGGAGCTGTAGCCGGTCGCCATCAGCGTGCCCGGGTCCTGCCGGTCGACGGTCAGACCGCTGAAGCCGTAGTAGGTGTCGGCCTCGGCGACCGGGCTGATGTCCGTCCAGGTGCCCGTCGCCGTCGCGTACCGCCACAGCCGGCCCTTGCCGCCGTCGTACGGACCGCCCTTGTCGCTGTATGCGATGTACAGATAGCCGTTGACGGTATCCAGTACACCCTTGTGCCCGATGTATCCCGTCGGCTGCCCGGCCACCCGCGACCAGCTCGCACCCCCGTCCGTCGACCGGTACACCGAGTTCTGCAGATCCGCGACCCCGACGTAGATCGTCTGCGTCGCGCCGCCCGGCGAACCCGTCCGCTCGTCGAAGGTGACCCAGACGACCCCCTGGTTGTCGCTCGCATAACCGGACGTGTCGCTCGGATCCTGCACGTAGTTGCCGACGTTGGGGAAGTTCGCCACCTGCGACCAGGTCACCCCGGAGTCCGTCGACCGCCACAGCCCCTTGCCGCTGGGCGCGCCCAGATACAGCACGCTGTTCCTGTTCGGGTCGATCGCCAGCCGCTCACCCATGCCGCGCCCCGGCATGTTGCCGCCGAGCTTGAACGGCAGAACGGTCTTCTGCCAGCTCGCACCCCGGTCCGAGGAGCGCAGGATCGCCCCGTTCCCCGGATCCCAGCTGTTGGTGTACGTACCGACGGCCGCGTACACCCTGTCCGGATCCACCGAGTCCGTGGCCAGAGCGGCCACCCCCGTGTGCCCCCAGTCGTCCCAGCCCACCGAGTCCAGCAACGGCGTCCAGGTCTTGCTCGACTCCACCCAGCGGTACGCCCCGCCGATGTCGGTCCGGGCGTACGCCATGTTCTTCTCGCTCCGGTTGAAGACGATGCCGGGGACGAAGCCGCCACCGTCGATCCGGGCGTTCCTCCAGGTGTACGTGTCGGCGGCGAACGCCGCCTTCGAGGCACTGTCGGCGGCCAGCGCGGGCGGGGTGCCCGCGAGCAGGCCGGCCGCGAGAGCGAGGACGGCCGTGAGGATGCGGGTTCTTCGCACGGGGGGTCCTTTCCGGGACGTGGGGGGACACAAGGACGGGAAGGTGCGAGTAGCAAGCGCTTTCTCATCGCTACGAGAGGTGCCGGGCGGTCCCCAGTGCGGGAGGGGACCGCCCGGCGAGTCGGCCCCGCCGTCCGGTGGCGAGACCTCGTACGCGGAGCTTTCAAGCGGTACCGCGGAAGAGGGCGGTGCCGTACCACGCCCCTCAAGGGGCGCGGGGAACTGCGCGACCAGCCACAACGGACCCGCAGTCGAACACGGCCCAACCCGCGGAGCGCTTCGCGGGGGCTATTCGAGAAGCTCCGCGTACGAACCCATGGCCAGGGCGATGTCCGCCTGGGCCCAGAACCGGTGGTACGTGAACGACGGCACCGCGCCGCCCGCGAGATACGCCTCGATCTTCGACCAGGCCGGGTCGTCCTCGTAGAACGACCGGATCGACTCGAAGGTCGACGACGAGTTGATCGCGTCGCCGTTCGGCATCGTGCCGGTCCAGCCGGACGGGATGTACACCCCGTCGTCGAACCGGTTGTAGTCGGCCCGGTTCTCCGGCACCGCGATGCCCAGCGCGTCCTGGTGGTTGTCCCACATGCCGTCCAGCAGCGCCTTCGCCGTGGCCGCCGCCTGCGTGTCACCGGAGCGGTCCGCGTAGTACGTCAGGGTCTTGGCGTACGCGGCGGCCACCCCGACGTCATTGGTGTAGTCGGCGACGGTGACGTGAAGTCCGCTGTTGGCGCCGGGACTTGACGGGTTCCAGGTGTCGGGCTGGCCCGACCACTGGAGCGTCGCCGGGATCTGGTAGGTGCCGTCCGGGTTGATCGTGGTCTTGGACAGCGCCCAGTCGACCCACTTGTCGAGGACGGTCTTCGCGGCCGCGTTCCCCGTCTGCTGGTAGTACTCGGCCACCCGCTCCATCGACCACGCCTGGAAGCCGAACCACTGGTTGGACGGCGGGTCGTGGTAGACGGGCTGCTGGTCGTAGTACATGCCGTAGAACGTGGACTTCCCGGCCGGCGGGGTCGCGTACCGGCCCGCCCAGCTGTTGGTCGCACCGCCCGCTATGGCACCCTCGTCGGACTGCAGCCAGCGGTAGAACTCGATCTGCCGGGTCAGCGAGGTGCCCCAATCGGTGGCGCCCGTCGCGGACTTGGGCTTGAGGTCGGCGTAGGCGCTCAGCGCGTACGCGGCCATCGGGTTCTGGTAGCCGCCGTGCGCATGGCTGGAGCCGATGCGCCAGGCCCAGCCCGCCGAGGTGTCGGTGGCGCCGCCCCAGGCGTAGTACCAGGACATCAGATACATCGAGGCGTCCTTGCCGGTGCCGGCCGGGCAGGTGCTCGGACCGACACAGTTGCCGATCTTCTTGAAGTACTTGTCGTACATCGAGTAGCGCAGATAGTCGCCCATCTTCGCGGCCTTGGCCACGGTCGCGGAGATCTGCCCGCCCTTGCCCTGTGCGTCGGCCCACTTGTCGGCCCAGTACGCGGCCTGCACCGCACGCGCGTCGGCGTCGGGGGCGTTGGTGAACTTCCACTGCTTGGCGTAGGAGGCGTCACCGGTGAACAGGTCCAAGTACCCGTTCTTTCCCCCGTACTTGAAGGCGTCACAGGTCGGCTGCGGCACCGTCTCCCACACCGACTCCTGCGCACCGCGCTGGAAGGTGTTGATGTACGACGGTCCGGTGTCGGTCGGTCCGGCCTCGCACTTGCCGGGCGCGTTGCCGTAGCCGTAGACGTTGTCGACGTCCTGCAGCCAGTGCATACCGTAGACATCGTCCGTACCGTATGCAGTCTTCAGTTCACCGGCGATCGGATCCGATCCCACCGACACCCCGGTGTCCAGCTTCGCCGGGTACTCGTTCGGGGTGTCCAGCTCGGGCGCGTACGTCGCCGGCTTCGAGGCGTTGTAGAAGGAGTTGGCCGGCTGGTCGGCGTGCGTGGGGATCATGTACTTCTCCATGATGTCCCAGGCACCGTTGAACTTGGACCAGTCGCCGGTCACCTTGCCGTACATGGCCTGCAGCCAGAGGAGGTAGCTGTACGCCTCCGACGTGGTCTCGTGACCGTGGTCCGGAGCCTCGACGATCAGCGTCTCGACCGAGTGGTAGGGGATGCCCTCGGGGGAGAAGTAGCCGTTCGCCGGGTTGGTGATCTTGCCGTACAGCTCCAGGAAACGGGCGTCGTACTCACCCGCCGCCTCGACCTGGGTGACCGTCACCGACGCCTTGGCGTGCCCGGTCGCCGTCGACTCGAAGACCGCCGCGCCCGTGCCGGAGGAGTCGGCCGAGACGGTGACGTTCTGGGCCGTGTTCCAGTTCGACGGGGTGAAGGTCAGGGAAGCCCCGCCGGTCACGGACAGGCCCGAGTTGCCGCTCGCGCGGGTGGTCGTCACCGTCACGTTCGCGGACGGCTGCGTCGACAGCTTCACCCCGAACGTGCCCGTCTTGCCCTGCTGCACGGCGAGTTGGGTCACCGAGGCCACCACGGCGGGACCCGAGGCGACCGTGATGCCCACCGGCGTGGACGACGCCGACGCGCCCAGGCTGTCGTAGCCCTTCGCGACAAGGGAATGATTGCCCACGGTCAAGCTGGAGACCGAGAGCGAGTACGGCGACGTCGTGTCGGTGCCGAGCAGCGTGGTGTCGTCGTAGAACTCCACCTTGCTGATCGTCGCGCCGTTCGCCGCCGCGGCGGTCGCCGCGAGCGGGACGGCGTCGCCCTGGGTGTAGACGGCGCCCGCGGCCGGGCTGGTCAGCACGGTGATCGGCGGCTGGTGGGCGCCGGTGCAGGTGGTGCCGTTGACCGCGAAGGACGTCGGAGCGGTGTTGGTGCCGCTGTAGGTGAACTGCGCGCCGGTGGAGACGGCGGCGCCGACCGCGATGTTCCCGTTGTAGGCCGCGTTGTTCACCGTGACCGTCTGACCGGACTGGGACCAGGTGCCGTTCCAGCCGTTCGTCAGTCTCTGGTTGCCCGTGTAGGCATACGTCAGAGTCCAGCCGTTGATGGCCTCCGTACCGCGGTTGGTGATCGTCACATCCGTGGTGAAGCCGGAGCCCCAGTCGTTCGTCTTGTAGTCGACACTGCACTGAACTGCGGCTGCCTGTGCGGGAGTTGAACTCGCGCTCAGCAACGCGAACGGAAGTGCCAGGGCGGCCGTGACAGCCGTCCATAAGCGCCGGACAGCCCGGCGTCTCCTTCTCGGTGCCATGTGCTGGTTCCTCCTTGCGGCTCGGAGAAGTCAAGGCTTGAACCAGTGGGAGCGCTCCCATAGTGGGGATGAGGGTGAGAAGGGTCAAGGTGCTTGAAGAGTCGAAAAGATTCGATGGATGTGGTTGAGGAAAAGTCAAGTGACTCCTCTGTTCTTTGCCGTCACTTGGCGCTAGCTTCATGGGCACCAGTGGGAGCGATTCCATCAGTCGACGCGTCCGTCACGACGCGCTGATCTGCAAGGAGTCGCTCATGCGACACCCCCCGCGACACCCCCCTCCTTCAGAACTCTCAGCCGTCGCCGGCGCGAGCGTCAGCGCCGGGTTCTTCGCCTCCTGGTCGGGGAGCAACGGCGTACCGACCCCGTTCGAGCTCAACGGCACGACGCGCCATGCCGACGCGGACCCCTCGCCCGCGCCGACATGCACACCGACGTCGTGCCGGCTCGGCCTGTCCGGCATCAAGCCGGAGTACGCCCGTTCGAGCCGATGTCCGGTATGCAGGATCTCGTCGACGCCATACGGGCGACCGGCGCCGGCGACCTGATCCCGGCCGGCGGGCTCGCGTACGCGAACGACCTCAGCCGGTGGCTGAGAACAGCTGCGGCCACACCTCCGTCGACCAGGTCATGAAGTGGTTCGACGACCGTGGCCTGTCCTGTTCGGGCTGGTCCTGGAACACCTGGAACCGCAGCCCGGGTCCCGCAACCCGTAACTCCCCGACCGGTAATTCCCTGACCCGTAATTCCCGTATCGGAGAAGGAAACCCGCACTCATGAGTCGTACCAGAACTGCGCTTCTCGCAGCCATCGCCCTGGTCGCCGGGGCCTCCGGGACGGCGCTCGCCGTCAACCCGGCGGACGTCGGCACGGCCGCCGTGGCCTGCACGGTCGACTACAAGATCCAGAACGACTGGGGCTCCGGCTTCACCGCCGCCGTGACGATCACCAACAACGGTGCCGCCAAGACCAGTTGGGCGGTCAAGTGGTCGTACGCCGGGAACCAGAAGGTCACCAGCGGCTGGAACGCGAAGGTCACCCAGAGCGGGACGGGAGTCACCGCCGCCAACGAGAGCTACAACGGCACGCTCGCCACCGGCGGTTCGACCAGCTTCGGCTTCCAGGGCACCTACAGCGGCACCAACGCGATCCCGGCGACCTTCACTCTCGACGGGGTGACCTGCAACGTCGACGGCGGCGGCGGGCCGACCGATCCGCCGGACCCCGGAACCGGCACCCGGGTCGACAACCCGTACAGCGGCGCCAAGGTGTACGTGAACCCGGAGTGGTCGGCCAATGCCGCCGCCGAGCCCGGCGGCAGCCGCATCGCCAACCAGCCCACCGGTGTGTGGCTGGACCGGGTCGCCGCGATCAACGGCACCGGAGGGAAGATGGGCCTGCGGGCGCACCTCGACGAGGCCCTGAAACAGAAGGGCAGCGGCGAGCTCGCCGTCCAGCTGGTGATCTACGACCTGCCGGGCCGCGACTGTGCCGCGCTCGCCTCCAACGGTGAGTTCGGTCCGACGGACATCGACAAGTACAAGACGCAGTACATCGACCCGATCGCCGCGATCCTCGCCGATCCCAAGTACGCCTCGCTGCGGATCGTCACCACGGTCGAGCTCGACTCGCTGCCGAACCTGGTCACCAACGTCTCGCCGCGGGCCACCGCCACCCCCAACTGCGACACGATGAAGGCCAATGGCAACTACACCAAGGGTGTCGGTTACGCGCTGAACAAGCTCGGTGACGCCCCCAACGTCTACAACTACGTGGATGCCGGGCACCACGGCTGGCTCGGCTGGGACGACAACTTCTCGGCGACCGTCCAGACGATCAAACAGGCGGCGACCGCCGAGGGCGCGACGGTGAACGACGTCCACGGCTTCATCACCAACACCGCCAACTACAGCGCGTTGAAGGAGCCGCACTACACCATCAACGACTCCGTGAACGGCACGTCCGTGCGCGAGTCGAAGTGGGTCGACTGGAACCGGTACGTCGACGAGCTCTCCTACGCCCAGGCCTTCCGTCAGGAGGCCGTGAGCCAGGGCTTCCCCTCGGGCGTCGGCATGCTCATCGACACCTCCCGCAACGGCTGGGGCGGCAGCGCCCGGCCCACCGGCCCCGGTGCCAAGACCGATGTGAACACCTACGTCGACGGCAGCCGTATCGACCGGCGTCTCAACACCGGCAACTGGTGCAATCAGTCCGGCGCCGGCCTCGGCGAGCGTCCGCAGGCCAGCCCGGCGGCCGGGATCGACGCCTACGTCTGGATCAAGCCTCCGGGCGAGTCCGACGGCGCCAGCAGCGCCATTCCGAACGACGAGGGCAAGGGCTTCGACCGGATGTGCGACCCGACCTACACGGGCAACCCGCGCAACAACAACAACATGTCCGGTGCCCTGCCGAACGCGCCGCTGTCCGGCCACTGGTTCTCCGCGCAGTTCCAGCAGCTGATGCAGAACGCCTACCCGCCGTTGCCGTAACGGTGCGTCGGGGGCTGCGGGTTGAGTGTGGTTGACCGCGCCCCTTCAGGAGCGCCCAGGCCGCCGGGGCTTGTCCGACAAGCCCCGGCGGTGTCAGGCGTTTTTTGCCGTCCCGGCAACAGCGGTGGCCTTCCCGCGGTGCGTCGGAGCACGCTGGCGGCACCAGGACGAGAGGCTGACCCCCATGGCGCACGATCACCACGACCAGCTCGACCAGCACGGCTCACACGGCTCGCACGGCCGGCACGGTCACGATCACACCGACCTCGACTGGGCCGCGATGGCCCCGATGATGGAGGAGCAGGCGGAGCTGTACACGCCGCTGTACGAGCGGGCCATGGCGTGGCTCGCCAAGCGGCAGACCGAGCCGGGGCTGATCGTCGACGTGGGCAGCGGTCCCGGAGTGGGTTCCTGTCTGCTCGCGGAGACCTTCCCGGGCGCTCGGATCGTCGCCGTCGACGGTTCCGAGCCGCTGCTCGAACGGGCCAGGGAGCGGGCCGACCGGCTCGGGTTCGGGGACCGGTTCGGCACGCTCGCCGGTGAACTCCCCGGCGCACTGGACGACTTGGACTACCCGGCCGACCTCATCTGGGCCAGCTGGAGCCTGCACCACCTCGGTGATCAGCGGGCCGGCATCGCCGCGTTCGCCGAGCGGCTCGCTCCCGGCGGCACGCTGGCGCTCCTGGAGGGCAGTCTGCCGACGCGGTGTCTGCCGCGTGACATCGGCATCGGACGCCCCGGGCTGCAGGCCCGGCTCGACGCGGTGCACGAGGACTGGTTCACCGAGATGCGGGCCGCGCTGCCCGGCACCGTCGACGTGGTCGAGGACTGGCCCGCGCTGCTGGCCTCCGTGGGCCTGAAGCACACCGGCACCCGCAGCTTCCTGCTCGACCTGCCCGCCCCGACCACGGACCGGGCCCGTCATGTCGCCGTCGCGACCCTGACCCGGATCCGCGAGGCCGTCGGCGAACGCCTCGACGCCGACGACCTCGCCACCCTCGACCGCCTCCTCGACCCCGACGACAAGGCGAGCATCCACCACCGGCCGGACGTCTTCTTCCTGGCGGCCCGCACGGTGCACACGGCGGTCCGCGGGGTCTGACGCCGGGTGATCAGCAGCGGCCCGGCCGGGCGTACACGCTGATCTGCGCGCCCCGCACCCGGCGGGTGCCGCACTCCACGAAGTGGTCGGCGAGCACCCGCCGCTTCACCTCTTCCCGAGGCGCCCGGTCGGCCGGCTGACCGGCCGGGTCTCTCGCCACCACGATGCGCTCCGCACCCAGCAGACGGTCCCGGATGTCGGCTGCGGGCGCCTCCGTGCCGTACAGCGTGTGCGAGGCGACCGGCCCGCGCTCCAGGGCCAGATCGCGCAGCCCGCGCACGGACCCCGGATCCACCAGCGACCACACACGCCGCCGCGACGGCATGTACAGCACCCCGTCGGCCCCGCCCCCGGCCGCGCGGAGCGCCTCCGCGACGGCGGTGACGTCGTCGGTACGGCTCTGCGGGGTCCGCAGCTGCAGCGTCACCGGCAGCGCTGCGAGCAGGGCGAAGGCGGTCGTCCCGGCGACGAGCACGGCCACCGCCCGGACCCCGCCCCGCGCCCGGACCAGCCGCCCGAGCCGGTCCAGTGCCGCGCCGGCCAGCAGGGCGGTCCCGGCGTGGCCGTACAGGACATAGCGGTCCACGTAGAGCCGATGGTGCCTGCCTTCTCCGCCGACGGTTCGCTGCTGGCGGGCAGCGCGCCCGACGGCTCGGTCCAGGTGTGGGAGACCGACGAGCCCACCCTGCCCCCGGCGACCCTGCGGGCCGGGGACGGACCCGTGCGGAGCCTCCGATTCACGCCCGACGGCAGGCAGTTGCACATCCGCACGCCCCATCTCGCCGACCGCACGGCCGTGTTGGCGCCCGAGCAGGCCGCGGACCGGGTGTGCGCCTGGGCCGGCGGCGACCTCACCGAGACGGAGTGGCGCCGCCACTTCCCGTCCGCCGAGTGCCGCACCGGCTGCGGGCCTTGACTTCGAGAACGCTTCAAGTGATCTACTCCCGGCATCCGCAGGACAACACGATCCGCGAGGAACACGCATCCGCGAGGAACACGAGTCCGCGGGGGAACACGCATCCGCAGGGCGACCCGCGCCGCGGAACACCACAGGGGGCAACCATGACCGACTCACCCGTCGCACTGATCACGGGCGGCGGCAGCGGCATCGGCGCCGCGGTCGCACGGCAGCTGCTCGACGCCGGGTACCGGGTCACCGTCACCGGCCGCGGGGAGGAACGCCTGCGCGGCTTCGCCGAGGAACTCGGCAACCCGGCCGAGCTGCTGACGCTCGTCGGCAACGCGGCCGACTACGACAGTGTGCGGTCGGCGGTCGACCGTACGCTCAAGGAGTTCGGCCGACTGGACACGGTCGTCGCCAACGCCGGGTTCGCCACGCACGACTCGGTCGCCGAAGGCGACCCGGCCGGCTGGACCGAGATGGTGCTGACCAACGTCCTCGGCCCGGCGCTGCTCATCCGGGCCGCCATCGACGCCCTGAAGGAGACCCGCGGCCGGATCGTGCTGGTCGGGAGTGTCGCCGGGTTCGTGCCCACGCCCGGCAACATCTACGGGGCGACGAAGTGGGCGGTGACCGGGCTCGCCGAGAACACCCGGCGGCAGGTGACCGAATGGGGCGTCGGCGTGACCCACATCGCGCCCGGCCGGGTGGAGACACCCTTCTGGGACAGCTACGGCAGTCTCCCGCCCGGTCATCTCCTCACCGCCGACCAGCTCGCCGACTCGATCGTGTGGGCCGTCCGGCAGCCCGAGGGAGTCGACGTCAACACCGTGGTCGTACGGCCGATCGGGCAGCCCAACTGACGTCCCCGCCGGCCGGGCGGGCCCGTGGCCCATGCATGGACCCCCGGCGAACGGGTACGCGGGCGATCTCCGTCCCCGGCGCGAGGACCTCGCTCCATGACCGGCACCGACACCGTCCGAGACCACCGGCGCACGCCCCGGCTGCCCGGTGGTCCGCGCGCGGGACAGGCCGTCGCCGCGCTGACACTCGCCGTGTCACCGGTGTGCATCGAACTGTCCGGGGCGGACGCCGGTACCGCCTCCGTCTACCGCTGTCTGCTCGCCCTGCCCGCCCTGGTGCTGCTCGTCGTCCCGGAGTACCGGCGCGAAGGCCCGCCGCCCCGGCGGCAGTTGGTCTACGGACTGGCGGGCGGGGTGCTGTTCGCCGGGGACATGCTGCTGTGGACCAAGGCGATCACCGAGGTGGGCGCGGGACTGTCCACCGTACTGGTCAATGTGCAGGTCGTGCTGGTGCCGCTGCTGGCCTGGGCCGTGGACCACGAGCGGGTGCCCCGCCGTTTCGTGCTGTGGCTGCCGGTGCTGGTCGTCGGCGTGGTGCTCACCGGAGGGCTGTTCGAGGAGGGCGCGAGCGGCAGCGACCCGGCCGCGGGCACGGTCCACGCGATCCTCGCCGCCCTGAGCTACTCCGGCTTCCTGTTCCTGCTGCGCCGCGGCGGCTTCAACGGCCATGTCCGAACGACCTACACCGCGGTCGTCCTCTCGGCCACCCTCGCCTCCGCCCTCGGCGGCTGGGCCTGGGGCGCCTTCGACCCCACCCCGTCCGGCACCGCCCTGGGCTGGCTCGCGCTCGCGGCGCTGACCAGCGGCATCATCGGCTGGCTGATGGTGGCCGTCTACTCACCCCGCCTGCCGAGCCACGTCGGCGCGGTCCTGCTGCTGCTCACGCCCGTCGGGGCGCTCGCGCTCGGGGCGGCGGTGCTGGGGGAGCGGCCGACGGTCGCGCAGTGGGCGGGGTGCACGCTGATCCTGGTCAGCGCGTACGCGACGGTGACGCGCGGAAGGGGCGCCCCTCCCCGGCGGGGGCGCCCCTCGTGACGCGCTAGCCGCGCTGCACGTAGTTGCAGCCGAAGACCACGTCCAGCCGGTCGACGTAGCAGCGGTCGTAGCCGGCGTAGGCGTAGATTGCGTCGCGCTCGCCGTCCCGGGCGAAGAACGTGTCGTCGCCCGCGCTGCCCCTGAGGGTGTCCCGGCCGGCGCCGCCCGTCAAAGTGTCGTTGCCCCAGTCACGTGCGAAGTCGTGGCCGTCGCCGCCGTCCATGGTGTCGCCACCCATGTCGCCCCGCAGGGTGTCGTTGCCGCCGAACCCGCTGAGCCGGTCGACGCCCCCGTTCCCCCGGAGGAAGTCGAGGCCTCCCTCACCCGCGATCCGGTCATCGCCGCTCCCTCCGTACAGCCGGTCGTTCCCCGCGTCACCACAGACGACGTCGTTGCCTCCGCCGCTGCTGATCGCGTCGTTCCCGCCGAGACCGACGGCGATGTCCCTGGCCGAGCCGGTGTTGAGGACATCGGGCCCGTTGCCGCCCCACACCGTGGCGTAGTAGCCGTAGCACCGCGGCGGCGCGGGCGCTGCCGCGTCGGCCTGTGCCGCGACCACCGTGCCGGCCACGAGGGCGACGGCCGCGCAGGCCACCGTGAGCGACCGTGTCCGTGTTCGTGTCTTCATTGCTGAACCCCGTTCGTGGTGCGAATACCTGGGGTCCACGGTGAACTCACCCCGCCCCGACCACCATTCGTCATTTGGCGAATCCCTCGGCCCCCGAGCGGTACCGTCGAATGAGTTCGGCGAGAGGAGACGGTCATGAGCCGTCACTCGGTCACGGCACGGGATCTGCGGGCGATGTTCGATGTCCTCGACGAGGCACGGCACGACGACGGCGAGGACTTCCCGCCCCGCAGCCTCCTGCGCGGACTCGGTCGGCTGATCCCGTGCGACATCGCAGGATTCGACGAGCTCGACATCCCCACCCGTCGGTATCTGTACCTCGAGGAGGCCCTGTACGGGGGCGACTACGAGGAACCGGACGTCGATGCCTACTGGCGGTGGCGGCACCAGGTCCCGTACTGCCGGCTGGCCGAACAGAGTTGCGGCCGCCTGCCGGTGGCCCAGCACCTGGACTTCTTCTCCGCTCGGGAGTTCCGGAACTTGCCGTTCTACACGGAGTACCTGCGCCCGGCCGTCAACATTCTCTTCGTGATGCTGCCCAGCGCACCGGGGCGCATCCGTACGTACAACTTCGGCCGCGAGGACGCACGCCGCTTCACCGAACGCGACCGCCTCGTACTGGAGTTGCTCCGCCCCCACCTGTACGCCGTCTACCGGGAAGCAGCCTTGCGGCGACGGGCGCCGGTCCGGCTCACCGTCCGTGAACTCGACGTCATGCGGGCCGTCGCCGACGGGCTCAGCACCGAGGCGATCGCCCGGCAGTTCACGGTGGCGCCCAGCACCGTCCGCAAGCACCTGGAGAACGTCTTCCGGAAGCTCGGCGTCTCCAGCCGTACCGCCGCCCTCGCCCGGCTGTTCCCCGAGCCTGACCCGGGGGCATGACGAAGGCCCGGGCGGTGCACAACCGCCCGGGCCCCGAACCGGCTTGCCGTCAGGCCACGTTGAACGTCGACGGGTCCGGACCCAGCCGCCGGTCCTCGTTGAGCGCGCTGATCGCCGCGAGGTCCTCGGTGTCCAGGCTGAAGTCGAAGACCTCGATGTTCTCCTTGATCCGGGACGGCGTCACGGACTTGGGGATCACGACATTGCCCAGCTGAAGGTGCCAGCGCAGCACGACCTGCGCCGGAGTGCGCCCGTGCTTCTGCGCGATGGCCACGATCGCCGGGACCTCGAGGAGGCCCTTGCCCTGGCCGAGCGGTGACCAGGCCTCGGTGGCGATGCCCTGCTCCGCGTGGTACTCGCGGGCCGCGCCCTGCTGGAGGTGCGGGTGCAGCTCGATCTGGTCGACAGCCGGGATGACGGACGTCTCGGCGATCAGGCGCTCCAGGTGCGCGGGCTCGAAGTTGGACACACCGATGGCGCGGACACGGCCGTCGGCGTGCAGCTTCTCGAACGCCTTGTACGTGTCGACGTACAGGTCCCGCTCGGGGGTGGGCCAGTGGATGAGGTACAGGTCCACGTACTCGAGGCCCAGCTTCTGCAGCGACGTGTCGAAGGCACGCAGCGTGGCGTCGTATCCCTGGTCGCTGTTCCAGAGCTTGGTGGTGACGAAAATGTCCTCGCGGGCCAGGCCGGACGCGGCGAGCGCCTTGCCGGTGCCCTCTTCGTTGCCGTAGATCGCCGCTGTGTCGATGCTGCGGTACCCGGCCTCCAGAGCGGTGCTGACCGCCTGCTCGGCCTCGTCGTCCGGGACCTGCCAGACGCCGAAGCCCAGCTGGGGCATCTCCACGCCGTTGTTGAGGATGATCGGGGGGACCTTGCTGCTCACGAGCTCTTGATCCTTACGGTTGTCGACAGGTGGTACTCCCATCGTCAACGATCAACAGCGCTGATGCATTCCTGACCGCGGAATCGGTCGGAATCCGCCGGGAACCTGCCGGGAACCCACCGGGAACCGCCTCAGGCCCGGTACAGGGCCTCGACCTCGCTCGCGTACGTCGTCTCGATCGCCTTGCGCTTCAGCTTCAGCGACGGCGTCAGCAGCCCGTGCTCCTCGGTGAACGGCTGCGCCAGTATCCGGAACGTCCGGATCGACTCGGCCTGCGAGACCAGAGTGTTGGCGGCGACCACGGCGCGGCGCACCTCCGTCTCCAGGTCAGCGTCGCGCACCAGCTCGGACGGGGTCAGCTGCGGTTTGGCGCGCATCGCCAGCCAGTGCTCGACGGCCTCCTGGTCGAGGGTGACCAGGGCGGCGATGTAGGGGCGGTCGTTGCCCACGACGATGCACTGGGCGACCAGCGGATGGTCCCGGACGCGTTCCTCCAGCAGGCCGGGGGCCACGCTCTTGCCGCCGGAGGTCACGAGGATCTCCTTCTTGCGGCCGGTGATGGTGAGGAAGCCGTCCTCGTCGAGGGAGCCCAGGTCGCCGGTGGCGAGCCAGCCGTCGTGCAGGGTCTCGTCGGTGGCCTTCTGGTTGTTCAGGTAGCCCTGGAAGATGTTGGGACCGTGCAGCCAGATCTCGCCGTCGTCCGCGATGTGCACGGTGACGCCCGGGATGGGCTGTCCGACGGAGCCGTAGCGGGTGCGTCCGGGCGGATTGGCGGTCGCCGCCGCCGTCGACTCGGTCAGGCCGTAGCCCTCGTAGATCTGTACCCCCGCGCCCGCGAAGAACAGGCCGAGCCGGCGGTCCATCGCCGAGCCGCCCGACATCGCGTTGCGGAGCCGGCCGCCCATCGCGGCCCGCACCTTGGCGTAGACGAGCTTGTCGAAGAGCTGGTGCTGCATGCGCAGACCCGCCGAGGGGCCGGGGCCGATGCCCCACGCCTTGGCCTCGATGGCCTCCGCGTACTTCACCGCGACCTCGACGGCCTTCTCGAAGGGCCCGGCCTTGCCCTCCTTCTCGGCCTTGCGGCGGGCGGAGTTGAAGACCTTCTCGAAGATGTACGGCACCGCGAGGATGAACGTCGGCCGGAACGCGGCCAGGTCCGGCAGCAGGGCGGCGGCGTTCAGCTGCGGCTGGTGGCCGAAGCGGACCCCCCGGGTGATCCCGGCGACCTGCACCATCCGCCCGAAGACATGTGCGAGCGGCAGGAACAGCAGGGTCGCCGCCTCGTCGCCCTTCTTGGAGTGGAACACCGGCTCCCAGTACTCGGCGACCGTGTCCGCCTCCCACATGAAACTGCCGTGGGTGATGACACAGCCCTTGGGGCGGCCGGTCGTGCCCGAGGTGTAGATGATCGTGGCGACCGAGTCCGGGGTGACCGCCTGCCGGTGCCGGTGCACCACGTCGTCGTCGATGGCGGCACCGGCGTCGTACAGCGCCGGGACGGGGTCCGCGTCCAGCTGCCACAGCTGGCGCAGATGCGGCAGCCGGTCGATGACGGTGGCGATCGTCATCGCGTGGTCCTCGTGCTCCACGACCGCCGCCGTGCACTCGGCGTCGTAGAGCATCCAGAAGCACTGCTCGGCCGAGGAGGTGGGGTAGATCGGCACCACCTGGGCGCCGATCGTCCACAGGGCGTAGTCGAAGAGGGTCCACTCGTAGCGGGTGCGGGACATGATGGCGACCCGGTCGCCGAACCGGATGCCCTGGGCGAGCAGCCCCTTGGCGAGGGCGAGCACCTCGTCCCGGAACTCCGCGGACGACACGTCCCGCCACTCGCCCTGCTCGTCCTTGCGGCCGAGCGCGATGTGCAGAGGGTCCTCCTGGGCACGCCGGAACACGACGTCGGCCAGTCCTCCCACGGGGGCCGGCAACGCCAACGGAGGATTGGTGAATTCGCGCAAACCCCGCTCCCCGCTCCCTGGTCCGGCTCCCTGGTCCCGCTCCCGGTGACGCTCCGCACAGCGCCGTGAAAGCTACCCCACCCGGCGGCGGGGCGGGAGGGGTGCGAATCCGAGCACTGTTCAGGTATGCACTGGTCAGCGCCGGAAAATGCGCTCACATGGGGAAGGGTCGGACAGAAAACTGACGGTTGAGTAAGTTTCGGTGCCGTAATCTCCACCGAATCTGTACGACCCGTCTACGGTCCACGTCCACCGACGGAATGATCAGTTCCGTCGCCCAGTCGTCTCCTGTATCAGCGTCTCGGCATCCGAATCCGTCACACCTGACGCGGCGCCCACACCGGCACCGGACCCGACCGTGAACCGGGCCGGCGCCCCGTGCGGCAGCCTTCGGTGAGTGCCTACCGCCGGTGCAAGCGGTCTCCGCCCGCCAGGATCGCCGTCGCCAGGGCGTCCGCCGCGTCCTGTGCCGCCGCTTGCCGGCGCCCGTGGACGAGCACGAAGTCCACCCGGCCCAGTTCCGGCAGGCCCGCCCGGTCCGGCATCCGTGCCAGGCCCGGCGGGATCAGGCCCCGTGAGTGGGCCATCACGCCGAGGCCCGCCCGGGCCGCCGCGATGAGGCCGTTGAGGCTGCCGCTGGTGCAGACGATGCGCCATTCCCGGCCCTGGCGTTCCAGGGCCTCCAGGGCGAGGGCCCGGGTGATGCCGGGCGGGGGGTAGACGATCAGGGGGACCGGACGGTCGGGGTCCAGGCGGAGGCGTTCCGCGCCGATCCAGACCAGCCTGTCGTGCCAGACCAGTTCGCCGCGCGGGTCCTCGGGGCGGCGCTTGGCCAGGACAAGGTCCAGCTTTCCGGCGGCCAGTTGTTCGTGGAGCGTGCCCGAGAGCTCCACCGTGAGCTCCAGGTCGACCTCGGGGTGGTCGTAGCGGAAGCCCTCCAGGATCTCCGGGAGGCGGGTCAGCACGAAATCCTCCGAGGCGCCGAAGCGCAGCCGCCCGCGGAGCCGGGTACCCGTGAAGAATGCCGACGCCTGCTCGTGCACCTCCAGGATCCGGCGTGCGAAGCCGAGCATCGCCTCGCCGTCCTCCGTGAGCTCCACGGAGTGGGTGTCCCGGGTGAACAACTGCCGTCCGGCCGCGTCCTCCAGACGCCGGACATGCTGGCTGACCGTCGACTGGCGCAGCCCCAGCCGCTTGGCGGCCTGCGTGAAACTCAGGGTCTGGGCCACCGCCAGGAACGTGCGCAACTGGGACGGGTCGTACATGTCCCGCAGCTTATCGCGGAACGTGATGACAGTCAGAGCCGTATGCCGGATTCCCGATCGCGGTCCGGAGGAGGACGATGAAGGGGGGTCCTGCGGCCCCCGTACCGCCGTGAGACACACGCTAGATGGAGCACTGTGAAACGCCTGCGCTGGCCGAGTTGGATGCCGATCGACCCGTACATCCTGCTGCTCCTGGGAACGGTGGGCCTCGCCGCCCTCCTCCCGGCGCGCGGGACGGGCGCGGACGTGGCCTCCGGCGCCTCCACCGCCGCGATCGCCTTCCTCTTCTTCCTCTACGGGGCGCGGCTGTCCACCCGCGAGGCACTGGACGGACTCAAGCACTGGCGGCTCCACGTCACGGTCCTGGCCTGTACGTTCGTCCTCTTCCCGCTGCTCGGGATGGCGGCCCGGGGCCTGGTCCCGGTGCTGCTGACCCAGCCCCTTTACCAGGGACTGCTCTTCCTGACGCTCGTCCCCTCGACGATCCAGTCGTCGATCGCCTTCACCTCCATGGCCCGCGGCAACGTGCCCGCCGCGATCTGCGCCGGCTCCTTCTCCTCGCTGGTCGGCATCGTCATCACCCCGCTGCTCGCCGCCGCCCTGCTCGGCAGCAGCGCGGGCGGGTTCTCCGCCGACTCGCTCGTCGAGATCGTGCTGCAGCTGCTGGTGCCGTTCGTCGCCGGGCAGTTGCTGCGGCGCTGGATCGGCGGGTTCATCGCCCGGCACAAGAAGGTCCTCGGCCTGGTCGACCGGGGCTCGATCCTCCTCGTCGTCTACACCGCGTTCAGCGAGGGCATGGTCCAGGGCATCTGGCACCAGGTGAGCCCGCTGCGCCTGGCCGGACTGCTCGCCGTCGAGGCCGTGCTCCTCGCCGTGATGCTCGCGCTGACCTGGTACGGCGCCAAGGCGCTGCGCTTCGACCGGGAGGACCGGATCGCCATCCAGTTCGCCGGGTCGAAGAAGTCCCTCGCCTCCGGACTGCCCATGGCGAGCGTCCTGTTCGGCGCGCACGCCTCGCTGGCGGTGCTGCCGCTGATGCTCTTCCACCAGATGCAGCTCATGGTGTGCGCGGTGATCGCCAAGCGCCGCTCCCAGGACCCGGTCCTGGAGGACGAGCGCGAGGGCGTGGCCGCGGGCGAGGGGCCGGGCGCACAGGTCAGCCCGTCGGCTTCAGCCTCAGCGTCACGAAGCGCGGTCGGTACAGGGACACGTTCCGGTTGAGCTGGGCGGCCGCGGCGGCCGGCTCCAGCCAGTTGACGTCGTAACTGAGCACGAGCCGCCCGCCGCCGCTCCCCGCGCCGCTGTCGGACAGGGCTGGATGGACCTGCGGGTTGTACGCCGCCACGTCGCCCTCCGGCAGCGCGGCACCGAAGTCCTTCGTCGGCCCGTGCCACGGCCCGGTGGGGGAGCAGGCCCAGTAGGAGGTGACGGTGGTCAGTCCCGCGGTGCCCGCGGCCATGGTGAACAGGACGTACGTCCCGTCCTCGCGTACGACGGAGAAGGCGCTGCCCACTCCGGTGCGCTTCCGTTCGTCGCCGAGGACGGGGGCCGGGCGGGCGCCGGAGGCCCACCCGGAGCCGTTCCAGTACTCCCACGCCCCCGGCTCCCCGAGCCTGCCCTCGGGCACCCGGGCCACATACGCCGAGGAGACCGGGCGGGACACCGCCTGACCGTCGTCGCCGCCGAAGACGTACGTGAAGCCGCCGTCCTCGACGAGTGTCGTGCCGAACAGGACCCGCCGGGAGGGATCGGGGACCAGCTGCTGGTCCATGACGCGGGTGACGGACTCGACACGCAGGTCGGGCAGGGAGAGCGTGGCCACCTCGGTGGCGGTGGGCATGCCGTAGATCCACGGTGCCGCCGCGGCCGTCCGCACCCACAGCAGCACCCGTACGACCTGCTCGTCCGCCCCGGGCGACCGGGGCTCGACCCGGGCCGCGACCGGCCACCGCCACTGGTTGGGGGCCGGGTCGGCGAAGAGCGGGGCCGGCAGGGTGGACTCCAGCCGACCGTCGCGCATCAGCACCGCCGAGTTGCGCACCAGCGGGGCGGTGGTGTCCCGCCAGGTGAACGACTCGCCCACCGGGTTGGGCGGGGCGTACACCTGGCCGAGATAGGTGTCCGAGAACAGCCACAGCACCCGCCCGTCCGGCAGCCGCACCGAGTGGGTGCCGTCGCCGCCGGTCCAGTCGTCGGTGCGGGTGGCGTCGTCGCCGTAGCGGGCGAACTCGGCGGTGAGCCGGTCGTCGGTCGACCACGAGTCGACGGTATGCGGTATGCAGTCGCCCGCATCCTGTCGATCGTCGTCCTCGGGCAGCGCGGTGAGCAGCACAGCTCCGAGGACCAGGGCCAGCAACAGACCGAGCCCCGTTCCCGTCCGCTGCCGTGCTCGTACGTCGTCGGGCACCTGAGGGACGTTAGTGGCTGTCGCTCACATGGTCCATGGGCAGCCAGAGGACGGCGTTCCCGGGTTGGAGGCCGTCGGCCAGTTCCTCGTCGTCGAGCGCCCGGTCCCAGACGCGGACGTCGTCGATCGCGCCGGTGAAGAAGGCCCGCCCGTCCATGCGCTGCCCGATGTGCACCCCGAAGGGCGAGTTCCGGCTGACCGAGCCGCTCGGAGCGTCCGCGGTACCGACCGCCGTACCGTCGAGGAACAGCGACAGCCGCCCGCCGCCGCGCCGCAGCGCCAGATGGTGCCACGCGCCGTCGTTGTACGCGCCGCCGGCCCGCACCGAGGCCGACCGCGGTGCCATGGCCGCGTCCCGGACCGTGATCAGGCCCTGCACCCGGTCGTTCCCGGGCTCGGCACGCAGCCACACCTGCGGCTGTGTGGTGCCGACGCCGCCCATCCACAGCAGCGGCTGCTCACCGGCCGTCGCCGAGGACCGGAACCACAGCGACGCCGTGAAGTCCTCCGTCCCGAGCGGCAGTTCGCCCCGGTAGGGCAGGCGTACGGCATCGTCGGCGCCGTCGAAGGACAGCGCGCCCCCGATCACCCCGGCGGTCTCCTGGGCGTCGCCGAGCACGGCCGCGCGTCCGGCGCCCAGGACCAGATCGGCGGTGGTGGGGTCCGGGTCGCGGCGCGGGGCGAGCCAGTCCTCGGTGAAGCGGGCGAAGCGGATCTCGTCACGGACGTCGACCGCGCCGCCCTCTTACATCAGGCCCACGGTGTCCGGCCCGATCTCCGCCATGTCGGAGTAGCCCGCCCGGTCCTTCGTCACGACCGTGCCGCGGTCGACGCCGTCCCAGGTCTCTGAGCCGTCGTAGGAGGAGCGGACCGTCATCGTCCGGCGGCGGTCGGGGTCGGCCGGGCAGGCCGGCAGAAGGCGGCCGCCCAGGCGGAGCATCGAGCCCTGCACCTGGGGCGCGTAGAGGTCCGGCAGAGCCCGGAAGGGGACGGCGAAGCTGTCTGCGCCGTCGAGGCTGACGGCCTGGTCGCGGTGGCCGGGGTCGGTGCCGTCCTGCTCCCGGCCGCCGACCAGGATTCGCTCGCACCGACCCGCCAGCGCTCCCCGCCGTCGTCGCTGACGACCAGCGCCGCGTGGTCGGCGCTCACCCGGCCGCCGTCCCATGTCTCGGCGTTGACGCCGAGGACGAGCCGTCCGGCGTACGGGCCGCGGCTGAGCCGGATGCCGTGCACGGGGCCGGTGGCGTACCAGGAGTTCCACTCCGGCGGCAGGATCTCCGAGCTCGGATCGCGCGGCGCCGACCACGTGAGACCGTCGTCGTCGCTGTACTGCGGACGGGGGTGCGGTCGCAGTACGGCGGACGGGGGTGCGGTCGCACGGGATGTCGCAACTCCGGCCGCCCGTACGGCCCGTGCAGTACGTCTCCGCCAGCAGGATGCGGTCGGTCTCCCGGTCCCCGACGGGCGCCGGGTTGCCGTGGCTGTCGCCGCTGCCGTCGTCGTCGACCACCTGCAGCGGGCCCCAGGTGCGGCCGCCGTCCGTGGAGCGCTTCAGGATGATGTCGCTGTCGGCGGCGCCCCCGCAGTTGAGGACCCGGCCCTCCGCGAAGGCGAGCAGCGTGCCGTCCGTGGTCCGCACGATCGCGGGGATGCGGAAACAGGCGTATCCGGGATCCTGCGAGGCCTTGAAGAGGATCTGTTCCTCGAACTCCGGGAGCGGGGCGGCGGGCCGGGCGTGCGCGGGGAGCGGTGAGGCGATGAGGGCCAGAAAGGTGACGCTGACGGTTCTCAGACGTGCACGAAACCTCGACGACACGGTGCGACCTGCCCTTCATCAACACGGTCGCCCGGACCTCCCGTGTTCAACGTGCACGTCGCAGAGGCCAGTTGGCGTCTCCCACGCCTCACAAGGCTCGCGTATTCACCCGGCGGCGGGGCACCAGCGCCAGGACCGGCAGGACGGCGGCGGAACCGGGGGCCGGTGCCGGGACGGCCGCGCCCGCCCGGCGGCAGACCAGCGCGTCCGGATCGTCGGCCGGGACCTGGAGGGTGTAGCCCTCGGGGCAGGCGGGACCCGGGTCGCCCTGCGGGCCGGGATCGCCCTTGTCGCCCTTGTCACCCTTGGGGCCCTGGACGCCCTGCGTCCCCTGGGTGCCGTCGACACCGGCGGGGCCCACCGGCCCGGCGGAGCCCTCGGCACCCACGGGGCCCGGCTCACCGGGCTCACCGGGCTCCCCCGGGTCGCCGGGCGAGCCGGACGGGCCGGGGGAGCCCTCCGGTCCCGGCGGCCCCGATGGTCCGGGCTCACCGCGCGGTCCACGGGCGCCGGGGGCGCCACCCGCCCCGGTGGCTCCGCGGTCGCCTTTCTCGCCGCGCTCACCGGGTGGCGCCGCGGGCACCCGGATGCGGTCGATCAGGTCGTCGACCGCGTCGGACGGGTCGGGCGCCGCCGGGGTGCCGCCGCCGGCCTCGACCTGGGCGCGCAGCTCACGCACGTCCTGCGCCAGCGTGGACACGGCCTTGCCGCGCCGGTCCGCCTCCGCCTGCATCTCGGCGGCCCGGCGGTCCCCGGCGTCGATGCGCGCCCACAGGATCACCGCGATCCCGGAGAGGGCGACCAGGATGCAGACGAGGAAGACGCTGCGCCAACGCGCCGCGAGCAGCCGTTCGAAGCGTGCCCTCACGACGTACCTCCGAGTCGGTGGATGTCGAGCCTGAGCCGCGCGATCTCCGACTGGTCGGCGGTGTGCAGCGAGGTCAACTCATCGATGCGCGAGTCGCGTTCGGCGACCTGGCGTTCCAGCCGGTCGCGCTCGGTCTGCAGCTTCTCGGTCAGACTGGAGTAGCCGCTCAGCGCGTTCTCCCCGCGCTTGCCCAGATACGCCACGGCCGCCGCGCCCAGTACGCCGGCGGCCGCCAGTAACGATCCGAGGAGGGTGGTGCCGGCATCCAAGTGACTGCCTCCTACTGGACGACGGGCCGGTTCCGACAAGACACGGCCCGTTGAACTCACCGTCATCAACGAGCCACTTGCCGCCGGGGTGTGCCGCCGGATCCGACTACGCCGGACGGGTGGTGACGGGGCGTCAGGGCTGACGTCAGGTACGCGTAATCGAGCGGCCGGCGCGCGGTGGGCGAAGTCTATTGATCGGATTTCCGGTACGGAGGGCTGACGGCGGATAACGTTCCGTCATGACCGCACCCCTCGACCCCGCGCGCAGCGCCCTCGTCCTGGTCGATCTGATGGACCGGATCGTCGCGCTGCCCCTGGAGCCCCGCAAGGGCACCGAAGTCCTCGCCGCCGCCGAGGAGTTGGCGGCCACCTTCCGCTCGGCCGGCGCCCCCGTCGTCCTCATCCGCGTCGAACGCCCCGGCGTCGCCGAACAGCCGCCCGGCAGCGGGCTGGTGGCCGGACTCGCGCGGGACGGCGACATCGAGATCGTGAAGCGGACCATCGGCGGCTTCCAGGGCACCGGACTCGACGACCACCTCCGCCGACTCGGCGTCACCACCCTCGTGTTCGGCGGGATCGCCACCAACCTCGGCGTCGAGTCCACGGCGCGCGCCGCGGGCGACCTCGGCTACGACCTGGTCTTCGCCGAGGACGCCATGGCCGCGTTCACGGCGGCCGAGCACGACGCGTCGGTGCGGCTGGACTTCCCTCGGCTGGGGTCGGTGGTGCGGACGGCGGAGGTCACCTTCACGCGGGACTGACGCTCGCCCGCAGCGCGATCCGGTCCTCGCCCGCGTACACGTTCATGGACGTGCCGCGCAGGAACCCGACCAGGGTCAGCCCGGTCTCGGCGGCGAGGTCGACGGCGAGCGAGGAGGGGGCGGAGACGGCGGCCAGGACGGGGATGCCGGCCATCACCGCCTTCTGGGCGAGCTCGAAGGAGGCCCGGCCGGAGACGAGCAGGATCGAGCGGGACAGGGGGAGCTCGTCGTTCTGCAGGGCACGGCCGACCAGTTTGTCGACGGCGTTGTGGCGGCCCACGTCCTCACGTATGTCGAGGAGTTCCCCGTCCTCGCCGAAGAGGGCCGCCGCGTGCAGACCCCCGGTCCGGTCGAAGACCCGCTGTGCCGCACGCAACCGGTCGGGGAGGCTTGCGAGCAGGTCGGCCTCGATGCGGACCGGGGGAGTGTCGGAGATGGGCCAGCGGGCCGTGGTCCGGACCGCGTCGAGACTCGCCTTGCCGCACAGACCGCAGGACGAGGTGGTGTAGACGTTCCGCTCCAGGGTGATGTCGGGGATCACCACGCCGGGTGTGGTCCGTACGTCGACCACGTTGTAGGTGTTGGAGCCGTCCACGGTCGCCCCGGCGCAGTAGACGATGTTCTGCAGATCGGATCCGGTCGCCAGCACACCCTCGCTGACCAGGAACCCGGCCGCCAGGGCGAAGTCGTCGCCCGGGGTGCGCATGGTGATCGCGAGCGGCTTGCCGTTCAGCCGGATCTCCAGCGGTTCCTCGGCGACCAGCGTGTCCGGCCGGGAGGAGACCGCCCCGTCCCGGATGCGGAGCACCTTGCGACGTTCCGTGACTCGTCCCATGTCCTGATCAGCCCCGGTTCTGTACGTACTGGCGGCCGAAGCGGCCCTTGATGCAGAGAGTGCCGTGGGCCACCGGGTCGTCGTGCGCCGAGGTGACCTTCACGATTCCATTGTCCTGCACGTGCACAGTCAGGCCGCAGCCCACCCCGCAGTACCCGCAGGCGGAGTCGGTGAGCGGCCTGTCCTCCCTCATGCGGCGGTTCTGTGGGCGAGGAGGTCGCTGATGGCGTGGACGGTGCGGAGGGTGGGGACGTGGGTTTGGGTGATGTCGGCGAGTTCGAC
>NZ_JAQMWP010000020.1 GCF_030403745.1 Streptomyces sp. S.PB5
ATCGCGGAGACCCGGCGTCTGGAGCAGGTCAACGACTCCTTCGACGAGGTCCTCGGCGGCCGGGCCGAAGCCCGGCTCGTCTTCGAGTTCTGAGGCCCGGGAGACCCCCGGGACCCAGGGAGAGGCAGCAGATCATGGCAACCGTCACCGTAGGTGCCGTACGGGAGCGGGCTCCGGGCGAACGCCGGGTCGCCCTCGTCCCCGAGGCCGTCACCCTCCTGCGCCGGGCCGGCATCGACGTCCTGGTGGAGACCGGGGCCGGCTCCGGGGCCTGGTTCACCGACGCCGACTACACCGCCGTGGGGGCGACCGTCGTACCCCCGGACGAGCTGTACGCCCGCGCGGACGCGGTCCTGTGCGTCGGCCCGCCCGACGACGACGCCGCCGAGGCGCTGCGCCCCGGGCAGACACTCATCGGCCTGCTCGAACCGCTGCGCCACCCCGCCCTCGTCGAGGAGCTGACCGGGCGTGGCGTCCGCACGGTGAGCCTCGATCTGCTGCCCCGCACCCTCAGCCGCGCCCAGTCCATGGACGCCCTGACCTCACAGGCCAGTGTCGCCGGATACAAGGCGGCCCTGCTGGCCGCGGACTCCTACGACCGGTTCTTCCCCATACTGACCACCGCGGCGGGCACCATGCGCCCCGCGCAGGTCCTGGTTCTCGGCGCCGGAGTGGCCGGGCTGCAGGCGATCGCCACCGCCCGCCGCCTCGGCGGCGTCGTCACGGCGTACGACGTACGCCCCGAGTCGAGAGGGGAGGTGGAGTCGCTCGGCGCCCGATTCCTGGACATTCAGCGCCCGCCAGGCACCGGATCGGGCGCCGGAGCGGGCGGCTACGCACGGGAGCTGACCGAGGAGGAGCAGCAGGGCCAGCGGAACGCGCTGGACACACACATCGCGCGCTCCGACGTAGTGATCACCACGGCCCAGGTCCCCGGGCGGAAACCGCCGCTGCTGGTGAGCGCGGCCGTGGTCGAGCGGATGAAGTCCGGCTCGGTGGTGATCGACCTGGCGGCGAGCGAACTCGGCGGGAACGTCGAGGGCTCCGAGGCGGACAAGACGATCGTCCTGGACAACGGCGTCACCGTCGTCGGCGCCGGACGCCTGCCGTCCGCGATGGCGACCGCCGCGTCCACGGCGTACGCCCGCAATCTTGTCGCGCTCCTGCGCCACCTGGTGCGCGACGGCGAACTCGTTCTCGATCCGGCCGACGAGATCACGGCCGCACTGACGGGAGGAGGCCTGTCATGAACGATCTCGATCTCCTCACCGCGATCACCGTGTTCGTGCTGAGCGTCCTGGTCGGCGTCGAGGTCATCAGCAAGGTCCCGGCGACCCTGCACACCCCGCTGATGTCCGGCTCCAACTCGGTGCACGGCATCGTCGTCATCGGCGCGATGCTGATCGCCGCCGAGTCGCACACCTGGCTCGGCTACGTCCTGGCCTTCGTGGCCATGGTCTTCGGCGCGATGAACGTCGTCGGCGGATACGTCGTCACCGACCGGATGCTGGAGATGTTCAAGGCGAAGCCGACCACAGGGAAGAAGGTGTGACGGCCGTGAACGTCTCCGACACCGTGCACTACGTGTTCCTCGCCGCGGCCGCCTGCTTCGTCCTCGGCCTGCATCTGATGAATCATCCGCGCACGGCCCGCCGCGGCAACGCCCTGTCCGCGGGGGCGATGGCCGTCGCGATCGCCGCCACCGTATGGCTGGTCTCCGACGAGGGGACGATCACCGGGACCGGCTGGCTCGTCCTGGCATCCGGTGGTCTGGTCGGGGCGGCCCTCGGGCTGTACGCCGCCCGCGAGGTGCGGATGACCGCCATGCCCCAACTGGTCAGCCTGTTCAACGCCGTCGGCGGTGGCGCGGCCGCGCTCATCGCGGTCAACGACCTCCTCCAGGCCGAGGACGCGGGCGCGCTCGGCGCCCGCGTCTCTCTCCCGGGCGGCCTCGACATCGTCATCGGCGCGGTGACCTTCTCCGGATCACTGATCGCCGCCGGGAAGCTCCAGGGCCTGATCTCCGGGGCACCTGTGGTGTTCCCGGGCGCGCGCCTGCTCAACGTGCTGCTGCCGGCCTCGTTCGTCGCCGGCACGGTCTGGCTGGTGCTGGCCCCCGACTCCCGTGCGGCGCTCTACGGGCTCACCGCCGTGGCCCTGCTCTTCGGTGTGACCCTGGTGCTGCCGATCGGCGGGGCCGACATGCCGGTGGTCATCGCCCTGTTGAACGCCTTCACGGGGTCGGCCGTCGCGATGGCGGGGTTCGTGCTCGACGAGACCGCGCTCATCATCGCGGGCATGCTCGTCAGCGCCTCGGGTGGCATCCTCACCAAACTCATGGCCGATGCGATGAACCGGTCCATCGTCAACATTGTGATCGGCGGCTTCGGTACCGGGGACAGCGCGCCCGCGGCGCCCGGATCCGGGGCTCCGGCCCAGGTGCGGTCGGTCTCGGCCGACGACGTGGCCGTCCAGCTGGCGTACGCAGGCAAGGTCGTCTTCGTACCCGGCTACGGCCTCGCCGCCGCCCAGGCCCAGCACGAACTCGGCGACCTGGCCCAACTGCTGACCGACCACGGTGTCGACGTCAGCTACGCCGTCCACCCGGTCGCGGGCCGGATGCCGGGACACATGAACGTGCTGCTGGCCGAGGCGAACGTGCCGTACACCCAGCTGAAGGAGATGGACGAGATCAACCCCGAGTTCCCGCAGGCGGACGTGGCCCTCGTGATCGGCGCGAACGACGTGACCAACCCGATCGCCCGCCGCCCCGGAAACGCCATCTCGGGCATGCCGATCCTCGACGTCGACAAGGCGAAGAGCGTGGTCGTCATCAAACGCTCCATGGGCCACGGCTACGCGGGCATCGACAACGAGCTCTACACCGATCCGAAGACCGGCATGTTCTTCACCGACGCGAAGAAGGGCCTCGCCGAACTCAAGGCCGCCGTCGGAGAGTTCGTCGGCTGACCACCCGCAACGGCGAGGCGGGCCCCGTGCGACAGGGGCCCGCCTCGCCGTACTCGATACGAGGACTTACGGGGACATACGAGAGCTCACTCCTCCGGCACCATGTCGATCGCGCCGCTCGGGCACTCGGCCGCGCACAGTGCGCAGCCCTTGCAGTAGTCCAGGTCGATCGCGAAGCCCTTGCCGGGACCCAGCTTGGTGATCGCGTTGTCGGGGCAGACGCCGTAGCAGTTGTCGCACTCGAAGCAGCTGCCGCAGGACATGCAGCGCCGCGCCTCGAACAGCGCCGTCGACTCGTCGAGCCCCTGCACCACCTCGTCGAACGTCGAGACACGCCGGGCCAGTTCGAGCCGGGGCCGCACGGAGGCGGGCGCGTCGGAGTAGTACCAGGTGTTGAGCCGTTCGAAGGCGGCGGGCCCATGCTCGGGGCCGGGTTGGTGGACCGTGCCGCGCAGATACGCGTCGATGTGCCGCGCGGCCTTCTTCCCGTGTCCGACGGCCACGGTGACCGTGCGCTCGGCGGGCACCATGTCGCCGCCGGCGAAGATGCCCTGGTGCCCCGTCATCAGGCCGTCGCCCACGTGCACCATGCCGCGGTCCAGGGTCAGGTCCGACACGCCCGACAGGAGCGACAGGTCGGCGTCCTGGCCGAGCGCGAGCACCACCGTGTCGGCTCGCAGTTCCTCGAACTCGCCGGTGGGCTGCGGGAATCCGGTGTCGTCCAGGCACATCCGCTCGATGGTGAGGCGGCCCTCGTCGGCGTGCTTGATGGTGGACAGCCACTTCATCCGCACGCCCTCCTCCAGGGCCTCCTCGACCTCCACGTCGTGCGCCGGCATCCGGTCCCGGGTGCGGCGGTAGACGACGACGGCGTCGGTCGCGCCGAGCCGACGCGCGGTGCGGGCCGCGTCCATGGCCGTGTCGCCGCCGCCGTAGACCGCGACCCGGCGCCCCAGCAGCGGCGGCTCCGCGCCCTCCATGCTGCCCAGCATCGCCACCGCGTCGAGGATGCGGGCGCTGTCGCCCGCGGGGATGTACGTGCGTCGGCCGATGCCCGCACCCACGGCCAGGAACACGGCGTCGTAGCCGCCGTCCCGCTGCGCGGCGAGCAGGTCGTCCACGCGAGAACCGAGCTCGCAGGCCACGCCCAGCGCGCGGATCCGGTCGATCTCCGCGTCCAGGACCTCGCGCGGCAACCGGTAGCGCGGGATGCCGTAGCGCATCATGCCGCCCGGGCGGTCCTGTGCCTCACGGATCGTCACCGCGTGGCCGAGCAGCCGGAGATGGTACGCGGCCGACAGCCCGGCCGGACCGGAGCCGACGACCAGGACCCGCTTGCCGGACGAGGTCTCCGGAGGCGGCACGGTCCAGCCCCGCTCGATCGCCAGGTCGCCGAGGAAGCGCTCGACGGCGTTGATCCCGACCGCGTTGTCGACCTGCACACGATTGCAGGCCGTCTCGCAGGGGTGGTAGCAGACCCGGCCCATGACGGCAGGCAGCGGGTTGTCCCGCATCAGCTGCCGCCACGCGGCCTCGTAGTCGCCGCTCTCGGCGTGGAAGAGCCACTGCTGGATGTTCTCCCCGGCCGGGCAGGCCTGGTTGCAGGGCGGGATCCGGTCGACGTAGACGGGACGTTCGGTGCGCCAGGCGCCGGTCCGGTTGGCGAGGCTGGACCCCACGTCCAGGGTGATCGCGAACGGCTTGTCCTTCACGGTGACGCCTCCTCGTGCTCCCCCAGCCTCCGGCCGGGGGGACCCCCATACAGTCCGAACCGTGCGATGTTGCGGTCCGCGGTCCTCTGCAGCCGGGCCACGACGTCCGTACGGACCTCGGGCTCGAAGAGGTGCGCGTACCGTTTCTGCGGTCGCAGATAGTCCTCGACCGGCACCTTGCGGCGGATCGGCGTCACCCCGGTGACCTCGCCGTCGACGGCCTCGAACACCGGGAACAGGCCGCTCTGTTCGGCGAGCCGCGCGATGCGCACCGTGTCGCGGGACGCCGTGCCCCAGCCCAGCGGACAGGGCACCAGCACATGCAGATAGCGGGCGCCGCGCACCTCCATCGCCCGGTGCACCTTCGCCTCCAGGTCGCGGAGCCCTGCGACGGTCGCCGTGGCGACGTACGGGATCTCGTGCGCCATCGCGATCAGCGGGAGGCTCTTGCCCTGCCCGAAGGGGGCGCCGGGCTCCGCCCCGACGGCCTGGGTGGTGGCCGTGCGGGCGGTCGGGGGAGTGGCACCGGAACGCTGCACGCCGGTGTTCATGTACGCCTCGTTGTCGTAACAGACGTACAGCACATCGTCGTTGCGCTCGAACATGCCCGACAGACAGCCGAGCCCGATGTCGACGGTGCCGCCGTCCCCGCCCTGGCCGACCACGCGGACGTCGGTGCGGCCCTTGACGCGCAGCGCGGCCGCGACCCCGGCGGCGACGGCGGGCGCGTTGCCGAACAGCGAGTGCAGCCACGGCAGTTGCCAGGAGGTCTCCGGGTACGGCGTGGAGAACACCTCCAGACAGCCGGTCGCGTTGACCGCGATCACCTTGCCGCCGGCCGCCCGCTGCGCCGCGTCCAGCACGTACCGGGCGCCGAGCGCCTCACCGCAGCCCTGGCAGGCCCGGTGACCGCACGTCAGCGCGTTGGAACGGGCCGGATCGGCCTGGTCGGACCGGAGCTCCGGGCCCAGCAGCCGGTTGCCGGCCGCGAAGCTGCCGACCTGGTAGAACTTCACCTGCTGTGCGGCACTCATCGGTTGCTCCCCAGATCACGCAGGATGTTCTCCGCCGACGGCCCCGACCGCCTGGTCGCCGCCATCCGCGCCAGCTCGCGCTCCACCAGGGCGGTGTCCAGGTCCAGGAACGTCAGATGTCCGAGTCGGCCGGCGACCGCGTCGGCGAACAGCCGGTGCAGCGAGGCCTTCGTGACCGGGCGTCCGCCGAGTCCGGCCACCACGGTGTGCCCGTCGAGCCGGATCCCGGACAGCGCGGTGCGGACGTTCGCCGAGACGATCCCGCCGACACCGACCGCCAGGGCACGTTCGAGGACGACCACCCGGTGCGCGTTGGCGAGCACCGTCCGCACCGCGTCCAGCGGGAACGGCCGGAAGGAGGTGATCCCCAGGGCTCCGATCCGCACCCCCTGTGCGCGCATCTCGTCGACGACGTCGCAGACCGTGCCCAGGACCGATCCGAGGGCCACCACGATCGTGTCGGCGTACTCACAGCGGTACGGATGGATCAGCCCGCCGGAGTCCCGCCCGAACACCTCCCGGAACTCCCGTGCGATGTCCGGGATCGCCTCCAGCGCCTGCATCTGCTTGGCGTGGGCGAGATAGCGCACCTCGGTGAAGGCCTCAGGACCGACCATCGCGCCGATCGACACCGGCTCCTCGGGGTCCAGGACCTGGCGGGGCTCGTACGGCGGCAGGAACGCGTCGACCTGTGCCTGCTCCGGGACCTCGATCCGCTCCCAGGCGTGCGTGAGCACGAAGCCGTCCATGCACACCATCACCGGCAGCGACAGCTCCTCGGCCAGCCGGAACGCCTGTGGGTGCAGATCGGCGGCCTCCTGGTTGTCACGGGCGTACAGCTGGATCCAGCCCGAGTCGCGCTGGGACATGGTGTCGCTGTGGTCGTTCCAGATGTTGATGGGGGCGCCGATCGCCCGGTTCGCCACGGTCATCACGATCGGCAGGCCGAGCCCCGAGGCGTTGTAGAGGGCCTCCACCATGTACAGCAGTCCCTGGCTCGCGGTCGCCGTGTAGGCGCGGGCGCCCGCCGCCGACGCGCCGATGCACATCGACATCGCGGCGAACTCCGACTCGACGTTGACGTACTCGCAAGGGTCGAGCACACCGGACTTCACCAGCCTGCTGAGCTCCTCGACGATGTGCGTCTGCGGCGAGATCGGGTACGCGGCGATCACTTCGGGACGGCAGCAGGCGACGGTCTCGGCGACCGCGCGCGAGCCCTCAGTCTGCTTCAGCATGGGCGCGCTCCTTGATCAGGACCTCTACGTGCTCGTACGCCTCGCGGGCCGCGGCCGCGTTGGACGGCCCAAGAGCGCCCGGGAAGC
This sequence comes from Streptomyces sp. S.PB5, assembly GCF_030403745.1. Classification (GTDB taxonomy): domain Bacteria; phylum Actinomycetota; class Actinomycetes; order Streptomycetales; family Streptomycetaceae; genus Streptomyces. The sequence goes on from NZ_JAQMWP010000020.1 coordinate 7,042, forward strand.
GTTCCTGGATCGCGGTGGTCAGCGCCCCGATGCCCACGCAGCCGGTGAGGGCGGCGAGGCCGCCGAGCAGGGCGGCACCGGGCACCGGACGGCCGACGTGGCGCAGGGCGAGCGCGGTGGCGGGGACCGTGAGGACGGGGCCGCTCAGGGCCTCCAGGCCCAGTTCGTCGGCGCCCCGCCGGGAGTTGACCAGTACGGAACCGCCGGGCCGCAGTCCGTCGAAGACGTTCACCTGGTGCAGCAGCGTCGCGTCCTGGATCACCAGGACATCGGGCCGCGTGACCGGTTCACGGACCCGGATCGGCCGGTCGTCGATCCGGCAGAACGCCATGACCGGAGCCCCGGTCCGTTCCGAGCCGAAGCTCGGGAACGCCTGTGCGTGACGGCCCTCCAGAAAGGCCGCCACCGACAACAGCTCCGCGGCCGTGACGGCGCCCTGGCCACCGCGGCCGTGGATGCGTACCTGGAACACGGCACCCTCCTCCCATGCGGGTCATGGCGCAGTCGTACCGCTTCGGCCCATCGGTGCCTCAGGGGCCGAACGGCCCCGGCGCGGGGCCGAGAGGCGCGAAGGAACCCGGCGCCCTTCCCGGTCCGCTCCCTGTCGGGCGGACCCGGAAGGGCCGCTCGTGCCGGGCGGCGTTCACGCGTGCGGGACGATCGCGACCGGGCAGCGGACGTGGTGCATCACCGCGTGTGCGATCGGGCCGGTGTGCACGCCGATCCTGGCCGGGCGGATCCTGCGGCCGACGGCCAGCAGACCGGCGTCCTGCGACGCCTGCAGCAGCAGCTGCGCCGCACGGCCCTCCTCGACCACCTCGGTGACCTCCACCGTGGGGTACTTCTCCCGCCACGGGGCGAGCACCGCGCCGAGCACTCGCTCGGAGGCCCGACGGATGTCCCTGCGGGCCTTGGCCTCAAGTGCCGTGGGCACATAGGGCAGATGCCAGGCGTTCACCACCGTCAGCGGGGCGGAGCGCAGGTACGCGCTCTCGAAGGCGAAGCCGAGCAGATCCTCGCACGGAGAGGCGGGATCCACCCCGACCACGACGGCGCGGTGCGGGGTGTGCACCGAGGGACGTCCCTCGGCGTCGGGCAGGTGCTCGTCCTGGCGCGTCTCGTCGGCGCGGACGAGTACGACGGGCCGGTTCACGTGGGCCACCGTCATCAGGGCCACGGAGCCGGCCATGAATCCGCCGAAGCCGCTGAACGCGCGGCTGCCCAGGACCAGCAGTTCGGCCTCGTCGCCGGCGGTGACCAGGGCGTCGGGCGCGGGCCGGGAGATCTGGTCCGCGCTCAGATAGACCTGCGGGTAGCGTTCGTTGAGCCGGTCCAGGGCACCCCGCAGGATCCGCCGCGCCCAGAAGCGCGGTGCCTCCAGCTCCGGCAGGTCCGACTCGGCGGGCGATGTGCCGCCCTCCCACGCGTGCACCAGACGCAGCGGCAGACTGCGCCTGAGCGCTTCCCTGGCCGCCCAGTCTGCGGCGGCGAGGCTCTCACGCGAACCGTCCAGTCCTACGACAACGGGCCGCAGCATGGCCGACACCTCCCTGGATCGGTGCCCGCACGCCTGTGTGCGGGGCCCTGCAGGACCAGCATCCCTTCGCAGGCGCCGTCCGCGGGAGGGCCGGAGCGGCCCGGGGCAGGGGTCGAACGGCCCTTCTGTGCAGGTCAGTGTGGCTTCGCGGCGGGCATGCGGGGGACCGCTCCTCGGACGGTGCACGACCCGCAGGAGAGCCCACCGGGCCCTGTGCCAGGGCCACTCGGCCCATGCCCTGGGGCCTGGCGCACCGCACGCTGTGGGGAGGCGACGCGCGAGGAGGCCCTTCCATGAGCACCGTGACGACAGCCCGAACGACGGGGACGCTTCCCGCGGAACACCGAGGGCGGCTGATGAGCATCGCGCGTCAGGTGAGCCTGCCCGAGGGCATCCGCCTGTTCGACGAGGGCGGGCGTGCCGATCACTTCTGGATCCTGCAGTCCGGTGCCGTCACTGTGGACATGCGCGTGCCCGGGCGCCGCCCGGTGGTGATCGAGACGCTGGGCTCCGGCGACCTCGTCGGCTGCTCCTGGCTGTTCCCGCCGTACGTCTGGCGCCTGGGCGCCCAGGCCGTGAGCCCGCTGCGCGCCTACGAGTTCGACGCCCAGACGGTCCGCCGGATGTTCCGGGACGACCCCGACATGGGCGGTGCCGTCGCCCTCTGGGTCGGCAGGGTGCTCGCCCACCGGCTCCACGCCGCCCGCACCCGGCTGCCGGACCTGTACGCCCCCTACGACAGCGCAATCCCGGTCTGAGACTCCGCTGCCCCGGTCCAGGTCCCTGGGCCGATGTGATGTGCCGTCACGCTCCCGGTGTCGTGGTGAGGCGGCGGCGCAGGGCCAGCGACGCGCAGACGATCAGCACCGTCGCGAAGGCGGCGAGGACGGCGAGGTCGGGCAGGATCGCGGCCAGGTCGCCGCCCCGGGACAGCAGAGTCGTCCACGCGTCCACGGCCCAGGCCTGCGGCACCAGATGCCCGGCGGTGCGCAGCCAGTCCGGTACCAGGGCCAGCGGCCACATGCAGCCGCCCAGCATGCCGAGGCCGATGCCCAGTGCCGGGCCGACGGCGTTCACCTGCTCGGGGGTACGGAACAGCGCGCCCGCCAGTACACCGGCCCCGGTGCCGACCAGCGCCCACACGGTGACGAGGACTCCGGCGGCGAGCGGGTCCCCCCAGGCCACGTCGAAGGCGAGCGCGCCCACGCCGATGATGAGGGCGGACTGGAGCAGGGCCAGCAGGAGATAGGCGACCGTCTCGCCGAGCACGAGGGTGCGGGCGGAGACCGGCGCCGCCAGGGCCCGGGCGTACACGCCCGTCCGTCGGGTCTGCACGATGGTCGCGCCGCCCGCGAGGGCGTTGATGAACACGAACAGCACGAGCATGGTGGGCGTGCTGTAGCTGTAGCCGAGCGGCAGATAGTCGCTCTGCCCGTTGACGGTCTGTGTGCGGACGGCGATGGGGGAGAAGGCCTGTTCTGTGCCGCGGGCCAGGGCGAGGTTCTTGTCGAAGGAGCCTCCGGTCCGGTCGGCGGCGAAGGCCGCGGCCTGCAGACGTGCCGCGTGCTCGGCGACGACGGCCGACACCGAGGACACGGCCGAGTGTCCCGCGCTGCCCGAGGGCTCCACCAGCACCGGCACCGTGACGGAACCCCCAGAGCGCACGGTCTCGTCCAGCCCCGACGGCACCAGCACCACCGCGTCGAGTTCGGCCCGGCGCAGGGCACTGCGCGCATCCGCGGCCGTGTCGTACCCGCGGGTCCGCAGCCCCGGCGCCTCCTCAAGGCCGGAGACCAGCTCCTCGGCCACGGGGCCCGTACGGGCGGCCGGCACCACGCCGATCCGGAACTGGTCGAAGCCGCTGACGGTGACCCCGATGACGACGATGATGGCGACCGGCAGCAGCACCATGAAGAACAACGCCGTACGGTCGCGCACCGCGCGCAGCACGGTCGCCCGGGTCACGGCGAGTACGGTCATGTCGTCCTCCTCAGACGCAGCACCAGTGCCGTCACGGCGGCCACCGCCGCGCAGAAGGCGGCGATTCCGAGCAGCGGGGCACCCACCGCGGCCCAGCCGCGCACTCCGGTTCCGAGGTCGGTGAAGCCGCGCAGGGCCCAGCCGTTGGGGGTGAACAGCGTCAGACGCCGCATCAGCGAAGTGCCGGACGCGAACACGAAGTTGCCGCCCAGCAGGACGAGCGCGAACACCACGACCGACGCGAGCCCCTCGGCCTGCCGTTCGGTCCGGGCGAGCGCGATGACCAGCGCGGTCAGGCACACCACGGCGACCGCCATGCCGGTGCTGAGCGCGGCGACTCCGACCGGGTCCGCCCAGCGGGCCCCGAAGGCGAGCCACGACACCAGGGTGACCGTGGCCAGCCCGGCCAGGCTGTACACGAACGTGGACAGGGACTTGCCGATCAGGAGCGCGCCGCGTCCGACGGGTGCGGCGGCGATCCGGTCGAGGGTGCCCTGCTGCTGCTCGATGAAGTAGCCGCGGGCGCCGAACCCTACGGTGAACAGGACGAAGAACATGCCCATGCTCGGTCCGAAGTAGCTGATGACCTTCAGCGGGTCGTCGGGGAGCCCCTGGGCCCGCACCTGCTCGGGCAGCCGCAACAGGGCGGCCTCGGCGGCGAGTTCGGCGCGGTCCTCCCGCGGGGCGCCCGCGGCCACGGCGGTGGCCACCGACAGCCGGTCCGCGTTGACCTGGGCGACATAGGACTCGGTGACCGCCCGGGCCAACTGCGCCTGCAGCCCGAAGTCGACGCTGTCGAGCACCGCGACCGGCGATGCCGTCCCGCCGCCCAGTGCCGCGGTGAACCCCTTCGGCACGACGATCGCGGCGTGGACGTCGCCCGCGTCCACCGCCCGGCGGGCCGCGGCCTCGTCGCCGTAGGGCCGCACGTCGACCGTGCCCTCCAGTTCCGGGCTGTCCAGCACCTGGGTGAGGCCGGCGGCGGCCGGACCCCGGTCCAGGTCCACGACGCCGATGTTCGCGCGGAACTCGGAGTTGTTGCTGAAGGCCATCGCCATCAGCCCCGAGATCAGCACCGGTGCCAGGAACACGATGACCCAGGCCGACCGGTCGCGCAGCCGCTGGCGCAGGTCCTTGGCGGCGATGGCGAGTACGACACGCACGACGGCTCACTCCCTCAGCGCGGTGCCGGTCAGATGCAGGAAGACCGTTTCGAGGTCGGGCTCGTCGATCTCCACGCTCCTGATGTCGAGGCCCTGCTCGCGGGCGAGGTCGAGGAGGTCCGGCAGCAGACTGCGCGCGTCCTTGACGACCACCTCCACCACGTCGCCCTCACCGGTCCGGGCCGCGCCCTCGACCCGGGTGAACCGGCGGCACGCCTGCGCGTACGCCGTCAGATCACCGGCCGCCGTGAGCCGCACCCGGTCGCGCTCGGCCACCAGAGAGACCAGTTCGCGCGGGCTGCCCTCGGCGACGAGCCGGCCCCGGTCGATGATGCCGACGCGGTCGCAGAGCCGCTCGGCCTCCTCCATGTAGTGCGTGGTGTAGAGGACGGCCATGCCCTCCTCGCCGAACCGGGTGACGCTCTCCAGGATCGCGTGCCGGCTCTGCGGGTCGACCCCGACCGTCGGCTCGTCGAGGACCAGCAGCGTCGGCGCGTGCACCAGCCCGGCCCCGATGTTGAGGCGACGGCGCATGCCGCCGGACAGCGAGTCGACCCGGTCCCCGGCCCGGCCGCCCAGGTCGACGAGGTCCAGGACCTCGTTCACACGGCGTTCCAGGCGGCGGCGCGGCAGCCGGTAGAGACGGCCGAAGAAGCGCAGGTTCTCGCGGACGCTGAGATCCGGATAGAGGGCGACGTCCTGGGGGACGAAGCCGATCAGCTGCTTGGCCGGCCCGGCCGTCGTGCTCACCGGCCGGCCCGCCACATGCACGGTTCCCGCGTCGGGCCGCAGCAGCCCGCACACCATGCGGATCGTCGTCGTCTTGCCCGCGCCGTTCGGTCCGAGCAGTCCGTAGGTCTCGCCGGGTGCGATGGTCAGGCTGACGTCGTCGACGGCGGTGCGTTCGCCGAACCTCCGGACCAGGTGCGCGCAGTCGAGCACGGCCTGCGGGCGGGGCTGCTCCGCGGGCTCCACGGGGTCGGTCATGACATCACCTCGACGGTCGTCGGCAAGGTCCTCCCTCCGAGCCTCGTACCGCCGCGGGGCCCGGCCCAGGGTCCGCACGGGCCCGGCGCGGGGCCGAACGGCCCGGTTGGCCGCCCGGTTCTGCGGGCGCTGAGTCGTGCGGGACGACGGCCACGGGGCACGGGGCAGGACGGCCCGGGCGACGGTGGCCGGCTTCCAGGTGAGGCGCGGCCGTGTCTCAGGCCGGGGGGAGTGCCGGCCCGTTGACCTCGAACCCGATGTCCACGACGCCCTCCACCGCTCGGACCAGCCGCGCCGCCACCGGCACCAGGGAGGTGTCCCGGACCCGGCCGCACAGTGTGACGACCCCCTCGTGCACTTCGACGCGGACCGCGGAGCCCGGGGCCGGGAAGAGGTAGGCGACGACCTCGCGTCGTACCTCCTCGGCGATGTCCGCGTCGTCCCGCAGGAACACCTTGAGCAGGTCGGCGCGGCTGACGACGCCGGTCAGCCGGCCGGTGTCGTCGACGACGGGCAGCCGCTTGACGCGGGCCCGCGCCATGGTCCGGGCGGCCTGGGCGAGGGTCTCGCCGGGGCCGACGGTGAGGGCCGGGGAGGTCATCAGCTCGCCCGCGGTCACCGAACCGGCCTTCGCGAGGTCGGCCAGGCGGCGCAGCTGGGTGTACCGGTCGGGGTCGCTGTCGCGGAACTCCTCCTTGGGCAGCAGATCGGCCTCGGAGACGATGCCGAGGACCCGGCGGCCGCCGTCCACCACGGGCAGCGCGCTGACCTTGCGGTCCTGCATGGTCCGCACGATGTCCTTGAAGGCGGTGTCACGGCCGGCGGTCGCCACGTCACGGGTCATCACATCACTGACGATGTGCGGGGAACCGGGCACGAGAACTCCTTGGTCGGTGCGGTCGGTGCGGTCGGTGCGGTCGGTGCGGTCGGTGCGGTGGTGCGGTGGTGCGGGCGGTCAGCCCCGGACTCCGCTGCCGTAGGGGGCGTACAGATCCAGCAGCCGGATGCGGGCCGTCTGCAGCCGGTGGGCGACGACCTCGCCCACCCAGGTGGCGACGTTCCGGCCGAACTCGGGGTCCTCCTGGCACATCGCGCGGACGACCGTCGCGTCGAACTCGTAGGCCCGCACCGGGGAGGACGCCTCGGCGCCCAGGTGCCACAGGTGCGGGGTGTACAGCCAGGACCAGCCGAGGAGTTCGTTGTGCCGCAGGGACTCGATGACGGCGGCCCGACGGCCGGGCACCCGCATGTCGAGGTCGACCGTCCCGGTCCGGATGATCCAGAACCGGTCGGCGCGAGTGCCTTCCTCGAAGAGCCGGGCGCCCTGCGGGAACGACACCTCGCGGGCGATCCGCATGAGCCGTTCCCGGTGTTCGGCGGGGAGTGCCCGCGGCATGCTCGTCGTTGCGGGAGCGTTCATGGCGTGCCTCCAGTGCGGCGTACGGAGCTACCACCTCCAGGCTGGCCCTGCGGCACCGCGCCGGCCATGGGCCACCCGGCCCCGGGGCGGGGCCGGTCGGCGGCCGGGCCGAGCCCTTCGGCGTCCTGCGCCGTGCGCCGGTGAGCCCCTTCGATGGGACGCGAGACCCACTCGTGGAAGGGGCGCAACCATGCGCATCGTCGTCTCCCTCGGCGGCAACGCCCTGCTGCGCCGCGGTGAGCACCCCGACGCGGCCGTCCAGCGGACGAACGTCGTCCGGGTCGCGAACGCGGTCGCCGCCCTCGCCCACGAGCACGACCTCGTCGTCACCCACGGCAACGACCCCCAGCTGGGACTGCTCGTCAAGCAGAGCGTGGCCGACCCGTCGCTGGCGGCCCCGTACCCGCTGGACCTGCTCGGCGCGCAGTCGCAGGGGCTGATCGGCACGCTCCTGGTCCGCACCCTGCGGGACGTGCTGCCCGGACGCAGGGTCGTCGCGCTGCTCACCCACACCCAGGTGCGCGGCGACGACCCGGCCTTCGAGCGGCCCACCGTGCCGGTCGGGCCCGCCTATCCGAGGCTGGCGGCCCAGTTCCTGGAGGCCAAGTACGGCTGGCGGATGACCGAAGTCGAGGACGGCCTGCGGCGCCTGCTGCCGGCGCCGGGTCCGGAGCGGATCCTGGAGTCCGACACCGTCCGTACGCTGATCGAGATGGGCACCGTCGTGGTGTGCGCGGGCGGCGGGGGCGTCCCCGTGGTGTCCGACTGGGCCACGGGCGCGGTGCGCGGTGTGGAGGCGTTCGTCGACAAGGATCTCGCCGCCGCCCGGCTCGCCGAGGACCTCAAGGCGGACTTCCTGCTCCTGCTCACCGACGTCCCGAACCTCTACACCGGCTACGGCACACCCGAGCGGGAGCCGGTCCTCGACATGACCCCCACCGAACTGCGCGCCGCCCGTCTGCCCGAGGACACGATGGGCCCCAAGGCCGAGGCCGCCGCACGGTTCGTGGAGAACACCGGCGGGCTCGCCGCGATCGGGGCGCTGGACGCCGCGTACGAGATCGTCCACGGGCGCTCCGGCACCCTCGTACGGCCCGATCTCCCCGTCGCCTGACGGGAGTTCACCGCTCGCGGCACCAACTCCGGTACGCGGCCACCGCCGTCGGCAGCGTCGGGAAGATCAGCTCGCGGCCCACCGACTCCGTGAGACCGTACGCCTCCAGGTCGTCCAGCAGATCCTGCTTCACCCTCGCCAGGGCGAGGACGATCCCGCGCCGGCCCAGCTCACGGCGCAGGTCGTCCACGGCGTCCAGGGCGGTGATGTCCACCTCCACGATGGCCTCGGTGTTCAGCACGAACCAGCGGACCGCCTCGCTCTGTTCGTCGAGCGCGGCCAGGGCACGACGGCGGAAGTCCTGCGCGTTGGCGAAGAACAGCGGGGAGTCGTAGCGGTAGACGAGCAGCCCGGGGATGGTGCGGGCCTGCGGATAGTCGTCGACGTCGTGCATACCGGCCACCCCGGGGACCAACCCCTCCACGGCGTCGTGCGGACGGGCCACCCGGCTCAGCATCTCGGCCACCGACATGCCGACGGCGACCAGCACGCCGTACAGGAGATCCAGGGCGAGCACCCCGACCAGACAGCCGACCGCCAGCAGCAGCTCGCGCCGCCGGAACGCGGCCAGCCGTCCGAAGCCCGCGAGGTCGATCATGCGGACCGCCGCGTACACCACGAGCGCGCCCAGTACCGCCGACGGCGTCCGTGTCAGCAGCGGGCTGAGGAACAGCAGCACGGCCAGCACCACCGCGCCCGCCACGAGGGAGTACGCCTGACTGCGCGCTCCTGCCGAGGAGGCGAGTGCGGTACGGCTGGCGCTGCTGCTCACCGGGAAGCCCTGCAGCCATCCGGCGCCGAGGTTGGCCGAGCCCAGGGCCAGGAACTCCTGGTCGGCGTCGAGACGTTCGCCGTCCTCGTCCTGCCCCGCGAAGGCGCGTGCGGTGAGGATGAAGTCCGTGTAGGCGACGAGGAGCACGCCCAGGGCGGGCAGCACCAGACGCGGCAGCTCGCTCAGGTCGGGGGCCGCGACGGCCGGCAGCCCCGCCGGGACGTCTCCGATCACCGTGATGCCGTACCGCTCGTCCAGGTCGAACACGGCGACCGCCGCCGTGCCCAGCACCACCGCCAGCAAGGGGCCCGGCACGGATCGGAAGAACCCTGCGACCGTGAACAGAAGCGTGAGCGTGACGGCGGAGAACACCGCCGTCGCCGCCTCCACCCGGTCCAAGTGCTCTACGAAGGACCACAGTTGAGGGAAGAAGCGCGAGCCGTCGGTGTCCACCCCCGTCAGCTTGGGAAGCTGATCCACGATCATGATCAGGGCCACGCCCGCCAGATAGCCGATCAGCACCGGCCGGGACAGCAGATCGGCGACGAAGCCCAGGCCCAGCAGCCGGGCCGCCAGACACAGCAGACCGACCGTCACGGCGAGAGTGGCGGCCAGCGTGGCGTAGCGGTCGGGGTCCGCTCCGGCGAGCGGGGCGACCACGGCCGCCGTCATCAGGGCGGTCGTCGACTCGGGGCCGACCGACAGCAGCCGTGACGATCCCAGCAGGGCGTACAGGGCCAGCGCGGGCAGGATCGCCCACAGCCCGGCGACCGGCGGCAGTCCGGCCACGCCCGCGTACGCCATCACCTGCGGGACGAGATACGCGGCCACCGTGACGCCGGCCAGCAGGTCGCCGCGCAGCCAGGAGCGCCGGTAGCCGGTGAGCACGGCGACGCCGGGCAGGAGGCGGCGGGTGGTCATGGCGATCCCGGGCGTCCGGCGGCGCCACCCCGAGGCGTGCCCGCCCGGGCCGTGCGACATGGGGCTCCTCTCGACTGCTGCCTTCACAGTGCACCAGTGAGCCCAGATTGGCGCCGCGACCGGCTGTGCGGAAGGGCCGAGAGGCCCGATCGACTCGTTCGCGGCGTGCGGCCGTTGGGCCGGTCGGCCCCGGTCGGGGACCTGCGGCCCCTGCGGCAGCGGCCCCGGCCGGGATCACCCTGGAGACCGGATCCCCGATTCAGGAGGTGGACAGCATGTCCCGCAACGTCACCGTGGGCCTCGACGGCTCCCCCGAGAGCCGTGCCGCAGCCGAGTGGGCGGCCCGCGAGGCGAAACTGCGCGGCCTGCCGCTGAAGATCGTCCACGTCTGGGAGCCGGTACCGGCGCCCATGGCCCAGGCCCCGCTGCTCGGTGCCGAGACCCGGGCGCACTGGACCGAGCGGATTCCGCGGGAGGCGGCCGAGGGCATCGCCCTGCGGCATCCCGGGGTGGAGGTGACCACCGAGCAGCTGAACGGGCAGCCCTCCGACGTCCTGGCCGGTGCGGCGAAGGACGCCGACCTGCTGGTCCTCGGCTCCCGCGGGATGAGCGGCATCGGCGGATTCCTCGTGGGTTCCGTCGGCCAGTCCACCGTCGCGCACACCGAGACCCCCGTGGTCCTGGTCCGCGCCGGTGAACAGGCCGCCGACGAGCACGAGTTGGACCCGGCGGGCATCCCGTCGGCCGCCGCCCCCTACCGCCCCGTCGTCCTGGGCCTCGACCCGTCCCACCCGGACGACTCGGTGATCGAGTTCGCCTTCGAGGCGGCCGCCCGGCGCGATGCCGTCCTGCGGGTGATCCACGGCTGGAACCTGCCGCCCTACTACGCCTACAGCCTGCCGGCCGACCTGCAGCTGCACGACGAGATCTCCCGGGCCCAGTCCGCCGCCCTCGCCGAGATTCTGGAGCCCTGGCGGGAGAAGTACCCGAACGTCCAGGTCACCGAGGAGTCCCGGTCCGGCAGTGCCTCCAACCATCTCGTCGACGCCGCGAGCGGGGCCTCACTGGTGGTCGTCGGCCGCCGGATCCGCCGCAACCCCTTCGGCGCCCACATCGGCCCGGTCGCCCACGCGGTGCTGCACCACGCCGCCGCACCGGTCGCCGTCGTCGCACACGACTGACGTACCACCCAAGACCTGTCATCCGGAGGGGAGAAGAGCATGAGTACGACTGAGGAACGGCCCCTGGTCGTCGGCGTCGACGGCTCCGAGCCGAGCCTGCGCGCCGTGGACTGGGCGGCCGACGAGGCCGTGGTGCGCGGCGTTCCGCTGCGGCTGGTGTACGCGTGCCTGTGGGAGCGCTACGAGGGCGCCGCCCTCGCGCACGACCTCGGCAAGCCCGCGGCGCGCGTGCTGCCCCAGGACGTGGTCGGCGCCGCCGCGGCCCGGGCGAGGGCCCGGCAGCCCGGCCTGAAGGTGTCCGCCGACGTGGTGTTCGAGGAACCCGAGTACGCCCTGGTGCACGAGGCCCGGCAGGCGTCCGCGCTGGTGGTCGGCTCCCGGGGCCGCAGCGGCCTCGCCGAGATGCTGCTCGGCTCGGTCAGCCTGACCGTGGCGGCACACGCCGACTGCCCGGTGATCGTCCTGCGCGGCAACCACGACATGAGGGCGACGCCTCCGGGCGGCGGACGGGTCGTCGTGGGTGTCGGCGAGGACGCGAAGGACTCGGCGGCGGTGCGCTTCGCCTTCGAGGAGGCCCGGCGCCGCGGTGCCGTCCTGGAGGCGGTACGGGCCTGGCGGTGCCCCGCGCGCGAGACCACCGACTACCCGCCGGCGGACGACATCGCGGCCCGGCGGCATCAGGAGCAGGCCGAGGAGGCCCTCACCCAGGCCCTGCAGGACGCCCCGCCGGAGGTGGAGATCAAGCGCCGCACCGTCGAGGGCCACCCGCGCCGGGTGCTGGTGGAGGCCGCGCACGGCGCCGACCTCCTGATCGTCGGCGCCAAGCGCCGCAACGGACACCTGGGATTCCAGCTCGGCCGCGTGACCCATGCGGCTCTGCACCACTCGACCTGCCCGGTGGCCGTCGTACCGCAGCAGGCATGAACACACCGGCCCGCCGGGCGGCCAGGACACGAGGTCCTTCGGTCGCCCGGTGGGCCGTCCCGCTCTCTTTGGCCGCACGCGCGACCGGCCCCCGAGCAGGGCCGACCGGCCCACCCGTACCGCCCGGACAGCCCATGGGACCGCGGCCCGTTCCGTTGGACGCTCTAAGTGCAGAGACAACCCGAGGAGAACCGCGATGACGGACGACACGCGCAGCCGGCCCACGGTCCACGCCCTGCTCGCGGACGGCACCACCGTGTGCATCCGGCCGGTGCGACGGGCGGACCACGACCAGGTGCAGGGACTGTACGAGGAGATGTCCCCGGAGAACCTGCGACTGCGGTTCTTCGCCGCCAGCCGCCGTTCGGCCGCCCTGGCCGCGGACCGGGCCTGCGGTGCCGCACACCCCGGATACCTGGCCCTGCTGGCCGAGACGGAGGGCCGGCTGATCGGACTCGCCGAGTACGACACCGGAGGCGACGGGGACACCGCCGAGATCTCCATCGCCGTCGCCGACGGGCTGCACCACCGGGGCGTGGGCACCCTCCTCGTCGAGCACCTGGTCTCCGCCGCCCGCGCCGAGGGCGTCACCACCTTCACCGCCGACGCCCTCAGCGAGAACCACGAGGTGCTGCGCCTCTTCGCCGACCTCGGTCTGCGCACGGCCCGCACCTTCGAAGGGCCCGAGGTGCGCTGCACCATCTCCCTCGACACCGGCGACACCTACCTCACGGCCGTCGAGGAACGCGGCCGGGCCGCCGACGTCGCCAGCATGGAGCCGCTGCTGAAGCCCAAGTCGGTCGCCGTCGTCGGCGCCGGACGCAAGCCCGGCTCGGTCGGCCGGGCGATCCTGCACCAGCTGCACGCCGGCGGCTACACCGGGCGCCTGTTCGCCGTGAACCCCGCCGCGCACGCGATCCTCGGCGTGCCGTCCCACCCGTCGGTCAGCGCGCTGCCGGTCACCCCCGACCTCGCCGTCCTCGCCGTACCCGCCGCCGTGATCCCCGAGACCGCCGAGGAGTGCGGCAAGGCGGGCGTGCGCGCCCTCCTCGTCGTCACCGCGGGCCTGGACTCCGATCAGGCGCGGGCCCTGCTGGCCGCCTGCCGCGCCCACGGCATGCGCCTCGTCGGCCCCAACTGCCTCGGCATCTCCAACACCGAGCCCGGGTTCCGCCTCGACGCCACCTTCGCCGCCGCTCACCCGCGACCCGGCAGCGCGGGCGTCGCCGTGCAGTCCGGAGGCGTCGGGATCGCCCTGCTCGACGGGCTGTCCCGGCTCGGCATCGGCGTCTCCTCCTTCGTCTCCCTCGGCGACAAGTACGACGTCAGCGGCAACGACCTGCTCCAGTGGTGGGAGAGCGACGGCCGCACCGAACTCGCCCTGCTGCACCTGGAGTCGTTCGGCAGCCCCCGCGCCTTCTCCCGCACCGCCCGCCGGGTGACCCGGCGGATTCCGGTGCTCACCGTCGACGCGGGCCGCACCGAGGCCGGCCGACGGGCCGCCGCCTCGCACACCGCGGCCGCCGCCACCCGCACCATGACCCGCGGCGCGCTCTTCACCCAGGCGGGCATCACCGCCACCCACTCCTGCGGCGAACTCCTCGAAGCCGCCGCCCTGCTGCACTCCCAGCCGCTGCCCGCAGGACCCCGCGTGGCCATCGTCACCAACGCGGGCGGAGCCGGCGTACTCGCCGCCGACGCCTGCGCCGAGGCAGGCCTCCAACTTCCCGCGCCCACCCCGGAGCTGATCGACGACCTGCTCGCCCTCCTCCCCGAGGGCGCCGCCGCCGGCAACCCCGTCGACGCCACCGCCGCCGTCACCGAGGCGCAGCTGGCCGACTGCGTGGACCGGATCACGCGCCACGGCGGTGTCGACGCCGTGCTCGTGGCCCTCGTCCCCACCGCGGTCGCCGCGGCCACCGGCGACGACCTCGTCCGCGCCCTGACCCGCGCCCCGGGCCGGCGTGCCAAGCCCGTCGCCGCCATCCGCCTCGAACAGGGCCTGCCCGTCGAGCTGCTGCCCGCCGACGGGGGCGGCACCGTCCCCTCGTACGCCGAACCCCAGGCGGCGGCAAGGGCGCTGGCCCACGCCGCCCGCCGCGCCGCCTGGCTGGCCCGGCCCGCCGGCACGGTCCCCGACCTCGACGGCGTCGAGACGGACCGCGCCCACGCCGTTGTCGAGGCCTACCTCGACGCCCATCCGGACGGCGGCTGGCTCACCCCGCGCGAGTGCGCCGAACTCCTCGACTGCTACGGGATCCCGCAGATCGGCTGGGCCTGGGCCGACACCGAGGACGCCGCCGTACTGGCGGCCGAGCGCCTGCGCGGTGCCGACGGCCGGGTGGTCATGAAGGGCCACTGGCCGGGCCTGCTGCACAAGAGCGCCGAGCACGCCGTCCACCTCGACCTGCGGGGCGACTCCCAGGTGCGGGCCGCCTTCCGGGACTTGGAGACGCGCTTCGCCGGCCTCCTGGAGGGCGTGGTGATCCAGCCGCTCGCCGACCGCGGCACCGAGCTGTTCGCCGGTGTCGTCCAGGACCAGGTCTTCGGACCGCTCGTGCTGTTCGGACTCGGCGGCACCGCCACCGAGGTGCTCGCCGACCACGCGGCCCGGCTGGCCCCGCTCACCGACCACGATGTGCACGACCTCATCACGGCCCCGCGCTGCGCCCCCCTGCTGTTCGGCGCGCACGGCACGGGCCCCGTCGACCTCGAAGGGCTCGAACAGCTCCTGCTGCGGCTCTCCCGCATGGCCGGTGACCTGCCGCAGCTGGCCGAGGCCGACTTCAACCCCGTTCTCGCGACACCGGGCGGAGTCACCGTGCTCGATGCGCGCGTACGCCTGCTGCCCAGCAGGCCCCAGGACCCGTATCTGCGCCGACTCCGCTGAGGAGGGAACAGCCATGAAGCACAACAAGGTCGGTTCCGTGATGACCACCCAGGTCGTCCGGGCCACGCACGGCACCCCGTTCAAGGAGGTGGCCCGGCTCCTCGGTGACAACCGCATCAGCGGACTGCCCGTGGTCGACGATGACGACAAGGTCATCGGCGTCATCTCCGAGACCGACCTGCTGGCCCGGCAGGCCGAGACGCCCGACCCCTACGAGCCGAAGAAGCACTTCCGGCGCGCCATGCTGACGCGCGAGGGCAGGCGGCGCATCGCCAAGGCCGCCGCCCGCACCGCCGGGCAGCTGATGTCGCGGCCGCCCGTCACGGTGCACGCCGACGACACCATCGTCGAGGCCGCCCGCACCATGGCCCAGCACCACATCGAACGGCTGCCCGTCCTCGACGAGGAGCAGCGGCTGGTCGGCATCGTGACCCGCCGGGACCTGCTCCAGGTCTTCCTGCGGCCCGACGCGGAGATCCGCGCCGAGGTCATCGACGAGGTCCTCGTCCGCGCCCTGTGGCTGCCGCCGCGCGGCGTCGACGTCTCGGTCACGGAGGGCGTGGTCACCCTCGCCGGACACATGGAACGCAAGAGCGAGACGGAGATCGCCGTCTCGATGACCCGTCAGATCGACGGAGTGGTCGCCGTCGTCGACAAGCTGACCCACCGGCTCGACGACTCCCACCTCAGGCCGGACCAGGAGTCGCTGCACGGTGTCGCCGACGACTGGCTGCGCCGCATCTGACCGGAGAAGGAGGCGAACCGTCATGACCGGCAAGGTCCTGGTCGCGTACGGGACGACGAACGGATCGACCGCGCGGATCGCCGAGGCCGTGGCCGCGGTGCTGCGCAAGGAGGGCGTCACCGCCGAGGCGCTGCCCGCCGGCGCCGTCGCCCGTGTCACGCCGTACGACGCCGTCGTGCTCGGCGGCGCACTGTACGCCGGACGCTGGCACAAGGACGCCCGCCGCTTCGTCCGCCGGCACGGAGACGAACTCGCCCGGCTGCCGCTGTGGCTGTTCAGCAGCGGCCCGCTCGACGCCTCGGCCTCCGAACGGGACATCCCGCCGGTGCCCGGTGTGAAGAAGGCCGTCACCCGGCTCGACGCCCGCGAACACGTCACCTTCGGCGGCTGTCTGGAGGACGGCGCGAAGGGCTGGGTCGCGGGGATGATCCTGCGCAACGGCAAAGGGGGTGACTTCCGGGACTTCGGCCGGATCGAGGACTGGGCACGGCACATCGCCGACGAACTCGTGGCGGGGGAGCAGGACTGACCGCCCCGGCCAGCCCGGGAAGGACCCGCGGGCCGGGAACGCACGAAGGGTGGACGCATCATGTCCCTGACCTACGAGAGCCCCGGCCGCGCGGCTCTGCACCTGGCCCGCGCCGCCTCCCTGGCGCCCTCGCCGCACAACAGCCAGCCGTGGTCCTTCGTCGAGGAGGGCCACGACCACGCCTTCGAGGTGCACCTGGACGCGGGGCGGCGGCTGATCCTGACCGACCCGGGCGGCCGGGAGGCGCACATCGCCTGCGGGGCGGCCCTGTTCAACGTGCGACTCGCCGTACGACGACTCGGTTTCCGCCCCGCCGTCGACCTGCTGCCCGAGCCCGGCCGTCCCGGCTACCTGGCCCACGTCGGCTACGCGGAACACCTCCCCGCAGACCCCGAGGAGGCACTCCTGGCCCGGGCCATGCCCCACCGGCACACCCACCGCGGCCACTTCGGCCCGGACCCGGTACCGGCCCCGCTCCTCGACGAGCTGCGTGAGCAGGCCCTGACGGAGGGAGCCGTCCTCCAGGTCGTCGACGAACCGGAGAACCTCCGACTGCTGACCCACCTCGTGCGCACGGCCGAGGCCATCCATCGCGCGGACCCCGGCCATCGTGCCGAGCTGAGGCGCTACGTGGGACCACAGGGGATACCGCCCCGGATCTGCCCGCGTCACCCCGACGGCACGCTCCTCGCCGGCCGCGACTACCTCGGCCTGTCCTGGTGCCACATCCGCCGACCGCAGCGATGGTCCCCGCGCACGGGCACGGTGGCCGTGCTCTCCAGCCGGTACGACACCCGCGAGGAGTGGCTGCGCTCGGGCCAGGCACTCCAGCGTGTCCTGCTGCACGCGGCCGCCCAGGACGTCATGGCGGCCTTCCACACCCAGCCCCTCGAACTGCCCGCGCCCCGGGCCGAGCTGCGCGCACATCTCACCGGCGGTCTGTTCCCGCAGGTGGTGCTGCGCCTGGGCCGTACGACCGAGCTGTGGCACACGCCGCGGCGGCCGCCCACCGAGGTCCTGGACCGGTGGCGGCCATGACCGGGCCCCGGCGCCTGGGGTGGCGTTTCAGACGCAGCCCGCTCCGGCGGCCCAGCTACCTCGTGGAGGCCTGGCTGCTGATCGCGACCTGGACGCTGGCGGTGGTGGCGGCCGTCGTCACGGGCACCCTGACCGCCCGTGCCATCGAGCAGAACATCAACGGCCTGCGGGCCGAGCGGCATGCCGTGTCCGCCGTGCTCACCGAGGACGCCGAACTGTCACCGTCCGCCGCCGAGGGCTCCGACGGGGGCCGGGCCTGGGCCACCGTGCGCTGGACCGGTCAGGACGGCAGAGTCCGCACCGGAGTGGCCCGGGTCGAACCAGGTACCAAGGCAGGCAGCCCGACCCGGATCTGGCTGGACACCGAGGGCCGACTCGTGCCCGCACCCGCCACCCCCGACCAGGCCGAGCTTCACGGCACCGCGCTGGGCACGGTGGCCGCCGTGGGCGCGGGTTCGGCCGTGCTGCTCGCCGGCTGGAGCGGCTGCGCCCGTCTGGACCGGCGGCGACTGGCGCAGTGGGACAAGGAATGGGCCGACTTCGACCCCCGGTGGGGCCACCGGACCGGCTGACGGTCCGGCAGGCGCCGCGCCCGGCACGCCAGGGCCCGACCGGCCCGGCGCCGGGACCGAACGGCACTCGGCACCACCGTCCCGCGGGAGCAGGCTGGAGACGGAAGGTGAAGGAAGGGCTGCCGAAGGAGGGCGACATGACGGGCATGATCGAGCGGCTGCCGGGCTGGCCGACGCTGCCCGACCTGTTCGGTTGGGTCGAGTCCGGCTTCCCCGGGACACACGGAGTCCCGGGGCTGCACCACATACGGGTCGAGGAGCACCTCACGGACGGCACATACGTGCTGCGGGCCGAGCTTCCCGGCATCGACCCCGACAAGGACATCGAGATCACCGTGGCGGAGGGCGTGCTGACCCTGCGCGCCGAGCGGAGTGAGGAGACCAAGGAGAAGTACCGCACGGAGTTCCGCTACGGCACCTTCGCCCGCTCCGTCCGGCTGCCCGCCGGCGCGAAGGGCGACGAGGCGAGCGCCGACTACAAGGACGGCGTCCTGACCATCACGGTCCCGCTGCCCGAGGCGAAGGCGGGAACGACGACCATCAAGGTGCGCCAGGGCTGAACAGGGCTCCGCTGTGACGCGTCCGCTGCCCGGATGGGAGGGCCGGGCGGCGGACGTACGCGTACCGGCGGTCAGCAGATCCGGGGCAGCAGTTCCCCGAGCGGCATGTCCACGATCCGCCGGGCCCCCACCAGCGTCCGCAGTGTCACCCGCCCCTGCGGGCCGTCGGGCAGCACCTCACCGATGCGCACCGCGGCCGTCCCCTCCTCGACCGACCGCATCGCGGCCAGCGCCTCCTCGGCCGCGTCGGCGGCGACGAAGGCGACCAGACAGCCCTCGTTGGCGACGACCAGCGGGTCCAGGCCGAGCAGATCACAGGCCGAGGCGACCGCCTCGGGCACGGGCACGGCGCTCTCCTCGATCTCCACGGCGACGGAGGAGTCGCGGGCGATCTCGTTGAGTGCGGCCGCGAGCCCGCCCCGGGTCGGATCGCGCAGGACGTGCACATCGGCGCCGACGGGCACCAGGGCACGCACCAGCCGGTGCAGCGGCCGGGTGTCGGAGGCGATGTCGCTCTCGAAGCCGAGACCCTCACGGGTGCTCAGCACGGTCGTGCCGTGCAGCCCGATCGGCCCGGACAGCAGCACCGCGTCACCGGGCCGGGCCAGGGCCGCGGAGGGATGCAGCGAGCCGTGCCGCTGTCCCACGCCGGTGGTGTTGACGAAGAGCCGGTCGGCCGCGCCCCGGCCCACGACCTTGGTGTCCCCGGTCACCACGGGCACCCCCGCGGACTGCGCCGCCTTCCCCAACGAGTCCAGGACGGCGCGGAGTTCGGCCAGCGGCAGCCCCTCTTCCACGATGAGGGAGACGGACAGCGCGAGCGGCCAGGCGCCCCGCATGGCGAGGTCGTTGACCGTGCCGTGGACGGCGAGGGACCCGATGTCCCCGCCGGGGAAGAACAGCGGGCTGACGACGAAGCTGTCGGTGCTCATCACCAGCTCCCGGTGACCGGGCAGCAGCGCGGCGTCCTCCATCGGTCCCGGGGCGCCGTCGAGGGCGGGCAGGACCAGCCGGTCGAGCAGCTCGGCGGTGAGGCGGCCGCCGGCACCGTGGCCCAGCAGCACGACCTCGTCCTCGTGGTTCGGGGCGGGGCATCGGACGTTCATGGCGTGCTCCTCACGCGAGTGGGGGTGCGTCCGGCCGCGTGGAAGGCGGCACAGGTGCCCTCGGACGACACCATGGGCGCGCCGAGCGGATGACGTGGGGTGCAACGGGTGCCGTACGCCGCGCAGTCGGTGGGCAGCCTCGCCCCGGTCAGAATGGACCCGGCGATGCACTCGGGGTCCTCCACAGGACACAGCCCGCCCACGTCGAAGCGCCGGGCGGCATCGAACTCCCGGTACTTCTCGGCGAGTTCGAGTCCGCTGGCGGGCAGCGCCCCGATCCCGCGCCAGGCCCGGTCGGTGACCTGGAACACCTCGCGGACGGTGTCCTGCGCCTCGGTGTTCCCGGACCGGCACACGGCCCGTACGTACTGGTTCTCCACCTCGGCCCGGCCGGACTCCAGCTGCCGTACGGCCATCAGGATGCCCTCCAGCAGGTCCAGCGGCTCGAACCCGGTCACCACGATCGGCACCCGGTACCGGGCAGCGATCGGTTCGTACTCCCGCCAGCCCATCACCGCGCACACATGCCCGGCCGCCAGGAACGCCTGCACCTCGCAGTCCGGATCCTCCAGCAGCGCGGTCATCGCCGGGGGCACGAGCACATGGCTGACCAGCAGGGAGAAGTTGGTCAGCCCCAGACGGGCCGCGAGCAGGACCGCTGTCGCGTTGGCCGGCGCGGTCGTCTCGAAGCCGACCGCGAGGAACACGACCTGCTTCTCGGGGTGCCGGGCTGCCAGACGGACGGCGTCCACGGGGGCGTACACCACCCGTACGTCGGCGCCACGCGCCCGCAGCGACAGCAGGTCGGTGTCGGTGCCCGGCACCCGCAGCATGTCGCCGAAGCTGGTGAGGATCACCCCGGGCCGGGCGGCGACGGCCATGGCCCGGTCCAGGGTCTCCAGCGGGGTCACACAGACCGGGCAGCCCGGGCCGTGGATCATCCGCATCCCGGCGGGCAGCAGCTCGTCGATGCCCTGGCGGACCAGGGTGTGGGTCTGGCCGCCGCACACCTCCATGATCCGCCAGTCGCGCGTGGCGGTCTCCCGCAGTTCCGCCAGCAGACGCCGGGCGAGCACGGGGTCGCGGTACTCGTCGAGGTACTTCATCGGTGCGTGAGGTCGAGCCGGACGTCGACGACGCCCTCCACCGAGTGGACGGCGCGGGCCACGACGGGCAGATAGGCGCGTTCGGCGGCGGAGCCGGTCAGTGTGGCGACACCGTCGTGGACGGTCACCGCGAGCGGTGAGGTCACCGGCATCCGCTCCAGCACCGTCTGCCGTATCTCGGCGGCGATCTCCTCGTCCGGCCGCAGGAACACCTTCAGCAGATCGCTGCGGCTCACCACTCCCTGCAGGAGACCGACGCCGTCCACCACGGGCAGCCGCTTGACATGGCGGCGGGCCATGATGCGGGCGGCCTCGGCGACCGAGGCGTCGGCGTGCACGGTCACCGCCGGGGCGCTCATCAGCTCGCCCGCGGTCACCGCGCCCGCCTTGGCGCGCTCCTCGAACTCGCCCGCGTCGCTGTCGCGGAACTCCTCCTTGGCCAGCAGATCGGCCTCGGAGACCACCCCGACGACCCGCCCCTCGCCGGCCAGCACCGGCACGGCGCTGACCTTCCACTGGTCGAGCAGCTCGACGATCTCCTTGAAGGGCGCCTCGCTGCCGACGGCGACGACGGTGTGCGTCATCACATCGCTCACGGTGTACGGGGATTCAGACATCACAGCCTCCCGAGGTGGCTCCCGACGTACGGACGACCGTCAGGTCGAGGAAGTGGGTGGAGCACGAGATGCACGGGTCGTGGTTGCGGATCGCCCGCTCGCACAGCGCCGTCAACTCGGCGTCGTCCGGGTCGCGTTCGCGGATCGCCCGCTGTGCCAGACGCCGCAGGTCGTCCTCGATCGCGGCCTGGTTCTGCGCGGTGGGCGGCACCATGCGCGCGTCGGCGACCAGGCCGTCGGCGTCGAGTTCGTAGCGGTGGTACAGCACTCCGCGGGGTGCCTCGGTGGCGCCGTGCCCGACGCCCGCGACCGGCGGCACCTCCGTGTACGGGCGGGCCGGAGGCTCGTACGCCTCGATGATCCGCAGCGCCTCGCCGACGGCGTACACCGTCTCCACCGCCCGCACCAGGATCGACCGGAACGGATTGCGGCACACCGCGCCCGTCCGCGGATCGCCCAGGCCGGCCTCCGTGGCCGCCTGCAGCGCAACGGGCGACAGCTTCGCCCCGCTGATCGCGAACCGCGCGAGGGAGCCGGTGAGGTGCAGCCGTCCGTCGAGCCGGGAGTGCAGTGCGGTGGAGTGCGGTACGTGCGTCTCGGCCACGTGCGCGGTGAAGTCCCGCACCGGGAAGGACATGCCGGTCCCGTCGGCACGCAGCACGGTCGGGACACCGCCTTCGATGGCGTACGTGTCCGGCTCGGCCAGCGCCAGCAGGTCGGCCTCGACCCGCGCGTCCGGGAACTCGAAGCCCGCGACCCACCGCACGGTGTCCCACGCGTCGTCGAGTGCCTGCTTCAACTCCTCATGGAGCCGCCGGAGTTCGTCACGCGAGGGGACCCGGTGGAAGCCTCCCAGGCGGACGTTCACGGGGTGCACGGCCCGCCCGCCGAGCAGTTCCATCAGCGAGTTGCCCGCCTTCTTCAGCCGCAGTCCGCGTTCCACCTCCGTCCGGTGGGTGCGCGCCAGCTCGATCGCGCTCGCCCGGCCCAGGAAGTCCGGGGCGTGCAGCAGATAGATGTGCAGGGCCTGGCTCTCGATCCACTCGCCGCAGTACAGCAGCCGGCGCAGCGCACGGATCACCGGATCGACGCTCACCCCGCAGGCGTCCTCGATCGCAGCGCAGGCGCTCATCTGGTACGCCACCGGGCAGATCCCGCACACCCGGGCCGTGATGTCCGGCGGTTCGGTGTGGGAGCGGCCGCGCAGGAACGCCTCGAAGAAGCGCGGCGGCTCATAGATCTCCAGCCGCGCCTCGGTGACCGTGCCGTCGTGGACGTGCAGGCGCAGCGCGCCCTCGCCCTCGACCCGGGACAGCGAGCCGACGTGCAGCACACGGGATCCACGGTGCGTCACTTGTCCAACTCCTCTGCGAAGGCCTGAGCGTTGAAGGTGTGCAGGAACCGCTCCACCGCGTCCTCGTCGAGGCCGTCGCGGCGCAGCAGCGGGATCAGCGCGGGCAGGTTCACCGACCCGGACGGGCCGAAGCAGCCGAAGCAGCCACGGTGGTACGCCGGGCACAGCGCCCCGCACCCGGCGTGGGTGACCGGGCCGAGACAGGGGGTGCCGTGGGCGACGGTGACACAGACCGTGCCGCGCCGCTTGCACTCGAAGCACACGCTGTGGTCGGGGATGTCCGGCTTGCGGCCGGCGAGGAACGCGGTGATCACCTCGATGAGCTGACGCCGGTCGACGGGGCAGCCGCGCAGCTCGAAGTCGACGTCCACATGGGCGGAGACGGGTGTGGAGGTGGCGAGCGTCGAGATGTACTCGGGGTGGGCGTAGACCACACGCCGGTACTCGTCGACGTCGGCGAAGTTCCTCAGGGCCTGGATGCCGCCCGCGGTCGCACACGCCCCGATGGTCACCAGCCGGCGCGAGGCCGCCCGGATCGCACGGACCCGTTCGGCGTCGTGGGCCGTGGTGACCGAACCCTCGACCAGGGACAGGTCGTAGGGGCCGGGCGCCACCGCGCTGGACGCCTCCAGGAAGTGCAAGATGTCCACCTCGCCCGCCAGTGCCAGGAGTTCGTCCTCGCAGTCCAGCAGGGTGAGCTGGCAGCCGTCGCAGGAGGCCAGTTTGAACACGGCGAGGGTGGGTGCCATCTCACAACTCCCTTACCGACAGAAGGGGTTCGGCCTGGGCCCAGGTCACGACGGGACCCGTCCGGCACAGCAGCAGGGGGCCGAGCTGGCAGTGTCCGCAGTGGCCCGTCGCGCAGCGCATGTTCCGCTCCAGCGAGACCCGGATGCGCTCGCGTGGGACACCGCGATCGGCGAGTTCGCGGGCGGTGGCCCGGATCATCGGCTCGGGCCCGCACACGAACGCCCACGTGTCGTCCGGCTCGAACAGTGCCCGCCCCAGCAGTTGGGTGACCACGCCGACGTCCCCGCGCCAGCCCGGTCCGGGCTGGTCGACCGTCACTCCGGTGAACGCCGTGGCCCAGCTCTCCACCTCCGCCCGGGCCATCAGATCACCCGGGGTGCGAGCCCCGACCAGGACGTTGATACGCCGGTACGCCTCCGGCTCGGCCAGCGCGCTCAGCACGAGCGGCCGCAGCGGTGCGAGACCGATGCCGCCCGCCACGATCAGCACGTCACTGCCGCGCGCCCGCTGGAGTTCCCAGGTGTTGCCGTACGGGCCACGGAGGCCGACGACATCGCCGACCCGGCTGGCGCACAGCCCGTCGGAGACGGCACCCACCGAGCGGATCGTGTGCGCGAGGCCGCCCGTGGTCTGGACGGAACTCACCGAGACGGGGATCTCGCCCCGGCCGAAGCAGTGCACCATCGCGAACTGTCCGGGAGCGAAGTCGGGCAGCGCCGCGCCGACCGGCTCCAGCCGCAAGGTGACCGTGTCCGCGGTCTCCGTCCGGCGGGCGACCACGCGATGGGGGACCGGCACGGTGGTCATCGCGCTTCCTTCGTCTCGTAGATCCCGTACAGGTCGACGAGCCGGGCGCGGGCCGCGTTGAGGCGGTGTGCCAGCACCCGGCCGACCCAGTGCTCGATCGCGCGCCCGAACTCGGCGTCGTCCTGACACATCAGCCGCACGGCCACCGCGTCGAACTCATAGGCCCCCATCGGGATCACGGTCTCGGCACCGAACTGCCAGACGTGCGGCTCGTACAGCCAGGACCAGCCGACGAGATCACCGCTGCCGAGCGTCTCGACGACCGGTGCCTGGTGGCCGGGCACATGCAGGTCGAGGGCCGCGGTGCCGTCCCGGACGATCCAGAAGCGGTCGGCGCGGCCGCCCTCCTCGAACATCCGGGCGCCCTGCGGGAAGCGCACCTCGCGGGCCACCCGCAGCAGCCGCTCACGGTGTTCGGCGGGCAGGGCGTGGTTCAGGCGCAGTGCGATCGAGGGGGTCATCGCTCCGTCTCCGTTCCGGGGGCCCGGTGTTCGGCGTCCAGCGCGGCGACTTCCTCCGTGATGTCGATGCCGGCCGGGCACCAGGCGATGCAGCGACCGCAGCCGACGCAGCCGGAGGTGCCGAACTGGTCGTGCCAGGTGGAGAGTTTGTGGGTGAGCCACTGCCGGTAGCGGCTGCGCGCCGAGGAGCGGACCGGGCCACCGTGCAGATACGAGAAGTCCAGGTCGAAGCAGGAGTCCCAGCGCTGCCACCGCTCGGTGTGGTCACCGCTGAGATCGGTGACCTCCTCCGTGGTGACGCAGAAGCAGGTCGGGCAGACCATCGTGCAGTTGCCGCAGGTCAGACAGCGGGCGGCGACGTCGTCCCAGCGTTCGGCGGTCGGGCTCGCACCCATCAGGGCCCGCAGGTCGACGGGAGGCAGGGAGCGCCCCATCCGGTCGCGAGCGGCGTCGACGGCGGCGCGGGCAGCCGCCTCGACCTCCGGATCGGCGGTCCGATGGGGGAGTTGTGCCAGCAGCGCGGCGCCCTCCTCGCTGCCGACCCGCACGAGGAAGCGCCCGTCCCTCTCGGTGAGCGCCAGGTCGTACCCGGCGTCGGCGGCGGGACCACCGCCCGTGGACACGCAGAAGCAGGTCGCCCCGGGCTCGGTGCACTCGGCGGCGATCAGCAGGGCCTTGCCCCGGCGCCTGCCGTAACCGCTGTCCGCGTACCGTCCGCCGGTCAGCACCCGGTCCTGGATCGCGACGGCCCGCAGATCACAGGGCCGCACGCCGAGAAAGGCGTACGACGGCGTCTCGGCGTCCTCCGCGGTGAACGACACGTCCCCCTTCGGGGTACGGTCGGCGCTCCACAGCCGCTCCCGTGACGGGTGCAGGAAGGCCTTCCAGGACTGCGGCCCCGCACTGTGCGCGAAAGCGGCCCCGTCCTCGCGGCGCACCAGCCGGTATCGCCCGGCATCGAGTTCGACACCCCAGCCGAAGGGGAGGGCGTCGGCCGAAGTGAGTTCGGCGAGCACGATCGCACCGTCGCGCACGGTCGGTCCGATCACGGTCCGCCCTTGCGCCACCAGAGCCGTGACCAGCGCATCCAGTCCGTTCCGGTCGAGCACGGCCGGGGCTGCGGTGGCGGTCATGACGGTCCTCCTTGTCCGAGACGGCTCCGTGCTCCTGCACAGCCAGGTTCATCCAGAGCCCGACATCAGGGGCAGGGGCCGACCGGCCCTGATGGGGAGCCGAGGGGTCCTTCGGACGTCGAAAGCCACCGCGCCTTCGGGAGAGGCGGTGGCTCCGACAGCGGTGGTCAGCGCCGTTCGCGTCGGATGCGGATGCTGAGCGCGGTGACGGAGACGAGGTACCAGAAGGCGCCGAAGGCCGAGTATCCGGCGACGGAGGACAGGCCGCTCGTCTCCGAGGCGGACATGACGGCGAAGGAGGAGCCGGCGAAGACGGACAGCCCGCCGCTGATGACCATGGGCCACTGTGCGCCTACGGTGCGCCGGCGCCGGATCGCCACGACGAGCTGGATCGCTCCGGAGAGGAGTGCCCAGATGCCGAACACGAGCAGGGCCGCCCCGATGGTGGAGAAGACGGCGATGATCATCGCGGCGGCGGTGGCGAGGCCGAGAGCCATGTTGGCGGCAGCGCTGCGGTCCGTGGCGCCGGTGCCTGCCAGGCGACCTTCGAGGTACGTGGCGATGACGTCCCACAGGGGGTAGACGACGAGCAGCGCGGCCGCGATCACCGTGGGCCCGTCCGCCGACACGAGCGAGGCGGAGGTCGTGACGACGAGTGCCACCCAGATCAGGGAGAAGGTGACTCGGATCAGATGGAGCGATCGGAGTCCGGAGGACGTCGGCGTGGTCGTTGTCGTGCTCGAAGTCATGGTGGTCTGAGTCATCGGGTGTCCCGTTCGGTGATGCGTGGTGGTGTGAGACGGTCGCCTCGATGAGGAGTCTCAGCGGCCTCGGGCGGGGCCGCGTACTTCGAACGAAGTACATGGCCGCAGCGAACGGGAACGAGAATGAGGCCATGGTCAAGGCGCACAGAGATCAGGACGGGCCTGTGGCACCCCTGTGGGTCCGCCGCCCCGAGGCGCTGCACCTCGTCGCCTACGCGGCGGCCGCGCTGGTGTTCACCGGTCAGATCGTCGCAGCGATCCTGAGAGGGGCGGACTGGCCGACGGCCCTCTCCGTGCTCCTCGCCGGCGGCGGTGTCGCCCTCTCATGGTGGCGGCCGTGGACAGGACTGGTCGTGGCGAGCGCGGCGTCCTTCGCCGTCACAGCGGTGGGCCACGATCCTCTGTCGGTGTGGATGATGGCGGTGCTCGTGCTGTTCTCGGTCACCCTCAGGGGAAAGCAGCCGTTGGCCGGAACCGGCATAGTGGCGGCCTTCTTCCTCGGGGCGTTCATGACGGTGGGAGGCTTCCGCGGCGGCGCCGTCGTGGGAGCCGCCGCACTCTTCTCGGCCATGGCCGGAGGTGCGACAGGGGCAGCGCTGCGCATCCATCGGGAGCACTGGCGCACTCTGGAGGAACGGGCCGAGAGTGCCATCGCCACCCGCGAGATCGAAGCCACCCGACGGGTGACCGAGGAACGACTCCGTATCGCCCGGGACCTCCACGACGTCATCGGCCACCAGGTCGCGATGCTGAGCCTGCATCTCGGTGCCGCGGAGATCGGGCTGCCCGAAGACGCCGAGTCCTCCCGGCAGGCCCTTGTCTCGGCCAGGTCCAGCGCCCGCACCGTCGTCGTCGAAACGCAACGCATCCTCGCGCTCCTCCGCCTCGGAGACGACAGCTCCGGCGACGAGGCGCTCCGTCCGACCCCGTCACTCAGTGGCCTGGAGGGCCTTGTCGCCTCGTTCGAAAGCATCGGCCTCGACATCCGGCCCTCGATCGACATCCCCGCCGGTTTCGTGGAGCCCAGCGTCGGCGTGACGGTCTACCGCGTCGTCCAGGAAGCACTCACGAATGCCTACCGGCATGGAGAGGGGACGGCAACGGTGGATGTGCGCGAGCGTGACGGCAGGATCTGCCTCACCGTGGAGAACCGCGTCGGTCACTCCCTGCGCGGCTCCGACTCGGGCAGCGGACTCGGGCTCGTGGGGATGCGCGAACGCGTCGAGTCCTCCAACGGGCGGCTGACGATCGACAGTGATGACGGGCGATTCCGGGTCCGTGCAGAGTTCAGCCCGCTGGGAGCCGCCGTATGACGACACGGATTCTGATCGTCGACGACCAGGACGAGATCAGGGCGGGCATCAAGGCGATGCTCCGGCTCGACCCGAGTCTCGTGGTGGCGGGGGATCTCTCCGACGGACTCCAGGCCGTGCCCTTCCTCCGGGAGCACCCCGTCGACCTGGTCCTGATGGATATCCGGATGCCCGGCATCGACGGCGTCGAGGCCACCCGCCGGATCCGCAAGGAGCACCCGCCCGAAAAGATGCGGGTGATCGTGCTGACCACCTTCGACCAGGACGACATCGTTCTCGCCGCTCTTCGCGCGGGCGCCAACGGTTTCCTGAGCAAGACCGTGAGCCCCGCTGAACTCGTCGCCGGAATCACCGAGGTCGTCGGCGGTGGCGGTGCGCTGTCGGCCGCCGCGACGGCCGCGCTCATCGGTCACATGACCGACAGTCCGCCTCCGGTGATCGACCAGGAACTGCTGCGCCGCTTCGATGCTCTGACACCCAGGGAACGGGACGTGGTCGTTCTCGTCGCGAGCGGTCTCGGCAACGACGAGATCGCGGCCCAGATGTCCGTGTCGCCGTTCACCGTGAAGACGCATGCGGTGCGGGCCATGACGAAGGTCGGCGCACGTGATCGGGCGCAGCTCGTCTCGTTCACCTTCCGGGCCGGCCTCTACCCCTGAGCCTGCCGAGCGGATCCTGCGTTCAGCTCCGCCTCGACGACACCGGCCATCGCCCGCAGCACCTCGAGCGTCCGCCGGGCCTCTTCCTCGTCGACCTGACTGATGGCGAACCCGACATGCACGATGACGTACGACCCGACCTCCGCCTCAGGAGTGCAACTCAGGCACACCTCACGCCGCACACCTCCGAAGTCGACCGTCGCCATCCGCAGTCCGGCGTCGTCGTGCATCTCCACGACCCGCCCCGGAATCCCCAGGCACATCCGCCTCACCTCTCCCCGGCCAGCCGCGCCGCCGCGACCGCCGCCTGCCCGTAGCTGATGCCGCCGTCCCCGACCGGTACCTGACCGCCGACCAGCACCCGCAGTCCCTGCGCGTGCAGCCGGCGCTTCACCTCGGTCAGCAGCCGCCGGTTCACGAAGCAGCCGCCGCCCAGGCACACCGTGCGCGGCGCGCCCTCGGCCACGGCCCGTGCGACGAGCTCCGCGGTCACGTTCGCGAGCGTGAGATGGAAGGCCGCCGCGAGCCCGGCGGCGGGCTCCCCGTCGAGCCGCCGTTCCAGTAGTGCCGCCAGCGTCGGCGCCGGGTCGTACACCCACAGGCCCTGCGCCCGTACGACACGGTGGGCGAGAGGCACCGCGTGCTCGTCGCCCGCCAGCGCTTCGAGCAGGACGGCAGCCTCACCCTCGTAACTGGCCCGGTCGCACAGGCCGAGGAGGGCGGCCACCGTGTCGAAGAGCCGTCCGGCGCTGGATGCCCGGGGACAGTTGACGTTCCGGGCGATCATGGCGCTCACGGTGGCGCGTTCGGCCGGGTCGAGCCGGTCGGTGAAGGGCCGGGTGAGCCAGGGGTAGGGGCGCGGGAAGCCGAGTGTCTCGCCGCCGAGCAGATGACCGAGGGCGGTGCGGGACGGATGGCGTACCGCTGCGTCGCCGCCGGGCAGGGGCGCGGTCGCGAACCTGCCCACGCGCCGGTAGCCGGACAGGTCGGCGACGAGGATCTCGCCGCCCCACAACGTCCCGTCGTCGCCCAGGCCCAGTCCGTCGTAGGCGACGCCGAGGAAACGGCCGCGCACACCGTGCTCGGCGGCGCAGGCGGCCACGTGCGCGTGGTGGTGCTGCACCGGGATCCGGCGCAGCGGCTGCGCCTGGGCCCACTGCGTGGAGAGATATCCGGGATGCAGGTCGTGGGCGAGGACCGCGGGTTCGATACCGGTGAGCCGCCTGAGGTGGTCGTACGACGCCACGAACGCGTCGTAGGCCGGAAGGTCGGACAGGTCTCCCGTGTGCGGCCCGAGGTGGGCCCGGCCGTCGGCGGCCAGGGTGACGGTGTGCTTCAGCTGGGCGCCGACCCCCGCGACCGGCTCCCGCACGCACAGGGGCAGCGGGGCCGGGGCCAGCCCGCGGGCCCGTCGGACGGTGACACGGGTACGGCCGGTGATCTGTACGACGGAGTCGTCGTACCGGGACCGGATCGGCCGGTTGTGGGTGAGGAACCCGTCGGCGACCGCGGCGAGGGCATGGGCCGCCTCGGTGTCGTCGACGGCGATGGGCTCGTCGCTGAGGTTGCCGCTGGTGACCACGAGCGGCCGGTCCAGCTCGTCGAGGAGGAGATGGTGCAGGCCGGTGGTGGGCAGGAACAGCCCGACCCGCGTCAGGCCGGGATGCACCTCGGGCGCGAGCGGAGCCGGCGTGCCGTGCCGTCGCAGCCGGGCGAGCAGCACCACGGGCCGCTCCGGGGCGGAAAGGACCTCGCGTTCGGTGGCGCCGACACGTGCCAGCCGGGCCGCGGCGTCGAGATCCCGGACCATGACGGCGAACGGTTTCACCGGACGCCGCTTGCGCCGCCGCAGCCGTGCCACGGCCGCGGGGTCGCGCGCGTCGCAGACCAGTTGATAGCCGCCGAGCCCCTTCAACGCGACGATCCCGCCCTCGTCGACGGTCTTGACCGCGGCCCGCAGCGCGTCCTCGCCCCGTAGCTCCTGCCACGCCAGCCGCGGCCCGCAGTCGGGACAGGCGACGGGTTCGGCGTGGAAGCGCCGGTCGCCGGGGTCGGCGTACTCGGCGGCGCAGCGCTCGCACAGCGGGAAGCGGCGCATGGTGGTGCGGATCCGGTCGTAGGGGAGGTCCTCGATGATCGTGGCGCGCGGCCCGCAGTCGGTGCAGTTGATGAAGGGGTAGCGGTACCGGCGATCCCGTGGGTCACGGAGCTCGTGCAGACAGGCGGCACAGATCGCGGCGTCGGGCGGGATCTCGCGCGGCCCCGTCCCCGTCGGGCCGGCGGCGCTGAGCCGGACCTCGAAACCGTGGCCGTACGCCGGCGGCCGCGCGTCGCCCGTCATACGGACCCGGCGCACCCGGGCGAGGGCCGGCGCGTCGGTGTGCAGCCGGGTGGCGAACTCCTCGATCGCCCGGGGCGGTCCGGCGACCTCGCCCTCGACATGGCCGTTGACGTTGGCCACCCAGCCGTCCAGGCCGAGCGCCGATGCCGTGCGGTAGACGAACGGCCGGAAGCCGACGCCCTGCACGATGCCCTCCACATGGAAGCGGCGCGCGGTCATGCCGGCCTCCCCGCGATCTCGGCCTCGACGGCCGCCACCAGGGGTGCCACGGCGTCCGCGACGGCGGGGGAGAGGCCGGTGCCGAGCGCGCTGTCGGCGCCCTCCACGGCGTAGACCACCAGGTGGTCCGGCAACAGGTCCAGCACCCGGGCCAGTTCGACGGCCTCGCCGAGACCCAGCCCGTGCGAGCTGGTGGCCGAGGACCGGCCGAGGAGCCCGGCGTCGAGTTCGAGACGGTGCACACGGCCGGGGGTGCCCGGGTGGGCGTGGGCCGCGTCCACCACCACGGCGAGCCGGGCACCCGCCCACAGGCCGATCAGCCGTCCCGGGTCGCCGTCGCAGGTGGCGAGCTCGGCCTCGGGAGGCAGCGGCCGCTCACGCAGCCGGTCCAGCACGGCCCAGCCCACGCCGTCGTCGCGCCGGAACTCGTTCCCGACGCCGATCACGGCGATACGACCGCGGCTCTTCATGACTCCTAAGGTGAGTCGCGGCCCCCGGTGGCACCCAGGGGCCGAAGGACCCCATCCACAGGGCCGACCGGTGCTACGCCGGTACGACCGCCACCGGGCACTGGGCGTGCCGCAGCAGCGCGAGCGCCGTGGCGCCCTGTCCGGTCACCACCAGATCGGCGTTGCCGGACGCATGGGCCAGCGCCTCGGCCGGGGCGAGCAGCCGGACGTCCTGAAGGACCTCGACGTCGGGGTACTTGCCGAGCCAGGGCCGCAGCGCGTCGGACAGCGCCTGCACCTCGTCGTCCTCCCAGGTGGCGCGGTCCTCCTCGAGCACCGGGAAGGGGGAGCGGGCCGCCTGCGCGGGAAACGTCCAGCAGTGCACCGCGTGCAGGCGCACGCCGTGCAGCCGGGCCGCCTCGAACGCGAAGCCGATCGGACCGTCGGCCGGATCACGGGCATCGATCCCCAGCACCACGCCGTCGGCGCGCCCCGGCTGCCAGCGCCCTGCGAAGGTACCGGGCACCAGCACCACCGGGCGGGCGCACCCGGCCGCCAGAGCCGCGGCGGTCGAACCCACGGCGACCCCGGCGTGACCGCCCTCGCCGCGCAGGCCGAGCACGAGCAGCTCCGCCTGCTCGGCCCATGCCCGCAGAACGGCGGCGGAAGAGCCGCTCAGGGTGACGCCCCGGACGGCCAGCACCCGGTGGCGACCGGTGAGTTCGGAGACCGCACGGTCCGCCACCGTCTCCGGCCGGTACGGCCACTGGTCCGCCGGGTCCGGACGGCTCGACGGCGGGACATGGACCACCCGCAGGGGCAGTCCGCGCAGCAGTGCCTCGCGTGCGGCCCAGTCGGCCGCGGCACGACTGCGGGCCGACCGGTCGACGCCGGCGATGATCACTCGTTCCATGACGCACTGCCTTCCGTACGTGGAACCCCCACCCTGGCCGGTTGCCCCGTGGGACGCGCAGGGGCCGAACGGCCCCGGCCCGAGACCTGGCGGCCCATACCGGCAGGCAGCGCCCGGCGGGACGCTGGTCCCAGGAGCAGACCGACCGTGGGAGGTGCGCACCATGCTTCACCCCGTCATCGCCGGAGTCGACGGATCGGACGAGAGCCTCGCCGCCGCCGAGTGGGCCGCCCGCGAGGCGGTCCGCCGTGAGCGGCCCCTGCATCTGGTGCACGTCTGGAACTGGCATCCTCGCCAGGACGGCGAGTCGGCCGGCGCCGCCCAGCGGCACCTGGCCCGGCGTGCTCTGCGGCAGGCCGAGGACCGCATCCGCCGCGCCTGCCCGAACGTCGTCGTCGACGACGAGCAGGTCGAAGGCCCCGCGACCGCGGCCCTGCTGAGGATGGCGGACCGGGCCGATGTACTGGTCCTGGGCTCGCGCGGCCTCAGCGGCTTCACCGGGTTCCTGGTCGGGTCGGTCGCCCTGGGCGTGGTGGCGCGTGCGGAACGCCCGGTCGTCCTGGTCCGGGCGGGTGAGAAGGCCGCCGACGAACATCTGCCGGCCGACGACGGCAGCGAGTCCACCCGCACCGGCTACCGCGACGTGGTGCTCGGCCTCGACCTGGGCGACCCCTGCGACGAGGTGATCGAGTTCGCCTTCGAGGCGGCCCGCACGCGCCGCGCCCGCCTCAGGGCCGTCCACGCCTGGCAGTCACCGTCCCCGCTCACCCTCGGCCCCGGCGAGATCGGACTCGTCGAGGAACCGCAGCGCGCGCAGGAGTGGCTGGGCTTCATGACCGCCGTCCTGCAGGTGTGGCGCGACAAGTACCCCGGCGTCGAGGTCGTCGAGACGGTGACCGAGGGCCGCCCGCAGTCCGTGCTGGTCCGCGCGGCCTCCGGCGCCGGCCTCCTCGTCGTCGGGCGCCGTATGACCGACCGGCCCGCCGGTCCGCGCACCGGCCCCGTCGCCCACGCCGCCATCCATCACGTCGGCTGCCCCGTGGCCGTCGTCCCCCATACATGAGAGGCCGAGCCCTGATGAGCACGCCGGTCAAGTACGTGTACACGTTCGCCGAGGGCAGCCGGGACATGGCCGCCCTCCTCGGCGGAAAGGGGGCGGGCCTGGCCGAGATGACCAGGCTCGGCCTGCCCGTCCCGCCGGGATTCACCGTCACCACCGAGGCCTGCAAGGTGTATCTGGCCACGGGCGAGGAACCTCCCGAGCTCGGCGTCGAGGCGGCCCGCGCCCTCGCCGGACTGGAGAGCGCCATGGGCCGCACCCTCGGCGCCCCCGACGACCCGCTGCTGGTGTCCGTGCGCTCGGGCGCCCGTTTCTCCATGCCCGGCATGATGGAGACCATCCTCGACATCGGCCTCAACGACCGGTCCGTCACCGGGCTGGCGAAGGCCTCCGGGCAGGAGCGCTTCGCCTGGGACTCCTACCGGCGGCTCATCCAGATGTTCGGCCGGACCGTGATGGGCGTCGACGCGGACCTGTTCGAGCAGGCCATCGCCGCCCGGCACACGAACGACCAGGACCTCGACGTCGGCGATCTCGCCGGGCTCACCGAGGAGTTCAAGACCATCATCCGCAAGGAGACCGGCGAGGACTTCCCCCAGGACCCCGCCGAACAGCTCTCCCGGGCCATCCGTGCGGTCTTCGACTCCTGGAACACCGAACGCGCCCGCGTCTACCGGCGGCGCGAACACATCCCCGAGGACCTCGGCACCGCCGTCAACGTCCAGGCGATGGTCTTCGGCAACCTCGGCGACGACTCCGGCACCGGGGTCGCCTTCACCCGCGACCCCGCCACCGGCGAACGCGGCAGGTACGGCGACTACCTCCCCGACGCGCAGGGCGAGGACGTGGTCGCGGGCGTGCGCGACGCGCTCCCGCTGAGCGAACTCAGGACCCTGGACCCGCGCGCGTACGTCGAACTCGGCGACCACCTGCACACCCTGGAGGCCCACTACCGCGACCTGTGCGACGTCGAGTTCACCGTCGAACGCGGACGGCTGTGGATCCTGCAGACCCGCGTCGGCAAGCGCACCGCCGAGGCCGCCTTCCGCATCGCCCACGACCTGCGCGGCGACGGCACCATCAGCGCCGACGAGGCCCTGGTCCGCGTCGACGGGACCGAGCTGACCCGCCTGATGTTCCCCCGTTTCGAGGCGGCCTCCTCCGACATCCCCCTCGCCCACGGCGTGCCCGCATCCCCGGGCGCGGCGGTCGGCGCGGTGGTCTTCGACTCCGCCGAGGCCGTGCGACGGGCCGCCGCGGGCGAGAAGACGGTCCTGGTCCGCCGGGAGACCACCCCCGACGACCTCCCCGGCATGATCGCCGCTGAGGCGGTCCTCACCAGCCGGGGCGGCAAGACCAGCCACGCGGCCGTCGTGGCCCGCGGCATGGGCAAGGTGTGCGTGTGCGGCGCCGAGACCCTCACCGTCGACCCGGTCGCCCGCCGCTTCACCACCGAGTCCGGCGTCGTCGTGGAAGAGGGCGAGACCGTCTCCGTCGACGGCACCGCAGGCACCGTGCACCTGGGCGCCCTTCCGCTCACCGCGTCCGACGTCGGCCGCGCACTGGAGACCGCGACGGCCACCGGCCCGGTCACCGAGGCGGTCCTCGGGGTCCTCGCCCACGCCGACTCCGTACGCCGCCTCGAGGTCCGGGCGAACGCCGACACACCCGAGGACGCCGCACGCGCGCGTGCCCTCGGCGCGCAGGGCATCGGCCTGTGCCGAACCGAGCACATGTTCCTCGGCGAACGCCGCGCCCTGGTCGAGGCGATGATCCTGGCCCGCGACGACACCGCACGCGAACAGGCGCTGGCCGCCCTGCTGCCGCTGCAGCGCGAGGACTTCACCGGAATCCTGAAGGCGATGGACGGCCTTCCCGTGACGATCCGTCTCCTCGACCCGCCGCTGCACGAGTTCCTCCCCGACCGCACGGAACTCGCTGTCCGTCTGGCCTCCGCGGTGCACCCGGACCCGCACGACCGTTCGCTCCTCGCGGCCGTCGAGCGCATGCACGAGCAGAACCCGATGCTCGGCCTGCGCGGCGTCCGACTCGGCCTCGCCGTGCCGGGCCTGATGGCCATGCAGGTGCGGGCGGTGGCCGAAGCCGTGACGGCACGTCTGCGTGACGGCGGCAGCCCGCGCGCCGAGATCATGATCCCGCTGGTCGGCACGGCCGAGGAACTGCGTCTGGCCCGGGCGGAGACCGAGCGGGTCCTCACCGAGGTCGCGACCGAGACCGGCACACGGCTCGACCTGCCCATCGGCACGATGATCGAACTGCCGCGCGCCGCCCTCACCGCCGGCCGGATCGCCGAGGCCGCCGACTTCTTCTCCTTCGGCACCAACGACCTCACCCAGACCACCTGGGGCCTGTCCCGCGACGACGCCGAAGCGTCCTTCTTCCCGCTCTACCTGGAGAAGGGTGTCTTCGAGACATCGCCGTTCGAGACGATCGACCAGGAGGGCGTCGGCCGGCTCGTCGAGCTCGCCGTGACGGCCGGCCGCACCGTCAACCCCGGCCTGGAGACCGGAGTCTGCGGTGAACACGGCGGCGACCCGGCATCGATCCACTTCTTCCACCGGGCAGGCCTGGACTACGTCTCCTGCTCACCGTTCCGGATCCCGGCGGCCCGCCTGGAGGCGGGACGGGCGGCCCTGACGGACACGGAGGTCAGCGACTCCCGGTGACGGCGCGGGGGTGCGCCCGACCGGGCGTACCCCCCTACGCGTCCGCGGGCTTGACGGGCGGCAGCAGGTCCGCGGCGAGGCGTTCGACCCGGGACCTGATGTCGTCGCGGATGACCCGCACCTCGTCCACGTCCTTGTCCGCCACGTCCTCCACCGGCCAGTCCTCGTGCCGCTGACCGGGAAGCGGGCCGACCGCGTCCGCCCCGCTGGTGGTCACCACCACGGAACTGCCCCGGACGTCGGAGTCGGTCAGCCGGCGCGGGGTCCGCGCGGCGAGGCCGATGCCGATCTCGGCCATGGCCTGGACGACCACGGGGTTCACCTGCTCGCCCGGCGTCGGACCGCCGGAGCGTACCGTCGCCCGCCCGTCGGCCAGGTCCTCGAACAGGGCCGCCGCGATCTGCGACCGCCCGGCGTTGCGCGCACATACGAAGAGCACGCTGGGCAGGGACTCCTGGTCGGACATCGGCCGGCTCCCGTTCTGTCGTCGCGCTTCCGGCATCCTTCGCGGACGCGGCCTCGTCCTGCACGCTACCGGTGGTCGGTGTCGTACTGGGATGCCGAATTGCAAAAGTTCGCAATTGGTTAGATGCTCTATCCGCTGTGCCCGCAGGTAGCCGCGGGCACAGCCTTACGCGTCTGCCACCGGGGCGGGGCCCCCGGAGGGAAGGGGGGCCGCCATGTCCGTTCCGCTGCACCCGGTACGGGACCTGGCCCAGACACGGCGCGACCCGCGCCGGGACCTGCTGGCCGGCCTGACCGTCGCCGTCGTGGCACTGCCGCTCGCACTGGGCTTCGGCGTCTCCTCCGGACTCGGGGCGGAGGCAGGGCCGGCGACCGCGGTCGTGGCGGAGTACGCGACCACACCCGACGCGATCCGCGGCGCCAGGCACCACCTGGAGCGTGCCGGAGTCCTGTCCGCTCTCCCCGGTTCCGAGACCCGGGCTTCTTCCCATGAGGACTCCGTCCGATGAGAACCCTCGAGGCAAGCGGATGATGGCCGCGCAGTCGGCAGGCCTGCCCCACCGGCATGTCC
Organism: Streptomyces sp. S.PB5; assembly: GCF_030403745.1. Classification (GTDB taxonomy): domain Bacteria; phylum Actinomycetota; class Actinomycetes; order Streptomycetales; family Streptomycetaceae; genus Streptomyces. The sequence continues at coordinate 44,150 of NZ_JAQMWP010000020.1, forward strand.
TCACCATGCCGACCGACCCGTCCGCCGTCCGCACGGCCCGTGAGACCGCCGAACAGGCACTGGTGGAGTGGGGGATCGGGCTGCGCCACCCCGCGGTGGACCCGGCCCTGCTGATCGTCAGCGAGCTGGTCACCAACAGCGTCCGGCACGCCGCCGAGCTCTCTCCGCAGGTCACGGTGATCTACGCGGCGGGTGAGGACTGTCTGGCCATCGCCGTGCACGACCGCCATCCCCGTCTGCCCCGGCTGCACGGACCGTTCGCCGACCCGACGGGCGGACTGGCCACCGTCATGGAGCTCACCCTCGATCTGGGCGGTACCGCGGTTGTCCGCGAGGACTCCGACGGGGCGGGCAAGAGCATCTGGATCACCCTCCCCCTCTGACACCGACCGATCCGGCAGCGACAGATCCGACACCGACAGGGCCGCACAGCAAGGAAGTTCACCATCATGACCATCGACTGGCGCTACACCGTCGAGGAGAACCTCGGCGTTCTCTCCGTCGCCGGATTCCTCGGCCCCGACGCCGTCCGCCGCTTCTCCGGCGCGGTCGGCTGGGCGCTGGCCCGCGGCACCGGCCCGGTCGTCGTCGACCTGACCGAGCTGCGCGGCTGGTCGGCCGAGGGGCAGCTGGCCATCACGGAGGCCGCCCGGCGTCTCATGGAGGCCGGGCGCAGTCTGGAACTGGCCGCCATTCCGGCCGACGGATCCCTCGTCCCGGCCGGCGACTGCCCGCCCGTCCCGGTGCACCCGGACCTGACCGCCGCACTCGCCGCGCACAGCGCAGGGCGGACGGAAAAGGCGGAGGGCCGCCATGAATGGCGCACCACGGGCTGGCCGGCCGGTGAAAGGACAGCCGAGTGACCACCCGTCGCAGCGGGTGGGGCTCAGCGCGACGGCGGGACCTCGCCGTCCGTGCGGATTCGGTCCTGACAGCACCGCAGGCGAGGATGGGCGGCATGGTGTTGACGAGTGGGTGGATGCGACGGGGTGGGGCTCGGCGGACGGGGCTGCGCCGGTGTGCGGGGTCGGGGGTGGCACGGTGAGTATGCCGCTGTACCAGCTGAAGGCCGAGTTCTTCAAAACCCTCGGTCATCCCGCGCGTATCCGGGTGTTGGAGCTGTTGAGCGAGCGTGAGCACGCGGTCGCGGAGATGCTGCCCGAGGTGGGTATCGAAGCCGCGCACCTGTCCCAGCAGCTGGCCGTGTTGCGGCGGGCGAACCTGGTCGTGACCCGCAAGGAGGGCTCGAACGTGTACTACTCGCTGACCAGCCCGCATGTGGCAGAGCTGTTGCGGGTGGCCCGCACGATCCTGTCCGGAGTCCTGGCCGGACAGGCCGAACTCCTCGCCGACCTCCAGGCCGCACAGGGGGAGGCGAAGCCGCCGTCGTGACGACGGCCCTCGACCGGCGGCCGTCTCCCGGGAGTCCGACAGCGCTCCGGGCGCGGGAGGCGGCCGCCTTCTGTCCGCATCACTCCTCGCCGGACCCGGTCGCCTCGACGTCCAGCCCGTGCCACCGCGCCAGCCGCACCGCGTCGTCCAGCTCGTCCTCCGCCACGGCGACGGCGTACGCGTCCGCGGCGTCCCGCGCGGTCGCAAGACCGGCTCGTGCCGCACGTACCCGCGCCAGCAACGCCTCGGCGACTTCGTTCACTCCGACCTCCGGGCTGCGGATCGCCTGGGTGCCACGGCAACTGGTCAATCGAAGAACTCTTCAATCGTAGTGGCCGAGGCCCTGTCGTAGTGGCCGAGGCCCTGTCGCCGAGCCTGCTACAGGCGCAGCGCGAGGCGCAGGGTGTCGGTGAGTTCCGCGAACTTCTCCTCGGTCCGGGCCGGATCGGTGCGGGCGGCGTCGGTGACGCAGCCGCGCACGTGATCGTCGAGCAGACCGAGGGCGACCTCCTGCAGAGCGCGGCTGGCGGCGGTGATCTGGGTGAGGACGTCCATGCAGTAGCGGTCGTCGGCGACCATGCGGGAGATACCGCGTATCTGCCCCTCGACCTTGTTGAGACGGGTCAGGTGGTCGGCCTTGTGGGCGGCGTAACCCGGCGCCCGCAGGTCCCGGTGGCGAGCGGTGGTCATCGGGATGCGCCTCCCTCATGTCCCTTGTGCGGTACGGCGGTCGCGGGGGCTGTGCGGCCCTCCGGGGCGGCGTCGAAGGCGGCGGCGCAGTGGGTGGAGCAGAAGTAGTGGATGCCGTGCTCGGTCCGCCGCTGGGCGGCGGCGGTCGCCGGCTCCAGTTCCATGCCGCACACCGGGTCCGTCACCGTGGAAGCCGCGTGCTGCTCGGGGGCGGCGGCCCGGTCGGCGCCGCTCTCGACCCGGGGCCGCACCCGGTCGGGCCGGGCATCGGGCAGCGCGGGGGCGTTCCAGCGGCGCAGCCGGGAGGCGTTGGTGACGACCGACAGGGAGCTGAGCGCCATGGCCGCGGCGGCGATGATCGGGCTGAGCCGGATGCCCCACAGCGGGTAGAGGGCGCCCGCGGCCAGCGGGATGCCGACGGCGTTGTAGACCAGGGCGAAGAACAGGTTCTGCCGGATGTTGCGCATGGTCGCCCGGGACAGCCGGATCGCGGTGACGACACCGGACAGCGAGCCGGAGATCAGGGTGATGTCGGCGGCCTCGATGGCCACGTCGGTGCCGGTGCCGATGGCGAGGCCGACGTCGGCTGCGGCCAGCGCGGGGGCGTCGTTGATGCCGTCGCCGACCATGCCGACCGTGCGGCCCTCGCCCTGCAGACGGCGGATCTCGTCGGCCTTGTGCTCCGGCAGCACCTCGGCCAGTACCCGTTCCACGCCGACCTGCGCGGCGATGGCGGCGGCGGTGCGGGCGTTGTCACCGGTGAGGACCACGACCGTGATGCCGAGGCGGCGCAGGGCCGCGATGGCGGCGGCGGAGTCGGCCTTGACGGTGTCGGCGACCGCCAGCACCCCGGCGGGCCGCCCGTCCACGGCCACCAGCACGGGGGTCTTGCCCTCGCCCGAGAAGGCGGTCGCCACGGGGACGAGCGCGGCGCTGTCGATCCCGGCGTCACCGAGGAACCGCGCCGTGCCGACCAGGACCGCCCGCCCCCCGACGCCGGCCCGCACGCCCTTGCCGGTGACCGAGTCGAAGCCGGTCGCCGTCGGCGGACGCAACCCCCGGTCCCGTACGCCGGTCACGACGGCCTGGGCGAGGGGATGCTCGCTGTCGGCCTCGGCGGCGGCCGCCAGCCGCAGCAGCTCGGCCTCGTCGAACCCGTCGGCCGTGTGGACGTCGGTGAGGACGGGCCTGCCCTCGGTGACGGTGCCGGTCTTGTCCAGGACCACCGTGTCCAGTTTGTGTGCGGTCTCCAGCGCCTCGGCGGAACGGATCAGGATCCCGGCCCGGGCGCCCTTGCCGGTGCCCACCATCACGGACAGCGGCGTGGCGAGTCCGAGCGCGCAGGGGCAGGCGATGATCAGCACCGCGACCGCGGAGACCAACGCGAGGGTCAGCGCGGGGGACGGCCCGACCGTGTACCAGAGCGCGAACGTGCCGACCGCGATCGCGATGACCGCCGGTACGAAGTACGCGGACACCGCGTCGGCGAGCCGCTGGATCGGCGCCTTCGACGCCTGGGCCTGCTGCACCAGGCGGACGATCTGGGCCAGCATCGTGTCCGCGCCGACCTTGGCCGCCCGCACCCGCAGGGACCCGGTGCCGTTGACGGTGGCCCCGATGACCTCGTCGCCGCCGTGCTTGGTCACGGGCATCGACTCACCGGTGACCATCGACTCGTCCACGGCCGACGTACCCGAGAGCACCTCGGCGTCGACGGGGATCTTCTCTCCGGGCCGGATCACGATCTCGTCCCCGACCACGACGTCCTCCACGGGGATCTCGGTCTCGGCGCCGTCGCGCATCACCCGTGCGGTACGGGCCTGCAGGCCCAGCAGGGCACGGATCGCCTCGCCGGTACCGGCCTTGGCGCGCGCCTCGAGGAGCCGTCCGAGCAGGATCAGGGTCAGGATCACGCCGACGGCTTCGAAATAGACCTCGCGCACGTCCTCGGGGAGCAGCCGGGGCGCCAGGGTGACCAGCAGGCTGTAGCCGTAGGCCGCCGAAGTGCCCAGGGTGATCAGGGAGTTCATGTCGGCGGCCCGGTGGCGCAGGGTCAGCCAGCCCGTCACGTGGATGGGGCGGCCGGTGTAGAGCATCACCGGAGTGATCAGGGCCAGCTGCAGCCAGTGGTTCAGCATCCAGCCGGGCACCCAGTCCGCGCCGAAGACCTCGTGCGCCATCACCGCGAACAGCACCGGCGCGGTCAGCACCGTGCCCACGACGACCCTGCGGGTGAGGTCCTGGATCTCAGCCTGCCGCTCGGCGGCGTCCGCGGCCTCCGCGTCGGCGGCCGTCCCATCGGCCTCGACAGGCGCCGCTTCGGCGGTACGGCCGTCCGCCGCGGGCGGTTCGGAGCCTTCCGCGGGCTCGACCAGCAGCGTGCCGTGGATCATGTTCATGCCGCAGGCGAAGCCGAAGGACCCCGGCCGGTCAGGGGCGAGCCGCACGGTGGTGCGGGTGTGCGCGGGTAGCCCCGCGCCGACCCCGAGCTCCGGGAAGACCACCCGCGAGGTGCACTCGCCGGCCTCCTGCCGGTCGAAGACCAGCTCCACCGGCATGCCCTGGCGAACCTTGATCACATCGGGGCTGTAACCGCCCCGCACGGTGACCTCCAGCCGCTGCACCCCGCCCTCCAGGCGGGCGGCACCGGCCCGGCGCGGGCCGAAGAAGTACCAGGCCAGCGCTCCGACCAGCGCGGCGGACACCAGGACCACGACGACATCGACGGCACTCATGGCTTCTCGCCTCCCTTGGCGGATCACCCTCCAGCCTGCGCCCGGGTACCCCTGCCGGGTAGGGGCTGAACGGCCCACCGGCCCTGGACCGTCCGGCCCCAGACCGCCGTCCCGCCCGGGAGGACGATGGCCGTGAAGGCAAGAAGTCACCAGGGAGTCCTCCGGGCGTTGATCGTCTCCGTCGCGGAGCCCGCTCCCACCAAGATCCGGGACTCGGCCGCCCCGGCCGCGGCCCGGCCCTCCACCGAAGGAGGCTCGTGATGAACGACAACCGCAACCGCGGCATGTACGCGCTCGCCGCCGCGATCGTCGTCGTCGGCGCCCTGATCATCGGCGTCCCCCTGGAAACCCTGATCTGGCTCGGCCTCGTCGCCGCCTGCCCGCTGATGATGTTCTTCATGATGCGCGGCATGCACGGCCAGGACATGCACGGCGGCCACGGCGGGCACCGCGACGACGACCCGCTGCGCAAGGACGACCACCGCACCGGGCCCGGACGCGCCTGACCACCTCCCACTGCTCTTCATGGACCTCGGCATCGAGCAGAGCCCGATGCTGCACCCCACCCCGCCCGCCTGGGCTCACGCACTTCCCGGCTACGGAGCGAGCCGCGTCCTCACCGACGCGGCCCTCACTCCCGGCCTCGACGAGACCGGCGCCCTGCCGATCGCGCTCGCCCGGACCGTCGGACCCACCCTGACCGCGGCCCTGCTGCTCCGCTCCACCATGAGCCCGTCACGCGTGCCCCGGCCGGTCGCGGATACCCGACGGGTCCCGGCCGCCGGCACCCCGGACACCGAAGGAGACCCGCGATGACCCAGCCCGCACCCACGGCACCCGTCGACCGCCCGGTGGTCGGCTCGTACCCGACCTACGAAGGGGCCCAGCGCGCGGTCGACTTCCTCTCCGACAGCGGGTTCCCGGTCGAGCGCACCGCGATCATCGGCACGGACCTGCGGATGGTCGAGACCGTGCTCGGCCGCCTCACCCGGGGCCGGGCCGCCCTTGCCGGAGCGGGCTCCGGCGCATGGTTCGGCCTGTTCGTCGGTCTGCTGCTGTCGCTGTTCGCCGCGGGCGACCACCATGTCGTGCTCCTGATGCTCAGCGGCCTGCTCTACGGTGCCGCCTTCGGCGCGCTCTTCGGCTTCGCCGGCCACGCCATGACCGGCGGCCACCGCGACTTCGCCTCCCGCAGCCAGATCGTCGCGGCCCGCTACGACGTCGTCGCCGAGGCCGATGTGGCGGAAGAGGCCAAGAACCTGCTCATCAAGCTCGGTTGGCGCGAGGGCTGAGGACGAGGCCGGCCGCGCCTCAGTGCCGGACGCCACCCATCTCCGAGGCGAAGAGCACCGGGTCGCTGTCGAACCCGCGGACCATCTCGTGAAACCTCCACGTCCCGGCCGCGTCCCTGGTGAACTCCGCGACGGTCGCGGCCGTGGCGTCGGAGACCCTCGCGAAGTCGTCGACCAGCAGCTCGCGGTACCCCTCCAGGACGAGCACTCCGGCGTTGGACAGGTCGCCGAACGTGCGAGGGACGGGGGCCTGGTGGATCGCCACACCGACGACCACCCGCCCGTACGCGGACGACATGCGGTCGAACTCGAACGTCATGGCCTCGACGTACCCGAGGCCCATACCGGTCTCGCTGTACCGGCTCATCGTGATCGTCCCGTCCGGTGACCGGCTGTCGTGGTGGACGACGTACACGGGCCGCCCCCGGGGATCGTCCGCCGAGTACGTCGTCGCGATGATGTCGAGGTGCCGGGGCGGCTCGCCGTACGGACTCGGATCCCAGCGGAGCTTTATCTCGGCCCTGTTCAGTCCTGTGTCGACACCACTCACCCTGCAACTCCCCGTCAGCCGAAGCGGGTTGCTCCCCGCACCGTCAAGTATGCGCACTGACCAGCCTCTTGATGCCTTCTTGGCGGTGCCGCGAAAAGATCGTCCAGACCAGTCCTGCTGTGGCCGGCCGCGGTCCCGGAATCCGTGCGGCCCGATGAGTTTTCGGTGCGTGACGGGTCTGCCCCCTGTCGTACCGACGCCGGGCGTCGTACGACACCGCCCGGCACCCGACCCGACGGAGGACGCCATGACGAGCACACCCGACGAACCGACCACCGCCCTGCCCGGCCGTCCGCCCGTCGTCGACCTGGCCGCCTGGCAGGCCGCCCGTGACGAACTGCTGGTCCGCGAGAAGGCCCACACCCGCGAGGGCGACGCCATCGCCGCGGCCCGCCGCCGACTGCCGATGGTGGAGTTCGACGGGACGGCCGAGGTCGTCGGACCCGACGGACCGGTCCCGTTCGTGGACCTGTTCCAGGGCCGCGACGAACTCGTGGCCTACAAGCACATGTGGTACGACGGCGCACCGCACCAAGGGCAGTGCGAGGGCTGCACGACCACGGCCTGGCATCTGCAGGACGCCGTCTACCTCAACGCCCGCGGAGTCTCGTTCGCCGTCCTGACCACGGGGGCGTGGGAAGAGGTGGCCCCCTACGTCGAGTTCATGGGCTACACCCAGCCCTGGTACTCGGTGCGCGGCGTGGAGGGGCCGGCCGGCGGTGACATGGGCTACCTCACCAGCTATCTGCGCGACGGCGACCGCGTGTTCCTCACCTACGCCACCACAGGCCGGGGCAACGAGCGGGTCAACGGGTCGATGGGCCTGCTCGACATGACGCCCTACGGCCGCGGCGAGGCATGGGAGGACAACCCCGAGGGCCGGCCCGAAGGGCTCGGCGCGAGCTCGTTCTGGCGCTCGGACGCGGACGGCAAGCCCACCTGGGGCCCGACCGGCCGCCCGGTGCCGCAGTGGACCCGCCCCGGCGCGACTCCCGTCCAGACGCTCGGCCGGCACGGCCCCCACCACTGACAACAGGTCGCCGCGATCCGGGCCCGGGCCGCTCGGCCGCTTGCCATACTGGCCGCCGGGGGTGCGGGATGGCAGAACAGCGACCGTCGCGCCAGGAGTTGATCCGGCGTCGGCGCCGCAGCGGCTTCGTGGGCCGGCGGGGGGAGATGAACGCGTTCCGGGAGAACCTCGCCCGGGATCCGGAGGCCGACGACCACCAGTTCCTCTTCCATGTGCGCGGCAACGCCGGAGTCGGCAAGACCTCGCTGGTGCGCCAGTGGGAGGCGGCCGCCCGCGAACAGGACGCGGCCACCGTGTACCTCGACGACAGCGTGCACAGCGCCGTGGAGGCGATGGCGGAGATCGCCGAACGCCTCGGACGCCAGGACCTGGAGCTGCGCCGCTTCGACAAGCTGCTCGCGACGTTCCGCCAGCGCGAGCACGAGGCGCAGTCGGCACGCGACGTCCAGACGGCGGCCGAGGGCGCCGCCCAGCCGCCCGCGGCCTCGCTCTCGGGCTCGGTCGCCGCCCAGGTCGGCCTGGCCGGCCTCGGCATGGTGCCGGTCGTCGGCGCGCTCGCCGGAGCCGTCGATCCCCAACAGGTCGCCCAGGGCGCGGACCGGCTGCGGGCCGCACTGGGCGCACGGTTGCGCTCCCACGACGACGTACGGCTGGTCATGGACCCGGTGCGGGTCCTGACCCCGGTGTTCCTGGAGGACCTCGCCGAGGCCGCACGACGGCGGCCGTGGGTGGTGCTGCTCTTCGACGTGTACGAGCGGACCGGTGCCGTCCTGGACGAGTGGCTGTGCGACATCGCGTTCGGCGAGGTGCACGGCTTACTGCCGGCCAACGTCCAGATCGTGCTGTCCGGACAGGGCCGGCTCGCCGCCCGGAACTGGGGCGACTGGCTCGACCTGGTCACCGAGGTGCCGCTGGAGGCGTTCACGGAGGAGGAGGCGCGGGCGCTGCTGGCGCTGCGGGGCGTCACCGACGAGCGGGCCGTCGAGGTCGTACTGCATCTGTCGGGGCGGCTCCCCGTCCTCGTGCACACGCTGGCGCAGGCCCGGCCCGACTCGGCCGAGACAGTGGGCGATCCGTCGGGCACGGCGGTGGAGCGGTTCCTGAAGTGGGAGACCGACCCGTCCCGCCGGGCCGCCGCCCTCGCCCTGGCCCTGCCGTTGCAGTTCGACGAGGACGTCTACCGCGCCGTCGCCCCGCCGGAGGCCGCCGAACAGTACGCGTGGGTGCGGCGGCTCGCCTTCGTCACCGACCAGGCGGGGCGATGCCGGTACCACGACGTGGTGCGCGCGCCGATGCTGCGGTTGCAGCGAGTGCAGTCCCCGGCGCGTTGGGCGGCGGCGCATGAGCAGCTCGCGGAGACCTTCCGCGCATGGCGGGTGCAGCGGGAGGAGGCCGTGCCCGACGGGGAGCGCTGGGGTGACGCCCTCTGGCGCGAGCACCGGTCGAACGAGACCTACCACCGGCTGTGCGCGGATCCGCGGCGCGCACTGCCGGACGCGCTCGCGGAGGTCGTCCACGCCTGTGAGAACGGCAGCGGTACGGCCCGCCGCTGGGCGCAGTTGCTCGCGCAGGCCGGGACGGACACGGCGGACGAGGGGCCGGCCGTCTGGGGCGAGCGACTGACGGTCGCGTCGCGGGACGACGGCTCGGCGGTCATGGCCGTTCTCGACGCCCTGCTGGCCCACTCGGGTCCGGACACCGTGGGACGACTGCTCGCCAGGGTGGCCCGCGGGCGTGCGCACCGGCGTGCCGAGCGGTACGAGTCGGCACTCGCCGACTTCAGCGCGGCCCTGGTCCTGGACCCACTGCACGTCGACGCATTGGTGGGACGCGCCCTCATTCATCAGCAGCGGGGGAACGCCGAGGACGCCCTCGCCGACATGGACGAGGCGATCCGCATCCACCCCGGGGGAGCCTGGAACCACGTCGTCCGGGGGCACGTGAATCTGACGGCCGGACGTCCCACCGAAGCCCTCGCGGACTACGACCGTGCCGTCGAACTCGACCCGGCACTGGACTGGGCACTCGCCAGCCGCGCGGAGCTCCACCGCGTCCAGGGGCGCTATCAGCAGGCGTTGGCGGACTTGGACCGCGCGCTCGACATCGACCCGGAGTACATCTGGGCGTACTCGGAACGTTCGCGCTGTCTGGGTCACCTCGAACGGTGGGACGAAGCCGTACGGGACATGGCGCGGGCGGCCGACCTGGACTCCGATTCGGAGTGGTACCGCGCCCTGCTGGCGGATCTGCTCCTCGACCTCGGACGACACGCGGAGGCCTGTCGGGAGGCCGACCGCGCCCTGTCCGATCCGGACGAGGACGGCCCCCGCAGCCGGGCCTGGCCGCATGCGGTCCGCGCCTGGGCACTGCACGGTTTGGGCCGCGACACCGAAGCCCTGGCCGACCTCGACCGTGCGGCCTCCCTCGGCCACGGGTCCGAGCTCGCCTTCGCGATGCGCGGATGGCTGCTGTGGGAGGCAGGGCGGCTCGACGAAGCGGAACGGGACTTCGGCCGGGCTCTCTCCGGCCATCCGCAATGGCCGTGGGCTTTCGGGGGCCGCGGCGCGGTCCGCTTGTACGCCGGTCGGTACGAGGACGCCGTCGCCGATTTCACCCGGTCCTTCACCATCCAGTTCGGCATGGCCGAGGCGGAGGCCGACATCGCCCGGCCCCTCGTGGAACTGCTCCGAGAGCATCTGCCGGACAACCGCGCGGCCATCACGGCCGCGATCAGACTCGGAGCACTCCTCACTCACCAGATGCAGTGGCCGGGCGTGGCCCGTCAGGCAGGCTCCGTGCTGGCCCTGCGCCCCAGCCCTCGCCTGGTGACCGGCGGCTTCCGACTGCTGCGCCGCGCCGCCACCGCCCTGGCGGACCCACCCGGTGGCGCGGACACCAAACGGATCACATGGTCGCTGGCCCTCGTGAAGCCCCTTTTGCGCGCCCTGGCCCCCTGGGCATCCTCGACCGACCGCGTCTCGGGCGACTGACCCGACGGGGTCTCATACCCCGTAGACAGATGGACAGCTCCCCGTCGCCTGTGCGCAAGCTTCCCCCCACAAGATCAGCATGTCCCTGACACTCTCGACGGCAAGGAAGCGCCTGTGACAACGACGCACCGCAGCGCACGAAGAGCGGCGGTCCTCGCCGCGCTGGTCACCGTCCTCGGCACGTCCCCCGCGGACGCGGCGGAGCTGCCCACGGTGACCGCCACGAGCGAGACGGCCGCGCTGTACGACGACGAGGCCGGCGGCAACTCCGACGCCGACGACCCGGCGATCTGGCGCAACCCCGCCGACCCCGGCCGCAGCCTCGTCGTGGCCACCGCCAAGGAGGGCGGACTGCGGGTGTACGACCTGGACGCCCGCCTGGTCCAGTCCCTGGCCGCGCCCCAGCCGCCGTCCGCAGACGACGCCCCCGGCCGTTTCAACAACGTCGACCTCGTCGCCGGTCTGCGCACCGCCACCGGCCGGGCGGACGTGGCCGTGGTGAGCGACCGGGGCAACGACCGACTGCGGATCTACCGCATCGACCCCTCCCGCCCGGGCGGCCCGCTGACCGACGTCACCGACCCGGCCGCCGCGCCCGTGTTCTCCGCCGACCAGGCCGAGATCAACGACCAGCGCACGGCGTACGGCCTGGCCACCTGGAAGGACACGGCCACAGGACGGTCGTACGCCCTGGTCAGTCAGCGGGAGCGGACGCGGCTCGCGCTCCTCGAACTCGTCCCGGCCGCCGGCGGCACCGTCGGCTACCGCAAGGTCCGCACCCTCGACCTCCCGACCGCCTTCCGCCTGCCCGACGGCACGTCCTGGACGCCCTGCCTGGAACCCGGCGAACTCCCGCAGACCGAGGGCATGGTCGTGGACCCGGCCACCGGCACGCTCTACGCGGGCCAGGAGGACATCGGCATCTGGCGGCTGCGCGCGGACCTCACCGGCAGGCCGGCCCTCATCGACAAGGTCAAGGAGTACGGCGTCCCCGGGACGTACGACGAGGAGACCGAGGAGTGCACGCCAGGCGCCGACCCCGGCTACGGCGGCAAGCGGCTGTCCTCCGACGTCGAGGGGCTGACGCTCTATCAGGAGCGGGACGATGACGGGTACTTGCTCGCCTCCAGCCAGGGTGACAACACCTTCGCGCTGTACGACCGTGAGGTGGGCGAGGACAACGAGTACGAGGGCGGATTCCGCGTCGCGGCGGCCTCGGGCACGCTCGACGGCGTGCAGGAGTGCGACGGGGCCGCCGTACTGAACGCGCCCCTCGGCGCCCGGTATCCGCGTGGTCTGCTCGTGGTCCAGGACGGGCAGGAGACGCCCGAGGTGCCGGACGGAGAGGGCGGCACGCGCACGGCGACCGGCTTCAAGTTCGTCGACCTCGGCACCGTGGTGGACGCCGCCGACATGTGACCGGCACGTGGAGCGGACACGGCCGCCGGGCGCGTTCCCGGCGGCCGTGCACGCTGCCGCGCATCTGCGCGATTTGCGGCACCCGGGTGACGAGATCACCATGAGGAGCAGGTGACCCATGGAACCCGTGACCTCGCGCAGATGGCTGCGCGTCCTCGCCTTCGCCGCGGCGGTGCTCTGCACCCTCGTCGTCACCGTGGCCGCCACCGCCCGTGCCACGGTGGTCTCCCCGGCGTTCTACCGCTCCGTCCTGGACGAGACATCCGCCTACGACCGGCTCTACGACCAGGTCCTGGTCGATCCGCAGACCGCCCCCGTCACCCGGAGCCTGCTGGCCGGGCTGCCGGTCCCGGAAGCCGTGGTGACCTCCAACATCAAGCTGGTGCTGCCGCCGGAGACGGTCCGTGACCTCACCGACGAGCAGATCGAGGCCGTGGTCGGCTACCTCAACGGCGACCGGGACACCCTCGCTCTGACCGTCGACCTGCGGCCGGTGCTGGCCAACATCAACGACCTGGTGCACATCTACTTCGGTGACCTGGTCGCCTCGGTGCAGGGCCGGGCCGCACCGGACTTCGGGGCGTTCTCGTCCGCCCTGTCCGCCGCCCTGAGGGAGGTGGCCGCCGGTCGCGCCCCCGCCGCGCTGCCCTCTCTGCCGCTCTCCGAAGCGCAGGCCGACAAGGCCGCCGAGCGCGTTCTCGCCGGCCTGCCCGCACAGGACCGCGAGACGCTGCGCCCCGAGGTCGAAGTCGCCCTGGCGAACGGGGACATCGGTACCGTGCTCGCCCTCGTGGCCCCCGCCATGGTGACCGAGCGGACCACCGACGCGGCCGCCCGCCTGCGGACGCTCGCCGGTGGCAGCGGCTGGAACCTGGAGAAGGTCCTCAAGGGCGACCTGGCAGCCGTCCACGACGCCCGCGCCTACACGGCGATCGGTCTCGGCATCGTGGAGGCCGTGGCCGCCGCGCTGCTGGCCGCCGCCCTCGTGGGACTGTGGGTGACCGGTTCGCACGCGCCCGGCCGCCGTCCGATGCTGCTGGGCTGGGCCCTGGCCGGGGGCGGGCTGCTCACCGCGCTCGTCGTGGTGGCCGTACGGCTGGTCAGCGGCGGCCGGATCGTCGAGCCGTCGGCGCGCTGGCCGTCGAGCGTGGCCGAGCTCGTCGACGACCTGCAGTACACGGCCGTCGACGACATGCTGGCGACGGCCCTGGGCACGGCAGCGATCCCCCTGGTCGCCGGGACGCTGCTCGCCGGGTTCGGATGGGCCCTCCAGGTCCGGCCGGGCCTGCGGACCGTGTCGCCGTACCTGCGGCCCGTGGCCGTCGGCACCAGTGCCGTCGTCCTGGCCGGTCTCGTGCTGGTGCCGCTCGTGGCGACCCCGTCCGCACCCCGCCGGTGCCAGGGCAGCGCGCGCCTGTGCGACCGGCCCTACGACGAGGTCGCCTACCTGACCTCGCACAACGCCATGTCGACCACGGTCGACCGGTTCATCGGCCCGCTCCAGGACCCGGCCGTCACCACCCAGCTGGACGACGGGGTGCGTGCCCTCCAGATCGACACCTACCGCTGGGAGAAGCCGGAGGAGATCACCGCGCGGCTGAACGACTCCGACTTCTCGGCCGAGCAGCGGGCACTGATCGCCTCCGCGGTCAACAAGGTCAATCCGCCCCGAGAAGGGCTGTGGCTGTGCCATGCCGTGTGCCGTGCGGGAGCGGTCGAACTCGTGCCGACGCTGCGGCAGATCGGTGACTGGATGCGCGACCATCCGACCGAGGTGCTGACCCTGATCGTCCAGGACGCGATCACGGGGGAGGACACCGCCGGGGCATTCGCGCAGGCCGGTCTGACGGACCTGGTCCACACACCGGACCCGGATCCCGCCGAACCCTGGCCGACCCTGGGCGAGATGATCGACGACGGCCGGCGACTCGTCGTCTTCGCCGAGCAGGCGGACGGCCCGGCGGCCTGGTACCGCAACTTCTACCGCTACGGCATGGAGACCCCGTTCGCCTTCCGCAGCCCCGACGAGATGAGCTGCGTGCCCCACCGGGGCGGCACCGGCAAACGGCTGTTCCTGCTCAACCACTTCGTCACCGTCGACGGCGGCAGCCGGTTGGACGCGGGCACCGTCAACGCCCGCCGGTACGTGCTGGACCGCGTCGACCGGTGCGAGCGGGAGCGGGGGAGAGCGGTGAACTTCATCGCGGTCGACTACACGACGATCGGCGACGCCCGCGGAGCCGTGGACGCGCTCAACGCCCGCCGTCAGGCCCTGTGAAGTGGCCGGTCCGCCGGGCGGCCCCCACGATGGACATGGCCACAAGGCGGCGAAAGCCCTCGAACGCCGACGGAAGGAACCTCATCGCATGAGCGCCGATGTGTCGCAGCCCAGGGATCCATCGCGACGGCGCCGCGCCGCGAGCGCGCTCGCCGGGCTCGTCCTGGCAGCCGTGGGTGCGGCCGCACTGGTGTCCTGCAGTACGGACAGCGGTGAGGACGAGAGCGCCTCGTTCAGCCCGACCCCCACCGCGGCCGACACCGCGTCGTTCTCCGGCACGCCACCGTCCGCCCTCGCCTCGCTCGGCGCGTCCGTCAAGGCGTCCGCCCAGGGCGCGGCCTCGGCCGCGGCCTCCTCCGCCTCCGCACGCGCCTCCGCCTTCGAGGCGTCGGTCTCCGCGGAGGCCGCGCGCGCCAACGCGGCGGCACAGCAGGAGCTCGAGGACGTCGACGGACGCGGCAACGCCACGGCGGACGTCTCGATGACCGGCCTGCCGCGCTCCGAGACCGGCGGCCTGCTCGCCCTCGTCGTGAGCATCACCAACCGCACCGACGAGACGGCTTCCTACGCGGTCCAGGTCGACTTCCGCGACCCGGACGGCAAGGTGGTCGAGACCCGCTTCGTCGGCGCGCAGGATCTCGAACCGGGGGAGAAGGCGCAGCCGCTGGCCATCAGCCGCAAGCCTGCCGAGCCGAAACTCACGGCCGAGATCGCCAAGGCCCAGCGGTACTGATCCCGGTACGGCCGAGCCTGCCGCGGGGCATGTGGTCACCTGTCTGGCCCAGTCGGGGGGCGCGGGAGGGCGATGACCGGGCCGTGGTGGCCGGGTGCGTCCCTGACCCTGAAAGACCAAGCTCGGTCGGCCCGGCGTCGAATGCCTCGACCAGGACCGCACCCCCTGCCCACGGCACTAGCGTGAACGCATGAGCGATCAGGGTCCTGCCCATGGCTTCACGTCGGTCGACGCGCAATCCAGGCCCGGGGACTGGGTGCGGGTCCTGGACCGGGTCGGCGCGGAGCCGTTCTACGCCGCCTACAAGCAGCGGTTGCAGGAGCTGTTGCGTCCCACGGCGGGCGGGCTGTTCCTGGAGGTCGGAGCGGGGACGGGGGACGCGGCCCTGGCCCTGCGTTCACGTTGGGGGGCCGAGGCCGTCGCGGTCGACAGTTCGTCGACGATGGTCGCGCAGGCGAGGGCACGGGGGCTCACGCGGGCCGCCGTCGCGGATGGACATCAACTGCCCTTCAGGGGTGGCCGGTTCGACGGTGCGTGGGCCGACCGCGTCCTCCAGCACGTCGCCGACCCGGACCGGGTGCTGGACGAACTGCTTCGAGTGGTCCGCCCCGGCGGCCGGATCGCGTTGGCCGACCCGGACTACGACACACAAGTACTCGACATCGACGACCAGGACCTCGCCCGCCGTGTCCTGCGCTATCGCGCCGACGTGTCGCTGCGCAACGGCACGCTCGCCCATCGGCACGCCGGACTGCTCACGGCTCGCGGCCTCCGGGACCTCACCGTCGAGGCCCGGACTCTTGTCGTACGCGACCCGTCGGCGGTCGACAACGTCATGGGGCTGCGCACGTGGGCCCACACGGCCGCGGCCCGAGGTCACCTCGGGCTCACGGACGCGGACCGCTTCGTGGTCCAGTTCGACGAGGCCGTACGCACAGGCGGGTTCACCTACGCCGTCACGTTCTTCCTCACCGCCGGGACACTGCCGCATCCGCTGTGACTCGGGTCGGCTGCGGGGACACCCCGGAGTGACCTCACCCGCGCCCGTCCGCCGCGGGCCGGGCCTTTGAGCGGAAGGTGCGCCGGTAGGTGTCCGGGGGCACGCCGACCGTGCGGTTGAAGTGCCGGCGCAGTGTCGTCGCGGTACCCATGCCGGTGGTCGTCGCGATCGTGTCGACGCTGTCGTCCGTGGCCTCCAGCAACTCCTGGGCGCGGCGGATCCGCTGGATCAGCAGCCACTGCAGGGGAGTGGTCCCGGTGGCGGCCCGGAAGTGCCGGCCCAGATGGCGGGAGCTCATCCGGGCCTGACGGGCCAGGTCCTCGACCGTCAGGGGTTGGTCGAGGCGCTCCACCACCCAGGGCAACAGCGCACCCAGCGGATGGTCGTCCCGCTCGGGCACCGGCGTGGCCACGAACTGCGCCTGACCGCCTGCCCGGTGCGGCGGCACGACGAGACGGCGGGCGGCGGCATTGGCCACCGCCGAGCCGTGGTCGAGGCGCAGGAGATGGAGGCACAGGTCCATGGCGGCGGCCTTGCCGGCGGAGGTGAGAACGCTGCCGTTGTCGACGTAGAGGACGTCCGGATCGACCGTCACTTCCGGATGGCGGGCGGCGAGCACATCGGTGTGCGCCCAGTGCGTGGTCGCCCGCTTGCCGTCCAGCAGACCGGCGGCGGCCAGTACGAACGCCCCGGTGCACAGCGAGGCCACCCGCGCCCCGGCCTCGTACGCGGCTCGCACCGCCTCGACCAGCTTGCCCGGGGGCTCCACATCGACGTCCGCCCAGCCGGGGACGATCACGGTGTCGGCGTCCCGGAGCCGGTCGAGCCCCTGATCGGGCTCCAGCCGGAACCGTCCGACCTGCACCGCCTGCGTCCCGCACACGGTGACGTCGTACCAGGGCACGTCCACCCCGACGGGAGCGGAACCGAAGACCTCGCAGGCCATGGACAGTTCGAAGTGCAGCATGCCGTCGGTGACGGCCAGCGCGACAGTGGGCATGTCCGAAAGTGTACGGGGCATGTCGTTCCGGACACTCACGGTGCGGTGGCCGGGGCCGCCAGGATGTTCTCAGTCGATCAGGCGAGCAACGGGGGAGAACCCATGGGAACGGCACGAACGGTGACGGTGTACGGCGCTTACGGGCACACGGGACGCTTCGTGGTGGCGCATCTGCGGGAGCGCGGGTTCGTCCCCGTGCTCGCGGGCCGCGACGCCGTCAGACTCAAGGAGCTGGCGGAATCCTTCCCCGGCCTGGACGTCCGTCCGGCAGCGGTCGACGACCCCGCCTCCCTCGACCGCGCCCTCGCCGGCGCCGACGCGGTGATCAACTGCGCGGGCCCCTTCGCCACGACCGCGGCCCCGGTGATCGAGGCCGCGCTGCGCGCCGGCATCCCGTACGTCGACGTGGCGGCCGAGATCGAGGCCAACGCCGACACGTTCACGCACTTCTCGGACCGCGCCCGGGAGGCGGGAGCCGTGATCGTCCCCGCGATGGCCTTCTACGGCGGCCTCGGTGATCTGCTGGCCACCGCCGCGATGGGCGAGTGGACCTCGGCCGACGAGGCGAACATCGCCTACGGACTGAGCAGTTGGCACCCCACCTCCGGCACCCGCGCCGCGGGCGCGGTCTCCCACGAGCGGCGAGGCGGCCGACGCGTCCGCTTCACGAAGGGCCGGCTGGCCTACCACGACGAGCAGCCGACCGTCCTGTCCTGGCCCTTCCCCGAGCCGATGGGCACGAAGGACGTGGTCGCGGAATTCACCATGGCCGACGTGGTCACCCTGCCCAGCCATCTCGCCATCCCCGAGGTCCGCACCCACATGGCGACCGTGGCCGCCCAGGACCTGTCGACCCCCGGCACTCCCGCACCGGCCGCGACCGATGCCGAGGGACGGTCGGACCAGACCTTCCTCGTCGACGCCGTCGTACGCTCCGGCGCCGACGAACGCCGCGCCGTGGCCACGGGACAGGACATCTACGCCGTCACCGCGCCTCTCGCCGTGGAGGCCGTCCACCGCATCCTCACCGGGCGGACCCGTACCGTCGGAGTCGCCTCCGCCGGAGCGATCTTCGACGCCTCCGACTTCCTGCGCGCACTGTCCCCGCACGTCACCTTCGAACTGCTTCGGTAGCGGCGGGCATCAACAGCGGTGCGGTAGATCTGAGATGGTGCCCTGGTGAGGTGAACGCGCCTCCTGGTGACGGCAGTTGATGTGCGAAGCTGTCCCCGGTCAGTCGCGGCGAGGGGCCGTGGCGGTCGTCGAGGGGAGTCCGGGGTGACCGGGGACGGCGTGCGTGCCGAGCGGATCGACCCCAGCAGACCGCACCCCGCCCGGATCTACGACTACCTGCTGGGCGGCAAGGACCACTACGAGGTCGACCGGCGTGCCGGCGACGAACTCGCGGCCGCCGCACCCGAGGTACGGATCGGTCTGCGCGCCAACCGCGCCTTCCTGCAGCGCGCCGTCCGCCACCTGGTGGCCGACGAGGGCGTCCGCCAGATCATCGACATCGGCACCGGACTTCCCACCTCGCCGAACGTGCACGAGGTCGCCCATGAGGTGGCGTCCGACGTGCGCGTCGCGTACGTCGACAACGACCCCATCGTCAAGACACACGGCGACGCGCTTCTGACCAGCGGCGGCACGACGAGCATCGTCCTCGGCGACCTGCGCGACCCGCAGGCCGTCCTGGGGCACCCCGAGATCCGCGAGGCCATCGACTTCGACAGGCCGATCGCCCTGCTCCTCGTCGCCGTCGTTCACTTCCTCACGGACGCCGACGAGCCGTGGCAGATCATCGCCACCCTCCGCGACGCCCTCCCGCCCGGCAGCTTCCTGGCCCTCTCCCATGCGACCGGCGACTTCGCGGACCGCACCGCGGCCCAGGCCGTCTACAGCAAGGCCACCGCCAGCCTCAACCTCCGCACCCGAGCCGAGATCGAGCGATTGTTCGACGGCTTCGACCTGATCGACCCCGGCCTGTCCCAGGCCCCGTTCTGGCGCCCGGACGCCCCACCGCCGGCCGGCTCGGAACAGATCGGCTTCTACGGCGGAGTGGCACGCAAGCTCGGCTGAACGGCCAGTACGGGCTGGAGACGATGGCCGCTCACTGACCACCGAGCACTTGATAGGCAAGTGACGACTTGCCTATGGTGTCGGTCATGGCAGAGGATGTCTTCAAGGCGCTGGCCGACCCCACTCGTCGGCGCATCCTCGACGAACTGGTGGAGCGCAACGGCCAGACCCTGTTCGAGATCTGCACACGGCTGGTGACCAAGCACGGGCTGGGCCTGTCCCGCCAGGCGGTCAGCCAGCATCTGGCCGTGCTCGAATCGGCGGGTCTCGTCGTCTCGCGACGCCAGGGCCGCTACAAGTTCCACGACCTGAACACCGAACCCCTTGAGCTCATCGTGACCCGATGGCTCAGGCCCGAGGCACCGGAGAGCACCCCATGAGGATCCACCTGACGAGCGTCTTCGTCGACGACCAGGAGACGGCCCTGCGCTTCTACACGGATGTGCTGGGCTTCGTGAAGAAGCACGACGTCCCGCTGGGTGAGCACAGGTGGCTCACCGTGGTCTCACCGGAGAACCCCGACGGCACCGAACTGCTCCTCGAACCCTCCGGCCACCCCGCCGTGCAGCCGTACAAGACGGCGCTGGTCGAGGACGGCATCCCGGCGGCCGCCTTCGCCGTGGACGACGTGCAGGCGGAGTACGACCGGCTGAGCGCGCTCGGGGTGCGGTTCACCCAGGAGCCGCTGGAGATGGGCCCGGTCACCACCGCGGTCCTGGACGACACCTGCGGCAACCTGATCCAGATCGTGCACAGCAAGTAGGGCGGGAGTCCGGGGCCCGCCCCTCCTGGCACGACTGCCCCCCTTGGCACGACCGCCGCACCGGAAGGCGAACGCCTGTGCCCCTGCCCAGTCTGCTCGGCGTCTTCGCCCACCCGGACGACGAATCCCTCGTGGCCGGCGGAGTGCTCGCCCGCCACGCCCGCGCGGGCGCACGCACCGCGGTCGTCACCGCCACCTGGTCCCCGGACACACCACGCGCCGCCGAACTGGCCGAGGCCCTGCGGATCCTCGGCGCCGGCGAACCCCGCATGCTCGGCCACGCCGACGCCCGCGCCCCGCACTCGGCCCCGGGCCGGACCCGCTTCTGCGATGTGCCCCTCGACGACCTGATAGGCGAACTCGTCGCCCACATCCGGGAGTTCCGCCCCGACCTCGTCATCACCCACGACGCCTACGGCAACCTGACCGGACACCCCGACCACATCCACACCCACCGCGTCACGGCACTCGCCGTCCAGGCGGCAGGCCTGGAGCGCCTTCACCCGGAGGCCGGTGCCCCCTGGCAGCCGAGCGCCCTGTACCTCGCCACGCACCCGCACTCCGCCGTGCCGGCCTGGGCCGGACACTTCGCCCCGACCGGCAAGGCGCTCCTGACCGTCCCCGACGAGCGGATCACCGACACCGTCGATGTCACTCCCTGGCTGGAGCGGAAGATCGCCGCCGTCCTGGCCCACCGCACCGAAGTACGACGCGGAACATCGGCCCCAGGACTGATCGCAGCCCTCCCTGCCCAGGACCGTGAGCGCCTGGTGGCCACCGAGTGGTACATCCGCCACGACACCGCAACGCCCGGCCCGTCCGGGACCGTCATCCGGCTCTGACGAGAGGGAGGGACCGTGCGGGTGGCGCCCGGTCGGTCAGGCCCGCCCCTCGCGCCGCGTCTGCTGAGCCGCCAGCAGAGCAGCCACCCCCACGACCCCCAGAACCCCCACTCCCGCGGCGGAGCGGAACGCGCGCGAGGAACGCCAGGACAGCACCGACCACTGCGCCTGCGCGGACAGGCACGATCCCGTGCTCAGCCATGACCCGAACGAGACCAGCGACAGCGTCGACCCGATCGACCCGACGGACAGCGCACTGCCGATCGACCCGACGGAGAGCGCCGAGCCGACCGATCCGATCGACAGCACCGACCCCACGGAACCGATCGACAGCACCGAGTCCTGCGACCACAGCGAGAGCACGGAGCCCGGGGAACCGTGCCGCGCCGACGACACGGATGGTTTCGTCATGGACCCATCTTGCCCATCGAACGGCCGGGCCCGCACCCGAATCGATCCCGACACCCGGATCCCGCGTCACCGCAACGGCGTCTTGCCCCGCCCGGGCACCATCTCGGAGTCTCGACAAGGATCTCCGTTCCCGGCACCGAGGAGGACCCGTGCCCGCCGAAGCCGACATCCTGGCACCACCCCAGCGAGTGATCACCAAGGTCGAACGCTGGAACGCGTTCCTCGACGCCTCGGTGCCGCAGAAGAACGACGGCACCAACCTCCTGATCGCGACCTGGAACATTCGCGCCTTCTCCGACCTCACCAAGGCCTGGACGACCCCGGAAGGCGCCTCACCGAAGCGGAACTTCACCGACATCCACCTCATCGCGTCGGTGATCCGCCGCTTCGACGTCGTGGCGGTCCAGGAGGTGCGCGGCAACCTCCGGTCCCTGCGCTACCTGCTCAAAGTCCTCGGCGAGGAATGGGCGTTCATCCTCACCGACGTGACCCGGGGCGAGGCGGGCAACAGCGAGCGGCTGGCGTTCCTCTTCGACACCCGCCGGGTGAAGCCCTCCGGCCTGGCCTGCGAACTGGTGGTGCCCATCGAGGAGGACGCCGGTGTCCCCGAGGCCGATCTGGAGCGGCAGTTCGCCCGTACGCCCTACGCGGTCAGCTTCCTCTCCCAAGGCCAGACGTTCACGCTCGTCACCCTGCACGTCCTGTTCGGCGACCGCGCAGCGGACCGCGTCCCGGAACTGCGGGCCATCGCCAAATGGCTGGCGGGCTGGGCGGAGCAGGAGTTCGGCTGGGACCACAACCTCATCGCACTCGGCGACTTCAACATCGACCGCGCCGGCGACCCCCTGTTCGAGGCGTTCACCTCCACCGGTCTGGTCCCCGCCCCCGCGCTCGCCGGCCTGCCGCGCACGATCTTCGACGACCCGGGTGCGGAACACTTCTACGACCAGATCGCCTGGTTCACCAAAGGGCAGAAGCGCCGGCCGGTACTGACGCTGGAAGCCCTCTCCGGCGGCCACATCGACTTCGTCCCCGAGCTGCTGGGCGAGCGCACCAGGAACGAACTGTCCTGGCACATCTCGGACCACTATCCGCTGTGGATGGAGTTCGGCATCCCGGACGAGTGACGGGCGCGCCCCCGACGGCCGTCGCACGGACCGCGGCTACTTGCGAAGCCAGAACCCGGAACGCTCCAGCCACAGGGCCAGCAGGTCCTCGTCCCCGAAGACCTCCACGGACGCGTCGGCGGCGGAACGGCGGCCGTACAGCAACAGCACCAGATCCGTGAGCGGCGCGCGCACCGCCACCGCGGCCTTCTCATGGGCGTGGCTCCAGGTGACCGGCACACTCGTGAGGTTCACCAGCCACTCGGCGTCGGCCGTGTCCGTGGCATGCAGATGCAGTGTGCGCCCCGGTCCCGTGAGCGGCGGCGCGTCGGGCCCGGCGGCCTCCAGGACCCGGGGCAGCGCGCCGAACCCCATCCACTCGTCCAGCGCGTCCCGGGCCAGCTCCTCCCGTACGGCGAAGGCGGCGCCCGAGACGAAGGCCGCGTCCGCGGCGTGGAGTGTCGTCTCGTGGGCCATCCGCCGGGCCCAGAAGCCGGCGGTGCCACCCGGGGCGACCGTCCACACCGGGGCGTCGGGGCCGGCCTCGCGCAGCACACCGGTCAGCTCCGCGGCGCCCTCGGCGATCCAGTCGTCCAGTTCGGCGGGTGTCTCGGGGCCGGGGGAGAAGACGTCGTCGACCATGTCATGGGAAACGGGACCGGTGGCCCGGGTCCTGACGATCTGCGCCGCCCACCGGTGGGTGCCGCCGACATGCCGGGCGAGCTGCGTCAGGGTCCAGCCGGGACAGCTGGGCACGGGAGTCGCCGCCGGGCCCGCCTCGGCGGACCGCACCGCCGTACGCAACTCGTGGGCCCGGGAGCTGATTTCGCCGCAGTACGCCTCGTGGCTCACGTCACTCACCGGAACACCGTAACGCCAGGCGGCCTGCACGGCAGGGACAGCACATCAACACCCTCACCCGTCCCGACTTCGGCATCGAGGCTGACAATCCCGGCGAACGCTGCTTTCCTTTCCGAAGCTGGTCCCCCGGGCTTCGACCGATCAGTTTCGGAGAAGCCGCTGCGCCGGAGGATTCCTAACCTGGGATTGTCCCCATCGAGCTCGCAAGAGAGGGAATCCGCCATGACGAACGCGCAGGCATCCGGCAAGAGCGACAGCACGACCGGCGAGAAGTACGACGGGTTCACCGACGACGAACGCGACGCGATGAAGGAGCGCGCCAAGGAGCTCAAGACGGCCGCGCGACGGAGCCGCGGCGGGGCCAAGCCCGACCCCGAGACCGACGTGCTCGCGAAGATCGCCGAGATGCCGGACGCGGACCGCGTCCTCGCCGAACGCCTCCACGAGATCGTCAGGTCCAGCGCCCCGGAACTGGCCCCGAAGCTCTGGTACGGCATGCCCGCCTACGCCAGGAACGGCAAGGTCGTCTGCTTCTTCCAGAGCGCCCAGAAGTTCAAGTCCCGCTACGCCACCCTCGGCTTCAGCGACCTGGCCAATCTCGACGACGGCGCCATGTTCGCCACCGCCTATGCCCTGACGGACCTGACCGCCGACACCGAGGCCCGGATCAGCGCGCTGGTGAAGAAGGCCGTGAGCTGAGAGCGCCGGACCGCGCCGCGTGATCTCCGAAGCGGACTCTTCTCGCCGGAGCGCTGCCAGACTCGATCACCATGAGCGACTGGTGCTGGCAGGAGACCTACGGGGTGCGGTTCGAGTGGGGCCCGTCCGGTGCCCAGGAGCTGGCCCGGGGTGCCGCCTGCCTCGTGGTGGTGGACGTGCTGTCGTTCAGCACGTCCGTGACGGTCGCGGTGGAGGCGGGAACCGAGGTCTTTCCCCACCCTTGGCGTGAGGAGACGGCGGCCGCGCTGGCCGTGGGCCGACGCGCCGCCACCCCGGAGTCACCGTGGTCGCTGTCCCCGGCGGGACTACGGCGGGCCCCGTTCACCCCATGGCTTGTCCTGCCCTGGCTGGCCGGGCAGGGGTACGGCACTCCGGAGCGCCCGGTCGCGGTGATCGGTGCGGGAGAGCGCCGGCTGGACGGAACCCTGCGTCCAGCGCTTGAGGACCTGCTTCACGGGAACGCCTGACGTGGCGGCCGCCGTGAGGGCCTGCTCCTCGGGCGTCGAACTGACCCGGAGCGGCTTCGCCGCCGACGTGGCGATCGCCGTCGAACTCGAGGCCTGCCCGGTGGTGCCGGTTCTCACCGATGGTGCCTTCAAGCACGACGGCGCATGGCTACTGTGGTCCCGGGAATCACCTGTGGCGGCTGACGCGTTGGGCCGACAGCTGTTCTCGTGTGCCTGCCCCGCCCCCGACCCGGAGACCTCAGCCATGCCAGAGCCGGAGACCGATGCCGTCGTGTTCGACGTGCTCGGCACCCTCGTCGACGAACCCGCCGGGATCCGTGCCGGAATCCGTGAACTCGGCCCGAGGCTCGACGAGTCGGGGATCGAGCGGCTTCTGTCCTTGTGGCAGGGGCACATCGCGAGCGAGCAACGCCGCATCGTCGAAGGCATCCGGCCTTACGTCCCCACCGACACCCTCGACCTGGAGGCCGCACGGCTCGTCGCCGACGCCGCCGGGGTCGACGACCCGGAGGCGGTGACGAGGCTGGCTCAGTCCGGTCGCCGGCTCCCGCCGTGGCCCGACACCGTGGCAGGGCTCGCCCGGCTCGCCGAACGATTCCCGCTGATCGGGCTCTCCAACGCGAGCCGCACGGCGCTGCTGGGGCTCAACGCCCATGCCGGGCTGCGCTGGCACCAGGCCCTGTCCGCCGAGTACGCCCGCACCTACAAGCCGGACCCGGCCGTCTATCGACTCGCCGTCACCGTCACCGGAAGTCCGCCGGAGAGGCTTCTGATGGTCGCCGCTCACGCCTGGGACCTGCGCGGAGCGCAGCGCGTCGGCCTGCGCACGGCCTACGTGGCCCGCCCGGTGGGCGACCCGCCCGCGCCCTCGGACCGATTCGACCTGCACGCGGACGACTTGAACGACCTGGCCGATCAACTGCAGGAGAATGCCTGGGGGTGGTGAAACACCCCCAGGCATCGGCCTCCGGGACCACAGGCTTGGCCGGTTCGCCCGGCCGGGGTTCACTCCCGACGGTCGCCGATGGTCACCATCCCGGTGATCTTCGAGCTGGTGGTGTCGTCGTAGACGACGTCTCCGCCGGACTTCTTCCAGATCCTGAGGTGGAAGGTGTCCGGGGTCTCGGTGGCGGTGACGCGGAAGGCGTAGCCGCTGGTGCCGTTGACCGTTCCGGAGCCCTGGTACACCGCCTGGGAGCCGGTGACCACGAGCCAGTCGGAGCCGGTGGAACGGAACTTGAGCTTGGCCGGGCCGTAGTCGAAGGAGAGCTGTCCGACGGGGCCGGTGGCGAACTTCGGGTAGGAGGCGGCGAAGAAGAAGCCGGCCTTGCCGGTCAGCTGCGGCTCGGCGGGGAAGGCCCCGGCCGGTGAGGTGAGGATGCCGGCGCCGAGCGCGGGCCCGGCGGCACGGTCGTAGACGATCAGCTCGGGGAGCTTCTCGCTGTCCGTGGCGCCCTCGTCGTCGGTGACGGTGATCACCGGCCGGTGGATGCCCGCCTTGCGGTAGCTGTGCTCCGCGCGGCAGCCGGACGCGGTGACGGTACCGGCCGACGGCTGGGTGCCGTCCTGCCAGTCGACCGTGCAGGTGTGGGTGTCACGGGAGCCGGGGTCGGTGAACTCGGCCGTGACGACTGCCTTCTTGCCCACCGACACGGAGGACTTCGGGCCCGTGGCCGAGGTGATGACCGGCGCCGCGTTGCCGACCTCGACGGTCGCCGTGTCACGGCTGCGGCCGCCGGTCAGCGTCACCGTGAACGTGCCGTCGTCGGTGCAGGTGACCGTCGTTTCCGCCGACCCGGCGTCGGCGAAGGTGCAGGGCGCCCCCTCCTCGACCGTCCACTTCGCTCTGCCCGCACCGGAGAGCGTGCCCTGAAGCCGGATCGCCTCGCCCTCGCCGCCCTTGGCGTCGGGGCCGGCGTGCACGACGGTGACCGGGTCGATGCTGCTCAGCGTCGGCACGACCTTCTTGATCAGACCGTCGGCGTCGAACTCCAGCTTGTCGATGGTCGTTTCGCGGTGTGTGCCGTCGCCGCCGGGGATCGCGAACCGGTGGTAGGCGATGTACCAGTCGTCGGTGTTCGGGACGTGGACCACCGAGTGGTGGCCGGGGCCCTTGATGCCGAGCGAGAGGTCCTTCTCCAGGATCACGCCGTGCTTGGTCCAGGGGCCGGTGGGGGAGGGGCCGGTCGCGTAGGCGACCCGGTAGTTCTCGTCACGTGTGTCGTTCTCCGACCACATGAAGTAGTAGGTGCCCTTGCGCTTGATGACGAAGGTGCCCTCGTTGTAGCCGCTCGGCGTGATGTCGGTGACCTTCGAGGCGTCGAAGGAGACCATGTCGTCGCCCAGCGGGACGACGTACGCCCTGCCGTTGCCCCAGTACAGATACGTCCGGCC
This sequence comes from Streptomyces sp. S.PB5, assembly GCF_030403745.1. Taxonomy (GTDB): domain Bacteria; phylum Actinomycetota; class Actinomycetes; order Streptomycetales; family Streptomycetaceae; genus Streptomyces. The sequence goes on from NZ_JAQMWP010000020.1 coordinate 70,902, forward strand.
GTCGTCGTCCGTGAAGGTGGCAGGGTCGATCATCTGGCCCGTGTGGTCACCGGCCTTCAGCAGCGGCTTGCCGAGCGCGTCCTTGAAGGGGCCGGTGGGCGAGTCGGAGACCGCGACACCGATGTTGGCGTCGGCACAGAAGTAGAAGTAGTACTTGCCGTCCTTCTCGGCGATCGTCGGCGCCCAGGCCCTGCTGTCCGCCCAGGAGACGTCCGGCCCGAGGTCGAGGATGACGCCGTGGTCCTTCCAGTGGACCAGGTCGGTGGAGGAGTACGCCTTGAACTGCGTGCCGCTCCAGCCCTCGAAGCCGTCGGTCGTCGGGTAGATGTAGAAGGTGTCGTTGAAGCGGACGATGTTCGGGTCCGCGTTGAGGCCGGGCAGCACCGGGCTCTTCATGATCACCGCGGACACCGTCCAGGTGCGCTTCTTCCCGTCCGAGCCCGTGACCTCGTACGTCACCGGCTCGGTGAAGTCGCGCAGGGTGCCGGAGGCGGGGCTGATGCTCGCGCCGTGGGCCAGGGTGAACTCCGGTGCCAGGGCGGTGACATCACTGCCCTCGGTCAGCGGCAGGACGACCTTGCCGTCCTTGTCGTCGACGATCGCGTCGACCTTGAGCGCCGGGTGGGTGGCCGCGGCGATGCCGGTGGTGTTGCCGGCGAGTTCCAGGACCTCGGCGGGGGTCAGGGCCCGGTTGTAGATCCGGAAGTCGTCGACCTCGCCGCCGAAGTACGGGTCCGGGGAGTACAGGGACCTGCCGATGTAGCCGGAGTGGTCCTTGGCGGAGTCGTACAGGTCGGACGGCTTGACGGTGACACCGTTGACGCGGGCCGCCTCGGCGCCGTCCACATACAGGACCGCCGTCTCGGTCGCGCCGTTCAGGGTGACGGTGAGGTGCTTCCACTCGCCCTGGGTGAGCTGCGAGCCGCCGATCATCTGCTTCTCACCGGACCAGGTGGCCTTGGTGATCGCGGAGAACAGCTTGCCGCCGCCGTTGGAGGGGGTGGCGAACAGGTACTTGTTGTTGTCGGGGCCGAGCCCGAACAGCCACTGGAAGTTGTCGCCGCCCTTCCACTTGACGTATGTGGAGACGGTGACGCTGGTCGTGTCCTTCAGGACCCCGTTCGGGATCTTGACGTACGGCGAGCTGGAGCTGCTGTTGCCGCCGGACATCTTGAACGAGCCGCCCTCGACGCCGGTCCCGAAGTCGGGCGTGCGGACGTAGGTCCCGTGGTAGCCATGGCCGCTGGAGTCGCGGGCGATGCTGCCGCCGGTCTCGTCGAAGTCGTAGTGCAGGAGCAGGTCGGCCGGGACGTCGGGGCCCTCGGCGGAGACCGTGACCTCGGCGGTGACGTCGATCGCCGAGTCGCCCGCGAGGTCGCCCTTGACCGTGAAGGTGCCGGCCTGCGCGTACTGCGAGGCGTCCACGGCCTCCCAGGTGACGGCGACGGGCCGCTTCACACCGTCCGCCGACCCGGCGATGACGGTGGCCGGCAGGACCGGGGCGTCACCGATGCGCGTCTCGACCTCGACGTCCTCGGCGCTCGTGATGATCTGGTCCGGCTGGTAGGTCGTCAGCAGCCGGTCGTACTCGGCCTGGGTGACCGGGAGCACCGTGCCGTGGCGGGGCCTGGAGGGAAGGTCGTAGCCGGTGGACGGGGTCCAGACCCCGGAGTCCAGGTCGGTCGTCTCGAAGGGGATGTAGCCGCGCCCGCCGAACTCGTCGAGGAACGCGTACCACTTCTCCTCGGTGTTCGACTTGAACACCAACGGGCCCTCGGCGGCGCTCATCACGCCCTTGCCGATGCCCTCGGCGACCGCGGTCCAGGAGAGGTTGCGCAGCGTGTCGCTCTTCTCCTCGAAGATGAACTTGCTGTTGGGCGTGGAGGAGGTGTTGTTCCGCTCGTCCTTGGAGAGGCGGTAGTACTCGCCGTCGTGCCGGATGACCGTGGAGTCGATGACCGAGTAGCCGCGGTCGACCCAGACCTTGGGCTCGCTGAAGGTGTAGAAGTCGCGGGTCGTCGCGTACATCATGCGGTTGTACGTGTCGCCGGAGTGCGCCTCGTTGTCGTAGAGCTTCGATGCCCAGAAGACGACGTACTCGCCGAGGTCGGCGTCGTAGTACGCCTCCGGTGCCCAGGTGTTGCCCGCGCTGTCGGGGGAGACCTTCACCAGGCGCTGGTTCGTCCAGTTCACCAGGTCGGTGGACTCCCAGACCATGATGGACTTGCTGCCGGTGCGCTGGGCGGCGTCCCAGTCGCCGTTGCCGTAGATCCTGAGGTCGGTGGCGATCTGGTAGAACTTGTCGCCCTCGGGGGAGCGGATGATGAACGGGTCGCGCAGGCCCTGCTCACCGAGCGTGGAGGTCAGGACGGGCCTGCCGTCGTTCAACTCCCGCCACTTCAGCGGGTCGTTGCCCTTGCTGAGCGCGGCGTACAGCTGCTCGCCGTCGGAGGTGCCCTCGCCGGTGAAGTAGCTGAACATGTAGCCCTTGAGGGCTTGCTGCTCGGGGAGTTCGGGGACCTTCGCGGTGAAGGTGCGGGTCGTCCTCGCCTCGCCCTTGGTGACGGTGGCGGTCAGGTCGACGGTGGTGGCGCCGTCGCCGTGCGCGGGACGGTGGACCACGCCCTCGGCGGAGACGACGTCGGCGTTCGCGGAGGACCAGGAGACGTCGGTGCCGAAGTCGCCCGCGGCCGGGAGCGTGAGGTTGCCGCGGACGTCGTCGAGGTTGTGGACCGTGAGGGACTCGGCGGCCCGCTCGACGGCGGTCCGGTCGTCGAAGGAGGGCAGGACCGTGACCTCGAAGGTCTTGGTGGCGCTCACGGGCCCCTTCCTCAGCGTCGCTGTCAGCGTGGCGTGGCCGTCCGGCTCACCGGCGGCGGGGCGGGTCACCGCGCCGGAGTCCGAGACCACGCCGGGGTCGCTGCTGTCCCAGGTGATGGTGGAGCCGCCGGCCGTGCCGGTCCTCGGCAGGGTCAGGTCGGCGGTCACCGCGCTGGTGTCGCCCAGGGTGAGGGCGGCCTGGTCGGCGGCGACGCCCTGTTCGGCCACGGGGAGCGAGAGCTGCTCGACCTCGGAGGCGGCGAGGGCGCGGTCGTAGACCCGGAAGTCACGGATCTTGCCCTTGAAGAGCTTGTCGTCGGTGTAGACGGACTTGCCTATGTGGTTGGCGGTGGTCGTGCCCGAGCCGATCGACCCCGGGGTGATGGTGACCGAGGTGTTGCGGCCGACCTCCACGCCGTCCTCGTACAGCACGGCCGTGGTGCCGGTCTGGGTATAGGTGAGCTGCTTCCACACCGAGCGGGCCAGGTTGTGCGAGTCGGTGGGCCGGGTGTTCTGCTCGGTCGACCAGTTGCCCGACGCGACGGCGGTGCGCAGCGAGTTGCCGGTGGCGAAGAGATAGCCGTTGCCCGCGCCGCCGCTGGTGTTGCCGAAGCCGTAGATGAAGTACGGGCCGGCTTGCGACTCGTCCATCAGCACGTCCAGGGAGACGCTGATGGAGTCCATGCCCTTCATGACGTTGTCGGGCACCTTGATGTAGGTGTCCGAACCGTTGAAGGCGAGGCCCTGGCCGTTGCCCGTCCAGCCGGCGGTGCCGTTGACCGTGCCGTCGCGGCCGTTGCCGGAGGCGTCGGCGACGGTGGTGCCGGAGGTCGCGTCGAGCTTGTACCAGAGGGCCAGTCCGTCGGTGATGTCCGCGGTGTCCGCCGCCTGTGCGGGGACGAGGGGCGCGGTGAGGCCCAGAAACAGCGATGCGACGGCCAGGCCGGCGAGACGGCCCGTCCGGCGTCTCGCGCGGGTGCGCGGACGTGCGAGGTGCGGCATGTGGGTTTTCCCTGCTGAGGCATGGCTGACGGGGGGAGGGAAAGGCATGGCGGAGCGAGCCGTGGACGGGGGTGGCCGCGGCCTGGACACCCTGCCGTTTCGGCTGTGTGACGTCGTGTTGCGAGAGTGTCAAACGGGGTGAGGGGCAGCGTCAAGAGGTTTCGAACAATGTCCGACCAGTCGAACGTGACGCTGTCGGGTCAATGGCCGCAGAGGCGCGCCCTGTTGGGGGCGCGTCATGGACCCGGCTCGTTCAGACGACCACTCAGACGACTGGTTCGCCGATGCCGAGCAGATTTCCCTCACTGTCCCGGAACCAGGCGGCGCGTTCCCCGCGGGCGCCCTTGCTCGGATAGTTCCCGTCGATCTCGGCGATGGAGTCCTTCGTACGGAACCCGGGCACGTCGACGTCCTCGAACACCACGCCCCGCAGCTTCAGTTGGGCGACGACCGCCTCGACGTCGTCGACCTCCCACCCCATCTGCGTGAAGGCACCGGCGGAGGCTCCCGTCGACGCGAACACGGCGAACTCCGTGCCGCCGCACCGGTACAGCAGCCCGCCGGGCCGTTCGTCGACGGGCTCCAGACCGAGCTGCTCGGCGTAGAAACGCCGCGCCCGCTCCAGGTCCTGGGCGGGAAGCCTGGTCGCCACGCGCCCCCGGGCCAGAATGTTCCTGTCGTCTGCGTCCATACCTCCACTGTGCTCCCGCGCAGGGCGGAACGGGGGGACATCGGGCGTATACCGCCCGGTTTCGGCCGCGCGGACGCCCGGCGCGTCCGCCTTGTCAGGTGAGGTTGAGCCCGCCGTCGAAGAGGATCACCTCGCCGGTGAGATAGGCGGAGCCGATGACCGAGGCGACCAGGTCCGCGACATCGGAGGGCCGCGCGGGCCGGCCCATCGGAGCACGCTCCCGCCACAGCCGGTGGGCCTGGACCCAGTCCTTGGTCATGGGCGTGTCGACCAGGCCCGGGGCGATCGCGTTCACCCGTACGTCGGGGGCGAGCGCGGCCGCGAGCAGCCGGGTCACATGATTGAGCGCGGCCTTGCTCGCGGCGTACGGCACCGACGAGCCCTTGGGGCGAACCCCCGCATGGCTGGTGATGTTGACGACGCTGCCGCCTCCAGGCGCCCGGCGCAGCGCCGGGAGCGCCGCCGTGCACAGCACCCAGGGTGCGATCAGGTTGACCTCCAGCACCCGGCGCCAGTCCGCCGGGGTGGCCGCGGCCAGATCGGCGTGGGGGATGGGCCGGCTGATCCCCGCGTTGTTGACCAGCACGTCCAGTCGCCCGTACTGCTCCAGCGCCGTCCCGACCAGGGCGCGGGCCTCGTCCTCGACCTCGAGATCGGCCTGCACATATGTGCCGCCGAGCTCCGCCGCCAGCGCCCTGCCTGCGTCCGCGCTCTTCCGCGAGTGCACGACGACCCGCGTTCCGTCCGCGGCGAATCTGCGGACGACGGCTTCTCCGATGCCCGAGGTGGATCCGGTGACGAGGGCTACGGGCCGGTCCGTTCGTTCCATACTCATGAGGGCGGATCCTGCCATGATCGCCGCGACTCCTGGCATGATCACGGCGTGATTGACGAGCGTGAGGTACCCGGCCCCGGCAAGTTCGTCCTCTTCGACGTCGACGGTACGTTGATCGACGCCGTGGACAATCAGCGCCGGGTCTGGGAAACCTGGGCGGGCCGCTACGGACTGGACGCCGAGGAGGTCTACCGGGTGGCGTTGCGCACCCGGCCGTTGGAGACCTTCGCCCAGGTCGTACCGGACCGGGATCCGCGGCAATGCCTGGCCGTCCTGCACGAACTGGAGGACGACGACGTCCGTTCCGGCGTCTACACGGCCTTCGACGGCGCGGTGGAACTGCTGAACGCCCTGCCCAGGCAGGCCTGGGCGCTGGTGACCTCCAACTACGAGCACCGGGTCCGGGGACGGTTCGCGCGTACGGGCCTGCCGGTCCCACCGGTCGTCGTGGACGCCGCCGCGGTGCATGAGGGCAAGCCCTCGCCGGTGCCCTATCTCCGGGCCGCCGAGCTGCTCGGTACCCGTCCCGAGGACTGCCTGGTCGTCGAGGACGCGCCGTCCGGTGTGGAGGCGGGACTGCGGGCCGGTATGACGGTGTGGGGCGTCAACGCGGCTTGCGCGGTGCCGGGCGTGCACCGCCACTTTCCGAGCCTGCGCGCAGCGGTCCCCGAAGTCCTGGCGTTCGCAGGGCTGAAGGCAACGGACGCGCAGGGTTGATCCTGCGGTGCGGCCGGTGCGGTCACAGCGCCGGCCGACAGCACCCTCGCACTGGCCGGCGGGCTGCGCCACGGCCCGCCCACCGAACCGGCGGGCGCACCCTCACTTCTTCCCACGGGAGTTGAGCCGGGCGGCCTGGCGGGTCAGATGGTCGCGCTCGGGGAGATTGGGCGCCTTGCGGGCCGCCTCGGCGTAGAGCCGGGCCGCCGTCGCCAGTTCGCCGTCGCGTTCGTGGAGGTAGGCCGCCACCGCGGTGTGGCGGGGCAGCGTGTCGTCCAGCTTCGCGAGTTCCGCGAGGCCGGCGCGCGGTCCGTCGGCCTCGCCCACGGCGACCGCGCGGTTGAGGCGGACGACCGCGCTGTCGGTCAGGCGCGCGAGTTCGTCGTACCACTCGACGATCTGCACCCAGTCGGTCTCCCCGGCGGTGGGTGCGTCCGCATGGAGGGCGGCGACGGCGGCCTGGGCCTGGAACTCGCCCAGCCGGTCACGGGCGAGCGCCGCCTGCAGGATCTCGATGCCCTCGGCGATCAGCCCGGTGTCCCACTGACCGCGGTCCTGTTCGGCGAGCGGCACCAGGCTGCCGTCCGGTGCGGTACGGGCGGCGCGCCGGGCGTGATGGAGCAGCATCAGGGCGAGCAGTCCGGCCACCTCGGGGTGGTCGATCCCGGCGGCGAGCTGCCGGGTGAGCCGGATGGCCTCGGCGGCGAGGTCGACGTCGCCGGAGTAGCCCTCGTTGAAGACGAGGTAGAGCACCCGCAGCACGGTGGCGACATCGCCTATCTGGTCGAACCGTACGCCGGAGACCGTGCGCTTGGCCCGGCTGATGCGCTGCGCCATCGTCGCCTCGGGCACCAGATGGGCCTGGGCGATCTGGCGTGTGGTCAACCCGCCGACCGCGCGCAGCGTGAGCGCGACCGCGGACGACGGCGTCAGCGACGGATGGGCGCACAGGAAGTAGAGCTGGAGCGTGTCGTCCGCCGAGGGCGCGGGCCCGGGCACCGGTTCTTCGTCGACGCGGTCCTCCCGCCGGCGCCGGGCGACGTCCGCCCGTGTCGCGTCGAGGAACTTCCGCCACGCCACGGTGACCAGCCAGCCCTTCGCGTCCCGCGGCGGGTCGGACGGCCAGACGCGCAGCGCCTCGACGAGCGCGTCCTGCACGGCGTCCTCGGCCGCCGCGAAGTCGGCTCCGCGGCGGACGAGAACAGTGAGCACACTGGGCGTGAGGTTCCTGAGCAGGACCTCGTCCATCGATGAGGTCACTCCGTGACGCAGTGGTCGTGCGCGCCGAGGAACGGACGCAGCTCGAGCCACTCATGGATCGGCTTCCCGCCGGCCCCGGGGGCGGCCGACAGCTCCCCGGCCAGCTCGACGGCCCGCTCATAGGTGTCGACGTCGATCACCATCCACCCGGCGATCAGGTCCTTGGTCTCGGCGAAGGGCCCGTCGGTGACCGGCGGGCGCCCCTCACCGTCGTACCGCACGAACGTGCCCTCCGGCGCCAGCGCCTGGCTGTCGACGAACTCACCGTTGTGCTCCAGACGGGCCGCGAAGTCGCGCATGTACTGCACATGCGCCGAGATCTCCTCCGGCGTCCACTGTTCCATCGGCACGTCGTTGACCGCGGCCGGTGCGCCTCGGTAGTGCTTCAGCAGCAGGTACTTGGCCATGGTGGCTCTCCTCGGTACTGGTGCGGCCCATTGTGGTCGCGCTCGCACCGGGGACGGAGCCGGGCGCGGGTTCTCGACATCACCGGCCGAGAATTTTTGAGGAGCTTCCGTCATCGCGCGGCGCACACAGGCCCGGAGCCGGCCTCGTCGGGCAGATACAGTGCCCGCTCCTTGGCGGTGAAGTCCCGGTGGACGACGCGGCAGATCTTGCGGATGGCCTCGTCCGGGGCGAGGAGGGTGGCGTCCCACAGCTGTGCGGTCGACGCGGCGGTGGCGAGGACCGTGCCGTCGGGACTGAGGGCCATCGCCGAGAAGGTCTCGTCGGGGAGGGCGATGGCGGCCCGGTTGTAGCCGGTGGCCGTGTCCCACAGCCGTACCGTGCCGTCGCCGCTGCCGGTCGCGAGGGTTTCGCCGTCGCGGCTGAAGGTCACCGTCTCGAGATGACTCCCGCGCCCGGAGAGAGTGTGGCGCAGGCGCCCGGCGGCCATGTCCCACAGCCGTACGACGCCGTCGTCGCCGCCGATGGCGAGGAGAGCACCGTCCGGACTGAACGCCATCGTCCGCGCCTCCCAGACCGTCGCGGTGTTCGTCTCCTTGAGCGCGACGCGGCTGCGTCCACTGGGCACGTCCAGCAGCCGCACCACCTGCTGCCCGCCGACGGCCAGGGTGCGGCCGTCGGGGCTGAACACCAGTGACGACAGATTCTCCTCGTCGGCCAGGCGATGGACCCGGGTACGGCCGTCGCCCATGTCCCGGAGCCACACGGTCGCCGTCAGGTGGCTGCCGGTGGCCAGCGTGCGGCCGTCGGCACTGAACGCGGCCGCGCGCACCGGCCCCGGATAGCCGGTGAGGCTGATCTCCGCCTCGCCCGTCCCCACGTCCCACACCCGCGCCGTCCTGTCGTCGCCCCCGGTGACGAGCCTGCGGCCGTCGGGGCTGAGGACCATCGGACGCATCCGGTCGGTGACCCCGGCCAGCTTCGTGCTCGTGCGCAGTGCGTCGAAGCCGTCGGCCGACGTGCCGTCGATGTTCCACCGCTGCACGGTCCCGTCGTCGCTGCTCATGGTGAGGGTGCGTCCGTCGTCCCCGAACACCATCGACTGCACGACCCCGGGGATGCCCACAGGCTTGCCTCTGCTCCGGCTCCTCAGGTCCCACAGCCGTACCGAGCTGTCGTCACCCCCGGTGGCCAGGGTCTTGCCGTCAGGGCTGAAGGCCAGCGACCGGATCGCCGTGCCCTGGCTCGTGAGGACGGTGCGGGTGGATCTGCCGGTGCCCCACAGGCGTACGGTGCCGTCCGGGCTCCCGGTGGCGAGGACCGTGCCGTCGGGTCCGAACGCCATCGTGTCCACGCTCGAGGTGTGTCCGGTGAACGTGGCGACGACCCGCTTGGTCGCGATGTCCCGTAACCCCACGATGCCGTCGTCGCCGCCGACGGCGACCGTCCTGCCGTCGGGGCTGAGCGCCACCGTCGTCACCTTCGCTCCGGTGTGCGGGGCGAAGGTGGCACGGTGGCGCTCGGTGACGGTGTCCCACACGCGTACCGAGTCGCCGCCGCTGACCAGGGTCCTGCCGTCCGGACCGAACGCCAGCCCCTCCACGGGCCCGGTGTGTCCGCGCAGGGTCGCCGTGACGCGTCCGGTCCTGGTGTCCCCCAACAGCACGGTGCCGTCCTTGCAGCTGAGGGCGAGGGTGCCGCCGTCCGGGCTGAACGCCATCGACAGCACGTACTTCGTCGTGCCGTCGGACACGGTGGCGCGGGCGCGGCGGGTGGGGACATCCCACAACTGCACCGCCCCGTCGAGGTCCAGGGTGGCGAGCGTTCGGCCGTCGGGGCTGAAGAGCGCGCTCCGTGCGTCGACGGCCAGGGCGCGGCTGCGGCCGGTCGCCAGATCCCGCAACTGCACGGCGTCCCCGGAAACGGCCAAGGTCGCGCCGTCGGGGCTGAAGGCCACGGAGCGCACGCTTGTGCTGTAGCCCGCGAGGCGTTGCCGCAACGGCGTGGCCGCGGCCTGGTACAGACTGACGGTGGCCTCGCGGGTGGGGCTGGTCCGGTAGGCCTGGACGGCCAGCAGGGCGGCGACGTCCGGATCACTGTCGAACAAGGCGGTGGACTGGGCGGCGAGTTGGCGCGAGAGCGCCTCTTGCTGCGCGCGTACGGCCGTCTGCTGCTGGGTGAACGCCAGGGCGGTGGCGGCGAGGGCCACGACGGTGAGCACGGACATCGCACCGAGGAAGGCGCGCAGGCGGCGCGTGGTGCGGACCGCTCTGCGCCGCTCCTCGTCGCGGGCCTCGACGCTGGCGGTGAGGAATCGCCGTTCGCGCGCGGTGAGATGGCTTCGGCCCGCCGCGGCGAAGGTCTCCTCGGCCGTGGTCAGACGCGTGCCGCGATACAGCGCGCCGGGATCGTGACCGAGCTCCTCCCAGATGCCGGCGGCCTCGGCCAACCGGCGCTGCACGCCCAGGAGTTCGCGGTTGTCGTCGATCCAGGCGCGAAGGCGGGGCCAGGCGGTCAGCAGCGCCTCGTGGGCGAGGTCCACCGTGTCGTCGTCGAGGGTGATGAGCCGGGCACGCGCGAGGCGTTCGAGGACGAGGGCCCGGTCGGCCGCGCTGCCGGTGCCGAGATCGGCGATCTCCCCGCGGGTGGCGGGGCGCCGGGTGTCCTGGCTGCCCCGGCCGGGCGTGACCAGCCGCAGCAGCACATGACGGGCCGTTTCCGCCTGTTCCTCGGTGAGACGGTCGAAGAGGTCCTCCGCGGTGCGGGCGATGGCACCGCGTATCCCGCCGGCCGCGTCGTAGGCGGCCTCGGTCAGCACCCGGCCCTTGCGTCGCCGCCAGGTCTCCAGCAGCGCGTGCGACATGAGCGGCAGGCCCCCCGGTTCGTCGGTCACCTCCCCGACGATCCGCGCGGTCAGCGCCCGCTCCACGACCAGACCCCCGAGCGCGGCCGGTCTGACCACGGCGTCCCGCAGCTCCTCCGCGGTCATGGGCGACAGCAGCAGGGTGGCGCGCTGGGCGGCCTCGGCGAACGAACGGTGCTGCGCGAGATGACCGTAGAAGTCCGCCCGTACGGCGGCGACGACCCGGATGCCGTGTTCGGGCCGTACGGCGTCGTACAGCAGGTCGAGGAAGCGAGCGCGCTCGGCCGGATCCGTGCACAGCGTGAAGCACTCCTCGAACTGGTCCACCACGATCAGCGTGCCGGCCGGGGCGGTCCGCGGGTCGAGGAGCCCGGCGTGGTCCCGGGCCGGACTGGTCCCGGGGGTGAGGATCCGGATCGCCCCCGGACGGGTCGGCCCCGGTTCCCGCTGCTGGAGACGGGGGAGGAGCCCGGCGCGCAGGAGCGAGGACTTCCCGCTGCCCGAGGCGCCCGCCAGCACCACCAGCCCCTTGCCGTCGACGAGTTCGAGGAGTTGACCGACGAGACGGTCACGCCCGAAGAACCGCTCGTGATCGCGCGCATCGAACCGGGCCAGCCCCTTGTACGGCGGCTCCCCGCCCTCCTCGGGGGCCGGCGCGTCCTCGTCGGCCTCCCGCACCGCCTGTCGCCAGCGTTCCTCCCACATCCGCACGTCCCCGCCGCATGCACCGACGTACGCCAGGACCACGGCCAGCGACGGCATCCGGTCCCCGGCCGCCGCCTGCGCGAGGGTCGCCGCCGAGTAATGCGCCCGCCCGGCCATGGCGCGGTAGGTGAGGCCCCCCGCCGCCTGCCGTAACTTCCGTAACTCGTGAGCGAATTGCGCGACCGGACCCTCGGCCGGGTCCAGCGGTCGCTCGCGACGCCCCATGACACCCCCGTCGGCGCAGACGACACCCTGCGGGCACGCTACGCATCCCGGTCCCGGGTGGGCCACCCGGCGCGACCGGGATGACGCGAAGAAGCCGGTGAGGGCAGGCCCTTGCGCGACCGGGGAAACCGGGCCCGGCGGGGAGCAGGTGTGCGCTGCCGGCATTTGTGTTCGCTTAACCTCGTGGTGGGGGACGTCAGATGCCGTGTGGATCCGCCATGAGGAGGCGACGGTGTTCGGAAGGGGCGCGCGATTGCTCGCGGGTGCCGCGATCGTGGCCTGGCTGCTGCTCGGCGGCCCGGGCGGACCGGGCGGTGGCCCGTTCGGCAGATCACTTCCCGTCGACGCCGCCGAGGACGTCGTGTCGAACCGGGTCATGACGTGGAACATCTGCAACCCCTGCGAGGTCAGCAACGCCGACCGGGCGGCGGAGATCGCCACGTACGCGCCCCAGGTCATCGGTCTGCAGGAAGCGTGTGTCCGCGACGTGGAGAGCATCCGGGACTATCTGGAGCGCTTCTACGGGCTGGTCTACCACGTCGAGTACGGGGCGGTTCTGCAGAACTGGGGCCGCTGCGGAGGGGCGCCGTGGAATCCGGGAGGCTTCGGCGAGGCGATCCTCTCGGCGGCGCCGATGACGGACGTCATCAGCCCCGAATTCCCCGACGGAGGCTCCGAGGACCGCGGGTACATGGCGGTGACCACCGAGGTCGGCGGCGAGTCGGTCCGGGTCTTCAACACCCATCTCGCCGAACGACGGCAGGAAGCGGTCCGGGCGGACCAGGCCGCCGTACTCGCCAAGGAGATCGCCCGGCACGAACGCGCCATCGTGCTCGGCGACTTCAACGCCGTACCCGCCGCTGCCGAACTCAGCCCTGTCTGGGCCCTGGCCGCGGATGCCGACCCGCAGTGCCATCCCACGTCCACCGGCACCTGTGTGCCGACCACCGACTGGCAGAGCAGGTTCGACTACACCTTCCTGCGCGGGATCACCTCGCAGGACCACAGCGTGCATCCCAGCGAGTACTCGGACCACCACATCGTGCTGGCCGACGTGGACCTGCCGTAACGGGATTCGCCGGACCGGCGACCATTCGCTGGGTTACCGTATGAACACGCTGGGTTACTCCAGGCCCGCCCGAGGAGGACTCCTGTGTCATCGCCCTGCGACCCCAAGTACGCCCCCGCCGGTGATGTGGGCACGGCGCTCCTGATGGTCGACTCCCGGCTCAAAGCCGTTTACGACGGCAAGTCGTCCGGGACGGATCCCGAAGGGCAGCGACTGGTCGAGGACTTCATCGCATCCCTGGGGCCGACGGAGGTCGAGGATGTGGTGGACGGCACGTGCACCCTCATCTACATGTTCATGCAGTGGCTGCGGCTGGCGTACGAGGACCACGACAGGGACGTCATCGAGTACGTGGTGCCCAGTTTCGTCGCCTCGCTGCGCATGATGCCCAAGAGCGTCCGTCCCGAGGCCATCCCCACCATGGCCGGTCTGGTCATCGCGGCCGGCACCGGTCTGAGTCCCAGTCTGTGGCGCCGGCAGTACGGCGAGTGGTCCGCGGACGAGATGAACGCCCTGGAGGCCACCGCCCTGCTGCTCGCGGAGCACATCAACCGGCTCACCGACGACCACGACTTCGCCGCCCGGATGATCTCCGAGGCGTTGTCGGGAGCGCACCGCGACTGACGCACGGCATCGTCGGCGGTGCCTTCCCGGAAGCGGCCTCAGCGGCCCTTGCGTACCCGGGCAGCCGCACGGGCTTCCGCGACCTTGCGGGCCTCGGCCGCCTTGCGGGACTCCTTCGCGGGACGCCCCGTACGGGCGCCGAGGCCGCGGAAGGGGATGTTGCCGGTGCTGCCGCTCGTCCCGGCCGGCGGGCGCTTCGCACCGGTGATGTCGGTCAGCTTCGCCTCACCGGACCGCACTTGTGTCACCGTCGGCCGGATCCCGGCCTCGGACATCATCCGGTTCACATCGCGTCGCTGGCCGGGAGTGACCAGGGTGACCACGCGCCCGGACTCCCCGGCACGTGCCGTCCGACCACCACGGTGCAGATAGTCCTTGGCGTCGTCCGGCGGATCGACGTTGACCACGAGGTCGAGCGTGTCGATGTGGATGCCCCGCGCCGCGACGTTGGTGGCCACCAGCACGGTGATCTCGCCGTCCTTGAACTGACCGAGTGTGTGCGTACGCTGAGGCTGCGACTTCCCGCTGTGCAGGGCGGCGGCGCGTACGCCGCTGGCCCGCAGGTGGCGGGTGAACTGGTCCACGCCGGCCTTGGTGTCCAGGAACATCAGCACCCGGCCGTCGCGTGCGGCGATCTCGGTCGCGGTCGCGTACTTGTCCGCGGGATGGATGTTCAGCACGTGGTGCTCCATCGTGGCGACCGAACCCGCCGCGGGGTCGACCGACGCGGTCACCGGGTCGTGCAGATAGCCGCGCACCAGCTGGTCGACGTTGCGGTCGAGCGTCGCCGAGAACAGCAGCCGCTGACCGTCGGGACGCACCTGGTCCAGGAGCTCTGTGACCTGCGGCAGGAATCCCAGGTCGCACATCTGGTCCGCCTCGTCCAGCACGGTGATCCGCACCTGGTCCAGGTGACAGTCCCGCCGCGACACCAGGTCGGTCAGCCGCCCCGGAGTGGCGACCAGCACCTCGGCCCCGGCCCGCAGCGCCGCCTGCTGCCGGTTGATCGACAGCCCGCCGACCGCCGTCGCAAGACGCATCTTCAGCGTCTGCGCGTACGGGGTCAGCGCGTCGCTCACCTGCTGGGCGAGCTCCCGCGTCGGCACCAGCACCAGGGCGAGCGGCCGCTTCGGCTCCGCCCGCAGGCCCGCGAGGCGGACGAGAAGCGCCAGCCCGAACGCCAGGGTCTTGCCGGAGCCGGTCCGCGCCCGACCGAGGACATCGCGGCCGGCCAGCGCGTCGGGCAGGGTGGCCGCCTGGATCGGGAAGGGCTCCGTCACCCCGAGGCCGGCCATCGCCTCCGTCAGCTCCGGCGGCAGCCCGAGCGCCTCGAAGGACGGGGAGAGTCCGGAGGCCGACGGCTTCGCGTTCATGGGGAACCTTCCTGATCGGTCGCCCCGGAACGGCCCGGGGCCCGTACCTCCTGGTACGGGCCCCGGTGATGTCGAAGCGTGCCCCCATTTTATCAGCGGGCGGCGCCTGGCTGTCGGCGGGCGGGCGGCAGGGGGACGACAGCGGGGGATCGTCGTTCCGATGTGACGTGGATCATGGCGAGCGGGCCGGGATCTTGGAATGCCCGGATCCGTTTCACTGCTGCACTTGTTACGGGCTTGCCATGCCCTGGGGGGCGCCGGGCGACGATGCCAGGCGCGACGGGCCACCGAGAGCCGCGACACCGCGGCCGCGACCCACCGCTCCCGCATTCCTGCCGCACCGCCGCTCCGAAAGGTTCCCCTGCGCCATGCCCCTGGCTCTACTGGCCCTGGCCGTTGTCGCTTTCGGCATCGGCACGACCGAGTTCGTCACGATGGGGCTCCTGCCCCAGATCGCTGACGGAATCGACGTGTCCGTGCCGCAAGCAGGCAATGTCGTCTCCGCCTACGCGCTGGGTGTCGTCGTCGGTGCTCCGGTGCTGACCGGCATCGGCGCGCGCATCCCCCACAAGAAGCTCCTGCTGCTTCTGTCCGGGCTGTTCGTCATCGGCAACGTGGCGTCCGCGCTCGCCCCCGACTTCGGTCTGCTCTTCGCGGCCCGTTTCCTGGCCGGCCTGCCGCACGGCGCGCTCTTCGGCGTGGGCGCGGTCGTCGCCTCCCGTCTGGTCGCCCCCGACCGGGCTGCACGCGCGGTGTCGAGGGTGTTCCTCGGCCTGACCGTCGCCAACATCGTCGGCGTCCCGGCCGGCACCGCCCTCGGTCAGCAGCTGGGCTGGCGGGCGGCCTATGTCGCGGTCGCCGTCATTGGCCTCGTCGCCCTCGCCGCGCTGGCCGTCTTCGTCCCCCACCAGCCCCGGGGCGAGCAGTCCGGCGTCCGGCACGAACTGCGCGCGATGGCCAACAAGCAGGTGGTCATCGGCCTGGCCACGGCGGTCGTGGGATTCGGCGGGTTCTTCGCCGTCTACAGCTACCTCGTGCCCATGCTGACGAACGTGACTGGCCTGAGCGACTCCTCGACCACCCTGGTCCTCGCGCTGTACGGCGTCGGCATGACCCTCGGCACGCTGCTCGCGGGCCCGCTCACGGACCGCGCCCTGCGCCCGACGCTGTACGCGGGGCTCGCGCTGATGTCCGCGGCGCTGGTGGCGTTCTACTTCGCGGTCCACAGCACCGTGCCCGCCCTGGTGACGATCACTGTCATCGGCGCGATGGGCGCGCTCATCACCACGCCGGTTCAGATGCTGCTGATGGCCAAGGCGAAGGACGCCCCGACCATGGCCGCGGCCTCCAACCACTCCGCCTTCAACCTGGCCAACGCGGGCGGCGCCTGGCTCGGCGGCCTCGCCATCTCGGCGGGCTGGGGCTGGGCCTCGCCGGTTCTGGTGGGTGCGGCCCTGGGCGTGGCGGGGCTGGGGCTGGCGTTCATGGGCGGCTTCCTGGACCGGGGCGGCCGGCACTCGGAGGTGATCACGTCGTCGGGCGCACCGGCCGAGCAGGTCACCGCCGACCGGTAGGGGCGGCCCGTTGAGGCGGCGGTGTCGGTGACGGGCGGCCCTCAGTCCCAGAGGGGATAGGACACGGTCTGCGAGAACTGCTCTGGGCGGCTGTCGGCGTACTCGAGGGTGATCCGGGAGTAGCGCGAGAGCCCGGGCCGCTTCTTCCAGGGCTGCGGATCGTCGAGCCGCACGGTCACCGGGTACGCGTGGAAACGGCCGGCAGCGCAGTACGGCTTGCAGTCGTTGACCCAGTTCACCCCCTCGGCCCGCGCCGTCTCCGCATCCCACCGGGACCAGGACAGCGAGGCGAGCCGGCTGTTGCCGTCACCGCAGGCGAGCATGAAGTCCGACGGACGCACGTGCGGATGCCACAGGCAGTCGACCAGGACCGGAAGACCGGTGCGCTGCTGAGGGCTGTGCTCGGTGGGTGCCGGAGCCGGCCGGGTCACGGGCGCCGTGCCCGCGGCGGTGGCGAGGACGGCGACGGCGCAGAGCGTGCCCAGCGTGGTGAGTGCGCGTATGTGCATGGCCGTTCCCCGCTGCCGCTCGCCGACGGATGTCCCGTTCCCGACGCTACGACCGGGGCCCGGAACGCACCACTCGAACGGAGCAGTGAATCGCTGACCGGGCCCTGGTCCTCTCGCGGCCGGGGCTCAACGCACGGGGAAGCCGAAGGAGTAGCCCTGCGCCTTGAGCGAGGGCAGGATCCGGCGCAGCGCCTCGACGGTCTGGGAGCGGTCGCCGCCGGCGTCGTGGAACAGCAGCGTCGGCCCGTTGGGCAGCTCCCGCTCGACGGTGGCGACGATGGCGTCGGCACCCGGCCGCTCGAAGTCCTTGGTGTCCACGTTCCAGCCCAGCGGGCGCATGCCTCGCGAGGCGGCGAGCTTGCGGCTGTGCGGGGTGAAGGCGCCGCCGGGGGCCCGGTAGTACATCGGCCGTACGCCCCCCGACGCCTCGGTGATCATCCGTTCGGCGTCGAGGATCTGCTGCGACTGATAGGTCTGGGACCGGGTGTCCATGGTGGTGTCGTGCGACACCGAGTGGTCGCACAGCCGGTGTCCGGCCGCGACCACCTGCTTCACGAGGTCCGGGTGGGCCTGCGCCTGCGTTCCCACCATGCAGAACGTGGCCTTCACGCCGTACTCCCGCAGTACGTCGAGGACCTGAGGCGTCCACACGGGGTCGGGGCCGTCGTCGATGGTGATGTTGACGCCGTGCGCCCCCGCGTCGGAGGCGTGCACGATGCTCACCGCGACCGGCTTCACCTCGGCGCCCGGCGTCGCGGAACTCTCCGCCCGCGGCGACGAACCGCCCACGTCGCCGGCCTGCGCCGTCCACGCCGAGGCGCCGGCGGCCAGCACCGTCACCCCGAGAGCCGCCCCGGCGACCTTGCCGTACCAGCCCCGCCCGTCGCCGTGTCTTCCCATGCCCGCCCCACTCTCGCGCAGTTCCTCGCCGGTCCTTGGTCATCTCGCGACCAACAGGCAGGACGAGGGAACGTGACCATGGGATGCGTCCGTTACGGATCACGGACAATTCTGGGGGAGTTCCCGGACAACTCCCCGCGGCTGACCACTCCCTCCAGGTGACGAACCTGGGAGTGCGTGGGCCGTCCGTGACGACGAGCCCGAGGGGTTGTCCCGCAAGTCCTGCGCGTGCGCCCGCTCTGGGAGCGCCCGTTCCTGTGCGGTGGACAGCCGCTCCTGAGCTTCGAGCGTGGCGCGTGTGTTCTCCCGCTGTGCGCGCAGGGAGAGCAGCGTCGTCACCAGGCGTCGCGGCGACCGCCAACGCCGCGACGCCTGTGGACGCAAGGCTCACCATGATCTGGGAGCCCATGACCGTCAGTCCTCGGAGCCCACGGTTGGTCAGGGTGCGGTGCGGAACAACGCCCTCATCTCCGCGTCGAGTTCCTTCAGCGTCTCCGGGCGAGGCTTGCTCCTGGGCGTGAACAGACCGTCCCGCTCCCATCGTTCGGGGTCGAGGCTCATCGCCGCGACGTTCAGCCAGCCGTGCTCGCGGACCTCCTCGGCGTGCTCGGGCAGGACGTCCTCCAGAGCCATGTGGAAGATGACGTGGGCCAGTTCCTCGATGCGGTCGAGGCCGTCACGGATGCTGGCCAGCGTGGCCGTGAACGGCTGGGGCTCGGCGCCCGGCAGGTTCTGGACGAAGAGGCGGGTGAGGGTGGGGACGTCCTCGATGTAGTCGAGGAAGTCGAGGGTGAACGTGCCGCGGTAGCGGGCGGACCAGTCGGAGAAGAGCCGCATGATGCTGTTCTGGGTCGCCACGGCCTGGGCGCCCAGGCCGCTGATCGCCGTGCTGGCCGCCTTGTTGAGGAAGGTCCGCTGGTAGTACTGCGGGTCGGAGAAGGCCCATCCGACGTAGTAGTCCCACAGCGTCTTGAGCGCCATGATCACGGGCCGGTGGTGGAAGGGGTAGGACAGCTGGATGTTGTTGGTCAGCCCCTCCGCCAGGGACAGGAACCAGCGGTTGGCGTAGTCGACGAAGTCGCCGTCGAGCCGTCCCTCAGCGTCGTCGCCCACCATCTTCGTGACGAACCCGTTGGCGTAGGCGATCAGGTTGGACCCGACCGAGTAGTAGGGGTCGGCGAAGACGGCCGCCTCGCCGATGCACGCCCACCGGTCGCCGGAGAAGACCTGCTGCGAGGAGTGGCTGTAGTCGCGCAGGACCCGGAAGTCGAGCACGGACATTTCACGCATCGGGGCGTCGAGCGCGGGCAGCCGCTCGGCCACGAAGTCGAGGGCCTTGTCGATCCGGTTCATGGACCCGATCGGGTGCAGATGGTCGGCGACCACGATGCCCACGCTGGTGTGGTCGGGGGCCAGGGGAATGAGCCACACCCAACCGCCTTCGAACATCAGGTGGTTCGTCGAGTGCCACCGAGGTCCGATCACCCGGTCGTGCCAGTCCGTACGGTCCCGTCCGACGGCCTCGTCGATGTCGAGACGGCCGTCCAGGCGGAACCAGACGGAGTTGTGCCGCCGGGGGTACCGCTTCTCCAGCCCGAGCTTGCGCTGGATGATGCGGCGCCGGCCGGTCGCGTCGATGGTCCAGCGGCAGGTGATGGTGCGCGTCGCCCCGCTCTCGTCGCCCTCGGTCCGGTACACGACGCGATGCGGTGCGCCGGACTCCCCGAGGAGGATGTCCTCCACGAAGACGCCTTCGACGAGCTCGGCCCCCGCCTCGACGGCGACCTTGCGCAGATGCTCCTCCAGCGTTCCCCGGTTGAGCTGGTAGGACTTGGCCGGGAGGAACTGGGAGACGCCGAACTCGCTCTCGTCGGGGAAGTCCGGCGTCCCGCCGTAGAAGTAGCGCAGTCCGAGCTTCTCCAGATGCTCGCTCTCCAGGTAGTCGCGCAGCCCGATGTCCTCGGCGAAGTAGTGGGCGCCGACCTCGACGGTGGACTCGCCGACCTTGAACGCCGACACCGGCAGAGGCGTCGTACTGCGCTCGCACACGAGCACGGTCTGCTGGGGGTGGGCGTCCCTGAGCTGCTTGGCCAGGCACAACCCGGCCAGGCCGCCACCGGCGATGACGACGTCGTAGTCCACCGGCGGGAACGCCGGAGGGGTGTCAGGTGTCTCGATCGCGGTCATGCCACGCTCCCTTGTTGCTGTTCGATCAGCTCTGCCATCCGGCGGAGACTGAATCCGCCGTACACGTCGGTCAGGTCGATCCGGACGCCCGTCTCCTTCTCGGCCGCCTCCAGGAGCGACATCAGCGTGAGCGAGTCCCCGCCGAGCTCGAACAGGCTCGCCTCGGGAGTGATGGCCGCGTGCGGCAGCAGCTCGCGCCACAGGGCCAGCAGCGGGGCCTCGGTGGAGGAGAGGCCGGTCGACGACGGTCCGCTCCGCGGGAGGGTCTCCTCGTACAGTGCCAGCAGGGCCCGCTGGTCGACCTTCCCGTTCCGGGTGAGGGGCAGCTCGCCGACCGGGAGGACCGCGGCGGGCACCATGTGGGCCGGCAGCCGGTCCCGGGCGGCGGTGCGTACGCGCTCCGCGTCGCCGGCGGCAGGGCCGACCACGAAGGCCAGAAGCCGCGGCGGCTCTCCGGGGGCGAGGATCACGAACGCCTCGTCCACGGCCGGGTCGTCCGTCAGCCGCTGGGCCACGTGCTCGAGTTCGACCCGGCGTCCGCGGATCTTCACCTGGCGGTCCCGGCGTCCGACGAACTGGAGGGCGCCGTTGTCGTGGACCCGTACGAAGTCCCCCGAGCGGTAGAACCGCCGCCGTTCTCCGGCCGCGGGGACGCCCTCGACGAACTTCTCGGCGGTCAGCTCGGGATCGCCGAGGTAGCCGCGGGCCAGCCGGGGTCCGCCCAGCAGGAGTTCGCCCGTGCCACCGGGACCGACGGGCGCACCGTGCTCGTCCATGACCAGCGTGTACGTGTTGTCGATGGCCGAGCCGATGAGCACCTCGGTGTCGGAGGCGCGCAGAGGGTGGACGGTCGAGCACACCGCGTTCTCGGACGGCCCGTACTCGTTGTAGAGCTGGACGTGCGGGAAACGGTCGTAGTGCTGGGCGACGAGTTCGGTGCCGAATCCCTCCCCGGCCACCGTGACCGACTGCAGGGACGCCGGAGCCTCGCCGGTCACGCCGTCCAGCAGGCGCCGGTAGAGCGCGGGGGTGATGAGGAAGTGCGATATGCCGCGGTTCTCGATCAGTTCGAGCAGATGGGGCCGGTCGGTGACCCGCTCGTTGGACACGAGGACCAGACGCGATCCCGAGGTGAGGGCGCAGAAGATGTCCGCGACGGAGCTGTCGAAGAACGGCCTTGGGATCGCCAGCGTCGCCCGACCGGGCCCGAAGCCGTAGTAGCGGTTGCGCCAGATCACCGTGTCGACGATGGCGCGATGCTCGACCGCGACGGCCTTGGGCCGGCCGGTGCTGCCGGACGTATGCATCACATACGCGAGATCCGACGGGCCGGCCGCCGGTTCGAGGCCGTCGGCGGGTGCTTCGAGGCCGTCACCCATCACGTCGACGATGAACACCCCGCCGCCGAAGAACGCCAGCCCCGACGCACACGACGAGTCGATCACCGCGGCGACCGCTCCCGAGACATCCAGTGCCGCCTGCACGGCCGCCGGCGGATGGTCCGGGTCCAACGGGACGTAGGCCCCACCGGCCTTGAGGATCGCGAGCATGGCCGTGACGGCGCCGATCGGGTCCCGCACGACCACGGCGACGCGGTCGTCCGGCCGCACGTCGAACTCGGTGCGCAGATGGTGCGCGATCCCGTCGGCGCGGCGGTCGAGTTCACCGTAGGTGACGCGGACGCCGTCGAGTTCGAGCGCGATGCCACCCGGCACTTCGCGTACGCGTTCCTCGAAAAGCCCGTGCAACGTCGTCGAGCGTTGGAACGTTCCCTGCATGCCCCCTCCTTGGGAGATTCCCGACCGGCCGGCGCTCCGCCCGGGGGCGGTCCAGACAGGCGGACATGTCCATGGTCTTCTTGGACGTCTCGACTTCTGGTGGGGCCGGAGTCGAATGCCGGTGCCGTCAGGGACGGGAACGGGACGAAGCCCGACGGGGACGGGACGGAGTTTGCGGATCGGAATGGATTCGGGATGCCGGGAACCGAGGTGATTCGCCGATCGTCATAGTGGGCGTGCCTCGTGCTCTCACCCCTGGATTCGGCCCGCTCGCGGTGCCCGGCTTGGACATCGATGTCATCCGTGCGGCTTTTGACCGGAAGTCGGCCCGCTCCGGCGGCCGTTGCCTTGACGCCCCCTCGGCGTCGACCGGACGGGGCGGGCCGGACGAGGCGGCGAAGCGGCAACCGTGACCGGGACACGACCTGCCCGCGGCGGAGCCACCGCGCCGGCGGTGACCGGAGCCGCCTCTGCGATCCAGATGACCACATCGGGGGAAATTCGGTATGGAAACGATCATTGTGCAACCGCCCGGGCCGTCACGGCCGGGTGAAGTCGACGCGGCCGGGCCCGAGTTGCTGCGCATGGGGCCGGGCGACGTGGCCGATTTCGGGCGCGGTCTGCCCGGCGGCCGGGACATCCCCATCGTCCTGCCCGACCCCGGGATCTCCCGGCGTGCGGGCCGGCTGGAGGCGGCCGAGGACTACTGGCGGCTGTCGAACTTCAGCCGGGACACCGCGTACGCGGTCGAGAACCTGGAGGGCGCCGGCGAGTACATCACCGTCGCGCCCGGACGGCTCGGCGCGCCGGTGCCCTTCGAGTTCTCGCGGGTCGTCCTGCCCGCTCTGTCCGGGACCGTCGAGTTCAAGGTGTTCGCCCCGCAGCACGCCTACCTCGACGAGCGGTCCGCGCCCGGCGCCGGTGAGCTGACCGTGCACCCTTACGCGCTCGATGCGACCGCGAAGTACTTCCTGGTGCTGGTGGCGCTGTGCGAGCCGCGGCTGCGCGATCCCTCGGACGGCGCACTGCCGGGCGCCGGGGACATCGCGGAGCGGCTCCGCCCACTGGAGAGCTGCCGTGGCCTGACCCGTTCCGCGGTGAACTACCACATCGACTACCTGGCCTTCGCCAAACTGCGCCTCGACGTCGGCGACGAGCCCGGTGCGGACGGCAACGCCCGCACCGGCGCCAAGCGCGCCCGGCTGGCCTCCCTCGCCCTGCGCTTCGGCCTGGTGCGCGAGGAACATCTCGCCCTGTTGCCGTCCCGCAGACGGCCCGTCCCGCAGGAGAACGAAGCGTGAGCACGTCAGGCGCCGGAGAGGGCGCCCTCGAACCGCCGCGGCTGCCGGCGGGTTTCCGTATCGACGCCTGGGAGTTGGGCGCCGTCATCGGTTCGGGCGGCTGGGGGACCGTGTACGAGGCCCGTGCGGTCGCCGACGGCACGATCGCGGCGGTGAAGGTGCTGCCGACCGGCGCCCTGGCACCCGGTCAGCGGGCCGCGCTCGGTGAACTGGTCGCGCGCGAGGTGCGGTTCAGCGCCGAGGCCGACCACCCCCACCTCGTACGGACGCATGCCGTGTGCACGGTGGACGCGCCCGACCTGCCCGCGCTGGACGGGGCGATCGCGCTCGTCATGGACCGTGCCGAGGCCAGTCTGCGGCAGGTGCTGGACGCCGCCGGGACGGGCGGCCCGATCCCGGACGCCGTACGGGTCCTGCGCGGCGTCGCCGACGGGCTCGCCCATATGCACGGCGCCGGCTGGGTGCACGGCGACCTCAAACCCGCCAATGTGCTGCTGGGCGCGGACGACGCCGTCTGGCTGGCCGACTTCGGCCTGGCCACCGAACTCGACGGCACCCACGCCTATGTGCCGCCGCTCGGCACCCTGGACCACGTACCGCCCGAGTGGTGGTCCCAGCGCACCGGAGCCGACGGGACGATGGTGCGGCCGACCGCCGACATCTGGGCCTTCGGCGTCCTGGCCCACCAGGTCCTCACCGGCGGGCTCCACCCGTTCCCCGGCGCCACCGCACGCGCCCGCTCGCTCGCCGCCCAGGCCTACGCCCGCGGCACCACGCCCCTGCGTCTGGACGCCGGACTCGACGAGGACTGGCGCCGGCTCATCGGCGACTGTCTGGCACCCGACCACGCAGGCCGCCTGCGCCACACCGCCGAGAGCCTGTCCGTCCGGATCGAACAGCTGGCGAGCCCGCGGCGCCGGCGCGGCCTGCTGCCGGTCGCCGCCGTGGCGCTCGCCGCGGTCTCGGCGGCCGCAATCGGCGGGGCCGCGCTGCTCGGAGGCGGCGGAGCCGACGACGAGGACGACAAGGGGCGCGGCACCGCGGCCGTCGTCACCGGCGCGCACAGTCCGGCCGCCGGGGAGATCCCGGAGGACTCCGATGTCCCCGAAGCCCTGCGGCCGCTCATCGTGAAGGCCGCCCACCGCTGCACCGATGCCGAGGTCACCCCCGCGTTCCTCGCCGCCATGCTCAAGGCCGAGAGCGGGTTCGACGTCAACGCCTCCCGCCCGGAGACCGAGGAGTACGGCATCGCCATGTGGACGCCGGCGGTCTTCCGGGCCTGGGCGGTCGACGGCGACGGCGACGGCGACAAGGACTACATGTCGCCCCCGGACGCGATCTCCACGATGTCGCTGTACGTGTGCTGGCTCGACCAGCAGTTCAAGAAGAAGAACATGCCCGCCAAGGATCTCCCCGCCCTGATGGCGGCCGGCTACCGCACGAGCGACCGCACGGTCATCACGGAGGGCGGCGTCCCCGAACGCGTCCGTCCACACGTCGACAAGGTGCTCCGCTACCTCGCCGCCTACGAGCGGTGAGATAGCGGAGCCGTTCGGCGAAGGAGGTTCAGCAGTCCTTGACGTCCGGCATCTTGTTGCCGGGCGAGCTGATGTAGATGTTGGAGATCCAGCCGTTGTACTGAGGCAGGTACGCCCACCACTCATTGCTGTAGGGCGGTACGTTGACCTGCTCGCCCTTGGCCTGGCAGCCCACCAGCACCTCGACACCTGCGGGGAGCTGGGTGATGGGTGAGTTGGCGGTGTTCGGGTTGGGGCGGACGTTCACATGGTCGCTCCATGTGCCGTACCACCATCCCGCGGCCCGCGTGGCTCCGGGGACGTTCAGGGAGCGGGTCAGCCGGCCGATGTCCGTGTACGCCTTCCCGTACGACGTACCGACGGGATGCAGCGTGAACACGGCCACGATGGAGCGGTCACCGGTGCCCACGGTGCCCGTGCTGTGCAGCGCGGGCCGGGTCAGGTCCACATCCGCGGCGGCGGCCGGAGCCGAACCGGCCGTCTCGGTCGTGGCCGTGGTGCTCACCGGGCCGCAGGTGCCCTTCTCGAACGAGGATCCGGACCAGCCCTGCTTCACCGCCCAGGGCTTCGAGAACGCCCCGGCGACGCCGAAGTGCTGGTCGAACTTGTCCGAGGCGCAGCGGGTCGACTGCCGCAGGTTGCCCATCACGAAGTCCCGTACCGGGCCGGGTGCGGAGTCCAGGAGGTAGCGGTAGACCGTCACCGTGTCGCGGGCGGAGAGCGCGGTGTAGCCCCAGAAACCCTCGTACCCGGTGGGCGGGCCCGCGGTGTCCTTGAGGCCGAGGCGGCTCACCATGCGGGTGATGATCGCCGAGCCGCCGTGGTCGGACCAGTAGGCGTTGGCCGCGTCGTCGTTGCTGCTGCGCAGCATCGGCTCCAGCCATGCCCGGTCGGCGGCGGGCACGGTGTGGTCCGGGCCCCGGTCCCACAGGTAGTCCAGTGCGAACAGCAGCTTGACGATCGAGGCGGAGCGGAAGCGGGTGCTCGAGTTGAGCTGCTCGGTGAAGGTGCCGGTCTGCCGGTCGAAGACGGCGACCCCGGCGCTGACACCGGCGGGTACTTCGGCGGACGCGGCGGCCGACCGCACGGACTGTCCGGCCGGGGTGCCGGCGTGGGCGGAGCCTGCCACGCCGCCGATCAGCAGCAGTGCGGAGGCGGCGAGGAGGAGTCTGCGCATGGTCATGCCTTTCGCGGTGAGCGCTGAGAAGGGTGACCTAGATGTCGTTCGCGCTCGTGATGCGGACGCTGTCGGTGCCGAGATCGGCGTCCTGGGCGTCGTGCGCCTGCGTGATGCGGACGCTGTCGGTGCCGAGGTCGGCGTTCTGGGCGACGACGATGCCGGTGGTGACCGCGCACAGGGTGGCGGCCGTGGCGAGGGCGGAGCGGAGCAGGCGCATGAGAGCCGTCTCTTCCTGTCTGTGGAGGGTGCCCCGTGACAGAGCCGGGGCCGGTAGGACGACTCGAACCTTAGAAAGAGAAGCGGGGCCGGCGGTCCTGACGAATGTCAGGGGTACGGCCCTGAGGTGTCACCCGGACAACAGGGTGACGAGCGCTTCACCGGTCGCGGTGCGCCGGGCCACCACGTGTTGTCCCCGGCGCTCCCGGGTGAGGAGCCCGGCCGCCTCCAGCTGACCGCAGTGGTAGGTGACGGTCGCGGGTGTGCAGTTGAGGGTGGTGGCCAGAGAGCCCATGGTGCTCGGCCGGGCCAGCTCGCGCAGGATTCCGGCCCGGAGGGAGCCCACCACGAGCTTGAGCGGATCCCGTTCGGTGGTGGCCTCCTGCGCGGCCCACAGCGTGTTGAGCCCCGGCACGGGATAGCCGAACCACACGGCGTCGGAACGGTCGAAGCTGAAGACCGACGCACCGTTGCCCGACACGATGGGCACCAGCACCACACGGCGGGCACCCCGCTCGAAGACCTCGGGGTGCGGGTCGGGCACGTACAGCGTCTGCCCGGTGAAGCGGATCTTGGGACCGAGTCCGGCGAGGACGAGTGGCAGGGCGTTGCTGACGACCGCCACGCCCACGCGCTCGGTCTCCCGGGCCAGCAGCGAGCCGGCCCGCGCCCAGATCGGCCCGAACGCCTCCCATACGGCGCTGAGAATGGCCGCGTACGCCTGGATGAAGGATTTCGGCCGGTCGACGACCGACTGCCATTGCCGCGGGACCGTTCCCCCGAAGTCCGACTCCAGCTCCCGCAGCAGCAGATGGGGCGAGACGTCCGCCAGCCGGTCCAACTGGACGGAGAGATCCGTCTCCCACAGCGGCGCCGTGGGGGTCAGACAGTCGGGGACCATCGAGTACTCGGGGTTGAACAGCGGCCGCAGCACCGCCTCCGCCCCCTCGGGCACCGCCGAGCGCAGCACGCGCCGCCAGGTGGGGTGCACACCCTGGGAACGTCCGCCCAGCGCGTCCGCGACGAGCGACATCAGCGTGACACCGGGCTGCGCCACCACCGACACCGGCACTGTTTCCAGCGGCCCCAGACACAACTCGGAGAACCGGGCCATGAACACCCCCCGTTGACGTACCACCATCCCTTGGGACGCAGAGGTTTCGGCAAAGGTTTCGAACAAGCTGGGCAAAGATGCCCGCCGAGACACGTTTTGAAGCGTCTCGAAATGCTGGGTAGTGTCCGTGACTTCGAACAGACTGTGTTCGACCACCGGGGGACGGCGGCGGCTGACCGACCGCGCACTGCGCCGTGCCCCCGTGCGGAACACGCAAGAGACAAGGCACAGCATGACCGAGGGGGAATCCTTGAACTCCGTCCGCCGAAAGATCACTGGCTTCGGCTCCGCCGCGACACGAGGCCACGACGCGGCGCCGCACAACCGCCGACGCCTGGTCGCCGGCGCCACCCTGGTCGCCGCGCTCGCCGCCGGTGTCCTGCCCGCCGCCGGCGCGCACGCCGCGCCCGCCGCTCCGGGCGCCGCCCGTACGGCCACGCCCGCCCCCGACATGGAAGGCGTGACCGCCGCGCTGAACGCCGCCATGGCCCAGGGCGCACCGGGAGCGATGGCCCGGTTCACCGGCCCCGAGGGCGTCCAGGCGCGGACCCTGGGCGTGCGCGACCGGGAGTCGGGTGCCGCCATGGACATCCGGGCACGCTTCCGCATCGGAAGCGTCAGCAAGACCTTCTCCAGCGTGGTCCTGCTCCAACTGGTACAGGAGGGGAAGCTGGAGCTGGACGCGCCGGTCAACCGCTATCTGCCCGGGCTGCTGCCCGACGACCGGATCACGGTGCGGCACCTGCTGACCCACCGCAGCGGTCTCGCGGACTACACGAACGCGATGTTCGAGCACACCGTGCCCGGCTTCGAGGCCGTGCGCAACCGGGTCTTCAGCTACCAGGAGCTCCTGGACCTCTCGCTGAGCGAGCCCCGCACCACCGAGCCCGGCGTCTCGTACAAGTACTCCAACACCAACTTCGTCGTCGTCGGCATGCTCATCGAGAAGACCACCGGGAAGCCGGTCGCCAAGGAGTACCAGCGCCGCATCATCACCCCGCTGGGGCTGCGCAACACCTCGTACGTGCACCCCGACGTCCACATCGCGGGCCTGCACGTCCACGGTTACCTGCACCCCGACGAGGAGGGTGCTCCGCTCGTGGACTCCACCGAACAGACCGTGTCCTGGGCGCAGTCGGCGGGCGCGGTCATCTCCAGCCCGGCGGATCTGAACACCTTCATGACCGCCCTGATGCGGGGCCGACTGCTGTCGCCGCAGATGCTGGAGGCGATGACCACCGTCACGCCGACCGACGCGACCAACACCCGCTTCTACGGCCTCGGTCTGCGCCGTTACGACCTGTCCTGCGGCACGCAGGTCTACGGCCACACCGGCACCGTGCAGGGCTACTACACCTACGCCTTCGCGACCCGCGACGGCCGGCGCAGCCTCGCGGCGATGGCCAACACCTCGAACAAGGGCTCCGCCAACACGGCCCTCGGTGGCACGCTCGAAGCCGCGTTCTGCGGCAAGAAGCCGGCCGCGAAGTCGTCGTCGTCCGTGCAGCCCAGGTCCTCGATGCTCCCGGCCGAGTCGGACATGCCCGAACACCGCTGAGGCCGGGGCGAGTTCCCGGCCTGGACTGACACCCGCGTCCCTCGGCTCCCGCACGGCGGGGGGCGAGGGACGCGGGTGTGTGGTGGACCGCAGGGCCGTGGCGGGAGGGGGAAGGGAGCGGTGAAGGTCACAGCTGCATATCGGGCATTTACTCCTCCGATCTTCACGGAAAAACCTCAAGTTGGTTAAGTTGGCTCCTAGTTGCACGACCACCTCCGTCAGGCGGGCGGTCCCGTGCACTCTCGTACGAAAGGAGTGCCGTTTCCATGCCGCCGGAACGAACCGCGAGCCCCGGAGTGACCGACCTGCCGGGGGTGAGCGACTCCCTTGCCTCGCTGAGCGAGAGCGAGAGGCCGAGCCGCGACGAGGTCCGGCGCAGGATCGACAGCCTCTACGACCGGGCCGAGAGCGACACCGGCACCTTCAACGCGACCCGCGCGGCAGCGACGCCGCGCCGACGCGACACAGCGGGCCGTGACCGGTCCCAGGCCGACATGGAGCCCGCGATCGGCTCCCTCGCCCGCCAGTGGTTCGACGCCGCCCGCACCAAACTGGGCCCGACCGTCCCGGCACCACGGCAGGAGCGAAGGGCGCCCGTACGTCCCGACCGGGCACCCCAGGCGGCGCGCCCCGCCCGTCCGGCGGAACGTCAGGTGGAACGACCGGCGCAACCCCTCGCCCTCGAAGCACCCGAGGCACCCGGCGGCGACGCACGGCCACGGGAACTGGCCGCCGGACCGGCGCTGTCACCGGACACGGGCCCCGTTCCGCAACTGCCCGCCCTGCCCGCCCTGCCCGCCCTGCCCGCCGTGGCGCCGTCTCCGGCAGAGGTGTCCGAGCGCGACGAGAGTGCCTGGCACACCGGTGCGCAGCAGGTCCTCGGCGGCGACGGTTCGGCGTGGCCGTCGTACCAGCCCGACCCGGAGCCCACCGAGCTCTGGCCGACTGCCGCTTACCTCAACGGGGTTCCCGGCCAGGCGGATCCGGCCGCCGACGGAACGGAGATGTACCCGCCCGTCGGCGCAACGGAGTCGTACCCGCCCGTCGGCGGAACGGACATGTACGGCGCCGACGTGACGAGCGGCGCGACCGCGACGTACCTCACGTTCTCCACCCAGGCCGAAGCCGCGCCGGCAGCCGCCCCGACCGCCCCGATCGCCTTCGCGGCACCCGAAGTTCACCCCACGCCCCTCGCGACGACCCTCGCACCGGCCGCCTACACCGGATCGTGGCCCTCGGCGGACCAGGGTCACACCACCCGGGCCGAGCGGGTGGTCGCCTTCGCCCGCTCTCAGATCGGCCGGCCATGCGTATGGGGCGCGGTCGGGCCGGAGTCGTACGACGCGACCGGTCTCACCCAAGCCGCCTGGAAGGCGGCCGGTGTCATGCTTCCCCGGACCGCCCAGGACCAGTGGGACGTCGGGATGGAGGTCTCGCTCGCGGACGTCCAGGTCGGAGACCTCGTCTTCTTCCACGACGACCTCAGTCACGTCGGCATCTGGAGCGGGGACGGCATGATGATCCACGCCCCGGGCCCGGGAGCGGCCATCCGCGAGGAGTCGGTGTTCTTCGCCGGGCAGTTCGCGATCAAGGGCGCGATCCGTCCGGCCTGACGTTCCCGGCGGTCGTCAGGGACGCTTGACCGACGGCAGTGTGCAGGCCGTGTCGAGACCGAGCACGTGATTGAGGCGCCCGAAAGCCAGCCAGGAGCCGAGGCACATGGTCAGTTCCACGATCTCCGCCTGGCTGTAGTGCGCCTTGATCCGGTCCCAGAAGTCCTCGTCCAGGTGGTGATGGTCGAGGGCGTAGCGCTCGGCGTACTCGGCGGCGAGCCGGGTCCGTTCGTCGAAGGCGTCGGTGGTCCGCCACCGGGTGACCGCGTCGAGGAAGCCCTCCTCGACCTTCTTCCCGTCGCGTTCGGTGCGCCAGTCCAGACAGAACAGACAGCCGTTGATCTGGGCGATGCGCAGGCGTGCGGCCTCGAACTCGCGCAGTGCGAGGGTCGTGTGCTCGTAGACGGCCAAGGAGAATGCGCCGGCCGCCGGGCCGATCCCGGGCACCAGATCGCCCCAGACGTACAGGATGGGGTCGGCGCCCTGGGGGATGTCGATCCGCATGATCACTTCTTTCCCAGTCTGCCCACCGCGGGGCGCAGCGGGACGTCGAGCGCGTCGTGGAGGCCGGGTTCGGCCTCCACGAGCCAGTCGATGGCGTTCACCAGACGGCCGGCCGCCGTCGCGTTGCCGCCGGCGGCCCGGTTGTCTCCCTCGTCCGTGGCTTCGACCGTGACCTCGATGCGGGGACGGCCTTCGACGACGACGCGGTGCGCACCCGCCCCGCCGTCCGGGGGCACCGGCCAGTCCGGGGCGCAGCGGGCATGGATGCGGGTGACGTGCTCGATGACGATGCGGGGCTCGCCCGCGACGATGCCCTGCACCTCGAGCCGCACCGCGCCCTGGGTACCGGCGGCGAACTCGCCCATCGAGTCGGTGGCGACGGACGTGTCGAGGGCGCGCCGTTCCAGGGTCTCCTCGATTCCGTCCAGCTCGGCGCCCAGGGCCCGGGCCATCATGCGCAGCTGTCCGCCCCAGATCATCGTCGGTATGCCTTCGGCGAGCATCAGCGGCTGGTAGTCGAGGGGATGGCCCATACCGATGAGATCGCGGACGGCTTCCTCCTGGTCGTAGGCCGAGTAGTCGAAGATCTCCTGGCAGCGGACCGCGTCGATGTCCGAGCCCAGCCCGCTGACGAGCAGCGGCAGCACGTCATTGGCCCACCCCGGGTCCACCCCCGACACGAACAGCGAGCCGCCCCCGGCCTCGGCGGACTCCAGCAGCACGTCGCGGATCTCGGCAGGCGCGCTCGTGCAGTCGTACATCCCGTACAGGGACGGAGTGACGACCACCGCACCGGCCCGCAGCGCACGGCTGACGTCCTGGAGCGCGCCGTCCGGACGGACGTCCCCGGAGGCCGCGTACACCACGGCCCGGGGAGCCTGGGCGAGCACCCCGTCCACATCGTCCGTGGCCGTCACCCCGAGCCGTCGGCCGAGTCCGCTGAGCTCACCCGCGTCCTTACCGACCTTGGCGGGAGCGGACACCAGCACGGCCACGAGCCGGAGCATCGGATGGGCCACGACAGCCCGGATCGCTGCGCGCCCGACGTTGCCCGTGCCCCAGACCACCGTGGGAATCATGGGCGGAGGGTAACGATGCGCCGCGGAACTTCCCATAGCCGTGCGCAAGGAATGAAGTACGGGGCGGCCGCGTTGACACCACTGCATGACATGACCGAGTCAAAGAGCTCGGTGATGGTGGAAGGAGGACCTCATGGCACGCAGCACCACGCGGCCCGTCGTCACGCTCAGGTCGACCGCCGGTACCGGAGTCACCTACGTGACGCGCAAGAACCGCCTCAACGATCCCGACCGGCTCCTCGTGCGCAAGTACGACCCGGTCGCCGGCGCGCACGTCCTGTTCCGCGAAGAACGCTGACACCCGCCTCGGCAGCCGGCCGAGGCTCTGAAGGAGGCACCACCATGAGGCCCGGCATCCACCCCGTCTCCCGCCCCGTCGTCTTCCGCGACCGCGCGGCGGACTTCCACCTGCTCACCCGCTCCACCGTCGACGCCCACGACACGATCGAATGGACGGACGGCGCGACGTACCCGGTCGTCGACGTCGACATCTCCTCCGCGAGCCACCCGTTCTACACCGGTACCTCGCGCGTCATGGACACCGCGGGCCGGGTGGAGCGCTTCGAGCGCCGCTACGGCCGTACGGCCCCGGTCCGTCGCTGACGGACCCGCCCGCTCGGGGGCCTGCGAGGGCCTGCCCTCGAAGCCCGGCACCCAGTGGCCGGCACCGCACCCGCGGCGCCGGCCACTGCCTTTGCGTCCGGCCCCTTCGACCGCGCCGCGCCGCGAGGCAAGGTCGTGACGGGGGCCGGGGCCTCAGGGCGTGCGGAACCCGCGGAAGGTGACGTGTCTGCGGCCGGCGAAGCCCAGTCGCTCGTACAGGGCGATCGCGGCGGTGTTCTTCTCGGCCACGTGCAGGAAGGGCTGTTCGCCGCGGGCCAGGACGCGTCCGGCGACGGCGTTCACCAGCCGGACGGCGTGGCCCCGGCCGCGGGCTTCGGGGGCCGTGCAGACGGCGCTGATCTCGGTCCATCCCGGCGGCCGGAGCCGTTCGCCGGCCATGGCCACCAGCCGTCCCTCGGCGCGGATGCCGAGGTAGGTGCCGAGTTCGGGGGTGCGCGGCCAGAACGGTCCGGGTTCGGTCCGTGCGACCAGGCCGAGCATCTCGGGCACGTCGGCCGCACCCAGTTCGACCACGCCGTCGACGTCGGCCCGGCCGGGGCGGCCGTCGGGCCAGATCATCTGCCGGCCTTCCAGGACGAAGACGGGCTCCCAGTCCGGCGGCGGAAGCGCCGGGCAGTTGAACATGTCGGCGAACGCGCCGGGACCGAGCAGCTTGGCGAGATCGGCCCAGTCCGCCGGGTCCGCGGCGGGGGACACGGCCGAGAAGGTGGCGACGTCCGGCACGTACGTGGCGGCCCGGCCCAGTCGCCGGGCGAGGTGTGCATGGTGACCGCGCAGCGACTCGCCCACCGGGTCGTCGAGTACGGCGGTGTCGGCGCTCCTCATGGTGTTGTGCCTTTCTCGGACGTTCCCGTGGAACGGGACGTGAATCGACGTCAGCGTGAATTCTGGCGGATGACCTTACGGGGAGGGCCGGATCAGGAGACCGCGCCGTTCCCTGACAGATGTCAGTACGTCGGCCCGGGGCAGGCGGCGTACGTTCTCCCGCGTCGCCTGCGGTCCGTCAGGAAGGTAATCGCATGTCCATGTTGAAGCGCTGTGCGTCGCTGGCCGTCGCAGCCGTGAGTGTGCTGGTGGTGGGCTTGGCGGGACCGGCGTCCGCGGAGACGGCCGGCAGTCGGGCGGCCTTCGGTGAACAGGCCCGCGCCGCAGGCCTCGGCAGCGTCGACGCCAAGGCCCTGCAGGCGAAGGTGGATCGCTATCTCGCCCGCCACGACGGACGGCAGATCGCGGCGAACGAGATCGCCCTGCCCGGCGGTGCCAAGCTGACGGTCACCGTGCCCGGTGAGAAGTACGTGCGTGTGCTGGGCACGTCGGCCGGAAGCCGTGCCGCGGCACAGTGGGAGTGCGACCAGGAGTACTTCTGCATGTACCGCGAGATGCTGGGCATGGGCGACCGGCTCGCCCTGTACTACTGCCAGGACTACGCACTGCAGGACTGGACCGACTACGGCTCCTACTACAACCTCCAGACCCCCGGCACCCAGGCGCGGATGAAGGACCGGAACCGTACCGTCATCGACACCACGCCTCCCGCTCCCTTCGGCCACTCGAGCTATGACTGGACCCCCGTCTGGTTTGTCCGGCCCTGCTGATCCCGCAGGGTGACGCCACCGGGCTTCACCCGGTGCTGGGTTCCCAGACGGAGCAGTCGTGGGCGAAGAGCACTCTGCGCGGGTCGAATTCGAGGAGCCGCTCCAGCCAGGGCCGGTAGGTGGGGAGGGGCGGTTCCAGGTCGTCCAGGGCGGCCCGGGGTGGGGATGATCCACACGCCGGGCCAGAGCTCCGTCTCGCCGCTGATCTCCAGGTAGTCGGCACCGGGGAAGTCGACGAGCTCGTCGATGGTGTGGCCGCCTCGGCGGGCGGTGGCCGGCTCCGTCGTCTGCACCACGATGGGGTTGCCGCTGAACAACGGATTGCCGCCGCAGTGGTCGAAGCGCAGGTGGCAGTTGACCACCAGGGAGATGTCGGCACGGCTGACTCCCGCGGCTGAGAGGGCTGCCTCGAGCGGCCTGCGCCGGGGGCGGTAATGGGTCTCGGTCCCGGGGTCGGCCGCGCCGATGCCCGTTCTGCCGGCAGCAGACCGGGCCGAGCGCTTCGCGGGCCCGGGCCCCTCCCCGGGCCGACCCTGATACATGTCAGGTGTCGCGGACCCGGTGATCGGCCGTACGGTCACCCACGGTGAGCGCGGGACGGCCGGACTGCCGGTCGCCCCGCGCTCGCCTGCCACGCACGCCGACACATGAAAGAGGGCTCATGAGCCGCCGATCACTCAAGACACTGCTGGCCGCCGGGAGCGCCGCCGCGGTGATGGCGCTCCTGCCGACTTCCGCCCACGCCGACTCGTCCTCGGGTGGCAACTACGGGCTTTACGGGAACGAAGGGCAGTACCCGACCACGAACTACTGCACGGGCACCTTCCGGCAGGTCGGAGCCACCAAGTACGCCGACAACATGGCCCTGAAGTACTTCTACTCCGACAAGTGCGGCTCGTACGCCCGCATCGAGAACTCCCGGCAGAACTGCGCGGCTGTGCTGGAGCGGTCCGACAACGGCGTGGGCCGCGCCGACGGCTGGGTCTCCGAGTCCGTCGACCCGGGCATCACGTACGCCTACACGCAGATGGGCAACAACCTCAACGGCCGTGTGTCGCGAGCCCTGCTCGTCTGCGACGGCCACCAGAAGGCCGAGACCGCCTGGTTCTGAGCATCGGCTGCGGTGGGTCGCCGGCTCTTCGGTGACCCACTGTGCGATCAACTCCCGTTCGGCACGGCCGAGGCCGGCACTGTGTCCGTGACCGGCCACGCCTCGCGGCCCAGGAGGTCGAGGACGAGTGCCGCGATGTTCCAGGCGTCGTCCTCGCCGCGATGATGGCGTCCTTCGAGCGGCAGCCCGGCGATCTGCAGAGCCTGGGACATGCCGGGCTTCCTCCGCAGCCCGTAGGCCGCCGCGAACACGGCCTTGGCGTTGGTGTGGGTACGTTCCGTGGGATGGCCGAACGGGTAGGGCACGCCGTCGGCTTGACTCTGTCGGGCGAACTGCCGACGGTCGTACTCACCCCAGCTCGCCCAGGGGCGTTCCCCGGCACCGTGTTCCTCGGCGAGGATCCGGCATGCCTCGGCGAAGGTGACGCCCTGTTCCACCTCGGGCTGTGTCAGGCCGGTCAGTTCGGTGCAGAAGTCGCTCACCACCGACCGGACAGGGCGGACCAGGAGACGGTGCCGGGACAGGCGGCGCCGTGCCGGGACGTCCACGACGGTGAGACCGATCTCGATGATCTCGCTCACGGAGCCGGGCGGCGGCTGCTTCTCCCAGCAGGTGGCTTCCACGTCGATGACGTTCAGCAGGGCGGATTTGTGAGGCATGGGGACGAGGGTAGGGAAGCGTGTCCGTCCCCGGCACCTGGATTTGTATGCATGGGGGCTCCTTGGGCTGGGCTCGGATGGACCAGGCTCAGAGACCGGTGACCTTGCCGCTCGCCGAGAGCTCGTACACGAGGGTGACCGTGCGGCGGCCGTTCGGTTCCAGGGCGATGTCCCAGCGGGCGATGCCCTCGGCGTCGACCGCGTCGGGGGCCGGGGAACAGGCCTCCTTGCGCAGTCTCACCTCCACCGCCGACACCTCGGAGACCGGGATCCGTTCGCGGACCACGACCACCTGCTCACCCTGTTCCCCCGGGGCGGAGAAGCGGGACAGATGCAGACGCACCGTGCGGGTCACGGTGGTGCGCTGGGTCATCGCCCCGGTGTCGCGATGCTCCTCGACATCACGGACCACGCGGTAGTCGTCGTGGCTGCCGAAAGCGAGCTCGAGTGGCGCGCCGGGAGCGGTGAAGTCCACGGTTCCGCGGCCGACGAACCCGCCGGCCCCGACCAGGTCCACCGGGCCCGCCAGCAGTGCGTGACCGGTCGGGTTCTCGCCGCGCACCATGTGGGTGACCAGGGGGGACAGCTCCGGGGCGCAGGTGTACTCGCTGCTCGCGGCCGCGGTCGCCACCGAGAGCGGTACGCGGTGCGCCCGCCCGTCCGCGGGAACGGAGACGGGAGCGGGCGAGTGCAGGACTCGCGTGCGGCCGCCGTCGTCCACTCCTGGCAGGCCGAGCACGGGAGCCGGACCGAGTTCCGCGATCTCCTCCTCGCGCAGTTCGACCGCGACCGTGCGACGCTCCGCGGGAGAGCGGTCGGTCAGCGTCAGCCGGTCCGCTTCGAGACGCGGTGGTTCGCTGGACAGCGCCGAACGGGCCGTCGACAGCGTCAGGCGTACGTCCGACCAGTCCTCGCCGGTGAGTTGCCACACCACCGCGTCGGTCTCCAGGGTGAGCGAGCCT
This sequence comes from Streptomyces sp. S.PB5, assembly GCF_030403745.1. GTDB lineage: Bacteria > Actinomycetota > Actinomycetes > Streptomycetales > Streptomycetaceae > Streptomyces. Next base: position 107,493 of record NZ_JAQMWP010000020.1, read on the forward strand.
TCGTCGAGCACGGCCCGGTATGCCGGGCGCCACAGCGCACACGCAGTGAGGTGGCTCAGCCGCAGCCGGGCGGGCCCGGCGACGGCGGCCTCGACGGTCAGTTCGACATGCGCGACCAGCTCTGCCGGACGTTCCTCGGCGAGCTCGATGGCGCGCTCGACCTCGTGGAGCTCGCCCGCGAGCACCTTCAGCCGGGCCTCCGTGGCGCGCAGCCGCTCGCCATGGGTGTCGCGCTCCTCGTCGACCCGGTCCAGTTCGGCGCTCCAGCGCGCCGTGTCGCTGTCTCCGTGGCCGGTCCCTTCACCGATCTCCCGGAGCAGGTCGGTGGCGAGACGGCCGAGCAGGTCGAGGCGGGCGCTCAGCCGGTCGCGTCGTCGTTCCAGCGCCGAGCGCTCCTCTCGGATCGCGTGAACGCGCAGCCGCAGAGCCGAGTCGTCGGCGCCGGGCAGCGGGCCCCGCGGCGTCCAGGTGCGGACGATCCGGGCGTCGAGGACGGTCGCCGGGTCCTCGGCGGTCAGCTCGGCGTGGAGAGTTCGGTCGACGGCCAGGGCGCTGACCGGGCCGAGACGCAGCCGCTGAACGCCCGCCCGGAGGTCGAGCATGACGGTGCGTTCGATCTGGGCGCGGTCCTCCAGGCAGGTGACGGCGGAGACGGGAACGGGGAGCGGCTCGAGGTCCGTGGTCATGGTGTGTCAGCTCCTGCGGTTGCCGCCGACCAGGGCCTTGGCGGCCGGGATGCGGATCTCGTAGCCGCCGTCGCGGGCGGCGGTGCCTCCGGCGGGCAGGCCGACGCGCCACACGCGGGTGCCCGGGGCGAGACGGTCGGGCCCCTCGTCCGGGGGAACCTCCCAGTCGGCCCGCTCCTCGATCCGCACGTCGGCCTCGGAGGCGACCGGGACGTGCTCGCGGATCTCGACGGAGACCGGCCTGGCGAGCCGGTTCGCGAGTTCGACGTGGACGCCGTGGTCGAGCACGGTGACGTTGTTGCGCAGCCCCGCGGTCGACTCCTTGACGCTCGTGCGCCGGGTGACCTGGATGCCCTCCGCCGGCCCGAGCCCCATCCGGCGGACTGCGCCCGGGGCGAGGGTGGGCAGCGCGGCGGTCAGAACGAAGTCGTCGTCGACCCCGACCTCCACGGGCCCCGCCAGGAGAGCCTGGTCGGTGGCGTTGGCCAGCACCAGCGTCTGGTACACCCGCTGCTCCACCGACGGCACACAGACATACTCGGTCCGCAGACCGACCGGGATCTCCGTGACGGTGACGGTGCGCCAGGTGCCGTCCGAGGGGATGTCGGCGCGGGCGACGGCGTCGTAGCGGTGGTCGAAGGACCCCGCCGACTCACGGGGGCGTACTGCGTGGCCCGGCAGCGGCAGCGCGGCGACCGCTTCGGCACGTCGGCGGTGTTCGGCCGCGACGGGGTCGAAGGAGGTGGCGGGGAACAGCATTCCCCTGCGGGCGGCGGGCTCGTCGGGCCCGTCGAGGACGAGCGCGGCGTAGTCGAGTTCGGCGCCGCTGGGCTGGGGAGGGCCGACCACAGGTGCGGGCGGTGCCGGAGGCGGGGCGATCGGACCGGAAGGTGGTGCCGGTCTGGCGGCCGCGGCGGGACCAGAAGGCGGTGCGGGTCTGGCGGCGGGTGCGGCCGGGAGCGCGCCGCCTGCCGCGGGCCTGCTGAGTCGCGCCCGTTCCGCCTGCGGGGCGGCCGCCATCGCGTCGAGGCCGCCAGGGGCCGCCGGCGCCGGGGGAGGGCCGCCGTAGGCCGGTGCGGCCGGGAGCGGGGGGACCGGGCCGCCTGCGGGGGCAGCCACTGGCAGTGCGGCCCCGACGGCGGTGGGCACGACGTGCCGAGTGGGGCGCGGGCCCGCCGAGTCGTACGCGGTGAAGAGGTCGGCGAGCCCGGTCGGGGGCTCACGCCAACCCGCCGGTTCGGGGGCGGGCTGTCGGCGTCCGATCCGCAGCGAGCGGAGCCGTGGCGCCTCTGTGCGGCGGCTGAGGTCGGCGGTGGCCAGGGCGATGCGCACGCCGGTCCAGTCCTCACCGGTGCGCTGGGCCACGGAGGCGCGCAGCACGAGGGTGCCGCTGCCGTCGCCCTGACGGTACGTCAGGCGGTAGGCGGGTACCCATACGGCGCCCGGGACGGCGTACTCGATCTCCAGCCGCGCCTCGCCGGTTCCGTCGAGGGTCACGGCCGCGCAGACCGTGGTGTTCACCGGTCCTGACGGAGTGTCGGTGGAGGCGCGGCGCCAGCGGTCCGTGGCGACGTCGAGGTCGTGCTCGAGTCGGCGCAGCTCCTCCTCCAACGCCGCAAGGCGCTCGTGCAGGCTCGTCAGCCGCCCGTCGACGAAGTCGACGAGCGTCAGCCACGCCTCGACAGGGGTACGGCGGTGTGGATCCTCACGCTTACGGGGCGGAGGGACCGGGTGGAGACCGGTGATCTCCTTGATCCGGTCCAGGAGACGGTCGCGCCGCCCGCGTACCGCCGCGCACGCGTCCTGAAGCCGCTCCTTCTCCTCCCGCAAGCCGTCCGAGGGCCCCGAACCGGCCGGCTCGGCAGCCACCTCGACGCGGACCCCGGTCACCCGCACATCGCCGTCACCGACGACGCGGGCCCGCACGGAACCGGGATCCGCGCAGCGGGGCAGCCCCGTCACCAGAACCCGGCCGTCGGACGGCACCGTGCCCCGCGCCAGACGGCTGCACAGTGCGCCTTGCGCGTACACCACGACCGCGTCGAGATCGGACGTCCACCGCGGTACCTCTTCGGACTTCATGCACCCAGCCCCCGTCATGTCCGTGCCGGGCGAAGCCTAACGTCCGTGCGGCCGTGGTGCTCCGGCCCTCGCACGCCCTGGTGGACGCTCACATGTCGACGAGCTTCTCGAAGAAGAACTCGTGCTTGAGGAACGAGGTCTCGTGCTCCGCGCCCGGGTACGGCGGGATGAGCTGGGCCGCCTGGAAGAGCCGCCAGCCGTCCTGGAGGGCGCCGAGGCCGGTCTCGTAGGGAGGCTCGTCGCTGTCCCCGGTGGTGGGGTGGGTGGTGGCGGTGCCGTCGTAGCGGGCCCAGCCGACGACGGGCGAGTCGAGGGCGGAGGTCTCCAGATACAGGACGAGGACCTGCTGGCGTGTGCGCGTGGCGCCGGCGGCGAGCCGGGGCTTGTCGTGGTCGGTGATGGTCATGCCTGGCTCCTCAGGGCGGGCCGGTTCTCGATGCGCGTGGCCCAGTGGTCGATGTCGAAGCCGGGGTCGCCGCTCAGGACGCGCCACAGCCGGATCCGGTTGTGTATCTCCAGCCGGCCGGTGGCCGTTTCGTACCAGGGGAAGAAGCGCCCCAGTTCCTCACGCACGGCGGGCGAGTCCAGGTCGGACACGTCCCACGACCGGACCTGGGGCACGGTCGGGTTGAAGCGGATCTTGTACATGTGGCGGACGGTGTCACTGTCGTTGCGCCGCCCGCCGTGCCAGATGCCGTGGTGCAGCAGCATGACCGTCCCGGCGGCACAGGTCAGCCGGGTCTGGCCCCGCAGGTTCTGATAGCGGCCGGTGTCGGACTCGTTGGTACGGCGCAGATGACTGCCCGGCACGACGAGCGTGCCGCCCATGTCCGCGGTGACCTCCTGCGGGTAGTACATGAGCTGCACGTCGAACGCGTCGGTCCGTACGTCGATGAGGGCGTCCGCGTGCAGCGGCTGGGCGCTGCCCTCGTGCGGCTCGCGGGTGTGCACGAAGTGATGGTCGACGGTCGGATCCGGCCCCACCAGACTCTCCAAGGCACCCGCCACCGCGGGGAGTTCGACGAGGCGGCGGGCGAAGGAACCCTCGGTGAACGCCTTCGGCACCGGCGTTCCGTACGGCACGGCGGGCAGCCCGGCGGCGAAGACGCCGAGCGCCTCCTCGTTCATCTCCCGGGGCACGACGCCGTCGAGACGCAGGAAACCGTGGGCCACGAACCGCGCCACCTGGACGGTGTTCAGCAGCTGACGTGTGGTTGACATACGGCGACCCTAGAAACCAGGCCCTCACCTGTAATGGGCTGTACCCGACGAGCACTGGTAATTTTTCACCATGCGACAGCAGGTGGAGCTGGCCCTCGATCTTCCGCCCCAGGTGGCGAATGCCGGCGTGGGCGTCCACGGGGCGACCGGCCCGCACGAGGTGTTCCGCCTCCCACGGCTGTGGCAGCTCCATCTGTACGGCTACTCCGGCACGTTGGAGTTCGGCGGTGTCTCCCACCCGATCCGCCCCGGACACGTGAGCCTGGTGCCACCCGACACCGAGGTGCACTTCCACTACGACGCCCCGCGGTGCGAGCACCTGTACGCCCATTTCCGGCTGCCCGGCGACGGAGAGCGGCGCCGGCTCCCGGCGATGCAGGACGCCGGTGCGGACGCACCCGCGCTGCGCGCGCTGCTACGGCAGACGGTCGCGGCGCACGCGCAGTCCCCGCCGCGGGCCGCCGCGGAGCTGTGGACGGCTCTGTGGCGCACGACCACCCTGACCGACGCCACGGAGAACGGGCCCAGATCTCGGCATCCCGCACTGCGGGCGGCCATGGCACATATCGAGGAGCATCTGGCCGGTCCGCTGACCGTCCCGGCCGTCGCCCGCGCCGCAGGCGTCTCGCACACCCACCTCACCCGGCTGTTCCGCCAGGACACCGGACACACCGTCATCGCCTACATCAGACACCGCCGCATGGAACGCGCCCGCCACCTTCTGATCGCCTCCACCCTGGCCATCCCGGCGATCGCAGCAGCGGTCGGCATCCCCGACCTCCAGGCGTTCAACAAGACGTGCCACAAGGAACTCGGGGCGTCACCGCGCGCGGTGCGACAGGCGGCGAGCGGGTGAGCGCAGCGGTCACCGGTCCGCCGGGCCGGGCGAGGTGCGGGATCCGGTCCCGTCTCCTTCCACGTGGCCGGTTCCCGACTCTCCGGACGTGGGGATTCCAATTTTCGAATTCCTTCGCACGCCATGTGTGTTGTTTCTGATTAAACTACGGACGCTCTGCGGAGAAGGAGTGCGTGTGAGTGAACCGACGGGTCCCGCCTGCCCGGAGTGCGGCACGGCTCGGCCGGCGGACGGTGGCCTGGCCTGTTCCTGCGCCCGTCGCGCATCCGACGCGCACCGCGCGGCCCGTGCGGCGGAGGCGGCGGCCGCGGAGGATTTCGATCCGGTGCGGATCCGGCCTTTCGTGGAGATCGGCGACGGACCGGCCGACGACCCCGACGGCATCACCCCGGCGCCCGGCTCCTCATCCGACCCGGGTGGGCCGTCCGAGCCCGAGGCCGCAGAAGGCGGGGAGCACGGCGCCGTCCCGCACCTCGACGAACTCGCCCCGCTTCCCTCGGACGCCGGCTCGCGGACCCCTCCACGGCGGCGAAAGGTCCTGCTGGTCACCGGCCTGGGAACCGCCGCGGCCGTCCTGCTGACGGGCTGCCTGGTCGGCGGGCTCCACTGGTACGACAGCCCCGCGCGGGACGACTCCTCGTCCGGCGGCGTACGGGCGGGCCTGCCGGACGCGCAGCCCACAGGGAACGCGCCCTCGTCGCCCGACGCCTCCCCGTCGGCACCCTCCGAGTCGCCGTCTCCGTCCGCCTCACCCGACACGACCCCGACCTCGGGCCCGCCCACCCCGACCGGCGGCACCACCCCCACCGCAACCACTTCTGGCACCCCCACCGCAAGCCCCACATCGAGTCCCCCGAAGGACGAGAACCCCGTCCTCCGTCCCGGTGACCGGGGTCCGGAGGTGACCGAGCTCCAACTCCGCCTGCGGCAGGTCGGGTTCTACGGCGGCGACGCCGACGGCACCTACGACACCGACGTCGAGAACGCGGTCCGCGGCTACCAGTTGACCCGCCTGGTCGCGGACGAGCCGGGCGTCTACGGTGCGGCGACGCGGGCCTCACTCGAGTCCGAGACCACGGAGCCGTGACGCGCGGATTCCGCGGGACGCAGACATGCGCGTCCTGTGCGACCGGCGGGTCATCCGTTCTGCCTCTTCGTGCGGAGGATGCCGAGCGCGGCGACTGGAGGCGGTGACTGCCAGTTGTGCCGCCGAAGTTGACAGCGGCCGGGCCCGGTTTCACTATCGGCAGTAGTGGCGGATTGTCGGATTTGGCCTGCTTCGCTGAAGGAGGCCGACCTGAGTCCCGGCCTTCCCGCTCTCGTCGGCGCCGTGCCCTTCGTCGTCCCCCGCGCATGCGCGCGCCCGCCGGCTTCGGCTCCACATGTGAGACGGACAAAGCGCCCAGGGAGACGACCATGAACGACCCATCGCAACGCGCTGCACAGCCACCATCCGAAAGCCCGGCGATCCGCTTCGACGCGACCGTGCACCCCGGGGTCACCAACCACAACCTCCGAGCCGTCGCCGATCTCGACCTGGACCGGATGCCCGACCCCGAGGACGAGGTCCGCCTGCTCGTCACACCGGAGGACTGCCGACGACTGCTGGAGAGCGGTTACGAGGTCCACCTGCGCGCCCTGGTGCCGGTACGGCCGGTCCCCGCCGAGCTCGTGGAGACCGACGAGTCGGTCATGGCCTGGCTCGAGGAGCGGGTCCAGGGCATCGAGCGGGCGGGAGGCGCGTGATGTACCGGACCGTCGCCCAGCTCGACTCGCTCACCGCGGCTCTCGCCGCCTGGTTCCCCCAGCTGTGCACCCGCACCAGGCTGCCGGAGCGCTCCGTGCAAGGGCGTGACGTGTTCGCCCTGCGGCTGCGCTCCGGCACCGGCACCAACCGGCGGGGCGTGCTCCTGATCGGCGGCACCCACTCCCGCGAGCTGATGAACCCGGACGCTCTGGTGGAACTCGCCGTCGACCTGGTCGTCAGCCGGCTGAACGGCACCGACATCGTCTACGGCGGCCGCACCTGGACCGCCCAGGACGTCCGGCTGATCCTCGACACCCTCGACGTGTGGATCGTGCCCTGCATCAACCCCGACGGCCGCGAGCACGTACTGACGGTGGACGGGATGTGGCGCAAGAACCGGCGCGACAACCCCGGCACCGCCTGCGACGGTGTGGACCTCAACCGCAACGCGGCCACCCTCTGGGGAGTCGCCGAGGGCCAGACCTCGTGCAGCCCCTGCAGCGACGTCTTCGCCGGATCGGGCGCCTTCTCGGAGCCGGAGACCCGCAACGTCAAGCATCTGCTGGACACGCAGACCATCCACAGCTTCGCGGACGTGCACTCCTACTCCGAACTCGTCCTGTATCCATGGGGTCACGCGTTCAACCAGAGCACCGATCCGTCGAAGCGGTTCACGACGCTGCCGACGGGAACCTGCGCGCCCATCGGCAGCGCGGGCTACCAGGAGTACATCACCGTGCGCGACCAGCAGCGCTTCCAGACGGTGGCGGGCCGGATCGTGGACGCGATCGCAGCGGTGCGCGGACGGGCGTACACCCCGCAGACCGGACGCGCTCTGTATGCCACCACCGGTACGCAGAGCGACTACGCCTACAGCCGGCACATCGCCGACCCCGCCCTGGGCAAGACCTACGGCTTCACCTTCGAGACCGGGCCGAGGGCGGCGACCATCGAGGACTCCTTCCACCCGGCCGATCCCACGCTCATCAAACGCGACGCCAAGTCGGGCCTCATCGCGCTCGCCCAGCAGAGCATCTGCGCCTTCGACCTGATCGGCCTGAAGCTGCTCGGCCGCACCAGCGAGGTGGACGCCCTGCGCACCGTCCGCGACAAGGCGTTGGCGAGGACCGAGGCCGGCCGTGAGTGGATCACCCTGATCGAGCGGGTCGAACTCCCCATCGCTCCCGTCCTGTTGGACGACGAACGCCTGGCCGCCAGGGCCGCGAAACTGCTGGCCCGTGCCGGGCAGCTGGTGGCGGACCCGGACCAGCAGGTCGGTGACGAGGAAGTCGATCTGGGCCTGGACCTGGTCCGTGAGCTCGACGACAGGTGCGGGGCCGAGGACGCCACGGTACGCGCCGACCTCAAGGCCGTCAGCGCGCTGCTGGAGCGACTGCGGGGCCGGTCGTCCGCCGAGCTGCTGAAGCACCTGACCAGTCAGGGCCCACGCAACGGCTGACGGCCCCCAGGGGCCCCGAGGGGCAGAGGCACCGGTCGGCATGGGGTAGAGTTGATCACGAGCTGGTCGCTGCAACTCACTTCGACCGGTGCTGCGTTGGTGGTCCAAGGAAAGACGCCCCGCTTCCTGCGGGGAAATGCAGGTGCAAGGCCTGCCCGGCGCTCGATCTGGGGCCCGTCCGTATACGGACGGGCCCCATGCGCGTTTGATCACGCCGAGTCGATCCGGCGCACCGGGTGGCCGGGCCCGTCTCGCGCCCGGCCACCGTCACTGCCTGCGGCGCGGCTACGGGGCCATCTCGTACGCGCCGGACAGCGCCTCGACCCGCTGCCAGACCCGCTCCGTGCGCGCCGTGTCGACGACCGGCCGGCGGACCGAGCTCAGCGCCCACTCCTGCTGCTGTCCGGTGGCCGAGTCCTTGCCGTGCAGTTCGACGGCGTGCTGGGAGAAGTCCCGTACGAGGACGGCGAAGAGTTCGTCGAGGACGTCCTCGTCGAGCCCGGTCAGGGCGGCCTGCTCCAGGACGAGCTGGCCGTGCACGACGAGGGCGAAGAGCTGGCCGATCGACAGGACGAGGTCGAGGTCGCGGCTCTGCTCCGCGTCGGGGCCCGCCGTGGTGACGAACTCGCAGAGCGCGTCGGCCTGTTCGCGCAGGCGGGCGACGTTGGGAAGATGCGCGTACGTCTCGAAGGCCGGACGCCAGTCGTGGAAGCGCACCGAGCCCAGGCCGCGGGCCGGGCCCTGCCGGAACAGGAAGTCGTCGTCGGCCGCGTCGAGACGGGTCGGGACGGCGGGGTAGTCGGCCGGGTCGAGGAGATGGCTGCGCATGAACTTCAGGATCAGCGCCAGGTTGACGTGGACCGTGCCCTCCAGCTTCGGCAGGCTGCGGATCTCCACGGCCGCCTGGCCGAAGTAGTTGTCCTTCTCGAAGCCCTTGGCGGCGATCACGTCCCACATCAGGTCGATGACCTTCTCGCCCTCCGTGGTCACCTTCATCTTCGTCATCAGATTGAAGAGGAGGTAGCGGCGGTCGTCGGGGCCGGCGGAGCGGAAGTAGTCGACGGCGCGGTCGCTGAACAGCTTCATACCGACGAGCCGGACGTAGGCGTCGGTCAACTCGCGGCGCACATGCGGGAAGGCGGTGACGGGGCGGCCGTACAGGATGCGGTTGTGGGCGTGGGTGACGGCCTCGTACATCGCGTGTTCGCAGATGCCGATCGAGGCGGTGCAGAGGTTGAACTTGCCGACATTGACCGTGTTGAGGGCGGCGTCGAAGGCGGCGCGGCCGGTGTGCAGGACGTCCTCGGCCCTGACGGGGTAGTTCTCCAGGCGGAACTCGCTGACGAACTTGGAGGAGTCGACGACGTTCTTGACCAGGTGGTAGTCCGGGTGGCGGCTGTCGGCGGCGAAGAACACATAGCCGTCGGGGCCCTCGACGTCGGTCCGGCGGCCGAAGACGGAGACGAGTCCGGCGGCGTTGCCGTTGCCGATGTAGTACTTGGAGCCGGTGGCGCGGAACCCGCCGTCGCCGTCGGGCGCAAGGAGCATGTCGGTGGAGTAGATGTCCGCGCCGTGGGCCTTCTCGGACAGGCCGAACGCGAACACCTCACCCTGGGCGAGGAGTTCGGCCGCGCGGGCGCGGGCGGCGGTGTTGTCGCTCTGCCAGACCGGGCCGAGGCCGAGGATGGTGACCTGCCAGGCGTACCAGTAGTCCAGGCCGTAGAAGCCGAGGATCTCGTTGAGCGCGGCGATCCGGGCGGTGTCCCAGCGCTTGTCCGGCTCCTGTTGCCCGGCGGCGGCCGACGGGGTCAGGAAGGTGGCGAACAGGTTCTCCTTCGCGGCGAAGGCGAGGAAGTCCCCGAGCCAGGCGCGGGTCCGGTAGTCCTCGATCAGCTGCCGCTTCCCACGCTCCTCGAACCAGTCGACGGTGGCCCGCAGCAGCCGGCGCGTCTCGGGGTCGAAGTGCGCGGGGTCGTATGTGCGCGGGTTGAAGAGCAGCTGGTCAGCCATGGTGAGGGCCTCTTTCGGCTGGCGGGCGGACGGGAATCGTGCGGTGGTCGAAGGGGGGTGGAGGTGCGGGTGGCGGTGCGGGGGCGTCAGCGGACGGGGTCGAACCGGGCCAACGTGGCGAGCACGTCGTCCAGCCAGCCGATCATCATGCGCTCGTACGCGATACCGCCGCGCAGTACGACGTGCTGGAGCTCCCGCTCCGGATCGAGGGGTGCTCGCCGGGCGGCCGTGCCGGCTTCGGGACCGGTGAAGTCCCGCTCCTCGCCGGCGAGATAGTGCTCCAGCCGGTCCTGGTGGGCCTGCCGGTGCCGCTCCACCTCGCGGATCAGGGCGGCCGGGTCGTCGAAGGCGGCACCCCGGATCTTCACCGCCAGGTCATGGCGGACGCTGTCCGGCTCGATCGGATCGTGCAGCCATGAGGACAGCGCGGCCCGGCCGAGGTCGGCGACGGAGTACTCCTTCTTGTCCGGCCGGCCTTGCTGCGGGACGTCCCGGACGTCGACCCAGCCGTCGTTCTCCATGCGCTTGAGCACGCGGTAGATCTGCTGGTGCGTCGCGGTCCAGAAGTAGCCGATGGACCGCTCGAAACGCCGGGCCAGCTCGTAGCCGGAGCCCGGCTTCTCCAAGAGCGACACCAAGATCGCGTGTTCGAGCGCCATGGACGACGATCGTGCTATGCAACTCGTTGCATAGCAAGTCTCCCGGGCTCCGATGCGACGCGGCTCACCTTCGTCGGGAACGCGTGCCGGTGCAGAGGGAGGCGACGGCGGGCCTTGCGCTTCCTACGCGTCGACGTGGAGGCCCAGCCGCCCCGCCACGCCGCTCAAGGTCGGGCCCAGGGGGAGCGCGACGCGGGTGAGCGCGTGCCGGTCGCCCCGGGTGGGGTCCCGGTTGACGATGAGCACCGGTGTTCCGGCCTGGGACGCCTGGCGGACGAAGCGAAGTCCGGACATCACCGTCAGGGAGGATCCCAGGACCAGCAGCGATGACGCCTCACGGACCAGCCGGCGGCAGTGCTCGACCCGCGCCGCGGGGACGGTTTCACCGAAGAACACGACGTCCGGTTTGAGGATGCCGCCGCAGATCGCGCAGGGCATCACACGGAAGTCCCCGACCTGTGCGTCGGTGAGGTCGGCGTCGCCGTCGGGGTTGATTCCCGCAGCCACCGGCTCGAAGCCCTCGTTGGCCTCTTCCAGGCGCAGCGCGAGGTCACGGCGCGAACTGACCGCGCCGCAGGACAGGCAGACGACGCGCGCCAGGCTGCCGTGGAGTTCGACGACGTCCTTGCTGCCGGCGGCCTGATGCAGGCCGTCGACGTTCTGAGTGATCACACCGGAGAGCAGTCCGGACCGCTCGAACGCGGCCACGGCCCGATGCCCGGCGTTGGGGCGGGCACGGCCGAAGGTGCGCCAGCCGAGGTGGCTGCGCGCCCAGTACCGGCGGCGGGCCCGGGCGTCGGCGGTGAAGTCCTGGTAGGTCATCGGGGTGTGCCGGCCAAGACTGCCGCCCTCGCCCCGGTAGTCGGGGATGCCCGACTCCGTGGAGATGCCCGCCCCGCTGAGCACCAGCACACCGCCGGCCTTCAGGACGTCGACGACCGGCGCCGGATCCGTGGTGCCGGGCGGCAGGTCCTCGTCAGGCGTCCAGCTCAGGGTGGGGCGCATCCGCATGCCGCCAGGGTACGGAACCCGTGAGCGCACCGCCGTCGTACCGGCAGAGGAAGCCGCCGCACCGTGTGCTCCGCTCGCCAGCGGGTAGTCGGTGTTCTGCCCTGGAAGGCGGCGGCCATGGCAGGAGGCGGAGGACGTGGTTGAGCATGCCGCGGTGGCGTCGAGGCTGATCAGGCTGATGCAGGACAGCCACACCGTCACGCTCGACAAGCTGCCGGAGCTGATCGCAGGGCACTGCGCCGAGGTCGGGGTGCATGACACCGCTGTCTTCGTCGCCGACCTCCGGGAAACAGTGCTGCGCCAGGTCACCGGGAACGGGCCGACCGCGGGCGAGGGCGGGCTGGAGTTCACCGTGCACGGCACCCTGCCCGGGCAGGCGTACCAGCGGGTGGACCTGCTTGCCCAGACGGATCACGCGGCCGGCGATCCGAACCACCGTCGGCGGTGGTGGGTGGCCGTCACCGACGGCGTGGAGCGGCTGGGCGTACTGCGGGTGGACACGGACACCGACGACGAACCGACCCGACAGGCACTGCGTGACCTGGCGGCCATGACAGCCCTGCTCCTGTTGAGCAAACGCTCCTTCAGCGACTCCTTCTCACGGCTGGTGCGCACCGAGCCGATGAACGTGGCCGCCGAGATGCAGTGGCACCTGACCCCGCCACCCGCCTTCGCCGGATCCGAGGCCACCGTCGGCGCCGTGATGGAACCCGCCTACCAGGTCGGCGGCGATGCCTTCGACTACGCCGTCGCGGGCAACGTCCTGCACCTGAGCGTCTTCGACGCCATGGGCCACGACACCACCGCCGGGATCACCGCGAACGTCGCCGTCTCCGCCTGCCGCAACGCCCGCCGCCAGGGCGCCTCCCTGGAAGAGACCAGCCGGCACGTGGAGGCCACCCTCATCGAGCAGTTCGGGACCAGCCGTTACGTCACCGGCATCCTGGCCGACCTCGATCTCGTGACCGGCCGGCTGACGTGGATCAACCGCGGCCACCACTTGCCGGTCCTGATCCGCGGCAACCGGTGGACCACCGAACTGGTCTGCCGCCCGGCCGGCCCGATGGGAGCCGACCTCGGTCTGCCGGTGACCGAATGCGTCGAGCAACTCGAGCCCGGGGACCGCCTGTTGCTGTACACCGACGGCGTCATCGAGGCGCGTGACGCCCACGGCAGGCAGTTCGGCCGGGACCGGTTCGTCGACTTCGTGCTGCGCCACCACTCCGGTCGGCACACCCTGCACGAAACCCTGCGACGGCTGATGGCGGCCGTGCTGCTCCACCACGACGGAGCGCTCGACGACGACGCCACCGTGCTGCTCACCGAGTGGCGTGGCGGACATCAGGACAAGCTGACCCCGTGAACGTGCCAACTCCGGCGCGAGCCGCGGCCGTCACCTCCACTGGCAGGTGGTGACGAGGACGAGGGCGGCGGCGATGCGCCGGCGGTACCGGCCGATGCCGGGGGAGCGGTCAGCGGTCCGCCTGCGCGCCCGGCGCTCCCCGTCCGGGGCCCGTCGGGCGGTGTCGGAGATGCCCACTAAGCTCCCGCCCATGAGTGAGGCAGACGGAGGCCCCGGCAGACGGGTCGTCGACGGGCGTTTCGAGTTGGAGGCCCGTCTCGGCGGCGGCGGGATGGGCATGGTCTGGCGGGCCAGGGACCTGGCGCTGCACCGGCTGGTGGCGGTCAAGGAGGTCCGCCCGCCCGACCGTGACCTCGCCGAGTACGACCCCGAGGCGGCGCGGATGCTCCGGGAGCGTGTGCTGCGCGAGGCCAGGGCCCTGGCCCGCATCGACCATCCGAACGTCGTCACCATCCACCACATCGTCGACGGCGGCGAAGGCACCTACCCGTGGATCGTGATGGAGCTGGTCGCCGGCGGCTCGCTGGCCGACCGGCTGGCCCGGGAACCGATGACGCCGGCCGAGGCGGCACGGATCGGCCGCGGTGTGCTGGCCGCACTGACCGCCGCCCATGACGCAGGCATCCAGCACCGGGACGTCAAGCCCGCCAATGTGCTGCTGCGGCACGACGGGCGCCCCGTCCTCACCGACTTCGGCATCGCCGCGATCCGTGAGGCGACCAGCCTCACCGTCACCGGCTCGATCATCGGCACACCCGACTTCATGGCACCGGAGCGGATCTCGGGGCACGAGGGCGGATCCGCGTCCGACCTGTGGTCGTTGGCGATGATGCTGTACACCGCGGTGGAGGGCCACCACCCGCTGCAGCGGGGCACGACCCTGGCCACCCTCGCCGCGGTCCTGCACGAGGACGTGCCGCCCCCGGTACGGGCCGGCGCCCTGGGCGACGTCCTGATGAGCGTGCTGGTACGGGACCCGTCGGCGCGCCCGTCCGCCGCTGCCCTGGACCGTCGGCTGGCCGTGATCGAAGCCGAGCCGTCCGGCGCCGCGTATCCGCGCGACGAGCCCACCTCGTATCCGCTGGCCGCGCCCTCCACGCCCTCCGGCCCCTCGTACCACGGTGTCCCAGGGACGCCCTTCACCTCCGGGGTGAGCGTTTCGGGCGCCACGGCCCCGGGGCACACCGCCGGGCCGCCCGGATTCGGCCCTCCTCCGGTGCTCCCCACGCCGGGGACGACGGCGCCGCAGTCGGTGAACGCGCCGCTGCGCGCGGCGCGCCGACGCACTCCCGGCCGCGCCGTCCTCCTGAGCGTCTCCGGAACCTCGCTCGTCGGCGCCGTGGCCCTTCTGTGGTGGCTGCTGCCCTTGAACGACGGCTCAGCCGACCTGGGCACCGGTGGCGCCACGCACACATCGGCCTCGCCGTCCGCCACCGCGCAGTCGAAGGAGACGGCCAAGGCGACGGCGACGGCGACGACGGCGACGGAGGAAGAGGGATCGGCGGGCATGCTCACTCCCGGCAACATCCGCACCGCCATCACGGCACTGGAGAAGGAGAGCGGCCGCAAGAGGTTCGGCAGTTTCTCGGTCTACCCGGACTATGTGACGGCGCGGATGATGGTGGACGGCAGTGACACCGCGTACGAGACGTACGACTACCGCCCGGGTACCGGTGCGCGGAAGGGCATCATCGACGGCACCCTGAGCAGTTCCGAGGAACCCTTCAGCGCCGAAAGCTTCAACTGGGACCGCGTCCCTGCGCTCTTGGCGGAGGCGGACAAGAAGCTGAACGTCAAGAATCCGGAGCTGCGCTATGTGATCGTGCGTCACCCCGACGTCTTCACGCCCGGGTTCGGGCTGGCCGTGTACCTCACGGACAAGTACGGCCGTGCCGGATACCTGGAGACCGACACCCGGGGCAAGGTGCTGGAGGTGCACCCGGCACAGGACTGACGGCGCGTCCTGCCGGGGGCCGGGTCGGACGAGGAAGGTTCAGCCGGCGAAGAGGGTGCTGGTCGGCAGGGCATGGACGGCGGTGCCGCCGAGGATGCCGGGCAGGGCGTGGCGGCGCCACCGGTGCAGGCCGACGGTGACGGCCAGCGCGGCGAGCGGGGCGACGGAACGTGCCTGGGTCACCGGCAGGTCGTGCAGGCAGTGGACGACCAGGATGATCATGACGCCGGCGGGCATGCGGGTCTTTGATCCGGCGTCGGCGCCTCCTGCTGGGGGTGGGATGGCGAGGCCGGGGTAACCGCGTTCGTACCAGGGCCTCGCCACCGGGGCCCTGCGTCGGCCGTTCGGGGAGGAAGCCGTGGCAGGAATGTTGGACAGGATCAGGCAGTTCGGCAGGAGCCCGCAGGGGCGACGTGCCGTCGAGCAGGTGCGTCGAGCCTCCGCGGATCCGAGGCGCCGCGCCCAGGCACGGCGGTTGCTGGGGCGGCTGCGCGGACGGAGCCGCTGAGCCGGTCACCGCCAGCGTCCGGAGTGTGAGGCCGCGTCAGCGTCCGTGATGTCCGAGGGCACAGGCGGCGCGGGCGCGTTGTCAGTGGTCGGCGCAAGAATGCCCTGCAAGATCAACACCGGGCCCGGACGGGGCGCGCGGTGTCCGTTCCTTCTGCCGGAAAGGCCCTGCCGATGCCCCACGCCCCCTCCCTGGCACCGGTTCCGCGCGGTGCGTCAGCGGCCGACGTGCTGCGTCTTGTCTCCGACTCCCGCACCCCGGTCTTCGTCACCGCACACCCGGGAGGACGGGTCCGCTACGGCTACTGGCGTTCGATCGACTCCGCCACCGGCCGGGGTGGCTGTTACGTCGCCCTGCCGACCGAGGTCTGCGAGGAACTGCGCTCCGCCGGGCGCCTCACCCTGGGCGAGCCCGTCACGGACCCGGCCAAGACCACCTGGCGGGTCAGCGCGGCACGCCCGCAGACCGGTGCGGGACGCGCACGGACCCGCGCCGCGTGAAGGACGCCCGCCCGCCTGTTCTGCCAGTTCCGTCGGTTCCCCGTCGAGGGCGCGTAGGCCGACCGGCACCCCTCGTCCTCTGGATGGCATGGTTTCGTGCTCCGTGGTGAGGTGATGCGAAAGGGCGGGGCCACGGATGACGGGAGCGGTCTGGGCATGGCGGGCAGTGACGAGTTCGTCGGACGGCTGGACCCCGAGATGTGTGTGGTCACGGCCGCGGCCGACGGCGAACGGGCCGGCTGTCTGGTCGGCTTCGCCTCGCAGTGCTCCATCCGGCCGGTGCGGTTCGTGGTGTGGCTTTCCGAGGTCAACCACACCTTCCGGGTCGCGCAGGCCGCGTCGGTCCTGGCCGTGCATCTGCTGACCCGTGAACAGCGTTGCCTGGCCGAGTTGTTCGGCGGGCGAACCGGCGATCAGGTGGACAAGTTCCGACACCTCCGTTGGCGGGAGGGCCACGCCGGGGCCGTGATCGTCTGCGATGCGGCGGCCTGGTTCGTCGGCCGGATCCTCACGCGCGTCGACGGTGGAGACCACGTCGGCTTCGTCCTGGATCCGGTCCAGTGGGGCGGGAGCGAGGCGCACGCAGGGCCGCTGCTGCGCCTGGGCGAGGCCGGCTCCATCTCGCCCGGTCACCCGGTGGACTGACCACGCCACCTGGACGGCTCTGCCCGGGGAGGAGTCACCGGGGGCGTGTCACGACGGTCAGCGCAGTCGGCGCGCACGTAGCACCAGGTCGTCGGTGTGGTGGGCGCCCGCGCCGCCGTCAGGCGCCACGCGGGGCCGTTGCTCGTCCACCTCGATCTCCCAGTCGTCGTCGAGAAGACCGGTGACCATCGAGGGCCAGACGTAGTCGGCGGGGTCGAAGCCGCTGTCGTGGGCCTGCTGGGTGTCCACCCCCGCGTGGTGGACGAGCAGCAGCGTGCCGCCGGGCGCGACGGCCGCGAGCAGCGCGCGCTCGGCAGCGGCGTCCGGGGTGCGCAGCAGGGCCGGGTACTGCGCGGAAACGAGGTCGAAGGAGGCCGGCGGGAGCGCCGCCTCGGTGAGTTCGGCATGGACCCAGCGAACGGTGACTCCGGCGTCCCGCGCATGCCCGGCCGCCCGTTCCAGTGCCACGCCCGAGACCTCGAGCGCGGTCACGTCCCAGCCGCCACGGGCGAGCCAGACGGCGTCCGCGCCCTCGCCGCAGCCGACGTCGAGCACTCGCCCGGGGGTGAGCCCGGCGACCTCGGCCACGAGCGCACCATTGGGCCGGCCGCTCCACAACTGCTGCCGGTCGGCGTACCGGCTGTCCCACTCCGCCCGCACCGCGGGGTCCCCGAGGTATCCGTCGGTGGGCAGGGCGAGGTCGGAGGCGGATGATTCCGTTGCGATGTCGTCGGTCACGGGCCCACCGTCGCTCACTGCCCGCTGCACGGCCACTGTTGTTGCCGGTTCGGCAAAAGCAGGCCTGCGTCGGCGCGTGACCGGACCGCGCGGGGCTGTAGTCGGCCCAAGGGCGACCACGCCGAACGCTCGGCCGGGAATCCCGGCCGAGCGTCCGTCAGAATGGTTCGCGGCGTGCTCAGCCCACTTCGGTGATCCGCCACCGCTGGTTGGAACCGGAGTTGGCCTGCCACGTCGTGACGGCCGCGCCCTCGTTCGTCGCCTGGCCGCCGACCTCCAGCAGCCGTCCGGTCGCCGCGTTCACCAGCGTCCAGGTGCCGTCGCCCGTGGTCGACAGGATCCACTCCGTCGCCGGGTCTCGCTCACCCGTGTCGGCCTCGATCACCGGCACGTTGTCACGTACGGCGAGCCGCTTGCCCTCGGCCGGGTTGGCGAAGACGTACCGCGCACGGTTGCTGCCCTTCTTGCCGTACTTCGCCTCCAGCCGCCACTCCTGCGCGACCGTGCCGTTCGCCGAGTTGATGACCAGGTTGGTGCCGTTCGCGCCGACGGTCACCGCCTTGCCGCTCTGCACACCGGTCAGCGTGTACGAGGCGCCCTTGCTGAACAGGCTCGCGTCCTTCGCGACACCGGAGACGCCCTTGACGGCGAACGACGTCACGGACTGCGCGGGGACGGTGAACGTCGCCCGGCCGTCGACGACCTTCACCGGGGCCTGCTCCACCAGCTTGCCGGCCGCGTCGGTGACGGTCGGGGTGACGGTGGCGTGCTCCTTGATCTTCCCGAACTTCGACAGGTCGATCGTCACCGCGCGGGGTGCGGTCGTGGAGTTGACGTGGACCAGCGAGGCGCCCTTGCCGTCCTTCGTCACGGCGGCGGCGCTGGAGGTGTCGTTCGCCTTGATCAGACGGTCGCCGGGCTTGATGAAGTGCGTGAAGTTGCGGGCCGTGTCGAACTTGGTGTTCGTGTAGATCGGGCAGGACTGCAGCGTGTCCGTCGACGTGCAGCTGAACGGCAGCTGGATGGAACCCCAGTTGCCGCCCTTGGCGGACTCGCCGCCCGGCTTCATGTTGTCGTAGTCCTCGACCGGCTGCCAGAACACCCAGGCCTTGGGCTCCAGTTCACGCAGATCGTTCACCATCTGCTGGGCCAGGCCCAAGCCGGGGCGCATGTCGGTGAAGCTCTGCCCGTCACCCCAGTCGCCCTCCACCTCGCTCATCCACAGCGGCTTGTCGGCCGCCTTGGCGAGATCGCGGACGGTGGTGCGCTGGCCGGTGCCGTAGGTGTGGACGTTCATCTGGCCGACGAGGTCCTTGGAGCCTTGCGAGTAGGAGTTCCAGTTGGTCGCGAACAGACCGGGGTTGGTCTCGTCCATCGCCGATATGTCGGCCTTGACCTTGGCCTTCTTCAGTGCCGGCGCCAGCGCGGCCAGCACCTTCTCCTGCATCGCGGGCCCGATGTGGGCACCTTCCTGACGGCCGCCCACCGGTTCGCCGTCGGCGTCCAGACGGGTTCCCCAGTAGCCGGTGTTGGGCTCGTTGAACGGGTCGACGGTGTCGACCTTGATGCCCTCGGACTTCTCCAGCCGCTTCGTCGCGCCGGCCAGGTAGGCGGCGAAGTCGGAGACCGAACTCTCCTTGAGCTGCTCGGCGTTGGAGTCGAAGCCGCCGGAGACATAGCCGCTGACCGTCATGAACCAGGGCGGCGAGTTCGAGAACGTCTCCCAGTGGTCGATGTCGTTCTTGATGCGCTCGACCCACCAGCGCTGCGTGGCGTCCGCGTCCGGGTTCCAGTCGGCGGGGTCGTCGGCGCTCCACCAGTCGGTGTCGGTACGGGTGGTGCCCTCCGGCGCCTTCCACCAGCCCTCGACCGCGCCGCCCGCGCGCAGGTAGTCCTTCACATCGGGGGCGTTGCCGCCGCCGATGTTGTAGCGCGCGATGTTCAGCGCCAGACCGTCGTCCCCGAAGAGCAGATCGGCGAGCTTCTCGCGGATCTCCTTGGGGTAGTCGCCGGTGGCGTTCGCGAACCAGACGAGGCTGGTGCCCCAGCCCTCGAACTTGTCCTGCTTGTACGACGGGTCGGGCTGGACGGTGACCGACGCGACCGTGTCGGCCTGCGCGAGCGGGGCGGGGACGGAGAGCAGTGCCGCTCCGGTCGCCAGCGCGGTCATCGACGCGGCCCCGAGGAGCCGTCTGCTGCGGGTGAGTCCTGCCATCGTGTGCTCCCAGCTTCATAGGTGGAAACGTTGCGGTGGTCCCTCCCGCCGGACGTACGGGGAGGGCGCCCCCGGGCGGGCCATGTGCCGCCCGGGGGAACAGAGGTGGGGGAGTGGATCAGGGCTGCGGTCGGCGTGCCTCGGTGTCGTCGGCGCGGTTCACCAGGAACGGGAACTGTTCCTCGGCCTTCCGGCGAACGATCAGCCCGACGCGGCCGCGTGCTTCGGTCGGGGGTTCGCCCGCGATGCCGACCGGCGCCCGGAAGCGCGGCAGCGGCCCGGTGAGCCCCGCTTTGCCGTGGCGGGTGGAGGCGGTGCCGGGTGCAACGTTGTCATGGTCGTTCCTCAGCGATGTCTCCGTTTGTCCGTGCGGCTGCGGGGCGCGATGGTCACGCGAACATCGATCGGCGAAGTGGAGTCCCGCGCTGTTATGTTTACGTAAACATTCGATGGCGGCATGTCTACACGCCCGCTATGACGAAGGTCAAGGGTGTCTCCCGGGAGGCATGTGACCAGGGCGGTGCAAGAACAGGCACGGGGTGGGCAACGGACGCCGTGCGGCTGTGGCGTCAGGGCGTTGTCGCCCTGACGCCACGTCATCCTGCTCGCCGCCGGCAGACCCTCCGCCTCAGGTCGGTCCCGGCCGTCGTGCGGCGGCATGAACGCCCGGCGGAGGGGGAGCTCACGCGTGGGCCACGACGACGACGGGGCACCGTGCGTGGTGCATCGCCGCGTGTGCCACGGGTCCGGTGTGTGTGCCGAGCCGGGACGACCGGATCCGTCGTCCGACGACCAGCAGGCCCGCATCCTGCGCGAACGCCGGCAGACGCTGTGCCGGACTTCCCTCCCGCGTCAGTTCATGGACCTCGACGGTGGGGAACTTCTGCCGCCACGGCTCCACGACGGCGGCCAGGGTGTGCGCGGCGGACGCCTGGATCGCTTTGCGCGCCCTCGCCACCGCGGCACCCTGCACGTACGGCAGCCGCCACACGGACACCGCCCGCAGCGGCGCGTCACGCAGCGCCGCGCACTCGAAGGCGAAGGAGAGCAACTCCTCGCACGCGTGCGCCGGATCGACGCCGACGACGACGTCCCGGTACGGCGTGTGCGCCGAGGGCCGGCCGTCCGCGTCCGGCAGATGCTCGTCCGCCAGCGAATGATGGGCGCGTACGAGCACGACGGGCCTGGTCACGTGGGCCACCGTCGCCTGGGCGACCGATCCCACCAGGAACCCGCCCAGGCCGCCGAACGCGCGGCTGCCCAGCACCAGCAACTCGGCGTCCGCGCCCGCCCGGGCCAGGACGTCGTACGCGGAACCGGCGATCTGCTCGGAGCTCACGGAGAGCTGCGGGTAACCCTCGCCCAGCCGGTCCACGGCGTCGGCCAGAACTTGGCGCGCCCAGCGGCGCGGCTCGTTCAACTCCGGCCGTTCCGTCTCACCGGGCGTCGTGACGCCCTCCCATGCCTGCAGCAGACGCAGCGGCAGGCCGTGCCTGAGCGCCTCCCGGGCCGCCCAGTCGGCGGCGGCGAGGCTCTCGCGTGAACCGTCCAGTCCTACGACCACGGGGCGCAACACGGCCGACACCTCCTCTGACCGGTGCCCGCACGCCCTTGTGCGGGCCCCTCACTGCCAGGATCGCGGTACGGCATGCACCACCGTCAGGGGCCGTTGCGACCTGGCCGTTGGGCCTTACGTCCCCGGCACCACCAGATGGAAGGGCGACCACCCGTCGGCGAGGACGGAGGGGACCGTCATGCGATGTCGACGACGTCCCCGAGGCCATCCAGTTCCTGAGTGGCCAGCCGGAACACGTCGTCGAAGGTGACGACGCCCACCAGCCGTCGCTCGGAGAGGACCGGAACCCTCCTGACACCCAGGTCGCGCATGATGCGGTACGCCGCCATCACATCGGCGTCCGCGTCGACGGACGCCGGGGCACCCGTCATCACGGCCTCGACACGCGTCTCGGCGGACAGACCCGTGGCGAGGACGCGGTTCACCAGGTCCCGGTCGGTCACCACGCCGACGAGCGAATCGTCGCCGACCACGAAGAGGTAACCGGCATCCAGGGCGCGCATGGTGAGAGCCACGTCCCGCACGGACTCCGTCGGCGGTACCGTGACGGGCGGACCGGACATGATGTGACGGACCAGCATTTCCCCCTCCTAGCCCCTTGGCCGGCTCCCGTGCGCGGCCATGAAGGAGGGGTGCGCGTTCCCGGCACCCCTCCACGCGTCGCTCCTTGCAGAGCGGCGTCAGGCGACCCTGCGCAGGTGCTGCTCCTTCTCCAGCACCTTGGCCTCATCGGTGAACCTGCGCGTGATTCCCGCCAGGAACCGCAGTGCCTCGTACCAGAAGTACGCCGCGCCGGCGATGAGGAATCCGGTGATCGTGACGCCGATGGTGTCGTTGCGCACTGCGAGGTCCCAGACCCCGAACAGATCGAAGTCCGCGAGCCACGCGGCGCCCATGCCGAGAGCCACCAGGGAGAACGCCCAGAGCTCCGGCAACAGATACAGGTAGCGGTGCCCGATCTTCGCGACGATCAGCACTGCCAGCCCGAGCAGCGCCAGCATCCCGAACGCATACATGAGATCCGCCGCCTTCCTGAGATGGGGAAACGGACGCCGACGGGAGGGGGCGACGTGAACTCGGCTGTCGTGCCCCTCTGTTGCCAGCGTCGCGCGCCGGCACCCCGGATGCCAGGGCCGACCGGGGCTTGCGGCGGTGCCGTTCGGCCCGAGTGCGAAGGGCGCTTGTGGAACGCGGTGAGCGCGGCGCCGGCCCGTCCTGTGCCGCGGCGTCAACCGTAGGGGACGGACAAGACCGGGGACGTGGCCCGGCGCACGGCGGCATGGGCCACCGCTCCGAGCCGAGGTGTGTCGCCGGAGGCGACGCGGTGTCCGAGGGCGACGAGGGCCGCGTGTCCGCCGGCGGTGGGCACGGCACACGCAGGGACATCCTCAAGACACACCTCCTCCACCCGCACCTCGGGAATCTTCTGCCGCCAGGGCGTCAGGACCTCGGTGAGCAGCCGTCCGGCGCGGCGGACACGAGGCGGCCGCCGTACCGCCGCGGCCAGGCTGTTGTGGCCGTGACCGGCGTCGAGCGTGAGGAGGACGGGACCGTCGGGGGCCGGCTCACCGGGGTGGGACTCGGGCGGTCGTACGAGCGTGAGGGGGAAGTCGGCCACGGCGGCGGTCCTGGCGCTGGTCGAGCCGAGCAGGGAAGCGGACGTGGTGCCCAGGCCGCGGGAGCCGGGGACGAGGGGTCCGGCATTCACGCCGGCCGTCAGCAAGGCCTCACCGGGCGGGGTGCCGAGCACGCGGGTGTCGACGGGCAGTCGCGGGGGGCGGGTGCTCAGGCGGACGGCGGCCAGATCGAGGGAGCGTACCGCCCAGCGGCGACGTGCGGCCGCCTCCGACGGGTCAGGACGGGCGCCGTTCGCAGCGGGCCAGGGGGAGATCAAGTGCAGTGAGGTGCAGCGGAGTTCGGCCTCTACGGTCGTCCGGGGCGTCGTCCCGGATCCGCCGGGCGGATGGCTCAGTCGTCTCTCGTATACGTCAAGGCGCCGGCCGGGCCCTTCGCACCACCGGCAGGCATCTGGCCGCCGGGCGGCGGCGGCCTAGGCTTGGTGTCGAGCCCAGGACCCAGGCTGTCGCCTCAGGACGTGGCTGTGAGTACCCAGCATCACCCCGTGTCCCGAGCCGTCACGAGCGTCGGCCATCACATCGAGTCGGCTTCGGTTCGGCTTTCCCCGCCCGTTCTCCTCCCGCGCGACGGGTGGGGATCCTGGTGTCCGGCCGGCGGCAGGTGGGGGACGTCGGCCGGACACACAAGCTGAGCGCGACGTGGCCGCGGTGCGGGCTGGGCGGCATCACCGTTGCCGGTGAATCCACGGGGGCGAGTCGGTGACCGGTCACGATCTCGGCGGAGATCTGCACGACACGTCCCTTGCCCGCGGCGGACCACGGCGCCGGAAGGTCCTTGTCGTCGTCGCCCCGTCGGTATCCGACGCCCCCTGAACTCTGCCGGTGACCATCACGCTCCACCCGGTGCGGGGGACGATTCCATAGCCTCAACCCTCGTCAGGGGGTCACTTGTCGATCTTGATGTCGGAGATGAGCATGGTGGCGAGATCCGACTGGACCATCAGGTGCGTACGGTGCGTGCGATGGCCGGAGTCCTGCCAGGTCAGGGTGACCCGGCTCCAGCAGTGGCCCATACCGCTGTCGTTGTAGACGACGGTCCACCGGGTCGGCACGCCCTTGGCGCGCAGCACGCCGTCCTTGTGGTGAGCGGCCTCCCAACGGGCCAGGCTGCGTTGCAGTCCGGGCGTCAGGTAGTGGGCGCGCAGGGCGCTGGTGAGCCGTCCATGGCCGACGTCGTAGAGCACGTCGACATAGGCGCCGTAGAAGTCGGCGACCCGGTCGACGGCCGATGTCGGGCTGCCGGTGCGGACTGGTGCGGCGGCGGTGGCTGCGGACGTGGCGTCCGCCGTGTCGCCTGCGACGGTCGCCGATGCGAGCAGCCCGAGCGCCACCACGGCGGAGCCCCAGGCGAGTTGATGGAAGGTATGGGACGTGGTCATGTCGTTGTCCCTCCTTCGCCTGTGCACGAGAGTGCGGACATACCTTCACCCTCCGGTACATCGTGCCGGGGCGGTCGGACTGCAGGGCCAACTGGCCTTGTCCGGTGGACCGTTCGGTGGTGGGCGTACCGTGCCCGTCACGGTGACCGGCGCGGTGGTGCCTCGGCGGCGGAGCGTGCGAGATGCGTGGTGAACCAGTCGCGGGCCAGCTGCGCGGCCGTGGCCAGGGTGTCCGGTTCCTGGAAGAGATGGGTGGCGCCGGGTACCACCGCGAGCCGGTGCTCGCAGTGCAGCCGTTCGGCGGCGATCCGGTTGAGCCGGAGCACGGTGGTGTCGCGGCTGCCCACGATGAGCAGGGTGGGGGCGCACACCCGGACCAGAGCGGCGGGGTCGGCCAGGTCGGGGCGGCCGCCGCGAGAGACGATCGCGCGGACGGCGGCGTCCGGTGCGGCGGCCTCCAGTGCGGCGGCCGCGCCGGTGCTGGCACCGAAGTAGGCCACGGGCAGGCCGGTTTCGTCGCGCAGCCAGGAGGCGGCGGCGTACAGGCGCCGGGCGAGCAGGCGGACGTCGAACACGTTCGCCCGGTCGTGTTCCTCCTCGTCGGTGAGCAGGTCGAGCAGCAATGTGCCCAGTCCCGCCCGGTTCAGAACGTCGGCGACGTACCGGTTGCGGGGGCTGTGCCGGCTGCTGCCACTGCCATGTGCGAAGGCCACCACGGCCGGGGCCGCGTCGGACAGCACGAGCCGCCCGCCCAGCCGGGCCCCGGCGGCCGGTACCCGTACCTCCCGATTCGGCAGGGGGTGCGGGGCCACCGGGGGCCGAGCAGCCGACGCCTGACGCGCGGCCTGAGCGAGCAGCGCGGTCACCTCGGCGTCAGAGGTCTGGGTGAAGTCGTGGTACCAGGCGCCCACCGCGCCCAGGAACTGCATCGACCGCAGGCAGACCACCTCATCGGCGACCTTCCGTAGACGCCCGACCACGGGGGTCGGCCCCACGGGCACCGCGAGCACGATCCGGGCCGCGCCCTGGCCTCGTGCCACCTGGCAGGCGGCCTCGGCGGTGGATCCGGTGGCCAGCCCGTCGTCCACGATCACCACCGTGCGCCCGGCCGACGGCACGGGGGCGCGGCCCTGGCGGTAGCGGCTCACGCGCCGCTCCAGTTCGGCCCGCTCGGCGTCCTCCACGGCGGCCTGTTCGGCGGAGTCGAGCCCGGTGTCGGCGAGCACGGCGTGGTTGAGGACGCGCACGCCGTTCTCCCCGATGGCGCCGAAGCCCAGCTCCGGCTGCCAGGGCACGCCGAGCTTGCGCACCACGAGCACGTCGAGAGGTGCGGCGAGCGCGGTGGCCACCTCGTACGCCACCGGGACCCCGCCCCGTGGCAGACCGAGCACCAGCACGTCCTGGCCCCGCAGGAACTCCAAGCGCCGGGCCAGCTGCCGCCCGGCAGCCCGGCGGTCGTCGAAACGCATCTGCCGCCTCCCCGCACCGGATCGCGGCCCGACGGCACTCCACCGCCGCCCGCCGCGGAAGTGAGACGTCTTCTCCTTCCCATTGCAGTACGCGGCCGAGGACGGGGGCAGGGCCGACCGGCCCTGGCGAGGGGCCGGCAGGCCCTGCCGCGGGAGGATGTCGTACCGCGTCCGCAGCCCGGCGACAGTGGGCGGCCGCCGGGCCGGTCGGGCCCCGGCGAGGGCCGACCGGCTCTCGCGCGGCCCGTGCCCCGTCCGTTAGGCAGGAACTGAAGCGAGGGCTCCGCGCGACGGCCCCCTTTGGCGCGTGCGGGAGTCCGAAGCGAGAACGAGGACGGGACCCTCGGCCGTCACTCCACCGCAGTGCCGCGAGGGAACCCCGGCCACCCGGACCGAGACCCATACGACCGCCGGTGTGCGGCCCGTCCGTCCCCGCGCACCGGTCTCCTACCGCACCCCACGTGGGTGACCAGGGAGGACCCGATGTCCGAGCCGCGATCATGCCGACGACCGGAAGCGCGACTGCTGCCCCTGCTGATGGCCTGCGCCGCGCTGACGCTCTACACACGGCGCCTCCGCCCCAGGCTGCTGACCTGGGGTGCGACGCCGGAGGAGACCGGCGGTACCTACCCGGGCGACGAACTCGTGCCCGACGCCGACGGCACCTCCACCATGGCCACCACCCTGCCGGCGCCTCCCGAGAAGGTGTGGCCCTGGCTGGTGCAGATGGGCGACGACCGCGCGGGCTGGTACAGCTGGGACCGACTGGACCACCACGGGGACGCCAGCGCCGACCGCGTTGTGCCCGAGTGGCAGGACCTGAGGGAGGGGCAGCGGCTGCCCTCCATGCGGGACGGCAGGGCCTGGTTCACCGTGGCCCGCCTGGAGCCGAACCGCACCCTCGTGCTGCGCTCGGACCTGAACCTGGCCTGCGGCCGCTCCTTCGACCCGGAGTCCGAGCCCATGCCCTCGGCGCGCCTCGACGGCGTCTGGGGCTTCCATCTGCGGCCCGCCCCGTTCGGGGAGACCCGCCTGGTGGTCCGCACCCGCGGGCAAGGACGTCCCCGGTGGCTCGTCGGCCCGTTCGACCTGCTGCTGGGGGAGCCCGCGCACTTCGTCATGCAGACCCGGCAGTTCCAGAACCTGCGCGTCCGTCTCGGCGCGCAACGCTGAGCAGTGGGGGACCCGATGGAGACGAGAGAGCACAAGACCCTCTGGGACTACGCCGCCGACACCCCCGGACCGCCTCTGAGCGGGCACGTCCTCGTCGGTGTCGACGGATCGGACGGGGCGTCCCGTGCGCTGGACTGGGCAGCGGCCGAGGCACAGGCCCGCGGGGCGCCGCTGGAGATCCTGCACGCCTGGCCGTGGGCCAGGCACGGCGCCGCCGACGCACAGCCGGGCGCGCGGGACATGGACTCCCTCATCGGCACGGCGCACGACGTCCTGGCGCGTGCCGCCACGCGGGCGCGGGAGCTCGCCCCCGGACTCGACGTCATGCGGACCCTGAGCCCGGAACCCGCCGCTACGGAGCTGGTGCGCCGCGGCGAGTGGGCCGCGCTGACCGTTGTGGGCAGCAGAGGGCCGGGCCGGGTCTCCGAGCTGCTGGGCGGCTCCGTGAGCCTGCGGGTCGCGGCGCGTTGCGGCAGTCCCCTGCTGGTGGTGCGCGGGGAGCGGGCGCCCGGTGATCCGGAGCACGGCACGGTGCTGGTGGGGGTGGCGGACGACACAGACGCCTGCGCCGCGCAGTTCGCCTTCGAAGAGGCACGGCAGCGGAGCGCGCAGGCCTGGGTCCTCCATGTGTCCGCCGTACCGCAGCTGACGGGCAGCCGGCGCGTGCCGCCCACCGAGCGGGCGGGGACGGCGATGACGACCCTGCTGCGCAGCGAGTCGGCCGTGCCCCGACTGGCGGTCGCCGGACTGCGCGAGAGGTTCCCCGAGGTCGGGGTCCGTGTCGACACGGTGTGGTCCGGCGCGTCCCGGGCGCTGGTGGAGGCCACTCGCCTCGCCGATCTGGTCGTCATCACGGCGCACCGTCCGCACGGGCGACGGCCCGCCCCGCAGCGCGGCTCGTTCACCGACGCGCTGCTGCACCGGGCGCACTGCCCGGTCGCTCTGGTGCCCGTGGGGTGACCGGGGCCCGCAGACCGCTCGGCCGTGGGGACGGCCGGTGCTCTCCCCGCGCATCAGCGCGGAGTGGGCCGAAGCCGATCGCCGAAGGACCCTCGGCCCCATGACCGGGCGGTGCCCTTGTTCGACCATGGAGACACAGCCACCACTGGGAAGAGGAGGCAGCGATGACGCACACCAGGGAATGGAAGGTCCGCCTCTACCTCTTCGAGGACGAGGGCACGACGAAGGCGCGGGTGGTGCTGGACACCGGAACCACCTCGCTCACCGGTCACGGGGCCGCGCACTGCAACCCCGCGGACAGCGACGTACCCGAGATCGGCGACGAACTGGCGGCCGGCAGGGCCCTGAACGACCTCGGCCGGCAGCTGGTGACCGTCGCTGAGCAGGACATCGAGGGCATGGGCACGTCGGCCACACGGCGGGATTCCGCCCCCGCGGTCGGCTGGCCCGTGTAGTGCCAACGCCTGTTATCCAGAGGGGAGTTGAGTAGTCCGGCCGGCAGGGGAGCCGTTCGCCGTGGGGACCGGCGCAGACCGCCGCAGCGGCCTCTGTGGAAAAGGGGCGG
Organism: Streptomyces sp. S.PB5; assembly: GCF_030403745.1. Lineage (GTDB taxonomy): Bacteria > Actinomycetota > Actinomycetes > Streptomycetales > Streptomycetaceae > Streptomyces. Next base: position 135,906 of record NZ_JAQMWP010000020.1, read on the forward strand.
ACCGGGCGGCCCGCCCCGTGCCGGGTCCGCGTGGGAGCGACAGGCGACGCTCACGTCGCCGCAGACGCTCCGAACGGCTACGCGGACCCGGTGTCCGACCGCTGCGGACGCGCGACGAAGACAGTGAGGCGCATCGCGAAGAGGGGCGACGTCATGAGTGATGTCGCAACGTCGTCGCCGGAGTACCAGCGGGCGAAGGCGCGCGCCGAGACGAAGCGGAAGTACCGCGGCGACCTGATGGGGTACGTCGTGATCGATACCTCCTCGTCGTGGTCTGGACGGTCACCGGGCTCGGCTACTTCTGACCGGGCTGGGTCCCGGGACCGTGGGAGGTGTTCCTGATCCTCTCCGCCTGGGATCTCTTCTTCCGCCGGGACGTGACCGAGGGGCCCCGGCACGGAGGTCAGTCGGGGATCTCGTCCGCCTTTGCGACCACCGCCGCGAAGAGGTCGGCGATTCCCGCCAGGGCGGCTGCCTGGAGCGTGGCCGCCGGTACCACCGAGCCGTCCGGGCCCACGAGGTCCCGGGTGGCGGTCGCAGCGGCCACGACCGTCGGACGGTAGCCGAGACCGAAGGCGTCGCGAGCGGTCGAGTCGACGCACATGTGCGTCATGAACCCGGCGAGCACGAGGTCGGTCAGGCCCGTCGAGCGCAGGAGTTCCCGCAGACCGGTGTGGAAGAACGAGCTGGGGTAGTTCTTGACGACGACGGGCTCCCCGGGCCGCGGCGCCACCTCGTCGCTGATCCGGCCGATGGGGGCGTTGACGTCGTACGGGGTTCCCTCGCCCGCGTGGTGCATGACGTGCAGCACCGGGATGCCGAGGTCCCGTGCCCGGGACAGCAGTCGGGCGGCCTCCGCCAGCGCCTCCTCGACACCGTCGAGTCGCATGACGCCCTGACGGTAGGTGTTCTGGCAGTCGATCATGATCAGTGCGGAGTTCCGGAGCGCTGCCGGCTGATCGCCCAGACCGAGCAGATCACGCAGCGTCACGGAGGGGCTGGTCGGTGCCATGTCTCTCAACTCCTTCTGCGTTCGACCCGAACGCTAGAGCCGGGGACGCTGCATCCACGCTGCACGGACACCGCAGCGCTTGCGGCGCGAGCAGGGGGAGCGGGAGAATGGTTAACGCAAGGGAACCTGCGTTTGCGGGAGGCGAGGAGCATGCTCTTCCCTGACGGCTTCTGGACGATGTTCACCCTGATCGTCGTGCTCGGCATGGCGGCCACGACCGTGGCGGCCGTACTGATCTCCGCGTACACCTCCGGGCGTGGCACCGCCCCGTCGAGCAAGGTCACGACACTGCCGCGCCCTCAGCGGCCGACGTCCTACCCGAAGGCGAGCTGACCGCTGGTGCGGCCCGGTCGAAGCGACCCCGCCCTGCGTCATGTCGGCACCGCGCCGAACCCCGGCGAGCCGCCTCGGCGCCGACCGGGCGGCCGAAGCGCACGGGTGCGCGCCGCAGTCCTGGCGGCGGCCGTGGACGAGCTGCTCGACGGAGGCCTCGAGGCCTTCTCGATCGGTCAGGTCGCCCGCCGTGCCGGGGTGCACGAGACCTCGATCTACCGACGATGGGGGACCCGGGCCGCCCTGGCCCTGGACGCCGTGCTCGACCGCACCGATGCGGAGATCCCGGTACCGGACACCGGCTCACTGCGCACCGATCTCAGCGCGCTGCTGCACGATGCCGCGGCCTTCGTGCGCACGCCGCTGGGCGAGTTGCTGGTGCGGATGGCGCTGCGGGAGGACATGGCCGAGTACGAGGACGCTCGCGAGCGGTTCTGGAACCACCGCTTCGCCGCGGGGGCCGCGGTGCTCGACCGTGCCGAGCACCGCGGCGAACTGCGCCCAGGCATCGATCGGCGGCTCGCCTTCGAAGCGTTGACGGGTCCCCTCCACATGCGGCTCCTGCTGACCCGGGAGCCCGTGGACGATGCGTTCCTGGAGAGCGTGGTCGACCTGGTCCTCGGTGGCATGGCCCGCGACGCCCACCCTGGCACGGGCGCCGGACCGGTTGCCGCAGGACGGTCCTGAGCCGCTCTACGGGCCCACACGCATGATCTGCGCCACGAGCCCTACGGCGCGGAGCACAGGGCTTCGACCGCCGTCCGGTAGACGGTGGACGGGTTGGGGTCGCCCGTGCCGTCGAGCATCAGGAAGTTCAGCTCGGGTACTCCCGCGAACACCGGCGGGCGCTCCGAGGGCCGGTAGACGTCCTGGAATTCGTGCAGCGGATCGCGAGCGGACATCGGGCCTTCCTGTGGCGAAGGCTGTGTCCGTGTCAGCGCCGGGACGTGCGGGAGGGCAGGGCTGAGAAGGCGAGCAGGGCGCCTGCCGCGGCGACGGTGGAGCCGACCACGAGGCCCAGCCCCATGCCGCTGACGAACGACGACCGGGCCACCTCAGCGAGCATCCGGCCGGCCGTGCCACCGACCCGCTCGGCCAGCGACAGCGCTCCGCCGAGCGAGCCGAGCACGTCGTCCGACACGTCCTGCGGCAGCCGGTGCGGGGCCAGCCGCGGACGCATGCGGTCCTGGTAACGGGTCGTCAGCAGGCTGCCGATGACGGCCACACCGAGGGCCCCGCCCAGTTGGACGGAGACCCCGTTGGTCGCCGACCCCACCCCCGTGTCGCCGATCGGCAGGGTGCCCATGAGGGAGTCCAGCGCGGCCGGGACGACGAGGCCGGCGCCGAGACCCAGCAGCATCATCCCGCCGAGCACGTCGCCGTACGCGGACGAGGCCTCGGCGGTGGACAGCTGCCACAGCCCGCCCGCGACGACCACCAGCCCCGTCCCCACCACCGCCTTGGTGCCCGCCCACCGCACCAGAACCGGGGACAGCGGCGCGACCAGCGCCAGCAGGCCGGCCACCGGCAGGATCCGCACACCGGTCTCCAGAGCCGTGTAGCCGAGCCCGAACTGCAGGTACTGCGTCAGTACGAACAGGGCCCCGAAGAGCCCGAACATCGCCAGGGACACCGAGGCGGTGGCGACCGAGAACCGGCGTTCGCGGAAGAAGCCGAGATTGAGCATCGGATGCGTGCTCGTCCGCTCCCAGAACACGAAGCACACCAGCACCGCCAGGCCGACACCGCCCGCGCCCAGCACCAGGCCCGACGTCCAGCCGCGCACCGGCGCCTCGATGATCGCCCACAGCAGCAGTCCCAGTGCCGCGACGGACAGCACGGAGCCGACCGGGTCAGGGCGCAGCGCGGCCGGATTGCGGGACTCCGGCACCAGCAGCAGCACACCCACCAGGCCTGCCAGCGCGACGGGGATGTTGACCCAGAAGACCGAGCCCCACCAGAAATGCTCCAGCAGCAGCCCGCCCGCCACCGGACCGATGGCGATACCCAGCCCGCTGGTGGCGGCCCAGACGCCGATCGCACGGCGCCGCTCGCTCGGTTCGCGGAACACGTCCGTGATGATGGACAACGTGGCGGGCATCATCATGGCCGCTCCGACGCCCATGGCGGCCCGTGCCGCGATGAGCGTGTCCACGGATCCGGAGTACGCGGCCCATGCCGAGGCCGCTCCGAACACCGTCAGGCCGGCGACGAACACGCGTCGGCGGCCGAAACGGTCCGCGCTGCTGCCGGAGACCAGCATCAGCCCGGCGAAGACCAGCGCGTAGGCGTCCACGATCCACTGCAACTGGGTGGTCGTCGCGTCGAGTTCCTGCACCAGGGTGGGCAGTGCCACGTTCAGAATCGTGTTGTCCAGCGTGACGATCAGCAGCGACACACAGAGCACCACGAGACAGCCCCAGCGGTTGCCCGCCCGCCGGCCCCGCGGGGCCGCTGCCGTCGGAGGCACATTCCCTACGTTCGTCATGCTTCCATCGAGCGCCGGGCAGGCGCGGCGGCGCAGGTGCCGAACGTCCTGCGGCAAGGGCCTCGTGGCCCCTGCCCGAGCGTGCGGACACGCCTCGGTCAGGCGACGGTGACGCTGTCGTCGAGATAGACGTCCTGGACGGCGTGCAGCAGCGCGACGCCCTCCGCGGCGGGCCGCTGGAAGGCCTTGCGGCCGGTGATGAGGCCGGTGCCGCCGGCCCGCTTGTTGATCACCGCGGTGCGTACGGCCTGCGCCAGGTCGCCTTGGCCGGCCGAGGCGCCGCCGCTGTTGATGAGCCCCACGCGCCCCATGTAGCAGTTGGCCACCTGCCAGCGGGTGAGGTCGATGGGGTGGTCGGTGACGAGCGTGCCGTACACACGCTGGTCGGTCTTTCCGAAGTCGAGCGCGCGGAATCCGCCGTTGTTCTCCGGTTGTTTCTGCTTGACGATGTCGGCCTCGATGGTCACGCCGAGATGGTTGGCCTGGCCCGTGAGATCGGCGGAGAGCGCGTAGTCCACGCCGACGTGCTTGAAGGCCGGGTTGCGCAGGTAGCACCACAACACGGTGAACATGCCCAGTTCATGCGCCTTCGCGAAGAGCTCGCTCACTTCCCGCAGTTGGCGGTCCGCCTGCTCCGAGCCGAAGTAGACCGTGGCGCCGACCCCGGAGGCACCGAGGTCGAAGCACTGCTGGACGTTGCCGAACATGATCTGGTCGTGGTGGTTGGGGTAGGTCAGCAGCTCGTTGTGGTTGAGCTTCACGATGAAGGGGATCCGGTGCGCGTAGCGCCTCGACACCGCCCCGAGCACCCCGAGGGTGCTGGCGACCGCGTTGCAGCCGCCGTCCAGGGCGAGTTCGACGATGTTGCGCGGGTCGAGGTAGCGGGGGTTCGGGGCGAACGCGGAGGCCGCGGAATGCTCGATGCCCTGGTCCACCGGCAGGATCGACACATAGCCGGTGCCGGCCAGACGGCCGTGGTCGAAGAGGGACTGGAGGTTGCGCAGCACGCGGGGCGAGCGGTCGGTCGCGGCCATGACGCGGTCGACGAAGTCGCCGCCGGGGAGCACCAGATCCTCCCTGGGGATCCCTTCGGCTGTGTGGGTCAGCAGGTCCTTGGCCTCCTCGCCCAGCAGGCCCGGGATGTCGGTCATCGTTCCACCTCTTCTGTCGTTCCGGTTTTGGTACATCAGGGGGAAAGCCGGCTGAGGTCAGCCGAAGAACACCGAGAACTCGTCGTACAGCGACGGATCCACCTGCTTGGTCCGCCCTCGGGCTTCGGTGAGGGGCACCCGTACGATCTCGGTGCCGCGCAGCGCGGTCATCGTGCCGAAGTCGCCCTTCTTCACCGCGTCGACGGCGTGCAGCCCGAAGCGCGTCGCCAGCCACCGGTCGAAGGCACTGGGAGTTCCGCCACGCTGGACGTGGCCCAGAACCGTGGTGCGGGCGTCGCTGCCGGTGCGTTGCGAGATCTCCTGGGCCAGCCACTCCCCGATGCCGGACAGCCGCACATGGCCGTACTCGTCCAACGTCCGGTCCTTGAGGACCATCTGTCCTTCCTTGGGCTTGGCTCCCTCCGCGACGACGACGATCGGCGCGTAGTGGGTCCTGAACCGGCTCCGCACCCAGGCGCAGACCTGGTCGATGTCGAACGGCCGCTCCGGAACGAGGATCACGTTCGCGCCTCCCGCGACACCGGCGTGCAGGGCGATCCATCCGGAGTGCCGGCCCATCACCTCCACCACCAGCGTGCGCATGTGTGATTCGGCGGTGGTGTGGAGACGGTCGATGGCCTCCGTGGCGATGCCCACGGCCGTGTCGAAGCCGAAGGTGGAGTCGGTGCCGACCACGTCGTTGTCGATGGTCTTCGGTACCCCGACCAGCTTGACGCCGTGACGGCTCAACTCCTCCGCCGCACCCAGAGTGTCCTCGCCGCCGATCACGACGAGCGCGTCCACTTCGTGGGCGGCGAGGGTGTCCCGGACGCGCAGCACCCCGTCCTCGTGCTTGAGGGGATTGGTGCGCGAGGAGCCGAGGATCGTTCCGCCGCGGGGCAGGATCCCGCGCACGTCGGCGATGCCCAGCGGGACCACCTGCCCCTGGAGCGCGCCGAGCCAGCCGTCCCGCAGGCCGACGAAGTCGAAGCCGTATTCCTGGACGCCCTTGCGGACGACGCTGCGGATCACGGCATTGAGGCCGGGACAATCGCCGCCGCCGGTCAGAACTCCCACCTTCATGACTGGGTCCCCTCCCTGTGGCAGTTGACGTCAGCGGGTGCGCTCCGGTGGGCGGGCTCCCGCCGGTGGCGTGGCGCCGGGGCCGTGCTGGGCGAGGGACTCGTCCACCCGGTATCCGATGTGCGCGCGGACCGAGACCACGCCGTCGACACTCCTGCACAGCCGCTCGATGATGGGGATCAGGCCGTTGACCGTCACGGATCCGTGGAGGGTCACCCTCCCCTCGCTCACCTCGACCGTCACGTCCGAGGGTGCGAGGCGCAGCGTCTCCTGCAGTACCTCCCGGGCGATCTCGTCGCGGATGGCGTCGTCCCGGCGCAGGAAGACCCGCAGCAGGTCCCCGCGGCTGACTATGCCCTTGAGCCGGCCCGCCTCGTCCACCACGGGCAGCCGCTTGACGCTCCGGAGCATCATGAGGCGGGCCGCTTCGGCCACGGTCCACTCCGGATGCACGCACACGGCGGGAGCCGACATCAGTTCCTCGGCCTTGACGCCCTGGGCTTTTGCGCGTTCCCACTCCTGCGGATGAGGCAGCGGTGTCCGGCTGACCGAGTCGGTCTGTACGGAGCACTTGCGCAGCAGATCTGTCTCGGAGACCACGCCCAGAGGCCGGTCCAGATCGTCCACCACGGGTACAGCGGTGACGTCATGGTCCGCCAGCAGCCTCACGAGCTCCTTGAACGGCGTCTCGCACCGGGCCCGGACGACATCGCGGGTCATCAGATCGGCGACCGTACGGTGGCGCATGGCGCGCCTCCCTTCACCGGGTGACGGAAGATCCCCGTCACCCTTCCAGCGTGTCAGCATCGGCCTGCCTGGGGGGAGAGCCAGTCAGGCCTCGCTCGGGGCCGGACGGCCCGCAAACCGGGCCGTGCGGCCCCTCGGATCACGGCCGTTCGCCGGCGCACGGGAAGCTGGCGTGTCACTGGAAGACCGCGTGCACCTCGCCCTCGGTGGCGGCGTGGGACACGACGAGGATCACGTCGTCCTCCCGCAGCGTGAGACCGGGGTCGGGAGAGGCAGGTCGACCTCCGCGGACGACGGCTGCGATGACGATGCCCGGCGGGACGGCGAGTTCAGCGAGGGTGTGGCCCACCGCGCGGGACTGCCCGGTGATGGTCGTCTCGATGACGTTCACGCCCGCCTTGCTCAGGCGGAGCAGGGCGACGGTGTCCGTGGCGCCGGTCGCTTCTTCGATGAGGGAGATGAGCGGCGCGGCGGCCGGTACGGCGGTGTCGACACCCCAGTGCGGGGTGAAGAGCCAGGCGTTCTCGTCGTCGTTGACACGGGCGATGACGCGGGCGACCTTGAACTGGCGTTTGGCGAGCAGGCTGATGACGAGGTTGTCCTCGTCCTCGCCGGTGGTGGCGACGACCAGGTCGGCGGCGTGCGCGCCCGCGCCCTCCAGGACGGTCGGCTCGCAGGCGTCCCCGACGCGCACCTCGGCGGGCACATGTCCCCGGAGTTCGGCGACCCGGTCGTCGTCCTGGTCGACGAGTGTGACCTGGTTGCGGGCGGCGCCCAGCACCTGGGCGATCTGGGTGCCGAGGCGCCCGGCCCCGGCGACGACGACTCTCATGTCCCGAGCTCCTTGTCCAGGAAGCCGCGCAGCCGGCCCAGCGCGTCGGCGGCGACGGCGAACGTGACGAGGTCGTCCGCCTCGGCCCGGGTGTGGTGCGTCGGCAGGAACGAGCGGCCTCCGCGGGTGACCTCGACGATCCGGATCTCCCCGTCGACCTCCAGGTCGCCGAGCGGGCGGCCGGTCAGATAGGCGGGAAGCAGGGACCTCAGCAACAGGGTCTCGCCGTTGCCGAAGTCGAGTTCCGGGGTCAGATGGCGGTGCAGCAGCATCTGGTGCAGCTGGTGGACGGTCCAGCGCACGCTCGCGATCGTCGGGATGCCGAGCTCGCGGTAGATGTCGGCGCGCCGTGGATCATAGATGCGCGCCAGCACGATCGGGACCCGGTAGGTCTCCTTGGCCGTGCGGGCGCTGACGATGTTGGTGTTGTCGCCGGAGGTGACGGCGACGAACGCGTCGGCGAGCTCGATGCCGGCGCTCTCCAGCAGGGTGCGGCTGAACCCGTTGCCGTGCAGGACCCGGCCGGGAAAGCCGGCCGGCAGCAGCCGCTCGGTCCTGGGGTCGCGGTCGATGACGCGCACGTCGTGGTCCTCGGCGGCGAGTTGCGCGGCCAGGGAGGAACCGACCCGGCCGCAGCCCACCACGATGACTCTCATGGTGCCGCCTCCTTCTCCTTCTCGATGGTGACCGGGGTGCGGCGCACCCACCACTTGCGGGCCTCCTCGGCGCCCAGCAGCAGGACACCGAAGCCGGCCAGGACGGCCCAGTCCGTGAGGGCGAGTGGCGCCGTGTTGAACACCGTCTGCAACGGGGGCGCGTAACTGATGGCGGCCATCAGGCCCACGCCGAAGCAACCGGCGGCGATCAGCCGGGGGTTGGAGAACAGCCCGGCGGTGAAGACGCTGAGCCGGTCGGTGCGCACGGCCAGCGCGTTGAAGAACTGACCCACCACGATCGCGGCCTGGGTGAGAGTGATCGCCTTCCGGTAGGCGGGGTCGTCGGCGGTGAACTCGTCGAAAGGGATCCCCGAGGCGTTGACCTGCCAGAAGAACACGGCACACACGCCGAGCGACATCACCGTGCCGAGGAACAGGAACCGGCGGACGAGCGCGGCGGAGAACAGCCGTTCACGGCGGGAGCGGGGCGGGCGTTCCATGGTGTCCCGCTCGGGCGGCTCCGCCCCCAGAGCCAGCGCTGGAAGCACGTCCGAGCCCAGGTCGATGGCGAGGATCTGCACCGCTGTCAGCGGCACCAGCGGGAAGCCGGCGAAGGCCGCGGCGAGGATCGGTACGAGCTCGGCGATGTTGTGGCTGAAGAGATAGGCCAGGAACTTGCGGATGTTGCCGTACACGGACCGGCCCAGCTCCACCGCGGCGGTGATGGAGGCGAAGGAGTCGTCGAGCAGCACCATCTCGGACGCCTCCCGGGCGACGTCCGTGCCGCCTGCTCCCATGGCGACGCCGATGTCGGCGTGCTTGAGCGCGGGCGCGTCGTTCGCCCCGTCCCCGGTGACGGCCACGACCTCGCCCCGGGACTGGAACGCCGCCACGACCCGCATCTTGTGCTCGGGACTGACCCGGCACAGCAGCAACTGACCGGGGGCCGCGAGCAGCGCGTCGAGCGCGGCAGCGTCCATGGAGTCCAGCCGGGCGCCGGTCACCACGGTCGGGGAGGCACCGGTGACGATGCCGACGCGCCGGGCGATCGCCTCGGCCGTCAGCGGATGGTCCCCGGTCACCATGACGATGCGGATGCCCGCCTTGTGGCACGCCCGCACGGCCTCGGACACCTCGGCCCGGGGCGGGTCGAGCATGCCGATCAGCCCCAGGAAGGTCAGTCCCGTCTCCGCCTGCTCGGTGCTGCCGGGCAGCTCCTCCATCCGGCGCACGGCGACGCCGAGGACGCGTAGGCCCGCGCCGGCCATCGTGTCGTTCGCCGTGGTGACCTGAGCCCGGAGGTCCTCGGTGAGGGCGCGTGCCGTCCCCTGGTGCCGTATCCGGGTGCACCGGGCGAGCAGTTCCTGCGGAGCACCCTTGACACACACCACGTCGCCGTCGGGTCCGCGGTGCACGGTGCTCATCAGCTTGCGCACCGGGTCGAAGGGGAACTCCCCGATCCGCGGGGCCGCGTCCTTCTCCGCGGCGATGTCCAGACCTCCCTTGGCCGCGGCGACCAGGATCGCGCCCTCCGTGGTGTCGCCGAGCACCCGCCAGCCCTCGCGGGCGGTGGGCGGCACCAGCCGGGCGTCGGTGCACAGGGCCGCGCTCCGCAGCAGCTCACGGACCGGGCCGGGATGGGCCACCGCGCCGACCGGCGCGTACCCCACGCCGGAGACAGCGTGCCAGGTGCCCGCGCTCCAGATCCGCGTGACGGTCATCTCGGCCTGCGTCAGAGTGCCCGTCTTGTCCGTGCAGATCACGGTCGTGGAACCCAGTGCCTCGACCGCGAGCAGCCGTTTGACCAGGGCCTGCCGACGAGCCATCCGCCGCACACCGATGGCCAGCGACACCGACAGCGTCGCGGGCAGCCCCTCGGGCACCAGCGCGACCATCACCCCGAGCGCGAACACGAACGCCGACACCACCGGCTGTCCGGTCTGCAGGCGCAGCGCCAGCATGCCCGCGCCGATCGCGATCGCCAACGCCGCCACACGCCGGGCCATGACGGCCACCTCGCGCTGCAACGGCGTCTTCTGCCGCGGCGCGGTGTCGGTGAGCCGGAAGATCCGCCCGAACTCGGTGGCGGGACCGGTCGCGTGGACGATCGCCTTGCCCGATCCGGAGACCACCGTGGTCCCCATGAAGACACAGTTGCGGGCGTCCAGCGCGCTGCCCGCGGAACTCGGTTCGGCGGACCGCCCGACGGCCGAACTCTCGCCGGTCAGGGGCGCGTTGTTCACCGAAAGCCCATGCGCCTCGACGACCCGCGCGTCCGCGGACACGGCGTCCCCCGCCTCCAGCAGGACCAGGTCCCCGGGCACCAGCGCACTGGACGGCAGCTCCCGCCGCTCCCCGTCCCGCAGCACCCGGCAGGTGTGCGGAACCATCGCCTGGAGCGTCTGCGCGGTGCGCTCGGCCGAGTACTCCTGGACGAAGCCGATCACCGCGTTCAGCACGACCACGCCCAGGATCGCGAAAGCCAGTTGGAGATTGCCGGCGTCGCGCGGGTCCTGGAGGGCGTAGGCGAGGAACGTCAGCGCCGACGCGGCCAGCAGGACCACCGCGAACAGGTCGGTGAACTGCGCCGCGAACCGCCGCCACAGGCCCTTGCGGCGGGCCCGCGGCAGCTGGTTGGGGCCGTAGGCCGTGCGCCGGGACTCCGCCTCCTCGGCGGACAGCCCGCGCGGCGGGACGCCGTACGCCTCGAACACCTCGTCCGGGCGCAGACCTTGCACCGTTGCGCCCGACCCGCCGAGCGGCGCAGCCGCCTGCGGTCGGGCGCTGTCGGCCGGAGCACCGGCGACGAGGTGACGTGGCACCGTATCCCCAAGTTCGCCGGAAGGTCAGTCGGAGGTCCCCGGTTCCAGCCGGATCTCCGTCTCCGGTGTCTCGTGCAGCGTGTTGTGGACGGTGCAGTGCGAGGCGACCGCCACCAGGGCGGCGTGGCGCTGCGGGGACAGCCCCGGCGGAGGGGTGATCAACAGCCGCACGGACGCGACCCGGGCGGGACGGTCAGGCGCCATCGTGAACTCCGTACGGACGTGCAGTCCGGAGCGGGGTATGCCGTGGCGCTGGAGGTAGCGGCCCGCGTAGAAGGCCACACAGGTGGCCAGGGAGGCCGCGAACAACTCGACGGGAGTGGGGGCGGTGTCGTTGCCGCCCGCCTCCGACGGCTGGTCGACCAGGAGCTGATGCCCGCGGACATCGACGGCGTACGCGTCACCGTGGACGTGCACGACGTCGAGCCGGTGCACCTCGGGCTCCTGCGATCGCAGCGCTGCGGTGGTCTCCGTTGCGGTGTCCGACATGACGCGGCCCTTCTCGTCTGCTGCGAGTGCTCTTCACTGCCGTACGGGCATGGGGCTCAGTGCGCGATCAGACGGTCCACGACCTCGTACACGTCCGGGATGCGCGCCACTTGCTCGTTGAGCCGCGGAATCAGCTCGGCGTCGACCGAGCCGCTGAGGGTGACGGTGCCGTTGCGGACACGCACGTCCACATGATCGCGATCGAGCCCCAGCCCGTCGATGACCTGGGAGACGATCTCCGCGTGGATCGCCCGGTCGTCACGGATCAGGGCGTGCAGCAGTTCGCCGCGGCTGACGACGCCCACGAGCCGGTCCCGGTGATCGGTCACGAAGACCTGCCGGACCCGGGAGCGGGCGGCCGTACGCGCCGCCTCCACCACAGGCGTCCAAGGGTGCACGGTGAGCGCCGGTGCGGACATCAGCGTGGCGGCCGTGGCGCCCGCGTCGCCGCCGAGTCCTCGGTGGCGGCCGAGCAGCTTGGCGAACGCGTGGTGGCGTTCGCCGGGTGGTGCGGAGAGGTCGGCCGCCCGGGCCAGGAGGTCGGACTCCGCGATCACTCCGGCGACGCGCTGGGCCTCGTCGATCACGGGGATGGCCCCGATCCGCTGCCGGGCCAGCACCCGGGCGATCTCCAGGAACGGAGTGTCGGCCTGGACCCCGGTGACGGACCGCTTCATGACGTGCCGCACTTGAAGGTCGGCGACGGTGGCCGTCGGTGTGCCGGTCCGAGCGGGTGCGGCGGTCGGGGGGATGGCCGGCTCCTCGGCGGCGACCCGTGCCGAGTGCGAGGCCATGGCCTGCAGATAGCGCACCATCATGGTCTGACGGAACTGCTCGGCCGGTTTCCGGGCGTACGAAGGCACCGCTCGGCGAGCCTCCACCGACGCGGCTCCGCTTACCCGCGCGTCTCGGTCGTCCATGGCAACCTCCCACGGTGCGCGGACCCTTACTGCTCTTACGCCCACCATCGCGCCCGCCCGGTGACCCGGACAGGGGCCGCTCGGCCCTTCCGGCAGGTCAACAGGCCCCTGTGAAGCCCTCGCCCGTCTTCCTAACGTGAAGACAGGAAACGCTGGGACCGGTGTCGATCCGGGAGGTGCTCATGCCTGGGCTGCGCGGATTCCTCGCGCGTTGGCGGCCGGCCGAATCGCCCGGACCGGCGGTCGGCGGGGCCGTCCCCATGGACCGGAGCGTGCAGCTCACCGCCGAACTGGGTCCGGTGCTGGCCCTGCTGGACGATGCCGCCGCCCAGGCCGCCGCCCTCCGCGACACGGCGGCCCACGAGGCCGCCGAGCGCCGCCGCGCCGCCGCCGAGGAGGCCGACCGCACCCTGCGCGCGGCGCGGGCACGGGCCATGGAGCTCAGGACCGAGACCGCGTCCCGCCGCAGGGCCCAAGCAGTCACCGAGGCCACCCATGGGGACGCGGCGGCGCGACACGCCGTACGAGAACTGCGGGCGCGGGCCCGTGCCCGCACCCCGGACCTCGCTGCACGCGTGGTCGCCCGGGTGACGCGGGAGCTCACCCCCGACACACCGTGCCGGAGGCCGCCATGAGCATCGGGTGGGTCGCGGGAGTGACCCGGGCCAGGGCCATGGCGGCCCGGCGTGCGGGGCCCGACACGGCACGCGCGCTGGCCGACGCGTCGGGTCCGGCCGACTGCGTGCGCCTCCTGGCCGCGACGATCTACCGTCGTGGCCTCGACGGGAACGCCGGGCGGGCCGTCTCGGACGCCCTGGTGTGGCAGCTGCGGGTGCTCGCCGGATGGCAGCCCCGGGCCGGTGCCACCGCCGTACGCCTGCTGGCGTCCGGCTTCGAGATCGCCAACACCCGCGACCGGCTGCTGACACTGGCCGGCGGGTCGCCGCCGACGCCGTACCGGCTGGGCATGCTGGCCACAGCCTGGCCGCGGCTGGCCCAGGCCGCTTCACCGGCCGGAATACGGGCCGTCCTGGCCACGTCCGTGTGGGGTGACCCCGGCGGTGAGACTCCCGCTGCCGTGCTCACCGGGATGCGGCTGTCGGCGGCCGTGCGCACGGCGGGGTACGTACCCCCGGCGGAGCGTTGGGCGGCGGGGGAGGCCGCGCTGCTGGTGGCTCGCGAGGTCCATCTGACCGGACACCGGCTGACCGAGCGCGCCGCCCGGGACGCCGCCCGTCTCCTCGGCACGGCCGCCGTGCAAGCTCCGGCCTTCGGCGACTTCCGAGCCCGGTTGGCCCCGCCCGCCCGCTGGGCGTTGGAGGGGGTCGGGCGGCCGGAGGACCTGTGGCGTGCCGAGGCCCGCTGGTGGCCCGAGGTCGAGCGGGACGCCCTGACGCTGCTGAGCCGGGCCCGGTTCGACATGTCGCCCGTCGTGGGCGCGGCCGCCGTCCTGGGCGTCGACGCGTGGCGAGTACGGGCCGGACTGGAGTGCGCCGCACACGACGGCCGGGCGAGGGAGGCGTTCGATGAACTCCTGGGCTGACTCCTTGGCACCGACCCGCATGCGGCGAGTCGCCGTCGTGGCCTCCCGCGACGCCCTGCGTGACACCCTGGTGCAGGTCGCCGACGCGGACTGCGTGGAACTCGACCGCACCCACGGGCCCAGCCCGCCCGGACCGGCCGCCCGACAGCTCCAGCGGCTGGACGCCGACGCCCGACAGGCCCTGCTCGCCCCGACCGAGCCCGACCTCGACACCCTCCGGCGGGAGGGCCGGGCCGACCTGTTGGCGGGCGAGGCCCAACTGGAGACGTACCGCGAAGCCGCCGTCTGGCGCGGCACCGTCGCCGGCCTCGCCGGATGGTGCCCCGCCGAGGAACTGCCCCGCCTCGCGGCCCGCCTCGCGGACGTCGGCGGCACCGTCGTCCCCCTGCGCACACCCCGCGGCATCGACCCGCCGACCCTGCTGTCCGACGACGGCACGGTGCGGCGCTCCCTGACCCCGCTGGTGCGCACCTATGGCACTCCGCCGTACGACGACGTCGACCCCACCCTGCCCGCGGGCATCGCCTACGTCGTCATGTTCGGCATGATGTTCGGCGACGCGGGCCACGGCGTCCTGCTCCTGCTCGGCGCACTCCTGCTGGGATCCGGCCGTCCGGCCCGCCTCGCGTCCCTGCGCCCCCTGTGGCCCTTCCTCGCCGGCGCGGGCGCGGCCAGCACCCTCGCCGGAGTGGCCTACGGAGAGTTCTTCGGCCCCACCGGCGTACTGCCCGTGCTGTGGCTCAACCCCCTGGACGAGCCCATGCGTCTGCTGGGCAGCGCGATCGCCCTCGGCGCGGTGCTGCTGGCCCTCGCCTACACGGCGGGCATCGTCAACCGATGGCGCGAGGGCGGCCCGGGCCGGGCCCTGTACGCGGCGTCCGGCATCGCCGGAGCCCTGGTCTTCCTGGGGTTCGCGGTCCTCGCGGCCGGCATCGCCCTGCACACGCCGGTGATCGCCGGGACCGGCTCGGCGATCGCCCTCATCGGCCTGGGCCTGGTCGGCACCGGGCTCCTCGCGGCCTCCGGCGGCGGTGGCTCGGGAGCCCTCCAGACCGGCGTGCAGGTCTTCGACGTCGTGATCCGCATCGGCTCCAACACGGTCTCCTTCGCCCGGCTCGCCGCGTTCGGGCTCACCCACGCGGCGCTGGGCGACATCGTCTGGCGCGGCACCGAGTCCCTGGCCGGCGCCGGTCCGGTGGCCCTGGTCGCCGGAGTGCTGCTGTTCGTCCTCGGCAATGCGCTGGCCTTCGCCCTGGAGGCGCTGGTGGCCGGCGTCCAGGCCCTGCGGCTGGAGTTCTACGAGCTCTTCTCCCGGGTGTTCGACGCCGAAGGACGGCCCTTCCACCCCTGGCACGTGCCCACCCAGACCCTCGACGCACATGTGCCCACACCCCACGGCACGGAGGTGACATCATGATCGCTTGGCTGATCGCACTGCCGCTGCTGGTCGCGGCCTACGGGGTCACCCGACGCCTGCTGCGACGCCGCAGCCGGGCCGTGCTGCGGTCGATCCTCGCGGCGGACGCGGCCCTGTTCACCGGAGCCCTGGTGCTCCTGCTGCTCGCGCTGAACGGCGGCTCGGCCCAGGCCCAGACGGCCGCCGCCGAGAGCTCGGGCTCCGGTTCCGCGGCCCTCATCGGCGCCGCCATCGCCGTCGCCGGAGCCTCCATCGGTGCGGCCATCGCGGTCGCCTACACGGGCGCCGCGGCACTGGCCGCGCTCAGCGAACGGCCCGAGCTCTTCGGCCGGGCCATGGTCATCGTCGGCCTCGCCGAAGGCATCGCCATCTACGGCCTGGTCGTCGCCATCATCCTGATCGGGAAGACCTAGCCATGGCGTACATCGCGGCGATCGGGGAACGGCAGCGCGTCATCGGGTTTTCGGCCGTCGGCGTCACCGCCCACCCCGCGCAGGATGCGGAGGCGGTGCGGGCCGCGTGGCGGGCGCTTCCCGCGGACGTCGGACTGGTGCTCCTCACGCCCGCCGCGGCCGAGGCGCTCGGCCCGGAGAGGGGCGGGGGAGAGGGACGGCTCGTCGCCGTGATGCCGTCATGAACATCGGACACCGTGGTCACGCGGCCATGGGCACGGGGCGTCCTGGTAACCCCGCCCCGAAGCCTGACCACCCCGCCGAGACCGCCACCGCCCTCGCCCCCGTACGTGACCGCCTCCTCGAAGAGGCCGCCGCCGACGCCCAGGCCCTGCTGACCGCGGCCGCCGAGGACGCAGCGTCCCTGCTCCGGGACGCGGAGGCCCGGGCGGCCGGCATCCTCGCCGAGGCCCGCAGTCAGGGCGCGGCCGACGCCGAGACCGCCCGCCGAGCCGTCCACGCCCAAGCCCGCCGGGCCGCCCGCGCCCGTGAACTCGCCGCCCGCCGTGAGTGCTGGGAGGAACTGCGACGCCAGGTCGTCGAGGGCGTCGAGGCGCTGCGCGACACCGACGCCTACCCGCACCTGCGCGAACGACTGGCAGCGCGCGTAAGGCAATTGCTCGGCCCCGACGCCCTCGTCACCGAGGCCCCCGGCGGCGGAATCGTCGGCGAGGCCCCGGGACGCCGGCTCGACCTCAGCCTGGCCACGCTCGCCGAGCGTGCCCTCGAACGGACCGGAGCGGAGGTGGAGCAACTGTGGGCACCCTGACGCAGACCCGGTACGGCACCGGGCGCATCCTTCGGGTCGCCGGCCCGCTGGTCGAGGCCGAAGGCGTGGGCGGCACCGCGATGTACGACCTGGTGGCGCTCGGCGAGCGGGAGCTGCCCGGGGAGATCGTCGCGATCCGGGACGCCGTCGTCACCGTCCAGGCGTACGAGTACACCGGCGGCCTCGCGCCCGGCATGCCGGTGAGGCCGCTGGGCCGCCCGCTGTCCGCGACCCTCGGCCCCGGCCTGCTGGGCGGGATCTTCGACGGGCTGCTGCGCCCGCTGTCGGCCGCGGGTGCGTGGCTGGAACCTGAAGCCGTCGAAGGCCGGCCCGACACGGACCGACCGACCTGGCCGTTCATGCCCCGGGCCGCCGAGGGCGACGACGTCCGACCGGGCGACCTGCTCGGCGAGATCGGCGGGGCCGGACCGGTAGCGCTGAAGGTGCTGGTGCCGCCCGGCTGCGCGGGCCCGGTGGAGGCCATCGCGGCGGCAGGCCGCCATCCCGAGGACACCGTGGTCGCGACGGTCGCCGGCACCCCGGTCCGGATGACGACCCACTGGCCGATCCGGATACCCCGCCCCGTCCGCGAACGGCTGGACACCGGCCGCCCGCTGCGCACCGGCCAGCGCGCCATCGACCTGCTCTTCCCGGTGGCGCTGGGCAGCACCGTCGCCGTACCCGGGGGCTTCGGCACCGGCAAGACCGTGCTGCTCCAGCAGATCGCCAAGTGGTGCGACGCGGACGTCATCGTCTACGTCGGCTGCGGCGAGCGCGGCAACGAGATGGCCGACGTCATCGACGAGTTCACCGCCCTCACCGACCCGCGCACCGGCGGACGCCTCGCCGACCGGACGGTGATCGTCGCCAACACCTCCAACATGCCGATGATGGCCAGGGAGGCCAGCATCTACACGGGCGTCACCGTCGCCGAGTACTTCCGCGACATGGGCCTGGACGTCGTCGTCATCGCCGATTCGACGTCCCGCTGGGCGGAGGCACTGCGTGAGTTCTCCTCCCGTACCGGCGCGCTGCCCGCCGAGGAGGGCTATCCCGCGGGCCTCGCCTCGGCGATCGCCGCGTTCTACGAGCGGGCCGGGGCGGTCACCACCCTCGGCGGGCGCACCGGCTCCGTGACGGTCATCGGCGCGGTGTCCCCGCCGGGCGGCGACATGGCCGAACCGGTCACCTCCCACACCCAGCGTTTCGTCCGCTGCCTGTGGACCCTCGACCGCGATCTCGCCTACGCGCGCCACTACCCGGCCGTCTCCTGGGCCGAGTCGTTCTCCCGCGACGCCGAGGCGCTCGGCGCCCACCGCGCCGCCACCGACGACCCGGACTGGCCCGCCCGACGAGCCCGGGTCTCCGGGCTGCTCGCGGAGGCGGACCGGCTCGCCGACCTGGTCGACCTGCTCGGCATCGCGGCGCTGCCCGACCAGGAGCGCATCAGCGTCCTGGGCGGCCGGCTCGTGCGCGAGGGCGTGCTCCAGCAGAGCGCGCTGTCCGAACGGGACGCCTACAGCGGCACCGAGAAGACGGCCGCGCTCGCCGAGGCGGTCCTCGCGGTCGTCGACCGCTGCCGCGAACTGGCCGGCCAGGGTGTACCCGCGGCACGCATCGAGGAGGTCGACTTCTCGCCCGTCCTGCGCGCCCGTGAGGAGGCGGGCCCGCACGACGCCGAGACCGTCGGGGCACTGCGGGCGGCCATGCTCGCCCGGCTCGGGGAGCTGACGACATGAACACAGGCGTGGAGTACACCTCGGTGCGGGAACTGCGCGGTCCGCTCGCGGTCGTCGACAAGGTCGAAGGCGTCGGCTGGGACGAGTTCGTGCTGCTCACCCCCGACACCGGCGCACCGCGGCACGGACTCGTGCTGGAGGTCGACCGCGGCACGGCCGTCGTCCAGGTCCTGGAGGACACCGCGGGACTGGACCCCGGACGGCTGCGCGCCGCGTTCACCGGATCGCCGCTGCGCGTCCCCGTCGGCCCCGGGTGGCTGGGCCGGATCTGCAACGGCCGCGGAGAACCCCTCGACGGGGGCCCGCCCGTCTTCGGTGGCGCCGCCTCGGCGGTGGGCGGGCGTCCCGTCAACCCGGTGCGCCGCGAACCGCCTGCCGACCCGGTGCTCACCGGTGTCAGCGCCGTCGACGCTCTGACCACGCTCGTACGTGGCCAGAAACTCCCGGTGTTCTCGGCGGCCGGTCTGCCGCACCTGGAACTGGCCGCGCAGATCGCGGCGCAGTCGACGGCCGGCGGCGAGCCGTTCTGCGTCGTGTTCGCCGCGATGGGAGTGACCCACGCGGACGCCGGGTTCGTCCGGGACGCGCTGGAGGAGCGTTCCGCGGCGGGGGAACTGGTGCTCCTGCTCAACACCGCCGACGACCCCGTCATCGAGCGCATCCTCACCCCGCGGATCGCCCTGACCGTCGCCGAGCACCTCGCCTTCGCGGAGGGCCGCCACGTCCTGGTCGTGATGACGGACATGACGAGCTACGCCGAGGCACTGCGCGAGGTCTCCGCGGCCCGCGGCGAGATCCCCGCCCGCCGCGCCTACCCCGGCTACCTCTACAGCGACCTGGCGTCCCTGTACGAACGCTGCGGACGCATCCGTGGTCTGCCCGGCTCCGTGACCGTGCTGCCGGTGCTCACCATGCCCGCGGGCGACATCACACACCCGGTCCCCGACCTCACCGGATACATCACGGAAGGCCAGATAGTCCTCTCCCGGCAGCTGCACGCCCGGGGGGTCTACCCGCCCGTGGACGCGCTGTCGTCGCTGTCCCGTCTGATGCGCAGGGGCGCGGGCCCCGGCCGCACCCGCGAGGACCATCTCGACGTCGCGGCCCAGCTGCTCTCCGCGCTGGCCCGGGCCCGCCAGGTCAAGGAACTCGCCGACCTGGTCGGACAGGCGGCCCTGAGCCCGGCCGACCGCGGCTACCTCGACTTCGAGGAGGCCTTCGCACGCGGGCTCGTCGACCAGCGAAAGGACGAACTGCGCCCCCTGGACCAGACGCTGGAGCGGGCCTGGCAGGTGCTGCTCACGCTTCCGCGCGGCCAACTGACCATGCTGCCCACCGAGTTCCTCGACGCCCACCTGCGGACCGAGGAGGGGTGATCCCGTGGCGGAGCTGCGCGTACCCCCGGGCAGGGCCGGCCGGATGCGACTGCGCCGCAGCCTCGACGTCGCACGGCGCGGGGCCGACCTGCTGGATCAGAAGCTGCGCATCCTGCGCGCCCGCCACGAGGAACTCCTGCGGGCCGAGCACACCGCGCGTGAGGACTGGAACGAACGACTGAGAGAAGCGGAGACCTGGCTGCGGCGCGGCCTGCTCCTCGGCGGCGAGGAGGCCCTGGAGGCGGAGGCCCCCGCACACCCCGCGGAACTGGAGGTCGCCTGGACCGCCACGATGGGCGTACGGCATCCCGGCACCGCCTCCTGCACCCTCCCGGAGCGAGACCTGGACCAACCGGCGCCCGCCGCCACCGCGTTGCTCCACGCCGAGACCGCCTACGCGGCCGCCGTACGTGCCGCCGCCGTCTACGCGGCCGCCGGCACCGCCGTCCGTGCCGTCGGGGACGAGGTGCTCGCCACCCGGCTGCGGGTGCGGGCCCTGCGGCGGCACTGGATCCCCCGGCTGGAGACGGCCCTCGTTCTCGCGGACTCCGCACTTGAACAGAACGAGCACGAGGACGCCGTACGCAGGAAGTGGGCGTCGGACGCGGCGGCGCGTGCGCGGTGACGGGCCGGCCGCTCGGCTGACTGCCCGGCCGCACACCCGGTCGGCTCGGACAGCGCGGACAGTGCGGACAGGGCCGATGGCGGGGCCCTTCGGCCCATCCGCAGCCGTTCACGGCGCGGTTCGCTGGGACTACGGAGGGGGCCCGACGTCGACCCAGGGGGCGAGACTTGTGGACACGCGCCGCACACCGCCCTTCTGGCAGAGGATCCTGCTCCTGCTGTTCGCGGCGCCGGACAGCATCCCGACGAGGAGGCAGAGCCATGGCCTTCGACGGACGATCCTGCGACGCCCCCCTGATCGTGGGCGTTGACGGCTCCGGGCCCAGCCTGCGGGCCACCGACTGGGCAGCCGACGAGGCCGTGCTGCGCGGAGCACCGTTGCGGCTGGTGTACGCCTCGATGTGGGAGCACTACGAGGGCGAGGGACTTGCCGCGGATTACGGAAAGCCGTTCGAGAAGCTTCGAGGGGAGCACATCGTCGAGGCCGCCGCACGGCGAGCCCGCGAACGCCGGCCGGAACTGGAGGTGACGGCGGAAGCACTGCCCGACGGACCGGTGACCGTGCTGCCGGAAGAGAGCCGCCGCGCCTGTGCGTTGGTGGTGGGCACACGCGGCCGCAGCGGGGTCGCCGAGGCACTGCTGGGCTCCGTCAGCCTGGCCGTGGCCGCCCGCGCACACTGCCCGGTGATCGTCGTGCGCGGCGGACACGACAACCAGGCAAAGGCCGGCATCCACCAGTGCGTCCTCCTGGGCGTCGGCGCGGACACCAAGGGATCGGCGGCCGTGCGCTTCGCCTACCACGAGGCACGGATCAGGGGAGTACCTCTGGAAGCCGTACGAGCCTGGCGGCGCCCCGCGCACGAGAACACCGACCACCCCCTGCTCAGCGGCACCACCACCCGGCCCCACGAGGAGCAGGCCGTGCGCGTGCTGGAGGCCGCGCTGGAGGGCGCCCCGGCGGAACTCGACCTGCGGCGGCGCACCGCCGAGGGCCACGCCCACCGGGTGCTGGAGGACGCCTCGCACCATGCCGACCTCCTGGTCCTCGGCGCCCGGCGCCGTCACGGTCACCTCGGGCTCCGACTCGGCCGGGTCACCCACGTGGTGCTGCACCACTCCGCCTGCCCGGTCGCCGTCGTGCCCCAGCGGGACTGATCGGTCACCGGGATGGAAACGGCGGCCGAGGACGGCCCCCGCGACCACCGGCAGGTCCCGTCCGCGCCCGCCCCGCCAGGGCGCACACCCGGGGGCGGACAGCGCAGGACCGGGAGCAAGCGCGGGGACTGCGTGCGCCCTGGTGCGGCGTCCGGCGGGGCGCCTACCCTCACGGCACGACCCTGCGCCAGGGATACGGCAGGGCGGAACCTCCTGTGGTCACCGGCCGCCCGGCGCGTATCGCCGAACGGGTCCGCCACGGACCCCGGACGTACGCGGCACAGCGGCTGCGAGGGCGGACTCGCCCACCGTGACCACGCGCGCGACAGGAACCAACCCCTGAGTCCGCTCGGCCGCGCAACCGGGAGCCCGCGGCACGAGCCTGCGTCGAGAGCCCCGTGGAGGCAGCTGTGTCCCGACCCTGCGTCGCCCTGATCGCCGACCCCACCTCACCCGAAGGCTGCCGGGAGTACCTCGCCGAAGCCGTCCGGCTCCTCACCGGTGCACCCGCGGTGCGGATCGACTCCCGCCACTTCGCCGCCGACGGATCCGCACGCGGGATCCCGGAACGCGGACGCTTACGTCTGTACGTCCCCGAACAGGGCTTGGACGTGCTCGCCGACATCGTCGTCCTCTACGAGATCCCGCCCCACCGCCGTCGTTCCCTCGCCGCGCTCCAGCAACTCCTCGCCCACCACGGCGTGGTGACCCTGGCCGCCGACCCCGCCGCCTGGCGCACGGCGACCGAGAAGGACCTGACCGTGGAGCGCCTCGCCCGGGACAAGGTCGCCCAGATGGAGACGGTCGTCCTGTCCGGGCCCGGCCACGAGGACGCGGCCGCCGCCTTCGACAGGCTCGGACGGGACGTGTGGGCCCGGCCCGTCATCGGCACCGGCGGCAACGAGACCTTCCACATCACCACCCGCGAGGCCCTGCGGCGGGCCGTCACCTACTACGCGGAGCGCGGCACCGACTGGATGCTGTCCCGCGACGCGGGCAACATCACCGCCGAGGGCCACCGCCACCAGTTCCGGGTCTTCGTCCTGCACGGCCGGGTCGTGCACGCCCGGGAGCACATCCAGCCCGCCCTCGACACACCCTGCAACACCTGCCAGGGCGCGACCCCGGTCCATCTCACTCCCGAGGAACTGCCCGCGCGGCTGGCCGAGCTCGCCGTCGCCGCCACCGCGTCGGTCGGCCTGCCCTTTGCCGGTGTCGACCTCGCCGTGGAGAACGGCGGTGTCGTCTTCGAGGTCAACGTTCAGCCCGCCTTCGTCGAGGGCGAACTCGCCACCGTGGCCGTCCCGTACATCCAGGCGCATCTCGACGCGTACGCCCGGGGCGAAGGCGGACACCGCCCGGCCGCCGCACGGGTACGGGCGACTCCTGCATGAGCCCGGGCCGGGAAAGGCCGAGACGCTGACAGCGGCGACGCACAACGGCCTTCGCGACCCTGGCTGCGGGACTGTTGTCCCTCCTGCACCGGCCGTCGCGGAGTGACCATGGAATCAGGCGCCGGCGCCGGCCACGGAATCCGCAAGGGGCTCTCCCGTCCCCGGCCGGAGGCGGCGCCCGCGCCAGGGGGGCGTCCCGCGAGGGCTACGGGTGTCCGTGGGTCGGCCGCCGTCGGCCCGCGCGCCCAGCCAGCGCGCGAACACGCCCCCCGCCCCGAAGCCGACCCGAGCGGGTCCCACCTGCCTCCTGTGCACACGGAGTTGGACCGTAAGGCCCCTGCAGCGCCCCGACCCGCCCAGGGCGTCTCCTTCGAATCGTCCGCGCCCGCCGGCCCGCCGCCGAGGCCCGTCAAAGGGAACCGGGCGGCTCGGCGCGCTTCGCGGCCCGCCCAGCACCGCGTCGGGCGTGAACAGCAGACCGCGGCAGATGCCGAGCGGGCCCCTGGCCGACCGGGGCCCGCTCGCGTGCCGGTGAAGTCGCCCCGGCGGCCTTCCCGTACACCGGGGGGAGCGGCCGGCCGGCGATCCGGTTGCCGGTTACGGCTTCAGGGCGAGACCGCCGTGCTCGGCGATGACCTCCGGAGTGTCCGAACCAGGCTCCGGACGCCACTGGGTGACCGGGACGACACCCGGCTCGACCAGTTCCAGACCGTCGAAGAACGCGGTGATCTCGGCAACGGTACGCAGGTTGTACGGCACCGCGCCGCTGTTGTTGTAGGCGTCCTGTGCCTGCTCGAAGACCGGGTCGATTCCGAGTGAGCCGTCGTTGATGGAGAGGTAACTTCCCGAGGGCAGGGCCTCCATGAGCCGGGTGACGATGGAGCGGGCCTGCTCGTGACCGGCGACGTGTCCCAGAATGTTGCTGAGGATGAGCGCGGTGGGCTTCTGGAAGTCCAGTGTCTTCGCGGCGGCGGCGAGGATACGGTCCGGGTCCGTGACGTCGGCGTCGATGTAGGCGGTCGCGCCCTCGCGGGTGGAGTAGAGCAGGGCACGGGCGTGGGCCAGGACCATGGGGTCGTTGTCGACGTACACGATCCGTGCCTCGGGGGCGATCCGCTGCGCGACCTCATGGGTGTTCTGGGCGGTGGGAAGGCCGGTGCCGATGTCGAGGAACTGTCGGATTCCCGCCTCGGAGACCAGGTAGGCGATGTTGCGGCGCAGGAAGGCGCGGCTGCTGCGGGCGATGGTGACGATGCCCGGGAAGACGGCGGTGTACGCGTCGCCGGCCTGCTCGTCGACGGGGTAGTTGTCCTTGCCGCCGAGCCAGTAGTTCCAGATGCGGGCGGAGTGCGGCACGGAGGTGTCGATCCGCTGCTGCTCCGCAGGTTCGGGCGTCGTCACAGGGTCAGTCATGAGTCGCGTCAGTCTCTCAGCCTCGGTTGGATCATCTACGGCACAACCTACGTCCGAACAGCCGCCGTGCGCCCGTCTGTTCGGTATTTCGGGTCGGCTTCAGGCATGCCGTCCGGGGCCGCCGACCGCTCGGTTCGGAAAACCGGCGGTCGGCCACCCGTGACGACAGGCATCGATCGCAACCGGCTGGGACCCTGGTGAACAGGCTCAGAGGTAGTCGAACAGCGGCGGAAAGACCAGGGCCACGATCCACGCCCACACGGCGTAGACGGGCAGATAGCCGGTCTGCCAGCGTTCGAGTCGGGCGAACGGCGTACGTCGGCGGACGAAGTCCAGCAACAGCCGTGCCGACCAGACGAGGTTGGCGAGCAGGATGACGTTCTCGCCCAGTGCCGCCGCTTTGTTGGGCGTGGTTCCGTAGTCGCTGATCCGTCCGGTGATCTCGATCAGCACCAGTACGTCGATGGCGAGAGCGCAGAGGACAAGGACGAGTTGGAGTTTGTCGAAGATGCTCGGCGGGGCGAGCGGATCGCGGGCGGAGATCGAGTAGAGCAGCAGTCCCAGCACGACGGCGAGGAGGACGTCGAAGAGGATCAGCGCTTCGCGTTCGAGGTCGATACCGGCGCTGGTCCAGCCGACGGTGCCGAGGAAGGCCAGCAACACCGCGGCGATGAGGGGTGTGAACAGCCGTGCCAGCACGGGCGCCATGTTCTCGACGACGCTCTGCTTGGCCTCGACGAGCCACCCCGCCACCACGACCGCGGCCACCCCGCCACAGGGCAGCAGCCAGTGCACGACAAAGGCCTCGGGGACGATCCCGATGGCCTTGAAGATCCCGAACACGAACGGGATCAGAAGGCCGCCGCCGGTCCCGATGAGGGACATGTAGACGACCCACTCGCCGGTGAACCGTACGAAGTCCATGCGCCGCCGGGCGGCCCGTACATCGTCGGCCACGTAGGCCAGACCGACCACGAACCACAGAGCGATGGGCAGATGGATGCCGGTCAGGACGATCGACTGGGAATCCTCCGCGAGGGGATACACGTTGGCCGCCACCGCGCCGAGCGCGAACAAGGCCACCAGCGCACCGACCAGGGCCGGTGCGGCCCGGCGACGCCAGGCCAGCAGGGCGGCCAGCCAGGGCAGTGTGAACAGGCCGAGGTTGCGTGCGTAGAACGCGGCATCGTGCTCAAGGTCCAGTCCGAACAGCGCCGGCACTTTGACCGAGGCCGCCGCGCCCGCGGCACAGAGGACCACGGGCAGCAGCTCGCGCCGCCGTCCCCGGGCGGCGTCCGTCACGGGACCGTCGGTGTCGGCGCTCAGCACCAGTTGCTTCCACAGCCGTTCGGAGTGCTCGCGGGCGAACTCACGGGAGAGCTCGTCCAGACCGCCCATGCGTTTGACGGCGACCAGGAACGCCTCGTCGGCGCGCAGGCCGACCGCGAGAAGTTCGTCGACCGAGTCCCGGAGATGGTCCTCCAACTCCTCGGCATCGGCCTGCCGCAGCTCCGGGCGGCGCTGTACATAGGAACGCCACTGGGCGAACTGGGTCTCCAGCCCGTGCCGGCCGTCCGCCGTCGTCATGCCGGGCCCTCCAGCGGATTCGGCGCCCACGTGCGCGGATCGCCCGGACCGAGCCAGACCTTTCTGAGGGCGTCCACGACGGTGTCCCACTGGCGGCGCTGCTCGGCGAGTTCGGCCAGGCCGCTGTCGGTGACGCGGTAGTACTTGCGCCGCCGCTCCCCGGTCGCCGCCTGCCAGCTCGACTCCACGTGCCCGAGCCGCTCCAGCCGGTGCAGCAAGGGGTAGAGCAGGCCTTCCGTCCAGTCCAGCTCTCCACCGGACAGCTGGTTGATCCGCCGGAGGATGGCGTAGCCGTAGCTCTCACCCTCGGCCAGGATGCCCAGCACCATCGGTGTCGCCGATGCGGCGACGAGATCCTTGGTGACCTTCATCTATCGCCCTCATACCTAGAACTGTGATGCATTCTAGTTCTAGGTATCACATGCGGACAGAGGCGCGAGGCGGTTCGGCCATTGTGGTGTCGTCACGTTGTGCCCGTCACGGATGAGCGGGTCATCGAAACCGCTGCCGACGGTTCGATGACCCGCCCCGTTTCACGGTCAGGTGAGCCAGCTGTTGGCGGCACACCCGGAGCTCTGCACCCAGCGGTGGGAGGAGATGTGGATGGGCACGCTGCCACTGGTGTACGTGTTGTCGGTCACGTCGTCCGCATACAGCTCGTACGGCGAGAGGCAGACGTACCCGTGCTCGTAGGCGTAGTTCAGCGCCAGATAGAAGGCGACCACATCGTTGCCGCCGATCGTGCCGTTGTTCGCGACGGACTTCGGCTGGTTCCAGTCGTTGCCCTGGAAGGGGCCCGAGTTGTCGCTCCAGTCGGGGTCGTTGCCGGGAGTGACTCCGAGGAGCGTGCCCGTGCAGTCGAACCCGTTCCAGGCGCGGACGTTGCCGTCGCGGCCGTGGCTGCTCCACTCCGCGTCGCAGTACATGCCCTGTTCGGCCGCCTGGGCGGACGCCGGGACGGCGAGACCGAGGGCCATCAGGCCGGTGGCTGCGATCGCAGTGGTCAACTTGCGCATGTGTACTCCTGTTTGTCTGTCTCACCGGAGGTGTGCTGATCCACGGTGGTGACCGTGGACGTGGTGTCGCGACCGTGCGCCGTCAGCACGGGAGACCCTGAACGGGGGTCTCACCTGCGCGGTTCGACGACCTCCGCGGCGCGGGCGGACGCCCGGAGCTGGAGGCGCGCATAGGCGTCGAGGTCGTCGCCGTACCGGCCGCGAAGCCTGTTGACGTAATGGGTCTCGCGCTCGTTCCCGATGGATCGCAGCGAGGTGTTCTTCGCGCACGTCGCATCGGCGACGGCGAGCTTGCGCTCCGCCTCGAACGCCTTGTCAGGCTCTGTCTTGAGGCCCTGTTCGACGGCTGCCTGCCGGGCCTCTTGCGGGGTGCGGTACGTGTAGCCGGAACGGGCCATGCACCCGGACCAGGAAGCCAGCGCCGCGGCGAATCGTTTGTCGGCCATCAACTGGGGGACGTAGAGGGGTTGCAGACCCATCACTGTCTTCTCCGCACGGAACCAGGCCGCACGGTCTCCGTACAGCTGCTCCTCCGCCTCCGCCACACAGCCGCCCACCCGCTTGCGGACCGTTCCGCCGGTGGGCACCTCGGCTGTGATCACGGGGGCGTCGACGCCTTCGTCCAGGGCCTTGTCGTACGCGGCACGTCGCTCGTCGGAGAGGCCCTTGCGGTAGGTGACATTCCTGTTGGTCAGCCGGGCGCGTTCGTGCTTGGCCTCGATACGGCTGCCGTAGCCGTGCCTGTCCGCCCAGGCGACATCGTCGGTGACCCAGCCGAGCGTGCGGCTCTCCTCCAGGCTCAGCCGCTCCGCCTCCCAGTAGTCGAAGCCCTTGCGCGCCATGCAACGTTTGATCAAGCGCTGTTGGGCATCTCCGATACGGAGCTGCTCGGCGTCGGTCAGCTCTCGCAGTCGGCTGCCGCCGGCCGAGGTCCCCAGATCCGTGCCGGACCGCTTCTCGTCCTGGTTCTGCGGGCCGCATCCCATCGTGACGACGCCCAGAGCCGCGGTCACGACCAGCGCGGCAGCGCTCGTGCGCTTCATGAACAACGTTTCCCCCGATACGGCGCGTGGTCCCGGTCCGCGGTCGGCCTGCGGACCGGGAGCAACGTACGTGAGGTCGCGCCGCCTGCTGTCCTGACATGTGTCAGTACCACCGGACGCCCGGCGCCTCCGTTCTCGTGGGACTCACTGAGCGTGCGGTGGGCGTGCGGCCGTCACACGGACCGGGTGCCGGCGGGTGACGACAGCGTGTCGCCGCTGTCCGGTGCCGAGTCGGCCGCTGGGACCTGCGGGCGGGAGTCCTGCCGGGCGTTGTCGCCGAGGAAGCCGCCCGACTGGTGCTTCCACAGCCTGGCGTACGTGCCCTGCCCCGCGAGCAGCTCCTCGTGGGTGCCCTGTTCGACGACGGTCCCGCGGTCCAGTACGACGAGCCGGTCCATGCCCGCGACGGTGCTCAGCCGGTGTGCGACCACGAGCGCGGTGCGCCCCTTCATCAGGCGCCACAACGCGTCCTGGATGAGGATCTCGCTCTCGGAGTCCAGCGCGCTGGTCGCCTCGTCGAGGAGCAGCACCGGTGCGTCCCGCAGGATGGCGCGGGCCAGGGCGACGCGCTGACGCTGGCCGCCCGAGAGCTTCACCCCTCGTTCGCCCACCAGAGTTCCGAAACCGTCGGGCAGTTTCTCGGCGAACTCCGTGACATGTGCCGCCTCGGCCGCCGCGAGGATCTCCTTCTCCGTCGCGCCGGGCCGGGCGAAGGCGATGTTGTCCCGCAGCGGGCGGTGGAACATGGCGGGCTCCTGCGGGACGTAGGCGATGAGCGAGCGCAGGTCGATCTGCCGTAGCCGCCGGATGTCCTGGCCGCCGATCAGGATGCGCCCGCCGTCGATGTCCGACATCCGCAGCAGAAGACGGGTGAGGGTGGTCTTGCCGCCACCGGACCGCCCCACCAGTCCGATCCGCGCACCCGCGGGTACGTCCAGGTCGAGTCCTTCGAAGATCGGCGCGGCGCCCCGGTGGGCGAAGGTGACGTTGTCGAAGCGGACACCGGAGTCGCACGGGGCGAGCGGCTCCGGATCCGGCGGGTCGAGCACGGTGGGCGGGTCCAGCAGCAGCTCGGTGAACTGCGCCGCCTCGGTCATCGAGCTCTCCAGGCGCCGGTAGATCTGGTTGAACTCGAACATGATCTCGGTCGCCTGGGAGTAGTAGGTGAAGGCGACGACGACCCCCTCCACGCCCAGCCCCGGACCGCCGAAGGCGATCGCCACCACCAGCCCCAGCACATTGGTGGCGACGGACATCGGCGCGATCACGGTGTCGACGCGCAGGTTGCCGTAGTCCCACGACCTCAGTGTCAGCCGTCGGGACTCCGCGACACGGCTGCGATGCTCGGCTCCTTCCCGTCGTTCGGCAGCGAACGCCCGGATGGTCTCCATGTTCATGAGGCTGTCGGCGACATGGCCGGAGACGCGCGCGATCGCCGCCTCCCGCGCGTTGACCAGCCGCTGCCGGCGCCGGATCAGCGGGGTGGCGGCCACCAGGGTCAGCACCATCATCACGAGCAGACCGGCGACCAGCATCGGCGAGTAGGTCCACAGCACCGCGGCACCGAAGACCAGCGGCACCAGGCTGCCCACGATCCGGTACGTCATCGTGTCGATGAAGTCCTCGAAGCGCCTGCCGTAACTCAGGACCCGCTTGGTGAGGGAACCCGCGAAGTTGTCGTGGAAGAACGCCGCGTCCTTGGCCAGGAGTTCGTCCATGCCGTCGACGTAGAGGTGCTCCATACCGAGCGCGGCCACCCGGTTCAGACAGTGCTGGCCGACCCGCCACACGGCCTCGGAGAGCAGCAGAGTCACTCCGAAGGCCAGCACGTACGGGGCTGCGGAGTCGAGGGTGAGGCCGTCGTCGTCGGCGGCCTGCCCCGCCAGCTTGGCGATCAGCAACGGGGCGATGTAACGGATGCCGATGTTGCCCAGGGCCGGAAGCAGCAGCGCGGGCAGCGCCAGCCGCCACAACCGCAGCAGTTCGAGGTTGTAGTGGCGCAGCGCCAGCAGGACCGCACTCCTGCCCGGCGCGGAGCCGTAGGTGTCAGATGTGCCCATGACACTCCCGAGGGTGAGGAAGCGGGCAGTGTCCCGTCGAACGAGGTTCTCAGTCCATGCATTTACGGCGGAGCGGTGATAATCGGACACTTCGCCGTCACCCCGGGTCCGGCGCTGGTCCCTGACATCTGTCAGGGACCGTTGAGGACGGCAGCCTTCTAGGTTTCTGGGCGCACCCCAACCGGCACCGCTCGACACCCACAGGAGCAACCCAGCCCATGCGCCCCCAGCGATCCCTTTTCGGTGCGGTCGGCACCATGACCCTGGTGCTCGCCTCCGTCTTCGGCTCCGGTACGGCGCAGGCGGCCTCGTCCGGCACGTCCGCCGTCGCGCCCACGATCTCACCGGCCGCCCCCTCCCAGCTGGTGGCCAACGGCGACCACATCACCTGTGGCACAGGGAACTTCTGCGCAGGCGTCTGGGACCCGACGGTCGGGCAGTGGCGGGTCTTCTTCCTTTACGACTGCCACCGCTACTACCTGTCGAACTGGCACGGCACGGGCGAGGTCATGAACAGCCAGACCGACAACGCCGAGGCGACGATCTACGGCCAGAGCGGCAACGTCATCCAGACCTTCCCGGTCAGCACCGAGAAGCCGGACGTGGACTGGGAGCCGGTCTGGTCGATCCGCAACTGCTGACCCGGCGCACCACTCCACCCACTCACGGCATCGGGAGCGCGCGCGGCGGCCGTCGGTTCAGTGTCCGCCGTCCGCCTCGACATCGAGGCGCTTGGTGAAGGACCGGCCGCCGTCCTTCGACTCGTACACCCCGTTCTGCGTCGCGGCCAGGACGCGCTTGGCGTCGACGGCCGTGAGTGCTTGGGGGCCACCGCCCGGAACCGCACCGAGTTCCTGCCAGGTGCTTCCGCCGTCGGTGCTGCGGGACAGTCCTCCCGAGGTGTCGATCCCGTACAGGGCTTGCTCGGTCGGCCATGAGAGGAAGGCCATCACGGGCTGCTCGGCCGCGGCGAAGGTCCGGCCGCCGTCGGTGCTGCGGGCCACTCCGCCGGCTGTGGTGGCGAGGACGAGTCCGCGGTCCTGGGGGCTGACCGTGATGTCGAGTGCCTCGATGGCGGCGCCGTCCGTCCAGGAGCTGCCGTCCTTGCTGGTGCGCAACAGGCCGTTGGTGGCGTCGTACCCGTAGACGGTGTCGTGCACATGGTCCAGGGCATGGAAGTCGGATTCGCCGGAGAGGGACAGCGACTGCCAGCTCTTGCCGGCGTCCGTGCTCCTGATCAGGCCTTTGTTGCCGGGACCGCCTTCACCTGCGGTGGGGTGGCCGCTCGCGTAGAACGTCTTGGCCCCGGTCACGGTGAAACCCATGAAGTCGTCCTTGCTGTCGCCCACGAGGGTGGGCCGACCTTGGGCGTCAGGGGTGTAGACGCCCTCATGCGTGGCGACGTAGAGGCGCTGGTCGGACGGGTCCAGGCCGAGGCCGTGAATGTGGCTCACGGTGACCCCGGATGTGGCAGTGCCGGTGTCGTCCGTGCTGCCGGAGCAGGCGGTCAGGGCGAAGGCGAGAGCGACGGCGGTGGCCGCCGTGGCGGTGAGGCGCTGGTTCATGGGTCCTCGGTGGGAAGGCGCACGGGCGAGTCGGTCGACGATGAGGAGCGGCCGTCCGGGCTCCGCGGCACGAAACCGGCGGAGCCCGGACGGCTGAGGTGCGACGCGGCCCGGCCGTGGGCCGCGTCAGCGGGGCTCAGAGCCGGTCGAGGATGCTGTTCAGCTGCTCGACCTCGGCGGACTGCCCCTTGACGATGTCACCGGCCAGCTTCACGGCGTCGGCGCTCTTGCCGTTCTTCTGCTCGTCCTTGGCCATGGCGATCGCCCCGTTGTGGTGGTCGATCATCATCTCCGCGAACATCTTGTCGAACTCGGCGCCCTTCATGCCCTTGAGGTGCCCCATGTCCCCGTCCGACATCATGCCGTCACCGCTGCCGTGGTCCATGCCGGGCATGGACTCCATCGCGGTCGGCTTGTTCCAGGACTCCAGCCAGCCCTTCATCGTCTTGATCTCGGGGTCCTGGGCCTGTTCGATCTTCCCGGCGAGTTCCTTGATCTCCGCGTCGGAGGCGCGGCCGTCGGCGAGTTCGGCCATCTCCAGGGCCTGCTCGTGGTGCGGGATCATCATCTGCGCGAACGTGACGTCGGCGTCGTTGAAGCCCGTGGCCCCGGCCTCGGCGGAGGCCGACGCCGAGCTGTTGCCACTGCCGTGGTCCATGCCGGCCATGTCGCCGTCGTCGTCGCCACCACAGGCGGAGAGGAACAGGGCGCCGGCGGCGACCGCGCCCACGGCGGCGATACGGCGGGCGGGCTTGCGGCGCAGGGCGCGCGTGAAGGAAGTCATGGTGATTCACCTCGTGTGTCGTTTCTGGTGCTGTTTCGGCGTACGCGTAGCCGCGGGACCGCGCAGGGGTGCGCGTCCGCGAGAACGGTTCGGCCTACAGCCGCAGAACTGACAGCAGGGTGAGATCGGGTCTGCGCGGCGGGGGATCGGGCCGCGGTACGGCGGCGAGCTGAGCGAGAAGTTCCGCCAGCCATTCCTCGTGCCGGGCGAACGCCGAGCGAAGGAGCGCGGCGAGCAGCCACGCGCCGAACAGGACCGCCAGACACAGCGAGAGCATGTCCATGCCCGTGGCGGGCTGGTGGGTGGCCGGAGCCGCGGCGTCCGCCGCGTGCGTGTCCGCACCCACACGGTCCATGCCTGCATGGTCCAAGCCCGCCGCGGTGCCGACGGGAGCGCTCATCGCGGCGGTGTCCGTCGGCGTGGCGTGGGAGGCGGTGCTCATGGCGGAGTCGTGCGAGGTGTCCGGGTGGCCCAGGGTGTGCATCGTGAAGATGCCGAGGGCGAGCACGATGACGAGCAGCAGGTGCCCGAGGGCGCCTCCCGCACGTACGTACCGACTCGCCTTCACTCCGGTCCCGTCCTGGTCCGCTTCCGCTGGTTGTGGATCTCCTGCCCGACACTACCCAGGCGGTGTCGGGTCTGTCGCATCGGGATACGTATGCCGACCCGCGTTCGTTCGGATCATGCTCGAATGTCGTGGGCCGGGCGGCGGGCTACACCGTGCCGACGAGCTCGTAACCCGCCTCGTCGACGGCGGCGCGGACGGCCTCCTCGTCGAGCGGGGCGGCGGACGTGACGGTCACCTCGCCGGACGCGGCGACGGCCGTGACCGAGGTGACGCCCTCCAGTGCGGAGATCTCCTCGGACACCGCGCCCTCGCAGTGTCCGCAGGTCATGCCCGACACCTTGTAGACGGCGGTGACCCCGCCGACCTGGACGTCGGTCGTGGTGCCGGAGTGGCAGGAACCGTTGGGGGAGCAGCAGGAGCCGGTGGTCGTCTGGTCGGTCATGGCTTCATCCTCGGGTTTCGTTGCGTGGACAGTTGCCGCACGGGGCTGTGTCGCTGTCCCGTCCGTCTCTATCGAGCATATACCCCCTGGGGGTATAAAGGGAACACTGTGCCTTTCGGGCGGGAGAGGCGGCGATCCGGCGTGTGGCGCATGACGCGGAAGTGCGAGATGTGCGGGTGTCCGATCCCCGGTGGGGGCGGGCCGGGGCGGGTGGCGTCGTACTGTTCGCAGGCGTGTCGGCAGCGGGCCGACCGGGAGCGTCGGCAGGCCGGGGGTGGTTCCGCCAGGGAGCTGGTCTCCGATCTCGGCGACCGGTCGGGGCGGCTGCGGCTGGAGCCCGGTATCGCGTTCCACGCCGATGTCGAGGCGCTCTCGGGGCGGTTCGCGCAGCTGCGGCGGCTCGCCCGGCAGGCGGGACAGAGCGGCGAGGGCGGCGACGGGGCCGTGGGTCCCGCGGACGCGCCCGGTGTCGTCGGCGCGGAATTCGTCACGCCGGGGCGCGTGACGAATTCCGGCCCCGCCGTGGACGACTTCGGCGCTCTCGTCGAAGGGCATCAGCGCGAGCTGCGGGTGCACTGCTACCGCATGCTGGGTTCCTGCGGCGAGGCCGAGGATCTGACACAGGAGGCGTTCCTGCGGGCTTGGCGGGCGCGGGAGACGCCGGGCGGGGTCGGCGATGTGCGCGCCTGGTTGTACCGGATCGCCACCGACCTCTGCCTCGACTTCCTGCGCAAGTACAACCGGCGGTCGGCCTGCTGCGAACCGGTACCGGGCATGGACTCCGGGGACGGGGCGCCGTCAGCGCGGCTGCCGTGGCTCCATCCGTTCCCCGACGACCGGTTGCCCGAGACGCCCGTGCCCCGGCACGAACCCGATGACCAGGCCGTCGCGGGCGAGACCCTGGAGCTGGTGTTCCTGACCGCCATCCAGAGACTTCCGCCCCGGCAGCGGGCGGCGGTGATCCTGCGCGATGTCGCGGGCCGGTCGGCCGAGGAGACCGCTGACCTGCCGGGCTCCAGCCCGGCCTCGGCGAACAGTGCCGTACGGCGCGGCCGGGCAGCTCTGCGCCGGGCGCTGCCCGAGTGGGCGCCGACGCTCCGGCCTGCGCGGCGCGCATCTCCACGTCGTGCCCGAGAAGGCCCTCGGGCACGTGCAAGCCGGCTACGCGCCGTCGTGCTCTGCGTGCAGGGAACGGACCATGCTCTGCAGGACCCGGAACGCTTCCGACTGCTCGGTCTCGGTCAGGCCGGAGAGCATTCTGGCCTCGACGGACCGGACAGCCGCGCTCGCCTGCTCAAGGCTCTGCCGGCCGCGAGGCGTGAGGCGCGTGGGAAGCGCCTTGCCGACGGGCGCCTGGGTGGGCCTGGTCACGTGGCCGGCCCGTTCCAGGGCCTGGAGCAGCACGTTCATCGTCTGCCGGGTCACGAACGCGCCGCGTGCGAGCTCGGAGTTCGACAAGCCGGGCCGCTGCGCCAGCAGTTCGAGGCAGGAGTAGTGCGTCACGCTCATCCCGAGCGGCCGCAGCACTTCCTCCATGGCCGTGCGCAGGGCGCTCGACGCTTCTTTGAGCAGGTAGCCCAGTGACGTCTCCAGGTCGATGCCGACTCCGTCTTGACTCATGTCAGTATTCTGACATAGCTTGCTGCGTGTCAGAAAACTGACATGGGAATGCGGAAACAAGGAGCGTCACCATGCCCGCCACCGGCCCCGACTTCATCTCGTTCCAAGTACGCGACCTCGACGCCTCGCAGGCGTTCTACGAGCGCTACCTGGGCCTCGTCCGCTCACCGGCCGGACCTCCGCACGCCGTCGTCTTCGAGACGAAACCGATCGCGTTCGCCGTCCGCGAGGTCATACCCGGCACCGATCTCGCCTCCGTCGCACAGCCCGGCATCGGTGCCGCGTTCTGGTTCCACGCCACCGACGTCCAGGCCATCCACGACACGCTCCTCGCCGACGGCCACACCATCGTCTCCGCACCGATCGACGGCCCCTTCGGCCGGACCTTCACCTTCGCCGACCCCGACGGCTACCAGGTCACACTCCACGACCGCGGCTGACGCCGTCCTTTTCCCCGTGGTGCGCGCCGGCGGTGTCGACGGATCAGGCGTGCGGGCGCGCCGGGCTCACCGCATCCCGTGCACGGCCTCCCACCAGGCTCAGCGCCAGCCCAGGCCCGGAGCGACGTGGGTCAGGATGCTCTCGATCACGTGGGCGTTGTAGGCCACTCCGAGCTGGTTCGGCACGGTGAGGAGGAGTGTGTCGGCGGCGGCGACCGCTTCGTCCTCGGCGAGCTGCTTGACCAGCACGTCGGGCTCGGCGGCGTAGGAACGGCCGAAGATGGCGCGGGCGTCGCCGTCGATGTAGCCGACCTGGTCCTTGGAGTTGCCCTCACGGCCGAAGTAGGCGCGGTCGCGGTCGTCGACCAGCGCGAAGACGCTGCGGCTGACCGACACCCGCGGCTCGCGGGTGTGACCCGCTTCCCGCCAGGCCTCGCGGTAGGCCTCGATCTGCTTGCGCTGCTGGACGTGCAGCGGTTCGCCGCTCTCGTCGTACTTGAGGGTCGAGCTCTGCAGGTTCATTCCGAGCCTGGCCGCCCACGCCGCGGTGGAGTTCGATCCGGAACCCCACCAGATACGGTCCCTGAGGCCTTCGGAGTGCGGTTCGATGCGCAGCAGGCCGGGCGGGTTGGAGAACATCGGGTTGGGGTCGGGCTGTGCGAAGCCTTCGCCCGTCAGTACCTCGAGGAGGCGCTCGGTGTGGGCACGCGCCATGTCGGCGTCGGTGGCCCCTTCGGCCGGCAGATGCCCGAAGTGGCGCCAGCCGTCGATGACCTGCTCCGGGGATCCCCGGCTGATGCCGAGCTGCAGCCGGCCACCGGAGATCAGGTCCGCGGCGCCGGCGTCCTCGGCCATGTACAGCGGGTTCTCGTAGCGCATGTCGATCACGCCGGTGCCGATCTCGATGCGGCTGGTGCGCGCGCCGATGGCGGCGAGCAGCGGGAACGGCGAGGCGTACTGCCGCGCGAAGTGATGGACGCGGAAGTACGCGCCGTCGGCGCCCAGCTCCTCGGCGGCCACCGCGAGGTCGATCGCCTGGAGCAGGGCGTCCGAGGCAGAGCGCGTCTGGGAGTGCGGCGATGGCGTCCAGTGTCCGAAGGACAGGAACCCGATCTTTTTCATACCACTTTCAACAATCAAGGTCGCGGTTCATTCCCCGCCGGAATCCGTGGCACACACGCGGCTGTGACCGGCGCTTTCACCGAAGGTCCTGGCCCGCCGCCTCCGTCGGCGCGGTCGACCGCTCACGTCCCCATGCGGCCAGCGGCTGGAGCGCCTCGTTGAGACGGGTGCCCTCCTCGGTCAGCGAGTACTCGACCCGGGGTGGCACCTCGTCGTAGGCGACGCGGCGTACGACACCGTCCGCTTCCATCTCGCGCAGGTGAGAGGTCAGCACCTTCTCGGTGATCCCGGGGACCAGCCGGCGCAGTTCGCCGAAGCGCCGGCAGGGGTGCTCATGGAGCGCCCAGAGGATCAGCACCTTCCACTTGCCGCCGATCACTTCCATCGCGGTGTCGATCCCGCAGACGTGCCCCTGTGATGTGCACGGCCGGTTCAGCGTCGTCATGCCCCCACCCTTCTGAGCTGCTCACTCACCCCGCGGTAACCACCCACTACGAAGTACGTACTTGATCACCTCCGGGGCCTGCGACCAGCCTAATCCGCATGACACAGAACACCGTTGAGAAGACCCCCGTCACCCTGCTGGGCCTCGGCGCGATGGGCACCGCCCTCGCTCGCGCATGGCTGGCCGCCGATCACCCGCTGACCGTCTGGAACCGCACCCCGGCCCGCGCCGCAGTGCTCGCAGCCGAGGGCGCGCACGTCGCACACAGCGCCGCCGAGGCGGTCGCGGCGAACTCCCTCGTCATCGTGTGTCTGTTGGACGACGCCTCGGTCGGCGAGACGCTGACCGGCGTCGACCTGACCGGCAGGGACCTGGTCAACCTGACCACCAGCACGCCTGCTCAGGCCCGCGCCCGCGCCGAGTGGGCCCGGGCGCGCGGCGCCCGCTACCTGGACGGCGGGATCATGGCAGTCCCTCCGATGATCGGCGTCCCGGAAGCCGGGGGCTACGTCTTCTACAGCGGTTCGCAGGAGGTGTTCGAGCGGCACCAGGAGACCTTGGGCGTCCCGGCCGGCACCACCTACGTCGGCCTGGACGCGGGCTTCGCCGCCCTGCACGATGTGGCCCTGCTCAGCGCGATGTACGGGATGTTCGCCGGGGCCGCGCACGCCTTCGCGCTGATCCACAAGGAGGACATCGACCCCGTCTCGCTCGCCCCCCTGCTCGCCGACTGGCTGGTCGCGATGGCCCCGGCGGTTCATCAGACCGCCGACCAGCTGCGCAGCGGCGACTACACCAAGGGCGTCGTGTCCAACCTCGCCATGCAGGTGGCCGGCACGCCGACCTTCCTGAGCACCGCCGAACAGCAGGGCGTCAGTCCGGAACTGCTCAGCCCCTACTTCGAGTTGATGCGCCGCCGGCTCGCCGAGGGCAGCGGGGAGGAGGACCTGACCGGCGTGATCGACCTGCTGGTGCGCTAGGTCGTGTGTCGGGGGCGCCCTCGATGCGGGGCCGCAAGGGCGGAGCACCGCGCTTTCGGCCGCCGAAACGGCGATCACCAGCGGCGGCCGGAGCGGCGATCAGCGAGAGCGGGAGCTCACGGTCGCCCGCATCGGTTCCAGCGCCCGCGTCGTACGGGGAACCGCCAGGGCGTACAGCATCAGGCCGAGCAGGAGCGTACGCCGGTTGACCCGCGCGGCCAGGAGGGTGATCGCGGGAGAGCCGATCACGACGCCGAACGCATAGGCCGTGATCGCGTACGCGGCCACGGGGACGGACACGCCGAGACCGGACGAGAACAGCTGGATGATGCCGTTGCTGCCGAACTCACCCGTGCCGATGGCGAACGTGCCCAGGGCCAGCGCGAAGACGACGCGGCCTCTGTGCCGGACCCGTGTGGTGGCAGCGGTGTGGCGGCCTTCCTCGGCCCTGCATTGTTGTGCGTACGCCTTTTCATGCATAAACGGAATCGTCGCCACCGAGAGTGGACGGACAGTTGACGAACAATGCGGTTTCCTTGCCGCCGCCCACCGGGCGCACTAATCCCCGGAATCGATGGCCCCGTGTAAACTTTTGGCTGCGCATGCCGTGAGCAGACGCGATCCACGCAGTAAGCAACCTGGACCGAATGTATTCGGGGGCCATGAGCGTGGCTGAGCCAATGCGTCCTGCCCCGTCCGGTGAACAGGCCCGGCCGGACGACGGCCACCCCCTGCGTCTGCAGATCCTCGGCCCGTTGCGGCTCTGGCGCGACGGTGCCGAAGTGCAGGTGGGACCGCGTCAGCAGGCCTTTCTGCTCGCCCTCCTCCTCGCCCGTGAGGGCCAGCCGGTCAGCACTTCGGAGCTGATCGACCTGATATGGGAGGAAGACGTACCGGCCAGCGCGTTGAACGTCCTCCACAAGTACGTCGGCGCGCTGCGGCGCCTGCTCGAACCGGAACTCCCGGCCCGCGACAGCGGCTCGTTCCTCCATCGCCGCGGCAGCGGTTATCTGTTCTCGGCGGGACCCGGCATGCTCGACCTGGTCACCTTTCGTGAGCACATCGCGACGGCCAGGACGGCTTCCGCGCAGCAGCACCACGAGGCGGCGCTCGCCGACTACGTGGAGGCACTCGCCCTGTGGCACGGTTCCGCGGGTGACGGTCTGAGCAGCGGCCCCAGCGCGCTCCCCGTCTTCGCAGCCCTCGATGCCGAGTTCTACGAGGCGTGCACGGCAGCGGCCGAACTGGCGACGGCACTGGCCCGCCCGGAGCAGGTGCTGCCGGCGCTGCACCTGGCCGCCTCGATGGTGCCCCTGCACGAACCCGTCCAGGCCGGCCTCGTCACCACCCTGGCCGCCGCGGGGCAGCAAGCGGAGGCACTGTCGGTGTTCGCTGCGGTCCGTGCCCGTCTCGCCGAGGATCTGGGCATCGACCCCGGACCGGTGCTGCAGGCCGCACACCAGCAGGTGTTGACGCAGACACCGCCGGCGGCTGTGACGGATACCCACAGCGACGTCAGCGGCCCGCAGCCGAGCACGGCCGGCTCCTTGGTCGGGCGGGCCAAGGAGCTCTCCTTGCTGCGGCAGAGCCGGGACGCGGCTCTCACCCGGGGCACAGCGATCGGCGTCATCGAGGGCGAACCGGGTGTGGGCAAGACCCGGCTGCTGGAGGAGGCCACCGCCGAAGCGGCCCGGCGCGGAGCGCTGATCGTGTGGGGCCGCTGTCTGGAGGGCGGCGGTGCGCCCTCCATGTGGCCGTGGGTGCAGGCCATCGGCACGATTCTCGACGGCCTGTCCCCGCCTGCCCGGGAGCAGTGGCTCGCCGGTGAGCTCGGGCATCTCGTCGAGCCTCGCGGCGATGTGCTGGCCGCATCGGTGCTGCCGGACAGCGGTTTCCGCTTCCGGCTTTTCGAACGGGTGGTCGCCGTCATCGGCCAGGTGACCGCCCAGCGACCGGTCGTGCTCGTGATCGACGATCTGCAGTGGGCGGACGGCACGTCGCTGGAGCTCTTCGGGCACCTGGCCGCCCGGCTGCCGGCAGGCACCGTCGTTCTCGGCGCCCTGCGCGACCGTGCTCCCACACCCGGCTCGGACCTGTCCCGGCTGCTGGCCGCGGTCAGCAGGGTGCCCGGCCACCGCCGGTTCCGGCTCGGTCCGCTCGCCCCGGACGACGTCGCCGAACTGGTCCGACGCGAGACCGGCCATGATCCGGGCGCGGGCGTGGCCCGCAGCATTCACACGCGGACCGCGGGCAACCCCTTCTTCGTACGGGAACTGTCCCGGCTGCTCGCCGACGGCGGTGTGCTCACCGCCGACGCCGCGGCCCGGGCAGGGGTGCCGGCCACCGTACGGGACGTAGTCCTCGACCGGATGGCCGGCCTGGACGGCGGTGCCAGAGATCTGTTGCAGATCGCCGCCCTCATCGGCCGCG
Organism: Streptomyces sp. S.PB5; assembly: GCF_030403745.1. Lineage (GTDB taxonomy): Bacteria > Actinomycetota > Actinomycetes > Streptomycetales > Streptomycetaceae > Streptomyces. The sequence continues at coordinate 176,423 of NZ_JAQMWP010000020.1, forward strand.
ATGTGGATCTCGACCTGCTCGTCCGGGTTGCGGGTCTCGACGTCGAGAGCTGCCTCGAACAACTCGAGCCCGTGAAGGCCCTGGGCATGATCGAGTCGACACCGGAGAACCCCTTCCTGATCAGGTTCGCCCATGACGTGGTCCGTGAGTCGGTTTCCATGACCACGCCGCCGTCGCGGGCGAGCCGGCTGCATCAGCAGGTCGCCGACGCTCTGGAAGCGACCGACCCCGAGGGCGAGTTGATCGCCGAACGTCTGGCGCACCACTTGTGGGCGGCCGGTCCGCTGGCCGATCCGGCCCGGACGGCTGCCGCTCTGGTGCGCGCGGGACGGCGTGCGGCGGGCAAGTCCGCCCTGGATGTCGCCGAGCGTCAGTTGCGGCAGGCCGCGCAGGTGGCGCGGACGGCCGGCCTCGCCGAACTGGAGCTGACGGCTCTGTCGCAGCTCACCGCCGTGGTCGGGATGCGGTCGATGTACGGTTCCTCGTCGCGGGACCTGCTGGAGCGCGCCGAGCATCTGGCGCGCAGTCTCGGCCGTGAGGTCGAGGCTGCCGGTTTTCTGTTCTCCCGCTGGTCCTCCCACGCCCAGGCCATCGAACTCGACCGCAGTGGGCCGCTCGCCCGTCAGCTGCTGGAACAGGGCGAGGCGTCCGCCGACCCGTTCGTGCTCGGGTGCGGTCTGCAGGCCTGGGGGCTTCACCAGTGGGACGTCGGCAACATCGGTGAGTCGTTCCGGTACCTCAGCCGGTCCAGGGACATCGTCCTCAACCTCGCCCAGCGGGAGAAGGATCCGGTCCAGCACGACCTCCAGTTGCTCATGACCGGGATGCTCGCGGAAGTGACCGCGCTGCACGGTGACGTCCCGTCGGCGCTTGTCCTGCTCGACGGGCTGGAGGGGGTGGCGGGTGCCGACCCGTACATGATCACGATCTGGGCCACCATGTCGGCGCGGATCGCAGCGATCATCGGTGACCCGGTCCGGGCGCTCCGCGCGGCGCAGCGGGGAATCGCCGTGGATCCCGACTTCTCGTTCGTCTTTCTCGGCACCTATCAGCGGCTGGCCCGCTGCTGGGCCCGGGCCGTGACCGGCGAGGACCCGGCCGGTGCCGCGATGGAGGCGCAGCGGATCATCGCGGCGAACCTGCTGAACCCGACGCGTTCCTGCGTGGCCACGTGGTACGGGCTGCTCGGTGAAATGTGGTTGGCGGACGGGGCGTTGACCGAGGCCGCCGCCGCTCTCGACCGGGCTGATCTCTACTTGGACATCTGTGGCCAGCGCTACCCGGAGGGCCTGATCCTGCTGCTGCGATCACAGCTGCTGCAGGCCAGTGGGGAGCCCGTTGCCGTGGTCCGTGCGGCAGCCGGAAGGGCGCGGGCCTTGTCCACCGAGCGCGAGGCCCATCTGTTCGCCCACCGCGCCGAAAGGTTCCTGGCGGACCTTGAGGACCCCGCCGACACATGACGGCACCCGCTTCCGCTCGGCTCAGGCGGACTGCGACGCCGTCAGTGAGTATCCACTCGTCGTCAACAGGATCCGCCTACGGTCGACGGAACGTCTGCGGGTGCGGGTGGCCGAGGACATGGCCGCCGGGCGCTGCCGTACCGGCACGGCTCCGGCCGCGGCGAAGCGTGGATCATGCGTCACCTGCGTCACCTCTCTGAAGGCGAGGTCGCCCGATGAACAGCCCGGTGGTCTTCATTCACGGCCTGTGGATCCATGCGCTGTCCTGGCAGCCCTGGCAGGACCTCTTCGGCGAGCAAGGCCATGAGACCTTTGCGCCCGGCTGGCCCGGTGACGCCGATTCCGTCGAGGCCACCCGAGCCGACCCCGACGCCACAGCCGGGTTCGGCGTCGACGAGATCACCGACACCTACGCGAAGACCCTTGCGACTCTGGGGACGCCGCCCATCGTGGTGGGTCATTCCTTCGGCGGGCTGATCGCGCAGAAGCTGCTCAGCCGCGGCCAGGCCGCCGCGGCGGTGGCGATCTCACCTGCGCCGATCAAAGGGATCCGCGTCCTGCCGCCCAGTCTGCTGCGCTCCAGCCTGCCGGTCCTGTCCCGGCCGGGCAACAAACGCAAAGCCGTCGCCCTGACCGAGAAACAGTTCGCCTACTCCTTCGGCAATGCGCTGCCGCGGTCGGAGTCCGACGAGCTGTATCGCCGCTGGGCCATCCCGGGGCCGGGCCGTCCGCTCTTCGAGGCCTCATCGGCCAACTTCACCAGGAACGCGCCCACCGCCATCGACACCGGCCGCGGTGACCGCGGTCCGCTGCTGCTGCTCGCGGCAGGCAAGGACCACACCGTGCCCGCCGTCGTCGTCCGTGCGGCCCACCGGCTCTACGCCGGCTCCGGCTCCGTCACCGAGATCGTCACCTACGCCGATCGCGGGCACACGGCCCCGTTCGACCACGGCTGGCGCGAACTCGCCGACGACACCCTGGCCTGGCTTGCCCGCCAAGGCCTCTAGCCGGTCGGAGGCGGAGGCTCCGTCGGTCGCGAGCGCCGGGGGTGAAGCCGTTGCGGCGCCGGACTTCCGCCCGCGCACTCGCTCTGATCCGGAATGCACAACGCATCCACTTTTCATCAATCGGTGCTCCGTAGCTTCGGCCAGGACAAGGAGCACAGGGCCACCACAGATCGCAGTACTGCGGTTCATTCCGCGCCCGGGAAGGCAAGGGCGCACGGAAGGAGTCGGACATGGCAACGATGAAGGCGGCAGTCGTCCGTGAGGCCAACGCGCCCTGGGTGCTGCAGGACGTTCCGATGCCGACGGCGGGGCCGCACCAGGTCCTCGTCAGGATCCATGCCTGCGGGGTGTGCTACACCGACGCCCTGCTGGCGCAAGGGGTGCTCGCTCTCCGCCCGTTCCCCATGGTGCTCGGGCACGAAGGCGTCGGTGAAGTGGTCGCCGTCGGCGACGGCGTGACGTCACGTCAGGTGGGCGACCGGGTCGGGCTGCCCATCATGCAAAAGCCCTGCGGAAGGTGCGCGTTCTGCAAGGAACGGCACGCGGACAGCTTCGTGACGGCCAACAACTGCGCCGCACCCGTCCTGACGGGAGTCAACGTCGACGGCGGCCAGGCCGAGTACGTCGCCGCCGACGAGCAGGGCACGGTCCTCCTGCCCGACGGACTGTCCTACGAGCTGGCCGCGCCCACGGTGTGCGCCGGCTACACCGTGTGGGCCGCGCTTCGCCGGGCGGGTGCCAAGCCCGGAGCGACGGTCGCCGTCGCCGGTGTGGGCGGTGTCGGCCATCTCGGGATCCAGTTCGCCAAGGCGGCCGGTTATCGCGTGATCGCCGTGAGCCACTCGCCCGACAAGCACGCTCTGGCCAAGGAACTGGGTGCCGACGAGGTCGTGGCGGACGGTGCGGGACTGCGCGAGGCCGGCGGGGCCGACGTCCTGCTGCACACCGCTCCGACGCACGCCTCCGCCATCGACGCGATGCAGGGCCTGCGGCCGTGGGCGAAGATCATCCTCATGGGGATCTCCGCCGACGACACCTTCCCCGTCCCCGCTCTCGCCGTGACGAGCCACGGTTACGAGATCATCGGCTCCGCCCACAACGGGCCGGAGTATCTCGCCGAGGCACTGGAGATCGTCGCCGGCGGACAGGTGAAGCCCATGATCGAGGTCTTCCCGAAGGAAGACGTCGGCGAAGCCTACAACCGCCTGATCAAGGGACAGCTTCGGTTCCGGGCTGTCGTGAAGTACTGAGCTGCCTTTGCGAGGCAAGCGACCACATTCATCCCAAGGTCGTCCCCAGGGGCGTCCGCGAGGGAGGTACACCCCATGAACGCGATCACGGTCACGGATGGTACAGAGATCTTCTTCAAGGACTGGGGCTCAGGCCCGCCGATCGTCTTCAGCCACGGGTGGCCGCTGTCGTCCGACGACTGGGACACCCAGATGCTGTTCTTCCTGCACCACGGCTATCGCGTCATCGCCCACGACCGGCGCGGACACGGCAGGTCCACGCAGGTCGGCGGAGGCCACGACATGGACCACTACGCCGACGATCTGGCCGCGCTGACCGAGCACCTGGACCTGCGGGACGCCGTTCATGTCGGACACTCCGCAGGCGGCGGCGAGGTGGCGCGCTACATCGGACGCCACGGCGAGAGCCGGGTGGCGAAGGTGGTGCTGATCAGCGCGGTGACACCGTCCCTGTTCCAGGCGGACGCCAACCCCGACGGTCTGCCACAAGACGCCTTCGACGGTCTGCAGTCCGGCCTCGCCGCCAACCGCTCCGAGTTCTTCCGGAACGTCGCGTCCGGCCCGTTCTACGGCTTCGACCGGCCGGGCGTCGAGCCGTCCGAGGCGGTCATCCAGAACTGGTGGCGCCAGGGCATGACGGGCGCCGCGAACGCCCAGTACGACTGCGTCTTCGCCTTCGCACGGGAGGACTACACCGAGGACCTCAAGAAGATCAGCGTGCCGGTCCTGGTGATGCACGGCGACGACGACCAGATCGTTCCCTACGCCGCCACGGCGCCACGAGCAGTCGAGCTGCTGAAGAACGGCACGCTCAAGACGTACGCCGGCTTCCCGCACGGTATGCCGACCACGCAGGCCGACACGATCAACGCCGACCTGCTGGAGTTCATCCGGTCCTGACCACCGTGGACGCCCCACGGCACACGGTCCATGAGACAGGAGAGGGCACATGAAGGTCCTGATCGCGCTGACCTCGCACGACGAACTGGGCGACACCGGGCGCAAGACGGGGTTCTGGCTCGAAGAACTGGCCGCGCCCTACTACCACTTCAGGGACGCGGGATGGCAGACCACCCTCGCCTCACCGAAGGGCGGGCGCCCACCCCTGGACCCCAAGAGCAACGAGCCGCAGTTCCAGACCGACCAGACCCGCCGGTTCGAGGCCGACGCCCGGGCCGAGGCCCAACTGGACACCACCGTGCGGCTGGACGCGGTGAACGCCGACGACTTCGACGCGGTGTTCTACCCCGGCGGGCACGGGCCGCTGTGGGACCTCGCCGAGGACCCGACGTCGATCGCACTGATCGAACGGGCCGTCGAGTCGGGCACCCCGATGGCGCTGGTGTGCCATGCCCCCGGTGCGATGCGGCACTGTCGGACCCCGGACGGCACGCCCTTGGTGGCGGGCCGCAGGGTCACCGGCTTCACCGACAGTGAGGAAGAGGTGATGGGCCTGACGAAGGTGGTGCCGTTCCTGGTGGAGGACGAACTCATCGCCAAGGGAGCCGACTTCTCCAAGGCCGGTGACTTCGACCCGTACGTGGTGACCGACGGACTGCTCGTCACCGGCCAGAACCCGGCATCCTCCGGTCCGGCCGCGCTCGGGTTGATCGCGCTGGCCGAAAAGACCAGGGGGTAGGTCCCCGCGCGGAGGGTGAGACCCATGGCGAAGATCCATCACCGTTTCGCCGACGTCCGCGGCCAACGACTGTTCTACCGCGAAGCCGGACCGGTCGACGCACCCACGCTGGTGCTGCTGCACGGCTTCCCCGCGAGCTCGTTCATGTTCCGCAACCTGCTCCCGCTGCTGGCCGACCGGTGGCACATGGTCGCCCCCGACCATCTGGGCTTCGGTCACTCCGACGCGCCGCCGGTCACCCGGTTCACCTACACCTTCGACGCCCTCACCGAGCTGACCCGGGACCTGCTCGGGCAGCTCGGCATCGAGCGGTACGCGATGTACGTGCACGACTACGGCGCCCCGATCGGCTGGCGGCTCGCGCTGCAGGACCCGGCAGCGGTCACGGCCATCATCAGCCAGAACGGCAACGCCTATCCGGAAGGATTCGTGCCGGCGTTCTTCGAGACCGTCCGGGCCTACTGGAAGGAGCGGACTTCGCAGACCGAGGCGGGCGTCCGTGAGGCGCTGAGCCTGGAGTTCACGCGGTGGCAGTACCTGACCGGTGCCTCCGAGGAAACACTGGTCGACCCCGACACGTGGCAGCACGACCACGCGCTGCTCTCCCGCCCCGGCAACGATCTCGTCCAACTGGCGCTGTTCCTCGACCATGCGACCAATCCGCCGCTCTACCCCGTCGTGCACCGCTACTTCCGCCAGTACCAGGTGCCCCTGCTCGCCGTCTGGGGACGCGACGACCCCATCTTCGGCCCGGACGGCGCGCGGGCCTTCGCCAACGACCTGCCGGCCGCCGAGATCCACCTCCTCGACGGCGGTCACTTCCTCCTGGAGAGCGCACTCGACGAGGCGGTGCCCCTGATCCGTGCCTTCCTGTCAGCCCACCTCTGAGCCCTCGGAACGCTCGTGCGCGGCTTGAGCGGCATCACCTACCTTGGCCCTCCGCGGACGCCCGCGTCCCAGCTGGTGTGGCGGCGCTGTGAGTCGGCAGGCATCTGCCCGCCAGAACAGCACGGCTGTAGAAGATCAGCGGAAGGCGGTCAGCTTCTATGAATGGTGCCGAGACCGTCCTGCGCACCCTGCTCGACAACGACGTGGACGTCTGCTTCGCCAACCCCGGTACGTCGGAGATGCAGTTCGTCGCGGCGCTCGACCGCCACCCGGCCATGCGCGGCGTGCTGTGCCTCTTCGAAGGGGTGGCGACCGGGGCCGCCGACGGCTACGCCCGCATGACCGGCCGACCGGCCGCGACGCTGCTCCACCTCGGCCCCGGCCTGGCCAACGGGCTGGCGAACCTCCACAACGCGCGGCGAGCGCACACTCCCCTGGTCAACGAGCGATCTCGACACTCATCATGGCCGCCGACCTCTCCTGGGAGGAGAGCACCCCGCCCGCACCCCACCTCCCGGCACCGCCCCTGCGGACTGTCACCCGTACCGACGTGGAAACCGCAGCGGCACTGGTCACCGGACCGGAGCCCGTCGCGCTGCTGATCGACGGTGCCGGACTGAGCGAGCTCGGTCTGCACGCTGCCGCCCGGATGGAAAAGGCCACCGGAACCGCCGCCTTCTGCCCGACCCGGCCCGCCCGGTTGCGGTGAGGCGCCGGCGTACCGGTGATCCGGCCCCTGGGCTACCGGGCTGAAGCCGTCGGCCGGCAACTGGCGGGCGTCCAGCACCTGATCCTGGTCGGAGCACGTGAACCCGTGGCATCGTTCGCCTACCCGGGTCGCCCGGGCAACCTCACCCCGCCTGGAACGCGCGTGCACCACTTCGTCCCCGACGAGGGCTTCGATGTCGTGCACGCACTGACGGAACTGGCGGACACCGTCGCACCGGACACTCTCGTAGTGCTGCCGGCACCAGTCGCTGCGCCACACGACGTCCTCGGCCTGACCGGCCTCGCCATCGGGCAGGGCATCCCCGTGGCCGTCGGCGCGGCCATCGCGTGTCCCGAACGGCCGGTCGTCTGTCTGCAGGCCGACGGCAGCGCCCTGTACACCATCTCCGGCCTGTGGACCCAGGCCCGCGAGGAGCTCAACGTCACCACCGTCATTCTCAACAACCGCTCCTACGCGATCCTCCGCGCCGAACTGGTGCGAGTGGGCGGCAGCGAGGCCGGACCGGCCGCCGGCGCCCTGTTCGACCTCAGCCGACCCGACATCGACTTCACCGCCCTGGCCGCCGGCATGGGCGTTCCCGCGACCCGGGCCGCGAGCACGACGGAACTGGCCGAGCAGTTCTCCACGGCGCTGGCCACACCCGGACCCCACCTCATCGAAGCGGTCCTCCAGCCGACCTGAGACGGACAGTGCCGGGGCCGGCGTCACTGTGCGATGCGGTTCCCGGACAGGAGCCGTGTGAGCCAGTCGGTCCGGGTGCGGCGGGCCGTGGTCGAGATGTGTGCCTGCGGGTACAGGGCGTCGAAGCCGTGGAAGCCGCCGGCCCAGACGTGGAGTTCGGCCTGGCCGCCGGCCGCCCAGATACGGGTGGCGTAATCGACGTCTTCATCGCGGAAGACCTCTGCGGAGCCGGTGTCGATGTAGGTGGTCGGCAGGTTGGAGAGATCCTGGGCCAACGCCGGCGACATGTAGGGGGAGACCTCGGCGTCGGTGAGGTCGCCGAGGAGCGAGCGCCATCCGAACGCGTTCATCTCGCTGGTCCAGACGCCGGGGGTGCCGGAGTACTGGCGGCTGGAGGCGGTGTCGTTGCGGTGGTCGAGCATGGGGCAGATCAGCATCTGTGCGGCGATCGCGGGACCGCCCAGGTCGCGGGCGAGCAGGCTGACGCCGGCGGCGAGTCCGCCTCCCGCGCTGGCACCCGCGACAACGATCCGGTCGGGGTCGATGTGCAGTTCGGCGGCGTGTTCGGCGACCCAGCGCAGTCCGCGGTAGCAGTCGTCGACCAGGGTGGTCCCGGTGGCCTCCGGTGCGAGCCGGTAGTCCACGGAGACCACGACCGCGCCGAACCGGTCGAGCCACTCCAGCGGGATGTCGATCTGCGAGAAGCGGTCGCCCATGACCATCCCGCCGCCGTGGATCCAGTAGATGCAGGGGGCGGTCGTACCGCGATCGGAGTGCGCGGGGCTGAGGACCGACAGGGGGATCGGGGCACCGTCCTCGGCGGGCACGGTGATCTCGCGGCGGTCGACCTGCCGGTGCTCGAGAAGGGATTCGACGGGTGTCGAGGGCAGTTGGCGCAGTTGTGCGAGGACTTCCGGGGTGAGCTGCGACATGAGAGGCATCTCGGCGAGGAGTTCACGCAGTTCGGGGTCCAGGGCGGGGCGTGCCACGGTCATGGTCGTCGTCCTTCGTAGAGGTGAGTCGGGCTGGGGGGATGGCGCCTGGGGATGGATCAGGGCTTCGCAAGGGTGGCTTTGCCGCCGACGGGGACGTGGTCGGTGTACTCGGGCTCCCGGGCCAGCAGCGGGCCGATCTGCGCCACGAGGGCCTGAGCGGCCTCACCGGCGAAGATCCGGTGATGGTCGTCCTCGCTGGTCCAGCCCTCGGTGACGTGGACGACGTCGGGGTCGGACGCGGAGCGGGAGACCAGGTAGACGACGCAGTGTTCGCTCGCGCCAGGGCTGCCCTCGTTCAGGCCGGTCAGCAGCAGGTCGATCAGCCGGTCTCCCGTGGCGGGCTTGGCGGTCAGGGTGGCGCTGAAGCCGTATGTGGCGATCATGGTCGTCCTTTTGGTCGGTGGTGGAGTGAAGTGACTCCATTCAACAGCTCTGACCTGCGGAAACGTTAGAACGATGCTCGCCCGGGCTTGCACGATCCTCGCGAATGCGGGAGCTGTGGCCCGTAAGGGTGCTGCAATGCCCCTATGTATCTCGAAGAGCTGCGAACCCTGCTCGCCCGGCACGCCGGGCCGGATTGGACCACCGCCATCGACGGAGTCCTCGTCTCCAAGGTCGACCGCCCCGACCCGCCGACCCCCTCCATGTCCGGGATGGTGCTCGCGGTCATTGCCCAGGGCGCCAAACGACTCGCTCTGGGTGACCGGGTCTACGAGTACGGTCCCGGGCAGTTCCTCGTCGCATCCGTCGACCTCCCCGTCACCGGAGAGTTCACCCAGGCCGCCCCCGACCAGCCGGCCCTCGGCTTCGGACTCACGCTGGAGCCGTCCGCCGTCGCCGAGTTGCTCCTCCAGGCCGGCCCCGGAGACACCCCTCGCACCGGTGCGGGCGCGCCCTCGGCGATCGCCGTCAGCGATGCCCCGCCCGCGCTGCTCGACGCGGTGATCCGGCTGCTGCGGCTGCTCGACGAACCCCGCGACCGAGCCGTACTGGCGCCGCTCGTCAAACGCGAGGTCCTGTGGCGGCTGATCACCAGCGAGCAGGGTGCGACGGTCCGTCAACTCGGCCTGGCCGACAGCAGCCTCAGTCATGTGTCCCGGGCCGTGCGCTGGATCCGCGAGAACTACGCGCAGCCCTTCCGGGTCGAGGACGTGGCCCGGATGTCCGGCATGAGTGCCTCGGCCTTCTACCGCAACTTCCAGGCGGTGACCGCGATGAGCCCCATCCAGTTCCAGAAGCAGATCCGGCTCCAGGAAGCCCGGCTGCTGCTCGCCACCCACCCGGGCGATGTCACGGGAGTCGGCCAGCGCGTGGGCTACGACAACCCCTCCCAGTTCAGCCGGGAGTACCGCCGCCAGTTCGGCGCGCCGCCCAGCCGGGATGCCGCGCGCCTGCGTGACGCGGTGCGCGCCCCCACCGCCCTCCTGCCCTGAGCGGCAAGGCATCCGCTTGGGAGGATCAGGCAAGGGGACGAGAGGATAGTTCTACCGTTCCCGCAGGTCAGAGCGGTCCAATGGGATTGTCGGTTCTTCCGCGGAGCAGGAAAACGCCAATGCTCCGCGCATCCCATCACATCGCCGAGGGGCACAGCATGAAGACAGTTCTGATCACGGGAACCTCGTCCGGATACGGCCGGGCGACCGCCCTCCACTTCCACGAGCAGGGGTGGAACGTCATCGCCACGATGCGCACCCCCCGCGCCGGAATCCTGCCCGAGTCGGACCGGCTGCGTGTCGTCGAACTCGACGTGACCGAGCCCGCGAGCATCACCGCCGCAATCGAGGCGGCGGGACCCGTGGACGCTCTGGTCAACAACGCGGGCGTACCCTCGATCAGCGTGTTCGAGGGCACCCCCATGGCCCAGGTGCGGGAAGTGTTCGAGACCAACACCTTCGGTGTCATGGCGACCACGCAAGCGGTGCTGCCCCAGTTCCGTGAACGCGGCTCAGGCGTGGTGGTCAACGTGACCTCCAGCGTGGTGCTGGGCCATATGCCGCTGTCCGCGGTCTACAAGGCGAGCAAGATGGCCGTCGAGGGGTTCACCTCGTCGCTCGCACTCGAACTCGCGCCCTTCGGTGTGCGGGCGAAGACGGTCCAGCCGGGCGCCTGTCTGACGACGAACTTCGCCGCCCGGGCCACGCACGGCGTCTCACCGGACGAGCTGGTCCCGGCGCCCTACGCGCCGTGGGCGAAGAAGGCCATGGACTCCTTCACCGGCCAGGAGCTGTTCACCAAGGAGACCGATGTCGCCGAGGCGGTGTGGCGAGCCGTGCACGACACGACCGGTCAGCTGCGATTCCCCGCCGGTCCCGACGCCCACTGGCTCGCCCAGGCGAAGTAGCCCACGGACCGCCACGGTGCACAGACCGCCACGGTGACACGCTCTGACGCCGCACTCCGCCCCGCGCGTATGGCGGAGTGCGCGTCTCTCCCCGAGAGGACCTCGGTCGGCGGGGTCCTCACGCCGTGACGGTCGTCACCGTTCAGAGGCTGCACCCGGACCGGGTCCGCGTGTCGGTTCAGCAGGCGATGACGTACCAGACCGGGGTCCAGTACACGTCGTTCCGCTCAGGGGCGACGCTGGAGAACATCCAGGCGCCGTTGGCGTCGTAGAAGTTGGCCCTGGTGCCCGGCGTCTGGTTGTTGTGAAGGGAGCCCCAGCCGATGAGGTTGGGCAGGGTGTACGTCGTGCTGCATGTGGTGTACTCGAATCGGTTGCCGTTCCCGCCCGTGCCGCAGACGTAGTAGTAGGGGCAGGTCCGTGCGGCGGCGGCTGAAGTGGACCCGGCGGCTTTGGGCATGACGGCGTTCTTCATCTGGGCCGCCGTGAGCGATGGTTGGCGGGCTTCCTCGGAGGTGAGGATGCCGGTACCGCCCTTCAGGGTTCCCGTGTGGGCGGCGGCCGTACCGTTGAGCCCGATCGTCGAGCTGGCGATTGCCGCTGCCGCGAACAGCGCCGCGGTCAGTTTGCGTCGTGCCATGAGGATTGTCCTCCCTGTGACCGTCAACACGCCTTCGCAATGCAGCGGTTGGCGGCTGCGTAACTGGTGACCCGCAGTGCACGGTCAGCTATGACGGCCGGGGGGCCAGGGCGCCGCGGATCGGGAGCAGGTGGCCGCCCTTCGGGCCCTGTGGGGACTTGAGCGGCATCGACGTGGGACGTGGTGCTTGAAGGTAGGACCCGGTCGGCACGGAGCGCCAACTTTTCGAAGACCTTCGAAACGCCCCGCTCGCGACAGCTGACGGACACGCCGGCCGGCGCCGCTCCGGCGCACTCGTCGAGGGCAGCCCGTCGAACCTGACGGAGGCTGTCGTCGCACAGGGGAAGGGCACACCCTCGGCGTCCTGAACGGCAGGCGGCGGGTGTGCCGGGCGTCTCAGTCGCGGATGAAGCGGTCGATCCGCACTTCGGTGAGCGAGTCGAGTGCACCGAGTTGCTCGGCTGCCGCGGCGATCTGGTCGTACTCCGTCCGCAAGATGCGGATGCGGTGGGACTCGATCACGCGCGCGAGGTCGTCCACGGCCAGTTCGGCTTCGTCGTTGTCGACCATGTGGATGACCGATCGCAGTGCCGCTTCGGGTCCCTTCTCTCCCGCGAGCCGCGTCGAGATGCTCTCGGCGGCTGCGCGGATGAGGTCATCCGGGGAATCCGGTGCGTTCATCGGCTGAGACATTCTCCTTCGGAAGGTCACCCGGTCCGGTTGATGTAGGCGGTGGTCACACCGTCACACCCAGCGGCTTTCCGTCGGGCGCCGCAGTGGTGCGGAAGTACACGTAGACCGTGTACTTCTTCTTTCGGCATTCGCAGCCGGTCCAGTATGAGTACGTGATGTCCCACTTGCCGTCATGGACGCCGCCCCAGGCGTTCCGCCACTTGCCCGAGATGAGCGCCTTCTTCAGGTCGCTCATCATCGTGGAGCTGGACCGCCACGCGGAGCGCTTCCCCTTTCCGACGTGCTTGTCCTTGATGTGCCGCAGGCCGAACTTGCCGTACTTCTTGCCGTTGACCGGCTCGGCGCAGACGAAATCGTAGGCGTTGCAGTTGCCGCCGAAGACCGGGTCCAGCCGGAGGAACCGGGCTGTCGTCGGGTCGTACAGCCGTGGTCGAGTCGTTGGCGTAGTACGCCAGGGTCGAGCCCGGCAGCGCGGTCGTGCGGCCGAAGGCGTCGTAGGTGTAGCCCGACTCGTGAACAACTGCACCGCAACTTCACGGGAGTCCCGTTCGGTGGCGTCGGGGCGAGTGGCTACGGGAGGTCGACGATGGTGCCGTCCTTGTCGAGCGTGTGGGTCTGCCAGTACACGTCCCACTTGTCGCCGACCTCCTGAGGGACCTTCCCTTCGGGGTAGCGCGCGTATCCCGCGTCGGGTTCCGCGCCGTCCGCGACGCAGGCGGAGCCGGTCGTGCCCACGGCCAGGACCGGGTACTCACCACTGCTGCAGATGCTCTCCTGGTACTCCCAGCCCGCGCATCCGGTGAGGGTCACGGCCGCGACCGCGCTCGCCAACACGGCGGCGATACGCACTTTTCCGGACCGCAGGTGGGAAGCGGTGCGGCTGTTGATGCGGAGCGTGTTCATGGTCTTTCTCCCGTCGTTCGGTGTCCCCCCACTCTCACCTCTGGACGGCTGCCGCTTCCTGAGTGCACGTACTCAGAGCCGTATGTGCAGATGCTCAATGTGCCGTGAGACACGGGACCGGCCCCCTTGCGTGAGCCGGTTCCGTGTCGTGCCGTCAGCGCTGCAGTGTCAGCAGCCCTGGACGGTAGGGGAGGAGGCCGTAGTCGCCGCCTGAACTGGGGCTGCGCCCCTGGTAGAGCAACTGCAGATTGCAGGGGTCGACGGTCATGGTCTGATCAGCGCTGGTGCGCAGCAGTTCGCCGTGGCTGATGTCGTTGGTCCAGGTGGCCCCGCTGTTGGCCTTGCCGGCGAAGGGATTGCTCTCGGTGGCGGCCTGCGGTGTCCACGTGCCGTTCAGGCTGGTGGCCGTGAACGAGCGGAAGTAGCGGCCCTGTGAGCCGATCGCCTCGACGATCATGAGGTAGCGGTTCTGACCCTGCAGCTTGTAGACCTGCGGGGCTTCGAACAGGTTGTTCGTCGTATCGCTCATGACCACGGTGGACGTCGTGCCGAAGCTGCCCGGGAAGTTCCCGATGGGCATGCTGGCCCGGTAGATCTTGCCGTTGTCGCCGGCGAAGAACAGATACATGTTCGTGCCGTCGCCGATGATCGTCTGGTCGATGGGCCCCGTTCCGGAGCCGGAGATGCTTCCGGAGAACAGCACCTGCTGCGATGACCAGCCATTGGGGTTGGTGGGGTCGCTCGATGTCCGGTAGGAGAAGGCGGTCCCGCCCCACTGGTGGGCGAGCACCCAGATGTTCTTCGGCGCGAAGTAGAAGAGTGTGGGTGCGACGGTGGACGATGACATCGTGTTCTGGCTGGCCGAGGCCATCTCCGACCAGTTGGTGAACAGGCCGAAGTTCATCGAGCCCCAACTCGTCCCCGTGTCGTGCGTCGTGGCGTAGACGAGTTGCCTGCCGTTGTAGGGGGCGACGGTGAAGTCCTTGAGCGAGACCCAGCCAGACTTGGGCTGTGCCAGCGCGCCCGTGGATGTCCAGCGGTATGTCGATGGAAGATCGCAAGCGCCGGGGGTGCCGGCGCCGACCCTGACGAGCTGCCACTGCTGGTTGGTGCCGCCCCAGTCGTCGTACTGGACGATGTTGGCGTTGTCGGCCGTGGAGGCGCCCTGCACTTCAAGGGCCTTGCTGCTGTGGCGCGAGATGAGCCGCACGTGGCCGTCCGAGCTGTCGGCCAGTCGCTACTGCTGGTTGGTGGCGTTCAGGTCGGTCCACTGGACGACGGAACCGCCGTTCGCGGTGGACCAGTTGTACAGGTCCAGCACCTTGCCCGAGTGGCGGGATTTGAGGCGGTAGTAGCCGCCCCCGGCGTCGGCGAACTGCCACTGCTGCTGGGCCTGGTCGTTTCTGGTCCACTGGGTGATGCGGGCGCCGTCGTTGGTCGCCTGGTTGTAGGCGTCCAGCGCTTTGCCACTGTTGCGATTGACCAGGACATACCAGGCGTTGGGGTCGACGGTCGCCGCGCTGGCGGGCTGGGCCCCGAGGAAAGTGGCCACGAGCGGCAGCGGCGCAAGGACGGCGAGTAAGCGTCTGAGCGGAGCCGTGGACGGATGGCGCAACCACATCTGAGGGCCTCCTTGAGGGGCGCAGAGCGAAGTGGCGTCGGCGAACCGCGGAGCGGCGTGCCGGGGGAGAAGGTCTCTCGAAAGTTTCGAGAAGTTCACAGATCTTTCGACGCCACAAGATAGAAATGCGCGATCTCTTGGTTAAGGTCTGCTGCGGTTCTGTCTGCAAACAGTGCTTCGCCTTCGGGTGCGGTGAGTGTGCACTCACCGGTATTTCGCCTGACAGGGGTAGCTGGGCCCCGCCTCGGGGCGTTGCCGGCTGTGATGTTGGGGGTCTGTTGTCGGCCCGCCATGATGTCGAATGTTTCGAAATACAGAAGGCAACATTCTTTGCAGGAAGTGTTGACGATTCATCGTCAACACATCAATCATCCATCTCCAAGGGTCGACCCCAGTTCGAAATGCCGAACTCAATGGGCTGTGTGCAAGCCGCGCCACAGCACTGCGCCACCCCCGTTTCCTTCCGGTGAGGTTCGCACCAGCGCAGCTGGCTCTTCGTGCAGTCGGAGATGTCTGCGACGCCGTGTGACGGCCCCCGGCCGAGCCGCCATGGAGTATCCCGTGCCCGTGCCGAAACAGCGCTGCCGCTCCGGTCCACCCCGTCCGTCCGCCGAGGAGCGGTCGACGATCTCCCCTGCGCTTCAGTCATTCCGTGATGCCCGTTCTGGAGGCACAGCCATGGGCCTGTACGCCCTTCCCGGACCCGGTGTCCGCCGGAGAATCCGCAGTCTGCTGCTGGTGCTGCTCGTCGGCGTCCTCAGCGCGGCCGCGGCAGTGGTCACACCGTCGGCCGCACACGCCGCCGAGAGCACGCTCGGCGCCGCGGCGGCGCAGAGCGGCCGTTACTTCGGCACCGCCATCGCCTCGGGCAGGCTGGGCGACTCGGCGTA
>NZ_JAQMWP010000021.1 GCF_030403745.1 Streptomyces sp. S.PB5
ACAACCTCGCCCTCACCGGATAGTTCAACGGGCCGCGCAACGACCAACCGTGCCCGAGGCGACCCGAAGATCATTTACGGGACGGCCCTTAGGAAACGGGACTTAACACGCACTGATATGTGCGCTGTGCCCGGACGAATCGTGCGTTGCTGGCGACGCGCTGCAGGTGCCCGGGGCCAGAGCCTGTGTCCCTGGGCTGCCACTGCCCGCCAGTCATGCCTCAGGCTCCTGTGTCATGCTTCTCTGTCCGTTGGCGATCAGCTCAGCGACTGCGAACGAGTCGCACAGCGTGCCGGCCGGGGACATGGGGACGGACCAGTACGACCGCCAGGCAGCCGGGTTGAGCTCGACAGCATCCACTCTCGGAACGCCCAGGTAGGTGCCGCGTCCTAGGCCGTCGACTCCCAGGGCGCGCCATGGGCGGGCCGCTGCCTGCCATTGCACGAGCATGCTGGGTCGCACCAGCGCGTAGTAGCGGCGGCCGTGCGGGTCGCAGATGACGGGGCCGCCGTCGAGGGCCTCGCTGAGGAAGGCGTCGACGGCCGGGGAGGGCATCGTCTCCTCGTCGGCTGCGGCGAGCACGAGGCGGGCGGGTAACCGTACGGCTGCGAAGAGCGTGCCCAGTGGCAGCAGCGCTACGCCTTGGTCGGTCCACTCCTGGCGGGCCGTGCCGGGTGCGCGGGTCGTGGACAGGAGCCAGTGTTCGGTCCCCAGCTGCTGGGTGGTGCGGCTGAGCACGAGCGTTCCGGGATCAGCTTCGACGGGGCGCAGGACGTGCGAGGACTTGCCGGTCACTGGACGGCTCCCAGCGCCCGCGGCGCGGGCATCGGGCGCACGAAGCCCAGGGCCTCGGCGAGTTCGGTGAACAGGCGCTGTCCGTCCGTACGGGACAGCACCAGATCGACGTCAGCGCGGCGCTCGTCGACGGCGTACAGGGCGAGGGGCACGCGCACTTCACCGGTGACCGCGTCGGTGGTGAGCGGCTCGTCGCGCCGGGTGGAGGCATGCAATCGGGAGAGCAATACGTGACCCCGTTTCCGTAGGTGACTGAGCGCGGAGCGTCACCGTAAGGGGCCGGGCAAGAGAGAAGGGGGACAGATTGTCCCCCTGTCCCTGGCTGTCCCTGTCGTCAGCCGGTGGCGACGCCTACCAGCTCGGCCAGGTGACTGGCCTCCTTGCGCATGGCACGCGGGGCGCTGCGCCAGAGGTCAGCCGCGACGTGCCGGGCGGATGGGGTGTAGGCGACGGTCTCGGCACCGATCCGGTGGGCCATCTGCATCACGTGCAGGGCGGCCGTACGGTCGCCGCGCTGCAGGTGGCCGCGGGCGACCTCAACCCACAGGCGGGCCTGCCGCTCGACGGAGGGCATCGTGTCGGGGTCGATGTCGTCTGCCAGGCCGAGGGCCTTCTGAGACTTCCGCAGGTCCGTCGCCACGCTCACAGCGTGAAAATCGACGTTCGCCCGTCCGAAGACAGTGGAGGGGTGCACATAGGCGGGGGGCAGCGACTTGGCGACCTGATCGCCCTTGCCCCAGTACCGCCACGCGTCACCCTCCCGACCCTCGCGGGCGGCAGTCACGGCGGCATGCAGTTGGAGTGCGCCGTAGACGCCTCGCCAGTCGTCGGGCGCGTCGTCCAGATGCGGGCGGATGAGGTCAGCGGCCTCGTTGACGACGCGTAGCGCCTCCTCGGGGTAGGCCGTTTCCCTGAGGATGTTGCCCATGTTCCAGGCCGCGGCCGCTATCGCGGCGGGCTGGTCAGCGTCCTGCGCGGCGGACAGGGCACGGTCTGCCACGACCCACGCAAGCTCAGCCGGCGCCACATAGGCGGTGGCCTGCCCAGTGAGCCGGTAGACGTCGGACAGGGCGACGAGGGCCGCCCGACGCCCCTCGCCGTCGAGAGCGCGCACGGCCGCCTCGGCGTCCCGGATCAGGTCAGGGAGGAGAGACCCGACCTCCGTGCGGTTGTGTTCGGAGGTGTGCCACAGGCGCCAGCTCTGGTCGACGCGCCCCTGCAGAATGGCGGGGTCCGCAGTGCTCGTCGTCCGGGGCGACATGGTGCGTTGCATGACGGCTGTCCAGATGGCCGGCATCGACGGATGGTTCAGCCTTCCGAGCGGCACGGGTGCTGCGGGGCCTTCCGTGTTGCCGGTGATCACGGACAAGTCGGAGAGCTGGAGCGCGGCAGCCAGACGCAACAGCAGCGTGTGTGAGCTTAGTTCGCGCTCGCCTGACTCGATCTTCTTCAGCCAGTCTGGGCCGCGGCCGCACAGCTGGGCGAGGGTGGGACGGGACATGCCGCGCGACTCGCGCAGCACCTTGATTCGTTCGCCGACGCTGAGGGTGGACGAGGTGTCGGACAGCTCGGGCATACTGAAGCTCCGTTCTGTGGTCGCACTCAGAACGGTACGCTGACCGGCCCCCGTGAACTACGGGGGCCGTCGTACTTCCGCCCCCGGAGACAACGCAGAGAGGCCCCCTGCGCCACCCGTGAGGGCAGTGCAGTGGCCCGGCTTAAGATCTCCGGTCGTGGCAGACATCCCCGACGAATTGATCAAGCTGGAACGATCCGCCGAAGAGGCGCACGTGAAACTCGCCGGCTAATCAAGTTCGACTACTCACTGGCGGGGCCACGCCCACGTCGTGATGTCCCCCACGTACACGTCCAACCGGGCGGAGGGCTTGCGCAAAGCTCAGCGCCGCGAGTGCCGGGTGGGCTGCGGGTTTTGCTCATCAATGTGTAAAGGCCCATGGCCCTTCGGGGGACGCACGGGCACGCGGGCCACGGCACGAGCGGCTGTCGTGAAGCGCCGGCTCCCTGCGGTGCGGGGGCCGGCGCCTCGGCGGCACTTGTTACGGGTTGACGCAGCCGATCGAGCCGACCGGATGGTTGTTGCCGGTGGAGGTGGCGGTGAAGCCGAAGCTCACGCTGCCGTCCGGCGCGACGGTCCGGTTGTGGTCGACGTTTCTGACCGTGACCGTGCCGTCGGATCCGGTACTGAGCGTGCCGTTCCAGACCTGGCTGAGCCGGGTGCCGGTGCCGAGTTGCCAGCGCACCGCCCAGCCGTTCATCGGCGACGTGTTGTGGTTCATCACCTGGACGGCTCCCTGGAAGCCGCCGTTCCAGGCGTTCGTCACCGAGTAGACGGCCATGCAGCCGGTGTGCGGGTCGGTCGGGGTGGGAGTCGGCGTGGGCGTCGGGGTCGGGGTCGGGGTCGGGGTACCGCCCGAGCCGCGGATGCCGGTCACCTCTCCGTTTCCGCCGTCGAAGACGATGTCGGAACAGGAGAAGAAGTTCTCCTGGCTGTCCGAGCGCACCCACTGGATGAACAGCACCGCGTCACCCGAGCGGCCCGCGGGCAGGTTCAGGTTCCAGAAGTAGTGCCCGGACTCGCTGCCCGGCGAGCCCGACTGGGCGGGGTTGGTGACGGTCTGGATGAGCTCCAGGTCGCTCCAGTCGAGCGAAGTGCTGGGGGAGTAGCCGGGCTTGGAGAGGTACACCCGGAAGTCGCCCGGGTGGGCCGCCCAGTTGCTGTACCGGACCTGCATGCTCTTCCCGGAGGTCAGATGTGTGCGAGGCCAGTCGGAGCGGGCGGCGTTGTAGCCGGTGAAGTTGTACGGGGAGCGGTCGCCGGCGCTGCACAGCTTGCCGTCCGGCACGTAACCCGCGCCGCGCCCGCCCGCGTTGGAGTCGAGAACGGCGAACCAGTTGTACAGCGCCGTGGATCCGCTCTCCGCCAGCGCGGCCTTGCACGCCGGGTTCGTCGGGTCCAGGGCGCCCGTGCCGGTCTTGGCGTCCAGATAGCAGAGATAGGTCCGCGATCCGGGCATCATCGCCACCCCGTGCGCCTGCGCGCTGCCCTGCCCGAGCAGGGCCAGACCGAGACCGCTGAGCAGGGTGGCGAGCACCGCCGCCAAGGAGAGGAGCCGGTTTCTGCGTCGAACCATGGTGTGCCTCCTGTCGTTCCGTGGCTGTCCGCTGTGGAGCCCCCGCCCGCCCGGGGACGCGGTCGCTCCGGGCGGGCAGGGGAGTGTGGGGATACGCGGATCAGGCGGGCGGTGCGCCCCAGGCCAGGACGGTGCCGAGGTAGCCGGGGATCGCCGGGGCGTCGGTGTACGTCGTGGCGGTGGTACGGCTGTGGTCGCCGACCTCGTTGAACGCGGACCAGTCGGACTTGGCCATCCGGAGCTGGATGTCACCGCTGTCCCGGCCCGCGGCCAGCGAGCCGGCCGAGAACCCGACCTCGAGGTAGGCGTCCGCGCCCGCGACCGGGGTGCTCAGCGGGACGACCCGGAGCTTGACGTTGGAGCAGCCGACCGCGGCGTAGTCGCAATAGGCGTTCACGGTCGGTGAGCCGCCGTCCCGGGTGAAGTAGTAGCGGGCGGTCACCCCGGTCAGGTCGAGAGCGGCGCTGCCGGTGTTGGTGATCCGCAGGCCGGGGCGGATGGCGTTGTCGGTGGCCGAGGAGTCGTTGTTCTTGTAGGCGACCTTGAGGCCGCCCGCCGGGTCGGGGCCGCCGCCGCCCGTCTCTGTGGTGACGCTCAGGGCGGTGGAGGCGGCGGAGACGTTCCCGGCCGCGTCACGGGCGCGCACGGTGTAGCTGTAGGCCGTGGCGGCGCTCAGCCCGGTGTCCGTGTAGGTGGTGCCGGAGGCCGGCGAGCCGACCCGGGTGCCGTCGCGGTACACGTCGTACCCGGTCACCCCCACGTTGTCGGTGGCCGCGGTCCAGGCCAGGGAGACACTGCTCGCGGTCTTGGCGGTGGCCTGCAGTCCGGTCGGGGCGGTCGGGGCGGTGGTGTCCCCCGGGTCGGTGCCGCCCGTCGGCACGGCAGGGTAGGCGTTGCGGACCAACATCAGGAACTGGTTGTGGAACCAGTGGCCGGCCAGCGGTGCGTCGGGCAGCGCCCCGGTCTTGTTGTTGCCGGCGTTCGGCGCGGTGTAGTCGGGGTCGCACATCGGGTCGGCGCGCTTGCCCTCCTCATTGGGGATGTCCTTGCTGGCCCCGTCGGACTCACCCGGCGGCTTGACCCACAAGAAGGCGTCGAGGTGCGAGTCGGGGTATCCCGAGGGCGCGGCCTGCGGCGGCTGTCCGAGCCCGGCTCCGCTCGCGTTGCACCACAGTCCTCGATGCGTGCGCCGGTCGGCCTTGGACTCGTTGACGTAGGTGTCGAGGGTGGTGCTGGTGCTCTCCGCGGTGGGCCGCGCGGGGCCGCCCCAGCCGTTGCGGGAGGTGTCGATCACCAGGCCGGTGGCGGCGGGCCAGCCCGCCGAGACCAGCGCCCGGTGCACGTTCTTCGTGAAGTCCACTTCGTCGAAGTTCGGGTTCCACTCGTAGTACTTGCCCGACTTGACCGGGTTGCCGCCGACCTGCTTGTCGGGGTTGGTCAGGAACGGCTCCTCCAGCGGCGTGTAGTTGGCGACGTTCGTGATCAGCCCGTCGACGCTGCTCAGCCCGGCCGCGGTGCCCCTGGCCACCTCGGTGTACTGCTGCACGGTCTGGGTGAGGTTGTTGTCCCAGCCGAGCCAGCCGGAGTGCGCGTAGTCCAGGTAGGTGTACACGTTCGGGATGGCGTGCAGCTTGTCCAGGGCGTATCGGATGCCCTCGACGTAGATGCCGCTGCTCTTGGCCTGGGCGCACTCGGGGTCGGAGGTGTTGGTGACCAGGTTGGGCAGGCTGTCGGGCTCGACGACGGTGGTGATGCGGATGTCCTGGTACTTGGGGTTCTTGAAGACGTTCGCGATGACGTCGATGTACTCGCTCTTGTAGCGGGCCAGGCCCGCCTGGGTGAGCGGCAGTTCGCCGCTGGAGGCGAGCGCGGCGCAGTCCCGTCCCGGCAGGTCGTACACCACGAAGGTGGCGGTGATCGGCTGTCCGGGCTTCTTCTGGGCGAGCGCCAGGTCGAGGTGGTCGGCCAGGCTCTTGCGTCCTGCGTTGGCCTCACCCCCGTGGACGGCCGCGATCCGGTCCATCCAGACGGCGGTCGGATAGCTCTTGACCTTCTCCATCTTCGCCTTGAGCGCGGCGTCGGAGGTCTGCGCGATGGACGTGCTCACGTGCTCGGCGTAGTCGGGGTTGAGGTAGAAGCTCGCCCCCGCGAAGGGGTTGTCGACATGGGCTTCCGCCGCTGCCGCGGGTTGTCCCCCGATCTGGCCCGCCACCCCGAGCATCAGGGTGGCCAGGGCGGTGGCCAGGGCTGCCGACCGTCGTCGGCGCGTGCGCGGCAGCCAGGCGCCGTCGGCTCTGGTCGGGTTGGTCATCATGCCCTCCTCGGTGGTACGTGCGGGTGTGCCGGTCGTACGTCAGGAGCCGGTGCACTGCGGAGCGGGCGAACCCGCGCCGCCGTTCGCGGTGAAGCCGAACGAGGTGGAGGCGCCGGGGGACAGGGCGCCGTTGTGGGCGGCGTTGCGGACGGTCGCGCGGCCCTGGGCCACGGTCAGGGAGCCGTTCCACAGGCTGGTGACCGTGGAGCCGCCCAGGTCCCAGTCGACGGACCAGCCGGTGAGCGGGCCGGTGCCGGAGTTCTTGACGGTCATCTCCGCCTGGTAGCCGCCGGTCCAGGCCGAGACGACCTTGAACTGAGCGGTGCAGGAGGTGGGTTGGGGCTCCGGGTCAGGGTCCGGGTCGGGGTCGGGATCGGTGCCGTAGGTGAGGCCGTGCCCGTAGGCGAAGAGGGGGCTCTTGCCGTCGCCGTCGTTGATGGGTTGCTGGGAGGCGCTGCGCATCCACGTCAGGGGGAGCTTGCCGGTGGGGGCGTGGTCGCCGAAGAGCACGTCCGCCACTCCGCCGCCCTCGGTGCCGGGCAGCCAGGCCGCCAGCAGGGCGCGCCAGTCCGGCAGTTGGGCGGCGATGTCGAGGGGGCGCCCGGAGACCAGGACCACCACGACGGGCACCCCGCTGGCCTTGAGCCGGCTGAGGGTCTGCAGGTCCTCCTGGTCCAGCCCCATGCCGCCGGGGCGGTCGCCGTGCATCTCGGCGTACGGTGTCTCCCCGACCACCGCGACGGCGGCGGTGTAGCTGCCGTCGATGCCGTTGCCGTAGCGGTCGTAGATGATGCGGGACGGGTCGGTCGCGGTGGCGCGGATGCCCTGGAGGACGGTGGTGCCCTGGGTGACGGGCCCGCTGCGGCCCTGCCAGCCCAGGGTCCAGCCGCCGCTCTGGTTGCCGATGTCGTCGGCGGACTTGCCGGCCACGAACAGCTTGGCGTTCTTCGGCAGCGGGAGGATCGCGCCGTCGTTCTTCAGCAGCACCTGCGACTGCCGCACCGCCTGCCGGGCCAGGGCCCGGTGTTCCGCGGAGCCCACGGTCGGGGTCAACGACCGGTCGGTGAGCGGCTTTTCGAACAGGCCGAGCTGGAACTTCTTGGTGAGGATGCGCCGGTTGGCGTCGTCGACGCGGGCCAGGGGGATCCGCCCGGCGTTCACCTCGCCGCGCAGCAGGGTGAGGAACTTCTTGTAGTCGTGCGGGACCATCACCATGTCGACACCGGCGTTGACGGCCGTGGTGATCTCGGCGCCGGTGAAGCCGCTCTGACCGTCGAGCTGGTCGAGTGCGGCCCAGTCCGAGACGACGAACCCGGTGAAGCCGAGCTCGCCCTTGAGTACGTCGGTGACCAGGTACTTGTGGGCGTGCGAGCGCACGCCGTTCCAGCTGCTGTAGGACAGCATGACCGAGCCCACGCCCCGCCGTACCGCCTCCTGGAAGGGCGGCAGATGGATCGCGCGCAGTTCGGCCTCGGACAGTTCGGTGTTGCCCTGGTCGACGCCTCCGGTGGTGCCGCCGTCGCCGATGTAGTGCTTGGCGGTGGCCAGTACCGACGCCGGGTCGCCGCCCAGGGCGGTGCCCTGCATGCCGGTGACGAACGTGGCCATGGAGGTGGGCAGTTCGGGCTTCTCCCCGAACGACTCGTAGGTGCGGCCCCACCGGTCGTTGCGGGCCACGCACAGACAGGGCGCGAAGGACCAGTCGATGCCGGTACCGGCCACCTCCTCGGCCACCGCCCGTCCGACCCGCTGCACCAGCGCCGGGTCACGGGTGGCGCCGAGGCCGATGTTGTGCGGGAAGAGGGTGGCGCCGCGTACCGCGTTGTGGCCGTGCACCGCGTCGATGCCGTAGATCATCGGGATGCCGAGCGGGGTGGTGAGGGCGGTGCGTTGGAGGGAGTCGTAGGTGTCGGCCCAGGTCTGTGCGTTGTTGGGGCTGACCGTCGAGTCGCCGCCGGAGAGCACCGAGCCGATGCGGTAGGCGGCGAGGTCGGACTGCGGGACGAGTGCGTCCTTCTCGATCTGGGTCATCTGCCCGAGCTTGTCGTCGAGCGTCATCCGGGAGAGCAGATCGGCGACTCGCTGGGGCACCGGGACGGACGGGTCCTGGTAGGGCAGGGCGACGGCGGCGGTCGGGACCTGGGCGGGTGGTGCGGCGGCGAGACCGGTCACGGCGAGGGCCGCGGCGCACAGGGCTGCGACGAGGGCGGGGCGGCGGGCCCGGGGACGTAAGGGCACGCCGGCGCGTGGGGTCGGCGGGCGGGGTGCGGACGCGGTGCGGCTCGGGCTCATGGGGTGCGGCCTTTCCGGGTGCGGGCCGGAGGGGCGGAGGTGGGGGGCCGGGGCCCGCTCTCGTCGGTGCGGGAAGGAGGGCGAGCCCCGGAGGAGGCCGGTGCGGCGTGCCGGCGAGGTCAGGCGCTGGCGCAGGCCGTGCCGTTGAGGGTGAAGGTGCCGGGCTTGGCGAAGGTGCCGCTGTAGGTGCCCTGGAAGCCGAAGGTCTGGCTGCCGCCGGCGGCGATCTGCGCGTTGTGCGCCACGGGAGTCGCCGTCACCGCGCCGGAGGCGCCGGACAGGGTGGCGTTCCAGGCGCTGGTGACGCGCTGTCCGGAGGGCAGGGTGAAGCCGAGCTGCCAGGTGTTCAGGGCTGTGGTGCCGGTGTTCTTGACCGTGACGTCGGCGGTGTAGCCGCCCTGCCAGACGTTGGTCGCGTAGGTCACCTGGCAGGTCGTGGTCGGGTTTCCGGGGCCGCCCGGACCGCCGCCGCCACCGAGGTTGACGGCGGAGGAGAAGGAGTTCACCGCGAGTCCGGCGCCGTTCTGCCACGGCTCGAACCCGGCCTGGACGCTGGTCAGGTACCAGTTGTTCTGCGCCATGCCCCGGGCAACCGTCTGGTCGACGAAGTCCATGACGTCGAAGCTCCAGTTGCTGATCGCCGAGGGAGCGACGAAGGAGATCACGTCGTTGGAGCCGTTGCTGCCGGTCCACACCTGCCAGGTGCGGCCGCCGACGGTGGCGGTGCCGACCTGCGAGCCGATCGGCTGGATGGAGCCCACCCGGTTGAACCAGATCATGATCTCGGTCCGGTTGACGCCGTCGGTGCGGGGCGTCGGGTCCAGCCAGATGTCGTACGAGGCGTTGTAGACGGCGTTCGAGACATAGCTGTACGAGATGCTGCTGGGCGCGGTGGAGATGTTGCTGAGCTGCGCCGGAAGGTTGGTGCCGGGCGAACAGTTGGTGTAGTGGCAGCCGTTGAACACCGACGGGTACGACTTCGGGGCGCCGTTGGTGGGCACCGAGCCGTCGGCCTGGGTGAGGCGGAAGCCGGTGTCGGTGGCGGTGACGCATTGGGTGGCGCTGGTGCCCCAGCGGTTGTTCTGTACGACGTAGCGGCCCTGGATGACGGTCGAGCCGTACTGCTCGCAGATCGTGGTGTCGGCCTGGGCCGGCGGTGCGGCGACGAGGAGAGCCGCGAGCGCGGCGAGAGCGGAGAGCAGTGCGGCGAACAGGCCGCGCGCGGTGCGGGGACGGTGCGGTGACGGTCGCATGCGGGTGCCTCTCTGGAACGTGGCTCGGTTTTCGGGGCTGGTACGGGAGCGCTCCCACCTCCCCACTGGTGGGAGCGCTCCCACTCCGCCGGTTCGGGTCGGACTGTAGGAGTGCTCCCATGTCCCTGACAACCCTGTGCGCACGAATGCGGTCGAAGGGATTTTGAAGTCGCAGGTGAGGCGAGTGCGTCCGTAACCTTTCGACGGGATCCGGGAGTTGGGAGCGCTCCCGAAAGGTTTCGCCCAGGCCCGTCGACCGGCCTCAGGCCGAGCCGCGCACCACCAGACGGGTGCGCAGGATGACATGGCGCCAGGCGACCTCCGGCTGCTCCATCTCCTCCATCAGCAGCCGCACCATGGTCCGCCCGATCTCCTCCAGCGGCTGCCGGACCGTCGTCAGCGACGGCTCGGTGTGCCGGGCGAGCGGGAAGTCGTCGAAACCGATCACCGCGACGTCCTCGGGCACGCGGCGGCCCGCCGCCCGCAGCACCTCGAGGGCTCCGGCCGCCATGGTGTCCGAGGCGGCGAAGACGGCGTCCATGTCCGGGTGCCGGGCGAGGAGTTCGGCCGTCGCCCGGCGCCCGCTGTCCTCGGTGAAGTCGCCCTCGACGACCAGTGAGGGAAGGGCTTCCGCACCGGCGGCGGCCAGTGCCTCCCGGTACCCGCGCAGCCGGCACTGGGTGACGTACATGTCGAGCGGCCCGGTGACGGCGGCGATCCGGCGGCGCCCTCCGCGCAGCAGGTGCTCGACCGCGCCGCGGGCCCCGCCGACGTTGTCCGCGTCCACATAGGTGACGTGCTCGTCGCCCGAGCGGCGGCCGAGCAGCACTGTGGGGAGTCCGGCGTCGGCGAGCATGTCCGGCAGCCGGTCCTCGGCCCGTACGGACAGCAGCAGCACTCCGTCCACCCGTCCGCCGCGCGCGTACTCGACGAGGCGCCGCCGCTCGGCGTCCGTGCGGACCAGGGTGAGCAGCAGCTGCACCGAGGTGTCGGCGAGGGCGTCGCCGACCGAGCGGATGATCTCGGAGAAGAAGGGTTCCCCGAACTGCCGCCAGTCCTGCTCGGTCAGCGCCAGCGCCACCGCGTCCGCGCGCCGCACGGCCAGTGAACGGGCCGCCAGGTTGGGCACGTAGCCCAGTTCGTCGATGGCCCGCTCGACGGCCCGGCGCGTGGACTCCTTCACGCCCGCAGCGTTGTTGACGACCCGCGAGACGGTGCCGCGCCCGACACCGGCGCGAGCCGCGACTTCCTCCAGCGTCGGCGAGCCAGGGCGCTGCCTGCCCATAACCACCCCCAGGACACCCGATCTTACGGGCCGCGCCCCGCTGTGATCGGACACCCCGGAAGATCGGCCGGAGTCGCGCTCCCGCGGCTCGGTCTTGCGCACCTTTCCGGACACCGTCAAGGAGAGGAGTCGATGACCCACACCCAGGCCGGTCTCGGGCCGGGATCCTGTAGGGGTCAACTGCCCCGCGCAGCACGCCCGTACGGCCTCCGGCGTGGGCAGGTCGGCCGGATCGCACGGGATGACGCAGCACCTTCACGCGCAATGGGTCTCGCCGGTGGCGTCACGAGGTGACGGACAGAGGCCATTTCTGAGCGCGAACGGGGAAGACGCTGATGTCTCAAGGGGTGATCGAGCAAGCACCCAGACCTCCGACCCCTGAAGCTGCCACTCGGGAAGCCGCGCCGCCTCGGAGGAAGCGGGCGAAGCCCTTGGGCGAGTGCCGCCACGTTATCGAGGCCGCACACGACAGGCAGGCCGGCGCTCTGGAGCATGGGGTTCACAGCGTCGGGGAAGCACGCGTTCACCACAGCGGTGCCGGGACTGGCCTCGAGGGCAGCAGTTGCCGCCCGAAGCACCGTGGCAGCCTGGAGTGGCAACGTGACTCCGAAGCCCGCCGCACGGACGAGTGAGGCCCAGGCGGAGGCCTGGGCTCACGTCTCGGTGGGTGAAGTCTCCGATGAGGCCACCACGAGGACCTGCGGTTGGTAACGGCTGAGAAGCGGGCGCAGGTCCGCGCCCTGACATTCGCCAGGATCCCCATCTGAGCCCAGGCCGGCGAACAGCCTGGCAACCAGTCACGCCGAAGACCGTTGCAGTGTCAGACCGTGCCCTACGAGCTCGTAACTTGATCTTGTTGCAGTACCGTGGTCCGGCGTGGCCGAGGTGACGATTCCGCCGTTCGGGAGGATGTGAGTACCCGGCCATGGATCGTGGACGACGACTTGCGGGTGTTGAAGATGCGTCCGTTGGGGCTACCGACCTGGTCGGACTCGCCCGTTGGTGAATTGGTCGGTCGCGGCGAACAGTGGCTGTTCTCACCATCTGACGCCCGCAGCAGACACCCTAACTCTCAGCTCGTTGCGGACTCTCGGGTGTCAGCGGTCAGAACCTCCACCAGGGCCTCAACAGGGACAACGGCCTCCGGGGCGGCTGGCGCGAGCACCGGGTCAGGGGGCTGTAACAGGAATCCGCTCCAGACCCGGAAGTCGGCGCTGCCACCTGCCGTGTCGTCACGGAGCACGGGGCGGCTAAGTTTCTGGAGCCGTCGAACGGCGACAGGCACTGGAGCCGTACCCCGAGCTCCCAGGCCCCTTCCGATCCTGCGAATGACCGACGTGGGCCCGAGTTGTAACGGTAGGACGAGCGGAAACGGCTTCTCGGAACCGGCCATTGAGGCACCGTCACCCCGCTAGGCTCGAAAGAGCGCCTCCGACCAGCGGGAATTGCGAAGTCTCACAGGAGTACCCGTACTCCAGCCGAAGTTCGTCATCGATGCCAGGGTCGTGTTGTGGACTGTGCTCGACGTACGCCTCCGCCTGATCCGGCGGAGGCGTACGTACCGGGCTCAGAACGGTGCGGGTGCCGACCACAGCCCGCGCCCGTGCGTCCCCACCAGGAGCCGTCGGCCGTCGGGGGAGACGTCCAGGGAGACGATTCCGGCGTGGGGCAGGGCGCCGGACAGCCGGTGCCAGGTGTACCCGCCCTTGCCGCCGGGCGTGGCCGCGAAGACGCCGACGTCCGTGCCGACGACGACGTGGCCGTGCCACAGGGCGAGCGCCCCGGCGGGTGCGTCGGGCAGGTCGCCGGTGCGGTCCGTCCAGGTGCTGCCGCCGTCGGTGCTCTCGAAGACGTGTCCCTCGCCCGCGCCGGAGACATAACTGCGGGTGAAGCCGCCATACGTGGCCCAGACGTGGCGAGCGTTGTGCGGGTCGACGGTCAGCGAGGTGACGTACCGGTTCGGCAGCGGTGCGGTGAGCCGTTGCCAGGTGCCGCCCGCGTTGGTGTCGATGCCGCTCGCATACGTGGGACCGCTCCAGTCCTCCCAGCCCGCGTAGGTCACGGAACCGTTCGCCGCAAGAGCGGTGACGGCGTGGTTCTCACCGGTGTCGTGGACGTTCTTCCAGTCGCAGGCGGTGGCTGCGCAACGGGTGTCCCAGCCCTTGCCGCCGTTGTCCCAGACGTACCGGCCGCCCGCGACCCAGTGGTTCACGTCGCCCACGTCGGAGGTGTAGGGGGCGATGAACTCCGGGCCGGGGTCGCAGCCCTTCAGGTCGGCGTTCCAGTCGCAGGCGGGGGAGACGTTCGTGAAGGAGGGTGTCTTGTGGTCGGAGCGACCGCCGTTGGTGGTCAGTACCAGGTCCAGGTTGACGTACTCGTTCACGGCACGGTCGGCGTTCGCCGGGTCGGCGAGGACGAAGCCGCCGTCACCGCCCGAGGGTTGGTACAGCTCGCGCGCACCCGGCAGGCTCAGCACGTTGCCGTTGTCCTGGGTGCCGCCCCAGGTGGACAGGGCGCCGGTGGCCGGGTCGCGGGCGTAGACGGCGTCGTAGTACTGCAAGGTGCGCAGGTCCTGGTTGAGGTTGGTCCATCCCTCGGAGGGGAGCAGAGGGTCAGGGTGCAGAGTGGCCGAACGCTCGTAGACACCGCCGTCGTTGCCGAAGTAGACGCGGTGGTCCGCGCCGAAGGCGATGGCGTGCTGGTCGGAGTGGGTCGTCATGGGGCAGCCGCCGGCGACCAGGCCGTCGGTGTAGCACTTCAGGCCGTAGTTCCAGTACGGACCGACCGTCGCCCAGGTCTTTCCGGCGTCCCAGCTCTCGAAGACCTCGGAGAAGGCAGCGTAGACGTGGTTCGGGTCGGCGGGGTCCACGGCGACGTACTGGTTGTACCAGGCGGCGCCGGCCGGGTCGCTGTTCTGCGCGCCCGCCTCCTTGAGGACGTCCTCGTCGGCGACGGCCGTCCAGGGGCCGGACGCCTCGCCGCCGGCCGAGCGGTACACAGCACCGTCGTCGCTACCGTTCGCGCCGTCGCCGACAAGGGCGAACAGCTCGTGGCCGTCGGCCGAGTACGACAGGGTGGACCGGCCCGGGGTGACGCCCGTGAGGTCGCCGGCCGGGATGACCTTGTGCCAGGTGCCGGGTGTGCCGTAGTCGTCGGACGCGTAGATGGCGTTCGCGTCGCCGGCGTAGGTGAACTGCCGTGCGATCACGGCCACGACCGTGCGCCCGCCGGTCCCGGGGCGTACGGCGACGTCCGTGGCCGCCGAGGAGAAGCTGGTGTCCGGGGCGCCGGGGGCGAGAACGACCGTCCAGTCGGAGGTGATGTCGTCGGCATCTCGACGCAGGACGCCCTCGTTGGTGGCGGCGTAGACGTGGCCCCCGCCGTCGAAGGTGATCCGAGGGACGACACTGCCGTCCATGCGCTTGCCGACCTGCTCCCAGGTACGGCCCCGGTCGGTCGACCGGTAGATGCCGAGGCCGGTGTAGGAGTCGCCGGAGTTGCTGGGCTCGCCGGTGCCGATCCACAGGGAGTGGTCGGCGGGGTTCACGGCCAGGGCGCCCATGGCGAGGGTCTGCTGATGGTCGGAAAGGGGCCGCCAGTGCCGTCCGTCGTCGTCCGAGCGCCACAGGCCGCCGTCGGCTGCGCCCATGTAGACCGTGTGCCCGTCGACGGCGAGGGAGGAGACGCGGCCGCTGTTCAGGCCGTATCCGGCGCCGAAGTTCGACGAGACGGAGTCGGCGTATCGCTTGTCCTCCTGTTGGAGAGGGACGTCGGTGACTTCCCGCCAGGAGGTCGGGACGGTCGGTAGAAACTCTGCCTGGCTCCAGGCATGGGGCAGCGCGCCCGGCGCGACCGTTGCGCCGGGCGCCGTCTTCATGCGGGCCTGCTGCGCGAAGGCGGCGGTCGGGTCGTCGTGGTCCGTGCCGTCGTCGCCGTCGTCGTCGTTCGCGATCAAGGCGTGGACGGCGGTGTCGTGAGAGGTGTCGACCGGGCCGGGTCTGAGGTGGGTGCCGGGGTTGCCGGTGGTGGCGGGCGACGCCGCGTCGGCGCGGCCTGCCACCAGTATCAGGGCGCAGGCGGCGACGATGGCCGCCAGAGCCCCATGTGGGGGGCGGTTGAGATGCATACGCCTGATCCCACAGCAACCACTTGAACCTTTGAGATACGGCGCGGCCATTCTTCTGCAAAGATCATCTCCCGTGCTGGTCAAGGGAGTTGAGTGAGTCGACGAGTCGACTTCAGCCCCTTCGCCGTCCCCTTCGAAACCGGCCCGGCCGGTGCCGCAGCGCCTCCAGCACAGCGCCCACGTCCCGCTTGCCGGCAGACCCCGTCGGACGACGGCACCATGCGCTTGTCGACCAGCCCCCACAAACCTGTTTGCGGCAGGCGTGCCGCATCCGCTGCACCGCCGTACGCGTCACCCGGGCGAAGCCGAGCGGCGCCAACTCTTACGCTCCGGCCACACGCAGCAGCGGTGCCACGGTCAGCTGCACCTCTTGCGCGGGGAGGCTGGCGCCGATCGCCCGCATCTGGCCGCCCTTCGGCCGGCCCAGAACCTGGGCCTATGCCGGCGGGCTGCCCGTCGCCGACTCCGTGCGCTTCCTGCCGGTCCTGCCGGAGGCGGTGGTAGAGATCGAGGTCGACCAGGCTAGGCCGGAGTTCGGCCGTTATCGACACAGACCGCGGGGCCGACGGGTTCGCGTGACCTGACACCTGAGCTCGTCGACGAGGGGCGTTGATCCAGAAGGCGGTCCGATTCCTGAAACGGGTATTCGTCAAAGTAGTCGAGGATGCATACTAGGGATATGGCTGACACGACTGTCAAGATCGATACAGAGACGCGCGACCGGTTCGCGGCCCTCGCCGCCGCCCGCGGTATGAGTGTCCGCGCCTACCTCGCGGAACTGGCTGTCGAGGAGGAGAACCAGGCCAAGCTGTCCACGGCCACAGACGCCTTCCGCGCCGCTATCCGGCGCCCGGGCTTCGCTGAGGCCTTCGACCGTGACTTCGGCGGGCTTCCTGCCCTGGCCCCCCGCCGGGCGGCCTGACCTTGGAACTGCACGTCGACATCCGCTGGCTCCTCGACCGACAGGAAGAACTCCTCGGCAAGGACCTCGCGGTACAGGACTACTCCGCCCTGGTCGCCGCTGTCGCCCGCCACCGGGTGAATACCCCGGCCTTGGACGAGGGCTCGCCCGACGCCTACTGGCGAGCGGCGGCGCTCATGGAACAGATCGTGCTGATCAGGCCCCTGCCGGCACGCAACGAGTTCTACGCCTACGGCGTCGCCGTGGCCTACATCGAGGCCTCCGGGGAGACTGTGGACGCCCCGTACGAACAGTGGCGGGACCTGATCACCGACATCCGTGCACTACGGCTCACCGTCTACGACATCGCCGACCGGCTGCGGTCCTGGCGCAGCAACGGGTGAACAACACTCGCTCGTGGTATGCCCCGGTTCTGATGGAGTCCTTCTGGGCCCGCGTCCAGGTCGAACTATTCAACCGCAGACGGTGACGGACGCGTCTGGAGCTGTCCACCGCGCTCTTCGAGTACCTGGAAATCTTCCATAACCGACAGCGCAGGCACTCCGCGCTGGGCATGCTCAGCCCAGTGGAGTACGAACTCCGCACCCACCGGTAGCGTGAAACCAAGCAACTCGACTCCACCCAACTCGGGGCAGTCCCGAGCCTCCATTAGACCCGGAGCGGTTCACTCTGGCAGGTACGAGAAGCATGGAGTGATCAACCGGTGAGTTCGGGCCCGGGGCTGGCCGGTCAGCCCGGTAGGTACCCCGGGAGTGCACCGTGCGTAGAACTGCTGGGGTGTGAGTGAGTCGTGGAAGCAGTGACGGATGTCGTCGGTGTGGACGAGAGTCCGCTGAGCGCCCCGGCCTCGATGAGTGCCGGGGGCTTGTGATCGTCTGCGAGCCCTGTTCGTGATCGCGGCAGCTTGTCCGGAGCTTCGTCAGGCGAGTGAGGTCCACACGCTCTTGATTTCGGTGTACAGGTCGATGGCGCCTCTGCCCATCTCGTGTCCCCAGCCGCTGGTGCCGAAGCCGCCCCACGGGGCGGAGGCGTCCACGGGGTTGGGCATGTTGATGAAGACGGTCCCGGCACGGACGGCACCGGCGACACGGTGGGCGGTGGCCACGGCGCGGGTCCAGACGGCGGCGAGGCCGTACTCGGTGTCGTTGGCGCGGGCGACCGCCTCGTGCTCGTCGTCGTAGGGGAGGACGGAGAGCACCGGGCCGAAGATCTCCTCGCGGGCGATGCGCATGTCGTCCCGTACGTCGGTGAAGACGGTGGGCCGGTAGAAGTAGCCGGGCAGATCCTCGTCGCGGGTGCCGCCCGTGACGAGGGTGGCGCCCTCCGCCGTGCCGCTGCGGACCAGCGCGTCGACGTGCGCCAGGTGGTCCGCGGTGACCAGCGGGCCGAGTTCCGTCTCGGGCGCCCGGCCCGGCCCGAGGCGCATCTGGCCAGCGGTCTTGGCGCAGCGCTCGGCGAACTCGTCGGTGAGGGAGCGGTGGACGAGGAAGCGGGTGTACGCGGCGCGCACCTGGCCGCTGTTGAGCAGCGCGCCCTGGAGGCAGCCGGCCACGGCCGGGTCGAGGTCGGCGTCGGGCAGCACGGTGCTGGGTGCCTTGCCGCCCAGTTCCAGCGAGACTCGCTTCAGGTTTCCGGCCGAGCTCTGCACGATCGCGCGGCCCGTCTCCGTGGAGCCGGTGAAGGAGACCTTGTCCACTCCCGGGTGCTCGACCAGGGCGCGGCCGACCTCCGGACCGCCGGTCAGCAGGTTCACCACTCCGTCCGGGACGCCCGCCTCCTGGCACAGCTGCACGAGGCGGAGCGTCGTCATCGGCGTCTGTTCGGCGGGCTTGACGATCACCGTGTTGCCGCAGGCCAACGCCGGTGCGATCTTCCAGCTCGCGATCATCAGCGGGAAGTTCCAGGGCGTGATCAGCGCACACACGCCGACCGGCTCCCGCTTGGTGTACTGCAGCACGTTCGGGAACGACACGGGCGCGGTCTCGCCATAGAGCTTGGTGACCCATCCCGCGTAGTAGCGGAAGTGCTCCGCGGCGCTCCTGACGCTCACCATGCGCGAGATGCCGATCGGCTGGCGCTGGTCGCGGGTCTCTACTGCTCAATTCTGCTTTCGGTGGGTATAGCTGCTGGTAGCGGGGTGGTTGCGGGTGCTCGGGGGCGGGTGCTGGATCATGGTGCTGAGGGCACGGCCGGGCCGTGACGAGGGTGAGCAAGCGGTGGTTCACCGCCTGGCGGCTGCCAGGAAGGCGCCGAAGGTTCTGGTGGAGCGGTATCGGATGGTCGAGCTGAGCTGGGACGGCTGGCTGGTCCCGCAGATCGCAGGCGAGCTGAGGTGCAGTCAGAAGACGGTGCGTCGCTGGCTGCACCGCTTCAACCGCTCGGGTCTTGAGGGCCTGGAGGATCTGGGCGGGCAGGGCCGCAAGCGAAGGATCACCGAGGCCGAACGCTCCCGGATCATCGCGATGGTCAAGCAGACCCCGCCCGGCCGGCTCGAGGTGCAGCCGTCGAACGAGATGTGGGCCGCGGACGAGTCGGGGCCCTCGGAGTGGACCTTGGACACACTGGCTGCAGCGGCCCGGGACCTGGGCATCGAGGTCAGTCGCTCCCAGGTGCGCCGGATCCTGCTGGCCGAGGGCGTGCGCTGGCGGCGCACGCGCTCGAGAGATGCGGACTTCGAGGGAAAAGGACGTGGATCGTCGAGCTCTACAACCAGCCCGCCCGCCGGCGCGACGGTCGTCTGCGCCGGCGATCGGGCGCAGGCCGCCTCGGGGCAGCGGAAGGCGCCCTGGCGAGGCCCGGCCCGGCACCCGGGAAACGGTGGCCGAGGTACTGGGTTGGGCCCCTCGCGTTCCGGGCGGCTTGAGCAGGGTCGCCGCCCCGCTCGCCGCTCATCTCGCAGCTCTCGAAACGGCCTTTGACGTTCGTTCCTTGCCGAACCGCCGGCACCCGAAGGCCTTCGACAGCGAGGCCCCCTGTGTGACGTGGATCACGACGATGGGAAAACCTGTCGCCCGGGGCGGCCGTCTAGAAGGTGTGAGATCAGTCAAAGCAGCGCTGCACGAGGTGGACGAGGAGCGTCTCGTCCGGCTGGTGGCAAAAGGCGACCGTGCCGCGTTCGAGGAGCTGTACCGGCGCACGTCACCGTGGATGGCGGTGCGGCTGCGCCGTCGGTGTGTGGACGAGCAGATCGTCGCGGAGGTCATGCAGGAGACCTACTTGGCGGTGTGGCGCGCGGCGGGCGCGTTCGCCGGGGCCGCGGTGGGAGGGACGGCCACAGGTTGGCTGTGGACGATCGCGGCGCGCCGCCTCATCGACGCGTTCCGGCGCAGGGCCCACCACGCGGAGCCGCCGCCGGCCGCCGCTCCGCCCGACGTGGCGCCCGCCGCCGAGGAGTTGGCGCTCGCGCAGACCGTCGGCGGTGAGGTCGGGGACGCGCTGCGGCGCCTCGCGCCGGAGCTGAGACAGGTGCTGCAGGCGATGGTGCTCGACGGGCTGTCCGTCCGGGAGACGGCGGTCCTGCTCGGGCTGCCCGAGGGCACGGTCAAGACCCGTGCCCGCCGGGCCCGGATCGAGATGCGGAGGACGCTGGCGTGAGTATCGAACACGCATCGAAGCGGATCATCGAGGGGTACGTGCGCGGCGGCGCGGACCTCTCCGCCGACGAAGTGTGGGCCGTGGAGGCGCATCTGGAGACGTGCCGGGTGTGCCGTGACCAGTTGTCCGCAGCTGTCGGTGCCGGGGTGCCCGCCGTGGCGTCGCTCGTCGACACCGTGTGGTCGGACCTCGAACCCCAACTCGCGGTCACTGCCACGATGCCGCACCGACAGCGCTGGTCGGCGCGGCTGTCGAGGTGGATGACGCCCACGATGGTGCCGTGGCTGGCCATGGTCGTGGGCATGACGCTGCTGGCCCTGCTGCTCGAACTGGCCGACACCGCATCCGGCGAGGTGTCGTTCGTCCTGCTGCTCGCGCCGGTCCTGCCCGTGCTCGGCGTCGCGGCGTCCTGGTCGCGCGGCCTGGACCCGGCGTACGAGCTGACGGCCTCGGTGCCCAGGGCCGGGCTTTATCTGGTGCTGCGGCGCACCGCGTCCGTGCTCGGTGTGGTCGTCCCCGCGCTGCTGGTGGGCGGCTGGGCGACGGGAGTGATGGTGGTGCAGTGGTTGCTGCCCTGTCTGGCCTTCACCTCGACGACCCTGGCACTCGGCGGAGTCGTCGGTGTCACCCGCGCCGCCTTCGCGCTGGCCGCTGTGTGGGTCGGTGTGGTGGTGGCACCCACCATGGCCACCAACCGTACGACCTTCGCCCTTCAGACAGGTGGTCTGCCTGCGTGGGGGCTGATCCTCGCACTCGGTATCGGTGTCGTGATCGCCCGCCGAGGCGCGTACACCGTGCTGGGAGCTCATCGATGACCATCGGAAAGAACATGCGAAAGGAACGCCACATGACGTCCGCGGTGAGCGCGGCCGACATCGCGCCGACGGCCTACGCCTGGGAGATCCAGGCTACCGGGCTGAAGGTCAGGGTCGGCAGGAAACGGATGGCCGTCGACGGCCTCGACCTGTCGCTGGGCATCGGCGTCCACGGACTCCTCGGCCCCAACGGGGCGGGCAAGACCACCCTCATCCGGACGCTGGCCACCGTGCTGCGTCCCACCGAGGGCAGCCTGGAGCTGCTCGGCGAGTCCGTGGGCGGCACGGGCGAGCACCGTACGGTGCGCCGCCGAATCGGCTATCTGCCGCAGGAGTTCGGCTACTACAAGCGGTTCACGGTGCGCGAGTTCGTCGAGTACATGGCGTGGCTGAAGGAGGTGCCCAAAGCGAGCATCCCCGCGGCGGTGCAGCGCGCCGTGGAGCGGGTGGGTCTGGCGGACCGCGCCGACGAGAAGATGAAGGCCCTCTCGGGTGGCATGGTGCGCAGGGTCGGCATCGCCCAGGCCATCGTCAACGACCCGACGATCCTGCTGCTGGACGAGCCGACGGTCGGCCTGGACCCGGCGCAGCGGCTGCGCTTCCGCGAGCTGCTGCAGGAGTTGGGTACGGACACGTGCGTGCTCGTCTCGACCCACCTGGTGGAGGACGTCGCCGCCGCCTGCACCGACGTGGTGCTCTTCGCCGGGGGACGGCTGGTCTTCAAGGGTCCTCCGGACGAGCTGGCCTCGGCCGGCGGCCCGGAGCACGTGGGGGACAGCCCGCTGGAGCGCGGCTACTCGGCCCTGCTGCTCAACCCCGAGCAGAGAAGGGGCACTTGGTGAACGGCCGCGTTCTGCGTATCGAGTTGAGGCGTTCGGTCGCCCCGTGGGCCGGCGTCGTGATCCTGGCGCCGGCGCTGACGTTCCTGTACGTGCCGGGCGGCGCCTGGTGGAGTGGCACCACGGCGTGGACGGCTCAGTGGACTCCACTGGCCATGTGGACCCGCTCCCTGCTGTTCTACCTTTGGCCGC
The DNA here is from genome assembly GCF_030403745.1 of Streptomyces sp. S.PB5. Taxonomy (GTDB): domain Bacteria; phylum Actinomycetota; class Actinomycetes; order Streptomycetales; family Streptomycetaceae; genus Streptomyces. The sequence goes on from NZ_JAQMWP010000021.1 coordinate 21,580, forward strand.
TCGCCATCGGCCTCGGAGCGTTGCAGGGACTGCGCGACCACCGCTCGAAGATGTCCGAACTGCTGACGAGTACACCGCGGCCCGCCCTGCAGCGCGCGGCCACCCTGACGGGCGCGACGGCCATCACACTAGCCGGGGCTTTCATGTTCCTCGTCCTCGTGGGCGGGGTCCAGGTGCTCGCCCACACCGAGTACACGCACCTCGGATGGCTGCCGATCTCGCTGGTGGGGGTGTTCTTCCTCGTCGCGGGGGCCGTGCTCGGCATGGGGGCCGCAAGGGCCCTGCCGTCCACGCTCACCCCGCCCGCGCTGGCCATGGGCGCCTTCGTATTCACAGCCCTCATGCACATGTCGCTGGGCCGGACGGAGACAGACACGAGGGACGGGTTCACCAGCACGGAACCGAACCGGGTCTCGCTGCTGTCACCGACGTTGGAGGACGTGCGCGAGGCGTTCGTCACGCTCTCCGCCTCCGTGCACGTCGGGCAGACGTTCTGGCTGCTCGGCATGGCTGCGACCGGCTTCGCGCTGCTGGTCGCCGTGACCCCGCGCGCCCGGCTGATCGCCCTGACGCCCGTCCTGGCGGGTGCGGCGATCGCCCTGCTCGTCCTCCCCTCCGACCCGGGCCGGATGTATGTCGTCGACAAGGCCGCCGCGGAGTTGGTGTGCGACGGCCCGGTGTGCGTGACGAAGACGCAGCAGGCCCGACTCGCAGACCTCGCAGGTCCGGGCAAGGAGGCGCTGCGCCTGCTGCATGGTGCCCTGGGTGATCAGGCGCCGGACTCGGTCCGGGAGAACACCGCCGTACTGCCGAAGGGCTCCACACCGCGGTGGTCTCGCAAGACCGTGCTCCTCGACTTCGATGATGGGATCGTCGCCGCAGCGACGGGCGAGGAGCTGACCCGGGCCCTGATCGCGAAAGGCATGGTGCCAGGGTGCACTCCCGTCGGCTGGAGCAGCTTCGGGGGAGATGACTTCGCGCAGACCGTCGCGGCGGGCTGGGTCCTCGGGGACCTCAAGCCTCTCGCCGGCACGCCGGCACGTATGCGCAGCGAGGTCGAAGCGGAGACCCGCCCGGTGTGGAAGAAACTCAAGGCGCTTCCACGGGCCGAGCAGCTCTCGCGGATCAATGCGATGCGCGCCGCCGCGCTCTCCTGTGAGGGAAGCCCGTTCGATGTACTGTCCGGCGGTGCGTCCCGGTGAGATGGCTGACGTTGTACGCGCGTTCGCGTCAGGTACCCGCGTCGCTCGCCGCGGTGCTGATCGGCGCGGTGGCGGTATGGGCACTCGCCCGGGACGGGAGCTCGGGGCCCGGTGATCCGAGACTGCCCGCGCTCGTCCTCACCACGGGGGCGATGGCGGTCTCGGTCGGGCTCGGCGGGCAGGACCTCGCGCTGGACCGGACGGCCGCGATCCGCTGGGTGCCTCGCAGGGCGGCACATGTGCTCCTCGCCGGCGCGGCGGTCGCCGGGGTGCTGCTGACAGTGCAGACCGTGGGCGTGTCCATGGCCCCCACCGCGTTCGTCGTCCGGGACAGCGCGGGCCTGATAGGACTGGTCGCCCTTGGCGCGGCGCTCTCGGGCGGCCAGTACGCCTGGACGCTGCCGTTCGCCTGGCTCTCGTTCGTGTTCTTCGCCCCGCCCCCGACGAGTGTGCCGATGCAGGCGGTGATGTGGATGCTGTTGCCTCCCGGCACGGCAGCGGGCACCTGGACGGCCCTGGTCCTCATGGTCGTCGGCACCGCGGCGTACGCCGTCGCGGGTCCGAGGCGGTAGCCGGACCGGGAGACCGTCGGGCCCCGTCGGCAGGTTGATCGCGGCGATGCCGCGAAGGAGTCCCGGCCCGACCGGCCAGCGCCCCAAGCTGGACCCGCCCGGTGCAGTGCAGTCACGGGTTGATCCTGAGAAGGCCCGGGCGCGGGCGCCGGAAGTACGCGCCCGGACGTGTCAGAACCGGCGATCCGTGATGTTCCGTGAGCTTCTTCAGCGTTTGCAGCTCCAGGGTGAGGACGGCCTTGGCGATTGACGTCATGCGGTTGGGGCTGCAGCGGGACCTGCGGAAGATCCACCAGGACTTCAGGCGGGCGACCTGGAGGACGATGAGACTGCCGCTGGCGCGAGGAGATCCGGCCGGGTCAAAGTTCAGAGCAGCTTCTCGCCGATCCTGCCGTTCGGGTACAGGGCAGCGGCACGTGCAGCCAGTTGATCAGCCCTTAAGTGACCCAGGCCAGGCGGCCTGGCGGGACCATGGCGCGCGCCAGCAGCTGATCGTGACCCTGACATCTGTCAGGGTCGCAACGTCCCGGGTCCGCCCCTACAGTTCGAGGCGCCGGCTGGGCGTCCCCTGCACCGCTACGGCGGCTGAAGCGGGGGACCAGTGAGAAAAGGACAGTGGATGACCAGGACCAGGAAGTATCTCTCCCTCTGGATGGCAGCCCTCGCCCTGACGGCGGGCGGTGTGATCGCCGCCCCTTCGGCCAGTGCCGCTGCCAGCGCCGAGTGCGGAGTTCGGGCGAGCGACGGCCGGCTGTGGTGCGGGAACGGAGCCCCCGCCATTCTGCGCTCGGGCGCCTATCACGAAGCGAACATAACGGGGCAGCTCTATTCCACCTTCAGCTGGTTCGACTGCTGGACCTATGGTGGACTGCACGGCGGCGGCAACACCACCTGGTACCACACCAAGGGTGACTGGACCGCTCCTGGCTACGACGGGTGGGGCTACGTCCCGGCGGACTGGGTCAACACACCGTCCTCGTTCGACGCCGATCCGAGCGCGCGCGGTCTGCGGCACTGCTGAGAGCAGCACTGCCGAGCTCGCCGGACCACCTCCTTGATGTCGTCGGTCTCGTCCACGAGACCGACGACATCGTCGTCGTGGCGCCCCATGTCGGCGACCCATTCCCTCCCGTTAACGGTGCCTGACGGATCAGTTCCGGGTCACTCGGGGATGATCTGTCCATGGGGTATGAGGCGAAGCGCCCTTTGGGTGCAGAGCAAGATCTAGTCACAGGTGGTAGCACCCTGCCCGAGGCTACAACCACTGAGCTTCTTCGATGTGGCCAACCGATCGGGTGACGGCCCGTGCAGCGCAACGAGCGAGGCCCCCGGGCTGTTGATCGAGATGTCTGACTTCTCAATCACGTTGCTCGGGGGCCTCGGTGGTCGTCCATCCTGCCGCACTTGACCTGCCGCATGCACTCGTGGAGTGGGTCACCATGTTGATCGTCACCCGTGAGGGCGACCGGCGCTGCAAGCTCCGTCCGTCCCAGCGAGCGATGGTGGCACTGGTGTACCTGCGCGAGCACATCACTCTGGCGAAGATCGCTGCCGGGTTCGGGATCAGCGAGTCCACCGTGCATGGCTACACCAGCGCAGTCGTCGACCTCCTCGCCGCCCGTGCACCGGGTCTGCTGAAGACGCTGCGCGAGCATGATCCCGACTTCGTCCTGCTCGACGGCACTCTCGCCGAGTGCGACCGGGTCGGCGACGGCCGGGCCGACTACTCCCACAAACACCGGCGCCACGGCGTGAACGTGCAGGTCGTCACCGATCCCGGCGGCCGGCTGTTGTGGCTCTCGCCCGCCCTGCCGGGCCGCACCCACGACCTGACCGCTGCCCGCACCCACCGGATCATCCGGATCTGCGAGCGCCAGGGCGTTCCGATCGTGGCCGATCTCGCCTACCAGGGCGCCGGTCCGTGGCTGACTACGGGCATCAAACGCAGGCCCCTGAAGAAACTGACTCCCACCGAGAAGACTCGCAACCGTGCCCTGGCCGCAGCGCGCGCACCCGTCGAACGCGGCGTCGCCCGCCTGAAGTCCTGGCGGATCTTCCGCAGGTCCCGATGCAGTCCCAACCGCATGACGTCAATCGCCAAGGCCGTCCTCACACTGGAGTTGCAACGCTGAAGAAGCTCCGTGAGCGCTGGGCCGGTCGTGGGGTCGGATGTCGGGGCCGGAATTGGCCATGCTGAATGCAGCTCATGCGCGGCGATCAGCCCTTGAACCGCGGATACGCGGTCTGCAGTCGTCCTTACCCGGTGGGTAAGGACAGCTCTCCCGGTTGTTGAACCGGCCTCGGCACTCACGGTGGTCAGTCTGGTGCCGGCCAGGCAGCCGTCGATGAGGCCGGGCCGGACCTGGCTATGACGTAAGAAGCCGTTGTCTTTCCGAGAGTGGCGGGTGCGTTTCCGCTGGTCAGGTGTAGGGGCAGTGTTTCGGCGGCAGGGACGATGGGTGGTGTCGCTCGTGGATGGAGGTGCCGGGATGCCGTCGTGACGGGGTTGCTGGAGGAGCGTGAACGCGCCGCTCGGCAGCGAGTGGAGGCTCTGCAGGCCGAATTGCGCGAGGCGGAGTCTGTGTGGGAGCGGTTCGTCATCGCCCGTGAGACGTTGGGCGAGGTCCTGGGCGGGTCCCACGAAACCGGGGACACCGCGCAGGCTGTGGCGGCCGGCGAACGGCCGGTGCGGGTCACGGCCGCAGTTCCCAGTTCGGCGGTGCCGCACCGGGAGGAAGGGCTCGCGCCCACGGTTCTGGCGCCGGACTACCGGCGGATCATGGACATCCTGGCCGGTGGGAACGGAGCGGGCGGGGAGGCGATGGACTGCCGTCAACTCGCAGCGGCTCTCGGGCTGGCCGCTCCCGGCGAAGGTCGAAGCAGTGCGGTCGAAGGCGAAGCGCCTGGCCGCTCGGGGCTGGCTGACGGAGGAACGGCCGGGCCTGTTCAGCGTGTCCGTCGCGCGAGCCGGCGGCTCATGACCATGCTCATCGACCACCAGATCACCGCTTCGGAGGTGCTGGTGCGCGTCTCGTAGTCGCGGCCAGGCCGCGTGAATGCATCAGCCAGGCGAACGTGCGCTCCACCAGCCACCTCTTGGGGAGCATGGTGAAGCCACTGGTGTCGTCGCTGCGCCTGACCACGGTCAGAGCGACGCGCAGGACCTCGCGGGTGAAGTCGACGAGTTGTCCGGTGTAGCCGCCGTCGGCCCACACCCGCGTGATGTGCCAGTACCGAGCGTGCAGCCGGGCCAGCAGCGTCCGGCCCGCGTCCCGGTCGGTGACCGAGGCCGCGGTCACCGTCACAGCCAGCAGCAGTGCGAGGGTGTCCACCACGATGTGCCGCTCGCGGCCGTTGACCTTCTTCCCGCCGTCGAATCCCCTGCTCGCGGCAGGCACTGACGCGGCTCCTGTGACCGACTGCGCGTCGATGACACCGGCCGTCGGTTCCGGATTGCGGCCCACAGCCCCGCGGACCCGGCTGCGCAGCCGGTCGTGGAACTCGGCGGCCAGGACGTTGTCGCGCCAGCGACGCAAGAAGGCGTAATCGCGGTCCCACGCGGGGAAGTCCGCGGGCACCGCCCGCCAGGCGATGCCGCCCGCGACGAGATAGCGCACTGCGTTCATCGGGCGCATCCAAGTGATCAAGCGCCGCCGGCAGGGCCACAACCAGCCGACGTCAGTCCGGTAGGGAGTCCTGGTCCTCCTTCACGGGAGGAACCTCCTCGACCGGAGGCATGAAGGCCCGCAGCCACCGCTCCGTCTGTGCGACGTGGGCCTGTGCGGCGCCGGCCGCGGCGACGGGGTCGCGGTCGGCGATGGCGGTGGCCAGATTGCGGTGGTCGGCGTCGCTCTTGCGGCGCAGCTCCGGGCCCTCGGGGAGGGTGAAGACCTGGTACTTGCGGGAGCGGGCGCGGAAGACGGAGAGCAGGGAGGCGAGGGTGGGGTTGCCGCCGATCCGGGCGATCTCGGCGTGGAAGCGGTGGTCGAGCTCAGAGGCCTTGGTGGGATCGGCGGTGGCCTCCATGGCCTCGATGAGGGAGAAGAGCGTCTCCACGGACTCCGGTGTGCAGCGCGCCGCGGCCTGGGCCGCGACGTGGGCCTCCAGTACCCGGCGGATCTCGTACACCTCCAACAGGCCGGTCAGCGGCAGGAGTTCGAGGGTCAGCGAGAGGCTGCCGATGACGTCCTCCGGCCTGAGCTGGGAGACGTAGGTGCCGGAGCCGTGCCGCGGTTCGACCACTCCCAGGGCCGCGAGCATCCGTACGGCCTCGCGCAACGACCCCCGGGAGACGCCGAGTTCCTCGCAGAGCTCCCCTTCGGGCGGCATGCGCTCGCCCGCGCCGAGGCGCCCCGTGCCGATCATGTGCCGTAGACCGTGGAACGCCTTGTCGACTGCGGACATCCGACTCCTCCCGTGACTTTGAGGGGTCGGCGGCGGCATCCGGACCCTCCCGGAACTGTACCGAGTCGCCGGATCGTGAGTCATCAGATGTCTTGTGCGTATCGGCCTTGAGTCATCTGATGACTATTGCCGTCTGATCCCTTGATTGCTGGAAAATCGGCTGCCAGGATGCCGACTCATCATATGTGTCCTGGTGGGCGTCCGATGTCCTGTCAGGGTGCCCGTCCGTAGATGTGGAGTCATGTGAGCGAGACCGAGGTCACCACAGCCCCGCGCCCGCTGCTGCTGGCCGACGGCCGGCCCGCTGCCGGGGCCTGGACGCTGGACCCCGCGATGAAGCACCTGAACCACGGCTCGTTCGGGGCTGTCCCCCTGGTGGCGCAGGAGCGGCAGAACCAGCTGCGTGCGGAGATGGACCGCTCCCCGGTGGTGTGGTTCCCGGCGCTGCCGCAGCGGATCGCCGCCACCCGGGTCGAACTCGCCGCCTTCCTGCGGGTCGCCCCCGACGACCTCGCCCTGGTGCCCAACGCGAGTGCCGGTGTCAGCGTCGCGTACGCCGGCCTCTCCCGCCGCCGCGGTGGCGAGATCGTCGTCACCGATCACGGCTACGGGGCCGTGACCATGGGAGCCGAACGGCTGGCCCGCCGCTGGGGCGGCCAGGTGCGCACCGCCCGGGTGCCGCTGGACGCGGACGAGGAGCAGGCGTACGAAGCCGTCGCCGCCGAAGTGGGCGAGGCCACCGACCTCATCGTCCTCGACCACATCACCTCGGCGACCGCACGCCGGATGCCGGTGGAACGGATCGGCGCTGAGGCCCGGCGGCGCGGCATCCCGCTGCTCGTGGACGGCGCGCACGTCCCCGGTCTGATCCCCGCCCCCCTCGACGGGGTGACGTGCGACTTCTGGGTCGGCAACCTGCACAAGTGGGGCTGCGCACCGCGCGGCACCGCCGCCCTGGTCGCACGCGGAGCGCTGCGCGAACGGCTCTACCCCCTGATCGACTCGTGGGGCGCTGCCGATCCGTATCCCGACCGCTTCGACCAGCAGGGCACGGTCGACGTCACCGGCTACCTGGCGGCGCCGACGGCACTGGACTTCATCGAGCGCACCTGGGGCTGGAGCACCGCCCGCCAGTACATGGACGACCTGGCCGGCTACGGCGAGCGCGTCGTCGGCGTCGCCTTCGCCGAACTGACCGGCGTCTCCAGCGCCGTCGACGTGGGCATGCCGGTTCCCGGCATGCGGCTGGTGCGGCTGCCCGCGGGGCTGGCCGGCAGCCGCGTCGAGGCCGACGCGCTGCGCGACCGGGCGGCCCGGGAACTGGGGGTGGAGACGGCCTTCACCAGCTTCGGCGGCGTCGGCTACCTGCGGCTGTCCGCCCACGTCTACAACACCGCAGCCGACTACGAGTACTTCGCCGAGGCCTGCGTCCCCGTCCTCGGCGAGTGGGCCCGCGCGGCCCGCGAACAGCCCGGCGCGTCGTAGGCGGCGCGACCCCCCAACCCCCGTCCCCGAAGCCGCTGCCAGCGCGGCCGTATCCAAGGAAGAGGTCGGCACGATGAGAAGAAGGACGGCAGCACTCGCCCTCGGCACAGCCAGCGCGTTGGTCCTGTCCGGCTGCTCCGCCATGAGCGGTGGTGAGGGCGGCGGAACCGTCACCCTGAACATGGTCGAGAGCCTGACGAACCCCGCCCGCACGGACCTGCTGAAGGACCTCATAGCGGACTTCCAGGACCAGAACCCCAAGATCAAGGTCAATCTGATCTCGCCGCCCACCGAGCAGGCCGACCAGAAGATCCAGCAGATGCTCCAGTCCGGCAGCGGCGTGGACACCCTCGAGGTGCGGGACACCACCGTGGGCCCGTGGTCGAACAACGGCTGGCTCTACGACATGAAGAAGGACCTGGGGCCCTGGAAGGGCTGGCAGGCCATGACGGAGAACGCCGTCGAAGCCTCCGAGGACGCCGACGGCAAGACGTACTTCGTCCCGTACGGCTTCTACGGCCTGAGCGTCTTCTACCGCACCGACCTGATCAAGGAGGCCGGTTTCAGCAAGCCGCCGGCCACCTGGGAGGAACTGCTGACGCAGGCCTCCGCCATCCACGACCCGGCGAAGCGCCGGTACGGATACGCCTTCCGAGGCGGGGCCAACGCCAACGGCAACGCCACCGCCGTCATCGAGGCATACGTCGCCGACGAGATCGACCCCGCCGACGGCTTCAAGCTCAAGGACGGCAGCACGATCTTCTCCGCGCCCGAGGCCCTCGACGCGATGGAGACGTATCTCAAGCTCTTCAAGCAGGCGTCCCCGAAGTCGTCGGTGTCCTGGGGCTACCCGGAGATGGTCGAGGGCTTCTCCAACGGCTCCACGGCCTTCCTCCTGCAGGATCCCGAAGTGATCGCCACCGTCTCGGAGTCCAAGGCCATCGCGAAGGACCAGTGGGACACCGCACCGCTGGTGGCGGGCCCCAGCGGCAAGACCGTCCAGCCGCTGGCCACCGCCGGATGGGGCGTCGCGGCCGGCAGCAAGCACAAGGCCGAGGCCGTCAAGCTGGTCGAGTTTCTCTCCGAGGGTGAGGCGTCGACGACCTTCACCAAGAAGAACAGCCTGGTGCCGATCCTCAAGTCGGCGACCGAGGACCCGTTCTACAAGACCGGCCCCTGGTCCAGCTACGTCACCATGACGGAGCACCCGGAGAAGTACCTCAACGTCAGCCAGCCGCGTGGCGTCGCCTGGTGGACCGAGTGGCAGCAGAAGGCCGATGCCGACGTGCAGAAGATGGTGCTCGGCAAGACGACGCCCAAGGAATTGCTGGCCGGCTGGGACACGTACTGGACCGAGAAGCGGCAGCAGGAGCAGTAGGCATGCCCACCGCGTCCGAAGCGACGAGTACCACGAAAGCGACGAAATCGGCGTCGGCGCGCTCCTTGCGGAACCGGAAGGGGGGAGCCCCGCCCGCCCGCGGCGCGGAACGGGGCCGCCGCAAGCCGGAGTTCACCTCCCGCCGAGGCCTGCTCATCGCCGCTTTCATGGCCCCGGCCGCGATCTTCGTGGCGGTCTTCACGTACTACCCCATGATCGCCGGCAGCCAGATGGCCTTCCGCCACTGGAATCTGACGGATCTGTCCGACACCTCCTGGGTGGGCCTGCAGAACTTCCGCGACGTCTTCGCCGACCCAGCCTGGGGCACCGTGCTCGGCAACACCGCTGTCTGGGTATTCGGGTCGATCGTGCCTCAACTGCTGATCGGCTTCGCCCTCGCCTTGTGGCTGCGCCGGAAGTTCCGCTTCCGTGGCCTCTACCAGGCGCTGGTCTTCTTCCCCTGGGCGATCTCCGGATTCCTCATCGGCATCCTGTTCCGCTGGCTGTTCAACAGCGAGTTCGGCGTCGTCAACGACCTGCTGCAGAAGGCGGGGCTGATCGACGAGCCGGTCGCCTGGCTGGCCGATCCCAAGACGGCGATGTTCGCCGTCGTGGTCGCCAACGTCTGGTACGGGGTCACCTTCTTCACGATCATGATCCTGGCCGCGCTGCAGTCCATTCCCGAGGAGTTGTACGAGGCGGCGGCGCTCGACGGCGCCGGCAAGGTGCGCACGCTGTTCCAGATCACCATCCCGTACATCCGGGTCACCCTCGCGCTGACCGTGCTGCTACGCGTCATCTGGATCTTCAACTTCCCCGACCTGATCTTCGGAATGACCGGCGGCGGACCCAACAACGAGACGCACATTGTGACCACCTGGATGATCAAGATCACCCAGCAGGGCGACTACGGCAGGGCCTCCGCGCTCGGCCTCATCGTGGTCGCCACGCTGCTGGTGTTCGCGGTCTTCTTCCTTCTGGCCACACGTGAGAAGCGAGAGGTGAAGCCGTGATCGGCAAGGAGTCCACGGCCGGCCGGGCCACCAAGTTCACCTTCCTGGGGCTGTGGCTGGTCTTCACCGTCTTCCCGCTCTACTGGATCACCGTTACGTCGCTGAAGGCGCCCGGCGACATCTTCGCCTTCCCGATCGCCTATTGGCCCGAACACTTCTCGCTGGAGAACTACAGCGGGCTGTTCGGCAAGGCCGACTTCGGCGTCTACCTCACCAACAGCCTCATCGTCGCGACGGTCGCGGGTGCGGTGGCCACGGTGATCTCGATGCTGTCGGCGTACGTGCTGGCCCGCTTCGAGTTCCGTACCAAGTCAGCGCTGTTGATGGCCGCGCTGGTCACCCAGATGATCCCGACCTTCATCGCCCTCGGGCCGCTGTATCTGCTCATGACCGACCTCAAGCTGGTCGACAACCGGCTCGGACTGATCCTCGTCTACATCGCCGTCTGCATCCCGTTCTGCACGGTGATGCTCCGCGGCTTCTTCGAGAACATCCCGGACGCGCTGGAGGAGGCCGCCATGATCGACGGCCTCTCCCGGTTCGGGGCGCTGTTCCGGGTGCTGCTGCCGGTGATGCGTCCCGGGATCGTGGCCGCGTTCATCTTCAACTTCGTCAACTGTTGGAACGAGCTGTTCCTGTCGGTGACGCTGATGAACAGCGACGGCAACAAGACCGTGCCCACGGCTCTGAACGGGTTCATCTCCAGCTTCAACATCGACTGGGGCTCGATGTCCGCGGCGGCGGTCCTCACCATCCTGCCCACGATGGTGCTGTTCGCCTTTGCCAGCCGCCACATCGTTCAAGGGCTCACCGCCGGCGCGGTGAAGGGATGAGCAATCGCGCCCCGCCCCGCGAGGCGGGGCGCGATTTCCGACGGGGGAGGGCGTCAGCAGCTGAGGTTGCCGCCCGGGTCCACGCCCAAAAGCTGCGTGAACTGCTGGTACTTGTCGATGCGGCTCTGTACCTGCGAGCACCAAGGACCGCCTCAAGGTCGCCCGCGCCCACGCCCAGGTCGCTGACGCGCGCCGTGAGTTCCACCACCAGCTCTCCACGAAGCTGATCTGCGAGAATCAGGCAATCGCGGTGGAGGACCTGGCGGTGAAAGGACTCGCGCGCACCAGGGTGGCCAAGTCGGTGCAGGATGCTGGATGGGCATCGTTCCTCGGCATGCTCGCGTACAAGGCGCAACGGTATGGCCGCACCCTGGTCATGATCGGCCGGTTCACCCCGCCGTCCCAGACCTGCTCCACCTGCGGCGCCGTCCACGACCGGGACACCAACGCCGCGATCAACGTGAAGACGGCCGCCGGACTGGCGGCATCGGCCTGCGGAGCGCCGGTAAGACCAGGAGCAGTCCCGGCACAGCGCGAAGAAACAGGAAGCCACGGATTCCCGACCGGAAACCGTGCCGCGTAGCGGCACAGCAACCAGTCGAGAAGGCCAGAATCCTCGTCCTTCAGGACGACGAGCATGTCAACGATCCGGGCGTCTGCGGCCTGCCTGTTCCGTGCTGTCGGCGCCTTCCCCCGGCACGTACACGAATGCCGCGTGCGGATAGTCGGCGGCCACCACAGGGGAGGCCTCCAAGGTGTAGTCGTACGTGATCCTCTCGTACTCCTCATGGCTGAGTTCCACCGACGAAACTCCGAGGCGGTACAAACAGGCGTCCGCCCCTGACAGTTCTCCCGCGATCGGGGTGAGACCGGAGAAGTCGTCGTGCCGCACCTCGCGGAGCTTCGGCGCTCAGAACACCTTGACCCCATCCGGCTTGCGTGCCGCGGGGTGGTGCCCGGTAGGTCACCCCGCCCCAGGGCGTCAGGTCGACCAGAGCACTGCGCCGTTCTGGACGATGACCACCTTGGCGTTGGCACGCAGGACGAGTTGGGCTCCTTCGTGGCCCCAGGTCTGAGAGGCCCAGATGGGGCGGTCCTCGCCATTGTGGATCACGAGGTTGCCGTCCGACTGGAAGATTGCCCGGTGGTTCGAGCCGAAGGTCATGGACGCCCAGATGGGGTCGCCGTGCTCGTTGTAGACGACGAGGTTGCCGTCGGTCTGCATGACCATCCGGATGCGGTTCGTCGTCCAGGCCTGGTTGACCTCCAGGACGCTGGTCGCGAAGACGGTCTCGGTGCTCCAGTTCGGCTGCGGGGTCGCCCTGGGCTTTGCCGTCGGTTTTTCCGTCGGCTTCGTCGCCGGTTTGCTGCTCGGGCTGGACTCCGGCGCGGGCGCGACCGGCTGGGGAGCGGCGACCTTGGCCGGCGCGCTCTTCGTCGCGGTCGCTTTCTTCGAGGACGGACTGGGCTTCTCGGCCACGTAGTCGTCGAGGGCTGCGGGAGCGGACGTCGGGTTCAGAACGGTGTCGGAGCCCTCCGCGGCCAACCCGTTGGTGGAATCCGGGGGGCCGTCGTCCTTCGCGCTGCCGGTCAGCAGGAGCGGAATGGCTATCAACGCGGCGCCGGCTATCGCCGCGCCCGCCAGGATCGGCTTGCGCGGACGTCCACTGCCGACACCGGTGTTGGTCTTGGTGCCGGGCGGCATCGCCGCTACGACGGCCGCCACGGCGACGCGCTCCTCAGATGCCTCGGTGGTCCCGGCTGCTGCTGAGGCAGCGGCTTCCCCGGACCCGGACCCGGTGGAGGTGGTGGTCTCCCTGGTGGCAGTGGCGGCGGTGGTCTCCTCGGCTGCGGAGGCGGCCGGTTCCTCGGCCCCGGTGGCACCGGTCTCAGCCGCGGCGTTCCCGGTCTTCGCCCCGGTGTTCCCGGAATCCGCCTCCGGTGCAGGAGTTGCGGCCGGGGCCTGGCTCGGGGCCGGCTCGTCCGGTGCGTCAGGCGCGGGCGGTAATCCGGTCTCCCCTGCCCGGGTGGCGGCCGCCTCCGCGTTCGCGTCGGGGGTGGGGTGCTGGGGGGACATGCGGTACTCCTCCTCGGTGGCGGAGTTGTCGGTTGTGGCCGGGGCCTGTGCAGTGGTCGGCTGGACGAACACCGGGAAGTCCGGCGGGCGTTGATCGAGTGCCGCGCCGGGATGGGCCGGTTCGGCCCGGTCGCAGTCGTCGAGGTGCACCGACCCGCCGCGGTGGCGGCCGCAGACCGATCCGACGCCTTCTCGAGCTGCCAGGTCTTCCCGTACGGCCCAACTTAGCCCGTACCAAAGGCGATCAGTCGACCACCTCCCCCAACTCTGTCGTCGCTTTGTCCACTCACGCCACGCTGCTCCCGGAAAGTTCCCGCCCCGGGCGGCAAACGGGCGCGCGGGCGCGCGATTCGGACCCTGCCAGCTCCGCAACGGGCGGTGCTCGTGTGGCATCCTGGGGCTCCCGATCTGATCATCGTCGGCACGTGCGAAAGCCGACGGCGCCCAAGTGTTCGTACTGACCGAAGAGTTCAGGTGGAGATGCGGCCCGGACAACGGCTAGAAGGCGGGCCCGACGTGCCTGACAGCTCTGGGCCGGTCACCGACACACCCCAGATACCCGAGGCCGTACGGGACGCCGCCCGCCGGGCGCCGGGCCACTGGATCGGGATGGTGGACCCCGAGTGGACCGCGGACCATGTACCGCCGGAATGGGCGGTGTTGGGGGAGTGGCAGTCCGACGAGAGCGGGGAGGTCGGGGGCTACCGTCCCAACCCGGCCTACCGGCCCTCGGCCCGGGTGCTCGGCTGGCCGGAGCCCACCGACCCGGTGGACGCGGCGGCGCAGCGGGCCGCCACCGGTTACGGTTCGCTGGACGAGGCAATCTCGGCGCTCGCACAAGCGGAGATCACTGTGGTGCGCGGGCCGGACGGCGGGCCGCTGACGGCAACCGGTCTGGACGGGGCCCCGGTGATCCTTTTGTTCACCTCGCCGGCACACGAGTTCATGTCCGCTGCACTTCACCATGACACCGTTCCGGCACAGGACTTGGCCCGATCGTTGCGCGGTTCCGGCGCGCAGCTGATGGTCAACGCCGGTGCCGCGGCCCCCCTGCTCGTCCCGGCGGACAGGCTCCTCGACGCCTTACCCGAACCGGAAGCCGAGCAGGCGCCCGCGGCCCCCTCCGAGGTCGGGACCCGCAGCTCTTCCGAACCCTGGCCCCATACCACAGGGAGGACCCCGTGACGCGTCCGGCCCAGCACACCCCCACCTCCGCGCAGGCGGAGTCCGGTTCCGCCGGTGAGGAGACGGCCTCGACCGCCGTCGTCGCCCAGCCCCAGCCTGAGGCTGAGGCGGAGGCTGAGTCCACCCAATCTCAGGGCGAGGCCGGCAGAGCGAAGCCCGGCGCCGAGGTTCAGGCGTCGGCCGCCGCACCCGAGGCCGCCGCCGAAGGCTCTGCCACCGAGCCAGGGCCCGAATCCGAAGCCGCCCCCGGCAGCCGGTCCGAGTCCGAAGCCGAGCCGAACTCCGATTCGGAGTCCGACGCCGGCGCCGCCGCGGAGGCCAAGAGCCGGCTGCCCGCGCTCGTGCGGACCATGACCGCGACCGCCATCGACCGGCCGCAGCAGCAGGCCGCTCCCGTGGGGCGTCCGGGCAAGGCGGTGCTGGCCGGGGCCGCGGTCGCTGGGGCACTGCTGGTGTCGGTGCCGTTCTTCGTGCTCACCGGGGGCGACGACAAGGGCGCCAAAGCGGCGCCGGCGGGAGGCACCGTGCTCGGTGGCGGCGCACAGGAGGCGCCGGGTGACTTCGTGGTGACCAAGCCCGGCACAGGGACGCCGGACGACGGGGAGAGGTCCGCCAAGCCCGACAAGCCGGTGAAGCAAGCCCCCGGCGGGGGAGCGGCGCAGGGCTCGGGCAAGGAGACGCCGAAGCAGGACGGCGGCGGGAAGGACCAGCCCGAGGGGGACTCGGGCAAGCGGGGCGAGCCCGCCGAGTCGGGTGGCGGGAAGACGTCCGGGGGCGGCGGCGCCGACCGGCCCGCGAACTCCAGTTCGGGCGTGACGTTCAGCGCCCCGGTCTCCCTGCGCAGCCACCTCTCCGGCCGCTGCCTCGACGTACCGAACGCCGACTTCGGCGACGGCAAGAAGCTGTTCGTGTGGGACTGCAACAACGGAGTGGCGCAGAAGTGGCAGTTCGCCTCCGACGGCACCATGCGCATCCAGGGCTTGTGCCTGGATGTGGCCAACGCGAACTACAACGACGGCACTCCGATCCAGATCGCCCGGTGCAGTGGCAACGCCGCCCAGAAGTTCGTCCTGAACGAGCGCCACGACCTGGTCAACACGGTCGTCGGCAAGTGCGTCGACATCAAGGACAACAACACGGGCAACGGCGCCTGGCTGCAACTGTGGACCTGCGCCGGCACCGACAACCAGAAGTGGAGCGTCTGAGCGCGCTCCGGACGCCTTCCGGCCGAGAGCATCACTCCCGGCATCTGCCCGCCCCGGCAGCGGGGCATGATGGCCCCGTCGGTTCGCCGACATCCGCCCCCGGACACCGGGGGCGCCAGCTGAAGACGTTGCCCCAGCAAGGAGGTTGGTGCGTGTCGCGCCAGGTACTGACGGTCGGTCCCGGGGACCGGGACCGCTACCGGACGATCGGTGAGGCACTCGCGGCTGCCCGTACCGGCGCGCTGATCAGCGTCCGGCCCGGGACGTACGCGGAGAACCTGGTGATCCACACCAGGGTCACCCTCACCGCCGCCGAAGGCCGGGGAACGGTCGAGATCCGGCCACGTTCGGGCAGCGTCCTCGCCCTGCGTGCCGACGCGGTGATGCTCTCCGAGCTGTCCCTGCGCGGCGGTGATGCCGAGTTGCCGGCCGTGGACGTACGGCGCGGTCAGGCCGCGCTCGACGGCTGCGAGATCGTCGGCGCCGCCTGGACCGCGGTACTGGCCGGGGGCACCGGCTCCCTCGCGCTGCGCGACTGCCGGGTGAGCAACCCGCAGGGCGCCGGCATCGTCGTCACCTCGACCACGCCCACCACCGTGGAGTCCTGCACGTTCGAGCACCTGGGCACCAGCGGACTGGTCCTGTCCGAACAGGGCGAGGCGCGGCTGCGTGGCTGCACGGTGCGCGCCGCCCGCGGGAACGGCCTGCTCGCCAACGGCGACTCCACCGGCAGCGTCGAGGACTGCGACATCTCCTCCACCGACAAGCCGTCCATCGCCCTGGAGCAGAACTGCTCTCTCACGGTGGTGCGCACCGTGGTGCACGACACCAGCACCGGAGTGCACCTGAGCAGCGCGGGCCGTACGACGCTGGAGGACGTGCGCGTCACCGGCGCCTCCGGGAACGGGATCGCACTGGCCGGGGGCACCGACCCGGTACTGCGCCGCTGCCGCGTCTCGCGTGCCCGGGGTTACGGAATCGTGGTCACCGACCGGGCGCGCGGCACCTTCGAGGACTGCTGGGTGGACGGCGCGCAGGGCGCGGCGCTCAGGGTCGCGGGGGCTGCCTCCCCGGCGCTGACCGGTCTGACGGTCCGTGACTGCGAGCAGGCGGGGCTGCTGTTGGAGGAGGACTCGGCACCCGAGCTGGACCGCATCGAGGTCATCGGCGGGTCGCCCGCGGTCTCGGTGCGCGGCGGCGCCAACCCGCTGCTGCGCCGGGCCCGGCTGGTCGAGCCCGCCGGTGACGGCATCACGGCGGGCAAGGACGCCCGTGGCCGGGCCGAGGACTGCGAGATCGTCCGGCCGAAGGGCGCGGGCGTGCGCGTGGGCTCCGGCAGCACCCTGTACCTGGCCGGCGGCGGCGTCTCGGACACCGCCACCAGCGGCCTGGTCGTGGAGGACGGCGGCAACGTCACCGTCCGGGACTTCCGCGTCGAGATATCCGGCGAGGAAGGTGTCGTCGTCGCGGCGGGCGGCGAGCTGACCGCCAACCGCACCACGGTGCACGCCGCACAGGGCCACGGCTTCCTGCTCCGTGAGGGCGCGCTCGCCTCGCTCAGCGGCTGCGAGGTCTCCGGCGGTGCCCAGGACGGCTTCCGGGTGGAGTCCACCGCCCCGGTCTCGCTCGTGAACTGCCTGGCCCGGGAGAACGAGGGCGGCGGCCTCGTACAGACCACCCCCGGCGAACGGCTCGCCGTGGACGGCCTGAAGAGCACCGGCAACGGCAAGCGGGACGCCTGGGGCAGCGGCAGCGCCGAGAACACCGACCCGGCCGGCTCCGGGGCGGCGGACGCGCCCCCGCCGGATCGCGTGGACGGTCCGCTCGGCGCCCTCAACGCGCTGATCGGCCTGGAGAACGTCAAGCAGCAGGTCGGCACCCTGGTCAATCTGACCCAGCTCGCCCAGCGCCGCGAACAGCTCGGCATGTCCGCACCGCCGATGAGCAGACATCTGATCTTCTCCGGCCCGCCGGGCACCGGTAAGACCACCGTCGCCCGCCTTTACGGGGCGATCCTGGCCGAACTGGGTTCTCTGCGCAGCGGCCACCTCGTGGAGGTCTCCCGCGCGGACCTGGTCGCACAGGTCGTCGGCGGTACCGCGATCAAGACCACCGAGACCTTCCAACGGGCCCTCGGCGGCGTCCTGTTCATCGACGAGGCGTACACACTCACCGCGGACAGCGGCAACGGCGGCGCCGACTTCGGCCGCGAGGCGGTGGACACCCTGCTGAAGCTGATGGAGGACCACCGCGACGACGTGGTCGTGGTCGCAGCCGGCTACTCCCGCGAGATGGAGTCCTTCCTCGGCTCCAACCCCGGCCTGGCCTCCCGCTTCTCCCGGACCGTCGAGTTCGAGAACTACTCCGTGCCCGAGCTGGTGGCCATCATGGAGAACATGTGCGGCCAGCACCAGTACGAACTGGGCGAGGGCACCGCGGAGGCGCTCGCGGCACACTTCGAGGCGATGCCCCGGGACGCCGGCTTCGGCAACGGCCGCGCCGCACGCGGGGTGTTCGAGGAGATGGTGGACCGGCAGGCCGTACGCCTCGCCTCGCAGGCCCAGGTCGGCGAGCACGACCTGCGGCTGCTCCTCCCGGAGGACGTGTCCGCGACCGCTGCAACGAAGGCCGCCGAGTCCGGCGCGCCGCAGGACGACCCGCTGACCCGCCTCGGTGACATGATCGGCCTGGCCGAGGTGAAGCGCGATGTCGCGGACCTGGTCAATCTCATCACCACGGCCCGCCACCGCGCCGCCGCCGGGCTGCCGGTGCCCTCCCTCAGCCACCACCTGGTCTTCACCGGCCCGCCCGGCACGGGCAAGACCACGGTCGCCCGTCTCTACGGCGAGATCCTGACCCAGCTCGGGATCCTGGAACGAGGGCAGCTGGTGGAGGCGGCCCGCGCCGACCTGGTCGGCCGGTACATCGGCCACACCGCCCAGCTCACCCGCGAGGTCTTCGAACGGGCCCGCGGTGGCGTGCTGTTCATCGACGAGGCCTACACCCTCACCCCGCAGCGCGGCGGCGCCGACTTCGGCCAGGAGGCGGTGGACACGCTGCTGAAACTGATGGAGGACCACCGCGACGAGGTGGTCGTCATCGTCGCCGGCTACACCGACGAGATGGAGCGCTTCCTCGCCTCCAACCCGGGTCTGTCCTCCCGCTTCCCGCGCCGGATCACCTTCGCCGACTACTCCTCCGAGGAACTGGTCACCATCGTGCGCGCACAGGCCGCGAACATGGGCTACGAGTGCGGACCCGGCACCGGCCCGGTGCTCAAGTCGTACTTCGAGGCGCTGCCCCGGGACCGCTCGTTCGGCAACGCGCGGCTCGCCCGGCAGGTACTGGAATCGATGGTCACCCGCCAGGCGGGGCGGCTCAGTTCGCTGGCCGCGCCCACCCTCGACGACCTGCGCATCCTCGTCCCCGAGGACGTCGCCGCCGCCCCGAAGGCGGCCGGCCTGTGAAGCCTCCCGCCCGTGGGGCCGCCCGTCTGCTGTCCGGCGCCGGCCTCGCCGCCGCACTGCTCCTGCCCACGGCCGTCACGGCCCATACGGCACCTCACTCGGGGATCCCGGCGGCCGACGGAAAGAAGGGCCAGGAACTTCCGGCGATGCCCTCCGCGCTCGACGCGGACGCCGAGTGCACCGCCGCCTCGCGTGAGCAGGCGAAGAAGCAGGACTGGTCACGCCAGCGACTCGACCTGGACCGGACGCACGGGCACGGCATCGGCGAGGGTGTGACCGTCGCCCTGATCGACACCGGCGTCGCCCCCGACGCCGACGGCCTCGACGGCCGCGTCACCGCCGACGGCTCGGCGGCCGACGACTGCGTCGGGCACGGCACCTTCCTGGCCGGGCTGATCGCCGGCCGCGGCGCACGCCTGATGGGAGTCGCCCCGGGCGCGCGGATCCTTGCCCTGCGCGGGACGGACACACGCGGTGAAGCGAGCCCGGCACTCGTCGCGGCCGCGGTAGACGAGGCCACCGAAGCCGGGGCCGACGTCATCGCGGTCACTGTCGCCCTGCCGCGCCGGAGCAAGGAGCTGACCCGCGCGGTCGCCGACGCCCGCCGCGCGGGTGCCATCGTGGTCGCCGCGGCCACCCCCGACCCGCCGACGCGGGGCGGCAGCGACGAGATCCCGTCCCGCGTGTACTGGCCGGCCGGGGAACCGGGAGTCCTCTCGGTCGCCGACATGCTCCCCGGCGGCCTCCGCCCGGACCGGGCCCTGCCCACCACGGGCATCGACCTCGCCGCCCCCGGCGCCGGCGTGGTCTCGGGCGGCCCGCGCGGTGACGGCCACTACCTCGGCGCCGGCGCCTCGGTCGCCGCCGCCTACGCCGCCGGTGCCGCCGCGGTGGTCCTCGCGGCCCACCCGGACGACTCGCCCGACGCCGTCACCCGCCGCCTGACCGCCACCGCTTACCCCGCCGACATCCCGCAACTGGACGTGTACGCCGCCGTGACCACCGTCCTCGGCGACCCGGGCACATCGGCCGGCACCGACCGCGCCGCGGAGCGCGTCGCCGTCCGTGACACCTCCGACGCCGACGCCGCGACCGACCGGGCCACGCTCTTCGTCATCCTCGGCTCCACCGCCGTACTCACCGTCCTGTGGGCCGCTTTCACCCTGCCCAGGGCACGCGCCCGTGGCTGGCGCCCGGCGCGGGCCGCAGGCGGGGGATCGGCAGAGGACTGACGGTCTGTACGGGAACGACGGCGGCGGCGGGGATCACCAGGTGATCCCCGCCGCCGTCGTTCCGTCTCAGCCTTCCTGGCCTGCGGCCGGCTCCACCAGCGCCGTCTGCATCAGCCGTGCCTTGCGGCGGGCGATGTGGAGGGCCCGGCCCGGCGGCAGGTTGACGGGCTTCGCGTTGCCGAAGAGGCGGCCCTCCGTGGGCGGGCAGGAGAGCAGGATCGCGGGGTTGTTCGCCTCGTCCATACGGCGGATGAGGGAGTCGCTCAGACCCCGGCCCGCGCCCATGGCGCTACGGGCGACGATCACGTGCAGGCCCATCTCGAAGCCGAGCGTCAGATGCTCGAAGAGCGGCTCGAAGGGGCTCTGGAAGGAGTTGCTGGAGACCATGTCGTAGTCGTCGACCAGGATGAACAGACGCGGGCCGGTCCACCAGTCGCACTTGCGCATCCGGGCGGGGGCGATGTCGGCGCCGGGGACACGGGTCTTCATCGCGCGGGCGGCGCCGTCGATCGTCTCCTTGAGATTGTCCAGGGAGATGACGTGCCCGATGCGGTACTCCTCCGGGATGCCGTCCACCAGCGTGCGCCGGTAGTCCACCGCGATGATCTTCGCCTCGTGCGGCGCGTACCGGGCGGTGATGCCCGCGGTGATCCGGCGCAGCTGGTTGGTCTTGCCGCTCTCCGTGTCGCCGACCACGATCAGGTGCGGGGTGCGGCTGAAGTCGTGCCACACCGGTTCCAGGGCGTCCTGGTCGATACCGAGCGGAAGGCGCATGCCGCCGCCCTCGGTCTGCTCGGGCGCGGGGAGTTCGGCGAGCGGCAGCCGGTGCGGCAGCATCCGGACCTGCGGCGCGGCCGGGCCCGGCCAGTGCTTGGCCACCTCGCCGACCAGGTGGGCGACCCCTTCGCCGAGGTCCTCGAGGGAGCCGCTGCCGTCCAGGCGGGGCAGGCCGGCGAGGAAGTGCATCTTGCTGTCGGCGGTGATGCCACGGCCACCGCTGCGCGGTACCGAGCGGGCCTTGCGGGTGTCGATCTCCGAGTCCATCGGATCACCCATCCGCAGCTCCAGGCGGGTCGCCGCCTGGTCGCGGACCTGCGCGGACAGCTCCACCCAGCGGGTGGTGGTGATGAGCAGGTGGATGCCGTAGTTCAGGCCGCGCGCGGCGAGTTCGTTGAACTTCGGAACCAGGTCGTCGTAGTCCTGACGGACCGTGGACCAGCCGTCGACCACCATGAACACATCGCCGAACGGCTCGTCGGGGAACTCCCCGGCGGCACGGCGACGGCGGTAGGACTGCATGGAGTCGATGGTGTGGTCGACGAAGAACTGCTCACGGCGGGCGAGCAGCGTCATCACCTCGGCGACGGCCCGGTGCACGCGCTCCGGGTTGAGCCGCGCCGCGACCCCGCCGACGTGGGGGAGCGCGGCGAACTGGGAGAGACCGCCGCCGCCGAAGTCGAGGCAGTAGAACTGGATCTCGGCCGGGGTGTGCGTGAGGGCGAGCGCGGCGATCAGGGTGCGGGCGAGGGTGGACTTGCCGCTCTGCGAGCCGCCCGCGATGGCGACGTGGCCGCCGGCTCCGGACAGGTCCACGACCAGCGGGTCGCGGCGCTGCTCGAAGGGCTTGTCGACCAGGCCGACCGGGACCCGGAGCCTGCCCGTGCCGGACCAGCCTGCGGCGGTGAGGCCGCGCTCGGGGTCGGCGGCGATACCGGGCAGCAGCGCGTCCAGCGGGGACGGCTCGTCCAGCGGCGGCAGCCACACCTGGTGGGCGGCGGGACCCGAGTCGCGCAGCCGGTCCAGGGCGACGTCGAGCAGAGTCTCCTCGTCGCCGCCCTCCTCGGTCTCCGGCTCCGGAACGGGCGTGGGGTCGAGGGTGCGCGGCACCACCCAGCCGCTGGTCCACGGCACCACCTGGCTGGCCACCCGGGCCTGCACGACCGCGCCGGTGCGACGCCGGTAGGTGCCGGAGGAGTAGGCGGCACGGAAGCGCGTCAGGGCCTCCACACCCGACTTGAGATAGCCGCTGCCGGGCTGGGCGGGCAGCTCGTAGGCGTCCGGGACGCCGAGTACGCCCCGGCTCTCCATGGCGGAGAACGTGCGCAGGCCGACTCGGTACGACAGGTGGCTCTCCAGCTGGTGCATGCGGCCCTCGTCCAGGCGCTGCGAGGCCAGAAGCAGATGCACGCCGAGCGAGCGGCCGAGGCGGCCGATCATCACGAACAGGTCCATGAACTCGCGGTGCGCGGAGAGGAGTTCGCTGAACTCGTCGACCACCACGAACAGGCTGGGCAGCGGGGTGAGGTCGGCCCCGGCGGCGCGGGCGCGCTCGTACTCGAGGGCGGAGGTGTAGTTGCCGGCCGCGCGCAACAGCTCCTGGCGGCGGATGAGTTCGCCGTGCAGGGCGTCCTGCATGCGCTCCACCAGGGCGACTTCGTCGGCGAGGTTGGTGATGACGGCGGAGGTGTGCGGCAGCTCCTCCAGGCCGAGGAAGGTGGCGCCGCCCTTGAAGTCGACGAGGACGAAGTTCAGGGTCTCCGAGGAGTTCGTCAGGGCGAGGCCGAGGACGAGGGTGCGCAGGAGTTCGCTCTTGCCGGAGCCCGTGGCGCCGATGAGCATGCCGTGTGGGCCCATGCCGCCCTGTGCTGACTCTTTGATGTCCAGTTCCACCGGGCGGCCGTCCACGCCGACCGCGATCGGCACCCGCAGCCGTGCGGAGCCGGTGTGCCGGGCGAACAGGGCTTTGGTGTCGTGCCGGTGCAGGTCGGGGATACCGAGCAGGGTGGTCAGCTCCACGTCGCTGTCCAGCGGCTGCGCGATGTCGCTGCCCAGGCTGATCCGGCGGGAGGCGAGCAGCCGAGCCAGCGACTCCGCGCCGAGCGGACCGAGCCGGTCCGGCCGGCCGAGCGGCACCGAGCGCTCCTTGCGGCTGCGGTCGGTGCGCACCAGATTCACCTGGTCCGGCCCGACGGTCAGCCGCAGCGTGTTGCGGCCGGGCCGCCAGCGCAGCGCGCCGGAGACGTCCAGCACCACGGCGTTGCGATAGCCGTGGCCCTCCCAGCGATGGCCCTCGGGGACGGTGATGCCGTCCAGGACGACGACCGTGTACGGCTCGTCACGGCCCGGGCGGGCATCCGGGTCGAAGCCGGGGCGCTCGGCGAACTCGGCGCCGAGCAGGTCGTCCAGCTCGGTCAGGTCGGCCGTGATCCGGCGGACCTGACCGGCGCCGTCCTCCTCGTGCGGATGCAGCGCGTGCGGCAGCCACTTGACCCATTCCCAGTCGGGCCGCCGCTCGTCGCTGACACAGAGGGCGATCCACAGCTCCTCCGGCGCGTGGAACACGGCGAGCTGACCGAGAGCGGCACGCAGCAGAGCGCGTACGGCTTCGTTGTCGGCGCCCTCGGGGGTCCCGGAGGACGCGGCGACCTCCTCGTCCAGTGCCTCCTCGGGGCGCAGCAGGACCCGGGCCGACGAGCGCAGATAGAGGCCCAGAGGCTGCTCGGGAATCGTGGAGTAGGCGCGGATGAAGCGGCGCAGGGCGTGTGCGCAGAGCGGTTCCAGGTCCTCGACGGGGCGGGTGGACACCGGGTTCAGTGTGAGGGCGAGCTGCTGTTCGCCCACCGCGAGCCGGACCTCGCCGAAGTCCTCGTCGGCCGGGCGGCGTTCCCACAGCCGTGAGGTGCGCGCCAGCGAGCGCAGGGACGAGGGCTCCGGGTGACGCCAGGCGAGCGCCCGCTGCTGCTCCACGATGGTGGACCGGACCCGCTTGCGGGTCTGCGCCAGATAGCGGAGGTAGTCGCGGCGCTCGCCCTTCAGGCGCTGCTTGCGCTCACTGGAGCGGCGCATCAGCTGGCCCAGCAGCATCGCGCCGGCGGACAGCGCCATCACACCCATCGCCAGGTAGATGAAGACGCCGTTGCCGCCGCCGGGGCGCAGGAACATCAACATCATCGAAACCGACATCAGGGCCATCGGCAGATAGGTCCATATCGCCGAGGTGTCGGGCACCGTCTCGGCGAGGACCGGCGGCTCCTGGAGGGTCAATTGCCCTTCGGGCATCTCGGGACCGCGCCTGCGGGCCGGCCGGCGAAACAGCACCACACTCAAGGAACAGAACCTCCGGTTTCACTGGCTTTCCGGCCCGCGCCGAATACCGGGACAGCCGGTAGCCGGAAAGACCGCACCGCGCTCATTTTCCGGGGACCCGGGTACGCGGTGAACGCCGGATGAATGTTGTGAGCGGAAAGCAGAGAACGGTCAACTCTCCCACCATTCAACTGCATACCGGACAAGGAGCCCGGTCCCCAGCACGTTCCGGCGAGCGTAGGCAGTAGTCTGCATTCACGTAACGCGACCTGTCCACGCGGGGGAGGTGGTTGCCGGGCTCGCGGACGTAATTCCCTTGTCCGACCCCCCTGTTCTGGCCCGTGCGGACCCTCCGTACTCTTCGCACTGTCCCGCTCGCGGGGAAGTCCTCCTGTCAAAGCCCCCACGGAAGACGAGAGTTCAGCTGATGACCGACAGCGCGGTGGCCGAGCTGTGCCGCCTGACCGTACGTGCGCCGAGCGTCTCCGTCGATCTGGCCGTGCCCGCCGACGTGCCGGTCGCCGATCTGCTGCCCACACTGCTGCGTTATGTCGGCGAGGAGGCCGAGGAGGCCGGACTCGACCATGCCGGCTGGGTGCTCCAGCGGCTGGGCGACGCCCCGCTCGACGAGGAGACGACCCTCGCCCGGGCCGGCCTCGCCGACGGGGATGTGCTCTATCTGCGCCCGCACACCGAGGCCCTGCCCGAGGCCCGGCTCGACGACTTGGTGGACGGCATAGCCGACACCGCCGGCCGCAGGCTGCACACCTGGCACCCGGAGGCGGCCCGCGGGCTGCTGGTGGGCGCCACCGTGGCGACCGTGGCCGCGGCACTGGTGCTGGTTTTCTGGCCTGGGGCGGCCGGCTCCGGCTCGGTCAGGGCGGCCTGTTCCGCCGTGACGGGGCTGCTGCTGCTCGCGGGCGCGGGCACCGCCAGCCGCGCGGTCGGCGACCGGCTGTCCGCGACCGCGCTCGGCCTGCTGGTCGCACCCTGCCTGGCGCTCGCCGGCTGGGTGCTGCCCGGCGGTGACCTGACGGGCCCGGACGCGGCACAGGTGGCGGGCGCCCGGCTGCTCGCGGCGGGCGCGGCCGGTGCCGGCGGCGCCGTCCTCGCGCTGGCCGCCACCGCCGTCGGCGCTCCGGCCCTGCTGGGCACCGCGGTCGTGTCGGTGGCCATCGCCATCTCCGGCGCCCTGATCGGCTACACGGACCTGCACGTGCCGGCCGCGGTCGCGCTGGTCGCGACGGTGTTCGTGCTCGCGGCCGGGACCGTGGCGCCGTTCGCCTTCAAGCTGGCCGGGATGCGGATGCCCGCCCTGCCCTCCTCCGCCAGCCAGCTCCAGGAAGGCATCGAGCCCTACGCGGGCAGCGACGTCGCCGAGCGCACCGAACTGGCCGGGCGCTGGGTCACCGCACTCTTCGCCGTCACCGGCATCATCGCCGCGGGTGCCCTGCTAGTCCTCGCCGAACACCCGAACCTGCCCGAGGTGCTGACCGCGCTCGCGCTGAGCCTGCTGCTGCTTCTGCACTCCCGGGGGCTGGTCCACATCGGCCAGCGGCTCACCCTCGCGGTGCCCGGGATCTGGGGCCTGCTGCTGCTCGCCCGCAGCTGGGCGGCCGACAGCGACGGCGACGGGCGACTGGTGGTCTTCGCGGTACTGCTCGGCGCGGCCGCCGCGTTGGTGATCGCCGCCTGGACGGTGCCCGGCCGCCGCATGCTGCCCTACTGGGGCCGGGCCGCGGAGGTGGCGCACACCGGCATCGCGGTGGCACTGCTGCCGCTCAGCCTGTGGGTGGCGGGACTCTTCGGCTGGCTGCGCGGCCTGTTCGGCTGAGTACACCCGCACTGCGGCAAGAGAACGACTAGGAGAGGCCGTGCAGTCCAAACGCGACCAGGTACACGCCCACACCTTCATGATGGGCAGGCTCAGTTCGGGCCTGCTGATGGCCGACCCGGACGCCCCTGAGAGCCCGCTCGGGCGCACCACACGCGGTGTGGTCTTCGGCGTACTGGTCACCGTCCTGGTCGGTGCCGGCGCCACCGTGTACGGTCTGCTGCGGCCCGGCGGGAACGACGCCTGGCGCGACGACGCGCACCTGGTGGTCAACCGCGACACCGGCGCCCGCTACCTGTGGACCAACACCGACGGCGTGCTGCACCCGGTGCGCAACTACGCCTCCGCGCGGCTGATCGGCGGCTCCGACCTGGAGACAGTGGACGTCGCCACCGCTTCGCTGCGAGACGTCCCGGTGGGCGCCCCGGCCGGCATCCCCGGCATCCCCGACACCGTGCCCGAGCCCGGCCAACTCGACGACGGCGCCTGGCACATGTGCGTCACCGGCCCGGACGGCGCGCTGCCGGACACTTCCGGTGCCGTGGCGAGCACCGGGGTGGAGAAGCCCGGGGCGACCACCCTGGTGGCCGGTGCGCCGCTGGACTCCAACGGCATCGGCGGCGACCGTGGGGTGCTCGTGAGCGGGCCCGACGACACCGAGTACCTGGTGTGGCGGGGCAGCCGGCTGCCACTGGACCGCGAGTCGGACGCCCGCAACGCCCTCGGCTACGGCTCCGAGCAGCCCATGCCGGTCTCGGCGGCCTTTCTCGACGCACTGGCCCCCGGTCCCGTCCTGAAGCCGCCCGTGGTGGCGGGACGCGGTGAGGAAGGTCCTGAACTCGGCGGGGAGGCCAGCCGGATCGGCCAGCTGTTCAAGGTCAGCGTCCCCGGCGGCGACAGCACCTACCACCTGCTGCGCAAGGACGGCCTGGTACCGCTGACCAGGCTCGGTGCCGCCCTGGTGCTGGGCGACCCGGCCACCCAGAAGGATGCCTACCAGGGGCGCTCGCCCGAGGTGCGCACCCTCGGCGCCGACGCACTGCGCGAACACCGGGCCGGGGACCAGGACACCGGCGCCTCCACGGAACTGCCCGACGCACCGCCCCTCCCGCAGTCCGCGCCACGCGGCACCGCGCTCTGCGCCCAGGTCGACGGCGACGACGGCGGCGTCCGGATCAGATCGGTGCTCGTACCGCTGACCCGGCTCGCCCCGGTCGCGGTGTCCGAGGGCACCGCCCAGCCGCTGAAGCCCGCCTGCGTCCCGACCGACGCCACGGTGGTCCGCCCCGGCCACGGCGCCCTGGTCCGCGCCCTCAACGCCAGCGGCGCCGCGCACGCGGGGACGAGCTACCTGGTGGCGGAGAACGGCGTCAAGTACCGCGTCTCCACCAAGAATTCGCTGGCCGCGCTCGGCTACGAGACCACAGACGTCACCTCCGTCCCGGCACCGCTCCTCGCGGCACTCCCGACCGGCGCGGACCTCGACCCGGCCGCCGCCTCGGGCGTCGTCGAGCCCAAGGTGACCGCTCCGCAGTGCGCCCCGGACCCGGAGCGAAAGGCGGACGAGGCGAGCGCCATTGCGGACAAGGGGGACACCGTACGCTGATCACGGCAAGGGGCGCATTCAGCGCCGATGAAAAGGAAAAGGGCGGGACCAACAGAAGTATTGAGCCAAAGTGGTTACCGATGGAGTGAAGTCCGCGGAGTCATCGCGGACGGCTCGCGGCGAGAACCTCAAACAAAGCTCAGATATTTCGGACCAGCCATGGCCGCGGAATCCCGGGGAAGCGCTTGCAAAGCGGGATGCGGCGCTTCGTGATGCCCGTTCGGCTTCCTCCGGTGCCCGCTTTTTGCCCGCCTCGTGTTGCCCGGCGGACGGTGCGTGCACCAGGAGTCCGGCCGATCGGAGAGGCTTGTTCATAGCGCTGAAACCTCCGCACAACTCCCTTGCCACGTAAGAATTCCGAGGCGAGCTGACCGAAGCTCAAATCTTCCCTGTGCGCGTTGCGCGGAACGCCGGCTTCTCTTTAGCCTCAGCAAGCAACTGTGCGACGAGACAGGGCTGAACGAAGGGAGCGCGACATGGCGGACAGCGCCGCAAGGAAAGCGGACTATGCCAAGGGCTTGGGGGGTGTCTCCTCGCTGGAGTCGGCCCGGAGCCAGGTCGAGAAGATTCAGAACAACGTGGCCGAGATCGCCGCGCGTTCGGGCGTCGGCGGCGACGAGGGCCAGGCCCTGCTGAAGCTCTTCCGCAGCTGGAACGCCGAGGCGCAGAAGGTCGTCATCCAGATCAGCAAGATGGTCGACGCGCTCCAGGAGAACGTGACCTCCGCCAACCGTCTGGCGCAGGAGAACCAGGACCTGACCGAGGTCCTCAACAGCAAGACCAGCCAGGGCGTCTTCGAAGCGCTGAGCTGACCCGACCGGTAGCACCGGCCCCGTCACGGCGAGGCCGGATCCCTTGAGCTTCCCGGGCCGGCGCCCGGCCGTACGAGAGGAGACGTCATGGCCGACGGCATCATCGACGTGCAGTACCCCGTGGTCCGCAACGCCATCGAGGAATTGATGACGCAGACCCAGCAGATCATCACCACCCTCAACAACCTGGAGGACGAGCTGAAGCCGCTCGTCAACTCCTGGGAGGGCTCCGACCAGGAGACCTACCGTCAGGTCCAGGCGGAGTGGGACCAGGCCACCAAGAACATGGCCCAGCTCCTCGGCGACAACGGCGAGCTGATCCAGAGCATCCACGACAACCACTCCCGCGACGAGCGCAAGAGCGCCGACAACTGGGGCAATGTGCGGGCCCGTTAGGGTCCCGCCGCAACGTCCTCATCGTCGAGGGTTCGGCGGCGTGGCCCGGCCGTCGTCCGTGAACGGGGCGTCTGCCGGGCCCCCGTGTCCCCGTCCGGCACCAAGCGTCAGGAGTGCGTCCCATGGCCGGTGAGAAGGCCGACGTAAAGCATTTCGACCTCAAGCAGATGGAGAACTTCCGGGACAACGAGGTACAGCCGGTCTACACCGCCGCGAAGAAGCACAAGGAGGAGGGCGACGGGTCCCACATCCGCCCGCTCGGCCACCTGATCGACGGGCACACGACACCGGACAACCTCGCCCAGGACAAGCAACTCCTGCGTATCGGCAGGATGGTGACCGAACCGCTGGTCTCGGGACCGAAGCTGATCGAGGACATCCGCACCGCGGCCGAGGCCATCGACAAGCTGCTCGGCGACCAGATGGACCTCTTCAAGGAGTTGAAGGAGGCCCTCACCGAGACGATCGAAGAGGCCAACAAGACCAAGGACAAGAACCTCGACGCGATCGACGCCCAGACGCTCCTCCAGACCTTCGACGAGGTCGACACCCTCACCGCCGGCGGCACCGGCGACCCGGACGACGAGTCCTGACCAACTCCGATAGAAAGGGCGCCCGGTGGCCGATCGGTACGATCCCAACTCCGTCGTCAACGTCGACAAGTTCGACAACGCCGGCGACCCGTCGAGTGACACCTGGGCCACCCTGGTCACCCATATCACCGGCTATCCGGTGCCCGACCGCAACACCATCTTCGACACGCTCCGCTCCGACCACGGCGGCAAGCTGTTCCGGATGGACATCCAGGAGCGCAGCCTCTCCGTGCTCGTCAAGGACTCCGGCTTCCTGACGAACAAGGGTGAGGACTACGACATCTGGTTCTTCAACAGCGGCAAGAAGCGCTCGATCATGCAGGCCCGCATCGTCTTCGAGGGCCGCGTGAAGGACGGCGAGAACATCATCTTCGCCGGTCCGGGCTCGGACAACGTCCATGACGCGCAGGTCCGTGAGGGCAACGAGTTCACGGACTACAACAAGGACAAGATGAGCACCATCCCGCTCGCCCGGTACATGAACGGGCCGCGGGCGGCACTCCTCGCCCTCCTGGGCGGCAACACCACCGACGCCCGGTTCAGCAACCTCGGCGTGCCCGGGGCAGACGTCGTGGACCTCAACTCCTTCAACACGACAGGGGAGTCCTTCGACTTCGCCGCCAAGTTCTTCAAGGACCACGCGGTGGTGCTCAAGGACTGGGAGGACCGCTTCGGCCGGGACGACGCCAGCTGGAAGGGCGAGGCGGCGGAGGTCTTCCGCAGCCTGCTGACGAAGATTCGCGAGAACTACGACAGTTACGTCGAGACCTTCAACGAGAGCCCCGGCGCCGGCGACGGCACCGGAACCGGTGGCACCGTGTACTCCCGCGCCCTGTCGCTGGGCCGCAAGTACCTCGAGGACGCCGCGAACAAGCTGCTGGAGGCGTGGCTCGCCTGGGCCAAGTCCCCGTACTACGACCCCCACCAGGTCCTGCGCTACGTCCTCGACGACCTCGCCCAATGGGTCGACGCCAACAACGTCGCCAAGACGGACATCAAGTCCTACACCTCCCGCTACACCACGACCGTCAGCCACAGCCCGCAGGCCGGCTTCACCCAGGTGCACCCGGAGTACGGCGACCTCACCGACATCGCGAACTGGGCGAAGGTCGGCGACAAGGCCGTCAAGATCTGGAGTCAGGGCGTCAACGAGTACCTCGGAAAGCCTGCCGCCGAGGTGCAGTCGAACCTGAACAACCACTTCCTCGACCTGGGCGACGACTTCTCCGACAACGTGCCCAAGCCGAAGTCGACCAGCACCGCCTCCGAGGAGTACTTGGAGAAGAAGGCCAAGGAGGAGCAGGAGGAGATCAACCGGCAGAACGAGGAGAACCGCAGGTACCAGGACGAGCTGCGCGCCGAGCAGGAGCGTCAGCGCGAGGAGGACCGCAAGTACCAGGAGGAGCTGCGCGCCGAGCAGAACCGGCAGCGGGAGGAGGACAAGAAGTACCAGGACGAGCTGCGCGAGGAGCAGCGGCGGGAGCAGGAAGAGGCCAAGCGGCAGGCCGAGGAACAGGCCAAGGCCATGGAGGAGAGCCTCGGCGGTATCAACAACCCCAATGGCGTCACCGAACAGAACATCGACGGCCTCGACGACCTGCTGAACCAGAACATCCCGGTCACCGAGAGCCTCGGCGACCTCGGCGACGTGAACGGCCAGGGCGGCGACCAGGAGGCCTTCACGTCCACCCCGCCCCCGGGCATCACGAACCTCGGCAACCTCGGTGCGGTGAACAACAGGCAGGACGGCACGAACAACGCCGCCAACGAGGCGGTCACCCAGAACCTGGGGAACCTCGGCGACCTGAACACGGCCGGCGGCTCGGTCAAGACCCCGACCGGTGGCAACACCCAGCTCGACGCCGGCAAGCTCACCACCGACTTCCCGGACGGCAGCAGCACCAGCTTCGATCCGGACAGCGGGGTGCTCACCACCACCCACCCGGACGGCAGCGTCACCACGCAGAACCTGGGCGATGGCACCAAGGTGACCAACCCGGACGGCTCGGTCACGTCCCTCGGCGACGACGGCAAGCTGACCACCACGTTCCCCGACGGCAGCGTCCAGACCGTCGACCCCTCGACGGGGCAGGTCAGTACCACCGACCCCGACGGCACCACGACCACCCAGGACCTCGGCAACCTGGGCGACCTGAACAGCCAGAACAACAACGCGGACCTGAGCGACCTCGGCGACATCAACTCCGACCTGCCCACCCAGTCGGAGGGCGACCTGGGGAACCTCAACACCGACCGCAGCGGCCTGGAGACCCCGACCGGCGGCAGCACCCACCTCAGCGACGGCGACATCGCCACCGACTTCCGCGACGGCAGCAGGATCAGCTTTGACCCGGACAGCGGTCTGCTCACCAGCACGAACGCCGACGGCACCACCACGACCACCGACCTCACCCACGGCGCGACGGTGACCAACCCGGACGGCTCGAAGACCAGCCTCGACAACGGCATGCTGACCACGGAGTTCCCCGACGGCAGCAAGCAGGTCATCGACCCGGACACCGGCATCGCCACCGTCACCGACCCGCAGGGCAACACCGAGCGGATCGACCTGCACGATCTGAACTCGTCCGGCGGCCCGGACACCTCGGACATCCTCGACGGCCTCGGCGATCTGGAGAGCGGCGGCCTCAACGACACCGGCGGCGGCACCTCCACCCAGGACCTCTCGCTCTTTGACCTCGGCGTCGGCGGCGCGGGCGACGGGTCATCCGGCGGCGGCGTGGGGGAGAGCTACCTCTCCGCGGACAGCGCCGGCGGAACCGGAGCCGAACCCCTCTCGGACGACGCCGCCGACAGCGCGGGCAGCCCGCTCGCCTCCGCCGCGACAGCCGGAGCCCCCGGCGCGCCCGGCATGCCCGGCAGCCCCGGCATGCCGATGGGCGGTATGGGCGCCGGCGGCATGGGAGCGGGCGGCGACAAGGGCAACGGCGAACGCGTACGTGCCGTACTGGTCGACGCGGCCGAGGAGAGCGAGCGCCGCAACCGCCGTCGGCGCAGCCCGTGGAACCGCCAGGAGGACGACGACACCTTCCTCGCCCCGGCCTCCCGGGTGGCGACCACCGGCGGCGACTCCCCCGAGGAGGAGACGGAGCCGGGCCGTAACAGGGCCACCAGCTCCGACTACCTGGAAGAGGACGCCGACGTGTGGGGCACCGAAGAGGGCGGCACACCGGCCGTCATCGGACGGTGAACGCCGTACGGCCGCGGCCCGAGCGCCGCACCGAGACGAATCACACCCGGCCCCCGCTTCCGCGGCGGGGGCCTCACCGGGCAAGATCAGCAGGGCAGTTGACGGACCGGCAAGCACGACCGGGCGTACGGACCACACGCCCGGACGCACACGGAGACCGACGGGGAAGGCAGGAGCGGGCGTGACGGAACCGCTGGAGAAGCGCCTCGAGAAGGCGATGGCCGAACTCCAGGCCGCCCAGGAGGCGGTCGCGCGCACCGAACGCGAGCTGCGGCAGGCGTCGTTCGCGGTGCTCTCCTCCGACCGCGCGGTCCGCGCCACCGTGGGCCCGCAGGGTGAGCTGGCCGGGATCGAGTTCCTGGAGAACAAGTACCGCGACATGTCCCCCCAGGAGCTGGCCGCCAGCGTCCTGGAAGCGGCGAACGCGGCACGCCTGAAGATGAACCGGCATGTGATGAAGGCGATGGCGCCCTTCACGGAACCCAGCAGCAATGTGCCGGAGCTGAAGGGCTTCGAGCTGGACTGGGAGCGGATCTTCGGCCCCGAGGTACTGCGCGACGACGAGGACACCGCGCGCGACGACCGGGCCATCCCCGCCTGGCGGGACGCGCTCGGCGAGGACGGGGAGGACTGATGGGACAGCGTTACTACGCCGACCCGAACCGCATCGAGGCCCTGGCCAGGCAGCTCGAGGAGATCGGCACCCTGGCCAAGGGCATCACCGAGGAGTTCCTCGACGAGCTGGCACCCACGGTCAGCTGGCCAGGCACGGAGGGCGACTTCGCGGAGAAGGCCAAGCCGCAGGAGCAGAAGGAACGGCAGACCACCAAGGAGACGATGATGTCCATCCGCGACGCGGTCGTGGGCATCACCGACGCCACGGTCAGCCAGGTCCGCATGATGAAGGACACCCGCGACCGCAACATCGAGGACGTCGAGCGGGTCAACAACCGCATCGAGACCGATGGGCTCAACGGTGACGGCCCGGGCGGGCATGGCCGCCGCTGACCTCCGCACCGCCGGCCGCTCCCGCACCACGCCGGGAGCGGCCGCTCCGTCCTGCCCGAACGGCCCACAGGACGGCCACCGATGAGCATCAAGGCATCGCCCGAGGTCAACGCGATGATCTTCATCCTCACCGGGGAGAAGCTCATCGACGCCGACGAGGACCTCGCCTACGAGAGCCGCAGGCCCTACTCCGGCCTGGGCCGCAAGGTGGACCGGCTGTCCTCGCTGATCGACAAGTCGGTCCACGACATCGCCGAGGTGATGCCGGACGACCTGTCCAAGTCGTACGCCAAGGCGATGGGCATGCTCATCGACGACGGCGGCAAGAACTACCTGCGCGAGTTCGCCGAACAGCTCGAGAAGATCGCCGAAGGCCGGCGCAAGACCTCCATGGACATCATGGAGTCCAAGTGGCAGGTCATCGCCGAGGTCATCCGGCTGCTCATCGAGATCGCCATCTACCTGGCGATGTCCTTCTTCACCGGCGGCGCCTCGGCCAGCCAGATCATGATGGCCAAGCTGCGCAGCCGGTTCCTCATCCTCACCACGCTCACCCACCTACTCCAGCGCCTGCACCTGGCGCCCTCGCTGACGGAGGCGTTCGCCGAGGCGTTCACCACCTTCGCGGTGCGGCTGGCGATGATGAACTTCGCCCCGAACGGCCGCCGTCCCGACGGCTTCGACTGGAACGACATCCTGAAATCCGCCGCATTCGGCGCCGCCGCGGGCTTCCTCACCAGCATCTTCGACGACATCGCGAAGAAGATCGTCAAGAGCTACGACAACAACTTCCTCAAGAACGGGCCCGACCTCGACTTCAAGCCCAACCCCAATCTGAAGAACACCCCGAACCCCGAGTTCAAGAACAACGGCCCCGGGCCCAATCCCAAGCCGGACCCCGACCCCGGACCCAACCCGAAGGACCGGCCGGACCCCGTGCCGAACGCGAACGGCCCGGGCCTCACGAACAACCCGCCGGTGACCTTCCGGAACGACCCGCTCTCCTTCCGGAACAACCCGAACCTGTGGCGCAACAACCAGATCCTGCGCAACAACGCCGACCGGCCGGGCGCGCTGGCCGGACACTACGGGATCAAGGGGACCTCCGACTTCCTCGCCGCCGGCGCCGGCGAGGCACTCGCGGAGATCCTGATCAAGGGCGCCTTCGACGGAGACTGGTCCACCAGCTGGTCCACCTTCGTCGGCGCGGGAATCAGCAGCCAGGTCGAGGCCACGCTCACCGACACCGCCCTCAACAGCGGCGCCGAACTGCGCCATGTCATCGACAAGTTGCGCAACCAGCCGCCCACCGTCTCCGTCGACTCCGGTGACACGGGCGACACCAGGGACGCCGGCACCCGCGACGGCGACTCCTCACGCACCCAGGACGGCGACGGCCCGGATCGCACCGGCGGCCCCTCGAACACCGACCTCACGGGCGGCGCCGGCTCCACGCGTACATCACCGACGCCCAGTACCGCGGACAGCCCGCCGCCGTACACGAGCCAGGACCCGCCGCTCTACACCACCCAGGCCCCTCCGCCGTACTCCCCGGGCTCGCTGCCCGCGACGGCCGCCGAGAACGCCCTGTGGCAGCAGGTCCACAGCGGCCCCGCCGACATCCGCGAGCAGGCCCTGCACGACATCGCCGCATTGCGCGGCGCCCAGCCGCCCGGCAACTCGGAGATCGAGGTCCGCGACAGCCTGCACGGCAACCTCTCGCAGGTGCCCGAGGTCCGCGTGGTGCCCGCCGGTGACGGTCCGACAGTCCAGGTCGACGCCGACGAGGTCCGTCGCGCCCTGGACGGCTTCGGCACACCTACGACGGTGGAGGACCCGATCGGCGGACCGGGGGCTGCGGAGAGCGACTTCGTCAGCACCTCGGACGTGGCCGTCCAGAACGGTGCAGACCTCAACGGCACGTCGGATGTCACTGTCCAGAACGGCAGGGAAGCCAACGGCACTTCGGAGGTGACTGTCCCAAACGGCAGCGATACCCAGGCCACTTCGGACGAGTCCACCCACAAGAGTGCGGACGGGACGGCCGAGCAGGAGGCACCGGGCCAGGCCGGCGGCAATCCCGTGGCGTCCAACGGGTCCCAGATCGCGTCCGGGACCAACACCGGCGCCCGGCCGGGCGGTACGCCCACGCCGGGAAGCACCACCCAGACTCCCTCCGGCGCGCAGCCCCAAGGCACCCGCACACCGGAATCCACGGCGATGCAGGACAGTCCGCAGATCGCGCAGGACGGTTCCGCGCAGCCCTCCGTGACCTCGGAAACCTCCCCTGCGCCGGAGACCACGTCCGACCCGGCGGAGAACTCCTCCGAGAACGTCTTCACCCCGCACACCGACCTCACCAACGCACCGCCGAAGGTGAGCACCCTCGGGTCCTACGCCGACACCGGAGACGTGGGCAAGGCGCCACCGCTGACGATCGTCGTCTCGGAGGTGTCGCCGCCCGGGGAGGGGTCCCCGGAGGCTGCCGACCTGCTGGACCGGGCCGGCACTGACCGGGCCGTCATACTGGGCCCGGCGGTCACGTCGGACGGGGCGGGGCGGCCGGTTCGCGCCGCCGTCGAGCTGACGCGGGAGGGACCGGGCGCGCCGATCCGCGTACGTCCGCTCACGGGCCCCGCGCCGACGCCGGACCACACCACGACGACCACGGTCACCACCGAGACGGCCGCCTTCCCCGGCGCGGACATCCTGCTGCCGCTCGCCGACGCTCTCGGCCCGGCACCCCGCCTGGCCACCCAGAGCACCACGACGACCGACGGCGACCCGGTGAGCACCACCACCGCTCCGCCGCCCGAGAAGGTGCTCACCGAATCCTCAACACCCGTGCGCGGCAATGGAATCGCCCTGGATTCCACGGTCCCCGCCGCGGCCAAGCTCGCCACCCTGTCCCGCCCCTGGACCGAGACGGCCACCGACCTGCACCTGGAGTCGGAACACACCGGCGGCACCGGCGGCAACGCGCCCGGCACCAGCGGCGGTCGCGGACCCGGCGACGACGGCACCCCGCCACCGCCGTCGCCCGAGACGCCGGACACCCGCACGCCCGCGCACCCCGTGGCCGCCCCGCCGCAGGGCCGCATCATCGTGCGGCCGGCGGACAGCGCGGACAACGAAGCCACCTCCGACGACGGCAACACCCCCACCCGTGAGCCCGCGGTCACCACTGTGGACGGCCACACGGTCCCGCTCACACAGCTGCGGCGCTGGGTGCCGGGGTCCGCCGTGAAACCGCGGCCGGGGCGGGCCGTCCAGACGCTGACCATCTCGCAGAGCGCCGCCGAGGACGGCACGTGGCGTGACGCGGGCCGTCGGGCGCTGCTCGGCCAGGACACCTTCCGCGGGGTACGCACCACTTCGGGCCCGACCCCGTCGGCACCGCCCCGCACGGTGTTCACCGGCCCGCCGACCGCCCTCCCCGGCGCCGGCTCCGACCAGGGCGCCGACTACTTCGTGGGGCACGGCACCCCCCGTACCGTCACGCTCGGCACCGACGACGCGGCACACCCCGCCGTCAAGGTCAGCGGTGTGCAGCTCGGCGAGGTGCTCAAGTCCTGGGCGCAGGACGGCGACCAGCAGCGGCCGCTCGTGCTGTTCTCCTGCGAGACCGGGCAGCAGCCGCTGGTGGCGGGGCTGCCGGTCGCCCAGCACGTGGCGAACCGCACCGGACGGTCCGTGTACGCCCCGACCACCGAGGTCGGCACGGCCCGGGACGGGGACGGAGATGTCCGCGCGGTACTCACCGAGGGCACGGACGGGCCGGGACGGTGGCGGCTGTTCACCCCGGAGCCCGGCGGCGCCGACCTGGACGCGCTTGCCCGCGACGCGGGTCTGCACACGGGTCCGGAGCCGGCCGACGCCTTCGCCCGGGCCCGTACCCTCCAGCAGATCCGCACCCTGCGCGACGCCCTCGGCCCGGACGCCGAACAGAAGCCGGAGAACCGGGAGTTGCTCGCCGGACTGGCGTACGTGGACGGGCTGCGCTGGCTCAGCCCGGACACCGCGGCCCGCTACGGCGACGGCCGGATGACGCCGGACCTGCTGCGCCGGATGGTCACCGACCGGCCCGGCGTCACGGTCGACCCGGCGACCGGACCGACGACGGAGCAGTACACCGA
The DNA here is from genome assembly GCF_030403745.1 of Streptomyces sp. S.PB5. GTDB lineage: Bacteria > Actinomycetota > Actinomycetes > Streptomycetales > Streptomycetaceae > Streptomyces. The sequence goes on from NZ_JAQMWP010000021.1 coordinate 59,315, forward strand.
ATTCCTGCGCGCCGCGGCCGAGCTGCGCTCCACCGCCGGACCCGGCACCACACTCGACGCCCTGCTGCCCCCGCCGCCGCCCGCGCTCCCGCCGGGCACCCTGGTCTCGCCGCAGGACGTGCGCGGGCTCACCTTCGCGCCGTCGGCGCAGATCACCTGGTCGCTCTCCAGTACCCCGCTGCCGCTGTCCGAGCTGGGTCTGAACGCCGAGGACACCGCCGAACTCGCCCGGCGCAGGCCCGATCTGGCGCCCGCGCCGAGCCGCCCGGAGAGCCTCGCCGAAGACCTGACACTGTTCAGCAAGGACGCCACTACCGCGGACAGCGTGCGGGCGGACGGCCGGGACTTCAGGCGGCTGGACACGCCCGGCGGCGGGAACTGCCTGTTCCGGGCGCTGCTCGACAGCGCGCGCAGCCAGGACGTACCGCCGGACTGGGCCACGCGCACCGTCGCCGGGCTGCGCGCACTGCTGCGTGATCGGATCACCGGATCCGAACTGGCCGCCGCGGCGGCCGAAGCCACCCCGGACCCGGTGCTCGCGGTGGTGGACGACCTGCGGATGACCGCGCTCGCAGGAGTGCGGAACGCCGACGCGCAGCGCAGGATCACCCAGCGCTGGAACGGCATCGCGCAGGCCGTCGTCAACGACGGCGACGCCCGGCGGTGGCGCCGCATCCTCCGCGACAGCGGCTATCCGCAACTCGCCGAGATCGCGCCCACCCCCATCGACGCACGACGGCTCGGCACCGACGGACTCATCGCCGCAGCGGCCGAACACGCCGGGCTGTGGGCCTCCCCGTTCGCCGACCTGCTGCCGCAGGCGCTGGCCCACACCCTCGACCTCGATCTGCGCCTCGTCCAGGCAGACCCGCACGCACCGGCCGGCACCCTCGTCACCCCCCTCCACCCCGGCGGCCGCGGCGGCACCCTGCACCTGGCCTACAACGGCACCGACCACTACGACGCCCTGGTCCCGGCCACCGCCCCGCTCACCCCCGTACCGGCCACGGTCACGGCCGGCGCGGACCCGGCGACCGACGAGCCGGAGGGCGACGACCCCTTCGGCGAGTGGCTGCGCGGCATGGGCGGGGTCACCGACCTGGACAGCCCCGACACCGAGACCCCCGACCGGGGCGACCCGGTCCCGCTGGAGACACAGCTCGAACGGTACCGCCCGGCCCGCCTGCTGACCGGGCCGGACGCCCGGCCACCGGGCTCGGCACCGCGCACCGTGACCTTCGAGGACGGCAGCCGGCTGCCCACCGTCCTCATCGACCCGGGCGCCGGTCCGGATCCGGACGGCGGCCCCGAGTCCCGCACCGACGGCACCCGCCGGAGCCGGCCGTCCGGTCTCTTCGCCGGCCCCGGCGTCCTCACCCTGCGCTCGCCCGAGCAGGTCGCCGCGGAGATCCTCGGGCAGCTGCCGAAGAAGCTGCGCGACCAGTTCGACGAGGCGGAACTGCTGCGCCTGCTGACCGACCAGCCCGGCGCCTTCACCGCCCCGCGCGGCGCACGCTTCGTGGGCCGGGAGAAGTCCGGCGTCGGCCACGAGATGACCGTCGAGGCCATCCCGTACCACCGCTGGGAGCGCTTCTCCGAACCGAACGGCGGCACCACCCGCCTGGACACCATGCGGCGCGGCCAGGCCGGCACGGGCGGCGGGCGCAGTGTCGGATCCGGACGCCGGATCGCCGCCGCGCTGGGCATGGGCCCACCGCTCAACTGGCTGCTGAAGATCGGCGTCTCGCTGGGCTGGACCCGCCGCACCGACTACTCCCTTGGTTCCCAGGCGTACCACCAGACCGAACATCGCGCCCACGAGGGCTCGCACCTGCACCTGGACGACGTCCACTACCGGGTGCGGGTGGAGCGCGTCACCGAGGCGCCGAAGACGACGGGCGCCGGCACCACGCCCGCCACGGGACCGAGTTGGCGGCGCAACCAGGTGCACACCGCGCAGTTCGCCATGCGGGACGGCCTGAGCTGGCGGCTGCCCGACGACCTCACCGTGCCGTTCACCGGACCCCGCCGGGCACCGCAGACCCTCACCTTCCCCAACGGGATCGAGCCGCGGATGACCGACACCACCGGACTGCACCTGGTCGACCCGCCGGAGGACATCGCCCTCGCCATCTCCGGCGCCCGGCCCGGCAGTTCGGCGCACCGCACACTGATCTCGTTCGTGCGTCCCGGGCGGCTGCTCGCCCTGTTCGGGCGGTTCTCCGGGCCGGTCAGCGGGCCCGAGCTGACGCGGGGGAGCGGACAGCATCCGCTGGGGCACCTCGTCGTGGAGCGGTCGATCCCGCACCGGGCCACCCTGGTCGCCGAGTCGGTCAAGGCGGAGCTGCGCGACCTCACGCAGACCACCTACCAGAACGAGCGCGGCCACGTCCGCGACACCCGCTTCGGCGTCCAGATCACCGCCGGGCCCAACCACACCCTCGTCGGCCCGGAGACCGACGTACGCCTCCAGGGCGGGCCGCTCGTCCGTGCGGACCTCAGCTCCGGGCGCGGCCACTACCTCGGCACCGACGCGGCCCGCAAGACCACCGGCCGACTGCGCAACCACCCGGTCGCGCTGTACCGGGTGGAGCGCACCCTCATGGTGCGCAAGGCGGGCGAACCGGCGTCCGCGGCCCGCCCGGTGCGGGTGGTCAGCCTGGACTGGATCTCCACCCAGGACGCGCGCCGACTGGCCGGCTGGGACAGCCGTACGCCCGGACGGACGGGCCCGAACCCGGACGCCGAGCCGCCGGTGCCGTGGTATCTCACCCGGGAGGACCCGGTACACCTCAGCGGCCAGGTGCGCGCCGAGGGCTTCCGGCCCGACCGCCCGCAGAACGCCGTACCGAGCGACGGACAGACCCAGCAGCCTGGTCCGCCTCAGAACCAGGACGGGCAACCCGCTCCCCAGGACCCCCTGCGCGCCTTCGCCGACTCCGTACTGGACACGCTGCACCGCTCGTACCCGTCGCTGTTCGTGCCGCCGCTGATGCTGCGCCACCCCCGGCTGGCGCGGTTCTGGTACGGCGACGGCCGGATGCGGACCGCGCTGCACAACGACCGTCAGGTCCGCGAGGCGCTCAACCGGCCCAGCCTGGCGCAGAGTCTGGACGACCTGACCACCACCGGCGTGCCGGTCACCCTCACCGAGGACGGCAAGGTGCGCCGCGGCCACCACACGCTGATCCTGCGGGCGAGGCTCACCGACCGCCGGTTCGAGACCACCATGAGCGAACGCTCCCTGCGCAACGCGGTGATCGGCACCGAGGTCTCCGGCCAGGGGCAGCAGGCGTCCATCACCCTGTCCGGCGGTGTCGAGCTGGGCGTCTCTCCGCGCGACCACGACAAGGTGCCCGAGGCAGGGGTACCGCGCCAGACCGGCAACGTGTCCGTGGGCGCCCGGTACGCCAGGACCGACCAGAAGGCCACCCGCAGCACGGCCACGGTCACCCACGACCACCTGATGTTCCAGAACGGCGCCGACCTCTACAGCTACCAGGTGGAACTGGGCGCCTCGTTCGAGGGACACCGCCGCCCGCGCGGCTGGGCCCGGCTCGCCTCGGTCGGCCTCCTCGGCGCCGGCGTCTTCGTCAGCAAGGTCGAGGAGCGGCCGCTGTTCAACCGGGGCAGCGAGACCGTGGGCCGCGTGGAGCTGGCCGTGCCCGCGGCGCACGGCTCCGACCGGCACGCCCCCGCCGATCCGCCGCCCACCGGACCGGCACCGGCCCCCGCACCGGTGCGCCTCTCCGCCGTCGAGGCGGACCAACTCCTCGACGGCACCCGGCCGTTGCCGAGGACGGACTCGGCCAGTCAGCGTCTCGTCCGCCGGCTGCTGCGCGCCCCGCACGTGGTGCTCAGCACCGAGGGCGGCGCGCAGCGACAGCAGCTGGTGCAGGACACCGCCGACCGCGCCTCCGGCACCTCCTGGCACGTCAGCGCGCCCGGCGCCCCGGTGCGCAGCGCACTGCGCCGGGCGATGGCCAACCTCCACGTGGCCGGTCAACTCGGGCAGTACCTGGGCCCGTTCGGCTCCCGCATCACTGGACTCAACGGCGCCGGACCGCTCCAGACCCACTACCTGAAGGCCGCGGTCCGCGGCGAGCTGGACAACCTGCGGGTCAAGAGCGACCCGAAGGCGGCCAGCCTCGAAGCGACCATCGGTAACGAGCATCGCGTCGCCGGCAGCGCGAGCACCGTGTCGCGCACCACCCTCGGCGTCCAGGGCGCCGACATGCCGCTCCAGCAGGCCCCCGGCGGACCGGCGGTGGTGGGCTCCTACTCGACCGCCCTCCAGTACGCCTGGGGCAAGGGCCGCAGCGTCGCGCAGACCCTCACCCGGGGACGCAACACGACCCTCACCTACGCCGGCCGGATGTACCTGGTGGTCGCCGACGCCGCCGAGACCGTCGCCGTACGGGACCGCTGGACGGCTGCCATGGGCACCGTGGGCACCCGCGTCGGCTCCGGGATCAGCTCCGCCGCCGGACGGCTGTCCGAGGGCCTCGGCCGCGCACTCGCCCCGCGCCGGGCGGCCGCTGCGCTCCAACGGGTCCGCGACGCGGTGATGTTCCACCTGCCCATGCAGGACGTCATCGAGGCCGGGCTCGCCCCCGACGGCCTCGGTACCGACACCCCGCGCAACCTTGGCCGCGGCTACCGCGTGCCGCCCTTCCTGCGTGGCCGCCGCTTCCCGAGCCACCCGAGCGGCCAGCTCGACGCGAGCCATGCCGCCCAGCAGCTCATGGAGCAGATGACGAAGATCGGCGTGCCCTCGCACGACCGGGAACAGGTCCTCCAGCGGCTCTCCCCGGACTTCCTGCGCGCCCATCTGCACGAGCTGACGACCGACGGAATGACCCTGCCGGTGCGCTACCGCACCTGGCGCAGCCCGAGCCGGCTGCCGGTCGGCGGCAGCCCCGGACAGGTCCGGTTCAAACTGACCCCGGTCTCCACCACCGTGGAACGGCTGCGCACCGGCTTCGAGTTGGAGGACTACCGCACCACCGCCCGCGACAACTCCGGCAGTTCCTCCCAGGACCGCGGCGCCGACGTCACGCTCGCGACCGGTCAGCGTGCGGCGGAGAGCGGAATCCTCCTCGCCAACCCCTCGCTCCAGGGCACCGCTGCCAAGCAGCGTTCCAGCACCCGGACCGAGACCACCGGCAACACCTCGATGCCGAACATCGCCACCACCCAGGCGCACGCGGAGATCGCCACCAGCTACCGCCTGACCGTCACCATGACCGACGCCTCGGGCGAAGCGTTGTCTCCCCGGGCCGGGACGTCGGTCGGCACCCTCAACGAGATCGTTCCGGCCGGCCTGCTCACCCCGACCCGTGACGGCACCGACGGCATGCTCACCGAGGAGGACGTGCCCGAACCGGAGCGCGCGGTGCAGATGCTGACCGCCGACCAGGCACGCCCGCAGGGCATCGCCGCCTGGCGGAGCGGTGACGACGGCACCGGCAACGCCGACCCGGACGTGCTGCCCTTCGACGACCGCATCGGCTCCGGCATCCTCGCCGTCGACATCCGGGGCGCGGCCAACGTGCAGGACGCCCTGACCCTCGCCACCGCCCGCGCCGACGGCATGGGTGACAGCGACCTCGGACGCCGCCACACCGGCAACGTCCTCTCCGAACGCGTGCGCATGGCCCGCCTCACCCCGCTCACCGGCCTCGGCACCGCCCCCGCACAGGCCCAGCAGGAGGCCACCACACAGGTCGGCCTCACCGCCGGCTTCCGCGAGGCGCTCGGCACGAACGGCTCACAGCTCCCCGCCCAAGCCTCCGCCCGTCTCTTCGGCCAGTCCCACACCGCGGACTCCCGCCTCTACGCGAAGATGCACCGCACCGGCGCCCGGCTGCTCGCCGTCGAGAGCAAGCCCCGTATGGAAGCCATGCAGCGCTCGAAGACCTCCGACGCGCTGGAGGCCGGCATCACCGACAACGTCGAGGGTGTGGTCGGCACCTCGCCACTCGCGGGCAACAGCAACGCGGGCGTCACCAATCCGGGCGCCTCGGTCCCGATCGGCGGCGCGAACGACGGAACCGGCCTCAAGAGCACCGTCGACACCACCCTCGGCACCCACCTCAAGGTCGTCACCGACCGCAGCATGCTCTTCGCGATCCCGGTGAGCTGGCTGTCCGTGGCCGAAGTGGACCACCACCTCACCGACAGCCGCCCGCTGCACGCGCTCGGCAAAGCCAAGCGCGGCCCGCGCGCCGCCGAGGCCGAGACCACCGCCCTGGTCTGGCTGCGCGAGGACATCGCCCGCGACTACGGCCTCCTGGACGACACCACGTTCCCCGACGAGGTCGGCGCGGCCTGGGACGCCATGGCCAAGGCGGCCGGCGACCTCGCCGCCGCCGAGAAGGGCTACTACGACGCCAGGGCCCGGGCCCGCGAGACCTGGCTGGACCTGACCGCCGAAGAACAGACCGCACTCGGCGACGACCAGCCCGACCAGCCGACGGTCCTGCCGCAATCCATGGCCCAGTCCCCGGCGGTCGCCGCCTGGCAGGCCGCCCGCGAGGAGGTCCGCCGCTGGCAGGGACACACCGACTCCGCCGCCGCGGACCACCACCGGCTGCACCTCGCGGCATCCCGCCTCACCGCCCACCACCAGGGCCGGGCGACGGTCCCGGTGCCCGACCGGGCGCAGGAGTACACCGAACCGGCCTGGCGCTCCGAGGCGCCCGAGCCGTACCGGATCACCGACGCCACCGACTCCGCCTCGCGCACCCTCACCTCGCCCGACGGCACCACGGTGCGCGAGGTGCACGACATGCCGCACGACGGCGCCTCCTTCTTCCACGCGCTCATCGCCGTCGCCCAGGACCGCGGCCGGCTGCCCCACCTCCTCGGCACCGACCTCGCGGCCCGGTTCACCGCCGCCCCCGGCGACCCGGCCGTCACCGAACGGGCCGTCCGGGCCGCCCGCAACCGCCTCGCCTGGGAACTGGGCGAGAACCGCAACGAGGACCTGCTCGACACCCTCGCCCTCGATGCCGCGGACACCTTCACCCAGGACGAACTCGACTTCGCGCAGGTGCGGCTGACCCCCGCCCAGCAGGCCGAGTTCGACGCGTTCGGCCGTCTCCCGCAGACGCTCTGGCCGACCCCCGAGCAGCGGGTGGCGCTGGCCACCGCCGCCATGCTCCGCCCGTTCACGAGCGAGCCGCCGCAGGGCGACACCGAGCCCGCCCCGCCGGAGCGCCGCGCCGGCGACCACGGCGGCGCCGACCTGCTGCCCGCCCTCGCCGCCCGGCTCCTCGGCACCCCGGTCACCGTCGTCACAGGCGAGGGCCGCGAGCAGCGCTTCCTCCCACACGGCACCGACCCGGCCGCCGTCGACCCGGCCACCGACCCCGTCCTCTTCGCCGCCGACGGCTACTTCCACGCCGCGCTCCCGCCCGGCACCCCGCCCCCGGTCGCCACCCCGCTGCCGGCGAGGGGGACCACGTCCGGCACCGGCACGGACACCGGAACCCCGGACACCGGCCGCACGGACACCAGCCCCGCGCACCGCAGCCACGCCACCCCGCCCTGGCATCCGCCCGCCGAGAGCACCGGCCCGCGCTACCGTCTCGCCCGTGACGGCGTCCTCACCGCACCGGACGGCGCCACCTACACCCAGGGCACCCCCACCGGCCGCGGCAACGGCTTCTTCGCTGCGCTCTCCACCGCCCTGCACCACGCGGCACAACAGCCCGGTCTGGACCGACACGAGGCGACACGACTGCGCCTGCGCGCCGGCACACCGCCCGCCCGGCTGATGCGCCTGAACGGCCTGCCCGGCGCCCGGGCCGAACACGACTCGCTGTTCACGCCACCGCCCCTCACCGTCCGCCCGGGCGCACCCGCACCGAGCCAGGACGCCCGCGACGGACACCTGCGCCGCCATCTCGCCGAGGCCCCCTGGGGTCCCGGGGCCGACCGCGCCGTGGCCGAGTGGGCCGCCGCCGCGACGGGCACCACCGTCACCCTCGTCGAGGAGAACGGCACCGCCCACACCTACCCCGGCCCGTCCGGTGCATCCGGTCCGCACCTTCGACTCCGCCGCCGCGGCGGCGACTTCGTCCCCCTGATCCAGCGCACCCCGGCACCTGCCCCGACGCCGCCGGCCTCCGAGAGCGTCCCGGCGCTGTCGGACCAGGACCCGGCATCCGTCCCCCTGCCCGTGTCGCCGACCGGCAGCGACCTCCCGGGCATGCCCGGCGAGGAGGAGGCGTACGACCTCAGTACGCTGTCGGGGGCGGGTGAGACGACGGACGCGGGCGCTGCCTCGGACGTCGAGATGGACCTCGACTCCGGTGCCGACAGCGAGCGGGCGGCCGTCGAGGCGGGCCCGGAACACGCATTCGCGGTCGAGTTCGCCGACCTGCTGGACGAGACCGAGCTGCGGGCCGACGCCCTGCTGGACGTGGTGCGACGGCGTCACGCACAGCTCGGAGGCTTCCCGGATGTGGCGTTCGACAGCGCCTTCACCGAGCACACCGGGATCGGCGTGCCCGAGGCCCTGGACCAGGTGGAGCAGGCCGGCCGGCTGTCGTCCGAGGAGTACGAAGCGCTGCGGGAGGCGCTCGGCCTGGGGATCGGCGTCCCCTTCACACAGACGACCCCGCCAGGCACCTCCCAGCGGGACCGCGAGGTGACGCTGCGGATGCTGGACCGGGTGGCCCGCCTGGTGAAGGAAGCGCTCCGCAAGCCGGACCGCCGGGCCGACGCCCAGGTCACTCCGCACATCGCCGTCACGGTGCTGCCGGACGGATCACTCGGCATCGCCGGCAACACCGGCGCGAAGGCACTCACCGCCGACGAGGCCGCCTTGGTGGAGCAGGAACTGCGCTGGTTCGTCTCCGGACAGGAGCCGGGCGGTACGCAGCGGGTGCGGGAACTGGAGCAGTGGTCGAGGGACGAGGAGTCCCACCGGCAGTGGTCTGCTCGGCTGGACCAGGAGGAGCGGGAACTCGCCGACCGGTCGGCCGAACAGGCGCAACTGCGGACACAGCTGGAGGAGCAGTACGAGACGGGGGAGTGGGACGACGGGCTTCAGCAGCAGTGGGACACCCTGCTGGAGGACGAGAGGGCCGCCGGGCAGGAGGAGCGGCGTCTGACGGGGGAGCGGCAGCAGTGGCGAAGCGACGAGCGGTGGCTGGCGCGCAGGCGACCCGGTGTCGCACGGGACGTGCGGGACCGTACGAAGCTCCGGGCGCTGGCCACCGGCTGGTACCGGCTCTACCACCCGGACTCACCCGAACTCGACCTCGTCAAGAGGGCGTTGGCCAATCCGCGCATCCTCAACGTGGCGGGCCAGGATGGCACCCCGGCACCCGGAACACACGGCTCCGAGCACGGCGAGCTGACCCTGCTCGGGCACTGGGTCGCGCACTGGGAGAACAACCCCGGAGACCCGAACGCGCCCCAGACGCTGCCGCTGGGCGGGTTCAAGATGGCCTGCGCCTCCTGTGACCTCGCCTACCAGGCCGTCAACGAGCACATCGGAAGCACGCTCGGCTACCGGGTGCAGGCGTCCGGCACCCACGGAATGTTCTTCCCCGGCTGGCGCATGCCGCAGTGGATGCGGCAACGGCCCCAACTGGTGCAGCACATCAGGGACAACGCCGAGAGCATCGGCGCCTACCTTGACCAGGGCGGCGTACTCCAGGGCGAGCGGACCGAGGGCACGCACGAGCAGAATCCCGACGGGTCCTCGTCCGAGTACGAGTCCGGCGACGAGGCCATGGACACGGACGCCATGCCCGACTCCCCGGCGCCGGGCACATCCCCGCGGCTGCCGCGGACCCTGTCTCCCGGCCCGGTGGAGCCCGCCGCCACCCCGCCGGCCCCACGAGGCCCGCGCGACAACCGGCCCCGCTTCGTGGTGCGTTCCGGCTTCGACGCCCGCCGGTTCTCGTACGGCGGCCAGGCGGTCACCGACCTCACGGTGCGCCTGGCGATCCGGGGGCCGGAGAGCCAGGCCGCACAGGTACGCCGCCAACTTGCGGCGGGCGTGCGTCAGTTGCTCAACGACCCCGCCCACCGCCTGCCCAACGGCGACCGGCTGCACGTGACCGTGGAGCATGTGGACCTCGCCGAGTCGCCCCACCTGACCGTGGACCTGGTGGGCCGGGACCGGGCGATGGACCAGACGACGTGGTGGGCGGACGCGTCACCGGCCCACCTCGTCCACGAACTCACCCACCAACTCGGCCTGCGCGACGAGTACCGGGACGCCGACTCCCCGCACCGCCCCCACATCCCGGGCAGCCTCCTCGGCGCCTTGGAGGAGCAGCCGGAGGACGCCTCGCTCACGGCCGCCGGTCTCCGCGGGCGGCACCTGGCCCTGATGAGCGCCCTGATCGGGGACGTGACGCCACAGCCGCAGCAGGAAGCCCAGACCTGGGACGCAGCCCGTACGGCCGCCACGCCCGTCCCACGCGAGTCGGTCTGGGTCGACCCGGTCTCGCTGCCCAGAACCGGGTCGGCCGAGACCGGGACCGATGTCCCGGCCCGCATGCCGCAGGACGCGACCATCACCCCTTTCAGGTCGGGCAACTACGAGTTCACCAACCTGAAGCACACCAACGAGACGTACCGCGACAAGGCCGTCCGCATCATCGACCTGCTGCGCAAACACGACACGATCCGGGACTACATCGGCGGCCGCCCCTGCCGCATCACCCTGCATCTGCGCACGACGGAGACCCCGGCCGACGTCACCGACCGAGGCGAGGCCGGGGTCGACATCAACCTCGCGAGCTACTACTTCGAGAAGTACGACATCGGCTACATCATGGGCATGCTGGCCCACGAGATCGGCCTGCACCCCCTCGCCTCCCGGAACACGAACATCCCCGACGAGGAGTCGATGTTCGAAGGAGTCCCGCTCGCCGTACCCGGACTGACCGACCTGAAGACGCCGCGCACCATGAGCACCGAGGGCGCGGGCCAGGCCGACCACATCATGGCCGCCTTCCCCAGCAGCACCCGGCACGGGATCTACCGCGACATCGTCGTGAGGATGGCCGGCGTGCTGGCCGAGGACGCGCTGGCGCGGGAAGAGGGCGCCAAGGCCAAGGACGTCACGGACCTGATCGACACCTACCTCATGGACCTGGCGACCATCGCGGTCACCAACGACCGACGCAAGGACGCTGCCTGGGAGCCCCGCTACACGGCGAAGGTCTACAACGCCTACAAGGAGATGTTCGCCGCGCAACTGGCCGACGACAGCCCCGTCCGCCCGCTGCTGCCGGCCGACAAGAGCTGGTACAACGTCACCCGCAACTTCCTCGGCCTGGGCACCAGCTTCACGTTCAGCAACCAGGGCGACAGCATCCAGACCGGCACCGGCCCCGACGAAGCCCGCCCACGCCTTCCCCGTCCTGCCACCGGCACGGCACCGCGGCCAACCGATGCGCCGCAGCGCCCCCGCGACAACCGGCCCCGCTTCGTGGTGCGTTCCGGCTTCGACGCCCGCCGGTTCTCGTACGACGGCGAGCCCGTCACCGACCTCACCGTCCGGGTCACCCTGCGCGGCGCAGACGCACATGCGGCCCAGGTGTACGACCGACTCACCGCGGGAGTGCACGAGTTCCTGAACAACCCCGGCCACCGGCTCCCCAACGGGGACCGTCTGCACGTCACCGTGGAGCTGGTCCGGCCGTCGGACTCCCCGCACCTGACCGTGAACCTCGCCGGACGTGACCGGGCGATGGACCAGACGACATGGTGGACGGACGCGTCACCGGCCCACCTCGTCCACGAACTCACCCACCAGCTGGGCCTGCGCGACGAGTACCGCGACGCCGACTCCCCGCACCGCCCCCACATCCCCGGCAGCCTCCTCGGTGCGCTGGACGAGCAGCCCGAGGACGCGTCCCTGATGCCCGCCGGCCTCCGGGGCCGGCACCTGGCCCTGCTCGGCGCACTCATCGGCCCCGTGGCCCCCCACGCTCAGCACGAGGACCAGACCTGGGAGGCGGCCCGCACGAGCACCGCACCGGTCCCGCGTCAGTCCGTCTGGGTCGACCCGGTCTCCCTGCCCAGAACCGGGTCGGCAGAGGCCGAGGCCGGGACCGACGTCCCGGCCCGCATGCCGCAGGACGGAACGCTCACTCCCTTCAAGTCGGGCAACTTCGAGTTCACCAACCTGAAGCACACGAACGAGCGGTACCGCGACAAGGCCGTCCGCGTCATCGAGCTGCTCGGGGACCACCCGACGATCCGGGACTACATCGGCGGCCGCCCCTGCCGCATCACTTTGCACCTGCGGACCACGCAGACCCCGGCCGACGTACGTGACCTGGGCGACGAGGGCGTGCAGATCAACCTCGCGAGCTACTACTTCGAGAAGTACGAGATCGGCTACATCATGGGCATGCTGGCCCACGAGATCGGCCTGCACCCGCTCGCCTCCCGGAACACGAACATCCCCGACGAGGAAGCGATGTTCGAAGGAGTCCCGCTCCCAGTGCCGGGGCTCGCCGACCTGAAGACACCCCGCACCATGAACACCGACAGCGCGGGCCAGGCCGACCACATCATGGCCGCCTTCCCCAGCAGCACCCGGCACGGGATCTACCGCGACATCGTCCTGAAGATGGCCGAACTGCTGGCCCAGGCCGCGCGGGCCGGTGTGGAGGGCGCCAGGGCCAAGGACGTCACGGACCTCATCGACTGCTACCTCATGGACGTCGCCTCCATCGCGATCACCAGCGACTACCGCATGAACGCGGCCAAGGAGCCCGGCAACACCGCCAAGGTCTACAACGCCTACAAGGCCCTGCTCGCCCAGCACATGGCCGAGGACAGCCCCGCCCGTCCCCTGCTGCCCGCCGACAAGGGACTGTTCGGTGTCGTGAGGGATTTCGCCCAGCTCGCCACCAGCCTCGCGACGAACAACCGCGGCGACAGCATCCAGCAGCCCATCGCGACGGACGAGGCCCGACCCCGGCTGCCGCAGGGCACGCAGACGCCTCCGCAGCAAACCCCGGCCGCAACACGGCCGTTGAACGGCACACGCGACCAACGCCGCCGCTTCGTGGTGCGGGCCGGCTTCGATGCACGGCGGTTCTCGTACGAGGGCGGGCCGGTCACCGACCTCACCGTGCGCCTCGCGATCCGGGGCCCGCAGGACCAGGTCGCACAGGTGCGCGACCGGCTCGAGGCGGGAGTGCGTGAGTTCCTGAACGCACCCGAGTACCGCCTGCCGAACGGGGACCGTCTGCACGTCACCGTGGAGCTGGTCCGGCCGTCGGACTCCCCGCACCTGACCGTGAACCTCGCCGGACGTGACCGGGCGATGGACCAGACGACATGGTGGACGGACGCCGACCCGGTCCAGCTCGTCCACGAACTCACCCACCAGCTGGGCCTGCGCGACGAGTACCGCGACGCCGACTCCCCGCACCGCCCCCACATCCCCGGCAGCCTGCTGGGCGCTCTGAGCGAGTCCCCCGAGGACTCCTCACTCGCCGCCGGCGGCCTCCGAGGCCGACACCTGGCCCTGCTCGGCGCACTCATCGGGGACGTCACCGCTGCCCCCGCTCAGGAGACCGCGCAGACCTGGGACGCGGCCCGTACCGCAGCCGTACCCGTCCCGCACAAGTCGGTGTGGGTGGACCCGGTCTCCCTGCCCGAGCAGGCCGACGGCACGGCGGCCGACGGAGTCCCGGCGCGCGTGCAGCAGGACCAGAACACCCAACCGGCGCCCGCCTACGTGCCGTTCTCCTCGGAGAACTTCGAGTTCACCAATCTCAAGTTCACGGACGACAGATACCTCGCCAAGGCCGTCCGCATCATGGAGCTGCTGCGTAAGCACGACACGATCCGGGACTACGTCGGCGGCCGCCCCTGCCGAATCACCCTCCGCGTGCGCACGACCGAGACCCCGGCTGACGTGATCGACCGTGGTGCGGACGGCGTGGACATCAACCTGGCCAGCTACTACTTCGAGAAGTACGAGATCGGCTACATCATGGGCATGCTGGCCCACGAGATCGGCCTGCACCCGCTCGCCTCCCGGAACACGAACATCCCCGACGAGGAAGCGATGTTCGAGGGAGTCCCGCTCGCCGTGCCGGGCCTGACGGACCTCAGGACACCCCGCACCATGAACACCGAGGGCGCGGGCCAGGCCGACCACATCATGGCCGCCTTCCCCAGCAGCACCCGGCACGGGATCTACCGCGACATCGTCGTGTCGATGGCCCGGATCCTGGCGCAGGACGCGGTGAACGGGGCAGAGAACGCGCAGTCCAGAGACGTAACGGACCTGATCGACTGCTACCTGATGGACCTCGCCTCGATCGCGGTGACCAACGACCACCGGATGCAAGCGGCGACGGAGCCCAGCTACACGGCGAAGGTCTTCAACGCCTACAAGCAGGCACTCGTCGCCCAGTTGCCGGCCAACTCCCCGCTCAGGGCCCTCCTTCCGTCGGACAAGAGCATGTTCGGGGTGATGAACGACTTCCGTCGCATTGGCACTTACATCGCGATCAACAACCGCGGCGACAGCATCCAGCGGACCGACCCGACCTGATCCCGCCGGGCCATGTCAGCCCCTTCGGTGGCTTGGCCCAGCGGCAGTGACAGAGTGGTGTTGGCCGACGGGCCGACGTCCGTCTGGCGTACACGGGTGAGATCGCGTCGGGCAGAGCCCTGTTCCGGACTCGGACCTCGTCGATGCGACCGGTGAAGAACGCCCGGCTGTACGCAGTTCGTACTCCACCGGGCTGCGCATGCCCAGGGGAGTACCTGCGTTGCCGGCGAACGAACAGGGCAAGCGGCTGAAGTGGGTTCACCGGTTTCCCGATGCTGTCGAGCACTTTCAATTCTCCGCGGTCGATGAACGAGGACCTGCCGCTGCTTGCCCGCGAGCTCGAGTTCACCGTTGAGGAGAATGCGGTCTACGACGCGCGGGTCGCCCACCAGTGGGCACCTCGGCCGCGGATCACCGTGCACGGCACAGGTCCCGCGGCGCGCAATGACCTCGCGTGGTTCGAGGCCGTCTCAACCGCCACGGGCATGTGGGCGACCGCTCCCGGCGTCACGATCACCCTCACGAACGGGGCTATTCTCGCGCCCCCGCAAGAAGTATCTGCTCAGCGGCTTGCCCGTACGACTGTCGAGTTCGAACGCGTCCCCGTCGTGGAGCACAATCGCCCGAAACCGGTCCCGCTTCGGCTCGCAGTGCATGCCCTGCGGCATTTGTTCCAGGGACTTGGCGAGTACGGGGTTCACGGGCGGCGGCACAGACAGATCCATGCTCCGGCTCCTGAGCGGTCCGCGGCATGGCTTGGGACGGGCACAACGGGCAGGTCAAGGAAGCGGGATCGAGCGCAGGGCGTGATGGGTCCTCGGCTCGACGACGGCATGGCCAGAGCGGTCTTCGGGCGCGATGAGCGCGGGGTGTTCGCCGCCCCTGGAGTGTGGGTACGGCGGCGACATGCGCGGCACGGCGGCTCCGGTTGCGTCCGGGCCGGCGTGCAGGTCGACCGTGAGCACGCGTCCCCTGATGCCGTTGTTCCCGGGGTGAAGGTCACGAACCGCCCACCGGTCAGCTCGGCTTCCTCCGTGGCGGTGTCGCAGCTCCACAGCCTGCGGGGGTGGTTGAGATCGTAGGCGTTCCAGGTACCGGTGCCCGGGTCCTCCGGGGTGTCGAACAGCACCAGCACACCGTCCAACGAGATCACACCGCGTTCGGGCTTCAGGCCCGGGGCGTCGGCGACGGTCCTTCGCGGCTCGAGCGTGACCGGGTCGAGACGGCGGAGGGGCGGGAGGGCGTCCCCGGCAGTATCCGAGCTGCCTGCGCACACCAGGTAGCCGCCGCTGGAGATCAGGCGACAACCTCACCACCCTGTCCTTGCCGGCGACTCGGTCAACGGCCGCATAGGCGAGCGGAGGGGCGATCGCCTGGACATCTGCCCCCTCTCCGACCCAGAACCCGACAAACAGCGGCGGCGGTCACCTCCAGCAGTCCCGCTCGTTCGAGACCACCGCCAGAAAACGGGCTCACACCCCACCAACTCACGCACGCGTGCCAGGGCTTCCAGGTCGTCGGTGAGTTGCCTGCGCGTCACGATCGTCTTCCTACCGCCTCCGCCCCAAGGCGGATCCGGGTCGGCAAGCGGTCAGGACGGCACGGCGGGGCAGCGGGTGCCCCGGGGTGGGACTGCCAGGTCGGTGAGGTAGCTGTCCACGGCGTTCTCCATACACGGGCCGCTGGTGACGCTGCCGTGGCCGTGGCCCTCATAGGTGAGGAGCACACCGCTGCGGCCGAGCTGCCGGGCCACCGAGACCGCCCACGGGTAGCCGGTGGCGGGGTCATGCAGCGCGTTGGAGACCAGGATCGGCGGGGCACCGTGTGCATCCAGGCGGTGCTGCGGGTTGGCAGTCGGCGCGCCCAGACACGCCGCTGCCATGTGGATCGGCAGCAGGTAAGGCAGGTCAGGCGCGGTCCTGTTCATCATGGCGACGAGCAAGGCGTACTCCCGGTAGTCGCGCACCGGCAGGTGCCAGTCCGAGCAGAAGACCGGGGTGGCCAAAGGCAGCGGTGCTATCGAGGTGGGCGACGCGGGCAGTGGCTTGCTCACGTCCATCCCCGCGATCGTCGTGGCCAGGCCTGCGTAGTCGGCCCCGTAGAACTTCCGGAACGCGATCTTGTTCACCAGGTCCGAAGTCGACAGCGAGGTACCCGGCTTCGTCGGGTCCTCCAGCTCGCCGCGCCCGGCCCGGGCCAACAGGCTCTGCCAGACGGCGCCGACGTCGCGGCCGTGCAGCGCGCAGCCTGAGGCACCGTTGCACCACTTCACGAACTCCCGGAATGAATCCTCTGCCGTGGCCGCCTCGGCCTGGAGGAAGTCTCGGGTGGTCGGGACGCTGTGGTCTATGACGCTCTCCAGCACCATCGCGCGCACGCGACGCGGGTAGGTCTCGGCGTACTGCGCCCCGAGCAGCGTGCCGTACGAGCTGCCGTGGAAGGTCAGTTTCCGCTCGCCGAGGGCGGCCCGGAGGGCGTCCAAGTCCCGGACCGTCTGGGCGGTGTCAAGGTGGTCGAACACCGGGCCGGTACGGGCCCGGCAGTCGGCACGGAGCCGCCTGTTGTAGGCCATGGTGGCGTCGAAGTCCGCCTGGCTCTTCAGCTCCGGTGACGGCCGCTCGGCAAGCAGGTCGCCGGAGCAGGTCACGGGGTTGCTGCCGCCCACGCCGCGCGGGTCGAAGCTGACGATGTCGAAGCTGCGGCGGACCTCGGGGCTGAACCGGCTGATACGGCGCACCACCATCTCCACACCCGAGTCGCCCGGCCCGCCGGGGCCGAACACCATCGAGCCGACGCGTGCGCCGGGGTCGGTGGCCTTGCGGCGGGCCACGGCCAGGTCGAGCCTCGGCCCGTCCGGGTGGGCCCAGTCGACCGGCACCGAAAGAGTGGCGCACTCGGCTCCCGGCTTCTCCGGGTCGTCACACGGCGTCCACCGCAGGGCCCCGGTGGCCGACGGCGACGCGTGGACCGCGGGAGCGGCGGCGAAGCCGGTGGTGACGGCCATGATGCCTCCCACCACCATGGCCGTGCTCCACGCGGCGATGCGCCGCAGTGTGGGTCTATCCCTTAACGCCATGGATCCTCCTCGTGAAGAGAACGGTTGTGTCGGCGTGCGGACCGGGCCCGGGGCACCGTCGTCACGTTAGGTGCACTGGCGGCCATGTGGTGCCCTTGCCAGGGGCTATTCCGGGTTGGGTCAGGGACTGCTCAGGGGTGAGCGGGGCCCAGGGCGAAAAACGTCAGGGTCGGGTCAGGGAAGGGACTTCGTCGCAGTTTCGGTCGGCACGTGAGCCACGACACCGACCTCCACTAGGAGGGAAGCACCGTCGATATGCTGATCAACAAGCTCAAGGCCGCGGCATCGCAACCCCGCTACGGCAAGACGCCAGGCAGCTACCTCGCCGGCCTGCTCCTACGCGCCTTGATGATCTGGACCAAGATCCTCACCCCGACCGCCCATTGATCACGACGCGATACGCGCCCTAACGAGTTGGTGCGTGATAGATGGTGAGGTGTCGTGCCTGGCCGATGGCATGATCCGGTTATGGCGATCATGGTCAATCGAGCAGTGCTGGCGCATCGGCTGTTCACGGGATCTCCCCGCGCCATCTTGCGTGCCTGGTCGAGGAGTTGGCGGTGCTGTGGCAGGCCGGGATCGAGGGCCGTCGCCACGCTGCACGGGCCGGCGTGTCTTGAGATGGGCGGCGATCTGCTCCGGGCTCCACTCCAGGTCGAGCTTGGACTGCACCTCGGCCTTGAGCTCGGGGTCCGCGGACAGCTTGGAACGTCTGGGACGTCCGGCGCGCTCGCGGCCGCGGTGGTGGACCAGGTCGGCGTCGTATCTGCCGTAGTCGCGCGGGCGGCTGTTGCGCCGCAGCTCCCGGCTGACCGTCGACGGTGCCCGCCCGAGCAGGCCGGCTATCTCCCGGATCCTCAGGCCGCGACCACGCAACGAGGCGGTCCTTCGACGCTCCAACAGCGACAAGTACCGGCCCGAACGCGAGGCTCCCGGGAGATAGTCCGGTTGCAGACCACCGTTCTCCCTCCGCCACCGGTAGCCCGTCTTACGCCCGATCCCGAGTTGCCTGCATGCCTCTACGCTGCCCACCCCGGACGCCAGAAGGCGCCAGTACTCGGCCTCGAGCTCCAGTCTGCGTTTGCGTCCCCGCCTCGCCACCAACACTCCACAATGATCAAGGAATGTTGCGGCAAGCGTTTAGGACCCAAGAACTTGGCTGAGGGTCACTTCTCAGAGACTGGCGACCGTACTCTTTCGCCGCCGTCCTGCACACGCTCACGAAATCGGGGTAGGCCGAGGGCCGAGAACGAGGAAGTACTCAAGCTGGCGGACGTCCATGCGGCGATTCTCACTCGCCGCCGGGCCGCCCGGCGCGCGCAGGTCAGCGGTGCAGAAGGCGTCCGGCGGCGCGGCGCGGCTCCCGTCGTGGACGCCGTGCGGCAAGGATGACGGGTCATGACGATCGTGTTCCGGGTCCCGGCCGACGGTGCTGAGCGGGTGGGGTTCGCCTACTCGCCGGCGATGGAAGCCGTACTGAGTCTCCATGTGCTGGTGGAGCCCAAGCACCACCCCGTCCAGCACGGCTGGGTGCGTGCGATGCGCAAGCTGTCCCCGGCGCTGAAGCGGGAGATCGAGGCGTTCTCCTACGCGGTGCGCTCGTACTTCCCCGAGTTCCTCTTTCCGCAGCCGACCGGCGGACTGGCGGACTTCGAAGACGAACTGGCCGGCTTGCGCGGGGCGGATCCGGAGCTGATCCGCCTGGAGTTCGCCGTCCCCCTGCTCACGCCCTGGCCGGGCAGCGGCGAGGGCAGGGATCCGCACGTGCTGGACGCACCGGAGGTACGCGGCCTGTTGCGGGAGCGCCTCGTACGGGAAAGCGACGAAGCGATGGCTGCGATGCTCCTCGACGACCCTCGCGCGTTGCTCGAACGGTTCTTGAGCATGCTGGAGCGCTACTGGCGGGAGGCGTTCGAGGAGGAATGGGGACGGCTCGAACCCGAACTCGCCGCCGGCGTCAGCGAGGCCGGACACCAGATCGAGCAGCGCGGCCTGTACGGGATGCTCCGTGGCCTGTGGCCGGAGGTGCGCAGCGACCGGCAGGCCGAACGCTTCTGGCTGGAGCGGCCGCACGACCACGAGGTCGCCATCGGCCCGGACGACACACTCGTCCTCGCCCCCAGCGCCTATGTGTGGCCGCACGTACGCGTCAACTGCGACGGTCCGTGGCCCCTCGGGCTCGTCTTCCCCGTCTCCTCGATCGTCCGGGAAGCCCGCCCGAGGATTCCGCCGACCAGGCTCGTCGGCACACTCCGCGCGCTCGCCGACGACACCCGGCTGCGCGCCCTGCGACTGCTCGCCGAACGCCCTCGCAGCACGCAGGAGTTGGCCCCGCTCGTCGGCGTCAGCGAGGCCGCCCTGTCCAAGCACCTGCGTGTCTTGACGGACGCGGGCCTGCTGGAGCGCCGCCGCGAGGGCTATTACGTCCTGTACCGGCTTGCGCCCGGACAGGTGGCGGGCCTGACCCCCAGCCTGGAAAGCTTCCTGCACGGCGACGGCGAGGCGACTGATTAGCCATCTGCCTAATAAGTGGATCAGACCTAAGACGGGATCCCACAGTGGCCGCATGTCACTGCTGAGGGACCGCAACTTCCTGCTTCTCTTCGCCGGCCAGGGCATCTCACGCTTCGGCGACGGCCTGTACACCGCCGCGACCGCCTGGCTGGCCTGGTCACTGACGAAGGACCCCACGGCCGTTGCTGTGGTGAGCTTCTCCGCGTTCGCGCCCGCGTTCGTGGCCACCTTCGTCGCCGCCTCGTACGCCGACCGCCGCGACCGCCGGAAGCTGATGATCGCCACCGACCTGGCCCGGGTCGCCGTGGTGGCCGTGGCGTCGGTCCTGCTCTCCCTCAACCTGCTGAACCTGCCCCTGCTCGTGGCGACCACGGCGCTGCTGGCGCTGATCGGCGCCCCGTTCGCCCCGGCCCGCAACGCCATCGTCACGCAGATCGTGCCGGACGACCGCCTCCAGCAGGCCAACGGACTGCTGCAAGTCGCCTTCCGGGCCGCCTTCTTCGTCGGCCCGCTCGTGCTCGCGCCGCTGCTGGCCTTCGGTTCACTGCAGTCGGCGCTGGTAGTGAACGGACTCACCTTCTTGGGCTCGGCGGCAGCCGTGGCCGCCATCCGCGTGTCCCGCTCCGCCCCGACCAGCGGTCAGACGGGGCTGTGGTCCGATCTCGGCGCCGGGCTCAGGGCCGTGCGGGCCGCTCCCGATGTACTCGTGGTCATCGTGACCTTCGTGCTTGCCCTCGCCCTCACCAACGGTTTCCTGACCGTCGGGCTGGTCGCGGTCGTGGGGCAGGGGGGTCAGTACGGCCTGCTGCTCGGCGTCGCCGGAGTCGCCGAAGTGGTGGGCGCCCTGCTGCTGGCCGGCCTGCGCATCCGCAGACTCGCACTGGCCGCGGTGCTGGCGTGGGCCCTGCTCGGGATCTTCCGGGCTCCGCTGGGATCGGTCGCCTCAACGACCGTGGCGGCGGTCCTCCTGAGCGCCACGGGGCTGGCCTCCGCCCTCACGGACATTCCCTTGATCGCACTGGTGCAGCAGCGCATACCGAGCCATCATCTGGCGAAAGCGCTGGGCCTGTGGGAAGCCGGAGTGGCTGGAGCCCTGGCGATCTCCCCCTTCGTGGCCTCGACCGCCATATCCTTCGCCGGAGTCGAGAACGCCTTCCTGCTCTCGGGAGCCGCCGTTGTCGTCCTGGCCGTGACCGCCACGCTCGCCCTCGCATGCGTCGGCGCACGGCAGCCCGGTCGGGAGCCCGTCGTCACGGCCGACGGCACGCCAAGCGTCGCGGCGCCGGAAGAGACAGCGGTGATCACGGCCAAACCGGAGTGACGACGCGTGCAGATGCTGCTGTGCCGCTACGTTGCTGAGCGTCCCGTCTGGAGACTGCGCTGCGTGGCCCAGACCTCACCCTGTGGCTGATCTCGCGTTCGCCGCTGATGATGGGCGGTGACCTGCCCACCAGCCCTCGGGAGACCGTCGACCTCCTTACCAACGACGAGGCGCTGGGCTTCTCTGGCACAGCAGGGACAACCGCGAGGCCCTGCGCGAGCGGAACCTGATCCTGTGGACGGCCGTACCCGTTACGCGGCGGTGTTCACCCTGGCCGACACCCCGAGCGGGGTGGCCGTACCTCGCGGCTCGATCGGTGCGGTCACCGGCGACCGGGTGCGGGAGGTGTGGACGACAGGCATTCCGCACGACAGAACTGAACTGAGTGTCGAACTGCCCGTCTGCGGGGCGGCTTTGCTACGCCTGACCCCGCCCGGCACTCCCGTCGACTGAGCCGGGGGCGCCGGGCGGGAAGCATTGCGCGTCAGCTCCCTCCCGCATTCCGACCGGGGGCGGGGGGCACGCCCCGTTTTCAGTCCCTGGGGCCCCAGCCCTGCCGACCCGTGCTCAGCAGGTCGGGCAGCGGGTTGGTGAGGCCGCCGGTCAGTGACTGGCGACCGCCGGTCGGCCAGACCGCGGGGCACGCTCTCACCTTGCTGACCAAGGCCTGGGCCGCTGTGTACGGACCGTGCGGCGTACGGGTCAACGCCGTCAGCCCGGCCCGACACGCACCGAGGGCACCGCTGGAATGGAAGAGGAACTCAAGGCGCTGGCCGCTGTCGGTCCGGCCGGCCGCCCCGGTACCGCGGACGAGATCGCTTCGGCCGTCGCCTACCTCGCCACGGATGCCGCCAGCTTCGTCCACGGCGCCATCCCTCCCCGTCGACGGCGGTCGCGCCGCCGTCTGACAAGCCCCGGCCGCACCCGAGCCCTCCCGCCAGGCAGGCCGGGATCCAGCCCAACGCGGCAGTACGGCCGTGACCAGGGGTGGGTACAAATAGACGCAGGTCAGAAGCGATGCACGGTGCAAGTTACCGGGCGGCGTGGCGTCTGAGGGGCAGTGCCACACGCGCAAGATCCAGAATTGATGCGCTTCAATCAGGTCGGTGCCGAGAGCGTTGCACTCTTCTGGTGAGCAGTCAAGGACAGAGCGGCGATCTGTGCTTCCTTCCGCCCTTGCCTCTGGCCCGGCCATCGTCATCGATTGCCTGTATCCGAGGGGGTGGCCTGCTTGAACGCATGCTCGCATTAGGTTGTGGCCAGCTGCTACACGTTGCGGCGCTTCGCGCTCGGGGGAGTGAACTCGTGTCGATCTTGGAGCGCTTCAACGCGCGTCATGTATTCTGCCGATTGTCCGCGACGGCCTGATCGCTGGGGGCTGTGCGGTCCCGGGACGGAACGAAACCGAGGTCGAGGAGCGCTGTGGCAACCGCCCGTCCGCGAGCAGTACAGGGGCATGCCGGCCCGAGCATGCAGGACGTTGCCGATGCCGCAGGGGTATCGCTGGGAACCGTCTCCAACGTGCTGAACCATCCGGCGAAGGTGAGCCCGGCGACGGCGGAGCGTGTCCGGGAAGCGATCAGCCGGCTAGGATTCGTGCGTAACGACGCTGCCCGGTCGTTGGTGTCCGGCTCGACCAATACTGTCGGCATGGTCCTCGCCGATATCGAGAACTCACTGTTCATCGATATGGCGCACGGCTCGCAGGAGGCCGCCCGCGCAGCCGGTCAGCACCTGCTGCTGGCCAACACGGCATGCGACATGAAACTTCAGGACGACTACCTGGATCTGTTCGACGAGTCCAGGGTCACCGGCGTGCTGCTGGCTCCGATGGAGGACTCCACGGCAGGCATTGCCCGGATCCGTTCACACGGGCGCCAAGTTGTATTGCTCAACTATGCTCCCAAGCCGGGTACCTGCTGCTCCGTGCTGGTCAACAACGAGCATGTGGGATATCTGGCGGCTCGCCATCTCATCGACACCGGCCGCACCCGGCTGGCCTATGTGGTCGCACACGACGAATACCAGCCCGTACGTGACCGGCGCCGGGGAGTGCGTGCGGCGGTCGAGGAGGCGGGTGGCGGCGTCACCCTGGAGGAGATCGACAGCGTCGGCCTGACTGCCTCGCACGGACATGTGGTAGGTCGGGAACTCGTCCGGCGGACCTCCGGTGATCTGCCGGACGGCCTGATCGTCGTCACCGACGAGCTGGCCAATGCCATCATCCATGAATTGCACACCGTGGCCGGGATCCGGGTGCCCGAGCAGGTCGCGGTTGTCGGCTGCGAGAACAACCGCGCAGCCGCCGCCGGGGCCGTGCCGCTGACCGCGGTGGACATGCCGGGCCGGATGATGGGTCAGGAGGCGATCCGGCTGCTCATGGACGAGGTGTCCGCGGGCGGACAGCACCGTCATGTCACTGTCGTGCTGGAGCCAGAGCTGATCGTCCGCGCCAGCGCGCCGCTCTGATCCAGCCCTGCTCGCCGGAGGGCCCCGCATGCCCGCCGGTCGCCGTGGCCTTCTGTGTACCTCTGGTTCCGGGGTCTTCCGGATCCGCCTCCTTCACACGGCCTTATGCATCGAAACCCTGCGCTAGCTGGCTGTTTCTCGTCTCGCACCAGGAGCGCTGCCTCCAGGTGAGCCTTCCGGAACGCTCAAACACGGTTCGGAAACATCCATGACAGCTCCTTGACACATGGAGAGGGGGGTCGTAGGTTCCCGGCAACTCCCTATTGAAGCGTTTCAACGCCCTGTGCGCCGAGGAGCACCTGTGCACAAGATCCTCAGAACCCGCCGTATCGCCCTCCTGGCGACTGTCGCCACCTCGAGCCTGCTCCTGAGCGCCTGCGGCGGCGGGGGCGCAGCCGGGGGCGGCAACGCCAAGGCGTTCAGCCTGACCATCAACGACGACAACCACATCGTGCAGGAGGAGCTCACCGCCCTGAGCAAGGGCGCGTGCGCGGCCCAGAACAAGGCGCTGCCACTGAAGATCCAGACGCTCCCGATCGGCAACGTCGACCAGAAGGTCCAGCTGCTCGCTGGGCAGAACGCCCTGCCGGTGCAGTTCGCGGCAGGCGGCACCCCGCAGCTCACCAAGACCCTGGACAAGGCCGGCCAGGTTCTGGACCTGGAGAAGACGCTCAAGGACCTCGGCGTGTGGGACGACCTCCAGCCCGCGGCGATCAAGACCGTGGAGAACCTGTACGGCAAGTTCAACGTCATGCCCTACCAGTTCAACATCGAGGGCATCTGGTACAACAAGAAGCTCTTCGCTGACCAGCGCGTCACCACCCCGAAGACCTACGCCCAACTGGTTGCCGCGGCAGCCAAGTTCAAGGACGCCGGCATCACCCCGTTCGCCGCGGACGGCAAGGACGGCTGGCCCCTGACCCGCCTCATCAGCGGCTACCTCTACCGTGAACTGGGCCCGGACGCCCTGCAGGCGGTGGCGGACGGCAAGGCCAAACTGACCGACCCTCCCTACGTGAAGGCCGCGCAGGCCATCGCCGACCTGGGTGAAGCCGGCTACTTCGGCAAGGGCGTCGGTTCGATCGACTACGACACCGCGACCCAGCAGTTCCTCACTGGCAAGGCCGCCATGTTCTACATGGGTAGTTGGGCGCTCGGCGACTTCAACGACAAGACCAAGAACAAGATCGGTGCGGACAACGTCGGCTTCATGCCGTTCCCGACCGTCGCCGGGGGCAAGGGAAGCGCGGACCAGATCCCGGCCAACGTCGGTCTCCCCGTGGCCGTATCCGCCAAGTCCTACGACGCCAAGGTCGGTGACTGGCTGTCCTGCATCACCAAGAACTACGGCGCCGCCTCCCTGAAGGACCAGGGCACGGTCTCCGGGTTCAAGCCCCACGGCGACACCGGCACCCTTCCGCCGCTCACTAAGACGGTCCAGGACACCATCAGCAACACCAAGACCAGCACCCTGTGGTTCGAGGCACTGTTCAACACGAAGGCCACGGAGACCAGCCAGACCAACGCCGCGCCCCTCGTCACCGGCTCCCTCTCGGCCAAGGACTTTATGCAGAAGATCCAGACCGACCTCGACAACGGCTGAGCCCGCGCGCCGCCGCCATCCGCACCGAACCCTTCGTGAGAGAGCCGTCATGCGTTCAGTTCTGGGAGACCGCCGTGCCATTGCCGTCCTGCTGGGCCCGGCACTTCTGGTGTACACACTGGTGATGCTGGTGCCGATGGGCTGGTCCCTCGGCTACACCCTCTTCAAGGGCAACGTCATCGAAGGCTTCACCTTCGGGGGGTTCGGCAACTTCGAGAAGCTGTGGCACGACCCGCAGGCGCACTCGGCCCTGTGGTTCACCTTCAAGTACGCGATCGCCGTCAGCATCGGGCAGGTTCTCTGCGGATACCTGCTCGCACTGCTCTACGTGTTCGTCCTGCGCAGGTCCTCCGCCTTGGTGCGCACGCTGGTGTTCTTCCCGGTCATCCTGCCGACGGTCGCCGTGGCCCTGATGTTCCAGAAGCTGTTCGCCGTCGCACCGCAGAACGGCCTCGCCAACGCCACCATCGAGGCGCTCGGCCTGCACCACGGGGACTGGTTCGCGAGCGCCGGCGGCTCCTTCGTCGTCCTCGTCGTGATGGACGTATGGCGCTCCATGGGCTTCTACGGCGTCCTGATCTTCGCCGGACTGGTCGACATCCCCGACGAGACGATCGAGTCGGCTCGGCTGGACGGCGCCACCGGTTGGCGGCTGATCCGGCACATCGTGCTCCCACTCTCCGCGCCGGTGCTGCTGTCGTCGGTCGTGTTCAGCGTCAACGGCACGCTCAAGGTGTTCGACTCGGTTCTCGCCCTGACCAACGGCGGACCGGGCAGCGACACGACGCCGCTGACGCTCTACATGTTCCGTACCGCGTTCTCCTACGGTGACTACGGCTACGGCAGCACCATCGCCTCGCTGCTCACCGTCGTCTGCCTCGGCGTCACCCTCGTCATCTTCCGCTTCTCGCGCCGCGACCTGACCAAGGGCTGAACCTCCATGACCGACACCATGACGGCACCGCCGCGGAAACTCCTGCCCAGCCCGCCGTCGGCCACCGTTCGAAAGCCCCGGTATGCCCGGCGGCTGATCCGCAACCTGCTCGTCGCCCTGCTGGTCGTCATCGAGCTGGCGCCTCTGGCGTGGTTGTTGCTCAGCTCCTTCAAGACCCAGTCGGAGTTCGTCAACGACCCCGCCTGGGCCCTGCCGGAGAAGTGGGACCTGCACAACTACGCCGACGCCTGGACGACCGGCCACGTCGGCTTGTACATCCGCAACAGCCTCCTGGCCACCGCCCCTTCCCTGGCGCTCATCATCGTGCTCGGCACCGCAGCGGGCTTCGCGCTGGAAGTCATGATCTGGCGTGGCCGCCACCAGGTCCTCCTGGTCTTCCTGGTGGGGATCATGGTGCCGAGCCAGATGATCCTGCTGCCCCTGTTCCGGGGGTACTTCCAGTCCGGGCTGTCCGGAACGATCTGGCCGCTGATCATCACCTACACCGCGGTCGGCCTGCCCCTCACCGTCTTCATGATGGCCACCTACTTCCGGGCGGTGCCGCGCGAGTTGTTCGAGGCCGCCACCCTCGACGGGGCCGGCATGCTCACGGCCTTCTGGCGGATCGGGTTCCCGGTCGTGCGCAACGCGGTCCTCACGGTCGCGCTGGTGCAGTTCTTCTTCATCTGGAACGACCTGCTCGTTTCGCTGACCTTCACCACGGATGACGACCTTCGGACCATTCAGGTGGGGTTGCTCAACTTCACCGGCCAGTACGGGGAGACGGCCTACGGACCGCTGTTCGCCGCGATCAGCATTAACGTCGTTGGCGCTCTGGTGCTGTACCTGCTGATCAACCAGCGCATCATCAAGGGCCTGACCGCCGGGGCGGTGAAGGGATGACCCGGATACCGACGGTGGCCGATCCGACGGCGGAGCACCATCGAGAACCCTTCGGCATCGGTGAAGCCGCACCCCGGATCTCGTGGAAGACCACAGCGGCCACCGGCTGGACACAGCACGCCTACCAGATTGAAGCCACCCGCTCCGACGGGACGCACCGCTCGGACTGGGTGACCTCCCAGGACTCCGTACTCGTCCCCTGGCCGCTGCATCCACTGACATCCCGGGAGGCTTGCGAGATACGGGTGCGGGTGCGGGGAGCCGACCAGGTCACCAGCGAGTGGAGCCCGCTCCTCTCCATCGAGACGGGACTGCTCGCCCCAACGGACTGGACGGCCCGCGCTATCGCGCCGCACGACCCGCACGGATCGCAGCCGTCGGGCGCAGAGCGCCGTCCACCCCTGCTGCGCAAGGAGTTCACCATCGGCGCGGACGTGGTGCGCGCCCGTCTGTACGTCACCGCCCACGGCCTGTACGAGATCGAGATCAACGGCCGCCGGGTCGGCGACCACGCGCTCGCACCCGGATGGACCAGCTACCACCACCGGCTGCGCTACCAGACCCACGACGTCACCGACCACCTGCACGCCGGGGCCAACGCCATCGGAGCCTGGCTGGCCGACGGCTGGTACCGGGGACGCCTCGGCTTCGGCGGCGGCCACGCCGACCTCTACGGCGACCGGGTCGCGCTCCTCGCCCAATTGGAAGTCGTCCACCGCGACGGGACTGTCACCGTCGTCGGAACCGACACGTCCTGGCGGGCCGGCCGGGGACCGATCCTCTCCTCCGGACTGCTCGACGGCGAAGCGTTCGACGCCCGGCAAGAACGGCCCGGCTGGTCGAGGCCTGGATTCGACGACGGCGACTGGTCGCCGGTGGACGTCGTCCCGCGGGCCCCGGCGACCCTCGTCGCGCCCACCGGCCCGCCGGTGCGCTGCACCGAGGAGATCGCGCCGGTGCTGGTGACCGCCCTGGACGCCGACCGGCTCCTGGTGGACTTCGGGCAGAATCTCGTCGGCCGGGTCCGCGTCACGGTCTCCGGCCCGGCGGGGCACACGCTCGTCATCCGCCACGCAGAAGTGCTCCAGGACGGCGAACTGTGCGTCCGCCCCCTCCGCGGTGCCGCGTCCACCGACCGGTACACCCTGCGTGGCGGCGGCCCCGAGACCTGGGAGCCGCGTTTCACCCTCCACGGATTCCGGTACGCGGAGATCACCGGCTGGCGCGGAGGCGGTTTCCCGGGGCGCGCCATCGTCGCCCGCGTGTATCACACCGACATGGCCCGGACCGGCTGGTTCGAGTGCTCCAACGACCAGGTCAACCGCCTGCACCAGAACGTGGTGTGGAGCCTGCGCGGCAACTTCGTGGACATCCCCACCGACTGCCCGCAGCGTGACGAGCGGCTTGGTTGGACCGGCGACATCCAGATCTTCGCCCCCACCGCGGCGTTCCTGTACGACTGCCACGGCATGCTCACTTCCTGGCTGCGCGACGTCGCCGTGGAACAGCACGACGACGGGATCGTCCCCTGGTACGTGCCCGAGATACCGGGCGGCGAGCAGTGGACGCCGGCCCGGCCTGGCGCCGGCTGGGGCGACGTCGTGGCACTCACCCCGTGGGACCTGTACCGGGCTTGCGGCGACACAGGTCTCCTCGCCGCCCAGTACGACAGTGCACGGCGATGGGTCGACCTCGTCACCGGCCTCGCCGACGAGTCGGGCCTGTGGAGCCACGGGTACCAACTCGGCGACTGGCTCGACCCGTTCGCGCCCCCGGACGACCCCGGCGCCGGGCGCACCGACCGGCACCTCATCGCCACGGCGTACTACGCGTGGTCGCTGCGGCATGTTGCCTGGATGGCCGGTGTCCTGGGGCGTGAGGACGAACGCCGCCGCTACGAGGAGCTCGCGGATCGTGTCCGGCAGGCCTTCGCCGACGCGTACGTCCGCCCCGGCGGCCTGATGACCAGCGATACGCAGACCGCTTATGCCGTCGCCCTCCAGTTCGACCTCCTTCCGGATGCGGAGGCCCGGGACTTTGCCGGTCGACGTCTGGCCGAACTGGTCGCCGCAGGCGGGCACACCATCCAGACCGGTTTTGTCGGAACCCCGTTGGTGGCACCCGCGCTGAGCGCGACCGGTCACCAGGACAGCGCGTACGCCATGCTCCTCCAGCAGGAGTGCCCCTCATGGCTCTACGCGCTCAAGCACGACGCCACCACCATCTGGGAGCGCTGGGACAGCATGCTCCCCGACGGCACCGTCAACCCGGGCGAGATGACCTCGTTCAACCACTACGCCCTCGGCGCCGTCGCCCAGTGGCTGCACACCACGGTCGCAGGGCTCGACGCGAGCGCGCCCGGCTATCGCGAGGTCGTCTTCCGTCCACGGCCTGGTGGCGGCATCACCTGGGCGAGCGCCACCCACGAGTCGCCGTACGGCCGCGTGGCGATCCGATGGGAGCTCGCAGAGACGGAGCTCACCGTGGAGACGACGGTGCCCACCGGCGCGACCGGGCGCATCGAGTGGCCTGACGGAGGAGTGACCGACCTGCCGGCCGGAACCACCACAACTTCGCGACCGGCGGCCGGCTCCACCAGCGGGTGAGTGTCAGCCGGGCCTGCACCGGACCGGCTCTCTTGGGCAAAGGGGTGCACCCGGTCCATCGCGTGCCAAAAGCGCAGACGCAGGCTGCACGTCGGTGCCATCACTACAGCGACACAAAGGAGTATCGCGTGACCGACCATCACACAGGAGAGCACTGCCCAGGAATGCGCAGAGGGCACGGGCGCCCCGTCCTCGCCACGATAGTGGTGGCACTCATGACCGTTCTGGGCCTGGTCACCGCATCGCCGGCGCAAGCCCTCAGCGGCGACATCCGTATGCACGACCCGAGCGTCATCAAAGCAGGCAGCTGCTACTACGGCTTCTCCACCGGCTTCGAGAACGACCCGCTCAACCCCAGCGGTTCCATCACCATCCGCAAGACCTGTACCGGCACGGCGGCCACCGGCTGGACCAAGGTCGGCAACGTGTGGTCGTCGACCCCCTCCTGGATCACCGCCAAGCTCGGCTCGACCCCGCCGAACATCTGGGCCCCGGACATCAAGTACTTCAATGGGAGGTACCACCTGTACTACGCCGGTTCTCTCTGGGGTACGAACTACGCGGTCATGGGCCTCGCCACAGCCACGAACATCGAGGGCCCCTGGACCGATCAGGGCATGGTCACGGACGTCAACTACCCGATCGACCCCAACGTCGACTGGGGCCCCGACGGCCGGCTCTACATCTCCTGGGGCTCCTGGACCGGCAGCGGCACCTACATGCACGTGCTTGACCAGTCCACCGGCAAGCTGTCCACCACGGACAACAACCTGTGGCACATCGCCGTCGGAATCGAAAACCCCACGATCATCCTCAACGGCGGCTACTACTACCTCTTCGGCTCCAAGGGCCTGTGCTGCAGCGGAGTGAACAGCACCTATTACACAGTGGTCGGCCGCTCCACCAGCATCACAGGGCCCTACCTCGACCAGAACGGCACGGACATGGCCTCCGGCGGCGGGACCACCGTCCTGACCGGCGCCTACCCCAAGGTGGCCGCAGGCGGTGCCGATGCCTACGACGACGGCACCTCCAAGTTCCTCGCTTACCACTACTACGACGGAGACAACTCCGGGCAGGAAACCCTCGACATCCGCCAGGTGACCTTCGCGAACGGCTGGCCCGTCATCGCCAGTCCACTCGGCGCTCCGAACAACCATCTGATGAACCGCAACAGCGCCAAGTGCGCCGACGTCTGGTACCTCAGCACGGCAGACGGGGCGGCGGTCAACTCCGGCTACTGCAACTCCGGAACCAATCAACAGTGGGTGCCTACCGCCGTCGGCTCCAACTACGAATTGGTCAACGTCAACAGCGGCAAATGCCTGCAGATCTCCGGAGCCTCCACCGCGGACGGCGCGCTCGCCGTCCAGTCCACCTGCACCGCGTCAGCGAACCAGCTGTGGACGAGACAGGCCGTGATCGGCGGCTACGTCACCTTTTCCAACGTCAACAGTGGCAAGTGCCTTGAGGTCGCCGGAGCATCGACCACCAACGGCGCCGCCCTGGACCAGTCGACCTGCGTCGCCAGTGACATCAACCAGCAGTGGATGGTCGTCTGAGATGCCGGCGAGCTGAAGTCTCCGCATCAGGGTCAGAACAAGGCGGCATACATGCTGCTTGCAGACTCCACCTGGTCGTTGGGGCGGCAACTGCCGTTACCGCTCCAACGACTGCGCCTGGCCGAACTCCACGACGAATGGCAGGCCTTCGACCGCCGCTACCTCTCCGAAGCGTCCATGGCCGTATTCCTGATTGCTCAGCCAACCCCGCCCGAACCGCAGATCACCCCGCAACCGGAATCCAAATGGCTGCCGTGACTACACCATCCGGCGGGACATGACCGGGACTTGCACGGGTCAGTGCCGGGAGAACTGGACGCGCGTCGGCTGTACGACGTTCGGCAGCACCGCGAGTCCGCTGATGGTCAGCTGTTCCCCGTAGATGTCGGTGACTCTGATCGCCTTGCCGCAACCACTGCCGTTGTCGGAGATGAAGTAGTTGTAGCTGGTGCGGGGCAATGACCGCCAGCCGCTTCCGGTGCTCACTTCCAGTCGTGCGACCGGGTTGCGGTGTCCGATGGCCTGGATGCCGCACCAGTAGGCGCTGGATCCGGTCTTGTACCGGATCGACATCGTGCCGATGGAGCTGGGGCTCACCAGGCTCCAGGTGATGGAGAGCCGGCCGACCTTGAGGTCGGCGAGCTTGGCGAAGGCCTGCTGGCTGAGGTCGATCTGCCCGGGTGCGCAGGGCAGCGGGCACTCGTTGGTGATCCGTACCGTGATCGACTTGCCGTTGGCCGCGCGGACGAGCACGTACGCGCCGCAGGCCCTGGAGGTCTCGTAGTCGGTGGTGTTCATCGCCGCGATCATCATGTCCGGGCTCGGGCCGAACAGGCAGGCCCCGTCCCCGACACCGGCCTCATAGGCGGTCGCGACGCCCTTGTACGAGGTGTTGGGCCGGATCCGCCCTGCCGACGGGGGCGTGGTGGAACCGCGCGAGGTCTTCTGGGTGCCCTCGGACGAGGACTTCGTCGCCTTGGCGCTCGCCGTGGCCTTCGGGCTGGCCGAGCCGCTCGCACTCGGGCTCGACGACGGGCTTGACGACGGGCTGGGCGTCGCGCTGGGCGTCGCGCTGGGAGATGCTGTGCCGGCCGTGTCAGCGGCCTTTGGCTGGGAGGTCACGAGGGGGGTGGCCGCGGCCGGCCCCGCGTCGACCTTGTGGCCGGGGAGCAACGCCGTGCTCAGGTAGGCGAGAACGCCCGCGGCGGCCACCGCCACCGTGGTGCCCAGCATGAGTCTGCGTCTGGCCCTGCGCTGCCGCGCGGCTTGCCTCGTTGTCATAATGACCTGTCCGTTCCGGATCGAGCCGATGGTGCACAGGTCAGTGGTCGCCCACGGCGAAAAGGTTGCCGACGATTTTGTTGCGGGCCGACAGGGGCGGGGCGGGTGGGCAGCGCGCACGAGCGGGCCTGCGAGTTGGGAGCGCTCCCGAACTCCGGACGGGCCCGTCCGGTGGAGTGTGCGGTGGGTGTTCCTCAGGTCGACTCGCGGACGACCAGCGCGGTACGGAGGAGGACATGGCAGTAGGCCACGGACGGCTGCTCCATGTCCTCCAGGAGCAGTCGGACCATGGCCCGGCCCATCTTCTCCAGCGGTTGACGCACAGTGGTGAGCCGTGGCTTTGTGCGCTGGGCCAGCGGGAAGTCGTCGAAGCCGATCACGGCGACGTCCTGCGGCACGCGTCGCCCTGCCGCACGCAAGGCCTGCAGAGCCCCTGCGGCCGTTGTGTCGGACGCGGCGAGAACGCCGTCGATGTCCGGGCGCCGTTCGAGCAGTTCGGCCATGGCGCGGCGCCCGCTGTCCTGCGTGAAGTCGCTCTCGGCGACCAGGGGACTTCTCGTTGTCCAGGCCGGCCAGTGCCAGAGCGTCCTGATAGCCGCGCAGTCGGCCCTGGGAGGCGTCCATGTCCAGTGGTCCGGTGATGGTGGCGATCTCCCTGCGGCCCCGTGACACGAGGTGGAAGACGGCGCTTCGGGCGCCCCCCACGTTGTCCGCGTCCACATAGCTGACGTACTCGTCGCTCGAGCGGCGCCCCAGCAGCACGGTCGGCAACCGTGCCTCGGTGAGCATGTCCGGCAGCCGGTCGGCGACGGCACGACCCGGATGAAGGACCTGCCCACCTCCATGGTCGCGCTGCTGGTCTCCGAGGCGTGCAACATCGGCCTGACCCCGGTGGTCAACCCCGGCTACGAAGCGCTGACCCGGTCCCGGCTCGTGCACGTCGACCAGTACTACCTGCGGGCCGACACCATCGCCGCGGCGAACGCCGCGCTGATCGCCGCCCAGGCCGGCATCCCGATCGTGCAGTTCTGGGGAGAGGGGCTGCTGGCTTCGGTGGACGGGTTGCGCTTTCAGGTGCCGGTGCGCACCATCAACGCCGCCCCGTCGCCGAAGTACTTCGGGTTCAAGCGCGGCATCACCTGGTCTCAACGCCGTCAACGACCAGGTCGCGGGCATCGGGCAGATGGTCGTCCCCGGCACCCCGCGCGACTCCCTGCACATCTTGGACGCCCTGCTGAACCTCGGCGGCGGGGTCAAGCCGGAGATGGTCGCCACCGACAACGCCTCGTACTCCGACATGGTGTTCGGCCTGTTCAAGATCCTCGGCTACAACTTCAGCCCCCGGTTCCGCGACCTGGACGACCAGCGGTTCTGGCGGGCCACGATGCCCGGTGTCGAGACCGGGCGCTACGGCGCGGTAGAGGACCTGGCCCGCAACCGCGTGAACCTGAACAAGGTGATCACGCACTGGCCGGACATGCTGAAAGTCGCCGGTTCCCTGGTCACCAACCAGGTCCGCGCCTACGACCTGCTGCGCATGTTCGGCCGCGACGGCCGCCCGACGCCGCTCGGGGCGGCGTTCGCGGAGTACGGGCGGATCGCGAAGACAGAGCACCTGCTGCGGGTCGTAGACCCGGTGGACGACACCTACCGCCGGCAGATGAACCGGCAGCTCACCGTGCAGGAGTCCCGCCACAAGCTGGCCCGGGACGTGTGCCACGGCAAGCGCGGCACCATCCACCAGGCGTACCGCGACGGAATGGAGGACCAGCTCGGCGCACTCGGTCTGGTCCTCAACGCCATCGTGCTCTGGAAGACGAAGTACATCGACGCCGCCGTCGCCCAGCTGAAAGCCGAGAGCCACGAGATCCGGGACGAGGACATCGCTCGGCTCTCCCCTCTCAAGCACAAGAACCTGAACCTGCTCGGCCGCTACAGCTTCACCGCCCAGGTCCCGGCCGCCGGTGCCTTGCGCCCGCTGCGCGACCCGGACGCGCCGGAACTGGACGAGGACGACGACGCAGCCTGACTCCAGAGGAGGTGGGGTCTAGTTGGTTCCGGCTGTGAGTTCGCTGAAGAGCTTGTTCGCCGACTCGGAGGCGAACTGGCGCTGGAGCTCGGCGCGGGCGATCTGCTTCTTGAACTCTCCCTCGTAGCCGATGAATCCGGCGTTGTGCATGGTGTCGGTGATCCAGGTGGCGAACGCCTGGTAGTTCCAGATGTGCGGCAGGCAGGTCTGCGAGTAGCTGTCGAGGAGGCTGGAGTCGCCCTCCTTGGCATGGTGGATCACTGCGCGGGCGAAGACCTCGGTGTCGTGCAGGGCGAGGTGGATGCCCTTGGCGCTCATCGGCGGCACGATGTGTGCGGCGTCGCCCAGAAGGTAGAGGTTGCCGTAGCTCATCGGGTCGAACACCACGCTGCGCAGCGGAACGATCTGCTTGGACAGGATCTCGCCGCGCGAGGGCGGGGTGCCGAAGCGGGCCTCCAGTTCGCTCCAGATGCGCTCGTCCGGCCACTGCTCGGGGGTGTCGTCGACTGCACACTGCAGGTAGATGCGGCTGGCCTTGGGGCCGCGGGGGATCATCCCGGCCAGGCCCCGTTCGTGGATCGCCATGCCCGAGGGCTTGGTCTCGGTGGCGGCCAGGACGCTGAGCCAGGAGTAGCCGTACGCGTGGGAGTACTCGGTCAGCGCGGAGGCGGGGATGGAGCGGCGGGAGATGCCGTGGAAGCCGTCGCAGCCGGCGACGAAGCCGCACTCGATGGCTCGTGCCGCCCCGTCGGCGTTCCGGTAGCGCACCACGGGGCGGCCCTGGGTGAGGTTTTCCAGGGCGACGTCCGCGGCCTCGTAGCGCAGATCACCTCCGTCGCGGAGGAAGACCTCGGTGAGGTTGCGCACCAGGATCTGCTGCGGGCAGTACAGGCTCTCGTTGTTGTCCTCGTCCATATCGATCGGCATCGCGTGGCCGTCGATGTAGAAGCCGCCCTCGCTGTGTGGGATGGGGTCGCCGGCGAGGACTTCCTCCAGGCCCCATTCGCGGAACAGGCGCACCCCGAAGGTGTCGATCGTTCCGGCTCGCTGGCGCTTCTCGACGTAGGCGCGGGGGTGCTTCTCCAGCACGATGCAGTCGACGCCGTTGCGCAGCAGGAAGTTGCCGAGGGTCAGACCGGCGACGCCGGCCCCGATGATGACGACGGCCGTGTCGTCGCGTGTCTCAGTCATGCGTGCGGGCCTTTCATGATCCGTACAGTGGTCGTACGCGCCGAGCGCGTACACCACGGCGCCGAACATGGAGGTCGGCGTCGCTCGATATCCACTGTGGAAGACCCGACAGGCTGCGAACCACTGGTAAGTCGACACCCGATACCGGAAACCCGCCAGAGCGGTTCGGACACTGCGCACTACCTGCCTGACCAGCGCAAACAGGGTCAGCAGGCTGGGAGGCGGCTATCGCGCGTGGAAGCGCAGCCCGGCCTGGTAGCGGCCGGGGGTCTGACCGACGACCTCGGTGAAGGCGTCGATGAAGGTGGAGGGGTTGGACCAGCCGCATGCGACTGCGGTCTCTGTCACCGTCATCCCGTCGGTCAGGTGTGCCAAGGCGTGGTGGATGCGCAGGGTGGTCCGCCAGCGGTGGAAGCTCATGCTCAGCTCGGTGTGGAACAGGCGGCTGAGCGTGCGCTCGCTGGCTCCCACAGCCCGGCCCAGCTCGGCCAGGGTGGAAGGCCGGGCGGGATCAGCGCGCAGCAGGTCGGTGGCGCCGCGCAGCCGGTCGTCGCTCGCCTCGGGAAGGTGCAGGGAGGTCTCGGCCGCATCGGCCAACTCGTCCACGATCACGGCGAGCAGGCGCCGGTGGGCACCGGCCCGCCGTTCCGGCACGTCGGTGAGTGCCAGGAGGGCCTCGCGCAGCAGCGGGCTCACGGCGAAGACGCTGGGGTGATCGATGAGCTCGGCGCACAGATCGAGCGGGACGGACACCAGCCGGACGTCGGTCGGGCCGTAGAAGCGGTGCGAGTGGGCGAAGCGCGGGGGCGTCCAGGTGATCCGGTCCGCGGGGGCGACCCAGGTGCCGCGCTCGGTCGCCGTGGCCAGGGCGCCGGCGGCGGCATAGACCAGCTGGCCCTGGACGTGGCTGTGGGGGTCGAGCTGGAAGCCGTGCGGCAGCCAGGCACCGCCTTGCAGGATCTCGTCGTCTGCATCGGCGGGCGGCGGTGAAGGATGGCGGGTTGTCGGCATCAGGCGTCAGTTTACCGGTGGTCTCGGACAGAACGCCGCGCCGAAAGTGGTCGCATGACCACGACGAAGCCCAAGTCCTGTCCTCAGCGGAGGTAGCGGTGGCCTCCCGGATCCAGCGCCCGCGCAAGCGGCGCATGCTGTCGTTGACCGTACAGGGGACGGAGCAGCCCAGTCCGCACTTCATGACCGTCACGCTCGGCGGCAAGGACGTCCAGCACCTCCAACGCTCCGGCTTCGACCAGGCCGGACGTCTGTTCTTCGCCGATCCTGACGACGACGCTGCGGAGGTGTTACTGCCCACCAGCGAGCGGTGGATACTCCAGCTCACGCTTCGGGGCGGCAAGCAGCGTCCGCGGGTCAGGACATACTCGATCCGGCGCTTTCGGCCCGACGCGCCGGCGTTCGACATCGAGATCTCGCTCCACGCCGACGATGGCCCCGGAGCGGCCGGCCCGGGCACCCGATGGGCGCGGGCCGCCGAGCCCGGCACCAGGGTCGCGTTCCTCGACGAAGGACACAGCT
This sequence comes from Streptomyces sp. S.PB5, assembly GCF_030403745.1. Classification (GTDB taxonomy): domain Bacteria; phylum Actinomycetota; class Actinomycetes; order Streptomycetales; family Streptomycetaceae; genus Streptomyces. Next base: position 96,891 of record NZ_JAQMWP010000021.1, read on the forward strand.
ACGCGCCCGCCCCCGGCATGGCCTGGCAACTCCTCGTCGGTGACGAGAGCGCTCTTCCGGCGATCGCCGCCATCCTGGAACAGTCCTCGGCGGACCTGCCCGCCGAGGTCTTCCTGGAAGTCCCGTCGTCCGAGGACATCCGCAACGACATCACCGCGCCGCCCGGCAGCATCGTCCACTGGCTGCCCCGCACTGACGCCGGCGCGAAACCCGGCACCCTCGCCCTGGACGCGGTGAAGCAGGCCCGTCTTCCCGACGGCCCCTTCTACGCCTGGACGGCCGGCGAGTCCTCGCTGGCCACGGGGATCCGCCGCCACCTGGTCGGCGAACGCGGCGTGGCGAAGTCCGATATCTCCTTCCGTGGCTACTTCAGTTACGGGCGCGCCAGCCTCTAACCACCCCACCGCGAAACCACACCTCATGGACCTTGCCTGTCGTTAAACGATCGTTTGACGACAGGAGGTCGGGGCGTCCAATGAACCCGTGCAATCCGGGGGTTCGAGGCGGCGCGAATCCAATCAGATCCGATGGTCATTGCTGACAGGGTTTGATGACAGATAGGGTCCGATCCTCCGTACGGAAGGGGCCCTCGGTGGCGAACCTGGTCTACAAGCGGGTCTCGACCGACCAGCAGTCCACCGCCCGGCAGGACCTCGTCCTGGGCGAGGCCGGGATCGAGGACCCGGTCTTCTTCGAAGAGGACCCGGGCACCTCCAGCCAGCTCCACCCGCTCCAGCGCCCGAAGTTCGGCGAACTGCTCACCTACGCACGGCCGGGCGACACCGTGCACATCTCCGAAATGTTCCGCCTCGTGCGCGGCAACCAGCACATCCTCGACGTGCTCGACGTCCTGCACCGCGACCGCCTCGCCCTGCGCATCCACGACGGCGCGTTTTCCGCAATGGACCTCACCGCCCGCCACCCGCGCACCGGCGAGCTGCTGTCCACCGTGAAGTTCATGGTGCAGACCCTCGCCGCCGCCGGCGAACTCCAGCGCGACCTCCAGCGCGAGCTGACCTACGACGGACTACGTGCTGCCGAGGCCAAGGGAGCGAAGGGCGGGCGCCGCCCCGCCGTCGCGACCGCGACGGCCGCCGACGTACGCACCGCGTACCTCGAAGGCCGCTCCATCGCCGCCCTCGCCCGCGACCGCGGCGTCAGCCGCGGCGCGATCCGGACCGCCGTCGCAGACCTCCTGCCCGACCACACCGCCAGCAAGGAGGACACGCCCGCCCCGGAAGTGCCGGTCACCCTCGACATGCCCGGCAAGGTCGCCGACTACCTCCGCACCACCGAGCTGGAGCCCGCCGAGCGCGCCGCGCTCAACCAGGGGACGACCGTACGGCGCGGCCAGGGCTACACCCTGCGCGTCAGCGCCGTCGCCGCCGTACACCGAGGGCTCCTCGCTCGCTGCCAGCCGCTCGACGGCGGCCAGGGCCTCCCCGCGGTCCCGGCCCAGCGCAAGGCCCGCCGCGAGTACGAGACCCGAGTCACGGCGCTCACGCCCTGACCATGATCAATCTCAGCGCCAACCGCTGTACCGATGTTCCCCGAGGCCGGTCACCGACGGCGGTGCCGGTCACGCCGTGACCGACCTGGTCCACCTCGGTGCCGGCCACGCAACGGCTGTTGAGTACTGCCGTCGTCGTGCGGACGAGCGGTCACCGCTGCCTACAGCACATTGCCGCCGGGGGCCCGTCGGACGGCCCGGACAGCAGCCTGCCACCGTGCTCCAAGCCTTGCTGCCCGCAGGCCGACCCCACGCGACGCCGCTCTGCTGCTCGCCCGCACCCGCACCCTAGGGGACCACCAGGTCGCCGCCTTGGACGTGGACGCCGACCCGGCAGCCGTCGCCCGGGCTCGTTCGGGCGCCATCCGGCAGCTGTCGTCCTGGAGACTGGGGGACCTCGACTTCATCACCGAACTGGTGGTCAGTGAACTGGTCACCAACGCCATCCGCTACGACCGCCCCCCATCCGCCTGCGCCTGATCCGTGACCGTTCCCTCCTGTGCGAGGTGTCCGACGCCGGCAGCACCACCCCCCACCTGCGCCGAACCCGCACCTTCGACGAGGACGGACGCGGCCTGCTCCTCCTCGCCCAGCTCGCCGAGCGCTGGGGAATGCGCCACGCCCGGCAGGGCAAGACGGTCTGGGCCGAGCTGGGCGAGGAGAAGCACGCCGGGCCATGGGAGCCAGCCGTCCTTTAGCTTGCGCCAGCGCATGTAGGGAGAATCCGCAGTTCTGATGAGTTCATCGTTTTCATTGCCGTAACTCTTGACGTGGCATTCCATCAAGCTTGAGTATTTCGTCATTAGGGCGTTGTTGCGCTGACGGCGCCCGCCCGTGCACGGAATGGAGCGGGAACTCGCCGGGGCCGAGCTCTCGTCAGCTGAACGCGGACCGCTCGCCCGCCCCCCCACACACACCCGTCATCCCCCCGCCCGCTCACCGTCCCTTCAGGAGGGCCGTTCATGCCCACGCGTACAGAGACTCCCGTCTACCACCCCGACTTGTACTCGGCATCGGCCATCCGCGACACGTATCCGCACTACGCCGCGCTGCGTGAGCTCGGCCCCGTGGTCTGGCTGAGCAAGCACAAGGTCCACGCCCTGCCGCGCTACGCCGAGTGCAAACAGGTGCTGCTGGACGACGACACCTTCGTCTCCTCGGGCGGCGTCGGCCTCAACCCCGTCGCCAACCGCGTGGGCCAGGGCACCACGCTGTTCAGCGACGGCGAGGAGCACGCCCGCCGCCGCTCCCTGCTCGCGCACCGCCTCACTCCCAGGGCGCTGCGCACGATGCAGGACACGGTCGACCAGCAGGCGGCCGCCGTGGTCGAGGCAGCTGCAGCCCGCCGAACGGTGGATGCGGTGGAGGTCGCCACGGCGCTGCCGATGTCGGTCGTCCCCGACCTGGTCGGCTGGCCCCAGCAGGGCCGCGAGGATCTGCTGCGCTGGGCCGGCGCCACCTTCGACGCGCTGGGCCCGCTCAACCGCCAGGCGGTACGCACCCTCCCCGCGTCCCTCGGCATGCTGCGCTACGCGCGCGGTGTCGTCCGCGACCGGTCCGTGCTGGACGGCAGCATGGGCCACGACCTGCTGCGCGCCGCCGACGAGGGCCGGATCATGCCCGCCGAGTGCGTCACCATGATGATCGACTACCTGGCACCCTCCCTGGACACCACCATCAGCGCCATCTCCAGCGCGCTGTACCTGTTCGCCACCCACCCCGAACAGTGGCGCCTGCTGAAGGCGGACCCGGACCTCGTCCCGAAAGCGGTCAACGAGATCGTCCGCTACGAATCCCCGATCCGCGCCTTCTCCCGCACCGCCGCCCGCGACACGGAACTGGCGGGCGTCGCCTTCCCCAAGGGCTCCCGGGTGCTGGTCCTCTACGGCTCCGCCAACCGCGACCCGCTGGAGTGGGACGACCCGGACACCTTCGACATCCGCCGCGACTCCGCCCGCCAACTCGGCTTCGGGCAGGGCACCCACGGCTGCGCCGGCCAGGGCCTGGCCCGCCTGGAGACCTCCGCGATACTCCGCGCCCTGGTCGAACGCGTCGACCGCATCGAGGTGACCGGCCCGCCCGAGTGGGCCCTGAACAACGTCATCCACCGCCTCGAGCGCCTGCCGCTCGAACTCATCCCCGCCTGAGCCCCGCCGCTCGCCCGTTCGAGGACAGCTGAGGACAGCACCATGAAGATCTCCGTCGACCATCCCCGCTGCGAAGGCCACGGCCTGTGCGCCGACCAGGCACCCGATATCTTCAGCCTGGACGACGACGCCGAACTCACCTACCGCTTCGAGGGGACCGACGTCCCCGACGAGCAGCAGCCCGCCGCCCGAGCGGCCGTCAACGCCTGCCCGGTCGCCGCCCTGCGAGTCCTGTCGTGACCACACCGCGCTCGGTGCTCATCGTCGGCGAGTCTCTCGCCGGCACCACCGCCGCCCGCCACCTGCGCACCCTCGGCCACACCGGACCCCTCACGATCATCGGCGCAGAGGAACACGGCGCCTGCTCGCGCCCGCCCCTGTCCAAAGCCGTTTTGAAAGACCCGGCCGCCGACGACACTCTCGGCCTGGCCCTCGATGGATTGGACGCCGACGTCATCCGCTCGCCCGCCGTCACCGCCGACACCTGGCACCGCACCGTCACAACTGCCGACGGCCGCCAGGTCGGCTACGACGCGCTGATCATCGCCACCGGCGCCAGCGCCCACCGCCTCGCCGCCTCCGGGCAGCGGGGCGAACTCGTCCTGCGCACCCTCGACGACGCCCGCCAGCTCCGCGCCCGCCTGGCCAACGCCGGCTCGGCGATCGTGGTCGGCGCCGGCTTCCTCGGCATGGAGGTGGCCAGCGCCTGCGCCGCTCGCGGCATCCCGGTGACCGTCGTGGACACCGACCGGCCACTGGAACGCATCCTCGGCGACCACCTGTCCGCCGCGATCACCACACGAGCCTCAGCACACGGCATCCGCTTCGTACAGGCCACCGGCTTCGCCATTCTGACCGGCGACCCCGTGAGTGGGGTGGCCCTCCCCGACGGCACTGAGCTCACCGCGGACCTGGTGGTCACCTGCGCCGGAGAAGCACCTTGCGTCGGCTGGCTGGCAGGGACGGGCCTCGCCGACCGCCTCGGTGTCGGTATCGACGATGCCTGCGCCACCACCGTGCCCGGCGTGTTCGCCGCCGGCGACGTCACCTACCTCCGCGGCGACGGCACACGGCCCGACCGGCGTGCGCCCTTCTGGTCCAACGCCGTCGCCCAGGGCAGGGCCGCAGCGGCCTCCGCCCTCGGTCTCCCACTGCCGGGACCAGCGCAGGACGACTACTTCTGGACTGAGGTCGCCGGTCTCAGCGTCAAGATCGTCGGCCGTCTGCCGCTCCTCGGCGAACCGACCACGGTGCAGGGCAACATGACCGACGGACGCGCACTGCTGACCTGGAGCCATGCCGACGGCACGTCGACGGCGGTCGCCTACGGACTGCGCAAACCGGTCGCCGCGCTACGGGCCTTGGCCGCAACGTCTTTGCCGCCGCCACCGTGACGGCGGCAGATGAGCGTCGCGACGTAAGGAAGCCACGGGCGTGGATATGGCCGGGGTGCTCTTCCGCGGCGCACCCGGCCGATCAACCGGGTCCCTGGGGACAAGCCCACCTTGATCCAGTACTACGCCTGCCGCGGCGGCTCAGGGAACTGGGCGAGAACCGCAACGAGGACCTGCTCGAAACCCTCGCCCTCGACGCCGCGGACACCTTCACCCAGGACGAACTCGACTTCGCGCAAGTGCGGTTCCCCCCTGCCCAGCAGGCCGACTTCGACGCGCTCGGCCGGCTTCCGCAGACGCTCTGACCCATCCCCGAGCAGCGGGTGGCGCTGGCCACCGCGGCCATGCTCCGCCCGTTCACCAGCGAGCTCCCGCAGGACGCGCCGGGCGACCGGATGGCGAACCGGCCCCGCCCGAGCGTCGCGTCGGCGACCACGGCGGCGCCGACCCGCTGCCCGCCCTCGCCGCCCCATTCTGCCGGCGAGAGCCGCACTCGGGCTGCCCTGTTCGGCTCAACACCAAGGACGCCTGTTCGCGGGCCTGGGCGCGAGCACCCTGCTGCTGGAGCAGATCAGAGTGACGTGCGGCGCCATATGACGGCCAGGATCGTCCGGCCTCTCCGTGCGCTGGGCGACCTCGACGTGGCCTGGCTGGTGCGGCGGCATCGTCCTGGACCGCGGTGTGGCCGAGTACCTGTCGGAATGAGCGGAGTCACCCCGCGACGACGGTCATCCGCTCGCTGATCTCGCGTGCCGTCCGCTGTACCTTCTGCGCGATCTCCGCCTCCGCCTCCGGGTACACCCGGGAGGCGAGGGCGGCCACGCTCACCGCTGCCACCACTTGCTCCTTCTCGTTGCGGACGGGTGCCGCGATGTCCGACGGACTGGCCCGCCACGACTACCTCCTCGACCACACCACCGTCGTCGAAGGACCGGACGGCCTCACCAGCCCCGGTGAACCGGTCTTCGTCGCCCGCGAGGACCCCCGCGGCGAGGACGACGGCTACTTGCTCTCGCTGTGGTGGAACCGGGCCACCGGCCTCAGCGAACTCCTGATCCACGACGCCGCAGACCTGCGCCGCGTCCCGCTGTGCCGGGTCAAGCTCCCCAGCCGGGTCCCGTTCGGCTTCCACGGAAGCTGGGCCGACCACCAGACCCTGGACAGGGCTGTCGCCGCGTGCCGGAATGGTCAGTGGCTGCCCCCAGCGGTCACGTGACCTCCGTACCGGCCCCGCAGGTCGGCAGGGAAACGCAGCCCTGACACCGGCATCCGCGGCGTGATCTGCCTCCGGACGCGGCCGGGTGGCCGCCACCGTCGTCGCCTGGTCCCGCGTTCGTAGGAAATGGTGACGGATTTCCCGACCGACCGCACGTACTGGGACGGTGCCGATGACAGCACGGTTGCGTCCCATGGCCATACAGATCGGGGACGAACGTGAGGGCGGAGCTGTCGCCTCAGACGTCGCTGAGGCGCAGGCCGGCGTGGGCCTTGTAGCGGCGGTTCACCGAGATCAGGTTGGCGACCAGCGACTCCACTTGGTGGGCGTTGCGCAGTCTCCCGCCGTACACGCCGCGTGCGCCCGGGAGGCGTGAGGCGAGTGCCTGAACGGTGTCGGTGGCGGCGCGCTCATCGCCCAGGACGAGTACGTCGGTGTCGATTTTCTCGATCTGCCGGTCTTCCAGAGTGACGGCGGACAGGTGGTGAAATGCGGCGGTCACCCGGGAGTCGGGCAACAGTACGGCAGCCTGTTGGGCGGCGCTGCCCTCCTCAGGCCTGAGCGCGTAGGCGCCCCTCTTGTCGAAGCCGAGGGGGTTGACACAGTCGATCACGATCTTGCCGACGAGTTCTGCGCGGAGCGTGGTCAGCAGCTCGGCATGCCCCTCCCAGGGGGTGGCGACGATCACCAGATCACTGTCGCGCGCGGTCGTGGCGTTGTCGGCGCCGCGGATGTCATTGCCGATGGCTGCTGCCGTGGAGGCGGCCCGGGCAGCGTTTCGCGAGCCGATGATGACCTGTTGGCCCGCGTCGGCGAGCCGGTAGGCGAGGCCGCGCCCCTGTGGGCCGGTTCCGCCGAGGATGCCGACGACCAGGCCGGACACGTCGGGGAGGCGATGGGGATCGTTTCGAGTGGCTTCAGCGAGGGTGGGGGGACGGGTGCCGGCGGCTTCGTCGGGAGTCGTCATGCTGTGGTCCTTGGCTCGTTCGGTTCGTTCTTCTGCGGCCCGGTGCCGTTCGTCGCCGGCGGGCTGCTCGGGCCGCGATGCGGGACATCGGCCGGCGCCGTCAGGCGGTCAGGGACTCCACGCGGCGCATCACCTCGCGGCAGAACGCGCCCACCCCGTTGGGGTCGTCGGTGAACTGCGAGGGCTTGACGCAGAAGGTGGTGAATCCCTGGGTCATCTGCTCGGGGATGGCCTCGAGGGCCTGTGCAAGGTCGGCGCAGGAGTTGTCGTCGGGGAACACGGCACGGGTGCTGCCGATCATCTCCAGGTCGGCGATGTCGCGGCCCGCGGCGGCCATCGTGGTCTTCAGCGTCTGCATCTGCTCGGGCGTCACCTTGCCCAGCGGGTTGAAGGCATGGCCGTACCGGACGATCCTGCGGACCATCGCGTCGTGCATGCCCGCGCCACCGAAGCACAGTCGAGGGCCGTCCGGGCGGTAGGCCTTGGGCTCGAAGTAGACGTCCTGGAAGGTGTAGTACTCGCTCTCGTGAGACACGGGGGAGGGGCCCCACAGCTTCGCCCAGATGTCCAGGTGCTCGTCGAGGAGCTTCCCGCGCCGGGAGAACGGGACGCCTAGTGCCGCGTACTCGTCGCGGCTCCAGCTGACGTTGGGCAGCACCATCAGACGGCCCTGGGAGAGAAGGTCGAGGGTGCCGAGCTCGCGGGCCAGGAGCAAGGGGTGGCGCAAGGGAGCGATGACCGCCGACGCGGCCAGGCGCACCCGATTGGTGACAGCGGCGATCGCGCTGAGCAGCATGAGCGAGTTGGGCCATGGAGTGTGGGGGTCCTGGTTGCCGGGCAGGGCGTAGTCGCGGGGGTTGCCCATCACGCCGCCTGCTCCGGCGTCGGGGCCGAGCACGATGTGTTCGCTGATCATGACGGAGTCGAATCCGGCGTCCTCGGCCTCGCGGGCCCAGCGGATCACGGTCGGCAGGTCCGCGCGACCTGCGGTCATGGTCCAGTTCTCGCTCAGGACGAGCTGCATGCGGGGAGTGGTCATCGTGGCGATCCTTCAGGCGAAGTGTGTGTGGGCAGACCTGAGGCCCGGCCGCTCGATCGGGTCGGCGGCGCGCCGGCGGTCGCATCCGTCTGGACGGCTCGTCAGGCGGTCAGCGGTCAGGCGAGGGTGACCTCGACGGGCAGCTTCTTGATGCCGTTGACGAAGTTGGACCGGACGCGGGGGATGTCACCGGCCAGGCGGATGGCGGCCAGGCGCGGGATAAGTTCCTCGAACATGATGCGGATCTCGGTGCGGGCGAGGAGGTTGCCGAGGCAGAGGTGGGGACCGCCCTTGCCGAAGGTGACGTGGTCGTTGTCGCGTCGGGTGACGTCGAAGTCGTAGGGGTTGCCGAAGACCTCCTCGTCGCGGTTGCCGGATGCGAACCACATGACGACCTTGTCGCCCTCCCTGATCTCCTTGCCGCCGAGCTCGACATCCCGGGTCGCGGTGCGCCGGAAGTGGTACACCGGTGACGCCCAGCGCAGGAACTCCTCCACCGCCGTGGGGATGAGGGACGGGTCCTGCTGGAGGCGGGCCAGCTGCTCCGGGTGCTGGAGCAGGGCCAGCATCGAGTGAGTGATGGTGTGGCGGGTCGTCTCGTTGCCGGCGACGACCAGGAGCAGGAAGTAGTTGTCGAAGTCCTGCGCGGACAGCGGGACGCCGTCGCGGGGGGCTTCGTTGACGAGACGGGAGACGAGGTCGGTGCCGCCTGCGCCGCGCCGTTGCCGGGCCAGTTCCCGTCCGTATGCGAACACCTCCAGGGAGGCGGGGGAACGGAAGGGCAGGTCGCGGTACTTCTCGCTCTCCTCGCTGTGCAGGAGGACGTCGGCGTAGTCGGGATCAGTGTTGCCGATGATGCGGTTGCCCCAGTCGATGAGCTGCTGGTTGTCCTCCGGGGGCACGTCGAGGAGGCGGGCGAGGACGTTGATCGGGAAGTCGGCGGACACTTCCTTGACGAAGTCGAAGGTGCCTTTGGACAGGGCCGCGTCCAATGTGGTCGCGGTCAGGCCGCGCAGGAAGTCGGCGTAGCTGTTGATGACGGAGGCGCCGAACTGGCGCTGGAGCAGCCTGCGCAGGGCGCGGTGGCGGACGCCGTCCAGTTCGAGGATGGAGGCGCGCTTCTTGATCTGGTCGTCGTCGACTTCTTCGAGGTTGACGAACTTCGTGGAGGTGAAGGTCTCCGGGTCGCGGTCGACGGTGGCGATGTCGGAGTGCCGGGTCACCGCCCAGAAGCCGGAGTTGGGCGCCTCCTCGGGCGTCCAGTGGACCGGGTCCTCGTGGCGCAGGGTGTGGAACATGCGCCAGGGTTTGGCCGGGTCGGTGAAGTTGTCGAGGTCGGCGAGGTTCACCTCGTCCAGCGGGAGGGGCTCGGCGAGGCGCTCGCGCAGCTCGGCAGCGGTGGTGGGGGTGGGGGCGGCGGGCACGGCGGGGCTGGTCATAGTGGTGGATCTCCTGGTCGAGGGCTTCGCAGGGCTCACAGGTGGTAGGCGTACTCGGTGAACTCCCAGTCGGTGACATGCCGTGCGAAGCGTTCGATCTCGTCCCGTTTGTAGGTGAGGAACGAGGTGGTGAAGCCCTTGCCGAGCAGGTCGGTCAGGGCGGTGTCCGCTTCCAGGGCGTCCAGTGCGGCCGCGAGGCTCGTCGGCAGAACGGCGGAGCGGGCGGTGTCGTAGCCGTAGCCCTCCAGCGGGGCGGGCGGCTCCTCGCCGGCCCGGATGCCGAGCAGGGCGGCGGCGATGGTGCCGGCGATCAGCAGGTACGGATTGGCGCTGGCGTCCCCGAGCCGCAGTTCGAGGCGGGCGCCCGAGCCGCGCTCGGGTGGGATGCGGACCATGGCGCTGCGGTTGTCGAGCCCCCAGTCGATCAGCCAGGGCGCGAGGGTGTCCGGGCCGAAGCGCTTGTAGGAGTTGACCGTCGGGTTGGCCAGGGCGGCCAGGGCGGGGGCATGGGTGAGGATGCCGGCGAGGGCGTGCCGGGCGGTTGCCGAGAGGCCGTGGTCGCCGGACGGGTCGTCGAAGGCGTTGCCGCCCTCGGCGTCCTCGCAGGAGAAGTGCAGGTGGAAGCCGGAGCCGCCGGCGTCCGCGAAGGGCTTGGCCATGAAGGTGGCGAGGTTGCCCTCGGCGCGGGCCAGTTCCTTGACGGCGGCCTTGAAACGGAAGGCGCGGTCGGCCGCGTCCAGAGCGGCGGAGTGGGTCAGGTTGATCTCGTACTGGCCACCGTCGAACTCGTGGTTGCCGGTGACCACTCCGAGCCCCAGGTCCCGCAGCGAGCGCAGGGTGCGCAGCAGGTGGTTGCCGGGGTCGGCGCGCAGCCCGGCGGTGTAGACGGCGCCGGTGGTCTCCGGGGCGCGCCGCCAGCCTGTGGAGGTGCCGGGGGCGGGCTCCAGCAGGAAGTACTCCAGCTCGGGTCCGACGACCGGGCACAGCCCTTGGTCCTGACATCGGGTCAGGACGGCGCGCAGCAGGTCGCGCGGTGACTCGGCAGCCGGCTGCCCTGTGGCGGGCTCGGTGACCTCGCCGAGGCACGTGGCGACTCCCGGCTCCCAGGGCAGCGTCGACAGTGTGTCGAGGTCCGGCCGTACGGCGATGTCGGGCAGCCCCGCGTCCAGGCCGCCCGCGACCGGCACGACGTCGCCCTGCGGGGTGGTGTGGTAGACGGCCTTGCAGAAGGCAAGGCCGTGTGCGGCGGCCGCGGGCAGGTGGTCGAGCAGGACGTCGCGGGCGCGATCGGTGCCGATGAGGTCGGGATAGACGACCCGGACCACGTCGATGCCTTCGGCGGCGAGCCGTTCCATGTGCCGGCGGACGTCTGGGGTGTCGGAAGTGCTCACCGGGATCTCCTTGGGCCGAAGGGTGGGGACATCCCGCTCCCGTGCACTGCGGCCCCGGGGGGGGCGGGGGCGAAGGACGGGAGCCGGGGTGCGGAGGGGAGAGCTGCCCCCGGGGTAGTCGTTTGGGGTCGAACGATATGGACGGCCGTTGTCGTTCCGCAAGGGGGTGGTCGTAAAAAATTATCCACTCGGACAGGTATTGACCCCGGATGAGGCCGCTCCTATCTTGTTTGGAGCCAAACGAGTAAGGGGTGCGGATCCCGTAACCCTTTGGCCGGGGCCCGGCCCGACAGTGGTCGGGCCCCTCTCCTTCTCCCTTCCCCTGCTCCGACCCCACGCCTTCGGGAGGACCGGCCATGAAGGTCGTCGTCGACATGAACAAGTGCCAGGACCACGGCCAGTGCGTCTTCGCCGCCCCCGATGTCTTCTCGATGGACGGCGACGGGCACCTGGTGTACATCTCCGACCCGGACGACACGCTGCGCGACGAGGTAGAGGAAGCCGCGGACGTGTGTCCGCTGCAGGCGATCCGGATCGAGGGCTGAGCCCCGTGAGCGGGCGCATCCTCGTTGCGGGCGCTTCGATGGGCGGCCTGCGAGCCGCCGAGCAACTGCGCGCGGCGGGCTGGACCGGCGCGATCGCGGTCGTCGGTGACGAGCCGCACATGCCGTACAACCGGCCTCCGCTGTCCAAGGAGGTCCTGGCCGGCAAAGCCCCGTTCGAGTCACTGGCCTTCACGCCGAAGGCAGCCGCAGCCGACGTCGAGTGGCGCCTCGGGACGAAGGCCGTCGCGGCCCGGCTCGACGAGCGGACGGTCGAACTCGACGACGGCTCGTCGCTGTCGTACGACGGCCTGGTGGCCGCCACCGGCATGCGGCCCCGGCGCCTGAGCTGCCCCGGCCCGCTCACCGGCCGCCACACGGTCCGGACGCTGGCCGACGCCCAGGGCCTGCGGGACGAACTGACCCGGCCCGGTGCGCGCGTGGTCGTCGTCGGTGCCGGGTTCATCGGCTGCGAGGTGGCCGCCACCGCCGTAGGACTCGGCGTGCGCGAGGTCACCGTCGTCGATCCGCTGCCGCTGCCCATGGTGGGCCCGCTGGGTGACCTGCTGGGGCGTGCGCTGCTCAAGCGGCACGAGGAGCGCGGGGTCCGCTTCGCGCTCGGCACGGGAGTCGCCGGGTTCGAGGGCGGGGACCGTGTCACCGGTGTCGTCCTCGACGACGGCACGGTCCTTCCGGCCGATGTGGTCGTGGAGTCGGTCGGTTCGATCGCCAACGTCGAGTGGCTCGACGGCAACGGCCTCGACCTGTCCGACGGTGTGCTCACCGACGCGCAGCTGCGGGCCGGCGGACGACCGGAGGTCGTCGCGGTCGGCGATGTCGCCCGCTTCCCCAACGCCCGTTACGACGGCGTACCCCGCCGCGTCGAACACTGGTCCATCCCCACCGACACCGCCAAGCACGCGGCGAAGGTGCTCGTCGCCCATCTCGCCCGCGCGGGCGCCGAGTTGGCGCCCTTCGCGCCGCTGCCCACCTTCTGGAGCGACCAGCACGACTTCCGGCTGCAGTCCTTCGGCTCGCCCGTGCTCGGCAAGGACGACGTGCGCATCCTGGACGGCGACCCGGAGGGTGACGTCCTGGTCGGCTACCACACCGGCGGTCGACTGGTCGGCGTCGTGGCCCTGGGCGGCCAGGCCGCCGCCCTGAGCGCCGCCCGCTACCGCTCCCAGCTGATCAAGCAGCCCGCCCTCACAGCGTGACGAAGCGTTAGGAACCCCCGCCATGCCCCCTGTCCGTGGTTACTTCCACCCCAAGACGGCGAGCGGCGCCTCGTCGCTCATCCCCTCCCCGCCGTGGCGCTACTCCGGAGACCTGCTCACCGTCGAGTACCGCACCGACCCCGACCGCGTGCGCGAACTGCTCCCGGAGCCGCTGGAGTTGGCGGACGAGGACCCCGGCGCGGTCGCGCTCATCTGGGCCGACTGGCAGTCCTGCTCCGCCTCGGGCGAAGAACTGCTCGACCCCGTACTGGCCCAGTACAAGGAGGCGTTCGCGGTCGTCCGCTGCAAGTACCGGGGACAGACCTACACCCGCTGCGTGTACATCTGGGTCGACAAGGACTTCGCGATCGCCCGTGGACTGCACCAGGGTTATCCGAAGAAGCTCGGCTCGATCCACCAGACCCGCCCGCACCCGTACGGCCCCGCCCCGCGCATCGAGGCGGGTGCCCGGTTCGGGGCGACCCTGGCCGCCGCGGACCGGCGCCTCGCCCAGACCGTGGTCACCCTGCGCGAGCCGTCCCGGACCAACGGCTTCGTCAACGGCCACCCCATGGCCCACCACCGCTGGCTGCCGTCGATCGAGAAGGGCAAGGGCCTGGCGCTGGACGAGCTGATCGAGTCCGGCGCGGCCTCCTTCGAGGGCGGACAACCCTGGCGCGGCGACGCCGAGCTGGAGTTGTTCGAGGCGCCCACGGAGGAACTGGCCCGTCTGGAGATCCGCGAACCGATCGCCGCCTACTACCGCCAGGTCGGTGTCGTCTGGGACGGCGGCCGGCTGCTTGAGTCCGGCACCTCGGGCGCCGAGTAACCGTAGCCACCACAGGACTTGGAGACCGGACATGACCGCACACACCATCACGGTGGCCGGGGTCGCCGTCGACACCCGGCACTGGATCGGCGGCGAGCGCGTCGCCTCCACCGAAACCTTCACCAATGCCTCGCCGATCGACTCAAGCGTCCTCGGAGAGATCTCCCGGGGCACCGCGACGGAGGCGGCGGCGGCCGTGGCCGCCGCCCGCGACGCCTTCCCCGCCTGGGCCGCCACAGCCCGCGCCGAACGCGCCCGCATCCTGAGCGCCATCGCCGACGGTGTCGAGAAGCGGATCGAGGAACTCGCGATCGTCGAGACCATGGACAACGGGGCCCTGCTGCGCTCACACCGCCGTGGCGTGATGCCTCGGGTGGCGCACAACTTCCGCTTCTTCGCGGACTGGTTGCTGAAGCTGGATCACGAGGACTTCGAGACGCGCGGCCACACCAACCACGTCAGCTGGGATCCGGCAGGACCCTGTGTGCTGATCACGCCGTGGAATGCCCCGCTGATGCTGGCCACGTGGAAGGTCGCCCCGGCGCTCGCCGCCGGCGACACGGTGGTGCTGAAGCCCGCCGAGTGGTCGCCGCTGACGGCCTCGCTGCTGGCCGACATCGCCGCCGAGGCCGGGCTGCCGGCCGGGGTGCTGAACGTCGTGCAGGGGTACGGGTCCGAGATCGGGGACGCGCTCACCTCGCATCCGGACGTACGCCGGATCAGCTTTACCGGCTCGGTGCCCACAGCTCGCCGTATCGCCGCGTCGGCCGCCGAGAACCTGACGCCGCTCAGCCTCGAACTCGGCGGCAAGTCGCCCCTGTTGGTGTTCGCCGACGCTGACCTGGACCTTGCCGTCGATCTGGCCGTGGAGCAGTACGACAACGCCGGGCAGGTCTGTCTCGCCGCCACCCGGCTCCTTGTCGAGGAGTCGATCGCCGAGGAGTTCACACGACGCTTTGCCGAAAAGGCGACCGCTCTCGTGCAGGGTGACCCCCGCGACGAGACCACCGACATCGGGCCCAACATCCATCCCCGCCAGCTGGAGAAGATCGACGGGTTCGTGCAGCGGGCACTGGCGGCCGGAGCCCGCGCGATCATGGGCGGGCACCCCAACCAGGGCCAGTACTACGCGCCGACCCTGCTCACGTATGTCGCCCAGGACTCGGAGATCGTGCAGGAGGAGGTCTTCGGGCCCGTCCTCACCCTCCAGACCTTCACCAGTGAGGAAGAAGCGGTCCGGCTCGCCAACGACACCCGGTTCGGGCTCGCCGCAACCGTCGCCACCGGGGACCGGGAGCGTGCCGAGCGGGTCACCGCGGGGCTGGTGGCCGGCACGGTCTGGGTCAACTGCTTCTTCGTACGGGACCTCCAGGCGCCCTTCGGCGGCTCCCGTCAGTCCGGTGTCGGCCGCGAGGGCGGCACCTGGAGCTTCGACTTCTACTGCGACCTGAAGAACACGGTCACCGCGCCGAACGGATGGAACAACCATGGGTGAGATCGTCGGGGCGGGCCTGCTCGCCCATGTCCCCACCATCGTGCTGCCGGAGGAGGACCGGCTGGAGCTGAACGAGGGTAAGGAGATCACCCTCGTCACCGGCCTGAAGCAGCTCCGTGAGGACGTCTTCGAGCGGGACGACTACGACACCGTCGTGGTCCTCGACTCGCACTGGGCGACCACGGTCGAGTTCGTGGTCACCGCGCAAGCGCGGCGGGCGGGGCTGTTCACCTCCGAGGAGCTGCCGCGCGGCATGTGCCGGATGCCGTACGACTTTCCCGGTGACCCCGAACTCGCGTACAACGTCGAGAAGTTCGCCGAGCGGCACGGCACCTGGATCACCGCGATCGAGGACGAGTTCCTGCCGATCTACTACGCCACCATCAACCTGTGGAAGTTCCTCGGAGAGGGACTGCCGGACAAGCGGTGGGTGACCATCGGGGTCTGCCAGACCGGCGACATGGAGGACCATCTGCGGCTCGGCCGGGCACTCGCCGACGGTATCGCCGCCACGCCCGGCCGCCGTGTGCTGCTGATCGCCTCCGGAGCTCTCTCGCACACGTTCTGGCCGCTGCGCGAGCTTCGCGACCACGAGGCCAGCGACCCGGTGCACATCCGCACCCCCGAGGCGCGGGAGGCCGACCACGAGCGCATCGACTGGTTCAAGGAGGGCCGTCACGACAAGGTCCTCGACACCATGGACGAGTTCTGGAAGTACAAGCCCGAGGCCAGGTTCTTCCACTACCTGATGATGGCCGGCGCCCTCGGTGAGCAGGCGTGCGTGGCGAAGGCCCGCCAGTACGGCGAGTACGAGAACTCCATCGGCACCGGTCAGGTCCATCTGTGGTTCGACCGCCCGGCCGACGGCTGGGCCGGTACCGGTCTGCCCACCCCGCGCACCCCTCACAGCCGTACCTAGTCGATTCCAGGAGTCCTCATGCCCGAATACCGCCGCATCCTGCTCGACGGCGCCGCCGTCCAGGTCACCGTCGACGGGGACGAACTCGTCGCCGGGGACGGCCGCCGCGTCAAGGTCGAGGAGGCCCAGCACCTGCCGCCGGTCGTGCCCTCCAAGGTGATCGCCGTCCACCTCAACCACCGCAGCCGCGTCGACGAGTTCCGCATCGACCTGCCCGACACGCCCACGTACTTCCACAAGCCGACCTCGGCTCTCAACTCCCACAAGGGCGCGATCGTACGGCCCGAGGGCTGCAAGTGGCTCAACTACGAGGGCGAGGTCGCCATCGTCATCGGGAAGACCGCGCGGAACATCTCCCCGGCGGAGGCGAGGGAGTTCATCGCCGGCTACACGATCGCCAACGACTACGGCCTGCACGACTTCCGCGACACCGATGCCGGCTCCATGCTCCGCGTCAAGGGCTCCGACACCCTCTGCCCGCTCGGGCCCGGACTGGTGACGGACTGGGACTTCCACGGCAAGAAGCTGCGGACGTATGTCAACGGCGAGGTCGTACAGGACGGTTCGACCGACGAGATGAAGTGGGACATGCACTACCTTCTCGCCGACATCGCCCGCACCATCACCCTCTACCCCGGTGACGTGCTGCTGTCCGGCACCCCGGCCAACTCCCGCCCCGTCCAGCCCGGTGACGTCGTCGAGGTCGAGGTCGAGGGCTTGGGCCGGCTGACCAACCACATCGTCACCGGCCCCACCCCCGTCCGCACCGACGTCGGCGCCCAGCCCACCGAGTCCGAGGAAGTGCTGTCCACCGCGCTCGGCGGCGACTGGGAGTTCCGTGGCATCCGCCCGCCGGGGCGCTGATGCCGCCCACGGGATGGCGCCGTACCGGACACGACGGGGGAGCCCGTCCGGTGCGGCGCTCGGGCGGACGGCGCCCCGAGCCCGACACCGGCCAGGTCCGCCGTACACCTGAACGGGGAAACACGTCGGGTAGGGTCGCGGCCGTGACCGAATCCGCCGAGACTCCTGAGGGCCGCAAGCGGCGCCGGCGCATGAACTACGGGGAGGGCCGCGAGGCCCTGCTCAACGCTGCGGTGCGGGTCGTGGCCCGGGGCGGACTGCGCAGGCTCACCTACCGGGCCGTCGCGGAGGAGGCGGGCACCACCCATGGTCTCGTCGTGCACCACTTCGGCTCGCGCGACGCCCTCATCGAGGAGGCCCTCGCGCACGCGATCCGTACCTCGCTGAACACCAGCGCGCTCGAACCGGGCACCGGCGAGAGCGCGGACTTCGCGGTGGGGGTCTCCGAGATGGTCACCGCCGACCCCGACATACAGGCCTTCCAGTACGAGCTGCTGCTGGAGGCCCGCCGCCGCCCGGAGCTGCTGACGCATCTGCGGGGCCTGTACGACGAGTACTTCGACGCCACGCATCGCGAGCTGTCCCGCATGCTGCCCGACGGCGCCGGCCGCCCGCTGACCCGGCTCGTCTTCGCCGCCCTGGACGGACTCGTCCTGCACCAGCTCGTCTTCGGCGGCCCCGAGACCACCGACGCCGCCATCGAGGAACTGCGCACCCTGCTCCGGCTGCTCGACGCCGACGGCCACACCGACGCGAAATCCGGCGACGAGCCGCGCGCATAAGCCCTCGGCCGAGCCCTCCGGTCCGGCACCTCCCGAGTTTGCGGGCGTCCCCGTCCAGGGCGTTGTCCGTGTGTATCCGGCCGTCCGCCATGCACCTTCTGTCCCGCAGGACACCCGCTGACGTCCTCTCCCCGGCATTTCGCCGCGGTTACAGCCGCGTAAGGAACCGCAAGGCGCCAGGGAATCCCTTCGTACCCCCTTGTCAAACGGATAGTTCCAGCCCACTATGGGGCAACTCGTTTGGCCTGAAACGAATCCCTCTTCCTCCCTGGCAGGTGATCCGAGTGGACAGTCAGACGGCGGTCGGAACCCAGACCGCGCCCGACGCCTCCACCGCAGGCAAGCTCAAGCCCAACTCGCTCGGCGTTCTGGGCATCCTCTTCTTCGTCCTGTCCGCCCAGGCGCCGCTGACCGGTGTCGCGGGCGCCGTCCCCATCGCCGTCGCTCTGGGCAACGGCCCGGGGGTGCCCGCCGCCTATGTGGCGGCAGGTGTGATCACCCTGCTCTTCTCGGTCGGGTTCGTGGCCATGGGGCGGCATGTCGTGGACGCCGGCGCCTTCTACATGTACATCCGCGCAGGGCTCGGCAGGCGCCTCGGTACCGGCAGCGCCGGAGTCGCGCTGTTCGCCTACTGTGCGATCCAGGCGGCCATGTACGGCCTCTACGGCGCGACCGTGAGCGGCCTGTTCGGGCACTACACCGGGGTGGACGTCCCTTGGTGGGCCTGTGCCCTGGTCACGATGCTGATCGTTCAGGTGCTGGGCGCCGCGGGCATCGAGATGGGCGCCAGGGTGCTGGCCGTCTTCGTGCTGGCGGAGTTCAGCATCCTGAGCGCCTTCGCGCTGGTCACCCTGTTCAAGGGCGGCGGTCCGGAGGGGCTCGGCCTCGCCCAGTCGTTCTCACCCGCGGAGGCTTTCCAGGGGGCCCCGGGGGTCGCGCTCATGTTCGCGGTGGCGTCGATGGTCGGCTTCGAGGCCACGGCGATCTACGGCGAGGAGGCACGCGAACCTCGCAAGACGGTCCCGCGGGCCACCTATCTGGCCGTCGCCTGCGTCGCCGGTTTCTATGCCTTCGCTTCCTGGATGCTGGTCTCCTCCCACGGCGCCTCCAAGGCGGGCGTGGCCGCGGGCGAGGCGCTGGAGAGCGGTGACTCGACGAGCTTCGTCTTCGCGCCGATCGCGGACCTGTTCGGTGCCTGGGTGAACGACGTCCTCCCGATCCTGCTGGTCACGTCCCTGTTCGCCGGCATCCTCGCCTTCCACAACTCCGCCAACCGCTACCTGTTCTCGCTCAGCCGTGAGGGGCTGCTGCCTCGCAAGCTGTCGGCGATCAACCGCCGTCACTCTCCCGGTGTGGCCGGCTGGGTCCAGACGGCTGTCGCGGTTCTGCTGGTGGTCCCCTTCGCGCTGGCGGGCCAGGATCCGGTACTGACCCTGTTCTCCTGGGGCAGCGGGGTCGCCGTCCTCGGTGTCATGCTGCTCTACTTGCTGACCTCGCTCTCCGTGGTCGCCTTCTTCCGCCGCGAACGCCTGGACACCCGGCCGTGGAACACGCTGGTCGCCCCGGCGCTGGGTGCGCTCGGTGTCGCCGGTGCGATCTGGCTGATCATCGAGAACTTCACCACGCTCATCGGAGGCGAGCAGAGCACCGCCGTCTGGCTGGGGCTCACCGTCCCGGCGGTCCTGATCCTGGGTGCCGCCGCGTCCCGGCCGAGCCGCGACAGGAGCGCGGAGGCCGGCGGCTGAGGTGTGCGTCGGCCGCTCAGCGGGGCGGGCCCGCCATCTGGTCGAGGAATCCGTCGACCGGGCGGCGGGCGTCGGCCGGGGCTCGGTCGAGTTGCCAGCCGGGGCCCGCGGGGGAGGGGTCGTCCGTACCGATCTCGAACCAGCCGGTCTCAGCGGCGCCTGAACCGAGCCCTGACGCGGTGGCCGGCGCCTGGGCTGCGAAGCGGCCGCCGAGCGCCCGGAACGCCCAGGTGGAGGCCCGGTCCTGCGGCACCGGGCGGCGGCCGGTCCAGGAGCATGTCGGCCCGGGCCCGTCGCGTGCTCGTGCCGGACGACGCGTGCGCCCGATGGCGCCCCTTGCCCAGGGGGCCGCGAACCCGCTGGATCGACTTCGTGATCCCTTGCGGTGGCTGTGCGCTCCTCCTATCGTTTGAACTCAAATAAGATGGAGGTTTCTCCTCATGCTGGATGTCACCCACGAGGAGTGGCTGCGCCGCGCCAAGTCCCTGGACCCGAACGGCGCCCACCACATCGACGGGGTGGACGAGGGCGGGGGAGGGGCAGCCTTCGCCGCTGTCTCACCCCGTGACGGCCAGGTGCTCACCCAGGTCGCCGACGGGGGCGCCGCCGAGGTGGACGCGGCCGTGGCGGCCGCCCGCCGGGCGTTCGACTCCGGCCCGTGGCCGCTGCTCGCGCCTGCCGAGCGGGGACGGGTGCTCCTGCGCATCGCTGAGCTGCTCCAGGAGCGGCGGGAGGAGATCGCGCTCACCGTCAGTCTGGAGATGGGCAAGCCCATCACCGACGCCTACCAGATCGAGCTGCGCGCGATCATCAACACCTTCCGCTGGTACGGAGAGCTCGCCGACAAGCTCACCGACGACTCCCCCCACACCGCCCCCGGCGCCCTCGCTCTCGTCACTCGCGAGCCGGCCGGGGTGGTCGGCGCGGTCGTTCCGTGGAACTTCCCCCTGACTCTGGCCGGTTGGAAGGTGGCCCCGGCGCTGGCCGCCGGCTGCACGGTCGTACTGAAGCCGTCCGAGAATTCGCCCCTGTCCGCGCTGCTGCTGGGCCGGATCGCCACCGAGGCCGGGCTGCCGCCGGGCGTGCTCAACGTCGTGAACGGCGACGGGCCCACTGCCGGACGGGCCCTCGGACTCCACCCCGACGTCGACGTCCTCGCCTTCACCGGCTCCACCGCCGTCGGCCGGCACTTCCTGCGCTACGCGGCCGACTCCAACCTCAAGCGCGTCTGGCTGGAACTGGGCGGCAAGTCGCCCAACATCGTCCTGCCCGACGCCCCCGACCTGGACCGGGCCGCCGCCACCGCGGCCTGGGGCATCTTCTTCAACCAGGGCGAGATGTGCACCGCCCCCTCACGGCTGCTCGTGCACTCCTCCATCGCCGAACGCGTCACCGAGGCCGTCGTCCGCCGGGCGCGCGAACTGCGGATCGGTGACCCCCTCGATCCGGCCACCGAGATGGGCGCCCTGGTCGGCGAGGATCACCTCGCGCGCGTCCAGGACCACATCGGCACCGGCCTCGCCGAGGGCGCCCGCCTGCTCACGGGCGGCGCCCGCACCCTCACCGACTCCGGCGGCAGCTTCCTGGAGCCGACCGTCTTCGACCACGTGGACCCCAGCATGCGGCTGGCCCGCGAGGAGATCTTCGGCCCCGTCCTGTCCGTCCTCACCTTCGACGACCTCGACGAGGCCGTGCGGCTGGCCAACGCGACCGAGTACGGACTCGCCGCCGGCCTGTGGACCTCCGACCTCTCCACCGCCCACCGGGTCTCCCGCGCGCTGAGAGCCGGCACGGTCTGGGTCAACTGCTACGAGGAGGGCGACCTGACCGTCCCCTTCGGCGGTATGAAGCAGTCCGGCAACGGCCGCGACAAGTCCGCGCATGCCCTGGAGAAGTACACCGAGCTCAAGACCACCTGGATCGAGTTGTGACCCGCCCGTTGATCGCCGTCCCCGCCCGCTTCTCCGCCACCACCTCGGCGCTCCGGTACGCCGCCGAGGTCAATGCCCGCGCCCTGGTCGAGGCGGTGTGGCGGGCCGGCGGCGAACCGGCGACCATCCACCCGGCCGACCCTGCCACCACCGACGTGGCCGCCCGGCTCGCCCGCTTCGACGGCGTCCTGCTGCCCGGCGGCGGCGACCTCGCCCCGCACCGCTACGGCGCCACCGACACCCACGACAGCGTCTACGACGTCGACGACCTCCAGGACGCCTTCGACATCGACGCCGCCCGCCGGACACTCGGCCTGGGCCTGCCCCTGCTGGCGATCTGCCGCGGCCTGCAAGTCGTCAACGTAGCCTTCGGCGGCACCCTCGAACAGGACATGGGCGGCCCCGAGTGCGAGCACCGGCACCTCGTGCACCCGGTGACCGTCCGGCGCGGCACCCTCCTGGAGCAGGCCACCGGCGCGGAGAAGACAGAGGCCTCCTGCTACCACCACCAGCGGGTCGACCGCCTCGGCGCGGGACTCACCGTCACCGCGCGCGCCGCCGACGGCACCGTGGAGGGCATCGAACTGCCCGGCACCCACGGATGGTTCACCGCCGTTCAGTGGCACCCGGAGGACACCGCCCACGAGGACCCCGCCCAGCAGGGCCTCTTCGACGCCCTCGTCCGAGCCGCCCGCGACAGACACTGACACCGCCATGGCCCTCTTCAGCCGCAGACAACAGGCACCCCGCCTCGCCCCGGAGCTCGACGACACGGCGCTCGGCCGGGCGCTCAGAGGCATCGCCTCCGCACGGGGCCCGGGACCGCAGGACCTGGCCATCGCCCAGCTGGAACAGCTGTTACGGGACACCGGGGACCACTGGGACCGCCGCTGCCACCGCGTCACCGTACTCGCCGAGGCCGTACCCGCCCTGGCCCGCGGCTGGCGGGCGCGGCACCCCCGCGACGCGGACGCGCTGCTTCTGCACGCCTGGTCCGAACTGCCCGTCGATCCGCGGGCGGCTACGGCGGCCTTCCGGCTCGCCGCCGACGCCCGCCCGGCCGACCCGGCGCCCTGGGTCGGGACGCTGGCGGCGCTGAGACTGCTGGCCCGCCCCAGCGCCGAACTCACCCCCGTGTGGCGGGAGATCCGCGCCCGCGACCCGTGGAACCGTGAGGCCCACCTGCAGGTCCTCGGCTACCTCTCGCCGGAGGAGCGAGGAAGCCAGGCGGCCCTGCGCGACTTCCTCGACGACGTCGTCGACGCCATGCCGTACGGGGTCCCCGCGGAGTGCCTGCCGCTGACCGCCGCCGTACGGCAGTACCACCGCGACCTGGACAGCGGCGGCACCCGGGCGCTCGGAGCCGGCCGCTACTGGACCCAGCCGCACGTGGCACCCCTGCTGGACCAGGCCCTGGACCACTGGCTTCGCCCCGGCCACCCGCGCCACGCCGCCAGCGTCGCCGACCTAGGGCTGCTCGCCTACGCCCTCTCGCGGGCGGCACGGACCGAGGAGGCGGCCGCGGTCTTCGCCGTGATCGGCGGACTCGTCACGCGCTGGCCGTGGGGGCACGACGGCGAGCCGGTGGAGCGGTACGCCTACTGGAGCCGCAGGTGACCGATGATTGCGGGCACATACCCTGTTTCGGACAGGGCCGGTTCAAGACGCCGACGGTTCCGGGGAGGCCCGGCACACCAGGGCGCCGACTCCGCCCGAGCCGGCGGAGGCCTTCAGGCCGGCCCTCGTCTCTGTGGACGGGCCTCTCAGTCCTTCGGTCGCCGCCCGCTGCGGCGCGGTGTCGGCTCGGCACCGTCGAGAAGGGCCAGCCGACGCTCCTCGCCGTGCTCCTCGATCTGGAGCACGACCTGCCGCAGCCCGTCCGCGAGGCTCCGGCACTCCTCGCCACCGAGCCGCGAGGTGACGAAAGCCTCCTCCTGGTTGAACTCCGGAAACAACCGCCCCATCAGCGCCTCGCCCTCTTCGGTGAGGCTGAGCAGCACCCGCCTGCCGTCGGAGGGGTGAACGGTCCGCTTGACCAGCCCTCGTCCCTCCAGAGTCCGCGAGACCCCGGTGAGGGTCCCCTTGGAGATGCCGGCCTCCTCCGCGACGTGCCGGGTCTCGGACTCGCCCCAGACCCACACCACCCAGAGCACGACGAACGCCGTCCAGGTCAGATCCGCACCGCGCAGCACGGAGTTCTCCAGGTGCTGCCGTACGGCCGAGGCAGCACGGTAGATGTTGGCGACCACCGCCATCTGCTCACGGTGGATCGGTATGGCTCCGAGTTTTGCTGCTGCCAACTTCTCTGCTTCGGCGATGGACCGATGGCTCGGCACAGTCACACTCCTTTGGTCGTTCGGAGTCAAATTGTACGAGCGGTGCCTGTGTGCGCAGGTGCCACTGCGGCACGCCGCGGTTTCCGGCATGTCCGGTGGCGACGTCCTGCTCGATGCCCCCCGAGTCGGTGCGGCAGGTGGCGATCAGGGTTGATCCTCAGCCGGTGCGAAGCCGGACAGGAGTGTGGCGATGCGTTCTTGA
This sequence comes from Streptomyces sp. S.PB5, assembly GCF_030403745.1. Classification (GTDB taxonomy): domain Bacteria; phylum Actinomycetota; class Actinomycetes; order Streptomycetales; family Streptomycetaceae; genus Streptomyces. Next base: position 120,856 of record NZ_JAQMWP010000021.1, read on the forward strand.
AGCGCGAGTTCTTCTTCGAGAGCTCGTGGACCTCGCCACCACGGGGCGGTGGCGGCGCCGATGGCGTACGGCTCGGGCCTGGGCCCTGGTACCGGCGGAACCCGTTCGTTTGCGCAGCATCCCTGAAGGGCTGCGGCATGTCCCAAACAGGCAATGCGCCTTGTCTCCCACAGGAAAGACCTGGAATCGGCTCTGGGAGTTCACTGTCGGCCACCTCGACGAAAAGGAGCCGAAACATGCCCGAGGAAGCCAGGTCGGAATTCTGGAAGGGCCTCAAGCCGATCGCCGACTCGATGAAGCCCGACGCACAGCCGGAGGTCTACCTGTCCCAGGTGGCCACCGACGACGACCGGTACTACGCACCGCTCAGCGAGACCGTGGGATCACGACCGCTGTGGATCAACGTCAAGGACAACTCCTGGGCCGACATCCTCTGCGCCAAAGAGGCCGGACTGGTCAACCGGCACTACCACCCGCACGAGGTGTTCGCGTACACGATCTCCGGTAAGTGGGGCTACCTGGAGCGCCCCTGGACCGCGCGGGCCGGTGACTTCGTCTACGAGGCCCCGGGCGAGGGCCACACGCTGGTCGCCTACGAGAGCGACGAGCCGATGAAGGCGTTCTTCATCGTCAAGGGCCCGTTGATCTGGCTGGACGAGGACGGCAACACCACCGGCTACTTCGATGTCCACGACTACATCGAGCTGTGCCGGAACCACTACGACAAGGTCGGCATCGGTGCCGACTATGTCAACTCACTCTTCCGGTGACCTCTGTCCCGCTGCTCTGAACGAGGTTCCGATGTCACGTATCCGTACCCGTGTCCGGCCCGACGTGGAAGCGCCCGCGGCCGTCGACGGCACAGCACACCGCTATGAGAACCGGCTGCTGCTGGTCCTCTTCCTGGCCTTCGGATTCGTCTTCTTCGACCGCCAGGCACTGCCTTTCCTCGCCCCGTACATCAACAAGGAAATCCACCTGTCCAACACCGAGCTGGGCACGCTGTCCGGAGTACTGGCACTCACGTGGGCGCTGTCCGGGATCGTCGCCGGCCGTCTGTCGGACAAACTCGGCAGACGCAAACCCATTCTGATCGCCGCGGTGGTCCTCTTCTCCTGCTTCTCCGCGGCGGGCGGGTTGATGACCGGCTTCCTCGGTCTGCTCGTCGCCCGGGCCCTGATGGGCGTGGCGGAAGGAGCCGTACTGCCGCTGGCCCAGTCGCTGATGGTGGAGGCGTCCCGGGAGAGCCGTCGCGGTCTGAACATGGGGCTGCTCCAGGGCTCGTCGGCGGGCCTGATGGGCGGGATCCTCGCCCCGTTGGCGGTGGTGTGGCTCGCCGAGCTCCATGGCTGGCGGACGGCTCTTCTCGTGACGATCGTGCCCGGTCTGCTCATGGCGGCTTGGATCGCGAAGTCGGTTAGGGAGGTGCCGCCCGGTGGCCGGGCCCAGGTCGCCGTCGCCGACGCCGAGGCCACCACCGAGACGACGGCCGGTCCCAAGCCGTCGGTGCGGGAGGTGCTGGGACACCGCAACATCGTCCTGTGCATGGCGGCAGCGTGCTGCTACCTCACCTGGTTCGTCGTCATCATCACCTTCACCCCTACGTACTTGCTGAACGTCAAGGACTTCTCTCCGAGCACCATGAGCGGCGTCATGACCTGCCTGGGCGTGGGGTGGGTGCTGTGGGGGTTCCTGACCCCGGCCGTTTCCGACCGCATCGGCCGCAAGCCGACCATGATCGCCTTCTCCGCGACAGCGGCCCTGTGTCCGCTTGCGATCGTCTACGTCAGCGATCCCGTGCTGCTGGGCCTGGTCATCGTGCTCACCTACACCGGGCTCGGCTGCTTCACCCTGTTCATGGCCACCATCCCCGCCGAGACGGTGCCCCGTGGCGCGCTGGCCACCGCGCTCGGGCTGGTCATGGGAGTCGGCGAGCTGGCCGGTGGCTTCCTCGCCCCGGTGATCGCCGGGCGTGCGTCGGACGTCTGGGGCCTGCAGACAGCCATGTTCATTTCCACCGGCGGCGCCGTCGTTGTCGTCCTGTTGTCCCTTGGTCTGCGGGAGACCGCGCCGCGGGTGCTGCGCCGGCGGGCCGGGCGGGCCGCGGTCGCGGCCGCGCTGGGCTCGGGCGCCGTGGTGGCGGGAGCGGCCGAATGAGGGCCGACCGGCACCGGATGAAGGCCGCCGTCTGGTACGGAGCCAGGGATGTCCGCATAGCCGAGGTGGACGTTCCCACACCCGGGCGCGGTGAGGTGCTCATCGAGGTTGCCTACTGCGGCATCTGCGGCAGCGACCTGCACGAGTACGCCGACGGGCCGCACGCCATTCCCGTCGTCGAGCCGCATCCGGCCTCCGGCGCCACAGCTCCGCTCATCCTTGGTCACGAGTTCTGCGGGACGGTGGCGGCCCTCGGTCCGTCGGTGGTCGGCCTGACCATCGGTGACCGAGTCGCGGTCGAGCCGAACTACCGATGCGGGACGTGCCCACGGTGCCGGGCAGGTGAGTACAACATCTGCCGGCATTTCGGGTTCGCGGGGTTGATGGGGCACGGGGGTATGGCCGAGTACGCCGCCATTCCCGCCTATATGGCGCACCGCCTCCCCGAGGCCGTGTCGCTGGAGCAGGCCGCGCTCTTCGAACCGGCCTCGGTGGCTCTACACGCCCTACGGCGCGCCGGAACCACACCGGAGACCGTGACGGTGGTCGGCCTGGGCCCGGTCGGCCTGCTCACCGTTCGGCTCGCCGCGGAACGAAAGGTGCGGCGCATCGTCGCCGTCGACGTTTCCCCCGATCGCCTGCATCGCGCGGCCCGGCTCGGCGCCACCGACCTGGTCGACGCGGGCCTGGAAGAGGGCGCCGGGGCGCGGATCCGTGAGCTGACCGGCGGTGAGGGCGTCGATGTCGCGTTTGAGGCGGTCGGATCCGAGAGCGCCCTGCGCACCTGCCTGGCGGCGACCCGGCGCGGCGGCCGGGTGGTCCTCGTCGGTTTGGCCCGTGAGGTGTCCCTGGACGCCTTCGCCCTGGTCAACAACGAGCAGTCGATCGTCGCCAGCGTCGGCTACCGCGACACCTATCCGGAACTGATCCGGCTCGTCGCGGAGCGAGGGCTGGACTTGACACCGGTCGTCACCTCGACCATCGCCCTCGACGCCCTGATCCCTCACGGCTTCGACGCGCTGCTGGGCGGCCCGGGGGATCAGGTCAAGATTTTGGTCGACCCGGCCGCACATCGTGACCGCTTCGACCACCTCGCCCCCTACGCGGCGTCAGCCGGGATGGCGAAGCACGCGTCCTCAGGGCGCGGGAGGGGGTGCTGAGGCCACTCACCGCGATCACGCAGGCGGATGGCGGCCGGCGCGCACACGACTGACGGATCCGCCTGGACGCGTCGGCGTGAGGCTTGGTCGCCATCCCTCCCGCTCCTGGCCTGCTTGCTTGCTCTCAACACGACCGGTGACGCGGCAGCCCACTGCGGGTACCCTTCGCCGAAGGACAGCACCAGGCACCTCCGACGGCCCCTCACGTCAGAGCACGACGTCCAGCTCAGTGGCAGCACCGATTTCCTGCCGTCACGGACAGAGTGGTCCCGCACTACAGCCATCACGGACACGGGCTGGAAAGGAGATTCAGGTGAACCTGCCTCTTGTCTCCCGCGTGTCTACGCAATCGGTCGATCCGGCGGACCGCATCGACTTCTGGGAGGAACACAACCGACAGGCTCTGGTGGGCCTGACCTGCTCGTCGTACTCGCAAGAGGGCTTGGTGGCCACGGAGACGAACGTGGAACTCGGCGATCTGCGTCTGGCCGAGATCGCCGGCAATGAGCACGTCATCGAACGGACTCCACGGACTTGTCGGGCTCTGCCGAAGGACTCGGTGTTTGTCACGCTGCTCACCGCGGGTTGTGGGGTGTTCTTCCACGAGGGCGGCTGTGTCACCTTGCAGACGGGCGACCTGATCCTTTACGACACGCGCCGCCCCTATCTGTTCGGGTTCCCCTCACCCATGCGGCAGTTGCTGGTGGACATCCCCCGTGAGGTGTTCGCCGCGCAGTGTGCCCCCGCCGAGGTGCCCGCACCGATACTGCTCGGCAAGGGGTCGGCCGCCGAAGGTGCCCAGGCATCCGCACTGGAGGCGGTACTGGCCGACTGGGTCACAGGGCAGGGCGGCGAGGACTCGGCCAGTGCCCAGGCCGCCGTGCTGGACCTCGTCCGTACGCTGGCCGCACCGAGGCTGGGTATTTCCGCTCCGCCCGCCATGCTCTCCCAACTGACCGTGGCCAAGGACTACATAGCCCGGCACCTCACCGACCCCGGGCTGAGCGCGGGGCGGGTCGCGGAGGCGATCGGAGTGTCCGCGCGGCACCTCAGCCGTATCTTCCAGCCGACCGGGGTGAGCCCCTCCAGGTACATTCTCGAACAGCGGCTAGGCGAAGCCCGGCAGGTGCTCACCGATCCCGGCTCCCGCCATCTGACAATTGCCGAAGTCGCCCACACTTGGGGCTTCGCCAGCCAGGCCCATTTCACGCGGGTCTTCCGGAGCCGTTTCGGCCACACTCCCGGAGAGACGCGCCCGCACCTAAGCTGAACCGGTGGCTGTGGGACGGCGTGCGTGCACGCCGTCTGCAACTGTTACACCGTCGACCCGCTCCGTGAACGCGCTCGTCATCTCCGCCAGCGCGTCGTCACCGTACGGGAGTCAGGCATGAACCTCAGCTGGGTCAGAACGAGGTCCCCCTGGTTGGACCGGGACGAACTCGTCCGGCACCGAAGCTGACAGCGCCCTGCGGCGCCAACCAGGAGTGCGTCGCGACTGTGGCGACCGGCTGACGGCCGATGGGCCGCCTGTCGCGGCCGTCCAATGTTGGTCGTCTGTCCAAGACGCTGCGCTACAGTACGGATGAATACGTGTCTCGATCTCACAGGGGAAAGCGGACTGCATGCCTCGCATGGCGGCGAAGGACCGACGGGAAGAGCTGATCGCAGCGGCGTTCCGAGTTATGGTCCGCGATGGAGTGACGAGAGCGACAACGCGCGCAATCGTCACTGAAGCGGAGATGCCGTTGGGTGTTTTCCATTACTGCTTCAGTTCTCGGGAAGAGCTCCTCTAGGAGGTCCTCACCCGCTTTGCCGCCAGGAGCGCCGAAGCGGCACGGAATGCCCTCCAGGAGGGCGGCGGCGACCTCGGTGTGAGGATTTCCAAGAGTCTTGGCGCTTTCTGGGACGGTGTCGAACTCAGCCCAGGAGAGCACCAGGTCACCTATGAGCTCACGCATTACGCCTTGCGGCAGGCCGGCTTCGAGGAGCTGGCTCGCCGGCAGTACCAGAGTTACCTGGAAGTCCATCAGGCACTCCTCATGGAGACAGCCGAGGCCGAGGGGATCCGTTGGACTGTTCCTGTTCCGGTCCTCGCCCGCTATCTCAACGCGGTATTGGACGGCCTCATCCTCTGCTGGCTGGCCGACCGCAACAGCGAGGACAGCCGCGGGGTGCTGCGGCTGACCGGTGAGCATCTCGTGACTCTCGCCGAGAAGAAAAAATAGCTGCGTGCCTGGCGGTCTCGGAGGCGGCACATTGCGGTGCGCGTTGCCGCCTCGGTCCGGCTCCCTCGGGTTTCGATGGCCGGACGATACGCGCTACTTGTCGCGATGACGTCGGCGGGTGCTGTACATGAGGTCCACCAGGCGCAGGATGAGGCGGTAGGCCGAGGGATCGTACGGGATCATGTGCGGATCCCGGCGCAGCGGGAACCTGTTGGTGCTGACGGCCTGGAGCTTGGTGTACTTGCGGAGGCCTTCGGCGCCGTGACGGACGCCGAGGCCAGAGTTCTTCCAGCCGCCCATGGGTAGGCCGAGGGCCATGTAATTGGTCTGTGCATCGTTGATGGTGACGCAGCCGGCCTCGAGTTGCTCCGCCAGCCGGCGAGCGCGTCTGATTGGCCCTGACGTTGTTCAGCGGCCCCGGCATGTTGGCTTCGAGCGGCCCCAGTTGGTGGGGATTTCGCGGCTTGCGGACGTCCTGAAGTGGCCCCGGGGATTGGCTTGCGTTGGGACCACCTGAGGCGTCTTCTCACTGGGCGGCCAGCGGATTCCCTCGGCGTTTGTGATCTCGGGGTGGCAGGATCGACTGATGGCTGTTGATCCGTTGCTGAAGCAGGCTCAGGGCGTGTGGGAGACGTTGGCTGCTGTGCCGGTGTCGTTTCCCCTGGTGGGGGGCTTGAACGTGGTCACGTCGCCCGCCTCGCAGATGGCTCCGCCGTCGTGGGCTGGGATTGTGGTGCTGGGCGAGTCGGCGATCGTCACGGCGCCGACTGACAGGGCTGCGCAGGTTCTGCGTCGGATCCTGGCCGGGATGCCGACCAGCTCATTGACGTCTTCAGAAGCGGTTCGGGCCGTATTGCCTGTGAATGAGGTGCTGGGGCCGGCAGTCTTGGGATACGTGTCCCGTGACGGCTTCCGCCCGGTGCCGGCGAGCCGTTCCGTTGAACGGCTTGCCCCCCCCGGGCATCAGGACTTGATGGCGTTGGTGAAGTCGGTGTCGCCCGAGGACGCCGGTGAGAGCGGGATGGACGAGATCACCTCCGCTGCGTTCGTCGTGCGCAAGGGCGCGGACGTGGTGGCCGCGGCGGGGTTTCAAGCCTGGCCCGCGGCAGCCGCCCATCTGTGCGTGCTCACCGCGCCGGGGGAAAGAGGCCGCGGGCTGGCGCGGCAGGTCGCTTCTGCGGCGGTGGCGCAGGCACTCGCCGACGGTCTGCTCCCGCAGTGGCGTGCCCGTCCGATGGCCTCCCGTAATGTCGCACGGGCGCTGGGGTTTCGCGAGCTGGGAAGCCAGCTCAGCATCCGTTTGGACCAGGAGGAGCTTCGCCTGGAAGGCTGATCCGAGCGTGTCACCCTGCAGCTTTGTTCTTCTGGGCTTTGGAGCGAGCCAGGCGATATGACTCGGTGCCGGTCTCGATGATGGAGGCGTTGAAGGTGAGCCGGTCCACGATCGCCGCGCAGAGCCGCGGATCGGTGAAAGTCCGGCTCCAGCCGGTGAAAGCCTCGTTGGAGGCGATCGCGATACTGCTCTTTTCCTCACGCTCAGTGAGAACCTGGAAGAGCATCTCCGCGCCGCGGCGGTCCAGTTCGAGGTAGCCGAGCTCGTCGATTTCGAGAAGGTCGACACGTCCGTAACGGGCGATGGTCTTGCCCAGCTGCTTGTCGTCTGCCGCCTCGACCAGCTCGTTCACCAAGGCTGCTGCGGTGGTGTAGCGGACGCGGTAGCCGGCCATGGCCGCTGTGGTGCCCAGCGCGATCAGCAGGTGCGACTTGCCGGTGCCGGAGTCCCCGATCAGACACAGGGGGTAGCCCTTGGCGATCCACTCACAGGTGGCGAGGTTGTTGACCACAGCCGGATCGACGTTGGGATTGACGCTGTAGTCGAACTCCCGCAGCGACTTCTCGCGCGGAAAATGCGCCGCGCGGATACGCCGTTCGGCCCGGCGCCTGTCCCGGTCCTCGCACTCGGCCATCAACAGCTCGGCGAGGAACCCGGCATAGGACAGGCCCTCGCGTTCGGCCCGTGCGATCGTGTCCGCGGCGTGGGCTCGCATGGTGGGCAGCCGCAGCATGCGGCAGGCCGTGTCGATCGCCGCGTCGGATGCCTGTGCGGTCAGTGCGTGATGGGCAGTGGTCATGATGAGTCCTTCCGGCGAAGCTGCAACAGTTCGTCCCACTGCTCCAGGCGGGGCAGGGGACGCTGATCGGCGGGCAAAGCCCGGGCGAGACGGCGCGAGGTCAGGGGCGTGACCGCCGGGTCGAGGTCCATCGGCTGCGAAGCAGGGACGTCGGCGGTGACGGTCAGCGCCGGCCCGGACTCCTGGGCCGCCTTGCGCGCTGCCAGTGCGATGACGTCCTCATTGAAGGTGCCCGCCGCGAGAGCCGCGCGTATCCCAGCCACCACATCGGCGTGCTGCTGGTGGCGATGCAGCAACAGCACCTTGACCAGGGCCTTCGTTCCCTCGATGTCGCCGAGGGCCTTCTTGGCCGCGGCCCAGAAGGCTTCGTGGACGGCCGTGAAGGTGCCATCGGCGCGGGCCTGGTGGAGGGCCTCGGAGCGTTCCAGCGCCCCTGGCTTGGTCAGCAAGGCTTCCAAGTAGTGGTCCAGCACGAGGTGTTCGGCACCACGGCCGGTCAGCCGCCGGTGGCAGGCGATCTCCCGGCGGCCGTCGTAGACGGTCAGGTCGTCGCAGGTGAGCGTGACGGTGACCTTGCGGTCGATGAAGCGGACCGGGACCGAGTACCGGCACATCTTCACGGTGATCATGCCGTAGCGGTCGACACGCGGCGTGAGGGTGATCCCGGTGGCGAACGGATCGTCCGGCAAGGGCAGCAGATGGCCGGCCTCGCGGGCGAAGTCCTGCGCGATGGTCCGCATCCTCGCTCCGATCCGCCGCTCGTCCTCCTTCGCCTCGAACTCGGCTAACCGGCCGTTGAGTTCGTCCAGGCTGTCCACCTGCGGCACCGGGGTGAGGTAGTTGCGGCGGAAGTAGCCGACCTGGCCCTCGACCCCACCCTTCTCGTGGGCGCCGCGCAATCCCGGCTCGCAGTAGAACGGGGTGAATCCGTAGTACTCATGGAAGCTGGTCCAGCGCGGGTTCTCCTCCCGCGAACGGCTGCGGAAGACCACCTTCTTCACTGCCGGGGTGAGGTTGTCATAGCGGACCTGACCGGCTGGCACCCCGCCCAGCGTGGTCAGCGCGTGCACATGTCCTTCGAAGAATGCCTGCTGACCGCACGACCGCGAGATGCGGTGCACGGCCTTGCCGGAATAGGCCAGCCGGAAGGCGAACAGATAGCAGCGCGTGCGCTGGCCGGCCAGGTCCACGTAGACGTCCCCGAAGTCGACCTCGGCGTCCGCGCCGAGTGCGTTGTGCCGGGTCACGAACGCCTCAACGGGCGCCCCCGCCTGCGCGGCGATCTCCTTACGGCGGGCCGCGACGAAGTCCCGGACCGTCGGATACGGGATCGCCTCGCCGAACTCCTCCTCGATCCGCGCGACGATCCGCCGCACGGTGTGCCGCTGCTTGCGCGGAGCCTCCAGATCAGCCCGCAGCCAGGCGTCGACCGTCTTCTTGTACGGCTCCATCCGCGGTGACGTCCTCACCGGCCGACGGCGTGGCGTGGGCACCGGCGAGGAGAGTGCCTCCCGTACGAGGCGGCGGTGAACGCCGTACTTCTTCGACAGAGCCCGGATCGACAGCTGCTGCTGCCAGCTGTCCCGCCGGATCCGGTCGAACAGCTCTTGCTTGGACAAAGACATCCACAGCACCGCCCCTGCCGGAAACCACAGGAACCGTCTCACCGCAAGAGCCAAGGCGGGGCCACTTCGCCCCGTCACCACCCCTCAATGCACCCGTGCGACCCACCAACTGGGGCCGCTCGAAGCCAACATGCCGGGGCCGCTGAACAACGTCACAGCCAGTCTGATGTTGGATCCGATGACGGAGGCCTGCAGCCCGTAGGAGCTGTCGTTGACCAGACGGACGGCCTCCTCTGCGTCGGCGACCTTCATCACGGGCAGCGTGGGGCCGAAGGTTTCCTCGCGCATGCACTTCATGCTGTGGTCGACGTCGACGAGCAGCGTGGGAGCGAAGAAGCGGCCGGGTCCGGGCGCTGCGTGGCCTCCCACGAGTACGCGTGCACCCTTGCTCACGGCGTCGTTGACATGGTCCTCGACTGTGGCCACCTGGGGAGGGAAGGTCATGGCTGCCACGTCGACGCTGCCCAGCCCGGTCGGCTTGCCCGAGGTGACCTGCTGGAAGCGTTCGCGCAGCAGGTCGAGGTACGCGTCGTAGACGGGCTCCTCCACGTACACGCGCTCCACCGAGGTGCACATCTGGCCCCCGTTGGACAGGGCGCCCTGGATCGTGACGTTCACGGCGCGTTCCAGGGAGGCGTCGGCGAGGACGATGAGGGCGTCCTTGCCGCCGAGTTCCAGTGAGCACGGGATGAGCCGCTCGCCTGCCCTCGCTGCGACCAGTCGGCCGGTCTTCGTCGATCCGGTGAACATGACGAAGTCCGCGGTCTCCGCCAGCGCCTGGCCGGTGGCTCCCGCGCCGGTGACGACTTGGAAGACGTCCTTGGGCCAGCCGCACTCGCGGGCCATCTGCTCCATGAGCAGCGCGGTCAGCGGCGTGTGCTCGGACGGCTTGAGAACGACCGCGTTGCCGGCGGCCAGCGCGGGGATGGCGTCACCGAACGAATTGAGCAGCGGGTTGTTCCAGGGACCGATCACGCCGACCACCCCGAGCGGCACCCGGCGCGTGTACATGCTGCGCCCGAGCAGAGCAGGGCCAACGCGCTGATCCGGTCGGGGTGCGCGAGGGCGAGCTGCGTGCCGATGGCTCCGCCCAAGGAGACACCTGCGTAAGCGAAACTCTCCCGGCCCTGCTCGTGCACCAGCGCGAGCACAAGATCGGCGAGATCCGCCACAGTCGTACGTCCGGGAAGCGGATCTTCGAGAACCTGCGTCGGTGACGCGCCATGACCCGGCAGGTCGTAGCGGAGGATGCGGAATTCCTCGGTCAGGAAGCCAACATACGGGTCCCACAGGGCCAAGGAGGTCCCCAAGGACGGACCGAGAACCAGCAAGGGCGCATCCTCGGGACCGGAGATGTCGTAGTAGAGCCGAGGGCGGTCAGTGGACAAGCGAACTCCTGATGCCGCGGTCGTTCAGCGTTCGAGGACCAGGCCGTGGCCCACGCCGATGCAGAGGGTGGCGACGCCGGTGCCGCTGCCCTTACGGGCGAGCTGGTGGGCAACGGTGCCCGCGAGGCGGGCGCCCGGAGGTGGCGAGGGGATGGCCGAGGGGTATGCGCCGCCCCGCGGGTTGAGGATGACAGGGTTGAACTCGGGCCGGTCGGTCACACCGTCCAGGACCTGGGCGGCGAGCCACTGCCAGTGTCGCGCCGTCCAGCACGTCGGCCACCGCCTTCTCAGCCGTGGCGACCACCTTGTCCATCACGCCACGACCTCGCAATCGGCCAGCTCGGACGGGTGCTGGGCCAGCGGTGTGACCTCGATGCTCATGTAGGGGAAGAGCGGCAGGTTCCAGAGGATACGGTGCAGCGCCTCGTTGTCGGCCACGTCAAAGACGCTGATGTTGGCGTACTGGCCGACACAGCGCCAGATGTGCACCCACTCCCCAGACTTCTGCAGTTCCTGGCAGTAGGCCTTCTCGCGCGCCACCAGGTCCCCGCGGACCCCGGGGGCGAGGTCGCGCGGGATGTCGACGTCCATGCGTACGGCGAACAGCAAGGTCGATCACGCCTTGTCGAGCACGAAGTCGTAGGTGACCGCACGGCCAGTGCCGTCGCCGACCGGGGTCGGGTCGAGGATCAAATCAGGCTTGACGGCGGAGGCGATGTCGTCGGTGACATGGCTGCCGCCCTTGAAGTACAGCTGGGTGGTGATGAGCTCACGGCCGGGCGCCGAGACCTTCAGGTGCAGGTGGGCGGGGCGCCAGGCGTGCCAGCCAGCCGCGGCGATCAGCTTGCCGCAGGCTCCGTCGGTGGGGATTTGGTAGGGCGCCGGCTGGATGGTGTGGATCTTGAAATGTCCTTGGTCGTCCGCGATGACAGTACCGCGCAGGTTCCATTCGGGTAGATTCGGTGCGAATTGGGAGTAGAAGCCGTCGTCGTCCGCCTGCCACATCTCGACGCTCGCCCCGACGAGTGGCGTGCCGTCCACCGCCCTGACCTGTCCTTGGAACAGCAACGGTGTGCCTGGCTCGTCGTCCCGCATGGGCAGGATCGCCTCGGCGGGCAGCCGCGGGGAGTCGGGGACGTAGTAGGGGCCCTCGATCGTGCCCTTGGTGCCCTCACGGTCCGCGCCTGCCACCTCCTCCACGACATGTTCGACCCACACATCGAGGAAGAGTGGCCACTCGCCGTCCTCGCCGACCTGGATCAGCCAGGACTTCAGCGCGTCGTACTCGGAGTACGTGACCTTGTGGCGGCGGATGATGTCGTGTGCGGCGGTGAGGAGTTCGGTGACGAGGGTGTCGACGCGCTTGGTGTCGACACCCGTGGTCTCCGTGCGCTGCTTGGTGCGGAACTGCTTGGTGGCTGCGGCTCCGGACGCGGCGGCGGTGGTCTGCTCGGAGATGCTATTGGTCATGTCATTCCCGTCCCTCGGAAGTGGATTGGGTCAGCGGTCCTGGCGATAACGGTTCAGCTTGCCGGGGTCGATATCGATGCCGAGTCCGGCGCCCTCACGGATGCGCAGGGTTCCGGACTCGATGGTCAGCGGATCGCTGAGGAGGTCGTCGGTCATGTCCAGGAAGTTGGACAGCTCACCGGCGTAATGCGAGGCGGAGCGGTGGGCGGCGCCGAAGGCAACGGTGCACAAGGTGCCGATCTGACCGTCGATCTGATTGCCCATCAGCACAGGTACGCCCAGTCCCTCGCACTCGTGCAGCACACGCTGGGAGGCGGTGAAGCCCGTACGGGCGGTCTTGATGCTCACGGCGGTGGCGGAGCCGCCGAGGATCTCGCGGGTCACGTCCGCCGCGCGGGTGACACTCTCGTCGGCGATGAACGGCACCGGGCAGCGCTCGACCAGCCAGCGCCGGCCAAGCACGTCGTCGGCGGGGCACAGTTCCTCGGCGAAGGCCAGCCCGAGGTCGGCCATCTCCCGCAGTGCGCGGGCCGATTCCGCGGCGCTCCAGCCCCGGTTGCCGTCGATGTACAGCTCGACGTCCGCTCCGAGGGTCTCGCGCAGTGCTCGGCAGGCGGCCACGTCGTCGGTGTAGGGGCGGCGGCCGACCTTCACCTTGAAGGTGGTGATGCCGTAAGTGTCGCGTATCCGCTCGGCCTCGGCGACCATCTGCGCGGCGGGCGCGAAGCCGACCATGTGGCTGACGCGCATGCAGTTGGTATAGCCGCCGAGCAGTCCGGAGACCGACATGCCCGTGGCTTGGCCGAGGAGGTCCCACAGGGCCATGTCGAGTGCGGCCTTGGCGGTCGGATTGCCGACGGTGCGGTCCAGGAGTTCGTGGATGACTTCCCGCTGCAGCGCCGTCAGGCCCAAGATCTGCGGCGCGAAGATCCTGTCGATGACCGCGACAATGGACTGCTGGGTCTCGCCGTAGGTGTACGGCCTCGGCGGCGCTTCGGCGGTGCCGACGAGGCCTTCGTCGGTGTGCACCCTGACCAGGACGTGGTCGGCGGTATGCACCTTGCCACTGGCGAAGCACAACGGTTTCCTGTACGGAATGGCAAAGGGTATTGCCTCCACTCGGACGATCTTCATACCACTCCTTCGAGCCAGGTGAAAGTTGTCCATTGCGAGCCCGGCTGTCATGAGGGCCAACGCAGCGCGCAGTCATGCCGGGAGCGTTCGCTCGTTAGCGAAGCTGAAGCACACGTCCGGCTCGGAGCCCCCCGTACACCGACCGAGGGCGGTGGACCGCGAGGGCGGCTATCTCGGCGAATCGTCGCGACGTCGAGTATCCGCGCCGATCGAGCTACCACGACAGCGCATGTTTTCGATGAAGTGCTGCGATCGAGGTTATGCAGGGGCGGGGTGTCCCGGCTGAGGCGTGTATCGATAACATGGGTGCATTCAGGCAAAAGGATCGATCTGTGAGTAGCACCTAGCGCAGAGCCGAAGGATGACCATGAGCGAACCAGAGAACCCTCCGGCAGGCTGCGGGGCCGAGTCCAGCCCGCCCGGTGTGCTGGGTGCCACGGCCCAGGCGATGCTCGGGCGGATAGACCTGTCCCTCCCTCAGTTGCAGTACTTCGTTGTGGCTGCCGACTGCGGGAGCGTCTCTGCCGCGGCGATACGGCTACATGCATCCCAGTCCGCAGTCTCTTCGGCAATCCTGAGGCTGGAGCGGCAGCTTCAGATCCAGCTGTTCATCCGGCACCACGCCCGGGGCATCGTGCTGACCGAGAGCGGGCGGCGCCTGGTCGCGGACGCGCGGGCCATCCTGCGCAGTGTCATGGACCTGCAAGAACGCAGTCGTTCGCTACAGGGTGTACCGGTTGGCGAGACCGAAATCGCCTGCTTCACGCCGCTAGCGTCGTTCGTCCTGCCGCCGATTCATCAACTGGTTCGGGAGCGGTATCCAGGCTTGATGCTTAACGTTCGCGAGGTCGACGGCACGGCGGCGGCCGAGAGTGTTCGGGATGGACTGTGTGAGCTGGCGCTGACGTTCGACAGCGCGCGCACCTCCCAGGGCGTGAGATTCATTCCCCTGAGTCGGCTGCGTCCTTACGCACTGGTGGCCCCTGACGATCCGCTGGCCGCCGTCGGCCAGGCCTCGCTGGGTGAGTTGTGCGAGCGGCCGTTGATCATTTTGGACTACGGAGACGGGGCGGGGTTCGTGCGGGGGCTGATCAGCAGCCAGCATCTGAACCCTCCGCGTACGACGACGACGTCCACATTCGAGACGATGAGGGGGCTGGTAGCCGCAGGTGTCGGCTTCGGCATCGTCAACCAACCGGCCGGCACGAGGCTGCTGCATGAAGGTGTTGCCCTGGCTCAGGTCGAGATCGTCGACCGTCTGCCCATGCCCGCGATCGGCGTCGCGATTCCCGACCGGGGCCGGCCGACCCGGCGCGTGGAGGCACTGACGGAGATCTGCGCAGAGGTCTTTGGCGCCGTGTACGGGCAGTGCGATCCGCCGGAATCCGCAGGCGCCTCCACCCGGGGTGCGCAGGCGTCGCCCACGCACCCCGACGAGAACTGACCGTCAAGAAGCATCGTCGACGAGGCCAGCAGGCTGTGTGCGAGCCGTGCCCTGCGGTGCGGTGGCGACGGCTTCGACCAGGCCGTCGGTGAGCTCGGCGTGACGGCGGTCGCGCGTGAAGGCGGCGGAGACTCCTGTGACGAGGCCTGCCGCCAGCATGAGAGATCCGACACCGGCAACCGCGTGGCCGCCGCTGGTCAGTGAGGTGGCGATCATAGGTGTGAACCCGCCGGCGACCACGGTGGAGATCTGCATGCCGATCGAGGCGCCGGTGTAACGGCTCTCGGTGTCGAAGCTCTCGCTCAGGAGGGCCGGCCATGGCGCATACATGACCGCTTGAAGGACGGTTCGGCCCCAGATCGCGGCGATCAGCAGCAGTGTGGGGGAAAGCGAGTTGATCATCCACATCATCGGGAAGGCCGTGATGACAGCACCCACCGCTCCCGCGATGATGACCTGTTTGCGGCCGAGGACATCGCTGACGTACCCGAAGACGGGGAGAGTGAGGATGACGAAGCCGGAGGCAATACCCACGGCCAGCAGCAGGAACTGGGGGTCGTAACCGAGGTGGGTGCCGTAGGCCACCAGCCAGGTGCCTATGATGGCCTGAAGCGCCTGGGGGCCGATGCCGATGCCGATGCATGGGAGAAGGACGCGGGGGTTGCGCAGCGCCTTCACCAGGGGAGCGGACCGCTTTCCGGTCTGTCCCAAGTTCTTGGTTTGCTCGAACGCGGGAGTCTCCTTCACGCTGAAGCGCATGTAGATACCTACCGCGAGCAGGACGAAGCTCATGGCGAAGGGAATGCGCCAGCCCCAGGCGTTGAATTGATCGTCCGGGAGGGTCAGGACGGCGGCGGTCACACCGGTGGCCAGCAGCGAGCCGAGCGGGCCGCCCGTCATGGGAGCGCTGCTCCACAAACCTCGCCGTTTTGCGCTGCTGTGCTCGGCTGCCATGAGCAGCGAGCCGGCCGACTCGCCTCCGAGCGCGATGCCCTGCGCGATGCGCAGGGTCACCAGAAACGTGGGCGCCCAGAGCCCGACCTGGTCGTAGGTGGGGAGGAGGCCGATGAGCGAGCTGCTGATCGCCATCAGCGTGATGCTGATGATGAGTACCCTCTTCCGGCCGAGCCGGTCGCCGTAGTGGCCGAAAATGATGCCACCCAGTGGTCGGGCGACGTATCCGGCCGCGAAGGTGCCGAACGAGGCGATCTCGCCGCCCCAGCCGCTGGAGCCGAAGAAGAGCGGGCCGAAGACGAGCGCCGCCATGGTCCCGTAGAGGATGAAGTCGTACTGCTCGATGGCGAAGCCGAGTAGTCCGGACGCTGTCGCCTTGTACAGCTGCCGCCTGTCGGAGACCGAATGGCTGCTGGGGCCTGACACATGAGCTGATGGCATATGAGAGGGTTCCTTGCCGATGATGGACCTGGCGGAGGTCCAGGTTGAGGGTGTTGCTTCTCCTGGAATCTGTGAGCGTCGGACGACTCCACGTTCCTGGGCGTGGCTGAGTGCTGGGCGAGGCTGAGACGGATCCGACTGGGGCTCCAGTGCTCCGGCCGATCCGCCCGGGCTGGCCGCTGGCCTAGGGTCTCGCTCGTGAGTGGCGAACCAGCCATCGAGTAAAAGCAGTATCCGGGTGCCGGCTAGTACACAAAAGCGTGAACTCTCGATGCACAGCTCCGTGTCATGCGATGCTGGTTTACAGCTGTGTCAGCGGCCATTTGCTTTTCCGGTGGCGTCCAGACGTTCCACGCCCTCATGGCCGACCCGGCGGGCTCTGATCAACATTTCGGGATTGCCCAGAGCGGCCATGCATCAGATTGATCATGGATGCGTATTACGTGATCAGATAGTTGACGTGCTGCTGCCGCACCTGGCGTCCGTGGCCGTGACTGACCTCCAGCTCGTCGGCACGACTCTGACGATCACCGCTGCGACGGTTGCGGAGACCGCGTCATGCCCGACTGGTACGGTCAACTCGCGGCGTGTGCACGGCCGTTACGGGCGCAGGTTTGCTGATGTCGCCGTCGGGGACGTCCGGTGACGATCTATCTGACGGGTCGTCGGTTTCGGTGTGAGGTGTCGTCGTGTCTGCGCCGGAGCTCCGCCGAGCAGGTTGAGGGACTGACGTTCCGATACGGGTGTCGCAGCCAGCTCCAGCAGGCCATGCCGACGGTGATCGGCCGGTTCCTGGCCGGGCGGGCCGGGGTCCGCCTCGCGGCCATGCTGTACTGCCGGGTCAGCCCGAACACCCTGCTCGGCCGCCTCCGGGCACTGCCGGCGGATCGGAGCCCGCGAGTGCTGGGGGCGAAGACTTCGCCGTCAAACGCGGACACGTCTACGCGGCCTTGCTGATCGACATCGAGGACGGCCGCCCGGTGGACGTGCTGCCCGAACGCACCGCCGAGACCTTCACCGCCTGACTCCGGCAGTACCACGGAGTGCGATCGTGTGCAGAGACAGGGTCAGCGGGTATGTGGAGGCAGTTCGCATGGCCGCGCCGGACGGGGTCCGGATCGCGGACAGGTTTCATCTCTGGCTCAACCTGTGCAAAACGGTTGAGAAGCGCGTCCTCGTCCACCGGCGCTGCCTTACGCCACCGGAAGGCGAGGTCCAGAGCGCGGTCGTGGAACCTCCGAGGGGCCACCGGCGATCGAAAGAAAGCGAGCGGCGAACACCCGGCGTCACTTCGCCGCGGTGTACGAGATGCACGACAAAGGCGTCGCCATCGACGTCATCTCGAAGACCCTGCGGATGGACGGCAAGGCCGTCCGCAAGTACGCCCACGCGACCACGGTGGAGGGACTGTTTGCGCCGCCCCGGCAGAGCCGCAAGATGCTGCAGCCCTGTGCCGAGTACCTCAACATGCGCTGGCAGGAAGGCTGCACCGACAGCGGACGGCCCTTCCGCGAGATCCAGTAGCGCGGCTATCGCGGCATCAGTCGCAGTGTCCGGCGCTGGCTCGAACCTCTGCGCTCGGCCGACGCCCCAACGCCTAAGCGATCCGAGGCGCCCACCGCCCGGCAGGTCACCGGCTGGCTCACCTGCCACCCCGAGAACCTCAGTTCTGGCCGGCAACTCCGCTTCAAGCGCATGACGGCCCGCTGCCCCGAACTCGCCGACCCGCGACGGCACATCGCGGCATTCGCCACGATGATGAAAACCTCGACGGCCACCGCCGACCCCGCTGGACCAAGGCCGCCGAGGGCAACGACCTGCCGCCCTGCGCAACCTCGCCAAAGGGCTCGACGCCGTGTCCGCTGGTCTCATCCTGTCGTACTCCAGAGACATCGTCGAAAGATACGTAAACAGGGTCAAATTACTCAAGCGACAAAGGCTACGGACAGGCCGACTTCGACCTGCTCCGACGCCACATCCTGCTCACTCCCGTGAGCCGTCGCTCTGGGCCATCCCGAAATGTTGATCAGAGCCGCATCTACGGGCCGCCGTCACACCTGCGCCTGCGTGGCCCTCTGCGGGATCGTGTATCGCTTCATGTGCAGCATTCCATCAAGAACATGCGCTTTATCGATGGCCTGGTAGGTATCCATACTCGGCATCGCCACCACTTCTACGCCCACAGGAGTTGCTCATGCTTGACGAGAGGCTCGCGGAGACGTTTCCGGAGATGCCCACCAGGGCCATCGAGGAGGAGCGGGCGCACCGGAAGCTAATGCTGGCCGCCGGGTTCCGCCTGTTCAGCAAGTTCGGCTTCGAGCAGGGGATCGCCGGGCACATAACCGTGCGCGACCCTGAACTCCAGGATCACTTCTGGGTCAACCCGCTCGCCGTACCCTTCTCTCACATCCGGGTCTCGGACCTCCTGCTGGTTTCGCACGACGGCAGGGTTGTCGAGGGTGACCGGCCGGTGAACGCTGCCGCCTTCGCCATCCATTCCCAAGTCCACCTGGTCCGTCCCGACGCCGTCGGCGCCGCCCACTCGCACTCGGTATACGGCAAGGCGCTCTCGGCGCTCGGCGAGTTGTTGGAGCCCATCACCCAGGAGGCGTGTGCCTTCTACCAGGACCACTCCCTGTTCGACGACTACACCGGGGTCGTGCTCGACTTGGAGGAGGGCAAGCGCATCGCGCACGCCCTGGGCGACAACAAGGGTGTCATCCTCCGCAACCATGGGCTTCTGAGCGTCGGCACCACCGTCGAGTCCGCCATTTGGTGGTTCATCGCCATGGAGCGCTGCTCCCAGGTCCAATTGCTGGCCAAGGCTGCCGGGACCCCCGTGCACATCGACCCGGAGCAGGCGGCGATCACCCGCCAGCAGGTCGGCGGGGAGCACGCTGGCTGGTTCCAGTACCAGCCGTTGTTCCAGCGCATCCTCCGTGAGCAGCCCGACCTCCAGGAGTGACCGGCGCCTCGACCTGCCGGTCATCTGGAGGAGAGCACTGGCAGCAGGCAAGGCACCCCCGACGTCCCATGTCCGACGACTGGCCCGGACCCACCGGCGGTAACGGGCGCACATAGACGAAGCCCCCGGTCCACCGGCCCCAGTCGGCATGTGCCGCGATGCGGGCCAGCCAGGTTCAACCCGAGAGGGAACACGGAAATGTCAGAGCTTCAGCAACTGCGCGATACCTACTTCCCTGGCACCGAGGTCCTCCGGCCCGACGAGATGCGGATCACCGCGCTGGGCACCGGCCGCCCCTTCCTGCGCATGGCCCAGGCGAACGCGGGCTGGTTCATCGAGCTCGGCAACGGGGACTGCTTCGTCTTCGACTTCGGATGTGGGTCCTTCTCCCGATTCACCGCACTCGAACTGCCGATCTCCCGGATCACCGCAATGTTCACCACCCATCTCCACACCGACCACGTCGGCGACTTCGGCGCCTACTGGGTCGGCGCCCGCGCCGGCGGTCGCCTCACGCCCCTTGAGATGTATGGGCCATCGGGAAGCATCCCTGAGCACGGCTTCGCACACTTCGTGAAGTGCCAGGTCATGTCTTACCAATGGGACATCGATACCCGCCGGGGGCTGCTCCCGATCGCGGGGGAGGAGGTGAAGGTCCATGAGTTCGAGTGGTCCAAGACTCACGTGGTCTACGAGGCCAACGGTGTCAGGATCACCAGCTTCCCGGCCGTTCACATCCACGACGGGGCCGTCGGACTGCGGCTCGACTGGAAGGGGATGTCCTTCGTCTACTCCGGTGACACCGCTCCCAGCCAGTTCCTGGTCGACGCCGCCCAGGGCGCCGATGTCCTCGTCCACGAGTGCTTCAATTCCATGCCTCAGCTCATGCGTAAGTCCGGATACGGGATCAAGACCGCCAAGGGCATCGGCCACTGGGCCCACACTCAGCCGAGTGACGCCGGCCAGGTCTTCGACCTGGTCAAGCCGGGCCTGGCGGTGCCGTTCCACTTCAACAACGACTTCGACACGGTCATCGAGCTCTCCGACGAGATCCGCCAGTCCTACGACGGCGACCTCGCCTTGGCCGATGATCTGATGGTTATCAATGTTCGCCCCGACGGGCGCCGCGTGCGCATGGCAGTAGCCTCGTCGCGTACGTGGCCCAATAAGGACGACCACGCTGGCTTTGAGTCGGCGGAGCGGGGCGAACGGGCCGTGATGTCCGACTGGCTGCGTGCGGGCCGCATCGACTTCGGCGAGCCCGAGGCTCCCGCAACGGCGTGAGCGCGCTGCCCGGCATGGGGGTGGTCGTCTCGGCGTGGGGGAGCCGCCCGTGGCCGGACCGGTCGGGCGATGGGCGGGTCTGGTTGGTGCAGCTCGTGAGCACGGATGTGAGCCTCATTGACCTGCCTGCATCGTTTCGCCAGGGCCCCGTGACCGACACCGGCTCGGCGAAGACCGGTGGGCCTCAGCACCACACTGGACCTGTCATCGTGGACGTGAGGCGCGTCGGAATCGTTGAAGGAAGCGTTGGTGGCTCGCCTCTCGTCCGGCCAGACCGGGGCGCCGTGGTTCGACGCGTTCGCCACCTGACCACCCGTGCTCCCGCAGACGGGGAGAATAGTCACGGACTGGCTTCTGTCGAGTGCCCTCACGTCGCCAGCGCGACCCGCCACGGGCACTGAGCGCGCCTTCGACGTCGTACTCCAGAAGATCCGGGCGCTGGCCGGGGGACGCTGCTCAACTACGTGCTCGACGAGCCACCGAAAACGCAGCAGCTCTGTTGGTTACGCTGGGGCGCTCGATTCCAGTTGCCGGCTGTGATCGTCACCGCCGACGTGCGCAGCCGGAGACCAATGGCGTACCGCGCCAACCGCATTTCGCCCTTCTGCGCCATAGACCGGAGGGCTGCGGAGAGGCGGCGGTAAGCGACCGCAGTCGATCGTGGCTCGCAGACGTTGCTTGCCTGGCGGAGAAGGTGCCGCCTGTCGGAGGATGAGAAGTGGCTGTGAGCCGGTCCCGGAACGTCCCGTCCCGCACGTCACCCGTGTTGTCGTCTTGCCTGCGTATTACCTGCGCAGCATTGCGTGAGCGCTCCGGCGCCAGGCTTTTCGGATTACCTCAGTCACCCTCCAGAGGTGTGGGGCGCGGATCCACTCGACGTGAGACCTCCCCGGGATGTCACAACAGCTTGCAGCGGCCCTGCGGCATAGGCGTTTCTTGCATCCGACTTTTTAGGCAGATTCCGATGCTGTATACCTCGCTCACCCCTAGCCTTACCAGCCGTGACCGCCGACCGGGGTCAGGAAAGGAAACCCGTCCATGACCGATCAGGACATGATCGCCACGCTTGTCAAGCGCATCGAGGTCCTTGAGGACGAGGCCGAGATCCGCCGGCTCCAGGCGCGCTACATGTTCCTATGTGACACCCCGTGCCCCGAATTCGGTGTGCGTGACGACGGCCACCGCATTGACTTGATCATGGAGCTGTACTCGGAGGACGCTGTCTGGGAGGGCGTCGGCGATTACTACGACAACCAGTTCGGCCGCGCGGAGGGCCGCGCCGCAGTCCGGGCGCACTTCGAGCAGTTCTGGGGACGGAAGCAGGACCCCGCGCTACTCCTGAACGCACACTACGTGACTTCGGAGCAGATCCATGTCGATGGTGACGAGGCCACCGGACAGTGGATCCACGTGCAGCCCTGGCTCTACTCGGATGGGACCGCTTTGTTGCGTTCCAGCCGGCTGAACAACGCCTTCAGCAAGATCAGCGGCGAGTGGAAGATCAGCCGTACCCGCACGGAGAACGTTTTCATCGCGCCGCTACCAAAGAACTTTGCTGAGACCTTTGCGGCCACGTCGGTTCTGATGCGCGCGTGACTGTGACGCATGTGGACGGAAGGCTCAGCCAGTGGAACACCTGCCGTGCACTCCGGAACCCTGAGGCGTCACGGCAGTCGTCGTCGCCTGGTTACTGGTGCAGACCGGCGTCTGAGCTTCGGCAGGGTCGACGTTCGCTGGCACCTCTCCGGTATCGCAGGTGGCACCGGAGGTGTGGTCCGCGGGCTTCCCGTTGGGGGGAGATCGGTGGCGCCGCCGTCCGTGAGACCTGCCGCGAGCAGGTCTTCCGCCCGGTTGGTCGCCATCCCGGAGGAGGTCCCGGCCTTCGCTAGCGGCAGGCCTGCGGCCTCACCGCGACCGTCCACGCCCATGATCAGCCGTGCCCGCCGAACTGGCCTGGGCGGCTTCAACGCCTCCGGCCTCGGCCGGGTGCCGGTTACGACGACATCGGGCTGAAGACCGTAAGCGTCATCCTGTAACACGTGGAGGGGCGGCGTCCGGAACTTCGGATGCCGCCCCTCCACGCGCGGCCACGGCACCTCACCCTGGGACATACGGGCATGACATGTGCAGGAATGGCTCAGACCTCAACCTGGTGCAGCAGGACGTCACGGACGAGCGTGCCTAGGCTCTCCGACGAGGTCTTCGCCTTGATACGGGCCCGGTGGACGTCCACTGTCTTGACGCTGGTGCCGATGCGCCGTGCGATTTGCTGGCTCGCCATTCCGTCGATGACCAAGCGCAGCACTTCGCGCTCCCGGGGCGTCAGCTGGGTCACCCGCTCCTGCACTGCCTGACGTTGAGCGTGCTCCGCGAACCGCCGCCGCGCTTCCACCAGTTGTTCCTGTATCACGTCGAGCATCTGCTGCGCGTCGTACGGTTTCTGCAGAAAGTGGACGGCGCCCTGACGCATCGCCCGTACCGACATCGATATGTCGCCGTGGGCCGAACAGAAGACGACAGGTGCCGGGTAGCCTCGCTGTGCAAGAACCTCTTGCACCTGGAAACCGCCGGTGCCCGGCATCCGTACGTCCACGATCAGCACTGCCGGCTCATCGGGGTCGAACTCGCTCAGAAATGAGGCGGCGTCCGGGTAGGTGAGCGCCTGGATGCCAACGCTCTCGAAGAGGAAGACCAGCGAACGGCGCAGATCGTCGTCGTCATCGACGATGTGTACGATGGCGGCTGGCTCCGTGCCGTCGGCCAGGGGTCCGGTGAGGGGGGACGGCTCGGGGGGTAGGTCGAGCGAGGTCATGGCGGGCCTTCCGGAGATGCCTCGAATGAGGATAACTCGGTCGTGCGGCGATGCCGATACTGACGCATTGTCGGACTATGGCTTGAGTGGAAGTGCCGTGTCCTTGGCCGGCCGGCTCGTGCCTAGACGGGAGGAGGCGCATAGCCGCCGCGCGACTCGAGTGGCGGCGGTTCAGGCGGTGCGGATTACGGACTCGACGAAGCAGGCCGAGGCGAGGAGGTCCTCCTCACCGTTTGCACGCCCCACCACCTGGATGCCCAGCGGCAGTCCACCGGCATCCCGCAGGCCCGGCACGGTGATGGCAGGGAGGCCCAGAGCCTGCCAGGGCCGGCTGAGCACCGGGTCGCCAGTCGCCGTCAGGCCGATCGGCGCAACGCCCGGGGCGGCCGGGCCCAGTACCACATCGTGGGTGTCCAGGAGCCCGGCCAGACGACTCCGCCCCCGGGCGACCGTGGCTCGTGCCCCTTTGTAGTCCGCCTGCGAGACGGTGGCGCCGCCGCGCAGCAGTGCAGCGAGTGGCTCACTCAAACGGCAGGCGACGCGCAGTTCCTGAGCCCGCTCACGTGCCGCTTCGTAGGCCATGACTATCAGGTGCGCGTCGGCGAGCTCGGGGGCCAAGTGCTCTTCCGGAAACGGATCGACGACGGCGCCGGCTGCCCGCAGCCGGGCACCGGCCGACTTCACCGCCTCGGCCATAACCGGATCCACGACACCGAGCGCCTGGGCGGTCCACAGTAGTACCCGTGGCGGACGCGGTGAGCGAAGCCCGGCGTCGCGGGCACCTGTAAGGGCCGACCAGGCGAGAGCCAGGTCAGTGACCCGGGCGGTGTAGAAACCGTGCGCGTCCAGGCTGGGGCTTAGCCCCGTCACACCGTCGTTGGGCAGTCGGCCGTGGCTCATTACCAGCGCCGCGACCCCGCAGTACGCCGCGGGGCGGGTCACCGAGCCGGCCGTCTGTGAGCCGAGCGCCAGCGGCACCTGCCCGGAGGCGACCGCCGCCGCTGAACCGCTGGACGAACCGCCGGGCGTGTGCCCGGTGTCGACCGGGTTGCGGGTCGGTCCCGGAGCGAAGAAGGCGAACTCGGTGGTGACGGTCTTGCCAGCGGGTATGGCACCGGCTCGGCGCCAGGCGGTGACGACCGCCGCGTCGGTGCTGGCGGGCTCGGCTCCTGCCCGCAGCACGGAACCGCACCGAGTCGGAAAGCCGACGACATCGATGATGTCCTTCACCCCGAGCGGCACTCCGCGCAGCGGGCCGTCGACCTCGGCTCCGGCCGTGGCGATCTCGGCGGGCGGCGTCACCCATGCCCTCAGCTCCGCCTCGGTCTCGGCGACACGCCTTCGGGTGCGGGCACGTGCCTCCTCAGCGGTGATGGTGCCCTCGGCGAGCGCGGTCACCAAGTCGCGCAGCGGCCAGGGGGCCTGGTACGAGAGGCCGGTCATGCTTCCTCCCAGGCGACGTCGGCGGTCCAGTAGTCCATACCGCTCGCGCTGACGTCGTGACGCCATGCGGAGATGCGGCGCAGAAGGGGTTCCACCTCGGCGGTCGTCCTGTCCGCGGCGTCGGGGCCGTCGGCGGGGACCTGCCAATGCACCCAGTTGAGTTCGTGGCCCTGCGCGTCGTGAACGAAGAGGTCCACATGGCGCCAGCCGTAGCCGTGGATGTCGGTGTAGCACATCAGTGTCATGCGGTTGCCGCCTCTGGCGGCCTGTCGGGTCACGCCGCAAACCTCCGGAAAGATCGGGGATGGTCGGGGTGCGGATGCCGGCGAGGGGTGCTCCGCCGAGCTCTACGCCGTGAGCGGCTCGGCGGCAAGGGGGTGGAACCGGCGCTGGAAATAGACCAGGCCGCCGTTGTCGTCCCGTGCGGCCACCTCGTCCACCAAAACGAACATCACGGTGTGCGAGCCCTGGGCGTGATGGCTGGTGATCTGCCCGACGACGGAGGCGACGGCATCCCGTAGCACCGGCACCCCGGTCCCCTTGAGGCGCCAGTCGGCGTCGGTGAAGCGCTCCTCCAGCGACATCCCACCGCGGCCGGCGAAGCGCATCGCGATGTCCTGGTGCCCGGCACCGAGTACGTTGACACAGAGGCGTCCGTTGCCTAGGAAGAAGTCGTGCGTGTAGCTGGACCGGTTGACGCAGACCAGCATGGTGGGCGGAGCGTCGGTCACCGAACACGCAGCACTCACCGTGATGCCGGCGCGGCCGTACGGACCGTCGGTGGTGACGATGCTGACGGCAGCTGACAGATTCGCCATCGCGGAACGGAACTCGCGCTGCTGCCGGGTCGGTTCGTTCGCCTGCGGGGCCGAACTGGACACCGTTGCCTCCTGGCACTGGGGAATCAGACGGATCGACCGTACGCACCACCGGGCGCCGCCCGATATCGAGACTTCCTCCGGCGGAATGAAGGATTTCCCCTACGCTGTCTCAGCAGTTCTCGTCCGGCCCCGCCTCTGGAAAGGGCAGCGCGAAGGAGAACCGTGATCCGCCGCCCTCACGGCTCTCGGCCCAGATCACGCCGTGCTGACGGGTGATGATGCGGTAACTGAGCGCCAGGCCGATGCCGCTGCCGTGCTCCTTGGACGTGAACGACTCCGCGAACGGATCCCGCTGCAAGCCCCGCCCAGTGTCCTCGACCTGGATCAGGCCGCAGTTGTTGTTGCGCGCACTGACGACGCGCAGCACATGGTGCCCAGGTTCGCACTGCGCCAGCTCGTCGACGGCGTTGAAGCACAGGTTCAGCACCACCTGCCCGGTCAGCACCCGCTCGCAGCGCACCCGCACCGGCTCGGGGGACAGGCCGGTCTCGACCCGCACTCCGGCCTGCGCGGCGCGCAGTCGCACGAAATAGAGACACTCCTCGACGATGTCGTTGAGGTCGACCACCTCAAGGGAGTGTTCCAGGTGTCCGACGAAGGCTCGCACCGAGTTCACGATGGTTGCCGCTCGCTCGATCTGCCGCTCGGCGCTCTCCAGCCCGTAGGCCAAAGCGTCGGTGGTGCCGGGCTCGGCTCGGCCCTGCGACTCCAGCAACCGTGCGCGGCTGCGCACGCCGGCGAGGAAGTTGCCGGCCGCAGCCAGCGGCTGGCCCAGTTCATGCGCGATGGCCATCGCCATGTCACCCATGGCGTTGTAGCGGGCGAGGTAGTTCTCCTGCTGCAGTTCCCGCTCGCGCCGTTGCTCCTCCTGGACGCGCTCGGAGACGTCGTGCAGCAGCATCAGGAAGCCCTCGCCCTCAGCGCGCAGCTGCTCGAGCGAGCCCTCGAGCCACACAGTGCCCCAGCGGCGGTCGTCGTCGCGGGAGGGCACCTCGAGCTGTACGGTGCTCACCGGGTCGGCGCGTTCCAGAGCGGCCTCCCAGGTGGAGAGGCGGCCGTCCAGCCACACCCGGGCGTAGCCCTGCAGCAACTCCAGCGGCTCGTTGAGCGGCGCGCCCAGTGCGGAAAGGGCGGTGTCGGTGGCGAACCGGATGCCCCCCGCCGGATCCAGCATCAGTGCCAGCGCCGAGGTGTGGTGGGCGAGCGCCTCCACGTACGACGTGGTCAACCGCAGCTCCCGCTCGATCTGCTGCTCCCGCTCGATGTCCCGGAACTGCACCATCACCACTGGGCCCCGCGCCAGCTCGACGCGGGTCGCGACTGCATCGGTGGGGATCACCCGGCCGGTCCGGGACCGGTAGTGCCACTCCGTGCGGCTGGTGCCCTTCTCCACAGCTTCCTGCAGCCACGCCCGGCCGAGGACCCGGTCGTACTGCTGCGCCGAACTGCTCATATGGTTCGCCTTCAGCGGCCGCAGCTCTGTGACGCTCCACTCCAGCACCTCGCAGGCGGCGGGATTGGCCCACAGGATGTTTTTCGTCGCCGCGTCATGGATGAGAACGCACTGCACGGAGGCGTTCATCAGGGCGAGGAAGTCATCGGGCACGAACTCGGGGACCTGGGATTCGACCTGCATCTGCCCAGCGTAGAGCGGCTCCGTGCCAGGCGGGCGCTCCGACTGCGCGCGGGCGTCGGCGGCACGTTCGCGTAGGTGATTCCTTTACTCGGCAGGGAAGTCACCCCCCTCCTCGGAGAGGCACTACCGATTTCCCCACCCTGCCCGGCCTCCTAGGTTCGGTGCCACGGCGAATCAGTTCCGCCGCAGACCCCGATCCGACAGGAGCCGCCATGGCGCAGACGTTTGTGAACGGTCCGGAGACCATGAGCTCCTGCACAGCCGCGGCGCAGACCGCCTTCGAGGGGGTGCTCGCCGAACTTGCGGACAGGCGGGAGGAGTTTCAGGCCCAGAGGTATGTGCCGCGGGACTTTGTGGAGCGTCTCAAGCAACTCGGCATATACCGCGCTGCCACGCCCGCCCGCTTCGGCGGCGAGCCGCTTCCGCCGGCGGAGTTCCTCGACCGCGTCGAGCGGATCTCCTACGTTGACGGTTCCACGGGCTGGGTGGCCAGCTTCGGCTCTGCCCTCGTCTACCTCGCGGCCCTGCCGCTCGACACCCAGGCCGAGCTCTACGCCGACGGTCCGGATGTCGTCTTCGCCGGCGGTCTCTTCCCCGTCCAGCCCGTCAAGACCACCGAGCGTGGCTTCCTGGTCGACGGCCGCTGGAAATTCGCCAGCGGCTGCATGGGCGCCGACGTCCTAGGCGTCGGCATCCCTGGCGACGACTCCACTGCGGGCAAGCCCCGCACCGCCTTGCTCCGCCCCGACCAGGTGGAGATCGTGCCGGACTGGGACGTCGTCGGAATGAAGGGCACCGGCTCATTCGACCTCAAGGTCGACCGCGTCGAGGTGACTCGTGAGTGGACATTCATCCGCGGCGGTGAGCCCACCGTCGACGAGCCGCTCTACCAGTACCCGACCATCGCGTACGCCGCCCAGGTGCTCGCCGTCGTCGGTGCCGGCGTTGCCCGCTCCGCCCTCGACCACGCCCGCCGGGTGGGAGCCGGCCACACCGGCGTCACCGGCGCCCCCAAGCTGGCCCAGCGCTCCTACTACCGCACCGGCGTCGCCGAGGCCGAGGCGGCCCTGCGCTCCGCCCGCGCCTACTTCTACGAGGTCACCGAAGAGACATGGGACACCGTCCTGGCGGGCGAGCTCGCCACGGACGAGCAGAACGCCCACCTCCGCCTTGCATCGACACATCTGGCACGCACCGCCGCGGCCGTCGTCGAGGACGTCGTCGGACTTTCCGGCACCGGTGCGGTCGCAAGCGGCCACCCTCTCCAGTCACTGCGCGGCGACGCGCTCGTCCCGAAGCAGCACGCGTTCCTCGGCCCCGGACTGATCGATGCCGCCGGCGCCGTTTTCATGGGACTGGAACCCACCGTCCCGGGATTCAAGTAAGCCCCACCGACAGGAGACGAGAGATGAGCGATCAGCCCCTGCGCGTGCTGTTCTGCATTGGCATCAACCAGAACTTCTTCGACCTGCCCCGAGACGGAGTCACCAGTAAGGACGTGTGGGCCGCCTTCACCGAGATGATGGACGACATCAAGGCCCTCCCCGGCATCGACTTCATCGGCGACATCGACGACGATTCCCACCTCGTCGGTCCTTCCGACGCCTGGCCCTGGACCTGCTACCTCCTGGCCGACGCCGACTCCCAGACCACGGTGAAGGAGGCGTGCAACCTCTTCCGCACCGTCCAGGTCGGCGACAGCGATTACAAGCTGTGGAAGTACGCGAAGGTCGAGGCCCGCATCGGCCGCGCCCTCACCCCGCGCCAGTACCAGGGCTGACGAAGCCCGCCCACGCCAGCCCGACCCGTGCCGTGACCACCCCGGACACGTCCCTGGAGGGATCCGATGACCACCCACCCTGCAGTCCCGGCCGACCTGGTCCAGGAGGACCGGGTCGCCGGCCACCTTTACACCGATCCCAAGATCTTCGAACGCGAACTCGACCGCATCTTTGAGAACACCTGGATCTGGGTCGCCCACGACAGCGAGCTGCCCAAGCCCGGCAGCTTCAAGACCGCCTTCGTGGGCCGGCACCCCGTCGTGGTCACCCGCGACCGCAAAGGCACCGTCCGCACCCTCCTCAACCGCTGCCGTCACCGCGGCGCCAGCGTCTGCGAGAAGAAGCAGGGTGAGGCCAACGGGTTCACCTGCCCCTACCACGCCTGGTCCTACGGGCTCGACGGCCGGTTGCGCGGCATCCCCTACCCCGACGGCTACGAGGGAGTGGTTGACAAGAAGGACTTCGCCCTCAAGAGCCTGCGCACCGAGTCGTACGGCGGTCTGGTCTTCGCCACCATGAATGACGGCATCGAGACCTTGGAGGACTTCCTCGCCGACGCCCGGATGTGGATCGACAGGTTCATGAAGCAGGGCGGCGGCTTCCCGGTGAAGGTCCTAGGCAAGCACCGGTTCAAGTTTCACGGGAACTGGAAGATCCAGCTCGAAAACACCACCGACGGCTATCACTTCCCGATCGTCCACCGCTCCTGGATGGCCTCCGTCGACGCAGAGACCGCGGACATGATGAGTTTCATGACCGACCCGGAGTGCACCACGCACGACTTGGGCAACGGCCACTCGGTGATGCAAATGGTGCCGGAGCACTCCGACCTCGACGCAGACGACGGCACTGAGGAGCTCCAAGAGCGCTTCAGCCACATCGTTGCGGCTCTGCGCGCCCAGGGCATGGACGACGCCAGCATCCGCAAACTAGTGCGCGCCATGCACGGCACCGGCTTCAACCTCAACCTCTTCCCCAATGTCTCGATGTCCAGCGCCTTCTTCCGGGTCCTGCGCCCAGTCGCCGTGGACGAAACCCACATCGAGCACGTGGCGCTCGGCGCCGACGGCGGCGAGGAATGGGCTGAGGCGGTCGACGTCGTCAACCGGGAACGCCTCCGAATCCACGAGCACTTCCAGGGCCCCTTCGGCTTCGGCACCCCCGACGACGCCGAGGGCTGGGACCGCGTCCAACGCGGGACCGCCGCAGATCCCGATCTCCCCATCATGATCAATCGCGGCCTCGCTCGGGAGAAGACGAGCCCGGAGGGCTGGAAGACCTCCCACGTCACCGACGAGACCGGCATGCGCGCCGCCTACGCCAAGTGGAAGCAGATGATGAGCGATGACTGACATCCTGACCACGGCCCCCGGATCCCCCCTGGTGATTCCTACCTCGGACCCCCGCGTGCAGCGAGCGATCGATCTGGTCTGGCGCGAGGCGGACCTCTTGGACCGAAAGCAGTACCAAGCCTGGAACGCCGTTTTCGACCCGGACGGTCACTACGTGATCCCGATTGACCCGGAGGCCGACGAGCCGGACTTCGCGGCCACCTTGAACATGGTGTACGACGACGCCCGCATGCGTGATATGCGCGTCACGCGCATGACCGGGGGTTACGCGATATCTGCCGTTGACTCTGCCCGAACCGTGCGCACTCTCTCCCGGTTCGTGCCGCTGGCCGTATCGGACACCGAGGTGCGGCTCCGCTGCGCACAGGCCCTCGTCGCCTACAAGCGCGGCCGCCACGACCTGTGGGCCGCCGATCTCGAGCACCGTGTCGTACTCTCGCCGGACGGACCCGCGGGGGACCGGATCTCCCTGAAAGTGGTCCGCCTCGTCGACAGCGAGGACGTCGTGCCGTCGGCAGGGTTCCTGCTGTGAGCGCCGAGACAACCCGCCTCGCGGGAGACGTCGCCGTCGTCACTGGCTCGGGAAACGGCCTCGGAGCCGTGATCGCCGGCCGACTCCATCGCGGCGGCCACCGTGTCGTCGTCGCGGACATCAACGCGGACGCCGCCGGTGCCGTCGCGAAGGAGCTAGACGAGACCGGTGCCACAGCCATGGCCGTGCGCACCGACGTCGCCGACGGCACCGCTGTGCAGCAACTGCTCGAGCAGGTTGTGCAGACGTGGGGCCCGGTCCGGGTCTTGGTGAACAACGCCGCACGCACGCAGGCCAAGGAACTCCTAGAGATCACACGGGAGGAACTGGACGCGGTCATGTCCGTCAATTTCGGCGGCACCTTCACCGCCTGTCAGGTCTTTGGCGCACACATGGGCGATGAGGGATACGGACGCATCGTCAACATCGCCTCCCTAGCGGGTCAGAACGGCGGGACGTCGACCGGTGGCCACTACGCCTCCTCAAAGGGGGCCGTGATGGCGGCGACCAAGGTGTTTGCCCGGGAACTGGCGAGCAGGGGGGTGACCGTCAACGCGGTCTCACCCGGGCCGCAGGACCTGCCCGTCGTCCACCAAATCGTCGGCACGGACAATCTCGTGAGCTTTGTTCGCAGCATCCCCGTCGGAAGGCTCGGCAGTTCAGGGTTCATTGCGGAGATGGTCGCTCTGCTGGCCTCCCCGGATGCCGCCTCGGTGACCGGGGCTTGCTGGGATGCCAACGGCGGCCTCTTCATGCGCTGAGCAAGCTTCTTCAGTGGCCGATGTTTCCGGCGGCCGATGCTTTCGGGAAGGACGACATGACCGATATCCAGGTGCGGGTCGCCGAGGTGCGCACCGAGACACCCTCGGTGCGCACCTTGCGGCTCGTGAGCACCGACGGCACCCAGCTCGGCCCCTATCCGGCTGGCGCCCACGTCGACGTGGTCGGACCGACCGGGATCCGGCGTCAGTACTCCCTGTGCAACCCGCCCGCCGACATCGGAACCCTGCTCATCGCGGTGAAGCGGGAGCCGGATTCTCGCGGTGGGTCCTTGGCTCTCCACACCGTGGTGGAGGGGGACGCGCTCAGCATCGGCGAGCCCCGCAACCTGGTGTCAGTCGCCGACGAGGCCGACCGGCACCTCTTGGTCGCCGGCGGCATCGGTATCACGCCCCTGCTCAGCATGGCATACGAACTCCACCGTCGCGCAGAAGACTTCGAGCTCCTGTATTTCGCGCGGTCGGCGGGTGAGTGCGCGTTTCTGCGCCTGCTCTGCGAGGAGGTGACCTTCAGGGACCGGGTGGAGGTCCGCCTGGGGGTGCCACGTGACGAGCAGCTTCCGCTGGTCGAGGCTGCGATTGCGAGGCTGACTGCTCGTAGCCATGTCTACACCTGCGGACCTGAGGGCTTCATGGCACAGGTCTTGGCCGCCGCCGAGCCTGTGGTCGGCGGCCACGTTCATGTGGAGCATTTCGAGGCGGCCGAAGCCGACACCTCGCAGGACACTGCGTTCGCCGTCGAACTGGACACGGGGGAGATCTTCGAGGTCCCCGCGCACCGCTCGATCCTCTCCGTGCTTACGGAGAACGGCGTCGACGTCGCCAAGTCCTGCGAGGAGGGCATCTGCGGATCGTGCGTCTCGGGTGTCCTGGACGGCGTGCCCGATCACCGCGACAACTGTCTGTCTGTCTCCGACAAGGCGGCCGGTGACCAGATAGCGCTATGTGTTTCGAGGGCCAGGACGCCCAAGCTCGTCATCGAGCTTTACTGAGTCCGCCGCTCGTGATCGATACACCTAGACCGTATGGAGAGTCGACGGACTGGCCGTCGGCCGACTCGGTCGGCTGCCATGCTGGTTGGCGGTGGGGCCGTACGTGCGGAAGGCGCCAACCGTGCTGTTGGTGCGTACGTTCCCCGGGCTGGATGTCCACGCCCGCTCCGTGACCGCGTCCCGGCTGTATGCCGAGACCGGAGAGGTCTCTTCGCTGAAGCTGTCGCCGGTGCCGGATGCGACGCTGGCGTGGGTGACCTCGCTGCCCGCTCCGGTGGCGATGGCGGTGGCGTATGAGGCCGGGCCGACCGGGTTCGGCCTGGCCAGGACCTTGGCCT
This sequence comes from Streptomyces sp. S.PB5, assembly GCF_030403745.1. Classification (GTDB taxonomy): domain Bacteria; phylum Actinomycetota; class Actinomycetes; order Streptomycetales; family Streptomycetaceae; genus Streptomyces. The sequence continues at coordinate 153,781 of NZ_JAQMWP010000021.1, forward strand.
CGGTCGGAGCGCGATGCGTCGTGGTCGCACCGTCGAAGATCGAACGCCCCCGGGCGACCGGGTCAAGACCGACCGGGGGACGCCGAACGGCTCGGCCGGCATGTATGACCGCTCCAGCCGCCCCCACCACTCACCCCGCAGGCCCCCCGCCCACCTCGAGGATCAGGTGATACGGCTGCGCCGAGAGCACCGCATCGGACTGCAGCGGATCGCCGTGCGGACTCAGATCGCCCCTCGACCGTCCGCCGCATCCTCACCGCCCACCACCTGCCGCCCCTGGCGACCCTGGGCCGGGCCACCGGACGGCCCGTGCGCCGCTACGAACGCTCCCGGCCCGGCGAACTGCCGCATGTCGACGTCAAGAAGCTGGGCCGCATCCCCGACGGCGGCGGCCGCAGGATGCTCGGCCGGGCTGCGGGCCGCAAGAACCGCTGCCACGCCGGACTGGCCTACCTGCACACGGCGTTGGACGACCACTCCCGACGCGCCTACGAGGACCTGCCCGACGAGAAGGCGGCGACCTGCGCCGCCCTCCTGCGACGGGCCACCGCCTGGTTCGCTGCCCACGACATCGTCGTCGAACGCGTACTGACCGACAACGCCTGGGTCTACACCAAGAACACCTGGCGCGGCACCTGCCAGGAGCTCGGCATCCGACCCCCGCTGGACCCGGCCCTGGCGGCCGCAGACCAACGGAAGGGTCGAACGCTTTCACCGCACCCTGCTCGACGAATGGGCCTACCAGCGGCCCTACACCTCGCACGCCGAATGCCGGGCAATGGCTAGTGTGATGCGCCAGAAATCTGGGACGTAAGTGGCTAGGTGGTTTTGCTGTCGGGCGGTGCGAGCTTCGTGAGGTAGTCGGCGAGGGAGCTGAGGATCTTGAGCTGCACCCCGTTTCGTGGAGTCCCTGATGCCAGGGTTACGATCCTGGCGAAGGAGATCCACCAGCACCATGGCAGCACCGCGTAAATACCCCGACGAGCTCCGCGAGCGCGCAATCCGTGAGGTCCGGGCCACCGGCCGGCCCGTCGCGCATGTCGCGCGGGATCTCGGCATCCATCCCGAAGCCCTGCGCGGCTGGGTGCGCCAGGCCGAGGCCGACAGCGGCGAGCGGGACGACCGGCTGACTACCGCCGAACGCGACGAGCTCAAGCAACTCCGCAAAGAAAACGCGGAGTTGAAGCAGGCGAACGAGATCCTCAAAGCGGCCAGCGTGTTTTTTGCCCAGGAGATCGACCGTCCCCGGACGAGGCCGAGCAAGTGATCGACCACCTGCGCGAGAAGGGCCTCGGGGTCGATCCCGTCTGCCGGGTGCTGGAGTTGTCGCCGTCCACCTATTTCGCCCGCAAGAAGCGGCCGAAGTCCGCCCGCCGGCTCCGCGACGAACAGCTGATGCCGCTGATCGAGGAGATCCACGCGGAGTCCGGGGCCACCTACGGGGCCCGGCGGATCACCCGCGCCCTGCGGCGCAAGGGCATCGAGGTGGCCCGCTGTACCGTCGAGCGGCTAATGCGCGAGGTGGGTATCGAGGGGGTCATCCGCGGGCAGCGGCGCCGCACCACGGTGGCCGAGCCGTCGGCGCCCCGCCCGCCGGACCTGGTCGACCGTGACTTCACGGCCTCCCGTCCCGACCAGCTCTGGGTGGCGGACATGACATATGTCCGCACCTGGTCGGGCTGGGTGTATGTGGCGTTCGTCCTGGACGTGTACTCACGGATGATCGTCGGCTGGCAGGTCGCGAACCACATGCGCACCGAACTCCCGCTGGACGCCCTGGAGATGGCCCTGTGGAGACGGAGGATCAAGACGGACTCCGGTCTCATTCACCACAGCGACAGGGACTCGCAATATGTGTCGATTCGCTATACCGACCGGCTCGCCGACATCGGCGCTTCCGCCTCGGTCGGCTCCGTCGCGGACTCGTACGACAACGCGATGGCTGAGGCGCTGAACGGCACCTTCAAGGCCGAACTGATCGAGATGCAGGGTCCCTGGACCGGTTTCGACCAGGTCGAACGAGCGATCTTCCAGTGGGTCACCTGGTACAACGAAGAGCGCCTGCACTCCGCGCTCGACTACGTCCCGCCCGCCGAGTACGAACGCGACTTCTGGCGAAGCCAGGAACACACCCCGCAGTCCGCCTGAAACAAGATCACCGGACTCTACAAAACTCGGGGCAGCTCAATCTCGTCGGCGGTCTTCGTCCAGGCGAAGGGCCGTGGGTTCTCGTTCCAGATATCGATCCAGGCCCTGATGTCGTCCTCCAGGGCCTTCACG
>NZ_JAQMWP010000022.1 GCF_030403745.1 Streptomyces sp. S.PB5
CACCACCCAGTACCTGGAGGAGGCCGACGAACTCGCCGACCGTATCGCGGTGTTGAACGACGGCAAGATCGCCGCCGAGGGCACCGCGGAGGAGCTGAAACGCATGATCCCCGGCGGACATGTGAGGCTCCGCTTCACCGACCCGGCCGCCTATCAGTCCGCCGCCTCCGCCCTGCGTGAGACGACCCGGGACGACGAGGCGCTCGCTCTCCACATCCCCAGCGACGGCAGCCAGCGCGAACTGCGCGCCGTCCTCGACTGGCTGGACGCGGCCGGCATCGAGGCGGACGAGCTGACCGTGCACACCCCCGACCTCGACGACGTCTTCTTCGCCCTCACCGGCGGCACCGACCAGCCCGAGGAGGCTGTCCGATGAGCACCACCCTGGCAACGACTCCGGCCCCCGTCCGCCCGACCCGGATCTCCCTGGCCGTACGCGACTCGACGACGATGCTGCGCCGGAACCTGCTCCACGCCCGCCGTTACCCGTCGCTGACCCTGAACCTGCTGCTGACGCCGGTGATGCTGCTTCTGCTCTTCGTCTACATCTTCGGCGACGCGATGAGCGCCGGCATCGGGGGAGGCGGGGCGGACCGGTCCGCGTACATCGCCTATCTCGTCCCGGGCATCGTGCTGATGACCATCGGCTCCACCACGATCGGCACCGCCGTCTCGGTCTCCACGGACATGTCCGAGGGCATCATCGCCCGCTTCCGCACGATGGCGATCCACCGCGGCTCGGTCCTCATCGGACACGTCATCGGCAGCGTGCTGCAGTGCGTCGCGAGCGTGGTCCTCGTCGGGGCGGTGGGCATGGCGATCGGCTTCCGCTCGACGAACGCCACAGCCCTGGAATGGCTGGCGGCCTTCGCCCTGCTGGTGCTCTTCGCCCTGGCGATGACCTGGATCGCCGTCGGCATGGGCCTGGTCAGCCCGAACGCCGAGGCCGCCAGCAACAACGCCCTCCCGCTGATCTTCCTCCCTCTCATCTCCAGCACGTTCGTCCCGGTCGACGCGATGCCGGGCTGGTTCCAGCCGATCGCCGAGTACCAGCCCTTCACCCCGGCCATCGAGACCCTGCGCGGCCTGCTCCTCGGCACCGAGATCGGCCACAACGGCTGGCTCGCGGTCACGTGGTGCCTCGGCCTGGCGGCGCTCGGCTACTTCTGGTCGAAGTCGGTCTTCAACCGCGACCCGAGGTGACGGAAGAGATCAGCTGCTTGGCGCACGGGCGGCGTACCCCGACATCCGGGTCGGGGTACGCCGCCCGTGCGGTCGGGGTCCGCCGTCCATCCGGGTCGAGGTACGCCGCTCGTCCGGGCAACTGTCCGGGGTCGGCAGGAGTCTAGGGATCGCAGCGGTGTTCTCCCCGAGGGCACCCTCCGTTCACCCGCGCTCCGACAGAGGTTCTCCCCATGCCGACGACGCCCCCGCACGACCGTCGCACCGCCCGTGCCGCTGTTGCCGTCCTCGGTGCTGCCGGACTGATCGCGCTGGCCGCGGCGCCCGCTGCCGTCGCCGATGAACCCGCACCCGACCTGGTCGTCGGAGGCGTCGAGCCGATCGACGGGGTGACACCGGGGAGCACCTTCGACGTGTCGGCCACCGTGGCGAACAACGGCACCCGGGCCGCCGAGAAGGTGTGGATCACGTACGCCGTCACCCGGGGGCTCGACTTCGCGGAGGTCCCCTCCAACTGCCGGACCCAGTACATCCGGCCCTACGACGAGATGCCCGAGCGGTGGACCGCGGTCTGTGGCTTCGACCAGGCCGTCGAGCCGGGCGTCGTCTACACGACCGACAGGCCTGTCCTCGTCAAGGCACTGGACCGCGCCCTCCACGACGAGCTGCGCCTGCGCGTCGGGGAGAACGATCCGGGGGCCGACGACAACGGCACTGAGCCGGTGGCGGGAACCGCACCGACGGTGAAACTGGTCGAGAGCCAGACCGGGGACGAGGGGACTGCGCAGGTCGTCGATGTCCCCGTCACCTCCGTCAACACGGCCGACTTCCAGGTGACGGGTGCCGAGTTGAAGGGAAGCGTCGGTGAAACGCTGCCGATGAAGGTGGAGTTCACCAACGCCGGACCCGCCTGGGTCATGACCAAGCCGGGCGAGCCGTCCGTCAGAGTCGTGATCACACCGCCCGCCGGAACGTCGGTCGTCAAGATCCCCGGCTACTGCAAGGCCAAGGGCGAGACGTACGACTGCGGCACGAGCGAGCGGGCTCTGTACGAGGGCGGCCGGCTGACCTACGGCTTCAAGCTCAAGATCGACAAGCGGGTGCCGGACGCCAAGGGCACGGTGGCGCTGAGCACCGAGGCACGGCCGTCCGACCCCGACAAGGCCAACGACAAGGCCGACATCACGCTGGACGTCACGGGGGCGGACCCGACCGGTTCGCCGACCGGTTCGCCGGGCGGCTCGACCAGTGGCTCGACGGGCGGTTCGAACGGTGGCTCTGCGGGCGGTTCGAACGGTGGCTCGGCCGGATCGACCGGCGGCTCGTCGACCGGCGGCGACCTGACGCCTGCGAACGGCGGCAACCTGGCGGAGACCGGTTCCCCGGCCCTGCCGATCACGTACGCGGCCGCTGCCGCGGTGGCCACAGGGGCGGGACTGCTCGTCACCGTGCGCCGTCGTCGTCGGTCCGGAAGCCGGAGCTGACCCGCACCCGGCACGACCGGTCGACCCGCTCAGCCCTGCAGGTGGGCGACGAGCTCGTCTCCGACGGGATAGGGGCGTTCCCGGGGCAACAGCCGGGCGGCGGCGTCCAGATCACCGCTGCGGACGAGTGCGTGCATGTCGCGGGCGAGCGGGGTCACGTCCCGGATCCCGACCGTCCATTCGTCGGCGTACCGCCGTACGGCCTCGCCGGACAGCCCGAGTTGCAGGGACCGGTACGGCAACGCCTGCAGCCGCAGGTCCCGTTCGGGGTCCCACTGCACGCGAGCGGGCGCCCGCCTCAACTCACGCTGCCAGGCGGCGCGGTCGGGATGCACACCGCGTGTGAAGCTCGACAGACAGGCGTTGCGCAGCGCCCACTCGAATCCGTCCCGGGTGATGTCGATCGCGAGGACGGTCTCCTGCCCGTCCTTCGCACCCCAGCCGCAGCGGTACATCATCCACAGAAAGCTCGGCTTGATCCATGTCATCCGGTCCCGCTTCCACACAGCCGGGAACCGGCCCTCGCGGGCGGCGGGCAGGCCGATTTCCGGGCGGTATGCCTGATAGACGGTGACGGTGGATTCCGAATGGAGCGCTCGGATCCTGCGTTGCGGTTCTTGCATGGCGTACAGCGTGGGGCCGACGGGAGCCCGTCGGCCATTGATTTTCTTCCTGTTTCTTTCAGGAAGTGCCCAGGAGAGCCCTGACGGCGAGGATCACCGGCGCTCCTGTTTCCCCGATGAGGGTGGCGATTCCGGCGATCTGCCGGAGCAGTTTCCTGAACCGCTCCTCGGAAGGGTTCGCGCTGATCTCCTCGACGGACGCGTCCACTTCGGCCCGGTCGTGCTCGTCGAGGTGCGGCCGCAGCTTCTGGATCTCCCGCAGGAGGTCGTCGAGCGCCGGTGCCGTCGACTCCGCGGCCCGGACGTTCTTGCCGCCGGCCACGATGTCCCCGGAGCCGGTGTGCTCCGCCTTGCCGATGCTGCCGGCCCCGTACTGCTGGATCCGGTCGCCGCTCATGAGGCCACGATGTTGCCGGAACCGTTGTGCGTCGCCTTGCCCACGCTCCCGGCCCCGTACTGCTGGATGAGGTCGCCCTGCACGGCGTGCTGGACGTTGTACGTCACCTGCGCGATGTCCGGGTGGCCGATGGCCTTGGTGATCTCGATGACGAGGTGGTCGATCTCATTGGCGTCGGTGGACCACACGGCGTCACGCTGCGTACCGGAGGTGTTGAGCACCAGGCCGTACAGCGTCGGCTTGCTCAGGGTCGTGACCAGCCGCCACACCAGCAGAGCCTCCACGGCGAGCCATACGAGGACCCCGGGGGTTCCCATACCGGCGATCACGAACGAACCGAACACCAGCCAGATGAGAGTCCGCAGGATGAACTTCTTCCACGCCGCTCCCTTGTCGACCTCCAGCCTGCGCTGTCCGACGTGGGAGATGTTGCGCAGGGGATAGGCCTCACCCGTCACCCATAGAACGCCTTCATTCACCCGGACCTGAACTGTTGAGTGACTCGTTGCCACCATCTGCCTCCTCGGTTGGTTATCGGCGGAAACAAGCCGACAAGCGGGGACAGTAAGGGGAGCGGTTTCGGCTCCGTGAGCGATGATGTCTTTTAACCCAAATTGATCAGACCGGGGTCCATTGCATCCCTGCTTGCTCTCTCTCAGAGTTCGTGGATGACGGTGCCGTCGGGAAGCCGGCGTGGAATCGGCCGGACCCCTCGTGCGTTGAGGGGGGTGAGCACGGGACGTCGGTGGTGTGAGCACGGATGTGGCCCGAGTGACCGGACCGAGAGATTGGGAGGACCGTAATGGCTACGCAGAGGGCCGTGCTGGCGGGTGGATGCTTCTGGGGGATGGAGGAGCTGATCCGCAGGCTTCCGGGCGTGACGGCCACGCGGGTGGGATACACCGGGGGCGACGTGCCGAACGCGACGTACCGTAACCACGGCACGCACGCGGAGGCCATCGAGATCCTCTACGACCCCGCGCAGACCGATTACCGCGCGCTCCTGGAGTTCTTCTTCCAGATCCACGACCCGAGCACCAAGAACCGCCAGGGCAACGACATCGGCCTCAGCTACCGCTCGGCGATCTACTACGTGGACGACGAGCAGAAGCGGATCGCCGAGGACACCATCGCGGACGTGGACGCCTCCGGCCTCTGGCCCGGCAAGGTCGTCACCGAGGTGGAGCCGGTCGGTCCGTTCTGGGAGGCCGAGCCCGAGCACCAGGACTACCTGCAGCGTTACCCGGACGGCTACACCTGCCACTTCCCCCGCCCGGGATGGCGGCTGCCGGCTCGCACCGAGGGCTGAGCTCCGGGTCGCCCGGCGAACGGTGCACGCTCACCGTTCGCCGCGCAGCTGAAGAAGGTACGTCGCGGTCAGCGCAACGGCACGGTCCCCGTCGCACGACAGCTCCACGAGGGCACGTGAAGCCGTGCTCCCCGGGATGTCCGCCAGCGCCTGGGTGAGCCGTACACGCGCAGGCGCTTCGGTGGCCCCCGGCGTGAGGCGGCCGACGAGACCGGCAGCGATCTCGTCCGCCGTCGCACCGTCGCCCGCGAGAACGCTCAGCGCATCGGCCGCATCCGTGTCGTTCCGGCCGGCCACGATCATGTCGATCAGCGTCGGAACGGCCTCGGCCACGCCGCGCGTGCCCAGCGCCAGTGCCGCATGGCCGCGCACCACGGCGTCGGGGCTCGCGAGGGCGTCCCGCAGCCGGGCGCCGGCCTCCTCACCGGGCAGCTCGGCGAGGGACTGGACGGCGCGCTCCCGCACCGCCGCCTCCGGTGAGCCGAGGCCCTCGGCCAGCAGCGCGGTGCCGCCGTCGCCCGAGCGCGCGAGCGCCCAGCGCAGGGCTCCGGCGACGTTCGGGTCCGTCTCCCTCAGCACCGCCTCGACCAGCGCCTCCACCGGCACCGGAACCTCGCCAGCCGAGGAGAGGGCGGCGCGCTGGCGGGCGGCCGCACTCTTCGAGCCCAGCGCCCGGAGGAAGGCCACGGCCTGGAGGACGTCCTCCCAGCCGGCGGGTCCGGCCGCGTCGATCCGGCGCAGCCGGGTGAGCAGCTCGGTCTCGGCGGCGATGCGTTCACGGGTCTGACGGATGAGGTCGTCGACGAGCGCCGCGGGCGCGAAGCCGGGATCGTCGAGCGCACGCCCGATCTCCCGCAGCGACAGCCCCAGCGACCGCAGGCTCTCGATGTGGAAGATCCGCCGGATGTCGTCGTCGGAGTACTCCCGGTACCCGGAGCCCGTACGGCCCGACGGCCACAGCAGGCCCAGCGACTCGTAGTGCCGGAGCATGCGGGCGCTGACCCCGGACCGTCGCGCCACCTCACCGATCAACACGTCCTGAACGTCCCTCCTGTCATCCCTCCCGTCCGGACCCGCCCAGGGCCACGATGCGCTTCGCCTCCTCGACCGCGAACTCGAACCCGGCGTCCGGATCCCGCAGCAGCCGCTCCGTGGCGAGCGCGTGCGTGCGGGTACGCCGCCCGCCGGCCGCCGCCGCGGCATCGCGCAGCACCGGCAGTACGGCCTCCCCCAGAGCGACCAGCGCGCGGCTGAGACTCAGCTGCGTCTCCCGCCCGCCACGCCCGAGCTGCGTCGCCAGCACCGCGGCCAGCTCTGCCTCCGCACCCTCCGGCACGAGCACGACCGCGGCCCGCCAGGCACTGCGCGCCACCTCGTCGTCCTCGTCGGCGAGCAGCTCCCGCGTGATCGCCGGCCACGCCCGCCGGTCCCCGATCTTCGACAGCGTGTGCAGCGCCTGACTACGGGCCTGCGCCCGCTCCGAGCGGAGCTCGACGAGCAGCGCGGGGAGCGTCACGGACACCGGATGGCGGGTCAGCGCCCACGTCAGCATGTCGCGGACGAAGAACTCCGGCTCCACCGCGCAGCGCTCGACGAGCTTGCCGACGCCCCGCGGATCCGGCGCCGCACCGACCTCCATCGCGGCCCGCAGCCGCACCGAGGCCCGTCCGTCCTCCAGACCCCGCAGCGCCCGCACCCCAGCCGTGTCCTGCCCCGTCATGGTCACAGCGACCACCTCCTCGGCAAGGAGTGAAAGCCCTGTCACCGTGTCAAGGTCAAAGGCTCAACGGCGCGACTGCGCGTCCTCGCGCCTTCGCCGGGCCGCCTCAGTGCGGCAGCGTCGCCGGGCTCCCCCCGTTCGCCTCGTAACCCGCCACCGCCAGCGCACGGTAGACCGCGAACTCGGCCGCCGGGTCAGGGGAGAGCGTCCAGGGCAGGGCGCCCACATGGCCGTCGATGTGTATGAGCTGGTTCATGGCATCCTGCCAGCGCTCGCCGCGGACCAGGAAGAAGACCAGCATGTGGCGGACGTGCGCGAGCATCGGGTCGTCCGCGCGGGCGGAGTGCACGGCGTGCAGCGCGCCGTGGATCGCCTTGGTGACGACCTCGCTCTGGTAGAAGCCACTGACCAGGTTCACCTCGGGCAGGTGCTCGAAGACCGCGAACAGCGGCATCGCCGCCAGCAGGGAACCCTGCGGGGCGCGGGCCGCGGCCGCCTCCGCGAAGGACATCGCCAGCTCCCGCGAGCCGTGCCACTTCTCGCACCAGTAGTGCAGCGCCGCCAGATGCGCGCCCATGTGCGCCGGGGCACGGTCCAGGATCTTCAGCCAGAGCTGCTCGAACTCCTCGCGGGAGTACGCCAGTCCGCGGGCCACCGACAGCTCCACGATGTACGGGACCGGGTCACCGGGGGCCAGCAGCGCCGCCTCGCCGCACGCCGCCTTCGCCTCCTCCATGATGATCCGGAACGAGTCCGTGCCCGGCGTCGCCGTCCGCCACGCCTGCTGCACCAGGAACTCCGCGTGCACGGCGGCGCCGCCCGCGTCCTTGGGCTGCTCGGCCCGCCACACCCGCAGCCACTGACCGCCCGGCGACTCGCTCACCCCGCCCGGCCGCTGCGCCAGCTCCAGGGAGGCGGCGCCCGCAAAGGCCTGCACCCGCTGCCAGCGCACCTCGCCCGCCGCCTCGGTGCCCGCCAGCAGCTGGGAGGCCGCCCGGTGGTCCTGGGTGCGCTGCACCAGGTCCAGGACGTCCAGCAGGTCCTGGTCGGGGCCGGGCATGCGGACGTCCAGCTCCTCCTGCCGTACGAAGCCGTAGTTCGCGGGGTCCGCCGCGTCCGGGTGGCCCGGCGGGACCTGCTCGATCATGCCGCGCCTGCGCCGCAGAATCGGCAGCAGCACGAAGCCGAGCATGACCGCCGCCATCAGGACCCAAAGAATTTCCATGCCTCAAGCGTTCCAGACGCCGCCGACAATTGGCCAACCCGGTCCCCGGCCTGTGGAAAACTCCTCGCCCGCCGGCGCAGGGCAGGGGGAAAACCCTGCCGCGCCACCGCTCCACCCGCTCTGTACGACACCTTCCCCGCAAGCGGACTACGCTCGGTGCCCATGAGCGACAGGCACATCAGTCAGCACTTCGAGACGCTGGCCATCCACGCGGGCAACACGGCGGACCCCCTCACCGGTGCGGTCGTCCCGCCGATCTACCAGGTCTCGACCTTCAAGCAGGACGGCGTCGGCGGTCTGCGCGGCGGCTACGAGTACAGCCGCAGCGCCAACCCGACCCGCACCGCCCTGGAGGAGAACCTCGCCGCCCTGGAGGGCGGCCGTCGAGGCCTCGCGTTCGCGTCCGGACTGGCGGCCGAGGACTGCCTGCTGCGTACGCTGCTCAGCCCCGGCGACCACGTGGTCATCCCCAACGACGCGTACGGCGGCACGTTCCGGCTCTTCGCGAAGGTCGTCGCCCGCTGGGGCGTGGAATGGTCGGTCGCCGACACCAGCGACCCCGCCGCCGTCCGGGCCGCGATCACCCCGAAGACCAAGGCCGTGTGGGTGGAGACCCCCTCCAACCCGCTGCTCGGCATCACCGACATCGCCGCGCTCGCGCAGATCACCCGGGACGCGGGCATCAAGCTCGTCGTCGACAACACCTTCGCCACGCCCTACCTCCAGCAGCCGCTGGCGCTCGGCGCGGACGTCGTCGTGCACTCCCTCACCAAGTACATGGGCGGCCACTCCGACGTGGTCGGCGGTGCGCTGATCGTCGCCGACGAGGCGCTCGGCGAGGAACTGGCGTACCACCAGAACGCGATGGGCGCGGTCGCGGGTCCCTTCGACTCCTGGCTGGTGCTGCGCGGCACGAAGACGCTGTCGGTGCGCATGGACCGGCACAGCGAGAACGCCACGAAGGTCGCCGACATGCTGACCCGGCACGCGCGCGTGACGAAGGTCTACTACCCCGGCCTGGAGGACCACCCCGGGCACGAGGTCGCCGCCAAGCAGATGCGGGCCTTCGGCGGCATGGTGTCCTTCCTGGTCGCGGGCGGCGAGGAGGCGGCCGTCGAGGTCTGCAACCGCGCCCAGGTGTTCACGCTGGGCGAGTCCCTCGGCGGCGTCGAGTCCCTCATCGAGCACCCCGGCCGTATGACGCACGCGTCCGTGGCGGGCTCGGCCCTGGAGGTCCCCGCCGCGCTCGTACGCCTCTCCGTGGGCATCGAGAACGTCGACGACCTGCTGGAGGACCTGCAGCAGGCCCTCGGCTAGCCCGCTCAGAAGCCGGTCAGCGGTGGAGTCGTCTCCGACGGCGGCTCCACCCACGGGCGGGCCATCACCGCCCACACCACGAACGCGACGCTCGCCGCGAACAGCAGGAACCACATCAGCCGCAGGGCCGCCCGTCGGCGCCGCAGCATGCGGCCACCCCGCCGCACGACCTCCGCGTGCAGATCGGGCGGCACGGACGGCGACACCTGCTCCATCATCCGGCGTACGACGGCCTCACGCTCCGGCCGGTTCATGCCGGCACCTCCCTCTCCGCGCAACCCGCGGACCCGAACGCCGACCCGGACCCCCTCACGACGCCGCCACCTTCGCTCCCCGCACCTTCGGGGCGGGCCCCCTCGGCGGGTGCAGCAGTGTCGTCATCGCCCGCGCGCAGATGGCGCGGACGCGTTCCGTCGACAGGCCCAGCAGAGCGGCCGTCTGTTCCTCGGCGACACCCTCGTAGAGCCGCAGCACGAGGACGAGCCGTTCCTGCGGGGCCAGCCGGAACAGCGGGCTCGTGGGATGCGGGCGGGCGCCGCCCAGACCGCCGTACCGGTGCCAGGCGCCGCGGGCGAAGCGGGTGGCCAGGTACTGGCGGGTGCGATCGTAGGGGTCCTCGCCGCGCAGTCCGTCCCAGCACGCGTACGTGTGGGCGAGCGACAGTGTCAGCAGGCGCTGCGCGCGCGGGTTGTCGTCCGGCGCCTCCGCGGTCAGCAGCGTCGCGGCATGCAGCAGCCGCCCGGCCGCGCCCGCGACGAACGCCTGGAACTCCCGGGCCCTGCGGGCACTTCGGGACGCACGCCGTTGCCGCACCGCGCCTCCCGTCCGACAGCGACCTGTGAGGAAACGGGGCCCACGCCGAGTCCGGCCTACGAAACCGCACACGAATCGAGGACCCGGTCTCATATGAGGCCAGCGGTGGCCTCCGGGTCAAGAGCCGCGCGCCTGCGGAGCGCTGCGGATGCGGGGAACGTGGTGCGGCGCGTGCGGGGGGCGAGGTCCGGCCCACCCGGGAACTGCGGCTCCACGCGCGTGTGACGGGTTCGGAGCCGAGGTGGCTGCCGCGGTCGGGTGGGTGGCGTGCGGCGCGTGTGTGCGCCGGTTGCCCGGGGCCGGGCCGGCGGTGGCCTCCACGCGGGGCCTGTGCCCGTCCGGCCGCAGGGCGGCGTGTGCGTCGGAACGGCCCCGAGCGGAGCCCGCGCTCGGTCCGGCCGCGGGGCGACGGTGTGCCCTTCGGAACGGCTTCGCGCGGGGCGGCTTGAGCTCGGCCGGCCGCAGGGTGGCGTTATGCCCGTCGGAACGGCTTCGCGCGGTGATGGCTTCCGCGAGGGCCCGCGCTCGGTCCGGCCGTAGGGCGACGGCGTGCCCCTCGGAACGGCCCCGCGCGGGGCCTGTGCTCGTCCGGCCGTAGGGCGACGGCGTGCCCCTCGGAACGGATTCGCGTGAGGGTGGCTCAGGAGGCCTGTGGGGATTCCGCACCCGGCAGGCCCTGGGCCGCCATACGGGTGGAGAGCGCGGTGTTGAAGCGTGTGAGGAGCGTGCAGAAGGCCTCGCGCTCCTCGGGGCCCCAGTCGTGTGTCAGCTCGGCCATCAACTGACGCCGGGAGGACCGCACTTCCTCCAGCCGGGACAGCCCGCGCGGGGACAGCTGGAGCACCACGGCCCGTCCGTCCTCCGGGTGCGAGGTGCGCTTGACGAGCCCGGTGTCCACGAGCGGAGCGACCTGCCGGGTGACCGTCGACGAGTCGATGCCCATGCTCGCGGCAAGCGCCTTGACGCCCATCGGGCCTTCCTTGTCGAGGCGGTTGAGCAGCAGGTAGGCGGCGCGGTCCATGGAGTTGCGCACCTGCCCGACCCCGCCGAGTCGGGTCTGTTCGGCACGGCGGGCGAAGACCGCCACCTCGTGCTGCAGCGTGTCGAGGAGACCGGTGTCACCGACGGTCGTCATGTCCATCGACATTTCAGGTGTTGTGGGCATGGCCGGGGGCTCGCTTCAGGTAAAGGGTGCTGGGTTGGGGGACAGGGTACGCGGCCGGAAGGCGGGCCGTACCGGCGCTGCGCAAACCGGTCTCGGAGGTTGGTCACAGCGGCCGCTTGCGCCTGTGAACTGCGATGCTTGTGTCATGAGCTACGGCACGGCTGACTCCTTGCACTCCCTGCGGCCCGTCACTCTCGACGATGTGCGCGGCGCCCAGAAGATGCTCACCGGAGTGGCCCGGGTGACGGCGATGGAGGGCAGCCGGCACCTGTCCCAGCTGGTGGGCGCGCCCGTCCACTTCAAGTGCGAGAACCTCCAGCGCACGGGGTCGTTCAAGCTGCGCGGCGCATACGTCCGGATCGCCGGACTGCTGCCCGAGGAGCGCGCCGCCGGGGTGGTCGCCGCGAGCGCCGGCAACCACGCGCAAGGTGTCGCGCTGGCCTCGTCCCTGCTCGGCGTGCGGTCCACGGTGTTCATGCCGAAGGGCGCCCCGCTGCCGAAGATCAGCGCCACCCGGGAGTACGGTGCCGAGGTCCGGCTGCACGGGCAGGTGGTCGACGAGACGCTGGCCGCCGCGCAGGAGCACGCCGAGCGGACCGGCGCGGTGTTCATCCACCCCTTCGACCATCCCGATGTCATCGCAGGTCAGGGCACGGTGGGCCTGGAGATCCTGGAGCAGTGCCCGGAGGTGCGCACGATCGTCCTCGGGATCGGCGGCGGCGGTCTCGCGGCCGGTGTCGCGATCGCGGTGAAGTCGCTCAGGCCCGACGTGCGGATCGTGGGCGTGCAGGCGGCGGGCGCGGCGGCGTACCCGCCCTCGCTGGCGGCCGGGCGCCCGGTGTCGATCGAGAACCCGGCGACGATGGCGGACGGCATGAAGGTCGGGCGGCCCGGCGATGTGCCCTTCGAAATCATTGGCGACCTCGTGGACGAGGTGCGTACGGTGACCGAGGACGAGCTGTCCGCCGCGCTGCTGCTGAGCCTGGAGCGGGCCAAGCTGGTCGTCGAGCCCGCCGGCGCGAGCCCGGTCGCGGCGCTGCTGAGCGAGCCGGACGCCTTCGAGGGCCCGGTCGTCGCGGTGCTGTCCGGTGGGAACGTCGACCCGGTACTGCTGCAACGCGTACTGCGCCACGGAATGGCGGCACAGGGCCGTTATCTGGCCGTTCGGCTCCGGCTGACGGACCGGCCGGGGGCCCTGGCCACGCTCCTCGGGGTGTTGTCAGTGGTGGACGCTAACGTCCTCGATGTGAGTCACGTACGGACCGACCCACGGCTCGGGCTCACGGAGGCGGAGGTGGAGCTGCACCTGGAGACGAAGGGTCCGGAGCACTGCGCCGAGGTCGGCCAGGCCCTGCGAAACGCGGGCTACACGGTCATCGACTGAGGCGCCGGAGCGCCGAACTCCCAGCTCAGGAGCTTCTCCATCACTCGTTCGGGTAAGTTCGTTGAGAGACACGATACATCGCGTTATGGTGTGTCTCGCGGGAGATCTCGCGGGCGATCCGCCACCACCGCTCCGCCCGCTCCGCCGCCCATCGGGCGGAACGAAATACGCAAACCTAGGCTTTTCGAAGAATCCCCGAAGACGTGGAGACTCATATGCCAGGCGCCATCTACGCCGAAGGCCTGGTGAAGACCTTCGGCGACGTAAGGGCTCTGGACGGCGTCGACCTCGACGTGCCGGAGGGCACGGTGCTGGGCCTGCTCGGGCCGAACGGCGCGGGCAAGACGACAACCGTCCGCTGTCTGACCACCCTGCTGCGGCCCGACAGCGGCAAAGCGGTCGTCGCGGGCATCGACGTGCTCAAGCACCCCGACGCCGTGCGCCGCTCCATCGGCCTGTCCGGCCAGTTCGCGGCGGTCGACGAATACCTCACCGGCCGCGAGAACCTCCAGATGGTCGGCCAGCTCTACCAGATGAGGGCGAAGGCCGCGAAGGCCCGCGCGGACGAGCTGCTCCAGCAGTTCGACCTCGCCGACGCCGCCGACCGCCCCACCAAGACCTACTCCGGCGGTATGCGCCGCCGCCTCGACCTCGCGGCGGCCCTGGTGGTCTCACCACCCGTGATGTTCATGGACGAACCCACCACCGGCCTCGACCCGCGCAACCGCCAACTGCTCTGGGAGGTCATCAAACGGCTCGTCTCCGGCGGCACGACCCTGCTGCTGACCACCCAGTACCTGGAAGAGGCCGACCACCTCGCCCATGACATCGCCGTGGTCGACCACGGACGGCTCATCGCCCAGGGCACCTCCGACCAGCTCAAGGCCCGCACCGGCGGCGAGCGCGTCGAGGTCGTGGTGCACGAGCGCGAGGACATCACGACCGCGGTCGAGGTACTGCGCGGCCTCGGCAAGGGTGACGTCACCGTCGAGGAGCACACCCGCCGGCTCACCGTCCCCGTCAGCGGCGGCGCGAAGCTGCTGGCCGAGGTCATCCGTGAGCTCGACGTCCGCGGCACCGAGATAGACGACATCGGCCTGCGCCGCCCCACCCTCGACGACGTCTTCCTGTCCCTGACCGGACATGTGGCGGAGGCCAAGGAGACGGAGAACGGCGAGGCGGCCGAACCCAGGGGACGAGGCCCCAAGAAGGAGGCAGCCAAGTGAGCGCCGTCACCGACGCCGTACGCGTCGCCCCGTCCGCGAACCCGGTCGGTCAGTCCTTCCGGGACTCCATGGTCGTCGCGAAGCGCAACCTGATCCGCATGAGCCGGATTCCCGAGATGATCATCTACGGGCTCATCCAGCCCATCATGTTCGTGGTGCTCTTCACCTACGTCTTCGGCGGATCCATGCAGATCGGCGGCAGCACCAGCGCCACCGACTACAAGAACTTCCTGATGGCCGGCATCTTCGCGCAGACCGTCACCTTCGCCACCGCCAGCTCCGGTGCGGGCATCGCCGACGACATGCACAAGGGACTCATCGACCGGTTCCGGTCGCTGCCCATGGCGCGCGGCGCGGTGCTCACCGGACGCACCCTGGCGGACTCCGTGCAGACCGCGCTGACCCTGATCGTCCTCGCCGTGGTCGCGGTGCTGGTCGGCTGGCGTGTCGGGTCCAACGGCGACACCAATGCCGGAAAGGTCGTCGGCGCCTTCGCCCTGCTGCTTCTGCTCGGCTACGCCTTCACCTGGATCGGCGCCCTGATCGGGATGTCCGTCAGCACCCCCGAAGCGGCCACCTCCAGCGGGCTGATCTGGCTGTTCCCGGTCACGTTCATCTCGAACGCGTTCGTGGACACCAGCCACATGACCCCCTGGCTGCGCCATGTCGCCGACTGGAACCCGTTCAGCGCCACCGTCCAGGCCTGCCGCGAGCTCTTCGGCAACCCGGGAGTCTCGCCCTCCGACGCCTGGCCCATGCAGCACCCGGTGTGGGCGTCACTGATCTGGTCGGTCGCGATCATCCTCGTCTTCCGCACGCTCGCGGTCCGGAAGTACCGCCGGGCGGACGGTTGACAGATGTCCGGACAGGTCCGACTGTCCCGGCCAGAAGGGCGGCGTCCCGCAATCGGAACACCGCCCTCCGGCCTGCTGTTGCCGGGTCGGTCAGCCCTGGTGCGGTGTGCCGTGGACGACGAGCTCGGTCATGTCCATGAACCGGCAGCCCGAGGGACTGGAGTCCTTCGCGCAGTCCACGCCGTTGTCGACTGCCTGGTTGCCCAGCATCGTCATACGGACGTACCGGACGTTCTGCGTGGTGCCCGCGTCGAGGGCCACGGTGTTCTCCCGGCCGTTGTCGGCGGGAGTGAAGTGGCCCGTGGCGGCGGTCGCCCAGGTGGTGCCGTCGGTGGACGTCTCGACGCGGTAGTCCCCGAGGGACGCCGTCAGGTCGTCCGTGCATCCCGACGTCGGATTGACGCGCACCTCGCTGACGTCCACACCCTGGGGCAGCCGCACGGTGGTGTGGACCGGGTCGACCCCGGTGCCGTTGGTGCCGCCCTTGCCTTCCGAACCCCAGACGCTGCCCGTCATGTCGATCACAGCGGCGGGTCCGCAACCCCAGTCGCTGTAGTCGGGGCCGGTGAACTCCGCGATCTCCGCGCCGCCGGGGGCGGCCGACCAGTTCCGGCGCAGCGCCCAGTCGGCGGCAGCGGCGGAGACGGTGACCGTGCGGATCTGGGGCTCGTAACCGGCACCGGCGGCGTACACCTTCCGGTAGGTGCCCTCGGGCACATTGCGGATCGTGTACGTGCCGTCCGCCGCGCTCACGGCGGAGAAGTCCGCGCCGGGGAAGCCGGAGGAGTGGCCGCTGATGCTGACGGTGACCCCGCCGGCCGGCGTGCCGGTGGCGTCGTCGGTCACCTTGCCGGTGAGCGTGACCACCGGGGTGTCGGGGCCGGGCGGCAGGGAGAAGTCCTCGTCGGGCTGTACGTCGTCCCCCGTGAACGAGGCGGCGAACCAGCCCATGCCCCGGTGGGCGAAGACCTTCCAGATCCGGGAGTGGGCACGGCCGCCGTTGACCACGGTGTCGGCCTGCAGAATGGCGTTGCGCTGGTCGAGGAAGCTGGGGTTCGCGGGCGACAGCTCCATCGCCCGGGTGACGAGCGACTCGGTGAGCCTGCTGCCCAGGGCGTAGCGCAGGTCCCAGAGCGTCTCGCCCCAGATCTCGCCGTCGGAGTGCACCTGCGGACCGGTGGGCCAGATCTTCCCGAAGTCGCCGTAGGTGTAACCGCCCGCGCCCGCCTTGGTCGTTCCGGGGCAGGCCGCCGACGTGGAGCCGACCGGGCAGTCCATCGACTGGGTGCGCGCCGGCAGGTCGTCGGTCCAGCCCGGCGCGTCGAGGCTCACGTCGCCGTCGACGCGACGGTCGTCCTTCAACACGCCCTTGTTGTTGAGGAAGTCGAGGGCGTACCAGTCGCTCCACGCCTCACCCATGGCGCCCGACTGCGCGCTGGTGAGGGTGGAAACACCGTCGGCGTCCGTGACGAGCCGGTTGGACAGACCGTGCGTGTACTCGTGGTAGACGGTGGCGGCGTCGTCGCCGAAGTTGCCCTGCAGCACGTTGTGGTCCGGTATGGAACCGGTCAGGTACATCTGCATCGTGGGCGCCTGGCCGTCCGGCGGCGTAGCCATGTTGGCGTTGTTCAGGTGGCGTTCGTCGGGCAGCCCGTCCTTGAGGGCCGCGCCGTCGTCCGTCTGCGCCTGTACGGCGTCGCCGTCCCGGCTGTCGAAGTTGCCGGCGGCCCGCGTGAAGCCGATCGGAGCGGCTTCCAGGTGGTCGTGGAAGGTGCCGAGGAAGTAGTAGACCTGCGCGGCGTTCTGCTCGCGGTTGGTCTGCCAGGAGTTCGGCGTCTTCTGGTCCCACGAGCAGGGCAGCGGGGTGCCGCAGCCGGCACCGGTGAAGGGCTTGAACGGGAAGGAGAACGACCCGTCGGCCGCCGGGGTCACCTCCTCGCCCGGGTCCACCTTGTTGTTGCCGTTGACGTCGCTGAAGACGTGCGCCACCGACCCGTTGAGGGTCTGGGCGTCCTTGGGGAGCCAGCCCGGGGCGGTCAGATCCCGGGTGCGCTGCTTGCCGCCGGACCGGGCACCCGGGTACTGGTCCCAGACCAGCACCTTGCCGGTACGCCGGAGCGGGCCGGTGACGGAGGACAGGCCGGCGGCCCGCTCCGCGCGCGTGCCGGCGCCCTCGGCGCCTTCGGGTCCCTCGGCTGTCAGGTCGGAGGACAGGTTCTGCCGGTAGAGGACCCGTTGGGTGGCCGCGTCGACGACGTGCAGCCACATGCCCTGGCCGTCCGGTGAGGTGACCGTCCGCCACGCACGTCGGGCCGCGCCGCCCGGCGCCGTGAACACGACCTGCTTGGCGCTGTCCGAGCCGCCGCCGCTGGCGTCCGCGCCGCCCGCGATGTCGCGAACGGCGATGCGCCGGGCTTGAGTTCCGGTGATCCGCGCGGGAGCCAGCGCGGACGGCAGCCCCCGCACCGGGGAGCCCAGCACACTGATCAGCCGTCCGTCACGGGCGACGTTCGCCTTGACGCCGTTGCCGAACACCGGGACACCGTCGACCGACTGGACGAAGGACAGGTGCCGTATCCCGGCGACGTCGGTGTACTGCTTGCGCAGGGTGAGTCCTCGAACCTGGTCCGCGGAGAGCCCGAACACATCGGGGTGCGCCCGCAGATACTGCCGGGCGATGTCCTCCGGGTCGGCTCCACTGGCCGACGTCAGGTACCCGTCGAGCCGGGCGACCTGGCGTGCGGTCCCGGTGGCCGGGTCCAGTTCGAGCACGCCCTGCGCTCCGAGCTGCCCTCGCAACTTCCGTACGCCGGGCCGCTTTTCGGCCTGCGTCAGCCGGGCGTCGCTCCGTGCCAGCGACTGCTGCGAGGGTATGAGTGGCGTGCTGTCGCCCGCCGGAGAGCCCGCCGGGGAGCCCGAGTCGGCCGCGGGGCGGCCCGCCGGATCGCCCGGGGCCGCGTTCGCGCCGCCGGGCAGCAAAGCGACGGCCAGCGAAAGGCCGGCCGTCGCGGTGAATATGGTCGCGCGCGTTCTGCGCCCGAAGGAGGCTTTCGCCATGGTGCGCCCTCATGGGGGAGAGGTCCAACGGCCGCGATGGAGCGGCCGAGTCGTACGCCTCAACTTCCCAGGGCGCCCAGCGCGGTTGGAAGGCTGAAAGTTCAAGATTCACAGGAGGCTCACAGGTCCCGGGAATAACGTCACCCCTGGTTAACGTGTGCCCGACCGGTCGTGATCGCGGCCCTCTCGCGCTCACGCCCCTCCCGAAGGACACTCATAAGCAAAGGAGTTGTCACCGGAGGGGGACGGGACATGCGGGACAGCCATCGGGTGGACGCCGAGCGGCTGTTGGCCCGGGCCGTGGAGGAGGAGGTGCGGCGCTCCGGCGGGCGTACCGACGGGCCGGTGCTGATGGCGCGGGGGCGGGGTGCGCTGGATGCCATGGCGCAGAGCGCCGCGGAGGAGTACGAGGCCTATACGCGCGCTCTGGACGAAGCAGCGGCCGGGCAGCTGACGTTCGGGCAGCGGTATGCGAAGGAGGGCGGCGGGACTCCGCTGATGGTCGCGGGAGTCGCCGCGCTCGCGGCCGTCGTGACCGACCTGGTGCTCGGGACCGGCACGGGCACGGCGCTGGGTGCCGGCGCGGCCGTCGGAGTGGCGGGTGCCGCGGCGACGGTGGTGAAGGTCGCCGGTGCGCATCTGCCGGCGGCGCATCATCAGGCGGGCGCGGTGGGCCAGCCGGGCGGCCCCGAGCAGTTGCGGCTGGCGTGGCTGGCGGCCCTGGAGGTGCGCGGCATCCGGCCGTTCCTCGATCAGCAGCGGGTGCTGAGCGCCTCGACGGGGCCGAAGAAGACGGGGCCGCGGCTGAAGGGGGCCGACAAGAGCGCGGCGGCGCGCGGGCGGAGTGTGCTGCAGCAGTCGTTCGGTCAACTCCCCGACCCGGTGGCCGCGTTCGCGGGGCGCCGGCAGGAGCTGGGGCGGATCCGGCAGTGGGTGCAGGCGGCCAGGGCCAGTACGGAGACCCGGCCCACCGTCGTCGTACTGCACGGCCCGTCCGGCAGCGGGCGTTCGGCGCTCGCGCTGCACGCGGCCCATGATCTGAAGGACTACTTCCGTGGCGCGTGTGTGGTGGATCTGCGCGGCGACAGTCCGGAGGATTCGCCGCTGTCGACGCGGGACGCGCTGCTGCACCTGCTGAACCGGCTGGGGGCGCCCCGTGAGCAGCTGCTGTTCCGTGAGCGGTCCTCGCCGGACCAGCAGGTCAAGCGGCTCGGCGAGCTCTACCACCAGCATCTGACGGGGCTGCCGGTGACGATCGTCCTCGACGACGCCTCCGACCCCGAGCAGGTTCGCACGCTCGTCCCGGAGCGCTCGGACAGCCTGGTCCTGGTCACCGCCCGCACCGCTCTGGACCTGCCCGCCGATCTGCCGGCGTGGGTGCACCAGCTGCCGGTCGAGTCGCTGGACGCGGCGGGCGCGGAGGAGCTGCTGGGCGCGGCCGCGCAGGACGCGACGGGTCCGTACGACGCCGAATCCACGGACCGGATCAGGGAGTTGTGCGGCGGGCTGCCGCTGGCGCTGCGGATCGCGGGCTCGTCCCTCGGGCCCCGCTCACCGCGCGCACTGGCCTCGGACCTGGGTGCGTACGGTCCGGTCGAGCCGATCGAGCGGGTGCTGTGGCTGCGCTACACCGACCAGTCGGACCCGGCCCGCCGGCTGCTGCGGCGCCTCGCGCTCGCGGGCCGGGCGTCCCTGGGTGCCGCGGCGGCCGCGGCCCTGCTCGCCACCGATCAGGCGGAGGCGCGGCGGCAGTTGGTCGCGCTGGCCCGGGCGGGCCTGATCGACCAGGTCCGCGGCGACCGGTACCGGCTGCACGACCTGGTGCGCGCCTTCGCCCAGGCCCGTCTCCTGGACGAGGAGGAACCGGCGGAGCGCACGGCGGCGCAGGAACGTCTCATCGTGAACTACGCCGAGCTCGCGGACTCGGTGCTGCGCCTGGTCGACGGGAACATGTCGACCCGCTCGGACCGCTTCAGCCCGCACGGCTTCACCTCCCTGGACGAGGCGCTGCGCTGGCTCGACGACGAGTCGAGCTTCATCACCTCGACCCTGCGGCACGCGGAGGGCGTCAACCAGGGTGCGGTGCTGAATCTGCTGGGCGCCCTGTGCGACTACTGCCTCCTGCGTGGCGACCTCTACCGGCTGGGCGAGATCAGCGAGCTGGCGCAGGCCGTGGACCAGGGTCTGCTGGTCCGCTCGGTGCAGTGGCGCACGGGCATCGCGGCCCGTCAGCTGGGCGAGCTGGACAAGGCCCGTACGACCCTGACCTCCGTCGTCGAGCTGTACATGGAGGCCCATCACGACGCGGGCACGGCCCGCGCGCTCTGCTCGCTCGGCATCACCCTGCACCACCAGGGCAATCTGACGGAGGCCGCGACGAAGCTCCACGAGGCCCTGGAGCTGCAGTCGGTCCCCGAGCTGGCGACGGACCGCGCCTGGACGATGCACGCGCTGGCGGCGGTGGAACGTGACCGGGCGCGGGTGGCGAAGGCCCTGGAGCTGCTCACCCAGTCCCTGGTCCTGCACCGCGCCGGCGAGTCAGTGCACGGCGAGGCCTGGGCCCACTTCCAGCTCGGCCAGCTGGGTCTGCGCATGGGCGACGTCCCGCGCGCGGAGGCCGAGCTGCGCACCGCCCTGGATCTGTACGGCCGTACCCGCGACGCCCGCGGCGAGGCCTGGGCCCTGACCCAGCTGGCCCGCGCCCGGCTGGTCGCCGGTGACCCCTCTCCGGCGGTGGACGGTCTGCGCCAGGCGGCCTCACGGCACCGCGACAACGAGGACGCGCGCGGCGAGGCATGGACGGTGTACTACCTGGGCCAGGCCCTGGAGGAGACGGGCAACCTGGATCTGGCGGTCCGCGAACTGGAGCGCTCGCGCACGATGTTCTCCCGTATGCGCGACGTCTACGGCCTGGCCTGCGCCCGGCACCACTCGGCCCGGGTGACCCGCGACCAGCGGGCGGCCCAGACGGGCTCGCTGCGCAACTCGGGCTTCGCCCGCCAGCTCCTGGTGGATGCCCGGGCGGACTTCCAGCGCATCGGCGTGGGCCACGGCGAGGCGTGGACCTGCCTGGAACTGGCGGTCGTGGACGCCGGCAACGCCCGCACCCAGCAGGCGCTGACCCTGTGCGACGAGGCGCTCGACCTGTTCACCTCGTACGCCGACCGCCGCGGCGAGGACTGGGCCCGCTTCCTGCGCTGCACCCTCCTGCCGTACGCGGCTCCGGGCGGTGTCGAGGTCGGTACGGCCGTGGCGCAGGAGGAACTGTCGCGGCTGTCCCGCGCGGGCCATGCCCTGCGGGACGAGAAGCTGGACGACTACGTCGAGGCGTACCAGCTTCTGCTGGAGCGCGGGGTGAACCTGGAGGCGGGCTGGCAGGCCTGGCGGCTCGGCATGGTGCCGAACCGGCATGCCCGGGAGGTGATGGGGGTGGCGGTACCGGCCAAGGGCTGACCGCCGGCCACCCCCGCCGTACCCCGGGGCGTCAGCTCTGGGCGGCCTTGGATCCGGCGGCCTTGGTGTCGGCGGCGGACTCCTCGGCCCCGGACTCCGGGGCCGAGGACTCCTTGAAGTCGACCCTGCCCAGTTGCCGGTTCAGGGACTTCATCAGGCCCCACACCGCCAGCGCCATCACCGCGAAGACGATGAAACCGAGGACACCGGGGGTGACCTTGTCCTCGTCCACCTCCTTGGCGAGGGTCGCGAAGTGCGTCATTGCCAGGCTCACGCTTGCGCTCATGTCAGGCATTGTCCCGGATGCCCGCGAAGAGGTCGTCCTCGGGGAGGGAGGTATCGACGAGGGACTTCGCGAGCTCGTACTCCTCCGTCGGCCAGACCTCCTTCTGGATCTCCAGCGGGACCTTGAACCAGCCGCCGTCGGGGTCGATCTGAGTGGCGTGCGCGATCAGCGCCTTGTCGCGGATCTCGTAGAAGTCGGCGCACGGGATGTGCGTGGTCAGCGTCCGCTCGGTGCGCTCGATCTCGTTCCAGCGCTTGAGCCACTCCCCGTACGGCGACTCCAGGCCCCGCTCCAGCATCGCGTTGTGCAGCGCCTCGGTGCGCTGCCGGTTGAAGCCCTGGTTGTAGTAGAGCTTCTGCGGCTGGTACGCCGGGCCGAACTCCGCCTCCGGGTACTTCTCGGTGTCCGCCGCGCCCTCGAACGCCACCATCGAGATCTTGTGGGTCATGATGTGGTCGGGGTGCGGGTAGCCGCCGTTCTCGTCGTACGTCGTGATGACCTGGGGACGGAACGAGCGGATCTTCCGGACGAGCTCACCGGAGGCCTTGTCGACGTCCTCCAGGGCGAAGCAGCCCTCGGGGAGCGGGGGCAGCGGGTCGCCCTCGGGCAGGCCGGAGTCGACGAAGCCGAGCCACTCCTGCTTGATGCCGAGGATCTCGCGGGCCTCGTCCATCTCCTTCTTGCGTACCTCGTGGATGTGCTCCTCGATGTACTTGTCGCCCTGCAGCTTCGGATTGAGGATGGAGCCGCGCTCCCCGCCCGTGCAGGTCACGACCAGCACGTCCACCCCCTCGGACACGTACTTCGCCATGGTGGCCGCGCCCTTGCTCGACTCGTCGTCGGGGTGGGCGTGAACGGCCATCAGTCGCAGCTGGTCAGTCAAGACTCAATCCTTGTTAAGTCGGCGCCCCGGTGTCTTCTGAGGCGATCGGCGGCTTCTATAGTGACCGAATCGGGGGGCGAATAATTCCGGGGTCCGGAGGACGATCATGAGTACGGCGAGCACGAGGCTGCCCGAGGGTCGATACGGCCGTTCCTCGGACGAGCGCGCCGACCACAAGCTCAAGATCGCCGGTGCCGTGCTCGGGGCCCTGTTCCTGGCCTTGCTGGGTTATTTCGCCTGGCACTACGTCGGCCAGAACAAGATCAGCGCCGAGGTCATCACCTTCGAGCAGGGCCAGGACTCGGTGAAGGTGCATCTGGAGGTCCGCAAGGACGCCGGCGCCTCCGGCTACTGCACGATCCGCTCCCAGGCGGAGAACGGCGCCGAGGTCGGCCGGGCCGACTTCCGCTTCGACGGGGACGCCACCCGCATCGACAAGGTCGTCACCCTGCGCACGACGTCACCGGGCACCACGGCCGAGCTCCTGGGCTGTCACGCCGACTGACGTCATCCTCATTACGTAGGCGCTGACCTGCATTGACGTAATTCTGATGGCTTATGTCCTCCCCCTACGGCCGCTGAATTGTTAGGCTCGTGGTTTCGCCCATCCGTGAAGGAACATTCTTCTGGGTAGGGCGATGCTTTGTATTCCCAGTACCTACGAGGAGCACCTGTGACCCAGACCAGCGAAGACGTCACCTGGCTTACGCAGGAGGCGTACACCAAGCTCAAGGAAGAGCTGGCGTACCTGTCTGGTCCCGCGCGCGAGGAAGTCACCGCGAAGATCGCGGCCGCGCGCGAGGAGGGCGACCTGCGCGAGAACGGCGGTTACCACGCGGCCAAGGAGGAGCAGGGCAAGCAGGAGCTCCGTATCCGCCAGCTGACCCAGCTCCTGGAGAAGGCCAAGGTCGGCGAGGCCCCGGCGTCCGCCGATGGTGCGGTGGCGCCCGGCATGGTCGTGACGATCGCCTTCGACGGCGACGAGGACGACACGATGACCTTCCTGCTGGCCTCTCGCGAGTACGCCAGCTCCGAGATCGAGACCTACTCGCCGCAGTCCCCGCTGGGCTCCGGGGTGATCGGTCACAAGGTCGGCGAGGACGCGGAGTACGAGCTGCCGAACGGCAGGAAGGCTTCCGTGAAGATCCTCAAGGCTGAGCCCTACAGCGCCTGATTCCTTCTCTTCGGCGGACCCCCGGCGCCTTTCGGCGCCGGGGGTTTCGTCATGCCGTCGCCGAGCGGTACTTCCACCGGCTGTGACGCATGCTGGTGGCGTGGGTGCGTGTGCGTTGCGACGTGCGCAAGGATGGGGTGCATGCCGAACCGACTGGCGCATGAGACGTCCCCGTACCTCCTCCAGCACGCCGACAACCCCGTCGACTGGTGGCCCTGGTCGGAAGCGGCCTTTGCTGAGGCACGACGTCGAGACGTTCCGGTGCACCTGAGCGTCGGGTATTCCAGCTGCCATTGGTGCCATGTGCTAGCTCGGGAAAGTTTCGAAGACGAAGCAGTCGCCACCTACATGAACGCCCACTTCGTCAACATCAAGGTCGACCGCGAGGAGCGCCCCGACGTCGACGCCGTCTACATGGAGGCCGTCCAGGCCGCCACCGGGCAGGGCGGCTGGCCCATGACGGTGTTCCTCACCCCGGACGCCGAGCCCTTCTACTTCGGGACGTACTTCCCGCCCGAGCCCCGGCACGGCATGCCCTCCTTCCGGCAGGTACTGGAAGGCGTGAGCACCGCCTGGGCCGACCGCCGCGACGAGGTCGCCGAGGTCGCCGGGAAGATCGTGCGGGATCTCGCGGGACGGGAGATCGGTTACGGCGACACGCAGGCTCCGGGGCAGGAGGAGCTCGGGGCGGCACTGCTCGGGCTCACCCGGGAGTACGACCCGCAGCGCGGCGGGTTCGGCGGGGCGCCGAAGTTCCCGCCGTCCATGGTCGTCGAGTTCCTGCTGCGCCACCATGCGCGGACCGGCTCCGAGGGCGCGCTGCAGATGGCGCAGGACACCTGTGAGCGGATGGCTCGCGGTGGGATCTACGACCAGCTCGGGGGCGGGTTCGCGCGGTACTCCGTCGACCGGGAGTGGGTGGTCCCGCATTTCGAGAAGATGCTCTACGACAACGCCCTTCTCTGCCGCGTCTACGCCCACCTCTGGCGCTCAACCGGCTCCGAGCTGGCCCGCCGCGTAGCCCTGGAGACCGCCGACTTCATGGTCCGCGAACTCCGTACCAACGAGGGCGGTTTCGCCTCCGCGCTCGACGCCGACAGCGACGACGGGACCGGCAAGCATGTCGAAGGGGCCTACTACGCCTGGACGCCCGCGCAGTTGACCGAGGTTCTCGGAGCCGAGGACGCCGAGCTCGCCGCTCACCACTTCGGTGTCACCGAGGAGGGGACCTTCGAGGAAGGAGCCTCGGTTCTCCAACTTCCGCAGCACGAGGGCGTGTTCGACGCCGCGAAGATCGAGTCCGTACGATCCCGGCTCCTCGACGCCCGTGGTCGGCGCCCCGCCCCCGGCCGGGACGACAAGGTGGTCGCCGCCTGGAACGGGCTCGCGATCGCCGCGCTCGCCGAGACCGGGGCCTACTTCGACCGGCCCGACCTCGTCGAGGCCGCGGTCGGGGCCGCCGACCTCCTCGTACGGCTGCACATGGATGAGCAGGCGCGGCTCTCGCGTACCAGCAAGGACGGTCATGTCGGGGCCAACGCGGGGGTGTTGGAGGACTACGCGGATGTGGCGGAGGGGTTCCTCGCGCTGGCCTCCGTCACCGGGGAGGGGGTCTGGCTGGAGTTCGCCGGGTTCCTGCTCGACCATGTGCTCGCCCGGTTCGTGGACGAGGAGTCCGGTGCGCTGTTCGACACCGCCTCCGACGCCGAGCAGTTGATCCGCCGGCCCCAGGATCCCACCGACAACGCCGTCCCCTCGGGGTGGACCGCGGCCGCCGGGGCGCTGCTCTCCTACGCCGCTCAGACCGGTGCCGAACCTCATCGTGCCGCCGCCGAACGGGCGTTGGGGGTCGTCAAGGCGCTCGGGCCGCGGGTGCCGCGGTTCATCGGGTGGGGGCTCGCCGTGGCGGAGGCGCTGCTCGACGGGCCGCGGGAGGTCGCGGTCGTCGGGCCCTCGCTCGACGACCCGGGGACGAGGGCCCTGCACCGTACGGCACTTCTCGGTACCGCCCCTGGTGCCGTCGTCGCGGTCGGTACACCGGGGAGCGATGAACTGCCGCTGCTCGCCGACCGGCCCCTCGTCGGTGGTGAACCGGCCGCGTATGTCTGTCGTAACTTCACGTGTGACGCCCCGACAACCGACCTTGATCGGTTGAGTACGGTGCTGAGCAGCTGAACTCGAAGTTAACGCCAGAAGTCACCACACTCCCGCGAAACATACTATTTATCGGAAGACCTCTCGCACTTCACAGATCTTCCCTAACCTCTCCACAGTGACGTGACAGCGGCGACCCGGCTGTCACGACAGGGGGCTTTGGGATCTGGGGGGATCTTTCTTGTTGACGTCTGTCCTTATTGCTGCTGTCTCGCTGGCCTTGTTCTGGATGGCGGCGTTCACCTTGTGGTGGCAGATGCACGCGTGGCGTACGCCCGAAGTGCTCGCGTCCACCCGGTTCAGCAGGCCGGACGGGGGCGAGCACGTGTCGTTCTCGCTCCTGCTGCCCGCGCGGCACGAACAGGCCGTGCTGGACCACACCATCCAGCGGCTGCTGGAGTCCAGCCACACCGACTTCGAGATCATCGTGATCGTCGGGCACGACGACCCGGAGACCGCCGAGGTCGCCGAGCGGGCCGCCGCTCGCGACTCGCGCGTCCGGGTCGTCGTCGACACCCACGAGAAGAAGAACAAGCCGAAGGCCATGAACACGGCGCTGCCGCACTGCCGCGGCGATGTCGTCGGGGTCTTCGACGCCGAGGACCAGGTGCACCCCGAGCTGCTCGCGCATGTCGACCACGCGTTCCGGACCACCGGCGCCGATGTCGTCCAGGGCGGGGTGCAGCTCATCAACTTCCACTCCAGCTGGTACAGCCTGCGCAACTGCCTGGAGTACTTCTTCTGGTTCCGGTCGCGGCTCCATCTGCACGCGCAGAAGGGGTTCATCCCGCTCGGCGGCAACACCGTCTTCGTACGGACGGACACCCTCAGGGAAGCCGACGGCTGGGATCCCGACTGCCTCGCCGAGGACTGCGACCTGGGCGTCCGGCTGTCGTCCGTCGGGAAGAAGGTCGTCGTCGCCTACGACTCCGACATGGTGACCCGCGAGGAGACCCCGGGCTCGCTGATGTCCCTGCTCAAGCAGCGGACCCGCTGGAACCAGGGGTTCCTGCAGGTCTACCGGAAGAAGGACTGGAAGCAACTCCCCGGATTCAGCCAGCGGTTGCTCGCCCGGTACACCCTCATGACGCCGTTCATGCAGGCCTTCACCGGCGTCATCATCCCGCTCAACGCGGCGGTCGCGCTCTTCCTCGACGTGCCTGTCGGCATCGCCTTCATCACCTTCCTGCCGGCCGTCACCGCGCTCGTCACGTTCGTCTTCGAGATCGTCGGACTGCACGACTTCGGCAAGCAGTACGGCCTTCGCGTCCGCTTCGTCCACTACCTCAAGCTCATCGTGGGCGGCCCCTTCTACCAGGTGCTCCTCGCCGGGGCCGCCGTCCGCGCCGTATGGCGCGAACAACGCGGCCGGAACGACTGGGAGTTGACCACTCATGTCGGTGCGCATCTGAACAAGACCCCGGCGATCCGAGAGGACGTCCCTGCGTGACCTCCACCCTCCCCGCGGTGACCACTGCCAAGGTCCCCGCGCAGCGGCAGCCTGTGTCTGAAACCGGTTCGACCGACCGAACACGCCCGTCGAGACGGCCCGACCTCCTCCTGTGCGGCGCGCTTCTCATCGCGATCCTCACCGTCCAGGGCTGGAACATCGCCGACTACCCGA
Organism: Streptomyces sp. S.PB5; assembly: GCF_030403745.1. GTDB lineage: Bacteria > Actinomycetota > Actinomycetes > Streptomycetales > Streptomycetaceae > Streptomyces. The sequence continues at coordinate 27,331 of NZ_JAQMWP010000022.1, forward strand.
CCCTCAGCGACGACGAGGGCACCTACCTCGCCCAGGCCTGGGCCGTCCAGGAGGGCAGGGGCCTCGCCCACTACACCTACTGGTACGACCACCCGCCGCTCGGCTGGATCCAGATAGCCGTCCTGACCTGGATACCGAAGCTGCTGAGCCCCGAGTCGATGACCGTCGGCTCGATGCGCGCCGTCATGCTGCTGATCAGCGGGATCAGCGCGGTCCTCGTATACGTGCTCGGCCGCCGTCTCTCCCTGCCGCGCTGGGCGGCCGGGCTCGGCATGGCCCTGTTCGGCCTCTCCCCGCTCTCCGTCGTCCTGCAGCGGGAGATCTTCCTCGACAACCTCGCGGTGATGTGGACGCTCCTGGCGTTCACCCTCGCCGCCTCCCCGAGCCGTCATCTCTGGCACCACTTCGGGGCGGGCATCGCGGCCGCGACGGCGGTGCTCACCAAGGAGACGATGCTCGTCGTCCTGCCAGCACTCCTGCTCACCATGTGGCGCCACAGCCACAAGGACACCCGCAAGTTCGCCCTCACCGGCGCGATCACGGCATGCACCCTGATCGGCTTCGCCTACCCCCTGTTCGCCCTGCTCAAGGGCGAGTTGCTGCCGGGCGGCGGCCATGTCTCGCTCTGGGACGGCGTCAAGTACCAGATGACCAGGCCCGGTTCGGGCTTCATCCTCGACCAGGGATCGGGCTCGTACGGCGTCCTGCAGTCCTGGCTCTACTACGACCGTGTCCTGCCCCTCGGCGGACTCTTCGGCGCGCTGCTCCTGCTCGCCACCTGGCGCTGGTCGGTCACCGCCCGCGCGCTGGCCGGACCGGCCCTGACGGTCGCGATCCTCGCCGCGCTCGCCCTGCGCCCCAACGGCTATCTGCCCGCGATGTACGTCATCCAGGCACTGCCCTTCCTGGCGCTGGTCCTCGCCGGAGGCACCGCCTCCGTCGCCCACGCCGTCCTGCACAAGAGCCGCCGGCTGCACCAGGGCGGCCGGTACGCCCTCGCCGCCGTCCTCGCGATCTCCGCGGGCGCCTATGTCGTACCGCGCTGGTACGACGGTGACCGCACCGCCGTGACCGCCGACGCCAACGCGCCTTACCAGGCGGCCTCCAAGTGGCTGGCGACCGAGGTGGAGGACCCGGGGCGGACACGGGTACTCGTGGACGACGCGCTGTGGCTGGACCTGGTGCACGCCGGGTACCGGCCCGGGCTCGGCGTCATCTGGTTCTACAAGGCCGATCTCGACCCGGCGGTGACCAAGACGATGCCTCGCGGCTGGAAGGACCTCGACTATGTCGTGGCCTCCCCGACCGTACGGCGCGACGCGGCCGATCTGCCGAACGTGAAGGCGGCCATCCAGCACTCGACACCGGTCGCCGTCTTCGGCACCGGCGCGGACCGGATCGAGATCCGGCAGATCGAAACGGCCTCCGGAGGCGCCCGATGACCCACGAGTACACCGCTCCCGTCCCGGACGTACGGCCGACCGAGATCCCCGAGCCGGGCGCGGTCACCATCGTCGTCCCGACGTTCAACGAGTCCGCGAACATCCGCCAACTGCTGCGCCAGATCACCGAGTCGGTGCCGACGCGGCTGCCCTGTGAGGTCGTCTTCGTCGACGACTCCACCGACGACACCCCCGAGGTCATCCAGGAGGCCGCGAAGGACTGCCCGTTCCCGGTGACCGTGCTGCACCGGGAGGAGCCGGTCGGCGGGCTCGGCGGGGCGGTCGTGGAGGGGATGAAGGCGGCGACGTCCGACTGGATCGTCGTCATGGACGGCGACTGCCAGCATCCACCGTCCCTGGTGCCGGAGTTGGTGGCGACGGGGGAGCGGGCGAACGCCGGGCTCGTGGTCGCCTCCCGGTACATCAAGGGCGGCAGCCGGGCCGGGCTCGCCGGGAGTTACCGGGTGGCAGTGTCCCGTGGGGCGACCTGGCTGACGAAGTCCCTGTTCCCGCGCCGGCTGCACGGCATCAGCGACCCGATGAGCGGCTTCTTCGCGATCCGGCGCAGCGACATCACGGCCGACGCCCTCAAGCCCCTCGGCTACAAGATCCTCCTCGAACTCGCCGTCCGCAGCCGCCCCCGTGCGGTCACCGAGGTGCCCTTCGTCTTCCAGGACCGGTTCGCGGGCGAGTCCAAGTCCAGCGCCCAGGAGGGCTTCCGCTTCCTGCGCCACCTGGTGGGTCTGCGCACGGCCTCGCCGGTCGCGCGCATGGTCGGCTTCGGGCTGATCGGCGCGACCGGCTTCGTGCCCAACCTGCTCGGTCTGTACGTCCTGACCCTCCTCGGCATGCACTACGTACCGGCCGAGATCCTCGCCAACCAGCTCGGTGTCGCCTGGAACTTCCTGCTCATCGAGCATCTGCTGTTCCGCGACCGCCGTTTCCACCGGCGCTGGTGGGACCGCGCAGGACGGTTCGCGCTGCTCGCCAACGCGGATCTGGTGCTGCGGATCCCGCTGATCGCGCTGTTCGTGCACCGGTTCGGGATGGGTGTGCTGTCCGCCACCGCGCTCGCGCTGGTGACGACGTTCGTCCTGCGCTTCGTAGGGACCGAGGCGCTGGTCTATCTGCCCCGCAGGGGGCGTACCGCAAGCCGTACAGCACGTCGTGCAGCAAGTCGTACAGCAAGGAGAGCCGTGTGAGCCGACACCGTAGAAGAACCGCCTTGCTGGGGGTGGGCGCCCTCACCGCGGGGCTGCTCCTCTCCACGCCCCAGTCCGCCTCCGCCGCCAACCTCATCAAGAACCCGGGCTTCGAGACCGCCGGCACCGACGGCATGCCGTACTGCTGGGAGAAGTCCGGCTGGGGCGACAACGACTTCACGTTCACCCACACCTCGGACGCCCACTCCGGCTCCAAGGCCATGAAGGTCGAGCTGACCCGCCGGGTCGACGGCGACCGCAAGGCGCTGATCACCGAGTCCGCGACGTGCGCGCCGAACGTCACCGTGGGCAAGCAGTACGACCTGGGGCTCTGGTACAAGTCGACCACCCCGGACACCTCCATCACGGTCTTCCGGCACGACACGACGGCGGGCTGGCAGTACTGGACCGACCTCAAGACACTGCCGATGGCGGGCGGTTGGACCGAGGCCACGGTCCGCACCCCGGAAGTGCCCACCGGCACCGACCGGATCTCCTGGGGCGTCTCCGTGTACGGCACCGGCTCCGCGACCACCGACGACTACACGATGGAACAGGTCGCCGACCCGCTCCCGCCCGCGCAGTGCACCGGCACGCCCGATCAGTGCGCCAACGGCCGCTGGGACGTGCTGCCCACGCAGAACCCGGTCCGCTCCATGCACTCCGTCGTCCTCAACAACGGCAAGGTGCTGCTGATCGCGGGCTCCGGCAACAGCGAGGAGCAGTTCAACGCGGGCACCTTCACCTCGGCCGTCTACAACCCGGCCACCGGCACCTACAAGATCGTCCCCACCCCGAAGGACATGTTCTGCGCCGGGCACGTCCAGCTCCAGGACGGGCGCGTGCTGGTGATGAGCGGGAACAAGGCGTACCCGGTCCCCGGCGGGCACGGCTACGAGGGGTACAAGGACTCGTACATCTTCGACCCGGTCACCGAGACCTACAGCAAGACCAACGACATGAACGACGGCCACTGGTATCCGTCGGCGACGATCCTCGGCAACGGTGACGTCATCTCGTTCGGCGGGCTGCGCGAGGACTCCACCGGTTCGGTGACCGCCGAGCTGTGGTCGGACGCCGAGAAGAAGTGGCTGGAGCTCTGGAAGGTCAACCAGACCTGGTCGTACTGGGGTCTGTACCCGTCGATGATCCTGATGCAGGACGGGCGGCTCTTCTACTCGGGCAGCCATGTCTTCGGCAACAACATCCCGGGCACCGGCTCCGCGATCTACGACTACAACGCCAACACCGTCACCCAGGTGCCGGGCCTGCAGAACAAGGACGAGCGCGACCAGTCCGCGAGCGTGCTGCTGCCGCCGGCGCAGGACCAGAGGGTCCTCACCCTCGGCGGCGGCAACATCGACTCCAACCCGGACGGCAACCGGCTCACCGACGTCATCGACCTCAAGCAGGCCAATCCGTCGTATGTCGCCGGTCCGCCGATCCCGCAGGGCACGGTCGACCTCGGCAACGGCAAGGTCCCCCAGACCGGCAACCAGGGCAAGATGTACGTCTCCGCCGTACTGCTGCCGGACGGCAAGGTGCTGGAGACGGGCGGCGCGCTGCACAACCGGGCCGATCCGGTCTTCGAGTCCTCGCTCTACGACCCGGAGACCGGCACCTTCGACCCGGTGGCCGCCGACCCCCAGGCCCGCGGCTACCACTCCTCGGCGTTCCTGCTGCCCGACGGCCGGGTGATGACCACCGGTGACAACCCGGGCAACGGCACCTGGAACCACAACGTGTCGATCTACACCCCGCCCTATCTCTTCAAGGGCACGCGTCCGTCGATCACCTCGGTCATCGACACCGAGTGGACCTACGGCGACACCCAGCGGATCACCGTCGACCGGCCCATCGCCAAGGCCGAGTTGATCCGTCCGGCCGCGGTCACGCACTCCTCGGACCCGAACCAGCGGTTCGTGGACCTGCCGCTGTCGGTGGACGGCAACAACGTCGACCTGAACGTGACGAGCAACCCCAACCTGGCCCCGCCCGGCTGGTACATGCTCTTCGCGGTCGATGCCAACGGGGTGCCGTCGGTCGCCAAGTGGGTTCATCTGCAAGGGCCTTCGGCCCTGAACGCGACCTCCGGAGAAGCCCCCTCGGCGCACGTCCACGACTTCGCCGACGACCTCTCCGGCAAGGTGACCAAGCCCGGCAAGAAGCGGACCTCGCAGCAGGTCAGCCCCACGGTCTCCGGCTGCGACCGGCACTACGGCTCGATCAACGTCTGCGTGCCGACCGACTTCCCGCCGACCGTGAAGGCCACCACCAAGGCCCGCTGCGACTGGCTGAAGAAGAACGACTACGGCCGCCTGAAGGTCAACGGCAAGGACGACCCGCTGCGGCTGGACCGCAACGGGGACGGAATCGCCTGCGGAAAGGCGGACTTGAGGAAGGGTTAACCGGCGAACTCCGCCAGGGCGCGCTCCACGATGGCTTCCAGCTGTTCGTGGTGCGCGCCCTTCCAGTACGCGCGCCCGCAGTCCGTGCACTGCGCGAACACGTCGTACGACCGGTGTGTGCCGCCCGCCAGCTGGTCGGCGACCTCCTCCTTGGTGGCCTGGCGGAGCAGTCCGTTGCAGGCGGTGCAGCGCGTCCAGGGCTTCAGCTCGGGCCTGAACCGATCGAGGATGTCCCGGAGTTGGTCCTCGGGGCGGGTGCTGTAGACGTAGGCCCCTGACCACAGTTCGCGGCGGCGCAGCAGGCCGCGGTCGCGGCTGAGCATGACCCGCCGCTCGGCGGCGGAGAGCGCGGCGAGGGCCGGGTCCCCGAGGTCCGTCGACTCGTACGCGGTGTCCACGCCGAGCAGCCGCAGCCGGCGGGCGAGGGTGCCGAGGTGGACGTCGAGGAGGAAGCGCAGGGGAGCGCCGGGCACCCGCTGGGGGCGGTCGACGTCCCGTACGGACACGGAGTCGCCGGCGGCGGGGACGTACGACCTCGGGACCTCGCGGCCGTCCACGACGAGCGTGCCGACCTCGGTCAGCGGGACGCCGAGGGACTCGACGACATGGCCGAGGGTCGAGACGCCGTCGGTGGTGAGCGCGGTGGCGCCCCGGCGGCGTTCGTGCGGGACGAACAGGGCCAGACTGGGGGCGAATTCGACGTGGATCTCCGGTCCGTTCACCCGGTCAGGATGTCACGCGGGCGGCCCGTGGCCTCAGGATTTCCGGACGGGGAGGCCGTGTGCCAGGACGTCCATCGTGCGGTCGACGAGGTCGGCGAGGTCGTCCTGGAAGTCGTTCTCGGCCCAGTACTCGGAGATCTCCGCGAGGCCGCTGATGAGGGACATCGTGTGGACGCGGACCTCCAGGCTGTCCTTGTCCCAGCCGGTGCGCCGGGCGACGCCCTCGGCGAGCATGCGGCTGGTGACCGCGATGTGCTCCCGCATCCGCGACCGGACCGCGGGGACCTGGACGAGCAGCTGTGAGCGCAGCCGGGTGACCTCGGGTTCCTGTTCGAGCCCGAAGACGATGGCCTTCTTCATCACGTGCCGCAGCGAGTCCGGCCACGGCTCGTCCGCCGGACGCTCGCTCAGTTCCTTGAGGAGGATCGGGTCGTACTCGTCCGTGAGCACGATGTCCTCCTTGGTCGGGAAGTAGCGGAAGACCGTGGACGGCGACACCTCGGCGCGCTCGGCGATCTGCTCGACGGTGGTGGCGTCGTAGCCCTGCTCCTTGATCAGGGCGTACGTCGCGTCGCGGATCGCCGTCCGGGTCTTGATCTTCTTCCGCTCACGAAGTCCCAGCTGGGAGCCGTCGTCGAGGCGGAGGGGGCGTGCGGGTGTCATGCGGTTCATTGTCAGGCATCGGCGTGCTCGGCAGCCATGTCCGGGGTGTCCGCGCTCTTGTCGTCCTTCCGTGCGCCCGGCAGGAACGCCGCCGCGAGCAGGGCCGCTACGAGGGAGGCGGCGCCGCACACCAGCATGACGACGCCCATGCCGTGGACGTAGGCGCTGTTCGCGGAGGCGAGCAGTTCCGCCGAGCCCGCCTTGTCGGCGACGAGGTGGGCGGCGACCACGGACTCCCCGGCGGTGTCGGCGGCCTGGGCGGGCAGTCCGGTGACGTCGAGCCGGTCCCGGAAGGTGCTCGCGAGGAGGCTGCCGAGCAGGGCGATACCGATCGCGCCGCCGACCTGGCGCAGCGTCATCAGCAGTCCGGAGCCGCTGCCGGCGCGGTCGCGGGGCAGGGCACCGAGGGCACCGGCCATGGCGGGCATGAGGGAGAAGCCGAAGCCGACGCCGGTGATGGCGAGCCACAGCGCGGTGAAGCCGTAGCCGGAGTCCACCGTCGTACGGCTGGCCAGGAACGCGGCGAAGGCGAGGACGACCAGGCCGGCGCTGACCGTGGCGCGGGCGCCGAAGCGGGTCGCGGCCTGCGGGGCGGTGCGGGAGGCGAGCAGGATGCCGCCCATCATCGGGAGCAGCCGGATGCCGGTGCCGAGGGCGTCGTTGCCGAGGACGGCCTGGAGGTAGGGCGGCAGCACGAACAGCAGCCCTGACAGGACGAACATCACCAGGGTCGCGGCGACGGTGTTGAAGAGGAAGCCGCGGTGGGCGAGGAGGGTCATGTCGAGCATGGGGCGCTCGGCCCGGCGCTCGCGCAGGACCAGGGCGGTGATCAGGGCGACGGAGGCGGCGAACATGGCGAGGACCAGGGTGTCGCCCCAGCCGCGGGTGGGCGCCTCGATGATCGCGTAGATCAGGGCGCCGAGTCCGGTCGCGGTGAGCGCGGTGGCGATGGTGTCGACCCTGGGGGAGGCGGGGTCACGGGTCTCGGGGAGCAGGAAGACGCAGGCGGCGATGCCGAGTGCGGCCATCGGGACGTTGACCAGGAAGACCGAGCCCCACCAGAAGTGGTTGAGCAGCCAGCCGCCGATGATCGGGCCGAGCGGCAGGCCGAGCGCGGAGGCGGCGGAGACGATCGCGGTCGCCTTCGGCTGTTCGTCGCGGGCGAAGAGCGTGGGCAGCACGGAGAGTGCGAGCGGGGTGATGAGGGCCGCGCCGACGCCCATCGCGGCCCGGGCGGCGATCACCGCGGTCACATCCCCGGCGAGCGCGCCGAAGAGGGAGCCGGCGAGGAACACGACGAGCCCGGTGACCAGCATCCGGCGGCGGCCGAAGCGGTCGCCGAGGAGGCCTGCGGGGAGCATCAGCGCGGCGAAGACGATGACGTACGCGTCCGCCATCCACTGCTGTTCGCCGGTGGTGGCGCCGAGGTCGGCGGCCATGGTGGGCAGGGCGACGTTGAGGATCGTGGTGTCGAAGCCGAGGGTCAGCATGCTGGCGACGAGGGCGCCGAGGGCCCACCAGCGGCGGGGATCGGGGGCAGAAGTGGAAGTATCCATGAAATGAGAGTAGCTCTCAAAAAGTAGTTCCTGTCAACTGGTGTCTGCCTGCACGCTGCCCGCACACCAAAAAGGGCCACGGCTTGAAGCCGTGGCCCTGAAGAGCGGTGTTTCGGTTATGCGTGCTGGTACGCCACCAGCGAGATCCCCACGTAGTGGACCGTGAACGCCGCCAGCGTGAACGAGTGGAAGACCTCGTGGAAGCCGAAGAAGCGCGGGGAGGGGTTCGGGCGCTTGAGGCCGTAGATCACGCCGCCCGCGCTGTAGAGCAGACCGCCGACGATCACCAGGACCAGGACCGCGATACCGCCGGTGCGCATGAAGTCCGGGAGGAAGAAGACCGCCGCCCAGCCCATCGCGATGTAGCAGGGGGTGTAGAGCCAGCGCGGGGCGCCCACCCAGAACACCCGGAAGATGATTCCGGCCAGCGCGGCACCCCAGATGCCCCACAGCAGCCACTGCCCCTTGGCGCCCGGCAGGAGGAGCAGGGTCAGCGGGGTGTAGGTGCCGGCGATGATCAGAAAGATGTTGGCGTGATCCAGTCGGCGCAGCACGCCGTCCATGCGCGGGCTCCAGTTGCCGCGGTGGTACAGGGCGCTGACGCCGAACAGCAGGCAGGCCGTCAGGGCGAAGATTCCGCAGGCGATGCGGCCCCGGCTGGAGTCGGCGAGGGCGGTGAGCACCAGGCCGGAGATGAGCACGGCCGGGAACATGCCGAGATGCAGCCAGCCCCGGAGCTTGGGCTTGATCTCTTGCGACAGGGAGAGCGCGACGGGACGGCGGCCGGTGGCGGGCGAGTCCAGAGGCGTGTCGGAGGCGGACGCAGTCATGTCCGGCATCGTACCTACGGAACCGTAAGTTGCGGATGAGTGCAGCCTGAATACCGGACGAGAGTGGCCATCATCTCACGGGAGTTGACGCTTCGGGCGGGGGTCAAGGAATCGTCAAGCGAATCCAAAGTGCACGGTTGGCAACACCCTGACGACACGCAGTCACGTGGCAATCCTCACTCCGCTCAAGTGTGAGGCCTTCTGGACAGATGGGCACTCGGGACGGATGATCAGATGAGTGCGGTCGGCACCGGATGAGCGCCAGGAGATCCCTCATGAAGCATCCGGGCCGCAGCCCCCACGGGGCCTCCAACAAAAAATCCCTCACCTAGGAGCAATCGTGGCGCGCGACATCGCGGCTCCCCCCGTCATCCCCACCAAGCACCAGGAACTGATCTCGTGGGTGAACGAGATCGCAGAGCTGACCCAGCCGGACAACGTGGTCTGGTGTGACGGATCCGAGTCCGAGTACGAGCGCCTGTGCGAGGAGCTCGTCGCGAAGGGCACCTTCAAGAAGCTCGACCCGATCAAGCGCCCCAACTCCTACTACGCGGCCTCCGACCCGACCGACGTCGCGCGCGTCGAGGACCGCACCTTCATCTGCTCCGAGAAGGAGGAGGACGCGGGCCCGACCAACCACTGGAAGGCCCCCGCCGAGATGCGGGACATCTTCCAGGGCGAGAACGGTGTCTTCCGCGGCTCGATGAAGGGCCGGACGATGTACGTCGTCCCGTTCTGCATGGGCCCCCTCGGCTCCGACCTCTCCGCCATCGGCGTCGAGATCACCGACTCGGCCTACGTCGCCGTCTCCATGCGCACCATGACCCGTATGGGCCAGCCGGTCCTCGACGAGCTCGGCTCCGACGGCTTCTTCGTCAAGGCCGTGCACACCCTCGGCGCGCCCCTCGCGGAGGGCGAGGCGGACGTCCCGTGGCCGTGCAACAGCACGAAGTACATCTCGCACTTCCCCGAGAGCCGCGAGATCTGGTCCTACGGCTCCGGCTACGGCGGCAACGCCCTGCTCGGCAAGAAGTGCTACGCCCTGCGCATCGCCTCCGTCATGGCCCGCGACGAGGGCTGGCTCGCCGAGCACATGCTGATCCTCAAGCTCACCCCGCCGCAGGGCGCGCCCAAGTACGTCGCCGCCGCCTTCCCGTCCGCCTGCGGCAAGACCAACCTCGCGATGCTGGAGCCCACGATCTCCGGCTGGACCGTCGAGACGATCGGCGACGACATCGCCTGGATGCGCTTCGGCGAGGACGGCCGTCTGTACGCGATCAACCCCGAGGCCGGCTTCTTCGGCGTCGCGCCCGGCACCGGTGAGCACACCAACGCCAACGCGATGAAGACCCTGTGGGGCAACTCGGTCTTCACCAACGTGGCGCTGACCGACGACAACGACATCTGGTGGGAGGGCATGACGGAGGAGACTCCCGCCCACCTCACCGACTGGAAGGGCAACGACTGGACGCCGGACAGCGAGACCCCGGCCGCCCACCCCAACGCCCGCTTCACCGTCCCCGCCTCGCAGTGCCCGATCATCGCGCACGAGTGGGAGGACCCCAAGGGCGTGCCGATCTCCGCGATCCTCTTCGGCGGCCGCCGCGCCACCGCCGTACCGCTGGTGACGGAGTCCTTCGACTGGAACCACGGCGTCTTCCTCGGCGCCAACGTGGCCTCCGAGAAGACCGCCGCCGCCGAGGGCAAGGTCGGCGAGCTGCGCCGCGACCCCTTCGCCATGCTGCCGTTCTGCGGCTACAACATGGGCGACTACATGGGCCACTGGGTCGACGTCGCCAAGGACAAGGACGCCTCGAAGCTCCCGAAGATCTACTACGTCAACTGGTTCCGCAAGAACGACGAGGGCAAGTTCGTCTGGCCCGGCTTCGGCGAGAACAGCCGCGTCCTGAAGTGGATCGTGGAGCGCCTCGACGGCAAGGCCGAGGGCGTCAAGACCCCGATCGGCGTACTCCCCGCCAAGGGTGCGCTGGACACCAAGGGCCTCGAACTCTCCGAGTCCGACCTGGACTTCCTCCTCACCGTCGACAAGGAGGTCTGGCGCGAGGAGGCCGCGCTCGTCCCCGAGCACCTCAACACCTTCGGTGAGCACACCCCGAAGGAGCTGTGGGACGAGTACCGGGCGCTGGTGGAGCGCCTCGGCTGATCCCGCCGGTCCCTGCGAAGGATCACCCGTAAGACTCCGCGGCCGGTTTGGGATGTGCCCTGACCAGCGATCGTCACGGCCGGCCGCGGTGTGATGCCGACGAGGTTCCGTACAACGGCGTGCGGAGCCATGGGCCCGGCGTCGCGTCCCGTCCGCCCCGACGGGAGGCGATGCCGGGCCTTCGTCCTTTTCGGTGTGCGGACGGGGATTTCGCGGGACACTCAGGACATCCTGCAACGAACCCCGAAATGAGGTGAGCGGGGTGCGCACACCGGTCAGCGACCCTTTGAAGGTGGGGCCCTACCGAATCGTGGGGCGGCTCGGTTCCGGCGGCATGGGCTGGGTGTATCTCGGGCGTTCGCCCGCCGGGCGCGAGGTGGCGGTGAAGGTGGTGCGCCCCGAACTCGCCGCCGAACCCGAGTTCCGGGAACGGTTCGCGCGCGAGGTCGCGGCCGCCCGGGTCGTCAGCGGCGCCTACACCGCGGCGGTGATCGACGCCGACACCGAGGCCGAACTGCCCTGGCTGGCCACGATGTACGTGCCCGGACCGTCCCTCGCGGAGGCGGTCCGCACGGACGGGCCACTGCCCGAGGAGCAGGTACGACGGCTCGGCGCGTTCCTCGTCGAGGCGCTGCAGGCGGTGCACCACGCGGGGGTGGTGCACCGGGACCTCAAACCGTCCAACGTGCTGCTCGCCTCCGACGGACCCCGCGTCATCGACTTCGGGATCTCCCGCGTGGACGGGGCGCCCAGCCTCACCCAGGTCGGACTCATCGTCGGGACGCCGCCGTTCATGTCTCCGGAGCAGATGAAGGGGGCGCGGGTCGGGCCGGAGAGCGATGTGTTCTCCCTCGGCGGGGTGCTGGTGTACGCCCTGTCGGGACATCCGCCGCACGGCACGGGGGAGGCGGTGCGCTACCAGGTCGTCTTCGGCGAACCGGACTTCGACGGCGTACCGCCCGGCATGCGCCCGCTGATCGCGCGGTGCCTCGCCAAGCGGCCCGAGGAGCGGCCTCGGCTGGGCGAGCTGCTGGCCGAACTGCTGGAGCAGGCCCCGGAGTCCGCGCCCTCGTGGCCCCCGCCGAAGGTGCGGCGGACCATCGAGATCCGGGTGAGCGAGCTCAACGCCCGGCGGAAGGCGGGCTCGAGTGTCTCCGTGCCGTCCTGTCTGATGCTGCACGCCCAGGCGCTGCTGGACGCCGGTCTGACCGATGCGATGGTCGCGCGGGCGGTGGGCCGTGGCACTGTCTGAGTCCTCGATCGGCCCGGCGCACGAAATCGGCACGCACTGGCGGCAGTTGGTGCGGAACTGGGGGGCCGGGCGGAATCTCCATATCGTGACCGACACCGATTCGGTGTCCCTGCAATTCGATCTGGAGGACACGGGGCGCATGCTCACGGTCAGATTCATGACCACCAAGCGGCTGCTCGTCGCCTTCGTCACCGACGGGAATTTCCTGCGCCAGGATCAACTGGCGCTGGCCGCGGCGGCGTCGAACGCTTGGAATACCGAACAGCTGAATCCCATGCTTTCCGTGTGGGATGTGCGGGGGCCGCGGCCGTGTCTCGCGGGGGTGTGCGATCTGCCGCTGACCTGCCGGGTCACGCAGACGGACTTCGATGCTTTGGCCAGCGATTGGGTGGAACGGGCGCGACAGATGTTCACCCGTTGCCATCAGGTGTTCCAGTTGTAGAAGGGGGACGTGTGATTGCGTAAACCCCTTTCCGGAGCGGGTCAGTTGCTCCACTATGAGCACGGGTCTTATTCGGGCCACGGGGGTGCCCATGGGGCGAGTGCTGCGTGTCGTCGTCTTTCTCGGAATTCTGTTCGCTTTGCTGCCGGCGGTTCCCGCGGCGGCGGCTCCGTGCGAAGAGGGGAACCTCTCCGACCGGCTGAAGTGCTGGACGGGGCGGCTCGACGACGATCCCGTCACCCTCAGCCTCGACCGCGCGTTGCCGCTCGAAGGCGACAAGGAGACGCGTGCGAAGATCATCAAGACGATCGAGGAGCACAGCGACAAACTGGCGGTCCAGGTGCCGGCCGGTGTCTCCACCGGCGAGGGCGGAACCGTGCTCCTCATCCTGGCGAAGCGGGAGAACCGGCTCGTCGATCCGGACGCCCGGATCGACCGGTTGCAACAGAGCACCCACGACGAGCTGACCACCTTCTGCACGGAGCCGCGGAAGTCCCTGTGCGACGACCTGGTCGTCCAGAACGGTAAGCAGGACCCGGTCTCCGGCCAGGAGTTGATCAGCAGCCGCCGGGTCATCGAGCACCGCTCCTATGTCGCGGACGCGGCCGAGAACAAGGGCAGCGACTTCGAGAAGTGGCTCCTCCCCGCCACCGCCACGCTGCTCGCCCTCCTCCTCACCGTCTTCGTCCTCGTCGTACGCCGCACCCGCACCGCCCCCGCCACCGCGTCCACCGCCCGCATCGCCGACGAACCCACCCGCGCCCTCCGCACCACCCCCGCCCGTATCCCCCGCGCCCGCTCCGCCACCCGTACCGGCCCCACCCACCCCGCCGTCGTCCGTACCGATCTGCACCCGCAGGGATACGTCGAGCTCGACCGGGTCCTGTACCGGGCGGTGTGGGCCGAGCCCGGGCAGGCGGCGCCCCCGCCCGGTTCACGGGTGGATGTCGCCGACGGGCCGGACCAAGACCTCCTGTACGCCTTTCCGCCCGCCGCTGGGCGTCACGCTCACGCCCGTTGACCCAGGTACCGCCGCTCCACCAGGAGAAGCCCATGTCCAGCGAATACTCGCCCACTCTGCCGGCGGAGTACGCCGACATCGAGTTCGAGAACAACGCCCAGCGGCTGCCGCTGGTGCTGTGCCTCGACACATCGAGCTCCATGGCGGGCCCGCCGATCCAGACCCTCAACAACGCCCTCGTGGAGTGGACGCGCGAGCTGCACGACGACGTGGCGCTGAGCTACAGCGTCGAGGTCGCCGTCGTCACCTTCGGCGGGCAGGGTGTCGCAGCGTGGCGGGGGCCCCAACCCCTCGCGCCCGGTACCCCCGTGAGCCCGTTCGTCCCCGCGCACGCGTTCCACCCGCCGCAGCTCGCCGCCGCCGGCGTGACGCTGATGACGGAGGCCCTGGAGCTGTCGATGCACATCGTCGCCGCCCGCAAGGCCGAACTCCGCGCCTCCGGACTGCAGTACTACCGCCCGCAGATCTGCCTGGTCACCGACGGCATCCCCACCGACGCCACCGGCCGCCGCACCGACTCCTGGCACCGCCTTGTCCCCGTGCTCGCCGACGAGCAGCAGGCCCGCCGCTTCCGCCTCTACGCGATCGGCGTCGGCGGGATCACCGACACCGGTGAGCAGGTCCTGCGGGCGTTCGCGCCGAAGTTCAACGCCACCATCCACGGCTTCCCGTTCCGCGAACTCCTCCAGATGATGTCCGCCAGCGCCAACGCCGAACAGAAGGGCGCGGGCGACGAGGTCTTCGAGAAGATCTTCAGCCAGTTCAAGACCCAGCGCCCCGCCTGGGAGAGCTAGGCGATGGGCGGCCGGGGCAGCGCAGGCTGGCGGATCCATGGCATGAGCGTCGAGGGCTACCGGCACCGCCGGGACGGGCTGCCCTGCCAGGACGCCTGCGCCCACACCGAGTCGGGCCCGGTCGCCGTGCTCGCCGTCGCGGACGGCGCCGGCAGCCGGCCACGCTCCGACGAGGGCTCGCGGCTCGCCGTGGAGCTGGCCGCGGAACGGTTCGTACGACGGGCCGCCGCGGCCGTCGACAGCCCGCCCGGCGCTGCCGTGCACGACCTGCTCACGGACGCGTTCCACGAGGTCACCAAGGTGTTCCTGGACACGACGGGACCGGCGGCCGGGGACTTCGCGACCACCCTCACCGTCGTGGTCCTCGCCCCCGGCTGGCTCGGCCATCTCTCCGTCGGCGACGGGTTCGTCGTACTCCGTGCCGGGGTCGAGGACGGCGAACGGCAGTTCCATCTGCTGCCGCAGGCCGCGGACGCCAGCGAGTACAGCAACGAGACGGTGTTCCTGACCTCGGCGGAGGCGGCCCGCTGGGTGCACACCGACTGTGTCTCGGACGCCGGGATCGACGGCGTCCTGCTCTCCACCGACGGTCTCGCCCAGGCCGCCCTGTCCCGCTCCGGGAGCGGCGCCCCGACCCCCAACGCCTCGTTCGCCGACGCCGTCTTCCGGTCCCTCGACGGTCCGGGCCCGGTCTCCGACTCGGCGCACGACAACCTCGCCGCGCTGCTCAGGTCCGACCGGCTGACCGCGCTCAACGCCGACGACAAGACACTGCTGCGGGCCGTGCGCCAGGGGCGCCCATGAGCGGGCGCGTCGTCCATCTGGACGGGAAGCCGGTGGTCCTGGCGGAGCAGCCGCTGAAGGGCGGCGGCCAGGCGGCCGTCTTCCCGGTCGAGGGCGACCACGGCACCGTCGTCAAGCTCTACCGCGACCCGCCGGGCCCCGACCAGGAGCGCCGGCTGGCCCGCATGCTGACGATGTCCCCCCTCGCCGCCCGCCCCACCGACCGCAACCAGCCACCCGAGCTGGCCTGGCCCACCGCGATGGCCCGCAGCCCCGAGGGCGCGTTCCTCGGCTACGCCATGCACCGCTTCGGCGAGCCCGAACACGTCCAGCTGGTCGGCCTGTTCACCCGCGCCCAGCGGCTGCGCCTCTTCCCGCAGGCGGACTGGCGGTTCCTGGTGGGCGTCTCCTGGAACCTCGCCTTCATGACGGCCCGCATGCACCACGACCACCTCGTCATCGGCGACTTCTCCAGCAGCAACGTCGTCGTCGACGCCAACGGCTTCGTCACCTTCCTCGACTGCGACTCCATCGCCTTCACCGACCCGGTGACCGGTGAGCCGTTCCCGTGCCTGATGCACACCACCGACTACTCCGCCCCGGAACGCCAGGCGGGCGGCCCCGCGACCCGCTCCAGCGACGACTTCGCCCTCGCGGTCCTCGTCTACCAGCTCCTCACCGCCGGCAACCACCCCTTCGGCGGCGTCCCCCACGACAGCACCTCCGAGTCCACCGTCAAGGACAACATCGCCGCCAGCTGCTCCTACGTCGTCCGCCCCGACCAGGTCGTCATCCCTCGCGGCACCATCGACCCCTCGGTCCTCCCGCCGGACCTCCTGACCCTGGCCCGCTCGGCCTTCGGCCCCGGCGTCCACGCCCCGGCGGCCCGCCCTCCGGCGGAGGCATGGCTCCGCGCCCTGGACAGACAGCGCTCCCAGATCCAGATCTGCCAGGCCCGCCCGCTGCACGCCTACGGCGCCCACTTGCCGGCCTGCCCGTGGTGCACCCGAGCCGCGACCACGGGCCACGACGTCTTCAATGGCCCGCGCCCGGTACCACTGCCGCCCCCGTCGCCGGTACCGCAGGCGGAGCCGGCGGGAGCCCGGTTCGGCGCACTGAAGGTGGCGTGCCTGGTGGCCGCGCTGATCCTGATCATCGTGATCGGGGGGATCATCTTGGACGGGGCCGGGGGCTAACGCGCCCCAAAGGGGCGCGGGGAACTGCGCGATCAGCCCCCACCGGCCCGCGCGTTCGACACGGCCCCTCCAGCGGAGCGCCTACGCCCGGTCTTCCAAGTACCGCGTATGCGACTCCTGCCGCCGCGCCTCCGTCTCCCGAAGGGCCGTCGCCAGGCGCTCGCCCTCCTCCTGGAGGAGCGTGAGCTGCCGCTCCAGGTGCCGTTCCGGCGACTCCTGCCCCGGCGCCAGACGCGTCCACCACCGCGTCCGTACGAACGTGTCGACGGCCTCGGGAAGGTCCTGCCGTACCGACCGGGAGAGCACGTGCACGCTCTCGGGGTCCTGGGCGAGCAGCTCGGCGGCCCAGCCGGGGTCGAGCAACGCGCCCAGCAGTTCCGTCAGTTCGGTGAGGCGGCCGGCCGCGGCGGGCGGCAGTTCCACCTCCGCGAGATAGGCGCGCAGCTTCTCGAAGTCGCCGCGCAGGGCCTCCAGCTGGGCGGACGGGTCCGGGAAGTCCGGCAGCGCGGGCCGCTCCGGCGGGGCGATCAGCGCGCCCGCGCCGTACAGCCCCGCCACGACGACGGGCCAGTAGGGGCCCGCCACCCCCGTGAAGGTCATCCCGAGTCCGACGAGCCCGCACACGCTGCCCGCGATGTTCTTGCGGGACTCCAGATACTCACTGATAGCCACGGATCTCCTCGAAGGCGCCGTCCAGCGAGCCCTTTTGGGCGTCGAAGAGACGGCCGCCGGTCAGTTCGGCGATGTGCTCCAGCTCCGCGCGGTCGGAGTCGCCGAAGAGGATGGGGAAGACGGGGATCTGCTGCTGGGGCCCGCTCAGCCCGCGGTAGAAGCCGTCGAACTCCCCGGCGTCCGCCCCGGTGGTGTTCTCGCCGTCGGTCATCAGCACGATCGAGGTGAACACGTCCTTCTCGGTGCGCAGATGGTCGTACGCCTTCTGCAGCGAGGTGTAGATCGCGGTGTCCCCGTCGGCCTCCAGCTCCTCGGTGTCCGCACGGATCCCGTCGAGTCCGGACTGCGGATCGGCCGGGTCCACCACATGCGTCCGGACGCTCTTCACCTCCGACCCGAACGGCATGAGCGTGACCTCCTCGCGCTCCCGGAAGTCACCGGTGAGCCCGGCGAGGGACTTCTTCAGCCGCTCCAGCCGGTCGCCCTCCATCGAGCCCGAGGTGTCGAGGACGTACACGGTCCGCGAGGGGCGCCGCAGTTCGTTCTCGTACGAGTCCAGGAGGCCGTCGGCTACGGAGCGGCTGCCTGGGAAGGGCAGTTCACGCCGTCGGTCGGTGTCGAGACCGAACGCGGGGGCCACCGAGGGGACCACCGGGCGGCGATTGGTGCGCACGGTGATGTCAAGCTGGACCTCCGGCGTGCGCAGGGCCTCGGCCAGCCGGCGGACGTCCTCGCGGACCGCGGTGTCGGTGGCGGCGAGGGAGGAGAGCGGGTAGTCGGCGGTGACGACACCGTCGCGGGGGCGGATCACCGTCAGACCCGGGATGCCCTTCAGGACGGACTCGTAGTTGAGGAGCGCGTCGACGTTCCCGCGTCGCTCGTACGCCGCCGCCAGCCAGCCCGAGGAGCCGGAGGTGAGCTTCTGGCCCGTGAAGAACTCCTTCAGCCGCGGGGTCGCCTTCGTGACGTCCGCGTCCGTGAGCGCCGACTGGGCGCCGGAGAGGGCCGAGGCCACCGCGACGAGTGTGGAGAACCCGGAGTTGGAGCGGGACGGGTCGGTCATGCCGTACGTCAACTCGCCGTCCCGGACGGCCTGTTCGACCTGCGCCCAGGTGACCTGGGACGGCTTCCAGCCGAGGGTCCGCAGCGAGGAGTCCTTGATCCCGATCGCCACCGGGCTCGACATCACCGACGTCTCGGAGACCACCTTCTTCGCCGCGTCGGGGCGCAGCCGCAGATAGTCGTTGGAGGACAGCCACAGCGCGTCGTACGCCCCGTCGGCCTTGCCCTTCGCGAGCAGGTCCACGGCGTCGAGGGTGCCCAGATAGACGGGACGGACCTTGATGCCGGTGTCCTTCTCGACGCGTTCGAGGACCGGGGTCATGTCGCTGAGCTCGCTGGAGGCGAGGACGCGCAGGGTGCCGGGCTCGTAGGAGCCCGCGACGCCCGGGGTGCTCACGCCGTCGCCGGAACCGCCGGAGGTCCCGGTCGTGCACGCGGAGAGCAGGGCGAGGGCCGCGACGGCCAGGGCGAGAGGTCGTCTCATCCGAGCCCCCCTTCCAGCGCCCCCTGCGAACGGCTGCGCTCCAAGTAGGCGGAGGCGTGCTGCAGTTCGGAGGTCAGGGACTCCACCGTCGACGCCATCGCCTCGGTCGCCTGGACCTTGTACGTGTCGATCGCGTCGAGCGTCCGGTAGATCTGCTGGAACGCCGACCGCAGCGTCTCCACCCCCACCGCCGGATCGGCGGCGATGCGCTGGATCTCCCCGCTCTGCGTGGCGAGCATCTCCGCGTTGCCGCGGATCAGCTCCTCGGTCGTCCCCCTGAGCGCGTTGACCTGCTCGATGACCTTCTTCTGGTTGTCGAGCGCGGAGGCCAGCATCACCGAGATCCGCAGCGCGGACACGGTGGTCGTGGCGGCCCGGTCGACGCCCTTGATCAGCTCCTCGTTGTTGCGGCGTACGACGTCCATGGCGAGGTAGCCCTGGGCGCACACCGCGAGCTGGGTGAGCAGGTCCTGGTGCTTCTGCCGGACGGGGAAGAGCACATCGGCGCGGAGCGCGTCGGACTGCTGCTGGTCGGCGATGCCGTCGACATGCCGCTCCACGGCCGCGTCCAGGGCCTCGGTCAGCACCACGTACTCCTGGAGCTTGCCCATGGTCTCCCACAGACGCACCCGCTCGGTCTGCAACGCGGCGTTGTCCCGCCGGAGTTCGTCCTGTCCGCCGCGCAACGACCCCACGATCCTGTTCAGGGTGCCCTGCGCGGACGAGTACTTGGCGACGTAGTCCCGCACCTTGTTGCCCCCGGGCAGCCGGGACAGGAACTTCCGGCCCTTGGCGGCGGCCAGGTCCCGCGGGTCCAGGTCCTCCACCACCCGGCGCAGTTCGACGAGCGACCCCGCGACGTGCGTCTGCGCGTCCCCGCCCTTGTCGGGCAGACTGCGGATGGTCCGCTCCAGCATCCGGTTGGACTGTGCGGCGGCGCTCCGCATCTCACCGGAGCCGAGCGCCGTGATCTCCCCGACCTTCCCCGCGAACTCGGGCGACCGGGCGTCCAGCGCGGCGAGCCCGGCGACATAGTCGGCGGCCTTCTGCGCCATCCCGCTGCGGACGCTCTCGTCGACGGGCACGAGCCCGCCGGCCTTCTCCCGGGGCACGGCCGGAACGGCCTCCGGCGGGGTGAGGGTGAAGACGTCGTCCCCGCTGAGGGTGTGCTGGTGACTGCTGTTCTGACTGGCGTTGTTGAAGTCGTTCATTGTCTGCCCCCCGTCATCCCCGCGCCCGTCGCGCCAGCTCGTGCAGCACCGCGGAGGTGGGCACGGGCGCCTGGCGGACGCCGGTCAGTTCCTGCTTGAGATAGGTGCCGGCCGAGGCGAACCCGGCGGCCGTGCCCTGCGGCCGGAACCCGTGCTTGAGCTCCAGCCTGCGCAACTCAGGGTCGGTGGACAGGAGTTCGGCGAGCGCCTTGCCGTTCTCGGTCAGCGGTACGACGGTGTGGTCGCTGTTGACCGTGGTGTCCGGGTAGAGGACGACCAGGTCGTCCGGCTGCTCCCCGCCCGCGAGCAGCGAGGCGACCTGCGACTCGTAGACGAGCACGAGGGGATTGCCGGCCCCGCTGACGAAGTCCCGGAACGCCGCGTCCGTACTGGACTGCTGGGCGCCCTGCACACTGACCAGCTTGCGCAGCAAGGGAGTTGCCTTCTCGACCTCGGCATCACTCGCGACGACCTTGCCGCCGTTCTCGACGTAGGAGGCGGCGGCGAGATAGAGCGCGCCGGAGTTGGAGGACTCGGGGTCGGTGCTGGAGAGATAGAGCGTCCCGCTCAACTCCCCGTACTTCTCGGCCCCCTTGAGCTCCTGCCAGGTCCGGTCCGCCCGCGCCGCATCCAGGTAGGCGCCCATCTTGAGCGTGCCCCGGTGCTCCCCGTCCAGCGCCGCCAGCCCGTTCCCGGCCAGCACCTCGGCGGCGCTCTTGTGCGCCACGACGACGAGGGGCGAGTAGAAGGGCCGGGGAAGAGTCCCTCGTACCTTGTACTTGGCGGCGATCTCGGTCGCCGGCGCCTGACTGGAGGGCAGCGCGAAGTCGTACCCCTTGAGTTCCAGCTCTTCCATGGCCCAGGACCCGGAGGTCTCGGCCTTCACGGTGAATCCCTTGGCGGCCAGGGCCTTCACCACATTCGGATCACCGAAGAACTCCGCCTTCTCCGATCCGATCACACCTCGCACGGTCTTCGTTGCCGTGCCCTTGTCCTCGTTTCCCCGGCCCACTGCGACGGCAACCGCTACTCCGCCGATCAGCAGAACCGCGAGGACGATTCCGATGATTCGTCTCACAGGGGAAGAGTGCTCGCGGAACCCAACATTCCCCGGCGCAGGGGGTGAACGGGGGGTGTCATACCGGACCCGGTACTGAAACGCGCCCCAAAGGGGCGCGGGGAACGGCGCGATCAACCACAACGAACCCGCAGCCGCGATAAACGGCGAATCCCCGAGCTATGTGGCGCCTGGCCCGTGCGTCGCTGCGGGTGCACACGGGCCAGGGCCGCTCAATGGGACGCGAGTTCCCGAGGCTCCAGAGCCTCGGCGTGCGCATCCATCCGCTCGGCCGCAAGAATCGCCGCCGCGGTATCCGCACGCGACGCCGCCACCACCAGCGCCCGCCCCGCCAGGGCATGCGCCCGCCGGTGCAGAGACTCAAGCTGCCCGTCCCCCTCGGAAGCGACCCGGAGGGGAGTCGCGCCGGCCCGGAGCCGGGTCACCTGCTCGGCCAGTCGCTCCGCAGCCGTGTCGAGGTCGGCCGAGGGAGAAGCCGAACGCAGGTCGTCCGTCACCGCCAGCAACGCCGCCAGGTGCCCCGCGAGCTGGAACTCCAGTTCTTCCTCGCGGGTCCGGTGCGGAAAGTCGGACGTGGTGGCGGCCACCGTGCTGTGGACCGACTTGGTGCGGATCGGTTCGTACATGAGGTGGCCTCCTGTGCAGTCAGGAAACCATCCTAGCTTAGATTCAGTCTAAAGTTGAGCTGTCCTCAAAAAGATCACGCACCGTCTACGGCTGGCTGTACCCGTCCAGGAAGTTCCCGATCCGGGTCACCGCATCCCGCAGATCACGGGCCGTCGGCAGCGTCACCACCCGGAAGTGATCGGGCTCGCTCCAGTTGAACCCGGTCCCCTGGACGACCATGATCTTCTCCCGCCGCAGCAGATCGAGAACGAGCTGCCGGTCGTCCTTGATCTTGTAGACCTTGGGGTCGAGCCGGGGGAAGAGATACAAGGCGCCCTTGGGCTTCACGCAGGTCACACCCGGGATCTGGGTCAGCAGTTCGTACGCCACGTCCCGCTGCTCGCGCAGCCGCCCGCCCGGCAGCACCAGGTCGTTGATCGTCTGCCGCCCGCTGAGCGCGGCGACCACGCCGTGCTGCCCCGGCTGGTTGGCGCACAGTCGCATGTTCGCGAGGATCGTCAGTCCCTCGATATAGGACTCGGCGTGCGCCCGGGGCCCGGAGATCGACATCCATCCGGTCCGGTACCCCGCCACCCGGTACGCCTTCGACATGCCGTTGAAGGTGAGGGTCAGCAGATCCGGGGCGATCGAGGCCGTAGGGATGTGCACCGCACCGTCGTAGAGGATCTTGTCGTAGATCTCGTCCGAGCAGACCAGCAGATTGTGCCGGCGGGCGATATCGGTGAGCCCCCGCACCATCGCCTCGTCGTACACCGCACCCGTGGGATTGTTCGGGTTGATGATCACGAGCGCCTTGGTGCGGTCGGTGACCTTCCGCTCGATGTCGGCGAGGTCCGGCATCCAGTCGGACTGCTCGTCGCAGTGGTAGTGGACGGCGGTGCCGCCGGAGAGCGAGACCGCGGCGGTCCACAGCGGATAGTCGGGCGACGGCACGAGCACCTCGTCCCCGTCGTCGAGGAGCCCCTGCATCGCCATCACGATCAGCTCGGAGACGCCGTTGCCGATGAAGACGTGCTCGACGTCGGTCTCGATGCCGAGGGTCTGGTTGTGCATGACGACGGCCCGGCGTGCGGCGAGGAGCCCCTTCGCGTCCCCGTACCCATGGGCGGAGGAGACGTTCCGGAGGATGTCCTCCAGGATCTCGGGAGGACACTCGAAGCCGAACGCCGCCGGATTGCCCGTGTTGAGCTTGAGGATGCGGTGGCCCGCCGCCTCAAGCCGCATGGCCTCCTCGAGAACCGGGCCCCGGATCTCGTAACAGACGTTGGCGAGCTTGGTCGACTGGATCACCTGCATGTCACGGAGCTTACGGCCGGGTAACGCGCAGCGGGTCGTGTTTTCCACCACTTGAGACAGTTCGGTTTGGCCCGTTATCGCCGGTAGCTGTCTCACCGGCCCCACCCGTCCCTACAATGCGCGGCCATGTCCAGCCCAGACCCGTACGGAAACGGGACACACGAGCCGACCGAGCCCCAGGCTCCGCCGAACGTGTACCACCCGCAGACCGAACCTCCACCCTCTTACGAGGAGTACGCGGATCCCGCCGCCGCGCACGGCTGGCAGAGCGCGTACGACGAGACCGCCCAGCTTCCCCGGGTGCCCTCCCGGCGATCCCGTTCCCGCCGCAAGCCCAGCCCCTGGCGCTCCCGGAAGGCGGCGGTCGCCGCCGGCGCGGTGGGCGCCGTGTCCGCGGCCGCGCTGATCGCCGGATTCGCGTTCTCGGGCAGCGGCGCGCCGTCGGGCGACGCCGAGGGCAAGCGCGGTCGTACGGGTTCGCCGTCGGCCGGGGACTCCGCCGCGCCCGGCGAGGACGGCACTGCGCCGGGCTCGTCGTCCGGTGCGGGGTCGCCGGAGACCGGGGCGTCGTCCGGGGCCGCGGGGTCCGGCAGCTCCCCTTCGCCGTCCGCGGACGCGTCGAAGGCGCCGCAGGAGTCGGGCCGGCCCACGTCCGGCGCCTCCACCGCCCCCGCCCCGACCGCCACCGAGACCGAGTCGGACCCGGGCAACGCCAACGGCAACCCGGGCAAGGGGCAGGGCAACACCAAGCGCCCCAAGTAACCGACGTTCTAGGTAAGTTGACCTCGCCGGACACGACGACGGGGTGAACCGGTCACGGGACGACGGGGCGACGGGGACATGGAATTCGCGCTGCTGAACGACGAGCCGGTCGCCGACCCGGCCTCCGACCTCCTGGGCACCGGCCGCGCCGCCCGCGAACTGGCCCGCCTTCTGCACGACTCCCGCACCTCGACGCCCTTCACCCTCGCCGTCGACGCCGGCTGGGGGATGGGCAAGAGCAGCCTGATGCGGCTGGTCGAGGCGGAGCTGAAGCAGGGATACCAGGACGTCGAGACGGTCTGGTACAACGCCTGGACCGCTTCGGGTGCCGACGCCCTGGAAGGGCTGATCAAATCCGTCCTGGCCCGCTTCGACAAGCGACGGCTGCGGCGCGCGCTGCACCACATCGAAGAGCACTCGCTGCTGATCCGGGCGGTGCAGACGGTCCTGACCGTGGTCGCGGCGCCGTTCGGGGCGGCCGGGATCGTCAACCGCTTCTGGCGCGACCTGTCCGTCGACGCCAAGGCCCGCAACGACATGCGGGAGGCGCTGCGCGACCTCGCCACCCAGTGGGCCGAGTCGGCGCCCCACGAACCGCGCCGCCTCCTCGTGGTCTTCATCGACGACCTCGACCGCTGCTCCGAGGATACGGTCCTCGCGGTGTGCGAGGCGGTGAAGGTCTACCTGGACGTCCCTGGCCTCGCCTTCGTCATCGGCTGCGACCGCTCGGCGCTCGGCCCGTCGGGGCTGCTGAGGGATCTGGGGCCGGCGGGTTCGGCGTTCATGGAGAAGATCTTCCAGACGAGCTATCGGATCCCGGTGACGGGGGACGAGGACATCGAGGGGTACGTACGGCAGTGCGCCGAGCGGTCAGGGGTCCATGAACTGCTCGCCGACGAGACGCTGGTGCGGCTGATCGCGGAACGCTCGGCACGCAATCCGCGCCGGATCAAGCGGCTCATCAACGGGTTCGGGCTGGAGTGCTCGCTCAATCCGGTGTGGCAGCAGTACGAGTCGGAGGCGGTCATCCGCACGCTGCTGCTCCAGCATCTGTACGCCGACTTCTACCGGACCCTGCTGGCGAGCGACCGGGGTCACCGGAACACGGCCGAGGAGTTCCTCGACTACCGGGTCGCCCGGAGAGTGCTCGGACAGCCCGCGGTGACGCCGGACGGGGAGTCGTGGCAGACGACGGTGCGGCATCTGGCCGAACACGGCCTCGCCGCACCGGACTTGGCGGACCCCGACGAGTGGGGGACCGTACTGGCCCGGCTTGAGGAGTATCTGCCCATCGGTTTCCCGGCGTTGGAGCGCGACCAGAACTTCGTGACGCTGGTCGAGGAGCTGCTGGCCATGCCGGGCGCCACCGAACTGGTCGAGCGGCTCAGACGCGGGGTCGGCCCGGTCGCGTCGGTGGCGGCCGACGAGGACGAGGGGCGGCCGCGCCCGTACGCGGGGTCGTTCGTGCTGTGGGTGGACGACCACCCGGACAACAACGCCGGGATCGCCGGGCGTCTGCAGTCGCTGGGCGCGAAAGTGGCGCTCGCCGAGGACGCCCGCAGCGCCGAGCGCATCCTCACCGGCCCCACCCGTGTCGACCTGCTGATCTCCGACGTCTCGCGGGGCATGGACGGCGACGCCGGGTTCGCGGCGCTCCAGCGCTGGCGCGAGAGCGGCCGCTACGACGGACCGGCCATCTTCTACACGGCCCGGGTCACGCCGAACGGGGAGCAGCGCAGCAGCGGCCTCAGCGCCGAAATCGCCACGCGTCCCTCGGAGTTGTACGAGTACGTCGACTCCGTGCTGACCGCCGGGCGCCGACCGCCGGATCCGGCCACCGTCCGCGAGCTGGCTTGACACAACTTCTTGCCGGGTTACCCACCTCTCTTCACAATGCGCATGTCAAAATCACGGCGGCCGGAAGATTTCCGGCCGTCCAAGTCGCAAGAGGTGACCCCCACATGAGAAAGCCTCTCGTCGCCGCACTCAGTGTCCTGGCACTCGCCGGGATGGGTACGGCACCCGCGGTCGCGGCCGATTCCCCGGCCTCGGGCGTCGGCAAGGGCGTGGACACGGAGACGGCCACATCGGTCGTGCACGACCTGGTCACGTCCGCCACGGCGGCCGTCAACCAGACCGTGCAGCCCTCGGCCCGGATCCAGGCCGTGACCCTCGCCGGGACCGTCTCGCTCAGCAACTGCTCCGGCTCGGTCGTGCGCTTCCCGGGCTCCCTGGACACCGACCCGGCGCTGGTGCTCAGCAACGGCCACTGCCTCACCTCGGGCTTCCCTGCGCCCGGCGAGGTCATCACCAACCAGGCCTCCAGCCGCACCTTCGGTCTGCTGAACTCCTCCGGCAGCCGGGTCGCGACCCTGCGCGCCAGCAAGCTGGCCTACGCGACGATGACCGACACGGACGTCTCGCTCTACCAGCTCACCAGCACCTACGCGACGATTCGGAACTCGTACGGGATCTCCGCGCTGACCGTCCAGGACACCCACCCGACCGCCGGTACGGCGATCACCGTGGCCTCCGGTTACTGGAAGACGCTCTACAACTGCAACATCGACGGGTTCGCGTACCGCCTGAAGGAGGGTGACTGGACCTGGAAGGACTCGGTCCGTTACACCTCCTCCTGCAACACCATCGGCGGCACCTCCGGCTCGCCGGTCATCGACCAGTCCACCGGCAAGGTCGTCGCCGTCAACAACACCGGCAACGAGGACGGCGAGTCCTGCACGGTCAACAACCCGTGCGAGGTCAGCGAGACCGGTGCCGTCACCGTCCGGCAGGGCATCAACTACGCCCAGGAGATCTACAACATCCCGGCCTGCTTCACCACGGGCAACCAGCTCAACCTGAACGCGAGCGCCTGCACGCTGCCCAAGCCGTAGCGATCACCGGGTGGCGTTCCGTCGTACGGGACTACGACGGACCGCCCGCCCCGCCAGTACGTCCGTCCGCCGGCCGTCCTCGATGACGAACCGGCCGTCGACCAGCACATGCGGGACACCCGTCGGAAGCGTCCGGGGGTTGTCGTACGTCGAACCCGCCGCCACCGTCCGCGGATCGAACAGGACCAGGTCGGCCCGGTACCCCTCGCGGATCAGCCCCCGGTCCGGCAGGCGCAGTCGGGCCGCCGGGCGAGAGGTGAGGTGGGCGACGCACTCCTCCAGGGAGAGGATGCCCAACTCCCGCACATAGCGGCCGAGATAGTGGGGGAAGGTGCCGTACGCCCGCGGGTGCGGCTTGGCGCCCTGGAGGATGCCGTCGGAGCCGCCGGTGTGGACGGGATGCCGCATGATCGTGCGGACGTTCTCCTCGTGGCCGACGTGCTGGAGGATCGACGGGGCCAGCCGGTCGGCGAGGAGCAGATGACGGGCGGTCGCCCAACTGTCCAGGCGGCGGCCCACGTACTCCGCCAGCGAAGGGTCCGTGACGCCGGAGATCTCGATCGTGTCCCACTCCATCGGCACCCCGTGGCAGCCGTCCGAACCGATGACTTCGAGGTGGTGCCGGATCCGCTCGGCGGTCTCGTCGTCCGCCAGCCTCCTGAGGATCTCCTCCGGTCCGCCCTCGCTCGCCCAACTCGGCAGCATCGCCATGAGCGTGGTGCAGCCCGGGGTGTAGGGGTAGGTGTCGAGGCTGATGTCGGCGCCTGCTGCCAGGGCCTCGTCGAGCAGCGTCAGCAGCTCCGGAGCCCGGCCCTTGTTCACGCCGAAGTTCATGGTGGCGTGGGCGAGATGGAGCGAGCAGCCCGCCTCCCGGGTGAGGGCCACCATCTCCTCGTACGCCTCAAGAGCCCCCGCCCCGTACGAGCGGTGGTGGGGGCAGTAGTAGCCGTCGTACCGGGCGACGACCCTGCACAGCTCGGTCAGTTCGGCGTCCTTGGCGTACATGCCGGGGGTGTAGGTGAGCCCCGACGACATCCCGACCGCGCCCTGCTCCATCCCCTCCGCGACCAACTGCCGCATCCGGTCGAGCTCCTGGGAAGTCGCCTCCCGGTCCTCCCACCCCACGGCGAGCATCCGCACGGTCCCCTGCGGGATCAGATAGGCCGCGTTGACGGCGACGCCCAGGCCTTCGAAACCGTGGTCCAGGCGGTCCAGGTACTCGCCCACGGACCGCCAGTCGAAGTCGATGTCGTCGCCGTGGCCGTTCCAGCCGGTGATGGCGCGGCGGACCTCGGCCAGGGTGCGGTCGTCGACGGGGGCGTACGACAGCCCGTCCTGGCCCAGGACTTCGAGGGTGACCCCCTGTGCGGCCTTGGCGCTGTGGTCGGGGTCGCGGAGGAGGGCGAGGTCGCTGTGGGCGTGCATGTCGATGAAGCCGGGGGAGAGGACCAGCCCCTCGGCGTCCAACTCGCGCCGGGCCTCGGGACGTTGACAGCCGGCGTCGGCGGCCTCCTTGACGATCGAGACGATCCGGCCGCGGTCGACGACGACATCGGCGCGGTAGGACGGCTCACCGCTGCCGTCGACGACGTCCGCGTCCCGGATGACGAGCTCTTCCATGGCTGTGCGCCCCCTCGGGATGAGAAGCAGGAGAAGTAGGCGATGTATCAGAAGTAGGTGCGGATGTAGTCGACGACCGTGCCGTCCGCCTCGGCCACCGGGATCAGCGGCCACTTGTCGAAGGACGTGCACGGGTGGGACAGCCCCATGCCGAGCCAGTCGCCGACCTGCAGATCGGCCTCGGGGCCGGTGTGCAGCCACGCGTGCTGGTCGGAGAGGGCGGTGACGGAGATACCGGTGGCCGGACGCTCGACGCCGTCCCGGCGTACGACCTGGGCCAGCGGCAGACCGAGGTCGTACGCCGCGTCCCGCTTGCCCGCGTTGACGAAGGCCTGCTCGGGGGAGGGGCGGGAGACGACCTGGGCCCACAGCCGGAACGCCGGTTCCAGGGCGCCCTCTTCGGGGACCCGGTTGAAGGGGGTGATCTTGCGGTAGTGGCCGTCGTCGTGCGAGACGTACGCACCGGAGCGCAGCAACTTCAGTACCGGGCAGGAGAGTTCGGGGATCTCGGCGAAGACGTCGGCGACGGCGTCGAACCAGGCGCTGCCGCCGGCGCTGACGACGATCTCGTCGGTCTTCCCGAACCGCCCGGCCTTGTCGAACTCGACGGCGAGGGAGACGAGCCGGCGCAGCCAGGCGTGGACGCGCTCGGGGTTCGCCTGCGGGACCTCTCCCTCGTACCCGGCGACACCGACGAGCCGCAGGGCCGGCGCGGCGGCCACGGCGTCGGCGACGGCGGCGCACTCGGCCTCGGTCCGGACGCCGGTGCGGGCACCGTCGCCGGCGGCGAGTTCGACGACGACGTCGAGGGGGCGGGCGGCGCCGGCGTCGCGCAGCGCCGCGTCCATGAGGCGGACGCCGGGTACGGAGTCGACGTAGCAGACGAGACGGAAGCCGGGGTCGGTGTCGAGCTGGGCGGAGATCCACTTCAGCGCGGCCGGGTCGACGAGTTCGTTGGCGAGGAAGACGCGCTGGACGCCGAAGGCGCGGGCGACGCGTACCTGGTGGGGGACGGCGAGGGTGATGCCCCACGCGCCGTGGTCGATCTGCCGCTGGAAGAGCTGCGGGGCCATGGAGGTCTTGCCGTGCGGGGCGAAGGCGAGGCCGTGGCGGACGGAGTACGTCTCCATGAGCTCCAGGTTGTGCTGGAGGCGCTCGGCGGAGAGGGCGAGGACGGGGGTCGCGAAGCCGCCGGTGAAGAGGTTGCGGCGCTGGGCGGCCAGTTCGCGGACGGTGAGGCCGTCGGCGTCCGGGGGGAGGCCCTTGAAGCGGTGGTCGACGAGCTCCTCTGCGAGGCGGTCGAGCGGGGACACGGGGCCTCCCTGATCAGGGTTATTGCACTGTGTGCAACGTCCATTGCGTATATCGCTTACCGCTGTCTAACATCCTGGCACCCGAGATGACAAGGAGCTGCGTCCATCGTGAATGCCCCCGACGCCGTGGACGCCGTGGACGTTGTCGACGTCGTGAACGTCGTGGATGTCGTCGCGCTCGGCGAGTCCATGGTCACGTTCCTCCCCACCCGCCCCGGGCGGCTCGCCGATGTGCCCTCGTTCGAACGGGGGATCGGCGGTGCGGAGTCGAACGTGGCGTGCGGGCTGGCTGCCGCCGGCCACGCGGTTCGGTGGGTGAGCCGGGTCGGGGCGGACGGATTCGGGGACCACCTGGTCGAGGCGATCGGCTCGTACGGCGTGGACGTGACGTCGGTACGACGCGACGCGGCGCGTCCGACGGGCGTGTACTTCCGTACGGCGGGGGAGCGGGGCACGGACGCGCACGAGGTCGCCTACTACCGGGCCGGCTCGGCGGCATCGGCGATGAGCGTCGCCAACGTGGACCTGGGCGCGGTGCGCGCGGCCCGGATCCTGCACCTGACGGGAATCACGGCGGCACTGTCGACCGACTGCCTGGCCCTGCTCCAGGAGCTGACGTCTCCGGGCGAGTGCCGTCCCCTGATCTCCTTCGACGTGAACCACCGTCCCGACCTGTGGAGGGACGCGGGCGGCGCGGGCGTGGTGCTGGACCTGGCCCGCCGGGCGGACCTGGTGTTCGTGGGCGAGGACGAGGCGGAGCAGGCCTGGGGCGTGACCGGCGGCCCGTCAGCGATCCGCGAACTGCTCCCGGAACCGGGCGTGTTGGTGGTCAAGCAAGGGGGAAGGGGCGCCACAGCATTCGTGTCATCCGCGGCGGAGCGGGGGCTGAGCGCGCAGTTCCCCGCGCCCCTTGAGCCGGTCACCGACCCGGAGTCGAACGACTTGCCCGGCCTGCGGGCAGCCGAGGAGCCTGGACCGGCGCCCGCCCAGCCGGTCGGCACCCCTGCAAACCCGCCAAGCCGGCTTAGCCTGCCGGCAGCCGAGGAGCCCGGGCCGGCGCCCGCCCAGCCGGTCGGCGCTTCGAACCAGCCCAGCCCGCCCAGCCTGCGGGCAGTCGTGCCGCCTGGGGCGGCACGGGCGGGCGCTGGGGGTCCCCCCTCCGGGGGAGGCACCCCGCCAGCGCGGGTCAGCGATGCCGACCCGGCCTCAGCCCCCACCCCGAGCGCCTCGGAACCGACCGAGCCGACTCCGCCGTTCGCGCACGACACCGTCACCTTCGTGCCCGCCCTCCACGTCGACGTCGTAGCAACCACCGGCGCCGGAGACGCCTTCGCCGCCGGATTCCTCTCCGCCACCCTCCGAGGCCTCCCCCTCAAGACCCGCCTCCGCCACGCCCACCTCCACGCCGCCGCCACCCTCACCACCCCCGGCGACCTGGCCGCACCCCCCACCCGCGACACCACCGACCACCTCGCCGCCCTCGACGACGCCACCTGGGAGACACTTCGACTCGGCCCCGGCTGGACGCAAGCCGCGCAGGCCCCGGAGGAGGTACGCACCCCATGAGTCAGACCGTCGACCGAGCACTCAGCATCCTGCCGCTGCTCGCAGAAGGCCCCGCAGACCTCGGACAGGTCGCCGACCGCCTCGGCGTGCACAAGTCCACCGCGCTCCGCCTCCTCCGTACGCTCCACGAACACGGCATGGTCTACCGCCAGTCCGACCAGCGCTACCGCCTCGGCGCCCGGCTCATCGCCCTCGCCCAGGAGGCGATGGAGAACCTGGACATCCGGGAGATCGCCCACCCCCACCTGGTACGCCTCAACGAGCAGTGCGGCCACACCGTCCACCTCGCCGTGTACGAGGAGGACGAGGTCCTCTACATCGACAAGGTCGAGAGCCGTTACCCGGTCCGCATGTACTCCCGTATCGGGAAACCCGTCGCCATCACCGTCGCGGCCGTGGCCAAGCTGCTCCTCGCCGATCTCCACGAGTCCGAGCGCCGCGCCCTCGCCGACAAGCTCGACTACCCCATGTACACGTCCCGTTCGACCCCCAACGCCCCCGCCTTCCTCAAGGAGTTGGAGCGCGTACGCGAACAGGGCTGGGCCACCGACCTCGGTGGCCACGAGGAGTCCATCAACTGCGTCGCCGCACCGATCCGCGGCGCGGACGGCAAGGTCGTCGCCGCGATGTCGGTCTCGGCCCCCAACGTCGTGGTGACCGTCGACGAACTCCTCACCCTCCTCCCGCTGGTCCGCCGCACCGCGGACACGATCAGCAGCGAGTACTCAGGAAGAACCCCCGTCAAGGAAGTCACCCCATGACCGAGAAGATCGCCCTCACTCCCAAAACTCACACCACTCCGCCCGCGAAGTTCTCCCACGGCGTGCGCAAGGGCAACATCCTCCAGGTCGCCGGCCAGGTCGGCTTCCTCCCGGCGGAGGAGGGCAAGCCGCCCACGCCCGCAGGTCCCACCCTGCGCGAGCAGACCCTCCAGACCCTCGCCAACGTCAAGGCGATCCTGGAGGAGGGCGGCGCGAGCTGGGACGACGTGATGATGATCCGCGTCTACCTGACCGACGTGGACCACTTCGCCGAGATGAACGAGATCTACAACACCTACTTCGAGGAGCAGGGCCTCACCGCGCCCCCGGCCGCCCGCACGACGGTCTACGTCGGCCTCCCCGCCGGACTCCTCATCGAGATCGACGCGCTGGCCGTACTCGGCTGAGCCGACGCCTCTCCCTCAACTCCCGCACGCCGTAACCGAAACTCCCGCACGCCGTAACCGACCGGCATGGCCCCCGCCGAGCGCCCCCACCGGGCGGCCATGCCGCGATCCCCCCTGCCCGAAAGCTTCATGTACCTACGCAGAGGACCCCCATGTCCCAACCGCTCGCCGCAACCCCCGCCACCGAGACACCCCCGCACACCGGCGGTCTGCTCCTCCTCGTGGACGGCACCGCAGGCCTCCTCACGGTCGCCGCCATCGGTATCGCCCTCCTCCTCTTCCTCATCATCAAGGCCAGACTCCAGCCCTTCGTGGCCCTCCTGGCCGTCTCCATAGCCGTCGGCCTCCTCGCCGGCCTGTCGGTCACGGAGCTCTTCGGCACGGTCCAGCGCTCCGACGCCGTCTCGACCATCGAGTCCGGCATGGGCGGCATCCTCGGCCATGTGGCGATCATCATCGGCCTCGGCACGATGCTCGGCGCGATCCTCGAAGTCAGTGGCGGGGCCGAGGTGTTGGCGTCCCGTCTCCTCAACCTCTTCGGGGAGAGGAGGGCACCCCTCGCCATGGGCCTGACCGGCCTCATCTTCGGCATCCCGGTCTTCTTCGACGTGGGCATCTTCGTCCTGGCCCCCATCGTCTACGCGGCGGCCAAGCGCAGCGGCAAGTCGATCCTCCTCTACTGCCTCCCGCTGCTCGCCGGCCTGTCGATGACCCACGCCTTCCTGCCCCCGCACCCCGGCCCGGTGGCCGCGGCGGGTCTGCTGAAGGTGGACCTCGGCTGGGTCATCCTCATGGGCGTGGTCTGCGGAATCCCGGCCGTCCTGGCGGCGTGGGCGTTCTCGGCGTGGATCGGCCGCCGGATCTTCGTCGCCGTACCGCAGGACATGGTGGAGGCCGCGGCGGAGGCGAAGCTCGCGGTGCTGGGCGAGCAGCGCGAGCAGGGCGTGGAACCCCGCGAGACCCCGGTGCCGCTGGGCACGGTCCTCGGCATCATCGGCACCCCGCTGATCCTGATCCTCGCCGCGACCTTCTCCTCGATCGCCCTGGACCCCTCCACCGCCCGCTCCGTGATCGAGTTCTTCGGCAGCCCGTTCGTGGCCCTGACGATCGCCCTGCTCCTCGCGTACTACCTGCTGGGCATCCGGCGCGGCTGGTCCCGCAAGTCGCTGGAGACGGTCTCGACGGCCTCGCTGAAGCCGGTCGGCAACATCCTCCTGGTGGTCGGCGCGGGCGGTGTCTTCGGCGCCGTCCTCAAGGCCAGCGGCGTCGCCCAGGCCCTCTCGGACACCTTCAACGACGTGGGTCTCCCGATCATCGTCCTCTCGTACCTGATCTCGGTCGTCCTGCGGGTCGCCCAGGGCTCGGCGACGGTCGCCATCGTGACGACGGCCGGCATCGTGGCCCCCCTCCTCTCCGAGGGAGACCACTCCCAGGCCTTCGTCGCCCTCGTCATCATGGCCATCTCGGCAGGCTCGATCTTCGCCTCCCACGTCAACGACGGAGGCTTCTGGATGGTCGCGAAGTACTTCGGCATCAGCGAGCGCGACACCCTGAAGACCTGGACGGTCCTGGAGACGGTCCTGTCGGTGGTGGGCTTCGTGGCGGCGGCGGTACTGAGCCTGTTCGTCTAGCCGGCCGGGCGCCACGGGTCTTCCGCCGCATACGGCACAGAAGCCTCACGGGTTTGACCCCGGCGCCCCATGGCACAGCTTCGTCGGCCATACTTCGGGCTGTGGAGCAGCGCATAGGTTCGAGCAGCAAGCCCCTGGAGGGCGCCGGATTCGACCCGGCCTTCATCCCCGGGCTGACCTCGCCCGTGTCCGGCGAGCCCGAGGACGCCGAGACCAAGGACGTCGAGTCCGAGGGCGACGAGGAGTCCCGGGAGAAGGCGTCCCTCGTGAAGGAGGATGCCGCCTCCGACAGAGAGGCCGCTTCCGGCGGGCCGGCGGCGGAGGAAGAGGAGGAAGAAGAGGACGCGGCGGCCGACGGCCCCGTCTTCGAGGCCTCCGACCGCCGCGCGAAGATCGTCGCCGACGCTAAGGGCGTGCGCCTGAGCCTCGACGAGGAGCGGTGTGAGTTCCGCTGGGACGAGATCGGGGCGGTCGAGACCGAGTCGCCGCGGTTCGGGAAGCGGTACACGGTCACCGTGCATACGCCCGACCGCCGCTGGTACCCGATCGAGATCGAGGCCACGTCACGGGCGCGCTTCCAGGAGTGGGACGAGCAGCTGGACGCCGTACTCGACGCCTACTTCGAGGACGAGGACACCGGCGAAGAAACTGAGGACGAGTAGTTCCCCTTAGGGGCAGTCCCCTTAGGGGCAGTCCCCCTAGAGGCGCGGGGAACTGCGTGACCGGCCACCACCGGTCCGCAGCTCCCCGACAGCCTTTCCACCCCTGCTAGCAGTACTGCGCTTCCTTGCCGATGGACCGGTACATACAGTCCGCGTTCTCCAGCAGCTGCAGCACCGCGTCCCGGTTGCGCGAGGTCTCCCGCGCGATCACCTCGTCGGGCGGGTAGAAACCGCCCCCGGCGCTGGACGACGGGTACATCTCGAAGGTGTAGCCGAAGATCTTCTGGTTGCCCCACAGCCAGTCGTCGATCGACCCGTCGGTGATGTACAGGTCGCTGGACTGTTCCGGGGTGTAGCCGTTGCTCGCGGCCATCTTCTGGCCGACCGTCGCGAAGGCGTTGCGGTCGTCGGCCGTCATGCCCGTCGTGGTGTCGGCGGTCGTGTAGCCGAACGGCCACAGCACCAGCTCGCTGTAGGTGTGGAAGTCGATGCCGGCCTTGATCTGCTGGACGCCGCCGACGACCCGGCTGCGGACGAAGTTCGCCACGACCTTGACCTCGGGTGCCGACTCGGCCGCCGTGCCGCGGTAGGTCTCCGAGGACGTCGAGCCGGAGGAGCCGCCGCAGCATCCCCACCGGTAGTTCCAGTTCCGGTTGAGGTCCGTACCGACGTACGAGGAACCGGAGTTGGGCTGGCGGTTCTTGCGCCACGAGCGGTAGGAGCCGCTCGCGATGTCGTACTCGCCGCCGTCGGGGTTGAGGTCCGGGATGATCCAGATCTCGCGGCTGTTGACCAGGTTGGTCACCCGGGAGTCGGTGCCGTAGTCCGAGGTCAGCTCGTTGAGGAGGTACAGCGCCATCTCGACCGTGAGGTGCTCACGGGCGTGCTGGTGGTGGGTGAAGAGGACCTCCGGTTCGGACTCGTCCGTGCCCACGTTGTCGCTGATCTTGATGGCGACGATGTTCCGGCCCTGGTACGACGTACCGATCACGCGCGTGCTCGCGATCGAGGAGTTGGCGGCGACGACCGTGTTGATCTCGCTCGTCATCTCCGCGTAGTTGTGGTACCGCGAGTCGGCCGAGGGGAAGTCGAGGATGCCCAGCTCGGAGTCCGCGGCGGAGGAGCGGTCGGGGACCGCGCCGAGCGCGGTGATCTCGTAGCCCTGCGCGCGCAGTTTCCTGATCTGGTCGGCACGGCCGGAGATCACGACACCGTGCTCGTCCACCTCGTCGATCGCCACGCCGGCCTGCTGGAGGGCCGAGCGTTCCTTGACGGTCGCGTGCGTGTGGACCTCGTACTGGCGGATGTCGTCCGCCGCTGGAGCCGCCTCGGTGCTGCTGTCGGCGCTCGCGCCCGGGGCGAGGGGTGCCGCGAGGGCGAGGGCGAGCAGGGCGGCGAACGCGGCGGTGCGTCTGCCGCGGGTGCCTGAACCTCGTATGCGAAGTCGCATGAAGTCTCCTAGTTTCTCCAGGGGTTCCGGGATCTCCGGGGCTGGAGTAAGTGGGGATACAGGTGACTCACAGGTGCGGGTGTGGCGCTCATCGTCCACTCATGGCATGAGCAGGTCAAGAGTCGACAAAGGAGCCATGGCCGGAACCCGGCGGGCCGCGGGCGCCGAGCTCGTACCCGCGTACCCCCGAACTGGCGTACACAGGTAGGAAATCGGGTATTCCTCCCCGTGCGCCGGACCTGCGGGACGGACATCCTGACGCCATGCTGCAACTCTCCGGGGGACGCCTCCCGGACCCCGATCCTCGGTACGCCGCTTACCCCCAACCCCCTTTGGGGGCAGGCCATCTGAGCGTCGAGTACGCCCCCCGCCCCGACGCCGTCCGCGAGGCCCGCGCCGCCGTCCGCCGGCAGCTGGAGGGCTGGGGGCTCGCGGACCAGGAGGACCTGGTGGACACCGCCGAGCTGCTCGTCAGCGAACTGGCCACCAACGCCCTGCTGCACTCCCACAGTCCGAATGACGTGGGAGGTACCCCCACCGCGAGCCGCTTCCGGCTCACCCTGATCGCCTCGCACGGCGTACTGCGCTGCGAGGTCGCCGATGTCGGCCGGCGAACCCCCCAGGTGCTGGAGGCGGGCACCTCGGAGAGCGGCCGCGGGATGTTCCTGGTGGACGCGCTCGCCCGGCGCTGGGGCTGCCATCAGGACGGGCCCGGCAAGACCGTCTGGTTCGAGCTCGGCACGTGTGGCTGCGCGGCCTTGGCGGGGGGCGGTTCGTCCTGCCGCCGGGGGCGGTCCTCGGGCTGCGGGTAGCGGCGAGGGCCGAGCGCGCCCCGCGTCCCTTGAGGTGGATCTTCTGCACGCCCCCTTGTCCACCCGGTCTCTTTGATGTTCCTTGACCTTCATGGCGGACACCACGGGCAACCCCACGGACACCCAGGCAACATCCGGCAACCCCCAACCCCGCAAGTCCAGTTGGACATACATCGGCCCCGGCATCGTC
This sequence comes from Streptomyces sp. S.PB5, assembly GCF_030403745.1. GTDB lineage: Bacteria > Actinomycetota > Actinomycetes > Streptomycetales > Streptomycetaceae > Streptomyces. Next base: position 64,304 of record NZ_JAQMWP010000022.1, read on the forward strand.
GTCGCGGCCACCGGCGTCGGCGCCGGCGACCTCGTCGCCACGCTCGTCGCCGGCAGCAACTTCGGCTACACCCTCCTGTGGGCCGCCGTCATCGGCTGCCTCGTCAAGATCTCCCTCGCCGAGGCCGCCGGCCGCTGGCACCTTTCCACCGGCCGCACCCTCTTCGACGGCTGGGCCAGCCTCGGCCGCTGGACCTCATGGTTCTTCGTCGCGTACGTCGTGATCTGGGGCTTCGTCTACGGCGCGGCCGCGATGTCGTCGAGCGCGCTCCCGCTGCAGGCGCTGTTCCCGGACGTGATGGACCTCAAGTGGTGGGCCATCGCCTGCGGTCTGTCCGGGCTGGTCTTCGTCTGGTTCAACCGGTACGAGATCTTCGAGAAGGTCATGACGGTCCTGGTGGGCGTCATGTTCGTCGTGACGGTCTACCTCGCGATCCGCGTCACCCCGAACCTCGGCGACGCCTTCGCCGGCCTGCTCCCCGTCCTCCCCGACGAGAAGGACTCCATCCTCAACACCCTCGGCCTCATCGGCGGCGTCGGCGGCACCATCACCCTGGCCGCGTACGGCTATTGGGTCAACGCGAAGGGCTGGACCGACACGGGCTGGATGAAGGTCATGCGGCTCGACAACCGCGTCGCCTACGCCACCACCGGCGTCTTCGTCATCTCCATGCTCTTCGTCGGCGCCGAACTGCTGCACTCCGCGAACATCGCCATCGCCTCCGGCGACAAGGGACTCATCCAGCTCGGCGACATCCTGGAGGACGAGTACGGCTCGGCGACCGCCAAGTTCTTCCTCATCGGCTTCTTCGCCACCTCGTTCACCTCCCTCATCGGCGTCTGGCACGGCGTGAGCCTGATGTTCGCCGACTTCGTCGCCCGCTTCCGCGGTGAGGGACAGGGGAAGGGCGAGGAGGTCGCCTCCGGTGCGCGCGAACGCTCCTGGCCCTTCCGCGCGTACCTGCTCTGGCTGACCTTCCCGCCCATCGTCCTGCTCTTCCAGGGCCAGCCCTTCCGTCTGATCATCCTCTACGGCGTCCTGGGCGCGGCCTTCCTCCCCTTCCTCGCCGGCACCCTGATGTGGCTCCTCAACTCCTCACGCACGCCCCGCGAATGGCGCAACGGACCGGTCAGCAACGCGATGCTGGCGATCGCCGGGCTGCTGTTCCTGGTGCTGTGCGTGAAGCAGATCTGGGACCAGCCCTGGTCGGAGTTCTTCTAGCTCCTTCTTCTAACTCCCGTGCAACTGCTGCCGGGTCGGCGCCCACTTGTCGCTGAGCGCGATCTCCCGGAGCTGCTCCATCGTCAGGGCGGGCTTCGCGCGGCTCGGGGCGTCGTGCGGCCCGGCGGCGTTCATGGCGCTGACCGAGATCCGCAGACCGTTGATCCGCACCGTGTCGACGGTCCACCGGACCGCGCCCGGCACGTCCTTGTCACCGGAGTCCCGGCGCTCGATGAGCATCGTGCCGTCGCCGACCTGCTCGGCGCCCTCGAAGAGGCCCTCGCCGAGGAGGTCCCCCATGTCCGGCTGCACATTGATCTCGACCATGCTCCGGCCCTTGCCGTCGTCGACCACGACATAGCCCCACCCGGACGCGTCGCCGCCCCGCGCGACCGGCTCCGCCCCGTCGGGGAGGAGGTCGACGAGGGTCTTGCGGATGTCGGTGACGGGGGTGAAGGTCTCCGTCGGAGCCGCGGTGGGATCGGGCTCCGCGGGGATCGCGTCGATCGCCTTCAGCCACGCCGGCGCGGTCACCAGCTTCTTCAACTCGGCCGCGTCCAGCGGTGGTTCCGGGCGGGTGATCGAACCGCCCTTCTCGGCCGCGGAGTTCCACTCCGACACCGAGACATGCTGCCCCCTCGGGGTGACCAGGTCGGCGACCCAGCGCTTGGTGGGCTCGCGCTTGTCGGGATACTCGTAGCCCTGCAGGATCGTCAGCACCGAGCCGTCGTCGAGCCGGTTCGACGTGCAGCGGTCGTGCGGAGTGATCGCCTTGTCCGGGCACTCGGTCCACTGCCGGGCCTGGTCGCTGCCGGGCTCCACCCGGTCCAGGCCCAGGGAGACGAGCGAGGCCCCGTCCCCGTCGTCCCAGACGAGCGTCGCGAACGGACCCAGCTGGTCCGCCGTGCCGCGACTGCTCTCCTGGCTGAACTTGCCGTACCCGAGCAGCTCCTTGAGCGTGCCGATCATCTCCTGGGCGGACACGGGCGGCACCGACGGTGAGGCGCTCGCCGTGGCGCTCGTCCCCACCGTGGCCTGCTCCGCATCCGCACCCCCGCCCGGCAGCAGCAGGGTCCCGCCCACCCCCACGAGCGCGAGCGAGGCCGCCCCGCCCGCGATGGCCGCCCGGCGCCGCAGCCGCAGCCGCCGCCCTCGCGTCAGGCCCGCGGAGGTGAGCGAGGTCAGGTCGGCGTCGAAGGTCCCGCCCGCGGCGCGCAGCTCGGCGGCGACACGATCCTCGAAGGGATCGCTGTGCTGTTGTACGGGCATGGCAAACCACCGTTTCGCGAGGTCCGAGTGAAATATGAAGTCGTAGGGACGGGAGGGCCGTTCATCCGGGCCGTCAGAAGCGGGCGTACTCGCCGAGGTCCTCGCCGAGCAGCTCCCGCAGCCGCCCGAGCGCCCGGGTGCAGCGCGTGCGGACCGCGGCGGAGCTGGCGTGCATCGCGTCCGCGGTCTCCTCGATCGAGCGGTCCTCCCAGTAGCGCAGGACGACCACCGCCCGGTCCTTCGCGGGCAGCCGGGCCAGCGCCTCCAGGAGCGTCAGCCGCAGCGGTACGTCGCCGTGTCCGGCGTACGCCCGCTCCGGGAAGGAGTCGGTGGCCCGCTCCTTGCTGCTGCGCCGCCGCTGATGGGCGAGGAAGGTCCGGGTGAGGACGGTCTGCGCGTACCCGGCGGGGTTGCCGACCCGGGTCACCCGGTGCCAGCTGATGTACAGCCGGCCCAGGGTCTCCTGCACCAGATCCTCGGCGAGATGCGTGTCCCCGGCGGTGAGCAGGCACGCGGAGCGGTACAGATGCCCCGCGCGCGCCGCCGCGAACTCCGCGTACTGGTCCGCAAGGACCTGTCTCATGTGTTCCCCCTGCTGGTGGGCGCGCTCACTTCGCGCTCTCACTTCATTGATGCGGTGGCCCCCTGGAAATGTTTCACACGACGTTCCGGGGATCGTGCGGATAGGTTGCCGTAGGCACCCGAGCCCAGGTCCGCCGCACCGGAAGACTCAAGATGACGCACCCGCCGCACCACCAGCCGCCCCAGGGCTTCGGCCCGCCCCCGCAGATGCCCCCGCCGCCCGTCCCCGTAGGCCCGGAGTTCCTGGCCGTCGACCGGCGCAGCTCGGTGACCGTGGACGTCTCGGGCGTGACCCTGGAGATCAACGGGGTGGAGGCCGAGTTCGACTGGCCGGAGATCCGCCGCGTCCACTACAAGGCGAGCCCCAACGGCAAGGCGCTGATGGTGGCGGTGGTCCATCTCGACGGCCAGTTCTACGAGTGCGTGGTGGAGGCGAAGCCACGGGAGCGCCTGCGGGAGTGGTTCGCGGGGCTGGCGGCGGTGCTGGGCCACTACCGTCCGATGGGCTAGACCGGCGGTACGGCGCCGGTGGTGCCGACGGGACCATCACCGTCCGGCCGGGCCGGCAGGAGTCAGCTTCCTGATCGAGCTGACGCAGATGCGCGCGGGGGCGGGTGAGTCGCCGATATCGATGACTTCACCCTCAACTCCCTGGGCGGTGCCCTCGGAGCCCTCGTCCTCGTGGCCGCGGAACGGCTGGCCGCCCGGTTCGGCAGCGGCCGCCGGGCCCGCCATCGCCGCGGCCACGAGGAAGAGGTCACCGCCCGTTAGGGCCTCTCTGCCGGGCCCCCTCTGTTGGGCCCCCTCCGCCAGGAACCCTGCGTCAGGACCCTTGCGCGGAGACCGGCTACGGCAGCCCGTGCACGTGCGGACCCACCGCGTTGGACCAGGCGTTCCCGGCCGACGCGTCCCAGTTCGTCGACCAGGTCATCGCGCCCCGCAGGTCGGGATAGGTCTTCGAGGGCTTGAAGGAGCCGCAGTTGGTGCCCTTGGTGAGACAGTCGAGCGCGTTGTTCACGACTGTCGGGGACACATACCCGCTGCCCGCCCCGCTCGTCGAGGCCGGCAGCCCGAGGCCCACCTGGGACGGTGCGAGGCCGCCCTCCAGTTGGATGCAGGCCAGCGCGGTCAGGAAGTCCACCGACCCCTGTGAGTAGACCTTGCCGTCGCAGCCCAGCATCGAACCGCTGTTGTAGTACTGCATGTTGACGACGGTCAGGATGTCCTTGATGTTCAGGGCCGTCTGGAAGTAGGAGTTGGACGTCGACTGCATGTCGATGGTCTGCGGGGCCATCGTGATGATCAGCGACGAGCCCGCCTTCGCCGACAGGGACCGCAACGCCTGGGTCATGTAGGTCGCGTTGAGGCCGTTCTCCAGGTCGATGTCGACACCGTCGAAGCCGTACGTCTGCATCAGCGAGTACACCGAGTTCGCGAAGTTCGCCGCCGACGTCGAGTCGTTGACCGTCACCGTGCCGCGCTCACCGCCGACGGAGACGATCACCTTCTTCCCGGCCGCCTTCTTCGCCGCGATGTCCGCCTTGAACTGGTCGACCGTGTAGCCCCCGAGCCCGGCCGAGTCCAGGTTGAACGTCACCGCACCCGGAGTCGTCGTCGCATCGGCGAAGGCCACCGCGATGATGTCGTACTGGGACTGGACGCCGGAGATCCTCTGGACGGTGGCCCCGTTGTTGAAGTTCTGCCAGTAGCCGGTGACGGCGTGCTTGGGCAGGGCCGGTCCGGTCGGGATCGTGGTCGTCGTGCCGGTGACCGCCGTCGACCTGGCCGACTCACCCGCCGAGTTCGTCGCGGTGACCTGGAAGGAGTACGACGTGGAGGCGGCGAGCCCGGTCACCGTCGCCGACGTCCCCGTCACCGCCGTCACCTTCGTACCGTTGCGGTAGACGTTGTAGCCCGTGGCGCCGGAGACCGTGTTCCAGGCGAGGGAGACGGAGGAGGAGCTCGTACCCGAGACGGCGAGACCGCTCGGGGTCGCCGGGACCGTCGGTTCGGGGTCGGTGCCACCGCCGCCGTCCGGGCCGTACACCGACACGTCGTCCGCGAAGTACGCCGCCTGTCCGTACCAGCCGTGCGTGTAGACCGTCACCGAGGTCGTCGAGGCGCCCGTGGTGAAGGTCGTCGTCAGCTGCTTCCAGGACGAGGAGTCGGGGGTCCAGGTCGAGACGTCCGTGGTGCCGGTGCCGGTGACGCCCAGATACGAGTAGCCGCCCTGCACCCATGCGCTCAGCGTGTACGTCGAACCGGGTCTGACCGCCACCGTCTGGGTGCACTTCGCGTTGTCCTGCCCGGCCGGCGTCGCCTTCAGCGCGGCCGCGCCCCCGTGCACCGGCGACGACACGGTCGTACCGCTGCCCGCCGTGCAGGTCCAGTTGGTCAGGCCGGACTCGAAGCCGGCGTTCTTGGCGTTGTTGATGTCCGCGGCGGCGGCCGGATGGGTGCCGGAGGCGCCGAGGGCGAGGGCGGCGAGTACCGCTGCCGACCAGAAGCGAGACGAGCGTCGTCTGAGTATGGCCATGACAATGAGATTGGTTCAGACCAATCCCGTCCGTCAATAGGTCCAGACCATCTCGACCATCTCCGCGGTCACCTTCACGAGTCCTTCATGACTCATCGGCATATGCAATCCGCCCTATTTTGGGGAACCTTGCGCAATAACAGTTGTCGTCAGCTGAAGAAACGCTGTTCTCCGGTCACATGCCCGTGGTTAGAGTGCTCACATAGTCACGCAGTGAAGTCGACTGGGTGTGCCGGAGTAACGCCGGTCGGGCCGGCGGGCATGGGGAGTGGGGAGCTGCGCGTGCCAACTGCCATCGCCGTGACCGGTGCCGACATGGCGCTGCCGCCGCAGGACGAGCGGACCGTGCCCGCGGCCGTGCTCAAGGACCTCGACAGGGAACCGCTGGAGCGCTCGCTGGGCCGCATCCACGGGCTCGTCGAGCAGTACGGGCATGTGATCGTCGTCTGCTCCCAGGCGGTGCCGAAGGCGGTCGAGCGGCGCCTGCACACCGTACGGTCGCTCCTGGAGAGCGACCGTATCGCCCTGTTCCGTCCGGATCTGCCGCCGCTCGGACTCGCCGTCCTCGCCCGCCAGTTGCGGCAGCTGGCGTCCTGCGACCTCAGCCCGGGTGTCCTCGCGTCCGCCGGCCGGCTCCTCACCCACTACATCCACGCCGGCGCCGTCCTCGGCTCCGTCACCAAGCTCGACCGCGTGCCCGTGGGCCTCAAGTCGCATGCCAAGTCATGGGTTCCGGGAAGTCAGTTCGGTGTGATCGCCCATCCCGAACCGCAGCTCGTCCGCATCGGCCCCGAAGCGGCCCTGGGCGGGCCCGAGTTCCGTACGTCCATGCTCGTCGCCAAGGGGCAGCAGTTCCAGTCCGACTGGGTCACCACGACCCTCGCCCCGGCCTGGAACGTCCAGGGACTGCGCGAGACCACCCTGCCCGCCGAGTCGGCACCCTGGTGGGGCACCCCGAAGCTCGTCGAGTTCTGTTCCTTCCTGCCCGACCTCTCGGTGCTTTACCAGCTGGTCACGTCGGTCCGGCAGAGTTCCTGCCACTGGTGCGGCATCGACGTCATCGGCGACCGCTGCGTGTTCTGTTCCGCCACTTCACCGCTCACCGAGAACCAGCACCAGGCCCAGAACCAGACCCAGGCCCAGAACCAGTCCCGGAAGCAGTATCCGCAGAATCAACTCACCGCCGGGTGAGCCCTGTCGACCTAATCCCCCAATGAGGTTGCACGGTCCATGAACTCCCGTCAGCGCCGCGGCGTGATACTCCTGATCCTGTCGGTCGTCTGCGCCCTCGCGGCCTTCGCCGGCGTCCTCTCCGTCATCAACGACGTGAAGTCCAAGGTCGGCCCCGAGGTCACCGCGTACCGCCTCAAGGGCGACATCGAGCCCTACACGGCACTCAGCGCGGGCCAGTTCGAGAAGACCGAGATGCCCGAGCGCTGGCTGTCCTCCACGGCGGTCACCGACCTCCGGGACATCGAGGGCAAGATCGCGGTGACGACCCTCAAGAAGGGCTCTTTGCTGCAGAGCGACATGATCGTGGCGCAGCCGGCTCTGCAGCCCGGGCAGCAGGAGGTCGCCATCATGATCGACGCGGCGACCGGAGTGGCCGGCAAGATCACGCCGGGCTCCACGGTCAACGTGTACGCCACCTTCGAGGGCGAGCGGGAGGGTGCTCCCGCCCAGTCCAAGATCATCGTGACCAACGCGAAAGTCCTCGACGTCGGCAGGCTCACCTCGCTCGAACCCGACGAGAGCGACCGCAACCGGCGGACCACCGAGGCCGTCCCCATCACCTTCGCCCTCTCCACCCTCGACGCCCAGCGCCTCACCTACGCCGAGTCGTTCGCCGAGCGGGTCCGCCTCGCCCTGGTGGCCCCCGGCGATCCCGCTCCGGTCCCCGACCAGGACCGTACGTACGAACTCACGAAGGACAAGTGAGCCGCATGCCCACGAGGATCCTCCCGGCCGTAGGCGACGCGGACGCCGTCCGCTCCATCACCACGCTCCTCAGCCAGCTCCCGGACGCCGAGCCGGTCGCCCCGGTCGTCGACTCCACCCAGCTCATCGACACCCTCGCCCGTCTCGCCGCCGAGTCGGTCGACGAACTCCCCGAGGTCGTGGTCGTCCACGAACGCATCGGCCCGGTCCCGGCGCTGGAACTCATCCGCGAGGTCGCCCTGCGCTTCCCCGCGGTCGGTGTCATCCTCGTCACCTCCGACGCAAGCCCCGGCCTCTTCCAGGCCGCCATGGACTACGGCGCCCGCGGACTCGTCGCCCTCCCGCTGAGCTACGAGGAACTGGCCGTCCGGGTCCAGGCGGTCGCCCAGTGGTCGGTCGGCGTACGACGCCATCTGGGCGCCGCCGTCGATGTGTTCACCGGAGTCGGCGGCACCGTCGTCACGGTCAGCGGCTCTAAGGGCGGAGTGGGCACGACCCTGACCGCCATCCAACTCGCCCTGGCCGCCCAGGCGTCGGGCCGCAGCACCGTACTGGTCGACCTCGACCTGCAGACCGGGGACATCGCCTCCTTCCTGGACGTCCAGTTCAGGCGCTCGGTGGCCGACCTCGCCACCATCACCGACATCTCCCCGCGCGTCCTGGCCGACGCCGTCTTCCGCCATGACACCGGCGTCGCCCTTCTGCTGGCCCCCGGCGAGGGCGAACGCGGCGAGGAGGTCACCGACCGCGCCGCCCGCCAGATCGTCAGCGCCCTGCGCTCCCGCTACGAGGTCGTGGTCATCGACTGCGGCGCCCAGATAGGTGGCGCGGGCGCGGCGGCGGTCGAGATGGCCGACACGGCCCTGCTGGTCACCACCCCGGACGTGATCGCGGTCCGCGGCGCCAAACGGGCCGTACGCATGTGGGACCGGCTCCAGATCCGCAAGGCCGAGGAGACCACCGTGGTCGTCAACCGGCACACCAAGGGCACCGAGATCCAGCCGCCCCTCATCCAGAAGATCACCGGCACGGCCGTGGCGAGGGTCGCGATCCCCGCCAACTTCAAGGAACTGCAAGGGGTGGTGGACGCCGGCCGGGTCCATGAGCTGGACAGCAGGAGCGCGGTGAAGCAGGCCCTGTGGGGGCTCGCGGGGGAGCTCGGCCTGGTCAAGACGGTCGAAGGGACACAGAAGACCGGGCTGGGCTTTCGCCGCCGCAAGGAGCTCGGGCCATGAGAAGGCGCCGGGACGCGGGCCAGGTCACCATCGAGTTCCTCGGCATGACCCCGCTGATCATCCTGACGCTGGTGCTGGTGTGGCAGTTCGTGCTGGTGGGATACACCTTCACGCTGGCGGGGAATGCTGCGGACGAGGCGGTACGGGCGGGAACGGCGTCCGAGGGACAGGCCGCGTGCGAAGCGGCGGGCAGGGAGGATCTGCCGGGTGCGTGGCAGGGGGACGCCGAGGTGGACTGTCAGGCGGACGGCGACTACGTCACGGCCGATGTGACCCTGAGAGTGCCTGTTCTCTTCCCCGGCGCGATCGGCTTCCCGTTCACCGTCGAGGGCCACGCGGGGGCGGTCCAGGAGGAGAAGGACTGAGATGTCGTACGACTCGAAAGTCCGCGACCGCGGCCAAGTGGCCATCGAGTACCTCGGGTTCATCCCGATCCTGCTCCTCGTCGCACTGGCCGGCGTACAGGTCGGGCTGATCGCCTACGCCGCCCAGCAGGCCGGTACGGCGGCCAGGGCGGGGGCGCGGGCGGCCTCGCTCGACAACAGCGCGCAGGAAGGCTGCACGACCGCGATCAGCGACTGGCTGTCCGTCGCCTGTTCCGCGGCGGTGGGCGGCGACTCGGTCACGGTCACCGCCACCGTCGACATCCCCTCCATCGTCCCGGGCTGGGACTTCGGGGACGCCAACAAGACCGCCACCATGCCGCTCGACCACTGAACGAGGTACGACCATGAGCCTGCGCGCACGCATCAGCACCCCCGAGGAGAACGGCAGCCGGGGCGAGGACGGGCATCTCGTCGCCTCCTACCGCGCCAAGCTCCTGGAGGAGATCGACCTCGCGGAGATGAGCTCGCTGGCGGCGGCCGAGCGCAGGGCCCGTCTGGAGCGGGTGCTCGGGCACATCATCAGCCGCGAGGGCCCGGTCCTGTCGACGGTCGAGCGCTCTCAGCTGATCCGCAGGGTCGTCGACGAGGCACTCGGCCTCGGCATCCTGGAACCGCTCCTCGAAGACGCGTCGATCACCGAGATCATGGTCAACGGCCCGGACGCGATCTTCGTCGAACGCGGCGGCCGCGTCGAGCAGTTGCCGCTCCGCTTCCCCTCCCACGACCAGCTGATGCAGACCATCGAGCGGATCGTGTCGACGGTCAACCGGCGGGTGGACGAGTCGAATCCGATGGTCGACGCACGACTGCCGTCCGGTGAGCGGGTGAACGTCATCATCCCGCCCCTGTCGCTCACGGGCGCGACCCTGACCATCCGCCGCTTCCCGCGCTCCTTCACCCTCCAGGAGATGATCGGCTTCGGCTCGCTCGACGAGCACATGCTGTACCTGCTCGCGGGGTTGGTGCAGGCGAAGTTCAACATCATCGTCTCGGGCGCGACGGGCACCGGGAAGACCACACTGCTCAACGCCCTCTCCGGCCTGATCCCGGAGCACGAGCGCATCATCACCATCGAGGACTCGGCCGAACTCCAGCTCCAGCAGGCGCATGTGATCCGCCTGGAGTCCCGTCCCCCCAACGTCGAGGGCAAGGGCCGGGTGACCATCCGCGACCTGGTCCGCAACTCCCTGCGTATGCGCCCCGACCGGATCGTGGTCGGTGAGGTCCGGGGCGGCGAGTCCCTCGACATGCTCCAGGCGATGTCGACGGGCCACGACGGCTCCCTCGCCACGGTCCACGCCAACAGCACCGAGGACGCCCTGATGCGGCTGAAGACCCTGGCATCGATGTCCGAGGTCGGAGTCCCCTTCGAGGCACTGCACGACCAGATCAACAGCGCCGTCGACGTCCTCATCCAGCTGACCCGGTTCCCGGACGGAGCCCGCCGGATCACCGAGATCGCGATCCTGGACAGCCACGGCGGCGAGCCCTACCGCCTGGCCACGGTGGCCCGCTTCAACGCCCAGCCGATGGCGGCGGACGGCAGGGTCTACGGCCAGTTCGACCTCTACCCGATGCCACGCCGTACCGCCGACCGCCTCTACATGGCCGGCCAGCCGATCCCCCAGGCCTTCGGCGTGGCCCAGTCCGTGCTCGAGCTGACGACCCGAGAAGCCAGGTAGGTGCCCCCATGGAACTCGACTCCCTGATCACCCTCACCACGGGCATCACCCTGCTGACCTGCGGCCTGGCCGTGGCGGGCCTGCACGCGTACGCCATGGGCAAGGCCCAGCGCCAGGCCCTCGTCGACCGGCTCTCCGCGACCGGCCAGATACCGCAGGGCGTCCGCCGACGCCGCTTCCCGAAACTGGACCGCCGGCTGCGCGCCACCAAACCGGGCCGGAAACTCGAACTCCGCCTCGCAGCGACAGGCTTGGACATCACACCGGGCGAGTTCTTCGTCTACATGATGTCCACGGCGGCCGGCCTGTGGCTGATCGGCCAGGCCGCCCTGGCCCCGTTCTTCGGCCCGATCGCCGGGCTGCTGGGCATCTGGGCGGCGCTGCAGTTCCTCAACTGGCAGCGCCAGAAGCGCATCGAGAAGTTCATCAACCAACTCCCGGAGCTTTCGCGGATCTTGGCGAACGCGACCCAGGCGGGCCTGGCCCTGCGCACGGCGATCGGCATGGCGGCGGAGGAACTGGAGGCCCCGGCGGGCGAGGAGTTGGGCAAGGTCACCAACCAACTGGCCCTGGGCGCCTCGCTGGACGAGGCGCTGGACGAAATGGCGGAGCGCCTGCCGTCCCGCGAACTGGTCGTACTCGTCACGACGCTGGTGCTGTCGAACCGCGCGGGCGGCCAGGTGGTCGGCGCCCTGCGGAACCTGACGGAGACGCTGGAGGAGAGGAAGGAGACCAGGCGAGAGGTCCGCACCCAGCTCTCCCAGGTCAACATGACCTCGTACGCCGTCCCCGTCCTCGGCATCGGCTCGCTGCTGCTGATGAACAGCGTGAAGGAGGGCGCCCTGGACCGTATGACGGGCTCCCCGTTCGGCCAGGCGGCGGTGATCATCGCGTTCGGACTCTATGCGGTGGGGTTCATCCTGATCCGCCGCCTGTCCCGGATCGACGTCTGAGGGGGCCTGGGACATGGAGTATCTGCTCGCCCTGGCGATGGGCATCGCCGTCTGGGGCATCTTCGCGGGCATCCGGCTGTACCGGGCGGACGCCAAGCTGCCGGGAGACTTGGCTCTGGCCCTGGAGATCGGGTCCACGCGCACGAGCGCCGTCGACTCGGTGATCGACCGCCTGGGCATGCGCTACGCGCCCGCGGTCCTGCGCCTGATGGGCCCCAAGCAGGTGGCCAAGTACCGCCGCAAGATCGACCTCGCGGGCAACCCGGGCGGTCTGACGATCGACCGTTACGCGGCGCGGAGGGCGGTGTACGGCTTCCTGGGCGGTTTCGGCGGCCTGCTGTTCCTGATGCGGGGCAGCTTCGTCGTCGCCCTGCTGCTCTTCGCGTTCGCCGCGTTCTGGACGGAGGTCGGCATCTGGTCGGCGATCCGGATCCGCAGGGACGTGATCGAGCGGACGCTGCCGGACTTCCTCGACGTACTGGCGGTCGTGGTCAGCGCGGGCCTCGGCTTCCGTCAGGCACTGGACCGGGTCGCCTCCAAGTACGAGGGTCCCTGGGCGGACGAACTCCACATCACCCTGCGCCAGATGGACCTCGGCATGAGCCGCCGCCAGGCCTTCGCGGAGCTGCGGCGTCGCAACGACTCCGAGCAGGTGGCCATGTTCGTGACGGCGTTGCAGCAGGGCGAGGAGCTGGGCGCCCCGATCGTCGACACCCTGATCGCCCTCGCCAAGGACATGCGCCGCACGGACGCCCAGAACGCCCGCCGCAAGGCGGCCCGCGCGGTACCCAAGGCCACCATGATGATCACCACGTTCATGGTCCCGGCCACGATGCTGCTCCTCGGCGCGGGCCTGATCCTGGGCTCGGGGACGGACTTCGGTTCGATCACGGGCGAGTAGGGGCGGGGAGAGGGGCGAGCAGGGGCGGGGAGAGGGGCAAGTACGGGCGCGGAGACGGGCTGGTAAGGGCGGGGAGAGATGGGCGAGAGTCGGGGAGGACAGCGATGGCGATGACGAAGCCGCTCCCGGGAATCCGTATGCGGGGAGGCGCGGTAGCCGACAGCTCGGTCGCGGACGGTGGGGAAACCCCGAAGGTACGCCAATCGGCACCGGACGACGCAAGCACCACCCCCACCCCCACCCCCACCCCCGCCCTCCCCATCCAGCTCAACGCCCTCCAGGCCATGTGCCGTCAGGTCTTCGGCTTCCGCCTGGCGATGATCGCCCTGGCCTCCCCCGCCGCCCTCCTCAACGCCGCCCCCGGCCTGGGAGCCCGCCTGGTCGCCGCGGCCGTCCTGGTCACCTTCATGACCTCGTACGTCCTCTTCCGGGACTGGGAGCGCTTCGGCCCCCTCCTCCTGCGCCACCCCACCCTCCTCGCCGTGGACACCCTCTTCGGCGCCCTGCTCCTGATCTCGGCGGGCCCGGACACCACGCTGGCGTACGTCAGCGTCTGCACCCCCCTCCTCGCAGGCCTCGTCTACGGCTGGCGCGGCGCGGGCTGCTTCGCCTCCCTCCAGGGCCTGATCCTCGTCACGGTCTACGCCGCCTCGAAGGACCTGCACCCCACGGTCGCCGAGGCGCTGCTCCTGCCGGGCCTGTGTGTCGTCACGGGCGCCATGGGAGTGACCCTGCGCAACCTGATGTTCCGCTTCGGCGCGGCGACCCAGGCCCTGACCTCGGTGAAGGCCCGCCTGGCCGCCACGGAGGCGGTCGCCGCCGAACGCGCCCGCCTGGCCCGCGAGATGCACGACTCGGTCGCCAAGACGCTGTACGGCGTCGCGCTCGCGGCGGAGGGCCTGGCGAACTCGGCTCACCGCACCGACGACCCGAAGCTGATCAGGGAGCAGGCGGAACTGGTGGCCCGCTCGGCCCGCCGGGCCGCCGCCGAGTCCAGGGAGCTCCTCACCGACCTGCGCCGTGAATCCGACCCCTCGCACGGCACGGACGTACTGGGGGAACTGGCGGCCCGCACCCGCGACTTCAGCACCCGCACCGGTCTGCCCGCCACCTACCGTCCCACCGGCGAGCACACCACGCTCCCCCCGGTCCCGCCCGCCGTGGCCCGTCAACTCCTCACGATCGCCTCGGAAGCGATGGAGAACGCCCACCGCCACGCGACCGCGGACCACGTGGACGTGAGCGCCGGTGTCCAGGGCGACCTGCTGCTCCTGAGCGTCCACGACGACGGCTGCGGCCTGGCCCCCGGCACCAGCCTCGAAAACCTCCGCCGCACCGGCCACTTCGGCCTGGTCGGCATGGTCGAGAGGGCCGCCTCGGTCGGCGCCCGCATCCGCATCGGCCGCGGGGTCCACGCCAAGGGCACGGAGGTCCGGCTGGAACTGCCGCTGGCGGCCCTCACCGACACATGACGTACGCCACCCCCGTCCCCCACCCCACGAGAGGAGGCCGCCCGATGCCGGACCAGACCGTTCCCCACCCCGGCCCCGCGCAGCCACCCGACCCCTTCGACGGCTTCCCGCCACCCGCGGCCCGACCGGGCACCCTGCGCGTCGTGGTGGCGGACGACAACCCCGTCGTACGCGCCGGCCTCACCGCCCTCCTCTCCGGCCGCGAGGACATCACGGTCGTGGCGGAGGCCGCCGACGGCCGCCAGGCCTACGAGGCAGCACGCGTCCACCGCCCCGACGTGATCCTCCTGGACGTCCGCATGCCGGGCGTGGACGGCATCTCGGCCCTCCCACACCTGGTCCGCATCGCCCCGGTGGTGATGCTCACCTACAGCCGGGAGGCGGAGATCGTCCACGAGGCCCTGCGCCGGGGCGCCGGCGGCTATCTGGTCCACGGCGAGTTCACGGCGGACCAACTGGTCGACGCCGTACGGGACATCGGGAACGGCAAAGCCCACTTCACGCCCACGGCGGCGGACGCCCTGGTCACGACCCCGATTCAACCAAGTGCGACTGCACACGAAAATTTGCAGCAAAGTCCCAAGTCTGGACTGAGTTTCGTCAAAGCACTTTCGCAACTGCAATCAGATGTGGGACAGTCTGACAAGTCGCGGTTCCAACTCAGCACGAGGGAGGCGGAGATCATGGACCTCATCGCATCGGGCATGACCAACCAGCAGATCGCCGCCACCTGCTTCATCAGCGAGAAGACGGTCAAGAACCACATCAACCGCATCTTCGCCAAGCTCCACAGCACCAGCCGCGCGGAGGCCGCGGCGAAATGGCTCGGGGTGAGTTGAGATGAGGGCCGAGAAGACGGCTGAGATGAGGGCTGAGGGGAAGACGCGGGCGCGGATTCCGCTTTGGGCCCGGAATTGGGCCCTGGGACCCTGGGCCGGGAGGGCTGTTCCGCCGTACGCTCCCCGCACCACGGACAGCGGAGAGGAACACCATGAGCAACTGGGCCAACACCACCGTCTCGTACCTCAAGGCTCGGGTCGCGCGGGACGACAGGGGCCAGACGGCCGTGGAATATCTGGGGATCATTGCGGTGGTCGTCGCGATCATCCTGGTCCTTCTCGGCACGGACTTCGGCGGCCAGATTGCCGACGCGATCACCACGCAGATCGGCAACATCACGGGTTGATGCGCAGAGGCGCATACCGAGACTCAGGGCAGGCGTTCCCCATCTACATCACTGTGGTGGGGGGCCTGCTCTTTCTCGCGTTCGCGTACCTTGCGGTCGGCCAGGCCGCGGCAAACCGGAACGGAGCCCAGACGGCCGCCGACGCGGCGGCCCTCGCGGCGGCGCAGGACCGGCGGGACCAACTGGCGGGCAAGTGGGTGGAGGGCGTCCTCGACCCGACCAAGTGGCAGGACATCTTCGACGGCAATGCGGCGGGCCTGGAGCCCTCGTGCGGGCGTGCGGGAGAGCTCGCGGCGCAGAACGACGCCGAACTTCTGGGATGCGACAACCCGGAGCCACTCGTCTACAAGGTCGAGGTCAGGACCAACAGGACCGTGGGGGAGTCCGTCATCCCCGGCACCGCGGATAAGCGATCGACGGCATCCGCCACCGCCGAGATCGAACCCCTGTGTACGTTCGAACTCCCTGCCGATGACGCGGGGGACGACGTACTGCCGAGCCTCACCTGCGAGGACGGCAGGAACTGGGATCTGGACCCGGACGACCTCACCGGTCTGCCCGAGCCCCAGGACCTGTTCGAAGTCCATCTGGCCGACTGACAAGCGAACGACGAGTGACGAAGGAAGCAGACGCATGAGCATTCGGTTCACTGCGAAGGCCCGCAGGGGAATCGTCGCGCTGGCCGTCGCGGCCGGACTGGCCGTCGGTGTGGCCGGCTGCGGCGGGGGCGGCGACGACGACAAGAAGCCGGAGACGACGGCGTCTGCTTCCAAGGGAGGGGACGGAGGCTCCGACCCGAGCCCTCAGGAGGGCGAGTCGGACGAGCCCCAAGCGGAACTGAAGGGCACGAGCGGCCTGATCCTCCAGATCACCACCGCCGAGCGCGACGCGGGCGGATTCGTCACGGTCAACGGCACGTTGAAGAACGACAGCGCCAAGTCGGTCACGGTGCCGTCCGGGGTGCGCGGCGACGAAACCGAGGTCATCGCACACGGCAGGTCGCTCGGCGGAGCCACCCTCGTCGACTCCAAGGGGAAGAAGCGCTACTACGTTCTACGCGACACGGACGGCCGCCCGCTGACGACAACAGGCTTCTCGATCCTCAAGGCAGGCGAGGAGCTCCCCGTCTTCATGCAGTTCCCGTCCCCGCCGGAGAGCACGACGGACGTCAGCCTCCAACTCCCCACCTTCTCCAGCGCCACGATCAAGATCTCCGGGTGAGGCAGCCCATGACCTTCACCGCCCCCCGCATGGCCTTGGTCATGACCGCCGCCACGGTCATGGTCGCCACGAACCTGTACGGCGCCGTGGCGGCCCGCGCCGACGGGGACCCGAGCGTCCCTCCGGGCACCGAGGCCTCGGCCTCCGCCCCGGTCGAGGTCGACCCGAACGACCCCGACCTCAAACTCCCCGAGGGCGGCACCCTCGCCGAGCCCAAGGTCCTGGACATCAAGCAGGTCGTCGAGGACGAGGGCGGGGAGGAACGCCGCGAGGACACCAACGCCGACGTCAAGTTCGCCCTCCAGGCCGAGGTCCTCTTCAGTAAGGACAGCGCCAAGCTCAGCGGCGAGTCCAAGGCCCGCATCGCCGCCATCGCCGACGAGATCAAGGCCCAGAACGCCACCAGGATCCGAGTCTTCGGCTTCACCGACAACCTCGGTTCCTCCGCCCACGGCGACGTCCTGTCCCGACAGCGCGCCAACGCCGTACAGGACGTCCTGGAGACCGAACTCAACGACGCCGGCATCACCTACGAGATCCGCGGCTACGGCGAGCAGTACCCCATCGCCGACAACTCGACCGAGACGGGCCGCAAGAAGAACCGACGGGTGGAAGTGTCCTTCCCGCGGGGGGAGGACTGACGGGGATCACCGCCCCCGGCCGCACCCGTACATGTCACCCGACCAAACCTGACGCTCCCCAGCACCACCCGCCCGATGGACACGCATCCGATCCAGGAGGGGAGCGATTGGCGGATCTGTTCCATGAGGTGGGTGAGAAAGCCCAGGTCGGCGCAGCCTCGAGTGGAACAGATCTGCCAATCGCCGGGTGAGTGTGGTTGGTGGTGGTCAGGTGAGGTCTATGCGACAGGGCGGGAGCAGCAGCTCGGGGTAGCGGGGCCGGGGGGTGTGTTGTGGAGGTTGTCGTCGTGGCCGGCGGTGATCCGTGCCCATTGTGCTGTCGGCCGTCCGTCCTTGCGGAACTGTCGGCCGTCGGTCTCGTAGGGCTGCGGCCAGCCGGGCGGGGAGTCTTCCCAGGCCTCCTTCCGTCCGTGGACGGTCATGTCGAGAATCCCGTAGGACGCGGCCATGGGCTCGACGCCTCGGCCGGTGGTCCAGTACGTCTCGTAGACGTGGTCCCCGTCACGGAAGTAGCTGGCCTTCATCCCGAAGTGGCGGTCCGCGAGGAGCCGTTCGTACGACTCGGCGGGGACGGAGTACCAGGGCATCTCCCAGCCCATGAAGCGGCGGTAGCGGTCGGACTCGGCGTAGGGGCCCTGGCAGAAGGCGGCGAAGGTCACGTCACGCTGGTGCAGATAGGACAGCTCGCGGACCTGGCCGGTGAAGAAGGTGCAGCCCTCGCACTGGCCGGCGGCGGAGCGGCCGTCGTGCCACATGTGGTACGAGGCGAACAGCTGGGTGCGGCCCTCGAAGACGTCGATCAGAGGGACGGTCCCGTGGCCCGTGACGAGCGGGGTGGACGGGTCCACTTCGGTCATCGGCAGGCGTCGCCGGGCGGCGGCGATCGCATCGCCCTCCCGGGTGTGTGCCTTCTCCCGGTCGCGCAGGGTGTCGACGGCGGCCAGCCACTCCCGGCGGGAGACGACCGGCGGCGTGTTCATCTCAGTCATGCCGGTACTGACCGGGCGGCCCGCAAGAACTCATCGCCCGAGCCGAGCCCGAGCCCAGGGGCCTCCCGACCGAGCCGAGCCCAAGTCCGGGGGTCTCCCCTTCAAGCTTGCGACCGGGGACCTCTCGCCCACGACCGCGCCGACCGCGCCGACCGCCCGGAAGCCCGCACCGACGTCCTTAGCCGCATGAACTCCGTCACGCGTTGCGGGCAGAACCCCAGACGCAGAACCCGGAAAACCCGCTCAGCGCCCAGCGCCCCGGCCAGCCGCCCCCCAACGGTCACCTCTCAAGCTGCGGCAAGCTCACACCACACGAGCTTCCCCCGGTTGCCGTTCCTGGCGAGCGGATGCCATCCCCACGTGGTGGCGCACGCCCGGGCCAGCGCCAACCCCCTGCCCTCCTCCGCGTCGGTGATCTCCGCCAACGTCCCCGGCGGTTCGGGTGGTTCAGGGTCGGCGTCCCAGGCCCCGATCCGCAGCACCCCCTCCGACCAACGCACCCGAAGGGCCGCGGGCCCTCTGGTATGCCGTACGGCATTGGAGACCAGCTCCGCCGCTAGGAGTTCGTCGAGGTCTACCAGGCCGATGAGGTCGTGCATCGTCAGGATCAGGCGGAGGGTGCGGCGGCTCACGGTGACGGCTCTGGGGTCGTTCGGGATGTAGAGGCAGTACTCCCAGGGGGCGGGATCGTTTTCGGGCATGCGAAGAACTCCGTTTGGATGAGGGGGAGTTGGGCGCGGTGGCGTTGCCGCAGCCGGCATGGCATGGCAGGGCGGAGCGGTGCACTTCCGCAGAGTGTGCGTTGCATCACTGACGGTAGGCGTAACGTGTAACGTCTAGCAAGCTGATCGCGTGATTCGCCCCCGAACGAGGAGCTGTTGATGTCGCAGAGGCGTGAACCGACCGCACGTCAGATGCGCCTGGCGGTCGAGCTGCGCAGGCTCCGCCAAGCCGCTGGGTTCACCGCCATCGAGGCGGCGGCGCTTGTCGGAGTGCAACGTGTCCAGGTGAGCCAGATCGAATCTGGAGTCGTGGGCGTGAGCGAGCAGCGAGTGCGCCGACTCGCATCCCACTACGCCTGCACGGACAAGGACTTCATCGACGCATTGGCGGCGATGGCGGCTGACAGGACCCGTGGCTGGTGGGAGGAGTACCGGGGTTTGCTGCCCAAGCCCTTCCTGGACCTGTCCGAGTTGGAACACCACGCCCGTTTTCTATGGAGCGTGGACATGCTGTTCGTGCCGGGTCTGCTTCAGACCGAGGACTACGCACGTGCCGTCTTCTCAGCCAGGCTGCCAGAACTCACCGGTGAAGAGCTTGAATTGCGCATCCAGCATAGAAAGGCGCGCCAGAAGAGCCGGATCCCCTACGAAGCCGTGATCCATGAGGCGGCGCTCCGGATCCGAGTCAGCGACCGCGACACCGCAAAGACTCAGCTCGCCCATCTCCTTGAGCTCTCCAAGGCGGACCACATCACCGTGCGCGTCATCCCCTTCGACCTGAACGGCTTTGCCAGGGCGTCGAGCACTATGACGTATGCGGGAGGGCCCTTGCCCAAGTTGGACACCGTGGTGCGAGATGCGCCCCATGGCTCAATCCTTCTCGACGCCGAATCTCAGCTCACCAGCTATCGAATGCGCTTCCGTATGGTGGAGGCTGCGTCACTCGACCCCGACCGGTCGCGTGACTTCATCCACGAGCTGGCGAGAGAGCTGTGAGGCACCGAATGACCCCCTCGGGCAACTGGCGGAAGTCGTCCTACTCAGGCGAGGGCGACGGCGACGCCTGCGTCGAGATAGCCAACTCGCCCACCCACATCGCCATCCGCGACACAAAGACCCCGGCCGGCGCCACCCTCACCTTCCCGGCGACCTCGTTCACCCCCTTCATCGAAGCCCTGAAGTCCGATCAACCCAAGCAGGGTTAGTCGGTCGGGCCGCAACGCCCCAGGGAGAGGCGATGGCGTGACCCGACGGGGGCCGCTCACCCGCGGCCCGACACCTCCACTCGCGCCCCGACTCGCAGCCCCCACCCCGCCATGGCCCCGGCCTCCGCCTCCAACACATGCCGAGCACGCAGCCGAGGCCTCCCCAGCCGCCCGGGCGTCATCGTCCGTACGGCGATGACCTTCATCCTGCGGTCGAGATACGCGACGTCGATGGCCATCCGCATACGAAAGGTGTGCACGCTGTTGGCAGGCGACAGCAGGATGGCCCCCTCAACCGACTCCCGCCCGAGCAGCCCCTTGGTACGAGCCCGGTAGGAGGCGGCGATCTCCAACGGCACGGAGACATCCGCGGACTCCCCCCACACGACCAACGTGCCCTGCCCGTCCCGCATTCGCCCCACCACAGACCACCTTTCCGCCCCGCCCGGCATGTCGTGCCGTGCGAACCGAACGTATCGGCTGGGGAGCAGGTTCTGTATGGGGCCAGGGAGGAGCCCACCGTCGCCGGTCGATACCTTTGCCTCGCCCGAGAGGAGCCTCGCCCCACCGGGAGCCGGCGGCGCCCAAGCAGCGGGAACGGCGGACAGCGACAACGCAGCCTCGGCATCCCTGCGCCCGAGCGCGTCAGAGTCCACAGACCGTCCGAAGAGCCGGTTGCCGTCCGATCTCTCAACAGGACACCTGCAAGGGTGTGTGAGCCGTCGAGAAGATCAAGTCCCGTCTTCAACCGCTCAGCCGCTTTCTCCTTTGCTCGTTCATAACTGGAATGACGTGTTCGCCGCGGCCCCCATCAAGCAGCCCGCCGCGTTACGCAACCGTTACCGCCCAACCAGGCCTGGGACCGTCCGATTTGGTCTCATACGGCTCGATCGTTGACAAGCTTCACCCTGGTGCCGCCGCACGCCGCTGGATAGCTTTGGTTCGCTCAAGAGAAGCCTCGCCTCACCGGGAGCCATCCGTGAACCGCCGCCCCACCCTGTTCGCAGCGATCGCACTGACCGCCACCGCGGCCCTGACGCTGTCCGCGTGCGGGAGCGATGACAGCTCCAAGGACAGCGACAAGGACAAGATCGCGGGAGCCGACACGGGGAAGGACACGTCGTCCCCGAGCCCGAGCCCATCGGAGGCCGCCGGCCGCCCGAAGATCACCTTCCCGTCGGACGCCAAGAACGTCTTCGAGTACGAGAAGACCGGCGATGCGGCGAAGGACGCGGCTCTGTCGGACAGCACTTTGAGCGTCAGCTCTCTGAATGAGGCGATCTTCGAGGGGGACACAGGGACAGAGGCGCTCGGCTTCTACAACACGGGCAAGGCCTTGGAGTCGTCGATCACCTACATCCGGCGCTTCATCGACTCCGGTGATACTTGGGTGGGTGAGATCAAGTACTTCGACTACAAAGTGGAACTTTCCGGGAAGGCGAAGGCCTACGTCACCTACTGCTCCGACGAGAGCAAGGCGTACGTCAAGGACAGGAAGACGCAGAAGGTCGACAAGGAGGCGGCCACGGCCAACTCCTACGTGCTGTACCACTCGAGTCTGACCAAGAACGCCGACGGTGTGTGGCAGACCGCCAACGTTGTGTCCGACAGGGGGAACAAGGCATGCCAGCCGTAAGGAACTTGGCGAGAGCCGCAACGGTTCTGACGCTCGTCTTTGCTTCTGCCTTCGCGTCACAGACCGCCTTCGCGGACTTGGACGACCATGGTGATGTCGGCGACGGAGATACAAACCAGGGGGCCAACTCCAACGACGACGGCACGCTGGGTGTGACCGTCGGCGTCGTCTTCGACCGTTCGAAGAACGGCAGCGGCAACTCCACGGGCGCACTGACCTCCACTACTTCCTGGACGCCGCCCCCTTGCTGGTACGCCCCGAAGTACACCCCGGAGCAGCTGCAGAAGACTCTGGAGCCGATCTGGGAGGCCGGTTCGACGGGCTGGGAGTGGGACGCCGAGCAGCGGAAGAAGTACAACGCAGACGACGAGGAAAAGGGCTTCAACAAGGACAAGACCGGCAAGGGTTACTGGTGGGACTCCTACGTCGACGAGAGCTACCCCCCGGGCTGGGACTCCTGCGACGACGGCCCCTTCTGGGTGGACACGGGCGACGCCCCGCCCGCCGACATCGAGAACGCCGTCACCCCTGAGATCCTCGCCGAACTCGCCTACAACGAGATCCGCGTCCCCGGCACCGAGGTGACCCTGGCCCCCGCGAACGCCACCAAGGTCAACCTCCCGACCTGGTCCTGGCTCGACGCCGCAGACTTCAAGCCGGTCTCCGTCACGGCCTCCGTCCAAGCGATCGGTATCTCGGCAACCGCCACCGCGGAACCGGTCTCCCTGAAGATCGAGCCCGGCACGGCCGACGCCGTCACCTACCCGGCGTCCGGCGTCTGCGAGATCAACAACGGCCGCATCGGCGAGCCGTACGCGAAAGGCAAGGCCGACCAGGCACCACCCTGTGGAGTGAAATACCTGCGCTCCTCCGGAGAGGGCACGTACCCGCTCCAGGCCACGGTCACCTGGAAGATCACCTGGACCGGCACCGGCAACGCGGGCGGCGACCTGCCCGACGGCAGCTTCGGCGCCACGCAGGACGTCGTCGTACAGGAGATCCAGGCCGTCAACCGCTGAGTGGTGGTGAGCGCGGCGGCGGGCCAGGGCACCGAGTGGCGCCCGGGCCCGCCGAGCGGCAGATGGTCGAGATCATGAGGACTGCCAGGCGTCCGCTTCCTCATCCGGGCTGATCCGGATGGTGCGGGCGAATTCGTCCACGTCGTCGAGAGCCCGGAGGATCCGGCCGGCGTCGGGGTCGGCCAGGATGATCAGGACGTCCGCGGCTTCCGGGCCCTTCTCGTAGCGCCAGGCGTAACGAAGGCCGACGTGTACCTCGTTGCTGTCCTCGTCCTGGTAGTAGCGCAGCACGCGCATGCCGGCGCCGAGATACGGCGAGTCGAAGTCCTCGACGACAGGCGGCTCGATGGTGTAGGTCGCATCGGCATGGGTCAGCTCACGCAGCGCCGCTTCCCGGTCTTCGCCCTCCTCGACCTCGACCAGGTCGACGTACGCGGGAAGCGGGATCTCCCGTGGGTGTGGGAGATGGAGGAAGACCTCGAAGTCCGGATAGGCGGCGGGGGCCCGGAGGGCGTACATCAACAGGATGTCGGTCAGCAGCTCGACTTCGCCCGGCTTCGGTTTCTCCGGCGCGAAATCCTCCCAGAGACCCTCAGCCCAGTAACGCGCCCACGCCTCCGGGCTCTGCGCCTCCTCGACGTCCTCAAGTCCCGGCTCCGGCCACATGAGCGGGATGCGGATCCAAGGAGACAGATCCATGGCGTGTTTGACGTTGAGCCAGCTCACTCGTGACTCCATCTGAACGTACTGACCACCGCATCGAACAACTCGACCAGCACACCGGTGAATTCACTGTCGACGTCGCCGTCACCGGGCGTGGAGAAGGTGATGCTGAGCCAGCGGCCGGGATCGTTCGCCACGGGGATCACGTAATCGACCCGCCGTGTCGGCAGTTCCTCCTCGTCAAGGGCGGGACGGTGGTCACGGCGCAGTGCGGGTGCCCCCGCTACGTCGACCCTTGTCGCCACTCCGCCGGGCACACCGTCGTCGACCAGCTGAGCGAGCACCGCCTCCGGCGGAACGGCATGCTCCTGAGCGATCGGCATCTCGGCCACGATGAACGAGGCCATGAGGAAGATTCCCCCGCGCGGGCGCACCGGAAGGTAGAGGTCAAGGCCCCCGTTTCTCCGGGCGGCACGGGCCTGCTTCTCCAACTGGCGACGCATGTCGAGGCGGAAGCGCATCGCGTCGTCCCGGGGGATGCCCTCGGGGACTTGGCCCATGTGCGAGAAGAGGACCTTCTCGAGTGCTTCCTTCGTGCCCTCGCGCAGGGGGATGCGGACCCAGCCGGGGGGCAGGATGAGTTCGTAGCGGTGGGGTGCGGTCGTCTTGAGGGGGAGCGGCTGTTTCTCCAGGTCGGATGTGTTCATGCGCGGGGCTGCTTCTTGAGCTGGCGGTCGGCTGCGAAGATCGTCAGGATGGAGAGCACTGAAATCCAGGCCAGCCAGGTGTAGCCGAGTGCCGCGAATAGGTTGGGGATCAGGTAGAGGAAGGAGACCATCTTGATCACCTGGGAGAAGTTGGCGCCCCTCCGCGGGTCACGGATCAGCTCTCGGTTCCGGATGAACAGGAGCAGCATCAGGACAGGCCCAATCATCATCGGCCAAGCCGCATATCCATAGGTTAGCCAGTCCAGTCCTCCATGTTTACTTCCGAGGTCCTGGAAGGCAAAGCAGAGGATAGGCGTCAAAGTGAAAACGGCAAGGTATTTCATGGCTCGAGACTCTTCTGGGCTTTTTGCCGGGACAGTCGCCACTATCTCCCACTCCAGAAAACTTGGATGCGAATCTTAATGTGCCTGGTTGATGTCGGTCGAACCTTGTGCGGGATTCTTCACCAGCGGCTCCCGACTTCACGCGTCAGGACATTCTTGGCATCACCGTACTGGTCCTTCCAGGGGCCCTTTTCGCCGACCTTGTCTCCGAGGTCTACGGAGGTGGCCGCCAAGTAGTTCAAGCGGAAATTCCTCACGGCCTCTTCTGTCGCGTCAGCCGCCGACCGCACACCGGAATTCCCCCCGAACTCAGCCCGCATAGCCTTCGCGAACTTGCTCGCGCTGATGACCTCCCCGTCGCCCCCCAGTAGCCGTTCCAGCCGGGTCGCCCCGGGGCGGACCTCTCGTGCCCCGAGCTGTCGCAGTGGTTGCAGTGCGCGCGCCGCTTTCGAGCCACGGACCGAGTCGGCACCGTACCGCATGACATTCCTATTGAGTAGCTTGCGCAGATTTGCGTAGCGCTGGAACCGTTCCGCCCGGCTTGCGGTCTTGAGCGCTGTTACCGAGGACTTCACGCCTTTCATCGCAACGCTGCCGAATCCCAAGGTCGCCAACGCGAAGACGTCCATGGCGACATCCGCCCAGCTCCCCTCACCGGAGGCTGCCAGCGCCGCGTGTCCGATGCCGACCAGCGCGGTGAGACTGATGGTCGTGATCGTGATGGCGGTGGCGATCCATCCGACCGGTGTGAAGAGGAGGGCCATGACCCCGATGCCGGTTGCGATCCAACTCAGGGCTTCGACGACGGATTTGATCGTGTCCGCATGCTCGTGCACCCAGTCCTTGCGGTCCTCCCACCAGCTGTCCTCGATGATGTCGGAGATGTCGCGGCCGATGTTCTCGGCGTAATGCCGGGCGCGGGAGTCGCGTTCGCCACGGATCTGCGCGAGCTGTTTGTGGTACAGCGCCAGATGGCTGTCGGGGTCGGAATCCTCCGGCGAAATCTTGCTGCTGCCCTTGCCGTCGTTCTCGGCCTCGGCTTCCTTTTTCTTCACCTCAGCGGCGCGTTGCTCATCGGCCGCCTTTGCGGCTCGAAGGACGCTGTCGGCTCGTTCCTGGAAACCTTCCAGTTCGTTGGCCCAGTTGCCGAGGTCGCCGACCACGCGTTCGTAGCGGGCCGCCGTCTCGCGGAAATGCTTCTCGAGGTCGTCGGACTTCTCGCGGATCTTGTCGGCGTACTTGCCCTGCAGGGCGTCGCCGGTGGCGGCCTTGCGCAGGATGGCGGCTTGGTCGCGGAGGGTCGACGCGAGGTTCGTCATCCTGGTGACCTCGTCGCGGATGTCCTCCGGATCGCCGGGGACGGGGTCCTTCTCCGCCAGCGGATGCCAGTCGACCGGTCGGCGCCTGCCCTTACCCGTGCCCATCGGTCAGTTTCCCCCGTTTTTGCCGTGCTTCTTCTTGTTCGCGTTCGCGAGATCGAGGTCCAGCTTCTCGAAGCTCTTGAGTGCGGTCTCCACGTGCTTGCCCAACTCCTCGACGTTTTCAAGGAGTTCACGCCGATAGTTGTCCCAGTTGTCGACGAAGTCACCCATTTTGTCAGCGACGCTGTCATGGCCCCAGATGCCATGGATGTCATCGCGGTGTCTGTCGACGCCTTTGAGAGCCCTTTTGATGTCCTTCAGGTTCGTCTTCGAATCACCCAGAAGCGTGTAGTCAACTACTAGGCGGTCATGCTTCCCCATGGCCTCTCCGTTTGCACTTGCGTGGTCAGGGTGTTCCCGTTGGGCTCAACCCATCGGCGCAGTCACGGCACACTCCTCCCCGTTCCTGGCCTGCTGACCACGAGGCGGCGCTGCATGCCGCTGCACTTTCTCCCATCCCTGCTGTGCTGGCGCAACTGGGTCTGCCGGACACAGGCCGGATCGCGGCCTGCGCAGGGGACTCCCTCCGCACACCCCGGCTCGCTGTCCGGAAGGCCCGCCCAGGATCCATGGAGAAGATGCTGCCGGCGCCTTGTCTCAGATGTGCATCTGGCAGGGTTCCGAGCTCGAACATCATTTCCCGGGGGGACAACACCTGCTTCAGATAGAGGTGTTGGCGCGTGGACGTCACGGTGGTGTTCCCGTCCGGGGGCAAGAAGTGGCGAAGTACCTGGGCAGAGTGGTCCAGGAAGGCTGACGGAGAACCTCTGAAATGTTGCACGAGGTCGAGGACATCGAGCAGGAGAAGGTCCGGCTGACGCTCAGGCCGCCGGTGCATGACGCCCCTCCCGTCCTGTGCGCGTTCGATGTCGTGACGAACAGCCCGGTCGAGGAATACAGCCGCAGGCTGCGGTCCGTGCTGAGTGCGGCCTTGGACCTGGCTGTGTCCGCGTCATTCGATGACGACGACCTTCCCGTCGACACCGTTCCCGGCTGGTTCGCCGCCGCCGGCAGCGGTCTGGCCGGGGCGGTTCCCGATTTCGCCCGCCGTGGCGCGGATCGCTACGCGGCGGCCGTCAAGGGAGGGCCGTGGGATCTGCAGGAGTGGCTGTTCCAGTTCGACCCCGACTCCGAATTCCGCGGCTGGGCCTGGTGGGACCTGACACAGGCCAGCGAGGACAGGGTGCGAATCTGGGTGGACACATGGGGCGAGTCCTTCTTCGCCTGCGACGAACTTCGCTGGGTCGCGTACATCTCTGGTGGCGATGAAGTAGCCGGGCCGACCGTTGTGAGGACCGCCGACTGGGTTGCCGCTATCGCATCCTGATGATCGGTGACGAGTCAGGTGTCAGCGGCGGCCGGGAGAGCGGGATGGGCCCGTCGAGGGACTCCCGCCCGAGCAGCCCCTTGGTGCGGGCCAACTATGCGCAGACCCGCTTAAAATCACTCGCCCCCGGCCTCACACGAAACCGCACCTCATGCCCGGCATCATCCGTGAACACGGCCTCCGTCTCGGACTTCAAGGTCATCGTGCCGCGCTGGGTGGGGTTGTCCCACCCCTCGGGCGGATTTCCCGAACCGTCGGAGAGCGGAGTCACCGCTTCGAAATATGTCGAGCCGATACGGGCTTCGTCGATTCCGCAATGTGTGTAGAGGTCGAAGGGAATTGTCCGACCGGACGAGGCCGATCGGGCCTCCCTTCCGTCTTCACCGGCCGTCGCACAGCCCGTGAGCACCCCGGCAGCCATCGCGACGGCGACGACGACTCGCCCTATGCCCGTTCTCTCAGCCGTACCCGTTCTCGCAGCCATAACTGCCCTCTCAGCCATGGCCTTTCGACGTACAGGACAAGTCGCCGGTTCCGTGTCGTCGGCCACCACGACGAGGACCCGATCACCCACCTGCGTGTGCTCGATCCCGTTGCAATTCATGGTCGACCGTCTCGGCCAACTCCCTGTCGGTCAGCTTGCGCCCCAGCTTGCCCTCGAAATCGGAGCACACCTGTGCGACCGAGACGACGCCTCCTTGTCCCCGCACCTCGACGACCTCGCGGTCCGGAGCGGCGGCGTCGCGCGGGCTGTTCCCCTTGCCGGAGCTCGACGCCGACCGATCTGCACGCCCGGTGCCCTGTGCGGCGAGGACACCAAGACTGACGCGGCGGGATTCCGATCTCTTGGCAGAGGGCATCATCGATGTCATTTCTGTCATTCTCAATCGGACCGTCGACGCTCATGCCGTGCTTCTTGTGTTTGCCGGAGTGGGGAGGACTGATCCGGGAGAGAGGGCAGCAACAGTTCGACGGCCTCGCCTCAGTGATGGACTTCACACAGGAATCTGTCGACAGCCCTTCTGGCGGTGACTTCTCGCCGGTTGTCTTGAACTTCCTCTCCAATGGGTCGCAAGTTCACCATCTGACGGTCAAGGCTGACTAAATGGTTGATTTAATTCCCGCGAACCCAGGGAAATCCCCATGGCGAACGTTTGCGCCTGGTCGTGTAGAAGTTGATCAGTCCGCACTGACCAGCGGACTGGAACTACTTCTGGGGGAACAACTCCATGTGCAGACGTGCAACAGCCGGACTTTCCATACTCGCCGGCGCAGCCGCACTGACCACGTCTCTGGCGCCCGCCGCAGTGGCTGACACCGCTCACTCCACCTCCCACCCCACCGCCCCCGTCGCAGCGGTGATCGAAAACGCGACCGGGACCGACAACCTGCGCTCAGCCGCAGCGAGCACGACGGCGAACGGCGCCGAGGTGACGCTCCCGGTTCGCGGCGACGAGCCCATCAAGGCGACGAAGGGGGACACCACCGTCGCCCTCACGCTGCCTGCGACCGGGGCGAAGCGACAGTCCAGCACGGCTGACACCAGCGTTTTCGCGGGGAATGACGTATCCGTCACCGCAGCCGCGCAGGCGACCACTGACGGGGGGTTCCGCGCGCTGTTCACACTCGGCAACGCCGACGCCCCACGACAGCAGTCGTTCACTCTGTCCCTGCTCGACGGGGCGACGATCCGTCAGACCGCGGAGGGCGGGCTGGCCGTCTTCAACGCCTCCGGGACGGTCATCGGCGGTCTGGAGACCCCGTGGGCCAAGGACGCCGACGGCAAGGCCGTGCCGACGTCCTACACAGTCGACGGCAACACCGTCACGCAGACGGTCGCCCCGAACGCCGACACCGCCTTCCCGGTCGTCGCTGACCCCAAATGGACGTGGGGGATCATCAGCGGCACGGTGTACTTCAACAAGAAGGAGACGTCTCACCTGGCCGCGAACGCGGGCTTCGTGGCCGTGCTCTTCGCTGCCGCACCGCCGCCGTTCGACGCGTACGGCGTCCTCAACGCGGCGAACATTTCCCGGGTTGCCTGGAACGCCGACTCGGACAACAAGTGCGTGGAGGTCAAGGTGCCCACGTTCCTCCCGCACGAATACTCCGGCGGCTACTGCAAGTAACCCGCCTCCCTCCACTGGATATCTGTACAGAGAGGATCGAGGGCATGGAAACCTTCACAGGACCGTCCGTCCTCATCGCGGTCGCGGCGGTGATCCTGGTGCTCAAGTACCGTCGGCGCCTGGCCGGGCAGCAGCCGCTGCGTGTCACCTCCACGACCGCCGGCCGCATCGCCATCGTGGTCGCCTTCCTGGCCGGTTGCGCCTGGGCGTGGTCCCAGGGGCCGTCCGTCATCAACGCCGGCGTGCTGGGTGTGAGCCTCGCCCTGCTGGTGGGCGCGACCGCCGAGTTCCTGATGAGCAGGGCAGCGCGACGCTGACACGCCGAGGTTCGTCGTGCCGGGCCGGGGTCTGAGAGGACTCCGGCCCGGCACGTCTCTGGTGCGCGCGACCCGCTCGAACCAAGGTTGAAATCCTGGACCTGGACAAGGATCCGACGCCGAGTTCTTCGGGACTTGTCTTCCTTCCAACCGTCACCTCCGCCCCACCCGAAAACTCGGCGGCGCTCACCGATACCCCCCTGCGATGATCCCTCCATGGCCGACCACCCCACCCCCCACCCCACTTACGAAGCCCTCATCACCGAAGCCACCGCCGTCCCCACCGAAGGCTGGGACTTCTCCTGGTTCGAGGGCCGGGCCACCGAGGCGCGTCCCTCGTGGGGGTACGCCACCGCCAAGGCCGAGCGCCTCGCGCACGCCACCGCCGCGCTCGACATCCAGACCGGGGGAGGGGAGGTACTGGACTTCGCCCTCGGCAGGGCGGCGCCCAGCGTGCCCGTGCTCGCCGTGGCCACCGAGGGCTGGCCGCCCAACGTCGCCAAGGCGACCGCCCTGCTCCGCCCGCGGGGTGTCGCCGTCGTCGCCTCGGCCGAGGGCGCCCCGCTGCCGTTCGCGGACGGGACCTTCGACCTCGTCACCAGCCGGCATCCCGTCGCCCCCGACTGGGCGGAGATCGCGCGGGTGCTGCGGCCGGGCGGTACGTACTTCGCCCAGCACGTCGGACCGCGCAGTGTGTTCGAGCTGGTGGAGTACTTCCTCGGGCCCCAGTCGCACGACACCCTCGCCGGCGGCCTCCCCGGCCGCCACCCCGACCGTGAGCGCGCCGACGCCGAGGCGGCCGGCCTTGAGATCGTCGATCTGCGTGCCGAGCGGCTCCGCATCGAGTTCCACGACATCGCAGCCGTCGTCCACTTCCTGCGCAAGGTGGTGTGGATGGTCCCGGACTTCACCGTCGAGGCCTACGACACCCGGCTCCGCGCCCTGCACGAGCGGATCGAGTCCGAGGGCCCCTTCGTCGCCCACAGCACCCGCCACCTCTTCGACGCCCGCAGGCCCCCGGCGCCCGGGAAGCACCGCTGACTCACGCGTGCGGCCCCACCGTCACCTCCCCGATCACCAACTCCGGCCGCGCCTCCAGCACTTCGCCGACCCGTTCCACCTGCTCGCCCAGCTCGCGTTCCTGCCGCGCGGTCAGCTTCCGCAACGGCTCGACCGTGACGGTCGTACGACGTCCCGCGCGCCGCTGGTGCCACACCCCGGCCACCTCCCCGTCGACCAGCAGCAGCGGGAAGTTGCCGGCCTGCCCGCCCGCCAGCGCCCGCGCGTACGCGGCACCGGGGAACAGCAGCTCACGGGGCTGGGCGGCGATGCCGTACGCGTCGAAGTACGGCAGCAGCCGCACGCCCCGGAACGGCCGGTCCCGAGGGAACTCCGTGTCGCCCGCCGCCACCCACGCCACCGCCCCCTCGAAGCCGACCTCCTCGATCTCTCCCGCCTGCGCCATCCGGCCGAACAGGGCGCTCGCCCAACCGACCGGCGCGGCAAGCCACTTCGCGAACCACGCCGGGGTCCCCGGACCGTAGGCGTGCAGATAGCGGCGTACGAGAGTCCGCAGCGCCTCTTCGGCCGGCAGCGGAGTGAAGTGGGGTGGGCGGGTGTACGTCACCTTGCGGCCCCGGTTGGGGGCGAAGCACAGGGCGCCGGACTGGCCGGCCCGGTGCAGGACCTGGCGCCAGCGCGGCCAGAGGGTCTGGAAGGCGGGCATCACCAGGTCGCCGGCCCAGGGACCCGTGCGGGCCACGACCTGCTCGTCCAGTTCGTCGACCGTCAGCGACACCCCGTCCAGGGCGTCCGCGATCGCCGCCACGATCTGCTCGGCCTGTTCCTCGGTGACCCGTGCGTCCGCCGCGAAGCCCCCGGTGCCCGGCACCGCGGTCAACGCGGCACACCACAGGGGGAGTTCATCGGCGGGGAGGAGATGTACGGTCCCCCGTGGGCCGTGGGTCTTCACCAGGGACCGTTCCTCCCAGAGGGCCGCGCGCACATCCGCCCGGGTCGCCCCCTCGGTCCGGACACCCACCGACAGCTCGGCCGCGGACAGCACCTGGGCGTGCGCCCCGAGCATCGAGGCGACCACATCGGAGACCGTCGTGCCCGTTTTCGCGGGAGTGGCCAGGAATTGCCGCTCCAGTCGCCGTGCGCTCGCCTCGGTCCAGGTAATCGTCATGGTCCGACGCTAGGGCGGAATTAGGCCGGAATCTGTCCGCTGTGCGGAGCCGGCGCGCGGGCCGCGACGCCCGCCGCAAACGAGACGGCCATTCACTAGCAAATCGGGCAATCTGCGCATCGACCCCTCATCCTCCCTTTCTATTCATGGGATTCGCCAGGTCTCCACATCGTTATCACCGTCGGCTCGCTTCTTACTCCGCTCTCACGTAAGTTCAGACCAAGGTAATTCGCGTCAGCAAAGCTGCGCGGGCGGTACCGCGCAGTGGAGGGGGCTGCGCGGTGCCCCTGCCTTCTGGCCCCGCGGCGTCAAGCGGACGTTCCCGACCGAGGTCACACGCATGGGCGATGCGAGGACCGGGGCCCGATCCGGGGGAAATCCGCTGCGATTCGGCCATGAATCCGCCATGAACCGCCCCTTCCGCGCCCATCGCGCCGTCGCCGAGCGACTCCGGAGAGTAGTTGTATCGCGCCGATGCACGCAGCATCACTTACGAAGGGTTATGGTGGAAACCCCCCCTCGGGCCGGTCCGTCTCCCCCCCACGGACCGGCCCGTTTTTTGTGCGCACAGGGGCCACGTCCAAGAGGGCGGCACGCGCACCCCCCTAAGGGGAGCGGGGCTGTGGCATCAGCGGCTCCGCCGCGGGGCCGCGACTGGCCACAGCGAACGCCGCACCCGCCCGCGAACCAGAACCACCCCCCACAGTTGGCGCCCCAACCCCGCCCGCACCCCACAGGCAACACCCACTGCACACCCCGGTAGGCTTCCCGCGCGGGGACCCGCATCCGCACGGAGGGGCAAATCACGTGAACCTGCGCGACAAGCTGCGCGGCCTGTTGGTCAGGCTCTACGCACGCCGGGTGGAAGGCCACCTGGACCACGCTCAGGTGCCCAAGCACATCGGCGTCATCATGGACGGCAACCGTCGCTGGGCGAAGGCCGCGAAAGCCACCACCGTCCACGGCCACCGTGCGGGTGCCGAGAAGATCGAGGAGTTCCTCGGCTGGTGCAGCGAGACGGACGTCGAGGTGGTCACCCTGTGGCTGCTGTCGACGGACAACTTCGACCGCGCCCAGGAAGAGCTCGGCCCGCTGCTCGGCATCATCGAGGACGTCGTCCGCACCCTCGCCGCGGACGGCCGCTGGCGTGTGCACCACGTGGGCACGCCCGACCTGCTGCCCGCCCAGATGCAGACGGCTCTCAAGGAGGCGGAGGAGTCCACCGCCCACATCGACGGGATACTCGTCAACCTCGCCATCGGCTACGGCGGCCGCCAGGAGATCGTGGACGCCGTGCGGTCGATGATGCTCGACGCCGCCGACAAGGGCACCTCGATGGAGGAGCTCGCCGAGTCCGTCACCATCGACGCGATCGGCCGCCACCTCTACACCGGCGACCAGCCGCACCCCGACCTCGTGATCCGCACCAGCGGCGAACAGCGGCTGTCCGGATTCATGCTGTGGCAGACGGCCCACTCCGAGTACTACTTCTGTGAGGTCTTCTGGCCGGCCTTCCGCAAGGTCGACTTCCTCCGTGCCATGCGTGACTACGCGGCGCGGCACCGCCGTTACGGCGGCTGACCGACACGGCAGCACTCCCGTAAGGGCACCCCAGGTACCCCATTTGGTGCGGAAGTAACAAAGAGTTCACCAGCGCGCCGTCATATGCGCTGGCATGGCGGCGCATGTTCGAGGGCATAAGCCAAGCAGGTCGACACCCGAACCACGGGTGTCGGATCCTCAGCGGGCGGCACCGGAGCCGTTCGCCCGGGAGGCCCTTTGCACCAGCCCTGCCGTGCGGTTCCAGCACGGAAGAAGCAGTGGAGGGCCGGTTGCCGGCCCATGCACAGCGTGCATCGAGGCCGTCGACCGGTCCAGCTCCACTCCGTCGCTCCCCGACCTCATCCGAGGGGGTACGTCCTTCCGTGGTGACCAGCACAAAGCGTCGTCTGCCTGACCGGCGCACCTATGTTCTCGACACCAGCGTTCTGCTGGCCGATCCGAACGCCCTGAGCCGCTTCGACGAGCACGAAGTAGTGCTTCCGATCGTCGTGGTGACGGAGTTGGAGGCCAAGCGGCACCATCCCGAACTCGGCTACTTCGCCCGGCAGGCCCTGCGTCTGCTCGACGAGTTCCGGGTGCGGTTCGGCCGCCTCGACGCCCCCCTCCCGATCGGGGAACTCGGCGGAACCGTCCGTGTCGAGCTCAATCACTCGGACCCCAGCGTGCTGCCGAGCGGCTACCGCCTGGGGGACAACGACTCCCGCATCCTCGCGGTCGCCCGCAATCTGCAGGCCGAGGGATTCGACGTCACCGTGGTGTCGAAGGACCTCCCGCTCCGGATCAAGGCGTCGTCGGTCGGTCTCCTCGCCGAGGAGTACCGCGCCGAACTCGCCATCACGGACTCCTCCGGCTGGACCGGAATGTCCGAACTGACCCTGCCGGGCGAACAGGTGGACATCCTCTTCGAGGAAGGCCATGTGTACGTCCCCGAGGTCGCCGACCTGCCCGTGCACACGGGTCTGACGATCCAGTCCGAGCGCGGCAAGGCGCTGGGCCGGGTCTCTCCCGAGGGCAACATCCGCCTGGTGCGGGGCGACCGGGAGGCGTTCGGCATCAAGGGGCGCAGCGCGGAGCAGCGTATCGCTCTGGATCTGCTGCTCGACCCGGACGTCGGGATCGTGTCCATGGGCGGCCGGGCCGGCACCGGCAAGTCGGCGCTCGCGCTGTGCGCGGGCCTGGAAGCGGTCCTGGAGCGGCGTCAGCACCAGAAGGTGATGGTCTTCCGTCCGCTGTACGCGGTGGGCGGGCAGGAGCTGGGCTATCTGCCGGGCTCCGAGGCCGAGAAGATGAGCCCCTGGGCGCAGGCGGTCTTCGACACACTGTCCGCGGTCACCAGCCGCGAGGTCATCGAAGAGGTCACCGCGCGCGGGATGCTCGAGGTCCTGCCCCTCACCCATATCCGCGGGCGCTCGCTGCACGACGCGTTCGTGATCGTGGACGAGGCGCAGTCGCTGGAACGGAATGTGCTTCTGACCGTTCTGTCCCGAATCGGCGCCAATTCGCGGGTGGTTCTCACCCATGACGTGGCCCAGCGGGACAATCTGCGGGTCGGGCGCTACGACGGTGTCGTCGCCGTCGTGGAGAAGCTGAAGGGGCATCCCCTCTTCGCCCACGTCACGCTGACGAGGTCCGAGAGGTCCCAGATCGCGGCCCTTGTGACCGAAATGCTCGAAGACGGGCAAATCTGAGGTAATACCTGCCAGTTGGCGCCGTCCGGAAAGGCCAAGAGCCTAGCCGGGCGGCGCCTTCGCGTGTTGCGGTTTCTCAGAATCCCTGGGGTCAAACGAGATGTGAGCTTTCACACGCAACTCAGAATTGCCACCCGGCGTCCGGTTACGGCAGAGTCTCACTCCTGTCAGGCCCCGCATACGACACACCTGTACCCCCAGCGGTACGGCACCACAGCAACACCAGCTTCAACTCCATAGTCGACGTCGTATGCCGCCCGAGCACCATGCGGCGCCTCCCTCACGGGAGTTGCCCACCGGGCCCGTGCTTCCCGTGACCCGTAGTTGGGAGGCCAGCGCCAAGGGGCAAGATTGCGTCCGCCAGGGTCACCGAAGCGGGCGATGCTGGAAGGAAACCGTGTGAGTCCGATTTCGGTCCGGGGATTCGCAGTGGCCTCTGCCACCGCGGTCACCGCTGTCGGAAGCGTCGTCGGCGTTGCCTCGGGCAGCACCGCGCAGACGAACGACGCGGAAGCGGCAGCCGCCGATTCGACGCTCCTCGCGGACATACCCGCGGGCCAGCAGGCCCAGGTGCAGACCGCGTCCCTGACGCAGCAGGCCAATGTCCAGGCCATCGCCGCCGACGCGAGCGCCAAGAAGGATGCCGAGGAATCGGCCCGTAAGGCTGCCGCCAAGTCGGCGATCGAGAAGAAGGAAGCCGCCGAGAAGGCGGCGAAGGAAGCCAAGGAGCGCGCCGAGGCCAAGGCCGCCGCCTCCCGGAGCTCCGCCAGCTTCCCGGTCCAGAGCTCCTACACCGTCGCGCAGATCCAGGCGATGGCGCGCCAGATGGTGGCGAGCGACCAGTGGACGTGCTTCAGCAACATCGTGGATCACGAGTCCAGCTGGAAGTACACGGCGACCAACCCTTCCTCCGGCGCCTACGGCCTCTTCCAGGCACTGCCCGGCTCCAAGATGTCCTCCGTCGACGACGACTGGCGGACCAACCCGGCCACCCAGATCAAGTGGGGCATCAACTACATGGAAAGCCGTTACGGCAGCCCGTGCGGTGCCTGGGACTTCTGGCAGGCCAATCGGTGGTACTAGGGCCGCCCGGCCCCGGCCCCTCGCTCAACCCCGCGAAGCCCCTCCCCGTCCTACGGTGAGGGGCTTTCGCCCTGTTACGGTCTGACGGACCGACGCACGACTCGCAGGCCCCGGACGACTCAGGGGCCTCCAGGGGGGAGTGGTGGGCACAGACGGGGGAAAGGGACGGATACGGATCATGTCGAGAGTGCCTGGGTGGCTCGGACGGCTCGGCCATGGACTGACCGAGATGGGTGAGCGGCTGGACGAGCGGCGCGCGGAGGCGGAGCGCGAGGAGACCGCGCAGGGCTCCGAGGAGCCCCCGCCGGCGCCCGAGGACGACTCGGCTCCCGTCGTCATCGAGCGTCCCGACCCCGCGCAGGTCGTCCCCTGGGGCATGCGGGTCGCCGCCGAGGCCGGCTGGCGGCTGCTCGTCCTCGCGGGCACGGTCTGGGTCCTGATGCGGGTCATCAGCGCGGTCCAGCTCGTCGTACTGGCCTTCGTGGCGGCGCTGCTGATCACCGCGCTCCTCCAGCCGACGGTCTCCTGGCTCCGGAAATACGGCGTCCCGCGCGGCCTCGCGACCGCGCTCACCGCGATTCTCGGCTTCGTCGTGATGGGCCTGATCGGGTGGTTCGTCACCTGGCAGGTCATGGAGAACATCGACAACGTCTCCGACCAGGTCCAGGACGGCATCGACGAGCTGCGGGACTGGCTGCTCAACAGCCCGTTCCATGTCACCGACAAGCAGATCAACGACATCTCCCAGAATCTGCAGGACGCGATCGGCGCGAACACGGACCAGATCACATCGGCGGGCCTCGAAGGCGTGACGGTCGTGGTGGAGGCGCTGACGGGCATACTGCTCGCGGCCTTCTCGACGCTGTTCCTCCTGTACGACGGCAAGCGGATCTGGGAGTGGACGCTGAAGCTGGTGCCGGCGGCGGCCCGGCCGGGGGTGGCGGGGGCCGGTCCCCGGGCGTGGCGCACGCTGACCGCCTATGTCCGCGGCACGGTGATAGTGGCTCTGATCGACGCCATCTTCATCGGCCTCGGCATCTACTTCCTCGGTGTCCCGATGGCCGTTCCGCTGGCGGTCTTCATCTTCCTGTTCGCGTTCATCCCGCTGGTGGGCGCGGTGGTCTCGGGCGCGCTCGCGGTGGTCGTCGCGCTGGTGACCCAGGGTGTGTTCACGGCGGTCATGTCCCTCGTCGTCGTGCTGGCGGTGCAGCAGATCGAGGGGCACATCCTCCAGCCGTTCATTCTGGGGCGGGCGGTACGGGTCCATCCGCTGGCGGTGGTGTTGTCGGTCGCGGCCGGGGGGATGGTGGCCGGGATCGGGGGTGCGGTGGTCGCGGTGCCGTTGGTGGCCGTCACGAACACGGTGGTGGGGTATCTGCGGTTGTACTCCCGGGAACAGGCGCTGAAGCAGGCGCCTCGGCCGCGGGGGGCGACGGCGGTGGACGCGGCGGTGGTGGAGCCGGCGTCACCGTCGCAGGATCCGCCGCCGGCCTCGTAGCCGCGCGGACCTTTCCTCGCCCCGCCGCCCCTTCCCGTCCCGACCCTGGGGGCTGCCGCCCCCAGACCCCCGCTTCGGCCCTTAAGGGGCCTCGTCCTCAAGCTCCGGACGGGCTGGATGGTTCCGCCGACAGTCGGCATGGAATCGTTCAAATGAGCGCCGAACAAAGCGAATTGGGCGGCGCTTCATCTCAAATTCCGTCAGGTGGGAGCAGGACGGAATAACCCGGCCGAAATATGCCCCGCGGCTGATACACATACCCCCCTCAGTGCTACGCGCCAGGCGTATGTGCGAAATGCCAGGGGGAGTGATGTCGGGCCTTCGTGACTCCCTCGACCTCGATCAGGTCGGCCACGATCTGGTGGCGCACGCCCTGTCGGTGTGCGGGCGGGAGGAGTTCAGCGGGGAGTTGCGGGTCGCCGGGGCGCCCGGTGGGACCCTGCATCTGCGCGGGGGGCTCGTGGTCGGGGCCGAGAGTCCGGGCGCCCCGGGGCCCGAGGCGCTGCTGCTGCGCTCCGGCCGGGTCAGCGGTGAGGAATGGGCCGCGCTGGTACGCGAGTCGGGCGGGGCGCGCTGGCCGGTGGCCGGGCTGATCGCCCGCGGTCACGCCGGTGCCGCCCAGCTCAAGGTCGTGTGTGTGATGGCGTTGCACGACGCGGTCTTCGCCGTCCTCGCCGGCCGGGTGCACGGCTGTGAACGCGTCGCCGAGACCGAGCCGTTCGCCACGGTCGCCGTGGGCGAGACGCCGCGGCGGCTGCTGCAGGAGGCCAGTCGGAGGCTCGGCGCACTGGCCGCCCTGTCCCACCCCGTACGCCCCGACCGGGAGCGCCCCACGCCCGTCCCCGGGGCGGGAACCGGTCCGCTCACCGTCCTCCAGCGTGAGCTGCTTGCTCAGGCCGACGGTCGCAGCACCGCCCGCGACCTGGCCTTCCGTACCGGACGCGGCGTCTACACCGTCACCGTCGAGATGGCCCGGATGCTCGACGAGGGGCTCCTGGAATGCCCCGAGGAGACCCTGCCGATCCCCGTCCGGCCCCTCCCCGAGGGCATCCGGCAGCGCGAACCGGTGCCCGTTCCCGAGCAGCCGTCCACCGCGCAACCCCCCGACCCCGGTGACCTGCCCCGCCGTAAACCCGGCGGCTTCTTCCGGCTGCGAAACGGAGCTCCCAAATAGGCCCTCATAGCCCTCATGGCCGTCACAGCCCTTGTGGCCCTCATATGAGCCCCCGAAGGGGCCTTCGCATCGCGAAGCCGATCAGACCCGAACAGAAATTGGGGAGTTGAGTACATGGATCACGAAGCACTGGCACTGGAAATGCGGGGCCTGCGCGAACAGGTGACCGGAATCACCGACACCGCCGTCGCCGCCGCCGACGGACTGCTCATCGCGGCGGACACCGCCGACTCCATCGACCCCGAGGGCCTCGCCGCCCTCGCCGCGGCCGGCCTCGGGCTCGCCCGCCGTACCGCCCAGGCGACCGCCCGGGGCACCCTGCGCCAGACCGTGACCTACGGCAGTCACGGCTGCGCGGCCTTCTACGCGGTCGGCGACACCGCCCTGATGGTCGTCCTCGGCGACGAGGGCATGGATGTCGACCGG
The DNA here is from genome assembly GCF_030403745.1 of Streptomyces sp. S.PB5. Classification (GTDB taxonomy): domain Bacteria; phylum Actinomycetota; class Actinomycetes; order Streptomycetales; family Streptomycetaceae; genus Streptomyces. Next base: position 103,626 of record NZ_JAQMWP010000022.1, read on the forward strand.
CTGCACAGGGCGACCCAGCCCGCCCTCGACCGCATCGGGTCGATCCTCACGCACAAGGCAGCAGAAGGAGTCTGAAGGGATGGCGACGAAGCGTATGACCCCCGGTTTCTCCGACCAGGTGATGGGCCTGGTCAAATCCCTGCGCACGGACGCTCCGGACTGTGTCGCCTCGGGCGTGGTCGACATGTCCACCGGCATGCTCCTGTCGTACGAGACGGTCGAGAACCACCCGCCCGAGGTCCTGGACCTGCTCGCGGGCGCGACCCTCGACCTCTTCCAGGGCCGTACGGTCGTGATGATCGAGGACGTCTTCAAGGAGCGCCGCGGGATCAGCAGTGACAACCACTTCTTCCAGGAGATCCTGGTCAACAGCGAGAACCTCACCCACCTGTTCGTCCGGCTGAACGAGCAACAGGACGTCGTGGCCGTGGTGGTGTGCCGCAAGTCCGTGAACGTGGGCATGCTCTTCGCCCAAGTGCGGCGCGTGGTGCGGGAGTACAGCCTCTGACGGCATCGAGCCGGGCGCATCGAAAGGGCCCCTCCGGTGAAGGAGGGGCCCCCGTCCGGAAAGCCGGACTACTGCTACTCCGTCCGCAGTCCGTCCGGCCGCATCAGCCGCAGCAGCGGCGGCAGGCTGAGCAGGGTCACCACGAGGACGACCGCGGCGCCCGCGCCCGTCATCGACAGCACGCTCGGCCAGTGCACGGAGACCGGGGTGTCCGTCATCTTCAGCAGGACCGCGCCGAGTGTCAGCCCCACCGTCGAGGCCAGCACCAGCCCGAGGCCGATCGGGATCGCCGTCTGCCACAGCACCGACAGGCTCAGCGTGGAGCGCCGGGTGCCGAAGGCGATCAGCGACGACAGCAGCTTCTTGCGCTCGCGCAGCTGCTCCAGCTGGGAGACCAGCAGGCTCGCGCCGATCAGCAGCAGGACGCAGGTGGCGCCGATGAACAGGCCGCCGCGGATGGCGGCGTAGTTCTGGTCGCGCACGCTGGAGGTGAACTCGATGGGCTCGTTGTACGGATCGATGATCGCCCCCGTGTTGCGGACGTACTCCAGGGCGTCGGGCACGGCGTTGTCGAGCCCGAGGTACAGCTCGCCGGTGAGCAGCCGGTCGGCTCCGGAAGGCAGCGCCGAGGGCGTCAGCAGCAGGCCCGCGCGGCCGACCCGGCTCGCATCCGCGGTGCCCTGAACGGTCGTGAGACGGTCCGGGACGGTCCAGGCGACCGACTTCGTCGTCTTGTCGTCGTCGGAGTCGTCGAACCAGAGCTTGCTGCCGCTCTTGACCATTGCTTTCGTGTCGTAGTCGTAGTCGCCGGTCTTCAGGACGAACACATCGCCGTCCCGGCAGGAGGGGAGCGTCGCGACCTTGCTCAGGGACGCGCAGGTGCCGACGGACACCGGGGCGAAGTTCTCCGGGTCGACACGGCTGCTGACGAGGTACCCCTCGGAGAGGTCGTAGACGTGCTCGACGCCCCGGGTCGCCGCGAACTTCTCCTTGATCGGGGCCACCGGGCTCCCCGAAGGCACGTCCACGGCGATCTGCGCGCCGGTGACCTTCTGCGTCTTGTCCTCCGTGTACTGGCTGTCGACGCCGGCGAACAGCATCTGCAGGGCGATCGCCCCGGCCACCGCCACCGCGATGCCGTTGACCATGCGGGCCGCCGTACCGCTGCTCAACTGGAGCCTGCGGACGGCCAGTTGCCAGGCGACCGGTCCCGCGCCGAGCCGTGCGACCACGGCCTCGACGACCCAGGGGAGCAGCGCGGTCACCCCGACCAGCAGCAGCATCACACCGCCGATGGTGAGGTACTGGTTGAAGTTCCCGCCGTCACGGCCCTGGCCGATCATCGGGTAGAGCATCGCGAATCCGCCCAGCGGCAGCAGCAGCCGCCACCACAGCCGGCGCCGCGAGGGCTTCGCCGTACGCACCACGCCGAGCGGTTCGATGACGACCCCGCGCAGCGCGAACTGCGTGACCAGCACGGCGGCCGCGGGCACCGCGACGGCGACCAGCAGGGCCAGCAGGGGCGAGGGGTTGAGATAGCTCGGGAAGAAGCTGTAGTCGAAGACCTCTACGGAGCCCGCTATCTGACGTCCGATCAGGAAGAATCCGGTGCCCAGGACCAGTCCGACCAGGGCCCCGGCCATCGCCTCGCCCGCCGCGACCCGCCGGGTCATCCGCACGTCGGTGCCGATCAGCCGCAGCGCGGCGAGCCGCCGGTCGCGCCGTTCGCCGCCGAAGCGTACGGCCGCCGCGATGAAGACGGCGACGGGCGTCAGCAGCACCGCGAAGACGACCAGGATCAGCAGGAGCAGTACGGGGTCGAGCGGCTCCGAGGGCGGGCTGGGCTCCCCGAACCGGTCGATGCGGTTCACGGTGCCGCCGTCGATCTTCGATGCGAGGTTCTCGGCGCCCCGGTAGAAGGCGAGTTCGGCCGAACCGACCAGCCCGCTCTCCCCGATGGTCCCGACGATCCGCTCCGGCAGCCGCTCCCGCAGCAGCTTGCCGTCGTCGGAGTCCAGGAGCTTCTTCAGCGCGGGGGAGACGACCATCTCGCCCGGCTCGGGGAAGGCGGAAACCCCGGGCGGCAGCGGCGACTTGGCGCCCTCGGGCTCCAACTCCCGTCCCCGCACGTTCTTGTCGTGGTACGTCGTGGTGATGTACCCGACGACCAGCGTGTCGTCCGCCTTCTTCAGCCGTTCCGCGCTGAACCTCATGTCGGAGCGCGCCGTCTCCCGCTCGTCGCGCGTCGCCATGGCGTTCGGGATCGCGGTCGTCAGAAGCAGCAGCGCCACCCCGAGACCGACCCCGACGGCCGTCAGCAGCACCCGGATCCAGCCCTCGCGCCCTCCGGCGAACGCGAATCTGACCCCCATCGCGAGGTCCCGCGCCCACTGTCCCCCTGCGGAACTCATACGACTCGCTCCATGTCCCGGGACTTGCCGTCCCGTACGACGATCTCGCGGTCGGAGTAGGCCGCCACCCGCGCCTCGTGCGTGACGAGCACGACGGCCGCGTTGGTGGACCGCGCGGCCTCGGTGAGCAGCTCCATGACCCGCTCGCCGTTGAGCGAGTCGAGCGCGCCGGTCGGCTCGTCGGCGAACAGCACACGCGGGCTGGTCACCAGCGCCCGTGCCACCGCGACGCGCTGCCCCTGACCGCCGGAGACCTCCCCGGGCCGCTTCTTCCTCAGGTCGTCGACCTCGAGCCGTTCCATCCACCCGAGCGCGGTCTTCTCGGCCTCCTTGCGGGAGGTGCCGTTGAGCCGCAGCGGCAGGGCGACGTTCTCGACGCAGGTCAACTCGGGGACCAGCTGGCCGAACTGGAAGACGAACCCGAACTCGGAGCGGCGCAGCGCGCTGCGCTGGGCGTCGTTCATGGTCGCCATCTCGCGCCCGTTGTACATGATCGAGCCCGAGTCGGGCGTCACGATCCCGGCGAGACAGTGCAGCAGCGTCGACTTGCCGGACCCGGAGGGGCCCATCACGGCGACGACCTCACCGGGGTGGATGGAGAACTCGGCGCCGTCGAGCGCGAGGGTCGGGCCGTACGCCTTGCGCAGGTCGTCGGCCACGAGAAGGGAACCGGCAGGAGTCACTGGGCCACCACCTGGGCGAGTTTGTCGAGGCGCGCGGCGGTCAGTTCCAGCCAGCGCAGATCGGCTTCGAGATGGAACAGGGCGTGGTCGCAGATCAGCTGGTCCGCGAGGTCACCCTTCCGCTTGCGGTCGGTGAGGATCCGCATCATCCGCAGATGCTCCGAGCGCTGGGTGTCGAGGATGTCGGCCGCGTCGCGGTGCGTGAGCAGCGCCAGGACGACCTTCGTGTAGAGGGTCGACTGCAGATACGGCTCGGGCTTCTCCGGCGTGGCCAGCCACCGCTGTACGTCGGTGATGCCGGCCTCGGTGATCGCGTACCGCTTGCGCTCCGGACCGCCGCCCGCCTCGATGCCGTCGACCTCGACGAGACCGTTCTTCAGCAGGCGGGACATCGTCGAGTAGACCTGGCCGTAGTGCAGCGGCCGGTCGTGACCGAACTTCTCGTCGAAGGCCCGCTTCAGGTCGTAGCCGTGGCGGGGCCCGGACTCCAGGAGTCCCAAAAGGGTGTGACCGATGGACATGGGGAGGACTGTACATGCGGTGTATACCCCGCATGTATACGTCGAGTGTGTAGACCGTGGGAACAGGCGCCCAGCCGCAGGTGGGAGGCGATTGTCACGGTTCTGCTACACGGACCTCAGGTCTCTGGATCCACCGGCGGACGGCCCCGGCGGGGCAGCGGGCCGGCGTCCCGCGGCAGCCGCCCCGCCTCCTTCAAGGCGCGCCGCAGCAGGAACTCGATCTGGGCGTTGGCCGAGCGCAGCTCGTCCCCGGCCCACCGGGCCAGTGCCTCGTACACCGCGGGATCCAGGCGCAGCAGCACCTGCTTGCGCTGTGAGCGACCTTGAGGGGCCGAACCCCCGGCGGGGGCCGTCACTGGTAGAGGGTCCCCGTGTTCAGGACGGGCTGGGCCGCGCGGTCCCCGCACAGCACCACCATCAGGTTCGACACCATCGCCGCCTTCCGCTCCTCGTCCAGTGCCACGATGTCCTGCTCGCTGATCCGGGCCAGCGCCGCCTCGACCATCCCGACCGCGCCGTCCACGATCTGCCGCCGCGCCGCGACGATCGCCCCGGCCTGCTGCCGCTGGAGCATCGCCGAGGCGATCTCGGGAGCGTAGGCGAGGTGGGTGAAGCGGGACTCGATGATCTCGACGCCCGCCGCCTCCACGCGCGCGTGCAGCTCCAGGGCGAGCTTCTCGGTGATCTCCTCGGCGTTCCCGCGCAGCGACAGACCGCCCTCGTCATGGGCGTCGTACGGGTACTCGATGGCGATGTGCCGGACGGCCGCCTCGGTCTGCGTCGAGACGAACTCGATGTAGTCGTCCACCTCGAAGGTCGCCTGCGCGGTGTCCTCGACCCGCCACACCACGACCGCGGCGAGCTCGATCGGGTTGCCGTAGGCGTCGTTGACCTTCAGGACGGCCGTCTCGTGGTTCCGTACCCGCGTCGAGATCTTGGTGCGCGAGGTCAGCGGGTTCACCCAGCGCAGCCCGTCCTGCCGGATCGTCCCCCGGTACCGCCCGAAGAGCTGCACGACCCGCGCCTCGCCCGGCGCCACCATGTTCAGCCCGCACATGGCGAGGAAGGCGGCGATCCCGACCAGGATGCCGCCCACGATGAGCGCGGCTTTTGCGCCGGTCGCCGGGACCGCCGTAGCGGCCGCAATCATTCCGGCGCCCGCGAACAGCCCCAGCAGCCCGAGCAGCAGGGCCAGCCCTCCGCCGATGCTGTGCGCGGCGAACTCCCGCACGCGCGGTGCGGGCATCTCGGGTACGTCGACCGTGGTGTCGTCGTGGGTGGTCATGGGGTTCCCCCGTTCTCGTATGCCGTCATCCGGCATAGCTCTGGTCTATCTAAGTGATAGCACTTTTACCGGCGAAGGCAACCCTTCGAGTCGTTCGCTCGTCAGTTCCGTAAGGAATGGGTGCTGATTGTCACGTCCGCAAAAGACCGGATCGGCCGCCCTTTGTCACATCTCCCGGTGTTAGCTTTCTGAGCTGACCTGAGCGGCGAACCTGTGTGACGCGTGCGCACACACGAGCGAAGCGGAGCGGAACGGACCCATGGGACGAGCGGAAGAAAGACGAGCGCGACAGCGCGGCGGTCGCCGCCGTGCCGCGCCCAGAGGCCGTTCGTCGAGGATGGCGAGCGGCGGCAGCGAGAAGAGCGTCATACGCCGGCTCTTCACCTGGAAGAAGATCCTCGGCGCGTTCCTAGGCTTCTGCCTGCTCGGCATCGGCGCGTTCATCGTGCTGTACATGATGGTGCAGGTCCCCGAGGGGAACGCGCTGGCCCAGAAGCAGAGCAACACCATCCGGTACAGCAACGGCGACGTCCTGGTCCGGGACGGCGAGGTGAACCGCGAGAACGTCGACCTCGCCAAGATCCCCAAGAAGGTCCAGCTCACCTTCGTCGCCGCCGAGAACAAGTCCTTCTACCAGGACTCCGGCATCGACCTGAAGGGCACCGCCCGCGGTCTGCTCAACACGCTGTCCGGCAAGGGCAAGCAGGGTGGTTCGACGATCACCCAGCAGTACGTCAAGAACTACTACCTCACCCAGGACCAGACGGTCACCCGCAAGCTCAGGGAGCTGGTGATCTCGCTCAAGGTCGACCGCGAGAAGTCCAAGGACGAGATCCTCGCGGGCTACATCAACACCAGCTACTACGGCCGTACCGCCTACGGCATCCAGGCCGCCGCACAGGCCTACTACCGCGTCGACGCCGACGAGCTGAGCGTCGAGCAGGGCGCCTACCTCGCCGCGCTGCTGCAGGCGCCGAGCCAGTACGACTGGAACGTCGCCTCCAAGACCAGCAAGAAACTGGTCACGCAGCGCTGGAACTACGTCCTGGACAACATGGTCGAGGAAGGCTGGCTGGACGCCTCCGAGCGCGCGGACATGAAGTTCCCCGTCCCGAAGGAGCCCAAGCCCGAGGCCGGGCTCAAGGGACAGAAGGGCTACTTCGTCAAGCTCGCCAAGCAGCAGCTCGTCAAGCAGCTGATGGCCAACGACGACCTCACCGAGGACGAGGCCGAGGCGCAGTACGAAAAGGGTGGCTGGACCATCACCCTCAACATCGACAAGAAGAAGCAGGCCCAGCTGGAGAAGGCCGTCAAGACCCAGCTGACCGAGAACCTGGACCCGGACGAGCGGGCGGTCGACAAGAACATCCAGGCCGGTGCCGCCTCCGTCGACCCCAAGACGGGGAAGATCGTCGCCCTGTACGGCGGCGAGGACTACACCAAGCACTACTACAGCAACGCCAACCGCACCGACTACCAGCCCGCCTCGACGTTCAAGCCGGTCATCCTGGCGGCCGCCCTGGAGGAGGGCGCCGAGACCCAGGACGGCGACAAGATCACCGCTGACACGGTCTACGACGGCACCAGCAAGCGTCCGGTCGAGGGCAGCGACATCGCCTTCGCCCCGGAGAACGAGGACGACGAGGACTACGGCGACGTCACCGTCCAGACGGCGATGAACAAGTCCATCAACTCCGTCTTCGCGCAGATGGGCGTCGACGTGGGCATGGACAAGGTCCTGGCGACCGCCGAGAAGCTCGGCATGGACACCGGCGGCATGAAGGCGCTGCCCGCCTACACGCTCGGCACGATGGGCGCGAGCCCGATCCAGATGGCCGGCGTCTACGCCACCCTCGACAACCACGGCAAGAAGGTCACCCCGACCATCATCAAGTCGGCCGAGCGCAACGGCGCCCCGGTCGAGATGAGCGACGCGATCGGCGACCAGGTCATCAGCCGCGAGACCGCCGACGCGGTGACCTCGGTGCTGACGGGCGTGGTCGACGACGGTACGGCCAGGAGGGCCGTCCGCAACAACCCGCTGCGCGACGGCCAGGAGGTCGCCGGCAAGACGGGTACGTCCGACGACAACCTCTCGGCCTGGTTCACCGGCTACACGCCCGACCTGGTCACCTCGGTCGGCCTGTTCGGCGAGGACTTCAAGACCAAGAAGCAGGCCAAGATGTACGGCGCCGGCGGCGAGGACCGCGTCAACGGCGGTGGCTTCCCGGCGCAGATCTGGGCGGCGTACATGTTCGGAGTGACGTCCACGGACGCCGAGTTCGACCTGGACACCGACCAGGGCGCGGCGGTCGAACCGTCGTTCACCCCGTCGCAGACGCCCAGCCGGACGCCGACGGAGGAGCCGACGAGCCAGGAGCCGACGACTCAGGCCCCGACGACCAAGGCCCCGACCCAGACGCCCACTCAGACGCCCACCCAGACCCCGACGCAGACACCCACCCAGACACCCACGCAGACGCCGACGACGAAGCCGCCGATTGACGGCACGGACCCGGTGGACCCAGGGGGAGAGCAGTAACGGAAGGGCGCCCGGCCGCGAAGGCCGGGCGCCCTTTTGTCGGTTCGGGCCCAGGTGCGGGTCTAGCCCCGGTTCAGCTCGAACCAGACGACCTTGCCGGTGCTCAGCCGGGTCGCGCCCCAGCGCCGCGCCATCTTGTTCACCAGGTACAGCCCGCGCCCGCCCTCGTCGGTGGCCCGGGCCTGCCGCAGTCGCGGCAACTGAGGCACGTCGTCGCCGACTTCGCAGCGCAGCACATCGGTCCGCAGCAGCCGCAGGGTCACCGGCCGCGAGGCGTACCGCACCGCGTTCGTGACGACCTCGCTCACCAAGAGCTCGACGGAGTCGCTCAGTTCCTCGAGTCCCCAGCGGGACAGGGCCCGCCGGGCCAGCCGGCGGGCACGGCCGGGCGCCGCGTCCTCCGGCTCCAGGAACCAGTACGCCACGTCGCTCGGCGCGATCCCGTGGAACCGCGCGGCGAGCAGCGCGATGTCGTCGTCGCGGTCGCCGGGACCGAGCATGTCGAGCACCTCGTCGCAGAGCGCCTCCAGCGGCGGCGGATGGTCCGGCCCGGTCAGCTGCGCGGTCGCGGCGAGCTTCTCCCGCAGCTGCTCTATGCCGGTCCACACGTCCCGCAGGCGGGACTCGACCAGCCCGTCGGTGTACAGGAGCAGCGTCGCCCCGGCCGGGGCGTCGAGCTCCACGGCCTCGAAGTCGACGCCGCCGACACCGATCGGCGCGCCCGGGGGCACCCGGAGGACCTCGGCACGGCCGCCCAGGTGCAGCAGAACCGGCGGCGGATGCCCGGCGTTGGCGATCGTGATCCGGTGCGACACCGGGTCGTAGACGGCGTAGAGGCAGGTGGCCATGCGGTCCGTGCCGAGGCGCTGGGCCTGCTCGTCGAGGTGGTGCAGCACCTCCTGCGGCGGCAGGTCCAGCCCCGCGAGGGTCTGGGCCGTGGTCCGCAGCTGGCCCATGATCGCGGCGGAGGTCATGGAGTGCCCCATGACGTCACCCACGACCAGCGCCACCCGGCTGCCCGGCAGCGGGATCGCGTCGTACCAGTCGCCGCCGACACGCGCGGTCTCGGCGGCCGGGAGATAGCGCGAGGCCAGCCGGACGCCCGTCGGCTGCGGCAGGGTCTCCGGGAGCATGGTGCGCTGCAGTTCGTCGGCGATGTAGGCCTCACGGCCGTACAGCACCGCCTTGTCGATGCCGAGCGCGCTGTGCGTGGCGAGCTGGGCGGCGACCAGGAGGTCGTCCGGCTCGAACGGGATGCGGTCCGGGCGGCGCAGGAACACCGCGGCGCCGATGACCCGGCGCCGGCCCCGCAGCGGGGCCAGGATGGCGCGCTGACCGCCCGGGACGATCAACTCCCCGCCCTCGCCGAGAAGTTCCGGCAGCGCGGCGCGGGCGGCGGTGGAGTCAGTGAAGACGGGCCGCACGCCTCGCAGCACCTCGGCGAGCGCACCGCCGGTCCGTACCTCGCACAGCTCCGCGGTGACGGCCGACAGCTCGGTCAGCTCAGGCGGCTCCGGCTGCAGCGCGGGCGAGACGAAACCGCCCTCGGTGTCCCGCTCCTCGGGTATCCGGTCGGTCCGGCGCAGCCGCAGCACGAGCGGGCCGGTGGGCCGCTCGTCGCCGACCGGCAGCGGGTCGCGCAGATAGACCAGGATCGCGTCCGAGAACGTCGGCACGGTCGCCCGGCACAGCCCCATGACGATCTCGTCGAGGTCGATGCCGCGGGCGATCCGCCGGGTCGCCGCGCCCACGAAGCGCAGCCGGTCGCCGTCCCGCCGCATGGGCGTGGGCCGGCCGGGCGGCAGGCCCTGGCCGGTACGCCGCTCAGGACCGTCGGACACGGTCTCCGGCGCCGCGGGCATGCCCTCGGGGACCGGCCGCGGACGGTGGGTGTCCGGCTCGGAGGCGGCGGTGGGCTGGGAGTGCTCGGGGTCGCTGCCGGGCGCGGGGACGGTCGTGTCGGACCCGGAGGAAGCGGAGGAAGCGGAGGAACCGGGGGACGGTGCCTCACCGGCTCCGGAGCCGGCCCGGGCCTGTGCCGGTAAAGCGCTGTGCGGGGGCGTGGAGGCGCGCAGGAGCGCCCCGCGAGGGTCCGCGGGGTCGGCGCCCGGCTGGGGGCGCTCGAAGGACGTGGGCTGCTCCGTCACGCGTGTCGAATCCGTCCGTCGGTGGCTGTGCGCCGCGCGCTCAGTTCGTCCCGCCGAAATGCCGATACCCGGTATACGTGCCCCAGGAACGGAATTCCAGCGTGGTCAGAGGCTGTTCCTGTGCCACCGGCGGAGCGTCTGGCCTCCGTACCGGTGTTGCCCTCGTACCCCTCGCTCACGTCCTGCCGCCCCTCGGTGACGAATGGTCAAGCTCGATGCACGCTCCGGTAGTTGCCGCCGCGCGCTCTTGCGGAGGACGATCCTACGTTTGTTGCCCGGGGGCGCATCAAGGGTCTCATGAGGACACGTGCGCGGGCGTACGGTCCCAGTCTTCCGGCAGCAACGGTACGGCCCAGGACGGATCCGGGCGCCAGTGCTGCCAGCCGTCCGAGTACGGCCTGCCCCAGGCGCGGATCACCTCCACCGCGGACCGCCCCGCCCGCAGCACCTCTTCGGCCTGCCCGGTGTCCATCAGCCCGTCCCGCTGGGCCTGCGCGAACTCGTCCTCGTCGCGCCAGTGCCAACTGCGGTCCGGGTGCACGGAGATGTCCAGAAAGTGATCCTCGGAGTCCACCCCGCCGCCCCAACGGACCAGCGGCTCCTCAAGGTTGACGTACCAGTTCTTGAACTGCCAGCCCGGCTCCCAGAACAGCCACACCGACCACGGCTCGCCCGGCCGGGCCAGCTTCAGCACCCCGGTCCCGAACCAGTGGCCGCGCTGCACGGTGCGCGGCTTGGTGTACCGGGTCTCCAGCGGCTCGGCGTGCACGGAGGTGCCGTCGGCGAGCACCGGCTTCACGCACTCGGTGCCGGGGGCCATCCACACGGCCAGCAGGTCATGATCGTCCCGCACGACGGTCACAGGGCGTGCGATGTGGAAGCGCGCACCGCCGTTCTCCCGGTACCGCCACAGGATCTGACTCCCGGGCTCCCAGAAGGACGTCGACGCGCTCGCTTCCACCGCTCTCACCGCTCCACCGTCTGCCATGAACAGATATTAGGTGCCGTAGGCATACGACGCTGCGGCGCGTGTCACGGTTCACGCCGGGGACGTGAAAGGTTACGGATGCGTCATACCCAGGACATCCAGCGCCTCGTCGAGCTGCTCGACGCTGAGGTCGCCGCGCTCGACATACCCGCTCTCCAGGACGACCTGACGAATGGTCTTGCGTTCCGCGAGCGCCTTCTTGGCGACCTTCGCCGCCTCCTCGTACCCGATGTACTTGTTCAACGGCGTGACCACGGAGGGTGACGACTCGGCGTACTCACGCGCGCGTTCCCGGTGCGCGACGATGCCGTCGACGGTGCGGTCGGCGAGGAGCCGGGAGACGTTGGCGAGCAGCCGGATCGACTCGAGCACGTTCTTGGCGATGACCGGCAGCATCACATTGAGCTCGAAGTTGCCGGCGGTCCCCGCGGCGGCGACGGTCGCGTCATTGCCGACGACCTGGGCGGAGACCATGAGCACGGCCTCGGGGATCACGGGGTTGACCTTGCCGGGCATGATCGACGATCCCGGCTGGAGGTCGGGCAGCGAGATCTCGGCGAGCCCGGTGCGCGGCCCGGAGGCCATCCACCGCAGATCGTTTGCGATCTTCGTGAGGGAGCCGGCGATGGTCCGCAGCTGCCCGCTGGTCTCGACGATCCCGTCCCGCGCGCCCTGCGCCTCGAAGTGGTCGCGCGCCTCGGTGAGCGGCAGCCCGGTGACACGGGCGACCTCCTCGATGACGGCGGCGGAGAACCCGGGCGGAGTGTTGATCCCGGTCCCGACGGCGGTCCCCCCGAGGGGCAGCTCGGCCAGCCGGGGGAGCGAGGCCTGCAGCCGCTCGATCCCGTACCGGATCTGAGCGGCGTACCCGCCGAACTCCTGCCCCAGCGTCACCGGCGTGGCATCCATGAGATGCGTACGCCCGGACTTCACGACGTCCGCGAACTCCTCCGACTTGCGGGTCAGGGAGTCGGCGAGGTGCTGGAGCGCGGGGATCAGATCCCGGGTGACGGCGGCGGTCGCGGCGATGTGGATGGAGGAGGGGAAGACGTCGTTGGAGGACTGCGAGGCGTTGACGTGATCGTTGGGGTGCACGTCCCGCCCCAGCCGCTCGGTGGCGAGCGTGGCGATGACCTCGTTGGTGTTCATGTTGGACGAGGTACCGGACCCGGTCTGGAAGACGTCGACGGGAAAGTGCTCGTCCCACTCGCCGGTGGCGACCTCGGCCGCGGCCTCCTGGATCGCCTCGGCGACGTCCTTGTCGAGCACTCCCAGCCGCGCGTTCACCTTCGCGGCGGCCCCCTTGATCCGCGCGAGCGCCTCGATGTGCGCCCGCTCGATCCGCTGCCCGGAGATGGGGAAGTTCTCTACGGCCCGCTGCGTCTGCGCCCGCCACTTGGCGTCGCCGGGGACGCGGACCTCGCCCATGGAGTCGTGCTCGATGCGGTATTCGCTCATGCCGGGTACAGCGATCGGGACATCGCAGATGTTCCGGCCGGTGCGCCGAACGCCTCAGCAGGCCGGGTCGCCCTGGGCCGAGACCGTGCATTCGGTCACGAAAGGATCAATGGGGCGCACCGTGAACCTCTGCGCGCGCTGCTCGGCGATGCCGTGGACGGTGAAGTCCTTGCCGTTGTTCGTGATCTCCTGGGTGTGGGTGCCCTCGGAATCGACATAGGTGGCCTCGAACGACTTCCAGGTGCAGTCCTGCGTCCCGGAGGTGACCGCGATCCGCAGCCCGCCCGGGGTCGCCCCGTTGCCGAGGTCGATCTTGCGGTGGGCGAAGAACGGCTTCTCGAAGTTCTCCTCCGAGGTGGCGAGCGCGACGGGATCGGGGCGCGTCAGGTCGAAGAGCATGCCCTCGTAGCCGCCGCCCCCCTGCCCCACGAAGTCGATGGCCGCGACCGCCCGAGCCGGAGCGCATCTCAGACCCTTGACACGCAGGTCGTTGACGACGAGGCCGGCTTGCCGGTCGCTGAGAAGATCCACCAGCCAGGCTTCCGAGTAAGCGGGAGAGGAGCCCTTCATGCCAGTGGGACGGACGGCCGCGTAAAAGACGTCCCGTCCGTGACGGGTCTTCATGAAGGACCGCAGACTGCCGAGGTCCTCCACGCCCATGCCGAGCAGCGTGCGCTTGTCCTCGGTGGAGAACGGCTTGTCGAAGAGCGTCGCCTTGGGGTCGTTGAGGTCCCACGCGTCCGCCCGCACGGAGGCCGTGAACGCCGGACCCGCATGATCGATCTTGTCGTCGGCCTCGCTCGCGACCCGTGCGTCGTGCTCGGCGAACAACCAGTCGGCGCTCCTGGCCCCGAGGAGACCCAGGACCGCGAGCACCGCCCCGCAGGCCAGGCTGACGGCGATCCGCCGGTTGCGGGCCCGCCGCTCCAGCCCGGCCGCCTCGGGCACGACGGTGGCGATGACATCGTCCGCGAGGGAGGACGACGCCACGGGCTGCCGCTCGGGCGGCGGTGTGTCGGTTTCGGACATGAGACGGGCCCACCAGGACTCGATAACCGTGACGAAAAGGGAGTTGATGCTACGTCACGGACCTCGCCGCAGGTGGGCCCGCCTTCGAAGAGCCGGTTACGCCAGCCCGGGCCCCCGCACGGGGATGGAGGTGAACGTCGGCGCCGGCGCCGGGTCCTGGAAGAAGTCGTTGCCCTTGTCGTCCACCACGATGAACGCCGGGAAGTCCTCGACCTCGATCTTCCAGACCGCCTCCATGCCGAGTTCCTCGTACTCGACGACCTCGACCTTCTTGATGCAGTCCTGGGCGAGCCGGGCGGCCGGGCCGCCGATGGAGCCGAGGTAGAAGCCGCCGTGGGTGTCGCAGGCCTTGGTGACCTGGGCGGACCGGTTGCCCTTCGCGAGCATCACCATGGAGCCGCCCGCCGCCTGGAACTGCTCGACGTAGGAGTCCATACGGCCGGCCGTCGTCGGGCCGAAGGAGCCGGAGGCGTAGCCCTCGGGGGTCTTCGCCGGGCCCGCGTAGTACACCGGGTGGTCCTTCAGGTACTGCGGCATCTCCTCGCCCGCGTCAAGGCGCTCCTTGATCTTGGCGTGCGCGATGTCACGCGCCACGACCAGCGGGCCGGAGAGGGACAGGCGGGTCTTGACCGGGTACTTCGTCAGCTCGGCGAGGATCGACTCCATGGGCTGGTTGAGGTCGATCTTGACGACGTCACCGGCCTCGTCCAGGTGCTCGTCCGTCGTCTCCGGCAGGAACCGCGCCGGGTCCGTCTCCAGCTGCTCAAGGAACACGCCCTCGGCGGTGATCTTCGCGACCGCCTGGCGGTCGGCTGAGCAGGAGACCGCGATGGCGACCGGGCAGGACGCGCCGTGGCGGGGCAGGCGCACCACGCGCACGTCGTGGCAGAAGTACTTGCCGCCGAACTGCGCGCCGATGCCGATCCTCTGCGTCAGCTCGAAGACCTTCTGCTCCAGGTCCTTGTCGCGGAAGCCGTGACCCAGCTCCGAGCCCTCCGCCGGGATCTCGTCCAGGTAGTGCGCGGAGGCGTACTTCGCGGTCTTCAGGGCGTACTCGGCGCTGGTGCCGCCGACCACGATCGCCAGGTGGTACGGCGGGCAGGCGGCCGTACCGAGCGAACGGATCTTCTCCTCCAGGAACTTCATCATGGAGGCCTCGTTCAGGACGGCCTTCGTCTCCTGGTAGAGGAAGGACTTGTTGGCGCTGCCGCCGCCCTTCGCCATGAACAGGAACTTGTACGCGCCGCCGTCCGTCGCGTACAGCTCGATCTGGGCGGGGAGGTTCGAGCCGGTGTTCTTCTCGTCCCACATGGTCAGCGGGGCCATCTGCGAGTACCGCAGGTTCAGGTTCAGGTACGCGTCGTAGATGCCCTTCGACAGGGCCTCCTCGTCGCCGCCCTGCGTCAGGACGTTCTGGCCGCGCTTGCCCATCACGATCGCCGTACCGGTGTCCTGGCACATCGGCAGGACGCCCGCGGCCGCGATGTTCGCGTTCTTCAGCAGGTCCAGCGCCACGAACTTGTCGTTGCTGGACGCCTCGGGGTCGTCGATGATCCGGCGCAGCTGGGCGAGGTGGGCGGGGCGCAGGTAGTGCTGGATGTCGTGGATGGCCTCTTCGGCGAGCTTGCGCAGCGCTTCCGGCTCGACCTTGAGGAACGTGCGCCCGTCGGCCTCGAAGGTGGAGACACCCTCGGAGGTCACCAGCCGGTAGGGGGTGGTGTCCTCTCCCATGGGGAGCAGATCGGTGTACGCGAACTCAGGCATCTCAGCCCATTCCTCACTTGGTGACGGCGACCGGCCTCCGTTGGCAGGCCTCACCAGCGTAGAACCTGGTCGAGGGCGGAGGCTTGTGAGGTAAGGCTCAGTTGGACGCGGCCCGTCGCCGGCCGGGTTTTCCACAGGGCCTAGTCGCGATCTATCGCGTTTGGGTACGCTGCTGCCGTGGACCTTGAGAAGCAGACTCAGCCCGCTGCAGCCACCGACCTGCGCGCCTCCGACGCCGACCGTGACCGCATCGCCGACATCCTGCGCGAGGCCCTGGCCGAGGGCCGCCTCACCGCCGACGAGCACGCGGAGCGGGTGGAGGGCGTGCTCGCCGCCAAGACGGTCGGCGAGCTGGACGTCTTCATCCAGGACCTGCCCGCCGCCCATCAGCGGCGTACGGCTCCGGCCGCGGCCGCCCCCAACCGCCCCACCGCCGGCGCCATCCCGCTCGACCCCGACGAGAACGTGGTGGCGGTGTTCAGCGGCGCCGTCCGCAAGGGCCGCTGGCGCGCGGGCCGCCGTATCCACGCGTACGCGATCTTCGGCAGTGTGGAGATAGACCTCAGTGAGGCGCTCTTCGAGTACCAGCAGGTCGTGATCAAGGCGATCTCGGTCTTCGGCAGCGTCGAGGTCCGCGTCCCGGAGAACGTGTCGCTGCGCGGCACCGGCGGCGGCGTCCTCGGCAACTTCGAGGTGCACACGCTCGATTCGGACGACCCCGCGGCTCCGGTCGTGTATGTCGACGGGTGGGCCGTACTCGGCAATGTGGAGGGAAGGCCCAAGCGGGGCAAGCTCGTTGCGGACATACTCGATCGCGTTCAGCACAAGGTCGACAAGAGTTTGCGCAAGCATCTGGATCGTTGACGATTGTGAATCGGGCGACTGCGAAACGATCCGTTCCACTCACACCCCAGCACGGGACCACCCGGAATCCAGCGGTTCGGAACTCAGTGCATAGGCGCGCGCACAGCGGGTAGGGCTTGCTGCATCGTCTCTCGCTCGCGAAGCCGTCGTCAGGAGTAGACCGTGCTGCAACCGCCGCATTCGTCCCTGCAGGTAGCCGTCGTTCCGGCCCAGCGGGTGCCAGCGCGAGACAGGGACCAAGACGCGCCCTGGCACACCGAGGCCGTGTGCCGACGCGACGAGGCCGGCCTGTTCTTCGCCCCCTCAAAGGAGCCCACCGCGGCCCGGCTCTCCCGAGAGGAGGCCGCCAAGCGCGTCTGTGCCCGCTGCCCGGTGATGGTCGAGTGCCGGGAGCACGCGCTCCTGCAACCGGAGCCCTACGGCGTCTGGGGCGGCCTGACCGCCGCCGAGCGCCGGGTGGTCCTGGCCAGGCGCAGGCGCCGGGACATGGAGCTGAAGAAGGCCGCCAGGGCGTCCCGCATAGCGCAGGCGGGCTGAACGCCGTAGGGACATGAGTGGGGCGCCCCCTCCGCACCGGGGGCGCCCCACTGGTCCTGCTCTCGGCTTGGTCTTTCTCTCGACTTGCCGTCCGCCGCCTACTTGGCCCGGTCGAAGTCGATCGCGCTGTAGGCGCGCAGCTTGCTCAGCCGGTGCTCGGACTCGATCCGGCGGACCGTCCCGGACTTGGACCGCATCACGATGGAGTCGGTGGTCGCGGTCTCCGAGCGGTAGCGGACGCCCTTCAGCAGCTCGCCGTCGGTGATCCCGGTGGCGACGAAGAACACGTTGTCCCCCGACACCAGGTCGTCGGTGGTCAGCACGCGGTCCAGGTCGTGCCCCGCGTCGATCGCCCGGGCCCGCTCCTCGTCGTCCTTGGGCCAGAGCTTGCCCTGGATGGTGCCGCCGAGGCACTTCACGGCACAGGCGGAGATGATCCCCTCCGGAGTGCCGCCGATGCCCAGCAGCATGTCGACGCCGGTGCCCTCGCGCAGCGCGTAGATGGAACCCGCCACGTCGCCGTCGGAGATCAGCTTGATGCGGGCACCCGCCTCGCGGATCTCCTTGATGATCCCCTCGTGCCGGGGGCGGTCGAGGATGACGACGGTCACGTCCTCCGGCGTGGACCGCTTCGCCTTCGCGACCCGTCGGATGTTCACCGACACGGGCGCGTCGATGTCGACGAAGTCCGCGGCCTCGGGCCCGGTGACCAGCTTGTCCATGTAGAACACGGCGGACGGGTCGAACATCGATCCGCGGTCGGCGGCCGCCAGTACGGCGATGGCGTTCGGCATGCCCTTGGCGGTCAGCGTCGTCCCGTCGATGGGGTCGACGGCGATGTCGCACTCGGGCCCGGTCCCGTCACCGACCCGCTCCCCGTTGAAGAGCATCGGGGCCTCGTCCTTCTCGCCTTCGCCGATGACGACCACGCCGTTCATCGACACGGTGGAGACGAGGGTCCGCATGGCGCGTACGGCCGCACCGTCGGCGCCGTTCTTCTCGCCGCGCCCGACCCAGCGGCCCGCGGCCATCGCCGCGGCTTCGGTCACCCGGACGAGTTCCAGGGCGAGGTTGCGGTCGGGGGCTTCACTGGGGACTTCGAGCTCGGACGGCAAGTGATGATGCTCGGTCATCGAGGCGCACCTTTCTGATACGACGACGGCCGGATGAGGGTTCGATCCTCGACTCTATCGTCAGTCCGACAAAATGAGCAGGGGACCCCACGGATGAGCGGGCCGGGCACCTGCGACGATAGGGGCGTGGCAGGTTCGAACGGCAAGCAGAAGACGGTCCGGGACATGGTGCTCTCCCTGGGCCTGATCAGTGTGATGGCGGGTGTCATCTACCTCTTCATCCCGCACGACGACTCCGCTCCCGAGGTCAAGACGGTCGACTATCGCGTCGAACTGCTCACGGCCCGGCGCGCGGCGGCGTACCCCGTGGCGGCGCCGGTGGGCCTGCCCGAGACCTGGAAGGCGACCTCCGTCCGCTTCGACGGCGAGCAGTTCGACGCCTGGCACCTCGGCTTCCACGCGCCCGACGGCGAGTACGTACAGGTCGAGCAGTCGACCGAGAAGCCCAACGCGTTCATCGACGAGGCGAGCCAGGGCGGCGAGGAGACCGAGACCACCGAGGAGATCGGCGGCCGGACGTGGACCCGCTGGACCGGCGGCCGCTACGACGCGCTCGTCCACCAGGGCGACGGCGCGACGACGGTGGTGGCGGGCACGGGCTCGTACGCCCAGCTGACGGAGATGGCGAAGGCGCTGCAGGTGAAGTGATGTGCAGCTGAAGTGATGTGAGCCATGAGAAGGGCCCCGGCGTTCGAACGCCGGGGCCCTTCTCATGTCGTGCGCGTCACTCAGACGGTGGTGACGACCTCGTCGTAGGCGAGGCGCGGCGAGCGCGGGTAGGAGGCACCCTCGCCCGGCTTGCCGATGTTGACGACCATCAGCGGGGTGTGGTCGTCGTCGAGGAACTCCTTCTGGACGCCCTCGTGGTCGAAGCCGGTCATCGGGCCGGCGGCGAGACCGGCGGCGCGGACACCGACGATGAAGTACGCGGCCTGCAGCGCGGCGTTCATGCGGGCGGCGGACTCACGGGCCGGGCGCTCGCTGAAGAACAGGTCCTTGGCCTGGGGGAAGGCCGGGAAGAGCGCCGGCAGCTCCTCGTGGAACTCGTTGTCCGCGGAGAGGATCGCGACCAGCGGGGCGGTGGCGGTCTTCTCCTGGTTGCCCTCGGCCATGTGCTTGACCAGACGCTCACGGGCCTCGGGGGAACGGACCAGCGTGACGCGCAGCGGGGTCTGGTTGAAGGCGGTCGGGCCGAACTTGACCAGGTCGTAGATCGCCTGGACCTGCTCGTCCGTCACCGGCTCGTCGGTGAAGGCGTTCGCGGTGTGGGCCTCGCGGAACAGCAGGTCCTGGGCAGTGGGGTCAAGGACGAGAGACATGGGTGAACCTTCTCGGGGACGTACGTCGGAATCCGGGTTCCGGATCGGCTGACACGGCTGACTGTACGCGTCACAGGTTGAAGCTTCAACTAAAGTCGGAGTGTGGTGAGCCACTTCACAGTCAGCACAGGTGATCTACTCGGCTGATCTACTCGGCCTCGGCCCCGTCCGCCTCTTCCTCCTCCGCGAGCGCCGCGTCCAGCCGCGCCCGCGCCCCCTCCAGCCACCGCCGGCACACCTTGGCCAGCTCCTCGCCCCGCTCCCAGAGCGCGAGGGACTCCTCCAGCGTCGTACCGCCGGCCTCAAGGCGTCGTACGACGTCGATCAGCTCGTCCCGCGCCTGCTCGTACCCGAGCGCCTCATCCACCTTGCTGGTCATGCGCCCACCCTAGACATCGACTCGGACACTGAAATCACCCTCGGAAACCCGCGCCCGCAGCACCTCGTCCCCGGCGACCTCCCCGGGATCGCGGACGACATGCCCGTCGGCCTTCTGCAGCACGGCGTACCCCCGCTTCAACGTGGCCGCAGGTGACAGGGCCACCACGCGCGCGTGCGTGTGCGAGAGCTCGGAGTCGGCGCGGTCGAGGAGATGACCGAGGGTCCGCCGCGACCGCTCGACCAGCGCGGCGACATGATCGGCCCGCTCGTCGATCATCCGGTGCGGATCCTCTATCGACGGCCGCGCGAGCGCATGGGCGAGCCCGCGCTCCTCCCGCTCGATGAACGCCTCGACACACCGCCGCGCGCGATCACGCAGCATCGACACCCGCTCGAACTCCTCACCCACGTCCGGAACGACCTTCTTGGCCGCGTCGGTCGGGGTGGAGGCGCGCAGGTCGGCGACATGGTCGAGCAGCGGATTGTCGGGCTCGTGCCCGATGGCGGACACGACGGGCGTACGGCACTCCGCGACCGTCCGCACGAGCTGCTCGTCGGAGAAGGGCAGCAGGTCCTCGACGCTGCCGCCGCCCCGGGCCACGATGATCACATCGACGTCGTCGTGCGCGTCGAGCTCCTTGACGGCCTGCACCACCTGCGGCACCGCGTGCACCCCCTGCACGGCGACGTTGCGCACCTCGAAGCGGACGGCCGGCCAGCGGTGCCGCGCGTTCTCCAGCACATCCCGCTCGGCGGCGGACGCCCGCCCGCACACGAGCCCGATGAGCTGCGGCAGGAAGGGCAGCGCCTTCTTCCGCTCGGCCGCGAACAGCCCCTCGGCGGCCAGCGACTTCTTCAACTGCTCCAGCCGCGCCAGCAGTTCCCCGACCCCGACCGGCCTTATCTCGGCGGCCCGCAACGACAACTGCCCCCGGGGCGCATACCACTCCGGCTTCGCCAGTACGACGACCCGCGCGCCCTCGCTCACGACATCGGCGACGGCGTCGAAGACCTGCCGGTAGCAGGTGACGCTGACGGAGATGTCGTACGACGGGTCCCGCAGCGTCAGGAAGACGACGCCGGCGCCGGGCCGCCGCGACAGCTGGGTGATCTGCCCCTCCACCCAGACGGCACCGAGCCGGTCGATCCACCCGCCGATCAGCCGGGAGACCTCACCGACGGGCAGGGGGGCTTCGGCGGACGTGTTGAGAGCCATGCGCCGAGCGTAGTGGCCGCCGCTGACATCACCGCCGGGCCACGTCACTCAGCCTGTCCGGGGGCGGCAGCCTCCAGGGAAGGGGCGGCGGGGGCGAAGAAACCCGGCGGCGCCCCCGGCCGACAGAAACCTACGCACCCACCCCCGTCCGTCCCCGCTGCCCCACCAACACGGCCACCCCCACCACGAACCACACCGCTCCCACCACCTGAGCCGCCCCGGACGCCTCCACGATGACGGCCACGGTGATGGCCGCGCCGGCGACCGGCAGCAGCACATGCCGCCACCAGCTCACCGCCCCGCCCGCCCGTCTCCCACCGCCACCCTTCTGCGGAAGCCCTTCGGGCCCTTCCTTTTGCCGCTTCACCGCGAACCACGCCACCACGCTCGCGTGCAGCAGCGTGAAGGCGGTCAGGGCGCCGATGTCGACGACCGACACCAGGTGGTCCATGCCGTCGTCCCGGCGAGCCGCCCAGACCGCGGCCACCAGCGTGATCACGGCGGCGCACAGCAGCGCGACCCGCGGCACCCCGGAGTCCGTCCTCGACAGCGCCCGCGGCAGACGCCGGTCCCGGCCCATCGCGAACAGCAGACGACCGGCCGCCGCCTGGCCCGCCAGCGCCGCGAAGGCCGCGCCGATCGCCTTGCTGACCGCCACCAGGTCGTGCAGCCAGGTCCCGACCGACGCGTCCACGGCGTCGTAGAAGGCCGGCCCCTGCGCCTCCGGCCGGGCCGCCAGTTCGGCCGAGGACAGGGGCTCCAGGAGGGTCACCAGGTACGTCTGCGCCACGAACAGCACACCGGCCAGGGCGAGACAGAACAGCACCGCGCGTGCCACCTTCTCCGATCCCCCGGTGACCTCCTCCGCGAAGGAGGCGATCGCGTCGAAGCCGAGATACGACAGCACCGCGATCGAGACCGCCCCGATCACCGCCGACAGCGCGAACGCCCCCTGCGAGCCGTCCCCCGACAGCGGCGACAGCCAGCCCCGTTCGGCGCCGTCGCGCGCGAGGACGACGACCGCCGAGACGACGAACACCAGCAGGACCACGATCTCCATCGCCAGCACCAGGAACCCGACCCGGGCCGCCGCTCGCACGCCCCACAGGTTCAGCAGGGTCGTCACCACGACCGCGACGGCCGTCCACACCCACCGCGAGACCTCCGGGACCAGCGCGTTCATCGCGATGCCGGAGAAGAGGTACGCGACCGCCGGGATCAGCAGATAGTCCAGCATCGCCATCCAGCCCGCGATGAACCCGGCCTCCTTGCCGAGCGCCACGCGCGCGTAGGCGTACACCGAGCCCGCGCGGGGGACCACCCGCACCATCTGCGCGTAGCTGAAGGCGGTGAACGCCATCGCAACCGTGGCGATGACATAGACCAGCGCGACCGCCCCGTGCGACCTGGCGTCGAGCGCGCCGAACACGCCGACGGGCGCCATGGGGGCGACGAAAAGCATGCCGTAGACGACCAGATCCCGGAAGCCGAGACTGCGCCGCAGGTCATGGCCCGGATCGGCGCTCAGGGTCGTCGTCTCGGTCTCGGACATCGATGCCTCCGCCGGTGTTTCACACGTCGTCTGCCGTCGCCGGTTCCCCGTCCTTCACACTTCCCGGCCAGTCTCGCCTTCAACTCGATCTTTGACCCGTCGAGCGCGGCCTTACGATGGGACGCATGACTGCTTCGTCTGGCCGCCGTGTCCTGCTCGCCGCCCCCCGGGGCTACTGCGCGGGTGTGGACCGCGCCGTGATCGCCGTCGAGAAAGCCCTGGAGCAGTACGGCGCTCCGGTGTACGTCCGGCACGAGATCGTCCACAACAAGTACGTCGTGCAGACCCTGGAGAAGAAGGGCGCCATCTTCGTCGAGCGGACGGAGGAGGTCCCCGAGGGGAACATCGTGATGTTCTCCGCGCACGGTGTGGCCCCCGTCGTCCATGAAGAGGCCGCGCGCGGCAAGCTCGCCACCATCGACGCGACCTGCCCGCTGGTCACCAAGGTCCACAAGGAAGCCGTCCGCTTCGCCAATGAGGACTACGACATCCTCCTGATCGGGCACGAGGGCCACGAGGAGGTCATCGGGACCTCCGGCGAGGCCCCCGACCACATCACCCTCGTCGACGGCCCCGGCGATGTCGCCAAGGTCGAGGTCCGCGACGAGTCGAAGGTCGTCTGGCTCTCCCAGACCACCCTCTCCGTCGACGAGACCATGGAGACCGTCGACGCCCTCAAGGAGAAGTTCCCGCAGCTCATCTCCCCGCCCAGCGACGACATCTGCTACGCCACCCAGAACCGTCAGCTCGCGGTCAAGCAGATGGGCGCCGAGGCCGAGCTGGTCATCGTGGTCGGCTCCCGCAACTCCTCCAACTCCAAGCGGCTGGTCGAGGTCGCCAAGCTCGCCGGCTCCCGCGAGGCCTACCTCGTGGACTTCGCGAGTGAGATCGACGAGACCTGGCTGGAGGGCGTCACCACGGTCGGCGTCACCTCGGGGGCCTCCGTCCCGGAGATCCTCGTCGAGGAGGTCCTGGAGTACCTCGCCCAGCGCGGCTACGACGACGTGGAGCTGGTCAAGGCGGCCGAGGAGTCCATCACCTTCTCGCTGCCCAAGGAACTCCGCCGGGATCTGCGCGAGGAGGCCGCGGCGCTGGTCGCGGAGCGCAAGGGCACCTCAGGCGAGTGACTGTCAGTCGTCCGTCGTAACGTAGGGCCATGCAGATCTTCGGTGTGGACATCGGCGGGTCCGGGATCAAGGGCGCCCCTGTCGACTTGGCCAGGGGCGACCTCGCCCAGGAGCGCCACAAGGTGCTCACCCCGCACCCGGCGACGCCGGACGCGGTGGCGGACGGCGTGAAGGAGGTCGTCGACCACTTCGGCTGGACGGGTCCGGTCGGGCTGACCTTCCCCGGCGTGGTCACCGGCGGCGCCACGATCCGTACGGCGGCCAATGTCGACAAGGGCTGGATCGACACGGACGCGCGCGCGTTGTTCGGCGAGCGGCTCGGCGGGCTGCCGGTGACGGTGGTCAACGACGCGGACGCGGCGGGCGTCGCCGAGATGGAGTTCGGCGCCGGTCACGGCCGCAAGGGCACCGTCATCCTGCTGACCTTCGGCACCGGCATCGGCAGCGCCCTCTTCGTCGACGGCGTCCTCGTGCCCAACACCGAGCTGGGTCACCTGGAGCTGCACGGGCACGACGCGGAGAAGCGCGCCTCCAGCAAGGCCAAGGACGACGGCGAGCTGACGTGGGAGCACTGGGCCCACCGGGTCCAGAAGTACCTCGCCCATGTCGAGATGCTCTTCTCGCCCGAGCTGTTCATCATCGGCGGCGGCGTCAGCCGCAAGTCGGAGAAGTTCCTGCACTACATCGAGGGCATCAAGGCGGAGATCGTCCCGGCGGAGCTGCAGAACAACGCGGGGATCGTGGGGGCGGCGATGCGGGCGGCGAAGCAGTAGGCCGCGCGGGCCGGGGGACGCCACCCCGCCGGGGTCACACCGGCGGACGGTTCGCCCGGCGCCGCCGGTTCATCAGCCGCACCTTGCGTACGGTCGCGATCAGACCGGCGACCAGCGTCCCGCCGTACAGCCAGCCGGCCTCGGTCGCGAGGGCCGTCACCAGGCCCATCAGACGGCTGCCGATCCCGTCGCCGCCCTGGGCGAGGGGCACGAGCCCCGCGGCGAAGGCGATCGGTACCACGACGGGCGCGGTGACCAGGTCGTTGCGCCGCATCCAGACGGCGGTCAGGACGCTCACCGGCAGGAACAGCACGCCGTACACCGTCAGTGAGCCGAAGGTCAGCGCGTCCAGGCAGCCGAGGACCAGCATCGTCGCGATGCAGAACAGGCCGCCGCCGAGTCCGGTGAGCCGGGGGTTGGGGAAGCGGCGTACCGCCTGGGCGACGGGTGGAGCGGGCCGTCGTACCGCCGCCGGACGGGTCGGACCACGCCCGCCGCGGGCCGCCTGCGGGGGCAGGGAAGGGGCCTCGCGCCGTGCTCGAATGTGCGGGGGTCGCGTCTTGTGTTGCTCCACTGGACCAACTTAGGACGGTTTATATGCAGAATCGTCCTTCAGACACGCCGAGGGATCGACCTTGGCCAAGTGTTCGACGGGTCACGAGGGCGGGGTCGGGCACGCCGTAGACTGGTGGATCGGCCCTCTCAGTCCTCTCCTCTCATGTACGGGAAGTCGCAACGTGTCGCTCACGATCGGAATCGTCGGTCTGCCGAATGTCGGCAAGTCGACCCTGTTCAACGCCCTGACCAAGAACGACGTGCTCGCGGCCAACTACCCGTTCGCCACGATCGAGCCCAACGTCGGCGTCGTGGGCGTCCCGGACGCGCGCCTGACGAAACTGGCCGAAATCTTCGGGTCGCAGCGGATCCTCCCGGCGACCGTCGACTTCGTGGACATCGCGGGCATCGTGCGCGGCGCGAGCGAGGGTGAGGGCCTCGGGAACAAGTTCCTGGCCAACATCCGCGAGTCCGACGCGATCTGCCAGGTCATCCGCGCCTTCAAGGACGAGAACGTCGTGCATGTCGACGGCAAGGTCTCGCCCAAGGACGACATCGAGACGATCAACACCGAGCTGATCCTCGCCGACCTCCAGACCATCGAGAAGGTCCTGCCGCGCCTGCAGAAGGAGTCGCGGATCAAGAAGGACGTGGCTCCGAAGGTCGCGGCGGTCGAGGCGGCCAAGGAGATCCTGGAGAAGGGCGACACCCTCTTCTCGCAGGGCCTGGTCCAGGGCAGCGAGCGTGCGGAGCTCCTGCACGACCTGCACCTGCTGACGACCAAGCCCTTCCTCTACGTCTTCAACGTCGACGAGGACGAGCTGACCGACGACGCCTTCAAGGACGAGCAGCGCGCCCTGGTCGCCCCCGCCGAGGCGATCTTCCTCAACGCCAAGCTGGAGGCGGACCTCGCCGAGCTCGACGAGGAGGACGCCATGGAGCTCCTGGAGTCCGTCGGCGCCGAGGAGCCGGGCCTCGCCACCCTCGCCCGCGTCGGCTTCAACACCCTCGGCCTGCAGACCTACCTCACGGCCGGCCCCAAGGAATCCCGCGCCTGGACCATCAAGAAGGGCGCCACGGCCCCCGAGGCGGCCGGTGTCATCCACACCGACTTCCAGAAGGGCTTCATCAAGGCCGAGGTCATCTCCTTCGCCGACCTCGTCGAGACCGGCTCGGTCGCCGAGGCCCGCGCCAAGGGCAAGGCGCGGATGGAGGGCAAGGAGTACGTCATGCAGGACGGGGACGTGGTGGAGTTCCGCTTCAACGTCTAGCGGTCTGACGAGGAGCCGTACCGGCTGCGCAGACGGGCCTTGAGGATCTTGCCGGTGGCGTTGCGGGGCAGGGTGTCGACGAGGACGACCGACTTGGGGAGTTTGTACTTGGCGAGTCGGCCGGACAGGGAGTCCAGGATGTCGTCGGGCGACACGTCGGCGCCCGCGCGGGGCACGACGAGTGCTCTGCCCACTTCGCCCCATCGTTCGTCGGGTACGCCGATCACCGCGCATTCGGCGACCGCGGGATGCTGGTGGAGGAGTTGCTCGACCTCGGCCGGATAGACGTTCTCCCCGCCGGAGATGTACATGTCCTTGATCCGGTCGACGATCGTGACGTACCCCTCCTCGTCGACAGTGGCCGCGTCTCCGGAGCGGAACCAACCTCCTTCGACGAAGGCGTCGTTGGTCGCTTCGGGCCACTGCCAGTAGCCCTTCATCACGTTGAGGCCCTCGATGATCACCTCGCCGACCTCGCCCGGTGCGACATCGGTGAGGTCGGGCCGCACCACGCGTACGTCGGTGAAGAAGCAGGGCGTGCCGGCCGAGCCGGCCTTGCGGATGCTGTCCGGTGCGCGCAGGCCCAGCGCGGCGGGAGCGGTCTCGGTCAGGCCGTACGCCTGGAGGAAGGTCAGGCCACGGTCCTGGTAGGTGTGGATGAGGGCCTTGGGTACGGGTGCCGCCGCGCACTGCAGGATCCGGACCGACGACAGGTCGGCCGTCGCCCACCGCGACGACCGGGCCATGGCCTGGTACATCGCGGGCACGCCGAACATCCTCGTCACCCGGTGCTCGGCGATGACGTCGAGCACCCGTTCCGGGTCGAAACCGCGCATCAGCACCGACGTTGCTCCTTTGAGGAAGCCCGGCAGGAAGACGGCGTTGAGGGCGGCCGTGTGGAACATCGGTGCCACCACCAGAGCGACGTCGTCGGAGGCGATGTCCGCCTCCAGCAGGATGTTGAAGCAGTTCCAGGCGATGTTGGCGTGGGTGAGCATGACCCCCTTGGGGCGGCCGCTGGTGCCGGAGGTGTACTGGATCATGCACACCTCGTCGAGGCCGACCGTCTCGTCGAGGGGGTCGTCGGGTGCCTTCGCCAGCAGCTCCTCGTATGCGCTCCCCACCTCGACGTAGTGCTTCACCTCGACGTCGTCCCTGAACGCGTCCACGGTGTCGGTGAGTTCGGCCCCGAACACCAGCACCGCCGCTCCCGAGTCGCCCAGGATGAAGGCCAACTCCGGTGCCGCGAGGCGGGTGTTGAGCGGGACGAAGACGGCGCCCAGCGCGTTCGTGGCGAACAGGGTCTCCGCCAGGGCCGGATGGTTCGCGCCCAGGTAGGCCACCCGGTCGCCGTGTCCGACCCCCAGGGCACGCAGGACGTGAGCGAGCCGCGTCACGCGCGCGGCCAGCTCTCCGTAGGACAGGGATCCGCCGTCGTGCACGACGGCGGTGGCCTTCGGTGCCATGCGGGCACGCCGTGCGGGCCACGAGCCGAGACCTTGATCGCGCATGGTGCGTCTCTCCTCTCTCGGAGCTCTCAGAACCAGTCGGGCCATGTGTAGTCGGCCGATTCGTCGTGGTCCCGGCGGGGCGGCAACGGGGCGAGCCGCCCCCGGGAGAAGACCAGCGGTGCGGCGCCGGTCTTCTCCAACCCGAGCTCCCGGACGCGGCCGAGGACGAAGTAGTGGTCGCCGAGGGTCCACACGTCGGCGATGTCGCAGTCGATCCAGGCGACGGCGCCCGCCAGGACGGGGCTGCCCGAGGCCGCGCCGCGCCACGGGTGGCGGTCGAAGACGTCGGGCGCCTTGGCGCTGACATCCCGGCAGAGGCCCTCCTGGCCGGCGGCCAGCACGTTCACGCAGAAGGCGCCGCCGGCCATGATCCTGGGCCAGGTGCTGGAGGAGCGGCCGGGGAGGAACGCGACGAGCGGAGGGTCCAGGGACACCGAGGTGAACGAGCCGATCACCATGCCGACCGGGGTGCCGTCGGGTTCCTTCGCGGTGACCACCGTGACACCCGTCGGGTAGTGGCCGAGCACGTGCCGGAACCGGCCGGGGTCGTGCGCCGGGCCACCGCCGGGCGCCGTCGCGGCGGGCATCTGCCGGTTCACGCCGGGATCTCCGGCCCGAGCAGAGAACGGGCGTACGCCGTGGCCCACGAGCCGTGCTGCGCGTTGATGTGGGTCCTGTACGTGGCGACGTCGCGCAGGTACCGCTGCATGCGCTCGCCGTTCGCCAGCGCGCTGGAGCCACTGGCGAAGGCCAGCATCTCGACGGCCTGGCAGGCGAGTTGGCCGGACTGCCGGGCCGTGACGGAGAGGGCCTGGTCGTCCTGTTCGGAGAAGGGCTCGCCCCCTGCCAGGCCCCGGGCGGCGTACGTGGCGTAGTCGTCCGCGACCGACAGGATGATCCGCTGTGCGCTGTCGGCCAGGGCCGTGGCCAGGCCGAGGTTGCGCTGGTGTTCCGGATCGTGGCTGCGCGGTTCGAAGGGCGGCAGCGTGCTGTTCTTGGTGGTGATGATCCGCCGGTACTCGTCGACCGCGGCCCAGGCGGTGCCCGCCATGATCGAACACAGCTGGATGTTGAAGAACGACATCAGCCGGCCCGCGTACATCGGGTTGCCGTGCAGTTCCACACCCGGCCCGTCGGTGGTGTCGTTCGCCGCGAGGTGGGTCCTGGACACGTACTCATGCGGTACGAGGACGTCCTCGGCCACGACGCTGTTGGAGCCGCTGCCGCGGAAGCCCAGGATCTCTCCCCAGTTGTCGAGCATCCGCCAGCCGGAGGGCACGAGCACCATGCCCGACACGGGCATGCCGCCCTCTTCGTCGATGATGAGCACGCCACCCAGGAAGTGCGTGGAGACGTTGACTCCGGAGGAGTAGTCCCAGCGGCCGTTGACCAGGTACCCGTCGGGGGTCCTCGTCGCGGTGGCGCTCGGGGCGATCGGCAGCGGGGCCCGGAAGTCACCGTCCGGCCCGAACACCTCGCGCTGGGTGCTCTCGGGGAAGCGGCCGGCCACCACCAGGCTGTGGGAGGCGGCCAGACACAGGTTCCAACCGCTGGACGGGCAGCCGCGGGCCACCTCGGTGACCATCCGGGAGTAGGTCCGCAGGTCGAACTCGTAGCCGCCGAAGCGGCGTGGCTGGAGGGACCGGTAGAAACCCGCCTCCAGGAACGCCTTGTGCGTGTCCTCGGGGATACCGGTCCGCTGTTCGGTCTCGTCCTGGTGATCACGTAGCCAGGTCCTCATGCCGGCGGCCCGGCGGACCAGTTCCTCCGGTGTCAGGTCCGGCTCCGGCTGCGGAATCTCGATGATTTTCTCGGCTGCCTCGGTTGCCTCGCTTGTCTCGGACAATTCGCACCCCATCCGCTGCTGTTATGGGTCGGCCTGAAGCGAGTGTTGGCAGCGCGGCGAAGGACCGTCCAATGCCGGTAGCCGGGGGCTTGATGAGTGTCGTGCATCACAGCAGGTCGGAGGAGGTGACGGGAATGCCGCACATTTCTGCCTGGTGACGTGCGGGGAAGTGGGCGGTAACGTGGCGCGGACCACAACGCCGTGGACATCGCCTTTCTGGAGGGCTGAGTGGAACTCCGGAACCTGCGCCATTTCTCGACGCTCGCCGAGATCTTGAATTACCGGGTCGCCGCCGAGCGTCTGCACCTCACCCAGCCCGCGCTGACGCGATCGATCGCCGCCCTCGAGCGTGAGCTGGGCGTCCAGCTGTTCGACCGCGACAAACGGCATGTGGCGCTCACCGCCGACGGCGCGGAACTGCTCGAACGGGCGGGCGAGGTGCTGGCCGACGCCGACCGGCTCGCCGCCGCCGCGGACGCCATCAGGGCCAGGCAACGGGACGAGGTGCGGGTCGCGCTCTACGGGGTGGCTCTCGCGGAGCTGACGCATCCGGTCATCGAGGCGTTCTGCGAGCGGTATCCCAGGGTCATGATCCGGGTGCACGAAGCGGACTTCCACCAGGGGCTCGACCCGCTGCTGGCCGGCGAGTGCGACGTGGCGCTGTTGTGTCTGAGCGTCGACATGCCGGGCCTGACCCGCGTACCGATCTTCACCGAACCCGTTTCCCTCACGTTGTGGAAGGGGCATCCGCTGGCCTCGGCTGCCGCGGTGGACATGACCGAGGTCTACGACCAGCCCTGGGTCACCCCCCACCCGGGCGACCACTTGTGGGTGGGGGGACGCCACGGGGACCACGACGCCCCGACAGTCGGCTCCCACGCCCGCTCGGTCCTGGACATGTCCTCGAAGATCGCCTACCAGCACATGGTGGGACTGATGCCCTTGTCGGGCGCCCGGATGTTCCCGCCACACCCGGGAGTGGAGGCCGTCGCTCCGAAAGAGTCCCTCCGCGCGGTGGCCGCGGTCGCCTATCCGAGGACGGGCCACTCGCCCGCCGCCCCGGCGTTCGCCGAGGTCGCACGCCGGGTGGCCCGACGCGCGACCGGCGTTCCGCACGCCGAGATCTCCTAGGGCCTGTCCGGCGGATCAGGCCGGCTGCAAGAAACGGCACATTCCGGGCAAGCCGAGCGGGGCGTGGTGCGTGCAGCTGCAAGGCGGAGGAGGGCGGCGACGCGGAGCGTCGGCAACCGACGACAACGCGGCAGATGCGCGTGCCACGCCCCGCGACGCCGGCATGATCCGCCGGGCAGGCCCTAGGAGGAGGGGTCAGCCGCCGTACGGCGGCTCGCCCGCCCAGGCCGCGTGCAGGACGGTGCGCAGATCGTCGGCGGAGGCCGGGCGGGGATTCGCGTACGGCGCCCCGAGAGCGACCTCGACCGCACGGTCCACGTCGGCGGCGGTCAGGCCCAGCTCGGCGAGCGATCGCGGGATGCCAAGACGCTCGTCGTACACGACGCTGCGCGGCAGCACCTTCGGGTCGCGCCCGGTGCGTTTGACCGCGCCCTCGGTCAGGCCCCAGACGGGCGTCATCTCCGATCCGGCGTACGTCGTCGGGACGGCGACGATCGGCAGGCCGGTCCTGAGCGCGACGGCCTTGGCCAGACCGGTCACGGAACCGCCGCCGACCGCCACGCAGCCGTCGGCGCGGGCTTCGCGAGCCGTTTCGACGGCCAGATCGGCGACCTCCACCGGGACGTGCGCCACCGCCCCCGCGTGCAGCCCGGCGCAGGCATCGCCGAGAGACGCGGCTACGGCACGGGCCGTGTCCAGGCCGTGGTCGTCGCACAGCACGAGGACGCGGCCGAGGCCGAGAAGCGCGACCTCGTCGCACACCGCGTCCGGCACGGCACCCGACCGGAAGAGGACGCGCATCGGCTGGGCCCGGTAGGTGAATTCCAGGGCCTCTCCCTTCACACGATCACCGGTTGCAGCACGATGTCGAAGCGCGCCCGGCGGAAGGGGTTGGCCAGGCCCAACTTCGCGGCTTCCTCGGGGGAGTCCACCTCGACGAACTCCTCGACCAGGCTCTCCTTCACGGCGAAGACCGCGTCCGACTCCAGATAGTCGCTGCCCGCCACGAAGATGTGCGTCGTCACCGGGCTGTACCCCTCGGCGCCCACGATGAAGTGGACATGGGCGGGACGGTAGGGGTGGCGGCCGGTCGCCTCCAGCAGGGAGCCGACCGGCCCGTCCGTCGGAAGGGGATACGGGCTCGGAACGCACGAGCGGAACCAGAACCGCCCCTCCGCGTCCGCCGTGAACAGCCCGCGCCCATTGCCCGGCGGTTGCTTCTCCGGCTGCTGGACGTCGTAGAAGCCCTGGTCGTCGGCCTGCCACACGTCCAGCGTCGCGCCGGGCAGCGGTGTGCCGTCGACGGAGACGACCCGTCCGCTGATCACGCAGGGCTCGCCGCCGCCGACCAGATCGATGTTCGCCCCGAGTTCACGGACCGGGGACTCGGTCATGTGGAAGGGGCCGAGCACCGTCGAGTCGGTCGCGGCGGCCGCCTTGTGGTCGTTGATCGTCTCGACGAGCATCGACACACCCAGGACGTCCGACAGCAGGATGAACTCCTGCCGGGTGTCGTCGCACATGTGCCCGGTCGCGGTGAGGAAGTCGATCGCCCGCTCCCACTCGGCCTGGGTCGGCTCGATGTCCCGTACGAAATCGTGCAGGTGACGCGTCAGGGAGAGCAGGACCTCGCGCAGTCGGGGATCGGGGGTGTGGGCGAAGCTTTCCAGCACCTCCGTCGTCGTCTCGGTCGTCTCGGTCGTCGCGGTGTTCGCGGTCTTCGTGGTGAGGTCCATGGCCGCTCAGCCCCGCCCGAGGATCTGCCGCAGTGCGTCCCTCAGTGCGGCCGTGACGTCACCGGTGGCGTCCTGGCGGCGGAAGGCCACGTGGTTGTCCGGCCGCACCAGCAGCGCGCCCGAGTCGCCGGTCTCCCGCAGCCGGGCCCAGTCCCCGTACGGGTCCTCGTACTCCTGGCCGGGGCCGATGACCGCCGTGGCGATCTCCAGGCCGAACTCCTTGCCGAGGATGCGGGCGGCCTCCGTCCAGGGCTCGCCGCCGATGCCGGTGATCAGGGTGAACCGGCCGTTCCCGCCCAGGTCCAGGGTGGACAGGTTGCGGGTGCCCGCGCAGAGCCAGGCGTGCGGGAGCTTCGCGCCGGGGCGGGTGCTCGGCTGGAAGTACAGCTCGGGGTCGCGGGCGAAGCCGGGGTCCTCGGTGCCGTCCGGGACGATCGCGGCGGAGGTGTAGCGCTGGTTGAGGTCCACTCCGTGGGCGTTGAACTCGTATGCCTTGAAGGCGATCGCCTCCCGCAGCCGCGCCCGCTGCTCCTCGGCCTCCGTGGTGGCGTCCTTGCGGGCGGCGATGTTCCGCCACAGCTGCTCGGTGGTCTGCGGCGCCAGGCCGCCGAGCGCCTCGAAGACGGGTGCCGTCTCACCGATGGACCGGTTGGCCCGGGTGACGACCTGCCTGCCGACCGGTGCCCGCTCGGCACTGTAGGTGTCCAACAGGGACGGGGACGCGGTGCCGTCCAGGACGAGCTTCAGCTTCCACGCCAGGTTGTAGGAGTCCTGGATGGAGGTGTTGGAGCCCAGCCCGTTGGACGGCGGGTGCCGGTGGCAGGCGTCGCCCGCGCAGAACACCCGGCCGCTGGAGTACGTCTCGGCGTACATCTCGTTGACCGTCCACGCGGAGGACGACTTGATGGTCACCGGGATCTCGTCGTCGCCGATCAGCGTGCGGACGACGGACAGGGCGTACTCCTCGGTGAGGTCCGGCGGCCCGGCGTCGACGTCGTAGCCCCACACGATCAGCCACTCGTTCCACGTCCGTACGCAGCGCACCAGGCCGGCGCCGATACCGCCCACGGTCGCGCCGGGCGCCAGCACCCAGTAGAGGGTGGCGGGCCGGTGCGCCACGTACTGGGTGAGGTCCGCGTCGAAGACGATGTTGATGCTGCCGGCCACGCCCATCTGGCCGCCCATCGGCAGCCCGGCGTCCTCGGCCACCTTGCTGCGTCCGCCGTCCGCGCCGATCAGGTACTTGGCGCGGATGGTGTACGTGTCGCCGCGCAGCCGGTCGCGGACCGTGGCGGTCACGCCGTCGGCGTCCTGCTCGTGCGACAGGTACTCGGTGCCGAACCGCAGTCGGCTTCCGCGTGCTATGGCCGCGTTCACGAGCACCGGCTCCATGAGGTGCTGCGGCATGTCGCACATGCGGGTGGGGCTCGCCAGCTCGTGCGCGGCCTGCACGAGCGGTTCGTTGCCCCAGGACCTCAGCCGGCCGAGCTCCTCGCCCGCGACGGCGGTGCAGAAGACGGTGTTGCCCATCAGATGCTGCGGGGTGGCCTGGGCGATCACATCCTCTTCGACACCCAGGTCACGCAGCACTTCCATGGTGCGCTGGTTGGTGATGTGCGCCCTGGGCGTGTCCGCGAGGCGTGAGTAGCGGGTGACCATGACGTTCGGCACGCCATAGGTGCTCAGCGCCAGTGCGGCGCTCGCTCCCGCGGGCCCGCTTCCCACGATGAGCACATCGGTCTCGACGGCCGGCACGGTTGTCATCGGGGCGTTTCCTCCCCGTCCGCCAGCCGCTTGTCCAGCCAGGCCATCAGTGCCTCGGCCACGTCGTCGGAGTTCTTCTCGCCCATGGGCATGTGACCGTTGCCCGTGAGCCCCAGGTCCGCCAGGCGCAGCAACTCGGCGTCGGCACCGGCCTGTGCGAGGTAGTCGGCGACACCGTGCTGGTACGCCGCGAACGGCGAGTGGTCGGCCGCGACCACGGCGATCGGGAAGCCCTGGAGCCCTGGCAGGGACCGCACGGGGCCCGCTTCTTCGTCCTGGACGAGACAGTCCTGGAGCCCGCCGCCCCCCGCCTCGCGCAGTCGAAGGCGCAGTTCCTCCGAGGTCTGTACCGGCGGCTCGTAAGTGATCGGGGCCGCGGTGAGCCCCCACTCCAGCTTTCCGAGGCCGGGCAGTTCGGTGAACGGCGGCCCGATCGGCTCGATGGAGACAACGGCCTTCACCAGCCCGGGCCGGGCATCGGCGACCAGCCAGCCGAACGGCCCACCCATGGAGTGGGTGATCAGCACGGCCGGTCCGATACGGTCCAGCAACTCGGCCCCGCAGCGCCGCATCTGCTCCTCGTTCTCGGCGAAGGTGGGCAGCGTCGGGCCCTGGCTCGCCATCAACTGGTCCAGCGCGGAGTCGTCGCCGATCTCGCCGCTGCCGGGCCACTGGCTGCCAGGTCGTCCCGCCCCCTCGCAGAACAGCCAGCGGATGAACTCGTACGTCGGCGCCGCGCCCTCGATGGGCCCGAGGACATCGGGGTGGTACGGGGAGCGCCCGTGACCTGGACGGTCGACCACGTACACGGCGTAACCGGCCTGGAGGAACCGGGTGGCCCAGCCGGGGCGCCCGTCCGGCGTCGACAGGTAGTCCGTGCCCTGGCCGCCGCCCCCGTGGACCATCACCACGGGCAGCGGATGCCGGAGTTCGGCCGGGATCTGGTACTGGACGTACATCGCGGCCTCGGCGGCGGTCCCGGCCTCGGTCGGCTTGCGCCCGGCACCGACCCAGAACGCGCCTTGCTCGCTGATCGTCAACGGTGAGGCGGCACGGGCCGGCTCGGCGGTTGCGGGGGGTGGGGGGATGGTCATCGTCGAACCTCCGTCACGGCGTCTGCGCCCATCCCCAGCACTATTGGCGACCGGCTCCGGGCCGGTCCAATGCCGGTTGGGGACGCCGTGATGCATGGCGCTCATCAGCGTCCGCGAGGACGGCTGCTGCACCGGTGCCGGGACGATCGTCGGCGGACGGCTGCACCGGGGTCCGAACGGCGCCGCCGCGGAGATCGGGAGCCTGCGTCTGCCGGGCTGGTGCGACGTTCTCGGCGACCTGGAGGCCCACGGTGCCGACGCCGAGGCTGTGTTCAGCGCCGCGCTCGGCGGGATCCGGTTCCGGATCGATGCAACAGCGCCGACCGCACCGGCTGTTCCTTGGGGGCGCATCCGTCGCGGTGGCGTATAGGTCGGGTATGGCGGCTGTTCCGAGAGTGAGACTCCCGAGCCGTTGCCTACTCGTACGGAGCTTGCGATGCCGTTGAACAGCCGCGTGGTCGCGAAGTCCGCGAGGTCCCCCCATGTCGTGTTGCTCGCAGGCGAGTTCACCGCGGAGACGGTGCGGGAGCTCGGTTTCGGCGTAACGGTACTGCGCTGTGACGGCACGGACCGGGACGCGCTCCTGGCGGCCCTGGCCGAGGCCGACGCGGTCCTGGTGGGGGACGCCCCGGTGATCGACGCCGAGGCCATCGCCGCCGCTCCCGAGCTGAAGATCATCGCGCGGGCGGGGGCCGCCCTGGGGAACGTGGACGTGGCCGCCGCCACGGAGCGGGGGATCCAGGTGACCGACGCTCCCGAGGCGGAAGCCCTGAGCGTGGCCGAGCTCACCGTCGGGATGCTGCTCGCCGTCGCGCGCAACATCCCGCAGGCGCACGCGGCACTCACGGCCGGTGCCTGGCAGCGCAGCCTCTACTCGGGTGTCGAGCTGTCCGGAAAGGTGCTGGGGATCGTCGGACTCGGCCGCGTGGGTGGCCTCGTCGCCGAACGCCTCAGGGCATTCGGGATGGATGTGGTGGCGTACGACCCCTATGCCGCGCCGGAGCGGGCCGCGGCCCTCGGAGTCCGTCTCGCACCGTTCGACCAGGTGCTCGCGGCCGCCGACTTCCTCAGCGTGCATGTGCCCGGGACCGGTGAGACCGCGGGACTGCTGGACTTCGACGCGCTGAACCGGGTCAGACCCGAAGTGCGTCTCGTCAGCGTCTCGGGCACGGGGGCCTTCGACACCAATGAGCTGTACGCGGCACTGAAGGAGGGGCGGGTGGCCGCCGCCGCCCTGGATCTCTCCGCCGCGCGGGAGCCCGCAGATGCCGCACTCGCCGGGCTGGACAACGTGGTGGTGACTCCCGGCCTGGCGGTGCGCAGCGATGAGGCCGGGCAGCGGGCCGGGGCGGTGGCCGCGGAAGCGGTGCGCCTCGCCCTCGCCGGTGAGTACGGGCCCAACGTCGTGAACACCCACGGGCATGCGATCGGCGACACCGTGCGGCCGTGGCTGGCGCTCACCGAGCGGCTCGGTGAGGTGCTCACCGCCGCCGCCGGGTCCATTCCACAGCACCTGGAGGTCCGGTTGCTCGGCGATCTCGCCGCGGAGCAGGCCGGCATCCTGGAACTCGCCGCGCTCAAGGGGGTCCTGAGCGGTCCCTCACGGCATCCGACAAGCCTGGTCAACGCGCCGCTGCGGGCCCGCGAGCGCGGGATGACGGTGCGCCTCGTCACGGAGACCGAAGCGGGCAGCCATCGCAGCGCCGTCGCGCTGCGAGGCATCCGGGCCGACGGCGGCAGCGTCCGGCTGGCGGGGACACTCTCGGGCCTGCGCCGGCACCCGAGGCTGATCGAGGCGTTCGGGCACGAGCTGGAGCTGCCGGTCGACGGCAACCTGGCCTTCGTCAGCTATCCCGACCGGCCCGGAGCCGTGGGTGCGATCGGCGAGGAACTCGCGGATGCCGACGTCAACATCGAGTCCTTGTGGGTGGCGCGCGATGCGGACACCGGGACGGCGCTCGCCGCTCTGGTCACCGATGTCCCGGTGGCCAAGGACGTGCTCGCGTCCGCCGCGGCGCGGGTCGAGGCGAGCCACAGCTGCACCGTACGGGCGGGCGGGAAGCCCCAGCCCTCCGGGCCCTCCGGTCGGTATCGCTAGCACGCCCCACCCCGTACGACCCATCCACTACGCCCCACCCCGTGCGCCCCACCCCCGGATGCCCCACATCAGAACGTCCCCCCACACCTTGTCGCCGTCGACCCGACGGCCTGCCCGCATGGAGGAAAAGTGATCGGAAAGCATGTTCGTCGGAGCGCCGGCGGGGGAGGGTTGTTCCGCAGGGCCTCTGTCGTCCTGGCCGCCGCGGGTGCGGTGCTCGGGCTCGCGATGGCGCCGGCCGGTGCGGCCGGTGGCTGGGTGGCCGGTGGCTGGGTGGCCGTTCCCGACCCCGACAGCTCGCGGTGGTTCGACGCCTTCCTGACGGCCGACGACGGCACCGTCATCGGCCGGGGCGGCTTCAGCCCCGGTGAGGGTGACGGTGAGGTGGCCAGCTTCTGGGTGCGTGAGGGGTCGGCCTGGAAGCTGCTGCCCAAGTCGGAGGCCACGCCGTACACCGACACGTTCGGCAGCGGCGTCTGGAGCGCCACATCCGCCAAGGACTTCTGGGTCGTCGGCGGCATCTCGGCCAAGCCCGCCATCGTGAGTCACTGGAACGGCAGTGCCTGGCAGGATCGCTCGCCCGCCGACCAGACGGTGCACTTCGATGACGTGGAAGCGGTCTCCGCGGGCGATGTCTGGGCTGTCGGCACGACCCAGTGGAAGACGACCACCCCGACGCAGGCGGCCGTCATAGGCCACTGGGAGGGCGGTTCCTGGAAGATCACCAAGCTGCCCCAGGCGGTGGGCGGCAGGACGCGGCTGTTCGACGTCCAGGTGAACTCGGCCGCCGACGTATGGGCGTCGGGCGAGAGCTGCACCGATCAGGAGAGCAGGAACTGCCGCGGATACGTGGTCCGTTGGAACGGCGCTTCCTGGACGGAGGTGCCTGTGCCGGCCGGCATCACCAGGGTCTCCGCGATGACCGCCGATGCCGCGGGCCAGGTGTGGGTCGCGCACAAGAACACCGTGCTGCGCTGGAACGGCAGCGGATGGAGCACCGGCGCGGACGTGGTGGGCGTCGGCTCGGACGGAGTCAACGAATTCGCCTGGGCGGACGGAAAGCTCTATGCCGGACTCGACCTGAGCAGTTCCAGCCGGCACTCCGGCATCGTCCGTTGGAACGGCACGAGTTGGGAGAGCCTGGCCCGGCCGATCGACAACCCCGACTACTCCATCAACCAGATCACCTCGCTCGCCGGTCGCACGGACGGAGAGCTGTGGGCGGCCGGCAGCTACAACCTGCTGTGGTCGAACCCGCCGTTCGCCGCCAGGCTTCCCGCCGGTGCCGCGGGCTGACCTCACGACGATGAGCGGCTCCGCGTACCAGTCCCTGCGGGAGGGCCGGTCCTGCCATGTGTGGCAGGGAAAGGCTCCCGATCACGTGGCCGATCGAGATCTGGACGAGCTGTCCGCGGAGGAGCTTCAGGCCGCTCGCCGACTCACCGGGCCGCATTCCGCCGCCTATGCGGCGGTCCATGTGGCGCTGCGCCGCATCCTCGCGCACTATCTCGAAGTTCCCCCGAGGGAACTGGTCTTCGGCCGTGCGACGAACCCCGGCTGCGGCCATCCCGGCCACGGCCGGCCGCAGCTGGCGCACCCGAGAACCGGGCTGGAATTCAGTCTGAGCAGGACAGGTCCGCACTGGCTGATCGCGGTCGAGGCCGATGCGACGGTCGGCGTCGACATCGAGGACATGAGCGACTTCGACCACGGCGCGGTCTCTTCGCTCGTGCTCTCACCGTCCGAGCGGGCACATCTGCGGGCCTGCTCGCCGGGGCCCGCGCGGACCAGGGCGTTCTATCACTGCTGGACGCGGAAGGAAGCCGTGGTCAAGGCGAGCGGTGCCGGAATCACCTCGGACCTCAGCGCCGTGGAGGTGCATCCCGGATCAGCGGGCCCCGTGCCCGTCCGCCAGGTGACGCCCAGGGGGACCAGCTCTCTGTCGGTACGCGATCTGGACGTCGGCCCGCACTTGTGCGCCGCGCTCGCCCGGGAGGAGGGCGGTACCGGGCCGGTACTGATGCGGCGCTATTCCCTGCTCGACCTTGCGAGCACGGGAGGACAACCCTGAAAGGACCCAACACATGCAAGAGCACAAGGCCTGGACTCCGCTGGAGATCAGACCTTCGGACATAGGCGCGGCGGCGGACCCGGAAGGGCTCGTCGGCCATCTGGACGCCCTGGCGGACGATCTCGAGGAGCTGCTCACCCGTGAGAAGGCCATCGTCTTCCGCGGCTTCTCGGTGCGCCCGGACGGGCTCGACCCGGTCATGGACCGGCTGCTGCCACGGCGTCTCGCCTATGTGAACGGCAACTCGCCGCGCACCAAGGTCGGTTCAAACGTGTACACGTCGACGGAGTACCCGCCGGAGTTCACCATCTCGATGCACAACGAGATGTCGTACGCGTCGAGTTGGCCGACCCGGCTGCTGTTCTACTGCGAGATCGCCGCCGAGACGGGCGGTGCCACTCCGGTGGTGGACGCCGCGCTGTGGCTGAACTCCCTTGATGACGAGGTACGGGAGGCCTTCGCGGGCGGCGTGCGGTACTCGCAGAATCTGCACGGCGGCAAGGGGCTCGGCAAGAGCTGG
This sequence comes from Streptomyces sp. S.PB5, assembly GCF_030403745.1. Taxonomy (GTDB): domain Bacteria; phylum Actinomycetota; class Actinomycetes; order Streptomycetales; family Streptomycetaceae; genus Streptomyces. The sequence goes on from NZ_JAQMWP010000022.1 coordinate 143,461, forward strand.
CAGGACACCTTCGAGACCGACGACCGGGATCAGGTCGACGTCTACCTGAAGGAGGCCGGATCCGACTGGAGCTGGCGTCCTGACGGCAGCCTGCGGGTCAGCAACGTGCGCCCGGCCACACTGCGGCATCCGGTCACCGGTACGGAGGTCTGGTTCAACCAGTCCGACCAGTGGCACCCGGCGGCTCTCGGCGACGAGACCGCCAAGGCGCTGGCCCAGATCATGCCGGCGGAGGAGCTCCCGCAGTCGGTCTGCTTCGCCGACGGCCGGCCGATCCCGGACGACTACGTCATCCAGGTCCGGGACCGGGGTCTCGACAACGCGGTGAACGTCGACTGGCAGGTCGGTGATCTGCTGCTGATCGACAACGTTCTGGTCGCCCACGGGAGGCGCTCGTTCACCGGGAAGCGCCGCGTCCTCGTGGCGATGACCGACTGATCGGGCCCGGCATCACGGAGGGGACGCCCGGCGGCCGCTGCCGCCGGGCGTCCCCTCCGCCCGTTCCGGGGCCAAATCCCGCCGTATAGGCCGGATATGGCGCACGGTCAGAAGCTGGCCGGGCCGTAACCGAATTCCTGAACCGGATTCCTGAACCGGATTCCTGAACTGCATTCCTGAACTGCATTCCTGAACCGCATCCCTGTTCCAATCCCAACCCTGCACACCCACAGGAGCAACCGTGTCCGACACACAGACCGCCCCCACCCACCGCGTCGTACTCAACGACGAGGAGCAGTACTCGATCTGGTGGGCCGACCGCGACCTCCCCGCCGGCTGGAGCGCCGAGGGCACCGAGGGCAGCCGCGAGGAGTGCCTCGCCCACATCGAGCAGATCTGGACGGACATGCGCCCGGCGAGCCTGCGCCGCCGCATGGACGCCCAGGCCGCCTGACCGGCTGACCGGCTGACCGGAAACCGGCCCCCCCGTAGACATCCGCGCCTCATCGCACAAGGAGTGCACCTCGCATGATCCCTGCACCACGGACGGAAGCTCCGGCCGAGACCGTGCTCGTCCCCGAGCTCGTCGCACGCCAGGCGGCGCGTACGCCCGAGGCCACCGCCGTCCTTGCGGACGGTGCGCGGATGTCCTACGGGGAGCTGGACCACAGGTCGGCCGCTCTCGCCGGCCGGCTTCGTGAGCTGGGCGCGGGCCCGGGGGCGCCGGTCGGTGTGCTCCTCGGCCGCGGCGGTGACCTCGTGGTCGCGCTGATGGCCGTGCTCCGGGCCGGGGCGCCCTATCTCGCGCTGGACGCCGGGGCCCCGCAGCCCCGGCTCGACGCCCTCGTCGCCGCCTCCGGCACCCGCCTGATCCTGTGCGACCCGGCGACCGCGGAACGAGGCGCGGCCACGGGTGCCCGTGTGGTCGGCCCCGCCGAGACCGGCGAACAGGCCCTCGGCCACGGCGATGTGGACCCGCAGGACGCGGCGTACATCCTGCACACCTCGGGGACCACGGGCACCCCCAAGGGCGTGATCGTTCCCCACCAGGGCCTGGTCAACATGGTCGTCGCCACCGCGGACCAGCTGCGCCTGACGGCCGAGGACCGGGTGCTGCACCGCACCCCCCTCGTCTTCGACGCCCATGTGTGGGAGATCTTCGCCCCGCTGATCCGCGGCGCCGCCGTCGTGATGGCGCCCGACGAGGAGCGCGATCCGGCGACCGTCCTGCGCACCATCGCCGAGCAGCGCGTCAGTGTCGTCCAGGCGGTGCCCACCATCTGGCGTCAGATGGTCCTCGAAGACGGCTGGGACCGATGCACCGCGCTGCGTGCGCTGGTCTCGGGCGGTGAGCAGCTGCGCACCGAACTGGCCGCCCGCATGGCCGAGTTGAGCGGCGCCGAGGTGTGGAACGTCTACGGGCCCACCGAGTGCACCGTCAACTCCACCGCGTACCGCTTCACCCCGGGCACGGCCGCCGGAGCCGTCCCGATCGGCCGCCCGCTGCCACGCACCCGGGTGCTCGTGGTGGACACCGCCGGTACCCCTGTCGGTATCGGCGTGCCCGGTGAACTCCTCATCGGCGGCGTCCAGTTGGCCCACGGATACCTCGACCGCCCCGGCCAGACCGCCGAGCGCTTCGTGCCCGACCCGCTCGCCCAGGACGGCAGCCGGCTCTACCGCACCGGCGACCAGGTGCGCTGGCGCGCGGACGGGCAGCTCGAATACCTGGGCCGGATCGACGAGCAGCTCAAGGTCAACGGTGTCCGCCTCGAACCCGCCGAGGTCGAGGCCGCCCTGCTCGCGCACCCCGATGTCGCCGCCGCGGCCGTCGCCCCCTACACCGCGGCCGACGACACGCAAGCGCTCGCCGCGTACGTCGTACGGACTCCCGGCGCGGAGCGCGAGGTACCGCTCGACGCCCGCTTGCGCGGACATCTGGTCGAACGGCTGCCGAGCACGCATCTGCCCGCCCTCTTCGTGGAACTCGACGACATCCCGCGCACCACGAGCGGCAAGACCGACCGCCGCGCGCTGCCGCACCCGCTCGCCGAGTCCGACGCCGACGCGGACCACACCGTCGGCGACCGCACGGCGCCGAGCACGCCGGCGCAACTGATCGTCGCCGACGCCTGGCGCGATCTGCTCAGGCCCTCCGGCGACCTCGCGGTGCAGGACGACTTCTTCCGCCTCGGCGGCACCTCACTGCAGCTGACCCGCCTCGTCACCCGGCTGCGCGCCGTCACCGGCCGCGAGGTCACGCTGCAGTCGCTGCTCGGCGCGACCACCCTGTCCGGACAGGCGGCCCTCATCGACGCGGCGACGGCCCTCACGCAGGCGCCGATCACGCAGGCGCCGATCACGCGCGCCGACCGCAGCCGCGGCCTTCCCCTGTCGTACGGGCAGCGGCGGCTGTGGTTCATGGACAAGCTGAACCCGGCGAGCCCCGAATGGGTCGCGGGACTCCTGCTCAAGCTGCCCGCGGCCGCCACCCGCGAGCAGGCCTGGACCGCGTTGAACGCCCTGATCGCCCGGCACGAAGCACTGCGCACCGCCTACGCCGAGGAGGCCGGGGAACCGCGGCAGCACATCCTGCCCGAGGTGCGCGTCGAGCTGCCCGAGACCGCGACGGACCGGGACGCCCTGCCCGGCCACCTGGTGACGCTGCTCGGCCGAGGATTCGCCCTGGACGGCGGCGAACCGCTGCTGAGAGCCCGGCTGTTCGACCTCGGCGACGGGGTGCGGATCGTCGCCGTCGCCATGCATCACATCACGACCGACGGCTGGTCGACCGCCGTACTGGAGCGGGAGTTCGCCGAGCTGATCGACGCCGCCGTACACGGCACCGAGCCGGTGCTGCCGCAGCTCGCGGTGGGTTACGCCGACTATGCGGCCTGGCAGCGCGAGCACCTCACCGACGCGGCCGTCGCGGACGAGCTCGCGCACTGGCGGGAGGTGCTCGACGGCCTCGAACCGCTGGAACTCCCCACGGACCGGCCGCGTCCCGCGGTGCGTGACGGCCGCGGCTCGATCGTGCCCTTCGCGGTGCCGGCCACCACGGCACGGCGCCTCGACGAGCTGGCGCGACAGGCGGGGACGACGCGTTTCGCGGTCGTGCTCGCGGCCTTCGCGACCGTCCTCGGCCGGCACACCGGTCAGTGGGACATCCCCGTCGGCACCCCGGTCGCGGGGCGCGGGCGGGCCGAACTCGACGGTGTCGTGGGCTTCTTCCTCAACAACGTCGTGCTGCGCTGCGGGCTCGACCCGGCGCAGGACTTCGCGACCGCGGTGGCCGGCGTCGGCGCAGTGACGAAGGACGCCTTCGCCCACCAGGAGCTGCCCTTCGACCTGCTCGTGGACGCCCTCGTGCCGGACCGCGACCTGTCGCGCACACCGCTGTTCCAGGTGGCGGTGGACCTGCATGACGAGGACTTCAACGGGGCTGTCGACGAGGACTTCGAGACGATCCGGCAGCTGTGGCGGATCACGCACACGGACCTCACGCTGCTGCTCCGCCCGGACCGCGACGGTGGTCTGACGGGTGGCCTCGAGTTCGCCACCTCGCTCTTCGACGAGGGGACCGCCCGCCGACTCGCGGACCACCTCGGCCGTCTGCTGGCCGCGGCGGTGGACGCCCCCGCCACGGCGCTCGGCAACCTCGCCATGGCCCCCGCGCAGGAGCTGGAGCGGCTCGCCGGCTGGGAGGTGTCCGGTGAGGGTGCTGTGCGTGAGGGCGTGCCGGTGCCGGTCGTCTTCGCTGAGCGGGCTGCTGCGGCGCCGGATGCTGTGGCCGTCGAGGGCTCTGGTTTCTCCCTGTCGTTCGGGGAGTTGGAGGTGTCCTCGAATCGGTGGGCCGCGTATCTGGGGTCTGTCGGGGTCGGTCGTGGCTCGGTGGTGGGTGTGCTGCTTGAGCGGGGTGTGGATCTGCATGCGGTGATGCTGGGTGTGTGGAAGGCCGGGGCGGCGTTCGTGCCGCTCGACCCGGGCTTCCCGCAGACCCGTGTGACCGGGATGCTGACCGATGCCGGGGCCGAGGTGCTGGTGACCGAACTGGCTCTGGCTCCCGCGGAGTTCGATGGCCGACTGGTGTGCGTGGATGCGCCTGAGACCGCGGATGCGGTCGCCGCCGCTTCCGGCAGGGCACCTGAGCGGACTCCTGATCCCGATGAGCTGGCGTATGTGATCTATACGTCGGGGTCGACGGGTCGTCCGAAGGGTGTGGCGGTCACGCATCGGGGTCTGGCCAATCATCTGGGCTGGGCGCAGCGGGAGTTGGCGGGTGCCGGTTCCGGTGGTGGTGCGGTGTTCTCGTCGGTGGCTTTCGATCTGGTGGTGCCGAATGTGTGGGCGCCGCTGCTGGCGGGGCAGCGGGTGCATCTGCTGCCGCAGGATCTCGACCTGTCCGAGCTGGGTGAACGGCTGGTGGCGGCCGGTCCGTTCAGCTTCCTGAAGCTGACGCCGGGGCATTTGGAGATCCTGGCCCAGCAGCTGAGCGACGGGCAGATCGCGGGTCTGGCGTCGGTGATCGTGGTGGCGGGTGAAGCCCTTCAGGCCTCGCTCGCGTCCCGGTTCACGCGGGTCCTGGGTGAGGGCCGTCTGATCAATGAGTACGGGCCCACCGAGGCCTCGGTCGGTACGTGTATCCATCCGGTGCCGTTGGATGCGGGGCAGGGTGTGGTGCCGATCGGGGCTCCGCTGCCTGGCATGGTGATGCGTGTGCTCGACTCCGGCTATCGCCGTGTCCCGGTCGGTGCCGTGGGTGAGTTGTATGTGTCCGGTACGGGTGTGGCGCGTGGCTATCTGGGTCGGGGTGCGCTGACCGCCGAGCGGTTCGTCCCGGACCCGTACGGTCCGGCCGGCTCCCGGATGTACCGGACCGGGGATCTGGCGCGCTGGGTGGAGCCGGGTGTCGTGGAGTTCCTGGGCCGTACCGATCACCAGGTGAAGATCCGTGGCTATCGGATCGAGACCGGCGAGATCGAAGCCGTCCTCCACAACCACCCGCAGATCAGCGACGCCCGTGTCCTCGTCCACGAGGACGCCGACGGCGGCAAGCGACTGGTGGCCTACCTGGTCGGCGCGGACGGCGGACAGGCCGATCCGGCCGAGCTCACCACGTACTGCGGCGAGCACCTGCCCACGTACATGATCCCGTCGGCCTTCGTGCGGCTGCCCGCGCTCCCGCTCAACGCCAACGGCAAGCTCGACCGCACCGCTCTGCCCGCACCGGACGAGGACACGGCACGTACCGAGTACCTCGCCCCGGTCACCGAGGCCGAGCGCGCCGTCGCCGAGGTCTGGCAGCGGGTGCTCGGGATCGAACAGGCCGGCACCGCCGACCGGTTCTTCGACCGCGGCGGTGACTCCATCCGTGCCGTCGCCGTCGTCGGCGCCCTGCGCGGCCGCGGCTACGACCTGTCCGTACGCGATGTCTTCGAACAGCGCACCGTCGCCGCGCTCGCGGAGCTGATCGAGAGCCGTACGCGGGTGTCCGGACAGACCGCGGCCACCGCGCCGTTCGCACTGATCGGCGCCGCCGACCGGTCCCTGGTGCCGGCCGGCGCCGCCGATGCCTACCCGCTGGGCCAGGTCCAGCTGGGCATGGTCGCCGAGCTGATGTCGGGCAGCGGCCGGAACAACTACCACACGGTGATCTCCAAGCGGATCAAGGACGACCGCCCCTTCGACGAGGCGGCCCTGCGCTCCGCGGTCCGTTCGGTCACCGACCGGCACGACTCGCTGCGCACCTCGGTGCACGTCACCGGCTACTCGGTTCCCCTGCAGGTGGTGCACCGCACCGCCGAGGTGCCGGTGACGGTGTACGACTACCGCGGCATCGACCCGGTCGAGGGCGAGAAGGAGCTCACCGCGCGGGTGGACGAGGAGCGTGCCGCGCTCTTCGACCTGCGCACCGCCCCCCTGCTGCGTGTCGCCGTCTATCTGGAGAGCGACGACGCCTGGTGGCTGACCCTCACCACCTCGCACGTGATCATCGACGGCTGGAGCACCCACACCCTCGACATGGAACTGGTGCACACCTACCGGGAGATCCGCGACACGGGTGCGCCCGCCGCCGGCGCCGCGCCGCTCGTCCGCTACGCCGATGTCATCGCGGGCGAACTGGAGTCGCTCGGCAGCTCCGCCGACCGCGCGTTCTGGCAGGGCGTCGTCACCGGCCGGCCGCGGCTGACGCCCCCCGCCTCCTGGGCCGGGGACGGTGAGCCGGAGAGCTACGGCGTGGACGTACCGGTCGCCGACCTCGCCCCGGTGCTGCGCGCGCGGGCGGCGGAAGCGGACGTGCCGTTCAAGACGCTGATGCTCGCCGCGCATCTGGAGGTGATGAGCCGGCTCGGCGGCGAGGCGGCGGGAACTCCCGCGGACGCCTTCCACACCGGGGTGGTCTTCCACACCAGGCCGGAACTGACCGGCGCCGAAGGCGTGGTCGGTATGCACCTCAACACCCTGCCGTTCCCGCACGAGCGCGGCGCCCGCACCTGGCGCGAGCTGCTCACGCGGGTCTTCGCCCGGGAGACCGAGGTCTGGGCGCACCGCCGCTATCCGCTGCCCGCGATCCAGCGGCAGCTCGGCACGGGAGAGCGCCTCGTCGACGTGTTCTTCAACTACATCGACTTCCACCAGGTCGACGCCGACCTGATCGACACCGGTACGGGCGTCAGCCAGGCGCCCAACGAGTTCGGCCTCGCCGTGCACGCGTACGGCGACCAGAAGATCGGCATCCGTACGGGCACGGGCCTGGTGACCCGCGACCGTAGCGGTGAACTCGCGGTCCTGTACCGCGAGGTGCTCGAGGCCATCGCGAGCGGTCTCGACCGATCCGTGCACGACACCGAGCCGCGGCACACCGAGGAGCCGGCCACCGGCGCCACGGGGGAGCGGCACCTGCCTGAGGAGACGGGCTTGACCGCACATGAGCTGTTCGAGGCGCGGGTCGCGGAGACGCCGGACGCCGTCGCCGTGACGGCCGGCGGCGAGGAGCTGTCGTACGCACAGGTCAACGCGCGGGCCAACCGGCTCGCCCGGCACCTGCGCGAGCTGGGCGCCGGCCCGGAGCGGCTGATCGGCGTCCATCTGGAGCGCGGCACCGAACTGATTCCCAGCCTGCTCGGCGTACTCAAGTCGGGTGCGGCATACCTGCCGCTCGACCCGGCGAACCCGGCCGAGCGTCTCGGCTACGTCTTGTCCGACGCACGGGCGGACGTCGTGGTCACCACGAGCGAGCTGGCCGCGGGCCTCTGTGAGGTGTACGACGGGACCCTGATCGTCCTGGACGACCCGGACACCGCGAAGGAGCTGGCCGGCCGGGCGGCGGAGAACCTGCCGAAGCTCTCGGGACCGGACAACCTGATCTACACGATCTACACGTCCGGTTCGACGGGCCGCCCGAAGGGTGTGGCCCTGACCCACCGCAATGTGGTGCGGCTGATGGAGACCGCGCAGGAGCACTACGCCTTCGACGAGACGGACGTCTGGACGATGGCCCACTCCTACGCGTTCGACGTCTCGGTCTTCGAGATGTGGGGCGCCCTGGCCCACGGCGGCCGCGTGGTGGTCGTGCCGCGTGCGGTGACCCGCTCCCCGGAGGAGTTCCTCGACCTCCTGGTCGAGGAAGAGGTCACGGTGCTCAGCCAGACGCCCACCGCCTTCCGCTCGCTGGTGACGGCGGCGGCCGAGGGCGACCGGCGGATCAAGTACCTCCCGCTGCGCGCGGTGATCTTCGCCGGCGAGAAGCTGGAGATCGCCGAACTCAAGCCGTGGGCCGACCGCGTGGGCCTGGGCCGGGTCTCGCTGGTGAACATGTACGGCATCACCGAGACCACCGTCCACACCACGTACCACCGGCTGACCAAGCGGGACTTCGCCCCCGACGCCGGCAACCCGGTCGGCCGTCCGCTGTCCGACCTCACGGTGCACCTGCTCGACCCGCAGGGCCGCGCTGTGCCCGACGGGACCGAGGGCGAGATCCATGTCGCCGGTCCCGGTGTAGCGCGCGGCTACCTCGGGCGTCCGGCGCTGACCGCCGAGCGGTTCGTGCCCGACCCGTGGGGGCCCGCCGGGTCCCGCATGTACCGCAGCGGTGACCTGGCCCGCAGGCGCCCGGACGGCGGGCTCGACTTCCTCGGCCGTATCGACGACCAGGTGAAGATCCGTGGTTTCCGGATCGAACTCGGTGAGATCACGGCTGCGTTGCTGAAGGATGCGGCGGTACGGCAGGCCGTCACCGTGGTCCATGAGGACACCCCGG